>NZ_CM148370.1:0-1750000 GCF_055901535.1 Mesorhizobium sp. WSM1343
ATGCAGAGCGGCATCGAAAGGGAACTTACGGGCGACCTCCCATTTCCTGGAACTTTGATCGGAGCAAACGACATAGCGGTGTCCAGCGACGCGGAACAGAAATTCGACCGGGTCAAGACCCAGTTGAAGGCGCGCCTGGGAACCGAAGTCTATTCGAGCTGGTTTGGCCGCATGAAAGTCGCCGAGGCTTCCAAGGGCATTGTCCGCATCTCGGTGCCTACCGCCTTCCTGCGCTCATGGATCAACGGCCACTATCTCGACCTCATCTCCGAACTGTGGAAGCAGGAGGATCCCGATCTTCTCAAGATCGACATCGTCGTGCGCACGGCAACCCGTCAGGGACGCGCCCAGGCCGAGCCAGAGGTAACGCCGGCACGCAGCAAGGTGACACGGCAGACGCAGACGGCGCTTGCCGCAGGCACAGTCAGCCCCAGCCGGGTGGAGCGCGCATCGACTCCGCGTCCGGGCACACCCGTCGAGAGCGAATTCCGCCACAACGTTCTGGGGTCACCGCTCGATCCACGCTACACGTTCGGCTCTTTCATCGAGGGGCCGTCGAACCGGGTGGCCTTCGCCGCCGCCAAGGCAGTGGCGGAATCGCAATCGAGCGCGGTGCGCTTCAATCCGCTCTTCCTTCACGCAACCGTCGGGCTCGGCAAGACCCATTTGCTGCAGGCCATCGCCGCGGAATCGCTGAAGCAGAACCCCAAGTCGCGCGTCGTCTATCTCACGGCCGAGTATTTCATGTGGCGCTTTGCCACCGCGATCCGCGACAACAACGCTCTGACGCTCAAGGAGCAGCTGCGCGACATCGACCTGCTCATCATCGACGACATGCAGTTCCTGCAGGGCAAGTCGATCCAGCATGAATTCTGCCACCTGATCAACATGCTGCTCGACAGCGCCAAGCAGGTCGTCGTCGCTGCCGACCGGCCACCATCGGAACTGGAATCGCTCGAACCGCGGGTCCGTTCGCGCCTCAATGGCGGTGTCGCGCTTGAAATGTCGGCGCCCGATTTCGCCATGCGCCTCGGCATGCTCAAATTGCGCCTTGCCACGGCCAGGAGCGACGACGCATCCCTCGACATTTCGGAGGAGATCCTCAATCACGTCGCCCGCACCGTGACCGGCAGCGGACGCGAGCTGGAAGGCGCCTTCAATCAGCTTTTGTTCCGTCAATCCTTCGAGCCGCAGATCACCATCGACCGGATCGACGAAATCCTCGGCCACATCTATCGCACAGGCGAGCCGAAGCGTGTCCGTATCGAGGACATCCAGCGCATCGTGGCGCGTCACTACAATGTGTCGAAGACCGAATTGCTGTCCAACCGGCGCACGCGCACCATCGTCAAGCCGCGGCAGGTCGCCATGTACCTGTCGAAGGTGATGACGCCGCGCTCGCTACCCGAGATCGGACGGCGTTTCGGCGGCCGCGATCACACCACGGTGCTGCATGCCGTGCGCAAGATCGAGGACCTTTCCGGCAACGACAACACGCTGGCGCAGGAACTTGAGCTTCTGAGGCGGCTGATCAACGATCAGGCCTGACCCTCCGGGAGGGCCGAACCGAAACAACGCCGGAATTCAATGGCTTGCCAGTGCGGCGCCGGGCCTGCATCGGGCTCGTGGCATCGCCTGGAAGCGATCTGGATTTCGGTTTTTCGACACTGGCTCGCGGACTTCGGGCGCGTTATCCCCAGAAAGCCCGCGTAGCCGGCCTGAACCGGCGGCGCGGGCTTGCGTTTGCTGGTTTTTTCCTGTCAGTTTACGCAGATTCTGAGCCTATTCAGACCTTTCGCGGGACGCCGCTCACTGGTGACCCGTCATTCATTCAAGCGAGCCTGTTTCGTCATGCGTGTTATCCTGGAACGGTCAAATCTCCTGAAGTCGCTCAACCACGTCCATCGTGTGGTCGAGCGGCGAAACACCATACCGATCCTGTCCAACGTACTGCTCGGCGCCGAAGGCGCCAGCCTTGAAATGAAGGCAACCGATCTCGACCTCGAGGTGACCGAAGCGACGCCCGCCAAGGTGGAGCGCGGCGGGGCGACGACGGTCCCGGCACATCTGCTCTACGACATCGTGCGCAAGCTCGCCGATGGCGCCGAGGTGATGCTGAAGACGGACGAGGACGGCAACGCCATGACGGTGACGTCCGGCCGCTCGAGCTTCCGCCTTCAGTGCCTGCCGCAATCCGACTTCCCGGAGCTTTCGGCCGGATCCTTCTCGCATATCTTCCGTCTCGACTCGGTTGCCCTGAAAGGCCTGATCGAGAAGACCCAGTTCGCCATCTCCACCGAGGAGACACGCTATTACCTGAACGGCATCTACCTGCACACGCATGAGGTCGGCGGCAAGCTGAAGCTGCGCTCGGTGGCGACCGACGGCCATCGCCTGGCGCGCGCCGAGATCGACGCGCCGGCGGGTTCCGAGGGCATGCCGGGCATCATCATTCCGCGCAAGACGGTGAGCGAACTGCAGAAGCTTGTCGACGATCCGGATGTTGCGGTGACCACCGAACTGTCGGACACCAAGATCCGCTTCACCATCGGCAGCGTGGTTTTGACCTCGAAGCTGATCGACGGCACCTTCCCCGATTATCAGCGGGTCATTCCGACAGGCAACGACAAGAAGCTGATCATCGACCGCCAGAGCTTTGCCGCCGCCGTCGATCGTGTCTCGACCATCTCTTCCGAACGCGGTCGCGCGGTGAAGCTGTCGATCAGCGAGGGTCAGGTGACGCTTGCGGTCAACAATCCGGATTCAGGCAGCGCCACCGAAGAACTGTCCGCTGACTATTCATCCGATCCGATCGAGATCGGCTTCAACGCCAAGTACCTGCTCGACGTTGCCGCGCAGCTGACCGGCACGGAGGCCAAGTTCATGCTGGCGGATGCCGGTTCGCCGACGCTGATCCACGACATGGCCGACGAGACCGCACTCTATGTGCTGATGCCGATGCGCGTGTAGCGGCGCAGTGTCAGCACTTCGGTCCTGTTGTGGACCGGCGGCAAGCGCGATATTTACGGCGACTTCTATAGGCGGATAGCGGTTGCCGGCACAGAACCATATAAGTAAGCTAACACTTACTAATTTCCGCAACTATGCGGCGCTGACGATCGATCTGGCGCCAGGTGCCGTGGTTTTTTCCGGCGACAACGGCGCCGGCAAGACCAATCTCCTCGAAGCGATCTCCTTTTTGACACCGGGACGCGGCTTGCGCCGCGCGCCCTACGCCGATGTCGCGCGCGAGGGCGGCGACGGCGGCTTTGCGCTGCATGCCCGGCTCGACGGACCTGATGGCCAGGTCGAGATCGGAACAGGCATTTCCGGCGGTGACACCGCCGGCGAAGGCGGCAGGCGGGTACGCATCAACGGAGCTTCGGCGCGTTCGGCCGAGGACATGCTGGAATGGCTGCGCGTGGTTTGGCTGACGCCAGCCATGGACGCGTTATTCACCGGACCGGCCGCGGATCGCCGGCGCTTCCTCGACCGGCTGGTGCTGGCGATCGATCCCGGCCACGGGCAACGTGCGATCGACTACGAGAAGGCGATGCGCGGTCGTAACCGACTGCTTACCGAAAGCTCTCGGGACGACCGCTGGTTCGACGCTATCGAGACGCAGATGGCCGAAACCGGTGTGGCGATTGCCGCGGCGCGCGCCGAGATGGTGCGCCTGCTGGCCGCCATGATCGACAGGCTGCCCGACACGGGACCGTTTCCGCAGGCCGATATCGGCCTTTCAGGCGAGCTGGAAGCCGAGATTGCCGTGGCGCCGGCGGTCGATGTGGAGGAACGCTTCCGTCGGACGCTTGCCGAGGGCCGCGAGCGCGATCGCGCCGCCGGGCGCACGCTCGACGGCCCGCACCGTTCGGACCTGGTGGTTCGGCACCGCCCCAAGGCGATGCCGGCCGAGCTCTGCTCGACCGGCGAGCAGAAGGCGCTGCTGGTCGGCATCGTGCTGTCGCACGCGAGGCTGACCGGCGAAATGTCGGGCATGACGCCGATCCTGCTGCTCGACGAGATCGCTGCGCATCTCGACAGCGGGCGGCGCGCGGCGCTGTTTTCCATCCTGGAGGAACTGAACTGCCAGGCATTCATGACAGGAACCGATGCTGCGCTGTTTTCCAGTCTCCAGGGCCGCGCGCAATTCCTGACCGTCGACCATGGGACGGTTGGGCCAACCGAAGACCCCTGACAAGGTTTTTCCGTGCCTGTATGATCAGGCAATGACCACTGCCGCCCTGACCGCAGACGAGATCGAACGCTATGCCCGCCACATCGTGCTGCCGGAAATCGGCGGCGCCGGACAGCAGAGGCTGAAGCAGGCCCGGGTGCTGGTCATCGGCGCCGGCGGGCTGGGCGCCCCGGTGCTTGAATATCTTGCCGCCGCCGGCGTCGGCACACTCGGCGTGGTCGATGACGACACCGTTTCGCTCTCCAACCTGCAGCGTCAGGTCATTCACGGCACCGACACTGTCGGCCTGCTGAAAACCGACAGCGCCAAGGCGGCAATCGCCCGCATCAATCCCAATACCACAGTCGAACCGCATACGTTCCGGCTGACCACGGACAATGCGCCTGCCCTCGTCGCCCGCTATGACATCGTCGTCGACGGTTCCGATAATTTCGAAACGCGCTACGCCGTGGCCGATGCCTGCGCGAGCGCTGGGAAACCGCTGGTGCATGCCGCAGTCGGACGCTTCGATGGCTCGGTCACGGTGCTGAAGCCCTTCGAAGACGGCAAGGACGGCAAGCCCAACCCAGGCTATCGTGACCTGTTTCCCGAAGCGCCACCGCCGGGCCTGGTGCCGTCCTGCGCCGAAGTCGGCGTGCTTGGCGCGCTGACCGGCGTCATCGGCACGCTGCAGGCCATGGAGGCGGTCAAGCTGATCACCGGCGTGGGCGAACCGCTGGTCGGCCGGCTGCTGCTTTATGATGGGCTGGCGGCGCGCTTCGACACCATCCGTTACAAGAGAAGCTGAATTCTTGGGCCGGATCGAAGCAGTCTCCATCAGGCGGATCCCGACCGATTTCGACCGTTGGGACGATGTGCTCGCATTGATCATGCGTACCTTCGCCTCGATGGACGACGTCATCGACCCGCCCTCCTCGGCCCACCTTTTGACCGCAGACACTCTGCGGGACAAGGCAGGGCGGGAGACCGGCTTCGTGGCGCTCAGGGGCGATCGGATCGTCGGCTGCGTCTTTGCCCTTGAAAAGGTGGCAGAGTTCTATGTCGGCAAGCTCGCCGTGGCACCGGACTGCCAGGGACAAGGCATCGGCCGGCGGCTGATGCAGGCGGTCGAAGACCTTGCCCGCGGCCGCGGCAAGGCCGCCATCGAGCTTCAGACGCGGATCGAGTTGACCGCAAACCATGCGGCCTTTGCTCGCCTCGGCTTTCGCGAAACTGGACGGACGGCGCATGACGGCTATGCCAGGCCGACCTCGATCACCATGCGCAAAGCTCTCCCGTAAGTCTTATCTTACGGTTTGTGGGCCACGGATATCGCACCGCGACAGTGTCAGGTCCTGAGCGGCAGCACGCGGTCTGGTGGGCGGTGGCCGTCAACGAAGGCGCGGATGTTGATGATGACCTTTTCACCCATGTCGATACGGCCCTCGAGCGTCGCCGAGCCCATATGCGGCAAAAGCACGACCTTGTTCTTGGCCGCGAGCTTCAGCAGCTTGCCGTTCAAGGCTGGCTCGTGCTCGTAGACATCGAGGCCGGCGCCGGCGATCTTGCCGTCCTGGATCAGCTTGACCAGTGCTTCCTCGTCGATGATGTCGCCGCGCGCGGTGTTGACGACATAGGCGGTGGGCTGCAGTAGCGCCAGCCGCCGCGCCGAAAGCAGATGGAAGGTTGCCGGCGTCGAGGGACAGTTGACCGAGATGATATCCATGCGGGCCAGCATCTGGTCGAGGCTTTCCCAATAGGTCGCCTCCAGCCCGTCTTCCACGGCCGGCAGCACGCGGTGGCGGTTGTGATAGTGGATCGACAGTCCGAAGGCCTTGGCCCGCCTGGCTACGGCCGTGCCGATCCGCCCCATGCCGACAATGCCGAGCCGCTTGCCCCAGATGCGCCGGCCTAGCATCCAGGTCGGCGACCAGCCGGCCCATTTCTTGTCGCCGGTGAGCACATTGGCGCCTTCCGCGAGCCGCCGCGGCACCGCCAGCATCAGCGCCATCGTCATGTCGGCGGTGTCTTCGGTCAGGACATTCGGCGTGTTGGTGACGGTGATGCCCCTCTTGGCCGCAGCCGCGACATCGATCTTGTCGACGCCGTTGCCAAAATTGGCGATCAGCTTGAGGTTGTCGCCTGCCTGAGCGATCAGCGCCGCGTCGATATTGTCGGTAATGGTCGGCACCAGAACGTCGGCTTCCTTGACCGCCGCGACCAGTTCCGGCTGCGTCATCGGCCGGTCCTCGACATTCAGCCTTGCGTCGAACAGTTCGCGCATGCGGGTCTCGACCGGGTCGGGCAGCTTGCGCGTGATGACGACGAGAGGCCTTTTTTTGCCTGCCATTGTTTCCCTCTCGAGTATTTGCCGCAATTCCGAACGCAAAACCGCTTCACAGGTTTGCTGGAATTGCTCTAACCCGATCTCGTTGAGACCTCTTTAACCAAGACCGGCGAAACTGAAAGCCGGTCGCGGTGCCGATTACCCATGTAACAAGCGGTGCCGCCGAAGACAAAGAAAAAGGGGCGCCGAGGCAAGCGCCGAAAGGAATGAAAGTGTCTGGTTTCGCGTCGCTTCGCCTGGCCCTCAGTGCAGCATTTTTCGGCGCTCTGCTTTATTCTCCGCTTACGGCGGCACAGAGTGCGGCTGCACCTGCCCAGAGCGTCGTCACGCTCGGGCCGAGCGGCCTGCCGCTGCCGCGATTCGTCAGCCTGAAATCCGGCCGCGTCAACTCGCGCGTCGGCCCCGGCGCCAACTACTCGGTCGACTGGATGTACATGAAGGCCGGCCTGCCGATGGAGATCATCCAGGAATTCGACACATGGCGCCGCGTGCGCGATGCCGATGGTTCGGAAGGCTGGATCAACCAGTCGCTGCTTTCCGGCCGACGCACGGCAATCGTCGCACCATGGCAGCGTGGCAAGGGCACCCGGATCAACCTTCTCAACAGTCCCGACAAGGACGCAAGGGTGGTCGCGATGATCGAACCTGGCGTCATGGGTTCGATCAAATCCTGCGACGGCCAGTGGTGCGAAATGACGTTCGACGGCCACACCGGCTGGCTTGCCCAGTCGGTCGTCTGGGGCGCCTATCCCGGCGAACGGGTCAAGGACTGATTCTCTTTCGCGGTCCTGGCTTTATGCCCGATACGGCCGAGATGGGTGTCCTGGAAGCCGGTCGGCAGCTTCAGACCGTAGCCCAGCGCACGGTCGATGGCGATGTGGGCGATCCATATCAGCGCAACCGCCATCGCGGCCGTATTGCCCCACATGTGCCCGCCGAGCAGCAGCAGCACGGGCACTATCAGGATGTGCAAGGCGTTGTAGGCAAGGGCACCGACGCGCGGACCGGCCAGATAGCCCGACATCGATAGGTCAGGCGCCAGGATAAGCAAGCCGAAGAGCCACCAGGAGATGCCGGTCGAACCGTAGAAAAGTACGGCAGCCAGTGCCACGATCGCCCATTCGAGCCGGATTACGAGATCGAGGGGTTTCATCCCTGGCCGATAATTCTGGCTTGGCAGATGATTCCGGCCTCGCCAGTCATTCGCGGCGTTTGGGGCGCAGCCTCACGACGATGTCGACGTTGGCGATCTCCATCCCTTCCGGAGGCTCCGGCAGGTTGGCAACCGTCACCGGACCGCTGTCGATGTCGAATATACGGTTTTCGCCTTCGATGTAGAAATGGTGGTGGTCGGAGGTGTTGGTGTCGAAATAGGTTTTCGCGCCTTCGACGGCGAGGATGCGCAAAAGTCCCGCCTGGGTAAACTGGTGAAGGGCATTGTAGACGGTGGCCAGCGACACCGGCACGCCGGCGGCAACCGCCTCCTCGTGCAGTTCCTCGGCCGACAGATGCCGGTCGCCCTTGGCGAAAAGCAGATCGGCCAGCGCAATGCGCTGACGCGTCGGCCTCAGCCCGGCTTCACGGACCCGCTTGTCCACAGCGACATTTTCCTTCCGGCCGTCCAGGTCCATCTTCTCGTCGAACCCCACAGTTCCGCCCCAAGACACGCCCAGAATGGCAAAAAAATGAACGTCTGCCGAAACCGGACCTCTCAGGACATATATTCTGTCGTCCGAATGCGATCAATAGCGCGCATTGACCCAGGCAGACGAGCAGGCTAAGCGCAAACGCCGGTTTCCGGCCTGAAACAGATTGTGTTAGGAAACCAACGACAAGGGCACCCGATGGCCCGGAACGATATGGGATGAGATTGATGGCGGGTAAATCCAGCTACGAGTACGACGAATTGCTGGCCTGCGCCCGCGGCGAACTGTTCGGACCGGGCAACGCCCAGCTTCCCTATCCGCCAATGCTGATGTTCGACCGCATCACCGAGATCAGCGAGACCGGCGGTGCCTTCGAGAAGGGTTTTATCCGCGCGGAGTTCGACATCAAGCCGGACCTGTGGTTCTTTGCCTGCCATTTCATCGGCAATCCGATCATGCCGGGGTGCCTCGGCCTCGACGCCATGTGGCAATTGACGGGCTTCTATCTTGGCTGGCTTGGCGAACCCGGGAAGGGAATGGCGCTGTCGACCGGCGAAGTGAAATTCAAGGGCATGGTCACGCCTTCGGTGAAGAAGGTCGAATATGGCATCGACTTCAAGCGCGTGATGCGGGGCCGGCTGGTGCTCGGCATCGCCGATGGCTGGCTGAAGGCGGATGGCGAACCCATATACGCGGCAACGGATTTGAAAGTCGGTCTGTCCAAGCAGTCGGCGGTCGGCTGACCGGCACCCCTGGCCAGCCCCCTTGGCCAGCATCCCTGGAAGGAGTTGCGAATGAGACGTGTCGTAGTCACAGGCCTCGGCATCGTGTCGTCGATCGGCAACAATGCCAACGAGGTGCAAGCCTCGCTGCATGACGCCAGATCAGGCATCAGCTTCTCGGATTCCTTCGCCGAACACGGCTTCCGCTGCCAGGTCTGGGGAGCGCCGACGCTCGATCCATCGGCGATGATCGATCGCCGTGCGATGCGCTTCCTGAGCCAGGGTGCTGCATGGAACCACGTCGCCATGGACCAGGCGATCGCGGATGCGGGCCTCGGCGAGAGCGACATCACCAATGAGCGCACCGGCATCGTCATGGGATCGGGCGGACCATCCACCCGCACCATCGTCGAAGCTGCCGAAACGACGCTGAAGAACGGTAGTCCCAAGCGCATCGGTCCGTTCGCGGTGCCGAAGGCAATGTCGTCGACCGCATCGGCGACGCTTGCCACATGGTTCAAGATCCACGGCGTCAACTACTCGATCTCGTCGGCCTGTTCGACCTCGGCGCATTGCATCGGCAATGGCTATGAATTGATCCAATGGGGCAAGCAGGACATCGTCTTCGCTGGCGGCCACGAGGATCTCGACTGGACGATGTCGGACCTGTTCGACGCCATGGGCGCCATGTCGTCGAAATTCAACGACAAGGCATCGACCGCCTCTCGTGCCTATGACGCCAATCGCGACGGCTTCGTCATTGCCGGCGGCGCCGGTGTGCTGGTGCTGGAAGAGCTTGAGCATGCCAAGGCGCGCGGCGCCAAGATCTATGCCGAGATCGTCGGCTATGGCGCGACGTCGGATGGCTACGACATGGTTGCTCCTTCAGGCGAAGGCGCGGTCCGCTGCATGCGCCAGGCGCTGGCCACGGTTTCCACGCCGGTCGACTACATCAACACCCATGGCACCTCGACGCCGGTGGGAGATTCCAAGGAAATGGGCGCCATCCGCGAGGTGTTCGGCCCAGAGATGCCGTACATCACCTCGACGAAGTCGCTGACCGGCCATTCGCTGGGCGCGGCCGGCGTGCAGGAATCCATCTACTCGATCCTGATGATGCAGGGCGGTTTCATCGGCGAAAGCGCCCATATCGAGACCCTCGACCCCGAATTCGAGGGCATGCCGATCGTGCGAAAGCGCATCGACGACGCCAGGATCGACACTGTTTTGTCCAATTCGTTCGGCTTCGGTGGCACCAACGCCACGCTCGTTTTCCAGCGCTATTCCGCATAAGGATTTGCCGGCCATGGACGGATTGATGAAGGGCAAGCGCGGGCTTGTCATGGGTGTCGCCAACGATCATTCGATCGCCTGGGGCATCGCCCGGAAATTGTCCGAACACGGGGCGGAACTCGCCTTCACCTATCAGGGCGATGCCTTCGGACGCCGGGTCAAGCCGCTGGCCGACAAGCTCGGCGCCTCGCTGGTCGTGCCGTGCGACGTCGAGGACAGCGCTTCGGTCGCCGCCACGTTCGAGACCCTGGGCAACGAATGGGGCGGGCTGGATTTCATCGTCCACGCCATCGGCTTTTCCGACAAGAACGAGTTGAAAGGCCTCTACGCCGACACCAGCCGGGATAATTTCGTCCGCACCATGGTGATCTCCTGCTACTCCTTCACCGAGGTCGCCCGCCATGCGGCCACCTTGATGAAGGACGGCGGATCGATGATCACGCTGACCTATGCGGGCTCCGTCCGCGTCATGCCGAACTACAATGTCATGGGCGTCGCCAAGGCCGGACTGGAGGCCAGCGTGCGCTACCTCGCCAACGATTACGGTCCGCGCGGCATCAGGGTAAACGGCATATCGGCTGGGCCCGTGCGCACGCTCGCCGGCGCCGGCATTTCGGACGCCCGCCACATGTTCTCCTACCAGCAGCGAAACTCGCCACTGCGCCGCACGGTGACCATCGACGAGGTCGGTGGTTCGGCGCTTTATCTGTTGTCGGATCTGTCTTCCGGGGTTACCGGCGAAATCCACTATGTCGATTCCGGCTATCACATCGTTTCCATGCCGACGCTCGACGAATTGAAGCAGACCGACGGCGGGCGAGACTAACGCCTGTCGGCCAAAGGTGCGCGACGGTTTTGAAATGGCGGACATCTGAAAACACGAAGCTTAAAGCGCGCGGCTAAACCCCGTTTCAGCGCCAGTCGCATTGATCCGCTCAAGAAATACTTTCGGTCCAATAAAATTGGATTCATTCGCGGAAACTCATTTTAAGGAGATATCCGCTAGAAAGCCCCGTACTCAGGGGAACTTTCAATGCTCGCCGTCAGTAACCCGAAACGAACACCGGTGTTCCGACTGCTCACCATAGCGAGTTCGGGTCTCGGCAGTTTCGTCCTCGGGCTCTGGGGCCTGAAGCTCGGTCTCGGCGATGGCTTTGCCGGCATCTCCGCCGACATGATGGTCTCGGTGATGGCCGCTCTTTGCGCACTGGCGGCGTCGGTCGCCGCGATGTCCTTCTTCGCCGGCGTCGATGAATCGGCGGATTTCGTCTTCACGGAAACCCATTTCGACAAGCTGACCGGCCTGGTGGCACGTCCGGCGATGGTCGGCAAGATTGCCGAGGCGGCATGCGCGACCAGCCGGACCGGCGAGCCGATGTTCCTCATCGATATCGACATCGACCGGTTCAAGCAGATCAATGACGCCATCGGCTACAGCCAGGGCGACGAGCTGATCCGCGCCTTCACCAAGCGCTTGAAGATGTGCGTGCCGCCGCGCGCGCTGATCGGACGCATCGGCGCCGGTGAATTCGCGATCCTGCTCCCCGACAACCAAGTCGCAGGGTCCTTGGAAAGCACCATAGAGAGGCTCATCGACGAGATGATGGAGCCCTATGATCTCGGTACGCACCTGCAATCGGTCAGCCTGTCGGTCGGCATCGTGGCGATGCCAAAGGACGGTGTCGATCCCGTCCTCATCCTGCGCCGCTCCAATCTGGCGCTGCAGAACGCGCGCGCCAGCGGCGTCGGCAACTGGTCGGTCTTCCATGCCGAAATGGGCAGGGTCGCCGACCATCGCCAGTGGATCGAATCCGAGCTGCATACAGCCTTCGAGCGCGGTGACTTCGACCTTCATTACCAGCCGCAGCTCGATCTCCCGACCGGCCGCATCGTCGGCTACGAAGCGCTGATCCGCTGGCGGCATCCGGAACGCGGCATGATCCCGCCGATGGAGTTCATTCCGATCGCCGAGGAAACCGGCATGATCGGCCCGATCGGCGAATGGGTGCTGCGCAAAGCCTGCAGCGACGCCCGGCATCTGCCCGACGACTGCTTCGTCGCCGTCAACATCTCGCCCGTCCAGTTCATGACCAAGGACTTCGTCGGCATCGTGCGCGACACCATGACGAGCACCGGCATCAAGCCGTCACGGCTGGAACTGGAAGTGACCGAGACGGCGATGATGCAGGATCGCGACCGCGCCGCCGCCATCCTGAAGGAGCTTGCGGATATCGGCATTTCGGTCGCCGTCGATGATTTCGGCACCGGCTATTCCAATTTGAGCTACCTGATCGATTTCTCATTCGGCAAGCTGAAGATCGACCGGTCCTTCGTCAGCCGCCTCGACACGGATTCCAGCTCCGGCGCGGTCGTCTCGACCATCGTCGGGCTTTCGCGCGCGCTCGGCGTCAGCATCATTGCCGAAGGCGTCGAGACCGAAAGCCAGGCGACACTGCTCAGGGCAGCCGGCTGCGAGGTGGTGCAAGGCTACCTGTATGGCAGGCCCGCCCCCCTCAAGATCAGGGTCGGCGACGTGCATATCACCGATGAGGTCCGGCGCGTTGCCAATCTGCATTGAGTGCGACGCGATATCTGTTTTTGAGCATGATCTTTTCCGAAACCGGTATCCACTTTCGGGATCATGCTTCAACGACGAGCGGAAAGCACCTTGAACATGCCGTCACGAGCGAGTTCGGCATGGCTCGAAAAGACAGCCGCCAAGATCGGTTCGTAGGGAAGCTGACGGTTGGCGACCATGAACAGCCGCCCACCCGGCTTCAAGGCCTTGGCCGCCGCTCGGATCATGCCGGCGCCGATCTCCGGCTCGGCCGCCCGGCTGCGGTGAAAGGGCGGGTTCATGGCAATCGCGTCGTAGCGCTTCTCGACTGGTTCCTTCAGCAGATCGATCCAGAAGAAATTCCTGGCGGTCGGCTGGCTGACCGCTGCCAGATTGAGCTTCGCGGCTTCAAGCGCGGCGAAATCGGCCTCATAGAGGTCGAGCGCCTGAACGCCGGGGGAGCGGGCGGCGATCTCGGCCGCCACATAGCCCCAGCCGGCGCAGAGATCGGCAATGCTGCCACGCAGGTCATTGGGCAGGTTCTCGACCAGCAATTTCGATCCGGTATCGATCCGGTCGAACGAGAACATGCCGGGCGCGGTGTGGAACCGGCCTTCAACCAGCAGAGCGGGGTTGGCAGCGCGCAATTCTTCCGCGGCGGCCAGATCGGCGGGACGTCGCAGCCAGAAGGCAATGCCGTGATATTTGGGCAAATGGCCTTCAAGCGGCACAAGCTCGTCAACGCGCTTGCGCAGGCTGGCAATGCCATCGTCCTTGCCGCCGGCAATGACGACCAGGCCGCCCGGCGCCACGCACTCAAGCGCCTGCGCGATGCGCACTTCGTTCAAGCCGCGATGCCGGCCGGCAAGCACAAGTGCCATATCGAAGCCATCGCCTTCCACTTGCGCGGTGACGACGAAGCCGGAGGCTTGCAGCGCGCTAAAATGCGGCCGGAAACCCTGCACGAGGTGAAGTGTCGCCTCAAAGCCTTCAGGCAGGCGAAAACCCGGCTCAGCGCCGAGAAACAGGGCGCGCGTGCCCTTGGCCGGTAGAGGAACAGCCTCCGCCTCGAAGGGATAGAAAAGCGTCTTCAACGGCTCGGCGGACATTGTTCGATCTCGACTTGTCTAAGCGCTTTGAAACCCAGGCTGAAAATGAAAACGGGCGCGACATAAGCCGCGCCCGTTTCGATTCATGATCTCAGACCAATCAGGCGGCGTTTTCTTCGCCTTCGGTCTTCTTGTCGCGGGCGAGTTCCTTGCCGGTGGCCTGGTCGACGACCTTCATCGACAGGCGGACCTTGCCGCGCTCGTCGAAGCCCATCAGCTTGACCCAGACCTTGTCGCCTTCCTTGACCACGTCCGAGGTCTTGGCGACCCGGTCGTTGGCAAGCTGCGAGATGTGGACGAGGCCGTCACGCGGACCGAAGAAGTTGACGAAAGCGCCGAAGTCCGCGGTCTTGACGACCGTACCTTCGTAGATCTCGCCGACTTCCGGCTCGGCGACGATGGTGTGGATCCACTTCTTCGCCGCCTCGATCTCCTTGGCATTGGACGAAGCGATCTTGACCGTGCCGTCGTCCTCGATGTTGATCTTGGCGCCGGTCTTTTCGACGATCTCGCGGATCACCTTGCCGCCCGAGCCGATCACGTCACGGATCTTGTCGGTCGGGATGTGCATCACTTCGATGCGCGGGGCGAACTCACCGAGTTCCGAACGCGCGCCGGTCAGAGCATGCGCCATCTCGCCGAGGATGTGCTGGCGGCCATCCTTGGCCTGGTCCAGCGCGATCTTCATGATCTCCTCGGTGATGCCTTCGATCTTGATATCCATCTGCAGCGAGGTGATGCCGTTGGCGGTGCCGGCGACCTTGAAGTCCATGTCGCCGAGGTGATCCTCGTCACCGAGGATGTCGGATAGAACGGCGAAACGCTCGCCTTCCTTGATCAGGCCCATGGCGATACCGGCGACGGGCTTGGCCAGCGGCACGCCGGCATCCATAAGCGCCAGCGAGGTGCCGCAGACGGTGGCCATCGACGACGAACCGTTGGACTCGGTGATCTCCGAGACGACACGCAGCGTGTAGGGGAACTGGTCGGCGCTCGGCAGCATCGGGCGAATGGCGCGCCAGGCGAGCTTGCCATGGCCGATTTCGCGGCGACCCGGCGAACCCATGCGGCCGGTCTCGCCGACGGAATAGGGAGGGAAGTTGTAGTGAAGGAGGAACTTCTCCTTGTACATGCCGGTCAGCGAATCGACATACTGCTCGTCCTCGCCGGTGCCGAGCGTGGCAACGACCAGCGCCTGGGTCTCGCCGCGGGTGAACAGCGCCGAACCGTGGGTGCGCGGCAGGACGCCGACTTCGGAGACGATCTTGCGGACCGTCTTGAGGTCACGGCCATCGATGCGCGAACCGGTGTCGAGGATGTTCCAGCGCACGACCTTGGCCTGGAGTTCCTTGAATACCGAACCGATCTGCTCGGAAGTGTACTTGGCATCTTCGCCTTCGGCCGGGGCAAACGCTGCCTTGACCTTCGCCTTGACGGCGTCGACGGCGGCGTAACGCTTCTGCTTGTCGACGTTCTTGTAGGCATTGCTGAGTTCGTCGCCGACGATCTTCAGCATCTCGGCTTCAAGCGCGGAATAGTCCGGCGCGGTGAAGTCGCGCGGCTCCTTGGCGGCGACTTCGGCCAGCTTGATGATGGCGTCGATGACCGGCTGGAAGCCCTTGTGGCCGAACATGACGGCGCCGAGCATCAGCTCTTCGCCCAATTCCTTGGCTTCGGACTCAACCATCAGCACAGCGTCGGCGGTGCCGGCGACAACGAGGTCGAGCTTGGATTCCTGCATCTCGTCGACATGCGGGTTCAGAACGTATTCGCCGTTGATGTAGCCGACGCGGGCGCCGCCGACTGGGCCCATGAAGGGAACGCCGGAGAGCGTCAGGGCGGCCGAAGTGGCAACGATCGACAAGATGTCGGGATCGTTCTCGAGATCATGCTGGACGACGGTGACGACGATCTGGGTGTCGTTCTTGTAGCCGGAGGCGAAGAGCGGGCGGATCGGGCGGTCGATGAGGCGGGAAACCAGCGTTTCCTTCTCGCTCGGACGGCCTTCACGCTTGAAATAGCCACCCGGGATCTTGCCGGCGGCGTAGGTCTTTTCCTGGTAGTTGACGGTCAGCGGGAAGAAATCGAGGCCGGGCTTCGGCTCCTTCATCGAAACGACGGTGGCGAGGACCTTGGTCTCGCCGTAGGTGGCGAGCACCGCGCCATCAGCCTGGCGCGCGATCTTGCCGGTTTCGAGGATGAGCGGACGACCGCCCCATTCGATTTCCACTTTGTGGTGATTGAACATCTCTTGTCCTTAATATGAGGAAAGGGCCGCGCCGTTTCACGGTGCGCGGAGATGCCCTTTCCCTGGCTTCCTTTCTCGGGCAGCCACGGGCAAGACAACGGGAGGCTCGGGTGTTTCGGCGCGGTGCGCGCGAGCGTCCTGCAATCCTGCCCCATGACCGTCCATGGGCGGTTTCGAGTGCCCTCTGCACGATCGAAACCGGGTCTGGCCAGTCGATACGACTGGCAGAATGCGCGACCGGCGGGCTCTCCTTCGAAAGCCCGCCGGTCAATTCGTCAACGACGCAGACCGAGCTTCTCGATCAGCGTCTGGTAGCGCGCGTCGTCCTTGCGCTTGAGATAATCAAGCAGGCTGCGGCGCTGGGAGACGAGAGCAAGCAGACCACGGCGGGAATGGTTATCCTTCTTGTGGTCCTTGAAATGGTCGGTCAGGTTCTTGATGCGCTCGGAAAGGATGGCCACCTGGACTTCCGGAGACCCGGTATCGCCCTTGGCGGTTGCGAATTCACCCATCAATTCCTGTTTGCGCTCGGCAGTAATCGACATCGTGTTTTTCCTTATCTGTTTGAGGAAACGGGTCGCCCTCAGCCGGGATGTCGTCCAGCAGGGGCCGGTGCAAGCAAAGCGTCATAGCGCTAAGCTGCGGCGCATATAGTGCAATTCCCCGGAAAACACCAGCCCAATTCACAAGCCGGCTTTTCAGGCCAAAATGGCAGGTTTATCCCTGTCAAAGCCATTTCTTCCATTTGAAGAAGGCGATCAGCCCGAACGCGACAAGCGCCATGAACAGCAGCGACAAGGGATAGCCGTAGTAGGCCTTCAGTTCCGGCATGTTCCAGGGCGAAGACTCCGGATCGAAATTCATGCCCCAGATGCCGACCAGGAAGGTGAGCGGCATGAAGATGACCGAGACGATGGTGAGATAGCTGATAACGTCGTTGGTGCGCGCCTGGCTCAGCGACAGGTGCATCTCGATCAGGCCGGTCAGCATATCGCGCTGGGTCTCGACCAGCTCGATCAGCCTGAGCGCATGGTCGAGCGTGTCGTTGAGGAAGATCTTGGTCTCGGCCTTCACATAGGGCACATCGTTGCGGATCAGCGTCGCCAGCGCATCGCGCATCGGCCACAGCACGCCTTTCAGCACGTTGGCGTCACGCCGCAATTCATGTAGCTGCCGCATCTGGTGTTTGTGCGGCGAATGCAGCATCTGGTCCTCGATGCTGTCGACCATGTCACCGGCGGCCTCGATCGGCGGAAAATAGCTGTCGACGATGGCATCAATCAGCGCATAGGCAAGATAGTCGGCGCCGCGGGCGCGCAGCCGGTTGGGCGCCGAACTTTCGATGCGCTTGCGCACCGGATCGAATGGATCGCCTTCCCGCTCCTGGAAGGTAACGACGAAGTTGCTGCCGAAGAAGACGGCGATCTGCTCATAGCGGTGCGAGGTGACATCGTCGATCATCCTGACGACGACGAAGGCATGGTCCTCGAAGAAGTCGACCTTAGGCCGCTGGCCGGTGTTGACGACGTCCTCCAGCGCCAGCGGATGCAGGCTGAAAATGCGGCCGATCTCCTCGATCAGCGGGATGTTGGCGAGGCCGGTGCAGTCGAGCCAGAGGACCGGCCATTTGTGGCAATGGGTGTTGAGGTCGTCGATGCTGGCATTTTCGATAGTCTTGAATTTTTCGGGCGAGATCAGCGTCAGACGCAGTTCCGAGCGACGCGCCGACGGGTCGGCGATCAGCGTGCCGGGCGACGCACCGACCGGCGGCCGCCGCGTTTTCGCCGGTGCCCGCGTCTTCACGGTCTCAGTCTTTGCCATATTCCCCTCGTGCGAGTCCTCGCCTCGACATTAGACGACAGGAATCAACCGGCAAAGACCCGCTTGGGCTTGAACATGCCTTGCTCAATGGCACCGATGGCGACCAGCTTGCCGCGCGCCGTGGCGCAGGCTTCTTCGGCTTCCACCGGTGCGTCGCGGCCGCGGATGATGACCGGGTTGCCGAGGCGGATCTTGGTTGCCGCGTCATCGCTGATGGCGATCTGCGGCAGGCAATCGAGGGCAGCCGATGTGTCGACCAGAAGCGCATCGATGGCGTCGAAGTCGATTGACGCTTCCACCTTGTCGGCAGCCTCTGCCTTGTCAGCGGCTTCTGTCGTGTCCGAGCTGTCGACCTCCTCCACACCGAAACGGGCGGCTTCCAGTTCGGCGATGGTGACGAAGTCTTCCGAGGTGAACGGCTCGACCTCGACCCGGCGCAATTCGGAGATGTGACCGAAGCAGCCGATGTCGCGGCCCATGTCGCGGGCCAGCGAGCGCACATAGGTGCCCTTGCCGCACTCGACCTCGAAAACAGTATGGTCGGCGCCATGCTCGACAACGTCCAGACGGCCGATCTCGATCTCTCGCGCGGGTATGTCGACCGTCGCGCCGTCGCGGGCCAGATCATAGGCGCGCTCGCCTGCGATCTTGATCGCCGAGAATTGCGGCGGCGTCTGCATGATGACGCCGGTGTATTTCGGCAGCAGGGCGAGCACTTGGGCTTCCGACGGACGCAGGTCGGATTTTTTCGTCACCGGACCTTCGAGGTCATCGGTCGAACGCTCCTGTCCCCAGGCAACGGTGAAGCGATAGATTTTGGCGCCGTCCTGCACGTAAGGCACGGTCTTGGTAGCCTCGCCAAGCGCGATCGGCAGCATGCCGGACGCCAGCGGGTCGAGCGTGCCTGCATGGCCGGCCTTTTCCGCCTGGAACAGCCATTTGATCTTGGAGACGGCTTCGGTCGAGCCCATGCCGACCGGCTTGTCCAGGATCAGCCAGCCCGAGATCGGCCGGCCCTTCTTCTTGCCGCGACGCGCCACTATTCGGTGTCCTTGTTGTCGTCTTTGTCCTGGTCTGCGTTTTCCTGGTCCTCAGGACCCAGATCGCGCGCCACTTCCGGCGATTTCAAGAGGTCGTTGATCCTGGCAAAATTGTCGAAGGAGGTGTCGAGCTTGAAGCGGAACTCCGGCATGAACTTCATCTGCCGCAGCGCGCCGGAGACACGGCCACGGACGAATTTCGCATGCTTGTTCAGCGCCTCGACCACCGCATCGGTATCCTTGGCGCCGAGCGGCGAGACGAAAGCGGTAGCGACCTTCAAATCGGGCGACATGCGCACTTCCGAGACCGACACCACGGTGTTCTCGATCAGCGGATCGATGATCTCGCCGCGCTGCAGGGTTTCGGATAGCGCATGGCGCACCTGTTCGGCGACGCGCAGCATGCGCTGGGATGGGCTGGATGCGGTTGGACGGGGCATTTTTCTCAATCCTGAAAGCGTGAGGCGCGGGATGGAACCGTGCCGCATGTCTCATATGGGCATTCTCAATAGACTTGGGGCGGCGGCCTTTCGACCACCGCCCGGTATGGACAAGTCACTCGAACTCAGAGTGTCCGGGTCACCATCTCGACGCGGAAGCACTCGATGACGTCGCCGACGCGCATGTCCTCGTAGTTCTGGAAGGCCATGCCGCACTCCTGGCCGCCGGGGACTTCCGAAACTTCGTCCTTGAAGCGCTTCAGCGTCTTCAGCGTGCCTTCGTGGATGACGACGTTGTCGCGGATCAGGCGCACGCCCGCACCACGCTCGACCTTGCCTTCGGTGACACGGCAGCCGGCGATCTTGCCGACCTTGGTGATGTCGAAGATTTCGAGGATCTGCGCATTGCCGATGAAAGTCTCGCGACGCTCCGGCGACAACAGGCCCGACAGAGCCGCCTTCACGTCATCCACAAGGTTGTAGATGATCGAGTAGTAGCGGATCTCGATGCCAGCCGCCGCAGCAGCGGCACGTGCCTGGACGTTGGCGCGGACGTTGAAGCCGATGATCGCGGCACCCGAAGTCTCGGCCAGCGACACGTCGCTTTCGGTGATGGCGCCGGCACCGGCATGGACGATGCGTGCACGAACCTCGTCGGTGCCGAGCTTATCGAGTGCGGCATTGATCGCCTCGATCGAGCCCTGCACGTCGCCCTTGATGACCAACGGGAATTCCTTCAGCCCGCTTGTCTGCAATTGCGACATCATCTGCTCGAGCGAACCGCGCTGGCCGGCATGCTTGGCAACCGCCTTCTCGCGCGCCAGACGCTGGCGGTATTCGGTGATCTCGCGGGCACGGGCCTCGTTGTTGACCACGGCGAAGCGATCGCCGGCCTGCGGGGTGCCCTGCAAGCCAAGCACTTCCACCGGCATCGCCGGCGGCGCTTCCTTGATCTGCACGCCACGATCGTTGACCAGCGCACGCACCCGGCCCCATTCATTGCCGGCAACGAGGATGTCGCCCGGCATCAGCGTGCCGGTCTGCACCAGCACGGTGGCAACGGGACCACGGCCCTTGTCGAGCTGGGCCTCGATGACGACGCCTTCGGCGGTACGGTCCGGATTGGCTTTCAGGTCCAGAATTTCGGCCTGCAGCAGGATCGCCTCAAGCAGTTTGTCGAGATTGGTGCCCTTGGTCGCCGATACTTCGACGTCCAGAACTTCACCGCCCATGGATTCGACGAAAACCTCGTGGCGCAGCAGTTCGGAGCGCACCTTCTGCGGATCGGCATCATGCTTGTCGATCTTGTTGATCGCCACGATGATCGGAACGCCGGCCGCCTTGGCATGGCTGATCGATTCGATCGTCTGCGGCATGACGCTGTCATCGGCCGCAACCACCAGGATGGCAATATCGGTCGCCTGGGCGCCACGAGCACGCATCGCCGTGAAGGCGGCGTGGCCGGGCGTGTCGATGAAGGTGATCTTGTGACCATTCTTCTCGACCTGGTAGGCGCCGATATGCTGGGTGATGCCGCCGGCTTCGCCGGAGACGACATTGGCGTTGCGGATCGCGTCGAGCAGCGAGGTCTTGCCATGATCGACGTGACCCATGATCGTCACGACCGGCGGACGCGAAACCAGGTCCTCGGCATTGTCGGCGATGTTGAACAGGCCTTCCTCGATGTCGGACTCGGCGACGCGGCGGACCGTGTGGCCGAATTCGGTGGCGACCAGCTCGGCCGTGTCGGCGTCGATAACGTCGCCCGGCTTCAGGATCTGGCCCTGCTTCATGAAGAACTTGACCAGGTCGACCGCGCGCTCGGACATCCGTTGCGCCAGTTCCTGGATGGTGATGGTCTCTGGCAGGATCACTTCGCGCATGACTTTCTCGCGCGGCTCATTGTGCATCGCGCGCTTGAATTTTTCCTGGCGACGACGCATCGACGACAGCGAACGGGCTCGCGCATCTTCGTCGGACAATGCCGAATTCAGCGTCAGCTTGCCACGGCGGCGATCTTCCTCGCTCTTGGTCGGCTTGGCCGGACGCGCCACTTCAGGCGTGACCGGACGGCGCACCGGTGCGCCGGCGCCAACCCGCTTCGGCTTGGCCACTTCCTCGTCATCGACTGTTGCCAGTTCGGCAGCCAATGGCGCGCGGCGACGCGCCTCTTCCTCAGCCCGACGGCGGGATTCGGCCTCGGTCTGCAACCGTGCTTCTTCCTCGGCCTGGCGGCGTGCGGATTCATCGCGTTCGCGCTTGCGGCGCTCTTCGTCCTCGGCGCGACGCTTGGCATCCTCGGCGGCGCGCTGGCGGTCCTCGACCTCGCGAACCTTCGAGCCCTCGAGCGCCCTGCGGCGTGCTTCCATTTCACTGCGCGACAGTTCGTTCAGCACCATGCCGCTGCGCTCGACCGGGGCCGGTGGCGGCGGGGGTGGCGGCGCCTTCAGTGCTTCCGGCACGACGACGGGTGCGGCCACGACCGCCGGCTTCGGTGTGAAGACGGGGGCGGCAACAGGCTCCGGCTTGTCGCCGGGCATCGAGAACTTGCGCTTCTTGGTTTCGACGACGACCTGCTTGGTGCGGCCGTGCGAGAAGTTCTGGCGCACAGTGCCCTGTTCCATACCGGGGCGCTTCAGCGTCAAGGTCTTCTTCGGCGTCACACTCAGCGTATTGTCGTCACCCGATTTCGTATCGCTCATTCCATATCCTCTGCGGCATCATCTTCGTCAGCAACAGCCGCAAGCATTGCCAGATCGTCCGGGGAACCGCCCCGATACCGGTCGAGCGCAACCATGCGCTTCTGGACCGCCCTGCCCGCGTCTCCCGCGAGAACGGCAGCATGTATCACATTTGTACCCCCCAATGCCAAGCTCAACTCGGCCTCGGAGAAAAGTTTGTAGGCAAGGATAGCGGGCCCACCAAGATGGACCGTCGCCCGTCGCGCCTGGCTGATCTTGCGCACGCCGTCATCGGACGCCTCGGAAGCATGCAGCACGAAAAGCGCCAATCCGCCGCGCACCGCGCTCTCGACCTTGGTAGCACCAAGCGAAATTGCGCCTGCCTTGCGGGCAAGACCAAGCATGCCCAGAGCGTGCCTGGAAAGCAGCCCGTCGACCATGCCGCCAAGATCGGGCGGCACGACCACCTGTGCCTTGAAGGCGCGGGCAAAGAGGTTCTTCGCCGCAGCCTTGTCGATATGTAGGCGGTCGGCGCTCACCCAGCAACCGCGGCCGGGCAGATTTCTCTTGATGTCGGGAACGACGGCCGAATCCGGGCCGACGACGAACCGGATCAGATCATCCGGTTCGGCTTGTTTGCGCGTAACGATGCAGGTGCGATCGTTCATCTCGTCCAAGGGCGGGTTCGGTGCGATGCGGCTTCACCTCACGCACCAACGGCTTCGTCAGCCGAGACTTCTTCGGCTGCAAGCTCGTCTTCGGTGATCCAGCCGGCCTTGAGGCGGGCGGCCAGAACCATCTGTTCGGCGTCTGCGCGGGTCACGCCATGATTGGCCAGCACGCCCGGATAGACTTTTGTCTCGCCGTCCTTGCGTTCCTTCCAGCCGGTCAGGTCGTCGGCGGCATAGCCGGCGAAATCCTCGATCGTCTTCACGCCGTCCTCGCCAAGCGTCACCATCATGGCGGTGGTGACGCCGGGGATTTCGCGCAATTCGTCCGAAACGCCGAGCGCCTTGCGCTTGTCGTCGTGCTCGGCCTCGATCTTCTCCAGATATTCGCGGGCGCGGGTCTGGATTTCGGAAGCGGTGTCCTCGTCGAAACCGTCGATAGAGGCGATCTCGCCGGAATCGACATAAGCGACTTCCTCAACGCTGGTGAAGCCTTCGGAGGCCAGCACCTGGCCGACCATCTCGTCGACGTCGAGGGCTTCCATGAACAGCGACGAACGCTCGACGAATTCCTTCTGGCGGCGTTCGGATTCTTCGGCTTCGGTCAGGATGTCGATATCCCAACCGGTCAGCTGCGAAGCCAGACGCACATTCTGGCCGCGGCGACCGATGGCCAGCGACAGCTGGTCGTCGGGAACCACGACTTCGATGCGTTCGGCATCCTCGTCGAGCACGACCTTGGCGACTTCCGCCGGCTGCAGCGCATTGACGATGAAGGACGCCGCAGAAGGCGACCACGGAATGATGTCGATCTTCTCACCCTGCAATTCGCCGACGACGGCCTGGACGCGGCTGCCGCGCATGCCGACGCAGGCGCCGACCGGATCGATCGAAGAGTCCCGCGAGATGACGGCGATCTTGGCGCGCGAACCTGGGTCGCGGGCGACCGACTTGATCTCGATGATGCCGTCATAGATTTCCGGCACTTCCATGGTGAACAGCTTGGCCATGAACTGCGGATGGGTGCGCGACAGGAAGATCTGCGGGCCGCGCTGCTCGCGGCGCACATCGTAGACATAGGCGCGGACGCGGTCGCCATATTTGTAGTTCTCGCGCGGGATCAGCTCATCGCGACGGATGATCGCTTCGCCGCGGCCGAGATCGACGATGACATTGCCGTATTCGACGCGCTTGACGGTACCGTTGACGATCTCGCCGATGCGGTCCTTGTACTCGTCATACTGGCGGTCGCGTTCGGCCTCGCGGACCTTCTGGACGATGACCTGCTTGGCCGACTGGGCGGCGATGCGGCCGAAATCCATGGGCGGCAGCTGTTCGGCGATGAAGTCGCCGAGCTGGGCGTCGGGATTGCGCTCGCGAGCCGAGGAAATGGCGATCTGCGTGGCGTAGTCATCGACCTTCTCGACCACTTCCATCAGCCGCTGCAGTTTCATCTCACCGGTGTTCGGGTTGATGTCGGCGCGGATGTTGGTCTCCTGACCGTAACGCGAGCGCGCCGCCTTCTGGATCGCATCGGCCATGGCGGCGATGACGATCGACTTGTCGATCGACTTTTCACGCGCGACCGCGTCGGCGATCTGCAGCAATTCAAGTCTGTTGGCGCTTACAACCATCGTTTTTCTCCCGAGCTTGTTTGCCGGACCTTTGCGCCCGGCAGCTCAATCATAGTTCCTGTTCGTGTTCTTCCGTGGCGTCCGCTTCCGCACCCGACTCGTCGTCGTCCGGTTCGCCACGGCGCTTCTTGGCTTCCTTGCGCGCCCTGTTGTCCTTCGACAGGGCATCGCGGATGAGATCGTCGGTCAGGATCAGGCGCACATCGGCAATCGCGTCATAGGGGACGCGCACCGTCGGCTCCTCGCCATAGGCTGCCTTGTCGCGCTCGATCAGCACATCGTCTTCGCCGGCTTCGGCGATCTTGCCCTTGAAGCGCTTGCGGTCGGCGACGACGATCGATGTTTCCATTTTCACCAGATGACCCGTCCAGGTCGTGAAATCCGATTTGCGGACCAGCGGCCGGTCGATGCCGGGCGACGAGACTTCAAGATGGTAGGCCTTTTCGATCGGATCATCGACATCGAGCGCCGGCGACACCGCGCGGCTGACCTCTTCGCAATCCTCGACGGTCATGGTGCCGTCCTCGCGTTCGGCCATGATCTGCAGCGTCAGCCCGTTCTGGCCCGACAGATGCACCCGCACGAGGCGGAAGCCGATGCCGCGCAGAACCGGCTGGACGATCAGCGCGATGCGCGCATCGATGCCGCTTTCGCGGATGATGCGATCGTCGCCCTCGCTTGCCGTTGCAGTCATTGAAGCCCTGTCGTTCTCTACCAAGTTATCGGCAGGTAATAAAAAAGAGCGGGACCGGGTGGACCCACTCTTCGTCATACCGACCAAGAATTTGAGGCTGATATAGACGATCGCGGCCTGTGTTTCAAGCCCGCTATGCTGGTCGGGCAACGCTGCCATCGAGGTGGCCCCCGCCAGCGTTGCATGGAGCGCATGGCGCCCATGCGGCGGCCCCCATGGGATTGGCGCTGAAACGCACCTACTTACGCTGCGCTGCACAAAGGTGGCCGTGCGCCACACGTGCGCGAAAGGACATGATCATGAGCAATCGCAAGATATTTTCTGCAATAGGCGACTTCTTCACCGTATTCGGCAGCGCCGTGGCCGCTTCACGGGCCGTGGAAGCCGGTCGCAGGCCGCGCGCCGACGACCTGCGCAACCTCGGCGTCGAGCCTGCCGCCTTCGATCGCATCGGCCGCCGCTTCTAGCTTTGACGCAATTCCGGACGGAAAACCGTTTCACACTTTTTCTGGAATTGCTCTAAGACAGCGAGCCTATTTCCGAATGAAGGTAAGATAGGCCGGCCGCCGGCCTTCACGAATGGCCTTGGCCTCGTAACGGGTGCCCGGCCAACCATCATAGGGCCGGTGCCAGTCCGCCGCCTCGCAAGCCTGCCATGCGAACGCGCCATGCGCGCGGCAATGCAGCAAGGTCCAGTTGACATAGGTGTCGATGTCGGAGGCGAAGCGGAATTTTGAACCAGGCTTCAGCACGCGCGCGAACCGCTCGAGATTGACCGGGCTTACGAAACGTCGCTTCCAGTGTTTCTTCTTCGGCCAGGGGTCGGGATAGAGCAGATCGATGCCGCCGAGCGAGGCCTGCGGCAGCCAGTCGAGCAGCCTTGTGGCGTCGTCGTCATAAACCCGCAGATTGGCGAGCGGTTTCTCGCGCACCGCCATCATCATCTTGGCCATGCCGTTGACGAAGGGCTCGACGCCGATAAAGCCGATCGAAGGCGCCTCGGTCGCGCGGTGCAGGAGATGTTCGCCACCGCCGAAGCCAATCTCCAGGCGAACCGCGCTGACATCGGCTTGAAACAGAGTTTGCAGACCGGCCGGCGGCTCGGCCGCCAGGTCGAGCCGATATGCACCGAAGCCGCTTTCCAGCGCGGCCGCCTGTTGCGGACGCATGGTCTTGCCGCGCCGGCGACCGAAAAAGGCTTCGGTCGCGCGGCTTGGTCTGTCCTTCGGATCCATGGCGGGACTTCCGGCGCCGCTGTCAGGCGGCGACCGCGTCCTTGAGCGCCTTGGCGAGATCGGTCTTTTCCCAGGAGAAAGACCCATCACGGCCGGCCTTGCGGCCGAAATGGCCGTAGGACGACGTCTTGGCGTAGATCGGTTTGTTGAGATCGAGGTGACGGCGGATGCCCGACGGCGACAGATCCATCACCGTGCGCAGCGCGTCCTCGAGCTTTGCCTCGTCGACCTTGCCGGTACCGTGCAAGTCGACATAGACCGACAGCGGCTGGGCGACGCCGATGGCGTAGGAAAGCTGGATGGTGCAGCGGTCGGCGAGTTTCGCCGCCACCACGTTCTTGGCCAGGTAGCGCGCCGCATAGGCTGCCGAACGATCCACCTTGGTGGTGTCCTTGCCGGAGAAGGCGCCGCCGCCATGGGGTGCGGCACCACCGTAGGTGTCGACGATGATCTTGCGGCCGGTCAGGCCGGCGTCGCCGTCCGGCCCGCCGATGACGAACTTGCCGGTCGGATTGATGTACCACATGCAATCGTCGGCGATCTTGAGGTCGCCCAGCGCCTCGCGGATATAGGGTTCGACGACCTTGCGGACCTTCTTTGAATCCCAGCTCGCATCGAGATGCTGCGTGGACAGCACGATCTGCGTCGCCTCGGCGGCCTTGCCGTCGACATAGCGAACGGTGACCTGGCTCTTGGCATCCGGCCCGAGCCTGCCGGCTTCACCGCTGCCTTCGTGGCGGGCAGCAGCCAGCAGTTCGAGGATCTTGTGGCTGTAGTAGATCGGCGCCGGCATCAAATCCGGCGTCTCGCGGCAGGCATAACCGAACATGATGCCCTGGTCGCCGGCACCCTCTTCGCCCTGACGGTCGGCAGCGTTGTCGACGCCCTGGCCGATGTCAGGCGACTGGCCGTGCAGCAGAACCTCGATCTTCGCCGTTTTCCAGTGGAAGCCGGCCTGCTCGTAGCCGATTTCGCGGATCGCCTTGCGGGCGACCGATTTGAACTTGGCCGGATTGACGACCGGATGGCCGGCGGCATCCTTGAGGATGTTGCCTGCCTTGTCCTTCTTCAGCAGCGTTTCCGGGACGCGCACTTCGCCGGCGATGACGACACGGTTGGTGGTGGCCAGCGTCTCGCAGGCGACACGGACTTTCCACGGGTCCATGCCGGTCTTCTTGGCTTCGCGATAGACCAGATCGACGATCTCGTCGGAAATCCGGTCACAGACTTTGTCGGGATGGCCCTCGGCAACGGATTCCGAGGTAAAGAAGTAGTTCTGCCGCGTCACGGGTGTCCCCTCTTGAAAAACGATCGGCAGGCTGCCGATTTTGGCGCGCCACGTGTTAGCGGGGCGAAGCGCCGCTCGTCAAGCGGTGCTTCGGCTCTGGCATGAATGTCGATGCCGTTATCTTGTGCCACCGGCGGCGGGGCGCCGCCGGTCCTGGCGTGATTGAGGATCAGTCGGGATCGTCGGCGGAGAGGGACTTGACCAGGTCTATGATCCTGCGGCGCACCTTGGCGTCGGCGATCTTGACAAAGGCCCGGTTGAGCTGAAGGCCTTCAGGGCTGCCGCAGAATTCGACAGCGAAAGCCATCGAAGCGTCCTCGGCAAATCCACGGCCCGCCACAGGCTCCTGGCCGGGCGCATCCTCAAAAAAGAAAGCGACAGGCACGCCGAGTATGGACGCGATCGCCTGCAGACGGCTGGCGCCGACGCGGTTGGTGCCCTTTTCATATTTCTGAATCTGTTGAAATGTGATGCCGAGGTTTTCTCCCAGCTTTTCCTGGCTCATTCCAAGCATGTTGCGGCGAAGCCGAATGCGACTGCCAACATGGATGTCGATCGGATTCGGTTTCTTCTTGTTATCTTCTGTCATTTTTTCCTCGCCGAATTTTTTCGGCTTTCTCTATTTTTTTCCTGCCCAAACAAAGCCGGAGGCAACTGCCCCAACAGAACGATCCACCGGCTTCGAGAAATTTTCAGGCACTTACAGTATGAGTTTCTAATGTGTTGGCTGTCAATTCACCCGTAGCCTTTGCCTTACGTTCAACAGCGCTGCCCCAACGGCAAACAGCAACATGATCAGCATTCCGTTAATGCGCCGTTGGCCGGGAGATATGAGCGCCTGTCCGGAAGTCGGTATGTGGGCATCGATGGCGCCGCGCGCGTCGATAGCAAGCGCATCGACGATGCGCCCGCGCGGATCGACGACGGCCGAGATGCCGTTGTTGGCGGCACGCACCAATGGCAATCCATTTTCCACCGCACGGATCTGGGCCTGCCTGAAATGCTGATACGGACCCGGCGTGTCGCCGAACCACGCATCATTGGTAACGTTCACAATAAGCTGCGCTGACGCAGCGTCAACTGCCACAAGATCGGGAAAGATCACCTCATAACAGATAAATGGCAGCGCACGGATGCCGTCGGGCAGCGTAATGGCGTGCCGCTCATTGCCGGCCGCGAAACTCATCGGCCCGGCAACCAGTTGCTCGATGCCGAAACGCTGGAGCAGATCGGCGAAAGGCAGGTATTCGCCGAACGGCACCAGGTGAACCTTGTCGACGGCGTCGGTGATTTCACCCTTGTCGTCGATCGCCACCACGGAGTTGTAGTAGCGGCTGTCGGCATTTGCGGCCGAGCCGCCTTCCTCGCGGACGACGCCGGCAATCAGCATCTGGCCGGGTCCGAGCATATCCCCCAGCGCCGTCAATGCGTCCGGACGCTCGGTGAAGAGGAACGGCACCGAGGTTTCGGGCCACAGGATCAGTTGCGGCTTTTGATGGCCTGGATCCGGCGCCTTGCCCGAGAGCCCCATCAGGACCGCGAAGATGCGGTCGCGCACCGAGGCATCCCATTTTTCCGACAGGTCCACGGCCGGCTGGACAATGCGGACATCCAGGCTGCGTGAAGCTGGCGATTCGGGAGCGGCAAGCCTGATATAGCCGAAGCCGACATGGGCAGCGACGAGCACGACAAACAGTGCCGCGCCGAGGCGCAGGTGCCGACGTGCCGCCAGCAGTGCCGGCAGTGCGAAGACGAACACCGCGAGCGCGTTCATGCCGATCATGCCCGTCACCGAGACGCTCTGCATCAGCAGCGGCACGGGCATGGCCGCGTAGCCGACGGCATTCCAGGGAAAACCGGTGAACAGGAAATCGCGCAGCCATTCCGCCAGGCCGAAGCCGAAGGCAAGGGCGGCGATGCGGCCAATGTCGTTGCTCCACAGCAGCCGAGCAACGATTGCCGCAAAGCCGTAGAAAAAGGCGAGCATGAAAGGAATGCCGACCACCGCGAAGGGAAGCGCCCAGGCAAAGCTGTCGGCCTCGACCAGCAGCGCCGAGCCGATCCACCAGAGGCCGGCGAGGAAATAGCCGAAACCGAACCACCAACCGACGGCGAAAGCCGGCCGCATACGCCGGAACAGACTGCCTGAAGCTTCGCCGGTGGCGCCGTCGAGCAGCCAGACCAGCAGCGGGAACGAGACGAAACAGGCGGCGAAGAAGTCGTAAGGCGCCTGCCCAAGCACCGCGAGGGCGCCTGCGAGAAACGCCACGAGCGCACGCCGCCAACCCCAAAGCAGAATTATCCGGCCGGTGAGGCGCTCCATGCATACTTCCGAGTCGCGAATCAGGACACAAGATTTAACAGGCTGCGCTCCGCGCTCCAAACGGCGCATGGGCTAGCTGAGATGCACAGCTCCGGCCCTGCCTACCGGTGCCAACCCTCGATCTGAACGCCCCCCAGCCGCTCGGCCTCCTCGCGCTGAACCGAACGGATGGTCTGCGTGAAGGTCCAGACATGGCCCTCGGGGTCGCGTGCACGATACTGGCGCTCACCGTAGAACTGATCCGCCGGCTCCTGGATTATATCAGCGTCGAGCGCCCGCGCCTGCTCGCAATGCGCATCCAGGCCACCCTTCAGCCTGACATAGATCGACTGCGTGTTCTTGCCCGAGAGCGAAGCCGGGCTGGCGACGTAATCGCTCCATTCGGAATCGACGATGATGTAGCTGTCGCCGAACCGCATCTCTGCATGGATGAGCTTTCCCTCGGCATCGCTGACCACCATGCTGCGCTCGAAGCCGAAAGCCGCCTCGAGCCAGTCCAGCGCGGCATGCGGATCCTTGTAGAAAACACCAGAGCCCAGACTTGGATGCTTGAACGGGTCGTCGATAGTCATCGTGCGAGCGAAACGCTCACGCCTGTTCGGTGCGCGCCGTGGCACGCCGGCGACGCTCACCCTTCTGGCTCTGCACGATGCGCACGCGCTTGACGCGGCGCGGATCAGCGTCGAGGACGTGAAATTCGAAACCGGGTATGGCCTGCACCACCTCGCCGCGGGCCGGAACACGGCCAAGCGTGTTGAAAATCATGCCGCCGATGGTGTCGACATATTCGCCATGTTCACCGGCGGCGAAATCCCCGCCGATCATCTTGGCGACGTCGTCGATCTCGGCCTTGCCATCGACGATGAACACGCCGTCGCCGCTCTGGGTGATCATCGGCTCGTCGTCGTCATGCTCGTCCTCGATGTCGCCGACCACCATCTCGACGATGTCTTCCAGCGAGGCAAGGCCGTCGGTGCCGCCATATTCATCGATGACCAGCGCCATTTGCGTGCGCGTCGTCTGCATGCGAGCCATCAGGTCGGAGGCGAGCATCGACGGCGGCACGAACAGCACCGGGCGGATCAGATTGAGGTCGCCAATGGTGCGTGCGAGATCGACCTGGGCGAGATCGAGAACCGTGGCGACGGGTGTTTTCCTGGTCGAGCGGCCCTTCTTGACGCGCGCGATCTTGGTGATGTGGGCCAGCACATCACGGATATGGACCATGCCGCGCGGATCATCGAGGGTCTCTGAATAGACCGGCATGCGGGAATGGCCGGATTGCTCGAAGGTGCCCAGCAGATCGCCGAGCGTCGTCGTGATTTCGACCCCTTGAATGTCGGCGCGCGGTACCATGACGTCCTCGACGCGCACTTCGCGCAGCCGCAGGATGTTGTTGAGCATGGCGCGTTCGCCGGGCGAGAAGGCGCCGGCATCGCTCGTTGTCTCGGCAAGCGCGCCGGCGATTTCCTCCCGCAGGCTGGTTCCGTTGCGTTGCCTGAACAGGCCAAGAACGCGGTCGAACAGGGAGGGACCGGCAGGCGATGTCTCGCTGGCAGCGCTGCCGATGCTGGCAGCACCAGAGGTGCCGGCAGCAGCAGAGGTACTGCTAGCACCAGAGGTAACGGTACTCGGACTTGATCCCTCTTCCGACGTATCGGAAGCCTTGGTTGCACTGCCGGCGTCGGGGCGGGCGGCAGTCTCTGGTTTGTCGTTCATCGTCGTCCGGTCAATTGGTCAGATGTAGTTACGCGTAGGGGTCGGGAATGGCAAGCCTTGCAAGCGCCGCGCGTTCGACGGCTTCCATCGCCTCGGCCTCGGCCTCGGTCTCGTGATCGTAGCCCAGCAGATGCAGCAGGCCGTGGATGACGAGATGGGTGATATGGTTCTCGACAGGCTTGTCTTCCAGTACCGCTTCATGGGCGACCGTTTCGGCGGCCAGCACGATGTCGCCCAGCATCGGCGGCAACGGACCGCCCTGCGCAAACGGAAAAGCCGGGAAAGACAAGACGTTGGTCGGTTTGTCCTTGCCGCGCCAGCCGGCGTTGAGAACCTGGATATGGGCGTCGTCGGAAAAAACGAGACTGAGTTCGGAACGGCCCGCCACGCCGGTTTCGGCAAAAGCCGCCTTAACGGCCCGATCGACCAGCCGCGTCAGGCTTGCCTCGTCGGGCCAGTTGCCCGCCTCAACCGCTATGTCGATGTCGACGGGAATATTCCCGTCGCCGGATATTATGTCCTCAGGCATGAAGCCGCATCGCCAACATCAATTCTCGGCGCCGAGGCCACGCGCCAGCTTGGCGTCCCGGTCGTAGGCCCTGACGATTTCCGCCACCAGCGGATGGCGGACCACGTCGCCGTCGTTGAAGCGCACGGTGACCGCGCCCGCCACGCCGTCCAGCACCCGCAAGGCTTCGACCAGGCCCGATTTGGTGTTCGAGGGAAGGTCGATCTGGGTCGGATCGCCGGTGACGATCATGCGCGAGTTTTCGCCCAGACGCGTCAGGAACATCTTCATCTGCATCGGCGTGGTGTTCTGCGCCTCGTCGAGGATGACGGCGGCATGCGCCAGCGTGCGGCCGCGCATGAAGGCAAGCGGCGCGATTTCGATCACTTCGGCGGCAATGGCGCGCTCGACCTTGTCGGCCGGCATCATGTCGTAGAGCGCGTCATAGAGCGGCCGCAGATAGGGATCGACCTTCTCCTTCATGTCGCCGGGCAGGAAGCCCAGCCGCTCGCCGGCCTCGACCGCCGGCCGCGAGAGAATGATGCGCTCGACCATGCCGCGCTCGAGCAGCATCGCCGCGTGCGCCACCGCCAGGTAGGTCTTGCCGGTGCCGGCCGGGCCGATGCCGAACACCAGTTCCGACCGTTCCAGCGCCCGCATATAGGCGTCCTGGTTGAGCGAACGGGCATAGATCGTCTTCTTGCGGGTGGCGATCTGGGCGGCGGAGACCTTGCCCTTGCGTTCCAGCGTTGGCAGGGTCAACTGATCGTCGGCGGCAATCGCCATGCGCACGGCGCCGTCAACGTCGGACTGGCCGATATCGACGCCTTTCTGGAGAATGCCGTAAAGATTGTCCAGGGCGCGGCGCGCCTGCTCGGCGGCAGAAGCGGACCCTTTGATGGTCAGCTGGTTGCCGCGTGAGCGGATGTCGACGCCAAGCTTCTGCTCGAGCCGGGCGAGGTTTTCGTCGAACTGACCATAAAGGGCGCTGGCAAGCTTGTTGTTGTCGAAAGTCAGAACGATGTGCGCCATGTCAGAAGCCCCAGATGCCGGTACCGGGGGCAGGTTCTTCAGCTCTGCTGCGCTCAACCGTCTCTCCTCATCTGCCGAGACCCTCAGGCCAATTCGGCGAACAGGCTGTTGTAGCCCGTCTTCGTGATTCGCACTTGGATAATGTCACCGATTTCGCCGGCCTTTTCATCAACAATAACCGGCTGCAGCCAAGGTGAGCGGCCAACCTTCTGGCCGGCCTGGCGGCCGGGCTTCTCGATCAGCGTGTCGATGGTGCTGCCGACGAGGCTCAAGCCGAAGTCCTGCTGCTGCTTCACAAGCAGAGGCTGCAGCCGCTGCAGGCGCTCGTCCTTGACCGCTTCCGGCACATGATCGGCCATTTCGGCGCCTGGCGTGCCGGGACGCGGCGAATATTTGAAGGAGAAGGCCGAGGCGTAATTCACCTGACGCACCAGCTCCATGGTCGCCTCGAAATCCGCCTCGGTCTCGCCGGGGAAGCCGACGATGAAGTCGCCGGAAAGCGCGATGTCAGGCCGGGCAGTGCGGATACGGTCGAGCAGCGCCAGATAATCCCTCGCCGTGTGCCGGCGATTCATCGCCTTGAGGATGCGGTCGGAGCCTGATTGCACCGGCAGATGCAGATAGGGCATCAACGACGGCAGATCGCGATGGGCCGCTATCAGCTCGTCATCCATGTCGCGCGGGTGGCTGGTGGTGTAGCGCAGACGCGCCAGCCCGGGGATTTCGGCCAGCCTGAACAGCAGGCGGCCAAGGCCCCACTCGTGGCCGTTCTCGCCCTGGCCATGCCAGGCATTGACGTTCTGGCCAAGCAGCGTCACTTCGCGCACCCCGGCTTCAGCCAGGCGCTCAGCCTCCGCGACAATCTGCGCCACCGGCCGGGAAACTTCGGAGCCTCTGGTATAGGGCACGACGCAGAAGGTGCAGAACTTGTCGCAGCCTTCCTGCACGGTGAGGAAGGCGGTGACGCCGCGCTTGATGACCTCGGCGCGCTTGGACTGCGGCAGATGCTCGAACTTGTCCTCGATGGCGTAGTCGGTCTCGACGATCTTTTCGCCGCCGCGCACCCGCGCCAGCACGTCGGGGAGCCGGTGATAAGTCTGCGGGCCGATGACCAGGTCGACGGCCGGCGAACGGCGGATGATCTCGGCGCCTTCGGCCTGCGCCACGCAGCCGGCGACGCCGACCAGCATCTCGCGGCCGGCCAGGGCACGCTCGGCTTTCATGTCGCGGATACGGCCGAGCTCGGAATAGACCTTTTCGGCCGCCTTCTCCCTGATATGACAGGTGTTCAGCAGCACCAGGTCCGCCTCGCCAATGGCATCGGTCGCGGAATAGCCGTCGGCAGCCAGCGCATCGGCCATACGCTGCGAATCATAGACGTTCATCTGGCAGCCATAGGTCTTGATGAAGACTTTTTTCGCTGCCGTGGAAAGCACTGCCGGCTGTCCAGCCATAGTGCCGATGTCGTCGCTTTCTATCGTGTTCAAGTCCATAAGGCGGCTTCTAACGCCTTTCCGTGACAAAAAACAGACGATTCTCGGCCCGCGCCAGCAAGGGCATGCCGGGGCTAGCGGCTCGGCCGCGGGTCGGCAAGCGCCGCCTGCATCATCTCACGCACCTGGCTTTCCATCAGTTTCGACGTCTCCTTGCGGTTCGAACCCTTGGAAAAGGCGATTGCCTCGCCGAAATGCACCTCGACGTCGAGCGCGCCCTCCGCCAGCAATACCTTGAGATGCGGCATCAAATCCTCATCGCCGATCCAGGCGGCAAGCGGGCGATGCCGGCGGCCGAGCGGCACGCCGTGCAGACGCGTATAGGCGATCGCCACCGGCTGGATGAACACCTGTTCCGCCGCGCCTTCCGAAATCGCCATCGAGGCGGCGCCGAACAGCGTGCTCTTGAACGGCAGGACCATATTGCCGTCGCCGGTCGAGCCCTCGGCAAACAGCACCATCGCATCGCCCTTGGCCATGCGGCTGGCAATCTCGCTTGCCTGGTCGCCCGACGAACGCTTGCGCTCGCGCTCGATGAACACGGTACGCTGCAGCTTCGAAAGCATGCCGATCAGCGGCCAGCCTTCCATATCAGCCCTGGCGATGAATTTTACGTCGGCAAAAGAGCCGAGCACCATGATGTCGGTCCAGGAGATGTGATTGGACGCAACCAGCAGCGGGCGCTTGTCGGACAGCGTCCCCTTGACATGGATGCGCATGCCGAGCGCCCTGATGATCAGCCTGTGCCAGATCTTGAGGATGAAGGTTTCCGGCCACCAGCCGGTCTTCATCGACAGTATCTGTAACGGCACGAGGACCAGCGAACCGGCGACAACGAGGCCCAGCGCCAGGAAAATCCTGATTTTCTTGATCATCGCCCCATCCCGGCCGTCTCGCTAGCGAAGATCGCGGCGCATGACAAGCGCGCCGGTCGGTCCGTGTTCGGCCGACCTGTAGTAATTCGGCCGCTTGCCGACCTCGCGGAAGCCCAGCCGGCGATAAAGCGCGATCGCCGCGACATTGGTCTCGTCGACCTCGAGGAACAGCGCTTCGGCGCGCTGCGCGTGCAGTTCGCGCAACACCGCGTCCATCAATTGCCAGCCCAACCCCTGCCGGCGATGCGATCGCGCCACCGCGACGGTCAGGATCTCGCCCTCGCCTGCCGCAAGCCGCGCCAGCACGAAGCCGACGGGCGGCTTGGAGCCCTGTCCGGTTTCGCGCGCGGCATAGCCGAACACGGTGTCCTGTTCGAGCAAGGCGGCAAATTCGCCATCGGTCCAGGGGCGGACAAAGTCCTCGCGATGCAGCAGCGAGACCGCCGGACTGTCGGCGATCCTCAGCGGCTCGAGCGCATAGTCCCGGCGGCGTGGTTGGAGAAAAGGTATGCGCATCTAATCTTTGTTTTCTTGTTTGACCATGATCTCCGGACAAACGGGAACCGTTGTCCGTGAAAACCGGCTTCCACTTTTCGGGATCATGGTCTGATCCTTGAAAGAATGAACCCGGCCTGCGGCTTGGCGTCGGCGCCGCGCAGATAGAGTGGTTTCGGCCGTTCGCCCGCGCCCTTGGCGGCAGCCAGGCGGGCGTAGGTGACAATGTCGGCGGTGGCCGTCCGAGGGCCGACATCGAATTCGCGCCCGGCCGATGCGCTGATGAGCGCTGCAGCGGTGCCGGCAAGCACCGGAGACGTTGCCATCGCCATTGCCACCACGTCGGCCAGCGTGGCCACGGCCGGACCGTAAGTCAATACTAACCTTTCGTCGTAAAAGGCCGCGTGGATCTCCTCACGGCCGGCATCCAGCGCCGCCAGCACGGCGCGACCGGGAAATGCCGTCGCTGCTTCGGCAGCCAGCGCCTCCAGTGTCGTCACTCCGATTGCCGGTATCTTCAGCGCCAGCGCCAGGCCACGCGCGGTCGAGACGCCGACCCGCAGACCGGTGAAGGAACCGGGGCCGACAGACACGGCAATGGCGCCAAGACCTGCATAGTCGGTTGCGCCTGCCTCCAGCGCTTCGGCGATGACCGCCATCAGCTGCTCGGCATGGCCCTTGCCGAGATCGAGCACCGAGCGGCCGAGCTCCCGCTTCGCCGTCGCGTCATAGACGCTAGCAGCGCAGAGGTTGGCGGCACAGTCGATGGCAAGCAATTTCATGAAGCAACCGGTTCGAAAACAATTCCCTGTGCCCGCCACGGCCCGCCACCGCAAGGGGATAGTGCATAATTCGTTAAGCGGCTTCGCTTGTGGCCTATGCGGCCTGCTCGATGCGCAGCATGTGGTTGTCCCAGACATAGTCCGGTTCGGAGCGTGTCGCACCACTGCCCTCGACGATCTCGCCAGCGCCGGTGGTGGCCATGAAGCCGGTTCCGTCAGGTGCCACGCCGCAGACCTCGACCAGCGCGCTGTTCGCGACGACCCGGCCGCTGGCCGAATCGAGCACGACAAGCGAGTTGCCTTCCGGCGAGGAGACCGCGACCGTGCCGGCAGCCGGATTGGCGGCGACCGAGCCTATGTAGTTGCGGAAGCCGGACAAAACGTCCTGCGGCATGTCGAGCAGTTGCAGATCCTTGCCGCGCGTGGCGCGACCGACCAGCAACGGACGATCGGTGCCCGGCCCCCGGTACTGGCAGCCGAACCAGACGGTTCCGGATGGATCTGTGTCCATGTGGCGGATAGACAGCTGATGCAGTGCGGCCGGCAATTCGTGCTTCTCGATAAGGTCGCCGGTGGCGCGGTCTATCAGCACGTAGGACGGCTTCATGGTCGCAATGTTGAGCTCGGCGCGGCCGTAATCCGGATGGGTCTCGATGCCGCCATTTGCTACCGCAATCGTCCTGCCATCGCCCAGGAGCAGAAGCTCGTGCGGACCCATTCCATAGGTCGGGAACTCGCCGACACGGCTGAATTTCGCCCGCGCATCGTAGACGCCGACGACGCCAGCGGCGTTGTCGAAGTCGTTTTCGGTGGCATAGAGCAGCGCACCGTCGGCCGAAAACACGCCATGGCCGAAGAAATGCCGGCCGGCGATGCTGGCGATGGTCAGCGGCGCATCACGGCCCGAATGGTCGAAAACCACGGCAAAGGTGCCGGGTTGCCGCGCGAAGACCACCGAGCGTTTCGATATGGGATCGAAGGTGACATCGTGGCCGCGATCGGGCAGATCGATCGCATGCAGGACTTTGCCGGCCTCGGACAGGACGGCAGCGCCAAAGCTGCCGTCGCGTTTGACGAAAGCGGTGGCGAAGACGGCGTCGGCCGAAAGCGTCGTTGCCCAGGCCGATGGCGCCATCGCGGCCATGAAGCCAACGCCTGCAGCTCTCAGGAAATCGCGGCGATCTATCAGCGGGGTTTTCAATTCAGTCCCCATCCAGCGAGGAGAAGCCTGCGGTCAGGCCGAATTCAGCGGTCAACCTGGTCCCGATCAGGGTCGACAGGCTGGAGGTGATCAGCGCGAAATGATCGAGCTTGTCGCGCAATGCCGGATCGGCAAGCGCCTTGTCGATTGGACCGCTGACGGCCTTGGCGGTGGCGACACCGTTGACCAGCTGGATGTGTATCGATTCGGCCATCCAGCGCGCATCGGCCGGCAGGGCGTCGCCAAGTTTCGAGGCCTGGAACAGCGTATCGATGCCGGAGAGATTGCCGGCCAGTGACGCGGTGGTGTTTTGCGAGCGCCAATAGATCGCTTGTTTCGGCTTGTCCGCGTCCGGCTTGCCGCCGAAAAATCCTTTCAGGCGCACGTCACGCACCATTTCCAGCTCGTTGATGAAGACGCCGACCAGTTCGGTCACCGCTTCATTGCCGTCGCGGTAGAGCGGGTTCTGCGGCCCCGGATTGGCCCAAAGCGCTGCAAAGCCGTCCGGTTTGTTCCAGGCGGCGCTGACCTCGCCGGCCATGGTTTCGATGTTGCCGGCAACAGCAGTGCCATAGGCGCAGCGGTAGGAATCATCCTTGCCGGCCAGTGCATCGGCGCCGTCGCCGTAAAGCACGAACTCCAGCGCGCCCAGCCCCTGCATGGCGACGCTCTTGCCGGCCAGCTGTGCCGGATCTGTTGCGGTTGGATCCTTCGCCGACAGCGCCGCCTGCACCTGCTTCAGGCCAATGCTCTTGCGATCCGGCCAGAACAGCATGCGTTCCAGCCGGTTGTTCTCCTTGATCGGCCCGAAGCCGATGATTTCGGCTGACGACCAGGCATAGACGGTGGCGGAGAATTCGGCGCGTGCGGCATCGAGTTCTCCTTGCGAGGGCGTGACGCACAGCTTGCGCATGGATCCGGTCAAGGCTTCCGCATGCTCGTGCAGGCCGGCATAGGCCGGGCGGACGAAGCCATCGATCGCCCGCTGGATGATGTCGGAGGCTTTGACCGCCGCCGACGCAGGGACAACGCCCAGCAGGGCCAGCGGAAGAGCGAAAAACAATGCAGAACGCTTGAACATCACAGTGACTCCAGGAATTTGAGCAATGCGTCACGCTCGGTCGCGTTAGCGGCGGCAAAACGGTCGCGCGCTTTCTGCGCCTCGCCGCCATGCCACAGGATCGCCTCAGCCAGGCTGCGCGCGCGCCCGTCATGCAGAAAGAAGGAATTGCCGTTGACTGTCTCGGTCAGGCCGATGCCCCACAGCGGCGGCGTGCGCCACTCATTGCCCGTCGCATCGCCCACGGCCTGGCCATCGGCCAGATCAGGCCCCATGTCGTGCAGCAGGAAGTCGGAATAGGGCCAGATCAACTGGAAGGCCTGCGCCTTATTGGGCGTATCGCGGCGCGTGACGAATTTCGGCGTATGGCAGGCAATGCAGCCGATCTCGTAGAATGTCTTTTTGCCCGCGAGCACGTCCGGCCGGTCGAGGTCCCGGCGCGACGGCACGGCCAGGTTCTGCGAATAGAAGGTGACGAGATCCATCACCGGCGGCGGCGCCTCGACCGGGCCAAGACGCTGCTGCACGCCGTTCGGCATGGCGAGGCATTTTGCCTCCGCAGCAGTGCAATCGCCCCAATGCCTCGGCTCTTCGAGCGTCGAGATGCCGATGTCGCCGGCAAAGGCATCCGCCGCCTGCTGGCGGATCGACGCGGTCTGCGCCTTCCAGCCGAAGCGGCCGAGCGTCAGTTCCCCGTTCAGGCTATCGCGCACGATGTTCGGCCTGCCGGAAATGCCGTCGCCGTCCCTGTCGTCCGGATCGGCTTGGGCGAGAATATCAGACGGCGCGATCTGTTCGATCAGGCCCAGGCCGATCATCGGCGGTGTGAGCCGCGGCGACAGCGTGGTGCGCGGGTCAAGCGGCCCGTAGCCAAGGCCGTCAACCGAATAGCTCGGTTTGCGCAAGGAGATCACCGAGCCGTCCGTCAGCTCCACCTTACGTTCCTGGTAATCGATATGCATCCTGCCTTCACCAGGCAGGCCGGGTACGGCGAGCTCCTGCAATTGCCTGCCGTAGACCGGGTCGGGGAAGTTGAGCACCTCATGGTCGGCAAGCGCCGCCTTCTCTTCCACGCTGCTGGCGTCGCGGGCCAGCCGCAGGAACATCGACGTGGTGCCGGGGTCGCCTTGCGGCGGGCGGCCGCGGCCATCCTTCAGATGACAGTTCTGGCAGGCACGTTCGTTGAACAGCGGGCCGAGCCCGTCCGACGCTTGCGTCGAGGATGGCGACGAGACCCAGTTCTTGCGGAAAAGGGCATTGCCGAGCTTGAAGTCGCCCTCTTCCTCGAAGGTGATGTTGGCCGAGGATTGCGAGAAGGAATCGCGGCTGACGTCCTTTCGGGACGTGCCGGCGCCACCTTGCATCAATTCGAACGGCTCTGGCCTGGAAAAATCCGTGGTCGGCCTGGTGACGGCAATGACGCGCGCCTGATCCTTCGCATTGAGGTCGGTGCGCGTGGTGGCGAAGCCGGCCGGCTGAAGATCACCCGCCATCGCCGAAGAGGTAAGCGCCAACACGAGCATGACACAGCGCCGACGCGCCAATCCGGCTGGCGTCTTCTCAGGGGGCGGCGAGCCATTGGCCCGCCGCGAGCGGCGCACGAATTCTAGCAGGCGCCGCATTCCCGCATGCCCTTACTCCGCCTCGTCTGCCGATGCGGCGTTGAGCTGGCCGTATTTCTCCTCGCCGATCGAGGCAAGCAGGTCGAGCTGCGTCTCAAGAAAGTCGATGTGACCCTCCTCGTCGGCCAGCAATTCCTCGAACAGCTTCATCGTCACGTAGTCGCCGGCGTCGTTGCAGATTTCGCGCGAACGCTTGTAGGCGGTACGTGCGTCATATTCTCCGGCAAGGTCGGATTCGAGCACTTCCTTGACGTTCTGCCCGATGCGCAGCGGCGCCACGGACTGCAGGTTCGGATGGCCTTCGAGGAAGATGATGCGGGCGACGAGCTTGTCGGCATGGTGCATCTCCTCGATCGATTCCGCCCGCTCCTTCTTTGCCAGCTTGGCGTATCCCCAGTCCTCAAGCAGACGGAAATGCACCCAGTACTGATTGACGGCGCCAAGCTCCAGAAAAAGGGCCTCGTTAAGCCGCTCGATGATCTGCGGATCGCCTTTCATGAATTCTGCTCCCGTATTGGATGCGCAGGCCTCTGACGCGATCCAGGTGTGAAACGACATCCACGCCGCTCGCCTCCGAGCGAGCGTGGTAGTTTTCGGTGACCCGAATGATCGTTTCCACCACATTTGGGAAGCAGCCGCAACAGCGACCGCGCTTTTGCATTGCATGATAGATTTTCGCCGGCACGATCAACTGCCAGGGATCCTGGTCCAGCAGCCCGACGATCGTCTGCTCGATCTCCTTCTCGGTGATGATGTTGCAATGACAAATCAGCATTGGCTTGCTCGGCTGGCTGACGGCGTCTCCCGCGCCGTGTGGCTTGATCTTCTGGCGGAGGCCGTTGCAAAGCCGGTTGTCCGGCTCCGGGCCAGTCTCCGTCGTTTACCCCTTACTTGAACACCTTGTCCGGCGCGTCGAGGCTGTCGGACCCTTCGAAGGCGATGGTGCTGAGCTTCAGGGAGCCGACGGCGCGCTCAATCGACTTGGTCTGATCGATCAGCGCATCGATCGCCGCCTGGACGGTGGCATTGCCCTCGATGTTGCCCTCGGCGATCTGCTGGTCATAGGCCTCGCCGGCCAGTGCACGCGCCTTGATCGCCTCCATCTTGGCGACCGAAACATCGAGCTTGTCAGACAGTTCCTTGTCGATCGCCGGGTCGGCCGCCTTCACCATATCGGCCACCGAAGGACCCGAAACGATGGTGCCGTCGAGACGCGTGTAGCTCGCATGATAGGCCGCGCGAATGCCGATGGCGTCGTAGAGATGCGAATTGTAGGTGTTGTCGGAGAAGCAATCGTGCTCCTCTTCCGGATCATGCAGCAGTAGGCCGAGCTTCATGCGCTCGCCGGCCAGTTCGCCGTAGGACAGCGAGCCCATGCCGGTGAAGATCGTCGAGATCGCCGTGCTCGGCTCGCCATCGACAAGAGCCTTGCGGGCGGCGCCGTCTTCCTTCCAGTTGCCGACCATCTCCTGAAGATCCGAAACCAGAAGGTCGCTGGCCGATTTCAGATACTCGGCGCGGCGGTCGCAATTACCGCCGGTGCAGTTTTTGAGGTCGTAGTCGGTGTAGGGGCGCTCGCCGGCACCCGGGCCGGTGCCATGCAGGTCCTGGCCCCAGAGCAGGAATTCGATGGCGTGATAGCCGGTGGCGACATTGGCCTCGATGCCGCCGGCTCCCTGCAGCGTGCCGGAGAGGAATTCCGGCGAAAGCTTCGATGCATCGACCTTCTTGCCGTTGATCTCGATCTCCTTGTTGGCGATCACATTGGCCGTGTAGAGCGCGTTCGCGTCCGATTCGGTGCCGTAGCTCTTGGCGACATAGTCGATCAACCCTTCATCCAGCGGCCAGGAATTCACCTTGCCTTCCCAGTCGTCGACGATCTTGTTGCCGAAGCGGTAGACTTCGGTCTGCTGGTAGGGAACGCGCGATGCCTTCCAGGCGTCACGGGCAGCGTTGAGGGTTTCCACCGATGGCGTGGCGAGCAGCGCGTCGACCGCCTTGTCGAGCGCTTGCGCGGTGGTCAGCGAATCCTCGTATTTCGCGAGCGCGATGTCGGAATAGGTCTTGATGACCGCCTTTACATCTGTTTCCGCCTTTGCCGGCAACACGAATACCGCCGCCGTCAGCAGGGCAGTGGCGCCGATCGCCGCAAGCCTGCTGCCATATCGTGCTGTCATGATCACTCTCCAGTTTCTCGGAAATTCTGTAAACGGCGCGCGCAGCAACCGGCGCCAGGCCATCTGCGGGCCATTGGGCGCAAGAGATGCCGCGCCATCGCGCGGTTCGCGGAAGAAAGACACCAAAATGCCTCCAATCGAAAGGGTTCAAGGCCCAAACATTAAAGGGATGCGCTGACGCGCGAACTTCCATAAAGCTGCGACACCGTCGGATGTCAATGACAATCCGCAAGAAAAGTCAATCGAAACAACAGTTTAGAATTATTCTAAACTGCAACTGTCAACTTTATGCGTTTTCCTGCACCGGTCTTGCCGCTGAACTGTGCGATTGACAGCCGCCATCCCGGATGCGACCCGCAAAAGCTCGCTTGCAGCGGTGCCAGACAATTGCCATCTGGCGGAATATCCTAGGGTAGAATCGGGATTGAGTGCGATGAAGAACGGTGTGGTCATTGTCGGCGCGGGTCATGCGGGCGTGCAAGCGGCCGCAAGTCTGCGCGAGGACGGTTATGACGGACCGGTAATCCTCGTCGGAGATGAGGACGAACTGCCCTACCACAAGCCGCCGCTGTCGAAGACCTTCATCAAGGATGCCGAGGCCAAGCCACAACCCTTGCGCGGCGAGGCCTTTTACACCGGCAGCGCCATCGACTACCGGCCTGGCGTCAGGATCGATCGCATCGATGCCGGACGCCGCAGTTTGGATATTGCCGGCGGTGGTGCGCTTGCCTTCGACCACCTGATCCTGGCGACAGGCTCGCGCCCGCGCACGCTGCCGCTGCCCGGTGCCGATCTGTCCGGGGTGCTGTCGCTGCGCTCGCTGGCCGATGCGCGGCTGATCCGCGACCTCAGCGCGCAAACCGACGAAGTCGTCATCCTCGGCGGCGGTTTCATCGGGCTGGAGATCGCAGCCACGTTGAGGGCCGCCGGCCGCACGGTGACAGTGGTCGAGGCGGTGGACCGGCTGCTCGGCCGCGCCGTGGCGCCGGTGGTGGCGAGCCACGTCCGGCAACGGCTGGAAGCGACGGGCGTGCGCATCCTCACCGGCACCTCGATCGCAGGGCTCGAAGGCGAAAACGGTCATGTCGTGGCCGCGATCACCTCGTCAGGCGAAAGACTGCCGGCTCGCATGGTCATTGTCGGCATTGGTGCCGTGCCGAATGTCGAACTGGCACAGGAAGCTGGCCTCGGCATCGCCAACGGCATCCGCGTCGATCACCAGATGCGGACTTCGGTGCCGGAGATTCTCGCTATTGGCGATGCTGCCTCTTACCGTCACTGGTTCACCGGCGGCGACGTGCGCCTGGAATCGGTGCAGAATGCCACCGACCAGGCGCGGCTTGCCGCGCGCACGATATCAGGCCATGCCGACGCCTATTCTGCGGTGCCATGGTTCTGGTCCGACATCGGCGACATGAAGCTGCAGATGGTCGGCCTGACCGCCGGCGGCGACAGCCATGTCGTGCTGGGCGACCTGCCCGACAACAAATTCTCGATCTACCACTACGCCGGCGAGCGGCTGCTCGGCATCGAATCGGTCAACCGTCCGGGCGACCATATGCTTGGCCGCAAGATGTTGGGCGCCGGCTTCTCGCCGACGCCGCAGACGGTGGCCGCTGGCCCCGAGAGGCTGAAAGCGGCACTGGCCGCTTTCCTCGAGAATGAGCCCGCCAGAGCGGCGGGATAATTCCGTCCCTCAGGCGCGGCACCTTACTGATCAGGCGGCGCAGACTTCGCGGATCGAGCTTTCCAGAATGTCGAGTGCTTCGTTCATGACTTCGTCCTGGATGGTGATCGGCGCCAGGAAGCGGATGACGTTGCCGTAGACGCCGCAGGTCAACAGGATCAGGCCCTTGTCGAGCGCCTTCAACCGGATCGCATTGGCGATCTCGGCCGAGGGCAGGCCCTTCTTGACGTCGTTGAACTCGACCGCATTCATGAAGCCGAGACCTCTGATGTCGACGATCTCGGGCACGTCGTCGCGGATCGACTGCAGCCGCTGTTTCAGTCTTGCGCCCAGCGTATTAGCGCGGTCGCACAGCTTTTCATCCTCGATCACGTCGAGCACGGCGTGCGCCGCGGCAACGCCGATCGGGCTGCCGCCATAGGTGCCGCCGAGCCCACCGGGACCGGGCGCATCCATGATTTCGGCGCGGCCGGTGACCGCCGCCAGAGGAAAGCCGCCGGCCAGGCTCTTGGCCATGGTGGTGATGTCGGCGGCCACCTCATGGTGATCCATCGCAAACATCTTGCCGGTGCGGGCAAAGCCGGTCTGCACTTCGTCGGCGATCAGCAGCATGCCGTGCTGGTCGCAAAGCTTGCGCAGCGCAACCAGGAAATCCCGCGGCGCGTCGTAGAAGCCGCCCTCGCCCTGAACCGGCTCGATGATGATGGCGGCGACGCGGGCCGGATCCACATCGGCCTTGAACAACCGGTCGAGCGCCGTCAGCGAGTCGGCGACCGAGACACCGTGCAGCGGCACAGGGAACGGCGCATGATAGACATCTCCCGGCATTGCACCGAAGCCGACCTTGTAGGGCACGACCTTGCCGGTCAGTGCCATGCCCATGAAGGTGCGGCCATGGAAACCGCCGGCGAAGGCGATGACCGCCTGACGGCCGGTGGCATTGCGGGCGATCTTGATGGCGTTCTCGACAGCCTCGGCCCCGGTGGTGACGAAGATCGTCTTCTTCTCGAACTTGCCGGGCAGCATGCCGTTCAGCCGTTCGGCCAGGCGCACATAGCTCTCATAGGGCACCACCTGGTGGCAGGTGTGGGTGAAGCGGTCGAGCTGTGCCTTGACCGCCTCGATCACCCTGGGATGGCGATGCCCGGTGTTGACGACGGCGATGCCCGACGAGAAATCGATATAGCGACGCCCCTCGACATCCCAGATTTCCGAATTTTCAGCCCGGTCGGCATAAATCTGCGTGGTCATGCCGACGCCGCGGGAAATCGATTGGTTCTTGCGTTCGGAAATGGCTGAATTCTTCATCGTATCCCTCACCGGGCCGGCGCCCGTCCTGTTTGATGCCGTTGAGATGTCTTCTGACCTTATTTCACGTTTTCCTCAAGTCGGCACCACCGGCAGGCGATTGGGCCTGCGGTGGGCAGATCCCGGCGCTTAGCCAGTCGGGCGATACACGTACGAGACCGGTTTCCTTTTCCCAGGGATCGACTATCCTCTGGATGGCCGCGAGGCACCGCGATCAGCGAGCGGCCCGCGGTCGGGAGAGCCCATGAGCAGGAACGTGACTTCGCCCGTCTCGCAGCCATCGGTCAAAGCTCCCGGTCTTTTGTCTTTTCCAGCCGCCCCGGCGCTTTTCGCCTGCACGGCGGCGCTGCTTCTGGCCGGCTGTCAGAAGCAGGAAGCGGCGGACAAGAAACTGCAGATCATGGTGCGCACCGAAACGGTGGCGATGGCCGACTATGCGCCAAGGACTTCGCTGACCGGGGTGATCGCGGCGCGTACGCTGAACAATCTGTCGTTCCGGGTCGGCGGTCGCGTCGCCGAACGGTTTGTCGATGTCGGCCAGCATGTCGATCAAGGCACGGTGCTCGCCCGCATCGACCCGCAGGAGCAGGAATCCGACCTGCGCTCGGCGCAGGCCGATCTTGATGCAGCCAAGGCGCAACTGACCCAGTCCGTTGCCGCCTTCGAGCGGCAGAAGACGCTGCTGGCGCAGGGCTTCACCACAAGGCGCGACTATGACGCCGCGGACCAGGCCCTGAAGGTGGCACAAGGCAGCGTCGAAGCCGCGCAGAGCGCTTTCTCCAACGCCCAGCAAAACCTGTCCTTCACCGAGCTCAAGGCCGGTGCCGCCGGCGTGATCACCGCCCGCCAAGTCGAAACCGGCCAAGTGGTGCAAGCCGCGCAAACCGTCTTCACCGTCGCCGAGGACGGCGACCGCGACGCGGTGTTCAACGTGCAGGAGACACTGATCGCCAAGACACCGGCATCGCCTGCGGTGACGATCACGCTGTTGTCCGATCCGCAGGTCAGGGCAACGGGCAAGGTCCGCGAAATCTCGCCTGCGGTCGACCCGGCTTCGGGCTCGATCCGGGTCAAGGTCGCCATTCCCGACACGCCCGCCGGCATGCCGCTGGGAGCAGCCGTCATCGGCTCGGTAAGCGCCAAGCCAGCGAAGGCGATCCTGCTGCCGTGGCAGGCGCTGACGTCCAGCGCCGGCAAGCCGGCGGTCTGGATCGTCGATCCGTCGACCAAGGCGGTGACGATGGCGCCGGTCGAAGTGCTGGCGTTCAATTCGGGCACGGTCGTGATCGCCAGGGGGCTGGACGAAGGCCAAAGCGTCGTCACCGCTGGAGGACAGCTGCTCAGCCCTGGACAGACGATCGAGATATCGGGAGCGGGCCAATGAGCCGGACGCCGCGCATCCTGCTCGGCGTGCTCATGCTCGGCGCGCTGGCATCCTGCTCCAGGTCGGAGGAAAAGCCGCCCGAGATCATCCGGCCGGTGCTGTCGATGGTGATCGAGCCGCGCACCACGCAAGTCTTCGGTTTTGCCGGATCCGTCGAACCGCAGGTCAGCGCCGACCTGGCCTTCCGCCTGCTTGGCCGGGTCGTCTCGCGCGACGTCCAGGTCGGCGACATCGTCAGCAAGGGCACGACGATAGCGGCACTCGATCCGACCGCGCTGGAGTTGTCGCTCCAGGCGGCCAAGGCGGAACTGTCCAATGCCGAGGCGCAGTTCGCCAACGCCGCCGCCAGCGAGGAACGGCAGCGCCAGTTACTCGCCTCAGCCAACGCCACGCAAGCTGTCTTCGACGCCGCGCAGCAGGCGCGCAAAGCTGCGGAGGCAGGTGTCGAGCGGGCCAAGGCCTCGCTTGCCAAATCGCAGGAACAGCTCGGCTATGCCAGGCTGTTCTCTGATTTCGACGGTGTCGTCACCGCTGTCGGCGCCGAAGTTGGCCAGACGGTCTCGCCCGGCCAGACCGTCGTCACCGTGGCGCGCTCGGACCTGCGCGAGGCGGTGGTCGACATTCCCGACCAATTGACCGGTGATCTCGCGGCCGGCACGCCCTTCCAGGTCATCCTGCAGTCGCTGCCGACGATCCAGACCGGGGCTAAGCTGCGCGAGATCGCACCGCAATCCGAGGGCTCGACCCGCACCCGGCGCGTCAGGCTGACGCTCACGGATCCGCCACAGGCCTTCCGGCTCGGCTCGACGGTGACGGCGACCCGCGTGACCAAGGTGGCACCGACGATCGAACTGCCCATGTCGGCGCTGTTCGAAAAGAACGGTTCCGCGAAAGTGTGGATCGTCGACCCGCAGACATCGAGCGTGAACGCACGCGACATAAAGGTCGCGTCGAAGAATGGCGGCACCTTCACGGTGACCGAGGGGCTGGAGGCCGGCATGCGTGTTGTCACGGCGGGCGTCCACAGCCTGAGCGAAGGCCAGAAGGTGACAGTGCCCGAGGGAGGGGCCTCATGAAAGGCTTCAATCTCTCCGACTGGGCGCTCAACCACCGCTCCATGGTCTGGTATTTCATGCTGGTCTTCGTCGTGGCTGGCGTGTTCTCCTACCTCAATCTCGGCCGTGAAGAAGATCCCAACTTCACCATCAAGACGATGATCATCCAGGCCAACTGGCCGGGCGCCTCGGTCAAGGAAACCGTGCAGCAGGTGACCGACCGGATCGAGAAGAAACTCGAGGAACTCGATAGCCTCGACTACACCAAGTCCGTCACCACGGCCGGCCAGACCGTCATCTTCGTCAACCTGAAGGACACCACCAAGGCACGCGATGTCGTGCCGAACTGGATTCAGGTGCGCAACATGGTCAATGACATCGGGGCACAGTTTCCGCAGGGTGTGCAGGGCCCGTTCTTCAACGACCGCTTCGGCGACGTCTATGGCAACATCTACGCCTTCACATCGGACGGGCTGACGCCGCGCCAGTTGCGCGACTATGTCGAGGATGCCAGAACAAAGATCCTGACCGTGCCCAACGCCGGCAAGGTCGACCTGGTCGGCGCCCAGGACGAAGCGATCTATCTCGAATTCTCAACCCGCCAGATCGCCGCCCTCGGCCTCAACCAGCAAGCGATCGTCGCCAGCCTGCAGGCGCAGAACGCGATCACGCCGTCCGGCGTCATCCAGTCCGGGCCGGAGCGCATCAGCGTGCGTGTCGGCGGGCAGTTCACCTCCGAGGAAAGCCTGCGCGCCATCAATCTGCGCGTCAACGACCGCTTCTTCCGCCTGAGCGACGTAGCGACGATCACACGCGGCTATGTCGATCCGCCGACGGCACTGTTCCGTTTCAACGGCCAGGACGCGATCGGGCTCGCCATCGGCATGAAACCCAACGCTAACCTGCTCGAATTCGGCGAGGCCCTGCACAAGGAGATGGACAAGGTGCTGGCCGACCTGCCGGTCGGCGTCGGCGTGCATCTGGTGGCCGACCAGCCGGTCATCGTCGAGGAGGCCGTCTCGGGCTTTACGCGTGCGCTGTTCGAGGCGGTCGCCATCGTGCTCGCCGTGTCGTTCATCAGTCTCGGCATGCGCGCCGGCTTCGTCGTGGCGCTGTCGATCCCGCTGGTGCTGGCCATCACCTTCACCGTCATGGCCTATCTCGGCATTTCGCTGCAGCGTATTTCCCTGGGTGCGCTGATCATCGCGCTCGGCCTTCTGGTCGACGACGCGATGATCGCGGTCGAGATGATGGTGGCGCGGCTGGAGGTCGGCGACAATCTGCGCAAGGCAGCGACCTATGTCTACACATCGACCGCCTTTCCGATGCTGACCGGTACGCTGGTGACGGTCGCCGGCTTCATCCCGATCGGCCTCAACAACAGCGCCGCCGGCGAATATACCTTCACCCTGTTCGTGGTCATCGCCGTTTCGCTGCTGGTGTCATGGATCGTGGCGGTGCTGTTTGCGCCCCTGCTCGGCGTCACCATCCTGCCGGCGACGATGAAAACCAAGCATCACGACCAGCCGGGCCGCTTCACCTCGCTGTTCCGGCGCGTGCTTGTCGGCTCGGTGCGCCATCACTGGCTGACCATCATCGCCACCGTGTTGTTGTTTGCCGGCTCGATCGCCGGCTTCGGCCTGGTGCAGCAGCAGTTCTTCCCGCCATCGGACCGGCCGGAGCTGATCGTCGACTGGAACCTGCCGCAGAATTCTTCGATCGCCGACACGCGCGACCAGATGGAGCGGTTCGAGCAGCGGGCACTGGTCGGCAATCCCGACATCGACCATTTCTCGTCCTATATCGGCCAGGGCGCGGTGCGTTTCGTGCTCGCCTATGACGTGCAGCCGGCCAACCCCTATTTCGGCCAGACCGTCATCGTCACCAAGAGCATCGAGGCCCGCAACCGGGTCAAGCCGGCGCTGGAAAAGCTGCTGCGCGAGGAGTTCGTCGGCACCGACGCCTTCGTCAAGCCGCTCGAACTCGGACCGCCGGTCGGCCGCCCCGTGCAATACCGCGTCGGCGGTCCCGACATCCAGACGGTGCGCGAACTGGCGCAGCAATTCGCCGGTGTCATCTCCGCCAATCCAAAGCTCGCCGCGCCGACCTTCGACTGGAACGAGCCGCAGCGCGTGCTGAGGGTCGACGTGCTGCAGGACAAGGCACGCCAGCTCGGCATCACCTCCTCCGACATCGCCAGCGCGCTGAACAGTACGGTCGGCGGCGCCACCATCACGCAGGTGCGCGACGCCACTTACCTGATCAATGTCGTGGCCCGCTCCCGCGGGGCCGAACGCGGCTCGATCGAGACGTTGCAGAACATGCAGTTGCCGACCAGCACCGGCGAGGCGATCCCGCTCGCGGCGGTCGCCAACTTCCGCTACGATCTGGAGCAACCGACGGTGTGGCGACGCGATCGCATCCCGACCATCACCGTGCGCGCCGGGCTGGTCGGCGACGTGCTGCCGGCCACGGTCGTCAACGAACTGAAGCCATCGGTCGATGCCTTCACCGCCAAGCTGCCGCCGGGCTATTCGATCGCCACCGCCGGCTCGGTCGAGGAGAGCGCCAAAAGTCAGGGACCGATCGCCGCCGTCGTGCCGTTGATGCTGTTCGTCATGGCAACGATCCTGATGGTGCAGTTGCAGAGCTTCCAGCGCCTGTTCCTGGTCGTGGCGGTGGCGCCGCTCGGCCTGATCGGCGTGGTGGCGGCCCTGGTGCCGAGCGGAGCGCCGCTGGGCTTCGTCGCCATCCTCGGCGTGCTGGCGCTGATCGGCATCCTCATCCGCAATTCGGTCATCCTGATCGTGCAGATCGAGGATCTGGTGCGCGAGGGCAAGGATCGCTGGGCGGCGGTCATCGAAGCGACCGAACACCGGATGCGCCCTATCGCACTGACGGCGGCGGCCGCCAGCCTGGCGCTGATCCCGATCGCGCGTGAAGTGTTCTGGGGTCCGATGGCCTATGCGATGATGGGCGGCATCATCGCGGGTACCGCAATCACGCTGCTGTTCCTGCCGGCGCTTTATGTGACGTGGTTCAGGATCAAGGAGCCGAAGGGCCGGGAAGAGCCACCCGTTCTGGAGAACGGCGAACTGGCGCAAGGCTCAGCCTAAGGCTTTGCCTGATCATTCGTTGTCGTTGGAGGGCACAGGGCGCGACCTGGCGCGTTGCCATGGCGACGATTTCGAGGTGCGCCAAGCGTGCCAGCCTTCTGGCAAGTCCGCCAACGCCTGGATGCTTTCGTCCCGCTGCACAACGTTTTGCAAGCTGACGATCATGATATCGCCTTCGTCAACAGGTCCGGTTTCGCTGTTGTGGAATTGCCAACTGCCGTCGTCATCGTCATGTGAGACGTATGCAATCCAATCGCCGCGGGTAACGACTGCCCTATCCACAAACACCGCGACATTGGGCGGATCCGCAAACTTCCATTCCTCCATGGGAATTCCCCAAGATGGTTGTTCGGCGCAAAAGAGAAAACGAATTCAAGCGGTTCTCACAAACCCGTCGCTGGCCCGCAACAGATTGCGCGTATAGTCCTTGGTCACACGGCGTTCGACAAGATCCGCCGCCGCCAGATTCTCCACCGCCTCGCCGCTTTGCATCACCATCAGCCGCTCGCACATATGGGTGATGATGGCGAGGTCGTGACTGACCATCAGGAAGGTCAGCTTGCGCCGCTTGCGTACCTCTTCCAGCAGGTTGAGCACTTCCGCCTGCACCGAGGCATCGAGCGCCGAGGTCGGCTCGTCGAGCAGCAGGATCGACGGTTCGAGAATGAGCGCACGGGCGATCGCCACGCGCTGGCGTTGGCCGCCGGACAGTTGGTGCGAATAGCGGAAGCGGAAACCGTTGCCGAGGCCGACCTCGTCCAGCGCCCGCTGGATGCGCTTTTCGCCGTCGGCAAAGCCATGGATGGCAAGCGGCTCCTGCAGCAGACGGTCGACGGTCTGGCGCGGGTGCAGCGACCCGTACGGATCCTGGAAGACCATCTGCACTTCACGGTAGAAGGCTTTGTCGCGGCGCGCGCCGAGCGTCTTGCCGTTGACGACGATGCCGCCCGATGCAACCGGCGCAAGGCCGGCGATGGCCCGCAGCAGCGTCGATTTGCCGGAGCCGGATTCGCCGACCAGGCCGAAGGATTGGCCCGGCTGCACGTCGAGGCTGACGCCCTTCAGTGCGCGAAAACGGTCGAAGATCACTTCCAGCCTGTCGACGGCAATCGCAGAAGTCATGCCGCCCACTCCGGCTTGCGGTCGAGCACCGGCAGCGGGTGGCGGTCGGCACCGATCTTGGGCATGCAATTGAGCAGGCCGCGCGTGTAGGGATGCTGGGCCTGGCCGAGTTCGGACGCCTTGAGCTGCTCGACCACCTTGCCGGCATACATGACGATGACGCGGTCGCAGAAGGACGAGACCAGGCGCAGATCGTGCGAGATGAAGATCAGCCCCATGCCGCGCTCACTGACCAGCCGGTCGAGGATGCCGAGCACATCGAGCTGCACGGTGACGTCGAGCGCCGAGGTCGGCTCGTCGGCGATCATCATTTCCGGACCGGCGATCAGCATCATGGCGATCATGGCGCGCTGGCCCATGCCGCCCGAAACTTCATGCGGATGCAAATTGAAGACGCGAGAGGGATCACGGATCTGCACCGCCTCCAGCATGGCCAATGCACGGTCGCGTGCCTCCGCCTTGCCGACCTTTTCATGGGTGCGCAGCGTCTCGACGATCTGGCGACCGATGCTCATCACCGGGTCGAGCGAATATTTCGGATCCTGCAGGATCATGGCGATGCGCTTGCCGCGCAGCGCCCGGCGTTCGCGTGGCGAGACGGTGAGCAGGTCGATGCCGTCGAAGGCGAGCTTGTTGGCCGATATCCGCGCCTGCGGTGGCGTCAGGCCCATGATGGCGCGGCCGGTCTGCGATTTTCCCGAGCCGGATTCGCCGACGATGCCGAGCCGTTCGCGGCCGAGCGAAAAGGAAACGCCGCGCACCGCCTCGATCAGCCCGGTGCGGGTCGGGAAGGTGACGCGCAGGTCGTCTACGTCGAAAAGCGTCTTCGTCTCCCCGCTCATTGGTCGCCACTCCGCGGATCGAGCGCGTCGCGCAGGCCGTCGCCAAGCAGGTTGAAGCCGAGGCTGACGATGAGAATGGCGAAGCCCGGCGCACCGGCCACCCACCATTGATCGAGCACGAAGCGGCGGCCGGAGGCGATCATCGTGCCCCATTCGGGCAGCGGCGGCTGCGCGCCGAGGCCGAGGAAACCGAGCCCGGCGGCGGTCAGGATGATGCCGGCCATGTCGAGCGTCACCCTGACGATCAGGGACGAAATGCAAAGCGGCATGATATGGCGCAGCACGATGCGGAAGGGCGAAGCGCCCATCAGTTGCACCGCCTTGATGTAGTCGGAATTGCGCACCGTCAGCGTCTCTGCCCGCGCGATGCGGGCGTAGGGCGGCCATGAGGTGATGGCGATGGCCAGCACTGCATTCTCGATGCCGGGGCCCAGTGCTGCGACGAAGGCCAGCGCCAGGATCAGCTTGGGAAAGGCGAGGAAGATGTCGGTGATGCGCATCAGGATGGCATCGGTCCAGCCGCCGGCATAGCCGGCCACCGTGCCGACCAGGAGGCCGATGGGGGCGGCGATGATGGCGACCAGGATGACCACATAAAGCGTCCAGCGCGAGCCGTAGAGGATGCGCGACAGGATATCGCGGCCGAGATCGTCGGTGCCGAACCAGTGCTCAGAGCTCGGCGCCAGCAGGCGCGCGTTCTTCAGGTCGCCGAACGTTGGCGAATAAGGTGCCAGCACGCCGGCAAGGGCGGCAACGACCAGCAGGGCAATGATGATGAGCAGGCCCAGAAACGCCAACCGGTTGGCGGAAAAGCGCCGCCACGCCACATAGGCGCGGCCGAGCCTTGCCTGCATGCGCGAGGCCGGCCGCTCGCTGAGCAGCCAGTCGCGACGGCTCTGGATGGTGTCGACGCTCATGCGGACTTCGTCCTCGGATCGAGCACACGATACAGCAGGTCGGACAGAAGGTTGATGGCGATGAACACCGAGCCGATGACGATGGTGCCGCCAAGCACCGCATTCATGTCGGCGTTCTGCAGCGAATTGGTGATGTAAAGGCCGATGCCCGGCCATGAGAAGACGGTCTCGGTCAGCACCGAACCTTCCAGCAGTCCGGCATAGGACAGCGCGATCACCGTCACCATCGGCACCGCCGCGTTGCGCAGCGCGTGGCCCCAGATGATGCGGGTTTCCGACAGGCCCTTGGCGCGCGCCGCGACGATATATTCCTGCGACAATTCGTTGAGCATGAACGAGCGCGTCATGCGGCTGATATAGGCGAGCGAGAAATAGCCGAGCAGCGAGGCCGGCAGGATGATGTGGCGGAAGGCGTCGTAAAAAACGTCCCACTGCCCCTGCATTGCGGAGTCGAGGAGATAGAAGCCGGTGATCGGCGTAAAGGTGTATTCGTAGACGACGTCGAGCCTCGCCGGGAAGGCAACCCATTGCAGCTTGGCGTAAAACAGCACCAGCCCAAGCAGCCCCAGCCAGAAGATCGGCACGGAATAACCGATCAGGCCGATGACGCGCACGATCTGGTCGATGAGGCTGCCGCGCCTGACCGCGGCCAGCACACCGAGCGGCACGCCGAACAACGCGCCGATCAGCGTTCCGAGGGTCGCCAGTTCCGTCGTGGCCGGAAGCGCCCGGCGAATGTCGGTCATGACCGGATTGGTGGTCAGCACGGAGACGCCGAAATTGCCGTTCAGCGCATTCTTCACATAGATGTAGAACTGCTCGATCAACGGCAAATCGAGACCCATCTCGCGGCGCGTGCGCTCAACCACATTGGCCGGCGCCCGGTCGCCGAGCACCGCCAGCACCGGGTCGATCGGAATGACGCGGCCGATGAAGAAGGTGACCGCTAGCAGACCAAGATAGGTCGTGATCGCAATGACCAGGAAACGGCCAAGCGATGATGCAATAGCGACGGCGCGGGCGCTGCCGCGCCCCGCCGCCACTTCTTTTTCAACCGCGCTCATGCGGCGTGTCCGCGAGCACTATTCCTTGGACACCGGGCCGACGAAGTTGGTGTCGAAGCTCGGGCCGAGCGCAAAGCCCTTGAGGTTCTTGCGCAGGCCGGCCACTTCCAGCTGCTGGTGGATGACGACGAAGGGGCTGGTGTCGAGGATCTTCTTCTCGAGATCCTTGTATATGTCGGCGCGCTTGCCGGCATCCTTCTCGAGCAGTGCCGCTTCCGTCTGCTTGGTCAGGTCCGGAATGTCCCAGGCGTTGCGCCAGGCCAGCGTCTTGGTCTTGGCCGCATCCGAATTGTCCGGGTTCGAGGCAAAGGTCTGGGCGTTGGAGTTCGGGTCGAAATAATCCTGGCCCCACTGGCCGATATAGATGTCGTGGTTGCGGGCGCGGTATTTGGTGAGCGTCTGCTTGCCGTCGCCCGGGATGATCTCGAGCTTGATGCCGGCCTGTCCGAGCGTCTGCTGGATCGATTCCGCCATGCCGGTCGTCGGCTGGCCGGTGCGTACGTCCATGGTTACGCTGAAGCCGTCGGGCAGACCGGCCTTGGCCAGCAATTCCTTGGCCTTGGCGACATCGAGCTTGAACGGATTCTCATCCAATTCGCCGAGCACGCCCTTGGGCAGGAAGGTCTGATGGATTTCGCCGATGCCCTTGAGGATGGTCGAGCTCAAGGCATCATAGTCGACCAGATACTTGAACGCCTGGCGCACCTCCGGCTTGGCGAGGTTGGCGTTCTTCTGGTTGAGGCTGATGTAATAGACCGTGCCCTTGGGCGCGCTGGTGGTGGTGAGGTCGGCGTTCTTGGCGATCGCGTCGAGGTCGTTCGGTTCGAGATTGCGGGCAACGTCGATGTCGCCAGCCTCGAGCGCCAGGCGCTGGCCCGAGCTTTCCTTCATGTTGCGATAAATGACGCGGGCAAGCTTGGCTTTTTCGCCGTAGTAATTGTCGTTGCGCTCGAGAACGACGGCTTCGTTGGCCCGCCATTCGCGCAGCTTGAAGACGCCGGAGCCGGCATAGCCGGTCTTCAGCCAGGCGTTGCCGAAGTCATTGTCCCATTTGTAGTCGGCGCTCGGCGTGACCGAAGCGACATGTTCCTTGACCAGCTTGGCGTCGACCACCGAAGCCACCGTTGCCGACAGGCAGTTCAGCACGAAACTCGGCGCATAGGCCTTGTCGACGGTGAACTGGAAGGTGCCGTCGTCGACAGCCTTGGCCTTTTCGGTGACGTTGTCACCGCTGATGCCAAACTGGCCGATGATGAAGGCCGGGCTCTTGTCGAGCTTGATGACGCGCTCGAACGACCAGGCGACATCGGACGCCGTGATCGGATTGCCGGAAGCGAATTTCAGGCCGGGCTTGAGCTTGAACGTGTAGGTCAGGCCGTCATCGGAGACGGTCCAGCTTTCGGCAAGGTCGCCCTTGACCTTGGAGGTGTCGCTGAGGTCGAGACGGACAAGCAGATCATAGGTGTTGCCGGTGACCTCGGCGGTCGACAGCTCGAACGCCTCGCCCGGATCCATAGAGATGATGTCGTCGATCGCGAAACCTTCGACCAGCGTGTCGGCGGGCGTGACCGCACCGGCGGGCGCGCCGGCCAGAAGCAGCGCCGACATGGCGGCACCCGCGAGCAGGAAGCGAGAGCGTAGAGCAAACTTTTCCATCATCATTGTGATTGTTCCCTGTTTTGTTGTTTGTTGACCTGAGTTCCCGGCTCAGGGTTGCGGAATTTTTTCGGGGCCTGGAGACGGCCCCTCTGCCCACTTACCGTCGTGGTTTTTGTCCAGTTGGTCAACACCATACCCGGCGGCCCCGTGGCGGGCAACGAGCATTTATACGACGGCTCATTGGGCCAGAAAGGCCGGTGGGGTGTCGACGCATAGGCCAGCCAATCGAGGCTGCCGATCGAGAAAAATCTGCTAATTTCGGAGCTATTTCAGCACTGCGACCAGGTCGGCGTCAGGAAAGCAGGTGGCGGCGCGGCCGTTCTTGGCTTGCCATATGCCGATCGAGCGGCGGGTCTTGAAGCCGGGCAGGCCATCGGCGCTGCCGACATCATAGCCCTTGGCCTCCAGCGCCCGCTGCAGGGCGGCGATGTCCGAACGGTGCAGCCCGCCGACCGCGCCCCAGCTGCCGGCGAAGTTCTGATCGCCATGGGCGATGCGATCGGCGCCATGGCCGATGAACAGCGCGTACAGGTCGCTGGTGTTGTATTGCTTCAGCACGTAGAAATTGGGCGTGGCGACAAAGGCCGGGCCGCTGCGCCCTGCCGGCATCAGCAGAAAGCCTTCGGCCTTCAGCTCACTCACTGGAAACGGTTTGCCGCCGACGCGCTTGATGCCCATATCAGCCCATTGCGAGATTTTCTTGCCCTGGTCCGGGCCTTCCAGCGAACAGGAAACGCTTTCCGGCACCGTCACCTCGAATCCCCAGCCACGACCCTTTACCCAGCCATAGTGGACGAGATAATTGGCGATCGAGGCCAACACGTCCGGCGTCGAGTTCCAGATGTCGACGCGGCCGTCGCCGTCGAAATCGACGGCATGTTTCAGGAACGAGGTCGGCATGAATTGCGGCTGGCCGAGCGCGCCGGCCCAGGACGATTTCATCGCGCCGACCGGAGCCAGCCCGCGCTCGACGATCTCGAGTGCGGCAAGCAGTTCGGTGCGGAAGAAGTCCTTCCTGGTCGACATGAATGCCTTGGTGCCCAACACTTCGAAGGCGTCATAAGGCATCTTCGCCGCGCCGAATCCGGTCTCGCGGCCCCAGATCGCCAGCAGCACTTCGCCCGGCACGCCATAGCGCTTTTCGATGGCCGCAAGTGTCCTGGCATTGGCGGCTTCGCGCGCGCGCCCGCCCGCCGTCACCGCGCGAACCGTCTTCTCGGCGAAATAGGCGCCGGGTGAGCCGAATTCGGCCTGGTGCTGCTTCTGCGGCGTGGCCGCCTTCTCGCCCGGCTTGACCAGGTCCGGCAGCTTCAGATTGGGCTTGATGCCGTCGAAGGCGGCGTCGAAGGTGGTTTTGGAAATGCCTTTCGCCTTGGCCTGCGGCCAGAGGTCGTTCTGCAGCCAGGCGCGGAACTGGTCGTCGATCTTTGCGGCGGAGGCGGGGGTGGAAAAGACCGAGAGAAGAACTGCAAAAAAGGAAAACAGAGCCAATCTGAGAGGTTTGCGTTCCTTCGCACCCCCCTCTGTCCTGCCGAGGGGGGGGCTTGGCACCAGCCTTGGTGGACACGCAAAAATCATGCTCCGCATCCTCTGCCGCAACTTTGTCAAAACGCCGTCCGCGAACGCAGCGCCGCGGCCAGCGTGCCCTCGTCGAGATAGTCGAGTTCGCCGCCGACCGGCACGCCATGCGCAAGGCGCGTCACCTTGATGTCGAAGCCGGACAACTGGTCGGTGAGGTAATGCGCGGTCGTCTGGCCCTCGACCGTCGCGTTGACGGCAAGGATGATCTCCTTGACCTCGCCGCCGGCGACGCGATCAACCAGCGAGCGCATGTTGAGCTGCTCGGGGCCGATGCCGTCGAGCGGCGACAGCGTGCCGCCGAGCACGTGGTAGCGCACATTCATCGCCGCCGCGCGCTCCAGCGCCCACAGGTCGGAGACGTCCTCGACGACGATGATGGTGCCGGCATCACGGCGCGGATCGGTGCAGATCATGCAAGGGTCCGATGTATCGACATTGCCGCAGGTCGAGCAGATGCGCACCTTGTCGGCCGCCTCGGCCATGGCGGCGGCAAGGGGCGACAAAAGCTGCTCTTTCTTCTTGATCAGATGAAGGGCGGCACGCCTGGCCGAACGGGGTCCCAGCCCCGGCACCTTGGCCAGGAGCTGGATCAGACGTTCGATCTCGGGACCGGCGATTCGCTTCGACATCGCTCTGATCTAGAGCAATTCCAGGAAAAGTGCGAAGCGGTTTTCCGTCCGGAATTGCGTCAAAACGAAAAGCTGGAGCGGTTCACCGTTTCCGCGAAACGGTGAACCGCTCCAGGATTTTTCAGAGCGCTTTGGAACATCTGCATCCGCATGACCGCCATATTGGGCCTTGGCGGACCGCGGGGCGCAGATCAGTTGGTCTCGAGCGGCCGGCCCTGGCTGACAATCATCGCGCCAATGGCGTCTGTGTTCTCAGGCGTCGACTGGAACCCCATCGACGCCTCTTGCGGCGCGTCTTGAACCGACGAGATGACCCTTGTGTTCAAGCTTCCGCCAAAACGCGCGGCATCCGGCTCTTCCATCGGCTCCTGCATCGCCACCACCGTCGGCTCTTGCGAGACACGCGCGGATTTCGCGGCCGGCGCGGCGGCGGCGGTCACATAGGTCTGCTGGGCGGGAGCGGATCGAACGGTTGCCGTCCTGGCTGGACGCACCGGCTCGGCGGACGCGACCATCGTCACCGGCGCGGCTGACTTGTCGGGCGCCGCCGAGGCAATAGCGACCTGCGGCTCATCCGGCAGCGGCTGCCAGTTGCGGCCGCGCTTCTCGTAGAAGGCATTGCCGCCGGCAACCATGGTGTAGTGCATGTTCTTGTAGGGGAAGCGGAGGCCGGCTGTGTGGAAGAACATGGTGTTCTTGAGCTTGGACTTGCGCTCGCCCTTCAGCACCGCGTCGGCGGCTTCCTCGACATCGGGCATTGCGCGTGAATTCATCGGCCTTGTCATGACACCAGGCGCGAACTGCCCGGGCTCGCCCACCACTTGGCAGATGGTGCTGCCATGGTTGCCGGAGCGCAGCCGGTTCATCACCACCGTGCCGACCGCGATCATGCCGTCGCGGCTCGAGCGGTTGGACTCGAAGAACATCGCCCGTTCCAGGCATTCCTTGTCCTTCGGCGTGTGGCTGTAGGCCCCTGAACTCAGGAAACCCGGCGTGACGGCGTCGGTCAGGCTGGCGACGGACATGCCGTGTGAAGTGGTCTGGCTGCAGGCAGCCAAAAACAGGGGTGAAATGACGGCGCCGAGCAACAGCGGCGTCTTCCATCGCGTGGAAATCAACAGGTAACCCTCTCACTTCGTGCCCGCCCCCAGGCTGCGGCAAGAATGAGACACTTTCGGGCAAAATGATGGCCAAAACGTTATTAACAACGTACTGTTGCCAAATTGGCACAATTTCGTGGCTTTCCAGATAGATCGAGCCGTCATTTCACAAAAGCGATGACCGCTCTCTCTTTGTTTCGCCGCAATTGCCCCAAGGGAAAGCACCACGCGGTTTTCCTGAAGCGATCTACCGCCCGGCCGCTATCGCGGCCGGCTGGCCAGGCTCAAGCTCCTCGACCTTCTCCGAAAACAGGCCGCGCCGGAGGAACAGCGTCCGCGCCTCCCTGGCCGTCGGCGCGATCTTTCCCGGCCAGCCGCTGTCTATGAACTCAGCCTTGGTGAAGTCCGGATTTGTCTCGCTTGCCGCCTCGAGGAATTCGGCGATCTCCAGCACGATCGCGCGCTCGTCCTTCGAAAGCGCCGATGTGCCGGCTTCGATCGATGGGCGATGGAGGAAATCCTCGAACAGATAGAAATAACCCTTGATGCCGACGAGATCCACGCCGTCGTCACAATCGGCCAGGATTTCCAGGATCTCGTAGATCCTGTTGCGGATACGCTGCTCGATCAGTCTTTCGGACGGCTCTTCGGCCATGGCCGCACCGAAGGCTAGAAGGGCAGTTTCATTCCCGGCGGGATCGGCAGGCCCGCGGTCAGCGCCTTGGTCTTTTCCTGCATGATCTGCTCGACCTTGGTCTTGGCGTCGTTGTGAGCGGCCAGCACCAGGTCTTCCAGGATCTCGACATCGTCTTCCTTGAACAGAGACGGATCGATCTTCAACGACTTCATCTCGAATTTTCCGGTCAGCGTCACATTGACCAGGCCGCCGCCGGCCTGGCCGGACGCTTCCAGCGTGGCGATCTCGTCCTGCATGGCCTGGAACTTGGCCTGCATTTCCTTCGCCTTGCCCATCAGGCCGAGAAGATCTTTCATGGTCGGGTCCTTTGCGGATTCGTGGCTGGATCAGGGTTCATCGTCGTCAGCCGGCGGCTCGACCGGCACTTCGGCCTCTACCGTTTCGGCTTCCGGCGCGTCCGGAATGCGCACGTCGATGATCTTGGCACCGGGAAAGCGCGCCAGGATGGCGGCCACTGTCGGGTCGCTCTTGGCATCGAGAAAAGCCGTCTCGCGTTTGGCCGATTCCATTTCGGCGAGCGTCTGGCCGCCCTCTTCCTTCGACAGCGAGACAAGCCAGCTGCGACCGGTCCAGGCGCGCAATTTCGTCGTCAGGTCGTTGAGCAGCATCTTGGGCGCATCGCTGGTCAGGCCAACGTCGATGCGGCCGGGCTCGATGCGCACAAACCGGATGCAGCTTTTGACCAGCACCTTGAAGGCGATGTCGCGCTGCGCGTCTGCCAGGGCAATGATGTCGGCCAGCGATTTCAGCGGCGCCGATTGCGCCTCCGTGACCGGCTCCGGCGGAGCGACGTAGGCAACGGGCGCAGGCGAGGCTTCGACCAGCCGCATGGTCTGCGCACCGCCCGGGCCAGACGGCATGCGCGTCTGCGCCACCGCGCTGACGCCGTTGCCGTTGCCTCCTCCCCCTGCGGGCGCCCCATTTGGGCGCAGCGCGCCATTCTGCACCGGCGCGGCGCCTTCAAGCGATCTCAACGCCTCGTCCAGCGTCGGCAGGTCGGCGGCATGCGCCAGCCGGATCAGCACCATTTCGGCGGCACTGACCGGCCGGTTGGAGGACTGCACCTCTGGAATGCCCTTGAGCAGCATCTGCCACGTCCGCGACAGCACCCTGACCGACAGCGTCCTGGCGAAATCGGCGCCGCGCTGCCGCTCGTCCTCGGATAGCGAGGCATCCTCGATGGCCGTCGGCACGAAACGCAGCCGGGTGACGAGGTGGTTGAATTCGGCAAGGTCGGTCAGCACGGCGGCCGGATCGGCGCCGGTATCGTACTGCGCACGGAATTCGCCAAGGGCTGCCGCCACATCGCCTTTCATCACATGTTCGAACAGGTCGACGATGCGGGCGCGGTCGGCGAGCCCCAGCATCGCGCGAACCGCATCGGCGCCGACAGAGCCGGCACCATGGGCAATCGCCTGGTCGAGGATGGAGAGCGAATCACGGGCCGAGCCCTCGGCGGCGCGCGCGATCATCGCCAGCGCGTCGTCGTCGACCGAAATGCCCTCCTTGGCCGAGATCGAGGCGAGATGCCCGACCAGCGCGCCGGCGTCGATGCGCCTCAAGTCGAAGCGCTGGCAGCGCGACAGGACGGTGATCGGGACCTTGCGGATCTCGGTGGTGGCGAAGATGAATTTGACGTGCGGCGGCGGCTCTTCCAGCGTCTTCAGAAGGGCGTTGAAGGCCTGCGTCGACAGCATGTGCACTTCGTCGATGATATAGACCTTGTAGCGGGCCGAGACCGGCGCGTAGCGCACGCGCTCGATGATGTCCCTGATGTCGTCGATGCCGGTGTGCGAGGCGGCGTCCATCTCGATGACGTCGACATGGCGGCCTTCCATGATCGCCTGGCAATGTTCGCCGAGGACGGCAAGGTCGACCGACGGCTGGTCGATATCAGCGGTTTTATAGTTCAGGGCGCGCGCGAGGATGCGCGCCGTCGTGGTCTTGCCGACGCCGCGCACGCCGGTCAGCATCCAGGCCTGGGCGATACGGCCGGTGGCAAAGGCGTTGGTGAGGGTGCGCACCATCGGCTCCTGGCCGACCAGCTCGGAGAAGTTCGAAGGACGGTACTTGCGTGCCAGCACGCGATAGGCGGCGGCCTTGCCTATCTCCAGGCTTTTTGGTCCCGAATTTCCGGCTTCGCTCATACGCCCGTAAAGCTCCAAATGGCCGCGCCCGAAGGCGGCCGATTCCTGCGCATAGTCTCGCCCGCGCTGCAATGCGTCGTCAATGTCGCGAGAGGGGCCGATGAGGTGGGAGGCTGGAACAATGACCCGTTCCGGGCTCGTTAGGGCTGCTTCCTTCCGGACCTGACCCGGTTGGCGAGTGGATCGTCCACCACCAACCTCCCGCTTTCCATATCGGCAATTGCGCGACGAAATGCAAGTGCGCCGCAGAAATCGCAAAAATATGGAATTGGCGCACCAAAGCGTGAGGGGCGCAATGATTCGCTTGCAGCCCCCCTGCCGCCGCTCTAGCGTTCCTGCGTTTGAGGAAAACAAGAAAAGCAAGGGAAACGCCGATGCTGCCGGGCCTGAAGGCCGGATTCACGCTGGACGCACGGCTGGAGGCGGACAGCGAGCAATTGATGTGGCTTGGGCTGTGCGAGCTGCGGGTGATGAACGACCGCCGCTGGCCCTGGTTGCTGCTGGTGCCGCAGCGCCCCGGCGCGGAGGAAATCCACGACATGACGCCGCTTGACCAGGCGATGCTGACCTTCGAGACCAATATGGTGGCGCAGGCGCTGAAGAAAGCGACCGGCTGCACCAAGATCAACACCGGCGCGCTCGGCAACATCGTGCGCCAGTTGCACATCCATGTCATCGCGCGTTCTGAAGGCGATCCCGGCTGGCCAGGTCCTGTGTGGGGACATGGCCTGCGAGAACCCTATCAGCGTTCCGACTTGCGACGGTTTGCCGAAACGATCAAGGCGGCGCTATAAGCGTTCCCCGTGTCCATCCCTCAACATATTCCAGAGTCCCCATGAGCTTCCGCCTGTTTGACGCGCCTTTGCGCGAGCCGAGCCAGTTCGTCGGCTTCGCCGGCAACACGATCGACCGGCAGTCCGAGAACCGCGCCGACGATTCGGTCGACAAGGCGCTGGCCGATCCGGCGACGCGGCTGCTTCTGATGCATGGCGGCCGGCTCTATCTGAAGCTCGGCGATGGCGGCGCTCTCGATCCCTGGTTCGGTGCGACCGAGAGCGAGCCCTTCAAGGTTTCCCTGGCGCAAGGCATCCTGCTCGGTTTTTCCGAACGAGGACCGGTGCTGGCCGTGCCCGCCGGCGTCGAACCCGAACAGCTTCCGGAAACAGTCAAGGCCATCGACTACCGCTCGGTCTACATGCAAGGGCTGATCGACGAGGCGGCGGCCGGCGCGATGGCGCAAGGGGCGGCTTTGCTCGCCTGGCATGCCAGCCATCGCTTCTGCAGCAAATGCGGCACGGAATCGCAGATGCGGGCCGGCGGCTACAAGCGGCATTGCCCGAATTGCGGCACCGAACATTTTCCGCGCACCGACCCGGTGGCGATCATGCTGACGGCGACGCGGGAGAAGTGCCTGCTCGGGCGCGGCCGGCATTTCGCGCCGGGCATGTATTCGGCCCTCGCCGGCTTCATCGAGCCTGGCGAGACGATCGAGGCGGCGGTGCGCCGCGAGACGCTGGAGGAGGCCGGCATCCGGCTTGGCCGCGTCGTCTACCACGCCAGCCAGCCCTGGCCGTTTCCCTATTCGCTGATGATCGGCTGCTTCGGCGAGCCGCTCAATGACGATATCCAGGCCGACCTCAACGAGCTTGAGGACTGCCGCTGGTTTTTTCGCGACGAGGTGCGCCGGATGCTGGAAAGGACGCACCAGGGCAATCTGATCACGCCGCCGAAAGGCGCCATTGCGCATCACCTCATCCGCGCCTGGGTCGATTCAGAATGATGGCAGCGAACACCTAAAGACATTGCAGGAGCAGGACATGATCCGTCACACCGTCGTTTTCACGCTGAAGCATCCGCCGCATTCGCTGGAGGAAAAGCGGTTCCTGGTCGACGCCAAGAGGATCCTCACCGCGATCAGGGGCGTCACGCATTTCGAGCAATTGCGGCAGATCAGCCCCAAGAACGACTATCGTTTCGGCTTCTCGATGGAGTTCGCCGACCAGGCCGCCTACACCAGGTACAACGACCATCCAGACCATGTCGCCTTCGTGCGCGACCGCTGGGTGCCGGAGGTCGAGACCTTCATGGAGATCGACTATGTGCCGCTGGGCGCGGTGATCTAGTCCGCAACCTTCCACTGCTCACGCGACTCGCTGGCCGGATAGACGCCGAGAATGCGCACTTCGCGCGAGAAGAAACGCAGCTCGTCCAGCGCCAGCTTGACCAGCGGATCGTCGGGATGGCCCTCGATGTCGGCGTAAAACAGCGTCGCCGTGAAAGCGCCCAGCTGGTAGCTCTCCAGCTTGGTCATGTTGATGCCGTTGGTGGCAAACCCGCCCATCGCCTTGTAGAGCGCGGCCGGCACGTTGCGGACGCGGAAGATGAAGGTCGTCATCATCTTGACGTCGGGCGAAGGACGCTCGGCCCATTGCTTGTTCTTGGTCAGGACGACAAAGCGGGTGACGTTTGAGTCGGTGTCCTCGACGTTTTGCTCGATGATATCGAGCCCGTAGAGGGTCGCGGCCAGGGCCGGCGACAGCGCCGCCATGCTGCGGTCCTTGACCTCGGAGACCATTTTGGCGGCGCCGGCCGTGTCGCCGGCGACGATCGCCTTCCAACCGTTCTTGCGAACGTATTTGCGGCACTGGCCAAGCGCATGGATGTGGCTGTGCACCGTCTTGATCTCGTCGCGCTTGACGCCTGGCAGCACCATCAGCTGGAAATGGATCGGCAGGAAATATTCGCCGACGATGTGCAGCTTCGATTCCGGCAGGAGATGATGGATATCGGCGACGCGCCCGGCAATGGTGTTCTCGATCGGGATCATGGCGAGGTCGGCCTTGTTGGTCTCGACCGCGTTGAAGGCATCCTCGAAGGTCGGGCAGGGCAACGGCTCCATCGAAGGAAACATGTTGCGGCTGGCGGTGTCGGAATTGGCGCCCGGTTCGCCCTGGAAGGATATTCTGTTGGTCTTTTCAGGCATGCCGATATCTCAGGTTGAAAGGATTGTTCTGGCGCGTTCGAGGTCTTCAGGCGTGTCGACGCCGAGCGGCAGCGACTGGACGATCTCGGCGTCGATGCGCATGCCGGCTTCCAGCGCCCGCAACTGTTCCAGCCGCTCGCGCCGTTCGAGCGGCGACGGCTTGAGCGCGACGAAACGCTCGAGTGCTTCGCGGCGATAGGCGTAGAGGCCGACATGATGGTAGAGCGGCCCCTCGCCCCAAGGCGCTGTGGCACGGGTGAAATAGAGCGCCCTCAGCCTGCTGCCGGAAAGCGGCGAGCCGACGATCTTGACGACATTGGGATTGGTCTTTTCCTCATCGCGGACGATCTCGACGCCGAGCGTGGCGATGTCCACCGCACTGTCCTCGAAAGGCCTGAGCGACGCGGCGATGATCCGGGGATCGATGGTCGGCAGGTCGCCCTGCACATTGACGATGGTTTCGACCTTGCGCCCGGGGTCGAGCGCGACCAGCGCCTCGTGGATGCGGTCGGAGCCGGATTCGTGATCCATGCGCGTCATCACGGCCTCGAAACCGTGCGCGCGCACCGCTTGCGCCACGCTTTGCGTGTCGGTCGCCACCACCACCCGGCCAAGGCCGGCTTCGGCGGCGCGGCGGGCGACATGGACGATCATCGGGGCGCCGGCGATGTCGGCCAGCGGCTTGCCCGGCAGGCGGGTCGAAGCCATGCGGGCCGGGATCAGGATCAGCGTGGACATTTCGGGTGCAAGGCGTCTCGAAAGAGGACAGGGAAAGTGGCAAAAGGTCTCACTGGAAGCGCCCTTATAGGTGTTGCAACACCGCAGCAAAAGACCTAGTTTCCGCCCGATTTGACCGCCCTGGCAGGACGGTCACGATACCGACGGACGGAGTGGACGGTTCTGTCCGCCGGAAAAGGGAGCAAGGGGCGTATGGATTCCAACGAAGTCAACAAACTGCTCGCCGGATTGCTCGGAACCGTTTTCGTCGTCTTCTCGGTCGGCATTGTGTCCGATGCGCTGTTTGCGTCGCCGGCGCCGGAAAAGCCCGGCTTCGCCATCGAGGCCGCCGAGCCCGCCGAAGGCGGTCCGGCCGCGCCTGCCGCGGCGGCCAAGCCGATCGCCGATCTGCTGGCGACCGCCAATGTCGAGCAGGGTGCTGCCGTCTTCAAGAAGTGCCAGGCCTGCCATTCCGGCGAAAAGGGCGGCCCCAACAAGGTCGGCCCGGACCTGTGGGACCTCGTCGACCGTCCGGTCGCCGAGCATGAAGGCTTTGCCTATTCGGCCGGCATGAAGGAATTCTCCAAGGGCGGCACCGAGAAGTGGACCTACGACAACATCAACCACTTCATCACCTCGCCGAAGAAATTCGTGAAGGGCACCGCCATGGGCTTCGCCGGCCTGCCCAAGGACGAGGACCGCGCCAACGTCATCGCCTATCTGCGCACGCTGTCCGACAATCCCAAGCCGCTGCCGGCACCGGGGGCTGCCGCCGATGCAGGCGCCAAGCCTGCCGATGCAGCCGCTCCGGCAAAGCCGGCTGAGGGTGCCGCGCCGGCCGCTCCCGCCGCCCCGGCTCCGGCCGCACCGGCACCGGCGCCTGCCCAATAATTTCGATATCATCTCAACGACCTTGAAAAAGCCGGGTTCAGCCCGGCTTTTTTATTGGGAAAACCGCATAGGCGGCGACAAAGCCGCGCATGACGGTTTTCACGAGCGCCAAATCATCTAGATTGCCCATGAACGGGCATCGCGAAGAGGATAGTGCATGACGGTTGGCCGAACGCTTCTCAAGTCGTTGCTGGCGGCAGCCCTTCTGGCGGCGGGATTGCAGGCTGCCCGCGCCGACGAATGGCGCACCACCTCATCGCTGATCGGCGAGTCCAAATACGGCGCCAATTTCCAGCACTACGACTACGTCAATCCGAACGCGCCCAAGGGCGGCACGCTGAATTCGGTGGTGCCAGGCACATTCGACAGTTTCAATCCCTATGTCGTCCAGGGATCACCGGCCGCCGGCCTGGTCGGGTTCGGCGGCGGCCTGCTCTACGACACGCTGATGGAGCAGGCGACCGATGAAGGCAGCACCAGCCATCCGCTGATCGCCGATGCCTACAAATATCCTGATGACTATTCCTCCGCGACTTACCGGCTCGATCCGCGCGCCAAATGGCATGACGGCCAGCCGATCACCGTCGATGACGTGATCTGGTCGTTCCAGGTGCTCAAGGCCAACAGCCCGCAATACAGCCGCTATTTCGAGAATGTCACCGATGCGGTGGCGATTTCGGACCGCGAGGTGGAGTTCCATTTCAACCAGAAGGGCAATCGCGAACTGCCCAAGATCATCGGCGACCTCGCAGTGCTGCCGAAACATTGGTGGGGAGGCACCGATGCCAACGGCAAGAAACGCGACGTGACCAAGCCGACCCTGGAAATCCCGCTCGGTTCGGCGGCCTACAAGATCGCCAGCTTCAAGCCGGGCTCGGAGATCATCTGGCAGCGTGTGCCGGACTACTGGGCGGCCAAGCTGCCGGTGAAGATCGGCCGCGAGAACTTCGACACCCGACGCTACACCTATATCCTCGACGACAATGCTGCCTGGCTCGCCTTCACCAAAGGCGGACTGGAAGACATCAACCGCGAATACAGTTCGCGTAAGTGGGCGACGGCTTACAATTTCCCGGCATTCCAGGCCGGCGATGTCATCAAGAAGGATTTCCAGACCCAGGCGCCGCAACCGATGCAGGGTTTCGTCCTCAACCAGCGGCGGCCGCTGTTCCAGGACCGGCTGGTGCGTGAGGCGCTGACCATCCCATTCGATTTCGAGAGCATGAACCGCACCCTGTTCTTCGGCTTCAACACCCGTACATCGAGCTATTTCCAGGGCACAGAACTGGCGTCGAGCGGACTGCCGCAAGGCAAGGAACTGGAGATCCTGGAAAAATACCGCGACAAGCTGCCGCCCGAACTTTTCACCCAGGAATTCAAGCTGCCGGTCTACGATTCGCCGCAGGCGGAACGGAAGTACCTGAAACAGGCAGTCGATCTCTTCGCCAAGGCGGGCTGGGTGATCAAGGGCGGCAAGATGGTCAATGCCAAGACCGGCGCGCCGTTCAAGTTCGAGATCCTCGGCTGGAACGACACTGACCAGGTGATCGCCAGTCCCTACATCGCCAATCTGCGCAAGATCGGTGTCGATGCCACTTTGCGCATCATCGACCAGACGCAGTACATCAACCGCGTCAACAATTTTGATTTCGATGTCGTCACAGGCATCCTCCAGCAGTCGGAATCGCCGGGCAACGAGCAACGCGACTTCTGGAGCTCGAAAGCTGCTGACTCGCCCGGTTCGCGCAATCTGATGGGCATCAAGGATCCGACCGTCGACGCGCTGGTCGATCGCATCATCTTCGCCACCGATCGCGACGATCTCGTCGCCGCCACCCATGCGCTCGACCGCATCCTGCTGTGGAACTTCTACGTCTTGCCGCAATATCACCGGTCGGCGGTGTGGCTGGCCTATTGGGACAAGTTCAAATTCCCCGACAAGCAGCCCGCCTATGTCGGTGCCGACATCGATTCCTGGTGGATCGACCCGGACAAGGAGAAGGCGCTGGCGGCCAAATACAAGGGCGGCAATTGATGGCGGCCCTGCCCCGCCGCGACTTTCTCGCCCTGGGCAGTGCCGCGGCAGCCGCTGCCCTGTTGCCCGGCCGGGCCTTCGCCGACATTGCGACTGGCATCAAGCTGCATGGCCTGTCGGCCTTCGGCGACCTCAAATACAAGCCCGATTTCGCGCATTTCGACTACGTCAATCCGGACGCGCCCAAGGGCGGCCAGATGAATTTCGCGCCGCCGAACGCAACCCTCAATCAGAGCTTCCTGACCTTCAACACGTTGAATTTCCTGGTGTTGAAGGGGGAGGCGCCGCCGCGCGCCGAACTCTGTTTCGATTCGCTGATGACAAGCGCGCTCGATGAGCCGGATGCAGTCTATGGCCTGCTTGCCGAAACCGTTACCCTGTCGCCAGACCGCAACGGTTTCCGCTTCGTGCTGCGACCGCAAGCGCGTTTCCACGACGGCTCGCCGCTGACCGCGCAAGACGTTGTCTTTGCGCTGAAGCTCTATAAGGACAAGGGCCATCCGAACCTTTCCCAGGCGTTGCGGTACATGACCGACGTGGTTGCGGTCGATCCCACCACCGTCGATCTCACCCTCAACGGCAAGCAGTCGGCGCAAAACGTCCTTGCGATCGTGGGGATGCCGATCGTCTCCAAGGCCTTTTACACGGCCAATGATTTCGATGCTTCGACCATGACGCCGCCGCTTGGCTCGGGACCCTACAAGATTGGACGCGTGGCGGCCGGACAGACGGTCGAATATGACCGCGTCGCCGATTATTGGGGCCGCGATCTCCCGGTGAACCGCGGCCTCTACAATTTCGACCGCATCCGCATCGACTTCTATCTTGACCGGCAGGCGGCTTTCGAGGCCTTCAAGAAAGGCGACACGCATTTTCGCGAGGAATTCACCTCACGGGTATGGGCGACCGGATACGACTTTCCGGCGCTGAAGGACGGCAAGGTCCTCAAACGGGAATTTCCCGGCGAGAAGACGCCAGACATGCAGAGCGTCGCGCTGAACCAGCGTCGTCCGCAATTCCGCGATGAGAGGGTGCGGCGGGCGATCGCCAGATGTTTCGATTTCGAATGGATGAAGCGGGCCTTGTTTTACGGCTCCTACGAGCGTTCTCAATCGAACTTCGAACGATCGGATTACAAGGCCGAAGGCCTGCCCTCGCCTGACGAATTGGCCCTGCTGGAGCCATTCCGGGCCGAGTTGCCGCCAGAGGTTTTCGGTGAAGCGGTAACACAGCCCCTGTCCGACGGTTCGGGCCATGACCGCAAGCTGCTGGGCGAGGCTTCGAGATTGCTTGCGCAAGCCGGCTGGAAGCGCGACGGCAGTTTCGTCGTCAATGACAAGGGTGAGCGGCTGCGGGTCGAAATGCTGGCGGAGGACGATGGCATCGTTCGTATCTACACCCCGTGGTCGGAGAATATGAAGGCGATCGGAATCGACGCATCGATCCGGCAAATCGATTCGGCGCAGTATGAGCAGCGGCACAGCAATTACGACTTCGATCTTGCCTTGCTGCATTGGTCGATCGGGGCGACGCCGACTGACGACAGCCTGCAGATGCTCTATGATTCCCGCATGGCGAAAATCCCGGGGCAACGCAACTATCCGGGCACCGAAAGCAAGGCCATCGACGCCCTGATCGCGGCAGCAGCCAAGGCGAAAGACCGTATAGAACTCGTCACGGCGCTCAGAGCGCTCGACCGGGTCTTGCGCGCGCGGCTGGACTGGATTCCAACATACTATCTGGCGAATCACCGCGTCGCCTATTGGGACATGTTCGGCTTTGTCGAACAGAAGCCCGATTTCGGCTTTCCGGTCGAGACGCTGTGGTGGTTCGATAAGGGCAAGGCGGCAAGAATTGGCAAAGGCTGAGATGTTCGCTCAACGAGGGCAGAAGGCCTGATGGGCGCCTATATCCTGCGCCGCATCCTGTTGATGATCCCGACGCTGTTCGGCATCATGGCGATATCCTTCGCCGTCATCCAGTTCGCCCCCGGCGGTCCGGTCGAACAGGTCATCGCCCGGCTGACCAATCAGGGCGGCAGCGACCGCCTCGGCGGTGGTGGCGGCGACGCGGGTGCCGGCGGCAATTTCGATGCCGCCGGTGACGTCAGCTCGAAATATCGCGGTGCGCAGGGGCTCGATCCGGAATTCATCAAGAAGCTGGAAAAGCAGTTCGGCTTCGACAAGCCGCCGCTCGAGCGCTTCGGCATGATGCTGTGGAACTATGCCCGCTTCGATTTCGGCGACAGCTATTTCCGCGACATTTCGGTGCTCGACCTGATCCTGGAAAAAATGCCGGTGTCGATCTCGATCGGGCTGTGGATCACGCTGTTGTCCTACCTGATCTCGATCCCGCTCGGCATCCGCAAGGCGGTCAAGGACGGCACTCCCTTCGACGTCTGGACCAGCGGCGTCGTCATTGTCGGCTATGCCATTCCGGGCTTCCTGTTCGGCATCATGCTGATGGTGCTGTTTGCCGGCGGGTCTTTCTGGGACTGGTTTCCGTTGCGCGGCCTCACCTCGGACAATTGGGATCAATTGTCGTGGTGGGGAAAGATCGTCGACTATTTCTGGCACATGACATTGCCGCTGACCGCGCTGGTGCTGTCGGCCTTCGCCACCACGACGCTGCTGACCAAGAACTCGTTCCTCGAAGAAATCCGCAAACAGTATGTGGTGACGGCGCGAGCCAAGGGTCTGTCGGAACGGCAGGTGCTCTACGGCCACGTCTTCCGCAACGCCATGCTGATCGTCATCGCCGGTTTTCCCGGCGCCTTCATCTCGGCCTTCTTCACCGGCTCGCTGCTGATCGAGAACATCTTCTCCCTCGATGGCCTCGGTCTGCTCGGCTTCCGGTCGGTGGTCGAGCGCGACTATCCGGTGGTGTTCGCCAATCTCTACATCTTCTCGCTGCTCGGGCTGTTCGTCGGGCTCTTGTCCGACCTGCTCTACACCTGGGTCGATCCGCGCATCGATTTCGAGCGGAGAGACGTCTGATGTCGGAGGCTACAGTCCCCGTCGACGCGGCACCCGCGCGGATCAAGCGGCCGTTTCTGTCGCCGCTCAACAAGCGCCGCCTGCAGAACTTCAAAGCCAACCGCCGCGGCTACTGGTCGCTGTGGATCTTCCTCGTCCTGTTCGTGCTGTCGCTGTTTTCCGAGTTCATCGCCAACGACAAGCCGATCATCGCTTCCTACAAGGGCGAAATCCTGTTTCCGGTGTTGGTCGCCTACCCCGAGGAAAAATTCGGCGGCTTCTATGCCGTCACCGACTATCGCGATCCGGTCATCCAGGACGAGATCAACGCCAATGGCTGGATGATCTGGCCGCCGGTGCGCTACTCCTATCAGACGGTCAACAACGCTATTCCCGAAGCAGCACCGGCCAGGCCGTCGTGGCAGTATGACGCCAAGACACGCTGCAACCAGTATCCGCAGGGTGCTGCCGACCCCGCCTGCATCGTCGGCAACTGGAATTGGCTCGGCACCGACGACCAGGCGCGCGACGTGCTGGCGCGCGTCATCTACGGCTTCCGCATTTCGGTGCTGTTCGGCCTGATCCTGACCGCCGGCTCGGCCTTGATCGGCGTCGCGGCCGGCGCCGTGCAAGGCTATTTCGGCGGCTGGACGGATCTCTTGTTCCAGCGTTTCATCGAGATCTGGTCCGCCATCCCGGTGCTCTATCTCCTGCTCATCGTCGCCGCCATCCTGCCGCCGGGCTTCTTCATCCTGCTCGGCCTGATGCTGCTGTTTTCCTGGGTGGCGCTGGTCGGCGTGGTGCGGGCCGAGTTCCTGCGCGCCCGCAATTTCGAATATGTCAACGCGGCCCGGGCGCTCGGCGTGCCCAACCGCACCATCATGTTCCGGCACCTGTTGCCCAACGCCATGGTGGCGACACTGACCTTCATGCCCTTCCTGCTCTCGGGCTCGATCTCGACGCTGACCTCGCTCGACTATCTCGGTTTTGGCCTGCCGCCCGGCTCCGCCTCGCTTGGCGAGCTGCTGAAGCAGGCGCAGCGCAACCTCAATGCGCCGTGGCTCGGCATTTCCGGCTTCGTCGTCATCTCGCTGATGCTGTCCCTGCTGGTCTTCGTCGGCGAGGCGACGCGCGACGCCTTCGATCCGCGCAAGACGTTCCGATGAGCGAAGCCCCCTTGCTCAGCGTACAGGACCTCAGCGTCGCCTTCAGCCAGGGCGGCGGCCAGTCGACGGCTGTCGACCACATCTCGTTCGACATCGCCAAGGGCGAGACGGTGGCGCTGGTCGGCGAATCCGGCTCCGGCAAATCGGTCTCGGCGCTTTCGGTGCTGAAGCTTTTGCTCTATCCAAGCGCCAGCCACCCCTCGGGAAAGATCGTGTTCCAGGGCAACGACCTGCTGGCGATGAGCGAGAAGCAGTTGCGGCAGGTGCGCGGCAACAAGATCACCATGATCTTCCAGGAGCCGATGACCTCGCTCAATCCGCTGCACACGATCGAGCATCAAATCGTCGAGATCCTGAAGCTGCACCAAGGCATGGCCGACCGCCCCGCCAAGGAGCGCACCCTGGCCCTGCTCAACGAGGTTGGCATCCGCGATCCGCACAAGCGCCTCGATGCCTATCCACACCAGTTGTCCGGGGGCCAGCGCCAGCGCGTGATGATCGCCATGGCGCTGGCCAACGAGCCCGAACTTCTGATCGCCGACGAGCCGACGACGGCGCTCGACGTCACCGTTCAGGCGCAGATCCTCGAACTGCTGGCCGGCTTGAAGAGCCGCAAGGGCATGTCGATGCTGTTCATCACCCATGATCTCGGCATCGTGCGCAAGATTGCCGACCGCGTCTGCGTGATGACCAAGGGCAAGATCGTCGAGACCGGCCCGACCAAGGAGATCTTCGCCAATCCGCAGCATGCCTACACAAGGCATCTGCTGGCGGCCGAGCCGAAGGGCAAGCCGCCGGCCGCCAATGCCGACGCCAAGCCGGTCATGACCGGCAAGGACATAAAGGTCTGGTTCCCGATCAAGCAGGGCTTCTTCCGCCGCACCGTCGACAATGTGAAGGCAGTGGACGGCATCGATGTCACCGTGCGCGCCGGCCAGACGCTCGGCGTGGTCGGCGAATCCGGCTCCGGCAAGACGACGCTCGGCTTGGCGCTGGCGCGCATGATCTCGTCGACCGGCATGATCCAGTTCAACGGTCGCGACATCAACCAGCTGTCCTTCAATGCAATGCGGCCGCTCAGGCGCGAATTGCAGATCGTCTTCCAGGATCCGTTCGGCTCGCTCAGCCCGCGCATGTCGATCGCCGAGATCATCGAGGAAGGCCTCAAGATCCACGAGCCGAAGCTGTCGCCCGACGAGCGCGACGACAAGGTGGCCGCCGTGCTGAAGGAGGTTGGGCTCGATCCGGCGACCCGCAACCGCTACCCGCACGAGTTTTCCGGTGGCCAGCGCCAGCGCGTTGCCATCGCACGCGCCATGGTGCTCAACCCGCGCTTCGTCATGCTGGACGAGCCGACATCGGCACTCGACATGAGCGTGCAGGCGCAGGTCGTCGACCTGCTGCGCAGCCTGCAGGCCAAGCACGACCTCGCCTATCTCTTCATCAGCCATGATTTGAAAGTCATCCGCGCGCTCGCCAACGACGTCATCGTCATGCGCAATGGCAGGATCGTCGAAGCCGGCCCTTCCCAGCAGATTTTTGAAAATCCGCAAACCGACTATACTCGGGCGCTGATCTCGGCCGCCTTCAAGATCGAGACGGCGCCGGTCGGCATCGTCAGCGAGTGATTTGCGTAGAGAGGGACTAAAAGACCGCAATGGAAAAAGGCCGCATCCTGCTTGCCGTCACCGGCTTTCATCCGCAGCGCTGGCGCGACCTGCTGTCGGCCGAACGCGAGGTGGTGCTGGAGCCGGACGGCGCCAGCGACCCGTCGATCACCTATGCCGTGGTGTGGAAGCAGAAGCCGAACATCCTGGCGTCGCTGCCCAATCTGCGCGCCATCTTCTCGATCGGCGCCGGCGTCGACCATATCTTCGCCGATCCCGGCTTGCCCGACGTGCCGATCGTCAAAATCGTTGCCGACAACCTCACCCAGTACATGACCGAATATGTCGTCTGGCGGGTGCTCGACCATCACCGCCAGGGCCTGCTCTACCGGTCGCAGCAGTCGAAGAAGATCTGGCATGAGCCGCAGCAGAGGCCTGCCGGTGACATTTCGGTCGGCATCATGGGCCTCGGCAGTCTCGGCCGCGCCGCGGCCTCGGTGCTTTTATCGCTCGGCTTTGCCGTCAACGGCTGGTCGCGCAACGAGCGGCCCATGGCAGGCGTCTCCAGCTATTCCGGCGAGGCCGGGCTTATCCCCTTCCTCAAGGCGACCGACATACTGGTCGTGCTTTTGCCGCTGACGCCGGAGACCAAGGGCATCGTCAACTATGGCGTGCTGAAGGAATTGCGCAAGCGCAACGGCCTCGGCGGCTCGGTGCTGATCAATGCCGGGCGCGGCCGCCTGCAGAAGGATGCCGACATTTTGCGGGCGCTGGATGACGGCACGTTGAAGGAGGCAAGCCTCGACGTGTTCGAGGTCGAACCGCTGCCGAAGACCAGTCCGCTGTGGGGGCATCCGAAAGTGTTCGTGACGCCACATGCGGCGGCGACCTCCGATCCGGTGCATCTGGCGCCGATCATGCTGCGCCAGATGGACGCCTTCGAACGCGGCGAAAAGCTCGACAATCTGGTGGACCGCAAGGCGGGGTACTAGCTAGCCGGGCAGAGCAAGCTTCTTCTGCTTGTTTGGCTGGCCGCAGTCGCGTCGATCGATCGACCGGTTCATGGCATCGATCTCACCGCTCGCCTTGTCGGTATCGCGCTTGGCCTTCGAGCGCATGTCCGGCGTGAACGGGCCGAAGCCCATCGCCGGATTGGAGAAGGTCGGCTTGGCCTTCGTCGGCAGGTTGTATTGCTGCGCCAACCCGTTGCGCTGCGCCAGCAACTGGTCGCACGGCACGGTGTCGTATTGCAGGGAGGACTGGACGTTCGCATCCTGCTGTTCCGACATCGACGTGCCGCCGACACAGCCGGCGGTCAGCAGGCAAGAGGCCAAGATCATCATGTTCCAGCGCATCGGCTATGCTCCTCCTGATATCCCGCCCTGACGCGAGCAGATCGCAAATATCAGTCGCGCATGCAAATCGGACTTTTTCACAGCAGGAATGTTTGCGAGGCGGCGAGACTGCCCCTCCGCAGGCGCGCGGCTGACGGAGCATCAAACAAAAAACCCGCCTGTGCGGCGGGTCACTGGCGCAAATCAGCACCATGGGCGAAAATGTACCATAGCTGAGGGCAGGGTGTCAAGAAAAAATTCCTATCGCACCCGACGAAAAGCTGCCGACACCGCCGACCGGCTGTCGTCAGGTCTTTTGTTCAGCTGAGTTCGGAGCCCTGGCCACAACGACCAACCCGTTGACGTGTTCCCCGCGATCCTGCCGGATCGCGGTTGGTTCCAGTGACAGGACCGAAAGCCCGTTGGCGGCCAGCACGTCGAGCACATAGCGTTGCGCATGCGCATAGCGGCGTGACGGCAGCAGCGCGAAATCGCCATCGCCAGCCAGCGTCTCGACGGAAAACGCGAACAGGCCATCCGTGGCCAGCAGGCCGGCAATCGTCTTCACCACGCCGCCCAGCGCACCGACATAGATGAAAACATCGGCCACCGTCACCAGATCGGCTTTCGGACCGGCATAGGGAAAATCCCGCAGATCGGCCTTGTCGAGGAAATCGTAGACGCCCTTGGCCCGCGCCTTTCTCAGCATTTTGGCCGAAATGTCATACCCCTCCAGCCGGTCGGCGATCGGCCGCAGCCTCTGCCCCATCAGGCCTGTGCCGCAGCCGAGATCGAGCGCCAGCGCGAAGCGGCCCGGCCTTGCCGCTCGAATGGCCTGGTCGAGCATCCCAGGCAGGCGGTAACCCAGCCTGCCGACCAGGGACTCGTCGAAGCTCTCGGCATAATGGTCGAACAAGGTCTCGACGAAGGCGCTGGGGAGCGCATCGACCGCCGGCGCCTTGCCGATCAATTGCAGGTTCAGTGCAGCGCCTTGACGATCCGATGGATCGAGTTGCAGCGACATCGTCCACGCCTGCGCGGCCAGATCCGCCGCGCCCGCCGCCTGCTGCATCTCGCCGAGGCGAAACCAGCCCATCGCCCATTGCGGCGTTATTTCCAGCGCACCGAGCAGCAATTCCGCCGCCGCCGCATGATCGCCATCAGCGTGCAGCATCTCGGCATAGTCGGCGCGGCGATCGGCGTTCAAGTCGCCGGACGAAGCCTGAAGCGGTTTCATGGCGATGGGTCCTGCCGGCGGATCGAGCCGGCGGTGCTCTATGCGGGAGTCAGCAGTGACTTACAACAGGCTTCCCGCCGCGGAATTATATCCTATCTTGGAGACCATGCGCACCAGTGTTCTGCTTCACCCCCGGCCCGAGGGCCTCTATTGCCCGCCGGGCGATTTCTTCATCGACCCGGTGCGGCCGGTCAACCGCGCACTGATCACGCATGGCCATTCCGACCACGCGCGTTCCGGCCACCGCTCGGTGCTGGCGACGCAGCAGACGCTCGACATTATGGGGCTGCGCTACGGCGAGGATTTCGCTGGCACGACGCAAGCGGCACAACTGGGTGAGACGATTGCCCTCGATGGCGTCAGCGTCAGCTTCCATCCGGCCGGCCATGTGCTGGGCTCGGCGCAGATAGCGGTCGAGCATCAGGGCACGCGCATCGTCGCTTCCGGCGACTACAAGCGGCAGAGGGACGCGACCTGCGCGCCATTCGAGCCGATCCCGTGCGATGTGTTCATCACCGAAGCGACGTTCGGCCTGCCGGTGTTTCGCCATCCCCCGGACACCGAAGAAATCGCCCGCCTGCTGAAATCGGCCGCGCAGTTCCCTGAACGCTCGCATCTGGTCGGCGCCTATGCGCTGGGCAAGGCGCAACGGGTGATGCGGCTGTTGCGCGACGCCGGCTACGACAGGCCGCTCTACATCCATGGCGCGCTGGCCAAACTCAGTGAGTACTACCAGAGCCAAGGCATCGATCTCGGCACCCTCGAACCGGCGACCGTCGAAAGCGGCGGCAAGGATGATTTTGCCGGCGCCATCGTCGTCGGCCCGCCTTCGGCCTTCGCGGATCGCTGGGCGCGGCGGTTTCCCGATCCGATCTCGTGCTTTGCGTCAGGCTGGATGCGCATCCGCCAGCGCGCCAAGCAGGGCGGCGTCGAACTGCCGCTGATCATCTCGGACCATGCCGACTGGGATGAGCTGACCGCCACCATCAAGGAGACCGGAGCCGAAGAGGTCTGGGTGACGCATGGCCGCGAGGAGGCGCTGGTCCGCTGGTGCGAGCTCAAAGGCATCGCGGCGCGGCCGCTGCACCTGGTGGGCTACGAGGACGAGGGCGATTGAAGCCATGAACCGCTTCGCCGAACTTCTCGACCGTCTGGTGCTGACGCCGTCGCGCAACGGCAAGCTGACCTTGCTGACCGACTATTTCCGCAGCGTCGAGGATCCCGATCGCGGCCTGGCGCTGGCTGCCATCACTGGCGATCTCCACATCGCCGCGGTCAAGCCGGCGATGCTGCGCATGCTCGTCACCGAGCGCATGGATCCGGTGCTGTTCGGCTATTCCTACGACTATGTCGGCGATCTCGCCGAAACGGTGTCGCTGGTCTGGCCGCAAACGCCCGGAAACATCCCGAACCGCGAGCCGACGCTTGGCGAGGTTGTCGCCAAGCTGCAGGCGGCAAGCCGCTCCGACGGACCGAAGGTGCTGGCAGGGCTGCTCGACAGCGCCGGCATCTCGGCACGCTTTGCCATCATCAAGCTGGTCACCGGCGGCCTGCGCATCGGCGTGTCGGCGCGTCTGGCCAAACAGGCGCTGGCGGATTTCGGCAAGGTCGAGGTCGCCGAGATCGAGGAGCTCTGGCACGGGCTGTCACCGCCTTACACAGCGCTGTTCGCCTGGCTGGAAGGCAAGGCCGAAAAGCCCAGGAGCACGGCGTTGGCATTGTTTCGCCCGGTGATGCTGTCGAATCCGGTCGGCGACGGCGATCTCGAAAAGCTCGATCCGGCCGATTATGCCGCCGAATGGAAATGGGACGGCATCCGTGTCCAGGCGGTGGCGGAGGGCGGCATCCGCCGGCTCTATTCGCGCACCGGCGATGACGTTTCGGGCGCCTTTCCGGACCTCGCCGAGGCCATGCATTTTTCCGCGACGCTGGACGGCGAACTGCTTGTCGGCGATCCCCGGGAGGCGACGGGAACCTTCTCCGATCTGCAGCAACGGCTGAATCGCAAGACGGTGGCACCGAAGATGCAGCAGCAATACCCGGCCTTCATGCGCTGCTACGATCTGCTCCAGGTCGGCGGCGAGGATTTGCGCGCGCTGCCGTTTCGCGAACGGCGCGGCCGGCTGGAAAGCTTTGTCGCGACACTCGACCCGAGCCGTTTCGATCTGTCGCCATTCGTGGACTTCACGGACTGGCAAACGCTGGAGGAACTGCGCCGGGCGCCGCCGCATCCGATCATCGAAGGCGTCATGCTGAAGCGCTGGGACTCAGCCTATGTCGCCGGCCGGCCGAAAGGTCCGTGGTTCAAGTGGAAACGCGATCCGCACACAGTGGACGCGGTGCTGATGTATGCGCAGCGCGGCCACGGCAAACGGTCGAGCTTCTATTCCGACTATACGTTCGGTGTCTGGACAGGTGCCGAAGGCGAAGAAGAACTGGTACCGGTCGGCAAGGCCTATTTCGGCTTCACCGACGAGGAGTTGAAGCAGATCGACAAATATGTCCGCGACAACACGATCGAGCGTTTCGGGCCGGTGCGCTCGGTGCGGGCCGACCGCGACAACGGCCTGGTGCTGGAAGTCGCCTTCGAAGGACTGAACCGCTCGACCCGGCACAAATCCGGCGTCGCCATGCGCTTTCCCCGCATTTCGCGATTGCGCTGGGACAAGCCGGCCAACGAGGCCGACCGCATCGAAACGCTGCAGGCGCTGCTCGACCGCTAATTTCGCGCGTGCAGGGTTCGCTACGGCTCGATCGAAACGCGGATTTCGTAGATGTCGGCGGCCTTGCCCTGCTTGTCGAAGTCGGAATTGATGGCAATGGTGCCGGCCGAGCCCGGATGCTTGTCGGGAAACTGCACGTCGAACAGATATTCGTTCTGCTGCTGGCCGACCGCATAGCGCTTGCGGCCGCAGTCGCCGAGTTCGCCGAAATTGCAGTCGACCGAAATCTGCGTCTCCTTGCCTTCTTCGGAGCGGGCAATGATGTCGAACACGGCATGTTTGCCGGCCAGTTTCTCCAGCACGCCTTGTCCAACGTCGAAGCTGATCGCCGAACCGGACGCGCCGGAACGGATGCGCAGGAACGAACCGGTATCGTCCTTCATCACCTCGGCCCTGGCGTCCGATGGCGCACTGACATGCGATGCATCGGCCGGCGAAAACACATTGATCCAGTCGCGCGACTGGTCGGCGGCGCCGGGTTTTGCCGGACCGCCGTCGGCCGGTGTGAAATCGTCGTCCTCGACGGTCGGCGGCGCTTCAGGCGGTGCGGTGTCGAGTTGGGCCGACGTCTTGAACACGCCGGTCTGCACGGCGAAGAACAGGCCGATGCCAACTGCTGCCAGCAGTGTCACGGTCAGGAAGATGGCGGTCAGCGGCAGGCGACGCCCTCTTATGCGTCGTTCATCGCGGTCGGGCGCCACTTCCGTGGTCGCGCCGGCCGAGGCCGGAACCGACATGTCGATGGCCGGAGCATCGGGAAGCGTGGCGTCCGGCATGATGTCGGGAACGACGGGCAGGACGCGCGAGCGCGGCGCATCGGCAGCGGATTGCACGGGGCCGTCGACGACGACATCGGGGGACGATGCCTGTCGGCCGGTTTCGACCGCGGACGCCGAGTCCGCTCCGAGTTCGACCGCCGGTGCATCGCCCTGCGGGCCGACATCCGGCACCGCCGGCAGGAACTCGGATTCGATTTCGGTGATTTTCGCCTGGATTGCCTTGCGGCGCTTGATGGCGACCTCAACGGTCACACCGGGATTGGCCTGGAGCGCGCGATCAAGCGCGGCAAAAGCCGAGCGATAGACCCTCTCGCGGAACGCGCGGTCCTCGGCATTGCCTTTCTCCAAGGCGTTCCGGATCGCTTTTTCGATCGCGTCCAAGCGGGTCCCTCTGTCTTTGCCAACCTTGCCGTGATCGTTAGCCGCAGGCGACCAATCAATCAACGGGCGAGCGGCGCATTCTGCCTCGCAGAGGTATGCAAAGTCCATTCCGGCGCTGTTCCGGCAACAAAATCAGCATGTTTCACCGATCTTCACGCGCGGGGAGCGCACGCACCGTGCGCCGCATCCCCTTGACGATTGATTGGCGGACAAGGCGGCGGCCGGCTTTCGAGGGTGCCATGACGCCGCCGCAGGAATTGCCAAGTCGCATCTTGAATTCGCGCCCGGTTGCGTCTATCACCGCCGCATCTTGGAGGCGTTGGCTTCCCGGGCCGCTTTAGCTCAGTTGGTAGAGCACCGCATTCGTAATGCGGGGGTCGCGTGTTCGAGTCACGCAAGCGGCACCATTTACTTGTTCACAGCCGTCCATTCGTTTGGGGCCGCCCCCCAACATCTCACGACTTAGATGGGACGGCTGACGTGCCTCGGGACTGCTTGAAGTCGGTGGGAGTAAGGCCAGTTTGGCGCTTGAAGGCGCGGCTGAAGTGTCCCGCATTGCTGAAGCCACAGCGGAATCCAATCTCGCCCATGTTTAGGTCGCTAACCTCGAGGAGCGTCTTTGCGTAGTGCACGCGTATCGCGAGATATGCCGACAGTGGGCTCCTACCGATTTCAGCAAAAAACAACCGTTCAAGCTGTCGTCTCGAAACGCTGAGCGACCCTGCAATGTCGCTGACAGCCAACGTTTCTTGGACGTTGCTCTCCATGAGAAGGAGGGCACGCCTCAGTTGTCTACTTTCGGCGTTTGGGAAAAGATCTCCCACGGGCTGGACGTCGCGGGTCGTCCTGACCCGATCAAGAATAAGGATCTTGGCAGCTTTCTCGCTGGCTTTCTTACCAATGGACTCTGCCACAAAATGACCAGCCAGGTCGGCCGCTCCGACACCGCCAGCGCAGGTTGCGCGGCTTCTGTCGACGGAGAACAGGCTATCCGCATGTGCCAAGACTTGCGGGAACATGGTACGGAAATCTTTGACGTGGAGCCAGCTCACGGACACGTTGTAGCCGTCCAGCAATCCATATCGAGCGAGTACGAAACTGGCTGTGCAGAGCGCCGTCAATCGAACTCCGCGCGATGCGGCCTTTAGCAGGAAGGCTTCCTTCTGGCTTCCAAGAGTATCGCCCGTGTTCAGAAGCCCCCCAACGACAACGATATCGTCGTATTCCTCCGGGTGCTGGAGTTCTCTCGTCGGCATCACTTCGATGCCGCAACTTGCGCGGATAGGCAAACCACGCTCGCCAACCACTTGCCAGTCGAACTCTACTCTTCGACTCCGATCATCCTCGTCGCCCGCAAGCCGCAGCGTGTCGACGAAAAGCGCAAACGGCGAAAGCGTAAAATGGCGCGTCAGCAGAAACGCAAACTTTCTGGCCATCTCTCGTCATCACCGGTTAGATCGGAGAACTACTGCAGCGTATCGAAAAGTGCCGCGACGATCATTTCAGGCGCATCTTCCTGGACGAGATGACCTGCTTGAGGCACGGCCGTCATCACCCCGTTGGTGAGCTTCTCGGACAATTTCTGTCCTTGCGCGATTGGGATCCACTCGTCTTCACGACCCCATAGAATTCGAACGGGAAAATTCATCGGCCTATAAAGCTTTTCGACTTCGTCGGTGAATTTTTGATCCATTTGGGCGATCTGTCGATAGAAGGCCGGCTTGCCTACGGGCCCAAGCCAAGGCTGCATGTAGAGGTCCAGAGCTTCGCTGCGAAGGGTCTGGAACGCCGCGCCTTGCAGGTACGCTCGCAAGATCGATTCGTGAATGTAATCCGGGGCGCCGGCAAACGCGGCTTCGTGCTTTCGCACATGCTGCACCAATGCGGAGCCCCAAGGGGCGACCGCCACAGGGTCGACCAACAACAGGCTACGATACCGCACATCGTTAAGATAGTGGGTGCGAAGTGCAGTCGAGCCGCCAAAATCATGACAAAGGACGTCAGGCTCCTTCACGCCCCACTCCTTCAACAGTGAGGCAAAAAGTTTGTTCTGCACGCCTAGCGACACATCCTGACCATCCGCCTTTGCGGATTGACCATATCCGAGGAGATCGAAGAAATAGACCGTCCGGCGTGAAGCTATGAGAGGCGCTATGCGGCGCCATACTTGTGACGAAAACGGCGTTCCATGAAGCATCACCAAGGGAGCGCCCTCCCCGATCCGGCCCCACGCAACGTCCTGGCCTTCAAAACGAAACGACTGATCTAGCTTCAGCATCGGTGCCTCTTGATAACCTCTATGATGATGATTGCGGAAATCGTCCCAAGGCGGAACGATCCCGAGCGACGCCTATCGTTCTGCGCGGTTCCCTGGGTTCGCCGGCTGATTGGCAGAGTACAACACCGGTCGAAATGAACTGGTGCCCCCACCGTTTTCGCTACCCCACAGTCCGCCGTATCCAATCATGGCCGCCATGATCTGGTCCTTTGTCACTCGACCCAACGGTTTGCCGTGTCCGTCGACGACGACGCTCTCGTGCCCGCCATGCTGGCACATCAGCTTTGCAGCCGCATTCAGGGTGGTGTCAGCTGAGAGAAGAGATTTCGGCAAAGCGCTCGCCGGATTTGACGGCGTCATAATCGCGTCAACTCGTATTATACGTCCTCTGTTGACGTCCTTTACAAACGAGGCCACGTAGTCATCTGCCGGCCGAAGAACGATGTCCTGGCTCGAACCTTGTTGAACTATCTGGCCGTTGCGAAGGATGGCAATCTGGTCTCCCAGTCTCAACGCCTCATCAAGATCGTGCGTGATGAACACGATCGTTTTTTTCACCTCCTGCTGAATATTCCGCAGCATCTCCTGCATGTCTGATCGAATGAGGGGATCGAGGGCAGAAAACGCCTCGTCCATCAGCAGGATTGGCGAGTCGCTTGCCAAAGCCCGAGCCAACCCGACACGTTGCTGCATGCCGCCCGAAAGCTGGTTCGGATACCGGTTTTCAAATCCGTTCAACCCAACGCGTGAAATCCAGCGCATCGCCTTTTCACGATGCCTATAGCGATCGCCGCCTTGGATCTCCAGGCCGTACAGGGTGTTCTCCAGAACGTTGCGATGCGGAAGCAAAGCAAATTTTTGAAACACCATCGCCGTGGTGTTGCGACGAAAGGCCCGCAAAGCATGCTCATCCAATTTGAGAACGTCTTGGCCGCCAACGATGATCTGGCCAGCCGTCGGCTCAACCAGCCGGTTAATGTGCCGTATCAAGGTGGATTTCCCGGATCCCGAAAGGCCCATTATGACGTGGACCTGGCCAGCAGCCATATTGATGCTAACGTCGTTCAGTCCAAGGACAAGCCCGTGGCGTTCGTTCAACTCATCTTTCGTCATGCCTCTCGCCAATGCATTCAGGTGGTTGTTGGCATTGGCTCCGAAGAGCTTGAACAGATGTGAGATAACGATTCCGACTTGTTTTTCTTCACGATCAGGCATGCATCAACTCCAGGTGTCGCTGCAGCCGCTTGCCATAAGCTTGGCTGATACGGTCAAAAATGATGGCGATACCAACAATGGCTAGTCCATTGAACAAACCCAGCGTGAAATACTGATTGTTGATCGCTTTGAGGACGGGTTGACCCAAACCCTGCACCCCGATCATCGAGGCAATGACGACCATGGCTAATGCCATCATGATGGTCTGATTGACGCCAGCCATGATGGTCGGCAGCGCCAGGGGAATCTGGACGTCTCGCAGCTTTTGCCAATTGGACGAACCGAAGGCATCGGCCGCCTCTAGTACGTCCTTGTCCACGAGGCGGATGCCCAGATTTGTCAGCCTGATCATGGGAGGGATCGCATAGATTACGACGGCTATCACACCAGGAACCTTGCCGATTCCCAGCAGCATCACCACCGGGATCAGATAAACGAAGCTTGGCATGGTTTGCATGACATCGAGTACCGGATTGATGACCCTCTGGATGCGCTCCGATCTCGACATCGCAATTCCAACCGGCGCACCGAGCACGATGGCTATGATCGTCGAGACAAGGATCATGGACACCGTCTTCATCGTATCGTCCCACATGTTCAGGAACCCGATTGCAACGAGGGTGACGACGGTTCCAGCCACGGTTGTCAAGTTTCGGGATGCAAGCCATGCCAGCCCAGCCGCCAGCGAAATGATCAGCGGCCAGGGCGTGTCGGTTAGAAAGTGCTCGCACTTGATCAGAAGGTACTGCAACGGCGCGAAAACGCCCTCAATTGAATCGCCGTATGTTCGGGTGAAGGTTCGAAAAGCGTCATCCAGCCCCTTTTTGACAAGCCGCAAGGCCTCGTCATTGAGATGGGGAAAATTTGTCAGCCAATCCATGAGGAGTTCTCGGTCGGTCAGCCCAGTGAGGGCAATGGCGGTCGCAATGATGGCCGCTCTAAAGGCCACCACCGCGACACGTTGATTAAAGTGCCGCTTTGATTTTTCCGGCGACGCCGACCGGGACCCACTTGGCCCAGATATCCTCGCGTGTCTTGAGGAAATACTTTGCCGCATCGTCACCAGTGGCCTGGTTGTCGGTCATCCAGGTCAAGAGACCGTTCACCGTATCGTTGGACCACGACCGGGTTTGCAGGTACTCCATCACTGCGGGATCAGTACGATCCGAAAAGCCTTTCGTGACGATCGTCTTTACTCGATCTTGCGGCCAAACGTTTGGCTTTGGATCGGCACAATCCGCCACTGTATTGCAACGCTTCCATTCAGCCTGATTGTAAGGAACCCCGAAGTCGAGCTTCACCATTTCATACTTTCCCAGAATCGACGTCGGAGCCCAATAGAATCCGAGCCAGCCTTGGTGGCGCTCATATGACTTTGCTATCGATCCATCCAAGCCGGCTGCCGATCCGGTGTCGATCAAGGTGAAGCCGGCTTTTTCAGCGCCGTAGGCTTTGAAGAGCTGCGTTGTAACAACCGTCGCGCCCCAGCCCTGAGGCCCATTGAAGACCGCCCCTTTCGATGAATCTTCAGGTGCTGGAAAGAGCTCCGGATGTTTGAGCGCATCCGCAATGGTTTTGATATCCGGGTGTGCTTCGGACACATACTTTGGAATCCACCACCCGTTGACGCCACCATCTTTGAGGGCCGCGCCAGTTTCAACAAGCTTGCCTAGCTTGATGCCGGTAGCGACAACATCTGGCAGCAGATCGACCCAGATCTCGGGAGCAACATCGGGCTTTCCCTTTTCGATCATGGAGGTGACCGTCGGCACGGTGTCCCCTTCGAGAATTTCCGCATCACATCCGAACCCAGCTTTAAGAATGAACTTGTCCAGGCTTGCCAGCACTTCAGCGCTCTGCCAATTCATGCTGGAGATTGTCAGCTCACCGCAGCTTGATGCAGCATTCGCAGGGAGTGACTCCAGTACAAGAATTGTCAGGCATGCCGCCGCCAGTGGGAGATTTTTCACGTCGTTTCCCCTTTCATTTGCCTATGTGTTACTGAGTAGCGCGCTTGATCGGAGCCGGTCTGTCCGGCGACCGTGATGACGGAACAGACACGCAACGCATCAAAGAGCGCAGCATGGATGTTCCTCGAAGAGACCGCGTCACCAATCCGGAACAACACGAAATCACCGGCCGGATTCACCGTTCGGTACTCGGCTTTGCCGTCCAATAGAGATGCTACTTCTATTTGGCCGTTGTTGACTGAATGACTTTGAAGATCGAAGTACAATTCAGCGTTTTCTTCCGTCCCGACTTCATAGAAGACATGATCGGCCTGGAATTTTTCTTCCAGGTCGGTGAGGACGTTTCGCACGGTGACGGTCAAACGGTTGCCGTCAGGGCTCAAGGCAACGATCTCACGGTCGGTGAGGAAGTTCACCCCGCGCTGATACAGGTTGCGCATGCCGACGCCGTAGTTCGTCGGCCCGAGATTATGAAGAGGTGTGCGATCCGGCGTTAAGAGAGTGACGCAAGCACCGGATTGGGTTGCTACCTCCGCCGCCACCAGCGAGTGATGGTCGCCTCGATCGTCGAAAATGATGACCTCTCCAACAGGAGGCTGTCCGGTGAACACGTCCCAAATCGGCCGGGCAAGATGCGCGCCGCCAATGTTCAGCGAGCGCGGCAGTGCGCCTGTCGCGATCACCACCAACACAGGTTTCTCACGCAGGATGTCCTCGGCTTCCGCCAGCATGTTGTAGCGAACATCAACGCCGAGATGCTCGAGTTCATTGACCAGCCAATCGATGACCCCGCGCATCTGGCGCCTGGTGGAACCTGCGGCCGCCATGTTAATCTGCCCACCCAGCTGGTTGGACGCTTCGAACAGGGTCACCCTGTAGCCCCGCTCGGCGAGAACACGGGACGCCTCCAGTCCTCCTGGCCCTCCACCAACAACGACAGCGCGCAAACCCGCTATTTCATGGCGGCGAAAGCGATGCGGGAAGAAACGCTCGCGACCGGTCGCGGCATTCTGGCCGCATAAAGCGTCTTTGCCTTGATTAACCCGGTCTGCGCAGTAGTTCATTCCGACGCAGGTGCGGATACGATCTTCCTGCCCGGTTTGCAGCTTTGAGACCAGGTAGGGATCGGCGATGTGAGCCCTGGTCATTCCCACCATATCGACAATGCCGTCGCGCAGGGCATGGCGAGCAGTTGCGATATCGGCAATGCCTCCTGCATAGAATATAGGTAGTGAAACGGCCTCACGTATGTCTTTGGCAACTCCAAGGAAACGGGCTGCGGGAGTGCCCATAGGAGGCATCCATTGAGCCAAGCCCAGATCGTCGTATGGCGCTCCCGCAAGCACGTTGAGGAAGTCGACCAGGCCGCACTGCTCAAGCCGCTGGGCGATCTCGATGCAGTCCTCGCGGCTGAGCCCACCTTTGAGGAAATCGTTACCGGTGATCCTCAGTCCTATGATGAACTCGTCGCCCACAGCATCGCGGACGCCGTTCAGGACGTCGAAGGTGAGTCGAAGCCGGTTCTCCAGGGAGCCGCCATAATCGTCCTGTCTGAAATTGATCAGAGGGGATAGGAATTGTCCCAGCAAGTGCGAGTGCGACAGGATTTCGATTCCGTCAAAACCGCCCTTTTTGCATCGTACAGCCGCGGCCGCAAAGTCCTTGGTGACGCGTACTATGTCAGCCCTTTCCATACTCTTTGGATAGGCTCGGTGCGCCCGTTCTCGCGTGTTAGATGGTCCTATTACTGGCAGCCATTCCCCTACGTCGCTGGATGTACGCCTCCCCATATGTGTCAGCTGACACATAATCGCGGCGCCATGGGAATGAACGCCCCCGGTAAGCAGTTCAAACCAAGGCAGGATGCTGTCATCGCCGGCATAAAGTTGCCCAAACGCGGACGGGCTGTCCGACGAAACGTTGGTCGATCCCCCCACCACCGTTAGAGCAAGCCCTCCCTTGGCCTTCTCCTCATGATAGAGCCGGTAGCGCTCCGTAGGCCAACCGTTCTCTACATAAGCCGGCGCATGAGCGGTGCTCATAATCCTGTTTCGAAGTTGCAGAGACCTGAGCTGGAATGAATCGAGCAACGGGTCCTTTTGTCGATGGCTATCGTGAGATGGCACTCTTGGCTTCCTCAGCGTATTATGGCTGGGACTATGATTACGGGGTGCTTTTCGGATAGTCAGCGTAAGATCGATCACGCCTGAGGTAAATCAGATTGACGTCTCGTCCGCCTTTGAGATTGCCGCCACTACACAGTCTGGTCGCGTTCGAAGCGGCGGGAAGCCACATGAATTTTACCGCTGCGGCTCATGAGTTGAATGTCACCAGGGAAGCGGTAAGCATGCAGGTCAGGCTCCTGGAATCCAGGCTTGGCGCCAAATTGTTCGAGCGGGGGCAACGAGGCGTGGCACTTACAGAATATGGGCGCCAATTTCACAATACAGTTTCAGAAAGCTTATGGCTGATCTCAAGGGAGTTTAACGAGAAAGTCGCTGACATTCCGGCAAATGTAACAGTTAGTACAACCGTTGCATTTGGAAGTTGCTGGCTGATGCCGAGGTTGGCTGATTTTCGAATTCGCAATCCCGGGATCAATATAAAACTGGTTGAAACCGATGAATGCTTGGATATGAGCAAATTCGGGATAGACATTTCGATTAGATATGGTCGCGGTGACTGGAATAGATTGAAGTCCGAGAAAGTGTTTAGTGAGGAGTTTTTTCCGATTTGCAGTCCAGGATATGTAAATGCTGTCGGCGCCGAAAACCTCCGCAAGTTTCAAAACGTGACGCTGCTGCATCTAGATGGGCGGGCTCACGAATGGGAGAATTGGGACAAGTGGCTTGAATTCGCGAAGCTAACTTCTTTACGCCCTCAGCAAGGAATCTGGTTTCAGAATTACGACAATCTGCTGCGGGCCACCCTCGAAGGGCAAGGGTTGGCGTTGGGATGGACACGCCTTGTTGAGGAGAAGCTGTCAAATGGGAGTCTCGTACGCCCTTTTGACCTCACCCTCACGACCGGCAATGGCTACTACATTCTTGAAGCTCCAGCGAATGCTCCAAATCGTGCCAGCAAGATCTTTAGGAACTGGATACGCGACAAAATGCGCATCTAGTCCCGTCGCCGTCGGGCGCTCATGGCAACCATGCAAGGATTTTTTCGTGTGTAACAGCGCCGTTACCCGCTGAAGGCCGCACACAGTAGTGTTCTTGTACATCGCGGATTTATACTGATTCGTAACTGGCTAGCTTTCCAGTTGAGTTCATGGACTACGCGCCCTCACTTGCGTCGGGTGGGATGGCCGATCCCATGCTGATTCAAGGCGCGGGCAAGGACGTTACGGGACGATGTCTAGGGAACTCGTTGCGACCCGCTTGGCATTTGATCGGCTGGCGGTCTTCGGCGCCGGTGGCCCCTGGGCTCGACGGTCAACGATTACTCGATCAGCATGAGCCGGCAATTGGCTGCCCGCAAGCGCACCATCCCCCCTCCTTTTCGTCGTCTACCCCTTCGCATCTGGTGCAAAGGATTGCGGCGCCGGCCTGGCAGATCTGCCATTGTCGAGACCCCGGTTTGGTGTGAAACTCATGGCCTCAGCATGGGAGGTCAAAAAATGCCCAACAATTTCAAGACCGGAGACGTGGTCAAGCTGAAATCCGGAGGCCCCAGGATGACGGTCAGCGATGGCGCAGCCTCGGGCATGTATCTGTGCCACTGGTTCAATCGCGAGGGCGAGGTGTGGACCCCGCAGCATGCCGGGTTCAAGCCCGAACAACTGATTGCGGCCGACCAGTCGGACTAGAGCTCCTTCCATCCCGATCGACGGGATGCGCACCCGAGCACGAACGGATCAGCACGCGCGACCGACGGATTTTCCGGGTCGCGGCGTTTAACGGTTGAAGCGCGATGACGGCACAAGCCGTCTGCGTCGCGCCAAGCTGGAGACGCACAACATGATCAGCCGTTCGATATTAGTCGTTGCCTTGAGTTTGCAGACCGTTGCGGCTCTTGCCCAGGCAACGACCCCGCCTGCACCGCAGACCGCCGCGCCACTTGCCGCGCCAGGCGCGTCGGGGACCAGGTCCGACATCACGCTGGCCAAATTCCAGAAGCGGCGCGAAAAGGCGATCATGGCGGCCGACACGGATGGCGACGGCAAGATCAGCCTGCTGGAATGGGAGGCCTTTCAGGCGAAGCGCAACGTCAAGAGCGACGCCGCCAAATCCTTCCCGCGGATCGATTCCAACCATGACGGCTTCATCGATCGCGCCGAACTCGATGCCTTCTTCGCCAAGCGCTTCGCCCGGCTGGACAAGAATGCCGACGGCATTTTGACGGCCGACGAACTGCCGGGCCACAAAACCGCTCCCAAGCAAGAGCAATGACCAAGAGGCAATGACGCGCGATGAACATCGGGAGTGCGCCGACTGATGGCTGCGGATCCGGACGAGGAGCTGGTTCGCCGTGTCGGCGCCGGCGAGCCGGCAGCCGTGCAAACGCTCGTCGCGCGCAAGCTGCCGCGTATCCTGGCGCTTGCCGTGCGCATGCTCGGCGATGCGGCGGAGGCCGAGGATGTCGCGCAGGAAACCTTCGTGCGGATCTGGCGCCATGCCGCGAGCTGGCGGCGCGGCAATGCGCGCTTCGACAGCTGGATCCACCGGGTGACGCTCAACATTTGCTACGACCGGCTGCGTCGCAGGCGCGAGTGGGTGACCGGCGACCTGCCGGACGTCGCCGATCCTGCGCCGCTTCCCGATGCTCATTCCGAGGAAGAAGCCCATCGGGTCGAACGGGCGCTGCAAGCCATAGCGCCGCGCCAGCGCGAAGCGATCGTTCTGGTCTACTATCAGGAGATGTCCAATATCGAGGCGGCAGCGACACTGCAGATCAGCGTCGATGCCCTGGAAAGCCTGCTCGCGCGCGGCCGGCGGTCGCTGCAAGCGATCCTGGCGGAGGATGGCGCCGATGAGTAAACGCCGGGCAAGCAGCAACGCAGCACGGCCATTGCGCCTTGCTGGTGCCGCCTGGCGCTCGGCGCCGACGGGCAAGGGGGAGACACATGGCTGAAGGGTCCAGGAACGAACCCGCAATGGATGCCAGGCGCTTTGCCGCCTTGGCGCAGGCCTATGGCGGCGACTTGCGGCGATGGCCCGAGGCCGAGCGAATGGCCGGCACGGTCTTTGCCGCAAGCGACGCGGGCGAGGCCATCTTGAGGCAGGCCGGGACACTTGACGCGCTGCTCGACAGCTACCGCGTCGACGCCCCGGACAAGGCACTGCACAGCAGCATTCTGCAGGCTGCCGGCCGGCACATCGTCCAGCGCCGGCGTCAGTGGTTCTGGTGGCTGGGACTTGGACTTGCCGGCATTGGTCTGGCCGGTGCCGTGGCAGGACTGGCCCTGGTGACCATCGTCACGCCGGAGGTCCAGCCGGACCACTATGTGCTCGATGCCGATGTAACGGCGTTTGGCGATGCCGGCCCGGATGCCGAGAACGGTGAGGAAAACCTATGAGCCCGCGCTGGATCCGTGGTCTGGTCATTGCTTCCGTGGTGCTGAACGTCTTTCTGGCCAGCGCATTTGTCGGTGGCGCGGTCTGGCTGAGAAATGCCAAATCGGGCTTCTCCCTGGAATCGGCCGGCCGACAGCTGCCCGACCAGGACCGCAAGGCGTTCCGCGAGGCGCTGCGCCAGGTTCGCGTGCAGTCCCGTCAGATCATTCTCGATGGCCAGCAGGCGAGGCAGGAGGCAGCGGACCTGTTGCAGCAGCCTGTCATGGACAAGGCCGCCTTGTCCGCCGCCCTGGAACGGGCACGCAATGCCGATGTGACGGTGCGCAGCCGGCTTGAACAGGCCATTGTCGACTTCGCGGCGAGCACATCGCCTGAAAACCGGAGCGTGCTGGCACAGGCGTTGCTGCGCCATATGGAACGCCGCGCCACCGTTACGCCAAAAAAATCGCCATGACGACCGACGGAAAAGGCCGGAGACGCCGTTTAACGATGCGAAGGGACAAGCCTGCCCTGTGCACCATACAGGACGGCCATCTTCATCGTCGAAAGCACTCGGAGTCCAATTATGAGTCGCCTGAAAAACTATGCAGCAACCGCTATCCTGGCCATCGGTGGAACTGTCGCGACAGCCTCCGCGTCCAGCGCAATGCCCATCGTGTCCGTTGCCAAGCCAGCCACCCCGGCACTGGTCGAGCATGTCCGCTGGGGCTGCGGCATCGGCTGGCACCCTAACAGATGGGGCCGCTGCGTGCCGAACGGCGTCGTCGTCGTGCGCCCGCGCTACCACTACTGGCACGGTCCGGCCTACGTCTGGCATCCGCATCATCACTGGCGCCACTGGCACCATTACTGATCAAAGCACCGCGGGGCCAGGCACCTTCGGGGCGGCCCCGCGCGAGCGCTGGCGCGCACCGGACAATCCCGACCAGCCGAGTTAAGGTTAAATTCACTATACATTTGTTCTTAGCCCGCAAATAATCGAAGAATTTCCCGAAACTATGCTCAGGCATCTTCGTGGGAAAATCTGTGGTTCAGCTTCAAGGTCTTGGACGGGTGCTCTGCCATCCGCTGACGCTGGCCGTGGTCAGCCTTGCAGGCGTCTTCGCCGCCGGACGGGCCGAGCACGAATGGCTGTCGGTGCCGTTCTCGCTGGCGCTGGTGGCTGCCCTTGCCGGACTTCTGTTCCTGGCTTCGGGGCGCCTTGCCTTTTCCGTCTATCTCGCCTGGATGGGCATTGCCTTCGTCACCGTGGTTTCGGCGATCAAGTTCAGGCTGAAGGGGTTTTCGCTGCACTTCTACGACACGGTCTTCGTGTCGAGGGATCCGGAAGTGTATCGTTTCCTGCTCGGCTCCTACCTCCATCTGATCGCGCCGGTCGTCATTGCCCTGGGGCTCGGCATTACGGCGGCGGTGCTTCTGTTCCGGATCGATCGGAAAATCGGCTGGCCGGTGTCGGCACGCGTCCTGGTCATGGCGGCGCTCGTCGTTCTGGTGCCGCTGACCTTTCCGGCCGAGGCCTCGAAGGACCGCTATTTCTACTACATGCAGGGCCGGCACATGTCGGCCTTCTTCGTCTCGCTGCTGGATTTGCACAACCTGGTTGTAGAATCGGGCTTCGAAAAGCGGCTGCAAGCCGTGGCGCCGCAGCCGCCTTTTGCCGACACGGTCGATTGCGGCGACCGGGCTGATCTTCCCGACGTCTTTTTCGTGCTCAGCGAAAGCCAGTCCGATCCCGGCTATTTTCCGCAGGTCGGCAACGGCGCGGGATTCCTGCAGAGATTCGCACCGGGGGCCGGCACGCCGCACCAGATGCAGGTCGAGACGTTTGGCGGCGGCACTTGGATCACCAATCTGTCGCTGATGACCGGCCTGTCGGCCACCGATTTCGGCTGGCGAAGCCCCTATCTGACCATCACCCTGCAGGACAAGGTCGCCGGAGCCTTGCCGGAGGTGCTGGCGCGTTGCGGATATCGGACTGTCGTGATGACGCCGATGGACTTTTCGTTCGTCAATGAAGGGCCGTTCCTGAAATCGATCGGTTTCGAGACCGTGCTCGACATCAAGGACATCGCCGCGCCCTTCTATCACCTGCGCGACAACTTTTATTACCAGGCGGCCGAGGCATTCATCGCCAGGCACCATAGGGAAGACGGCCGGCCGCTGTTCCTCGAAATCCAGACCATGTTTCCGCACTCACCCTATGAGGGGCGGATGGAGCCCGGGCTGAAGGTCGAGGGCGAGCCTTTCTCGGGCGATTTCCAGGCCAATGAGTATCTGCGCCGGATGGCGGTAGCGCGCGGCGATTTCCAGGATTTCCTCGACAAGAGGCAAGCGGATGCCGGTGAACGCGGCGCCGTGGTGCTCGAATTCGGCGATCACCAGTCGTCGGCGACCAAGCCGTTCGTCGAGGCGATCGCCGGGGACGACGCCTTGGCGACCCCTGGCTCGCTTGCCTATCGCACTTTCTACACGCTCACCACCTTCAACCATCCTTTGCGCCATCCGATGCCTGACCTGGCCCCGCTCGACGTCGGCTTCCTCAGCGCAAGCCTGCTCGACGCCGCCGGCCTGCCGATGTCGCCTGTCATGGCCGATCTCGTGCGCCTGCGCGACCGTTGCGGCGGCAGGTTTCATGGTTGTCAGGATCGGGCGGAGGTCGATGCGCATCTGCGTAGGCGCGTCGATTCAGGGCTGCTGTATCTGTTCGCCGAAGCGGCGCCGCTGCATGGGCTGGCGCCGCTCCAATCTGTGGATGCCCGTTAAATCAGCCTATTTTATCCGGCCCCAGCGTCGCCACGGTCTTCAGCGCACCATCCAGCATGTGGCCCTTCTCGTCCTTCAGCGCCATCTCGCGCAGGCGGCGGATCCAGTCGGCGGCGTCGGTGCGGCCCTTGACCAAGTCGAGCGCCGAGAGCACGCGGTCGAATTTCGATTGCGCCCGGACATGGGTGTCGCTGTAGCCCTTGATCAGCCGGCGGCAGTTGAGGATTTCGACGGCCAGTGCGTAATCCTGGGGCACATGGTCGAGCGCCAGCGCGTACCAGCGGTCGAGATGCGCGACCTCGACCTTGTGGCGCAGCAGGTTGCGGCGCCAGCGACGCAGGCCGCCGATGAACCACAGAGCGGCAAAGCCGGCAAAACTGTCGGTGCGGATGCGGCGGCCATGATTGATGCGACGATCGAGAAAGGCGGCGAGCTTCGGCCGGTTTTCGATGTAGCTGCCCAGACCCGCCGGCAGCGTGCCGCAGAACTCCTCGATGCGCGGATGGAAATATTCGGTCACCTGCAGGATCGAGCCATCCTTGACGCCGACCTCGCGGCGCACGCGTTTGTCGCGCGTCGAACGTGTCTTGAGATCGGCGACGCGGATCATGTCGTCGTAGCACAGCGCGTTGGCCAGATGCTTGGCGGCAGCGATGGACAAGCCATAGCCCTGAATCGGCCCGTCCAGCGCGACGGCCTTGTCCAACCGGTCGAGATAGTCGCGCCCATAGGCGATGTCCTGATAGTCGACGACCTTTCTCAAGCCTCGAAGCGCCATATCGCGCACGGCCACCGGCAACAGATCGATGCGGGCAGCCAAGGCCTGCCAGCCTTGCAGCAGGTTTCGCGGGCCACTCACCTGTCCGGCGCCCAGGGCAGATTCGACAATCGCGGGCTCGGCCGGCTTTGGCACCGGCGCTGCCGTGCCGCGCGCACGGTCAAACGCGGCACCGAAGGCGGCGAGGCTGGCCTTGACGCCCCGGCCGCCGGCACCGATCGCCTGTTCGTAGCTCTCGCGCGTGAACGGCAGGGCGTCGGACCCCGCCAGCGCGCCAAGCAGGCTGGCCGAGATCATCGAGCCATTGTCGGCGGCGATCTTTTCCATGTCGAAAGCGATGAAGCGCTTCGATGCGGCTTCCGCCGTTGCATGCACCTTGGAGGACGAAGCCCGGCCGTCGCCCGGTTCGATCTTTTCCGACACGGCGGCGATGCGGTGCGACGAGGCGATCAGCGTGGTGCGCTCGGGCGTGACGAAGCCGCGAATGATGGCGCGGCCGGCTTCCATCAACTCCGCCGCGATCAGTATGTCGACATCGCCCTGCGAGGGCGACAGCGCAAAGACCGGCAGCCGGCCGGTGTCGCGGGCCATCTCGACATAGTAGATGGTGGCGCCGGTACGCTGGGCGACGCCGGCGACCGAGGTCGACTGCGCGACATAGCCGTTGCGCTCGGCGACATCGGTAATCCAGTCGGCGAGCACGCCGCCGCCCTGGCCGCCGACCGCCAGCACGGCGAGCTTGATGACACGCTCACCATCTTGAGCGCTGGCGTGGGCGCGAAGTGGGGGGACGGCGTCAAGCATCGGCGAAAGTCAGGCGCCGGCTTTCGCGGCGACGCTGCAACAGGCTGATGGTGGCGCGGCGCGCCGCTTCCAGGAAGCGATCCCAGCGGCTTGGATTGTGGACGACGTCGGCGCGATAGAAGGACGGGCAGAGCACCGCCGCATCGGCGACCTCGCCGCAATTGCCGCAGCCGACGCAACTCTGGTCGATATGCGCGACCGGATCGTCGCGCAAAGGATCGTCGAGCGACTTGACCGACAGCGATGGGCAGCCGGACAGCCGCATGCAGGCATGGTCACCGGTGCAGATGTCCTCATCGACGCCGAACTTCGGTTTCACGACACGGGTCCCGCCCTTGATCGCCTTGTCGACCAGCGGCTTTTCGCGGCGCTGGCGGTTGAGCATGCATTCGGACGAGGCGACGATGACTTTCGGCCCCTTCTCCTCCGTCGTCAGCGCCTCGCGCAGCGTGTCCTGCATCTTGGTCACGTCATAGGTGCGGTCGACATGGCGCAGCCATTTGACGCCCATGCCTTTGACCGCCTCGGTGATCGGATGCTTCGTCGACTTGGTCTTGTTGCCGGCGCGGGATGAGAGGATGTCCTGGCCGCCGGTGGCGGCCGAGTAAAAATTATCGACGATGACGATGACGCCGTCGTTCTTGTTGAACACCGCGTTGCCAATTGAGGAGGTCAGGCCGTTGTGCCAGAAGCCGCCGTCGCCGACGAAGGAGATGGAACGCCGCTTGGCATCAGGCGAATTGAAGGCTGAGGCGGAGGCCGGGCCCAGCCCGTAGCCCATGGTGGTGGCGCCGAGCTCGAAAGGCGGCATGATCGAGAACAGATGGCAGCCGATGTCGGAGGCGATGTGATGCTTGCCTAGCTCCTGCTCGACCAGTTTTGTCGCGGCAAAGATCGGCCGTTCCGGGCAGCCGATGCAGAAGCCCGGCGGACGGCCCGGCACGACATTGATGAGGTCAGCGGCATCAACGCCGTCGCCGACCTTGTTGGGCGCGCGCACCTCGCCCGGCAAAAGATGCGGCGCCTCGGCGCGCAGGAAGGCGCCGATGCCGTCGAGCATGACCTGGCCGGTGTATTCGCCGGCCATCGGCAGATGCTCCTTGCCGACCAGCCTGGTGCCTCGACCGGCCTTGTGCAGCATCGAAGCAAAGGCCTGTTCGATGTAGTTGGGCTGGCCTTCCTCGACGACCAGCACCGACTGCTTGCCCTCGCAGAACGACAGGAACTCGTCGTCGATCAAGGGATAGACGGCATTGAGCACATAGAGCGGCACGTCGGTGTCGCCATAGGTGTCGGCAAGGCCGAGCCGCTGCAGCGCGCGGATGACCGAATTGTACATGCCGCCCTGCATGACGATGCCGACCGAGCCATGGTCCGAGCCGAAGAACTCGTTGATCTTGTTCTTGGCGATGAAGTCGACCGCCGCCGGCCAGCGTTTCTGCACCTTCTCCTTCTCATGCAGGAAGGAGGCGGGCGGCAGCACGATGCGGCCGGTGTCGCGGCGCGGCGCGTCGAGGGCATCGGCGACCGTCATCGGCGGCCGCTTGTTGTCCTTGGCGATGAAATGGCCATGCACGTGGCAGCAGCGGATGCGCACCTGCAGCATGACCGGCGTGTTGGAAATCTCCGACAGCTCGAAACCATCCTCCACCGCCTTGACGATCGATGGCAGATTGGGTCGCGGGTCGAGCAGCCACACCTGGCTTTTCATGGCGAAGGCATGGCTGCGCTCCTGCATGATCGAGGAGCCCTCGCCATAGTCTTCGCCGACGATGATCAGCGCGCCGCCGGTGACGCCGCCGGAGGCGAGATTGGCGAGCGCGTCTGAGGCGACGTTGGTGCCGACCGTCGACTTGAAGGTCGCCGCACCGCGAATGGGATAATGCACTGACGCCGCCAGCATGGCGGTGGCAGTGGCTTCCGAGGCGCTGGCTTCGAAATGCACGCCGAGCTCGCCCAGAATGTCCTGCGCGTCGGCCAGCACGTCCATCAGGTGGCTGATCGGCGCGCCCTGATAGCCGCCGACATAGCCGACGCCGCATTGCAGCAGCGCCTTGGTGATGGCGAGAATGCCTTCGCCGACAAACTCCTCGCCGGCACCGAGCCTGAGTTTTTCGACTTCCCTGGCAAAAGACCGTTCGGCCATTCTTTTTCTCCCTTCCGTTACCGCCAGCGCTGGCGGCGCGTAGGTCTAGATGTCGTGCTTGCGAATGTTCTTCAGCATCTTCAAAAGCGTGGCGATGAGTGCGGAATATTCGGCATCGTCGATGTCGTCGAACATCGCTTCGAACGCGTCGTGCATGGCCGGCCAGGCGCGGGTGAACTCGGCGCGGCCCTCGTCGGTCAGGAACACATGGCGGATTCGGCTGTCGGTGACACCCTGCTCGCGTCGCACCAGACCCTGGCCCTCCAGCGTATCGAGGGTCCGGCTCAAGGTCGATTGCTCGATGACCGTATAGACCGAGAGGTCGTTGACGGTGATGCCGTCGGTGACCGACAGCACGGCGAGCGTGCGCACCTGCGGAATGGTCAGGCCCTGCTTGCGGAAATCGTCGCGCAAGGTGGCGTTGTAGCGGCCCATGATGCGGTTCATCAGATAGGGCGCGAATTGCTGCAGCCCGATCTGCCCCAGGGTCGAAATGCGCTGGCGCTTTTCCGCGACCTTCTCTTCCATCACAGCCTCCCCGCCAGGAGAAATCCGGAACCGCCGCCGAGACCCGCGCCCGGGTGGGTCGAGGCGCCGATATGGTAGAGACCCTTGATGCCGGTCTGATGGTTGCGGCTGGTCTTGAACGGCCGCCACAGGAAAGACTGGTCGATGGTCGAGGAACCGCCATAGGGGTCACCGCCGACCAGGTTGATGTTCATCGCTTCGAGATCGGCCGGCGAATAGGCGCGGCGCGCGATGATGCTGTCCTTGAAGCCGTCGATATGGCTGGCGAGGATCGCCTCCGTGCGATCGGCATAGGCCTCGCGCAACGCGTCGGTCCATTGCCCGTCGGCCGGGGCCTGCAGTTTGCCTGCGGCGTCGCCCTTGATAAAGCGAGGCGCCTCTGGCAGTTGCAGCCACAGGATCGCCTTGCCCTCCGGGCAGCGCGATGGGTCAAGCGCATGCGGCTGGCCGACACAGATGGTCGGCACCTCCGGCAGCATGCCGCGCGCCGCCTCGTTGCAAGCTTTCGAGACGCCATCCAGGCCGGGCGTGAGGTGCAGCAACGCCACCTTATCCAAGCCTTCGCCCGGCCATGCGGGCGGTTTGTCCAAGGCGTAGTGGATCTGGAAATTGCCTTTGCCGTAGCGGTACTTTTGCGTCGCCTCGACATCGGCTTTGGGTGCATCCGCGCCAAGCAGCCTGCCATAGAGCTGCGTTGGCGTAACCGAGCAGATGACGCTCTTGTCGGCATTGATTGTCTCGCCCGAGGCCAGCCGCACGGCGGTTGCCCGGCCATTGTTTTGAACGATCGAAGCGACATCGGCGCCGGTGCGGATATCGCCGCCGCGTTCCCGAATCAAAGCCTCGAAGGCCGCCAGCAGGTTTTTTGCCCCACCCTTGACGATCGGTGCTCCGGCCGCCTCAAGTGCGAAGGCGATCACCTTGGCGATCTGGCCGGAGAAGGCGTCCTCGGGTCCAAGCCCGGCATGCAGTACCCAGGGTGCCCACAGCGCGCGGATGGTTTCGGACCGGTAGGTGTTGTCGAGCCAGCCGCGCGCCGGCACCAGAGCTTCGCCGAGGAAGGCGGCAAGGCCGCGCGGGCCACGCCGCCAGCCATCACCGGCAAGCAGCTTCGCTGTCGGGTAGGACCACAGGTTGCCGCCGAGCAAGCCAAATAGCAGGCCGGCATTGCGTTCGATGCCGCCGACATCATCCGCGTGCCGGTCACCGTCGCCTGCCGCGATTGCGTTGAGGGCGGCGATGTTGGCGGCACGGTCGGTGCTGAGCACGGCATGGCTGCCATCCGGCCGCAGCACGCCCGTCGGCGTGCCCGTGTGGCAGAACTCCAGCCCGTGGCGCGCGAGATCGGCGCCCAGTGCCGCAAAGGCCGGCGAGGTGATGAACAGCACGAAGGTCGTCGCCATCACATCATGGATGAAGCCGGGTGCGGTGATCTCCTCGGTGCGCAAGCAACCGCCAATGCGGTCGTTGCGCTCCAGGACGAGCACACGCGCCCCTTTGCCGCCGAGCATCGCCGCGCAGACCAGCGCGTTGATGCCGCTGCCGACGATGATGTGATCGGGGGCGGTCATTGGCGGTTGCTCTTTGCTTGCGGGCAGTGGAGTTCAATCGCGTGGAATTGCGCTCTACGGCGCCCCCCTCTGGCCTGCCGGCCATCTCCCCCTCTTGGGGGGAGATTGGCAGCTTCGGCGCCCCACTCAATCCTGCAACGTCGCAGATTGGCGAAAACCATTGTGAAGGCCAATCTCCCCCCTTGAGGGGGAGATGTCCGGCAGGACAGAGGGGGGCGCCGTAGGGCGCTAGCGCTACAAGCCTGCCACCCTCTACCTGCCATCAACCCGGTTTCGCCTTCTCGCATGATCTTCTCCCGAAGACCCACCTCGCTTTATTGCTTCGACACCAGTGCCAGCGCGCGAATCGGGCTGCCGGTGCCGTGCTCGATCTTGAGCGGCGCCGCGATCAGGATGGCGCCCTTCGGCGGCAGTTGATCGAGGTTGCAAAGGCTGGCGAGACCGTAGCGGTTGGCCTTGTGCATCAGCGTGTGCGCCGGGAATGGCGGCTCCATGCCACCGGCCTTGCCGGCATCGGTGCCGATCGTCTCCGAGCCCCAGCCCTTGATGTCCTTGCTGATCAGGAACTGGATGGCTTCGGCCGTCGGGCCGGGCGTGTGCGGGCCGGTCTCGTTGGCATTGAGGAACTCGGCTTCCGAGCCGTTGCGCTTGTACCAGTCGGTGCGCATCACCACCCATTCGCCGGCATTGATCGCACCGTGCTCGGCTTCCCAGGCCTTGATGTGGTCGACGGTGAGCAGGAAATCGGGGTCGGCGGCGGCTTCCTTCGAACAATCGATGACATTGACGGGGCCGACGAAATTCTGCGCCGGAATGGTGTCGGTGGCGCCGTCCGGATAATCCTTGCCGCTGATCCAGTGCTGCGGCGCGTCGAAATGCGTGCCCGAATGTTCGCCGAGCTTCAGCCAGTTCCAGGCCCACCACGGACCGTTCTTGTCGTAACGGGAGATGTTGTGGATCTCGACCTTCGGCGTGTCGACGGCGAGTTCCGGCGGCAGCTTGATCAACGGCGTATCCGGCCCGAGCGGCGCCGACAGGTCGACCACCTTGATGGCGCCTGAAAGAAGCTGGCCGGCGACTTCGCCGAGGAGTTTTTGCGTGTCCATGGTTTGAAGTTCCCTCTTTCGTGTGATGATCAAGGCTCGTCTCGGCCCTTAATATCCTACTAGACGAAAACATATGCATCTGCAATTATCTTTAAGCATAAAGGAAATGGGGACGGGGCGTGAGCGAGTTCGACGCCATCTTTGTCGGGGCGGGCCACAACAGTCTGGCATGCGCCGCGCATTTGGCGCTCAAAGGCTGGAAAACAGGGGTTTTCGAGCGCGGCGCGACAATCGGCGGCGCCGTCCAGACGCGCGAATTCACCCTTCCCGGCTTCCGCCACGATTTCGGCGCGATGAATCTCAGCCTCTTCGCCGGCTCGGCCTTCCACCGGAAATATGCAAATGAATTGAAAGCGCAGGGGCTGGAGTTCGCCCCGGTCGCCGACTGTTTTGCCAGCGCATTCCCTGACGGGCGCTGGTTCGGCGTCAGCAACGATCTGGAAAAGACCGCCGCGCGCATCGCCGCCTTCTCAGCCGCCGACGCCGCCACATGGCGCAGGCTGGTTGCCGCCTTCCCGACGGAGGCCGAACACCTGTTCCGGCTGCTGGGTTCGCCGATGAGTGCCCGCGCGCTTGCCGGCACGGCGTGGAACCTGTGGCGCAAGAAGGGCATCGCCGGTTCGCTCGATACGGGCCGCCTGCTGCTGTCCTCACCCCGCGCCTGGCTGGAGGAAACTTTCGAGTCGCCGCATATCAGGGCAACGCTCGCCACTTGGGGCATGCATCTCGATTTCGCCCCGGATGTCGCCGGCGGTGCGGTTTTCCCCTATCTGGAATCGATGGCCAACCAGAGTTTCGGCATGGTGCTGGGCAAGGGCGGCGCCGACACCATCATCCGTGCCCTCTCTGGCATGGTGACCTCCGCCGGCGGCAAGATCGTCACCGGCGCCGAAGTCGCCGAGATCACCGTTTCGGCCGGCAAGGCGACCGGCGTGCGGCTTGCTTCGGGCGAGACGCATACCGCCACCAGGGCAGTCATTGCCGGCGTCGCGCCTAAGGCGCTGACGGGCAGATTGCTGCCCAATGGTTCGGGCGACGCCGGCTTCGACACGGCGATGCAGAAATTCCGCCATGCGCCAGGCACGATGATGATCCACCTAGCGCTGGACGATTTGCCGGATTGGCGTGCCGGAGCGGAGCTTCGGCAGTTCGCCTATGTGCATCTGTCGCCGTCGCTCGACGCCATGTCGCGCACCTATCAGCAGGCGATGGCGGGCATGCTGCCGGACGAGCCTGTGCTGGTGGTCGGCCAGCCGACGGCGATCGACCCGTCGCGGGCGCCTCAGGGAAAGCATGTGCTGTGGGTGCAAGTGCGCATGCTGCCGGCCGAAATCCTGGGCGATGCCGCCGGCAAGATCGCACCGAACCATTGGGACAAGGTGAAGGAGGCCTACGCCGAGCGTGTCCTCGACATCATCGAGACCTATGCGCCCGGCCTGCGCAACAAGATCCTCGGCCGCGCCGTCTTCTCGCCCATCGACCTCGAGCGTGAGAACCCGAATCTCGTCGGTGGCGACCAGGTCTGCGGCAGCCATCATCTGGCGCAGAACTTTTTATTCCGCCCGGCGCGCAACTATGCCGGCTGGAACACGCCGGTGGCGCATCTGCACCTCACTGGAGCCGCGACATGGCCGGGCGCCGGCACCGGTGCGGCGTCGGGCTTCATGCTCGCACAACAGCTTGGCGGGAGGTAGGAGCCGGAGATTTCCTTGAGGCTACGAGGGGCAAGGCGCTGCTGCCCAAGAAGCCTGAACCGATGACATGAAGACGCCGCGCAGAAACAAAACCAACAAGGGGAACGACCATGATAATCAACAGACGTGAATTGCTGGGATACAGCGCCGCGGCACTCGGGGTGGCCGCCGTCGGCCTGCCGCAGATCGCTAGGGCGGCTGCCGGCGAACTGACCATCGCCTACAATGTCAACCTGCCATCCTGGGATCCGACCACCGGACCTTCGGCCGTCAACCCGACGATCCAGGGGCTTTACCAGTCGGTATTCGACCAGTTCATCCCGCAGAAGCCCGATTTGTCCTTCGCGCCGGGCCTGCTCACCGAATGGGGCTGGAACGACGACCGCACGAAGATCATGATGACGGTGCGCGAAGGCGTGACCTGGCATGACGGCTCGCCGTTCACGGCCGAGGACGTCGTCTGGTCGCTACAGCGGGCAGGCGACGAAAAGACCGGCAACCCGATCCAGTTCGTCTGGAAGAACGTCAACAACTTCAAGATCGACGGCAACAAGATCACCGGCGACGTCGTGCAGTTCGACCCGGTCTATTTCAAATGGATGTCGTTCCTGACCGGCTACATCATGCCGAAGACCTATTACGAGAAGGTCGGCGCCGAAGGCTTCGAGAAGGCGCCGATCGGCACCGGCCCCTACATGGTGGAAAAGTTCGAGCGCAACGCTTTCCTGCGGCTCAAGGCAAACCCGAACTACTGGGGCGGCAAGCCGGCCTTCGAGAATGTGACGATCAAGTTCGTCGCCGACGCGGCAAGCCGCGTCGCCGAGATCGAATCCGGCTCCTCGCAAGTGACGCTCGAAATCCCCTACGAGGAGTATGACCGGCTGATCGCCAAGGACGGGCTGGCCGGCTCGTGCAAGAACGTTTCCGACATCGGCATGATCTTCTTCAACGACATCGAGGCGATGCTGGACAAGAACGTCCGTCAGGCCGCCATGATGGCCGTCGACAAGAAGCTGCTGGTCGATCGCCTGCTGCGCGGCTACGGACAGCCGATCGATACGCTGGAAACGCCGGAATACGCATCCTACGACGCGTCGATCAAGGTCGAGCACAATCCGGAAAAGGCCAAGGAATTGCTGGCTGCCTCCGGCTATTCGCCGGAAAAGCCGGTCAAGTTCACCATCCAGACGACCAAGGGCTTCAAGCCCAAGGACTATGAGATGATCCAGGCGATCGTCGGCATGTGGCGCAAGGTCGGCATCGAGGCGACGATCGAGGTCTACGAGATCGCAAAGCACTACGAACTGCGCGCCGCCGATAAGCTGGCGCCGGCCGCCTTCTACAACTGGGGCAACGCCATCGGCGATCCGACCACCTCGACCGGCTTTGCCATGTACGGCCCGAGCCCGCATTCGGTGTGGGACAGCCAGGATTTGATCGACATGATCAACCCGTTGTGGGGCGAGAAGGACGAGGCCAAGCGCATCGCCGGCTGGAAGGCTGTCGACAAATACATCGCCGAGCAGGCCTATGTGCTGCCGCTGATGCAGTATGCGCAGCCCATCGTCCATGCCAAGGGCGTCAATGTGGTTCAGCATGTGTCGGGCGCGCTGCTGCCGGCCCTGATGACCCCGGCCTGAGAGAGTCGAGAAAGGCGCGCTGTCGCAAAGCCGACATGCCTTCTCCCAACTTGCGCAGGCCCCCTCATCCGGCCCTTCGGGCCACCTTCTCCCCGCTGGAGAGAAGAGACCGGCTCAGCCGTCAGCGGCCGGATGAGGGTCTTCGTTCCATCAGTCACTGAAACGCATTAGGCCTACGCCAGAATGCTCCTGCAAAGATTCCTGATCCGTCTGCTGACGATGCTGATCACGCTGTTCGGCGTGGCCATCGTCGTCTTTGTCGTGATCCGCGTCGCGCCCGGCGATCCGATCGCCATGATGCTGCCGCCTGGTGCTACGGATGCCGACATTGCCCGGCTGCGAGCGCTCTACGGCCTCGACAAGACCATCGTGCAGCAATTCTTCATCTGGCTGTCAGGCGTCGCCAGGGGCGATTTCGGCACCTCGATTTCGCTCAGGCAGGATGTGCTGGGTCTCGTCTTCAACCGGCTGCCAGCGACGCTGGAGCTTGCCATCGTCGCGCTTGTGATGGCGGTGGCGCTCGGCGGCACGACGGCAATCATCGGCGCGCGCGAACGCGGCACGGCGGTCGAGGCCGGCATCGACATCGCCAGCGGCGCGGCGCTTTCCATTCCCGACTTCCTGTGGGGCCTGGTGCTGATCCTGCTGTTCGGCGTGCTGGTGCCGATCTTCGACATTTCCGGCCGGGTGTCGCCGCAACTCGACCTACCCTTCGTCACCCAGTTTTATCTGTTCGAGAGCTTGCTTCGTCTGCGCCTCGACCTGACCTGGGATCTCCTGAAACACATGCTGATGCCGGCCGTGGCGCTGGCGCTGCCGCTGGCGGCGATCATCTCGCAGCTGCTGAAACAGTCGCTGAAGGAAGTGCTCGACCTCGACTACGTCGTGCTGGCGCGGGTCAAGGGATTCTCGGAAACACAGGTCATCCTGCGCGAAGCGCTGAAGAATGCCGCGCTGCCGACGCTGACGCTGGTCGGCGTGCAGTTCACCTTCCTCATCGGCGGCACCGTCATCGTCGAACGGCTGTTTTCCTATGAAGGCCTCGGCAACATGGCGATCGACGCCGTCATCAACCGCGACCTGCCGCTGATCCAGGGCATCGTTCTGGTCTTCGCGCTGCTGTTCGTGCTGATCAACCTCAGCGTCGACATGATGTACGCACTGCTCAATCCAAGGCTGCGCCATGGATGAGGGCCGCGCTCAAAGACGAGCTGTGTCGCCGCGTCTGTGGCTGGCCGGCGGCTGGCTGCTGCTGGCGCTTCTGGCGGCAATCTTCGCGCCGCTGGTCGCGCCGCAGGATCCGCTGGCGCAGGATTTGATGCTGGAACGGTTGCCGCCGTTCTGGATGGCCGGCGCCGAACCCGGCTATTGGCTCGGCACCGACAGCCTCGGCCGCGATCTGTTGTCCCGGCTGATCTTCGGCGGCCGCATCGCCTTCATCGTCGCTTTCGCCGCGGCCATCGCCGCCTGCCTGGTCGGCTCGATGCTGGGGCTCATAGCCGGCTATTTCGGCGGCTGGGCCGACCGCATCATCTCGCGCATCGTCGATGTCTGGATGGCATTTCCGCCGGTGCTGTTCGCCATCCTTTTGGTTGCGGTGCTCGGCACAGGCTTGAGTTCCGTCATCCTGGCCATCGCCATCATCGACTGGACGCGTTTCTGCCGGGTGATCCGTGCCGAGACGATGGGCCAGTCGCGCATGGACTATGTCGAGAATGCCCGCATCGCCGGCTATGGCCGCATCGGCATCATGCTTCGCGAAGTGCTGCCCAATGTGGTGCCGTCAATCGTGGCGCTGCTGTCGCTGGAGATGGGCATCGCCGTCATCGTCGAGGCGATCCTGTCCTTCGTCAATCTGTCGATCTCGACCGACGATCCGACCTGGGGCGGCATCATCGCCGAGGGCCGGCTGTCGATCCATCAGGCGTGGTGGGTGCTCGTATTTCCGCTGATCACGCTGATCCTCACCGTGCTGTCGTTCAGCCAGTTCGGCGAGGCGCTGAAGACGCGCTTCGACCCGGTGCTGCGATGAGCGCGGTCTGCCTTGACATCGCCAATCTGAGCGCCGTGCTGCCCAACGGCCAGCGCGTGCTGCGTTCGGTGTCGCTCTCCGTCCAACCCGGCGAGGTCCGCGCGTTGGTCGGCGAAAGCGGCGCCGGCAAGACGATGATCGGCAAGGCTGTGCTTGGTGTGCTGCCGTCGAGCGTGCGCATCGTCGAAGGCGATATGTTGCTTGAGGGCGAAGACCTCGGCAAGTTGCCGCCCAAGGCACGGCGCACGCTGATCGGGGCATGCACGGCGCTGATCCCGCAGGACCCGCTGACCGCTCTCAACCCGTCACGCCGCATCGGCTCGCAGATGACCGACCGGCTGGTGCGCATCCTCGGCTGGAGTGGCGAGAAGGCCGATACCCGCATTCGCCAGTTGCTGGACGAGGTGCAGATCCGCGACCCCGACCGCGTGCTCAAAAGCTATCCGCACGAACTGTCCGGCGGCATGCGCCAGCGCGTGCTGATCGCCGCCGCCTTCGCCGCGGAGCCAAGGCTGATCGTCGCCGACGAGCCGACCACGGCGCTCGACGTCACCGTGCAGAAGCAGATCCTGCGGCTGATCGCTGCGTTGCAGCGCGAGCATGGCACGGCGATCCTGTTCGTCACCCATGATCTCGGCGTCGTCGCCAAGATCAGCCAGAGGGTCTCGGTGCTCTATGCCGGCAAGGTGGTGGAGGAGGCCGAGACCGCAGCGCTCTTCGCCGCGCCGCAGCACCCCTACACACGGGCGCTGATCGCGGCGACGCCACGCTACACCGATCCTTTCGCCTCGCTAAGACCGGTGGACGAGGCGGTGCTGGCCGGACTTGCTTCGGAGATCGCTGCCGCCGACCAAGCCTGGAGGCGGCCGCATGGTTGAACCGTTGTTCTCCGTGCGCGGGCTGAAGGTCGCGCTGCCCGACATGACGCGCAAGCCACTGATCGGCCGCGCGCCATTGGCCGAAATCCTGAAGGGCCTGGACTTCGACCTGCCGCGGGGCTCGGTGACCGGCATTGTCGGCGAATCCGGTTCGGGCAAGTCGACGCTCGGCCGCGCTTTGGTGCGCCTGCTGGAGCCAAGCGCCGGCAGCATCCGCTTCGACGGCCGCGACATCACCAATCTGCCGGAAGCGGAGCTGCGGCCGCTGCGGCGCAATCTGCAGATGATTTTTCAAGATCCGATGTCGTCGCTCAACCCGCGCCGCACCATTGCCAGCATTATCGCCGCGCCTTTGAAGCAGAATGGTCTTGGCGACAACCTGAAGGCGCGCGTCGCCGAGGCGCTGCAGCGTGTCGGCCTGCCGCAAAGTTTCGCCAGCCGCTATCGGCACGAACTGTCGGGCGGCCAGCGCCAGCGCGTCGGCATTGCGCGCGCTCTGGCACTGTCGCCAAAATTCGTGCTCGCCGACGAGATCGTCTCCGGACTCGACGTGTCGACGCAGGCGCAGATCCTGACCCTGCTGGAGGAGCTTGCCGCGGAGATGGGGCTGACCGTCGCTTTCATCAGCCACGATCTGTCTGTCATCCGGCGGCTGTGCCGGCAAGTGATCGTCATGCGCGAAGGCGCGATCGTCGAAGCGAGCGCCACCGACGCCTTGTTCGAGAAGCCGCAGCGGGCCTACACGCGCGATCTCATCGCAGCCATTCCGCTGCCCGAAATCGATGCGAGCTGGCTGGACATTCCTTCCGCCGCCAAGGCGCCGACATGAATGCATACGCACGCCGACTAGCGGGCCTCGGACGTGCGACCACAAAGACCCAAGTCCCGCCAAATGGAGAGGACTGACATGAAGACCACAATCGCAATTGCAACGCTCGCCGCCGCAATGCTCGGCAGCGCCGGCATGGCCTCGGCGGATTCGATCCCGGGCATGCGCGGCCACGACCACACCGGGATCACGGTTCCCGACATGAAGCAGGCGGTCGACTTCTTCACAGAAGTGGTCGGCTGCAAGAAGGCGATGTCGTTCGGCCCGTTCGCCGACGACAAGGGCACGTTCATGCAGGATCTTCTGGGCGTCGATCCGAAGGCGGTGATCGAAGAGGTCACCATGGTGCGTTGTGGCTACGGCTCGAACATCGAGCTGTTCAAATACACAGCACCGGACCAGAAGGACCTGACTCCGAAGAACAGCGACATTGGCGGCTTCCACATCGCCTTCTATGTCGACGATGTCGCTGCTGCCAAAGCCTATCTCGAAGGCAAGGGCGTCAAGACGCGGATGGGGCCGCTGCCGGTCAAGGAAGGGCCGGCCGCCGGCCAGACCATCCTCTATTTCCAGGCGCCGTGGGGGCTGCAACTGGAAGCGATCAGCTATCCCGATGGGATGGCCTATGAGAAGGGCGCCGAGACGGTGTTGTGGAGCCCGAAGAGCCCGGAAAAGTGATCCGGCAGCGCGCTTGCGCGATGACACGCAGGCGCGCTTTCGCCATGTCAGGACGATCGTTCTGATATGAAACTTTAAGCTTGAAATATCTTGTCGCCGGCGCGATACTGAACTCCAGCAAGCGAAGAGGAGATCGCACAGATGAAGGTTGCGGTTCTCGGCGGCGGACCAGCCGGCCTCTACTTTGCCATTTCGATGAAACTGAGGGACGCCGCCCACGATGTGACGGTGTTCGAGCGCAACCGCGCCGACGACACGTTCGGCTGGGGCGTCGTGCTGTCGGCCGAAACGCTCGACAATCTGTCGAAAAACGATCCGGTCAGCGCCGTCTGGATCAAGAAGCACTTTGCCTACTGGGACGACATCGCCGTCATTCATGACGGCGTGCGCACGGTCTCGTCAGGGCACGGTTTCTGCGGCATCGGCCGCAAGCGGCTGCTGGTCCTGCTGCAGCGCCGGGCGCGTGAACTCGGCGTCAAGCTGATGTTCGAGACCGACATTGCAGATCCCAAGCCCTACATGGCGACGCATGATCTGGTCGTCGCTGCCGACGGCCTGAACTCAAGGGCGCGCAACAGCTTCGTCGACATCTTCAAGCCCGACATCGACACCCGCAAATGCAAGTTCGTCTGGCTCGGCACCAACCAGAAATTCGACGACGCCTTCACCTTCATCTTCGAGAAAACCGAGCATGGCTGGGTGTGGGCCCACGCCTACCAGTTCGACAGCGACACCGCGACCTTCATCGTCGAGTGCAGCGAGCAGACCTGGGCTGCCTTCGGCTTCGGTGCGATGTCGCAGCAGGAATCGATCGCCGTTTGTGAGCGGATCTTCGAAAAACATCTCGGCGGCCACGCCTTGATGACGAATGCCAACCATATCCGCGGTTCGGCCTGGATCAATTTCCCGCGCGTGCTGTGCGAGCGCTGGTCTTACAAGAATCTCGCGCTGATGGGCGATGCAGCGGCATCGGCGCATTTCTCGATCGGCTCCGGCACCAAGCTGGCACTGGAAAGTGCTGTGGCGCTGGCCGAATATGTCGAAACCGAGCCGGACTTGGATGCCGCCTTCCGCAGATATGAGGATGCCCGCCGCACCGAGGTGCTCAAGCTGCAATCGGCGGCGCGCAATTCGCTGGAATGGTTCGAGGAGGTCGAGCGCTATCTCGGCCTCGATCCGGTGCAGTTCAACTATTCGCTTTTGACCCGCTCGCAGCGTATCAGCCACGAGAATCTGCGACTGCGCGATGCCGAATGGCTTGAAAGCGCGGAAGAATGGTTCCAGCGCCAGGCGGGCGCCGGCGGCAACAGCCTGCGCCGCGCGCCGATGTTCGCGCCGTTCAAGCTGCGCGACATGAGGCTGCAGAACCGCGTCGTCGTTTCGCCGATGGCGCAGTACAAGGCTGTCGACGGCTGTCCGACCGACTGGCATTTCACCCACTACGCCGAGCGCGCCAAGGGCGGCGCCGGCCTCATCTACATCGAGATGACCTGCGTCAGCCCGGAAGGGCGCATCACGCCCGGCTGTCCCGGCTTCTACGCGCCCGAGCATGAGGTGGCGTGGAAGCGGCTGGTCGATTTCGTCCACACCGAGACCGAGGCCAAGATCTGCGCCCAGATCGGCCACTCCGGCGCCAAGGGCTCGACCCGGCTCGGCTGGGAGGGCACTGACGTGCCGTTGGTCTCAGGCAACTGGCCGGTGATGGCGGCTTCGGCCGTTGCGTGGTCGCCGCAGAATCAGGTTCCGAAGGCGATGAACCGCGCCGACATGGACCGCGTGCGCGACGAATTCGTGGCGTCCACCGAGATGGCCGATCGTTGCGGCTTCGACATGCTCGAAATCCACGCCGCGCATGGCTATCTCTTGTCGTCCTTCATCACGCCGGTCACCAACCGGCGCACGGATGAATATGGCGGTTCGCTGGACAATCGCATGCGCTATCCCCTCGAAATCTTCCGCGCGGTGCGCGCCGCCTGGCCGGCGGAGAAGCCGATCTCGATGCGCATTTCCGCCAATGACTGGGTCGGCATCGAGGGCGTGACGCCGGCCGACGCGGTCGAGATCGCGCGGCTGCTGCATGAGGCCGGCGTCGACATCTGCGATGTCTCGGCAGGCCAGACCTCGGCACTGGCCAAGCCTGTCTATGGCCGCATGTTCCAGACGCCGTTTTCCGACCGCATCCGCAACGAGGTCGGCATGGCGACGATGGCGGTCGGCAACATCTACGAGCCGGACCATGTCAATTCGATCCTGATGGCCGGCCGCGCCGACCTGGTGGCGCTGGCACGCCCGCATCTTGCCGATCCCTACTGGACGCTGCATGCCGCCGTCACGCTCGGCGACCGCGGTGTCAAATGGCCTGATCCCTATCTGCCCGGACGCGACCAGCTCTACCGTCTGGCCGAGCGCGACGCCGCAGCGGGGCTGAAAGTATGACGGCCGCCGCGACGATACCCGGCAAGCATGCGCTGGTCACTGGCGGCGGCTCCGGCGTCGGGCGGGCCATCGCGCTGGCGCTGGCTGCTGCCGGCATCGGCGTCACCATCTGCGGCCGCCGGGAAGCAGAGCTCGCCAAGGTGGCCGGCGAAAACGACCGCATCTCTGGCATCGCCGCCGATGTCACCGACGAGGCGGCAATGGCGGCGCTCTACGAGAGGGCGCAAGCCGCGCGCGGCCCGTTCGACATCGTCGTCGCCAATGCCGGCATGGCCGGCAGCGCGCCGGCGCACAAAACCGCGCTCAGCGACTGGCAGCGGACGCTCGACGTCAATCTGACCGGCGCCTTCCTGACGGTGAAGCCCGCGCTGGCCGGCATGGCCGCGCGGAAAACGGGACGAATTGTTTTCATCGCCTCGACCGCCGGCCTGAAAGGCTACGCCTATGTCGCGTCTTACGTCGCCGCCAAGCATGGCGTCATCGGCCTGATGCGGGCGCTTGCCGCCGAAACAGTGAAATCCGGCGTCACCGTCAACGCGGTGTGCCCAGGCTTTGTGGAAACCGAAATGCTGGAAGAGTCCATCCAGCGCATCATCGAGAAGACCGGCCGCTCGGTCGAGCAAGCGCGGTCAAGCCTCGCCTCGACCAACCCGCAAGGCCGCTTCATCCAGCCGGATGAGGTCGCCGCCGCCGTGCTGTGGCTGTGCGGCGACGCCGCCCAATCGATCACCGGACAGGCGATTTCCATCTCAGGAGGCGAAACATGGTAGCCGGCCCCCTGCCCGCGCCGTCGGGACCCGGCAAGGACCGCTTGCGTCTGTGGATCAGGCTGCTGCGCGCCTCGCGCACGATCGAGGCCGAGCTGCGCGAGCGGCTGAAGAAGGACTTCAACACCACGCTGCCGCGCTTCGACGTGATGGCAGCGCTTTATCGCGCGCCGGAAGGCATGCTGATGAGCGACCTGTCGCGTTTCCTGCTGGTCTCTAACGGCAATGTCACGGGCATCGTCGACCGGCTGGTTTCGGAAGGACTTGTCGCCCGCGCGCGGCGCAATGGCGACCGCCGCACCTCGATGGTGCGGCTGACCGAGGAAGGCACGCAGGCTTTTGCCGCGATCGCCGCGGCGCATGAAGGCTGGATCGGCGAATTGCTGGGCAAGGTCAGCGAGGACGACGCGCGCCGGCTGACCGGCATGCTGACCTCGTTCCGCAGCAACTGGGAGGGACGCGAATGACCGCAATGGCCGGGCGCAAGCCGAAGCATTTCCTCTGGGAGGTCGAGGGCAGGATCGCCAAGGTCCGGCTCGACCGGCCGGAGCGCAAGAACCCGCTGACCTTCGACAGCTATGCGGAACTCCGCGACACGTTCCGCGACCTCGTCTATGCCGACGATGTCGACGCCGTGGTGTTCCTTTCCAATGGCGGCAATTTCTGCTCCGGCGGCGATGTCCACGACATTATCGGCCCGCTGGTCAAAATGGACATGAAGGAGCTCCTGGTCTTCACCCGCATGACCGGCGATTTCGTCAAGGCGATGCTGAATTGCGGCAAGCCGATCATTGCGGCGGTCGACGGCGTCGCGGTCGGCGCCGGCGCCATCATTGCGATGAGCTCCGACATCCGCATCGCCACGCCGGAAGCCAAGACCGCGTTCCTATTTACCCGCGTCGGCCTCGCCGGCTGCGATATGGGCGCCTGCGCGATCCTGCCGCGCATCATCGGCCAGGGCCGCGCCGCCGAGCTGCTCTACACCGGCCGCACCATGACCGCTGATGAAGGCGAACGCTGGGGTTTCTACAACCGGCTGGTCGATGCCGCATCGCTGGAGGCCGACGCGCTCGACATGGCGGCGCGCATCGTCTCCGGCCCGACCTTCGCGCACGGCATCACCAAGACCCAGCTCAACCAGGAATGGTCGATGGGTCTCGACCAGGCGATCGAGGCGGAAGCGCAGGCGCAAGCGATCTGCATGCAGACCCGCGACTTCGAACGCGCCTACAAGGCGTTCGTGGCCAAGGAAAAGCCGGTGTTCGAGGGGGATTGAGGATGATGCTTTGCGTGGAGACGTTGGCGGGAGGGGGGCGCCGTAGTGCGCAAGGCCTCAATAGCGGGGCCACCAATGCCTGATCGTTCCTTCCTCTCCTGGCCGTTCTTCGAAGACCGCCATCGCCACCTCGCCGAGCACCTCGAGGCATGGTGCACGACCAACCTCCCAGTCGATCACCATGATGTCGACGCCGCCTGCCGCGAGCTGGTCAGCAAGCTCGGCCGAGACGGCTGGCTGAAGCCAACGGCGCTCGACACCGACAACCCGGGTCCCCTCGACGTCCGCACTTTGTGCATCACGCGCGAGACGCTCGCCCGCCATGACGGGTTGGCCGACTTTGCCTTCGCCATGCAAGGGCTGGGCACCGGCGCGCTCAGCCTGTTCGGCACGGTGGAGCAGCGGCAATGGCTTTCGAAGACGCGCGCCGGCAAGGCGATATCAGCCTTCGCCCTGTCGGAGCCGCGCTCGGGATCAGATGTCGCCAACACGGAAATGACGGCGACCCGCGACGGCGACAGCTACGTTTTTACAGGCGAAAAAACCTGGATCTCCAATGGCGGCATCGCCGACCTCTACGTCGTCTTTGCCCGCACCGGCGAGGCGCCGGGCGCCAAGGGACTTTCCGCTTTCCTCGTGCCTGGCGACGCCAGGGGCCTTGGCATCGCCGAACGGCTCGAAGTGATCGCGCCGCATCCGCTGGCGCGGCTGTCTTTCGACCGGGTCCGCCTGCCGGCCACCGCACTGATCGGCAAGCCAGGCGACGGCTTCCGCATCGCCATGTCGGTGCTCGATGTGTTCCGCTCGACCGTCGGTGCGGCGGCACTCGGCTTTGCCCGCCGCGCACTGGATGAAAGCATCAAACGCGTGGCCGAACGCAAACTGTTCGGCGCGCCGATGGCCGAATTGCAAATGGTGCAGGGGCACATCGCCGACATGGCGCTCGATGTCGATGCGGCGGCGCTGCTGGTCTACCGTGCCGCCTGGACCAAGGACATGGGCGCTGCCCGCGTCACCCGCGAGGCGGCGATGGCCAAGCTGTTTGCCACCGACAAGGCGCAAGAGGTGATCGACAAGGCCGTGCAACTGCACGGCGGCGACGGCGTCCGCAAAGGCCACATCGTCGAAAGCCTGTATCGCGAGATCCGCGCGCTGCGCATCTATGAGGGTGCCTCCGACGTGCAGAAAGTGGTGATTGCGCGGCAAGTGATGGGCGCGGCCTGAAGCAGGTCGCGCCCACGGACCAAACTGTTTTGACAATGGATATTGCGAACCGAGTTTTGACGAATCGGGAGACTGAAATGCACCAGATTTTGCAGCCGGAAGGCTGGGCCAAACCTGTCGGCTACGCCAACGGCGTCGCGGCGCGCGGTCGGCTCGTCTTCGTTGGCGGACAGGTCGGCTGGAACGGCCAATGCCAGTTCGAAACCGACGATTTTGTTGGCCAGGTGCGGCAAACGCTTCAGAACATCGTCGCGGTGCTGGCGGAAGCCGGCGCGGGGCCGCAGCACATCACCTCGATGACCTGGTACTTCACCGACAAGGCCGAATACCTTGCCAATCTCAGGGGTATCGGCGAGGCCTATCGCGAGGTCATCGGCCGGCATTTTCCGGCGATGGCCGCCATGCAGGTGGTGGCGCTGGTCGAGGATCGCGCCAAGATCGAAATCCAGGCCACCGCCGTCATTCCGGAATAAATTATTGGCTGCCTCAGGAATAAATTATTCGCGAAGCCCCGCCTGCCTCAAGATCGGCAGCACGTGATCGCAGAAATAGGGCAGTTCTTGCGTGTAGTTGACGAAGGACAGCGCGATGCCCTGATAGCCGTGCCCGGCAATGGCGACCATGTCGGCGGCGATCGTTTCCGGCGTTCCGATCAGCGGGTAGGTGCCGGCGCCGCCGGCGAAACGCTGCCGGTAGCGGTCATAGGCGTGCGGGTCGTGCGATTGCGAGAATTCCTTCTTGCCGGCCATGTGGGCATCGACGGCGTCATGGTCGGCCATATCGACGGCGTAGCGCGTGTAGTAGGCCTGCGCCTCTTCCATCGTCGGGCGGCAGACGACATGCGCCACGGTGTAGACGCCGACATCGCGGCCTGCCTTATCGGCCCGCTCGCTGATGTCGGCGACATGCTTGCCGGCATCGCTCATTTCCGAAAATGTCGTGAACAGATAATCGCACCGGGCGGCAGCGAAATCGCGGCCCGGCCCGCCGAAGGCGGCGTTCATGGTCACGGGGCGCGGAACCTGCAGACTGGCCGGCCGGCTGACAGCCTCCTTGAGGCGGTAATAAGTGCCTTCGTAATCGAGCGGCTCGGCCGACGCATAAAGCTTTTCCAGGATTTCGATCCATTCGGCCGCCTGATCGTAGCCCTTCTCGACCAAAGGCGTGCCGAACATGCCGAATTCCTTCGGGTTCCAGCCGCAGACGATGTTCAAGCCCGCGCGGCCCTGGCTAATATGGTCGACCGTCGCCAGCGCCTTGGCGGCATAGAGCGGATGCACCAGCGGCACATGCACGGTCATGAACAGGCCGATCTGCTCGGTGGCCATGGCGAGTGCCGCCGCCCAGGTGAAGGTCTCGAACGACCATTCGCGCACCTTGTTGCGGCCGCCGAAGCCGCGCCAACGCGCGATCGGCAGCATGAACTCCAGCCCGGCGCGGTCGGCGATCTGGGCTGCGGTCACATTGTCCTGCCAGCTCGCCGCCCAGCGCTCCGGCACATCGGTGATGGCAAGCCCGCCATCGGCATTGGTCGAAAAGACGCCAAGCTTCAGTCTGTTCGGGCCGTGCAAAGGGTGTGGTTTGTTCACGTCGCTGCCTCCCGGCGAAGATCGCACGCTAGGCCCGCGCAGAAATATTTCAAGCCTGAAATAGCTTGGCGTCACCATCGCTCGCGGGTATCGGTTCCAGCGGGCCGCACCGTGTCCACCACGCAACGGACATCGCAGCTTTTTAAGCTTAAAACTTTCGCCTTGAAAAGCGCCGCACTTTGGATAAGCATTCCGGAGTCGATGGCGTTTGCCGTGCCGGACGGGCTTGCCGGCCTGTCCATCGAGCAGACCAGTCCATCGTGCCGGCCAGCCATCGTGGGTGCTCCGGGTGGGAGTCTCAGTTCTTGTCGTTCATACTGCCCCAGTCATCATCCAACACGCGCCCTGCCTTCGATGACGTGCGCGCGGATTCGCGGTCTGCAACACACAACATCGCCAACCGTGACCGCATGGTCGCTGCCATGAATTGACGCCCTGCGTGAAGCGGGGCGGCAAAAAACCGTGCGGGAGCAACCCGCCCGATCAACAACAGAGGGAACAAAAATGAGCTTCACGCGTCGCAAATTGCTTCTTCTCGCCGCCGCCATCGGCATCGCCGCCGGCCCCGCCACGGCCTATGCCGCCGATGTGCTGAATGTCGGCGCCTACCCGACCAACCCGCCCTTCGAATTCAAGAACGAGAGCGGCACTTTCGGAGGCTTCGAGGTCGACATCGTCAACGAAGCCGCCAAGCGCATCGGCATGACCACCGACATCGCCGATCTCGGTTTCCAGGCGCTGTTTGCCGCCACCACCTCGAAGCGCATCGACGTCGCCATCTCGTCGATCACCATCACGGCGGAGCGGCTGAAGTCACAGTCGTTCACGCAGCCCTATTATGATTCCGATATGGGCATCGCCACCAAGGCCGACAGCCCGATCAAGGCCGAGGCCGACCTCAAGGGCAAGATCATCGGCGTGCTGTCCGGTTCGACCGGCGAAACCTGGGTCAAGGCGCATCAGGAAGCCGACGGCTTCAGCGACGTGAAGGGCTACGACACGCAGCAGAACCTGCTGCTCGACCTCAGCGCCGGCCGCGTCGATGCGGCAGTCAGCGACATTCCGGGCATGGAATATTCCTTCACCAAGATGAAGGACCTGGTGGTCAAGGAGCGCATCAAGACCGGTGAGCAATACGGCCTGATGATGACCAAGGACCACCCGCTGCTCGGCAAGCTGAACGATGCGCTGAGCGCGATGAAGAAGGACGGCACGCTGGCCGCGATCCACAAGAAGTGGTTCGGCAGCGACGCGCCCGCCGACTCTTCGACCATGAAGGAAATGCCGCTGCCGAAGGCCTGAGCTGAAAGCTGCGGTAACATCGTGCCGGCTTTCCAGGCCGGCACGATTCTTTCACGCCTGGCCGCCGGCTTCTGCCGCAGATCTCCTGCCCTCGGCGGGCCCATCGAGTTTAACGTGAGCATTCTTTGCTCTGGGGTTCGGGAACGCTCCCATGTCGCTGATCGACACCTTCTTCAACCCCGACGTCATCATGTCCAGCCTGCCGGCGCTGCTGCGCGGCTTCCTGAACACGCTGCTGCTCGGCATTTTGAGCATCGGCATCGGCATCCCCATCGGCCTGGGGATCAGCCTGGTGCGGCTCTATGCGCCGAAGCCGCTGCGCTGGCTCGCGGTCGGCTACACCGACATCTTCCGCGCCCTGCCGGTGCTGGTCGTGCTGATCCTGATCTACTATGCGCTGCCCTTCCTCGGCATACGCCTGTCGTCCTGGGCATCGGCGGTGACAGCCTTCGCCTTCATCATGTCGGCCTACTCGGCCGAGGTGTTCCGCTCCGGTATCGAAAGCATTCCGCGCGGCCAGTTCGAGGCGTCGCAGGCGCTTGGCCTGCCGTTCCTCCTGACCTTGCGCAAGGTGGTGCTGCCGCAAGCGATCCGCGTCGTCATCCCGCCGATGACCAGCAACTGCGTCTCGATGTTCAAGGACACCTCGCTCGCCTCCACCGTGGCGCTGCCGGAACTCTTGAAGGAAGCGACCAACGCGCAGTCGCTCTACGCCAACCCATCGCCGCTGATCGGCGCCGCGCTTGTCTATCTCATCTTCCTCTGGCCGATGGTCCGCCTCGTCAGCCTGCTTGAAGAGCGCTTCAAGACCGAAAAGAAGCGCTGACCTCCGCCACCTGATCCCCGTCCAAGCCCTCCGCAGGAGCCTACCCGTGAATAAGCACCAAACCGACAATGCGAATGCCACCGCGTTCCCCGTCGACACCATCCGCGCCATGTTTCCAGCCTTGCAGCGGGCCGGCGATTTCATCTTTTTGGACAACGCCGCCGGCGCGCAGATCCCGCAGAGCGTGCTCGACGCGGTGACCAATCATCTGGTTTCGCACAATGTGCAGCGTGGCGGCCGCTATGGCCGCAGCGTCACCGTCGACCAATCGGTCGCCGATGCGCGGACAAGCGTCGCTCTGCTCATCAACGCCTACAGCCCGGCGGAAATCTGCTTCGGCATGAATGCCACCTCGTTCATCCGCCTGGTCAGCCTCGGCATCGGCCAGATGCTGCAAGAGCGCGACGAGATCGTCGTCACCGACATGGATCATGACGCCAACATCGCGACTTGGCTGGCGCTGGAATCGGCCGGCGCGAAATTCAAATGGTGGCGGATGCGCGAGGACGGCAATCTGCATGTCGACGATCTGCGTCCGCTGGTTTCGGACCGCACCCGCCTGATCGCCTGCACGGTCACGGCGCACTCGATCGGCTCGATCGTCGATGTCGCTTCGGTGGCCAAGATCGCGCATGCGGCCGGCGCCGAAGTGTTCCTCGACTGCGTGCATTACGGGCCGCATGGACTGATCGACGTGCAGGCCTGGGACTGCGACTATCTCGTCTGCTCCGGCTACAAGAATTTCTCGCCGCATATGGGCTTCCTGTGGGGCCGCTTCGAAACGCTGAAGCGGCTGCCGACCTTCCGCGAGGACTTCATCCCCGACGAGCCGCCCTACAAGGTCGAGGCCGGCACCTTCATCTACGAGAACGTCTCCGGCATGGATGCCGCCGTGCAGTACCTGGAACTGATCGGCCGCAATCTGGCGCCGTCCAACAACCGCTCCCGGCGCGACAACATCGTTGCCGGCATGGGCGCCATCCGCGACTATGAGTTGGTGCTGGCGCGCGAGATGCTGGCCGTGCTGAAAGGTTGCGGGGCAACCATCTACGGCGTTGCCGACGAGGCCAGGATCACCGAGCGCGTGCCGACCTTCTGCTTCAACATCGGCAAATTGTCACCACAACGGATCGTCGAGGAAATGGCCGAGATGCAGATCGGCATCCGCGACGGCCACATGTACGCGCCACGGCTGATGAAGCGTCTCAATCTCTCGATGGACAGCGGCGCCATCCGCGCCTCGCTGGTGCATTACAATACAGTCGAGGAGATCCATAAATTCGGCGAGGCGCTGCGCGCCATCATCGCCAAGCTGTCGTGAGAGGCGGTCTCTCCAGCGTCGTCATCCATGGGCGGAACAAGGGAGCGTAGCGACACAGTGCAGACCCGAGGATGACGAAGAGACGTTAAGCCGCTTTCTTCTTCGCCAGCCTCGCCTTGATCGACGCGACGTCGGCGCGCGGTGTCGCCGCGAACAGCGTCCGGGTGTAGCTGTGCTTGGGGTCGGCGAAGACCTCGTCGCGCGAGCCGTATTCGACCGCTTCGCCGAAATACATCACCATCACGTCGTCGGCGATGTAACGCACCACGGACAGATCGTGGCTGATGAAGACATAGGTCAGCTGGAACTCATGCTGCAGGTCGGCAAGCAGGTTGAGCACCTGCGCCTGCACCGACAGATCGAGCGCCGAGACCGGCTCGTCGAGCACCAGCAGGCTCGGGTTCAGCATCAGCGCGCGGGCAATGGCGATGCGCTGACGCTGGCCGCCGGAAAACATATGCGGATAGCGATTGTAGTGCTCGTGGCCGAGGCCAACCTTCTTCAGCATCTTCATCGCAAGGTCGCGCCGCTCGGACGCCGGCTTGTCGGTGTTGATCAAAAGCGGCTCGCCCAGCACGTCGCCGATCTTCTGGCGCGGATTGAGCGATCCGTAGGGGTTCTGGAAGACGATCTGCACCTTGCGGCGCATCTCCTTGGTCAATCCCCCCTTGGCGATGTCAACCTTGTTGCCGTCGATGAACAATTCGCCCGATGTCGCCGGATCGATCAGCGTGATGATGCGGGCAAGCGTTGACTTGCCGCAGCCGCTTTCGCCGACAATGGCCAGCGTCTTGCCCTTGTCGACCTTGAACGAGACGCCCTTGACCGCGTGCACGGTGCGCGGCCCGGTGAACAGGCCGCCGCCGATGTGGTAGTCGCGGACGATGTTCTTGCCTTCGAGAACCGTGGTGCTCATCAGGTGGCTCCCGCAGCAGAAGGCGCCGGCTCGAACATCATGTCGGAAACGGTCGGCAGCCGGTCGCCGACGGCGTTTTCCGGCAGCGCCGACAAAAGCGCCCGCGTGTAATTGCTCTTTGGCGATTCAAACAGCGACAGCACGTCGGCCTCTTCCATCTTGCGGCCCTTGTACTGGACGATGACGCGGTCGGCGGTCTCGGCCACCACGCCCATATTGTGGGTGATCATGATCAGGCCCATGCCGTATTTGGCCTGCAGCGAAACCAGCAGATCGAGGATCTGCTTCTGGATGGTGACGTCGAGCGCCGTGGTCGGCTCGTCGGCGATCAGCAGTTTCGGATTGCAGGCAATGGCGATGGCGATCATGACGCGCTGGCACTGGCCGCCCGACATCTGGTGCGGGAAGGAACTCAGCCGCTCTTCAGGGTCGGCGATGCCGACCAGCTTCATCAGTTCGATGGCACGCGCCCGGCGCTGGGCGCGGTCCATGCCCATGTGGAAGCGCAACACCTCCTCGATCTGGAACCCGACGGTGAAGCACGGATTGAGGCTGGCGATCGGCTCCTGGAAGATCATCGAGATGTCCTTGCCGACGATCTTGCGCCGTTCGGACGGGCTGAGCTTCAGCAGATCGACGCCGTCGAAGGCCATGCGGTCGGCCTTGACGGTTGCCGTGTTGGGCAACAGCCCCATCACCGCCAGCATCGACACCGACTTGCCGGAGCCGGACTCGCCGACGATCGCCAGCACTTCGCGCGGCTCGATCGACAGGTCGATACCTTGCACGGCCATGAACGGTCCGGCCGCGGTGTCGAAGGAAACGGTGAGGTTCTTGATCTCGAGCAGAGGCATGCTCACGACCTCTTCAGCTTGGGGTCGAGCGCGTCGCGCAGGCCGTCGCCGATCAGGTTGATGGCAAAGACGGTGATCAGGATGGCGAGGCCGGGGAAGGTCACCACCCACCAGGCGCGCAGGATGAACTCGCGCGCTTCGGCCAGCATGGTGCCCCATTCCGGCGTCGGCGGCTGCGCGCCCATGCCGAGGAAGCCAAGGGCCGCCGCCTCGAGGATGGCGTTGGAGAAGGACAGCGTCGCCTGCACGATCAACGGCGCGATGCAGTTTGGCAGGATGGTGACCAGCATCAGCCTGAGATGGCTGGCGCCGGCGACCTTGGCCGAGACGACATATTCGCGGGTCTTTTCGGCCATCACGGCGGCGCGGGTGAGCCGGGCGAAATGCGGCTGCAGCACGAAGGCGATGGCGATCATGGCGTTGACGAGGCCGGGGCCAAGCACCGCGACCAGCACCAGGGCCAAGAGCAGCGACGGGAAGGCCAGGATGATGTCCATGATGCGCATGATCAGCGTGTCGACCCAGCCGCGGCAGTAGCCGGCGAGCAGGCCGAGGATGACGCCTGAAATCAGCGCTGACGTGACAACGACGAAGCCGATGGCGAGCGAGAAGCGCGAGCCGTAGATCAGGCGCGACAGCATATCGCGGCCGACGGCGTCGGTGCCGAGCAGGAACTGCGCATTGCCGCCCTCCTGCCAGGCCGGCGGCGTCAGGAAGAAGTCGCGGAACTGATCGTCCGGCGAATGCGGCGCCAGCAGCGGCGCGAAGATGGCGATCAGGATCAGCAGCGCGAAGACGAAGAGCCCGATCACCGCGCCCTTGTTGACGGAGAAGTAATGCCAGAACTCGCCGAACATCTGCAACCTGGCGTCCTGCGGCTTGACGACGGTCGCGGCTTCGATGGTGGCGGGGCCTTCATTGCTCATGTCAGTTGGCCCGGATGCGTGGGTTGATGACGGCGTAGAGCACGTCGACGATGAGGTTCACCGACATGACGATCAACGCGATCAAAAGCAACCCGCCCTGCACGGTGAAATAGTCGCGCTTGGAAATGGCGTCGATCATCCATTTGCCGATGCCGGGCCAGGAGAAGATGCTCTCGGTCAGGATGGCGCCGGTGAGCAGCGTGCCGACCTGCAGGCCGATGGTGGTGACGACCGGGATCAGCGCGTTGCGGAAGGCGTGCAGGCCGATGACCCTACGCGGCGCCAGGCCCTTGGCGCGCGCGGTGCGGACATAGTCCTCACCCAGCACCTCAAGCATCGCCGAGCGCGTCTGCCTCGCGATGACGGCGAGCGGAATGGTGCCGAGCACGATGGTCGGCAAGATCAGGTGCGACAGCGCCGAACGGAAGGCGCCCTTCTGGCCCGAGATCAGGGAATCGATGGTCATGAAGCCGGTCACCGGCTTGAAGAAGTAGAGGAGGTCGATGCGGCCTGAAACCGGCGTCCAGTGCAGCATGCCGGAGAACACGATGATCAGCAGCAGACCCCACCAGAAGATCGGCATGGAATAGCCGGCCAGCGCCGTGCCCATGGTCAGTTGGTCGAACCAGGAGCCTCGGCGGATGGCAGCGAAAATGCCGGCGGCCACACCCAGGATGACGGCAAAGATCATGGCGAAGATGGCGAGCTCGACCGTTGCCGGAAAGCGGACAAGGAAGTCCTTGAGCACCGGTGTCTTGGTGGAAAACGAGGTGCCGAAATCACCGCCGAGGATGTTCGTCAGATAGGTCAGATATTGTTGCCAGATCGGCAGGTCGAAACCGAACTGGTGCATGAGCGCCGTGTGGCGTTCGGGCGACAGGCCGCGTTCGCCCGCAAGCACCAGCACCGGATCACCGGGCAGGATGCGCACGAAGCCAAAGGCGAGGATGGTTATCCCGATGAAGGTCGGGATGATGAGGGCGAGCTTGCCGAGGATATAACGCAGCATGGCGGGCGAGTGGGGGCGTCACCACATGGTGGCGCCCCCGTTTCGCAACCTTATTCGGCGATATCGACGCCGTCGAAGCGGTGGATACCGAGCGGATCCATCGCAAAGCCGGTGACGGTCTTCTGCATCGGCATGAACACCTTGGAGTGAGCGAGCGTCGCCCAGGGTGCCTGTTCCTTGAAGATGACCTGTGCCTGTTCATAGAGCTTGGTGCGCTCGGCCTGGTCCGAAACGGTCTTGGCCTTGTTGATGAGCGCATCGAAGTCCTTGTTGCACCATTCCGCGCGGTTGTTCGAACCGACGGAAGCGCAGCTCAGGAGCACGCCGAGGAAGTTGTCCGGATCGCCATTGTCGCCGGTCCAGCCGACGATGACGGCGCCGTCGTGATCAACCGCGGAAGCGCGCTTGAGGTATTCACCCCAATCGTAGCTGACGATCTCGACGGTGACGCCGACCTTGGCGAAGTCCGCCTGGATCAATTCGGCGGTGCGGCGCGCGTTCGGCATGTAGGGGCGCGACACCGGCATGGCCCAGACGTTCATCTTGAGGTCCTTGACGCCGGCCTCTTCAAGCAGCTTCTTGGCTGCATCCGGATCGTACGGATCGTCCTTCACTTCCTTGTTGTAGGACCACATGGTCGGCGGGATCGGGTTGACCGCCACCTGGCCGGCACCCTGGAAGACCGCGTCGATGATGGCCTTCTTGTTGATGGCCATGTTGAGCGCCTTGCGCACGCGCACGTCGTCGAACGGCTTCTGCTGGGTGTTGTACATCAGCGCGCCGACATTGAGGCCTTCCTGCTCCTCGACCTTCAGGTTCGCATCGGCCTGCAGGCCGGCGATGTCGGCCGGTGCCGGGTACGACATGATGTTGCATTCGCCGGCCTTGAGCTTCTGCGCGCGCACGGCCGGATCGGTGGTGATGGCGAAGACCAGATCGTCGATCTTCTGCTTGCCGCCCCAATAGTCCGGGTTGGCCTTGTAGCGGATGGCGGCGTCGGTCTGGTAGTCGACGAAGATGAACGGGCCGGTGCCGATCGGCTTCTGGTTGAACAGCTCAGGCGTCTTGTCGGCCTGCAGCTTGTCGGCATATTCCTTGGAGACGACGGACGCAAAATCCATGCCCAGCGTCGGAATGAAGGTGATCGCCGGCTCCTTGAGGGTGAACTTCACCGTCAGGTCATCGACCTTCTCGACCTTGGTGATGTTGTCGCCGAACTGGTCATTGTAATACTGGTAGGCAATGCCCGGAATGTACTGGAACCAGGGACCGTTCTTGTCGACCTGACGTTCGAACGAGAACACCACATCGTCGGCGTTGAAGTCGCGCGTCGGGGTGAAATAGTCGGTGGCGGCGAATTTGACGCCCTTGCGCAGCTTGAAGACATATTCCTTGCCATCGTCGGAGATCGTCCAGCTTTCGGCCAGGCCCGGCGAGGTCGTCGTCTTGCCGTGATCGAATTCGACGAGGCGGTTGAAGACGGTGCGCGAGGACGCGTCGAACGTCTGGCCTGCGGTATACGGCGCCGGATCGAAACCTTCCGGCGAAGCTTCCGCGCAGTAGACCAGAGTTTTCGCATTGGCCATGCCGCCCAGGACGCTTGCAGCCAGCAACGCGGCTGCAAAAGTCAGCTTCTTATTCATTGAGCACTCCCTGATGTTCTTCCAAGCCCCTCTATCAGGCTCGCGAAGCGCGCATATAAGCACCGTTTTTCCGGCTTTGGAACACCCCGTTTGCTTACCCCGCGGGAAGCAGGAAAAAAATCCGCAACTTTGCCAAATTGCAGAAAAAATTAGCCGTTTCTTCCGTTCACGAGATTATTAACAGCCGAATTTTTTTATTGATCGCCAGGCTGACGATATAAATGTTCCCGGCGCTTCCGAGCGGCCGTGGGATGCGTCAGGACACCGCCTGGAGCGCTGGCGGCGGCAAAGACTTTCGACGGCAAATCTTTCGCCGCGTTGCCGCAAGGGCAAGACTTGCACGCTCACCAAGGGAGGCAATACATAGGGTGTAGCGGCCGCAGCGGAGGACGCCCTTGCCAATTCAGGGGCGAGTGCGGCACGGATGAACAAGACTTGTCCAGGGAGGAACGGTTGGCAAAAGCATCAAGGACGACGGCGCCGGTGAAAGCGGGAGCCAAGGCGCCGTCGAAAGCAGCCGGTACTGCCAAGCCGAAAGCACCCGTTGCCAAAGCCGCCAAGCCGAAGGCGGCCGCGGCACCTGTAAGGGCAAGCACAAAGCCGGCGGTGAAAGCCCCGGCCAAGGCTGCGGCCGGGAAGACGGCGCCGGGGCGTAAAGCGGGTGCGGCAAAGCCCGCTGCCAGGCCGGCGTCGAAGGCCGCGGCAGCGGTGAAGGCCCCACCGGCGGCAAAGCCGGCCGACGCCACCGCCAACCGATTGCCGAAAGCGCTGACGGCGTTGGCCGCCGGCTTGCCGGAAAAGCCGTGGCTCAAGAGCTATCCGAAAAACGTGCAGGCGGAGATCGGCGCCCTGCCCTACAGCTCGATCGGCGATTTCCTCGTCGCCGCCTGCAAGCAGTTTTCCGCGCAGCCGGCCTTCACCTGCATGGACAAGTCCATCAGCTACACCGATGTCGAGCGGCTGTCGGCGGCCTTCGGCGCCTACCTGCAATCGAAGGGCCTGCAGAAAGGCGCGCGCGTCGCGCTGATGATGCCCAACGTGCTGCAATATCCGGTGGCGATGATGGCGATCTTGCGAGCGGGTTATGTGGTGGTGAACATCAATCCGCTCTACACGCCGCGCGAGCTCGAACACCAGCTGAAGGATTCCGGGGCGCAAGCCATCGTCATCCTGGAGAACTTCGCCAACACCTTGCAGGCGGTGATCGCCAGGACCGCGGTCAAGCATGTGGTGGTCGCCGCGATGGGCGACATGCTTGGCGGGCTGAAGGGCACAATCGTCAATTTCGTCGTGCGCCGCGTGAAGAAGATGGTGCCGGCATGGTCGCTGCCCGGCCATGTCAAGTTCAATGCCGCCATGAAGGCCGGCGCCGGTATGGGCTTCAGGCCGGCCAAGGTGGCAGCCGACGATGTCGCCTTCCTGCAATATACGGGCGGCACCACGGGCGTCTCGAAGGGCGCCACGCTGCTGCACAGCAACGTGCTCGCCAACGTCGCGCAGAACGCGCAGTGGATGGAGGACGCCTACACGATCAAGCCGAAACCCGCGCATCCCAACTTCATCTGCGCGCTGCCGCTCTATCATATCTTCGCGCTGACGGTGAACGCGCTGATGGGCATGCAGCAGGGCGCCCGCAATGTGCTCATTCCCAATCCGCGCGACATCCCAGGCTTCGTCAAGGAATTGCAGAAATATCCGGTGCACATCTTTCCCGGCCTCAACACGCTGTTCAACGCGCTGCTCAACAATGAGGATTTCCGCAAGCTCGACTTCAAGCCGCTGGTGCTGACGCTGGGCGGCGGCATGGCGGTGCAGAAGGGCGTCGCCGAACGCTGGAAGGCGCTGACCGGATGTTCGGTCACCGAAGGCTACGGCCTCTCGGAAACCTCGCCGGTGGCCACCGCCAACAAGTTCACCGCCGGCGACTTCACCGGCACCATCGGCTTGCCGCTGCCCTCGACGGAGATCGCCATCCGCGACGAAGACGGCAACAATTTGCCGCTCGGCGAGGTCGGCGAAGTCTGCATCCGGGGGCCGCAAGTGATGGCGGGCTACTGGAACCGGCCGGATGAGACCGCCAAGGTGATGACCAAGGACGGCTACTTCAAATCCGGCGACATGGGCTTCATGGACGAGCGCGGCTACACCAAGATCGTCGACCGCAAGAAGGACATGATCCTGGTCTCGGGCTTCAACGTCTATCCCAACGAGCTCGAGGAAGTCGTGGCGATGCATCCGGGTGTGCTCGAAGTGGCGGCGATCGGCGTGCCGGACGAGCATTCAGGCGAGGTGCCGAAACTGTTCGTGGTCAGGAAGGATCCGGCGCTGACCGCCGAGGCACTGACCGCCTTTTGCCGCGAGAACCTGACCGGCTACAAGCGGCCCAGATACATCGAATTCCGCACCGAACTGCCGAAGACGCCGGTCGGCAAGATCCTGCGGCGAGCGCTGCGCGAATGATTGCAGCCGTCGGCGCGGATGCCGTAGATGCACCTTGCCGTCCTGACCCGGCAGAGTTCATCAGGACGAACATGCGCCTCGCCCCGGTGCCGTCGGTGCCTGAGATCCAGCTTTTTACACCGCACCCGGCCAGTGGCCTGAGACGGCTTACCGATACGCACCAAAGCGCTGACGACGATGACGACACGATCGAGGCGGACAACAATGGACCTGAGCCGCAGCCGCCTTACTGGGCTTACGTGTGGGCCGGCGGCGCGGTGCTTGCGCGCCATATACTGGATCATCCGCAAACGGTAGCCGGTCGCCGCGTGCTCGACCTTGGTGCCGGCTCCGGCCTTGTCGGCATCGCCGCAGCCAAGGCCGGTTCGCGCGAAGTGATCGCCGCCGAGATCGACCGTAACGGCGTTGCCGCGATCGGCCTCAATGCCGCGGCCAACGGCGTCGAGATCGCCATTGTCGACAAGGACATTACCACGGGTCCCCCGCCGGCGGTCGAGCTCGTGCTTGCCGGCGACGTGTTCTACGGCCCTGAGGTTGCTCTGCGGGTTATCCCGTTCCTCGACCGCTGCCTGGCGGCCGGCATCGAGGTGCTGGTCGGAGATCCCCGCCGCAACGACCTGCCGCTGTCCCGGCTGCGATTGCTCGCCGAATACAAGGTGCCGGATTTCGGCGACGCGAAGGGGGCTGCGACTAAGCCGAGCGGTGTCTTTTCGTTTGAGGCGGGAGAGCGCTAACGGAGGAAGCAAAGCCCGATCGCTCTCGATGACTGGGTTGGACCCTCTGCGCACGCCCACCTTTCTTATGGCAGGTGTGCTGTGTTCGAACTTGTTCTCCCAATTTCCGGTCAAGGGCGACGATTCGGAGGAGAAATGGCAGGAGACCAAGCACCTTTTGCTAGGAGCGACCAGATTTTTCCGGAGATAGAGTGGGCCGAAGTATCGGCGGCAAGCCTCGGCTGGTCCACCCGGCGCCTCGCCGCTCTTGCCCACGATTTGGCGGACGGTCGCTCAACAGCTCTGATGATCATCGCCGGCGGAAGCGTCGTTTTTCAGTGGGGTGACTTAGCTCAGAAGTCGAGCGTGGCTTCCGTCCGGAAAAGCCTGATCAACGTCCTCTACGGCATCTACATTGCGGAAGGCAGGATAGATCTGAACGCGACGCTCGCAGAACTGCATATCGATGATTTCCAACCGCTCACACAAGTTGAGCAGCAAGCCACAGTCGCGGACCTCCTGGGAGCCCGATCAGGCGTCTATCTGCCCTCGGTCTACAATACGGACCATGGGCGACCAGAACGCGGCAGCCACGCACCCGGCTCGCGCTGGTTCTACAACAACTGGGATTTCAACGTGCTCGGTACGGTTCTGGAGCGTCAAACAGGCCAGACCGTATTCGAGGCGCTTGCCATGCGAGTCGCAGGTCCTCTCGGAATGCAGGACTTCGAACGAGAGGACGGTCACTATCTCGGGGGCCGGGAATCCCTACATCCTGTCTACAAGCTCAGCATGACCGCCCGCGACCTCGCGCGCGTCGGCCTGCTCTACCTTCACGGTGGTCGCTGGGGAGGGCGCCAGCTTGTCCCTGAGAGCTGGGTTCGGGAAAGTACTCGCCCACAGTCGGACATTGGAGGAGGTAGGGGCTACGGCTACCTTTGGTGGACGGCAGCGGCCAATGCGCCCGGCGACAGCATCAGCGTCCATGCGCCGATGTTCTATGCGAGCGGCTTCGGTGGACAGTACATTGTCGTTGTTCCAACGCTTGATCTCGTCATCGTGCACAGATCGGCAAGAGTCGATCACGGCATAAGTCATGCTCGAATGGGAGATATTCTCCGCCTTGTCCTCGCGGCAATGCCAGACCGACACCGGTGACTTGGATCGCCAGTTTCAACGTCGAAAGTCCACCTATTCTCGGCTATTGGGGAAAGCCCGGTTGATTTGATCCCCGACCTTGTCCGTCAGATCGTCTCCTTGACCCGTGCCGAGAGAAAATCCGGCAGGTCGGCGACCGAATCCAAAACCACATCGGCAATGCCGGCCAGCGATTCGCGGGTGCCGGTGCCGGAGAGCACGCCGACCGCCAGCCCGCAGCCGCCGGCACGTGCCATTTCGAGGTCGTGCCGGTTGTCGCCGACCATGGCGATTTCCGCCGGCTTGAGGCCGGTGAGATCGCTAAAGGCCTGGATCGTGTCGGGCGCCGGCTTCGGATTGGCCACCGCGTCGTAGCCATAGGCCGCGTCGAACAATTGAGCGACGCCGAGCGTGACCAGCGTCTTTTCCGCGCCGCTGGTCGAATCGTTGGTGGCGACGCCAAGCCGGTAGGATTTCCTGTGCAGTGCCGTCAGCGTATCGACGATGCCCGGCAGCGCCACGGCCATCGCCGAGCCTTGTACGGAGGTGATCTCGTTGAAGCGGGCAACCGCAAGCATCTGGTCCTCGTTGGACAGGCGTGGGAACCACAATTCGACGACGTCGAGATTGGTGCCGGAGGCAAAGATGGAGTCCGGCTTGAAACGCTTGTTGGCGAAATCGAAGCCGGCAGCGGCCAGCAGCCTGTCGGCTTTCCAGCGATCGCCTTCCGACGCATCCATGGCCATGAAGTCGGCAACGCCGAGCCAGGTGGCGTTGAAGTCGACAAGCGTGCCGTCCTTGTCGAACAATATTCCCTTGATGTCTGCCAAGCTTTTCACTCCGAGCCACGCAAATGCTGGATGAATCCCACAAGGCCAGCGGTCGATGCATCCCGATTGGCGGCACTTTCCTTGCCCTCCACGACAGGCAACAGGCCGGTGGCCAGTTCCTTGCCGAGTTCGACGCCCCATTGGTCGAAGGAGTTGATGTTGAATAGCGTGCCCTCGACGAAGACGCGGTGCTCGTAGAGCGCGATCAGCCGGCCGAAGGTGCGCGGGTCGAGCTTTCTGTAGAGGATGGTGATCGAGGGACGGTTACCCGAGAAGACGCGGTGCGGCGCGATCTTGTCGACCTCGGCCGGCTTCATGCCCTTGGCCAGCATCTGGGCGCGCGCCTCCTCCAGCGTGCGGCCCTTCATCAGCGCTTCCGACTGCGCCAGGCAGTTGGCGAGCAGCAGATCATGCTGGTGCTTGAGATCGGGCTCGTGACCGATGGCCGCGGCAAGGAATTCGACCGGAATGAAATCGGTGCCCTGGTGCAGCAGCTGGAAGAAGGCATGCTGGCCGTTGGTGCCGGGCTCACCCCAGACCAGCGGTCCGGTCGGCGTCGTCACCGCCGTGCCTTCGAGGGTGACGCTCTTGCCGTTCGATTCCATGTCAAGCTGCTGCAAATAGGCCGGCAGCCTGGACAGGCGCTGGTCGTAAGGGATGACGGCGCGCGCCCGGTAACCGCAGATCACGCGATGCCACCAGCCGACCAGTCCCAGCAGCGCCGGCAGGTTCTCCTGCACCGGCGCGGTGCGGAAATGCTCGTCCATCTCATGCGCGCCATCAAGGAAGGCGCGAAAATTCCGCGGGCCGACAGCGATCATCACCGGCAGGCCGATGGCGCCCCAGAGCGAATAGCGGCCACCGACCCAGTCCCAGAAGCCGAAGACGCGATCGGGCGCGATGCCGAACTTGGCCACCAGGTCGAGCGCGGTCGAGACGGCGGCGAAATGCTTGCCGACCGCTTCCTTGCCGAGCGCCTTCTGCACCCAGTCGCGCGCCGTCTGCGCATTGGTCATCGTTTCGACGGTGGTGAAGGTCTTGGAAGCGATGATGAAAAGCGTGGTCTCGGCGGAGAGGCCCTTCAGCGTGTCGTGGATATGGGCGCCGTCTATGTTGGAGACGTAATGCGCGCGCGGCCCGTCATGATAGGGCGCCAGCGCCAGCGTCGCCATGGCCGGGCCGAGATCGGAACCGCCGATGCCGATGTTGACGATGTCGGTGATCTTCTTGCCGGTGGCGCCGGCCGCCTTGCCCGAGCGCACGGCATCGGCAAAGGCGCCCATGGCGTCGAGCACGGCGATGACGTCCGCCTTGACGTCCTGGCCATCGACGGTGACGCCCTTGCCGGTCAGGTTGCGCAGCGCCGTGTGCAGCACGGCACGGTCCTCGGTGACGTTGATCTTCTTGCCGGCGAACATGGCGGCGCGGCGGCCTTCAAGATCGGCGGCCTGGGCGACCTTTTCCAGCAGCTCCATGGTGGTCGCGTCGACCGCGCATTTCGACCAGTCGAGCAGCAGATCGCCGTCGGTGGCGGAGAATTCCACGAACCGCTTGGGATCGGCGGCGAAGGCCTGGCGCATGCTGGCGGGCGCCGCCGCGCGGTGGTCGCGCAAGGCGGCGAGCTGTTTTTGAAAGGACGATTGATCCACTGCCAAACTCCGAGACCTCGAGCCATCATTACGGACCGGATGTTTCCGGCGCGTGTCGTCGCGACAATCTATCGGGCCGAACTCCACCCGGATCAATGCGCAGCGATGACGCACACCCACACGCCGCCATGACGCACCATGTCATCGCCGGGATGAAGCGCCGCGTCACCCCACGATGCCGCAACGCGGCATCAAAAGGACGTGAAGGATCACTGGCATAAATCCCAACGATCAGAAAAATTGATTGGCGCAACCCCTTGTGCCACGGTTACGTTCGGCTGGTCCAGCCAAACGAAAAAGGCTGGCCATCGAGGAAATCTCCCATGCCACAGCGAAACGACACGGCGATATGGTCCGGCCTGTTCCGGATTTCGGCCGAATCCGGCCAAACCCTGCAGGCGCAGATCCGCCAGGCCATCGTAGCCGCCATTCTCGACCGCCAGATCGCCGCTTCGATGCCGCTCCCTTCCTGCCGCATCCTGGCCGAAAAACTCGGCGTGGCGCGCGGAACCGTGGTGCTGGCGTTCCAGCAGCTCGTCGACCAGGGTTTCCTGGTGGCGCGCGAGCGGCGTGGCCATTTCGTCAATCCCGATGTGCTGGCGACACCGGCCAAGCCGCACCAGAAGGCGCCCGACCAGGCCAATGAGATCGACTGGAAGGCACGCCGCAAGATCGCCGCAAGCGACATGCCGCCGCCGGCCAAGCACGAGAACTGGATCAAGTCGTCCTATCCTTTCGTCTACGGGCAGTTCGACCCGGCGCTGTTCCCGACCGCTGAATGGCGCGAGTGCAACCGCATGGCGCTTGCCGTGCTGGAAATCCGCAACTGGGCGTCCGACATGGTCGACCGTGACGATCCGCTGCTGATCGAGCAGATCCAGGCGCGGCTCCTGCCCCGGCGCGGCATCTTCGCCAATCCCGACGAGATCATCGTCACGCTGGGCGCCCAGAACGCGCTCTACATGCTGGCGACGCTGCTGATGTCCAAGGGCTCCAAGGTGGCGATGGAGGACCCCGGTTACCCCGACGCGCGCTCGATCTTCCGCCTTGCGGGCGCAGAGATACAGCCGGTGCCGGTCGACCAGTCCGGCATCGTAACTGCTTCTATTCCCAATGATTCCGGCTTCGTCTTCGTCACGCCCAGCCATCATTGCCCGACCATGGTGCCGTTGTCGGCGGAACGGCGGCAGGATCTTCTGGCGCGCGCCAACCGCTACAACCAGATCATCATCGAGGACGGCTATGACAGCCAGCTTCTCGACGAGGCACCGCAGCAAGCGCTGAAGAGCCTCGATCGTTCCGGCCGCGTGGTCTATGTCGGCTCTATGTCCAAGACGCTGGCTCCCGGCCTGCGGCTCGGCTACATCGTGGCGTCCGCCGGACTGATCGCGGAGCTCCGGGCGCTGCGCCGCTTCATGCTGCGTCATCCGCCGGCCAACAATCAGCGCGCCGTCGCACTGTTCCTGTCGCTCGGCCACCACGAGGCGCTGGTGCGGCGGCTGTCGTCAGCCTTCGACGAGCGGCGCAAGCGGCTGGTCCATGCGATTTCCGCCTTCCTGCCGGAATGGCGTTCGACCGATTCGGCCGGCGGTACGTCGCTGTGGCTCGAAGGGCCGCGCGGCACCGATTCGCGCGGGCTTGCCGAGGCAGCGGCCTCGCGCAGCGTCATCATCGAGCCAGGCGACCGCTTCTTCGATCGCACTGAAAAGCCTTCGCGTTTCATGCGGCTGGGCATCTCGTCGATCGCGCTACAGCACATCGAGCCAGGCATCCGCGAACTGGCCACGGCCGCCGGACGCAGACCCGCGGCCGCCTGATCCATCATCGACCTCTCGTGACCGGAGCCGCTCGCAGCGGCTCCGGTATTTTAGTTCTGGCACATGGAACTGAGCCAGCTGGCCCATAGGATGGGCCAGTGCCGGCGGCATAGTCGGCGTCATCAGGGGAAGAAGCAGGCCGATGGTGGACCAACCGCCACGAGTTCCTGCCGACGAAGTTGGAGTGCTCCATGCCAGTGGCTGTCGAACAGCAGGACACGCCGGCGAACCGTCGTCCACAACGCTCCGGTCTTCGCGAAACAGGACATGCCATGCGATCATCTCCCCTGGTGGAGGATACCAGACCACAGCACAAGGCCATCGAGGGCGGCGGCTACGGGCCGCTTCGCGGGGATGACCGCGAGCGTATCCACGAAGGCGTACTGACGCTTCTGGAGACAGTGGGTTTCGCCAACGCCATTCCTTCCTGCATAAAGGTGCTGACCAAGGTGGGGGCGATCCATGGCGACGATGGCCGGGTCCGCTTTCCGCGCGCGCTCGTGCTCGACACCATCAAGCGGGCGGCACGACATTTCACGCTTCATGGCCAGGACCCCAGGCACGACATGGTGGTCCAGGGCAAGCGCGTGCACTACGGCACGGCAGGCATCGCCGTGCACCTGGTGGATCTGGAGAAGCGTGAGTACCGCGAATCCAAGCTGCAGGATATTTATGATGCCGCCCGCATCGTCGACGGGCTGGACAACATTCATTTCTTCCAGCGGCCGATGGTGGCGCGCGACATCGCCGATCCGCTCGAGATGGATTTCAACACGCTTTATGCCTGTGTGATGGGAACATCGAAGCACGTCGGAACATCCTTCACGGTGCGTGAGAACGTGAAGCCTGCACTTGAAATGCTGTACGCCATCGCCGGAGGCGAGGAGAATTTCCGCGCCCGGCCATTCGTTTCCAACTCCAATTCATTCGTCGTGCCGCCGATGAGGTTCGCCGAGGATGCCTGCGGCGTGCTCGAGGCCTGCGTCGAAGGCGGCATCCCGATCCTGCTGCTGTCGACCGGCCAGTCCGGCACGACGGCACCCGCGGCGATGGCCGGCGCCGTCGTGCAGGCAGTGGCCGAAGTGCTGGCCGGCCTGGTCTATGTCAACGCGCTCAAGCCCGGCCATCCGGCGATCTTCGGCGCATGGCCGTTCATGTCCGACCTGCGCACCGGCGCCATGGCCGGCGGGTCGGCCGAGCAGTCGGTGGCAACGGCGGCCTGTGCCCAGATGGCGCAATTCTACGACCTGCCCGGTGGCTCCGCCGCCGGCATGACGGATTCGAAATTGCCCGACATTCAGTCCGGCTACGAAAAGGGCATCACCAATGTGATGGCCGGCCTCTCCGGCCTCAACCTCGTCTATGAGGCGGCCGGCATGCATGCCTCGCTGCTCGGCTTCTGCCTGGAGAGCCTGGTCATCGACAACGACATGCTCGGTCATTGCCTGGGCTGCGCGCGTGGCATCGACGTGACTGACGAGGCCCTGTCGATCGACAGCATCGCGGAGGTCTGCCTCAAGGGTCCGGGCCACTATCTCGACAACGAACAAACGCTCAAGCTGATGCAGACCGAGCACTTCTATCCTGCCCTCGGCGATCGTTCCTCGCCGAAGGAATGGAACGAAAAAGGCCGGCCTGATATATTGCTGCGTGCGATCACCGAGAAGAAGCGCATTCTTGCCGAACGATTTCCGCGCCATGTGCCAAAACAGGTCGACGACAGATTGCGTGCCCGTTTCGGCAACCTGATCCACCTGCCGCGCACGCATATGGGCGGCTGACCGGAGACAAGTCTCGTGCAGCCATACAGCCATACACGACCAACCATCGGGCAGAACGACAAATGAGTGTGCATCCTATCCAGCAAGCCCCCACCGACGGCGACGCGATCGATCGGCTGGTGGCATCTCATCGGCCAGGCCACGGCCTGGTGCGTGCCTTCTATCATGACCCGGCGATCTTCGAGCGCGACATGGAACGGGTCTTTCGCCGCCACTGGCATTGCCTGGCCCACGCCAGCGTTATCCCGAACCCCGGCGATTTCGAGCTGTTCAAACTGGGCGACGAGGCGGTCATCCTGACACGCGGCATGGATGGCACCGTGCATGCCATGCTCAACGTCTGTCGCCACCGCGGCGCCGAGGTCTGCACTAAGCAGAAGGGCAACGCGAAGATGTTCGTGTGCCCCTACCACGCCTGGGCCTATTCCAATGACGGATCGTTGCGCGCTGCCCGCCTGATGCCGAAGGATTTCGACCGCACGGCGCACGGCCTGAAGAAGCTTCATGCCCGCGTCGCATCCGGTCTGGTCTTCATTTCCTTCGCCGAGACGCCGCTCGATTTCGATCCTATCGAACAGTCGCTGCGAACGAGCTGCGGCCAGTATGGCTGGGGCGACGCCAAGGTTGCGTATCGTCAGTCCTATCCGCTCGACGCCAACTGGAAGCTCGCCGTCGAGAACTATGTCGAATGTTACCATTGCGGGCCGGCGCATCCGGAATATTCGCAGACGCATGCGCTGGAAAAGCCGGCAGAAATGATCGAGCAGCTCAATGCGGCGATGGAGCAACGCACCTGCGCGCTCGGCATCGAGATCGGCAGCGCCAACCGCTGGCAGAACTCGGCGGCCGGTCAGGAAGCAATCCACACCTTCCGCTATGCGCTCTATGACGGCGTTTCGAGCGGCAGCCAGGATGGATCGCCGGTGGCCCCGCTGATGGGACGCTTCTCCGACTATGACGGTGGCGTCACTTCCATCCATCTCGGCGGCACGACCTTCCTCGTATGCTATCCCGATCACGGCATGATCTACCGCTTCATCCCGAAAACGGCTGGCACCTGCGAGATGGAGCTGATCTGGCTGGTGCGCGGCGACGCGGTCGAGGGCCAGGATTACGATCTGGAGAAGCTGACCTGGCTGTGGAAGATCACTACCGAAGAGGACAAGAAGATCATCGAGCACACTGCGCGCGGCGTGCGCTCGCACTATTTCGTGCCCGGACCTATCGCGCCGATGGAATACAACGAACTGCGCTACATCGGCTGGTATCTCGAGGAGATCAGCCGGGCCTGAACGGCTCGGCTGCCTTAGAGCATTCACCGTTTCACGGAAACGGCGATCTGCTCTAACTCTTTGTTTTGACGCAATTCTAGACGGAAAACCGCTCACACTTTTCCTAGAATTGCTCTAGGAGAATCAGGCAGATCTTGCCTTTCGCGTCATTCAGCGCTGAGCCCGTATCGGTCGACGACTTCGGGGTTGATGAGCTTGGCATGCAGCGTCATCAGCACGATCTGCGCGTCGAGGCTGTCACCGGCTTCAAGCGCCGCCTCGATGCGGCGCTCGGCTCCCAGCGTCCGCTCATGGCCATTGGCTTGCTCGAAGGTTTCGGGACCCGCGATGCAATAGCTGCATAATTGTGCCACCGACGCATAGGTGCCCGGTGGCGGCTCGTCGGGCCAGCGATCCTTCATGAGATTGACGAGGGTAAGCTTCACGCCCTCCGGCACAAGGGCTGGATGCAGATCGGCGCCGCGCAATGCATCGTCGAGCTGCCTCAAATCGCCCGAACGGCCGAACACTCCGAGGAAGCCGAGGGAAGATCGCCGTCCGGCCATGATGTTTCCTTCCATTTCCAGCCCACTTAGGTGGTGGGCAAGCGGATTGCAAAGGCGGTGCTGTCTAACCAGCCGCCGCCAGCAAGATCCCTGCAAGGGCGGATAGCGCGAGTGTCGGCAGCATGCCGACTTTCAGCTTCAGGATGGCGACCATGGCGGCCACGGAAAGCAAGGCCGCGCGCCAGTCGATCGACGAAGGCACCGGCACGTTCATGCCAAGGCCCGTCGCGTGCACCTCACGGAAGATGACGTGCAAGGCAAACCATAGGGCCAGATTCATAATTACCCCGACAACGGCGGCGGTGATCGCGCCCAGTGCGGCCGACAGTGCCTTGTTGCCGCGCAAGGCCTCGATGTAGGGCGCACCGAGGAATATCCAGAAGAAGCAAGGCGTGAACGTCACCCACAGAGTGAGCAAAGCCCCCAGCGATCCGGCAACCAACGGGTCCAGCGAGCCGGAATGGCGGAACGCGGCGATGAAGCCGACGAACTGCAGCACCAGGATGAGCGGCCCTGGCGTCGTTTCGGCGAGCCCAAGGCCATCGACCATTTCACCCGGCGCCAGCCAGCCGAAGGACTGGACGGCTGCCTGTGCGACATAAGCGAGGACCGCATAGGCGCCACCGAAGGTGACGACAGCCATGAGACTGAAGAACCGGCCTATCTCGGTCCAGACGCTTGCAGAGCCGGTGAACCACCAGATTAAAAGAACAGGCCCGAGCCAGAGCGGCAGCCAGATCGCGACGGTGCGCGGTGCATGCCATCTGGTCGGTTTGACATGGGCCAGTTCGCCACGTTCGAACATCAGGTCGACCGCTCCCTTGAAGTCGGCAACATCGTCCTTGCCATGGGCCGAGCCGGAAAACAGGCCGGGAGCAATGCGATCCCCCAGCCATCCCGTCAGGCCGGCTAGCAGGACGATGAGCGGAAAGGGCACATTCAACGCATAGATGGCGATGAACGCCGCGACCGCGATCGACACCATGACCCGGTTCTTGAGGGCACGCCGGCTGATCCGGACCACCGCCCCGACGACAATGGCAAGCACAGCCGCCTTGACCCCGAAAAACAGCGCCGCGACAAGCGGCACGTCGCCATAGAGGACGTAGAGGCTGCTCAAGGCGAGCATGACGAGCGCGCCCGGCAAGACGAACAGGATGCCGGCGACAAGGCCGCCGGCCGTCCTGTGCAGCAGCCAACCGATGTAGATGGCGAGTTGCTGGGCTTCCGGGCCAGGCAGCAACATGCAGTAGTTCAGCGCGTGCAGGAAACGCCGCTCACCGATCCAGCGCCGCTCCTCGACCAGTTCCTTGTGCATCAGCGCGATCTGCCCGGCCGGACCGCCAAAGCTGAGCAATCCGATTTTCGCCCAGACCTTCACGGCCTCGGTGAAGGTTGGTGCAGCCGGCACCGGGACGGTTCCCGCCTTATTGTCCGGGACAAGAGCGGTCACGACGGCTTACCCGCAGCCGGCCAGTTGTGCGTTTCTTCGGTGGCGTCGCGACACCAGCGGAAGAACGCGTCGTAGAGCAGCATGCCTGCTTCCAGTTGTTCCAGATCGTCGCGGTACATACGCGACAAACCAAGCGAGGCAGCCAGAAAGCCGGCCGCCTGAGGCACCAGGTCGAGGCTTGCAGTGTCGGCCGCGCGCACGATTGCAGCGAGGCCATCGAGCGCCGCGGATTCCAGCCCGAACTCCTCGATCATCGTGTCGAAGGTGCAGCGCTCGCCGCGATGGCTCCAAAACACATTGTCGATGTCGAACGGCACGGCCTGAAAGCGGTCGGCAACAGCCAACACTTCAGCGGGTTCGACGAACAGGAACACTGCGTCGGGGTCGACGAAACGCCGGATCAGCCACGGGCAAGCGATGCGGTCGACCTTCGGGCGCGATCGCGTCACCCAGACGGTGGCGCCCTTTTCATTGCGTGGCGGCATCTTGGCGGTGCGGGCCAAAAGCCCTCCGGCATCGCGCCAGGCCTCAAACCCGCCTTCGAGAGATTCAGCTGATATCCCCTCATGGCGCAGCCATGCGGTCACGCCTTGCGAGAGCTTTTGCCCCCTCTGGCAAACGACGGCCACCGGCTTGCCGGCGAACGTGGCCGCCCAGCTTGAAACGGTTTTGAAATCGCGACGGCACGACGCCGGCAACAGCCGCGGATCGGCGTCGAAATCTTCATCTATGCGAACATCGACAATGACTGGGGCGCCCGGCAGACCTATGAGCCGGGACAATTGCGGTACGGTGATAGCGGTTGTTGACGGCATGGCGTCCACCTCCTGAAAAGAGAAGCTTGGACGCGAACGTTGGGCTGACGCCTCACGGGGTCGTCGCGATGCACCCCTTGTCATGATGGTGGATTTCTTGGGCGCGCTTGTCAAGGACGGTGGCCGTTCTCGACCTACCCGGCCGCGATGCAACACGCTGACCGGAAAACCGACGGCGGCCTGATTTGATCAAGCCGCCATCCGTCGATCCAGAATCAATGATTGTCCCTGGGGACACCGCTGGTGTGCGCGACATCCTGGTATTTCACCGCCGGCTTCAGCACCATTCCCTCCGAAAACTGCGCGACCATACCGCGCTGGATCTCCTGCCAGGGCGTCTGGTGCTCGGGATAGTGGAAGCCGCCATTGTTCTGCAGTTCGGCGCGGCGCCGGGTGATCTCGTCGTCGGTGACGAGGATGTCGGCCGTGCCCTTGCGCAAGTCGATGCGGACCCGGTCGCCCGTCTTGAGCAGCGCCAGTCCGCCGCCGATCGCCGCTTCCGGCGAGGCGTTGAGGATCGACGGCGAACCCGACGTGCCCGACTGGCGGCCGTCCCCGATGCAGGCGAGCGCGTGGATGCCCTTCTTGATGAGATAGGCCGGCGGCTGCATGTTGACGACCTCGGCACCGCCGGGATAGCCGACCGGGCCGGCGCCGCGCATGAACAGGATGGTGTGTTCGTCGATGCCTTGCGCCGGGTCGTCGATGCGGGCGTGGTAATCCTCCGGCCCGTCGAAAACCATGGCGTTGCCTTCGAAAGCCTCGGGATCCCTAGGATTGGACAGATAGCGCTCGCGAAACTCGGGCGAGATGCCGCTGGTCTTCATGATCGCCGAATCGAACAGATTGCCCCTGAGGTTGATGAAGCCGGCATTGGCCTTCAGCGGCTTGGCGACAGAGCGGATGACGTCGGGGTTTTCGTTGGCGACGCCCTCGCTATTCTCGCCGATCGACTTGCCGTTGACGGTGCGTGCGCCGGGATGCGGCAACAGGTCGCCCTTCATCAGTTCGGCAATGACCGCCGGCACGCCGCCGGCATGATGGTAGTCCTCGCCAAGATATTCGCCCGTCGGCTGCAAATTGACCAGCAGCGGCACATTGAGGCCGACCGTCTGCCAGTCGTCATTGTCGAGCTTGACACCAAGGTGGCGGGCGATGGCATTGAGGTGGATCGGCGCGTTGGTCGAGCCGCCAATGGCCGAATTGACGACGATGGCGTTCTCGAAAGCCTCTCTCGTCATGATGTCGGACGGCTTCAGATCCTCATGCACCATCTCGACGATGCGTTTTCCGGTCTCATAGGAAATCTGGCCACGCTCGCGGTAGGGCGCGGGAATGGCGGCCGAGCCCGGCAACTGCATGCCAAGCGCCTCGGCCAGCGAGTTCATCGTGGTGGCGGTGCCCATGGTGTTGCAATAGCCGGTGGACGGCGCCGACGAGGCGACGATGTCCATGAACTCGTCATAATCGATCTCGCCGGCCGACAGGCGCTGGCGTGATTCCCAGACGATGGTACCGGAGCCGGTGCGCTTGCCCTTGTGCCAGCCATTGAGCATCGGCCCGACCGACAGCGCGATCGCCGGAATGTTGACGGTGGCCGCTGCCATCAGCAGCGCCGGCGTCGTCTTGTCGCAACCGATGGTCAGCACGACGCCATCGAGCGGGTAGCCGTAAAGCACCTCGACCAGGCTGAGATAGGCAAGGTTGCGGTCGAGCGCTGCGGTCGGGCGCTTGCCGGTCTCCTGGATCGGATGGCAGGGGAACTCGAACGGAATACCGCCCATCGAGACGATGCCTTCGCGCACACGCTTGGCCAGTTCGATATGATGACGGTTGCAGGGCGACAGATCCGAGCCGGTCTGGGCGATGCCGATCAGCGGCTTGCCGGACATCAGTTCGGCGCGCGTCAGGCCGTAATTGAGATAGCGCTCGAGATAGAGAGCCGTCATGCCCGGATTGTCGGGATTGTCGAACCACTCCTGCGAGCGAAATTTTTTCTTATGGGTGGGGGCGCCTGCCATCATGGTCTCCGTATTTGTAAGACAAATCGATATGGCAACGCGCGGGAGCAGGCAAGAGGGCGTGCGGTCGCAACCGGACTTTGGTGCGATAGACACGCACCAAGCCGTGCGTTACGGGTTCGGACAGTCTTGTCCGGGAGGTTTTCATGGCTTTGGTGATCGAAGGCGAGGAGCGCATTGCCGCACCGCTGCAAAAAGTGTGGGAAGCGCTGAACGATCCCGAGGTCTTGAAGGCGACCATTCCCGGTTGCCAGAGCCTGGAGATGAAGTCGCCGACCGAGATGGCGGCAACCGTGGTGGTGAAGATCGGACCGATCAAGGCGACGTTCAACGGCGAAGTGACGCTGAAGAACCTGAAGCCGCCGCACTCCTACACCATCCAGGGCGAAGGCAAGGGCGGCATTGCAGGCTTCGCCAAGGGTGGCGCCGACGTGACGCTGACGGCAGATGGACCCGACGCCACGATATTGAACTACGCGGCCAAGGCCGATGTCGGCGGCAAGATCGCCCAGCTCGGCAGCCGGTTGATCGAATCGACCTCGAAGAAACTGGCCGGACAGTTTTTTTCCAGCTTCGGCGAGAAGGTCGGCGCGGCCTAGGCTGCAGAGCGGCGGCGGCTACCGAACAAGCTACTCGAAAACAATACTCGGCACCGCCGCTGCCGCAGCACCACGCTCTTCGTTAACCCGGTCCCAGACCTTCGAGGCGATGTCGCGGTAGATTTTCGCCTCGGCGCCGTCGGGCTTGGAGACGACAACCGGCGTGCCGGCATCCGAGCTTTCGCGAATGCCCATCTCGAGCGGCACCTCGCCGAGGAAGGTGACGCCAAGGCGCTCGGCCTCGCGCCGCGCCCCGCCATGACCGAAGATGTCGTAGCGCTTGCCGGTGTCCGGGGCGATGAAATAGCTCATGTTCTCGACGATGCCGAGCAGCGGCACGTCGACCTTCTTGAACATGTTGAGGCCTTTTCGCGCGTCGATCAGGGCCAGGTCCTGCGGCGTCGAGACGATGACGGCGCCAGCCAGCGGCACCTGTTGGGCCATGGTCAGCTGCGCGTCGCCGGTGCCGGGCGGCATGTCGACGACGAGCACGTCGAGACGGCCCCATTCGACTTCACGCAGCATCTGCGTCAGTGCCGACATCACCATCGGACCACGCCAGATCATCGGCGTTTCCTCGTCGACGAGGAAACCCATCGACATCACCTTCAGGCCGTAATTCTCCATCGGTTTCAGGATCTTGCCGTCGACGGTCTGCGGCCGGCCGTGGATGTTGAGCAGCCTTGGCATGGACGGGCCGTAGATGTCGGCATCGAGCACGCCGACGCGCAGGCCGTTGGCGGCGAGGCCGAGCGCGATGTTGACGGCGGTGGTCGACTTGCCGACGCCGCCCTTGCCGGAAGCAACGGCAATGATCGCCTCGATACCGGGTACGCCACGCTTGCCCGAGCTGTGCGAGGCCGGCGCGTGCGGAGCCGCACGCGGCGCGGCGGCAGCGGGCGCAGCCGGCGGAACGGGCCTGGGTGCGGGGCGCGATGGAACCGGCGCCTCCATGCCGCCGCCCTTCTTCTCCGCCGTCAGCGCGACGACGGCGCCGGCGACACCGGGGATCGCCTTGACGACACGCTCGGCAGCGGCGCGCAGCGGCTCCATTTCCTGGGCGCGGGCGGCGGGAACGGTAATCGAGAAGAAGACCTTCCCGTCGGCGATGAAAATTTCCGAAACCATGCCGAGGTCGACGATGTTGCCGGTGAAATCCGGCCCGTTGACCGTCTTCAGACGCTCGGTGACGATTTCCTTGGTGACGGACATGGCAGTTTTTCCTTACGCAGCTTGCGCCTGAGATGCAGCTTGCACCTGAGATAATGCAGTTTCCGGACAGAACCAAGCCGTGGAGCAATGGCTGTCTTGGCGTGCCTGAAAAACCGGCGGGTCCTGCCGGATTTCATCCGCGCCAAACGTCCTCCAGATAAGCGAGCGCCGATGCGGCCAGCAATCAATCCAGCCGACAGTCGCCAAACGATCGCAGCGACCTATTTCAACGACCAGCACGGGACCGACAAGCCGAGAAGGAGGCGATTATGCTCGCAAACAGCAACGCAACGGCAAATCTGGCGGTAAGCGATCTGGCAAAGGCCAAGGCTTTCTACGAAGGAACGCTTGGCCTGAAACAGGTGCAGGATGAGGGGGGCGAACTGATCGTGTACAAAAGCGGCGATACCACCCTCAACGTCTATCATTCCCAATTTGCCGGAACCAACAAGGCGACAGCGGTGACCTGGATGGTTGGCGACGAGATCGGCAACATCGTCAAGGAGCTGAAGTCGAAGGGCGTCGCCTTCCAGCACTATCAGATGCCGGGCTTGACGCTGGAGGGCGATCTCCACGTCGGTTACGGAATGAAAGTTGCCTGGTTCAAGGATCCAGACGGCAACATCCTGAACCTTGTGGACAGGTAGATTTCTTCACCTCACCTCGCCAGGCCAACCGCGAGGTAGGTGAGCGCCGAAATCAAAGCGGTGGCCGGCAAGGTAACGATCCAGGCGATGACGATGTTGCCGGCAATGCCCCAGCGCACGGCCGAGACGCGGCGGGCGGCGCCGACGCCGATGATGGCGCCGGTGATGGTGTGGGTGGTCGATACGGGAACGCCGAGCCAGGTCGCCGCAAACAGCGTGATCGCCCCACCGGTTTCGGCGCAAAAACCCTGCATCGGGTTCAGCCGGGTGATCTTCGAGCCCATGGTGTGGACGATGCGCCAGCCGCCGAACAGGGTGCCGAGCGCCAGTGCCGACTGGCAAGTGAGGACCACCCACAGCGGCACGTAGAAAGTCGCGCCGAGCATGCCTTGCGAATAGAGCAGCACGGCGATGATGCCCATGGTCTTCTGGGCGTCATTGCCGCCGTGCCCGAGGGAATAGAGCGAGGCGGAAAAGAACTGCATGACGCGGAAGGTGCTGTCGACCGCAAACGGCGTCTGGCGCACGAAGAGCCACGAGACGACGAGAACCAGGACGAGCGCCAGGATAAAGCCCGTCGCTGGCGACAAGACGATTGCCGCGACCGTCTTGCCAAGCCCGGTCCAAACGATGGCGCCCACGCCTGCCTTCGCAACACCGGCGCCGACCAGGCCGCCGATCAGCGCATGCGAGCTGCTCGAAGGGATGCCGGCGATCCAGGTGACGATGTTCCAGACGATGGCGCCGACCAGGGCTGCAAAGATCACCGCCGGGGTGACGATGCTGACGTCGACGATGCCTTTGCCTACGGTCTCGGCAACGTGGAGGCCGAAGAACATGAAGGCGATGAAATTGAAGAATGCCGCCCACAGCACCGCATATTGCGGCCGCAGCACGCGGGTGGAAACGATGGTGGCGATGGAATTGGCGGCGTCGTGCAGGCCGTTGAGAAAGTCGAAGAACAGTGCGACGGCGACGAGGCCGGCCAGCACGGGAAAGGCAATGGTTGCTTCCATCACCTAGACATTCTCAATGACGATGCCGCTGATCTCGTTGGCGACGTCCTCGAAGCGGTCGACCACCTTTTCCAGTTGGCCATAAATCTCGCTTCCGATCATATAGGCCATCGGATCGCTGCTGCCGTGCTTCCTGAAGAGATCCTTCAGCCCTTGCTCGTGCAGGTCGTCGGCCCGGCTTTCGACGCGCATCACCTCTTCGGCGATGGCGTTGAGGCGCACAGTATGCGTTGCGACCTTGTTGAGCAGCGGGATCGCCTCGGCCACCAGCTTGGCGGCGGCGACGATGACGCCACCCATTTCCTGCATCAGCGGATCGAACTCCTTGCGCTCGAACAGCTTCACCGTCTTGACCGTCTTGTGCATCATATCGATGGCGTCATCCATCGACTGGATCAGGTCCTTGATGTCGCCGCGATCGAAAGGCGTGATGAAGGAGCGCCGTACAGCCAGCAGGACTTCCGCGGTGATGTGGTCGGCCTCATCTTCGAGATCGATGATTTTCTGGCACCAGAGATCGATATCCCTGCCCTGGAGAAGCTGCTCCAGCGCCTCGGCGCCGCCGACCACGGTGCGGGAATGTCGTTCGAACAGGTCGAAGAAGCGATCTTCGCGCGGCAAAAGCTTGCGGAACCAGCCCAGCATGGTCGATCTCCCAGTTTCATCCACATAGCGCCGCATTCAGCCGCGGGAAACAGGTAGCCGGCTTAAAGGTGTGGATGCAGGGCAATTGTGCGTGGCGCTTGCGGTAGAGCACAATTTCCCCGACCTTGCAGCGAACGACCGGAAAGATCACATGATCGACAAGCTGGAATTCTTCATCGCGCTCGCCAGGGAGGAGCATTTCGGCCGGGCGGCGGAGGTGTGCGGCGTCACGCAGCCGACGCTGTCGGCCGGCATCAAGCAGTTGGAAGGCCAGCTTGGCGTCATGCTGGTTCTGCGCGGCTCACGCTTCCAGGGGCTGACGCCGGAGGGAAAACAGGTGCTGGTGTGGGCACGCCGCATCGTCGGCGACACCAGGACCATGCGCGAGGAAATGCGCGCGGCGCGCCACGGACTTTCGGGCCGTATCCGCATCGCCGCCATCCCGACGGCGCTCGCCATGCTGCCGCGGCTGACGACGCCATTTCGCGAAAAGCATCCCGGCGTCACCTTTTCGGTGCTGTCGCGGACTTCGATCGAGGTGCTGTCGCTGCTCGGCAATTTCGACATCGATGCCGGCATCACCTATCTCGACAACGAGCCGCTGGGGCGGGTGACCAGCGTGCCGCTCTATGACGAGCGCTACCAACTGATCACCGCGATGGGAAATCCCTATTCCGACCGCGACAAAGTGACATGGGCGGAGCTCTCAAGCCTGCCGCTGTGCCTGTTGACGCCGGACATGCAGAACCGCCGCATCATCGACCAGCATCTGGCCGAAGCCGGCGTGCAGGTGCGACCGACGCTGGAATCCAATTCGATGATCGTGCTGTTTTCGCACATCCGCACCGGCAAATGGTCGTCGATCATGCCGCTCAACCTTGCGGAAACATTCGGCTTTTCCGAACCGATCCGGGCCATTCCAATCATCGAACCAGACGCCAGCCACACGGTCGGCCTGGTGGCGACACCGCGCGAACCGCACACACCTTTGGTCTCGGCGCTGCTGGACGAGGCAATGGCGCTGGCGGACGATTTCCATGCCAACCGTTCCGCTAGACAGGGTTAGTCAAACGGAACGATAGAAGATTTCTATCGTACAACGAAACCGCTTTATTGATTTCAGAGGTTTTCTCTGGTTTCTTAAGCACTTAGCGATAAAGCGGCACGCGCATGTCGTTGTTCCAAAACAGCTTGATGCTTTTGGCCGATATGCGTGGGTCGCTACGATAGGGAGGGCGCTGCATGACAATGCAGCCTGCAAGTACCGAGATTACGTCGCGCACGGCCGCGATCATCCAGGAGATGAAGGGGCTCGAAGGCCCTTTGCTGCCGATCCTCCACGGCATCCAGGAAGAGTTCGGCCATGTGCCCAAGGATGCGCTGCCGGTCATCGCCGAGGCGCTGAACATTTCCAGGGCCGAGGTGCACGGCGTCGTCAGCTTCTATCACGATTACCGAAGCCATCCGGCAGGCCGGCATGTGTTGAAGCTCTGCCAGGCGGAATCCTGCCAGTCCATGGGTTCGGATGCCATCGCCGCCAAGTTGAAGCAACTGCTGGGCATCGGCTTTCATGAAACGACCCGCGACGGTTCGGTGACGCTGGAGCCGGTCTACTGTCTCGGCCTGTGCGCCTGTTCGCCCGCCGCCATGCTCGATGGCGAGGTGATCGGACGGCTCGATGACGAGAAGCTCGACGAGATCGTTGCAGAGGTGCGCTCATGATCCCGCGTATCTACATTCCCGGCGATTCCGGTGCGCTGGCGCTTGGCGCCGAAAAGGTCGCCAAGGCGATCGCCGGCGAACTCGCCGAGCGCGGCATCGAGGCCAAGATCGTGCGCAATGGTTCGCGCGGCGCCTATTTCCTCGAACCGATGGTCGAAGTCGCTACAGCCAACGGCCGCATCGCCTACGGGCCGGTCAAACCGTCCGACGTCAAAAGCCTGTTCGACAGCGGCTTCCTTACCGGCGGCCATCATAAACGCTGGCTGGGCGCGCCGGACAAGATCCCCTTCCTGGCCAAGCAGACGCGGCTGACTTTCGCGCGCTGCGGCGTCACGGATCCGCTGTCGCTCGAATCCTACAAAAAACATGGCGGGTTGAATGGACTGATGAACGCGCTGGCGCTGACGCCTGCCGCCATCGTCGCAGAGGTGACCGAATCCGGCCTGCGCGGGCGCGGCGGCGCCGGCTTCCCGACCGGCATTAAGTGGAAAACGGTGCTCGATACATCAGGCGACCGCAAATACATCGTCTGCAACGCCGATGAAGGCGACTCCGGCACTTTCGCCGACCGCATGATCATGGAGGGCGATCCCTTCGTGCTGATCGAAGGCATGACGATCGCCGGTATAGCCACGGGCGCGACCAAGGGCTTCGTCTATGTCCGCTCGGAATATCCGCATGCGGTGGCGGCGATGAACAAGGCCGTCGAGATCGCCCGCAAGGCCGGCGTTCTTGGCGCCAGCGTGCTGGGTTCCCCTCACGCGTTCGACATGGAGATCCGGGTCGGCGCCGGCGCCTATGTCTGCGGCGAGGAGACGGCGCTGCTCGATTCGCTCGAGGGCAAGCGCGGCATGGTACGCGCAAAGCCGCCTCTGCCGGCGCATAAGGGGCTGTTCGGCAAGCCGACGGTGATCAACAACGTCATCAGCCTAGCCTCTGTGCCCGTCATCATGGACAAGGGTGCTGCCTTCTACAAGGATTTCGGCATGGGCCGCTCGCGCGGCACGATCCCGGTCCAGATCGCCGGCAATGTCAAATTTGCAGGGCTGTTCGAAGCCGCTTTCGGCATGACGCTTGGCGAGATCGTCGACGAGATCGGCGGCGGCACGGCCACCGGCCGGCCGGTCAAGGCAGTGCAGGTCGGCGGACCGCTCGGCGCCTATTTCCCGCGCGCGCTGTTCGACACGCCATTCGACTATGAAGCCTTCGCGGCCAAGGACGGGCTGATCGGCCATGCCGGTATCGTGGTGTTCGACGACACCGCCGACATGCTGAAACAGGCGCGCTTCGCCATGGAGTTCTGCGCCATCGAAAGCTGCGGCAAGTGCACGCCCTGCCGCATCGGCTCGACGCGCGGTGTCGAGACCATCGACAAACTCGCCGCGGGCATCGAGCCGGAGAAGAACCTCGCTCTGGTCACCGACCTCTGCAACACGATGAAATTCGGCTCGCTCTGCGCGCTGGGCGGCTTCACGCCCTACCCCGTGATGAGCTCGATCACCCATTTCCCCGACGACTTCAAGCCCGCGCCCGTGCGCGTGGCTGCCGAATAGGAGCTGGCAGATGAACATCAAGGCCGACTTCCCCTCCCTCGTCGAAGAGATCGACTACGGAACCCCGCAATCGAAGGCGCAGAAGCAGGTCACGCTGAACGTCGACGGGCGCAGCATCACCGTGCCGGAAGGCACCTCGATCATGCGTGCCGCGATGGAGGGCGGGGTCGAGATCCCGAAGCTCTGCGCCACCGACATGCTGGACTCCTTCGGTTCGTGCCGTGTCTGCCTTGTAGAGATCGAAGGACGCGGCGGCACGCCGGCATCCTGCACGACGCCTGTCGGCGAAGGCATGATCGTGCGCACGCAGACCGAGCGGCTCGATGCCATTCGCCGTGGCGTCATGGAGCTCTACGTCTCCGACCATCCGACCGGCTGGAACGAACAGGCCGGAACCGGCGCCAGCGAGTTCGACGCGGTGGCGAAGTCGATCGGCCTGACCGAGAACCGCTACGGCATCGAGGGCCGCAACCACGTCAAGCCGGAAGGTGGCGTGGCGCCCGGCCATGGCTCGCTGGCAGTCGATTACATCGCCCGCGACGAATCCAACCCCTATTTCACCTATGATGCCTCGCAATGCATCGTCTGCTCGCGCTGCGTGCGGGCGTGCGAAGAAGTGCAGGGCACGTTTGCGCTGACCATCGAGGGACGCGGCTTCGAATCCCGGGTTTCGGCGGGAATGCACGAGGCGTTCATCGATTCGGAATGCGTGTCCTGCGGCGCCTGCGTCCAGGCCTGCCCGACCGATGCGCTGCGTGAGAAGACGGTGCTTGCCAAGGGCCTGCCGGAGCGCTCGGCCGTCACCACCTGCGCCTATTGCGGCGTCGGCTGCTCGTTCAAGGCCGAGGTGAAGGGTGACGAAGTCGTTCGCATGATGCCCTACAAGGAGGGCAAGGCGAACCACGGCCATTCCTGCGTGAAGGGCCGTTTCGCCTATGGCTACGCCACCCACAAGGACCGCATCCTGTCGCCGATGATCCGCGAAAAGGTCACCGATCCGTGGCGCGAAGTAAGCTGGGAAGAGGCGATCGCCCATACCGCCAAGGAATTCCGCCGCATCCAATACCAGTACGGACGCACCGCGATCGGCGGCATCACCTCGTCGCGCTGCACCAATGAGGAAACCTACCTCGTCCAGAAGATGGTGCGGCAGGGTTTCCGCAACAACAATGTCGACACCTGCGCACGCGTCTGCCATTCGCCGACGGGCTACGGGCTCGGCCAGACATATGGCACGTCTGCCGGCACGCAGGATTTCGATTCCGTCGACTTCACCGATGTCGCCGTCATCATCGGCGCCAATCCGGCTTCCGCTCACCCGGTGTTCGCCTCGCGGCTCAAGAAGCGGCTGCGCCAGGGCGCCAAGCTGATCGTGCTCGATCCGCGCCGCACCGAGATGGTCAAGTCGGCCCATATCGAAGCGGATTACCACCTGCCGCTGAAGCCCGGCACCAATGTGGCCGTGCTGACGGCGCTGGCGCATGTGATCGTCACCGAGGGCTTGTTCGACGAAGCCTTCATCCGCGAACGTTGCGACTGGACGGAGTTCCAGGATTGGGCATCGTTCGTCGCCTTGCCGGAAAACAGCCCCGAAACCGTCGGCAAATTGTCCGGCGTCGATCCCGAGCTGATCCGCGGGGCGGCCCGCCTCTACGCCACCGGCGGCAACGGTGCCATCTATTACGGCCTGGGCGTGACGGAACACAGCCAGGGTTCCACCACTGTGATGGCAATCGCCAACCTCGCCATGGCCACCGGCAACATCGGACGGCCCGGCGTCGGCGTGAACCCGCTGCGCGGCCAGAACAACGTGCAGGGCTCCTGCGACATGGGCTCGTTCCCGCATGAGCTGCCCGGTTATCGCCACATCTCCGGCGAAGCCGTGCGCGATATCTACGAGACCTTGTGGGGCGTGAAGCTGGACGACGAACCCGGCCTGCGCATCCCCAACATGCTGGACGCCGCCGTCGACGGCAGCTTCAAGGGCATCTACATCCAGGGCGAAGACATTCTGCAGTCCGATCCCGACACCAAGCATGTCGCAGCCGGCCTTGCCGCGATGGAATGCGTCGTCGTGCACGACCTCTTCCTCAACGAGACGGCGAACTACGCCCATGTCTTCCTGCCGGGCTCGACCTTCCTGGAGAAGGACGGCACCTTCACCAACGCCGAGCGCCGCATCAACATGGTGCGCAAGGTTCTTGAGCCGAAGGCGCGCTACGCCGATTGGGAGGCGACGCAGGAGCTTGCCCGCGCGATCGGGCTGGACTGGAACTATAAGCATCCCTCCGAAATCATGGACGAGATCGCGATGACCACGCCGAGCTTCGCCGGCGTCTCCTTCGAGCTGCTCGACCGTGTCGGGTCCGTGCAATGGCCCTGCAACGAGAAGGCGCCGCTCGGCACCCCGATCATGCATATCGACGGGTTCGTGCGCGGCAAGGGCAAGTTCATCCGTACCGAATATGTGGCGACGGACGAAAGGACGGGGCCGCGCTTCCCGCTGCTGCTCACCACCGGCCGCATCCTGTCGCAGTACAATGTCGGCGCGCAGACCAGGCGCACCGATAACAGCATGTGGCATTCGGAGGACCGGCTGGAGATTCATCCGCACGATGCCGAGAACCGCGGCTTGCGCGACGGCGACTGGGTCCGGCTGACCAGCCGCTCGGGCGAGACGACGCTGCGCGCGCTGATCACCGACCGGGTGTCGCCCGGCGTGGTCTACACGACGTTCCACCATCCGGACACGCAGGCCAACGTGATTACCACCGACTTCTCCGACTGGGCGACCAACTGCCCGGAATACAAGGTGACGGCGGTGCAGGTCGGCGCCTCCAATGGGCCGTCGGAATGGCAGCGCGACTATGACGAGCAAGCCAAGCAGAGCCGGCGCATCGCGTCTTTGCAGGCGGCGGAGTAGCCTTGAGCGCGCGGCGCAAAGCCACGACGCAGGTATCGCGGCTGGCGCACCGCGCCAGCGGCACTGCTACGGCGAACCGCATGGTGCCGGAAGAGACGCCGGTGGCGTTCTCCTTTGCCGGCACCACGCATGCGGTGATGATGGCAAGCCCGGCCGATTTCGAGGATTTCGCGCTTGGCTTCTCGCTGACCGAGGGCATTGTAGCTGCGCCGGAGGAGATCGAAGCCATCGAGGTCGAGGACCATGGCGCCGGCATCGACATCCAGATCCGGCTGAAGGACCGAGCCAACACGCGCTTCGAAGCGCGGCGGCGAAGGCTCGCGGGTCCGGTCGGCTGCGGGCTCTGCGGCATCGAATCGATCGAGGAAGCGATGCGTTCGGTCGACGCGGTTGGTGTGTCAAAGCTTACGCTTGATGCCAACGATATCGTCCGTTCGGTCAAGCTTTTGTCGAAAGTGCAGCCGCTGCACACCGAGACCGGAGCCGTGCACGCCGCCGGCTTCTATGTGCCTGGTAAGGGCATCGTCATGGCACGCGAAGATGTCGGCCGTCACAACGCGCTCGACAAGCTGGCCGGTGCGCTGGCCAAAGCCGGCATCGATGGTGCATCCGGTGCTGTCGTGGTGACATCCAGGGTTTCGGTCGAAATGGTGCAGAAGACGGCTTCTATCGGTTCGGCCTTCATCATCGCCGTCTCGGCGCCGACCGCCCTTGCCATCCGCACGGCGCAAGAGTCCGGCATGACGCTGGTGGCGCTGGTTCGCGGCGACGATTTTGATATTTTCACCCACCCCGACCGGGTGGTTTGCGGAGTTGCCAAGCATGTCGCATGACGAAGAACACATTATGAGCACCGCCGAGAAGCTGGTGCGCATGGCAAACCAGATCGCCGACTTCTTCCATTCCAAGCCGCGCGAGGAAGGCATTGCCGGCGTCGCCGAGCACATCAACAAGTTCTGGGAGCCGAGGATGCGGCGGCAGTTCTTCGAAATGCTGGACGACGGCACCGGGAACTTCAACGAGTTGGTGGTGGCCGCCTCCGCCAGGATCAAGCGACCGATCACGCCGGCTGCGGCCGACCTCAAACTCGGGCTCAAGCCCTCCCCTGCCGACGTCGCCGCCTCGCAGGAATAGCCGCCAAGCCGCGCCAGCTTACATTCACAATCGCTAAAGTTTAAGCTGCCGCAATCTGCGCTGTTCTGCTATGGTTTGACGACCAGAAATCGTCAGGCCGGGGTGGAAATCTCGTGAGGCCGATCGAGACGCGATACGCCTGTAGCGGCGATGTGCGGATCGCCTATCAGGTGGTCGGGCAGGGATCGTTCGATCTCGTCTTCGTGCCGGGCTTCATTTCCAACCTCGACCTGCACTGGGAAGACGAGGGCTACACCAGGCTCTTGAAGCGGCTTTCGGCGTTCTCTCGGCTGATCCTGTTCGACAAGCGCGGCACCGGCCTGTCCGACCGTGTCGACGCGCATAACCTGCCCAGTCTCGAGACGCGGATGGACGATGTGCGCGCGGTAATGGACGCCGCCGGCAGCGGTCGTGCGGCGCTGCTCGGCTCCTCCGAAGGCGCGCCGATGGCGATGCTGTTCGCCGCCACCTATCCGGAGCGGACACGGGCGCTGGCGCTCTATGGCGGCTATGCGCATTTCCACAAATGGGTGATGTCGCCCGAACGCCTCGACGCTTTCATCGAGATGGCGGAGACAGCCTGGGGCACTGGCGCCACGCTGCCCCATTTCGCGCCGAGCCGGGTCGACGACGCGCATTTCGCCCAGTGGTGGGCACGTTTCGAACGATTGTCGGCGAGCCCGACGGCGGCGGCGGCGCTGGCCCGCATGAACGCCGACGTCGACATCCGCCATATCCTGAGCGTGATCAGCGCGCCGACGCTTGTAATCCATCGCCGCAACGATGCGCGGGTCGACCCCGATGCCAGCCGCTTCCTTGCACAGAAGATCCCCGGCGCCCGGCTGGTCGAGAGTCCCGGACGCGACCATCCGATCTGGACCGGCGATGTCGATGGGGTGGCCGACCTGATCGAGGAATTCCTGACCGGCGAACGCGCCGTGGGCGAAGTAGACCGCGTGCTGGCCGCACTGCTGGTGACACGCATCTACGACACGGCACGGCTCGGCGACCGGATGTGGAGCGAACGCAGCCAACGCTTCCAGGAAACCTGGCGGCTGCTGGTCGGGCGCCATGGCGGGCGCTCTGTGGGCCTGCATGGCGAGTTGATGATTTCGCGCTTCGACGGCCCGGCACGCGCCATACGCTGCGCGGCAGCGCTGCGCGAGGCGGCGCAGGAAATCGGCGTGGCAAGCGCACAAGGGGCGCATGTCGGCGAGATCGAAGTGCGCGGTCCACCCGTTGGGACGACGGCGCGGGTGGCAATGCAACTGGCCGCCCATGCCGGCCGCGGCGACATTATCGCGTCGCGTCTGATCGCCGATCTGGCGGCTGGGTCGGGCCTGCATTTCACCGACGCCGGGCGCATCAGTGTCGACGAGCTGGAGCAGCCGCTGGCGCTGGTCCATGCGACGTCCGAACAGCATCTGGAACCCGCCTGCCGGCCCAAACCCAAGACCGCCGAGCCGGCCGCATTGACGGCGCGCGAAAGCGAGGTGGTGAGCCTCGTCGCCGACGGCAAGAGCAATGCCGCGATCGCCGCCGAATTGCGGCTGAGCGAACACACGGTCAAGCGCCATGTCGCCAACATACTGCTCAAGCTGGATCTGCCGTCGCGGGCGGCGGCGGCGGCGTTTTCGGCCAGGCACCCTGGCCCGCACGGGCCATGAGAGCCATGGCGCTTTCGGGCGAAGCGGCCATGGGCGGGTAAGCGCTATCAATTCTCTCCACGCAGGCTAGGCGGATGTCGCTGGAAAAGGCGCTGCGAACGGAGGAGGAAATGCTGAAGTCGAACCGGACACTCAAATTGCTTGTGATTGCTGCAAGCGTTGGCGCGTTGTTCGCCATCTCTCCCGCAAAGGCCGAGGACGCGTCCGCGGCGGCCGCCTACAAGGACATCGAGGCAACGCTCGGCTCGGTGCCGGACATGTTCAAGACCCTGCCGGATGTGGCCGTCGCCGGCGCCTGGGCCGAGATTAAGGGCGTGCAGCTCAACCCGAAGACGGCGCTTGACGGCAAGACCAAGGAACTTTTGGGCCTCGCCGTCGCGGCGCAGATCCCATGCCAGTACTGCATCTATTTCCACACCGAGGCGGCCAAGCTCAACGGCGCCAGCGACGAGGAGATCAAGGAGGCGGTGGCGATGTCCGCCATCGTGCGCCATTGGTCGACGATGCTCAACGGCAGCCAGGTCGATCTGACGACCTTCAAGAAGCAGACCGACGACGTATTCGCGGCCGTCAAGGCGAAGTCGCAGTAAGAACCACTGCCCGGCGATGAGCGCCGGACGGCACATCGACCATCAACCGCCCGGTCGGAAGACGGGCCAATGGAGGATGAAATGCTGACCAAGACCCAAACAGTGGACGGCGCCGCGATCAAGAAGGCGATCGAAACCCGTGACGGCAAGATGCTGTCGAGCTTCTATGCCGAAGACGCGCTGGTGCGGGTGATCGACCGCAACAACCCGCCGAGCAAGCCGCGTGAAATCCGCGGGCGCGCCGCGATCACCACATTCTGGGACGACATCTGCAGCCGGGCGATGACCCACAAGGTCGACACCACCATCGCCGACGGCGACAGCCTCGCCTTCACCCAGGCCTGCGCCTATCCGGACGGGACCAAGGTGTTCTGCGCAGCGATGCTGGAGCTGAAGAACGGTCGGATCGCAAGACAGACCGTCGTGCAGGCCTGGGACGAGTAGATCAACAACCGTGGATCAACCGCGGCCTGGGCCGCAAACCTGGAGGAGAAGACGATGTTCAGCGCCAGATGGCAGATCGACGCCAAGTTCGGACACAAGCAGACCGTGCTCGATCTGTTGAAGAAATGGGAACGCGAGATCGGGTCACAGGTCGGCCTCGACGAGCTGGAATTCCAGATCATGACCGGTTCGATCGGCGCGCGGGAGGCGACGGTCGAGTCCCATCACCAGGTCGAAAGCCTGGCCCAGTTGGAGGCGTTCTTCGCCAAGATCGGCAAGATCGACGCGCACGCGAAATGGGGCAAGGAGATCGAGCCCTATGTCGTGTCTGGCACCAGCCTGTGGAATATCTATCGCATCGTGGAGTAGTGGTCTGCGGTCTTACCTCTCCTCTTGTGGGAGAGGTCCGGATTGCCCCGATTTGTCCTTCACAAATCGGTTGGCAACCCGTGTGAGGGGTAAGCTGGCGTCAAGCTGGAACACCCCCTCATCCGTCTCGGCGCTACGCGCCGATCCACCTTCTCCCACAAGAGGGGAGAAGGCAAAACTAGCCATGCGCAACCATCACATGCCGCACGGCGGTGTAATCCTCCAGTGCGTAGAGCGACATGTCCTTGCCGTAGCCGGACTGCTTCAACCCGCCATGCGGCATCTCGTTGGTCAGCATGAAGTGGGTGTTGATCCAGGTGCAGCCATATTGCAGGCGGGCGGCCGTCGCCATGGCGCGCGAGACATCCTTGGTCCATACGGATGACGCCAGGCCGTAGTCGCTGTCATTGGCCCAGTTCACCGCCTCGTCGACTTCCGAAAAACGAGTAACCGAGACGACCGGGCCGAACACTTCGCGGCGCACGATCTCATCTTCCTGCAGCGCGCCGGCGACGACGGTCGGCTGGTAATAGAAGCCGGAGCCCTCGCCCGGCTTGCCGCCGGTGGTGATCTCGATGTGTTTCAGTTCCGAGGCGCGCTCGACGAAGCTCGAGACGCGGTCGCGCTGGCGGCGCGAGATCAGCGGGCCGATTTCGTTTTCGGTATCGTCGGGGCGGTCGTACTTGATGGTCGAGACGGCCGAGGAGAGATCGGCGACGAGCTTGTCGTAGATCTTCTTGCCGGCGTAGATGCGGCAGGCGGCGGTGCAGTCCTGGCCGGCATTGTAATAGCCGAAGGCACGCAGGCCGTTGACCACGGCGCCGAGGTCGGCGTCGTCGAAGACGATGACCGGCGCCTTGCCGCCGAGCTCGAGATGCGTGCGCTTGACCGACTTGGCGGCCGCCTGCAGCACCTTCTTGCCGGTGGCGACATCGCCGGTGATCGAGATCATGTTGACCTTGGGATGATTGATCAGCGTGTTGCCGACGCTGTCGCCGCGGCCGAGCACGACATTGACGACGCCTTCGGGCAGGATGTCCGCAAGGATTTTTGCCAGCTTCAGCGCCGTCAGCGGTGTCTGCTCGGACGGTTTGAAGACGACGGTGTTGCCGCCGGCGATCGCCGGCGCCAGCTTCCAGGCCATCATCATCAGCGGATAGTTCCACGGCGCGATGGAAGCGACGATGCCAATGGCATCGCGACGGACCATCGAGGTGTGGCCGGGCATGTATTCGCCAGCGACGACGCCCGGCATCGAACGGACGGCGCCGGCGAAGAAGCGGTAGCAATCGACGATCGCCGGGATTTCGTCATTGAGCACGGCGTTGATCGGCTTGCCGCAGTTGAGCGCCTCGAGCGTGGCGAACTCCTTCGCGTCGGCTTCGATGCGGTCGGCGATCTTCAGCAAATAGCCGGAGCGCTGCGCCGGCGTGGTGCGCGACCACAAGACGAACGCCTGTTCGGCAGCAGTGACCGCCGCCTCGATCTGCGCCTGGCTAGCCTCGGGCAGGTTGAGGATGGTCGCCCCGGTCTTTGGATTGAGGATCGGCTCCTCGGTCTCGGTGCCCTTCTCGAATTTCGAGCCGATCAGCATCTGGGTGTCCATAAGGTTTCTCCCTTTACAGAAGCGAGTAGCGAGTAGCTGAAAGCGAGTAGGGTTTGACCGTCGATGATCCCTATTCGCTACTCCCTATTCGCTGTTTTTCATTTCCCGCTTCCAGCGATCTGGTCGCCGTCACGGCTGAGGTAATAAGCGGCAAGGATCGGCAGCAACGTCACCAGCATGACGACCATGGCAACGACATTGGTGACCGGGCGCTGGCGCGGACGGATCAGTTCTTCCAGCATCCAGATCGGCAGCGTCTGCTGCTGGCCGGCGGTGAAGGTGGTGACGATGACCTCGTCGAAGGACAGCGCGAAGGCCAGCATGCCGCCGGCAAGCAGCGCCGTGGCGATGTTGGGCAGCACGACATGGCGGAAGGTCTGAAAACCGTCGGCGCCGAGATCCATCGAGGCCTCGATCATCGAACCGGAAGTGCGGCGGAAACGGGCGACGGCGTTGTTGTAGACGACGACCACGCAGAAGGTGGCGTGGCCAAGCACGATCGTCCAGAACGAGAACGGGATGTCGGCCAGCGAAAAGGCCGAGCGCAGCGCAATGCCGGTGATGATGCCGGGCAGCGCGATCGGCAGGATGACCAGCAGCGAGATGGTTTCGCGGCCGAAGAATCTTGTCCGCGACACCGCCGCCGAACAGAGCGTGCCGAGGATGAGCGCGATCGCCGTCGAAATCGCGGCCACCCTGACCGACAGCGACAGCGCCTGCCAGACATCTGGCCGGTTCCAGGTCACGGCGAACCACTGCGTCGTCAGCCCTGGCGGCGGCCAGACGAAACTCTTCTCTTCGGTGGTGAAGGCATAGACGAAGATCAGCAGGATCGGCAGGTGCAGGAACAGCAGCCCGCAGGCGGCGGCAATCTTCAGGCCGAGCGGAGCCGACTGGGAACCATCAGAGCGCATCGAAGGCCCCCATGCGCTTGGCGCTCCAGAGATAGAAGCCCATGATGACGATCGGCACCACGGTGAAGGCGGCGGCGAGCGGGATGTTGCCGGCGGTGCCTTGCTGCGAATAGACCGCCTGGCCGATGAACAGACGCGAGGTGCCGATGATCTGCGGGATGATGTAATCGCCGAGCGTCAGAGAGAAGGTGAAGATCGAACCGGCGACGATGCCCGGCAGCGCCAGCGGAAACAGCACGTTGCGGAAGGTCTGTCCCGGTGAAGCGCCGAGGTCGGACGAGGCCTCGACCAGATTGCCGGGCACGCGCTCGAGCGCCGCCTGAACGGGGAGGATCATGAAGGGTAGCCAGACATAGACGAAGACGATGAAGGTGCCGGTGAACGATACCGACAGGGAATTGCCGCCGACGATCGGCAGCGACAGCCAAGCGTCGAGAACCCACAACAAATGCAGCTTGGCGAGCAGCCAGGTGAGGATGCCTTCCTTGGCCAGGATCAGCTTCCAGGCGTAGATCTTGACCAGATAGCTCGACCACAGCGGCAGCATGATGCCGAGATAGAACAAGGCCTTCCAGCGGCCGCGCGCATAGCGCGCCGCGTAGTAGGCGATGGGGAAGGCGATGACGGCCGAGGCCAGCGTGACCAGAGCCGCCATCGTCACCGTGCGCAGGATGATGTCGAGATTGGCGGCCTGGAACAGATCGCCATAGGTCTTGAGCGTGAACTCGCGGTTGATGAGGCCGGAAAACTCGTCGATGGAGAAAAAGCTCTGCGCCAGCAGCGCAAACAGCGAGCCGATATAGACGATGCCCAGCCACAAAACCGGAGGCAGCAGCATGAGCAGCAACAGGACCTTCGGCTTGCGCCAGAAAAGGTCCGACAGAGCGCCGCGCAGACCGCCGCTACCCGGCAGGATGGCGGGGGCCGTTGCACGCACCATGGCGGCGTCGAGGCTCATGCCGGCTCGTCCATCAGATGCAGGTGCTCGCGGTTGAAGGTCAGCACAACCGCCTCGCCTTCTGCCGGCAAGGCGATGCCGGCCGGCACGATGGCGTGCAGCCGCAGCCCGTCGGCGTCGAGCGCCAGCTTTGTCGTGGCGCCGAGATAATTGGTCGAGATGAGGCGGGCCGATACGCCTTCACCACTTGTGACCCCCTTGGCCGCGCGGCCGACGCGAATGGATTCGGGGCGGAGACTCCCCCAGCGATGCTGGCCGGAATAGCGCTGCACGAAATCCGGCGGCAGCACGTTGGAGGAGCCGACGAAATCGGCGACGAAGCGGGTCCTCGGCCGCTGGTAGATATCTTCCGGAGTGCCGATCTGCATGATCTTGCCATCGTTGAAGACGGCGACGCGGTCGGCCATCGACAGCGCTTCGCCCTGGTCGTGAGTGACGAAGACGAAGGTGATGCCGAGCGCCTTCTGCAGCGACTTCAACTCCTCCTGCATGTTCTCGCGCAATTTGAGGTCGAGCGCGCCGAGCGGCTCGTCGAGCAGCAGCACCTTTGGCTGGTTGACCAGCGCGCGGGCCAGTGCCACGCGCTGGCGCTGGCCACCGGAAAGCTGGCCGGGCCGGCGGGCGCCATAGCCGGGCAGCCGCACCAGTGACAGCGCCTCTTCCGCCGCCTTGTGCCGCTCAGCCTTGCCGACGCCCTTGACCATCAGCCCGTAGGCAACGTTGTCGAGCACGTTCAGATGCGGGAACAGCGCATAATCCTGAAACACGGTGTTGACGTTGCGGCGATAGGGCGGAACGCCCTCGGCGCGGTCGCCGAAGATCGAGATCGAGCCCGATGTCGGCTGCTCGAAGCCGGCGATGAGGCGCAGGCAAGTGGTCTTGCCGGAACCGGACGGCCCGAGCATGGCGAAGAATTCCCCAGGCGCGATGTCGAGATCGACCGCGTCGACCGCGCGCACGCTGCCGAAATGGCGCGAGGCTTTCTGGAAGGAGACGGCGGAGGTCATGAGATGTCAGTCCGTTGCCGGTTTGATGTGTTGATGTCGCGCGACGTCCCACCTCCCCCTTGGGGAGGTCGCGACGAAGCCGCGGGTGGGGGTGTCTCGAAAAACCCCGAGCAGACCCCGCCCAGACGCTATGCGTCGACCCTCCCCACAAGGGGGAGGTAAGGATGCTCATCGTCCGCCGATGACGCCGATATAGTCCGACACCCAGCGATAGTAGGGCACGCACTGATCGTTCTGGGTGGCGCATTTCGACACCGGCGTCTTCCAGAACTTGATCTTGTCGAAGTTCTCGTAGCCGTTGGTCTTGCAACCCTCGTCGGTCAAAAGCTCATTGCCCTTGCAGGCGGCGGGCACGACGGGCAGTGAGCCGAACCAGGCTGAGACATCGCCCTGCACCTTCGGCGACAGCGAATGTTCCATCCACATATAGGCACAGTTGGGGTTGGCGGCGTCGGCCTCCATCATGGTGGTGTCGGCCCAACCGGTGGCGCCCTCCTCCGGGATGGTGGACGCGACCGGCTTCTTGGCGGCGACCAGCGTGTTGACCTGATACGGCCACGAGCCGGAAGCGACGACGCCTTCGTTCTGGAAATCGTCGACCTGGATGGCGGCGTCGTGCCAATAGCGGCCAACCAGTGTGCGTTGGACGCGCAGCAATTCGAGCGCCGCCTTGTACTGGTCCTCGTTCAGTTCATAGGGATCCTTGATGCCGAGTTCCGGTTTGTGGAACATCAGATAGTTGGCCGCATCCGCAATGTGGATCGGCCCGTCATAGGCCTGGACGCGGCCCTTGTTGGACTTGCCGTCCGGCAGCTTCATTTCCTCAAAGACGATGTTCCAGCTCTTGGGAGCCTCCTTGAACACGTCGGTGTTGTACATCAGGACGTTGGGACCCCACTGGTAGGGAACGCCGTAGTGGGCGCCGCCGACGGTGAACCACGGCGCGTCCTTGAGGCGCTCGTCGACCGTCTTCCAGCTCGGGATGAGATCGGTGTTGATCGGCTGCACGCGCTTGCCGGCAACGAGGCGCAACGAGGCATCGCCCGAAGCGGTGACGAGGTCGAAGCCGCCCTCATTCATCAGCGAGACCATCTCGTCGGAGGTGTTGGCGGTCTTGACGTTGACCTTGCAGCCGGTCTCCTTCTCGAAGGAAGTCACCCAGTCATAGCCCTTGTCGGTTTCGCCGCGCTCGATGTAGCCCGGCCAGGCAACGATGTTGACCTGGCCTTCGCCCTTGCCAAGTTCCTTGACCTGGGCGACGGCCTGACCGGAAAAGGTCAGCGCGACCGTCAGAGCAGTGCATGACTTCAGGAATGAATTCATTGTCGATCTCCCATTTAGGCGCCTGACCCTGAAAGCCGGTTTCGGTCTTCGTTAGGGGTCACGCGCGGACTGAAAACTGTCAGTTCGTCCGTTGGGCTTGATGCCGCTCTGATGGCGGCTTTGGTCCCTGAACCGAAAGTGCTTTGAAAATTCCGGTTTCGCAAATTCATTTATCAGAAGGGCGATATCGGTTTTTCCGATAGATGTGCAGCCGGCCTCTCAGGGACGCTGGCGGACCGTCCGTTGCGACTGGGCAAGACCGATGAAATCGCGCGCGGCCTGCGGCAGACCGGAGCCGCGCCGCCAGACCATGCCGACCTGGACCACCGGCAAGGAGCCGGAAATATCGCGCGATTCGATGCGGTCGCCTTCCAGCGACCAGGGCCGGTAGACGAGATCGGGCAGCAGCGCCACGCCGGCACCGGTGGCGACCAGACTGCGCACGGCCTCCACGGAACGGGTGCGGAAGGCGACATGCGGCTTGGCGCCGATCGCCGTCAGCAGCTTGCCGGTATTCTCCTCGATCTCGTCGACGGTCAGCATGATCAGCGTTTCGGAGGCAATGTCGCCAATGCTGATGATGTCGGCGCCGACGAGCGGATGACCGAGCGGCAGCCACAGCCGATAGGCCGAGACTTCGAGGATTTCCGACTGCAACGCGGTGCGGTCGCGCAAATTGGAGGTGACCATGACGGCAATGTCGAGCTTGCCGCCGATCAGGAGGTGTTCGAGATAATCGCCATTGTCCTCGATGGCAGAGACCTCGACGCCCGGATAGGCACGGCGGTAGCGGGCGAGCAGATCCGACAGCACATAGCCGGCGACCAGCGAGGTGACGCCGAGCTGCAGCCGGCCGGCCGCCACCGCCTGCTCGCCGGAGAAAGAGCGGCGCGCGTCGGAAACATCGGCGAGGATTTTCGTCGCATGGCGCAGGAACTGGTGACCCTTGTGGGTGATGTTGAGGCCGCGCGGGTGGCGTTCGAACAGTTCGACGCCGAGATCGCTTTCGAGTTCCTTGATCGCTTCGGTGACCGACGATTGCGAGATGGAGAGGTTCTGGGCGGCGCCCGAGACCGTGCCTTGCTCGGCAACGGCGATGAAGAACTGCAGCTGGCGGATGGTGAAAGCCATGCCCGGACTAAACACCGGCGGCCGAATGAAGGAAAGCCGACTGCAGAGCTTATCCCATGACCTGAGAGCTGGCGCTCAACCGAGCGCCAACTTGATGCGCCGCCGGCATGCGGGGCCATAGCGCAGCGCAAGCATGAATGCCGTCTCCAGAGCCACGACGATGACAATGATGCGCAGGCCCACCGTGAAGGAGTCCCGGCCGCTGCCGCGCAGCAGATAGCCGGTGGTGAGAAAGCCCGCGTTCCAGAACGTGGCGCCGAGCAGCGTCGCGGCCGCGAAGGGCAAAGCGGGCAGGCAGAGTGCGCCGGCGGCGATCGGCAGGTAATTGCGCACAGTCGGGATGAACTGCGCCAGCAAGGACACCCGGACGTGATTGCGCCGATAGGCCTGGCCGAGCCTGCGGTAGGTCGCGTGGCGCAGGAACACGTACTTGCCGAAACGCTCGACCAGCCTGTCGGCACGGTCAAGTCCAACCCGGCGGCCGACCGCATACCAGACAAGGCAGCCGCTGGCGGACGCAAGCGTCGTCACCATCAGCAGGATCGCCAGCGTCGAAGCATCCGGCGCCGCCGTCATGCCGAGGAACAGCAGCAGCACATGCGAGGGCGGAATTGGCAGGATCTTTTCGGTGAAGGCGAGGCAGAAAACGCCCAACAGACCGAAGCCGAGGATGGCTGCCAGCGGCCCCGTCATGCGAAGCGACATGGTGACGCCGACACCAAACGGTGCCACGGTCCATCTCTGGAGAAAAGACAAAGCATCAGGCAACCTTCATCCTGGATCCAACGCTTCGATCGGTCGGCGTGGCGTTTGCTGCAGTCAGCGTCGGACCCGAAATCCGTTGCATATGTCGGGTCCGACGCCTTGGCGCCGGCATACGAGGTGAATCGCGCACCGACTGGTTCTGTTTGCCGCGAATGGATTGCGTGGACATTGCGCCTCGGCGCGGATGAGACGTGTTTGACATCGACACCAATCGTAACTAACTAAGTTACATGAAGCGCAACAGCCGGCTGTCCTCTACCCTGCACATTCTCGTCCACATGGCCGAGAAGCCCGAACAGGCGCTGACCTCCGAGCAGCTTGCCACCTTCATCCACACCAATCCGGTGGTGGTCCGCCGCACCATCGCAGGCTTGCGCGACGCCGGCATCGTCACCTCGTCGCGCGGGCACGGTGGCGGCTGGCTGCTCGGGCGGGCGCCCGAGAAAATATCCCTGGCCGAGATCAGCGTCGCCCTTGGCGAGACACTGCTGCCGTTCAGCACCGATCCGGAAAGCCCCGGCTGCCTCGTCGAGCAGGCGGTGATCGCCGTGCTCGACGATTTTCGCAACGCCGCCGAAAGGCTGCTGGCGGAGAAGCTGAGCCGCATCACGCTGGCTGACCTGACCGCCGATTTCCGCCGCCGTTTTGACCTCATTGGAGTCTCCAGCCATGCAGTATGATCTTGCCGTCGTCGGCGGCAGCTTTGCCGGCCTGTCCGCCGCCATCCAGGTGGCGCGGGCAGGACGCAAGGTGCTGGTGATCGACGCCGGCCGGCCGCGCAACCGCTTTGCCGAGCATTCGCACGGCTTCCTCGGACATGACGGGCGCGCGCCCGGCGCAATCCTGGATGACGCAAGGCGCCAACTACTGGCCTATCCGGCAGCCAGGGTTGTCGACGGGCGCGCCGACAAGGCCCTTGCCGCTGGCAGCAGCGATTTCGAAATCACCACCGAGGGTGGCGAGACATTCGGCGCGGCACGGCTGGTACTGGCCACTGGGGTGCGCGATATCCTGCCGGAGGTTGCCGGGCTTGCCGAGCTCTGGGGAAAGAGCGTGTTGCACTGCCCCTACTGCCACGGCTACGAAGTTTCCGGCGGGCCGCTCGGCGTGCTCGCAACCGGTCCGATGTCCATGCATCAGGCACAGCTGATCACCGATTGGGGCGATGTCACGCTGTTCGGCAATGGCCTGTTCGAGCCTGACACAGAGCAGATGCGCGCGCTGGAGAGCCGAAAGGTGCGGTTTGAGCCCACCAGCGTTGCCGAGCTAGAGGAAGACGGCTCCGGCGGATTGATCGTCCACCTCGACGACAGCAGAAAGGCCGGCGTCAGGGCGATGTTCACCGCTCCGCGCAATATCATGGCCAGCCCGCTGGCCGAACAGCTCGGCTGCGGCTTCACCGAAAGCCTCCTCGGCACGGTGATATCAGTCGACGACAGGCAGCAGACGACCGTGCCCGGCGTCTACGCCGCCGGCGACGCGGCACGTTCGATGCACAACATCGCCTTTGCAGTATCGGGTGGCACCTTTGCGGGCGTCTGCGCCCACCAATCGCTGGTCTTCGGCTAGAACCCGGCTTCCGCGCCGGCGATGCTGAGCCGGGCGCCGGCCTGCGCAAGGGCGGCGGCCAGGTCGTGCGGCGGCGAGCGGTCGGTGGCGAGTTCGGAAAAGCTGTCGAAGCCGCAGACCTGGACCAGACCAAGACGGCCGAATTTCGAGTGATCGGTGATGACGAGGGACCGCTGGCCGCGCGAGAGCACCATGCGGGCGAACTCGGCCTCATCCAGATCAAAATCCATGACGCCCATCACCGCGTCGACCCCCCCGGTGGAAATGATGGCGTGACTGACCGAGAAGCGACTGACAAAATCGATCGCCGAGGCGCCGAAAGCAGCGCCGGAATCGCTGCGCAACTCGCCGCCGGCCATATAGACCTTGTTGCCGTTGATGGTGGCCAGCGTGCGGGCGATGTCCGAGGAATTGGTGACGACCGTCAGGCGCCGGTGGCCAAGCAGTTCACGCGCAAGGAACGAGGTCGTCGTTCCGGTGTCGAGCATGATGGATTCCCCGTCGCGGATGGTGGCGGCGACCATGCGGGCAATGACGCGCTTGGCGTCGGCGTTCTCACGCATGCGCCGCTCGAACGGCGCTTCGCCGATCATTGACGGCAGGCCGATGGCGCCATGCATCTTGAGGACAGAGCCATCACCGGTCAGTGGCTTGACGTCGCGGCGCACCGTCTCGAGCGACACGCCCAGCCGGTCGGCCAGACTGGCGATGGTGACGGTGCCCTCTTCCTGCAGGAGCCGCAGGATCTCGCCGTGTCGTTTGGACTGGGCCATCTGGTTTCCCGAACTGATGCTCTTGACCGATTCTAAGGTAATTCAATTGCTTTTAAAGGAACTACCTTATGCTTTCAGGCAAAATACCCAACAAAAGTCACAGCTTTTTATTGACAAGCGGGAAACCCTGGCGTGAAATCAAAGACATCAACAGGCTTCAGATCTGCGACTGGGGGCAGAGCCGCAACTCAGCGATCAGGCCGTTTGGAACGTGCCTGTACAAGGAATTTTCAGATCCGCGGGGGCGGATGCCGGGCTCAAAAACCTGGCCAAGGGGCTCGTCGGTGCGGTGCGGGATACCGATCCTGGCGTCCCGCACCGACGAGATTATTTACGTTTCTCCCCGCCGTCGTTGCGCTGTTCACGGCGCCTTGTCGAAGCCCAGCAAACCAGGGATGATTCCGTGACCGCCGAAGATCGCATCCGCGCCCTGCCCTGCTGGACCGGTGGCATCGAGATCGCACCGCTGCCCGGCGGTCTGAGCAACGCGAATTATGTGGTCACGGACGCGGCGGGACGACACGTCGTGCGCTTCGGCAAGGACTATCCGTTCCACCATGTCTTTCGCGAGCGCGAGGTGATGACGGCGCGGGCGGCGCATGCCGCCGGTTTCGCGCCGGCCGTCCGCCATGCCGAACCGGGCATCATGGTCACAGAGTTTCTCGGCGCCAAGACCTATCTCGCCGAGGACGTACGCGCCAATCTTGGCCGCGTCGCAGCCCTGATGCGCGCCTTTCACCGGGAGATGCCCAATCACGTCTCCGGCGCCGGCTTCATGTTCTGGGTGTTCCATGTCATTCGCGACTATGCGCGCACGCTTGAAGAAGGCGGCAGCCGCAAGCGCAGCGACCTGCCACGCCTGCTGACGCTGGCCGACGAACTGGAGCGCGCGCAGAAACTGCTGCCGATCGTCTTTGGCCACAATGATCTGTTGCCGGCCAACATTCTCGACGACGGCAACAGGCTGTGGCTGATCGACTTCGAATATGCCGGCTTCAACACGGCGATGTTCGACCTCGCAGGCGCCGCCTCCAACGCCGGCATGAGCGACGAGGAATCCTTCGCCTTTCTGACCGCCTATTTCATGAAGGAACCGGACGAAGCGATCCGCCGTTCGCACGCGGCCATGCAATGCGCCTCGCTGCTGCGCGAGGCGATGTGGAGCATGGTGTCCGAGCTCTATCTCGACGCGCCCGGTATCGACTACGTCGCCTACACCGAGGAAAATCTCGCCCGGCTCGACACGGCGCTGGAAAACTACAGAACGAAGTACGGGATACAGAAATCATGACATTGCCGACCCAGGCCGCCATCGTCGTCATCGGCGGTGGCATCATCGGCTGTTCGACGGCTTATCATCTGGCGCGCGACCACAAGGCCGATGTCGTTCTGCTCGAACAAGGCAAGCTGACCTCGGGCTCGACCTGGCATGCCGCCGGCCTTGTCGGCCAGTTGCGCTCGTCGGCTTCGATCACCCGCGTGCTGAAATACTCCGTCGACCTCTACAAGGGCCTCGAGGCCGAGACCGGCCTTGCCACCGGCTGGAAGATGACCGGCTGCCTCAGGCTCGCCACCAATGCCGACCGCTGGACCGAGTACAAAAGGCTGGCGACGACGGCGAAAAGCTTCGGCATGGACATGCAATTGCTGTCGCCGGCGGAAGTCAAGGCAATGTGGCCGCTCATGGAAACCGGCGATCTTGTCGGCGCCTCCTGGCTGCCGACCGATGGCCAGGCGAGCCCCTCCGACATCACGCAGTCGCTGGCCAAGGGCGCGCGCATGCATGGCGCCAAACTGTTCGAGGATGTCCGCGTCATCGGCTTCGAAATGAAGGACGGCCGCATCACGGCGGTGAAGACCAACAAGGGCGACATTGCTTGTGACAAGGTGGTCAACTGCGCCGGCCAGTGGGCGCGGCAGGTCGGCGCCATGGCCGGCATCAACGTGCCGCTGCAGCCGGTGAAGCACCAGTACATCATCACCGAGAAGATCGACGGACTGGCGACCGACGCGCCGACCATCCGCGATCCGGACCGGCGCACCTATTTCAAGGAAGAGGTCGGCGGGCTGGTGATGGGCGGCTATGAGCCGAACCCGCAGGCCTGGGCTACTGGTCTCCCCGGCGGCGACGTCCCCAATGATTGGGAATTCAGGCTGTTCGACGATGATTACGACCATTTCGAGCAGCACATGAGCCAAGCGATCGCGCGCGTGCCGGCGCTGGAAACTGTCGGCGTCAAGCAGATGATCAACGGGCCGGAGAGTTTTACGCCAGACGGCAATTTCATTCTCGGCACAGCGCCCGAATGCGCCAACATGTTTGTCGGCGCCGGCTTCAACGCCTTCGGCATCGCCTCGGGCGGCGGCGCCGGCTGGGTGCTGGCGCAGTGGGTGGTCGATGGCGAAGCACCGCTCGACCTGTGGGTGGTCGACATCAGGCGCTTTGCTAATTTGCACCGTGACCGTCAGTGGGTCTGCGACCGCACGCTGGAGGCCTATGGCAAACACTATACGATCGGCTTTCCGCATGAGGAGTATGCCAGCGGGAGGCCGCGCATCGTCTCGCCGCTCTACGACAGGCTGAAACAGCAAAATGCTGTGTTCGGCTCGAAGCTCGGCTGGGAGCGGCCTAACTGGTTCGCGCCCGAAGGCGTCGAGCCGCAGGACATCTATTCGATGGGCCGGCAGAACTGGTTTGTGGCGGTCGGCGACGAACACCGGCATGTGCGCGAAAAAGTCGGCATATTCGATCAATCCTCCTTCGCCAAATACGAGCTGAGCGGGCCCGATGCGCTGAAGGCGCTGGACTGGGTCTGCGCCAACGACGTCAGCAAGCGGGTCGGCCGGCTGACCTACACGCAGCTTCTCAACACACGCGGCGGCATCGAGGCCGATCTGACGGTGGCGCGGCTGGCCGAAGAGAAGTTCTACATCGTCACCGGCACAGGCTTCCGTACGCATGATTCCTCATGGATCGGCGATCATATCGGCGAAGGGCTCGATGCCAGGCTCGTCGATGTCACCGAGGATTTCGGCACGCTGTCGCTGATGGGTCCTCGGGCGCGCGACGTGCTTTCGGCCGTGACCGAAGCCGACGTGTCAAATGTGAGCTTCCCATTCGGCCATGTGCGTGAGATTGCCATCGCCGGCCACACGGTTCGGGCGCTGCGCGTCACCTATGTCGGCGAGTTGGGCTGGGAACTGCACGTGCCGATCGCGGCCACCGGCGAAGTCTTCGACGCGCTGATGGCGGCAGGCAAAAAGCACGACATCCGCCCGATCGGCTATCGGGCACTGGAATCGCTGCGGCTGGAAAAGGGCTATCGTGCCTGGGGCTCCGACATCACGCCCAACGACACGCCGCAGGAAGCCGGGCTCGGCTGGGCGGTCAAGCTGCGCAAGAACACGGATTTCATCGGACGGCGCGCGCTGGAGAAGACCGGCGGCACGGCAATGAAGAAACGCTTTGCCGGCTTCACGGTCGACGACCCCGAGATCGTGCTGCTCGGCCGCGAAACCATCCTGCGCAATGGCGAGCCTGTCGGTTATCTCACCAGCGGCGGTTATGGCTATACGCTGGGCAAGACCATCGGCTACGGCTACGTGCGCAACGCCGACGGGGTCAGCGACGATTTTCTCGCCTCGGGCGACTACGAACTGGTGGTTGCGATGGAGAGGACGCCGGCCAAGATCCACCTCGAGCCGATGTACGACCCGGCAGGCGCGAGGGTCAAAGCGTAGGTCAGGTCACGCGCAGTGCGAGGCCGCGGCTGGGCACGGTGTCGGCTTCGCCGGGCATCGAGACATAAGGGCGCGTTTCCTCGACGCGGGTGACGAGGCCCTGCGCCTCGAGCTCAGCGACGCGCGTGGCGAAGCCCTGATCCCACAGCGAGTTCTTGACCGTCAGCACGATGATGCCGCCCGGCCGGCATATGCGGATCAGTTCGTCCAGCCCCTCGACGCCGACATGACCTGATGTGAAGACGCCGGCCGAGATCACTCCGGCATAGGCATCATCGGCAAAGGGCAGATGACCGCCCAGCGCCAGGCAATGGAGCGCGGAATAGACACCCTTGCGGGCCGCCTGATCCAGCATGCCTTGTGAAATATCGAGTGCCTCGACTTGCGGGTAACCGGCAATATCAAGCCATTCGCCGATGAGACCGGTGCCGGCCCCGGCATCGAGCAGCGGTGCTGAACCGCGCGGCAGATGGCGGGTCAGCAGCGCAAGGCAGATCGTCGGATGGCGATAGCCGGCGGCCGACATGTCGGCGTCGTAGGTCTGCGACCAACGATCATAAAGTGCGGCGACCTCTTCGGGCCGCTTTGCCGCGTAGGCCGCGCCAAGCGCACCCTGATGTTTGTTGTCCGCCACTTTGATCCAGTCCGCCAATTTTTGATCTCGCAGTGATGATAGCCAAAGCGCGAAAATTGTGGAACCGTTGCCGCGACAAATAACAGTGTGTGGGGGCGCAGGCATGATTACAGACGAGGCGCGTGCGGCACTGGACGCCATTCCCATGCTGGCCGGCTACAGCGGGCCGCTGGAACGGCTGGGCGGCCTCACCAACCTCGTCTTCAAGGCCGGCGACTTCTGCCTGCGCATTCCTGGCAAGGGCACCGAGGAATACATCAACCGGGCCAACGAAGCGGTGGCCGCACGCGAAGCGGCAAAAGCAGGGGTCAGTCCCGAGGTGCTGCATGTCGATGCCGGCACCGGGTTGATGGTGACACGCTACATCGCCGGCGCCGAAACCATGTCGGAGGAGAAATTCAAGGTTCGGCCGGGCAGTCCAGCCCGCGCCGGCGAGGCCTTTCGCAAGCTGCACAATTCAGGCGCGGTGTTTCCCTTCCGCTTCGAGCTGTTTGCGATGATCGACGACTATCTCAAGGTGCTGTCCACCAAGGAGATCGCCCTGCCCGCCGGCTATCATGACGTGGTGCGCGACGCCGGGACAGTGCGGTCGGCGCTGGCCGCCCATCCGCTGCCTCTCGTCGCCTGTCATTGCGATCCGCTGTGCGAAAACTTCCTCGACACCGGCGAGCGGATGTGGATCGTCGACTGGGAATATTCGGGCATGAACGACCCGCTCTGGGACCTTGGCGACCTCTCCGTGGAAGGTAAATTCGATCTGGCGCAAGACGAAGAGATGATGCACGCCTATTTCGGCGGCGAGGCGAGGCCGGCGCAGCGCGGCCGCATCGTCATCTACAAGGCGATGTGCGACCTGTTATGGACGCTGTGGGGGCTGATCCAGCTCGCCAACAACAACCCGGTCGATGATTTTCGCGCCTATGCCGACGGGCGGTTCGCGCGCTGCAAGGCGCTGATGGAGACGTCCGAGTTTTCACGGCATCTGGCGGCGATCCGCCGGGGGTGAGCCTGGACTAATTCACGCCCTTCGGCACGTTTTCGGGCGGCACCGTGGTCTCGACCACTTTCTGGCGGTGGAAGATGAACAGGCCGGCGAGAACGACAATGCCCGAGCCGATCAGGATGCGCGGACCGGGAACGTCGCCGAAGAACACCAGTCCGAACACCACCGCCCACAGCAGCAGCGTGTAATGCAGCGGCGCCAGCGTTGAGGCCGGCGCCAGCTTGAGCGCCCTGGTGATCATCAGATGGGCGCCGCAGGAGACGATGCCGAGCAGCAGCATGGCGCCGAGATCGAGCGCCGACGGCGTCTGCCAGGCGCCGATGCTCAGCACGCCGCCGACCAGCAGCGTGCCGATGGTCTGCCATGTCACTAGATTGGTGTCGCTGGTGCCACGCAGGCGGCGGTTGAGGATGATGGCGAAGGCGAAGGCGATACTGCCCACCAGCGCAAAACCCGATGACAGCGAGAAGGCCGCCGAGGACGGTTTCAGCATGATCAGCACACCGCAGAAGCCGAGCAGGATCGCCATCCAGCGGCGCCAGCCGACCTTTTCGCCAAGCAAGAGGTGCGAGAGTGCCGCGACGTAGATCGGCCCCGCCATGTAGAAACTCATCACATCGGCCAGCGGCAGATAGACCACGGCGGCATAGAAGAGCGCGGTGTCGAGCGTGGTCATCACCACCCGCAGCAGCTGCAGCTCCAGGCGTTCCATGCGAAACAGCTTGGCCGGGCCCTGGTTGGCGATCATCGGGCCGAGCACGAAGAAGGCGCCGATGGAGCGGATCAGCACCACCTGGCCGACGGAGAAGCTGGCGACCAGCCATTTGCCCATGGCGTCGTTCAGCGCAAACAGGAAATCGCCGGCCAGCATCAACAGAATGCCGGCCAAAAGCACATTCCTGATCGTCGAATTCTGCGCCACGGGCTGCGTCATGCCGATCCCGATTCCTCCCCCTTGTAAGCCCGCGTCGTAGACGGAAGCAGCGGCTTTGACGAGGAGAATTCGGGCGATGGGTAAGACCAGCGCCGGGAATCGGCTGTATCTAGAGCATGATGCCGAAAAGTGTGAAGCGGTTTTCGGACGACATCATGCTCTATCTCTTTGATTGGAGCCGGATATGTGCCGCCGGTTCACCATTCCCGGCCTTCCGCCGATGGACAGCCTGGTTTCCTGCTTCGTCCGCTCCGCCACCACCTTGCCCCTGGCAATGACGCACAGGCGCTCGGCGCGCAGCCGCAGGGCTTCGACCGGATTGCCGGCATCGAGGACGACCAGGCTGGCGCGCTTGCCGACCGCCAGGCCGAGATGATCGAGGCCCATGATCGCGGCATTGACGTTGGTGACCATGTCGAAGCAGCGCGCCATCTCGGCCGGGCTCGACATCTGAGCGACGTGCAGACCCATGAAGGCGACATCGAGCATGTCGGCGGTGCCCAGCGAATACCAGGGATCGAGCACGCAATCCTGGCCCCAACCGACGCGAATGCCGAGCGCCAGCATCTCCTTGACCCGGGTAAGGCCGCGGCGCTTCGGGAAGGTGTCGTGGCGGCCCTGCAGCATGATGTTGATCAGCGGATTGGGAATGACCGAGACGCCGGCCTCGGCGATCAGCGGCAGCAGCTTCGAGACGTAGTAATTGTCCATCGAATGCATCGAGGTGAGGTGCGAACCGGCGACCTTGCCCTGCAGACCAAGACGCTGCGTTTCATAGGCCAACTGCTCGATATGGCGCGACAGCGGATCATCGGTCTCGTCGCAATGCAGGTCGACCATCAGGCCGCGGCTGGCCGCGATCTCGCACAGCTCCGTTACCGAGCGCGTGCCGTCGGCCATGGTGCGCTCGAAATGCGGGATGCCGCCGACGATGTCGACGCCCATGTCGAGCGCGCGGATGGTGTTTTCACGCGCCGATGGAGAGCGATAAAACCCGTCCTGCGGGAAGGCGACCAATTGCAGATCGATGTAGGGAGCGACCGTCTTCTTGACCTCGAGCAGCGCCTCGACCGCCAGCAGGCGGTCATCGCAGACATCGACATGGGTGCGGATGGCGAGCAGGCCCATCGACACCGCCCAGTCGCAATAGGCCAGCGCGCGATCACGCACCGCCTCATGCGTCAAAAGCGGCTTCAACTCGCCCCACAGCGAAATGCCTTCGAGCAGCGTACCCGACGCGTTGATGCGCGGAATGCCGTAGGAGAGCGTCGCGTCCATGTGGAAATGCGGATCGACGAAGGGCGGCGAGACCAGATTGCCATGGGCGTCGACCTTCGTCCGCGCGGAACCCTGGAGAACGGGCTCGATCGCCGCGATCGTCTCACCGTTGATGCCGATGTCGGCAACCCTGCCATCAGGCAGTGTGCCGCCGCGAACGATAAGGTCGAAATCCATCCGTCGTCATCCCGTCAAAAGAATCATCTGATATAGCCGAGGCTGAAAATCGCATCCCGTCGATGCCGCTTGCAACAGCGATTTGTCCGCGGCGGCCGCGGATGGTTTCATCCGGCCGCAACTCCCTCTATAAGCCGCCTTCGTTGTCCCGGTTTCAAGGATCCGCCGTTTGTTTCGTTTCTTCCGCTCGACGGAAAACCAGCGCCTCGTCGCGAGGTTGATCCGGGAATCCTTTTATCAGCACAGGTTTGGCTACGGCGCCGCGATCTTGTCGATGCTTGTGGTGGCCGCCACGACCGGCGCCAGCGCCTGGATTCTCAAAGAGATCACCGACGAATTCGTAGTTTTCAAGCGGATTGACCGGGTCAACCTGATTGCGGGCGGGGTCGCCACGATCTTCATCCTCAAGGGCCTCGCCAACTTCATTCAGGCCTATTTCATGAGCCGTGTCGGCAACGCCATCATCGCCGACCGCCAGCGCAAGATCTACGACCGCATCCTGGCGCAAGGCATCGAATTCTACCATTCGACCTCGTCGTCCGACCTGATCACACGCATGACCAACAATGCGCAGGCGGCACGCAACGTGCTCGACCTCGTTGTCACGTCCTATGTGCGCGATCTGTTGTCGCTGGTCGTCCTGGTAGGAGTCATGGTCTGGCAGCAGCCAGCCTTGTCTATAATCTGCTTCGTCGTCGGCCCCTTGGCTATCTACGGGGTCAACCGCATCCTGAAACGTGTTCGCAAGTTCGCCGCGATGGAGTTTCGCTCGGTCGGCCAGATCGTGCAGGTGATGCAGGAAACGGCAATCGGCGTGCGCGTCGTCAAATCCTTCAACCTCGAAGGCGCAATGCGCAACCGCATGTACAAAGCGGTGTCGGACGTCGAGAACCGGGCCAACAACATCGCGACGCTGGAGGCTGCGACAAGCCCGGTGATGGAGACGCTGGCCGGGCTGGCAATTGCCGGGGCCATCTTCGTCAGTGGCTTCCTGGTCTTGCAGGGCGGCCAAATGCCGGGAAACATCATGGCCTTCATCGGGGCACTCCTGTTTGCCTATGAGCCGGCAAAGCGCCTTGCGCGCGTGCGCATATCGCTGGAAAGCGGCATTGTCGGCGTGCGTATGATGTTCGAGCTCGCCGACCAGCCGCTCACTCTGGTCGAGAAGCCGGACGCGAAGCCGCTTCTGGCCGGACCGGGCGAGATCCGGTTCGACGCCGTCGACTTCGCTTATCAGAAAGGGCCGCCGGTGCTGGACAGGTTCGATCTGACGCTTGCGCCCGGCAAGATGACGGCGCTGGTCGGGCCTTCCGGCGGCGGCAAGTCGACGATTCTAAACCTGATCATGCGCATGTATGATCCGCAGAGCGGCAGGGTGCTGTTCGACGGTCAGGATATTTCCCATGCGACGCTCGCATCGCTGCGGGAAAAGATCGCCTATGTCAGCCAGGATACGTTCCTGTTTGCCGGCACCATCATGCACAACATCCGGCTTGGGCGCGAGGGTGCGACCGACGATGAGGTGATCGCCGCCGCCAAGGCGGCCAACGCGCATGACTTCATCAGCGCGCAGGCGAAAGGCTACGAGACGGATGTCGGCGAGAATGGCGGCCTACTGTCGGGCGGCCAGCGCCAACGGATCTCGATCGCACGCGCCATGCTGCGCAATGCGGAGATCCTGCTGCTGGACGAAGCGACCAGCGCGCTCGACGCCGAATCGGAAGCGCTGTTCCGCGACGCGCTGCAGCAATTGACGGAAGGCCGCACGACGATCGTCATCGCGCACCGTCTGTCGACCGTGCACCAGGCCGACACAATCGTGGTGCTCGAAGCCGGCAAGGTGGTGGAAAGCGGCCCGCACAAGGCCTTGCTCAAGCAGGGCGGGCTTTACCAGAAGCTCTATGAGTATCAGTTGATGCCGTAGCACTTCTCTTCCCTTCCCCCACTTGTGGGGGAAGGTGGATCGGCGCGCGTCGCCGAGACGGATGAGGGGTGTTCCAGCGGAGTGAGACATCGGTGTTCTCTGGAACACCCCTCATCCGTCGCCTGCGGCGACACCTTCTCCCACAGGGGGAGAAGGAAGAAACCTCACTCCGGCACAAACCTCACCGCGCCCTTGGCCGCGCTGGTGGCCATGGCGGCATAGGCGCGCAAGGCGGTCGTCACCTTGCGCTTGCGCTTTTCCTCCGGCTTCCAGGCCATGGCGCCCTTGGCTTCCATCGCCGCCCGTCGCGCAGCGAGTTCCGCCTCATCGACAGCCAGGCGGATGCTGCGGTTCGGGATGTCGATCTCTATCGTATCGCCCTCCTGCACCAGCCCGATCAGCCCGCCTTCGGCGGCTTCCGGCGACGCATGGCCGATCGACAGGCCCGAGGTGCCGCCGGAGAAGCGGCCGTCAGTGACCAGAGCGCAGGCCTTGCCGAGGCCCTTCGACTTCAGATAGCTGGTCGGGTAGAGCATCTCCTGCATGCCGGGGCCGCCGCGCGGTCCTTCATAGCGGATGACGACGACATCGCCGGCCTTGATCTCATTGGACAGGATCGCCTTGACGCTCGAATCCTGGCTTTCGAACACGCGGGCCGGGCCGGTGAATTTCAGGATCGATTCATCGACGCCCGCCGTCTTCACGATGCAGCCGTCGAGCGCCAGATTGCCCTTCAGCACGGCAAGGCCGCCATCCTTGGAAAAGGGATGTTCGGTCGAGCGGATAACGCCTTTCTCGCGGTCGAGATCGAGCTCGTCCCAGCGGCGCTCCTGGCTGAAGGCGACCTGTGTCGGCACGCCGCCAGGGGCGGCGAGGAAGAAATCGCGCACGCTCTGGCTGGTCGTGCGGGAAATGTCCCAATGGTCGAGCGCCTCGCCCAGGGTTGACGTATGCACCGTCGGCAGGTCGCGGTTGAGCAGGCCGGCATTGTCGAGCTGGCCGAGGATCGCCATGATGCCGCCGGCGCGGTGGACGTCTTCCATGTGGACGTCGGACTTGGCGGGCGCAACCTTGCACAGCACCGGCACCTTGCGCGACAGCGCGTCGATGTCGTCCTGATCGAAATCGATCTCGCCCTCATGCGCGGCAGCCAGGATGTGCAGCACGGTGTTGGTCGAACCGCCCATGGCGATGTCGAGCGTCATGGCGTTCTCGAAAGCGCCCTTCGAGGCGATGTTGCGCGGCAGTGCGGTTTCGTCGTCCTGTTCGTAATAGCGCTGCGCGAGATCGACGATCAGGTGGCCGGCCTCGACGAACAGACGCTTGCGGTCGGCATGCGTCGCCAATGTCGAGCCGTTGCCGGGCAGCGACAGGCCAAGCGCCTCGGTCAAACAATTCATCGAATTGGCGGTGAACATGCCCGAGCAGGAGCCGCAGGTCGGGCAGGCCGAGCGCTCGATGACCTTGACGTCCTCATCGGAGATCTTGTCGTCGGCGGCCGCGACCATGGCATCGACCAGGTCGAGCGCCTGCGTCTTGCCGGCGAGCACCACCTTGCCGGCTTCCATCGGACCGCCGGAGACGAAGACGGTCGGGATGTTGAGGCGCAACGAGGCCATCAGCATGCCGGGCGTGATCTTGTCGCAATTGGAGATGCAGACCATGGCGTCGGCGCAATGCGCGTTGACCATGTATTCGACGGAATCGGCGATCAGCTCGCGCGACGGGAGCGAATAGAGCATGCCGTCATGGCCCATGGCGATGCCGTCATCGACGGCGATGGTGTTGAATTCCTTGGCAACGCCGCCGGCCTTTTCGATCTCGCGCGCGACCAATTGGCCGAGATCCTTCAGATGGACATGGCCCGGCACGAACTGGGTGAAGGAGTTGACCACCGCAATGATCGGCTTGCCGAAATCCGAGTCCTTCATGCCGGTGGCGCGCCAGAGGCCGCGAGCGCCGGCCATGTTGCGGCCATGGGTGGTGGTGCGGGAACGATAGGCAGGCATGTTTTTTCCTTGGTGGCTGGCCGCAGCCCAGGGGTTGGCGCGGCGGAGCTGAATTCGGACCGCAGGCGTTATAGACGCGCAAGTATGGTCTGGCCACAATTTTGCAATGCGCCAGATTCTCTCAAAAAAATGCGTGGCACTGTCGGATGGCGCGCTGCATGTCCGTCCTTGGGCAGACGGCAAGGAGATGGCACCATGTTCGGAGTCAGCCGTTTCACAGGAACAGCGACCGAAACAGCACGAGGAGCACGACATGCAAAAGATCACCACCTGCCTGTGGTTCGACGGCCGAGCCGAAGAGGCCATGAACTTCTACGTCTCCATCTTCAAGAATTCCAAGGTGCTGAGCGTGATGCGTTGGCCCGAAGGCCACGCCGATGCAGGCAAGGTGCTGGTGACCACGTTCGAACTCGACGGCGTGCAGTTCCAGGCGCTCAATGGTGGACCGCAGTTCAAGCACAGCGAAGCGATGTCGCAGTCGATCGACTGCAAGACGCAGGAAGAGGTGGATTACTTCTGGGACAAGCTCATCGAAGGTGGCGGCCAACCATCGCAATGCAGCTGGCTGAAGGATAAATTCGGCGTCTCCTGGCAGGTTGTGCCGGAGCAGCTGCCGCGCCTGCTTCTGGATCCGGACCGGGCCAAGGCCGGCCGCGTAATGTCGGCGATGATGCAGATGAGCAAGATCGACATCGCCAAGATCGAAGAAGCCGCTAGAGGATAGTCGAGGGTCGCGCCGCCCCTCAACCGCCCTTCGGGCACCTTCTCCCCGTGAACGGGGAGTAGGAAAAAGCGCGACTTACGCCGCTCTGTCGCGGACCTGATAGTCCTTGATCGTGGCAAACTCGATCGCCTTCCAGCGCTCCGCTTCGTAGTTCAGCGAGAAGGCGTGCTGGGCGAGGAACACCGGGTCGTTGTCGAGGTCGCGGGCGATGTCGCCGCGATGCGCCTCGATGAAACGCTGGACCTCGGCCTTGTCGTCGGCCGAGATCCAGCGGCACACGGAAAAGCGCGACATCTCGAATTCGACCGGCAGGGTGTATTCGAAGTTCAGCCGTTCCTTCAGGACGTCGAGTTGCAGCGCGCCGACGACACCGACGATGGCCGGTGAGCCGTCCTCGGGCGAAAACAGCTGCACGACGCCCTCCTCTGCCATCTGGTGCAGCGCTTCCTTCAGCTTTTTGGCCTTCATCGCGTCGCCGAGGCGGACACGGCGCAGGATTTCCGGGGCGAAATTCGGAACGCCGCGGAACAGGATTTCCTCGCCCTCGGTCAGCGTATCGCCAATACGCAGCGTGCCGTGGTTGGGAATGCCGACGACGTCGCCGGCAAAGGCCTCGTCGGCGGTGACGCGTGTGCGGGCAAAGAAGAACTGCGGCGCCGACAGCGACATCGGTTTTCCCGTGCGTACCAGCTTGGCCTTCATGCCGCGCTCGAGCTTGCCCGAACAGACGCGGACGAAGGCTATGCGGTCGCGGTGGTTGGGATCCATGTTGGCCTGGATCTTGAAGACGAAGGACGTCATCTTCTCTTCGGTCGCCTCGACCTTGCGGGTGTCGGCCTCTTGAGCACGCGGCGGCGGTCCAAAAGCGCCGAGCGCCTCGATCAGGTCGCGCACGCCATAATTGCGCAGCGCCGAGCCGAAATAGACCGGCGTCAGGTGACCCTCGCGGAAGGCTTCTATATCAAGGGGTCTGCACGCTTCCCGCGCCAGCTCCAGCTCCTCGATGAAGGCCTCGCGCTCGTTCTCCGGCAAAAGGCCGGCGACGTGGTTGGAATCGGGACCGTTGACCGGCGTGCGCTCCTTCTCGTCGTCGCCCCTGCGCACGGCGTTCAGCGCCAGATGGTAGGTGCCGGAAAAATTCTTGCCCCGGCCGATCGGCCAGGTGATCGGCGCCGTATCCAGCGCCAGCTTCTGCTCGATCTCATCGAGGATCTCGAACGGATCGCGGCTTTCGCGATCCATCTTGTTGACGAAGGTGATGATCGGGATGTCGCGTAGCCGGCAGACTTCGAAAAGCTTCAGCGTGCGCGGCTCGATGCCCTTGGCGGCATCGATGACCATGACGGCCGAGTCGACCGCCGATAGCGTGCGATAGGTGTCGTCTGCGAAATCCTCGTGGCCGGGCGTGTCGAGCAGGTTGAAGACATTGTCCTCATACTCGAAGGTCATCACCGAAGTGACGACTGAAATGCCGCGCTCACGCTCGATCTTCATCCAGTCCGACCGCGTCTGGATCTTGTCCTTCTTGGCCTTGACCTCGCCGGCAAGCTGGATGGCGCCGCCGAACAGCAGCAGCTTTTCGGTGAGCGTGGTCTTGCCGGCGTCCGGGTGCGCGATGATCGCGAAGGTGCGGCGGCGCGCCACTTCTTCTTCTATTGCTTCGGGCATTCTCTGGGATTTCCGTGTGACAGGCCGGGCTTCTAGCAGCGCACTGCCGGCCTGTCGACCGGTCCGGCGGCAGGGAAGCCGCCGGAAGCCATGGCTTGCTTCAGGCCAATTCGGCCGTGCGGCTCGCCTGAACGACCTCGGGGAGCCAGCCGGCAATGGTGCCGCCTATCGCGTCGGCATGGTCTTCCTGCAGATAGTGCGCACCGGGTCCGAGATTGATGAACCGGCAGTTCTTCAGCCCGGCGGCGAATTCGCGTGCGGCCTGCGGCGCAATCAGCGCGCCGGGATCGCCCGCAAACAGCAGTTTCGGATAGGTGGAGAGCCGAAGTGCGCGATGATCATGTTCGCTGATGGCGGCAACGTCGGCGGGCTGGCCCTCGATCGGCAATTCCCGAGGCAGGCGCAACACCGGCTTTCGCGATTGCGGTGTCGGGAACGGCGCCCGGTAGACGGCCATCTCCTCATCGCTCAGTGTACGCAGCACCGAGGCCGGCAACACTTTTTCGACGAAGACATTGTCTTCCAGGACCAGCTTCTCGCCGACACCCGGCGTGCGCAGCGCCTTGAACATTTCGCGGGCTTGCGGGCGCTGATGAAAATCCTCCCAGCGCTCGAAGGGTCGGACGAATTCCATGAAGGCAAGGCCGAGCACGCGTTGCGGTCGCCGCGCCGCGAGATGGAAAGCCAGGGCCGTGCCCCAGTCCTGCGCGACCAACACCACTTCCTGGATGTCGAGCACGTCCAGGAAGGCGTCGAGATAGCGGACGTGATCGAAGAAGCGATAATCGATATCGGGCTTGCCGGATTGGCCGTAGCCGATCAGGTCGGGCGCGATGCAGCGACCGAGCGGCGCGACATACGGGATGATGTTGCGCCAGATGTGGGATGAGGTCGGATTGCCATGCAGGAACAGAACGGTGGGGCCGGACGCTCCCGTCTCGACATAGGACATGGTCGAATCGAGCACGGCGATCTGCGAGCGTCTCGGTGCAGCGACGCCAGCTTGAGAAATGTTGGCTTTCGAACTCATGGGGTCGGCTCCTTTGCAAAAACTGTGCTGAAGATGATTTTCTTGAACCGCTCGAGCGGCGCGGGGCTACGTTCAACCTTCATGCGCAGCATGGCGCCCTGCCAAGACGACAGCAGGAAGTCGGCAAGGTCCTCGGCCTCGAAGGCCTTGGAGATGTCGCCGGCTGCCTGGCCTTCGGCGATGCAGGCGGCGAAGGGCTGGCGCCAGCGTTCGAAGATGTCGACGAGTTGCAGGCGCAGCGGCTCGCTGTGGACCGCGGTCTCGAGGCTGAGATTGCCTATCATGCAGCCGCGTGCCCAATCATGCGCCTCAAGCTTCGAGGTGATGACATCGACGTAGCGCCTCAGCCGGCCGATGGGCGGCGTGCCGTCCTGCGCCAAGGCTTTCTCGACCAACGTGCCGACATAGGCGAAATAGCGGTCCAGCACCTCCCCGGCAAACTCCTCCTTGGAGGCAAAATGGTTGGTGAACGAGCCGGGCCGGGCGTCGGCGGCGGCAACGATGTCGCGCACACCGGCGGCGGCATAGCCGGAATTCCAGATGGTCCGGAACCCGGCGTCAAGGAGGTTTTCGCGGAGTGATTGTCTGGCCATACCGATATAATACGTACGTACGTATTGATGTCAAGCCGAATAATTTGCGTTGCCGATGTTGGCAAGCGGGGGTGGCACTGGAAGAGTGTCCCTCAGGGGGTGGCGAGTTTGAGGAGCGAACATGGCTGCGGTGAAACAAGTGATCGTCATCGGCGCCGGCATCATCGGTGCTTCCATGGCCTGGCACCTGACCAGGGCAGGCGCACAGGTGACGGTCATCGCCGCCGACAGCGCCGCCGGTGGGGTCGCCACGCCGAACTCCTTTGCCTGGATCAATGCCACCTGGGGCAATCCGGAGCCCTATTTCCGGCTGCGCACCCGCGCCATGGCCGAATGGTCGCGGCTGGCGCGGGACGTGCCCGGCCTGCCGCTCAACTGGTGCGGCGGCCTGTGCTGGGATCTATCGGCGGCCGACATGGAAACCTATACCGCGCAGCATTCGGCCTGGGGCTACGGCATCGAGCGCGTCGACCGCGCCGGCGCGGCCCGTATAGAGCCTAATCTCACCGAACTCCCGGACGTCGCTTTGCATGTCGCCGAAGAGGGCGTTGCCGAGCCGGTCGCGGCAACGAAGGCGCTGCTGGCCGATGCCGAACGACGCGGCGCGCGGATCATCTCCAGCACGGTGACGGCGCTTGTCCAGACAGGCGGCAGGATTTCGGGCGTCGACACATCGCATGGGCTGCTTGCCACCGACGAGGTGTTGATCGCGGCCGGCGTCGGCTCGGCGGGCATTGCCGCCACCGCCGGCATAAATCTGCCGCTCGAGACGCCACCTGGCCTGATCGTCCACTCGCGGCCCTACGAGAAACTGCTGAACGGACTGGTGCTGGCCGAGCGGCTGCATATGCGCCAGACCGCCGAGGGCCGTATCATCGCCGGTTCCGATTTCGGCGGCGCCGACCCCGGCATGGATGCGCAAGCCACCGCCAGCGAACTGTTCGCGGTCCTGAAAGCCAGCCTGCGCGGCGGAGACGGGCTGGCGCTCGATTTCCACACGGTCGGTTACCGGCCGACGCCGATCGACGGTTTTCCGATCATCGGCCGCGCCGAGGGCATGGACGGCGTCTATGTCAGCGTCATGCATTCCGGCATCACGCTGGCGCCGGCCGTCGGCCTGTTTGCCGCTCGCGAAATCCTTGATGGCGAGCGCGATCCGCTGCTCGCGCCTTACGGGTTGGGACGGTTTGCTCAATAACCCGGACGGACGGCAGCGTCGGCCGATGTCTGTATAGGTTAACGCCCTACGGCGCCCCCCTCTGTCCTGCCGGACATCTCCCCCTCGAGTGGGGAGATTGGCAGTTTCGGCGCCTCGCTCAGTCCCGCAAGGTCGGCGATTGGCGAAAGCCGTCGCGACATCCAATCTCCCCCCTTGAGGGGGAGATGTCCGGCAGGACAGAGGGGGGCGCTGGCCCGCGGCGTTGCCGCAATTTGCAACTACCCGGCCAACGCCAGCTTCGCCACGGCCGGAGCAAAAGGCCGAATGTTGATCCCGTCCCTGGTCATGGTGACGAAGCTCGATGGCGGGATCGCCTAGGCGCGATCCATAAGAGCCGCAGGCTCCTTGGTCGCGTGCGTGCCTCTGTTGTGCGTCCGCTCGTAAAGCTCGCGAACGATTCGGCTGGCGGTAGTTTCAAACAGAAATGGCAAGAAAGCATGAACGAGCGCGGCGCCGGCCGCCATCAACAGGCGCGACGAAAACCAGGCGGCAAAGCCCATGTGGCTGAAATAGGTTTCGCCGACCTTGGCCGGATGAGAGGTGAAAATCCTTGCAACCGACATGCTGGTTCCCCTTCAGCGCTTGAAGTTCCTGATATGAGTATCCTGACATGCTTCGCCGGTTCATCGGTCTCAAAATGTCCTTGTATTTCGGTGATGCATGGGACAAATATCCCACATGGCGCTGGAAATTGACGAAATCGACCGGAAATTGCTCGCCGAGTTGCAACGCGACGGCACGCTGTCGGTCGACCAGTTGTCGGAACGGGTGGCGCTGTCGCGCAATGCCTGCTGGCGCCGGGTGAAGCGGCTGGAGGAGGCCGGTGTCATCACCGGCAGGGTGGCGCTGGTCGATGCCGAAAAGCTCGGGCTTGGCCTTTCCGTCTTCATCCTGATCCGCACGTCCAACCACGATCCGGAGTGGCTGCAGAGATTCCGGGCGGCGGTGACCGGCTTTCCCGAGATCATCGGCGTCTACCGCATGTCCGGCGACCTCGACTACGTTCTGCGCGCCCGCGTCGCCGACGTGAAGGCCTATGACCGGCTCTACCAGCGGCTGATCGCCAAGGTGGCGCTGTCTGATGTTTCCGCCTCTTTCGTGATGGAAGAGATCAAGGAGACGACGGTGGTTCCGATGGAAGTGCGCTAAGATATGTCGATATTCAGGTGATGCCGGCCTGCAAACGACGGGTTTCGACTCGGCCTGACCTGAATCTCAACACACCTCAGGCCATACTGATGCCTGAAAGAAAGCCGTTGATAGGCTTGCGGGCGAGTTGACCGAATCGCCGTTCGCGCCGATAGGATCGATTTTATGCGCGCAGCCCTTCAAACTCCCTCCGTCATCGGTCCGACCGTCGGCTTCGTCAGGTTGCCGCATGCTGAAGGACTTCCCCTTCCTGCTTATGAAAGCACCGGTGCTGCCGGCATGGATCTGCGCGCCGCGGTGCCGGACGACCGGCCGCTGCTGATCCTGCCCGGAAAACGCGCTCTGGTGCCGACCGGGCTGATCCTGGAAATTCCCGAAGGCATGGAAGGCCAGGTGCGGCCGCGCTCGGGCCTTGCCTTCAAGCATGGGCTTACCGTCCTCAACACGCCCGGCACCATCGACAGCGACTATCGCGGCGAGGTGAAGGTGCTGCTGATCAATCTCGGCGATGAGGACTTTGCCGTGACGCGCGGCATGCGCATCGCCCAGATCGTTTTTGCCGCGGTGACGCAAGCCGCCGTGGAAGAGCGCAACCTGGCCGGCGGCACGGCGCGCGGCGCGGGCGGGTTCGGATCGACCGGCACCGCCTGATGCCTGAACTGCCTAAACTTGTCATCTTCGACTGCGACGGGATCCTGGTCGATACGGAGAACCTGGCCAATCGGCGCCTTGCCGAATGGCTGACCGCTGCCGGCTATCCGACAAGCTTCGAATATTGCCGCAAGAATTTCTCCGGTCGCAGCATGGCGTCGGTGCAGAAAGAGATCGAAGAAGAGACCAGCGTCAGGCTTGGCGCCGATTTTGTCGATCTCTGGAACGCCGGCCTGCCGGATTTGTTCGCCCACGGCGTCGAAGCAATCCCTTATGTCCGCGAATTCGTCGAGGCCGTGCGGTCAGCCGGGATCGCCTATTGCGTCGCCACCTCGGCCCGGGTATCGAAGATGCACATCACACTTGGCCAGACCGGGCTGTTGCCGCTGTTCGAACACGCGATGTTTTCCTCGACGATGGTCGCGCGCGGCAAGCCGTTTCCGGACCTGTTCCTGCATGCTGCGAAAACGGTGGGCTTTGCACCTGCCGACTGCATCGTCATCGAGGACAGCGTCGCTGGCACGCAGGCCGGCATCGCGGCCGGCATGCGGGTGTTTTCCTATCACGCCGATCCCTATTCCGACCGCGACGGCCTTATCCAGGCCGGCGGCATCCTGTTCGACGACATGCGCGAACTGGCCGGGCTGGTGCCGATCCACTGAGCTGGCTGACGGACTGGACGGGTTGGGAGGCTGTGCTACGTTCCGCGCGGCCGACAGCCTGAGGCGACCATGCCGACGAACCTGCTTCGCTTCATCCTCGCCGTGATGCTGCTGCCATTGCTGTGGACCGCAGCCGGCGCGCAAGACGCCAGCCTTCCGGAGCTCGGCAGCCCACTGCCCGGCCAAAAAGACATCACCTATCTCGACCTCGCCAGGATGATCATTCCAGACCTCGCCGCCGACAAGAATGGCTTTTACAGGGGCGGGCTGCCGATCGCGATGCGCCATATCGAGGGACCCGACAGCGGCGGCTCGCCGCCCGAAACCTCAGGCTTTTCCAATGCCTCCGTGCTTGCCATCAAGGCGGGAGGCAAGGACCGCCTGACCATGCTGTTCGATCTCGGCGATTCCTCAGACAGCGCAGAAGGCTATGCGGTGCTAGCGCTCTACGACATTACGGGCAAACCAAGGCTGCTCGACGCCGCCAATGTCGCCCTCGACCGCAGCACCTATTTCCGCGAACCCGGCAAGCTCGGCATCGGCGCCAATGATGATATCCTCATGATCGAGAGTTCGCATTCCAATTCAAACCAGAACTATATGATCGTCCCGCTGATTATGGTCGCCAGGGACAAGTTGAAGCTGATCGACATCATCTATTTGTTCGACGAGCACGTGTGTGCCTATAGCCGGACGCAGGACGTTGCCTTTAAAGCCATCGCAGAGGGCCGACGCCATGCGGCGATCAAGGTAACGGTGACCGATGCCACCGTCGTGAACGACGAAAGCTGCGATGACCAGCCGCCCAAACCTGAATCTCACGACATCTCCGTCACCTATCATTGGGACAAGACAACGTCGCACTACGCCAAGGATTCCGACGCGCTGAACAATTTGGCAGGAGAGAACGCCAAACGCTTCTGAACCAACCGCATTCGTTTGCCCGGCCAGATGGAGCAGGATAAAATCCGCTTCGCCACACCGCATATGATGGGGGAACTACCATGGACAAGGGCAAGATCTTTCGCGACCTGCATGCCTCGACCTTCGTCGTGCCCAATCCCTGGGATATCGGCACGACCAAGCTGCTCGGCTCGTTCGGCTTCACGGCGCTGGCGACGACCAGCGCCGGCTTTGCCTTTTCGCGCGGCCTGCCGGACGGCGCGGTGACCTTCGACCAGATGATCCACCATTGCCGCGAAGTGACCGCGGCGACCAGCCTGCCGGTCTCGGCCGACCTCGAGAAAGGCAAGGGCGACAGCGCCGAGCAGGCCGCCGAAACCATCTTCGCGGCGGAAGCTGCCGGCCTTGCCGGCTGCTCGATCGAAGACCACACCGGCGATCCGGACAAGCCGATCTATGATTTTGCGCACGCCGTCGAACGCGTTGCGGCGGCCGTGGAAGCGGCGCGGGCCCTGAAACGCGATTTCGTCTTCACTGCGCGGGCCGAGAATTTCCTCTGGGGCAAGTCCGACCTCGACGACACGATCAAGCGGCTGCAGGCGTTCGAGAAGGCCGGCGCCGACGTACTCTATGCGCCAGGCATCGGCAACGTCGAGATGATCCGCACGCTCTGCTCTGCCGTCAGCAAGCCGGTCAATGTCATGGCGGTACCGGGTTTTACCATCGCCGATCTCGCCATGGCCGGCGTCAAGCGTATCTCGCTCGGGCCGTGGCTGACCAATTTCGCCTACGGCATGCTGGAAACGGCGGCACGCGAAATCCAGCAAGACGGCACCTTCGGCTTCACCCGCGCCGCCATGCCGTTCAGCAAATTGCAGGCCCTCTTCGGCAAATCTTCGGATTAATGGGGCCCGTCGCATGACGCTGACCGTGATCGACATGCATACTGGCGGCGAGCCGCTAAGGATCGTCACCGGCGGCTATCCCGGTATCCCCAAGGGCACGATCCTGGAAAAGCGCGCCTATGTGCGCGACCATCTCGATCATCTCAGGAAAATCCTGATGTTCGAGCCACGCGGCCATTACGACATGTATGGCGCCTTGCTGGTCGAGCCGGACCTGCCCGGCGCCGACCTCGCCGTGCTGTTCATGCACAATGAGGGCTATTCGACGATGTGCGGCCACGCCATCGTCGCGCTCGGCCGCTACGCCATCGATGAAGGGCTGGTGGCGAAACAGGAACCAGTCACGACAGTCAATATCGAGGCGCCGTGCGGGCTGGTCGTCGCCTCGGTCGAGGTCAGGGACGGCAAGGCCGGTGCGGTTTCGTTCGAAAGCGTGCCGGCCTTCCTGTTCGCCGGTGGACAGGCGATCGAATTGGCGAGCCACGGCACGATTGGCTTCGACGTCGCCTATGGCGGCGCCTTCTACGCGCTGGCCGATTGTCACCAATTCGGGCTCGAATTCGGCAGAAGCCGGATGCGCGATTTCGTCGATGCGGCAACGGGGCTGACGGACAGGCTCAAGGCTGAATTTCCGCTGTCGCATCCCGACCACGGCGACCTTGCCTTCCTATACGGTACCATCCTGACCGATGGCCGCGACACATTTTCCGGCGAGGTGACCAAAAACATCTGCGTCTTCGCCGAAGCCGAGGTCGACCGCTCGCCAACCGGTTCCGGCGTCACCGCAAGGCTGGCGGCCATGCATGCCAAGGGCGAGATCGCGATCGGACAGACGCGCACATTCGAGAGCATCGCCGGCTCGCGTTTTTCCGGAGCCGTGGCGCGGACGGCGAAGGCTGGACGGCATGAGGCGATCATCGCCCGCGTCGGCGGCCGCGCCTATTATTCCGGGCGGGCCGAATTCATCGTCGAAGCGGACGACGAGCTCGGACGCGGATTCCTGTTGCGCTGAAGAAAATGCTCAGCGGCGCGAGGAGCGAGCCACTTCCCGCACCGAGATCGCCTTGTGCAGATGCACCATCATGGCGGCGGCGAACAGCGGCGTCAGCAGGTTAAGCAACGGCACGGCGAGGAAAGCCGCGATGAGCAGCCCGGCGAGAAACACCGTGCCGGCATAGTGCCTGCGCAAGGCCCTGGCCTCGTCTTCCCCGCGAAAGCGCATGGCTGCGAATTCGAAGAACTCGCGCCCGAGCAGATAGCCGTTGACGATGAAGAAGGCGGCTATGTTGACGCCCGGCACCAAGAGAAGCAGCAGCGCGACGATGTTGCCAAGAATGACGACACCGAGGAATCGCGCCGACAGCACCAGCGAGCGCAGCGCCGGCATGGCGCGGCCGGTCGGATCGCCGGGGTAGTCGGTGCGCTCGACCACTTCGGCGATATCGTCGAGGAACAGGCCGGCGACAACAGCCGTCACCGGCGCGATGAGCAACGCCATGCCGAAGGCAAGCGCTATTGCCGCGATGATGCCGCCGAGCCACCCGGCCCAGGACGGCATGCCGGGCAACAGCGTCTGCAGCCACGGCAGCGCCAGCCACTCGACGAGGCTGGTCAGGCCGAACCACAGAGCCACCAGTGCCAGCACGGTCAAGCCCAGCGTCTTGACGAACACGGCCCGAAAGGGAGGCGAAATCAGCTCGAGGGCCGCAGCGCGGGCAGCGTCGAAAATCACCTTGTCACACCCCCGGTTAGCTGACGCCGCCTAAAAGGCGGATGCTTCCGAGATAGGCAGCGCAGGCCATGAGCACAAGCGGGCTGGCGTTTACCGCGCAAACGCCGGCTTTCGAACCGGGATGGTCATGGCAGCGACCCCGGCCACGACAAAACCCATGCCCAGCCATGCCGTCGAACCAAGACTTTCGCCGAGGAAGAGAGCGCCGATGCCGACGCCGATCGGCACGCGCAGATAGGCCTGCGAGGTGGTGCCGACCGAACCCAGCGTGTGGATGAGGCGGAAATAGATAACGAAGGCCAGCGCGGTGGAAAAGACCGACAGGCCGAGCAGGGCCAGGATCGACGCGGTCGATGGCGCCAGCGTCCACGGCTGGTCGAACACCAGACTGAGCGGCACGAGGATGACGGCGCCGCACAGCATGGAACCGGCGGCCGGTAGCATTGGGTCGAGGCCCTTGAAACCACGGCCGAAAATGGCGGCCCCGGCATAGCAGACCGTCGCGGCGACGATTGCCAATTGCGCCCACAATTCATGACCGAGGCCACTCAGCGCCTGCGTGCCGATAATGAGGCAGATGCCGGCAATGCCGGCGCCCACACCGATCAGTTTGCGCAAGGTGACCGGCTCGTGGCGGGTGATGAGCGCGGTCAAGAGGAAGGTGAAGATCGGCGAGGTCGCGTTGAGGATGGTGGCGAGGCCGGCATCGACCGAGCGTTCGGCCGCGGCGATCAGGGTGAACGGAATAACGCTGTTGAGGCAGGCCTGGAAGGCGAAGCGGCGCCAGCTTGCAGCATCGCCCGGCAAGGCGAGCCCGCGCCAGCGGATGATGGCCAACAGGATGCCGCCAGCGATCAGGGTGCGGGCGGCAATGAAGGTGACCGGCGGGATGGTTTCGACGCCGATCTTGATGAAGGTGTAGGAGGCGCCCCAGAGCACTGCCAGCACGACGAGCAGTACCAGGTCGGTGGTCAGATCGTTTTTTGCAGGCTCGTTCTTCGTCGACATGCTTTTTGTAGACATTGGGGGCTGGCTCGCCTTCGAAGCGGGATCGTCTGATCCAGGCTTATAGGCGGTGCGGCGATGAAATGCTTCGGCCACGGTCGAATTGTCATAGCGCCTCGCGGCTGATGCGCCTTTGCCTGTTCCGCCAAAGTTGCGTGTCACGCCCTAGGCAAACCGGTTTCAAATCGCTAGACCCGCGCCGGGCCGGCGTGGCAAGAAGCCGGCCCGGGTTTTTGGCGGAGATTTTGATGCCGGATTATGACGTGCTTTGCATCGGCAATGCCATTGTCGACATCATCGCCCAGTGCGACGAGGAATTCCTCGAGACCAACGGCATCATCAAGGGCGCGATGAACCTCATCGACACACAACGCGCCGAACTGCTCTACAGCCGCATGGGCCCGGCGATCGAGGCGTCCGGCGGCAGCGCCGGCAACACGGCGGCCGGCGTCGCCAGCTTCGGCGGCCGCGCCGCCTTCTTCGGCAAGGTCTCCAACGATGCGCTGGGCGAAATCTACGCGCACGACATCCATGCACAGGGCGTCGCCTTCGACACCACGCCGCTCAAGGGCGAGCCGCCGACGGCGCGGTCGATGATCTTCGTCACCCCTGACGGCGAGCGTTCGATGAACACCTATCTCGGCGCCTGCGTCGAGCTTGGGCCGGAGGATGTCGAGGCCGACAAGGCTTCTGGCGCCAAGGTCACCTATTTCGAAGGCTATCTGTGGGACCCGCCGCGCGCCAAGGAAGCGATCCGCCAGACGGCGAAGCTGGCGCACGCAGCAGGCCGCGAAGTGTCGATGACGCTGTCGGATTCGTTCTGCGTCGACCGCTACCGCGACGAATTCCTCGAACTGATGCGTTCGGGCACGGTCGACATCGTCTTTGCCAACAGCCACGAGATCAAATCGCTCTACCAGACATCCTCGTTCGACGAGGCGCTGGCGCAGATCCGCAAGGATTGCCGGATCGCCGCCGTGACCCGCTCGGAAAAAGGCTCCGTGATCGTGCGCGGCGACGAGACGGTGGTGATCAAGGCGACCGCCATCAAGGAACTGGTCGACACGACGGGCGCCGGCGATCTCTATGCCGCCGGCTTCCTGCATGGCTACACACAAGGCCGCGACCTGCAAACCTGCGGCGACCTTGGCTCACTGGCGGCCGGATTGGTGATCCAGCAGATCGGCCCCAGGCCCCGGCAGAATCTGCGCCGCGAGGCTGAGCAGGCGGGGTTGCTTTAACAACCGTCAAGCTGCCGCCCCTCACCGTCGCGCAGTTGTCATACATCGCACCTACACGCAATCTGGGCGTCCCGCGACTGACATTTCGGTGCGCCCTCAGTCAGTTGGGGTGTCAAGAAATGCTGGACAGCATGCTGTCGGGCGGCCGGACCGGTTGCCGCCGCGATTTCCGTTTTCCGCACTAGAAGTTCAACAATCGGCCGCAACTGAGGGGGAGCGCGCGGCCAGAAGACAGATGCATGAACAGATTTCAAATCCAGGGCCTCAAGCAGGACGACTTCGCGGAGATGGTCGCGGAAGACGTCGAACGTGCACTTGCCCACTATGACGAGGCCATCAACAAGCCCACCATGGTCTCGGTCGGCAAGATCGCCGGCAGCATAGCGTCCGCCGTCACCTTGCTGTCACCGAAGCACCAGCGCGCCATCGACGCCATCCATGCCGACCTGCCCGGCCTGGCGTCGAAATTCGTGCGCGCGCTGGCGGCGGAAGCCGCGCGCCGCAGCGAAGCCGGTATTGCCGGCGTGACAAATCCGCCGACGACCCCGTTGGCCGATGTCGAGCCTCCTTCGCTGCCAAAGTCCGACGATCTCGAATCGATGCTGATCGAGGACTGGGCCGGCCGCGTCGCCGGTTCGACCTATCTGGAAGAGCATCTGCGCATCGCCCGCTCGACCCTGCACCGCTGGCAGCGGCGGGGTGAGGTCATCGCCTTGCGCAAGGGCGGCCGCAAACATGTCTTCCCGCTGGCGCAGTTCGTCGACGGCCGGCCGGTTGCAGGCATTCGCGACGTGCTATCCCTGATCACCAATCCGAGGCTCGCATGGCTGTGGCTGACGCGGCCCTCGGCGCAGCTCGACGGCCGCGTCCCGATCGACTTGCTGCGGCAGGATCAGGTGGACGAGGTCGTCGAGGCCGCGCGCGTATTCGCGCCGGGCTGAAGGCAGCGCGCCCTTGATAAGGCGCGCGCCTAGGCAGTCTTGCTTATCGAGTGGCGAGGACCGGACGATGGTTGTTGCGGCGCCATTTCCCTGGCGGTGACCAGCCGGTTGCGGCCGCTCTTTTTTCCGATGTACATCAGCCGGTCGGCGAGCGCGATCAGCGCCTCGGAATCGGTGGCTTCCGCCGGATACATGGCCACGCCAACGGTGCAGCCGACCTGGATCTCGCCATTCGGCGTCGGAACCTTGATCCGCAACCTTTCCAGGATGCGTTCGGCGACGCGCACGGCCTTCTGCTGTGCCAGATCGGCGTCGCCCGAGAACAGGAAGGCGAACTCGTCACCGCCAAGCCGAGCCACGAAATCGGCGCTGCGCAGGATCGAGCGAAGCTGGCTCGAGACGCGCTGAAGCAGCGCATCGCCGGCCTCGTGGCCGAGCGTGTCGTTGACTTCCTTGAACCGGTCGAGGTCGATGAATAGAAGACCCGCCGCCTCGCCGGTGGCGCCGCAGCGGGCGACCACCGATTTCAGTTCGTCGTGGAAGGCGCGCCGGTTGGGCAAGTCGGTCAATGCATCGTGGTTGGCCGAATGATCGCTCTGCTGCTTCGCCACCTCGATCTCGCGCTTTTGCGCCGACAGTTCCTCATTGGCGGTCTTCAGGTCCAGGAGCAGCTGGGCGTTGAGGTCCTCGACCACCTTGCGGTCGCTGATGTCGACGACGAAGCCTTCCAGAAACTCGAGTTCGCCGGCATCGTCCCAGACACCGCCGCCGATCTCGCGGACCCAGAGCGGTTCGCCGGCCCTTGGCACGATGCGGTAGTCGACGTTCCAGTTGCAGCGCGCCTCGAGCGCGGCATCGACAGCGGCATAGACCGAGGGCAAGTCATCCGGGTGGATGGCCGAGACGTAGTCGCGCACCGCGTTGTGAATAAAATCGCTTGGCCGGTAACCGCTGACGGTGAGAATGCCGTCGCTGATGTAGAGCATGGTGTAGGAGGCGTCGTTGCGGCAGCGGTAGAGGTAGCCGTCCATCCGCCCGGTGATGCTGAGCAAAGCATCCAATCGCTCGTCATGGTAGGCTCGCTCGCCGACCACGGATAAAGAAACTCCGTCATGCTTCATGGCCGCACCCCCATTTGGCGGTCTGAGCGCGCCGTGGATGCCGTCACGGCATGCGGCAAGAGCTTCCCTATATCAGCTGAATCTTATCAATGTCTTATGGCAAACGTGGGCGCTGAATCGGCCGCTGTTGGTCAGTGCGCAATCGATCGACAAAATGAGCACTGGTGTCTGTTCCGCATGACCCATTTTTCATTTTACTTTTTTTGACGTAGAACTAACCTTTGGGATATGTAGATTCGATGGGGGAGGAATGATGTCGAAGTTTAAGATCAAGATGAAACTCCAGGGTTTTGAATTGGAAGTCGAAGGCTCAAAAGACGACATTCCTTTGATCGCACAAAATGTGGGACAGCAGATTGCAGGCTTAATTCAACCTTCGGCTGCGATAGTTGAGGGTGATCCATTGAGTACGGGCAATGGACGGCAGCACCCATTAACTATCGACAACTCCGACCGTGACGTGACCAAAAGTAGAAAGCCGCGACGTACGAAGAGATCAGGGGGTGAGCCCCAAAACTCCGTTGAGACGCCTACAATCGAGTGGAGACATGATCCAGCAAAATACGGCAATCCAAAACAAGACTGGAATGCGGCATCAAAAGCTCTGTGGCTAATTTATGTAGTCTCCCAGGAACTGGAATATGCGCAGCTGTCTATAACACAACTTTCAAATACTTTTAACCGAAAATTCAAGCAGTCAGGAACAATTAGGCCGAGCAATATTTCACGTGACCTGGGAACTTTTAAGACAAAAAACCCGGCCCTAGTTGGCGATGATACCACAAAGTCTTCTACTGAGTGGTTCCTGACCGACGCCGGCATTAGGAAGGTTCAAGAGCTTATAGTGGAAACTCTTTCTCCGGCGCCTTAATACGATGGGACTTATTGAAAAGAGCAAACTCGTCAGAGAGCTTAGCCCCCCATTCGATCATTTACTTTGTACACAGATCGTTGACGAGTTTATTTCAGCAGAGCGACGCTTCATTCAACGTGATTGGGAGCCAGCAGAGCTCGATGGAGGTCAATTCTGTGAAATTGCGGCGCGGATCTACTATCATATAGATAGTGGGAATCTAAGCCATACCAAGCCGTTTGATGATTGCGTCAAATATCTAGAAAATGACCAAGTTCCTCATGCCATAAGCCCTCGGCATGACGCTTTGCATGTCGGGCGCGTCCTAAGAACAGTTTACAAATTTCGGAGCCAACGAGGGGCGGTACATATATCTCCTAACTACGGCCCAAATCACATGGATGCCCGTCTTATAGTAGAGTGCATTAGATGGGTAATGAACGAGACCCTACGAATCTTCTGGAGAGGTGATCGAGAGCAGGTCGCGCGGGCAATTAGAGAGCTTCTGCAGTTTGATGTCCCCTGTATCGGCCTGTTTGAAGACGTTATTTTGGTCCAGCGAACCGACCTAACCGCTGAGGAGGAGATTCTCGTCCTTTTACATTACGCAGGTGAAATTGGATTTTCACGCACTGAAATCGGCAAGGCGGCTAAGCGCGCTCCGTCAACCGTTACCACAACACTTCAAAATCTCTCATCGCCAACAGTCAGGCAAATTGTGAAGATAGGCAGCGGCAACTACCGCCTTACAGGATTGGGATCGAAACGAATCAGAACGAGTTTGGCTGACAAACTCATTCTTGAGTAATCAAGGAGCAGTCTCAGCACCGGAGTGATGCCCCTCAAGTCCCCGCCGTGTACGCCGCGATCGCCGCCATGTTGACGATATCGCTGTCCTTGGCATTCAGCGACACGATCTGAACCGGCTTGTTCAGGCCGACCAGCAGCGGCCCGATCACCGTCGAGCCGCCGAGTTCCTGCAACATCTTGGTCGAAATCGAGGCCGAGTGGAACGCCGGCATGATCAGCACATTGGCCGGGCCGGTCAGGCGGATGAACGGATATTGCGCCATGGCGCGGGCGTTGAGGGCGACGTCGGCGGCCATTTCGCCGTCATATTCGAAATCGACGCGGCGCTTGTCGAGGATGCGCACGGCTTCCTGGACGCGCTCGGAGCGTTCGCCCTGCGGATGGCCGAAGGTGGAATAGGCGAGCATGGCGAGCCTCGGCTCATAACCCATGCGGCGGGCAAAGCCTGCCGCCTCCTCGGCGATGTCGGCGATCTGCTCGGCGTTCGGCATATCGTGCACGGCGGTGTCGGCGACCAGCACGGTCTTGCCCCGCGCCAGCACGATCGAGACGCCGATGACGCGGTGGCCGGGCTTGGCATCGATGACGCGGCGGATGTCGTCGAGCGCGGTCGAATAGTTGCGGGTGACGCCGGTGACGATGCCGTCGGCGTCACCCAGCGCCACCATGCAGGCGGCAAAGTGGTTGCGATCGTTGTTGATCAGCCGCTGGCAGTCGCGAAACAGGAAGCCTTTGCGCTGCATGCGCTCGTAGAGGTAGTCGGTGTAGATGCCGTTGCGGCGCGACAGCCTTGCATTGATGATCTCGATGCCTTGCTTGTTGAGATCGATGCCGGCGTGCTTGGCGTTTTCCTTGATGACGTCGTCGCGGCCGAGCAGGATGGCGGTGCCGAGCTTCTGGTTCACATAGGAGACGGCGGCGCGCATGACCTGTTCCTCCTCGCCCTCGGCGAAGACGATGCGCTTGGGCTGGCGGCGCACGCGGTCGTAGATGCGCTGCAGGGTCGAGGCGATTGGGTCGCGGCGGGCCGACAGTTCCTGCGCGTAACGGTCGAGGTCAAGGATCGGCTTGCGGGCGACGCCTGAATCCATCGCCGCCTTGGCGACCGCAATCGGAATGGCCGAGATCAGGCGCGGGTCGAACGGCACCGGGATGATGTAGTTGGGGCCGAATTTCGGCCGATTGCCCTGATAGGCGGCGGCGACGTCGTCGGGCACGTCCTGGCGCGCCAGTGCCGCCAGCGCCTGGGCGGCGGCGATCTTCATGTCGTCATTGATGGTGGTTGCCCTGACATCCAGCGCGCCGCGGAAGATATAGGGGAAGCCGAGCACGTTGTTGACCTGATTGGGATAATCGGAACGCCCTGTGGCCATGATGGCGTCTGTGCGGATTTCGGCGACCTCCTCCGGCGTGATTTCCGGGTCGGGATTGGCCATGGCGAAGATGATCGGGTTCTTGGCCATCGACTGCACCATGGCGGTGGTCAGCGCGCCCTTGGCGGAGAGGCCGAGGAAGACGTCGGCGCCGTCGAGCGCCTCGGCGAGGCTGCGCGCCTCGGTCTTGACCGCATGCGCCGATTTCCACTGGTTCATGCCTTCGGTGCGGCCCTGGAAAACCACGCCCTTGGTGTCGCACAGGATGATGTTTTCGGGCGAAAAGCCCATCGCCTTCATCAGCTCGATGCAGGCGATGCCGGCGGCGCCGGCGCCGTTGCAGACCATTTTCGTGGTCTTCATGTCGCGACCGGTGATCTCCAGCGCGTTGATCAGGCCGGCGGCGGAGATGATCGCAGTGCCGTGCTGGTCGTCATGGAAGACCGGAATGTCCATCAATTCGCGCAGCCGCTGCTCGATGATGAAGCATTCCGGCGCCTTGATGTCCTCGAGATTGATGCCGCCGAAAGAGGGCCCGAGGAAACGCACGCAGTTGATGAACTCGTCGGCGTCCTCGGTGTCGACCTCGAGGTCGATGGAATCGACATCGGCGAAGCGCTTGAACAGCACCGCCTTGCCCTCCATCACCGGCTTGGAGGCCAGCGCGCCGAGATTGCCAAGGCCGAGGATGGCTGTGCCGTTGGAGATGACTGCGACCATATTGCCGCGCGTCGTGTAGTCGAAGGCGCGCGAGGGGTCTTCGGCGATGGCCAGGACCGGAACCGCGACACCAGGCGAATAGGCGAGGCTAAGGTCGCGCTGCGTTGCCATGGGCTTGGTGGCGACGACCTCCAGCTTGCCCGGCCGACCCATGGCGTGGAATTCGAGCGCTTCCTGCGCACTGACGGACGGACCGCTGTTCTCGGTTTTCCTGGCCATGATGTACTTGATTTCCTCACCGGTGCAGCACCTCGTTGAAGCGGGTGCTTTGTGTCGGACCGAATTAAGACCACGCGCCGCCGCGTGTAAACCGCCAGCGTGCGGAATCGCGGTTGGTACGCGCGATTGCGGGCATCCTGCCGTCCCGGTCGTCCCCTGTTTTTCGAAGCCCCGGCATTAAACCGCGCGATCACATCTGCTAGCGTGCGGCGCATGAACATGCACAGCCCGAACGAGCCAGACGCCCCCGAGGCGATGACGCCGGTGCCGACCGCCCACGCCGGCGCCACGCCGATGATCGAGCAATTCATCGAGATCAAGGCGGCAAACCCGGATTCGCTGCTGTTCTACCGCATGGGCGATTTCTACGAGCTGTTCTTCGACGATGCCGAGAAGGCGAGCCGGGCGCTGGGCATCGTCTTGACCAAGCGCGGCAAGTATCAAGGGCTCGACATTCCGATGTGCGGCGTGCCGGTGCATGCTGCTGACGACTATCTGCAGAAGCTGATCGGCCAGGGTTTCCGCGTTGCCGTCTGCGAACAGATCGAGGATCCGGCCGAGGCGAAGAAACGCGGCGGCAAATCGGTGGTGCGCCGCGATGTGGTGCGGCTGGTGACACCAGGCACCATCACCGAGGACAAATTGCTGGCGCCGTCGGAATCGAGCTTCCTGATGGCGCTGGGGCGGGTGAAAGGCGGAGCGGACCACTCCTTTGCGCTGGCCTGGATCGACATCTCGACCGGCGCCTTCCGCGTCACCGACACCACCGCCGACCGGCTTTTGGCTGACATCTTCCGTGTCGATCCGCGTGAGTTGATCGTTGCCGAGCCAGTGTTCCACGATCCGGAGCTGAAGCCGGTGTTCGACGTGCTCGGCCGCGTCGCCAGCCCGCAACCTCCGTCACTGTTCGATTCGGCGTCGGCGACAGGGCGCATCGCCCGCTTCTTCGATGTGGCGACGCCGGACAGTTTTGGCGCCTTTTCGCGCGCCGAACTGTCGGCGATCTCGGGCGCCATTGCCTATGTCGAGAAGACGCAGAAAGCGGAGCGCCCGCCGCTGTCGCGGCCCGAACGCGAGGAGCAGGGTTCGACCCTGTTCATCGATCCGGCGACACGCGGCAATCTGGAACTGCTGCGCACGTTGTCGGGCAGCCGCGAAGGCTCGCTGTTCAAGGCGATCGACCGCACGGTGACCGGCGGCGGCGCAAGGCTGCTCGCCGACCGGCTGATGGCGCCGCTGACCGACCCGGCGGCGATCGGCGCCAGGCTGGACTCAGTGTCGTTCTTCCGTTCCGAAACGCGACTTTGCCAGGCGGTGCGGTCGAGCCTGAAGAGCGTTGCCGACATGCCCCGCGCGCTGTCCAGGCTGGCGCTCAACCGGGGTGGGCCGCGCGACCTCGGCGCGCTGCGCGCCGGCTTCGAGGCTGCAGGCGCGATCGCCGAAATCTTTGCCGCCACCGCCCTGCCCCCGGAACTTGCGGCGGCATTGGCCGCCATCCATGCACTGCCCCAAGCGCTTTCGCAGCATCTAATGCAGGCACTTGGCGACGAACTGCCGCTGCTCAAGCGCGACGGCGGCTTCGTTCGTGGCGGCTACCATGCCGATCTCGACGAAATGCGGGCGCTGCGCGACGAATCGCGAAAGGTGATCGCCGGGCTGGAACGCTCGCTGATCGACGAGACCGGCATCCGCTCGCTGAAAATCCGGCACAACAATGTGCTTGGCTACTATATCGAGGTGACCGCCAACCATCATGCGGTGATGACCAGCAGCGATGGCGCCAAGGCGCGCTTCATCCACCGCCAGACCATGGCCAACGCCATGCGCTTTACCACGACCGAGCTTGCCGAGCTCGAGACCAAGATCGCCAATGCCGCCGACCGGGCGCTCAACATCGAACTGGCCGCCTTCGAGGCGCTGACGACGGAAGCGGTCGGCGAAGCGGAGAAGATCCGTGCCGGCGCCGATGCGCTGGCCGTGCTCGATGTCTCCGCGGCGCTCGCGCTTCTGTCGGAAAGCGAAGCCTGGTGCCGGCCGGTGGTGGATTCGAGCCTTGCCTTCGAGATTACGGGCGGGCGGCATCCGGTGGTCGAACAGGCCTTGCGCCGCTCCGGCGAAGGCCCGTTCGTCGCCAATGATTGCGACCTGTCGCCGGAGGGAGCTGCCCGGAACGGCGCGATCTGGCTTTTGACCGGCCCGAACATGGGCGGTAAATCGACATTCCTGCGGCAAAACGCGCTGATCGCCATCCTGGCCCAGACCGGCTCGTTCGTGCCGGCGACATCGGCCCATATCGGCGTCGTCGACCGGCTGTTCTCGCGTGTCGGCGCCTCGGACGATCTGGCGCGCGGCCGCTCGACCTTCATGGTCGAGATGGTCGAGACGGCAGCGATCCTCAACCAGGCCGGCGAGCGCGCACTGGTGATCCTCGACGAGATCGGCCGCGGCACCGCCACTTTCGATGGCCTGTCGATCGCCTGGGCCGCGGTTGAATATCTGCATGAGAAGAACCGCTGCCGGGCAATCTTCGCCACCCATTTCCACGAAATGACCTCGCTGGCCGGCAAGCTGGCGCGTCTCTCCAACGTCACCATGCGGGTCAAGGAATGGGAAAACGACGTCGTCTTCCTGCACGAGGTCGGCAAGGGTGCCGCCGACCGCTCCTACGGCGTGCAGGTGGCGCGGCTGGCCGGCCTGCCGGAAGCGGTGGTCGACCGGGCCAAGGAAGTGCTGCACCAACTGGAAGAGGGCGAAGTTTCGGGCAAGACCAACCGGCTGGTCGACGATCTTCCATTGTTTTCGGTGGCGGTGAAGCGAGAAGCGCCGAAGCCGATCAAGAGCGACGCGCTGGGCGCGGCACTCGGCGACATCAACCCGGACGAAATGACGCCACGCGAGGCGCTGGAAGCGCTCTACCGGCTGAAGGGGTTGGCGGGGACATAGTCAGATCATCTCCAACCCGCGCTTGCGCGCTGGTGGCGGGAAGGCGCGGTCGAGATCGGCGATGTCCTGCGGCGCAAGCTTGATGTCGAGCGCAGCGACATTCTGGCGGACATGCTCCTCGCTGCTGGCCTTCGGGATGGCGATGACGCCCTCCTGATGCATCACCCAGGCCAGGGCGATTTGCGCTGGGGTCGCATTGTGGCGGACGGCGATGGCTTCGAGCCTGGCATTGCGCGCCAACGCACCCTGCTCGACCGGAGAATAGGCCATCAAGGGGATGCCGCGCTGCCGGCTCCAGGGCGCCAGATCGAATTCGAGGCCACGCCGGACCAAATTGTAGAGCACCTGGTTGGTCTGGACATTGCCGCCATCGGGCAGGCCGATCAGCTCTTCCATCTCGTCGGTGTCGTAATTGCTGACGCCCCAGTGGCGGATCTTGCCGGCCTTTTTCAGGGCCTCGAAGGCCGCGACGGTTTCCGTCAATGGCACGCTGCCGGGCCAATGCAAGAGATAGAGATCGATGCGGTCGGTGCGCAGGCGTTTCAGGCTGTTTTCGCAGGCGCGCTGCACGCCCGCGCGCGAGGCGTTCGACGGTAGCACTTTCGAGACCAGGAAGGTCTCGTCGCGGCGCCCGGCAATGGCTTCGGCCACCACCTCCTCGGCACCGCCGCTGGCATACATTTCGGCGGTGTCGATCAACGTGATGCCGAGGTCGAGGCCGAGCTTGAGGGCATTGACCTCATCGGCGCGGCGACGGGAATCTTCGCCCATCTTCCATGTGCCCTGGCCAAGCACCTGAACGGCTTCGCCGGAGGACAGTTTGGTGGTTCTGATGGTCGGCATGGCGGGCTCCAGTTGGGGCCGGATCGCATCACAGGCTGGGCGATAAATCCAGAGGCGTTCTCGCCGCGCTGGCGATGGCTGAAGACTTACTTCACCGGATGGGCGGCGAGCCAGGCCTGCATCTGCTTGATCTCTGCTTTCTGCGCGGCGATGACGCCTTCGGCCAGCTTGCGGATTTCCGGGTCCTTGCCATTGGCAAGTTCAACCTTGGCCATGTCGATCGCACCCTGATGGTGCGGGATCATGCCTCTGACGAAATCGACGTCGGCATTGCCGGTGTAGTCGGACGCCATCATGTCGGCATGCATCTTGTCCATCGCCGCCTTGTAGCCTTCCGTCGAAGGACTGGTCGCGTCCGTCGCCATGGCGCCCATGTCGTGTTTCATCTCTTCGCTCTGCGCCGGAACGCTTTCGAGGAAGACGGCAACCAGCATTCCGGCCGCCATCAGCAGCAGCACGAGTTTTTTGGCGAAGGTCATACATGGTCTCCTGTGGATGGGTTTCGTATTTGGGGGCTTGGATCAGAGTTTCAATGTTCTCAGCCGCAATGCGTTTGCGATCACCGACACCGAGGACAGGCTCATCGCCGCCGCTGCCAGCATCGGCGACAGAAGCGTGCCGGTGAGCGGATAGAGCACGCCGGCGGCGACCGGCACGCCAAGCACGTTGTAGAGGAAGGCAAAGAACAGGTTCTGGCGGATGTTGCGGATCGTCGCCTGAGCCAGCGTGCGCGCCCGCACGATGCCGTTGAGGTCGCCTTTGACCAAGGTGATGCCGGCGCTTTCGACGGCGACATCGGCGCCGGTGCCCATGGCGATGCCGACATCGGCGGCGGCAAGGGCCGGTGCATCGTTGACGCCGTCGCCGGCCATGGCAACGCCGGTGCCTTTTGCGCGCAGTTCCTCGACAAGGGCTGCCTTCTGTTCCGGCAGCAGGCCGGCGCGGACCTCGTCGATGCCGAGGCTTCTTGCGATCGCGTTGGCCGTGCGTTCATTGTCGCCGGTCGCCATGACGATCCGCAAGCCGCTTTCATGCAGCGCCTTGATCGCCTCGGCCGTCGTTGTCTTGATAGGGTCGGCGACGGCGACGATGCCGGCCGGTTTTTTGTCGACAGCAACGAACATCGCCGTCTTGCCTTCGAGTTGCAGCGCCTCGGCCTTGGCCGAGATGGATGCGATGTCGACGCCAAGGTCGGCCATCATCGCGGCGTTCCCGAGCGCGACCGTCTTTCCCGAGACCGAACCGGACACACCCTTCCCGGTGACCGCCTCGAAGCCGCTGGCCTCTGCAACGGTCACGCCGCGCGTAGCGGCGCCGTCGACGATGGCTTCAGCCAGCGGATGCTCCGAGCCTTTCTCCAGGCCCGCGGCAAGCGCCAGTAATTCGTCTTCGGAGAAGCCGTTTGCCGTGACGACATCGGTCAGCTTCGGCCGGCCTTCGGTCAGCGTCCCCGTTTTGTCGACGATCAGCGTGTCGACGGAAGCGAAGCGTTCGAGTGCTGCGGCTTCCTTGATCAGCACGCCGGCATGCGCCCCGCGCCCGGTGGCGGTCATGATCGACATCGGCGTCGCCAGGCCGAGCGCACAGGGACAAGCGATGATCAGCACCGACACCGCCGAGACGATGGCAAAGATCAGGCTGGGCTCGGGTCCAAACACGGCCCAAGCGATGAAGGCGACAATCGCGACAAGGACGACGGCCGGGACAAAGTAGAAAGAAACGCGATCAGCCAACCCTTGGATCGGGGCGCGCGAGCGCTGCGCCTTGGCGACGAGCTCGACGATGCGCGCCAGCGTCGTCTCGGCGCCGACCTTCTCAGCGCGCATGATCAGCGCACCATTCTTGTTGAGCGTGCCGCCGGTCAGCGCATCGCCCTCGACCTTCTCGACCGGCAACGGCTCGCCCGTGATCATCGATTCGTCGAGCGAGGACCGTCCTTCCAGCACCGTGCCATCGACCGGCACGGCGTCACCGGGGCGTATGCGCAGGCGATCGCCGGCCTTGACGGCGTCCAGAGGCACGTCGTTTTCGGAACCATCGGCGGCGATCAGCCGCGCTGTCTTCGGTGCGAGATCGAGCAAGGCGCGGATCGCCGAACCGGTCTTTTCACGGGCGCGCAGCTCCAGCACCTGGCCAAGGAAGACCAGCGCGACGATGACGGCGGCAGCCTCGAAATAAACCGGCACCGCACCGCCATGGCCGCGGAACTGATGCGGAAAGATATCCGGAAACAGCGTGGCGACGACGCTGTAGAGATAGGCAGCGCCGACGCCGAGCGAGATCAGCGTCCACATGTTGGGGCTGCGGTTGACGAGCGAATCCCAGCCGCGGTGGAAGAAAGGCAGTGCCGCCCACAACACGACGGGGCTGGCCAATGCCAGCTCAAGCCAGACCTTCGTCCGCTCGTCGACAAAAGCCTGGAAAGTCAGGCCAAGCATCGGCGCCATGGCGACGACCAGCAAAGGGACGGATAGAGCGGCACTGACCCAGAATCGCCTGGTGAAATCGACCAGTTCCGGATTGGGACCCTCGTCACCCGTTGGTATGCCCATCGGCTCCAGCGCCATGCCGCATTTCGGGCAGGATCCGGGCTTGTCGCGGACGATCTCCGGGTGCATCGGGCAGGTGTATTGCGTGCCCTTGGGCATCGGCTGCGGTGCTGGCCTGCCGCCGAGATATTTTTGCGGCTCCGCCTCGAATTTCGCCTGGCAAGCGGCCGAGCAGAAATAGAAGCCCCGGCCTTCGTGGCGGGCAAAGTACCTGGCTGTCGCGCGGTCGACGCTCATGCCGCAGACCGGATCGGTGGCGGTCAGGAATTCTTCCGGTTCGGCGACGAATTTCGTGCGGCAGCCCTGGCTGCAGAAATGATAGAGATGGCCATCATGTTCGACCGTCGGCTTGCCAGCCGCCGGATCGACAGTCATGCCGCAGACCGGGTCGCGGACGACGCTCTTCGTGGTGGGCACGGCGCCTTTTGTCGAGCAGCAGCTACCGTGCGCGTGATGATCGTGATCGGAATGCGTCATTCGAAAATGCCTTGATGGATCGGTGTGTGACGTGGAGATAGGGCTTCCAGTAACTGGAAGGTCAAGGGCTGTTTCGACTTTTCTTCTCCGGTCCACGGCGCGTCCATCCACCCCAGAAAAAGTCTCACGCGGCAACACCAGGCCTGCTAGAAAGCGCGAGCGTCGCGGGGGTGGGGATTTTCTTCGGCAATGAAGCGTCTGGTCATCAATCTCGATCGGTCTCCCGATCGCCTTGCCCGTGTGACGGCGGAGTTTGCCCGCATCGGCGTTGCATTCGAACGCGTTCAGGCCATAGACGCACGCGACCGGCCGGAGCTGGACCAGCTGCCGCAAAATGTCGGATATCGGAACAGGCTGCCATTGACTGACGGCGAGATCGCCTGCCTGCTCAGTCACCGGGCCTGCTGGGCTGTCATCGCGCAAGGCGACGCCCGCTACGGGGCGATTTTCGAGGACGACATCGTCTTTGCCGCAAAAGCCGGCGCATTGCTTCGCGACAGCGACTGGATCCCAGCCGATGCCGAAGTCGTCAAGCTCGAAAGCTACTTCTGTAAGACCGTGATCCGACGCAAGCGCATTGCCATCGGTCACGGCTTTTCCACATCCAAACTCGACGCCGGACATATAGGAACCGCCGGCTACATCATCTCCAGGCAAACCGCGCTCGACCTGATCAAGGCCACCGAGGAGATCGGCATCGCTGTCGACGACCTTGTCTTCAACCCCGAGTTTTCGGTTTTGCGAGGCGAGACGATCTATCAGCTTGTTCCTGCGCTCTGCGCGCAAGATCAGTTCCTTGGCGACAGGGCGCTCCATTTGCCAAGCCTGCTCAGAGAAAAGCGGGATATCCAGTGCGCCGCACCTGCCGGGACCGGGAAACGCAGAAAGACAGCCATAGCGAGGGTCAAAGCCGAGGCTCGGCGAATAGGCAAGCGCATTGTCGATTTCGGTCGACTGAAGCGAAGAATGGTCATTCCATTTACTTATCCGAGCCAAAACTCAGCCGGGTCTTGAACCGGCTTCAACGCCCCATACCCAGCGCCGCCAAAACGCGCTATAGACGCCGCCGAAACGGCAAGGCCGACTGGATATATGGCAAGAATCTCCCTGAAGCTCGACGAATTGATCGACGGCGAAGCCTTGCGCCGCGAGATGACCGCGCTGACCGCGGGCACGGCGGGCGACGGCTCAGGGCAGGCTGCGCGCAATGGTGTGCTCCAGCTGCTCAAGGGACGACTGGCGGACGGGCGCGCCATTGCCGAACGCATGCTGAGGGACGATGGCGGCGGCAGCGCCTGCGCGGCGCGGCTGTCGCATCTCATGGACGAGATCATCCGGGCGCTTTACGATTTCGCCGTCACCCATGTCTACCGGGTCAAGAACCCGTCCTCCGCGGAGCGCATGGCCGTCGTCGCTGTCGGCGGCTACGGCCGTGGAACGCTGGCGCCGGGGTCCGACATCGACCTGTTGTTCCTGCTGCCTTACAAGCAGACGCCGTGGGGCGAACAGACAGTCGAATACATGCTCTACATGCTGTGGGACCTGGGGCTGAAGGTCGGCCACGCCACACGCAATATCGACGAATGCCTGCGCCTGTCGCGCACCGATGTCACCATCCGCACCTCGATCCTCGAAGCACGTTTTCTGTGGGGCGAGGAAAAGCTCTATGATGAACTGATGCTGCGCTTCGACCATGAGGTGGTGCGCACGACCGGCCCCGAATATGTCCAGGCCAAGCTTGCCGAACGCGATGACCGCCATGCCAAGGCCGGCGAAAGCCGCTATCTGGTCGAGCCCAACGTCAAGGACGGCAAGGGTGGCCTGCGCGATCTGCAGACGCTGTTCTGGATCGGCAAATATTTCTACCGGGTGCGCACCGGCGAGGAATTGGTCGATAAAGGCGTCTTCACCGAGGGCGAGTACCGCGAGTTCCAGAAAGCCGAGGATTTCCTGTGGGCGGTACGCTGTCACATGCATTTCCTCACCGGCAAGGCCGAGGAGCGGCTGCATTTCGACATCCAGCGCGAGATCGCCGAACGGCTCGGCTACACCACGCACCCCGGCCTGTCGGCGGTCGAGCGCTTCATGAAGCACTACTTCCTCGTTGCCAAGGACGTCGGCGACCTGACCCGCATCTTCTGTGCCGCGCTCGAGGAGGAGCAGGCCAAGCACGTGCCGGGCTTCAACCGCATCTTCCTGACTTTCTCGCGGCGCAAGCGCAAGCTGGCCGGCACGTCGGACTTCATTGTCGACAACCACCGCATCAACATCGCCGACGACCAGGTGTTCGAGCGCGATCCGGTCAATCTGCTCAGGCTGTTCTGGTTCGCCGACAAGCACGGTCTGGAATTCCACCCCGATGCGCTGAAGCTGCTGACCCGTTCGCTCGGCCTGGTCAACAAGTCGCTGCGGCGCGACGAGGAGGCCAACCGGCTGTTCCTCGACATATTGACCTCGGATCGCAATGCCGAACTCAATCTGCGCCGCATGAACGAGGCCGGGCTGCTCGGCAGGCTGATCCCGGATTTCGGCAAGATCGTCGCCATGATGCAGTTCTCGATGTACCACCACTACACGGTGGACGAGCATCTGATCCGCTGCATCGGCGTGCTGGCCGAGATCGAACGCGGCGACGGCGAAAAGGTCCATCCCCTGTCGCACACGCTGATGCCGGGGCTGAAGAAGAGCCGCGAGGCGCTCTATGTCGCCGTACTGCTGCACGACATCGCCAAGGGGAGGCCGGAGGATCATTCCGAGGCGGGGGCCAGGATCGCACGCCGTATCTGTCCGCATATGGGGCTGTCGCCTGCCGATACCGAGACCGTTGCCTGGCTGGTCGAGAACCATCTCGTGATGTCGATGACAGCCCAGACCCGCGACCTCAACGACCGCAAGACCATCGAGGATTTCGCCGCGATCGTGCAGTCGGTCGAGCGGCTGAAGCTGCTTTTGATCCTCACCGTCTGCGACATCAGGGGCGTCGGACCGGGTGTCTGGAACGGCTGGAAGGGCCAGTTGCTGCGCACGCTCTACTACGAGACCGAATTGCTGTTGACCGGCGGGTTTTCGGAAGTGTCGCGCGCGCAACGCACGGCGGCGGCGCGCGAGCGTCTGGCCGAGGCGCTTGCCGACTGGCCGGACAAGACCCGCAAGCGCTATGTCGGCCAGCACTACGAGAATTACCTTTTGACCGTCGATCTCGCAGACCAGCTGCGCCATGCCGAATTCATTCGTGAGGCTGACGCGTCAGGCAACAAGCTTGCCACCATGGTCAAGACCCACCAGTTCGAGGCGGTGACCGAAATCACCGTGCTGGCGCAGGACCACCCCCGCCTGCTCTCGGTCATCGCCGGGGCGTGCGCCGGGGCCGGCGGCAACATTGTCGACGCGCAGATCTTCACGACGTCGGACGGCCGTGCGCTCGACACGATCCTGATCAGCAGAGAATTCGACCGCGACGAGGACGAGCGCCGGCGTGCCGAGCGTGTCGGCCGGCTGATCGAGGACGTGCTGTCGGGCAAGAGCTGGCTGCCGGAAATGATCGAGAAGCGCACCAAGCCGCGGCGCGGCTCCAAGGTGTTCAAGATCCCGCCGCGTGCCGAAATCCGCAACACGCTGTCGAATCGTTTTTCGGTCATCGAGGTCGAGGGCCTCGACCGGCCTGGGCTGCTGTCGGAGATCACCGGAACGCTTTCCGACCTGTCGCTTGACATCGCATCGGCCCATATCACCACCTTTGGCGAAAAGGTCATCGACACTTTCTATGTCACCGATCTCACTGGCCAGAAGATAGATAGCCCGGCCCGCATCGCCACCATCCGCAATCGGCTGATGGCAACGCTCGAGGGCATCGTGCCCGAACGCGGCGGCAAGTCCAGGGCGGCGGCCGAGTGACAACGACCATCACTTTGTCCCAATTCCGCAGGCAGTTCCCAAAAGCATGAGCCTCGTCAAGAAATTCGCAACGGTCGCTTCCGGCACGCTGATGAGCCGCGCGCTCGGTTTCGGCCGCGAGATGCTGATGGCCGCCGCACTCGGCACCGGACCGGTCGCCGATGCCTTCAACGCCGCCTTCCAGTTTCCCAACACCTTTCGCCGGCTGTTTGCCGAGGGCGCCTTCAACGCCGCCTTCGTGCCGCTGTTCGCCAAGGAGATCGAGACCCACGGCACCGAAGGCGCCAAGCGCTTTTCCGAGGAAGTGTTCGGCGTGCTGTTCACGGCGCTGCTGGCGCTGACCATCATCATGGAACTGTCGATGCCGCTGATCGTGCGCTATCTGGTGGCGCCGGGGTTTGCCGGCACGCCGGGGAAGTTCGACACCACGGTGACGCTGGCGACGATCATGTTCCCCTATCTAATCTGCATGTCGCTGGGCGCGATGATGGCGGGGATGCTGAATTCGCTGCGCCGCTATTTCGCCGCCGCCGTGGCGCCGGTGTTCCTCAACATCATCCTGATCGGCGTGCTCGCCTATGCCTGGTACAAGGGCTCGGATGCCCTCACAGTCGGCTACGGGCTGTCCTGGGGCGTGCTTGCCGCCGGACTAGTGCAGCTGGCGATCGTCTGGGTGGCAGTGCGCCATGCCGGCATCTCGATCGGCTTTCGCCGTCCCAAAATGACGCCCGCGGTCAAGCGGCTGCTGATCCTGGCGCTGCCGGCGGCCATCACCGGCGGCATCACACAGATCAACCAGCTGATCGGCACGGCGATCGCCTCGGCGCAGAACAGCGCGGTGTCCTCGCTCGCCTATGCCGACCGCATCTACCAGTTGCCGCTCGGCGTGGTCGGTGTCGCGGTCGCCATCGTGCTGTTGCCCGAACTGTCGCGCGCGCTGAAGTCGGGCAATCTGATCGAGGCGGCCAATCTGCAAAACCGCTCGGTCGAGTTCACACTGTTCCTGACGCTGCCGGCAGCCGCCGCACTCTGGGTGATGTCGGAGCCGATCGTACGGCTGGTCTATGAGCGCGGCGCGTTCGCCGCCAACGGCTCGACGCCGACGGTGGCGGCGATCCTGGCGATCTTCGGCCTCGGCCTCCCGGCCTTCGTGCTGATCAAGGCATTCACGCCGGGCTATTTCGCCCGAGAGGACACGCGTACACCGATGATCTTTGCCGCCATCTCGGTGGCGGTGAACGTCACCACGGCGCTGACGCTGTTTCCACGGATGGGCGCGCCCGGCATCGCGGTGGCCTCGGCCGTCGCCGGCTGGGTCAACGCGGTGATGCTGCTCGGCGTCCTGATCCGTCGCGGCCACTGGGGCCGCGACGTGCCGCTGATGAAGCGCATTCCACGTCTGGTGCTGTCGGCTATCGTGATGGGGGCAGCACTCTATTTTGCCGAGCATTGGTTCGCCGTCAGGCTCGGGCCCGGCTCGCCGCTGGTGGTCAAGGCGACGACGCTGCTGTCGCTGGTCGCGGGTGGGGCGCTGCTGTACTTCATCACGGCATTTGCCACCGGCGGCGCCGATTTCGGCATGATCCGTCGCAACGTCAAGCGGGGATCTGGCAAGTCGGCGCCACCGATCGCAAAGACCGAACTGGACGAGTAGGCCGGGCAAGCTCGCAGCGCCGTCTTGATCGCAGCGCCGTCTTCGTCCATAAGCGCGCCGTCGCAAGACTTTCGCCGCGCGCGGTTTCCAGCCGCGTGATTGGCTCCGAAAAGTCTGCAACTTTTCGGAATCACGCTTATACGGCCCTCCACAAGCCATGAGGACAATCATGACCGCCTTCAAGCCACTCGTCTTTTCCGGTGTCCAGCCGACCGGCAATCTGCATCTCGGCAATTATCTCGGCGCCATCAAGAAATTCGTTGCCCTGCAGGACACCTCCGATTGCATCTATTGCGTCGTCGACCTGCATTCGCTGACAGCCCAACTCGTTTATGAAGACCTGGCCGACCAGACGCGGTCGATCACCGCTGCGTTCCTGGCCTCCGGCATCGATCCGAAGAAGCACATCGTCTTCAACCAGTCACGGGTCATGCAGCACGCCGAGCTTGCCTGGATCTTCAATTGCGTGGCGCGCATCGGCTGGATGAACCGCATGACGCAGTTCAAGGACAAGGCCGGCAAGGACCGCGAGAATGCCTCGCTCGGCCTGCTCGCCTATCCCTCGCTGATGGCTGCCGACATCCTGCTCTACCGTGCCACCCACGTCCCTGTCGGTGAGGACCAGAAACAACATCTGGAGCTCACCCGCGACATTGCGCAGAAATTCAACAACGACTTCTCCGACCGTATCGCAGCGCTCGGCGTCGGCGTCGAGATGCAGATCGGCGAAGAGACCGTGAACGGCTATTTCCCGCTGACCGAGCCGGTCATCGGCGGGCCGGCGGCGCGCATCATGTCGCTGCGCGACGGCTCCAAGAAGATGTCCAAATCGGACCCGTCTGATCTGTCGCGCATCAACCTGACCGACGACGCCGATGACATCTCGAAGAAGATCCGCAAGGCCAAGACCGATCCGGAAGCGTTGCCGAGCGAGCTGGATGGCCTGGCCGGCCGGCCCGAGGCAGAAAACCTGGTCGGCATCTATGCGGGTCTCGCCGAGATGTCGAAGGCGGATGTGCTCAAGCAATTCGCCGGCCAGCAGTTTTCCGTGTTCAAGCCGGCCTTGGCCGATCTTGCTGTGGAAAAACTGGCGCCGATCGCCAGCGAGATGCGCCGCATTTCGGATGACCGCGCCTATGTCGACGCGGTGCTCAAGGACGGCGGCGAGCGCGCCGGCGTGCTGGCCGAAGCGACGATGAAGACGGTGCGCGACATTATCGGCCTGCTGCAGGGCTGATCGCGACATCGGGTGCACTGGCACAAGGCCGGCGGCTTGCCGCCGGTCCGCCGCAGTGGCAGATTGCGCCGCAAGACACCGAGTAGATAGACATGGTCTCCAAACGCCTCAGCCGCGAAGCCGGCCATCGCAGGAAATTCCTGACGATCATCGACGACACGCCGGAATGCGAGCGTGCCGTCGCCTATGCCTCGAAACGGGCGCAGAGCACCAGCGGCACGCTGGTGCTGCTCTATGTCATCGTGCCGGACGATTTCCAGCATTGGCTGGGTGTCGAGAAGATCATGCGCGAGGAAGCCAACGCCACGGCGCGCGCCGCACTCGACAGCTATGCCAACAAGGTGCGCCAGAAGCTCGGCATCGAGCCCGAGATGGTGGTCCGCGAAGGCAAGCCGACGGAAGAGATTCACAAATTGATCGAGGAAGACCAGGACATCGCCATCCTGGTGCTGGCCGCCGGTGCGGGCAAGGAAGGCCCGGGACCGCTGGTCGGCGCCGTGGCCGGCAAGGGTGCCGCCTTCCCGATCCCGGTGACTGTCGTGCCGCAGAACCTTTCGGACGAGGAAATAGACAGCCTGGCCTGAGGTGTGCTGATTTTCAGGTGATGCCGGCCTGACCTGAATCTCAACACACCTTCGGGCGCGTCCCAGGGGCGCGCAAAAACATTCCGCCAGCCAGCCATTCCGGCGATGCGTTTCGCTTGAATGTCCAGCCAATTGAGCCTATTTAGAATTGTTCCAAACTAGATGCCCAAACGGGCACGGAGACGGCCATGTTCATCCAGACCGAATCGACGCCAAACCCGGCGACGCTGAAATTCCTGCCCGGCAAGGAAGTGCTTGTGGAAGGCACCGCCGATTTCCGCGATGCCGACAGCGCCGCCGTCGCCTCGCCGCTGGCCGGCCGGCTGTTCGAAATTCCTGGCGTCACCGGCGTTTTCTTCGGCTATGACTTCATCACCGTGACCAAGGATGGCCCCGACTGGCAGCATTTGAAGCCGGCGATCCTCGGCGCCATCATGGAGCATTTCATGTCCGGCGCGCCCGTCATGGCCAAGGCTGGCCCGGCCGCCGAGACCAGCCAGACCGGTGAGTTCTACGACAAGGCCGACGAGGAGCTGGTCATCACCATCAAGGAGCTGCTCGACACGCGGGTGCGCCCGGCGGTCGCCCAGGATGGCGGCGACATCACCTTCCGCGGCTTCGAGAATGGCACGGTGTTCCTGCACATGAAGGGTGCCTGCGCCGGCTGCCCGTCATCGACGGCGACGCTGAAGCACGGCATCCAGAACCTTCTGCGCCATTTCGTGCCGGAAGTGCAGCAGGTCGAGCAGGTCTCCTGACGCCCGTTTTTACAATTCTACCCTGCTGACCGTCTGGTCCGATTTCTTCGCTTCCGGCGCATCGGTCAGAAGGAACTCCAAAATGATCTACGAACTTCGGGTTTACCGGGCTTTGCCGGGACGCTTGCCGGCGCTTCTTGATCGCTTCGACAAGATCACGCTCAAATTATGGGAAAAGCACGGTATCCGCCAAGCGGGTTTCTTTACCACGCTGATCGGAGCTTCGAACAACGAACTGACCTACATGCTGGCATGGGAATCGCTGGCCGAACGCGAAGAGCGTTGGACGGCGTTCGTGAAGGACCCTGCCTGGACGCAGGCGCGGGAAGATTCCGAGCGTGATGGCCAGATCACCGAGACAATCATCAACCAAATTTTGGTTCCCACCGCGTTTTCGGCGGTGTCCTGACCGCCGAGCAGGCGTCGCATCGCGCAAACAACAAAAAACCGGGCCGAATTGCCCGGTTTTCTGCTTGGGACGTCCGTTGTTGCCTAGACGGTCCGCGTACGAAAACTGCCTCTAGAGAACGATGACCTTGGCGCCGACCGAGGCGCGGTCATAGAGGTCGATAATGTCCTGATTCATCAGCCGGATGCAGCCAGACGACATCGCCTTGCCGATCGAATTCCATTCCGGGCTGCCATGCAGGCGATAGCCTGAATCACCGCCCTTGTTGAACAGGTACATGGCGCGCGCGCCGAGCGGGTTCTTCAGGCCCGGCTCCATGCCGCCGGCAAACTTTTCCAATTCCGGCTGGCGCTGGATCATCTGCCTCGGCGGCGTCCAGGTCGGCCATTCGCGCTTGAGCGCAATGTGGGCGGTGCCATGCCACTCGAAGCCCTCGCGGCCGACGCCGATGCCGTAGCGAATGGCCCTTCCGTCGCCCTCGATGAAATAAAGGAACTTGTTCTGCGTATCGACGATGATCGTGCCCGGCTTTTCCGGGCTATCGTAGTTCACTTCCTGCCGATGGTACTTCATCGGCACTTTCTCGATCGGGATGCGCGGCAGCTGATAACCGGCGTCGGTGACCGCGCCGTAGTCGTTGGAGAAGATCTGCGAGCCGATGGTGCTGCAACCGGCGATAGCAGTGGAGAGCGCCAGTGCGGCGATGATTGCAAACGACTTCATGCGCATCAGGTGATCCGGTGCCCCGCCCAAACTCGGCGGCACGAGTCGGCCGCTCTCTCATCATCATTCATGCTGGCATTTGCTTTGCTTGCCAAGCGCGCGATGCCTATATGCCTGCCTTGACGTACCGGTAAGCGTATCACTATGGCATTTTGGCAACAGGACTCACAGGATTGTGAAGCAAATTCAAGGGGCCTGCTCCATGGGTTCCTGGAAATCGAGGAGAACCGTCATGAATGTCGGTGACGCCGCCCACCGCTCCGGCCTGCCGGCCAAGACCATCCGTTACTATGAAGAGATCGGCCTGATCGCCCCGGCACGCGCCGCCAACGGCTACCGCGATTATTCCGGAGACGACATCCATCGGCTGGCCTTCCTGCGCCGCGCGCGCAATCTCGGCTTTTCCATCGACGATTGCCGCCAGCTGATGGCGCTTTACCAGGATCGCAGCCGCGCCAGCCAAAACGTGCGCGAAATCGCCGCCGCCCATGTCACGGCGATCGAGGAGAAAGTGCGCGAGTTGCAGTCGATGCGCTCGACGCTGCAGAAACTGATTCATGCCTGTCACGGCGACGAAAGGCCGGATTGTCCGATCCTTGATGACATGGCGGGCGCGGCATTGCCCAGCGACAAGGGCGCCTCTGCGCCTGCATAATGACCGTACGTCGACGACGCCCGAAGCCTGGTCGACTCCTGCCGGGAGGACATCCGCAATGGTCTCGATGACCGTCGAACTGCGCAATGTGGAGGACACGCGAGCCGCCATGGGCTGGGCCGGCGGCCACACGATCATCGTCGACCGGCCCGAAGGCAAGGCCGGCGGCATGGGCCTGGGCTTCAATGGCGGCCAGTTGCTTGCCCTGGCGATCGGCGGCTGCTTCTGCAACGATCTTCGCTACGTCGCCGAGGAAATGGGCGTAACGCTCGACAAGATCGCCGTGACCGTGACGCTGAACCTCGAAGGCAAGCCTTTGCTCGCGACCTCGTCAACCATGGCGGTTTCATGCACGACGCTGGACGGCTCCGACCCGGCGGAGATCATCACAAGGGCCGCGGCGATTTCCACGGTCAGCAACTCCCTGCGCCAGGGCGTGCCGGTGAGCATTGAAACGGCCGCAACGGCGGCCGGCTTGTCGGAGGAATGATCCCCGGGAACAGGCGCATTGGCCGCGTGGATTGTCAGAGATCGCCCAAAAAGGCCCGCCGCCGGCACGGCAGAGCGATTGACCCAATTTTCTTCGGCATCTGGGCGCGTCAATCAGCCGCTCTATGTCTTCCCTTGTCGCAATGATCAACGATGGAGGTTGGCATGGATCGGCGATTGTTTCTGACTGGAATGCTTGGGCTGGCAGGGGCTGCGACCGTCGTCGCAATCGCGCGTCCTGCCACCGCCTTGGCCGGCATCCCGAATACGGGGCCCGGCATTCTTGACGAGCTCGACAAACCGTCCGACGATATTCTCGACCCGGATGGTCCCGGTGTCCAGGATGGCGTCGAGTTGGTGCGGCACCGCAGATGGCACCGCCGCCGTCGCCGACGCGGGTGGAGGCGGGTCTGCCGTCGCTATTGGCGCAATGGCTATTGGCGCCGCAGATGTTTCCGCAGATCCTTCTGGATTCACTTCTGACGAGACCAGCAACGCGAAGGTCCCGGCGCCCGCCGGGGCCTTCGCTATCGCTGCGGGCTTCAATCCAATCGGCAAAAAAGGCCCGCCGCCCCTCGGCAGCGGGCAGGTCCTGGAGTGCCGGGGGATCAACCCGGCATGGGATCAACGAGCGGGTCACCGGTTGGTTGCAGGGATCGGCCCGGTAGCCTTCCTTTGGGTGGACCGCCACCGGGCCTGACCGGAGCGGGATGTATTGGGGGAGCCCCGGCTGCTTCCAAAATATCACTTTTCTCTTATATTCGCTTTAGCTAATTTACATAAAGCCATGCATCACCCGCAGATGGGGTGCGCACTTCACGAAAGTGTCGAAGTGACGTCTCCCTGCTTATGCCATTCGGCATTCGCGGAACTAAAGCGGTGCATCTGACTTTGGTTGGTGACGCGCAAAGATTTTTTCGCTGCTATCTTAAAGTTACCAAATGGAAATTGACCGGCGCAGCATATCAAGTCGATTTGCGCTGACGATCTCTTTGTTTTTCCAGGAACTGCTTGGCGTGCTCCGCCCAATCAGCCGTCGTGACTTTATGCTCCTGAACGGACTTTCTGAAAGCCTTGCGCAGAGCATCAAGATCAAAGGCCCACAGTTGTTCACCATCAGTGCTGTTCAATTTTGTGCCGCCCGTCCCCATGAGAACGATGGTGTGCACCACAAGCTCAATCTTTCAAGGATCAATGCCTGACTTCTTTTGGGTATATCCGGGTATATCGAATATACAATCGCCTGCATAAAACAGGTTCAAACCGTGAACAGAATCTGGCATGGTGCCTGGCATGCCGATCATCTCGCCCATCCCCATCAACCCTCTCATCGACGGTCGCCAGTCCGAACGCGCCATGCTGGTGCGACGCGGTGTGCAGCGGCTGCTCATGGATATGGGCGCGCATGTCTTGCCCGAACTGTCGTTGGCCACCGGCCGCCGTGCCGACCTCGTCGCTTTGACCCGGCAGGGCGATATCTGGATCATCGAGATCAAATCCTCGATCGAGGATTTCAGGGTCGACCGCAAATGGCCCGACTACCGGCTGCATTCCGACCGCTTCTTCTTCGCCACCCATCCCGGCGTACCCTCGGAGATCTTCCCGCACGAATGCGGCTTCATCCTTTCCGACGGCTATGGCGCCGAGATCCTGCGCGATGCGCCCGAGCACCGCATGGCAGCGGCAACGCGCAAGGCGCTGATGCTGCGGATCGCGCGGGCCGGCGCTTCGCGGCTGCTGGCGGCGGAGCTTGCCGGCGTGTCGGTGCCGGCGCTGGAGGGTGAGAGCGAGTAGCGGCGTCCTTCACTCTATGACCGGCTCTCCTCTTCGCCGTCCTCCACGCCACCCCTAGCGGACGCCATGAGCAGCACGGCAGCGCCCAGGATGGCGGCGATGAAGGAGCCGGCGAGGATGCCGACCTTGACCGCGTCCTGCAGCGCCACGTCGCCGGCGAAGGCGAGCAGGCCGATGAACAGGCTCATGGTGAAGCCGATGCCGCACAGCAGCGATATGCCGATCATGTGCGTCCAGCCGGCATTGGCGGGTAGGTCGGCAAGACCGAGCCTGATGGCAAGTGCCGAGGAGCCGAACACGCCGACCAGCTTGCCGACAACCAGGCCGGCGGCGACACCCAGCGTCAACGGCTCGATCAGCGCGCCAAAGCTCAGGCCGGCGAGCGAAACGCCGGCATTGGCAAAGCCGAAGATCGGGATGACGACGAAAGCCACAATCTTGTGCAGGCCGTGCTCGAGCCGGTGCAGCGGCGAACGGTCCAGATCGTGACCGATCCCGGCGGAGCGCTCAAGCGGGATGGTCAGCGCCAGCGCCACGCCGGCAAGCGTTGCATGGACGCCAGATTTCAGCACCAGAACCCACAGGACGACGCCCAGAACGAGATAGGGCACAAGCGTCATCACCCGCATGCGGTTGAGCACGACAAGCGCGGCAATGATTGCGAAGGCGGCACCCAGATAAGCCAGCGACAGGCCGCTGGTGTAGAAGATGGCGATGATGATGACGGCACCGAGGTCGTCGATGATGGCCAATGCTGTGAGGAACACCTTCAGCGAAGCCGGCACGCGGCTGCCGAGCAGCGACAGCACGCCGAGCGCAAAAGCTATGTCGGTGGCGGTCGGGATCGCCCAGCCGGACAGGGCGGCCGCATTGTTGCGGTTGACGGCGACATAGACGAGTGCCGGAACCAGCATGCCGCCGGCGGCGGCGATGCCGGGCAGCACGCGCCGAGGCCAGGTGGAGAGCTGGCCGTCCAGCATCTCGCGCTTGATCTCCAGCCCGACGAGCAGGAAGAACACCGCCATCAGCCCGTCATTGACCCAGTGCGAGACGCTGAGCGGGCCGAGATAGGCCTGGAGCACGGAGAAATAGGTTTCGGCGAGCGGCGAGTTGGCGACGATCAACGCAAGTGCCGCCGCCGCCATCAGGATGATGCCGCCGGCCGCTTCGCTATCGAGAAATTCGCGGAAGACGGAAATCGGCCGCTGCTTCAGATCCTGCATGTCGCCTCCGTCATGCCGCCTGTTTCGGCGGGTTTCAATCGGCAAGATGGCAAACGGTGGCCTTAACGCGGCGCGCGCTTTGCCAGTATGCGCTGCAAGGTGCGACGGTGCATGTTGAGCCGGCGCGCTGTCTCGGAGACGTTGCGCTCGCACATCTCATAGACGCGCTGGATATGCTCCCATCGGACGCGGTCGGCCGACATCGGGTTTTCCGGCGGCGCCGCGCGCTCGCCGGCGGTGCGGGTGAGTGCGGCGAAGATATCATCGGCGTCGGCGGGCTTGGAGAGATAATCGACCGCACCGAGCTTCACCGCGGTCACCGCGGTGGCGATGTTGCCATAGCCGGTCAGGATGATGGTGCGGGAATCCTCGCGCTTTTCGCGGATGGCCGCGACCACGTCGAGGCCGTTGCCGTCGCCGAGCCGCATGTCGACCACGGCGTAGGCGGGTGGATTGGCGCGCGCCTTGGCAACCGCCTCCTCGACGCTCTCGGCCGTCTCGACCACGAAGCCCCTGGCTTCCATGGCGCGAGCCAGACGCGTGAGGAACGGCTTGTCGTCATCGACGACAAGCAGCGAGGTGTCCTCGCCTTCAACCATTGCGCCAATATTCTCGTCGCCTGTCATAGTCTCAAAATTCCTGCTGTCTTAATTTTACGCAAATATAGTTCCTGAGCCTCCTTGTCCAATTTTTAGAGGCCCATCAAGGCTCTCAGGCAGTGTCGAACATGCTGGCCGAAGTGATTTCCGGATTGAGGAACACACCACGCGGCCACGATATCTGGACCATGGCGCCCTCGCCCAAGCCACTCGAATTGCGGAAATCGAGCACGGCACCAGAGCGTTCGAGCAGGGTCTTGGCGATGAACAGGCCGAGGCCCAGACCACCGCCGGTTTCATTGCCCTGACGCGTCGACATATAGGGCTCGCCGATGCGGTCGATGATCTCGGCCGGAAAACCGGGGCCGTCATCGACGATCGAGAAGGTGACGGTGGCCTCGTCCCAGCTCCAGCGCACGGTGACGCTTTTGCGGGCGAAATCGACCGCGTTCTCGACCAAGTTGCCGAGGCCGTAGATGACGCCCGGATTGCGCTGCCCGACCGGCTCGGGGCCGATGCGTTCGCCGGGCCGAAGCTTGATCGAGATGCCGAAGTCCCGGTGCGGCGCGGTGACCTCCTCGACCAGCGATGTCAATGGCAGCCGCGAAAGATGCGCCTCACCCTCCGAGGACAGGCTGGTCAGCCGCTTGAGAATCTCGCGGCAACGCTCGCTCTGCGAACGCAACAGCGTCACGTCTTCCCCGTATTTCGGATCCTTGCCGAGCGCCTTTTCCATCTCCTTGGCGACAAGCGCGATGGTGGCGAGCGGCGTGCCGAGCTCGTGCGCGGCCGCGGCGGCCAGCCCGTCGAGCGCCGAAAGGTGCTGCTCGCGCTGCAGCACCAGCTCTGTTGCGGCGAGCGCATTGGCCAGAAGCCGGGCTTCGGCGGCCACCCGGAAGGCATATATGGCGGTGAAGGCGATCGAGGACAGCACCGCCATCCACATGCCGGCGACATAGAGAAAAGGCATGGCCAGCGGCGCATCCTCATGCCAGGGCAGCGGCAGATGGACAAAGACCAGAAAGGTCGCCGCCGACATGACCAGCCCGCCGAGGATGGCGGTCAGGCGCAGGGGCAGCGATGTCGCCGAAATGACGACAGGCACGGTCATCAGCAGCGAGAACGGGTTGGTGAGGCCGCCGGTCATGTAGAGCAGGCCGGCAAGCTGCAGGCTGTCGAAGATAAGGATGCCGAAGGCCGCAAGCGGCGTGAGCCGGTGTGCCGCCGGAAAGCGAAAGGCGAGAAACAGGTTCATCCAGGCCGAACAGGCGATCAGGGCAAAGCAGAGGCTGACCGGCAGCGGAAACTTCAGCCCATAGGCGACGACGAGCACCGCCAGGCTCTGACCGACAATGGCAAGCCATCGCAACCGGATTAGCGTGTTGAGGCGCAGTCTCTGGCTCTGCTGGAAATCGGGCGAACGCAAAACGTTGATCATGGTCATGAATTACAGCCGCGAAGCTCCAAAGGCTAGGTCCCGCGCGGCTTGGCCCGGGCGGTGGCGGCGGCGAGCAGCGGGTTTTCCGGCCAGACATGCTTGGGATAGCGGCCGCGCATGTCGGCGCGCACGTCGGCCCAGGAGCCGCGCCAGAAGCCGGGCAGGTCGCGCGTCGTCTGGATCGGCCGGTGCGCCGGCGACAGGAGTTCGAGCGTCAGCGGCACAGTGCCATTGGCGATGGCGGGATGCCGGTCGAGCCCGAACAGTTCCTGCACGCGAACCGCCAGCACCGGCCATTCGCCGTCATAGCGGATAGGCACATGGCTGCCGGACGGAGCGTCGAAATGGGTCGGCGCCAGCGTATCGATCCTGCGCTGCAGATCATGCGGCACGAGGCTGGCCAGTCCGGCCGAGACAACACCTGCATCGATGGCGGCAAACGATGCCGCGCCGGCGAGGTAAGGCAGCAGCCAGTCGTCGAGGCGCTCGACGAGGGCGTCATCCGCCATATCGGGCCATGGCGCGCCCAGGCCGCGATGCAGCCAGCCAAGCCGCTGGCGCAGCGTTTGCGCCTCCTTGCTCCAGGTCAGCAGCGACAGCCCGTGCTGGCGCACGGCATCGAGGACGGCGCGGTCGGCGTCGGCCCCCGTTGGCGGCGGCAGCATGCGCTCGGCGAGCGTGATGGCGCCAAGGCGCACGGTTTCACGTACACGCACGGCGCGCTTGTCCCGATCGAAGCTCGTTTCACGGCGCGCCTCGATCCTGTCCGCCAAAGCGACACGGACATCGTCCTCGCCGATCGCCGCTGCCGCCGTGATGCGCGCATTCTGTGCCTTGCCCTGCAGGTCGGCGACGACCAGAAACGGCTCGCCCGCCAGCGGGTCGGCGGCGTCGAGCATGGCGCCGGAGCCGTTGGCCAGCACGAAACGGCCACGCTCGCCACGCGCCTTCGCCACCCGATCCGGCCAGGCGTGCACGAGCAGGGGACCGCCCGCCGCAGCTTCGCTGCCCTTCGCCCCGCCAGCCTGCCTTGCCAGCCTTTCGGCGAGTTGCTTGGCGGCGGTAGCGCGCGGAGATCTTTCCCCGCGAAAACGCATCAGCCGCCGCTCCAGATCGGCGCCGTCGCCACCGAGGCCGCGTTCGGTGAGGAGCACGGCGAACATTGCCGCCTCGAAGGCATGGCCGCTCCGGGATGCCTCGGCAACCATATGCGCCAACCGCACCGGCAGAGCGAGCTTGCGCATCGCTGCACCCGCTTCAGTCAGGAGCCCCGTCTCGTCGATGGCATCCAGCGCGCGCAGTAGCCCCCTTGCCTCATTGAGGGCCGGAACAGGCGGCGGATCGAGAAAAGCGAGCCCTGTCGGATCGGCAACGCCGAAGGCAGCACAATCGAGCAGCAGTCCGGACAGATCGGCCTCAAGGATTTCCGGCGGCGTGAAAGCGGGAAGTGCAGCCGTTTGCTCGGCCCGCCACAGCCGGATGGCGACGCCTGGCTGCGTGCGTCCGGCACGGCCGGCGCGCTGGTCGGCGGAAGCCTTGCTGACACGCACGGTCTCCAGTCGGGTCAAGCCACTGGCCGGCTCATAGCGCGGCAGCCGCGACAGGCCGGAATCGATGACGACGCGCACGCCGTCGATGGTGATCGAGGTTTCGGCTATCGAGGTGGCCAGCACCACCTTGCGGCGGCCCGCCGGCGGCGGCTTGATCGCCGCGTCCTGCGCCTTGCCGTCCAGCATGCCGTAGAGCGGGACGATGTCGGTATCGGTGCCGACCTTGCCGGCCAGCCGTTCGGCGGTGCGCTCGATCTCGCGCTGGCCGGGCAGGAAGGCAAGGACGCTGCCGCTCTCGTCGGCAAGGGCGGCGCGGATCGCCTTGGCCATCGCGTCCTCGATGGCGATGCCGGCCGGCCGTTCGTCATAACGGATATCGACGGGAAAGGCGCGACCCTCGCTTTCGACGACCGGCGCGCCCGACATGAGTTTGGCGACGCGCGCGCCGTCGAGCGTCGCCGACATCACAGCCAAGCGCAGATCCGGCCTGAGCGCCCCCTGCACGTCGAGCGCCAGAGCGAGACCGAAATCGCCGTCGAGCGAACGCTCGTGGAATTCGTCGAAAATGACAGCCGAAACACCGGGCAGTTCGGGATCGTCGAGGATCATGCGCGCCAGCACGCCTTCGGTGACGACCACGATCCTGGTCTTTGCCGAAATGCGGTTTTCCATGCGCATGGCGTAGCCGACGGTGGCGCCGGGTTCCTCACCAAGCAACTCAGCCATCCGGCGAGCGGCGGCGCGAGCGGCGAGGCGGCGCGGTTCAAGCAGGATGATCTTGCCGGCGCCGAGCCAAGGCGCGTCAAGCAGCGCCAGCGGCACCAGCGTGGTCTTGCCAGCGCCGGGCGGCGCCACCAGCACGGCGCTGTTGCCATCGCCAAGCGCTTCCCTCAGCGCCGGCAGCACGACGGACACAGGAAGCTCCGGCAGGGGTTTTGTGGTCATGGCGCCCGCATATCAGCGGTTACGGCCACGGCGCAACCAGAGTCGGTTCAAAGCCGGGTACGCGAAAACGGGTTCCAGCGCACGGTCCCCAGCCGCGCTTCCTCACGCACCATGGTCAACAGGCCGGCGCCGCCAACGACCGCCAGGCCAACCAGCGACAGCCCGTCCGGATATTCCTGGAAAAACAACGCGCCGAGGATCACCGCCCAGGCGATCTGCGAATAATGCGTCGGCGCGACCCGGTTGGCAGGCGCGTATTTCATGGCCAGCAGTTGAAGGAATTGTCCACCTGCTGTGAAGGCACCGGCCGCCACCAACCACAGCAACTGCTTGCCGTCGGGAACGGTGAACGAGGTGGCGGCGGCACCGATGCCGTTGAACAGCAGGCCGTAGCCGACCAGCACGCCGAGCATGGTGGTGCGCTTTTCCTGCTGCGCCAGCGAGCGCATCAGGATGACGCTGGTGGCGGCGAGGAAGGCAACACCGAAGGCGGCAAGGTGGCCGAGATTGAGCTCGCGAAAGCCCGGCCGCACCACCAGCATGACACCGGCGAAACCGGCGACCACCGCCAGCCAGCGCCAGGGGCCGACCTTCTCCTTGAGGATCACCGTGGAGAGAATGGTGACGCAGAGCGGCGCCAGGAATATCAACGCATAGGACTCGGCCAGCGGAATGGTGGTGAAGGCGTAGACACTGAGCACGCCGGAAGCGATGCCCGCCCAGGCACGCGCCTGCACCGCCCATGGCCTTCTGGTGCGCCAGAAATCGCGCCAGCGTTCGCCCGCGGGCCGCGTGAAGAACAGGAAGAAGCCCGCGAACAAGGTTATGAAAAAGCCGATCTCGAAGATCGTGAGCTGACCGCCCAGGCTTTTGACAACGGCATCGCTACCCGAATAGCTTGCGTAGGCGATCAGGGCGAGCAGGATTCCGTTCGTCACGTTGTTCCAATTCCGGGGAGAGAGTGGTTTGAAAATCCTGGCGCTCGGTGCGCATCCGGACGACATCGAGATCTTCATGTTCGGTACGATGGCCGCCTATGCCGCGCAAGGCGCAGAACTCACTTTTGCCATGGCCACGGATGGTGCCAGGGGCGGCACAAGTGATCCCGCTGTTCTCGCTCGTGTCCGTCGCGACGAAGCAACGACCGCGGCCGCGCTGGTAGGCGCAGTGCCACGCTTCCTCGACTTCCCGGACGGCGAGCTGGTGGCCGATGCAGCGCTGATTGGAGCTCTGAAAGCACTGATCGGTCAAATCGGCCCGGATCTGGTGATCACGCATGCGCCCAACGATTATCATGCAGACCATCGCGCGCTGTCGGACGGCGTTCGTATCGCGGCGTCTTTCGCCGTCCCAGTGCTGCATGCCGACACGATGGGCGGCACCGGTTTCTCGCCGACGCACTATGTCGACATTTCCGCCCATGCCGACGTCAAGGCCGAGGCGATCCGCATGCATCAATCGCAGGATCCCGACCGCTTCGTCGACATTGCGCGGACACAGAACGCCTTTCGCGCCGGCCAGTGCAACGGCGCGCAAGGCTCATCGGCCGAAGCCTTCCGTTTCGAACCGTCGTTCCCGTTCGCCGATATCCGCGCGCTGCTGCCGCCGGCGCCGGCGATCCGCAAGGTGATGGTGAGCACCAGAAGGGTAGATTGAAAGCCGAGGCTGCCCCACGTCCCGGTCAGAATCGGCCTGAACAGCTTCGGTAAACCAGCCAGCGACCCGCGCTTTTCCCAACGTTTTCAGACATCGCCATAAGCATGCTGCGGCGCAGCAACGAATTCGCTTGCCTTGTTTAGTAAAAATTGCATCACTAAACAAATTACTAAACATCTGCAGTGTAACCGCGCAGCCATGTTTGGGCCCCTGAGGAGAGGGGTTGAGGGCTTTTTGAAACCGTCATCCGGGCGCGTTTCGCAAATGGGAGGAAGTCATGAAATCGAGCTTGAAACTGGCGTTGGGACTGACCTCGGCAATCACAGCGTCGACAGCCGTCGCGAACGTCGCGCACGCTGAAGACCTGACCCTGTGCTGGGCCGCCTGGGACCCGGCCAACGCGCTTGTCGAACTGTCCAAGGATTTTACCAAGGAAACCGGTATCGGCATGAAATTCGAGTTCGTGCCGTGGACCAACTATGCCGATCGTTTTCTCAACGAACTGAACTCGCACGGCAAATTGTGCGACCTGATCATCGGCGACAGCCAGTGGATCGGCGGCGCTGCCGAGAACGGCCATTACGTCAAGCTGAACGACTTCTTCGACAAGGAGAAGATCAGCATGGACGATTTCGTGCCGGCAACCGTCGTCGGCTATTCGGAATGGCCGAAGAACACGCCGAACTACTGGGCGCTGCCGGCCATGGGCGACGTCGTCGGCTGGACCTATCGCAAGGACTGGTTCTCCAAGCCGGAACTGCAGAAGGAATTCAAGGAGAAATACGGTTGGGATCTCGGCCCGCCGACCACTTTCGACCAGCTGAAGCAGGTCGCCGAGTTCTTCCAGAAGCGCGAGATCGACGGCAAGACCGTCTATGGCGCCTCGATCTACACCGAGCGCGGCTCCGAAGGCATTACCATGGGCGCCATGGACGTGCTCTACAGCTATGGCTTCCAATACGAAAACCCCAAGAAGCCCTACGAGATGGAAGGCTTCGTCAACTCCGACAAGTCGGTCAAGGGGCTGGAATTCTACAAGGCGCTCTATGATTGCTGCACGCCGCCCGGTGCCTCGAACAGCTACATGGGCGAAGGCGTCGATGCCTTCAAATCCGGCCAGGTGGCGATGCACATGAACTTCGCCTTCACATGGCCGGGCCTGCAGAAGGACGAGAATGTCGGCGGCGACAAGATCGGTTACTTCGTCAACCCGAAGGGTCCGGACGGCGAGCAGTTCGCCCAGCTCGGCGGCCAGGGTATCTCCGTGGTGTCCTATTCCGACAAGCAGGAGGCGGCGCTGAAATACATCAAGTGGTTCGCCAACAAGGACGTGCAGGCCAAATGGTGGTCGCTCGGCGGCTATTCCTGCCTCAACGCGGTGGTCAAGGATCCGAAATTCCCGGCCAGCCAGCCCTACGCGCAGACCTTCCTCGACTCGATGGCCATCGTGAAGGACTTCTGGGCCGAGCCGAGCTACGCCCCGCTGCTGCAGGCCTCGCAGAAGCGCTTCCACGACTATGTCGTCGCCGGCCAGGGTTCGGCCAAGGATGCGCTCGACGGCCTGGTCAAGGACTGGACCCAGGTCTTCCAGGACGATGGCAAGATGTAACCAGCTCCTCCCGAGCTAAGCCAAGCATCCCGTGCCGCCCCTTGGCACGGGATGCAGTTCAGATAAATTCCATGACAGAGACGACCAAGTGACCGAAGCAGGACTCACCATGCTCAATCGGACCGCGGAGAACGTTGCCCGGGCGACCCCGGAACCGTTGGCCCGCAAAGTCCGGGGCATCAGCGACAAGGGCCTCGCCTGGCTGTTCATCTCGCCGACGATCCTGTTGCTGCTGGCCATCAACATCTTCCCGCTGTTCTGGGCGATCTATCTGTCGTTCACCAACTACCGGGCCAACCGCCCGAACGAGGTGGTGAAAAATCTCGGCCTTGCCAACTACCAGCGCATCCTCGGCGACAAGGATATCTGGATCGCCATGCAGACGACCGCGCATTTCGTGTTCTGGACGATCCTTTTGCAGACGCTGATCGGCTTCACGCTGGCCTGGCTGATCGACAGGAAGTTCCGAGGCCACGCCTTCTGGACGACGCTGATCCTGGTGCCGATGATGCTGTCGCCGGCGGTGGTCGGCAATTTCTGGCGCTTCCTCTATGAGCCGCAGATCGGCCTGTTCGCCTATGCGATCTCCTTCGTCACGAGGATTCCGCCGACCGATATCCAGATGCTCTCCAACGTGTCGCTGGCGCCCTGGTCGATCATCATCGTCGATACCTGGATGTGGACGCCCTACGTGATGCTGATCTGCCTCGCGGGCCTCCGCTCCATCCCCGAATACATCTACGAGGCGGCCGAGGTCGACCGCGCCTCCAACTGGCGGCAGTTCTGGTCGATCACGCTGCCGATGGCGCTGCCCTTCATCATGCTGGCTGTGCTGTTTCGCGGCATCGAGAACTTCAAGATGTTCGACATGGTCAATCTGTTGACCGGCGGCGGGCCGGGCTCGACGACCGAGGTCGCCTCGATAACGCTGAAGCGGCAGGCTTTCGAAAGCTGGCGCACCGGTTATTCCTCGGCCTTCGCCATCATCCTTTTCGTGGCGGTGTTCGGCCTGGCCAACATCTACGTCAAGGCGCTCAACAAGGTGAAGCAGAGATGAGCCTGACCACAGCCCATTCGGTCGTCGCACCGAGCAGCAACTCGAAACGGATCGCCGGCACGATCATCGTGCTTTACGCACTAATCTCGATCGTGCCGCTGCTGTGGATCTTCGCCACCAGCTTCAAGACGCCGCCGGATTCAATCGCGTATCCGCCCAAGATCCTGTTCCAGCCCAGCCTCGAGGGCTACTGCAATTTGTTCACGACGCGGACCCGGCAGACGCCGGAATACATCAACTCGCTGGGCCCGGCGACGGGCTTCTGCGACGAGACCACGCGCAAGCGCAACATGGTGATCGCCGGTCCGTCCAACTTCCTGCCGCGCTTCGTCAATTCGCTGATCATCGCCTTCGGTTCGACCTTCTGCGCCGTGTTCTTAGGCACGCTGTCGGCCTACGGCTTCTCACGCTTCAAGGTGCCGCTCGCCGACGACCTCCTGTTCTTCATCCTGTCGACGCGCTTCATGCCGCCGATCGCCGTCGCCATTCCGATCTATCTGATGTACCGCGAGCTTGGCCTGTCGGACACCGCGCTCGGCATGATCCTGCTCTACACGGCGGTCAATGTGTCGCTGGCTGTCTGGCTGCTGAAGGGCTTCATCGACGAGATCCCGCGCGAATATGAAGAAGCGGCAATGATCGACGGCTACACGCGGCTGCAGGCCTTCTGGCGCACCGTGCTGCCGCAGGCGACGACCGGCATAGCCGCGACCGCCATCTTCTGCCTGATCTTCGCCTGGAACGAGTATGCGTTCGCAGCGCTCCTGACCTCCGGCACGGCGCAGACCGCGCCGCCCTTCATCCCGACCATCATCGGCGAAGGCGGCCAGGACTGGCCGGCGGTCGCGGCCGGCACGACGATCTTCCTGGTGCCGATCCTGGTTTTCACCATCCTGCTTCGCAAGCAATTGCTGCGCGGCATCACCTTCGGCGCGGTGCGCAAATGAGCTTGACCAAGCCTGGGAACCGCAAATCGCGCTGGCCGGCCTGGGCACGGCGCGGGCTGATGGAAAACATCGCGACAGCGCTGATCGCCATCGGCTTCCTGATGCTGTTCCAGCCCTTCGCGCTGTCGCTCTACACCTACTCCTTCATCACCATGCTCGCTGGCACCGTGATGTTCATCATCGTCTCCAAGTTCCCGGAATAATCATGGCCGAAATCCGTGTCCAGCACCTGAGAAAGGCTTTCGGCGATTTCGTCGCCGTGCAGGATTCCAACTTCGTCGTCGAGGATGGCGAGTTCTTCGTCATGCTCGGCCCGTCCGGCTGCGGCAAGACGACGACCTTGCGCATGATCGCGGGGCTTGAGCTGCCGACCGGCGGCCAGATCCTGCTCGGCGGCGACGACGTTACCATGCTGCGGGCCCGCGAGCGCGACATCGCCTTCGTCTTCCAGCTGTTCGCGCTCTACCCGCACATGAATGTGCGCAAGAACATCGGCTTCCCGCTGCTGGCGCAAGGCATGCCTTCGGCCGAAATCCGCACGCGGGTCGAGGAAACGGCGAAGCTGCTGCGCATCGACCATCTGCTCAACAAATCCGTCTCCGGACTTGCCGGCGGCGACCGCCAGCGCGTCGCGCTCGGCCGCGCCATCGTGCGGCGGCCAAAATGCTTCCTGATGGATGAGCCGCTGGGAACCCTTGACACCGAATTCCGCGATTTGATGGTCCATGAGCTGCGCGAACTGCACAACCGCATCCACGCCACGACGGTCTATGTCACGCACGACCAGATGGAAGCGATGTCGATGGCCGACAAGATCGCGGTGATGAACCATGGCGTCATCGAGCAGTTCGGAAGCCCGCGCGAAATCTATGACCGCCCGGCGACCATGTTCGTCGCCGACTTCATCGGCTCGCCACCGATGAACTTTTTGGGATTTGGCGGCGGGCTCGCCAAGGGCGCCAGGGAGATCATCGTGCAAGGCGCGAAGGTCGCGGTGCCGGAGGTGCGCGAGGACATCGCACCTGGCGACATGGCGCTCGGCATCCGCCCTGAACACATCCGCTTCGACGACGCCTCAAAATTGCGCGGCGCCATCTACGGCACCGAATATCTCGGCACCACGCAGATCGTCGCGGTGGAGACGGCGGATGGCATCATCAAGGCACGCGTACCGGCCGAAATCAGGCTCGCCACCGGCGACCATGTCGGCCTGACGCTGAGCAGCGCGCGGCTGTCGCTGTTCGAGAAGGGATCGGGCCGCGCGGTGAGAACCGCGATCCACGATGTCGCCTCGGAACGGAGGGCCCAGCATGGCTGAGGTGCACATCAAGAACGTGACCAAGAGTTTCGGCGACCATGTCGCCGTCGACGGCCTCGACCTGCACATAGCGGATGGTGAATTCGTCGTGCTGCTCGGGCCAACCGGGGCCGGCAAGACGACGACGCTGCGGCTCATCGCCGGGTTGGAACGGCCAGACAGCGGCACGATCGAGATCGGCGGACACAATGCCACGACGCTGTCGCCGGCCGAGCGCGACACCGCCTTCGTCTTCCAGCAATATTCGCTCTATCCGCATCTGTCGGTGTTCGACAATCTCGCCTTTCCGCTGCGCTCGCCGGCGCGGAAAATGCCGGAAGACCAGATCCGCCGCCGGGTCGAGGAGGTGGCGAAGATGGTACGCATCCATCACAAGCTCGCCAACCGCTCGACCAAGCTTTCGGGCGGCGAAATGCAGCGCGTCGCCATCGGCCGCGCGCTGGTGCGCAAGCCTTCGATCTATCTGATGGACGAGCCGCTGTCATCGCTCGACGCCAAGCTGCGGGCGGATCTGCGGCTCGAGCTGAAGCGCATCCAGACCGAGCTCGGCGCCACCATGCTCTACGTCACCCACGACCAGATCGAGGCGATGACGATGGCAGACCGCATCGGCATCCTCACCGAGGGCGTGCTGGTGCAGATCGGCTCGCCGCGCACCATCTATTCAGAGCCGGCAAACCTGCATGTCGCGGCGAGGCTCGGCCAGCCGGCGATCAATCTTCTGCCGACCGGGCTGCTGCCTGACGGCGGCGCACCGGCCGGCACCAAGACGATCGGCGCGCGCACCGAGCATCTGACGATCGCGAAGGCCGCGAATGGCCATGCTGACGGCGTTGTCGACTGGGTCGAGCATCTCGGTGACCAGAACCATTTGCATGTGACGGTAGGCACCAAGAAACTGGTGACGCTGACCGATCCCGACACGGATCTGGCGCAGGGCGACAAAGTGGTGATCCGCTACCGGGCGCCGCTGTATTTCGGCGCCGATGGACAGCGATTGATGTGAGCGGTTTTCGGTGATTCAGCACCGGTTTTGACTTTGCCAGTACGGGACGAATCGATGAAGCACTTTTTCAATCGCAGGGAAACGATCGTCACCGAGGCGCTGGACGGCCTGCTACGAACCATTGGCTCCGGCGATCTCGCGCGCCTCGACGGCTATCCCGAGATCAAGGTCGTCCTGCGCGCCGACTGGGACAAGACGAAGGTCAGTGTCGTCTCCGGCGGCGGGGCCGGGCACGAGCCTTCACATGCCGGTTTCGTCGGCAGGGGCATGCTGACGGCGGCGGTTTCGGGCGAGATCTTTGCCTCGCCAAGCGTCGAAGCGGTGCTGGCCGCCATTCGCGCGGTCACCGGCCCGGCCGGCTGCCTGCTGATCGTCAAGAACTACACCGGCGACCGTCTCAATTTCGGCCTGGCGGCAGAGAAGGCGCGCGCCGAAGGGTTTCGTGTCGAGATGGTCATTGTCGCCGACGATATCGCTTTGCCCGACATCACCCAGCCGCGCGGCGTTGCCGGCACCTTGTTCGTGCACAAGATATCAGGCCACCTGTCGGAAGCCGGCCACGATCTGGCTGAAATCGCGGCAGCGGCGCGGGCGGCGGCTAAGGACATAGTTTCGCTCGGCATGTCGCTGTCGTCCTGCTCGATCCCGGGCCAGCCGCACGAAGACAGATTTGGCGAGAACGATGGCGAACTCGGCCTTGGCATTCACGGCGAGCCGGGCGTCGAGCGGATTGCGGTGCAGAGCGCCGACAGGCTGGTGGCGATCATGGCGGAGCGCCTCGCGGCACGGCTTGATCCCAAGGCCACCTACGCCTTGCTGATCAACAATCTCGGCTCCGTGCCGCCGCTGGAAATGTCCGTTATCGCCAATGCGGTGCTTGCCTCGCCGTTGGCCAAAACCATCAAACTGACGATCGGGCCGGGCCCGCTGATGACGGCGCTCAACATGAACGGCTTCTCGCTGTCGCTGATCCGGCTGGATGCGGCGCGCGAAACCGCCTTGCAGGCGCCGGTCGGCCCGCATGCCTGGATACCGGCAAAGCCGGTTGTTTCACCTGCCGTCGTGCCGATGGCGAAAGCGGCCGGACAAAGCGTGGCACGCAAGCCCAGCCAGGATGCGCGGACCCGGTCTCTTCTCGTTACCATCTGCGAAAGGCTGATCGCGCTCGAAGCGACTTTGAACGGACTGGACGCCAAAACAGGCGACGGCGACACCGGTTCGACGGTGGCGACCGGCGCGCGCAGTGTTCTCGAGCGGCTCGACGCGCTACCGCTTGCCGAGCCTGCAGCCACCCTTGGCGCGATAGGCGACATTCTGAGCGCGTCGATGGGCGGCTCCAGCGGCGTGCTGCTGTCGATCTTCTTCACGGCGGCGGCGCAGGCTCTGGGCGGCGGCGCGAGCCTGCCCAGAGCGCTGCTTGCCGGCCTTGAACGGATGACCTTTTACGGCGGCGCCAGAATTGGCGATAGAACCATGGTCGATGCGCTTGAGCCGGCGCTCAAAGCGCTCGACGCGAACGGCCTTGAGGAGGCGGCAACAGCAGCCCGCCATGGTGCCGAGGCCACGGCGGCCATGGACAAGGCAAAAGCCGGGCGGTCGGCCTATGTCGGCAGCAAGCTGCAAGGTGTGGTCGACCCCGGCGCTCACGCGGTGGCCGAAGTCTTCGCGGCGGCCGCGGCATTGCATGAAGCGGCCTGACGTATGCTCCAGTTGTCGAATGACCGTTCTTTCGATACTGCCGGCAAGATGGAAACCGGGAATGCGGGTGACATGGCGGCGTTGAACCTTGCCCGGCTGATCGCGGCCGCCGCGGATACGATCGCCGCGAACGCCGAGGAATTGACGGCGCTCGACCAGGCGATCGGCGACGGCGACCACGGGCTGAACATGAAGCGCGGCTTCGAGGCCGTGCGCGCCGAAGCCGAAGCATTTTCGGCCAAACCGCTGCCCGATGCCCTGAAGGCGATCGGCACCAAGCTGGTGATGACGGTCGGCGGCGCCTCCGGCCCGCTGTTCGGCACCCTGTTCCTGGCACTCGGCAAGGAGATTTCGGCGAAACCCGATCGCGCCAATCTGACGGCGGCGTTCGGCAAGGCGATCGAAGCTGTGGCAGCACGCGGCAAATCGCAGATCGGACAAAAAACCATGCTCGACGTGCTGCAGCCGGTGCATGACGCGCTGCTGCAGGGAAAGACAGCTCTTGAAATCGCCGATATCGCCGACGCCGCGGCCGACGCGACCGTGCCTATGAAAGCCTTGCGTGGCCGCGCCTCGTTCCTGGGCGACCGATCGATCGGTCATATGGACGCCGGCGCGCGCTCAACCGCGGTGCTGGTGCGCACAGTGGCGCACAGCCTCGGGGAAAGCGCATGAGCAATGTCGGCATCGTCATCGTCTCGCATTCGCCGCTGGTTGCCGAGGGCACGGCCGACATGGTGCGGCAGATGGTGGGCGACGAAGTGCCGCTTGCATGGTGCGGCGGAAACGGCCATGGCGGGCTCGGCACCAATGTCGAGGCGATCATGGGTGCCATCGACAAGGCCTGGTCGGAAGCCGGTGTCGCCATTCTGGTCGATCTCGGCGGCGCCGAGACCAACTCGGAAATGGCGGTGGAGATGATCGGCGAGCCACGGTCGCACAAGATCATTGTCTGCAACGCGCCGATCGTCGAAGGCGCGGTGATGGCAGCGACCGAGGCCTCCGGCGGCGCTACGCTCAGGGAAGTGGTGGCGACGGCACATGAATTGTCGCCGTCGTGAACGAACGGGAATTTTGAAAGACATGTCCGCATCCGCCGAAGCGACCGTTGTGATCACCCACGAGGTGGGTCTGCACGCGCGTCCTTCGGTGAAGTTCACCAAGCTGGCCAAGAGTTTTGCCGCCGAGGTGGAGATCGCGCTCGCCGCCAATGGGCCATGGTTCGACGCCAAGAGCATCGTCAAGGTGATGGCGGCCAAGGCGCCGAAGGGCACCGTGCTGCACATCAGGGCCAGCGGTGACGGCGCCAATGATGCCGTCGACGCGTTGGTCGAACTGGTGCGGCGCGATTTCGACGAAGGCGCGGACCATGTCCGAACCGCTTAGACTGCAAGGCATTTCGGCCTCGGCCGGCTATGCCGAGGGGCCACTGTTCGACCTCGACCAGACTGTCGTATCCTATGTCGGCAAAGAAACAGCCGACGACGAGAAGGCCGCGCTCGAAGCCGCAATCGCCGTCGCGACAAGCCGTCTCACCGCATTGAGCGAGATGGCCGAGGGCGATGCCGCCGACATTCTCGAGTTTCAGATCGCCATGCTGCAAGACGATGCGCTGAGCAGCCCGGCCTTTGCCGCGATCCGCACCGGCCTGCCAGCCGACAAAGCCTGGCGGCAAGCGCTTGATACCGAGATTGCCGGCTACGACGCTTCAGACCAGGATTATTTCCGCGCACGGGCCGCCGACATACGCGATATCAGGGACCAGGTGCTGCGGGCGCTGTCCGAGGATGGCGACGTCCAGGCGCCAACCGGCGCCATCCTCTACGGCTGGGATATCGCGCCGACGCGTTTTCTCGAAACCGACTGGAGCCGCGGCGGCGGCATCGCACTGAAGGCGGGCAGCACCGCCAGCCACGTCGCCATGCTGGCGCGTTCGCGCGGCGTGCCGATGGTTGTCGGGTTGGGCACTTCGCTGGCTCGTCTAACCGGCACAGCGCTGCTCGACGCCGAACATGGCGGCATTGTGCTGTCACCCTCCAAGACTGAAATCGCTGCTTTTCGCCAATCGTCCTCATCATTCCGGGCGCGCAGCGACCGGGCCGGGACGTTCCTGGCGCGACCGGCGGTGACCAAGGCCGGCACGGCGGTGCGCGTGCAGGTCAACATCGCCGACCCGTCCGATGTCGACCTCATCGACATTACGACCTGCGACGGAGTCGGGTTGATGCGCACCGAATTCCTGTTCGGCAAGACGCTGCCGGATGAGGAGACGCAGTATCGCGCCTATCGCAAGGTGCTGGAGTGGGCCGGTGAAAAACCGGTGACGATCCGCACCGTTGACGCCGGCGGCGACAAGCCGGTGCCCGGCTTTACGGTCGAGGAGAGCAATCCGTTTCTCGGCCTGCGCGGGATCAGGCTGTCGCTGGCAAGACCCGAGGTGTTTCGTGTACAGATCCGGGCGCTGCTGCGCGCCGCTGTCCATGGCAGCCTGAAAGTGATGTTCCCTATGATCGCCATTGTGGAGGAATACCGACAGGCAGCGGCGATGTTCGCCGAAGAGCAGACTGCACTTGCCGCACGCGGCGTCGCACACAACATGCCGCCGCTCGGCATCATGGTCGAAGTGCCTTCGGTGGCGATCGTACCGGAAGCCTTTACCGATGCCGCCTTCTTCTCGATCGGCTCCAATGATCTCACCCAGTATGTCATGGCGGCCGCCCGCGACAACGCTGCCGTGGCGCATCTCAATTCGGTCCGTCATCCGGCCGTGCTGCGGCTGATCGCTGCCGTGACGGCGTTTGGCCAGCGGGAAGAGATCCCGGTCAGCCTGTGCGGCGATGCAGCCGGCGATCCAGCCTCGATCCCGTCACTGATCGAGGCCGGCCTGCGCGATCTTTCCGTCGCGCCGGCGCAACTCGCCATGGCCAAGGCGGCCGTCGCGGACGTTTCTGTCTAGGCGCGGCCGGCATGGTCGACAGGACACCCGAACCCGGTTCCGAAGAGGCGATCCGCGCCTACAAGACGATCCTGTCGCAGGTCATCGACCAGCGCCCGTCCGGTATGCGCCAGCGCCTGGCCGATGCGCTCGGCAAGCACCGCAGCTTCGTCACGCAGATTTCCAGTCCTGCCTATTCGATCCCGATTCCGTCAAAACATTTGCCGGCTATATTTTCCGTCTGCCATTTCAGCCCGGCCGAGCGCGACCAGTTTCTCGCCGCCTATCACCAGGCGCATCCAGGCAAGATGTCGATCGCATCAGGCATGCGCAAGACGCGGCATGTCTCGCTGATCGTGCCGGATTTCGGCGACGACAAGCAGAACGCCGCGCTCGATAAGGCGGTGAACGATTTTATCCAAAAGATCACCAGCATCACCGGCAAGAGTGGCTGATCGAACTCTTGTTTTACGCAATTCCGGACGGAAAACCGCGATACACTTTTCCTGGAATTGCTTTGGAAGGCCTATTTCGGGAGGAGACGGCCGTGAAGAAGTTTATCAATTCGGTGGACACGGTGCTGACCGAAAGCCTCGACGGCTTCGTCGCCGCCCATGCCGACATCCTCATGCTCGGCGACGCGCACAAATTCATCCGCCGAAAGACCTTGCGGCCGGGCAAGGTGGCGCTGATCTCCGGCGGCGGTTCCGGTCACGAGCCGCTGCATGGCGGCTTTGTCGGTCACGGCATGCTGGACGCCGCCTGCCCCGGCCAGGTGTTCACCTCGCCGACACCGGACCAGATGCTGGCGGCGGCAGAGGCCGTCGACACCGGCGCCGGCTGCCTGTTCATCGTCAAGAACTATGAGGGCGACGTCATGAATTTCGAGATGGCGGCCGAAATGTCGGAAGGCGTCCAGCAGATCGTGACCAATGACGATGTCGCGGTCGAGAATTCTTCCTATACGACGGGCCGGCGTGGCGTCGCCGGCACGCTGGTGGTGGAAAAGATCGTCGGCGCGGCGGCCGAACACGGCCTGGCTCTGGCGTCGCTGAAGGCGCTTGGCGACCGCGTCAACGCTGCTACCCGCTCGATGGGCGTGGCGCTGACCAGTTGCACCGTGCCGGCGGCGGGCAAGCCGACTTTCGATATCGGCGACGGCGAGATGGAGTTCGGCGTCGGCATCCATGGCGAGCCCGGCCGCCGGCGCGATGCGCTGAAAAGCGCCGATGCGATCGCGCAGGAGATTTGCGCCGCGATCCTCGGCGATCTCGGCGACAAAGCGAAAGGCCCGGCGCTGCTGTTCGTCAACGGCTTCGGCGGCACGCCGCTGATGGAACTCTATCTGATGTACAACAGCGCACGGCTAATCTTCGAGAAGCATGGCGTGACGGTGACCCGTTCGCTGGTCGGCTCCTACATCACCTCGCTCGATATGGCCGGCTGCTCGATCACGCTGACCATGCTCGACGACGAGACGACCGCATTCTGGGACGCGCCGGTACACACTGCGGCGCTGCGCTGGGGCATGTAAAAGCTGGCTTACATTAGGCTTTTCTGCAACCATTCCTGACTTGCTCGCAATGCTAGCTGGGTTGATGCTGCCACCGCTTACTTCCGCCGAAGAAAGACTCTTGCTGCGCTTCGCTGACCCCGAGGCGGCGGCAGGCGGCGAAGATTTGTCGGCAAAGACGCTGACGGCGCTGCTCGACAATGCCGAGTTTCACGGCGTGCTGCCGATCATGTTGCGCAAGCTCAGCGGGGACGCGCGGCTGCCAGCGGATGCCGACCTGCACGGCAAGCTGGAGGATCTGCGCCAGAAGGCAACGATCGCCACCGGCCAGTCGATGCTGTTGAAGTATCATGGCGACCGCATCATGAAGGGACTGGCGGCGGACAATATTCCGGCGCGGATCGTCAAGGGACCCGTCTTCGCGCGAAAGCTCTACCGCAACGTCGCCGACAGGCCCTTCACCGACATCGACATCCTGGTCGAACCCGCCAATCTGGCCAGGGCAAACCAGGTGATCGCGGCATGCGGCTTCGAGCTTGGCAGCAACGAGGCCGAATCCTACGAATTGCAGGAATTCAAATGGCTGGAAAAAGAGAATTCCAGCCTGCTGGTCGAACTGCATGGCGACCTCGTGCATGACACCGGCATGCGGCGGCGCCTGTCGCTGGGTTTCCCTGAATTGCGCGCCATCGACGGCGAAGCCACGGACACGCCGGCGGCTCTTCTAACGATCGCCATCGTGCACGCCGCCGGCGGCCACAAATTCCACCGCCTGCAGCTTTGCGTGGACGTGCTGCAAGGCGTGCGGGCGCTGCAATCACCCGAAGCGGAAGCACGCCTGTTCGACGCTGCCCGCATGACCGGCATCGAACTGGAGTTGGCAATCGTGCTCGATGTGACCGGCCAGTTGTTCGACGAAAGCCGCGCGCTTGAGCTCGCCGGCCGCATCAAGCCCGATCTCTCCATACGGCTGGCCAGGCGGTTGATCACCACGAATACGCTGCTCGGCGTCAATTCCAGGGACAGACTGGGCTCGCGCCTGCGCCGCGACGCCTTCCGGTGGATCCAGAGATTGGCCAAGGCCAGAGCAATTCCAGGAAAAGTGTGAGACGTTCTCCCCCGGAAAAGCGTCGCGCCATCACCTCAGGTGGGAAAGTGATGGCGCTCTTGGCTTGGCCGCTCTGAGTCTTTAGCCTGCGTCGGGAAGCACACGACGAAGGATTGAGGAATTTGGCCTATCTCAATACCCACATTGCGAATGCTGCGCATGATCGGAGTTCCCCGCGAGTCGTCGCGGTCCTTACAACACGGAACGAAGAACGGTTCGTCGCCGGATGTCTCGAGAACCTCTTTCATCAAGGCGTACAGGTCTACATCTGCGACAATCAGTCGACGGACCGAACGCTTGAGATTGCCCAGCGCTACTGCAGAGCCGGATTGATAGGATTCGAAACCATCCCGCATAACGGCTGGTATTGCTGGGAGCACCTTCTTCGTCGCAAAGAGGAACTGTTTCAGTCGCTCGAAGCAGACTGGTTCATGCATGTTGACGCTGACGAGATCCACCTTCCGCCGACTTCGTACTCATCGTTGGTCTCCGCCATTGCGGCAGCCGACGCACTCGGCTTCAATGCGATCGAATCTTCCGAGTTTACGTTCATTCCTACCAGAGAAGCTCCCGATCACGACAATCCCGATTATCAACACACGCTGCGCACCTACTACCCGTTCCGGCCAACCTCCCCACACTGCGTCCGTGCCTACAAGAAACAGGACGGCCCCATGGAGATTGCGTGGTCAGGCGGCCATCTCGTACGGTTCGCGGGTCCGGTGAGGCTTTACTCCGAGCGTTTTCGCATGAAGCACTATCTGTTCCTTAGCGCAGAGCACGCCGCATGCAAGTATGCTGGCCGCCGGTTTCTGAGCGAAGAGGTCATTGGTCGTGGCTGGCACGCATGGCGACCCCGCTTGCGATCAGAGGATATTCTGCTGCCGGACGCCAGCCAGGTGCGCGCCAGCGCGACGGACGACGATCTGGACGAGGCCAATCCATGGTCGGCGCACTGGCTTGAGCGGTACGCCTCGTGAATGAGGTACACCTCCCCCGCGTCCTGGCGATCGCGGATCGACCCGGCTGGGCGATTGATCGCAAGACCCAAAATCTCCGGCGCGTGCTGGAAAGAAGGTTCGAGATCGTCCAACGATTTCAACATGATGTGACTGAGTCGGACGTGAACACGGCGGACATCGTGCTCATCTTCTATTGGCTCCAGATCTCGAAGCTGCCCCTGCCGGAATCGGCCCTCGCCAGGCGGTCTGACAGGCTGCTCATCGGGATCTGCAGCCACAGAGAGCTGGAGGGCGAATTCCGCGAGCCCGGGCTCGCCGCCCTGCACCGGCTGGCGCGCGCTGTCTTTGTCAACAATCGGCAGCTCGAGCACGAATACGGTCCTCTACTGCGTGTTCCGGTCCACTACACGCCCAATGGAGTCGACACGACGTTCTTTTGTCCCGCACAAGAGCCACAACCCGGTTCTGGCGAGCTCCGTGTCGGATGGGCGGGAAGTCTCGGCAACCATGGTCCAGCACATCGCGGCTTCCACGACGTCATCGAGCCCGCGGTAGCGGCCGTGCCGGGCGCGCGCCTAGTGACGGCGATTCGCGAGCAACGCTGGCGTAGCCATGACGAGATGCCCGGCTTCTATCGGGATCTCGACGTTTATGTCTGCGCCAGCCTCAGCGAAGGCACTCCCAATCCTTGCTTGGAGGCGGCGGCGTGCGGTGTCCCTTTGGTGACCACCCGTGTGGGAAACATGCCCGAGCTGATTCGGGATGGCGACAACGGGCTGTTCTTCGATGGAACTGCGGAGGGGCTTGCGAACAAGCTAGCCTTGTTGCGGGACACGCCATCGCTCCGGTCGAGGATGGCCGCCCGCATGATCGAGACGATCCAAGAGTGGGATTGGGGCGTGCAGGCGGAGAACTACGCGCGCATGTTTGCCTCGTTGCTTACTGCGGGCGGAGCTGTCGGGCCCGTGAGATGAGCGGCTTCGGGTGTGCCCTGCCAAACCTGACCTTTGTAGCGCCATTCGAGTTTTCCCGGACCCTTGCTCTTCCGTACCTCGCGCAGCAAGGATAACGAGGCCGCGCTGCGCTTAAATCGTTGTTTTTGCGCAAAACTGCGAAGTAGAAGCACTCCGAAACACGCTATCCCCACGCCCTTGGGAACAAGGAATAGCGGCCCCACGTTGCCTGGGGTATTCAGTCCCGCGTCGTCAAAGCGGCGCTGATCAGTGCCGCCGCGTCAGCCGGGCGCGCGCCCACTTCGAGGCGAAAGGTCGGCACCGCATTGACCACCCCGGCGATGGTCGCCAGCCGGCGCTTCTGGATCGGCAGCAGCCCGGTCATGCCGGTGCGGACATTGTCCACTGCCAGCGCCACCATCGCGTCGGTCCCGGCCATGGCGACAAGCCGTGTCTGGCTGTCGGCGGAACGCGCCAGGTGCAGAAGGGCCGCCACCGGCCGGGCGGATGCGTTTTCCACCCGTATGATACCCCCCAACCGTTCTAACGAGACCGGCTGTTCGCCGTTGCGATCCCAGGTCTGGCCAAGGCATGGCGCCACCTGCGGGATCATTTCGGCAGTCTTCCGGTGGATCTTGACGGCGCGCGGCAAACCCCAGGCCACGACCTCGCCCGAAGCGACCTTCACGATCATGGCATCGTCGGAGCAGAGGCCAAAGCCCTGTGTTGCCAGCGCCAGTGACGTCGTGGTCTTGCCGGTGCCGCTCGGAGCATGGATCAGTACCACAGCGTCGCGGTCAGGCAGGGTCAGCCCGGCCGTGTGCAGCATATGCTGGCCACAGGCGTCGAGCGCGGCGTCCAGGACCAGCATCGACGGCGTCCAGGCGGCTTTCGTACCGGTGCGAATCCGGAGTTCGGCCCAACCCTCCCCGCCATTGATCGCAACGGTTTGGCGCCCGGGAAAGACAAGATGGACAATGCCGCCATCCTCGATCATCCGGCAGGAACCATCCTCCGGCACCTCGCCATCGAAGACGAGGGATCCATTGGGTGTCTCGTCCAGTGTGCCTGTCTCCGTGATCTCAAGACGAAAGTCCGGCGCGACGGGTTCCGCGATACGCAGGCTGCCCAGCATGCGGTCGAAATCCTGCCACAGCTCGGGGCGCTCGGCCGATATGCCAAGGATCAGGCCGTTGAGGCCATAGCAGGCTGAAGGTCTGGTCAAGCGGGACGCGCCTTTACGGCATCGGCATGATGACGATAGATTTCGACCATGCCGGGAAGCTTGTCGCTGACCACCGGCTCGCCGTCGAGGCAGACCCAGCAATGCGCCGACAGACGCTGCGCTTGCATCGATTGCGGATCGACGCCAAAGCGCAGGTCCGGATCGAAGCCTGCTAACCGCAGGAAACGATGACCGAGCAGACCCTCCCTCAGGCACCTGCGATCGCGCATCAGCCAGGGATGGCGGACGGTGCGGGTGACGCTGGCGACGATGTAGGCGGAAGGCAGACCGCGATAGGGCGTCGATGAGGCGAGCGGGGCCCATTTGAGCACCTCCTCGAAGCTCCGGTTGATGACAAGGACCGGCATCAGCCGCGCGCTCGTCCAGAGATGGCAGCGAAACAGAGCGCGCAGGAGCGGGCCGTCAGTCATCAAGCACCTGGCGCGGCGAGGATACCTTCCGAAATCAGATCCGTGGCCAATGCCGCCATGTCCTGATCGAGCGTCCCCTTGTCGACCTCGAACTCCTCGCAAAGCAGGTCGACGATCTGGTCGAGGTTGCGCGCGCCGTCCACCTTGTCGAGAAAGGCTTCGGTCGTGCCGTTGCATGTATAGAGCTGGCCGCTGCGCGCCAAAAGCACGACTGCGCCATCGCCCACATGCTGCACCGAGGCATCCTCGGCCAGCCGCAGAACGGTTCCAGAGACTATTTCCACCACGCCCCCTCCAAGCCATGCTCATCCCGGAAATCAGATAGCGCGGAGGTGGAGCGCTGTCTATCAGCCGATCACGGGAGCCCGGTGCACGGACCAACGGCCTTGCTGACAGATTTTCCGCGCCAGTCGCGTTAGAACCTGCTCGGTTGCGTCTTCCCGGCCGCATTCGGCCCAGAAATAGTCATCGGTGAAACGTGACAAACAGCGGGCTGCCGGCAGCGGACGTTGCATTTCTTCCCCTAAGTAAGGTAAAACCTGCCTGGGTATTGGGGAGATAGCGTATGCGTTACAATTGGGAGCGAGCTCCGACGAGCTTCGAACGTCATAGAAAAGCGCTGGCGACAGCCATTTTGATCGCTGGCGGCATTGGCCTCATGCTTGTGGCCCTGCCGATCTAGAAACAACCTTCAGACAGAGCGGCTGCCGGCGCTTGGGCGTGACCTCTCAGCGTGGCTGCCCGGTCACTGCGAGGAAGCGGCGATCGCGCCCCTCGAAACCCTGGCTGAAACGCTGCACCAGCACAACGATCACCGCCGGCTTGCCGGCCGGGGTAAGTTCGTAGGATTCCGACAGGCTGTAGGAGGTCGGGCAGTTTCTTGAGCCCGGCACGGTCTTGTCCTCGTGCAGGATCTTGAACGGCTTGCCGTCCTGCCCTTGCAGCGTCAGCCGGAAGCCGAGTGCCTTGCCAGATGTGTCGCGCTGCTCCGTCGTTGCGAAACTCGCCGAACAATCGCTCGTGCTGGCTGCCAGGATCTCGTCGAGCTGGATGGTCGAAACGCCCGTTTCGCCATGGAGCGGCGACAGCCATTTCTGCGACACCTGTTCGAGGCGGGAGATGTCGTTGTAGGCAACCATTTCACCCGGAAAGGTGAATTTGTCGGACGCTGTCTGCTCGGCTGGGGATGTGATTGCATAATGGGCGAGAATGGGCGCCGCCTGAGCGGCGGCCTGCGCCCTCGCCTGCTCCAGCGTCAGTGTCGCCTCCTCCGTCTCATCGACGACGAGGATCGGCTTACCGCCAACGAACCGATCCGTACGGGTATCGATGATGTCGATCTCAGACCAGCCGGAGTCCGAGGCGCCGGCGTCGAGCGTTCCATATTGCTCGAAGGCGAAATAAGCGCCATCCGGCGAAAAGCCGATGATGTGCCGTGCCGCGGCATCGCCGGCTTCAGCGGTTCCGGTGGACATAGCAAGTACGGCGCCCATGACCGACGATAGCGAAAAGCGCCCGATGATCCGAACAGCAGCAGACATCACCACCCCAGTCCCGTCTCGCAGTTCATAGCTGCTTGCCCCCAAGCGCCAGGTCGATGCCGTCGTCACAATGGCGTGGATTTGCGGCCAAGGGTAGAGCGCGCTATCTGGAAGGAAGAAAAACATTTCCCGGGGAGGTATGGATGGCTTCACGCTATCACGAGGTCTATGAAGGCTGGAAACGCGATCCGGAACAATTTTGGGCGGATGCGGCCGGCGCCATCGACTGGTATTCGCCCTGGGACAAGGTGTTCGACGCCACGGCCGGCGTCTATGGCCGCTGGTTCACCGGCGCCACCTGCAACACCTGCTACAATGCCATCGACCGCCACGTCGCCGGCGGCCGCGCCGACCAGATCGCGCTGATCCATGACAGTGCGATTGCCGGAACCGTGAAAAAGTTCACTTATGCCGAGCTGAAGCGCGAGGTCGTCGCGGTGACCTCGGTGCTGAAGAACCGCGGCATTCGCAAGGGCGACCGCGTCATCATCTACATGCCGATGGTGGCCGAGGCGGCCATCGCCATGCTCGCCTGCGCCCGAATCGGCGCGGTGCATTCGGTGGTCTTCGGTGGCTTCGCCTCGCATGAGCTTGCCACCCGCATCGACGATGCCAGGCCGAAGCTGATCATTTCGGCATCCTGTGGCCTGGAACCCGGCCGCGTCGTTGCCTACAAGCCGTTGCTCGACAAGGCGATCGAGATCTCCCGCCACAAGCCGGACGCCTGCCTGATCCTGCAGCGCGACCAGTTGCGATGCGAGTTGAAGGAGCATTTCGACATCGACTACGCCGATGCGGTCGCCCGCGAACGGGCAGCGGGCGCCAATGTCGATTGCGTTCCGGTGCTTGCCACCGATCCGCTCTACATCATCTACACATCGGGCACGACCGGTCAGCCCAAGGGCATCGTGCGCGACAATGGCGGCCATATGGTCGCGCTGAAATGGACGATGGAAAACGAGTTCGGCGTCAAGCCGGGCGAGGTGTTCTGGGCGGCATCCGATGTCGGCTGGGTGGTCGGCCATTCCTACATCGTCTACGGACCGCTGCTGCATGGCTGCACCAGCATCCTGTTCGAGGGCAAGCCTGTCGGCACGCCCGATGCCGGCACCTACTGGCGGGTGATAGCGGAGCATGGCGTGGTCGCGCTGTTCACCGCGCCGACCGCATTCCGCGCCATCAAGGGGCAGGACCCGAAGGGCGAGTTCATTGCCAAACACGACCTCTCGAAGTTCCGCACGCTGTTTCTTGCCGGCGAGCGCGCCGACCCGGAAACCATCAAATGGGCGGAGCAGAAGCTGAATGTGCCTGTGGTCGACCATTGGTGGCAGACAGAGACCGGCTCGCCGATGACGATCAATCCCGCCGGCCTTGGCCTGCTGCCGGTGAAATACGGCTCGCCCGGCGTGCCGATGCCCGGCTACGACATCCGCGTTCTCGACGATGCTGGCCATGAGGTGCAGCGCGGCACGCTGGGCAATGTGGTGATCAAACTGCCGCTGCCGGCCGGCTGCCTGCCAACGCTGTGGAATGCCGATCAACGGTTCCGCCAAGCCTATCTCGACGAGTTCCCCGGCTTCTACAAGACGGCGGATGCCGGCATGGTCGACGAGGACGGCTATCTCTACGTCATGGCCCGCACCGATGACATCATCAATGTCGCCGGCCACCGCCTGTCAACCGGCGCCATGGAAGAGGTGCTTTCGGCCCATCCCGATGTCGCCGAATGCGCGGTCATCGGCATTGCCGACGCCATGAAGGGCCAGGTTCCGCTGGGCTTCGTGGTGCTGAATGCGGGTGTGACCCGCGATATCGGCTCCATCGAGAACGAGGTGGTCGGCCTGGTGCGCGAACGCATCGGCCCGGTCGCCGCCTTCAAGACGGTGGTGACGATCAAGCGCCTGCCCAAGACGCGATCGGGCAAGATCCTGCGCGGCACCATGCAGAAGATCGCCGACAAGGAGGAATGGGCCATGCCGGCAACCATCGACGATCCGGTCATCCTCGACGAGATCACTGCGGCGCTGAAGGAACGTGGGATCGGCCTTTGAGCCACTGAAGGTGAGCCGCGGACGACCTTTTCGATCGGCAAGCAATACTTTTATTGTGCGGCGCAGCAATGCACCCTAAAGTCGTTCGCGGGGGGCCATCGACAAAGGTCGCATGGCTCAGCAGAAGATTACATTTGGCGGCGTCGACATCCTGCGCTTTCTCGCCGCCGTCATGGTCATGGTCTACCACTATGGCTTCTGGGTGTGGGCGTATCCTGACGGTATCTCGGCGCGTGCCACGGGCGGCGTTCCCCCGCAGCCGGCAATAGGCGCCTGGGTCGAATCCGGCTGGGTCGGCGTCCAGATCTTCTTCGTCATCAGCGGCCTCGTCATCGCCTTCAGTGCCGAAAGGTCGACACCCCTGCGGTTTTTCGAAGCCAGGGTGAAACGGCTGGCGCCGGCCGTGTGGATCTGTGCACCGGCCACTGCGGCGGTGCTTTTGATCGTCGGCCTCAGCTGGCCGACCGATGCCGTCGTCAGGCTCGTCCGCACCGGCCTGTTCGCCCCGTACGCGCCATGGGTGGACAGCGTCTACTGGACGCTCGGCATCGAGATCGCCTTCTATGCCGTCGTCTGGACCTTGCTGCGGCTCGGCCGCTTCCATCTAATGGAAATTGTGGCCCTCGCCATCGGCCTAGTCAGCGCGCTGTTCTGGTGCCTCTACTACCCGCTTGACTGGGCCGACCTTGCCGAAACACGCACGCTCGACCTGCTTCTGGTGCATCACGGCGTTTTCTTCGCCACCGGCGTCATGCTGTGGCTGATGCGCTTCAAGGCGGTGACAGCCGCCCGCCTAGCCTTCTGCGCCCTGTTCCTGGCCGGTGGTGTGCTGCAGATCGCCAGTTCGGTCGACGTTCATATCCTGAAGGTCGGGCGTGATATGCCCTTCGCCCCGCCGATCCTCATCTTCCTCATAGGCATCGCGCTGATGGCGTGGTCGCTGCGGCTCGACCTCTCCTGGAGCGGCTGGCGCCGGATCGGGCTGATGACCTATCCGCTCTACCTGCTGCACGATGTCGTCGGCGCGGCCCTGCTCGGCATCCTGGTCCGCGCCGGTCTGCCGCATCTGTTCTCGATGGCGGTCGTCGGCGCGACGATGATCGCGGCAAGCTGGCTAGTGGCGACCGAGGCCGAACCACGCATCCGGCTGCTGCTCGACCATACCGTTTTCCGTTATCGGCTTAAGGCAGCCTGACGACGGTCCGGCAGACCGGCCCGGCCGCCGACCTAAAGCATGTCGCGCCTGAGCGGATTCAGGCCCACTCCAGGCCTTTGTTCCACGGATCGCTCTCCCAAAACGGAGCTCACTTCCGAGCGACATGCATTGGCGGTGCCGACCCGGCGCAGCTGCATTTTCACGATTGCGGAATTCTTCGTTTCGGGCATGATAACAGGCACTTATGCCTTCGGCATGAGAGCTTGCCTCGAGACGCCCGGCACGTGACCCTGTTCCAGCGAAAACCCCGCATCGCGGCGCGTCCGCGCCTCGATATCGATATGCAGGACGCTGTCGTCTATGCGATCGGCGACGTGCATGGCTGCTACAAGGAACTCCGCGCGCTGGAGCAGAAGATCCTGCTCGATTCGCTGCGCTTCCAGAGCCGCAAGATCATCGTCATGCTTGGCGACTACATCGACCGGGGGTTTCAGTCGGCGCGGGTGCTCGATCACCTCCTGGCGCCGCCGCCGAAAGGATTTCAGCGCATTTGTCTTGCGGGCAACCACGAAGTGGCAATGCTGAACTATCTCGACGGAAATCTGTCCCGCGAACCCTGGCTGGCGACGGGCGGCCTGCAAACCCTGTTTTCCTATGGCATCGATCCGGCGCGCCTCACCAGCCTCTACGGGAGCAGCGGGCAGATCGACCGGCGCATAAGGGAGATCATTCCGGACGATCACGTCAGCTTCCTGCGCGGGCTGCCGATCATGGTCCGTTCGCGTAAGTTCGTGTTTGTCCACGCCGGCATCAGGCCCGGCGTCGACCTTGCGGCGCAAACCGACCATGACCTGATCAACATCCGTTCGGACTTCTTCGAGGCAACGCACCTGCTCGACCGCTGGGTGGTGCACGGGCATACGCCGGTGGATGTCCCGAAGCTCGAAGGGCGCCGGCTCGGCATCGACACGGCCGCCTTCCAGAGCGGACGCCTGACCGCCGTCAGGATCGCCGACAAGCAAGGCAGGCTGATCTTCTCCTGACGCGCAACGATATTCAGGTGTGCTGGCCTGAAGATCGATACACTTCAGAGTGGACCCACTCGCGCAACGGTCGACGTCAGACCGGCGCCTTGCCGCGCACTTCCGACTTTTCCAGATAGTAGCTCGAATATTTATCGAAGAATTTTTCCGAACCGCCGAACGAGCCGTATTTGGCCAGTTTCTTCAAATCGACCTTGTTCAGCACCGCGCCGACGATCTTGTTGGCGACATAGGGTTCGGATTCCAGCATCGACCTGACCATCGCGCGCGGGGTGCGCCCCCACTCGGTGACCAGTACAAAACCGTCGACCAATGGCGCGAAGGCCTTGGCGTCGACCACCGGTCCGAGCGGCGGCAGATCGACGACGATGTATTCGAACGTCTCCTTGGCGTTCTCGATGAAGCGCCGCATGCCGGCCGAGGAGAGAAGTTCGCTGGTATGCGAGAAGTGACCGCGCAGCACCGCCGGGATGATCGCCAGCTTCGTCTGCCTGTCGATCTTGCCGACGGACTGCCAGGTCTGGCCGCCGACCACCGCTTCCATCAAGCCCTGCTCGGTTTCCATGCCAAGGCCTCGGCTGAGGCCGGGATTGCGCAAGTCGCCGTCGATCAGCAGCGTCTTGGAGCCATTGGCGGCAAGCAAGCCGGCGAGATTTGCCGCGACCGTCGACTTGCCCTCGCCGGGAAGCACCGAGATGATGCCGATGACGCGGCTGCCTTGCCCTTCCATCACGACGTCGAAGGCGATCTTGGCGCTGCGCAGCGTTTCGGAGAACATCGAGGCTGGAGAATCGATGCTGACCCGCATGCGCGCCCGCTTTTCGGCTGAAGACAGCGATTGGGTGGTCTTGGCGTCCACCTGGGTCTCGCCCGGTTTTTCTTCCTTGCCGAGCTTGCCGCCGATCGTCGGCAGGTAGCCGAGGAATTTGAGGTTGACGCGGTCGCGCACGTCCTCGCCGGTCCTGAAGAAGCGTTCGTTGAACTCGTTCAGGCCACCAAAGCCGGCGCCCATCAGCAGGCCAAGCACCAGCGAAAGTCCGAGCACGACGATGGTGCGCGGGCTTGAGGCCGCCATCGGCATCGACGCGTCGGAGATGATGCGGATCTTGCCGACCGGGAAGGACTGCTGCTGCGCGGCTTCCTCGTAACGACCCAGGAATGTCTGATAGAGCGTGGTGAGCGCCGTCGCCTGCTGATCGAGTTCACGCAGCTTGACTTGCGTCTGGTTGTCGACGGAACTCTTGCCTTGCGCGGCCGCGACGTTGGCCCTGAGCGCGGTCTCGCGTGCCTGCGCCACCTCATATTCGTTGCGATAGCTTTCGGTCAGCTGCTTCAGCTCGCCGAAAATCTGCGTCGATATGTCGGCCTTCTCCTTGGAGAGAGCCACCGCCTGCGGGTGCTCGGGGCCGAAATTCGCCTCGACGTCCTGCAGCCGCTTGGCCACAGTGAGGTAGCGGGTCTTGAGCGCCGATATGACCGAGCTGCTTGGCTGGTCGCTCGATATGGCGGCATCCTTGAAAGCGTTTTCGGAGCCGCTGTCGACGATGGCCTTGTACTGCTGGTAGCGGGCGCTGGCGCGTGCGGTATCGGCCTGCGCCACGATAAGCTGGGCGTTGAGGTCGGAAAGCTGCTTGTCGCTCATCAGCTGGCCATCGCTGTTGGCGGCCAGCCCATGTTCGGCCCTGAATTTCTCAACCGCGAGCGAAGCTGCCTGCGAGCTCTGGCGCAACTCCGTCAACCGGCCCTGCAGCCAGACCGCAGCCCGCTCGGTGGCATCGAAGCTGGCATCGAGCTGATCGGCGAGATAGGCATCGGCATAGGCCTTGGTGATGGCGTTTGCCAAGGCCGGATCCGTCGCCTGATAGCCGAGCGCGATGACGTAGCTTCGGCCGACGCGTTCCGCCCGGATCTCGTTCTGCAGCTTGAGGATCGCGTAGTCGCGGCGCGACGTGGCGATCAGCGCATCGCGGGCGGCCGGGTCGAGCTTGCTGAAGTCAGCGCCACCCGGCATGGAAGAGCTGGGGCGGACATACTGGATCAGGCCGCGGATGAGGCCTATGCCTTGGGCAAGCGCCGACTGGGGCGGATTCATGAACGTGTCGTTCTGGTCGAGCTTCAGCTTGTCGACGACCACGGCGGCAAGCCGCGTCGAGGTCAGGATCTCGATCTGGCTCAGGATGGCGGAATCGGTCTGCATGGTTGTCGACGTCGCCGAAATGTCGTCGACGATCTTGTTCAAGCCCTCGTCGATCAGCACGCTGGCGATCGACTGATATTTGGGCGGCGTTGTCTGCAAATAGAGCAGGCCCAGGAAGAGACCGATGACGGCACACACGGCAACCACCTTGGCCTGCCGTGCGGCCATGCCAAGCAGCCGCTCGATATCGATGAAGTCTTCGCCGTCTCCTGCGTCCGAATTCGGCAATGGCATCCTCTTGTCGAGAGGAAAGTTGGCATAATTCATCTTCGGTCCAATTCTAGAGCCGGTCCTATTCCGATTGATCGCAATTGGCTCTATCTTACTGTTTCAACATGATCTTTTCCGGAAACCGGGACCCACTTTCAGGGATCATGCCTTGGCTTGCAGGCGCCTCGAAGATCGGGAGCATCGCCAGAGCAATGCAAGCGTCGTGCCAGACGGAGAGAACCTGCCGGCCCCTCTTCGCCGGCCATCTGACGATACTCCCGAAAGATGGGCATTATGCGGCTTCTTCCTGGCGTTCATACGACCGGACGAACTCCTGAAGCATCTCGAAAACCGGACCCTTCATGTCGTCGCGCGCCAGCGCGAAGGCGATGTTGGCCTGGATGAACCCTTCCTTGGAACCACAGTCGAACATGCGGCCGAGGAAAGGCTGGGCGAAGAACGGCTGATCCTTCGACAGACGAACCATGGCATCCGTCAGTTGAATCTCGTTGCCGGCGCCGCGCTGCTGATTGCCCAGGAGCGCGAAAATCTCGGGCTGCAGGATGTAGCGGCCGTTGATGTAGAAGTTCGAAGGCGCATTGGCCGGCGCCGGCTTCTCGACCATGGCCGTCACCTCGAAACCGCCGCCGATCTCGGCGCCACGGCCAACGATGCCATATTTGTTGGTCTCGCTGGGTTCGCAACGCTCGACGGCGATTACGTTGCCGCCCGTCCGCTCATAAAGCTCGACGGTTTCGGCGAGGCATCCGCGACCGCCGAAGGACACCATGTCCGGCAGCAGCAAGGCGAAGGGCTCGTTGCCGATAACCTCGCGCGCGCACCAGACGGCATGGCCGAGGCCTTGCGGGGATTGCTGGCGGATGAAGCTGGTGGCGCCGGCCACAGGCAGCATGCTTTCGAGCGCCTCCAGCTGGGTCTTCTTGCCGGTCTGCTCCAGGGTGCCGATCAATTCCGGATGCAGGTCGAAATAGTCCTCGATCACCGCCTTGTTGCGACCGGTCACGAAGACGATGTGCTCGATGCCCGCCTCGAAGGCCTCGTCCACCGCATATTGGACGACGGGCCTGTCGACCACGGGAAGCATTTCCTTCGGCATCGACTTGGTCGCCGGCAGGAACCGCGTTCCAAGCCCCGCCACCGGTATCACGGCCTTCCTGATTTTCTTCATCGCAAATTCCTTCTGAGGAGATCGACTTCAATCCGTTCACAGGCCACGAAAATTCCCTCCATGTGCCTGCATCTTCACCTCCCCGCCCCGACGGCAAATTGTGCCGCCATTCTTCGCAACCGCACGGCGATCGGCATGCCCATATGCCTGACCGCCGCCGGGTCGCTGAGCGCAGTCCGGATCGCCTTGAGCGGGGACCGCGCCTTGATGTGCTGTACCAGTGACAGAAACGATGCCGCCTTGCGCAGGCTGCGGCCACGCCGCGCGAACGCGGCTTGCGCGGCCTCATCCATCCGATGGGTTTGAGCGAACACGGCATCCGCCCTGCGCATGGCTTCGACGTGGTGAAGCTCGAGCACGCGCGAAATGGAGGCGCTGCGAATATGGTAGGCATAGCCGATATCGGGCTCGACGACGCATTTTCCGCCCTTGGCCAGGGCGGCGGCAAAGAGGATGTAGTCTTCGCCGATCCTCAGCTTCTCGTCATAGCGAAGCCGGTTTTCGTTCAGGAACTCGCGCTGGAAGACCGGCTTGAGGTATCCGAGGTTGAACTTGGATTCGAAGACGACGTTGCCGGCGATGTAGGTGGCCAGCGAAATCTCGCGCAAGCCTTCCAGATATTGCCGCGGAAACATCGCGTCCTCGATAACGCCGTCCTCGCGGACGACCTGCAGATTGTCGACGGCGATCTGGGCATCCGCGCTTTCGGCACGCGCGATCATCTTGGCGAGCCGGCCGGGAAAGACCGCGTCGTCGGAATCGAGAACCGCGATCCATTTGCCGCGGGCGGCATCGAGGCCGGCATTCCTGGCGCCGCCCGGGCCGCGATTGCTTGGCAGGGCGATGACACGGACGATATCCCCGGGACAGGCCCGCGCAACATCGAGCGTCGCATCGCGCGACTTGTCGTCGACGACGATGATTTCGACGCTGACACCCTTCTGGGCGATGGCGCTGGCGATCGCCCGATCAAGGGTCGTCTCGGCATTGTAGGCGGCAATAACGAAGGAAACATCGGGGATAGAGCTGACGTCAGGCTGCACGCTTGCCTCCCTCCTGTGGCGACGGCTGGCCATAGAGGCGGATTTCGCGGATGCCGACGAGGCCGCTGACGACACCAATATGCATAATGCCGCGCAGCACGCTGCGGTTCCTGCGTACCGGACTGACGACGACCGGAAGTGCCGAGGCGAAGCAATAGATGGCCTTTGCCGAGGCCAGGCCGACCTGCTTGGCCAGGCCGATTCCGCTGGCGCTGCTGCCCAGGAGATGGCCATGCGTCTGGCCGACGCGGAAGCGGCGGCGGCCGAGCCAATCGAATGCCGCCCTGGAGCGCGGCACCACCTCCTCGACCCACGCCTCGGGCGAGAAGGCGATGCGGCCGCCTGCCTTGTGCATCTGGTCGAAGAATTCGGTGTCCTCGCCGCCGGTCTGGCCACGCGCCAGGCTGAAGCGGCGGCCGCGCAGGCTGTCCGAGCCCATCCGCAGCAGAACGTTGCAGGTGTAGCCGGTCTGGATCTCGCCGCGCACCCAGACGGGCAAGGTCGAATGGAAATCGCCGCGCCGCATCCAGTCCGGCGCGTCCGGGCGATAGCGCGCCCTGACCGGGCCGAGCACGGCGGCGGCACCGCTTTGCTGCGCCATCGCGACCAGTTCGGCAAGCCATGGCGTCGTGGCCGTCTCGTCGTCATCGATGAAGGCGACGAAATCCGCGGTGCTCGCATCGAGGCAGGCGTTGCGGGCGATCGAGATGTTGCGCGCCGGGGCGTGCTGATAGTGGATCGGCACCGTCAATTCCCGCGACAGCGCCGCCACCAGGTCACGGGCCGTTGGGGTGTCGTCATTGTCGGCGACGACGATGCGGACATCGAATCCCACCGGCATCTCCATGGCGTCGAGCGAGCGCAGCGTGTCGGCCAGTTCCGGCCGGCGGAACGTGCAGACGCCGATGTCGATGCTGCGGTTCTTTGCCGACACCGCCATCAGGCCACTCCTCGTCGCGAGCCGAGGCCGAGAAGCTGCAGCCAGAAGCCGACCGACCAGCCAAGATGCATGACCATGGCCGAGACACCGGCCAGCGCAACGTCGGCCTTGCGCTGGCGGATAGCCGCCACCAGCCCGTAGCCCAGGCAAACCGACGCCCACAGCAGCAGCGGCACCGCCGCCAGCCAGTGCACGAAGGAGAAGGCCGCCAGCAGCACCACCGGGAACACCAGCAGCGGCACCATCTGCCTCACCTTCGGGATGACGCGATGCTTCAGTACATTCTTGGCACGCCCGCGACCGTAGCCGAGATACTGGAAATAGAGGCCTGAGAGCGAGGCACGCGGGTAGTAGACCATCTGCGTCTTGCCGCTCATCCAGATCTTGTAGCCGGCCTTGCGCAGGCGATAATCGAGCTCGGCGTCCTCGTTGTGGCTGAACGTTTCGTCATAGCCGCCGACGGCGCCGAACGCCGATATCCGCATCAGTGCATGATGGCCGTGATCGATCCACTGTCCCTGCGAAAGATGCCTATGCTTCGAGCCGCCGGTGCCGAGCTTGGAGTTCTGCGCCGCGGCCGCCGCCTTCTGCACGGCACCGCTGCCGCTGGTCAGCATCGAAACGACAACCGAATCCGCCGATGTAGCCAGGGCTTCCTCGACCAGCCGGTCGCAATAATCGTCGGGATAACCGCCATGCGCATCGATGCGGATGAGATAGTCGGCACCATCGCCGAAAGTACCGACGGCGAGATTGATCGCCGCGCTCTGGATACGCCGCTTGTTGTGGAGCAGGATAACCCGCGGGTCCCTGGCAATGACGTCGTCTACGATGGAAAGCGTGCCGTCGGTGCTGCCGCCGTCGACGACGATGATCCGGGCGCCAAGCCTGGCGGCCGCGGGCCGCAATTGATCGAGCAGCGCACCGATATGGGCGGCTTCGTTCAGGCATGGGATAACGATCAGGCTGGATGAGGGTTTTTCCGTCTGCGTCATCAACCTCTGTCCATCTTGCCTCTGTCCATCCCCTGCCATCCTATGCCAATGCCTCGGCGGCAAACGAACCGGGCACGGCCGTCAGGCTGCGCAGCCGCTCGACAAGCGCACGGCAATCGCTGCGATCGTAGCTCCAGGTCCTCGGGTTGCGCGCCAGAACACGCCCCTTCAGCCTGGCGAAGCGATGCTCCTCCATCTTGCCTAGCGCGGCTTCGAGCGCTTCGGGCGACGCTTGCGGCAACAGCACGCCGATATCCTGCTGCTTGAGGAACCGCCCGGTCTCGGTGTTGCCCATCGAGATCGGCACCGCGCCGAAACGGCAACCCTCATAGAGCCGGTTGGGCAGAAGCCATTCGGAGTTCTGCCCCGCTTCGAAGAAATCGATCGCCCAGGAAAAATGGACATCGTTGTAGATCGCCGCCATGTCTTCCGGATTGCGGTAGGGCCCGAGAAACGACAGCCATGGCTCGGCCTCGACAAAGCCGTGAAAGTCAGGGAATTCCGACAAAGCCGGACGGCCGCGCAGCACGATCTCGAAGCGGCCCTCCGTGCGGCGGGAGAAATCAGCCAGCAGCTCGAGCGAGCGGCGGCAGCGCAGCGCGCCGAACCAGCCGATCCGCCATGGCGGGCCGACCAGGCTCTCTTCAGCCTCCGGAGCGCCGGGCACAATCGTCGCGGCCTCGAAATATTTGTTTTCGACCAGCTCGATGGGTGCCGCGACCTGGCCGAACGGCTTGAAATAATTGGCGATGAAGGCAGGCGAACTGGTCACCAGCAGCTTCACATCCCTGGCCAGAAATCGTTCGGTGGCACGCAGCGCCTTGCCCAGGACATCGTTGCGCAGCACAAGCCGATGAATGTCGAGGCACTCGTATACGATCGGAACCGATGCACCGAAGGCTGACCTGGCGCGGCGGGCAAGCGCCAGCATTTCCAGGTTGCGCGCGACGATGACATCCGGCTTTGGCATTCCGCCCAGCTTCGAGCCTATCGAAACGGCTGCTTTGGCTACGGCCGCGAGGCGTTGGCCGAATCGCCCGTCACGCGTCCCGCCGAGGTCGATCGGGCGCAGTCCCTCGATATCCGCAATCGGCTTCGCGGTGCGACGGAATCCGGCCAAGGTGACCTGGGCCCCACCTGCCCTGAGCATCGTGATCCGCCGGCGCACCGCCGGGTCGGAAACGTCGTGCACTAGGTACAAGACATGCAGCATAAAAACTCGACCGCTGTTGGCCCACCCGAGGGAATGCTAGTACAGGTCTTGCTGCATCGCAACATTTTTGGTGCGGCGGTCCACGTTTTCTGTTGCACTGCAAAATTATTGCCGTAGTTTGTGGTCGGCGGCGGTCGTGGATTTTCGGGCTCGAAAATCCACGTAAAAAATCAGGAATCCTGAATTTGGAAGCCAATGCATTCGATCCGCCAGAAGGCTCCTTGCGCAAATCGGTTGGGCGCGGCGCGGTTGTCACGGCCATGGCGCAATCGGTGCGGGTCGCGACACAGATTCTGTCGGTTGTCGTGCTGTCGCGGTTGTTGTCGCCACAGGATTTCGGTGTCGTGGCGATGTGCGCGCCGGTGCTTGCCTTTATCGCACTGTTCCAGGATTTCGGCCTGACCCAGGCAACGATCCAGAAATCAGGCATCCGGCATGAGGAGGTGAACTACCTCTTCTGGATCAATGTCGCCGTCAGCGCGATCCTGGCTTGCGTGCTTGCGGGTGCGGCGCCGCTGGTTGCTGCCTTCTACGGCGAGCCGCGCGTGACAGGTCTGGTGGCTGCGTTCGGGCTGCAGATCATGGCCTATGGGCTTGGCGCCCAGCATCTGGCGCTCTTGACGCGCCGTATGCAGTTCGGCCGGCTGGCCGTCATCGACGTCGCCAGCGCAATCGCCGGGCTTGCCGTGTCGATCGCCTGGACCTTCATCGATCGCTCCTATTGGGCCCTGTTTGCCGGCACGCTGACCGGTGCCGTGCTGCCGACGCTCTGCTACTGGGCGAGTTCGCGCTGGCGTCCGGGCCTGCCGCGCAAGGTCGCCGGCATCGGCGAGCTGATCAATTTCGGCGCCGGCATCACCGGCTTCAACTTCGCCAATTTCTTTGCCCGCAACCTCGACAACGTGCTGATCGGCAAATATTGGGGCGAGGCGCAGCTCGGCCTCTATGACCGCGCCTACAAGCTGCTTCTGTTTCCGCTGAGCCAGATCACCAACCCCTTGTCGAAGGTGATGGTTCCAGCACTTTCCAGGCTGAAGGACGAGCCGGATCGCTACCGCAGCGCCTATCTGCGCGTCATGCCGCTGATCCTGCTGGTGGCGCTTCCCGGTGTCGCCTTCGCCACCGCGATGTCGGATGTGCTGATCCCCTTCGTGCTCGGCGAGCAATGGCGCGCAAGCGCCTCGATTTTCCTGGCGCTCGGCTTTGCCGGGCTGCTGCAGCCGCTCAACAATCCGGCGGGGTGGCTTTTCGTCAGCCAGGGCCGCTCCGGCGATTTCATGCGCTGGGGCATCATAACGGCCGTGACGTCGGTGCTGGCTTTCATGCTCGGCCTGCCCTATGGCGCGCTGGGCGTGGCGATCGCCTATGCGATCAGCGAATATCTGCGGACGCCTTTCCTATGGCTCTATGTCGGCAAGAGCGGACCGCTGCAGGCGCATCATGTGCTGCGCGCGGCAACGCCGTTCGTGCTTGGCGCCCATCTGGCGCTGGCCGCGATCTGGTTCGTCAAGCCACTGCTGCCGCAGCAGCATGTCGTCGCCCTGGCCAGCAGCGCCGTGTTCGCCTACCTCATCACAATCATCATCGCACTGGCATTCGCCTCCGGCCGCGAAGCCTTGCGCGAGGCGCTCAAGATGCTGCCGGCAAGGCTGCCTGCGGCAGCGCCGCGCGAAGCGCAATAATTTGGGCGTCTTCGACTGCTACGGACATCTCCTCCAGGACCAGGTCTGAACCATGCACTACCGATCGATCTCCGATATGAACGACGCCATCGTCAGGGGCCTGCACCGGCTGCCGCGCGACATCGACCTGGTCGTCGGTGTGCCGAGAAGCGGCGTTTTGGCAGCGACGCTGGTCAGCCTTGCCGCGAACATCCCGATGACCGATCTCGACAGCTTCCTGGCTGGGCGAATCTACACATCAGGCGTGACCAAGCGCCGTGCCGCTCTCGACCGCAAGGTTTCCGAGATGCGCAAGGTGCTGGTGATCGACGACAGCGTCGCCGGCGGCAATGCCATGCGCGACGCACGCGCCCGCATCCAGGCTGCGGGCATCGAGGCGGACTTCACCTTTGCCGCCGTGTTCGGCCTTGAGCCCCTGCACCAGGAAACTGACCTCGTCTTCGAGGTCGTGCCGCATCCGCGCATGTTCCAGTGGAACTTCATGCATCACAAATTCCTGGCGCAATGCTGCGTCGACATTGACGGCGTGCTGTGCCTCGACCCGACAGAGGCGGAAAACGACGACGGCCCGGCCTATGAGAAATTCCTCAGCGAAGCGCGGCCGCTCCATGTCGCGACCCACACGATCGGCTGGCTGGTCACCAGCCGGCTGGAGAAATACCGCGCGCTCACCGAGGCATGGCTCGCCAAGCATGAGATCAAATACGACCAGCTGATCATGCTCGATCTGCCGAGCAAGGCGGAACGGCAACGACTCGGCGCGCATGGCAGTTTCAAGGCCGATTTCTACCGCAAGTCCGATGCCATCCTGTTCATCGAGAGCGAGCACGAACAGGCGCTGAAGATCACCGAACTGTCAGGCAAGCCGGTGCTGTGCGTCGAAACGCATATGGTCAGCTTCCCCGAAGCGCTGTCGCTGCCGGCACTTGGCCAGGCGGCCCGCAACCTGCCGGCAAGGCTGCGGCAGATCAAGTCGCAAGAGGGCCGCAAGAGCGCCGCCAAGACCATTGCCCGCGCACTGCTTGGCGCCCGCGGCTACGAGACGCTGAAAAGCCGGGTCAAGCGTCCGGCCTGACCTGCTCAGGCGGCGTCGTCAGGCCGCCTGTCGCGCGCGCTGCTGCATGGCCCTGTCCAGTATCGAGAAGAAGGTGATGAACTGGCGATCGGGATCGAGTTCCGGGCGCCCGGCGAAGCTGCGAGCGAGACCGGAAAGCCGGTCATATTCCTGGTTGTCGTTCCACAGCCGCCTGACGGCCGCGACCCAATCGGCCAGCGGAGCATCGTAATCCAGCACCACGCCACCGGAGCCGACAGCCTCGGGCAGACCGCCGCGCCGCGAACCGATAACGGGGATTCCGCTGCAATGGGCCTCCGAAGCGACGCGGCCCCACGCCTCTTCCCACTTGCTGGGAGCAAGCAGGATCTTCGTGCGGCCATAGATCGTCTTCATGTCGCTGGTGCGGCTCTCCAGGACGACATTGCCCAAGGGAGCGATCGTCTGTTCGATCCGCGCCCGGTGATCGTCGTCGAGCTTCCAGCTTTCGACGAACAGGAAGGGAATTTCGCGGCAGGCGCCGGCAATCCGCACCGCGAGCTCAAACCCCTTTTCCTCATAAGGGTTGATCAGCGTGACGAACTGGCCCGTCGTCGGCGTCGAGTAATGCGCCGGGTTGATGGTTGGCGGGATCACCGCTGCCTCGATGCCGAATTCTTTTTTGTAGGTTCGCGCGGTGAAGTCCGAATTGGCAATGTAGAGCGCCGAATGCAATTCGCGCAGATCGCCGCCCAGTTCATGGAACTCGACATTGCGGAGATAAACGACCAAAGGCACGCCCTCCGCCTGCAGCGCCTTGCCGATCGGAACCGATTTGTGACACTGGACCACGGCGACATCGGGCTTCAGCCTGTCGACGGCATAACCCGCCGCTTCCCAGGGAAACCAGGCCCGCACCACCGGATAGCCGGGATAGCTGTCGACAACCGCCGGCTGCCGCAACAGCTTCATCTTGGCGCGCGCCTTGAAGCCGAAGACACCGTCACCGAACAGGGCGGCGAGCACAGCGGCTTCATGACCGTGCTCGATCAGCTGTTCGGCCAGATGATGCGTGCTCGACTGAACGCCGCCACTGAACTCGGGCGGGTAGCCGTTGCCGCCTGCAAAGAGAACTTTCATGATCGGGCTCCTTGTCGCATCTCGTATTCCTTGCTCGAAGACAACAGGCAAAGGCCGCCGCCTCGCTTTCGACGTCAGGCAAGTTTCGGCGGCTCCAGATTGGCGAAGGGATTGGTACAGGATTGCCAGCCGGTAAACCGGATCGGGTCGTTGGGCGAACTGCGCCAGGCGTAGTCCGTCAGCATATGGAATTCGGCGACGACCCAGCGGTCGAAATGCAGCAGATCTTCCCGCTTCCGCCGGGGCAGCAAGCGACGCGCGGCGCCCAGTTTGAGCTCCTCCACCAGGGTGACGGCATCACTCAGTTTTTCGCTTGGGAAATTCCATGGATTCCTGTCGCGGAACGCCAGCACGAACTGCTGCAGATGCTCGATGCGGATGTTCAACTTGCCAAGATATTTTTCCAGCGTGACGCGCACCAGATCCTCGTCCGAGAAGGAGGAAACGGTGGCGTAGGCGACCCCCGTCGAAACCACTCCGCCAGCCAAGACGGCCAGGGCCGAGCGTCTGGAAATCTCGATCATGCGATACCTCCTTTCACGCGATCCGGCTCGCCGCCCGCAAGGACAGCGCTGCCGCGGTCAGGCTCGGGTTGGCGCAGGAGCAGCTCGGATAGGTGCTGGTGCCGACGACGACCAGGTTTCTGAGCTGATGGTGGATCATGCCGCTGTCGACCACAGAATCGGCCGGGCCGGTGCCCATCCTCAGCGTGCCCTGGACGTGCGATTCGGTCGGCCGAATGCCGCGGTCGAAGAGCTTTTCGACCGGCAGCGGCGCCAGAAGGTCAGGCAATTTCTCCAGAGCGCGCGCCATGCCCTTCACCGCGTAGTCCGATGGCGCCTTGAAGCTGACGAAGGCATTGTCATCCGCGTCAAGCGTGACGTAGTTCTCGGGGTCGAGCAGGTTCTCGGTGACCACGACCAACGGCAGCGCCTGGCGTAGCCGCCCCTTTTCGGCACGCATTCCGTGCTGCCAGCGGTTCTCGAAATAGACCAATGCCGCCGCATGCTCCGATCGGTGAGGACCATCATAGAGGCCGAAATTCAGGCCTGTTGTGATGGTGCTGCCGTCGAAATTGTCGACGCCGTCGAGATAGACCTCGAAATTCCAGCCGTAGGATTCATGCAGGCCGCTGCCGACAAACTCGCCGCCCAGGCCGGATCGCAGCATGATCGCCGCGCTCTGGATGGCATTGGCGCCGAGAATGAAGAGATCGCCGCTGACCTGGTATTCCTTGCCGTCATGGCTGAACGTGACCGAACGGACAGCGCCGCCGACGTGATCGAGCCGGCGCACCTCCGCACCGAGGCAGACCGAGATGTCGGGATGCTCGAAGACGTGCATCAACCCGTTGTTGACGGTGAATTTGGCGTCGACCGGGCACAGCCAGCAACGCAGATTGGCACAGCACGAGCTGCGCTGCGCGGTCGGCACGCGAGCCCGCGCGGTTGGCATGACGAAGTGCTGGTCGGGCTGCGCCGCCTTCATCATCCTGTCCGGTGTCGACATGCGATGCGGCGGTTGCGGAAACGGCTTCGAGCGGGGCAGCATCGCCGCCATGTCGGGGTCGCCGGAGATCGACATGATGTCTTCCGCGTCGCAGTAGAACGGCTCGACGTCGTCATAACTGATCGGCCAGTCATTACCGATGCCGTAGGTGCTTTTCAGCCGGAAATCATTGGGATGAAATCTTGGCGTCTGCGCGAACCAGCAGTTCGTCCCGCCACCCAGTCCGATCGTGTAGTTCCACGGCTTGTCGGAATTGGTCTTGTAGGTCGTCTCGTCTTCGATGTCGGTGTTGACGTTCTGTTCGAGCTGCCATTCATGGGTGTTGTGGCGTCCCCACTCCAGCACCAGAATGCGCGCCTTTCGGCGCCTGGCGAACTCATGCAGGAAGAAGGCCGAACCGAAGCCGGAACCGATCGCGACGAGATCGAAATGATCCTTGGTGATTTGCTCCGGCTTTACGTCCAGCACCATCAGCTACAACTCCACACAGAAATACGCGCTCAACCCCAGCGTCCGCAGGCCGTGTGCGGACCGGTCTTGCATCCGTCTGACAGGGCCCGGTCTCATGCCGCCATTCTGCCGATCGAGTGATATTCGATGCCATGGCGGGCGATGACCTTGGGGTCATAGAGGTTGCGGCCGTCGAAGATGACCGGCGTGGTCAGCGCGTCCTTCACCGCGTCGAAGGACGGCGCGCGAAAGCTCTTCCATTCTGTGGCGATCAGCAGCGCATCGGCGCCGCGCAGCGCCGCCTCCTTGGTGCCGCACAGAAGCAGGTCGTCGCGCAGCCCGTAGATGGCCTGGCATTCCTGCATCGCCTCGGGATCATAGGCCTGCACATTGGCGCCGGCCTTCCAGAGCGCCTCCATCAGGACGCGCGCCGGCGCCTCACGCATGTCGTCGGTGTTGGGCTTGAAGGCCAGACCCCAGAGCGCAAAGGTCCTGCCTTTGAGGTTGCCCTTGAAATAGCGGTCCACCTTGTCGAAGAGAACCGATTTCTGTGCGTTGTTGCGCTCCTCAACGGCGCGCAGCAGCTTGGCGTCGAACTTGACGCCTTCGGCGGTCTTGATCAGCGCCCGCACATCCTTCGGGAAGCACGAGCCGCCATAGCCGAGGCCCGGATAGATGAAATGGTAGCCGATGCGCGGATCGCTGCCGATGCCCTTGCGGACCTCCTCGATGTCGGCGCCGAGTTGTTCGGCCAGATTGGCCATCTCGTTCATGAAGCTGATCTTGGTCGCCAGCATGCAGTTGGCGGCATATTTGGTGAATTCTGCGCTGCGCACGTCCATCACGATCATCTTCTCGTGGTTGCGATTGAACGGCGCGTAGAGTTCGCGCATCACAGCCTCGGTGTCCTCGCTGTCGGTGCCGACGATGATGCGGTCCGGCTTCATGCAGTCGGCAACCGCGGACCCTTCCTTGAGGAATTCCGGATTTGAAGCGACATCGAAAGCCAGGTCCTCGCGGCCTCTTTTCTTCAGCGTGTCGGCGATCCTGGCCTTCACCTTTTCGCAGGTGCCGACCGGCACCGTCGACTTGCCTACGACGATCTTGGGTTTGTCCATTTCGCGGCCGATGGTCTCGGCGACTGCCAGCACATATTTGAGGTCGGCCGAGCCGTCCTCGCCCGGCGGCGTGCCGACCGCGATCATCTGGATCTCGCCGTGCCTGACAGCGGCGGCGGCATCCGTTGTGAACTTGATGCGGCCGGCGGCATGGTTCTCCTTAACGAGGTTTTCCAAACCGGGTTCGAAAATGGGAACCAGGCCCTGGTTGAGCCGCTCGACCTTGGCGGCGTCGATGTCGACGCACACCACCTGGTGCCCGACTTCGGCAAGCACCGCCGCCTGCACGAGGCCGACATAGCCAATTCCAAACACCGTCAAATTCATTCGGTTTCATTCCCATGCAAGGCAGCGGACCGTTTTCGGCCCCGCCGGTTCAAATCGACTTTCCCAACTACTTTACACTGCATGCCAGCGATTCCGGAAATTGACAGGGTTCGCCGAGCGCCGTGAAGGCGACCCGCTCGACCTGCAGGGAAAGCTTGCGGCCCGGATCCGCGAACGCTCCCATCCAGCCCTTCATCGTATCGCTACCCCAAAAGCTGAAGAATATCTTCTGTGCATGGCTGGGCAGCTTCGCCGGGTCGGTAATCGTGTTCACCAGTTGGCCGTTGACGTACCATCGCAAGCTGTCCTTCTGCCAGACGAAGGCGTAGTCGTTGAAGGCCTTCTCCGTGCCGCCCGGTACGTCGACCCGTTTCTCGTTCTTGCCCTTGCCCGCGATATAGGCGTTGACCTGCACCTTGGAGGTGTCCTTGGTCAGGACCTCGAAGTCGATCTCGTCCCAGGGCTGCTTGTCGCTTGGACCGATATAGGTGAAGAACGCGGCGTTGAGGCCGGAGCCGGTATCGGTCTTCAGCCGTGCCTCATAGGTGCCATAGCCGAAGCGCTGCTTGGTCTGGATCTCGCCGCAGACGTAGTCGCGATCCTTCAGCGTCTGCTTTTCGAAGCCGAGCGACAGCACACCATTCGACAGTTCGACCATATTTTTCGACCAGGTGCAATTCTGATGGCTGCCGTTGTTCCAGCCGTCGGAAACATACCAGCGCGTGCGGTCGAAGCTTTTGAAATCATCGACAAAGGACGGCGATGTCGGAATGTCCTGGGCATGGGAAGGGGTTGCCAGGAAACCGCCAAGAGCAGCCAGCAGCAACGCACCGAGCGACCCCAGCCGCCGGGCGGCTTGTCCGGTCCGATATGCGAGAGGCGGTGCTTCAATTGCCGTCGTAGGTTTCGGATTCCAATTCATACCAAACTCACCTTTGCGCTGTGTGTCCCCAACCCAAAGTCGACGTTCGAACCGCTCCTGCACGGGCCAACCTTGACCTTCCTTGTGACCCTCTCGATTGCTTCTGCTTCCCGCCTTGCATCAAATCTGTTGCAACAGTTCCGAGCCTTCACGTTCAACCTCTGCCGGCGCCTGCCGGCCAGGCGAATTCCGCCGCGGCGGCCGAGGAGGCATCCTCGTCAAAGACCATATCCAGCGAATGACGGAGCTCTTTCATCATGCCGTCCTGGCGCGACAGCGCCGCGATGCGGCGCTCGCAATTCAGGATCGACTGTGTCAGGGCGCTGACTTCCGAAGACCGCTTGTCGGAAGCAGAGCCGTTTTCCATCGCTTCGACCAGAAAGGCGGCGTTGGTCGACGTCGTCCGGTAGCGATTCTCAAGCCCGGTTCTCTCGGCCTCGATCTCGGCCGCAATCTGCTCGAACAGCTTTGCCAAACGATCAAGACGTGAAACATCGGCCTGACGGTCGCGGGCCGGATCCCTTGATCTGAAACCGAATATCGAGGCCATGAACTCAGGTTCCCGTCATCGCCGGCTTGTGGGCCGGGCTTCTGGCCGATCCCCGCAGCCGGGGCTCAAAAACTCGTGTTGCGTTGTCGTGCTCCTTTTGAGGGAGAGACATCAGACCAATCCGATCGGGGGCCAAGTTCGGCTGGTCGTCCACTATGCTGCACCGCAACATAGACTGCCATCGTCGGAGCCGCGAGGCAACCACCCAATTCGTAAACTCATAAATCCGGCCGAAATGGTTTGCGTGATGACATGCCGCGAGTGGACAAATCGCTGCATCGGGACCACTCTCAGCGTTCCTTGCCCGTGCTGGTTCCGGCCATCAGAAAGCGCAGCGGCGGCACAGGCTTTTGGCTGGACACAAGGCCGACACGACGAAACAGCGCCTCGAGCTTGTCGGAAGCCACGCCCTGGACGATGGGGACGAGGTTGGACAGGCTGGCGAAGGCGTAAGCCGCAGCCGAGCCCAGCCCCCGCTCGGCCTTGACGTCAAGGAAATTACGCAGCCGATATTTGTCGCGCACGTGCCGTTCATGCCGCCGCAGCACCGCCTTCGAGCCTTCCGGCAGGCTGTCGATCGCCAGCAGCGCCAGATCCGCATCGGCCAAACGCTTCAAGTCCTGGGTCTTGTGGCGGCCGCTCAGGGAATCGGCGCGGACGATGGCGCCGTAGCCGCAGGAGCGAATGACCTTGAACCGCGCCCCGCATGCGACCGCGCGGGCGTAGAGTTCATAGTCCTCGCCCAGCCGCAGGCTCTCGTCGTAGCTCAACCCATAGCGGTCGAGGAAGGCACGGCTGATCACCGGCTTCAAAAAGCCCAGTTCGCCCCTCTGCACGCGGCGCCTGGAGATGTTGCCTTCGACGAAACGCTCGAAATCGAGGAATTCCGGATCGGCGGCAAATTGCGGCGCGACGATTTTCGTCGCGTCGCCTGTCGCATCATCCCTGATCAGCATGATGTTGTCGGCGGCGAAATCCCAATCGGCGCCGGCAAACAAGTTGCGAAACCGGCCTTCGAGGAAGAAATCGTCGGCATCGAGAATGCTGATGAACGGCGATTTCGAGCCGGCGATGGCTGCGTTGCGGGCAAAGGAGGGGCCGCGATTGACATCGAGGCGCATCACGGAGAGCCGCCCGCTGCCATCATCGGCGGATCGTGCGACACCGGCGGTGTCGTCGGTGGAGGCATCGTCGACGACCACGACCTCCGCCACTTCCGGTTCGCGCAATGCGGATGCGATGGCGACGGCGATTGTCGCTGCGGCGTTTTTTGCCGCGATGATCACGCAGACCTCGGATTTCGTCATCGACATGGATTTGCCTCTCGTACAGGTAATATCGATTTGCCCTCGCCCCGTACTCGTTCGATGCACTACAGAATTGCCATCAGCATCCAATTTACCTTCAGCGACTCGCCGGCCGCTCGAAGATGCGGCGGCTGATATCGGCGGACGCCGCCCAGCCTGCTTCGGCCAGATAGCGGACCGGCGCGCGGCCGCACAGTTCCCAAAGCACCGTTCGCCGCTGCGGCCACCGCAGCGACGGCAGCCACGGCGCGATGACCATGCTGAGCAGATCCTCATCGCCGATGCGCGGCAGGATCCTGGTCGCGCGCTGCGACAGCAGCGTGGCGGCACCGCCGAGTAGCACGTCGGCGGCGCGCAGGCCAAGCAGCAGCGTGTCGTCCAGACCTTGCGCGGTAGCGGCATCGAGCAAACGCTGCTGATCCGCCTCGTCGAGGCGGCCGGCGCTGGCGCCGATATCACAGACGTATCCGGCGCAGGGTTCCCGGTTGAAAAGTGCCTTGGCGACGCTGATGCAGGACAAAAGCAATGTATCGGCCACCGAGGTGAACGGCACCGTCGCACCGGCGATTTCGACCTGTCGCTTGCGCCGCAGGAACCCGTCCGCGTCGCGCGGGCTTGGCGAGCCGGGCTGCTGGAGGCGGTAGTGGAGATCGACGGTGGACGACCTCGGCCCGTCGTCCCGGGTCATGTGCTGTTCGCCGAGGAAGCGGACCCACCAGACGGAGCTCGACTTGCCTGATACCTCATAGCCGATCTTGCGAAGCGCATCACGCGCCCTGAAAAATCCGAGCGGCGAAACCAGGATGTCGACATCGCCCGAGGGCTTCATAAAATGGTCGTCGTAGAGAAGTTGCTGCTGGAACGGACCCTTCAGAAAAACGAAATCGATCTCGCTGGCGCGCAGCACGTCCTGGATCGCCATCGAATCCATGATGCAGGACGCGTTCATCGAAACCGTTTTCCTGCGGTAGGTGTCGAGCCATTGGAAAAGCTTAGTTGGCCTCTGAAGCGCGGGTGCGCGCGAAAGCGCCTTGAGGACAAAGACGGCGACCTTGTTCAGCCTGGCAATCTCGGCAATTTTTTCACCGTCAAGATGGCGCATCGAAACGTCGCCCGCGCCCGGGCCGGCGAAAAACAATCGCAGGCAAGCCTGCACATAGGCCACCTCGCCGGCACAGCCGGCGGCGCGCAATCGTTCGTATGAGCCATCCGGCAAGGCCATTTAGCGCACAGTCTCCCAAGAAAGCGTTTCGCGCCGACACTTATGCTGCAATGCGAAGCAAGCATCACCAAAAACCTCGATGCCGTAAAGCCTTTCCTTCTGCAGTGCGAATTTTTGCCACCAAAGCGTCTATCGAGGTGGCATCGGAAAGCAGTGAAAACCGCGGTTGAAATGTCCCTTGCCACGTCGGCTTAGGCAATCTCCGGACGATTTCTCAAATGGAAATTCTTTTCATTAGAGAGGCCTAAATATAGGCACAACGCAAACGGCTTATGCAAGCAAAATCAAATGCTTAAAGAATCAGCACAGGCGCGATCGTCGTGCACAAGGAATCGGCTAAAAAATGACAAGTTTTAGGCATGCCGCTCATGTGACGACGCCAGCAACCGTAATTGATTAACAGAAAGTAAAACAGTCTTGACTCATAAATGCTGCCGTGCAGCTATTGCATTGCAGCATAAAAGTGCTGACGGCACTCGACAGGCCGTTTCCAGTCCTAAATCGGAGAGTAAAATGGAACAGAATGTTGAAAAGCATGAATATGAAACGCCAAGCCTGACGGTCCATGGTTCGATTGAGACCATCACCCAGGGCGGCGGCGGCAGCACGGCGATCGACGCATCGTTCCCCGCGCATACGCCGATTGGCGACCTGACGTTCTCCTGAGACCTACAGCCGATTCCAGAGTGACATGTTGGGACTCTGGATTCAAAAGCAGACGTAAGAGGGGTCGGGGGGCCAGCCTCCCGATTTCTCCTGCGCCACCTGGAGATGTCGCAGCGTTTTGTCAGCGAGGTTTGGGGATGAACGGGGAGCTATCCGACCGTGATCTGGGCGACCACGATAGCGTGTGCGCGACCAAGGATGCCGTGGCTTGCGAGTTCGGAGATGGCTTGGCGCTGCTCAATCTCAAATCCAATGTCTACTACAGCCTGAATGGCGTCGGCGCCTTCATCTGGGATTTGATCCAGGAACCCCGGTCGATCGGCGACATCCGCAGCGCCGTGCTTGCGCGCTACAATGTCGACCCGGCGCGCTGCCAGGCCGATGTCGACGCATTGCTGAAGGGCCTGGCCGATAATGGGCTTGCGAGACGGCATCATGAGGCACTTGTCTAAGCCGGTCCAGCACAAGTCCCTGGTTTCACGGGCCCTGGTTTCGCGGGCCTTGTCTTCGCGGGCCACGGCTTTACGGCAGGAACCGGCGAGAGAAACAAACGTCAAGCAGACGAAGCGCGGGGGAAGCCGGCGCGGGCTGGTCAGGATTTTCTCCCTGAGTGGCTCGGAAATGATCTTCCTTGGCCATTGCCTGCTGGTGGTGGCGACAGTTCGGCTGGGGCTGACGCTGTTGTCCTACAATCGTGTACGCAGCCTGGTGACGCGCCTCGACGCGCGGCAGTGCGCCTCAATGGGCGAACTGCGGCGTGTCGCCTCGGGCGTTGCCGCCGCGGCCCGTTTCGTCCCTTACGCCACGTGCCTGACCCAGGCGCTCTCCGGCCAGTATATTCTCGCCCGCCAAGGCAATGAATCGACGATACGCATCGGCATCGAACGTGGCACAGGCGAGCAGTTGAAAGCACATGCCTGGCTGGTCAGCGACAACCATATCGTGCTTGGCGGATCGATCGACGGCTTCGCCCATCTCGTCGACCACGGCAGCCGATGAGCGGCGTCGCCGGAATCCTGTTGCGCGGAGCAAACGCACCGGCGGTCGCGGCGGCCGACATTCAGCAAATGCTGGCGCGCATGCGCCATCGTGGTCCTGACGGCAGTTCTTGGTGGCTGGACACCAGCATCGCCCTTGGCCACGCCTGGCTCAACACATCGGATGAAGTCGGTCCGGGCCCTTTGACGATGGCTGGGGGCCGGCTCGCCATCACCGCCGATTGCCGGCTGGACAACCGTGACGAGTTGCTGGCCAGGCTCGGTATCCGCGACCAGTCGGTAGCCGACGCGATCGTGCTGATGCGGGCCTATCTGCGCTGGGGCGAAGCCTGCCCGGAGCATCTGCAAGGCGATTTCGCCTTCGCCATCTGGGATGACGAGCGGCAATCGCTGTTTTGCGCGCGCGATCATTTTGGCGTCAAGCCGTTCTACTACCACGCGGCGGACCGGCGTTTTGCCTTTGCGTCGGAGATCGGTCCGATCCTGGGCGTCGAGGGTATCCGCGCACGTGTCAGCGAGCGCCAGATCTCCGGCTTCCTGGCCGGGCTTCCCGACGACCCGCAGTCGACCCCCTACAGCGATATATTCAGCCTGCCGGCCCGCCACAGCCTAACCGTCACCGCGCAACAAGTGATGCTGCGCCGATACTGGCAGATCGAGCCGTCGGCGCGGCCCTTGCGGTCGGATGCATCGGAGGAATTCGCCCATCTGTTCTCGCAATCGGTGCGCAACCGCATGCGAGGGACCTCGGCGGTCGGAGCAATGCTGAGCGGCGGCCTCGATTCCTCGTCTATCGCCTGTGTCGCCGGCCTGCAGAATGCCGCCGCGCGCAAGCCGAGGCTGCCAACGTTCTCGCTGATTTTCGAGAAGGGCTCGCCGATGGACGAGCGGCCCTTCATCGATGCCGTTCTCGACCAGCAGAAGGTCGACGCGACGCTGATCCCGGTCGGCAACTATGCCCCATTCGCCGAATTCGAGCGCGTGCTGGAAGAACAGGAAGGAACGTTCCTGGCGCCGGGCCTGACGCTCACCCGCGGCATCTACCGGACTGCCGGCGCCAAGGGCATCAAGGTGCTGCTGGACGGCCATGGTGGCGACGAGGTCGTTTCACAAGGCCACGGCCACCTGCACGAGCTTGCGAATGGCGGCCGATGGATGGATCTGTGGCGCGAGGTCCGCAGCGCATCCAACACCTATGGCGACAGCACGCTTGGCCTTTATCTCCAGTTCCTGACCCTCTACGGGCCGGCCTGGCGCATCGCCAGGCTGAGGCATATGGCCAACCGTGCCCTGAACAAGATCCGCAAGCCCGCGCAAGTGTCGCGCGCACGAAGCTGGCGCGACCTGATCAATCCGGACCTGGCCAAGCGCACCGAGCTTGTCGACCGGTTTCACCGGGCCGGCTACATGCCGCCCGGCGTCCAGGCCAGCGACGCCTTGAGCCATCGCTGGATCCTGTCGAACGGCTATGTCCCGCATGCTTTCGAGGTTCTCGACAAGGCCGCCGCCAATTTCGGGGTCGAGCCGCGCTACCCCTTCTGGGACAAGCCGCTGGTCGAGTTCTGCCTGGCGCTGCCGGGCGAGGAGAAGCTGAGCCACGGTTTTGGCCGCTATGTGCTGCGCCGCGCCATGCAAGGCGTATTGCCGGAGGCGGTGCAGTGGCGGCGCGACAAGATCGACTTCACTGCCAATCTCGTCAACGGCATGCTGCGCAACCATCGCGACCTCCTGGAACAGCTGCTGGTCTCGGATGCGAACCGCATCGCGCCTTACGTCAATCTGCCGCAAGTGAGTGCTGCCTATGCGCGGCTGCTGCGCCAGCCCGATCAGGCAGCCCCCCTGGATGTCCAGTACGTCTGGCGCTCGGCCTCGCTGTCGCTCTGGCTGCGGCAACTCCAGCATGGCGGGAGCCCCGCATGATGCCGCGCAACGAGCCGGTGGCCGCATACAGTGATAATCCCCGTCCGTATGACCGGGCCATACGAGAGCGCCGCTTCTACCGGGCCTACGGCCTGACCATCGCGTCGGAGGTGACGTTGCCCGAACTGCAGCCGGCGGCGCCGGGGGCGGCGGATGTCGTGATTGCCGTCGGCGCGATCGACCTGCCAAAGCCCTCGCCCGAAGCCGCGACCGACTTTCGCTTCGAGCCGGACCGGCAATATCTGGCGTGGCATGCCGTGGGCGCGTTCCTGATCACCGATTCCAGCCGTATCGACATCGAACCGGCGCCCGGCGTCGACGACGCACTGCTCGCGTTTCCGCTGCTTGGTCCGGTCATGGCGCTGCTCTTGCACCGGCGCGGCCTGCTTGTCCTGCATGCCAGTGCCATCGCCGCCGCCGGCACGAGCGCCATCTTCATGGGTGACAAGGGAGCCGGCAAGTCGACGACCGCAAGTGCGATGATCCGGGCCGGGCATCGACTGCTTACCGATGACGTGGTGGCGCTGGACCTCGCCAATCCGAGTGAGCCAATGACCGTTCCGGGCTTTCCGCAGATCAAGCTGGCGGCCGACGCCGCGGCGGCGATCTCGCTTGAGGAAGCGGAAGTGCGGCCGCAAGTGCATCCGGCGATCGACAAGATGCAGCATCGCCTGAACGGCGGCTTTTCGGGCGACGAGGTGCCGGCGACCAGGATCTATATCCTCGAGCGCGGCGAAAGGGCTGGCATCACGCCCTTGCCCGCCATTGCCGCCCTGCCGGCCATCATCAAATTCTCCTATGTGACGCGCTTCGGCCGCGCGGCCCTGCCCGGCGACTTCGCGACGGCGCATCTTCGGCAATGTTCATGGATTGCCAACCATATCGGCGTGTACCGGCTGGAAGTCCCGACGGGCCTGGACAGGATCGGCGAAGCCGTGGAACTGATCGAAAAGGATCTGTCGGCTGGCAGCCGGCGGTTGTGAGCGCAACCATGTCGAAGCCCCCAATCCTTCGCCTGTCGCTGTTTCGAGAAATTGCCGCCTTCGGCGCCACCATTGCCCGGATCGGCGGCCGGCGAACGTGGACGGCGCTGTTCTTCCTCATCCTCGGTAGCCTGACCGAGGGCATTTCGATCCTGCTGCTCGTCCCGCTGCTGCATCTGGTCGGACGTGCCGACCAGGATTTCGCTGTTCGGCTGCCCAACGATGATTTCGTGCGCTGGCTGGTGCCTGATGGCACGCTGCAACTGACGACCGTGCTTTGCGCGCTGGTCGGGCTTGTTGCGGCGCAGGCGGCGTTCAATCGCTTCAAGTCGGTCTACATGGCCAAATTGCTGTTCGATTTCATCAATCGCGTTCGCATGAACCTGTTCGAAAGCATCGGCAAGGCGCGCTGGGGCGTTTTTACACGCATGCGCAGTTCCGACCTCGATCATGCCCTGACCGGCGACATCGACCGCGTCCAGGGCGCGGCTTTCTCACTGCTGATGCTGGTGCAGATCGCCGTTCTTCTGGCCGGCTATCTCCTGGTTTCCGTGTTTATCTCGCCGGTCATGACGCTGTTTGCCGTGGTCATCGGCATCCTGATGTTCGTGGCGCTGCGGCCCTTCCGGGCACGGGCCACTGCCTTCGGCCGTGTGCTGACCGCCAATCGCCAGGACCAGTACCGGACAGTCTCGGAATTTCTCGGCGGCATCAAGGTGGCCAAGAGCCTGAACGTCGAGGACAGCTATTTCGCGCAGCTGCGGTCGACGCTTGAGAGGATGAAGGCCGACAACATCGACTATGTGCGCAACAGCACCATCGGCACTGCTGTATTCCAGGTGGCGAGCGTCGTGGGCCTGAGCCTGTTCATCTATGTGGCTTTGGTCCGCTTCAACCTGTCGCTGGCCGAGATCGTCGTCCTGCTCCTGGTCTTCATGCGTATCGCGCCGCGCTTCATGGACATGCAGACGCAGGCCCAGCAAGTGCTGATCAACCTGCCCGCCTTTACGGCAATGCGCAGCCTGCAGGCACGTTTCGACGCCGAACGCGAACCCGGCCATACCGAGTTCGCCGACGCCGGGACACTCTCCCTCAATACGGGATTGAATATTCGCGGCGTGTCCTTCGCCTACGGAGATGCTGTCGACAAGGCGGTGGTGAGCGGCATCACCTTCGGCCTGCCGGCCGGCAAGGTCACCGCCCTGATCGGGCCGTCCGGATCGGGCAAGAGCACGATCGCCGACATGCTGCTTGGCCTGCTGGAGCCCACCACTGGCAAGATGCTTGTCGATGGCGTCGAGATCGATGCCAGCAATCGCCGTCGCTGGCGCGACCAGGTGGCCTATGTGCCGCAGGACGTGTTCCTCCTGCACGACACGATCGCGGCGAACCTGCGCCTCGCCGCGCCACGGGCCAGCGATGGCGATCTGTGGGCCGCGCTGCGTCAGGCGCACGCCGGCGAGTTTGTCGAACGGCTCGACCTCAGGCTCGAGACGGTGGTCGGCGATCGCGGCGTGCGGCTCTCGGGCGGCGAACGTCAGCGCATCGCGCTCGCGCGCGCGCTGCTGCGCAAGCCGTCGCTGCTCATCCTCGACGAGGCGACCAGCGCGCTCGACTGGCAGAACCAGTCGCTGATCGCCAGGTCGATCGATGGATTACGCGGTACGATGACGATCCTGACCATCGCGCACCGGCCGTCGATGATCGCCTTCGCCGACTGGGTGGTGGCGATGGAAAACGGCCGTATCGTCGAGGTCGGCCAATATCAGCGGCTGAAGGAAAAAACCGGCAGCCGGTTGTCGAGGATGCTGTTGGGGGAACAGTCGGAGAGCGAACCCGCTGATGTGGCGTGAGCCGGCGACCAAGACGCGTCGCGCCGAGACGGATTCACGCGGCGCTTTGGTCCCTTTGTCTCGAAGCATGTCGTTGCCGCCAAACCGGGCCACGTTTGAGCAGTCTGCATCAATGCAGGCCGCGCCTGGCACCGCCCAGCTTCTCGCTTTCGGCGACCTCGGGTGCGTTCAGTTTGCGCTCGGCGTCACGAGCTATGTCGGCAGGCGTCGGCGCGCTCCTGGCGATCATGGTGTAGATGAGCACGAAATAGCCGGCCTGAATGGTCACGGCGCAGATGATGACACGCACCAATATCGTGCCTATCGACGCACCGCCCAGCCAGGACCAGCCGACGACGATCGCCAGAGCGAAAATCATCCCGAGGATGAATTTTGGAAGTGCCATACCCAACAGCCCATAAACCGGCTCGGGTATTATCGCGATTGCCCCACCCGAGCGCCGTCCCTTGTCATGTGGGCTTGTTAAGGTCGCCCACTCTCGACCGGTTGCTTCCGGCCTTTTCCACCTGTCGTCACCGTGACAGGTATAATTTGCAATTCTATTAAGGCGAGCAATAGGCGGCAAGGGCAACTTCGGTTATTTTTGATCGAGCTTTTGCGATCGACTCTGCCATGTTGCAATGCACGCAACGGGAGCTAGGCCGATATCCTCTCGTCGATATTTTTTAGTAAAATTGGCAATATTAAGTAGTACTTTATACGGTTTTGACCAAGCATCACGGCATGATGAAGCACTAATTTGTACCTCGCCTTGGCAAATAGGTAGGTCCGCCTAAAAACCGCCCCACAAAGGCCTCTATTTTTTCGGCCGTGCCCATTTATTGTCACAAATGTGCTAAATATGCCGAAATTTGTGCATAGCAAGCTTATTATTTAGTCATTCCATGACGTGACTATTTCAACGGGGTGGTAAATTGTGTGTTGCGCTGCAACATTTTTTGGGTATCGTGTGGTGAACCATTCGTTCAACGCATGGAGTTTACGGCATGAGGGACGTTGCCAAGTCGGCCACCGCGAGCTTTTCGCAGGCTGACATCGATTTTCCGCCGCCGATCGGCGGCCTGCTCAAACGCAGCTTCGATATCACCGGTTCACTGATTGGCTTGATCGCCCTCAGCCCGCTATTTGTCATGATAGCGCTGCTCGTCAAGTTTTCCGACGGCGGCTCGATTTTCTACGGCCACAGGCGAATCGGGCGGGGCGGACGGATTTTTCCGTGCCTGAAGTTCCGCACCATGGTTCCGGACGGCGACAAGGTGCTGGCAGCCTACCTCGCCACAAACCCGGACGCCAACGCGGAATGGATCGCGACCCGCAAGCTGAAGAACGACCCGCGCGTCACCCGCGTTGGAGCGGTGCTGAGGAAACTCAGCCTCGATGAGTTGCCGCAGATCATCAACATCCTGCAGGGCGATATGAGCCTTGTCGGTCCGCGTCCGGTTGTGCGCGACGAACTGGAGATCTATGGCACATCCGCCGTCTACTACCTGAAATCGCGTCCGGGCCTGACCGGCCTGTGGCAGGTCAGCGGCCGCAACGATGTGTCCTATGACAGCCGCGTCGCCTTCGACCGTCACTATGTCGAGAACTGGTCGCTGTTCGAGGACGTTCGCATCATCATCAAGACCGTCCCGGCCGTCTGGATGTCGCGCGGTTCTTACTGACCGGCCGGTGGCCAATGCCAGACATTGGCGTCGGCCATTCGACGCAAGCTCATCGGGCGATGGGGCTATAGCGGATCGGAACGTTGAGTTGAAAACAGATTTGTTCGAAGCCTTTCGCGGCCCGGTTTCCGGCCGCCTGCGGCGGGCGCGTTTGCTGGCCACATGCCTTGCCATGGCCCTCGTCGTCCCGCACATCGCCGCCGCCGGCGACTATCGCCTCGGCTCGCAGGACAAGCTCACCATCCGCGTCGCCGAATGGCAGACCGTTGAAGGCACATTCCGTGACTGGTCGGCGGTGAATGGCGAGTACACGGTCGGTCCATCCGGCACGCTGTCGGTGCCGTTCGCCGGCGAACTGCCGGCCTCCGGCAAGACCACGTCCGAAATCGCAACGGCGATCGGCGAGGCTTTGCAGAAAAAGCTCGCTTTGTCAGACAGACCGGAAGCCTCGGTCGAGATGGCGCAGTTCCGGCCATTCTACATTTCGGGCGAAGTCCAGAACCCCGGCCAGTTTCCTTATGTGCCCGACCTGACGGTGTTGAAGGCCATCAGCGTCGCCGGAGGCATCCGGCGAAACGCCGACTACGGCCCCCAGCTCGGCAAGGACCTGGTCACCGCCAAGGGCATGTTCGACATCTCCGACGACCAGCGCATCCGACTGATCGTCAGGCGCGCCCGCATCGATGCGGATATGGCCGGAAAGGCGAGTTTCGACGTGCCGAAGGAGGTCGAGGGCGATCCGAGACTGCCAGCCATCGTGGCGGACGAGATGACGATCCTGACAGCGGACCAAAAGGCGCTGAAGCTGAAGCTTGAAGCGCTCGACGATCTCAAAGGGGTTTTGGAATCCGAGATCGAATCGCTGCAGAAGAAGATCGTCAACCAGCAGCAGCAGGTCGACTTGGCGCAGCAGCAGCTCGCCAGCATCGGCCCGCTGGCGCAGAAAGGCCTGATCGCCAACGCCCGACTGCTGGATTCGCGCCAGTCGGTTGCCGACCTGCAGGGCAAGATCCTGGACTACGAAACCGCCATCCTCACCGCCAAGCAGGCGATCAGCAAGGCGAAGCAGGATGCTATCGATGCCCAGAACACCTTGAGTTCAAGTCTCGCCACTGACCGGCAGCAGACCGAAACCGACCTGAACGAGGCCGCGTTGAAGGTGAACATGCAGAAAGGCCTGATAGCCCAGGCCAGCGATCCCGCGATGGCGGCCGCTATGACAAATGATCAGCAGCCGACCCTGCTCTATTCACTGGTGCGCAATGTCGACGGCAAGACCAGCGAAATAGCCGCCAAGGAAGAAACCCCGGTGCTGCCTGGCGATGTGATCAAGATCAAGCTGGCGCCGCTGGCCAGCCAGTAGACCGACTTCCAACACGATCCAGTGTTTCGAGCCAGAGCCTCACCCGACAAACCGGGATGAGGCCCTGGCTCAGTTGTTTGAACATCTCCCTGCGGAAACTATGATAGCCGTCTCGGGATCGAGGCTTCCCGTCCGAGCACATGCTTGCTCAAAGAGGAAGGCCGCTCCCTTCAGCCCGCGAGATGATAATTTATGAGGGACCGGCGCCCGCCGGATGGCCGGCATACCGAGGCCAGTCAGTCTCGCCCCCGGCCGCGTCAGCCGGCTCCAGAGCCGGTGACCGCCGCCTGCGGGTAACGGGCAGCCGCGCCAGCTTGAAGAAGCTGAAATACATCAGGAAAGAACCCATGATGTAGGGGTTGAGTATCTCGACCTCGACGAAGGAGCGGATCAGCAGCAGGACCATCACGCCGAAAAGGATCACCGAGTCCGCCTGCCATGCCTTGAAGATCACCGCCGAGACGTGGCCGTAGAGCGTGCGCAGCATGATCAGCGACACCAGCGTCGCTCCGACGAAGCCGAGTTCGACGAGGGCCTCGATATAGGTGTTGTGGAAGTGGAAGCCGGTGCGGGTGGTGATGTAGAATTCGTTCCACAGCCGCTCGGCTTCAGCGAAACCCTGCACCCAATAGGCGGCATAGCCGACGCCGAGAATCGGCGATTTCTGGACCGTGTTCCAGCCTTGCTCCCACAGATAGGTTCGCCCGGTGAGCGTCGAATCCTTGCCGAAGAGGCCGAGGACGAAGTCCATCAACCCGAGATTCAAGGCGACGAAGGCCGTCACGACCAGCAGGCCGGCGCCGATCAGGAAGATGACCCGGCGATAGCGTCGTGACAGAAGTTTGCTCATCGCAAGAAGCGCCACCAGCGCCAGAACCGCGGGTATCGAGGCCATCGAGGTGGCGGAATGCGAGGCGACCAGGACATAGGCCGACAGCAGCACGACGGGCACCGCCAGGATGAAGCTCAGCCGGCCGCGCCTGTAGAACGCAAGGAAGACGACGCAGAAATAGATGCCGAGCGAGCCGACAAAGCCGATCTGGTTCTTGGAGGCGAAGGCGCCGACGAAGTTGACGGTGCCGTCGAGGACATCCTCGGAATAGTTCCCGACCTTCAGCGAATAGATGAGGACGACAAATATCCCGATCAGCGCCCCTATGGTCAGCGTGCGCACGCTGACGGTGCGCGCAGCTACGTAGGCGCAGGCAATATGGGAAAAATACTGGACCGACGTCCTTGCGGTGACGCCGGGAGCCTGCGACCAGAAAACCGAGAAGCAGACATAGGCAGCAAACAGCAGCGGCAGCCAGGCGCTGGACAGATGCCTCACAAACCGCCGGTAGTCGACCAGGATGAGCGGGAGCCAGACCGCATAGTAGGCCAGGATCAATATCTGGCCGAAGATGACCGAATAAGAAAACGCCCAGATCGAAACGGCTACGGCAAAGGCGCCATAGACCGAATTCTTCTCGGGATCGATCAGCAGGGACTTTGGAATCTTCATCTCAGAGTCCCGCCGACACGACCCAGGGCCGGCAAGCCATGAGCCGGCCGGAATCTTCGCAGACATGGGCGTGCAATAAACGGCGTCTCCATTGTGCAGTGCAATATAACCTATTGCGCCCGGCGCTCAATGGCAAATCCGGTCACCTTGTCTTACAGCGAGGCATCTGCGGAGAGATCAGCCGGTTGCGTGTCCGAGACGCTACCAAAGCGCTCCGCCGGTGATCTGGATGTTTTCCATGGTGATGCCCTTGGCCAGATCGGAGCACAGGAAGACTGCCAAAGCCGCGATCTCCTGCGGCTGCAGCATGCGCTGCTGCGGGTTGCCCCTGGCGATCTCGGCCATCGCTTCCTCTGGCGTGCGCCCCTTGCCTTCGCGCTCGACGACCTGCGCCACATTGCGGCGCATCAGTTCGGTCTCGACCCAGGTCGGGCTGATCATAACGCAGGTGACGCCATGCGCCGCCCCTTCCAGCGCCACGCAGCGGGTGAGACCCAGCAGGCCGGCCTTGGACGCGCAGTAGGCCGGGTTGTCCTTCCACCCGACCAAGGCGGCCGTCGAGCCAATGTTGACGATGCGGCCCCAGCCGCGCTCGATCATACCCGGCAGCACGGCACGCGTGACGCGGAAGGCGCCGGTCAGGTTGGTGTCGACGATCTTGTCCCAAAGCGCGTCGGAATGGCCGCAGACCGGCTGCTCGGCGGTGGTGCCGGCGGCGTTGACCAGAATGTCGGCGGGGCCGATGGCCGTCTCGGCATCAGCCGCGAAACGGTTGGTGACGTCGCTGTCGCGAACGTCAAGGTGTGCGGCGTGAACTTTCGTTCCATGGACGGCAAGGGCCGAGCGCACGCGCTCGATCTCGTCGGCGGCCGGATAGTAGGCGGCATCGGATCTGTCGGCGCCGGCAGGCGCGATGTAGGAGCCGACGGCGACATTGGCCCCAGCCTCGGCCAAAGCCGTGGCAATGGCGAAGCCCATGCCCGAGAAACCGCCGGTCACGATGGCGCTACGGCCGGAAAGGTTGTTCATGGCGCACGGTCTCCGCTTCGTTTGGGCAGGCAATCAGTCCTGACCGGATTTGGCAATCACAGCGGCGCAGCCTCCATCGACGAGGGTTCAGGACCCCTGAAGCGGTCTGCCCAGCCATTCGCGATAAAAGCCTTCGAGGTCGGGTTCGAAATCATGCACGATGGGATAACCGGGTGCCGCCGCCTCGACCTCATGCAGCGTCCCGCACTCCGGGCAGATGAACTCCCGGATTTCCATCCATTCGGGATCAGGGAGATCGCTGTTGGGATAGATCTCGCGCAAAGCCTCCTCGGTGTTGCGCACGTTAATCGCGGCGTTGAGCTTCCAGTTCTTCCGATAGTCGCCGAAGGAGTGGCCGCATTCGCAGCGGGTAATACGCTCATCGCCACTCTGGCAGATGAACAGATGGTCCGAGACCGGCAGCAGGATCGGGTCCTTCCAGGCGACACGATCCTGATAGACGGCAACCATCTTGAAGAAACGGTCGTCATCCTTGTAGGCACTCATGATGCGCCTTGTCTGCGGCCAGGGCAGCTTGCCGGCGGCCAGATCGCCCAGGACTTCCTTGCTGTATGACGTCATGGCTTGGCTCCCGGCGTGAAGATCGATTTGGCGTCGACGTTCCAGAAATCGCTGAATTCCTTGGTGAAGCGCGACGACAGCTTGATCGCGCTGGCGTACATTTTCTTCACTTCGGGCGCGAAGTCGGCCTTTCCGACGCGGCCACGCTCCTTGGCGATCCAATCCGCCACCGGAATCGCCTTAGCCAGGCGCTCTTTGCGCATGGCGGCGCGGCGTTCGACCGTGGCGTCGATATCGGCGACGGGATAACCGTCTTCATCGTCCTTCAGCACAATGCCGAAAACCTGGTCCGCCGCTTCACGGGTGAGAAAGCCGTTCTCGACATCCCATGCCGTCTTGATCGGATCGCGCTCCAGCACGTCGCCATAGCCGCCGCCGCCATTGTAGGAATGGCTGAAGATGTCGCCGGATTTGTGCGGCGAGGTGATGTAGGGGCCTTCGACCACGACATGGTCGCCGCCGATGTTCTTCTCGTAGTCGGAGACGTCAGGGTCGATGCCGGGCGAATGCGCCAGCGGTTCGCCTTTTGCCGCCAGTTCGTGAATGTCTGAGTTGCGCGCCGCGCGATGCTTCTGGCAGGTCGGCGCCGGATAACCACCGCACATGCCGCCATTGTCGAACACGCGCGAGGAGTGCTCGGAGGTGTGGAGCCGCAGATGTGAGGTCTTGTTGATCAGCCAGGTCGAGACGAAGGAACAGCCACCGCGATATTTGCCGGCGCCGCCGGAATTCGGCACGATCGAACGGCCGATATAGACCATCGGCATCGACTGTTCCCAGACCTCGATGTTGCCCATGTCGGATTCCGGGTTCCAGCCGACATAGGCGGTGTCGAGACCATCCTTGATGGCGAGCGCCCCGGACCCGGCGGCAGCGCACTCGAAATGCGCCATGCCGAACGGCGTGCCGTATTGGCTTTCGCCGCCCATCTCGATCATCGGGCTGTTGACCTGGCCGACAAAGGCCTCCTCGACGAAGCCGCGCGCGACAAAACTGCGCGACAAAAGCCGCTGGAAAACACCGTAGGCCGGCAGCAGCAGCGCCCATGAGGTGGCGGTGGCCACCATCTCGTTGTCGGGGTTGGTCCAGGTGCCGTGCGGCAGTTTCAGTTCGGTCGCCATCCAGGCACCGTCATTGACCAGGCCTTCGAAATTCATGTGCTGGGTCAGCGTCACGAACATGCCGCCATCCATGCCGGCCGGCGTGCAGTTCATCGAATGGTAACCCCAGGGCTGCGTGCCCTCGAAGTCCATGGTGATCTTGCCGTCGGTGGTGATCTCCATCTCGATCGGGATGTTGTAGAGCCAGTCGGGATCGCCGAGCAACTGGAAGCCGGGCTTTCCCGCCGTGACATGGCCGTAGAACGTGTGGCCGCGGTAGATGCCGGGCACGGTGAGCTGGCGGGTGCGGGCGAGCTGGGCGCGGCGACCTTCCTCGATGAACTCCTTCGACACCTTCATCCAGTAGTCCAGGCCGATCTCCGAGATGAGCTGCTTGACGCTTTCGCGCATGTCGATGCAGGAGGCGACCTTGGCCTTCTCGTCGAGCACCCAGTAGATCGGCATGCGCAGATTGCGCTCACAGCGGATGACGTAGTCGCGCCGGATCTCGTCATTCTCGCCGATCTTCTCGGCGCAGACGAACAGGCCTTCGGTGAAGCGCTCCTGCGCCAGGCAGACATCGCCGCCCGGCGTAATGCCGCCGGCTTCCAGCTCGTGGCAGACGGCACCGGCCCAGCCGACCAGCGTGCCTTCATGGAAGATCGGCACCACGTCCATGACGTCGGGCACCTGCACGGTGCCGATGAAGGCGTCGTTGTTGGCAAAGATGTCGCCTTCGCGGATCTTCGGGTTTTCCTCGTAATTGTTCTTGATCATCCATTTGATGAAGCGGCTCATCGTATGGACATGCACCATGATGCCATTGGAGAGCGCGATGGCGTCGCCTTCGGGCGTATAGATGGCGACCACCATCTCGCCGACTTCGCGCACGCCGGGCGAGGCCGAGATGCGGCGGGCCATTTCGCGAGCCGAGACGCAATAGGCGCGCAGCTTGGTGTGCAGCGTCTCGAACTTCAGCGGATCCTGGTTGCGCAGCGTGAGTTCCGTGATGCCGTCATAGCAGCCGGTCTCTTCCATCAGCCGCTCGGAATCGAGCAGTCTTTCGCGAAGGCGCAGGGTCGAGGCAGGTTTGTCCAACATGGCGATGCCCTCTCAAGCGTGGGTGTAGTGCAGCAGCGTCCATTCATCGACATGGACGCGGTCCTGCGGATGAACGACGAGCGTGGTGGCGGGGTGTTCGATGATGGCGGGACCGATGACTTCGTGACCGGGCTGCAGCAGGTCCATCTCGTAGAGATTGGCCTTGTGCCAGCGTCCGCCGATATAGGCCTCACGCACGCCCTTGTGCGCGGAAGCCGGATCCGACTTGCCAAGCGGACGCTTGAGCAGCACCGGTTTGACCTTGTCGGCGGTGGCGATCAGCCCGAGTTCGGTGATGGTGAAGCCGGCCTCGCCGTAGCGCGACACGCGATGATTGACCTTGGCGTAGACCGCCTCGAACTCGTCGATAACCCTGCGCATGTCGTCGGCCGAGTTGACCTCAGCCAGCGGCGCCATGACTTCGACATCCTCGAGCTGGCCGGTGTAGCGCATCATCAGGAACGGCACGGTCCTGATCTTCTCGCGCGCATGGCCGTCGGCGATCATCTCGTCGACCGCGGCCTTGGTCAGATCGTTCCAGACCGTGGTGACCTTGACGCCGAAGGCGGCCAGCGTCGCCTCATCGGCGCGTGACGGGATGTCGTGCTGCGTCGACACCGAATGCCGGCGCATGAAATCAGCCGTGGTGCAGCCGAAGGCGGAGAAGGCGGCCGCAAACTGGAAGGTGATGATGTCCTTGAAGCCGATGCCCCTGGAACAGCCGGCCAGGTGCAGCGGGCCAGAGCCGCCATAGGACAGCAGCGTGAACTCGGAGGGATGGATGCCCTGGCCCGAAATGACGCGGCGCAGCGCGTTGTTGGCGTCGGCCTCCAGCATGTCGATCATGCCTTCGGCGGCTTCCTCCAGCCCGACGCCCAGGATGTCGGAGCATTTCTCCTGGAAGGCGCGGCGGGCCTTTTCGACCTGCAGCACGACCTTGCCGCCGAGGAAATAGTGCGGGTTGAGCCGGCCGAGAATCGCATCGCAATCGGCAATGGTCGGTTCGGTGCCGCCCCTGGCGAAGCAAATCGGACCTGGATCGGAGCCGGCGCTTTCCGGTCCAAGCGAGACTTTCTTGGTCAGCGGATCGACCTTGAGGATCATGCCGGCGCCGGCACCGATCGTATCGAGGTGCAGCGTCGGCACGTTGAGCTTGAAGCGATCCATCAGCGGCTCGTTCTCGATCCGCGTCTGGCCGCGCGTGATAACGCCCATGTCGAAGGAGGTGCCGCCCATGTCCGAGCAGATCAGCGAATCATTGCCGATCAGCTTGCCGACATAGGCAGCACCGAGGATGCCGCCGATCGGGCCGGAGATCATGGTTTCATGCAGGCGCGGATGGTTGATCGAGGTCAGGCCGCCGAAGGAGAGCAGCGTCTGCACGCCATATTTGAAGCCGTATTTCTTCGAGACGTCCTCGATACCCCTAAGCTGCTTGCGGCCGCGCGAGGTGGCGTAGGCCTCGATCAGGACCGAGTTCAGCCGCGACTGCTCGCGGATGACCGGGCGGACCTCGTGGCTGGTGTAGACGATGATGTCGGCGCCGGCCTTGTCGACCTCTTCGCGGCAGATTTCCGCGATGCGCTTCTCGTGCACCGGATTGACGTGCGAGAAGATGGTCATGATGCAGATCGCTTCGACCTCGTCGGCGATCAGTTTTTTTGCGGCTGCAGAAACCTCGTGCTCATAGAGCGGCAGCACGACGTCGCCGAACTGGTCGATCCGCTCGGTGACGCCATGGGTGCGGCGGCGCGGCACCAGCGGATCGGGATGATGGTGGGTGACCGCATGCAGCCGGTCGGCGTAGGAATAATCGGCCCAGGCCTGCAGCCCGCGGCCCATCAGGATCATGTCCTCGAGGCCCTTGGTGGTGATCAGGCCGAGCCGGCGGCCGGTGCGCGACAACAGCGTGTTCAGCATGCCGGTGCCGGAATAGAGCACGACGTTGACGCCTGAAAACAATGATTCCAGCGAGATGCCCCAGGCATCCGCCGCGTCCTCGGCCGAGGCCAGAAAACCCTCGGCTTCGTTCTTCGGCGTGGTCGCCGACTTGCCGATCTTGAAGTGGCCGTCCTGATCGACAAGGATCGTGTCGGTCATGGTGCCGCCGGCGTCGATGCCGATGACGATTGGGTTGCCGACAATGGGGGCGGTGAGATTGGGTTGGGTCACGGTCGCCTCGGGATCTGGTCTAGGTTGACGCCAGGCTAGATTCATTGGATGGCCTCGCGCCATATGCCTAAAGACACAATGACGGTTGGGCTGACATCGCCGAGAAAAGGGCATGGGCATGGGCAATATCTGGGCGCCGCTCGCCAAAGCGATCGCCGCCATCGGCACGGACAGGCATGTCGACTGCCTGATCGACCTGATCGGCGCCGACATCGACCACGACCTCGTCACGGTGACGCGCTATTCGGCGACGCAGACACCCGAATTCATCAAGCACCGGCGCTTCTCGGATGAGATGGTCCGGCGCTATCTCCACAATTACTACGTGTTCGACCCGTTCTATGCCTCGTGGCGGCGCGAGCGCAGGTTGGGCATCATGCCGCTGAAACGGCTCGCCGACGACGAGGCCAAGCGCGGCCAGTACATTGCCGGCTTCCTGGCGCAGTCGGAGATCTGCGACGAGGTCGGCATCATGCTTGCCGATGGCGGCGACTGGTGCCTCGGCATCTTCCTCGACCGCTCGACCACGTCGTTCAAGGAGAGCGAGATCGCTTTGCTGGACGAGCGGTTGCCTGTATTCGAGGCGCTGCATGCGCTCGACATCAAGGCGCGCGGAACCAAATTCTCCCGCACGTCGGCGCCGACAGGCCCCGGCGCCTCGCCCCGGCAGGAGCCGACGATCCCGGCCAGTCTGTGGCCGGAGCTGTCGCTGCGCGAGCGGGAATTGGTTCAGTTGATCCTCGCCGGCCACCCGACGGCCAACATCGCCGAGCGCCTCGGCATCACCGTCGGCACGGTCAAGAACCATCGCCGGCGCATCTACGAGAAGCTCGACATCACCACCGAGCGGGAATTGTTTTTGCAGTTCTTCCAGCATCAGGCCGATCGCTAGCCGCTCGCTTACCCAGCCGATCCGCCAGCCGAATGCCTGATTTGCAGAGCCGCTCCCTCCGTGAATTGGTGCAGGGGGCTTGTCGCCGGAATGGCTCGAAAACTGGCTTCAAAATTCCTCTTGCGGAACGCCGCCGTCCCGGCTTAGTCTCGGCTTCGCACAGAAAATGAAATTTAATTCCATTTGTGCGGTGCCCGCAAGCCAGTGCAGTGCCCAGGAAAAGTGCCCGGACGCAATCGACTGAGAAAATATTTGATATATCATCTACCAGAACGGAAATAGCTGACATGGTCCAGCAGACATCGATCCAGCCATCGGCGCCCTGGTTGCGGCTCGACGTCGACGATTCGGACTGGAACGACGCCGAGGTTTCGAGCCTGGTGCGCTGGTATCAGCAGATGCTGCTCATCCGCCGTTTCGAGGAAAAAGTGCTCGATCTCGCCAATGCCGGGCTGGTGCATGGTCCGGCGCATGCCAGCATCGGACAAGAGGCGACGGCGGTCGGCGCCATGTCCGTGCTCGGTACGGGCGACCGCATCAACGGCACCCACCGCGCCCATCACCAGGTCTTGGCCAAGCTTGTCAACGCGCAGACGCCCGGCGGATTCGACCCGTTGCATGACGCTTTCAACCCGGACATGCAGGGCTCGGTGCGCGGCTTGATGGCCGAGATCATGGGCCTCAAGTCAGGCTATTGCGGCGGCCGTGGCGGCTCGATGCATATGCGCGACGATGCCTCCGGCATCCCTGGCACCAGCGCGATCATTGGCGGCAACCTGCCGCATGCGGCCGGCTATGCGCTGGCCGACAAGCTGCTCGGTACCGGCAACATCTCGGTCGCCTTTTTCGGCGACGGCACGATGATGGCGGGGCCGGCCTATGAGGCGATGAACATCGCCGCGCTCTACCGGCTGCCGGTGATCTTTTTCGCCGAAAACAATCTCTATGCCGTCTCGACGCACATCAACGAGCAGACGCGCGAGACGCGGCTGGCCTCGCGCGGACCTATGCTCGGCTTTCGCGGCATCGAATGCGACGGCATGGATGTGGTGGCGGTCCACCATGCCATGCGCGAGGCGCGCCGGGCGATCGAGGAAGACGGTGGCCCGGTGCTGGTCGAGGCGCTTTGCTACCGCTTCCTGCATCAGAGCGGCGCGCGCCCGGGTAGCGAATTCGGCTACCGCACGCGGGCCGAGGAAGACGCCTGGAAAGCGCGCGATCCGCTGGTCACGATGGCGGCTCGCCTGAAGACGATGGGCATTTTGAACGCTTCCGACCTCGGCACACTCGACCAGCGCGTCATGGAGGTGGTCAACACCGCTGCCGATTCGCTCACCGAAATGAGTGGCAACGCGCTGGGCATTCCCGACCATCTGTGGCCAGACCCAGGCGGCGTCGACAACCAGATACGCGGTGATCTTTCCGAACTGAAGGGCGAGCGTTTCCTCGAGATCGAGGATATGCCGCCAGCCGACACCAGGCCGGTCAAGTTCATGGTTGCCGCGTCCGAGGTGATTGCGCGCGCCATGGAAAAGGATTCGCGCATCATTATCATGGGCGAGGATGTGCACCGGCTGCGCGGCGGCGTTTCGGGCGCCACAAAGGGTGCGCTGGAACGCTGGCCGGAGCGTGTACTGGCAATGCCCATCGCCGAGAACGGTTTTGTCGGCGTGGCGCTGGGTGCAGCGCTTTGCGGGCTGCGGCCTATCGTCGAGATCATGTTCGGCGATTTCTGCCTGGTTGCCGCCGACCAGCTGTTCAATGCGGTCAGCAAGGTGCGCCACATGTTCGGCGGCGGCTTCCCGGTGCCGATCGTGATCCGGGTGCGCGTCTCGCCGCACACCGGCTACGGCTCGCAGCATTCGGGCGATCCGTCTGGCCTGTTCGCGCTGTTTCCCGGCTGGCGCATCGTCGCCCCGACGACGCCCTTCGACTATATCGGCCTGATGAATTCGGCGCTGAAATGCGACGATCCGGTCGTCGTCATCGAGCATGTCGAACTGTTCCCGAGCGAAGGGCCTGTGCCTGCGGATGACCGCGATTATTGCGTGCGACTCGGCAAGGCGAAAACCGTCAGGCCGGGCAGTGCCTGCACCTTGCTCACCAGTGCCAGCATGGTCGCCGTCGCCAAGCAGGTGGTCGAGGAGACCGGCGTCGATGCCGAGATCATCGACCTGCGCAGCCTCGACCCGACCGGGCTCGACTGGCCGATGGTGGAGGCCTCGATCCGCAAGACCAACCGGGTGGCCGTCGTCGAGCAGGTGCAGCGTGGACTGTCGCTTGGCGGACGGCTGACACAAGAGATTCAGGATCGCGTGTTCGACTATCTCGATCACGAGATCCTGCATGTGACGGGAAGCCTCTCGGCTCCCGTCGTATCGGCCCCGCTCAACCGCGCCGCACTGGGCGGCGCTGATAAGCTCAAGGCCGCGCTTCAATCCCTCATTGCCGTGGGTGGATAGAGCAACGCATTGCCACAAAGATCTGACAAGAAAATGGGAGAATGAAATGGACATGACGATCCTACCAAGAGCCAAGACCAGGGCGACGATGCTGGCGGCCGTGCTGCTGGCCACCAGCGCCTTCTGGGCGCCTGCCACTTTCGCGCAGGACAGCAAGCCGCTGGTCATCGCGCGTAACATCGACCTCAATTCGCTCGATCCGCACCGCGCCTTCTGCGACACCTGCCAGATCTACAATTCCAGCGTCTACGAATCGCTGCTGACGCTGGACAAGGACAACAAGCTGATCCCGCTGCTCGCCTCGAAGTGGGAAGGCAATGCCGACCAGAGCAGCTTCACCTTTACGCTCGACCCGGCCGCCAAATTCTCGGACGGTTCGCCTGTCGAAGCCAAGGACGTCAAATGGTCCTGGGAGCGGCTGAAGAACCTCAAGGGCAGCGCCTCGTTCCTGATGGACAATGTCGCCTCGATCGAGACTCCGGACGCGCATACGGTCGTCGTCAAGATGGTCGCGCCGAGCTCCGAATTCCTCAACATCGCGGCGGCGCCCTACGCAGCGGTCGTCAACAGCAAGGTTGCTTCCGAAGCCGGCGCCAAGGCCGATGCGGACGCCTCGACGACAGACAATGCCGAGGCCTGGTTCCTGGCCCATTCGGCCGGCAGCGCGCCGTTCGTGCTGAAATCCTATGAGCCCAATTCGGAACTGCGGCTGGCGCGCAACGACAAGTACTGGCGCACGGCGCCGGCGCTGAGCGAAGTCGTCATACGCCAGACCAAGGATGCGGTGGCGCAGGCGCAGATGCTGCAGAGCGGCACCGCCGATATCGCCATGCAGATCGACCCGGACACGGCCAAGACGATGACCGGCAGCGACGTCAAGATCGAGACCGTGCCGTCCTACAACTTCATCTATGTGGCGCTGTCGCCCGGCGCCAAGGCCAACAAGGTGCCGCTGACGCCCGAAGTGCGCGAGGCCATTTCGCTCGGTCTCGACCGTCCTGCTATCCTCGACTTCACCATCGGCTCCGAGGGTCAGCTGATCAGCGCGCCGATCCCGCTCGGCTTCCCCGGCGGTTCGGGCTTCGAGGCGCAGCCCTATGACGTTGCCAAGGCAAAGGAACTTCTGGCCAAGGCCGGACACGCCGACGGCTTCGAGATGGAGGCAGCGTTCCCCGGCATGAACGTCTACGGCGTCGATCTCTCGCTCTTGATGCAGAAGGTTCAGCAGGATTTGGCCAAGATCAACATCAAGCTCGACCTGCAGCCGATCCCCTTCGCCAATTGGCGCGAGCGCGTCAATGGCGACGGCATCCCAATGACGGCGGTGTTCTACGCGCCGGACTATTACGGCACCTCGCAATACATCGACTATTTCGCCATGACGAAGGGCAGCCCTTGGTCGCGCCGTGCCGGCGCGGAGCGCGACCCGTCGGTGCTCAACCCGAAGGAAGCGGATATCTACAAGGCAGCCCTTGCGGCAAGCGGCGACGAGGCCGCCAAGCTGTGGCACCAGGCCGGCGAGGAGATGATCAAGGACAGGATCATCCTGCCGCTGATCAGCCCGAACCTGATCCTGGCCTACAAGTCGGACGTCAAGGGCGTGCGCTACAGCGCCTGCTGCAACCTGCCGCTGGCAGAACTCAGCCACTGAGCAAAACAATACAGGGAGGCGACTGTCGCCTCCCTGTTCTCCATCCGGAAGGCCAGCAAATCCTGTTCTTCCAACATTACATTCAATATATGATATATCAATGAGCGGAGACCTCTTCATGCCTTCCCTGATCAACTCCAAGGACCAGTTGCTGCGCGAGCGTGCGGCCTCGGTGATTCCGGGCGGCATGTGGGGACACATGGCGACGCGCTATCTCGGCTCCGCCTATCCACAATTCTTCGAACGCGCCGACGGCTGCCGGGTCTGGGACGTCGACGGGCACGAATACATCGACCTGATGTGCAGTTGGGGGCCCAACATTCTCGGCCACCATCATCAAGCAGTCGAAGAGGCTGCCGCCCGGCAGCGTCGCCTCGGCGATGCGATGAACGGCCCCGGCGAGGTGCTGGTCGAGCTGGCGGAACTGCTGGTCAAGACGGTCGCGCATGCCGACTGGGCAATGCTGCAGAAGAACGGCACCGACGCCACCACGGCCTGCGTGACGATCGCGCGCGCCGGCACCGGCCGACGCAAGGTGCTGGTCGCGCGCGGCTCCTATCACGGCGCCGTGCCGTGGTGCACGCCATCGCTGGCCGGCGTCACCGCCGAGGACCGCGCCCATCTGATCCATTTCGACTACAATGACGTCGCCAGCCTCGAAGCGGCCGTCGAGCAGGCCGGCAACGATCTCGCTGCTGTCGTCGTCACTGCCTTCCGGCACGACATCGCCCGCGACCAGGAACTGCCGACCGCCGCCTTCGCCAAACGGGCGCGCGAACTCACCACCGCCGCCGATGCGGCGCTGATCGTCGATGATGTCAGGGCCGGCTTCCGCATCGACCTCGCCGGCAGCTGGGAGCCGCTCGGCGTACGGCCGGACCTGTCCGCCTTCTCGAAGGCGATCGCCAATGGCTATCCGCTGGCCGCCATCGCAGGCACCGACCGGTTTCGCGAAGCCGCGACCAAGGTCTATGTGACGGGTTCGTTCTGGTATGGCGCCGTCGCAATGGCCGCGGCGATCGCCACCATCAGCACGCTGCGCGATACCGACGCCGTCACCCACATGACACAGGCCGGCGACAGGCTGCGCTCAGGCCTCGATGCTGCAGCGAAGAAGCATGGTCTTTCGCTGCGACAGACAGGTCCGGTGTCGATGCCGATGGTGCTGTTCGACGGCGATGCCGAATTCAAGCTAGCCAACGCCTTCTGCTCGGCCGCCTTGCGCGAAGGCGCCTATTTCCATCCCCGGCACAACATGTTCCTGAGTGCTGCGCACACCGCAAAAGATATAGATCTCGCCCTGCAGGCTGCCGATGCGGGCATGGCCGCCGCGGCGCAGGTGGCGTGACCGGCGCCAATGCGGTGGAAAGGAACAAACTGTTCAGCCGGTGGCCGACACCAGTCGGCCGTTCTGCGCAGCGCGGCGCAGTTCCTCCGGCGTGACCGCGCCGTCGTTCAGCCGTTCGAGAACCTTGACCAGCAGGCGGCCGCCTTCGATCATGTCCTGCTGAATGCCCTTGCGCACACCGTTCTCGTCGCGCGCCCGCAGCGCTTCAAGAATGTCGAGATGCCGGTGGCGGCCGTCATAGGTCGGCCGGGCGTGCGGGTATTGGTAGTTCACCAGCGGTCCGTTGCGCAGCCAGATTCCCTCAATGATGGCCAGCAGCTCCGGCATTTGCGCCGCCTGGTAGATGGAGTGATGGAATTCCCAATTGTCGCGGACGGCTTCGAACCAGCGGCCATTGTCCTCGTTGGCAATGAGTTTCTCATGCACCGCCGCCAGACGGTCGATCTCGCGCGGCTCGATGCGCGTCGTTGCCGCGGCACCCGCCATGCCTTCGAGATGCAGCCTGATGCTGCGCAGTTCCAGATACTGAGCCAGCGACAGCTGGGCGACGGTGATCGAACGGCCGGCCTCCATCTCCAGGCCTTTTTCGCGCACCAACTGCATCAGCGCCTCGCGCACCGGCGTCTCGGACACCTGAAGGCTGGCGGCAAGGTCGCGGATCTTGAAGCGATGGCCCGGCCAGAAACGGCCTTCCATCATGGCACGGCGAAGCTCCTCATAGACACGCGTCGTCAGATTGTCGCGCGCGATCGGCGCGATAGAAGCAGTCACATCCGCTCTCCGTTCTTGCAACAGCGCAGGCGTCGCCTGCGTCGCGTGGCTTGTGTATATGATACCACGAATGGCCTGACCACCGACATGAGACAAGCCGCCCCGAAACCGGCAGACATGAGACGGGCCGCATGACCGCGTCGATGCCTTCCTTGCTGTTCGGCGCCATTGCCGACGATCTGACCGGCGGCACCGAGCTGGCGTCGATGCTGGTCGCGCGCGGCATTCCGACGGGATGCACGGTCGGGCTGGACGCGCCGATCCCATCAGGCAATCTTGCCCATGTGATCCTGCTGAAGACCCGCGTCATCGCAGCCAGCGATGCGGTGCGCCAGGTGCTGGAGGCCGCGGACCGGCTGGTCGAAGCTGGCGCGCGGCAGATCTTCTTCAAATATTGCGCCACCTTCGATTCGACGCCCGCGGGCAATATCGGTCCTTGCGCCGAAGCGCTGCTCGAGCGCCTTGGCGGCGGCGTCACACTGTTCGCCCCCGCGCTGTGTGAGACTGGGCGCACCGTCTATCAGGGGCATATGTTCGGCGGTCCCCAGCTGCTTGCTGAGTCGCCCAAGCGCTTCGATCCGCTGACGCCGATGACCGATTCCAATCTGGTTCGCGTGCTGCAGGCGCAGAGCAGGGGCAAGGTCGGGCTGGTGCCCTATCTCGTCGTCGACGCCGGCGCTGGAGCCATCCGAAGCGCTATACGAGCACACAGCGCGCGTGGCGAGACGCTGCTGGTCACCGACACCATCCGCGAGCGCGATCTGGCGGCGATCGCGGAAGCCACCTTCGACCTGCCGCTGATGACCGGTAATTCCTCAGTCGCCGCGCATCTGCCACCGGCCTGGCTCACGCATGGGCTGCTGGATTCAGGCGATCTCGTTGCCGCCAGCCTGCCGGCCGTCGAAGGGCCGGCAGCGGTGCTGGCCGGCAGCGTCGCCGACCGCACCATCGAACAGCTCGAGCGTTTTGCGCAAAACAATCCACTGCTGACGATTGACCTTGCCAGCGCCTTTGCCGGCGCCGATGTCATGGCCGAAGCGCGTACCTTCGCCCAACGGCATTTGCCCGGCGCGATGATCGCCATTGCTACGACAGCGCCGCAAGCGACCGTCGAAGCGCTGCAGCAGGCGCACGGCCGCGATATGGTGGCGGCAAGGGCGGAAGAGATCCTGGCCGGGATTGCCCAGATTCTGGTGCGCGAACTCGGCGTCCGCCGGCTCGTCGTCGCGGGCGGCGAGACCGCCGGTTCGGTGGCGAAGGCTCTCGGCATCGACCGGATCGCCATGGGCGCCTATGAGGGCCCCGGACTGTCGCGCGCCATCGCTCACCTCCCCGGCCGGCCTTCCGATCCGCTGGCGCTGATGCTGAAATCGGGAAAGCTCGGCGGCCCGGATATTTTCGCCGACGTCCTGCAAGACATGACACGGCCGAGCACTATTGCGCCGGCGATCGACACATGGCCACCGGCAAGGAGAGCATCGTGATGGAACTCGAAATCGAACGCACGAGCCTGATCACCGCGACGCAGACGCTGGACGCCAGCGGGATGAATGTCGGCACCACCGGAAACATCAGCGTTCGCACGACAGGCGGCATGCTGATCACGCCGACGGGAATAGCCACAAGCGCCTTGCGGCCGGAGCAGATGGTGGGGATGCAGCTCGATGGATCCTGGGACGCTGCGTTCCGGCCGTCGAGCGAATGGGAGATGCACGCCGAAATCTACAAGGCGTTTCCCGAGGCCGGCGCCGTCGTGCATGCCCATCCCGACCATTGCGTGGCGCTGTCGTGCCTGCGTGAACCGCTGCCACTGTTCCACTACATGGTGGCGGGCTTCGGCGGCGATGATGTGCGCTGCTCGGACTATGCGCTTTTCGCGTCAAGCGAACTGGCCAAGGTTGCCGTCGTCGCGCTCAAGGACCGCACGGCTTGCCTGCTCGCCAATCATGGCATGATCGCCTTCGGCGGCGATCTCGACACGGCGCTCATCCGCACCATCAAGCTGGAAACCCTGGCGCGGCAGTACCTTTTGGCGCGCAGCGCCGGCACGCCGGTGCTCATCGAGGGCAGCGAGATCCCCGCCATTCGCGGGCGCTACAAGAATTACGGCCAGCAGAAGTAGCCGGCCGAGCAATTCCAGAAAAGGTGAAGCGGTTTCCCGGGAAAAGCGCATAGCGCTTTCTCCAGGGGATTGCGCCAAAACAAGGAACGGCTCTTCGCCCTCTTGAAGAACCATTCAGTCGACCTGCAAATGCGAGACGAAGGCCCGTCAGGCTCCATGAAGATCAGGCGGGGATCGATTCGGCGGCCGGCGTATAGACGCCGATGGCGCCGGTGCCGATCAGCTGGTCGATGATCTCGGCGCTATAGCCGAGCACGTCGGCCAGCACGGCAGCTGTGTCCTGGCCCAGCATCGGCGGCGCGGTAAAGTCCGCGGTCAGCTGCGCGGCAAGTCCCTGCGCCGGGCGCACCATGGCGACGGAGCCGAGATGCGGATGCGGCAAGGTCTGGACGAGACCACGCTCGCGCACATTGGAACTGTCGAAGACTTCCGGTATCGATTTTACCGTGCCGGCCGGCACGCTGGCGGCGGCACAGGTGGCCATCCAGTGGTCACGTGGCTTGGTCTTGAAGACGGCGGCTAGTTGCGGGATCAGCGCCTCACGGTTGGTGGCGCGCGCCCCTGCTTTGATGAAGCGCGCATCCCCAGCCAGATGTGGCAGATCAACGACCTTCTCGCACAGCGCTGCGAACTGGCGGTCATTGCCGACCGCCAGCGCAAAGCTGCCATCGGAGGCTTCGAATATCTGATAGGGAACGACCGTCGGATGGGCATTGCCGTAGCGGGCGACCTCTTGGCCGGTGTTAAGGTAACCGCTGCCGACATTGATCAGCAGGCTGAGCGCGCAGTCGATCAGCGACAGGTCGAGGAACTGGCCCTTGCCGGTCGTCGCGCGCTCGTAAAGCGCCGCCAGGATCGACTGCGTGGCGACCATGCCGCAGACGATATCGGTAATGGCGACGCCGACACGCATCGGTTCGCCATTGCTCTCGCCGGTGATGGCCATCAGGCCGCTTTCGGCCTGCATGACGAAATCATAGCCGGGCCGTCCGGCATCGGGCCCGGTCTGGCCGTAGCCGGAGATCGAACAGTAGATCAGCCGCGGATTTGACGCGCTGAGTTCCTTGAAACCGACGCCGAGCCTATCGGCGGTACCTGAGCGGAAATTCTCGACGACGATGTCGGCCTTCGCCGCCAGCTCGCGCACGATCGCCAGCCCCTGCGGGCTTTTCATGTCGAGCGCGATGCTCTGCTTGCCGCGATTGGCGCAGAGATAGTAGGTCGAGACACCCTTGTAGCTCGGCACCGACCACGCCCTGGTGTCGTCGCCGCCGTCGATGTTCTCGATCTTCCAGATCTCGGCGCCGAGATCGGCAAGGCTCATCGTTGCCCACGGCCCGGCCAGCACACGCGAGAGGTCGAGAACCTTGATGCCTTCGAGCGGCAAGCGCGCGGGTTCTGCCGTACCGGCATTCGCGGAATGGTCCTCAGTCACGATCAAAATTCCTTCGGGTGAATTCGGCAGGCTACTCAGACAGCCCTGAAAGTGTTGACCGGCTCCGGGAAATGGCAGGCGACGCGATGCGAACCACCGGCCGGATCGAGCGGCGGTTCGACGGCAGCGCAGATCGCCTGCGCCTTGAAGCAGCGCGTGCGGAAGCGGCAGCCGGATGGCGGGTTGAGCGGGCTCGGCACATCGCCGCTCAGCACGATGCGCTCGCGCTTGCGCTCCTTCTCGGGATTGGCGAGCGGCACCGCCGACAGCAGCGCCTGGGTGTAGGGATGCAGCGCCCTCGAATAGAGTTCGGCCGCCGGCGCGATCTCGACGATCTTGCCGAGATACATCACCGCCACCTGATGCGAGATGTGGCGCACGACGGACAGATCATGCGCGATGAACAGATAGGAGGTGCCGAAGGATTGCTGGATGTCCTTGAGCAAATTGAGCACGCCGGCCTGCACCGAAACGTCGAGGGCCGAAACCGGCTCGTCGAGGATCACCACTTGCGGATTGAGTGCCAGCGCGCGGGCGATGACGACACGCTGGCGCTGGCCGCCGGACAGTTCGTGCGGATAGCGCTTGCCATGCTCGGGATTGAGCCGCACCAGTTCGAGCAATTCGGCGACGCGCGCGCGGCGGTCGGTCGCCGACATGTCGCTCATGCGCAGCGGCTCGGCGATGTTGTCGGCAATGCGCATGCGCGGATGCAGCGACCCGTAGGGATCCTGGAAGACGAGCTGGATGTAGCGCCGCATCAGGCGCATGTCTTCGTGATTGAGCGCGAGCAGGTTCTGGCCACGGAACCAGCTTTCGCCGCTGGTCGGCTCGATCAGCCGCATCAGGCAGCGCCCGAGGGTCGACTTGCCGCAACCGGATTCACCGACCAGACCCAGCGTTTCGCCCGGTGCTACGTCGAACGAGACATCGGCGACCGCACGGACATGGGCAACGGCACGGTCGAAGACGAGGCCGCCGCGAACCGGAAAGTCCTTGACGAGATGGCGAACAGAAAGCGCAGCCGCCGGTTTGGTTTCCGCCTGGAGTTGCTCCGCTGCGCTCATGGGGCCACGTCTCCATTGTCCAGGCTCGCCGCCGCCAGCACAGCACTGTGGAAGGGCGGCAAGGTCGTCGCGAAATGACAGGCCGAGAACCGGCCGCCGACATCGTGCAAAGGCGGGTCCTCGGTCCGGCAGCGTGCCGCGGCATAAATGCAGCGCGGATGGAAGGCGCAGCCGCCCGGCAAGCGCCCAAGTGCGGGCGGCGAACCGTCGATCGAGAACAGCCGCTCGCGGCTTTCCTCGAGGTTGGGGATCGAGGCGATCAGGCCACGCGTGTAAGGATGGCGCGGATCGGCGAACAGCTCGGATACGCCTGCCTGTTCGACGACACGGCCGGAATAGACGACCGCGACGCGGTCGGCATGGCCGGCGACGACGCCGAGATCATGGGTGATCAGCACCAGGCCGAGGCCGAGCCGTTCCTGCAGCGAGCGCAGCACGGCCAGGATCTGTGCCTGCACCGTGACATCGAGCGCCGTGGTCGGTTCGTCGGCAATCAACAGGTCAGGATCGTTGGCGACGGCCATGGCGATAACCGCGCGTTGGCGCATGCCGCCGGAGAATTCATGCGGATACTGGTTGACCCGGCGCTCCGGCTGCGGGATCGCCACCAGATGGAGCAATTCGACCGCGCGCGTCATCGCCTGTTTGCGTGTCACGCGCTGATGCAGCCTGACCGCCTCGGCAATCTGGGCGCCGACGGTCATCACCGGATTGAGCGAGGACAGCGGGTCCTGAAAAATCATGGCGATGCGCGCGCCCCTGATCTTGCGCATCTCGCGCGCCGGTTTGCCGACCAGTTCGTCGCCGTTGAAGCGGACCGAGCCGGTGACCACCGCGTTCTTTGACGTGAGGCCGAGCGCGGCGAGCATGCCGACGGACTTGCCCGAGCCGGACTCACCGACAATGCCGACCACTTCGCCCTTGGCGACGTCGAGGTCGATCCCGCGAACCGCTTCGAACTGACTGCCGGCCTTGCGGAACCCGACCCGCAGACCGCGTATGGACAGCAGCGGCTCGCGCTCGCCCACCTTGTCGACTGCGCCCGGTGGCGCTGAGGAAATCTGTGCGCTCATCGCCTAGTCCGACCTTGGATCGAGAATGTCGCGCAAGCCGTCGCCTATGAAGTTAAAGCCCAGCACGATGGTGAGGATGGCGACGCCGGGACCGAAGGCGATCCACCATTGATAGAAATGAACGGCGCCATCGGAGATCATCGAGCCCCATTCGGGTGTCGGCGGCGTGGCGCCGAGGCCGATGAAGCTGAGCGACGCGGCAAGCAGCACGACCTGGCCGAGATCCATGGTTGCGCTGATCAGCACCGGGGTCCAGCAAAGCGGCAATATGTGCGTGAACAGCACGCGCCGCGGCCTGGCGCCGGCGGCGATTGCCGCCTCGACATGCTCGCGCTCCTTCACCTCCAATACCTGCGCCCGCATCAGCCGGGCGTAGACGGGCCACCAGACGAGCACCATGGCTATGGCGGCATTGCCGAGGCCTGGTCCGAGCGACGCCGCGACGGCCATGGCCAGCAGCATCGGCGGAAAGGACAGAGTGACGTCGACAAGCCGCATGATCGCCGCGCCGGTCGATCCGCCGACGAAGCCGGAAATGGCGCCGAGCAGCGAGCCTATGATCACTGCAGAGACGACGACCAGAACCGCGATCGGCAGCGAATGCGCGGCCCCGTGCAGAGTGCGGGCCAGCACATCGCGGCCGAGTGCGTCGGTACCCAGCCAATGCGCCCAGCTTGGCGCCTGAAGCCGGCGTGCGACCATTTCGAGCGGATCGAACTGCACGACCAGGTTGGCGAATGCGGTCATGAACAGCCAGAACAGGATGACGACCGTGCCGATGACCAATGGCGCGGTCAGCCATTCGGGAACCGTCGAGGAGCGGGACTTGGTGACGACGACCGCCATCAGCTCAACCTCACGCGCGGATTGGCCACGACATAGAGTATGTCGGTGATAAGGTTGGTGACCAGGAAGGCAAGGCCGCCGACGATGGTGACGCCGATGATCGCCGGGAAGTCGAGCGCACGCGCTGCCTCCACGGCATAGGATCCCATGCCCGGCCAGGAGAAGATGGTTTCGGTGAGCACCGCGCCGGTGATCAGATAGGCGAAGGAATAGCCGATGACGGTCAGGGTCGGCACCATGGTGTTGCGCAGCGCATGGACGATGACGACGCGGAACTCGCTCGCCCCCTTGGCGCGCGCGGTGAGCACGAACTCGCGGCTCATCACATCAAGCATGTTGGCGCGCACCAGCCGCGATATGGTGCCCGAAACCGTCCAGCCGAGGACGAAGGCCGGCAGAAGCAGGTGCCAGAGCGCGTCCTTGAAGACGGTCCAGTCGCCAGCCAGAAGCGAATCGATGGTCAGGAAGCCGGTGATGCCGGGCGGCAATGCCAAGCGGGCATCGACCCTGCCCGGCCCCGGCAGCCAGTTCAGCATGACGGAGAAGATGAACAACAGGCCGAGCCCCGACCAGAACACCGGCAGCGAAGAGCCGAACAAGGCGAACAGCCGCGCGCCATGGTCGATCAGGCTGTTGCGGAAATAGGCGGCCAGCACACCAAGCACGATGCCGAGCGTGGTGCCGAAGATCATCGCGGCGAAAACCAGTTCGAGCGTTGCCGGCAAGCGGTAGAGAATGTCGGTGCCGACATTGCGCTTGGTGATGAACGAGGTGCCAAGATCGCCGCTCAGCAGATTACCAAGATATATCATATAGCGTTCCGGCAAAGGACGATCGAGACCCCAACGCGTCTTGGCGGCGGCCACCACTTCGGGGTTGCTCATCTGCTGTTCGGCGACAATCGCGGTCAGCGGATCCCCCTTGGTCACCGTGGTGATCAGGAAGGCGATGGTGACGATGCCGAGCACCAGAAACGGCATTGCGATAAGCCGGCGCAAAATATAGCGAGACACGTGGCTACCTTCACAAGGAGGGGCTTCGTAAGATGGCACAAGGCGCTGGGACATGCCATCGACGGAAACATATTGACAGCCCGCGAAAGCCGCTGTCAATATAAATGGAATTTAATTTCATTTTTAACGACAGTGCCGACGTCACCGGCCCGACAGGCGGACGACGACGCCAGAAAGACCTCAGCGTGCGCAAGCGAGCCACCAGGGACGAGACGGAGCTTGAAGGCGAAGGCGCACAACTTTCGTCGTCGCTGGTGCGCGGGCTCGGCATCCTGCGCGCCTTCCGGCCGGGCGACGCCTCGCTCGGCAACCAGGACATCATTGCCCGCACCGGCCTGCCCAAAGCCACGGTGTCGCGCATCACCTATACGCTGAGCGCGCTCGGCTACCTCCTGTACGACAAGGATCTCGGCCGCTACAGCCTGGGGTCGGCTACCGTGGCGCTCGGCTATTCGGCGCTCAGTTCAAGCGCCGTCGTGCACGTCGCCCGGCCGCTGATGCAGCCGCTGGCCGATTTGACGGGGGCGGCGGTGGCGCTCGGCACGCGCGACAGCCTCAACATGGTGTATCTAGCCAATTGCCGGTCGGAGAGCCTTGTCACGCTGCGGCTCAACCCGGGCTCCTATCTGCCGATCTGGAAGACATCGATGGGGCTGGCCTATGCGGCGGCCCTTTCACCCGAGGAGCGCGTCAGCCTTGTACGGGCTTTGCAGGAGGCGGAGCCGGACAAGGCAGCGATGATCGCGGCGGCGATCGACGATGCGATCGCCCAATATGCACGCCAGGGCTATGTGACGTCGTTCGGCGCCTGGCACAGCTACATCCATGCAGTCGGCGTGCCGTTCCGCCCGCGTGACGGCTCGCCGCTGGTTGCCATCACCTGCGGCGGCATCGGCGAGATCATCACCGAGGACCGCGCGCATGCCGAGATCGGACCGGCGCTGGTGGCGATGGTGAAAGCACTGGGCGACCAACTCGAGGGAATTCCCGTGTAATCCCGGCACGGGATTGGCCCAGACGATCGGGCTGCATGCCGGCTTGAACTTGCCTGGTGGGGGCAGCACAGTCGCCGCCGATGGCATGGCGCTCGCGTTGTCAGTCCATCGGGTTCAGGTGACGGGGGGAGATCGGATGCCGATGAATTTTGCAGGACGGTTCAGCGATCGGGTGGCGATCATCACCGGTGGCGCATCGGGCATTGGTCTGGCGGTGGCGCAGAGGATTGTCGAAGAAGGCGGACGGGTTTCGGTCTGGGATCGCGATCCCGCCCAGATCGAACAGGCCAAGGCCGTCATCCCCAGTCTTCACGGCATCGCTATCGACGTTGCCGATGCCGCTGGCGTGGAGCGCGCTGCCCGGTCAACGCTCGAAGCGCTTGGCGGTGTCGATATCCTGGTCACCAGCGCGGCGATCACCGGGCCGAACATGACGACCTGGAACTATTCGGCGGAAGATTGGCAGAAGGTCATCGACATCAACATCAACGGCGTCTTCTACTGCAACAAGGCGCTCGTGCCGCACATGCTCGAGCGCAACTATGGCCGCATCGTCAACATCGCCTCGATCGCCGGCAAGGAAGGCAATCCCAACGCCTCCGCCTACAGCACGTCCAAGGCCGCGGTGATCGGCCTGACCAAGTCGCTCGGCAAGGAACTGGCCAAGACCGGGGTGACGGTCAATTGCGTCACGCCGGCGGCCGTGCGCACCGCGATCTTCAAGCAGATGAGCCAGGAGCACATCGACTTCATGCTGTCCAAGATACCGATGGCGCGCTTTGGCGAGGTCGACGAGGTGGCGGCGCTGATCTGCTGGATCGCCTCGGAAGAGTGTTCGTTCACGACGGCCGCCGTGTTCGACGTTTCCGGCGGCCGCGCCACCTACTGAGGCAGAACGAATCTCAATTCCACGTGACGGTGCAACGGACGGAGCATGCGGGCGTATAGTTGGACGCCTCGAATCGACAAGTCGCGACAAGGTAGCGGGAACCATGACACGGAATGCAGCCGTCAGGCGGGAGTTTGCTACTTTTGCTTAGAGCCGAATCTGCCGCACTTTCCGACGATGAGCTTCTGGACCGCTATCAGCGCGCCGCCTTCGATTATTTCCTCGATAACGTGAACCCCGAAAACGGACTGGTCGCGGACACATCGCGGCCGAATTCGCCGGCCAGCATCGCTGTCGTCGGCTTCGCGCTGTCCAGCTATCCGATCGGCGTCGAGCGCGGCTGGATGACGCGCGATGCCGCCGCGAAGCTGACGCTGGCCGCGCTGCGTTTCTTCTCGACCAGCCGGCAAGGCAATAGCGACGACGTCACCGGCCATAAGGGTTTTTACTACCATTTCCTCGATATGCGGACCGGCCTGCGCGTCTGGCGCTGCGAACTGTCGATGGTGGATACGGCGTTGCTGATATCAGGCATGCTGGTGGCGAGCGCTTATTTCTCCGGTGACGATGACGAGGAAGCCGAAATCCGCCAACTGGCCGAGGCGCTCTACCGGCGCGTCGACTGGCGGTGGGCACAAGGTTCAAGCCCGACCCTGCGGCAAGGCTGGAAGCCAAAGAGCGGCTTTCTGCACTATGGCTGGGAGGGCTACAACGAAGCGACGATCCTCTACGTGCTGTCGATGGCCTCGCCTGACAGTCCAACCTCGGATAACAGCTACGAGGGCTGGACGGCGACCTATCAGTGGGAAAACATCTACGGCTACGACGTGCTGTATGGCGGCCCATTGTTCATGCACCAGTTCTCGCATGCCTGGATCGATTTCGCCGGCATCCGCGACGCCTTCATGCGCGAGAAGAACTCGGACTATTTCGAAAACAGCCGCCGCTCGACCTATCTGCATCGCGACTATGCGCGCCACAACCCTTACGGCTATGACGGCTATGAAGAGAACCTTTGGGGACTTTCGGCGGGCGACGGGCCGGGCGGCTTCCGCACCAGCGTGGAGCGACAGCGCCGGCGGTTTTCCGGCTATGCCGCGCGCGGCGCTCCGTTCGGGCCCGATGACGGGACGATCGCCCCTTGGTCCTATCCGGCATCACTGCCTTTCGCGCCGGAGATCTGCCTGGCGGCGCTGCGCCATCTCGGTGATCGCTACCCCGAGGTGATCGACAATTTCCGGCTGCCGAGCGGCTTCAATCCGACATTGGCGAACCGGCGTAAATTCGGGAGGCACGGCTGGGTGTCGGAAGGCCACTATGGGCTGGATCAGGGTATCGTGGTGATGATGATCGAGAACCATCGGTCAGGGCTGATCTGGAAGCTGATGCGATCCAATCAGCATATCCGTCGCGGTCTGCACAAGGCCGGATTCAATGGAGGCTGGCTGTCTCAGCCGGCAAGCCCGGCGTCAGGTGGCGGCAATGTCGCGTGACCGGACCAGGATCACCGCCTTCCCCGTCGACAGCAACGACATCAGTCTGATCGCGAGCGCCCATCCGCCGCACTGGAAGAACCCGCAGCCGGACGGTCCCTACAACCTCGTCGTCATCGGTGCCGGGCCGGCTGGGCTGACTGCCGCCTACGAAGCGGCCGGCCTCGGCGCAAAGGTCGCGCTCATCGAGCGCAATCTGATCGGCGGAACTTGCGTCAATGTCGGTTGCATCCCGTCCAAGTCGATCATCCGCACCGCAAGGCTTTATGCCGACATGCGCGATGCCGAGAATTTCGGCGGCGACATGCCGGACCGTCTTCACGTCGACTTTCCGCGCGCCATGACGCGGATGCGGCAGATCCGGCAGCGGATCAGCCGCGCGGATGCCGCCGATAGGCTGGTTTCCGAAGGCATCGACCTTTATTTCGGCGAAGCGCTGTTTTCCGGACCGGACGCTGTCACGGTCGCCGGACAAACCTTGCGTTTCAGGAAGGCGCTGATCGCGACAGGCGCGCGCCCGAGGCTGCCGACGATTCCAGGCCTTGCCGAGGCCGGCTATCTCAGCAACGAGACCATGTTCGAGCTCACGGAGTGCCCGAAGCGGCTTCTGGTCATTGGCGGCGGACCGCTCGGCTGCGAGGCGGCGCAGGCCTTCTGCCTGCTCGGTGCCAAGGTCATCCTGGCGCAACGGGAACCGATGTTCCTGCCCGGCGAGGAACGCGACGCCGCCCAGATCCTTTCGGACGCGCTGGCGCGCGAAGGTGTCGAGGTTCGCCTCAACACCGAGGTGGTAGCGGTGCGAACGGAAGGCGGCAAGAAGCTCGCCGACCTGGTGTGCGACGACATCACGACAACGATTTCCGTCGACGAGATCATCACCGGCATCGGCCGATCGCCCAATGTCGACGGCCTCGACCTGGAAAACGCCGGGGTGGCATACGATGCCTACGGTATCAAGGTGGACGATTATCTCCGCACCACAAATCCGCACATCTATGCGGCGGGCGATGTCTGCCTCGCCTACAAATTCACCCACACCGCCGAGGCCACAGCTCGCATGGTCGTGCGCAATGCCCTGTTTCTCGGACGCAGGAAACTGAGCGAGCTGGTCATTCCGTGGTGCACCTACACCGATCCGGAGATCGCCCATGTCGGCCTCTATCCGGCGGAGGCGCGCCAGAACGGCATCCCGGTCAAGACTTATACGGTGCTGATGCACGATGTCGCCCGGGCGGTCATGGACGGCGAGGAGGAGGGTTTCGTCAAAATCCACGTCAGGGAAGGGTCCGACCGCATCCTGGGCGCCACGGTCGTCGCCAGCCATGCCGGTGAGATGATCAATGCGGTGTCGCTGGCCATCAAATCGGGCATGGGATTGCGTGCGCTGGCCGACGTCATCCATCCCTTCCCGACGCAGGCGCTAGGCATAAAGATGGCCGGCGACGCCTATCGGCGGACAAGGCTCACCTCATCATGGAAGCATCTGGCGGGCCGCTGGTTGGCGTGGTCCAGGCGATGGTGACATTCCGGCGGCCTGCCGCAGCTGGTGCGTCGGACATTCGGCGACGATGCGGCGCTTGACGAAAGCCTCGTCGACCATCTCGGATATCCGCCAAACGTCGGTGCCATCCAGAGGTTAGCCGGCTCTATATTTCCGAGGATCCTGCGGGCCCTGCCGACCGCGACTCCAATTTCGTGGCTGCCCTGTCAGGGTGCGTGCAGAAGTTCTTGCCGAATGGGCTCGAGATAGGTTTGCGGATGCAAGCGTCCCCAAACATGGTCGCGCTCGGTCAGGTGCTTAACCTGCTCTATCCAGCGCCTCGGCGCATCAGGGTCCCTGACCTCATGCCAGTCGTCGACGATAATGACCGGCAGACCCTGATAGAGCGGGTCGAGCGGCGAGGTCTTGGTGACGACGATGCAGCCGAGATAAAACAGCTCCCATGTCCTATGGCAGTCCAGGCCGTTGCCTTCGGTGGACAGCACAAGCGGGTATTGCGAGTACAGTTGCCAGATCGAGCGCTGCGAGACGCGTTTCGTCAGGAAATCGACATGCGGACATCCGCGCAGGGCATCAAGCAGTTCCCGGCGCTGTCTCGAGCCATTGCTGATGCTGAAATCAGAGAACAGTCTGGGCGGGCGGCGGTCCACATGATCCTGCCGGGCGCGTATGATTTCCAGTTGCTTCACAAGCCCTTCCGGCGTGGCGAAGGACCGAGGCGTGTGAAGATCGAGCCCGATCGGGAAAGGCTTGACCCTGGGGTGAGTGCCGTCACAATTCTGGCTGTACCAGGAGACCAGGAAGGGGTTGGCGAGAAGCTGGTCGACGGTGTCCTTCGCCAGATCAGACGGCACCGAAGCATCGCCATCGGTCGTCAGCAGCGTGAACGGTGCCGTGATCGTCGGCAACACGATCCTGACGAACGTGTCGAGATCACAGGTTTGCGCATCCCTGGACAAGGTGCTCAGACGCAGCCAGACGATGCCATGTGCGCCGCTGTAATGCTGGCGGAAAAATGCCTCGCTCTGTGTCGATGCGGTTGACGCGTTGCGATACCAGCGCGGCCCGGCGAAATCGCAGAAATGTCCGATCCCTTGCGACCACAGCACGGGCGGAACGCCAAGAAATCTCAGCGCCCTGGAATAGACGGCTCTTTTGACTGCCCTTCGCAACCTGCCCATGGGCAACTCCTAGCGCGGATGCCAATACCGTTGCAACGTGCTGCCCGACATATTCGCCTTGAGCGGAACAAAGGCCAAAAGTTTCCCCGCAATACCCCTTCCGGCTCCGGAGAACCCAACTTACGACAGGCGCAGCCGCCGGCGAGGCTCGATCTACAGACTTGATTATGACAAAGTCGAAGGGCTTGCGGTCGGCGCAAGGCCGCACGTCTCAATCGTGCAATTCCCGCGATATCGGCGGCCCCACCGAAAAGCCGGAGAATGTGACCTCGAAGCCCTCGCGTTGCGGCGAACAGCACATCATGCCAACATCGACCGTCCTGGAGATCGGAAAGTAGGCGAGCCGCACAGGCTCCCAGTGGCCGTCGGAAGCATCGAGATACTGGACACGGATCGTTTCGGCGTGACGGGTCAGCCGGATCCTGACGCCGCCCGGACCGGCATGAATGGCGACCAGCGACCAGTCTGACGTGTCGTTGGTGACCACGACGGAGAAATAGGCAAGGCCGTCGGTGTACTCGATACCGGCCTTGATCCAATGGGTTTCGCTGAGCCGGACCATCAGCCCCGCCTGATCATAAAGCACCTCGTAGTCGCCTTTGACGGTGACCTCGGCGGTGAAATCGCCTTCGACGGGCCGGTGCAGGAAGTGGCCATTGTCGCGCCAGAAACCGTAGAAGGTCTCGCGCCAGAAATCGGTCTCCTTGCCGGTGCGCACACGAACGCTGTCGCCGTCGATAGAATGGTGCGGCGGCGGGTTAAGCCAGGTCAGGTCCTGCACTGTCATCCTTCGCGCCGCTCCAATCCAGATGTGCATGGCGGGGTTGCCGGCGTGGTCGGACGTGACCGAGCAGCCCGGCTGATCGGTCGACGGCCGATCAGCCTGCGAATGTATAGGCCGTCTTCACCGTGGTGTAGAACTCCGCCGCATAGTGGCCCTGCTCGCGCGGCCCATAGCTCGAACCCTTGCGGCCGCCGAAGGGAACATGGAAATCGACACCCGCCGTCGGCAGGTTGACCATCACCATGCCGGCCTCCGAATTGCGCTTGAAGTGCGTGGCATGCTTGAGGCTCGAGGTGCAGATGCCGGAGGTCAAGCCGAAGGGCGTGTCGTTGGCAACGGAAAGCGCCTCGTCATAGTCCTTGACGCGAATGACGCTGGCGACAGGCCCGAAAATCTCCTCGCGCGAACTGCGCATGGCGTTGGTCGCCTCGGTCAGCAACGCCGGCTGCAGGTAGAAGCCCGGCGTCTTGCGGTCGAGCCGCTCGCCACCGAAGGCGAGCGTGGCACCTTCCCTGACACCGATGGCGATATAGTCCTCGTCCTGCTTCAGCTGCGTCGCGTCGACGACAGGACCGATCTGGGTCTGCGCGTCGAGCGCATCGCCGATGACCAGTTTGCTCATGCGATCCTTGAGGGCGTCGACGAAGCGGTCGTGAATGCCGTCAGCCACAATCAGCCTGGACGAGGCGGTGCAGCGCTGGCCGGTCGAGAAGAAGGCACCGTTGAGCGCGCAATCGACGGCGATCGCGAGGTCGGCATCGTCGAGCACGACCAGCGGGTTCTTGCCGCCCATTTCAAGCTGGAACTTGCGCATGTGTTCGATGCTTGCCGCAGCGACGCGCTTGCCGGTGCCGACCGAGCCGGTGAAGCTGATGGCGTTGACATCGGGACTGTCGAGCATCGCCTGACCGACGACCGAGCCCTTGCCCATGACGAGATTGAGCACGCCCTTCGGCAGGCCGGCGCGATGCAAGATGTCGACGATGGTCCAGGCGCTCTCGGGAACCAGCTCCGCCGGCTTGAAGACGACGGTGTTGCCGTGTGTCAGCGCCGGGGCGATCTTCCAGGCCGGAATAGCGATCGGAAAATTCCACGGCGTTATGATGCCGACCACGCCGACCGCCTCGCGCGTCATCTCGACGCCGACGCCCGGCCGCACGCTCGGCACGACCTCTCCGGTCAAACGCAACGTTTCGCCGGCAAAGAAGTCGAATATCTGGGCGGCGCGAATTGTCTCGCCGATGCCTTCGGCCAGCGTCTTGCCTTCCTCTCGCGCCAGGTTGCGGCCGATCTCGTCCTTGCGCGCCAGAATCTCGTCGGAGGCCTTTTTCAACACCGCGTGACGCGCCAGCGGACCGGAGCGGGACCAAGCCGGGAACGCTGCCTTGGCCGCGGCGATCGCCTGCTGGGCCTGTTCGACACCCGCCGAGGCATAGTCGCCGACGACGTCGCCGGTATCCGAGGGGTTGATGTTGCGCGAACCGGCATCGCCGACCCACTCGCCATCGATGAGGTTCTTTCGAAACAGCGTCATATCGTGTGTTCCTGCTTGTTGGCCGCGCGGGCATCTGTCTGAACTGGTATTTGCCAGACAATTGCCTCGCGGGAAAGCAAACAGTGAACCGCCGGCCGCGACAAAAATCCCCGTGCCTGCGCCGCGCGGATGGCGGGCGACGACGATTCCCCATCGAGCCTCGATGCAGCCAACCTCCATCGTGCATCAATCGGCTTGGGCCGATTCATTCTGTACACTTATGTCCATAGCCTTGATTTGCCTGAGGCAGCATGTCATGCGTCGTGTCGATGGCAGCTCTCGAAACGACGATTCAGCGCGCCGGCGCCACCGGCAACATCAAGGCCACTCGCGAAGACTGGCTGAAGCTTGCGCTTGAAACGTTGATCTCTGACGGAGTCGAACGCGTCCGCGTGCTGACGCTTGGCCAGAAGCTCGATGTGTCGCGCTCCAGCTTCTACTGGTATTTCAAGAGCCGGCAGGATCTGCTCGATCAGTTGCTGGATTACTGGCGGCAGACGAATACCAAATTCATCGTGGAACGCGCCAGGCGGCCTTCCGCCACCGTCATACGCGGGGTGATGAGCATTTTCGAATGCTGGGTGGACGAAAGGCTGTTCGACCCCCAGCTGGATTTCGCGATCAGGGCCTGGGCCCGTCGCTCGCCCGCCATCAGGCGCGCGTTAGACGAGGCCGACGAGGAGCGTGTCAACGCCATACGCGACATGTTCATGCGTCACGGCTACGACGAGGAGGATGCCTTCGTGCGGGCCCGCGTGCTGTATTTCATGCAGATCGGCTATTACTCGCTTGAGCTCAACGAGCCGATGAGCAGCCGCCTGCCTCACGTCGCCGGTTATCTGCGCAGCTTCACCGGCCAGGAGCCTCCGGCGGAGGATGTCGAGGACTTCTCGCGCTATGTCGAGAAGACGCTTTCGCGCAACCGATAGTACGGCCCGCCCGGTCGCCGCGGCCTGACGATTTCGCTTCGCGCATCGGCCCAATAGCAAGCACGGTTGCTGCCGACAGCAGCAGAGGAGCCCTCTGCCGTATGGGCGCAGAGCGGCGTCATGGGGCGCTCATTCCGCTGTTCGCCAAGCTCTAGACACATATGTACAATACCGATAGGGTACTCCACACTGGCTGGGTGGAGTGCGACAGGATGAAATCCCAATATCGGGCGATCGTCATCGGCGGCGGCGTGGTTGGAGCCTCGGTGCTCTATCACCTGGCGAAGTTCGGCTGGAGCGACGTCGCGCTGATCGAACGCGAGGTGCTGACCGCAGGGTCGAGTTGGCATGCGGCCGGCGGGTTCCATGCGCTGAACGCCGATCCCAACATCGCCGCCCTGCAGGCCTACACGATCGACCTGCTCTCCGAGGTCGAGAAGGAATCGGGCCAGAGCATCGGCATGCACATGACCGGCGGTATTTCGGTCGCCTCCGCGCCGGAGCGCTGGGAATGGCTCAAGGCTTCCTACCGCATCTTCCAGACCATGGGCATCGACGATGTCCACCTGGTCGGAGTCGATGAGATCAAGCAGCGCTGCCCGATCCTCAACACCGACGGCATGCTGGGTGGACTCTATGCCGCGCGCGAAGGCCATATCGATCCCTCGGGCGTCGTGCACGCCTATGCCAAGGCAGCCAGGCTGCGCGGCGCCGATATCATCGAGCACAACCGCGTGCTGGCACTCAACCGCCGCGCGGACGGCGGCTGGGACGTAGTCACCGAGAAGGGCACGGTGATTGCCGAACACGTCGTCAATGCCGGCGGGCTGTGGGCCAAGCAGGTCGGCCGGATGGCCGGCATCGACCTGCCGGTGTCGCCGATGGAGCACCATTATCTCGTCACCGAGGCGCTGCCCGAAATCCAGGCGCTGGACAGGGAATTGCCGCTGATCGTCGATCTCGAAGGCTTCACCTACATGCGCCAGGAACAGAAAGGCCTGCTGCTCGGCATCTACGAGATCAACCACAAGCACTGGAACATGGATGGGGCGCCGTGGGATTACGGCATTGAACTGATCCAGGAAGACACCGACCGCATCGCCGACGAGTTGGCCCTCGGCTTCAGCCGATACCCCTGCCTGGAGAATGCCGGCATCAAGCGCTGGGTGAACGGCGCCTTCACCTTCTCGCCGGACGGCAATCCGCTGGTCGGCCCGGTGCGCGGGGTTCCCAACTACTGGGTGGCGTGCGGCGTCATGGCCGGTTTCCTGCAAGGCGGCGGGGTCGGCAAGTCGCTTGCCGAATGGATGATCCATGGCGAGCCGGAAGCCGATGTCTACGGCATGGACATCGCCCGCTATGGCGATTTCGCCTCCAACCGCGAATACATCAGGCAGACCACCGGGCAGTTCTATTCGCGCCGCTTTGTCATGAGCTATCCCAACGAGCAGTTGCCGGCGGGGCGGCCCTTGAAGACAGCCGGCGCGCATGACGCGATGGATGCCGCCGGCGCGCGCTGGGGCAATTCATGGGGCATGGAAGTGCCGCTCTATTTCGCGCCGCATGGCTTCGTCGAGACACCGACGCTGAAGCGCTCCAACGCCTTCGACATCGTCGCACAGGAATGCCGCAACGTGCGCGAGGGCGTCGGTCTGCTCGATATCACTGCCTTCTCGCGCTACGAAATCGCCGGGCCGCAGGCGGAAGCTTGGCTCGACCGGTTGCTTGCCTGTGCGCTGCCCAAGCCGGGTCGCGCCAAGCTCGCGCCCATGCTCGGCGAAAACGGCAAGCTCAAGGGCGACCTCACCGTCTTCAACTGGGGCGATGGCTCCTGGTGGATCATGGGATCCTACTATCTGCGGCAGTGGCATATGCGCTGGTTCGAGCAGCATATGAGCGACGGCGTCACCGTCCGCGACATTTCAGACGCGGTCGTCGGTTTCTCGCTGGCTGGTCCCAATGCGCGAATGTTGCTTGAGCGCCTCACACATCAGGACGTTTCGCACGAGGCCTTTGGCTTTCTAGCCTGCAAGACATTGGATGTCGGGCTGGTGCGGGCCAAGGTCGGGCGGCTCTCGGTCATCGGCGAACTCGGCTACGAGATCCATTGTCAGGCCAATGAGCACGCGGGCCTGCGCCGCGCTCTGCTGACGGCAGGCAAGTATCTGGGCGTGAGCGAATACGGCTTCGGCGCGGTCAATTCGCTGCGGCTCGAAAAGAGCTTTGGTATCTGGTCGCGCGAGTTCACGCAGGACTATACGCCCGATGAGACCGGGATGGACCGCTGGATCGCTTTCGACAAGGGCGATTTCATCGGCCGCGAGGCGGCCCGGAAGGAGCTGAAGGCTTCATCGAGGCGCACGCTGGTGACGCTCGAAATCGACGCGGTGGACGCCGATGCCAGCGGTTACGAGCCGGTCTGGTATAGAGGCAAGCTTGCTGGCTTCGTCACCTCGGGCGGCTACGGCCATACGGTCGGCAAGAGCCTCGCCATGGCGCTGGTCGAGCGCGAGGTGGCTGATATCGATACGCAGTTGACAACCCACATCGTCGGCGTCGAAAGAGGTGCGCGCGTCATCGCCTCGTCGCCATACGATCCACTGGGCAAGGCGATGCGGGCATGACCGATCGAACCGGTGACGTCGGTGCGGAAGACCATGCGATGATCCACGTTTCTTTCCGAACATCAGGCCTGTCCGGCACGTCATGACCACACGCTATTCCGCCCTGTCGCTGTTCAAGGAGGGCCTGGCCGGCCAAACCGGCTGGCAACCGGCGTGGCGCTCGCCCGAGCCGAAACTGTCCTATGATGTGATCGTCATCGGTGGCGGCGGCCATGGGCTGGCAACGGCCTATTACCTGGCCAAGAACCACAACATCACCAGGGTAGCGGTGCTGGAAAAAGGCTGGATCGGCGGCGGCAACACCGGCCGCAACACCACCGTGGTGCGCTCCAACTACTATTATCCGGAGAGCGTCGAGCTCTACGGGCTGGCGCACCGGCTCTATGAGGGATTGTCGAAAGAGCTCAACTACAACGTCATGCTGTCGCAACGCGGCATGGTCAATCTCTGCCACTCGACCGGCGAGATGGAGATCGGCGCCCGCACCGTCAACGCCATGCAGATCAACGGCATTGATGCGGAGCTGTTTTCGCCTGACGATGTGCGCCGGGTGGCGCCGATCTACAATTTTTCACCGGACGCACGCTTCCCGGTGTTCGGCGGTATCTGGCAAGGCAGGGCCGGAACGGCACGCCATGACGCGGTCGCCTGGGGCTATGCGCGGGCCGCAAGCCGACTCGGCGTCGACATCATCCAGAACTGCGAGATCACCGATTTCATCATCGAGGGCGGCCGCTGCCGTGGCGTCCAGACCTCGCGTGGCGCGATCCGTGCCGAGCGTATCGGCATGGCGGTGGCCGGGCATTCTTCGGTGCTGGCGGCCAAGGCCGGCTTCCGCCTGCCGATCAATTCCTATGCGCTGCAGGCCTGCGTGTCCGAACCGGTCAAGCCGATCCTCGACACGGTGGTGCTGTCGCCCGGCTGCGGCGTCTATGTCAGCCAGTCGGACAAGGGCGAGATCGTCATCGGCGGCGGGCTCGACCGCATTCCTTCCTATGCGCAGCGCGGCAATCTGCCGGCGCTGGAGGGGGTGATCGCCGGCCTGCTGGAGATGTTCCCGATCTTCGGCCAGCTCAAGCTGATGCGGCAATGGGCTGGGATCGTCGATGTCGTGCCGGACTCCTCGCCGATCATCGGCCCCTCGCCGCTGCCCGGCCTGTTCCTCAATTGCGGCTGGGGCACGGGCGGCTTCAAGGCCATTCCCGCAGGCGGCACGCTGCTGGCGAACCTGCTGGCGACTGGCGAACACAACCACATCAGCCGTCCATTCGACCTTGATCGCTTCGCCAGCGGGCGGCTGATCGACGAAGCGGCCGGCTCCGGCATCGCGCACTGATGCATGTCGCCCAAAAGTGCGCAGCGGTTTTGGGAGAACGACATGCATAAAGACGAAGATTGAGGATCCTATGCAGCTCTTTCCTTGCCCATTCTGTGGTCCGCGCGACGAAACCGAATTCCACTATGGCGGCGATGCCGGCAACATCAGGCCGGATGGCGCCGATGTGCCGATCGATCGCTGGGCAAACTATCTCTATCTGCGCACCAATCCGAAAGGCACGGCGCGCGAGATCTGGGTTCACATGAACTGCGGCGAGTTCTTCGTAATGGAGCGCGACACCGTCACCCACAAGGTGCTGTCCTCGGCCGCACTCGGCGGGGAGCACGTCGCGTGACCGCCTCACGTCTTGCCACCGGCGGCAGCGCCATCGACCGCTCGCGCCCGATCCGCTTCAGCTTCGACGGAACCATCGTGCAAGGCTTTGCCGGTGACACCATCGCCTCGGCGCTGCTGGCGGGTGACGTCGCGGTCGTCGGCCGCAGCTTCAAATACCACCGGCCGCGCGGCATATGGGGCGCCGGCGTCGAGGAGCCAAATGCGCTGGTCGATCTCGGGGGCACGCGGGCAACGCCGAACACCCGCGCCACGACCGAGCCGGCGCGGGACGGACTGCTGGCGAAAAGCGTCAACGCCACGCCCAGCGCGCTGGCCGACCGCAACGCCTTCCTCGACCGTTTCGCGCGCTTCATTCCAGCGGCGTTCTACTACAAGACCTTCATGTGGCCGGACTGGCACAGGTTCGAGCCGCGCATCCGCGCCATGGCGGGATTGGGCACAGTCGACGCCGACTGGACCTCGCCCGGCAAGGCTGACCAGATCAACCATCATTGCGATGTGCTGGTTGTAGGCGCGGGACCGGCCGGGCTGGCGGCGGCAGGGCTGGCGTCCGGTGCTGGCCTGACCGTCGCACTGGTCGACGACCAGCAGAGTCCCGGCGGATCGCTCGGCCATCGTGCCGCGGAGATCGACGGCAAGCCGGCGGCCGTATGGGTCAAGGAGACGATTGCCGAGTTTGCCGCTGGCGGTCACCTCATCCTGCCTTCGACCACCGCCTTCGGCATTTACGACCACAATCTGGTCGGGCTGAACCAGCGTCATCTCGACGGCCGGCCGGATACGCTGTGGCGGGTCAGGCCGCGCCAGATCGTGCTGGCGACCGGCGCCATCGAGCGGCCGCTGCCTTTCGCCAACAACGATCTGCCGGGCATCATGTCGGCGGATGCGGCGTTCGCCTATCTCCGGCGCCACGCTGTGCTGGTCGGACGCCGCATCATCGTCGCCACCAACAATGACAGCGCCTATGAGGTGGCGGGGGCGCTTGCCGAGGTCGGCGCCGAAGTCAGGCTTGTCGATATCCGGCGTGACGGCACGCCTGCCGCGCCGGCCAATGTGCGCCTGATCAAAGGCCGTGCGCTGGCTTCCGCCAGCGGCAAGCTGCGCGTCGACGGCGTGACGCTCGACGACGGCACGAGGTTCGATGCCGATTGCGTTGTGGTCTCGGGCGGCTGGACACCGACCATTCATCTCTTCGGCCAGGCCAAGGGCAAGCTCGCCTGGAGCGATGCGCGCGCGGCCTTCCTGCCGGGCGAACCGGTCGGCGGTATCGTCGTGGTCGGCGCCGCAGCCGGCGCGGTCTCCTTATCGGAGGTGTTTGCCGGCGTGGAAAAGGCATTCGCCGGCAAGGAGAACGCGGCAACACCACGCAGCACCGGGCCGGAGGCGACGGACGGCATTCTCCCGGCCTGGCCGATGCCGGGCTCGAAAGGCCGCATCTGGATCGACTACCAGAACGACGTGACGGTGAAGGACGTCGAGCTGGCCGCACGCGAAAACTTCGTCTCGGTCGAACATCTGAAGCGCTACACCACGCTCGGCATGGCGACCGACCAGGGCAAGACCTCCAACCTGCCCGGGCTGGCGCTGATGGCAGGGATTACCGGCCGCACGGTGCCGGAGGTCGGCACCACCACCTACCGGCCGCCGTTCACGCCGGTGCCGCTGGCAAGCTTTGCCGGCGCGCGCGTCGGTGAATTGATGGCGCCGGTACGGCGACTGCCGCTCGAAAACGTCCATCGCGCCAGCGGCGCTGTCTTCCAGGAATATGGCGGCTGGCTGCGGCCTGCCCACTATGGCGGCAACGCGGACGCGGAACGTTCGATCGCGGACGAGGCGCGACGTGCGCGCCAGTCGGTCGCGCTGTTCGATGGTTCGACGCTCGGCAAGATCGAGGTGATCGGGCCGCAGGCGGCGGCGTTCGTCGATTTCCTCTACTACAACACCATGTCAACACTGAAACCGGGCCGCTGCCGCTATGGCTTCATGCTGTCTGAGAACGGCGTGGTCTTCGACGACGGCGTGCTGGTGCGGCTGGACGAGCATCGCTTCATCGTGTCGTGCTCGTCCTCGCATGTCGCCGCCGTCCATGCGCGGCTGGAGGAATGGCGCCAGGACCGTTTTGGCCGCAGCGCCGTTTACATCCACAACGCCACACCGGACATGGCGACACTGACCGTTTCGGGGCCAAATGCCCGCAAGCTGCTGGAAAAGCTGCATCTTGGCCTCTCGCTCGACGATGCCGACCTGCCGCATATGGCGATCGGTCATGGCACTTATGCCGGCGACGAAGTCCGCATCGCCCGCGTCAGTTTCACCGGCGACAGGAGCTACGAGATTTCGATCCGGGCCGACCACGCCGAGCCGCTATGGGCGCATCTGCGCGAGGCCGGCCAGGCGCTCGACCCCATCGTCATCGGCCTGGAGGCGCTGATGATCCTGCGTGCCGAAAAGGGTTTTATCGTCATCGGCAAGGACACCGACGGCACCACATTGCCGCATGATCTCGGCGTCCACGGTCCGCGGGCCAAACGCAAGACCGAGTTCGTCGGCCGACGCTCATTGTTCACCGATGAGGCGTCACGTGACAATCGCATGCAGCTTGTCGGGCTGGCAGTGCCGCAAGGCGAAGCACCGCTGCCGACCGGCGCGCATGGCATCAAACGGATCGACGGCAGATTGCGCAGCCAGGGCTTTGTCACCTCGAGCTACCAGAGCCCGACGCTTGGCCGCCCGGTTGCGCTTGGGCTGATAGAGCGCGGCGCGACGCGGCACGGCGAGACGATCGACATCCAGCATCTCGGCAAGATCAGCAAGGCGACAATTACCGCCCCTTGCGCCTTCGACCCGGCAGGAGACCGGCTGCATGCGTGATCTCGCGGAAAAATGGTCCGTTGCACCGGACTGGCAGGGTGCGGTCATCGCCACGCCGGGCCTTGCGATACGAGCAGTCCTCGACCTCTCCCAGTTGCTGGTCAGCGGCGATCTCGACGCATGGGCGCGAGTATCTGGCGTGGACCGCACTGGTGTCGGAGCCTTTGGCACCGCACAAGGTGACCGCTATGCGGCACGACTGGCGCGCGACCGGCTGCTGGTCGTCTCGAACAGCCCGCTTGCCATCGCCTCGGGCTGGCACACAGACGGGTTCGCGGTGACGGCGATCAGCGCCGGGTTGCAAATGTTCGAGGCCGAGGGCACGGCGCTCGACGCTTTCATCGCGCGTGGAACGACGCTCGATCCCAGCCAAGCGAGCGCCAGTGCAGCGCTGTCCTTCGCCGACATCAGCGCCGTCGTCTATCGCCATGACGCCAAGCTGCGCATCCATGTCGATCGCGGTCTTGCCGCCTATCTCTGGACATGGATGGAAATTGCCGCCGGCAACATCGCCGCAGGATCAGCGAAGTAGCCGGTTACGGCTGGTCAGAGTGTGAACGACCAGAACAGGCAGGCCAGCGTCGCAGCGGCAAAGACGACGAAGAACAGGCTGCGCAGCAGCACGTTGCGGCGCAGCTCGTTCATGACAAAGTGACAACCGACGATCGCCGCGGCAAACAGGAACCGCCAGTTCAGCAATGTCCACACGGCGCTGCCCTGCCCGAACGCCCATCTGGCGACCATACAGCCGACGATGGTCGCAAACAGTGCGATCACGGTCCAGAAAAGGGCATCGGCGGCATGGGTCAGGACGATACCGGCCGCCCTTATCGGCAGGATCATCATCAGCATCGCGCTGAAGAAATAGACGGCGGCAATCGGGATGAACACGCCGGCGTCGGCAATGCCGTCAAGGCGCCTGACGCCGATCGCGCCATAGGGATAGCCGTGCCTGGCGACAGCCAGGCTCAACGCCATGAGCAAGGCGGTCAGCACGGCGACCAATGCGAAGGATGTGAGGGCTTTGCTCATGACGTTCCTGTCCCAGACGAATCAGACAGGAACGGTTTTAGCGGTCGGTCGTAAATTGCGCGTAAGCGGGGGCGCTGCCCTCACGGATTTCGTTCAGTTCAATCTGGCTGACGACAGGCTATTCAGCGGCGATCCGGCCTGCCGAACGATTGGCCAGCACAAAGCCGACCTCGTCGACCGCCTGCGCCGCACGCTTAAGGATCGCCTCGGAGCGCAGTACGCCGTCGGTGAAATCCTTGTCGGTGGCGTAGACGGCGGTGGGCAGCGCAAAGGCCTCGAAGAAGCCGAACAGCGGCCGCAGCTGATGCTCGACGATCAAGGCATGGCGCTCGCCACCGCCGGTCGCCGTCAGCACGATGGGCTTTCCCCGCAATGCCGCCGGATCGATCAGGTCGAAGAAATGCTTGAAAAGGCCGGTATAGCTGCCCTTGTAGGTCGGCGAGCCCACGACAAGCACGTCGGCGGCGAGGATTTGTTCCAGGATCGCGTGCGCCTGGCCGTCGAGATCGCGGGCCCATTTCGCCGTTCCCAGCGTCGGGCCGAGGTCCTCGATATCATAGGTGCTCGCCGACAGGCCGTGGCTGGCGGCAATGTCCCTGGTGACCAGATCGACGAAGGCGCGCGTCTTTGACGGCCTGGTGATGTTGCCGGAAAAGCCGACGACTGTTGGGTTTGACATGGCAGTGGGCCTCTTGAATGGTCGAAGGTTTGACGTGGCAGGCCGCCAGCCCGCCGGTGGAAAATCAGCTCCAGGCGTGCAGCGGCGGGTTTTCGCCGTTGAGGAAATATTTGCCGAGGATCGAGTATTTCCAGCGCACCGGATCGTGCAGCGTGTGCGTGCGAGCGTTGCGCCAATGCCGGTCGAGATTGTGCTCGGCCAGGGTTGAGCGGGTCCCTGCCAGTTCGAACAGCTTGTTGGTGGCGGCGATGGCGATCTCTGTCGACAAGATCTTGGCTTCAGCAGTGACGATCTGGGCGTGCGCCACCGTCTCGGCTGTCGGCTCGGCCACTGCCCGGTCGATTGCATGACCGGCCTTTTCGAGCAGCGCCTGCGCCGCGTGCAGGCGCAGCGTCAGGTCGCCGATGGCCTGAATAGTGTAGGGATCGTCCCAGGCGTTGTCGACGCCGCTGTCGATCCAGGCGCGGCTTTTGGTCCTGACGAAATCGACCGTCTCGTCGATCGCCGCCTGGGCGATGCCGGTGTCCACGGCCACCTGGATGATCTGGAAGATGGCGCCGTCGGCGGTCGGTTTGTCGTAGCCCTTGTAGCCGGGTACCAGATGCGTCTTCGGCACCTTGACGTTGTCGATGATGACGGTGCCGGACAGGGTCGTGCGCTGGCCGAAGCTCGACCAGTCGTCGATGACGGTCAGGCCGGGTGCGCCGCGGTCGGCGATCGCATACCAGGCGCGGCCCTCGTCATCGAGCGCCACGATCGGCACCAGATGGGCGAGCAGCGCGCCGGACGAATAGAATTTCCGGCCGCTGACAACCACATGATCGCCGGCATCGGTGAAGCGGGTCTCGAAATCGGCGGCGCGCTTGGAACCGAACTCGGAAAAGGCGTTGCCGAACCGGGTGCCCTTCAGCGCTTCGGCGAACAGCAGCTTCTGCTGATCGGCGTCGGACACGGTGCGGACGGCGGCTACAACACCGAGATGATTCTGCGCAACCTGGCCAATCGAGGAATCCGCCGCCGAGATGATCTCGATCACCTTCGCCAGCGTCGCATAGGACACCTCCGGCCCACCGAATGCCTTGGGTACATTGATCGACCACAGGCCGCTTTGCGAAAAGGCATCGAGTTCGGCGACCGGCCAGATCCGTTCACGGTCGCGCCGGGAGGAGTCCTTGACGAATTCGGCGGCGAGCGCATGGGCAACCGCAATCGCCTCGGCGTCGTCCTTGATGATGTGCGCCGGGGCGGTCGGCCTTGCGACTGGCGGCACGGCGGCGGAAGCCTTGTCGGTCTTGACGGTCGAAACGGTCATTTCACTGCTCCTTGGGATTTCGATTCAGGCAACGGCGTGGAGATGGGCGGGCTTGGTGGCGGGTGACGCCTGTTGCCCGGGGTTCGATTGACCGAGATAGAAGGCCCTGATGTCCTCGCGCTGGCGAAGCTCGGGGGCCGCGCCGGCGAGAACGGAAACGCCGTTCTCCAGCACCGTGGCATGGTCGGCATATCGCAGCGCCACTGCGGAGTTCTGCTCGGCGACCAGGATGGATAGGCCAGTCTCGCGGTTGAGTTTTCTCAAGCTCTGGAAGATGTCCTGGACGATGATTGGCGCGAGCCCCATCGACGGTTCGTCCAGGACGAGCAGCCGCGGCCGCGACATCAGCGCCCTGCCGATGGCGGTCATCTGCTGTTCGCCGCCGGAAGTCAGGCCGGACAATGTCCGGCGTTTTTCCCGAAGCCTCGGGAAATAGCCGTAGATCCGTTCGAGATCCCCGTTGATCTCGGCGCGGCTGCCGCTGCGGCCGATGCCGCCGGCGATCAGATTCTCCTCGACGGTGAGGCTTTTGAAGCAGTGGCGGCCTTCCAGCACCTGAACCAGCCCGGCGCGCACCAGATCACCCGGTTTGCGGCGCGAGACATCAGAGCCCTCATAGCGGATGGTGCCGGCATTGACCTGGCCGCGTTCGGCCGGCAGCAGGTTGGAGACGGCCTTCAGCGTCGTGGTCTTGCCGGCACCATTGGCACCGAGCAATGCCAGTATCTGGCCGCGCCTGAGCTCGAAACTGACACCATGCAGCGCCGTGATGGCGTGGTTGTAGGTGGCATGGACCGTGTCCACAGCAAGAATGACGTCATCGTTCGGCATAGGCTGTTCTTTCGCGGTTCGAAAACCGAACAGGTCGGGCGCCACGGAAACTTGGTCCGCGACGCCCGGCACTGACTGATCAGTTGGTGGTCACAGCATTGGCATCGTCGGCGGTGCGCAGCTTGATGCCCTTCTCGGCGGCGTAGGCCTCGGCGGACTTCTCGATGATTGGCCGCAGAAGCGCCCAGTCCGGCGCGATCCAGTCGGAGACGACGTTCCACTTCTTGCCGTCCCACTGCTGGAAGGTCACGTAGCCTTCGCCTTCATGGTTGTCCCAGCTGACATTGATCGAGTGGAACAGGTCCTTGGCGCCGAGCGCCTCGACCTTGGCCGGATCAAGCTTGAGATGCTCGAAGCCCCAGCGGACCTCGTCGCCGGTCAGCGTGCGGTGGCCGAACTTCTCCTGCGCGACCCGGATCGCCTCGACATTGAGGATGCCGTTGACGATGCCGAGATTGTGGTAGACCGAGCCGATGCGCGCCTTGTCTTCAAGGTTACCCTTGCCGGCGCCGTAGACCGTCTTCACGATCTCCTGAACCACCGGGTAGGAGTTGCCGGAAGCCTGCGTGGTGATGGCGGTGTAACCCTTGGCGGCGTCGCCGGCAGGGATGACATCCTCTTCAGAATTCGACCAGACATTGCCGACGATGTGATCGACGGGATAGCCGACCTTGACCGCCGTCTTCAGCGCCACCGGGTTCATCACACCCCAGCCGCGCAGGACGACGAAATCCGGCTTGGCGCGGCGGATGGTCAGCCACTGCGACTGCTGCTCGTTGCCGGGATGCGGCACCTCGATCTGCTGCACGGTGAAGCCGTATTTCTGCGCCAGCAGCTCATAGATCGGGATGGTCTCCTTGCCGTAGGGCGAGCCGTGATAGAGCACGACGATCTTCTTGCCCTTCAGCTTGTCGATGCCGCCTTCCTTGGAGGCGATGTAGTTCACGATGCCTGATGTCTCGCTGTAGGGATTGAGCAGCAGCGGGAAGACGTAGGGGAAGACACGCCCGTCGGTGGAATCGGTGCGGCCGTGGTTGACGGTGATCAGCGGCACCTTGTCGGCGGTGATGCGGTCAATCATGGCATAGGCGATGCCGACCGAGAGCGGGTTCCAGGCGGCGGCGCCGGCATGGCTCTTCTGCCGCTCGTAGCATTCGACGCCGCGCTCGACCTCGTACTGGGTCTCGCATTCGCCCCAGGTCAGCTTGACGCCGTTGACGCCGCCGTCGCGGATGTTGATGAGGTTGAGATAGTCGATGAAGCCGCCGAAGAAGCCGGTGCCGCCGGCCGCGTAAGGCCCGACGCGATAGCTTTGCAGCGGGAAATATTGTTCGTCGGCGTGCGCGGCGGGCAAGGCCACCGACACGATCATCGCCGCGGACAACGCCGCCGCCTTGATTGTGCTGAGGAAAGTCATGGTCGAGGTACTCCCGGTATGGGCCGTCTTGTTCGGCCCCTTGTTCATTTTCGGATGCGTCAGCTCAGGTCGACTGCCAGGCGAACAGGAGCCGTCTTCGGACCCTGTCCCACAGCGCCACCAGCCCGTCGGGCTCAAGGATCAGAAACAGGATGATGAGCGCGCCCAGAACGATGCGCTGGCTCATGTCGAGCACGCCCGAATCGAAGAGATCGCCGAGCAGGAAGCCGCCGAGGCGCGACAGAGCGAGCGGGAAAACCACGATGAGGGCGGCGCCGAAAAACGCGCCGCGGATCGAAGCCAGCCCACCGATGGTGATGATGAACAGGACCTGGAACGACCGGTCGAGATCGAAGCCGTCCGGCTCGACGGTCCTCAGATAGGCGAAGGCCCAGATGACGCCTGCGACGCCGATGATGAAGGACGAGATGGCGAAGGCCAGCAGCTTGGTCCTCAGCACCGGAATGCCGATGATGCGGGCGGCGGTTTCATTGTCGCGGATGGCGATGAAGTTGCGCCCGGTCTGCGACGAGACCAGCCGATGGGCGAGGAAGGTCAGGACGGTGACGATTGTCAGCGCGAAGAGATAGCGACCGATGGCGCCGTCGAGCGCGAAACCTGAGATCGACAGTCTCGGCGCGTCGATGACGCCTGACGCCGAGTTGTTGGAGAACCAGCTGAACTTGGTCAGCGCCCATTGCACGAAGAACTGCGCGGCAAGCGTCGATACTGCGAGATAAAAACCCCTCAGCCGCAGGCTGGGCAGGCCGAAGACGATGCCGATCGCGGCGGCGACGATGCCGGCCAGGAAGATGCTGCCGATCAGCGGCAGGCGCTCGACGCGCAGGTTGAAATTATAGGCGGCGAAGGCGCCCGCCGCCATGAAGGCGGCACTGCCCAGCGAGACCTGGCCGGCATAGCCGGTGAGAATGTTCAAGCCCACGCCGGCGAGGCTGAGCGCCAGGAACGGCAGCAGGATGGCCTCGAACAGATAGCTTGAGCCGATCAGCGGCACGACACCATAGGCGAAGGCGAGCAGCAGGACCGGTACGACCCATTTCGGCAGCACCGGCGCGGCGACGAAATCGCTTGTTATCGCGGTCATTGTTCAGATCCTCTCAACGAGCTTCTGGCCGAACAGGCCGGAAGGGCGGATCAGCAGGAAGACGAGCGCGACGACATAGGCAAACCAGCTCTCGATGCCGCCGCCGAAATAATCGCCGATATAGACCTCGGCGAGCTTCTCACTGGCGCCGATCAGCAGCCCGCCGACGATGGCGCCGAGGATGGAATCGAAGCCGCCGAGCACCAGCACCGGCAGCGCCTTGAGCACCACCAGCGACAGCGAGAACTGCACGCCGAGGCGTGCGCCCCAGAGCAGTCCCGCCACCAGGGCGACAAGGCCGGCGGCAGCCCACACGGTGGCCCAGATCAAGGGCAGCCTGAGGCCGACCGCGAGGGCCGCAAACTGATCATCGGCAACGGCGCGGAAGGAGAGGCCGATGCGGGTGTAGCGGAAGAACAGCGACAGCAGGAGGACCATGCCGGCGGCAACCACCGCGGCAAAAATGTCGAACTGGCTGATCAGCACGCCGCCGATTTCCAGCGGCACGTCCTCGATGCCGAGATCGAGGCCATGGACCTGCGTGCCCCAGATCAGCTGGGCGGCGCCCTCGATGATGTAGGACAGGCCGAGCGTCGCCATGAACAGTGTGATCGGCGGCTTGTTGGTCAGTGGCCGCAGCACCGTGCGCTCGATGGCGACACCCATCGCCACCATGATGGCGAAGGTGACCGCCAGCGCCAGCGCGAACGGAATACCGCGCTCGACGAGGCTGACGAAGGTGAGTGCCGCAAACAGCAGCATCGCGCCTTGCGCGAAATTGAGCACGCCCGAGGTCTTGTAGATGAGCACGAAGCCGATCGCGACAAGCGAATACATGACGCCTGAGAGCAGGCCGCCGACGAGCACTTCGATGAAGAATTGGTAGTCGAAATCGGCGATCATATGCCTGCCCCGTCCTCATTGTCCGAGGCGACGCCGAGATAGGCATCGATGACGCGTTGGTCGTTCCTGACTTCATCGGGCGTGGCGTCGGCGATCTTGCGGCCGTAGTCGAGAACGGCGATGCGATCGGACAGACCCATGACGATGCCGACATCGTGCTCGATCAACACCGCGGTGGTGGCGAAACGATCGCGCGCGGCACGGACGAAAGACGCCATCTCGCTCTTTTCGCTCGCTGTCATGCCGGCCATCGGCTCGTCGAGCAAAAGCAGGCGCGGCTCGGCCACCAGCGCGCGGGCCAGTTCGACACGCTTCTGCAGCCCGTAAGGCAAGGTGCCGACAAGACGGTCGCGAATGGCGGTGAGATGGAGGAATTCGAGGATCTGTTCGGCACGGCTGCGTGAATCGCGCTGCTCGCCACGCGAGCGGCCGATGCCGAGCACCTGGCCGGCAAAGTTGGAGCGAACCTTGTAGGCAAGGCCAGAGGCGACATTGTCGAGGACGCTTAGGCCCTTGAACAGTGCGAGGTTCTGGAAGGTTCTGGCGACGCCGAGATGGGCCAGCCGCTGCGTCGGGACCTGGGCATAGGAGGTACCGTCGAGCTGGACATGGCCGCGATCCGGCCGGTAGACGCCGCTGATGACGTTGATCAGCGAACTCTTGCCGGCGCCATTCGGGCCGATGATGGCACGTATCTCGCCTTGGCGGACCGATAGGTCGACGTCCGCGAGTGCGACGACGCCGCCGAACGACAGGCTGATGCCCTGAAGCGAAAGCAATGCTGAGGCATCGCCGGCAACGGCCCCTGCCGGCTTGGCGACATTTTCGAACGACTGCTCCGGCCGTGGGCCTGACGGCAGGCCGCGCGCAAAGACCTCCGGTGCATAGGCGGAAGCCTCCATCACTCCGAGCGTATAACTGGGCAACGGCATTCCAATCGTCCTCGATTAGGCGCGCAAAATCCTGTTGCCGCCCGACGGATCAGCACGCCGGGCAAGCTTCATGTGTGCAGGCCGGCGCGTGTCCGGCGTGCCTATGGGGTGACTATTCCGCCGCCAGCGACGCCGCCGCCTCGGCGTCTTCCAGTTCGCGAACGAGCGGGATGACATGCTTGCCGAAATACTCTACCTCTTCCTGGAAGTGCAGGAAACCGAGCAGGATGAGATCCGCACCCGCGCGCTTCAGGTCGACGACGCGTTGAGCGACCTGCCTGGGGGTGCCGATCAGGTTCGAGCGGAAGCCGTCATTGTACTGGACCAGATCGTCGAAGGATGATTTCGCCCAATTGCCCTCACCTTCCGGCGAGGCCTTGCCGGCATTCTTGACCTCATGGCCAAAAGCATTGACCGCGTCGGGATTGGCCTCGGCGATGATTTCGGCGAGCACCGCCCTGGCCTCGTCCTCGGTCTCGCGAACGACCGCGAAGGCGTTGACGCCAACTTTGACGGAATGGTTATTGGCCTTCGCCTTGACCCTGATATCATCGACCTGCTTGGCGATCTCGGCCGGCGTGTTGCCGTTGGTGAAGTACCAGTCCGAGACGCGCGATGCCATGTCGCGCGCGGCGCGCGACGAGCCGCCTTGGAAGATTTCGGGTACTTGCGGCGGTTTCGGCTTCAGCGAATACTCATTGAAGCGGTAGAAATCGCCACGGAAGGTGAAGCTGTCTTCAGTCCATATTCCGCGCAGCGCACGGATGAATTCCTCCGAGCGGCGGTAGCGCTCGTCATGGTCGAGCCAATGCTCGCCGATGGCATGGAACTCGCCGCGGAACCAGCCGGAGACAAGGTTGATCGCGACGCGGCCGTTGGTCAGGTAGCTGATGGTGGCGATCTGCTTGGCCGCCAGCGCCGGGTTCCATGGTCCTGGCAGGATCGCCGCGATGACCTTGAGCGTCGTGGTCGCCGCCAGCAGATCATGGCTGAACGCCACCGATTCATGCTGTTCGTCGGCGCCGTAGCCGGCGGTGAAACGTATCTGGCTGAGCGCGTAGTCGAAGCCGGCCTTCTCGGCGATCTGCGCCAGCTTGCGATTGTACTCGGCAGAATGGTTGGTGCGCTGCTCGATGTTGGAAATCACCAGGCCGCCCGAAACATTCGGCACCCAGTAGGCGAATTTGATCGGATCGGCTTCTGCATGTGCCATGAACTGTCTCCCATTCAGGCCGTGTCGTTGATCGCTCCGGTCGCGCCGGCTCCGATATTTATTATGTTTATAGAATATATATACAAAGAAGGATTTTCCGTTTTTGGGGCGCTCTTGGGACGGAAATACCAATTTTCGCTGCCGAACCCGGCCCGCAGGTGTCAGCCCACGTGTGGACGGTGCGCGGCATTGGGGCCGATGGCCTGCGCTGACGGCAGCGTTACCAGCAGCTTGGCAATTTCAACCGCGACCGCCTGGGCATGGCGGGCGACTTCCGGCAGACCCATGAGCTCGCCGAAAGTCCCTCGTGCCAGCGGGCCGGCGACCAGGAGTGTCGCGACCGCCGCGCCGTCCCGGCCGATCGCGCGGCTGTCGAGACCTGTCTCGATGCCAAGCCCATATTGGTCCGTCCTGATCAAGCCGGCTTCCGCCAGCGAGCTTAGCGCCGGGTTCAGCTGCAGCGCCTGCCCATGGGCCGGACCGGTGGTGTTGATGACGGCAGCGAAGCGCATCGTCTCGATCCGGGTCTGCCCGCGCCGTTGAAAGCTGACAGCCAGGCTGCCGTCCTCGTCGTTCGACGCGACAAGCCTGGCGGCAATGGTGTCGACTGTACCGGCGGCATGACGCCGGTCGAGCACGGCGGCGACCTGCGGCGCGATCCTGAAGCGATGCACGTCCCAGAACACGCGCAGCTGGCGCACCAGCCTTGCCCGCTCCGGCGGCGCAAGTGCGGCCCACAGCACCGGCCCCTGGAGGCGCAGCTGATCGAAGACCGACTGCCAGTTGACGCTGGCGGCGCGCGCGGCCGCCAGCGTCGCGCGAATGGTCTTGAGCAGGCCGAGCGCCGTCGTGGCCGGCGCGGATGCAAAGTCGCCAAAAGGCTCGCCCCTGATATCCGGGTGGCCGCGCGAGCGCAGGCCGCGGCGCGACAGCGCGAGGATACGGCCGCGATGGCCACGGCGGTCGAGTTCGGCGACCATGTCGGCCGAGGTCAACCCGGAGCCGACGATCAGCACCGACGCCTCCGGCCCGATCCCTGAAAGCGCGGCGGAAGCGTACGGATCGGCGACGAAACCTGGCGCTTCCGTCAGCGAGGCCAGCGCGTTGGGAATGCCGGGCCGCGGATGCGTCGCTGCCAGGACGAGGATATCGGCGACGACCGGTCCGGCAGAGGTGTGCACGGTCCAGCCCGCGCCACTGGCATCGCGTGTCACGCGTGTGGCGGAACCTTCGACATGATGGACAAGGCCGGAACCGAGATACGGCGCCAGATGCTCGGCGACGTAGCGGCCGAACACGCGACGGCGCGGAAAAGCGTCGCCGTTCTTCCAGATGGCATCCGGGTCGTGTTCGAGTTCTCCGCTGCCAGCCAACCAGCGTGCAAAATGCTGCGGATCATCGGGAGCCATGCTCATCCTGACTGCGGGGACATTGACCCGGTGCGACGGTTCCGCGCTGGAATAGGCCACGCCGCCGCCGAGCGCTGGTCGCGGCTCGATGACGGAAATCGACAGGCACTCCGATTGAGGTGCCCGCGCCAGATGCCAGGCCACCGCCGCGCCGGAAAAGCCGCCGCCAAGGATGGCGACGCGCAACCGGCGGGCCGGAGGGAGCGCGTTCACGAGGCGCTGGCGAGCGATTTCGGCCGGTGGTCGCCGGCGATGGTCTCGCCGAACGGACCGGTGTTGACGGACGAGCCGGCGGCTTTTACCGGATGGTCGGTCGGCAGTTTCGGCAGCACCAGTTCGCCGAAGCGATAGGCTTCTTCCAGATGCGGATAGCCGGACAGGATGAAGGTATCGATGCCGAGGCGCCGGTACTCGTCGATACGCTCGGCGATCGTGTCGGGGTCGCCGACAAGGGCAGTACCGGCACCGCCGCGCACCAGGCCGACGCCGGCCCACAAATTGGGCGCGATCTCGAGCTTGGCACGATCGCCGCCATGCAATGCGCTCATCCGCGCCTGCCCGACCGAATCCATGCGCGCAAAGACTTTTTGGGCCGAGGCGATCGTCGTGTCGTCGAGGCGGCTGATCAGCCTGTCGGCAGCGGCCCAGGCCTGCTCGGTCGTCTCGCGGGCAATGACATGCAGCCTAATGCCGAAGGAGAGCTTGCGGCCGGCCTTCTGCGCCAGTTCACGCACGCTGTCCAGCTTGCGCCCGACATCGGCAGGCGGCTCGCCCCAGGTTAAATATTTGTCGATCTCCTGCGCCGCCACCACGGACCCAGCGTCGGACGAACCGCCGAAATACAGCGGCGGGTAAGGCGTCTGCACCGGCGGAAACAGCAGCCTTCCGTCCTCGATGTGGAAATGCTTGCCGTCATGCTCGACCGTCTCGCCGCTCAGCACCCGCTTGTATATGCGCAGGAACTCCTGCGTCACCTCATAGCGTTCGGCATGCGACAGGAAAATGCCGTCGCCCTTGTTCTCCAGCGGATCGCCGCCGGTGACGACGTTGATCAGCAGGCGGCCATTGGAGATGCGGTCCAGCGTCGCAGTCATGCGCGCGGCCAGCGTCGGCGACTGCAAACCGGGCCGCACAGCGACAAGGAAACGCAAGCGTTCGGTCATCGGCACAAGAGCCGATGCGATCACCCAGGAATCCTCGCACGAGCGGCCGGTCGGCAACAGCACGCCATAGTAGCCGAGCGTGTCGGCCGCCTTCGCCACTTGCGTCAGATAGGGCAGATCGACCGATCTGCCGCCCTCGGCCGTGCCGAGATAGCGGCTGTCGCCATGCGTCGGCAGAAACCAGAGCACCTTGATACGGTCGGGAATGTCCTTGCTCACGGCCTGTCTCCCGCTGCCCGACGGAGGCGGCCGGATATGCCTGCTTTGGTTGACGGCGAGCGCAAAAGGGTAGGCATGGCGTGGTCCTGTCCGGATGGAAACCAGATCGCCAGTGCAGATTACTTATTCTACAAACTCTGTAGAGTTAGTTTATTCCAATTCCGTTGCCGCTATTAGAATTTCTCCCCCAAGAAATCGGCGGCGAGGCCGACCCGAGTGCAGCGGGCCGGCCTTCCTGCATCAGAACGCTGGTTCGACCGCGTTGACGTTGTCCTTGGTGACGACGGTCAGCGGGATCGGCAGCCGGTCCTTGACCTCCTTGCCCTCGATGATCTCGGCCATCGTGTTGATCGCCAGGCGGCCATCCTCGACGGGCGACTGGACGATGGTCGAGTACATCTCATTGGTGCGGATCGATTCGAACGCATCCTTCTGGCCATTGATGCCGACGATCGGCGGTGCGGCCTTGGAGGGGTTCGCCTCTTTCCATGCGTCGATGAAGCCGCGGGCCATCGTGTCGTCATTGGCGTAGACACCGCTGATCTGGTCGCCGAAGCGCGTGATCAGATCGCGGCTCACCACCAGCGACTTTTGCTGGTCGAAATCGGCGTTGACCGTGTCGAGCACCTTGATGCCGGCATTGGTTTCCTTGAGACGGTCGGTGAAGCCGCTGACGCGGCCGATCGTGGTGCCGTTGCCGGCCTGGCCGGCGATGATGACGACGGAGCCCTTGCCGCCCAGCGCCTTGCTCAGCGAGTCCGCCGCCAGCTTGCCTTCCTCGTAGACATCAGGCCCGGTGAACGACTTGATGAACGGCTTGGCATCGTCGCTCATCGGCGAATTGATGAGGATCGCCGGAATGTTCGCCTGCTGCGCGCGCGCCAGCCCCGGTATGTATGCCTGCGGGTCGAGCGGCCACAGGATGATGCCGTCGACCTTGCGCGCAACGCAGGTGTTGAGCTGCTCGGTGCCTTTCTGGACATCAAAATCCTGGCTGAGGCTCAGGATCTCGATGCCGAGTTCCGCAGCGCGCGCCTGAAGCGCCTTGTTGGCCGGCGTCGCGTAGGCATGCGAATCCGCTGCCGTCACGTAGCAGACCGTCTTGGCGCTGGCCCAGCCCGTCGATGCCAGCACAGCCGCCATGGCGGCGACGTGAAGCATGCTTTTCTTGCCAATCATGTGTTTCCTCCCAATCATGTGTTTCCTCCTTGAGTGATTGGATTGTCGCGAACGAGCGCCGGGCGCGTGCCCGGAGCCCTCCCCTTGGTGGTAACGGCCCGATCGAGCACGACGAGCAGGATCAGGATAAGCCCGGACACGACCTGCTGGACGTATGCGGGAACGGACTGGAACTCCATCGCGATGGTCAGCGAGCCGATCGTCAGCACGCCGCCGAGCGTGCCGAGCGCGGATCCCTTGCCGCCTTCGAGACGAGTCCCGCCGACAACGACCGCGGCAATGACGGCGACCGTCAGTTCCGAGCCGAAGACAGGCGAGCCGGTGTTGGTGACGAGGCTCTGGAGAACCCCCGCCAAGCCGGCAAGCGTGCCGGCAAAGACAAAGCCGAGAAAGACGATACGGTCCGAGGCGATACCGCTTTCCTTGGCAGCCGCCGGGTTGGACCCCACCGCAAAGACGTTGCGCCCAGGTATGGTGCGCGTCAGCCAGAAATGCAGCAGCACGATCAGGGCGATGAACAGCACGCTGCGGAGGGTGAAGACATCGAGATAGATCTTGGCCAGCGCCAGGGAGAGCATGATGTCGGTTCCGGTCACCGGCTGGCTGTTGGTGATCCAGTGCGCGAGTGAGCGGAAGATCAGCATCGTCGCGAGCGTCAGCACGAGCGAATTCACCTTCAGGCCGACGACCAGCATGCCGTTGATGGCGCCTGCCAGGGTACCGACCAGGATGCCGGCGATCGCGGCAGGCAGGATGCCGATCTCTCGCTGCAGGATGACCGATACGATGCCGGCCAGGGCAAACACCGCGCCACCGGAGAGGTCGATCTGGCCCGATATCAAAAGCACCGTCAGGCCGACCGCGATCAGGCCGATCGTCGCCGCCCGGTCGAGACCGAGGCCGAGGGTCGATGCCGAGAGGTAGCCGGGGACCAACAGCGCGGAAATGACGAGCGTCAGGCCGAGAATGATGACGACGCGATGCTGCGAGACAAGCGAAAGAAAACGCATCACGCCACGCCCCGCTTGCGCAGCGCCGCATCCATGCCGACGGCACCGACGATCAGGATGCCGAGCAGGAAACCCTGGATTGGCGTGCGCACACCGTCGAGCACCATGACGTTGGTCAGCAGTTGCACGAAGATGAGGCCGGCAATGGCCCGCGGCACCGATCCGAAGCCGCCGACGATCGACACGCCGCCGACCACCACCGCCGTGATGGCGCTGAATTCGTAGCCGCCGCCGATGAGCGGCCGCGCGCTCTGCAGCGTCAGCCCGAGCAGGCCGCCGCTGATGCCGGAAGCCAGTGCGGTGATCACGAAGGCGCCAGCCTTCACGGCCCGCACCGGAACCGCACTAGCCTCGGCGGCGCTGTAATTGCCGCCGGTGGCGAGCGTCCATCTGCCCCAGAAGGAGCGGGACAGGACGAAATGGCCGACAAGGGCGATGACCAGGAAGATCAACACCACGACCGGAATGCCGAACAGCCGGCCCTTGGCGAATTCGGCTGAGGCGGGATTGCTGCCATAGACGATGACCCCGCCGACAGCCGCCTGGACGATGCCCAGTCCGATCGTGCCAACGCCGAGCGTGGCAATGATGGGATTGATGCCGACATATCCGACCAGGCCCCCGTTGAGCAGGCCTATGAGGCCCGCGAGACCCACCGCCAGCAGGAACGCCGGCAGCGGCCCGATCATCGGCTGCAGCCCGAGCGACAGGATGGCGCCGCAGGCGATGGTGGCCGGCACCGACAGGTCGGCCAGGCCGCCGACCACGAGCACGAAGGTCATGCCGACGACGACGATGCCGACGATGGACATCGAAGTCAGGACGTTGAGCAAATTGCCTGACGTGAAGAAGGCGGGGCTGACGAGGGAGCCGTAGAGCATCACGGCGACGATGGCGAAGGCGAGCCCCGCCTTCGACAGGACATCGACAAGCCTGCTGCCACGCGTAAAGCGGTCGTTGCGGTTCACGCCACCGATCTCCATGGCCGCTTCGCTCAAGCCATCTCCTCCCCGGTGGCCAGCGCCATGATGCGCTCCTCGCTCAATTCGCTGCGCAAGAGAGGCTCGGAGGCATAGCCATCGCGCATCACCACCACGCGGTCGCAGACTCCGAGGATTTCGGGCAGTTCCGACGAGATCATCACGACCGCCATGCCGCCGGCGACGAGTTGGCCGATGATGTGGTGGATCTCGGCCTTGGCGCCGACGTCGACGCCCCGCGTCGGCTCGTCGAGGATCAAGGCCGAAGGTTTGGCGGCAAGCCATTTGGCGAGGACCGCCTTCTGCTGGTTGCCGCCCGACAGAAGGCTGATGCGCCGTTCGCCGTCGGGCGGTGAAATAGAAAACTGTTTCACCGAATCCCGGGCAAGCGCGCGATCGGCGCTGCGGCTGATGCGTCCGAAACGGGTCAGGCGGCGCAGGATGGGCAGGCTGATGTTTTCCCGGACCGACATTCCAGGCACGACGCCATCGCCCTTGCGATCTTCCGGAACATAGGCAATGCCTGCCCTGACCGCCTGGGATGGCGAGTTGATCGAGACCTCGCGTCCGTTGACGCTGACCGTGCCCTCGACAAGCCGCGACAGGCCGAAGATTGCGCGGGCAACCTCGGTGCGGCCAGCGCCCACCAAGCCGGTCAAGCCCAGTATCTCGCCGGCGCGCACATCGAAGCTGACATCGCGGAAGCGCTGTCCGTCGCTGATATGCTCCACGCGCAACACGGACTTGCCGATCGCGGCCGGACTTTTCGGGAAGACATTGCTAACTTCGCGACCGACCATCAGCCTGATCATATCGGCAGCCCTTATGCCCTTGATCGGACGCGTCTCGATCATTGAGCCATCGCGCAGCACCGTCACCTCATCGGCGATTTCGAGCACCTCCTTCAGCCGATGGCTGATGTAGACGATGGCGATGCCGTCATCGCGCATCTTGCGCAGGATCCGGAACAGCGCCGCCGTCTCATGCTCGCTGAGGCTGGATGTCGGCTCGTCCAGCACGATGATCCTCGGCTGCGCCGCATAGGCCTTGGCGATCTCGACGAGCTGCTGCTGGCTGATAGAAAGGTTGCCGAGCCGTTCACGCGGATTAATGGCCGCTCCGAGCTCGTCGAGGACGGCAGCCGCCGCCCTGACCATCTCGCGCTTGCGCAGAAAGGTCCATTTGCCGGGCATGCGGCCGAGATAGACGTTCTCGGCGACGGTCAGGTCGGGGACCAGATTGATTTCCTGGTGCACCATGCGGATGCCGAGCGCCTGGGCGTCGGCGGGCCGGCGCATGCGCACCTCGGCGCCACCGACTTTGATCGTGCCGCTGGTGGGCGCGTAGGATCCGTTGAGGATCTTCATGAGCGTCGATTTGCCGGCGCCGTTCTCACCCACGACCGCATGAACGGTGCCGAATTTCACGGCAAAATTGACGTTGGACAGAGCCTTCACGCCTGGAAAGTTCTTGCTGATGCCTCGCATATCCAAGGCGCAATCGGCGGCGACGGTCATATCTGGCTAGGTTCCTCCTGGCGGCCGTCCGGTGCGCTACATCGGCCTTCGATATGTTAGTATAATAGCGGTGCAAACGCAGTTCGGGCTTCTTCGAACAAGCTTGAATGGCCTACGCTGTTGAAGATCCAGGCCTCAGTCCCGCTGAATTTTCCATCGCTCATCCTCACTATTGCACTAATATAACAGTTCTGGCAAGCTGGATTCCGGCGGGTCGTCATGACGTGGTGCGTCCCCGACCCCAGGCTTGTATTGGATGCGTTCCAATTGACATTCTAGTATTATCTGGCCATTTCTGGTGAACGAAGACACGGATTTGCAATGGACCTGGATCCTTCGACGCTCAATCGGGCTCTTCCGCTCCGCGATCAGATCTACCACAAGATCCGCAACCTGATCGTCGTCGGGCAGTTGAAGCCGGGAGAAGTCATCAACGAGGTCGCCATCGCGGAGGCCCTGGGGGTGTCTCGCACCCCCGTTCGCGAAGCGGTCAAGCGCATCAGCGACGAGGGCCTGGTCAAGATCCTGGCGCAGACCGGCACCTATGTTGCTCCGATCAGCCGGGCCGACCTGGAAGAAGCCTATGTCATCCGGCGGGCACTGGAGATGGAAAGCGCCCGACGCGCGGCCGCCAAGTTCACAGCGGCAGCCAGCGAATTGCTGGAAGACAACATGGCGGCGCACCGGCTTGCCATATCCCGCGGCAGATATGCCACCGCGATACAACTCGACGATGTCTTCCACCGCACCATAGCCGAGATCTGCGGCCTGCCGATGATCTGGAGAGCCGTCGACATCTCGAAGGCACAGATGGATCGCGGGCGCTATCTCGCTATCCCAAGACCGGGTTATGGCGAACAGACGATCGAGCAGCACGAGGCCATTTTCGACGCGCTGAAGCGCCACGACGCCGAGGGTGCGGCACGGGCCATGGAACATCATCTCGAGACGTCGTTCCGCAACACGCTCGAAGTCGCCGCCGACCTTCTCGGCTGAAGCCCCGCGAGCAACCAGCATGCAAAGAATGGGACTTTGTATCGGCGTGAAAGCCGAGGCGATCGCGGACTATAAGCGCGTCCACGCCGCCGTCTGGCCCGAAGTGCTCGACGTCATCAGCCGCGCCAACATCAGCAACTATTCGATCTTCCTGCGCGAACCGGAGAACCTTCTGTTCGCCTGCTGGGAGTATTACGGCAGCGACTTCGCCAGGGATGCAGCGCGGATGAGCGAGTCGCCGGCCATGCGCAAATGGTGGGAACTGTGCGGCCCCATGCAGACGCCGCTGCCGACGCGCGCCGACGGCGAATGGTGGGCGGCCATGGAAGAGGTCTTCCATCTCGATTGACCAGAACGTTATCGGGCAGTCGCTTCCCGGATATGCCCCAACGACGTGGCGACCGGTCCGTCTTTCATGACGACCTCATCCAGTCTCCGGCCTTGACCTCTGACATTCTATTATATTAGTATTCCAAATCATTTCTTGTCTCTCGACCTCCTGTCGCGGAGAACTTTTTCAGAGTTTGGGTCATGGCGCGGTTCATCAAGCTTTCGGGGGCCGACAACATTCTTCTGGCGATCGATCCGTTGAAGATCGGCGAAAAAGCCGGTGACGTGGCTGCCAGGGCATGCATACCGCGCGGGCACAAAATGGCCTTGCGCGACATCGGCTCGGACCAGCCGATCGTGAAATACGGCCAGACCATCGGTTTTGCGCGGGAACCAATCGTCGCCGGCGACTGGGTTCACGAGCACAATGTGTATCTGCGAAATTTCGAACGCGACTACGTCTTCGGCACGAATACCAGGCAAACCGAGATCGTTGCCGAGGCCGAGCGCGCTACTTTCATGGGTTACCGCCGGCCGAGCGGCAAGGTGGGCACGCGCAACTTCATTGCCGTCCTGACCTCGGTGAACTGCTCTGCCAGCGTCGCCCGGTTCATCACCGACGAGGTCAACCGATCTGGCATCCTGCGCGACTATCCCAATGTCGACGGTATCATCGCACTCGTCCACGGCACTGGCTGCGGCATCGACACCAAGGGTCCCGCTTACGACCTGTTGAAAAGGACGCAATGGGGCTTTGCCACGAACCCCAATATCGGCGGCGTGCTGATGGTCGGACTCGGCTGCGAAGCGTTCCAGATCCCGCGCTGGATGCAGTCGTACAACATCGAGGAGAGCACGATTTTCCGCACGATGACCATCCAGGAAACCGGCGGTACGCGAAAGACGGTCGAGGCTGGCGTGAAGGCGATCGTCGACATGCTGCCTACAGTGAACGCCGCCGAAAGGACGCCGCGACCAGCCTCCGAACTGGTGCTTGCGCTGCAATGCGGCGGATCGGACGGTTACTCCGGCATCAGCGCCAATCCGGCACTAGGTGCTGCGGTGGACCTGCTTGTCGGGCAAGGCGGTACGGCGGTGCTCTCGGAGACGCCCGAGATCTATGGCGCCGAACATCTCCTCGCCTTGCGCGCCGAGAGCCGCGCGGTGGGCGAAAAGCTGATCGAACGCATCCGCTGGTGGGAGGATTATACCGCCAGGCACGACATGGAGATGAACAACAACCCTTCGCCCGGCAACAAGCTGGGTGGGTTGACGACCATCCTGGAGAAATCGCTCGGCGCTTCCGCCAAGGGCGGCACCACCAATCTGCGGGCGGTGCTGGAATATGCCGAGCCGATCAACGAGCGCGGCCTCGTCTTCATGGATACGCCCGGCTACGACCCGGTCTCGGCCACCGGGCAGGTCGCCGGCGGCGCCAACATATTGTGCTTCACCACCGGCCGCGGTTCGGCCTTCGGCTGCAAGCCGACGCCCTCGATCAAGCTTGCCTCCAACACCTTCATCTTCGAGCAGATGCGCGAGGACATGGATATCAATTGCGGAGACATACTGGACGGCGTCTCGCTGGCCGAGAAGGGCGAGGAGATCTTTGCCGAGATCCTGCGCGTCGCTTCCGGCGGGCGCACCAGGTCGGAAGCGCTCGGCTATGGCGACAACGAGTTCGTGCCATGGAGCCTTGGCGCGACCATGTAGCGATCGCCGGCCTGCACAGGCCGGCCTTTATCCCGGAAGTAGCTCAAACGGAAAGAACCGCTCGACATGAACAGGATCGATCTTGACGGCCAGCACGCTGTGGTCACCGGTGGCGCCCAAGGCCTCGGCTTCGCGATGGCCAGGCGTTTCGTCGCTTCCGGCGCGACGGTCAGCTTGTGGGATCTCGATGAGGCCCGCCTCGAAACCGCCAAGAAGGAACTCGGCAACGCTGCCACGACAGAGATCGTGGACGTCGCCGATTGGACGTCGGTGGACGCGGCGCGCGCCAGGACCGAAGATCTGGCCGGCAAGATTTCCATTCTGGTCAATTCCGCCGGAATTGCCGGCCCTGCCGCCCCGCTCGACGTCTACGACATCGAGACGTGGAAGAAGGTCATCGACGTCAACGTAAACGGTACGTTCTACGTCAATCGCGCCGTGGTTCCCGGAATGAAGGAGCGCAATTACGGACGGATCGTCAACATCGCTTCGGTCGCCGGCAAGGAGGGCAACCCCAACGCCTCCGCCTATTCAGCCTCGAAGGCGGCGGTCATCGGCTTGACCAAGTCGCTCGGCAAGGAACTGGCGCAGTACGACATCGCCGTGAACTGCATCTCGCCGGCCACGGCACAGACGCGCATCCTCGAACAGCTGACGCCGGAGCACATCGAATATATGCGCTCGCGCATTCCGCGCGGCCGCCTGCTGGAGGTCGACGAAGCCGCGGCGATGGTCGCCTGGCTCGTCTCCAAGGAGAACAGTTTCACGACCGCCTCCACGTTCGACCTGTCGGGTGGGCGGACGACCTATTGAAGGGCAGTTGCCGTTCAGCCAGGCAACCGACCGAGGCCAGCCGCAAAGCGCGCCACCATCGCCACGCCGGTCTCGTTGGGCCGCATCGCCGGAGCCCGGTCGTGTATCGGGATGCCTGCGCGGGCGCCGAACAGCCGCTTGCCGTAGCAGATCAGGTTCTCGATGCCCTGCATGACGAAGACCGCTGCCGGCAGCATTCTTGCGTACTCGGCCTCGGCCGTCGCTTCGTCACCGATCCGAAACGCATTGTAGGCGCGCACGGCGAGGTCGATGCCATCAGGCGCCAGGATCATGCCGCGGCAACCGATGCGGAAATTGTCGATCAGTTCAAGGCCGCCGCGTCCGTTGAAAACGGGTATCCGGCCTTCGGTGCGTTCGATCAATCCGGCAATGTCGGTGACAGGGCCTTCGCCCTTGATCAGCCTTATGTTGGGATGAAGCGTGACAAGTTCGCGGATTTCGTCCGATGACAGGCCGCGCCCGAAAAACGCCGGCGCGTTCTGGATCGCCACCGGCAGGTCGGTTGCCTCGGCGACGCGGCCGAAGAACCTGGTGTATTCCAGCGCACCATAGGATCCGACCGGCGGCGGCTGCAGGATCACCCAATCCGCTCCCACGCTTTCAGCATGGCGAAGCTGTGCCACCTGCTCAGCCACCGAAGCGCCGAAGATGGTGAAGGCAAGCGGCACTTTTCCAGCCGTATCTTCCGCCGTCCAGTCCATGATCGTCCGGCGCTCGGCCTCGGTCAGCTTGGCGACTTCCGTCGCCAGGCCGAGCGCCGCCATGCCGTGCACGCCCGTCGCCAGGCAGATCTCGACCTGCCGACGCATCGCCGCGCGGTCCAGTTGTTCGTTCGCGTCAAAGAGCGCGTAGAGAATGGCGTGAATGCCGTGGAAATCGTCAGGCCGGAAATTGGGCATGCTGGTCGGCCTCAATGGCTTTCGCGTGGAATGGCGTGGCCACGGCATCCGACGAGAAAGTCGAGATCGGCGCCGCGGTCCGCCTGCAGGACACGGTCGACATAGAGGCCCTGATAGCCGCCGCGCATCGCCGGGACGGGCGGTAGCCAGGATTCACGACGCCGCGCCAGCTCCTGTGCCGACACGTCGAGATGCAGCTTCCTTGCTTCGACGTCGAGCTCGATGAAGTCGCCGCTCCTGACCAGCGCCAGCGGGCCGCCGATGGCGGCTTCGGGTGCGGCATGCAGCACGACGGTGCCGAAGGCGGTGCCGGACATGCGGGCATCGGAGATGCGGATCATGTCGCGGACACCCTGCTTCAGCAGCTTCCGGGGCAGCGCCATGTTGCCGACCTCGGCCATCCCCGGATAGCCCTTGGGGCCGCAATTCTTCAGCACCATGATCGACGCTTCGTCGACGTCGAGCGCGGGATCGTCGACGCGCGCCTTGTAGTCGTCGATGTCCTCGAAGACGACGGCGCGGCCGCGATGCTTCATCAGGGCCGGTGACGCGGCTGACGGCTTGATGATGGCGCCGTCGGGCGCCAGATTGCCACGCAGCACCGCGATACCGCCATTGGGAGTAAGCGCCTTGTCGCGCGGGCGGATCACCTCGGGATTGTAGTTTTCAGCGTCACGGATGTTGTCGCGCACGGTCTTGCCGGTGACGGTCAGCACGTCGAGATCGAGCAGATCGCCAATCTCCTTGATGACCGCCGGAATGCCGCCTGCGTAGCAGAAGTCCTCCATCAGGAAGCGGCCTGACGGCATCAGGTCGAGGATGGTCGGTACATCGCGGCCATACCGATCCCAATCGTCCAGTGTCAGTTCGGTGCCGACGCGGCCGGCAATCGCCAGCAGATGCACGACCGCATTGGTCGAGCCGCCGATGGCACCATTGACACGGATGGCGTTGGCGAAAGCTTCTTTCTTGAGGATGGCGGACGGGCGGAGATTCTCATTGACCATCTCGACGATGCGCCGCCCCGTCATGCGGGCGATGCGACTGCGGCGCGCGTCGACCGCCGGATAGGCAGCGTTGCCCGGCAGCGCCAGGCCGAGCGCTTCGACCATCGAGGCCATGGTCGAGGCCGTGCCCATGGTCATGCAATGACCCGGCGAGCGTGACATGGCACTCTCGGCATTAGCGAAATCCTGCTCGCTCATCACGCCGGCGCGGACATCCTCGGAGAATTTCCAGACATCGGTGCCGGAACCTATCTCGCGGCCCTGGAAACGGCCATTGAGCATCGGCCCGCCGGAAATGACGATCGACGGCAGGTCGCAGGAGGCCGCGCCCATGACCAGCGACGGGGTGGTCTTGTCGCAGCCTGCCATCAGCACGACACCGTCCATCGGATTGCCGCGGATCGCTTCCTCGACATCCATCGAGGCGAGATTGCGGAACAGCATCGCCGTCGGGCGCAGATTGGATTCGCCGCAGGAGAAGACCGGGAATTCCAGCGGCAGGCCGCCGGCTTCCAGCACGCCCGCCTTGATGTGCTCGATCAGGCCACGGAAATGCACGTGGCAAGGCGTGAATTCGGAGAAGGTGTTGCAGATGCCGATCACCGGGCGGCCGTCGAAGGCATCGTCGGGCAGGCCGTTGTTCTTCATCCAGCTGCGGTGAATGAAGGCGTCCTTGCCCTGCCCGCCGAACCAGTGCTGCGATCGTCTCTTGGTCATGATTTCCCGGAATTCAGGCTGGATGCTGGAGCTGGCTCAGCCCACCATCTACGACGAGCGTGGCCGCATTCATGAACGGGCACTCGTCGGAAATCATGAACACCGCAGCCAGCGCAATCTCGCGCGCCGTGGCGATGCGGCCGCCAGGATGTAGCGCCATGGTGTTGGCGCGTGCTGTGGCCGGATCGGCAAAGCTGTTCCAGTAGTCGATCGCCTTCTGGGTTTCGACATAGCCGGGCGCCAGCGCGTTCACGCGCACGCCTTGCACCGCATATTCGAGCGCCAGCGATTTGGTCAGGCCGAGCAGCGCGTGCTTGGCGACCGGATAGGGAAAGGTGTGTGGGATGATGGTGAGGCTGTGCGTCGAGGCGATGTTGAGGATGGCGCCGCCGCCGCTCGCGATCATGCCCGGCAACACCGCCTTGCTGCAATTCCAGGCGCCCTTGACGTTGACGTCGAAGTTGCGGTTCCATTCCTCCTCGGTCGCCTCGAGCGGCGTCGAGAACACATTGACCCCGGCATTGTTGATCAGCGCGTTGATGGGGCCGATCTCGGCGGCCGCTTGGCTGACGACAGCGGCAATCGCGGCACCGTCGCTGATGTCGGCTGCCGCATGCCCGACATGGCCGCGCGGCACGGCGAGGCCCGCGACGGTCTTGTCCAGCAGTGCGCCGTCGCGGTCGACCAGGAACAGTCTTGCGCCTTCGGCAAGGCAGGCCTCGGCGATCGCCAGCCCGATGCCTTGCGCGGCGCCGGTCAGGAAGATGCGTTTGCCGGAAAGGCGCTCAGCCATGGTTGTCGCTCCAGTCGAAGACGGTCATTGCGAATCTTGCTCTGAGAACCTCGCCGGGGGAAAGTACCTTGATCCCCATTGGGTCGGCATCGAAATGCTTCAACGCACTTGGGGTATGGCTCATCGGCTCCAGGCAGAAGAAGCTTCGGTCCGTGTCCGGCGCAAAGAGCATGTAGCGGTCGAGCTCCGCGTCCGCCTCGATGTCGATCCCCAGACAATGCTCCGGCCAGATGATGCGCGCGATGCCGCTCCACCCTTCGAAGCCATTGTTCAGCCAACGGTCGGGCAAATGGCGCGGCGTTGAGAAATCGACATCGTCGGCAATGGCGCTCCTGGACGCTGGAAGGTGCCCGTCGCGCTCTGTCCACCAGGTTTCGGCCGGCGCAAACAAGGTCGTCCGCGGCGTGCGCGGAAAGAATGGATGGAAACCGAGGCCGAATGGCAGTGGAATGACGCCGGTATTTTCGACGGCAAGCCGGAGTTCCAGCCGCGCGCCGGCGAGCCGGAACGACTGTCGCGCATGGTAGACATAGGGCGAGTCGACGCCGCGCGGATGATCGAAGGCCAAATGGAGGCGGTCGACGCGATGCTCCTCGACCTTCCAGTTCGCCTGCCAGCCGTCACCGTGAATATAGAAAGGATCAGTCGTGTTGGGCGCCAGCGTGAAGTTTTGACCGCCGCAGGAAAACGCATTGCCCTCGACGCGATTGCCGATCGGCACCATCGGAAAGCAAGCGCAGTGCACAACGTCGAACTCGGCCTCGCCTTGGTAGGGACGCAGGAATGGCACCCCGTCGGCCGTATGGCCGTTGACGATTGCGCTGCCAGAGGGGCTGATCTCGACGCACAGCCGATTGCTTTCCAGTAGTATTCCAGCCGACATGCCCTGCCCCGAGTCAACGCCGGCCCAAAGCCGACGAGCGCAGATTGTCGAGCAGCACGGCCAGCAGCAAAATAACGCCGCGCACGATGTACTGGTAAAAGGCCGGGATGTTGAGCAGGTTCATGGCGTTCTCGGCGATGCCCATGATCAGCACGCCGACGATGACGCCCGACATGGTGGCGCGGCCGCCGGCAAGCGAGACGCCGCCGAGCACGCAGGCCGAGATGACCGAGAGTTCCAGTCCGACCGCCGCGTTGGGCTGGCCCGAGGTGATGCGCGACGCCAGCAGGATGCCGGCGATGCCGCAGACGACGCCTTGCAGCGCAAAAATCCAGATGCGCGTCCGGTCGACATTGACGCCGGCAAGGCGCGAAGCCTCCGGATTGCCGCCGATGGCCAATGTGTTCTTGCCGAAGACGGTGCGGTTGAGGACGAAGCCGAAGATGAAAAACAGGATGGCGAGCACCCAGACCGGCGTCGGAATGCCGAGCAGTTTGGACAGCGCGAGCTGGTAGAAATCCGGGCTGTTGATGCCGACGGCGCGGCCGTCGGACGCAATCAGCGCAAACCCGCGCACGATCTGCATGGTGGCCAGCGTCGTGATCAGCGCGTTGATGCGGAATTTGGCGATGACGACGCCATTGATGAAGCCGACGAAGGCGCCGCTGGCAATTGCCGCCAAGAGGCCAAGCAGGATCGAGCCGGTGTAATTCGACGCCATCACAGCGACCATGCCGGCAAAGGCGACGATGGAGCCGACCGACAGGTCGAAGTCGCGTGCGGCAAGGCAGAACATCATGGTGCAGGCGACGATACCGACGGTGACCACCGACTGCAGCAGGCCGAGCATATTGCGGTCGGTGAGGAAATTCGGCACCAGAGCCGAGACCAGCGCGAAGGCGACGACAAAGATGACGACGAGGCCCTGTTCGCCGAGCAGGATTTTTTTCAACTGGTCGGTCATGCCAAAAGTCCTCAAGATGCGATCGCGTCGGGGGTTTTCTGATCGGGGAGAGCGGCGGCCAGGATCGCCCTTTCGGCGAACTGGTCGCGGGTGAGCTCGGCGCTGACGCGGCCGCCGCACATCACCAGAATGCGATCGCAGATGCCCATCACCTCCGGCAGTTCGGACGAGACGACAACGATCGCCATGCCGTCCTGCGCAAGCTGGTAGAGCAGTTCATAGATTTCCGATTTGGCACCGACGTCGATGCCGCGCGTCGGCTCGTCGACAATGAGAACCCGCACCCCTTGTTCGGACAGCCAGCGGCCAAGAATGACCTTCTGCTGGTTGCCGCCGGAGAGGTTGATGATGTCCTGCTTGCGCGACGGCGTGCGCACCTTGAGCTTCTTGATGAAGGTTTCGGCGGTGGCGATCTCGCTGGCGCGGTTCAACACGCCGAAGCGCGTGTGATGGCGCCGCGACGAGATGTTGATGTTCTCCTCGACCGAGCGGCCCTGGATGATGCCGTCATGCTTGCGATCCTCCGAACACAGCACGATGCCGGCCCGGATCGTACCACGCGGATCGGTGGCAGGGACCAGCTTGCCATCGACGGTGATGGTGCCGCCCGAGCGCGGATCGGCGCCATAGACCAGACGCATCAGTTCCGAGCGCCCGGCGCCGATCAGGCCGAAGAAGCCGACGATCTCGCCTGCCCTCGCCTCGAAACTGGCCGGCGTCTTCAGTTTGGGGCCGCTGAGAGCGTCGACCTTCAGGCGGACATCGCCCGTTTTTCGTGCGCGAAAACCCCAGATATCCGAAATCTCGCGGCCGACCATTTCGGCGACGACCTGGTCGCGGGTGACGCCTTTCAGCGACGCATGGTGCGCCGCCAGCTTGCCGTCGCGCAGCACGGTCAGGCTGTCGCAGAGCCGGAACACTTCGTCGAGCCTGTGCGAGACGTAGATGATGACCTTGCCCTCGCCGCGCAGGCGGTCGATCAGGGCAAACAGGATTTCGCTTTCGCGCGAGGACAGCGACGAGGTCGGTTCGTCCAGCGCGATAACGCGTGCGTCGAGCATGATCGCCTTGGCGATCTCGACCATCTGGCGTTCGCCGATGGACAGCGTCTTGACCTTGCGGCGCATGTCGATGTCGATGCCGGCCGATTTCAGCTTGGCGCCGACGTCGTCCAGCATCCGGCGGCCGGCGATGATGCCGGCGTTGGCAGGGAAACGACCGAGGCTGAGATTTTCGGCAACGGTGAGTTCAGGAACCAGCTGCAGTTCCTGATGAATGACGATGACGCCATTGTCGAAGGCATCCCGGGTCGACGTATAGGCCTGAACCCTGCCGTCGATGCGGATCTCGCCCTGATCGGCATGCTGGTCGCCGCACAGTATCTTGATCAGGGTGGATTTGCCGGCGCCGTTCTCGCCCATCAGCCCATGCACGGCGCCTTTGTCGACGCCGAACGAGACGTCCGACAGCGCCTTGACGCCCGGATAGGTCTTGGTGATGTGCGAGAAGTCGAGAAAGGACACGGGCAGCGATCCTCTTATGGAATGGCAAACAGGCGGCGGGATGAGCCGCCGCCTGTTTGTACAGGGAGGATTATTCGATGCCGAGGCCCTGGCGGACCTTCTGGTAGTCGTCGCGCTTGGCGAGTGCACCGGAAGTCAGGATCAGCTTCTCCGGCTCCTTGTTGCTGGCAACCCAGTCATACATGTTGAGCGCCGTTTCGTAGCCATGACGCTTCGGCGAGATGATCACGGTGCCGACGAAGCCGGTGGCCGTCGGCTTCTTGAACTCGTTGATCGCCGAATCCGCGCCGCCAATGCCAACGCCGATCACGCTATCAGCGGGGATGCCGACGCTTTCGGAGGCACGCACCGCACCCAGCACCGCTTCGTCGTTGAGGCCGAAAGAAACCCACTTCTTGATCTCGGCATGGGCGTTGAGCACGACGGTCGCCGCATTGAGGGCAGCTTCCGTATCGGTCTTGGCCTGAGGGGCGTCAAAAATGTTCTCGGCCTTGAAGCCGTTTGCCTTGAGCACCGAGATGGCGCCTTCGACGCGGTCGACGGCGGTCGGCAGTTGGTCGTAAGAGACGCGGATGGCGCCGACCTCGTCGGCCTTCCAGCCGCGCGCCTTCATCTCGTCGACGATCGCCTGGCCGACCGCCTCGCCGATCTTGGTTGCCGAGATGCCCATATGCGGCACGTCTTCCAGCGCCTTGCCGTCGGCGCCGACCAGGCGGTCATCGACAGTCATCAGCTTGAGATTGTTGGCGGCGGCCTTGGCGACGATGCCGGGGCCGAGCTTCACGTCGGGCGTGCAGACGATGAAACCCTGCGCGCCCTGGGCGCCGAGATTGTCGATGGCCGACATCAGCTTCTCACCGTCTTCGGCGCCGATCTTGACCAGGGTGAAGCCCTTTTCCTTGGCGGCCTGATCAGCGAACTTCCATTCGTCCTGGAACCACGGCTCCTCGGGCTGTTTGACGATGAAGCCGATTTTGGTGTCCTGAGCATATGCAGCGATGGTCGTGACGGACAGCACGGCAAGCGCGCCCGCGACGAGCGCGGTCTTCAAAAGTCGCATGATTACCTCCCAGCGATGACCGGGCGCTCAGCCCGGATGCCGGAGTCTCTAATCGCTTTTATCATACTCGTCAATTGATCTGGTATGATAATTAATGTACATGCTCTGACCAGCGATCGCTGGCGCAATTGATCCGCATCCGTTAAGGCCGAACCGGTTGTGCGAAACCAGCGGTTCGCCGCCTTGGAGGAGGGCTGAGGTGACCGGGACTTTGAAGAAACCGCAAGGCGACACAGCCACTCGCCGCCCGCGCGTCATGCCCGACGTGACCAAGGCGATTGCCTCGGACATCTTTTCCGGGCGCTATCCGGCCGGCTCCTCACTGCCGACCGAAAACGAGCTCGGCGTCGAATACAGCGTCAGCCGCACCGTCATCCGTGAGGCCCTGAAAGTGTTGGCGGCAAAAGGGCTGGTGCTGTCGCGGCCACGCGTCGGCACGATCGTCTGCAACGAGGACGACTGGAACATCATCGACCCGCAGGTGCTGGCCTGGCACGCGCCGCATGCACTGGACGACAAGCTCTTCGACGCCATTCTTGAGACTCGCCGGGCCATCGAGCCGCTGGTTGCCGAACTCGCCGCCACGCGCGCGACGCTGCAGGAGATCGCCGATCTCGAAGCCACCTGGCGCGGCATGGCCGGCGCCGGCGAGGATCTCGCCGCCTTCTCGCGCAGCGACATCGCTTTCCACCAGATCGTCTATGCCGCGAGCCACAACCCGATCTTTCGCCAGATCGGTAATCTCATCGACACCGGGCTGAAATTCTCGCTGGAGGCGACGGCGGTGATTTCGCTCGACCGGCGCATGGAGGCCGTGGCGGCGCACCGCGAGGTGGTCGAGGCGCTGCGTATGCGCAATGCCGATGCCGCGCGTGGCGCGGCAAACAAGATCCTCGACCTCGCGGCGCGCGACCTCGTCAGCGCCAAGAAACTCAAGAGCAACTGAGACTGCGCATGAAAATCATCTCGCTCACCACCTACATCGTTCCGCCGCGCTGGCTGTTCCTGAAGATCGAAACCGATGCCGGCGTCACCGGCTGGGGCGAGCCGGTGGTCGAAGGCCGGGCGCTGACCGTCGAGGCGGCGGTCAAGGAGCTTGGCGATTATCTCATCGGCAAGGATCCGCGGCTGATCGAGGACCACTGGACGGTGATGCACCGCGGCGGTTTCTACCGCGGCGGCCCGATCCTGATGAGCGCCATTGCCGGCATCGACCAGGCACTGTGGGACATCAAGGGCAAGGCGCTCGGCGTGCCCGTGCACGAACTGCTCGGCGGCAAGCTGCGCGACTCGATCAAGGTCTATTCCTGGATCGGCGGCGACCGCCCGGCGGAGGTCGCGGCCGGCGCCAGGGAAATGGTTGCGCGCGGTTTCCTGGCGCTCAAGATGAACGGTACCGAAGAACTGCAGATCGTCGACAGCCATGACAAGATCGACGCCGCTGTCGAACGCGTCGCCATGGTGCGCGAGGCCGTCGGGCCCAACATCGGCATCGCTGTCGATTTTCATGGCCGCGTGCACCGGCCGATGGCGCGTGCGCTCGTCAAGGAACTCGAACCCTATAGGCTGATGTTCATCGAGGAGCCGGTGCTCAGCGAAAACCGCGAGGCGCTGAAGGAGATCGCCGCGCTTGGCTCGACACCGATCGCGCTCGGCGAGCGGCTCTATAGCCGCTGGGACTTCAAGTCCGTGTTCGAGGAAGGCGTCGTCGACATCATCCAGCCCGACCTGTCGCATGCCGGCGGCATCACAGAATGCCGCAAGATCGCGGCGATGGCGGAAGCCTATGATGTCGCGGTCGCGCCGCATTGCCCGCTCGGGCCGATCGCGCTTGCCTCGTGCCTGCAGCTCGACGCGGTCAGCTACAACTGCTTCATCCAGGAGCAGAGCCTCGGCATCCACTACAACGCCGCCAACGACCTGCTCGACTATGCCGCCAACAAGGATGTCTTCCGCTACGAGGATGGTTATGTCGCCATTCCCGACGGCCCGGGCCTGGGTGTCGAGATCGACGAGGATTATGTCAAGGAACGTGCCAGGGAAGGCCACCGCTGGCGCAACCCGGTCTGGCGCCACAAGGACGGTTCCTTCGCCGAGTGGTGATCGGGCTGGCTTTCAGACTCCAAGCATCCAGGAATAGTGAAGACTTTGTCCGGCGAGCAGTTGCTCTCGAGAAATGGCTCGTTCGTTCGGTTTGATCGAGGGGCTTTCAGCGGCATTGCCTGAATTGACCATCAAACGCAGATGACCGCAGTGCGGCACATTCATCGGCTGCGAATTGCAGAGGGACTGTTTGGTGGAGCCAATCGGGATCGAACCGACGACCTCTTGAATGCCATTCAAGCGCTCTCCCAACTGAGCTATGGCCCCACTTCCGGCAGTCAACCGGCGCCGTTTCCGGCGAAGAGATCCGGCGCGGGTTGGAGACCGCGCCGTTAGTGCAGGCGGCTTCTAACCCCGCCCTTCTCAGATATCAAGCCTTCGAGAGTCGCTTTTTCTTCACAGTCCTCGAAAGCCCGCAAACGCCCGCTTTCAAGGCCGATCAGACCTCGTCGTCGTCGTCGCCGACGCCGATCATGTCGGCAACGTCGTCATCTTCTTCCTCTTCGTCGGCGAGGAAGGTGTCATCTTCGTCGTCGCCGAGATCAACGTCGTCCTCGTCGTCGCCAAGATCCGGCAGGTCGTCGCCCTTGACGTCCTCATCTGCCTCTTCGAGCGAGACGACCTCAACGCCTTCTTCTTCCTCGGCGTCCACTTCCTTCTCGGCCACTTCCTCTTCCTCCTCGAGAGCGGCAATCTTGCCTTCCTCGAAATAGGAACGCGGATAGGTCTTGCCGGTGTAGGGCGAGACGATCGGGTCCTTGTTCAGGTCGTAGAATTTTCGGCCCGTCTCCGGGTCGATACGTTTTGTGCCAAGTTCGGTTTTTGCCACGGCAAGCCTCGTCAATAAAAGAGTGGTCCCCTTAACCACAGTTTGCAGCGCTGTCAAAGCGAAAAGCCGGCGTCACAAAACCATGCATTGAAAGGCCTCGCGTGAAGTGACGACCATGGGGATGACCATTTCGGCCCACCGTGGTACGAGACCGCCGCAACAAATGAAAAGCGCCGGCCCGCCGGCATTCCGTCCAGGGAAATTCCATGTCTCACGCCGCCGCCCCCAAGCCGGCCACCGCCCGCCAATCCCCAGCCCTTTCCGGCATCGCGCGCGTGCCGGGTGATAAGTCGATCTCGCACCGTTCCTTCATGTTCGGCGGCCTCGCCTCCGGCGAGACCCGCATCACCGGCCTGCTCGAAGGCGAGGACGTGATGCGCACGGGCGCGGCCATGAAGGCAATGGGCGCGCATATCGAGAAGAACGGCGACGAGTGGGTGATCCGCGGCACCGGCAACGGCGCGCTGCTGCAGCCGGAAGGCCCGCTCGATTTCGGCAATGCCGGCACCGGCTCGCGGCTGACCATGGGCCTTGTCGGCACCTATGACATGGAGACGACCTTCATCGGCGATGCCTCGCTGTCGGGCCGGCCGATGGGCCGTGTGCTGGAACCCTTGCGCCAGATGGGCGTGCAGGTGCTGAAGGCGACGCCGGGCGACCGCATGCCGATCACACTGCATGGACCCAAGCATGCCGCACCGATCACCTATCGCGTGCCGATGGCCTCGGCGCAGGTGAAGTCCGCAGTGCTGCTCGCCGGCCTCAACACGCCCGGCATCACCACGGTGATCGAGCCGGTGATGACACGCGACCACACCGAAAAGATGCTGAAGGGGTTTGGCGCCAATCTGTCGGTCGAAACCGACGAGCGTGGCGTGCGCCACATCTTCATCGAAGGCCAGGGCAAGCTGACCGGCCAGACCATCGCCGTGCCGGGCGACCCGTCCTCGGCCGGCTTCCCGCTGGTGGCCGCCCTGATCGTGCCGGGTTCGGACATCACGATCGAAAACGTACTGATGAACCCGACCCGCACCGGCCTGCTTTTGACGCTGCAGGAGATGGGCGGCAACATCGACATCCTCAACCCGCGCAATGCCGGCGGCGAGGATGTCGCCGACCTGCGGGTACGTTACTCCGAGCTCAAGGGCGTCATCGTGCCGCCCGAGCGGGCGCCGTCCATGATCGACGAGTATCCGGTGCTGGCGGTCGCTGCGAGCTTCGCCGAGGGCGAAACGCTGATGCAGGGGCTGGAGGAGCTGCGGGTGAAGGAATCCGACCGGCTGTCGGCCGTCGCCAACGGGCTGACGCTCAACGGCGTCGACTGCACCGAGGGCGAAGCTTCGCTTGCCGTGCGCGGCAAACCGGGCGGCAAGGGCCTTGGCGGCCATCCCAACGGCAAGGACACCACCGTGCAGACCCATCTCGACCACCGCATCGCCATGAGCTTTCTGGTCATGGGGCTGGCGACGGAAAAGCCGGTGACCATTGACGACGCCGCCATGATCGCGACCAGCTTTCCGGAGTTCATGGGGCTGATGACGGCGCTGGGCGCGGAGATCGGGTGACGGTCGTGGCAACCAATAGCCTTGGTACGTTGGCAGGCCAGCGCCCAACCCTTTCGGCGGTCTGCCAATGACACACGTCTTCACCATCGCCATCGACGGCCCCGCCGGCGCCGGCAAGGGCACCCTCGCCCGCCGGCTGGCCGACCACTACCGCCTCAACCTGCTCGACACCGGCCTCACCTACCGTGCCGTGGCCTATGCGCTCATCCAGCACGCGCTGCCGCTCGACAATGTCTCGGCGGCTGAAACCGCTGCCCGCCAGGTCGATCTGGCAAAGCTCGACCGGACGGTCTTGTCGGCGCATGCGGTCGGCGAGGCGGCCTCCAAGGTCGCGGTGTACCCGACCGTGCGGCGCATCCTCGTCGAAAAGCAGCGCGACTTCGCCAAGACGCCGCCGGGTGCGGTGCTCGACGGGCGCGACATCGGCACCGTGGTGTGCCCCGACGCCGACATCAAACTCTATGTGACGGCGAGCGCCGAGGTGCGGGCACAGCGCCGGCTGGCCGAGATCGAGAGCATCGGCGGGACCGCTGATTTTACCGAGATCCTCGCCGATATCATGCGCCGCGACGAGCGCGACATGGGTCGAGCGGACTCACCTTTGAAGCCGGCCGCCGACGCGCACTTGCTTGATACCAGCGAAATGGCTATAGAAGCCGCGTTTCTTGCAGCCATGGCGATCATCGATGACGTCTTGGCCAAGAGAGACTAGGCCTGATCCGGGTTTTTCCCTCGTCTTTCCGTTGTCGGAGGCGAAGAAAATACCCATATCGGGCACGAACCAGCCTGCCAGCATTCTTCATGCGCCGGAATTGCCGCTTAAAGAGCGGCCCAGGGCTTTTGTAGCCCGGAACGCCGGCAGGCCAACGCAACGCTAACCCACGGCGCCCGTCCCGCTTGAGATGCGGGGCACTCCAGGAGAAACAATGTCAGCTGCAAATCCCACTCGCGATGATTTCGCGAGCCTGCTCGAAGAATCATTCACCACCGGTCACTCCGGCGAAGGCCAGGTCGTCAAGGGCACGATCACGGCGATCGAAAAGGACATGGCCATCATCGACGTCGGCCTCAAGGTCGAAGGCCGCGTGCCGCTGAAGGAATTCGGCGTCAAGGGCAAGGACACTACCCTCAAGGTTGGTGACACCGTCGAAGTCTATGTCGAGCGCATTGAAAACGCGCTTGGCGAAGCAATGCTTTCCCGTGAGAAGGCCCGTCGCGAAGAGAGCTGGGTCCGCCTCGAAGAGAAGTTCACCAAGGGTGAGCGCGTCGAAGGCGTTATCTTCAACCAGGTCAAGGGCGGCTTCACGGTCGACCTCGACGGCGCCGTGGCCTTCCTGCCGCGCAGCCAGGTCGATATCCGCCCGATCCGCGACGTCTCCCCGCTGATGCACAACCCGCAGCCCTTCGAGATCCTCAAGATGGATCGCCGCCGCGGCAACATCGTGGTGTCTCGCCGTACCGTGCTCGAAGAGAGCCGCGCCGAACAGCGTTCGGAAATCGTGCAGAACCTCGAAGAAGGCCAGGTTGTCGAAGGCGTCGTCAAGAACATCACCGATTACGGTGCGTTCGTCGACCTCGGCGGCATCGACGGCCTGCTGCATGTCACCGACATGGCATGGCGCCGCGTCAACCATCCGACCGAAATCCTCAACATCGGTCAGACGGTCAAGGTGCAGATCATCCGCATCAACCAGGAAACCCACCGTATCTCGCTCGGCATGAAGCAGCTCGAGAGCGATCCGTGGTCCGAGATCGGCACCAAGTTCCCGATCGGCAAGAAGATCAAGGGTACCGTCACCAACATCACCGACTACGGCGCGTTCGTCGAGCTGGAGCCGGGCATCGAGGGTCTCATCCACGTTTCGGAAATGTCGTGGACGAAGAAGAACGTGCATCCCGGCAAGATCCTGTCGACGACCCAGGAAGTCGACGTGGTGGTGCTCGAGGTCGATCCGGCCAAGCGCCGCATCTCGCTCGGCCTCAAGCAGACGCTCGAGAATCCGTGGCAGGCTTTCGCCTCGAGCCATCCGGTCGGCAGCCAGGTCGAGGGCGAGGTCAAGAACAAGACCGAGTTCGGCCTGTTCATCGGCCTCGAAGGCGACGTGGACGGCATGGTGCACCTTTCCGACCTCGACTGGACCCGTCCGGGCGAGCAGGTCATCGAAGAGTACAATCGCGGCGACATGGTCAAGGCGCAGGTGCTCGACGTCGACATCGACAAGGAGCGCATCTCGCTCGGCATCAAGCAGCTGGCCAAGGATACGGTCGGCGAAGCGGCGACTTCAGGCGAACTGCGCAAGAACGCGGTCGTCACCTGCGAAGTCATCGGCGTCAAGGATGGCGGTCTGGAAGTGCGGCTGGTCGACAGCGGCATCGAAACCTTCATCAAGCGCTCCGACCTGAGCCGTGACCGCGACGAACAGCGCCCCGAGCGCTTCACCGTCGGCCAGAAGGTCGATGCCCGCGTCATCGCCTTCGACAAGAAGACCCGCAAGCTGCAGGTCTCGATCAAGGCGCTGGAAATCGCCGAAGAGAAGGAAGCGGTCGCTCAGTACGGCTCGACCGACTCCGGCGCTTCGCTGGGCGACATCCTGGGTGCCGCGCTGAAGAAGCAGGGCAGCTAAGTCTTCGCACCGCGAAGCCTTCGCACAGGCTCCAAAACAAAACCCCGCCGGAGCGATCCGGCGGGGTTTTTCTTTGACCTAGGTAAAGGTTGGAAAGTTACGCCCTGCCGTAAAGCGGCACCAGCGTGCCGCTCATCGCCTGATTGGCCGGCGAGGCGAGATAGGCGATGGCCTCGGCGGCGGCTTCGAGGCTGACCCATCTTGTGACATCGGCATCCGGCATATCGGCGCGGTTTGCCGGCGTATCTAGCGTCGACGGCGCCACGGCATTGACCAGGATGCCCTTGTGCTTCAGCTCTTCGGCCATCGCCACCGTCATGGCTGCCACCGCCGCCTTGCTGGCGGCGTAAGCGACCATGCCGGCGCCGCGCCGCGGATCGAGCCCGGCGCGCGCGGTGACGTTGACGATGCGGCCCGCCGTGTCCGACGACAGCATCGAGCGGATCGCGGCGCGGCAGCACAGGAAGGCGGTGCGCGCATTGGTGTCCATCATCTCGGCAAAGGACGCCGACTCGATCTTTTCAACAGGCGCCGAGGTGAAGCCGCCAGCCAGATGGATCGAGCCCCAAAGGCCCGGAACCTGGCTATAGAACGCTTCGACCTTCGCGGGGTCCGAGAGATCGACGTTGTGCACCAACTGGACACGGTCATGCGAGGTAAAGGGGAAATGCGTAGGGGCGGCAGCATGAGCATTGGGCACATGGCAGATCGCGCCGTCGCTCAGCAGTTTGCCGACAACCGCACCGCCGAGCGCACCGGTCCCACCAGTCACGACGATATGCTTGCCTTCAAGTGTTTCCGTCATCTTGGACGCTCCTGTCATTTTTTTATCGTTAGGTCGTTTCTGTGCCGCCGACGCGAAGCGTCGCGCCTTTTGCGCCATCACTCAATTGACATCTCGACATGGCAGTTGTCGCGTCTTTGCATGCGTCCGACACTTCAGCCGTGGCCCGCCAAAACGGGAAACCCGCGCTTCAGTCAACTGTGATTTCGATGACGCGCGGCAGTCCGGTGGCCCGGGCGCGCTTCAGCGCGTCCGCGAGAGCATCGATATCGGCAAGCCGTTCGGCGCCGATGCCATAGGCCTCGGCCAGCTTGCAGAAATCCGGCGGCGCCGGCGATACGCCGACCGGCTCGACGCCGACATCGAGCATCGAGGTTTCGATCTCGCGGTAGCCTCTGTTGTTCCAGACGACGAAGATGACCGGTACCCGCGCGTCGAGCGCGGCGCCCAGTTCCGGCAGCGTGAACTGGAAGCCGCCGTCACCCGTGAGGCAGACGACCGGCGCATCGGGTATCGCAAAGGCCGCGCCAATTGCGGCCGGCGGGCCGTAGCCAAGCGCGCCGAAGCCGGTGGCGGCATTGAACCAACCGCCTGGCCGATCATGGTCGTAATAGAGGTTGGCCGCATAGATTGGCTGCGTCGAATCGCCGACGATGAGCGCGCCCGGCAAAGCGTCGCGGATCATCTCGACGGCGCGCACCTGCCCCTGCAGTGTCGGATTGAGCTCGGCAAAGGCTGCTTTGCGTGTAGTAGCGGCGCGCGACGAACCGCCCTCGCTTGCCCGGACATGGCGGGTTTCCAGAAGCAGTGCTTCGAGCGCCTCGGCGCAATCGGCCTGGATCGAAACCGTCGCCGGGCGGCGGGCAAGCTGGTCCGCGCCGATATCGATGCGGATCAGGTTGGCGGGCAGGACGAAGCCGCCATCGCTGTAGCCGTCATAGTCGGTCGGGCCGAATTCGGTGCCGGCGGCAATGACCAGGTCGGCGTCGGCCATCAGCGCCCGTACTGTCTTCAGGCTGGGACTGGCCGGCACGCAAAGCGGATGACCATGCAGCAGGCCGCGCGCATTGGTGGTCTGGACGACCGGCGCCCCCAGCCGTTCGGCCAGACGCCGCAGTGGCGCTTCGGCGCGTTTGGCGCCGCCGCCGACCAGGATCAGCGGGCGGCGCGCTGCACTGATGAGTTTGGCCGCGTTGGCAATTGCGACACCTTCCGGCACGGGCGGCGTCACATTGCTCAGCATGGCAGCGATGCCATCCGCCGGCTTGACCATGACGTCGGTCGGGATCTCGATATGTACCGGGCCGGGCCGGGCCGATGAAAACAGGGCGAAGGCCTGCGCCAGCGCGCCGGGCAATTCGCCAGCCTCGGTAACGCGCTGCGAAAACAGCGCCACCTTCTCCATTATGCCGCGCTGATCCGGCAATTCGTGCAGATGGCCCAGCCCCTTGCCCAGCGTCGGCGTGGCGTTGACGCCTGAGATCACCAGCATCGGCACCGAATCGGCGCGTGCCTGCCCCATGGCGGTGATGGTGTTGGTCAGCCCCGGTCCGGTGATGACGAAGGCGACGCCCGGTCTGCCGCTGGCGCGTGCGTAGCCATCGGCCATGAAGCCGGCGCCCTGTTCATGGCGCGGTGTGACGTGGCGGATCTTGGAGCGCGCTAGCCCGCGGTAGAGTTCTACCGTGTGGACGCCGGGAATCCCGAAGACCGTGTCGACGCCATGGGCTTCGAGCAGCGAAATGAGCGCTTCGCCGAGTGTCGTCATTGGTTTTCCTCCCCTTCCGGCGCGAGGCCTAGTTCGGCCTCGACGGCCTTGATGCCGATCGCCGCCAATTCGCCGGGCGAGAACATCTCGCCGGCCAGGCAGCCTTCGATCCAGAGTCCGTCGATGATCGCATTAATCGCGATGGCATGGTGGCGCAATTGGCTTGCGTCCGATTTGCGCCGTTCGGCGGCGAGCACCTCGGCCACAACCGCTTCCACCTCATTGCGAAAACCAAGGTAGCCTTCGCGGTGGGCGTGGGCCAAGGTCGGATCCGCTCTGGCGCGGCCGATGAAGGTTGCCCAGAGCGAAAACACCCGCGCGTCGATAATCGGCGCATTGAGGTTGGCGGTGACGAAAGCCGCAAGGCGCTGGCGAGGCGAGGCATTCTCCATGACCAAAGCCGCTTTCGCCTGCTCGGTCATGCGGCCCATCAGCGCTGCATAGGCTTCCTGCAGCAATTCTTCCTTGCCGGGAAAATAGTGCCGGATCAGCCCGGCGGTGACGCCGGCACGCAATGCGATGGTGCGCAAGGTGGCGCCCTGCAGGCCATGTTCCGCCACGCTGTCCAGAGTGGCCTCGATCAGATCCTGCCGCCGCCGCTCCTCGCCCTCGCGACGGAACCTGCGGCGGGATGGCATATTCATTGGCGCAGGATCGGTCGCGTCAGGCATGTCGGCCCGCCCTCGCAGGCGATGCAGAGCGCATCCGCCTCGAAGATTTCGACCGTGCAGCCGGCGGCTTCCATCGCGGCTTTGGTCTTTGGAAAGCCCGCGACGGCAATGATCTTGTGTGGGCTGGTCGGCAGCACGTTCAGGCTAAGGCCGTTGGAAGCCGCGAACTCTTCGGCGTCGCCTTCGACCAGCCGGATGTTACGCGCCTTCAGCATCTGATAGAATGGGGCCGGCAAAAGCGGTGAATGGACCAGTGCGAGGTCGTCGGCCAGCGGGCTGATCACCGACATCAGATGCAGGCACGCTTCTTCGCCTTGCCACAGCGGAAGATCAAAGCCGTAGACGGAAACGCCCAGCGGCGTCAGCAGGTTGGAAACCTGCTGGATGCCTTCCTGGTTGGAGCGGACACCGCGCCCGATCACCAGCGTACGGGCATCGAGCCATACGCAATCACCGCCTTCGACCTGGCCAGGAACCTCGACGCGGCCCAGGATTGGAATGCCCAGCCTTCGGTACGTTTCCTCATGCAGCGAGGGCTCCCTGGCGCGCAACGGCTTGCCCATGGACAGAATCAGCGCGCCGCGATCGGTCATCAGCGACGGGTCGTGCGTGAACACCGAGTCCGAAAGTCCATCCGCCGTGTCCTCGATCCATTCGATTTCGGCACCGGAAGCCGCCACCAGTTCAGCAAGGAGCGCGTGCTGCGATGCCGCTTTCGCCGGATTGAATCCCGGGCCATAGTGCCAGGCAACCCTGTCGGCATTGCGCATGGCGTTGGCCGCCGACCGCATCAGCACGCGGCGCAGCGGCGCCGCCATGGACTGTGATCCGAAAGCGCTCATCGAAGTCCTTTTTCGCTGAAAAAAATCGAGAAAATTTCATGGAAGGCTATTTATACACTTGCACAACAAGCTCGCAAGTGCCGTAATAAGCAGGATTGACGGGCTCTCGCCGTTGGGTCCATGCTGAAGTCTGGAGCGGGGCAGTACAGCGTATATGTTAATTAGCCGGATACACGTTCGACGAACCGCAGCCGACCCGATAGAGGTCACCCGGTGAGCGTGGTGGAAGCTGCCGCAGTCCGATCCGGCAAGGCGCAGGACGGCGCCGCCGAAGCCATCCATGTCGAGAACCTGCACAAGAAGTTCGGTGAGCTGCATGTGCTGAAGGGCGTCTCGCTGTCGGCGCGCGACGGCGAGGTCATCGCCATCATCGGCGGCTCGGGCTCCGGCAAATCGACCCTGCTGCGCTGCATCAACTGCCTGGAAAACCCGACCAGCGGCATCATTCGCGTCAATGGCGAGGAGATCAAACTCAAGGCCGACAGCCACGGCCACACCATTCCGGCCGACCGCAAGCAGATCGAGCGCATCCGCTCCAAGCTCGGCATGGTGTTCCAAAACTTCAACCTGTGGAGCCACATGACGCTGATCGAAAACGTCATCGAGGTTCCGGTGCATGTGCTTGGCGTCAAGCGCGATGTGGCGATCGGCGAGGCCGAGAAGCTGCTCGCCCGTGTCGGTCTGGCTGAAAAGCGCGACGTCTATCCGGCCTATCTGTCGGGCGGCCAGCAGCAGCGCGCCGCGATCGCCCGGGCGCTGGCCATCAATCCGCGCGTCATGCTGTTCGACGAGCCCACCTCCGCGCTCGATCCCGAACTGGTCGGCGAGGTGCTGAAGGTGATCGGCGACCTAGCGCGCGAAGGCCGCACCATGGTGCTGGTCACCCACGAGATGAAGTTCGCCCGCGAGGTCGCGACCCATGTCGTCTACCTCTACAACGGGCTGGTCGAGGAAGAAGGGCCGCCGGAGCAGATCTTCGGCGCACCGAAATCCGAAAGGCTGAAGCAGTTCATCCGCAACATCGGCTAGGCAAGCCGGGACGGAAGAAAACCGGGAACCAACAACAAACTGGGAGTCATGAAATGAAGACCGTTCTGAAGACATTTGCCGCAGCGCTGCTGCTCGGCGTCGCCGCCATGGGCGTGGCCAAGGCCGATCCGGTCAAGATCGGCGTCGCCGCCGAGCCTTATCCGCCCTTCACCTCGCCCGATGCTTCGGGCAAATGGATCGGCTGGGAGATCGACTTCATCGACGCCGTCTGCGCCGAGGAGAAGCTCGATTGCGTCATCACCCCGGTTGCCTGGGACGGCATCATCCCGGCTCTGACGACCAAGAAGATCGACCTCATCGTCTCCTCGATGTCGATCACCGCCGAACGCGCGAAGACGATCGATTTCTCGGACAAGTACTATAACACGCCGACCGCGATCATCGGCCCGAAGGACCAGAAATTCGGCTCCGCTCCGGACGACCTCAAGGGCAAGATCGTCGGCGTGCAAGTGTCGACGGTGCACGCTGTCTACGCCAAGAAGCACTTTGGCAGCACAGCCTCCGAGATCAAGGAATACCAGACCCAGGACGAGGCCAACAACGATCTGGCCGCCGGCCGTCTCGACGCGGTGCAGGCCGATTCCATCGCGCTTGGCGAATTCCTCAAATCCGACCAGGGCAAAGCCTGCTGCGACCTGAAGGGCATGGTCGCTCCCGATGACGAAGTGCTCGGACCGGGCGTCGGCGCCGGCGTGCGCAAGGAAGACACCGACCTGAAGGGCAAAATCAACGCCGGCATCAAGGCGATCCGCGCCAACGGCAAATATGACGAGATCTCGAAGAAATACTTCGATTTCGACATTTACGGCGGCGGCGGCGCGCAGTCGAACTGACGATCCTCGTATGAGCTGTGGGGTGTGGCGTCGCGCCATGCCCCACCTGCTCGATCTTTCCCAGGCATGTTTGCCGCCCACGCAGCCGTCGGCGGTTAGTCAGCACTTCGGGGGCGACGCTGATCGACGCACTTCTTTCGGCCTCCGCGGCCGGCATCACCGAGCTTCTCTCGCCCTACCCGCCAGGCTGGGGCGGGGCGCTTCTGGTTGGGCTGCTGCATTCGATCGAGATCGCGCTGGGCGCCACGTGCCTCGGCCTTCTGATCGGCACCGGCGGCGCCTATGGCAAGCTTTATGGCGGGCCGGTGGTGCGCGATCTCCTGGCGGTTTACACCACCATCGTGCGCGCCGTGCCCGAACTGGTGCTGATCCTGCTGCTCTATTACGCCGGCACCGACCTGATCAATCAGGCGCTGACGGCCATGGGTTATCAGCGCGTCGACGTGAGCGGCCTTGCCGCCGGCATCGCCGTGCTCGGCTTCGTCCAGGGCGCCTATTCGACAGAGGTGATACGCGGCGCGATCCTGGCCATTCCGCAGGGCCAGATCGAAGCCGCCCGCGCCTATGGAATGTCTCCGGGCCTGATGTTGCGGCGCATCACCTTGCCGTCAATGCTGCCCTTCGCTATTCCGGGCCTCGCCAATCTCTGGCTGATCGCCACCAAGGACACCGCGCTATTGGCTGTTGTCGGCTTCTACGAGCTGGCGCTGGCAACGCGGCAGGCAGCGGGCGTCACCAAGGCCTATTTCACCTTCTTTTTCGCGGCGGGCGTGCTCTATCTGCTTTTGTCGCTGTTTTCCAACCTCGTTATCGGCCGGGTCGAGACCTGGTCGCGGCGCGGCATGCCTTCGCTCAAGGGGGCGCGCTGATGGCCAACGAGGCGACCATCATCGACGTCGTCGCGCGAACGTCGCTGTGGCTGCAGCCGCACCGCATCGTGCTGATCCTGATCGCGCTCGGCCTGGTTCTGTCGGCCGCCTTTTTCATGCGCTGGGACTGGCTGCCGCAATATTATGAAATGGGCTTGATCGGCCTCTGGCGCTCGCTGTGGATCCTGGCCGTCACCTGCGTGCTGGGCTTCCTGCTGGCCGTCCCGCTTGGCCTGGCGCAGGCTGCCGGCTCGTTCTGGTTCGCCGCACCCGCCAAGGTGTTCTGCACGGTGATCCGGGGCACGCCGCTGCTGATCCAGCTCTGGCTGCTCTATTACGGCCTGGGTTCGCTGTTCCCGCAATATCCGTGGATCCGCGAATCCTGGATGTGGCCATATCTGCGGCAAGCCTGGCCCTATGGCGTGCTGGCGCTGACCCTGTCGTTCGCCGGTTATGAGGGCGAGGTGATGCGCGGCGCCTTCGCCGGCGTGCCCAAGGGGCAACTCGAAGCCGCCCGCGCCTTCGGCATGAGCCGCTGGAAGGCGTTCCGGCGGATCTGGCTGCCGCAAGCCATCTACCGGGCGCTGCCGACGCTGACCGGCGAGACCGTGCTGCAATTGAAGTCGACGCCGCTGGTGGCAACGATCAGCGTCATCGACATCTTCGCCGTTTCGTCCAAAGTACGGCAGGACACCTACCTCACCTACGAGCCCTTGCTGCTGCTGGCGCTGATCTACATGACGATAACCGGCATTCTGGTCTTCGCCTTCAGCAGGATAGAGGCCAGAATCCCGAACAAGATTGGTTAGAGGGGAGTAGGGGAGTAGGGGAGTAGGGGAGTAGGGGAGTAGGGGAGTAGGGGAGTAGGGGAGTAGGGGAGTAGGGGAGTAGGGGAGTAGGGGTAGGGGAGTAGGGGAGTATCAGGCCACTATCCACATTCACATTTCCATCCCCATTCGCTATTCACTGCCCACTGTCCCGTACTCCCCTATTTCCTTACTCCCCTACTCCCCTACTCCCCTAGGACGGCCATGATGCAACTCAGTCTCGACCAGGCAAAAGGACTGTGCCGGATGGCGGCACTTGGCGCCGGCGCCAATGAGGAAGCGGCGCAATCGCTCACTGCTTCGATCATATCAGCCGAGGCCGAAGGGCTTTCCTCGGTCGGTCTGTCGCATTTCATCGACTATCTCGAGGCGCTGGAAGCCGGACGCATCGACGGCAATGCCGACCCGGTGATCACCCGGCCGGCGCTGGCAGTCTATCTCTCCGATGCACGCGGCGGGCTGGCGCATACCGGCTTCGACCGCACCATCGACGACCTCGCCAAGGCGGCAAAGCTGTTCGGTGTCGCCATCTTCTCGCAGAAGAACGCCTATACATGCGGCGCGCTCGGCTATTTCACCGGAAGGCTGGCAGCACAAGGACTGGTGTCGTTTGCAGCCACCAACGGCCCGGCCGTGCTTGCCGGCTCGGGCTCGGTCAAGCCGGTCTACTGCACCAACCCGATGTCGTTTGCCGCGCCTGCCGCCGACAGGGCGCCGCTGGTCATCGACCAGTCGTCGAGCGCCACCGCTTTCGTCAACATCCGCAAAGCGGCCGAGGACGGCAAGACAATCCCGGAAGGCTGGGCGCTGGACGCCAGCGGAAACCCGACCACCGATCCCGCCGCCGCCATAAAGGGTGCAATGCTCGCCTTCGGCGGTCAGCGCGGCGCCAACATCGCGCTGATGGTCGAGGTGCTGGCGGCGGGCCTGTCGGGCGCCAACTGGTCGCTCGACGCGCCATGGTTCAGCGGCGGGCCGGACAGCCCCGGCACGGGACTGTTCGTGCTTGCTATCGAACCCAAGCTGCTCGATCCAGATTTCGAGCAACGAATGAAGGACCAGCTTGACCGGCTGCGGCGGCGCTTCGGCGTACATGTGCCCGGTCGTGCTCGCGCAGAGGCCGCCGAGAAGGCGCAAGCGCGCGGCATTACCGCATCGAAGGCCGTGGTGCAGCGCATTTCCGAATTCGCCGCACGCTATTCTTCCTGAACATCTATTAAATATCAATCAGTTATCTGGAATTCGCCCGCCGCAGGCGCGGCGCAGTGCGATTTTCTTTGCGCGTCGCTGAACCTTTCCGCGCCTTGCTGCGACCCAGCTTTGTCCAGGGCAAGGCGAGCTTGCCCGATCCACACCGAGGGAAGCAGCAAACCGAAATCGAAAGCCTGCATCACGCGAAGGCCGGTCCTTCGCGCCTCGGAAAACTCAACCCAAATCAAAGGAAATTGCCATGACCAACACCAAGATCACCATGCTGACCGCCGTCCTTCTGCTCGGCTCGTTCATGGGCGCCACACAGGCAGCCACCCTGAAGGCCGCACCGGTCAAGCCGTCCAGCCCGGGTGTCATCGCTGCCCCGAGCGGCGGGGCCACCGAAGACCACTACTGCAAGAACGGCCATGCAAAATTCGCCAATTGCAGCGCTGATTTCGTCGCCGCCTGCAAGAAGGTTGGTGGCACCATGTCGGATGTTCAGGGCTGGGGTGGGCGTACTTGCTTCACGCCCTCCTGATACCGTCTCAGGTCAGGCCGCGCCGTCGGCCCCTGGCTTCGCATGGATGTCACCCGGAAAACCCCGCTTCAGCGGGGTTTTCTGCGTTTTGATCGCACGATGGTAAAACATTCTCGTTTTGGTCAACTTTTGTTTATTTGACTTCGACCAACCTGATCGGCCGTTTGCGCTGATTGAGCAAAACAGAGGAGCTACAATGTCGGCAAGCACGGACAATCCCCGCAACGCCCTTGTCATCCCGGTCCTTGGCAGGTTTTACGCGGCCCTGCACGATGGTGCCGAAACCGTTCTTCGCGTCGTCGCCGGCGGGTTTCTCGCGATCCACGGTTCGCAGAAGATCACCAATCCTTTCGGCGCTGCCGAGATGGTCGAGGGTCTCGGCTTCTGTCCGGGCGCGTTGTGGTCGTTGCTTCTGGCCTGCACTGAATTCTTCGGCGGCATCTTCATCGCCATCGGGTTTTTGACGCGGCCGGCCGCCTTTGCCGGCCTGTTCGTGCTGCTGGTCACGGTCTGGTTCCACTGGGTCACCATGGGCCAAGGCTATTCGGGTGCGGAAAAGTCGCTGCTGTGGGCAGCGATCCTGCTCTTCTTCGTCATTCGCGGCGGCAACCGCCATTCGGTCGACAACCGTATCGGCAAAGCGTTCTGACAGGCTGACAGCGACGACGCGTCGCCCTTTGCCTTTGGCACGAAACGGATTATGAAACGGCTTCAGCCAAGCCTGCGAGCGCCGGAGCCAGCCATGACCGAAATCCTGCAGACCCCAAAGCTCGTCGTCGTCTTTGGCGGGTCAGGCTTTGTCGGCCGCCATGTCGTGCGCGCGTTGGCCAAGCGCGGCTATCGCATCAGGGTCGCCTGCCGGCGGCCCGATCTCGCCGGCCATTTGCAGCCGCTCGGCAATGTCGGCCAGATCCAGCCGGTCCAGGCCAATGTGCGCGTGCGCTGGTCGGTAGACCGCGCCGTGCAAGGCGCCGACCATGTCGTCAATCTGGTCGCCATCCTGCATGAGAGCGGCCGGCAGAAATTCTCCGCCGTGCACGAGTTCGGCGCCCGCGCAGTGGCCGAGGCCGCGCGCTCGGTCGGCGCCGGCCTGACCCACATTTCTGCGCTTGGCGCCGATCTGGACTCCGAATCAGACTACGCGCGCACCAAGGCGCTTGGCGAAAAGGCTGTGCTGGAGACGATCAAGGACGCCGTGATCTTCCGGCCGTCGATCAATTTCGGACCCGAAGACGGCTTCTTCAACCGCTTCGCCAACATGGCGCGCTATTCGCCGGTGCTGCCGCTGATCGGCGGCGGCCAGACCAAGTTTCAGCCGGTCTATGTCGGCGACGTGGCCGAAGCGGTGGCGCGCTCGGTCGACGGCAAGGTGGATGGCGGCCAGATCTATGAACTCGGCGGACCGAAGGTGCTCACCTTCAAGCAGTGTATGGAAGAGCTGCTCGACGTGATCGAGCGCAAGCGGCTGCTGGTGCCGGTTCCGTGGTGGGTGGCCAACATCCAGGCCTCGATCCTCGGTCTCCTGCCCAACCCGCTGCTGACCAAGGACCAGGTGATGCAGCTGCGCGAGCACAACATCGTTTCGGACGCCGCCAACCAGACCAACAGGACGCTTGCGGGGCTAGGCATCCAGTCGCAGTCGATCGCGACGATCCTGCCCAGCTATCTCTGGCGCTACCGCGCCGCCGGCCAGTTCCAGCAACGCAAGCCCGCGGCCTAATTCGGCGCAACTGCCTGAAGGTGTCACGCCTAACGCGGCGTGACCTGCATCGGTAGACCGCCTTGCGGCTGCGTGGTCAGTTTCTGTACCGGCCAGGGTTTCGTTTCGGCGGTGGTGTCGAAGCGGAAGCGCGACAGCATGATCGCCAGCGCGATGATCGCCTCCTGCATGGCGAAGCTGGCGCCGATGCAGACGCGTGGGCCGGCGCCAAACGGCAGATACTGGAAGCGGTCGATCTTTTCGCGATTTCCCGGGTGGAAGCGCTCCGGCAGGAAGGCATCCGGCCGGTCCCACAGTTTCCTGTGGCGATGCACGACCCAAGGCATCACCAGCACCGCGGCGTGCTTGGGGATATGAAGATCCTTCCACATTTCCGGTTCGATCGGCTCGCGGTTGATCGACGGCGCCGGCGGATAGAGCCTGAGCGCTTCGTCGAAAGCCGCGCGCGTGAACGGCATGGCATCGAGCCATTTCGTCGGATCGGGCTCGCGCTCCAGCACCTGGTCGATCTCCTGCTCGACCCGGTTGCGCTCCCAAGGTGATTCAGCCAGGCAATAGAGCGTCCAGCCGAGCGCACGCGCCGTCGTCTCATGGCCGGCGCCGATGAAGGTGATGATGTTATCCTCGACCTCGGCCCGCGTCAGTCCGTCGGGTCCCTCGGCCTTGAGCAGCAGTGTCAGGAAATCCTGCGGCACGGCATCGGGATCGCGCTTGAATTTCGCTTCGCGCATCTTGACCGTGTCGGTGACGATCTTGCGGAAATAGGCCATGGTCTTGCGGCCACGGATGCGGGTCAGCCTCGGCAGCCAGTCGGGCGCACGCAACAGGTCGAGCGGATCGACGCGACCCATGGTCTCGAACAGGCGGTCGATCTCGTTGGCGAAACTGCCGGGCTCGCCTGATATCTCGCCGGAAAACAGCGTCTCGGCCAGGATGTCATAAGTGAGCAGCGTCATGTCATGGGCGATGTCAGACGTGCCGCCGTCTTCGTAACGGGTGACGAAGTCCTGCGTGCGCCTCAGCATCGGCTGGGCGAAGCCGAAGATGTGGCGCGGCGTGAACACCGGCGCCATCGCCTTGCGCGACCGCTTCCAGACCTCGCCCTCGGCGGTGAGCAGGCCGTCGCGCAGGATCGGCCGCAGGATCTTCTGGCGCACCGTCGCCATCTTGTAGTTCCTGGCGTTGTCGACCAGCACATGCCGGATCAGGGCGGGATCATTGGCGACGATCAGATGTCCGCCAACGCCGTTCGCCGAGATCCACGGCTCGTTATAGGTATGCTCACCCCACAATTCGAGCGGGTTGCGGTAGACGATGCGGATCATCTCCAACGTCGAGGGCGGCGTCGTGCGCGGCTTCGGCGCCGGGGGAATGAAGGGGGCGGGCTGGATGTCCATGCTGTGCTCCGCTGATGACCCAATGTAGTGGGCCGCAAAGCAGGCGTCCATGTGACCGAACGGCAAGGCCCTACTCTCCGGAATGTGACCGGTTACCGCGAGGTGCCTTCTTGTTGCCCCGAGCGGCATGCCCTAGGTGGCAGTCACCAATGGATACCGCCACCGCAGGAGCCCAGCTTGAAGCACCAGTTGAACATCATCATCGGCAGCACGCGGCCAGGCCGCGCCGGACCGATTTTTGCCGAGTGGCTGGAGAGGTTCGCGCGCGAGCACGGGAAATTCGAGCCTGTACTGACCGACATCAATGCGTTCAAGCTTCCGGTGCTGGACGAACCGCACCATCCAAGGCTTGGCAACTACCAGAACGATCATACCAAAGCCTGGTCCAAGGCGATCGATGCCGCCGATGCCTTCGTCTTCGTGGCGCCGGAATACAATTATTTCGTGGCGCCGGCGATCGTCAACGCGATCGACTATCTCTCGCGCGAATGGAAGTACAAGGCAGCCGCCATTTTCAGCTATGGCGGCGTCTCCGGCGGCCTGCGCGCGGCGCAAGCGCTGAAGCCGCTGCTGACCTCGGTAGGTGTCATGCCGATCCCGGAAGGCGTCGCGCTGCCGATGTACCAGAAACTGCTCGACGAAAATGGCGCTTTCAACGCCAGCGAACAGGTGCAGGGCGGAGCCAAAACCATGCTCGACGAGCTGCTGCGCTGGAGCGAGGCTTTGAAGCCGATGCGGGCAGGCTGAAAACGCTGGTTTTCCGCAAAAAACCCCGGTTTGCTGCCATAGAGAGGTGGTCGTGCACAGGAACGAGCTGGGGGGCAGTTCGATTTGCGCTTGCTGTTTGCCTTGCTGCCTATGCTCACCACCGCCACCGCAGTGGTGGCGCCTGGCCCTGGTCATCGCCAACGACGACCACCGCCTGATCCGGCCGCCCGCCCGACATGACGCCGGGGCGCGATCGCAGCAGGCGGCTGGCGCCGAGATACAAGTTCATGATCAAGGTTTCTCAAGGACCCGCTGGCCGAAGTGAAATGGGGGCCGGCGGAGGCCCGCCATTGGCAGCCGGCCATTCCCAGTGAAATGCCTGCAAACCTTGGAAAAACCGCCTTTTGCGCCTATATCTAGTCGATATCAGAGGCGCGATTCGGCGCGGATTTTTCGCGCTGTGCAGGCGGCATCCAGACAACAGGTTTTCATGAGCGATCAGATCGACAACAACAACGGCGCTGAAGCCGAATACGGCGCCGATTCCATCAAGGTTTTGAAGGGGTTGGACGCTGTCCGCAAACGCCCCGGAATGTATATCGGTGATACAGACGACGGCTCGGGCCTGCATCACATGGTCTATGAAGTGGTCGACAACGCCATCGACGAGGCGCTGGCCGGTCACGCCGACCTCGTCACAGTGACGCTCAACCCCGATGGTTCGGTCACTGTGATCGACAATGGCCGCGGAATTCCGACCGATATCCACACCGGAGAAGGCATTTCGGCGGCCGAAGTGATCATGACGCAGCTGCATGCCGGCGGCAAGTTCGACCAGAATTCCTACAAGGTCTCGGGCGGCCTGCATGGCGTCGGCGTCTCGGTGGTCAACGCGCTGTCGGCGTGGCTAAAGCTGAAGATCCGCCGCAACGGCCAGATCTTCGAGATGAGTTTCACGCATGGCAATGCCGACGCACCTCTGAAGGCGACCGGCACCTATGAGCAGGACAAGCAGCCGGGCACCTATGAGGGCCGCAGCGGCAGCCAGATCACCTTCTTCCCGTCGGCCGAGACCTTCACCATGGTCGAGTTCGACTTCGGCACGCTGGAACACCGGCTGCGCGAGCTTGCCTTCCTCAATTCCGGCGTGCGCATCATTTTGACCGATGCCCGTCACGCCGATGTCGTGCGCCATGAACTGCACTACGATGGAGGCCTCGAAGAATTCGTCAAATATCTCGATCGCGTCAAGAAACCGCTGATCGACAAGCCGATCGCCATCCGGGCGGAGCGCGACGGGATCACCGTCGAAGTGGCGATGTGGTGGAACGACAGCTACCACGAGAACGTGCTGGCCTTCACCAACAACATCCCGCAGCGCGATGGCGGCACGCATCTGGCCGGCTTCCGCGGCGCGCTGACGCGTCAGATCACCGGCTATGGCGAATCCTCTGGGCTGACCAAGAAGGAAAAGGTCTCGCTGATCGGCGACGATTGCCGCGAAGGTCTAACGGCGGTGCTGTCGGTCAAGGTTCCCGACCCGAAATTCTCCTCGCAGACCAAGGACAAGCTGGTCTCGTCGGAAGTCCGTCCTGTCGTCGAAGGCCTGGTCAACGAAGCGCTCGGCACCTGGCTGGAAGAACACCCGAGCGAAGGCAAGGTGGTCGTCGACAAGGTGATCCAGGCGGCGGCGGCGCGCGAAGCGGCGCGCAAGGCGCGCGATATCACCCGCAAGAGTTCGCTCGGCGTCACCTCCCTGCCCGGCAAACTGGCCGACTGCCAGGAACGCGACCCGGCGAAATCCGAAATCTTCATCGTCGAGGGTGATTCCGCCGGCGGCTCCGCCAAGGGTGGGCGTTCGCGCCAGAACCAGGCGATCCTGCCGTTGCGCGGCAAGATCCTCAATGTCGAGCGGGCGCGCTTCGACCGCATGCTCGGCTCCGACATGATCGGCACGTTGATCACGGCGCTCGGCACCTCGATCGGCAAGGACGAGTTCAACGCCGACAAGCTGCGCTACCACAAGATCATCCTGATGACCGACGCCGACGTCGACGGCGCCCATATCAGAACCTTGCTTCTCACCTTCTTCTTCCGGCAGATGCCGGAGCTGATCGAGCGCGGCCATCTCTACATCGCCCAGCCGCCGCTCTACAAGGTGACGCGCGGCAAGAGCTCGCAATATATCAAGGACGAGAGCGCGTTCGAGGAGTTCCTGATCGGTTCGGGACTGGAGGAAGCATCGCTTACGCTCGGCTCGGGCGAGGTTCGCATCGGGCAGGACCTGCGTGGCGCCATCGATGACGCGCTGGCGGTGCGCCAGCTGATCAACGGCCTGCACACGCGCTACAACAGAGGCGTCGTCGAGCAGGCGGCGATCGCCGGTGGGCTCAACCCGGACGTGTTCGCCGATCTCGGCCGCGCCAACGACATGGCGGAGCGGATTGCAAAACGCCTCGATATCATCGCCGAGGACACCGAGCGCGGCTGGACCGGCCGCATGTCGACCTCGAATGAAGGCGTTGGCGGCTATGTGTTCGAGCGCACGGTGCGCAGCGTCAAGGAATATGCGCATCTCGACCTGGCGCTGATCAATTCGGCCGACGCACGCCAGCTCGACCGCTACGCACAGCGCCTCAGCGAGGTCTACGGGTCGCCGCCGGTGCTGCGCCGCAAGGATGTCTCCGAAACCATCTCGGGGCCGCTGGCGATGCTCAATGCGGTCTTTGCGACAGGCCGCAAGGGCCTGACGATGCAGCGCTACAAGGGTCTCGGCGAGATGAACGCCGAACAGCTGTGGGAAACCACGCTCGATCCGAACGTGCGCTCGCTGCTGCAGGTCAAGGTCAATGACGCGACCGATGCGGATTCGCTGTTTTCGCGGCTGATGGGCGACGAGGTCGAGCCCAGGCGCGAGTTCATCCAGGACAACGCGCTGTCGGTCGCCAATCTGGATATCTGATCTGGACGTTAAATCTGAATTGGCGCGCTGCGGCGCGCCAATTGTTCCACCGGCGGCAACAAAATCAATTTGCAACGCGCCGGAACGGAAGTCCCTGCGAGACATTGTGACAATATCGATCACAATTTCTAACAGGAGGCTTCCATGGGACGCGGCATTTTGCTCTGGTTGCTCGGCATACCGATCCCGATCATCATTCTGATCATGCTGTTCGTACGATAGGGGGCACTTATGCAGTCCACCCTATCGGCTGTCGACGTTTCCACTTCAACAGAATCCTCCTCCACCGCCGTCAGTTGGGGACCGATCATCGCCGGTGCCTTCGCGGCCTCGACGCTGACCTTCATCCTCATGCTGCTGGGCTCCGGGCTTGGATTGAGCATGGTGTCGCCCTGGTCGGGATCCGGCGCATCTGTCACCACTTTCGCGGCATCCACCGCCGTCTGGCTGATCATCGTGCAATGGCTGTCCTCGGGTGTCGGCGGCTACCTTGCCGGACGCCTGCGCACCAAATGGGTCGGCATCCACACGGACGAGGTGTATTTCCGTGATACCGCCCATGGCTTTCTTGCCTGGGCGTTGGCCACACTGCTCGTCGTCGGCGTGCTTGGCTCCGCGCTTTCCGCTGCCATAGGCTCGGGCGTGCAGGCGGTGTCCACCATCGCGTCTGGTGCGGCCATGGGCGCATCGGCGGGGGCTTCGGCCAATGCCGGCAGCGCGTCGGCCGACAACGCGACATCCTACCTGGTGGATTCACTGTTCCGTCCGGCTGATCTGGGCAAGCTCGCGGCCGCCAATCCGGACAGCGATGCGGCCGCGGTTGGGCAGGCTTCGCGCATCCTGATCGCCGGCGCCGCGGCAGGCGAGGTTTCCGCAGACGACAAAACCTATCTGTCGCAGCTGGTCGCCGTTCGCACGGGGCTTTCGGAAGCAGATGCCAGGACCCGGGTGGATGCCGTCCTCGCCAAGGCCCAGGACGCCAAGGTCAAGGCGCAGCAGGCCGCCGACACAGCCAGGAAGGCCAGCGCGACGTTTGCCTTGCTTGGTGCGCTCTCGCTGGCGATCGGCGCCTTTATCGCCAGTGCTGCCGCGGCCCTTGGCGGCAGGCAGCGCGACGATGAGGAAGCGGTTTTTATCACCAACCGTTGAACTGCACTTGCAACAAAGCCACTCTGGCCCGCCCGGAGCGGCTTTGCTTTGAAGTTGTCGAGCGGCGCTGCCTTGGCCCCGTTCGCTGAAATCCGTTCTTATTTTCGGGGAGGAATCGCCGGCACTTCGGCTTGGCTCGGCTCCAGTTTGCGACCGAGGTCGACAGCGTCGCGCAGCACGGCGAGATGCGAGCGCGGCTGATCGCCGGCGGCAACCTCGATACCGGTCGCCGCCAACGACCAGTACAGCGTGTGGGTGAAGACCCGGCCGAGGGAACCGCGCAGCTCGACCTGGATGTTTTCTATGCCCGGGCCGAAATTCTCCGCCATCGGCCCGGAGATCGGGTCGCCCGTCAGCCAACCGTTGCCGCGGTCGAAGATATTGGTCCAGCGCGTCGCAGCAAACACCGCGCCATGATGCACCGCCCGCTGCGGCTTGCCGGAAGAACGGTTGCGCCCTTCCTGATAAAGCACGGTGCCACCGGCCGCCGCTCCCTCGGCAATCGGCGGACATGCCGAGAACAGGCGCTCGGCGATGCCGCGCCTGAATTCAGCGAGATTGTGCGTCACCAGAAATTCGCTGTGGGTCAGCGGGCTACCAAGCGTGACGAAATCGCTGATCTTCCAAGGCCGATGGCTGTCGTCCCTGGTGCGCAGTTGGCGATAGAGCTCCCACTGATCGCGCCGGAACCCGGCAAGATCGTCAAGGCTGCCGGGCCATGCCGAGCCGTCGGCAACAAGCGTCGCCTTGTCGATGGCGTGGATAGCCTTCAGTTTCGCCTTGTCGCGGATGGCCTCCAGTTTTCGGGGCCTGAAATCGGACCACAAGATCTGCAACAGGTCATAGGCAATCATCGAGCCGAGGCTGTGCGAGACCAGCACGATGCGATCGTAGGTATCGTCCATCATCAGACGCTTCAGCAGTTTCAGGCCGCGGTCGCGGATCAGCGCGCGCTTCTCTACCGTGGCCGCTTCAGCGCGCACATAGGCCGCGACATCGCCGAAATAGGGAAGGCCAAAACGGTCCACCGACCAGATGACGAACGATGCCAGGATGGTGACGAGGACGCCGACAGTCCACGAAATCTGCTGCTGCCAAACCGACGTCGCAAGCGCGAGCGTCGCGACCAGGACGATGATGACGGCAACCAGAGTGACCAGATAGAGCTTTCGGGCGTCCGGCGGTATGTCGGCGGGCTTGCGCCACAGCAGATTTGTCACCCAGGCGGCAAGCCGGCCTCGCGTCGTGCCCTGCGTGATGTCGGCCCAGTAAAGCTCGTAGAAGTCGGTGCGGCGGCCATCGACATCGTAGGGCGTGGTGATGCGGCGAAGTTCGTACGAATTGGTCCGGCTGTCGGGAGTGATCCAGCTCTGGTTGATCTTCGCGCCGGCGGGGTCGGCCGGATCGGCGACATGGGCATAAAACGGCGCGCGGTTGGCGTCATGGCTCCAGACAGCCTGGACAAAGCCTCGCAGCGTATCCATCGGCCGCTGTTCGCCCATGCCATGCACAATCACCACCGCCTGGCCAGGCTTGCGCGGCGCTTTCCCGGCGGGCGGCGATGCGATCGGGTCAGGCACCAACGTCTCCGTCGACGACAATCCCGCCGTCGAGGCGGGAATTCGTCATCGTAGCGCCGAAATCGCCGTCAAGCCAAGAAAGCCAGCCAAGAAAAAGCCCGGCGCGAAGCCGGGCTCTTCTTGGCGTGTCCCGGCGCTTATCCCGGATCAGTGATCCATGGCCTTGACGATCTCTTCGGTCATCTTCTTGGCGTCGCCGAGCAGCATCATGGTGCCGTCCTTGTAGAACAGCGTGTTGTCAATACCGGCATAGCCGGAACCGAGCGAGCGCTTGACGAACAGGCAGGTGCGCGCCTTGTCGACGTCGAGGATCGGCATGCCGTAGATGGGTGAGGACTTGTCGTCGCGGGCGGACGGGTTGGTGACGTCGTTGGCGCCGATGACATAGGCAACGTCGGCTTGCGCGAACTCAGAGTTGATGTCCTCAAGCTCGAACACCTCGTCGTAGGGCACATTGGCTTCGGCGAGCAGCACGTTCATGTGGCCGGGCATGCGGCCGGCGACCGGGTGGATGGCGTACTTCACGTCGACGCCATTGGCCTTGAGCTTGTCGGCCATTTCGCGCAGTGCATGCTGCGCCTGGGCAACCGCCATGCCATAGCCCGGCACGATGATGACTTTCTGGGCGTTCATCATGAGGTAGGCGGCATCGTCGGCAGAACCCTGCTTGACCGTGCGTTCGATGCCGTCATCAGCGGCCGCTGCCGTCTCCCCACCGAAGCCGCCGAGAATGACCGAGATGAAGCTTCGGTTCATGCCCTTGCACATGATGTAGGACAGGATCGCGCCGGATGAGCCGACCAGCGCGCCGGTGATGATCAGCGCCAGATTGCCGAGCGTGAAGCCCAGGGCTGCCGCCGCCCAGCCGGAATAGGAATTCAGCATCGAGACGACGACCGGCATGTCGGCGCCGCCGATCGGGATGATCAGCAGGATACCGAGCACCAGCGAGGCGGCAACGATCAGCCAGAAGACCAGCTTGGACTCGGTGGTGACCAGCAACACGATCAGCACGACGAGCGCGATGGCAAGTGCGGCGTTGATGAAGTGGCGTGCGCCGATCATGATCGGCTTGCCGGACATGCGGCCATCGAGCTTGAGGAAAGCGATGACCGAGCCGGTGAAGGTGATGGCGCCGATGGCAACGCCAAGGCTCATCTCGATCAAGGCCTGGGCATGAATGTCGCCATCCGTGCCGATGCCGAAGCTTTCCGGGGCATAGATCGCGGCAGCCGCCACCATGACGGCGGCAAGGCCGACCAGCGAGTGGAAGGCAGCGACCAGCTGCGGCATCGAGGTCATGGCGATGCGGCGCGCGGTAACGGCGCCGACGCCGCCGCCAATGGCAAGGCCGAGCACGATCAGGCCGAAGCGACCGGCGGACGGGGTCGCCAGAGCCAGTGTGGTGGCGATGGCAATACCCATGCCGATCATGCCGTAGAGATTGCCCTGGCGGCTGGTGGTCGGATGCGACAGGCCGCGCAGCGCCATGATGAACAGGACACCGGAGACGAGGTAGAGGAAGGACGCGAAGTTGGCGTTCATGGCGCTCTACTTGTCCTTCTTCTTGTACATGGCCAGCATGCGCTGGGTGACGAGGAAGCCGCCGAAGATGTTGACCGAAACCAGCATCAGCGCGACGAAGCCGAAGCCCGCGGCAATGCCGGAGGCGGCGATGCCGACGGCAAGCAGCGCGCCGACGACGATGACCGAGGAGATGGCATTGGTGACGGCCATCAGCGGCGTATGCAGTGCGGGGGTCACCGACCAGACGACGTAGTAGCCGACGAAGATCGCCAGGACGAAGATGGCGAAGCGGAAGACGAAGGGATCGATGGCTCCGCCGGAGAGCGCATGCGCGGCATCACCGGCTGCGTCAGTGCCGCCGGGCGCGGTCGCCATATTGTGCACCGCCAGCCGGACGGCGGCGGAGGCCTGGTCGAGCTGGTCGAGGGCTTTCTGCAGGGTCTGGTCCATCACGCGATCCCTTTCGGCTTCGACGAGGGCGACTTGGGTGCGGCCGCCTTCTTGGGCGCGGCTTTCTTGGGCGAAGCATCGGCGACCATGGTCTTGGCCGGGATCGCGGCCGGCTCGACATATTGGCCCTTTGCCGGCTGCTGGTCGGCTTTCACGAAAGCCGGATGAACCACCTTGCCGCCATCGGTCAGCATCGTTGCCTTGACCAGATCGTCGTCGCGATTGATGGCAAGCGTCTTGGTCGTCTTGTCGACCAGCGTCTCGAGAAAGGCGAACAGGTTCCTGGCATAAAGCAGCGAGGCCGACGCCGCGATGCGGCCAGGCACATTGAGATGGCCGACAATCTTGACGTTGTTGGCGGTGGTGACCACCTTGCCGGCTTCGGCGCCCTCGACATTGCCGCCGCGCTCGACCGCGAGGTCGACGATCACCGAGCCCGGCTTCATCGAAGCGACCATCGCCGCCGAGACCAGCTTGGGCGCCGGCCGGCCGGGAATGAGCGCCGTGGTGATGACGATATCCTGCTTGGCGATGTGCTCTGATGTGAGTGCCGCCTGCTTGGCCTGATATTCCTTCGACATTTCCTTGGCGTAGCCGCCGGCCGTTTCGGCCGCCTTGAATTCCTCGTCCTCGACCGCGAGGAACTTGGCGCCGAGCGAGGCGACCTGTTCCTTGGCGGCGGGGCGAACGTCGGTGGCGGTGACAACCGCACCAAGCCGGCGCGCGGTGGCGATCGCCTGCAGGCCGGCGACGCCAACGCCCATGATGAAGACCTTCGCCGCCGGCACCGTGCCGGCCGCCGTCATCATCATCGGCAAGGCGCGGTCATATTCCGAAGCCCCGTCGATCACCGCCTGATAGCCGGCCAAATTGGCCTGCGAGGACAAGACGTCCATCGACTGCGCGCGGGTGATCCGGGGCATGAATTCCATCGAGAAAGCGGTGACGCCGGCCTTGGCAAGAGCTGCCACGGCGGCATCGTTGCCGTAGGGGTCCATGATGGCGATCACAGCCGCGCCGGGCTTGTAGCTCTTCAGCTCAGCATCACCAGGCCGGCGCACCTTCAGCACCACATCGGCCTTGGCGACATCGGAAGCCTTGCCGATAGCAGCGCCGGCGCTCGCATAGTCGGCATCGATGATGCGCGATTTCAGACCGGCACCGGCCTCGACGACGACGTCGAAGCCCAACGCCGCCAGCCGTTTCACCGTATCGGGCGAAGCCGCGACGCGCGGCTCGTTGACATCGAGCTCACGAGGGATGAAAACCGTCTGTCCCACCGCATGATCCTTTCGGCCGGAAGCTATTTCCCGCAAGACGCCGGCCGGCCTCGCGGCGGCGCCGTGGACAAGATGTCGGAAAAATCTATCGGAGGATAAAGGCGCCGACAGCCAGAATCAGCACGAACAGAATGGTCGCCGAGAAGAAGCCGCCCGCGAAGAAGCCGAAGGCCATCGCCAGGAGCAGGGCGCCACAAAACAGCGAGCCGTACTTGGCCAGCGCGAGGAAGCCCGCATAGGTGCGGTCATGCTCGGCATAGTCCATCTTCGCGCCCAGTTCGACAGGACCAGTCGGCGAGTGATCAGCCATAGGAATACCCCTTCGAAGACATCTTTCAGGCACATAGCGAAAAGCCGCGCCGAGAGCAATGGCGCTATTGCCGCACAACAACCGACAACTGCCTCAAAGAAAGATTGAAGCCAGCAGTCGACGCCGCGACGGAGTCCGATCGCTGGATTCTGATGCTTGATGCGGAACTCCGAAGGGCGGACGCTTGCGTGGCCTAAGCCGGCGCCTCAGCCGGCTAGATGCGGAAATAGCCCGAGCAACCCGACGACGATCAGATAGAGCGCGACGATGTAGTTCAACAGCCTTGGCATGACCAGGATCAGCACGCCGGCGATCAGCGAGATGAGCGGGGTTAGCGCAAGTGTGGAAATGGTCATGGCGGGTTCCCTCAAAAACCTCAGATCGACCCGGAGCGCTGCTCGTGGCCTCACCCAGAACGCCGAAGTCGCCAAAAGGCTCCTGTCGGCCCTGCAAAATCGTGTGGATCCCTGCCGTATCAGGCGGCTTCGTGATAGTATTTTGCCGTCGGCAGGATGGTCAGCGGCGCGAGTTCCCCGACATGCGGCGTATCGAACAGCATGCGCTGCTCCATTGGCGTCGAGCGGAAGAACGGGAACCGTGAGAAGGACCGCTCGCGGATTGCGTTGACGTCGGCGCGGTAGAGCACGACCTTGTTGAAAACGCCCGGATAGGCGCGCGACTCGCTGATCTTCTCCGAGTAGTAGATACGCTTGTAGAAGCCGGCGTGATCCTCGCGAATGGTCGACAGGCAGTAGGGCGCGTTGAAATGGAAGCACGCCATGCCGGCCAGCCGCAGCGTCAGGTAGGGAATCTGCGGGTAGACGCGCGACCATTCGGGATCGGACGCAAACCGGCTGGGACAGATGAAGCTCAGTCCGTCACGAAGCATCGGCATGACGATGTCGCCAAAGGCCTTGGTGGAAGGCGACATCGGCGTCGCCAAGGTGACGTGATGGATACGCAGCGTGCTGACGAGTTCCTGGTCGATATAGACCCCGAAGCGGTACACATTCGGTGCCTCGTCGAGCTCATCGTGAATGGTATGGTTTTCGTTGTCGGGCACCATATCGTTCGAGCGATATGACTTGTAGCGCAGGCGGTAGATGTCCTCGAGATCTTCGCCCTTGTCGCAGCGGCGGTATTCTGTCCGCTCAAGCATCGCCGAGACGTTGCGGGCGAAGCTGGACATGGTGTCGGCGGCGTCCTTGCCGTCCTCGCCCGTCACCGGACGAAGCGAACTCAACTGCACAATCATCAACTCAATCCCCGTACATTGCCGCCGCGATCCGACACTACGACAGGGTCTTGGGATGTAAAAGATGAAAACAGGAAGCAGCCCGTTTACCAGTCGTTAAGGTTAACGATTGCTAAAATAAAACTAAAATTGGTGGTTTTCTTCGTTTTCTGCGTCGCGACGGGGAAAGAGCGTGTCTCGAACATGACGGGAAGCGGCTGAAATTCTGGCATGGCCCGCGATGTGCAAAGAAACCTCGAATGCAGTGAATGCCTAAAGCCTGGGCGCCTGTTCAATCCTGATGGAAACAGGGATGGGCTCTCAGTGCCTGGGCACCATGCGCCAGGCGCCGCAAATCAGCGGCGTACCGCCTTTTTGGCGGTCCTGATATCCTTGGCGAAGGGCCATACCGTGTTCGACATCGTCTCGATGCCGGAAGCGCTGAGCGCCGAACCGAACAGGAACCCCTGGACAAGATCAGGCTTGACCTGCAGCGCCAGGATCTTGAGCTGCTCGAAGGTCTCGACCCCTTCGACGGTCACCGAAAGCCCCAGCGGCCGCGACAGGTTGACGATACCCTTGAGCAGCTCGAGCGAACGGGGATTCTGGGTGACGTCCATCAGGAAAGAGCGGTCGATCTTGATCTTGTCGAGCGGCAGCTTGTGCAGGTAGCTCAGGCTCGAATAGCCGGTGCCGAAATCGTCGAGCGCGATGCGCACGCCAAGCTGCTTCAGCTCCTCAATATACTGGCGCGTCAGCGACTTGTCATCGAGCAGCGCCGTTTCGGTGACCTCGATCTCGAGCCTACTGGCGGCGAGGCCGGAGCCGGCCAACGCATCGCGAACCTTCTGGATGACATCGCGGCTGCGGAAATCCTTGGCCGAGAGATTGACCGAGACGCTGGTCTGGTCGGGCCATTTGGCGCATTCGGCGCAGGCTGCCTGCAGCACGAAGGTGCTGATCTCGGAAATGATGCCCATTTCCTCGGCCAGTGGAATGAAGATGCTGGGCGAGATTGGCCCGAGATCTGGATGATCCCACCGGCACAGCGCCTCGCAACTGGCGATACGCATGGTGCTCATCGCCACGATCGGCTGATAGACCACCCGCAGGCTCTTGCCCTCTACCGCGGTGCGCAGATCCGCCTTCATCAGCTGACGGTTGCGGAAGGCGGCATCCATCGAAGCTTCGAACAATCGCCAGCTGTTCTTGCCGAGTTCCTTGGCCTTGTAGAGCGCCAGGTCCGCCTTCACGATCATGGCGTCGACATCGGTATCCTTGACCCGTGACAGCACCGCGCCGCCGCTGGCCTGAATGCGCAGCCCGTGACCGGCGACGTCGACTTCCCCTTGCAGGCCGGCGAAAATCTCGTCGAGTTGGCTGGTCAGATGGCTCTCATCCTCGACGCGGTCGAAGAAGATCATGAACTCGTCGCCACCGAAACGGCTGACCGTGATATCTTGCTTGGCAATGGCGCCAAGCCGCTCGGCAACGGCATAGATCAAGCCGTCGCCGATCGGATGGCCAAGCGTGTCGTTGACGCTCTTGAAATCGTCGAGATCGAGCACCGCAAGGCCGCAGAGACGGTCGTGATCGCCGGACGCCATGGCCTCGCCCACCAATTCATGGAAATAGGCGCGGTTGGGCAGGCCGGTGAGATTGTCGTAGCGTGCCATGAAGCGGATCTTGTCTTCCGCCTCGACACGGGCGGTGACGTCCTCGAAGGTTATGACGCCCAGTTCCTGGCTGCCTTCGCGAGCCGAGAACTCGTAATGCTGGCCGTTGGCGAGGGAAACCAGCACCTTGCGGTCGCGACCCTCACGCAGCGCACGCGTCAGCTGCGCCTCGATGTAGCGGCAATCCTTGGGCGCCAGCATGCCGCCGGCGACACCGCGCATCAACAGACCGTGGATCGACCGTCCGAGCAGCGCGTCGGGCGACTTGAGCGACATCAGATGCGCGGCCTCGGCATTGGCCACCGCGACGCGGCCGTCCGGACCGAGCATGACAAGGCCGTGCGACATGGTGTTGAGCGCCCGGTTGAAGCGCTGGGCAATGCGGTTGGCCTTCTTCTCTTCCGAGACGGCCGCAAAAAGCACATCGCGTACGGTGTTGGCGAATTTCCGGATGGCGAACAGGAACGGCGCCGACAGGAGCCCGAGGAGGACATGGTAGATGTCGCCGCGCAGCAGGAAGCCAAGCGAGATCGGCCAGGTCAAGGCAATGGTCAGGATGGTGACCATGCGCGGCGAGCCGTAGTTGCGGCCGGCGATGGAGGTCGCCGTCGCGAGCGTCAGGCAAACGGAGGCGATTTCGGCGAAACCATCGCGCGCGAAATAGATGCCGAGCAGGCAGAAAGCGCCAAGCGTCAAGCCATGCAGGGAGCCATAGAGAATGTAGTCATTCTCACGCTTGTGCGCCTCTTCCCAGGTCGTCGGCGACGGCATGCTGTTGTATTTTCGAAAGTTTCTCATGCGGAACACACCGACGAGAACCATCGAGATCGCGACCAGCAAATACCGCGGATCGCCGCTCTTCCACCAGACCAGGCCGATCAGGAAAGTCTGCGCGAGAATGCCGATCGAAAGCGTCAGCCCGTCGCGAAACAGGGTTTCCACGAACGGAATATAGACGTCGACCGGGATCTCGTTCTTTTTTCGCAGATTCAACGCCTGAATCCCAACCCTGGGGAGCCAAGCAGTGCCACATCCGCCTTAAGAAAGATTTAGAGAGACCCTCGCGCTCCTGCCGTCAAGCCGGGTGACGCATCGGAAAGCAAGGAAACTGTCGTTCAGGTAAACAAGGCGTATCGATCATTCGGCGGCCTGAAGTTCGGGCCGCGCCGGCGTACTCGACAGGCGTTCGAGCAGCCTTTGGCGCTCGCCGGCGGCCTTTTGCGCGCTGGCTTGACGGACGTGGCCATAGCCGCGGATGAGGGCAGGCACCGAGGCCAGCGCAACCGCCGCATCGACCCTGGCTGGGGCCAACGATCCGGCGATGAGCTCCAGATCCGCCTCGTACCGCGCCAGCAGCTGCCGCTCCATGCGCCGTTCGGCGGTGTAGCCGAACAGGTCGAAGGCAGTGCCGCGCAGGCCCTTCATCGCCGCCAGCACGCGAAAACCCTTCATCATCCACGGGCCGAAGCTCGATTTCCGCGGGCTTCCGTCATTGCCGCGACGGCCCATGATCGGCGGAGCGAGGTGGAATTCGAGCCTTTCGTAGCTCTGGAACTGCTTGCCCAGTTCGGCGGCGAAAGAGCCGTCCGTGTAAAGACGCGCCACCTCGTATTCGTCCTTGATCGCCATCAGCTTGAACAGGTTCCTGGCGGCAGCCTGCGACACCGCGGTCGAACCAGGCACGGCCTTCGCTTCGGCGGCGCGCAACGCGGCCAGTTTTCCGGCATAACGCCTGCCATAGGCGGCGTTCTGATAGGCGGTCAGGAAGGCGACGCGGCGGGCAATGATGTCGTCCAGCGTCTCGGCGGTATCCGTGGCCTGGCCTGCCTTTCCAGCCGCGGTCGGACCCGGCTGGGCAACCAGCCCGCGCACGAAATCCGGCTGATGGGCAGCGCGACGGCCCCAGCGGAAGGCGGCGATGTTCATCGCCACGGCTTCGCCATTGAGCTCGATCGCCTTCTCGACCGCCTCGGCGGACAGCGGCAGGCCGCTGTGCTGGAAGGCAAAGCCAAGCATGAACATGTTGGCGCCGAGTGAATTGCCGAAAAGTGCCGAGGCAGTGCGGGTGGCATCGAAGAAATGTGCCTTGTCGTCGCCCGCAGCCGCGCGGATCGCCTTTTTCAGCCGCTCTATCGGCAACGAAAAATCGGCCGAGCGGGCGAATTCGCCGGGCATGATCTCGGCGGTGTTGGCGACGAAGATGGTGTGGCCCTCGCGCACCGCGGTCAGCACCTTCTTGGCGCCCGACACGACGAGATCGCAGCCAAGCACGAGATCGGCCTTCCCCGCCGAAACGCGGATTGCATGGATGTCGTCCGGGGTACGAGCGATGCGGACATGGGTGAACACCGAGCCGCCCTTCTGGGCGAGGCCGGCCATGTCGATCATGCCGCAGCCCTTGTCCTCAAGATGCGCCGCCATGCCTAGCACCGCACCGACGGTGACGACGCCGGTGCCGCCGACGCCGTCGATGATCGCCGCCCAGCCCTGCTCGCCAAGCGGGAATTGCGCCGGCACGGGCACGCCTTCCAGCGGATCGGCCTTGCCGGCCAGGCCCTCGGCCTTGCGGATCTTGGCGCCGTGCACAGTGACGAAGGACGGGCAGAAGCCGTTGACGCAGGAGAAATCCTTGTTGCAACTCGACTGGTCGATCTTGCGCTTGCGGCCGAATTCGGTCTCGACCGGCTGGATCGAGACGCAGTTCGACTGTACGCCGCAATCGCCGCAGCCTTCGCAGACCAGTTCGTTGATGAAGACGCGCTTGTCGGGATCGGGGAATGTGCCGCGCTTGCGGCGGCGGCGTTTTTCGGCGGCGCAGGTCTGGTCGTAGAGCAAGACCGAAACGCCCTTGACGTCGCGCAGCTCGCGCTGGACGAGATCGAGGTCGTCGCGGTGATGGATAGTGGCGCCGGCCGGGAATTCGGCTTTGCCAGCATATTTGCCCGGCTCATCCGTGACGATGGCAATGCGGTCGACACCCTCGGCCCGCACCTGCCTGGCAATCATATCGACGGTCAGGCCGCCTTCGTGCGGCTGGCCGCCGGTCATGGCGACCGCGTCGTTGTAGAGGATCTTGTAGGTGATGTTGGCATCGCTCGACAGCGCGAAGCGGATCGCCAGCGTACCGGAATGGTTGTAGGTGCCGTCGCCAAGATTCTGGAAGATGTGCTCGCGCTTGGAGAACGGCGCCTGGCCGACCCATTGCGCGCCCTCGCCGCCCATGGCCGTGAAGCCGACTGTGTTGCGGTCCATCCACAGCGCCATGAAGTGGCAGCCGATGCCGGCCGCGGCGATCGAGCCGTCCGGCACCTTGGTGGACGAATTGTGCGGGCAACCGGAACAGAAGAACGGCGTGCGCGAGCCGATGTCGGTGGCCTCGGTGAGCATTGCCTGGAACTGGCGCAGTTTTGCCACCCGCGCCGAAATCTCTTCGGACGGGCCGATGGTCCTGACGATCCTCTCGCCAAGCGCGATGGCGATCTCGTTGGGATCGAGCGCGCCTTTGGCCGGAAACAGCCAGTCGCCGCGCTCGTCCTTCTTGCCGATAATGACCGGTTGGGTGGCAGTGCCATAAAGGCTTTCGCGCAACTGTACCTCGATCAGCGAGCGCTTCTCCTCGACGACGACGATGGTGTCGAGGCCGCGGGCGAAACCGGCGATGTGATGCAGGTCGAGCGGCCAGGGGCAGCCGACCTTGAACAGCCTCACCCCGATGCGGTTGGCGGCCGCTTCGTCGATGCCGATATCCTCCAGCGCCTGGCGAACGTCGAGATAGCTCTTGCCGAGCGTGATGATGCCGATCTTCGGGTTGCGGCCCCCCGAATAGACGATGCGGTTCAGCCCATTGGCAAGGATGAAGGCGGAGGCCGCGGCGCGCTTGTGTTCATGCAGCCGCTCTTCCTGGCCGAGCATGTCGATCTCGTGGCGGATGTTGAGACCGCCAGGCGGCATGTCGAACTCCGGCACGACGATGTTCAGCCGCTCGAGCGCGGCATCGACCGAGGCGGTCGATTCGATGTTGTCCTTGACGCATTTGATCGCCGCCCACGTGCCGGCAAAGCGCGACATGGCGAAGCCGTAGAGCCCGTAGTCGATGATCTCCTGGACACCGGCCGGGTTGAGGATCGGCACCATCGTGTCGACGAACAGGAATTCGGTGGCGTGCGCATTGGTCGAGGATTCGGCCATATGGTCGTCGCCCATCAGCGCAAGCACGCCGCCATGCTTCGACGATCCGGCGAGGTTGGCGTGGCGGAACACATCGCCTGAGCGGTCGACGCCCGGTCCCTTGCCGTACCAGACCGAAAAGACGCCGTCATGAGTGCCCTCGCCCAGCAGCTCCGTCTGCTGCGCCCCCCAGCAGGCGGTGGCGGCAAGCTCCTCGTTGAGACCCGGCTGGAAGACGATGTCAGCCTGGGCGAGCTGTTTCTTCGCCTTCCACAGCTGCATGTCGAGGCCGCCGAGCGGCGAACCGCGATAACCGGAGACGAAGCCGGCCGTGTTCAAGCCGGCGCGACGGTCGCGCTCGCGCTGCATCAAGAGCATGCGAATGACCGCCTGCGCGCCGGACAGGAAGATGCGCTCCTTTGCGAGATCGAACTTGTCGTCGAGCGCGACGTCGTGCAGCGTCATCAGGCATTTCCTCTGCGGAGGCCACGCGGGGCAGGCAGCCAACGTCGGGGTCGGATGACGCATCCTTTCTCCCCTTGCAAGGCAGGTCAAACAAAATCGCAGATGCCAGGCAACGCGCAACGAACAGTCCGCGGCCATCCTGAATCGGGTATGAAACCGATCCGCGGACATTGCCCGGCGCATGAACATTACAGCTGCGGCACGGGCGGCCGCGACGCGTCAGCCGCCTTTCGAGCAATCTGGCTTCGGCTCGCCCGGCAGCTTGCCGTCGGGATGGCCGACGAGATCGGGATTGGCGGTGTAGAGCTGGTCGATGACCAGCGGCCGGTCGGGCAGGATCGACTGGTCTTCCGTCGACATCAGCGTGGTGTCGATCTTCTGCAGGACCGCGCCGTCGGCGCCCTTGATGCTGATGGCAATCGCATAGGGCTTGTTCTTGACGACGCAGGTCAGTGCCGGGCTCTCCAGCGTCACCTTGTCGAGCTTCGGCCAGACCTTCTGCTCGACCACCAGAGGTGCGCCGCCGGCGGGATCCTGGAAGCTGGCGACCGCCACCTGGCCCTCTCCCATCGGCTTCAGCGGCCGCAGGGTCACCACATAAGTCGCCCTGGCGAGGCGGTAGTTGAAAACGAATATCTTGCCGGAAACCTCGAACAGCTTGCCTTCGGCGTCGCCGGTGTCGCGGCAGGCGCCGAGCGCAACGGCCACGATGAGCGCCGCGCCAACAAGGATCGAACGGGAAAGGCCGCTACGCATTCTTGACCTCATTTTCCGCCATGCGACGGCGGCGATAGTGACGGCTTGCCTTCTGACGGTTGCCGCACACTGCCATGTCGCACCACAGGCGGCTGGAATTGCGGCTTCTGTCGACGAACAGCCAGGTGCAGTTGGGACAGATCCTGAGCCTTGCGACGGTATCGTCGCGCAGAAGCGATAGCGCCGAAACCGCCAGCGCCGCCTCGAAGGCGATCGGCGTCAGGGGATCACCGAACGGCCTTCCCGGCACACCGATCTCGGTCCGGCTGCCGGCCAGACCCTCGGCGCAGGCGCTCAGGAATCCGGGCAGATCAGCGGTGGCGACCGCGCCCTTCGACACCGCTCCACGAAACAGCCGGTCCGTCGCCTCGCGGATCGACAGCACGACGGGTGCGATCGCCACCGCTGAGGATACCGCCAGCGGCCTTTCGCCAAGCTCGGCGGCGCGAAAGCGGCTCGCCGCGTCGGCGAAGCGGGCAATCTCGGCCGGATCTTCGAAGCGGTCGAACGTCCGCTCCGGATCGCCGCGCAGCACGACGGTGTTCGCCGTGTCGAGCGCGAGCAGGCCGCCGGTGAAACGGTGCGGGGTCCATGATACCGTCATGGCGAAAATCTAACCGATAAATCGTATTTGACAAGTTAGATTCCGCGATGCAACCTCACTCCGGGATGCGGTGGTCTCCGCAGCCTTTTGAGTATGCTGTTGGCCAGGACCGCTTCGCACTTTTGGGCGGCATGCTTCGAGGTTTTGCATGCTCTATTTCTTCCAGCAGGTGCTGAACGGGCTGCATTCGGGCGCGCTGTATGCGTTGCTCGCCTTTGGCTATGTGCTGACCAACGGCATCCTGCACCGCACCAATCTCGCCTATGGCGCGTTGTTCGCCTTTTGCGGCCAGACCATGATCCTGACCGCGGCCTTCGGCTATCAGGTGCTGTGGCTGACGCTGCTGGCGGCGGTGGCGCTCGGCGTCGTCGCTGCGTTCCTCTATGCCGCGCTGATCAGCCACGTGCTGTCGCGCAGTGTCTTCGAACCGTTGGCCGACCGCACGCCCAATGCAATCGTGGTGACGACGCTCGGCATCCTGCTGCTGCTGTCCGAAGCGAGCCGCATCGCCGCCGACACGCATGATCTGTGGCTGCCGCCGATGCTGGCGCAGCCCATCGTTTTCGCGCAGGGCGCGACCTTCAAGGCAACGCTGACGCTCATCCAGCTTATCGACTGCGCCGTGGTGGTGGCGGCAATCGCGCTGGCAAGCTGGGCTTTTGCCCGGTCGAGCTTCGGACGGTGCTGGCGCGCCGTCTCCGACGACCCCAAGGCTGCCGCGATGTGCGGCGTCGACGTACGCACGGTGTTCCGGCACGCGGTGCTGTTCGGCGGCTTCTGCGCCGCGCTGGCCGGTGTCATGGCCGGGCTCTATTACGGCAATGTCAGCTTCGGGTCGGGCCTCGTCTACGGACTGAAGATCCTGTTCGTGACGGCGGTCGGCGGCTATCTCTCGCCACCGCGCGCGGCGCTCGGCGCGGCCGTCTTCGGCATGGCCGAATCACTGTGGGCCGGCTATTTCCCGGTCGAGTGGCGCGACGCGTGGATGTACCTGTTCCTGGTCACGACGCTGATCCTGATCGGCGCCGGCCGCGACACCGGCAAAATCGCCTGAAAACGTCAGACTTTGGTTGCATGACGCGAGGGCAGATCGCCGGTATTGGGCACTGTCTGCGATGCGATGATATTCGCTGCCTCTATCCTTGTTGACCCGTCAGTCCACGCGCGGCATACCGTTGGACCACGTGGCGTGACGGACAAAAAGGGGGAAGCCGGCACGCCTCCGGTACAAGGGAGGAATGCATGGCAGGGCTTCTCGCTCTATCCAGGACTATTGATCGCGCCAACGAGTTCATCGGCAAATGGATATCGTGGCTGATCCTGCTGGCGATCCTGGTGAGCGCCGCCAACGCCATTATCCGCAAGGTGTTCGACATATCCTCGAACGCTTGGCTCGAGCTGCAATGGTATCTGTTCGGCGCCGCCTTCATGCTGGCCGCCGCCTATACGCTGAAGCAGAACGAACATATCCGCATCGACGTCGTCTACGGCCTGTTTCCACGCCGCGTGCAGCACTGGATCGACCTTTTCGGGCATGTCTTTTTTCTGATGCCGTTCGTGACGCTGATGGTGATCTATTTCGTTCCTTATGTGTCGCTGTCGTTTCGCAGCGGCGAGATGTCCAACAATTCCGGCGGCCTGATCATCTGGCCCGCCAAGGCCATCCTGCTCGTCGGGTTTTTCCTGCTGGCGCTGCAGGGCATCTCCGAGATCATCAAGAAGATCGCCATCATGCGCGGAGACATGGACGACCCCAATCCCTTCATATCGGTGCATGAGCAGGCCGAACTCGAAGCCAAGGCGCTGGCCGACGAGGTGCGTTCGTGATGGAGTTCATCGCGCAGAACATGGCGCCGATCATGTTCGCTTCGCTGATCATCTTCCTGCTGATCGGCTACCCCGTCGCTTTTTCCTTGGCCGCCAACGGCTTGATGTTCTTCTTCATCGGTGTGCTGCTGTCTCCCTATTCCGGAGGATCGATCAACCTCGCCTGGCCGCTCCTGCACGCATTGCCGGATAATTTCTACGGCAGCCGGGTGATGTCGAACGACACGCTGCTGGCCATCCCGTTCTTCACCTTCATGGGCATCGTGCTCGAGCGATCGGGCATGGCCGAAGACCTGCTCGACACGATCGGCCAACTGTTCGGGCCAATCCGCGGCGGCCTCGCCTATGCGGTGATCTTCGTCGGCGCGCTTTTGGCGGCGACCACCGGCGTGGTGGCGGCTTCCGTCATCGCCATGGGCCTGATCTCGCTGCCGATCATGCTGCGCTATGGCTATGACCGCCGGCTCGCATCCGGTGTCATTGCCGCCTCCGGCACGCTTGCCCAGATCATCCCGCCGTCGCTGGTGCTGATCGTGCTTGCCGACCAGCTCGGCCGCTCGGTCGGCGATATGTACGCGGGCGCGTTGATCCCGGGCCTCGTGCTCACCGGCCTCTATATGTCCTATATCCTGATCATGTCGATCATCCGGCCGAACTCGATGCCGGCGCTGCCGCTCGAGGCCCGTACACTTGGCCATGGCGTGATGTCGCTGCTGGTGGCTTTGCTGGTCACATCGGCGGTTTCCTACGCGGCGTATCGTTATCTGGCGCCGGCGCATGGCGACAATGCCGACATTCTTGGCGCGACTGCCGGGGTGCTGTTCATCTACATCGTCGCCATTGCCGACAAGCGCCTGAACTTCAACATGATGTCCAGGCTCGCGCAGCAGGTGATCATCGTGCTGATCCCGCCACTGGCGCTGATCTTCCTGGTGCTGGGCACCATCTTCCTGGGCATCGCCACGCCGACCGAAGGCGGCGCCATGGGCTCGGTCGGCGCCTTGTTCATGGCGGCGGCCAAGGGGCGCTTGTCGCTTGACGTCGTCAAGCAGGCACTGGCCTCGACGACAAGGCTGTCGTCCTTCGTGCTGTTCATCCTGATCGGCGCACGGGTGTTCTCGCTGACCTTCTACGGCGTCAACGGCCACATCTGGGTCGAGCACCTTTTGACGTCGCTGCCGGGCGGCGAGGTCGGCTTCCTGATCGGCGTCAACATGCTCGTCTTCTTCCTCGCCTTCTTCCTCGACTTCTTCGAACTGGCGTTCATCATCGTACCGCTGCTGGCGCCCGCCGCCGACAAGCTCGGCATCGACCTGATCTGGTTCGGCGTGCTCCTGGGCGTCAACATGCAGACCAGCTTCATGCACCCGCCCTTCGGCTTCGCGCTGTTCTATCTGCGTTCGGTGGCCGCGCGCGTGCCCTATCTCGATCGTCTCACCGGCAAACAAATCGCGCCGGTGACCACCGGCCAGATCTATTGGGGCGCGGTGCCCTTTGTCTGCATCCAGGTGATCATGATCGGGCTGACCATCGCCTTCCCGCAAATGGTGATGCACTACAAGGGAACGACCGTCGATCCGGGCACCATCGACTACAAGGTACCGGAGGTGCCCGGCCTATCGCCGCTGGGCACGCCGCCGGCGGTTGGAGCGGCGCCCGCTGGTGGCGCCACGGCGCCGGCCGCTCCTGACCTTTCGCAACCGCCCAGTTTCGGCGATCCGACACCGGCAAAGCCGGCAGCGCCGCAGCCCGACTTGTCGCAACCGCCAAGCTTCAACTGAACCGGCATGGTCAAGACCATGAAAGCGGTGCGGCTGGAAGCAGTGGGCGACATCACGCTGCGCGACGTCGACATGCCCGACATCGGTGCGGATGAGCTACTGGTGCGCATCGAAGCCTGCGGCGTCTGCGGCACGGACCGGCATCTGTTTCACGGTGAATTTCCTTGCACGCCACCGGTGACGCCCGGCCATGAGTTTTCCGGCATCGTCGAGGCGATCGGAAAATCGGTCTCGGGTTTTGCCATCGGCGATCGTGTTACCGGCGACCCCAACATAGCCTGCGGGCGCTGCGCACACTGTCACGCGGGACAAGTCAATCTCTGCAGCAATCTGTGCGCGATCGGCATTCATCGCGACGGCGGCTTTGCCGAATATCTTGCCTTGCCGCAGAAGCAGGCTTTCGTCCTGCCTGTAGGCCTGAACCCCCTGCACGGTGCCTTCTGCGAGCCGCTCGGCTGTTGCCTGCACGGCGTCGACCTGGCCGGTATCAAACCGGGCAGGTCGGTGGTCGTGCTTGGCGGCGGCGTGATCGGCCTGCTCACCGTGCAGCTGGCAAGACTGGCGGGAGCCACGACCATCATCCTGTCGACCAGGCAGGCTTCGCGGCGCGCCCTCGCCGAGGACCTCGGCGCGACAGCGACGATCGATCCGACAGCCACCGATGTCATCGATGCGATCGCCGGACCGGCCGGTCTGGCGCCAGGTGGCGTCGACGTCGTCTTCGAATGCGCCGGCGTGCGAGAGACCGTCGAGCAGTCCATGCGGCTGGCCCGAGCCGGCGGCACGGTCGTCATTGTCGGCGTGACGCCGCAAGGCATGAAAGCGGAATTCGAGCCGTTCGACCTGTTGTTCCGGGAACTGAAGGTGCTCGGTTCCTTCCTCAATCCCTACACCCATCGCCGCGCCGCCGAACTCATCGCTTCCGGTGCGGTCGAGATCGACAGGCTGATCTCCAGGCAGGTGTCGCTTGAAGAAGCGCCAGCGGTGATCGCCAATCCGCCGGCGCCCGGCGAGGTCAAGGTTCTGGTGGTGCCGCGCCGCGGCTGAACCGCCGGCTTCGCCTCCCGGCATATACAGAAAAGCTCCCTGAGCGGGTCCGCCCAGAGAGCTTTTGAGCAGAAGTCCGGCCGGCTACAGCTTGCCGTTGCGCTGCTGGACCATCATGAAGGTGTCGTAATTGTATTCGGCCACCTGTGCCCAGAGATAATGCTCCTTGCGGAAGCCCTTGATCGATTCCCAAATCTTCTTGAACGGGGCGTTGGAGGCTTCCATTTCGGTATAGACCTCGTTGGCCTTTTCGAAGCAGGCGGCCATGATCTCCTGGCTGAACGGGCGCAGTTTCGCGCCGCCGGCCACCAGCCGCTTCACCGCCGCAGGGTTCAGATAATCGTATTTCTGCAGCATGTTGGCGTCGGCCGCCTGCGCGGCAGTGTGCAGCAGCGACTTGTACGTCGGCGAAAGCTCTTCGTACTTCGCCTTGTTGAACATCAGGTGGACGGTCGGGCCGCCCTCCCACCAGCCGGGATAGTAATAATAGGGCGCCACCTTGTAGAAGCCGAGCTTCTCGTCGTCATAGGGGCCCACCCATTCGGCCGCGTCGATGGTGCCTTTTTCCAACGCCGGATAGATGTCGCCGCCGGCGATCTGCTGCGGCACGACGCCGAGTTTCTGCACCACCTTGCCGGCAAAACCGCCGATTCGCATCTTGAGGCCGGAAAGGTCGGCCACCGTGTTGATTTCCTTTCGGAACCAGCCACCCATCTGCACGCCGGTGTTGCCGCCCGGCAGGCCGAAAAGACCCTGCGTGGCGAGAAACTCGTTGAACAGGTCGATGCCGCCGCCATGGTAATGCCAGGCATTCATGCCGCGTGCGTTGAGCGAAAAGGGAACCGCCGCACCGAGCGCCCATGTCGGGTCCTTGCCCCAGTAATAATATGCCACCGTATGGCAGGCCTCGACCGTGCCGGCCGTGGTGGCGTCGGCGGCCTGCAGGCCAGGCACCAGCTCACCGGCAGCAAAAACCTGGATCTGGAAATTGCCGTCGGTGGCTTCCGACAGCATCTTCGAGAACACCTCGGCGCCGCCATAGATGGTGTCGAGCGACTTCGGGAAGGACGACGCCAGCCGCCATGTCACCTTGGGATTGGACTGGGCGATTGCAGGCGCCGCCAGCGTGGCCGCCGCCGCCGCGGCACCGACGCCGGTGACACCGGCCTTGCGAATGAATGAACGACGATCCATGAAGTTCCTCCCTTTTGGATCAACAGGCCGACGTCAGAAAATCCTCGGTTTCCGTGTCGGTTCGTTCGAGACAATACACAGGCAAGAAGTCGAGTCCAGCAGGCCGGCCCGATTTGACGGCGAAGCCCGGCTGCACTGCAACTATAGTCTAACAGGCCGTTTCGTGGCCCATGCGACACGCCGAAACTTGGCATGGAAAAATAACGTGGGATCGCCTATTTTGAAGGCAGGTATCCCTTGCCCCGATGGAACATAGAGCCAAAATGCATCAGCCGCTCGTCGCCATATCGACCGACGTCTGTCAGTTCGACAACTACACCTGGCACGCCGCCCCACAACAATATCTGGAAGCGGCGATCGCCGGCGCCGGCGTGTTCCCGGTGCTGGTGCCATCGTTCGGCGACCGGCTCGATTTCGACGAACTCCTGTCGTCGGTCGACGGCGTCATGGTCACCGGCTCGAAATCCAATGTGCATCCCTCGCTCTATGGCGGCGACGCCAGTGAAGCCAATGGCCCCTATGATCCGGCGCGCGACGCCACGACGCTGCCGCTGATCCGCCGGGCGATCGAACGCGGCGTGCCGCTGCTCGCCATCTGCCGCGGCATCCAGGAACTGAACGTGGCGTTGGGCGGCACGCTCGGCACCGAGATCCAGGAGCGCGAGGGCTCGCTCGATCACCGCGCGCCGGTGAGCGAGAAGCAGGACGAACGCTTCGCCATCCACCAGACCATTTCGATCAAACCTGACAGTTGCCTGGCCGGTGTGTTCGGTGCCGGCGACATCAAGGTCAATTCGTTGCACCGCCAGGCGATCGACCGGCTCGGCTCGAAGCTGCAGGTCGAGGCCGTCGCCACCGACGGTACGGTCGAGGCGGTTTCGGTGCGGGACGCCCGCGCCTTCGCCGTCGGCGTGCAATGGCACCCGGAATACTGGGTCAAGTCGGACAGCAATTCGGTGAAAATATTCCGTGCCTTCGGCGATGCGGTTCGGCTGCACGCCGCAGCGAAGGCGGGCGCGCGGGCCGCAGCGGAATAATCAGTCGCCGGATTTTTTATCACGGGTGGCCGCCAGCGACAGCAGCGGCAGCGCCGGGGCATAGGATTCGTAGCCGTCGCCATCGGCAGCCGCGAAGGTGACGATTGGATCGGTGCCATTGGCGCTGAAGGCAACGGTGCCATCGTTTTGCTCGCGCCAGAACTTCGCCTGTTCTATGCCCGGCAAGAGCCGACGGCATTTGGGAGCAACGGTGAGCAACGACAAACCGTCCGAAATTTCGGCTCCGCGGCTGACTGCACAGACCGCCTCATCGCCATTGGCGACCAGCCTGTAGCTGTTGGACGGGGCGGCCTCGTTGGCTACGCTTTCCCGGCTGCCGCCATGAAACAGCTGAATGCCACCAAACAGCGCTGCGGCAGCGATCAATGCGGAAAGTGCTTTCATCATTCTTCATCCACGTACACGGACAGGTTGAACAATGATTCCAAAGGGTTAAGCTGACGTTAATAAATGTGGCAGCCACCGATCAGTTTCTAGCCTTCACATGCGCCGTCTCGGGCACCGGCGTCAGCGGCCGGCGCTCGGTGAACCAGGACACCAGATTGTCGACGCACAGATCCGCCATGGCGCGGCGTGTATGGTCCGAGGCCGAGCCGACATGCGGCAGCAGCGAGGTGTTGGGCGCGTCGAGCAGCGCCTTGGGCACGTTCGGTTCGTCGGCAAAGACATCGAGGCCGGCAGCGGCGATGGTGCCGTTGGCAAGGGCTGCCGCAAGCGCTGCCTCATCGACCGTGCTGCCACGGCCGATGTTGACGAAGACGCCGTTGGCGCCAAGCGCCGACAGTATCTCGGCATTGACCGCCTTCTCCGTCGAGGCGCCGCCCGGCGCGACCGAAATCAGCGTATCCACGGCTTCGGCAAGCCCTTTCAGGGTCGCATGATAGTGGTAGGAAAGACCTTCGACACGGCGCCGGTTGTGGTAGGCGACCGGCAAGCCAAAGGCCTCCAGACGCCGGGCAATGGCCTGCCCGATGCGGCCCATGCCGAAAATACCCACACTGCGCCCGCGCAAGGTCAGCCGGCTCAGCGGATAGTTGCCCTTGCGCACCCAGCTGCCGTCGCGCAGCCAGGTCTCGGCGCGCGGCAGGTCGCGGATGGTGTTGATCAACAGCCCGATCGTGGTGTCGGCGACCTCCTCGGTCAACACGTCGGGCGTGTTGGTGACCATGATGTTTTTCGCCGCCGCATGACCGACATCGACCGAATCATAGCCGACGCCGAAGGAAGCGATGAGTTCGAGGTTGGGCAATGCATCCATCATCGCCGCGTTGATGCCGGCGAACGAAGCGACGCCGCGCACATCACTGCGCATCTCGTCGGTGACGAGCGCCGGATCGGCGCGTTCAATTCTGACACGCCTGAACGTGCGGTTGATGCGGTCGACCGCGTGGTCGTTGAAATCGCCCGGCACCAGGATGGCGACGGTCTGCAACTGTTCGGCCTTGGTCATGCACGCTCCACCGGCTTGCCGGTCGACTGACGCACATGCAGTTCCGGCTTGATCAATTCCTGCGAGGGTCGCACCGTCTGCCCGTTGAGCTTGTCGAGCAGCGCGCTGGCGGCGCGGCGGCCCACCTCGCGCTGGCCGTTCCAGACTGTGGTCAGCGCCGGCGTCGCGATCGCCGCCTCTTCGAGGTCGTCATAGCCGGTGACCGAGATGTCGACGCCCGGGACCAGGCCGGCGCGGGCAATGCCGTTCATCAGGCCGATGGCGACGAGGTCGTTCCAGCAGCAGGCTGCCGTCGGCCTGTCCTTCAGCGCCAGGAACTGTCCGGCGGCCTCGAAGCCGGCCTGCTTGGTGCGCGGCCCGGCGATGCGCCAGGATGGCCTGACTTCCAGCCCGGCCGCCTCCATCGCGTTGATATAGCCTTGGTAGCGGTCACGGCCGGTCGAGGTCTGGTCGGTGCCGCCGATCATGGCGATGCGCTTGTGGCCGAGCGAGATCAGGTGGTTGGTGGCGAGGCCTGTTCCATAAGAGTCGTCGCCGCGAAAGACCGGCACGTCGGCACCCTCGACGGTGCGCGCGATCAGCACAGCCGGCAGGCCGTTCTCCTCGGCCATCACGATGTCGGAAGCCGGCGTGCCTATCGCCGGCGACATGATGACGCCGTCGGCGCCGAGTTGCAAAAGCGTATCGATGAAAGTGCGCTGCTTTTCGAGCTGATCATAGTGGTTGGACAGGATGAAGGTTTGCCGGCTGCGGTCGAGCTCGCTTTCGATCGAGCGCAGGATCTCGGCGAAGAACGGGTTCATGATGTCGTGCACGACGACGCCGACAATGCCGGAACGCGAGGTGCGCAGGCTGGCGGCGCGTCGGTTGTAGATATAGCCGATGGCGCGGGCATGTTCCTTGATGCGGTCACGGGTGGTCCCGGCAACAAGAGGGCTGTCGCGCAGCGCCAGCGAGACCGTGGCCGTGGACACGCCGAGCGCATCCGCGATCGTCGAAAGCTTGATTTTTTGTGCCAGCGACGTGTGCTCCCCGGACCTGACTTTCCAGACCTAAACTGTTTAAAGGCGGCGTTATGCCACCGATCGGGGGCAAATCAAAGTTTTTTTGCCAACGCCTCGGCCTCGACGTCCGAGGCCGCGCGGCTCCGCAGCCGAAGCCTATGCTCGCGATGGACGATGTAGAGGCCGCTGGCGACGATGATGGCGGCGCCGACCAGCGTCCAGCGGTCGGGAAACTGCTTGAAGACGATCCATCCGGAAATGATCATCCACACCATCTGCGAATAGGGATAGGGCGCCAAAGCCGTGGTCGTCGCCAGCCGGTAGGCCTGGACGAGCAGCCAGTGACCGACGCCGCCGAACACGCCGAGCATCAGCAGCACGAACCAGTGCCAGCCGTCATGCGGCAAGGAAAACGAAAACGGCAGCAGGGGCAACAGCAGCAGCGCCGGCGCCAGCGCCGAAAACAGGATGAGGCTCTCCGATGTCTCGGTCGCCGACATGCGGCGCGTCATGATGACGTAGAAGCAGTTCGACAGCATCGAGCCGAGCGCGAAGAGATGTCCGATGCCGAACACGCCGACGCCCGGTCGGGTGATGATGAGGACGCCGGCAAAGGCCGCCAGGATGGCCAGCCAGCGCCGCCAGCCCGCCCACTCGCCAAGCAGCGGACCGGCCAGCGCCGTGATCACCATCGGCCCAAAGAAATAGATCGAGGTTGTCTCGGCCAGTTGCAGGGATTTGAGCGCCAGGACATTGAATATGGTCGATCCGAACAGGAAAGCCCCGCGCAGGATATGCGCAGGCAGGTTGACCGGGCGAAACCGCATGGGTTGGCGCCAGCCGCGCAACAGGGTGCCGACCAGGATGACATGCACGGCAAAGCGCACCCAGGCAACGACCAGCACGGAAATGCCGGCGAGGACGAGGTATTTGCTTGATGTGTCGAGGAAGGTGAAGCAGACGTAAGTGGAAAGCATGCACAGGATCGCCACCGGGGGCGTCGCGCTTTCTACATGTCTTTGGGGAGCACTCACTTGCAGGCCGGGTGGGAACTGGGCTGGACCCACCTTTGCGGGAATTGCCGGCTCCCGGCAAGCCAATTGTCGGCTGTCGCCACGCCAAAGCCGGCTGGCACAACAAGTGTCGGCGGCAGGCTTAGTCGATGCCTTTGAAAGCTACGGGTGCATACGGGCGCCCTTGGTGATCTTATCGACCAGCTTCTTGTCGGCGCGAAGCGCGATCCCGACCACCTTGGCATCTTCAGGCGCAAATTCGGCGAAGACGGCCCGGTTGGCCGCGTCAAAGCCGGTCGAAAACATCTCCTCGACATAGAGCGAGGTGGTCACGCCGCGCTCCAATGTGCGCCGGTGGATCGTGCCCAGCGTGGCCTGGTCGGCGGACAAAACGATGACCGGCTGGATCGACAGCGGGTTATAGAGATTGCCGGCGCGGTCGCGATAGGGTTCGCCGATGATGTCGCGAAACTGGGCGACAATGCCGCTGGTCAGGAAGGCGGTGACGTTGAGTTTCTGCCAGACCGGCAGATCCTCCCTGAGCACGATTGCAAATTTCGTATCGAACATGAGACATTGGCCATTCGGTTTGTGCCCCAATGCGAGGCTTAAGGAGACGATGTCGCACGATCTAGACAGCCAGGCCTTCGAGGGTCTTGGACGTTTGTGCATCGATGCGGCGGAAAACCGTATTATCTCCGGTCCCGATCCCGCAGGCATGGAGCGGATCGAGGCACGCTTCCATGGCAGCGCGTTCGACCTGCATCGCCACGACACCTATGCGATCGGGGTAACGCTGCACGGTGTGCAGACGTTTCGCTATCTTGGTGCTGCGCGTCACAGCCTTCCAGGCCAGATCATCGTGCTACACCCCGACGAACTGCATGACGGCGGCGCCGGCACCGAGGACGGCTTGCGCTACCGAATGCTCTATTTGGAGCCGTCGCTGATGCTCGACTGCCTCGGCGGCGCTTCGCTGCCTTTTGTGAGGGATGGCGTGGTGACGGACGCGGCCTTTTGCGCAACGCTGCTTTCGGCTCTGGGGCCGCTGGAGCAGGAACTCGACGACCTGTTCGTCGACGACTTCCTGGTCCAACTGATGCAAAGCCTGACCCGGCACGGCGGCCAGCCGGCAAAGCCGATGACACGGACGGCGTGGCGGGCGGCTGCACTGGCGCGCGGCTATCTCACGGAAAACCTGACCCGGCCGGTGCGCTCCGGCGAACTGGAAGCGATAACCGGGCTCGACCGCTATGCCTTGTCACGGCATTTCCGCGCGGCGTTCTCGACCAGTCCGCATCGCTTCCTGGTGATGCGCCGGCTTCAGCGTGCGCGGCGGATGATCGCCGCCGGCGAACCGTTGGCGCAGATCGCGGTCGAAGCCGGCTTCAGCGACCAGAGCCATTTCATCAGGCAGTTCAAGAAGGCGTTCGGCATGACACCGGGACGCTGGTCATCGCTGATCCAGGGCTCTGCCGCGGCGGCTTGATCGCCTGCCGCGACAATCCGCCGGTCAGTCGTCCGACTCGGCGTCGTCGTCGATGAGCACCAGTTCCTCGTTCGAGAGGTTGGCCTCGATGCGGGCAAGCAGTTTGGACAGCGACTTCTGGTCCTTCTTGTCGAGGCCCTTCAGCGCCTGCTTTTCGGTCTTCTTCACCGATTTCTCGATGGCGTGGATGATGTCGCGGCCTGTATCGGTGAGGAAGATGTGGGCCTGGCGGGCATCGGCTTCAGAAGCGCGCTTCTCCAGGAAACCCTGGGCCTGCAGCCGGTTGATGGTCTTGGTGATCGTCGGCGGGCGCACGCCGAAACGTCCGGCAAGATTGCCCGGCGTCTGGCCGTCCTCACGGTCGAGCGCCAGCATGATCTGGTCCTGGCCGGCATAGAAGCCGTGCGCCAGAAGCCGGGCAGCCAGCGCCGTCCTTGCCAGCCTTGCCGCGGAATGCAGCCGGCTCATTGTCGCAGTCTTGTCCGCCTTGGCCATGGTCTTCCCTCTTCGGCCGTACCGGTGCGGGCAGCATAGAGGCAGCCGGCCGGTTGGCAATCGACGATCAAAAAGATTCCGGTGCTTCAAACAGCTTTGCCGGCAAGCATTGTGGTGTCCGCCGTGGCTAATGCCAGATGTTTATTTCAGTTAGATGACAAACGAATTCCCAGCCGGAGTTTTCGTCGCGAGCAGGGTGGTGGTGGTGGAGTGACCGCCGCTCAGCCGGACTTCACCGCCACGATCATCAGCGCCTGATAGGCATCCTCCAACTCGCGCAGCGCAGCCTGCGATTGCGATCCGGCCCGCCTGGCGATGCCGTCATCGGCATTTGAAGTGTCGCGCTTGCCGGGCCGGTCATTGTAGGGCGCGACAGAGGTGAAGATCTGCTCGCTGAGGCTGTCGGGGAAAAACAACTGGCCGGTCATCACCGACCTGTCGTCAGGGAAGACCTTGAAATGGATATGGGTGGTGCGGCCGCGATACCAGCCGGGATAGATCGTGGCGAAGGAGACGATGCCGCTTGCATCGGTTTTCTGCCAACCACGCAGGAAGGTCTGGCCCGACGTGTCGACGTCGCGGCCGTCACCCTGTCCGGGATAGCCGGAATAGGCGCCCTGCGCGTCGCAATGCCAGATATCGACGCGGGCGCCGGCAAGTGGGCGGCAGTCCACGTCGACAACCTGCAGCCGGACGTCAAGGGCAATACCTTTCTTGCCTTCGGTGACATCGGCACGTTCGAGTTTCGGGTCGAAATAGAACGGTCCCTCGGTCACTTCAGGCGTAATGGTGCAGACACCGGCGCCGTTTTCGAACAAGGCCAGTCCGGCATAGGGTGAAGCCTGGGCAGCCGAAGATTGAGCGGCCATTGCCGAGGCCGGCAGGAAGGCACCACCTCCGGCGGTGACCGCGATCAACCCGAGCGCCTGGCGCCGGCTCAATGAGAAGGAGGATGGCTTGCCGAACATATCATGCCTCTCAAATTGACCTTCCGCATCCCGAGCTAGGCAATCACAGCGGCTTTCGCCAGTCAAAATCCGGTATTGTAGCAAGCCGGTTTGGCCCATCGGTTTGCCCCGTGCAAAAGCCCGGCACACATCCTATATGGAACCGACAATCCCTTTTGAGGGCCGGATCTTTCGCGGCCCAGCACTTTCGAGGCAAGCCATGAGCGACGCACAGACGCAAATCCCCGTAACCGTTCTCACCGGCTATCTCGGCGCCGGCAAGACGACGCTGCTCAACCGCATCCTGTCGGAAAACCACGGCAAGCGCTACGCCGTCATCGTCAACGAGTTCGGTGAAATCGGCATCGACAACGATCTGATCGTGGAATCCGACGAGGAAATCTACGAGATGAACAATGGTTGTGTCTGCTGCACGGTGCGCGGCGACCTGATCCGTGTCGTCGAGGGCCTGATGCGCCGCCCCGGCCGCTTCGACGCCATCGTCGTCGAGACCACCGGGCTCGCCGATCCGGTGCCGGTGGCGCAGACCTTCTTCATGGACGACGATGTGCGCTCCAAGACCAAGCTTGACGCGGTGGTGGCGCTGGTCGACGCCAAGCACCTGCCGTTGCGGCTCAAGGATTCCAGGGAAGCCGAGGACCAGATCGCCTTCGCCGACGTCGTCGTGCTCAACAAGACCGACCTCGTCACGTCAGAAGAACTCGCCAAGGTCGAGGCAACGATCCGCGCCATCAATCCGGCGGCAAAGATCCATCGTACCACCCGCGCCGGCGTCGACCTGACCGAAGTACTCGACCGCGGCGCTTTCGATCTGTCCCGGGCACTGGAAAACGATCCGCACTTCCTCGAGGCGCATGACGATCACGATCATCATGACCACGACGGCCACGATCACCACCACCATGATCATGACGGGCACGACCACCACCATCATGCGCATGCTTCCGACATTCATGACGTGACGGTGCAATCGGTGTCGCTGCGCGGCGGCGAGATGGATCCGAAGAAATTCTTCCCCTGGATCGAGAAGATCACCCAGATGGAAGGCCCCAACATCCTGCGGCTGAAAGGCATCATCGCGCTCAAGGGCGACGACGAGCGCTATGTCATCCAGGGCGTGCACATGATCATCGAAGGCGACCACCAGCGCGCCTGGAAAGACGGCGAAAAGCACGAGAGCCGGCTGGTGTTCATCGGCAGGGAACTCGACGCCGAGCGGCTGAAGAAGAGTTTTGACGCCTGCCAGGCGGCTTGATTTCCAAGCCTTATAACGCTAGCGCTGCCCCTTCTGTCCTTCTCCCCTTGTGGGAGAAGGTGGCCGTGCGAAGCTCGGTCGGATGAGGGGTGCTCCAGCTGGGCACCGACGGCGATCCGTCCAACACCCCTCAACCGTCTCGGCGCTGCGCGCCGATCCACCTTCTCCCACAAGGGGAGAAGGTTGGCGCCACACCCGGCCGCGCTGGCGACTTCCCGGGGATGGCAACAAACTTCATTGGAATGGTTCCCTGATGCCCACAGTCGCCCCCCTAGACCTCGAAGGCCATTGCATCGCCGCCGTCTTTCTCGGCGACGTGCCGCATTTCGCGATGGCCGACGGCGCCATCCATCGGCTCGACCATGGCCACAAGACGGTTCAGGCCAATGACGGGCTGCTCGCCGCCTTCCATGATGCGGCCAATGACCGGCTGATCACCGGCGGCGAGGACGGCAAGGTGTTTGCCGTGAAAACGGGCGGCGAGGCCACGGAATTGGCAAGCGCGGCCAGGAAGTGGATCACCAGCGTTGCCGCCGGGCCGCAAGGCGCCATCGCCTATGCCTCAGGCAAGACTGCCTTCGTGCGCTTCGCCGACGGCAAGACTAGGGAATTCGTCCATCCGCGTTCGGTGGAGGGGCTGGCCTTCTCGCCCAAGGGCATGCGCTTCGGCGTCGCCCGCTACAATGGCGCGACGCTGCATTTCCCGGCCGCCGAGGGCAAGCCGGTGGAACTCGAATGGGCCGGCGCCCATACCGGCATCACCTTCTCGCCGGATGGCGCCTTCCTCATCACCACCATGCAAGAAAACGCATTGCACGGCTGGAAGCTCGCCGACGGCAAGCACATGCGCATGACCGGCTATCCCGGCAAGGTCAAAAGCCTGTCGTGGAGCGTAAAGGGCAAGTGGCTTGCGAGTTCCGGCGCGCCGGCGGCGATCGTCTGGCCGTTTTCCGGCAAGGACGGGCCGATGGGCAAGGCACCGCTGGAACTCGGCACGCGCGGCAACGCCATGGTGACGGCTGTCGCCTGTCACCCGAGCCAGGATGTCGTCGCCGTCGGCTATGATGACGGCATGGTGATGGCGGTGCGTTTTGCCGACGCCAAGGAAGTGCTGTTGCGGCGGCCGGGCAAGGGCGCCATCACCTCGATGATGTGGGACAAGGAAGAACGCCGCGTCGCCTTTGGCAGCGCGGCAGGCGACTGCGGCGTCATCGACATCACGGCCTGACCCCGCTCACTCCGCTCCGCACGACACTTTGCCGCTGATTTCAACCGGTTTGCCGTCCTGGTCCGTATCCGCCGCGGCGTCGTAGATGGAGAGCGTATAGCTCCCGTCGTAGACGCCTTCGTCGCTGGTCCTGGTCAGGATCGTCAGTTCGACCGAGTTGATCTTTTGCGCGGCCTCGTGCTCACGATAGATGTTCAGCCGCAATTCCTTGCCGTCGAGCCAGTACTGCGTCAGGTTGGAATCCTCGAACACAGTCTTGCGCAGGCTGTCGCTGGCAGGCCGGCTCAGAATTTCGAGGTTGCCGCGAAAGTTGAAGGTCGGCCCGCCCATGCCTCTGGTGACGCCGGCCTCGACCTCGAATGTCGCCGCCGTGTCGTCGGTGGAGCACCAGATGCCGCCCGAGGCGAAGGCCGCGCTCGCCGACGACAGGTGCATCGCCACACAGATGACTGTCCTCATTACCCCTCCCCCCTCAATTCCCGCTCATATTGGCGCCGACTTCGGCAGCACGGTCAAGCGCCGCCGCCAAAGGCTGAGCCAACGCAGGACAGATGCGCGGCCAATTGCGGATGCAGACACGGATTGGCTAAGAGGAATCGACCAGAGGGGTTTTCATGCACAGCGATATGTCCAAGACGTCCATCGGCGGCATCGGCCGCGACCGCATTGCCGATCTGCGCGAGACCGAGGGGGCAGCCTTCCGCAAGGCGCGGCCGCAATCTCAGGCGAAGGTCGGCAACGGCCTGCCCGGCTTCTTCGGCGGCGTGCCGATGCACTGGATGAACGACTGGCCGACGCCGTTCCCGATCCTGGTAGACAGCGCCAAGGGCGCCACGATCACCGACATCGACGGAAACAAGCTCGACGATTTCTGCCTTGGCGACACCGGCTCGATGTTCGGCCATTCGCCGCCGCCGGTGGCGCGCGCCATCCGCCGCCAGGCCGGACGTGGCCTGACCTATATGCTGCCTTCGGAAGACGCGCTGGCCATCGGGCCGCTGCTGCAGCAGCGCTTCGGCCTGCCGTTCTGGCAGATCGCGACGACGGCAACCGACGCAAACCGTTTTGCATTGCGCGTCGCCCGCGCCGTCACCGGCCGGGAGAAGATCCTTGTCTTCAACGGCTGCTACCATGGCTCGGTCGACGAGACGATGGTGCGGCTGATCGACGGCAAGCCCGTCAACCGGCCGGGATTGGCGGGCGAGTTCCGCGACCTGACCCGTACGGCCAAGGTCATCGAGTTCAACGATATCTCAGCACTCGAAGCCGCGCTTGGGGATAAGGACGTCGCCTGCGTCATCGCCGAACCGGTGCTGACCAACTCCTGCATGGTGCTTGCCGATCCGGGCTACCATGACGCCCTGCGCAAACTGACACGCCAAGCCGGCACACTGCTTCTGATCGACGAGACGCACACGATCTCGACCGGCCCCGGCGGCTACACGAGGAAATATGGTCTCGACCCGGACTTCTTCGTCCTGGGCAAGCCGATCGCCGGCGGCGTGCCGGCCAGTGTCTGGGGCATGAGCGACGACGTCGCCTCGCGCTACGCGGACTACAATAGGACCAAGGAGCCGGGCTATTCCGGCATGGGCACGACGCTCTCGGCCAACCCGCTGCAGTTCGCGGCGATGCGGGCCGCGCTTGAAGAGGTGATGACGCCGGAAAATTATGACCGCATGGATCACCTGGCGCGGCGGCTCGATGCCGGGTTGACCGGCGTGATCGATCGCTATCGCCTGCCCTGGCATGTTTCCCGTGTCGGCGCCCGCGTCGAGTTCATCTGCGCGCCCGGTCCGCTGCGCAATGGCGCCGAGGCGGAAGTGGCGCATGCGCCGGAACTGGAGGCCGCCATCCATGTCGCGCTGGTCAATCGCGGCGTGCTGATCGCACCCTTCCACAACATGATGCTGATCTCGCCGGCGACCACTGCGACCCAGGTCAACCGGCTGATCACCGCCTTCGGCGCGGTTGCGGCAAAGCTTGCGGCATGAGACAAGCGGCGATGGACAATCCCAATGCCATGATGACCTCACCTTCGGGCTCGACATCAGCCGAGGCGCACGCCTTTCTCGACGCCCATCCCGAGATCGAGGCCTTCGATATCGTGCTGACCGACGCCAATGGCGTCGGCCGCGGCAAGATCGTGCGCCGGCATGAGCTGAAGAGCATCTTCGAGGGCGGCCGCCACATGCCGATCTCGATCCTGGGCCTCGACATCACCGGCGAGGATGTGCACGAGACCGGGTTGATCTGGACTACCGGCGACGGCGATCTCAGGGCATGGCCGATCCCCGGTACGCTGGTGCCGCTCTACGGCACGAGCCCGCCGCGTGGCCAGCTGCTGATGGCGATGTACATGCTCGACGGCCGGCCGATGTCGTCGGATCCGCGGCTGGCGTTGGCTCGGCAAGTCGACATCCTGGCGGCCAAGGGCCTCTATCCGGCTGGCGCCTTCGAACTTGAATTCTTCCTGCTGGCCAATGAGCGCGATGCCGACGGCAAGGTGCAGCCGGCGCGCGCCGTGCTCGACGGCCGCGTCTCGGGCAAGACGGAAGTCTATTCCGTCGACCATCTGCACGGCATGGAGCCGCTGTTCTCCGACATCTATGCCGCAGCCAAGGCGCAAGGCATTCCGGCCGAGACGGTCATTTCCGAATATGCGCCCGGCCAGTACGAATTGACGCTGAACTACCGCAAGGATGTGATGCGGGCGGCCGACGATCTGGTCATGCTGAAGCGGCTGGTGCGGGCGCAGGCGCGCCGCCACGGCGTCACCGCCTGTTTCATGGCCAAGCCGATCGAGAAATATGCCGGCTCGGGCATGCATTTCCATGTATCGCTGCAGGACAAGGCCGGCCGGAACGTCTTTGCCGAAGCCGGCGGCGAGAGCTGGTCGCTGCCGCTGCTGCAAGGGCTCGGCGGCCTCATCCAGACCATGGCGGAATCGATGCTGGTGTTTGCGCCGCACGCCAATTCCTGGCGGCGCTTCGTCTCGCAATCCTATGCGCCGGTGGCACCGACATGGGGCGTCAACAACCGATCGGTGGCGCTGCGTGTGCCGGCCGGCGACGCCAAGAACCGGCGCATCGAGCACCGGCCGTCGGGCGTCGACGCCAACCCCTATCTGATCGCCGCAACCGTGCTCGCCGGCATCATCAAGGGCATGGATGAAGGGCTCGATCCGGGGCCCGAAACGACCGGCAACGGCTATGAGGCAGCGGTCACGCGCACAACCATGCCTGTCGACTGGCGCGCCGCGATCGAATCGGCCCGGGCGTCCAGCTTCCTGAAGAACGCGCTCGGCGAGGACCTGCACCGGACCTTCGTGGCAATCAAACAGTCCGAATACCTGCGCGTGGCACGCACGGTCAGCGAACTGGATTACCACCTCTATCTGCACGAAGTCTAAGGGCCGGGCGGGCGATCACTTTTTCGCCGTTTCCATCAAATGAGGTGGCATAAGGGCGGATAAGAACATATCATGAACGGATGAGCGCACTCACCGTCCGTGAAAAACTGGCTGTCCTCTCCGACGCCGCCAAATACGATGCGTCCTGCGCCTCATCGGGCGCGGCGAAAAAGGACTCGCTGGAATCAGGCGGCATCGGCTCCACCGAGGGCATGGGCATCTGCCATTCCTACGCGCCGGACGGCCGCTGCATTTCGCTGCTGAAAATCCTGCTGACCAATTTCTGCATCTATGATTGCAGCTACTGCATCAACCGATCGTCGTCCAATGTGCGGCGCGCCCGTTTCACCATCGACGAGGTGGTGAAACTGACAATGGATTTCTACCGGCGCAACTATATCGAAGGCCTGTTTCTGTCCTCCGGCGTCGTCCGCTCACCGGACGGGACCATGGGCGAGATGGTCGAAGTGGCACGCCGGCTGCGGCTGGAGGAGAAGTTCTCCGGCTATATCCACCTGAAAACCATTCCGGAAAGTTCGGCCGAACTGGTCGAGAAGGCAGGGCTTTATGCCGACCGGCTGTCGATCAATGTCGAGCTGCCGACCGACGAGGGTGTGAAGCGGCTGGCGCCCGAGAAGAAGCCGGAGACAATCCGGCTTTCCATGGCCAGGCTGCGCCAGAAGATGGAGGAGAAGGCCGAGCCGACTTTGAAGACCAAAAAGCGCGAACGCTTTGCGCCGGGCGGCCAGTCGACGCAGATGATCATCGGCGCCGACAAGACATCTGACGACGGCATATTGCACACGAGCGCCCGGCTCTATGGCAGCTACCATCTGCGGCGGGTCTATTACTCGGCCTTCAGTCCGATTCCGGATTCGTCGTCGTCGCTGCCCCTGCAGAAGCCGCCGCTGATGCGTGAGCACCGGCTTTATCAGGCCGACTGGCTGATGCGGTTTTACGGCTTTTCGCAACCGGAAATCCTCGCCGGCAGCAGCGACGGCATGCTCGATCTCGCCATCGACCCGAAGCTGGGCTGGGCACTGCGCAACCGGGGGCAGTTTCCCGTCGACATCAATCGCGCCGACCGCGAAGCGCTGCTGCGGGTGCCGGGTCTCGGCACCAAGGTGGTGGCGAAGATTTTGGAGACGCGTCGGCAACGGCGCATGCGGCTCGAGGACGTCGGACGGATCTGCCAGTCGATCGCCAAGCTCAGGCCGTTCATCATCGCCGAAGGCTGGTCACCTGGCGCGCTGACCGACAAGGCCGGCCTGCGCGAAAAGATTGCCTCCTCCTGCGAACAGTTGTCGTTGTTCTGATCATGCGGCCGGCGGAACTCGATCTCGCCAGATACAGAGTTCGGCTCGACAGCGAGACGGATTTTGCGGGCTGGCGTGACGCGGCACGGCGGCTGGCCTTGAATGAGGTCAGGCCCGAGGACGTCGACTGGCATGTCGCGCCAGGCTCTGATCAGGCACAATTGCCTGAAGTGCCTGCGGGCGCGCAACTCGTCGTACCGCGCGACTTCCTCGGGCATGCCGAAACGGCGTTCTGCCATTCCGATCCCGGCCGGTTTGCCTTTCTCTACCGAATGCTGTGGCGATTGCGCGACGAGCCTAAACTGCTGGAAATCGCGTCGGATTCCGACACCAGGCGGCTCGAGGCCATGGAGAAGGCGGTGCGGCGCGACAGCCACAAGATGCACGCCTTCGTACGTTTCCGGAAAATCGGCGACGGTGCCGATGAGCGCTATGTCGCCTGGTTCGAGCCGGATCATTTCATCGTCGAGCGCAACGCCGATTTCTTCGTCAGACGTTTCACCGGCATGCGCTGGACGATCCTGACCCCTTATGCCTCTGCCGACTGGGATGGCGAAAGGCTGGCGATCGGGCCGGGCGCGGCCAAGGGCGATGCGCCTGATCAGGACGATACCGAGGCGCTCTGGCGCACCTATTTCGAGAACATCTTCAACCCGGCGCGATTGAAGGTGAAAGCCATGCAGAAGGAGATGCCGAAGAAATATTGGCGGAACCTTCCCGAGGCCTCGCTCATTCCAGACATGATCGCAGGAGCGGACAAGGCCGCCAAGGACATGATTGCGAAGATGCCGACAACACCCGCGCCGCACCACGCAAAGGTGCAGGCACGGCATTGGCCGAAGCAGCCCGTCGAAGCACCGGAAGATGATGCAAGCACGATTCCGGAATTGCGCGAGGCAGCGAAAGGCTGCCGCCGCTGCCCGCTGTGGCGCGACGCGACGCAGACCGTCTTCGGTGAAGGCCCTGACAATGCCAAGGTGATCTTCGTCGGCGAACAGCCGGGGGATCAGGAGGACCTCGCCGGCAAACCTTTCGTAGGTCCGGCCGGCAAGGTGTTCGATGCGATCCTGGACGATGCCGGTGTCGACCGGCAAAAGGTCTATGTCACCAACGCGGTCAAGCACTTCAAGTTCGAGCCGCGCGGCAAGCGCCGCATCCACTCCAAACCGAATTCCGGTGAGATTCAGGCCTGCCGCTGGTGGATCGAACAAGAATTCGAGCTGATCAAGCCGAACCTCGCCGTGGCACTCGGCGCGACAGCGGCGATGTCGCTGCTCGGCAAGGCGATTCCGGTGACAAAGATGCGCGGACAAGTGATCGAGCGCGAGGACGGATTGCGCGTGTTCATCACCATCCATCCCTCCTTCATCCTGCGCATCCGCGAACCCGCGGACAAGGAGGCTGAACGCGAACGGTTCCTGCAGGATATGAAGCTGGTGAAGCGGCTGATGGCCGCCTGATTGTCTGTTTTGCGCGATTCCGGACGGAAAACCGCTTCACGGTTTTCCTGGAATTGCTGCAGCTACCTGATCAGAATTGCCCTGAGATCGTTGACATTCGTACCGGTCGGGCCGGGTACGAAGAGATCGTCAACCGCGTTGAAGGCCGTCCAGGCATTGTTGCCGGCAAGCATAGCCTTGGCGTCCACCCCGGCAGCGCGCATGCGCGACACGGTCGAAGCATCGGCAAAGGCACCGGCATTGTTTTCCGAACCGTCGATGCCGTCAGTGTCGGCGGCCAGCGCATTGATACCGTCGACGCCATTGATGCCGATGGCGAAGGCGAGCAGGAATTCCGAATTGCGGCCGCCCTTGCCTTTTGCGCGCAGCGTCACGGTTGTCTCGCCGCCCGACAGGATCAGCACCGGCTTCGAGAAAGGCCTGTTGCGCGTCGCCACTTCACGCGCGATCGCGGCGTGGACACCGCCAACCTCGCGCGCCTCGCCTTCGATGGCATCGGAGAGGATAACCGCCTCGACGCCTTGCCGTTTCGCTTCCGCAGCGGCGGCTTCCAGCGATACACCGGCCGAAGCGATCAGATGCACCTCGTTGCGCAAAAAGCGCTCGTCATCCGGGCTTGGCGCATCGGCGGCCGGCGAATTGATATGCGCCATCACCGAGGCCGGCAGTTTCATGCCATAGGCCGATATCGAGGCCAGCGCGTCGGCGCGGCTGCCTGTATCCGGTACGGTTGGGCCGGAGGCGACCATTGCCGGATTATCGCCGGGAATATCGGAGACGATCAGCGACACCACCCTGGCCGGCCATGCGGCCGCCGCCAGCCTGCCGCCCTTGATGGTGGAAAGGTGCTTGCGGATAGTGTTCATCGCCGCGATCGGCGCACCCGAGGCGAGCAGCGCCTCATTGACGGCGATCTCGTCGGCCAGCGTCAAGCTGCCGGCCGGCGACGGCAACAGCGCCGAGCCGCCGCCGGAAACCAGCGCCACCACCAGATCGTCCGCCGTCAGCCCTTGCACCTTCGCCAGCAGCCGGCGCGAGGCTTCAAGGCCGGCAGCGTCCGGCACCGGGTGCGCCGCCTCGATGATCTCGATGCGCTCGCAGGTCGCGCCATAGCCATAGCGGGTGACGACCAGCCCTTCGATGGGGGCGTCCCACACTTTCTCGAAGGCTGCCGCCATTTGCGCCGAGCCTTTGCCCGCGCCGATGACGATGGTACGGCCCTTGGGCTTGGCCGGCAGATGATCCCTGATGGTTCGTTCCGGATCGGCGGCGGCGACGGCGGCGTTGAAGATAGAGACGAGGAACGATTTGGGGTCGAGCACGGTCATTCGGCTTCCCGAGGCAATGCCAAGCCGCGCTTGTCGACGCCCAAATGATCGCACAGCGCATCGACGACGACGCCGTGATCCTCGCGCTCCGGCAGTCCGGAAACGGCGATGACGCCAATGACGCCGATGCCCTTGGCGGCCACCGGAAAGCCACCGCCGGCCAGCACGTAGTCGGCAATATCCAGCCCTTCACCAATCTTGAAGGTGCGGTCGGGGCGCTGCTGTTCCAACACCATGCGATAGGTGCTTCTCAGGAACCGTTTGACCACATTGATCTTGCGCCGCGCCCAGTCGGGATTGGAAGCGTTCGAGCCCGGCAGCGCGGCGTAGAACAGCGGCCGGTCCCACAGCCTGATGTCGACTATGATGGGTAGATCTTCGGCGATTGCACGATCGCGAATGGCGGAGCCGATTTTGAAAGCGACGGCCTCGTCGAAGGTCGCGAAGACAAGGGTCTCTTCCTGTCTCTTGATCAGAGCGATGTCGTCAGCAACGGCCATTTTCTTTCTCCGAAATCGTCACACGTCGTGTGTACGACAAGCTCCGCTCGGTCAAGCTTCCGTGGCGTGGCCACCTTCTCCCGAGGGGAGAAGAGACGAGCACGGGCCTCGGCTTCCTCCTCTCCCCTCGGGGAGAGGCCGGATTGCCCCGAATTGCCTTCGCAATTCGGTTGGCAATCCGGGTGAGGGGGTCTTACCCCGCGCTCATGTCAGCCTTGGCTGGCCGCCCCGCCACATAAACTTCGCGGACGGAGCGGTCGTCGCCCAGCGTCTGCAGGAGAAACAGTTCCTGCGCCAGCGTCTCGACCGTCTCCATCCTGAGCCGCATTCCCGGCGTTGCCCTGGCGTCCAGCACGACGATGTCGGCGTCGCTGCCTTCGTCCAGCGTGCCTATCTTTTCCACCACCGACAGCGCCTCGGCATTGCCGCGCGTCGTCTGCCAGAAGGACTGGAACGGGTTGAGCTTTTCGCCATTCAGCGCGATCACCTTGTAGCCTTCGTCCATGGTGCGCAGCATGGAGTAGTTGGTGCCGCCGCCGACATCGGTGGCGGCGGCGATGCGGATCGGCTTGTCGCGTCGGCGAAAGCGCTGATAATCGAAGAGGCCGGAGCCGAGGAAAAGGTTCGAAGTCGGGCAGAACACCGCCACCGAGCCCGAGTCCGAAAGCGCATCCGCTTCGCGCTCCGACAAATGGATGCAGTGGCCGAACAGGCTCTTTTTGCCTAACAGCCCGTAATGCTCGTAGACATCGGTGTAGTCGCGCGCCCACGGGTAGAGTTCCTGCGTGAAAGCGATCTCGGCGTGGTTTTCCGACAGATGCGTCTGCATGTGCAGGCCGGGATGTTCGCGGCACAACACGCCCGCCATCTCCATCTGCTCCGGCGACGAGGTGATGGCGAAGCGCGGCGTGATGGCGTAGTGCTGGCGGCCCTTGCCGTGCCACTCCTTGATCAGCGCCTTTGTGTCGTCATAGCCGGATTGCGGGGTGTCGAGCACGCCGTCGGGCGCATTGCGATCCATCATCACCTTGCCGGCGATGTTGAGCATGTTGCGGTCATGCGATTCTGCGAAGAAGGCTTCGGCCGAGGCCTTGTGCACCGAGCAGTAGGCGGCGACCGTCGTGGTGCCGTGGCGCACCATTTCGTCGAGGAACAGCCGCGCGATGCGGCGGCCGTGCTGGGCGTTGGCGAACTTCGTTTCTTCCGGAAAAGTGTAGGTGTTCAGCCAGTCGAGCAGTTCGGCGCCGTAGGAGGCGATGATCTGCATCTGCGGAAAATGCGCATGGGCATCTATGAAGCCGGGCAGCAGCAGATGCGGCCGGTGGTCAATCCTTTTCACCGTCTCGTCGGCTTGCTTTTCAACATCGGCATAAGTACCCGCGGCGACGATCCTGCCGTCACGGATCAGCAGTCCGCCATCCTCCTCGTAGCGCCAGGCGGAATGGTCTTCGATAGTTTGCGGCCAGCGCACAAAGGACAGCGTGCGGCCGCGCAGAAGTGTCGAATTCATGCTATTTCCCTGCGCCTTCGAACCAGGCCACCAGCAGCGCCCGTTCCTTGTCGGTGATCTGAGAGACGTTGGCGGGCGGCATGGCGTGGCTGCGGCCGGCCTGCAGATAGATTTCGCGGGCGTGGTTGGCGATATCCGCATCGGTGTCGAGCATCACGCCCTTGGGCGCATGATAGATGCCCTCATAGACCGGCTCCGCCGCGTGGCACATCGAACAGCGGCCGAGCACGGTGTCGCGCACTGCCGGGAAATGCGCTGAAGCGACATAGATTTGCGCCGACGCGGATTCCTTGGGTTCGCCGGTCAGCACCTTCGGCGCGGTCGACAGCCAAATGATGACGATGAACAGGACGAGTGCCGCCATCCAGGTCCAGGTCGGATTGCCCTTGCGCGCATGGACCGAGTTGAAATAGTGCCGGATCAGCACGCCGATGATGAACACCAGCGAGGCGATGACCCAGTTGAACTCAGTGCCGAACGCCAGCGGATAGTGGTTCGACAGCATCAGGAACAGCACCGGCAGCGTCAGGTAATTGTTATGGAGAGAGCGCTGCTTGGCGATCTTGCCGTATTTCGGGTCGGGCTTGCGGCCGGCGATGAGGTCGGCGACGACGATCTTCTGGTTGGGGATGATGACCATGAAGACATTGGCCGACATGATCGTGGCGGTGATGGCGCCCAGATGCAGGAAGGCGGCACGGCCGGTGAACAGGTGGGTCAGTCCCCAGGCGATGAACACCAGCACGCAATAGAGCACCAGCATCAGGCCGGTGTCGCTTTTGCCCAGCGGCGAGCGGCACAGCAGATCGTAGACCACCCAGCCGACGCCGATCGTTGCCAGAGACAGCAGGATGCCGACCGGCACCGACATCGGCAGCACGTTCGGATCGATCAGGAACAGATCGGCCCCGGCATAATAGACGACGCACAGCATGGCGAAGCCGGAAAGCCAGGTGGCGTAGGATTCCCATTTGAACCAGGTCAGGTGTTCCGGCATTTCGGCCGGCGCCACCAGATATTTCTGGATGTGATAAAAGCCGCCGCCATGCACCTGCCATTCCTCGCCGAAGGCGCCGACGGGCATGCCGGGACGCTGGCGCAGGCCGAGATCGAGCGCGACGAAATAGAACGACGAGCCGATCCAGGCGATGCCGGTGACGACATGCAGCCAGCGCACGGCAAAACTCAGCCAATCCCAGAAAATCGCGAAATCCATCATTGAAATCGTCCCTGCCGATTGGGTGACTTTACGGGCTGGAGCGCAAACGGAAAGAGGCGAGGCGCACGAGGACTTTCAAAAAAAAATGGAAAATACTAGGTTGATCCTGCAAACCGGCGAAGGTGCTCCGCATGGCCTATCTCGACAACATCGCCGTCTTCGTTCGCGTCGTTGAACTCGGCAATCTGTCGGCGGCCGGGCGCGACATGCGCATTTCGCCGGCGGTCGCTTCCAACCGCATCAAGGAACTGGAGAAGCACCTTGGCGTGCGGCTGTTCAACCGCACCACACGGCAATTGATGCCGACCGAGCATGGCACGGTTTTTTACGGGGGCGCCAAGCAGGTGCTGGAGGCAATCACCGAGGCGGAAGCGGCGGTCTCTGCCCTTTCCGGCCAGCCGCGCGGCACCATCCGCGTCACGGCACCGCTCGGCCTCGGCCGCCGGCTGGTCGCTTCGGGCATCCCCGATTTCCACGACAAATACCCTGATATCGAGGTGCGGCTCAGGCTCTCGGACCACAATGTCGACATCATGAAGGAAGGCATCGACGTCGCCTTCCGGCTCGGCATCATCGAGGATTCCAGCCTCAGGATGCGCGGCATCATGGAATGCGAGCGCGTGCTGGTGGCGGCGCCGAAATATCTCGAAGCGCGCGGCGAACCGTTGGAGCCGCAGGAGCTGATCGGCAAGAAGCACGACTGCCTGATGCTGCGTTATTCCGGCGCGCGCGAATATGTGTGGACGCTGCAGACCCCCACCGGCCCGCAGAAATTCGAGGTACACGGGCCCTACGACACCGACGATGGCGACGTGCTCACCGGCTGGGCGCTTTCAGGCCGCGGCATCATCAACAAGCCGCGCTTCGAGGTCGAGCCATTCATCCGCGACCGGCGGCTGAAGGTGATCCTGCCCAGCACGCCACCGACACCGGTGCAGTTCGCCGCCGTCTATCCGCACAAGAAGCTGCAGGACCCAAAAGTGCGGCTGCTGCTCGACTTCATGGCCGAGCGCTGCCAGCGGCTGATCAACGATCTTCTTGCTGGCAAGTAAAGGCTGGCCGGCAAATAGGGACTGGCCGGTAGGTGAGCGGCGGTTTGGCCCAGCGCCGGCGGTTGCCATCCCAGGATGTGGCGAACATAGTTCGGGTGGCATTTCATCTCATAGGGAACCCTCGATGGACAACGGCGCCACAATGCATCTTGCCGTTTCGCTCGCCGATCCATCACTCGAGACTGGGTTGGAATTCAGCCGCCTGGCTGGTTTCGTGCAAAAGGCTGAAGCAGCCGGGCTGGACATGGTGCTGCTTGCCGATGCCGCGCCAGCGTCCGAAAGCGAAGCCGCGAACAAACGGATGCCCTTCGAAGCGACGACCTTGCTGGCCGCTCTGGCGACTGTCACAAGCAGGATCGGCTTGGTTGCCGCTGCCTCGACAATTGCCCACCAACCCTACAATCTGGCACGCCGTTTCGCTTCGCTCGACGTTATCAGCCACGGCCGCAGTGGCTGGAACGCAACCATGACGCAAGCGCCACGGGAAGCAGCCAATTTCAGCCGGCCCGAAGGATTTTCGCCTAACGATTTCCGCCGTCGCAGTGAGGAATATATCGGCATCGTGCAAGGTCTGTGGCAGGGCTGGGATGCGGACGCGCTGCTGTTCGACCAGCGCGGCGGCCGCTTCCACGACCCCGAAAAGATGCACCTGCTGGAGCACAAGGGCGAATTCTTTTCCGTGCGCGGACCGCTGAACGTCGCCCGGTCGCCGCAGGATACGCCAGTGCTCGTCTTGTCGGGCCTGCAGGAATCCGACTTCGATATTGCCACTAGCACCGCCGATGTCATCCTGCTGGACGGCGGACTGGTGGAGGGCGCGACCGAACGCTATGACGATATCAGGCGCCGTGTCACGGCGTGCGGACGCGATCCGGATGCTGTGAAAGTGCTGACGAACGTCGCGCTTATCGCCGATAGTAAGCCGGCTGCCGTCGCCGAGAGGCTGGAAAAGGAATTCCTGGCGAAAAGCTGCGACGGGTTCAACATCCTGATGCCGGCACAGCTTTCAGCGCTCGACGATTTCGTCGGCTTGGTTCTGCCGGAACTGCGGCGGCGTGGCCTGGTTCGAGAAAGCTATCGCGGAAAAACGTTGCGCTCGCATCTCGGGCTTGCCGGCGGAGGTGACCGATGACCGCTCGCCAGATGAGGCTGGGCGCCTTCCTGTGGGCGACAGGCCACCACATCGCCGCCTGGCGCCATCCCAAGGCACACGTCACCGCCGGCATCGACATCGACCATTACATCGCATTGGCGCGCACGGCGGAGACGGCAAAATTCGACATGGTGTTCTGCGAGGACGCCGCCGGCCTGCGTGAAGCCAAATTCGGCATTGCCAGCCAGACGTCGCGCTCGATCGGTTTCGAGCCGATCAGCCTGCTCTCGGCGCTCGCCGTCCAGACCAGCCGCATCGGCCTCGTCTCGACAGCGTCGACAAGCTACAACGAGCCCTATGGGCTGGCACGAACCTTCCTGTCGTTCGACCATCTGAGCGGCGGCCGGGCCGGCTGGAATCTGGTCACCTCGGCCAGCCCCATCGAAGCAGCCAATTTCGGCGCGACGGGCCTCAAGCCCCATGCCGACCGCTACGAACGGGCGCGCGAGTTTGCCGAGGTGGTGACCGGCCTGTGGCACGGCAAGGCTTCCGGCCATAACGGCCAGAGCTTTTCGGTTCGCGATCCGCTCGACCTGCCGCGCTCGCCGCAGGGCGCGCCGGTGATGGTTCAGGCCGGCGCCTCGGATGTCGGCCGCGACCTTGCCGCCCGCACCGCCGATGTGGTGTTCACGGCGGCGCAGACCTTCGAGGAAGCCAAGGCCTTCTATGACGATCTCAAAGGACGTCTGCCGGCCTACGGGCGCGAGCCGGACGACATCAAGATCATGCCGGGCGTCGCACCGGTGGTGGCGGAGACCGAAGCGGAGGCCCGTGAAAAATACGAGGAATTGCAGGAGCTGATCCCCGACGATGTCGGCGTGGCGCTGCTGTCCAGCTATCTCAGCATCTCCGATCTGTGGCGCTATCCGATCGATGGGCCACTGCCGGAACTGCCGGAGAGCGAGGGGATGAAGAGCAGGCAAGCGCTGGTGATCGAGCAATCGCGCCGCGACGGCCTCTCCATCCGCCAGCTCGCCCGGCATTTTGCCGGCGCGCGGGGCCATTGGCGCATCGTCGGCACAGCGGCCCAAGTCGCCGACGAACTGCAGACGCGGTTCGAGGGTGGGGCGGCCGACGGTTTCAACGTCATGCCCTCATATTTCCCCGGGGAACTCGATGCCTTTGCCACGCTCGTCGTGCCGGAGTTGCAGCGGCGCGGCCTGTTCCGGACGGAATACCAGGGCCGCACGCTGCGCGACCATCTGGGTTTGAAACGGCCGGTTTAGCTGCGGCGCAGCTTAGCCTGCCATCACCTTGCCATGCGGAATTTGATGGTCGGCATTTAAGGCTGCGTTGTGATTGACCAGCGCCGTCATGATCTCGGCCGCAGCCAGCGCCGCGATGACCTGAGGGCGCTTGTCCTTGACGGTGTCGCCGCCAATTGGCGAGACGAGGCGGGCAAACTCGGCCTGGCTGCCGTCCGCCGATTTCAGGAACCAAGTCCTGAACGTCGCTTTCTTGGTCTTCGAGCCGATCATGCCGACATAGGCGGTGTCACCGCGTTTCAGCGCTTCCGCGACGATCAGGAAATCCAGCGCATGATCGTGGGTAAGGATGGCGAAGGCGGCGCCGGCGGGGGCATTCCGCACCATCGCTTCCGGCATAGCTGTCAGCCGTGTCTCGATGATTTCGGGCATGCCTTCCAGTGCTTCGGCCCGCGTCTCGATGACGACGCCGTGCACGGGAAGAAGTGCGATCGCCGATGCCAGCGCCTGGCCGACATGGCCGCCACCGAAGATGTAGACGTACGGCAGGTGCGCCTCCTCGGCTTCCGCGGCCGCAACCAGGTCGCCGGCAAGCGCAGCATCGACGAGCCGGATCAAGACTTCGACGCGCCCGCCGCAGCATTGGCCGATCTCGGGACCCAGCGGGACGTCTAGGATAGCGCAGACTTCGTCAACCTCGATGCGGACTTCTTTGCCCAACATCTGCCTGGCCTTGTCGATTGCCATATATTCGAGCTGACCGCCGCCGATGGTGCCAAAGATCGCCGTCTGCGAGACGAGCATGAAGGCGCCCTTCTCGCGTGGCGTCGAGCCTTTTGTTCCGGCCACTTCGACCAGGGCAACCCGACCGGCGCTGGCGAGAAAGGCTTTCAGGCTTTGCACTTTCGAGTTCATGGTTCACGTTCCCGAATGGGAAATATAGGTTTTTTCGGCCCGGATTGCACGCATTGCCGACCCTGGGGCCGGATTCAGGCGCCGGCCTCCTTCTTCAGCCGCTCGATCGCCATTAGAACCCGCTCCGGGGTCGCCGGAGCATCGAGGCGCGGGCAGATCCTGTTGTCGGCGACACTGGCCACCGCGTCCGATAGCGCATGCAGCACCGACATGCCGAGCGGGAACGGCGGCTCGCCGACCGCCTTGGAGCGGTGGATGGTCGGCTCGCCGGCTTCCGGCCAGTCGGCCAAGGTGACGTTGAAGATCTTCGGCCGGTCGGAGGCGAGCGGGATCTTGTAGGTCGACGGTGCATGCGTGCGCAGCCGGCCCTTGGCGTCCCACCACAGTTCTTCCGTCGTCAGCCAGCCCATGCCCTGGATGAAGCCGCCCTCGATCTGGCCGATATCGATCGCCCGGTTCAGCGAGCGGCCACAGTCATGGAGAATATCGGTGCGCTCGACCATGTATTCGCCGGTCAGCGTGTCGACCGAGACTTCCGAGCACGAGGCGCCATAGGCGAAATAATAGAAGGGGCGGCCCTCGCCCTTGTCGCGGTTCCAGTGGATTTTCGGCGTCTTGTAGAAACCAGCCGCCGACAGCTGGATGCGGGCCATATAGGCCTGCTTGACGAGGTCGGCGAAGGCGATTTCCTGGTTGCCGATACGCACCCGGTTGGGCAGGAACAGCACCTGATCACGCGGCACCTGATATTTTTCGGCGGCGAAATCGGTCAGCCGATCCTTGATCTGGCGCGCGCCATTCTGCGCCGCCATGCCATTGAGGTCGGAGCCGGACGACGCTGCCGTAGCCGAAGTGTTCGGCACCTTGCCGGTCGTAGTCGCGGTGATCTTCACCTGGTCGAGATCGATCTGGAACTCTTCCGCCACCACCTGTGCCACCTTGACGTAGAGGCCCTGCCCCATCTCGGTTCCGCCATGGTTCAGATGCACCGAACCGTCGGTGTAGACATGCACCAGCGCGCCGGCCTGATTGTAATGCGTGGCGGTGAACGAGATGCCAAACTTGACCGGCGTCAGAGCGAGGCCCCGCTTGATGAAACGACTGTTGGCATTGAAGGCCGATATTTCACGCCGCCGCCGCGCATAGCTCGCGCTTTGCTCCAGCTCGGCGACGATGCGCTGGATGATGTTATCCTCGACCGTCTGGTGGTAGGGCGTGATGTTGCGGCCCCCCTCGCTACTGGTGCCGTAGAAATTCTTCTTGCGGATTTCGAGCGGATCCTTGCCAACGGCAAAGGCCACCTCGTCGATGACGCGCTCGGCGCCGACCATGCCTTGCGGGCCGCCGAACCCCCGAAAGGCGGTGTTCGACACGGTGTTGGTGTAGAGCGGCGCCGACTGCGCATGCACCGCCGGCCAGAAATAAGTGTTGTCGCAGTGGAACAGCGCGCGATCGGTTACCGGGCCGGAAAGGTCCGACGAAAAACCGCAGCGCGCCGCGAAAATGAAATCGACGCCGAGGATGTTGCCCTCGTCATCGAAGCCGACCTCGTAATCGACGAGGAAATCATGACGCTTTCCGGTGGCGATCATGTCGTCGTCGCGGTCGGGCCGGATCTTCACGGCGCGGTGGTGCTTCTTCGCGGCGATCGCGGCCAATGCGGAAAACTGATTTCCCTGCGTTTCCTTGCCGCCGAAGCCGCCTCCCATGCGGCGGATTTCCACCGTGACGGCATTGCTCGGCACGCCGAGCGCATGGCTGACCATGTGCTGGACTTCGCTTGGATGCTGGGTCGAGGAATAGATGGTGACGTCCTGATCCTCGCCAGGAACGGCCATGGCGATATGGCCTTCGAGGTAGAAGTGTTCCTGGCCGCCGATGCGCATTTTTCCCTTTAGCCGGCGCGGCGCCTGACGGATCGCCGTAGCGGCATCGCCGCGCTTCAGGGTGAGAGGCGGCGTGACGAGCTTGTCCTTCTTCGGATCGAGCGCGCCGATGTCGGTGACGAAAGGCAATTCCTTGTATTCGACCTTTGCCAATCTTGTGGCGCGGCGCGCCTGCTCGCGAGTTTGCGCAATAACGCAGAAGATAGGCTGGCCGTAGAATTGCACCTTGCCGTCGGCAAGCACCGGCTCGTCGTGGCGGCCGGTCGGCGAAATGTCGTTTTCGCCCGGCACGTCACTGGCCGTCAACACGTCGACCACACCGGGCGCTGTACGCACCGCCGAAAGATCCATGCTGGTGATGGTGGCATGCGTGGCACCGGAAAGCCCTAGGCAGCCATGCAGCGTGCCTGATGGTTCCGGCATGTCGTCGATGTAGACGGCGGTACCGCTGACATGTTTGTGCGCGGAATCGTGGCGCTGATCGGTGGCGACGCCGCCAGCGATCTTTTCAGCCTTGAGGTTGGGGGCAGCGTGCTTGTTCATCATGCCGCCTCGTGCCTTGAAACCTGGACCGGCTCTCTGGTGCCGCTGCTCTCGGCAAAAAAGCGCAGCAGCAGGTTTTTCGCTGCCAGGGCGCGATATTCGGCCGAGGCCCGCATGTCGGTCAGCGGGGTGAAATCCCTGGCATATTCGGCCATCGCCGCTTCAACCGTCTGTTCGGTCCATGGCTTGCCGAACAGCGCTTTTTCGACGGAAGACGCCCGCTTCGGCGTCGCCGCCATGCCGCCATAGGCGATGCGCACCTCCGCCACCGTGCCGTCCTTGGCCAGATTCAGGAAAAACGCGCCAAGGGCCGCGGTAATGTCCTCGTCGCGACGCTTGGTGATCTTGTAGACGGCAAACTTCGTTTCCTTGGCCGGCACCGGCACATGCACGGCCTCGACGAACTCACCCGGCTGCCGATCCTGTTTGCCGTAGGCGATGAAGAAGGTTTCCAACGGGATCGTCCGCTGCTTCTTGCCCTTGCGCAAGGTGAGACTTGCGCCAAGCGCGATCAATGGCGGTGGCGTATCTCCGATCGGCGAGCCGTTGGCGATGTTGCCGCCGATGGTGCCCATGTTGCGCACCTGTTCGCCGCCGATGCGATCGAACAATGGCCCCAACGCCGGGATGCGCTTCGCCAATGTCGCGAAGGCGTCAGTGTAGGTGACGCCGGCGCCGATCGAAATGACGCCCTTGTCTTCCGAGATGGTGCAAAGCCCGTCGAGATCGCCGATGAAAATGGCCGGTGAAATATCGCGCATGTGCTTGGTCACCCACAGGCCGACATCGGTCGAGCCGGCCACGATGGTAGCGCCGGGTTCCTTGTCCAGCACGGCGGCGAAATCGTCGACATCGGCCGGCACGACCAGCCGCGCCTTGCCGGTTCCGATCTCGACCCGGGCGCCGTCACGCATGGCCTCGAGCCTTGCGGTGATCGCCTTGCGTTCCGTGGCCAGCGGGTCCTTTGCCGCCTTGCCGTAGCTGGAGATGGCATGCGCGGCGCGCATGATCGCCTCGTAGCCGGTGCAGCGGCAGAGATTGCCTTGCAAAGCCTTTTCGACATCCGCGTTCGAGGGACCAGGCGACTTCATCCACAAGCCATAGAGCGACATGACGAAGCCGGGCGTGCAGAAGCCGCATTGCGAGCCGTGGAAATCGACCATCGCCTGCTGCACCGGATGCAACTGGCCGGGTGAACCGCGCAGATGCTCGACCGTCACGACATGGGTGCCGTCGAGCGAGCCGAGGAAGCGGATGCAGGCATTGACGCTTTCATAGACCAAGCCGCCCTCCGACAGCTTGCCGACCAGCACGGTGCAGGCACCGCAGTCTCCCTCGGCACACCCTTCCTTGGTGCCGCGCAGCGAACGGTCGAGCCGCAGCCAGTCGAGCAAGGTCGCGTCGGGTGCCACCGACGAAAGCGCCACATCCCTGCCATTGAGAATGAAGCGGATTTCGTTGCGGATGCTAATTTTGGTCATACCTCAGCTCCCCCTGTAGGTCGAGTAACCGTAGGGCGAGACCAGCAGTGGCACATGATAATGCACAGGCTCGGCCATGCCGAAGCGGATCGGTATCACATCGAGAAAGGCCGGTTTCGGCAGGCTCAACCCCTGTTGGCGCAAATAGTCGCCGGCGGCGAAGACCAGTTCGTATTCGCCGGTGCGGAATTCCGCGCCGGCGAGCAGCGGCTTGTCGCAACGGCCGTCGGCATTGGTGAGAACGGTCTTCAGATGTGTCCGCGCCTTGCCCTCGAGGTGATAGAGCGCAATCGACAGTCCCGCCGCCGGCTTGCCGGTCGCCGTGTCGAGGACATGGGTCGTCAGACGCCCGCCGTCGGCTTTCGACGTTTCTGCCATTGGCCGCCTCCCATTTCCGGTACGAGCGAATTGGCCCGGTACGGTCAAGTATCAACAGTGAATTGTGCGCCAATTAAAGGCGATGCATAAGTCCCGGTCGAGCGGAGTGCGACAAAAACACTTTCAAAAATTTTCGGGGGAATGCGAGAAGCACCCTTTCGATATTCTGATCATACTTCGGGCCGTGCCCGGCGGGAGGGACGATGCGTTACAGCAGAGACATGCGTGGCTACGGAGCCAATCCGCCGGACCCGAAATGGCCTGGCGGTGCACATGTCGCCGTGCAGTTCGTCGTCAATTACGAGGAAGGCGGCGAAAACTGCGTGTTGCATGGCGACAAGGCGTCCGAAGCCTTCCTGTCGGAAATCGTCGGCGCGGCACCCTGGGTGGGTCAACGCCACTGGAACATGGAATCCATCTACGAATACGGCGCCCGCGCCGGCTTCTGGCGGCTGCTCCGGCTGTTCACCGAGTCGCAAGTGCCGATCACCTGCTACGGCGTCGCCACAGCGCTCGCCCGTTCGCCGGATCAGGTAGCGGCCATGCAGGACGCCGGCTGGGAGATCGCTTCGCACGGCTTAAGATGGATCGACTACCGCGACCACAGCGCCGAGGATGAGCGCCGCGACCTCGAGGCGGCGATCAAGCTGCACTACGAAGTGACCGGCGCGCGCCCGACCGGCTGGTATACGGGTCGCACATCGATCAACACGGTGCGGATTGTGGCGGAAGAAGGCGGCTTCGACTATGTGTCGGACACCTATGACGACGAGCTGCCGTACTGGTTCGAGCATGAGGGCGGCGCGCAGCTCATCATCCCCTATACGCTCGACGCCAACGACATGCGGTTCGCCACGCCGCAAGGTTTCAACTCGGGTGACCAGTTCTTTGCCTATTTGAAGGACAGCTTCGATACGCTCTATGCCGAGGGCAAGGCCGGCCGGCCACGCATGATGAACATCGGCCTGCACTGCCGCCTCGTCGGGCGGCCGGGCCGGGTGGCGGCGCTGAAGCGCTTCGTCGACTATGTGAAGTCGCACGACAAGGTCTGGCTGGCGAGGCGCATCGACATCGCCAAGCACTGGCAAGAGGTCAATCCTTATCAACCGGCGGCACTCCGCCCATCGAAGATGGAATTCGAGACCTTCGTCCACACTTTCGGCGGCGTATTCGAGCATTCGCCCTGGATCGCCGAACGCGCCTACGAACTGGAACTAGGCCCGGCGCATGACACTTCGGGCGGCCTGCACAATGCGCTTTGCCGTATCTTCCGCTCCGCCAGCGAAACCGAGCGGCTTTCGGTGCTCAACGCCCATCCCGACCTTGCCGGCAAGCTGGCCAAGGCCAAACGGCTGACGGCGGAATCGACCAGGGAACAGGCCTCGGCCGGCCTCGACGCGCTGACCGACAAGGAGCGCGAACTGTTTTCCAAGCTCAACGCCGCCTACGTCACCACCTTCGGCTTCCCTTTCATCATCGCGGTGAAGGGCAAGACGAAGCAGGAAATCCTGGCGGAGTTCGAGGCGCGCATCGGCAACAGCCGCGGCGTCGAATTCGAGACCGCCTGCAAACAGGTCGAGCGCATCGCGCTGCTCCGCCTCAAGGACATGCTTCCGCAATAGGTTTGAAACCATGGATACGATCAGGATGCCCGAGCGAACCTATTACGCGCCACATGGCGGTCATTCCGGCCAGAACGAGCTTCTGACCGGCCGCGCCGTCTTCACCGAGGCCTATGCCGTCATTCCCCGGGGTGTGATGCAGGACATCGTCACCAGTGCGTTGCCGTTCTGGGACGAAACCCGCGTCTGGATCTTGTCGCGACCGCTATCGGGTTTTGCCGAGACGTTCTCGCAATACATTGTCGAGGTCGCGCCCGGCGGCGGCAGCGATCGGCCGGAACCCGATGCCGGCGCCGAAGGCGCTCTGTTCGTGGTCGAAGGCGAACTGACGGTTCTGCTTGCCGGCAAGACGCATGTGTTGCGGCCCGGCGGCTTTGCCTTCCTGCCGCCGGCCAGCGGCTGGACGGTTCGCAACGAAAGCAGGGCCGCCGTGCGCTTCCACTGGATTCGCAAGGCTTACGAGGTGGTCGACGGTCTCGATGTGCCGGAAGCCTTCTTCACCAATGAGCAGGAGATCGCGCCAACGCCGATGCCCGGCACCGAAGGCCGCTGGGCGACGACGCGGTTCGTCGATCCGGCAGATTTGCGCCACGACATGCACATGACCATTGTCACGCTGGAACCCGGCGCGGTCATTCCCTTCGCCGAGACCCATGTCATGGAGCACGGTCTCTATGTGCTGGAGGGTAAGGCCGTCTACCGCCTCAACCAGGACTGGGTCGAGGTCGAGGCCGGCGACTATATGTGGCTGCGCGCCTTCTGCCCGCAGGCCTGCTATGCCGGTGGCCCGGGTAAATTCCGCTATCTGCTCTACAAGGACGTCAACCGGCACGCCAAGCTCGGCGGCGCCGGCATCGCAAGGCGCGCGCTGTGACCCGTATCGTCGCGCGGCCGCTGACCCGCGAGGGCTTTGCCCCCTTCGGCGATGTCATCGACATGGGCGGCGACAACCACTACCCGATCAATGGCGGCAGGGCCGAGCGCTATCATGATCTGGCTACCGCCGAAGCAACCGGTCCGAACGCCCGCGTGCTGATCTCGATGGTGCGCGGCACGCCCTACGAATTGCCCCTGAAATTGAGCATGGTCGAGCGCCATCCCTTCGGCAGCCAGGCCTTCATCCCGCTCTCGCCGCGCCCCTTCCTGGTCGTCGTCTGCCATGACGGGGAGCAGGGGCCGGGCGAGCCGCATGCCTTCATCACCGCACCCGGACAAGGCATCAATTACCGGCGCAATCTCTGGCATGGCGTGCTGACGCCGCTCGGCGAGGCTCAGGACTTCCTGATCGTCGACCGTGGCGGCGATGGCTCCAATCTCGAAGAGTTCCATTTCTCGCACGCCTACGAGATCCACTTGCCCAACGAGAGCCTCCTGTGACCGATATTTCACTGATCGACCGCCTGCTCGATGTGATCGAGCACGACATCGTGCCGAAGACGGCCGAGGGCGTTACCTATGGCAACAAGCTGTTCGGCGCGGCGATCCTGCGCAAGGACGACCGTTCGCTGGTGCTGGCTGAAACCAACAACGAGATGGAAAACCCGCTCTGGCATGGCGAGGTACACTGCCTGAAGCGTTTCTACGAAATGCCCAGGGCTGAGCGCGTCGATACGAAAGACGCCATCTTCATCGCCACGCACGAACCCTGCTCGTTGTGCCTGTCGGCGATCACCTGGACCGGCTTCGATAATTTCTACTATCTGTTCAGCCACGAGGATTCGCGCGACAGCTTCGCCATCCCGCACGACCTGAAGATCCTGAAAGAGGTCTTCACCCTCGATCCCGGCGGCTACAATGCCGAGAATGCCTATTGGAAGAGCTTTTCTATCCGCAGGCTGGTGCGAGCGTTGCCCGAGGCAGAGCGGCGACGGCTGGAGACCCGTATCGGCGCGATTTCGGCGCGCTACGATGAATTGTCCAACATCTATCAGGCGAACAAGGACGATAACGATATCCCGCTGAACTGACGCGGATTGACCAGCCGAATTCGTTGGCTGGCCCACGACGCGGCACGGCAGGTTCCATCATCTGGCGATCCTGGAGCATGCCATGAAAACCGTCACCGAATTTGCCCGCAAAATCGTCGAATTCCCGGATATGGGCATCGTCACGCCGGATGGCTGCCGCCTGTCGGCGCGGGTGTGGATGCCGGAGGATGCGGGCGACGATCCGGTGCCTGTCATCCTAGAGCATCTGCCCTACCGCAAGCGCGACGGCACCATCTTTCGCGATCAGCTGACGCATCCTTATTTCGCCGGCCACGGCTATGCTTCGATCCGCGTCGACATGCGCGGCAATGGCGATTCCGAAGGGCTGATGGACGACGAATATTCCGAGCAGGAATTGCAGGACGCCTGCGACGTCATCGCCTGGGCGGCAAGCCAGCCCTGGTGCAACGGCAATGTCGGCATGATGGGCATTTCCTGGGGCGGCTTCAACTGCCTGCAGGTGGCGGCCAAGCGGCCGCCGGCGCTGAAAGCGGTGATCAGCCTGTGCTCGACCGTCGACCGCTATGCCGACGACATCCACTACAAGGGCGGCTGCCTGCTGATCGAGAATTTCGGCTGGGCCTCGACCATGCTGTCCTACTCGTCGCGGCCGCCGGATCCGCTTTTGGCCGGCGACAACCGGTGGCGCGATCTGTGGCTGACCCGGCTGGAGAACCAATCCTTCCTGGCGCCGCTGTGGCTGAAACACCAGCACCGTGATGCCTACTGGAAGCGCGGCTCGATCTGCGAGGATTTTTCCGCCGTCAAAGCCGCCGTGCTGTCGATCGGCGGCTGGCATGACGGCTACCGCAACACCGTCTCGCATCTGGCGACCAACATCCAAGCCCCGGTCAAGGGCATCGTCGGGCCATGGATCCACAAATACCCGCACTACGCCGGGCCCAAGCCTGCCATCGGCTTCCTGCAGGAGGCCTTGCGCTGGTGGGACCGCTGGCTGAAGGGTGTCGACACCGGCGTCGAGGCCGACCCGGCCTACCGCGCCTATGTCATGGACAGCGTGCGTCCGGCGCGCTGGCACCCCGAGCGTCCCGGCCGTTGGGTGGCGGAGCAGGAATGGCCCTCGCCAACCATCAAGATGCAAACGGTTGATCTGATCCCCTCAACGGAAAAACCCGCCATCATCGCCTCTCCGCAAAGCTGCGGCCTGGCCGGCGGCGAGTATTTTCCCTTCACCTTCGGCCCCGAACTGCCCGGCGACCAGCGCCCCGACGATGCCCTGTCGGTGTGTTTCGACCAGCCGGAACTCAGCGAGCCGATCGACATCGTCGGAGCGCCGGAGGTCGAGCTGCGGCTATCCTCTGATCGTCCGCAGGCCAACATCGCGGTCCGGCTTTGCGATGTGCATCCCGACGGCGCCTCGGAGTTGATCTCCTATGGCGTGCTCAATCTGACGCACCGCAATTCGCACGAATTCCCCGAGGCGCTGGTGCCGGGCGAAACCGTCTCGGTGCGCGTCGTGCTCGATCAATGCGCCTATCGTGTGCCGGCCGGCCACCGGCTGCGTGTTGCCGTTTCGAACGCCTATTGGCCTGCCATCTGGCCGTCGCCGGAGCCGGTCCAGCTCACCTTGTCGACGGCGACGCTCAATTTGCCGCTGCGGCCGCTGGCGACAGGCGACGAAGTAACGTTCGCCGAGCCGGAAGGTGCCACCCCCTGGGCAACAGAGACGATCCGCGCCGCCAATTCAGAGCGTCATGTCGATCGTGATGAGAAGACCGGAATGGTGACGCTTTCCATTGTTGACGATTTCGGCGAGGTGCGCGATCTCGCCCATGGCCTCGCCAATGGCAGCATCGCCCGCGAGACCTGGACGATCCATCCCGACGATCCGCTGTCGGCCTCGGGGAAGACGCACTGGACGCAGACCCTGTCGCGAAACGGATGGTCAGTACGCACCGAAACGACAGCCGAAATGCGATCGGATGCGCAAAAATTCATCGTCAGCGCCAGAATCGAGGCCTATGAGGACGAAACTCTCGTCTTCGAGCGCAATTTCGAGGAGAAGGTGCCGCGCGCGCTTCTTTGAATGCCGATTTGATTGGTCCAATTGCGACGTACGATTTACGCCACGGCATGTCGCATTCGGTCTTGCTTACCGCTTTCCCTTGCGGTCATTATTCTCCTCACAAGAAACAAGAAAAACGACCGCAGAGTCGAACCAACAGAGTGAGGAACTCAAAATGTCGAACGAACTGGAATTTCTTAGCCGGCGTGTCGCGTCGGGCAAACTGAGCCGTCGTGATTTTCTCGGCCGGGCGGCGGCGCTCGGTATCTCCGCGCCCTTCGCCAACTCGCTGCTTTCAAGCGCTGCACGCGCGGCAGGCCCGGTCAAGGGCGGCACACTGAAGGCCGGACTTGTCGGCGGCGAATCCACCAACAGCCTTGATCCGGCACTGTTCATGACTCAGGTGCCGTTCGCCTTCGGCAAGATGTGGGGCGAATTGATTGTCGAGCTTTCGCCGGAAGGCAAGCTCGAGAACCGCATCGCCGAGGAGATCGGCTCGTCGGACGACGCCAAGGTGTGGACGCTGAAGATCCGCGACGGCGTCGAATTCCACAACGGCAAGACAGTGACCGCCGAGGACGTGGCCGCCACACTTGAGCGCCATTCCGACGAGAAGTCGAAATCCGGCGCGCTCGGCTACATGAAAGGTATCGAGACCATCAAGGCCAGCGGCAAGGAAGTCGTGCTGACGCTGAAGGAGGCCAATGCCGATCTGCCCTATTTGCTCAGCGACTATCACCTGATCGTCCAACCAAATGGCGGCAAGGACAAGGCTGACGCAGGCATCTCGGCCGGTCCTTACAAGGTCACGACCAATGAGCCCGGTGTGCGCCATGGCGGCGAGCGTTTCGCCAATTACTGGCAGGGCGACAAGATGGGCCATGCCGACCAGATCGAGATCATCGTCATCAACGATGCGACAGCGCGCACGGCCGCCCTGCAGGGCGGCCAGGTCAACGTGATCAACCGCGTCGAGCCGAAGATCGTCGACCTGATCAAGCGCCTGCCGGGCGTCACCATCCGCAACCACGCGGGTCCTGGCCACTACGTGTTCATCATGCATTGCAACACGGCGCCGTTCGACAACGCCGATTTGCGCATGGCACTGAAGCTGGCCATCGACCGCGAGGAAATGCTGGACAAGATCCTGCGCGGCTACGGTTCGCTCGGCAACGACTTCCCGATCAATGCGTCCTATCCGCTGTTTACCGAGATCGAGCAGCGCAAGTACGATCCCGACAAGGCCAAGTTCCACTTCAAGAAGTCCGGTCACGACGGCGCCGTCCTGCTGCGGACCTCGGACGTCGCTTTCCCGGGTGCCGTCGATGCATCGCAGTTGTTCCAGCAGAGCGCGGCCAAGGCCGGCATTCAGATCGAGCTGAAGCGTGAGCCCGGCGACGGCTATTGGAACGAGGTCTGGAACAAGCAGCCCTTCTGCGCGTCCTACTGGGGCGGCCGCTCGACCCAGGACCAGATGTACTCCACCGCTTATCTGTCGACCGCCGACTGGAACGACACGCGCTTCAAGCGTCCTGACTTCGACAAGATGGTGCTGGCGGCGCGCGCCGAGCTCGACGAGACCAAGCGCAAGCAGATGTATCATGACATGGCTGTCCTGGTACGAGACGAGGGCGGCCTGATCCTGCCGATGTTCAACCAGTTCATCGACGCTACCGGCGCCAAGGTCGGCGGCTGGGTCGACGATCCGCATCAGGAGCTGATGAACGGCTACGCGCTGGCGAAGTGCTGGCTCGAAGCCTGAGCTTGGCCTTGCGGATATGTCCTCACCCATCTTGAAACTGGTGGCCCAGCGCGTTGCGCTGGGCATTCTGCTCTTGTTGGCCGTTTCGGTCCTGATCTTCGCCGGCACCCAGATCCTGCCCGGCGACGTCGCGCAAGCCATTCTCGGACAGTCGGCGACGCCGGAGTCGCTTGCCAATCTGCGCGAGCAGCTCGGACTCAACCAGCCAGCCTATCTCAGGTATTTTCATTGGCTGGGCGGCGTGCTGACCGGAGATCTCGGCACGGCCATGTCGAGCGGGCAGGACATCGCCACGTCGATCAAGGGACGGCTGTGGAACACGCTGTTCCTCGCCTTCTGGGCGGCGATCGTCGCCGTGCCGCTGGCGATCATCCTCGGCCTGATCGCGGTGCGCTACCGCAATGGCTGGGTCGACAAGCTGATCTCCGGGCTGGCGCTGGCCTCGACCTCGTTTCCCGAATTCTTCATCGGCTATGTGCTGGTCTATTTCTTCGCCGTGAAATGGCAGATATTCCCCGGCATTTCGACCGTCTATGACGGCATGCCTTTTGGCGAACGGATGCAGGCGATCGCCTTGCCGGCGACGGCGCTGACGCTGGTCGTGCTCGCCCACATGATGCGCATGACACGCGCGGCGATCCTCAATGTCATGCAGTCGGCCTATGTCGAGACGGCGGAACTGAAGGGCCTGTCGGCCTTCAACGTCATCCGCAAGCACGCCTTCCCCAATGCCATCGCGCCGATCATCAATGTCGTCATGCTCAACCTCGCCTACTTGATCGTCGGCGTCGTCGTGGTCGAGGTGATCTTCGTCTATCCGGGCATGGGACAGTATCTGGTCGACCACGTCACCAAGCGAGACGTGCCGGTGGTGCAGGCGGTCGGCCTGATCTTCGCCGCCGTCTATATCAGCCTGAACATCATTGCGGACATAGCGGCGATCGTCGCCAATCCGCGTCTCAGACATCCGAAATAAGGGGCGGATATGCTCGATATCAAACGCATCCCCATCCCTGCGCTGATCGGCATCGTGCTGACGGCACTGTTCGTGCTTGCGGCGGTCTTCGCCCCCTGGATCGCGCCGCACGGCAATGGCGAGATCGTCGGCGACGTCTGGGAACCGATGTCGGCTGCCCATTTGCTGGGCACCGATAATCTCGGCCGCGATCTGCTGTCGCGCATGATCTACGGCGCCCGCATCACTTTGTTCATCGCGGTGCTGGCCACCGCGCTGTCGTTCTCGCTCGGCGCCATCCTCGGCTTCTCGGCGGCGGTGTTCGGCGGCTGGTTCGATACGCTGCTGTCGCGTCTTGTCGACCTCTTGATGTCGATCCCGACGCTGATCATGGGTCTCGTCGTGCTGTCCGTACTGCCGACCAATCTGGTGACGCTGATCCTGGTGATGGGCATTCTGGATTCGACCCGCGTCTATCGCCTGTCGCGCGCGGTCGCCGTCGACATCAACGTCATGGACTATGTCGAAGCGGCGAAACTGCGCGGTGAGGGCAGCGGCTGGATCATCTTCCGCGAGATTCTCCCCAACGCATTGTCGCCGCTGGTTTCCGAACTCGGTCTGCGCTTCATCTACGCGGTGCTGTTCCTGTCGACGCTGTCGTTCCTCGGCCTTGGCGTGCAGCCACCGGACGCCGACTGGGGCGGCATGGTCAAGGAAAACAAAGACGGCATCGTGTTCGGCATCGCGGCCGCACTCATCCCAGCGGGGGCGATCGCGCTGCTGGCGATTTCCGTCAACCTGGTTGCCGACTGGGTGCTCAACCGGACGACAAGCCTCAAGGGAGGACGCGGGTGATGGCCGACACCAAAGCGAAGCTCGGGCAACCGAAGTCAGGCCTGCTGCTCGACATCCGCAATCTGCGCATCGAGGCTACCGTCTTCCCGCCCGGCGAACCGCCGAAGAACATCGTGCTGGTGCACGATGTCTCGCTGACGCTCGAGAAGGGCAAGGTGCTCGGCCTGATCGGCGAATCCGGCGCCGGCAAGTCGACTATCGGCTTGTCGTCTATGGGCTACGGCCGCGGCGGCGTGCGCATCACAGGCGGCGAGGTGATCCTGAACGGCCGCGACATCCTCAAGGGCGGCAAGGACGGCTTCCGCAAATTACGCGGCCGCGAGGTCTGCTATGTCGCGCAGTCGGCGGCCGCGGCCTTCAACCCGGCGCACAGACTGATGGACCAGGTGGTGGAAGCCACCCTGCTGCACGGCACCGCGACACGCGCCGAGGCCGAGAAGCGCGCGGTTGCGCTGTTCAAGAAGCTCAGCCTGCCGAACCCTGAAACCATCGGCGAGCGTTTTCCGCACCAGGTTTCGGGCGGCCAGTTGCAGCGTGTGATGACGGCGATGGCCCTGTGCTCCGAGCCGGACCTGATCGTCTTCGACGAGCCGACCACGGCGCTCGACGTGACGACGCAGATCGACGTGCTGGCGGCGATCAAAGACGCCATCCGCGACACCCATGTCGCTGCGCTCTACATCACGCACGACCTTGCCGTCGTCGCCCAGGTCTCCGACGAGATCATGGTGCTGCGCCATGGGAGGCTGGTCGAATGGGGCGGCACAAGGCAGATCATCAAGGAGCCGCGCCAGGAATACACCAACGCGCTGGTCTCGGTGCATGAGATCGAACACCAGGAGCAGAAGCCCGGCACGTCGCCGTTCCTGTCGGTGAAGAACGTCACCGCCGCTTATGGCCGCAGCCATATCAAGGTGCTGAAGGACGTATCCGTCGACATCTATCCGGGCCAGACGCTGGCCGTGGTCGGCGAGTCCGGCTCCGGCAAGTCGACGCTGGCGCGCGCCATCACGGGACTTTTGCCACCCGAACAGGGCACCGTCACCTTCGACGGACGCCCGCTGGCCAACAGGCTGGCCGACCGGCCGAAGGAGGATCTGCGCCAGTTGCAGATGATCTACCAGATGGCCGATGTGGCGATGAACCCGCGTCAGACCGTCGGCACCATCATCGGCCGGCCGCTGGAGTTTTATTTCGGCATGCGCGGCCGTGAGCGCGACAGACGCGTTGCCGAACTGCTCGACAAGATCGAGATGGGCAAGGGATTTTCCGACCGCTACCCGGCCGAGCTTTCCGGCGGCCAGAAACAGCGTGTCTGCATCGCCCGGTCGCTTGCCGCCAAGCCGAAGCTGATCATCTGCGACGAGGTGACCTCGGCGCTTGATCCGCTGGTGGCACACGGCATCCTCGAGCTGCTGCTGGAGCTGCAGAAGGAAGAGAACGTCGCCTATCTGTTCATCACGCATGACCTTGCCACGGTGAAGTCGATCGCCGATTCAATCGCGGTTATGTATCGCGGCGAGGTGGTGCGTTACGGCCCCAAGGGCAAGGTGCTGAGCCCGCCCTTCGACGCCTACACCGACCTGCTGCTCTCCTCGGTTCCAGAGATGGAAATCGGCTGGCTGGAAAAGGCAATCAAGGGACGGCGCATGGCCAGCGCGGGGAACTAAAGCAATTCCGGGAAAACTGGGAACCAATACTGCCGGAAGAAAAAGGCAGGCGCTTCCCCTGGAAATTGTGTCAGACCAAGCTGCCACATAGGGGCGTCAGCGACCGTCATCCGGATGCAACACTAGAGCGCCACACGTCCTTCGGGACGAGCGCCGCTCGCACGACTTTTAAACAGGGGTAGGACATGAAAACTGAACTCGATTATCTCGCCGAACTCGCCGGTCACGGCCGGATATCGCGCCGTGCCTTTCTTGGGCGCGCCGCCGCGCTCGGCGTATCGGCGGCCATGATGCCGGCGCTGGCCGGCAAGGCATTTGCCCAGACGGCGGTGAAGGGCGGTATCATCAAGGCTGGCCTGCAGGGCGGGGAATCCACCAACAGCCTCGATCCGGCGCTGAATCTCAGCCAGGTAACCTTCAGCTTCGGCAAGCTTTGGGGCGAGTATCTTGTGCGCCTCACACCGGACAACAAGCTGGTCAACCTGATTGCCGAAGAGATTGGCGCCTCAGCCGACGCCAAGACATGGACGATCAAGATCCGCGATGGCATCGAGTTCCACAATGGCAAGACGGTCGGCGCGGAGGACGTTGCCGCCACCATCGAGCGCCATGCGGACGAGAAGTCCAAGTCCGGAGCACTCGGCATCCTCAAGAACATCAAGGGCGTCAAGGCGAGCGGCAAGGAAGTCATCGTCACGCTCGGCGACGCCGATGCCGACTTCCCTTATCTGATGGCCGACTACCATCTCGTCATCCAGCCGAATGGCGGCAAGGACGATCCGAATGCCGGCATCAGCGCCGGACCCTACAAGGTTAGCGTCAACCAGCCAGGCGTGCGCCATGGCGGCGAGCGTTTCGCCAATTACTGGCTTGGCGACAAGGCCGGCCACGCCGACCAGGTCGAGATCATCGTCATCAATGATGCGACCGCACGGCTTGCAGCCTTGCAAGGCGGCCAGGTGCACATGATCAACCGCGTCGAACCCAAGGTCGTCGATCTGGTCAAGCGCATCGCGGGCGTTTCCATCGAGAATGTCTCGGGCAAGGGCTACTATCCGTTCAACATGTTCTGCGACACCGCACCTTTCGACAGCAATGATCTGCGCATGGCGCTGAAGCTAGCCATGGACCGCGACGAGATGCTGGAAAAGATCCTGCGCGGCTATGGCTCGGTGGGTAACGACTTCCCGATCAACGAGGCCTATCCGCTGTTTTCCGCCGATATCGAACAGCGCAAGTTCGATCCGGACAAGGCGGCGGCAGCCTACAAGAAATCAGGCCACAGCGGCTCGATCGTGCTGCGCACCTCGGACGTCGCCTTCCCGGGCGCCGTCGATGCCGCACAGCTCTATCAGCAGTCCTGCGCCAAAGCCGGCATCAAGATCGAGATCAAGCGCGAACCCGGCGACGGCTACTGGTCGGAGGTCTGGAACAAGCAGCCCTTCTCGCTCTCCTACTGGGGCGGACGCGCCACGCAGGACCAGATGTATTCCACCGGCTATGTCTCGACCGCCGACTGGAACGACACGCGCTTCAAGCGGCCGGAATTCGACAAGATGCTGTTTACCGCGCGCGGCGAGCTCGACCAGGCCAAGCGCCAGGCGATCTACCACGATATGGCAGTGATGATGCGTGACGAAGGTGGGCTGATCGTGCCCTTCTTCAATCAGTTCATCGACGCGGCCGCCACCAACAAGATCGGCGGCTATGCCAAGAGCCCTATCGGCGAAATGATGGACGGCTACGCGCTTGCCGAGTGCTGGCTCAACGCTTGAGCAGACTCTGATCGTCCGATTTCATCTATCAGAACGCCGTGTGCCCGGGACGGCACACGGCGTTCCCGTTTCAACCGCCAACCGCATGGAGCAGCCCGTGGCGCTCAAATCCAAGCTTCTGCTGATCATCCTCGATGGCGTGCCTTACCGGAACTGGCGCCGGCTGATGGGCAATCTCGAAGGCTGGGTGCAATCGGGCGAGGCGCGCGTCTGGAAGATGCGCTCGGTGCTGCCGTCGACCTCGGCCTGCTGCTATGCCTCGATCCACACCGGGGTTTCGCCGCAGGTGCACGGGATTCTCTCCAATGAGAACCGTTTCCGCGTCGAGCAGCCCGATATCTTCTCCGAGGTCAGCAAGGCAGGCGGCAAGACGGGGGCGGTGACCCATTCCTACTGGTCGGAATTCTTCCGCGCCTACCCGTTCGACCTGGTCGAGGGCATGGAATTCGACGAGCCAGGCGGGCCGATCACGCATGGCCGCTTCCACACCATGACCGGTTACAATCTCCGCAACCAGATGACGCCGAGCGATGTCGACCTGTTCGCGACGCTGACCATGCTGACGAAACGCCATGGCATTGACTACGGCATCCTGCACACCTGCACGCTGGATTCGATGGGACACCGCTTCGGCCACGACTGCCACGAGATGGACCATGCCGTCTATGCGATGGACGGCATGCTGGCCGCCTTCCTGCCGCGCTGGATCGAAGCCGGCTATGAGGTGATCGTGACCGCCGACCACGGCCAGACCGATCGTGGCCATCACGGCGGCCATGACGACGAGATGCAGGATTTCGCGCTGTATTATTTTGGACAAGGCAAAGGGCCGGATGCGGACACACTACTCGACCAGCTGCAGCTGGCGCCGACGGTGCTGAGCCGACTGGGTGTTCCCGTGCCCGCGACGATGAAGGCGAAGTCTTTCTTGGAGTGAGAAGCGGTCCGCGAAGCTCTTCCCTTCTGCCCTTGTGGGAGAAGGAAGAGGCGCACCTCTGGCAACCTCCGCGCTCTTCGGTTAGCCTCCGCAAAATTCCTTGGCGGAGGATGAACCTTTTTGGGCCGATCAGCGACAGAGCAGACAGGAGCCAGGCGGCTCGACCGGCCATGACGGCAGCGACGGAGACCGATCGCGCGCTCGTCGACCGGGTCGCGAAGGGCGACCGAGCCGCCGTGCGGCTCCTGTTCATGCGTCACCACGCGCGGGTCTACCGCTTCGTGGCGCGCCAGACGGGATCGGAAATGATGGCCGACGATATCGCCAACGAAGTCTTCCTCGAGTTGTGGCGCCAGGCGCCCGGCTTCGAAGGGCGTTCCGAAGTCTCGACATGGCTGCTCGGCATTGCCCGTTTCAAGGCGCTGTCCTTTCTGCGCAAGAAGAAGGAAGACTGGATCGACGACGAGGCCGCCGCCGCGGTGCCCGACGGCGCCGACACGCCGGAAGTCGTCACCATGAAGGAAGACAAGGCGGCCGCCCTGCGGCGCTTCGTCGACGCCTTGCCGGAAGAGCATCGCGTCGTCATCGATCTTGCCTATTATCACGGGCAGTCGGTGAGCGAGATCAGCGAGGTGCTCGACATTCCGGTCGCCACCGTCAAGACCCGGATGTTCTACGCCCGCAAGAAACTCGGCGAGGCTCTCAAGGCCGCCGGTTACGACAGGGGGTGGCCATGAGCGCCGCTGAAAAGATGTCGCGCCGCGACGAAATGGAAACGCTGCTGCCGTTCTACCTGAACGGCTCGCTGGAAGGTTCCGACCTGGAAGCGGTCGAGGAATGGCTGGCCAGCGATCCGGCCGCACTTGCCGCCCTTGGCGAAGCTGAAGCCGAATTCTCCGGCGCCACGGCCGCCAACGAAGCAATCCGGCCGCCGGCCGATGCGCTCAGCCGCTTTGCCAAGGCACTCGACGCCGAGGCCGGGCCTGCGCGCAAGCCGGCAGGATCGTCCTGGCTGGCGCAGGCCTGGGGCCGCTTCATGGCGGTGCCGGTCGGCGTCGCCTGGGCGGCAGCCGCGGTTCTGCTGGCGCTGGTCATGGTGCAGTCGTTTGTCGAACCCGGCGGAAAGGGCAATGATTTCGAGATTGCCGGCGCGCAAGACGATCTGGCGAAAATGCCGTACGCCCTGGTCAAGTTCAAGCCGGATGCGAAGATGTCGGACATTTCCGCCTTCCTCGGCAGCAACGGGCTGAAGATCGTCGGCGGACCGACCGCCGACGGCGTGTTCCGGCTTGGCATCCCGGCTGCCAACGCAGCCGACTACACCAGGCAAATCGGCCTTGTTGCCGCCCAGGCTTTCACGGAGACTGTGATCGAGGGAAGGAAACCGGTTGATGGCGGCTGAGGCGGTCATTCGATTTGCGGCAATGCTTGCGGCGGCGATGACAATCGTCGCCGTGCCCGCGTCGGCGCAGACCAACGATCCCAATCCCGACCAGACGAAAATCGACTGCCGCGACGGGACCAATGCGGCAGGCGCCGACTGCGCCAAGGATGGCAGCGACACAGAGGGCGGATCGGATGCGGCGCAATCCGGCGCGGTGTTCCTGCCGGCCCTGATCGTCGACCTGTTTCCCAACCCGGCGGCGCCCCCGACCCCTGTGCCGACGCCACGGCCCGAACCGGCGACGCCGCCGGCCGATACTCAAGCCGGCCCCCCGCCCGGTGGCCCGATCGTCTCGCCGACCGATCTCATTGCCGTTCAGCCGCCGCGCGCGGTGGTTGGCGATTTCGTGCCCGACGAGGTGCTGGTGACCGTCGACGGCGATGCCGGCGCTGTCCAGCAGATCGCCGCCTCCTTCGGCCTGCAGGTGCGCTCGCAGCGCCAGTCGCGCCTGCTTGGCACCACACTGGTGCGCTTCGGCATTCCCGACGGCCGGCCCGTCGGCGTCGTGCTGGCGCAACTGGCCGCCGACGGCCGCACCCAGCGGCGCGAGCCCAATCACGTCTATTCGCTGCAGCAGGCCGCCGGCATCGTCAACTATGCGTTCGACCGCATTGCACTCGATTCCAAGCAGGCCAGCGGAGAAAACGTCCGCATCGCGGTGATCGACACCGGCATCGACGACACCAACCCGGCGCTCTCGGGCGTCATTGCCGGGCAGTTCGACGCCATGCCCGACGTGCCGATCGAAAAGCGCGATCACGGCACGTCGATCGACGGGCTGATCGCCGGCGTCGGCGCGCTGGAAGGCATGGCACCGGGCGCAAAAATCTATCACGCCCGCGCCTTCGAGGGCGGCAAGTCGACCATGGACGTCATCCTGTCGGCGCTCGACTGGGCGGCGGAACAGGACGTGCGCATCATCAATATGAGCTTTGTCGGGCCGAAGAACGATTTGCTCGGCGTCGCCTGCCGCAATGCCCGCGCGCTCGGCATGGTGCTGGTCGCCGCAGCCGGTAACAACGGGCCGAAGGCGCCCTATGGCTATCCGGCCGCCTTCGATGGTGTCATCGCGGTGACCGCCACCGATGCCAAGGACGGGCTGATGCCGCAGGCCAATCGCGGCGCCTATGTCTTCATCTCGGCACCCGGCGTCGAGATGGTGGCGCCGAGCGGCGCCGGCTCGGATGTGGTCACAGGCACCTCGTTTGCCGCGGCGATCGTGAGCGGCGCCATCGCCAATCTCATCCATGCCGCGCCCGATCGCTCGGCCGACGACATCGAAAAGGCGCTCGCGGCAACGGCCAGGGATCTCGGCCCCAAGGGACGCGACAATGATTTCGGCTACGGCCTGCTGGACATCAAGGCGGCGGCGGCAAAGGACTAGTCTGCGACAGTCCAAGCCGCGGCTTGCGGAGGACGCACCAGAAAATAGAACGCGACGATGTGCGTGATCATCAGCAGCGGCACGTAGATGATCGGGATCGCGTAGGTGGCGCCCAGTTCGCCCGCACGCTGGGGGAGGCCGACCTGGATGGCGTGGTAATAGTCTACGATCAGATCAACCGCCCCGACCAGATTGAAGGCGACGACGAGCGCCCAGAAGAGCCGAGGTATCCTTGCCGTGAGCAGCGCCAGCATGGCCAGCACTCCTGTTGCAAGGTCGCCGTAGGCAGCAAACACGGCAAAGCCGGCAGGCAAATCGGGGCTGACGACACCCGGAACGAGGAAGACCAGCCCGAAGAAGCGGAAGCTGTGCAGAGTGGCAACAGCGCGCTGCGCCGCGACCCGGTCCATCGACCTGAGCCACGGCAAACCGTATAAACCGAAGCAAAGCAGCCACGCGACATAGCCCAGAACAAGATGGATTTGGAACACGATCTCGGTTGACATCTGGCCTCCCTCGGCAACTGGTTCATGCGGCCTCGAACACTGCGGTCAGGATACCGAGCCGACCTTGCATAAGATTTCGTCCGAGGTTGGCCGCAAGCTCAGCGAAGTCCGGTCCCATCACCACGCCGAGATTGGGCGAAGGCGGCGGCCCCGACGCGCGCAACTGTGCGAACCACGCCTTGGCGGCGTCGGTGTCGTCTTGCCATGCCAGCATGCGGAAGCTGGCCGGTTCGATCGCCTCGCGCGTCGCACCGGCTGTTAGGAGAAAGCTCGTCGCCGGCGTTCTCGCCCAGGGAAGCGGATAGTGCGGCTCGCCTCCAGACAACACGACGTCGTATGTGGCAAACCTGCCGCCTGGCTTCAGCACGCGCCGAATCTCGCTGTAGAGCAGCGTCCGGTCAGAGATGTTCATCGCCACGTGCTGCAACAGCACCGCGTCGAAACGGCCATCGTCGAATGGGAGCTCCAATGCGCTGGCGGTCTGGAACGACAGCTGCCCGCTCTGTCCCGTGCGCTCGGTCAGATAGCGCGCGGCATCCACGAAAGGCTCGCTGAGATCCACGCCAGTAACCCGGCAGCCATAGGTCGCAGCCAGAAAGCGCGCCGGCCCACCGACGCCCGAGCCGACGTCCAGTATCGACATGCCGGCAGCGATCCCCGCCAATTGGGCAAGCTCGGCGGTGGCAGCTAGCCCACGGGTGTGAAACTGGTCGAGAACGCCCAATTGTTGGGGCGTGAGGAGCTGGTCCTCCGGGCCGAGGGCAGCCAACACCGTCTTCAGCCGCTCGGTCAGGCCCGTCGCGCGATAATGGTCGCGTACCCCTTCAAGTTCATCGGTCATCGCATGATGTCTCCTAGGTTCAGCTCATACCTAGGCCCACTTCCATAATTCGACTACCCGGCGTAATAACAACAACCTATGAAGCAGAACTACACAGTCCGACATGGTGCGCTGGAGGGCATCGAGGCGTTCCTGGCTGTCGCCAGGCACCGCAACTTCCGCCGCGCCGCAGCGCAACTCGGCGTGACACCGTCCGCCGTGAGCCAGGCGGTGCGCGCGCTGGAGGCACGCATGGGTGCGGCGCTGTTCGTCCGCACGACACGGAGCGTCGGCTTGACCGAGCCTGGCCAGCGGTTCCTCGATCGTGCCGGCCCTGCTTTCGAAGAACTCGTCGCGGCCGGCGAGGCCGTGCGTGACATCGGCCAACGGCCGACCGGTCTGCTGCGCCTGTCCGTGCCCCGCGCTGTCGTGCCGTTGATCCTGGAGCCGATGATCGCGTCGTTCTGCCGGGCTTACCCCGAGATCGAACTGGAGATCGCCGCGAGCGACGAGATGGTCGATCTCGCGGCCGGCGGGTTCGATGCCGGCATCCGTCTCGGCCAGTTCATTGCGGTCGACATGGTCGCGGTGCGGCTAACCCCATCGTTTTCGTTCGTGGTCGTCGGCAGCCCTGACTATCTCAAACGCCACGGCCGCCCCGAACGCGTCGACGATCTGCGCAACCACGCCTGCCTGCGCTTGCGCCGTTCGAATGGCGCCATAGCGCCCTGGGCTTTCGTCGACGGCAACGAGGCGATCGAGGCGATGCTCTCAGGCCCGCTGATAGCGCACGATTATCCGACATTGCTCGGGGCCGCGATGCGGGGCGTCGGGCTGGCGCAGACGCCTCGACCAATCGCTGAAGCTCCGATAGCCGAAGGTAAACTGGAACCGGTGCTGGACGGCATCGCCGCCACGACGCCGGGCGTCTTCCTGTATCATCCCGGCAAGCGCCAAGTCCTGCCGAAGCTGCGCGCCTTCATCGACCACCTCAAATCCGCGGCGTGAGATATCGGAATCCGGCCCCCTTGCGGTGGTCTCCCTACTGCCGGCGTCGGGCGAGATTGATGCGGCGTGAGTGTCGCGTCTCAACTCGATCCCGCAGAGCACATGGATTTGATCTCCAGCTACGCCGGCGCACCGGCGACTGACCCTCTCACCACCAGGTCGACCGGCCAGACCTCGCCTCGCGCGCCCTCCTCCAGTCCTGAAATCCGTGCCGCCAGCCGCTCGGCGACACGGGCGCCGGCGAGACGGATCGATGAACGCGTCGTCGACAGCGGCACCGAGAAATTCTCCGGTCTCAGCCAGGGGAAGACATCGTCATGGGCGATCAGCGAGACGTCGCCCGGAATGCTCAAGCCGAGGTCGCGCACCGCACGCACGACGCCCAGCGCCATGATCAGGCTGGAGCAGGCGATCGCCGTCGGCGCATCGTCCCCTTCCAGCAAACGCCTGGTGGCGCGATAGCCGTTCTCCTCGGTCATATCGACCGAGCAGACATGGCGTTCGCTCAATGTCAGTCCGCTCGCGGCGAGTGCCCGGCGCACGCCGCGTTCGCGATGGATGGCGAAGGTCTCGCGGTCGTCACCGTTGATCAGCGCCAGCCGCCGATGACCGAGCTGGATCAGCAGCCTGGCCGCTTCGTGGAAGGCGCCCTCATTGTCGATGTCGGTGAAGGCATAGTCGAAATCGAAGCCCTCACTGCGGCCATGGACGATGAAGGGAATGCCGAGCGTGTTGACCAGCGCCACGCGCCGGTCAGCGGGCCTTGGAGAGGAGATATAAACAGCGTCGACCTGCCGGTTGGCGACGATGCGCCGGTAGGTCGTCTCCTGGTCGTCGGCGTCGGCCGGCGACAGCACAAGGTCGAGCTCGTGCGAGCGAGCATAGTCGCCAAGGCCGGACAGGAACTCGACGAAATGCGGATCGATGTCGACGGACGCACCGGTCGGCAGGACATAGCCGATCATGCCGGTCTTGCCGGTCGCCAGCCGGCGCGCGCTCGGGTTGGGCCGATAGCCATGGCGCTTGGCGGCATCCATGACACGCCTGCGCGTCTCCTCGTTGACCTCGGGATAGCCGTTCAGCGCGCGGCTTACCGTGGTTTGCGAAAGTGCCAGCATGTGGGCGAGCTGCTTGAGGTTCACGAAAGTCTCCATTCCCTCAAAGCGCTTTTAAATTGAATCGACCCAAGTGCCATCGGGGCCGAGCCATACGAAGCCCAACCATAGACGCGGTTTGGGCATGTTTGAAACAAAAATTGCTGCTGCACTGCCATAATAGCGTGCTGCGACGCACTTTTAGGGCGCAAATGCGCGAACCTAAATCGATTGATTCGCCAGCCTCTTGACTTCCCCGCGATTCAATGGCGTGATCGAAAAAGCCAAAGCGCTTTGGAAGACTCTTCGAAAGGTTGCGGTTCCTTTCCGACTGAGTCACAGTCCTGCGGCGTCGGCGGGCGGAATGGAGGTTCCGTCCGGTGTGTGAGACCCACTGGGAGGAATACCGATGAAGAAAATGCTTTTGCTGGGTGCTGCGTTTGCCACGTTCGCCCTGAACGCGCCCGCGCAGGCCGAACTGAAGTTCAAGCCCGGCGAAGACAAGCGCTTCAACTGGGCGAACTACGAAGAGCTCAAGAAAGTCGACCTCAAGGGTGAGACGCTGTCGATCTTCGGACCGTGGCGCGGCGAGGACGAAGGCCTGGTGCGCGGCGTTCTCGACTATTTCTCGGAAGCCACCGGCGTCGAGATCAAATACTCCTCCTCGGAGAATTACGAGCAGCAGATCGTCATCGACACGCAGGCCGGCAGCCCGCCCAACATCGCCGTGCTGCCGCAGCCGGGCCTCATCCAGGACCTGGCGTCGAAGGGCCTTTTGACGCCGCTCGGTGACGACACCGCCAAATGGGTCAAGGACAATTACGGCGCCGGCCAGTCATGGGTCGATCTCGGCACCTTCAAGGACAAGGACGGCAAGCCGGGCTTCTTCGCCTTCCCTTACAAGGCCGACGTGAAGTCGCTGGTCTGGTACTCGCCGGATAATTTCGAGGAAGCCGGCTACAAGGTGCCGAAGACCCAGGAAGAACTCGCCGATCTCGAAAAGAAGATCATCGCCGATGGCGGCAAGCCGTGGTGCATCGGCCTCGGCTCCGGCGGTGCCACCGGCTGGCCGGCAACCGACTGGGTCGAAGACCTGATGCTGCGCACCCAGCCTCCGGAGGTCTACGACAAATGGGTGAAGAACGAGATCCCGTTCAACGATCCGGCGGTGGTCAGTGCCATCGACATTTTCGGCAAGATCGCGACCGACGACAAGATGGTCGACGGCGGCGCCAAGGCGGTTGCGGCGACCGACTTCCGCGACAGCCCGAAGGGCCTCTTTTCGGTGCCGCCGAAATGCTACCTGCACCACCAGGCATCGTTCATTCCGACCTTCTTCCCGGAAGGCACCAAGGTCGGCCAGGACGCGGACTTCTTCTACTTCCCGCCCTATGCCGCCAAGCCTGAACTGGGCACGCCCGTGCTCGGCGCCGGTACGCTGGCGATGATCACCAAGGACAGCAAGAGTGCGCGCGCGTTCATCGAATTCCTGAAGATGCCGCTCGCCCACGAGATCTGGATGGCCGAGGGCGGCTTCGTGACGCCGCTCAAGTCGGTCAACAAGGATGCCTATGCCAGCGACGCGCTGAAGAAGCAGGGCGAAATCCTCGCCAATGCCTCGACTTTCCGCTTCGACGGTTCCGACCTGATGCCGGGCAAGATCGGCGCCGGCGCCTTCTGGACCGGCATGATCGACCTGGTCGGCGGCAAGTCGGCGCAGGACGTCGCCACCGACATCCAGAAGAGCTGGGACGCCATCAAGTAGACGGCTGGCACGTAGACGACCAACCATTCTCGCACTGGATCCGGACCGTACCGGCCCGGATCCGACGGCGGCCCGTGCCGCAGCCTTTCGTCATGAGCGCATTGACATGAAGCGCGATCGGCAATGTGCGCAAGCCGCCGATGACGCGCTCCAAACAACTGAATCGGCGCCTGGTCCCCGTCACCAAGGTCATTCCTTGTCGGGTCATGCGCAGGGGGAGAGGGACCCATGGCGGCTCAGATTTTCTCGGCCATATTCGTCATCATCGTCGGCGTCGGCGGTTGCGTCGCCTATTTCTGGGGCGCCAACAAACTGGTCGACCTGATATTCCCATCACGCGGCGTCGCCGGTGCCGCGGCCATCGACAATCTACGCCGGCAAGGGTTGGTCCGCCCATGGCTGTTCGTCGGCCCGGCGATGATCATCCTCACCATCTACCTGATCTATCCGGTGGTCGAGACGCTGCGGCTGTCGTTCCTCGATCGCGGCGGCATCAATTTCGTCGGCCTGGCGAACTATGAATGGGCGTTCGGCGACCGCGAGTTCCGCAACTCGATCCTCAACAACATCGTCTGGCTGGCGGTGGTGCCGGCCGCCTGCACCTTCCTCGGGCTGATCATCGCCGTGCTTACGGACAAGATCTGGTGGGGCACGATCGCCAAGAGCCTGATCTTCCTGCCGCTGGCGATCTCCTTCGTCGGCGCCAGCGTGATCTGGAAATTCATCTACGAGTATCGCGGCGAGGGCCAGACGCAGATCGGCATCCTCAACGCCATCATCCAGCATTTCGGCGGCCAGCCGCAGGTCTGGATATCACTGCCGTTCTGGAACAATTTCTTCCTGATGATCATCCTGATCTGGATCCAGACCGGCTTTGCCATGGTCATCCTGTCTTCCGCCCTGCGCGGCATCCCCGAGGAAACGCTGGAAGCCGCCGTCATCGACGGCGCCAATCCGTTCCAGATCTTCTGGAAGATCATGGTGCCGCAGATCTGGGGCACCATCGCCGTGGTCTGGACCACGATCACCATTCTGGTGCTCAAAGTATTCGACATCGTGCTGACCATGACCAACGGCCAGTGGAACAGCCAGGTGCTGGCCAATCTGATGTTCGACTGGATGTTCCGCGGCGGCGGCGATTTCGGCCGCGGCGCCACCATCGCCATCATCATCATGATTGCGGTCATTCCGATCATGGTCTGGAACATCCGCCAGGCGAACAAAGAGACGGGAGGACATTGAGATGGCAGTCGCGACCGGAAATTCCTTCGCCAGCCGCTTTGGCGTCCACATCGCCGTGCTCATCTTCGTCGCCATCTGGACCATACCGACCCTCGGCATCCTGGTTTCATCGCTGCGCGACAAGAACCAGATCATCGCCTCGGGCTGGTGGAACTCGTTCGCCAGTTCCACCCAGACCGAAGCCGGCCGGCTGCCGCCCGCCTCGGCGCAAGTCGAGAAGGACGGCAAGTTCGTGCTCGAGGGCAATATCTTCGGCGACGGCGCCAAGCGCGACATCAGCGCCTTCGGGGTCAAATCGGCGGCACCGACGCAGTATCCCGCCGGCACCACAGCCGATCTCGGCGACGGCGTGACCTTGCAGCTCAATGCCGACGGCAGCTTCGTCATGCAGTCCCCGAAAGCGTTCGAAGGCGATCGCGGCCAGCGCGTCTATTATGCTTCGTCGGCGCCGCCGAAATTCACCACCGATAATTACAAAACCGTGCTGTTCTCCGAAGGCATCGGACGGTCTTTCATGAATTCCCTGACCGTCACCATTCCGGCGACCGTCATCCCGATCCTGATCGCCGCCTTTGCCGCTTATGCGCTGGCCTGGATGCGGTTTCCCGGCCGGGCGCTGCTGATCGCGGTCATCATCGGCTTGCTGGTGGTGCCGTTGCAGATGTCGCTGATCCCGCTGTTGAAACTCTACAACGGCGTCGGCGCTTTCTTCGGCATGCCGTCGAAGACCTATCTCGGCATCTGGCTGGCGCATACCGGCTTCGGCCTGCCCTTCGCCATCTACCTGCTGCGCAGCTACATTGCCGGCCTGCCGCGCGAAATCATGGAATCGGCGCGCATCGACGGCGCCAGCGATTTCGAGATCTTCGTCAAGATCGTCTTGCCGCTGTCGTTTCCGGTGCTGGCTTCGTTTGCCATCTTCCAGTTCCTGTGGGTATGGAACGATCTGCTGGTGGCGATGGTTTTCCTCGGCACAGAGGCAGACCAGATCGTGCTGACCGCCAAGCTCAACGCGCTGTTGGGCTCACGCGGCGGCGACTGGGAGATTCTGACGACATCGGCTTTCGTGACCATCATCGTGCCGCTGATCGTGTTCTTCTCGCTGCAGCGCTATTTTGTCCGCGGGCTGCTTGCCGGCTCGGTGAAAGGAGGCTGAGACGATGCAATCCGCTTTGAAGGCCAGCTCGAAGCCTGACCTCGCCATCGATCGCGACTGGTGGCGGGGCGCGGTGATCTACCAGATTTATCCGCGCAGCTACCAGGACTCGAACGGCGACGGCATCGGTGACCTTAAGGGCATCATCGGGCGGCTACCCTACATCGCGGCACTCGGTGCGGACGCCATCTGGATTTCGCCATTCTTCAAGTCGCCGATGAAGGATTTCGGCTATGACGTGTCGGATTACTGCGACGTCGATCCGATGTTCGGCACGCTGGCCGACTTCGACGCGCTGACCGCCGAGGCACACAGGCTGGGCTTGAAGGTGATGATCGACGAGGTGCTGTCGCACACCGCCGACAACCACCCGTGGTTCAAGGAAAGCCGGTCGAGCCGCAGCAACCCGAAGGCCGACTGGTACGTCTGGGCAGACGCCAGGCCGGACGGCACGCCGCCCAACAACTGGCTGTCGATCTTCGGCGGCTCGGCCTGGCAATGGGACACCAGCCGCCAGCAATATTACATGCACAATTTTCTGGCCGAGCAGCCCGACCTCAACTTCCACAACCACGAAGTCCAGGACGCGTTGCTCGACGTCACCCGCTTCTGGCTGGAGCGCGGCGTCGATGGTTTCCGGCTCGACACCATCAATTTCTACTTCCACAGCCAGGGCTTGGAAAACAACCCGCCGCTGCCGCCGGAAGAGCGCAACGACCAGACCGCGCCGGCGGTCAACCCCTACAACTACCAGGACCATCTCTACGACAAGAGCCGGCCCGAGAACCTCGGCTTCCTCGAACGGTTCCGTGCCCTGCTCGATGAATATCCGGCAACGGCAGCGGTCGGCGAGGTCGGCGATTCGCAGCGTGGGCTTGAAGTGGTGGCCGCCTACACCGCCGGCGGCAAGCGCGTGCACATGTGCTACTCCTTCGATTTCCTGGCGCCGGAAAAGATCAGCGCGGGCAAGGTCCGCTCGGTGCTGGAATCCTTCGGCAAGGTCGCCAGCGATGGCTGGTCGTGCTGGGCCTTCTCCAACCACGATGTAATGCGCCCGGCCTCGCGCTGGGCCGCCAATGAGCCCGACCCGACCGCCTACCTCAAGGTCATCTCGGCGCTGCTGATGTCCTTGCGCGGTTCGGTCTGCATCTATCAGGGTGAGGAACTTGGGCTCGGCGAGGCCGACCTTCGGTTCGAGGATTTGCAGGATCCCTACGGCATCCGCTTCTGGCCTGAATTCAAGGGCCGCGACGGCTGCCGCACACCGATGGTGTGGGACGGCGGCGCCAAGAATGGCGGCTTCTCCCAGGCAAAACCCTGGCTGCCGGTGCCGGCCAAGCATTTGGCGCAAGCGGTCAATGTCCAGCAGGGCGACGAGGCTTCGCTGCTCGAGCACTACCGGCGCTTTCTCAGCTTCCGGCGTGCCCATCCGGCGCTGGCCAAGGGCGACATCACCTTCATCGAAAGTGAGGGAGATACCGTGGCCTTCACGCGCCGCGCAGGCAACGAGCAGATCGTCTGCGTCTTCAATCTGGGAGCCGGGCGGGCCAAGGTTGACCTTGGCGGCCGATCGCTGCAACCTCTGCCCGGGCACGGATTTTCGGGGCAGGCGAGCAGCGGTTCCATCGAGCTTGGCGGCTACGGCGCCTGGTTCGGGCGTCTCGACTGAATTTCCAATCACTGGAGGAAACCAATGGCCGATGTCACGCTAAGACAAGTGAAGAAGTCCTACGGCAATCTGAACATTCTCCACGGCATCGACCTCGATATTAAGTCGGGCGAGTTCATCGTCTTCGTCGGCCCGTCGGGCTGCGGCAAGTCGACATTGCTGAGGTCGATCGCCGGGCTCGAGGAAATCACCTCCGGCGAACTCAGAATAGCCGGCGAAGTGGTGAACGACGTGCCGCCGTCGAAGCGGGGCATCGCCATGGTGTTCCAGTCCTACGCGCTGTACCCGCACATGACCGTCTACGACAACATGGCGTTCTCGATGAAGATCGGCAAAGAGAACAAGGCCGAGATCGACCGCCGCGTGCGCCAGGCCGCCGAGATCCTGCAGCTGACCAAATATCTCGACCGCCTGCCCAAGGCGATGTCGGGTGGCCAGCGCCAGCGCGTCGCCATCGGCCGCGCCATCGTGCGCAATCCGAAGGTGTTCCTGTTCGACGAGCCGCTTTCGAACCTCGACGCCGCGCTGCGCGTCGCCACCCGCATCGAGATCGCCAAGCTCAAGGAATCGATGCCCAACACGACCATGATCTACGTTACCCACGACCAGGTCGAGGCGATGACGCTGGCCGACCGCATCGTGGTGCTCAAGGACGGCCATATCGAGCAGGTCGGCACGCCGATGGACCTCTACAAGAAGCCCGGCAATCTGTTCGTTGCCCAGTTCATCGGCTCGCCGGCCATGAACATCCTGCCGGCGACCATCGAAAAGACCGGAAACCCGACCGTCGTCAGCCATGTCGGCGGACGCAAGGCGACCGTGCCGATTGCGACGCCGGCTTCGGCAAAGGGCGCCGCGGTGAGCTTTGGCGTGCGGCCGGAGGACCTGATCATCGCCAGCGGCGCGGACTATCTGTTCGAGGGGACGGTCGACTATGTCGAGCAACTCGGCGAGGTGCAGCTTGTCTATGTCGACATCGGCCGCGCCGATCTGCCGCTGGTGACCAAGCTGCCCGGCAATGTCGAGGTCAAGCGCGGCTCGACATTGCGGCTGAGCGCCAATGGCGAGGACCTGCATATCTTCGACGCGGATGGACGTTCTTTCGCGTTGCATGAAGTGGAAGCAAAGGCGGCTTAACCGCAATTACCGTGTCAGGCACAAAAAAGAGCGGCGGGCCGGGCCCGCCGCTCTTTGACTTGGAGATCGACTTCGGTTGTTAGTTGTTGCCGAAGAGGTTGCGGTCGGCACCTTGCGGAGCAGACTTCTGGGTGGTGTCACCCGACGAGTTCAGCAGCTTGTAGACCGGCGAGCCGGTGTTGCGTACCGAAGAGGTGCGCGTGCTGTCGACCGAAGTCGTGGCGGCAGGCTGATTGGCACCATTGGAGCCAAAGTTGTCGCTGCCGGCGAAGGCACTGCCGTTGATGGCCAGAACGGCGGCGGCAGCAATAAGGATCTTGTTCATTTTAGTCTCCTGAATTCTGGATTTCGCCAGGACGGCAGACACAGCTGCCGTCGGTTGCGAAATTGGTTGTTAGCGACCGAAGAGGTTACGGTCGCTGCCCTGAGCGGGCGTCTGGGCAGCCGGTTCCGAGGTCTTGGTGGAAGCCGTGTACGACTGGTCCACAGCGGCGGCAGGCTGGTTCGGGCCGTTCGAACCGTAGTTGTCGCTGCCCGCGAAAGCGCTGCCGGTGATGGCCAGAACGGCGGCGGCAGCAATGAGGATCTTGTTCATCTTGAATACTCCTGAATGTCTGAATTTCGCCAGGGCGGCGGGCGAGCCCGCCGTCGACCGGGAAACTGGGAATCGGCTGTTAGTTGTTGCCGAAGAGGTTGCGGTCAGCACCCTGGGCAGGCGCCTGAGCAGCCGGTTCCGACTTCTTGGTCGAAGCGGTGTACGAGCTGTCGACAGCAGTGGCTGCCGCGGCGTTGGAACCGTAGTGGTCGCTACCAGCGAAGGCGCTGCCGGAAATGGCCAGAAGGGCTGCGGCAGTGAGAATGATCTTTTTCATTTTTGGTACTCCAGTATCGTCTTTTTTCCGTCCGTCTAGCGGCGTGTCTTGGAAATGAAATCGCGTCGTTCGGACAGCCCCGATGTGGGAGGGCAAGGTCGTCTTTTCCAATCACGAAGTTGTTCCGTGTGGACCATGAATCCACACCTTGAAATTGTGCCAATGGAATCTAAGGATGCATTTTTCTTCTTCATATCAGTGCGTTAGCTGTAGCCACCTGATGGATCACCGACTGTTTCAGAGGCCCAGCGTTCACACCGTCCTGCACGCACCGTCAACAGAAACGAACCGTTCGGTTCGATTTTAGGGCGAGCTAATAGTCACTTTTCGAAACCATTAACCTTTTTGACCCCCGCGAAGGGTCGGATTCGGGAAGATCGCAGCCGGCAAATGGCCGCCCGGGAGGTGGGATCTCGGCCCGCGACGATCTGCAGTATCGTTTCGCATGCCGTGTCGCGCCGCATGGATACGATGTCGTTTTCATGCCGACGGCGCGCCCGCGATCGTGGTTAGATCATACCATCTCAGGTGCCGCTTCGTGACGACGAGGCGGAGAATTGGGAAGCCGGTCAGAATCCGGCGCTGCCCCCGCAACGGTGGTGGAGTTCAAGTCGCAACGGGAGACCACTGGGCAACCGCCTGGGAAGGTGTCGCGATGGTCCGCAAGGACAACTCCAGAGCCCGGAAACCAGCCCGAGATTTTTAGACTCGACTGATCGCGGTGGGCGGTCAAGAGGTGGATAGCGCATGTCCGGCACACAGCCGGCCTGCGTTTCAATCCTTCCTCCGTCACCACCAGTTCAGTCCTTAGGAACGAGGACAGGACATGGATATCCGCAACGACATGCTGAGGCTCCTGAAGGGGCGCCGGCAAGGCTTTTCGCTGGAGCAGCCCTTCTACACCGATCCGGACTACTTCAAGCTCGACATGGAGCTGATCTGGTATCGCGACTGGCTGTTCATCGGCCATGATTGCGAACTGCCGAAGCCGGGCAGCTACATCACCGTGCAGGTCGGCGATTATCCGGTCGTCCTTGTCCGCGACCAGCACGGCAAGATCAACGCCTTCCACAATTCCTGCCGCCATCGCGGCAGCCGCGTGTGCAACACGGAGAAGGGTACCGCGGCAAAGCTCGTCTGCCCGTATCATCAGTGGACCTACGAGCTGGACGGCCGCCTGCTGTTTGCCCGCCAGATGGCCGACGGTTTCGACAAGAGTGATTTCGGCCTGAAGCCGGTCGCTTGCGAGAGCGTCGGCGGCTACATCTTCATCTGCCTGGCCAAGGAACCGGCAGATTTCGCGCCGATGCGGGCGATGATCGAACCCTATCTTTTGCCGCACCGGCTGCGTGAAGCAAAGATCGCCTTCGAGAGCACGATCGTCGAGAAGGGCAACTGGAAGCTGGTCTGGGAAAACAACCGCGAGTGCTACCACTGCGCCGCCAATCATCCCGAGTTGTGCAAGACCTTCCCCGAGGCTCCAACCATAACCGGCGTCCATGGCGCCGACAGCGACCCTGAAATGGTCGCACACTGGGCCAAATGCGAGGCATCAGGCTTGCCGAGCAAATTCCGCATCGATCCGGCAGGGCAGTACCGCGCCACCCGCGCGCCGCTGCTGCGCGATGCCGTCAGCTACACCATGACGGGAAAACGGGCGGTCCAGAAGAACTTGTCCGACAGCGTTTCAACCGACCGCATCGGCTCCTTGCTGCTCTATCACTATCCGACGACCTGGAACCATATCCTCGGCGACCACGCCGTTACCTTCCGCGTGCTGCCGATCAGTGCCACGGAAACCGCGGTGACAACGAAATGGCTCGTCCACAAGGATGCGGTCGAAGGCGTCGACTACGACCTCGCTGAGCTCACCCATGTCTGGACCGAGACCAACGACCAGGACCGCCGCATCGTCGAGGAAAACGCCTTCGGCATCCTGTCGCCGGCCTATGAACCAGGCCCCTATTCGGAGCTGCATGAGGGCGGCGTGATCCAGTTCGTCGAGTGGTACGCGTCGTTCATCGGGCCGCGCCTTGCCGAAGGCGGCCGGCCGGCCCTGCGCAGCGTCGCCTAGCCCAGGGGATAGGAGGATGAATGCGATGACGGACCTTGGCCTCTATCGCCATCTCGACCAGATGACGCCCTGGAACGACAGGCTGCAGGTGCTGGAAGTGATCGGCGTCAGCGACGAAGCGCCTGACGTGAAGACCTTCACCTTCCGCTCCGACAACCAGACCTGGTTTCGCTACAAACCGGGGCAGTTCGTGACTCTGGAATTGCCGACATCGGACGGGCCGCTGATGCGCACCTACACGCTGTCGTCCTCGCCGTCGCGGCCGTTCTCGATCGCGGTGACGGTCAAGGCGCAGGCGGGCAGCACCGGTACGCGCTGGATGTTCGACCATCTGACGCCCGGTTCGCACGTCAAGGCCTATGGGCCGACCGGCGACTTCTCGCTGCACAGCCACCCGGCCGCCAAATACCTGTTCATTTCGGCCGGTTCCGGCGTGACGCCGATGATGTCGATGCTGCGCTGGCTGAACGACTGCGCGCCATGGACCGATGTCGGCTTCGTCAACTGCGCGCGCCGCCCGGAAGAGATCATTTTCCGCAAGGAGCTCGAACTGCTCGGCAGCCGCATGCCTGGGCTGTCGCTCGGCTTCATGATCGAGGAGCGGTCGAGCCGCGAGGGCTGGTTCGGCCATATGGGCCGCATCGACGCGATCCGGCTGCCATTGCTGGCGCCCGATTTCCGCGAGCGCGAGATTTTCTGCTGCGGCCCCGATCCTTTCATGCGCGCCGTGCGCGGCATGCTGGACGCAGCCGGCTTCGACATGGCGAAATACCATCAGGAAAGCTTTGCCGCGCCTGCCGTGGAGGAGATCCCGGCGCCGTTCTCGCCGCCGGCGGAAGACGGCGCCGCTGCCACCGTGGAGGCCGTGACACCGATCCGGTTCTCGCATTCCGATGTCGATGCCGAATGCGTCGCCGGCCAGACGGTGCTGCAGACGGCACGCGCCTCGGGGGTGCGGATTCCCGCCGCCTGCGAGTTCGGCCTGTGCGGCACCTGCAAGGTGAGGAAGGTCGCGGGCGACGTCGAGATGAGCCACAATGGCGGCATCCTCGATCACGAAATCGAGGACGGCTTTATCCTCGCCTGTTGCTCGAAGCCGCTTTCGGCGCTTGAAATCGAGGCGTGACCGGCAGGCACGGTCAGAGACTGTCCATGCCCGCGCGGCCTGCAGCTGCGCTCGCCCGGGCCTAAGCCATCTTGCCAAAAACCCTGCAAATGGTTAGACGCCTGCAACGGTGGGGTTGACCGTAGGGCCCGAAGATCATCTCCGCGGCCTGCTTCGGCGGGGAGCAAACATGCGACAATCCGGCGTATATGCCATTGCCAGCAAGGATATCGTCTTTGAATCCTTCGATGGCGAAGCCGTCGTTCTCGACCTGACCACCGGTAAATATTTCGGCTTCTCTGATTCAGGCAGCAGGCTTTGGGATGCACTGTCGTCCGGCGTGCCTGCCTCCGAACTGGTCGGCGCCGCGACCGGAATTGGCGCCCTCGATGCCGCCGCGATTGACGGCTTTGTTTCACAATTGCTCGAATTCGGTTTGCTGGCGGCCGCAACCGATGGCGTGGCAAGACCGGTTCCCAGCGAATTGCTGGCTCAGCTCGCCGCTGCCGGCGAGCCCCTCAAGGTCGACATCCATGACGACCTTGCCGACCTCATTGTCGTCGATCCCATCCACGAGGTCGAGGAGCCCCTCGGCTGGCCCGCGGTGAAGCAGGCCAACTGAGGCGCCCGCCAGGCTCTCGTTGCCGGACGGCTCCGGAACAGGCAGACCATGCCGAACGTCACTCTCGAAAACCTGACTGACTACGCACGTCATGTCCTGGCGCAAGCGCAGAGCAGCGCCGCGCATTATCCACTGACCTGCAAGGTGGGCTTGCCGCATCTGGAGTTGACCACTCATGTGAGTGCCGGCGCGTTGGCGGATGCCTTCGCTCATGGCTTTGTCACGGCTGCGGACAACCGAGCGCCTGCCGACATCTGCCGCATCTTCGTCGCACATCCCGGCATTGACGGCATCGCGGCACCGGCCAGATGGGGCCAAGGACCCTTCACGCAGCATGGCTTCGCCACCAGGCTGGCGGAAGCCGGATTGCGCGGCAACCATTTCCATGACCTGGATTTCTGGCAGTTCTATGATCCGCAACGTCGCGTTGGCGTGCAATTGATGGCCTCGGCCGATGCCTTTCCACCGTGGGAGCCGGGAGCGCCGCTGCGCCCCTTCCTCCATTGGGAATATGCGGCACGTGGCATGCGGCTGGCCCATGCGGGGACGCTCGGCACCAAAGGCAGGGGCGTACTGCTGGCCGGCGCGGGCGGCGCCGGGAAATCCGGGACCGTCGCCGCCGGCCTCCTCCACGGGCTGGACAGCGTCGGCGACGATTATGTGCTGGTCGACCTCTCCAACGGCGTGACTGCCCGCCCGTTGTTTTCAACACTCAAGCAGGATCCCCAGGGATTCGCGCGACTTGGGCTGAAGCACCGGCTGAAGGCGCACGGTCCGCTCAACTGGCAAGGCAAGCATGCTTTTCACATTGACGACATTGCGCCACGGCCGGTGCCCGAAACTCTGGACATCGTTGCGCTGGTGGTGCCACATATCGGCGGAGGCGAGGCAAGTTCGATCGTGCCGGTGTCGCGCAGGGATGCCATGATTGCCTTGGCGCCGTCCGGCATAGCGCAGATGCCGGGCGAGCGGGAGAGCGGCTTTCGCTTCTTCAGCGACCTGACCCGCCTGCTGCCGTGCTATCGTCTGTCGCTGGGGACGCAGCCACAGGAGATAGCCGGCACGATTGCGGACTTTCTTGTGCGGGGCGCTTCGTGAAACTGAGCGTGATAATGCCCGTCTACAACCGTGAGCGCTATGTCGTTTCGGCATTGCGCTCGCTGGTGCGGCAGCGGGACGCCGCCGATCTCGACATCATCGTCATCGACGACGGTTCGACCGACGGCTCTGCTGAGGCCGTACGCTCGATGATGCGCGAAAACCCCTGCATCCGACTCTTCCAGCAATCGAACATGGGCGTGGCCAGGGCGCGCAACGCCGGGCTGCGGCAACTGCCGCCGGATGCGGAGTTCGTGTCATTCCTGGATTCTGACGACATCTCGCTGGCCGGACGGTTCAAGGCCGATCTCGCCCGCTTCGAGGCTACCTCCGGGCTTGAGCTAACCTATTCGCTGATGACGCTGGTCGACCGGATCGACGACGAGAAGCTCGAGCCGGAGGCGGACTGCTGTACCATGACGCTTCGCGGAATTTCGCTGAGCACCGCTCTCTTCAGTCGAACGCTTGTCGATCGCATCGGCCATTTCGACGAGGACTTTGAGCAGTCCGAGGACACGGATTATCTGTTGCGAGTCTTCGAAACCGGTCCGCGCTACGAATTGCCGAACACCGTCGCGATCTACTACCGACGCCACGCCGGAAATGTCACCAAGGAACATAGCGGCAGGGTCCGCAACCACTTGCGTGCAATCCACAAGTCGATGCGGCGGCGCAAGGCCGATCCGTCACGGCGAGAGGTCCAGGGCATCTTCGAATTGAAGAGTCCCGCCGATTGGCGGATGCCATGATGTTCGACACAATCGGCTCGGATCAGCCAAGCCCGCAACGCTGCTGGAGACGCCGATGAGGCTGAGCGTCATCATGCCGGTCTACAATCGCGAACAATTCGTTGGCCTGGCGCTGCGCTCGTTGCTCAGGCAGCGCGAAGACATCGATCTCGACATCATCGTCATCGACGACGGGTCGACCGATGGCTCGGCAGCCGTCGTACGGTCGTTAATCGACGAGGCCCCATGCATTCGTCTTTTCCAGCAGATCAATGGCGGGGTCACCAAGGCGCGCAATGCCGGGCTGAAGCAGTTGCTGCCGCAGACGCGTCTGGTGTCGTTTCTCGATTCGGACGACATCTCCCCGATAGGCCGCTTCAAGGCGGATCTCGCCTGCTTCGAAGAGGATCCTGGCCTCGAGCTGACCTATTCGCGCATGACGCTGATAGACAAGATAGATGGCGAGACACTGGAACCGGCCGCCGACAGCCACTCCATCACCGTGCGAGGAATCCACCTGTCCGCCGGGATCTTCGCGCGAGACCTCATCGAGCGCACCGGTGGTTTCGACGAGGATTTCAAACAGGCCGAGGACACCGACTATCTGTTGCGTATCTTTGAGAGCCAGGCAAAATACGTTATGCCCGATACGGTGGCTCTCTATTACAGGCGTCATCCCGGCAACATGACCAAGGAAGCCGATGTGCCCTTTCGCGAGTTCATGCGCGCCATTCACAAGTCGATGAAGCGTCGCAAGGCCGATCCCAGCTTGCGCCGGGTGGAGGGGATCTTCGACTTCAAGGATCTCGCGCAGTGGCGGTTCCTTTGATGGCAGGCTACGGCGTCGTCATTCCGGCTTTCAACGCGGCCGCCACCATAGGCGCGGCCCTGAACTCCGTTCTGGCCCAGACGGCAAAGGCGGAGGCCATCGTCGTGGTCGACGACGGTTCGACCGATGATACGGCCGCGGTGATCGATGCGATGAACCTGCCGGTGACGGTGCTGCGACAGGACAATGCCGGACCCGGCAGCGCAACGACCCGTGGCATTGCGGCACTCTCGACGCCGCTCATCGCGACGCTCGATGCCGACGATTTGTGGTTGGCGGACAAGATCGAACAGCAGCTGGCCTATCTCGGCCGTCATCCCGGGACAGCGGGCGTCTTTACGCACTGGCGGACGTTTCGCGGCGACAGCCCCGATTTGCCCGATGCGGCCAGTGGAGCGGGCTGGTCGCGCACGACGATGATGATCCGCCAGGAGGTGGTGCAGAGCGTCGGTTCCATCATCGACCCACCAGGCGGTCGCGGCGAGATGATCGACTGGATCGCCCGGGTTCGTGAGGCAGGCTTTGTACTTGCCATGCTCGACGACGTGCTTGCATTGCGCCGCATCCGTCCGGGCAGCCTTTCCTACGGCCGCGATCCGGCACGCGACCGGGGCTATCTCCAGGTCGCAAGGCTCGCCATGCAGCGGCGGGCCCAGAACAAGGCGGGCTCCAGTTGAACGCCAGGCCTGTTCGCCGCATCAGCCGCCGCTTCCCGGACTATGGCTGGTCGTGGCCCACCGGCCAGTTGGACCTGTTGCTGAAGGCGGCGCTGCTCTCCGATGAGGACGCAGCCGCTGCCTGCGCCGCGCGCTGGCTCGACGAGAACGACATCGACCTCGTCTCGTTTCGAGAACATCGTCTGCTCGCCGCCATCTCCGACAGGTTCGGCAGAAAACTGGCCGGGCATACCGCGCACCCGCGCCTCGTCGGCCTGCAGAAGATGCTGTGGACGAAGTCGCGCATGGCGATGCGCGAGGCCGAGCCGGCGCTGAAGGCGATGGCCGACGGCGGCGCCGACATCATGCTGATCAAGGGCGCCAGCCGCATTGCGTTGAACGCGTCGGCGCAGCGTGGTCGGGTGGCGCATGACATCGACATACTGGTGCGCCCGCGCGACATGGCTGCCGTCTTCGACATCTTGCGCGACCGCGACTGGCAGATCGCCTCGGGCGTCAGCGCGCAATATCTGCGAACCCGGTTGGCGTCGCTGCGGTCGATGAACTTCTTCAAGGGCCGTTTCGGCGACATCGACCTGCACCAGCTCGGCTATGATGGGTCGCAGACGAGCGCGGAAGACGACCTGGCGATCTGGCAACGGGCGGTCCCGGCACAATTCAGCGGCGTCGCGGTCTTCGTGCCATCGCCGGCCGATCGCATGGCACTGGCCATCGCCCATGGCGGCCTCGACGCCCACACCCACAGCGACTGGCTTGTCGACTGCGCGGTCGCCATTCATGCCGAAGACGTCGATTGGGGGATGTTCCTCGACATCGTCGGAAGACGCGGCCTGGCGGTTCCAGCGGCGGTGGCGTTATCCTATCTGGCGTTCGAGATCGGCATTCCGGTGCCGGAACGGACAATGGCCAGAATCTTCGAGATGGCCGACCGGGCTGGCCTGTCGCGTTGGTCGTCGGTTCTGCAAGCCAAGCCGCGCACGGATTTCGGCGGCCTGGTCTGGCTGTCGCGCGGCCTTGCCAAGCAGTTGCGCCTGAAGCGGAAGAAGGGCCGGTTGCAGCAGGAGCCGCCCGCCAAACCCTGGCGCGGGAGACCGGCCGCGGGCAAGCCGCAAGCCGCATCGGCGCCTCTGGTGTTTTCGCAGGCCATCGCCTGTCCGCAAACGACCGGCGACATGATGCTCGACATCACCGTCAGGATCGGCGTTCCGCCGGTCCGGCGCCGCATCGAAATGGAGATCAATGACGGTGGCGAGCATATCGCTCGCCTGCGTGCCGTGGCTATCAGCCGATCCGGCAGGGAACGCGTGCTGCATTTTCGCGGCAAGGTGACGCTCGACGGCGCGCGAGTTGCCTTGACGCTCGAGGCGCGACCATCGCGACAGTTTCGCGAGTGGAACGACGCGGCCACGGTGGCCGCCTATGGCGCCTTGCCTTTCCAGTTGCTGTCGGCGGGTTTCTTGCCGATCGGCTGAAGGCGAATCCGACGAACCTTTCTCGCAAGGCGGCGTCCGCTCAAACTCCGTAGCGTTCGGTGCGGATGATTTCGGCTGCAACGCCGGCATCGATCAGCGCCTGGGCTGCCGCGGAAACGAAGGCATTGGAGCCGCAGACGAAGGCGAGACCGGGCGGCTCGGGCAGCCGCGCCATGGCTTGCGCCATCATCGCGACGTCCACCCGCCGCGCATAGTCGGCCGGGCGGCGTGCGGCTTCGCGGGTCAGTGTCAGCACCAGCTCGAAGCCGTCCTGACGCTCGTCGAGGGCGATCAGCTCGTCACGAAAGATCACTTCGTCCCAGACCCGGACCGAAAAGACCAGGACGACGGGCACCGCTGAATTCCGTGCGGCGCGGTGGCGGATCATCGACATCAAGGGCACGACGCCCGAACCGCCGCCGACCATCACAAGCGGCCCACTCTCATCCTTCGGCCAGACGAAATGCCCGCCAAGCGGCCCGCGCAGTTCGATTTCGTCGCCAATTGCCGCGACTTCGTGGAAGAAGGGCGAAACCTCGCCATCGTCGAGTTTTTCGATCGCCAGTTCGATTGCGCCATTCGTTTCGGGCGCGGAGGCGATGGAATAGGAGCGGCGCGCCTGATAGCCGTCCGGCGCCGTCAGCCTGACGTCGACATGCTGCCCGGCGCGATAGGCGAAGGGCCGAGACGGCTGAAAAAAGAAGCTGGTGACACGCGGCGTGCGCTTTTCGATGCGGACGATGCCGGCTGTTTGCCAGGGCGACTGCACTGCCGCCGTATCGCTCACGGATCGTCCGTGTAGCGTTGCTCGCGCCATGGGTCGCCATAGATATGGTAGCCGCGCAATTCCCAGAAACCGGGCTCGTCGCGCGTGGTGAATTGCAGGCCGTTCAGCCATTTGGCCGACTTCCAGAAATAGAGATGCGGCACCAGCAGCCTTGCCGGGCCGCCATGATCCGGTGTGATCGGCTTGCCTTCGTAGAGCAGCGCGACCATGGCCTTGCCGGCGGTGAGATCCTTGACCGGCACATTGGTGGTGTAACCGTCGAACGCGTGCGCCAGCGTGAAGCCGGTCGGCGGCTCCACACCCGCGTCGGCAAGGATATCGTCGACCAGCACGCCCTGCCACGGCGTGTCGAACTTGGTCCATGCGGTCACGCAATGGATATCGCGCGTCATCTTGGTCAACGGCAGCGCGTTGAACTCGGCCCAATTCCATTTCTTGATCGGGCGTGGCCCATGTTTCAGCGTGAAAGACCAATCCTCGGTGCGCACGCGCGGCGTCGGACCGGCCGACAGCACCGGAAAACCCTGTTCAAGATGTTGGCCGGGCGGGATGCGGGCATCGTCATCGGTTGGCGGGCGCCGTCCTGAAGAGAAACCTCGGGTGACCATCGCGGCAATCTCCCTGCATCGGGCCGACATCAACCTGATGCAATGTTCTCGAAGATGTCGTGGCGGGCAACCAAAATCTTGACGGGCGGAGGCCGGAGGGGATCGTCGCCGACGAACCCTGCCGGTCCCGTTCACGTCAAGGCCATTACTCAGCCATTGGCAAAAGGCACCGCGATGTAGATCTGAGCGTCGCCACGCTCGACCAGCAACAGCACCGACTTGCGGCCAGACTTGCCGGCTTGCGCGATTGCCTGGGTTACCTGCCTGGCGTTCTTAACCGGCACCTGATTGACGGCAACGATGATGTCGCCGGCCTGTATTCCGGAAGCGGCGGCAGCTTTGTCGGGATTGACGCTGGCAACCACCGCGCCGTGCTGCTTGCCGGCTAGGTTCATCTGCTGGCGAATGTCGGGCGTTATATCCATCAAGCCGAGCCCTATCGCCGGAGCGCGCCCGGCACTGGGCGTGTCGGACCCGTCATCCAGCGACGCGGTCTTCGCATCGGCGCTGTTCTGGCCGACATCGACGGAAATCCGCATCGGCTTGCCTTTGCGCCAGACATCGACCGTTTCCGTGGCGCCCGGCGCGACATCGGCGACCGCCCGCGACAGGTCCTTGGGGTCCTTCACGTCCTGCCCGGCAAAGCTGGTGATGACGTCGCCCGTCTCGATGCCGGCCTTGGCCGCCGGCGAGCCGTCATTGACCTCTGAAACCAGCGCGCCGCCGGGATGGTCGAGCCCGATGGCGCTCGCGACATCCGGTGTCACCTCCTGGATCTGAACGCCGAGATAGCCGTACTGGATGGAGCCGCCCTTCATCAGCTTGGCCACCACCTTCTGGGCCTGGTCCGACGGAATGGCAAAGCCGACGCCGACGCTGCCGCCATTGGGTGAATAGATCGCCGTGTTGATGCCGACGACATTGCCGGCGACATCCACCAGCGGACCGCCGGAATTGCCGTGGTTGATCGGCGCGTCGATCTGGATGAAATCGTCGAACGGCCCGCTATGCAGGTCACGGCCGCGCGCCGAGACGATACCTGCCGTGACGGTGGTGCCGATGCCGAACGGGTTGCCGAAGGCCAGCACCTGGTCGCCTGGCATAAGCTTGTCGGAATCGCCCCATTTGACGGTCGGCAGGGGTTTGTCCGACTTGATCTTCAGCACGGCGAGATCGTTCTTGGCATCGCGCCCGACAAGCTTGGCCGGAAGTTCGGTGCCGTCGTCGAGCGTCACCTTGATCGAAGAGGCCCCATCGATGACGTGATTGTTGGTGACGATGGTGCCGTCGGAGGCGACGATGAAGCCGGAACCCAGCGCCTCGGCGCGCTGCGGTTGCTGTTGCGGCGGCGTCTTGGGCGTCGGCATGCCCTGGTCACCGAAGAACTGGCGGAAATAGTCGTCGAAAGGCGAGCCGCCGTCGAAAGGAGAGGCATCGCTCATCGTTTCAGGCTGTGCCTTCATGACCGTGGTGACCGTCACCACCGCCGGCTTGTCGGCGGCCACGATGGGTGCGAACGAGCCATTGGGCGCTGTGATGCCGGCGACAGGTGTCTGGGTGGTCGGAACGGTGTTGCCCGCGCTTTGGGCGAAAGACATGACGAAGGGGGATATGATCAGCGCAGCGCCCAGCAAGGCCGCGACGCGATGCCTACGAAGGATATCTGACATGGTCGTTTGTCCGGGCGAGAGTTGATCCAGCGCCGTGGCCTCCCATGCGGGAAATCGGTCATCGGCGTGTCGAGGTTGCAATTGCCCGTCTCGCCTACATGGCAGCCAACCGGATCGACCGCCTTGCATCTAGGGCGCGGATTGGCCCGATTTAGGGTTTTCGGGCGACCTTACGAAGATTTAATATCCGCACGGCGGCAGGGTCACAAAGTCGTCGGGTCACGCCTTGCTGCCTCGCTGGAGCCTCAGCCACCGGCGGTTCGTCCGAGATAGGCCGTAGCAATCTCGCGCATGCGCTTGCCGTCGAAGCTCGGTCCGTGTCCTCCATGACCGATACGGATCGGCAGGTCGAGCAGGCGCCGCATCGTACTGATATAGGCGGCCCGGTCGGAATCCGGCAGGTCGTCTATCAGCATGGCGTCGTAGATGGCATCGCCGCTGAAGAACAGTCCGTCGGCCTCGTCGAACAGCGCGATCGAATCCGGTGAATGGCCCGGCAAATGCAGCACGCGAAATTGCCGGTCGCCAAGATCGACGACATCGCCCTCGTCCAGGGTTCGCGTCAACGGCGCGGGCGGGATCCTGTAGTGGGCCGACTTCCATCCGGGCGCCGGCAGTTTCGAGACGGCACCCTCGAGGTCGTGGAACATGTAGGCGTAGGTCGCGGCCTCATCCATGGTCTCGAACCGAGCCGCGCTCATTCTTGGCCCGGCCCGCAACGGGAATTCATGCAGCGAGCCGACGTGGTCGAGATGGATGTGGGTGGCAACGACCAGCAACGGCTTGCCCTGCGGCGTCTCGATCTGCGGCGCCAGCGGACAGATGCCCATACCGGTGTCGACGAGCAGGTCGGCATCGCGACCGCGCAGATGCCAGATATTGGCCCGAACATAGGCATGCACGAAGGGCTCGGTCAGCATCGTCGTCTTGCCGTCGACCACGCTCCTGCTGAACCAGCTCGGCATCAAGTGTGAGTCCGGCATACGAAGTGAGCCGGGCATCAGGTGTGAGCCCGGCATCAGACGAAGGGCTTCCCGACCTTGTACTTTTCCGGCACCAGCCGCTTGAGATAGGCCATGCCGGCATCCGACAGCTGATTGACGTCGGGCTTCATGAAATGGTCAGGCATGTGGCGGGTCTTGCCGGCGACGTTCTTGAGCGGCACTTTCTTCAGCACCGTTCTGGTGCCGTCATATTGCAGCGCCACCGAGCCGCCGCCCTGTTCGGCGACGGTGACGGCGAAAGCGCCGGCATCGAAAGCCTCCTGCGCGTCGACCGCGCTGATGGCGCCGATATAGCCGCGCGGCATGTAGCCGAGCGCGTCGACGCGGGCACGTTTGCCCGGCAGGCCTTCCGCCAACGCGCGCTCGAGTGCGGCCGGCAGATCGCTGCCCGACAGCTTGACGTTGCCATGCGCGTCGCGCTCAAGCTTGTCCGGCGGCACCAGGCTTTCGACCAATGCCTTGCCGTCGGCGGTGCTGACGCCTTCCGAAACGGCGACGATGCAGCGCTTGTGGCGATCGAGCGTGGCACGCACGTCGTCGATGAAGCCAGCGGCCGAGAACGGCCGCTCGGGCACGTAGACGAGATGAGGGCCGCTGTCGGGGTCGAGCTGCCAGGCAGCGGCAGCCGCGGTCAGGAAGCCCGCATGCCGGCCCATGACGATGCCGACATAGATGCCGGGCAGCGCGCGAAAATCGAGATCGACGGACAGGAAGGCGCCGGCGACGAACTCGGCCGCCGAAATAAAGCCCGGCGTGTGGTCGTTTTCCTCGAGATCATTGTCGATGGTTTTTGGCGCATGAACAAAGGCAATTGAGCCGCCGGCGGCGTCGGTCAGGATCTGCTGGGTACCCGACGTGTCGTTGCCGCCGATATAGATGAAGGCGTCGGCGCCGGCCTTCTTCAGGCCGTCGAGGATGACATCGCAATAGGCGGCGTCGGGCTTGTCGCGCGTCGAGCCGAGGGCGGCGCTCGGCGTGCCGGCAATCAGCCGCAGGCGGTCTTCCGGAATGGCGGAAAGGTCGACATAATTGCCGTCACGGATGCCGCGCACGCCATGGATCGAGCCCAGCACCTTGGCACCGGGATGCCGCTTGCGGATCTCCAGCGTCGCCCCGACAACCGTCTGGTTGATGACGGCGGTTGGGCCGCCGCCCTGCGCGATGACAAACGTTCCAGCCATGCTTGATTTCTCCCGGCGCGATGGTTTTCAAGGCACCTTGGCCTGTCTTGCCGCATCGCGCAACGGGAGTTTCGAGCGGCGCCAACACGCCCCATAAGCGTCAGACGACGACGACCGGATTTTTCTTGGAGACGCGGCTGTAGAGGTCGATGATGTCCTGGTTGATCAGGCGCACGCAGCCCGACGACATCGCTTGCCCGATGCTCCACCATTCGGGCGAGCCGTGGATGCGATAGCCGGTGTCCTTGCCGTCCTGGTAGATGTAGAGGGCACGCGCGCCGAGCGGATTGGTTAGGCCGCCGGGCTGTCCGGCCTGCCATTTCACCAGTTCAGGCTTGCGGGCGATCATCTCCGGCGGCGGCGTCCAGGTCGGCCATTCCCTGCCGTACTGGATGTTGGCGCGGCCGGACCAGCGGAAACCGTCCTTGCCGATGCCGACGCCATAACGGATGGCATCGCCACCCGGCTGGACGAGATAGAGCATGCGCTCCTTGAGATGGACGACGATGGTGCCGGGCGCCTCGCCTGTCGTGTCGACGACGATCTGGCGGCGGAATTCCGGCTTGACCTTCAGATATGGCACTTCCGGCACGTTGAAGCCGCCGTCGGTCAGCCCGGCATACATGACCCCGGGGCTGGTGACGTTCTTGTCGACGCTGATGCTTGGCCGGATCGGCCGCACGGAACCCGTGGTGACGTCGTCGAGCTCGAGCGCCGGCAGGCCGCCGCCCGAGGTCGAGCAACCGGCGGCGCTCAGCAGCGCAAGGGCCCCTGCCCCGGACAGGATGGCGCGGCGGGAAAGATGATGATCGGTTTCGATTGCGTCGCCATTTCGCGGCGGCGTCAGACCTTGCGGCAACTCACGCATATACCCAGACCCTACGCTGTCGGCGGGAAGCACGGTCCGGCCGGATAGCAGGCATTTTCCTCATTCATGGTTGATAAAGCGTGAAGACCTTGCACAGCCTGCATTTGCGCATGGCCTTGGCGATGTTCGACCTTCTTGCCTGAACTTGACGAAGGCTGCTGCACAAAAAGACCTCGGTCGAGTCATATTCCCGGCGCCGGCGTCTCCTACTCCTCGAACCATCAGCGAGGGGCCTCCATGTGCAAGACCTTAAAAACCGACATCAAGCTTTTTGCCGCTGCCATTGTCGCGGCGGCTACCGTTCTCGGTGCCAATGTCAGCCTGGCCGATATCGTGAGCACACTGAGCGGCGCGAACTGACACCGATCTGCCGCTGGCGCAGTTAGGGAAATCGCCTCTTTACATTCTCCCGGGCCTAAGGATTTATCCTCTTCTTTAAGCTCAAAGGAGACGAGCATGTCCTTCGAAAACTGGGCCGCCTTCGCTGCCGCATCGACGATCCTTCTCATCATTCCGGGTCCGACCATCCTGCTGGTCGTGTCCTATGCGCTGGGCCAGGGCTGGCGTACCGCTCTGCCGATGGCCGTCGGCGTGGCGTTGGGGGATTTCACTGCGATGACGTTGTCGATGCTGGGTATCGGCGCGCTGCTGGCGGCCTCGGCGACCGTCTTCACCATCCTGAAGCTGATCGGCGCCGGTTATCTGATCTATCTTGGCGTGAAACTATTTCGCGCCGGCGGCGCGTTGAAGGCCGAACCGCGCACCGACGCGGTCTCCTCGGCCAAGATGATGGCGCACGCCTGGCTGGTCACCGCGCTCAACCCGAAAAGCATCACGTTCTTCGTTGCTTTCCTGCCGCAGTTCCTCGACCGGCACGCCGATTTCTGGACGCAGATGCTGATCTTCGAGACGACCTTCCTGGCGCTCGCCTTCGCCAATGCCTTCGGCTATGCGCTGATCGCGGCACGCGCACGCAACGTGGTGCGCAATCCCAAGGCGATCCGCATCTTCAACCGCACCGGCGGCACGCTGCTGGTCGGCGCCGGCATCGCCACGGTGGCGATGCGTTCCAGCAATTAAGCTGTCTTTTTGATCATGATCCCGAAACTGGTTTTCGGGATCATGACCGGCCTTACCATTTGACGCTGAAGCCCAGATTGCCTTCGAGGATCCGACGCTTGTCGCCACCGAGATTGGTGGTGTAGTCGCCGGTGGCGAAGATGCTGACCTTGTCCGTCACCTTGGCAATCACGCCGCCGCCGAACTCGAACGAGGTCGATCTGCCCTCGGTCGAGATGTCGGTGGTGTCGAAATTGACATGGCTGGTGCCGCCGAAATCGTGCCAGATGTTGGCCTTGAGATACGGCTGCAGCGCCATGCCATTGATCGTTGTTTCGCCTTGCAGCCGTGCGCCGAGCCGGCCGGTCACGCTGCCGTCCGTATCGAAGGAAACCGAAGCAAAGCGGTCCGACGCATCGTCGAGCGACAATTGCTGCCAGACCAGTTGCGCCTGCGGTTCAAGCGTCCAGCCTTGTGCCAGCGCGATGGGATAGCCGCCTTCCAGCGAAGCGGTGACGCCGGTCCCGCCGACGTCGATGCCAATGTCGCGCGACGATGTTGCGTTGCCGCCGAAGAAGGTGGCCATGAGGACGCCGTCCAGGTACCAGCCACCCTGACCGATCCGGGTCCAGTAGCCGCCGACACTGGTGCCGTTGATATCCATGCTGCCGACGGACAGATTGTCCCTGCCCAGCGCCTGGCCGCGCACGTCGCCATTCATGCTGGCATAGGCGACGAACAGGCCGGCGCGATCGGTCTGGCCCGACGCGGTTTCGCGGCCGAACAGATCGAAGCCCGCCTGGAGGCCGAACAGGGTGCCGTCAAAGGACGGCGATACCGTTCCTGAATAGGCCATCTTGCTGTCCTGACCGAAGATGCGGCCCCAGACCGGCGACAGCTCGGTGTCCGACAACAGGCTCTGCTCGCCGCGCCGTTCGTGGAAGGTGCCGAGCGTCGTCATCGCCAGATGTTCGGCGACCGGCGGCAAGGCCGAATAGACCGGAACCTCGATGCGATAGAGCAGGATTTCCTCGCCCGCCGCCGGTGTCGGCAGGTCGGGCACCTCAGTTGGCACCACCGGCGGTGGCGGGGGCGGATCCGCCACTGGTGCCGGTGGTGGTGCCGGTGGTGTCGCGGGCGGCGGATCGGTCGGCACGACCGGCGGCGCCGGATCAACCGGATCGGGATCGCCGGGGGTGGATTCCGGCGGAGGCGGCGGCGCAGGGTCGATGGGCGGCGGCGGCGGCGGTTCGGCCGCCGGCGGCTCAGGTGCCGGCGGCGGAGCAGGCTCCAGCGCCGGCGGGGCTGCGGCCGGCGGGGCCGGCGTGTTCAGCGTCGAGCGCAGGTACCAGTTCTCCTCGCTGCCGGCGCTGACGCCGCCCTTGAACAGATAATATTCAAAGGCACCGGCAGCGACCGGGGCGTCGAGCGCGAATGTCGTGGCGCCCGAGGTGGCGCCGTTGATTGCCTGGATGACCATGATGCCGTCCTGCGTGGTCGCAGCCCCCGCGCCGCCGAGATTGACCACGGAGATGCCGGTCGAACCGGAAGCCGTTCCGCTCGACAGGACCAACTTGTCGGATGCGGAGGAATCGTCACCGAGCTCGGTCTGGATAAGCAGCAGGCCACCCAGGCCGACATAATTGCCCGAAATCGTCAGGCTGTCGGTGGCGCCGGTGCTGCCATTGGTCAGGTCGATGCGGCCGGCATTGGTGACCTGCGCCAGCTGGCCTGCCGTAAACGCCTGGATCGCCGCATTGAAGCCGCCGCCATAGAGCGTGCTTGCGGCATCGACACTGAGCGAACCGGTGCCGGTGCCGCTGTCGCCGAGCACCAGATTGCTGTCCATCGTCAGCTGGGTGTCATTGGTGGCGTCGATGCTTTCCCAGTTCTGGAGCCGGCTGATGCCATCCAGTTTGACGTTGTCCAGGGTCAGCGCATCGGTGCCGGCACCACCTGATATGGCATCCGTGGCACCGAGATTGGCGTTGGTGAGGTTGCTGAGCCTGGCGGTGTCGTTATCGCCGCCGAGATCGACGGAACCATAGATGATGCCGCCACCGTTCCAGACGAAATTGTCGGCGCCAAAGCTCATCAGTATATCGCCACCGACCGTGCCGCCGGTGACCGTGACGCTGTCATTGCCGCCGCTGACGCTGATGTTGCCGCCGATGGTGCCGCCCGACAGGATGATCGTATCCTTGTCGAAGCCGGTGACGAGGTTGCGGTCGATGGTGCCGCCTGACATGTTGAAATAGTTCTGATCTAGCTTCATGTTGACCCGGCCGATGCGGCCACCGGTCATCACGGCGTGGTCGCCATCGTCGAAGAAATCGACGATGCGTCCGCCGGTCATGGTGAAGGTGTCGAGGCCGTCGCCCTGGTTGAGCGAGCCGATCTGGCCGCCGCTCATGTTGAAGTCGTCGATGCCGGCGCCCTGCTGGACATTGCCGGCGACGGTGCCCGCGCCAATGGTGAAGAAATCCGTGCCGCCACCCTGATCGACGGCGCCGGTTATGGTGCCGGACTGCATGTCGATGCGGTCCGTGCCGACGCCAAAGGTCACATTGCCTGATATCTGCCCGGTGCCGCCGGCGGGAAAATTCAGCGTGTTGTCGCCGTCGAGATCGGTGAGGCTGCCGCCTGAGTCGCCGCTGTCACAGGTGTAGACGGTGTTTCCGGCGGATGGAGCCAGCACGCATGCGGCAAACGCGGCGGAGTTGGGCAGCAACGCAAAAGCTGTATTTGAGAGGATGCTAATAAGCCACGGATGTAACGGATGCGGCTTTCGCCGTTGCGAAGCAATTGTCACCTGCGCATCCGCCGAACGACTGTTCGGAAGCGAGTTCTTCACATGCCGCATCGCGTCCCCTCTCGATTCGCGATTTCCAGCCCCCGCCAGCCGCCGCAATGAAGACACAATTCATTCAATTTTACAAAGCCTAATCTGCCCCGCATGGTTGCTAAACTGCAAAGACTACTGAAAGGTCTGGCGTAGCGCACGGTTGGCGCGTCCGTGGCCTATGCTTTAGGATCGCTTTGGACCGAAGGATCAAGGGCCTGTCACGGGTCGATAAAGGACATCGCATGGCAACCAGGGACGCATTCGGCCTGGCACTTTCGGGCGCGACGGAGGCGGGATTCACGCCTTACAGCCAGGCAGTGCGTGAACTGCAGTGCTTCATCGGCGATCCCGTAGCTTCCGTCGACCGCGCCATCGCGGAAGATCCCGGCTTCGTCATGGCCCATGTCTTCAAGGGATATCTGTTCGGCCTCGCCACCGAGCGGGAGGCGACGGCCGTGGCCAAGGCTTGCCATGAGGCCGCACTGCCGCTTGCCGCGACCACGCGCGAGCGGGCGCATGTCTCGGCCCTTGGCCATCTCGCCAGCGGGCGCTGGCATGAGGCCAGCCGCGTTCTCGAGGACATCACCATCGAGACCCCGCGCGACGGGCTGGCGCTGCAGGTCGGCCACCAGATCGATTTCTTCACCGGCAATGCCCGCATGCTGCGCGACCGCATCGCTCGTGCCCTGCCTTCGTGGCAAAGCGGCATGCCCGGCTACCACGCCATGCTCGGCATGCAGGCTTTCGGGCTGGAGGAAATGGGTGACTATGTCAGGGCCGAGCAGCTTGGCCGCGAGGCAGTCGACATCGAGCCGCGCGACGGCTGGGCGCAGCACGCCGTCGCCCATGTCATGGAGATGCAAAGCCGGCAAAGGGATGGCATTGCCTGGATGCGCGCCAATCCGGAAGCGTGGACACGGGAGAGCTTCCTGCAGGTCCACAATTGGTGGCACCTGGCGCTGTTCCATTATGATCTCGGCGAGACCGACGCGGTGCTGGCCCTCTATGACGGCCCTATCTACAGCGTGCAATCGACGATGGCGCTCAACATGGTCGATGCCTCGGCAATCCTGTGGCGGCTCCACCTCGGCGGCGTCGATGTCGGCGACCGCTGGGCGGCACTCGCCGCCAACTGGGGCAAGGCGGGAGCGGGTCTTTATGCCTTCAACGACGCCCACGCGATGATGGCCTTCGTGGGTGCCGGGTTAGATGCGCCGGCCCTCGCCTTGCTCGAGGCTCAGCGCGAGGCCATGCGTGGCAGCGACGACAATGCGGCTTTCACGCGGGATGTCGGCCATCCGCTGACGCTCGCCATCAAGGCATTCGGTGAGGGCAGCTACGCCGAGACCGCGCGCCTGATCCGGCCGATCCGGGCGATCGCACATCGTTTCGGTGGCAGCCACGCCCAGCGCGACGTCATCGACCTGACGCTGATCGAGGCGGCCTTGCGCGCCGGTGAGGGTGCGCTGGCCAAGGCGCTCACGGCGGAGCGTTCGATGGCGCGGCCCGAAAGTCCGCTGTCAGCGCTGTTTGTGCGACGCGCCGCCGATTTGTCGGAGAATTGACCCGAAGCGGATCTTGTTTTAGAAACTGGCCAAGCCAGATTTTTTCGAGACCCGAAAAAATTAACTGGCGTGGGAGGAAGACATGTATCTGGGCCTCGATCTCGGGACGTCGGGCGTCAAGGCGCTGCTGATCGATGCCGGGCAAACCGTCCTCGGTTCCGGCCATGGTTCGCTTGATGTTTCACGGCCGCACCCCGGCTGGTCGGAACAGAATCCCGAGCACTGGATCCGGGCCTGCGAAGACGCAATCGCCGAGCTCAAATCCTCCCATCCGCATGAACTCGCGGCAGTCAAGGGCATTGGCCTGTCCGGCCAGATGCATGGCGCCACGCTGCTTGACGCCGCCGACAAGGTGCTGCGCCCCTGCATCCTGTGGAACGACACGCGCAGCCATGCCGAGGCCGCCGTCCTCGATGCCGATCCGCGTTTCCGCGTCCTGACCGGCAACATCGTCTTTCCCGGGTTCACCGCGCCGAAACTGGCCTGGGTGAAGAACAACGAGCCCGCTGTCTTCGCCAAGGTCGCAAAAGTGCTGCTGCCCAAGGATTTCCTGCGGCTCTGGCTTTCGGGCGAGCACATTTCGGAAATGTCGGATTCTGCCGGCACGTCCTGGCTCGATGTCGGCAAGCGGCGCTGGAGTGCGGATTTGCTCGCGGCGACATCGCTCGATGAAAAGCAGATGCCGTCGCTGGTCGAGGGTACGCAGAAGGCAGGCGCGTTGCGCAGCGAATTGGCATCGAAGTGGGGCGTTCAGGCCGGCATTCCGATCGCCGGTGGCGCCGGCGACAACGCGGCCTCGGCCTGCGGCATGGGCACGGTTGGCGCCGGCCACGCTTTTGTTTCGCTCGGCACGTCGGGTGTGCTGTTTGCCGCCAACGCTTCCTACCTGCCCAACCCGGCTAGCGCGGTTCACACCTTCTGCCACGCGCTTCCGAACACGTGGCACCAGATGGGGGTCATCCTGTCGGCAACCGATTCGCTCAACTGGCTGTCGGAAATCACCGGGAAGAGCGCCGGCGAGTTGACCACTGAGCTCGGCGACACATTGAAGGCGCCGAGCGGCGTGTCCTTCCTGCCATACCTCTCGGGTGAGCGCACGCCCTACAATGATTCCGCCATTCGCGGCGCGTTCACCGGGCTGGCGCATCAATCGAGCCGTGCCGTGCTGACCCAGGCCGTGCTGGAGGGTGTAGCCTTTGCCTTCCGCGACAGCCTCGAAGCGCTGGCCACGGCCGGCACAGCCTTGACGCGGGTGACGGCGATCGGCGGCGGTTCGCGCTCACGCTACTGGTTGAAGGCGATTGCCACCGCGCTTCAACTGCCTGTCGACATTCCTGCCGACGGCGACTTCGGCGCCGCCTTTGGTGCCGCGCGGCTCGGCCTGATCGCGGCGACGGGTGCCGATCCGCTCGAAATCTGTACGGCCCCGAGGACGGACGCAACTATCGAACCGGATGCGGCGCTCGGCGGCGCCTATGCCGATGCCTATCAGCGCTACCGGGCGCTTTATCCGGCAATCAGGGTCGCCACGGCGTGAGCGGTCTTTCGCCCACGCCGCGGGTGTCCGGCTCACTGCGCCGGCACCTTGTCGAGAAAACCGGTGACGCTCTTGAGGCGGCCGTTCTCGATGATTCCGATGTCGGTACCTTCGATCACCGAAGGCGTCCCCTCAGGTCCGAGATTCCACGAGAAGCGGATCTTGTCGGCAAAACCGTCCGGCGTACCCTTCAGCGAGAACCGGAAACCGGCAAAGCGCTGCTGCACGCCGCCGATCAGAGCCGCGACGCCTTCATGGCCATCACCCTGCATGAGCGGATCGCGGTAGCTGACGTCTTCCGTGAAGGTCGCCTTGAGCAATTCGGCCCGGCGGCCGGCATCGCTTTCGTTCCAGGCGGTGATGTAGTTTTTAGCGATCTTGGTGAGGTCGGTCATGGTCTGTCTCCTTCGTTTGGTGGCTTTGACATGACCCTTTTCAACCAGCGCCGGCGTGAAACCAATTACGCCTGAGGTAATGGCGTCAGAACTTTGTGAGAGGACAGAAATCATGAGCAGTGGATTTTTCGGCGACATCCAGAAGATCAAATATGAAGGGCCGGATTCGACCAATCCGCTGGCCTATAGGTTCTACAATCCCGATGAGGTCGTCGCCGGCAAGCGGCTGGAAGATCATCTGCGCTTCGCCGTTGCCTACTGGCACTCCTTTGCCTGGCCGGGTGGCGATCCGTTCGGCGGCCAGACTTTCGACCGGCCGTGGTTTCCCAAGGCCGGCGGCGTCGACACGATGGAGCTGGCAAAACTGAAAGCAGATGTCGCCTTCGAGATGTTCTCGTTGCTCGGCGCGCCCTACTTCTGCTTCCACGACGCCGATGTACGGCCGGAAGGCAAGGATTTTTCCGAGAGTGCGGCGCGCCTCGATGAGATCGCCGACTACTTCGCGGGCAAGATGAAGCAGACCGGCGTCAAGCTGCTTTGGGGCACCGCCAATCTGTTCTCCAACCGCCGCTTCATGTCGGGCGCGGCCACCAATCCCGATCCGGATGTCTTTGCCTACGCGGCGGCGACGGTAAAAAGCTGTATCGACGTCACCAAGCGGCTGAAGGGCGAAAACTACGTGCTGTGGGGCGGGCGCGAAGGCTATGAGACCCTGCTCAACACCGACCTTGCGCGCGAGCAGGAACAGGCCGGCCGGTTCCTCAGCATGGTCGTCGACTACAAGCACAAGATCGGCTTCAAGGGCACGATCCTGATCGAGCCGAAGCCGCAGGAGCCAACCAAGCATCAGTACGATTACGATGTCGCCACGGTCTACGGCTTCCTCAAGCGCTTCGGGCTGGAGAAGGAGGTCAAGGTCAATATCGAGCAGGGCCACGCCATCCTGGCCGGCCATTCCTTCGAGCACGAACTGGCTCTGGCCAATGCGCTCGGCATTTTCGGTTCGATCGATATGAATCGCAACGACTACCAGTCGGGCTGGGACACCGACCAGTTCCCCAACAACGTGCCGGAAATGGCACTGGCCTACTACCAAGTCCTGCAGGCTGGCGGCTTCAAGACCGGCGGCACCAATTTCGACGCCAAGCTGCGCCGCCAGTCGCTCGATCCGCAGGACCTGCTGATCGGCCATATCGGCGGCATGGACTCTTGCGCTCGCGGCCTGAAAGCTGCGGCGCGCATGGTCGAGGACAAGGCACTGTCGGCGCCGCTGGCCGAACGCTATGCCGGCTGGAACACGGCCGAGGGCAAGGCGATGCTTGCCGGCAAGCGCACGCTTGAGGATATCGCCGAGCGTGTCGTCAAGAAGAAGATCGAGCCGCAGCCGAGGTCCGGCCGCCAGGAACTGCTGGAAAACATCGTCAACCGCTACGTGTAGGGCGAGCGCCGCTTCATCTTTGGACCGACATCCGGCGCCACTGGCTGAAAGCCGCCGCCATCGCCATCTGCTAGTCAGCCCACTTCGTGACAAGCTGCCGAGGATCGCACAGATCTTCGGCAGCCTGCGTGAGACCAGGACGCTACACGTGTCACCGAAAGAGGACCCGTGCGGCGGCATGTCGTCGTCCCAAATCGCTGTGCACTTTGGGCGACATGCATTGGCAGGAGACGGAAATGGCAGAGGATCGAATCATTGTGCGCCCGGCGCAGGCGAGCGATATTCCGGCGCTGAAGCAGGTGCTGCAGGAAACCTTCGAAGGCACCTGGCTGCCGAACATCACCGAAGCAGCCGCGCAACGCTATGTCGAGACGGATATTGGCGGGCGCTATGTCGACCAGAGCTGGCCTGAATTCGCCGTTGCCGAGATCGATGGCGAGGTCGCCGGCTTGATCCATTGGCGCGCGGATTTCATCGAGGCCCTGCACGTGATGGCATCCCGTCAAGGCCAAGGTGTCGGCCGCAAGCTGCTTTCCCATGCCGAACAGGCGGTCAGTGCGGCCGGATTGGCGCAGGCGCGGCTGGAGACCGACACGTTCAACCTGCCCGCACAAGCACTCTACAAAGCGGTCGGCTATATCGAGAAAAGCCGCTATCCCGATGACGAATGGGACAGTGGCTTCACCACGGTGCTGTTCGAAAAGCGGCTTTGAGCAATTCCAGGAAAAGTGGGTAACGGTTTCCCCGGGAAAAGCGTACAGCGCTTTGCCTTGGGAATTGCGCAATCCAACAATAGATTTCTCGTTGACCTGACCTGCCTGGGCGCAGGAACAGCTTTGCGCATGGCCCGGTCCAGCGACATGGTTTTGCCCTTCGACGCCCTTCAATGACCTCGCTCTTGCCTTCAAACTGCCGTCACGAATCTCGTATAAGAGTGGCTCGTGGCGGGAGAGGAAGAAGGAGGCGAACCGATATGCAGAACGAACGTGAAATCGACGCCCTGCTCTCACCTGGCGAGGCTGGATCGATCATCGACCGGCTGATGGCAATGCCGCATCCGAAGGACGGCACGCGCCGCTCGAACGAATGGGATCGCGCTGTGGCCAGCCGTTTCGAGACCCATCTTGCCAAGCAAATGCGCTCGCAGATCGACGGCGGCAGCGACCGTCAGAACGCTGCCTGATTCTATCATAGTCAGCCCCGGCGCAGCCTGACCGGCGCTTCGCCGAAAGCCCTTGAAAACGCTCTTGAAAACGCCGCGGCGGATGAGAATCCGGTCCGCCCGGCAATATCGGCCATGGCGATCCTTGTATCGACCACCAGCCGGCGCGCGGCGCCCAGGCGCAGCCTGAGATAATAGGCGCCCGGTGTCTCGCCGATCGATTTGCGAAAGATGCTCTCCAGCGTCCGTGCCGTCACGCCGGCGCGCTTGGCCACCGCTTCAATGGTCAGCGGCTGGTCGACATGCGCTTCCATCAGCCGGATCGCTTGCGCCAGCCGCGGATCGTAGCCATCGAGCCGGCCGAGCGAGACCAGCGGCTGTGCGTCGGTGGCGGCGCGCGCCTGGTCGTAGATGAAGACGCTGGCGACATCGAGCGCGACGGCCATGCCGAGCCTCGTGCGGATGAGATGCAGCATCAGGTCGAAGGTCGGCGACGCGCCGCCCGAGGTGAACACCGGCCCGTCGATAACATAGCGGTCAGGGCGGACATCGACGCCGGGGAATGCCGAGGAAAAATCCTCCATGTCCTCCCAGTGGGTGGTGGCGCTGCGTCCTTCCAGCAGGCCGGCGCGCGCCACCAGCCAGGTGCCGGCTTCGACACCGCCGCAAGCGCGTGCTGTCCGTGCGGCCCGGCGCAGGCCGGACAACAGAGCCGAGGTTGCATAGTTCTGGGTGCCGAAGCCGGCGACGACGACAAGAACGTCGGTCGACTCGCCCGCATCGAAGCGGCCGCCGACCGCCACCGGCAGGCCGCAAGTGGTGACTGGAGCCTCGCCGGTCACCGAGACCAGCTTGAAATCGAACAGGGTCTCGCCGGAGATGCGGTTGGCCGCGCGCAGTGGATCGACGGCGGATGCGACGCACATGATCGACGAACCGGAAAATACCAGCAGCGTCACCCTAAGCGGCGAGCGCTCGGCGCGAAAGATCGTTGGTTTTTCGCTTTTCGTCATGGAAGCTTCGTAAAACGCAAAACAGTTTCCGGCAAGTCGGGCATTGTTGAGGTCTATTTCTTTCGGAGGAGAGTTCCATGCCGCTTGCGATGAACCGTGAGGTCTTCATTACCTGTGCCGTGACCGGGTCCGGCGGGTCGCAGGACCGCAGCCCGCATGTGCCGCGCTCGCCCAAGCAGATCGCGGATTCCGCCATCGATGCGGCCAAGGCGGGCGCCGCCATCGTGCATTGCCATGTGCGCGATCCCGAGACCGGTAGGCCGAGGCGCGACGTACATCTCTACCGCGAAGTGACCGAGCGCATCCGCGCGGCAGAAGTCGACGTCATCCTGAACCTGACCGCCGGCATGGGCGGCGACATGGTGTTCGGATCGCCGGAAGCGCCGCTGCCGCTCAACGAAAAAGGCACCGACATGGGCGGTGCCACCAACCGCATGGAACATGTGCGCCAATGCCTGCCGGAAATCTGCACACTCGACTGCGGCACCATGAATTTCGCCGAGGCCGACTATGTCATGACCAACACGCCCGGCATGCTGCGCGCCATGGGCGGCATGATGACGGCGCTCGGCGTCAAGCCGGAGATCGAGGCTTTCGACACCGGCCATCTGTGGTTCGCCAAGCAACTGGTCGAGGAAAAGGTGCTCAACCCGGATGCGCTGGTGCAGCTTTGCATGGGCGTGCCGTGGGGTGCGCCTGATGATCTCAACACCTTCATGGCCATGGTCAACAATGTGCCGTCGACCTGGAACTGGTCGGCCTTCGCCATCGGCCGCAACCAGATGGCTTATGCCGCGGCGGCGGTGCTGGCCGGCGGCAATGTCCGCGTCGGGCTGGAGGACAATCTGTGGCTCGACAAGGGCGTGCTGGCCACCAATGCACAGCTGGTCGAGCGCGCCGCCAGCATCGTCACCAATCTCGGCGCCAGAATCCTTGGACCGGAAGAGGTACGGCAGAAGCTCAACCTCACCAAGCGGGCGCCGATCGCGGCATAATTATTCGTCGGGAGGGTCGGCATGACTACCGTAAAATTCACCGCGATGAAGGATGGCGACCGGGACGACTACGAGTTCCTGACCGCGCATGAAATCGACTATGCGGCCAGGACCGGCGAGCGGCTGCTCGACGCGCTGGTGCAGCTCGACGCGGGTCTTTCCGGCTACAAGATCACCCGGCTCGGCCATTCGCTGCAGGCAGCGACACGTGCCTGGCGCGACGGCGCAGACACCGACTGGATCGCTTGCGCGCTGCTGCACGACATCGGCGACATCTATGCGCCTTACAATCACGACGAATATGCCGCTTCGATCCTGAAACCTTTCGTGCGCGAGCAATGCACTTGGGTGGTGGAAAAGCATGGCGACTTCCAGCGGCTCTATTATGCCCATCATCTCGGCGGCAACCGCCACGCCCGCGACCGCTTTGCCGGCCATGCTTATTTCGACGATTGCGACCAGTTTTGCGAACGCTGGGACCAGTCCAGCTTCGACCCCGACTATGACACGCTGTCGATGGAATTCTTCCGGCCCTTCGTGCTCGAAGTCTTTGCCCGCAAGGCCTACGATCCCTCGGTGATCCGAGCCGGCGAGCGCGTGCCCCTCATCGATCCCGCAACCGCCGCGACAAGAACCGGAGCTTCAGCATGAGCATCATCAACAAGGCAGCCGCCATCGGCGGCGGTGTGATCGGCGCCGGCTGGGTGGCGCGCCTGCTGCTCAACGGCATCGACGTGTCGATCTTCGATCCCGATCCCGAGGCGTCGCGCAAGGTCGGCGAAGTGATGAAGGGCGCGCGCCGCGCCTACAAGCAGATGGTGCCCGGCGGCCTGCCGAAAGAGGGCAAGCTGACCTTCGCCAAGACCATCGCCGAAGCGGTCGCCGATGCCGATTTCATCCAGGAGAGCGTGCCGGAGCGGCTCGACCTGAAACACCGCGTGCTGGCCGAGATCGACGCTCACGCGCCGGCCAACGCGATTGTCGGCTCCTCGACTTCCGGCATCAAGCCGACCGACATGCAGGTGGCGATGAAGAAGCATCCGGAGCGGCTGGTCGTCGGCCATCCGTTCAACCCGGTCTATCTCCTGCCGCTGGTGGAGATCGTCGGTGGCGAGCAGACCTTCCCCGAGGCGATCGAGGTCGCCAAGGAGATGTATGCCTCGATCGGCATGAAGCCTGTCGTCATCCGCAAGGAGATCGAGGCCTTCGTCGGCGACCGCCTGCTCGAAGCGGCATGGCGCGAGGCGCTGTGGCTGATCAAGGACGGCATCTGCACGGTCGAGGAACTCGACGACATCATGCGCTACGGCTTCGGCCTGCGCTGGGCGCAGATGGGCATGTTCCAGGTCTATCGCGTCGCCGGCGGCGAGGCCGGCATGCGCCATTTCATGGCGCAGTTCGGGCCGTGCCTGAAATGGCCATGGACCAAGCTGATGGACGTGCCTGAGTTCAACGACGAACTGGTCGACCTGATCGCCACGCAGTCGGACGAACAGGCGCATGGGCTGTCGATCCGCGAGCTGGAAAAGATCCGCGACGACAATCTGGTCGCCATCATGGATGCGCTGTCGAAACAAAACAAAGGCAAGGGCTGGGGCGCCGGCGCGCTGCATAAGGACTATACCAGGCAGCTGGCCAAGCTGGCGGCGAAGAAGCCCATGGCCTCCAAGGCGGCCGAGAAGGCCAAAGCCTTGAAACCGGTCAAGAAAGCCGAAAAGCCGAAGAAAAAGACCGGCAAGAAGAAAGGCTGAGAGCATGGATTTCGGGCTGTCGGAGGAACAGAAGCTCATCGTCGAGACGACGCGCGCGTTCGTCGAGAACGAGCTTTACCCGCATGAGCGCGAGGTCGAGCGCACCGGCGTGCTGCGCCGCGACCTGATCGAGGAGATCAAGGTAAAGGCGATCGAGGCAGGGCTCTATGCCGCCAACATGCCGGCCGATGTCGGCGGAGCCGGCCTCGATACGGTGACCTGGCTGCTCTACGAGAAGGAACTCGGCCGCGCCAATTACGCGCTGCACTGGACCTGCGTGGCGCGCCCCTCCAACATCCTCCTGGCCGGCACGCCCGAACAGCGCGAAAAGTATCTGTTCCCCTGCATCCGTGGCGAGAAATGGGACTGCCTGGCGATGACCGAGCCGGGCGCCGGCTCCGATTTGCGTGGCATGAAGGCAACCGCCGTGCAGGACGGTGACGACTGGGTGCTGAACGGCACCAAGCATTTTATCTCCCACGCCGACCTCGCCGACTTCGCCATCGTTTTCATGGCCTCAGGCGAAGAGGATTCGCCGCGCGGCAAACGCAAGAAGATCACCGCCTTCTTCGTCGATAAGGGCACCAAAGGCTTCACCGTCCGTGACGGCTACCGCAACGTCTCGCATCGCGGCTACACCAACGCCATCCTCGAATTCGACGATTGCCGGCTACCCGGAGCCCAAGTGTTGGGCGAAGTCCACAAGGGGTTCGATGTCGCCAATTCCTGGCTAGGCGCCACCCGGCTGCAGGTCGGCGCCACCTGCCTCGGTCGCGCCGAGCGTGCGCTTGGCCATGCCGTCGAATACGCCGCGCAACGCCAGCAGTTCGGCCAGCAGATCGGCAAGTTCCAGGGCGTATCGTTCAAGCTTGCCGACATGGCGACCGAATTGAAGGCCGCCGACCTGATGGTGTTCGAAGCCGGCTGGAAGTACGATCAGGGCACCGTCACCGACCAGGACATGGCCATGGCCAAGCTGAAGGCCACCGAAATGCTCGCATACGTCGCCGATGAAGCGATCCAGATCCATGGCGGCATGGGGCTGATGGACGATCTGCCGCTGGAGCGCATCTGGCGCGACGCGCGCGTCGAGCGCATCTGGGAAGGCACATCCGAGATCCAGCGCCACATCATTTCAAGGGCGCTGCTGCGCCCGTTCGGGGCATAACATATGCATAAACTGGAGCGTCTCCTGCGGCCTAAATCGATCGCCGTCTTCGGCGGCGCGCAGGCCGCAGCCGTCGTCGCGCAATCGATCAAGATGGGTTTTGCCGGCGAGATCTGGCCGGTGCATCCGACCAAGGACGAGGTTGCCGGTCGCAAGGCCTATCGTTCGGTGGCTGACCTGCCCGGCGCGCCGGATGCTGCCTTTGTCGGCGTCAACCGGCATTTGACCATCGAGGTGATCAAGGCGCTGGCCGAACGCGGCGCCGGCGGCGCCGTCTGCTTTGCCGCCGGCTTCCTCGAAACCGAGGCCTATGACGATGATGGCGAGCGGCTGCAGGCCGAGCTGGTCGCGGCGGCCGGCCAGATGCCGATCATCGGGCCGAATTGCTACGGCCTGATCAATTATGCCGACGGCGCGCTGCTGTGGCCCGACCAGCATGGCGGCATAAGACTGGCCGAGGGCGGCAAGGGCGTCGCCATCATCACCCAGTCCTCCAACATCGCCATCAACATGACCATGCAGAAGCGCGGCCTGCCGATCGCCTTCCTGATGACCGCCGGCAACCAGGCGCAGACCGGCCTATCCGAAATGGCGCTCGGCCTGATCGAGGATGAGCGCGTCACGTCGCTCGGCCTGCACATCGAGGCCTTCGATTCGGTAGCCGGCTTCGAACGGCTGGCGGCACGAGCCCGCGAGCTGAAGAAGCCGATCATCGCCATGAAGGTCGGCCGTTCCGAACAGGCCAGGCAAGCGACTGTCTCGCATACCGCGTCGCTCGCCGGCTCGGACGCGGCCTCGGGTGCGTTCCTGCGGCGGCTCGGCATTGCGCGTGTCGATTCGATCCCCGCCTTCATCGAGGCGCTGAAGCTGCTGCACATCACCGGACCTTTGCCCGGCTATAGGCTGTCGTCGATGAGCTGCTCCGGCGGCGAGGCCTCCGTCATGGCCGACAGCGCCGAAGGCCGCTGGGTCAATTTCCCTGTGCTGACCGACAGCCATCGCGCCCATGTCAAATCGACGCTCGGGCCGCTGGTCGCGGTCGCCAATCCCTTGGACTATCACACCTTCATCTGGAACAACGAGCCGGCGATGACCGCCACCTTCACCGCCATGGTGTCGGGCGGTTTCGACCTCAACATGCTGGTGCTCGATTTTCCGCGACCCGACCGCTGCTCGGTCACCGACTGGTGGGCGACGTTGCGCGCTTTCGAATCGGCGCTCAAGACCAACAAGGCGCATGGTGCGATCGTCTCCTCGCTGCCGGAGAACCTGCCGGAGGAATACACCGCCGAACTGATGGCGCGCGGCATGGTGCCGTTGTTCGGCATTTCGGAAGCGATGGATGCAGCCGGCGCAGCAGCCTTCATCGGCTGGGCTTGGGCTGAACCGCAGGCGCAGCCGATCGACACGTCGGCCTCCGGCGCCTCTGGCGGGGACCACGTCACGCCCGACGAAGCCGAGGCGAAGTCACGGCTGATCAAAGCCGGCCTGCCGGTGCCGAAGGGCGAGCGCGCCGCCAATGCCGTCGAAGCGGTGATTTCGTCGATGGCGCTCGGCTTTCCCGTCGCGTTGAAGGCGCTCGGCGTCACCCACAAATCCGAAGTTGGCGCTGTCAGGCTCAATCTCAGGGATGCCGAATCCGTCAGCACCGCAGCGCATGACCTGTTGCCGCTCGGCACCGGGCTCTATGTCGAGCGCATGGTGCGCGACGGTGTTGCCGAACTCATCGTCGGCTTCACCCGCGATCCGATGTTCGGCGCGGTGATGACGCTCGGCACTGGTGGCGTGCTGGTCGAGCTGTTGCGCGACAGCGTCACGCTGATGCTGCCGGCGACCCGCGACGATATCGAGGCGGCGCTGCGCGGCCTGAAACTGTTCCCGCTGCTCGAAGGCTATCGCGGCCGGCCGAAGGCCGATGTCGCGGCTGCCATCGATGCTATCTCTGGCATTGCCGCCTTCGTGCAGCAGAATGCCGGTGAGATCGAGGAACTGGACATCAACCCGCTGATCGTCTGTGCAGAGGGCAAGGGCGCCTGGATCGCCGACGCGCTGCTGGTGCTGGGAGAGAACAAGAATGTCTGACGTCATTTCGACCCGCCGCGAGGGCACCATCCTCGAAGTCACCCTCGACCGGCCCAAGGCCAACGCCATCGACCTGAAGACCTCGCGGCTGATGGGCGAGACCTTCAAGGCGTTCCGAGACGATCCGGAATTGCGCGTCGCCATCGTCAAGACCGCTGGCGACAAGTTCTTCTGCGCGGGCTGGGACCTCAAAGCAGCTGCCGGCGGCGATGCGGTCGACGGCGACTATGGCGTCGGCGGCTTTGCCGGCCTGCAGGAGCTGCGCGACCTCAACAAGCCGATCATCGCGTGCGTCAACGGCATGGCGGTCGGCGGCGGCTTCGAGCTGGCGCTGTCCTGCGACCTCATCTACGCCTCCGATCATTCCTCCTTCGCGCTGCCCGAGATCCGAGCCGGCACGCTGGCCGACGCGGCGACGATCAAGCTGCCGAAGCGCATCCCCTACCATGTCGCCATGGACCTTCTGCTCACCGGCCGCTGGATGGATGTCGCTGAAGCGCATCGCTGGGGCTTGGTCAACGAAGTGCTGCCCAAGGAAAAGCTGGAAGATCGCGTCTGGGAGATCGCCCGGCTGCTCGCAGGCGGCCCACCGCTGGTGTTTGCCGCGATCAAGGAGACGGCGCGCGTGGCCGAGGCGCTGACCTTCCAGGACGCCATGAACAAGGTGACCCGCCGGCAATTGCCGACGGTCGATGCGCTCTATGGCTCCGAGGACAATATGGAGGGTTTTCGGGCTTTTGCGGAGAAGCGTGAGCCGGTGTGGAAGGGGAAGTAAGGATTGTTGCCGAAATGACGGCGCTCACCCCCCTCTGTCCTGCCGGACATCTCCCCCTCAAGGGAGGAGATTGGCAGCTTCGATCTCTGCACTCTTCTTGCGACGCAGAAGGTTGGCGAAAGCCTTCGCAACATCCGATCTCCCCCCTTGAGGGGGAGATGTCCGGCAGGACAGAGGGGGGCGCCCAGGCTCAGCCTTGGCCGCCTCTCCAGCACCCATGACCGACTACATCAAGCTCATCGATGCCGAGACCTGGGCCTTCATCGAGCGGACCAATTCCTATTACCCGCCCGATACGATCGACTACACGATCGCGCAGCAGCGCGAGATTTACGACCGCATGTGCCGGGAATTCTTTGCCGGCTACCCCGAGGGCGTCGCTGTCGAAACCTCCGCCATTGCAACGCCGACGCATGACATCCCGATCCGCATCTACCGAAGCACACTTCAGGAAGCCGTGACGGTGCTCTATGTCCATGGCGGTGGCTTCATCCTTGGTGGGCTGGACAGCCACGACGATGTTTGCGCGGAGCTGTGCTCGCGCACAGGCTATGAGGTGGTCTCCGTAGATTACCGGCTGGCGCCGGAACATTTGCATCCAGCCGCCTTTGACGATGCCATGAGCGCCTTCGAATGGGCCGCCGCCAATCGCGATCATCCTATCGTGCTCTGCGGCGACAGCGCCGGCGGCAATCTCTGCGCCGCCGTCAGTCACGCCACGCGCGGCCATTCGAAAAGGCCGGTCGGCCAGGTGCTGATCTATCCCGGCCTCGGCGGAGACCGCTCGAAAGGCTCCTATGTCAAGCACGCCGAAGCGCCGATGCTGACCGTGCGCGATCTCGAATTCTACAAGCACATTCGCACTGGAGGGCAAGACCGTAGCGGCGATGCGACGCTGGCCCCGCTTGCCGACACCGATTTCTCCAACTTGCCGCCGACAGTGCTGATCACCGCCGAATGCGACCCGCTGTCATCGGATGGCGAGACCTATCGCGACCTGATCATCACGGCAGGTGGCCACGCGACGTGGTTCGAGGAGCCGGGATTGGTTCACGGCTATCTCAGAGCCCGGCACACGGTTGGCCGCGCCCGCACCAGCTTCACCCGGATCGTCGATGCGGTGACCGCGCTTGGACGGGGCGGCTGGCGCTGGTGATCGCGGCAAAACTCTGAGGACCAAGTGGCGCCCCTTCACGCCACCGAGGCAGCCGCTGCCCGGCCGGCGCTGCGGCCGGAAAAGATGCAGCCGCCGAGGAAGGTGCCTTCGAGCGCCGCATAGCCATGCACGCCGCCGCCGCCGAAACCGGCGGCTTCGCCGACGGCATAGAGCCCGGCGACCGGCTGCCCATCTGCCCCCAGCACGCGGCTGTCGAGATCGGTCTGCAGGCCGCCCAGCGTCTTGCGGGTCAGGATGTTAAGCCGCACCGCGATCAGCGGGCCATTTGCCGGATCGAGCATCTTGTGCGGCTTGGCCGTGCGGATCAGCCGGTCGCCGAGATAGGCGCGCGCGCCGCGCAGAGCGGTGATCTGCATATCCTTGGAGAACGGGTTGTCGAGCTGCCTATCGCGGGCGCGGATCTCGCGCTCGACTTGAGCCACCCCAAGCAGCGCCTCGCCGCCGGCCAGCGCGTTCATGCGCGCGACCAGCGCCGGCAAATCGGCCTCGACGATGAAGTCTTCGCCCTTTTCCATGAACGCCTTGACGGGGCCCGGAATGCCCGATGTGGCGCGGCCGAGCACCTGGCGCCAGCTCTTGCCGGTCAGATCGGGGTTCTGCTCGGAGCCCGACAGCGCGAACTCCTTCTGGATGATCTTCTTGGTCAGGATGAACCAGGAATAGTCGAAGCCGGTGCTCATGATGTGGGAGAGCGTGCCCAGAGTGTCGAAGCCGGGATAGAGCGGCACCGGCAGGCGCTTGCCGCGCGCATCGAGCCACAGCGATGATGGGCCGGGCAGGATGCGTATCGCATGGTCGGTCCAGATCGGCGCCCAGTTCTTGATGCCCTCGACATAGTGCCACATGCGGTCGCGGTTGATGATCGAACCGCCGGCCTGTTCCGTGATCGCCAGCATGCGGCCGTCGACATGGTCGGGCACGCCGGTGATCATGCGCTTGGGCGCCGCGCCCAGCCGCTGCGGCCAGTTTTCCCGTACAAGCTGATGGTTGGCGCCGATGCCGCCGGAAGCGACGATCACGGCTTGCGCGCGAAGCTCGAAATCTCCTGATATTTCGCGCGAACTCTTGTGGCCGCGCTCGGCGGTGCTCGGTTGCAGGATGTCGCCGCGCACCCCGTCGACAGTCGCACCCGTGCGGGTCAATTCATCGACCCGATGGCGGAATTTGAAACTGATCAGTCCGCGCTTCTGCGCCTCGCGCACGCGCTGTACGAAAGGTTCGAGAACGCCGGGGCCCGTGCCCCAGGTGATGTGGAAGCGCGGTACCGAATTGCCGTGGCCGATGGCATTGCCGCCGCCTCGCTCGGCCCAACCGACCACGGGAAAGAATTTCAGGCCGCGCTGTATCAGCCAGGAGCGTTTTTCGCCGGCGGCAAAGCCGACATAGGCTTGCGCCCATTTGCGCGGCCAGAAATCCTCGGGCCGATCGAAAGCCGCGGTGCCCAGCCAGTCTTCCAGCGCCAGGTCATGCGAATCGCGGATGCGCATGCGCCGCTGCTCGGGCGAATCGACGAGGAAAAGGCCGCCGAACGACCAGAATGCCTGGCCGCCGAGCGACTGCTCCGGCTCCTGGTCGACGATGATGGTTTTCTTGCCGGCCTCGGCGAGCTCGGCGGCGGCAACCAGCCCTGCAAGGCCGGCGCCGACAATGATCACGTCCGCATCGTCAGCCATTTTTCCTCCCAGAATTAGCCGGCTATTTCAATGCGAGGAATTCAGACGGTCTCCCAGCCTTCTTTGCCGCCGGCGCGGAAGATGGCGTCGATGACTTTCTGGTTGAGCACCGATTCCTCCAGCGTGAAGACGCGCTCCTTGCCGCCCTGTGCCGCGCGCGCGAAGGTCTCGACCTCCAGCCGGTACTGCTGCGTGCCGGGAAAGCGGAAAACCTGCGCCTCGGTGTGGTTCTGGTTGTGCAGTTCGACGCGGTGGTGGTCGTAGAGCCCGGCATTGAAAGGCGAGAACAACTCGATGAAACCCTTCTCGCCGTGGAACACCATCACCTGGCGCGCCGCCATCTGCGTCGACAGATAGAACGACAGCTCGAAGTCACCGAAATCGGCACGGATCGAGGAGTAGATGTCGGTGCCGAATGTCTTGTCGCGCTCGATCGTCGCCTGCACGCGCAGCGGCTCCTTGCCGGTGGAAAAGCGCGTCGACACGGTCGGGTAAACGCCGATGTCGGGCAGCGCGCCGCCGCCGAGGTCGAGCTGGTTGCGCATGTTGCTGGGGTCGACGTTGTAGTAGGAGAACGCGCCCTGCACATGGCGCAGCCGGCCGATGGCGCCGCTGGCGATGAGCTCGCGCACCTTGATCCATTGCGGGTGGTAGATGACCATGAAGGCTTCGCAGACCAGCACCTTTTTCTGGTCGCGCAGCTTGATCAGCGGCAGGATGTCCTTGGCGTCGAGCGCCAGCGGCTTTTCGACCAGCACATGCTTGCCGGCTTCGATGGCCTTGGCCGACCACTCGACATGCTGCGAGGTCGGCAGCGGGATGTAGACGCCGTCTACTTCTTTCGAGGCGAGCAGTTCCTCATAGGAGCCGAAGGCATGGCGTGCACCGAAGCGGTCGGCCAGCGCCTTGGCCTTCGACAGGTCGCGGCTGGCGATCGCCGACAGCACGCCATTCTCCGCCTCGACCATCGCCGGCAACAAATGCTCGCGGCCGATCTTGGCCGTCGACAACACACCCCATCGGAACATCAGGTTTCTCCATCACGATTACAGGCGACGAGGTTTGCCCGAAATCGCCGGAAAAGCCAATGACGAGGTCAGCCCCTTTTGCCGGTCAGCGTCATGTCGAAGTCGACGATGTTGGAATAGATCGGCGTGCCGACATCCATGCCGTAGCGCGACCTCAGCACCTTGCCGGTGACATGGAATTTGATCATGCCGGCCTTGAGACCGCCGAGCTCGGCCGTGAATTTTTCCGGGAACGTCTTGCCGCGCGCCGTCAGCCGGCCGCTGACCAGAGCCGTGGTGTCGCTGGTTCGGGTCACGCTGGTAGAGCGGAACTGGATTTCCGGGCTGTTGGCGGCATCAAACACCGCGTCGGAGCGCAGGAAGGCATCGATACGGCCCTGGCCGGTGCCGACGCTTTCGGGAAAAATGGTGAAATTGACAGCTGAGCGCCCGACATCGCTGTTGTCGATGCGGATCGAGCCCTTGAAGCGGGCGAAGGTGCCATTGAGGCCGCCGCCGCCGACCTTGCCGATGGAGAAGCGGATGCTGGAACTGGCCGGGCTGATCGAATAGCTGCCGGCGGCGTCACCCAGCGCGACGGCCGCAGAAACAGGCATGGCAAGGCAAGCGGCGACCGCCGCAAATCCGAGGATGCGCGTGTACATGGGGATGTTCCTTGTTGGAGGCAGCGCATTTCTTGCGCCCTCACTCCATGAACGAATGAACCGCTCGCTCTATTCCGAATCTGACGAAGGCGTGACCATGCGCGTGAGCACGCCATCCCTGAGCTGGAAATGATGCCGCAGCGCCGCCGCGACGTGGAGAGCCACAAGCGTCATGCCGGCATAGGCGAGATACCAATGTGCCGCCGCCCAGAAGCTCTCGGCACCATCCGATTCGGCCAGCGGCAGGTTCGGCATGACGAACAGGTTGAATGGCAGGCTGGGGATCTCCAGCATCGAGACCGACACCAGCGCCCAGCCGGACAAGGGCAAGGCAAGCTGAAACGCGTAGAGCGCAAGATGGGCCAACGGTGCTGCCCGACGCTCCAGGGTTCCGACCGAGCGCGGCAGCGCCGGCGTTGCATTGCCAAGACGCCAGGCGATGCGCAGCAACACAAGCCCGAGCAGCAGGAAGCCGAAAGATTTGTGCAGTTGGATCAGCTCGAAGGCGGTGCGCTGGCTGGTCAGCCGCACCATGACGAAGCCGAGCCCGAACTGGCCGATGAAAATGAGCGCAATCAGCCAGTGGAGAAGGATCGCGCCCCAGCCATAGCGGGTGGCGCTGTTGGTGATCGATGTTTGCATGGGGAGTGAACGAATGTTGGTTCGGCTTTCTTCCAGCGCGCTTCACCCTCCCCCTTGTGGGGAGGGGCGCGCAGCAAATGCCGCGAAGCGGCTTTTGCGAGGCGGGGTGGGGGTCTCGTAGGGCGCTACCCACCCCGTCCCTCAGCCGACCTATCGGGGCGAGCCGCCGATCTCGCCCGTCCTTCGGACTCCCATCAGGGCCCTCCGGAGGGAGACGAAAGGCGCGAGCTTATCACAGCCGGTGCCCTTCCTCTCCCTCCGGAGGGCCACAAGGGGAGGGGCGAGCCCGCTCTATCCACTCACCTTGAAGAAATCGACAAACGCCCGGAGCGCCGGGCGCATTTGCCGGCGGCTCGGATAATAGACGAAGAAGCCGTCGAAGGAGGGGCACCAGTCCTCCAGCACACGGATCAGCCTGCCGTCGGCGAGCGGCGCGCGGACATAATCCTCAAAGACGAAGGCGAGCCCAGCGCCGTCGACCGCCGCCTGGGCGATCAAGTGGTCCTCGTCGAGGATCAGCGGTCCCTCCACCGCCATCTCGATCGCCTCGCGGCCTTTCTCGAACTCCCAGCGGTAGAGGATGCCGCTGGAGAAGCGGAAGCGGATGCAGCGGTGGTCAGCCAGGTCGCGCGGGTGACGCGGCTTGGGGTTGACCTCGAAATAGACCGGGGCGCCGACCACCGCGCCGCGAAGGTCCGGCCCGATGCGCACCGCGATCATGTCGCGCTGCAGGCTCTCGCCTAGCCTGACGCCAGCATCGAAGCCCCCTTCCACCACGTCGGTGAAACGGTCCTCGATGACGATCTCCAGCACGATATCGGGATAGGCCGACGCAAAGGCGCCCAACCGTGGCGTCAGCGCCAAATGGGCTGCGGTGCGCGGCACGGTCAGGCGCAGATTGCCGGCCGGCCGGTCGCGTGTCTCGATTGCCGTCTCCAGCGCCAGATCGATCTCCGACAGCGCCGGCCGCAGCCGTTCCAGCAACTGCGCACCTTCTTCGGTCGGCGCGACGCTGCGTGTGCTGCGCGCCAGCAGCCGAACGCCAAGCCGCGCCTCTAGGCTGGACACCGCATGGCTGACCGCCGAAGGCGCGATGGCCAATTCCCTGGCCGCGCCGCGAAAGCTGCCGCATTGGGCAACGGTTGCCAGCACGGCCAGTTGGGAAAGATGCGCGCGATTCATTGATCTATCTTTTAGAACAGCCCGTGCAAATGAGAGCCGATTATCGAACACAAGGCAAGGCGCTATTTCTCCCGCATCGCAACAAGGAGACGCGTTATGCAAACCCGCAAGCTAGGAACTGAATTGAACGTCTATCCCGTCGGCCTCGGCTGCATGGGCATGAGCTTCGCCTATGGCGGCCAGGCGGAAGCCGACGCAATCGCCACGCTGCACCGCGCCATCGATATCGGCGTCAATTTCTTCGACACGGCGGAGGTCTATGGCCCGTTCGAGAACGAGATCCTGCTCGGCAAGGCGCTGAAGTCCGCGCGTGACAAGGTGACGATCGCGACAAAATTCGGCTTCAGGATTTTGGAGGAAGGTACAGGCCTCGACCGCATGGCCGGCGTCGACAGCCGCCCCAAGCACGTCAAGGCGGTCGCCGAGGCGTCGCTGAAGCGGCTCGGCACGGATGTGATCGACCTCTACTACCAGCACCGTGTCGACCCCAACGTGCCGATCGAGGACACGGTCGGTGCCATGGCCGAGCTGGTGCGCGAGGGCAAGGTGCGCGCGCTCGGCCTGTCGGAGGCGAGTGCGGCGACCATCCGCCGGGCCCATGCCGTGCATCCAATTGCTGCCGTGCAGAGCGAATATTCGCTGTGGAGCCGCGACCCGGAAGACGAGGTGTTCGCCGTCTGCCGCGAACTCGGCATCGGTTTTGTTCCCTACAGCCCGCTCGGCCGTGGCCTGCTGACCGGCACGATCGCCAAGCCCGAGGCGCTGAGCGACGACGACTGGCGCCGGACCTTGCCGCGCTTCCAGGCCGAGGCGATGGAAGCCAACGCCGCTGTCATCGCGACGCTGGAAAAGCTGGCAGCTGAAAAGGGGGTAACTTCGGCCCAACTGGCGCTGGCCTGGGTGCTGCACCAGGGCGATTTCATCGTGCCGATCCCCGGCGCAAGAAGGATACGCCATCTGGAGCAGAATGCGGCGGCTGCCGGGATCGCGCTGAGCGCGGTCGAGGTGCAGGCGATTGGTGACGCGCTGTCGCCCGACAAGGTGGTCGGTAGGCGCTATGCGGAGAAGGAGCTGACGCTGGTCAATGGTTGAAAACTGGTGAGTAATCGGAAGGGGCGCCGCGCGCCCCTTTTTCGTACGCAGCGCGGTGCAGAAGGTGGGGACGCTGACGTGAAGCGCCCCCCTCTGCCCTGCCGACATTTTTACCAAGGCTCGACACTAATCTCCGGCCAGTTCTCCCTTGCACGCTTACCCTTCGCCTCATGCGTGCGCTGATTGTCCATCACCCGGTTCGGCGTGATGCGAAACGAGAAAATGTCGTCAAGACCAAACGGTGCCACGATCTCGAGCTGCCCGTCAGCGTCGTATCGAACCCCGACGGCGTGCGTCTTCGAGGCAAAATGGCTGACGGATTCGCTGGCGCTCGAATAGCGCGGGCACGGCCGTCCGAACTTCTGCGGATACCACAGATGCACCCGCGCCTGGTTGCGCACCTCGACCGGCAACGCCAGCCCCTCGAAATGCTTCTCCGCCCGGCGGATCACCGCGTCCTCGGCCTCATAGGACAGGTCGCTGTCATCGAAGTAGAAAAGATCAACATCCTTGATGCCGTAGCCCGACGGTTTGCCGGTCAGGTGGTTCCAGATGCTGTTGTAGAGAGCGCCGGATACCACCAGCCAGTCCGGCAGGTCGAGCGTGCGAGCCCGCGCCACCGCGTCGCATAACAGCGGGTCGGCAGACACGATGGCGAGAAACGCCGCGCGCTGTTCTTCAAGGGGAAGGCCGGAATACCGCAGATGGTCCATCGCCCTTTGGAGGGCGATTCGCCATCTGCTCGCAAGTTTTTTAGCCCCGCAGAACGCCCCCGGTCTGCTTGCCGACATTCTCGATGATGCGCTTGGCCAACGCCTCGAAATCCTCGTCGGTGAGCGTCTTTTCGACCGGCTGGATCGACACTTCGATGGCGATCGATTTTTTGCCCTCGCCCAGCGAAGCGCCTTCGAAAATATCGAAGACCGAGACGGCGGTGATGAGCTTCTTGTCGGCGGCGAGCGCTGCGCGCACCAGCGTGCCGGCCTCGACCGACTTGTCGACGACGAAAGCGAAATCGCGCTTGACCGCCTGGAAGGGCGACAGTTCCAGTTTCGGCTTGGTTTTCGTCGGCTTGGCCTTCGGTTCAGGCACGGCATCGACGAAGACCTCGAAGCCGCACAGCGGGCCGGAAACATCGAGGCCCTCCAGCGTCTTCGGATGGAATTCACCGAAAGTGCCGAGTACGGTTTTCGGGCCGAGCTTGATCGTGCCGGAACGGCCGGGATGATACCAGGCCGGGCCGCCGGCCTCGATCTGCAGCCGGTCGACAGGCGCACCGCAGGCTTCAAGTGCGGCGATCGCATCGGCCTTGGCGTCGAACACGCCGACCGGGCCGGAATTGCCGGCCCAGTTGCGGCCGGAACCGTCGAGCTTGGCGGTGCCGCGGCGCACGCCGGCGGCGACGCGCCGCTGCTGGTCGGCGCCGTCGCCCTCATAGGTGCCCGACACTTCGAACAGCGCCACGTCGCCAATACCCTTGTCGGCATTGCGCTGGGCAGCCGCGATCAGCCCCGGCAGCAGTGAGGGCCGCATGTCGGACATGTCGGCGGCGATCGGGTTGGCGAGCTTCAGCGCGGTCTGGCCGCCGCCGAACAGCTCGGCGTGCTTGGCCGGAATGAACGACCAGGTAACGGCTTCCATCATGCCGCGCACGGCAAGCGCGCGCTTGGCCGTGCGGGTACGGACCTGCAGCGTGGTGAGGATCTTTGCATTGACCGCGTCATGCGCACCGAGCGGCTGCGGCGCGATGTTGTCGACACCGTGGATGCGCATGACCTCCTCGACCAGGTCTGCCTTGCCATCGACGTCGGGGCGCCAGGACGGCACGGCGACATCGACGACATCGCCCGAGCCCTCCGGCTTGAAGCCGAGGCGCGACAGGATGTCGAGGCTTTCCGCGCTGGGAACCTCGATGCCGGTCAGCCGCTTCACTTCCGAAAGCGGGAAGGAAACGATCTTCGGCGTGTGACCGGCATAACCGACGACCTCCATTTCGGTCGGCGTGCCGCCGCAGAAATCGAGCACCAGTTTCGTTGCCAGTTCGACGCCCGGAACCATGAATTCGGGGTCGACGCCGCGCTCGAAGCGGTAGCGCGCATCGGTGATGATGCCGAGCGTGCGGCCGGTGCGCGCCGTGGTGATCGTATCCCAAAGGGCGGATTCGATCAGCACATCTGAGGTGTTCTCGTCGCAGCCCGAATGCTCGCCGCCCATAATGCCGGCGATCGACTCGACGCCGTTGTCATCTGCGATGACGCACATTTCCGGCGTCAGCGTGTATTCGCGGCCGTCGAGCGCCTGCACCTTTTCGCCATCGCGCGCGCGGCGCACGACGAGATTGCCGGCAACCTTGCTGGCGTCGAACACATGCAGCGGGCGGCCGCGGTCGAAGGTGACGTAGTTGGTGATGTCGACCAGTGCGCTGATGGGTCTCAGCCCAATGGCGATCAGCCGCTGCTGCAGCCATTTTGGCGAGGGTCCATTCTTGACGCCCTTGACCAAGTTGAGCGCGAAGCCGGGGCAAAGCTCCGGCGCTTCGATCGTCACCTTGACCGGACACATGCCATTGCCGACATGCGGCATGATGGCGCCGCCGACGAGGCGGCCAAGCCCGCTCGCCGCCAGATCCCTGGCGATGCCGTAGACGCTGGTGGCATCCGGCCGGTTCGGCGTCAAGTTGATCTCGATGACCGGATCGTCGATGTGCGCATAGGCGGCGAAGCTGGTGCCGACCGGCGCATCCTCAGGCAGGTCGATGATGCCATTGTGTTCGTCGGACAGCTCCAGCTCGCGCTCGGAACACATCATCCCGTGGCTTTCGACGCCCCTGATCTTGCCGACCGTCAGCGTTACGTCGATGCCGGGCACATAGGTGCCGGGCGCGGCAAAGGCGCCGATCAGGCCCGCGCGAGCGTTTGGCGCGCCGCAAACGACCTGCACCGGAGGCTTGCCGTCGCCGGTGTCGACGGTCAGCACGCGCAGCCGGTCGGCATCGGGATGCTGAACCGCCGTCAGCACCCTGGCGATGACGAATGGTTTCAGGCTCGACTTGTCGTCGACATGCTCGACTTCGAGACCGATCGAAGTCAGCCGCTCGACGATCTCGTCGAGCGTGGCGTCGGTCTCGAGGTGGTCCTTGAGCCAGGAGAGGGTGAATTTCATGGGACTGTTCCGTCTGGTCTTTTGACGCTTGATTTCAGATGTCTCGGCAGGTCGTCGGACATATGCAGGAAGGCAAGCTGCTCGCCGATATAGGCATGCAGCGTCGGCTGGAAATCGGCCGGCATGTCCATGGCGCCGAGCATGAAGTAGATGTCTTCTTCCAGCCGCTCGTCGACATAGGCGATGGGTGAGCCGCAGGTGCCGCAGAAAGAGCGCGTCACCGGGCCGTTCTCATACATCTTCAGCGCCTTGCCGGTGAACGCGACCTGATCGACCAGGAAGCCGACAAAGGCCGACACCGGCGCGCCGCTGGCCCGCCGGCAATCGCCGCAATGGCAGTAGCTGACGTGATGCGGTTCGGCAGAGGCCTCGAACCGCACGGCGCCGCAGCGGCAGCCGCCGGCATAGGGCGCTGTCATGCGCTCAGGCCTCCGAACAAAGTCGGCATGTCGAGCGGCCGGAAGCCGTAATGCGACAGCCAGCGCACGTCTGCATCGAAGAAGGCGCGCAGGTCCGGCATGCCGTATTTCAGCATGGCGATGCGGTCGATGCCCATGCCCCAGGCAAAACCCTGATATTCGTCCGGATCGAGACCGCCATGGCGCAGCACGTTGGGATGCACCATGCCACAGCCGAGGATCTCCATCCAATCGGAGCCTTCGCCGAAGCGCACTTCGCCGGGCCGCGAGCGATCGCACTGGATGTCAACCTCGAGGCTTGGCTCGGTGAACGGGAAGAAGGACGGCCGGAAGCGCATCTTGACCTGCGGCACCTCGAAGAAGGCCTTGCAGAACTCCTCCAGCACCCATTTCATGTTGGCAACGTTGGCGGTCTTGTCGATCACCAGCCCCTCGACCTGATGGAACATCGGCGAGTGGGTGGCGTCCGAATCCTGCCGGTACGTCTTGCCAGGTATGACGATGCGGATCGGCGGCTTCTTCGTTTCCATGGTGCGGATCTGCACCGGCGAAGTGTGCGTGCGCAAAAGCTTGCGCTCGCCCTTCTCGTCCGGCTGGAAGAAGAAGGTGTCGTGCATCTCGCGCGCCGGATGGCCTTCGGGGAAATTCAGCGCGGTGAAATTGTAATAGTCGGTCTCGATGTCGGGACCTTCCGCGATGGAAAACCCGAGGTCGCCGAAGATCGCAGCAATCTCGTCGATGACCTGGCTGATCGGATGGATACGGCCGCGCTCGGCCGGCGACTGCCGCACCGGCAGCGTCACGTCGACCTTTTCGGCGGCGAGGCGGGCGGTGATCGCCACATCCTTGAGCTCAGCCTTGCGGGCAGTCAGCGCGTCGGTGACGCGGTTCTTGAGGCCGTTGATGGCTGGGCCTTTGATCTGGCGCTCCTCGGCGGTCATGGCGCCAAGTGTCTTCAGCATCTCGGACACGCTGCCCTTCTTACCGAAAGCAGCGATGCGCACGGCCTCGATGGCCGGCTCATCGGCGGCCGAGGCGATCTCGGCCAGAAGTGAGTTTTCAAGCGTATCCAGGCCAGTGGTTGCGTCGTTCACGGTCAAACTCGCTGCGTTGGGAGGTCGGCCTCAAAGTGAAAGTCACTCCTAAAGTGAAATCACTCCAAGGATCAGGCAAAAGAAAAACCCGCGCCAGCCGTGCCAGCGCGGGTTCCCCAAATCAGAATTGCGAATGCTTGGGAAGCGCTGGTCTTAGGCGACAGCGCTTTCAAAAGCGTTCGGCGTGGTGTTCTTCAGATATTCGAGCGCCACCTTGGCCTTGGCGACCAGGGCCGCGAAAGCCTGCGGCTCGTGGATGGCCATGTCCGACAGGATCTTGCGATCGATCTCGATGCCCGACTTGTTGAGGCCGTCGATGAAGCGGCCATAGGTCAGGCCATGCTCGTGGGTCGCGGCGTTGATACGCTGGATCCACAGCGCGCGGAAGGAGCGCTTGCGGTTCTTGCGGTCGCGGTAAGCGTATTGCAGCGACTTTTCCACCGCCTGCTTGGCGATGCGGATGGTGTTCTTGCGGCGGCCGTAGAAGCCTTTCGCGGCTTTCAGGACCTTCTTGTGCTTGGCGTGCGAAGTGACGCCTCTTTTTACGCGTGCCATGTCATGATCTCCTTAAAAGCAATTCCAGGAAAAGTGCCTTGCGGTTTTCCGTTCGGAATTGCGTAAAACAAATGCGTGTCCGGACCGAATGCCTTAGAGGCCGTTCGGCAGAAAATTCTTGATGACCTTCTTGCCATCCGGTTCAGCCAGAACCATCGTGCCGCGGGCATTTCGAATGAACTTGTTGGAACGCTTGATCATGCCGTGACGCTTGCCGGCCGCAGCCGACAGGACTTTACCCGTACCTGTGATCTTGAACCGCTTCTTGGCGGCCGATTTGGTCTTCATCTTGGGCATTTTGCTACTCCGTATTGTTGGCGCACTATCGCGCTTCTTGTTCGCTTCAGGCCGACCAAAGCCCGAAAAGCAAATGAAACCGCCACGGCATGCCCTGCCGGGCGGTTTTCTTGAACGGCGGTGCTATACGTCAAAGACGGCCCGCGCGCAACACCTGTGGAGATGCGGCGCTGTGTCCTCGTCAGGGCAGCGTGAACCAGACCGGCAACATGCCTGACAGCTGGGCGCCGTCGATCAATTCGAAGGCCGGCAGCGCGATCAGAAACACCAGGCCGTCGAGCAGCGTGGTCAACAGCAGGCGCGGCTTGAAGTTTCCGGTATCGCCCTCCTGGTAGAGCGACAGTTTTGGGAAGAAGCGCGGCACCCGCGCCAGATAGGCCTGATACGGCGCGCCGAGCGCTTCCTTGAGGAACTTCTCCTCGCGCAGGATGACGATATGGAACGCCCCCGCGCACAAAAGCCCGAAGAGGATGATACCGGAGAACGAACCGATCTGCGCGCCGACACCGGCTGCGGCTACGGTCGAGAACACATAGAGCGGGTTGCGAGTGATCGAGTAAGGCCCGCCAGTCACCACCTCGGACGATTTGCGCCCGCCTATGTAGAGTGTCGCCCAAAGGCGGCCCACGATGCCGAGGAAAATCAGCAGCACGCCGAACATTTCGATCGTCTCGTGCACGGCTGTGTCGGGCGGAAACGTCGATTGGCCAAATAGCAATGCTGCAAACAGCACGACCACGAGAACGGCAAGCACTATCCGGCGCATATGCTGGTAATTGCCCAGCCCGTGTTTGAAGTCCACGTCCGAAACCTTGACTTCATCGACCATAGTGAATCCGATCGTCAGGAATTTTGCCGGCGATCGCAGCGTCTGAACAAGAAGAAGGCGTCCCGCCGATCGCCGGGACGCCTTGCGATGTGATTCAGGCGGATTTAAGCGCGATGGCCAAGCCTGACGTCATCGTGATCCTAGATACGCGCCGATGCAGATCTTAGCGCGGCGACAGCACCATCATCATCTGGCGGCCTTCGAGCTTCGGTTCCGCTTCGACCTTGGCAATCGTCGCCACTTCCTCGCGGACCTTGTTCAGAAGCTGCATGCCGAGTTCCATATGCGCCATCTCGCGGCCACGGAACCGCAGCGTCAGCTTGACCTTGTCGCCTTCCTCGAAGAAGCGGCGAACCGCCTTCATCTTGGTCTCGTAGTCATGGCTGTCGATGTTCGGGCGCATCTTGATCTCCTTGATCTCGATGACCTTCTGGTTCTTGCGCGCCTCGGCCGCCTTCTTCTGGTTGGCGTATTTCAACTTGCCGAGATCAAGGATCTTGACGACGGGGGGCACCGCGTTGGGCGATATCTCGACGAGATCGAGCCCGGCCTCTTCGGCCAGCAGCAATGCGTCGTTGATGGAAACATCGCCGCGGTTCTGGCCTTCGGCGTCGATAAGCTGGACCCGGGGAACCCGGATGTCACGGTTGGAGCGCGGGCCATCCTTGGTCGGCGCCGCTGCTTTGAAAGGTCTGCGAATGGTCGTGGTCTCCTTGGCCGTTTCGTTCAGGATTTGTCAGTGTTGATGCATGGACGCGCCAATGTGGTGAGCGCGCGGGCGGAGTCAATAGCACAGCATTGACAGAAAATCACCCTGATCGCTGCCCTGCACCAAACAAAGAACATAGTGAGCACTTTTCGCCACGCCACCGACCGTGCCACAAGAATCCCGCGCCAGAAGAGGGCCTGAGGAAAAAGCCATGACCGCAACGCCCCCCGTCTTTATGGATGTCGACGGATCGCGCATCGCGGTGCGCCATACTGCTGGCTCTGCGCCCGGCATCGTCTGGTTCGGCGGCTACAAGTCGGACATGCTGGGCGCGAAGGCGCAGACGCTGTCGGGCTGGGCGGCAAAAGAAGGCCGCGCCTTTCTGCGCCACGATTATTCCGGCCATGGCGAATCCGGCGGCGCCTTTGCCGACGGCACGATTTCGACATGGCTTGCACAAAGCCTTGCCGTGTTCCGGCATTTCACCAAGGGCAAACAGATCCTGGTCGGCTCCTCGATGGGCGCCTGGATCGCGCTGCGCATGGTGCAGGAATTGCGCAAGGCTGATGACAGCAACGTCGCCGGCCTGGTGCTGCTGGCGCCGGCACCGGATTTTACCGCTGAACTGATCGAACCGGTGCTGACCAAGGCGCAGAAGCGCGATCTCGCCAAAAAAGGTTTCTTCGAAGAGCCGTCGGACTATTCCACGGAACCCTACATCTACACCCGCGCCCTGATCGAGGACGGGCGCGACAACCTGACAATGACAGGCCCGATCGACACCCATTGCCCGGTGCATATCCTGCAGGGCCTGGCCGATGCGGATGTGCCGGCAAGCCATGCACTGAAGCTGGTCAGCCTGCTGCCCGCCGACGACGTGACCCTGTCGCTGATCCCTGACGGCGACCATCGCCTGTCGCGACCGCAGGATCTCGACATGCTGGTGCGGGCCGTCGATGCGATGGCGCAGAGGGGAAACTGATGCGCCTTTCCATTCCGATATCCGCCTTCGTCGCGGCGATCGTCGGCTTCGGCGGCACGCTGGCCATCGTCATCGCCGCCGCCAACGCAGTCGGCGCGACGCAGATCGAGACGGCAAGCTGGGTGACGACGATCTGCCTGGCCATGGCGATCGAGAGCCTGTGGCTGTCATGGCGCACGAAAATGCCGGTCATCACCGCCTGGTCGACACCGGGCCTGGCGCTGATCGCGGCATCGAGCGGCTTTTCGATGGGTGAGGCCGTCGCCGCCTTCATCGTCACCGGCGTCCTTCTGATCGCCACCGGGCTGTTTCGGCCCCTGACGAAGCTGATCTCGAGAATACCGCCTTCCGTCGCCTCGGGCATGCTGGCCGGTATCGTCGTCACCTTCGCGCTCAATGCGGTGAAGACCATTCCCATCGACCCGTGGCTGATCCTGCCGCTGATTGCAGCCTTCTTCGTCATCCGGCTGTTCAACCCGGCGCTGTCGGTGCTGGCGGTGCTGATCGGCGGTGGCCTTGCCGCTTTCCTCACCGGCCGTGTCGGCGGCCTGCCGACACCGGAACTGTCGACGCTGACGCTGATTGCGCCTGATTTCACCGCCAAGGCGATGATCGGGCTGGCACTGCCGCTCTATCTCGTCACCATGGCTTCGCAGAACCTGTCCGGCCTCGCCGTGCTGCGCGCCGCCGGCTACCATCCGGAGCCCGGCCCGCTGATCGGCGTCACCGGCCTGTTTTCGCTGCTGTCGGCGCCGTTCGGCGGCTCGACCACAAATCTGGCGGCGATCTCGGCCGCGATCTGCACCGGGCCGGACGTCCACCCCGACCCCGCCGAGCGCTGGAAGACCGGGCCGTTCTATGCGCTCGCCTATCTCATCTTTGCGATTTTCGGCGCTTCGCTGGTGGCGATCTTCGCGGTGCTGCCACAGAGCCTGATCGTGCTGGTGGCGGGCCTGGCGCTGATGGCTTCCCTCGCCAACGCGCTGTCTATCGCGCTGAAGGAAGAGGCGGATCGCATGGCCGCCACCGTCACCTTTGTCGTCACCGCGTCGGGTCTGACGTTGTTCGGCGTTGGCGCCGCATTCTGGGGCCTGGTTGCCGGGCTGGTCGTGCTTTTCCTCGATATGATCAAAAAGCGATAAACATTTCAGATGCTTGTCCGGATTTGGCGGACATTGTCTTGAATCGCCGTTTTTCTCTTCCCATTTCGATTCCACGCAGCCGGGTTTGGCTGTCTCCAACCGAAGGAATGGGAGAAAATGAACACATCCGCATTGATCCGTCCGGCCTGGACGCCGGCAACCATCGCGTTGATGGTTGTGGGTTTCATGGTGTTCTGGCCACTCGGCTTCGCCATGCTCGCCTACATCATCTGGGGCGACCGCCTCGATGGCTTCAAGCGTGACGTCAACCGCGCGACCGACGGCATCTTCGCCGGTTGCCGCCGCGGTTCCGACAAGGCCGCGCGCTGGGGCAATGGTTCCGCCCGCACCGGCAACGTCGCTTTCGACGACTGGCGCGAAAAGGAACTTGAGCGGCTGAACGAAGAGCGCCGCAAGCTCGACGAGATGCTGACCCAGTTCGACGAATACGCCCGCGAATTGCGCCGCGCCAAGGATCAGGACGAGTTCGACCGCTTCATGGCCAACCGCAACAAGTCGACGGCGCCGACGAAGACCGATCCGAGCACCGGAACGACGACCACCAAGCGTGGCAAGGGTTCGAACCTGCTTGACGACTGAGATCCGGCGACTGGTCACATCGTGAAAAAACGGCGTCGCGCGAGCGGCGCCGTTTCTTTTTTGTTCTAGTCGTTTTTCTCGAATCGCGTATCGTCCCGCCATGACTCTCGGCTTCTTTCGCAATCTGACAAAGCCCAAGCCCACGCCTGTCGTGGAGCGCGAATATTGCGTCGCCGGTCGCACGCTGCCGCTCAAGATCGTCGAGAGCGCCAGGGCGCGCCGAATGACGCTGCGTATCGATTCAGGCGGCCAGGGTCTGCGCATCACCGTGCCGCCAGGCCTGCGCCGCGGCGAAGTAGACAGGTTCCTCGAGCGGCATCAGGACTGGCTGGAGCAGCGACTGGCCAAGGTGCCGACGCGGCCGCAGGTGCGGCCCGGCATCAGGATCCCGGTGCGCGGCGTGCCGCACCGCATCGTCCATGAACCGTCAAAGCGCGGCACCGTCACCGTGTCGCGCGACGAACGTGGTCCGCTCTTGATCGTGCATGGCGACCGCATACATCTGCCGCGCCGCCTCGCCGATTTCCTCAAGCGCGAGGCCAAGAAGGAAATCGAGAAGCTGGTGGCCAAGCACACCGAGGCGCTTGGCAAGCGCGCCAAGGCGATCCGCTTCAAGGACACGTCAAGCCGCTGGGGGTCATGCACCTCCGAAGGCAATCTGTCCTTTTCCTGGCGCATCATGATGGCGCCGTCGCCGGTCATCAACTATCTCGTCGCGCATGAAGTGGCGCATCTCAAGGAGATGAACCACGGCCCGAAATTCTGGAAACTGTGCGAAAAGCTCTGCCCCGACACCGATCGCTGCAAGGACTGGCTGAAGCGCAATGGCGGTGCGCTGCAGGCGATCATGTTCGAGTAGATCGCTCAATCGTCGTTGGCGGCGTTCAAGTCTTCGGGCCGCAACCCCTCATCGCCATGATGCGGCCACGGCAGGAAATTGCCGTCGAACTCATCGCCGCCGAAATAGTCGAGCGCGCGGTGCGCCTCGGCGCCATTGAAGGCGGCCTTGTCGATCAGGTGCGCGATGACCTCGCGCGCCTGCGCAATCTTCTGCCTGAGTTCGGCTACGGTTCTGTCGGCCATGATCGTGCTCCCGCCTTGCGTCCTGTCCATCCATAGATAGCGCCTTTGGCCGTGCCGGCAAACAGCATGCTTTTTCTCGACTCTTATCGCTTTTCATGCCAATTCCCGCGCCATGGCACTCGACATCAAGATCTGCGGCTTGAAGACCGACGCGGCAATGGCCGCGGCGCTGGCCGGCGGCGCCAGCCATGTCGGGTTTATCTTCTTCGCCAAAAGCCCGCGCTATGTCGAACCTGCCGAGGCTGGCCGTCTGCGCGAGGCCGCGCGCGGCAAGGCGATGGCGGTTGCCGTCACCGTCGATGCCGGCGACGCCTTCCTGGATGAAATCGTTGCCAAAATGCAGCCCGACATGCTGCAGCTGCACGGCGCGGAAACGCCCGAGCGCGTCGCCGAGGTCAAAGCCCGCTATGGCCTGCCGGTGATGAAGGCGCTGCCGCTCAGCGAGGCCGCCGATCTCGAACGAATGAAGCCATTCATCGGCATAGCCGACCGGTTCCTGTTCGACGCCAAGCCACCGAAAGGCTCCGAACTGCCGGGCGGCAATGGTGTTGCCTTCGACTGGCGCATTCTCGCCGGCCTTGACGGCGGCGTCGATTACATGCTTTCCGGTGGGCTCAACGCCGCCAATATCGGCGATGCCCTTCGGCTTGCCAACCCGCCTGGGATCGACATTTCTTCAGGCGTGGAAAGCGCGCCGGGCGTCAAGGATCCGGCGCTGATCGAACAGTTTTTCCGGGCCGTCAGGGCCGCGCGGAACACCCGCGCAGCCTAGTGGTGCCTCAAACCAGAGCATGTCCCGGAAAAGTGGGAACCGGTTTTCCGACAAGGACATGCCTCATAGTCAAGATGCTAGGAGATCGGCGATGAACAAGCCGGCGACACCCAATTCCTTCCGCACCGGGCCCGACGAACAGGGCATGTTCGGCATTTTCGGCGGTCGTTTCGTTGCCGAAACGCTGATGCCGCTGATCCTCGATCTGGAGCGGCACTGGAACGAGGTCAAGAACGATGCGGATTTCAGGGCTGAGCTGACTGACCTGTCGACCCACTATGCCGGACGGCCGTCGAAGCTTTATTTCGCCGAAGGCCTCACGAAGCATCTTCGTGAGGTTTCCTCGGCCAGGGGCCTCGCGGGCGGCGCGAAGGTCTACTTCAAGCGGGAGGATTTGAACCACACCGGTTCGCACAAGATCAACAACTGCCTCGGCCAGATCCTGCTGGCCAAGCGCATGGGCAAGAAGCGCATCATCGCCGAGACCGGCGCCGGCCAGCACGGCGTGGCCTCGGCCACGGTTGCGGCCCGCTTCGGCTTTCCCTGCGTCGTCTACATGGGCGCCACAGACGTTGCCCGGCAAAGCCCGAACGTCTTCCGCATGAAGCTGCTCGGCGCCGAAGTGCGCCCGGTGACCGCCGGCCACGGCACGCTGAAGGACGCCATGAACGAGGCGTTGCGCGACTGGGTCACCAATGTCGAGGACACTTATTACCTGATCGGCACCGCCGCCGGCCCGCATCCCTATCCGGAGCTGGTGCGCGACTTCCAGTCGGTGATCGGCATCGAGGCGCGGGCACAGATCCTCGAGCAGGAAGGCCGGCTGCCCGACACCATCATCGCCGCTGTCGGCGGTGGTTCGAACGCCATCGGCCTGTTCCATCCCTTCCTCGACGACAAGGAGGTCCGCATCATCGGCATCGAAGCCGGCGGTCGCGGTCTCGACGGCATCGAGCATTGCGCCTCGATGAATGCCGGCGCGCCGGGCGTGCTGCATGGCAACCGCACCTATCTCCTGCAGAATTCCGACGGCCAGATCATGGACGGCCATTCGATCTCGGCCGGCCTCGACTATCCCGGCGTCGGGCCGGAGCATTCCTGGCTGCGCGATTCAGGCCGGGTCGAATACGTGCCGATCCTCGATGACGAGGCGCTGGAGGCTTTCAAGCTGACGACGCGCGTCGAAGGCATCATCCCGGCGCTGGAATCGGCGCATGCCATCGCGCATGCGGTGAAGATCGTGCCTGCCATGAACAAGGATCAGATCGTCATCGTCAACCTGTCCGGCCGTGGCGACAAGGACGTGCACACGGTGGCCAGCATGCTGGGCATGGAGATCTGATCATGGCCACCCGCATCGACCGCCGCATGGCGAAGCTCAGGAACGAAGGCCGCCCGGCGCTCGTCACCTATTTCATGGGCGGCGACCCCGACTACGACACCTCTTTGTCGATCATGAAGGCGTTGCCGGGCGCAGGTTCCGATATCATCGAGCTCGGCATGCCGTTCTCCGATCCGATGGCCGACGGCCCGGCGATCCAGGCGGCGGGCTTGCGGGCGCTGAAAGGCGGTCAGACGCTGGCCAAGACGCTGAAGATGGCGGCCGACTTCCGCGCCGGCGACAATGAAACGCCGATCGTGCTGATGGGCTACTACAATCCGATCTACATCTATGGCGTCGACCGCTTCCTCAAGGACGCGATCGCCAGCGGCATCGACGGGCTGATCGTCGTCGACCTGCCCCCGGAGATGGACGAGGAACTGTGCATTCCGGCATTGAAAGCCGGCATCAACTTCATCCGGCTGGCGACGCCGACGACCGACGACAAACGCCTGCCCAAGGTGCTGCAGAACACGTCGGGCTTCGTCTATTACGTGTCGATGACCGGCATCACCGGCTCGGCACTGGCCGACACCGGCAAGGTGGCGGCGGCGGTCAAGCGCATCAAGGGCCACACCGACCTGCCGGTCTGCGTCGGCTTCGGCGTCAAGACCGCCGAGCAGGCCCGGGTGATCGGCGCCAATGCCGACGGCGTCGTCGTCGGCACCGCGATCGTCAATGCGGTGGCCAATGTGCTGGGGCCGAAGGGCGAGAAGACCGCCGATCCGGCCGAGGCCGTCGCCACGCTGGTCAGCGGCCTAGCGCAAGGCGTGCGCTCGGCCCGCCTTGCTGCTGCCGAATAGTTTCCCTACGTCAGGTCTTGTGCATGCCGTTATCCCAGAACCGGTTCCCACTTTTGGGCGACATGCATTAGCAACTCTTCGTCAGGACAGGAGCCGAAGCGATGAACTGGATCACCAATTACGTTCGCCCGAAGATCAATTCGATGCTCGGCCGGCGCACCGACATGCCCGAGAATCTCTGGATCAAGGATCCGGAGACCGGCGAGATGGTGTTCCACAAGGACCTGGAATCGAACCAGTTCGTCATTCCCTCGTCCGGTCATCACATGAAGATCTCGGCCAAGGAGCGGCTGAAATTCTTCTTCGATGGCGGCAAATACGAGACCCTGGACAACCCCAAGGTCATGCAGGATCCGCTGAAATTCCGCGACGAGAAGCGCTATGTCGACCGGTTGAAGGACGCCAAGGCCAAGACCGGCCTTGAGGACGCGATCATCAATGCGCTGGGCACCGTCGAGGGTCTGCCGGTTGTGGTCACGGTGCAGGACTTCGCCTTCATGGGCGGTTCGCTCGGCATGGCCGCCGGCGACGCCATCGTGCACGGCTTCGAAGTGGCCCTGCAGCGCAAGCGGCCGCTGATCCTGTTTGCTGCTTCCGGCGGCGCCCGCATGCAGGAAGGTATTTTGTCCCTGATGCAATTGCCGCGGACAACGGTCGGTGTCGACCGGCTGAAGGAAGCCGGCCTGCCCTACATCGTCGTTTTGACCAACCCGACCACGGGCGGCGTGACCGCCTCCTACGCCATGCTGGGCGACGTGCACATCGCCGAGCCCGGCGCGCTGATCGGCTTTGCCGGACCGCGCGTCATCGAACAGACCATCCGCGAGAAACTGCCCGATGGCTTCCAGCGCTCCGAATATCTGATGGAGCACGGCATGGTCGACATGGTCGTATCCAGGCTGGAAATGCGTGAAACGATCGCGCGCCTGCTCAAGATGCTGCTCAAGCTGCCGGAAGAGCAAAAAACGCTGGAGCCGGAAATCCTGCCGCCGGCGGTGGTTGCCGCGGAAGCTCGGCCGCAAGCCTGAAGCGACACGAAGCGCCGCGACCGCGATTGCACGAGGGCTTCGGCGCGCTGTAGCCTTTGATTGCCATGGCCATTCGAAACCGATTCTGGTTTTCAGGCCCATGCGCTAGGATTCCACCATGACGACGCTTGCCGCCGACCGCGAAATCGAAGCCCTGATGGCGCTTCATCCGAAAGGCTTCGACCTTTCGCTCGACCGCATTTCGCGGCTGCTGGAGCGGCTTGACAATCCGCAGGACCGGCTGCCCCCGGTCATCCACATCGCCGGCACCAACGGCAAAGGTTCGTGCGCAGCCTTTTCACGCGCCCTGCTCGAGGCTGCGGACTACCGCGTCCATGTCCACACCTCGCCGCATCTGGTCAACTGGCATGAGCGTTACCGGCTGGCCGCCGATGGCGGCGGCAGGCTGGTCGAGGACAGGGTTTTCGCCGATGCCATTGCCCGTGCGGCCAGGGCCAATGAAGGCGAGAAGATCACCGTCTTCGAGATCCTCACCGCCGTCACCTTCCTGTTGTTTTCCGAACACCAGGCCGACGCTGCGATCATCGAAGTCGGGCTCGGCGGCCGCTTCGACGCGACCAATGTCATCAAGGAGCCGGCCGTGTCGGTGATCATGCCGGTGTCGCTCGACCACGAGGCCTATCTCGGCGACCGGGTCGAACTGATCGCGGCCGAAAAGGCCGGTATCATCAAGCCCGGCTGTCCGGTGGTCATCGGCGCGCAGGAGAGCGAAACGGCGCTGCAGGTGCTGATCGAAACCGCCGAGCGGCTTGAATGCCCCACCTTCGTCTACGGCCAAGACTTCCTTGCCTTCGAGGAAAACGGCCGCATGGTCTACCAGGACGAAGACGGCTTGATGGACCTGCCGCCGCCCAGGCTGCCCGGCCGCCACCAGTTCGCCAATGCGGCGGCGGCGATCGCCGCGGTCAAAGCGGCCGGTTTCGAGATCAGCCATCGCGCCGCCGAAAAGGCGATGGTCAATGTCGCCTGGCCCGGCCGCATGCAGAAGCTGGTGCAGGGCCGGCTGGCCGAACTGGCACCCAAGGGCGCCGATATCTGGCTCGACGGCGGCCACAATCCCGGTGCCGGCGTGGTGGTTGCCGAAGCGCTGGCCGAGCAGGAAGAGAAGAACCCGCGTCCGCTGTTCCTCATCTCGGGCATGATCAACACCAAGGACCAGAGCGGCTATTTCCGTGCCTTCAAGGGCCTCGCCCGGCATGTCTACACGGTGCCGGTGAGCCTCAGCGAGGCCGGCGTGCCGAACGACGAACTGGCGATCCGCGCAACGGAAGCCGGGCTGACCGCCGAGCCGGTGAGTTCCGTCGCCAGCGCGCTGATGCTGCTGCGCGACACCTGGGACGGCCCGTCGCCACGCATCCTGATCAGCGGTTCGTTGTATCTGACCGGAGCGGTGCTGGCCGAGAACGGCACCCCGCCGACCTGAAGCAGGCGACTATTCATGCCTTGGGTGGCTGCGGCGGCTGAGGCCGAACCTTGGCTTTCGACCTTCAGAAATCCCACGGTGAGATCAGATCAAGGCTGGTGGTGCCAAAGTCGCTGAGATTGCGCGTTGCCAGCCGGCCACCGTTCACGCGCGCTATCGCCGCAATCATGCCATCGGGGGCTGACATGCCGCGACCTTGGCGTGTCGCGGCCCCCATGATCTCGCCGTAAGCCAAGGCAGCATCTTCAGTCAATCCAAAAATCCGGCCGGCAAATCGATGGCGCCACCGGGAAAGTCCCTGCTCCAGCCGATCGGCACGCTCATCAGGCCGTATTTTTTGGATGCCGAAGGCGATTTCAGCAATCGTCACTGTGGGAAGGGCCAGTTCAGCGTCATTGCGGACAAGCCACGCCAGGACAGCTTGGTCCGGCGCCTTCTTCAGACTCTCCGAAATCACGTTGGTATCGACGAAAATCAAAGCTCAAGTCCCGAATGAACCTGGCGGCCTTCGCGAATGATCTTTTCCAGATCGATGTCGGCGCCATGGTTTGCAGTCAAGCTGGCATAGAAGGTGGAAGCAGGTTCACGGCCAGCTTCACGAATTTCGTAGGATTCGAGCGCACGTTCGACCACATCGGCTATCGAACGATTTTCACGACGAGCAAGTCTATGAGCCAGGTCGCGTGCTTTTGCGCTTCGGACTGAGAGTTGTGGTTCGGCCATTTCGAACTCCCTTTTAGAACGGATATAGGCCGATCCACCGCTGCCATCAAGGTGGCAGTTGATGGCGTGCCATCACGCGGTGGATTTCCAGCGCATTGATAGGCGGCGTTACTTCAACTCTATCTCGATAAAGGCGTATTCGCCTTCATTGGCGTTGATGACGTCGTGCTCTACGCCCTCCTTGCGGAAATAGGGCGCGCCCTTCTTCATCTCGGCAAAGGATTCGCCGTCCTTGGTCAACAGCTTCACCTTGCCGTCCATCAGCGGCACGACGACATAGTCGTGGCCGTGGCGATGCCAGCCGGTGTTCTCGCCCGGCGCGAAGCGGTATTCGGTGACGATGACACGCTCGTTGTCGATGAAGACGGTGGCCTTGGCGGATCCGGTCATGGAGTTCTCCTGTCTGCCTCGAGCAGATGACATGGAGTGCCCGGATGCGAGAGCCAGAGCCACGCACCGATGACGCCAACAAAAAGCCCGGCGCGAGGCCGGGCTTGATACCAGGAATTTCAGATGGGTCAGGCGAGGTTGCCATTGATCCAGTGCGACAGCGCGGTCTTCGGCGCGGCACCGACCTTCATGTCGGCCATTTCGCCGCCCTTGAAGATCATCAGCGTCGGGATCGAGCGCACGCCGAACTGGGCGGCAAGCTCCGGATTCTCGTCGATGTTGAGCTTGGCGATCTTGACCTTGGCGCCAAGTTCGGTGGCGATATCTTCGAGCGCCGGCGCAATCATCTTGCAGGGACCGCACCATTCCGCCCAGAAATCGACGACGACCGGTACGTTGGCGTCAAGCACGTCAGCCTGGAAGTTGCTCTTGTCGACCTTCACGGTTGCCATATGGAAAAATCCTTTTGAAAGTTTTTGTCCCACCAAATGTGGTGGTGATCGCGCCCTTCTTCAAGCAGGTGTTGTGTCACGCTCCCGTGAGTCGAGCAAGGGCGTCGTCCATGGCGCTGGCAGGCAGTTCGATCAGCTGCGGCGCCTCGGTGAACAGCAAGGCCGCCTTGACCGTGCGGCCGGGATAGAGCGGCTGCAACAGCGCGCGGTAGAGCGCCAACTGCAGGACATAGGCCGGCGGCACCTCGGCCAGACTGGCGGGCGCCGGCCGGTTGGTCTTGTAGTCGACAATCGATACCGTGTCCGGCGTTACCGCCAGCCGGTCGATCTTGCCGGAAATCGAGCGCTTCTTGCCCTTGACCTCCAGGCTGCCCATGATCGCAACCTCGGCACGCGACGATGGCGCAAACAGCTGACCGAAGCCGGGATCGGCAAGGATCGATGTGACCGACGCCAGGGCCTTTTCACGCTCTGATGGCGGCCAGTCCGCACCGGTTCGCAAGAGATAGCGTTCTGCCGCTCCCGCACGTTCGGGCTCGGCAATACCGGGCAGCATCTGCAGCAGTTTGTGGAGGGCGAGCCCACGCAGCACGGCAAAGCCGGGCTCGGCGTCGGCGTCGAGCACCGGCGACGCCTTGTCGACAACGGCTTGCTTGCCTTCGTCGATCAGCGCCGAGGCGCCCGATGGCGACAACGGACGCGGCAGATCCTCGAAGGGCAGCAAGGGCCGGAACAGCGTCGCCGGCAAAGGCGCGAAAGCGTCGGCCTGCCGTACCTGCTCGGCGGAACTTGGCGCGACGGGGGGCAGCTTGGTGACATGGAAACGGTGCACCGGCTCGCCGCCGGCGGGATGCGCACGCTGCTCGCTCTCCGACGCGCCGATCAGCGCGCGGCTGACGATCGAGTGCCAGGTGCCGGCGTTCGGCGCCCGCTTGCCATGATAGCCGCAGACGATCAGCCGGTCCTCGGCACGGGTCATGCCGACATAGAGCAGCCGGCGGTATTCGTCGTCGGCGAGTTCCCGTGCCCTTGAGGCCGCTGCTTTCGAAAAACCGTTGGCGACCTCGCTGGCCGAGCGCCAGAGATAGCCCTTGCCGTCCCAGTTCGCGCCGGAGCCATCGAAGGGCATCAGGCGCGGCAAATGCTGGTCGCTGAACGGCGCGGAACCGCCATCGACCAGGAACACGACGGGCGCTTCCAAGCCCTTGGCGGCGTGCACGGTCATGACCCGGACCTCGTCGCGGGTCTGGTCCATCTCGCGCTTGATCTCGGGACCGGCGTTTTCCAACGTCGACAGGAAGGCTTCCAGCCCCGGCAGGCCGGTTCGCTCCTCGGCGAGGCAGAAGCTCAGGAACTCGTCGAGAATATCGCCGGCTTCGGGCCCGAGCCGCGCGATCATCTTGCGGCGCACGCCATCGCGCGCCAGCAGGGCGGCATAGAATTCGAACACCGGCTTAAACGCGGCTTCGTTCGTCCAGATGTCGACCTGGGCGACGATCTTCGCCAGTCTCTCGCTGTCGCCGGCGTGCTGTCGCAGCGACGCGATCAGCGACAGACCCGACGGCCTCTGCGCGGCGAGCATGAACAGCGTCTCTTCCGGCAGATCGAAGATCGGGCTGCGCAACACGGCGGCAAGCGACAAATCGTCCTGCGGCTGGATGAGGAGGTGACCGAGCGCGATCAGGTCCTTGACCGCGATGTGCCCGGGCAGGCTCAGCCGGTCGGCGCCGGCAACCGGAATGTCGCGGCGTTTGAGTGCGCGGGTCAGGGCATGGACGAAGCGATCGCGCTTGCGCACCAGCACCAGCACATCGCCCGGCCGCAGCCGCTTGCCGCGGCCCTCGATGATTTCGCCACTGCCGATCCAGCCGGCGATGGTGGCGGCGACGTTCTCGGCCACGCGCACCGCCGGCGCATGGGCATGGTCGATGGCTTGTGTCCAGTCATCTGGCTCATCGACGGCTTCAGCGCCGACCGACGGCCACACCTCGACATAGCCCGGCGCGTCGGTGCGGATCGCCTGGTGGCGAAGCGGATCGGGATCATGACTGATGCCGCGCCGCACGGCTGGATCGGCGAAGACGCGGTCGACCGCGGTCAGAACATCGTCGGTCGAGCGGAACGACCAGGTCAGCTTGAGATCGGCGAAGGACGCCTCGGCGTCACGCACTCGTCCGGCAAACAACAGCCGGCTGTCGGCGAAGGAGTCCGGGGCCGCACCCTGGAACGAATAGATCGACTGCTTCTCGTCGCCGACGGCGAACACCGTGCGATGGACCCTGTCGCGTGCGCCAAAGCCGGCAAAGAATTCCTCCGCCAGCCGTTTCACCACTTCCCATTGGTCCGGACTGGTGTCCTGCGCCTCGTCGAGCAGGATGTGGTCGATGCCCTGGTCGAGCTTGTACTGCACCCAGGGGCCGGCGTCCGGCCGCGCCAGCAGGTTGACGGTGCGGGTGATCAGGTCGTTGAAATCGAGGAAGCCGCGGCTGCGCTTCAGCATTTCGTAGCGGGCGATCAGCCAGTCGGCGATGGTCAGCGCGGCAGCCGTGCCTTCAAGCATCCGGAACAGGGCCAGCCGATCGGTGGTTTCGACTATGGCGTTGGCGGCCGAGAGATAACGCTCCGCCAGATCCGGCAACCGGTCGACCAGGGCCTTCTTGAAGGCCTTTGCCGGGTCGTAAGCGTCGCCATCGGTCTTGAGGAAGGCTCGCGCGAGCAGTTGCAGGCGGCGAATGGGATCGCCCTCGGCAAAAGCCTGCCGCGCATAGGGCAGGATGTTGTTCAGTACCGATCTGGCGTCGGTGGCCTCGGCGGCGTGGGCGAAGCCGGCAAAATAGTCGGGCAGGAAGCCCGGCAACGGCCATACCGAAGCGGCTATGCCCTCGGCTGTCTGGCCTGGATGGAAATGGAATTCGTCGAACAGGGCCTGGAAGTGCGTGCCATCGCGCCCGACCGCGTCGATGAAATGGCGCAAGCCGTCGCGCTTGCGCACAATCTCACCCAGCAAGGCGTCGAGCCCGGCTTCGCCGCCCCGATCGAGAATGGCGGCAAAAGCCTCGGCCAGATCCCTGTCACCGGCGGACGTGCCCGAAATCATCTCGCGGCGCGCCGCGGCAAACAGCGATGCCTCCATCTGGCCGTCGAGCATCTCGAAATGGGCCGGGATGTTGGCCTCCAGCGGGAACTGGTGCAGCACCGATTCGCAGAAGGCGTGAATGGTCTGGATCTTCAGCCCGCCGGGCGTTTCCAGCGCCTCGGCGAACAGGCGCCGCGCCCGGCGCATGGTCTCGAGATCGGGCCGGCGCCCCTCCAGCGCCTCGACCTTTGCCGCCAGATCCACGTCACCAAGCGTCGTCCACTCCGACAGTGTCGAAAAGACCCGGTTCGACATGTTGGCGGCGGCGGCGCGCGTATAGGTCAGGCACAGGATCTTCGACGGATCGGTGCCGCGCAGCAGCAGCCGGATGACGCGCTGCGCCAGCACATGGGTCTTGCCGGAGCCGGCATTGGCCGACACCCAGGCGGAATTGCCGGGGTCGGCGGCGCGGGCCTGGCTGGTCGCGGTGTCGCTGGGAATGGGATAGGCCTTCTTCATGCCTCCCCTCCCTCGTCGCCGCCATCGCCGCCTGCCGACCATTCGAGCACGCGGGCAAGATGGTCGTAGTCGCCATCCGTCTCGCCTTCGCGGAACGGCAGCGCGCGCGACAGATACCCGGTCGCAGGGTCTGCATAGTGGATCAGCAGCTTTTCCAGCCGTGCCCAAGCCTCTTCGGCAAGATCGGTCGCGGTTCGCGGCTGGCGGTTGTGTTCGAGGATGGATTCCTCGAACACCTCGCCATTCGGCTTCAGCCTGATGAAAGCCAGCTGAGAGGGCTCACGCACGCCCAAATCCTTGAAGGCGCCGCGCCTGAGCAGCGCGCCCTCCAGCGCCAGTTGCGGCGCAAGCAGTGTGTGCGCCTGCGCCTTGGACGGCGAGGAGCCGGTCTTGTAGTCCAGTATGTCGGCCATGCCGCCGGCCAGAAGGTCGACCCGGTCGGCGTAGCCGGACAGCGTCACGCCGGACTGGCCGACAACGGTCTTTCCGGCGCGCTCCTCGGCATGGCGCCTTGTCACAGCATCAGCGCGCGTGCGCTCCCACTCGATGATGTTGGCGGCGAGTTTTTCGAAGCGCGGCCACCACACCGCCTCGACGTCGGCCGGAAGGGCGGCTTCGGCAAAGCAGGCGCGGCCGGCGGCGATGAGGCCCGCAAGCGCATCGGGAGCGCGCGGATCGGCGACGCTGCCTGAGAACAGGTACAGGATGGCGTGAAACAGCGTGCCGCGCTCGGCCGCACCGGGGTCGCGAATAACCAGATCGAGCGGCATCAGGCCGAGGATGCGTCTTGCATAGACGGCGTAGGGATCACGGCGCAGGGTCTCGATCTCGGTGACCGAGAAATGCGTCGGGCGCACCGACAGCGGCGGCTTCGGCTGCGGCCGTGGCGCGAAATCCTGCCTTGGGCCGGTATCGAGCGCGCGCGCCCAGGTAAGCAATTCGTCGCCGCGCCGGCGCAGCGCGGCCGCCTGGTCATTACCTATGAAGGTGAGCAGCCGCTGAAGCCAGCGCGACGGCACGGCGGGTGCATCGCCGGCACGTGCCGAGCGGGACAGAACCACCTTCCCGGCGCCCATGGCCATCTGGAAATCATGCGCGGCAAGGCCGATACGCCGCTCGGGCGGCTCGAGGTCGATGCCGGTCTTCATCAGCCGCGACATGAAGCGGTCGCTCTCTGGCTTGCGCGGCCATACGCCCTCGTTGAGCCCGCCGATGACCAGCGTGTCGACCGTCTGCAACCGGGCTTCCAGCGCGCCCCAGATGGCGATGTTCCGGTCGGTGCCTTGTGCCGGCTTGACCGTTTCAGGCGCGATCAGCGCCGCCATGATGTCGGGCCACTCGGTCGCCGCGAAGGACAGCGAAGCCGAAGCCGCGACCAGCCCGCGCAGCAGTTCGGCAAGCTTCTCGCCGGCGTCACCGGCATAGATCTCGCCAAGACCCCCGTCGGCGGAGCGGCCGAGATTTTCGAGTGTCACGACACTGGCCCTGACAAGCGCGGCAAGGTCGGCGTCATCCCGGCCTCGGAAGGCTGCGAGCGGCGCCAGCGCCTGCTTGAGACGTTCGAGCAAATTCCGCGCAGTTTCGATAGAGCGCACGGTCAGCCGGGAAAACCAGAAGGGCTGTCGGCTGCCGCCGCCCAAGCCGGTGAGGCGGGCTTCGAACAGTTCCGGTAGCGAAACGATGTCGGGGCGGCCTGTGCCGCCGCGCAACGCCACCAGTTCGATCAGCTCCGCCGCGTGGCGCACATCGGCCCGTTCGAGGCCGAGGCCGAGCAGCGGATGCTTGAGCAGCGACAGCAGGCCAACCGGATCGCCTGGCCGGAACAGTGCCTCGAGCGCCAGCCTGAGCAGGCTGGCCGCCGGGGTGTTGGCGAGCGGTGTGCCACCGGAATCGTCGGCAACGACGCCGAAGCGCTGGAGCTCGATCGAGACGCGCCGCGCCAATGCGCGGTCGCCGGTGACGAGAGCCGCCCTTTGGCCGGGATGTTCGACCGCGCGCTTGAGCGCGACGGCGATGGCCACGGCCTCATCACGTTCGCTGGCGGCTTCGAGCAAGGTCACCTCGGCGAAGGCGCCGGCAATGTCGGACGCCGGGAAACCGGCACGTGTCTCGGCCCAGAGTTCGGTGGTTTCGGCCGGCCGCAGCGCTTCGCCGACAAGGGCAGCGCGAAGCGCACGTCGCGGTTCGGCCACGCCAATCTCCTCGACGTCGCCGCGCAATACGCCGATCTTGCCGATCAGCCTGGCCAAGCCATATTGCGGGTGGCCGAGTACGGCTGGACGCGCGCCAGGCGCGGCAATCGCCTGGAACGACGCTTCGTCCAGCGTCCGGTCGAGACCCGGCAGCACGATGGCGCCGCCGGGCAGGCGCGCGATCGCGGCAAGCAATTCGGCCGTCGCTGGTATCGAGCCGGTCGAGCCTGCGGCGATGACCGGGCCGACGGGCGGATTGCGCTGCAGCCGCGCCGCCTCGGCGCGGATCAGCGCGCTGCGATGCGCGGCCGGATTGGAGCAGTCGCTTTCCGCGAGGAATTTCGGCCAGGCTTCGGTGACGATGCCGAGGAATTCGAGCGTCACCTGCCACCATCCGGCAAGATTGCCGGTCACCAGATCGGTGAGCTTGGCCCAGTCGGTGCCTTCCGTCTCGATCTCGTCCATCAGCCGGGCGAGATCGCGCGCCAGCCAGATCGCGTCGGCGGTGGAAGCCGGGATGACGATCTCCTCGGCGAAAAGGGCGGCGACATGCGCCGGCAGCCGGCGTTTCCAGGCGCGCACCAGCGGCGTCAGCAGCAACAGGCGTTCGGTTGCCGAAATCGGCGGCGCCAGATCGATGGCCGCCGATGCCTCGGTCTCGAACGCGGCCTCATCCTCGTCGAATTCGCCGAGTGGCCGGATGACCGGCAGGATCGCCGAGCCGCCGCCGCCGCGTGCCGCCAGGCTGTCGACGAAGACACCCCGCAAGGCACGCGCGGCACGGCGTGTCGGCACATAGATGGTGGCATCGGCCAAACCGAGCGGGTCGCCGTCGAATCGAAACCCCGGAACAAGACGGCCGGCAAGCAGCGCCTCGGCAAGCGTCGGCAGAAACGGCGCTCCGGGCGGGATCGAGAAAACGCGGCTGGAGCCGCTCATTGCGACTCGATGAGCGCACCGGCGACCGCCGCTTCCGCGAGCGGTACGGCATCGGGCGTGCCGACGGTGATCCAGTGGCCATGCAGGGGCATGCCGAACAGGCGCCCTGCGGCGATGGCGGAATCGAAATAGGCGTTGAGCGAGTGCGGCCCGGCCGGTGCGCCCTTGAACAGGCGCGGATGGACGATCGCCGCGCCGGCATAGATCAGCCCCGCCGGATCCCCCTTTGAACGCCGCAAGCCGCCATCCGGCGCCACCAGGAAATCGGTGCTGCCGCAGTGTCCGGTCGCCTCTTGGAGATCCGCCAGCATCAGCAGAATATCCATTTTCGCCGCGTCCCATGCAAGGGCGAGGCGCTGGAGATTGAGAGGACCGTCATCGATCCAGAAGGTGTCGGCATTGAGGATGTAGAAGGGTCGCTCGCCCAGTTCCGGCAGCGCCTTGACGATGCCGCCGGCGGAATCGAGCAGTTGTTCGCTCTCATCGGAAATGACGATTTTTGGCGCGCGGCGGGCGGCGACATGGGCGACGATCTGTTCGGGAAAATAGTGGACGTTGACCACGGCCTTCGCGACACCGGCGGCAGCCAGGCTGTCGAGGCTCCAGTCGAGCAACGTCTTGCCGGCAATCCTGACCAGCGGCTTGGGAATGGTGTCGGTAATCGGCCGCATGCGTTTGCCAAGGCCGGCGGCAAGTACGATGGCGGTGTCCGGTCCTGCTGTCACAGCGCTCGCTCCTCCAGCAAACCGTGGGCGTCGTAGAACTCGCGCAGGCTTGCCAGCGCCGGATGAGACAAGGCCCGGCGCAGATAATCGCGAATGCGCGGCAGGTGTTTTAGATAATAGGGCTTGCCGTCGCGCTTTTCGAGGCGGACGAAGATGCCGAGGATCTTGGAATTTCGTTGCGCCGCCATGATGGCGTAGGATTCCAGGAAGCTTGCCTCGTCGAAAGCACCGGCTGCGTGGCGCGCCGCGACATAGGCATCCAGCGTCTTTCTCTCGATCTCGGGCGACATCGTAACACGCGCGTCCATGGCCAGCGAGGCGACGTCATAGGCGGACGGGCCGATCAGCGCGTCCTGGAAATCGACGATGCCCAGCCGATCATGCCCTGAACGGTCGCCGCGCCAGATGATGTTGGGCGAATGGAAGTCGCGCAGCATCAGCGTATATTCGCGGCCGTGCAGCCGGTCGAGGAGCGCGCCCCATTGCTTGTGGTAGCCGGCGCGCAAGGCACCGCTTGCCGGGCTGCCCGTTATTGCCGGCACGTACCAGTCGACCAGCAGATCGGCCTCGATCATCATGGCCTCGCGGTCGAAAGGCGGGACATCGTGGAAGCCGCCATGCCCTGTTTCCAGGCGCTGCGGCCAGGTCCTGCCATGCATCATGGCCAGCAGCTCGGCCGCCGCCGCGCAGCGCTCGGGCAGCGGCTGGCCATCGCTGCCGAGGAACCCTTCCGAGCCAAGATGTTCGAGTAGCAGGAATCCCTGCTCCTGGTCCTCGGCATGGATTTCCGGAACGCTGACGCCGCCTGCCTTCAAGGCGCGGTCGATGGCGACGAAAGCGGAAACCGACTGGGCGGTGTGGGCGATCTCGGCATAGGGCTTGCCGTCGCGGACCGGCGGGCCGAGCACCAGCCGTGGCGAGTTCATCAGCACTTGCGGCTTTTGGCCCGGCAGCGAAACGATCTCGTAGGAGCGGGCAGAAGCATCGCCAATGAAATGGCGGCGCTGCGCTTGCGCCCAGCCGGCGCTCACGAGAAAGTCGCGCATGGCCAGCGACCGTGCGGCCCGATCGAAGGCAGGTCCCTGCCCCGACAATCGTGCCAGCCGGCCGTCGCCATGCTGGACGAGCTCGATCAGGACCGTGGTTTTCGGCAGATGGGCTTCCGCCCGCTCCGGCCATTCGACCAAAGCAGCACCTTGCGCCAAGGCTTCGTCGAAACCAAGCTCATCGATCTCGTCGGCCGAGGACAGGCGGTAGAGATCGAAATGATGCACCGGAATGCGGGTGTCGTAGCTCTGCACCAGCATGAAGGTCGGGCTCGGAACGTCGAGGCCGGCATCGTCGGCCAAGGTCCTGATCAAGGCCCGCGCCAGCGTCGACTTGCCGGCGCCCAGATCGCCCTTCAGGGCAAGCACGTCGCCTGGGCGCAGCGACAGCGCCAGATCTTCGCCCAGCCGCGCTGTCTGGGTCTCGTCGGCGAGTAATCGCTCCAGCACCAGTCCGGTCATCGAACGCGCTACTCGGCCGCGGCACGGATGCCCGGCATGTCTGGAAAGGTGCAGATGACGGTCGTGCCCTTGTCCTTGCCGGTTTCGATGCGAACGCTGCCGCCATGCAGCTCGACGAAGCTCTTGACGATCGACAGGCCGAGGCCGGCGCCGCGCCGGCGGCCACCATTGGCGCGCGGCTCGAAACGGCGGAACACCGAATCGAGCACATCGGGCGGCATGCCGGGACCGTCGTCATGGACCGAGAATTCCACCCCATCCGCCAGATGGCGGCAAGTGAGCCGGATGGTGCTGGCTTCCGGGGCGTAATTGGCGGCATTGCTGAGCAGATTGTAGAGGATCTGGCGGACGCGGACCTCATCGCCGTGAAACGTCTTCGGCGCCGAGGCTGCTTCGACCTCGAGCCTGATCGAATGCTCTTCCAGGCGGTCGGCCACCAGTTCGGCCGCAGCGGCGATGGTGCGATCGACCTGCACCTCGGAAATATCGAGCTGCATGATGCCGGCGTCCACCGTCGCCAGGTCGAGTATGTCGTTGACGATGGTGAGCAGGACCGCGGAGGAGGAGCTGACATGCTCGACATATTCCCGCTGCTTCTGCGTCAGCGGACCGGTCGTGGGCTGTGACAGGAGTTCGGTGAAGCCGATGATGTTGGTCAGCGGCGAGCGCAGTTCATAGGAAACATGCTGGACGAATTCGTTCTTGAGCTGGTCGGATTTTTGCAGCGCCTCGTTCTTGTCCTTCAGCGCCCGCTCGACATGGACGCTGTCGGTGACGTCGACGAAGGTCATCATCACCTGCCCGTTGGGCAGCGGGATCATGGCGTAACTCAACACGTTGCCGTTGTTGAGCTCGGTCTGTCCGTGGCGGTCGCGGCGCTCGTCGTCGAAGCCGGTGACGGCGGCAACAAAGCCGGGCCAGGGGCTGTCCGCCGCCTGCCGGTCGCAAAGGTCGCGGATGGTGGAAACATGGACGCTGGGCTTGGCCGCTTCGCCGCTCAATCCCCAGAGCGTGGCAAAGGCAGGATTCGACAGCCGGAGCCTGCCGTCGGGTCCGAACACCGCTACGCCTTCGGCAAGATTGTCGAGCGTCTCGCCCTGGACCCGCACCGCTGTCTGGTAGCGGCTCTCGAGGTCCATCTTCTCGGTCAGGTTCTCGAACACCCAGGTCACGCCGCCCTTGGGCTGGGGGTTGGCGACGACGCGGATGGTCTTGCCATCCGGCAGATGCCACCAATGTTCCTGGGATTCCACAGCGCGATAGGCGCCGAGCAGGCCTTCCTTCCAGCGGCGCCATTCAGGCTGTTCGGCGATCTTGCCTTCGCTGCGCAGCCGGTCGAGCAGCAAGGCATTGTCTGGAGCGCTGTGCAGGAAGCCTGCGTCCAGGCCCCAAAGCTTCTGGAAGGCCTGGTTGAAGAACCGCAGCTTCTCGTCGGTGTCGAAAATGGCGACCGCCGTGTTGAGCTGGTCGAGCGTGTCGGCGTGGCTTCGCACCGTCCGTTCGTATTCGCCGCGAACGGCTTCGATGGCACTGGTGTCGCAGGCAAGGCCGGCCGAGCCATCGCTGCCGGCGAAATCGGTGACCGCGAACACACGGCGATCGCCTTCGATCACGGTGGACAGCGACTGCTCGAAAACCGGATGCGTCCTGTGCTGGGCGGCAATCGCATCGCGCGCCTGGCCGCCGAGGAACTCTTTCTTCTCCCGAACCGCGGCTTCGGCATTTTCGGCTTCGACGGCATCGGCATAGGCGCGGTTGACCCACTTCAGCCCGCCATCCTCGCCGCGGAGCCACGCCGGCATGTTCAGCGCGTCGAGCAGGCCGATCATCGTGTCGTGGTCGGCGGCCAGCCGCTGGTTCTCGATCTTCAGTCTGGCCTGGCTGCGCTGCGTCTCCGAGAGCGAGAGGAAACGCACGAGCACATGCGCGGCACTCTTGCGGCCATGCACTTCGAGCGGCGCACCGGCCTGCGATTCGATGACCAGGTCGAAGGGTTTGGCCTTTTCGCGCAATCCCGCGACGGCATGTTCGAGTGCCGCCGCCGAACGCGGCATCAGCCAGCGGCCGAAAGCAAGAAAAGCGGCCCTATCCTCGGGAGCGCCGCTTTCGACGGGCAATGTGCCGATGAGCTCGGGCTTCTTGTTTTCCGCAGCCCAGACGACGACGCGCTGGTCGCGCAGATTGAGCAGCGCCTCGGAACGGCGGAGCGCCGCGTTGATGTCGGCGAGGCGGCTCCTGAGTTCGACATTCTCCGCCGAGGTGCGGGCTCTTTCGCGGATGAGAACGATGGCCGATATCAGTGCGGCACCCGTCACGCCGACGAACACTGCAAGCTGCATGACATCAATGGCGCTCACCGACAGTCCGGCGACGCTGGCAACAGCGGTCTCGGCATGCGCGGCGGCGCCGGCCAAGGGCCCCGCGAGCGCGGAGGTGGCAAGGAATGTCGACGCGCGGGCGCGCCAGGACAGGCTCCCCCCTTCCAGGGCGGAGCCAGCAATCCCCGAATCGTCATGGCCGCCGGAAACGGCCCGTCCCGCTCTGTGCGGGTGTTGCCCCGGCATGTCTTGGTCCTCTCCGCCGCCTGAATGCAAGACCGCCCTGATGCGTGCCTCTCTTGACCCTCTCGGGCTGGAAGCATCGCCGAATCACCTGACAATAACCCCTCGCCGAATCGGCGTGAAGGCTGATGGCGCGCAAAAATAAGGCCGGGCGAAAAGTCAATCGCCCGGCCTCAATATCTGGTAGTAATTTTAGCTTTGGTTAATAGCGGTAGTGTTCCGGCTTGAACGGACCCTGCGGCGTGACGCCGATATAGGCGGCCTGTTCACCCGACAGTTCGGTCAGGCGGGCGCCGAGCTTGTCGAGATGCAGGCGGGCGACCTTTTCGTCGAGATGCTTGGGCAGGACATAGACCTGGTTCTCGTACTGGCCGGGCTTGGTGTAGAGCTCGATCTGCGCCAGCACCTGGTTGGTGAAGGATGCCGACATGACGAAGCTCGGGTGGCCGGTGGCGTTGCCGAGATTGAGCAGCCGTCCTTCCGACAAAAGGATCATCCGCTTGCCGTCCGCGAAGGTGATCATATCGACCTGCGGCTTGACGTTGGTCCATTTCAAATTGCGCAGCGCGGCGACCTGGATCTCATTGTCGAAGTGGCCGATGTTGCCGACGATGACCATGTCCTTCATAGAGCGCATATGGTCGAGGGTGACGACATCCTTGTTGCCGGTGGTGGTGATGACGATATCGGCGGTGGGGGCTGCATCTTCCAGCGTGACGACTTCAAAACCGTCCATCGCAGCCTGCAGGGCGCAGATCGGATCGACCTCGGTGACCTTGACGCGGGCACCGGCGCCCTTGAGCGAGGCCGACGAGCCCTTGCCGACGTCGCCATAACCGCACACGACAGCGACCTTGCCGGCCATCATCGTGTCGGTGCCGCGGCGGATGCCGTCGACCAGCGATTCCTTGCAGCCATACTTGTTGTCGAACTTCGACTTGGTGACCGAGTCGTTGACGTTGATGGCAGGGAAGGGCAGCAGGCCCTTCTTCTGCAGCTGGTAGAGCCGGTTGACGCCGGTGGTCGTCTCTTCGGTGACGCCGCGGATCGCCGCCTTCTGCTTGGTGAAGAAGCCGGGCGAAGCCTTCAGGCGCTTCTTGACCTGGGCGTAGAAATATTCCTCTTCCTCGCTCTGCGGGTTGGACAGCACGTCCTCGCCGGCCTCGGCGCGGGCGCCGATCAGGATGTACATGGTGGCGTCGCCGCCATCATCGAGGATCATGTTGGAGAGGCCGCCATCGGCCCACTGGAAAATCTTGTCGGTGTAGTCCCAATACTCCTCGAGCGACTCGCCCTTGACGGCGAACACCGGGATGCCGGCTTCGGCGATGGCCGCAGCCGCGTGATCCTGGGTCGAAAAGATGTTGCAGGAGGCCCAGCGGATGTCGGCGCCCAGTGCCTTCAGCGTTTCGATCAGCACCGCCGTCTGGATGGTCATGTGCAGCGAGCCGGTGATGCGCGCGCCCTTGAGCGGCTGCTTGGGACCGAATTCCTCACGGCAGGCCATCAGGCCCGGCATTTCGGTTTCGGCGATCTCGAGTTCCTTGCGGCCCCAGCCGGCAAGCGAGATGTCGGCGACCACATAGTCCTTGCTACCCGTCATGGCAGTACTCCGATGCGAATGTTGTGCTTGCGAATTTGTTGCGGACACGTCCGCGCCGGTCGGCGCGTCCAAGGGCGCGAATTGCCGGCCTGACTAGCAGATCGGAGCAAGGACGACAATGGGATATAAAGAAATCTTTATCCCTGCATGTCTCGCGGACGCATATCGCGCTCTACCAGATCAGCATTCCTCGCCGAAGCGGGACGCCACCAACTGCTCCAGCGCGTCGATGACCTGCCGGGCCTCCGGGCCGCTGGCGGTGACGCGGATCGAATAGCCGGGGCTTGCCGCCAGCATCATCAGGCCCATGATCGAGGTGCCGCCAACCTTGACGCCATCCTTCTCGACATGCACCGAGGCATCGAAGCCGCTGGCCAGCTGGACGAACTTCGCCGAAGCGCGCGCATGAAGGCCGCGCTGGTTGATGATGGGAAAATCCCGGACTATCTGATCTTTTTCCGGGGACAGCGCGGTCATTTGCTGCTCAGGAGCTGGCTGGCAACATTGATGTATTTGCGACCGGCGGCCTGGGCCTCATCAAGGGCGGCCGCCATGTTGTCGCCCTTGCGGATCGAGGAAAGCTTGATCAGCATCGGCAGATTCATGCCGGCGATCACCTCGGTGCGGCCGGACTCCATCACCGAGATGGCAAGATTGGAGGGCGTGCCGCCGAACATGTCGGTCAGCACGATGACGCCCGCCCCGGTGTCGACACGGGCAACCGCGTCGACGATGTCGCGGCGACGCTGCTCCATATCGTCGTCGGCACCGATCGCCACGGTTTCGAAATTGTCTTGTGGCCCGACGACATGTTCGACGGCATGTCGGAACTCGGTGGCCAGTTGACCGTGCGTTACAAGCACGAGTCCGATCATTCTTTGGTGGCTCCCGTCATCGCCGCTTCACAGGCGCATTTTATGCTCGCCAGCCAATCCAGGCGGCGGGAGCGCTATCTTGTCGACGCGCGGCCCGTTGACAAGCCCAAAATTGCGCAGGCGCATGCCATTTTGACGCATTGCAGCAAAAAACCCGGAGCGGATCATAGAAAAGGCGCGATCGACAGCCGCGCCATCACGACCGGTAAGGCCGCCGGGATATTGCGTTCGACCACATCGACCTGTGGCACCAGACAACCCACGATGCTGCTTGCGGCATCCTCCTGGAAGCGCGGCGCTTCATCGGCCGGCACCAGGTGGACATGCAAGTCGACGAGGCCTGCCGGCTCGAATGGCAGAGGCCGGGGGCCGAGCCCAGGCACCTCGACGAGGCCTTCTATGGCGGCGGGAGCGCGGCACAGCAGCCGCCCGGCATGCGCCTCGACAAAGAGCTGATCGTCACCGACGAGCCGCGCGAACGATCCGCGCTGGCGACAATGATCGATGAGCGCCAGCGCCAGCGCCGTCTTGCCCGAGCCGGAGGCTCCGGTGATGAGAATGCCGCGCTCGCCGATCAAAACCATTGTCGCGTGAATGTTTTCAGGCTGCACGGCTGGACCAGGCATGGTTGGAATTCATGCTCTCAGCCTTCGGCCGGCAACGTCACCACAAAACGCGCGCCTTTGATCTCGCCGGGTTTGGTGCCGGGGATGTTTTCGGCGGTTAGCGTGCCGCCATGGGCCTCGACGATTTGCCTGGATATCGACAGGCCAAGGCCCGAATTCTGGCCGAATGCCTCGCCGGCCGGCCGATCCGTGTAGAAGCGCTCGAAGATGCGGTCGATGTTGTCGGCGCGGATGCCGGGGCCATTGTCGTCGATGGTGACGATGTTGAACTTGCCGGCACGCGCCAGCGACAGGCTGATGTGGCCATGATCCTCGGGAACGAAGGAACGGGCGTTCTCGATCAAATTGGTGATGACCTGGCCGATGCGCAGATCATGGCCGACGACGACATAGCCTTTGACGCCCTGCGGCAGTTTGGCGGCCTTGAACTCGATCTCGACCGCCTTCTTGTTGCGCGTCGCTTCGCGCGAAACGGCGACCAGATCGGTGATGAATTTCTTCAAATCGACCGTTCCCGCATCTTCACGCGCGAGTTCCGCGTCCAGGCGCGATGCGTCGGAAATATCGGTGATGAGCCGGTCGAGCCGCCTGACATCGTGCTGGATGATATCCATCAGCCGGCCGCGCGAATCGTCGTTCTTGGCCAGCGGCAGGGTCTCCACCGCGCTGCGCAGCGACGTCAGCGGGTTCTTCAGCTCGTGCGAGACATCGGCCGCGAAGCTTTCGATCGCCTCGATCCGGGCGTAGAGCGCGTTGGTCATGTCGCGGATGGCGATCGACAGATTGCCGATCTCGTCCTGGCGGTCGGAAAAGTCGGGGATCTCTTCACGGCTCTTGACGCCGCGCCGCACTCGCACCGCCGCCGCCGACAGCCGGCGCAGCGGATTGGCGATGGTCGAGGCGAGCAGCATCGACAGGATGGCGGTGACAAGGGCCGCGATGCCGAAGACGCGCAGGATCGCCTTGCGCTCGGCGGCGACGATCTTGTCGATGTCGCCGCCTTCGGTCGACAGCATCAGCACGCCCAGGACGGCACGAAAGCGCTGGATCGGCACCGCCACCGAAACGATCTGCTCGCCCTGCTCGCTGACGCGCACGATGGTCGAAGGGCTGCCGGTGAGCGCCTTGACCACTTCCGGGAAAGCGGCGCCATTGCCGCCCGGCTGCTCGTGATAGACCGGCAGCTCGGTGTTGCGGAAGAAGTCGAAGACGAATTTCTGGATGCGCTCGACCAGATCGGGCTCTTCTTCCTCGACCGGCGGCAGGTCGTAGCGCAGGATCTGGCCACGCGAATAGAGGTGGCGCGAATCGAGCAGCAGATTGGCGTCGCGGTCATAGATGCGGGCGCGGGTCCTGGTCGGCGAGATCAGCCTTCGCAGCACCGGGGCGACACGCTCCGGGTTGATGGGGAAATCGAGATTGTCGAGCTGGTCGGAGCCCGGCCCCAGGCTTTCGCCGGCCTGCAGTTCAAGCAGCTTTTCCGGGTCGATGCTGATCGAATCCGTCTCGACCGTCGCCGAAGCGGCAATGGCGCCGGCGATGATCTCGCCCTGGGTCATCAGGCTTTCGACGCGGGCGTCGATCAGCCCGTCGCGGAAGGTGTTGAGATAGAGGATGCCGGTCACCAGCACGGCGAGGCCGGCAAGGTTGAGGAACAGGATACGCCGCGTCAGGCTGGAAAAGATGTGATGGCCAAGGAAGCGGCGCATCGGCACCGTGATCTTCGAGACGAAGGACGGCATGATCCGCGACGGCCGCCTGGAGGCGCCCGCCGGTCTTGTTCGCTGTGCTTCCACTGCCATCGAATAGCAGGCCCTGCTACTTATGCTTCGCGGAACCGGTATCCGACTCCGTAAAGGGTTTCGATCATCTCGAAGTCGTCGTCGACGGCCTTGAACTTCTTGCGCAGCCGCTTGATGTGGCTGTCGATGGTGCGGTCGTCGACATAGACCTGTTCATCATAAGCCGAATCCATCAGCGCATCACGGCTTTTTACGACACCGGGACGCTGCGCCAGCGAATGCAGGATCAGGAACTCGGTGACGGTGAGCGTCACCGGCTCGCCCTTCCAGGTGCAGGTGTGGCGCTCCTGGTCCATGACGAGCTGGCCGCGCTCGAGAGAGCGGGCCTGCTGGCTGGGTGTCTTGGCGGCGGCCTCGCGGGCACTGGCGCGGCGCAGCACGGCGCGCACGCGCTCGACCAGCAGGCGCTGTGAGAAGGGTTTGCGGATGAAATCGTCGGCACCCATCTTGAGGCCGAACAATTCGTCGATCTCGTCGTCCTTGGAGGTCAGGAAGATCACCGGCAGGTCGGACTTCTGGCGCATCCGGCGCAGCAGTTCCATGCCGTCCATGCGCGGCATCTTGATGTCGAGGATGGCAAGGTTCGGCGGGCGTGCCGCCAGGCCTTCCAGCGCCGACGCACCATCCGTGTATGTCTCGACGCGATACCCCTCGGATTCCAGGGCGATCGACACCGATGTCAGAATGTTGCGGTCGTCATCGACAAGCGCGATTGTTGCCATTTCAAGCGGCTCCCTCATGAGCTGTCCCTTCTGTCGTAGAGAAGGGGCTTTTGCAGGACAAATTAGGTACAAAATGTGGCATAGGCCTTGTCCGCTGTCACGCGCGGCATGCCGGCGGCCACAATCCTACCTCGACATGGATTGGACGAACGTACATCGCCAATCCTTTGGGCAACCGCGAAACTTTTTGCACATATAAACGATTTAAACAACTTTCAAAATATTTAAATCGATTAATGATTTGATATCATTTGGCTTTTCTGGTTCTGACCATCTCAGCCCGCGTAGTGGGCGTGCCGGGAAGGTGCCGGCAAAGATGCGGCAAATCCAAGAGGGACACTCGATGTCGGAAGTCGGCAAACGCAATTCCGCCTGCGCGATCGATCATATCGGCCTGAAAACCACCGGCGTGGTGCGCTATAATTTCGGTGCGGCTGCCCTTTATGAGGACTCGATCCGGCGCGGCGAAGCCCGCTTGACGGCACATGGCGCGCTGGTCGCCGAAACAGGCCAGCACACCGGCCGCTCGCCCAAGGACAAGTTTGTCGTCCGCAACAGTGACACCGAACCGCACGTCTGGTGGGACAACAACAAGGCAATTTCACAAGCCCAGTTCGACACGCTGCTCGCCGATTTCCAGGCGCATGCCGCGGACAAGGATCTATACGTCCAGGACCTGATCGGCGGCGCCGATGCGGAGCTGAAGCTGCCGACCAGGGTGGTCACCGAATTTGCCTGGCACTCGCTGTTCATCCGCAATCTGCTCATTCGTCCCGATGCCGCCGAGCTCGAGCATTTCGTGCCTGATATGACGATCATCGACCTGCCGTCCTTCCGCGCCGATCCCGCCCGCCACGGCAGCCGCACCGAAACGGTGATCGCCGTGGATCTCACGCGCAAGGTCGTGCTGATCGGCGGCACCTCCTATGCCGGCGAGATGAAGAAGTCGGTGTTCACCATGCTCAACTATCTGCTGCCGGCGAAAGGCGTGATGCCGATGCATTGCTCGGCCAACGAGGGTACGTCCGGCGACGCCGCCATCTTCTTCGGCCTGTCGGGCACCGGCAAAACGACACTCTCGGCCGATCCCTCGCGCACGCTGATCGGCGACGACGAGCATGGCTGGGGACCCCACGGCATCTTCAATTTCGAAGGCGGCTGCTACGCCAAGACGATCAAGCTGTCGGCGGAAGCCGAGCCGGAAATCTTCGCCACCACGCAGCGCTTCGGCACGGTGCTGGAAAATGTCGTGCTCGACGCTGATGGCGTGCCGGATTTCAACGACGGAAGGCTGACCGAAAACACACGCTGCGCCTACCCGCTGGATTTCATCCCCAACGCCAGCAAGACCGGCCGCGCCAACCATCCGAAGAACATCATCATGCTGACCGCCGATGCGTTCGGCGTGATGCCGCCGATCGCGCGGCTGACCCCGGCGCAGGCGATGTATCATTTCCTCTCCGGCTACACCGCCAAGGTGGCCGGAACCGAAAAGGGCGTGACCGAGCCCGAAGCGACGTTTTCGACCTGTTTCGGCGCCCCGTTCATGCCGCGCCATCCATCGGAATACGGCAATCTGCTGCGCGAGCTGATTGCCCACCACGGCGCCGATTGCTGGCTGGTCAACACCGGCTGGACCGGCGGCGCCTACGGCACCGGCAAGCGCATGCCGATCAAGGCGACGCGGGCCTTGCTTGCCGCCGCACTCGACGGCTCGCTCAAGACGGCCGAGTTCCGCACCGACCCTCATTTCGGTTTCGAGGTGCCGGTGGCGGTTCGAGGCGTCGACAGCGCCATTCTCGACCCGCGCTCCACCTGGGCCGACAAGGCCGGCTATGACCGGCAGGCGGCAAGGCTGGTCGGCATGTTCGCCGTCAATTTCGAGAAATTCGAAAGCCATGTCGATGCCGTGGTGCTGGGTGCGGCGCCGCGCATGCAGGAAGCGGCGGAGTAATCGCGCTACGGGGTTCAGCTTCGTTGAAAGGCCCGGTTCGATCGGGCCTTTTCTTTTTCGATCCGCCGCGCCATGACTGCGGCATGGCGAGCGACGACAATATCTTCATATCAGGCGATGCGGTGATCCATCCGGGCGACCTGCACGAGGATTTCATCCGCTCGTCCGGTCCCGGCGGCCAGAACGTCAACAAGGTGGCGACGGCGGTGCAACTGCGCTTCGACGCCGCCAACGCAGCGGGTCTGTCGGAGCGCGTGCGCGAGCGGACGATCAAGCTTGCCGGCCAGCGTGCCACCAAGGACGGCGTCATCGTCATCGAAGCGGGCCGCTTCCGCACCCAGGAACAGAACCGGGCGGACGCCCGGGCACGGCTGACGGCATTGGTCGCCAAGGCCGCCGAGCCGCCACCGCCGCCGCGCAAGAAGACGCGGCCGTCGAAAGGTGCCGTGGAACGGCGGCTGAAGAGCAAGGCCGGGCGCGGCACGATCAAGAAACTGCGCGGCCGGGTGGAGAACGATTAAGCACCACACCAATCACGCGCACAAAACGACTTCCCAAGCACGCTCACTCAAAGGAAATATTGCGCCCTGGCGGAAATTCTCCCGGATCGGGCAGAGCGTCCGTAGACGCGGCGCGTCCACGTCTGATTGCATTGCATTCATGAAAGTTGGCTTGCAAATAGCAAGACCGTATGCAGAACGCCGGACGCCGGCGGGAATATTCCATAGCTTGGCTCTCGGCCCTGCGAGCAGCGGGAGTGCCGCAGCATCGGTCAAACAAGACCGGGGATCGGCCTCGTCTTGCCGCTCATATGGGCGCCCAGTGTCAATGCTCGCGGGAAATTCCGAACAGCCGCCGCCATCAAGGCGGGACCGGCGGGGCTGAGGGCTATTCGGGCGAGGACTGCAGCTGCGTGAACCCGCGTCGAAAACAATTCTCTCCAGGCCGCTTGATAGCGTCTGCCGGCCAGTTCGCGCCCGGCTCGGCCGCGTGGCGCGCGCGCGAGTTCCTCGGCCAGCAGCCAACCGGACTGAAGCGCCATTGAAATGCCTTCGGCGATGATCGGATGCGACTCGCCTGCGGCGTTGCCGACGCGGAAGATATCCCGCTCGTAACAGGAGCGGATGCCAGGCTGGATTGGACCTGCGGCAAGCCACGGACCATCGAGGTGGACTCCATCCAGAGCATCGCTCACGCCTCGGCAAGAAGCCATGAGATGGCGAAACACCGCTTCAGCAGCCGACACTTGGCCATCCTGTTTGGGGCCATCCCATCCGGAGCTACGGTTCCTGCGCAGTCGGGCGAGCATGTCGCGCCTTATGCAGCACGAGATCGACAGCCGGCCATGATCGGCCAGGACCATGCCGCCGTAGCCGCCGGGAAACGCCAGCAACGGCATCAGATCAGGCGCGAGTGACGACCCGGTGAAATGCGCCTTGAAGCCAAGCAAGTCCGACGGGTGGCTGGTCTTTTGGAGTTGGCTTGGCAGCGGTCCCGGTTCCCAGGAACCGTGCGCTCCAACAATTACCGGCGCCCGCAAGGTCGTCGTCTCGTCGCCCGAATTCTCGTCCCTCGCCTGAATGCGCACCCTTTGCATGTCCTCGTCCCGCTCGATGGCGACCGCCCGGCAAGGCTGGAATATCTCGGCGCCCGCCGATCGCGCCGCCTGCAAGAGCAGAGCGTCGAGAACGTCCCGGCCCAGCGCCCGGCCGAAGCCGTCGTTTGCAGCGAGCCCATATTTTGCACCCGGCATAGGCGCCTCGACGCAGGTCTCGCTGGAAAAGAAACCGACGCGGCGGACTTCGGGGCCGGCGTTGGCGCGCCAAGCATCGCCGATGTCCAGACGGTCGAGCAGAGCGATGTTACTCGCCGAGATGTACTCGCCGCAGACTTTGCGGCGGGGGAATGCACTCTTTTCCACAATGGCCACGGCCCATCCGCGCAGGGCCAGCGCCAGCGCGACGGAGGAACCTGCGGGGCCTGCGCCTATGATGATGGCATCGTAGGTCGACAATCGCGTCATGGGTCACTACCGGCATTGGTACTGGCGCCGACGAATACGTGCGAAAAGGGACCAACGCGCCGCTCTCTCAATGACTTGCCATTCGCTGCAAGCCAGAGAGCAGATAGCTCCCTGCCGCGAAAGCCGGCGCGCACGCTCTGGGCCGCGTCATGTCGGGTGACGTCGTTGGCGCCGATCGCCAGGAGAAGCCGGGCTGCGGCGAGCGCCGACATTGCCCTCTGCGGTTCGATCGCCAGGAGCAGCGGGGCCTTCGGCGCCAGCAGCAAAAACAGACGCACCAGCTCTGCGTCGTCGAAATGATGCAGGAAAAGATTCACAGTGATAGCGTCGAAGCCCCTGCCGTCAGTTCTTTCCATCCAGTCGAAGACGTCGGCGGTGATACCTTCGACAGCCCATCCCAGCCTGTCGAACTCGGCCGAAAGTTCAGTGGTGACGAGGCCGACGCGATCGAGGAGCGTCAGTTCGACCTCAGGCCAATGCCTGGCGATGCGCCGCGCCACTGCGAGCATGGAGGTACCGTCGCCAGCGCCGATCTCCAGAATGCGACGTGGTGGCGTTGGCACGAATTTCCGCAACAATGACGCCATGATCGGCGCCTGAAACATCAACGCATTAATACGTCGAAGGTCACGGCGCGACGCGCGCGCCCGCGGATCGTCGGCTGCAAGCCCGTCAAGGATTTCCGGGACAAGGCTGCGGTGGCTGAGCGAATTCATGACACGGTTCGAAAAAGCATGGTTTCGGCCGTCAATCCGGGTCCGAACGACATGCCGCAGCCAAGCAGTCCGGACGGCGCCCTCAGCATCTCTTCCATCACAAACATGACCGTCGCCGACGACATGTTGCCGTATCGGCGCAGCACATCGCGCGATGGAGTGAGCGCGGTGGGCGCGAGGTTCAGCGCCCTTTCGACGGCGTCAAGAATCGAACGTCCGCCGGGGTGTATGGCCCAGAGATCGATCGCTTCGGTTGGCCGGTTGCCGAGGATGGCGCCCTGGTTGGTCCGCACAATTTCATGAACCGTCGCCGGCACCTGACCGGAAAGAACCATATCGAAGCCGTGGTCGCGAATGCCCCACCTCATCAGGTCCCGCCGCTCGTAGGCGACGGTGCAATGAAAGCTGTCGAGTTCGATGCCGGGCGGCTCGGCGGTGACAAGTGCTGCCGCGCAGCCGTCGCCCCAGAGGCAGAAGGACAGCAGTTTTTCCAGCTCGGCGGTTTCCCTGAGATGCAACGTGCAGAGTTCGATATTGACCAGCAGGACCCTCGATTGCGGGTCGGAGCGAACGATGTGACGGGCCAGCTTGAGGGCGTTGACCGCGGCATAGCAACCCATGAACCCGATCATCGTGCGCTCGACCCTGTCCGACAGACCGCAGCGCTGAATCAGGTCCAAGTCGATACCTGGCGCGGAAAACCCTGTGCAGGTGGTGACGATGAGATGGGTGATGCGTGATGCTTCGTCGCCAAGCTGCAATCCGTCGACGCCTTTTTGTGCCAGCACAGGCGCGGCTTCGCAAAACATCGCCATTCTCGCGGCCGTTCCGGGGAATGCACCACGGACAAAGGTTCCGGCACGATCTACATAGGCCCCCTCGGGGTCGAGGGCGGGCGCAAAGCAGGAATAACGGCTTTCGATGCCGGCAAGGCCGGCCATGCGTTCAAAAATCCTCCGGTGATCGGCAGCAAGCATGGAAGCCGCGAATTGCAGATAGAATTGATGAACCTCATGTTCCGGAACCACTGTCGCGATCCGGTTGATATAGGCGTTGGCAGACATTTCCGGTCTCCCTGGGCGTCGTGCGGCGTCGCGCTGCCGCCAAAGGGTCTTTGCTCAATAGGCACCAATGTTGGTCGCCGGGCTTTGAGCGTTGCCTGTTCCATAAACGTTTCAGAAAACGAGTTTCGTCCCGGACGGGGCGGCCGCCTGCCGGCCCGGCTGACATTGCAGCAGCATTTTCTGCTCAGGGCTGATGTCAATGGGTGGCGCAGCTCATCCCAGCGTACCACCAAGGACGGTATCATCGTCATCGAAGCGGGCCGCTTCCGCACCCAGGAACAGAACCGGGCGGATGCGCGGGCACGGCTGACGGCATTGGTCGCCAAGGCCGCCGAGCCGCCACCGCCGCCGCGCAAGAAGACGGGGCCGTCGAAAGGTGCCGTGGAACGGCGGCTGAAGAGCAAGGCCGGGCGCGGCACGATCAAGAAGCTGCGCGGCCGGGTGGAGAACGATTGAGCACCGCGAAGCTGCAACGCGCGGGTGGCTTCCAATTCTGGGTTGCAGATGGCAAGCTGCGATCACCCACCACAGCAATGGAGACCAACGATGGGCATGTTCGATTTCGTCAAGAGTGTCGGCAAGAAACTGGGCATCGGCGGTGACGACGAAGCCGCACCCACGGCCGACACACTCAAGAAGGAGCTCGATTCGCACAAGCTCGGCACCGATGGCGTCGAGGTCGTCGTCAACGGCGATACGGCGGTGCTGAAGGGTGTGGTCAAGGACCAGTCGATTTTCGAGAAGGCGGTCATCGCCGTCGGCAACACGCTCGGCGTCTCCAAGGTGCAGGCGGACGAATTACAGGTCGCGCCAGCACCTGGCACGGCCGCCGCCCCGGCCAAGGAGCCCACCTTTTACACCGTGAAGAAGGGCGACAATCTCTGGAAGATCGCCGAGAAAAGCTACGGCAAGGGCCAAGGCGTCAAGAACACGGTCATATTCGAGGCCAACAAGCCGATGCTGACCCATCCCGACAAGATCTATCCGGGCCAGGTGCTGCGCATCCCCGACCTCGCCTGATCGGCGACTGCCAATTCGACAAGAGCGGCGGCTTTCGGGTCGCCGTTTTCATTTGATCGTGACATTTTACGGTTCCGAACCATCCAAAAGGTGATCGAATCCGTGCTCGTTCTGCCCAAAGGCGTCCGCCACATGCCGGCCTACCTGTCACGCACCGTGCAGGAAGAACTGGTCGACGAGGTGAGACGGATCGTGCAGCAGGCGCCGCTGTTCGTGCCGGCCATGCCGCGCACCGGCAAGGAGATGAGCGTGCGCATGACCAATTGCGGGCCGCTGGGCTGGGTCACCGACAAGGAGCACGGCTATCGTTACCAGCCGGCGCATCCGCTAACCGGGGCGCCTTGGCCGCCAATTCCGGATGCGCTGCTCGACCTGTGGCGCGAGGTCTCGGGCTATCCGCATCCGCCGGAAGCGTGCCTGATCAATTTCTACACGGCGGATGCGAAGATGGGCCTGCATCAGGACCGCGACGAGGCCGACTTTTCGGCGCCGGTCGTCTCCGTCTCGCTCGGCGACGACTGCCTGTTCCGGGTTGGCCAGACCACGCGTGATGGCGCCACCAAGTCGTTCAGGCTGCAAAGCGGTGATGTCGTGGTGCTCGGCGGCGAGGGGCGGCTGTGCTTTCACGGCGTCGATCGGATCTATCCCTCGACCTCGGCGCTGCTGAAAAACGGTGGGCGGATCAATCTGACATTGCGACGGGTGACGAAGCCGGCCGTCACAGCTTCCTAAGCGCCACTTCCTCGATCAGGTGGTCGGCGCCCTTGCGCAGGATCAAGTCGGCGCGGGCCCGCGTCGGCAGGATGTTCTCGCGCAGATTCTTCAAATTGATGTTGGTCCACAGGCCTTCGGCGATGGCGCGCGCCGAACCCTCCGACAGCTGCGAGTAGCGGTGAAAGAAGGAGTCCGGATTGCGGAATGCGGTCTCACGCAGCCGCATGAAGCGGGAAATGTACCAGTTGTGGATCAGCTTCTCGTCGGCATCGATGTAGATGGCGAAGTCGAAGAAGTCCGACAGGAAAGGCACGATCTTGCCGTCCTGCGGCAGCTTGCCGGGCTGCAGGACATTGATGCCTTCGAAGATCAATATGTCGGGCCGGTCGATGGTGACGAACTCGCCGGGAATGACGTCATAGGTGAGGTGCGAATAGACCGGCGCGCGGACATCGGGCAGCGCCGACTTGATGCCCGACAGGAAGCGCAGCAGCGCGCCGACATCGTAACTGTCTGGAAAACCCTTGCGCTCCATCAGGTTCTCGCGGCGCAGGACCTCGTTGGGCAGCAGGAAGCCGTCGGTGGTGATGAGATCGACCTTGGGGCTCGACGGCCAGCGCGCCAAAAGCTCCTTCAGCACGCGTGCGGTGGTCGATTTGCCGACCGCGACGGAACCGGCGATGCCGATGATGAAGGGCGTCTTGACCACGTCGACCGCGTTGAAGAAGGCCTGGCGTTGCCGAAACAGCAGCTGGCTCGCTTCGACATGAGCCGACAACAGCCGCGACAGCGACAGATAGATGCGCGTGACCTCTTCGAGATCGATCGGATCGTTGAGCGACCGCAGGCGGCGGAATTCGTCCGCGCTCAGCGTCAGCGGCGTGTCGGCGCGGAATTGCGACCATTGCTCGGCGGAGAAGAAGCGAAACGGGGAATACTTCTCGGTCGGCGCGAGCTGATCCATCGAGATACCTGCCCTTCCTCGCGGTCAGCCCTTGGGCCGTGACGCCTTCTCGGCGATGCCCGAACGCCGGGTGCGGCCTTCGAGCTCCTTGAGCACGTCGCTCAGCAAAACCCCCGAGAGGCCGAGAACGACGAGCCAATGATATATAAGATCGGCACTTTCCGAAACGAGGGCCTGTTTGTCGCCCTTGACGGCGGCAATCACCGTCTCGACCGCTTCCTCGCCGAGTTTCTGCGCCGCCTTGTCGATGCCGCGCGCGAACAGTTTTGCCGTCCACGAGTCCGGGTCGCCGGAATGGGCGCGTTCCCTGATGGTTTCTTCAAGATCTGACAGCGAAAACTCAGCCATGGCGCCATCTATCTGCTTGTTTAGGCATGATCTTTTCCGAAAACCGGTTCCCATTTTTCGGGATCATGCTTTAGGGCCGATTATTCACAGAGTCCAGCCGCATCGGCAGCCCTGCGGCGGCCATATGCGCCTTGGCCTGCGCTATCGTGTAGGTACCGAAATGGAAGATGGACGCGGCCAGCACCGCACCGGCATGGCCGTCGCGAATGCCTTCGACCATGTGGTCGAGCGTGCCGACGCCGCCGGAAGCGATGACCGGCGCGCGCACGGCGTCTGATATCGCGCGGGTCAGCGCGATGTCGTAGCCGGCCTTGGTGCCGTCGCGATCCATCGAGGTCAGCAGGATCTCGCCGGCGCCGCGATCGACCATTTTCCGCGCGAACTCGACCGCGTCGATGCCGGTCTTTTCGCGCCCGCCATGGGTGAAGATTTCCCAGCGGTCGGCCTCACCGGTGGCGGACACTTTCTTGGCGTCGATGGCGACGACGATGCACTGGTTGCCGAACTTGTCGGCGGCCTCGGCAACGAAATCCGGGTTCTTCACCGCCGCCGTGTTGATCGACACCTTGTCCGCGCCGGCCAAGAGCAGCTTCCTGATGTCGGCGACCTGGCGCACGCCGCCGCCGACGGTCAGCGGCATGAAGCATTGTTCGGCGGTGCGTGCGATGACGTCGAAGATGGTTTCGCGATTGTCCGACGAAGCAGTGATGTCGAGGAAGCAAAGCTCGTCGGCGCCGGCCGCGTCATAGGCCTTGGCCGCCTCGACCGGATCGCCGGCGTCGACGAGATCGACGAAGTTGACGCCCTTGACGACACGGCCGTTCTTGACGTCGAGACAGGGGATGACACGGGCTTTCAGCATCAGCGGCCCTCTATCGTGGCGATGAGATCGTTCAGCAACTGGCCGACCAGCGGCGGAACATCGGCCTGCGCGTCGAAAGCCGGATCGTAGGCGGAGACGGTGATGCCGACGACCGGCACCGCAAGCGCCATGGCGCAAGTGGCGTCGCGCAACTGCTCCGGGCTCGGGCCGCCCGAAGTGATATAGCGGTTGGCCTGCAACTCGCGGGGATCATGCACGTCCATATCGAGGTGCATGTGCACGCGTTTGGCGCCGGCGATCTTCAGTCTTTCGGTCGCCTGGGCCACCCCGGCGCATTCCGTCCGCACGATCGGCAGCGTCTCCAGCAGCCGCTTCTCGTCCGGATCGAGATCGCGCGCGTTGACGAGCACGCAACGCGACGGATCGATCGGCTTGAAGCCGGGAATGGCCGACGCCATCGGCCTCCAGCACAGGCCAAGCACCGTCGCCAGCGCCATGCCGTCGAGAAAGCCGTATGCCGATGTCTCGGGCGTGTTGAGGTCGCCATGCTGGTCGGCCCAGATGATCGCATCGGCGTCCTCGCCGGCGACCGCACCGGCTGATGTCAGGCAATTTCCCGCAAGGACGATGGGAAACCGACCGGCGTCACGGGCAAGGCGAACCTCGGTCGCAACCGCGTTGCAGACAGCAAAGCCGGTGGCGATCTCGCGCTCCTGGATGTCTCCGACCCTGCCGATGTCTTCCACCGTAACGTCATGGCCGGCCATGGTCAGCGCGTCGACGAGCCCGCCTGATATCAGTGCGTCCGGGCCCTGGCCCATGCCGCCATGGTAATGACCGCTGTCGTAGGAGGCCAGGATGATGGAGATTTTCACGTCCGCGTCTCCGCCCTGCCCTGCAGGATCGCCAGGGCCTCGGCCGGATCGATGCGGCCGTCATAGAGCGCGCGCCCGGAGATCGCCCCTTCGAGCTTTTGCGCATCGGGCATGGTCATGCGCACGATGTCGGCGATCGAGGCGAGGCCGCCCGACGCGATGACCGGGATCGATACGGCATCGGCGAGATCGATGGTGGCGTCCCAGTTGATGCCGGTCAAAACGCCGTCGCGGTCGATATCGGTGTAGATGATGGCGGCGACTCCGGCGCCCTCGAATTTCCTCGCCAGTTCGACGACGCCGAGGCTCGACGCCTCGGCCCAGCCCTCGACGGCGACCTTGCCGCCCTTGGCGTCGATGCCGACGGCGACCTTGCCCGGAAACGCCTTGCAGGCCTGTCTGACCAGGTCCGGGTCACGCACCGCCACCGTGCCGAGGATGACACGGGCCAGCCCGCGATCGAGCCAGTCCTCGATCTGCGCCAGCGTGCGGATGCCGCCGCCGAGCTGCACAGGGTTCTTCGTCGCCTTGAGGATGGCGCCGACCGCCGCGCTGTTGACGCTCTGGCCCTGGAAGGCGCCGTTGAGGTCGACGACATGCAGCCATTCGAAGCCCTGTTGCTCGAAGGCCCGCGCCTGCGCTGCAGGATCATCGTTGTAGATGGTCGCGGTGGCCATGTCGCCGTGCTTCAGGCGCACGCACTGGCCGTCCTTGAGATCGATGGCGGGGAAAAGGATCATCCGTTCAGGCGCCTTCCACAATGGCGAAATGCGATGTCGAATAGAGACGTCGGAACTTCAGCGCCGCCTGGTATTCGGGCGAATGGAAGCAGGCGAGTGCGACCGCGTAGCTCTCGAACTCGATGATGACATGGCGATTGCCCGACGACCCTTCCGGGCTCGACGACTGACCGCCGCGGGTCAGGAATTTTGCGCCATATTTGTCGAAAGCCGCTTTGTTGGCGGCAATGTATAGCGGATAGTTTTCCGGATCGGTCACCTCGACCATCGCCATCCAGTAACCCTTCTTGCTCATCGGTTTCCCCTTTGCTTGAGCATGATCTCGGGACAAACGGGACCGTTTGTCCGAGAAAACCGGGGTCCACTTTTCGGGATCATGCTCTAGGGCCTCCAGCGCAGGAAATTGGTGATCAGGGCGAGGCCCAGCGCCTGGCTCTTTTCCGGGTGGAATTGCGTGCCGACGAGATTGTCGCGGGCGACGGCCGCCGTCACCGGGCCGCCATAATCGGCGACCGCCAGCACTTCGTCCGGCTTGCGCGCATCGAGGTGGTAGGAGTGCACGAAATAGGCGTGCAGCCCGTTGGTCCCGGTGGGAATGCCGGCAAACAGTGGATGCTGGCGTTTGAGTTCGATCGTGTTCCAGCCGATCTGCGGGATCTTCAGCGCCGGATCGGAAGGCATGATCTCCTTGACGTCGCCCGATATCCAGCCGAAGCCCTCGGTAATTGTCTTTTCAAGGCCGCGCTGCGACATCAGTTGCATGCCGACGCAGATGCCGAGGAAAGGCCGGCCCTTGACGATCGCGACATCCCCGACGGCTTCCCACATGCCTTCGACGGCCTGCAGGCCGGCCGCGCAATCGGCATAGGCGCCGACGCCGGGCAGGACGATGCGATCGGCCGTGCGCACCCGCTCGGCATCGGCCGTCAGGTCGATCTGCGCCGCGATGCCGGCTTCGCGCGCGGCGCGCTCGAAAGCCTTGGTGGCCGAGCGCAGGTTGCCCGAGCCGTAGTCGATGATCGCAACCCGCATCTCAGCTTCTTCCCGGAATCATGTCAGTTTCTTCCCGGTATGTGGGTCAGCCCCAGCGCAATGCCCGGCAGCGCTGGCCGCGCGAGGGCAGCATCGGGGACCATGCGCGGCGCCGGCACAACCTCATCGGCAAGCGCTTCCGCCTCCAGCGCATAGCGTGTGTCGGCTTCGTCGAGCCAACCGGCTTCGACCGCGCCCCACTCGTGCCAACCACGCCGGCGAAGTGCCGCGATGCGCAGGCCTTGCCCTTCCAGGCCGACATAGAGCGAAACCAGCAACGACAGCAGCGACCCGGCCACACCAAGGCCGAGCTTCTGGCCCAGCATCGAAAGCAGGCCCATGACGACGAAGGCAAGTGCTGCTTCGATCCACAGCCGATGCCAGGCGAACCATAGCGGCGGCACCAGGAGGCCCAGCCAGGTGAAGCCATCGCGGACAAAGGCCGTCGCATCAGCCTTTTCGCTGCGGCCTGGCGGTTCCATCACGACGTAGGTGGCCATGGCCTTATCCCTTCAACGATCCTTTGGTGGAGGGAACCGCATCCGGCTGGCGCGGATCGCGTTCGAGAGCAGCGCGCAGCGCGCGCGCCACCGCCTTGAAGCAGGTCTCGGCGATGTGATGGTTGTTGGCGCCATAGTGGTTGGTGACATGCAGCGTAATGCCGGCATTCTGCGCCAGCGCCTGGAAGAACTCGCGCACCAGTTCGGTGTCGAAGGTGCCGATCTTCGGCGACGAGAAGGAAACGTTCCAGACCAGGAAGGGACGGCCGGACACATCGATCGCGGCGCGCGTCAGCGTCTCGTCCATGGCAAGGTCGATCGAGGCATAGCGCATGATGCCGCGCCGCTCGCCGAGCGCCTTGGTCAAGGCCTGGCCGAGCGCGATGCCGGTGTCCTCGACCGTGTGGTGATCGTCGATATGCAGGTCGCCCTTGGCCCTGACCGTCATGTCGATCAGGGAATGGCGCGACAGCTGGTCCAGCATATGATCGAAGAAGCCGACTCCCGTAGCGATATCCGACTTGCCGGAACCGTCGACATGGATCGACACGGAGATGTCGGTTTCCTTGGTCTTACGGCTCGCTTCGGCGGAACGGGGCGGCATCACTCTATCCTTGTCCAGAGGTTCACATCGTGACCGGCTCAGAGGCTTCAAGCGCTCGCAGGCTTGAAAACGAAAGCCTTCTAGCAGCATGATCCGGCGATTGCCAGTTGCCTCCGGCAGCGGTATCGGCCTTGCCAGAGAGCGATTTGCAATCACCGGCCCCATGCATACATATGGCCGATCAAAGTTACTCGTACCGCGCCAATCGCCTTATCGGGATGGCGCTGCTCGGAGCCCAAGAAATGTCCAATGAACTGACCATGCACGCCACGACCATCGTGACGGTGCGCAAGGGCAACAAGGTGGTGATCGCCGGCGACGGCCAGGTCAGCCTTGGCCAGACCATCATGAAGGGCAACGCCAAGAAGGTGCGCCGCATCGGCAAGGGCGGCAATGTGATTGCCGGTTTCGCCGGCGCCACCGCCGACGCCTTCACGCTTTTGGAGCGGCTCGAGGCCAAGCTCGAACAATATCCCGACCAGCTGACGCGCGCCTGCGTCGAGCTCGCCAAGGACTGGCGCACCGACCGCTATCTGCGCCGGCTGGAAGCGATGATGCTGGTGGCAGACAAGTCAGTCTCGCTGGCGCTGACCGGCACCGGCGACGTGCTCGAACCCGAATTCGGCGTCATGGCCATCGGTTCGGGCGGCAATTACGCGCTGGCCGCGGCCCGCGCGCTGATGGACAGCGACAAGGATGCCGAGGAGATCGCCCGCAAGGCGATGCAGATCGCATCCGACATCTGCGTCTACACCAACAACAATTTCGTCGTCGAAACGCTCGATGCCGCCTGAAGAGGTGGTGACCTATGATTTTCGGCCGGTGACGGAGAAAGACCTGCCGATGATCGCCGGCTGGCTTGCCCAGCCGCATGTTGCAGAGTGGTGGGACGATCCGGAGACGGAAATCGCCGGGATTAGCGATCATATCGACTCGATTTCCGTCGAGCCGCTGATCGTCGAGCTCGACGGCAAGCCGATCGCCTATCTGCAGAGCTACGATCCGCATCTGGAAGACGACCACCCCTACGCCGACCAGCCGTTCGGCACGCTCGGCATCGACGTGTCGATAGGCGTGCCGGAGCTGGTCGGGCGTGGCCATGGCTCGGCGATCGTGCGCCAATTCGTCGAACAGCTTTTCGAGGAAGGTGTTCCGCGCGTCATCATCGACCCGGATCCCGCCAATGTCAGGGCGATCCGCGCCTACGAAAAGGCCGGCTTTGTTGCCTTTGACACCAGAACATCGGAGTACGGGCCAGCCCTGATGATGGCGCGCGACGCGACGCAGGAGCCCAATTGATCAGCGCCGAAACCCTCGACAAGGCAGTCGCGAAAGGTTTGATCTCGCAGACCTTGCGCGATCAGTTGGAGGCCATGGAACGCGCGGTCGCTCTCGCCCCCGAGGCCAGGCGCGCCGATGACGAGGGTGACGAGGAAAACCTGCGGCTGGTCGGCGGCGGCAACGATCTGTTCGTCACCGTCGGAACCGTTCTGCTCAGCGCCGGCTTCTTCTTTGTCCTCACCACCTTGCTTCCAGGCCAGACATTCTGGATCGCCGGCATCCTTGCGGTTTTCGCCTGGGGGCTCGCCGAAATCGTCACGCGTCAGCACCGGATGAAGCTATCGTCGTCCGTGCTTGCCCTGATTTTCATGGCCGCCATTCTGGCCGCTCTGGCGCTGCAAGTGGAGGCCAGCTTCGGCATACGCAAGCCGGAAACCATCTGGCAGCTATTGGCGTTGCGCCAGACGGCGTCCCGGGCCGGATATCTGTTCCTGGGCGGAGGAATAATCGCGGCGGCAATCTATTTCTGGCGCTTTCGCGTCCCCATCATTGCCGGGACCATCGCCATCGCCTTCACACTGCTTGCCTTCCTGCAAACGGCGATAATCCTGTATGACAGTGTGACAACCGGCGCGATTGCGCCGCCGCGCCTCGAGGACGTTCCCGAATTGCTTCGCGCGGCTCTTTACATGCCGCTGATCTGCGGCCTGATCGTGTTCGCAACGGGTGTCGCTTTTGACATTTACGACAGGGATCGACGCAAGATCTGGTCCGATTGCGCTTTCTGGCTGCATGTCGTCTCGGCGCCGATGCTGGTGCATCCGCTCTTTATCATGGCAACCGGCCAAAACGTCGTATTCGGACATATCGCGCCGGATGCCAATGCAACCATCATGCTGACGATTCTGATCCTTGGCTTCCTCTATGTCGCGCTGGCCATAGACCGCCGTTCGCTTCTGGTTCCTACATTGGCTTACTTCGGCTCGCTGGGCATCTATTATCTGGTGAATTCCGCCTCCGATTCGACGGGCATCCCGCCTTTTGCCTTGATCCTGGTCGTTGTTGGCGCGCTGATTATCCTGTTCGGGGCCGGCTGGCAGCGTATCCGGCGGATTGTGGTCAACCCCACCTTGCCGGCGGCCGTGATCCGCCGGCTACCGCCGCTGAAGGCGTGACAGGGCTTTGTGATGGTCGAGACGGCGACGCGAAACGAGGGGGAATGAACCGATGACGACACCGGCCACGGAAAACAGCTATTCGGCCTACGAAGACAGCTGGCGGATGGGGCTTCTGCTGGTGCTTGCCCTGGTCATCTTCCAGGCCGGGGCGCTCTACGGCATGGGGCGGACGCCGATCTGCACCTGCGGCTACGTCAAGCTCTGGCATGGCGTGGTGAACAGTTCGGAGAATTCCCAGCACATTTCGGACTGGTACACCTTCTCGCACATCATCCACGGCTTCCTGTTCTATGCGCTGGCGCGGTTCCTGTTCCCGCGTTCGCCGATCGGCCTGAGGCTGGCGTTCGCCGTCTTCATCGAGGGCGGCTGGGAGCTGCTGGAAAACAGCCCGTTCATCATCGACCGCTACCGCGCCGGCACCATTTCGCTCGATTACTATGGCGACAGCATCATCAATTCGGTGTCGGACACACTGGCCATGGTGCTGGGATTTGTGATGGCGCGAAGGCTACCTATATGGGTGATCGTCAGCCTCGCCATCATCTTCGAACTCGGCACCGGCTACCTCATCCGGGACAATCTGACACTCAACGTGATCATGCTGCTGCATCCGTTCGAGGCCATCAAGCAGTGGCAAAGTGGAATTTAGTGATATGAGCACATTTTCTCCCCGCGAAATCGTTTCGGAACTCGACCGCTTCATCATCGGCCAGAAGGACGCCAAGCGCGCCGTGGCCATTGCCTTGCGCAACCGCTGGCGCCGCCAGCAGCTGGAAGGCCAGATGCGCGAAGAGGTGATGCCCAAGAACATCCTGATGATCGGGCCGACCGGCGTCGGCAAGACGGAAATCTCGCGCCGCCTGGCGCGGCTGGCCGGTGCGCCCTTCGTCAAGGTCGAGGCGACCAAGTTCACCGAAGTCGGCTATGTCGGCCGCGATGTCGAGCAGATCATCCGCGACCTGGTCGAGATCGCCATCGGCCTGGTGCGCGAGAAGATGCGTGAGGACGTCAAGGCGCGCGCCCACGTCAACGCCGAGGAACGTGTGCTGGAAGCACTGGTCGGCAAGACGGCGAGCCCGGCCACCCGCGACAGTTTCCGCAAGAAGCTGCGCGACGGCGAGCTCGACGACAAGGAAATCGAGGTCGAGGTTGCCGACACCGGCAGCGGCGGCATGCCCGGATTTGAAATCCCCGGCATGCCGGGCGCCAATATCGGCGTGCTGAACATCAACGACATGCTGTCGAAGGCGATGGGCGGCAAGAAAACCAAGATGCGCAAGACGACGGTGAAGGAGTCCTACGACCTGCTGGTCAATGACGAGTCCGACAAGCTGCTCGATCAGGACGAGGTGGTGCGCCGGGCGCTCGATGCCGCGGAAAACGACGGCATCGTCTTCCTCGACGAGATCGACAAGATCGCGGCGAGATCGGACATTTCCGGCGGGCCCTCGCGCGAAGGCGTGCAGCGCGACCTGCTGCCGCTGGTCGAAGGCACCACGGTGGCGACCAAATACGGACCGTTGAAGACGGATCACATCCTGTTCATCGCCTCCGGCGCCTTCCACGTCTCGAAGCCGTCCGACCTGTTGCCGGAATTGCAGGGCCGCCTGCCGATCCGCGTCGAACTGCGGGCGCTGGAGAAGGACGATTTCGTGCGCATCCTGACCGAGACCGAGGCCAGCCTGATCAAGCAGTATATCGCGCTGATGAAGACCGAGGGCGTCGAGTTGACCTTCACCGACGACGCCATCGATTCGCTCGCCGGCATCGCCGTCGATCTCAACGCCAGCGTCGAGAACATAGGCGCCAGGCGCCTGCAGACGGTGATGGAGCGGGTGCTGGACGAAATCTCCTACGATGCGCCCGACCGCAACGGAACGAGCGTCACTATCGACGCCGCCTATGTCGAAAAGCATGTCGGCGATCTGTCCAGGAATACCGACCTGTCGCGGTTCATCCTTTAAACGACGGCGCCGAAACGTTCCGGCGCCGGTCCAGGCAACATTTTCCGGCAAGCAAAATCATGTGTGGCCAGATGGTACCATCTGGCCACCTTTCGTCCTGCCGGGTGAAGGGGCGCTCTCGACTCGACCAAGAGCTTTACCTAGTTTGCGCGGCAATTCTCGATCTCTTGGTTGACGCAATTCCGGAAAACCGTTTCACACTTTTCCTGGAATTGCTTGGGCGGCGGGTGCATGAAAAAACTGATCCTGGTCATTCTCGGCTTGACGCTGGCGGCGACGCTGTTCGCCGCCGAGGCAGCGACATTGGTGCCGCCGGGAAATCGCAATGCCGTGCAGCCCGACATTCCCGGCGCCTCCAGCCGGCGCACGCAGGCGACCAACACCAGCTTCCAGGCGAAGTACCGCAAGGTCTATGCCCTGCTGCAGAACGACGCCGATCTGCGCGGCAAGATCAGGAAGGCGGCGGCCGCCTACGGCATCGATCCCCTGCACATCGTCGGCGCCATCGTCGGCGAGCACACCTACAACGTCGATGCTTATGACCGGCTGCAGACCTACTATGTCAAGGCGATCTCCTATCTCTCCAGCAAGCTGTCCTTCGCCTATGACGGCGAGGACATCACCGACTTCGTGCAACGGCCGGAATTCAAGAAATGCGCGGGGATGTCCGACAGCTACGATCTGTGGGAATGCCGCGAACAGGTGTGGAACCGTTCGTTTCGCGGCAAGTCGGTCGGCGGGACCAGCTTTCCCGACGACCGCTTCGGCGCCACCTTCTTCCAGCCTTATTATGCCGGCCAGACCTTCGGCCTCGGCCAGCTCAATCCGCTGACCGCCCTGCAGATGAGCGATCTGGTGCACAAGGTTTCGGGCCTGCCCAAGCTCGACGTCGGCGATCCCAATTCGGTCTACAAGACCATCATGGATCCCGACCTGACGCTCCCCTACGTCGCCGCGACGATCAGGAAATCGATCGATGCCTATAAAAGCATTGCCGGCTTCGACATTTCGGGCAATCCTGGGCTGACCGCTACGCTCTACAATGTCGGCAATCCGGAGCAGCGCGCTTATGCGTTGAAGGCGGAGAACGACAGGCGCCGCGCCGCCGGTGAGCCCGAAAAGCTGCCGGAAGAGAATTATTATGGTTGGCTGGTGAACGACAAACTGCCGGAGCTGAAGGCGCTGTTTTAGGGCTGGGGTTCAGAGCCTTTACCTGCCCCTTGTAGGGCAGGTCGGACCGAAGGTCAGGGGCGGTGCCGCACTCCCATCCCGCAGCTGCGCAGCGGCCCCCAAAAAGGGGGAGCGTAGGCTCAGGCGGCCAACAACGACTTCAGCTTCACATCCGGTGATCCCAGCGCTTCCGGCGCCGGCTTGGCCCGCTTGGCGATCAGCATTTCGGCCAGCCTGATGTCGCGGGCGACCGCGTTGCCGGGGCCGATGCCGCTGGCCGCGACCAGCCTGCCGTCTTCAGCCAAATGGAAGAGGATGAAGGCGCCGTCGCCGAGATCGCGGCGCACGGTGTTTTTGCCCTCGTCGGAGAGCCCGGCGATCTGCAGCGACAGACCATATTGATCCGACCAGAACCACGGCACCGCCGCATGCGCCTCGCCGGCGCCGAGCATGTTCCTGGCCGCCAGCGCGCCCTGTTCCTGGGCGTTGCGCCAGGCTTCCAGCCGCACCCGGCGGCCGCCATAGACGGCGAGCGGAAACGAGCAGCAATCGCCGGCGGCAAAGATGTCGGGATCGCAGCTGCGCAGCTCGGCATCGACTGCAATTCCATTGTCGATCGTCAGCCCCGCTTCGGCCGCAAGCCCGGTCACCGGCACGGCGCCGATGCCGATGATCGCGAGGTCGGCGACGATTTCCCGGCCGCCGGCAAGTGTGGTGCGCACCTCGTTGCCATCGTCGGCGATGGACGCGATGCCGTCGCCGCACAGGATGTCGACGCCCTCGGCGACATGCGCCTCATGGATGATTTCCGCGATCTCCGCCGGCACGCCGCGAATCAGGATGCGAGGCTGCGCCTCGATGACGGTGACCGCGGCACCGAGCTTGCGGGCCGCGGCGGCGAGTTCGAGGCCGATAAAGCCGCCGCCGATGATGGCGATACGGTTGCCGGGGGTGAGATGCGCGCGAATGGCGAGCGCATCAGCGAAGGTTCTAAGATAGACGCAGCGCGGACCCAGGCCCGGCATCGGCAGCTTGCGCGGCGTCGAACCGGTTGCCAGCAGGAGCTTGTCGTAAGGCAGGACCGATCCGTCCGACAGGCGCACAGTATGCGCCGCGCGGTCGATCGCGACGGCCTGGACGGAATGGATATGCCGGATCGACTTCTCGGCCAGAATTGCGTCGCTGGCGATCGCCTTGATCTCGGGCGCATCGCTGGCCATCGCCTCCTTGGACAGAGGCGGGCGCTCATAGGGCAGATGCGGCTCGTCGCCGACCAGCGTCACCGGCCCCTGATAATCGAGGTCGCGCAGCGCCAATGCCGCCCGCCCGCCGCATTCGCCGGCGCCGATGATGAGCATCCCCCCCGCCATGTCAGTCATCCGATCTGGATCAGGACTTTGCCGGCATCGACCTTGACCGGATAGGTCTTGAGATTGATGCAGACCGGGGCGCCGCGGGCGTCACCCGTCTTGTAGTTGAAGCGCCCATTGTGCTTGGGGCATTCGATGATGTCATCCATCACCAGCCCGTCGGCCAGGTGCACCTTTTCATGCGTACAAAGGCCGTCGGTGGCGAAGAACTCGTCGTCGGGGCTGCGATAGATGGCGAAGGTGCGGCCGCCGTGGTCGAAGCGCATCACATCCTCCTCGTCTATGTCGCCGGTGGCGCAGGCCTCGACCCAGTCGCTCATTCAAGTCCTCCCAAAAGCAAAAAAGTGCGCAGCGGTTTTCCGTCCGGAATTGCGTTAAATAAACAGTCTGGATCGGATGGAAGCACGATCATTCCGCCGCGGCGGCGATAGTGTCGTTGTGGAATTCCTCGCGATATGGCCGTGCGCTCGGCGGCAGCTCGCGCTTGAGGAAATAGTCCTCGTTGCGCAGCTGGCGCAGGAAGACCGGGATCATCTCGCGGTAGCCGGCCAGGATCGACGGTGTCGCTTCCGGCAGATCGTGCTTGATCAGCTCGTGCAGCCTCGGCAGCGCATGATAGGGCACCATCGGAAACATGTGATGCTCGACATGGTAGTTCATGTTCCAGTAGATGAAGCGGCTGATTGGGTTCATGTAGACGGTGCGGCTGTTCAGCCTGTGGTCGGTGACATTGTCGGCCAGGCCGCCATGCTGCAGCAGCCCGACCATGACATGGTGCCAGGCGCCGTAGAGCCTGGGCAGGCCGACCAGCATCAGCGGCAGGAACGAACCGGTGTAGAGCGCCAGCCCGACGGTGGCGGCATAGATCGCCGTCCAGATGCGGGCGACGCGGATCGCCTTGGGCTGTTCCTGTTCTGGAATGAAGGTCTTTCCGGCGGCGCTGACGGTGCCGGCGGCGTTGCGCAGCATATCGCTCATCGCATGCCAGGCGTCGAGCACGCCGACGAAGCCCAGCATGGCGCGAACCAGATCCGGCGGCCGCATCACCGAGATTTCCGGGTCGCGGCCGACGATGACGGTGTCGGTGTGGTGGCGCGTGTGGCTCCAGCGCCAGGTCACCGGATTGCGCATGATCATGAAGCAGGCGATCTGATAGACCGCATCGTTCATCCATTGCGTGCGGAAGGCGGTGCCGTGACCGCATTCGTGCCAGCGTGAATCCGTCGAGGAGCCGTAGAGCACGCCATAGACGAAGAAGAACGGCACGCACCACCATGTGCCCCAGAGCCAGGCGCCGCCGGCGCCACTGACGATCAGGGCGGCGAACCAGATCGCGGTATCGCGGATCGCCGGCCCGTCGGAGCGCTGCATCAGCTCCTTCATCTGCTTGCGCGGTATGTCGGTGTGATACCACTCGGCCGCCGACAGGCCGGTCTCGACGGCGAGCTTGGCGTCGCGGCCGATCAGGCTGTAGTCACGCCGGGACGGCGCAGTGGACATGATTGCCTCCCTCGGCAAAGGCATCCGCCAGAGCGAATGCCATGAAATCCCTTGGCTTCAGGCGTCAAAGTAACGCCGACCGATGATAGACTCAACATCATAAAGATAGTTTCTATCATTTCCCATCAGGATGATGTACGAAGGGCTCGAGCAAACCCGACGAGGCAAGCATGGTGAAGCGGCCGACAATATCCGATCTGGCGCGCATCTCGGGCGTCAGTGTCGCCACCGTCGACCGCGTGCTGAACAACCGGCTGCCGGTGCGCGAAGAGACAGCGCGCCGCGTCTACGAGACCGCTACCGACATCGGCTACCACGCCGCCGGCCTTATCAAGCAGCGCATGCGCCAGGAGTTGCCGGAGTACCGCCTGGGCTTCCTGCTGCTGCGGGGCAATGATGCCTTCTACGGTGACTTCGCGCGGGAACTCGAACTGGCCATCTCGCAATCGCAGCGCTTCCGCGGCGTTGCGAGCATCGATTTCGCCAGCTCCCTGGCTCCCGACGAGATCGCCTTGCAGATGCGCAGGCTGGCGGCGAAATCGAGTGCCATCGCCGTTGTCGGTCCGGACCATCCGACCCTGACAGCGGTCGTGGAAACCTTGAAGGCGAGAGGACAGCCGGTCTTTTCGGTGCTGTCCGATTTTGCCGCCGGTATCCGGGAGGGCTATATCGGCCTCGACAACCGCAAGGTCGGGCGCACCGCCGCATGGATGATCTCCAAGGCAGCCAAGCGGCCCGGCAAGGTCGCCCTCTTCGTCGGCAGCCACCGCTTCCACGGCCATGAGCTGCGCGAGATCGGCTTTCGCTCCTTCTTCCGCGAGCATGCGCCGGAGTTCAGCGTGCTTGAAACGCTGGTCAATCTGGAAGCCAACCAGGTGACCCATGACGCGATGATCGATCTTCTGGCGCGCTATCCGGATCTTGCCGGCTGCTACGTCGCCGGCGGTGGCATGGAAGGCGCGGTCTCGGCGCTGCGGGCAGCGAAGCCCGCGACCATGCCGGTGGTCGTCTGCAACGAGATCAACGCCGAGTCGCGCGCGGCGCTCGCCGACAACATCCTCACCATGGTGATCTCGACCCCGCTCGCCGCTTTATGCCGTGAGCTCGTCGACCTGATGGCGCATGCCATCGAAACCGGCGCCGCCAACGCTCCGGGCCAGACCTTTCTGCCCTTCGACATCTATCTGCCGGAAAACATCTAGCCAGCCGCCGCGCAAGGTGCCGAGGCAAATGATAGAATCCATCAGAGCGATGCGTAAATCGGCCGGCAGGCCGCGGAATCGCCCTTGACGCCCCGATGTGAAATGGAATAAATATTTCATCATCTGTATATTTTGGTTCTTTCGTTCCGGAATATCTGTTTCAAACAGAGGGTTTGACGTTCCAGCCAACGGCAAGCGTCACCCGGAATAGAAACGACATCAGGGAGAGATTCCCCGGGGAGATCGGGGATTCCGGATAAATCGGTGAAACCGGACACCAATATGTGGAGGAGAAACACAATGAAGAAATTGATTTTAGGCGTCGCCTTCGCGGCGCTGATGAGTTCATCCGCCCTGGCCGCCAAGGTTGGCGTGTCGATGGCCAAATTCGACGACAACTTCCTGACCGTGCTGCGCAACGGCATGATCGAGCAGGCCAAGGGCATGAGCGGCGTCGAGCTGCAGGTCGAGGACGCGCAGAACGACGTTGCCAAGCAGCTTGACCAGATCAAGAACTTCGCCGCTTCGGGCGTCGACGCCATCATCGTCAACCCGGTCGACACTTCGGCCACGCAGGCGATGTCGGATGCCGCCGCCGCAGCCAAGATCCCGCTGGTCTATGTCAACCGCGAGCCGGTCAATGTCGACACGCTGCCCGACAACCAGGCCTTCGTCGCTTCGAACGAAGCCGATTCCGGCACGCTCGAGACCAAGGAAGTCTGCCGCCTGTTCAAGGAAGCCGGCAAGAAGGAAGCCAATGTCTATGTGATCATGGGCGAGCTTTCCAACCAGGCCGCCGTGCAGCGCACCAAGGACATCGACGATGTGATCGCGACGCCGGATTGCAGCTTCATCAAGATCATCGACAAGCAGACGTCGAACTGGAACCGCGACGAGGCGCAGAACCTGATGACCAACTGGCTGTCGACCGGCAAGCCGTTCGATGGCGTCATCGCCAACAATGACGAAAGTGCCATCGGCGCCATCCAGGCGATGAAGGCCGGCAACATCGACATGAAGGCGGTTGTCGTCGGCGGCGTCGATGCCACCCAGGACGCGCTGGCGGCCATGCAGGCGGGCGACCTCGACGTAACCGTGTTCCAGGACGCCGCCGGCCAGGGCGCCGGCGCTCTCGATGCGGCGCTCAAGCTCTCCAAGGGCGAGAAGGTCGAGCACAAGGTCTACGTGCCCTTCCAGCTGGTGACGCCAGCCAACATCGACAAGTTCCTGAAGAAGAACTGAGCCGCCAGCGGTTCGATACGGAGCGGCGCTCTCGATCAAGACAGCGCCGCTCCCCTCTCTCCCTCAGCGCCGGCACGGCGCGAGGGCGACCGCGGCTGATGGAGGACAGAATACGTGGCACAGACATCTCATGGCGTCGGCGGCGTCGGTTATGATGCGAAGAAGCGCACATGGCCGGCCGAGTTCAATGTTTTCCTGGCCCTGGTCATTCTCGTCGTCATCTTCGAACTGATCGGCCGCATCTTTCTCGGCGACAGCTTCCTGTTCAACACACGCAGCGATGTCGGCGGCATCTTCAACGAAGCGCGCCTGCAGATCATCATCCTGCAGGTGTCGATCGTCGGCATCATCGCCATCGGCGTGACACAGGTCATCATCACCGGCGGCATCGACCTGTCCTCGGGCTCGATCGTCGGCGCGACCGCCATGATCGCCATGAGCTTCGCCCAGGTGGCGACGGTCAACGGCAACCCCAATCCCAAGGCGATGTTCCTGGCGCAAGGCTGGACCGACCTGCCTGTCATCGTGCCGCTGCTGGTGGCGATCGCCTGCGGCCTCTTCGCCGGCCTGGTCAATGGCGCGCTGATCGCCTACACGCGCATTCCGCCGTTCATCGCCACGCTCGGCATGATGGTGACCGCGCGCGGCATCGCCAAATGGTGGTCCAAGGGCCAGCCGATCTCGTTTCCCACCGAGAGTTTCGCCAGCATCGGCAAAGGCCTGATGCCGGTCGTCATCTTCCTGTCGCTGGCCATCCTGTTCCAGCTGATCATGACCTATACGAGGTACGGCAAGCACTGTTACGCGATCGGCTCCAACGAGGACGCCGCGCGTATGTCCGGCATCAAGATCGCCAATCACAAGATCCTGGTCTACGTCATCGCCGGCATTCTCGCCGCGCTCGCCGCCGTGGTGCTGAGCTCCAAGAACCTGACCGCGCAGTCCGGCATGGGCGTGATGTACGAACTCGACGCCATCGCCATGGCGGTCATCGGCGGGGTCTCGCTGTCGGGCGGCCGCGGCTCGATCATCGGCACGGTGATCGGCTCGCTGATCTTCGGCGTCATCATCTCCGGCTTCACCTTCCTGCGCCTCGACGCCTACTACCAGGAGATGGTCAAGGGCGTGATCATCGTCGGTGCGGTGGTTCTCGACCAGTGGCGCCAACGCCTGCGGGCAATGAGGGCATGACCATGTCAGACATCGTCCTGAAGACCGAAAACCTGACCAAGCGCTATGGCGGCGTGCATGCGCTGGAAGGCGCGAACTTCGAGCTGCGCAAGGGCGAGCATATCGCCATCATGGGCGACAACGGCGCCGGCAAATCGACCTTCGTGCGCCAGATCACCGGCGTCGAGCAGCGCACCAGCGGCCAGATCTGGTTCGACGGCAAGGAAGTGAATTTTGCCGGGCCGATCGAGGCCCGCACGGCGGGCATCGAGACCGTGTTCCAGAATCTGGCGCTGGCCGACGATCTCGACGTGCCGTCGAACCTGTTCCTCGGCCGCGAGAAGGTTTTGTTCAACCTCGGCCCGTTCTCGATCCTCGATCGCAAATACATGCGCAAGGCGACCGAGGCGGCATTGGTCCGCACGGCGGTGAAGATCCCCAATCTGTCCAACACCATCCGCCACATGTCGGGCGGTCAGCGCCAGTGCGTGGCGATCGCCCGGACCGCGACCTTCGCCTCCAAGCTGATCATCATGGACGAGCCTACCGCCGCCCTTGGCGTGCAGGAGACCGCCCAGGTCGAAAACATCGTGCGTACGCTGAAGGACAATGGCGAGCCGCTGATCCTGATCAGCCACAATATGCGCCAGGTGTTCGATCTCTGCGACCGTATCGTCGTGTTCCGGCGCGGCCGCATCGTCGCCAATCTGCGCAAGGAGAACACCGACGGAAACGATATCGTCTCCTACATCACCGGCGCCAAGACCGGGGAGGCGGAACTCGCGGCCTAAAACAGGATGGTCATCCTGTTTTCTGGCGCGCTCGAAAAATAGCCTTGCCACCTTTCCCCAAAAGCAAGGTGTGGACAACTCTCTCCAACCCATTCCCCCAGAGGAAATACCCATGACCGTTCGCTTCGCTCTCCTCGGTGCCGGCCGCATCGGCAAGGTCCACGCCCGTGCCGTCGGCTCCAATCCGCAGGCCAAACTGGTTGCGGTTGCCGATGCGTTCGAGAAGGCGGCCACCGAACTGGCCAGCGCCTATGGCGCCGAGGTGCGCAGCATCGAGGACATCGAGAAAGCCGGAGATATCGACGCCGTCATCATCTGCACGCCGACCGACACCCATGCCGATCTGATCGAGCGCTTCGCCAAGGCCGGCAAGGCGATCTTCTGCGAGAAGCCGATCGACCTCGACGTCAAGCGCGTCGAGAAATGCCTGGCCGTGGTCGAGAAGACCAAGGCGACGCTGATGGTCGGCTTCAACAGGCGCTTCGATCCGCACTTCGCCGCCGTGCGCAAGGCGATCGACGACGGCGCCATCGGCACCGTCGAGATGGTCACCATAACCTCGCGCGATCCGGGCGCGCCGCCGATCGATTACATCAAGCGCTCGGGCGGCATTTTCCGCGACATGACCATCCATGATTTCGACATGGCGCGCTTCCTGCTCGGCGAAGAGGTCGTGGCGGTCAGCGCCCATGCCTCGGTGCTGGTCGACAAGAAGATCGGCGCTGCCGGCGATTTCGATAGCGTCAGTGTCATCCTCGAAACCGCTTCCGGCAAGCAGGCCGTCATCTCCAACTCGCGCCGCGCCACCTATGGCTACGACCAGCGCATCGAGGTGCATGGCTCGAAAGGCATGGTCGCGGCCGAGAACCAGCGCCCGGTGTCGATCGAGCTGGCCAACGAGAAGGGCTATACCCGCCCGCCGCTGCACGACTTCTTCATGACCCGCTATCTCGACGCCTATGCCAATGAGATCGCTGCTTTCATCGCCGCAGCGACATTAGGCAAGAAGGCCGCGCCGAGCGGTGCGGACGGACTGGTGGCGCTGAAACTGGCCGACGCAGCGCTGAAATCAGCAACGACCGGCAAGACCGTCCGTCTCGACAAGTAAGAGAACCCTTAGGAAAAACCACAGGAGCAGAGCGATGAGCGCATCAGCCGATCGCAATTCACAGACACGCGCCATCGTCACCGGCGGCGCGCAAGGCATTGGCTTTGCCGTCGCCGAGGCCTTGGCCGATGAAGGCTGCCGGGCACTGGCGCTCATCGGCCGCTCGCAGGAGAAGGGCGACAGGGCCGTCGCCCATTTCAAGAAAGCCGGCGTCGATGCGATCTTCATCAGCGCCGATGTGTCAAAAGTGGCGGACTGCAAGCGCGCGGTCGCCACCGCGATCTCGCATTTCGGCACCGTCAACGCGCTGGTCAACGCCGCCGCCACTTCGGCGCGCGGTTCGCTGGTCGAAACCTCCGAAGAGTTGTTCGATACGATTTTCGATACCAATGTGCGCGGCCCGTTCTTCCTGATGCAGGGCGTGGTGGCGCATCTCCTTGAGAAGAAGGCACCCGGCTCGATCGTCAACGTGCTGTCGATGTCGGCGCATACCGGCCAGTCGTTCCTGACGCCCTATTCGACCAGCAAGGGCGCGCTGATGACACTGACCAAGAATGTCGCCAATGCCTATCGCTACAACCGCATCCGCTGCAATGCGGTGCTGCCCGGCTGGATGGACACGGAAGGTGAGGACATCGTGCAGAAGAAGTGGCACGACGCGCCGGACGACTGGCTGGCGAAGGCCGAAGCGACGCAGCCGATGGGCCAGTTGGTCAAGCCGGACCAGCTTGCCCGTCTGATCAGCTACATGGTCAGCCCACAGTCCGGTGTCATGACCGGGTCGCTGGTCGACTACGATCAAAGCATTGCGGGGGCGTCACCGGAGTAACGCCGGCGAGTCTCAAACGCCCATCACTTCGTCATCCACGGGCGGAGCAAGGAGCGTAGCGACGCGGCGCAGACCCGAGGATCCATGCCGCGACTTCTGAGCGGTGCTGCGGTGCGGAATTCTGCTCCGCTGCACCATTCGGCCAAAGTCACGGAATGGATCCCAGGGTCTCCGCGACGGAGCTTCGCTCCTGCTCCGCCCAGGGAGCACGAAGTTTGGGTGCTTCGGCCATCCCGAATTGTCTCCGCATCAGGGCACGTGACAAGTGCCTCCGCATCGACTATATGAGCCTCATGATCAACCTGACCGCCACATATTGGTACTTTAGGAGCTCGCTGGCGGCGGGAGGATTGCGCTCGATCTGAAGATTGCAGCAACAAGATCCGAACAGCCGCCATACCTGGCGGCTTTTTTGTTTTCAGCCGGCAGGTTCCCTCTAAATCAAAGAGGAGCATGATGTCGTCCGAAAACCGCTTCACACTTTTCGGCATCATGCTCTCGACAGGAGCAGAAAGCCGTGTTGACCACCACAGACGACCTCCGGGTCAAAGAAATCCGAGAACTGAGCACACCGGACGAGGTGATGCGGGAGATACCGCGCACTTTGACGGCGACGCGCACCGTCAGCGCATCGCGCAACGCAATCCATGCCATCTTGAACGGGACCGACGACCGGCTGCTCGTCATCGTCGGCCCGTGTTCGATCCACGATCCGGTCGCGGCGGTCGATTACGCCAGCCGTCTCGCGGCGCTGCGCGAGAGCCTGTCGGACCGGCTGGAGATCGTGATGCGGGTCTATTTCGAAAAGCCGCGCACGACGGTCGGCTGGAAAGGCCTGATCAACGATCCCGACCTCGACGGCAGCTTCAACATCGACAAGGGGCTGCGGATGGCACGCAATGTGCTGTCGGCCGTCAACAATCTCGGCCTGCCGGCGGCGACCGAATTCCTCGACATGACCACCCCGCAATACATTGCCGACCTCGTGGCCTGGGGCGCGATCGGCGCGCGCACGACCGAGAGCCAGATCCACCGCGAACTGGCCTCGGGCCTCTCCTGCCCGGTCGGCTTCAAGAACGGCACCGACGGCAATCTGCGCATAGCCGCCGAGGCGGTGAAATCCGCCGCGCAGCCGCATCATTTCATGGCGGTGACCAAGGGCGGGCGCAGCGGCATCGCCACGACCACGGGCAATGAGGACTGCCACGTTATCCTGCGCGGCGGCGTTCAGCCCAACTATGACGCGGCGAGCGTCGAGGCCGCCGCTGTGGAACTCGCCCGCATCGGCATTGCGCCCCGTCTGATGATCGATGTCAGCCACGCCAACTCGGCCAAGAAGCCCGAGAACCAGCCCAAGGTGGCGGCAGATGTCGCCGGCCAGGTCGCGGCAGGCGACGAGCGCATCATCGGCCTGATGATCGAGAGCAATCTCGTCGCCGGCCGGCAGGACGTGGTGCCGGGCAAGCCGCTGGTCTATGGCCAGAGCATCACCGATGGCTGCATCGACTGGGCGACCACCGAGACCGTGCTGCACGGCCTTGCCGGCGCCGTCGAGTGGCGCCGCTCGGCACGCCGCGCCATGATCGACAACCGGCAGGGAGCTGCCTGACAGGGCATAGGGAAGTGGGCGGCGGTGACCGGGATTACGCCGCCCTTAATCCTTCCCATGCCGTGAACACCGACACGGCAAAGAGCAGCAGTCCGGCCGCCCGGCCGGCAAAAATGGTCGCCCGCGGATTGGCGATCAGAACGTTGCGGCTGCGGCCGGCCGTGATCGCCAGCCCGCCATAGATCGCAGCCTGCGTCACCACGGTCAGCAGCCCCATGACCGTCGCCTGCATCCAGATCGGACCGTAGTCCGGTTTCAGGAACTGCGGGTAGACGGCAAGCACGAACAGGTATGCCTTCGGGTTGATCAGGCAGGTCACAAACCCCTGGCGAAACGCCTTCCATGCGGAACGGCTGCCGGCAGGCCCCTCCTGGCCGACGATGATGGAACTGCGCATCAGCGTGATGCCTATGAAGGCCATGTAGGCGGCGCCGGCAAGCAGCAGCGGCTTGAACAGGATCGGCACGAAATGCATCAGCAGGCCGACGCCGATGGCGCCGTTCAGCGTGTGCACCATGCCGCCGACCATGATGCCGCCGGTCGCGGCAAGGCCTCGGTCGCGGCCGCCCGTCAGTGCATTGGCAAGCACGAAGAGCATATCCATGCCCGGAACGGCGATGATGCCTAACAGCAGGATAAAGAAAAGCCAGAGATTTTCCGCATAGCCCATGTCAGTTGCCTGCCGCCTCGCTCCGCCAAACCGCAGCGGAACCTGTTGATTTTCAATTCGATAGGCGCTCCTATAGGTCAGCCCAACTGACGATGGTGTGTCAGTTGTGATGGAAACCGGGCGAGAAAAATGCGCAAGGCGTCGCGCCTGTTCGAGATCATCCAGATCCTGCGGCTGGCGCGGCAGCCGGTGACGGCAGCGACGATCGCCGAGCGGCTGGAGGTGACGGTGCGCTCGATCTATCGCGACATTGCCGCCCTGCAGGCGATGCGCGTGCCGATCGAGGGCGGGCGCGGCATCGGCTACATCCTGCGTCCCGGCTTCGACCTGCCGCCGCTGATGTTCTCGATCGAGGAGATGGAGGCGATCGTCCTGTCGCTGGCGCTGCTGGAGCGCACCGGCGACAGCGAGCTCAAGCAGGCGGCCAAGCGCGTCAGCGCCAAGATCGCCGGCGCGGTGCCGCCGCCCTTGCGCCAGGTATTCGACGCCAATGCGCTGCATGCGTGGGGGTTCGCCGCGCCTTCGACCGGCGCGATCGACCTTGCGCTGGTGCGACGCGCCATCCGCGACGAGGAAAAGCTCGACCTCTCCTATCGAGACGAAATGGGCCGCGCCTCCGAGCGCCTCATCCGCCCGATCGCGCTCATCTACTACGCCGAAACCGCCAACATCGTCGCCTGGTGCGAGCTGCGCCAGGCGATCCGCAATTTCCGCAGCGACCGGATCGCGGATTGCCAGGCGACCGGGTTACGCTTCAAGGGCGAAGGCGACCGCTTGCGGCAGGTCTGGGTGAATGGATGGGAGACGAACGTCGCTGCCACGGTCGTCTGAGCGGGCTTATATCACCGTACGTCCACCCAGCGCTTTTCCTCGAACGAGCGCGCCATCGCGTGCACCGTGCGCTCGATCTCCAGCCCTTCGGCAAACTCGATGAGCCGCGCCGGCCTGCCCTCAAGCCGCGTCAGCAATTCGTGGCACTCGATGATCTTGAGATCGTTGAAGCCGAGGCCATGGCCCGGCGCCGGCACGAAGAGGTCATAGGGCTTGTGGTGCGGCGCCACCAGGATGGTGCGGTAGCCCTGTTCGGTCGGCCGATCTGATGTGAGGTAGAGCTGGAATTCGTTCGATCGTTCCTGGTCGAACAGGATCGACCCCTTCGAGCCGAAGATCTGGACGGCGATGCGGCCCTTGCGGCCCCAGGCCGAGCGGTTGACCAGCAGCGTGCCGGCAATGCCGTTTTCCAGATGCATCAGCACGCTGGCGATGTCGTAGGTCTCCACCGCGCGACGGCCGCCACTGGCCAGCTTGCGGTCGGCATAGGGTTTGGCCATGTCGCAGATGACACTGGCGACGCGGCCGAACAGGGCTGAGACCAGCGACAGCGGATGCACGGCGAAATCGTCGAGCGCGCCATAGCCGGAAGCTGCTTCGTGCTTCCAGAAGAACAGCGCCTCCGGGTCGGCCATGAAGTCCTCGTCCATCTCGATGCGCAGATGGTTGACCTCGCCGATGATCTTCTCTTCCAGCAGCGCGCCGATATGGCGGATGGCCGGGCTCTGGATGTAGTTGTAGCCGAGGGCCGCGACCTTGCCGGACTTTTTCGCCGCGTCCGCCATCGCCTCGGCCTCGGCAAAGCTCGGCGCCATCGGCTTTTCGCACCACAGATGCTTGCCTGCCTGAAGAACCGCGATGGCCATTTCCGGATGGAACTGGTTGGGCGTGGTCAGCGAGACGATGTCGACTTCGGGATCGTTGACGACGGCGCGCCAGTCGCCCGACGCCTTGGCGAAACCGAACTCGCCCGCCTTGCGCCGGGCAAGCTCTTCATTGACCTCGCCGAGATGGACCAGCCGTGGCTTGGCCACGTCGGGAAAGACGGCGCTGACGGCACTCCATGCAATGGCGTGACACTTGCCCATGAAACCCGTACCGATGAGACCGACGCCGACCATTTTCCGTTTCTCCACTGCTTGAAGCGCTGCGTGGATGAATTAGTCCATTTTCTCCTGAAATGGAATGTCTGCCTCATTTTTTATGGTGTTCTTGCGCAGGCTCGCTATGATGAGGCACAGAGGACGCTTCACGCATGAGCCTGGACAGAGCGACGATGGACGAACGGGTACCTCGCGATTTCGAGACGCTGCGCACCACCATCCTGGAGCGACGCGAAAGCCTGCCGAAACGCATCGCCCAGATCGCTGCCCATGCGCTCGACAATCCCGACGATATCGCCTTCGGCACCGCCGCCAGCATCGCCGCTTCGGCGGGCGTGCAGCCTTCGACCCTGATCCGATTTGCCCAGCAGCTTGGCTTCGATGGTTTCACCAGCCTGCAGCAGGTGTTTCGCGAGCGGCTGCGCGAGCGCAACTCATCCTATGACGAAAGGCTGCAGGCGCTGCGCGTCAAGGCTGAGGGAGGCGCCGGCCACCGGGCGATCTTCGACGGCTTCGTCGCCGCCGCCTCGACCTCGCTCAACGACATCTCGCGCACGCTGGACGAAGCGCATCTGGAAGACGCTATTTCCCTGCTGGCAAAGGCGGAAACCATCTATGTGCTGGCCAAGCGGCGCTCCTATCCGGTGGCGTCCTACATCGCCTATGCACTGGGCAAGCTGAAGATCCGCAACCAGCTGATCGAATCGGCGGCCGGGCTGAATGCCGAGATGATCGGCTTCGCCACGCCGGCGGATGCCGTCATCGCCATCTCCTTCTCGCCCTACGCGCCCGCCACGATCGAGGAGGCGCGCAGCATTTCGGAACAGGGCGTGCCGATCGTCGCCATCACCGACAGCTCGTTTTCGCCGCTCGCCCAGTTCGCCAAGGTCTGGTTCGAGGTTGCCGAGGCCGATTTCGCCGGCTTCCGCTCACTGTCGGCGACAATGGCGCTGGCCATGGCACTGACCGTCGGCGTCGGCGAGAAGCGGCGCGATACGGGCCGCAAGCGCAAGGCCTGATCCACCGCCGAAAAGGTACTTTTCACCGAAGGAATGCTCATTCCATATTGACTATGGATTGGAATTATTATTTCATATTCCCGGCGCCACGCTGCCGCTCGCGCGTGTACCCCAACACAACAAGGCCGACGGGAGGTTCCAATGAGCGAAGCCGTGGACGCTGAATACGCGCCGCTCGACGTCATCACCATCGGTCGCGCTTCCGTCGACCTTTACGGCCAGCAGATCGGCTCGCGGCTGGAGGACATCACCTCCTTCGCCAAGTCGGTCGGCGGCTGCCCGGCCAACATCTCGGTCGGCACCGCCAGGCTCGGCCTGCGCTCGGCGCTGCTCACCCGCGTCGGTGACGAGCAGATGGGCCGCTTCATCCGCGAGCAGCTGACGCGTGAAGGCGTCAATGTCGACGGGCTCAAGACCGACAAGGAGCGGCTAACCGCGCTGGTGCTGCTGTCGGTCGAGGACGAAGGCGTCTCGCCGATGATCTTCTATCGCTCGGACTGCGCCGACATGGCGCTGGCGCCGGAAGACATCGATGAGGCCTTCATCGCCTCGGCGCGCTCGATCGTCGTCACCGGCACGCATTTTTCCAGGCCCAACAGCGATGCCGCGCAGCGCAAGGCGATCGGCATCATGAAGGCCAAGGGCGGCAAGGTGGTGTTCGACATCGACTACCGGCCGAACCTGTGGGGCCTCGCCGGCCATGCCGAAGGGTTCGAGCGCTATGTGAAATCGGACCGGGTCTCGGCGCAGCTGAAGACGGTGCTGCCCGACTGCGACCTCATCGTCGGCACCGAGGAAGAGATCATGATCGCGTCGGGCGCCGATGATTGCCTGAGCGCCTTGAAGACAATCCGCTCGCTGTCGTCCGCCACCATCGTCCTGAAGCGCGGCGCGATGGGCTGCATCGTCTATGACGGACCGATCAGCGACGATCTCGAGGACGGCGTCGTCGGCAAGGGATTTCCGATCGAGATCTACAATGTGCTCGGCGCCGGCGACGCCTTCATGTCGGGCTTCCTGCGCGGCTGGCTGGGCGGCGAAGACCATGCGACGGCGGCGACCTGGGCCAATGCCTGCGGCGCCTTCGCCGTGTCGCGGCTGCTCTGCGCGCCGGAATATCCGACCTTCGAGGAGCTGCGGTTCTTCCTCAAGAACGGCAGCAGGCATCTGGCGTTGCGCAAGGACGAGGCGATCAACCACATCCATTGGGCAACGACGCGCCGGCGCGACATTCCCTCGATGATGGCGCTCGCCTGCGACCACCGCGTGCAGCTCGAGGATGTGGCGGCGAAGGCCGGTGCCGATCCCGCACGCATCCAGGATTTCAAGGTGCTGGCGGTCAAGGCGGCGGCGAAGGTTGCCGCCGGCCGCGACGGCTACGGCATGCTGATCGACGAGAAACACGGCCGTAAGGCGATGTTCGAATTCGCCAGGCATTCCTTCGCCTGGCTCGGGCGGCCGGTGGAGCTGCCGGGTTCGCGGCCGCTGCGCTTCGAATTCTCGCAGGACATCGGCTCGCAGCTCACCGAGTGGCCGGTCGACCATTGCATCAAATGCCTGTGCTTCTATCATCCCGACGATCCGGCGGCGCTCAAGGACGAACAGCAGCAGAAGTTGCGCGCGCTGTTCGAAGCCGCGCGGAAGGTAGGCAGGGAGCTTCTCATCGAGATCATTGCCGGCAAGCATGGCAAGCTCGACGACACGACGATCCCGCGCGCGCTGGAGGAACTCTATGCGCTCGGCATCAAGCCGGACTGGTGGAAGCTCGAGCCGCAGGCGTCGAGCGGCGCCTGGGCGAAGATCGAGGCCGTGATCCTGAAGCACGACCCCTGGTGCCGCGGCGTCGTGCTGCTGGGCCTGGAAGCGCCGCAGGACGAACTGGAAGCGGCATTCGCCGCCACCGCCAAGGCACCCATCGTCAAGGGTTTTGCCGTCGGCCGCACCATCTTCGTCCATGCGGCCGAACAATGGCTGGCCGGCAGGATATCGGATGACGAGGCTATCGCCGACATGGCGCAGCGCTTCGAACAGTTGACGGATGCGTGGCTTGCCGCGCGCGGCCGCAAGGCGGCATAAGAAGGCGCGGAATAGGACTGCGGAGGAAAACACCATGAGCAAGACAATCCGCCTGACGATGGCGCAGGCGCTGACCCGCTTCCTGTCGCGCCAGATGACTGAGATCGACGGTAGCAAAGTCCCGATCTTCGGCGGTGTCTGGGCGATCTTCGGCCACGGCAATGTCGCCGGCATCGGCGAGGCGCTCTATCAGGTGCGCGACGAACTGCCGACCTTTCGCGCCCACAACGAACAGGCGATGGCGCATGCGGCAATCGCCTACGCCAAGGCCAATTTCCGCCGCCGCTTCATGGCCGCGACCTCTTCGATCGGCCCCGGCGCGCTCAACATGGTGACGGCGGCGGCGCTCGCCCATGTAAACAGGTTGCCCGTCCTGTTTTTGCCAGGCGATGTCTTCGCCAACCGCATCCCCGACCCGGTGCTGCAGCAGGCCGAGGATTTTTCCGACGGCACGGCGACGGTCAACGACTGCTTCCGTCCGGTTTCGCGCTATTTCGACCGCATCACCCGGCCGGAGCAGATCATTCCTGCGCTGAGCCGTGCCATGGCCGTGCTGACCGATCCGGCCGAATGCGGCCCGGTGACGCTGTCGCTCTGCCAGGACGTCCAGGCCGAGGCCTATGACTATCCCGAGAGCTTTTTCGCGGAGCGGGTCTGGCACCAGCGCCGGCCGCGCCCGGATCGCCAGGAACTGGCGGCCGCGGTCGCCGCGCTCAAGGGTGCAAAAAAGCCGTTGGTGATCGCCGGCGGCGGCGTCCTCTATTCGCAGGCGTCGGACGAACTGGCGAAATTCGCCGAGAGCGGCGGCATCCCGGTCTGCGAGACGCAAGGCGGCAAATCCTCGCTGCCGGACAACCACCCGCTCAACATGGCGGCGGTCGGCGTCACCGGCACTTCTGCCGCCAACCGACTGGCTGAGGAAGCCGATGTCGTGCTGGCCATCGGCACGCGCCTGCAGGATTTCACCACCGGTTCGTGGGCGCTGTTCAAGAATTCGGGCAAGACCATCATCGGACTCAACGTGCAGCCCTTCGATGCCGGCAAGCACCGCGCCCTGCCGCTGGTGGCCGATGCGGCCGAGGGCCTGGCGGAACTCGGTGCTGCGCTGAAGGGCTGGAAGGCGCCGGCAAGCTGGACCGACAATGCGTCCTTCGGCAAGAAGGCCTGGACGGTCGAGGCGGCCAAGGTGACGGCGTCGACCAATGCCGCCTATCCGTCCGATGCGCAGGTGATCGGCGCGGTGCAGCGCGCCATGGGCTCCGGTGTGACGCTGCTGAATGCCTCCGGCGGGTTGCCGGGCGAATTGCACAAGCTTTGGCAGGCGGGCGCGCCCGGCTCGTACCATGGCGAATACGGCTTCTCGACCATGGGCTACGAGATTGCCGGCGGGCTCGGCGCCAAGATGGCGAAGCCCGGCGAGGAGATCGTCGTCATGATCGGCGACGGCTCCTACCTGATGATGAATTCGGAGATCGCCACCTCGGTGATGCTCGGCCTCAAGCTGACCATCGTGCTGCTCGACAACCGCGGCTATGGCTGCATCAACCGGCTGCAGATGGCGACCGGCGGCGCCAACTTCAACAATCTGCTGAAGGACTCGCGCCACGAGGTTCTGCCCGACATCGACTTCGCCGCGCATGCGGCGAGCATGGGGGCGATTGCCGAGAAAGTGCCGTCGATCGCCGGGCTGGAAAACGCGCTGGCACAAGCCAGGAAGAATACGCGCACCACGGTGCTCGTCATCGACACCGACCCGCTGGTTTCCACCGATGCCGGCGGTCACTGGTGGGATGTGGCGGTGCCGGAAGTGTCAGTGCGGCCGCAGGTCAACGCGGCGCGCAAGGCGTATGACGAAAAGCGGCAGATGCAGACCATCGGCGATTGATAGAGGCGCCGAAGCTCCTCCTTCTCCCCGTCTCTACACGGGGAGAAGATGCCGGCAGGCAGATGAGGGGCGGCGCCAACGAGCAAGAAACTGTTTTAGGACCGGAGTGACGACTTGAAAGCCAAACTGGGCATGTCCCCCATTGCGTGGTGGAACGACGATCTTGCGGAGCTCAGCGATGACGTGTCGCTGGAAGAATGTCTGCGCCAGTCGCGCTCGGCCGGCTTCACCGGCATGGAGATGGGCCGGCGTTTTCCCAATGACCCCGAAATCATGCTGCCGATCCTGAAGGCCGCCGACGTCACGCTGTGCGGCGGCTGGTTCTCGGGCACGCTGGTCGATGGGGAGATGGCCGACAACAAGGATCGCATCCAGCCGATGATCGACCTGTTCAAGGCGGTGAACGCGCCTTGCATCGTCTATGGCGAGGTTGGCCGTTCGATCCAGGGCGACCGCTCGAAGCCGCTGGCGACCAAGCCGAAGCTGTCGGACGACGAGATGAAAGCCTATGCGAAGCGCCTGACCGAATTTGGCGAATGGTGCGCCGAACAGGGCATGCCGCTGTCCTACCACCACCACATGGCGGCGGTGGTCGAGACCGAGCCGGAACTCGATGCCTTCATGCGCTATTCCGGAGCCGGCATTCCGCTGCTGCTCGATGCAGGCCATCTGGCATTCGCCGGCGGCGACGTGCTGCGCGCCATCGACAACCACCATACCCGGATCAGCCATGTGCATGTGAAGGACGTCCGCATGGGGGTGATCGAAAAGCTCGACCGCACGAAGCAGTCCTTCCTCGACGCGGTGGCGCTCGGCGCCTTCACCGTGCCGGGCGACGGTTCGCTGGACTTCGGCGCCATCGTGCAGCGCTTCGCCGACCATGGCTATGAGGGCTGGTTCGTGGTCGAGGCCGAGCAGGACCCGAAGAAGAACCCGCCGCTCAGGATGGCGCAAGTGGGCTACAAGGAATTGATGCGCGTCATGACGGCGGCCGGATACACGGTCGAGACGCAAGGCTTTCCAAATGTCTAGTCTCCCAATGGCTGGTGCGACGGGTTCCCGGCGAGGCCGATTGCTGTAGATTGGCCCGATGAAAGATTCCGAACACCCCTTCTTCCGGCCTTTGTGGCGGCGTGTCGCCGTCGTCGCGGTCTGCGTCATCTGGTCGATCATCGAGTTCGCCACCGGCACGCCGTTCTGGGGCATGATCGCGCTCGGCTTCGCCGGCTACGCCGTCTGGCAGTTTTTTTATCTCTACAAGCCTGCTGACGAGGCGAGGCCTCCGGTCGGGCCCGAGCCGAAGGAGTGACTGATCGCATGCGTCGGCGGTTAGCTTCCAGTGCTTCTAACTTCGTCATCCTAGGGTCTCCGCGACGGAGCTTCGCTCCTGCTACGCCCTAGGGTGACGAAGTTGAGAGGCTTCGGCCGATCTCGAAGATTTGCGATAGGAGAGACAAAAATGTCGAAGCTGCTCGTCAAAGCCGACAAGGGCCACGGTCGCGTCGCCCATGTGACGCCGAAAAGCGCCGGCTGGACCTATGTCGGTTTCGACCTGCATCGGCTGAAGCCCGGCGAGAGCGCCTCCGGCAAGACGGAGGATCGCGAAGTCTGCCTGGTGTTCGTCACCGGCAAGGGCAAGGCTTCAGCCGGCGGCAAGGATCTCGGCCTGCTCGGCGAGCGCATGTCGCCCTTCGAGGGCAAGCCGTGGTCGGTCTACGTGCCTGAGGGTTCGGACTGGTCGGTGACCGCGGACACCGAGCTGGAGCTCGCGGTCTGCTCGGCGCCGGGTCTTGGCAGCGGCCTGCCGGTTCGCGTCATCGGACCGGACGATCTCGGCCAGGAGGTGCGCGGCAAGGGCACCAACACGCGCTATGTCACCAACATATTGCCGGAGGGCAAGCCGGCCGATTCGCTGCTGGTGGTCGAGGTCATCACGCCCGGGGGGCATACGTCGAGCTATCCGCCGCACAAGCACGACCAGGACAATCTGCCCGCTGAATCCTACCTCGAGGAAACTTACTATCACCGCCTCAACCCGCCACAGGGCTTTGCCTTCCAGCGCGTCTACACCGACGCCGACAAGAACGGCCATCGCGCGCTCGACGAAGCAATGGCGATCGAGGATGGCGATGTCGTGCTGGTACCCAGGGGTTATCACCCCTGCGCCGCCTGCCATGGCTACGACCTCTATTATCTCAACGTCATGGCAGGACCGAAACGGACGTGGAAGTTCCACAATGCGCCCGAGCATGAATGGCTGATGAAGGCCTGATCGGTCGCTGCGTGAGCACTCGCTCCCTGGTCCAGCACGAAAAAATCGTCGGCTAATGACCCCGCCGCAGCGTTTTGTTACCTGAAAGCCAGCAAGGCTTCGTCAATTCGTCATGGAAATCACCTATGGCAGCGAAGCTGACAAGGACTTTCCATGCGCTACGCCCTCTATTTCACTCCCCGGCAGGACGAGCCACTGGCGCGGATTGCCGCCGACTGGCTGGGCCGCGACCCGTTTGGCGCCGCCACGAGGCCGGTCGAAGCGGTGGCCGACCTGTCGGCGGCGGAAGTCGCTTTCCACACCGCTTCGGCGCGCCGCTATGGTTTCCATGCGACGCTGAAAGCACCGTTCCGCCTGGCTGCCAACGAGACGGAAGTCTCGCTGCGCGCCGCACTCGACCATTTTGCCGAGGTGACGCCGGTGGTGACCATCCCCCGTCTGGTGGTCAGCCAGATCGACGGCTTCTTCGCACTGGTGCCGGAAGGGCCAGTGCCTGCGCTCAACCGGTTCGCCGATGACGTGGTGCGCGACTTCGACCGGTTTCGCGCACCGCTGAGCGAGGCGGAAATCGAGCGGCGCAGCCCGGATTCGCTGAAGCCGGCCGAGTTCCGCAATCTCTGCCAATGGGGCTACCCCTATGTCTTCGAAACCTTTCGCTTCCACATGACGCTCTCCGGCCGGGCGGGGTCACAGGAGAGCCCGCGTTTGCGCGCAGCGATCGACAGCCTGTTCGCGGAAGTGCTGCAACAGAAGGTGCTGGTGGATGCGCTGACCTTATTTGTCGAAACCGAACCGGGTGCGCCGTTCATGGTGCTCTCGCATCACGCGCTCGGGCGCCGCCCGGCCAGAAAAACCGCCTGAAGGACTGCCTGAAATGACCGCCGAGACTGTTCTCCACAATGCCCGCATCGTGCTTGCCGACGAGATCGTCGAAGGTTCGCTGGTGCTGCGCGACGGCTTTATCGCCGGCATCGAAGCCGGCGCAAGCCTTGGCTCTGGCCGCATCGGCGAGGATATGGGCGGCGACTATATTATTCCCGGGCTGGTCGAGTTGCACACCGACCATCTCGAAGGCCATTACGCGCCGCGGCCCAAGGTGCGCTGGAATCCGATCGCCGCCGTGCTCGCCCATGACGCGCAGGTGGCAACCGCCGGCATCACCACCGTGCTGGACGCCTTGCGCGTCGGCATGGACGAAGACGCCGACCTGACATCGGCCGACATCCGCAAGCTGGCCGACGCGATCGAGGACAGTGTGAAGCAGGACCGTCTGCGCGCCGACCATTTCATCCACCTGCGCTGCGAGGTTTCGGCTCCGGACTGCCTCAGGGCTTTCGCCAATTTCGACGGCGACGAGCGGGTGAAGCTGACATCGCTGATGGATCATGCGCCAGGCCAGCGCCAGTTCGTCAATCTCGAAACCTATGCCTACTATTACCAGCGCAAGCTGAAGCTGACCGATCGCGACTTCAAGGTGTTCTGCGAAAAGCGGATGGCCGAATCGGCGCGCAATTCGGCGCCGAACCGGGCGGTGATCGCCGCCGCCTGCCAGGAGCGCGGCATCGTGCTGGCCAGCCACGACGACGCCACATCGGGCCATGTCGACGAAGCGATCGAGCAGGGCGTGCGGGTCGCCGAATTCCCGACCACGGAAGAGGCCGCCAGGGCCTCGAAAGAGGCCGGGATGGGTGTGCTGATGGGCGCGCCAAACGTTATGCGCGGCGCCTCGCATTCGGGCAATGTCTCGGCCCGTACGCTGGCCAGCGACGGCCTGCTCGACATCTTGTCGTCCGACTACATTCCCTTCAGCCTGATCCAGTCGGCGTTCTTCCTCGGCGATGTCGTCGAAGGCATTTCCCTGCCGCAGGCCGTCGCCATGGTGTCGAAGAACCCGGCCGATGCGGTTGGCCTGACCGACCGCGGCGTCATCGAGCAGGGCCGCCGCGCCGATCTGGTGCGGGTGCGCGTCGACGACCATGTTCCGGTCGTGCGCACCGTGTGGCGGCAGGGACGCCGGGTGGCATGATGGTGTCGGCACTGATCGAGCGGGAACTTTCGGCCGAGACGTTTCCGATCCGCGATGGCGTTTTCGTCGCCGTCGTCGGCCCAAGCGGCGCCGGCAAGGACACGGTGATCGGCTACGCCCGCAACCATTTTGCCGACGAAACGCGGCTGGAGTTCGTCCGCCGGGTCATCACCAGGCCGAGCGATGCCGCAAGCGAGGATCACGACACGCTGGCCGACGCTGCCTTCGCCGAAGCCGAAGCCGATGGCGCCTTCGCCATTTCCTGGGAAGCACACGGCTTGCGCTACGGCATCCCCGCCGATGTCGACTGGTCTGTCGCCAACGGCCGTGTCGCTGTCGCCAATGTGTCGCGCGCGATCATCCCCTCCTTGCGCGAACGCTATGCCAACCTGGCCGTCGTCGAGATCACTGCCTCGCCTGAAGTGCTGGCCGAGCGTCTGGCGATGCGCGGCCGGGAGTCCCGCGGCGAAGTGCTGGCGCGGCTGGCACGCAGCGCCAATGTCACTCTGTCCGGGCCCGGCGTCACCTCGATCGACAACAGCGGCCCGCGCGAAGCCGCCGGCGAACGCTTCGCCGAGGTGCTGCGCAAGGCGATGGCCTTTTCCGACATGTCGGGCCTGATCTAGGCTAGCTATTCCGCAGCCTGGCCCGCCACGCCCTTGCGGGTGGCGTCGACCATCAGCCGCCGTTCCCGGAACACGCCCCATTGCTGGTCGACCAGCACGCCGATGAGGATGACGCCGCCCATCACCGCGAAGTTGAGCGAGGACGGGATGCCGAGCAGGTTGACGAGATTCTGCAGCTCCTGCAGCAGCACCGTGCCGAGGATGACGCCGATCAGCGAGCCTTCGCCGCCGCGCAACGAGAAGCCGCCGAGCACGGCGGCGGCGATGGCGTAGAGTTCGTAGAACTGGCCGTGGCTGGCCGGCGAGATCGAGCGCGTGTACATGGCGAAATAGATCGCCGACAGCGCCGTCAGCACACCGCAGATGACATAGGCGGCGATGACGACACGGCCGGTGCGGATACCCGAATATTTCGCCGCCTCCTCGTTCTTGCCGATGGCGTAAAGATAGCGGCCGAACACCGAGCGGTGCAGCACCACCCACATGACGATCGAAATAACGATCAGCGCGATGAAACTGTTCGGCACGCCATAGGAGCGGCCGGCGGTGAGGAATTCGAGCTCGGGAAAATTCTGGCCGAACGCAAAACCCGCCGTGCCGTCGGCAGTGTAGAAGCGGGCGACACCGCGGTAGATCAACAGGCCGCACAAAGTGACGACGAAAGGCTGCAGCTTGAGCCTTGTGATCAGCCAGCCATGCACCAGGCCTATGATGGCGCCGAGGAACAGGATCAGCACGAAGGCCAGCGGCCAGCCCACCTCGCGCACGGCGATGAAGTCGATGAACAGCGTTCCAAGCAGCGCGACCACCGAGCCGACCGACAATTCGATGCCGCCGGTGATGATGACGAAGGCCTGGCCGATCGACAGGATGCCGAACAGGCCGATCAGGTTCGAGGTGTTGGCGAGGTTGATCGGCAGCAGGAAGCGCGGATTGATGATCGCCACGATCGCCCCGACCACCAGGATCAGGATCAGCAGGCCGAGATCTTTCTTGCTCATCGTCGTCTCCCCAATGCCTGAGCAGATCGCGCTTGCGCGACCCCGGCAAAACTACTTCGGCTGCTTGCCCACCGCCAGCAGCAGCACGTTTTCCTGGCTGAACCGGTCCTTGTCGAGAATGCCGGAGATTTGGCCCTCATGCATGACGGCGATGCGGTCGGACACGCCGATCACCTCTTCCATGTCCGACGAGATCATCAGCACGGCGACGCCGGCATCGGCCAATGCGCGCATCAGGCCGTAGATTTCCGCCTTGGCGCCAATGTCGATGCCGCGCGTCGGCTCGTCGAGGATCATCACCTTGGGGTTCATGGCCAGCCACTTGCCGAGCACGACCTTCTGCTGATTGCCGCCCGACAGCGTGCCGGTGCGCGTCTGCACCGAAGGCGCCTTGATGCCGAGATCTTTCTTCTGCTTCTCGGCGGTGGAGGTCTCGGCGCTTGAGGACACCAGGGAGCGGCGCGCATGCGCGGGCAGATTGGGCAGCGAAATGTTCTGAGCGATCGACAGGTCGAGCAGGATACCGGTGAGCTTGCGGTCTTCCGGCACCAGGAAGATGCCGTGCGCGACGGCGTCGGCCGCGGAAGCCAGCGCAAGCGGCTTGCCGTCGAGTTCCAGCGCGCCGCCGAGCTTCGAATCGATGCCGAAGAACACCCGCGCCAGCTCGGTGCGGCCGGAACCGACAAGACCGGCGAGGCCGAGGATTTCGCCGCGCCTGACGTCGAGATCGACCGGGCGGCCGGGATAGGCAGGGGTGCGGATGGCCTTGGCCGCAAGTGCTACGGCGCCGGGCGCACGCGCCGCTTCCGAGGCCTTCTCGCGCTCCTTCAGCATGCGGCCGATCATCAGCTTGACCATCTGGTCGTGGCCGATATCGCTCTTCGGCAAGGTGCCGGCCAGCATGCCGTCGCGCAGCACCACGACGCGGTCGGCGACGCGTTCGACTTCGTGCAGGCGGTGCGAAATGAAGATGACGCTGATGCCGTCGGCCTTCAGCGCCTTGATGACGTCGAGCAATTTGTCGGTCTCGGCGAGCGGCAGGCTGGATGTCGGCTCGTCGAGGATGACCAGCCGCGCCTCGATCGACAGCGCCTTGGCGATCTCGACCATCTGCTGCTGCGCCAGAGACAGGGTCGCGACCGGCGTGTCGGCGGAAAAATTGGCGCCGACGCGCTTCAAAAGCGGCGCCACCATGGTGCGCAGCTTGGCGCGGTCGACGAGCTTGAGCGGCCCGGCGCGCAACGGCTCGCGGCCGAAGAAGATGTTGGCGGCGACGTCCAGATTTTCGAACAAGTTGAGTTCCTGGTGGACGAAGGCGATGCCCGATCCCAGGCTGGCTTCGACGGAGAGCCTGTCATGCGCGGTGCCGTCGACGGTGATCGTGCCGCTGTCGGGCCTGGTGACGCCGCCGAGGATCTTCATCAACGTCGATTTGCCGGCGCCGTTTTCGCCGACAAGGCCGATGACCTCGCCCGGCCTGACCTCCATGGAGAAGCCGTCGAGCGCAACGACGCCCGGATAGGTCTTGCGCACGTTCTCAAGGCTGAGGAACGGGGCGGTCACGGATGCAGCAATGGATGTGTCGGAATAATTCATCATGCCTGACAGCGATTGGCGGGCCAATTCTGAGCATGATCTTTTCCGAGAACCGGCTTCCACTTTTCGGGATCATGCTCTTGGCTTTTGGCAGACTGACGATCCTCGCGGTGTTCGTCAATGCGAGCAGCCGGCCCAAGCGACGTTGAGCCGGCTGAACTGCTTCAAGTCTTAGTTTCCGGCCATCGCCTTCAGATTGGCGGCGTAGGCGTCGACGTCATCCTTGCCGATGATCTTGGTCGGGATGATGATGAGGTTGCCTTCCGGGATGCCCGACTTGTCGCCCTTGAGATAGGCAGCCATCAGCTTCATGCCCTGATAGGCCCATTCGAAGGGCTGCTGCACGACGGTGGCGGCAATGGTGCCTTCCTTGACGCCGCCCAGCGTGATCGGATCGTCATCGAAGCCGACGACGGTGATCGAGCCGAGCTTGCCGGCGTCGCGCAGCGCTTCATAGATGCGCGGCGTGTTGTAGGAGTAGAAGCCGACCATGCAGGTGACGTCGGGGCTGGCGACCAGCGCGTCCTCGACGTTCTTTTTGGCGCGCGCCTGGTCGATGTCGTCGCCGCGCACGTCGATCAGCTCGATCTTGGTGCCGGCCAGGCCGTCCTTCATGCCCTGGATGCGCTCCTTGGCATTGTCGGCGCCGAGCAGGCCGACGAAGCCGAGGCACTTGCCGCCATTGGGCATCGCCTTTTTGGCGATTTCGGCCGCCTGCTTGCCGGCATCGACGTTGGACGAGCCGATATAGGCGACGCGCTTGGTCTGCGGCGCGTCCGAGTCGGTGGTGAACAGCGCGGTTTCCGAGGCGATCTTGTTCAACCCATCGGTCGAGGTCTTGGGATCGACGGCCGAGACCATGATGCCCTTGACGCCGGCCGTCACCAGATCGTCCATCAGCCGCTGCTGGATGGCGACCGAGGACTGTTCGGGATATTTGAGCTCGAGCGTATAGTCGGGCAGTTCGCCCTGCGCCTTCTTGACGCCGGCTTCGGCGGCCTTCCAGAAATCGGAAGCGCCGTTGACGACGAAGGCCAGCGTCGGCTTGTCGTCGGCACGCGCGATTGCCGTGGCCGACAGGCCAAGCAGCAGCGCGGTCGCGGCTACGGATGCATTGCGTATCAAGGATTTCATGTTCAACCTCCCGTTTGGCTCAGTCGTTGGACCGGCCGATCTTGCACTGACCTGATTTGCCGTTTGCAGCGTGGACGCCCTCCTCCTCAAAGGGGTTCCCGGCACCGAAAGAATGGCGTCGTTCCAGCCACGACAGCGACCTTAGAGACTCATCCTTCATTCGTAAATAGTCCGATTTGTCTGACATATCACATATCCGAGACAAGGCTTGCGAAGATAGTATCCGCTCGCCACCGGGCCATTTTTCGCACTCTCCCGTCGCCCCGGACGTGACCGGCCGGATGCGACGATTGACGGTACAGCGCATTTTTGTATTAGTAAACAGTATTAGTTCCGAGCCAATGCCAGCGGTTCGGGGTGTGCCGGCCGGCATGCCGTCCTCACCGCTGGGCCGCCGCCCAGGCCTTTTATTAATTGAGCTTTCGCTTGTATGGAGATGCGTGGCGGATGGACCTCCGGTATACTAATAGTTATAAACGAGCTTGACGTTATTCCGATAAATCGACGGCGTCACGCCACCTTGCCGGCCTGACCGGCCAGCCAGACTGGGATTTGCCATGAGCGAGACGACGGATCGGGCCAGCGACACAGCGAGGCGGCGCAAGGCGCCGACCAAGGGCGCCAAGGGCCGCGTCACCATGATCGATATCGCCAGGGCCGCCGGCTGCTCGCAGGCGACCGTGTCCTTCGTGCTCAACAATTCGCCAGGGATCAAGCTGTCGCAGCAGACCCGCGACCGGGTGATCGAGGCCGCACGGACGCTTGGCTACACCGCGCCCGCTTTCGAGGCGCTTCACCCTCCACTGCCGGCCTTCGAAGGGCTGGACGGGGTGATCGGCTTTGCCGTCGACCAGCTCGCCACCAGCCCCGAAGCCGTGGTCGCCATCGAGGGCGCGCGCCAGGCCTCGTGGAATGCCGGCAACGTGCTTCTGGTGGCGCAGACGCTGGGCGATTCCGTCATGGAGCCGCGCGCTATTTCAGCGCTGACCAAGCGGGGCATTTCGGCGCTGATCTACATGACCATCTTCACCCGCGAGATCACAGCGCCCGACTATCTCTACGGCCTCGACATCCCGGTGATCCTGCTCAACTGCTACACGGCGGACTACGCCTTCCCGTCCGTGGTGCCGAGCGAGATCGCCGGCGGCCAGAGCTCGACCCGCCATTTGATCAGCCACGGCCACCGCCGCATCGCCACCATCACCGGCGAGCCGTGGATGCAGGCCGCACAGGATCGGCTGAAGGGCTACCGCCGCGCGCTCGCCACGGCCGACATTCCGTTCGATCCCGAGCTGGTGGTCGAAGGCGACTGGTCGGCCAGCGCCGGCTATGCCGCCACCGTCAAGCTGCTGGCACTCAGGGACAAGCCCACCGCCATCTTCTGCCAGAACGACCGCACCGCGATCGGCTGCTACGAAGCGCTGAAGGAAGCCGGCCTGCACATCCCCGGGGATATTTCCGTGGTCGGCTACGACGACGAGGAAATCGCCCGGCACCTCTTCCCGCCGCTGACGACCTCGATCCTGCCGCATATGGCGATGGGCCAATGGGCGATCGAACAGCTGGAAGCGCCGGCGGCGCCTGGACGGGGGCGGTATCCGATCACGAAGCTGGAGTGTCCGCTGGTGGAGCGGGAGAGTGTACGGGGGGTGAAGGGGTAACGCGACTCGGCGGGCCCGCGCTGGCTTACCTTCGACCGTTAGGGAAACCTGACCAGTGGGACGAAGAGCTGATGGCGGCAATGCAGACAATTCTTGCGCGGAAGGGGGTCAAGGTCGAAGTCCGAGACATTCATTCCCATTGGTGCAACAGACCGGCACGGTTGCGAATTTGGGGTTGGACACGCCGTGCCGGCCAGTGCTGGACACCCCAGCCCGATTACGCTACCGGCACAACAGGAATCCAGCAATTAAGCCTGATGGTCTAGATCGCGAGTGCAGAGCCTGTTCTCGCGCTTCAGGGGGCCTTTTTACCACGGGCATTACTTCTCCTCCGGGCAGTCCAGCATCTTCGCATGGCGATGCATTTCTTCGCACCCGTCCGACAAGGCCGGGCTTGAACCATTCCGCCTTGTCTTTCTTCAGGCCTTCGGCACTGGTCCGCTAACCTTGCCCTGCACGCGGTCCCACAGGCAGTTGCGTCTGCCGAACTTGAAATTGACGTTGGCGGTGCCGACTTGCGGAATCGGCTGTCGTTTCCTGGAGAAAGCAAAAAGCCCGCCACCTTTCGGCAGCGGGCTTTCCAAAACTGTAACTCTCTTGGTTAATCGATAATCCCGGATGAGCTGGGCGAAGCCGTCACTGACGACAGTCGCTCACGCTTCGTGAAAACGGGCTTCTGATAGATCTTCTTCATCGACATTCCCCTTTGCCAATAATGTGTCACTCTTTGCCTTCCGCCGGGCAGCGTGTCAATCGCGCAACAAAATGCCGCCACCTTTCGGCAGCAGGCCGGTCACGGCGGTATGTCGATGGCCGTCACCGCCTCCACGGAAGGGACGCTGATGGCATTCCAACTTGCCCATCGTTTTCGGATGATTAACAAAAAGGGCAATTATGTAACTGACAAACCCGGCTCTTATTGGCGCTGGCTGTCAGGAAAGATCTGCCTGCGCCTTGCCCTTGCCGATAACCTTTGCTTGCCTACTGTCCCGACCATGAGAGGAGGCAAACATGGAACGGCTTTACCCGGTAGCTCTCGTGACGCTGTTTTGTAGCTTGATGATATTCGGAATGGCGGTGACGGTCGCGAGAACCCACAAGAAGACTGGCATACTGGCGCCCGCAATGACCGGTGACCCGCTCCTTGAACGAACCATCCGGGCACATGCCAACGCGGTGGAATGGTTTCCTATCTTTATGCCGTCGATGTGGCTGTTCGCGATCTACTGGAATGCCGCGTGGGCTTCCGGCCTTGGGCTGCTCTGGATGATAGGTCGGATTGCATATTTCGTAGGGTATCGCACCGCGCCCTTGAAGCGCTATCCCGGCTTCTTCGTCCAGTCGATTGCAGCCTTCGCGCTGCTTTTTGGCGCTCTGGGCCGGATCATCTATCTGATGCTCTAGGCGCTCCCCAGCCACGGGAGAATGGCACAGTACCTCATAAGTGGAGATAGGGCGCACCCACTCCGGTCGGTGTCGGGTCGGTAACATTGCTGGACGCGTTCGAGGGGCGCCAAATGCTCATCGCCTCCTATTACATGTGGTTCGACGGCCGGCCGGCAGCCGAGCAATGAGGGGTGTACCTTCTTCACGACGCAGGTGGCCCATTCGCGGGCTCGCGACACCCTCGCCGCCGAACGCTGGCGGTTGCCCTGGCTGGCGGTTGAGAAGAATTATGCCTTTGAAGGGCTGAAGGGCCGCGTGAGCCTGCTCGACCGCAAAGCTGCCAACGACAAACGCAGTGCCCCGAAACGGACCTACATGGAACTGGCGCACCCGACAGGATTCGAACCTGTGACCTCTGCCTTCGGAGGGCAGCGCTCTATCCAGCTGAGCTACGGGTGCTTTCCGGAATCCGGAAAACGAACCAGCCGGTGAACCGGCAAGTCACGGCTTCTTAGCGGAAGCGGGCGCGGGCTTCAACGGGCAATTGGCGATTGGCGTAGCGACTTGGCCCGGTGCTCCAGGCTGCGGCCTATGAGGTTCCCGCCCCCGCCTTCACCGTCCGCCTTCCACGCACCGCCCGCTTCGGCTTCTTGGCGCCCGCCAGTTCGTGCATCGCATCCAGCTGCATCTGCTGCATTTCGGCGAGCCGCGTCCATTGGCGCGAGATGAGGTAGTCGAGCTTTTCGTGCAGATGGCGCACTTCGAGCTCGGCCTTGAGGTTGACGCGGTAGTCGTTGAAGGAGCGCAGGCGGTCCTTGGACTCCTGCCGCCGCTGGCTCATCATGATGATCGGCGCCTGGATGGCGGCAATGCAGGAGAGCAGCAGGTTGAGCAGGATGAAGGGATAGGGATCGAAAGCGGCGCTCATGCCGGCGACCAGATTGATGCCGATCCACACCAGAAGCACGCTGCCGAACGAGATCAGGAACCACCAGCTGCCGCCGAAGGCCGCCATGTTGTCGGAGACGCGGTCGGCGAAGGTGCGGTGCTCCTCGAATTCTTCTTCCGAGTTTTCGGAAATCGTGTCCTGCCTGGCGATCGATTCGACCACCTGACGGTCGAGCTCGGAGAATTCGCCGTGCTCCTGCTGCAGCAGCTCCTCCATGTAGCGCATGCGGTAGCGGCCGAGCTCGGCGCGGCTGATGCGGGCGCCCGCCGGCAGGTCGGGATGGTCCGAGCGGATGCGGTCAGCGAGGCTCGGGCGCAGCGTGTCGATGCGCACCAGATCGCGCTTGCGGAATTTGCGGCCCGATATCGCCGACGGCTTTTTCTTCGGCTTGCCACGGTGGGCGCCTGGACCAGCGGGGTCGGAGTCCGGCACTTCGGGCGTGTCGAAGTGTTCGTCCGATACCGGATCGGCCTCCAGCTCACCGACGATCGGCGCCTCGAAATACTCGCCGCCGTCATCGTTCTGATTGTCTGCCGCCTGTTCGGGCGTTTTGGGGACGGTGCTCATGGTGGGCTCCTGAGGGTGCTGGGCGACGATAGACAGAGGTGGCGGCGCATAGCCAGCGCCGGGCACGGATTTCGCAGGCCGGACAAGTGTTTTTGATCGGAGAAGGCGATGTGGCTGGCGGCGGCTCGCCTCTCAGGGCGGGTGGAGACGTTCCAGATTGGCCGGAGCGGGAAGAACTTGCCCGATGTTTGCGGCAATCACCCCCCTCTGTCCTGCCGGACATCTCCCCCTCAAGGGGGGAGATTGGCTGTTGTCCCGGCTTTCGCCAATTTCCACCGTCACAGGAGTGAGCGGAGCGCCGAAGCTGCCAATCTCCCCCCTGCGGGGGTTGAGGAGCGGTCCGCGTAGCGGGTGGAAAGCCAATTGCTTGGCTTTCCGAGCGACGAAGATCCGGCAGGACAGAGGGGGGGGCGCTGTCCCCGCCAACGTGCACAAGGTTCTGCAGGGCGGCGGGCAACAAAAAACCCGCCTTGCGGGCGGGTCACGTTTCCAGTCGATCAATTGGCGCGACTCAGCACCATACCGAAAATAGTAGCATAGCTGCCCTCAGGGTCAAGAAAAAATTCCTATCGACATCCATCCCCGCGCAGCCAAGCGCGATGCTTGCTACCGGCAGCTCGCCCTTCGCAGGCTCAGGGCGTTCGTCGTTCAAAAAGCCAAGCAATTGGCTTTTTGTCCGCTACGCGGACCACTCCTCACTGTTCCGCGAACATCAGCCTGGTCTTGGCGCCGTCCGTGGTCGGCGACAGGCTGCGCTGGATCAGCGCTTCGACATGGTCGTTGCGCTGGCGGGCTGAGTCGGCGCCCATCACCACGACGATCAAATTGCGGCCGTCGGCATTGTAGGAGGTGACGATGTTGAAGCCGGACGCCCTGATGTAGCCGGTCTTGATGCCGTCGACGCCGCGCACGCGGCCGAGCATGTCGTTGTGGCCGCGCACCAGCCGGCCGCGGAACATGAAGTCGCTTTCGGAGAAATAGTGGAACTGCTGGGGAAAGCGCTGATGCAGCGCCATGCCGAGCACCGCCATGTCGCGCGCCGTCGTCATCTGGCCATCGTCGGGCAGGCCCGACGCGTTGCGGAAGGTGGTGCTGGTCATGCCGAGCTGGCGCGCCTTGGATGTCATCATGGCGGCGAACTGATCCTCCGAGCCGCCGAGATATTCGCCGACCGCCACCGCCACGTCATTGGCCGATTTGACGACGATGGCGCGGATCGCGGAATCGACGTCGATGCTCTCGCCGCGCCGGAAGCGCATCTTGGTCGGCGGCTGCGAGGCGGCATGGTCCGACACCGGGATCTGCGTCTGCTTGCTGACGCGGCCGGACTCCAGCGCCTCGAACAAAAGATACAGCGTCATCATCTTGGTCAGCGAGGCGGGGTAGCGCTGCGCCGTCGAGCTGACCTCGAACAGCTGCTTGCCGGTCCTGGCGTCAACCACGATGGCCGCATATTTCTGCGCCGGCGCGGGCACGGCCAGCACGCTGTCGGGCGGCGTCGTGGCGCAGCCGGCCAGCAGCACCAGCAGGGCTAGTGCCGCAAAAACTCTCTGGATGAGCGGAAAGGGACGCAGGTAGGACAAGGGCTGGACTGTTCTGGGTCGGCTGTTGCTGAGATGAGACGACGCTAACGTAACGCGGCTGTTGCGTCCATTTGGTTAATGCCGGTTAGCCCCAGGATTGTCGAGCCTCGCAAGCTTGGCATCCGCCCCGAAAACGCCGGTTTTCCCGTGTCTTTGCTTGCCAAGGCCGCGTTTCCCGTGGGAAGGGGCGTGGTATCGAGGGCTTGGGGGCTTGGCATGACGAACATCGGGGCCGGGGGCGCTGCGCCCTCGCTTATCAGGGCATCACTCAGCCGCACCGGCAAATGGGCTGGCAGCGTCGCCTTTGTCGGGGGTGCCGTATCCGACATCCTCAATCCGCTGGCGCCGTTCGCCGCCTATATCGCGCTGGTCGCTGCGGTGGCCGCAATCATCATCGCCATTGCCATCGTGCTCCGGCTGGTGCTGGCGGCCAAGGCGCTGCCGGCCTTGATCTTCGCCACCAGTGCGGCGGCCGTCGCCGGCGGCGTCTACGGCCTGCAGCAGCAGACCAACGCCCAGCATGGGGTGATCGCCAGCCTGGTGCCGGCCATTGCCGGGCTGCAGCAGTCGATGGGCATCGTTACCGAGAAAGTTGCGAAGATCGAGCAGACCGTCACGCAGACGCAAAAGACGGTCGACGCGGTCAAGCAGTCGACCGACACGGCGGCGAAAAAGACCGACGAGATCGCGTCCGTCCAGCAGCAGCAGACTGAGCAGACGGCGGAAGTGCAGAAGACCACCGACGAGGTGAAGAAGGAGACCGAGACGCTGGTCGCCGGCCAGGCGCAGCAGCAGGCCCAGACCGAGAAGCTGCAGGCGACGACGCAGCAGATCGCCGCCTCGATCGACATCATCGCCAAGGGCTTTGCCGCCCTTGCCGCGCAGGGCGGGGCGATCGCCGAGCCGAAGCGGCCGGACGAGTTCTACCACAATGCCCGCGTCTACGAGTTGTCCGGCGACATGCTGAATGCGCGGCGCTCCTACCTCGCCTTTGCCGGCTTCGACGTCGACGCCATCGATCCCTACACGCGCTTTGCCGCGCTGCTTCGGGTGCAGGACGGCAAGGCCGGCGCGCGCGAGGTGTTCGGCGCGCTTGCCGACAAGGGCAAGGCGCTGTCGATCAAGCTGGTGCATATCCAGCAGTTCGACGACGCCCAGCGCCTCGACAAGCTCAACGCCTTCATATCAGCCAATCCAGATTTCGCGCCGGCCTATTTCCTGTTGGCGCAGGAGTTTTCCGAAGACCGCCTCGGCGCCCAGACGCTGGCCGACAAGCGCAACGAGGCCAAGGCGCTGACCAAGTTCACGTCCTACGAAAAGGATGGCGGGTTGCTCAAATATTTCGTCGACCAGACGCAGTTGGCCGACTGGCTGGACCGCAGCCGCAGCCGGCTGGCGGCGCTTGGCGACGTGCTCGACCCCGCCCGCTTCGTGCCTTCGCTGACGCCGATGCGCTCCAACCAGGGCTGGTCGATGACCATCTCGCTGCCCGAGCCGGCGACCGCCATCTCCTGGCGCATGGGCGACAGCGGTCCGTTCACCGACACCGGTTTCCTGGCCATGAACGACCAGACGACCGGCAAGCCGATGGCCAATCCGAGCTTCGAGATGCCCGACAGCACGGTGGCGGGAATCATTGCGATCAAATATCTCGACATCAGGGGCCGCGAGACCGGCCCGTTCGACATCCGCTTCGACCCCGAGACAGCGCTTCAGCAAGGCAACAAGCAGATCCTCGACCAGTTCTGGACCTCGTGGATCGCCTTCGATGCCAGCGGCAACCACGGCCTGGTCTATTTCACCCAGATGCTGTCCTACCGCTGCGCCATCAAACAGGTGCATTACAGCCTGAACGGCGCGGCACTCGACAAGGAGATCAAGATGCCGCCTTGCGACAAGAAGGACCCCTACGCCATCCCATACGACTACCAGCCCTATTTCAAGGTCGCCGACAGCGTGAAATCGATGTCGGTGCAGGTTACCTATACCGACGACACCAAGTCGCCGGTGCGGGAATACAAGCGACAGTAGCTCACCCTCCCCTTGTGGGGAAGGTGAAGGTGCGCGATGCAAAAATGCCCTGTCGCAGTGCTTGCGCAACCGCCGCCGAACGGGTTCTGTTTGTGCCTTCAGAATCGGTGACAGCGCAAATGACCATCCACACCATCAAGGCCAGAGGCATTTCGGTTTCGCTCGACCTCACGGTCGGCCACATCGCCGACATGGTCGTCGAGGGCGGTGGGCGGCAGCTGAAGCCGCTGCATCGCGCGCCCTGGGTCGATGCGAACGAGACGCTGCCGAAAGACCTGCCGGAAGGCACGGTTCGGCTGTCCGGCGATTTCCTCTGCGCGCCGTTTTCGCGCAGCGATGTCGAGGAAGCGCCGCTGCATGGCTGGACGGCCAACAGTGCCTGGGATGTCGTCGAAAGTGTCGCGACCGACGATGGCTGGCGCGCCGTCTATCGCCTGCGGCACGAGGTGATGGGCGCTTCGGTCGACAAGATCCTGACGCTGCGCGACGGCCATCCCTTCCTCTACCAGGAGCATGCGTTTTCAGGCGGCCATGGTGCCATCCCGGTCGCCCATCACCCGATGACGGCCATGACCGGCGGCGGCAGGCTGGCCTTTTCGCCCAAGCGTTTTGCCGCGACGCTGGACGATCCGCTGGAGCCCGATCCCGCACGCGGCCGCTTCATGCTCGCCTATCCGGCGCGCTCCACCGATCTCGGCCATTTTCCCGCCGCCGGCGGCGGCACGCTCGACCTGACGGAATACCGCATGGATGACCGCCGCGAGGATTTCATCACGCTGGTCGAAGCCGACCATGGCGGGCCGGGATGGACCGCGCTTGCACGACAGGCCGAGGACGATCTGGTGCTGGTGCTGAAGAACCCGGCCGAACTGCCAATCACCATGCTGTGGTTCAGCAATGGCGGGCGCGACTACGCCCCATGGAGCGGCCGCCACCTTGGCGTGCTCGGCATCGAGGATGGCCGCGCTGCCGTCGGCCATGCCGCCTCGATCGGCGACAACTGGCTGAAGCGCGAAGGGGTGGCGACCGCTTTTGCGCTGGGCGAAGGCCAAAGCGTGTCCTTTCGCCACGTCATCGGCATCCTGCCGCTGTCGGGCGGCGAGCCGCCGCGGGACGTCATGACGGCGGATGGCCGCATGCGGCTGCAAGCCGGTGGTTCGACGCGGGAGGTTCCCTTCGACAGCGATTTCCTGCGCATCGGCCAGCCGCTGGCCTCGTAGGTGTGATTGCGCGGCCGCAGGGTTTGAAATTTCCGTGAACTGTCGCCAAGATGTGGCCGAAATCATCATGCGGAACATGGTGGATCTGAAGCTCTGCCAGAGAGGCTCTCATGTCCGAAATCGCCCATCTCGCCGCCACCATCTTCAAGCGTGCCGGCAAGGCAAACCGCTTCATCGTCGCCATTGCCGGTCCACCGGGCGCCGGCAAGTCGACGCTGTCGGCAAGGCTGCATGAACTGCTGCCCGAAGGGGCAGCGGAGGTCGTACCGATGGACGGCTTCCACTATGACGACGCCGTGCTCGAGCGGCGCGGTCTGCGCGCACGCAAGGGCGCGCCGGAAACCTTCGACTTTGCCGGTTTTGAGGCCTTGCTGAAGCGTATCCGTGCCGGTGAACCCGACATCGCCATTCCGGTCTTCGACCGCAGCATGGAACTGTCGCGCGCCGCAGCCTCGATCGTCGCCACAGAAACCAAGTTCATCCTGGTCGAGGGCAATTACCTGCTGCTCGACGAAGAGCCGTGGTCGCGGCTGGCGCCGCTGTTCGATTTCTCGATCTTCGTCGACGTGCCGCGCAACGAGCTCGAGCGCCGCCTGATGGAGCGCTGGCACGAGCATGGCCGCTCCGATGAAGATGCGCGCGCCTGGATCGCTTCCAACGACCTGCCCAACATCGAGCGCGTGCTCGCGCGGCGCAGTGCCGCCGATCTGGTGATCGGCCTTTCCGCTTGATTCGACGGATTGTGCAAGGGGAACCTTAAGACTTTCAGGCCGTTATCCCGACACGACAATTGTGCCAAAAGAGGGATTCGGTCCAATGGCAACCAAGGCAAAAAAGCCTGCGCCCGCCAAGGGCAAGGCGACCCAATCCAAAACCGGCGCCGGCCCGGCGATGACAGGCCGTTCAAAGGACGCCAAGCCGGCTTTCGGCAAGGCAGCGCCGAAGAAAGTGGTGCCGGCCGCAGCGAAAGCCGCGCCAAAAGCCGCAAAGCCGAAGAAGCCCGCGAGTTCCAGCGACTCCTTGGGCGGCAGTGCGATGCGCACGGCCAAGGCCACGGCCAACGTCGCTGCCGGCGCAGTCATGGTCGCCGCCCGAGGTGCTGCGTCGCTCGCTGCTTCCGTCATGGGCAAAGGCGGTTCGAAAGCCAAAGCGAAGGCGAAATAGCCGCGCTTCGGAGGCTGGTTTTTCTATCCCTTGGCCGGGATGGTCAGGCCTTTTTGCACCGCCGGCCGCGCCAGGCCGCGCTCCAGCCACGTTCCCAGATGGGCGAAATCGTCAAAGCCGACGAGTTCGCGTGCTTCGTAGAATCCGATCAGGTTGCGCACCCAACCGAGCAGCGAGATGTCGGCGATGGTGTAGTCATTGCCCATGATCCACTTGCGCCCCTTCAGCCGGCCGTCGAGCACGCCGAGCAGTCGCTTTGACTCGTCGCGATAGCGCTCGAGAGGGCGTTTGTCGGCGATCTCGCGGCCGGCGAATTTGTGGAAGAAGCCGACCTGGCCGAACATCGGCCCGACCGAGGCCATCTGGAAGAACACCCACTGGATGGTCTCGTAGCGGCGCGCGCCATCAATGGGCATGAGCAGGCCGGTCTTTTCAGCAAGGTAGAGCAGGATGGCGCCGGATTCGAACAGGCCGATCGGCTTGCCGTCCGGGCCGTTGGGATCGATGATCGCCGGTATCTTGCCGTTGGGATTGAGCGACAGGAATTCCGGTGTCCAGCTTTCGTTCTGGCCGATGTTGACCCAATGCGGCTCGTAAGGAAGGCCGAGTTCCTCCAAGGCGATCGATATCTTCACCCCGTTCGGCGTTGTCGCCGAATAGAGCTGGAGCTGGTCCGGATGCTTGGCCGGCCAACGCGTTGCGATCGGAAAGGCGGACAGGTCTGCCATGGAAGCTCCTGGATGAGGATTCGCGCCGAGCGGCGCGGTTTTGGCGGGTCGGCCAAGGATTAGACGCGGCGCACGGCACGATCAATATGGCGGCGAAGGGTTTCACCGTGCACGGACAGTCAACGGAATGGCCGGCCTGGGGCAGATCCGCCCGCCCCTTAGATCAGACAGCCTTGAAAGCCAGCACGGCATTGGTGCCGCCGAACGCGAAGCCGTTGCTGATCGCGGCGCGCACCTTGCGCTCGCGCGGCACATTCGGCGTGACGTCGAGGTCGCAATCGGGATCGGCCTCACGAAAATTGGCCGTCGGCGGCACGATGCCTTCGCGGATCGCCATCACGCAGGCGATCATCTCCAGCGCACCCGATGCGCCGAGGCAATGGGCGTGCATCGACTTGGTCGACGACACCGAAAGCTTGTAGGCATGGTCGCCGAAGACGCGCTTGATCGCTGCCGTCTCGATCTGGTCGTTGGCCTTGGTGCCGGTGCCATGGGCGTTGAGGTAGTCGACATCCTCGGGATTGAAGCCGGCATCGGCGAGGCAGGCGCGCATGGCCGCCGTCGGCCCTTCGACGGTCGGCGCGACAATGTCGGAGGCATCGGCGGAGAGGCCGGCGCCGGCGACCTCGGCAAGGATGGTGGCGCCGCGCGCCATGGCGTGCTCGTACGTCTCCAGGACCGCCATGCCGGCGCCCTCGCCGAGCGACAGTCCCTGGCGGTCGGCCGAAAATGGCCGGCAGGTGTCGGGCGCCAGCACGCGCAATGCTTCCCAGCCCTTCAGGATGCCCCAGACCAGCGGCGCATCGGTGCCGCCGGCGACCATCACATCGGCGCGGCCAAGTCTGATCTGGTCGACAGCCGAGGCGATGGCGTGGTTGGACGACGAACAGGCCGAGGTGACGCCGAAGACCGGGCCGCGCAGGCCCAGATTCATGCTGACATGGCCAGAGGCCGCGCTTGGCATGACCTTTGGCACGGTGAAGATGCCGGCGCGGTTCTTGCCCTCGACCAGGATGGCCCGATAGCTCTCTTCGATCGCCTCCCAGCCGCAGACGCCGACACCGACGACGGTGCCCATCCGATAGGTGGTGGCTTCATTCGAGACCAGGCCGGCGTGCTGCATGGCTTCCCTGGCTGCGATCGTCGCCAGCAGGCTGAAGCGGTCCATCGACACGGTCTGCTTGCGGTCGATGCCGTGATCGGGAAGCGTCTTGATTTCGCAGCCGACCTTGACCTTCAAATCATGCAGTTGGGGACTTGTGATCTGGCCGATGGCCGAGCGGCCGGCGCGCATCTCGTTCCAGATCGCGGGCGCGCTGGTGCCGAGCCCGCAAATGCCGCCCATGCCGGTGATGACAACGCGCTGCCGCATTCAGTTCAGGCTTTTTTCGCGATCAGCGCGCGCACAGCTTCGACCATGTCGCCGACGTTCTTCAGATTGCTCCAGGCGTCGACCGTGTTCATCTCGATCTCGATGCCATACTCTTCCTCAAGATCGAAGATAATCTCCGTCAGCTCGAGCGAATGGATGCCAAGCGAGGTCAATTCGGTGGTGGTGGTGATTTCTTCGCCGCCCGGCTCGGCATGAGCCTTGATCTTCGCGATGATATCCGTTGCCAGCTGGTCGGCCATTCGGTTCCTTCCCCACTATCTCGCGTTTCCCGACGCCGACTGAGCAGCGCCCCTTTTTCTCCTGGTATCAAGCCGCCGTCGTCGTTTAATACCCCCGCCAAGCGCAGCATGACCGTACCAAGGTGGTTCCCTCTATAGAAACCGAAACGTTGTCAAGCAACAAGCTATATCGAACTCCATATCGACAAAGCCGCCGGAGTGCTTAACGTGCAGGCATGGATATGGGCGAACATGGCGGGATTTCGACGCAGCGCGTTGCGGGCGTGGCGCGGCTTTCCTGTGCGCTCAGTGAGGGCCGCACGCGCCTGCGGCGCCTCTATCAGGACGGCGCCGCCAAGATAAGAATGCCGGCCGTCTCGGCCGATCCGCTCGAAGCGGTGCTGATCAACACCGCCGGCGGAATGACGGGCGGCGACCGTATCGCCTGGGACGTGGATGTCGGCGCGGCCGCTTCGGCATCGATCACCACGCAGGCCTGCGAGAAGATCTACCGGGCGGCATCCGACCATGCCGAAGTGCGGGTCAATTTGTCGGTAGGCGAAAACGGCCGCATCGCCTGGCTGCCGCAGGAAACCATCGTCTTCGACAGGGCGGCCTTTGCCCGTACGCTCGACGTCGAGCTTGCCGTCGGCGCCGAGGCGCTGGTGCTGGAAGCCGCCGTCTTCGGCCGCCTGGCGATGGGCGAACGCGCCACGCAGGGCAACTTCCATGACCGCTGGCGTGTGCGTCAGGATGGCGCCCTCGTTCATGCCGAGGATTTCCGCATCGGACCCGATATCGCCGCAACGCTCGATCGCCCGGCGGTTGCCGGCGGCGCGATCGCGGTGGCGACGCTGCTTCTGGTGTCGCCGCGCGCCGAAGCCCTGCTCGATCCGGTTCTGGAGATCGTCGGCGACCAGGGCAGCGCCAGCGCCTGGTGCGTGAAGAAATCTGGCAAGCTTCTTGCGAGGCTCTACGCCGGGGATGGCTACCGACTGCGCCAGCGGCTGGTTCCACTCGTCGAATTGCTCAACGGAAGGGCGGGGTTGCCCAAATTATGGTCACTATAGGCCTGCCTCTACCAATCCAGGGAAACGCATGAACCTGACGCCGAGGGAAAAGGACAAGCTGCTGATCGCCATGGCGGCGATGGTGGCGCGCAAGCGGCTCGAACGCGGCGTCAAGCTCAACCATCCGGAAGCGATTGCGCTGATCACCGATTTCGTCGTCGAAGGCGCCCGCGACGGCCGTCCGGTCGCCGAACTGATGGAAGCCGGCGCTCATGTCGTCAGCCGCGCGCAAGTCATGGAAGGCATCGCCGAGATGATCCATGACGTGCAGGTCGAGGCGACGTTTCCCGACGGCACCAAGCTGGTGACCGTGCACGAACCGATCCGTTGAGGAGGACAGGATGCTGGAGCTGCGTCCCAACTGCGAATGCTGCGACAAGGACCTGCCGCCCGAGGCGACGGATGCGCTGATCTGCACCTTCGAGTGCACCTTTTGCGCCGGATGCGTGGAACAGGTGTTGGGCGGCATCTGCCCCAATTGCGGTGGTGGTTTTTCGGCGCGGCCGATCCGCCCGGCAGCGATGCTGAAGAAATATCCTGCGTCGAGCAAACGCGTACTCAAGGCCGAAGGCTGCGGCCCCCGCAAGGCGGCGTGAACACCAGACCGAGCAAAACGAAAGGCAAACAGAATGATATCCGCCAAACGCCTCTGCCTGTCGGCGATCCTGCTGCTGGCCGCCGCCCTGCCGGCCTATGCCCATGTCGGCCTGGGCACCACCTCCTCCTTCACGGCCGGCTTCATGCACCCGCTCTCCGGCCTCGATCACATGACGGTGATGATCGCGGTCGGGCTGTGGGCGGCGCTCAAGGGCGGCAAGGCGGTTCTTGCCTGGCCGGCTGCCTTTGTCGGCGTCATGGTGGTCGGCGGCGCGCTGGGCATGCTGCATATGCCGCTGCCCTTCGTCGAACCGGGCATACTGGCATCGGTCGTGACACTCGGACTGCTGGTGGCGCTGGCGATCGATCTGCCGGTCTCGGCCGGCGTCGCCATCATCGGCCTGTTCGCACTTTTCCACGGCCACGCGCATGGCACCGAGGTGCCGGAGAATGCCGGCGGGCTTGAATACATGGCCGGCTTTGCCACCGCCACGCTGTTGCTGCATGCCACCGGCATCGCCACCGGTCTCGGTCTCGGCATCCGGTTTCGTGGCCTGGCCCGCGCTGCCGGTGCCGCCTGCGCGGCGATCGGCATCGGTCTCGCCTTCGGCATCGTGTGAGGGTGACCATGATCCCCGGTGAAATCATCACGGTGGGCGGCGACATCGAGCTCAACAAGGGCCTGCAGACCGTCACCCTGAAAGTCGCCAACAGCGGCGACCGGCCGATCCAGGTCGGCAGCCACTACCATTTCTTCGAGACCAATGAGGGGCTGAAATTCGACCGTGAGCGCGCCAGGGGCATGCGCCTCGACATTGCCGCGGGCACGGCCATGCGCTTCGAGCCGGGCCAGGAGCGCGACGTCACGCTGGTGCCGCTCGGCGGCAAGCGCGAGGTCTACGGATTTCAGCAGAAGGTGATGGGCAAGCTGTGAAATCTTCCGGCGCGCTCAGCTCAGTTCGATGGCTTGGCCGCGGCGTAGATGACGATCTTTCCGGGATTGTCGAATTCGACGGCGAGGACATCCTGCGCCTGCACGCGCCGCGATTCGATGGCGTTGAACAGCAGCGCGTTGGCCTCGATCTCCTTGCGCAGCTCCGTAATGTCGTCCTGATGCTGCTTGACCTTGGCCTCGATCTCCGGCGGCGGGCCGCCTTCGCTGCGCGCGGCGTCGGTGAGGAACACGATGTCGACCTTGTCGAGCTTGGATGTCTTGCGCACCGTGCCGATGTTTTCACGCGTGCGGTCGATCGCCGTGTTGACGTTGCCGGCCTCAGAGTTGGCCTTGGCCTCTTCCTGCTTGACCTGCGAGCCGACGATGCGATTGACGGTCTCCGTGCTTTCCAGTCCTTGCGCCTTCAGTCCGGCAGCAGGACCAGCCGCCGCCAGGAACGCCATGGCGGCGACTGCCTGCATTCTGGTCGAGAAAGAAGTGATCGCCATCGCTCGCTCCTGAGAGAAATCGTTTCGGGGCGCGGGTTAGCGCGAAAAGAACAAAACGAATCCGGCCCGGCGAAGGTTCCTTTCCCGATGCGGCCGGCCGGCCGGATGCCGGCCCGCCATGCCGTGGCGTCAGCTCGCCTTCTTGGTGATCAGGGTCAGTGCGCCATTGGGTTCCATACTGGCTGCGACCACCTGCGCCGAGGTCATTCCCTTGGCCTCGAGCGCCGACTTGACCTTGGGTGTGGCGTCGATCGAGCTGCGCAGTTTCTTCAAGCCGTCATCGCCGCGCTGGGCGATCACCTGGTTGACCTGCGTCTGGGTGTCCTTTGGCAGCTCCGTGATGTCGACGATGTTGACGCTCTGGATCGTCGGAACGGCCGGCTGAGCCTGGGGCGTGGCTGGAGCAGGCGTTGCCGGCGCCGGAGCGGGCTGTGGCGCGGGTTGCTGCTGGGCACTGGCGGCGCCCGCCAGCATCAGGCTGGCGGCGGCGGCAAGAACTATCGTTTTGCGCATGGATTTTCCTTTCCATCGATTGGCAAACGGTCGGTCTGGGGTGACGCCCTAACCTCAACCGCCAAATGGGATCAGAAGGTGTCGCCCAGCAGGTCATTGCGTGACCATAGGATGGCAGCAATGTGCAGCCGCGCTTCAATCCAACCGCATTTCGGCAAACCGCATTTCGGGAGCAATCGCTGATGGCCAGAATTACCCGCGCCGCCTACGCGCAGATGTACGGCCCGACGGTCGGCGACAGAGTACGGCTTGCCGACACCGAACTGTTCATCGAGGTCGAGAAGGATCTCACCATCCATGGCGAAGAGGTGAAATTCGGCGGCGGCAAGGTGATCCGCGACGGCATGGGCCAGAGCCAGGTTTCCAGGGCGCAAGGCGCCGTCGATACCGTGATCACCAACGCGCTGGTGATCGATGCCAGTGCAGGCATCTTCAAGGCAGATGTCGGGCTTCGCGACGGGCGCATCGCGGCCATCGGCAAGGCGGGCAATCCGGACACGCAGGATGGCGTTACCATCATCATCGGCCCCGGAACCGAGATCATCGCCGGCGAAGGCAAGATCCTGACATCAGGCGGCTTCGACGCGCATATCCACTTCATCTGCCCGCAGCAGATCGAGGAGGCGCTGATGTCAGGCATCACCACCATGCTCGGCGGCGGCACCGGTCCGGCGCACGGCACGCTGGCCACCACCTGCACGCCGGGGCCATGGCACATGGCCCGCATGATCCAGTCCTTCGACGCCTTTCCGATGAACATCGGCCTGTCGGGCAAGGGCAATGCCTCGCTGCCCGCCGCGCTCGAGGAAATGGTGCTGGGCGGCGCCTGCTCGCTGAAGCTGCACGAGGACTGGGGCACGACGCCGGCGGCCATCGATTGCTGCCTGTCGGTCGCCGACGATTACGACGTGCAGGTGATGATCCACACCGACACGCTGAACGAATCCGGCTTTGTCGAGAACACGGTCGCCGCCATCAAGGGCCGCACCATCCACGCCTTCCACACCGAGGGCGCCGGCGGCGGCCATGCGCCCGACATCATCAAGGTCTGCGGCCTGCCCAACGTCATTCCGTCTTCGACCAATCCGACGCGGCCCTACACGGTCAACACGCTGGCCGAGCATCTCGACATGCTGATGGTCTGCCATCATCTGTCGCCGTCGATCCCCGAAGACATCGCCTTTGCCGAAAGCCGCATCCGCAAGGAGACCATCGCGGCGGAAGACATTTTGCACGACATCGGCGCCTTCTCGATCATCTCGTCGGATTCGCAGGCCATGGGCCGCGTCGGCGAAGTCGCGATCCGCACCTGGCAAACGGCCGACAAGATGAAGCGCCAGCGCGGCTCGCTGCCGCAGGAGACCGGCAACAACGACAATTTCCGCGTCCGTCGCTACATCGCCAAATACACGATCAACCCGGCCATCGCGCATGGGCTGTCGAAAGACATCGGCTCGATCGCGGTCGGCAAACGCGCCGACCTGGTGCTGTGGAACCCGGCCTTCTTCGGCGTCAAGCCGGACATGGTGCTGATCGGCGGCATGATCGCCGCCGCCCCGATGGGCGACCCCAACGCCTCGATCCCGACGCCGCAGCCGATGCATTACCGGCCGATGTTCGGCGCCTATGGCAAGGCCAGGACCAACTCGTCGGTGACGTTCGTTTCGAAGGCAGCGCTCGAGTCGGGACTGCATGGCAGGCTCGGTGTCGACAAGCAGTTCGTCGCCGTCGAAAACACCCGCGGCGGCATCGGCAAGCATTCGATGGTGCTCAACGACGCCACGCCGCATGTCGAGGTCGATCCGGAAACCTACGAGGTGCGCGCCGACGGCGAGTTGCTGACCTGCGAGCCGGCGACGGTGCTGCCGATGGCGCAACGGTATTTTCTGTTTTGAAGCGGCGCTTCCACCGGGCGAGCATTATCCGTTGCAGCCCTTGGTGGAAGGCAGCACTATGCGGCCAACCAACAGCTGCATTGTGATCGAGCATGACCACCGAAATCGCTTCCGCCCACGACATCTTCCCGCACATCCGAATCGTCATGGGCATGGTGATCGGGCTTGGTGTCGCCCGCCTGCTGTCGGGGGTGGCGCGCATCGTCCAGCATCCCGGCCAGTACAAGCTCTATACCGTGCATCTGGCCTGGGTCGTCTCGGTGCTCCTGATGCTGGTGCATTTCTGGTGGTGGGAGTTCGGCCTCTACGCCGTCGAGACCTGGACCTTCGGCAAATATTTGTTCATCATTTTCTACGCGATCACGCTGTTCCTGCTGTGCGCGCTTTTGTTCCCAGATTCGATGCTGGACTACACCAGCTACGAGGATTTTTTCTATTCGCGCCGGGCGTGGTTCTTCGGCCTGCTGGCGGCGACCTATCTGCTCGACGTGGTCGACACGCTGCTGAAGGGGCCGGAGCATTTCGCCCGCTTCGGCAGCGAATATCTGTTCCGCACGCCGGTCTTCGTCGTGCTCTGTATCATCGCGATCCTGGTGCGCGACCGCCGCTTCCACATCGCCTTTGTCACGGCGGCGCTTATCTACCAGATATCGTTCATCCTGCGGCTCTTCGACACCATCGTCTGAACGAACGCGATGGTCTAGCTTTGTTGGGGAAAGGCAGGGTTCGACATGTACAAGGCCATTGGATCGCGTGTGTGCGGGCACAAGCAAATGGGAAATCCATGAAATGAAACTCAACCTCAACACCGACTTCACCAAATTCCCGCGCGCCGTCTCGGTGCTGTCCGCCGGCGCTGCCGGAACCACCCTACCGTCCGGCCGGGCCATTCTCGCCCATGACGAGCGGCATCTGCGCCGCCGGGCCATCGAACTTGCCGACGGCGGCAAGGTGCTGGTCGACCTGCCCGAACCCGTCGCCTTGAACGATGGCGACCGGCTGGTGCTGGAGAATGGCGGCCATATCGAGATCATCGCGGCACCGGAAGAGGTCTACGACATCCGCGCCCGCGATGGCGTGCATCTGGCCGAGCTCGCCTGGCATATCGGCAACCGCCATCTCGCGGCAGGCATCGAGGCCGGACGCATCCTCATCCTGCGCGACCATGTCATCAAGGCGATGCTGGAGGGGCTGGGCGCCACCGTGACCGACGTTTCCGAACCGTTCAAGCCGGTGCGCGGCGCCTATTCCGGGCATGGCAGGCAAAGCCACGATCACGGCCATGCGCATGCCCACGCCGAAGCGCACAGCCATTCTCATGGCGAATCGCGTTCCCATTCGCACAGTCATGCCGGCCATCACCACGATCATGACTGACCAGCCTTCGAACATCGCCCTGCTGCGGCTGATGGCGTGGCTGTCGCCTGCCTTTCCGGTCGGCGGCTTTTCCTACAGCCATGGTCTCGAGCGGGCGGTGCAGGACGGGTTGGTTGCCGATGCCGGGAGCCTCGCCGGCTGGCTGGAGACGCTGGTCGAGATGGGCTCGGGCTGGAACGACGCCGTGCTGTTCGCCGAGAGCTGGCGCCGGGCACGCGGCACCGGTGATCTCGATGAAGTGGCGGCACTCGCCGAAGCCCTGGCCGGCTCGCGCGAACGCCATACCGAGACCATGCTGCAGGGTGGAGCCTTCCTCAAAGCGGCGGCCGCCTGGCCTAATCCGGTGCTGGAGCGCCTGCCGGCCGGATGCGCCTATTGCGTCGCCGTCGGCGCCATTGCGGGTGGCAACGGCATCGCGCTTCAGGATGCGCTGTCAGCCTTCCTGCAAACCTTCTTCTCCAACCTTGTGCAGGCAGCGATCCGGCTTGGCATCGTCGGCCAGAGCGGCGCGACCACGTTGTTAGCCGGCTTCGAGCCGCTGGCCCTGGCGACCGCAAGCCGCGCCGCGCGCTCGACACTCGACGATCTCGGTGGCTGCGCCTTCGTCTCCGATGTCATGGCGATGAAGCATGAAACCCAGTATTCGCGACTGTTCCGCTCATGATTTTTCTCGCCTTCTCGCTTTCGACTGTTCTGCTCCTGATCACCGCGCTGCATGTCTATTGGGGTCTTGGCGGCATCTGGCCGGGCCAGGACGCAGCCTCCTGCGCTCGCGCCGTGGTCGGCTTTCGCGGCGTCGATGAGATGCCAACGCCGTTTGCCAGTTTCGCCGTTGCCGCGTGCTTGTGCCTGGCGACACTATGGCCGCTGGCGCTCATGGGAGTCTTCGCTTCACCCTTCCCCAAGGAGGGTCTCGCCGCCACGTCGCTGCTCATCGGTCTGGTGTTCCTGGGGCGCGGCATAGCCGGCTTCACGCCATGGTGGCGGCGGCTGACGCCTGAACAGCCTTTCGCGCGGCTCGATGTCCGCTATTATTCGCCGCTGTGCCTGTTGATCGGGCTCGGCTTTGCCATCCTCGCCATCACGGAGTTTCCCGCATGACACAGACAAATGGTCCGCTGCGCGTCGGCATTGGCGGCCCGGTCGGTTCGGGCAAGACGACGCTGACCGAAAAACTGTGCAAGGCGCTGCGCGACGAGTTTTCCATCGCCGTCGTCACCAACGACATCTACACCAAGGAAGACGCCATGATGCTGGCGCGGCTGCAGGCACTGCCCGAGGACCGCATCATGGGTGTCGAGACCGGCGGCTGCCCGCATACCGCGATCCGCGAGGATGCCTCGATCAATCTGCAGGCGATCGCGCAGATGAACAGGAAATTCCCGGATCTCGACATCGTCTTCATCGAATCCGGCGGCGACAACCTTGCCGCCACCTTCTCGCCGGATCTCGCCGACCTGACGCTCTATGTCATCTCGGTCTGCCAGGGCGAGGAGATTCCGCGCAAGGGCGGGCCGGCGATCACCCGCTCCGATTTCCTGGTCATCAACAAGAGCGATCTGGCTCCTTACGTCAACGTCAACCTCGACGTGATGGAGAGCGACGCCGGCCGCATGCGCGGCAAGCGGCCGTTCGGCTTCACCGACCTGTCGCGCGGCAAGGGTCTGCAGGAGGTGATCGATTTCATCGTCGAGCATGGCGGCCTGCGAGCCGGCGCTGCCGCTGCCAGCACGGCGGCGTGAGCATCCCTGCACCAACCAAAACCGGTTGCGGGAATGGGCTGGCCACGGCATTCTTGCCGAAACCGGAGGATTTTTCGATGAGCCTTGCCCGCTTGCAAAAGGAAACGCTGACCAACCTGCCCTACTATGAGGAGCGCGTCGATCTCGCCTGCGCCTTCCGCTGGACGGCGCGGCTCAATATGCACGAGGCGGTGGCCAATCATTTCTCGCTGGCTGTCAACGATGAGGGCACACAATTCCTCATGAACCCCAACCAGGTGCATTTCTCGCGTATCAAGGCGAGCGACCTTCTGATGATCGATGCCAACGATCCGGAAACGCTCTCCGGCCCCAATGCGCCCGACCCGACGGCGTGGGGGCTGCATGGCGCCATCCATCGCAATGTGCGTCACGCGCGCTGCGTCATGCATGTGCACTCGATCCACGCTACGGTGCTGGCATCGCTCGCTGACTCGACATTGCCGCCGATCGACCAGAATTCGGCGATGTTCTTCAACCGCCATGTGGTCGACGCGCACTATGGCGGGCTGGCCTTCGAGGAGGAGGGCGAGCGCTGCTCGCAGCTTCTCGTCGATCCCAAGGTCAAGGTGATGGTGATGGGCAATCACGGCGTACTGGTCATCGGCGACACGGTCGCCGATGCCTTCAACCGCATGTTCTATTTCGAACGCGCCGCGGAGACCTACATCAAGGCGCTGTGGACCGGCCGCCCGCTGCGCACGCTGTCCGACGCGATCGCCGAAAAGGCGGCGAGCGAGATGGACGATTACCCCGGCCAGGCCGAACGCCATCTCAGCGAGTTGAAGGCGATCCTCGACGAGCAGGAACCGGTCTACCGGAATTGAGCGTCCTTCTCCCCGTGCCGTCACTATACGGGGAGAAGGTGCCGGCAGGCGGATGAGGGGCGGCGCCGACCTGGGCGGTTTTCCTCAGAGCCCCAGCTCTTTCCCCAATTCCTCGGCGCTGTTGATGACGACGGCGCCAGGCGGGCCTTCCATCGGCTTTTCCGGCCAGAAAATCGTCTTCATTCCCGCTGCCAGCCCTGCCATGGCGCCCGGCCAGCTATCGTCGATCGCCACCGCCTGCGCGGGGTCGACATCGGCCAGATACGCGGCGCGCAGGAATGGCTCGGCGTGCGGCTTGCCTTCGCGCACGTCGTTGCGGCTGATCGTCTTCATGCCGGGGTAGATCAGGCCGACCATGCTCAAATTGGCGTCGACGATCATCCTGTCCGAATTCGAGACCACGGCCTGCTGGATGCCTCTTGCACGCAGCTCGTTGAAGATCTCGATCGCGCCGGGGCGCGGCTTCAAGCTCTCCACCAGCGGCAGGTAGTGTTCGTATTTGCGCAGGATCCAGTCGTCGAAAGGCAGGTCCAGGCCGAACTCGTCGCGCATCATCTCGTAGACCGGCCAGGCGGCGACGCCGAGCACGCGCTCATGCAGATCGTCCGGCGGGACAAGGCCGACATTGCGCATCGCCGCCACCAGGGCAGCTTCGTGCAGCGGTTCGCTGTCGACCAGCGTGCCGTCCATGTCCCAGAAAACCGCTTTCGGCGTCATGCGAGGCTCCTTTTTGCCATCCCTTAAAGGGTTTGAGCCGGGAGATAAACCTTCGGAGCGCAAGAACGTGCCGCCTGCCGGGACCGCAGCCAAGTCTCTTGGCGAGACAGACATCGTGGGGAGACGAGAAACTGGGCCGTGCCTACGCCGAGGGACAGCAAGCAATTGCCCCCGAGATTTGACAATTGCGCAGCAGGCCGTTCCCTGCGAAAGTGGGCATGGGCCGCTCTCATGACCGGCGGTCTCGGGAGGCAGGACTTTGAATAGCCGGCAGGATGGTGGCAGCAACAGGCTGGACGATGCGGCACGCGCCGGCTGGCTTTATTATGTTGCCGGCAACACACAGGACCAGATCGCTTCGACGCTTGGCATCTCGCGGCAAACGGCGCAGCGGCTGGTATCGCTGGCGGTGTCGGAGGGCTTGATCAAGGTTCGCGTCGACCATCCGATCGCCAACTGCCTCGATCTGGCGGCACGGCTGAGATCGCGCTTTGCGCTCGATCTGGTCGAAGTGGTGCCGAGCGACCCCAACTCGTCCTCGACCACGATCGGCATCGCCGAGGCGGCTGCCGCCGAGATCGAGCGACGGTTGCGTTCACCGACGCCGATCGTCATGGCGATCGGCACCGGGCGCACGCTGAAGGCGGCGATCGAGCAGCTGCCGCCGATGGAATGCCCGCAGCACAAGGTGGTGTCGTTGACCGGCAACATCTCGCCGGACGGCTCGGCCGCTTTCTACAACGTCATCTTCACCATGGCCGACAGGGTCAAGGCGCGTTCTTTTCCGATGCCGCTGCCGGTCATCGCCTCGTCGCCGGAGGAGCGTGAGATGCTGCTCAACCAGCCGATGATCCAGCCGACGCTTGCGCTTGCGGCCGAGGCCGACGTCACCTTCATCGGCATCGGCGACCTCGGCCCCAAGGCGCCGCTCTACGAGGACGGCTTCATTTCGGAGAGCGAATTGAAGGCGCTGCAGAAGGCCGGGGGCATCGCCGAGATCGTCGGCTGGGTGTTCGATAGGGAAGGCCGCATGATCGAGGGGATCACCAACGACCGGGTGTCGTCGGCGTCGCTGCCGTCACGCGAGAAATCGCTGGTCATCGCACTGGCGATGGGAGAACGAAAGCTGCCGGGCATTCTGGCGGCCGCGAACCGGCGGCTGATCAACGGCCTCATCACCGATGAACGGACCGCCGCCGCGCTGCTCGCCAGCATCTGACCGGAAGCACAACTGATTTGCGATAAAACCAACCGCGCTAGCTGTGCCGCCCGAAAGGGTCGTTGCCATCGAGAAAACCGAGATCGCGCTGCAGATGCGGCGACAGGTCCCTGATGTCGAGATGTGCCCGTTTTTTGGCTGCGAACCAGCCGAATCCATCCGTCAGCCACGAAAACCAGCGATGATCGGGTGCGGAAGTGCATTTTTGCTGCGCCATGGTCATGATCGTCAACCTTCGCTATCCTGAACCCGAATGACGGGTTGACTGGAAATGTCGGTCTTGACGGCGGCCTTTGCCAATCGAACGTCGATAAGGACCCATAAGGAGGCTTTATGCCGGACCTCAGCTCTCGGCAGGTTTCACAGCTTCCGCCGCTGCAGGCGATCCGGGTGTTCGAAGCGGTGGCGCGGCATCTTTCCTTCACCAAGGCGGCCGAGGAACTTGCCATGACGCAAGCGGCGGTCAGCTATCAGATCAAGGTGCTGGAGGAACGGGTCGGCGCGCCGCTGTTCCTGCGCCGGCCGCGCCAGATCGCACTCACCGAGGCTGGACAGCGCCTTGCGCCAGCGGTCAGCGAGGCCTTTGCCATTCTCGGCCAGGCCTATGCGGCGGCGCGTGGCGGCGCCGACGGATTGCTGTGCGTCACGACGGTGCTGACCTTTGCCTCGAACTGGCTGGCGCACCATCTGGGCTCATTCCAGATCGCTCATCCCTCCCTTGCCGTGCGGCTCGAAACATCGAGCCGGCTGACGGATTTCGCCCGCGAGGATGTCGACCTCGCCATCCGGTCGGGCGGCGGCAAATGGCCGGGGCTGGAAGCCTACAAGCTGCTCGATGCCGATTTCACGCCGATGCTGAGCCCGAAGCTCGCGGCAAGCATCGGCGGCGTCAGGGAACCGGCGGACCTGTTGCGGCTGCCGATCCTCGATCCCGGCGACATCTGGTGGACGCAATGGTTCGAGGCTGCCGGCGTGCACTCGCACGATCTCGCCAAACGGCCCGGCAGCAGCATGGGCGCGCAGGCCTATGAGGCCAATGCGGCGATCGCCGGTCATGGCGTCGCGATCCTGACCAGGGCGCTGTTCAAGGCGGAACTTGCCGGTGGGCGCCTGATCCAGCCTTTCGATCTGGTTGGCGACGACGGCCATGCCTTTTGGCTGGTCTACCCCGAAGCGCGCCGCAACGTGCCGAAGATCCGTGCCTTCCGCGACTGGCTGCTGGCCGAGATCGCCTGCTGACCGGCAGGCTTGCGGGCTGCACCTGGTCTCACAGATCCATCCGCTGTTGCCGCACTGTATCCGGCCGGGACGCTCTTCGTCCTGGCAATTTCCGCTCGTCCCGGCCTGCGGTGTCGCCCGGGTGCTGCGCTGCAGCATCGAATCCGACTTGACATAATTCACGCCAAGTGAGTAATTGCCCAAAGCCAAGGCAAATGCTCATCTTGGTTCAAGGGAGGAATTTGATGAAACTTCGCACGCTCACCCTGGGCTTGTTGTCGGCCAGCACGCTTGCGTTCGCCGCACACGCCGAATCCATCACCATCGCCACCGTCAACAATGGCGATATGGTCCGCATGCAAAAGCTGACCGAGGACTTCACCAAGGCGAACCCCGACATCCAGCTCAACTGGGTTACGCTCGAAGAGAATGTGCTGCGCGAGCGCGTCACCACCGACATCGCCACCAAGGGCGGCCAGTACGACGTGATGACCATCGGCACTTATGAGGTTCCGATCTGGGCCAAGCAGAGCTGGCTTTTGCCGCTCGACAAGCTCGGCGACGACTACGACGCCAAGGACATCATCCCGGCCATTGCTGGCGGCCTTTCGGTCGACGGCAAGCTCTATGCCGCGCCCTTCTACGGCGAAAGCTCCTTCGTCATGTACCGCAAGGACCTGATGGACAAGGCCGGGCTGAAGATGCCCGACGCGCCGACCTGGGACTTCATCAAGCAGGCCGCCGACAAGATGACCGACCGCGCCAATGGCGTGAACGGCGTGTGCCTGCGCGGCAAGGCCGGCTGGGGCGAGAACATGGCTTTCCTGACCGCCATGTCGAACTCCTTCGGCGCCCGCTGGTTCGACGAGAACTGGAAGCCGCAGTTCGATCAGCCGGAATGGAAGAACACGTTGCAGTTCTATGTCGACCTGATGAAGGCCGACGGCCCCGAGGGGGCTTCCTCCAACGGCTTCAACGAAAACCTGGCGCTGTTCCAGCAGGGCAAATGCGGCATGTGGATCGACGCCACGGTCGCCGCGTCCTTCGTTTCGGACCCGAAGAACTCCACCGTCGCCGACAAGGTCGGTTATGCGCTGGCGCCCGACAATGGCCTGGGCAAGCGCGGCAACTGGCTGTGGGCCTGGTCGCTGGCCATCCCCGCCGGCACGCAGAAAGCGGATGCCGCCGAGAAGTTCGTCTCCTGGGCGACCAGCAAGCACTATGCGGAGCTCGTCGCTTCGAAGGAAGGCTGGGCCAACGTTCCTCCGGGCACGCGCTCCTCGCTCTACGCCAATGCCGAGTACCAGAAGGCGGCTCCGTTCGCCAAGATGACGCTGGACTCCATCAATGCCGCCGATCCGACGCATCCGACGGTCAAGCCGGTGCCCTATGTCGGCGTCCAGTTCGTCGCCATCCCTGAGTTCCAGGGCCTTGGCACCACGGTCGGCCAGCTCTTCTCGGCGGCGCTTGCCGGCCAGTCGAGCGTCGACGACGCGCTGAAGCAGGCCCAGGACGCTGCCACCGCGGCAATGACCGAGGGCGGATACATCAAGTAAGGCTCCTCCCGGTGCCGACTGCCGGTCGCCTCCTTGACCGGCAACGGCCGCCCGAGTTCCCAGTTCGGGCGGCCGCCTTTAACGCCTTTTGAAAATTCCGTCTGACCAGTGAGGGTGACCGTCATGGCTACTCAGCAGACCCGTTCGCTTGCCCGTTTCATGATGGCGCCATCCGTGGTGCTGCTGTTCGTCTGGATGATCGTGCCGCTGGTCATCACCATCTGGTTCTCCTTCCAGCAGTACAACCCGCTCAATCCGATCCGCGACGGCTTCGTCGGCTTCTCGAATTACGCGCTGTTCTATTCCAACCCGGCCTTCCTGCAGTCGATCCTCAACACGCTCACCTTGGTGGTCAGCGTGCTCCTGATCACGGTGATCGGCGGCATCCTTCTGGCGCTGCTGATCGACCAGCCGATGTGGGGCCAGGGCATCGTGCGCATCCTCGTCATCTCTCCGTTCTTCGTCATGCCGCCGGTGGCCGCATTGGTCTGGAAGAACATGATCATGCACCCGCAATACGGGGTGTTCGCCGACATAGCCCGCTTCTTCGGGGCCCAGCCGATCGACTGGTTCGGGCAACATCCGATGCTGGCGATCATCATCATCGTCGCCTGGCAGTGGCTGCCCTTCGCGACGCTCATTCTTCTGACCGCATTGCAGTCGCTCGACGGCGAGCAGAAGGAAGCCGCCGAGATGGACGGCGCCGGGTTCATCAGCCGCTTCATCTATCTGACGCTGCCGCACATGTCGCGCGCCATCACGGTCGTCATCCTGATCCAGACGATCTTCCTTCTCTCGGTCTATGCCGAGATCCTCGTCACCACCAATGGCGGCCCGGGATACGCCTCCACCAACCTGCCCTTCCTCGTCTACCAGAAGGCGTTGCTGGAGTTCAAAATCGGCCAGGCATCCGCCGGCGGTGTGATCGCCGTCATTCTCGCTAACATCGTTGCCTTCTTCGCCATGCGCGCCGTCGGCAAGAACCTGGACAAGTAAGGGAGGCTACGATGGCACGCTCAGTCACCACCCGGCACAAGACGATCGCGACGGTTGCCGCCTGGATCGTCGCCCTGCTGATCTTCTTCCCGATCCTCTACACGATCATCACCTCGTTCAAGTCGGAGCAGGAAGCCATCCAGGGCTTCAGCATCATCCCGTCGGGAACGTTCGAGAGCTATACCGAGGTCCAGGCGCAGAGCGGCTACTTCAAGTTCTTCTTCAACTCGGTGCTGCTCTCGGTCGGCTCGACCATCCTGGCCCTGCTGGTCGCCATACCGGCGGCATGGTCGATGGCCTTCTCGCCGACCAAGCGGACCAAGGACATCTTGATGTGGATGCTGTCCACCAAGATGATGCCGGCGGTCGCGGTGCTGTTCCCGATCTACCTGATCTTCCGCGACACAGGCCTGCTCGACAGCCGCATCGGCCTCATGATCATGCTGATGCTGATCAACCTGCCGATCGTGGTGTGGATGCTCTACACCTATTTCCGCGAAATCCCTGGCGAGATCCTGGAAGCGGCGCGCATGGACGGCGCATCGCTGTGGAACGAGATCGTCTATGTGCTGACGCCGATGGCGGTGCCGGGCATCGCCTCGACAATGCTGCTCAACATCATCCTGGCCTGGAACGAGGCGTTCTGGACGATCCGGCTGACGACGACGGAAGCCGCACCCCTGACCGCCTTCATCAGCTCGTTCTCAAGCCCGCAAGGCCTGTTCTGGGCCAAGCTTTCGGCCGCCTCGACGCTGGCCATCGCGCCGATCCTGATCATGGGCTGGTTCAGCCAGAAGCAGCTGGTGCGCGGCCTGACATTTGGTGCGGTGAAATAACGGAATTGCCCGAAGCAATCGGCAGAAATAACCCCTCGGGGAGGAAACCATGGGAAACATCACGCTCAAGAACGTCTCGAAATCCTTCGGAGCGACGTCCATCATCCCCGGTCTCGACCTGGTGATCGAGAATGGCGAGTTCGTCGTCTTTGTCGGCCCGTCGGGTTGCGGCAAGTCAACGCTGCTGCGCCTGATCGCCGGGCTCGAGGACACCAGCGGCGGCTCCATCAACATCGACGGCCGCGACGTCACCGGCGAGGCACCGGCCAAGCGCAAGCTCGCCATGGTGTTCCAGTCTTACGCGCTCTATCCGCACATGACGGTGGCCAAGAACATCGGCTTCCCGCTGAAGATGGCCGGTGAGGACAAGGCGACCATCGACAAGAAGGTGGGAGACGCGGCGCGCGTGCTCAACCTGACCAACTATCTCGAACGCCGGCCCGGCCAGCTTTCAGGCGGCCAGCGCCAGCGCGTCGCGATCGGCCGCGCCATCGTGCGTCAGCCGACCGCCTTCCTGTTCGACGAACCGCTGTCCAATCTCGATGCGGCACTGCGCGGCACCATGCGGCTGGAGATCAGCGAGCTGCACCATCAGCTCAAGACCACCATGATCTACGTTACCCACGATCAGGTTGAAGCGATGACCATGGCCGACAAGATCGTCGTGCTGAACGCCGGCAACATCGAGCAGGTCGGCTCGCCGATGGAGCTCTACAAGACGCCGAAGAACCTGTTCGTCGCCAGCTTTATCGGCTCGCCGAAGATGAACCTGATCGAGGGCGCGCCGGCTGCCAAAAACGGCGCCAAGACCATCGGCATCCGTCCCGAACACCTGGAGATCTCGACCACGGCGGGCGAATGGAAGGCGGTCGTCGGCGTCGCCGAGCATCTCGGCTCCGACACCTTCCTGCACGTCCAGGCCGACGGCGTCGGTCCGCTGACCGTGCGCGCCGACGGCGAACTCGGCGTCCATCACGGCGACACCATTTACCTGACACCAGACAAGGCCAAGCTGCATCGCTTTGGCGCCGACGGAAAGGCAATCTGAACATGCGACTGGCCGGCAAATCCGCGCTGATCACGGGTTCGGCCCGCGGCATCGGCAGAGCCTTCGCCGAAGCCTATGCCGGCGAAGGCGCAACCGTCGCCATCGCCGACATCAATCTCGAGGCGGCGCAGAAGACCGCCGCCGAGATTGGCGGCAAGGCCTATGCGGTCAAGCTCGACGTCACCGACCTCGCCTCGATCGAGGCGGCAGTGAAAGCCGTCGAGACGAAGACCGGTGGCCTCGATATCCTGATCAACAACGCCGCCCTGTTCGACCTGGCGCCGATCGTCGAAATCACCAGGGCAAGCTACGACAAGTTGTTTTCCGTCAATGTCGCCGGCACGCTGTTCATGCTGCAGGCAGCCGCCCGCTCGATGATCGCGCGAGGCAAGGGCGGCAGGATCATCAACATGGCGAGCCAGGCCGGACGCCGCGGCGAGGCGCTGGTCGGCGTCTATTGCGCCACCAAGGCCGCCGTCATCTCGCTGACCCAGTCGGCGGGGCTCGACCTGATCAAGCACCGCATCAACGTCAACGCGATTGCCCCTGGCGTCGTCGACGGCGAGCACTGGGATCACGTCGATTCGCTGTTCGCCAAATATGAGAACCGGCCGAGGGGCGAGAAGAAGAAACTGGTCGGCGAGGCGGTGCCGTATGGCCGCATGGGCACGGCACAGGACCTCACCGGCATGGCTGTGTTTCTCGCCAGCAGCGACGCCGAATACATCGTCGCCCAGACCTACAATGTCGATGGCGGCCAGTGGATGAGTTGAGGGCGGGGACGGCCTCTGCTCCTCGTCCCTCCGCGGGGAGCAGAGGCCGACTTCAGCGGGCGCGTAGCAAGTGCCACCCCTTATCCGCTCCCCGACGGGGAGAGGAGCGTAACGAAGGCCGAAACCCGGCCAAAGGGTAAAACAGATGACCGTGAAACTCTCGTCCTCTAACCTCTCCAAGCTGCCCGCCAACGTCGCAGGTCCGAAGTATGACCGCGCGACGCTGAAGGCCGGCATCGTGCATTTCGGCGTCGGCAATTTCCACCGCTCGCATCAGGCCGTCTATCTCGACGATCTGTTCAATGCGGGCATCGGCCATGACTGGGCGCTGATCGGTGCCGGCGTGTTCGACGGCGAAAAGATCGGTCGCGGCAAACTGGAAGAGCAGGACTGGCTCACCACGGTGGTCGAGCAGGATAGCGGCCATATGAGCGCACGCGTCACCGGCGCGATGATCGACTTCCTGATGCCTGGCGATGCGGCCGGTGTGATCGAACGGCTTGCCGACCCGGCGATCAAGATCGTTTCGCTGACCATCACCGAAGGCGGCTACTTTATCGATCCGGCTTCCGGCGTGTTCAACCCGACCCATCCCGACATCGTTGCCGATGCGCAGCCCGGCGCCACGCCGAAGACGGTGTTCGGCATCATTCTTGCCGGGCTGGTGCGCCGCCGCGATGAAGGCACCGTGCCGTTCACCGTCATGTCGTGCGACAACATTCCCCACAACGGCCATGTCACCTCGGATGGCGTCATCGGCCTGGCCCGTTTGATCGACGAGGATCTGGCGAACTGGGTCAGCGAGCATGTCGCCTTTCCGAACGGCATGGTCGATCGCATCACGCCGGCCACCACCGACCGCGAGCGCGGCATCCTGGCCAAGGATTTCGGCCTCGAGGACAACTGGCCGGTGTTCTGCGAGCCGTTCCGGCAGTGGGTGCTGGAGGACCATTTCACCGATGGCCGGCCGCCGCTGGAAAAGGTCGGCGTGCAGTTCGTCAAAGACGTTGCGCCTTATGAACTGATGAAAATCCGCATCCTCAATGGCGGCCATGCAGCGATCGCCTATCCGGCCGGCCTGATGGACATCCATTTCGTGCATGAGGCGATGCAGGAGCCGCTGGTGAGCGGTTTTTTGGCCAAGCTCGAACGGGACGAAATCATCCCGACGGTGCCGCCGGTGCCGGACACGGTTCTGGAAGACTATTACCAGCTCATCGAGAGCCGCTTCTCCAACCCGAAGATCGGCGACACGGTGCGCCGGCTCTGCCTCGACGGCTCCAACCGCCAGCCGAAGTTCATCATCCCGACCATCGCCGACCGGCTGAAGGCTGGGAAAAGCGTCGCCGGCCTGGCCCTGGAATCGGCATTGTGGTGCCGCTACTGCTTCGGCACGACGGACAGCGGCGCCGTCATCGAGCCCAACGACCCGAGTTGGGACCGGCTGCAGGCGACGGCAAAGGCAGCAAAGGACGCTCCCGCCGCCTGGCTCGCCATGGAGGACATCTATGGCGATGTCGGCCGCGCAACGGCGTTTGTCGAGGCCTTTGCCCATGCGCTCAACGTGCTGTGGGCGAATGGCGCGCGCGCCACGCTGACGCGCTACCTCGCCGGCAAGCTCTGAGAGCCATTCTCGGCCATGACGCCTGAACTGGTCATTTTCGACTGCGATGGCGTGCTGGTCGACAGCGAGGCGCTCTCCGTCTCGGCGCTGCTCGGCATGGTCAGGCTTGCCGGCGGCAGCGTCAGTGAGGATGCCGCCTACGAGCATTTCCTCGGCAGGAGCATGAAAAGCGTGCGCGAGATCCTCGGCCGCGACTTCGGGCTCGATATCACCGACCTGCACCTGACCGAGATGCGCGTCGAATTGATGCGCAAATTCCGCGAGGAGCTGAAGCCGATCGCCGGCGTCAAGAAGATGCTGCCGAAGCTTGGGCTGCCGTTCTGTGTCGCGTCCTCGGGCACGCTCGACCGCATCCGCTACGCGCTCGACGTCACCGGATTGCTTGGGCTGATGGAACCGCACCTGTTCAGTGCCACCATGGTGGCCAAGGGAAAGCCCGCGCCGGACCTGTTCCTGCATGCCGCCGCCAGCATGCGGGCCCATCCACGCAAATGCCTCGTCATTGAGGACAGCCCGGCCGGCATCATTGCCGCGCGGGCGGCGGGGATGCGCGTGTTTGCCTTCACCGGCGGTTCGCATGCCGGCAACCCGACCTTGAAAGCGCGGCTTGCGTCGAGTGAACCGGACTTTATATTCGCTGACATGCTGCAATTGCCCGATCTGATTGCAGGCCTGGGAGCGAGAGACAGAGCATCTTGACGAAACAGTTCGTTTGCGCGGTCGATGTCGGCACCGGGAGCGCTCGCGCGGGCATTCTCGACACCAACGGCACCTTGCTCGGCCGCGCCGAGCGGCCGATCGCCATGAACCAGCCGAAGCCCGATCACGCCGAACATGATTCGCGCGATATCTGGTCGGCCGTCTGCGCCGCCGTGCGCGCTGCCCGCGAAAAGGCCGGCATAGCTGCCGAGGAGGTCGTCGGCATCTCCTTCGATGCCACCTGTTCGCTGGTGGTGCGCGACCGGCAAGGCGGCCAGCTCAGCGTCTCGACCACGGGCGACAAGCGCTGGGACACCATCGTCTGGCTCGACCACCGCGCCATCGCGGAGGCCGACGAATGCACGGCAAGCGGCCATGCCGTGCTGAATTACGTCGGTGGCGTCATGTCGCCGGAAATGGCGACACCGAAGCTGATGTGGCTGAAGCGCAATTTGCCGGAGACCTGGAATGAAGCCGGCTATTTATTCGATCTCACCGATTTCCTGACCTGGCAAGCGACAGGTTCGCTGGCCCGCTCGCAATGCACGCTGACCGCTAAATGGACCTATCTGGCGCATGAAGAGGCCGGCTGGCGGCGCGACTTCTTTGCGCTCGTCGGCCTCGGCGATCTTTTCGAGCACGGCAATTTGCCGGAAAAGGCCAGCCCGGTCGGCGCTTATATTGGCCAACTGACCGCCCAGGCAGCGGCCGAGCTTGGGCTGAGCGAGAAATGCCGGGTCGGCGCCGGCGTCATCGATGCCTATGCCGGTGCGCTTGGCGTGCTCGGCGGCTTTGCCGGCGACCAACAGGACATCGGCCGGCATTTGGCGCTGATCGCCGGCACGTCGAGCTGCGTCATGGCGATGTCACCGGATCCGCAGCCCTTCGCCGGCGTCTGGGGTCCCTATTACGGCGCGGCGCTGCCCAGGCTGTGGCTGTCGGAAGGCGGCCAGTCGGCGACCGGCGCCCTGCTCGACCACATCATCCGCTGGCACGGCGCCGGCGGCGAGCCGGATGCCGCCATGCATGCGAAGATCGCCAGGCGTGTCGCCGAGCTGCGCGCCACCGAGGGCGACAACCTTGCCGCGCGGCTGCATGTGCTGCCCGATTTTCACGGTAACCGCTCACCGCTCGCCGATCCGCATGCCGTCGGCGTCGTCAGCGGGCTGACGCTGGACTCCTCCTTCGACAGCCTGTGCAAGCTCTACTGGCGCACCGCCGTCGGCATCGCGCTCGGCGTGCGCCACGTGCTGGAGGCGCTGAACGAGAACGGCTATCTGATCGATACGCTGCATGTCACCGGCGGCCACACCAAGAACCCGCTGTTGATGGAGCTCTATGCCGACGCCACCGGCTGCACGGTGATCGAGCCGCTGGCCGACGAGGCGGTGCTGCTCGGCACCGGCATGATCGCCGCCACCGCGGCCGGGCTGTTTCCCGACCTCAACGCGGCCTGTCTTGCCATGCAGCAAGGCGGCAGGAAGCGCGCGTCGAACCCGAAATCATCAGGGCGTTTCGACCGCGACTACAAGGTTTTCCTTGAGATGCACCGCCAGCGGCGGATGCTGGACGCGATCCGCTAGAGCATCGGGGCCGGTCCCTGGCTCAATCCGTTCCCGTCCCTCCTCTCTTGCCTTCATGTCGCGTTTCGTCCAGAAGCTGACGCAAACGCCGCGAAACCGAAGGTTTTGCCGTTTGACATGCGGCTTCCGGCTTTAATGCCGACGTGCCGTATCTGGAAAGAGCGGAACAATGTCTGCGATCGAAGCCGGCGCTCGCGCGCCGGAAAATCTTTGGCGTCAGGAAATCAGGGCGACGCTGGCGCTCGCCTGGCCGATGGTGCTGACCAATCTCGGCCAGACCGCGATGACGGCCACCGACGTCATGATGATGGGCCGGCTGGGGCCGGACACGCTGGCCAGTGGCGCGCTTGGCGCCAACCTCTATTTCATGCCGCTGATCTTCGGCCTCGGCCTGATGCTGGCGACATCGCCGATGATCGCCACCGAGCTTGGCCGCCGCCGCTATTCGGTGCGCGACCTGCGCCGCACCGTGCGCCAGGGCCTGTGGCTGGCGATCCTGATCTCGATCCCGATCTGGCTCGTGCTTTGGCACGGCGAAGGCATTCTGCTGGCCATGGGCCAGGAACCGGCACTGGCGCATCAGGCCGGCATCTATCTGCGCTGGCTCGAATGGGCGGTGCTGCCCTTCTACTTCTATATCGTGCTGCGCTCGTTTATCTCGGCGCTGGAGCGGCCGGGCTGGGCGCTGGTCATCGTCTTTGTTGCCGTCGCCTGCAATGCCTTCTTCAACTGGGTGTTCATGTTCGGCAATCTCGGCGTGCCGTCGATGGGCATTGCCGGGTCGGGCCTTGCCACCTCGCTGTCCTCAACGCTGATGTTCATCGGCCTGGCTGCCGTGGTGATGCTGGAGAAGAAGTTCCGCCGTTATCGTCTGTTCGGACGGTTCTGGCGATCGGACTGGCCACGCTTCAAGGGCCTGTTGCGGCTCGGCCTGCCGATTGCCGGCATTCTCGCCTTCGAGGTGACTATCTTCAATGCGGCCGCCCTGCTGATGGGCCTGATCGACGCGGATTCGCTGGCCGCGCACGCGATCGCCATCCAGATCGCCTCGATCTCCTTCATGGTGCCGCTTGGCCTCAACCAGGCGGTGACGGTGCGCGTCGGCCTTGCGCATGGCGCCGGCAATCCGCAAGGCGTGTCGCGCGCCGGCTGGACCGCCTTCGTCATCGGCGTCTCGTTCATGGCGCTGATGGGGCTGGTGATGATCCTGTGGCCGCATCCGCTGATCAGCGCCTTCATCGATCTGAGCTATCCGGCCAATGCCAGGGTGATCGAACTTGCCGTGTCGTTCCTGGTCTTCGCGGCGCTGTTCCAGGTCTTCGACGGCGCCCAGGCGGTGGCCGCCGGCATGCTGCGCGGCCTGCACGACACCAAGGTGCCGATGATCTATGCCGCGATCGGCTATTGGGGCGTCGGCCTGCCGCTTGGGGTGCTGCTCGCCTTCCATTTCGGCCTGCATGGCGTCGGCATCTGGATCGGTCTGTCGACGGGGCTGGCCGTGGTGGCCGCGCTGCTGCTGGCGCGCTGGCTGCGGCGCGACCGACTGGCGCCGCCGCTCGCGTTCGGGCATTGAAACAGGACGGTTGGGCTCGGCGGCTGTTGTCCTGTGGACGTTGGCTCATTGAACGACGTCTTCAGAACTCCCTCGAAATCCGGCGCCGCGCTTGAGGCGGTCAGAATGTCGGCGGCGTGTTGACCCAGAGGATGCGGACCGTGGTCGAACCGATATTGCGGTAGCCGTGGCCGAGTTCGGAGTTGAAATAGAACGCGTCGCCTGCCTCGAGCGCCACCACGTTCGCCTCGACCAGCAATTCGACGGAACCTTCGAGCACGTAGCCGAACTCCTGTCCCTTGTGGCTGATCAACTCGGGGCTGCCGCCGCCGGCCTCGATCACATGAACGTTGATCTGCAGCAGATATTCCGGACCGGACGGCACCAATTGCTCGAGCACGACATGGTTGCCCGAACGCCGATGTCCCGTCTCCATGTGCGGACGCTCGTTCTGCCGCAAAACGAAAACTTCCGAGGCATTGTGCTGCAGCGTGCCGAACATCGCGTTCATGTTGATGCCCAGCGCCTGCACCAGCCGATGCAGAGCCGCCATCGAGGGCGTCGCCCGGTCGTTTTCGATCTTCGAGAGATAACCCTCTGTCAGCCCGATGCGGGCGCCGAGCTCTTCCAGGCTGAGGCCAAGCACCTGTCTGGCATGGCGCAGCTTGACGCCGATCCTCGGGGTTCCGTTTCTGTCGCGCATGTCAGGTCCGCGTCTTCATCCAGTCCGCCAGCTTCGCCAGCAGGAAATCGACTTCCGCCTCGGTGTTGTAATGAGCCAGCCCGATGCGGACGACACCGTTGCGGTCCGCAAGCCCCAGCCGCTTGATTGGCTCCAAACCGTAATTGTGACCGTGCCAGAGATAGATGCCTTCCTCTGCCATCGCCTTGGCGATATCGGCGGGATCGGTTCCGTCAACGGTGATCGACACGGTAGGCACACGGCGCGCCAGCGCCGCCACATCGGATATGCCCTGGATCAAGACGCCATCAATTCTGGACAATCCGGCAATCAGCCGTGCTGTCAGGACACGCTCATAACGGTCGGCGACTTCAATGCCGGCGACGATGCGCTCCCGCCGCGTCGCCTGCGGGTGGACGTTGCCGAAGGACTGTCCGAGCCAGGCATAGTGCTCGACGGCGCCAAGCACCCCGGCAAGCGCCTCGCGGCTTGTCGTTCCCGTCTCGAATTTTCCAGGTGGCGTATTGGAAGCCGCGCGCACCTTATAGGCGGTCAGCGCCTGCAGCAGATCGAAACGGCCCCACAACACCCCGTGATGCGGTCCAAAAAATTTGTAGGCCGAGCAAACCAGGAAATCACAGCCGATCTCCTGGACGTCGATCACCCCATGCGGCGCGAACTGCACCGCGTCGATATAGCTCAGCGCCCCGATCGCGCGGGCGCGCTGCGCGATCCGCTTCACGTCGTTGATCGTGCCGGTAACGTTGCTGGCATAGCCGACGGCGACCAGCTTGACGTCCTCGTCGATAGTCGCCTCCAGCGTCGACAGGTCGAGTTCGAAGGTTTTTGGATCGAGGTCGATCCAGCGTACTTCAAGCCCCCGATCCTCCGCCAGCATCAGCCAGGGTGCGACGTTGGCGTCATGATCCATGCGCGTCAGCACGATGGCGTCGCCGGCGTTCAGATCGCGGCCGATGGCGCGCGAGACGGCGAAAGTCAGAGTCGTCATGTTCTGGCCGAACACCACCTCACGCCGGTCGGCGGCATTGAAGAAATCGGCCATCGCCTGATGCGCGTCGTCGACCATCGCCTGGGCCGCGAGTGAGGTTTCGAAATAGCCACCAAGATTGGCGTTGGTTTCGATCATGACACGCGTCATACGCTCGATCGAACGGCTCGCCATCTGGGTTCCCGCGGGATTGTCGAAGAAAATCCGCTTCTTCGGCTCGGCACCTCTCGCCATCGCCGGAAAAGCATCGCGGACTGTATCTATATCCATGTCTGAATTCCGTGTCTGATGATCGTTGTGCGGCGGCCCCTCGACCGCCGCCAGCAGCGGCTTCACGCGTTCAGCCGGCCGCTTCATGGATGGCGATAGCGCGAGCCGGGAAGCCAGATCCGGCCTTTGGCTTTGGCCAGCTTGCCATTATCAACGCGCCGGCTTCGGGCACCTTGTCGAGATTGGCCAAGAGCTCGATCTGCCAGCAGTCGCGCGACAGCACATAGTATTCCAGGCTTGCGTCACCTGCCGAAGTGGCACGGCCGGGATCAGTGTCCATGCCCTCGTGCCCGATCGCAGCGACACCGCGGCGTTCCAAAAGTTCCTCCAGCACCGGCTTCGACCAACCCGGCGCATGCGAGATACCGTCGGCCGACTTGTTCCGAAATGCCACGGGGTCCGGCCAGCGCGGCCACCAGCCGGTGCGAAGTGCGACAAAACACTTTTCCGGGATACGGCCGTTCCGCGTCTCCCAGGCCGAAATATCGTCGAGCGTCGGCGTCGCGTCGGGATCGGCGGCGACCCTGTCGCTGATGTCGAGGATGACCAGCGGCAGAAGCATCTCCGCCACCGGCAGTTGGTCGATCGAGCGGCCGCCGTCGATGAAGTGCACCGGCGGATCGACATGGGTGCCCCACTGTCCGACGAAGGCGTAGTGGTGGACCTGGAAGGCATCGCCCTTCGAAAAATCGAGCAACGCACTGCGCTCCTCGTCCGGGAAGGCCGGGAAATGCGGCTGACCCGGATGAAACGCATGCGTCAGGTCGGTGAAGGTCGCGGCGGAGAGCCGCGACCTGTAGATGTCCCAAAGCGAGCCCGGAGTGGACAAGATCACGGCTCCGCGACGAAGGTCGGTGCCGCTTCACTTGCTAGGACAAGCTTGCCGTCCTTGACACCAATGACCGAGACCGACTTGTCCGGCACCGAAATGCCCGGGCGGTAGGTGACCGTGCCGGTCACGCCGTCGAGCCCGGACGTAGCGGCCAGCGCGTCACGGATCTTGGCCGGATCCGGCGCACCGGCACGCTTGATCGCGTCGGCCATCAGCTTGACCGAGTCGTAGCCGAGCGCAGCGAACGCGTTCTCCGGGGCATTGCCGACCGACTTGGTGTAGGCGTCGATGAAGGCCTGCACCTTCGGGGTGGCGCCCTCACCGATGTAGGCGTGTGTAGTGAAGTAGGTGTCCTTGGCCGCGTCGCCGCCGACCTGGATCAGCAAGGGCGTGTCGTAGCCGTCGCCGCCGACCACCGGCAGGTTGATGCCGGCCTGGCGCATCTGCTTCAAGATCAGGCCGATTTCCTCGGCATTCGACGAGGCATAGACGAAGTCTGGCTGCGGCGACAGCGCCTTCAGTTTGGCGATCTGCGCGGTAAAGGTCTTGTCGCCGATCTTGTAGGTGTCGCGCTCCAAAATCTTGCCCCCGCCATGCTCGTAGGCGGTGACGAAGTAGTCCGACAGCAGCGTTGTGTATTCAGTGCCGATGTCGGTCAGCAGGTAGGCGGTTTTGCCATTCAGCTTGTTCAGCGCAAATTCCGCGCCAACCGCAGCCTGAACGTTGTCGCCGAAGGCGGCGAGGAAGATCTCGTTGCCGAGCTGGCTCGGCAATTTCGGCGAGGTCGCGCCTGGCGTTATGAACGGTATCTGCGCCGTCTGGACCTGCGGTCCGATGGCCAGCACCGAGTCGGAATCGGCGAAGCCGATGATGCCGACGACCTTGTCGCTGTCGATCAACTGGCTGGCGACGGTCGAGATCGTCGTCGAATCGCTCTTGGAGTCGTAGATCACCAGTTCTATCTGCTGGCCGAGCACGCCGCCGGCGGCGTTGATTTCGCTCGCTGCCAGCTTGGCGCCATTCAGCATCGGACCGTCGAGCGAGGCCTGGATGCCGGTCAGGTTTGCCGGATAGCCGATCTTGATGGTGTCGGCAGCAAGTGCCGTGCTGGCCGAGGCAAGCGCGAAGAATGCGCCAAGTCCCAGGCCGATGGTACCGCGTCGAGTGAGTTTGATCATCGTTTTCGTTCCTCTGTCTGGTTCACCGTTGCCGATCTTTGGGTTGATCCGAACGTAAGTTCCCGGTCCCCCATGATCCCCTTCGGCCGGAAGATCATGACTAGAATGAAGATGAAGCCGAGCACGATCTGGCTGGCGCCAAACAGGGCCGGCACCGCGAAATCGCCGATCGTGAAGCCGCGTTCGACCGAGCGCAGGATCTCCGACAACAGCGAAACGCAGATGACGCCGACCACCGCGCCGGTCAGGGAGCCCATGCCGCCCAGCACCAGCATTGTGATCAGACTCATCGTCAGCGCGAAGTAGAAAGTGTTCGGCGAAAACGAGCCGAGATAATGCGCATAGAGCGACCCGCCGATGCCTGAGAAGAACGCGCCGATGACGAAGGCGATCAGTCTGGTCCGCAGCACGCCGATTCCGACAGCGCTGGCCGCGATCGTGTCGTCGCGCACCGCCTTCATGGCGCGCCCGAAAGGCGAATAAACCAGGCGTGCCAGAACGAACACCGTGATGGCGAGCCAACCCATCACCCAAGGCAACGTCGTCTCCAGCGGCACGCCGGTAAACGTGCGGGCGCCTCGGGTGAAATCCGACGCATTGATCAGCACCACGTTGACGATAATCAAGAATCCCATCGTCGCCACCGAAACGAAATAGCCCGACAGGCGCATCAAGGGATAACCGACGACCACCGCAAGCAGTGCCGTCAGAACGCCTGCCACCAGCGTCGCCGGCAGGAAGGGGAGACTGAAAGCATGCAGAAACGCCGGCAAATGCGGCAGCAATGCCATCTTCTGCTGCACCGGGATCGACAGGATCCCCGAAATATACGCGCCGGCGCCGATGAAGCCGACATGGCCGAGCGAAAACACGCCCGTAAAACCGTTGCTCAGCGACAGCGCCAGCACCAGGATTGCATTCAGCGCGATCAGCAGGATAATCCGGACGAAATAGTCGCTCAGCACGTGCGGCGCACCGAATGCGACAGCTGCCCCCGCTACCAGGGCGACGAGGACGAGGAGTGTGATCCGCGCTTCCCGGCTCACAGCTTTATCTCCCGGTTTGGCTGCAGCAGCCCGCCCGGGCGCACCAGGAGAAAGGCGATCAGCACGGCGAAGACGATTGCGTCGCGATAGGACGAGACGCTGCTCGGCAGGAATGCGACGATGAATATCTCCAGCGCGCCCAATATGTAGCCGCCGACCAGGGCGCCCGCGATCGACCCGAAGCCGCCGATGATTGCCGCCACGAAAGCCTTCAGGAGCGGCGTGAAGCCCATCTGCGGCTGCACCACGCCGGCCTGCGCCGCCCACAAAATGCCGGCGAGGCCGGCATAGGCGGATGCGACGATGAAGGCGACGATGATCAGCCGGTTGACGTTCAGACCGACAAGGTGTGCCGCCGACATGTCCTCGGCTGCGGCGCGCATGCCGAGCCCAGTCGTGGTGCGCGTGATAAACCAGCCGAGGAGCAGCAGCGACACGAAGGTCAGCGCGATGGTCAGGAGATTGATGCTGGTGAAGGTGATGGCGCCGTTCGACATCTCCCAGGAGGTGTTGAGAATATCGGGGAGTGGAAAATTGCGCGGCGAGGAGGTGAACACCAGGATGCCGACATTCTCGATGATGTAGGTGACGGCGAGGCTGGTCAGCAGTCGCGCGACGTCGGGCGCGTCGCGGATCGGGCGATAGGCGATGCGTTCGATGAGGAAGCCGGCGACGGCGGCCGCGGCGATGCCGCAGATCACGGCGACCGGGAACGGAACGCCGATGCCGACCAGCAAGGCAACCCCGAAGGCACCTACCATCATGACGTCGCCATGCGCGAAATTGGTGAGCTTGAGGACGCCGAAGACGATCGACAGACCGACCGCCACCAGTGCGTAGAGGCTGCCGAGGCTCACCGCATTGACGATCTGCTGCAGGATATAGTCCAGCTGGGTCATGTTGCCGCCCCGAGATATGCCTGCGCCACGCGTTCGCTGTCGCGCAGTTCCGCGGACCGGCCCGACAGCGCCACCTGACCCGTGCGCAGCACATAGGCGCGGTCGGCGAGGTCCAGCGCGAGCGTGATGTTCTGTTCCACCAGCAGCATCGTCATGCCCTGGCGCTTCAGTTCGGCAAGCGCGCTGAAGATGTGGCGCACCAGCAGCGGCGCAACGCCGAGCGAAGGCTCGTCGAGCAGCAGCAGGCGCGGCGCCGCCATCAGCGCGCGCGCCAAAGCAAGCTGCTGCTGTTCGCCGCCCGACAGCGTGCCGGCCAGCTGCTTCAGCCGCTGCTTGAGAATCGGGAACAGCATGAACATGCGCTCGCTGTCTCTGACGACGGCCTCCTTGTCGGTGCGGGTGCAGGCGCCGAGCCGCAGATTGTCAGCCACCGTCAGGCCGCCGAACAGGCGCCTGCCCTCCGGGCTCTGCGCGATGCCCAGACTTACGATGCGCGACGGAGCGATACCTCCAATCGGCTTGCCATCGAAGATGATCCTGCCGCCGCGCGGCCGCGACAGGCCGGAAATGGTGCGCAAGGTCGTGCTCTTGCCGGCGCCGTTGGCGCCCACCAACGCCACCACCTCGCCGGCATGGACGTCGAGCGAAATGCCCTTCAGCGCACGCACCGCGCCGAAATTGACCTCGAGGTTCTCGACGCTGAGCAGAACGGGGCTAGGCGTGGCCAAGATACGCCTCCCGCACTTTCGGGTGTTCGCGTACCTGCTCCGGTGTTCCGACGCAGATCACCTCGCCAGTCGCCAGCACCTGGATGCGTTCGCACAGCGCCATGATCAGGTCCATGTCGTGCTCGACAACGACCACCGTTACGCCATAGCGGTCACGGATCGTCCGGATCAGCGCTGCCAACACCTTGGTCTCGTTGGAATCAAGCCCGGCTGCGGGCTCATCGAGCAGCAGCAGCTGCGGGCCGGTCGCCAACGCACGCGCAATCTCCAGCCGCCGCTGATCGCCGTAGGGAAGATCCGCGGCGACCCTGCCGGCCTGATCTGTCAGGCCCATGAGGTCGAGGAGTTCGTCGGCCTTCTGCCGGGTCGCGGCCACCCGCTCGCGATAACGCCGACCGCGCAGCACGGTATCGGCGGCGCCGACAGGATGGCGCAACTGCGCCGCCGTCAGCACGTTCTGCGCGACGCTGAGGCTGCCGAACAGGCGAGAGCCCTGGAAGGTGCGGGCGATGCCCATCGCGACGATCTGCGATGTGCGCAGGCCGACGATCGACCGGCCCTCCATCTCGATGCTACCGGAATTCGGCTGGGAGAAGCCGGTGATCAGGTTGAAAAGCGTGCTCTTGCCCGAGCCATTCGGCCCGATTACCCCAATGATTTCACGTTCGTGGAGTTCGATGGAATGATCCCGCAGGGCAACTAGCCCTCGAAAGGCTTTTGTCAGCCCAACCGTCCTCAACAGCACTCGACTCGACTGTCTATCCACCCGCCGGTTTGCCCCTGTCCCTCGCCGCCCCGTTCGGCCCGGTCAAGCTTCAAATGGACAATTCGAACGGCAAGATGTCAAGTCCTATTCCCAAGAGGAAAGCTGTATGCCTGCCTCGGCTCGACCGTTGCCGCGACAGCACCGGCATCGATTCAGGGCCTGCAGTCCAGCGCGCCAGCGCTCGCTTCTCGAGCCTGCGCGCATAGTGCGTGGGCGCAAGGCACGAGACGAAGACGATCGGCGCCACCGGCCCGTAGACCTTGGGCGTCCTCGGACCGCGCTTGTGCTAGCTTGTTATCTGTTCGGCGACAGCTTCTTCGAGGCCGGCTGCGGCCTGGGCGGCGAGAGCGCGCGCCGCCGCCTGTGAATCGTAGAATTCCTCGAGCGCATGAACCCTGCCCCACCGCAGCGTGAACACGTGGAGACCACGGTTGACGTAGGACGTATCGCCATTGAGCAGGGTAGCGGTGCCATCCCACTGGGCAAACACGGTGGTATGCCAGGGCCAGCCCTTCACCCACACGTGGTTGACCGTGAGATGGAGAGTGGGCAGAACACGGCCGAGGCGCTCGAACCACCGGCGCAGGGCTTGCTTGTCGTGACGCTCGCCACCAAGCGCGTGTGCGCCACCAACCCGGTGATGGACATGCGGCGCGATGGCCTTCACCGACACATCCCAGCGATGGTTGTTGACGTCGTCGAAGCTCTGCCGGATCGATTTCTCGACAAAATAGCTGTAAAGCATGTGACCTCTCTCCAAACTTATCGGTGGCGCGCCGTTCCGACGCGAGACCCCGGCCAGCATCGCTCGGCCGCGGCCTGCGCGTCAGGTCAGGGCATTGTCGCGTCGGCTCGCAGGGATGTGTCCGTCTCGGTCGAGACCGTCACCTCCTCACCGGACCTTGAGAACGCGTAGAGCGAGCCCGGGTGGCCCGGTATGGAAAACGCCACGGAGTCACTGTTGGCGAGGCCCATGACAACCCGCAGCGGATCACCCCCGGCCTTCGGTGCGAAAGTGGCGGTGACCTCAAGCAGGTCGCCGCGCGGAACGTAGTAGGCCACCATGTCCAGGTGTCCCTGGTGCAGGCTACCGCCTTCGATCGGGCGCCCGATGGTGGCTTCCTCGGCAAGAGCCGGGGTTGCAAGAAACAGCGCCGCCAGCAGCGAGGCGCCCAAGGTTTTGCGGATCATCTCATTTGTCCTTTTTTAGATTGCGTTCACCCTCTATATCGGGTATAGATTACGAATGCAATCTAAAAAAGGAGATGACGATGCGTGTAAGTCGCACTCAGGCCGCGGAAAACCGTGAGACCGTGATCAATGTGGCAAGCCGGCTTTTTCGGGAGCGCGGGTTCGACGGCATCGGCCTCAAGGATCTGATGAAAGGGGCCGGGCTGACCCAGGGCGCCTTTTACAAGCAATTCGAGTCGAAGGACGATCTGGCGGCGCTGGCGTCCAGGCGGGCGATGGAAAGCGCCACCCACAAATGGTCGGCCGCGACCGCGGCAAATCCCGGGAACCCGCTCGACGGGGTGATCTCATTCTACCTCAGCATGGATCATCGCGGAGAAAAGATGGACGGCTGCCCGGTCGTTGCGCTGGGCTCGGATGCGGCCAGGCAAGGTGCCGAGGTGAAGGCATCATTCGAAGCCGGCATCAAGGCGTACCTCGAGATGCTCGGCGGTTGGGTTGGCGAGGGCGACAGCGAAAAGACCGGCAACAAGGCAATGGCCGTTCTCTCGACGATGGTCGGCGCGGTCGTGCTGTCGCGGGTCGTCAACGACCCCGACCTTGCGCAGGCTATTCTGGATGCGGCGGCCGATCAGGTTCGCGAAGCAGTCGCTACTTGAACGGCGCGAGCAGCGCCGCCAGCACAGCAAGGATAGGAGAGCAGATGGAACGGATTGTCGTCACGGGCATGGGTGCGGTCACGCCCCTTGCCGCCAATGTCGAAGCGTCCTGGTCACGCCTGCTTGCCGGCCGGTCTGGCGTTCGCAGGCTTCCTGACGATGTGGTGGGAGAGCTGCCGGCTAAGATTGGCGGCGTGGTTCCCTCCCTGGGCGAAGACCCCGAGGCCGGTTTCGATGCCGATGCCGTCCTGTCCGCGAAGGATCAGCGCAAGGTGGACCGGTTCATTCTCTTCGCGCTGGCGGCGGCGGAAGAGGCGCTTGCGCAGGCGCAATGGAAACCTGCCTTGGAGGCGGATCGCCTGCGCACGGCCACGATCATCGCTTCAGGTGTCGGCGGGTTCCCGGCCATCACCGAGGCGGTGCGCACGGTGGACCTGCGTGGCGCCCGCCGCCTGTCTCCCTTTACGGTGCCGTCCTTCCTGGTGAACCTCGCGGCGGGCCACATCTCGATCCGTCATGGCTTCAAAGGTCCACTCGGCGCACCGGTGACGGCGTGCGCGGCGGGCATCCAGGCGATCGGCGACGCCGCCCGCCTGATCCGCGCCAACGAAGCCGACATCGCCGTGTGCGGCGGAACGGAAGCGTGCATCAATACCGTCAGTCTCGGCGGTTTCGCCGCGGCTCGTTCTCTTTCAACCGGCTTCAATTGGGCGCCGGCCCAAGCCTCGCGCCCTTTCGACACATCGCGCGACGGCTTCGTCATGGGCGAAGGGGCCGGCGTGCTGGTCATCGAGGCGTTGAGCCACGCGTTGGCGCGCGGCGCAAAACCGATTGCTGAGCTCGTCGGCTACGGCACGACGGCGGATGCCCATCACGTCACCTCCGGGCCAGAGGACGGCGACGGCGCGCGCCGGGCCATGCAGATCGCGATTGCCCAGGCAGGGATTTCGCCACGCGACGTTCGTCATCTCAATGCGCATGCGACCTCCACGTCAGTCGGCGACCTGGGTGAGATCGAAGCGATCAAGAGCGTGTTCGGGCGCGATTTCGCGATAGCTGTCAGTGCCACGAAATCGGCGACCGGACACCTGCTCGGAGCGGCCGGCGGGCTTGGTGCGATCTTCGCAATCCTGGCGCTCAGGGATCAGGTCGCCCCGCCAACCCTCAACCTGGGCGAGGCCGATCCGGCCGGCGACGGAATCGACTTCGTCGCCAACGCACCCCGGCCCATGGAGATGGAGTACGCGATCTCCAATGGCTTCGGCTTTGGCGGCGTGAATGCCAGCGCCCTGTTCAGACGCTGGAACTAGCGGTGGCCAGACGCAGTCATGACCGACGCCCTTTGCCCCGGCCTATCTCAATGCTTTTCCCAATCCGATCCAACGCAAAGAAGGATATGATTCCATGAACAAGACCAGTCCCGGCGTCGCCCTTGTCACAGGGGCATCTTCCGGCATCGGGCGCGCTACCGCCGACGCCTTGCTCGGCGCTGGCTTTCGCGTCTTCGGAACCAGCCGTCGCACGGCCTCACAGCAATCCGCCGGCGTGACCATGCTGACCTGCGACGTGACCGACGACGCGTCCGTCGCGACAATGGTCGATGACGTTCTGGCCGCGGCCGGACGCATCGACGTGCTTGTCAACAATGCCGGCATGGGGCTGTTTGGCGGCGCGGAGGAGTCCTCGACCGCCCAGGCCAAGGCGCTGTTCGACGTGAACGTCTTCGGCGTCTTGCGCGTGACCAACGCGGTGCTGCCGGCAATGCGGCGCCAAGGGAAGGGCAGAATCGTAAATTTGAGCTCGGTACAGGGGTTCATCCCCGCTCCCTATTTCGCGCTTTACTCGTCGACCAAACACGCCATCGAAGGGTATTCCGAGTCGCTCGATCACGAATTGCGCCCCTTCGGCATTCGCGTTTCGCTGGTGGAGCCCGCCTATACCCGCACATCATTCGAGGACAATCTTGCCGCCCCCGACCGGTCGCTCGAAATCTACGACTCCGCGCGCGCCGGGATGACTATGTCAGTGCGGAAATCGATGGAAAAAGGCGATGCGCCCGAAGTGGTCGCCAAGACCATTTTGGCAGCAGCGACCGATCCCGCGCCGAAGAAACGCTATGCGGCGGGAAAAATGGCGCGCCAGGTCAGTTTCCTGCGCCGTTTCGTCCCCGCATCCGAATTCGACAAGAGCCTGCGCAAGCAGCTTGGGTTGCCGGTCTGAAATCGGGCGCTGCCTTGGCGCGTCAGCGAGCAGCCGCCTGTTTCTCGAGCCTGCGGGCGTATTGCGTCAGCGGAAAGCACATGACGAAGAAGATCAGCGCCACCAGCCCGTATACCTTGAACGGTTCGAAGGTCGCATTGTTGATGGCGTTGGAGGTCCGCACCAGCTCCTCGAAGCCGATGATCGAGGTGAGCGCCGTCGATTTGATCAGCTGCACCAGGAAGCCGACGGTGGGTGCGCGGGTGATCGAAAACGCCTGCGGCAGGATGATCAGCCTGAGTTCCTGCAGATAGTGCAGGCCGAGGCTGGCACCGGCGTCCCATTGACCGAGGGGTAGCGCCGCGACGCCGGAGCGCCAGATTTCGGCGAGATAGGCGCTGGCGAAGAAGGTGAGGCCGAGCGCCGCCGCCGTCCAGGGTTCGATGCGCAGACCAAGCATCGGCAGGCCGAAGAACATCAGGAACAGCTGCATCAAGAGCGGCGTCCCCTGGAACAGGGCGATGTAGCCGGAGGCGACACGCCGGCTCCATTTGTTCTCAGCGATCCTGAAGAACAGCACGATCATGCCGACGATACCGCCGCCGATAAAGGCGGCCAGCGATAGCAGCACCGTCCAGCGGGCGGCGAGCAGTAGGTTGCGCACGATGTCCCAGAAGGTGAACTCGATCATGACACACCGGCTCCGAGCGCGCGGCGCCCGCCTGACACCAGCAGCCGGCGCAAGGCCATCGACAGAGCGAGATAGACCAGCGTCACGACGAAATAGGTCTCGAAGGAGCGGAAGGTGCGTGCCTGCAGCATGTCGGCCTCGTAGGTCAGCTCACGCACGGCGATCTGCGACACGACGGCGGACTCCAGCATCATGATGACGATCTGGCTGGTGAGCGCGGGGTAGATGATCTTGAGCGCCTGCGGCAGCACGATCTTGACGAACACCTGGCGTGGCCGCAGCCCAAGGGCCAGCGCTGCTTCCGTCTGCCCGCCGGGCACGGCGTCAAGCCCGGCGCCGACGATCTCGATGGTGTAGGCCGCCATGTTGAGCGTCATCGCCAGCATGGCGGCCAGGAGCGGGTCGAGCCGGACGCCCAGGCTGGGCAGCCCGAAGAAGATGAAGAACAACTGCACCAGGAACGGCGTGTTGCGCATCACCTCGACATAGCAGGCGATTGCCCGCTTGAGCAGCACCGGGCCGTTTCGCCGCCCCGCGGCACCCAGGATGCTGAGCAGCGTTCCGGCCAGCGTGGTCACGGCGATCAGCAGGATCGTCGTGGCCGCGCCATGCGCGATGTCGCCCAGGGCACCCGGGAGCCAGCCAAAGGCCACGGAAACTCAATCCTTGAGATTGTCGGGATTGAGCGGCGTCTTCAGCCAGGCTTTCGAGCTTTCGTCCAGCTTGCCGTCGGCCAGCATCTTGGCGACCGCATCGTTGACGGCCTTCTTCAGGCCGTCTTCGTTCTTGTTGAGGCCGATATGCGAAGGCGAGGTCAGAAGCTGGAACTTCTGCTCCGGCTTCAGTGCGTCCTGCTTGGCCAGCACCTGCGCGCCGACGTCGTTGCCGACGACCATCAGCTGCGTCTGGCCGGAGATGAAGGCCTGGATCACCGAATTGTAGTTGTCGAAGCGCTTTATGTCGGCCGATGCCGGTGCTGCCTCGGTGAGCGAGGTGTCTTCCAGCGTGCCGCGATTGACGGCGATCGACTTGTCGGCGAGGTCTTCCTTGCCTTTGACGGCAAGCGCTGCCGGACCGATCACGGCGATGTAGTAGGGCGCGTAGGCAGCGGCGAAGTCGATGACCTGCTCGCGTTCCTTCGAATAGCCGACGCTCATCAGCAGGTCGACGCGATGATCGTTCAGATACGGGATGCGGTTCTGGCCGGTGACGGCGATGGGATTGAGCTTCACCTTGAGCGTATCGGCGATGTATTGCGCGACATCCATGTCATAGCCCTTGAGGCTCATGTCGGCGCTGGCCGAGGAGAAGGGCGGAAAGTCGGCGAAGACGCCGACATTGATGGTGCCGGCCTTGGTGATGTCCGCCAGCGCATCGGCGCTAGCGGCCTGAACTGCGAGGCCGAAACCGGCCGTGCCGAGCATCAGCACGGCGGCGATGGAGGCAAATGTCTTACGGATTGTCATTGTCATTCCCCTGTCTGGAAGCTTTGTTTGTTCGGGTCGGCCGCCGGCTCCAGCGCGGCGGCTGCCTTTGCTTTTCTAGACGTCAGGCGCCCTTGCCTGTTATCGCCGGGCTGAACACCATCAGGCTCAGTATCTCGAACAGCACCTGCGCCGCAGCGTGCGCCGTGTTGGTGGTGGCGTCGTATTGCGGCGCCACCTCGACGACGTCGCCGCCGACGATGTTGAGACCTTTGAGGCCGCGCAGGAGTTCAAGCACTTCGCGCGTCGTCAGCCCGCCGACCTCCGGCGTGCCGGTGCCCGGCGCGAAGGCCGGATCGACGCTGTCGATGTCGAAGGAGACATAGGTCGGGCCGTCGCCGACGATCTTGCGCGCCTTCTCGATGATCGCCGGAATGCCGAGGCCGGTCACCTCCTCGGCATGCACCACGGTCATGCCGGACTCGTAGGTGAACTCCCACAGATATTCGGCCGAGCCGCGGATGCCGATCTGGATCGTGCGCGTCGGGTCGAGCACGCCGTCAAGCACAGCGTTGCGGAACGGGCCGCCATGGTGGAACTTGGTCATGTCGAACAGGCCGCTGGTGTCGCAGTGGGCGTCGATATGGATCAACCCGACCGGAGCTTTCTTGCCGACGGCCTTCAGGACCGGATGGCTGATCGAATGGTCGCCGCCGATCGACAGCGGAATCACCCCGGCATCGACGATCTGGTTGGTGCGGCGCTCGATATCCTCATGGCTGGTCTCAAGCCGGTAGCGGCTGCGGAACGGCGTGTCACCAATGTCGGCGACCCTGAGCTCATGCGTCGGCGCGCATTCCAGCACGTGATTGTAGGGCCCGATGCGCTCGATGGCGCGCAACGCCCTTGGCCCGAAGCGCGAGCCCGGGCGGTTGGTGACGCCGAGATCCATCGGCACGCCGATCATCGCCACCTGCAAATCGCCGAAATCCGGATTGTCGGCCGATATTTCGCGGTAGGGCGCGGCAAGAAAGGTCGGGATGCCTGAATAGGGCGCCAGCCGCGTGCCGCTCTTGGAGAAGATCTTGTCGGCGACCTTGCGGAATTTCGGGTCGAACATCTCGCCGCCATGGCTTTCACCATATTTGCGACGCAACGCATCGAGCTTGCCGCGATCGTATCCCATGTCCGCTCCTCCTGGGCTGATGCAGTGCCGGCGCGGGTGACGCCTGCGAACCGACCATCATCCGGCCGGGCCGCTGTCCCGCTGGCTGCCTGCAGATTTCATGTCTTGATGCTGTTCTGAACTCGAGTGTCTGGCAGTGGCATTGAAAAATCAATTGATATTGTTAGGGTGTATTCTGTGAGAAAATCTCACAACAAAGTGGTACCATGACCAAGCGCCTGCCACCGCTCAATCCGCTGCGCGCCTTCGAGGCAACGGCTCGCCATGGTTCACTGACCAAGGCGGCCACTGAGCTGAACGTCACGCATGGCGCCGTCAGCCACCAGATCAAGGCGCTCGAGCAGTCGCTCAGTGTCAAGCTGTTCGAGCGGGTCGGCCAGCGGGTCAAGCTGACACCGCATGGCGCGGAGCTTCTGCCGGCGGTGTCGACCGCGTTCGACGGCATCGCCGCCGCCACCCAGCGCATGACAAGGCCGGCGAGCAGCGGCACACTTTCGGTCTCCTGCGTGCCGGCGCTACTGTTGCTGTGGATGACACCGCGGCTCGGCAGTTTCATGGCGCAATATCCCGACATAAGGCTGACGCTTATTCCGTCCAACGATCCCAAGGATTTGCGGGCGCCCAATATCGATGTCTGCGTGCATTATGGCGACGGCAGCTGGACCGATTGCTGGATGCGCAAATGGTCGGGCCTCGAACTGTTTCCCGTGGTCAGCCCGACCTTGATCAACAACCGGCCGATCCGCAGCGTCAGGGATCTCGCCGATCATGTCTTCCTGCATGGCGATGACGGCCGCGAGTGGCACACCTGGCTGGCTGCCGCCGATGCGCTGGACCTGGAGCGGGGCCGCCGCCATCACCTCGGCGATGCGCGTATGGCGACCGAGGCAGCGGTGCACGGCCATGGCGTGGCGCTGGGCGACTCGGTGACGGCAAGCGCGCTGCTGGCCAGGGGCATGCTGGTCGCGCCGTTCAGCCTGTCGGTGCCGGCGGTCGACGATTTTTATGTCGTCTGCCGCAACGAGATGCGGACGACGCCGATCGTGCAGGTGTTCGTCGACTGGCTGTTTGCCGAGAAAGCGGGGGACGACGGGCGCGCCGACGCCCCTGTGGCCGGCCGCATCGTCAGCCGCCGCAAGCGTCCGGCGCTCAGGGTGATGGGCGGCAAATCCGCAAGCTGATGCCAGGCTGCGCGCCGCCGCATGCAGGCAGCTCTTTTTGTCGGGCCAGCCTGAAAGCGGGCAGCGTTGCGGCCGATTCGATGCTATGAGGCCTGTCGCGATTGTGGATGGCAGGCAGCGAAGGCGGTGTTGAAACATGGCTAAGACCGATATTGCGCGGCGCGTCTACAACCACACCTGGAAGCTCGACCCGATCGTGCGCAGCCTGCTCGACACGGATTTCTACAAGCTTTTGATGCTGCAGATGATCTGGGGCATGTATCCCAAGGTCGACGCAACCTTCTCGCTGATCAACCGCACGACGTCGGTGCGGCTTGCCGACGAGATCGACGAGGGCGAATTGCGCGAACAACTCGACCATGCCCGCACGCTGCGCTTCTCCAAGAAGGAGATGATCTGGCTCGGCGGTAACAATTTCTACGGCCGCAAGCAGATCTTCGAGCCGGAGTTCCTCGCCTGGCTGGAAGGCTTCCGGCTGCCCGAATACGAACTGTCAAAGCGCGACGGCCAGTATGAGCTGACCTTCAGCGGGGCGTGGATGTACACCACGCTGTGGGAAATCCCGGCGCTCGCCATCATCAATGAACTCCGATCTCGCGCGGCGATGCGGGCGTTCGGGCCTTTCGCGCTCGACGTGCTCTATGCCCGCGCCAAATCCAAGATGTGGGCCAAGACCGAGCGGCTGAAGGCGCTGCCCGGCATCCGCATCTCGGACTTCGGCACGCGCCGGCGCCATTCCTTCCTATGGCAGCGCTGGTGTGTCGAGGCGTTGAAGGAAGGCATCGGCGAGGCGTTCACCGGCACCTCCAACGTGCTTTTGGCCATGGACAACGACCTCGAAGCGCTCGGCACCAACGCACATGAGCTGCCCATGGTGTTTGCCGCGCTTGCCGACTCGGAAAAAGAGCTGAGACAGTCGCCCTACAAGGTGCTGCAGGACTGGCAGCGCTACTATGGCGGCAATCTCTTGATCGTGCTGCCCGACGCCTTCGGCACAGCCTCATTCCTGCGCGATGCGCCGGACTGGGTGGCCGACTGGACGGGCTTTCGCCCCGACAGCGCGCCGCCGATCGAAGGCGGCGAAAAAATCCTGTCCTGGTGGCGCGACAAGGGCAAGGACCCCAAGCAGAAACTGCTGATCTTCTCCGACGGGCTCGAGGTCGAGACCATCGAGGAGACCTATCGCCACTTCAAGGGCAAGGTGCGTATGTCCTTCGGCTGGGGCACCAATCTGACCAATGATTTCGAAGGCTGCGCGCCGACGGAAACCAACAGCCTCGACGCCATATCGCTGGTTTGCAAGGTCACCGAGGCCAATGGCAGGCCAGCGGTCAAGCTGTCGGACAATCCGGCCAAGGCGACCGGCGATGTGAAAGAGATCGAGCGGTATCTCAGGATTTTTGGCGAGAAGGACCGCGTGGAGCAATTGGTCAAGGTGTGAGGGGTGGTGGGGCTCTTGGATAGGCCGAGTTCCTTGGCGCCCCCCTCTGTCCTGCCGGACATCTCCCCCTCAAGGGGGGAGATTGGACGTCATCTCCGCTTTCGCCAATTTTCGACGCCCAACGAAAAGCGCCGATCGAGCGAACTGCCAATCTCCCCCCTTGCGGGGGGTGAGGAGTGGTCCGCGCAGCGGACGGAAAGCCAATTGCTTGGCTTTCCGAACGACGAACGCCCGGAGCGACGGCGAAGGGCCGGGTCCGGCAGGACAGAGGGGGGCGCCGCAGGGTGCCGTCATCTATCGTTGGCTTTGTTGCTTACAGCCGCATCGCTCATATTTCCCGCCCCCGCCTGCGCACACGCCTCCGACCGGGGCCACGTCCTGCTGTTGCCGACCGGCTACTATCTGGTCGGAGGCGCCTTCGCCGTGGCCGTCAGCTTCCTCGTCCTGGCGCTGCTGCCGGCGGCTTCGCTTGACCGCTTCTGGCGCCGACGCCTGCCGCTGTTCACCTTCGGCGACAGCGCCCGCGCCGCCATCAGCCTGATATCCTTTGCCGGCTTTGCAATTCTCATCGCCGCCGGCCTTTTCGGCAGCCGCGACCCGCTTTCAAACCCGCTGCCTTTGGTGATCTGGACCCTTTTGTGGGCCGGCGTCACGCTGTTGCAAGGCCTCTTCGGCGATCTCTGGTCATGGCTGAACCCCTGGTATGGACCATGGCGTATCGCCTCGCGCCTGTTCGGGACCGGGACATGGCGCCTGCCCCGATGGGTCGGCTGCTGGCCTGCGGCCATCTTGTTCTTCGCCTTTGCCTGGTTCGAACTCATCGATCCGGCGCCCGACGATCCGGCGCGTCTGGCCGTGGCCGCCGGCCTCTACTGGCTATTCTCTTTCCTCGCCATACTGGCGTTCGGCTATCGCGGCTGGAGCCGCAGCGGCGAATTCCTGACGGTCTTCTTCTCCATGGTGGCGCGTTTCGCAATTGTGGTACGGAACGAACATGGCCGGCTTGCCCTGTGCTGGCCGGGCGCCAAGCTGCTGGCCGCGGAGCCCTTGCCGGCCAGCGGCATGGCTTTCCTGCTGCTCGCCCTGTCGTCGGTGTCCTTCGACGGCCTGTCGAAAACCTTCTTCTGGCTCGGCCTGTTCGGCATCAACCCGCTCGAAGTTCCCGGCCGCACGGCGCTGATCGGCAGCGGCACTTTCGGGCTGATCCTGACATTCGCGCTGCTGGCGGCGGTGTTCCTGCTTGCCGTCTGGCTCGGCCAACGTCTTGCCGGCAGCGACCACATTCTTAACCAGGCGGCCGGTCAGCTGGTGTGGTCGATCGTGCCGATCGCGCTTGCCTATCACATTGCGCATTATCTGACGGCGCTGCTCGTCGACGGCCAATATGCGCTTGCGGCACTTTCCGATCCGTTCGCGATGGGCTGGAACCTGTTCGGCACCGCCGATATGCAGATCGAGGCCGGCATCGTTGCGGGGGCGGACTCTGCGTGGTGGCTGTGGAATATCCAGGCCGGCGCCATCATCCTGGGCCATGTGCTCGCCGTCCTCGTCGCTCACGGCTTCGCCTGGCGCCTGCACCCACAGCCCTCCCGCGCAGCCCTCAGCCAGTTCCCGCTTACCTTGCTGATGATCGCCTACACCGTCTTCGGCCTCTGGTTGCTTGCCACGCCGACTGTCGGATGAGAAAAGGCGACCAGCATGCCTTCGGGGAAAGCCCGCTTGCCACGTCGGGGCTTTGGTGATTTAGTTTGTACACATGCGATTTTTTGCCTCGTTGCAGCCAGTCAAAACTCAAAAACAGGGGAACTGCCGTGACTGACAAGAATGGGTTTTTCGATCTCTCCAGATCCACGCTCACCCGCCGCACCGCACTGAAAGGTCTGGCCGCAGGCGCCGGCCTCGGCCTTGCCCCTGGCTTCGTCCGCTATTCCCAGGCGCAGAGTTCGGCGCCGATCAAGATCGGCTTCCAGTCGCACCGCACCGGCATCGGCGCTGCCTATGGCCGCTGGTACGAAAAGACCACGGCTGCCGCGGTCAAGGCGATCAATGCCGCCGGCGGCATCAATGGCCGTCAGGTCGAGGTGATCATCGAGGATGACGGCACCGATCCCGGCCGTGGCGCCGAGGTGGTCGGCAAGTTCGCCACCCAGCACAAGACCGACATCGTCTTCGGCACGCTGTTCTCGCATGTCGTCATCGGCTCGGCGCCCGCCGCCGGCGAAAACAAGATGCCCTATTTCGTCGTCAGCGAAGGCCATCACGTCGCCTCGACCAAGCTGAACCGCTATGTCTTCCAGCCCGGCATCACCGACGTGAAGAGCCAGATCCAGTCGATGGCTCCGTGGATCGCGGCCAACGCCGGCAAGAAGGTGACGCAGATCTTCCCGGATTTCGCCTTCGGCTACGACCACCGCGACTACCTGCCGCCGGCGCTGAAGGCGCAAGGCGGCGAGGTCATCGCGCAGATCGCCATCCCGCCGACGGAATCGTCCTTCACCAAGTATTTTCCGCAGATCCCGGCCGAGACCGAGGTGATCTACCACGTCATGGTCGGCCCGGCCGTGCTCACCTTCGTCAAGGAGCTTGGTGAGTTTTACGGCTCCAACCGGCCGCAATTGTTCGGCTTCATCGATTCGCTCGAAGCCACCGACATCAACAGCCCCGGCCTCGAATTCCTCGATGGCAGCCATTTCTGGGAAGGCTCGCCGCGCTATGCGCAGGCCGATGACTCCGAGGCGCAGAAGGCCTATCGCGCTGCTGTCGGCATCGACGACAATGGCGCCGCCGTCGGCGACCCCAAGGACGTCTCCACCGCAGCCCACATGTTCGGCTGCTGGGAAACGCTCTACGTCGTCAAGAAGGCGATGGAGGACGCCGGCTACAAGGGACCGGAAGACCGCGCCAAGCTGGTCGAGGCGACCGAGGCGCTGACCGAATTCGCCGAAGGTCCGGAACATCCGCAGGGACCGAAGACCTTCAACGGCAAGATCCACCAGTGCTTTGGCATCCAGAACATCTCCAAGATCGAAGGCGGCAAGCTCAAGGTCGTGCACAAGACCAAGATCGAGGACGGACTTTACGAGGCCGAAGGGGATTATACGACGCAGGCGCTGTGAGCTGCTCCAGCACAAGCGTGAGCGCCAGGCCGCCCCCCTCTGTCCTGCCGGACCCGGCCCTTCGCTGTCGCTCCGGGCGTTCGTCGTTCGGAAAGCCAAGCAATTGGCTTTCCGTCCGCTGCGCGGACCACTCCTCACCCCCCGCAAGGGGCGCGATTGCGCTATCGCTGGGCGTGTAGCATGCACTTCGGTCCCCACCTCCTCCTCGCCGCCCTCGAAGGCCTCGTCACCTCAGCCGTGCTGGCGCTGACCGCGCTCGGCCTGTCGCTGGTGTTCGGCGTCATGCGGGTGGTCAATGTCGCGCATGGTGAGTTCTTCATGCTGGGCGCCGTGCTCGCCTGGGCGATCACCACAGCCATTGGCGGCCATCCCGCGCTCGGCTTCCTGGCCGCACTTGTGATTGCTCCGCTGATCGTCGGCGCCATTGCGCTGGTCGCCGAACGGCTGGTGCTGCGCCGGCTCAACTACAATCCGGAAGCCACCATCGTCGCCACCATCGGCATGCTCTACATCATCCAGCAGCTGGCGCTGACCTTCTACGGTCCGGAGGCGCGGCCGGTGGAGCCGCCGTTCAGCTACCGTATCCTTTTGCCGTGGTTCGGCTACTCCGGCTACAAACTGTCTGTCATCGCCGCCTCCGCGCTGCTGCTCACCGCGACATGGCTGGTGCTGACGCGCACCAGGATCGGCCTCGTCATGCGCGCCACGCAGTATGACAGCGAGACGGCGCAGGCCTTCGGCATTCCCGTCGGCCGCGTCTATGGCGGCGTCTTCGCGCTTGGCGCCATGCTGGCGGCCATTGCCGCGGTGCTGATCGTGCCGATCAGCCAGGCGCATTATCTGATGGGGCAGGACCCGCTGTTGCTCTCCTTCATCGTCGTCATCATCGGCGGCCTCGGCTCGCTGCGCGGCACGGTCGTCGCCGCCGTGCTGATCGGTCTCTCCGACGGCATCATCTCGATGTTCTTCTCGCCGACGCTGGCCAAGATCATCGCCACGCTGCTGGTCGCCATGGTGCTGGTGTTCCGTCCGCAAGGCTTGTTCGGGACGAGGTCGCGATGAGCGAAGCTTCGCCGGTAAAAGCCTATGCCCTGCATCTCGGCGTCGTCGCGCTGCTTTTCGTGCTGAGCTTCCTTCTGCCGGAATACTATCACGGCCTGCTCGCCCGCATCATGGTGCTGGCGGTGTTCGCCATGGGCTACAACATGCTGTTCGGCTATGTCGGCCTGCTCAGCCTCGGCCATGCCATGTTCTTTGCCGCCGGGCTCTATGGCGCCGGCCTTGCCGTCATCCAGCTCGGCTGGAGCGTACCAGCGGCGTTCGCCGCCGGGCTTGCCTGTGGTGTTGTTGTGTCACTCGTGATCAGCCTGCTGGCGCTGCGCACCACTGGCGTCGCCTTCATGATCGTCACCATGATGTTCGCGCAAGTGTTCTACCTCCTCATCCTCTACTTCGCGACGTGGACCGGCGGCGACCAGGGCATGGTCGTGCCGCAGCCGGCGCGGGTGCTGAGCTTCGGCGCGACGTCGCTCGAGCTCACCAATCCGACGGTGCGCTACATGACAGCGCTGGCGCTGTTTTCCATCGTGCTGCTCGTCACATTGGCCATCGTCCGCTCCCGCTATGGCCGCGTGCTGGTCGCCATCCGCGAAAATGAGGAGCGTACGAAGATGCTCGGATACGACACGTTTTCGAACAAGCTCGCCGCCGTCGTCATCTCCGGCATCATCTGCGCGGCCTCGGGTGCCGCCTATGCGCTGCTGTTCGGCTATGTCGGATCGAGCTTCGCGTCGGTGCAATATTCGATCCTGCCGCTGCTGTGGGTGCTGCTGGGCGGTGCTGCAACAACGCTCGGGCCGCTGATCGGCACGCTGTTCATGTACTATGTCATCGATATCACCAGCGGCTACACCTCCGCCTATCTGCTGATCGTCGGCATCGCGCTGATCCTTCTGGTGCTGTTTTTCCCCAAAGGCATTCTGGGCAGCATTAGGCAGCGCTGGCTCGGGTGGCTGCCATGATGCCGCTTTTGACCACCAAGGGCCTTTCTCGCGACTTCGGCGGCCTGCGTGCCGTCGACCGTGTGGATTTCTCCTTGATGCCGGGCGAAATCCGCGCCGTGATCGGCCCCAATGGAGCGGGGAAGACCACCTTCGTCAGCCTGGTCAGCGGCCGCATCCAGCCGTCTGCCGGCATGATCGTCTTCGACGGCGCCGACATCACCAATCTGCCTGCCTATGTCAGGGTCCGCAGGGGGATCGCCTACACCTTCCAGCTCACCAGCGTCTATGCCAACCTGTCCGTCTACGCCAACGTCGCGCTGCCCGCGCAACTGACGCTGCGGCATGGCAGCCATTCCAGGAGCGCGATACAGGCCGCTGTCATGACCGCACTCGAACGCACCGGCCTGGCCGATCGCGCCCACATGCCGGCCGGGCAGTTGTCCTACGGCCATCAGCGCCTGCTGGAAGTGGCGATGGGCCTGGCGCTGAAGCCGCGCCTGCTGATCCTCGACGAGCCGACGCAAGGGCTGGCCGACAGCGAGATCGACAATTTCATCACCCTGGTGCGCGAGATCGCCAAGAACGCCACCATGCTTCTGATCGAGCACAACATGCCTGTCGTCATGCAACTGGCCGACCGCATCACCGTCTTCAATGCCGGCAAGATCCTCGCCGAAGGCACGCCCGAAGCGATCCGCGAAAATACGGCCGTACAGGAAGCCTATCTGGGGACCGCCCCATGACAAACAAGGCCGAGCCGAAGTCTCAAGCGCTCACCATCTCGAGGCTCGACTGCTTCTATGGCGAGGTCCAGGTGCTCTACGGGCTCGACCTGGTGCTGAACAAGGGGGAGGTGCTGTGCCTGTTCGGCCGCAATGGCGCCGGCAAGACGACGACGCTCAAGGCCATCATGGGACTGGTCCCCTCGAGCGCCGGCTCGATCAGGCTCGATGGCCAGGAATTGACCCGGCTGCCGGCACATGAGGTGCCGAAGGCCGGCGTCGCCTATGTGCCGCAGGGAAGGCGATTGTTCGCCGAGATGACGGTGGCGGAAAACATCGAGATCGGCCTGATGGCGCGCGGCAAGGGCAAGGCGACGCGTGAAAACGTGCTCGACCTCTTTCCATTGCTGCGCCAGCGGCTGCGGCAGCGTTCCGGCACACTGTCCGGCGGCGAACAGCAGATGCTGGCGATGGCGCGTGCACTCTGCCTCGAACCGCAGGTGCTATTGCTCGACGAGCCGACCGAAGGGCTGATGCCGTCGATGATCGCCAAGATCCGCGAGACGGTGTCGACGCTGCGTGACATGGGCGTGTCGACCATCCTGGTCGAACAACGGGTCGATGCAGTGCTTTCTGTCGCCGACCGCGTTGCCTTCGTCGAAAACGGCCGCAACCGCGAGACAGTCGATGTCCAAGAACTGCGCGCCGATCCGTCAGCGGTGCGCCGTTATGTCGGCGTGGGTTGATCAGCCGAAGAACAGAAAACCCGCTACCAAAAATGTCGGGATCAGCACCAGGCCCGACCATGCCATATAGCCGAAAAAGCCCGGCATCTTCACGCCGCGATGTCGGGCGATGGCGTAGACCATGAAGTTCGGCGCATTGCCGATATAGGTGTTGGCGCCCATGAACACCGCGCCGGCCGAGATCGCGGCAAGCGTCGAAGCGAACTCCGTCATCAGGTGCCGGGGGTCACCGCCGGCAAGCTCGAAGAACACCAGATAAGTCGGCGCATTGTCGAGGAAGGATGACAGCGCCCCGGTCAGCCAGAAATAGGCTAGATCGTTGGGCTGGCCGGAGGAAGAACTCACAAGCGACACCAGCGGCGCCAGCGCACCCTCATGGCCTGCCCTGAGGATGGCGATGACCGGCACGATGCAGATGAAGATGCCGGCAAACAATTTGGCCACCTCTGATATCGGACCCCAGTTGAAGCCATTGGCCTCGCGGTATTCCTTGCGCGAAATGACAAGTGAAACGAGGGCGAGCGCCAGGATCATGGCGTCGCGCACCAGATTCTGCAGTTCCAGGCTGACGCCGAACACGGAGAAGCTGACGCCCGGCTTCCAAGCCGCCGATAGCAGGATGGCGCCGATCACCCCCGCCAGCAGCGGAAGGTTGGCCAGGCCGCGCAGGCGCACCTTGGTATCCGGTGTCGGATCCTTGATCTTCGGCGCGCCAGCCTCGCGCCGGTGCAGGATGATGTCGATCACCAGAAAAACGCCCAGCACGACACCGCCGACGAACAGCGTCTCGCGCCAGAGGTTCGTCGTCGTCCAGAAGAAGTCGACGCCGCGCAGGAAGCCGACGAACAGCGGCGGATCGCCAAGCGGCGTCAGCGAGCCGCCGATGTTGGACACCAGGAAGATGAAGAAGATGACGACATGGGCGTTGAACGGCCTGTTATCGTTGGCGCGGATGATCGGCCGGATCAGGATCATCGAGGCACCGGTCGTGCCGATCACCGAGGCCAGCAGCGCGCCGACCAGCAGCAGGCCGGCATTCACCAGCGGCGTGCCGTGAATGTTGCCAGCAAGGAGAATGCCGCCGGAAATGGTGAACAGCGCAAACAGCAGGATGATGAACGACATGTATTCGGTGAGCAACGCATGCAGCACCGCTTCGGTCGCTGTGGAGACACCGAAGGCAACCGCCAGCGGCAGGATCACCAGAGCGCCCCAAAGGGCCGCGATCTTGCCGTAGTGATGCTCCCAGACATGAAGAAACAGCAGCGGACCAGTGGCGATCGACAACAGCAGCCCGGCAAAGGGCAGCGCCCACCACAGCGACATCGAAGCGCCGGGCAGGCCGTGTTCCTCCGCCCCGAAAGCCTGTGCCGGAAACAGCACGGCCACAACGATTGCCGCCTTCGTCGCGACCCACAAAAAGCCCCTCTTGCGCCTCACGATCCGTCAGTCCGACAAAGGGTCTTCGAGCCTCACGCCGGCGTCGCGCATGCGCTGCAGCGTGGCATGGAGCGAACCGTTGAGATCGATGCCGCGGCAGGCATCCAGCCGCACTGTGGTTTTGAAGCCCTGGCTGACGGCATCCAGCGCCGAAAAGCCGACGCAGAAATCGGTCGCCAGCCCGACCAGGGTCAGCGTGTCGATGCCGCGCTCCCGGAGGTAGCCGGCAAGGCCGGTCTGGGTCGTGCGGTCGTTCTCGAAGAAGGCCGAGTAGCTGTCGATATCAGGCCGAAATCCCTTGCGAATGACGAGCTCGGCCTTGGTCCAGGCGAGGCCGGAATGGAAATCCGAGCCCAGGCTGCCCTGGATACAGTGGTCCGGCCACAGCGTCTGCTGGCCGTACGGCATTTCGATCATGGTGAAGGGCTGCGCGCCCGGATGGCTGGAAGCAAAGCTGGAGTGACCGGCGGGATGCCAGTCCTGCGTCAGCACGACATGGTCGGTTCGCCGGATCAGGTCGTTGACCAGCGGCACGATCTCGTCGCCGCCGGCAACCGCCAGCGCGCCGCCGGGACAAAAATCGTTCTGCAGGTCGATGACGACAAGCGCTTCGTCGGCCATGGGCTTTCCTCTTCCGTATGCAGGCTCCAGTGGAAAATGCCGCTGACGCGACCGGACGCAGAAACTTGACCAGATGGCCGGCCGCGTCAACCTCTCAAGCCATAACAAATGCGTGCCGGCGGCGCCGCGGCAAACTCCGGCTTTGACAAATCCTGCCAGCTTGATATCATTTGCATACGAATGAATTTTCCGACCCCTGTGCTGGAAGGATCTTTCGAAGTACCAGCTCTGGAAGGCCTCTTTTCGGGAAGGCAAAGCGTGATCCGTTACGCGAAACCCACCTCGGTCGACGAAGCGCTCGCTTTGCTTGGCGAGGGCGCCTGGCGCATCCTTGCCGGCGGCACCGATTTCTATCCGGCACAGGGCAGCAAACCGATCCGCGACAATGTTCTCGACATTAACGGCCTGGCGGCGCTGTGCGGCATTGCCGAGACGAGCGACCATTTCGTCATCGGCGCGCGCACGACCTGGACCGACATCGTCCGCCATCCCTTGCCGCCGGCCTTCGAGGCGCTGAAGCAGGCGGCGCGAGAGGTCGGCTCGGCGCAGATCCAGAACGTCGCCTCGGTCGCCGGCAATCTCTGCAACGCCTCGCCTGCCGCCGACGGCGTGCCGGCCCTGCTCGTCCTCGATGCCGAGGTCGAGCTGCGCTCGGTGGCAGCGACGCGGCACCTGCCGTTGCAGGACTTCATTCTCGGCAACCGCCGTACGGCTCTGCTGCCCGGTGAGATGGTCACTGCGATCCGCGTGCCGAAGCCCAGCGGCACGTCGGCTTTCGTCAAGCTCGGCGCCCGGCGCTACCTCGTCATTTCCATCGCCATGGTGGCAGCACGTCTGGCCGTCGACAATGGCACCGTCCGGCAAGCGGCGGTCGCGGCCGGCTCCTGTTCGGTGGTGGCCAAGCGGCTGGCCGGCGTCGAAGCCGCGTTGTGCGGGCTGCCGGTGGATGGCGAGCTTGCCGATGCGGTCCTGTCCGCGCCGATGAGCGAACTGTCGCCGATCGCCGATGTGCGCGGCAGCGCCGAATACCGGCTCGATGCAGTGCGCGAGATTGTTGCCCGCGCCGTGCTTGCGGCTGTGGGGCGGACGACTGGCGAAGAGGTGGCGGCATGAGCCAGGTTCAACCTGACGTGCGTGAAGCAGTGCCCGACCTGGGCGCCGTTCGGCCTGCTCGCGGCCCGGAGCGCGTTGACATCGCCTTCGAGGTCAATGGCAGCGTCGTATCGGTCAATGTGCCGCCGCTGCGCCGGCTGTCCCTGGTGCTGCGCGACGAACTGGGGCTGACCGGCACCAAGGTCGGCTGCGATGCCGGCGATTGCGGCGCCTGTACGGTGCTGGTCGACGGCGATCCCGTCTGCGCCTGCCTGATGTCGGCGGCGTCCGCTGCCGGCGTATCGGTGACGACCGTGGAAGGGCTTGCCAACGGCCGGCTGTCGGCGTTGCAGGCCTCTTTCCTTGCCCATGGCGCGGCGCAGTGCGGGATTTGCACGCCCGCCCTGTTGGTTGCGGCGACGGCGTTGCTGGAGAAGAAGGCGAGCCCCACCGAGGTCGAGGTACAGGACGCGCTCGGCGGAATTCTGTGCCGCTGCACCGGCTACCGGAAGATCATTGCCGCAGTGATGGATGCCTCCCTGCAGGCAGCAAGCCTGGATTTCCGCTTGCCCCGGTCAGGCCACGCGATCGGTTCCTCGCCCATCCGGCTCGACGGCGTGCCGAAAGTCACCGGGGCTGAGAAATTCGGCAGCGATTCCTTCCCCGCCGATGCGCTGGCGGTGCTGGTGATCCGCTCTCCGCATTATCACGCCAGCTTCGCCTTCGGTGACCTCGATGGCTGGGCGAAGGCACATCCCGGCGTTGCCGGCGTCTTCACCGCAGCCGACATTCCGGGAAAAAACTGTTTCGGCGTCATCGGCCCGTTCGCCGACCAGCCGGCACTGGCCGAAGGGTTTGCCCGCCTTCGCGGTGAGGCGGTGGCGTTGGTCGCTGGCGAGCGCGAGGCGATGCTCGATATCGACCTCTCGGATTTTCCGATCCGCTGGACCGAATTGCCGCATGTTCTCCAATCCTGCGAAGCGCGCGCCGGCGGTGCCAAGCTCATCCATGAGAACAGACCGGCAAACCTGCTGACCTCCGGCTTCGTCGAACGCGGCGATCCGGAAGGGGCCCTTGCCGGTGCAGCGTTCACGGTTTCCGGCGTCATCGACACCTCCTATGTCGAGCACGCCTATATCGAACCGGAAGCCGGCTATGCCTATGTGGACGGCGACACGCTGGTCGTCGTCGCCTGCACCCAGGCGCCCTATATGGACCGCGACGAGACGGCGAAGGTGCTCGGCCTTGCCGTCGACAAGGTGCGCATCGTGCCGACCGCGACCGGCGGCGGTTTCGGCTCGAAGCTCGACGTCTCGCTGCAGCCGCTGATCGGCCTTGTGGCGATGAAGACAGGGCGGCCGGCGGCACTTGCCTACACCCGCACCGAATCGATGATGTCGACCACCAAGCGCCATCCGGCCGAGATGAAGGCGACCATCGGCGCCGATGCCGACGGCCTTGTCACCGGCATGATTTTTGAAGGCGATTTCAACACCGGCGCCTATGCAAGCTGGGGCCCTACCGTGGCCAACCGCGTGCCGGTGCACGCCTCCGGACCTTATGCGACGCCGAACTACCGCGCCGAAGGCCGCGCCATCCATACGCATGGGCCGATCTCCGGCGCCTTCCGCGGCTTCGGCGTGCCGCAAGCGACGATCATGCAGGAGACCCTCTACGATGAGCTGGCCGGCAAGCTCGGCATGGACAGGCTCGATTTTCGCCTGAAGAACTGCCTTCGTAACGGCTCCGAAACGGTCACAGGACAGCTTCTGGACTCGGGCGTCGGCATTGCCGAATGCCTCGAATCGCTGCGGCCGCACTGGGCGCGCGCAGCGGCCGATGCGGAGGCATTCAACAGTGCCAACACAGATAGGAAGCGCGGCCTCGGCGTCGCGTCCTGCTGGTATGGCTGCGGCAACACCTCGCTGCCCAATCCGTCGACCATTCGGGTCGGCATCGCGGCCGACGGCACGGTCATCCTGCACCAGGGCGCTGTCGATATCGGCCAGGGTTCGAACACGGTCATCGCCCAGATCTGCGCCGACGCACTCGGCCTGCCGCTGGAGAGATTCCAGCTGAAGAGCGCCGATACATCAATTACTCCCGATGCCGGCAAGACATCGGCCTCGCGCCAGACCTTCGTCACCGGCAAGGCGGCCGAAAAGGCCGGCCGCGCCTTGCGTGAAAAGATCCTGCGTTTCGCCAATGTTTCGGAAAAAGCCGCTCTCCAACTCGACGGCCCGGCGATCGTCATCCGCGAAGGCGAAGCCACGCGCCGCATCGACCTCACGACGTTGGACCTGGATGCCGAGGGCTTCGTCTTCCGCGCCGAGGAGAGCTACGACCCGCCGACGCTGCCCCTCGATGCCAAGGGCCAGGGCAAACCCTACGCCGTTTACGGCTATGGCGCGCAGATTGCCGAGTTGGAGGTCGATCTCAAGCTCGGCACGGTGAAGCTGATCAAGATCACCGCCGCGCATGATGTGGGCAAGGCGATCAACCCGCTGCTGGCCGAAGGCCAGATCGAAGGCGGTATCGCGCAAGGCATCGGCATGGCGCTGATGGAAGAGTACATCCCCGGCCGCACCGAGAACCTGCACGATTATCTCATCCCGACCATAGGCGACGTGCCGCCGATCGAGACCGTCCTGATAGAAGTTCCGGATCCGGAAGGACCCTTTGGGGCCAAGGGTTTGGGCGAGCATGTGCTGATCCCGACGGCGCCGGCAATCCTCAATGCCATCCGCCACGCCACCGGCGTGCTGGTCACCAAGATACCGGCGACGCCGACGCGTATCCGCGCTGGCATCCGCGAAAGAGATGGCATCCGCGAAAAGGAGGCACGCCGATGAGCGAGCTTGCCGAACGCTTCGAGACCCATGATCCCGGCGAGAAGCTGGTGGCGGAGAAGATCCGCTGCGATGCCTGCCCGGTGATGTGCTACATATCAGATGGGCGCACCGGCGCCTGCGACCGCTACGGCAATGTCGGCGGCAGGATCGTGCGGATGGACCCGCTGACCATCCTCGACCATGCGGCCGAGACCGGCGCGGCAATCGTGCCGTTCGTCGCCGAGGGCGAACAATGGGACGGCGAACTGGTCAACACCGGCCGCCGCTTCGTCACCGCAATCGGCGCCGGCACCACCTATCCCGACTACAAGCCGGCGCCGTTCATCGTCAGCCAGGAAGTCGAAGGCGTCGATCTCGTCACCGTCGTCACGGAAGGCATTTTTTCGTACTGCGGCGTCAAGGTGAAGATCGACACCGACCGGCATATCGGACCCGAGACGGCTATTGTGCGATCGCAAGGCGAGGCAATCGGCCATGTCACGACGGGCGAGTATGGCTCGCAGATGCTGTCGCTGGGCGGCGTGCATCATCTGACCGGCGGCTCGAAGGCCGAAGGACGCGCCACCTGCGACGCGCTGCTCAATCTGTGCAACCGCAAGCCGGTGGAACTGGCCATCGACGGCGGCGCCACCATAACAGTCGAAGCCGGCAAAGCGCCTGTCATCGACGGCAAGCAGGAACATCGCATGCGCGTCGGCTGCGGCTCGGCGACCATCGGCATGTTCGCCACGCAATGGCGCGGCCTTGTCGACGAGGTGGTGGTGGTCGACGACCACATCACCGGCGTCGTTTCCGAGCATCAGGCCGGCAAGGTGCTGGGCTGGCAGGACACAGGGATAAAGATCATCGGCCGCCGTTCGACGCCGGGCCGCTATTTCAAGGTGTCCGAGCCAGGCCTCGGCTGGGGCGGCACCAGCATTTCAGACCCGCTGTCGATCCTTGGCGAGTGGAACGCCAAGAAGGGTGCGCGGCCGGGCCTGTCGCTGCTGATGGTTTCGACCACCGGCGAGCAATTCGCCTATTACGAGCTCGACGACGAGTTGAAGCCGGTGCAAAAGCCGTTTCCGGAACGGCTGCAAAAGTCGGTCGGCCTGATCGAGGACAATTGCGAGCCGGCTTTGTGCACGGTGCTGTTCATCGGCGGCGCCGGCGGTTCGCTGCGCGCCGGCGTCACCGAAAACCCGGTCAATCTCACCCGCTCGGTTCAGGGCCTGACCACCTATGTCACGGTCGGCGGTGCGCCGGTCTATGTCTGGCCGGGCGGCGGCATCACGCTGATGGTCGATGTCACACGGGTGCCGGAAGGCGCCTTCGGCTATGTGCCTACACCGGCGCTGGTGGCGCCGATCGAATTCACGCTGCGCCGCGACGACTATGTCAGGCTCGGCGGGTACGAGGCCGAGATCCGCAGCGTCGAGGATATTGTCGCAAAAGGCGGTGAGTACCTGAATCCGCGCCGCGGCACAGGCGCCGAAGCCAACAATCCATGGCCGCCACTCGCGCAGCTACGTCGTGCCGGCTCGAATGGAGCCGGGTGATGCAAGGCCCGCAAGCGCATTGGCTGCAGGACGGCAAGCGGCTGCATCTCAACCACGGGCCGATCGACCTGATCGTCGAGGTTTTTGGTGAGGCGGATGAATGCCGCCGAGCCTATGAACAGGCCATAGCGCGCTTCCAGACGATCCTGGTGGAGCTGGTCGAGGAACTCCCCGAATTGCGGCTGCCGGCGTTTTTCCTGGCGCCGCGCACCTTCGCCGGCCCGACGGCGCGCCGCATGGAGGCAGCCGTCATGCCCCTGGCGGAATGCTTTATAACTCCGATGGCGGCCGTCGCGGGATCGGTAGCCGACGAAATGCTCGCCGCATTGCTTGCCGGTCGCAAGATCGAGCGCGCCTATGTCAACAATGGCGGCGACTGCGCGCTCCATATCGGCAAGGGCCAGTCGATGGGTCTGGCGGTAGCCGGTACCGGCAGCGGCATGGCCGACCGGATCACGATCCGCGCGGAAGATGGCGTTCGCGGCGTCGCCACCAGCGGTTGGCGTGGCCGCTCCTTCTCGCTTGGCATTGCCGACGCCGTCACCGTTCTGGCGCGGACCGGCGCCGAAGCCGATGCGGCGGCGACGCTCATCGCCAACGCGGTGGACCTGCCCGGCAATCCCGCCATCAAGCGCATTTCCGCACACGAACTGTCGCCCGACAGCGATCTCGGCTCGCGGCTGGTGACGCAAGGCGTCGGCACGCTTGCCTTTGGCGAAGTGGCGCGCGCGCTGGACAATGGCCTTGCCGTCGCCGAAGATTTTCGCCGGCGGGGGCTTATTGCCGGGTCGGCGCTGTTTCTCGGCGGCGAGATCCGCATCAGTGGCTCGGTTGCGCTTGCCGCGCCCAACGAAACTTCGAGGGAGGAAGTTGCCCATGCCTGAGTTTCCGATCCGCAAGATCGCGGTTCTGACCGAAGAGATCTTTCACGAGGGCGGGCCGGTGGCCAAGGTGCCGCGCCGCCGTGCCGCCGCCATGGCGCTGGTAAAGAACCCGTTCGCCGGGCGCTATGTCGAGGAGCTGCAGAGCGCCATGGACGATCTCAAGCCGCTCGGCCTGCTGCTCGCCGACCGGCTGATCGCGGCGCTCGGCGGCGACGTCAAGCAGATCGACGGCTACGGCAAGGGTGCCATTGTCGGCGCGGCGGGTGAGCTGGAACACGGCGCCCTCTGGCATGTGCCCGGCGGCTACGCCATGCGCGAGCGGCTCGGCGACGCCAAGGCGATCGTGCCGTCGGCCAAGAAGGTCGGCGCTTTCGGTTCGAAGCTCGACGTGCCGCTCGGCCACATCAACGCCGCCTATGTGCGCAGCCATTTCGACGCCATGGAAGTCGGCATGTCCGATGGTCCGCGCCCCGACGAGATTCTGTTCTGCCTCGCCATGACTTGTGGCCCGCGCATTCACGATCGCATGGGTGGTCTCGCGGCCGATGACATCAAAGCCTGGGATGGGCTGCGGTGAGCGGCGAGGACAATCTGCTCAAGCTGGTCGAGGTCGAGGCGCCGGACGACCAGGATTACCTCCTGCAGGAGCAGGTCGGCTTCATCCTGCGTAAGGCGCATCAGCGCCATGTCGCGATCTTTGCCGCGCATATCGGCGATCTGACGCCGCCGCAATTCGCGGCGCTGGCCAAGCTGCGTGACGTCGGCGAGACCTCGCAGAACCAGCTCGGCACGCTGATCGCGATGGATGCGGCGACGGTCAAGGGCGTCATCGACCGGCTGAAGGCGCGCGGCCTGGTCGAGCTTTCCAGGCACGAGGTCGACAAAAGACGGCTGCTGGTCAATCTGACCGCGGCAGGCCGCGATGCCATCGAGCGCCTGATCCCGCTGGCGCGCGAGATCACAAAGGAGACGCTGGCGCCGCTCTCGGCCAAGGAGATCGCCACCTTCATGAAGCTGCTGGTGAAGCTGGCTTAGACCCGCCGGGCGCCAAAGGAGGCACCCGGCAGGAAGTTTGCCTCAGAGGCCGTTGTCCTTCAGCACCTGGGCGGCGTTTTCCTTGGTGATCTTCTCGGTTGGCAGGGTAATGGTCTTTTCGACTTTCTCGCCGTTGAGGAACTTGATCGCCTGGCGCAGGCCTTCGGCACCGGGAGTGACATAGGTGAAGGTCGCCGTCAGCTCGCCCTTGTTCACCATCTGCACGCCTTCATTGGGCAGGCCGTCGATACCAATGAACTTGATGTCCTTCTCGCGGCCGACATCCTTGGCGGCGAGATAGGCGCCATAGGCCATCGGGTCGTTGTGCCCGTAGACGAGATCGATCTTCTCGTTGCTCTTCAGCGCGTTGGCCATCAGATTGTAGGCCTGGTCCTGCTTCCAGTCGCCCGATTGCTGGTCGAGCAGATATTTGATGCCCGGCTCCTTGTCGGTGAATTCGTGAAAGCCGTCATGGCGGTCATGCGCCGGCTGGGTGCCCATGCCGCCCCAGATCTCGACGACATTGCCTGCAGCCTTGCCCTTGCCGCCCAGCAGTTCGACGGCATATTCGCCGGCCGCGCGGCCGATCAGCGCGTTGTCGCCGCCGACGAACTGCGTGTAGTCCTTGGTGTCGACATTGCGGTCGAGCACGAAGACCGGGATCTTGGCGTCGATCGCCTGCTGCACGACGCCGGTCAGGCCGGCCGATTCCTTCGGTGACACCAACAGCGCATCGACCTCCTGGCGGATCAGGTTCTCGACATCGGCGACCTGCTTTTCGGTCTTGTCCTCGCCGTCGGTGATGATCAGCTCGACCTCGGGGTGCTTGGCGGCTTCGGCCAGGATGTCCTTGTTGAACTGCGCGCGCCAGGGCTCGATGGTCGTCACTTGGGAGAAGCCGATTTTCCACTTCTTGTCCTGCGCGTAAGCGTTGCCAGTGGTCAGCAGCGCGGTGGTGGTCAGCAGTGCCGCGGTCACGGCGGCAAGCTTCAGCATGTCACGTCGTTTCATTTTTTGTTTCCTCCGAGATTGAGAGACGGTGTCTCTTGCGACGGCCGCTTTGCCGCGGCCGTTTCCTTGTGCGCCGATTGCCCGCCGGGCAGGCGCAGATAGGCCAGGAGATCACCGGCATTGCGCTCCTGCACGAGCACGGTGCCGATGATGATCATCCCCTTCAGCACCAGCTGAAGGTTCGAATTGATGTTGTGGAGCTGCAATATGTTGGAGAGCAGACCGAAGATCAGCACGCCGCAGAACGTGCCGATGAGGCTGCCGCGCCCGCCCATCAGGCTGGTGCCGCCTATGACCACAGCGGCAATGGCGTCGAGCTCCAGCCCGGCGCCGGCATCCGGCTTGCCTTGCCGGTACTGCGCAACATAGAGCACGGCGGCAATGCCGGCGAGCAGCCCGGAGACGGCATAGGTGGCGATCTTGACGCGGCCGGCGGCGATGCCGGAGAGGCGCGCCGCCTCCTCGTTGCCGCCGATGGCATAGACATAGCGGCCGAACGGCGTGAAGCGCAGCACCGCGCCGTAGATCACGATGGCGCCGAGGAAGAACAGGCCCGGCATCGGGATGATGCCGAACACCAGCGAGCGCAGGATCTCGAAATCGGCGGTGGCGTTGGAGCCTGTATAGACCGGCAGCACCGCATTGTTCTGGCCGGCGGTCAGCCGTGCGATGCCGAGCGCCGTCACCATCATCGCCAGGGTGACGATGAAGGGCTGCAGCCGTCCGGCAACGATGATAAAGCCGTTGAGCGCGCCGAACAGCAAACCAACGCACGGCGCCACCAGCAGCACGCCGAGCACGCCGAATTTCGGCTCGATCTGCGGCAGCAGAAACCACAGCGACAGGCAGCACAAGACCACGCCGACGACGGCGGGCGTGATCAGGCCGCGAATCCCGTCCAGCCTGATCTCGCGGACGAGATCGGCGCCGGCACGGGACTTTGCCAGGTTCTGGAAGATGAAGCGGGTGACGACGAAACCGAGGCAAAGCGCCACCAGCGCGACGGTCGGCACGCCCAGCACGACGCCCGGCGTCACGCCTGGGACCGTCAGCAGCATGGCACAGACCACCGAGCAGATGGCCATCAGCGAGCCGACGGAGAGATCGATGCCGCCGGTGATGATGACAGCCGTCATGCCGGTGGCGATCAGCCCGGTGGTCGAGACCTGGCGCAGCACGTCGAGCAGGTTGCCGTAGGAGAGGAAGATGTTGTTGCCCTTGGAACTCATCGGCGAGCCCAGCACGCCGATCAGGAAGATGGCGATCAGGCCCCAGTAGAGCTTGGTACGGGACAGGAGTTTCAGGGCAGTCATGCGGCTGGTCTCGATATGGTCCTGCGCGGGGCGGCGAGACGCATGATGGCCTCCTCGCTGGCCGCGTCGCGGGAAAGAATGCCTGTCTGGCGGCCATCGGCCATCACCAGGATGCGGTCGGAGAGATGCAAAAGCTCCGGCAGTTCGGAGCTGATGACGGCGATGGCCAGTCCATCGCGCGCCAGCTTGAAGATCAGGTCGTAGATCTCGCGTTTGGCGCCGACATCGATGCCGCGCGTCGGCTCGTCCAGCAACAGCACCCTTGGCCTGGTCGCCAGCCACTTGCCGATGACGACCTTCTGCTGGTTGCCGCCGGACAGCGTGCCGGCAGGCTGGTCGATGTCCCGGCAGCGGATGCCGAGCGCCTTGACCGCCTGCCGCGCCAGCCCCTGCTCGGAGGCCAGCGAGCGGATGCCGAAGCGGGCCAGCGACCCGACCAGCGGCAGCGCGACATTGTCTGCGATCGAAGCCTGCAGATGCAGGCCTTGCGTCTTGCGGTCCTCGGTGACCAGTGCAATGCCCAGCCGCCTTGCATCGCGGGGCGAACGGATATCCACAGGCCGGCCGTCGACCTGGATTTCGCCACCGGTGCGGCCATCGCTCGAGCCGAAGATCGCTTCCAGGATCTCGGTTCGGCCCGAACCCAGCAGCCCGCCAATGCCGAGGATCTCTCCGGCGGCAAGATCGAAGCCAACGCCGTCGATCACCGTGCGCCAGCCATGCGCATCGGGCTTCGACAGCGACAGGTTTTCGACCGAAAGCACAATGTTGCCGCCGGAGTGGCGCTCTTCCTGGGAGGAAGCGAGCAGGTTGCGTCCGACCATCGCCGAAATGATCGCATCTTCGTCCAGCCTAGCCATCGGCTCGGTCAGTACATGGCGCCCGTCGCGAAACACGGTGACGCGGCTGGCCAGATGCATGACCTCGTCGATGCGGTGCGAGATGTAGACGATGGCGACACCGCTCTCGGCAAGCTGGCGGATGATGCGGAACAGCCGCTGGCATTCGGCCGGCGACAGCGCCGAGGTCGGCTCGTCCATGATCAGGATGCGTGCCGACATCGACAGCGCCTTGGCGATCTCGACCAGCTGCTGCTCGCCGACACGCAGGGCACCGACGCGGGCTTGCGGATCGAGCTCGATGCCGAGCCGCTGCAACAAAGCGCCCGCCGCGCGGCTGCTTGCCTTGCGGTCGACAATCAGCCCGGCGATCAGCTTCTCGCGGCCAAGGAAGATGTTGTCGGCGACGCTGAGTTCGGGCACCAGGTTGAGCTCCTGATGAATGATGGCAATGCCGGCATCCTCGGCGTCGCGTACGCCAGCGAAATTGACAGGGTGGCCATCGACGCTGACCGTGCCTTCATAGCCGGTGTAGACGCCGGAGAGGATCTTCATCAGCGTCGACTTGCCGGCGCCGTTCTCGCCCATCAAGGCATGAACCTCGCCGCGCCGCAGCTCGAAGCTGACATCGACCAGGGCGGCGATGCCGCCGAAGCTCTTGGAAATATGCTCGGCGCTCAGAACGGTGTCCGACCGATCGGCAGCGCCGTGCTGCGGGGAAAGGGAACTGCTCTCTCGCATGACAATGGCGGCCTCCCTTCCGTCCTCGTCAACTTCCCGCAAACGCTAATCTAAACGTTTCGATCATGTCAAGCTGATATGAGGTGCCGCATGTTTACTGCATTTCGATTCTTGCTAAAAAGGACAGGATTCCGTACGTATTGGCCGGCAAGGGTGGCGAAACGTTTCGAAAATGACAGCATCAGGGCAAAAAAAACACCGGAAATCCACCGCGCCCACCATGCTTCATGTGGCTGAAGCGGCACGTGTTTCTGTCGCCACCGTTTCGGCGCTGATCAATGGCACGGCGACGGTCAGTCCGGAGCTTAGCCAGCGCATCGAACAGGCGATCCGCGATATCGGCTACAAGCGCAACGCGATCGCCCGCAGCCTGAAGATGGGCACGACCCGCACGATCGGACTGACCGTGCCGCACATCACCAACCCATTCTTCACCGATGTCGTCTCGGTCATCCAGCAGGCCTTCGACCGGGCCGGCTATGCCGTCATGCTGTGCTGCACGGACGAGGATTTGAACACCCAGGACGATCAGATCAAGCTGCTGCTCGACCGCATGGTCGACGGGCTGATCGTGGCGCGCGTCGGCGACGGCGCGATCCTCAAGCGGATCGTCGACGACGCCAACGTGCCGGTGGTGCTGCTCGATCGTATCTGCAAAGGCGTCGACACCGATGCCGTGGTGCTGGACAACCAGCGCGCGGTGTTCGACGCCATCACCTATCTGATCAATCTCGGCCACCGGCGCATCGGTTACATCACCGGCACGTCGGACATTTCGCCGATGCATGACCGCATGGCGGGATATCGCGAGGCGCTTCACGCCGCCGGCCTGCCGATCGCGGAGGAGCTGATCCGCTTCGGCAATTTCCACGAGATCGACGGCTACAACGCGACCATGCAGATGCTGTCCTCGCACGATCGGCCAAGCGCGATCTTCTCGGCCAACAACCCGATGGTGATCGGCACCATGAAGGCGATCCGCGACATCGGCCTGTCCTGCCCGGAAGACATTTCAGTTGCCTGCTTCGACGACTTTCCATGGTCCGACGTGTTTCAGCCGCAGCTGACCACCGTCGCGCAGCCGGTGCAGGCGATCGGCGAACAGGCGGCCAATCTGCTTCTCGACCGTCTCGCCGGCAACAGGGACGCGCCGCCGCGCAAGCTTTTGCTCAAGGGCCGGCTGATGATCCGCAATTCATGCCGCCCGCTCGGGGCGATTGCGCAGAGCGTGAGCGCATAGTTTTTCGCCCAGCATATATCGTACCAGAACTTGTCAGGCCGCCTGCGACAGCGATTTGTGCGCCTCGGCCAGGATCTCGAACGACCGCACCCGCGCCGCATGATCAAAAATCTGCGCGGTGACCATCAGCTCGTCGGCGCCGGTGCGGCGCACGAAAGCATCGATGCCTTGCCGCACCGTTTCCGGGGAGCCTACGACGGCGCAGGACAATGCCTGGCCCAGCATGGTCTTTGCCATCGGATCGAGATCGCGGTCATAGTTCTCGACAGGTGGCGGCAGCCGTCCGGCCCGGCCGGTGCGCAGATTGACGAAAGCCTGTTGCAGCGAGGTGAACAGCAAACGAGCCTCGGCATCGGTGGGCGCGGCAAAGACGTTGAGGCCAAGCATGACATGCGGCTTGTCGAGCTGCTCGGAGGGTTGGAAGCGCGAGCGGTAGACATCCAGCGCGTGATCCAGATCCGCCGGCGCGAAATGCGAGGCGAAGGCATAGGGCAGGCCGAGCATGGCGGCAAGCTGCGCGCCGTAGAGGCTGGAGCCGAGGATCCAGACCGGCACGCCCTGGCCTTCGCCGGGCACGGCACGGATGCGTTGGCCTTCCTCGGCCGGCTGGAAATAGCCCATCAGCTCGACGACATCCTGCGGGAAATTGTCGACCCCGGCCTCGAGATTGCGGCGCAAGGCGCGGGCGGTACCCATGTCGGTGCCGGGCGCCCGGCCGATGCCGAGATCGATGCGGCCCGGATGCAATGCGGCCAGCGTGCCGAACTGCTCGGCAATCACCAGCGGCGAATGGTTGGGCAGCATGATGCCGCCGGCGCCGACACGAATGGTCTTGGTGCCGCCGGCGACATGGGCAATGACGACGGCTGTGGCGGCACTGGCAATACCCGGCATGTTGTGATGCTCGGCCAGCCAGAAACGCTTGTAGCCCAGGCGCTCGGCATGGCGGGCAAGATCGAGCGAGTTGGCCAGCGACTGCGAGGCATCGCTGCCTTCGACGATCGGCGACAGGTCGAGAACGGAAAGAGCGGTCATGGGTGGGATCCTGTGTCAGGACCGGATGTAGGAAGCATCCGGCGGCGCCGCAAATTCAAAAATATTGATCAGCCTTTGACAGCTTCGGGGTCGGCGATGTCGTCCTCCTCGACGACAACCGCGTGCTGCGCGGCGAGAAAATTGCCGACATGGCTGAGCCCATCGAAATGATCGCAGAACACCTTGATGACGACCAGCAGCGGCACCGCCATCAGGGCGCCGACGAAACCCCACAGCCATGACCAGAAGGCGATGGCGATAAAGATCGCCACGGCGTTGATCTCGAGGCGCCTGCCGACCACCATCGGCGTCACGAACTGGCCTTCGACGATGTCGCACAAGATCACGAAGGCCGGCGCCAGAAGCGCGTAGAAGATGGTATCGAAGCTGATCAACGCCATGACCGTGACAAGCACGATGGTGATCAGTGCTCCGACATAGGGCAGGAAATTGAGCAGGGCGGCAGCAACGCCCCAGACCAGCGGATTGGGCACGCCGAGCGCCCAAAGACCGAGAGCGATGACCGTGCCGAGGCCGGCATTGATGATCGTGACGGTGAGCAGATAGTGCGAGATTTCGCGTTCGACATCATAGACGACGCGCAGCGCCCGCTTCTTTTCGCTGAGGCTGGCGAAGGACTGGATGATCTTTTCATAAAACATCGTGCCGGAGGCGAGCAGGAACAGCGACAGCACGAAGATGATGGTGAGGCCTGTTCCCGCCGACAGGATGTTGCTGGCGGCCGCCGACAGGATGCCGGACTGCGCTACCGCCACCTTCTGAATGCCCGACTCCTGCGAGGTCTCGGTCAGTTGTTCGATCTGATGCGAAATCTGCATGATCTTCTCGAGCGGCTGTCGCAATTGCGCCAACCGTTCGGTGAGCTTCTGGCCGATCGACGAGGTGTTGTTGATAAGATCGATTATCGGGCCACTGAGCAGATAGCCGGCGGTGGCGAACACACAGAGGGACAACAGCACCAGAAGGGTTGCCGAGATCACTTCCGGGATACCGTGCTTGCGCAGCAGCCGGACGATCGGCGTCAGCGTCAGCGCAAGCAGGAAAGCCAGAAGCACTGGCATGAAGAAAGCGCGGGCGAAATAGAGCGCGTAGATGGCCATGAACAGAAAGATGCCGATCAGCAACGAGCGCATCAGACGCGTGTCGGCGCGAGCCGCGACGCGCGAATCCGGTTCATCGGAAACGTCCTGACCCCAGGCTGTGGGTTCGGTTTTCATGGTCACCCCTCAAGCCGGCGCCCCTTGGCACGGCAATCGCCTCCATGAAACGCAGAGTTACGGGCGAGGGTTCCATGAGCCGGCTTCGGGATTGAGGCCGCTCGCGCCGGCTCCGGGTCAGGCTGCCGGCGACGTGACGGCTGTGGCGGGCTTGGCTGTTTCCTTGCGCACGATCGGCGCCACCCTGGTGCCGTAGAGTTCGATCGCCTTCATGATCTTGGCATGCGGCATGGTGCCGATCGCCATCTGCAGCAGGAAGCGGTCATTGCCGAAGATCTTGTGCTGGGCGACGATCTTTTCAGCCACTTGCTCGGGACTGCCTACGAACAGGGCGCCTGTGGGGCCGCGCGACTGGTCGAAATGCGCCCGCGAGGTCGGACCCCAGCCGCGCTCGCGGCCGATGCGATTCATCACTTCCGCCTGCGGGCCGTAGAAATCGTCCGCCGCCTGCTCGGTCGTCTCGGCGATGAAGCCGTGCACGTTGATGCTGGTGCCAAGGCCCGCCGGATCACTGCCGGCGCGCTTGGCGGCTTCGCGGTAGAGATCGAACAGCGGCGCGAAACGCGCCGGCTCGCCGCCAATGATGGCGAGCGCCAGCGGCAGGCCGAGCGCGCCAGCGCGGGCGGCAGACTGCGGCGTGCCGCCAATGGCGATCCAGACCGGTAGCCTGTCCTGGAAGGGCCGGGGATAAACGCCGCGATCGTTGATCGGCGCACGCAGATTGCCCGACCAGGTGACCTTCACGCTGTCGCGGATGGCAAGCAGCAGATCCAGTTTTTCGGCGAACAGCTCGTCATAATCCTCGAGGTTGAAACCGAACAGCGGGAAGGATTCGATGAACGAGCCGCGCCCGGCCATGATCTCGGCGCGGCCGCCCGACAGAAGATCGAGCGTGGCAAATTGCTGGAAAACGCGCACCGGGTCATCGGAAGACAGAACGGTGACCGCGCTGGTCAGCTTGATGCGCTTCGAACGCTCGGCCGCCGCGGCCAGAGCCACGACCGGTGCGGAGGCGGCATAGTCGGGCCGGTGATGCTCGCCGAGGCCGAAGACGTCGAGGCCGACCTGGTCGGCCAGCTCGATCTCCTCGATCAGGTTGCGCAGCCGCTCATGCGGGCCGATGGCACCGGGGCCCGGCTGCGGGCTGACGTCGGCGAATGTGTAGAGACCGAGTTCCATTTGATATCATCCTGGTGTTGGGTTTTCGGGTTAGAGGTAGCGACGCCTCAGCCGCGCCGCCAGTGGGGCGGACGGTGAACAGTGCATGTCGGTTTCGGCTCTATCTCTTCGTCGCCATTCCGGACGGAAAACCGCTTCACACTTTTCCTGGAATTGCTCCAAAGGCGTCTCCCGAGTGCAACAGCCGACAATTTCATGGCTGCCATGCCGTTTTGGCGCTTGAACTCTCGGTTTTCGCGCGTATGTAAGCGTCGCGAATTGACTTCAGGGAAGTGGACTTGGCTATCTACAGGGAAAAAGACGTTTTCGAGCGGCGCAATGCCGCAAACGAGGCAAAGAAGGCGCTCCTCGAGCGCTTCAAGGCAAAGCCGGCGGCGGATGATCCCGCAGTGCTGGCGCGGCAGGCTGAACGCAAGGCTATCCTTGCGGCCCGCGAAATCCGCGAGGCCGAAAAGGCCCGGCTGAAGCAGGAGAAGCTGGCACGCGAAGCGGTCGAGAAGGCCGAGCGCGAGGCAGCAGCCGAAGCGGCACGTATCGCCGCCGAGGAAGCTGCACAGGCCGAGGCCAAGATTCGGGAATCCGAAGAGAACGAGCGCATCGCCCGTCTTCTGGCCGACGAAGCCGAACGCAAGGCCAAGCGTGACGCGCGTTATGCGGCACGCAAGCAGCGTACCGGCCGGACGCCTCCGGGCTTCTCCGCCCGCTAGCTCTCGGCTACGGAGCAATCTGCTTCGAGAACCAGGGTCGCCTCGCAGCGGCCCTGAACGTGTTTGTCCCATGCATGTCGCCCTGGTCCCGGCTCTGGGAGGACGACATGCGCAAACCAAGAGACCTACGCAAACCAAGAGACCCAAGCGTTACCGTCAGGCGGCGAACTTCAGCCCCATGATGCCGCAGACGATGAGCGCGATGCAGGCCAGCCTGATCGCGGTGGCCGGTTCGCCGAGCAGCCAGATGCCGAGCAGTGCCGTACCGACGGTGCCGATGCCGGTCCACACCGCATAGGCGGTGCCGACGGGCAGCGCCTTCAGCGCCAGGCCGAGCAGAGTGAGGCTGACGACCATCGAGGCAACGGTCAGCACGGTCGGCACCAGCTTCGAGAAGCCATCGGTGTATTTGAGGCCGATTGCCCAGCCGATCTCGAACAAGCCAGCGAAAAAGAGAAGAATCCACGACATCGACAACGCTCCATCAGAGCATCGGACCCGAAAGGTATTTCGGCGCCCGACGATCCGTCAAACAATGGCGGGTCGTCCCGTCCGGATTTGGGGAAGCGCGAGGTCGTCCCCGCCACGCCAATATAAGAATTTCGGGCGCTCGAGCAACAGCGACCGGCAACAAGTGTCGCCGGCCGTAATCTTATTGCGAAGTGGATCGCCGGACCTACTTGTCCTTGAGCTTCATCGCCTTGACCGGCGGCGCCTTCAGCGCCGGAGCCGGAGCGGGCTTCTTGGCGTCCTTCTTCGGCTTGCGGGCTTCCTTGCCTGCCTTCATCGCACCTTTAGCCATGATTCGTTCCTCCTGATGTGAGAAGCCAAGTGAAACAAGAGAACCGCCCGACCGCAAGGGGTTAGCGACTGTTGCCGCCGACAGCGGATCGCTTTCAACCGGTTTCTAGAGCAATTCACCGTTTCGCGGAAACAGTGAATTGCTCTAACTCTTTGTTTTGACGCAATTCCGGATGGAAAACCGCTTCACACTTTTCCTGGAATTGCTCTAATTTGCTCGTAAACCATGGCGGTCCGTGCCATGGTCATTTTCGCACTGCAGCATCGACCCGAGCTTCGCCGGGTGATCGTCAGGCAGGCCGTCAGGACGACAATGCGAATCCACATCGGCTGCGAGATGAGCTTCGACTTTCCGCAGGAAACGCCGCTCATCGCGATGCTGAATGTGCACTATTCGCGGGCCTCCGATCTCGAGCGGCCGGATTTCCTGATCTCCAATCCGCCGGTGCCGATCGAAAGCTATCGCGACAGTTTCGGCAATTGGTGCAACCGGCTTGTCGCGCCGCCCGGGCGCTTCACCTTCGGCACCGACGCGGTGATCCGCGACCCCGGCACCTTCGAGATGGGCGACCCGATGGCCTGGCAGCACGAGGTGCGCGACCTGCCGGCGGACACATTGCTGTTCCTGCTGCCCAGCCGTTTTTGCGAAAGCGACCTTCTGGCTGACGAGGCGTGGCGGCTGTTCGGCAACACGCCGCTGGGTATTCCGCGCGTGCAGGCGGTCTGCGACTTCGTCCACAGCCACATCGTCTTCAACTACGGCAATGCACGGCCGACGCGCACCGCGGCGGAAGCCTATCGTGAACAGAGCGGCGTGTGCCGCGACTACGCGCATCTCGCCGTCACCTTCTGCCGGGCGCTCAACATCCCAACACGCTATTGCACCGGCTACATCAGCGACATCGGTATGCCGAAGCCATGGGCAAGCATGGATTTCTGCGCCTGGATGGAAGTCTATCTCGGCGGCCGCTGGCATGTCTTCGACCCGCGCAACAATGCACCGCGCATCGGCCGCATCCTGATCGCCTCCGGCCGCGACGCCGCCGACGTGCCGCTGACCCATATTTTCGGCCCGGGAACGCTTGCCGGCTTCAAGGTGTGGACCAGCGAGATCATCGAGTAGTCGCCGTTTTCCATAGACCGATCTCTCATGGCCGCTGCCGTGGACGACCCGACATTCGCGCGGTGTGATGCCTGTGGAGCTTTAGCGGCCTGGCCGCTAGACTGCGCCTTGAACGAGGGCAAATGCCATGGCCGGGCACGGCGGCTCAAAAAAGGTGATCTACGCGGCGCTCGCCGGCAATCTCGCCATCGCGCTGACCAAGTTCGCCGCCGCCGCCTTTACCGGCAGTTCGGCGATGCTGTCGGAGGGCGTCCATTCGCTGGTCGATACCGGCAATGGCGGCCTGCTGCTCTACGGCATGCACCGCGCCGCTCGCCCGGCCGATCGCACGCATCCGCTCGGCCACGGCCGCGAACTCTACTTCTGGAGCTTCATCGTCGCGCTCCTCGTCTTCGCGCTGGGCGCCGGCGTGTCGTTCTACGAAGGCGTGGTCCATATCATGGCGCCGGAGCCGGTCGCCAACGCCAAAGTAAACTATATTGTTCTGGGCCTTTCCTTCCTGTTCGAAGGCAGTTCGTGGTGGGTGGCGCTGAAGGAGTTTCGCCGGCAGAAGGGCAGGCAAGGCTGGCTGCAGGCCGTGCAGTCGAGCAAGGATCCGAGCGTCTACACCGTGCTGTTCGAGGACAGTGCGGCACTTCTCGGCCTGATCGTCGCTTTCGCCGGCATATTGGCGGCGGAACTGCTGGAGATGCCGGAGCTCGACGGCGCCGCCTCTATCGGCATCGGGCTGATCCTTGGCGCAACCGCGATCTTCCTGGCCCGCGAAAGCAAGGGCCTGCTGATCGGCGAGCCGGCGTCGCCCGAGGTGCAGATGAAAGTGCTGGCGATCGTCCAGCAGGATCCGGCGGTGCAGCGGGCGAACGGCGTCCTGACCGTCCATATGGGGCCGACAGAGATCGTCGCCGGGCTCAGCATCGAGTTCGAGGACCATTTGACGGCGCCCGAGATCGAAGCTTGCGTCGAGCGCCTGGAGGCGCAGTTGAAGAAGGAAATGCCGGAGATCACACGGCTGTTCGTCAAGCCGCAGACGTCAGGCACCTGGGAGCAGCGACGCAGGCTGATCGATTCCGCATCCGATCCTGCCCTGGACTAAAACCGTGCCATTGCCTCACGGCCTTGCGCCGCTAGATTGAAGGGGCTTTGGAGGAACGAAGATGAGAATAGACGGCGGCTGTCATTGTGGCGCCATCACCTACGAGGCGGAGGTCGATCCGGAAAAGACCACGATCTGCCACTGCACGGATTGCCAGCAACTGACTGGCACGGCTTTTCGCCTTACGGTTCCGGCGCCGGAAAGCAACTATCGCATCACCAAGGGCACGCCGAAAATCTACATCAAGATCGTGGCGAGCGGCGCCAAGCGCACCCAGGCCTTTTGCGCCGACTGCGGTTCGCATCTCTACGCCACGTCTGTCGGAGATGGTCCGAAGGTCTATGGAATTCGCGTGGGGACCGCGCGGCAGCGCCAGGATTTGATCCCGACACAGCAGAAATGGCACCGCTCGGCGCTGCACTGGCTGCCTGAATTTCAGGGCTTGACCACGTTGGAGGAGCAGTAGCGCCGGTCCGGCACCGCGCCTCAATCGTCGCCTTCGACGACCCTCAGCCTGAGCTGCCCGGTTTTCGAATCGGCAACGCGCGCGCCGGTATCGACCTTGGCGGCGGGAGCCCGTGACGCGGCGTCTACGGCGGCATCGCCGTCGGGCTGCGCGCCGAATTCCAGCGCCTCGATCTTCTGGCCGCGCTTGGTGACTTTCGACGTCGAAACCAGTATGTCGTCGATGTCCTTGGCCGACTGGCCGAAATGCACCTGCAGCTTGCGCACCCGCTCATCGACACGTGCAACATCCTCCATCAGCCGGATGACCTCGCCCTGGATCAGGTGCGCCTGTTCGCGCATGCGGGCATCCTTGAGGATCGCCTGGATGACCTGGATCGACAGCATCAGCAGCGACGGCGAGACGATGACGACGCGCGCACGGTGCGCCTTGTGCACGATCGCCTCGAAATTCTCGTGGATCTCGGCGAACACCGATTCCGACGGCACGAACATGAAGGCAGTGTCCTGCGTCTCGCCCTGGATCAGGTATTTTTCCGAGATATCGCGGACATGGATCTCGATGTCGCGGCGGAAGGCCTGCGAAGCTGCCTTCTGCAGATCGGCGCCATCGGCGGCGCGGATGGCGTTCCAGGCTTCCAGCGGAAATTTTGCATCGATGGCCAGCGACGGCGCGCCATTCGGCATCTTCACCAGGCAGTCGGGCCGGCTGCCGTTCGACAGCGTCGCCTGGAACTCATAGGCACCGTGTGGCAGGCCGTCGGCAACGATCGCCTCCATGCGCGACTGGCCGAACGCGCCGCGCGTCTGCTTGTTCGAGAGGATCGCCTGCAATTGCACGACCTGGCCGGCGAGCGACTGGATGTTGCCTTGCGCGACGTCGATGACCGCCAGCCGTTCCTGCAATTTGGCCAGGCTCTCATGCGTGGATTTGGTCTGCTCGGTCATGGTCTGGCCGAGCCGGCCGGTCATAGCGTCGAGGCGTTGGCCGATCGATTGCGTCAGCTCCGCCTGCCGTGCGCCGAACACTTCCGCAATGGCGCCCATGCGGCCCTGCATTTCGGCCTGGCTTTGCAGAATGCCGGCCATCCGCACTTCCGCATCGCGGGCATGATCGGCGGCTTCCGCGGCCGCCACGGCGCGCGCCTTGGCCGACCGCCACAACGCAATGACCAGCGCCACGAACAGGGCCAGAAACAGCAAAACGCCGAAGGCCAGCGCATGGCCGAGCGTGATCGTTGTGGCGCCAAGCCGGGCGACAGGCTCCGAAAGGATGGTGCTCAAATCATTCATGTGGACAGCATAGACGATTCGCCGCGATAGCACAGATCAAAACGTGAACGCGCCTGATGCCAACCGGTTGACGCGTTTCGCTGGAGGTCTTAGGTGGAACGCCATGCCGATCAAGCCGCTCATCATCCTTCCCGACCCCATCCTGCGCCAGGTTTCCAAGCCCGTAGAGCGTGTCGACGCGCCTTTGCGCAAATTAGCCGATGACATGCTGGCGACCATGTATGATGCGCCGGGCATCGGGCTGGCGGCAATCCAGATCGGCGAGCCGCTGCGCTTGCTGGTGATCGATCTCGCCAAGGAAGACGAGACGCCGGCGCCGCATGTCTTCATCAATCCGGAAATCCTGGAGAGCGCCGACGCGCGCTCCGTCTATGAGGAAGGCTGCCTGTCGATCCCGGATTATTACGCCGAGGTCGAACGCCCCGCCGCCGTGCGGGTCAAATATCTCGACCGCGACGGCAAATTGCAGGAGATAGAGGCCGAGGGGTTGATGGCGACCTGCCTGCAACACGAGATCGACCACCTCAATGGCGTCCTGTTCATCGATCACATCTCGAAGCTGAAGCGCGACATGGTGGTAAAGAAATTCAAGAAGCTCGCCAGGGACAAGGCGCCGGGCAAGCTCGCGGGATAAGGTACGGGAGTCCCCTCCAGGCCTATTGTCGGCAGGATTGCCACCAAATGGAGATGCCGACGGTCGACATGCTGATCAGGGACATTCCTGAGCCTTTGAAGCGCGAGATCGAACTGGCGGCGCGCGAGGTCGGCCAGAGCGTCTCGGACAAGGCCATCGGCCTTCTGCGCAAAGGCATAGTTGCGGAGAGGCCGGCCCGAGAGGAGTCGAGCCTCTCGGCGTGGGCTGCAATTCGCTCGGCTTTCGTATCTGAAAGCGCAATTGGCGATGAATACGCGGAAATCATGGAGAAGATCGAAGCGGAAAGATGGCGCGACGGTCGTCCCGCGACTTCGACGGCCTTGACCTGAAGCTCGTAAACCCGTTTGAAGCGGATGCCTGAGCCGGCACACTGCGCGAGCAAGAAGACAGGATACCGGAAGAAAAAATGCCCCTTCGCGTCATCTTCATGGGTACGCCGGAGTTTTCGGTGCCGACCTTGCGCGCGATCGCCGAGGCTGGCCATGAGATATCAGTCGTCTATACCCAGCCGCCGCGCGCTGCCGGACGACGCGGGCTGGAGCTGACGCCGTCGCCGGTGCAGCGCGAGGCGGAGCGACTGGGCATCGAGGTGCGGACGCCGGTTTCGCTCAAAGGAGAGGCCGAACAGGCCGCTTTTCGCGCCTTGCAGGCCGATGTGGCGGTGGTCGTCGCCTATGGCTTGCTGCTGCCGAAGGCGGTTCTGGAGGCAACCCGGCTCGGCTGCGTCAACGGCCATGCGTCGCTTCTGCCGCGCTGGCGCGGCGCCGCCCCCATCCAGCGCGCCATCATGGCCGGTGACCTGGAAAGCGGCATGATGGTGATGCGCATGGAAGAGGGCCTGGACACCGGTCCGGTCGGGCTGGTTGAAAAGTGCGCCATCGAACCCGATATGACAGCCGGCGATCTGCATGATCGGTTGATGAGTGTCGGTGCTGCCTTGATGGTGGAAGCGCTGGCGCGGTTGGAAGGGAACACCCTGACATTCACCACACAAGCTGTGGATGGGGTGACCTACGCCAAGAAAATCGATAAATCCGAGACTCGCGTGGACTGGACTCGCTCGGCAAGTGAGGTCCACAATCATATTCGTGGCCTGTCGCCCTTTCCAGGCGCCTGGTCGGAGATAGGAATTGGCGGCCGCCAGGAGCGGCTGAAACTGCTTCGCTCGACGCTGTCGCAAGGCCTGTCGCCTTCGGAAGATTTGGGCGAGTCGGGAGGAATTCTCGATGACCGGCTGACGGTCGCCTGCGGGGCAGGCGCGATCAGGCTGGTCGAAGTTCAACGGGCGGGCGGAAAGCCCGCTGCCGCGTCGGAATTCCTGCGCGGGGCCAAGATCGAAAAAGGACTGAAATTCTCATGAGCATGATGTCGATACGCGCGGCAACGCCGCGGGATCGCGAGGCCATCCGCCTCGTCGAGGAACACGCTTTCGGCCAGCAGGCGGAGGCCGGTCTGGTCGACGCGCTGGTGACCGGCGGCGACGCGGTTGCCGAGCTGGTTGCGGAAGAGGACGGCCAGGTGGTCGGCCATATCCTGTTTTCGCGGCTGTTCGTCCAGAATGGCGGCAAGACCTTCGCGGCCGTAGCGCTGGCGCCGCTGGCGGTGGAGCCCTCGTTCCATGGCAGCGGCATTGGCGGCGCGCTGATCCGCGAGGCGCATATCCGCCTCAAGGATGGTGGTGAGACGCTGGCCGTGGTGCTGGGCGACCCCACCTATTACGGGCGTTTCGGCTATAGCCACACGCGTGCCGAGAACTTCGAAAGCGAGTATCAGGGCGAAGCGCTGCAGGCGCTGGCCTGGGGTGACGCACCAGAAGCAGGCAGGCTGGTCTACGCCTCCGCCTTCACCGCTCTCGCCGCGTAGAATAGTCCGCCGTTTTCACGGAAACGGCGAACTGCACTCCTCTTTGTTTTAACGCAATTCCGAACGGAAAACCGTTTCACACTTTTCCTGGAATTGCTCGAGGCGAGAGCTCTAGCCGCAAATGCCGCGTTTTCGCCTCTACATCGAGTATGACGGCAGCCTGTTTGCCGGCTGGCAGCACCAGGCGGATCAGCCTTCGGTGCAGCAGGCGATCGAGCAGGCGATCGAAAAATTCTGCGGCGAAGCGATCAGGCTGCGCGCCGCCGGCCGCACCGATGCCGGCGTGCATGCGACCGCGCAGGTGGCGCATGTCGACCTCGTCAAGGCGTGGCCGAGCGACAAGGTGCGCGATGCCGTCAACGCCCATCTGCAGGCGGCCGGGGCGCGCATCGCCATCCTGAAAGCGACGGTGGTCTCCGACAGTTTCGACGCCCGCTTCTCGGCCATTGGCCGCCACTATCTCTACCGCATCCTGAACCGCCGCGCGCCGGCCGCGCTCGACAAGGGCAAGGTGTGGTGGGTGCCGAAGCGGCTCGACGCCGGCGCCATGCACGAAGCGGCAAAGGTCCTGCTTGGACGGCATGACTTTACCACCTTCCGCTCGACCCAGTGCCAGGCCAACAGCCCGATCAGGACGCTGGAACGGCTCGATGTGAGCCGACAAGGCGACATGATCGAGGTCAGGGCTTCGGCGCGCTCGTTCCTGCACAACCAGGTGCGTTCGATGGTCGGCTCGCTCAAGCGTGTCGGCGACGGCGGCTGGAGCGCGGCCGACCTGAAAACAGCGCTCGAGGCGCGCGACCGCGCCGCCTGCGGCCAGGTGGCGCCGCCCGACGGGCTGTTTCTCACCGGTGTCGATTATCCGATCGAGACGAGCCCGGAAAGGCTCTGAACTCCGACATCGTCCGGGACGGTGATGCCGAGCAACGTCTGCAGGCCGAACAGCACCAGCAGCGACGCAATGAACATGCCGACGAAAACGGCCGTGCCGACCGCTGCGCCCCTGCCCATCGTGGCATTTGTCATGCGCCAGGTCAGCACCATAGAAAGGGCAAAGAGGAACAGCGACACAAGGCTCGAAACCTGGCTTGCGGACGACAGGAAAAGCCGGATCAGCGCCGAAGGCAGCATCAGCCAGGCGGTGATGGCCGAAGCCCAGTTGCTGGCAACGACGTAGTGGACGAAGCGGCCGCCTATGCCGGCGCGCGGCGCGATGAAAGCGAGCGCAACCAGCGGCAGCACCCAGGAGCCGATGTCGACCGTCGCCAGGCGCACCAGCATGCTGAAGCGCCCCGCGAAGGCGTCGGGATCGCCGATTTCGTTGGCGATGCCGACCCAGCCGACGATCAGCGCCGGTGCTGCAACGACAATGGCGAAGAAGGAATTCCAGAAGCCGTCGGCCGACAGGTCGAGCAGGCGTAGGCCGTCGGCTCTGCCGAGCATCAATCGCCAGGCGCCCGTCAGCGAAGCTTGGGTTTCGTCCGCCGAAAGCATGCTGTTCAGCCCTGTCCGAACCAGTCTTCTATGAAGCGCTGGTAGATTTGCGTCAGCGTCTCGAGGTCGGCAATGGCGACGCGCTCGTCGACCATGTGCATGGTCTTGCCGACCAGCCCGAACTCGACCACCGGACAATAGTCCTTGATGAAACGCGCATCGGAGGTTCCACCGGAGGTCGACAGCGTCGGCTCCTTGCCGACCGCCGACTTGATCGAGCCGCGCAGCGTTTCGATCAGCCTGTCGTCACGGGTCAGGAAGACATGGCTCGGCCGGTCGCGCCAGACGAGCTCGTAGTCGACCGGCGTCTTCTTGCCCTGCCGGTACTTCTTGCGCCTGGCCGCCTGGTCGAGCCGGTTGTGGATTTCGGCCTGCAGGGTCTCGTCCGTCCAGGTGTCGTTGAAGCGGATGTTGAAGGTCGCGGTCGCTTTGGCCGGGATGACATTGGTGGCCGGGTTGCCCACATCGATGGAGGTGATCTCCAGATTTGTCGGCTGGAAATCCCTGGTTCCCTTGTCGAAAACCGGATGCAGCAAGGCATCGACCAGGCTCATCAGCCCGCGCACCGGATTGTCGGCAAGCAAGGGATAGGCGACATGGCCCTGGCGGCCGTTGACGGTGACGGCGCCGGACATCGAGCCGCGGCGGCCGATCTTGATCATGTCGCCCAGCGCATCCGGGTTGGTCGGCTCGCCGACGACAGAGGCATCCCATTTCTCGCCCCTGGAAGCCGCCCATTCGAGCAGCTTGACCGTGCCGTTGATCGCGGGGCCTTCCTCGTCGCCGGTGATCAGCAGCGAGACCGAGCCTTTCGGACCGCCATTGGCCTCGACATGGCGCGCCACGGCGGCGATGAAACAGGCGATGCCGCCCTTCATGTCGACGGCGCCGCGGCCATACATCTCGCCATTGGCGATCTCGGCGGCGAAGGGCGGATGCGTCCAGGCGGCTTCGTCGCCGACCGGCACCACGTCGGTGTGGCCGGCGAACATCAGATGCGGGCCATTGCCGGAACGCCTTGCATAGAGGTTTTCGATATCGGGCGTGCCGTCTTCGGAAAACACCGGCCGATCGACCAGGAAGCCGAGCGGTTTGAGCATCGTCTCCAGCGCGGTCAGCGCACCGCCCTCAGCGGGCGTCACCGAAGCGCAACGGATAAGGGCGGCGAGGTTTTCGGCAGGATTGGTCGGCAGCGTCATGGCAAAAGCGATAGTCGAAAGCGCAGGGCCTGTCACGGCCAGACATAGGGGCCAGCCTCATGGCTGGCGATACCGCCGATATTATGGTTTTCATGTCGTATAGTTGCGACCCGGCGCGGGCGACAGGATGGCAGACAAGGACAAACGGATCGTCATAGCCGGTGCCGGCAGCATCGGCTGCTATGCCGGCGGCTGCCTGGCGCTGGCCAGCCGAAAGGTCATTCTGCTGGCCCGGCCGCGCATCGAGGCAGCGTTGCGGCAGGGTGGATTGCGGGTCAGCGACCTCCAGGGCCGCGATCGCTCGATCAAGCCGGAGGCGCTTGCCGTCACCACCGATCCGGCCGCCACCCTGCCGCAGGCGGACGTGATCCTGGTCACGGTCAAGAGCGGCGCCACTCAGGACATGGCGGATCTTATCAAAGCTCATGCCCGGCCCGACGCCGTGGTGATCAGCCTGCAGAACGGTGTCGACAATGCCGACAGGCTGCGTGCCGGACTTGGCCGGCGAACGGTGCTGGCCGGCATGGTGCCGTTCAATGTGGTGCAGTCGCCGGACGGCGAGCTGCCGCTGCGCGTGCACCGCGCCAGCGACGGCAAGGTGATGGTCGAGGATGGCGATGCCGGCCTGGTCGGCCTGCTTGGCGTCGAAGGGTTTGCGGTTGAAGCGCATGGCGACATGAAGGCGGTGCTGTGGGGCAAGCTGCTGATGAATCTGAACAACGCGCTGGTGGCGCTTTCCGGCCTGCCGCTGGCAACCGAACTGGCCGACCGACGCTGGCGGCTGATCCTGGCTGGCCAGATCGACGAGGCGCTGACGGCGCTGAAAGCGTCCGGCATCGAGCCGGCGCGGATCGCCGGCCTGCGGCCGGCGCTGCTGCCGAAAGTGCTCAGGCTGCCGGACTGGCTGTTCAAGCTCTTGGCGCGGCGCATGCTGGCGATCGACCCGCAGGCGCGCTCGTCGATGTGGGACGATCTTCAGCGCGGCCGGCCGACGGAGATCGACGACTTGCAAGGTGCCATCTTGCGGCTGGCGGGGAAGGCCGGCACGCCCGTGCCGACGGTTCAGCGGATCATCGCCTTGGTGCGCGCGGCGGAAGCGGAGCGGCTTGGCTCGCCGGGCCTGGCGCCGGAGCAGATTGTTGCACCGGCCGGCCGTCGATCAACGTGATCTTCTGCCAGATTTTCCGCGACAGGTTGGACGCCAGGTTCTCGATGTCGTTGACGCCGTCGATGACCACGTCGTCATTGACCGACTGCGCGAACAATGCGGCGATCTTGCCGGTGATCGACAGCATTTCGGAGCAATAGTCGAGGTAACGCGCCAGGTCGGCGGCATTGGTGATGCGGGCGGGCGAATGCGACGTTGGCTTGAAATCGGCCGACAGCGCCGCCGGATCCTTGGTCAGCTGGTGCATGTCGATGACGTGGATCAGCGAGCGCAGGCCATGCAGCTGGCGAAAGACCTGCTTGCGCTTGATGCGCTCCTCGGAGCGGATCAAGGCGAGAAATCCGACAATGGCGAGGATGAACATGTTGAGCGAAGCTTCGATGCCTTGCACAGACTGGACGGCATCACCCGGTTTGGAAATGCGGTCGAATGGCAATACGGTTCCGACGAAGATGAACATCAGTGCGCCGGCAACGACAGCGGCGACGATGAGGCCGCGCAGCCACCAGATCGGCGCTTCCAGGGCCTTGGCGCCCTGTGCCAGGTCGCGCGACAGCGAGACCAGTTCGGCGGCAACGCCGCGCAGGCCGGCATCGGGGAAACGCTCCGCAACGCGCGTCTCCAGCCGTTCTGCGGTCTCGATGATCAGTTTCGGATCAAGCGTACGGTAGCGCATGTCCGATCGAACCTCAGGGTTGTGCTGGCTCGTTGGTGCGCCGGCCGTAGCGGTTGGGTCCAGGCTGCCCCGGAAACAGGCACAACACAAGGAAGGCCACGATCGAGACCACCGGCACGAACAGGATCAGCGCCGCAATGCCCGGCTTGTCCAAATCGTGCAGCCGCTTGACCGCCAGGGCAATGTTCGACCACAGCGAGGCGATGAAGGCGACGAAGAAGATGAACGACCACATGTTGCTCTCGGCCGAACCTTCCGGCACCAGCGTGAAGCGGTAGAGCGGGAAGGCCTGGATGATAGCGACGAGCAACCCGCCAAGAAAATAGGCCGCGCGACTGACGCGGCCCGAGGTTTTGAAGAAAAGCCAGGTGAGATCTGATCTGTCAGGCAAGCGGGTCCGGTCCATATTGATTGGCGCCCCTGGCGCCTTCGAGAATGCCGCATTCCACCAGAAACCAGATCGGGCCGATCAATGGCACCAGCATGATCAGGCTCCACCAGCCCGACTTGCCGCGATCATGCCAGCGCTTGGCGTAGACTGCGAGTGCGAAATAGATCGAGGCCAGAGCGATGAGAATGCCGATGATGCCGATCTGGGCGCCACTGGCCGTGGTGATGCGTGTACCGAGGATCGCATCGAGAATAAAGGCAACGATGCCAATGACGATGAAAACGCCAATCGCGGCCCAGAACTTGCCACGGTTGATGCGACCGTCAAAACTTGTGAGCAGATACTTCCAGTCCATGTCACCCCTCCATGATGAACCCGCGCGACCGATTGTCGCGCCGGCGGAAGGTGCGCCCGCTTTGCGCAAAGATCAATCGCGCAGCAATTCGTTGATCGAGGTCTTGGACCTGGTTTTGGCGTCGACGCGCTTGACGATGACGGCGCAGTAGAGGCTCGGACCCGGCTCGCCGTTCGGAAAGGGCTTGCCCGGCATCGCTCCGGCGACGACGACGGAATTCGGCGGCACTTCGCCGTAGAAAATCTCGCCGGTGGCGCGGTCGACGATCTTGGTCGACTGGCCGATGAAGACGCCCATGCCGAGCACCGAGCCTTCGCGCACGATGCAGCCCTCGACCACTTCCGAGCGCGCGCCGATGAAGCAATTGTCCTCGATGATGGTCGGACCTGCCTGCATCGGCTCCAGCACGCCGCCGATGCCGACGCCGCCGGAAAGATGCACGTTCTTGCCGATCTGGGCACAGGAGCCTACCCCGACCCAGGTGTCGATCATGGTGCCTGTATCGACATAGGCGCCGACATTGACGAAGGACGGCATCAGCACGGCGCCCGGCGCGATATAGGCCGAGCGACGCACGATCGACCCCGGCACGGCGCGAAAGCCCTCCTTTTCGAAATCGACAGCGCCCCAGCCATCGAACTTCGACGGCACCTTGTCCCACCACGTCGCTTCGCCGGGACCACCCTTGATGATCTCCATCGGGTTGAGCCGGAAGGACAAAAGCACGGCCTTCTTCAGCCACTGGTTGACATGCCACTTGCCGTCGGCCTGCCGCTCGGCGACGCGGACGGCGCCGCGGTCGAGCAGGTCAAGCGCCGACTGGATGGCATCGCGCGTTTCGCCGCGCGTCGCAGTCGAAATCGCATCGCGTTCCTCGAAGGCCTTCTCGATACTCTTTTCGAGGCTCGCCAGATCGGGCTTCGACATGAATTCGCTCCATTACCAAGCTGTTAAGGGGCTGAGCCTTAACCTGTTTTGAAAGTCGCGCGGACCCTATGTTAAGGCTTAATGGGGGTCAATCGCGTGTGCGTCACGGGACGGCGCAGTTAAGGGAATTGGACGGGTAGTTATGACTCCTATGGAAAAGGCGGGGTGGACGCCGCTGCCGCATTCGGACGAGGATCTGGAGCGGTCGAAGAGCGTGCCTGACACGCCGCAGACGCGTGCCGAAACCTACCGGCTCGCCTGGAACGATCCCGACTTCATGACGCGGCGCGAGTTGCGCGCGGTCAGGCTGCAACTCGAACTCCTGAAACCGGAAATGATCCTAGCCGAACGCGGTATTCGCTCGACGGTGATCCTGTTCGGCGGCGCGCGCCTGCCGGAACCCGGCGGCGAGGCCTGGGCGGCCAAGAACGAGACGCAGAAGAAGAACCTCGAAGAGAACAGCAAATACTACGAGGAAGCGCGCAAATTCGCCCGCCTCTGCTCGCAGCAATCGGCTACCTCCTATTACCGCGAATATGTCGTGGTGACCGGCGGCGGGCCTGGCGTGATGGAAGCGGGAAACCGCGGCGCCGACGATGTCGGCGCGCCGTCGATAGGCCTCAACATCGTCTTGCCGCACGAGCAGGCGCCGAACATCTATGTGACGCCGGAGCTCTGCTTCAACTTCCATTATTTCGCTATCCGCAAGATGCATTTCGTCATGCGCGCCAAGGCGGTCGCGGTGTTTCCGGGCGGCTTCGGCACGATGGACGAATTCTTCGAGACGCTGACCCTGATCCAGACAGGGCGCATGGAGCGCGTGCCGGTGATCCTGTTCGGCAAATCCTTCTGGAAGCGGGCGATCGATCTCGATTTCCTCGCCGAGCAGGGCACGATCAGCCCCGGTGATCAGGACATCATCGACTTCGTCGACACCGCGGATGAGGCGTGGGGGATTATCAGCCGGTTCTATAAGTTAGGAGAGTAGGGCTGGGGATCGGGGAATTGAAGAATTGAAGAATTGAAGAATGAAGGGATTGTGGCTCTGCATTCGGATCGATGCCCAATTCGTCATTTCATCATTTCTTCATTTCCCCTCCCCCCTCTCCACAATCGCCGTCAGAAACCCCGCCAGATCGTCGGTGACGAAATCGACATCATCCTCATTGGCCGGGTCGCGCTCCCAGATTTCGGAAAAGGTCGGCTCGAAATTGCGCGGCACGATCAGCACCGTGGTCATGCCGAGCGACTTCGGCACCGAAAGGTTACGGGCAAGATCCTCGAACATCACCGCATTGTGGCCGGTGACGGCGTGGAGTTCGGCGAACTTCTCGTAGGTCTGGCGCGCCGGCTTGGGATTGAGCCCCGCAGCGACGATGTCGAAGATGTCGTCGAAATGGTCGAGGATGCCGAGCTGGCGCGCGGTGCGCTCGGCGTGCCTGCGGTCGCCGTTGGTGAAGATGAACTTGCGGCCGGGAAGCTGGCGGATGGCGGTGCCGAGAACGGGATCGGGCACCAGCCATGAATAGTCGATGTCGTGGACCTTCTCGAGGAAATCGTCGGGGTCGATGCCGTGGCGTGTCATCAGGCCGTTCAGCGTCGTGCCATATTCGCGGTAGAGCTCCTTCTGCAACTTGCGCGCATCGTCGCGCGGCAATGCCAACAGTTCGCCGACATAGGCGGTCATCTTGACGTCGATCTGCGAGAACAGATTCGAATGGTGCGGATAGAGCGTGTTGTCGAGATCGAAGACCCAGTCGGTGACATGGGCGAAGCGGGCGGGGTCAGGGAGCGTGGTCATGGGCTCCTTATGGCATGAAACGCGCATTCCGAAAGCGACTTTATCCACAACTTCTGCTCGTTGAGGTTGCGTAAATCGTCTCACGATTCAAATTTTAGGCATCTGGGAAAGGTGGCCTTCAGGGCTTGCTGGCAGAGAGGCAGTCTTGTGGGAGCAAGCGATGAACAGCATAATTCTGAGATCCGCCGCCGTTGCTTTCGCCTCAGTCGCGGCCTCTCTCCTGCTGACCCTGATCATCGTTCCGGCCATGGGATTTCCGGTCAACCGGACGATCTGGCTGACCTCCACGCTCTGTCCGCTGGTGCTGGCGTGGGCCGCCAGCGCAAGCACTTTCTGGCAAAGCGACAGGCTGAAAAACGCGCATCGCGATCTCGCCCGAGCCCATGCCCAGCTCGCCGCCGCGCATCGCCGCCTGGCGGAAAAGGCGAGCCGCGACGACATGACCGGCATGCTCAACCGGGAAAGCTTCTTTGCCGCGCTCGACGGTTCGCGCCGCAAGTCCGATCGCGGCGCGCTGCTGATCATCGATGCCGACCACTTCAAGACCATCAACGACAATTTCGGCCACCTGACCGGCGATGACGCGCTGCTTTTGATCGCCAGCGCGATTCAGCGCGGCGTGCGCAGCGGCGATGTGCTCGGCCGCATCGGCGGCGAGGAATTTGGCGCCTTTCTGGTTGGCGCCACCGAGCAGGAGGCCAAGCGCGTCGCCGAGCGCATTCGCCGCGAAGTCGAGCTGATCCGCTTCCGGCCCGTCGACGAGCGGACCATTCCGCTCACGGTCAGCATCGGCGGTACTGTCTGCGGCGAGGAAGCCAGCGTGTCGGAGTTGATGCGCGCCGCCGACCGGCGCCTCTACCAGGCCAAGCACCAGGGCCGTAACCTGACGATCATCGACACCGGCATTTCCGAGGCGGCGTGATCCGATCTGCCGCAACCGGCCTGTTAAGAAAACTCTAACCCTGTTTGCACTCGGTTGTACCGCTTAGCCGGGTTTTCACTGCTTTGCGGCCAGACTTGGCACGATACTGGCTTCCACGGTGATGCATGTGTCGTTCCGGGAATTGCCGTTCTGGGAACGCCATGCAGTGCCGAAGCCCAGCCGAGAGACCAGCCATGAGTTTCATCATCAAGAAAATGTCACGCCGCGCGCTCGTGCAGGCGTTGATCGCATTGCCTGCCCTGTCTTTGTTCCGCAAGCTGCCTGATGCCGATGCCGCCGGTCCAAAGCCCGACCCGAACGAGATCGTCGAGGTCGATGGCTGGATCCTGAAGCGGAGCGACCTGGCATGATCTTCGACAGCTACGAGGCGTATCGCGCTGCGAACTTCACCCCGAAGGTCTGCATCCTCGGCTCCGGTCCGGCCGGCATGACCATTGCCCGCAAGCTTGGCGCGGCCGGCATTCCGGTGGTGGTGATGGAGGCCGGTCCGCGCGAATTCAGCGACGACTCGCAGGACTTTTACCGGGGCAGCACGGTCGGGGATTTCTATTTCGATCTCGACGTCACCCGGCTGCGGTTCATGGGGGGCAGTTCCAACCACTGGGCAGGCTGGTGCCGCGTGCTCGACAAGCAGGATTTCGAGCCGAAGGCCTGGGTACCCGATACGGGCTGGCCGATCGCCCGCACCGACATCGAACCCTATCTGCCGGAAGTGCGCGATATTCTCGACCTTCCGGCCCTCCGGCCCGATATGCCGATCTCGGACGATATTCGCTGGGTGCAGCTGATCAAGAGCCCGGCCGTGCGCTTCGCCGAAAAGTTCGGCGATGAACTCGACAAGGCCACGAACATCGCGGTGGTGCTCAACACTTGTGCCACCGAACTTGCCGGCGACGGCAGACGCGTGACTGGCGCCAGGCTGTGGTCGAACGGGCAGGATGCCGGCTCCTTCAGCGCTGACTATTTCATCGTCTGCACCGGTGGGCTGGAGAATTCGCGGCTGCTTCTGTGGTCCAACCAGCGCTCGAACGGCGGCGTCGTGCCGAATGCAACTGCGCTTGGCCGCTACTGGATGGAGCATCCGACCTTCGAGGGTGGCAACGCCATCCTGGCCGACTATAACGCGTTCGAGGTCGACGCCGTCAACGAGGCCTTCTTCTCGCCGACACTCGCCGCCATGGAGCGGCTGCAGATCATGAATTTCGGCATCCGGCTGATCGAGACGCCGTATCCCGGGGTCAAGAGCCTTATCGCCGACCTCGCCTGCACGGCGCCCAGCATGGCGGAATGGATGTCGTACCAGCTCAGTCAGAGACTGCGCTGCGCGGCCCAGCTCTACGTCGCCTGGGAACAGGCGCCGCTGGCCTCCAACCAGATCGAGTTGTCGAAGACCGATGTCGACCATGCCGGCGTGCCGCGCATCGAACTGCACTGGAAGAAATCCGAACTGGAACATCGCACCCTTCTCGAAGGGCTCAGACTGTTCGGCGCAACGCTGATCGAGAAGAATCTCGGCCGCGTGCGCATTGCCGACTGGATCAGCAATGGTCAGGACTATCCGACCAACGACGAGACGGCGGGCCATCACCATATGGGCGGCACGCGCATGGGCACCGACATCAGCAAGAGCGTGGTCGACGCCAACTGCAAGGTGCACGGCATGGACAATCTCTATGTCGGCGGCTCCTCGGTGTTCTGCACGTCGGGGCAATGCAACCCGACGACGACGATCACCGCGCTGGCCTGCCGGCTGGGCGACCATCTCAGCAAGGTGGTCACCGCCTGACGGCTGCAGGGCAGCATGCTGCCTAGGGCAGTTCACCGTTTCACGGAACGGCGATCCGCTCTAACTCTTTGTTTGACGCAATTCCGGACGGAAAACCGTTTCACACTTTTCCTGGAATTGCTCTAGAGCGTCGCCGGGTCGAGCGCCGGCTGGTCCTTGCGCCGGGCGACGATTGCCGCGAAATCGGCGGTCTGGAAGGCATCGCGCAAGGCGTCGAAGGACGGCAGCACGAAATAGGCGCGCTGGAACTTGTCGATCTCGTAGCCGGTGCGCATCACCGTTTCCAGGTCGAAGGGCACGTGGTGGGCGTCCTTGCCTTCGACCGCGAACTGCAGCTCGGTAAACGACGACATAAGGCCGGCGCCAAAGGCCTTCAGCGGCTGGCCGGCCTCCTGCATCAGGCCATATTCGGCCGTGTACCAGTAGAGCCGGGAAATCATCTCGTCGCCACCCAGCGCGATGATGTCGCCGGCCTTCTCGCCATACATCTGCATGAAATCGGCGAACACCGGTTGCGACAGCGCCGGCACATGGCCGAAGAAATCATGGAACATGTCGGGCTCGACAATGTAGTCGAGCTCCTGCCTGGTCCGCAGCCAGTTGGTGACCGGGAAGCGGCGATCGGCGAGATGGTCGAAAAACGGAGCTGCGGGAATGAGCCCCGGCACCGCGACGATCTGCCAACCGGTGAGTTTGCGCAGCTTGGCGCTGACCTCGTCGAAGTCGGGAATACGGTCGAGCAGGCCGAGTTTTTCGACGCCGTCGAGGTAGGAATGGTGGGCGAGCTTGCGCGTCAGTCTGGTCTGGCGGTCGCACAGCGTGCGCCACACCGCCTGCTCTTCATCGCTGTAATCGTAACCCTGCGACACGGTGAAATCGGCACGGCAGACCGAGTAGTCGCCGCGCAATCCTTGCGCCGCGCAGTCGCGGGCATATTCGGCAACGCTCATCGTCGTCATGGTTTTTCTCCTCGCAAAGCAAATGGCCGACGTGTTGAAGGTTAAGCGGGTTTGCGGAGGCGAATCGGTTTTGATGATGGTTCGAATTCGGAAATCGGGATAATATTCACTCATAAATTCCCAGGAAGGAGTGGAAATGCCTCGATTCGATGATTTCGAGATCAAGATGCTTGATGTCCTGCAGCGCGACGGGCGCAAGCCGGTTTCCGAGCTGGCGCAAGAGATCGGCCTGTCGACGACACCATGCGCGCGGCGCTTCGAGGCGCTGCAGGAGGCCGGCATCATCAAGGGATTTGCCGCCGTGATCAGCCGCCGCGCTGTCGGGCTGATGGTCGAGGTGTTCATCCAGGTGCGCCTCGTCAGCCACAGCGACGGCTCGCCCGAAAGCTTCATCGCCGCCGTGCAGCGCATGGACGAGGTTTCCTCGTGCTGGACGATGACCGGCGACCATGACTTTCTGCTGCATGTCATGGTGCCGTCGGTCGACGAGCTCAACGCTTTCGTCATGCACCGGCTGATGCGGCTCGACGGCGTGCGCGACGTCCACACGCAGTTGGTGCTGCAGAACATCAAGGGCCCGGGCCATGTGCCGCTCGGGCATCTCAGGCGATGACAATGCCTGCCCTTCGCACTCCTTGAGGAAAAGCTGCACGCAAACTGCTGAAACGGGCCAAGCGCGTGTCCACATCGCCGGCCAGCTTGTGCGGACCAACTGCCCAGGAGGTCCGCCATGAAAATCGTCCTGATCAATCCGCCGCACACCGCCATCGGCAGCCGCGTGCCCGACGATCACCTGCCGCCGCTCGGCCTGCTGGCGATCGGCGGGCCGCTGATCGATGCCGGCCATCAGGTGCGCCTCGTCGACGCCGAGTTCGGGCCGATGCCGCTCGATGACGTCGTGCGCAGCGCACTGGAGGACCACCCCGACTTCGTCCTGATCGGCCATTCCGGCTCGACCTCGGCGCACCCGACCGCCTTGGTGATCGCGCGCATGATCAAGGAGCGCGAGCCGGCGACCATCATCATCTATGGCGGCGTTTTCCCGACCTATCATTGGCGCGACATCCTGGCCGCTACCGATGCCTTCGACTTCATCGTGCGCGGCGAGGGCGAAGCGACGGTGGTGGCGCTGGTCGAAGGGCTGGAGATGCGCCAGCCGCCGGCGAGCGTGGCCGGCATCGCCTATCGCGACGATCTCAGCCGCCCCTTCGCCACACAGGCGGCCATGACCATTGCCGACCTCGACGCCTACCGCGTCGGCTGGGAACTGATCGACCATCCCAGTTACAGCTACTGGGGCGGCAAGCGGGCCGTGGTCATGCAGTTTTCGCGCGGCTGTCCGCATCTGTGCAACTATTGCGGCCAGCGCGGCTTCTGGACCCGCTGGCGGCATCGCGATCCGGTGAAATTCGCCAGGGAGATAGCATGGCTGCATCGCCAACATGGCGTCGAGCTCATCAATCTCGCCGACGAGAATCCGACGGTCTCGAAGAAAGCCTGGCGGGCCTTCCTCGACGCCCTTATCGCCGAGAACGTGCCGGTGCTGATCGTCGGTTCGACCCGTGCCGACGACATCGTGCGCGATGCCGACATCCTGCATCTCTACCGCAAGGCCGGTGTCATCCGCTGGCTGCTCGGCATGGAAAACACCGACGAGCAGACGCTTCAATTGATCCGCAAGGGCGGCAGCACCTCATCCGATCGCGAGGCGATAAGGCTGCTGCGTCTCAGCGGCATCCTGTCTATGGCGACCTGGGTGTCCGGCTTCGAGGACGAAGGGTTTCGCGACCTGTGGCGCGGCTTTCGCCAACTCATCGCCTACGACCCCGACCAGATCCAGGCGCTTTATGTGACGCCGCATCGCTGGACGCCGTTCTTCCGCATCGCGCAGGATCGCAAGGTGATCCAGCAGGATGCGCGCCTGTGGGACTACAAGCACCAGGTGCTGCAGATGACGCGGCTGAAGCCGTGGATGCTGTTCTTCAGCGTTAAGCTGATCGAGCTGGCGGTGCAATCACGGCCGAAGGCGCTGGCCCGCATCCTGTTCCACAAGGATCCCGAGCAGCGCCATTCGATGCGCTGGTACACACAGATGGGCCGCCGCGTGTGGCTCCGCGAGGTCTGGGGCTTTCTGGTCCGCGACATCAGGGTGAAAGACGGCCCGACGCTGGCCGAATTCTGGGGCGCGCCGCAGGACGCCGAGGAGGAATCGATGTCCGTTCGACGCCCGGCCAGAAAGCCCGCCATTCCCACCATCGACAATATTGAAGATTCCGAGGCGAGAAAGTTAGCCGGCTGACGAGCGCCTCAGGGCACGATCAGCGTGCCGGCGCCATGTTCGGTGAACAGTTCCAGCAGCACCGCATGCGGGGTCTTGCCGTTGAGGATGACGACGCCTTCGACGCCGCGCTCAATCGCTTCGATGCAGGTCTCGACCTTGGGGATCATGCCGCCCGAGACCGTGCCGTCCTTGATCAGCGCCTTGGCCTCGGCCACGGTCAGTTCATCGATCAGCTTCTTGTTCTTGTCGAGCACACCCGGCACGTCGGTGAGGAACAGCAGGCGCGTCGCCTGGCAGGCGCCGGCAATGGCGCCGGCGAAGGTGTCGGCGTTGATGTTGTAGGTGTGGCCATCGCGTCCCGGCGCCACCGGCGCCAGCACCGGGATCATTTCGGAGCGTGCCAGAAGATCGAGCAAGGTACGGTCGACCTCGACCGGCTCGCCGACGAAGCCGAGATCGAGCACGCGCTCGATGTTGGAGTCCGGATCGATCATGGTCTTGCGGGCCTTTTCGGCGAACACCATGTTGCCGTCCTTGCCGCACAGGCCGATCGCCCATTCGCCCTCGGCGTTGATCAGCGCGACGATCTCCTTGTTGATCGAACCGGCCAGCACCATTTCGACGATCTCGACCGTCTTCTGGTCGGTGACGCGCAGGCCGCCTTCGAACTTGGATTCGATGCCCATCTTGGCCAGCATGGCGCCGATCTGCGGGCCGCCGCCGTGGACGACGATCGGGTTGACGCCGGATTGCTTGAGCAGCGCGATGTCGCGCGCGAAGGCCTTGCCGAGCTCGATGTCGCCCATGGCATGGCCGCCATATTTCACCACGACCGTCTTGTGCTCGTAGCGCTGCATGTAGGGCAGCGCCCGCGACAACAGGGCTGCCTGCATTTCGGCGGTGGCGGTTATTTCCGTCATCGGCTTGGTTCCCTGGAGATCGGTAAGGACGGCGGCGTCTTAGCGGGAATTGGCGCCGCCCGCAAATGGCTTTGCTGTCATATTCGAGCGCCTCACGGCCTCGTCATCGTGTCGGCACCATCAGCGGCGCCCTGCGGCCCAGCCAACCTGAGATCTTCTCCATCTGCGCGGCGAGCGACAAAAGCGTCTCCTCGTCGCCCGGACGGCCGGCAGCCTGGACGCCGATCGGCAGACCGGCGTCGGTGACATGGACCGGCAGGGCGATCGATGGCTGGCCGCTGACATTCTGGATCGCCGGCCAATGGGTGAACCAGAGGCTCTTGTCCATCAACTGGCCGAAGAACGGCTTCAGCTTCAGCAAGGGCGTCAGGTGAAGCTTGTCGAGCAGGTTCTCGATGAGGTCGTCGGCGCCTTTCGGATCCATTGCGCCGCAGGCAAGCGGCGGGTGGGCAATGATCGGCATCAGCACGGCGTCATACTGCGCGGTCTCTGCGATCAGCCGCCGTGAGGCGGCATGCAGCCGCTGCAGGTCGGCATAGGTCTCGCCGGCCGACACCAGTTCGCCGAAGCGGGCGAGCACGCGCGTGGCCCGCTCGATGTCGCCAGCAACGGAACGGCCGACGCGCAGCGCTTCGGCCCGCATCGTGCCAGCGACGGCGGAGGCAACCGTCCTGCAGAAATCGGCGAAGAAATCGCGGCCGATAAAGGGCAAGTCGATCTCCTCGACCGTGTGGCCGCCCTCGCGGGCAAGCGCCACCGCCGTGTCGAGCGCCTCGAGCGTCTCGTCCGAGATCGGCAGGCCAAGCGGCGATTTGCGGTACACGGCCAGGCTGAGCTTGCCGGGATCGCGCGCGGCGGCAGCCGCGAACGTGCCTTTCGGCCGCGGCGCGGCATAGGGCGACAGAGGATCGGGCCCGTGGGTCAGGTCGAGCAGCAGCGCGCAATCGCGCACCGAACGGGTGAGCGCATGGTCGACGACCATGCCGTACCAGCTTTCGCTCACCAGGGGCGTCAGCGGTGTACGGCCGCGCGACGTCTTCAGGCCGACAAGCCCGGTGCAGGCGGCAGGCACACGGATCGAGCCGCCGCCATCGGAGGCATGCGCCACCGGCACGACGCCGGCTGCGACCAGTGCTGCCGAACCGCCCGAAGAGCCGCCGCTGGTATGGCCGGTGTTCCACGGATTGCGGGTGATGCCAAAGGCCCTGGATTCGGTCATCAATCGAAGCCCGTGCTCCGGCGATGTCGAGGTGACGATCGGGATAAGTCCGGCAGCGAGATAGCGGTCGGTCAGCGCCGAATTGACGTCGGCCAGCCATGCCGGAATGCGGCTGCCGCCATGCGTCGGCACGCCCTTGATGGCGATGCCGAGATCCTTGATGGCGAAGGGAACACCAGCCAGCGGCAGCGAGGGGTCGACGGTCTTGGCGCGGGCGCGGGCAGCATCGTAGAGCGGTTCGGCCGTGGCATTGATGTCGGGACGGGTGGCCTCGGCGCGGGCAATCGCGGCGTCGGTCAGTTCGACGGCCGAAACCTCGCCCTTGCGGACCAGATTGGCGAGGCCCGTGGCATCTTCTTCCCAAAGGATCCGTTCGACCGACATGCGCGCTCCCCCATCAATGAAGGCAAGCTAGCCAGTGGCAATTCCATTGGCAATCGACCGACGGATCCGGGCCGGCGACACACAAAAGCTTAGGCGTGCACAAGGTTATTTCCGTCGTTGCAAATACATGGCAATCGCCTAATTTGCCTGCAATGACGCCGCAGGACATCACCAAGCTGATCGTTCGGACTTCGATGAAGGATCGGGCCGCGTTCGATCTGCTTTACCGGCAGACCAGCGCGAAACTTTTTGGCGTCTGTCTTCGTGTATTGAACGACCGGGGAGACGCGGAAGAAGCGCTGCAGGAAGTCTTCGTTAAGATATGGACGAAGGCCGACCGTTTTGCTGTTTCCGATCTAAGCCCGATCTCCTGGCTGGTGGCAATCGCGCGCAATCATGCGATCGATCGCATCAGAGCGCGGCGCAACCCCGCCGCCGACATCGATGCCGCGCTCGACGTGGCCGATCCGGCGCCGGGGCCTGAAGCGATGGCGGTGGCGGGCGACGAATCCGAACGTATCCACCATTGTCTCGATGAGCTGGAGAAGGACCGGGCAGCAGCCGTCCGGGGCGCCTATCTCAAGGGCGAGAGCTATGCCGAACTGGCGGAGCGCCATGGCGTGCCGCTGAACACGATGCGTACATGGCTGCGCCGCAGCCTGTTGAAACTCAGAGAATGCCTGGAAAGATGACGCTGGCAGAAGACACAGGACCGGAACGTGGAGGCGACGACCTGCTCGCCGCCGAGTACGTTCTCGGCGTGCTCGATGCCGACGAACGCCAGATCGTCTCTCGCCGCATCGATGCGGATACGGTTTTCGCCCGTCTTGTCGAGGACTGGGAGGTCAGTCTCTCACCGCTTGCCGCCGCCTATCGGGAAGTCGAGCCGCCGGTTTCGGTGAAGACCGCGGTCGACCGCCGCCTGTTCGCTACCGCTGCCGCGGTGAGCAGGCCCGCCGAAGTGCGCGGCGGCCTGTGGTCCAGCCTGGCCTTCTGGCGCGGCCTTGCCGCAGCCGCGGTTGCGGCACTGGCGATTTACATCGCCGTGCCCATTCTCAACCCACCGGTCGAGCAGCCGCAGGCGCGACTCGTCGCTTCGCTGGCCGCCGAAGGCAGCGACGTCAAATATCTTGCCGTCTACGACGCCGCGCATCACGAAGTCGGCCTGTCGCATGTCTCCGGTGAGCGTGCTTCCGGCAAGGACTTCGAGCTGTGGATGATCGAGGGCAAGAACCCGCCGGTCTCGATGGGCGTCATTCCGGCAGGTGCAACGGCGCATATTATCGTCTCGCCGGCGGCCCATCAGAAACTTGCCCAGGGCGCGGTGCTTGCCGTCAGCCTCGAGCCGTCGGGCGGTTCGCCGACCGGACAGCCGACCGGACCGGTGGTTGCCGCTGGCGACCTGAAGAGCATCTGACCGGCTCTTCACCTGAAAAGTCACAACAGACTATCATAAGTCTATCCTTCGCTGAACATGCCCAAGACAGCATGTCGGCAGGCGGCCGATGGCTCGGGAAATCCCTCTGCGCCATGGATAAAATCAAGAATCACAATATTTCTGAAACTCGGGCGAGTTTGTTCCGTATCTCCTCGCGTCCCCAAAAATGGGAAGAGAAAAACCCGAGGAGTTCGACATCATGCGTAGATACGCCACCCTTTTGCTCGCCGGTACGATCGCCGTTTCGGCCCTTGCCACCGCCGCCTACGCCGAAAACCCGATGGTTGGCGGCGCCGCCATGTATGCCAACAAGAACATCGTCGAGAACGCCGTGAACTCGAAGGATCACACCACGCTGGTCGCCGCCGTGAAGGCCGCCGGCCTTGTCGAGACGCTGCAGGGCGCCGGTCCGTTCACCGTGTTCGCGCCAACCAACGAAGCCTTCGCAGCCCTTCCGGCCGGTACGGTCGAGACGCTGCTCAAGCCCGAAAACAAGGACAAGCTCACCAAGATCCTGACCTGCCATGTCATCGGCGCCAAGGCGATGGGAGCAGATGTCGCCGCGATGGCCAAGGCTGACGGCGGCACCCACAAGGTCAAGACGGTCGGCGGCTGCGAATTGTCGCTCAAGGCCGACGGCGGCAAGGTCACGGTCACCGACGAGAACGGCAATGTCGCCAATGTGACGATCGCCGATGTCGAACAGTCCAATGGCGTCATCCACGTCATCGACAAGGTTCTTTTGCCCAAGATGTAACAAGGGGCTTGCTGCCGGCGAACTGACGGCAAGGACCCTCCGTCGATTGCACGATCCCGCTCCCGTGATCCGCAATTGGCCCGTGCACTTCGCGCCCGCCTGCATTCGGATGTGGGAGGGCGCGGAGTGTTCGTTCGAGGGGCTACCGTCACCGGCTTTTGATTTCCGCGCGGCGGTGTAGTTTGGCAAAAAGGACATCAGGAGGAACTGGTCATGAACCGTCGCGACTTTCTTTTGAGCGGTGCCGCCGCCATCGGCGTGATCGGGGCCGCGGCAACGATGCTGCGCATGGGCGATCCGCAGGCAGCACAAGCGGCCGAGAGCTTCGAGGTCGTCAAGACCGACGCCGAGTGGAAAGCCATCCTGTCGCCGGCCGCCTTCGACGTGCTGCGCAAGGAAGGCACGGAGTACCCCGGCACCAGTCCGCTGCTCAACGAACACCGCAAGGGCATTTTCGCCTGTGCCGGCTGCGACCTGCCGGTCTATTCGTCGGAGACGAAATTCGATTCCGGCACCGGATGGCCGAGCTTCTGGCAAGAGATCCCCAAGGCGATTGGCACGACCGTGGACAGGTCGCTCGGCATGACGCGTACCGAGGCACATTGCCGCCGCTGCGGCGGCCATCTCGGCCATGTCTTCGACGACGGTCCGGCGCCGACCGGCCTGCGCCACTGCATCAACGGCGTCGCGCTGACCTTCAAACCCGCCACGGCCTGAGTCCATAGACTCGAATGCAAAAAACTCCGGGCTTGCGGCCCGGAGTTTTTACGCGGTCAGAGCTTTTCGGGCGTGGACTGGAGGAGCTTCCCGAAACCGCTGCCCACGTATCCTTGTCTTGTCGCAATCTCCAAGGGAAAGCGCTGCGCGCTTTTCCCGGGAAACCGCCTTACACTTTTCCTGGAATTGCTCCGTATCAGTGCCCCCCACCGCCGCCGCCACCCGGTACGGCCGGCTTGCGGATCAGCATGGTGAACAGGCCAAGCGTCGCAAACAGCACCGTCAGCATGAAGAACACGTCCATGAAGGACAGCAGCGCCGCCTGCTGCTGGACCATGCCAGACAACTTGGAGATCGCAGCGCTTGTGGCGTCGAGGCCGGGGGTCTGCTCGAAATTGCGGGTCATGTTCTGCAGCTTGGCCTGCGCGGCTTCACTGCCCCATTGCACATGCTCGGAGAGCCTTGCGTAGTGGAAGGCGTTGCGGTCGATCAGCACGGTGTTGATCAGCGCAAGGCCGACGGCACCACCAAGGTTGCGGGTGAGATTGAACAGGCCTGACGCATTCTTCAGCCGCTCGGGCGGCAAGGTGCCGAGCGCGATGTTGTTGATCGGAACCATGCACAGCATCATCGAACAGCCGCGCAGGATCTGCGGGATGAGCAGCTCATAGAAATCCCAGTCGGCGGTCAGATGCGTCATCCACCAGGTGCCGGTGGCGAAGCCGAAGAAGCCGATCATCATCATCAGGCGCGGGTCCATCTTGTTCGACAGGATGCCCGAGATCGGCGCGGTGAAGAACATCGCCAGGCCGCTGACGAACAGAGCCTCGCCGATCATCATCGAATCGTAGCCGCGGATGCGCCCAAGGAACACCGGGTAGAGATAGGTCAGGCCGTAGAGACCGATGCCGATGACGAACGAGAACAGCGAGCCGAAGGCGAAGTTGATGTTGGTGAAGGCCTTCAGGTCGACGATCGGCTCCTCGGCGGTGAATACGCGCCAGAAGAACAGCACCGCGCCGATGCTCATGACGATGGCGCAGATAAAGACGCCCTGGTCCTGCAGCCAGTCATTGTTGGGGCCTTCCTCGAGCACATATTCCATGCAGCCCAGGAAAGCCGCCATGCCGGCGAGGCCCCACCAGTCGAATTTGCTGAACAGCTTGAGGTTAGGCTTGTCGAAGTCGATCAGCGTCCAGGCCGCCGTTGTCACCAGGATGCCGGGCACGACGTTGACCAGGAACAGCCAATGCCAGGACATGGCATGGCTGATATAGCCACCGACGGTCGGGCCGATGGTCGGCGCCAGCGTCGCCACGAGGCCGATCATCGGCGAGACGACGGCGCGGCGCGAGGGCGGGAAGATGGTGAAGGCAGCGGCAAAGACGCTCGGTATCATGCCGCCGCCGATGAAGCCCTGGACGGCGCGGTAGACGATCATCTGGTCGATGTTGGTGGCGGTCGCCGCCAGCGCACTGGCCGCGGTGAAGCCTGCCGCCGAGATGGTGAACAGCACGCGCGTCGACAGCATCCGGCTGAGAAAGCCCGACAGCGGGATCATCACCACTTCGGCGATCAGGTAGGCGGTCTGCACCCACGGAATTTCGTCGGAGCTGGCGCTCAGGCCGGCCTGGATCTCCGACAGCGAGGCGGAGACGATCTGGATGTCGAGGATGGCCATGAACATGCCGAACACCATCGCCAGGAAGGCGATGACGCGCCGCGTCGAAATGGTGTCAGGCACAGCCGGCCTCGCCGGCGGCGCTCCTGCTGTCAGGGTTGCGGTTGCCATGGCATTGCTCCCCGGCCGCCGCTCAATTCGACGCTGCCACTGACGCCGACCCGGATGGGGCGGTGCGGCTGTCGACGGCGACGACGACGCTCAGGCCGGCGCGCAGCTTACCGCTCTTCAGCGCATCGGCCGGCACATCGATGCGGACCGGAACGCGCTGCACGACCTTGGTGAAGTTGCCGGTGGCATTTTCGGGCGGCAGCAGCGAGAACACGGCACCCGAAGCCGGCGCCAGCGACGAAACGGTTCCCTCGAAGTCCTGGCCGTCGGTCGCATCGACCGAGATCTTGACCTTCTCGCCGGGAACCAGCCGGGCAAGTTGTGTCTCCTTGAAGTTGGCGACAATGTAGAGCTTGTCCATCGGCACGATGACGGCGAGCTTCTGGCCGGGGCTGACAAGGTCGCCCTGCTCGACCGAGCGGTTGCCGACGATGCCGTCATATGGCGCCTTGAGCACGGTGAAGGAAAGATCGCGCAGCGCCTTGTCATGGCTGAGCTGCAGGGACGCCAGCGTGCTCGCCGATTCCGCGCGCTGCGCCTGCAGCACGCCGATATTGGCTTGCGCGGCGGCGATCTGTGCGTCGGCGCCGACAAGGGCGGCATCGGCCTGCTGGACCGCGGTCTGGGCGTCGTCCAGCTGCGCCTGCGTGCCGACATGGGTCTTGAGCAGCTGGGAGGCGCGCGCCGCGACCTTGGCTGCGTTGTCGGCCGCGGCCTGGTCGGCGACCTTCTGCGCCTGGGCCTGCTGCAGCGAGGCGCGGGCCGCGTCGGTCTGGGCGTCGATACGGTCGAGCGTCTTGCTCAAGGTGGCGATCTGCGCCTCGGCCTGGGCGACGGCAATCTTGTAATCGCCGTCATCGACGACGAGCAGCGGATCGCCGGCCTTGACCAGCTGGTTCTCGCTGACCTTGACCTGATCGACATAGCCGGAAATCTTGGGCGAGATGAACGCCATGTCCGCCTGGACATAGGCATCGTCCGTCGAGATCATGAAGCGGCCCGTTGTCCAGTAGTCGTACCCATACCAGGCGCCGGCGCCCAGCAAGGCAACACCGATGACCGGCAGCAGGAAGGAACGCACCGAACGCTTCTTCCTGGCCGGAGCCTCTGCCGGCGGCGACGAGACGGGCTGGACAGGTACTTCCGGTGCTTCCGTCGCTGGCGCAACCTTGGCGTTGGGGAAGGGACGGACTTCGGCAGTGGTCGGCGCGTTCGAGGACATGACATCTCTCTAAAGTTATAATATAATACTGAACCGTTCGGTTCGATCCGGCCGTTGACATAGCGCGTAAAGAGGACCATATCAAGGGCAATCGAACCGCTTGGTTCGAATTATTTTCGAGGTGTGACTTTCATGGCCGAGACCCCGCCCAATGTCGAAAACGAGTCGTGTGACGACCTGTTGGAAAGCTTGCGCCGTGGCCGCCCGGCCGCGGGGCAGGATCCGGCCAAGCGCAGCCAGATCATCGACGGCGCCCGTCGTGTCTTCATCGACAAGGGCTTCGAAGCCGCCTCGATGAACGACATCACCCGCGAGGCCGGCGTCTCCAAGGGTACGATCTACGTCTACTTCGCCAACAAAGAAGAGCTGTTCGAGGCGCTGATCGAGGAAGAGCGCGGCACCATCTTCAAGAACATGTATGACGTGCTGGACAATGCCGACAACCTGCGCGAGACGCTGGTGAAGTTCGGCAAGGTGCTGGCTCTCAAGATCACGTCGGCCAAGGTCGTCCAAGCGCAGCGCACGGTGATCGGGGCATCAGACCGGATCCCCGACATGGGCGCGCGTTTTTACGAGCGCGGTCCCAAGCGTGGCCACGACAAGGTCGCGGCCTTTCTCAATGCCGCCATCGAGCGCGACCTGCTGCGCATCGACGATGTCGATCTTGCCGCCTATCAGTTCACCGAACTGTGCCTGGCCGGTCTGTTCCGCCAGTGCATCTTCGCCTACCGCACCAAGGCCCCGACCCAGGACGAGATCGACCACATCGTCAGGTCAGGCGTCAGCATGTTCCTGAAGGCCTACGGCACCGAAAGACTTGTGGCGGAAGAAGGCCATCAGACGATTGCTATCGAGGCCAAGCCCTAGCCAGACCATGCTCTAACTCTTTGTTTAGACGCAATTCTGGACGGAAAACCGCTTCACACTTTTCCTAGAATTGCTCTAAGGTGCGGATGCTTTAGCCGCCATTGGCGGCAAGCACGATGGCTGCCTGCAATTCCTCAAGGCCCTCGGCCTTTTCAGAAGAGGTGGCCAGCACGAACGGGAACGCCGCCGGCCGCTTCTTGATCTTTGCCAGCGTCTCCTCGATCAGCCTCGGCACGCCGGCAGTCTTGATCTTGTCGGTCTTGGTCAGCACGATCTGGTAGGACACCGCCGCCTTGTCGAGCAGCGACAGCACTTCGTCGTCCTTGGCCTTGATGCCATGACGGGCGTCGATCAGCACATAGACGCGTTTCAGCGTGACCCGGCCCTTGAGGTAATCGAAGACCAGCTTGGTCCACTCGTCGACCTTCTCCTTGGGCGCGGTGGCGTAGCCGTAGCCGGGCATGTCGACCAGCGCCAAGGGCGGCAGGTCGGCGCCCTCGCCCGAAAATCCATCCGGCACGAAATAGTTGAGCTCCTGCGTGCGCCCCGGCGTGTTGGAAGTGCGCGCCAGCCCCTTCTGGTTGACCAGCGCATTGATCAGCGACGACTTGCCGACATTCGAGCGGCCGGCAAAGGCGATTTCCGGCGGCCCTTCCGGTGGCAGGAACTTCATCGCCGGCACGCCGCGGATGAAGATCCACCCTCGCGTAAACAGTTCGGTGCCGATTATGCTGCTGTTCAGAGCGTTCAAGCTGCTGCCTCCAGAAGAGAAATATTGGCACCCCGGATAGCATCGAGGTTGCGGCTGACCTTGTCTACCGGCCAGTCCCACCACGCCACCGCCAGCAGCCGCCTGATTGTCCGGTCGTCGAAACGCATCTTTACCACCTTGGCCGCGTTGCCGGCGACGATCGCATAGGGCGGGACGTCGTGCGTCACCACTGATTTCGCAGCGACGATGGCGCCGTGGCCGATTTCCACCCCGGGCAGGATCACCGCCTCCATGCCGATCCAGACGTCGTTGCCGACGATGGTGTCGCCGCGCACCTCCTTCGACCAGGTCGCCGGGTCAAAACCCTTTTCCCAGCCATGGCCGAAAATATTGAACGGATAGGTCGAAAAGCCGGACATGGCGTGGTTGGCGCCGTTCATGATGAAGCGCGCGCCCTCGGCGATGGCGCAGAACCTGCCGATGATCAGCTTGTCGCCTATGAACGGATAGTGATGCAGGACGCACTTCTCGGCGAATTTGTCCGGCCCGTCGGGGTCGTCATAATAGGTGAAGTCGCCGATCTCGATGTTTGGCGCGTTCACCAGACCCTTGAGGAAGCCGACGCGGGTATGCATCGGGATCGGGTGCTTGATGTCTGGGTTGGGTCCGTCCATGTCGAAATCCGTCAGAGAAATGGCCGCCAGGTGCATCCGAAACTCGAATGCGCCCGTTCAAAATAGCGTGATCCGCCCTATAGCACCAATCGGGCGACGAGCGAGCTTTCCTTGACGGCCTTGCTCATTTGCTGCCGCGGCAAATCACGATCGGATCGGACAGCGCACTGTCGAAACCGCTGCCCTGATAGACGGTGACATTCGTGGCGCCGGGCGGCAGCATGAAGCTGCCTTCAACGATTTTCTGGTCGCCGGCCGGCATGTGGAGAGCCCAGCTATAGGTGCAAAACTGAGGCGGCGCCTGGGGTTCGACGTGGCTGCAGTTCAATTGCGCGCCACCCAGCATGGCGGCGCCGCCGCAACTGACGGCGCCCTTTGCGAGCGCAATGCCCGGCCATCCCGCAATGGCCGCCACGGTCGCGATCTTCAGCCAATTCATCGTCGTAACCTTGCCCGGCAACAGCCTGCTACCTGAGCCTTTTGGTGGGTCGCAGCCCATGCGTCATTTTTTCCAGGCGGGCTTAGTCCGTCTTGCGCACCGCGTCCAGCAAGATTATGTGCATGATGATAATAAGCATGCTCACTAATAGTCGCGCCGAAAAACTCCAGTACCTCCCATGCCATCGTCACCCAACATCAGCTTCGTGCTGCACGATGTCGCGCGCCTGCTTCGAAAGCGGTTCGAGCAGAGGTCGCGGGCATCGGGGCTGACCCGCGCCCAGTGGCAGGTGCTGGCCTATCTCAGCCTGCATGAAGGCATCCACCAGAACAAACTGGCGGACCTGATCGAGATCACGCCGATCACGCTCGCCCGGCTGCTCGACAAGATGGAAGCAAGCGGCTTCATCGAGCGCCGGCCCGATCCCGCTGACCGCCGGGCATGGCTGCTGTACCTGAAGCCGCAAGCCCATCCGCTGATCGAAATCATGCGCGGCAATGGGCGGAAGACGCGTGACGAGGCCTTTGTCGGCCTTTCCGCGGATGCGCAACTGCATCTGCTGCAAACCCTATCCCTCATCAAATCCAATCTGCTCGCGGCTTGCGCCCAGCCTGCCGCCGACCGGGAGAAAACACATGGCTGAATCAACCTCACCAAAGAAGCCTGTCGAAGAAGACGGATCCGCCGCCGACCGGGCGCGCGACCAGGTCATCCGGCTGGACAGCGAACGCGAGCAAAGGCGAGCCAGCACCGTCATCGACAATGACGAGCTCGAAGCACCGGTCGCCCTGGAGCCGGCGGCGCTTGAGGCTCCGTCCAAGGAGCCACGCCAGGCCGGGGTTGCGGTGGCGCCTCCGGCGCCGGTCAAGCCCAAGCGCGGCCGGGCACGGCCGATCCTGTTTGCCCTGCTTCCGTTCGCGCTGGTCGTCGGCGGCTATTACTACGTCATCGGCGGCCAGGTCATGACGACCGACAATGCCTACATCCAGGCGCAGTCGCTCGGCGTTTCCACCGATGTCTCCGGCACTGTGTCCGAGATCGACGTGCACGAGAACGAGGCGGTGAAGAAGGACCAGGTGCTTTTCCGGTTGCGGCCGGCCTCTTTCGAAACCGCTCTTGCCGCCGCCCAGGCACAGCTCGGCACAGTGCGCAACCAGGTGCTGACCTTGCAGGCGAGCTACCAGCAGTCGCAGGCGCTGATCGAGCAGGCGCAGGCCGACATCCCCTATTACGAGGCCGCTTTCCAACGCCAGCAGGATCTGCTCAAGACCTCCACCTCCTCGAAGGCGACCTTCGACAGCGCCCAGCACGACCTCGTCGCCGCCCGCCAGAAAGTGTCCGTTGCCCAAGCGCAGGCACAGGCGACGCTTGCCCAGCTCGGCGGCGACGCCAGCCAGCCGGTGGAGAAGAACCCGTTCTATCTCCAGGCGCAGTCGGCGGTGGACGACGCCCAGCGCAACCTTGCCGATTCCTTCGTCAAGGCGCCATTCGACGGCATCGTCACCAATGTCGACGCGCTTCAGGTCGGCAAGTACCTGCCGGCTTCGCAGCCGGCGTTCAGCCTGATTTCGGCGACCGATCTGTGGATCGCGGCGGAGCCTAAGGAAACCGAACTGACCTATGTGCGGCCGGGACAGACGGCGACGATCAGCGTCGACAGCTATCCCGGTGCCGTCTGGCACGGCAGGGTCGCCTCGATCAGCCCGGCGTCGTCGTCGAGCTTCTCGCTGCTTCCGGCGCAGAACACCACCGGCAACTGGGTCAAGGTCGTGCAACGCATTCCGATGCGCGTGACGGTGGACGATCTCCAGGGCAAGCCGCCGCTGCGCGGCGGGATGAGCGTCGTGGTCGGCATCGATACCGGCCATGCGCGCGGCCTGCCGGACTTCGTGACGGACCTCCTCGGTCGGTTCGGACAAAAGTCATGACCGGCGCGTCCGCGACAGGTGGCGTGGTCGCCAATCGCGGCGCCATCACCGCCTGCGTGATCCTGGCCGTGATCATGCAGGCGCTGGACACCACCATCGCCAATGTGGCGCTGCCCTATATCCAGGGCAGCGTTTCGGCCAGCGCCGACCAGATAAACTGGGTGCTGACGTCCTACATCGTCGCGGCAGCCGTCATGACGCCGCCTTCGGGCTATATTGCCAATCGCTTCGGCCGCAAGCGCATCCTGCTGATCTCGATCACCGGCTTCGTCGTCGCGTCGGTGCTGTGCGGCTTCGCGCAGTCGCTGCCGCAGATCGTCGGCTTCCGCCTGCTGCAAGGCCTGTTCGGCGCAGCCCTGGTGCCGCTGGCGCAGAGCATCCTGCTCGACATCTACAGCGTCGAGGAGCGCGGCTCGGCGATGGCGCTGTTCGGCGTTTCGGTGATGGTCGGGCCGGTGCTCGGGCCGGTCATCGGCGGCTGGCTGACCGAGAATGTCAGCTGGCGCTGGGTGTTCTACATCAACGTACCGATCGGCGCGCTGGCTTTCGCTGGCGTCTCGATGTTCGTCCAGGAAACCAAGACGGACCTCAAGGCCAGGCTGGACTGGCTGGGCTTCGGCATGCTCAGCGTCACCATCGCGTCGCTGCAGATGTTCCTCGATCGCGGCGAGCAGCTCAACTGGTTCTCGTCGTCCGAGATCATCGTCGAGGCGCTGATCTGCGCGTCGGCCTTCTACATCTTCCTCGTCCACACCTTCACCGCCAAAAACACCTTCGTGAACCCGCGGCTGTTCCTCGACAGGAATTTCGCCGTCGGCATGATCTTCATCTTCATCATCGGCATCACCTATCTGGCCTCGCTGGCCCTGATGACGCCCTATCTGCAGACCCTGATGGGCTATCCGGTGGTGACGGCCGGCATCGTCATGGGGCCGCGCGGTCTCGGCACCATGGCTTGCATGTTCCTGGTCGGCAGGCTGATCGGCAAGGTGGACACGCGCTGGCTGCTTCTAACCGGCCTGCTGGTCACCGCCTGGGCGATGTACGACATGACCGGCTGGACCCCTGATGTCTCGCAATGGACGATCATCAGCACCGGCTTCATCCAGGGCGCGGGCCTGGGTTTCCTGTTCGTGCCGCTGACCACCATCACCTTCGCCACGCTGGCGCCGGAGCGGCGCGCGGAAGGCACCGGACTGTACAATCTGTCCCGAAACATCGGCTCCAGCGTCGGCATATCGGTGGTCACCGCGCTGTTGACGCAGAACGTGCAGATCAACCACGCCAATATCGCCACCTATGTGACGCCCTACAACCAGGCGTTCAGCAATCCGGCGATCTTCCAGGCAATGGATCCCTACAGCGCCGCGGGCCGCGCCGCGCTCGACGGCGTGGTCACGCTGCAGGCCACGATCATCAGCTATATGAACGACTTCAAGCTGATGATGATCCTGTCGCTTGCTGCCATTCCGCTGGTTCTGTTGCTGCGCAAGCCGGCGACTCCGGCCAAGATCGACCACAGCGCCGTGATGGAGTGACGACGCTCGAAACTTATCCGGCTGCACAGGCAACAGCCAAAAAGAAACCGGGGTCCTGTGAGGGACAGGACCCCGGCCGATGCCGATACGACTTCCCAAGAAACATGGCACCTCGTCATGAGGCGGGGATAGCAGGCCCGAGAAAGCCCCAACGGACCTGCCTTGATCCCATGCCGAAAGCCGTTACTTCGGCAACAACACCTTGTTGACGACATGGATGACGCCGTTCGACTGGTTGACGTCGGCGATCGTCACTCGCGCCTCGCCGCCTGACTCATCCATGATGTAGAGCTTGCCCTTCTTGACTTCGGCGGTCAGCGTGTCACCGGAGACGGTCTTCATCTCGTACTTGCCGCCCATCGCCTTGGCCTTCTTCATCATCTCGGCGCCGGAGATCTTGCCGGCCACGACATGCGCGGTCAGCACCTTGGTGAGCTTGCCCTTGTTCTCCGGCTTCAGCAGCGTGTCGACGGTGCCCTTGGGCAGTTTCGCAAACGCTGCGTTGGTCGGGGCAAAGACGGTGAACGGGCCAGCGCTTTGCAGCGTGTCGACCAGGCCGGCGGCCTTGACCGCAGCGACCAGCGTCGTGTGGTCCTTCGAATTGACGGCGTTCTCGACGATGTTCTTGGTTGTGTACATCGGCGCGCCGCCGACATTCGGGTTCTTGGCATAGGCGGGCGCGGCAATCGCCACGCCGGCGACGAGTGCGGAAAGGGCGATGATCCTGAATGACGGCAAGCGCATGTGGTCTTCCTCCGTGTGAGGGCTGATCGGAATTGATAGCCTTTGGAAACGCACAGGCAGTCACGCCGCCGAGGGGGCGCAAGTTTCGCCGATCACGGGAACGTGATGCCGGAGCTGCTTAAACGAAAAGCCCCGCGCGAGGCGGGGCTTTGAAGGCTGGAGAAAGCGCTGCGCCTTCTATTCGGCCGGTGATGGTTTCTTTCGGAACAGCGCGACCAGATTGTCCCACAGCTCGATCTTGGCGCCCTGGCGCTTCATGATGATGCCCTGCTGGAGGATCGACAGCGTGTTGTTCCAGGCCCAGTAGATGACCAGGCCGGCCGGGAAACCCGCCATCATGAAGGTGAAGATGACAGGCATCCAGGTGAAGATCGCAGCCTGCGTCGGATCCGGCGGCGTCGGGTTCATGCGCATCTGCAGGAACATGGTGACGCCCATGATCAGCGGCCAGACGCCGATCATCAGCATGTGCGGCAGGGTGACCGGAATCAGGCCGAACAGGTTGAACAGCGACGTCGGATCGGGCGCGGCCAGATCCTGGATCCAGCCGAAGAACGGCGCGTGCCGCATTTCGATGGTGATGTAGAGCACCTTGTAGAGCGAGAAGAAGACCGGGATTTGCAGCGCCACCGGCCAGCAGCCGGCAAGCGGGTTGATCTTCTCGGTCTTGTACAGCTCCATCATCGCCTGCTGCTGCTTCATCTTGTCGTCCGCGTATTTCTCGCGGATCTCGAGCATTTTCGGCTGCACCTTCTTCATGTTCGCCATCGACGCGTACGACTTGTTGGCGAGCGGATAGAAGATGGCCTTGACGATGACGGTGGTGGCGAGAATGGCCAGGCCGAAATTGCCGAAAAATTTGTAGAGCGTGTCGATCAGCCAGAACATCGGCTTGGTGATGAAGTGGAACCAGCCCCAGTCGATCAAAAGGTCGAACCGCTTGATATGACGGTCTTCCGCATAGGCGTTGATCTTGCCGACTTCCTTGGCGCCCGCGAAGATCTCGCTCTCCACCGTCGCCGACTGGCCGGCATCGACGGTGATCGGGTCGGTGAGGAAGTCGGACTGGTAGCGATGGCGGCCGTCCTCGAAATAGGCATAGCGCGGCTGGAACGGCTGCTTCTCGGTCGGCACCAGCGTCACCGCCCAGTATTTGTCGGTGATGCCGAGCCAGCCGTCGGTCGACTTGCCCGGCGTGAACTGCTTGTCCTTCTCGATGGACGCGTATTTGTGTTCCTGCAGGCCTTCCGTGCCGGTGAAGCCGATCAGGCCCTCATGCAGCACATAGGTGCTTGCAACGAGCGGCTTGTCGAAGCGGGTGACGCGGCCGTAATTGGACAGCGAGACGGCGGCCGTGCCGGCATTCTGCACCGTGTCGGACACCGTGAACATGTAGTTGGTGTCGACGGAAAAGGTGCGCTTGAAGGTCAGGCCCTTGTCGTTCGAATAGGTCAGCGTGACCGGGGTCGTCGGCGTCAGTGTCGCATTGCCGTCGACAGCCCACACTGTTTCGGGACCGGGCACCGCGCCGGTCTTGTCGTTGCCGACGAAGCCGATCTCGGCATAGTAGCCATTGGGCAGTGCTGCCGGATTGAGCAGGCTGATCTCGGGCGAGTTCTTGTCGACCGTCTCGGTGTAGTGCTTGAGCTTGAGGTCGTCGAGACGGGCGCCGGTCAGGTTGATCGAACCCTCGAGGCTCGGCGTGTCGATCTTCGCGCGGGTCGTCGTGGCGAGCGCCTGTTCGCGGCCGGCCGGCGTCACGGCATCGGTGCCGGGTGCGTTGGGAATGGCGCCAGGGGCGGCGGGCGTTCCGGTGTCGGTACCGGGATTGGTGCCGGCGGCCTTCTTCTGCTCCTCGACGCGCTGCTGTTCGACGCGGGCGGCCTCGCGCTGCGCTTCGCTGCGCGGCAACACATAAAAATATTGCCATACCGCCAGGATCAGCACCGACAGCGCGATGGTGATGAAGAAGTTCCGGTTGTTTTCCATCGAAAGCCCTTGGCCTATCGTGTTCCGCGCAGTCGGCGGGAGAGTTCGGCCTTCAATTGGCCGAACGGAGTGGTAAGCACGTCTTCGCGCCCGACGATGACATAGTCATTGCCAGGCGCCATGTCACTTGCCGCATGCGTACGGACGGCTTCTCGCAGCCGCCGCCGGACGCGGTTGCGGACAACCGCATTGCCGACCTTCTTGGTGACGGTGTAGCCGACGCGCGGCGACAGGCCGTCGCCGCGGTCGAGAACTTCGACGAGAAAAAGCCGCCCGCGTCGTTTTTCACCACGACGGACAGCCAGGAATTCCGCGCGCTTCAGAAGCCGCTTGGGATTTGGTCCCACTGGCTTGCCGGATGCGGGCAACGATCTCGTCTTCCGTTCAGGCGCTGAGCCGCTTGCGACCGCGGTTGCGGCGAGCTGCGACGACGCCGCGACCACCCTTGGTGGCCATGCGGGCACGAAAGCCGTGCCGACGTTTGCGGACGAGTTTAGACGGTTGGTAGGTACGCTTCATTTGTTTTAATACCGCGGGGTGCGGCCCTTCTTGATTCTGTCACTGTGTAACAGGAGCTTTGCCGGGCCGGCTTTGGCGCGATCGAAACCGCGCCGGGACGAATGGCCCGAGCGTGTGCGGGCTTATAGAAAGAAGGCTTTTGGAAGTCAATCCGGAGTCGTCGGGCCGAAAGCTTCGCCATTCAGGCCGGTTATGTTTGCGACCAAGGATGAAATTGGCAAAAAAGCCGTAATCGCCTAATCTGCGTTGATCAAGTGATCGTGAAGACATTAGCCGCATGAGCGAAACCATACAGGCACAGGAAGGGATCGGCACGGCGGGGTCCACCGAGGCGCCGGCCAGCGTGCGCACGGTGCCGCTGTCGCGCGGCCTGTCGACCAAGCTGCTGCTGCTGACCATCGTCTTCGTGCTGCTGGCCGAAGTGCTGATCTTCCTGCCCTGGATCGCCAGCTACCGGCTGAACTGGCTGAAGGAGCGGCTGAGCACGGCGGCGGCGGTGTCGATCGTGCTGGTGCAGGGTGAACCCACCTCGCTGTCGCGCACGGCGCAGAACGACGTGCTGATGGCGATCGGCGCCAAGGCGATCGCGGTGCGCGACGGAGGCGTCTCGCGGCTGCTGGTGGTGGCCGAAATGCCGCCGAAGGTCGACGAACACATCGATATCGCCTCGATCGGCATGATCAAGGGCATGACCGGCGCGCTCGACACGTTGTTTTTCGGCGGCAACCGTATGCTGCGCGTCTTCGGTCCGGTCGGCGACTCGGACAAGGAGTTCGAGCTTATCATGCCCGACAACAGCCTGCGCAACGCGATGCTGCGCTATTCGCGCAACGTCGCCTTCGTCTCGCTGCTGATCTCGCTGTTCACCGCCATGCTGGTCTACGCCGCCATCGACCTGATCATGATCGGGCCGATCCGGACGATGACGCGCTCGATGCTGTCTTTCTCCGAAGCCCCTGACGATCCCGGGCGGATCATCCATCCGGCTGCCCGCGCCGACGAGATCGGCGTTGCAGAGCGCGAGCTGTCGCAGATGCAGGAACGGCTGCAAAAAATGCTCTCCGAGCAGAAGCATCTTGCCGATCTCGGCCTGGCGGTTTCCAAGATCAACCATGACATGCGCAACATCCTGGCTTCGGCGCAGCTGATGTCGGACCGCTTGCGTCAGGTCAAGGATCCGACGGTGCAGGCCTTCGCGCCGAAACTGCTGCGCGCGCTCGACCGCGCCGTGTCTTATTCCGAAGGCGTGCTTCACTACGGCCGCACGCAGGAGCCGCCGCCGGCGCGCCGACGCCTGAGGCTGCGGCAACTGGTCGAGGACGTGCACGGCCTGCTGGACATCGAGCAAGGCATCGAGTTCGTCAATTCGGTCGAGCCGGCCTTCGAGGTCGATGCCGATTCCGACCAGTTGTTCAGGGTGCTGACCAATCTGTGCCGGAATTCCGTGCAGGCGATGGCGGCCGACAGTGAAAGCGCCCTGGTGCGCCGCCTGGCGGTGTCGGCCGTGCGCCTGGGCAGCGTCAGCCGCATCGCCGTCAGCGACACCGGCCCCGGCCTGCCGCCCAAGGCGCGCGAAAACCTGTTCGCGGCCTTTCGCGGCTCGGCGCGCAGCGGCGGCACCGGCCTTGGCCTGGCGATCGCGCACGAACTGATCCGCGCGCATGGCGGCACGGTCGAGCTGGTCGAGAGCATTGGCGGGCGCACCACATTCGCCGTCACCATCCCCGACCAGCCGGTCCGGCTCGACCAGGCCCGCAACGGCCTGCGCCGCCCGGCCTGAGGTTCTTGACCGGTTTCCGCTTGGCAACACCTAGCTTTTCGGTCTCACCCCTTCCTTCCAGAAACATGTCGCCCGCGAACGGGCTTTTGCCCTGAGAGGCCGGCATGCATGGAAAGCGCATCGTCTGAACCACCCAGCACGATGCGCTTTGGTTGTTTTGAGGCGCTGAGAAGCGAGCTGTCATTGCCGAATGACACACCTGCGACAAAACTTTTGCCGGATCGGCTTGCTTTTCGGAAATTCAGTCGCTAGGGAACACGTCTCGTCGCGACCGGTCGTTCACGATCGGATCGCGGGGTCATGGAAAGCATGGCCTGTTGCGCGCCCGTAGCTCAGCTGGATAGAGCACCAGACTACGAATCTGGGGGTCAGGAGTTCGAATCTCTTCGGGCGCGCCAAAACCATTCATCGTTTCCCTGCGACGATATAGCTGCCGAATTGGTGCCTACGCGACGAGCGGGGAATAGCCTGCGAGCGAAAAAGCGTAGAAACGGCGGCGTTAGGCAGTAAAGAGTTCGAATCTCTTCAGATTGGCGGAGTTCCGACGCGGCCGGAGCGGAGTTCCAAGCGGTGATTGATGTGGATGGTGCCGACGACGATCTCCCGACAGGCGAGCATCATTTATTTGTATCAGATCATGGATCGAGGTCAGCAGGCGCTCATACCACTTGGTCGGCGTGTGTCAGTCACTCGAAACCTGCTTCGGTTTTCCGGCATCCGCGGCATTGTCCCCATGCGCAGCGGCCTTCCCGGGTTCAGGAAAGCATTTCGACGCGCAGCGGATGTTCTCCGCGCGTCAGAAGGGGCGCCGGGCCCTGGTCCAGTCGCCCGAGCCGGATCAGGCCGCGCGACCAGCGGTAGGGACCATGAAACATCGCCAGATTGCCCCAGGGGGCGTAGTAGCAGAGATCGCCAGTCGCCTCGTTGCCGAAGCGACCGCTGCCTTCCTCGGTGAGCTTGCGCGGCAGGTAGGCGATCTTCTCGTTGGTCGAATAGTCGTCGATCGTCAGATCCAGCGGCAGGATCGAGACCAGATCGTGCGCGGAAGGATTGTCCTCCAGCGTCGCCGTGAAATCCTGATCCCCGAAGATGAATCTAAGGCGCATGGTGGCTCCTTTCCTATCCGTGGCTGCGTCGGTCTGAGAGCGCACCGAAGAGGGGAGCGCGAGGCTGGCAGCACCTGCCAGCAAGGTGCGGCGCGAAAGCCATACGGCGGCGCGTGTCATTTAAAGTCTCCCGGTCGGTGCGGCCATGTCCATCGTTCCTGCACACGGCCGCACCCTTCGACGATACGACCTGGTCAGGCAGCGAGATGCTGGTTGAAGAAGCTGGTCAGCTTGTCGAACGGGATCACGTCCACCTTGTCGTAAAGATCGGTGTGGCTGGCGCCTGGAATGATCATGAGTTCCTTCGGCTCCGCCGCTGCCGCGAAGGCGGTTTCGCTGAAGTAGCGCGAATGGGCCTTTTCGCCATGGATGAACAGGATCGGGCGCGGCGAGATTTCAGCGATGTAGGTCAGGATCGGCATATTCATGAACGACAGCGGCGTGGTCTGCGTCCAGGAATTGCCTGAGTTGACCGCGCGCGCATGGTAGCCGCGCGGCGTCCTGTAATAGTCATGGTAGTCGACCAGGAACTGCGCCTCGCCGCCGTGCAGGTCGTTGTAGGGTGGTTGATAGGCTGGCGCGCCGTTTTCCGCATCCGTCCAACGCTGCCGACCCAGTTGCTCCAATGTCTGTGCGCGCTGTTCGGGGGTCACGCTGTCGTTGTAGCCCTTCGACATAACACGGGTCATGTCGTACATGGTGCTCGCCACCACGGCCTTGACGCGCTTGTCTGCGGCGACGGCATTCAAAGCCATACCGCCCCAGCCGCAGATGCCGATGACGCCGATGCGCTCACGGTCGACGGCGGGGTGCAGGCCGAGATAGTCGACGGCCGCGCTGAAATCCTCGGTGTTGATGTCCGGCGAAGCGAGATTGCGCGGCTCGCCGCCGCTTTCGCCGGTGTAGGACGGATCGAAAGCCAGTGCGACGAAGCCGCGCTCGGCCATCGTCTGCGCGTAAAGGCCAGAGGATTGTTCCTTAACAGCGCCGAACGGACCGCCGACGGCAAGCGCCGGCAGACGTCCACCGGCCCGGTCCTTCGGCAGATAGAGATCACCCGACAGTGTGATGCCGTAGCGGTTCTTGAATGTGATCTTCTCGTGATCGATCTTATCGCTGAGCGGAAAGACCTTATCCCATTGCTTTGACATATTCTGAGCCTTTGCTTTGAAGGGGTTGGATATTGAAACTGCACCGAAGGCGGCGACGCCTGCGCCGGTCAACTTCAACAGTTCGCGCCGGTGGATGACGCTTGCCGAATTTTTCGTGTCAGGGGTATTCATGGGCATTTCCGATCTCCTGTTGGTATGAATTGGGATTGGGCAGTTCGTTGAACGAACGTCAGTGCGGGGCGTCCGGGCTTCAGCAACCGCCGGCCATTGCCGATCAGGGCGATTGCAAGGCCGGCGAGAACCACGCTGCCGGCGAAGGTCGCGAAGACCGTCATGCCATCCAGCAGCAGCCCGCCGACCACGGCACCGAGCAGGATCGACGCCTGGATGGCTGCGACCATCAGGCTTCCGGCGGCTTCCGGCGCATCGTCCGCGTTTTGGGACATCCACGTCATCCAGATCACAGACATTGCGGTGTTCGCCGCGCCCCAGAGAGCAAGGAAGAGGCCGGCGGCGGCTACCGAACCGCCGAGAAGCAGGAGTCCCAGCGTGCAACCGCCCATCAGCAGCGCGGGCAACCGCAGCAGCGGTGCGACATTGCCGCTCACGATACGCCCTGCCGCCCATGTTCCGAGGAAGCCCGCACAGCCCAGTACAAGCAACAGGATCGAGAGCGTCCCCACGTTGACGCCCGTCACCTGCTCCAGGAAGGGGCGGAGATAGGTGAACATGGTGAAGGCCGAGCCCCAGGATAACATCGAGGCAATAAGGCCGCGCAGGAAATGGGGGCGCTTCAGCAGGCCGAACATCGTCCGGAAATCCTGCCGCTGGCGCGCGGGCAACGACGGCAGCGCGATCAAGTGCCAGACGAGGTTGATGGCGACGATTGGCGTCAGCGCCCAGAACACCGCGCGCCAGCCGAACACGGCGCCGAGATAGCTGCCGATCGGCGCGGCGAAGGCCGCAGCGATCGCCTGTCCGCCATACATCAAGGCGAGCGCGCGCGGCACATCCCTTTCAGGGACCAGCCGCATGATGACGGCGGTGGCCAGTGCCCAGAAGCCGCCGATGCAGATGCCCAACAGGCCTCGACCGAGCATCAGCACGGAGAAATTCGGGGCCGCCGCAACCAGAACCAGTGACAACAGCATGAAAGCCGTCATCGCGACCAAGACCCATTTGCGGTTCAGCGTTCCAGCGGCAGTGGTGATGACCATGCTCGCCGCTATGGCGAAAAGACCGCTGATCGATATCGCCTGTCCGGTCTGTCCCTCAGTTGCGCGCAATCCTTCGGCCATGGGGGTGAGCAGGCTGACCGGCATGAATTCCGAGGCGATCAGCATTGCCACACACAGTGCCATCGAAAGAACCGCGCCCCAGGCGGCGTCCGGTTTGCTATCCGCATCGGTTGCGGCGGCAATCGCCATGTCGTTTGCTCCTGCTGAATTGTTGCAACGCAAAACTAGTGGCTTTGCCATAAAGCGATTAGCCATCGAAATTCGCATGAACTAATCGACCACATCGAATAATGTGCTGCGGCATGGCAAACGAGAGAAGCTCATGGCCAAAACCGACCTCAATCAACTGACGTGGTTTCAGGCCGTCGCCGAGGAGCGCAGCTTCACCAAGGCGGCGGCAAAGCTCGGCGTCGCGCAGTCGACGCTCAGTCACAGGATCAAGCAGCTCGAAGCGCAAATGGGCATACGCCTCCTGACCCGCACCACGCGCAATGTCGCGACGACCGCCGCAGGCGAGCGGCTGTTACAGACGATCGCCCCGCGCATCGGCGAAATCGAGGATGAGATCGCCGCGTTGATGGCGTTTCGTGAAAAACCCTCGGGCTCGATCAGGCTGACGCTGTCCGACCACGCGCTTGAAAGCGTGGTTTGGCCCAAGCTGAAGCCGATCCTCAGCGCCTATCCCGATATCGGTGTCGAACTGATCCTGGACAGCACGTTCCGCAACATCGTCGAGGAGGGCTTCGACGCGGGCGTCCGGTTGGGAGAGAGCGTCGAGAAGGACATGATCGCGGTCCGAATTGGTCCGGACTGGCGTTTGGTGGCCGTGGCTTCTCCCGACTATTTCGCCGCGCGTGGTGTGCCTGAGCACCCACAGGACCTGATCCGCCACGTCTGCATCAACATGCGTCACGAGACCGCCGGCGGTCTTTATGCATGGGAGTTCGAGAAGGATGGGCAGGCGTTGCGCGTCCGGGTAAACGGCCAGCTGACCTTCAACAATTCCTATGCCATGATCGACGCAGCCGTGCACGGCTACGGCATCGCCTATGTGCCCGAGAACATCGTGGAGCGGCACATCGCCTCGGGCCTGCTGGTGCAGGTCCTCGACGATTGGTCGCCGTTCTTCGACGGCTATTTCCTCTATTATCCGAGCCGTCGTCAGAATCTTCCCGCGTTCAAGGTCATCGTCGACGCGCTACGACATCGGAATTGAGACAAGAGGATCTAACCCGCGCGATTGGCTGCACGCCGAGCCCGTTTCGCCCCGCTCGCATAGCACCCACCTGCGGAAGATACGGTATTTTCCAGATCTCGGGCATCAAGATCGTCCTTCCCACGCCCGCTCTATCGCCACGCCTCGTTCGGCTCGTCTTCGCACGTCGAGAACGCACAGCGGGCGGGATGTTGCAGAGCAAATCTTCGCAGCGCCATCACCCCAATGTGCGTGGTAAGACCGCGACAGGCGCAACCAGCGGAGCCTGATTTGACCATGACCTCTACCCCCATCAAGCGCGCTTTGATCACCGGGGCCGGAGCGGCCGACGGCATCGGTTTCGCCATTGCCCGCCAGCTCGGCCATGCCGGCCATGCCGTTTTTCTCACCGGTGCCAGTGGGCGTGTGCTCGATCGCGCCGTTGAGCTCCGTGCAGAAGGCATCGACGCCAAGGCCGTGGTCGCCGATCTCACCATAGCTGCCGATGTCGCGCGGTTGCGGGCTGATGTCGGCGCGGTCGATATCGTTGTCAACAATGCCGGCATGGGCTCGCTGGCATCGCCATCGGTCGACAAGGCGTTTCTCGCCATGACCGAGGCCGACTGGGACCATGGGATCGACGTCAGCCTGAAGACGGCATTCCTCGTCACGAAGGCGTTTCTGCCGGCGATGGTCGAAGCGGGCTATGGGCGTATCGTCAATGTGGCGTCAGTCACCGGACCGCTGGTGTCTTTCGAAGGCACATCAGCCTATTCCGCCGCCAAGGCCGGCATGGTCGGCCTGACACGCACGCTGGCGCTCGAAGTGGCGAAAAACGGCATCACGGCCAACGCAGTGGCTCCCGGCTGGATCGAAACAGGGTCGTCGAGCGAGATGGAGCGGCAAGCCGCCCTGAATACGCCGCCGGCGCGGGCCGGGCGACCGGATGAGGTGGCCGCCGCGGTCGTGTTCCTGGCCTCGGAAGGCGCCAGCTATGTCAACGGCGCCCTGCTGGTGGTCGATGGCGGCAACAGCCTTCAGGAGCGCAAGGGCTGAAGCCGTCCAACGCGTCGGGTGCGAGAATTCAGCCTTTGCCCGAGCTTTTGCCTGCCCCCGGCGCTTCCGGCCTGAGATAGACGGCCAAGCAGCAGCAACAGATCGCCAAGCCCGCGACTGGATATTTCAGGGCGACCAGCCCCGCCAGCGCGAATAGGCAGAGCGTCGCGAGCGACCGGATGCGCATGCGCTTGCGCACCGCGAGCGGAACCGCGTTCTCCGGCATCGGGTCGATGAGTTCGCGGATCAGAAGAATGTAGGTCAGGTTCACCAGGAAGAAGACGGCGGCATAGAAGGCGACCGGCTGCGGCGCCAGCTCGCTGACCGCCATCCACGCGGTCGCCAGCGGCAGCAGCGAAACCGAGAACAGATGCGCGAAATTGTACCACATCAGGCTGGCTGTCGCCTCCCTGGCGTGGCGTAACAGATGATGATGGTTCGCCCAGACGATGGCGATGAAGAGATAGCTGACGCTGTAGCTCAGCCATGTCGGCCAGAGCTCCAGAAGCGCCTTGAACGTCGGCAACTCCGGCGGGCGCAAGTCGAGGACCAGCACCGTGATGAGGACGGCGAACACGCCATCCGAAAATGCGCTCAACCGATCGAGCCCTGTCGAGGGAAGCACTGGACCGTCCTCGTCGCAGTTCGTGAGACATATAGTAGTGCTGTCGATAGCAATATCCATGGCCGCTCGGACCATCTGACGCCGCCACCAGCGCCGCTCAGGACGCCTTGGCCAGAAAACTCTGGTAGTCCGATTTCGCCTGCAGCAGGCGCAGCACATTGTCGCGCGAGCCCCTTACGTGGGCGCGGGCCAGCGTGCCGGCTCGGGCGGCATCGCCGGCGCAGATCGCCTCGACGATCTCGGCATGCTCGTCGCGGGCGATCTTCCATTCGTCGAGCCACAACAGTTCGGTCCAGACATAGTGCTGGCACTTGTCGAGGATGCCGCACAGCATGCCATGCAGCATCGCATTGCCGCTGATTTCGGCGATGACGCGGTGCAGGTCGATGCCGACTTCGAGCTCCTGGAATTTTTCGCGCGTGGTGCGCTCCGGAATGGCGGCCAGCCGCTCGCATTCGGCCAGCATGGCACGCAGCCGCGCCTTGTCCTGTTCCGTCGCAGCAGCGGCGGCCAGTGCCGTCGCGTGGCCGTCGAGCAGTTCGCGGATCTCGAAGGCCTCGCGGAACATGTTGATGTCGAACTCGGTGACGACATAGCCCTGGCGCGGCCGGCCGGTGACCAGGCCGTCGCGCTCGAGGCGGTTGAAGGCCTCGCGCACCGGGGTGCGGCTGACAGTCAGCTTCGCCGCGATGTCGTTTTCGGTGACGCGTGAGCCCGGCGGAATCTGGCCGGTCACGATCATCGCCTTGAGCGCGGAATAGACCGAGTCGCGCAGCGTGTTTTTGGTTTCCTTGGCCAAGTTCCGTTTCCAGTTCTCCGGTCTTTCCGCCGGCATATGTTCTCACGCATAGCTGTATTCAAAGTCGGCGCGGTTTGCCACGCCCCGGCGCCCCATCTCCCAGCCCGGGTTGACGGCCCCAGGCGCGCCGATCGGTGTTGACATCGCTGATCCCCAAGCTACACTCAAAATTGTATACAAAATAGCATGCGAAATCAAAAACAATGGGAACACCGGTTGGAGAGCCGAAAATGAACAGGACCAGAAGCGTTAGCATTGCCGCGATGGCAGGCCTCATGGCCTCGCTGGCGGCCCCCGCCATGGCGGGCGACACCATCACCGTCGCCTCATGGGGCGGCACCTACCAGGAGGCGCAGACCAAGGCGTTTTTCAAGCCGACCGCCGACGCGCTCGGCATCACCATCAAGGAGGACACCACCAACGGCCTCGACGACGTACGGCTGCAGGTAACCGGCAATGCGGTGAAATGGGACATCACCGAGCTTGGCGCCGACGAATGCGCACGCGGCTCGAAGGAAGGGCTGTTCGAGAAGCTCGACTACGGCATTATCGACAAGAGCGGCATCAACCCGAAGCTTGTCCATGATGACTGGGTCGGCATTTCCTACACCTCCGTCGTGCTGATCTACCGGACCGACGTGTTCGGCGACAAAGGCCCCAAGACCTGGGCCGACTTCTGGAACGTGGAAAAATTCCCGGGACGGCGCGCGTTGAGCGGCAGCCAGGCGACCGAAACGCTGAGCGTCGCGGCTCTCGCCTCGGGCCTGCCGATCGACAAGGTCTATCCCGTGGATGTCGACGGCGCGCTGAAATCCGTCGACAAGATCCGTGGCCATGTCGACGCCTGGTGGACCTCCGGCGCGCAGGCCATGCAACTGGTGAAAGACGGCGAAGTCGACATGGCGAGCATCTGGAACGGCCGCGCCGGCACCTTGAAGAAGGAAGGCGCGCCGGTCAGTTTCTCCTTCGACCAGGGCGTGCTGACCGCCGACTGCATGGTCATCCCCAAGGGTGCCAAGAACAAGGAAGCCGCGATGAAGGCGCTTGCGATGTTCGTCAGCCCGCAGCTGCAGGCCAATCTGCCGCTCTACGTCGACAATGGCCCAGTAAACGAGAAGGCTTTCGAGACCGGCAAGATCCCGCAGGACAGGATCAAGGACATCAATTCGGCGCCCGAAAACGTCAAGAAACAGGTGCTGCAGGACGCCGAGTTCTGGCGCGACAATCTGGTCGAGGCGACGGAGAAGTTCAACAATCTGGTCCAGCAATAGGCCGCGGACACAAGCTTACGGCGGGCAGCGTAACCAGCCACTGCCTCGCCACCTGTTCTCTGCGGCTAAGGAGCGAAAAATCTTGTCCATTGCGCCATCCGCGTTGCCCATCGGCATGCGCGGGATCGAGAAACGATTTGGCAGCGTCCCGGTGCTGCGCGACCTTAACCTCGATGTCGAGGCCGGCGAATTCCTGACGCTGCTCGGCCCTTCCGGTTCCGGCAAGACGACGCTGCTGATGATCCTGGCCGGTTTCGTGCGGGCCAATGCCGGCTCGATCAAGGTCGGCGGCGACGAGATCATCACCACGCCGCCGCACAAGCGCAACATCGGCATGGTGTTCCAGAACTACGCGCTGTTTCCGCACATGAACGTCTTCCACAACATCGCCTTTCCGCTGAAGCAGCGCGGCGTCGCCGCCGCCGAGACGGCCGAACGTGTCGAGAAGGCGCTCGATCTGGTGAAATTGCAGGGCCTGGGCGAACGCCGGGTCGACCAGCTTTCCGGCGGCCAGCGACAGCGTGTGGCGCTGGCACGCGCCATCGTCTTCGAGCCGCGCATCGTGCTGATGGACGAACCCTTGTCGGCGCTCGACAAGGGCCTGCGCGAGCACATGCAGATCGAGCTGCGCGCCCTGCATCGCCGGCTCGGCATGACCACCGTCTATGTCACGCACGACCAGCGCGAAGCCATCACCATGTCCGACCGCATCGCGGTCATGAACGCCGGGCGCATCGAACAGCTCGACAAGCCTGAAACCCTCTACGCCAGGCCGCAAACGCGATTTGTAGCCGGCTTCATCGGCGAATCGAATTTCATTCCGGTCGAGTGCCGCAACGGCTCCGTCTGGTACGAGGACCGGAGAATCCATACCGCGGCACCAGTGCCGGCGGCAGGCCAGCACCTGATGGTGGTGCGGCCGGAAAAGCTGCGGCTCCTGGCAGACGCCGAACCGACAAGCGGCGTCAACGTGCTCGAGGCGAAAGTCAGCGACATCATCTATCAGGGCGACAGCTTCGTCTGCTACGCGGCGTTGCGCGACGGCCGCCAGCTGACTTTGCGCGACTACTGCCGCAGCGATGTGCTGGCCAAAATGCCGGCGCCCGGCCAGCCAGTCTCATTCGGTCTCGATGCGCAGGACACGATCCTGGTGGCGGCAGACTGATGAGCGCGCAGCCCGCCCTCATGGAAGAGATCGGCAGCGCCGCAGGCCGGGAGCTCAACACGCAGGGACTTCACGCCGACGCCCGGCGTGAATCACTACGGCTGCTGGCGCTGTTGTCGCCAAGCCTGCTTCTGGTCTTCGCCATCATCATCGTGCCGATCGGCTGGCTGTTCTGGCTGTCGCTGTTCGACGAAGCGGGCGGCTTCAGCGCCGCCAATTATGCGCGATTCTTCGAGCAGGCCTCCTACATCAAGACCTTCATCACCACCTTCAAGGTCGCCTTCATCGTCACCGGCGCCTGCGTGCTGCTCGGCTATCCCTTGGCCTACATGCTGTCGCAACTGCCGCGGCGGGCGGCGTCGATCTGCCTGATCTTCGTCATCCTGCCGTTCTGGACATCGGTTCTGGTGCGCACCTATGCCTGGCTGGTGATCCTGCAGCGCAAGGGACTGATCAACAGCTGGCTGATCGATCTCGGAATCATCAGCCAGCCGCTATCGCTCGCCAACAATTTTTCCGGCGTCGTCATCGGCATGACGCACATCTTGCTGCCGTTCTTGGTGCTGCCGCTCTACGCCTCGATGAAGACCATCGACACCGACTGCCTGCGCGCCGGCATGAATCTCGGCGCCGGCCCGGCTGCCACCTTCCGGCAGATCTTCTTTCCGCTGTCGCTGCCAGGCCTCGCCTCGGGCGTGGTCATCGTCTTCGTGCTCTGCCTGGGCTTCTTCGTCACGCCGGCTTTGATGGGCGGCGGCAAGGTCATCATGTGGGCGATGCGCATGGAACAGACCACCAGCCTCTATTCAAACTGGGGCGCGGGTGCAGCACTGGGCGTGGTGCTGCTGGTGGTGACGCTGGCGCTTCTCGGCCTGTTCCAGTGGCTGCTCGGCGCGCGTGCCACCGGCGTGTGGAGTTCGAGATGAGTAGGGATCTCGGCCTGCCTATCTCGCACCGGCAACGCCTATGGCTCTATTGCTTCGGCGGCCTCGTGCTGCTGTTCCTGATCGCACCGTCGATCATCATCGTCATCATGTCGTTTTCCGATTCGACGCTGCTGCAATTCCCGCCGCAGCAATGGTCGCTGCGCTGGTACCAAGCCTATTTCGGGTCGCTGGAGTGGCGCGATGCCACGATCGTCTCGGTCAAGGTGGCTGTCATGACCGTGCTGGTGGCGACGCCGCTCGGCACCGCGGCCGCCTATGCCATCAACCGGGGCACGCTGCGCTTCAACGGCACCATCAACGCGCTGCTGACGGCGTCGCTCATCGTCCCTGTGATCCTGATCGGCATCGGCACCTTCTTCCTCTATGCGCGCATCGGCCTCAACAACACGCTGACCGGCCTGGTCATCGCGCATACGGTGCAGGCGCTGCCGTTGGTGGTGCTGACCGTGCTGTCGGGATTGCGCTCCTACGACATGAACCAGGAGCGCGTGGCGCGCAGCCTCGGCGCCGGCCGCGTCGCCGCCTTCTGGCAGGTGACGATGCCGCAGATCCGCTTCTCGATTGTCTCGGGCGCGCTGTTTGCCTTCATCACCTCCTTCGACGAAGTGGTGGTGTCGCTGTTCATCTCGGGCGGCGAGACGACGACATTGACGCGCCGTATGTTCAATGCGCTGCGCGACCAGATCGACCCGACGATCGCCGCCATCTCGACCTGCCTGATCGTTCTGTCGGTCGTGCTGTTGTCGGTTGCGCAGATCTTCGGCCGGCGGCATTGATTTCACCAGATCAATTCGCAGAAGCGACCAATTTGCAGAAGTGACTAGGGGATATTCAGACAGAATGCGTGATTTCCAGTTTCCCGGCCGCTCGCCGGTTCGTGCCACCGAGGCGGTTGCCGCGACCTCGCATCCGCTTGCAACGCTTGCGGCCATCGACATGCTGCGCTCCGGCGGCAATGCCATGGACGCCGCGGTCTGCGCCGCCGCCGTGCAGGGTGTGGTCGAGCCGCAATCGACGGGCATCGGTGGCGACTGCTTCGTGCTTTATTCTCCCGGAGGACAAGGCAATGTGCTGGCCTTCAACGGCTCGGGGCGAGCGCCGGCCAGGGCGACGGTCGGCTGGTATCTCGAAAAAGGCTTCGACCGCATCCCGCTGCAGGGTCCGCATGCGGTCACCGTACCGGGCGCCGTCGACGCCTGGAGCCGCCTGCTCGAAGACCATGGCCGCAAGGGCCTTGCCGAGGCGCTGACGCCGGCCATTCACTATGCCGAGAACGGCTATGTCGTGCACGACCGCGTCGCCTTCGACTGGGCCGAGCCGGAGACCGACCTGTCGGCCGACGAGCATGCCGCGCGCATCTTCCTGCCCGGCGGCAGGGCGCCGAAGGCGGGTGACGTCCATCGGCAGCCGGAACTGGCGGCGACCTTGCGCATCATCGCCAAACACGGCCGGTCCGGCTTCTACGAAGGCGCGGTCGCCGACGATATGGTGAGCCGGCTTAACGAATTGGGCGGACTTCATACGGCCGAGGATTTCGCCGCGACCAGAGGCGACTATGTGGCGCCGGTCAGCACCTCCTATGGCGGCCATGAGATCCACCAGATGCCGCCGAACAATCAGGGGCTGACGGCGCTTTTGATGCTCAATTTGCTGTCGGGCTTCGAGCTTGGCGGGCTCGACCCCAACGGCGCCGAACGCCTGCATCTGGAGATCGAGGCCGGGCGCCTGGCTTACCGCGACCGCGACCGCTATGTCGGCGACCAGGACCATGTCCCGGTGCCCCTGAAGCAGCTCCTGTCCGGCGCCTATGCCGACCGGCTACGCGCCGAGATCGACCGCGACCGCGCCATGACGCATCTGCCGCGCGTCGAGCTGCCCGGCAGCGACACGGTCTATATCTCCATCGTCGACCGCGACCGCAACGCGGTCTCCTTCATCAACTCGACCTATTATTCGTTCGGCAGTGGCGTCGTCGGCCCGAAGACCGGTATCGTGCTGCAGAACCGTGGTTCGAGCTTCCGCCTCGACCCGGCGCATCCGAACGCGATCGCGCCGGGCAAGCGGCCGATGCACACGATCATGCCGGGCATGGCGACGAAGAACGGCCGCGTGGTGATGCCGTTCGGCGTCATGGGCGGCGGTTACCAGCCGTTTGGCCATGTCCACCTGCTCACCAACATGATCGATTTCGGCATGGACCCGCAGCAGGCACTGGATGCGCCGAGGGTGTTTTACAACGATGACACAGTGGAAGCCGAGCGTGGCGTTCCCACTGATGCAACCGAGGGCCTGCGCCGGCGCGGCCACCGCATCGCCGAACCGCATCATCCGCTTGGCGGCGGGCAAGTGGTGCTGATCGACTGGGAGAAGGGGACGCTGACCGGCGCTTCCGATCCACGCAAGGATGGTTTGGCGCTTGGCTATTGAGGCGATCCGTTGTCCAATGGCGCCCATATCGAGGCAAGCCCGTCAGAAGGGCTCTCGCCAGTAATCGTTCGAAATCCAGCCGGTGATCATGACCCAAACTGAAACCCACGCAGATCTCTCCCGCCGTCTCGCCGCCGGCGCCGACGACGCCCCCGCCATTCTGGCGCCCGATAGGGCAACGCTCAGCCATGGCGGATTGCGCAGCATGATCGCCGACACGGCAAAACAGCTGCATGCGCGCGGCATCGGCCGCGGCGACAGGGTGGCGATCGTGCTGCCGAACGGGCCCGAGATGGCCACCGCCTTCGTCGCCGTGGCGGCCGCCGCCTCTACGGCGCCGCTCAACCCCGCCTACCGGGCCGACGAGCTCGATTTCTACCTGACCGACATCGGCGCCAAGGCGATCCTTGTCGCGGAGGGTGAGACCGGCCCCGCGGTGACGGTGGCCGAGCGCCTCGGCATCGGCGTGCTGCGGCTCGTCGTGCAGCCTGGCACACCCGCCGGCAGTTTTGCTATCGAGGGCGCGGCGATCGGACCGAAGGCCGCGCCCGACATGGCGCAAGACAGCGACATTGCGCTGCTGCTGCATACCTCCGGCACGACATCGCGTCCAAAACTGGTGCCGCTCAGCCATGCCAACATCGCGGCCTCGGCAGCTCATATCGGCGGCACGCTTGGCCTGACGGCCGATGACCGTTGCCTCAATATCATGCCGCTGTTCCACATTCACGGCCTGATCGCGGCCGTGCTGTCGTCGCTGGCTGCCGGCGGCAGCATCTACTGCACGCCGGGTTTCAACGCGCTGCGCTTCTTCCAGTGGCTGAGCGAGGCGCAGCCGAGCTGGTACACGGCGGTGCCGACCATGCATCAGGCGATCCTGGCCCGCGCGGCACGCAACACCGAGGCGCTGGCGGCGGCGCGCCTGCGCTTCATCCGCTCGTCCTCGGCGTCGCTGCCGGCGCAGGTCATGACTGAGCTGGAAGCGACCTTCGGCTGCCCAGTGATCGAATCCTACGGGATGACCGAGGCGGCTCACCAGATGGCCTCGAACCGGCTGCCGCCGGGCCAGCGCAAGCCCGGCAGCGTTGGTGCCTCCGCCGGGCCGGAGGTGGCTGTGATGGCGCCCGACGGGCGGCTGCTCGATGCAGGCGAGACCGGCGAGATCGTCATCCGCGGGCCCAATGTCACGACGGGCTACGAAAAGAACCCGGATGCCAACGCCACGGCTTTCGCGCATGGCTGGTTCCACACCGGCGACCAGGGCGTGCTGGACGGGGACGGCTATCTCAGGGTCACCGGTCGGCTCAAGGAGATCATCAATCGCGGCGGCGAAAAGATCTCGCCACTCGAGGTCGACGATGTGCTGATGGACCATCCGGCGGTGGCGCAGGTCGTCACCTTCGCCATGCCGCATGGCAAGCTTGGCGAGGAGGTGGCGGCGGCGGTTGTGCTGCGCGAAGGCATCAGCGCCACCGAGGGCGACATCCGCACCTATGCCGCGACGCGGCTTGCCGACTTCAAAGTGCCGCGCAAGATCCTGATCCTGGACGAGATCCCCAAGGGCGCGACCGGCAAATTGCAGCGCATCGGCCTTGCCGCCAAACTCGGGCTTTGACGATGAAGATCACCATCTTCGGCGCCGGTGCGATCGGCGGCTATCTCGCTGCCAAGCTTGCCGCCGCCGGCCGCACCGATCTCTCGATCGTCGCGCGCGGCGCCCATCTGGAAGCGATCAAGGCAGATGGCCTGCGCCTGATCGAGGATGGCCAGGAGACGTCCGTCCCCGTCCGGGCCGCCGCCAAGGCCGAGGAACTTGGCGTGCAAGATTATGTCGTGCTGGCGCTGAAGGCCCATTCCCTCACCCCGGCGCTCGACCAGATCGCACCGCTGCTTGGGGACCACACATCAGTCGTCACCATGCAGAACGGCGTGCCGTGGTGGTATTTCCACGGCGTCGGCGGGCCACTCGAAGGCACCAGGCTGAACGCGGTCGATCCCGGCGGCGCGATCTGGCAGCGGATTGGACCGGACCGCGTCATCGGCTCGGTCGTCTATCCCGCGGTCGCGGTCGATGCGCCGGGGCTCATCCGCCATGTCGAGGGCAAACGCTTTTCGCTCGGCGAACCTTCGGGCGAGCGCAGCGAACGGGTCACGCTTCTGGCCGAGGAGATGGTCAAGGGCGGCTTGCAGGCGCCGGTGCGCGAAGACATCCGCAGCGAGATCTGGGTAAAACTGTGGGGCAATCTCTCCTTCAACCCGATCTCGGCGCTGACCGGCAGCACGCTTGCCGCGATCGTTGTCGACGAGGGCACCCGCACGCTCGCCCGCACCATGATGCTGGAGGCGCAGGCGATCGGCGAAAGCCTCGGCGTGCGTTTTCCCATCGCGGTCGATCGGCGCATCAAGGGCGCCGGCGATGTCGGCGAGCACAAGACCTCGATGCTGCAGGACCTGGAGCGTGGCCGGCCGATGGAGATCGACGCGCTGGTGAGCGCGGTGCAGGAACTTGGCAGGCTAACGGACAAGCCGACCCCGACCATCGATGCCGTGCTGGCGCTGGTGCGGCGGCTGGCGATGGAACGCGGGTGTTATGGATAATGGGCTCGGGGTTGATCAGCACCGTGGCGAGGGCGCGACGATCCAGGCCTTGAAGCGCCTTGGCCTCATCTCCCAGCTTGACCAGGGTTAGCAGCATGCTGAACGCCATTCACCACGTCGCGCTCATCTGCACCGACTACGACCGGTCGCGACGGTTCTACGTCGAACTCCTCGGCCTCGATCTGATCCGGGAGGTTTATCGGGAGGAGCGGCAGTCATGGAAGGCGGATCTGCGGATCGGGTCGGCCCAACTGGAATTGTTCTCCTTCCCTGCACCGGCGATGCGGCCGTCCCACCCAGAGGCTACAGGCCTAAGACATCTGGCATTCGCGGTGGCTAATCTTGATCCCGTGATTATCCGGCTGGAAGCCGCAGGCGTTGCCGTCGAGCCAATCCGGATCGATCCATACACAGACCAACGGTTTACCTTTTTCAGGGACCCGGATGGATTGCCGCTGGAACTCTACGAAGCCCCATAAGGAACGGTTCGATTTCACGATGGGCGCTTTGTACTGACGGTCTCGGTATCGGCGGACCGCGAATCTGTGCTAAGCGCCGCCCAACCAACCAAAGGACGACACCAATGAGCGAACTGACCGTGGCCGAGGCGACCGAGAGCATCTATGCCTCGCTCCGGGCGGACAATGCCGACATCGACACACATATCGCGGCGCTTAAGGCGGCGCTGACGCGAGAGGGGATCAAACAGGCGGTGTTCGATCCGACCAAGCTGGCGCAGAACAACCGCTCGGGCCGCAAGTTGATGCAGGCTTATTTTCGGCAACGCGGCGTGAGCGTGACGTTTTCGGACCAATAGAACCGCGCACGGGCGATCTCAACCGTGTGATTGGTTGGTTTCGGACGCATGTTCTCCGACGCTCCGGGCCCTCCCATTTGGCCGGTTCAATAACAGCGATCTGCCGCCGCAAGGGCTTCGGCACGGTGAGCTTGGTCCAGTGCGCCAATCCGTCGGACCGACGCATAGAACCTGACATAGTCGCCCGAGCACAGATCGAACAGGCGGAGAAACGCGGTCACCCGATCGCTATAGACGGAAGTCGCGGCGAGCTTTGCATTGTTGATCGGGGAAGCGAACCAGGCATCGTATCCCCGGTATCGGCCCCAGCGCCTGTCGCGCATGTGTCGGTAGCGCATCCGCAGCCGTTCGATCGCCGCCGTCTTCGCGGCCAGTTTTTGCTCCGAGGTTCCGGCGTTGGAATAGACTTTCGCCAACTCGTCCCGTGTTTGCGACACCAGCGCAAGAAATTCAGCTTTGCGCCTCCGGGCGGCTTCGTAACGGCGCAATGCTGCGGTATCGCCAGCCGCGCGCAGCCATTTTTTCACGCCGGTCGTTTCGACGGCGACAGCGAACGACTCGTTGAATGCGGAATCGTCGTGCACGTAGACGCGCTGGTGGGCCAGTTCATGGAACACCAGCCCCGCAAGATAGGTTTTATCCTCGCTGAACATCGTGCTCAGCAGCGGGTCACTCGACCAGCCAAGCGTGGAATATGCGGTGATGCCCGTCACATAGACATCCATGCCCTGTCCTTGAAGTTCGGCAGCGGTTTCAATTGCGGATTTCCTGGAGAAATATCCCCGGTAGGGCACGCAGCCGAAAACGGGAAAACACCATGTTCGCGGCGTCAGCGAGAATGCCGGCGCGGCGAAGACGGCCCATGTCACCGAGTCCCGACCGATATCGACGTAGCTGCGGTAGCTGTTGTTGTCGGGCAGCGCCAGTTCATCCGTTGCGAATTGTCGTATGGCGCTCGCCGATGCCATTCGAGCGCGCAATGCCTTCGGCGTCGAAGGGTCCTCGATCAGTTTTCCGACATCCTGGCGCGCCGTCATGATCCTCAGATGACCCTGCACGGATTGCGCGTAGTAGGAAACACTGGTGCAGCCGGTCACGCCGGACACCACGATCATAACGGCAAGCAATCGAAAGAATGCGCGCATCACGATTTGCCCACAGCAGTGCTCCCGTACCGATCGGGCGATTGTCGCGATTGCCCCAGGTCGCAAGCAGCCGCATCGGTTTGATCGAGGTCTATAGCTTTCTAAAGAATCCGGACAGAATATTCGGACCCACTTCCCCAGGGCGCAGTCTGATCCCGTCCTCGAAGCCGTTCAGCGTCATGCATTCGAAGCCGCTGTGTGCGAGGAGTGCCACCAGCGAGTCACGATCGAAGTGGTGGAGGTGCTCGTCGGGAAGACGCATACGCCACGTCCGGAACCAGGCGTCGCCGTCGGCGCCGAGCTCGCGCCAGCGGCAATAAGGGACGGCGACGGCAAGGTAGCGGGCCTTAAGCCGGGCGAGGAAACCCAGATTCGGGATATGCTCAAGCACATCGAACATGGCGACGAGATCCCACGAGCTGGAGAGCGCCTCATCCCAATCGACGAAGCGGACGCCCTTGGGCAGCGGAAACCTGGTTATGTCGCAGCCGGCGCAGTCGGCGACCCCGGTTATTTTCGCGGCTTCGATGAATGTGCCGGTGCCATATCCAATCTCCAGCACGGACCGGGGAATCTCGCCAGTGATTCCCAGCACCCAGCCGAGTCGCTGATATCCGAGCTTGATGGTCCGGTCACTCAGGTCCTCGTAATAGGAAATGTACTGCTTGTCATACTTGATCGGTTTGGAGTCGACCTGGTGGATCACGCCAAACCCGTCCACCGCGTAGTTGTCCAACATTGGCGTGCGGCCCCCAGGTTCCGGTGCTCAGTCCTTGCCCGCCCGCTTGAAAATCCGCGCATAAAATTCGCCGACGATGCCGCGCCGGAAGATCAGCACGCACACCATGAAGATGAGGCCGGTGGCGATGGTCACCGGAAAGCCGGAAGTGGCAAGCGTGTTTTCCAGGCCGATGACAAGGCTGGCGCCGATGATCGGCCCGACCATGGTGCCGATGCCGCCGAGAAGCGTCATCAGGATCACCTCGCCCGACATCTGCCAGGTGACGTCGGTGAGCGTGGCGAACTGGAAAACGATCGCCTTGAGCGAGCCGGCCAGCCCGGCCAGGGCCGCCGACATGACGAAGGCGCCCAGCTTGTAGTTGGCGACGGAATAGCCCAGCGAAATGGCGCGGTTCTCGTTCTCGCGGATCGAGCGCAGGATCATGCCGAACGGCGAGTTGACGATGCGCCAGATGGCGAAGACGCCGATCAGGAACACCGCCAGCACGAAGTAATACATGTTCAGCGAGACGTTCAGGTCGAGGACGCCAAGCAGCATGCCGCGCGGCACGCCCTGAATGCCGTCCTCGCCTTGCGTGAAGGGCGACTGCACGCAGAAGAAGAAGAACATCTGCGACAGCGCCAGCGTGATCATGGCGAAATAGATGCCTTGCCGGCGAATGGCGAAAAAGCCCATGACAAGGCCGAGCAAGGCCGCACCCGCCATGCCGAGCAGAATGCCGGCTTCCGGCGGCCAGCCCCAGACCTTGACGGCATGCGCGGTGAAGTAGGCGGCGCCGCCGAAGAAGGTGGCGTGGCCGAACGATAAGAGCCCGGTATAGCCGAGCAGAAGATTGAACGCGCAGGCAAACAGCGCGAAACACAGCATCTTCATCAGGAAGATCGGATAGATCAGGAAAGGCGCTACCAGCAGCGCCAGGATGCCGAGCCCGACCAGCATCCATTCAAGCCGTGCCGAGGTTTTGGCCGATGCCTCGCGAAGCGTCAGTTCGGTCATGTCAGATGTCCCTTCCGACATGTCAAGCGTCCCTTCCGAACAGGCCAGCCGGCCGGACCAGAAGCACGATGGCCATGATGACGAAGACCACGAGATTGGAGGCCTCGGGGTAGAAGACCTTGGTCAGGCCCTCGGCGAGGCCAAGCATGTAGCCGGTGACGATCGCACCGAGGATCGATCCCATGCCACCGACCACCACCACCGCGAAGACGACGATGATGAGGTCCGATCCCATAAGCGGGCTCACCTGGTAGATCGGTGCTGCCAGAATGCCGGCAAGCCCGGCCAGCGCGGAGCCAAGGCCGTAGGTGAGGGTCAGCAGCAACGGCACGTTGACGCCGAAAGCCTGGACGAGACGGGGATTCTCGGTTGCCGCGCGCAGATAGGATCCAAGCCTGGTCTTCTCGATCAGCGCCCAGGTGCCGAAGCAGACGATCAGCGAGGCGACCACGACCCAGCCGCGATAGTTGGGCAGGAACATGAAGCCGAGATTGGTGCCGCCGGCAAGCAGCGGCGGCACGGCATAGGGGTTTCCCGAGACGCCGTAATAATAGCGGAAGATGCCTTCGAGCACGAGCGCGAGGCCGAAGGTGAAGAGCAGCCCGTAGAGCGGATCGAGATCGTACAGCCTCGACAGCGCCAGGCGCTCGACCACGACGCCGAAGACGCCAACGATCAGCGGCACAAGGATCAAAGCGGGCCAATAGCCGATGCCGAGATGGGTGAGAAGCAGGTAGCCAACGAAGGCGCCGAACATATACTGGGCGCCATGGGCGAAATTGATGACGCGCAGCAAGCCGAATATGACAGCCAGGCCCAGGCTCAGCATGGCGTAGAACGAGCCGTTGATCAGGCCGACCAGCAGCTGGCCGAGAAAGGCCTGAACCGGGATTCCGAAGATCATCGTCATGGCGCCATCATACACCCAGGACTTCGTGGAGCTGCGCCATGCGGTCCGGCAGTTCGCCGACCGGAAAACCCGCCACCACCTTGCCGTGCTCCATCAGGTAGAAACGGTCGGCGACGCGACTGGCGAAGCGGAAGTTCTGCTCGACCAGCAGGATCGTCATGCCGCGCTTTTTCAACGTCGCCAGCAACGCGCCGATGCGCTGCACGATGACGGGAGCGAGCCCCTCCGTCGGCTCGTCGAGAAGCAGCATCTTCACGCCGGTTCGCAGCATGCGCGCGATCGCCAGCATCTGCTGTTCGCCGCCCGACAGCCTGGTGCCGGGACTGTTGCGCCGCTCCTTCAGATTGGGGAACAGATCGAATATCTCCTCGACGCTCATGCCGCCCTGCGCGACGACCGGCGGCAGAACCAGATTCTCGTCCACGGTCAGCGTTGCGAAGATGCCGCGCTCCTCCGGCACGAAGCCGATGCCTTGATGGGCGGTGCGGTGCAGCGGCAGCCGCATCAGGTCCTTGCCGTCGAAGGCGATCCGGCCGGTCCGCTTGCGGATCAACCCCATGATGGCGCGCAGCGTCGTCGTCTTGCCGACGCCGTTGCGGCCGAGCAGCGTGACCGTCTCGCCGGCAAACACTTCCAGATCGACACCGTGCAGCGCATGGCCCTCGCCATACCAGGCGTTGAGGCCGGTGACGGCAAGCAGAGGTGCGGCACTAGTCATCGGCGGTGCCCATATAGGCGATCTTGACGCGCTCGTCGCGGCTAACGGTGGCGTAGTCGCCAGCGGCCAGCACCTCGCCGCGCTGCATGACCGTTATCCAGTCGCAAAGGTCGGCCACCACGGTCAGATTGTGCTCGACCATCAGCACGGCGCGATCCCTGGCAACCGAACGGATGAGGCTGGAAACCGTGGCCACGTCCTCGTGCCCCATGCCGGCCATCGGCTCGTCCAGCAGCAGCACTTTCGGATCGAGCGCGAGCGTCGTGGCGATCTCCAGCACGCGTTTCCTGCCATAGGAAAGATCGCCGGCGAGCCTGTTCCTGGCGTCGTCGAGACCAACCGAGCGCAGCAATTCCTCGGCGCGCGGGGTCAGCCGGTCGAGCGCCGCGAGCGAGCGCCAGAATTGAACGGCAAGACCACCCGGCCGCTGCAGCGCGACGCGGACATTGTCGAGCACGCTGAGGTGCGGAAAAATCGCCGATATCTGGAACGAGCGCACCAGCCCCATCCGCGCAACCCTGGCCGGCGAGGTGCGGGTGATGTCGTGGCCAAGCAGCTCGATCCTGCCGCTGGTCGGCGCCAGGAACTTGGTGAGCAGGTTGAAGACGGTCGTCTTGCCGGCGCCGTTGGGTCCGATCAGGGCATGGATGTTGCCATGGCGGACATCGAGATCGACGTTTTTGACGGCGATGAAGCCGGCAAAGTCGCGTCGCAACCCGCGGGCGGAAAGCACAACCCGCGGCTCGTTCGCGTCCAGGTCAGTCGGCGCCATCGGCCGCGCCGATCACTGGCCGGCCGTCGGACAGCCGCTTTCCTTCTCGCTGAGGAAGGCCTCGTTGCCTGGAATGGTGGCGAGATATTTGTAGTAGTCCCAATCCTTGGTGCTCTCGGCTGGCGACTTGACCTGGTAGAGGTACATGTCGTGGACCATGTTGCCGTCCGCCTGCACCTTGCCGTTGGTTATCACCGCGTCGTCCACAGGCATCGAATGCAGCTGCTTGGCGACGGCTTCGGTCTCGTCCGTGCCGGCCTTGTCGATCGCCTTCAAATACTGCGTCACCGCCGAATAGGTCGCGGCCTGGATCATGTTCGGCATGCGGTTGGTGCGCTTGAAGAAGCGCTGCCCGAATTCGCGGCTCTTGTCGTCGCGATCCCAGTAATAGCCTTCGGTCAACACGACGCCCTGCGCCGCCTGAAGGCCAAGCCCATGCACCTCGGCCAGCGTGAACAGGAGTGCGGCAAGACGCTGGCCGCCCTGCACGATGCCGAATTCGGCCGCCTGCTTGATGGAGTTGGAGGTATCGAGGCCGGCATTGGCCAGGCCGATGACCTTGGCGCCCGACGATTGCGCCTGCAGCAGGAAGGACGAATAATCGGTCGATCCCAGGGGATAACGCACCTCGCCCAGCACCTTACCGCCATGGCTTTCGACGAACTTGGTGGTCTGATCCTTCAGCGAATAGCCGAATGCATAGTCGACGGTGACGAAGAACCAGCTGTCGCCGCCCTGCTGCACGAGAGAGCCGCCGGTACCCACCGCCTGCGAGTGAGTGTCATAGGCCCAGTGGAAGCCGTAGGGCGAGCACTGTTTGCCGGTCAACTCCGTGGTCGCCGCGCCGGTGACGATGTCGATCTTCTTCTTTTCCTTGGAAATCCCCTGGACGGCGAGCGCTACCGAAGAGGTCGTCAGTTCCATGATGGCATCGACTTGCTCGGTGTCGTACCACTGCCGGGCGATGTTGGAGGCGATATCCGGCTTGTTCTGGTGGTCGGCGCTGATGATTTCTATCGGCGCTCCCTGCACCTTGCCGCCGAAATCCTCAACGGCCATCTTGGCCGCCTCGACCGACCACTTGCCGCCGAAGTCGGCGTAGACGCCCGACTGGTCGTTGAGGATGCCGATCTTGACCTTGCCGTCGGAAATTTCGGCGGCCGAAGCGGGGATCGCGGATGCGGCGAGAAGTGCCGCGGAAACGAAAAGGCTTACCTTCATGGTTGACTTCCTCCCATAGCGATGAATCCGACCGACCCTCCTACGATCGATCATCGCAATGGTATTGAACATGAGGAAGATAGGGACAGAGGGCAAGAGGCCGTTAGGGATTTAGTGTTCGAAGCGATACGGTTTGGCGGCGCAACGCGAGCCTTGGGCGAGAGATAGAGACACAAACATGTGAACCGCCCGGCGGCAGTGCCGGCTCAGCCCTCGGCGGCGACGAGGTGGCCGTTGCCGACATCCCTCAGCGCCAGTTTCAGCGGCGCCTCGCCGATCCTGCGGGTGGCGCTCGGGATTTCCTGGTCGAGGCGCGCGAAGCGGCTTCTGCGCTGCGCGGGATCGGGCACGGGCACGGCTTCGATCAGGCGCCTGGTGTAGGGATGGCGCGGGTTGGAAAAGACCTGGTCGCGGGTGCCCATCTCGACGATCTGGCCGAGATACATGACGGCGACGCGGTCGGAGATGTTCTCGACCACCGCCATGTCATGCGAGATGAAGAGATAGGCGACGCCGAATTCGCGCTGCAACTCCTTCAACAGATCGAGCACGCGCGCCTGCACCGAGACGTCGAGCGCCGAGACGCTTTCGTCGGCGATGATCAGCTTCGGCCGCAGTGCAAGCGCGCGGGCAATGCAGACGCGCTGGCGCTGGCCGCCGGAGAATTCATGCGGATAGAGTTCCACCTGGTCGGCCGACAGGCCGACGCGCTCGAACAGCGCTGCGACACGCTCGCTGCGCTCTTCCTTCGAGGCGATACCGTGGATCAGCAGCGGCTCGGCGACGAGGTCGCCGACACGCATGCGTGGGTCCAACGAGGCATAGGGGTCCTGGAAAATCATCTGCACGTCGCGGCGCACCGCCTTGCGCTCGTCGCGGCCGAGGCCGGACAGATTGCGGCCGCCAATGGCGATGTCGCCGCTGTAGGGCACCAGTCCGGCCAGCGCCTTGGCGGTGGTCGACTTGCCACAACCGGATTCGCCGACCAGCGCCAGCGTCTCGTTGGGCGCGATCGAGAAGCTGACGCCTTCGACGGCGTGGACGCGACGAGTGACCCGGCCGAAGAAGCCGCCATGCAGGTCGAAACGGACATGCAGGTCCTTGACGTCAGCGACATTGGCCGGCGTTGCCGTCTCGGCACTCCTGGATTCCTGGCGACCGATACCGCTGCCGATGCGCGGCACGGCGGCCAGCAGCTCGCGCGTGTAGCCGGCTTGCGGCCTGGCGAAAATGTCAGCGGTTTTTCCCTCTTCGACCATGCGGCCATGCCGCATGATGATGACGCGGTCGGCCATTTCGGCGACGACGCCCATGTCATGAGTGATGAGGATGACGCTGGTGCCATGCTGGCGCTGCAGATCGCGCAAAAGTTCCAGCACCTCGCCTTGCACGGTGACGTCGAGCGCCGTCGTCGGCTCGTCGGCGATCAGCACGTCCGGCTCGAGCGCCAGCGCCATGGCGATCATCACCCGCTGGCGCATGCCGCCGGACAGTTCGTGCGGAAACTGCTTTAGCCGGCTTTCGGCTTCCGAAATGCGCACCGCCTTCAGCGCCTCGATGGCACGCTGGCGAGCCTCGCTCTGCGACAGGGAGGTATGCGCCTCGATGGATTCGGTGAGCTGCCGGCCGATCGACAGCACCGGGTTGAGTGAGGTCATCGGCTCCTGGAAGATCATGGCGATGCGGTTGCCGCGAATGCGCCGCATCCGGCGCTCGTCCAGAATCGTCAGATCTGTATCGCCGAGATGGACCTTGCCGGATGAAGTCCTGGCGGCAGGCTGCGGCAGAAGCTGCATGATGGCCAGAGCGGTCATCGACTTGCCGGAGCCGGATTCACCGGCAATGCACAGCGTCTCGCCACGAGACAACGTCAGCGACAGGTCGGAGACGACCTCGCGCTCGCCCTCCTCGCCGCGCACGCTGACGGAGAGGTTGGCGATGTCGAGTATGGGTTCGCTGGCGGCGATCATTGCGCGCGTGACCCGGAGAGGGATTTACTCCGGCACACCCCCCTCCTCATTCAAACACGCAGCGCGGAAAGTAGAACGACACCACCCAGTTCGGCATGTCGACGATCTCGCTGATGCGGAGATCGCCGCAGACCGAGGCCAGCATATAGGCCTCGACTGGGTCGATGTGATAACGACCGGCGAGCAGGTCGACCATCTGCGCAACCGCTTCCCTGGCGCCGGTCATCAGGTCCGGACCGATGCCGGTCGTCACCTGATAGCCCTTGGCGTCGAGATGGCGCGTCACCGGGCCTGGCGTGGTGAAGCGCGGCGTCTTCAGCCTGGCATCCTTGACCAGGTCGAGCTTGAGCACGACGTCCATCGGGCTTTCGATCGCCGTGCCGCAGACCTCGCCGTCACCTTGCGCGGCATGGGTGTCGCCAACCGAAAACAGCGCGCCCGCCACTTCCACCGGCAGATAGAGCGTGGTGCCGGCGGCGAGATCGCGGATGTCGAGATTGCCGCCGACGCGCCTTGGCGGCACCACCGAGTGGTGGCCCTTTTCCGCCAGCGCGTTGCCTATGGTGCCGGCGAAGGGTTTCAACGGCACACGCGCATTCTTGCCGAACAGCGCCGGCTCGAGCGAGGCAGCGTCGTATTTCCAGATGTTCAGCGCCGGCTCCTTGAAGTCGTCGGCGAGCAGCCCAAAGCCCGGAATGTTGGCCGTCCAGCCGAAGCCGGACGGCTTGAACATCTCGATCGTCACCTTCAGCGCGTCACCCGGCTCGGCGCCCTCGACGAAGATCGGCCCGGTCACCGGATTGACGGTGGCGAAGTCGAGCTTGGCGACGTCGGCGACCGTGCTGCCGGCCTGCAACTGGCCGCCGGAGGAATCGAGGCACTGGAACTCGATCGTCGAGCCGGGCGCCACCCGCTCGGCCGGGGCAAACGAATTGTCCCAGCCGAAATGATGTTGGCGCCCGTGGATGGTGTAGTCGCAGTTATTGCACATCTTTTACGTACACATTGTCGTAGTTGATCGGGATATGAACCGGGTCGACATAGAGGTTGTCGGCGCCGCCCATGCGCGCCGATTTCATGGTGAAGCGCTGCTCGTTGAAGACCGGCGCCCAGGGCGCGTCTTCCATCACCTTGTCGTAGATGGCGCTCCACATCTTGTCGCGTTCGCCTGATTTAGCCGGGTCGACCACCGAGTCGGCCTCGGCCGCCTTGGCGTCGAGATCCTTGTTGCAATACCACGACCAGTTCCAGCCGCCCGGCACCGCACCGGCGCAGCCGAGGATCGGGCCGTAGAAGTTCGACGGATCCGGGAAGTCGGCGATCCAGGCCATGCCGCCGGACCAGATCATCGGTGCGCCGGCCTTGTCGCCGCCGGCGGCAATCACGTTTGCCTGCGCCAGCGACTGGATGCTGGCCTTGATGCCGATCGCCGCCAGATCCTGCTGGATCGCCTGGGCGATGCGCGGGTTGGGATCGGTGTTCATGGCAAACAGCTGTGTCTCGAAGCCGTCGGGGTGGCCAGCCTCTGCGAGCAGCGCCTTGGCCTTGGCGACGTCATAGGGATAGCCCTTGTATTCCTTGTCGTAGCCCGGCATCGACGGCGGCAGCGGCTGGTTGGCCGGCACGGCGCGGCCGTTGATGATCTGGATGACGCGCGCCTTGTTGATCGCCATGTTGACCGCCTGGCGCACCTTAACATTGTCGAACGGCGCCATGGTGGTGTTCATGGTGACATAGCCGGTGTGCAGCTGGCCGCCTTCGACGACGCGTGCCTTCTGCTCGGGATCGGCCATCACCTCCTGGAATTTTGCTGGCGGAATGCCGTCGCCGGGGACGTCGATCTCGCCCTTCTGCAGGCGCAGCAGCGCCACGATCGGCTCCTGGCCGATCTCGAAGGTGATCTTGTCCAGATGCGGCAGGCCCTTGTGCCAGTAGTCCGCATTGCGCTCGAAGACGATGCGCTGGCCGAGCGTCCACTCGGCGAGCTTGAAGGCACCGGTGCCGACCGGATGCTTGCCGAAATCGGCGCCGTATTTCTCGACCTCTTCCTTCGGCACGACATGGGCGAAGTTGATGGCCATCACATGCAGGAAGGTGGCGTCGGGGCGGGTCAATTCGAACTTGATCGTGTAAGGGTCGACGACGGTGACGCCGGAGAGGCTCTCGGCCTTGCCGGCGGCGACATCGTCATAGCCCTTGATCGAGCCGAAGAAGCCGGCGCCGGGGCTCTGCGTCTTCGGATTGGTGACGCGGTCGAGCGAATATTTCACGTCGTCGGCCGTCATCTCGCGGCCATTGTGGAATTTCACGCCATGGCGCAGCTTGAAGGTGAAGGTCTTGCCGTCGGGCGAAATCTCGTAGCTTTCGGCGAGGTCGGGTTTCAAATTGGTGGTGCCCGGCTCGTAGTCCATCAACCCGTCGAACAGACTCTTGATCATCGACCAGTTCTGCCAGTCATAGCCGATCGCCGGATCGAGCGTGGCGACGTCGTCCTTGTAGGTGATGGTGATGGCGCCGCCCTGCTTGGCGTTCGGATCGACGGCGTCCTCGGCGCGAACGCTCGTCATGCCGAGCATCAGAGCCAGCGCCGATGCCGCTACCGTGGATGCGAGAAACCTTTTCATTTTTATGTTCCCTTTCTCTGTCTGGTTTTCATTTCATCTGAGCTTGATGCGGGGGTCGATGAAGGGCGCGATGATGTCGGCCAGCAGATTGCCCAGCACGATGGCGAAGGCCGACACCAGCGTCACACCCATGATGATCGGGATGTCGACGCGCTGGATGGCCTGCCAGGCGAGCTGGCCGATGCCGGGCCAGCCGAATACGCTTTCGACGACGACGATGCCGCCCATGAAGATGCCTATGTCGATGCCGATCATGGCGATCACCGGCAGGATGGCGTTGGGCAGCGCATGGCGGAACAGGATAGCTCGCCGCGCCAGGCCTTTGGCGCGGGCGGTGCGCACGTAATCCTGGCGCAGCACGTCGATCATCGACGAGCGCATCATGCGCGCGTACCAGCCGGCGCCGAGGATTCCCATGGTCAGTGACGGCAGCACCAGATGACGCCAGGTGCCGTAGCCGCCGATCGGGAACCAGCTGAGCCGCACGGCAAAGACGTAGAGCAGCAGCAGACCGACGACGAATTGCGGTGCCGAGACGCCGACGAAGGAGGCGACCATCAGCGTCTGGTCAGTGGCGGTGCCGCGCTTGACGGCGGCGATCAGGCCCATGCTCAGGCCGAGCAACAGCTCGCACAGGATGGCGCCGACCATCAGCAACAGGCTGGCCGGCAGCCGCGAGACGATCAGCTCGGTGACTTCGGAGCGCTGGATGTAGGAGCGGCCTAAATCGCCGCTGACGAGCTTCGTGAGATAGCGCCAGTACTGGACGATGAAGGGCTGGTCGAGGCCGAGCTGCTGGCGGATGTTCTCGACCGTCTGCGGCGTGGCGCTGCGGCCGGCGATCTGGCGCACCGGATCGGCCGGCAGGAGATAGAGCAGCGCGAAGGTGATCAGCGAGACGCCGAGCAGGATCAGCAGCGACTGGATGAGGCGGCGGCCGAGATAGGCGATCATGCCCGGCCCCTCTGCGTCGGATCGAGAATGTCGCGCAGCGCATCGCCGATCAGGTTGAAAGCCAGCGCCAGCGCCAGGATCGCGGCACCGGGGAAGAACACCAGCCAGGGTGCGGCCTGGAAATAGGTCTGGTTCTCGAAGATGATGTTGCCCCAGGACGCCGTGGGCGGCTGGACGCCGATGCCGAGGAAAGAGAGCGTCGCCTCGAGCAGCACGGTGGTCGAGATGCCGAGCGTGCCCCAGACGATGATGGTCGGTAAGAGATGCGGCAGGATGTGGCGAAACAGGATGCGCGGCGCGCTCGCGCCGATGGTGCGTTCGGCATCGATGAACTCACGCTCCGCCAGCGATGAGGTCTCGGTGTAGATGACGCGGGCGGTCTGCACCCAGTTGACCAAAGCGATGACCATGGCGACGATCCACAGGCTGGGCTCGAACACCGCGGCCAGGCAAATGGCGAGCAGCAGTGCCGGAAACGCCATCATCAAATCGGTGAAACGCATCAGCGCGCTGCCGATCCAGCCACGGAAATAGCCGGCGACAACACCGACCAGCGTGCCGATGAACAGCGCCACGCCATTGGCGACGATGCCGATGATCAGCGAGGTGCGGGCGCCGTAGAGGATGCGGGTCAGGAGGTCGCGGCCGAGCAAGTCGGTGCCCAGCCAGAATTTTGCATCCGGCGGCAAGGGCGAGCCCTCGATGGTCAGGCCGTCGAACATCTGCTCGTTGGGATCATAGCCAGTCAGCCATGGCGCCAGCACGGCGCCGGCAACGACGATGGCGACGATGACCAGCCCGAGCAGAGCCAGACGGCGCCTGACCAGCCGGCGCCAGACGCCGGCGCGCGGCTTGACCGGCATGCGCCCTGGCGCGGTGAGATCAGGCGCGATGGGACTGGTCATCGCCGCCTTCTTCCCCTGTTGCTTCTTCACTTGTCATGGCCACGATCCGCCGCGCGGCATCCTCGACGCTGATCTGCCAGCTCATCGCCAGCGAGCGCAGTTGCGCATAGGCGCGGCCGTCATCGCTGCCTTTCGCGAGTGCCGTCACCGCGCGCACGATGGTCTGGCGCTCGGCAACGCGCTGGCGAAGCGAGGCGATCTCGCTGGCCAGGTGTTTTCGCGCCTCGAAACTCTGGCGCGCGATCAGCAGCGCGCTGTAGACGCCGGCATTGCCGACCGGCTTCAGCAGCTGCGCATCGGCCTTATGCGACAGCGCCCATTCGATGCGGCCCGGCGCCTCGGAACCGATCAGCGCCACCAGCGGCATCGGTGCCTCGCCCGGCTTCCACGGAAACTGCTCGTCAAAGCCGAGATCGGCGTCGAAGAAGACGAAATCGGCGGCCAGCGCCTCGGGCGGCAGTTCCGGCCAGCAATCCAGCGTGATCAGCCCGATGGCCGACAATTGCCTGGTGATCGCCTGCACCGTCGGATGCGGGCGATGCAGGATAAACGCCCTGGCGCCGCCGAGATTGGGGATGCGTGGGGCTCTGGTCACGACACCACCCTCAGGCGCGGGCGGCCGAATGTTTTTGCCGGGTCGTAGCGCGACAGATACGGATCCGGCGCGACTTCGTCTTCGCGGCTGACGACCTCGAAGAAGCCGTCCGCGATGCGCCCGATGATCACCGGCAGTGTCGCGTGCTGCGAGTGGGCGTCGATGGCGATCGGACCGAGCCGGGTGGAGAAGCGGCGTTCGGCGAAGGCTTTGGAGAATTCCGCCGGACCGGCGTCGGGATTGCTGGAGAGCACGTCGGCCATCACCTGCACCGAGGCATAGGCGGAGGCCTCGAAGGATGAGGCAAAGGCAGCCGGGCGCGGCGCGAAATACGGCCCGACCGACAGATGTCCCTTGCCGGATTCACCGATCGCCGGCAGCTCACCTTCGGTCAGGTTGCAGGAGATGACGGGGCAAGTCCCGGGACTGAAGGCGGCATCCTCGTGACCCAGGTCGCGATAGGCCGCGAGGAAGGCGTAGGACGAGGTGCCGATCAAGTTGTTGAGGATGAAGTTCGGCCGCGTGGCGCGGATCTCCGCGATCAGCCGCGACACGTCGGTCTCGCCGATGCGCAGGTAGCGTTCGCCCAGCACCTTGCCGCCGGCATCCGCGATCAGGTCGCGCGCGACGCGATTCATCTCCCAGCCCCAGATGTAGTTCGAGCCGAGCAGGAAGCCGTTGGCGCCGAAACGCGGCACGACATGCGCCATCAGCGGCACCAGATGCTGGTTGGGGCAGGCGTGCATGTAGACGACATGCTCATTGGCTTCGAAGCCCTCATAGGGGCAGGCGTACCAGAGCATGCCGCCGGCTTTCTCCAAGACCGGAATGGTTTCCTTGCGGCTCCAGGAGGTGACGCAGCCGATGACATGGCGTGCGCTGCTGGTCTTGAAGATATCTTCGCAAAGCGTTGCGTAGCGGTCCGCATTGCTTTGCGGATCGCGCTCCACCGGCACCAGTTCGATGCCTGAGCTGCGATCGGCGTTGATGTCGGCTATGGCACGCATGGCGCCGATGCGGCACGCATCGGAGACGAGCTGATAGCTCCCCGAGCGGGAATACAGGATGCCGATCTCGATGCGCCGTTTCAAACAGGACCCCAGAAATGACAATGCCTCGCAGCCTGCGCCGGAAGGGCGAGGCATACGAGGCATTTTTGCCGCCCGGCAATCAGAGCCGGTATTTTGCGCTAGCGTATTCGGTCCGGCGGGTCAGTCAAGCCCTCAATGACATTTGCATGACCTGCCATCGCCGTTTCGCTGCCGCCGGCTATTTGGCCGCCGGCCTCTGGCCGAGTTGGCGGGCATAGGTCACACAGGCGTCCACCGTGCTGACACAAAGCGCGTCGCGCCTGTTCGGCAAATTGTTGTCGCCGGCATAGGCAACTTCGGCGACACGGCCATCGACCATGCGAATTTGCGTATCGCAATAGCCGCCGGGAGCGACATTGACGGAGCCGCCGACCGCCGGGATCGCGCCGACCGCCAACGTCGGAACCACAATGCTGAGATTGCCGCGCTGGACGATGCGCTTGTAGGTCCAGATCTGGCCCGATTGGCCGGCGTCGGCGGTGGCGGTCGGAAACCCGGCGCACATTCGAACATCGGCTTCGCTGAGGCCGACCATCTCCTTGCGGGCAGCCGCCGCCGTTGGATCAACCTTGGCGATACGCGACGTATCGTCGGGAACGACGCAGGAAGACTGGATGCCGACACAGAGAGCAGCGAGGCCAAGCTTTCGAATGCAGGAAAATATCATGCCGACTGTCAGATTTGCCCGATTGTCAGATTTTGCGTGGCGCCCGCCGCTCCTTTCTACCTAGGCAGACAGGCGAGCGGATCAACCCGTTCAGCTTCACGAAAAAGTGGCTGTGGCTGCATCATGGCCGGTCGGGAAGCCAACGCCCTGGCGGAAGCGGACTCGCGCCGGAACGGTGCGCCAAGGTCCGCATCCATGGTCACCCATCAATGACCCTGCAACTGTTTCCGCCGCCAGGACGCGGGCGCTTCGCCGACCCGCGCGCGAAAGAATCGTGAAAAATACGCCGGGTCGTCGAAGCCGATCTCGTAGGCGATGTCCTCGACCGTGCGTACGGTGAACAACAGCAGCCGCTTGGCCTCCAGCAGCCGTCGCTCACTGACGACGCGTTTGACGCCGCTGCCCAGCACCGCGCGGCTGGCCTTGTCGAGAAGATGCGACGTCGTGGCCAGCGCCTCGACGTAGCGATCAACAGGCCAGTTGTCGCGGAAATGCGCATCGGCGAGCCGGCGCAGCCCCAACGCCAGTGAGGCATCAGAAGACGCCGTGGCATCCTTTGTCTCGGGACTGAGGCGCGCGATGTGGGAGAGCGCGACGGCGATCAGCGCCTGCAGGACCCTGTCATTGCCGGCTTGCGCCTCGGCGTATTCGGCGGCGATCATCTCCAGCACCGCCGCCAATCTGGCCCACGCTGCGTGCTGCGGCATGCCGTCGGCAAAGACCGGCCGGTCCAGCGGCAGCAGGCTGTGAGCCGCGATGGCCGCAAGCGCGCCGTCGGCGACCGAGACGACGATGGCGTCGGTGCCGGGGCCGATCGAGAAGCCGTGCACGATAGTGCTCGGCACGAAACTCACGGCAGGCGCCGAAAAGTCCCAGGATCGGTCTTCGATGCGGTAGGTACCGGAGCCGCTGGTCCAGAAGGTGATCTGACCCATCTGCGGGTGCTTGTGCGCGGCGACCTCACCAAGATGGATATTGCCGCGCGCAAGCACCGTCTCGACATGCAGAAAACCGACATCGAGCGGCCGCACCGGCTCGCCATAGACGAAGAAGTCGGGGATGGATCTCTGGCTCATGACGCCGGAAAAAGTCCAATCGGTTTTGCCGTTCCGTCCATAACCGATCGATGCCCAGGGCGCTAGGGTTACGGCTTAAGAGGAGGACCATCATGCGATCAGAAGACTTCCGCACTGATAAGGCACGCCCGTTCACCGGGGCCGAGTATCTGGAGAGCCTGCGCGATGGCCGCGAGGTCTATATCAACGGCGAACGCATTGCCGACGTCACCACGCATCCGGCGATGCGCAATTCGGCGCGGTCGCTGGCGCGCCTCTACGACGCCCTGCATGATCCAAGGCGGCGGGACGCGCTGACGTCACCAACCGACACCGGCTCGGGCGGCTACACCCACAAATATTTCCGCGTTGCCAAGTCTTCCGCCGAGCTTGTTGCCCAGCAGGCGGCGATCGCGAAGTGGTCGCGCATGTCCTATGGCTGGATGGGCCGCACGCCCGACTACAAGGCGGCGCTGATGAACACGCTCGGCGCCAATGCCGACTGGTACGGGCCGTTCAAGGACAATGCCCTGTCCTGGCACAAACGCGCGCAGGAAGCCGCGTTGTTCATGAACCACGCCATCGTCAACCCGCCGATCGACCGCCACAAGCCGGCTGAACAGGTGAAGGATGTCTTCGTCCACATCACCAGGGAGACGGATGCCGGCATCTACGTGTCCGGCGCCAAGGTGGTGGCGACGTCCTCGGCGCTGACGCACTACAATTTCCTGGCGCAAGGGTCGGCGACGGTGACCGAGGATCCGTCACTGTCGGTGATGTTCATCGTGCCGATGAATGCGCCGGGGATAAAGATGTTCTGCCGCGTCTCCTACGAGCAGACGGCCAATACGATGGCGGCACCCTTCGATTATCCGCTGTCGTCGCGCTTCGACGAGAACGACGCGATCCTGGTGCTCGACAATGTCTTCATCCCCTGGGAGGACGTGCTGGTGCTGCGCGATGCGCAAAAAATCCTGTCCTTCCATCCGGCCTCCGGCTTCATGCACGGCTACTGCTTCCAGGGCTGCACGCGCTTCGCCGTCAAGCTCGACTTCCTCGCCGGCCTGCTGGCCAAGGCGCTGCGCGCCACCGGCGGCGATGCTTTCCGCGGCAACCAGGCGGCACTGGGCGAGGTCATTGCGCTCAGGCACATGTTCTGGAGCTTTTCCAACGCCATGGCCTACAACCCGATCCCGTGGGCGAATGGCGCGGTGCTGCCCAATCTGGAAGCCGCGCTTGCCTACCGCACCTTCATGTCGGAAGCCTATCCGCGCGTCATCGACACCGTGCGCCGGGTGATCGCCTCGGGGCTGATCTACCTGCCGTCGTCGGTGCGCGACTTCAACAACCCCGAGATCGACAAATATCTGGCGCAATATGTGCGCGGCTCCAACGATATGGGCCACATCGAACGCATCAAGATCATGAAGCTGTTGTGGGATGCGACCGGCACCGAGTTCGGCGGCCGCCACGCGCTCTATGAGCTCAACTATGCCGGTGCGCCGGAAGAGGTACGGCTGCAGGTGCTGAAAGGCGCCGAGCGCGGCGGGCGGCTGAAGGCGATGGAAGAGCTGGTCGACACCTGCATGGCCGATTATGACGAGAATGGCTGGACCGGCGATACCTGGTTCAATCCGCTTGTCTCAACGGCCGAGTGAAATCACATGGCCACGCAGATTTCGAAAGCCGATTTCCGCGACGCCATGGCGAGGGTCTGCGCGCCGGTCAACATCGTCACCACAGACGGGCCGGCAGGACGCGGCGGCTTCACCGCCACCGCCATGTGCAGCGTCTCGGACGAGCCGCCGACGCTGCTCGTGTGCATGAACGGGCGCTCGACCCAGGCCGCCATGTTCCTGTCCAACCGGCGCTTCTGCGTCAACGTGCTGACGCATGACCACATGCATCTGGCGGGAAAGTTCGCCGGCGCGACCAGGGACATGGAGGCGCGCTACGCCTCGGCGCGCTGGCAGACGCTGACCTCCGGCACGCCGGCGCTGTCGGATGCGATCGTCAACTTCGATTGCGAGATCGAGACCGTGCATGTCGTCGGCACGCACAATGTCATGATCGGCCGCGTCATCGATGTCCGGCACGGCAGCGGCGGCTCGGCCCTGCTCTATGTCGACCGGAATTATACGCAGCCGACACGGTTGGGCAGCTTTGGCGGGTGAGCCTGGACGAAACGGCCAGGACCGACCGCTCAGCTCTCGCCGTCGATCAAGCTCTCCAAGAGATCGAGGAGCTGCTCCAGCTTCTCATGCCCAAAACGCTGTTCGATGTCGTCATAGATGACGCGACGCTCGGGCGACAGGGCGTCGATCAGGGCGGAGCCGGCAGGCGCAATGGTCAGCACGACGCGGCGGCCGTCGCCTTCGGCCTTGTTGCGGGTGATGAATTTGCGTCCCTCGAGGGCCTTGATGATGCGCGTCAGGCTGGGCGGCAAAACCGAGGCGCGATCGGCAAGTTCCGTCGCCTCGACCGGGCCGGCTTCGCTGAGCACACGCAGCACGCGCCATTGCTGTTCGGTCACGTCATGCGCCGCAAGCATCGGCCGAAACCGCGCCATCACCGCTTCGCGGGCATGAAGCAGCGCCATCGGCAGGGAACGACGGGTATTTTCAGGCAGCAAAAAAGAGCCTCCCACGCTTGCGATCGAAACAGGCCTTCCTTCGGCCGAATCCGCCAGCCGGGGCCCGTTCCTGCCATCCCGTATCGTTGCGCCAAGGCCGATGCAAGACTTGACTTCGCGGATGCCGCATGTAATTAACGCGTTAACTACAACAAAGCAATAACCCAGGGAAACGAAGCGCCGTGCCTCACTTCTCCATCGAGTATTCGGCCAATCTCGATGCCAAGGTCGATATGGACGAATTGTGCGCGCTGGTGTTGCGCACAGTGCTGGACACCGGGCTGTTCGAGACCGGCGCCGTGCGGGTGCGGGCCTTTCGCGCCGAGGCCTACGCGATGGCCGACAGCCTGCCGGAAAACGCTTTTCTCGACATGTCGTTTCGCATCGGCACCGGCCGCAGCCCGGACGAGAAGAAGCGGACCGGCGAGGCTGTCTTCGCGGCGGTGAGCGAATACCTTGCCACCCTGTTCGAGACCCCGCATTTCGCCCTGTCGCTCGAAATCCGGGAAATCGACCCGGTGCTCAGCTGGAAGAAAAACGCAATCCACCCGCGGCTGCGCGGCAAGTGACGGAACCCGACATGTCCGACCTGCAAGGCAATCTCAAAAAGGCCGAGGCCTATCTGGCCCGCTTCAAGCGCGATGGCGTTTTGAACCAGATCGGCGGCGAGGCGGTGCCGGCCCTCGATGGCGCGACGTTCGAAACGCTGTCGCCGGTCGATCTCAAGCCGCTGGCAAGCGTCGCGCGCGGCGGGGCCGCCGACATCGACCGCGCCGCCAAGGCGGCGAAGGCGGCGTTCCCAGCCTGGGCGGCCATGCCTGGCGAGGCACGCAAGAAGCTGCTGCACAAAATCGCCGACGCAATCGAAGCGCGCGCCGAGGAGATCGCTTTTGTCGAATGCATGGATACCGGCCAGGCGCTGAAGTTCATGGCCAAGGCAGCGCTGCGCGGTGCCGAGAATTTCCGTTTCTTCGCCGACCGCGCGCCCGAAGCGCGCGACGGCGAGACACTGCGTACGACAGGCCAGGTCAATATGACGACGCGGGTGCCGATCGGCCCGGTCGGCATCATCACGCCGTGGAACACACCGTTCATGCTGTCGACGTGGAAGATTGCGCCAGCGCTGGCGGCCGGCTGCACCGTGGTTCATAAGCCGGCTGAATTCTCGCCGCTGACCGCCCGCCTGCTGGTCGAGATCGCCGAGGAGGCCGGCCTGCCGAAAGGCGTATGGAACCTGGTCAACGGCCTTGGTGAAGACGCCGGCAAGGCGCTGACCGAGCATCCCGACATCAAGGCGATCGGTTTTGTCGGCGAAAGCCGCACCGGTTCGATGATCATGAAGCAAGGCGCCGGCACGCTGAAGCGCGTGCATTTCGAGCTTGGCGGCAAGAACCCGGTGATCGTCTTTGCCGACGCCGATCTCGAGCGCGCCGCCGACGCCGCCGTGTTCATGATCTATTCGCTGAATGGCGAGCGCTGCACCTCGTCGTCGCGCCTGCTGGTCGAAGCCTCGATCTATGGAAGCTTCACCGCCAAAGTCGCGGAGAGGGCGAAGCGCATCGTCGTCGGCCACCCGCTCGATCCGAAAACGGTGGTCGGGCCGCTGATTCATCCGGTGCATGAAAAGAAGGTGCTGTCCTATATCGACATCGGCAGGTCGGAGGGGGCGACGCTGGCCGTCGGCGGCGGCAAGGTCGAAGGGCCGGGAGGCGGCTGTTATGTCGGCCCGACCCTGTTCACCAACGTGACCAACGGCATGCGCATCGCGCAGGAGGAGATTTTCGGGCCGGTGCTGAGCGCCATTGCGTTCAACGACGAGACGGAAGCGCTGGCGCTGGCCAACGACACGCAATACGGCCTGACCGGCTATCTCTGGACCTCTGACGTCATCCGCGCCTTCCGTTTCACCGATGCGCTGGAGGCCGGCATGATCTGGGTTAACTCCGAGAACGTGCGGCATTTGCCGACCCCCTTCGGCGGCGTCAAGAATTCCGGCATCGGCCGCGACGGCGGCGACCATTCCTTCGACTTCTACATGGAGACGAAGAACGTCGCCTTCGCGACGACGGCGCACGCGATCCAGAAACTCGGCGGCTGACCGGAGGAAATCGGATGCCCTTGCCCAAACCCAATCTCCACCCCGCCTTCAACATCGTGCGCCTCAGCGATGTCGAGTTGGCTGTCACCGACCTCGCCAAATCCCGCGCCTTCTATGTCGACACGCTCGGCCTGCAGGTTACCGACGAGACATCAGGCGCCATCTACCTGCGCGCCATGGAGGAACGTGGCCATCACTGCATCGTGCTGCGCAAGGCGACGATGCCGGAAGCGCGCGATCTCGGCTTCAAGGTCTTTTCGGACGAGGACCTCGACAAGGCCGAGTATTTCTTCAAGGGCAAGGGCCTGCCGGTGGAATGGGTCGAGCGGCCCTACCAGTCGCGCACTTTTCGGACGCGCGACCCGCACGGGATTCCGCTGGAGTTCTATGCCCAGATGGAAAGGCTGCCGCCCATCCATCAGAAATATGCGCTCTACAAGGGCGTCAAGCCGCTGCGCATCGACCACTTCAACTGCTTCTCGCCCAATGTCGACGAGTCCGTCGCCTTCTACAACGAGCTCGGTTTTCGCGTCACCGAATACACCGAGGATGCCGCAACCGGGAAGCTTTGGGCAGCTTGGACGCACCGCAAGGGCGGCGTCCACGACATCGCGTTCACCAACGGCATCGGCCCGCGCCTGCATCATGTTGCCTTCTGGGTGCCGACGCCGCTCAACATCATCGACCTGCTCGACCTGATGGCGACCACGGGCTATTTGCCGAACATCGAACGCGGCCCTGGTCGGCACGGCATCTCCAACGCCTTCTTCCTCTATGTCCGTGATCCGGACAACCACCGTATCGAGATCTACTGTTCGGACTACCAGACAGTCGATCCGGACCTGGAGCCGATCAAGTGGGACCTCAAGGACCCGCAGCGCCAGACGCTGTGGGGCGCACCGGCGCCGAAAAGCTGGTTCGAGGAGGGCAGTGCGTTTGCCGGGGCGGAGGCGCGCCAGCCGGATTTGGCGGCTTCGCCGATCATTGCGCCGTGAGTGGATTCTAATCGATGTCAGCGTTCCTTCGCGCCCCCCTCTGTCTTGCCGGACATCTCCCCCTCAAGGGGGGAGATTGGCTAGGCCCATGGTCAGCGCCTCTCTTGCAGCGTTGGAAATTGGCGAAGGCAGAGATGACATCCGATCTCCCCCCAGGAGGGGGAGATGTCCGGCAGGACAGAGGGGGGCGCCGTAGAGCTCCAACCTCGCCCACCACCATCGCCGGAGCCGCAGCATGAACCACGCACGGCTCGCCACCTTCACCGTCGGCGGCAAGGCGCGCTATGGCGCGGTCACCAGCAAGGGTGTCGTCGACCTGTCGGCGCGCCACGGCCAGTGGCCGACGCTGCGGGAGGTGATCGAGGCCGGCGCCTTGCGGCGGCTGGCGGAAGAGGCAGAGGCCTTCCCAGTCGATTTCCCGCTCGACGCCATTGCCTACGAAATTCCGATCCCTTCGCCGGAAAAGATCATCTGCGTCGGCGTCAACTATCCAGACCGCAACGAGGAGTACAAGGACGGCCAGGCAGCACCCTCGAATCCGTCGCTGTTCGTCCGTTTTCCCCGCTCCTTCGTCGGCCATGGCGCGCCGCTGGTGCGGCCGCCGGAATCCCCGCAGCTCGACTATGAGGGCGAAATCGTCATCGTCATCGGCAAGGCGGGACGGCGCATTGCCGAGGCCAACGCGCTCAGCCATATTGCGGCACTGTCGCTGTGCAATGAAGGCACCATCCGCGACTGGGTGCGGCATGCCAAGTTCAACGTCACGCAAGGCAAGAATTTCGACCGCACCGGCTCGATCGGCCCTTGGCTGGTGCCGTTCACCCACGAGGCGCAGATCGCCGACATCGCGCTGACCACCCGCGTCAATGGCGAAATCCGCCAGCAGGACCGCACCAGCCGGATGATCTTCTCGTTTCGCAAGATTATCGCCTATGTCTCGACCTTCACCACGCTGGTGCCGGGCGACATCATCGTCACCGGCACGCCGACGGGCGCCGGCGCCCGCTTCGAGCCGCCGATCTGGCTGAAGCCCGGCGACGTCATCGAGGTCGAGGCAGACGGCATCGGCGTGCTGCGCAACAGCGTCGTCGACGAGGAAGCAGCATGACCCCGGAGCAAGTGGAAGACGCCGCGGCACGGCTGTTCGAGGCCGAGCGTTCGCGCAAGCAGATCCGGCTGCTCAGCCTCGATTTTCCCGAGGCGACGATGGAGGATGCCTATCGCGTGCAGGCAGCGCTGGTGACGCGCAAGATCGATGCCGGGCTGAAGCCGAAGGGCTGGAAGATCGGCCTGACCTCCAAGGCGATGCAATATGCGCTCGCCATCGACACGCCGGATTCGGGCGTGCTGTTCGACGACATGTTCTTCGACGGTGGCGCGACCATTCCCGCCGGCCGCTTTATCCAGCCGCGCGTCGAGGCCGAGATCGCCTTCATCATGAAGGCGCCGCTGAAAGGCCCCGGCGTGACGATCTTCGACGTGTTCAACGCCACCGACTACATCACGCCGGCGCTCGAAATCCTCGATACGCGCATCGAGCGCGTCAATGCGGAGACGAAGAAGGCGCGTACCTTCTTCGACACCATTTCGGACAATGCCGCCAATGCCGGCATCGTCATCGGCGGCCGGCCGCAGCGGCCTGATGAGACCGACATGCGCTGGATCGGCGCCATCGTTTCGCGCAATGCCGAGGTCGAGGAGACCGGGCTTGGCGCCGGCGTGCTCAACCATCCGGCGATGGGCATTGCCTGGCTGGCCGACAGGCTCGCCCGCTACGGCATGTCGATCGCTGCCGGCGAGGTCGTTCTCTCCGGGTCGTTCGTGCGTCCGGTCGAGGCGCGACCCGGCGACACGATCGTCGCCGATTTCGGCAGTTCGGGCACGGTCAGCATCCATTTCGCGAAGGGCTGACGGTTCCGCCAGTTCTTATCAATCGGCCCTATTCGCCATGCAGATAGGCAATCACCACATCGGCTGCGATGGCCGACATGCGCAAGCCGACCTCCCTGGTGATGTCGCCTTCGACGCGGCTCTGCACCCAGCCGAGGAAGGCGAAGGCCCGCAAGGCAGAAAACAGCGGCAGCGCGGCGATGTCGCGCGCCGTCAGTTCGCGCTCCTGCCGATAGCCCTTGAGCAAAGCGGCCTCGATCAGCGGATAGATCGCCTCATCGCGGTTCTGGTAAAGCGCGACGGCAAGGTCGTACATGTGCCAGCCATGGCCGCAATCGTCGAAGTCGATGATGCGGATCGCACCATCATGGACGAGCACATTCTCGCGCACCAGGTCGGCGTGGATGATGCCGAAATTGCGGGCACTGCGTTCATACCTCAATAGCGCGCGCACGGCCTTTTCGCGCGCCCGCAAAACCAGTTCGCGGCGAGGACCGTCGAGGAAGGGCGAGGTCTCGAAACGCCCCCAATTCGGGTTCGCGCCGAAGAAGCCGTCGAAATCCCAGGCATGGCGGGCAAAGCCGGACGGAGGCGTCCAGGCTGCTGTGACATTGTGCATGTGGGCGATGGTTCGCCCGATCTCGGTAAAGATCTGTCTTGCCTGCTCGGGCGTAAAATCCAGCGGCACGCCTCGCGCGCCGACGGCGCGGCCTTCCAGCCAGCTCAGGCAATCGACTTGCCGGGGTTGCATTGAGGCATTCGCGCTGACAAGCACGAACAGATCGCCAGCCGGCGTGGCGACCGCAGATGGCGTGGCGATGCCGGCCGATTGCAGAAAACCCATCCATTGCAGTTCCGAGCGCAGGGCGGCGTCCGTGTGATAGCCAAGCCGGTGAATGCGCATGGCGGCCGGCTGGCCATCGGGCAGACGGATCCGGAAGACCGCGTTCTCGCGGAATTTCAGCAGCTCCGGCTCACCCTCATCAATGCCCCAATGGGCGAGCGCGCGCCTGGCCAGCGCCGTGACATCGGCTGCCGTCTCGGGTTCGGATTGCGCGGAGACTGCGCTCACGCCTTCACTCCGCGGACTTCGCCAAGCACTTCGTCGAGGACGCCGATCAGGAAGTCGGCATTGTCGCGGGAGAACGGCATTGGCGGGCGGATCTTCAACACATTGCCGTGGATGCCGGTCTTGCCCATCAGCACGCCGCGCTGGCGCATCCGGTTGGCGACCTGCTCGGCAATGTCGGGCGCCGGTTCGCGCGTCTTGCGGTCGTGAACCAGTTCGGCGCCGAAGAACAGGCCAGCGCCCCTGACCTCGCCGATACATTCATGGCGATCGGCGAGCGGGCGCAGCAGGTTGAGTGCATAGGCGCCGACGTCACGCGCGTTGGCAACGAGATCTTCCTGCTCGATGACGTCGAGAACGGCATTGGCCACCGCGCAGGAAACCGGATTGCCGCCGAAGGTGTTGAAATAACGGAAGGCGTTGCGGAAGGTCGCCAATATCTCCCTTGATGTGACCACGGCGGCGATTGGATGGCCGTTGCCCATCGGCTTGCCCATGGTGACGATGTCGGGAACGAAGCCGGCGCGCTGGTGACCCCAGAAATGACTGCCGGTGCGGCCGAAACCAGGCTGCACCTCGTCGGCGATGACCAGTCCGCCGGCGTCACGCACCGCGCGCATCGCGTCGTCGAAAAAGCCGGATGGGAGCGTCGGAAAGCCTTCATTGGCGAGCAGCGGACAAAGGATGATGCCGGACAGGCCGATACCGTCCTTTGCCAGCGCGGCGATGGCTTCGCGCACCGCGTCGCCAAAGGCTTTGCCGTTGGCCATCGCATCCGGATGGCGATAGCTGTCAGGCGCCGGCACCAGCCTGACATTGCGGGCGCGGCCGCCGACCGGCGGCATGCGGGTGCTGAGCTGCGAAACCGCCGCGGTGTTGCCATGATAGGTGGCGTCGGTGGCGATGATACCCATGCGGCCGGTGGCGGCCTGCGCCATGCGCAGCGCGATGTCGTTGGCCTCGCTGCCGGTGCAGGTCAGGATGGCGGTCGACAGGCTGGCATCGAAGGTCGCGGTCAGCCGCTCGACATAGTCGAGGATGGCGGTGTGCAGATAGCGCGTGTGGGTGTTGAGCAGGCTTGCCTGCCGGCACAGGGCCTCGACCACATAGGGGTGGCAGTGGCCGACATGGGCGACATTGTTGTACGCGTCGAGATATTTGCGGCCGTCGGCATCGTAGAGCCAGACGCCTTCGCCGCGCACCAGGTGCACGGGCTCGTCATAGAACAATTGCGATTTCGCACCGAGCAGGCGCGAGCGCCGGCTAACCAGCGCTTCTTGCGGTTGAGTCATTGCGTCTCGAAACTCCGTTCTCTCCAATAAACCGTCAGACCTTCGACAGGCCTGCATCCAATGCTTCGCCGATCCTCGCGACATCCGCGGCGCTGACGATAAGCGGCGGCGACAGGATGATGGCGTTACCGGAGACGCGCAGCATGACGCCGGCCTCGTAGGCCGCCTCCGAAACCAATGCCATAGTCTTCTTGTCGGCGGGCTTTTTCGTCGCGCGGTCCGAGACCAGCTCCAGTGCCGCCATCAGGCCCTTGTACCGGACATCGCCGACGATCGCATGCTTCGCCTTCAGCCCCTCCAGCACGGCTGCGAGTTCGACGCCGCGCGCGGCGGCGTTTTCGTTCAGGCGAAGCCGTTTGGTCTCGGCAAGCGCCGCCAGACCCGCGGCGCAGCCGACAGGATGGCCGGAATAGGTATAGCCGTGGCCGATGGCGCCGAAGCTGGTCTTGTCGGCCTCGAAGACATCGGCGACCTTGGCGCCGATCAAAGTGGCGCCGAGCGGGAAATAACCCGAAGTGATCGCCTTGGCGATGGTCATGAAATCGGGCTTCACGCCGGACAGACGCGAACCCGACCATGCGCCGGTGCGGCCGAAGCCGGTGACAACTTCATCGGCGATCAAAAGGATCTCGTGGCGGTCGCAGATCTCGCGCACCAGCGGCATGAAGCTCTCATGCGGAACAATAACGCCGCCGGCGCCGAGAACCGGCTCCATGATGAACGCGGCGATGGTGTCGCCACCCTGGAAGGCGATTTCGTCCTCCAGCGCCTTGGCGCAGAGTTTTGCCAGCCGCACTGGGTCGGTCTCGTCGAACGGGTTGCGGAAGGTCCAGGGCGCGGGAATGTGGAAGACGCCCGGCAGCAGCGGCTCGTAGTTGCGGCGGAAATTGGCATTGCCGTTGACCGACGCGCCGCCGAAATGCGTGCCGTGATAGCCTTTCTTCAAGGCGATGAATTTGGTGCGGTCGGCCTGGCCACGGATCTTCCAGTACTGCCGCGCCAGCCGAAGTGCCGTTTCGACCGAATCCGAGCCGCCCGAAGTGAAAAACGTCCGCACCATGCCTTCTGGCTCGAACCATTCGCAGAGTTCGTAGGCGAGCTCGATCGACGGGCCGGTCGAGGTGCCGCGAAAGCCGGAATAATAGGGCAGCGCGCCAAGCTGGTCGGCGATCGCTTTCTTGATCGGGTCGCAGCTGTAGCCGAGATTGACGTTCCACAGGCCGCCGACGGCGTCGAGCACGGTGTTGCCGGCGATGTCGGTGACCATCACACCCTCGCCTTTCATGATCACCTTTGGCGGGTTGGCCCGCATCTCGGCCGGATGCGCCATCGGATGCCAGATCGGCTTGGCGTTGGTTTCGGTGAGAAAATTGATGTCGCGCATAATGGACTCCGCAAAAATCTCAGGCAACTGGGACGAGGTCGAAATGGCCGAGGGCCTCGGCATAGGAATGAGCCGGGCGAGCGACGTCGAAATGCACCGTGCGCATGCCGGCAGCACAGCCGCCATCGACATTGCGCCGCTGGTCGTCGACGAAGACGCAAGCGCCGGCCGGCACGCCGAGCGCCTCGCTGACGAAGGCATAGGCACGCGGGTCGGGCTTGAGGATGCCGGTGTAAGTGGCGTCGATGATCACATCGAAGAGGCCGAGCAACGGCAGCCGCTGGCGGAAGTCGGCGCCGTAGAACAGGTCGAGTTCATTGGACAGGATGGCCAGTCGAAAACCGGCGGCATGCACCGTGCGAATGGTGCTGTCAGCCTCCGGCCGCACCACCTTTTCCGGCTCGGCCCCTCGCGCGCGCCGGACGAAGGTCTCCATAGCCTGCCAGTCCTCGCCCACCAGACGGCCGACCTCGCTTGTGCGTGTGCGCCAATAGTCACGCTCGCTGATCTCGTCGGCCTGCATGGCGCGCCACAGCGGATCGCTGCCCGGATCGAACGGCCCGCGCCATTGCAGCGTCCCCGGCGCGAGGCCGAGCGCCTGTTCGGTCAAGGCGTGGGTCTCGAACAGCGTGCGGGTGACGACGCCGCCGAAATCGAGGACAAGCGCCTGGGCGGGAACAGCACTCACGCCGCCACTCCCTCGGCCGGCTTGCCGCGCGGGACGATGCCTTCCTCGACCCAGCGGTCGAAGATCTCGAGCGCCTTGCCGACGAAGTCGTCGCTGTTGATGTGAGCGTCGATCTCGTGGAACTCGACGCCGGCGGGAATGACCTTGCGAATTTCGTCAGTGAAGGCGGCCAGGGCTTCCGGCTCATAGAGCGGCTCGCCCTCCACGTCCCATTCCTGGATGCCTTGGGAGGGCAGGATGAAGGCGGAGCGGCCTCTGGCGGCACCGAGCTTGGCGGCGATGGTCCTGGCGACCTGGCGGCGATCGTCGGCATCGACGGTGATCGAAGCGATCAGCCTGTTATGGGCGTGAAACGGCCGCTTCGAGAATTTAGCCGGCAAATCCTGCCAGGTCGGCAGGTCGACCATGTCGACCGCGCCGGGTGCTGCGATCTGCGGAATGCCGCGGGCACCGGCATTCTCCAGCCGGTCGGCGCCGGAACTGACGACTGAGCCCGCGAGATGATTGGTGATTTCCTGCAGGCTGAAGTCGAACACCGCGCAAAAATGGTCTTGACCGGCAATCGATTCGAAGGCGCGGCCGCCCATTCCGGTGGTGTGGAAGACGGCAACGTCATAGCCGCGCTGTTCCAGCGCCGGCTTCAGCGTCTTCATGTAGCGCAGGCAGCTGCTGCCGAGCGAGGTCATGCCGATGGTCGGGCCTGTTGCTCGCGCCGACACGCGCGACGCCAGCACGATTTTCGCCGCGCCGACGACCGCACCACAGGCCTGTGACAGGACCAGCCTGCAGATCGAGTTGAGGCCGTACAGCCCGCCCGCCCAGAGGATCATCATCAGGTCGGGCGCGACGCGCTCGGGTGGGATGAGGTGCGAATAGGCGATGGTCGAGACGACGAATTTCGGCACGCCGAGCGGCAGGCAAAGCGCCACGTCGAGCGCCAGATCTGTCCCCATCGAACCGCCGATGGCGATGAAGGCGTCGATCTCGCCGTTTTGATGGAGCTTGCGCACCAGTTGCACGGCGCCGCCGGCCATCAGCGTCATGGCGGTGTTCTCGTCACCGCTCGAAACGATCTCGGCGATCGTCACATCCACCGCCCGCGCCACGGCGTGCTTATCCTGGTCCGGGCTGTAGGGCGGGTCGCCGAGCACACTGACATCCATCATCACGGCGCTGCCGCCCGACTGCTCGATGCACTGTTTCATGAACAACAGCTCTTCGGCCTTTGTGTCGCCCGTGCCGATGACCAGGATGCGGGGTGCTGTCTCCGAGGGCATCAGGCCTGCCTCCTCAAGATTTGCAGGTTTTCACCGTTGAGGCGCATGGAAATCTCCCGTGCCGCCGCCCTCACGGCAAGTCCCCGCTCCGTGATCGCGGCCGCCGTCGTTCTGGCCTTTGGCGCCGCCACCGCGATGGTGCCGAGCGCAAAGCCATCCGCCCCGCGGATTGCCGCCGCGACGCTGATCACACCTTCCTCATAGCCCTGGTCGCAGATCGAATAGCCGCGATCGCGCGCCTCGCCCATGGATCTTGAGATGGCGGCCGGCTCGATCAGCGTATGGGCCGTGAAGGCGTCGAGCGAACCCGCCAGGCACGCTTTGACGGTCTCGTCGCGGGCGAAGGCCAGATAGGCGATGCCCGACGCGGTCGAATGCAGGGGCAGCAACTGGCCGATGTCGATGTTGACCCGGTTTGCCCATGCTGGATGCTCGACATGGACGGTGACCAGCCTGTCGACGCCGAATTCCGACAAATGCACGGTCTCGGCCGTCGAGGCGGCCAGGTCCCGCACCAGCGGAACGGCCGTCTGCAGGAAGGGAAAGCGCGCCTCGCGGATGCGCGCCAGCCGCGACAGGCCGGCGCCGAGGCGATAGTGCCGCGTACCCGCATCCTGCTCGACGAAACCACGGCCGGCCAGCGCTACCAGCAGCCGCCTTGTCGTCGCCTTGTCCAAGCCCGAGCGGCGCGCCAGATCGGACAGGCCGAGCTCGGGCTCGTCGACGTTGAACAGCTCCAGAAGCGAGATCGCTTTTCCGACCGTACTCAAATTTGCCTCCCGGTTCGGACAATCATTTAACGTGTGAATTAACTTGACAGGCATCAGCATTGTTTGCAAGTCTATATTCAAAATAACGGTTCAAATAATGAACCAACCACCAGAGTGCATGGGACAGGCCATTCGGCCGGCGAACTCAAGGGTTTGCAAACAGGAGGGATCAATGACAGCAGTCTCGGAACAGGCGCCGGCCAACAGGCTGCGCAAGAACAGTCTTGGCGTCGGCGCCATCACCTTCATGGTGATTTCTGCGGCCGCCCCACTCACGGCAGTCGCCGGCGGCACGCCGCTTGGCATGCTGATGGGCAATGGCGCCGGCTTTGCCGGCACCTATCTCATCGTGACCGTGCTGCTGCTTTTGTTCGCGGTCGGCTATGTCGCCATGTCACGCCATGTCGGCAATGCCGGCGCCTTCTATGCCTATGCCGCACGCGGCCTCGGCAGCATGGCCGGCGGCGCCACGGCGCTGATCGCCATCCTGTCCTACAACGCCATGCAGATCGGCGTCATGGGCCTGCTGGGCGCCGCAACCGCCGGCCTGTTCGCCGGCTGGGGCATCAACCTGCCCTGGTGGGTGTGGAGCTTCATCGCCATCGCGCTGGTCGCCGTGCTCGGCTATCGGCAGGTCGACCTCTCCGCCAAGATCCTGACGGTGCTGGTGCTGTGCGAATATCTTGTGGTGCTGATCCTCGATATCGCCATCCTCAAGACCGGCGGCGATAGCGGCCTGTCGGCGGCGCCATTCAGCTGGAGCCAGATCGTCAGCGGCTCGCCGGCCATCGCCATCCTGTTCTGCTTCGCCGCCTTCATCGGTTTCGAGGCGACGACGATCTATGCCGAGGAAGCCCGCGACCCAAAGGTCACCATTCCGCGCGCCACCTATTTTTCGGTCGTGCTGATCGGCGTCTTCTACATGCTCACGGCATGGCTGATGGCGGTCGGCGCCGGTGTCGACAAATTGCTGCCGACGCTGCAGGGATTGCAGGATCCGACGACCTTCCTGTTCGGCCTGTCCGACCGCTACGCCGGCACGATGCTTTCGCAGGCGATGAGCATCCTGTTCGTGTCGAGCCTGTTTGCCGGCGTGCTGGCGTTCCACAATGCGGTTGCGCGCTATATCTACGTCTCGGGCCGCGAGAAGCTGTTGCCGCAGACGATCGGCGTGACGCATCCGGTGCACCAGAGCCCGCACGTCGCTTCCGTCGTCCAGAGCGTGCTCGCCGCGGTCGTTGTCGGCCTGTTCGCCGTGCTCGGCCTCGATCCGGTGCTGGCGCTGTTTTCGTGGCTGACCAATGTCGCGACGCTCGGCGTCATCGTGATGATGGCGGTGGCATCGCTTGCCGTGGTGATGTTCTTCCGCGCCAACCCGGCGGCCCACGAGAATGCGCTGAAGACCACCATCCTGCCCGGGCTGACCTTCATCGCCTTCGTCATCATCATCTATTTGATCGTCATCAATTTCGGCAGCCTGTCGGGAGCCGGCGGTTTCCTTGGCGTGTTCCTGCCGGGGCTGGTGCTGATCGCCGCGATCGTCGGCCTGCTGCTGGCCAGCGCGCTGAAGAGCCGCGATCCGGTCGCGTTCAAAAACCTCGGCCAGCCGCTGAAGGATTGAGAAAAGCAAAGGGGCGGCATGCCACGCCGCCCCTTACACCACAAGGGGAGTGGCGGATTTGAGCTTTGCCGAAAATATCACCGTCGAGGCATTGGAAGCCGATCCCTACCCGATCTATGCAGAGCTCAGGCGCAGTGCGCCGGTCGCTTTCGTGCCGGCGGTCAATCTTTGGTTCGTCACCCGCTGGAAGGATGTCGAGAGCGTCGCCAAGTCGCCCGAGATCTTCTCCGCCGTCGTCGGCTCGTCACCAGTTGAGCGTTCCTTCGGCAAGCCGACCATCCTGACCACCGATGGCGAGACGCACAAGCAACTGCGCCAAGGCGTCGACCCGAAATACCGGCCGCGCACCGTCGCCGCCTATGCCGGCGACCTCGTGCGGTCGATTGCCGAACCTTTTCTGGACCGGATCGTCAACCAGGGCTCCGCCGAGCTGATGGCCGATTATTTCGAGCCGGTGTCGACGCTCAGCCTGGCGCGCTCGCTCGGCCTTGCCGGCATCGATATGCCGACGCTGCGCCGCTGGTTCTACGGCCTTGCCCAGGGCGCCATCAATTTCGAGAACGATCCGAAACGGCAGGAGATCGCCGACGCAACCAGTGCCGAGGTCGGCGACGCCATCCTGCCGACGCTGGAAAGACTTGCGCGCCAGCCAGATGACTCGGCGCTGTCGCATATGCTGCATGACGGCATGCCGGAGGGCACGACGCGGCCGATCGACTTTCTGATGCCCAGCATCAAGGTCATCCTGCTTGGCGGCATGCAGGAGCCCGGACATGGCGCCGGCTCGATCCTCGCCGGCCTGCTGGCCCATCCCGAGCAATTGCGGCAGGTGCTCGCCGATCCCGAGACTTTCGTGCCGAGGGCGGTCGACGAGGGCCTGCGCTGGGTGGCGCCGATCGGCACGCAGACGCGGCAGACGACGCGGGCAGTCGAGCTTGGCGGCGTGACGATCCCGGCCGGCGCTGCCGTCGCCGCCCTCGTCGCTTCGGCAAGCCGCGACGAGAGCCGCTTTGCCGATCCCGACCGCTTCGACATCAACCGCAACGAAGGCAACCATGCCGCCTTCGGCTTCGGCCATCATTTCTGTTCGGGCCGGTTCTTCGCACGCGAGCAGATGTGCCTTGCGGTGCGGCTGTTGCTCCAACGCTTCCCTGATCTCAGCCTTGTGCCGAGCAGGGAACCGGTGTTTCGCGGCTGGGAATTCCGCGCGCCAATCACATTGCATGTTTCCCTTGGAGTCCGTCACCAATGATCAGTCAGAATGCCATCGAAACGCTGCGCAAGACGGAGATCGGCGCGCAGGGCCTGTTCATCGATGGCGTGCAGGTCGAGGCAACAAGCGGCGCAAGCCTGCCGGTGACGTCGCCGATCGACGGCCGACCTTTCGCCAGCATCGCCGACGGCAACGCCGCCGATATCGACCGCGCCGTGAAGTCGGCGCGCAAGGCGTTCGAGAAGGGCTCGTGGTCGCGCGCCGCACCCGCCTTTCGCAAGAAGGTGCTGACGAAATTCGCCGAGCTGGTCGAGAAACACGCCGATGAGCTCGCCGTGCTCGGTGTGCGCGACAACGGCACCGAGATCGGCATGGCCTACAAGGCAGAACCGCTGTCGGCGGCAGGCACCATCCGCTACTATGCCGAGGCCATCGACAAGGTCTATGGCGAGATAGCACCGACGGCCGAGAATGTGCTCGGACTGATCCACAAGGAGCCGCTCGGCGTCGTCGGCGTCATCGTGCCGTGGAATTTCCCGCTGATGATCGGTGCCTGGAAGATCGCGCCTGCACTTGCCGCCGGCAATTGCGTGGTGGTCAAGCCGCCGGAGATCGCCTCGCTGACGCTGCTGCGGCTGGCCGAACTGGCAAGCGAGGCCGGCTTGCCCGCCGGTGTGCTCAACGTCGTCACCGGGCTTGGCGCGGTCACCGGCGAGGCGCTCGGTCTGCATATGGATGTCGACGCCATCGCCTTCACCGGTTCCGGCCCGGTCGGCAGGCGGCTGCTCGAATATTCCGCTCGCTCCAATCTGAAGCGCGTCTTCCTCGAACTCGGCGGCAAGTCGCCGAACATCGTCTTTGCCGACGCCCCGGATCTGAAACAGACAGCGGTCGTCTCGGCCAATGGCATCTTCCGCAATTCCGGCCAGGTCTGCGTCGCCGGCTCGCGGCTTCTCGTCCAGTCAGCGGTCTACGACCGCTTCATGGACGAACTGCTCTCGGCAACCATGCGGCTCAAAGTCGGCGATCCGCTTGATCTCACCAGCGATGTCGGCGCGGTATCGAGCGCCGAACAGCTGGACAAGAACCTCGGTTTCGTCGCCAGGGCCACGGACGAAGGTGCCCGTCTCGTCACCGGCGGCCAGCGGATGCTGACCGAGACCGGTGGCAGCTACATGGCGCCAACGATCTTCGAGAATGTCATGCAGGACATGCAGTTGGCGCGCGAGGAGGTGTTCGGGCCGGTGCTCGGCGTCATGCGCTTCGAGACCGAGGAGGAGGCGGTTCGGCTCGCCAATTCGACCATCTACGGGCTTGCCTCCGCGGTGTGGACCGCCAATCTCTCCACCGCGCATCGCATGGTGCGCGCCATCAATGCCGGCGTCGTCCACGTCAACACCTATGGCGGCGCCGACATCACCGTGCCGCTCGGCGGCGTCAAGCAGTCCGGCTTCGGCCGCGACAAGTCGCTGCACGCGCTGGAGAAATATTTGGAACTGAAGACGGCCTGGATCGCGCTTTGACGGCACGCTGAGCTCTCTGAGAATCTGACGACCTCCAGACGCGCGCAAGATCGCGCCGCGATCCGCTGCGGCCGGTCAAGCGGCGGCTTTTGCTCACGCTCTTGAAAATTTTGAGAGGATATTCCCGGCTTTGGCGAGAATGGCGAAACGCGTTCTTTGATAAACTTGATAGAATTTCTGAGGATGCGACCAAGGCTAGGCAATCCGCCTCGCTGCCATGACTCACAACCGCAGAGATCAATCATGACTGACTTCAAGAACACTTTGCCATCTTCCCCTGGGTCAACCGTCAACCGGCGCAGTGGCCTTGCTCTGCTGTTCGCCTCGGTCGTCGCGATCGGCAGCCTGATTGCACCGCATGCGTCGTTTGCCGAGGACAAGAAGGCGATCAAGGTCGGCATCATCAGCGGCGAGGACGAGGACGTCTGGCGCGTCGTCGTCGCGCAAGCCGCCGAAAAGGGCCTTGCCATCGAGACGGTGGTATTCAACGACTACACCCAGCCCAACGAGGCGCTGGAGCGCGGCGAGATCGACGCCAACGCCTTCCAGCACCAGCCCTATCTCGACAACCAGATCAAGACGCAAGGCTACCACATCGTCCGTGTCGGCTATACCGGCGTCTGGCCGATCGGCCTCTACTCTAAGAAGTTCAGCAAGGTTGCCGACCTGCCCGAGGGCGCGGTCATTGGCGTGCCCAACGACCCATCCAATGAAGGCCGGGCGCTGCGCGTGCTGCAGAACGAGGGCGTGATCAAGCTCAGGGATGGCACCGGCATTCTGGCCACCACCGCCGACATCGCCGAGAACGCGAAGAAGGTGGTGATCAAGGAACTTGACGCCGGTATCGTCGGCCGCTCGGTCGAGGATCTCGATGCGGCCGTAGTCAACACCGACTGGGCGCTGAAAAGCGGCCTGTCGCCGGAAAACCGCATCGCGCAGGAGCCTATCGCCGACAATCCCTACCGCAACTTCATCGCGGTGAAGACCGGTAACGAGAACGAGGCCTGGGTGAAGACGCTGGTGGCTTCCTATCAGAACGAGGCGGTGAAGGCCGAGTTCGACAAGGTCTACAAGGGCACCGGCCTCAGCGCCTATTGATCCGGTCCTCGGCCGGAAGCCCGGTTCGAGAGCAACAGCGGTCCGCGCTCAGGCGCGGGCCGCGATTGCGTTTTCGGGAACAGGAATATTCATGAACCAGCATATCACGGCATCCGGGAAGACCGCCGATCCGACCCAGACCCGGCCCGACGCATCTCAGGATGTCGTGCGCCTTGTCGACCTGAAGCGCCATTTCGGTGTGACGGCGGCGCTCGACGGCATTTCGCTGACCGTGCGCAAGGGCGAGATCCTCGGTATCATCGGCCGCAGCGGCGCCGGCAAATCGACGCTGATCCGCTGCCTGAACGGGCTGGAACGGCCTGACTCCGGCGAGGTGTTCATCGAGGGCCGCGAGATCAGCCGGCTCGGCGAGCGCGACCTGCAGCCGCTGCGGCGGCGCATCGGCATGATCTTCCAGCATTTCAACCTGCTGTCGGCCAAGACCGTCGAGGACAATGTGGCGCTGCCGCTGAAGATCGAGGGCCGCCCGAAAGCCGAGAGGCTGAAGCGCGCCGCCGAACTGCTCGATCTCGTCGGCCTGTCGGAGAAAGCCAAGGCCTATCCGGCGTCGCTGTCGGGCGGCCAGAAGCAACGGGTCGGCATCGCCAGGGCGCTTGCCGCGCGCCCGGCGCTGCTCCTGTCGGACGAAGCCACCTCGGCGCTCGATCCGGAGACGACGCGCTCCATCCTCGCACTGCTCAAGGACATCAACCGGCAGCTTGGCCTGACCATCCTTTTGATCACCCATGAGATGGAGGTGATCCGTTCCATCGCCGACCGCGTGGCGGTGATCGACGCCGGACGCATCGTCGAGCAAGGGCCGGTCTGGTCGGTGTTTGCCGACCCACAATCAGACATCACCAAAAGCCTGCTCGGCGCCATCCGGCCGCAGCTGCCAGCCGAACTGGCGGCCCGGCTGTTGCCGGCGCCCGGCGAGGAGACGATCCTGCGCGTGGATGTGGCCGGCGAAGCGGCAAGCAGGCCATTGCTGTCCGACCTTGCCACGGCTGTTCCAGGCGCCTTCCGCCTCGTCCATGGCGGCATCGACCATATCCAGCAGCAGCCGGTCGGCACGCTGTTCCTGTCGGTTCCCGGCAGCGATGCAGATCATCTCGCTGACATCATCACATTCCTGAAGGCCCGCCAGGCGCGGGTGGAGGTGCTTGGCCATGTCGCCAATCCTGTTTGAGCTTCTGCTGCGTTCGATCTGGGAGACAGTGCTGATGACGGCCGCTTCCGGCCTCATCTCGCTGGTCTTCGGCCTGCCGCTCGGCCTGGCGCTGATTGCTACCGAACGCGGCGGCATTGCCGAAAGCCTTTGGGTGAACCGGGCGCTCGGCGCCATCATCAACGGCTTCCGCTCGGTGCCCTTCATCATCCTTCTGGTGGCGCTGATCCCGGTGACGCGGCTGATCGTCGGCACCTCGATCGGCACATGGGCAGCCATCGTGCCGCTGTCGATCGCCGCAACGCCCTATTATGCGCGCATCGCCGAAGTGTCGCTGCGCGAAGTCGATCGCGGGCTGATCGAGGCGGCGCGCGCCATGGGCGGCAACCGCTGGACGATCATCCGCGAGGTGCTGGTGCCAGAAGCCCTGCCCGGCATCGTCGCCGGCTTCACGGTGACGCTGGTGACGCTGATCGGTGCGTCAGCCATGGCCGGCGCGATCGGCGCCGGCGGCCTCGGCGACCTCGCCATCCGCTACGGCTACCAGCGTTTTGAGACGTCGGTGATGATCGCAGTGGTCATAGTCCTGATCGTCCTGGTCTGCGGCATCCAATGGGTGGGGGATCGTCTGGTGGCGAGGCTGGATCGGAGGGGGTGAGGGTCGGCTCATAGCGTCGGATGAGCCGAGGCCTCCCCGACTTTGTCATCCACGGGCGGAGCAGCCGCGAAGCGACGCGGCGCAGACCCGAGGATGACGAGGCACAGGGGGTTTCCGCCAATCACCAACTAATGCGGTTCGCGCTGTGACGCCCGCGTCACGGCGTTGGGCGAGAGAGTTCAGTAATTGCCGACGTCGTTGTCGGGGCGATGCTCGGGGTTATTCTCCCCGAGGCCGGTGGCCGCGCCGTAGGCCTTCCAGGTGGCGGAGGCGTATGCCTCTGTTATGCCGCACAGGAACCGGCCCAGACGAAACTTCGGCCACTTCAACGGTTTCTTTTTGAGGGTCTCACCTGCCTTTCCCGGAACCTCTGCAACGACCGACATTGGTGTTTCCTCTCAGATGTTGTTTAGTTGCGAGAGGCACCATCGAATTCGGGGCGTGAGACGGCTGTGAAAAGCCTCGTGAAAATCGCGGAAAAAGCAGAAATTCCGGGCAAATCGCGATGAGCTTGGCGAGGCTCGATCTCCTGGGTGGTTTTCGCCTGACGTCCCGCGAGGGGGAAACCTTGGAAGTGCCTGCCAAGAAGAACAGGGCACTTCTGGGCATTCTCGCCGTAGCGCCGAACCAGGAGGCGACGCGTCATAAGCTGGCTGCTCTTCTATGGAGCGATCGAGGTGAGGAGCAGGCAAGGGACAGTCTGCGGCAGGCCCTGGCCACTATCCGTAAGGACTTCGCCGAGCTGGGAGCGGATGCCTTGGCCCTGGTCGGAGATCGTGTCGCGCTCAATCCGAAATTCGTCACCATCGACGTGGTGGAATTCGTGGCTGTATGCGGGAGCCGCGACGCGGTCGAGCTTCGACAGGCCGCCACCCTCTATACCGGACCCTTCCTTGATGGTCTGGGCACGTCCGACAACGCTTTCGAGGATTGGCTGCGTGAAGTCCGTGCCGACCTGTCCTTGCGTGCGATCGATCTGTTTGAACGCCTGGCTGAATCGGTGAGCGGCACCGAGCGCGTTGCCACTGCCGAACGGCTGGTTGCTCTCGATCCGCTGCGAGAGCCATCGCATGTCGCACTGATTCAGGCACATATCGCCCTGGGTCAGACCGCTCTCGCCATCAAGCAGTATGAGGCGTGCAAGCTGTTGCTGAAGCGCGAGCTGAACCTGAAGCCCGGTGATGAGCTTCAGCTATTGAAGCAGACCATCGACGAGCTGTCCAAGCCGCAAACCGGCGACGCATCAAGCCACAGGCCGGTCATTGCGGTTCTTCCGTTCGAGAATATGAGCGGCGACCCCAGCCAGGCGTATTTCAGTGACGGGATCACCGAGGACATCATCACCGAACTGGGCCGATTTGGAGAACTTCATCTCATAGCCCGCAATTCCTCCTTTGTTTTCAAGGACGGGCTTGCTGACGCTGCCACCATCGCGAAGCAGTTGTCCGTCGATTACCGCCTTCAGGGCAGCATCCGCCGTGCGGGAGACAGAGTCAGGATCTCGTCGCAACTCGTGGAAGCCAGATCCGGCAATCAAATCTGGGCTGATCGATTTGATCGCGAGCTAACGGATATTTTTGAACTCCAGGACGAGATCGCCAGAAGTGTCGCCATTACCGTTGTCGGCACGATCCGAACTTCGGCCGTTGAGAAAATCCGGCGGCTTCCCATCTCCCAGCTCGATGCCTACGATCTGTATCTCCAGGCTCGTGTCCGCATGGTTCGCTACGACACGGTGCTGGAAGCAGAGCCCTATCTTGTCAGAGCGATTGAACTCGACCCGAACGTCGCCACGACCCATGCAATGATGGCGATCATGCTCACAGTCAAATGGCTGCTTGAGGGGGACGGAGACACGCTCAAGACCGCTCTTGCCCACAGTCGTCGCGCTCTAAAACTCGGACCGAAACAAGTATGGAGCCATATGGCGATGGGTCACGCGCTCATCTTCACGGGTGAGTTGGAGGAGGCGCTGCTCCATCTCGAACAGGCTGTGAACCTCAATCCGAACGAAAGCCGAGCGAGAGCGATCCGGGCTTTGTGCCGCAACTATCTCGGTCGGCATGAGGAAGCTTTGGCCGATCTGGACGTCTGTATCGCCCGCGACCCCCTAAATTACGATTGGTTGTGGGATCTGCGCGGGCAGGTTCTCCTGGTTCTCGGACGGTATCCCGAGGCGATAGCCTCCTACCGGAATCTCAATTCCTATGCATTTTGGGCACACGCGTTTCTAGCGGTCTGTCATTGGAGAATGGGTGACGAGCAACTCGCCGCTCACGCAGCCAGACAATGTCTGGCGGCAAGGCAAGGTGCGACCGTAAGCACCATCTTGATCGATCCATATCGCAACCCGAAAATCCTGAAGGATCTTCGGAGAGACTTGCTTGCTGTCGGCATACCCGATGGATGAATGTCAGCCTTCCGTGCCGTCGGCACTGGCGTAGTTGAAGCGCGGATAGGCGCCCTCGGTGCCGATCCTGAGTTTCTTGTCCTGGGCGGACGCGGCACCGGCGGCAAGGGTTAGAGCGACGGAAGCGGCAAGCACGAAACGACCGAAAGGCCGCATGTTCCAGATCTCCGTTGACTGCGGAAGCCCACGGCTTCGTGCGGCGGAGACGGAAACGACGTGCGCGGCGAGCGATCCGCGCCATGGCAGAGCCGACGGTCCTTCAGCCCGCGCGCTGCTTGTCTGTCGCCATTCGGTCGACGGCTAACTCCGCTGCCGACAGGACAACGCCGAATTTTTCACTGGCTTCTTCAGCCGTGTAGTACCCCAGTGCCACGTCTCGTGCCACCAGATCCGGATCCCGCTCACGCGGATCACCATAGCCGCCGCCGCCCGGCGTGCCGACGCGCACGCGGTCGCCGGCCTTGAGCGCAATGTCCTGTTCCTTGGACAAATGCGGCGGCACGTGTTCCTCGCCGTTGCGGAAGACGGTCACCGTGTTGACGGCGCCGTCCTTGCCGCCAAGCGCGCCCTGCGGGCCGAACCGGCCATGGTCCATGACGAAGGAAGCGCGGGCGTCGCCGCGCAGGATTTCCACCTCATAGGCGAGGCCGAAACCGCCGCGATGCTTGCCGGCGCCGCCGGAGCCTTCACGCAAGGCGTAGTGGCGGTAGAGCACCGGGAATGCCTGTTCCATGATCTCGACCGGCGGCGACTTGGAGATGCCGATGGTCGAGCAGCCATTGGTCAGGCCGTCATGGCCTGAATTGCCGCCATAACCGCCGCCGGAGATCTGATACATGACGTAGTCGCGGCCGCGTGCCGGGTCGTTGCCGCCGAGTGCGAAATTGCCGCTGGAACCGGCGGGGGCGGCCGTCACCTTGTCCGGCAATGCCTGCACCATCGCCGCGAACACCGCCTCGGCGATGCGCTGCGACACCTCGGCGGCGCAGCCCGAGACGGGCCGCGGATATTTGGCGTCGAGGAACGTGCCTTCCGGCCGTTTGACGATCAGGGGTTCAAACGCGCCGGCGCTGATCGGTACATCCGGGAAAATGTGGCGCATGGCGAGATAGACCGAGGATAGGGTCGTCGCCAGCACGCTGTTCATCGGCCCGGCGCAGGGCTTTGACGAACCGGTGAAATCGAAGGTCAGCGTGTCGCCCTGTTTTTCGACGGCGAGCGCGATGATCAGCGGCTCGTTGACCACCCCATCGGAATCGACAAAGGCCTTCGAATGGTAGGTGCCGTCGGGAATGGCTGAGATGTTGGCGCGCATCTGCTCGGCCGCGCGGCGGCGCAGTTCGGCGATCGCCTCTACAACCGTTTCATCCCCGTAACGATCCAGGATTCCATTGAGCCTGTCCCGACCGATCAGCAGTGCGGCAGCTTGGGCGCGGATGTCGCCGATGCGCTGGTCGGCGACACGGATGTTGGAGCAAATGATGGCGTAGATTTCCGGATCGAGCACGCCCTTCTTGAACAGTTTTACGGGCGGCAGTCGCAGGCCTTCCTGCTCCACGGCAGTCGCCGAGGCTGAAAATCCGCCCGGCACCGAGCCGCCAATGTCGGGCCAATGGCCGGTGTTGGATAGCCAGCAGAAAATCTTGCCGTCCCGGTAGACCGGCATGGCGAAGCGCACATCCATCAGATGGGTGCCGCCGAGATAGGGGTCGTTGACGACGTAGATGTCGCCTGGTTCCGGCGGCAGGCAACGGCCGTCGGCGATCATCTCGATCACCGTCCTGGTCGAATACTGCATGACACCGACGAACACCGGCAGGCCCTGGCTGCCTTGCGCGATCAGCGAACCGTCGACAGCCGAATAGATGCCGTCGGAGCGGTCATTGGCCTCGGCGATGACAGGCGAGAAGGCGGCGCGTGAGAAGGTCAGGTCCATCTCGTCGCAGACCTGCTGCAGGGCCGCCTGGAGGACCGAAAGGGTGATGGCGTCGAGCTTTGCCATATCAGGCCTCACCAATGTCGATGATGATGTTGCCGTCAGCGTCGCTGCGTGCGCGGTCGCCGGGTTCGAGCACGGTGGTGGCATCCATCTGTTCGAGGATCGCCGGGCCTTCGATGATAGCATCGAGCGGCAGCTTTTCACGCGCATATACGGGCGTGTCGTGCCAACGGCCGGCATACCAGACCGGCCGGATTTCGCGCCGCGCCTCGTCCAGCGTTGCTGCGCGCCCCGCCGGATCGATCAGGCGCGACAGATCGATCGCCAGACGCACGCCGGTGACCGATGTATTGAGATTGACGAGATTGGCTCGGATTTCCGGCAGCTCGACCTTGAATCGGGCGAAATAGGCCTTTTCGAAAAGCTGCTGCAGCGTTGCCCGGGTCACCGAGGAGGACGGCAGCGCCACGTTGATGATGTGGGTCTGGCCGACGAACTGCATGTCGGCGGAGTGGGTGACGCGGATCGTCTCCGGCTTTACCGCTTCCTTGCCGATCAGCTCCTCGCCTTCGTTTCGGTGCCGTTCCAATACCCCATGAAGGCGCGTTTCGTCGAGCACCGACACCGGCTGGTTGATGGTGTTGACGAAGTCGTGGCGCAGGTCGGCAACGACGCAGCCGAGCGCGTTGGTGATGCCTGGACGCGCCGGCACCAGCACCTTGGGCAGGCCGAGTTCGCGCGCCAGGGCAGTCGCATGCAGCGGCCCGGCGCCGCCAAAGGCGAACAGCGCGAAATCGCGGGGGTCATGACCGCGTGACACCGAGACCATGCGGATGGCGCCGGCCATCTTCATGTTACCGAGCCGCAGCACCGCGCCCGCCGCCTCGACGCCGGACAGGCCGGTCGGCTTGCCGATTTTCTCCTCGAAGATGCCGGTGACGCGCTCTGATGTGACCGGGTTTTCGACCGCCAGCAGCTTCTTCGGCGCCAGCCGGCCGAGCACCAGATTGGCGTCGGTGATGGTCGGCTCGAGGCCGCCGCGCCCGTAGCAGATCGGGCCGGGATTGGCGCCCGCACTTTCCGGGCCGATCTGGATCAGGCCGGCCGCGTCGACGCGGGCGATCGAGCCGCCGCCGGCGCCGACCGTGTGCACCGCCACCATCGGCACATGGATCGGCATGGCATATTCGATCTCGATCTCGTTCGAGACAGCCGGCTCGGCATTGCGGATCAGCGCCACGTCGGTCGAGGTGCCGCCCATGTCGTAGGTGACGAGGTTTTCGAAGCCGGCACGTTTTCCGGTGTAGGCGGCGGCGATGACGCCCGAGGCCGGACCGGACATGACAGTCTTGGCCGATTCACGTGTGACGAAGCGGGCCGAGATCATGCCGCCATTGCCGTTCATGATCAGGAAGTCGCGGGCATAGCCTTTTGCAGCCAGTTCCTTGCGCAGCCGCTCGACATAACGCTCGAGGATCGGCTGCACCGAGGCGTTGACCGAAGCGGTGACGCCGCGCTCGAACTCGCGCGCCTCCGACAGCAGCGCATGGCCTGCCGTGATGTAGCCGTTCGGCCAGAGCTCGGCGGCAATTTCGGTGGCGCGCCGCTCGTGCGCCGGATTGGCGTAGGAATGCAGGAAATGGATGACGAGGGATTCGCAACCGGCCGCGATCAGCGTCTGCACCGCCTCGCGCATTTCGGCCTCGTCGAGCGGTGTGCGTATCGCACCCGACGCCTCGACGCGCTCCGACACTTCGAGCCTGAGATTGCGCGGGATGATCGGCACGAAGCTGCCGGTCATGCCATAGGCCTGCGGCCGCGTGCGCCGGCCAAGCTCGATCACGTCGCGAAAACCGCGCGTGGTGATCATGCCGGTTTTCGCCAGCCGGCGTTCGAGCACCGCATTGGTGGTGGTGGTCGTGCCATGCACGATGAGGTCGATGCCGTCGATCGGAAATCCGGTGGCGCCGAGCGCCGAAACGACACCGAAGGCCTGGTTCTCGACCGTGGTCGGCGTCTTGGCCAGATACACCCTGCCGCCATCGCTTCCGTCGATCAGGAGCAGGTCGGTGAAGGTGCCGCCGACATCGATACCGGCAACGACATTTCCCCGGGACTCGCGCGCTTGCGCCGAAATATTCTCTTCCATCGTCGAAACCCGAAATGCGCGGACTACGGATATGCGTCAGTTTGGAAAGCTGTTTTAAGGGAGCATCTTGACGCAAATATCGTTTGTATACTAATAAATTCCGGACACAAGAGCTTGCCGCTTTGAAGTGTGCGAACAGCACGCCGGGACCTGAATGGTCCGGGCGCGCAGGTGAAGGTTTGGCGCCCGCGTCCGTGAGCTGGGCCAGAAGGTTGGATTTGATGAACACCACATCCGCTCTCAACACCGTCGGCGCCCGACCGCTGCAGTTCCCGATTCCGGCCAATGTCTATGCCGAAACCGTGGTCTCGGTGAAGCACTACACCGACCGGCTGTTCTCGTTCCGCATCACCCGTCCGCAGTCGCTGCGCTTCCGCTCCGGCGAGTTCGTCATGATCGGCCTGCCCAATGCAGAGAAGCCGGTGTACCGCGCCTATTCGGTGGCGAGCCCGGCCTGGGACGAAGAGCTGGAATTCTTCTCGATCAAGGTGCCGGACGGCCCGCTGACTTCGGAGCTGCAGAAGATCCAGGTCGGCGACACCGTCATCATGCGCCAGAAGTCGACGGGCACGCTGGTGGTCGACGCATTGACGCCGGCCAAGCGGCTGTTCATGATCTCGACCGGCACCGGCATCGCGCCCTTCGCCAGCCTGCTGCGCGACCCCGACACCTACGAAAAATTCGATCAGCTGATCCTGACCCATACCTGCCGCGACAATGCGGAACTCACCTACGGCCAGGAGCTGGTCGCAGCACTTGAAAGCGACCCGCTGATCGGTGAACTGACCACTGGGCGCGTCACGCTCTACAATTCGACGACCCGCGAGGAATCGGCACGCATGGGCCGCATCACCGCGCTGATCGGCTCCGGCAAGTTCTACAGCGATCTCGGCATCGACAAGCTCAACCCGGAAACCGACCGGATCATGATCTGCGGCTCGATGCATATGCTGAAGGACGTCAAGGAACTGGCCGAAAGCCTCGGCTTCGAGGAAGGCTCGCTGAGCCATCCGGCGACTTTTGTCGTCGAGCGCGCCTTCGTCGGCTGAGCCGCACCAACATCTCGAGTCTACGCTTTTGACCGCACGGTCAAAAATTGCTGCTTTCGCCGCCTTTTTCGGTTATGACCGCCCGCAGGACTCGTGAAGTACGGCTTCACGGGCTATCTTCGGCACACGTCGCTGAATGAAAGGGCAGGAGATGAGCAGCACAATCCGCGAAGCCGATGTCGGCTCGTCCAAGGTGACGCCGCTGCCGGCGCGTGCCGCCGCCAATACAGCCGTCCCACCGGACCATCGCGTTGCGCGCAACCCCGGCATGAAGCTCGACCTTGGCTTCATGGAATCGGTGCGCAGCGTCAATCGCTCGGCGCTGGAACGGCGCGTCGCCAGCCTGACCAAGCGGCGCTCTATCAAGGCCGACAATCAGGCCGCCTGGCTGCTGCGCGCCGTCGCCTGCATGGATTTGACGACGCTGAATTCCAACGACACCGAGGAGCGCGTGCGCCGGCTTTGCGCCAAGGCGATCAATCCGTTCCGCCGCGACATTGTCGAGGGCCTCGGCATATCAGGTGAAACCATCCGCCCGGCCGCCGTCTGCGTCTACCACCCCTTCGTTGCCACCGCCGTCGATGCGGTGCGCGGCACTGGCATCCATGTCGCCGCCGTCTCCACCGCCTTTCCGCATGGCCTGGCGCCGCTGTCGACCCGTTTGCAGGAGATCGAGGCCTCGGTCCGTGACGGCGCCGACGAGATCGACGTCGTCATCCCGCGCGGCCTGGTGTTCGGCGCCAAGTGGCGGGAGCTTTACAATGAGATCGTCTCGATGCGCGCCGCCTGCGGTGATGCGCATCTGAAGGTCATCCTCGGCACCGGCGACCTCGCCACGCTGCGCAATGTCATGCTGGCCTCGATGGTGGCGATGATGGCGGGCGCCGATTTCATCAAGACCTCGACCGGCAAGGAAAGCGTCAACGCGACGCTGCCCGTCGGCCTCGCCATGGTGCGTGCCATCAGGGCCTATTTCGAGGAAACCGGCTATCTCATCGGCTTCAAGCCGGCCGGCGGCATTTCCACGGCCAAGGCCTCGCTCGACTGGCTGGTGCTGATGAAGGAAGAGCTCGGCCGGCCATGGCTGGAGCCGGACCTGTTCCGCTTCGGCGCGTCGAGCCTCTTGACCGACATCGAGCGCCAGCTCGAGCACCATCTGACCGGACATTATTCGGCCAATCATCGCCACGCGATGGCGTGAGCCTTTACCCCCACCCCGATCGGCTTTTGCCGATCGACCCTCCCAGGCGGGAGGGTGAAGGAGGCACCTGATGAACATTCTCGACCGCTACCACGCCATGGAGTACGGCCCGGCACCGGAGGCCCGCAACGAGGCCGACGCCTGGCTTGCCGCGCGCGATTTCGGCAAGGCGCTGTTCATCGGCGGCGACTGGAAAGCCGCTGCCGGCGGCAAGACCTTCGAGACCAGCGAGCCGTCTTCCGGCAAGCTGCTGGCCGAGGTCTCGGACGCCAATGCCGCCGATATCGACGCGGCGGTTGCGGCCGCCGCCAAGGCGCTGCCGAAGTGGTCGGCAGCCTCAGGCTATCAGCGTGCCAAAGTACTCTATGCCATCGGCCGCGCCATGCAGCGGCATCAGCGCCTGTTCGCGGTGCTTGAGACCATCGACAACGGCAAGCCGATCCGCGAAAGCCGCGATATCGACGTGCCGCTGGCGATCCGCCATTTCATCCACCATGCCGGCTGGGCGCAGGCGCTGGACAGGGATTTCCCCGGCCATAGGGGTGTCGGCGTCGTCGGCCAGATCATCCCGTGGAACTTTCCGCTGCTGATGCTGGCCTGGAAGATCGCGCCGGCGCTCGCCGCCGGCTGCACCGTGGTGCTGAAGCCGGCCGAGTTCACGCCGCTGACCGCTATCCTATTCGCCGAGATTTGCGAGCGTGCCGGCGTGCCGAAGGGCGTCGTCAACATCGTCCAGGGCGGCCCTGAGGCCGGCGTCGCCATCGTCAACCATCCCGGCGTCCAGAAGATCGCCTTTACCGGCTCTTCCGAGGTCGGCAAGATCATCCGCAAGGCCACCGCCGGCTCGGGCAAGAAACTGTCGCTGGAGCTCGGCGGCAAATCGGCTTTCATCGTCTTCGAGGATGCCGATCTCGACAGCGCCGTCGAAGGCCTGGTCGACGGCATCTGGTTCAACCAGGGCCAGGTCTGCTGCGCCGGTTCGCGACTCCTGGTGCAGGAAGGCATAGCCGACGCCCTGATCGCCAAGGTCAAGACGCGGATGAGCCGGCTGCGCGTCGGCAGCCCGCTCGACAAGAACACCGATATCGGCCCGCTGGTCGATCTGACCCAGCTCGAGCGCGTCAAGGGCCTGGTTGCCGAAGGCGCCAGACAGGGCGCTGTTTGCTGGCAGCCGGATGCCGGGCTGCCGTCCTCCGGCTACTACCATCTGCCGACGCTCGCCACAGGTGTTTCGCCGGCTAACATATTGGCGCAAGAAGAGGTGTTCGGCCCTGTTCTGGCGACCATGACCTTCCGCAACACCGAGGAAGCGATCGAGCTCGCCAACAACACGCGCTATGGCCTCGCCGCCTCGGTGTGGAGCGAGAATGTCAACCTTGCCCTGCACGTCGCGCCGCAATTGAAGGCCGGCGTGGTCTGGGTCAACGGCACCAACATGTTCGACGCCGCGTGTGGCTTCGGCGGCTACCGCGAGAGTGGTTTCGGTCGTGAGGGCGGGCGCGAGGGTATGTTCGAATATCTCACGGCAAAATTGCCGCTCGGCCCGGTCATCAAGCCGGCGACGATGTCGGCGCAACCGGTCGAGCAGGCCGACGGCGCGGCAATCGACCGTACGGCAAAGCTGTTCATCGGCGGCAAGCAGGTACGGCCGGACGGCAATTATTCGCTGGCTGTCGCCACCGCCAAGGGCAAGCTTGCCGGCGAAGTTGGGCTTGGTAGCCGCAAGGATATCCGCGATGCCGTCTCCGCCGCCCGCGGTGCCAAGGCCTGGCCGGAGGCGACCGCCTATAACAGGTCCCAGGTGCTCTATTATCTGGCCGAGAATCTTTCCGGCCGCGCCGGCGAGTTCGCCGCCCGTCTCACCGAATTGACCGGCGCTACGCCCAAGGCCGCGCGGGAAGAGGTAGAACAATCCATCGAGCGGCTGTTCCTCTATGCCGGTCTGGCTGACAAATTCGAGGGCCGCGTGCACCAACCGCCCGCGCGTGCCGTGACATTGGCGCTGCACGAGCCGGTCGGCGTCGTCGGCATCGTCGCGCCGGATGCCTCGCCGCTGCTCGGCCTGATCTCGCTGATTGCACCCGCACTCGCGATGGGCAACACCGTGGTCGCAGTGCCGTCGGAGCGCTACCCGCTGCTGGCGACCGATCTCTACCAGGTCATCGAATATTCCGACATTCCCTCAGGCGCCATCAACATCGTCACCGGTCGCAGCGCCGAACTCGCCGGCGTGCTGGCCAAGCATGACGATGTCGACGGGCTTTGGGTATTCGCCGATGCCGAGACCTGCGCCAAGGCGGAGGCCGCGTCCATCGGCAACCTCAAGCGCGTCTGGAGCGGCAATGGCCGCGGCATCGACTGGGCATCCGACCAAGCCGCCGGCGACGCCTTCCTGCGCCGCGCCGTCGAGGTCAAGAATGTCTGGGTGCCTTACGGCGATTGATGGCCTGCCGGTACTGTTCAGATCGTGTTCGGGCTTGACGCCCGGACAGATGTTCTTTAACGAGAAAAAACATCTTTATCAGTGAACGGTCAACGGCGCAGGCTGCACGATCACGCGTGACTGGCACATGACGCCTTGGCCAGCCGCAGGTAGACCCGGACTATCCCAGCGGACGAGGAGAACAGCATGGCGGATCTGGCAGGCAAGGTCGTTGTCGTCACGGCAGCGGCGCAAGGGATCGGCAAGGCGAGCGCACTGGCCTTCGCAAAAGCCGGCGCCATCGTCTACGCCACCGACATCAACGAGACGCTGCTGGCGGAACTCGCCAAGACGCCAGGGATCAAGACCCGCAAGCTGGACGTGCTCAACGACGAAGCCGTCAACGCCGCCTTTGCCGAGATCGGTGTCGTCGACGTGCTGTTCAATTGCGCCGGTTTCGTCCATTCGGGCTCGATCCTGGAGATGAAGGACGGCGACCTCGATTTCGCGCTGAACCTCAATGTGCGCGCCATGATCCGCACCAGCCGGGCCGTGCTGCCCGGCATGCTGGAACGTGGCGACGGATCGATCATCAACATGGCCTCGCTGGCCAGTTCCACCAAGGGCGTGCCCAACCGCTTCGTCTATGGCCTGACCAAGGCCGCGGTCATCGGCCTGACCAAGGCGATAGCCGCCGACTATGTCGGCAAGGGCATACGCTGCAACGCCATCTGCCCCGGCACGGTCGAGAGCCCGTCGCTGCAGGACCGCATGCACGCGCAAGGCGACTATGATGCCGCCCGCGCCGCCTTCATCGCCCGCCAGCCGATGGGCCGGCTCGGCACGCCGGAGGAAATCGCCGATCTGGCCGTCTACCTGGCCGGCGCCACGTACACGTCCGGGCAGGCCTACAATATCGACGGCGGCTGGTCGATCTGACTGCGGAAATCTTGCGTGGGCCGGACGATCTGGCCCGTTGCCGGCGTTCAACAGGGGATCGAACAGTCTGAAAATCCCGCGCGCCGGCTATCTTGTATGGCGATCGCGCTTGTCCGTAGTCAGGTCGATGGGTACGGTCCGCCGGTTCCTTGAAGGAGCAATCGCCTTGGCGGAAAGTTTGCAAAAGGCCACGAGGCCGCAATCAGGAGAAGGATTTAGATGAAACTGCTGCGCTATGGCGAGGTGGGAAGCGAACGTCCCGGCCTGCTCGATGCGGATGGAACGATCCGTGATCTCTCCGCTCACGTCACCGATATCGGCGGCAAGGCACTCGATCCGGCATCGTTGGCAGCACTCGCCAGGCTAGATCCGAAGTCGCTGCCGGCGGTTTCCGGCAGCCCGCGCCTCGGCGCCTGCGTTGCCGGCACGGGCAAGTTCATCTGTATCGGCCTGAACTATTCCGACCACGCCGCCGAGACCGGCGCCACCGTGCCGCCGGAGCCGATCATCTTCATGAAGGCAAGCTCGGCCATTGTCGGGCCGGACGACGACGTGCTGATCCCGCGCGGCTCGGAGAAGACCGACTGGGAAGTCGAGCTGGCCGTGGTCATCGGCAAAACCGCCAAATATGTCAGCGAAGCCGACGCGCTCGACTATGTCGCCGGCTATAGCGTCGCCCACGACGTCTCAGAGCGCGCCTTCCAGGCCGAGCGCCAGGGCCAGTGGACCAAGGGCAAGAGCTGCGACACCTTCGGCCCGACCGGCCCATGGCTGGTGACCAAGGACGAGGTGGCCGATCCGCAGAACCTCAAAATGTGGCTGACCGTCAACGGCAAGACGATGCAGAACGGCTCGACCAAGACCATGGTCTATGGCGTCAAGTATCTGGTGTCCTATCTCAGCCAGTTCATGTCGCTGCACCCCGGCGACATCATCTCCACCGGCACGCCGCCCGGCGTCGGGCTGGGCATGAAGCCGCCGGTGTTCTTGAAGGCCGGCGATGTGGTGGAGCTGGGCATTGAAGGCCTGGGGCAGCAGAAGCAGACGTTCAAGGCGGACGTTTAGGCAGTACATTTCGGGGTCAGCGCTGCCCCCTCATCCGGCCGCTTCGCGGCCACCTTCTCCCCGCTGGGGAGAAGAGACTGGCGTCGGCGCTGACAATCTCCTCTCCCCTCGGGGAGAGGTCAGCCGAGCGAAGCGGAGGCTGGGTGAGGGGGCTGCGCCGGCGTATCTACTTCAGCACCTTCCCATCCGCACCAAACCGATACGTCTTCGCCGGATCCGGCGTCGCATACAGCGTGGCACCCGGCTCGGCATCGTAAACACCAAAAATCCGCACGGTGATCAGCCCGGCCTTCTCGCAGTCGAGATAGAGGTTGGTGTCGGCGCCGAGATGCTCGGCGTGCACCACCGTTCCCTTCCAGGAGCCGGATTTCGGATCGACGGTCAGATGTTCCGGCCGCACGCCGATTGTCCTGGCGGTTTCGCCGAGACGGGCGCCGTCGACGAAATTCATCTTCGGCGAGCCGATGAAGCCGGCGACAAATTCATTTGCCGGCGAATTGTAGAGCTCCATCGGGCCACCGATCTGCTCGATTTTCCCTGCGTTCAGCACCACGATCTTGTCGGCCAGGGTCATCGCCTCGACCTGGTCGTGGGTGACGTAGATCATCGTTGCCTTCAGCCGGCGATGCAGCTGCGCGATCTCCAGCCTTGTGTTGACGCGCAGTGCCGCATCGAGGTTGGACAATGGCTCATCGAAGAGAAAAAGCTTGGGTTCGCGCACCACGGCGCGGCCGATGGCGACGCGCTGACGCTGGCCGCCGGAGAGTTCGGCCGGCCGCCTTTCGAGATAGGGCTCCAGCGACAGCATCGACGAGGCGATGCCGATGCGGCGCTCGATCTCGGCCGCCGGCGTGCCGGCCTGCTTGAGGCCAAGGCCCATATTGTTCTTCACCGTCAGATGCGGATAGAGCGCATACGTCTGGAACACCATGGCGATGCCGCGCTTGGCCGGCGGCGTGGCCGAGACGTCCGCGCCGTCGATGACGACGCGGCCCGAGGTCGAATCCTCCAGTCCGGCGATGACCCTGAGCAGGGTCGACTTGCCGCAACCGGAGGGGCCGACGAAGACAACGAACTCGCCGTCGTTCACTTCGAGGTTGATGCCCTTCAGCACCTCGACCGGCCCAAAGGCCTTCTTCACGTTCTCGATGTTCAGCGAGCCCACGGCTTCGTCCCTGTTCTAGAGTTTGACGGCGGCGCCACTGCGCACGCTCTCGTCGGCTGCAAGGCAGACGGCGAGCGATTTGACCGCGTCGTCCATATGTTTGGTGAGATCCAGATCCTCGCGGATCGCCTTCAGCACGAAGGCCTGTTCGAGGTCGCAGAGGTCCTGATGGCCGGGTTCGCCTGCCATCGACAGCATTTCGTCGGCCTTGAGAAACTTGCCGTCCGCGTCGGTCGCCGCATTGTGCAGGCGGATGGTCGAGGTCTTGGTGTGGGTGTCGATGTCATCGGACTTCACACCTTCCTTCATGACGATCGACACGCAGCCATTGGGCGAGATGACGTCCTTCACGAAGAAGGCGGTTTCCGAAATCATCGGCCCCCAGCCGGCCTCATACCAGCCGACCGAACCGTCATCGAACAGCACCTGCAAGTGGCCGTAATTGTACATCGAGGGCGCGACCTCGTCGGTCAGCCGCACGCCCATGCCGCGCACTTCCACGGGCTTCGCATCGGTGATCTGCAGCATGACGTCGAGATAGTGCACGCCGCAATCGACGATCGGCGAGGTCGTCTGCATCAACTGCTTGTGCGTCTCCCAGGTATGGCCCGAGGATTGCTGGTTGAGGTTCATGCGGAAGACGTAGGGGCCGCCGAGCTTGCGCGCTTCGGCGATGAGCCTGATCCAGGACGGGTGATGGCGCAGGATGTAGCCGATCACCAGCTTCCTGCCGTTGGCCTTGGCCGCCGCGACGACGCGCCTGGCATCGGCCACCGTCGTTGCCAGCGGCTTTTCGACGAAGACGTGGCAACCGGCCTCGAACGCCTTCACCGCATAGTCGGCATGGCTGTCGGAATAGGTGGCGATGCAGGCGACATCGGGCTTTTCGTCACGCAATGCCTCGTCGAAGGAGCGCCTGATGCCGTAACCCGACAGCCCGTCCGGCAGCGGCACGTCGGAGCGATTGATCAGCGCCGCGATCTGGAAACCTGGATTGGTATGGTAGGCCAGCGCATGGCTGCGGCCCATATTGCCGAGGCCGGCGACGACGACACGCAGGGGTTGGGCCATTTCAATTCGCCTTTTCTTGACTGCGGGCTGCGAGAGCCACCATCACCTGTGGCTCACATTCATCTGCGACCCGCAGGGCTGCTTCTTCGCTGTCACACCGGGACAAAAGTCGAAAGCCATAGGCATCAACTCCGTCCTTGATCAGTGAAAGCCTCTGATCATCAGGCAAGGGATGCTCAAGGTTGAGCGCCTGCTCGAACGCTTTCGACTGCTCGTCTTCCATCTGGGAATTGACGCGCCAACGAATGTGACAATTGTATTCCTTCGGCCGGCGCTCCGGCCCAAGCCGTGCAAACCAGACAGCAGCGTTGATATAGAATTGCGGACCCCAGGAAGACTTCTGAAGGTTCAGCACACAGATCGTCTCCGGCCACTCTCGGTAGAAATTTTTGGCGCGAACGCCCCGGAATCCATAGTGGCTCGCTGTCTCGACGAGGGCCTGTACGATAGCTTCTTCCCCGCCGCTCACTTCACCGCTCCGGAAGTAATGCCGCGGATCAACTGCCGCGAGAAGATGACGTAGAGGATAAGCACCGGCATGATCGCCAGCGACAGCGCCGCCAGGATGGCGTTCCAGTTGGTGACGAACTGGCCGAGGAAGAGCTGCGCGCCGAGCGTCACGGTCTTGGTGTCCTCCGACGGCGCCAGGATCAGCGGGAACCACAGATCGTTCCAGATCGGGATCATGGTGAAGACGGCGACGGTTGCCATCGACGGCCTGACCAGCGGCAGCACCAGGCGGAAGAAGATGGTGTATTCGGACAGGCCGTCGATGCGGCCGGCATTCTTCAGATCGTCGGACACCTGCTTCATGAACTCCGACAGGATGAACACGGCAAGCGGCAGGCCTTGCGCGGTGTAGACCAGGATCAGCGCCGTCAGCGTGTTGACCAGCCCGCTCGCCACCATCAATTGCAGGATGGCGACGGTGCCCAGCCGGATCGGGATCATGATGCCGAGCGCCAGATAGAGCCCCATCAGCGAATTGCCGCGGAAGCGGTATTCCGACAGCGCAAACGCTGCCATGGCGCCGAACAGGAGCACGAAGAACAGCGAGGCGACAGTGACGACGAGGCTGTTCTGGAAATAGTGGAAGAAGTCGCCCTGGCCGATGACGGTGGTGTAGCCGATCAGGTCGAAGGTCTTTGGCGTCGGCGGCGTCAGCGGCGCGCCGAAGATGCCGGCGCGGGATTTGAACGAGTTCATGATCACCAGGATCACCGGAAACAGCGCGATCACCGTGTAGGTCAACAGAATCGCATGGGCGCCGATGGTGCGGGGCACGGAACGGGTGGCGGTGCTCATCTCTCGGCCCCTCAGAACTGGTAGCGACGCAGGCGCGTCTGGACGAGGAAGAGGTAGACGCAGACGCCGCCGAGGATGATCAGGAACATCATCGTGGCGATCGCCGCGCCCATATTGGGGTCGCCGACCTGCAGCTGGAAGCCGAAGAAGGCGCGGTAGAGGAAAGTGCCGAGAATATCGGTCGAATAGTTCGGCCCGGCGAGCGCGCCTTGCGCGGTGTAGATCAGGTCGAAGGCGTTGAAATTGCCGACGAAGGTGAGGATCGAGATGATGCCGATCGACGGCAGGATCAGCGGCAGCTTGATCTTCCAGAACTGCGCCAGGCCGGTGATGCCATCGCATTCGGCGGCCTCGATCACCTCTTCGGGGATCGACAGCAGGGCGGCGTAAATCAGCATCATCGGGATGCCGACGAACTGCCACACCGAAATCAGGCTGAGTGCGGTGAGCGCATATTGTTCCTTGCCGAGCCATGGCGTGAACAGGCTTTTCAGGCCGACGAGATCCATCAGATGCGGCGCTACGCCCCACAACGGGGACAGGATCAGCTTCCAGGCGAAACCGACGATGACGAAGGACAGGATGGTCGGCACGAAGATCGCCGTGCGGTAGAAGGCCGCGAACCTCAGTCTCGGGCTGGACAGAAGCGCGGCCAGCATAACGCCGATCGGGTTCTGCACCAGCATGTGGATGATAAAGAACCAGGTGTTGTTCCTCAGCGCGTTCCAGAAACCCACCGACCAGTTGGGATCGCCGAACAGCATGCGGAAGTTTTCCAGCCCGACGAAGACCTGGTGCTGCTCGATGTTGCGGAACAGCGAGAGCTGCAGCGTGCCGGCGAGCGGCAGGATCATGATTGCCGTGTAGACGAGCACCGCCGGCGCCAGGAAGACGCCTATATGCCAGCGGAAAGGTCTTTTCGGTCTGATATCTGCGGCCATGAGTTCGGTCCCCGCCGTCTCTCGGTTCCAAAGGGTATCGATCTAGATGATGCCTCGATGCACGGCCCGACCATTCCTGCCGATGCGGCAGGAACAAAGGCCTGCGACTGATCAGCTAGCCTTCCCCGAAGAGAGGGTAAGGCCGGGAGGCGGTGCCGACAATCGCAATCTGAATAGGCGCACTTTGAATGAGGTAGTCCGGAACCGGCCAGGCGTGCGCCGGCCGGTTCCATTACCTGAGCTCTTACTTGGCCGGATGGTACCAGCTGTCGAGGCCGGTCTGCAGCTTCTTGGCCGCCGCTTCCGGCGTATCGGTGCCGTTGATGACGTTGGCCGATTCAACCCAGGTCTCGTTCTCGAGGTTCGGCGTGCCGCGCGACAGGATCTGGTAGGTCGAGCGGATCGTCGACTTGCACTTGCCGCGCCAGGAGACGAATTCCTGCGCCAGCGGGTCTTCCATCTTCACCGGCGAGGAGTTCAGGCTGAAGAAGCCCGGCAGTGCGTTGGCGTAGATGGTGGCGAAATCCGGCGAGGCGACCCAGGACAGGAAGGTCTTGGCCGCATCGGCGTTCTTCGAAGCCGCATTCAGGCCCATGCCGATATCGGTATGGTCGGAGATGTAGCAGGTGTCACCGGCCTTCTCGACCGGCGGCGGGAAGGCGCCCATCTTGAACTGCGCCTGGGTGTTGAACAGGCCGATCTCCCACGAGCCGGCCGGGTAGATGGCGGCGCGGCCGAGCGTAAACAGGTTCTGGCTGTCCGGATAGGTCTGCGCCTCGAAGCCATCGCCGAGATAAGGCTTCCACTTGGCCAGTTCCTCATACGGCGCGACCCAGTCCTTGTCGGTCAGCTTCTGATCGCCCTTGATCAGTGCTGCGCGGCCATCTTCGCCCTTCCAGTAGTTGGGGCCGATGTTCTGGTAGCCCATGGTCGCGGCTTCCCAGAGATCCTTGGTGCCCATCGCCATCGGGATGTAGGTGCCGTCGGCCTTGATCTTGTCGAGCGCGGCGAAGAACTCGTCGCGGGTCTCCGGCACCTTGATGCCGAGCTTGTCAAAGGCGTCCTTGTTGTAGATGAAGCCGTGGATGACCGAAGCCATCGGCACGCAGAAGCTCGCCTTGCCGTCGTCGGTCTGCCAGGCGGACTTGGCCACCGGCGAAAAGTTCTCCATGCCGGGCAGCGCCGAGAGATCGGCAAGGTTGCCCTTCTTGAACAGCTCAAGCGACTTGTCGAACGGGCGGCAGGTGATCAGGTCGCCCGCCGAGCCGGCGGCGAGCTTGGCGCCGAGCGCGGCGTCATATTCGGTCGGAGCCGACGGTGCGAACACGACCTTGATGCCCGGGTTCTTGGCTTCGAAAGCCGGGATCAGCTTGTCCTTCCAGATGGCAAGGTCGTCGCCGCGCCAGCTTTCGATGTTGAGCGTTACGTCGTCGGCGTGAGCCAACCCGGCCGAGCCGAGAATGCTGGTGCCCAAAAGCAGTGCCGTCAGTAGTTTCGTTGTCATGCTCAGTCTCCCTGTTGACCTTTTTCAGGTTCGGTTTTGATGAGAACAGAGGCTTTTGAGCCCTTGCTCCCCTCTATAGCGGAAAGGGCCGGCCGCAACTTCTGGCCGGCCTCTTCCAGTATCTTCTGCGCCGCGTCAGTGCTGTCGGCGCCGGCGGCGAGCAGAATGGCGGTCTTGACCGCGCCGCCGCTCTTTTCGAGCAGGCGGGCCGCTTCGTCCGTGCCGCGGCCGCTGACGGCGGCGACGATGCGCGCCGCGCGGTCGCGCAGCTTGATGTTGTCGGCCATGAGATTGACCATGTAGCCGTCATGCACATGGCCGAGATGGATGGCGGTCAGCGTCGACAGCATGTTGAGCGCGATCTTCTGGGCAGTGCCGGCGCCCATGCGCGTGGAGCCGGCGATCAGTTCCGGCGGCGTTTCGAGCAGGATGGCGGCTTGTGCCTGGCGCAGCAGCGCAGAGTCCCTGTTGTTGGCGATGCCGATGGTGGCAGCGCCGCGGCGGGCAGCCTCCTCGATGGCCCGCACGGCATAGGGCGTCGTGCCGCTGGCGGAAATGGCGATCAGGCAGTCGCCCTTGCCGAGGCTGGCCTCGGCGACCGCTGCCGCGGCTTCCTCGGTATCGTCTTCCGGCCCGCCGGCCAGCGTGCGGAAAGCGTCGTCGCCGCCGGCGATGAGGATGGCGATGCGGTCGCGGTGAATGCCGAAGGTGCCCGGCAGCTCCAGCGCATCGGCCAGTGCCATCAGGCCTGAGCTGCCGGCCGCGGCGTAGGCAAGCTTGCCGCCGCCCTTCAGCCTGCCGGCGATGATCTCGGCGGCCCTGGCGATGGATGGAATGGCATGGCGCACCACCTTGGCGGCTTCGATCTGCGCATCGGCCAAATAGGAAAGGATGGCGTCCGGAGGCTGGATATCCAGCCCCTCGGCATTTTTGTGAAGCGCTTCGGTGCGCGTTTCGGCCATCCCGGTTCCTCCAATACCAGAACAATACCAAAAAAATACCACTTGTCCACACGCATTAACGAATTCGCGGGCTGGAAATCGCTGAGCGGCCGAAATACGCAGATTTTTCAATAAAATACGGCTTAAACTTTTTGAAACGGAAATTAACCCTTGGCTATTGGTATTTTATTGGTATTATCCGCCCGGAGGAGAAATCAACGTGAATTTCGTGCTCGGAATCGATGGCGGCGGCACCAGCTGCAGGGCCGCCCTGGCAACGGCGGACGGCACGGTGATCGGCCGCGCCAAAAGCGGCGCCGCCAACATCCGCACCGACCTGACCGGCGCTCGCTCGAACATCGTCGAGGCCGCCAGGCAGGCGTTCCTCGTCGCCGGGCAGGATCCGGAACTGATCCCGCGAACGCCCGCAATTCTCGGCCTTGCCGGCGCCAATGTCGGCACCTACCGGCAGCAGCTCGAGGCGATCCTGCCATTCAGCATCAGCCAAGTCGAGACCGACGCCGAAATCGCGCTGGAAGGCGCTGTCGGCGCCGGTGACGGCGCCATGGCGATCCTCGGCACCGGCACCGCCTATATGGCGCGCAGACAAGGCAAATCGCGCGCCATCGGCGGCTGGGGCTTCCAGGTTGGCGACCAGGGCAGCGGCGCCCGTATCGGCCGCGACCTGCTCGAACAGACACTGCTTGCCTATGACGGCGTCCGCGCGGGCTCGCCGCTGACGCAGAGCATGCTGGCCGTCTTCCGCAACAACCCGGAGGATGTCGTCGAATTCACCACCAATGCCAAGCCCGGCGATTTCGGCGGCTTCGCACCCAAGGTGTTCGAACACGCCGAGAAGGGCGACAGCGTCGCCAACTGGATCCTCGACAAGGTAGTTGCCGATGTCGAAGCCTCGCTCGGCGCGCTCGATCTCGCCGACGACGCGCCGCTGTGCCTCCTGGGCGGGCTGGCGCCGCTCTACGCGCCGCGCCTGTCTGCCCGCTACCGGGCGCTGCTGAAGCCGCCGCTCGACGACGCGCTGGGCGGCGCGGTGCAGATGGCGGTTCGCCTCCTTGCCGGACACGCGGAGGCAACTCGATGAGCGAGGCCGCCGACCAGATCTTCGCCACGCTGAAACATCAGGCGCAAAGCGGCGCGCCGCTTTATCTGCAGTTGCGCAAGAGCATCGAGGACGCGGTCAATCGCGGCCTGATCGGGCCGGGCGACGCGCTGCCCTCCGAGCGCGACATCGCCACCAAGGCCGATATTTCGCGGGTCACCGTGCGCAAGGCGGTGCAGGACCTGGTCAAGGGCGGCATCCTGGTGCAGCGCCACGGCTCCGGCACCTTCGTGGCGCCGCGCATGGAGCGTGTCGAACAGTCGCTGTCGCGGCTGACCTCGTTTACCGAGGACATGGCGCGGCGCGGCATGGTGGTGCGTTCGGCATGGCTCGACCGCGGCCTTTACGCACCTTCGCCCGACGAAATGATGGTGCTCGGCCTGTCGTCGAACGAACTGGTGGCGCGCGTGGCGCGCCTGCGCATTGCCAACGACACGCCGCTGGCGATCGAGCGGGCCTCGCTGTCGGCCAGCGTGTTGCCCGACCCGGCCGACATAGGCTCCTCGCTCTATGCCGCGCTGGAATTGACCGGCAATCGGCCGGTGCGGGCGGTGCAGCGCATTTCCGCCGCCAATCTCGGCGACAGCGACGCGCGCCTGCTCGAGGTGCCGCCAGGCATTGCCGGCCTGCACATCGAACGTATTTCCTATCTGGCGAGCGGCAAGGTGATCGAATTCACCCGCTCTATCTACCGGGGCGACGCCTATGATTTCGTCGCCGAACTGCGGCTGACAGGGCCGAGCGAAGAGGGCCGACCATGAGCACGACAGAGCCGACCATGTCGACAGAGATGACCCATATGCGGCGCGAGATCGAGGAGGTCCCGCAGGCCGTCGCCCGCCTGCTCGACGGCTCCGGCGCCGTGCTGACCGAAGCCGGGCGCGGCATCCGGGAACGCGACCCGCAGTTCGTCGTCACCGTGGCGCGCGGCTCGTCCGACCATGCCGCCACCTTCATGAAATACGCCGTCGAGCTGACCGCGGGCCTGGCCGTCGCATCGGTCGGGCCGTCGATCGCCTCGATCTATGGCCGCAAGCTCAGGCTCGCCGGCTCGGCCTGCCTGGCGATCTCGCAATCGGGCAAGAGCCCCGACATCGTCGCCATGGCCGAAACCGCGCGGGCGGGAGGCGCGCTGACCGTCGCCATCACCAACACCGCCGATTCGCCGCTGGCGCGTGCCTCGGACTATGCGATCGACATCCTGGCCGGCCCCGAGCGCAGCGTCGCGGCCACCAAGACCTTCATCAATTCGGCCGTCGCCGGCCTCGCTCTGATGGCGCATGCCACCGGCGACGATGCGCTGCTGGCGGCGCTTGCCCGCCTGCCGGAGCATTTCGGCAAGGCGATCGCCTGCGACTGGATGAGCGTGCTCTCTGAGACGATCGAGAAGCAGAAGTCGTTGTTCATCCTCGGCCGCGGACCGTCGGCGGCGATGGCCAATGAGGCTGCGCTGAAATTCAAGGAGACCTGCGGCATGCATGCGGAAGCCTACAGCGCCGCCGAGGTCATGCACGGCCCGCTGGCGCTGGTCGGCCCCGATTTTCCGGTGCTGGCGCTGGCCGCGCGTGACGCGTCCGAACCGTCGATTGCCGAGGCCGCCGACAGCCTGGCGGCCAAGGGCGCGCCGGTGTTCGTCACCTCGGCACTTGCCCAACGCGCCGTGCGCCTGCCGCATGTCGCCACAGGCCATCCACTGACCGATCCGCTGACGCTGATCGTCTCCTTCTACATGTTCGTCGAGGCGTTTGCCCGCCATCGCGGTCTCGACCCGGACACGCCGCGCAATCTTCGCAAGGTGACGGAGACCGTATGAGCAATCGCTTTGCCCTGACTGGCGCCCGGATTTTCGACGGCGACGATTGGCATGAAGGCCACGCGCTGGTCGTGCGCGACGGTCTCGTCGAGGCCATTTTGCCCACGGGCGCCGTCCCCTCGGACATCGCCCTCGTCGACGCCGGTGACGGCCTGCTGGTGCCGGGTTTCGTGGACCTGCAGGTCAATGGCGGCGGCGGCGTCATGCTCAACGACCATCCCGATGTCGCTTCCATCGAGACCATCTGCCGCGCGCACGCGCCCTTCGGCACGACGGCGCTGCTGCCGACGCTGATCACCGACACGCCTGCAATCACGGCCGCCGCTGTCGCCGCCGGCGAGGCGGCGGCGCGCCAGAAGGTGCCTGGGTTTCTCGGGCTGCATCTCGAAGGCCCGCATTTGTCGGTCGCCCGCAAGGGCGCGCATGATCCGGCGCTGATCCGGCCGATGACGGATGCCGACCAGGCGATGCTGATCGCGGCTCGGCAAAAGCTGCCGGTGCTGCTGACCACCATCGCGCCCGAATCCGTCGAGCCGGCTCGCGTCGCGGCGCTGACTAAGGCCGGCGTCATCGTCAGCCTTGGCCATTCCGACACCGGCTACGCCACCGCCAGCGCCTTTGCCGCGGCGGGCGCCTCGATGGTTACCCACCTGTTCAATGCGATGAGCCAGATCGGCAATCGCGAGCCTGGCCTGGCTGGCGCCGCCATCGACATCGGCACCTTGTCGGCCGGTCTCATCGCCGACGGCATCCATGTCGATCCGGCCACCATCAAGATCGCACTGCGCGCCAAGCAGGGGCCGGCCAGGATCGTTCTGGTCACCGACGCCATGGCGACAATCGGCACCGACATGACGTCGTTCACGCTCAACGGCCGTACCATCTATCGCAGGCATGGCAGCCTGCGGCTCGGCGACGGAACGCTGGCGGGCGCCGATCTCGACATGATCTCGGCCATTCGTTTCACCCACCGCGTCATCGGGGTCGAGCTTTCCGAGGCCTTGCGCATGGCTTCGCTCTATCCGGCGCAAGCAATCGGCCAGTCGCACCGGCTTGGCCGATTCGCCAACGGCACGGCTGCGGATATTGTCGCGCTGTCGGACGATCTCGACCCGAAGGGCGTCTGGATCGGCGGCGAAAAGGTTTTTGGAGCCGGCTACGGCACTGCGCATTGATATCGGCTGTCGTCGTGAAACCTTTTGATTTTGAGGTCGTTGTCGGAGCGTATGTCCGAGGCGAAACCCAAATTGAAACAGGCCGACGGCATCAAACCGCGCGGTGCCTTGAAGCCGCGACAGCAAGCGCCGCGTGACCAGAGGCCGCGCCACGAGGATCTGCGCGAAAAAAAACCGCCGACTGCCGAAGCTGCCCCCGAGGTCGACGGCCAGCCGGGACCGCCACCGGAGGCTGTCGAGCCGGATCCGCAACTGACGCCCGAAGAAGCCGAGCAGGCGCGCCGGAAATACCTGCTGCGGCGTTTCTGGATCAGCGGGCGCGGCTACTGGGCCAGGCGGGGCGATGGGCTTGCCTGGCCGCTCACGATCGGGCTGTTGATCCTGATCTGCGTCAATGTCGGCTTTCAATACGGGATCAACGTCTGGAACCGCTCCTTCTTCGACGCCATCGAGCAACGCAACGTCCACACCGTCTATGTGCTTAGCGCCATATTCCTGCCGCTCGTCGCTGGAAGCGCGGGCCTTGTGGTCGCGCAGGTCTATCTGCGCATGACGATCCAGCGCCGCTGGCGTTCCTGGCTGACCACCGCCGTCATCGCACGCTGGCTTGCCAATGGCCGCTACTACCAGTTGAATCTCGTCGCCGGCGACCACTCGAACCCCGAAGCCCGCCTCACGGAGGATCTGCGGATCGCCACCGAGTCACCCGTCGATTTCATCTCGGGCGTCCTCAATGCGTTCCTGTCGGCCTCGACCTTCATCGTGGTGCTGTGGACGATCGGCGGCGCGCTCACTTTGCCGATCGGTGGCGAAAACCTGACCATTCCCGGCTTCCTCGTCATCACCGCGGTCATCTATGCCGCCATCACCTCCACGTCGATGGTGGTCATCGGCCGGCATTTCGTCCGCCTCTCCGAGCAGAAGAACCAGGCGGAAGCCGAATTCCGCTACACGCTGACGCGGGTGCGCGAAAACGGCGAGAGCATCGCATTGCTTGGCGGCGAGGAGGAGGAGCGCAGCGGCATCGACAGGAATTTCGGTCATGTGCTCAGGCAATGGGCGCTGCTGACGGGCCAGCACATGCGCACGGCGCTGGTGTCGCAGGGGTCGAGCCTGTTTGCGCCGGTCGTGCCGGTCCTGCTCTGCGCGCCGAAATTCCTCGAAGGCTCGATGTCGCTCGGACAGGTGATGCAGGCTGCCTCCGCCTTCGCCATCGTGCAGGGCGCGTTCGGATGGCTGGTCGACAACTACCCGCGTCTTGCCGACTGGAACGCCTCGGCGCGGCGCATCGCCTCGCTGATGATGTCGCTCGACGGGCTCGAGCGTGCGGAGCAGAGCGACGCGCTCGGACGCATCCAGCACGGCGAAACCGAAGACGGTGCGATGCTCAGCCTCGACGATCTCTCCGTCACGCTCGACGACGGCACCTCCGTGGTCAAGGAAACCGAGGTTGCGATCGAACCGGGCGAGCGTGTGCTGGTGGCTGGCGAATCCGGTTCCGGCAAGTCGACGCTGGTGCGGGCCGTTGCCGGCCTGTGGCCGTGGGGCGGCGGCAGCGTCAATTTTCATGCCGACAGGCGACTGTTCATGCTGCCGCAACGCCCCTACATTCCCTCGGGCACGCTTCGCCGCGCGGTCGCCTATCCCGCGGCCGCGGACAAGTGGACGATCAAACAGATCAAGGCCGCCCTGGACAAGGTCGGCTTGGCCTATCTTGCCGAAAGGATCAAGGAAGAAGCGCCATGGGACCAGACGCTGTCGGGCGGCGAAAAGCAGCGTCTCGCTTTCGCGCGCCTGCTGCTGCACCGCCCCGATATCGTCGTGCTGGATGAAGCAACCTCGGCGCTCGACGAGAAGAGCCAGGACGCCATGATGGCGACGGTGATCCGCGAATTGCCCGATGTCACCATCATCAGCGTGGCGCACCGTGCCGAGCTGGAAGCCTTCCACAGCCGCAAGATCACCCTCGAACGGCGCGAGGGCGGCGCCAAGCTTGTCAGCGACATCAACCTCGTGCCGCGCAAGCGCAACCTGCTGAAGCGCGCCTTGTGGGGCTCCGGCAGTCGGGTCGAAAGGGCGCGCAAGGAGTAAGGCGCCGCTGCCCCGGGCTCCGCGCAACTATGATGCGTATATGTCCTTGTAGGTGTCGCGCAGCAGGTTCTTCTGTACCTTGCCCATGGTGTTGCGCGGCAGTTCATCGACGAAGATCACGCGCTTCGGATGCTTGTATTTCGCCACCCGTCCGGCGATAGCGCCGAGAATTTCGGCACCGGTGATCCGCGATGACGGCGCCCGCACGACGACGGCGGTGACGCCTTCGCCGAAATCCGGATGGGCAACGCCGATGACGGCGCTTTCGCTAACCCCGTCGAGCGCATCGATCTCGCTTTCGAGCTCCTTCGGGTAGATGTTGTAACCGCCCGATATGATCAGGTCCTTGCCGCGACCGACGATGTGGACGTAGCCGTCGGCGTCGGTCATGCCGAGATCGCCGGTGATGAAAAAACCGTCGGCGCGGAATTCCGCCTTGGTCTTCTCCGGCATGCGCCAATAGCCGCCGAAAACATTTGGGCCCTTCACCTCGATCATGCCGACCTCGCCCTGCGCAAGCGCTGCGCCGCTGTCTGGATCGGCGATGCGAAGCGTGACGCCGGGCAAGGGGAAACCGACGGTGCCGGCGCGCCGCTCGCCCTCATAGGGGTTCGAGGTGTTCATGTTGGTCTCGGTCATGCCGTAGCGTTCGAGGATCGCGTGGCCGGTGCGCTCGCGCCAGGCCTTGTGCGTCTCGGCCAGCAGCGGCGCCGACCCGGAAATGAACACACGGATGTTTTTCGCCGCCTCATGGTCCAGCCCCTCATGCTGCAGCAGGCGCACGTAGAAGGTCGGCACCCCCATCAGGGCCGTGGCACGCGGCAGCAGCGAGGCGATGCGGGCCGGATCGAACTTCTGCTCGAACAGCATCGAGGCGCCGGCCATCAGGACGACGTTGGTGGCGACGAACAGGCCGTGCGTGTGGAAGATCGGCAATGCGTGGATCAGCACGTCGTCTCCGGTGAAACGCCAGTGCTCGACCAGCACGCGCGCGTTCGAAGCAAGGTTCTCGTGGCTGAGCATGGCGCCTTTCGAACGACCGGTGGTTCCCGACGTGTAGAGGATTGCCGCGAGGTCATCCGACCCGCGCGCCACGTCATGAAAATCCGTCGGCAGCCGCGAGGCCTGCTCGGTCAGCGATCCCCGGCCATCGCGGCCGAGCGTGACGGTGACGGCGCCCGTCTTTTCCGCCAGCGCGCCGATGTCGGCCGCTCTTGCCGGATCGCAGACGACCAGGCGTGGTTCCGCGTCGCCGAAGAAATACTCCAGCTCAGCCAGCGTGTAGGCGGTGTTGAGCGGCAGGAAGACGGCGCCGGCGCGCAGGCAGGCGAGATAGAGCATGACCGCTTCCGGGCTCTTCTCGACCTGCACGGCAACGCGGTCACCGGGTTCGACATCCAGTTGCAGGAGCGCATGCGCAAGCTGCGCCGAGCGGGCCAGCATATCGCCATAGGTGATCGAGCGGCCATCATCGGTTTCCATCAGCAAGCGCGCTGGCGCCGGCATCCGGAACCGGAACGCATCGAACAGATGATTGCTCATGAAGACTTCCCTGGGGTGCTGCGGCGCTGAGCATGCGCCTGTCGCGGCATGCCTCGGCGGCGAGAGTTCGCGGTTCTTGGCCGCGCCGTCAAGCCCGCCGACAGCGGTTCACGCCGGCCACGCCGACGCAGGTTGCGTGCAAGAAACGAGCACAAGAGACCCGCCAGGAAACGACTGCTATCGCCGAGCGCGTTTGCCGGCGATTTCTTTCGTTTCCTCGTCCTGCTCGAAGCGCTTCATGCACATGGCCGCAGTCAACCGGTAGTGGTTGAGCAGGGCCTCGACGGCACCGTCGGCATTGCCGTCCAGGGCATATTCGGCGATCAGACGATGCTCGCCGAAATCGTCGCGCTGGACGCCTTCGCCATCATTGGCCATTTGCCGGTAGCGATAGGCGTGATCGGAGAGCTGGTCGCAAAACCCCACCAGCCATTGCGACCGGCAGGCCGAAATCAGCACCCTGTGGAAGATGCGATGCAGCCTCTCCCAATCGGGATTGAGCGAGAAGAGATTCTGCGGTGCCAGACGTGACGCGCGTCCCAGGCGATGCAGCGCCAGCACGAGCTGTTCTTCCCATTCGGCGGTGCGGTGGGTGATGGATTCGCGAAGCGCTCGCTCCTCGAGCCAGCAGCGGGTGCGCGTCAGCTCCTCGAGTTCCGAGGCGCTGACCGGCATGATGAAGAAGCCGCGCTGGTCGTGCCGGCCGAGAAGCCCTTCCGAGGCGAGGCGATTGAGGGCTTCGCGGACAGGCGAGGCGCCGGCTCCATATTTGGAGACCACCCACTCGACCCGCAGCTTGCTCTCGGCTTCAAGGACACCGCCGAGAAGATCGTCCCGCAATTGCTGATAGACCGTAGTGGCAAGCGTGCTCTTCGGTCCGGCTGCGTCGTCGTTCAGATTGGCAGCTCCGTATGTCAAAGCGACTCCTTGTCCCCAGGACTTGTCCCGGGCGATTCGAGTCCGAAAGCATTCGCCTTCTCGTACTTGTACCATACAGCGCGAAGATTCGCCTGCTCAAGCAGAAGATCACGTTATTGTACTTTAGCACAAAGGAATATGCGGCATTTCGGAGTTCAGTGCTGTAATTCCGCGCTTTTTCACAACCTGCGGGCACTTAACATGTTTTGTATGCACGCAGGAGAATCTGTTCTTTTTGTTCTTTTGTATTCGCGCGAGATCAACTGTCTGCTTTGGGCATAGACGACGGAGCTGAAAACCGAATCAGGCAATCGCTCACATCCGATGCCGTTGCCCCAAAAGCTTCACAAACCCGCCCGGCACCAGAACCTTAGCCGGCATGCAGGACCGACGCGGGAACACTGCTGGTCAACCGGCTGCCTTATCGGCTGCCGTCCTGATCGCCTGGATGTTCTGCCGATAAGCCTCGACGCTGCCGCCTTTGAAGATGGCGGCGCCCGCCACCAGCACGTCGGCGCCGGCAGCGGTGACCAGCGGCGCGGTTTCGGCTGAAACACCGCCGTCGATCTCGATTCGGATCGGCCGGCCTCCGATGAGGGCCTTGACCCGCTTCACCTTGTCGACGATCGCTGGGATGAAGGCCTGGCCGCCGAAGCCCGGATTGACGGTCATGATCAGGATCAGGTCGAGCCGGTCGAGCACGTATTCGACCACGCTTTCCGGCGTCGCCGGATTGAGCGACACACCGGCCTTCTTGCCAAGATTCCTGATGGTCTGCAGCGAGCGGTCAAGATGCGGGCCGGCCTCGGCATGGACGGTCAAACCGTCGCAGCCGGCCTCGGCGAAAGCGGCCAGATAGGGGTCGGCCGGGGCAATCATCAGATGGCAGTCGAAGAAGGCCTTGGTGCGGTTGCGGATCGCCTTGATCACTGGCGGGCCAAAGGTGATGTTGGGCACGAAATGCCCGTCCATAACATCGAGATGTATCCAATCGGCGCCGGCTGCCGCTACCGCTTCGACCTCATCGCCGAGTTTGGAAAAATCCGATGCCAGCACCGATGGTGCAATCAGGGACTTTCTGCTCATGGATGCGGCCTTTCCGAGTGTCCTTCTCGTTGGCCACCCTATCGACTGCCTAATGCGCCGCAGCCGACTTGTCGAGGGTGCAGGCGCGGTCGACGCGCAGGCTGGGACGCGTGCCGTTATCCGCGATCATGCTGCGGCCAATTCCCGCTTGTCCCCACAGCTGCGAAGAAAAACCCGCCGGATTGCTCCGGCGGGGTTTCTGGTCTCGCGTCGAGCAGGTGGTTATTGCTGCTGGAGCTTCAGGATTCTGTCTGGAACCTGGTCCTGCCGCTGTTCGACTTGCGGCCTGCGCCGTGGCAGCACCTGCTGCAGCAGCAGGCCGGGGTTCAGCTCCAGCGACGGTTGTCCGCGGACCGCCCGGCAGTTCGGGTAGCGCCCGATCGTGCCTTCCGGGCAGCGCCTCCTGATGATCGGCTGGCACTGGCCATCGATCATCTGCGAGCCCGGTGCGCATTCCACCTCCTGCCTGCGGCATGCGCCGTTGATCACCTCGGTGCCGCGCGGGCAGACACATTCGCCGCGCTTGTTGTGGACCTGGCCGCGTATGTCGCACTGCTCCTGCGTCGGCTGCTTGCGCCGGCAGGCATTGCCCCGCACCTCGGTACCCCTCGGGCAGACACAATTGCCGTCGGCGTCGTGGACCTGGCCACGGATGGTGCACTGGTCAGGCCTTGGCCGGATCGGGCGGCAGGCGCCGTTTCTGACCTCGTTGCCTTGCGGGCAGACGCAGTCTCCGTCCGCGTCGTGGACCTGGCCACGGATGATGCACTGCTCAGGCTTCGGCCGGATCGGACGGCAGGCGCCATTGCGCACCTCGGTCCCTCGCGGGCAGACACAGTCTCCATCGGCATCGTGGACCTGGCCACGGATCGTGCACTGCTCCGGCTTTGGCTGGATCGGGCGGCAGGCATTGCCCCTGATCTCGGTTCCCCTGGGGCAAACACAATCGCCATCCGCATTGTGGACCTGGCCACGGATAGTGCACTGCTCGGGCTTGTCGGTCCTGACACACCTGCCGTTCTCGAGCCCGGTTCCGCGTGGGCAGACGCAGCGTCCGTCCTCGGTGCGGATCTGGCCCTCGAGCAGCACACAGCGTTTCGGCTGTTCCGGCTTCGGCACGATACCACCGCCCGGCGAGCACTGGCCGTTGCGGTAGGTGGTGCCTTCGGGGCAAACGCAGCGGCCGGCATCGTTCATGACGAAGCCTTGCGAGCATTCCTTCCTCGTCTCCTGGCTAATGGTGAAGGGATGGCAGGCATAGGCCTTGCCGCGATCGCCCTGCACATTGGTCTGATCGCCGCCAAGCACGTCGCCACCGCCCTGCACCCGTGTGTCGGGAGACAGCACGCCGACGCAGTTCTGGCCGCTGACATTGCCCTGCAGATTGGCCAGGCGGCCGTCGTCGGGAATGACCACGGTGACATGGTGCACCCGGCTTTCGCCGGCGCCGAGCGTCAGGTTGGCAATGCAGGACGCAGGCAAGGTTGCCGGTTCCGGCGAGCAGCCGAAGGGCGGATCGATCGAGGTGATCTCAACGCCTTCCAGCCTGCCGAGCCCCTCCACGCCGATCGCATCGCCGATGCGGACCGGCCCGGAGAAGGCGGTCGCTCCGTCATTGGTGATGGTGATCTCGAACGAGCAGGGTTGGCCGAGCCTGCATTCGCGGTCGCCGGTCTTTTCGACACGGATGGTCGAAGAACCGCCGCCCTTGGCGCAGGCCTGGCCAAAGGGATAGACGACGTCGTCGCCCGGCGCAGGCCCATAGGAGCCGCGCGCGCAGTTTTCGAACGCGCCATTCGCCGAGACCGTCACGTCGAAGTGGCGGCTGGTTCCAGGTGTCATGACGGCACCGGGAATCTGGCACGACAGCGCATTGGCCGGAACCGGTCCGCACGCCCATTCCGCGCCGTCGGGGGTGACGGTCTGGATCTGGACGGGCGCGCCGCCGGCCACCAGCGTGGCGGCATCGTTGACCCGCACCGGACCGTTGGGGGCAGCGGTGCCAAGGCTGATGACGGTGATGCGGCAAGAGACGACCGCGGCACCGGCGAGCGAGCCGTTGCACACCTTGGTGATGCGCAGGGTCGGCTTGCCGCCATTGGGATGACGGAAGCGTTCCTTGGCGCAGGCCTTGTTGTTGGTGAGGTCGTTTTCACCGGCGATGGGCTTCACCTCAGCGCAATTCTCGACAATGTCCGACTGGTAGCCGGCCGGCATGACCGCCTTCACGAAGATCGGCGTCGAGGCGCCCGCAGGCAGCGAGATGCCGGCATTGTCGCAGCGGAACTGGCCGGGGCCGTTCGGTCCGCATGTCCAGGGCGGGCTCGGCCCGAAGGTCGAGGAGGACGGCGCGCCGCCGGGATAATTGTCGATGACCGTCAGCGGTCCATTGTAGGTGGCGCTGCCGTTGTTGATGATGTCGATCACGAAGGTGCAGATGCCGTCGGCCGAGCAGACCGGGACGCGGGCACGCTTCTTCAGGATCAGGTCGACCTTCTTCTCCACCGGCGGCCGGCAGTCGCGGTCACGGTCGCCGCGCCGGCAGATCGGGATCGAGGCACAGCCGCGATCGTTCGACTGGCTGCCGAACAGCGGCTTGCCGCTGGCGCCATAATTGTAGGTGGCGCAGTTGCGTAAAGCACCGCCTTGCCAGCCTCCGGCCGGCTTGAAGCCGAGCTTGAGGTCGACGGAGGCCCCCGGATTGAGCGTGGTCACCGGATAGGTGCAGGTCATCGGGGTGGTTCCGGGTACGCAGACCCAAGGTGGATTTGGCCCTGAATCGAGCGTCGAGCCGGCCGGCAGCGTCACCTCGTCGAGCACGATCTTGCCGTGGTAGGCACCGGTGCCGACATTGGTGACCCTGATGGTGAAGTCGCAGCCGCCGCCCATCGTGCAACGCGTCACGTCGGCGCGTTTCTCGACCTTGAGGTCCGGCTCCTTGTCCCTGGGCGGGCACCTCTGGTCACGCGGGATGACGATGTCGATCGTCTGCGTGCAGCACAGGCCCCAGCCTTCCTTCGGACCGGCATAGGTTTCGATGCCGGTGACGATGAGGTGGATGACGTCGCCGGGCGAGGCACCGACGATCTTCCAGTTGAGCACACCGCCGCCCGCCGGCACCAATTGGGTATCGGGGATGATGTTGATGCCGGGCGTGCTCGTCGACACCTGCACCCACTTGCCGCCCATCTCCGGGCCGACCGGCATGTGATAGATGAAGGCGCCGCCGCCGGGCACGCAGTCGACCGTACCGCGTTCCACCTTGAAGCATTCCTTGCCGGGAGGTGGCGGTGGCGGATTGCACTTGGTGACGTCGATCTTGATCGAGGTCTTCACGCCGGTCTTGAAGTCACCGTCGTCGGGCTTGCTCGGATCCTGCGATGGGATGATGGTCCCGGTGCCCGGTCCGGCCGTCACCTTGATCATGCCCTGGTTGTCGACGATCGTCGGCGCGGGAAATGCCGCACGATCGATCTTGGCCGTGATCGCGAAGTTGATCACACGCTCGTTGGCAGCGCCGACGCCGTCGACATCGGACGTGGAGATGCGGAAATCGGAAACCGTGGCAGTATCGTTCGGATTTGCCGAAGTGCTGATCGTTGCACCCGGCAGTGGTCCGCCGGACGAATCCGTGCCGTCGCCGGACACGTTGACGTTGATGATCGCAAGGCCGTGCGGAAGCTGGTCCTTGAAGTCGATCCTGACCTTCTTCAGCCTGGCCTCGAGGCTCGGGTCGGCAAGGCCCTGCGGATCGCCGCGCAAGCCGAAGCTCAGCGAGTAGACGACGTAATCGCAGCCTCTTTGAGTGCCTGTCTTGGTGAAGAAAGGCACCACCTGGTCAGGCCTCGGAGTGACGACGCGCGAACTATCAAGATCGAGCTTCAGCTCCGGGGTGATCGAGGCAGCGTCTTCTGCAAAGCCTTGCACCGGGGTGAACATGGCGACCGCGATACCGGCCGCCATCAGCCAGCGCGCGCCGCGCCTGGCGTATGACAGGGGTTTCATGATCGTCTCCATGACGGTTGTTTGGGCGTTCGTTGCGAGCGGGGAGAGTGCGAGATTTTTCATCTTCCCCTCCTCAACGTTCGCAGCTGGCGGCTGGGGTTCTGAGCGGCAAAGTCATCTTGCAGCAAGGGTAATAGCCACCCTTGTCCTTGTCGGACTTCCTGTAGAAGCAGAGCCCGACATCGACTGTGTCACCCGGATAGTGGCCGGTGATGTCGATCGTGTAAGGCTTGCCGGGCGCATGCGACTGGGATGATGTCACCCCGACGCCTGGCGTCCTGGACTGGACCTTGATCGAATCGCCGCCGAAGCCGGCATGGTCATGGAGATAGAGATCGGCCTCGAGGCCGGAAGGCGTGCAGTAATACTGGACGTCGTCGACGTCGAGACATGGAGGCAGGTTGCCGGGTGGTGGGAAATCCGGCGGGTAGAAGGGGGGCAGGTAGCCGCCCGGGATTTCCTCGTAATAGCCGGCGCGGCCCTCGCAAGGGTGCCAGACGGCAACATCGCCGACATGGCCCTCGACCTCCGGGTCTTCGAAATAACCGTCGAAGTCGACGAACCATGAGCCGAAGGGCGGCACATTGGCCGGCTTGACCAGCTCTTTCGGCGTGATCTGCACACCGTGTACGGCCAGCGGCCCGCCGGCTGCGAGCTGTTCGGCGAGTGAAGGATTGTCGCGCAGCTTGTCGCCCGTGTTGACCAGCGTCTGCGTGCAGACGGAGCTGTCGAGATTGCCGTCGGCGTCATAGCCATATTGCAGGTCGAGGCCGCCGGCCGACTGCCGGTTGCCTTGGGGGAAGCCGACCGCATATTCCTGCGGCACTTCGACCCAGACCGATTCCGTTTCCGGATCGTCCGGGTTCTCCCGGAAATAGCGGATGACCTCGCCTTTACCGGAATCGGCGAACTGGCTGTAATCGTAACGGTTCTCGACCGGACCGCGCTGGGCCAGGTACATGAAGCCGCTGTTGTCGAAGGCGATGTCGGTGACGGCGTAGTCCTTGTCGGCCCTGACCGTCAGTTCCCAGCGCGGGTCACCGGCAAAACTGCCGTCGCGAGCGATGCCCACCGACCAGATTTCCGACTTTTCGCCGACCGAATAGTAGAGCCGGCCGCCATGGTAGGAGACACCCCAGACGCGGCGCTCGTCCTGCGTGTAGCCCCAGCTGTCGGGGTCTTCGCTATCGAAGGCGGCACCTTGTATGTCCATCACCGAACCATCGTCGGCGACGGGAGCGAGCCCATGCGTGGGCCGGCCGGCAACGCCGTGATCGAAGCTGTCGATCAGTCTGCCTTCGGCGTCGATGCGATGGATCAGGCCGGTGTCGAGATCGGACGCAAAGAACTCGCGGTGAGTGGCGTCGAAAGTGAGATTGCCGATGCCGGGACCGCTGTTGGTGTCGATGTCGGCGAATTTGGAGACCTGGCCGGTGATGCCGTCGATCTTCCAGACGGCGCCCGGCCCGCCACCGTTTTCGGTGCCGAACTGGCCATCCATGAAGGTGGCGCCGGCAGCGCCGCGGCGCTGCCTCTCGGGGCGGCCGTCATCGTCGGCATCCGGGGTGACGATACGGATGCCGTGCAGCGAGGTGGCGCCGGCATAGAGATTGGGAATGCCCGATGGAACGCCGTCGCGCACGCCGTCATCATAGGTGACGCCGAACACCTGGCCGATCTGCTCCGCCGTCACCTCGAAGGGCGGCGGCGTGTTGACCAGCTGGCCGGAGGCTGGGCCGCCCAGATGCGAAACGTCGAACACGCGCAAGGTGGCGCGCGTGGGGTCGATGAAGGTTTCGTCGACCGGATCGACGCCGGGCGGCAGGCCCTCTTTTTCGGAATCAGGGGGGTCGAAATTGGGAATGATGGTGCCGGAGAATCCGGTCACCGCCATCGAGCCGGGATAGATGATCCGGGTTTCCTGCGCCTGCGCGGCGCCCAGCCACAGGCCGAGTGCCAGCGCCAGCAACCCGCCTGGATGCACAGCACGGCGCAAGCCGCCATCAAGAGACGACACGAACGAGCCGCGGATGCGAGACATGACACTACCCCCCGTAGTCGACGGGAGAACGTCGGGGCTGGCCGCGCAAATCAGGGCAAGGCGCGGCGGTCCGGCTCGTTCTTCCCTGATCGAATTGTCTGCTTTCCTCAAGACGACGATACGCCTGGTCTTACGCAGGGTCAACGGAATCAGCGGAAAGCCCAGCGCATCGACCCCGTCCCGAAGGCGGTGGTCGCGCCGAGCTCCTGTTGTTCCCGGAGACCTCAGAGCCTCTGGGTTATTGGTCATGGGGGCTTCCTTTCCGGGCCGCACCATGCGGCACCTGGAGATCAGTCGCGGGCGGAGATGGAAAGGTTCATGGGAGGCCTGCGCAGAATGCTTGCGCGCGATGCCGCCTGTTCTTATATACGCGCCAAGCCGTTCGGCGCCGGAATGCCGGTTGCCGGAACGGGATTTCTTGTGAACAGGGGCTTTCGTCGGAACGCCTGTACGGGTCCTGAGAGCCTGCTTAGCGGAGAGACTAGAGAAATGGCAAAAGTAATCGGTATCGATCTCGGCACCACCAACTCCTGCATCGCCATCATGGATGGCAAGGAGCCCAAGGTAATCGAGAATGCGGAAGGCGCGCGCACGACGCCTTCCATCGTCGCCATCTCGGGCGACGACGAACGTCTGGTCGGCCAGCCGGCCAAGCGCCAGGCGGTCACCAATCCTGAAAACACCATCTTCGCGGTCAAGCGCCTGATCGGCCGCCGCTATGACGATCCGGTGACGGAGAAGGACAAGAAGCTTGTCCCCTACAAGATCGTCAAGGGCGACAATGGCGATGCCTGGGTCGAAGCCGGCGGCAGGAAGCAGTCGCCCTCGCAGATTTCGGCCATGATCCTGCAGAAGATGAAGGAGACGGCGGAAGCCTATCTCGGCGAAAAGGTCGAGAAGGCGGTCATCACCGTTCCGGCCTATTTCAACGACGCCCAGCGCCAGGCGACCAAGGATGCCGGCAAGATCGCCGGCCTTGAAGTGCTGCGCATCATCAACGAGCCGACCGCGGCAGCGCTTGCCTATGGCCTCGACAAGAAGGAAGGCAAGACCATTGCCGTCTATGACCTTGGCGGCGGCACGTTCGACATTTCGGTGCTCGAAATCGGCGACGGCGTGTTCGAGGTCAAGTCGACCAATGGCGACACCTTCCTCGGCGGCGAGGATTTCGACATGCGCCTGGTCGAATACCTGGCGGCCGAGTTCAAGAAGGAACAGGGCATCGACCTGAAGAACGACAAGCTTGCCCTGCAGCGCCTCAAGGAGGCGGCTGAAAAGGCCAAGATCGAGCTGTCGTCGACCACCCAGACCGAAATCAACCTGCCCTTCATCACCGCCGACGCGACCGGGCCGAAGCACCTGACGCTGAAGCTGACGCGCGCCAAGTTCGAGCAGCTGGTCGACGACCTCGTCCAGCGCACGATTGCCCCTTGCAAGGCGGCGTTGAAGGATGCCGGCCTGAAGGCGGGCGAGATCGACGAAGTCGTTCTGGTCGGCGGCATGACCCGCATGCCCAAGATCCAGGAAATCGTGAAGCAGTTCTTCGGCAAGGAGCCGCACAAGGGCGTCAATCCGGATGAGGTCGTCGCTCTCGGCGCCGCCATCCAGGCCGGCGTGCTGCAGGGCGACGTCAAGGACGTGCTGTTGCTCGACGTGACGCCGCTGTCGCTCGGCATCGAGACGCTGGGTGGCGTGTTCACCCGCCTGATCGAACGCAACACGACGATCCCGACCAAGAAGAGCCAGGTGTTCTCGACGGCCGAGGACTCACAGTCGGCAGTGACCATCCGGGTCTTCCAGGGTGAGCGCGAAATGGCCGCCGACAACAAGGCGCTCGGCCAGTTCGACCTGGTCGGCATTCCGCCGGCGCCGCGCGGCGTACCGCAGATCGAGGTCACCTTCGACATCGACGCCAACGGCATCGTCAACGTTTCGGCCAAGGACAAGGGCACCGGCAAGGAGCACCAGATCCGCATCCAGGCATCGGGCGGTCTTTCGGACGCCGACATCGAGAAGATGGTCAAGGACGCAGAGGCCAATGCCGAGACCGACAAGAAGCGGCGTGCGCTGGTCGAGGCCCGCAACCAGGCCGAAGCGCTGCTGCATTCCTCGGAGAAGTCGCTGAAGGAATATGGTGACAAGGTTTCGGAAGGCGAGCGCACGGCGATCTCCGACGCGATCGCGGCGCTGAAGACCGCGACCGAAGGCGACGACGCGGCCGACATCGAAGCCAAGAGCCAGGCGCTGGCCGAGGCTTCTATGAAGCTTGGCCAGGCCATGTACGAGGCTTCGCAGAAGGAAGCGGCGGAAGCCGACGCCAAGGCGGACGCCGCCAAGGACAGTGACGTTGTCGACGCCGATTTCGAGGAAATCGACGAGGACGACGACAAGAAGAAGTCGGCCTGAACCGTTTGACGGCAAGATAAAGCGAAAAGCCCGGCGAAGGCCGGGCTTTTTTGCAACCCCTTGCAGAAAAACAGCGGGCCTTGCTGAAAAAATGCAGGCAAAGCCGCGTCGACACTGGCATCCCCCTTCCATCGCACCTAAATCGAAGCGTCAGTGCCGGCAAGAGACGCAACAATGCTTCAAGACGTTGAGCATCCGGACAGCGGGAAAAAATGAAAGCTGATTTCTACGAGACGCTGGGCGTGCAAAAAGGCGCCGATGAGAAGGAGCTCAAGAGCGCTTTCCGCAAGCTCGCCATGCAGTTCCATCCCGATCGCAACCCCGGCGACCATTCCTGCGAGCACAAGTTCAAGGAAATCAACGAAGCCTACGAGACGTTGAAAGACCCGCAGAAGCGCGCGGCCTATGACCGCTTCGGTCACGCCGCCTTCGAACAGGGCGGCATGAATGGCGGGGCCCAGGGCTTTGGCGCCGGCGGCTTCGCCGACATTTTCGAGGACATTTTCGGCGACATGATGGGCGGGCGCCAGCGCCGCTCGTCGGGCGGCCGCGAGCGCGGCGCCGACCTGCGCTACAACATGGAAATCACCCTGGAAGAGGCTTTTGCCGGCAAGACCGCACAGATCCGGGTGCCGGCGTCGATCTCGTGCTCTGAATGTTCGGGCAGCGGCGCCAAGCCCGGCACCCAGCCCGTCACCTGCTCGATGTGCAACGGCCACGGCAAGGTGCGCGCCACGCAAGGCTTCTTCTCGATCGAACGGACCTGCCCGCAATGCCAGGGGCGCGGCCAGACGATCAAGGACCCGTGCCCGAAATGCGCCGGCCAGGGCCGCGTCACCGAGGAGCGTTCGCTGTCGGTCAACATCCCGGCCGGCATCGAGGACGGCACCCGCATCCGCCTTGCCAATGAGGGCGAAGCCGGCCTGCGCGGCGGGCCCTCGGGCGACCTCTATATTTTCCTGGCGGTCAAACCGCACGAGTTCTTCCAGCGCGACGGCGCCGACTTGTATTGCAAGGTGCCGATCTCGATGACGACGGCAGCCCTTGGCGGCTCCTTCGAGGTGACGACGCTGGACGGCACGCAGACCAAGGTCAAGGTGACCGAAGGAACGCAGAACGGGCGCCAGTTCCGCCTCAAGGGCAAGGGCATGCCTGTGCTGCGCCAGCCCAATGTCGGCGACCTCTACATCCAGACCGCGGTCGAGACGCCGCAGAACCTGACCCGGCGCCAGCGCGAACTTCTGGAGGAGTTCGAACAGCTCTCCTCGCAGGACAATTCGCCTCAATCGAGCGGCTTTTTCGCCCGTATGAAGGATTTCTTCGAGTCTTTCGGCGAGCGTTGATGCACTTTGGCCCGCGTAAGCCGATTTGCCACGCGTAAGTCCTTGAATCGCGTCACCCCTTGAGACGCGACGAAAATTATCTTATCCACGACATGCGTCCGGCCGCGCCTTGCCTAGCATCGCTCAGGTGCTAAGTAACTTTGCGGGGAGCGCTGAGGAGAGCTTGCATGACACGTGGCCCTGGACTGCGGAAGGCGCTTGTCGAAAAGTTCGACGACGAACTCAAATTCTTCAAGGGCTGGATCGACAAGCCGAAGACGGTTGGCTCGATCGTGCCGACCAGTTCGATCACCGCGCGCAAGATGGCCTCGATCGTCAATCCTAAATCCGGCCTGCCAGTGCTCGAGGTCGGTCCCGGTACCGGCGTCATCACCCGCGCCATCCTCGCCCAGGGCGTACGCCCCGAAAACCTCTACGCTGTCGAATATTCCACGGATTTCGTTCGTCACCTGCGGCGGCTCTATCCCGGCGTCAACGTCATCGAGGGCGACGCCTTCAACCTCAACGCCACGCTTGGCGACAAGAGCGGGATGATCTTCGATTCCGTCGTTTCCGGCGTGCCGCTGCTCAACTTTCCAGTCGCCCAGCGCATTGCCTATATCGAGAGCCTGCTCGACCGCATCCCGGCCGGACGGCCGATCGTGCAGTTGACCTACGGACCGATGTCGCCGATCCCACCCGGCCGCGGCAATTATACGGTCAAACATTTCGATTTCATCCTCCGCAACATTCCGCCGACGCAGCTGTGGATCTATCGCCGCGAAGCGCACTAAGTGAGAAGGGAATAAGGCAATAGGGGAGTAAGGGAGTAGGGATGAAGGGTTCCATTTCCAGGCTATTTTCTACTCCCATATTCCCCTACTGCCCTATTCCCCTATCCAGCCGTTGATTTGAGCCGCCCTTGGCTGTACCTGTCCGGGAACAAGGGTGGCCAATGGCAGTGATCCCGAAAATCCTCGTCTTCGCCGGCTCGGTGCGCAGCGGCGCCTATAGCGGCAGGGCCGCCGACGTGGCGCAGAAGGAACTTGCCATGCAAGGCGCCGAGGTGACCCGCATCTCGCTTGCCGACTACCCCCTGCCGATCATGGACGAGGACCTGGAAAAGGAAAAAGGCGTTGCCGAAAACGCCCAGAAACTCGGGCGTCTGGTGATCGCCCATGACGGGCTGCTGATCGCCACACCCGAATATAACGGCTCCATTCCGCCGCTGCTCAAGAACACGATCGACTGGGTGAGCCGGGTGCGCAGGGATGGTGGCCGGCCAGTCAGGCCGCTGGCCGGCAAGGTCGTTGGCCTCTGCTCGTCCTCCAACGGGCACTTTGCCGGTATCCGCTGCATCAACCATCTGCGCGCGGTGCTGGTGCGTTGCCAGATGGAGGTGGTGACGCCGGAATGCTCGGTGCCCGACGGCGGTGACGCCTTCGACGAGGATGGAAATTTCCGTGACGAAAGACTGCACAAATCGATGGAGCACCTATGCCGCACGCTGATCGAGACCTCGCGCCTGCTGTCCACCCGGATCGAGGCATGATCGCCAACAGCATGCGCGACCGGCTCATCGTCGGCCTCGACGTGCCGACAGTGAAGCAAGCCGAGCAGGCAGTGCGCGAACTCGACGGCATCGTCTCCTTCTACAAGATCGGCTACCAGCTTGCCTTCGCCGGCGGGCTCGACTTCGCCAGGGAGCTGGCCAGCGGCGGCACCAACGTCTTCCTGGACATGAAGCTGCTCGACATCGACCACACGGTGGCCAAGGGTGTCGAGAACATCGTCAAGATGGGCGTGACCATGCTGACCATTCACGCCTATCCCAAGGCTATGCAGGCCGCCGTAGAGGCGGCCAGAGGCAGCGACCTTTGCCTGCTTGCCGTCAGCGTTCTGACCTCGATGGACGAGCAGGACATGATCGACGTCGGCTATGAGTACGATCCGCATACGCTGGTGCTTAGGCGCTCGGAACAGGCGCTGCATGCCGGCATGGGCGGCATCGTCTGCTCGGCCGCGGAGGCCGAGGCGGTGCGCCGGATCGTGGGACCCGACATGGCGGTGGTGACGCCCGGCATCCGGCCGGCGGGCAGCGACCATGGCGACCAGAAGCGCGTGGTGACGCCGGGCCAGGCGATTCGCAACGGCGCCAGCCACCTCGTCGTCGGCCGTCCGATCATTGCTGCGGCCAACAAACGGGAAGCGGCCGAAGCCATCCTCGACGAGATGCGCTCGGCCTGAGATTTCCAGGAACAAGTTCGGAGACCAAGAAAATGCCCAAAGGATATTGGATCGCTCGTGTCGATGTGCGCGACGCGGAAGGCTACAAGGACTATGTCGCCGCCGCCAAACCTGCCTTCGAGCGCTTCGGCGCGAAGTTCCTGGCGCGCGGCGGCGAGCATGAAAAGGCCGAAGGCCCCGGCCGCGCACGCAATGTCATCATCGAGTTCGAATCGCTGGCTGCCGCACACGATTGCTACCATTCGCCGGAATACCAGCGCGCCGCCGCCATCCGCCAGAAGGTCGCCGATGGCGAGATCGTCCTGGTCGAGGGCGCCTGAGGTCCCCTGCAAGCATAGTTCCGGTTTTAGCCGGAGACGTGCTCAAAATCGGATAGAGCCTGGCGGCGTTTGAAGCCTCGCAGGCTCATTTTACATATCTTTGCTCCGCGATTTCACGGTGATCTGCCTGGAGCAGTTGCCAGGTGCGGAGCCGTGCCGACGAGCGGTCATTCAACGCCGGTCGGATTGCCGGTTGACATGCAGGTATTTACCTGCATATTCTGCCTTACAACAGAGTGAGGCAGATGGACGCCGACAAGGTTTTCAAAGCGCTGGGCGACCCGACGCGCAGAAGGCTGCTCGACCTTCTGTGCGAGCAGAACGGGCAGACGCTCGGTCAGCTTTGCGATCATCTGGACATGGCCAGGCAATCCGCCACCCAGCACCTCGACCTGCTGGAGGCGGCCAACCTGGTGAGCACGGTCAAGCGCGGCCGCGAAAAGCTGCATTTCATCAATCCCGTGCCGCTGCACGAAGTCTACGAGCGCTGGGTACGGAAATTCGAACGGCAGCGGCTCAGCCTGCTGCACGACCTGAAGCAGGAACTCGAAGGAGAAGACCAATGACCACCAGAGAGACCACGAGCTTTGTCTACGTGACCTATATCCGCTCGACGCCGCAGAAGGTGTTCGAGGCGATAATCAAGCCCGAGATCGCAAAACGCTACTGGGGCCACGAGAACGTCTCCGAATGGACGCCGGGCTCGAAATGGGAACACATCCGCGCCAATGACGAACGGACCGTCGAACTCGTCGGCAAGGTCGTCGAGATTTCGCCGCCGACCCGCCTCGTCATCACCTGGGCGAACGCTTCGCAGGCAGACGATCCGTCGAAAACCAGCCGGGTGACGTTCGCCATCGAGGAATACGACACCATGGTGCGGCTGACCGTCAGCCATGACGAGCTCGAGGCCGGCAGCGGCATGGCGAAGGGCGTCAGCCAGGGCTGGCCGGCGGTGCTGTCCAGCCTGAAATCCTTCCTCGAAACCGGCAGCGGCATCGATATTTTCGCCAGGCCGAAATCGGCCTGATGTTGCGGCCTCGAGCAGAATCAGACCCGTGGAGAACGACAATGACCAACCACTATACCGGCGGCTGCGCATGCGGCGCGATCCGTTACGAGACCAATGACGAGCCTATCTTCCAGAACCACTGCCAATGCAGCGATTGCCAGAAGCGCTCAGGCACCGGCCACGGATCCTACCTGACCTTCGGCCAGCGTGCCGATATGGCCATTACCGGGGAGGTGAGCACCTGGCGCGTGGCGGGCGCCAGCGGCAATGAAAAAATCCACACCTTCTGTCCAACCTGCGGAACGCCGGTCTTTCTGATATCCGTCGCCATGCCGGAATTCATAGCGGTCCATGCGGCCAGCCTCGACGATCCGGAACAGTTCAGCCCACAGATGGTGACTTACACGAGCCACGGCCATGCCTGGGACAAGATGGATCCCGCCTTGCAGGCGGTCGAGCGAATGCCGTAGTGAAACGCGTCCGCCGGTCGGCCCGCGATCTGCCGTAGCGCCTTCAGGCGCGATGCTCTTGGCCGATCAGCCGGCTCGCCGCTGTCTCGGCTATGGCATCGGCAAGCTCGAGACCCCATTGCTGGCGGCAATAGGCGCGGAAATCGAAGCAGGGCAGGCCGGGGCAGACCTCGAACTCGATGAGGTGGACGGTGTCGTCGGCCTCGACCCTGAGATCGATGGAAAACACGTCGCGCAGGCCGAGCCCGCTCATCAGCCGCCCGGCGATCGCACGGATCCTGGCGTCGGCGACCGGCTGGCTGTCGGCGACCGCGACGAGCTCCGGCTCGGCGTAATGTCCCGCCGCTTTCGCTGCCTCGCCAGTGTCGCCGTAGAGCGCCAGGCTGTCGGCCATGGTCTGGAAATCGGCGCCTGAATCGACAAAGGCCACGCCAAGCACTTCGACTCCCGCGCCCGGCATCAGGCTAAGGAAACTGGCGCGCACGTTGCGGCCGGCGACGTAGGGCTGGACGACGACATCGTCGCGATAGGCCGAAAAGACGCGCCGGCTGAGCTCCAAAGCGTGGGCGAGATCGCTGCAGCGCGACTCCGGCCAGATGCCGATCTTGGCGCCGAGCCGGTTGGGCTTGACGAACCAGCCGGCGGGCGAGGCCGGCGGCTCGACCAGCCATTGGCCGTCACGCGCGAGCCCAGCCTGTGGCACCGGCAGGCCGAGCGCGCCGAGCACGGCGCCGGAGCGGAACTTGTCCTGGCAGAGCGCAAACAGCGCATCGTCGGCGCCGATTGTCTTGAAACCGCCCAGTCGCGCCAAAGCGGGCGCCGCCCCGCCGCGAAAATAGGCAATGCCGTCGGTCAGCGTCCAGACCAGCGTTATGCTGGGGTGCTCACCGGCGAGGACGCTTGCGGCGTCGTCGAGCGCCACCGGCGCGAACGACAGGCCGCGTGCCTGGCAGGCACGGCCAAGCACCTCGAATTCAGGAGCGAGATCGGTCGACTGCGCCAGATAGGACGCGATTTCGGTTGCGCGCTGCGGCGCATGGCCGTCGGCGACCAGACGGTCGAAACAAGCCTTTTCCGGCTCATGGACGAGTATCAGTTTCGGCTTACGGCTTGGCATGAGATGAACGATTCCCGGCGGTACGATCACCTACCATCGCATGGTCGAGACGTCAGGCTCTCGCGAAACCGACACGGTGCGGGCGGTGGCGTGACAACGCACCGTCCGACCATAGAATCCAGTTCGATCAGGCGATCAGCACGCGCGGCTCGAAGCGGCCGTTGACGGGAATATCGAGCAGAAAGGTCATGCCGCCCTGCAGATCCAGCAGACGCTGCTTCTCATCCTTGCCCGACCAGGCGGAGGTGACCGCCAGCCGGTCGGCCTTGGCGCCGACGAAGGCTGGGCAGGATGGCTGCGTCACCGGCATGGCGACCGTGCGGACGAGCTTGCCGTCGGGTCCGTAGGCTTCGATGACGCTGCCGCCCCAGACGGCGTTCCACAGGATGCCGTCGCGGTCGAGCACCGACCCGTCGACATAGCCCTTGGCCGAGCGGTGGTCGACGAACAGCTTGGGCTCACCGGCAGGCAGACCGGTCGCCGGGTCGCAGGCGACGCGCATCAGCAGCCCGGTCGAGGTGTCGGTGTAGTAAGCGATCGCGCCATCCTCGGTAAAACAGATCGAATTGGAGACGGTGATGTCCGAAAACAGCTGGCGCAGTTCGCCCTTGAAAAACCAGTAGATCGAACCCGCGCCTTTTTCCTCGCCCTTGCCCATGGTGCCCATCCACAGGGCACCACAGGGATGGACGCGGGAATCGTTGGAGCGCGTGACCGGATTGTCGGCCTCGACAGGCGTGTGCAGCGTCAGCTTGCCGGTCGCGACATCGCGGACATAAAGGCCGGTCTCGGCGGCGATCAGCTGGCGCTTGTCGTCGATGACGGCGATGGCGCTCGCCATTTGGCCAAGCTCATGCACGGTGGTCGCGCCGCCGGACAGCCGCTTTTCCAGAAGCTGGCTGTTGACGATGTCAAACCAGTAGAGCGTATCGGTGGCGGGATCGTAGCTCGGCCCCTCGCCGAGCTGGCAGACGTGATCGGAAAAAACCGAAACGATCGCTTCGCTCATCCTGCTTCTCCGAACACCGCATCCCAGGCCGCGACGGCAGCTTGCGCACGCGCGGCCACCTCGTCGACGCTCATGCCCGGCTTGAACAGGCTGGAGCCCAGACCAAAGGCGGTCACGCCGGCAGCCTTGTAGCCGGCAAAATCTTTTTCAGAGACACCGCCGACGGCGCCGACCAATGTCTGCGCCGGCAACACCGCGCGCATCGCGGAAATGCCGCCGGCACCCAGCACGCTCGCCGGGAAGAATTTCAGGGCCGAGGCGCCGAGCTTGATCGCCTGGAAGGCTTCGGTCGGCGTGAACACGCCGGGCATCGTCACCATGCCGTAATGCATGGCGCGCGCCATCACCTCGGCATCGATGTTGGGGCTGACCAGCAGCCGCCCTCCGGCCTGGTGCAAGCCATCGACATCGGCCGGCGTCAGCACCGTGCCGGCGCCGACCAGCGCCGTTTTCGGCAGCACTTGGACGATGCGAGCGATCGACGAGAACGGTTGCGGTGAGTTCAGCGGCACTTCGATCGCCTCGATGCCAGCGTCGAACAGCGCCTGGCCCATGGCCATCGCCTCGGTGGGCTTGAGCCCGCGAAGGATGGCAACCAGGCCGCGCTTGAGTTTTGGAAACGGTGCGGTCTGGCTCATCGGGCAACTCCAATTCTGGCGATCATGCCGTTCTCGCGCGCCGCCTCGACGAGACCGGCACGCACTGCCTCGTCGGCGTCGACGGCCCGGACCTCAAGCCCAGCAAGACCAAGTGCGGCCTGGTAGAGTGCGGCCAGCGCGCCGGAGGCAATCAGCACCACGGGTTCGGCGCCGGCGCCATGCCGGCGGCTGGCGGAGGCGATCTCGCCGCCGATCAAAAGGCCGGACAGGCAGGCGGCGGCATCGTCGGCTTTCAGATCCTGCAGCAGGCCGGCGGCGCGGATGGAAAACAGCCGCGAGGTGACATCGCCGCCTTCGCCCAATGCGGTTTCGCACCAGCGGCGGAAGAACGGATTGTCCGATGTGACCGGCTTGGGGTGCTCGCCGAGCGAGTGGCGCAGGATCGAATGCGCGGCAAGCACGGAAAACAGCTCGCCGGTCGGCCAGGTGCCGAAACCGGCAACCGCGCCATCCTCGACCAGCACCCATTTCGAATGGGTGCCGGGCATGCAGACCAGCTGGCGCCCCCTGGCCGGCAGGCCGGCGCCGGCAAGCTGGGTTTCCTCGCCGCGCATGACGTCGGGCGCGTCAGTCAGCCGCTGGGCAAGGCCCGGAACGATGCGGATGTCGCGGCTTTGGCCGGGCACGCTGGCGGCACCCGCAAGGATGGCGGTAAGCGGCGCCGGCACGGTGACATAGGGCGCTTCGAGCCAGCCCTGGCGGGACCCGGCCATGCCGCAGATGATGACGGGCAGCGCCGCTGGTGCTCCCATCGCCGCCAGATGCCCTTCGAGGATGGTCGAAAAGCCCTTTTGCTGCGCGGTGATCAGGCCGTCATCGCCGCGGCGTTCGGCAAGCATATTGCCTTGCCCGTCGATCAGCCAGACCCGCATACGGGTCGTGCCCCAGTCGACGGCGGCGACCGCCGGTGCGTTGCCGGCTTGGCTCACAGGAAGCCTCCATCGACGACCAGCATCTGCGCTGTCAGCATGCGCGAGGCGTCCGAGGCCAGGAACAGCGCGGTGCCGACGATGTCGTCCGGCTGCATCACCTGTTTTATGCACTGCTTGGCGACATGGGCGGCAAGCCCCTGTTCGGTCACCCAGAGCTCCTTCTGCCGCTCGGTGATCACCCAGCCGGGCGCGATGGCGTTGACGCGGATGCCGTCCACACCGAGCTTGCCGGCCAGCCCCTTGGTCAGACCGAGGATACCGGCCTTGGCGGCCGTGTAGGACGGCATGTCGGGGTGGTTGATCAGATAGGACGTCGAGGTGAAGTTGATGATCGAGCCGCCGCCGGCCCGCTTCATGCCCGGCGCCACCGCTTGCGCGGTGAAGAAATGCGGCCTCAGATTAATGGCTTGGTTGTTGTCCCAGAACTCGACCGTCACGTCTTCGACGGCGTGGCGTTCGTCCCAGGCCGCATTGTTGACCAGCACGGTGACATCGCCATGCGCCTCGGCAGCCTTCGCGGCGGACGCCCGCAGGGCCTCGACATCGCGCAAATCGGTCTTGAGATAGAGCGGCCGGCGGCCGAATTCTTTCTCGATGCGGTCGGCAAGAGCTGTGCTTGGGCCGTCGGCGATGTCGATGAAGGCGACATTGGCGCCCTGGCGCACAAAACCCTCGGTCAGTGCCGCGCCAATTCCGGAGCCGCCGCCGGTGATCAGCACCGAGGCTCCTTCGAGGTCGGCAAAATGCGCCGATGGCATCATCGTTGTTGTCTCCCAGCGCATGACCCCGAAAATCGGATCGATTTTCGGAAAGGGATCATGCGCAAATGTTAAATGCTACAGCGTCCTTTGCGCGTCTTGAAAGACGCGCGGCGCCGTAGCGTGATCGGCGCGCATCCTAGCCACGCAAGGCGCGCGGGCAAGGGCGAACCGCCGAATTTCAGGGCTTATGTCAGACAAAACGACAATGCGCCGCACCGGATGCGCACGGCAGCACCGTCGGGGTTGGGGATCTCGGAGGACCGCCGGTCAGATCGCCTTGGCGCGCAGGGCGCCGCGGAAGGAATCGCGGAGATAGCCGAGCGTGGCGTCGGCATCGACCGGCTTGCCGAACAGATAGCCCTGTCCGCCGGCGCAGCCAAACTGGACCAGGCGATCGGCCTGCGCTTCCTGCTCGATTCCTTCGGCGACGACGTCCATGCCGAGCCCTTCGCACATTGCGAGGATAGCGCGGATGATGTGTTCCGACGGCCTGTCGTCGAGAATGGAGGAGACGAAGGCGCGATCGATCTTGAGCTTGTCGAAATGGAATTCGCGCAAGCGGCCGAGCGAGGACTGGCCGGTGCCGAAATCGTCTAGCGAGACGCGGATGCCGACGCGGCGCAGATCCTCGACGATCTGCGCGGCCGAGGCCGGGTCGTTCATCAGGCCGGTCTCGGTGATCTCGATCTCCAGCCGGCGCGGATCGAAGCCGGTGCGGTCGAGGATCGCCAATATGTGCAGGCCGGTGTTCTGGTCGACGAGCTGCGAGGGTGACAGGTTGAACGACAGGAACAGGTCCTTCGGCCAGCTTCTGGCGGCCTCCGTCGCCTTGCGCAGCACCAGCTGCGACAACGGGCCGATGATGCCGCGCTCCTCGGCGATGGGAATGAAGACGGTCGGCGGCACGGAACCCAGGTCGCGGTCGGTCCAGCGCGCCAGCGTCTCGAAGCCGATGGTGCGGCGCGTGGCGAGATCGACGATGGGTTGGAAATGCGGCTCCACTTCGCCGGCCGAGACAGCCCGGCGCAGCGCCTGTTCGATGCGGGTGACGCGCTTGGCCGCTTCTTCCATCTCACGGGTGTAGACGACGACGCGGCCACGGCCGGAACGCTTGGCGTGGTAGAGTGCCGTCTCTGCCTTGTTGATGAGGATTTCCGTGGTCTCGTCGCCCGAATAGAACAACGAGCAGCCGACCGAGGCCGAAAGCCTGGCGGTGCGTTCGCCGACATCGTAGGGCGCCGACAGGATCTCGATCAGCATGCGCGACTTTTCGGCCGCAGCGTCCTCGCTGAATACCATCGGATAGAGAAAAGCGAATTCGTCGGCGCCGATGCGGCAGACCGTGGAATAGCCGTCCATAGAGGCGCGCAGCCGCATCGCGACCTGGATCAGGATGTCGTCGCCGGCCTTGTGGCCGAACAGATCGTTGATCGGCTTGAAGCCGTCGAGGTCGAGAATCCCGACGGTAAAGGGCGCGGGATCGTCGGCTCGGTCGGCGATCAGCCGATCGACCTTGTCGAAGAAGCGGCGATGGTTGCCAAGCCCGGTCAACGGATCGGTGAATGCCAGATCCGTGCTCTCCCTGTTTGCCTGACCGGTGCCAAACGAAGTTTGCATCGGTGTCCCTGTTTTGTGACTTCGGAATTTATTTTCAGACTGGCAGCAAACCCTTTAGGAAACGTATCGCGAAATCGATTTTCCATGGGCAACCGCGACCTGTTTCGAAGGATCGATGTGAGGTGTGGATTCGGGCTCAAGGAACAACGAGGACGCGCAGCCTGGCTCCTGTCACGGAATGACCGGCAGGGCCGAGCTTGCGACTTGCTGATGCCAATCTTCAAAAGGTCGCGATTGGCAGACGGGCAGTGAGCCTGTACAGGCAGGACAGTCGTCCATCCGAGCCGCCGGAGACCCGCCATGAAGCTGAAAATCGCCGTCCAGATGGACCACATCTCCACCGTGTCGATCGCCGGCGACACCTCGTTCGCGCTGTCGCTGGAAGCGCAGCGGCGTGGCCATGAGCTGTTCCACTACACGCCGGATCGGCTGTCGTTGCGCGACGGCAAGGTGTTTGCCCGCATTGAGGAGATGCAGGTGCGCGACGAGAAAGGCAGCCACTATTCGCTGGGCGAGAAGGTGCGCACCGATCTGTCGGAGATGGACGTCGTCCTGCTGCGCCAGGATCCGCCCTTCGACATGAACTACATCACCACCACGCACATCCTGGAGCGCATCCACCCGAAGACGCTCGTGGTCAACGACCCGGCCTGGGTGCGCAACAGCCCGGAAAAGATCTTCGTCACCGAATTTGCCGACCTGATGCCGGACACGCTGATCACCAAGGATCCACTCGAAGTTGCCGCCTTCCGCAAGGAGTTCGGCGACATCATCGTCAAGCCGCTCTACGGCAATGGCGGCGCCGGCATCTTCCATCTGCTGGAGGGCGACCGCAACCTGGCCTCGCTGCTGGAAATGTTCGGCCAGATGTTTCGCGAACCCTATATCGTGCAGCGCTATCTCAAGGACGTGCGCAAGGGCGACAAGCGCATCATCCTGATCGACGGCGAGCCGGTCGGCGCCATCAACCGCGTGCCCGCCGAACATGATTCCCGCTCCAACATGCATGTCGGCGGCCGCGCCGAAAAGACCGAGCTGACGGCGCGCGAACGCGAGATCTGCGCACGCATCGGGCCTTCGCTGAAGGAGCGTGGCTTCATCCTGGTCGGCATCGACGTGATCGGCGACTACATGACCGAGATCAATGTCACCTCGCCGACCGGCGTGCGCGAGGTCAAACGCTTCGGCGGCGCCGACATCGCCAGCCTGTTCTGGGATGCAGTCGAGGGCAAACGCGGGTAAGCCGTTTTCATTTTGTCTTAACCATGTTCCGTTTTTGCAACCGCGCTCAATTCGGCTGCAACCCACGCGCTCACATGTTCCCGTAATGTTCTTGATTTGACCGAGGATTTGTGATTGTCTGCCCGTGGGGCCATTTCTTGGCCATCGCGTGGGTTGTGGCCTGGGGGCAAAGAAATGGTGGCGCGGGTTCGCACGGTCGCTTTCCAGGGCATCGAGGCCGTGCCGGTCGACGTGCAGGTGATGATCGCACCCGGCAAGGTCAACATGCACATCGTCGGCCTGGGCGACAAGGCGGTGGCCGAAAGCCGCGAGCGGGTGCAGGCCGCACTGCATGCATCCGGCCTGTCGATGCCGTCGAAGAAAGTCACGGTCAATCTGGCGCCGGCCGACCTGCCGAAGGAAGGCAGTCACTACGACCTGCCGATCGCGCTTGGCCTGATGGCTGCGCTTGGCGCCATTCCGGGCGACATGCTGGCCGGCTATGTCGTGCTTGGAGAATTGTCGCTCGATGGCACGATTGCCGCGGTCGCCGGCGCCTTGCCGGCGGCGATCGCCGCCAATGCCGAGGGCAAAGGCCTGATCTGCCCGTTCGCCTGCGGACCTGAGGCGGCCTGGGCTGGAAAGGATTTCGACATTCTGGCACCGCGCAGCCTGATTGCCATCGCCAATCATTTTCGCGGCACGCAGGTGCTGTCGCGCCCCGAGGCCGGCATCCACGCCGCCGCGCTGGATTTGCCCGACCTCGCCGACATCAAGGGCCAGGAGACCGCCAAGCGGGCGCTGGAAGTGGCGGCCGCCGGCGGGCATAATCTTCTCATGATCGGCCCGCCGGGCTCGGGCAAATCGATGCTGGCGCAGCGGCTGCCGTCGATCCTGCCGCCGCTGGCGCCGAAGGAATTGCTCGAAGTCTCGATGATCGCGTCGGTGGCGGGAGAGCTCGGCGAAGGCAAATTGACCGACCGGCGGCCGTTCCGCGCTCCGCACCACTCGGCCTCGATGGCGGCGATGGTCGGCGGCGGCATTCGCGCGCGGCCGGGCGAGGTGTCGCTGGCCCATCACGGCGTGCTGTTCCTCGACGAGTTTCCCGAGTTCACGCCGCAGACGCTCGATGCGCTGCGCCAGCCGCTGGAGACCGGCGACTGCATGATCGCGCGAGCCAACCATCGCGTCACCTATCCAGCGCGTATCCAGCTGGTGGCGGCGATGAACCCGTGCCGCTGCGGCATGGCCGGCGAGCCTGGTTATCGCTGCCTGCGCGGCGAGCGCTGCCGCACCGACTATCAGGCGCGCATTTCGGGCCCGCTGCTCGACCGCATCGATCTCAGGATCGAAGTGCCGGCGGTCTCGGCCAGCGACCTGATCCGGCCCGACCGGGCGGAGAAAAGTGCCGATGTGGCGCTGCGCGTGGCACGCGCCCGCACCATCCAGCGCGAACGTTTCGAGCGGCTCGGCGCCACCCGCGCCACCACCAACGCGCATTGCGCGCCCTCGGTCATCGAGGAGATCGCCATGCCTGACGCCGCCGGCCTGTCGCTGCTCAAGGACGCCAGCGAAAAGCTCGCCTTTTCGGCGCGCGCCTATCACCGGGTGCTGAAGGTGGCGCGGACACTGGCCGATCTCGACGCCAGCGAAACCGTCGGCCGCATCCATCTGGCCGAAGCGATTTCCTATCGCATGAGCTCGGAGCGGGTGGCGCAGGCGGCGTAGGTCACTCGCCGCCCGACAAGCCGACTCTGCCACGCCACCTTCCGCAATCACGCCATAACCGTCATCCGACGAATCGGCCATCTCCGCACTGCGGCGGACCTGATTGTCCGCTTGGTCGACGTCCTCACCACCCAACGGCCCCCACCGACCGGGCGCCGGCCGTTTCTCCGTCTTCGGGGCGTGGACGTCATCGCATCGGACCAAAGTCTTGGTCTCCGCATTGGGAATTCCTTATTTAGATAATGTGAATATGATTGTGGTCGGGGAGCCCGCTATGTTCGTTGACTACTACGAAGTTTTGGAAGTCAGCCCGAACGCCAACTCGGAAACGCTGGAGCGCATATTTCGCTATTTTGCGATGCGCTATCATCCCGACAATCGCGAAACCGGCGATGAAGCCCGCTTCAGTGAAATCGTGGAAGCCCACAACACGCTCAAGGATCCGGTCAAACGCGCTCAATACGACATCGCGTATAGGGACCATGCCGGCCTTCGCCGCGAATTGACCGAGGAAGCCAGCAACAGCAAAGGCATCGAGCGGGATGTCGTGATCCAGGCCAGGCTGCTGTCGCTGCTTTACGCGAAGCGCCGGCACGACGTCAGCAATCCCGGGATCGGGGATGTGGAGCTCGAACGCCTGTCAGACTGTCCGCGAGAGCATCTCGAGTTTCATCTCTGGTATCTAAAAGCGAAGGGCTGGATAGCAAGAGTGGAAAACGGGACGATCGCGATTACGGTGGAAGGCGTCGATAGGGTCAACTCCGAACACCGTCGCGATCCCACCATCCGGCTCCTGGACCATACAGCTTCCTGACGCCTCACCTCCGGAGGAAGTCAGGCCGAAGACCTGCCGCCCCATTCACGGCAGGGACTGGCCTCTTCAGCCCTGCTGCGCCTTCAGTTCCAGCCGCCGCGCGTGCAACACCGGCTCCGTATAACCATTCGGCTGTTCGCGGCCCTTGAACACCAGGTCGCAGGCGGCCTGGAAGGCGATGGAGTTGTCGAAATCGGCGGCCATCGGGTAGTAGAGCGGATCGCCGACATTCTGCAGGTCGACGATGGCCGCCATGCGGCGCAGCGAATCCATCACCTGGATTTCGGAGCAGACCTTGTGGTGCAGCCAGTTGGCGATGTGCTGTGAGGAAATACGCAGCGTGGCGCGGTCTTCCATCAGGCCGACATCGTTGATGTCAGGCACTTTCGAGCAGCCGACGCCCTGGTCGATCCAGCGCACGACATAGCCAAGAATGCCCTGCGCGTTGTTGTCGAGTTCCTTCTGGATATCATCCGGCGACCAGTTCGGCCGCACCGCGACGGGCACCGACAGGATGTCGTCGAGCCTGGCCTTGGGCCGGTTCTTCAGCGCCGCCTGCACGGCGTGAACATCGACCTTGTGATAGTGCGTGGCATGCAGCGTGGCCGCCGTCGGCGACGGCACCCAGGCAGTGTTGGCGCCGGCCTTGGGGTGGGCGATCTTCTCGACCAGCATCGCAGCCATCAGATCCGGCATCGCCCACATGCCCTTGCCGATCTGGGCGTGGCCGGCCAAGCCGCATTCCAGCCCGATGTCGACATTCCACGCCTCGTAGGCGGAAATCCAGGCGGCCTGCTTCATGTCGCCCTTGCGGATCATCGGGCCGGCTTCCATCGAGGTGTGGATCTCGTCGCCGGTGCGGTCGAGAAAGCCGGTGTTGATGAACACGACGCGCTCCTTTGCGGCGCGGATTGCCTCCTTGAGGTTGACGGTGGTGCGCCGCTCCTCGTCCATGATGCCCATCTTGATGGTATTTTTCGCCATGCCGAGCAGCGCTTCGACGCGGTCGAAGATCTCGACGGCGAAGGCGACTTCGTCGGGCCCATGCATCTTGGGTTTCACGACATACATCGAGCCGGCACGGGAATTGGCGCGGCGGCCGTTCGGCCCGACATCGTGCAGCGCGATCAGCGCCGTCATCGCCGCATCCATGATGCCTTCCGGAACCTCATTGCCGTCGCGGTCGAGGATCGCCGGGCTGGTCATCAGGTGGCCGACATTCCTGACCAGCATCAGCGAGCGGCCGGGCACGGTCAGCGTGCCACCGGCGGGCGCGGTGTAGGCGCGGTCGGGATTGAGCTTGCGGACAAAACTCTTGCCGCCCTTGGTGATCTCTTCCGCCAGGTCACCCTTCATCAGGCCGAGCCAGTTGCGGTAGACGACGACCTTGTCTGGCGCATCCACCGCCGCGACCGAATCCTCGCAGTCCTGGATGGTGGTCAGCGCCGATTCCAGGATGACATCGGCGATGCCCGCCGGATCGGTGCGGCCGATCTGGTTGTTGCGGTCGATCACGATCTCGATGTGCAGGCCGTTGCGCACAAGCAGCACGGCATCGGGATTGGCGGCATCGCCGCGATAGCCGACGAATTGCCTGGGGTCGGCCAGCGTCGTCGAGCCGGCGCCGGCGCTCAGCCGCAAGGCACCTTGCGCCAGCGACAGGCCATTGACGCCGGCCCATTTGCCGGACGTGAGCGGGGCAGCCTCGTCGAGAAAGGTCTTCGTCCAGGCGACGACCTTGGCGCCGCGTGCCGGATTGAAGGCTTTGCCCTTTTCGGCGCCATCCGTTTCGGGGATGGCATCGGTGCCGTAGAGCGCATCGTAGAGCGAACCCCAGCGCGCATTGGCAGCGTTGAGCGCATAGCGCGCATTCATCACCGGCACGACCAGCTGCGGTCCGGCAACATCAGCAATTTCCGGGTCGACATTGTCGGTCGACACGCTGAAGGCCGGGCCTTCGGGAACGAGGTAGCCGATCTCTTTCAGGAAGCCCTTGTAGGCCTCCATGTCGACCGGCGCGCCGTGATCGCGATACCAGCCGTCTATCTGTTCCTGGATGGCGTCACGCTTTGCCAGCAGCGCCCGGTTCTTCGGCGCCAGATCATGGACGATGGCCGAAAAACCGTTCCAGAAGGCGTCCGCTTCGATCCCCGTGCCCGGCAGCGCTTCCGTGGCCACGAACTCATGCAGCTCGCGGGCAATCCGCAATCCGGCGATCTCGATGCGGTCGGTCATCAGGCTACTCCAGATGAAAGGCTTTGCGGGCCTTTGGCATGTCAGGTTTGCCGGGTCAATTCAGCTTAGGGTGAAGGTGGCGTATTTCGCCGCGTCGCTCAAACCGCAATGCGCGGCCTTCCCGAGGCCACGGCCACGACATGCGCCTCGATGAACATGCGCTGGGCCTCGACGGTCGAGACCCGGAATTCGGTGGCGACGTCGATCTCGGCGCTGTCGGTGCCGGCATCCCTGGCGCGCTCCGCGACGATGGCGCGGACATCGGCCTCGGCCGCCGCGATCGCCGCTGCCTCGTCGAGGAAATCGCGTACGGTCTCGCCCGAGGCGAGACGAAACAGCCCTTCTATGGGCTGGCTGACCCGCGCCTCGGCCGAAACCCTGACCTGGCCGACGACGGCGCCGAGCGCGTTGGCGACATCGGTATCCCTGGGCACCACGCAGTCATTGCCGATCAGCTCGGCCAAGCCGGCATAGTGCAGCGGCGCCGAGGCGCCGAGGCCGATGACCGGGCGGTCGAGCGCAACGCTCAGGCGGGCGATGCCGGGATGCGCGTCGACTGCGCGCTGCACCAGGGCGTGCGCCACTGTCGCGGCGCCATCGAGCCCATCCTCGGCAAAGGCGGTCTCGAGGATATATTCGGCCGACCAGCGCGTCAGCGTCACCAGCACCCGTTCCGAGATCGCTTCCGGCGAAGCGGCGATGTTCTGGCCACGGCCGTCACGCTTGCGGGCAAACAGTTCGGCGCCGAGGCGCGCGGCGATGGGATCCCAGTTCGCCTGCTTGCCCAGCACGTGGGCGGCGTCCGACGGGGTGAAGCCGGCGACATGCACCAGCCCGCGCGACACCAGCCGGTTCAGCGTCGCGTTCTGCGCATTCGAGGTCAAAAGCCTGTCGACGGCGAGCGGCACGGCACCGATGGCCTCGTAGAGCCTGGCTTCGGCGCCGGTCAGGCCGGCGGCGAGCCGGTCCGGCACGCCGGTGCGCACCGCGAAGCGGCCGTCCATGCGGCCGGGATTGGGTGCCCGCAGATGGCGCTCCAGCTCTGAAATCACCGCTACGCCATGCGCCATGCCGGCCAGCGCCAACGGCACCAGGCGGCGCGGCCCGAGCAGGATCCTGGGGTTGAGCGCGCCATCCTCCAGCGCCACTTCGGAATCGCCGCCGAGGCCGAAGGTGCGCATGGCGACGGCCTCGACCATGGTGCGGAAGCCGCCGACGGTGGCGCCTTCCGGATCTAGCCTGGGACGGCCGCCGTCGAGCACGGCGACGTCGGTGGTGGTGCCGCCGATGTCGGACACCACAGCATTGTCGAGCCCGGTCATGTGGCGGGCGCCGACCAGGCTGGCGGCCGGGCCGGACAGGATGGTCTCGATCGGTCGCTGGCGGGCAAAAGCGGCTGAAACCAGCGCGCCATCGCCGCGCACCACCATCAGCGGTGCTGCGATGTTGCGCGCCTCGAGAAAGCCTTCGGTCGCTGCCACCAGCCGGTCGATCATCGAGATCAGCCTGGCGTTGAGCAAAGTGGTCAGCGCCCGGCGCGGGCCGCCGAGCTTGGCCGACAGCTCGTGGCTCGATGTGACCGGCAGGCCGGACTTGTCGCGGATCAACTCGCGGGCGGCGATCTCATGCGCCGGATTGCGGGTGGCGAAGTAGGCGCAGACGGCAAAGCCGGACACCGAGGCGCCGAGTTCCGGCAGCGCCGCTTCCAGTCCGGACAGATCGAGCTTGGCGGCATTGCCATGCACGTCGTGGCCGCCCGGACAAAAAACCACCGGATCGGTGCCGAGCGCGGCCTTCAGCCCGTCGCGGGCGAGATCGCCCTCGGAAAAGCCGATCATCACCAGCGCGACGCGGCCGCCCTGGCCCTCGACGAGCGCGTTGGTGGCAAGCGTCGTCGACATCGACACCAGCTTGATATCAGCCGGATCGGTTCCGGCCTTCTGCAGCACCGCGTCGACGGCGCCGGAAATGCCGACGGCAAGATCATGCCTGGTGGTCAGCGCCTTGGCCTTGGCCAGCACCTTGCCCTTGTTCGGCCCTTCTTGCGGGCCTTCCGTTTCAGACCACAACACGGCATCGGTATAGGTGCCGCCGGTGTCGATCCCGAGGAACAACGGTTTTGGCTTGGTCTTGGGTGTCATTTTTGGCGGCGGTCCGGCTGGGGAGTCTGTCTGCCCCTGCCTTTAGCCGATGCGGGCCGGTCGATAAAGCTGCGAGCGCTGGGCCAAGGCGGAGATTGGCAGCGTTGGCCGAAGCGCCAACCTACCCGACAAACCCCACTTTCTTGTGCGTGCCATCGCAGAACGGCTTGTTGGCGGAATGGCCGCAGCGGCAGAGGAAGGCGCGTTGCGTACGGTCGACCGTATGGCCGGTTCCGGTGACGATCTCGAGATTGCCCTCAAGCTTGAGCGGGCCATTGGTGGTCGGCGTCACTTTCAGCGGACCATTTCTCGCTTCGAGCGCCGGCGTGTCCTTCAGCTGCGGCTCGCCGCTGGCGGCAAAACCGGATTTGTTGTGGCTGCCGTCGCAGAACGGCTTGTTTTCCGAAGCGCCGCAGCGGCAGAGCGTGGCACGATAAGAAGTCTCGCCGTCGAGAACGATCTCGGCGTGTACCGCCAGCGGGCCGTTTTCCCGCAGCCGCACCGTGTTGACCACCGGTGCTTGCTCCTGCGGCCCGCCATCCTTCCTGACATAGGTGATGGCGCCCGACGGGCAGCTTTCGGCGATGGCCACGATCTTCTCGACGCTGGCCGCCTCGGGATGGATCCATTGGCCCGGCGCGTTGGGCATGAAGACGTGGGGATCGCCGAGCACGCAGTTGCGCGAATGGATGCAGCGCTTGCCGGAAAACCCGACGTCGATCTTGTCGCTTTCGACCGTGCCGGCCATAGCTGAGCTCCTTTTGCCTGAAGCACGTCGCGTCTGAACAGTTCGAGGCGGCGCGCGCTGCGTATTTGCACAGGCTATGGCTCCAGCCCGAAGACCGTCAAGCTGGCAAACCGGTCAGGGGACCAGTTCGATCTCCTCGGTCTCGCCGCCGCTGCAGGTGTAGCAGCAATCCTCGCATTTTTCCTTGTTGCCGGGGCCGACGCCCCAATAGGTGCCCTCGTCACCATCGACCCAGGCGCCGTAACAGATCGATTCCCCGGCGTTGCAGGATATCGGCAGCTGCTTGGTCTCGCCGTCGTCGAGGTAGAAGTCCTTGTCATCGCCCGGCCAGACATAGTCGCGGTCCTGGCTGTAGAGTTCGACGCGCATGGCGTTGGGGTGGCCGTTCTTGATGGCAAAGGTGACATCGTCGGCACGCGCCGCCGGCACGAGCAGCATGAGGAGAGACAGCGCGGCCAGCACGCGGCGCGCATAGGCATGAAACATGAGTAACCCCCTGAATAAGCGGCCCACCCGGCCGCGTGGCGACCATCGCACGCAGCGCTGAATCGCGGAAGTGGACCGGACGAGCCGATCCCTGACTTAATTTGGGTCCAACGAAAACTTCCGCGCTCTACGGCACCAGATCGATCGTCTCTGTCGAGTGTTCGACGCAGATGAAGCAGCAGGTGTCGCAAGGCTGGTCATTGTCCGGCCCGACGCCGGCCGAGAGGCTGTCATTGCCGTCGGCCCAGGCGCCATAGCAGATATGTTCGCCCTGATTGCAGGAGAACGGCACGGATTTCTGCGACCCTGGGGCGATCAGGAACACCTTGTCGTTGCCCGGCCAGACCGTCTCGCGGTCGCGGCTGAACAGCTCGACCGCGACTGCTTCCTTGCGCAGGTTCTTGACGAAGAAGGCCATGTCGGCGGCCTGCGCCGAGGCGGTGAAGACCAGCGCCGCCAGTGCAACCATACGAAACAGCGTCACGGCCTGGATCTCCCGAATCACCGCGGCAGAATCGCATGCCTGCCCGCTACTAGGAAGGGTGCGGAACCCTGCGTCGCGATCTCATGCCCCAGCCGCACCGTTTCACGCACCAGCAGGTCGAGATCCTCGCGCCGTGTGCGATGATTGGTGATCGCCACGCGCAACCAGTGCTCGCCATGCACCGTGGTGTCCGAAAGGGCCGCAATGCCCTGTTCCTGCAGCCGCAGCATGATCTCCGTGTTGAGCGCCTTCAGAGCCTCGCCTGTCAGACCGGGCTGATAGCGGAAGCAGACGATGTTGACGGTCGGCGATGCCGCCAGCTGCAGCCGCGGCGCGGCCTCGATCAAGCCGGCAAGATAGACGGCCTGGGCAATGTTCTGGTCGATCAGGCGGCCGAATTTCTCGACACCGTGCTCCTTCAGCGCCATCCACACCTTCAGCGCGCGAAAACCGCGCGACGTCTGCAGGCCGTAGTCGTGCAGCCATTCGCCGGAAGCGAGGCCGCGCGGCGTCGATTCCAGATATTCCGGCGTCACCGCGAAGGTCCCGCGATGCGCGGCGGCATCCCTGACCAGGGCGCAGCCGACTTCGAACGGCGCGTGCAGCCATTTGTGGGGATCGAGCGCGACCGAATCCGCCCGTTCGATGCCGGCGACGCGATGGGCATTCTCAGGCGCAATGGCGATCAGCGCGCCGATGCAGCCGTCGAGATGGAACCAGAGGCCTTCCTCATGTGACAGCTTCGCAAGCGCCTGCAGATCGTCGATCGCCCCGGTGTTGACGGTGCCCGCCGTACCGATGACGCAGGCCGGCTTGAACCCTGCCGCGCGGTCCTCTGTGATCGCTGCCCGCAAGGCGGCGATATCGATGCGCAGCCCGGCATCGGTCGGGATGCGGCGCAGTGCCCGGTTGCCGAGGCCAAGTGCCTCCATCGCCTTGCGGTGGCACGAGTGGATCTGCTCCGAGCCGTAGAAGCGCAGCGGCTTTTCGATGGCGGCGACACCATGCTCGCGCACGTCGATGCCGGCCTTGACGTTGCGCGCCACGGTCAGCCCGATGATGTTGGCCATCGAGCCGCCGCTGACCAGCGTGCCGCCGGCAGAAGCGGGAAAGCCCAGCATCTCCTTGCACCAGTTCACCACCTGGCTGTCCATCAGCCCGGCGGCGTGGTTGCCGCCGCCGAGGTTCGAGCCCTGGATTGCCGCCAGGAAATCGCCGAGCGCACCGGTGAAATTGCTCGACCCCATATACCAGGACCAGAAGCGCGGATGAATGTTGCCCATTGGATAGGACATCACCGTGCGGGACACCTCAGAATAGACCGCATCCAGCGGCGCCGGTGAGCGCGGCAGCGGCGCCGAGAAGGCCCCTCTCACATCGGCCGGCATCTCCCGCCAGACCGGGCGGTCGCGCACATCGCGGAGGTAATCGACCGCATCGTCGATGACCCGGTGCGACAGGGCCTGCACATCGGCCCAATCCAGGGGGTCGAGCGTTTCCTCGGCCAACAGGCCTAGGTTATCTTGCACGGCGTCCATACCAGATCTCCCGTCAAGCCGCCGGGAACTGGCAGCCGGGCGTCGAGCGCGACAGGGCGGTCTCGTCGGCATCCATCTCGGCCTCGATGCCGTCGAACAGCGGCGTCGACATGTAGCGTTCGCCGGTGTCGGGCAGCATGCACAGGATCACCGCGCCAGCCGGCGCCTTCTCAGCGACCTGCCGCGCCACGGCGAAGGTCGCGCCGCCGGAAATGCCGGTGAAGATGCCCTCTTTGCGCGCCAATTCCCTCGCCCATTTGATGCCCTCGGGCCCGGCGATCGGCATCACCTCGTCATAGAGGCTGGTGTCGATCGCCTCCTGCAGCACGTTGGGGATGAAATCCGGCGTCCAGCCCTGGATCGGGTGCGGCTCGAAGGCTGGATGGCTGGCGGCGGGAGCACCATCGACGCCGCGCTGCTGGACCTTGCCGCTGCCGATGAGCTGCGCGTTGGCCGGCTCGGAGAGCACGATGCGGGTTTCCGGCCGCTCGCGGCGCAGCACGCGCGCCACGCCCACCACCGTGCCACCGGTGCCATAGCCGGTGACGAAGCAATCGAGCCGCGAGCCGGCGAAATCATTGACGATCTCGCGCGCCGTCGTTGCCTCGTGGATGGCGGCGTTGGCGGCCGTCTCGAATTGGCGGGCAAGGAACCAGCCATTGGCCTCGGCCAGTTCCACCGCCGTCTTGTACATGCCGAAACCTTTTTCGGCGCGCGGCGTCAGCACCACCTTGGCGCCCAGCATGCGCATCAGTTTGCGGCGCTCGACCGAAAAACTGTCGGCCATCGTGACGACCAGCGGATAGCCCTTTTGCGCGCAGACCATGGCGAGGCCAATGCCGGTGTTGCCGCTGGTCGCCTCGACCACCGTCTGGCCCGGCTTCAGCGCCCCGCTGCGCTCGCCCTCCTCGATGATGTTGAGCGCCAGCCGGTCCTTCACCGAGGCGCCGGGATTGAAATACTCGGCCTTGACGTAGATCGTCGCGTGGGACGGTCCGAGATTGTTGATGCGAACCACCGGCGTGTCGCCGACGGTGTCGAGAATGCTGTCGAACAGGCGGCCGCGCCCGGCCGTGGTTCTGATCTTCTGTTGCTGCAACATCTTGGTCTCCTTGATTGTCATCGCGTTTTGTCTTCACGGGCCGGTTACAAACCGGCGGGTTGGGCGGCGAGGTTTGGTGACCTTGCCGCGCTAGGACTGACATGCCGCACAGCGGCAATGCCCGTATCCGGCGCTGATATCCGCTGCCGGATGCGCCGTGTCGTGTTTGGTGATACAGGAGAGGCCGACAGGCCAGCGTGGGAGCAGGCGTGGAAACGCACGTGGAATCCACTCGATCGAGGCCGGACGGCGACATGCCGGTCCTTTCCGTGCGCCTGCTCGGACCGCTGATGATCTCCCGCGACGGCGCTCCGGTTGCCCTGCCCGCGTCACGCAAGCTGCGCGCGCTGCTCGCCTATCTGGCGCTGGCGCCGCATCCGGTCAGCCGCAGTCGCCTGTGCGAGTTGTTGTGGGATGTGCCGAACGACCCAAGGGGCGAACTGCGCTGGTGCCTGAGCAAGCTGCGCGGCGCGCTTGACATGCCGGCCCGGCGCCGGGTCTCCACCCAAGGCGATACGGTCGCACTCGATCTCGACGATTGCCTGGTCGATGTGCTGGAGGTCAGCCGCGCCGCCGCGCAAGGGATCGGCACGCTTGACGTCGAGCGCTTGCGCGTGCTGGCCGGACTGTTTGCCGGCGATTTCCTCGACGGGCTGGAGCTCGAGCGCAGCCCGCATTTCAACAGTTGGCTGATCGCGCAGCGCCGCCGCTTCAGCGCTTGCCATGCCGCCGTGCTGGAACGCCTTGTCGCGAGCCTGCCGGCTTATAGTGACGAGGCGATCGCCCATCTCGACACATGGGTGGAACTGGCGCCGTTCGACACGTGCGGACATCTGGCGTTGCTGTCCAATCTGGCCGGGCGCGGCGAGGTCGGCGCGGCCGAAGAGCATCTGGCCGCGGCGGAACGATTGTTTCGGTCGGAGGAGCTCGATTTCGCACCGCTTCGCGCGGCCTGGCGGGCGATCCGTGACCGACAGTCGGGCACCTCGCTTCGAACGGCCTGCCTGTCCACGCTATCGCCACTGGTGGCCACCATGCCCACCGCACCCGGCCCGGTCGAGCCCAGCCACGCTTCGCTGGCGGTGATGCCGTTTGTCGAGGAGAGCGGCGGCACGCGCGGCGGACTGGCCGACGGTTTCACCCACGACATCATCACCCGCCTGGCCAAGCTCAGGGATTTCTTCGTCATCGCGCGCGGATCGGTGTTTGCGCTGGCAGAACAGAACATCGCGCCCGAGGATGCCGGCCGCCGGCTGAATGTCGACTATGTCGCCACCGGCACGGTGCGCAGCCCGTCCGGCCGCCTCATCGTCAGCGTCGAGCTGATCGAGGTGCGCAGCGCCAGGATCGTCTGGGCCGAGACCTTCGAGCGCAGGCCCGATGACATCTTTTCCGTGCTCGACGACATCGGCAACAGCATCGTCTCCTCGATCTCGGCCGAGATCGAAACGGTCGAGCGCAACCGCGCCATGCTGAAGGCGCCCAGCTCGCTCAACGCCTGGGAGGCCTACCATCGCGGCCTCTGGCACATGTACCGCTTCACCCAGGCCGAAAACGAGCAGGCGCGGCATTTTTTTGCGCAGGCCTTGCAGCTCGACCCGACCTTCGCCCGTGCCTATGCCGGCCTGTCCTTCACCCACTGGCAGAACGCCTTCCAGCGCTGGGGCGACCGCGACCGCGAAAGCGCGCTGGCGTTCGAGAGCGCCGGCCACAGCCTGCTGGTCGACGACCACAATCCGGCCGCGCATTGGGCGATGGGCCGGGCGCTGTGGCTGCGCGGCGAGCAGGACGGCTCGCTGCTCGAACTCGAGCGGGCGGTCGATCTCAGCCCCAACTTCGCGCTCGGCCACTACGCTTTGTCCTTCGTGCATTCGCAGTCGGGCGACCCGCGAGCGGCGATAGGCTCTTCCGATCATTCGCGCCATCTCAGCCCGTTCGACCCGCTGCTGTTCGGCATGCTGGGCGCACGCGCCATGGCGCATGTCCGGCTCGGCCAGTTCGAGGAGGCGGCCGAATGGGCGCTGAAGGCGGCGGCGCGGCCCAACGCCCACGCCATCATACTGGCGATCGCCGCGCACTGCCTGGCGCTGGCCGGACGGCTCGACGAGGCGCGCGGCTTCGCCGCCGCCATCCGCAAGACAAGGCCGGACTATTGCGCCGACGATTTCATCGGCACCTTCCGCTTCGAACCGGATGCCGTAGCGCTGTTCCGGCAGGGCGCCAGCCGCATCGGGCTCAACTGAAGCCTGGATCGCCATCTTGGGGATCGCGTGGGAATTTCGCCTCAAATCCGCCGGGTTAACGAAGTCGGAAGGAGTTGTTTAACCGTTAGCTTCTATGTCACGGCCCGGGGGGCCGACAAAGTGAGTATGATGAGCAACAGCCCCGACAAGCGCAATGAATGGCGCGCCATATTTTACGTGCAGGCTCGCGTTGCCATCCTGTTTGTCCCGGTGGTTGCCAGCCTGCTGATCATAGCGGCGCTTGCCGGAAACGAACGCAAGTCGGTTCCCAGCATGATCGACCCGACCGTCACCGGCTCCGTGCGGTAGGCGCTATCGGTCGGCGTTAGCCCTCTCGGGGAGAGCGCCTTCTGAAGAAAAAGAAGGTCGAGGGAAAGGCCCTCCCGATCAACGAGGGAAGGCGCTATGCGCTTTTCCTGGGAAACCACTTCACACTTTCCCGGACTTGCTCCAGGAGAGCGTGCTTTCCGGCAGCATTCGCTTGAGCACGTCGTCCTTGCGGATGAAATGATGCCATAGCGCCGCGGCCGCGTGCACTCCGGCGAGGATGAGGATCAAATTGGCGCACAGGCTGTGCAGTTCCCTGATGAACCGGGCCGTGTCGCGGTCGGGCGATACCGGGGCCGGGATGGTGAAGAGGCCGAAGAAGCTCAAGGCGTCGCCCCTGTACCAAGTCAGCAGGATGCCGAGAGCCGGAATGGTCACCAGCAGCGCATAGAGCAGCAGATGCGCGATCTTGGCCGCCCATCGTTCAAGCTCCGACATTTCCGTCGGCAGCCCTGGCGTTCCCAGTATCAGGCGCAGGCCGACGCGGATGACGACCAGCGCAAACAACAGCAGCCCGAACGAAATATGGAACCACCAGACGAGCGCGCGGCCGGGATCGCCGCGCGGAAAAAGTTCTTCCACATAGGTCAAGCCATAAAGGCCGATGACCAGCAGAAACACCGCCCAGTGAATGGCTTTTTGTGCGCTTGTATAGGTGGGGTGCATGCGAGCCTTCCAGTTTTGAATATTTCTAAACTAGCCGCGATCATGTCAAAGCTTTGTCGGGCTCGGATGATCGTGAGCTGGCAGGACACTGGAACGGGTAAGCTGTCAGTTTGCGGACAGTCGGGCATCGAGCGCGTAATGCTGGACAAAGAAAAGCCCGGGCGAACCGGGCTCTTCTTCGGCGTCTCCAGGGCGCTCAAACAAAGCGCGGGATCGGACCGTTCTGCGGGGTCACATCGTCGCCGAGGTCGACAAACACCTCGTCGACATAGCACCATGCCCAGCCTTCGGGTGGATCGTAGCCCTCGATGATCGGATGCTTGGTGGCGTGGAAATGCTTGGTGGCGTGGCGGTTGGGCGAGTCGTCGCAGCAGCCGACATGGCCGCAGGTACGGCACAGCCGCAGATGCACCCATTGCGACCCGCTCTTCAGGCATTCCTCGCAGCCGAGCGCGCTCGGCGTGACCTTCCTGATGTCGCGCGTATGTCTGCATTCATCCATCATGGTCTCCCGGCCATTTGAAATGTGTCGGCGTTGCCGCGCGCGAGGTAGGCATGCAGAGCCGCGACCACCTGGGCGCCTTCGCCGACAGCCGCCGCGACCCGTTTGACCGAACCGGCGCGGACATCGCCTATGGCGAACACGCCGCTGCGGCTCGTCTCCATCTGCGCCGATCCTATGTCCGATCCGGTGCGCACGAAACCCCTGGCGTCCAGCGCGACATCGCAGTTGGCCAGCCAATCGGTGTTCGGATCGGCGCCGATGAAGAGAAAGAGATGGCGGATCGGGCGCGTCGTTTCCGCGCCGCTGGCGCGGTTGCGCCAGCGCACCATGGCAAGATTGCCCTCTTCGCCCTCCAGCGCCTCGATTTCGGACCCGGTCAGCACTTCGATATTCGGCTGCGCCCTGATGCGCTCGACCAGATAGCGCGACATCGAGGCTTCGAGGCTGCCACCACGCGCCAGCAGCGCCACTTTCCGCGCATGGCTGGCGAGGTAAACCGCCGCTTGGCCCGCCGAATTGCCGGCGCCGACCAGCGCCACTTCCTGGCCGGCGCAAAGCCGCCCTTCTATGGGCGACGCCCAATAGTGCACGGACGTCCCCTCGAACCGCGCAAGATTGGCGATGTCGAGGCGGCGATAGCGCGCGCCGCTGGCGATCACCACGCTGCGCGTGCGCACGGTCTCGCCGTCACCGACATCGAGCAGATAGCGGGCGCCTGATGTGTCGGTGGCCGCGCTCAAAAGTTTCGCCTCGTCCGGGATGACCATTTCAACGCCGAACTTCTGCGCCTGGTTGTAGGCGCGCGCCATCAGCGCCATGCCGGTGATGCCGGTCGGGAAACCGAGATAGTTCTCGATGCGCGAGGAGGCGCCGGCCTGTCCGCCGAAGGCACGGCAATCGAGCACGATCGTCGACAGCCCTTCGGATGCCGCATAGACCGCCGCCGCCAGCCCTGCCGGGCCGGCGCCGACGATGGCCACGTCATACACCGTATCGGCATCGATCGGGCGCAACAGGCCGACGCAGCGGGCGAGGTCCTTTTCGCCGGGGTTCATCAGCAGCCTGCCGTTTGGACAGAGCACGATCGGCAGGTGGTGCGGATCGACCTCGAAGCGTTCGACCAGGGTTTTGGCGCAGGGATCGCTGTCGGAATCGAGCACGCGGTGCGGCTGGCCGCTGCGCGCCAGAAAACCCTGCAGCCGCAACACGTCGGCATTGTCCTGGGGTCCGATGATGATCGGCCCGCTGGTGGCGCTCTCCAAAAGCCCGACGCGGCGCAGGATCAGCGCCCGCATGATGCGCTCGCCGAGATTGGCCTCCTGCACCATCAGGTCGCGCAGCCGCTGCGAGGCGATGACGAACGCCTCCACCGGCTCGGCGGCCTGCGCATTCACCAGCGAGGGACTGGCCGAAAGCTGCGCCAGCTCACCGACAAAGCTGCCCGGGCCGTGCGTGACGATCGTCTCGCGCCGGCCGAGCCCGCCGTCCTGGGTGATGTCCACGCTACCCGACAGCACGACGATCAGGCCGGGCGCCACATCGCCGGCTTCGATGATGTGCTCGCCGGCTGCATAGGCGCTGGCCTCGCCGAACCGGCGCATGCGGTCGATGTCCACCTCGGCCAGCGTGGGGAACGCCTGGTCGCGGCGGGCACCGAAGATCGGGTTGGTGGATTGAGCCATGGTTTTGAGCGTAGCGAAGCGGCCGCGGAGTTTGAAGCGGTTTGTGAGGGGACTGGCCGGAAGGGGAGGTTGGCTGAAAAGAAAAAGCCCGGACGAACCGGGCTTTTTCTCTAAGTTTCTGAACCGTCGAGTGGCTCGAAACGGGAATTTGGTGCCCAGAAGAGGACTCGAACCTCCACTCCTTGCGGAACACGGACCTGAACCGTGCGCGTCTACCAATTCCGCCATCTGGGCTGGTGCGGGCTCATGTAAGCGGGCAAGCGATGTGTGTCAACGCGCTTTTTTCGCAGGTACTCCGTTCGCCGGTTCAGTCGTCCAGCACTTCCTTGGAAGCGACGGTGGAATCGGCGTTGAGCTGGTAGATGACCGGCACGCCGGTGCCGAGTTCCAGCTTGACGATCTCCTCACCCGACTTGCCGTCGAGCGCCATGATCAGCGCGCGCAGGGAGTTGCCATGCGCGGCGACCAGCACGGTGCCGCCGCGAAGCACGTGCGGCTGCAAATCGTGCAGGTAATAGGGCCAGACGCGGGCGCCGGTGTCCTTCAGGCTTTCGCCGGCAGGCGGCGGCACGTCGTAGGAGCGGCGCCAGACATGCACCTGCTCCTCGCCCCATTTCTTGCGGGCGTCGTCCTTGTTGAGGCCGGAGAGGTCGCCATAGTCGCGCTCATTGAGCGCCTGGTCGCGGATGGTCTTCAGGTCGCCCTGGCCAACCGCGTCGAGGATGTGCTGGCATGTCTTTTGCGCCCGGATCAGCGCCGAGGTGAAGGCGATGTCGAATTTCAGGCCGCGCGCCTTGAGCTTTTGCCCGGCGGCCTTGGCCTCGGCGTGGCCCTGTTCGGTCAGGTCGACGTCGCGCCAGCCGGTGAACAGGTTCTTCAAATTCCATTCGCTCTGGCCGTGGCGCACGAGCACGAGGGTTCGCGACATGTTTGCTCCTTCAGGTTTATGGATCAGGCCGGCTCAGCTGAGGCCGAGCACGTCCCGCATCGAATACAGTCCCGGCTTCTTGCCGCGCGCCCAAAGCGCCGCCTTGACGGCGCCCCGAGCGAAGATGGCGCGGTCCTCGGCGTGGTGCGACAGGGTGATGCGCTCGCCGGTGCCGGCCAGCATCACGCTGTGGTCGCCGACGACAGAGCCGCCGCGCAACGTGGCAAAGCCGATCGAGCCCGTCTTGCGCACCCCGGTGTGGCCGTCGCGGACGCGCACGTCGTTGCCTGAGAGCTCGATACCACGCCCGCCGGCGGCGGCTTCACCCAGCAGCAGCGCCGTGCCCGAAGGCGCGTCGACCTTGTGCTTGTGGTGCATTTCGAGGATCTCGATGTCGAAATCGTCGGCATCGAGCGCGCGCGCCGCCTGCTCGACCAGCACCGCCAGCAGATTGACGCCGAGGCTCATATTGCCCGACTTGACGATCGTCGCATGGCGCGCCGCCGCAGCGATCCTGGCATTGTCATCGGCCGAACAGCCGGTCGTGCCGATGACATGGACGATGCGCGCCTGCGCCGCGTAGCCGGCGAATTCGACCGTCGAAGCAGGCGTGGTGAAATCGAGCACACCGTCGGCCTTGGCGAACACCGGCAGCGGATCGTCGCTGATCGGCACGTTGATGATGCCGATGCCGGCCAGCTCGCCGGCATCCTTGCCCAGATGCGGCGAATCCGCCCGCTCGACCGCGCCGATGACCCGCGCGCCTGATATAGAGTGAATGGCGCGGATCAGCGTCTGGCCCATGCGGCCGGCGGCGCCCACCACCACCAGGCCCATATCATTTGCCGGTCCGTCGGTTGCGGGCGTGGCGCTCATGTCGTGCTCCCGGCGATGCTCTGCGTGTCGATGCCTTGTGACAGGCGTTGCGCCGAAGTCCGGATCGGCGCGCTGTCGTCGACAAGCCCCAGACCCTTGACGCCCTGGATGCGGTGGAAGCGGGCATAGACGCTGTGCGGATCGGCCATCAGCGAGGCGTGCGTGCCTTCCTCGACCAGCCGTCCCTGTTCCATGACGATGATGTGGTCGGCATTGACCACCGTCGACAGCCGGTGCGCGATGACGATGGTGGTGCGGCCTTCCATGACCTTTGTCAGCGCCTGCTGGACGCGAGCCTCGGCCTCGTTGTCGAGCGCCGATGTCGCTTCGTCGAGCAAAAGGATCGGTGCCTGCCGCACGATGGCCCGCGCGATCGAGACGCGCTGGCGCTGGCCGCCGGACAGCGTCACGCCGTTCTCGCCGACTGGCGTGTCGTAGCCCTGCGGCTGCTGGCGGATGAAGTCGTCGGCCGCGGCTTGGCCCGCGGCCTGTTCGATCTCGGCATCGGTGGCGCTCAGCCGGCCGTAGCGGATGTTGTCGCGGATGGTGCCTTCGAACAGATAGGGCTGCTGCGAGACATAGGCGATGGAACCGCGCAGCGACTGTTTGGTGACCTTCGAGATGTCCTGGCCGTCGATCTCGATCGACCCCGCCTCGACATCGTAGAAGCGCTGCAGCAGCGCCACCAATGTCGTCTTGCCGGCGCCCGAAGCGCCGACGATTGCCGTCACCTTGCCGGCCGCGGCGACGAAACTCAGATCCTGCAGCACCGGAGCCTCCTCGACATAGCGGAAGGAGACGTTGTTGAAACGCACTTCGCCGGAGGTGAATTTCGCCTCGGCGGCGCCTTGGGCGTCGCTCTGCTGCGGCTCGATGTCGAGAAGCTCGTAGATCATGCGCGCATTGACCAGCGCGCGTTCCATGCCGACCTGCATGCGCGCCAGACGGCGGGCCGGATCATAGGCGAGCGTCAGCGCGGTGATGAAGGAAAACACCGCGCCCGGCGGCTGGCCGAGAACGGTGGCCCGGTAGCCGGAATAGGCGATGACGCTGGCGAAGGCGATGCCGGCCAGCAGTTCGGAAACCGGCGTCAGCCGCTCGGAGACGCGAGCGATCTTGTTCGACCGCTGCTCGGCATCCTCGGCGAGCTGGCTGATCCGGCGCGACAGCTCGTCCTCCATGGTGAAGGCCTTGACGATGGCGATGCCTTGCGTGGCTTCCTGCATGGCGCCGATCAGCCGAGAGTTGATCTGCACCGATTCGCGCGTGATGCGGCGCACCCGGCGCATTAGATAGGTGACGGTCCAGATCAGCGGCGGCCCGATCAGCAGCGAACTCAAGGAGAGTATCGGATCCTGATAGATCATCACGCCGACCAGGCCGACCAGCGAGACGGCATCACGCGCGGTCGAGGTCACCGTCATCGACAACAGGTCGCGAATGCCGTTGACGTTCTCGTTGACCTGCGCGGCCAGCCGCCCGGACCTTGTGTCGTTGAAGAAGGAGACGCCAAGCTTCATCAGATGGTTGAAGATGCGCTGCTGATAGCGCGCCACCAGATTGTTGCCGATCCTGGCCATCGTCACCGCCTGGCCGTAGCCGGCAAGGCCGCGCAGGATGAAGGCACCGAGCAGTGCGGCGCAGATCCATGGGATCAGGTCGCCGCGTCGTTCGTAGAAGATCTGGTTGACGACCGGGCTCATGATCCAGGCGGCAAGCGCCGTCGTCGCCGACACGGTCAGCAGGCAGAGGATGGTGAAAACATACGCGCCCCGATAGTCGCGGCCATTTTCCTGGAGGATACGGCGGATGACCGCCACGATCTCTCCCGCACGGGGTTTCGACAAATTGGGGGGCTGAAATGTCAAATTGGAGCGCTTCGTAGATTTCCGCTTCCCGCGGCCGGGCAATTTGGCACCCCTCTTAACGCCAAGCAGCCAGCTTGCCTATGCCTCGGGGTGACTAACTTCGTCGCGCCAGCGCCGGCCCGAAGTCTGGACACCGAACAGCGAGGGGTTCCTGGCATAGGCGGCAAGGCCCAGAAGTGCGGCCAGCGGATGGGTAATGACATACACCGGCATGGTGCGCATCATCGCGCTGTGCGGCGCCTTGTCCTCGAAAGCGGCACGGAAATTGCCGGCTTTCAGCGCCGGCACGATCTTCTGCGCGATGCCACCGGTGAGAAACACGCCGCCGCGGCTCATGAACACCAGAGCAAGGTCGCCTGCCGTGCGCCCAAGGCAGGTGACGAAGGTCTCCAGCGCTTCCTCGGCAACCGGATCGGTTTTCGCAAGTGCCGCGGCAGTGATCTCGGCCGGCGTGGTGAAGGGCGACGGCTTGCCGTCCGCCTTGGCAACCGCCCGATAGACATTGACCAGACCGCGTCCGCACAGGATCTGCTCGCCCGAAATGCGGCCCTCCAGCTTCTCGATATGCGGAAAAACCTCGAAATCGCGGGCCGAGCGCGGACCGATGTCCATATGGCCGCCCTCGCCGGGCACCGGTATCCAGTGGTGCAGCGCATGGACCAGCCCGGCGACGCCGAGCCCGGTTCCGGGGCCGAGCACGACGCGGCCGGCATTGGGCTCCGGCGTGCCGCCGCCGATCTTTTCCATGTGCTCCTCGCCGAGCGCGACGACGGCCAGCGCCTGCGCCTCGAAATCGTTGAGCACGACGATGTCGCTCAGGCCGAGGCTGGCGAACATTTTTCTCGGCTTGACGATCCAGGGGCAGTTGGTCAGTTCGATCTCGTCGCCGTCGACCGGACCGGCCACCGCCAGCACCGCCGAATTGGGACGCACCGACGAGCGATCGAGCACGGCCGCCTGGATCGCCTCGTCGATGGTGTTGTAGTTCGCCGTCTGGACGATGGTCGGCTCGCCTGCCTCGGAATTGGCGTCGAGCACGATCGAAAAGCGCGCATTGGTGCCGCCGATGTCGCCGATAAGGATCGGAAACCGCAACAAAGTATCGTCGTCGCCTGTGCCTGGCATGCTCTCGTCCGTCTCCGGCGCCACCGACGGCATCTAGCCGTTCTTCCGTTGACTAGCGCATGGGTTTGAAAAGGGAAACGGTTTTCGACCCCGGCGGCGCGCTGAGGCCGGCTGTGCGGCCAAACCGACACGGTTTCGCAAAAATAAGGCCCCGAACCGATTGGGCCGTGACCGTCAGTTTCCTGGCGGCCGCGGTCGCGGCAGCGGCACGCCGGTCTCGGGGGTCGCCGTGAAGGCGTTCACCGTACTTGGCAAGCCGGCGGCGGCCGGCGTGGCGGACAATGACGGCGCTTCGGGTTCGGGTGCGGCAGCCGCGACCGGCACGCCGCCGCCATGATAGGTCGCCGCCTCGGCCGAGGCCGGCCCCGGCGCGTCGAGCACGGCGCGGCATTCGCTCGGCAGGTTCGCCATCGTCATCAGGTCGCGTGCCTTGGGGGCATCCGGGTTCTTGTTGGGCCGCCACGGCTCCTGCGTGAACCACCAGGCCAATGGCTTGCCGCAACCGTCATCGTCCGGCGTCGCTTCCTGCGCCTTGCAGCCGGGGGATCCCGGCTGACAGCCGATGCGCATGTGAAAATGATAGTCGTGGCCCCAAAACGGCCGGATCTTGCGCAGCCAGCCGCGGTCGCCCCTGACGGTGTCGCAGAGTTTCTTCTTGATGCCCGGATTGACCAGGATGCGCTCGACCTGGCTGTAGCTCGCCGCCCGCTTCAGAAGCCTTGTGTGCGCCGGCGTCCACAGCGCGTCCTTCACCAGATGGGTCTTCTCATCGACCATCAAGGTGGCGCTCATCGATTCGCGCTGCGCCATCGACAGCGGGCGGCTGGGCATCGGCGTCAGCCAGATGTCGGCGTCGAGCCCGATCTGGTGCGAGGCATGCCCGGTCAGCATCGGGCCGCCGCGCGGCTGCGAAATGTCGCCGATCAGCAGGCCCGGCCAACCGTCGGCTGCCGCATCGCGCGACAATTTCTCGATCACCGCGATCATAGCCGGATGGCCCCAGCGACGGTTGCGGGACGGCCGCATCACCTCCCAGGTCGGACCGTCCATGGGAATGGCGACGCCGCCGGCAAAACAGCCCTTGGAATAGAAGCCGATCGATTGCGCCGCGCTCGCGGCTGGCAGTTTCTTGGCGCCGAACAGGTCTTTTGCCCGTTCCTCGGCCGCGGCCGGCCGTACGGCTAGACCGGTAAGGACGAACAGGCCGAGAGCGGCCGCCAGCCTGAATTTTTTGCCGAGAGATGGCTGTATCGGTGTTTTCATGAAACCGGATCCCCACCAGGCCGAATCATAGCATGCAACGCGGAACGCTTCGATCGACAGAGCGGTTCACCGAAACGGTGAACCGCTCTATCTCTGTTTTGACGCAATCCCGGACGGAGAACCGTGTCACACTTTTCCTGGAATTGCTTTTAGCGCTTCATCGGGCTGCGCGCCTCGCCGTCGCGCCAGTCGTCGCTCGCCCACATATGGTCGAAGGCGGCGCGGTAGTCCGGAAAGCGCAGGGAATAGCCCGCCGCCTTGATCGCCGCGTTGCCGACGCGCTTGTTCTCGCCATAGAAGGACCGCGCCATGGGCGAAAGTTGGGCGGCGTCGAAAGGAATCTCGGGCGGCGGTTCGATGCCCATCAATGATGCGGCATAGGCGACGACGTCCTGCGGCGCCGCCGGCAGATCGTCGGTGACGTTGAAGATGCCGCCTTTATTGCCTTGGATGAGCTGCCACAGGGAGCCTGCAATGTCGTCGCAATGAATGCGGTTGAACACTTGGTCGGGCTTGACCAGCCGCCTTGCGCTGCCGTTTTCCAGATTGACCAGGGCATTGCGGCCCGGCCCGTAAATGCCGGAGAGTCGCAGGATCGCCACCGGCCGGCGAATCTCGCGGCCCAGCTCCAGCCAGTCCTGCTCTGCCGCCACCCGCATCATCGAACGCTTCGACACCGGCCGGCATTCAGCCGTTTCATCGACCCATGCGCCGTCATAATTGCCGTAAACCCCGACCGTAGAGAGATAGCCGATCCATTCCAGCAAAGGCATTTGAGCGATTGCCTCTCGGGCGGCACCCAGCACGGGATCGCCGGCCTCCTCCGGGGCGACCGAAATCAGCAGATGCGTTGTTTTCCGCAATGCATCGCCAATCTCATCCGTCAGCGCACCGTCGAACAACAGCGGGGCGATGCCGGCCTGCCGTAGCGTCTCGAATTTTTCCGGCGAGCGTGTCGTGCCGAAGATCGTCGCGGCGCCTTTGTTGGCCCGAGCAAAAGCCCTGCCCGAATAGCCGGCGCCGAAGATGAATATCTGCTTTTCGCTCATGCATTCGCCCTGGTTGGCCGCGCCAGACGCCATTCGTCGCGCACGGCTTCGTCGCTCTCGGTTTTCAGGCCGATGGCTGCCCTTTCTGAATATTCGGCGTTGGGCACCAGCCGCGCCAGCGCCCAAATTGCCGCGCCCCGCACCAGCGGGGACGGATCGCCGAGCAGCGCAAGCACCGCGCCGGACAGCGACGCTTCGCCGGAATTGCCGGCGGCGATCAGCACGTTGCGGATGAACCGATCGCGGCCGATGCGTTTTATCGGCGAACCGGAGAAGAGAGCGCGGAAGGCCGCGTCATCGAGACCCAAAAGGTCGGCGAGCGGTGGTTCGCGCAGATCATCGCGCGCGGCGAGTTTTGCTTCCGAAGCCGCCCGGGCGAATTTGTTCCACGGGCAGGCGGCTAAACAGTCATCGCAGCCATAGATGCGGTTGCCGATCTTTTCGCGGAATTCGTGCGGGATCGGCCCCTTGTTCTCGATGGTGAGATAGGAAATGCAGCGCCGCGCATCGAGCCGGTAGGGCGCCGGAAAAGCATCGGTCGGGCACGCGTCGAGGCAGGCGCGGCAGGAGCCGCAATGGTCGATTTCGGCGCGGTCGGGCACGAGTTCGGCGGTGGTGAAGATGGTGCCGAGGAACAGCCAGGAGCCGTGCTCGCGGCTGACCAGATTGGTGTGTTTGCCTTGCCAGCCAAGCCCGGCGGCTTCGGCCAGCGGCTTTTCCATGACAGGTGCGGTGTCGACGAACACCTTCACGTCACCGCCGGCGCGGGCAACGAGCTTGCCGGCGATCTCCTTCAGCCGGCCTTTCATCACATCGTGATAGTCGCGGTTTTGCGCATAGACCGAGATCGCGCCGCGGTCGCGCTTGGCCAGCACTTCGCGAAGATCATGGTCGGGGCCGTAGTTCATCGCCAGCACGACGATCGAGCGTACCTGCGGCCAGAGGGCCGTTGGTTCACTGCGGCGTTGCAGCGTCTCGGCGATCCAGTCCATCGAGCCGTGAAAGCCGTCGGCGACGAATTCGGCCAGGCGCGCCGGCGCCAGCGGGATCGCATCGGGGGAGGTGACGGCGACGGCATCGAAGCCGGCGCGCTGCGCCTCCGCGTCGATCAGCGCGCGCAGTTTTGCGGCGTCAGAAGTCGAGGTCCGCATAATGCGACACCGGTGACAGGCCGCGCACCCGGTCGGTCAAAAGCGGCCGGAAGGAAGGCCGCGACTTGACCCGCGTGTACCATTCGCGTGCAGCGCTGTGCTCGCGCCAGTCGATCTCGCCGAGATAATCGAGCACCGACAGCGTCGCCGCGGCCGCGAGATCGGCATAGGTGACCCTCGAGCCGGCCAGCCAATGGCGGGTGCCGGCCAGCCAGTTGGTGTATTTCATGTGCTGGCGGATGTTGGCGCGCGCCGCACGGATCGCGCCCGAGTCGGGCGAGCCGCCGCCCGCCATTTCCGGCATGACCGGCTTCAGCACGCGCTCACGCACCAGATGGCGGGTGACTTCGCTTTCAGCCTTGTTGAGATACCAGTCGATGAGCCGGCGGATTTCGGCGCGCTGCATCGGGTCCTCGGCGAACAGCCGCTTGTCGCGCTTCAGCACGCCGCGCGTTTCATCGAGATATTCCGATATGACCGTCGCGCCGACGATCGGCACGTCGCCTTCGGCCAGCAGGATCGGCAGCGTGCCGGCCGGGTTCAGCGCCAGGAACTCCTTGCGCCGGGTCCACGGCTTTTCCTCGATCAGGGCCAGCTCCTCGCCATACTCGCCGAAAGCGAGGCGGACGAAGCGACAGGTGGCGAACATGGGATGGTGGAAAAGCGTCAGCATGGTTCCGCGATGATAAAGCGCACTGGCGAATCGCAGGGCGCACCGGTAAGTCTTGGCCGCCCGGTTAGCGGGCCGTCAGGGTGTTGCGACCTATAGGGGGACTTCAACGCCATGACAAGCAAGCCCTTCTGTCAGCCGTCACGCCAATGCCGAGGTAGCCATGGAAAGCCAGACCATCGTCGAAGCCCTGCTGCTCGGCCTGCTGGAGGGGCTGACCGAGTTCATACCGGTGTCCTCGACCGGCCATATCCTGCTCGCTGGCCATTTCCTCGGCTTCCACTCGACCGGCAAGGCCTTCGAGATCCTGATCCAGCTCGGCGCCATCCTGGCGATCCTCAGCGTTTATTTCCGCCGCCTCTGGAAAATGCTGCTCGAACTGCCGCACGACCGACTGACCAGGCATTTCGTCATCGGCATCCTCATCGCCTTCCTGCCGGCGGCATTCATCGGCGCGCTGGCGCATGATTTCATCAAGACGGTGCTGTTCGAATCGCCAAGGCTGATCTGCATCATGCTGATCATCGGCGGCGTCGTGCTGCTGGTGGTCGACCGCATGAACCTCAAGCCGGTTTATCGCGACGTCGAGCGCTTCCCGACCCGGCTTTACCTGCAGATCGGGCTTTTCCAGTGCCTGTCGCTCATTCCCGGCACATCGCGTTCGGGCTCGACCATCGTCGGCGCCCTGCTTTTGGGCGTCGATAAGCGCGCGGCCGCTGAATTTTCCTTCTTCCTTGCAATCCCGACCATGGTCGGCGCCTTCGCCTTCGACCTGTTCAAGAACCGCAACGTGCTGAGCAGCGCCGACCTGCCGATCATCGCCGTCGGCTTCGTCGCCGCCTTCGTCACGGCGCTCATCGTCGTGCGCTTCCTGCTCGATTACGTCTCGCGCAAAGGTTACTCGCTGTTCGGCTGGTGGCGGCTGGTGGTGGGCGGTGTCGGGTTGGTGGCGTTGATGATCTGGGGGTGAGGAGTGTTCCGCGTAGCGGCCCTCACGCTTCGTCATCCACGGGCTCCGCCCGTGGATGACGAATGAAGGAGGGCTGCCCCCTCTAACTCTTCCCATAAAACGCGTTCTCGACATGCACCGGCCAGCGCCAGGGCAGCACGGCGACCATGTCGAAGCGCATCGACAGCCTGCCGTAGTCCGCTTGGCGCGAGAGCCAGATGTCGGCCGCGCCTTCTATGCGACGCTCCGATTCGTGACCGATCGCCTCCATGGCTTCCATCAGCGACCGGCGCGCCTTGACCTCGACGAACAGCACCAGGTCGCCGCGCCGCGCGATCAGGTCGATCTCGCCGAAGCGCGTGCGGTGGCGGCGGGCGAGAATGCGATAGCCTTTCAGCATCAGCGCTACCGACGCCAGCCATTCGCCGCGATGGCCGCGCCGATAGGCTTTCTGGCGGCTGGCGCTCGGGCGTTCAGCCACCGCCGCTTTCTCCCGAAGCTTCCTTGAGCTCCAGCAATCGCCGGTACAGCGCCTGTTTCTGGCCGCCGGTCATCTTCGCGGCTTCCGCCGCCGCCTTGGAGGCCGGCATTTCGGCGGCAAGCGACAGAAGCAGACGGTCGATGTCGGCGGGTTCGTCGACCCTGGCCTCGGCCGGAGCGACGCAGACGACGATCTCGCCCTTCGGCGTATCGGCCGCGGCATAGTGGTCGGCCAGCGCCTGCAGCGTGCCGGTTCGCATCTCCTCGAAGGTCTTGGTCAATTCCCTGCCGATCGCGGCCTTGCGCTCGCCGCCCAGCGCTTCGACCATGGCACCGAGGGATTCGGCCAGCCGGCGCGGCGATTCGAAGAAAATCAATGTCGCCGGCACGGCTTTCAGTGCCTCCAGCCGCGTCAGCCGCTGCCCGGTCTTCACCGGTAAAAATCCGGCGAACATGAAGGCATCGGAGGGCAGGCCGGATGCGGTCAACGCCGCGAGCGGCGCCGATGGGCCGGGGATAGGCACGACGCGAATGCCGTGGTCGAGCGCCTCGCCGACCAGCCGGTAGCCGGGATCGGACACCAGCGGCGTGCCGGCATCGGAGATCAGCGCCACGCTCTGTCCAGCCTGCAGCGCCGCGATCAGCTTCGGCCCGGCCTCGCCTGCATTATGCTCATGATAGGCTGTGGTGCGGCGGCGGATGCCATAACGGTCGAGCAGCACGCGCGACACCCGTGTGTCTTCGCAAGCGACGATGTCGGCGGCGGCCAGCGTCTCCAGCGCGCGCAGCGTGATGTCGGCGAGATTGCCGATCGGCGTCGCCACCAGATAGAGCGCCGGTTCCAGCGGCCGGGCCGCGATCTCGGTCTGCCCGACCACATAGCTGCGCTTACCCGTCTCTGCGGTCACTGATCAAGTCTCCGTTCGACCCTGTTTGGCACGGCTGACGCGGGCTTGCAAAAGCCGACGCCGATGTAAGGAATTCGCCTTTCCTTTGCCACAGTGGGGAACCAAACCGGCGTTGGCAGATTAGCCCCCTGATTCCGGAGGAGGACAGGATGGACAGCCTCAAGATACAAGACGCTTTCGAACCCTACTATGCCGGCCGCAACCGCGTTGCCACCCCCAGGGACAAGCGCCCGTCTGCCAAGACCGAGCACAGCCTGACCGAAGAGCGCGTCGCCAGCACCTTGCCGACGAACGTCAGCCTTTCCGACAACAAACCCGACAGCACGACGGAGCACTGACCGGACGATGCCCAATCGCTTCGATATCTTCATCACCCGTCTTGAAACGAAGAACGCACGCCATGGCGCGCAACTACCCTCGATAGGCGACCAGCACAGCACCCGCCGCGATAAGGGCGACGCCAAGCCAGTTCGCTCCGGACAACCGCTCGCCGAGAAAGGCCGCGCCAAACACCGCCACAAGCACGACGCTTAGCTTGTCGATCGGCGCCACCTGCGCCGCATTGCCGATCTTCAGGGCGCGAAAATAGCAGAGCCATGAAGCGCCGGTCGCCAGACCGGACAGGGCGAGGAAAGCCCAGGTCTTTCCCGAGATCGTAGCCGGCGACTGGAACTGGCCGCTGGCGAGCAGGATGGCACCGAGCACGATCAGGATGATGATCGTGCGGATGAAGGTGGCGAAATCGGAATTGATGTTCTCGATGCCGACCTTGGCGAAGATCGCCGTCAGGGCAGCGAATGCAGCCGAGAGCAATGCCCAGAATTGCCAGGAGGATACGGTCAGGTTCATCAAGGTGGCCTTCGCGGATGACGTCTCAACCGAGATACCGCGAAACGCGCGCCTTCAGAAGGCCAATCAACTCCAGATCCATGAATTCATAATTGTCAGGTATGTCGAGGCAGATCACACGCACCTTCTTCAGGCTGGCCTTGAATTTCTTCTGCAGCTTGGTGCGGTGCGCCTTTTCCATGACGAAGATGATGTCGGCCCAAGCGACCAGCTCATGCGTCAGCGGCGTGTCGGCATCGTGGTTGGTTCCGGCCGAGGCCACCTCGATATCGCGGCGCGTTGAAAACACCTGTTCGGCGGTCGGGCTGCGCAAGCGGTTCTGGCTGCAGACGAAAAGGACGTTCTTCAAGGGTTAGCGCGCCAGATCGGCGACCACCGCGTCGAGCACGATCATGCCGGCGGCCGTGGCACGCAGGCGCGCATTGCCGATCGGCGCCACCAGCCCTTCGCCCTGCAGCATCGACAACCGCTCGCTCGACAGGCCGCGCCCGGAGAACGCCTCGTAGCGGGCGAGGTCGATGCCTTCGGCCAGCCGCAGGCCCATCAGCAGGAATTCGTCGGCCTCTTCCGAACGCGTCAGGATCTCGCCGCCGGTGACGCCATGGCCCTTGGCCTCGACCAGATTGGCCCAGGTTTCCGGCATCCGCTCGGCGATTGTCACCGTGCGGCGGCCGTTCTCGACGAAGCGGCCATGCGCGCCCGGCCCGACGCCGACATATTCGCCATAGCGCCAGTAGGTCAGGTTGTGCCGGCTCTCGGCGCCCGGCCTGGCGTGGTTGGAAATCTCGTAGGCCGGCAGGCCGTGCGCCGTGGTGATCTCCTGCGTCAGCGCATAGAGGTCGGCGGCATGGTCGTTGTCGGGGATGACGAATTTCTTTGCCGCATGCAGCGCGTGGAAGGGCGTGCCTTCCTCGATGGTCAACTGGTAGAGCGACAGATGGTCGGCGGCATGGCCGATCGCCTGTTCCAGCTCCGATGCCCAAGCCTCCGGCGTCTGGCCGGGGCGGGCGTAGATCAGGTCGAAGGACAGCCTTGGGAATATTTCTCGCGCGAAGCCGATGGCGTGCAGGGCCTGTTCGACATTGTGCAAACGGCCGAGGAAGCGCAAATCCTTGTCGTTCAGCGCCTGCACGCCGAGCGACACGCGATTGACCCCGGCTGCCCGATAGCCGCGAAAGCGCTCGGCCTCGACCGAGGACGGATTGGCCTCCAGCGTCACCTCGATGCCGGCAGGCACAGTCCAGTTCTTCGCCACGGCGTCCAGAACCCTGGCCACGGTTTCCGGCTCCATCAGCGAGGGCGTGCCGCCGCCTAGAAAAACGCTGGTCACCTCGCGCGGCCCGGTGCGCTCGCGCATCGTCGCCAGTTCGGCCTCGAAGGCGGCGGCAAAGCGCTCCTGGTCGACCGGCTGGTGGCGGACATGGCTGTTGAAGTCGCAATAGGGGCATTTGGCCGCGCAGAACGGCCAGTGGACATAGACGCCGAAGCCGGGCGTCCGGTCGAGCAGCATGCTCATGCCGAGCCCAATCTCGCCTTGGCGAATTTCTGGAAGGCGCGGGCGCGGTGCGACAGCGCCGTCGGCTGGCCGGGCTTCCAGCCATGCTTTTCCTCGGCGCTCATTTCGCCGAAGGTTTTTTCGAAGCCATCGGGCAGGAACACAGGATCATAGCCGAAGCCGAGCTCGCCGCGCGGTGGCCAGACCAGCGTGCCTTCGGCCTCGCCGCGATAATATTCCGCCTCGCCGTCGGGAAACGCCAGGCAGATGACGGCGACAAAGCGTCCCTTGCGCTGTTGCGGCAAGGCCGCTCCGACTTCCTGCAGCGCCACTTCGGTGCGTTGCATGGCCATGCCGAAGTCACGCGAACCGTCCGGGGTTTCGGCCCAGTTGGCGGTGTAGACGCCGGGCGCGCCGTCAAGCGCGTCGACGCACAGGCCGGAATCGTCCGACAGCGCCGGCAGGCCGGTCGCCTTGGCGGCGGCGAGCGCCTTGATGTAGGCGTTCTCCTCGAAGGTGGTGCCGGTCTCGTCCGGCTCCGGCAGGCCATACTCCCTGGCCGACTTCGCTTCGAAGCCGAACGGTCCCATCAGGTCGGCGAATTCGCGCAGCTTGCCCTCATTATGGCTGGCGACGACGATCTTCTTGCCATCGAGAGAATGCATCAAAGGCCCCAGATTCTTGGCTCGGCAAATTCGATCGAATTGCCCGAGGGGTCGCGTATATAGATCGAACGGCCGCCCTGCGGCCACTCGAATTCGCTCTCGATGGCGATCTTCTTTGCCTCCAGATGGGCTTTCCAGCCGGCGATTTCATCGGCGGTCGCCGTAAAGCAGAGATGACCTTGGCCGACCGCGCCGTGCGGTGGCACCGGCAGCCTCGCGCCGGGCGCCGGCGGGATTTTGGTTGCCTCGGCGTTGAAGACGAGCAGCACGCCGGGGCCGCAGCGGAAGAACAGGTGCCTGCCGTCGACCTTGCCGAGGAGATTGAGGCCGAGGATGTCGGTGTAGAAGGTTTCGGCGGCGGGCAGGTCTGTGACGTAGAGGGCCGATTCCAGGATGGCGGAGGGTGTCACGAGGCGCCCCCCTCTGGCCTGCCGGCCATCTCCCCCTCAGGTGGGGAGATTGGCAGCTTCTGCATTGTCGCGCACCCTACAACGCCGGAGATTGGCGAAGCCCTAGACGACATCCGATCTCCCCACTTGTGGGGGAGATGGCCGGCAGGCCAGAGGGGGGCGCTCAGGCTCGACATCTAAAAAACTAAGCCACTGCCATCTGCTGCAAACTCACCAGGCGCTGGATGCCTTTCTTGGCCAGGCCCATCAGGTCCGCGAACTGCTCCTCGGAGAAAGGCTCGCCCTCGGCGGTGCCCTGGATCTCGACGATGCCACCCTTGCCTGTCATGACGAAATTGGCGTCGGTGCCGGCCGCGGAATCCTCGATATAGTCGAGGTCGATGACCGGCTGGCCGTCATGGATGCCGCAGGAGATCGCAGCGACATGATCCTTCAGCACCTTGGCGACGCTGGCCATCTGGCGCGCTTCCATCCAGCGCAGGCAGTCATACAGCGCCACCCAGCCGCCGGTGATCGAGGCGGTGCGGGTGCCGCCATCGGCCTGGATGACGTCGCAGTCGACGGTGATCTGCTGTTCGCCCAGCGCCTGCAAATCGACCACGGCGCGCAAGGAGCGGCCGATCAGCCGCTGGATTTCCAGCGTGCGGCCGCCCTGCTTGCCGGCCGAAGCCTCACGGCGCATGCGCTCGCCGGTCGAGCGCGGCAGCATGCCGTATTCCGCCGTCACCCAGCCCTTGCCGGAGTTGCGCATCCAACCCGGCACTTTTTCCTCGAGGCTGGCCGTGCACAGGACATGCGTGTCGCCGAACTTCACCAGGCATGAGCCTTCGGCATGCTTGGAGACGCCACGCTCGAAGGAGATGGCACGCATTTCGTCGAATTGGCGTTTGGAAGGGCGCATTCAGGGCTGCTTTCTTGTCATTTTTTCGGAATCTTGGCCGGCTTGTAACCGCATGGGACGCGTGGCGCAAAGGAAAATGGCCTGACGATCGGACACAGACACCGGGTTGCGCGGGTGCGGTGTAAGTCTGTATCCTTGGGCCGGAGGTTTTTGGCCGTATGACCAAGGCAGTCGATCCGAGTTCGCAGTCGCCCGCGCTTCAGTCGCCAGTATTCCAGGCGCTCGACATGCGTTCCCGCGACATCTTCCGGCGCATCGTCGATTCCTATCTCAGGGACGGTGAACCGGTGGGATCGCGCAGCCTGTCGCGTATCCTGCCGTCTTCACTGTCGCCGGCGACCATCCGCAACGTGATGAGCGACCTCGAGCATCTCGGCCTGATCTACGCGCCGCACATTTCGGCCGGCCGGCTGCCGACGCAGGCCGGCCTGCGTTTCTTCGTCGATGCCTTCATGGAGCTTGGCGACCTTTCCGACGAGGAGCGCCGCGCCATCGAGGCACAGGTGCGGGCGTCCGGTTCCGGTGCGACGCTGGAGCACATGCTGACCGAGGCCAGCCAGATGCTGTCGGGCATGTCGCGCGGCGCCGGCCTGGTGCTGGCCGCCAAGAACGAGGTGGCGCTGAAGCACATCGAATTCATCCAGCTCGAACCGACCAAGGCGCTGGCGGTGCTGGTGTCGCAGAATGGCGACGTCGAGAACCGCGTCGTCGACCTGCCCGCCGGCATCACCGTCTCGCAACTGCACGAGGCCTCGAATTTCCTCAACGCCCATATACGCGGCCGCACGCTTGCCGAGGCGCGGATCGAGATCGCTCGCATCAAGGAAGAAACCAGGGCCGCGCTCGACACGCTGTCGCAGGACCTGGTGGAGAAGGGGCTGGCGGTGTGGGCCGGTGCCGACAGCGGCCTGCCGGCACGGCTCATCGTGCGCGGGCGTGCCAATCTGCTTGAAAACGTCACCGCCCAGGCCGACATCGAGCTGCTGCGCCATCTGTTCGAGGACATGGAGACGCAGGACGGGCTTATCCAGCTGCTTGACCTCGCCGAGCAGGGCTCGGGTGTGCGCATCTTCATCGGCTCGGAAAACAAGCTGTTTTCGCTGTCGGGCTCGTCGCTGGTCGTCGCCCCCTATCGCGACAAGGATGCCCGCGTCGTCGGCGCGCTCGGCGTCATCGGCCCGACCCGGCTGAATTACGCGCGCATCGTCCCAATGGTCGACTATACGGCGCAGCTGATTTCACGCATGCTGCGCTGAGCTGATCCAACCGAGGAGACGACGATGGCGCTCGAAGAATTCAAGGCCCGGATCAGCCTGCTGCTGGAGGAGATGGTCAACCAGCCGGAAGACCAGCACGAGATCCAGGAGCAGCTGCGCGAAAAGCTACGGGAAATGCGCGCCATGGGCCTGCCGCTGCCGGCTGACCTCGTCGAGTTGGAAAAACGCCTCGACGACGATTTCTACGCCGCCGGGACCTGAACCGGAAAACCGCAAGCTTCCTTCACCTCATCGTGTGCCGTGGAACGATCGACGAAACCGGTCGTTCCTGTTTTCACGCCCGAACATTGGAGGACCGAATGATGCGTTTTGCCGGCCCCGCACTTTCCGCCGCACTGTTTGTCTCGACCGCTTCATTCGCCCAGCAGGCGGACGAGCCGGTGCTGAAAGGCGCGGCCGCCTTCGGCGACTGGCGAGCGGACAAGCCGGGCACACGCCGCCTGATCAGACCGGATGATCTGCCCAAGCCCAATGCCACCCGGTCGACCTCGAACAGCGCCGGCATCGCGGACATGCCGGCAGACGCGAAGCTGCAACTGCCGCCGGGTTTCTCGGCCGAGCTGGTTGCATCGGGCATCGACAATCCACGCGTCGTGCGCGTCGCACCGAATGGCGACCTGTTCGTCGCCGACAGCAAAGCCAACCAGGTCCGCATCTATCGCCTCGCCGAAGGCAGTGCGAAGCCGGCGCAGGACGGCATCTTTGCCGGCAATCTCAACCGGCCCTATGGCATTGCCTTCTATCCGCCGGGCGCTGACCCGCAATGGGTCTATGTCGCCAACAGCGACAGCATCGTGCGCTTTGCCTACCGCAATGGCGACCTGAAGGCCTCCGGCGACCCGGAAACCATCGTCGGCAACATCCCCGCCAGTCATCACTGGACCCGCGATATCGCCTTCTCGCCGGACGGCAAGACGCTTTACCTTTCGGTCGGCTCGGGATCGAATGTCGCCGAGGACATGGGCCGGGAGCCGAAAGGCGGACTCGATGCCTGGGCGAAATCGCAGCCGCTGGGTGCAGCCTGGGGTTCTGAAGACGGCCGCGCCGACGTGCTGGCCTTCGATCCCGATGGCAAGAACGGCCGCATCTTTGCCGCCGGCTTGCGCAACTGCTCGGGTATGACTGTGCAGCCGGCGACCGGCGCGCTGTGGTGCGTCGTCAACGAACGCGATGCGCTTGGCGACAATGTGCCGCCCGAATACGCGACCGTGGTCAAGGAGGGTGCTTTCTATGGCTGGCCCTGGTACTATATCGGCAACAATGAGGATCCGCGCCACAAGGGTGAGCGCCCCGATCTTGCCGGCAAAACGACCGTTCCCGATGTGCTGATGCAGGCGCATTCGGCGCCGCTCACCATCGCCTTCTACGAGGGGAAGAGCTTTCCAGCTGAATACAAGGGCGATGCTTTCGTCGCTCTGCACGGGTCATGGAACCGCGGCAACCGGACCGGCTACAAGGTGGTGCGGTTGCTGTTCAAGGACGGCAAGCCGACCGGCGCGTATGAGGATTTCATCACCGGCTTCGTCGTTTCCAACGGTGAGGTCTGGGGCCGGCCGGTCGGCGTGGCGATTGCGAGCGACGGTGCGCTGATCGTCAGCGAGGACGGCAACGGCACGATCTGGCGTGTCACCCATGGCGACGGTCCGTCCTGATCTGCTCAGGTAACGCAGGCCCCCTCACCCGGATTGCCAACCGAATTGCGAAGAGCAATTCGGGACAATCCGACCTCTCCCCGAGGAGGAGTCGGCAGACGCTGGCGCCCGTCTCTTCTCCCCTCGGGGAGAAGGTGGCCGCGAAGCGGCCGGATGAGGGGGCTTCGTAAGGCGAGCCCTCGATATCTGGTGCAATAGAATCCGGCCCCAGGGAATTCAATCTTGGCCTGTCCCATGCAATAAAACGCTCTGATCCGAGACCAGTGCCATGACCCTTACCGGATTCCTCGCCTATAGTGCGGCCCTCGGCATCGCCGCCGCGATTCCTGGTCCCGGCATCACCGCGCTGGTCGCCCGTGCGCTCGGCTCAGGCTTCCGATCGTCGCTGGCGATGTCGTTTGGCCTGATGGTTGGCGACATCACCTATCTGACCGCCGTGGTGCTTGGCCTCGCCTTCGTCGCACAATCCTTCGGCATGGTTTTCCTGGCCATCAAATGGCTCGGCGTCGCCTATCTCGCCTTTCTCGGCTGGCGCTTCTGGAACAGCGGCATCACGCCCGAGACCGTCGAGGCCGGAAAAGGCAAGGGCGGCTTGCTGTCGAGCTTTGCCGCCGGCCTGACCGTTACCCTCGGCAATCCGAAGACGATGATCTTCTATCTCGCGATCACGCCGACCATCGTCGACCTGAAAACCATCACGCTGGCGGATTACGGCATCCTCGTCGCGCTGACCGTTGTCGTGCTGTTGGTGGTGCTGGTGCCGTATCTGGCGCTGGCGGCCAAGGCGCGCTGGTTTCTGAAATCGCCCCGCGCGCTCAAGGCGCTGAACCGCACGGCGGCCGGCTTCATGGTCGGTGCTGCTGCAGCGATTGCCGCTCGGCAATAGAGAGCTTTCGGCCAAAGCATTTCGCAAACAGGCCTTTGCGAGAAATGCTTTTCCGGGACGGCACGGTTTTAGACACAGGTCCCACTCGGATATTTTCAGCCGACAGTCTATCTTGCGCGACCGAAGGCCCTATCTTGCCGGCTGCAATTCCACTGCCTGAAATCCTTACTCGCCTGAAATTCTGGGAGCGAAACCAATGAACAAGCCCGTCACAGCCCGTGTGCCCGGTCGCGGCCGCGTCTACAATTCGATCACCGATACGATCGGCGACACGCCCCTGGTGCGGCTCGACAAGTTCGCCAGGGAAAAGGGCATCGTCGCCAATCTCATCGCCAAGCTCGAATTCTTCAATCCGATCGCCTCGGTCAAGGACCGCATTGGCGTGGCGATGATCGAGGCGCTTGAGGCATCAGGCAAGATTTCTCCCGGCAAGACAACGCTGATCGAACCGACGTCGGGCAACACCGGCATCGCGCTTGCCTTCGCCGCCGCGGCCAAGGGCTACAAGCTGATCCTGACGATGCCCGAAACAATGTCGGTCGAGCGCCGGAAAATGCTGGCGCTGCTCGGCGCCGAGTTGGTGCTGACCGAGGGTCCGAAAGGTATGAAGGGCGCCATCGCCAAGGCCGACGAACTGGCAGCGACGATCCCCAATGCGATCATCCCGCAGCAGTTCGAGAACCCGGCCAATCCGGAAATCCACCGCACGACGACGGCCGAGGAAATCTGGAACGATACGCATGGCGAGGTCGATATCTTCGTCGCCGGCATCGGCACCGGCGGCACAATCACCGGCGTCGGCCAGGTGCTGAAGAAGCGCAAGCCCTCCGTGCATGTCGTCGCCGTCGAGCCCGACTCCTCGCCGGTTCTGTCGGGCGGCCAGCCCGGCCCGCACAAGATCCAGGGCATCGGCGCCGGTTTTGCGCCCAAGATCCTCGACACGACGATCTATGACGAGATCGTCAAGGTGTCGAACGAGGATTCGGTGGCCAATGCCCGCCTCGTCGCCCGCCTCGAAGGCGTGCCGGTCGGCATCTCTTCGGGCGCCGCCCTGCAGGCGGCCATCGTCGTCGGCTCGCGGCCGGAGAACAAGGGCAAAAATCTTGTGGTGGTCATCCCGTCCTTCGCCGAGCGCTATCTGTCGACAATCCTGTTCGAGGGGCTGGGATCGTAGTCCGACGCTCCTTCGCGTCCAAGCTGGCCCGCTGAAAAAACGCGCGTGGCCGCCATCGGCGGCTTGAGCGCGGCACCGCTTCCGGTTCATATCGCCCCGGCCTGCTTTGCGCGGCCGGGGGAGAATTTCATGTACAAGCTTTACACCCGTCCTGGCAGCGGCGGCTTCGTCGTCGAGGCAGCGCTGGCGTTGGCGAATGCACAGTTCGAGCAGATCGACGTGCCGAAGACCGACCGGCCCGACCCCGCCTTCCTCGACATCAGTCCGTTGAACCAGGTGCCGGTGCTGACCTTGCCGGACGGAAGCTCGATGACGGAATCGGCGGCGATCTGCATCCTGCTTGCCGAGCGTCATCCCGATGCCAATTTGGCGCCGGCAGCAGACGCGCCTGCCCGCGCCGATTTCCTGCGCTGGATGGCCTTCATGTCGTCGGTGCTCTATCCGGCGGTGCTGCGTTTCTACTACGCATACCGCTACACTGCCGATCCCGAAGGCACCAAGGCGGTCAAGCAGGCAGCCGTGGCCGAGATGGACCGTGGCTTTGCCGTTCTGGATGCCGCGCTTGAAGGCCGTGACTGGCTGGTCGGCGACCGGATGTCGCTGGCCGACATCTATCTGGTCATGCTGGTGGCCTGGCATCCCGACATCGACAGCGCGCGGACGGCATGGCCGAACATTGAACGCCTGTGGGCGCGGCTGCGCGACCATCCGCTGATGAAGACGCTCAACACCTCGCACGAGATGTGGCCGGGCTGAAGCTCAATTTCTGAGCACTGCCCGCTTTTCCTGCAGGAAGCGGCGCACCGCCGGGTCGCGCTCGAGGCCGATCGCCCGGTCATAGGCTTCGCAGGCTTGCGGTTCCTGACCAAGCCTGGCCAGGAGACCGGCGCGTGCGGCCCAATAGGGCTGATAGTCATCAAGCCGTTTGTCGTCGCCCAGCACGTAGAGGGCCGCCAATCCCGCCACTGCGCCCTCGGCCTCGGCGATCGCCACCGCGCGGTTTATCGCCACCACCGGCGATCCTGCGATCGAAAGCAACGCATCGTAGAGCTCGCGGATCGCCGCCCAGTCGGTGCGGCCGGTCAGCCGTCGTGCCGCATGCGCGGACTGCACGGCCGCCTCAAGCTGGTAGCGGCCGATGATGCCCTTGGCCGCGGCGTTGGAAAGCAGCGCCTCCGCCTCATCGATCAGGGCGCGGTCCCATAGAAGGCAATCCTGTTCCGCCAGCGGCACGAAGTCGCCGGCGGCGCTGCGCCGTGCGGCGCGGCGCGACTCAGCAAACAGCATCAGCGACAGGAGGCCCAGCGCCTCCGGCTCCTCCGGCAACAGCGAAGCCACCAGCCGGCCGAGCCAAATGCCTTCGGTCGCCAGATTGCGCCTTCGCGTCTCGGTGCCCGCCGGGTCGGACCAGCCTTCGGCGAAGGCGGCGTAGATCGCTTCCAGCACCGCATCCAGCCGTTCGCCGAGTTCGGCCTGCTCCGGCACGCGGAACGGAATACCGGTTTCACGGATGCGGGACTTGGCTCGCACCAGGCGCTGGCCCATCGTTGCCGGCGAGACCAGGAAGGCGGAAGCGATCGTCGCGGCGTCGAACCCCAGCACCGTCTGCAGGATGAGCGGCGAACGCACGCTCGATTCGATCGCCGGATGGGCGCAGGCGAACATCAGCCGCAGCCGCTCGTCGGGCAGGTCTTCGTCGGTCATGCGCGCCTCCGCTTCCTCGGCAATCAGCTTGAGATGCTCGCGGCCGGCCTCGCTGGTCAGCCGGCGCCGCACCGCATCGACGCGGCGCCGCCTTGCCACCGCCAGCAGCCAGGCTTCCGGCTTCTTGGGTACGCCGGTTCTTGGCCAGCGTTCGAGGGCGGCGGCAAAGGCATCGGCCAGCGCGTCCTCGGCTGCGGCCACGTCGCGCGTGCGGGCCGCGAGCCAGGCGACAAGCTTGCCGTAGCTTTGCCGGGCGGCGGTTTCCGCTGCCGCCCGCGCGATCTCCAGGCCACTTTCCATCACATGGTCTGTTCCCAGATCGGCCGCAGCTCGACCGTGCCGGCGCTGGCCGCGGGGCAGCGCGCCGCCCAGGCGATAGCGGCATCGGCATCCTCGGCCTCGATCATGTAGAAGCCCGCAAGCTGCTCCTTGGTGTCGGCATAGGGGCCATCGAGCACGTTGGTCTTGCCATTGACCATCCGCACCGAAGTGGCGGCCTGGGTCGGCTTCAGCCGGTCGCCGGCCAGCCAGGCGCCGGACTTCTTCAACGCATCGGTATACGCGCCATAGGCAGCGCTGATCTCGTAGGTCTTATCGGTCGGCGCGGCCGCCATCGCGGCTTCATTGACGTAGATCAAAAGCATGTATCGCATGGTCTTCTCCCGTTGTTTCGAAGGCTGCTTCGTTTGCGAGCCGGACGTATGTCGCGCGGCCCTGGCCGATTTCGACAGGCATTGGAAAAATCTTTCGGCTCCGAAGACATTTCACGCAAGCGGCCATCTGTGCATCCCGCACTCAACCATTCGTCTAACGCATGGGATTGCGGGTTGGCATTTCCATCTCGCTGTCTAAACTCGCTTCTGTTCGCGTCAGGGAGGTGATGCGGCTGCTATTTCAGGGAGGAAATCAGATGTTCCATTTCAGGACGAAACTTGTTGCGGCCGGCGCCGTGGCGCTGTCGCTTGGCCTAGGCGCTGTTTCCGCCAAGGCGCAGGAATTCATCAACGTGCTCACCGGCGGCACATCTGGCGTCTATTATCCGCTCGGCGTGGCACTGTCGGAAATCTACGGCAAGGGCATCGAAGGTGCCCGCACCCAGGTGCAGGCAACAAAGGCTTCGGTCGAAAACCTCAATCTGTTGCAGCAGGGCAAGGGCGAGATCGCGTTTGCGCTGGGCGATTCCGTGAAGCTGGCCGCCGAAGGCAATGCCGAGGCCGGTTTCCCCGGCAAGCTCGATAAGTTGCGCGGCATCGCAGCCATCTATCCCAACTACATCCAGATCGTCGCCAGCCGGGAGTCCGGCATCAAGACGCTGGCCGACCTCAAGGGCAAGAGCCTGTCGGTCGGCGCGCCGGCCTCCGGCACCGAGCTCAATGCCCGCGCCATCTTCGCCGCCGCCGGGTTGAAGTATGAGGATCTCGGCCGGGTCGAGTATCTGCCCTTCGCCGAATCGGTCGAGCTGATCAAGAACCGGCAGCTCGACGCCACGCTGCAATCGGCCGGGCTCGGCGTCGCCTCGATCCGCGACCTCGCCACCTCCGTGCCGATCAATGTCGTGGCGGTGCCGGCCGAGGACGTCGCCAAGATCGGCGCGCCCTATCTGTCGGTGGTCATTCCCAAGGGCACGTATGAAGGCCAAAGCGAGGATGTCGCCACCGCCGCCGTCGGCAATTTCCTCATCACCCGCGCCGATGTCTCCGACGAGACCGCCTACCAGATGACCAAGCTGATGTTCGACCATCTCGACCAACTGGCTGCGGCACATGCCGCCGCCAAGGCGATCGACCCGGCCAAGGCGCTCGACGGCATGCCGGTGCCGCTGCACCCCGGTGCCGAGCGGTACTACAAGGAGAAGGGCTTGTTGAAGTAGGGGCGGGTCCGTCGGATGACCGAAGCAACGTCTGGAACATCAACCGACGGCAAATCCGCCACCTTCCATCTGCCTGCCGTCGAAGAACAGGTCGAAGGGCTGCCGCCGGGCTTCGGCGACGGCCTTGCGGGCAAGGCCGCCTTTCTCATCGCCGTCGCCTTTTCCGTGTTCCAGATCTATGTCGCCGCCTATGGCAGCATTCCGAGCCAGGTGGTGAGGGCCATGCATGTCGGCTTCCTGCTGCTGCTCGGCTTTGGCTTGATCGCCAATCTGCGCGCCAAGAGCATGCCGGCGAAAGCCGCGTTCTGGACGCTCGGGGCGCTCGGCTTCGGCACCGGCCTCTACAATTGGCTGTTCTACACTGATCTGATCCGCCGCTCCGGCTTCCTGACCACGCCGGACCTCGTCGTCGGCGCGGTGCTGGTGGTGCTGGTCTTCGAGGCAGCGCGGCGGCTGATGGGCCTGCCGCTGGCGGTCATCGCTTTCATCTTTCTCGCCTACTGCTTTTTCGGCAACCATTTGCCGCCGCCGCTCATCCATCGCGGCTATGATTTCGCCCAGATCGTCGACACCTTCGCCTACGGCACCGAAGGCATCTACGGCACGCCGATCTATGTCTCGGCCGCCTACATCTTCATCTTCGTCGTCTTTGCCGCCTTTCTAGAACGCGCCGGCATGATCGCGCTGTTCAACGATTTCGCGCTTGGCCTGGTCGGCTCGTGGCGCGGCGGCCCGGCGCAGGTCTGCGTGCTGTCCTCGGCGCTCATGGGCACCATTTCCGGCTCGGGCGTCGCCAATGTGGTGGCCAGCGGCCAGTTCACCATCCCGCTGATGAAGCGCTTCGGCTTCCGCTCGGCTTTTGCCGGCGCCGTCGAGGCGACCTCCTCGATGGGCGGCCAGATCATGCCGCCGGTAATGGGTGCGGTCGCCTTCATCATGGCCGAGACGCTGAACGTGCCTTATGCCGAAGTGGTCAAGGCGGCGATCATCCCGGCGCTGCTCTATTTCGGCGCCTGCTTCTGGCAGGTGCATCTGGAAGCCGGCAAGGCGGGCCTGCACGGCATGGCCAAGGCCGAGCTGCCCAATCCGTGGGACGCGGTGCGGCAACACTGGCCGCTGGTGCTGCCGCTGGCAGCGCTCATCTACCTGCTGTTTGCCGGCTATACGCCGATCTTCGCCGGCACGATGGGCCTGGCGCTGACCATCGTGCTCATCCTCGGCACGCCGTTGGCGGCAGCGATCGGGCCGCTGGCCTTCCGCATCGTCTTCTGGATCGCGCTCGGGATTGCCGCCGCTTCGTTCATGAAGTTCGGCGTCAACCTCCTCGGCCTGGTGATCGCCGCACTGGTCGTCGCCTGCTTCACGTTCAAGGGCGGCCGCGAGACGTTGCAAATCTGTGTCGACTCGCTCGCCGAAGGCGCCAAGAACGCGCTGCCGGTCGGCATTGCCTGCGCCATTGTCGGCATCGTCATCGGCACGCTGACGCTGACCGGCATCGCCTCGACCTTCATCGGCTGGATCATCTCGATCGGCGAGGACAATTTGTTCCTGTCGCTGGTGCTGACCATGGTCACCTGCCTGGTGCTGGGCATGGGCATTCCGACCATTCCCAACTACATCATCACCTCGTCGCTGGCCGGGCCGGCGCTGCTCGAGCTTGGCGTGCCGCTGCTGGTCAGCCACATGTTCGTGTTCTATTTCGGCATCATGGCCGATTTGACGCCCCCGGTGGCGCTGGCGGCGTTCGCCGCCGCACCGATGGCCAGGGAAAGCGGCCTGAAAATCGGCATCCAGGCGACCAAGCTGGCCATTGCCGGCTTCGTCGTGCCGTTCCTGGCTGTCTACACGCCGGCGCTGATGCTGCAGGACGCAGGTCCGATCGCCGCCCAGTTCGGCTATCCCGTCGAGGTCGGCTACATCGTCGCCAAGGCGTGCATGGGCATCGTGCTGTGGGGTGCCGCCGCCGTCGGTTTTCTGGTCACCCGCATGGCGTGGTGGGAGCGGCTCGTCGCCTTCGCGGCCGGCGTGCTGCTGGTCGCCGCGGTGCCGCTCACCGACGAGGCCGGCTGGGTGCTGGCGCTGGCCTGGATCGGCTGGCACTGTTTTCGCGCGCGGCAGGCTTCAGTCAGAACATGAGCCTGTGCATCCTGGCCGCGGGCAAGACGGTAACGCTCTCCGTCGCCGCCTTCACGCTGTCCTGGACGCATTCGGTGGAACGGACGCGCTGGCAAGAAGACTGGAAGGTCACGTTCTCCGGCCTGCAGGTGGTCGAAGCCCGGATCGAGGGCTCGGGCGCCGGCATGGAGCCACCGGAAGGCGCTGTGCTGAAGGAGGGTTGGTGGAGCTATGCGCCTGATGTCGGCCCGCAGCGGCGCGTCGTGCTCGCCGCTTCAGGTGCAACCAGCGACGGCTGGACACTGTGCACGGTTCAGGGCTGCCGGGAATTGGGGAGGACGGCAGGCGGACCGATCGTGCTCGAGCCGTGCCGGCCGGATGGCACGAGCCAGCCGCGGTAGCGCATAGCCACACCCTCAGCCAAGGAACCGCTCGCGCAGCTCCGGAGAAGGAATGTCGCAAGCGTCCTTCCTGCCGAACAGGGCGTAGCGGTTCCTGGCGATGCGATCATAGAGCCAACCACGCAGCGGGCGCGGCAACAGCAACAGTGCCTTGGCCGCCCGCCAAGGCCAGCCGAGTTCCGCCATGACGGCGACAAAACTGTCCAGCCGCGTGAAGGCGACGCCGTCGATCAGGACGAGATTGGTTTCGTAAGAGTCGGTGCGCAGTCCATGCTTCCGGAACAGCGCTTCACCGAAGGGCGACTGCGCGGTGGCGAAGCGGAAACGGCCTTGGCGGTCGAGCCTGACCACCATGCGCACGAAACCGGAGCAGAGCACGCAGACGCCATCGAAAACGATCAATGGATGGCGTGAGTCGAGAACTGTTTCGAAAGGACGAGTTGACTGGGGTCGAACTGGTTGAGGATGGTCCGTCACGCTGGCCTCGGCTGCTCGTGTCCTATGACACTAAGCCGGCCAGCGATGGTATCAAAGCCGTGGCGATGTCGCACGGCGCCTGTCGGCGAGAGCGGGACGCTCGGCGCGATAGGTGGTGGCGCGGGTGGAGGCGGCCGGCCTGCAGATCCGGCTGTTGTGGCGATTTTCGAAAGCCATGATCAGTGCGCGCCCAGCGAGTTGCCGCGACGGGCGCAGGCCGGGCCGGGGCCGCGCATGTAATAGCGTTCGGGCCGGTAGGTCGGCGCGACGAATTCGCGGATGGCGGCGGCATAGCCGATGAGGTGCGCGAGGAAGTTCATTACCTTGTCCCTGTCCCGATTTTCGGATGTCCCTTCCGAATTGCGGTCATCATAGCGTCGAGGCGTGAATAGTCGGTGAACGTGATGTTAATATCTGGTCGAAAATGCCTTGCTTCGTGGCTGGAATGCGGCTGATTCGGGGTCTTTCCGTGCAGTTGGTTGGCATTCCGGCCAATGTGACTTTTGCATCACATATGTTTCGTTTGAATGTCGCCTGCGCGCGGTTCTGTTTCAACTTTTGCCGAGCCCGCGAAATTTCCGTGCTGGCGGCCAGAACCAACCAGGCGGCCCCTTGGCATCCAGATCGGCGCGGGAGCGCGGAACTGGAGCGCGATCTGTCCGTTCTCACCTTCATCTGGTTCTGAAGGGAAGATATCATGGCGCCGCGTCCGGCCTGGAGAGGCTATCTGAAGCTTTCGCTGGTCACCTGTGCCGTCGAACTGACCAATGTCGTCACCCATACGGAGCGGGTCTCGTTTCGCATTCTCAACCGCAAGACCGGCAACACGGTGAAGCGCCTCTATGTCGATGCCGAAACCGGCAAGCCGTTGGAGGAGGATGACGAGATCAAGGGTTATGAACTCGACGATGGCAATTTCATCCATATCGAGGAAGACGAGATCGAGGCGGTGCAGATCGAATCCTCGCACACGATGGCGCTCGACGGTTTCGTCGACAAAGCTTCGATCCAGCAGATCTATCTCGACACGCCCTACTATGTGGCGCCCGCCGACAAGGTGTCGGAAGAGGCGTTCGCCGTCATTCGCGATGCGATGGCGGGCAAGAAGATGGCCGGGCTGGCGCGTATCGTGCTCTACCGACGCGAACGGCCGGTGGTGATCGAATCGCTCGGCAAGGGCATGGTGCTGACGACGCTGCGCTACGACAACACGGTACGTCAACCGGACACCGTCTTCGGCGACATCGAGCCCGTGAAGACCGATCAGGAGATGACCGATCTGGCCGAGTTGATCATCGACAAGAAGAAGACGAAGTTCGATCCCTCGAAATTCGACGACAAATACGAGGACGCGCTGCTGGAGCTGATCCGCGCCAAGAAGGCCGGCCACAAGGCGCCGAAGGCTAAGGCGGCGCCCAAACCTTCCAATGTCGTCAATCTGTTCGACGCGCTGAAGAAGAGCCTGTCGGACTCCGGGTCATCGAAAACATCTTCGTCGGCGAAGGCCAAGCCAGCGGCCAAACGCGCCAAGTCGAAAGCCAGCGCGCCCAAACGCAAATCGGCGTGAGGAACCCCAACGAATGGCCAGCCTCGAACAATATCATTCCAAGCGCGATTTCAAGAAAACCGCCGAACCGGCCGGCAAGGTCGCCCGGACCAAGCAGGGCGGCGCGGGCGGCATCTTCGTCATCCACAAGCATGCCGCGACGCGGTTGCATTACGACTTGCGGCTCGAGCATGATGGCGTGCTGTGGAGTTGGGCGGTGACGCGCGGCCCGAGCCTCGACCCGCATGAGAAGCGACTGGCTGTCCATGTCGAGGATCACCCGATCGACTATGCGCCGTTCGAAGGCACCATTCCCAAGGGCGAATATGGCGGCGGTTCGGTTATCGTTTGGGACGAGGGCACCTGGATTCCCGAGATCGACCCGGCCAAGGCGATGAAAAAGGGCCATATCAGCTTCGAGCTCAGGGGACACAAGCTGCATGGGGCATGGCATCTGGTGCGGCTGAAGCCGCGTGCGGGTGAAAAGCGCGACAACTGGCTGCTGATCAAGTCGGACGATGCCGCAGCGCGTCCCGGCGAGGACATCCTCAAGGAAGCGCCTGAATCGGTGAAGTCCGGCCTGACGATCGAGGAGGTCGGCGAGGGCAAGATCGCGAAGGGCGAGAAGCCGAAAGTCTGGCATTCCAACAAGCCGGCCGCCGTCAAGACAAAAGCCGGCAAACGCCTCGACTTTATCGAGCCGCAGCTGGCCACGCTCGAGCGCGATGCGCCGCCGGGCAAGGACTGGCTGCACGAAGTGAAGTTCGACGGCTATCGCATGCAGGCGCAGATCGCCGGCACCGATGTGCGGCTGCTGACCCGCACCGGCCTCGACTGGACGAAGAAATTCGGCGGCGAGATCGTCGCGGAGTTGGCCGGGCTGAAGTGCAGCGATGCCATCCTCGATGGCGAGGTGGTGGTGTTGGCCGACAGCGGCGTCTCGTCTTTCGCGCTGCTGCAGCAGGACCTGTCGGCGAAGCGGACCAATCGCTTCATCTATTACGTGTTCGACCTGATGCGGCTCGATGGGCAGGATCTTCGGCGCGAGCCGCTGGTCGAGCGTAAGCAGGCCTTGCAGGAACTGCTCGGCGAACAGTCCGACAATGCGGCGGTCCGCTTCAGCGACCATTTCGCCGAACCCGGCAAGATCATGCTGGAGCATGCCTGCCGCATGGGCCTGGAAGGCGTCGTCTCCAAGCGTGCCGATGCACCCTACCGCAGCGGCCGCGGCCCGACCTGGGTCAAATCGAAATGCACGGCGCGGCAGGAATTCGTCATCGGCGGCTACCTGCCGTCGGACAAGACCGGGCGCGGACTGCGCTCGATCCTGGTCGGCTTCCACGAGGGCGGCAAGCTGCATTATGCCGGCCGCGTCGGCACTGGTTTTTCGGGCAAGGGCGCCAATGAGCTGAAGGCAAAACTCGATGCGTTGACGGCAAAATCATCGCCCTTCTCCACCGCCGTGCCGAAGGGCAAGGGCCTGGTCTGGGTCAAGCCTGAACTTGTCGGCGAAGTGGAGTTTCGCAGCTGGACCTCGGACCGTATAATACGCCACGCCTCGTTCCAGGGGTTGCGCGAGGACAAGCCGGCGGAGGAAGTCGTGCAGGAAAAGCCCAAAGCGGCGACAGGCAAGCCATCGACAGGCAAGAGCACGGCCAAGCCGGCATCAGGCGGCAAAGCCGCCGGGTCGATGACGACCACGGTCAAACTCTCGCATCCCGACAAGCTGCTGTGGCCGGACGAAAACATATCCAAGCAGGGCCTGCTCGACCATTACGCACAGGTTTGGCCGCGCATGGAACAGTTCGTGGTCAACCGGCCGCTCAGCCTGGTGCGGGCGCCGGACGGTGTCGGCGGCCAGCGTTTCTTCCAGAAACATGCCTCGGCTGGCATGAGCGACAAGATCGCGCGCATGAAGGACCCGACCGACGGCGAGGAGATCCTGTTCATCCGGGATTTCGATGGTGTTGCCGCACTGGTCCAGTATGGCGTGGTCGAGATCCACATCTGGGGGTGCACGATCGATGAGATCGAAAAGCCCGACCAGATCATCTTCGATCTCGACCCGGATGAAGGCGTCGACGTGAAGGCGGTGCGCGAGGCGGCGCTCGATATCAGAGGCAAGCTCGACGAGCTGTCGCTGCCGAATTTCGTCAAGACCTCGGGCGGCAAGGGCTATCACGTGCTGGTGCCGCTGAAGCCGTCTGCCGAATGGGACGCGGTGAAGGGCTTCGCCCATGACTTTGCCCGCGCGTTGGAGCAGGGTGCCCCCGATCGCTACACGGCGACGCTGTCGAAAAAAGCGCGCACGGGAAAGATCTTCGTCGACTATCTGCGCAACGGCAGGGGCTCGACGACGGTCGCGCCCTATTCCTCGCGCGCCAAGAAGGGCGCCACCGTGTCGATGCCGGTGACCTGGCCAGAGATCGAGGCCGGCTTGCCGCCGAACGCTTTCCCGATCGGCGACAAGACGACGCTGAAGCAGCTGGCGAAAGCCGATCCGTGGAGGGAATTTTTCAAGCAGGGGAAGGCGTTGAAGCGGGGGTAGTTCGCGCAATTTGCCAGCGCAGCGATCCTTCGCGCCCCCTCTGGCCTGCCAGCGTGACGAAATCAGCGTCGGCTCCTCAGCTCAGAAACACCTTCTCGAAAGCCTGCTTGCCCGGCAGCGAGAAAATCACCGCGCGGCTGTCCTTCTCGCGGCGCGCCCATTTCTCGGCAAGGATCTTGTCGAGGATGGCGGCGCCCAGCGTGCCGGCGAGGTGCGAACGGCGCACGCTCCAGTCGAGGCAGGCGCGGCATACCGGCCGGCGCGGCTTGGTGTAGACGTCGATGCCGATCGCGGCGAAATGCGAAGCCGCCGATGGCCCGAGCCTGATCTCTTGTTCGTCGCGGACCAGTACGTTCTTGGCGACGAGCCGGTCGAGCATCGCCACTGCCTGCTCGCCGGCGAGGTGATCGTAGCAGACGCGCGCCACGCGCATCGCTGCATCGCGCGGACCCGGCCGCACACGCTTTGGACCGACGGCTTCCGCGACGCCTGTGATGGCTTCGATCATGCCCGCCACCTGCGGTCCGGCGAGGCCGTAATAGCGATGCCGGCCCTGGCTCGCCACCGTGAGCAGCCCACCTTCCATCAGTTTGCCCAGGTGCGAGCTGGCGGTCGGCAGCGAGACGCCTGCCTCGAGCGCCAGCTCGCTTGCCGTCAGCGCCGTGCCGCCCATCAGGGCATTTAGCATGTTTGCGCGTGCCGGGTCGCCGACCAGGCTGGCGATGCGGGCGATGTCGGGTCCTTCGCGCATAGTTCGTTCCTCATCGAAGCGTTCTTGTCAGATAATCACTATTCTCCGGTGAGATCAAGGAGACGACGATGGCCGCACGAACCGCTTTCCCCTCAGCCCCGCTCCACAGCCGTCGGTTCTTCCCGTTCGTCAGCTGGTTGCGTTCGCGGCTGCTGGCCCGCTGGTATGACCGCCATCTCCAGCGTCTCGACCTTGCCGAGATCGACGACCATCAGCTGCGCGACCTTGGCCTGACGCCGCAAGACGTGCGCCGCGAATGCGCGAAGTCCTTCTGGCAGCCCTAGCAGACCAGTCGGCACGACGTTTCAATGCCGCTCAAACTATCGACGCAAGCCGAGGAGACCACAATGACCATCACCTGCTTCATCCGCTACGAGATCGACCCGTTCGGCAAGGCGGCCTTCGAGGAGTATGCGCGCAACTGGGGCCAGGCCATTCCGCGCTGCGGCGCCGATCTGATCGGCTATTACGCGCCGCATGAGGGCTCGGCGACGACCGCCTATGCGGCCTATAACATCGAAAGCCTGGCCGCCTACGAAGCCTATCGCGCCCGGCTTGCCGCCGATCCCGCCGGCAAGGCAAACTACGAGTTCGCCAAACGCGAGAGATTCATCCTGAAGGAGGATCGCATGTTCCTGAAACTGGCCTCAGGCCCGCACGCGAAACTGGTGCTGCCGTGATTGCCGTCATCTTCGAGGTCGAACCGGCGGAGGGTCGGCGCGATGCCTATCTGAGCATCGCCGCGGACCTGCGTCCGCTGCTCGACGGCATTGACGGCTTTCTCTCCATCGAGCGTTTTCAGAGTCTGGCCGATCCGAACCGCATCCTGTCGCTGTCGTTCTGGCGAGATGAGGAAGCCGTGAAGGACTGGCGCAACACCGAGGAACACCGGCAGGCGCAGAAGGCCGGTCGCGGCGGCATCTTTGCCGGCTACCGATTGCGCATCGCCCATGTCGTGAGGGACTATGGGCTGACGGAAAGGGACGAGGCGCCGGCCGACAGTCGGGCGGTGAATGGGTGAGTGAGGCTACTCACGCATTCCCGATCAGCACGCCGGCCGCGAACACCAGGGCGCCGCCCAGCACCACCTGGAAGGCGGCGCGCAGGAAGGGCGTCTGCATGTAGCGGTTCTGGACAAAAGCGATCGCCCACAATTCGAAGAACACCACCACCGCGGCAACCCCGGTCGCCGTCCAGAAATGCGGAATGAGATAGGGGAGTGCATGCCCGAGACCGCCCAGCGTCGTCATGATGCCGACGGTCAGACCGCGCTTGAGCGGCGAGCCGCGGCCCGACAGCTTGCCGTCGTCTGAAGCGACTTCGGTAAAGCCCATCGAAATGCCGGCGCCGATCGAGGCGGCAAGCCCGACCAGCAGCGTCTGCCAGGTGTCATGCGTGGCAAAGGCGGCAGCAAAGATCGGCGCCAGTGTGGACACCGATCCGTCCATCAGCCCGGCCAGCCCTGGCTGCACATAGGTGAGGATGAACTGGCGCTGCTCGGCGGCGGTCTCTTCGTCCTTCACTTCGCCCGGCACATGTTTCTGCTCCAGCCGCTGCGCCAGTGTCTCATGGCCCAGTTCGGCCACCGCCAGATCGTCGAGCAGTTTTCGCGTCGAGGCATCCGCCGTGCGCTTGGCAGCCTCGACATAGAAAAGGTAGGCTTGCCGCTCCATCGCCTCGGCCTGGCTGCGCACGTGCTCGATGCCGAGCGGCCGGACCAGCCAGTCGGGCTTGCGCTCGTAATAGCCCTTCACATGTTCGCGCCGGATCAGCGGAATGCGCTCGCCGAAACGCTTGCGGAAAAGCTCGATCAGCGAATCGCGATGGCCATCCTCTTCCTCGGCCATCTCCTCGAACACTTTTGCCGATTGGGGGAAGTTTTCCGTCAGGCCGTCGGCATAGGCCCGATAGATGCGACCGTCATCCTCCTCGGACGAAATGGCCAGCGCCAGGATCTCCTGTTCGGAAAGCGATTCGAAGGGGCGGCGGCCGAAGCCGAAAACACGGGAAAGCATGAGGAATTCACCCTAGTTTAGAATAATTCTAAACTAGGGCTCAAGGTGCCTCCGGTCAATTGCGCGCTTGGGTCGCGGTCAAGAATTGTTGAAGCTCGCATGCCGGGCCGACCCCTTCATTATCAGTGAATGTTCACCTATATAATTCAACCCAGCCAGAACAAGGAACCCGCAGATGACGGCAAAACAGCCTCCGCATCCCTATGACCCAAAGCCCGTTCTCGATCTCATCGCCAGCATCGAAGCCGATCTGCAGCGCCTGAAAGGCCTGGTCGAGCAGCAGGTCGAGAAATTCGACCCCGCCAATCCGCACAACAAGGCGCCGGACGGCAAACTGACCGAGGAAGGCGTCGAGTGCTGCTACCGCATGTTCGACGAGGGCAAGTCGCGCTATTCGGTCGCCCAGCAGATGAAGATATCCTTTGCCGCCGCCAGCCACCGCTTCAACAACTGGCGCAAGCTGGGCGGGAGCAAGAGGCAGAGGACGCTGTTGGGGTGAAACTCGTGAGACGGCGGCGGGACGGCGCCCCCCTCTGTCCTACCGGACATCTCCCCTACGAGGGGGAGATTGTCAGCTTCATTAGGTGTGCCCCTTCTTCAACGTTGGAAATTGGCGAAAGCGGATACTCAGCCGATCTCCCCACCCGTGGGGAGATGTCCGGCAGGCCAGAGGGGGGCGTGCAGCCGAGGCGTTGGCGACCGCCTCGCTAAACCTTGTAACGGTCACATTTTTCCCATGGTGCGCCGCCTCCCTTTGCGGGCATCATGGAAAGACCCCTGTCCACTGGACCTCACATGACCGCCACCACCCCTCCCGGCATCGCCGACATCCACGCCGCCGCCGCGCGTCTCGCCGGCCTGATCGTCGAAACCCCGTTGATCGAATCGCAGGAGCTGAACAAGCGCTTCGGCGGCCGCATCCTGTTCAAGCCGGAGACGCTGCAGCGTACCGGCTCGTTCAAGTTCCGTGGTGCCTACAACAAGCTGTCGTCGCTGAGCGACGAAGAACGCAGCCAGGGCGTCGTCGCCTTCTCGTCGGGCAATCATGCGCAGGGTGTCGCCGCTTCGGCCGCGATGTTCGGCGTCAAGGCGGTCATCGCCATGCCTTCAGACGCGCCGGCGATGAAGATCGCTAACGTCCGCAAGATGGGGGCGGAGGTGGTGCCGTTCGACCGCTTTCGCGACGACCGCATGAGCGTGGTTCGCCCTTACGTGGAAAGAGGCATGGTGCTGGTGCCACCCTTCGACGACCCGGCCATCATTGCGGGCCAAGGCACGATCGGCCTCGAATTGATGCGCCAGGCAAAAGCGCTTGGCGTCGACCTCGACGCGGTCGTCATTCCCTGCGGCGGCGGCGGCCTGACCAGCGGCATTTCGGTTGCCGTCAAGGACGCCTCGCCCAACACTGCGGTCTGGGCGGTGGAGCCCGAGCATTTCGACGACACCCGCCGGTCGCTGGCCGCCGGCGCCAGGGTGTCGAACGAACCCGGCCACGCGTCGATCTGCGACGCGATCCTGACCGCGGAGCCCGGCCTGATCACCTTCGAGATCAACCGCAGGAACCTGGCAGGCGGCATCGCCGTCTCCGACAAGGCGACGGCACAGGCGATGCGCGACGCCATGGCCTATCTCAAGCTGGTGGTCGAGCCCGGCGGCTGCGTGGCGTTGGCGGCGCTGTCGTCGGGCGAGATCGAACTGTCCGGCAAATGCGTTGCCGTGGTGCTGTCCGGCGGCAATGTCGATTTCGGCACTTATGCCGGGATCATGGCGGCGGCTTGAGACGAGATGTCCAAGGGGTCCGACATGGATCTGAGGCAGGTTTCGCCTTGGATCACTCCTCGCCCGCCTCCAAATCGTCGGCGGGCTGAACATGGTCATCTACCGCCCGCTCACGCGTTCTGAGCTGCCCGACGATACAGCATCCCTTGCCCGCACTCTCATCGGCAAGATCGTGGTGCGCGAACTGCCCGAAGGCATCGCCAGCGGCCGCATCGTCGAGACCGAGGCCTATGTGACCGGTGACGCCGCCGGGCACGGCTATCGGGGGATGACCCCGCGCAACCGTTCGCTGTTTCTCGACGCTGGGCACGCCTATGTCTATCTCGCCTACGGCATCTCCTACATGCTCAACGTCTCGAGCGAGATGGCAGGGGTCGGAACCGGCGTGCTCATCAGGGCGCTCGAACCGCTCGAAGGCATTGCGCTCATGCGGCTCAATCGCGGCATCGAGCGCTTGCGCGACCTTGCGCGAGGACCGGGAAGGCTGGCCCAGGCGTTGCGGATCGATCGTTCGCTCGACGGGCTCGATCTCTGCCGCAAAGGCCCGCTATGGCTGGCACGCGATGATCATGAACCCGACGAAATAGGGGAAAGCGTCAGGATCGGTATTTCGAAAGATGCGGACCGCCTGCTGCGATTCCATGTCAGAAAGAGCCCGTTCGTCAGCGGCCCAGCTTCGCTGAACGGCTAGACGACGGGCTGGTCGCCAGCAAGAGGACGCCAGCCTGGGTGCATTATTCGAAGCGAACGAGATTGAGGACCGGCAACGGACCGCCCGGAAATTGGACGAGGCGAGCGCCGAGCGCCAGGGGTCCGAGATCTATGCCATGGAAGCCAAGCCTGCCGATCAGCGCGCCGATTTCAGCCTTGGCCTGCGCGTCGTCACCCGAATAGAACAGCACGCGCTTGCCGCCTTCCGCCGCCGGGTCGTCGGCCAACAGCTGTGCCAGCAAATGGTTGAACGCCTTCACCACCCTGGCGCCAGGCACGAGATCGGTAAACACCTCACTTGAGAAACGGCCGCCGAGATCGACCGGCCTGAACAGCGGCGCCTCGATCGAGTTGTTGGCGTCGATGACGATGCGCCCGTTCCAGTCGGGCAGGCCGGCAAGTGCTCCCGGAAGCTTCGACCAGTTGACCGCGACAAGCACAATGTCCTTGGCCGCCGCCTCTTGCAGCGTGCCGGCCTTGATCGAGGGGCCGATTGACGTAACGAGTTCCGCCAGTGTCTCCGGGCCGCGGCTGTTGGCGATGGTGGCCTCGATGCCGTTCCTGGCCAGCGTTCGGGCGAATGCCTGGCCGATATTGCCGGCGCCGATGATGCCGATGCTGTTCATGATCTTCACTCCGTTGGTTCGTGTGGAGTGGATATCGCCCTTTTATTGGCCTAGGATTAGCCGGTATTTGCTTGTCTTATTCTCAAACATCAGTTGAAGATTGTTCGTTACGGAGAACGATGGAGACGCTCGCCAACCTCGAATCCTTCGTTCGCAGTGCGGAAGCCGGCGGCTTTTCCGCCGCCGCGCGGCTGCTCGGGCTGACACCTGCCGCCGTCAGCCGCAACGTTGCCATGCTGGAGCGCAATCTCGGCCTGCGCCTGTTCCATCGCTCGACGCGCAAACTCGCGCTGACCGAAGCCGGCGAGCGTTTTCTGCACGACATTGGCGGCAATCTCGAAGCGCTGCAGGACGCCATTGCGGCAACGTCCAGTGGCGGCAGCGAACCAGCCGGCGTGCTCAAGCTCAGCCTGTCGCCGACGTTTGGCATCGCCTATTGCCTGCCTCTGCTGCCGGCATTTCTCATGCGCTATCCGCTCATCCGCCCGGAATGGCATTTCGAGAACCGACCGGTGGACCTCGTGGCCGAGGGCTATGATGCGGCAATCGGCGGTGGCTTCGACCTCTCGCCGGGCGTCGTATCGCGGTCGCTGGCGCCGGTCCACGTCATCGCCGTCGCCTCGCCCGCCTATATGGCAGCGCAGACGCCTCCGACCGATCCTTCCGGCCTTGCCGCCTTCGATGGCATTCTCATGCGCTCGCTCAGTACCGGCCGCATCCGTCACTGGACGATGCGGGATGCCGCAGGCAATGAGATGGCGGGCTCACCGCGCGAGACCATTGTCGTCAACGATCCGGCCGCCATGCGGCAAGCCGCCCTGCTGGGGCTTGGTGTCACCATGATCGCGGTGCCGGACGCACTGCAGCATCTTGAAAATGGTAACCTCGTCCGGGTGCTGCCCCGCTGGTATGCCGATGCCGGCGCGCTCTCGATCTACTTCGCCAGCCGCAGGCTGCTGCCCGGGAAAACCCGCGTCTTCATCGATTTCGTCGTCGACGCTTTCCGACGCGAACACTTTGCCGAGCGCTTCGCCGGCAGCCTCGGGTGAGGCTCGAGGGAAGCCAGCGGACACCCGCTTCGCCTTGGGACGACGACGCCACGAGGGGATTAGATAGTTGACAGACCCTAGGCTAGGCAGGAGGCCGGTGATGTGAGTCGCGCACAGATTTCATTGTGTAAGGAAGCATATGCCGGATACCGAAGGAAAGATGTCGCCAGAAGAGCAAAAGAAGGCGATAGACTGGCTAAACAGAAAAGCTCCGAACATGGTGTGCCCGGCATGCAAGCATTCTTCGTTTGCCATTGTCGAGCATATTTTGACCCCTCAGATTCACTATGGCGGGAGCATCATCATGGGCGGTCCGAATTATCCGCAATTCATGGTCGTCTGCAACAATTGCAGTCACATGCTCACCTTCAGTGCCATCGCGTCCGGTGTCATACCAAAGGACCCGTCCGATGGAAAATGAGGTGCAAATTACTCAGACGACAACTTACACAGAAAGACCCGCAGAGCCGATCCGGCTTGTCATGGGGTCTCGCGAAATGAGGTGCTACACCGTCACCGATAGCGAACTGAAGCAGCTAGGGCTTGCGAACCTGGCTATCTCCGGAACGTTTGGGATTGGATCGGCGTTTTTCGCCTTTGGTCTCGATGTCTACAAAGACACGGAGATGGCGGCGCAAATCCCAGCGGCAGCCCAAGCTATGGTCGGCGTAGTGCAGCCCATTTGCCTCTATATCGGTATCGCTCTTTGGATAGCCTCCGGAGCGCTGCTTTATTGGCGGCACGGAATGCTCGACATCATAAAAAAGGAATCGAAGTCCTAGGCGCTACCCAGCCAGCCGTAGGGGGATTGGCCCGCTAAAGCACGCGCATGTGTTTCCTTAGCTCCGTTTGTGCCGTGTTTGCCTGTGAAAACCGGGTACGGGGACGCCTTAGGGTCGTCGGGCACCTACGAATCACCTAATGTTTGGTTTGGCCTACTCCAGACCGGCCACAGGACCCGCCCTGATAACCGGCGGGGCGCGATCCTGCGTACCTGGTCAACCGGGGGTTATCCCGGCGGAGGACAAGAACATGGTAGCATGTTCATGGCCGAAGGCTGTACACGTCGTATTTTACTGGCGTGTACGGTTCGGACGATTGGAATTCGTCCGAGAGCATTGTCGGTCCTACCCGACGGTGTAATTAGTAAGAGACTTCAACTCCAAGCCCCGCTTCGGCGGGGTCTTTTTTTAACAAGCGAATCTTGGCCGTATTCGACCGCTTTTGCAATCGTTTCGTCACCGTTCCGGTGCAATTATTTTGATGGGCTTGGACCTCTTTTCAGGCACGGGAGGCGCCTTGACCGCCTTCTTAGTTGCTGCGTTCAAGGGCTCTTCGGAATCGGTGGTCTCAATCTTGCGCGCCAGTTCACATATATAATCGCCCTCCACGAGCGCGGCGTCTAATCCAGCGTCCGCCGGAATCGCACCAATGCTACGCCGGCAAACAAAGCCACGAACACCACCAGCCAACCGATCTCGCCGGCCACCGCCGGCAGTTCGGCGCCCTTCAGCATCACCGCGCGGGTGATGCGCAGGAAATGCGTCAGCGGGAAGATCTCGCCGAAGATTTGTGCCCAGTCCGGCATGCCGCGATACGGGAACATGAAGCCGGACAGCATGATCGACGGCAGGAAGAAGAAGAAGGTGAGTTGGAGCGCCTGCATCTGCGTGCGGGCGATGGTCGAAATCGTGTAGCCGAGCAGCACCAGCGCCAGCACGAAGATCAGCACGGCGGTCAGGAGCAGCGACATCGATCCGGTGAAGGGGATGGCGAACAGAAGTTTCGCCGCCGCCAGCACCACCACCACCTGCACGCCGCCGACCGCCAGATAGGGCAGCACCTTGCCCATCATGATCTCGAGCGGGCTGGACGGCATCGCCAGCAGGTTCTCCATCGTTCCGCGCTCGGTCTCGCGTGTCAGCGCGATCGAGGTCATCATCACCATGGTCATCTGCAGGATGACGCCCAGCAGGCCGGGCACGATGTTGTATTGCGAGATGCCTTCGGGATTGTAGCGCCGGTGTACGACGACATCGAGCTGACCCTTGGCGGCCTCGGCGGCGGCTTCCTGCGTGCCTTGCGCCCTCAGCAGCGCCTGGCTGGCGACTGTGCCGAGCGTCGAGATGGCGCCGCTGGCCACCGCCGGGTCGGTGGCGTCGGCCTCGATGAGTATCTGCGGGCTGTTGCCGCTCTCCACCCTCCTGGCGAAATCGGCCGGGATGGTGACGACGAAGGCAACGTCGCCGCGCGATATCAGGAACTCGGCCTCGGCGGCACTTTGCGCGACATGGTCGAAACGATAGTAACCGGTGGTCTGCAGCGCCGCGACAATGGCGCGCGTATAGGGATCGTTGCTCGTCGCCACGAGTGCTGCCGGCAGGCTTTTCGGGTCGTTGTTGATGGCGTAGCCGAAAAGCACCAATTGTATCAGCGGCACGCCGAGCATCATGGCGAAGGTGATGCGGTCGCGCCGCATCTGGATGAATTCCTTGATCAGCAAGGCGCCAAGCCGGGCGAAGGAAAAGACGCTGTTCATGCCATGTTGTCCTTCGAGCCGGACATGAACTGGATGAAGACGTCCTCGAGGCTGGTTTCGCCGGGCGAAACTTTCACGCCCTTGTGCTCTCTCTCGACATCGGCAAGCGCGGCTTCGAGCTTCTTCTTGTCGGAGCCGACGACATGCAGCGTCGCGCCGAACGGCGCCACCTGATCGACGCCGGGGCGGCCCTGAAGCGCTTCGGCGACCTGATCGAGGCGCGGACCCTGCAGGACGAAGGTGGTCAGCCCGGCATTTTTCACCACTTCGGCGACAGTGCCGGTGGCCAGCATCTTGCCATAGGAGATGTAGCTGATGCGGTGGCAGCGCTCGGCTTCGTCCATATAGTGGGTGGAGACCAGCACGGTCAGCCCGCCGCTGGCGAGGCGATGGATCTCGTCCCAGAACTCGCGCCTCGCCTTCGGGTCGACACCGGCCGTAGGCTCGTCGAGCAGCAGCAATTTCGGCTTGTGCATGATGCAGGCGGCCAGCGCCAGCCGCTGCTTCCAGCCGCCCGACAAGGTGCCAGCCAGCTGGTTGCGGCGCGACGTCAGGCCGAGGTCCTCCAACGTGCTCGCGACATGCTCCTCGACCGGCTTCAGCCGGTAGAGCCGCGCCACGAATTCGAGATTCTCGCCGATCGTCAGATCCTCGTAGAACGAGAATTTCTGCGTCATGTAGCCGACTTCGCGCTTGATGCGCAGGCTGTCGGTGCGGATGTTGAAGCCGAGCACCGTGCCTTCGCCCTCGTCCGGGGTCAGCAGGCCGCACATGATGCGGATGGTGGTCGTCTTGCCCGATCCGTTGGGGCCGAGAAAGCCGACGATCTCGCCCTCGGCAACCGACATCGTCACATGGTCGACGACGGTCTTGTCGCCAAAGCGCTTGACCAGGCCGTGGACGTCGATGGCGTTCATCTTGCGCTGTCCGCCAGATCGACATCGACGATCTGGCCGGGCTGCAGCGGGCCGGCATCGCCCTCCGGCCGCGCCTCGACCAGGTAGACCAGCTTCTGCCGGTTCTCAAGCGAATAGATCACCGGCGGGGTGAACTCGGGATCTGGCGAGACGTAGCTGACGCGCGCCTTCACATCCGGGCCGCAGCCGTCGCAATGGACGCCGAGCAAGGTGCCGACCTTGACCGAGGAGAAGGCGCTCTCCGGGATATAGACGCTGAGCTTCACCGCGCCGTCGGGCAGGATCGAAATCACAGGCGCGGTCGGACCTGATGTATCGCCCGGATTGCGGATGACGTCGTTGACGCGGCCCGGCGAAGGGGCTGCGAGGACGCGCTTCGACAGCCGCCACTGCGCCTGCTCCAACGCGGCCTGCGCCTGCTTGACCTGATTGTCGGCGGCCTTGATCGTCTCGGGGCGCGCCGGCAGGCCGCCGACGGCGAGATTGGATTTGGCCTGGCCGACCTGCGCATTGGCCGTTTCGAGCGTGGCCGACGCGGTGTCGAAATCCGCTTGCGTGCCGGCGCCGCGCTTGAACAGATCGGCGGCGCGGTCGTATTTGCGCTTGGCGTCGGCGGCCTGGGCGCTGGCCATATCGACCTCGGCCTTCAGCACGGCGATCTCTTCCGGCCGCTTGCCGATCTGCAGGTCGGCCAATTGCGCCTGCGCCTGGGCAAGGCCGGCCTGCGCCTGCGCGACAGCGATTTTTGCGTCGGCACTTTCCAGCGTCACCACGGTCGTGCCGGGCACCACACGGTCGCCGCGCTTGACCGTGACGGTCTCGACCTGCGCCACCTCGATCGGCGCCAGCAGCACGTAGTCGCCTTCGACATAGCCGACGGCCAGCGGTGCTGCCGGGGCACAGGCCGAGAAGAGCTGCGCGGCGAGCGGCAGCGAACACAGAAAGCTCATGGTCTTTGCCCCTTTGTCTTTGCCCCTTTTCTGGCGGCCAATATGGCCTTGAGATTGCCCGATGTGACCGCCACCACCTTGGCGGCCTCCGCGGCGCCGATATCGGGCCAGCCCATGCGGCGCATCACCGCCTCACGGCCGATGCGGAAATAGATGACCTGGCCGATGAGCGTGAACACGGTGAGCCTTGTGGCCTCGCTTTCGGCGGGCTCGCCAGTTGCCTGTTCCCACAGCTGGCACAGCCGGCGATGGCTCGGCTCGAAGACACCGTCATAGATACGATCGAGGGCTGCCGTTGGATGGGAAAGTTCGCGCAGGATGAACTGCACGATCTCACCGGCCTGCGGACTGGCCACGACAAAGCCGACCATTCGCTCCAGCGCCGCGAAGAGCTGCGCCTGCGCTGCCTCCGGACCGACCGGCGCGGGCGCCTGCGCATTGCCGAGCGCCGGGCCGGCGACCGTCTGGATGGTCTCGACGATAAAGTCGGCGGCGGCCGTGCGAAGACCCTCCTTGCCTCCGAAATGATAGGCGATCGAGCCGATATTGGCTTGCGCCTCGGCGGCGATCTCGCGCGTCGAGGTGCCATCGAAGCCCTGCCGTCCGAACAGCTTCAGTGCCGCCTGGACAAGCGCCGCGCGCGTCATCTCGGCGGGCTCGCGACGAAGAACTTTGGGCTCAGGTAGTTTGATCATGAGCGCACTTTAATCAATCGATTGATTAAAGTCAACTTCTGTTCGTCATTGTCTTGCCATCGACGGCGGCAAACGCTTTAGTGCGCGGCCATGGGCAAGGAAGTCGAACGAAAATTCCTGGTCACCAGCACCGCATGGCGGGAGTTGGCCGAGGCCAATATCCGCATTCTCCAGTTCTATCTCGCTGCCGGCCCCGGGCGCACAGTGCGCATCCGCATCAGCGACGGCACTTCCGCCAAGCTGACGCTCAAATTCGGCAGCAAAGCGCGCGAGCGCGACGAATTCGAATACCCGATCCCGCTGTCGGAGGCGGTGGAGATGCTGGACTTCGCCATCGGACGTGTCATCGAGAAGACACGTCACCATGTTAGGCACCGTGGCTATCTCTACGAAGTCGATGTCTTTGGCGGACCGCTTGCGGGACTTGTGGTCGCCGAACTTGAGACGCCGGAGGACGTGCCGGACGAAATGCTGCCCGACTGGCTCGGCCGTGAAGTCACCGGCGAGCAGAAATTCTACAACGCGTCGCTCGCCCTTGGTGGGATTCCGGAGATCGCCGCATGAGCTTTCGCATCGATCCGCGCCTGCCGCTGACCGGCGAGGTCAGGAGAATCCTTGCCGAGGAGATCGGCAAGGCGCTGCATCATCTTGACGCCGCACGGAGCCGGCCGGAACAGGCGCTGCACAAATGCCGCAAGCGGCTGAAGAGCGCTCGCGCCTTGCTGCGGCTTGTTCGTTCCGGTGACGAAACATTCTGTGAGACAGAAAACCAGTGCTACCGCAACGTGGCGGCCCTGCTTGCCGGCCCGCGCGAGGCGACAGCGCTGATCGAGACCATCGACCGCCTGGCGGCAAGCTTTCCCAAGGAGAGCGCCGACGATGGGCTGGGCGCGGTTCGCGACAGGCTGATCGCGCGCCAGCATGAATTGCATGAAGGTACAGGGCTCGAAGCGGCGATCGGTGCTGCGACCGCCGCCTGCGAGGAGGGCCTGCACCGCATCGGCACGCTGGCCTTGCCCGACCAGCCGGAACAGGCGGCCGACGTGCTTGCCGAAGGCGCCCGCGTCACGCTGCGCCGCGCCAGGAAGGCGCTCGACAAGGCCGGATCGCGGGGAGCGGCCGATGATTTCCACGATCTGCGCAAGGCGGCCAAGACCCACGGCATGCATCTGTCGCTGCTCGGCAGGCTGTGGCCGACACCGATCAAAGCAAGGCGCAACGCGGTCGACGAACTGGGCGAGCGGCTGGGCGACCTGCACGATGTGCTGGTGATGCGCGCCCTGCTCGAGGCCGACGACCAGCTGCTCGGGCCGCCCGAGGACACGAAACTTCTGGCCAAGCTTTTGAAGCGGTCGGAAAAGCAGCTGAAGAAGAGCTGCCTTGCCGAGGCGGCCGAGCTGTTCGGCGACAGTCCCAAACGCTCGACACGCAAACTGGCCCGCAAGGCGCGCGACGATCTGGCTGCGCCGCCGGAAGAGGCCGCGGCATCGTAGGATGACTTGGCGCTCTTCCTCTCGGTCCGGACGGGGGAAAGAAAGGCGTGCGCTAGCCCTTATTACCCGCCCATGCTAATCGCCATGGAGTATGACCGAGCCCGGCGACACGCTTCTGGATCGACTTGGCCGCTGGCTTGCCGGCCGGCTGCAGGAAGAATCGTCCGGCTACGAGCCCTACACCCCCTCCGATGCCGAAACGCTGCGTCGCACGCTTGAGCCCGGCGACATCCTGCTGATCGAGGGCAACCAGAAGATCTCGGCGGCGATCAAGTACCTGACCCAGTCGACCTGGTCGCATGCGGCCTTCTATATCGGCGATGCCTTGCCCGCGCCGGCGGACGGCTCGGAGCGGCCGCGCCTGATCGAGGTCACGATCGGCGAAGGCTGCGTCGCCGTTCCATTGTCGCGCTACCGCACCTACAACACCCGCATCTGCCGGGCGAGTGGGCTGGCGCCGGAGGATCGCGACAAGGTCGTCGCCTTCATGATCGGCAAGCTCGGCCTGAAATACGACCTCAAGAACATTTTCGACATGCTGCGTTTTTTCTTCCCGACACCGCCGGTGCCGGTGCGCTGGCGCCGCCGCATGCTGGCTTTCGGTTCCGGCGATCCGACACGGGCGATCTGCTCGACGCTGATTGCCGAGGCCTATGGCCAGATCCGCTATCCGATCCTGCCCGAGATCACCCGTGCGCCCGGCCGCGCCTCGGCGCAGTCGAACTATTCGCGCAAGGAAATCCTGCACATCCGCCACCATTCGCTCTACACGCCGCGCGATTTCGACCTGTCGCCCTATTTCCGCATCGTCAAGCCGACGCTGGAATATGGTTTCGACTACCGGGCGGTGACCTGGGACGACAAGCTTGCCGATTCCGGGGCCAAGGCCGCCGAATAAACGCGATCAAATGAGTCCAGCCGCTGCACAGGACCGCTGGCCGGCAGCCGGGCGTCAGTGCTTGCAAGCCGCGGCCCGCACGTCCGAGGGTGTGGCGTCATAGCGGCGACGGAACGCCCGGTTGAAATAGGAAAGGTCGTTGAAGCCGGCCTCGTAGGCGATCGCGGTGATGCTGCGTCCGGCATGGCGCGGATCGCCGAGCATGCGATGGGCGCGCGCCAGCCGTTGGGTCATCATGAAATCAATCAAGGATGTGCCATCGCTCTCGAACAGCTTGCGGACGTAGCGGGCCGACAGTCCGTGGCGGGCGGCGACGTCCTGCGCCGACAGGTCGACATGGCCACCATGCGCGACGATATCGGCCTTGATGGCGCGCAAGCGGGCAACGCTGACGCCGCGGCCGCGTGCGATCTGGGCCGCATCCCTGGTCGCGCCCATGGCGAGTGCGGCAAGGTCGAAGACATGCGCCGCCACAAGGTGGCAGGCCTCCGCAGTCAACTCGTCTCCGACCTCCTGGATCGAGCTGATATAGTCGAGCAACAGCCGCATCGCCCCGCTTTGGGTCGGCAAGGGCCGCATAAGAACCGCGGCCGGATCGCCGATCAGAGGCGAAAGCTGCTTGCGCGAAAAACTCAGATTGACGAAGCGAAACCCGCCGGCGCCGATCAGGTTGAGGCCAACCTCTTCACCGCTCATCATCAGCGCCTGGCCGTTGCCGACCGCCTCCTCGCGGCCGCGATGCTTCATCACACTGCCCCCGTCGAGGGCCGCCAGAAGAACGAAGTCGTCATTGTCGATCAGCGACGACGTGCGATGCACCCGGAATTCCGATGAGCTGCCGGTGGCGATGCCGAGGCCTGGCAACGCGCGCACCCGCATGTCGATCTGCGCCGGCGCCAGCGGATCGAGGTCCACCCTCAGAACCGTGCGGCCGTAAACCTCACGCGTGATCTCGACGCGATCCCGCTCCGGAAACATCTCCGTCGACAGCCTGAATGAGGCTGACGTCCCCATCGTCGCAGTCATCGACACCCCCCATGCCCAAGAGCGCGGTCATATGCGCCGGAGCCTGCAAAACGTCAATCCCGGGCCGTTTTGGCCGCTTTCAGTGCCGTTCTGTCCAAGCTGCCCCCCTTTTATGCCCCTAGTTTGCGGCGCGATTCCGGAACCGGAACCGCATTGGCGGCAATCCAAAGGGGGGCACGATGTTTCATTTGCAACTGTTCAAGACGCTGTCGGCACTGGCTGCGGCAGGGTTCAATCCGCGTGTCTATCTGCTGTCGATCGCCTTGGGCAACGCAGTGACCGATCATCGCGAGGCCAAGCTGCCGCCGCGCGCTGCCCGATGATGAGCAGCACCATGAAAAAGAGCATTTTCCTGGCCCTGACCATTGCCCTGGCGGGCTGCCAAACGGGCCAGGTCGACGACAAGCCGGCATCGATCGCGAGCGCGGCCGGCAGCAAGAAGGCCCGGAACGAACCGACGACGGAAACGGCCTGCGCCGATGCGGCCAAGAAGGCGGCGAAGGCGCAGACCAATGCGGCTCTGCTCGGCGGTGTGCTGTCGATGGCGGGGGGTCTTGGCGGTCTGGCTGGCAATGGTGGGGTCATTGCCGGCCAGGCCGCCTCGATCGGCGGCTCGGTTCTGCAGTCCCAGGCAACGAGCAGTGCCCGGGCCGGCATTGCGGAGGATTGTTATGGCTGAGCGGCGTTTCGCAGCCATGCGCCGGCTGGCCGGCGCGCTCGCACTTGCCGGCATGATCTTCGACAGCCCGCAGGCCTTGGCCCTGACAGCGCGGGATGCGTCGGCGGTCGTCGGCCTGATCGAGGTCTTGCAGCCCGAATTCGGTCAGTTCGCCTATGACGAGGAGATCGCCGCCGACTGGTACGAGCGCGATGCCGCGGACAAGGGCTTGATCGGCACAGCCGGTTTCACCGCCGACAGCTGGAAGGTCGCGCTTGGCGAGACCATGCGCGGGTTCCTGGCGACGATGCCGGTCGCGGAACTCGATGCCATTTTCGCCAAGCTCAGAAATGCCATATCCGGCATGAGGGAGCTGACCGAGGCACAGAAGACGGAGACCATCGACGCCATCGACGAAGAGGTCGAAGGCTTGATGATTTTGCGGACTGAGGGCGATCCCTTCGCCGACGTCGTCAGGCCGCTGACGCCAAAAATCCGCAGCCTCATCCTCGGCCCGGCGGTGGGGCAATAGGATGTTGGACAACAGGAAACGGGTGGCGGGAAAAGCAACTCCTAGCGGGAGCCTCGAGGCCGAATATCGTGGCATTTTTCCAGCCACGGCACGTGCCGGGCGAGGCAGCCCGATCGCGATGCTGATCTGCCTGCTGGCCTCCGGCTGCAGCCAGACGGCCGCCAGCCCGCCGATCACGCCAGACCAGCATGCGCAATTGGCGGAGTTGGCGGCCGGCCCGGACTCGCCGGCAGGCCTTGGCGAGGCCCTGGCTGCAGTCGAGGCGACCAGGAAAATGCAGGACTGCCGGGAGCGTATGAACGAGACGGTCGGGCAGATGAAGACGATGGGCGCCGTCAATGGCGCAGTCGGCGTCGCCGGTCGCGTGGCGGGTCCGGGGGGCAAGACAGCGGCAAAAATGGTGGCGGTCGGCACTGCCAGAGTCGTGCGCGGCAAGCTCAGCCACCAGATGCAATCGTGCTGAGACGATTGACGCGGTGCCTGGTCAGGCCGGCAGCGGCCGCCGTCCTTTCGCGGCGGCGGGCGTATCAGGCCTCGCCCCGGCATCTCGCGCGTGCGGCCCGATCGGCATGATTGCCGGAAATGGCGTCGCGCCAAAGGCAAACGTCCATTTGTAGCCGATCAGGCCATCCTCCGGCGTCGTGTGCTGGTCGTGATGGGCGAGCAGCTTGGCGCGGTCGGCGAGATCCTCCGCCTCGCGCCGCACCATTTCAGCCGTCTCCGGCCGCATCCGCCTGGAGAAGCTGACGAAGGTCGCTTCCTTGTCGATATGGGTGATGGCCCAGCCGATGAAATTCTTGTTGGTCATCTCGAACAGCGGCCTGAGCGGCCCTTCGAAGTTCCACTGGATCGGCGTCTCGACCAGCAGTCTCGCCGAAAGACCCCGTCCGAGCGCGATCAGGCCGAGTTCCTCGAGATCGCGCAGATAGAGGAACATCGAAGCCTCGCTCAGGCCTTGCGAGCGCATGATGCCTTCGGGCGTGAACTTTTCTGACAGCATGACGAAGATGAACAGCAGCGCCGGCCGGCCGGCGAGCTTGCGCTCGATCTCCGGCGCGATGTGGTTGACCGGCCCAGGCCCCCGGTTCATCGAGCCGAGCACGTTTTCCAGTTCGACACCGGCCGCAGCGCAAATCTCCATCAGCCGGTCGAGCTTGCAATTGCGCTCATGGAAGATACGCTTCACCGTCGGTTCGGAAACGCCCATGCGTTCGGCAAGCGCGCGATAGGTGACGCCCTTCGCCTTCAACGTCCGCTTCAGCGCCTGGAAGATCAGACCGTTCATCGGATGCACCTCTTGCCGCTAGTTTCGTATCGATATTCGATACTAGCGGTGTCAGGCCTTTCCGGAAAGTATCGAAAGCCATAGCTCTGCCTCGTCATCTCAGGAGAGCAGTCATGAACACCCTCATCACCTCAACCTTTATCGCCGTCATCGGCATTGCCGCGGTGCCCGCCGCGGAGGCCGGCGAACTCTGGCGCGCCACCGGGCTCGAACAGCCGGAATCGGCCCTGTTCGACGCCGCTGACAATCGCATCATCGTTTCCAACATATCAGGCAATCCCGGCGAGGCCGACGGCAACGGTTATCTCTCCGTGCTGTCGCTGGACGGCAAGACGGTCACCCAGCACTGGACCGACGGCATGGACGCACCCAAGGGTATGGCGATCTCGGGCGGCAAGCTCTATGTCGCCGACATCACGAAAGTCCGCGTCGTCGACCTCGCCAGCGGCAAGCTGGTCGCCAGCATCTCGGTGCCGAACGCGGTCTTCCTCAACGACATGACATCGGACCAATCCGGCAAGGTCTATGTCACCGACATGCTGGCCGACGCCATCTACCGCATCGATGGCGACCGGCCGGAGCTGTTCGTCAAGGACGGGGGATTGGCTTCGCCCAACGGCGTCTTTGCCGATGGCGGCCGATTGATCGTCGCCTCCTGGGGCAAGGGCATCAAGCCCGACTTCAGCACGACGGAGCTTGGCGGCCTGCTGTCGGTCGACATCGCCAGCAAGGTGGTTTCGCCCTTGCCGGGTGCCCAGAAATTCGCCGATCTCGACGGCGTCTTAGCCATCGGCGACACCATCTACGCCACCGCCTACATGACCGGCACGCTCTACCGCTATCATGCGGGCGGCGCGCCGGAGGTGGTGGCGCAGTTCAAGCCGGGCAGCGCCGACATCGGCACCGATGGCAAGTCGATCCTTTATGTGCCGTTGATGAACGAAGGCGAGGTTGTGGCGCTGAAGCTCGATTGAGAGCCATGATCGGCGCCTCGGGGCAGAGCTGCGAGACGTTCGCAGCCGTGAGGGGAAAGCTCGTTCGTCGGCGATGATCACCAACTCGAACTCGCAGTGCGGCTAATTAACGACGTCTGGCCCGTTGCGGTCGTCTGTCATGCGACGACCCAAAGGATGTTCTTCACCGAAACTAAACCTCGACGTGACCACCGGTTTGGGTCGACCGATGTTTCAGCATCACGTCAGATAGGGTGTCGCGTGCTGCTACCATTCGCTGATGCCAGTCGTTCTCCTTGTCGAGGACGATTGCACATTCACCCGCCTTTTTCCCTAGCAGGACCGAGTTGCTAAGCCGCGAAAAATACCATGTAGTAGCCGCAGCGTAGAAGATCGTGTGAGGCGAGTGCACTGAGGCTAGTTCGAAAATGGCGGGTGCGAACACCTCTTCTTGACCGAGCTTTCCGGACAAGATCGTCAGTGCAGCGGCTATATAGGACAGGTGTGAAGATTGCGAGAGTATCTCGTATTCTTTCCGACGCCCATTTCGTCACCGCATCAATTTCGAAGGCGCGGGCGATGGTATCGGACAAACCGCGAGGAGCGGCGCAAAGCGGTGTTCACGTCGGGCCGTGCGTGAGTCAGCTCAACGTCAAGAAGTTGGCATTCAACAGGTGGACACCTTGTCCTGACAATGGCCACCGGCCGGCAAATCCCGGCCCCTACCCCGCCTCGATCTTCCCTTTCAGCTGCGCCCGCGCATCCTTGATCGAGGCGGCGTAGGTCACCAGCGGGCGCTTGACGCCGTGGGTGATCAGCATGCGTCGGATCTGCGGCGCGGCACCCGATATGATGAAGCGGACACCGGCGCGTTTCGCCTTGTGGGCGGCGCCTTCGATGACGTTGGCCGCCGTCGAATCGAAGAACGGTACGGCCGAGCAGTCGAGGATGAAGTTCCTGCGATGGTCGGCTATGCGGTCGAGCACGGTGCCGACGGTCGATGCGGCGCCGAAGAAGAAGGCGCCCGAAATGCGATAGACGACGGTGTCGGCGTCGGTCGCCTCGCTGGCATCGTAGGCGTTGGTGCTGTCGGCGACATCCTCCTGCACCAGCGGCTGATCGGCCTCGACCGCAATCGACTTGGCCATGCGGTCGATGAACAGGATCGACCCCAGCACGAAGCCGACGACGATGCCTTCGGTGAGATCGCGGAAGATGACGAGCAGAAAGGTCGCCATCAGCACCAGCGCATCGCCGCGCGAGGCACGCAGCAAGGTGGCGAAGGCCTGTTTCTCGAACATATTCCAGCACACAACCGCCAGCACGCCGGCCAGGGCGGCGAGCGGGATATAGCTGGCGAGCGGCGCCGCCACCAGCATCAAGGCGAGCAGGATGGCGGCGTGGACGATGCCCGAAACCGGTCCGTGGGCGCCGGCCCGCACATTGGTCGCCGTGCGGGCGATGGTGCCGGTGGCGCAGATGCCGCCGAACAGGGCGGATGCGATGTTGGCGAAGCCTTGCGCCACCAGTTCGCAGTTGGAACGATGCCGGCGGCCCGTCATCCCGTCGGCGACCACCGCCGAAAGCAGCGATTCGATGGCGCCCAGCAAGGCGAAGGCAATCGCATCCGGCAGCACGTCAATCATCCTGTCCAGGCTGATCGGCGGCAAAGCGGGCATTTGCAGGCTGCGCGGTATACCGCCAAAGCGGGTGCCGATCGTCTCCGCCGGCAGCGCGAGAAGCGCCACGACCAGCGATGCCAGCCCGATGGCGATGAGCATTGCGGGCCATGTCGGTCGCCAGCGCTTCAGGCCGGCGATGGTGGCGACGGTCAACACCGCCACGAAGATCGCCGCCGGGTTGATGGTGCCGGCCGCCTCGCCGACCGCGATCAGCTTCGGCACCAGCGGTCCGGGCTCCTTGCCGGCAAGCTTCAGCCCGAACAGTTCGACGATCTGTCCGGAAAAGATGATGACGGCGATGCCGGCGGTGAAGCCGACCGTCACCGGATAGGGAATGAACTTGATGTAGGTGCCGAGACGGAGATAGCCGATGGCGAGCAGGAAGACCCCTGCCATCATCGTTGCCAGCAGCAGCCCGTCAATACCGACCCGGGCAACCGTCGCGGCCACCAGCACGATGAAGGCGCCGGCCGGGCCGCCGATCTGGAAGCGGCTGCCGCCGAGCGCCGAAATGATGAAGCCGCCGACGATCGAGGTGTAGAGGCCGCGCTCGGGCGTGACTCCCGAGGCGATCGCGATGGCCATCGACAAGGGCAGCGCGACAATGGCCACCGTCAGCCCGGCAATGGCGTCCGCCTTGAAGTCGGCGAACGTGTAGCCCTCGCGCCAGACCGTCACGAGCTTTGGCATGAACAATTCGGAAAATGTCGGCTTTGCCGACTGGTGGGCCGACCTTTGGGCCGATCTGTAGGCCGGTTCATGCACTGCCCGCTGCGTCTGATCCATGGACTGCCTTTCGCACCCTGAAAGGCGGCGGGATCGTCGGCAGGGCTGTCGGCGGTCGCCGTCGCGACTTTATGCCGGCTCAGCCTTGGGATCAGGCGGCACGGCAGGCTTGAGGCGCACGCCCCGGCCGCCGCGCTCGCTGGCCTGATTCTCGCCGATCAGCTCCACCCCGGCCTCGTCGAGGGCCTGGATGACCTTCATCAGCGTGTCGACCACGCCCCTGACCACGCCATCGCTCGCCTCCATGCGCTGGATAGTCGGAAGCGAAACGCCGGCGCGCTCGGCGAGCGTCTTCTGATCGATGCCGGCCAGCGCCCTTGCGGCGCGCATCTGCGCGGCAGTGATCATCGGCCGGAATCCCCGTCTGAGTCTGCAGGAGTAAGGTGTAATATCATTATTCTGATGTTTCAAGCATTAGGATGAATGTTTGAGACGTAAGGGGCGGCGCCTGACTGACCATTTTTAGATACTTTCCCGGGATTGCGCGCTAAGGTTTCCATCTGGCAGGGAGTAACGCGGTTGAATATCTTCAAGACTTTCATGACATCGGCAGCCTTGCTGTCGGCGGTTTTCCTGTTGGCCGGCTGCGGGCACGGGCTGATCAACCGGCTGATCTAGTCTCCAGTCTCGCCGTCCGGGTGCTGCCCACGCCATCGCTGCCACGTCCGGGCAGCGAGCCAGCACAGCATCGCCCAGACGAAGCCGGCGCACCAGCCGGCCAGCACATCCGAAGGCCAGTGGACGCCGAGATAGACGCGGCTGATGCCGACCAGCAGCGTCGTCAGCACCGCCAGCGACAGCACATAGATCTTCGTCGTTCGACCGGGCAGGAAGCGTGCCGCCAGCGCGCCGAGCGTCAGATAGGTCACCGCCGACAGCATGGCGTGGCCGCTGGGAAAAGACAGCGTCGTTTCGTTGACGAGATGCGACACGAGTTCGGGGCGCGGCCGGTCGATTCCGGCTTTCAGCAGGCTCGACAGCACCTGACCGCCGGCCACCGCCACGAAGATGAAAAGGGCGGTCGCCGGCCTGCGGATAAGCAGGAGATAGACGATTACCGCCGTCACGATCAGCACCAGCACGCTGCCGCTGCCAAGGCTTGTGATGTCGCGCATCGCCCCTTGCAGCCACAGCGGGCCGATCGGGCTGTCAGGCCGCCCCGCCTGGCGGAAGGCGAGCAGGATTTCGGTGTCGAAGGCGTGCGGGGTGGTGGCGCGCGCCATCTCCATCAGCTCCTCGAATCCCCAAAGGCCGGCCGCGATGACCAGGCCGGCCAGCAGCACCGGGAATTCGACCCGGTTGAGCAAAGCGTTCGCGGCATTCTTCATCGGCAATCCGCCCGTTACAGCCGGCCTTGCAGATAGGGTCCGAGCGTGATCAGCGCCACTGCGGCGATCGCCAGCATGATGCCGGTCGCCTGCAGCGCGTTGACGCGCTCGCCGAAGAAGACCAGTGCCACGACGTTCACCGATACCAGCTGGATGACGGCAGACAGGCTGAACGACACCGACATGCCGAATTCGCGGATCAGCCGCAGCATGATCAGATTGCCCAGCGAATAGAGCGCCAGCGTCAGCGCGATCTTGCCGAGGCTCGGCGCCAGGCCCCATTGCTTGGCGGCTGTCGCCGCCAGCAGGAAAATGACCGTTGAAAAGCCGAGCTGCAGCAGTCCCGAAAAACTCAACGTTCCGTCCCCTCTCGAAGCGGCTCCCGCCGCATGTATCGCGGACGTTGTTTCCGAAGCGCGCCGGGACGTCAAGCGCTCGACCAAACGAAGCTCTTGGCAATGGCAAGACGGAGGCTCAATGTACCGACATCGTCCAGCCAGTCGATTGAAGGGCGGTCAGGGGTTCATGATTCGTATTCTGCAGAACTTGACGCGACGCTGGAGCGAACTCTCTCTTGCCTTGCAATTCGTCGTTGCCGGCGGTTTTGGCCTGCTGGCCGTCATGCTGGTGGTGGGCGCCTGGGTGACGGCGCAGATCAGAGAGGGCGTCATCCGCAATTCGGCCGCCACGACGGCGCTCTATGTCGACAGCGTGATTGCGCCGCTGCTTCCCGACTTGCGCAAGGAGCAGGAGCTCAGCGATTCCGTCAAGCAGGCGCTGGACGAGACGCTTGGCCAGGGCGCGCTCGGCAAGCGCCTCGAATCGTTCATGCTCTGGCGCCGCGACGGGACGGTCCTCTATGCCAAGGAGACGGCCCTGATCGGCCGCCGCTTCGCTCCGAGCGACAATCTGCGTTCCGCTTTCGAAGGCAATGTCGTCGCTGAATTCAATACTTTCGATGAGGATGAGAGCGAGGAGAAGGCGACCGGCTTGCCATTGCTGGAGATCTACAATCCCGTGCGCGAGCCCTGGTCGGGCGAGGTGGTGGCGGTTACCGAGTTCTATGAGATCGCCGACGATTTCCAGGCCACCCTGGCTTCCGCTCTGTGGTCGAGCTGGCTGATCGTGGCCGGCGCGACCCTGGCGGCATTCCTGCTCCTGTCGGGCATCGTCCTGCGCGGCAGCCGCACCATCGACGACCAGCGTGGGGCGCTGCGCCGCCAGGTGTCGGAACTGCAGGGTCTGGTGGCGCAAAACAGTGCCTTGCGACTGCGCGTGCAACAGGCCTCGCGCCGCGCCACCGCGCTCAACGAAAGATATCTGCGCCGCATCGGCGCCGACCTGCATGACGGCCCGGCCCAACTCGTGGCCCTGGCGGCGCTGCGCATGGACAGCCCGATATTTTCCAGCGATGGCCATTCAGGCGCAAGCCGCTCGACCGAGGTCACGATGATTCGCAAGACGCTGGAGGATGCGATGCGCGAAATACGCGGCATCTGCACCGGCCTTGTCCTGCCGCAGATCGAGACGGCTGCCGCAACCGACATTCTGCGGCTGGCCGTCAAGGAACACGAACAGAGGACGGGAACGTCGGTGACGCTGACGCTGGCCGGACAGTTGCCTGAACCCGGCGCCTCCGAGAAGATCAGCATCTATCGTTTCGTCCAGGAAGGGCTGAACAATGCCTATCACCACGGGCTAGGCAAGGATCAGGCGGTGAGTGCCGGGATGAAAGGTGGCAGGCTTTTTGTCGAAGTGTCGGACCGCGGGCCGGGTTTCGATCCGACGGCACGGGTCGAGGGCCTCGGGCTCGCCGGCCTCAGGGAACGGGTCGAAAGCATTGGCGGACAGTTCGAAACCTTGACCGGGCCGCAAGGTACGCGTTTGGTGATCCGTCTGTCGGTCGAGGAGCAAGCATGACTGGGACCATTCGCATCGCCATTGTCGACGATCATCCCCTCTTTCGCGAAGGTGTGACGCGCAGCCTGTCGGAGATCGGAGGCTTCGAGATGGTTGGCGAGGGCGCCACGGCGCAGGATGCCGAACGCCTCGCCGCGACGATGCGGCCCGACATCTTGCTGCTCGACATCTCGATGCCGGGCGGCGGGCTGAGCGCGGTCGCAAGCATCCTCGCCAACCATCCCGCCCAGAAGATCGTCATGCTGACCGTCTCGGAGGCCAATGCCGATGTGACCAAGGCGCTGAACGCAGGGGTGAATGGCTATGTCCTCAAAGGCGTCGGATCGCGCGGCCTCGCCGACATCCTGCGCAATGTCGCAGCCGGCGAAAGCTATCTCTCGCCGACACTATCGGCCCGGCTGCTTTCGGATCTCCAGTCCCAGCAGCCGACCGACGGCTTGGCGGAACGGCTGCGGCAGCTCACCGATCGGCAAACGGAAATCCTGCGGCTGGTGGCGGAGGGGTTGAGCAACAAGGAAGTCGCCTTGCGGCTTGAGTTGCAGGAGAAGACCGTCAAACATCACATGACCGGAGTGCTGTCGAAGCTCAATGTGCGAAATCGCACCGAAGCGGCCTTGATGATGCGTGAGTGGCGCGACCGCGACAGGCCTTCCTAAAGCATTTCACCGTTTCACGGAAACGGCGAGCTGCTCTAACTCTGTGACGCAATTCCCAAGGGAAAAGCGCTACGGGAAAACCGCTTCACACTTTTTCTAGAATTGCTCTGGGCAGGTCCGAAGAAATGCGCAGCGGTTTCCGGTCCCGGATTGCGCAAAAGCGCGTCGCGCCTCGGGACCGCAGCCATTGCGGTGCCGAAAACCGGGACGACGCCGGCCGGAAACGAGGTCACCTCCGCCGGGGGGCGGCGGAGGTGACGTGCAAAGCTGACCGTTGCCTGTTGGCCAGCTTCACAAAGCCTTGAGACGATTGGCATCGGCCGGCGTGGCCTGGCGGTCGATGATCGTGCGACCGAGAGCGTCTTTCATGCTGAAACGACCGTTCTCGAGCTTTTCCGTTATGCCGTCGGGATGCCTGACTGTGATCTTGTTGCCGGTCACGTCGACCTTGTCACCGGTCTTTGCATTGACATGGCTCCCGCTCTTACCCTGACTGGATCCTGATTTGCCGTTGTTGCCACTGTTGCCGCTGTTGCCGTTATTCCCATTGCCGTTGCCGCTGTTCCCGCTATTGCTTCCGCCGGAATTGCCGCCGTTGCCGCCCCCACTGTTGCCTCCGCCCCCACCGCCACCGTTGCCGCCGCCACCCTTGCCGGCGTATGCGCTGGCGGTGTGGATGCCGGAAACGGAGCCGTCCAGGACAATTTGATAGGGCGCAATCGTCAACACCAGCGCCGCTGCCGATTTGAGCGCCAGCCGGCAACAACGGGTCGTGACCGATCTGTGCATTCTGATCTCCGACGACTGAGCCCGGCGCGCCCCACCCCAACGTTGCAGTGCAACCAACATTGCCGAAAGACGCGGCGCCCGGAAGCGACCTCCGACCGTTGCGGTTGTCAACCAGGACCATTGCAAGCGCAAGGTTGGACTAAAGTCCCAAGTATATGCTACATTAGCTTCGCATGAACGGCGCCGTGACCGCCATCGCTAAACGGGAGACTGGCTTTCCCGATGCCTGACGACGGCAGACGCCGAACATCAAGTCACCTCCGCCGGGGGCGGCGGAGGTGACTTGTCGAGGGTGCAGTTGCCCGTTGATCTGTTTTTTGCAAACGACTGATGTCGTCCGCCGTCGCGGGATGCGCGGCCAAGATGCCGCCTAAGGTCTCCTTTCATCTCGAACCGGCGATTCTGGAGCAGTTCACGGTCTGCGGGAATGCTTAGCCAGCGCTGCGCGCAATGCTTGTCGCGTCTGAAAGGTCTCCCGATGTCACGAAAATGTGATCCGGCGATTATAAGGGGGTCAAACAGGTACCCACGCTCCAGCCAATCCAACAGCCAGAGGCAAGCCATGACTGACCTTCGCTCCCCCGACACCCGATTCCGCACCAGCCTGCTCGAGGAAAACGACGGCCCGGCCATCAACGCTTCCGACAACCGCACCATGGGCGAGATCATCGCCGCGCGGTTCTCGCGCCGCGGCTTCCTCAAGGGTTCGCTGGCTGTCTCGGCCATCGCCGCCACCGTCAGCCCGCTGGCGCTGATCAGCGCCGACGAGGCCCGGGCCGCTGAAGGCTCGGCCTTCACGTTCGACGAACTCGAGGCCGGCATCGACGACAAGCACCACGTCGCGCCGGGTTACGATGCCGATGTACTGCTGCGCTGGGGCGATCCGCTGTTTGCCGATTCGCCCGACTTCGACCCGACGAAACAGTCGGCCGAGGCCCAGGCGAAACAGTTCGGCTACAACAACGATTATGTCGGCTACATCCCCATCGACGGCTCGGCCGAACATGGCCTGCTGGTGGTCAACCACGAATACACCAATCCGCATCTGATGTTCCCGGGCATCGTGAAGATCGTCCAGAAGGACGGCAAGAAGTCGGCCGAAGTCGCACCCCTCTCGAAGGAGCAGGTCGATGTCGAGATGGCAGCTCACGGCGGCACCATCGTCGAGATCCGCAAGACATCAGGCAAATGGCAGGTGGTGCGCGACGGCAAGCTCAATCGCCGCATCACCTCCAACACCGAAATGGCGCTGTCCGGTCCGGTTGCCGGCCATGACCGCGTCAAGACCAATGCCGATTCGTCCGGCACCAAGGTGTTCGGCACGTTCAACAATTGCGCCGGCGGCGTCACGCCCTGGGGCACCTATGTGATGGCCGAGGAGAACATCCATGGCTATTTCTCCGGCGAGTTGCCGGAAGGCCACAAGGAAGCCGCGAACTACAAGCGTCTCGGCATTCCCGAAGGCGCCTATGAATGGGCGGCGCATTACGAGCGTTTCGACCTCGCCAAGGAGCCCAATGAGGCCAACCGCTTCGGCTGGATCGTCGAGGTCGATGTCAACGACCCGACCTCGACGCCGAGGAAGCGCACCGCCATGGGCCGCTTCAAGCATGAGGGCGCCGAATCGATTGTCGCCAGGGACGGCCGCGTCGTCTTCTATCTCGGTGACGACGAGCGCTTCGACTATGTCTACAAGTTCGTGACCAAGGCCGCGTTCGATCCGAACGATCATGCCGCCAACAAGGACCTGCTCGATGATGGCACGCTGCATGTCGCCAGGTTCGCCGAAGATGGCACGGTCGAATGGCTGCCGATCGTCTTCGGCCAGGGACCGCTGACGGCTGAAAACGGTTTCACTGGCCAGGCCGACGTGCTGATCGAGACGCGCCGCGCCGCCGACCTGCTCGGTGCCACCAAGATGGACCGCCCCGAAGACATCCAGCCCAATGCCGTCAATGGCAAGGTCTATGTCATGCTGACCAACAATTCGAAGCGCAAGGCCGACCAGGTAGACGCCGCCAACCCGCGCGCCGAAAACGCCTTCGGCCACATCATCGAGATCGCCGAGGACGGCGGTGATTTCACCGCCGCCAAGGGCAAGTGGGAAGTGCTGCTGAAATGCGGTGATCCGGCGGTTGCCGATGTCGGCGCCACCTTCTCGACGGCAACGACGGCCAATGGCTGGTTCGGCATGCCCGACAATTGCGCGGTCGATTCGGCCGGGCGTCTCTGGGTCGCGACCGACGGCCAGGGCCCGAAAGCCACCGGCCGCACGGATGGTCTGTGGGCGGTGGACACGGAGGGGGCGGCGCGGGCAACCTCGAAACTGTTCTTCCGCGTGCCGATCGGCGCCGAAATGTGCGGTCCGCTGTTTGCGCCCGACGACCAGACCGCCTTCGTCGCCGTCCAGCATCCGGGCGATGGCGGCGAGGACTGGGAAGCGTTCGGCCGCCCGTCCTACTATGAGGATCTGTCGACGCGCTGGCCCGACTTCAAGCCCGACATGCCGGTGCGGCCGTCGGTGGTCGCCATCACCAGACAGGGCGGCGGCAAGATCGCGGTCTGATCGCCCTCCAGCATGGGGCGCAGCAGCGGAGCAGATTGCACCGCTGCCGCCCTTTGAAGTCGCGGCATGGGGTGAAGTCGGTCAAGCCTCGGGAAAGATTGGTAATTTAAACATGGCGCCCTAGGTCTTTATCAGGAGATCGCCATGTCGAAGTCCGTCTATGACCGTGGCTTGCTCAAGCCAGCCGATATCGCCAAGCTGCAGCGCGTGTTCGACGAGGCCTGCCGGCGGCGCGAGGCACATCCCGATTCCGCCGACGCGCGGGAAATCGCGCTTAACCTGCTCGCCCTGCACAATGCCGGCATGGTGGAAGAGGACATGCTGATGGAGGCCGTCGGTTTCCGGCGGCTGGAACCCAAATCAGCGTGATGCGCCGGGTTGGTGCGAGGCCGACCCTGCAATCCGTTTGGCGATCGCCTTGGCCAGGATACCGGCATTGGCGAAGCAGCCGCGAATGCTCGGCCGCATGCCGGTGAACCACAGACCGGGCAATTTCGGATCGGCTTGCCCGCCGTTGAAGAGCGGAACGCCCTTGGCGTCGAGCACGCCGAGCTTGCCGACCATCGGCTCCAGCCCGGTGCGGTAGCCTGTCGCGGCAATGACGATGTCAGGATAGATCAGGCTGCCATCGGCCAGGATCACGCCGTCACGGGTGAATTCCCTTATGCCGGGTACGACGGTGATCTTGCCGGCCTTTATGGCGCTGACGGCGCCGTCGTCGGCGGCGATCGCGGTGTAATCCGAGGTCAGGCGGCTGGCGCCGCCCGCAGGCGCGGGCGGCAGGCCGAATTTGGTCAGGTCGCCGAAAGCCAGGCGCTGCGTCGCCGACATCACCGCGTCGGCGACCCGCAACGGCAAGCGAGCCATGAACGGCGAAAGCCGGTGCACGGCGATCTTGCCGATGCGCTTGGGCAGCAGGGCGGGACCGCTGCGGGCCGACAGCCAGATGGCGGCCGTGTCTATGCCGGCCAGATGATTGAGCGCATCGAAACCCGAATTGCCAGCGCCGACGACCAGCACTTTCTGGCCCGCATAGGCCTGTGCGTCACCGAAATCCGCCGAATGGATGATGCGCCCGACGAAATCCTTCATGCCTTTCCATTCGGGAATGAACGGCTGCCTATCGCGGCCGGTGGCGACGACGACATTGCGGGCCAGCCGCAGGCCAGCGCTGGTCCGTACCGCCCAGTGATCGCCCTTGAAGGCAATCTCTTCGACAGCGACGCCAAACTGCACCGGCAGCCGGTTTTCCTCCCTGAAATCATTCATGTGGCGGATGACGACCGTCCGGTGCGGAAAGGCGGGGGTGCCGGGGGGATAGGGGAGACCAGGCAGCGAAGAAAGATCGCGGTGGGTGTTGAGATGCAATTGCTTGTGCCGCCGGTGCCATGGCTCAGCCAACCGGCTTTCCTTTTCCAGGATCGCCGTCGGCACGCCGGCGTTCATCAAGGCGTGCGCGACGGCCAGCCCGGCAGCACCGGCGCCGACGACGATTGCCGGCTCGACCTTGGCCGGCAGATCCACAACCGATGTGATTGTCGTATCAGTCATTCACTCGAATCCCGTTCGACGCTAGGCTGGCAGGACGCTGTAACCGTTTGATCCCGCGCAGGATCCCTGCAGCAAACCGCGGCCGAAATTTCGAGCGATGCGAATTAGCTCCGTACGCCGGGCCGCGGTTGCGCTCTATATGGCATATGCGCGATATCAACGGTAATCAGGTCGCGGCAATGTGATTGATTCGAGGCTCGGGGTGGCTGGCGGGTCTCGGTTATCCCCACGCGCATGCCCGAAATCGACTCCGATTTTCGAGTCATGCGCAGAATCAAAGTGTTACAGCACCTTGGCGCGTCCTGGACGGCCGGCGCTGTAGGCGGCACGCGGAATCTCGACCATGCCCTCCTTGCGGTTCTATTTCGACAAGATCCTTGAGGCCGCCGCGCCCGAGGTCGAGCGGCAGGCGCTGACCCATGTCGAACGCCTGGCACTGGTGCGCCGCTATGGCGACTTCTCGCTCGCCTATTCCACCGCCGTGCAAGGCAAGCTCTCCTATTTCGGCGACGCCGACGGCTACATCGCCTTCGGTACCAAGATGAAGCACCATTTCGCGCTCGGCGACCCGGTGGCGGCTCCGGCGCGTCGGGCCGATTACATCAAGCGCTTCGTCGAGACCGCCGGCAGCCCGTGGTTCGTGCAGGTCGGCGAGGAAACCGCACGCGTGCTGGCCGGCCTTGGCTACAAGGTCAATCGCCTCGGCGTCGACACCCGCCTCACCCTGCCCGAGCATGATTTTTCCGGGAAGCGCAACGAGACCGTGCGCTACTCCGAGCGCTGGCTGCTGAAGAAAGGCTTTTCGTTCGACGAGGACAAGCGCACGATTTTTCTGGATGAAATTGCCCGGCTTTCGGAAAACTGGCGCGGCGACCGCATCGTCAAGCGCTGGGAGATGGGCTTTCTCAACCGCAACTTTGCCGACCATCTCGGCACCGACATGCGCCGTTTCGTCCTGCACGGTCCCGACGGCGGACTGGTCGCTCTGCTCGACTTCGACCCGCTGTGCCGCAACGGAAAGGTCATCGGCTACACGACGGCCTTCAAGCGCAAGCATATCGACGCTTCGCCGCATGCCGAGGTCGGCCTGACCAAATTCGCCGTCGATCGTTTTCGCGAAGAGGGCATCTCGGTGGTCACGCTCGGCCTGTCGCCGATGCTCGATATCGGGCCAAGCGGCTTTGCCGAAAGCGATTTCTGGCGCAATGCCTTCCAGCGCGCCTACGATTCGCCCTGGGTCAATCGCCGCAGGTTCAACCTGCAGGGCCAGGCGGCCTTCAAGCGCCGCTTCCACGGTGTCGAGGAGCCGGTCTACATCGCCTTCCGCAAGGGGACGTATGTCGAGATGCTGGGGTTGCTGCGGCTGGTCAAGGCGATCTAGATCTATCGATATTCAGGTGAGGCCGGCCTGCAAATGGCGGCTTCCTGCGCTTCCGGTGCTCACGTACGAAAAGTACGCTCCGCTCCGGTTCTCGGAATCCGCCATTTTCGACTCGGCCTGACCTGAATCTCAACAGACCTGGCGGCGTTCTGCCGTCAATTCCTCAACCGATACCCTGTCCTGAAGATCCAGGCGACGATCGTTATACAGATCAGCAGGAAGACGACCGTCATGCCGAGGCTGACGCCGACCGAGACGTCGGACTTGCCGTAGAAGCTCCAGCGGAAACCGCTGATCAGATAGACGACCGGGTTGAACAGCGTGATCGTGCGCCAGACCTCGGGCAGCATGTTGATCGAATAGAAGCTGCCACCGAGGAAGGTCAGCGGCGTGATGATCAGCAGCGGAACCAGTTGCAGCTGCTCGAAACTCTTCGCCCAGATGCCGATGATGAAGCCGAACAGGCTGAAGGTCACCGCCGTCAGCACCAGGAAGGCGAGCATCCAGAACGGATGCAGGATGGTGAGCGGCACGAACAGCGAGGCGGTGGCCAGGATGATCAGGCCGAGGATGATCGACTTGGTCGCGGCACCGCCGACATAGGCGATGACGATCTCCAGATAGGAGACCGGCGCCGACAGAAGCTCGTAGATCGAGCCGACGAATTTCGGGAAATAGATGGCAAAGGAGGCGTTGGAGATCGACTGCGTCAACAGCGACAGCATGATCAGACCCGGCACGATGAAGGCGCCATAGCTGATGCCGTCGATCTCGGTGATGCGCGAGCCGATGGCCGAGCCGAAGACGACGAAATACAGCGACGTCGAGATGACCGGCGAGACGATGCTCTGCAGCACGGTGCGGAAAGCACGTGCCATTTCCATCCGGTAGATCGCCCATACTGCGCGAAGGTTCATGGCTCCCTCCTCACCAGATTGACGAAGATCTCCTCGAGCGAAGAGTTTTGCGTGTCGATATCGCGGAACTGGATGCCGCCGGCCTCGAGATCGCGCATCAACGAGGCGACGCCGGGCCGCTCGGCCTGGTTGTCATAGGTGTAGGTCAGCTGCCCGCCATCGGGCGACAATTCCAGCGCATAGCGCGAGAGCGCCTCGGGAATGGCCGTCAGCGGATTGCGCAGTTCCAGTACCAGCCGCTTGCGGCCGAGCTTGCGCATCAGTTCGGCCTTGTTCTCGACCAGGATGATCTCGCCGCGGTTGATGACGCCGACGCGGTCGGCCATCGCTTCGGCTTCCTCGATATAGTGCGTGGTGAGGATGATGGTGACGCCGTCCTCGCGCAGCCGGCGCACCATCGCCCACATGTCCTGGCGCAGCTCGACATCGACGCCGGCGGTCGGCTCGTCGAGGAACAGGATGCGCGGCTCATGCGACAGCGCCTTGGCGATCATCAGCCGGCGCTTCATGCCGCCCGACAGGGTGATCGCCTTGGCGTCCTTCTTTTCCCACAGTGAGAGATCGCGCAGCACCTTCTCGACAAAGCCGTGGTTGGCCGGCTTGCCGAACAGGCCACGGCTGTAATTGACCGTCGCCCAGACGCTCTCGAAGGCATCGATGGTCAGTTCCTGCGGCACAAGCCCGATCAGACCGCGCGCGGCGCGATAATCCTTGTTGATGTCGTGGCCGTCGACGGTGACGGTGCCCGACGAGCGGTTGACGATGCCGCAGACGATCGAGATCAGCGTCGTCTTGCCGGCGCCATTGGGCCCAAGCAGCGCGAAGATTTCGCCGCGCTGAATGTCGAGATTGACTTCCTTGAGCGCGGTAAAACCGGTGGCGTAGGTCTTGGAGACCCCGGAAATGGACAGGATGGAAGGCATGGATGAAAACGGCTGCTTGAAAGAGGTCCCCTGATATAGGCCGAATGTCGGTGCTTGCAACCGCAAGTCAATGCCCTGCTGACAGTTCTCGACAATCGTTGCCGGCCGGCCATTGCAGGTGCGGCGCACAGGCCCGGAGTTGCGCGGCATGCAACCGGGAAAATTGTCCTGTGGCGTTCAGCCTCGCGGCAGGACGCCGCTTTGACCTGAACTCGCTTCGGGCCTATTCTTCGCGAGTATTTGCAGCAGCCGGAGCCCATCATGGACCCGCTCATACTTTCGCGTATCCAGTTCGGCGCGAATATTTCATTCCACATTCTATTTCCGACGATCACCATTGCGCTGGGTTGGGTGCTGCTGTTCTTCAAGCTGCGCTACAACGCGACCAACGATTCCGCCTGGATGCGCGCCTATTTCACCTGGGTGAAGGTGTTCGCGCTGTCCTTTGCCATGGGCGTGGTTTCGGGCGTCACCATGAGCTTCCAGTTCGGCACCAACTGGCCGGGCTACATGGAAAAGGTCGGCAACATCGCCGGGCCGCTGCTGGCCTACGAGATCCTCACCGCCTTCTTCCTCGAAGCGGCCTTCCTCGGCATCATGCTGTTCGGCTTCCGCCGCGTTTCCAACCGCATCCACACGCTGGCGACGGTGCTTGTCGCCGGCGGCACCACCGTCTCGGCGTTCTGGATCATCGCGCTCAATTCCTGGATGCAGACGCCGGCCGGCTTCGAGATGCGCGACGGCGTGGCGCACGCGGTCGACTGGTGGGCAATCATCTTCAACCCGTCGATGCCCTACAGGCTGACCCACATGCTGCTGGCGTCCGGGCTGACGGTGTCGTTCCTGATCGCTGGCCTGTCGGCGCTGCGCTATCTCACCGGCGACCGTTCGGAATCGATGTGGAAGGCGCTGCGCACCGGCGTCTTCACGGCCGCGATCCTGATCCCGATCCAGATCTTCGCCGGCGACCAGCATGGGCTGAACACGCTGGAGCACCAGCCGCAGAAGATCGCCGCCATGGAAGCCAACTGGAACACCGGCCCCAACGTGCCGCTGGTGCTTTTTGCGCTTCCCGACGAGGCCGCGAAGGAAAACAAATTCGAGATCGCCATTCCCGACGGCGCCAGCCTGGTGCTGCGGCACTCGACCAGCGGTGTCGTGCCGGGACTGAACGATTATCCCGGCAACCATCCGCCGGTCTTTCCGGTGTTCTGGGGTTTCCGCGTGATGGTCGGCACAGGCATATTGATGCTGCTCGTCTCGTGGTCGGCCGCCTTCTTCCTCAAGCGCCGGCACAGCCTGCCGAAGCCGCTCGCCATGCTGATGGTACCGATGGCGCTGTCGGGCTGGCTGGCAACGCTGGCCGGCTGGTACACCACCGAAATCGGCCGCCAGCCCTGGCTGGTGACGGGCGTGCTGAAAACGGCAGACGCGGTCGGCCCGGTGGCGGGCAGCCATGTCGCGCTGACGCTGGCGATCTACCTCGTTCTCTATGTGCTTTTGCTGATCGCCTATCTCGGCGTGCTGGTGCACCTGGCGCTGAAGGCGGCGAAGGACGGCGATTCATCGCCGCTGCCGGGCGTCATGAACGCCGCCATGTCACAGCCGGCGGCTGGCGAGTAGGAGAAGAAGATGAGCTTCGACTGGCCAACCGCGCTTCCCCTCATCTTCGCCGGCCTGATGGGCCTCGCCATCCTGATCTACGTCATTCTCGACGGTTTCGATCTCGGCATCGGCATCCTGTTCGCCGCCGCCGAAGACGCCGAACAGGATACGATGATCGCCGCGATCGGCCCGTTCTGGGACGCCAACGAAACCTGGCTCGTGCTGGCCGTCGGCCTGCTGCTGGTCGCCTTCCCGCTGGCGCATGGCGTCATCCTGACGGCGCTCTACATTCCGGTCTTCGTGCTTTTGCTCGGGCTGATCCTGCGCGGCGTTGCCTTCGATTTCCGCGCCAAGGTGCCAGCTGGCCGGAAGCATCGCTGGAACCGTATTTTCTTCCTGGGTTCGCTCATCGCCTCGCTGGCGCAGGGCTACATGCTGGGTGTCTATGTGCTCGGCCTCGATGTCGGCCTCGGCGGCATGGCGTTCGGCGTGCTGGTGGCGTTCTGCCTTGCCGCCGCCTACGCGGCGATGGGCGCCGCCTGGGTGATCTACAAGACTGAAGGCGAATTGCAGAAGAAGGCGGTGCGCTGGCTGCGCACGACGCTGGTGCTGACCGCGCTCGGCATGGCGGCAGTGTCGCTGGCGACGCCCTTCGCCAGCCCGCGCATCTTCGACAAATGGTTCGTCTGGCCGGAGTTGCTCTATCTGTCGCCGCTGCCGATCCTGTCGGCGCTGCTGTTTCTGTGGCTGTGGCGGCAGACCTTCCATCTGCCGAAGCCCGACGACCGCCATTCACTGACGCCGTTCCTGACGCTGGCGGCCATCTTCGCGCTTGGCTTTGCCGGCCTCGCCTGGTCGTTCTACCCGTTCGTGGTGCCGGATCGCCTGACCATCTGGCAGGCAGCCTCGGCACCGGAAAGCCTGGCCATCATCCTGGCCGGCACCGTGGTGGTGCTGCCGATCATCATCTTCTATTCCTTCTATGCCTACCGGGTGTTCGGCGGCAAGGCGACCGACCTGACCTACGATTGATCCGCTCCATCTCTTTGACGCAAAGCGCCATGGGCTTTCTCAGGAAGGGCTGCTTTCAGATCAGCCCGGAATCGCGCGCGGCAGCTGTGGCCTCGCCACGCGAGATGGCATCCAGCTTACCCAGAACCGCGGAGACATGGTGATCGACGGTTTTTGGTGAAATGGTCAGATGCTCTGCGATCCGCTTGTTGGAGAAGCCGCGCTCGATCAGTTGCAGCACTTCCATCTGGCGTTGGGTCAGGCCGGCGCTGTTGGCGCGCGTGGTCTGGCGCGGCCCCCGGGCGATGCGAATGACGCCGTTGCGCCGCATGATTTCGCGCACATGGCTCGCAACCGGCTTGGCTCCAAGGGTCTCGAATATCTCGAGTGCCGCACGCTGCGCCGGCTCATCGCCCTGGGCGAGCGCGAGCGCACGTTCATAAGGTGCGTTGAGATCCGCCCAGACCGCGGCCGCCCCTTGCCAGTCGCCAGCCAGGAGCATTCGGTACGGCGCGGCCATGCCGGCCGTATCCCCCGCGTCGCTACCGGCGGAGAGGATCTGGCGCCAGCTGGCCAGTTCGGCAAACATGGCCCGCGTCGGCGACAGGGTCTCGGCAAGGTCGATCAGCCGCAGCGCCTCGGCGATTTCCGCCTCGCCGAGCCATGCCTGCTCGGCGACGATGGCGGCGTACGGCAACAGCCGCTGCAATTCGGCTCCCCTTTCCAGGAACCGATTCATTTCCGCCAGCAGCGGCTCGGCCGAAGGATCTCCGCGCCGAAGACGCAGTTTCACCAGGGCCACCAAAGCGGGATAGCGGACCAGCGCCGTCGCCTGGTCATTGCTTATGACATCCAGAGCCTCGGCGGCAGCTTCGTTCCAGTATCCCTGACGCAACAACAACTGTGCCCGAACCCCACGCATATAGTCACGCCAAGTCGCCAGATCGTTGTCGACGCAATAGTCGATGCCGCGATCGAGGAAGGATTGAGCCTGGCTGTAGCCCAATTGGTTGATCTCGCCACAGGCGCAATTGGTGAAGGCACGCGCGGCGTGCTCCTGAAAATTCTGCTCCAGCGCGATTTCGAGGCTGCGGGCGAGATGCAGCCGGCTGCTGGCCAGATCCAGCCACTGCTCGGCGGCGCCGACATTGTTGAGCGCGTGACAAACGACATCCTGCCGGTCCAGCTGCTCGGCAAGCTCGATCGCCCTGCCGCCCAGCGACAGGGTCTCGTCGAGCCTTTCGGCCAGCATCGCCAGCTGCGAAAGGTTCGAATAGGCCATGGCAAGTTCGGCACTGGCGGGAACTGCCTCCAGCAACGCGACCGCCTGGGCGCCGAACAGGTCGGCTGCCGGGCGGTCGCCCAACAGATAGGCGAAGCGCGATAGCCACCTGAGGCTGTCGCCTTCCTTCAGCGTGTTGCCAAGCGCCTTTTGCAACGCGCGGGCTTGTTCCTGCGCCTTGATGGCCTCGTCAATGCGGGCGATCAAGTGACACTCGAAGGCATACTGCTCGTAAAGTCCGGCGCGTTCTTCCACGGGCAAGGTGTCGGCCTGCCGCAAGGCGACCTCATAGTAGCCGGCGGCGTCGCGATGGGCGCCGACACGCGAAGCCTCGCGCGCGGCGATCGGCGCGAATTCGCGCACCGCCTCGAAATTGTGCGCTTCCACGGCGTGATGGACCAGGCGTGCGGTGGCGACGCCGCCGTTTTCAAGCAGCGCCGACAGCGCGCGCTGGTTGAACAGTCTCCTGTAACTTGTCGTCAGCATCATCTCGATGGCGCGGCGTGCGATTTCATGGCGGAAGGCATAGCCATCGCCCAGATCGTCGAGCAGCCCATTCGACACACATTCCGCCAGCTGTCCGGCGCTGGCGACGCCGCACAGGCCCTGCAGAGCCCAAGCATCGGCCCGCCTGGGAAACACCGACACCGCGTCGAGCATCGAGCGGGCACCGGCGGACAGCCGTTCGGCCCGCGCCACAACGGCGTCCCTCACGCTGGCCGGTGGCGTCATCTCATTGTCGGCGCACAGGAGCTCGGTGACGAAGAAGGCATTGCCGGCGGTGACCCGGTAGATGGCGTCGCCATCGCGGCCGGCAGCGCTGGCGAGCGACAGGACGGCCGCCTCGCTCAACAGCGGCACGTCGATACGGGCAACGTTGCCCGACGGAATTTCACCCAGCGCCCGGCGCACACGCGCCTGTCCTTCGCTGCGGTCGGTGCGCGCCGTCAACAGGACCAGGATGTGGGTGTTGGCGATGCGCCGGCCAAGAAAGCGGACGAAATCGAGCGTCGCGTCGTCCGCCCAATGCAGATCCTCGATTACCAGAAGCGTCGGCTGGGTCCTTGTCTCGAACACGTCGAGGGCACCGGAGAACAGTGGCAGCCGCTGACCCTGCCTGGCGTCGATCGCCTGCGGCATCGCCCATTGCGCCTCGCGGGCGAGGTCATAGAGCGGTCCGAGCGGATCGGGGATCGACAGGTCCTCGCAGGCGCTGCGCAAGATGCGCGTAGCCTTGGCCGCGCCGGCGACGAAGGCCTCGACCAGTGCGGTCTTGCCGGCGCCGGCCTCGCCCGACAACGCCACCACGCTGCCGCGACCACGCGCGGCTTCGGCGAGAAGTCCGTCAAGCTGCTCCAGCTGTGTCTGCCGTTCCAGAAGCATGATCGTCCGCTTTTCGTGATCCGGGTCGCTGCCGCACCCCGCTTTCGTCAGGCAGGATAGCGCGGCCCGGTATCGGCTTTGTGGCTCCAGCAGTGAACGCCGTTAACATGGGGAATCGTCCCACGAAACATAGGGAAAGGTTCCGATGCGCGCCCCTGGCGAGCGTGATCAATGTCCTCCGCGCGCTCAAAACCGGGCGTGAAACAGTAAAAAAGGAACCTGATATGCCTCGCTATGTGGTTGAACGTACATTTCCCAACGGCCTCAGCGTGCCGGTGAACGATGCCGGCGCCGATGCGCTGGGCGGCGTCATCATGCGCAACGCGGAGAAAGGCGTGACTTGGGTGCAGTCCTTCGTCTCGCCCGACAAGAAGCAGAGCTTCTGCATCTATGACGCGCCTTCGCCGGAAGCGATCCGCAGCACGGCCCAGAAAAACGCGCTGCCTGTCGACAAGATCACGGAGGTGCGGGTTCTTGACCCTTACTTTTACCGTTGACCCGATCGATGAGCATCAAACTGCCCTTCGCGGCGACGGCAGCGTGCCTGACGAATCGTTCAGCGGGCCGTCGGCGGCGTCGAGATCCGTCGGACGAGACCCGTTACCGGGCCGGGCTTTCTGGCGGCTGGCCTCGCTGCTGTTCGCGCCATTGCGCAAGAGTCGGCGTCGATTGCCTCCGCAGGACGATTATCTGAGACGCGACATCGGCCTGCCGGAGCTCGAGGGGCTGCCGCACTACTGGGACTTCACCCGGTACCAATGATGCGTGCAGCCGAGATCCGACGTCGCAGCGGGAGCGGCTGCTCCCGCGCGCCATCAACAAGGAGGAGAGAACATGAACATCCATCTGTGGACCAAACACCTCATCAACCTGTCGATTCTGTCGATCGCGGCCACGGCGGCCAATGCTCACAACGCTGGCGCGCTGGACGAGAAGGTGCGGGCAGCCAACAGCCGCTTCGAGAACGTGGCGATGGCGACGGCCGAGGGCTATGCGCCGATCCCTTGCGCCAGCGGCATCACCGGCGGCGCCATGGGCATCCACTATGTCAATGCCGGTTATCTGAAGGACGATGCGGTCGAACTCGCCAAGCCCGAGGCGGTGATGTACGAGCCGATGGCAAACGGCAAGCTGAGGCTGGTGGCCGTCGAGTACATCACCTCGAAAGGTCCGGCTTCGCTGGAAGGGCAGCTGTTCAATTTCGACAGCGCGCCCAACCGCTACGGTCTAGGCCCGTTCTATGAACTGCATGTCTGGGCCTGGAAGAAGAACCCGGCCGGCACCTTCGCCGACATGAACCCGACTGTGTCGTGTGACGCGATGAAGGCCATGTAGCCGGCAGAGGCGGGGCGGCTGAGTGCGCAATCTCCCCCGCGAGGGGGAGATTGCGCGTTCTCAGTTGCTTGCCGCCAGCACCAGCACCGGCTTCTCGCTATAGAGCGCCGGGAACAGGGCCTTCAGGTTCGCCACCTTGGGCAGGTCGTTGTAGACGATGTAGGGATAGGTCGGGTTCAGCGTCAGGAAATCCTGATGATAGTTCTCGGCCGGATAGAAGGTCTTGCCGGTTTCCAGCGTGGTGACGATCGGCTCCGGGAACACCTTGGCCTGGTCGAGCTGGGCGATGTAGCTTTGCGCGATCTTCTTTTGGGCATCGTTTTCGGCGAAGATCGTCGAGCGGTACTGCGTGCCGGAGTCCGGACCCTGGAAATTCAGCTGGGTCGGGTTGTGGGCGACCGAGAAATAGACCTGCAGCAGCTGGCCGTAGGTCACCTTCGACGGATCGTAGGTGATCTCGACGGATTCGGCATGCCCGGTACGGCCTGAGCCGACCGTCTCGTAGACGGCGGTGTCCTTGTCGCCGCCGGTGTAGCCGGAGACGGCTCTGGTGACGCCCTTGACGTGCTGGAACACGCCCTGCACGCCCCAGAAACAACCGCCGGCGAAGACTGCCTTTTCAGTGCCGGTGGCCGCCTTCTCGTCGAGTGCCGGCGGCGGGATCTTCACCGCGTCCTCGGCCGAAACCGCCGGCGTCAGCCAGAAGGCGGCGCCCGCGGCGGCCAGCGCAAGAGCGGCGAGCGCGCTGCGGAAGACGTTCGACGATTGTCTGATGACTGGTTTTTGAATGTCGGTCATGGCTTGAGCTCCTGTGACGTCCATCATGTGGAGTCTATTGGATAAGATACGATCATGCGACGGGCGAGTTGCGGCCGAAGCCTCACTTTCACGTGCATCCGGCTTCGGACCCGCGGGACCGAAGCCGGAAACAGCACCGCCTTTACTTGGCCGGAGCCATCGCATCCGTTGCCGGCTTCATCGCATCGGCGGCCGGCTTCATGGAATTGGTGGCCATCGGGTCGGCAGGCTTCATCGCCTCCGTTGCAGGTTTCATGGCGTCTGCGGCCGGCTTCATCGCATCCGCGGCCGGTTTCATGGCATTTGCAGCCGGTTTCATCGCATTGGTCGCGTCGTCGGCACGGGCGATGCCGCCGGCAAACAGCGCCGTCGAGCACAGAGCGAGAGCGAGCGCCGGCAGCGTCAGGCGGGAAGTGGTCATGATGATCTCCTTGGGGTTGGCGTTGAAGGCGCGCCCTCTAGGCGGCCGTGCTATGCGGCGCCGCTCCATGCGGCGTTGCGCAATCTCTTGTCGAAGCGCGATCTAGTCGGTCGCGGCGGCCAGGATCGGTCCGCCACCGGGCGACTGCACGAGCACGGCGGTGCTCAGGCCGCCGGATGCGGCGGGCAGCGGATACGTCGCGGCCGCGCCGGTCCAGCTGCCGAGTTTTTCGAGCGCATGCACGACATTGGCGTGCGGCAAGGTGCGGCCGGTATTTTCGCCGCGCGAAACCGGCACCTCGACCACGCCCTTGGCATAGCGCACCAGCCAGACATCGGCGCGGCCGCCAGGTGCGGCGCCGGCGCCGATGCTGATCTTGCCGCCATCGAGCGACAATGCCGGGCCGCTTGTCCGGCCGCTCGCCGCAATCAGCTTTTCGATTTCGCCGGGTGCGGCACCGACGACATCGGCATGGCCGTTGACCACCACTTGCGGCGTGAACGGCCCGTCATGGCCGAGCGCCGGCTCGTAGCTGACCTGGCGCTGGGTGAATTCCTGTTTTCCGAAGATATCCTTCCAGCCGAGATAGTCCCAGTAGGTGACGTTGAACGACAGCGCCAGCACGCCGGGCTGGTCCTTGACCTTGATCAGATTGGCATTGGCCGGCGGGCAGGACGAGCAGCCCTGGCTGGTGAACAGCTCGACCACGCTGAGCGGCTGGGCGGCGGCCGCACCGAGCGACGCTGCCAGCGCAATAGCCGAGAGGCTGGCGACTGTAACGAACTTGGACCCTGACATCGGCTTGCTCCGTGGGCGGCGGCGCCTGGAAGCACCGCAGATATCCCCACTTCGCCGCTGTCGGCGCCTTCGTTACAGCGCTCACCGGTTTGTGATCGGGCCGCAGGCGTTCTTCCCTTCTCCCCCTGTGGGAGAAGGTGTCGCCGCAGGCGACGGATGAGGGGTGTTCCAGGGAAAGCCAACGTCTCACTCCGCTGGAACACCCCTCATCCGTCTCGGCGCTACGCGCCGATCCACCTTCTCCCACAGGGGGAGAAGGGAAGAACGCGCCCCTACCGCCAAGGCTGTAGGCTGGTATCCCGTACATAGGCGATGATGGTATCGCAAACGGCGTTCATGTCTTTCAGAACGTCATCGTTCCAAAAGCGCAAAATGCGAAAGCCTTTCTCTTCCAGGTGAGTTTTGCGGACGCTGTCAGACTCCAACTCCGCATGCTGGCTGCCATCGATCTCGACGACCAAGCGTGCTTCGAAGCAGACGAAATCAGCAATGTACTTTCCAATGGGAACCTGGCGCCGAAATTTTATCCGGTCGAGCCTGCGGTCGCGCAGTTCATGCCACAGCCGGTCTTCCGCTTCCGTCATTACACACCGGAGCGAACGGGCGAAGCTTCGTTTGGCTGGCGGGACAGGTTGATGCGGCATGGCTTAGATTAGCCGGCTATTGCGCTCCGTCCAGCACCCCTCATCCGTCTCGGCGCTACGCGCCGATCCACCTTCTCCCGCAAGGGGAGAAGGCAAGAGGAGCAGCATCTACTGCGTCAGCCGCGTGTTGTTGGGCCGCTTGTTGAAGTCGCATTTGCCGGTCACGTTGTAGAAGAAGTCGGCGTTGCTGACGGGCGCCGGGACCTTGTTGCCGCCGTCTTCCCAGGCCTGGTAGGCTGTCGCGCCGCAAGGCACGAGGCCGAAGATATCAACGATCTGGCCGGTCGCCATCTCGTTGTAGTCGATAGCGCCCGTCTGGTCCGATTTGAGGCCGCTGTAGAGCCTGTTGGACGTGGTCGGATCGTTCGACATGAGCTTGCTTGGGTTGCCCGATGGCACATCCATCTGCAGATAGAGGCCGGCCATCTGGCTGACATTGATCTGCGCGCCGGCGCCATCGGCGGGATACATCGTATCGACGCAGTAATATTTCGTCTGGAACCCATCGGTCAGGATCACCGCGCCAGCGGGCGTGCTGGAATCGACGAGCTTGCAGACCTGCTTCTGGGCCACCGTGGTGACCGTCTTGCCGGCTGAATCGGTGGTGAGAACGCTGACGGTCGTGGTGCCGTAGCCTTTCGGATCGCCAGTCTTGCCATAGGCATAGTCGATCGTCATCAGCGGCTTGCCCGCTGCGGCGCCGAACATCGTGCCGTAGAGCGTCATTTTCTTGTTCCAGTAGCCCGACACGCCGGTGACCTTGAAGGTGGCCTCCACCAAAGCCGGCGCCTTGTTCACCGCCGACGTAACGCCGACTGCCACCGAAGGAATCCTGGCGATCTGCATGAACACGGTCGGCATGGCGAAACTTGCCGAGGCCTGCGCGGTGGCGGTGCCGTTGGCGCTGACGTCGAAGCTGTTCAGGGTCGCTGCGCCCCGCCCGCCGTTTTCTCTGTAGGTATCCTGGAGCATCACCTGGCGCTGCGGCTTCGTCGAGGCCGTATCCATCGTGGTGATCGACAGGATCGCGGCGTCGAGTGCCGCCTGCTCGGTCGACCTGGTCTGGACAGCGGAGGTGTAGTCGACGGAAAAGCCGATCGCGGTGATCAACGGTATCATGGCAAGAATGAGTATCGGTGCGAACGAGCCGCTCCGCGACTCGATAAAACTGCCTGCAAGCCCCCGCATGCCTTCGTCCTTACATCAGATATTTCCCTCCGCTAACATCCCGTTCGCAAATTATGCTCTAACGGGCTTGGTTAAAATTTATAGATTTTTCGCGAAAAGCGCGAAAAAAGCGACAGGTGCCCGTGCTGCCTGCTCCGGCAAAGGCGCACAGCTTGCTCGGGCAAGCCACCCCTGCTAAACGCGCGCCATGAGCACGCCCCTCGACCACATCCGCAATTTCTCCATCGTCGCCCATATCGACCATGGCAAATCCACGCTTGCCGACAGGCTGATCCAGCTGACCGGCGGGCTGGAGCTGCGCGACATGAAGGAGCAGGTGCTGGACTCGATGGACATCGAGCGCGAGCGCGGCATCACCATCAAGGCGCAGACGGTGCGGCTGAAGTACCGCGCCAACAATGGCGAGGACTATATCCTCAATTTGATCGACACGCCCGGACATGTCGACTTCGCCTATGAAGTGTCGCGTTCGCTGGCCGCCTGCGAGGGCTCGCTGCTGGTGGTCGACGCCTCCCAGGGCGTCGAGGCACAGACGCTGGCCAATGTCTACCAGGCGATCGACAACAACCACGAGATTGTCGTGGTGCTGAACAAGGTCGACCTGCCGGCCGCCGAGCCCGAGCGCATCCGCGAGCAGGTCGAGGAGGTGATCGGCATCGACGCCTCCAACGCCGTGCTGATCTCGGCCAAGACCGGCCTCGGCATTCCGGATGTCCTGGAGGCCATCGTCCACCAATTGCCGCCGCCGCGCGAAGGCGACGCCACGGCGCCCCTGAAGGCGATGCTGGTCGACAGCTGGTACGACGCCTATCTCGGCGTCATCGTGCTGGTGCGCGTCATCGACGGCGTGCTGAAGAAGGGCCAGACCATCCGCATGATGGGCACCGGCGCCAAATATCTGGTCGAGCGCACCGGCGTGTTCACGCCGGCGCGCATCAATGTCGAGGAGCTCGGCCCCGGCGAGTTCGGCTTCTTCACCGGCTCGATCAAGGAAGTGGCCGACACCCGCGTCGGCGACACCATCACCGAAGACAAGCGCGCCACCGCCAAGGCGCTGCCCGGCTTCAAGCCGGCGCAGCCGGTGGTGTTCTGCGGCCTGTTCCCGGTCGACGCCGCCGATTTCGAGGATCTCCGCGCCGCGGTCGGCAAGCTGCGCCTCAACGACGCCAGCTTCTCTTTTGAAATGGAAACCAGCGCCGCGCTCGGCTTCGGCTATCGCTGCGGCTTCCTTGGCCTCTTACATCTCGAAATCATCCAGGAGCGGCTGGAGCGCGAGTTCAACCTCGACCTGATCGCCACGGCACCGAGCGTCGTTTACCGGCTGGCTCTGACCGACGGCTCGATGAAGGAACTGCACAACCCGGCCGACATGCCCGACGTGGTGAAAATCTCGGCCATCGAGGAGCCGTGGATCCGCGCCACCATCCTGACCCCCGACGACTATCTCGGCGGCATATTGAAACTCTGCCAGGACCGGCGCGGCATCCAGGCCGACCTGTCCTATGTCGGCAAGCGCGCCATGCTGATCTACGACCTGCCGCTCAACGAGGTCGTCTTCGATTTCTACGACCGGCTGAAGTCGATCTCCAAGGGCTACGCCTCCTTCGACTATCACCTGACCGACTACCGCGAGGGCGACCTGGTGAAGATGTCGATCCTGGTCAATGAGGAGCCGGTGGATGCGCTCTCCATGCTGGTGCACCGCACGGCGGCGGAAAAGCGCGGAAGGCAGATGTGCGAGAAGCTGAAGGAGCTGATCCCGCACCACCTGTTCAAGATCCCGATCCAGGCCGCCATCGGCGGCAAGGTCATCGCCCGCGAAACCATCTCCGCGCTGCGCAAGGACGTCACCGCCAAATGCTACGGCGGCGACGTCTCGCGCAAACGCAAGCTGCTGGATAAGCAGAAAGAAGGCAAGAAGCGGATGCGCCAGTTCGGCAAGGTGGATATCCCGCAGGAGGCGTTTATCCAAGCGCTGAAGATGGGGGATTGAGAAGCCGGCTGGCGCGCTGAGCGCGCCAAGTCATCATCTTCGAAAGCGGGGCTGCCGGAGGCAGCGGGCCCCCCGCCAGCGGGGCGTGGACGCTGCGCGGTGGGGGTTAGCCACCAACAGTGCAGAGTCAGGAATTCTTTGTATCCCGACCGTCCGGCTCTTTCGCGACACCTTTGAAAGGGCCTTCCGTGGATTTACGCTCCATGAATTGGCCGTTTCGCTCGTCGCGTTTTTGCCAATCGCCATTTTCGTGCTGGAATTGGGTTCTGCCGGTTACCGCACCCCGACGATAGTCGTCCCCTGTGTTCTTAGCCATATAGACCTCCTTCGAACAGATGATGAACATAGCGCGATTCGCGATGTGAAGCACGCTATGTTTATTATGTCTCCAATGCAGGGATGCGGTGACGTACCATGGCCGCGCTGCTATGAATTTAAGCATGAATGATCCGATTCAATTTCTCAAAGATAACTGGGCAGTGGTGATTGAAGCACCTTGGGTGTTCGTCACTATGGTCGTCATCATAGGCGGTGGTGGCGTAGCTGTAGGGCGGACGTGGCTGAATAGGACAATCTCAAATCTGAAAAGTGACATTGCTACATTGGAAAATCGGCATATCGCAAAGGATGAGAGAATTGCCGAGTATCAATCTAAGCTAAATGGCGCGACACCTGACGAGGCTAGGAGCCTGATTTCTGGATTAGAGAGGCGGCTTGCCGCACTGGAGCCAAGAAACCTTGACCCAGAGCAATCGAGAATTCTTTCGACCCATCTCGTCAAAAAGCCGGGATCTATCAAGTTGATCAGAGATATGGGCAGTTCCGAGAGCAGTAAAATATATGCCCAATTTGGTACTTTGCTTAGGAAGCTTGGTTGGGATCTGATGGAGGGCGGTGTGATGGGATTAGGTAATCCACCACCCACCGGAATAGCCGTCCAATCGCATGCTGGAGAAATGCTGACTGAGGACGCGAAGACTCTCATCGCAGCTCTACGAGCAGCGGACATCGAATATGACATTCAAAAAACGCCAGAGATGGGTATGCCCGGCCAACCATTGACAAGTCTGCTATTCACCACACGATCAAATTAGTCTTTGTTCCCAATGACGCTCCGGCCTTCCTTTTTGGGCAAGCGACGAGCAAGAGGGGGCGCGTTCTAGCGATACTCCTCTCGAAGTTTTTCCCACTCAGTTAGGAGTGCATTATAGTAGCCCATGAACAGCGCCTCCTCATTTCCCTGCAGAGGGTGATCGATTGTTGCAAAAGACGTGCCTCGAAGGACATCCAACACACGGAAGTCATTAGGCGAAAAATTCGGAAGTGACTGACTGAGTATCCAGATACCTAGCCTAGATCCTTCCTCATTTAACACAGGCTCTTCGCTAAAGTATGGATATACTAGGCGGTGAGATTCGTCGCCGATTTTGACGGAAAGCAAATTCTCGATTTTTACGACACAGTTGACTGTCGGCAGGCGAAAATGATTCTTCACGCTATAGTCTAAAATCTGAAACGGCTCATTTATCCAACGCCGTTTCTCATTCCACCAAGTTAGAAAGCCTGCTTGCAGCAAAGGGTAGAGTCTCTGGCGGCGCGGATTCGCGGCGACACGGCTATGGGTGAGTTGAGGCAAATCTCCCTGTCCTGCGGCGTGCTGTTTAGCGTCTGTCCAGAAAGGGACATGATAATCCCCACCCCCTGACGCCACGCCGGCATCCTTCCTGAGATCCGATCGGATGTCGTCCCGAAGAGCAGCGATTCTTGCTTTGGTTGGCAGGTAGAAAAATCTCAGTAATTTTCTTAGGTGGATACGCTCCAAAGACATTCGATATCCCCTTAAAAACGGCGATCCATATCGCGTGCGCAGAATCTCTAGTGAGTCGCTGAAATTTTCAACGACTGCAAATCTAAATACAGATTTTCTTCCTTCCGATTGTACGTGGCCTCTGATCCTTTACATCCACGTGAGAACATAACTGCTGATCTGCCACTTACGAGCGGTCGTTGCCTTGCCCGATGCGGTCAAATACGCACCGGCCGATGCGTTACCTCCGCGCAGCAGACCATTCTTTGAAACGTCCCACGTCCACATCAGACACCGTCGCTTCTCTCGGCCTTGCCGGCACCTTCGTCGCCAGCGCCCCACTTCGCGAAACACTCTGGACGATCGACGGTGCCGCACTGGTGGTCGCCACCGCGCTGCTGACGATGAAATACCAGCGGCTGGGCCATGACTGCATCGCTGCCGGGTTCCTGACCTTCCTGGCCGGCGAAACCCTGCTAATGGCGGGCAATGCGGCGGGGCTGGAGGCCAGCGTGCCCTCCTATGTCGGCGGCATCTCGCTTTGGGCGGCGGCACTGGTCATGGTCAGCGTGCCCAGGACATTTGCCCTGTGGATGCGGCTCACCGCGCTGGTGGCCGCCGCGCTGTTTGTCGTCTCGGCTTGCATGATCCTCTGGGGTGCGCCCTTGCTGCCGACCTCCGCACCGCTGCCCGCCGCCGGTTATCCGTTCCTGGTGCTGACCTTTGTCGGCTGGATCTGGACGCTGCTGAGGGCGGAGCGGTGAAGCTTTGTTCGCTTGCGTACCAAGCGTCCGGCCTGGTTGATCGGGCATCGGCGGGGCGGTAAAAAATCCGGGCGGCGGACCCAGGTTCGCCAGTGGCCGGCGCGGGCTCAGGCAACTGCCTCACCGGCATTCGCGCCGGCCATTTTCAACCCGCAGATGATCGCAGCGATCCACCGGCTAGCCCTGCACTTGAAGGGGCGCTGACGCTTCTGACCTTCTCCCCTTGTGGGAGAAGGTGGATCGGCGCGCAGCGCCGAGACGGATGAGGGGTGCGTGACGGAGTGAGGCGGTGAAGGTTCTGCTCTGGTTCAGGGCGTTTACTGTTGGCGTATCGCCAAGCTGGAACACCCCTCATCCGTCTTGCCGCTGCGCGGCAATCCACCTTCTCCCACAAGGGGAGAAGGTTAGAAATGCCGGCGCATCACCGTCGCCCGGCCCTTCGCAGGCTCAGAGCGTTCGAGGCTCGTAAAGCCAAGCAATTGGCTTTACGTCCGCTAGCGCGGACCGCCTCTCAACTCTCAATCCACACCTTATCAAAGTGCTGCTCCAGCGCCTGGTGCTGTTCGCAACCTTCCACGCCCTTGCGGTACGTCCGGTAGACCGAGCGCCAGTAGGGTTGGATGATGATGCCTGAATCGCGCAGGTTCTTCTCGATGCCGGCCATGATCTCCTTGCGCGTCTTGGCGTCCGGGGTGGCCAGCGCCTTGTCGAGCAGCGTGTCGAATTCGGGATTGGCATAGGCGCTTTCGTTCCAGGCGGCGCCGGATTTATACGCCAGCGCCAGCACCTGGACGCCGAGCGGGCGGCCGAGCCATTCGGTGCAGGAGAAGGGGTATTTGCTCCAGTCGTTCCAGAAGGTGGCGGCGGGCAGCACGGTGCGCTTGATCTTGAGGCCGGCCTCGCGCATCTGCGCGCCGATGGCGTCGCCGGTGCTCTTTTGCCATTCGACGTCGACGGAGATGAGCTCGAACTCGTGGTCTGATTTGCCGGCCTCGGCCAACAGCTTCTTCGACTGCTCGACGTCGCGCTTCGCCGGGCCGATATCGGCATATTCGGGGTGCATGGGGCCGACATGGTGGTTGTCGGCGGGCTTGCCGCGGCCGCCGAGGCCGAGCGCCAGCACGGCGGCATTGTCGACGGCGAGCTGGGCGGCGCGGCGCACCTTGACGTCGTCATAGGGCGCGTTGGCGACATTGAAGCGGGCGACGATGGTCGAGCCGGTGGCGATCTCGGAATTCATCAGCCCCATCGTCTCGGTCTGCGAGACGGCATCGGAAGCGGTCTCGTGGTCGGTGTCGATCTCGCCGGATTCGAAGGCCGAGAGCATGGCGTTGGGGTCGGAGCCGTAGTCGACCCATTTGATGCCGTCCAAGTAGAATTCGCCCTTCCACCAGGGCTTTTCTTTGCGCTTCACCTCGGCACCCGTCTCGGCATCCCAGCTGACCAGCTCGCAGGGACCGGTGGTGATGGCCAGCGCCTTCAGGGGATCGCCGTCGCCCTCATAGGAGCGGTGCATGATCAGTGCGGGATAGTCGGCCATGCCGGCGATCAGCGAGATGTCGGGCTTGGGCAGGTTCAGCTTGATGGTGAAGTCGTCGACCTTTTCGATGCCGCCATCGACGACCTTCTTGGTGTCGGCATTGACCAGCGCGCCCATGCGCGCGGCGACCGAATTGCCGGGCACGGAAGCGTCGCACCAGCGGGTGAGGTTGTGGATGACATCGTCGGCGTTGAAGGCATCGCCGTTCGACCAGGAGATGCCCTTGCGCACATGCAGGGTCAGCGTCCTGGCGTCGTCGCTCGCCTCCCAGCTTTCGAGCAGCCAGGGCTCGAAGGAGAAGTCGGTGTTCCAGCGCACCAGATATTCGTTGCAGTGGCGGGCGACATTCGACATCTCCACGCCGTCGAAGGTGCGCGGGTCCTTGAAACCCTTGACGTTCATGGCGACGCGCAGGACGCCGCCCTTCTTGGGTTCCGCCGCGCGGGCAGGGATGGTGCCAAGTCCGCCCAGCGCCAGCGCCCCGGCGGCGCTGACGCCGAGCCCGGCCATCAGCGCCAGATATTCGCGGCGGTTGATGCCGCCGGCCTTGAAATCGTCGGCGACGGGTTTGGCCTGCGGGTGGAGTTTGCGGTCGGTCAGCATGAATTTCATCGTCGTTCCCCTGTTGTTGATGCATGCCGCCCAAAGGTGCCCAGCGGTTTTGGGACAATGGCATGCACAGAAAAATCGCCCCGGCCGATCGACAGGCGCGGGGGCGGACGCGACCGCCGGGGCGCCGTTGCCTGAGGGGGAATGATAGAGCGGGGTGACGCTGCGGAGTGTTCGCTTTTCCGCAGTGATTGTGCGGCGCTCCGCGGGGCTAATCTCCCCCCTTGAGGGGGAGATGTCCGGCAGGACAGAGGGGGGCGCCAAGGATCGCAAACCTTCGGTGCACTTCGTTACCAAGACACGTCAGTCTGAACTTCAATCAGAAAGGTAGGTCGGCGGGACAGCGCCCCCCTCTGCCCTGCCGGGCATCTCCCCCTCAAGGGGGGAGATTGGCGCTTTACCGTCGGCAACTGCTCAATGCGGCCACTCGCCCTTACCCAGCGCTGCAACCGCGCCGACGATCCGCGCAAACGCTTCCGCCGCCGCCGGCACCGTGGTGCGGGCGCGCAGGAAGCTGTGCACCAGCCTCGGCTCTTCGTGCCACCACGCCTTGCCGCCGGCGGCCACAATGCGGTCGCGGTAGGTCTCGCCATCCGAGGACAGCGGGTCGCATTCGGCGGTGACGATCACCGTCGGCGGCAGGCCGGTGAAATCCTTGTCGCGCAGCGGCGCAAAAGTCGGATCGTCCAGCGATTGGCGCCTGGCCGAGCGGACGTCGCGGTAGAAGGCGACGTCGGCCACCGACAGCAGCGGCGCGTCGGCGTGTTCGATGTAGGAGCCGGCGCCCTCGTCGCCGCCGAGCTCGGGGTAGATCAGCACCTGGCCAATGGCAGCGCTGGCGTGCCGGCGCGTCGCCTGCGCCACCGCCGCGGCCAGATTGCCGCCGGCGCTTTCGCCGCACAGCACCAGCGGCAGGCCTGATCTCGCCGCTGCCCATTCGAAGGCGGCCACCGCATCGTCGAAGGCGGCGGGATGAAGATGCTCCGGCGCCAGCCGGTAATCGACCGACAGCACGTCGAAACCTGTGCCGGCGCAGAGCTCGGCGCAGATGTCGTCATGGCTTTCCAACCCGCCGAGGATGAAGCCGCCGCCGTGGTAGTAGATCACCATCGCCTTGGCGGCGTTGCCCTCGAGCCGGTAGCGCCGGACCGGGATGTCGCGGCCGGCGGCGGCGATCAGCCCGTCGCTGCCCTTGACGCCAGCCGGGCGGCCCTGATGGAAGGCGCGGCTCATCCTGTCGTAGACCACGCGCTGCTTGTCGATCGGCAGGCCGGTGATTTCCGGCGGATACCAGGCGTTGACCGCGTCGATATAGGCCCACAGCGCCGGGTCGAGCCGGGTTTCGTATTTGCCGCGAGTCATGCTTTCGGCAGTCATAGATCCGCGTAAAGTTGGGCCGCGTTGTCGAAGGTGAAGCGCAGCGGCACCGAGCCCTCGACCTGCCAGGCGGTGACGGTCTCGCCGGCCAGCAGCCGGCAGGCGCCGTCGGTGTCGGTGACGGCGCCGCCATAGAGCCGGTTGGCGAGGTTGATTATGCCGGTCTGGTGCATGGCCGCGCTGCCGCTGCCGCAGGCATCCTTGACCAGCAGCACGCGAAAACCTTTTGCCACCGCATCCTTGACGGAAGCGTCGATGCAGGCCTCGGTCCAGACGCCTGCAACAACCAGCCATTCGATGCCGGCCGACTTGATGTCGCGCGCCGCCAGCCCGGTGCGGAAGGCGCTGGCCTCGGCCTTGATCAGCAGCGCCTCGCCGTTGATCGGCGCCACCTCATGGCAGATCTCGGTCAGCGGATCGCTCTTGTCGGAGAAGGCCGACTTGCCGTCCTCGCCGAGCGGATGAAACGGGCGGTCCTGGCTGTCGAGATCGACGATGTAGGCCCAGTGGTAGAGCGGCACATGGTTCTGCCGCGCCGCCGCCTGCAGGCGCTGGACGTTGGCGAGGATCGTGGGAAAGCCCTCGACGAGGTAGCGCGGGTCCTGCCGGTGCTCTTCCTGCAGGTCGATGAAGATCGCGGCCACCGTGCCGCGCTTGAGGGAGATGGGCGTTTTCATGCGGCGCCTGTGTGATGCATGGGCGAGGCAGTCAAAGACCCTTCCGTATGCCGGCGGGACAGAGGGGGGCGCCAGGCAACGAGGCGCTCATTGGTTGCCCGTATCAAACCTGCGTCTCCAGAAACTCGTCCTCATAAGGAAAGCGCGACAGCAACTCCGTGCCCGTCTCGGTGATCAGGATCTCGTCCTCCAGCTTGACGCCCTCGCGGCCGCCCTTTTCGCCGATATAGCTTTCGACGCTCACCACCATGCCTGGCACGATATGGCCGTCGCGGCCATAGGTCTCGTAATCCATGGCGTGCGCGATGAACGGTGTCTCGCCATGCATGCCGACGCCGTGCATGACCGAGGTGTAGCGCTGGTCGACGAAACGGTCGGGGATCTTCCACGCCTGCTCGGCGATCTCGCGGAAGGCCATGCCGGGCTTGACGATCGAAATGTTGTGCTGAACCTGGTCATGCGCCATGCGGTAGAGCGACTTCTGGTAGGGCGTCGGCTTGCCCGGCCCGCAGCGGAAGGTGCGCGAGAAATCCGAATAATAGCCGTAGCAGCCGATGGTGTCGGTATCGAGCGCCAAGAGTTCGCCGGGGCGGATCTTGCGGCCGCTGGCCTCGTTGAACCACGGGTTGGTGCGCTGGCCTGATGTCAGCAGCCGCGTCTCGATGAACTCGCCGCCCTGGCGGATGACCTCGCCATACATGATGGCGAACAGGTCGTTTTCGGAAACGCCAGGCTTGATCGCCTCACGCACCGCATAGACGGCAGCCTCGGCGCCGGCCATCGACACCTGCAGGCATTTCACTTCCTCCGGCGTCTTCACCGCGCGCACCGCCAGGATTTCGCCCTGGCAATCCCTGACCTCACAGCCGCGCTTTTCCAGCGCCAGCGCCTGCAGATGGCTGCAGCGGTCGAGGCCGAGCTTCATCGAGCCGCCGCCATGCTTTTTCAAAAGCTCGGCGATCTCGTCGGCGAACGGACCTGCGGTCTCGTCGTCGCGGCCCGAGACCGACGACCAGACCAGCTTGGAAGGCCGCGCCTCGTCGATCGTGTCGAGCACCATGGAGACATGATAGCTCTGCGGATATTCGAACAGCACGATCGGCCCGTCGGTCGGGATAAAGAAATAGCGGGTCGAGTTGCGCAGGAAATAGCCGAACATGTTGCGCGAGCCGGTGGCGTAGCGCTGGTTGTACGGATCGAACAGCACCACGCCGCCATAGCCGGCCTCGCGCATCCAGCCGCGCAGCTTGGCCAGCCGGCCCTTGCGCAGGGCGTCGGCATCGATGAAGGACGGCTCGGTGTCCGACAGCCACATGCCGCCGGCCGGATCGGCCGCCGCGGGGTGGCGCATGCGGTCCTTGAAGTCCACGTCCTCGGTGCTGTCGGGGTCGAAAACGACGATGCTCATAGGGGCTCGGCCTTGGCTGGGTTGCGAGGTCGCAGCATGGCGCAGGCGGGGCGGAGGGATTGTGCGGGAAACCGCAGCTGTTGTGCGGGATGCCGCTGGCCTAACAAGAGATGCGCCAACATCTCATCGCGTCAGCGAGCGCCAAGCCTAATGCCGCCGCGCCAGTTTCGGCGGATGGCCATGCTCCTCGCGAAACGCCCGGGCAAAACTCGACATCGAGGCAAACCCACACGCCAGCGCCACGTCGCGCACGGCGAGCGTCGAATGCGCCAGCAGGTCGGCGGCACGTTTCAGCCTGAGCCGGCGGTAATAGCCGTTCGGCGAGATGGCGAGTTCGGAGCGGAAGGAGCGCTCGAGCTTGTCGGATGAGACGCCGAGCTTCGCGGTCAGCTCGGCCATGCCGAGCCGTTCCTCGACCGCATCCTCCATGATGGCGATGGCCGACAGCACCAGCTCGTTCTGGACCCCGGTGCGCAGGCGCAGCGGCATCATCTTGCGGTCGATGCTGGAGCGCAGCTGGCTGTGCACGAACCATTCGGCGACGCCGGCGGCAAGCTCGGCGCCGTAGTCGCGGGTGATGATCTCCAGCATCATGTCGAGGCTGCCGACGCCGCCGGCCGAGGTGAAGCGCTTGCGGTCGATGACATAGAGGTCGCGCCTGAGCTCGATGTTGGGGAAGGCTTCGGTGAAGGCGGCCTGGCTGGTCCAGTGCAAGGTGCAGGCATGGCCGTCGAGCAGGCCGGCGCGCGCCAGGAAGAACGCGGCATCCGCCACCGCACCGATATGGGCGCCATTGCGCAGGCTCTTGCGGATCCAGTGTGCCGCGTCCTCGGCGACGAGGTGATCGGCATCGCCGCCCGAGCAGACGACGATGCGGTCGACCTTCGGGGCATCCTCGGCGTAAAAGCCCGGCTGGATGACGACGCCGTTCGACGCCTCGACCGCACCCTTCGTGCCGCCGACGATGATCCAGCGATAGCATTCTCTTTTCGCCAGGACATTGGCGGCGCGCAGCGGCTCGATGACCGAGCTGAACGCCATCATCGGAAAACCTGGGAACACCAGCACGGCGAAAGTGAGGGGTTCAGTGGGCTTGGGTGGTTCGCGCGTGGCCATGGGGCGCTACATTTCGGGCAGATAGGGTTCGGGGTCAATTGGCCGGTCCATCATCATAAGACGTCGGCGCCGCCCTTTGCCCTTCCTCTCCCCCGTCGATCGGGGGAGAGGTGTCGAGCGAAGCTCGACGGAGTGGGGGTCGACCCTCGCCGCGCGCCTGAGGTCTCTTGCTCGTCAGATTGTGCCTGTCTTGCGGCGACTGCGCGTCTGCGAACGCCTTCCCCCACTCCGTCTCGGCTTCGCCGAGCCCCTCTCCCCCTCCGGAGGGAAAGGAAAGGAGCCAAGGCAGGGCGATGAGGGGCAACGCTGAAGTTGCAAGTTGATTGAGCTTCTAGCCCCCCAGCGCCTGCTCCAGATCCGCAATCAGATCATCGCCATCCTCGATCCCCGCCGACAACCTTACCAGCGAATCCGATATGCCGATCTCGGCCCGTTTCTCCGCCGGTATGGAGCCATGCGTCATCAGCGCCGGGTGTTCGATCAGGCTCTCCACACCGCCGAGGCTTTCGGCGAGCGTGAACAATTGCGTGCGTTCGAGGAACTTTTTGGTGCCGGCTAGGTCGCGGTCGAGCACGGCTGTGATCATGCCGCCGAAGGCATGCATCTGCTGGACGGCGACGGCGTGCTGCGGGTGGCTGGCGAGGCCGGGATAGATGACGCGGCGGACGTCGCGGCGCGCTTCCAGCCATTGCGCGATCTTCAGGCCGTTGGCGGAATGGCGCTCCATGCGCAGCGCCAGCGTTTTCAGCCCGCGCAGCGCCAGAAAACTGTCGAACGGGCCCGAAATGGCGCCGATGGCGTTCTGCAGGAATTTCAGCTGGGCGGCCAGATCCTTGTTGTCGCCGACCACGGCGACGCCGCCGACCATATCGGAATGGCCATTGAGATATTTGGTCGTCGAATGCACGACGATATCGATGCCGAGCTCCAGCGGCCGCTGGATATAGGGGCTGCAGAAGGTGTTGTCGGCGACCGTGAGAATCCCCTTGCGCCTGGCAAGTGCGGCGACGCCTTCGAGGTCGACGATGCGCAGCAGCGGGTTGGTGGGGGTTTCGACCCACAGCATTTTCGTCTCGGGCCGGATCGCGGCCTCCACGGCGGCGAGGTCGGTGAAGTCGACGAACGAGACCCGCAGATCGGCCGAGCGCTTGCGCACCCGCTCCATCAGCCGGAAGGAACCGCCATAGATGTCGTCGGTGGCGACGATATGCGCACCGGAATCGAGCAGCTCCAGCACGGTGGCGATCGCCGCCAGCCCTGACGCGAAGGCGAAGGCGGCCGAGCCGCTTTCGAGGTCGGCCACGGCGCGCTCGAAGGCAAAGCGCGTCGGGTTCTGGCTGCGGGCATATTCAAAGCCCTTGTGCACGCCGGGCGATTGCTGGCCATAGGTCGAGGTGGCGTAGATCGGCACCATTACCGCGCCGGTCAGCGGGTCGTGGCTCTGGCCGCCATGGATGGTGCGCGTCGAGAAAGCCAGTCGGTTTTTCCCGGCTGGCGGAGTATTGCTGGTCATCGTGCGCGCCTCAGATGGTTGATCAGGTCGATGCGGGTTATCAGGCCGACGAATTCGTCGCCGTCGAAGATGATGGCGACCTCGTTGCGGTCGAACACCGGCAGCAGCGCGTCCAGCGTCTGGCTGGCCTGCAGCGTGTGCAGGTTGGAGGTCATGGCCGTGCGCACCGGGCCGTTGAAGCGCTCCCAGCGGCCGTCATAAGGGCCGTCGACCTTGGCCAGGATGTCGCTTTCGTCAACGATGCCGACGAGCTTGCCATTGTCGAGCACCGGCAGCTGCGAGACATCGGAGCGGCGCATGCGGCCATAGGCATTGAGCAGGCTTTCGTCCGGGCCGACATAGACGGTGTCGCCGGTGCGGTGCGAGCGCATCACCAGGTCGCGCAGATCGCCATGCTGCTCGTGCTCGGCCAGCCCCTGCTCGGCCAGCCAGAAATCGTCGAACACTTTCGACAGGTACTTGTTGCCACTGTCGCAGACGAAGGTGACGACGCGTTTGGGCACCGTCTGCTCGCGGCAATAGCGCAGCGCCGCCGACAGCAGCGTGCCCGACGATGAGCCGGCAAGGATACCTTCCTTGGACAAGAGGTCGCGCACCGCCAGCATGCTCTGCTTGTCGGGGATCGAATAGGCCTTTTTGACCAGCGACAGATCGGCATTGGGCGGCACGAAATCCTCGCCGATGCCTTCCACGGTCCAGCTGCCGGCCTCTTCCATCTTGCCGGTCTTGATCAGCGGCGCCAGCACCGAGCCGACCGGATCGGCCAGCACCATTTCGGTCTTCGGCGACACTTTTGCGAAGTAGCGGCCAAGCCCGGTCAGCGTGCCCCCCGAGCCGACGCCGACCACCACGGCATCCACATCACCGTCGAGCTGCGAAAAGATCTCGGGGCCGGTGGTGGTTTCATGCGCCAGCGGATTGGCCGGGTTGGCGAACTGGTTAGCATAGAAGGCGCCGGGCGTTTCCGCCGCGATCTTCTCGGCCATGTCCTGGTAATATTCGGCATGGCCCTTGCCGACATCGGAGCGCGTCATGCGCACTTCGGCGCCGAGCGCGCGCAGGTGCTGGATCTTTTCGCGCGACATCTTGTCGGGCACGACCAGCACGATGCGGTAGCCCTTGGGGATGCCGACCTGGGCGAGGCCAAGCCCGGTGTTGCCGGCGGTCGCCTCGACGATGGTGCCGCCGCGCTTGAGCTTGCCCTGCTTTTCAGCCGCGGCGATCATCGACAGCGCGATGCGGTCCTTGATCGAGCCGCCGGGATTCTGGCTTTCGAGCTTGATGAACAGCCGGCATTTGCCGGTGTCGAACTTGGTCAGCTCGACCACCGGCGTCTGGCCGATCAGGTCGAGTACCGACTTGTAGGGCGGACGCAGGCGGGACAATTCGGCTTCCGAGGGGGCACTGTCCAGTGCGGCGATCTCATGCTCGCTCATATCGATGCTCCATGACCAAGCGACCGCCTCTGGGCAGGGCGGCAGCGTAGCCTCTTTTCCAGCCCTTTGCAGTCGGAAAGAAGATAGATCGTGCCAATCAACCGGCCAGATGCGGAATGAAATTCCGGTTTGTGCCTCAAGGGCTTGGAGGGTGTGTTGAGATTCAGGTCAGGCCGAGCCGAAAATGGCAGATTCCGAGAACCGGAGCAGAGCGTACTTTTGGGTACGTGAGCACCGGAAGCCACAGGAAGCCGCATTTGCAGGCCGGCATCACCTGAATATCGACACAGCCTACCCCAGCAGCTGCTTGCTCAGCCTCGCACACTGCACGCGGATATCGGGGATGGCGTCGATCTCGAAGAAGGTGCCGCGCGTCAGCGGGCCGACGGCGAGGATCTTGGCCGAAACGGTTCCGTCGCCGGCGATGATCTCGCATTTGGTCGATACGTCGAGGCCGATGCGCAGCGGATCCGGCCTTGCCAGGCCGCGGTCGACCAGCGAGCGCACGACGCTGTTCGACGAGGTCGAGATGTCCCTGACGATGCCAGAGCAATCGTAGATGCGGGCGACCTCGAAGGTCTCGAGACGCTGCGTGTGACGCGACTGGACCTGGACGGTGAATTCGCCGTTGCGCGCAATGTCGACGACGCGGCCGGCGACCAGGCGGATGCGGCCGGATTGCACGGCCTCGGTGACACGGGCGTAGACCTCGGGCGCCATGCGATGGCGGTGGATGTCCCACCAGGCCTTAGTGTGCTCGACGAAGCGGCGCTTGGCGGAAGCCGGCCAGTTCTGCCAGATCTTCTGGTTGAACGGCCGCAGCCCGTCGACGACGTCACGCCAGTCGATGCCGGCCTTCTGGTTTTCCTTGATCAGGTCGCGGAACCAGCCGACGAAATAGGAGAGCTGCGTGCCGAGCGGAATGTCGGCGACGTCGAGCTTGATCGGATTGCCCTTGCGATGCGGCGAGGGCAGCAGGCCGCGCCTGGACACAGCTATGATGTCGCCGCGATGGCCGCGTTGCTCCAGCGCCAGGAAAGCATCGACCATGCTGAGGCCGGTGCCCAGCACCATGACGCCGGCGTCGGGCGGAAGTGCTGTATCGGCTTCCGATCCCATCCTGATGGCATGGCCTTGCGCCGGCTCCTCGTCGTGGCCGGTGGCCAGCACGGCGAGATGCGCAACGACGCTGGTGCCGTTGGCCAGCGCCACTTCGACGCCGGAGGCGGTGGGCGTGATCGAGAGGCTTTCCTCGCGGATCAGCCGAAGCCGACCGCTCTGCTTTTCCCGCGCTTCAAGATCGACCAGCAACTCGCCGAGATAGCGGGCATAGATGCTGCGTGGCGCATAGAAGGGCGCCTCCTCAGCCGTTGCCAGGCCGCGTTCCTGAAGCCAGCGCCAGAAATTGCCGGGATCGTCGGCATAGGCGCTCATGCCGGCGGCGCTGACATTCAGTACATGCGCCGACAGCAGCGTCGAATAGGCGATGCCCTGACCGAAATGCGGGCGCCTTTCGATCAGCGTGACGCGCAGGTCGGGATTGGGCGACTTCAGGAGATGCGCGGCCAGCACGACGCCGCTGGCGCCGCCACCGACAATGATGATGGAGTTGGCGCGCCCGGTCATAGGCATGCCTTCGCTCTGCGCAGCGCCAGTGTCAGGCCTGGACCTTCACCGCGACCGGCAGATCGCCGATGCCGACCGACAGGTCGTCGAGAGAGATATCGCGCATTTCGGCGAGGCTGCGCTGATCGAGCACCTCGGCGATCGCCTGCCGGACCTCGAGCATCAGATGTCGGACTTGGCATGTCGCCTCGTTGCAATCTTCACAGCGCTGGTACTGGGTGCGGCTGGCGCAGGGGATCGGCGCCAGCGGACCGTCGAGGACGCGCACGACATGGCCGACCTTGATCTCGTCGGCGGGCCGCGCCAGGCGATAGCCGCCATCCTTGCCCTTGCGGCTCTGGACGAAGCCGGCATTGCGCAACTCGCCCAGGATGGCGTCGAGAAATTTCTTCGGGATGTTGTTGCCGGTGGCGACGTCGTTGACGAAGGCGAGCTGCCCGGCCGGCAATCGCGCGAGGTGGACAAGCGCCTTGAGGCCGTACTTACCTTTTTTGGTGAGCATGAGATCAAATTTTCTCTGGCATGCGACGGCATGGAACCATCGGTTGCAAAACGCCTGGCGTGCGTTGCCGCCGCGTCCAAGCCCGCATGACACATAAATTCTAGTGACATGATGTACAAGCCGAGAACTGCTGATTTTGCTTCGTTTTCAAGCCGCGCGGGCCATTTTGACCAGCCTTTGTGCCCACAGGGACACAAAAGCGCACGAGTTTGGGGGCGCGACCATCGCGATATGGTGACTGCTCATCGTCGCCTCCAGTCTCAATGTCGATAAGATTACTATACTTACCCTCGAACACGCGGAATGGGTTGTCAAATCGGCGGTTGTTTGAGGCATGAATTTGCCTGGAAGAGGCCGGAAGCGGGAATTCTAGTTCGCGGTGGGCGTAGGCGGAGCCATCACCGCAGTTCAGGAGGTTAAAGGTCGGTGGGACAGAGGGGGGCGCTGGCCCGCCGGCGTCGAAAGGCCTGCCCTGTGGCGACACTCTGCCCCACCGCAACCACCCTATCCGCCTCACCACCTCACCATCGACAGCTTTTTTCTAACAAGCCCGCCTTGGTTGGAAGGATTTAACTCTACAAGAACCATAGAATTAGCTGACTATTATGAAGCATTCCGGTTTTTCTCTTTTCAGGAGCCCTTCATGTCCACCATTTCGCGACGCATTCTTCTGCTCTCGTCGGCGGCACTTGCCGGTGCGGCCTTCCTCGGCCCGGCCCTTGCCAACGACCTCAAGATCACCATCGGCTACCAGACGGTGGTCGAACCCTCGAAAGTGCCGCAGGCCGACGGCGCCTATGAAAAGGCGACGAAGGCCACCATTGATTGGCGCAAATTCGATTCCGGCGCCGATGTCATCGCCGCGGTCGTTTCCGGTTCGGTCGATATCGGCTATGTCGGCTCGAGTCCGCTGGCGGCGGCGGCGAGCCGCGAATTGCCGATCCAGACTATCTTCATCGTCGGCTTGATCGGCGAATCCGAGGCGCTGGTGGCACGCAACGGCGCCGGCATCGAGAAAATCGCCGATCTCGCCGGCAAGAAGGTCGCCGTGCCGTTCGTCTCGACGACGCATTACAGCCTGCTCGCAGCACTGAAGCATGAGGGCGTCGATCCGAAGTCGGTCGAGATCCTCAATCTCCGGCCTCCGGAAATCGCCGCCGCCTTCTCGCGCGGCGACATCGACGCCGCTTATGTCTGGGATCCGGCGCTCGGCCAGATCAAGACGACGGGCAAGGTGGTGGTGGATTCCTCGCAGGTCGCCGCCTGGGGCGCGCCGACCTTCGACGCCTGGATCGTGCGCACCGACTTCGCCGAAAAGAACCCGGAAGCGGTGCGCGACTTCGTCAAGGTGACGGGCGCGGCATATGCCGAGTTCCTCGCCAAGCCCGAAGCCTGGTCGGTATCGTCGCCGCAGGCGGCCGCGATCGCCAAACTCACCGGCGCCAAGCTGGAAGAAGTGCCGCAGCTGCTCAAGGGCTATGTCTTCCCGACGCTGGAAGAGCAGGCCTCCGACAAATTCCTCGGCGGCGGCACGGTCAAGGCGGTCGAAGCGACATCCACCTTCCTCAAGGAGCAAGGCAAGATCGACGCCGTGCTTCCCGACTATTCGAAATACGTATCGTCGAAATACGTCACCGAGGCGCTCGCCTCGAACTAGTACTCGCTTAACGCAATTCCGGACGGAAAACCGCTTCACACTTTTCCTGGAATTGCTCTGAACGCGCGCGGATCTTTTTCCCTAACGCCGCGTGCTGACTGCCCCGGAACCGCTGACGAGGGCCGGGGCAGTCGGATTTCAACGAACCGCGAGGCATCCATGCCGCATCTCGTGCTCGACCCGCATCTCGTACTGGACAAGGTCTCGATCCACTATGACGGCCAGGCAGCGCCTGCCGTCGAGCGGGTGTCGATCGATGTCGCCAAGGGCGATTTCGTCGTGCTGGTGGGCCGTTCCGGCTGCGGCAAGACCTCGCTGCTCAACGTCGCCGCCGGCCTTGTCGCGCCGGCGCGCGGTACGGCTTCCATCAACGGCAAGCCGATCACAGCACCTGGCTCGGACCGGGCGGTGGTGTTCCAGAACGATGCTTTGTTCCCATGGCTGACGGCGCGCGAAAACGTTGCCTTCGCGCTCAGGCTGCGCGGTGTCGCTCCGGCCGAGCGGGCGCGGCGCGCCGATGAGCTGCTGGCGCTGGTGAAGCTCGCCGACGCCGGCGACAAGTGCATCTGGGAGCTTTCCGGCGGTATGCGCCAGCGTGTCGGCCTGGCTCGGGCGCTCGCCGCCGAACCCGAATTCCTGCTGCTCGACGAACCGCTCGGCGCGCTCGATGCGCTGACGCGCGAGCGCATGCAGACGACGCTGCTCGATCTGTGGACGGCAAGCGATGTCGGCGTGCTGATGGTGACGCATGGCATCGAGGAGGCGCTGGCGCTGGCCACCCGCATCGTCGTGCTGGCGCCTGGCCCGGGCCGCGTGGTGCAAACTTTCGAACCGGGCTTCTCCAGGCGCTACGCATCGGGCGAGGCCATCCGCACCATCAAGGCCGACCCGGCCTTCGCCGCGGCGCGCGGCGAACTAACCGACGCGATCTTCGAAGGAGAGGCGGCATGACCGTTACCTCCTACACCGAGCGGCCGGGACACAAGGTCGACGAGGCCGACGGCCTGTCGGTGCCGTGGTCGCGGTCCAGCCCGAAACGCAAAGGCGTTTCCGCGCGCGCGGTCAGCGTGATGACCATCCTGGTGGTGCTGGCGCTGTGGGCGCTGTCGGCCCGCCTGCAACTGGTGTCGCCAGTGTTCCTGCCCTCGCCGGTTGCGGTGTGGAACAAGTTCATCACCGTCGCCCGCGACGGCTTCGTCGATGCGACGCTGCTGCAGCATGCCGTCGCCAGCCTGGGCCGGGTTTTCGCCGCGCTGATCGCCGCCATCCTCGTCGGCGTGCCGGTTGGGCTCGCCATCGGCATCAGCACGATCGGGCGCGGCATCTTCGATCCGCTGCTTGAGTTCCTGCGGCCGATCCCGCCGCTCGCCTACCTGCCGCTGGTCGTCATCTGGTTCGGCATCGGCGAACCGTCGAAGATCCTGGTGATCACTATTTCCATGCTGGCGCCGGTGGCATTGTCGACCGCGTCCGGCGTTCGCGGCGTTTCGCAGGAACGCATCAATGCGGCGCGCTCACTGGGTGCTACTCAGCGCCAAGTGGTCCGCCATGTCATCCTGCCGAGCGCGCTGCCGGCGATCCTGACCGGCCTGCGCATCGCGCTCGGCGCCGGCTGGTCGACGCTGGTCGCCGCCGAACTGGTGGCGGCGACGCGCGGGCTTGGTTTCATGATCCAGTCGGCCGCCCAGTTCCTCGTCACCGACGTGGTGGTGATGGGCATATTGGTGATCGCGGCCATTGCCTTCGTGCTGGAATTCACCCTCCGCAGGATCGAGCGCGTGCTCGTCCCGTGGGCGGGACGCGAATGATTGGGAACCAGAAGAGCAGGAGAGAATGCCGATGACCCATTCCACCGCCGTGCTGTTCGCCCAAGCCGGCAATTGGCTTCTCGCCTGGACCAGGGAAAGCCAGCCGCTTGAACAGCAACCGAAATCGCCAACGCCGGGACGCTGGGACGCCGAGCGCGACCGCCTGCCGCCACGCGACGAGAGTTTTTACTGGGCCTGGCAGTACTGGTCGCAGTGAGGGGATTGGCGATTGGCACTAGCCCCCGCGTCTTCGTCATCCTAGGGCGGAGCAAGGAGCGAAGCGACGCAGCGCAGACCCCAGGATGGCGAATTCCAGGTAGCCAAAGAAGATAATTCCCATTCTCCCCTCTAACTCGCAAAATCATTCCTCTACTAAATTTATAGAATTACCTAACCTCATCCATCTTCCAACCGGCGAGGCCATTTCCGGCGCCGATCCGCAGCGAAGGAGAGGGATCAATGTTCAATCTAACGAGACGTGTTTTCGGCATCGGCCTGCTGGCGGCGACGGTTGCCGTGTCGTTCGGCGCCACGGCGCAGGAGCTGAAGCAGTTCAGCATCGGCTATCAGAAGACCGGCCTGCCGGTGATCGCCAGGCAGCAGCAGGTGATCGAGAAGGCACTTGAAGACAAGGGCGTGACGGTCAAATGGGTCGAGTTCACCGCCGGTCCGCCGCTGGTCGAGGCGCTCAATGTCGGCGCCATCGATGTCGGCTGGACCGGCGACGCGCCGCCGATCTTCGGCCAGTCGGCCGGTGCCAACATCGTCTATGCCGCAGCGCTGCCGTCGAATGGCGAGGGCGAGGCGATCTTCGTCAAGCCGGCGTCGCCGATCCAGTCGGTCGCCGATCTCAAGGGCAAGCGCGTCGGTGTCGGCAAGGGCACCAGCGCGCACAATCTGCTTGTCGCCGCGCTGGAGAAGGCCGGCATCCCGTTCGACCAGATCACGCCGGTCTATCTCAGCCCGGCGGATGCGGCCGCAGCCTTTGCCAGCGACCAGATCGATGCCTGGACCGTCTGGGATCCGTTCTTCGCCATCGCCGAAACCCGCTACCAGCCGCGTGTGCTGGCCCGCTCCAGCGAGGTGCTGAAGGTCAACACCTATTTCCTCGCCAACAAGGACTTCGCCAAGGCGCATCCCGAAACCGTCACCACGACGATATCAGCCTTGGGCGAGGCGGCGAAATGGGCCGACCAGAACCGCGACAAGGTGGCCGCGGCGCTGCATGAGGTGACCGGCGTGCCGCTCGACGCGCAGATCATCGCCGCCAACCGCACCAAATTCGGCGTCTTCCCGATCACCGACGAGATCATCGCCGGCCAGCAGGCGACCGCAGACCGCTTCTTCAAGCTCGGGCTGATCCCGAACGCGGTCCGCATCTCCGACGCGGTGTGGACGGCACCCGGCAACTGACTTGTCCCCTGACGGCGCCGGATGAGAACGCCCGGCGCCATTTGCGTTCGCACCCATATCTCCAGGAGATCCGCCCGTGACTGTGCCAGACATGACCGCGCCTGCCAGCACCGCACCGCTCGATTTCTTCTGGTTCATCCCGACGCATGGCGACGGCTCCTATCTCGGTTCCGAGGAGCAGCAGCGGCCGCCCGAATTCGGCTACTTCAAGGAGATCGCGCAGGCGGTCGACCGGCTCGGCTTTCCCGGCGTGCTGTTGCCGACCGGCCAGAATTGCGAGGATTCCTGGATCACCGCGACGGGCCTCGCGACACTCACCGAAAAACTGAAGTTCCTGGTCGCGCTGCGGCCGGGCGTGACGCTGCCGACTTTCGCCGCACGCCAGACCGCCGCCCTCGATCGCTTGAGCAATGGCCGCCTGCTGCTCAATGTCGTGGTCGGCGGCAACCCGACCGAGCTCGCCGGCGACGGCGTCTTCCTGCCGCATGACGAGCGCTATGCCCAGGCGCATGAATTCCTGACCATCTGGCGCGGCCTGGTGTCCGGCGAGCGGGTCAATTTCAACGGCAAATATTACCGCGTCGAAAATGGCCGCCTCGACCTTCTGCCGCACCAGGAACGGCCGCCGCTCTATTTCGGCGGATCGTCGGATGCGGGCCAGGACCTCGCCGCGGACCTCGTCGACATGTATCTGACCTGGGGCGAACCGCCGGCGCAGGTCGCCGAGAAGCTGGCCGCGGCGCGCGCAAAGGCGGCGCTGCGCGGCAGAAAACTGCGCTTCGGCATCCGGCTGCATTTCATCGTGCGCGAGACCGAGGACGAAGCCTGGCGCGCCGCCGACCGGCTGATCAGCCATGTCACCGACGCCCAGATCGAAAACGCGCAGGCGCGCTTCCTCAACCAGATGGATTCGGTCGGCCAGCGCCGCATGGCGGAGCTGCATGGCGGCCGCCGTGACAGGCTGGTGGTGTCGCCCAATCTGTGGGCCGGCGTCGGGCTGGTGCGCGGCGGCGCCGGCACGGCGCTGGTCGGCACGCCGGAACAGATCGCCGGGCGCATCCGCGAATACCAGGCGATCGGCATCGATACCATCATCGGCTCGGGCTATCCGCATCTCGAGGAGGCCTACCGCGTCGCCGAGCTTCTGTTTCCGAAGCTCGGGCTCGGCACCAGGCGGCAGCGGGCGCATGAGAACATCGCCAACGAATTCTCGGTCGGCTTCCATGGCGCCAACCGCCTGCAGGCTTCGTCATGAGCTTTTCCACGCGCCTGCATAGCAACGCCATCGGCTGGCTGCTGCCGGCGCTGATCATTGCCGGCTGGGAGATTGCCAGCCGCGCCTGCGTCATGCCGGCCAACGTGCTGCCGGCGCCCAGCGCGGTCGCCGAGGCCTTCTGGCGGCTGACGCTGTCGGGCGAACTGATCCGCAACATCGGCGTCTCGACCGCGCGCGCCCTTGCCGGCTTTGCCGTCGGTGGCTCCATCGGTTTTGCGCTCGGCCTTGCCAACGGGCTGTCGACGCTCAGCCGCGGCCTGACCGACACGACGCTGCAGATGATCCGCAACATTCCGCATCTGGCGCTGATCCCGCTGGTCATCCTGTGGTTCGGCATCGACGAGGAAGCCAAGCTGTTCCTGGTGGCGCTCGGCGTGTTCTTTCCGATCTACGTCAACACGCTGCTCGGCATCCAGAGCGTCGACCCACAGCTCGTCGAGATGGGCCGCGTCTACGGCATGGACCGTCGCGCCCTGTTCTTCCGCGTCATCCTGCCCGGCGCGCTGCCGTCGATCTTCGTCGGCCTGCGCTATGCCCTGGGCATCATGTGGCTGACGCTGATCGTCGCCGAAACCATCTCGGCCAGTTCGGGCCTCGGCTACATGGCCATGCAGGCGCGCGAATTCCTGCTGATCGACGTCGTCGTGCTGTCGATCCTGATCTACGCGTTGCTCGGCAAGCTCGCCGACAGCCTCGCCCGCCTGCTCGAGCGGCTGTCGCTCGGCTGGCATCCGGCCTTCCAGAACGGATGAGAGATTGCCCATGACCACCGCCAGCCTGACCGCAGCCCGTTCCTTCGTCGCCACGCCGGTGCGGCCGATCGGCTCCGTCGAAGGACAGCGGGCCTTTGCCTTCAGGCATGCCGGCAAGCGCTTCGGCGACAAGACCGTGCTCGACGGCATCGACCTGGACGTGCCGGCCGGGCAGTTCCTTGCCGTCATCGGCAAGAGCGGCTGCGGCAAGAGCACGCTGTTGCGGCTTCTGGCCGGGCTCGACCGGCCGACATCGGGATCGCTGTCCTTCGGCGTCGAAGAGGAAGGACACAGCCGCACGCGCTTCATGTTCCAGGAACCACGGCTCCTGCCCTGGGCCAGCGTGGTGGAAAACGTCGAGGTCGGGCTGACCGGCATCGCCACCGGTAGCGAAGCGAGGCACCGCGCGCTCGACATCCTCGGCGAGGTCGGGCTTGCCGACCGGGCCGACGAATGGCCTTCGGTGCTGTCCGGAGGTCAGAAGCAGCGCGTGGCGCTGGCCCGCGCGCTGGTCGGCCACCCGCAGATCCTGGCTCTCGACGAGCCGCTCGGCGCACTCGACGCCCTGACCCGCATCGAGATGCAGCAGCTTCTGGAACGCATCTGGATCGCGCAGAAGTTCACGGCCGTGCTGGTCACGCATGATGTCGCCGAAGCGGTCGCGCTCGCCGACCGGGTCGTGGTGATCAGCGAAGGCCGGATCGCGCTCGATCTGGATGTGCCCGTGGAACGGCCGCGCCGTCGCGGTTCGGTGGAGTTGGCCCGGCTGGAGGGCAAGATTCTGGATCGGCTGTTCGGGTAGGGCCGGGGGGCCGGGCCCTCGAGGACCGCCTTCCCCCACTCCGTCGCTGCTTCGCAGCGCCACCTCTCCCCCCTCCGGAGGGAGAGGAAAGGAGCCAAGGTCGGCGAGCTCGCGCTTTTCCTCTCCCCCGTCGATCGGGGGAGAGGTGGCCCGAAGGGCCGGAGTGGGGGTCGACCTTTCATCAAGCTCACCCGCTTGACCGGTTCGCCCACACCAACCCGATCAGCCCGACCAGCATGGTGACGACGCCGATATAGAGCCATTGCGACTGGCCGGTCATGAAGCTGCCGCCGACAACGCCGATGCCTTGCAGCGACCACAGCGCGCCGACGGCAAGCACAATCAACGCCAGCAGATTTTTGGTCAGCCTCATTGCCGGATCTCCTTTTTGAAGTCGATTGGTTGCAGCATCGGGACCGCGATAAAAGAGCCAAAGGAAGTGGCCCGGCCGCGCCGAGCTCTACTTGGATATTAATGTTCGATCTTGTCAAACGGATGCCCGATAGCAACACAAAGATCATCGTTGATTGATCATCGCGTGCCGGAAAATCCCTGACAGACTGTTACCCAGCGACTCCAAACGTGTGCCATTGCCACGGAACCGCCAGATCACTGCCGCATTTCCCGCCTTATTTGGCACCTAACGGCTGGGGTCTGTCAAAAACGGAGCCATCCCCCAAATATGAAGAACCCAAAACAGACCGCGATTGTCGCGGTAACGATCGCTGCTGGCCTGATGGTCGGCGCTTCTTCGGCGACCGCCGCCGCCCAGTGCGGCCGCGCCTCGTGGTACGCCCTGCACTCCAGAACCGCCTCGGGCGAGCGCATGAACCCGTCGGCGATGACCGCCGCGCATCGCACCTTGCCTTTCGGCACCAAGCTCAGGGTGACCAACAAGAACAACGGCCGCAGCGTCGTCGTGCGCATCAACGATCGCGGTCCGTTCATCAAGGGACGCGTGCTCGACCTGTCGAAGGGCGCGGCCGGCCAGCTCGGCTTCATCGGCTCCGGCCACACTTCCGTGTGCATGGCGCGCGTCTAGAGCTTCCTGTGTCCGGCAAGGGCCGGACACACTACCTACACATTTCGCAGCCGCACACTGAGCCGGCTGGCGCCGTTCGGCCCCGATTTCCATGGTCTTGAACCAAAGAAGCATTGGTCACGCAGCGTGACGTATTGCATCGCAGCAATTAGTTGTTAACTTCCCCGCGAGACATTTAGGCTCGGCGCTGCTCGTCGTCCCTTCGGTCGCAGGCAGCAGCGGGGTTTCTCGATGTTCTACCAGCTCTATGAGATGAACCACGCCGCCCTGCAGCCGGCGCGCCTCTATGCCGACGCGGTGCGGATGTTCTACTCCAATCCGCTCAATCCGTTTTCCCACACGCAATGGGGCCGTTCGATCGCGGCGACGGCCGAACTGTTCGAGCGCACCACGCGCCGCTACGGCAAGCCGGCCTTCGGCCTGAGCAAGACCGTGGTCGACTGGAAGAGCGTCGAGGTCGCCGAGAAGACCGTCTGGTCGAAGCCGTTCTGCAATCTCGTGCGCTTCGAGCGCGCTGTCCCCGCCGGGCGCAAGCCCGATCCGAAGCTTCTGATCGTGGCGCCGATGTCGGGCCATTATGCGACGCTGCTGCGCGGCACGGTGGAAGCCATGCTGCCCTATGCCGACGTGCACATCACCGATTGGGTCGATGCCCGCATGGTGCCGCTTGCCGACGGCCAATTCGATCTCGACGACTACATCGACTATGTCATCGACATGCTGCACACGCTCGGGCCGGACACGCATGTGATGGCGGTGTGCCAGCCTTCCGTGCCGGTGCTGGCCGCCGTGGCGCTGATGGAATCCAAGGGCGACCCGTTCGTGCCCTCGACGATGACCTTGATGGGCGGGCCTATCGACACGCGCAGCAACCCGACCGCGGTCAATCTGCTGGCGCAGGAAAAAGGCATCGACTGGTTCCGCGACAATGTCGTGATGCATGCGCCGTGGCCGGTGCCAGGCTTCGGCCGCGAGGTCTATCCAGGCTTCCTGCAGCTGTCCGGCTTCATGAGCATGAACCTCGATCGCCACATCATCGCCCACAAGGACTTCTTCATGCATCTGGTGAAGCATGATGGCGACAATGCCGAGAAGCACCGCGATTTCTACGACGAGTATCTGGCGGTCATGGACCTGACGGCCGAATTCTACCTGCAGACCGTCGACACCGTCTTCGTGCGGCAGGCCTTGCCAAAGGGCGAGATGACGCATCGCGGCACCAGGATCGATCCGTCGGCGATCCGCAACGTCGCGCTGTTCACGGTCGAAGGCGAGAACGACGACATATCAGGCCTTGGCCAGACCAAGGCGGCGCATGATCTTTGCCCCAATATCCCGGCTGAGCGGCACGCCCACTACATGCAGCCGGCGGTCGGCCATTACGGCGTGTTCAACGGTTCTCGCTTCCGCTCCGAAATCGTCCCGCGCATCGTCGACTTCATCACCAGCTACGGCCGCCAGGAGCGTGTCGCGGTGAAGCCGAAGCTGGTCCGCGCCGCCAAGAGATAATGCACGTCGTCCAAAATTGCGGGTTTTGGGACGATGACCTGCATAAAACCAAGCTTAACGGCGACAAACCGTGCGATTGACCGGTAAAAGCCGGCCGGCTGGCTGATTCTGTTGCACAAGTGCCGCTGTCCAGCCCCTCGGGTAACCATGCCGACAATCCGACCGTCGTCGTAATTGACACGGACTGTAAATCCCCCTTAACCTTTCGTTAATAACAAAGGGTGAGCGGGGACAATGATTTCCTCATCGATGGCGCGACGGCTGCGCGTGTATGTGGCGGCCGGGCTGGCAATGACGGCGGGCTGGGTGGCACCGGCCTTGGCGGGTGGAGCGATGGCGACCGGGGGGCTCACCTCGCAGCCGATCGGCCACTATGATTTCTGCAAGCTGCATCCGGGCGAGTGCTCGATCCGCCCGGCCAATCTGGCGCCGGCTCCGATGACCGACGCGCTGATGCGCAAGCTTCTCAATGTCACCGCCAGGGTCAACGCCGCCGTCAAGCCGATGAGCGACATGGACATCTACGGCAAGGACGAGGTCTGGGCTTATCCCGACAAGGGCGTCGGCGATTGCGAGGACTATGTGCTGGAAAAGCGGCGCCAGCTTTCGCGCATGAGCATCTCGCTTGCCGATCTTCTGATCACCGTCGTGCGCAAGCCCGACGGCGAGGGCCACGCCGTGCTGACGGTGCGCACCGACGAGGGCGACTATGTGCTCGACAATCTGACCGACAAGGTCAAGCCATGGGACGCGACCGGCTACCGCTTCCTCAAGCGGCAGGCGATCGACAACACCGGCCGCTGGGTCTCGATCCGCGGTGGCCAGCAAGTTCTGGTCGGCGCGGTTCAGTAGGCACCAGCAACGGCGGCTTCCCTAGGGGCGGCATCCAACGCTTCGTCATCACAGGGCTGAGCAGGAGCGAAGCTCCGTCGCGAAGACCCGGGATCCATGCCGTGATGCCGATGAAGAACGCTGCGGCGCAGGAACAGGCGCCTGCAATCGTCATACCGTCATCACCAGATCTTTTGCCCCGTCGCGACGCTCGCAACTCGCGGCATGGATCCTCGGGTCTGCGCGCCCGCTTCGCCCGTGGATGACGAAATCGATGGGCCCTCCGCCAGAATTCGCATTTCTCCGTGAACCATTTCGCTCCGGCCAGCGACACACAGCCGTGAACCGAAACCAACCATGGAGACTTCAGATGACTGCTTTTTTGCGAAACACCCTTCTTGCCGCTATCGCGGTGTCGAGCATGGCCGGATCCGCCATGGCCGATCAGACCACCAGCTGTGCCAAAACCAACCTCAACGACCTCTGGGCCGGCCGCTGTTGCGGTGATGCCGGGGCGTCGGACTGCCTGGGCGGCGGAAACAATGGCCACGACCACGGCGATCATGGCCGGGGTGGAAATGGCGGCACCGCCGGCAAGAAATGATCTCACCACTTTGCCCGCCGGCGGGCCGCCGGCGGGCAGTGTCCTCGTGAGGCAGGCGAACTTGTACCGGCGCGGACCGTCAGGCTACGGCCGCTGGTTCAACGCCGCGCGGATCGATGCGGTGATGCGGCGAAGCTCGGTTTCGTCGAGTTTCTCGATGTTTTCCGCCAGCAGATTGGCGAGCTCGGTGGCGGCGGGGGAAAGACCCGACGTGTCGAGTTTTACACGCGGGTGCGAGGCCTCGGCCAGCCGCGCCAGTTCCTCGGCATCGTCCCAGATGATGTTGAAATAGCCGATGATCTTCTGGATCAGCGTCCAGGTCGGGGCGCCTCGCCTGCCATGTTCGAGCGCCGACAGATAGGCGGCGCTGACGCCGATCGCCGCCGCCATGTCCTTCTGGCGGACACCGCGTTCGCTTCTCAGCGTCCGCAGCTTCTCGCCGAACGGAGTCATGCCCCCGTCCTCATGAACGGACCCGCCGCAGGCGGATATAGAGCGCACCCGAACCGCCATGATTGCGGGCGGCATGGTCGTGGCTGGAGACGAGCGGCCGGAAGGCAGGCGTCGACAGCCAGGCCGGCACGGCGCGCCGCAACACGCCATCGCCGCCGGAGGACGAGCCCTTGCCGGTGATGACCAGGACATAGCGGACGCCGCCGGCATGCGCCCGGTGCAGGAACGAGAACAGCAGCGAGTAGGCCTCGTCCTGCGTCATGCCGTGCAGATCGACGCGGCCCTCGATCGGCAGCCGGCCCTTCGACAATTTGTCCAGCGTCGGTTCGTCGAGGCGGTGCGTGACATGCTGCGCCTTCGGCTTCGCGGTCCCTGCGACATTGGCGACGGGCTGGGCGGGCTGCGACTGGCTTGGCTTGGCCTCGGCAGGAATTTCGGGGATATCGACGGCAAATTTCCCCTTCAGCGGCTTGGCCGTGCGCGCCACCAGGTTCCACAGAATCCGGTCGTCCTCGCTGAGCTTGTCCGGGCGTCGGGTCATCGGACCGCACCCGCAATGAGCGCGCGCGGCACCAGCGCATAAAAATCCGCGGCATTGCGGACCACGCCGGCGATCTCGCCCGCGGCCCCGCCCGAACCGGCGAACAGGTCGCCCCGCGCCGGCCCGGTGATGGCGGAGCCAGTGTCCTGCGCGATCATCAGGCGGCGGAATGGTTTTGCGTCGAAGGCGGCGAGCGTCGGCGCGTCGATGTAAAAGGGCGTGCCGAATGTGTGCAGCAGGCGGTCGACGGCGATCGAGCGGCCCGGCGTCAGCGGCACCTTGGCGGCGGCGATCGGACCAAGGGCAACGTCCTCGACATCGGCCGGGCGGAAGAAAATGTAGGAGCGGTTCTGCCACAGGATCTCGTCGACGCGGTCCGGATGCGCCTTGAACCATGCGCGGATCGATTGCATCGTCACTTCCGCCAGCGGGATCTCGCCAATCTCGCTCAGGACCTTGCCTGGTCCGGTGAAGCGCTGGCCGGATTTGGCGGCATAGGTGACGCGGGCAAGCCGGCCGTCGGTCATGGCGAGGCGTGCGGCACCTTGCACGTGAATGAAGAAGGCATCGACCTTGTCGGCCAACCAGGCGATTTCCAGGCCCTTGCCATCAAGCGCGCCGCGCTCGATCTCGCCACGGTCATGATATTCGACCGGCCCGTTCGGCGTCTGGCGCGCGAAAGCGAGATAGGGGTCCAGGCCCGGCGGCCGGTTTGCGTCATCGATATCGACGAGATCGGCCGGGCGCGACAGCAGCGGCACCGAAAACCGGTCCGTGCGCACCGGTGACGCCTCGACTTGCGGTTCATAGAAACCGGTGACGAGCCCATTTTCGGCAGGGATAAGCGCCGGCACAAAATGGCGCTCGAAGAAGGCGCGGGCCTCCCCGCGGGTCAAAACCGGCGACCGATTCGCCGGCGAAACGGTCCGGGCCTCGGCGTAGGCATCCGCAAAGGCGTCGAAGTCGACGCCGAGCACGCCGCTGCGATAGGGTTTGGTCAGGACATGGAAGGCCGAGCGGCGAAAGGCGGCGAAGGCCGCCGAATGGTCGTCATCGTTCCAGCCGGGCAGATCGCCGAAGGCTTTCTCGACAAAAAGAGGCGATAGCGACACCGGAGCCTCGCCGCGTATTCCCTAGTCTTCTTCCTCGGTGGCGACGAGCTTCCAGTTCGGATCGCGCGAGCGCGTGTCGCGGGCGAAGGTCCAGACATCCTTGACCTCGGCCACGGTTTCCGGGTCGCCGTCGATGACGGCACCGGCCTTGTCGCGGGTCGCCGAAATCAGCTCGCTGATGATGCGCAGCGTGACATGCGCCTCGCCGCCCTTCATCTCGGCCGAGACGATATCGGCCTTGTCGATGCCGACGAAGGAGGACTGGATCTTTTCCGCCTTGGCCTCGCGCTCGCCGATAGCGGCGACAAAACCGTCATAGACCTCGCGCGACAACAGGTTCTTCAGCGTTTTGCGATCGCCGTCGGCATAGGCCATGACGATCATCTCGTAAGCCATCTTGGCGCCGTCGACGAAACCCTTCGGCTCGAAGGACGGATCATTGTCCTTGATCGTGCGCAGGCCCTTGTTGAGGTCGGTATCGGGCTTGGCGAAAGCGTCGATCGCGGCATAGGCGTCGGGAGCCGGCTCGCCTGGCGGACGCTTGCGCGGCAGCGAGACGACGTTTTCGGATTTCTGGGCGGCATCCTTGTCGCTGGTGCGAGCCGCCGAATAGGGATCGAAGGGCGGCCGTTCGCTGCCGGTGCGGCGGCCCAGCACATTGCGCAGCTGGAAAAAGATGACCACCGCCGCAATCAGGAAGAAAATCGTGCCGAAGTCGAAGAATCCCATATCTTCCGCCAATCAATCCCTGCCCTGTGGCCGGACCGTCAGGCCCAACGGCCGCGGTCGCATAGCGTTCAACATTCAAAGCATATAGAACGCAAGGCGCAATCATTCAAATCAAAGGCAGGCATACCTATCTAACAGCCTCGGTGCCAGCGGCGATTGCCAGTTGGCGGCCAAAACAATCAAAACGGTCATAACGATCGAAAAAGGTTGGCAAGACTTGCGCATTTCGTTGCTTCCCTTCTTTCTCCTTGCACTGCCGCTGCTGGAAATAGCCGGTTTCGTCATCGTCGGCCGCGAGGTCGGCGCGCTGGCGACGGTAGGCCTCGTGCTGGCCTCGAGCATCGCCGGCGTGCTTTTGCTCCGATACCAGGGTTTTGGTGTCATGGCCCGCATCCGCAACGAGATGGCCGCCGGCCAGAACCCCAGCCGCCACCTTGCGCACGGCGCCATGATCGTGGTTGCGGCAATCCTCCTGATCATCCCCGGCTTCATCACCGACATCATCGGCCTGCTGCTGTTTCTGCCGCCGTTGCGCGACTTTGCCTGGAGCCGGTTCAAGGGCCGCATTGTCGTCGCTACCGATTTCTCGACCGGCGGTTTTCGTGGCCGCCAGCGCGACAGGGTCATCGACCTCGAAGACGGCGACTATTCGCGCGAGGACGATCTGAAGCGCGGCCCGGATCACAACTCGCCGTGGCGCCGCCTGAAGGACGATTAGCGCGCCGTCCCATCTCCATGCCGCAGCCGGGAAGCAAGGCGGCAAACCTTGTCTTGTCATCCCCGCCATGGTAGCGAACGCCCGATTTCAATTCGGTCAGCGACGCTGCCCAGGCAAGAGGACAAGGCTTATGGCCAGCAAAGATGACGCGCCGGTCGGCGCAGCCAACGGAAACGGCAATGCGGCGCAGCCGTCGCTCAACGTTCTGGCGCAATATGTGAAGGATCTGTCCTTCGAAAGCCCCGGCGCGCCGAATTCGCTGCGCGGCCGCGACAAGGCGCCGGGGATCGCCATCAATGTCAACGTCAACGCCAACCCGCTCTCCGATAAGCAGTTCGACGTCAATCTGACGCTCAACGCCAAGGCGTCCTTCGACCAGGAAGTGCTGTTCAATGTCGAGCTGGTCTATGGCGGCGTGTTCGCCATCGCAGGCTTTCCGCAGGAACACATGCTGCCGATCCTGTTCATCGAATGCCCGCGTCTTTTGTTCCCGTTCGCCCGCCAGATCATCGCCGAGGCAACCCGCAATGGCGGCTTCCCGCCGCTGATGCTCGACCCGATCGACTTCGCGCAGATGTTCCAGCAGAAGCTGGCCGAGGATCAGGCGTCGTCGAAGGTCCAGGTGAGCTGAGGCCTACTGTCTCGTAAGCGTTTGAAAAGCCCGGCCTTGCGCCGGGTTTTTTGTTTTGGGCGGGACGATTGAGGCGCCGGCAGGGCAGAGGGGGGCGCCAAGGATCGCCAACGGGACGATTTTAGTTCCCGAGAACCTTCAGCCACAGCGCCTTTTCACCCAATGTCCCGACCATGCCGGCGTGCGCGGCGCGTTCGGCTTCTGTCACGCGCGGCGGCAGCGGTGCCGGGCGCTGGCTGATGATGATCTCGATCTGGCGGACATTCTCGCCCTGGGCCGGCGCGGTGGCGCTGTCGAGGATAAGGGCCGCCTGCTTGCCGCCGATCAGCTCGATATAGACCTCGGCCAGCAATTCGGAATCGAGCAGGGCGCCGTGCTTGGTGCGCTTGGTGTTGTCGATGCCGTAGCGCCGGCAGAGCGCATCGAGCGAATTAGGACCCATCGGGTGCTTGCGGCGCGCCAGCGCCAGCGTGTCGACGACGACGCCGTTGTCGATGACAGGGTGACCCAGCCGGCCGAATTCGACGTTGAGGAAGCCGACATCGAAAGTGGCGTTGTGGGCGACCAGCTTGGCGCCGTCGGTAAAGTCCAGCCACTCCTGCACGATCTCGGCGAAGGTCGGCTTGCCCGCGAGGTCCGCCGCGCTGATGCCGTGCACCGCCTGTGCCTCGGCATGGATCGTGCGGCCTTGCGGGTTGATGTAGTGGTGGAAGGTCCTGCCGGTCGGGAAACGGTTGACCAGTTCGACGCCGCCCAGCTCGATCACGCGGTCGTCGCGCGAATCCAGGCCGGTGGTTTCCGTGTCGAAGATGATCTCACGCATCGAATCAGTCGCTCCAAAGGAGCAGAATCATGAGAGCGGAACAAAATGGCAATGAGAAACTATGATGGCCAGGGCAATCGCACAGGTTTGCGCCGCCCCTCATCGCCCTGCACCTTTCCTCTCCCCCGTCGATCGGGGGAGAGGTGTCGAGCGAAGCCGGCAGGCAGATAAGCGGCTCTCACATCGACAGCTGGCGGTCGAGCGGTGGGCTCAACCACCTGGCTTGCCTATCAGCTGGCTGATGATTGCAGCGACCTCCGCCCGCGCGGCGTCCATCCCCTGTCCGGTGTCGACGATGAAATCGGCCTGACGGCGCTTTTCCGCGTCCGGCACCTGCTTGGCCAGGATCGACGCCAGCTTCTCTTCCGTCATGCCGGGCCGTGCCAGCACGCGTTCGCGCTGGGTCTCGGCCGGGGCGGTGACGACGACGACCTTGTCGACGCGGTTGCGGCCGCCGGTTTCGAACAGCAGGGGGATGTCGAGGACGGCGACCGGCGCGCCTGATCCACGATGCCTGGCCAGAAAGGCATCGGCATCGGCGCGCACCAGCGGGTGGATGATGGTTTCCAGCCGCTTCAGCGCCGCGGCATCGCCGAGCACGCGCGCGCCAAGTTTGGCACGATCGACCACGCCGGCGGATGTGGTGCCGGGAAAGGCGGCCTCGACCAGGGGTGCTGCCTTGCCGGCATAGAGGCGATGCACCGTCTCGTCGGAATCATGGACCGGCACGCCGGCGTCAGTGAACATCCTGGCTGTGGTCGACTTGCCCATGCCGATCGAGCCGGTGAGGCCGAGCACGATCATGGCTTCGGCACCAGATCGGCGACGATCAGGGCCCGAAGTTCGGCCGTCACCCGCGGCCTGATGCCGAACCAGCGCTCGAAGCCAGGCACGGCCTGATGCAGAAGCATGCCGAGACCGTCGACCGTCTTCAGATTTCGCGCTCGGGCGGCCGCAAGCAGCGGCGTCTCCAGCGGCACATAGACGATGTCGGTGACGATGGCATGGTCGGGCAGCCGGGCGGGATCCGCCGACAGGCCTTCATTGCCATGCATGCCGAGCGCGGTGGTGTTGACCAGCAGGCCGGCATCGCCGAGCAGTTCGTTGGTCGCCGCCATGCCATGCGCCGAGACACCGGTGCCGAAACGATCGCGCAATTCCTGCGCTCGGGCCAGAGTGCGGTTGACGATGCGGATGTCGGCAACGCCGCGCTCCTTCAGCGCATGGATGACGGCGCGCGACGCGCCGCCGGCGCCGAGCACCACCGCCGGACCCTTGCTTGCCCAGCCCGGTGCATGATCGTCGAGGTTGGCGGCAAAGCCGTGACCGTCAGTGTTGCCGCCCCACAGGATGCCGTCCTCGAACCACAGCGTGTTGACGGCGCCGATTTCTTGCGCCGCCTGGTCGCGGCGTTCGGCCAATGCGAAGGCCGCTTCCTTGTGCGGGATGGTGATGTTGCCACCGCGGTAATTGTTTGCCTGCAATGTTTCCACGAACACGGCAAAGTCTTGCGGCGCGACATCGAGGGCCTGGTAGCTTCCGTCGATGCCATGTTTGGCCAGCCAGTGACCATGGATCTTCGGCGAGCGCGAATGCTTGACCGGATGGCCCGACACGAAGGCTTTTTTCGACGCCTCAGCCATCGATCGCCCCCAGGTCTCGCAGTTCGGCCAGCAGCGGCAACAGCGGCAGGCCGACAATGGTGAAATGATCGCCCTCGATTTTCTCGAACAATTGAATGCCTTCGCCTTCGATCTGATAGGCGCCGACGCTTCCCAGCGCCTTGGCGCCGACGCGGGCGAGGTGGCGGCCGATGAAGGCGGGGTCGAGCTTGCGCATGGTCATCGAAGCGATGCCGACATGGCGCCACAAAATCTTGCCGTCGCGAACCAGCACGGCGGCGCTGTTCAACTGATGGGTCTTGCCCGACAGCGCCAGCAAATGACGGCGGGCACCCTCCATGTCAGCCGGCTTGTGGAACACCTCGTCGCCGAGCGACAGCGTCTGGTCGCAGCCCAGCACCAGGGCGCCCGGCCTGCGCTCGCTGACTTCGGTCGCCTTAGCCTCGGCCAGCACCAGGGCGACGTCCTCGGGCGAGACGCCGCTATCCTGCAAAGGCGACTCGAGCGCGCGCTCGTCGACATCGGCCGGCACCGCCTCGACATCGACGCCGGCATTGACCAGCATCGCCTTGCGGAACGGACTGCCGGAAGCGAGGATGAGTTTTTCGGTCATGCTGATTCACCCATGTTGGCGCTCCGTCACGCACCCCTCATCCGACCGAGCTTCGCTCGGCCACCTTCTCCCACAAGGGGAGAAGGGAAGTCCCGCGCGTACGCCGCTGCAAATCGCCAACTGGCGGTATCTCGCGGAGACGACGGTGCCACGTTCTTCCTTCTCCCCTTGTGGGAGAAGGTGGCCTCGCGAAGCGAGGTCGGATGAGGGGTGCTGGTGCTCACTTATCTTACCTGCCCTATCTATTCTTCCCCCGCAGGGCAACGATGGCCGCCGCCGTTTCCTCGATCGAGCGGCGGCTGACGTCGATCATCGGCCAGCCATGCCGCGTGCAGATCTTACGGGCGTAGGCGAGCTCTTCGCTGATCGCCGCGCGATCGACATAGTCTGATGCCTCATATGAGCTGCTGTTGCCGAGGATGCGGTTTTGCCGGACGTGCGAGATGCGCTCGGCGGTGGCGATCAGCCCGACGATGAGCGGCTTGCTGGCGGCAACCAGGCTTTCCGGCACCGGCACACCGAGCACGATCGGGATGTTGGCGGTCTTGATGCCGCGGTTGGCGAGATAAATGCTGGTCGGCGTCTTCGACGTGCGAGAAATGCCGATCAGCACGACATCGGCATCGTCCATGTTGAGCGGCAGCTGGCCGTCATCATGGTCCATGGTGAAATTGAGCGCATCGATGCGGCGGAAATATTCGGCGTCGAGAACATGCTGGGCGCCGACGCGGCGGCCGGCGGGGGTGCCGAGATAGGACTGGAACACGGTCAGCACCGGCTCCAGCACCGACACACAGGGCAGGCCCATGGCCGCGCAGCGCTCGTCGATGCCGCGCGCCAGCTTCTGGTCCACGACCGTATAGAGGATGATGCCCGGCTCTTCCTCTATGTCCTCGAACACCTTCGCCACCTGCTTTTCGGTGCGGATGAGCGGATAGATATGCTCGATGGCGCGCGCATCCTTGTATTGTGCCGAAGCCGCCCGGCCGGCGGCGAGCAGCGTTTCGCCGGTCGCGTCGGAAATCAGGTGCAGGTGGAAGAAGCTCTGGGGTTTGTTCACAGGGGGTCACCTGGGGCTGTGGGCTTCTGTGGATAAAGCGGGATGAAAAGAGGGATCGGTCGGAGGCGACTGTATCAGATGGCAGTTTGTCCACAATTCGATGCGCTGTCAGCTTCGTCGGGCGACTGGGGACAAGTTTGGGGACGGCTTTTTTCGCCTACAGTCCGTCCACAGGACCTGCCTTTCACCGCTCTGCCTAACGCTCTGACTCGATTGATCGATTCCGACCTATCCCCAGAACCCTACATCTGGGAAAAAGAAGCACGCGACAATATGTTGGCTGGTGTTTTCCGGGGCAAAGCGGGACAGGTGGCAATCACCAGAACCAACAGACTCTTAGAATCAGAAGAATCTTAGATATAAGAATCTTTGATTATAGAAGAGGCCGGAAGAAGCGAGCGCTTGATGCCCCAGAACCGGATCATGCTGGATGTCCTGAAGGGCAAGGCTCATTTTCCGCCTCCGCTCTGGATGATGCGTCAGGCAGGGCGTTATCTGCCGGAGTATCGGGAGACACGCAGGCGAGCAGGCTCGTTCCTCGATCTCTGCTATGATCCAGACCTTGCCGTCGAAGTGACCTTGCAACCGATCGAGCGCTTCGGCTTCGATGCTTCGATCCTGTTTTCCGATATCCTTGTCGTTCCGCATGCGCTTGGCCGTGACGTCCGTTTCGAAGAGGGCAGAGGGCCGCTGCTGACGCCGATCACCGCGCCGGAGATTCTGGCTCTGGAAGGCAAGGTGTTTCACGTGAATCTCGAACCGGTCTACGAGACGGTTCGCCGGTTGCGGGCCAAATTGCCCGACGAGACAACCCTGATCGGCTTCTGCGGCGCGCCGTGGACGGTGGCGACATACATGATTGCCGGCCATGGCACGCCCGACCAGGCGCCGGCGCGGCTTTTTGCCTATCGCGAGCCGGTGGCCTTTCAACGATTGCTGAAGGTGCTTGCCGAACATTCGGCCGCCTATCTCATCCGCCAGATCGAGGCGGGCGCGGATGTGGTGCAGATTTTCGATTCCTGGTCCGGCGTGCTGGACGATGAAACTTTCGATTTGTTCTGCGTTCAGCCGATGGCCGAGATCGTTGGCCGGGTGCGGGCGGTTTATCCCGATGTCCCGATCATCGGTTTTCCCAAGGGCGCCGGTGCGCGCTACCGGACCTATCGACAGAAGACCGGCGTAACGGCGCTGGGCATCGACTGGACGGTGCCCCTGATTGCGGCGAAAGAATTGCAGCGCTCGGGTGCGGTTCAGGGCAATCTCGATCCCTTGCGGCTCGTGGCTGGCGGCAAGGCGCTGTCGGATGGCGTCGACGCGATCCTGAGAGCGCTGGGAGACGGGCCGCTGATCTTCAACCTCGGTCACGGCATCACGCCGGAGACGCCGATCGCCCATGTCGAGGCGATGGTGAAACAGGTGCGGAGCGCGACACGCTGATGGCTCAGATGAACAACACGAACAGCACCGGCCAGGCGATGATGCGCATGATATCAGGTATCGCCGTGCTGATCGTTTTCACCGCGCTTTTGTATTTCGCGGCACCCGACAGTTTCTACCCCTGGGCCAAGGCGATCCATATCCTCGCCGTCATCTCGTGGATGGCGGGCATGCTCTATCTGCCGCGGCTGCTGGTCTATCACGCCGATGCCGAGAAGGGCTCGGTGCAGTCGGAAACCTTCAAGGTGATGGAGCGGCGCCTGCTGCGCGGCATCATAAACCCGGCGATGATCGTCACCTGGGTGTTCGGCCTGTGGCTTGCCTGGAAAGGCTTTGGTTTCCAGGGCGGCTGGCTTCACGCCAAGATCGGAGCGGTGCTTTTGCTGTCGGCCATGCATGGCTATCTGGCCGGTGCGGTGCGTAAATTCGCCGAGGACCGCAATGAAAAACCGGCCAGGCACTGGCGGATGGTCAACGAGATCCCCACATTGCTGATGATCGCAATAGTCATCCTGGTGGTGGTCAAGCCGTTCTGATGCATGCCGCCCAAAAACGGCCAGGAGACTGCGACAGGCATTGATGCGTTTTAGGCCTTCATAGGCCATGCAAAACGCAGCTTGCTCTTTCACCCGACCGACGATAAAAGACGGGTCTTCCTTCCCGTCATGCGCCGCCCCTCGTTGTTTTCGGCCGCGCCCGGCATTTGTCGCATCCCGCCGATATTTTCCCAAAGCCTACCCAGACTCCATCTATTCAAGGTCCGTCTATGCAAGAAATGAAACTCGCCGAGTTCAAGAACAAGAAACCGCCAGAGCTGATCGCTTATGCCGAATCGCTGGAGGTCGAAAACGCCAGCGTCATGCGCAAGCAGGAGCTGATGTTTGCGATCCTGAAGAAGCTGGCCGCCCAGGAGATCGAGATCATCGGTGATGGCGTGGTCGAGGTGCTGCAGGACGGTTTCGGCTTCCTGCGCTCCGCCAACGCCAATTACCTGCCAGGTCCCGACGACATCTATATTTCACCGTCGCAGATCCGGCGCTTTTCGCTGAAGACCGGCGATACGGTCGAAGGGCCGATCCGCAGCCCGAAAGAGGGCGAGCGCTATTTCGCGCTGCTCAAGGTCAACACCATCAATTTCGACGATCCCGAGAAGATCCGGCACAAGATCCACTTCGACAATCTGACGCCGCTCTATCCGACCAAGCGGCTGAAGATGGAGATCGAGAATGTCACCACCAAGGACATCTCGGCCCGCGTGATCGACCTGGTGGCGCCGATCGGCAAGGGACAGCGCGCTTTGATCAACGCGCAGCCGCGTACCGGCAAGACGGTTCTGATGCAGAACATCGCCCACTCGATCACCGCCAACCACCCGGAATGCTATCTGATCGTGCTGCTGATCGACGAGCGGCCGGAAGAAGTGACCGACATGCAGCGCTCGGTGAAGGGAGAGGTGATCTCCTCGACCTTCGACGAGCCGGCGGTGCGCCACGTGCAGGTCGCCGAAATGGTCATCGAGAAGGCCAAGCGCCTGGTCGAACATGGCCGCGACGTCGTCATCCTGCTCGATTCGATCACCCGTCTCGGCCGCGCCTACAACACCGTCGTGCCGTCATCCGGCAAGGTGCTGACCGGTGGTGTCGACGCCAACGCGCTGCAGCGGCCGAAGCGCTTCTTCGGCGCCGCCCGCAACATCGAGGAGGGCGGTTCGCTGACCATCATCGCCACCGCGCTGATCGATACCGGCAGCCGCATGGACGAAGTCATCTTCGAAGAGTTCAAGGGCACCGGCAACTGCGAAATCCAGCTCGACCGCAAGGTCGCCGACAAGCGCATCTATCCGGCCATGGACATCCTGAAGTCCGGCACCCGCAAGGAAGACCTGCTGGTTTCCAAGCAGGACCTGCAGAAGATCTTCGTGCTACGCCGCATCCTGGCGCCGATGGGAACCACCGACGCGATCGAGTTCCTGATCGACAAGCTGAAGCAGACCAAAACCAATGCGGATTTCTTCGATTCGATGAACACGTAAGGGGATGGGGTAGCGATCCTTCGCGCCCCCCTCTGCCCTGCCGGGCATCTCCCCCTCTAGGGGGAGATTACGCCCTTGGTCGCTTTCGGCAATTATCAACGCCGTAAGGTGAACGGAACAGGGAAGCTGCCGATCTCCCCACTTGAGGGGAGATGGCCGGTAGGCCAGAGGGGGCGTCTCTCGCCGGCGGTTAGCAAAACTATCGCCGTCGCAACAATCGCTCCAGCTCTTCAGCATCCGTCGCCGCCGGCAAACAAACCTGCCCCGTGCACAACCATGCACCTGCCTTGTCGGTCGGCGGCAGGATTCCACCGGGCAGCAAGGGTCGATTCGCTGCCGTACCGATCGGCACGACGATGTCGATGCGGCGCGGGTCCGGGTTTCGATTCGCAACCGGAACGAGCTTTGGATCTGTGAGCTCATCCACCAACACCAGCTTGAGTGGCTCGATTGCCAGGGCGCAGGCATTGACGATGCCGGCCTGGCCATAGGCCTGGTGCGCCGCGCGGCCGGCGGCATGCTCGGCGACGTGCCAGGCTCTTTCCTGCAGCTCGAGATTGCCGGTGACGGAGGCGAGCCTGACCAGCGCCTCGATGATCTGGCCGGTGGCGGACGGAATGGCTTCGTCGACATCGCCGCGGATGCGGATCGGCACGTCGGTGCTGTCGGAAGCAGTCAGGTAGTAACCTGTCTTCTCGGCGTCGGCATGCCAATGCTCGAGCTGCCCGACAAACTGGCCGGCCTGGTCGACATAGCTCCAATCCCCGGTGGCCTCGAACAGCGAGATCGCGGCGTTGGTCATAGCGGCATAGTCGCTGGACAAAGCCGGGAACAGTTTTCTGGCGCCGAGCATCGAATGCGGCAGACGGCCGTCGCGGCTGCCAGAGCTGATATAGGCAAAGGCCTTTGCCGCCGCATCGATCCAGTCAGGCCGCGCCAGCGCCCGGCCGGCCTCGGCAAGCGCTGCGATCATCTGGCCGTTCCAGTCGATGAGGGTCTTTGCGTCAAGGCCGGGCCTGACCCGCTCTTCCCGGACAGCAAGGAGTTTCGCCTTGAGCGCGCTGATCTCTTCGCGGTGGATCACATATTGCAATTGCTGAGACAGCGTTTGGTGGACGACCGGCTTGCCTTCCCAGCCATGCGGGTTGGAGAGCGTGAAGTGCTTGAAAAACAATGCGGAATCGTCTCCAAGGGCGGCTTCGATCTCGTCGCGGCTCCAGGTGTAGAACAGACCTTCCTCGCCGTCGCTGTCGGCATCGAGACTGGCGGCAAAGGCACCGCCGTCGACGCGCATTTCGCGCAGCAGCCAGCCGATCGTCTCTTCGATTCGCACCCGGAACAATTCATTGCCGCTTGCGGCATAGGCCCAGTTGCAGAAGCGGAGGAGCTGGGCATTGTCGTAGAGCATCTTTTCGAAATGCGGCACCAGCCATTCGGCGTCGGTGGAGTAACGGCTGAGCCCGCCGCCGATGTGGTCGTAGATGCCGCCGCGCAGCATCTGCTCGAGGCTGTTGAGGACGTCGTCGCGATGGGCGGCATTGCCGTCGCGAAGCCAGGACAGCCACAGCGTTTGCATGAACGGCGCGTTGGGAAATTTAGGCGCGCCGCGCAATCCGCCGAGATCACGGTCGATCATGCCGTCGATGCCCTTGGCCAATTCCGCCAGCGTGGCGCGGTCGAGCACGGTTCTGGCATGCGAACCGGCGAGCCGTGCCTCGACATGCGTCGTCAGGCCGTCGGCGCTCTGGTTGAGGCTCGCCCGCTTCTCCCGCCAGGCCTTGTCCACCGCCTCCATCACCTGGACAAAACCCGGGCGGCCGTAGCGCGGCTCGCGTGGAAAATAGGTGCCGCCCCAGAACGGCTTGCCGTCCGGAGTCAGGAACATGGTCAGCGGCCAGCCGCCCTGCTCGCCCATCGAGGACAGCGCCGCCATATAGATCTGGTCGATGTCCGGGCGCTCCTCGCGGTCGACCTTGATATTGACGAACAGACGGTTCATGACGGCGGCGACGCCATCGTTTTCGAAGCTTTCATGCGCCATGACATGGCACCAATGGCAGGCGGCATAGCCGACCGAGAGCAGGATCGGCCTATCCAGCGCTTTTGCCTCTTGGAGCGAAGCCGGCGACCAGGCCCGCCAGTGGACGGGATTGCCGCTATGCTGCTGCAGATAGGGGCTGGCTTCTTCGGCAAGCAGGTTTTGCGCGGGCAGCGTCACTGGGCAAACTCGGGTGCGATTGGCTGATAGGCGTGAAGCTAGGGCGGTTCAGTAGAGCGGGCAAATGATTTCAGGCGATTCCATCGTAGCGCTGTCGAGCGGCCGGCTGCCTGCCGGCGTCGCCGTCATCCGAATTTCCGGCCCGCAGACTCGATTCGTGGTCGAAACGATTGCTGGGACTATGGTTAAGGACCGCGCGGCGGCTCTGCGCCGACTCAGGGCGTCTGACGGGACATTGCTCGATACCGGCCTGGTTGTGTTCTTTCCCGGTCCGGCCAGTTTCACCGGCGAGGATGTCGCGGAATTCCACGTTCATGGCGGCCGTGCCGTTGTGGCAAAAATGCTGGAGACGATGACCGGTTTTGACGGCGTCAGGCACGCGGAACCGGGTGAATTCACGCGTCGCGCCTTTCTGAACGGCAAGGTCGACCTGGTCGAGACCGAGGCGCTGGCGGATCTCGTCAATGCCGAGACGGAGGCGCAGCGGCGCTTCGCGGTCCAAAATGCCGGAGGCGCCCAAAGCGAACTCTATCTCGGCTGGCGCCGCAGGCTGATCCATGCCCGCGCCATGATCGAGGCCGAGATCGATTTCGCCGACGAGGAAGACGTCCCCGGTTCCGTTTCGGATACGGTCTGGTCTGATGTCAGAACGATGATCGACGAGATCGACCGGCACATCGCCGGATTTCGCGCCGCCGAGATCATTCGCGACGGCTTTGAGGTCGTCATCCTCGGTGCGCCCAACGCCGGTAAGTCGAGTCTGTTCAACGCCCTGGCGCGGCGCGATGCCGCTATAGTAACGGATGAGCCAGGCACGACCCGCGACCTGCTTGAAGTGACACTTGATCTTCAGGGGCTGCGTGTCCGGCTTACGGATACGGCCGGGTTGCGCGATGCGCCGGGGAAGGTCGAGGCGATCGGCATCGAGAAGGCGAGGGCCAAGGCGCATGGCGCCGATCTCTTGCTGTTGCTTAGGGATGTCGCCGATCCCAGGGAGATTGGACTGCTGCCGACCGAAGCGCCGATCTTACGTGTCGGCACCAAGCTCGATCTGCTGGAAAGCCGCGCGGCGAGCGACGCGACGGAGGATTACGACCTTGTCATTTCAGTGAAGAACGGGACGGGCGTGGAGGAACTGCTGGCGGAGATCGGCCAGCGGGCGGCGGAGGCAGCCGGCAGCGTCGGCGATGTCCTGCCGTCGCGCCTTCGCCACGTCGAATTGCTTGGCGAGACCAACCGTCATCTGCTTCGCGCCACCGATGGCCGTTCTGTCGGGCAGGAGTTGCGCGCGGAGGAGCTGCGGCTTGCCGCCGACCGCTTGGGCCGAATCGTCGGCGCCATCGACGTCGAGGACATGCTGGACGTGATCTTCTCGCAGTTCTGCATCGGGAAATGACTCACGTGAAACATTGGGTCGCTGCGGCGTGAGCTCCCTTTAGATCGTATGTTGCTTTGCTGCATGGCTTCGTGATTTCGACGAACCCCGAAGGCGGGGAGGCTCCATCTGGGCCACCACCGCGCTGCGCCGCCTGCATGACTCACGTAAAACGTGGCAGGCGGCCCCGATGACTCACGTGAAACACTGAGCTAACTGGCGGCTCGGCTGTTTCACGTGAAACTTGTCGCGGAGTTTTCTTGACAGCGTCGCTCCGCAGGGACATGTGTCCCTCATTCTTCTGAGTCCAGGACGTTTGGAAATGACCAATCGCTATGATGTGGTTGTGGTGGGCGGCGGCCACGCGGGTTGCGAGGCGGCTAGTGCTGCCGCGCGCGCCGGTGCCAGGACCGCGCTGGTGACGCTGCGTTTCGACACGATCGGGGTGATGTCGTGCAACCCAGCGATCGGCGGGCTCGGCAAGGGCCATCTGGTGCGCGAGATCGATGCCATGGACGGCTTGATGGGGCGCGTGGCGGATGCGGCAGGCATCCAGTTCCGCCTGCTCAACCGCCGCAAAGGCCCCGCGGTGCGCGGACCTCGCACGCAGGCCGACAGAAAGCTCTATCGCCTTGCCATGCAGGAAGCGATTCGGCAGCAGAACGATCTCGACGTGGTCGAAGGCGAGGTTCTGGACTTCGAAATCTCCGATGGGCAGATCAGGGCTGTTCTCCTGGCTGATGGGCGGCGCCTGGCTTGCGGCGCGGTCGTTCTGACGACCGGAACTTTTCTGCGCGGGCTTATCCATATCGGCGAGAAGAAGATCGTCGCCGGCCGCATGAACGAGCAGGCGAGCCTCGGCCTGTCGGCAACGATGGACCGCGCCGGCTTCAAGCTTGGACGGCTGAAGACCGGGACGCCGCCGCGGCTCGATGGCCGGACCATCGACTGGGCGTCGCTGGAAAGCCAGGCGGCGGATGCGGATCCGGTGCCGTTCTCGCTGATGACCGACCGTATCGAGACGCCGCAGATCGAGTGCGGCATCACCCGCACAACGACCGCCACGCATGAGCTGATCCGCGCCAATCTTGGCCGCTCGGCCATGTATTCCGGCTCGATCGAAGGCGTTGGGCCGCGCTATTGCCCGTCGATCGAGGACAAGATCGTCAAGTTCGGGGACAGGGACGGGCACCAGATTTTTCTGGAGCCGGAAGGCCTGGACGACGACACCGTCTATCCCAATGGCATTTCGACCTCGCTGCCCGAAGATGTGCAGCTCGACATCTTGAAAACCATTCCGGGGCTGGAGCGGGCCGTCATGCTGCAGCCCGGTTATGCCATCGAATATGATCATGTCGATCCGCGCGAGCTGCATCAGACGCTGGAGACGAAGCGCATCAGCGGCCTGTTCCTCGCCGGGCAGATCAACGGCACGACCGGCTATGAGGAAGCGGCCGGGCAAGGCTTGCTTGCCGGCCTCAATGCGGCGCGGCGGGCGGCGGGCAGCGCGCAGATCGTGCTCAGCCGCACCGAGGCCTATATCGGCGTCATGGTCGACGATTTGACCAGCCGGGGCATTGCGGAGCCCTACCGGATGTTCACCTCGCGGGCCGAATTCAGGCTGTCGTTGCGTGCCGACAATGCCGATGAGCGGCTGACGCCCGTGGCTGCGAAGCTTGGCATCGCCTCGGCGCAGCGGATGCAGCGCTACGGGGATGTCATGCAAAGTCTGGATGAGGCTCGGGAGCTGGCGAAATCGCTCACAATGACGCCCAACGAGGCGGCGCGACACGGGCTGGAGATCAACCGGGACGGCGTGCGCCGGTCCGGTTACGAATTACTATCCTATCCCGACGTCGACGTGGCCTGGTTGGGACGCATCGATTCGCGATTCGCGGCAATCGACGGCAAGGCGGCGGAGCGACTCGAAACAGAGGCCAAATATTCGGTCTATCTCGATCGCCAGAAGACGGATGTGGCGCAGATCCGGCATGAAGAGAGCCGGCTGATCCCCGAGACGGTCGATTTCGCTGGCGTGCCGGGTCTGTCGAACGAGTTGAAGCAGAAGATGCAGGCGCGGCGGCCGCGCTCCATCGCCGATGCCCAGCGCATGGAAGGCATGACGCCAGCGGCGCTGGCGATCATTGTCGCGCATGTCCGTCACGCGGAGAGCGCCCAGCGCCTACAAAAGGATGTTGCGTGAGTTCTATGACCCTAGCGAGCCTGCAGGACACGGCAGGCCCGGTTTCACGTGAAACATTCGATCGGCTGGTGGCGTTCGAGCAGATGTTCCAGAAGTGGAATCGCAGCATCAATCTGGTGGCGCAATCGACCTCGGGCGACGTCTGGCAGCGTCATATATTGGACAGCGCGCAGCTCGCGCGCATAGAGCCGGCCGCCACACGCTGGGTGGATATCGGCTCAGGCGGCGGATTTCCGGGCCTTGTCATGGCTTTCCTGCTGGCCGAGCGCGACGGCGCCAGCGTCGATCTGGTTGAAAGCAATCGCAAAAAAGCATCCTTCCTGCAGACCGTCATTGGGCAGTTCAGCCTGCCGGCGCGGGTGGTGGCGCGCCGCATCGACGACAGTCATGCGCTTGTTTCGACGCCGCAGATCGTCACGGCGCGGGCGCTGGCTCCGCTTTCGACCTTGCTGGACCTGTCGGCGCCCTGGCTGATTTCAGGCGCGCGCGGTCTGTTCCACAAAGGCCGGGATTACCGCACCGAAGTGCAAGAAAGCGTTCACCGATGGTCCTTCGATCTGGTAGAACATCCCAGTGTGACCGACGCTGGCGGCGTCATCCTGGAATTGTCCAACCTGCGACCTGTCTGATCCGTCACTGACAGGCGATTTGGCGCCCAAAATGAATTTCTGGCATAAACCCATGATGAAGAATGGCCCCCGAATCATCACCGTAGCCAACCAGAAAGGCGGCGTCGGCAAGACAACCACCGCCATCAATCTGGCGACCGCGCTGGCCGCGATCGGCGAAAAGGTGCTGATCGTCGATCTTGATCCGCAGGGAAATGCCAGCACCGGTCTCGGCATCGACCGCAAGGACCGGACGGTGTCCTCCTATGACGTGTTGACCGGCGAGTTGGAGCTGGAGGCCGCGGCCATCCCGACGGCGGTGCCCGGCCTGTCGATCGTGCCGTCGACGCTCGACCTGCTCGGCATTGAAATGGAGATCGCCTCCGCGCCCGACCGGGTGCTCAAGTTGCGTAATGCGCTGCGCGCCGCGACCGAGCGCGGCGCACCCTTTGGCTATGTGCTGATCGATTGCCCGCCATCGCTCAACCTTTTGACCTTGAATTCAATGGCTGCGGCCGATTCTGTTCTTGTGCCGCTGCAATGCGAGTTCTTCGCGCTCGAAGGTCTCAGCCAGTTGCTGGAGACGGTCGAGCAGGTGCGCCGCTCGATCAATCCGGATCTGACCATCCAGGGCATCGTGCTGACCATGTATGACGGCCGCAACAATCTCGCCAACCAGGTGGTGCAGGATGTGCGGGCGCATATGGGCGACAAGGTCTACGAGACCGTCATCCCGCGCAATGTGCGGGTGTCCGAGGCGCCGTCCTACGGCAAGCCGGCGATCCTTTACGATCTGAAATGCTCGGGCAGCCAGGCCTATCTGCAACTGGCGTCGGAAGTGATCCGCCGCGAGCGCAAGTTACGCGCCGCTTGATTAGACTCCCTGCAATCTAAAGAGCCGATTCGATACCGAAACGATCCGGAACCTGGAATAAAGATGAGCGAAGACCTTTCGAGAAAGAGACTGGGGCGTGGGCTGGCGGCGCTGATCGGCGAGATCGATCGCCCAGCTGCGCCTGAAAAACCAGGCATGAGCGCCGACGGCAAGGTGCCGATCGAGTTCCTGACCCCCAATCCGAAGAATCCGCGGCGGCATTTCGGCGACGCCGAGCTGACCGACCTTGCCCAGTCGATCCGCGAACACGGCGTCGTCCAGCCGGTGGTGGCGCGTCCTTCGCCGGCACAGGCCGGCCGTTACGAGATCATCGCCGGCGAGCGGCGCTGGCGCGCGGCGCAGCGCGCCGGGCTGTCCGAGATCCCGGTCATCATCCGCGAGGTCAACGACCGCACCGCGCTCGAGCTGGCGATCATCGAAAACGTCCAGCGCACCGACCTCAATGCGGTCGAGGAAGCGCTTGGCTATCAGCAGCTGATCGATGAGCACGGCTACACCCAGGCCGATCTCGGCCAGGTGATCGGCAAGAGCCGCAGCCATGTCGCCAACACGCTCAGGCTCCTGAAGCTGCCGGACGTGATCCGCGACATGCTGGTCGACGGCGCGCTGTCGGCGGGCCATGCCCGCACGCTGGTGACGGCGGAAGATCCGGCCGGCCTTGCCAAGCGTATCGTCGAAGAGGGCCTTTCGGTACGCCAGGCCGAAGCGCTGGCCCAGATACCGGCCGGCACCAGCAGCACCAAGGAAGCCAAGCCGGCGCCAAGTCCGGAGCAAAAGGACGCCGATACGCTGGCGCTGGAAAAGCTGTTGACCGATACGATCGGCATGATTGTGTCAGTGGATCACAAGGGCAAGGGCGGCACTTTGCGGGTTTCATACCGGTCGCTGGAGCAGCTTGATGAGCTGTGCAGAAGGCTGAAGCAGGAGCGTTAGTTAGCCGGCGAAGTATATTGAGACCGGAGATTGCGCATGTGGAAAGGGGCTGGCCGTTTGGCCGGCCTTTTCCTTTTGGGGCGCTGGTGATTGGCGAAATCGGTGACGCCGCGAATCTCCCTCCTTGAGGGGAGATGGCCGGCAGGCCAGAGGGGGTCGCCCCACATCAAGCGCCGGGCCCCTGCGGGAACGAAGAAGAGGTCAGCGCCCCACGCGCGGCGGCCCCCTCTGTCGCCTTCGGCGACATCTCCCCCCTCGAGGGGGAGATCAGGCTCGCTCCCCAGCCTCGCGCTCTCAACCGCGATCCCAAGCAGCGCCTGCCGCCAGCCCTGCCGCTCGCGGCTTGACAGTGCCAGGCAACGGCGTAACCTATATTAGATATGGCTTAAATTATGTGCCCTAGCGTGCCGGTCAGTCGAGGCGGGCGCTATTTGCCGTTCCTACAACAATCGTGAAATGGCACTGCCCCGCCAATGCGATATGCCGACGCGCCTGACGCAAGTGGGAGGTGCAAATGGCAGTCCGTTGGCAATTGTCCGGAAGTTACTTCGAAAATTGTAGCTGCGATGTCGTATGTCCTTGTCTGCTGTCCACCAACGCGCAGCTGACATCGAAGCCGACGAAAGGTGTTTGCGACGTCGGTTTGGTCTTTCACATTGATACGGGCAACTACGGCGACGTTCGATTGGATGGGCTCAGTGTCGCGATGGTCGCTCACACGCCGGGTCCTATGGCAAACGGCAATTGGACGGCCGCCGCCTATATCGACGAACGGGCCGATGACAGGCAAACAGAGGCGCTAGGTGCCATCTTCACCGGCGCTGCGGGCGGCCCTATGGCGGTGCTGGCACCGATGATTGGCACGAATCTTGGCGCCAAGAAGGTGCCGATAAGCTACCGGATAGACGGCAAGAAGCGGTCGGCGGAGATTGCGGGCGTCATGCAGATGGCGGTCGAGCCGCTGCCGACAATGCGCGAGGACGGGCAGATGTGGGCGGCCACCGGCCATCCTGTCAATCCCGATTGGCTCGCCCTGGCGATGGGGGCGGAAGGCAGTACATTCAGCGATCATGGCATGAGCTGGGACAATTCCCGCCGAAACGGACATTACGCCCCGATCAATTGGTCTGGGCAGCAGTAGCCGTTGGCAGCGTAGCACGGAACGACCTCGTCCATGGCCCCGACGTTGCAGCGATACATCATTCTCGCGCTGCTGATCGCTATCGCTGCGGCGGCGTGGACCCTGCTTGTCTGGCAGCAGATGGGCATGGACGCGGACATGCGCATGGAAATGTACGCACTCACCATGGGTATGAAGGCGCCGCTGTTTCTTGCCATCTGGATGATCATGATGATTGCCATGATGTTTCCGACGGCCGCGTCCATGATCCTGACGTTTCACAAGGTCCAGGCCGGCAAACAGAGCCGGGGCGAGACCTTTGTCTCGAGCTGGGTGTTCGTGGCCGGGTATATGCTGGTTTGGGGCGTGATGGGCGTTATCGCCTTTGCCGGTGCGGCGGGTGCGGAGATGCTTGCCGGGCATGTGGGATTGTCCGCTGCGACGGCCGCGCGTATCGGCGGCGCGCTGCTGATGATTGGGGGCGCCTATCAACTCTCCCCACTGAAAGATCTTTGTCTGGCCAAATGCCGCACGCCGATTGGCTTCATCCTGACCTCATGGCGCGATGGTTATTGGGGTGCGGTTCGCATGGGCCTGGAGCATGGACTTTTTTGCCTGGGCTGCTGCTGGCTTTTGTTTCTCGCCCTCTTTCCTCTCGGGATCATGAACGTCGCCGCAATGGCCGTGGTCACCTTGCTGATCTTTGCGGAAAAGACCCTCCCGTCAGGAGGTGGGATCGCAAAGGTGTCGGGCATCGCTCTGCTTCTTTACGGCGCGGCGGTGCTGGTCTTTCCACAGGCGCTGCCAACCTTCCAGCAGGTGGGCGCTATGACAATGAATTGACCGATGGAGGCAGCGCTCGGTGCCGAGAAGAGGAGGATCGCTCTCCTACCTCTGCGCCAACCTGCTGCTCTCCACCGCAATGCCAAGCAGCGCCTGTCTTGCCAGCGCCACGGAAAGATCCGGCCGCCGTCTGGTCTGCAGCACCGCCGTCTGCAGCCGGGTCAGTGCGCGGCCGAGCGCTTCGGTGCTCCAGCGCTCCAGCGCTTTCTCCACCAGCTTGCGCCTGGAGAAAAACACCGGCGGGCGGGCGGCGGCAACGACCGTGGCGGCGTTGCGGTTGCCGGACTCCATCTGGCCGCGCATGATCTGGATCTGCTGCAACTGCCGCATTGCCGAGGACAGCACCAGGAAGGGCTGGCCGCCGGACTGGCAATGGCGGGTGAAGGCGGTGTCGAAGTCGCCGATCTTGCCTTCGAGAAGCGCGTCAACCGCGTCGTCGAAAGACGCGCCGGAGACATCACCTGACATCGCTTTGACCTCCTCCAGGCCGATCTCGGTCTGGCCATGGGCGTAGAGCACAAGCTTCTCGATCTCACCGCGCGAGGCCAGCCGGTCGCCGCCGAGATTGCGGCGCAGCGCCTGTCTCGCCTCCATGGTCATCGACATGCCGGCCCTGCCCAGTTCGCCGTCGATGACGGTGTCGATGTCGCGGGCTTCATCGGCATAGCAAGGCAGGGCCATGGCATTGTCGGCCGCCTCGACGATGGCGCGCAGGCCGACACCCTTCTTGAGGTCGCCGGCCTCGATGAGAATGATCGCATCGCGCGCGGGTTCGGCCGTCAGCGCCTTGACGTCGTCGGCCAATGCCTTCTGGCCGCTGGCATTGCGCACCCACAGCAGGCGCCGGTCGGAAAACATCGGCACGGTGCGGGCCTCGTCGAGCAGCCGGCCCTCGTCGCGGTCGACCTCCGACCCCTCCAGCCTGACCACCGAGAAGGAATCGTCGAGCGGCAGGCCGGTCTTGCCGGCAAAGGCCTTTGCTCGCTCGGAGACAAGGCCGCGATCGGGGCCGTAAAGCAGGACAATGGAGATCCGCTGGTCCGGCTTCGCGAGCCAGCCATCGACCTCATATGCTTTCTTCTGTGCCATGGCGGGCTGGTTAGCATGATGTGGGGGCGGCATCCAGCTTGGGCGAACCGTCGACCCCCACTCCCTCGAGCTTCGCTCGACACCTCTCCCCCGATCGACGGGGGAGAGGAAGGGCGCGAGTTCGTCGACCAATCACCTTATCTGCCGGCAAACCTCGCCCAACCTTCTCTCTAATTGCGCGCCACCGCCCAACATCGACAAGAAATTTCGCGGACATATCTTCATCTTGGGTGCGGGAGGCTGGATCGGCCGGCGTGGCCGGGACCGACGTCCGCAGGCTACCCGACGAATTCGCACTGGCGGCGCAGATATGCAAATATCTGTTCCGGGCAACATTGGAGGACAAAGGTCATGGCCGATGCTGGGATGTTGCGTTTCCACGTTCCGGAGCCGGAAGTGCGGCCGGGCGGAACGCCTGACTTTTCCAATGTGCCGATCCCCAAGGCCGGCTCGGTGCCGCGCCCGGAGATCGATGTCGATCCGCGCACCATCCGCGATCATGCCTTCTCGATCATCCGCGTGCTGAACCGCACGGGCGAGGCCGTCGGCCCGTGGGCCGGCCTGCTGTCCAGCGACGAGCTTCTCACCGGCCTGCGCCACATGATGACGCTGCGGACCTTCGATGCGCGCATGCAGATGGCGCAGCGGCAGGGCAAGACCTCGTTCTACATGCAGCATCTGGGCGAAGAGGCTGTGGCTTGCGCCTTCCGCAAGGCACTGGCGCCGGGCGACATGAACTTTCCGACCTATCGCCAGGCCGGGCTGCTGATTGCCGATGGCTACCCGATGGTCACGATGATGAACCAGATCTATTCCAACGAAGCCGACCCGCTGAAGGGCCGGCAATTGCCGGTCATGTATTCGTCAAAGGAGCACGGCTTCTTCTCGATCTCCGGCAATCTGGCGACGCAGTACATCCAGGCGGTCGGCTGGGCGATGGCCTCGGCGATATCGAACGATTCGCGCATCGCAGCCGCGTGGATCGGCGACGGCTCGACGGCCGAGTCCGATTTCCACTCGGCGCTGGTGTTCGCCTCCACCTACAAGGCGCCGGTCGTGCTCAATGTCGTCAACAACCAGTGGGCAATCTCGACCTTTCAAGGCATCGCGCGCGGCGGCTCGGGCACGTTCGCGGCGAGGGGCCTCGGCTTCGGCATCCCGTCGCTGCGCGTCGACGGCAACGACTATCTCGCGGTGCATGCGGTCGCCAAATGGGCGGAGGAGCGGGCGCGCAGCAATCTCGGGCCGACGCTGGTCGAATATGTCACCTACCGTGCCGGCGCACATTCGAGCTCGGACGACCCGTCCGCCTACCGTCCGAAGACCGAATCCGACGCCTGGCCGCTCGGCGACCCGATCGTGCGGCTGAAGAACCATCTCATCGGGCTCGGCGTCTGGTCGGACGAGCGGCACGCGCAGGCCGAGGCGGAAATCCTCGACACGGTTATCGCGGCGCAGAAGGAAGCGGAAAGCCACGGCACGCTGCATGCCGGCGGCAAGCCGTCGACGCGCGACATGTTCGAGGGGCTCTATGCCGAGATGCCGCCGCATCTCAGGCGCCAGCGCCAGCAGGCGGGAGTCTGAGCCATGCCGAGGCGGACCATGATCGAAGCCATTCGCGATGCCATGGACGTGTCGATGGGGCGCGACGAAAAAGTCGTCGTGTTCGGCGAGGATGTCGGCTTCTTCGGCGGCGTCTTCCGCTGCACGCAGGGCCTGCAGGCCAAATATGGCAAGAGCCGCTGCTTCGACGCGCCGATCAACGAATCCGGCATTGTCGGCTCTGCCATAGGCATGGCCGCCTATGGCTTGAAGCCATGCGTGGAGATTCAGTTTGCCGACTACATGTATCCGGCTTACGACCAGCTGACCCAGGAAGCAGCCAGGCTGCGCTACCGCTCCAACGGCGATTTCACCTGCCCGATCGTGGTGCGCATGCCGACCGGCGGCGGCATTTTTGGCGGCCAGACGCACAGCCAGAGCCCTGAGGCGCTGTTCACCCATGTGTCGGGGCTGAAGACGGTGGTGCCGTCCAACCCGCACGACGCCAAGGGGCTTTTGATCGCGGCGATCGAGGATCCGGATCCGGTGATTTTCCTCGAGCCGAAGCGGCTCTACAACGGTCCGTTCGATGGTCATCACGACCGGCCGGTGACGCCCTGGTCGAAGCATGAGCTGGGCGAGGTGGCCGACGGCCACTACACGGTGCCGCTCGGCAAGGCGGCGATCCGCAGGGCAGGCTCGGCCCTCACCGTGCTCGCCTACGGCACCATGGTCTATGTCGCGCAGGCGGCTGTCGAAGAAACCGGCATCGATGCCGAGATCATCGACCTCAGGACCCTGCTGCCGCTCGATCTCAATACGATCGTCGCCTCGGTGAAAAAGACCGGGCGCTGCGTCATCGTGCATGAGGCGACGCTGACCTCGGGCTTCGGCGCCGAGCTGTCGGCGCTGGTGCAGGAAAACTGTTTCTATCACCTCGAAGCGCCGGTTGCTCGCGTTGCCGGCTGGGACACGCCCTATCCGCATGCGCAGGAGTGGGATTATTTTCCCGGTCCCGCCCGCGTTGGCCGTGCCTTGCTTGAAACCATGGGAGCCTGAGATGGGCGAACACATCATCAAGCTGCCCGATGTCGGCGAAGGCGTCGCCGAGGCCGAGCTGGTCGAATGGCACGTCAAGGTCGGCGATATCGTCCGCGAGGACACTGTGCTCGCCGCCGTCATGACCGACAAGGCGACGGTTGAAATCCCCTCGCCGGTCGATGGCGAGATCCTGTGGCTGGGCGCCGAGATCGGCGACACGGTGGCCATCGGTTCGCCCATCGTGCGGCTGAAGGTGGCGGGCGAGGGCAACGCCAAGCCGCAAGGCGCCGAAGTGGAAGCGGTGTCCGCTGAGCCTCCGGCAAAACTTCCGACGCCGAAGCCCGAGGCTGCTGCGCCGGTCGTGAAGACATCGCCAAAGAGCGACGAGCCCAAGGCGAAACCGGCAGCCTCACAGAAAAGCACGGCGCAGCCTTCCGTCTCCGGCGCGCCGCGGCCTGAAGGCGAAAGACCGCTGGCGTCGCCGGCCGTTCGTCTGCGGGCAAAAGAAGCCGGCATCGATCTCAGGCAGGTTGCCGGATCCGGTCCGGCCGGTCGCATCGGCCATGAGGACATCGAAGCGTTCCTGGCGCGCGGGCCGCAGGTCGCAAAGGCATCCGGCCTCGCCCGCAACGATGCTGTGCAGGATATCAAGGTGGTCGGCTTGCGGCGCAAGATCGCCGAGAAGATGTCGCTGTCCAAATCGCGCATTCCGCACATCACCTATGTCGAGGAGATCGACGTCACCGCACTGGAGGAATTGCGCGCGGCGCTCAACAAGGAGAAGCGTCCTGGCGTGGAGCGGCCGAAACTGACGCTGCTGCCGTTCCTGATGCGGGCGATGGTCAAGGCGATCGCGGACCAGCCCAATCTCAATTCCCTGTTCGACGACGAGGCCGGCATCGTCCATCAGCATGGCGGCATCCATATCGGCATCGCCGCACAGACGCCGTCGGGGCTGGTGGTTCCGGTGGTCAAGCACGCCGAGGCGCGCGACATCTGGGATTGCGGCGCCGAGGTCATCAGGCTGGCCGAGGCGGCCAAGTCCGGCACGGCAACACGCGACGAGCTGTCCGGCTCGACCATCACCATCACCTCGCTCGGCGCCATGGGCGGCGTGGCGACGACGCCGGTCATCAACCATCCGGAAGTGGCGATCGTCGGCGTCAACAAGATGATGGTGCGGCCGGTGTGGGACGGCACCCAGTTCATGCCGCGCAAGATGATGAACCTGTCGTCGAGCTTCGACCATCGGGTGATCGATGGGTGGGATGCGGCGGTGTTCATCCAGCGGATCAAGACGCTGCTGGAAACGCCGGCGCTGATTTTCGTGGATTGAGGGGATGAGAACGGTCGCAAGGGCCCCCTCACCCGGATTGCCAAAACCGAATTGCGAAGGGCAATTCGGGGCAATCCGACCTCTCCCCGAGGGGAGAGGAGGTCGCCGGCGTCTGTGCTCGCCTCTTCTCCCCACCGGGGAGAAGGTGGCCGCGAGGCGGCCGGATGAGGGGGCCTTCGCCACCAGAAAGAGCGTGCCATCATGAAAGAAATCTCCTGCAAGCTGCTCGTCATCGGCGCCGGGCCGGGCGGCTATGTCTGCGCCATCCGGGCCGGACAGCTCGGCGTCGATACGGTGATCGTCGAGGCCGGCAAGCCGGGCGGCACCTGCCTCAATGTCGGCTGCATCCCGTCCAAGGCGCTGATCCACGCGGCGGAGGAGTTCGAGAAGGTGTCGCACATGCAAGGCGGCAAGAGCCCGCTCGGCATTTCGGTCACCGCGCCGACGCTCGATCTTGCCCGGACCGTCGCCTGGAAGGATGGCATCGTCAGCCGGCTCAACAGTGGCGTCGCCGGCCTGCTCAAGAAGGCAGGCGTGAAAACCGTGCATGGCTGGGCGAGCTTTCGCGACGGCAAGACGGTCGCGGTCGAGACCGAGACGGGCGTGCAGGTGATCCGGGCCGAAACGATCGTCATCGCCACCGGTTCGGCGCCGGTGGAGCTGCCGTTCCTGCCGTTTGACGGTCCGGCGATTTCGTCAACCGAGGCACTGGCGCTCAGCGACGTGCCGAAAAAGCTCGCGGTCGTCGGTGGCGGCTATATTGGGCTGGAACTCGGCATGGCATTTGCCAAGATGGGCGCTGAGGTGACCGTGATCGAGGCCTTGCCGCGCGTGCTGGCGCAGTATGATGCGGAGCTGACCCGGCCGGTGGTCAAGCGGCTCACCGCGCTCGGCGTCGAGGTGATGCTGGGCGCCAAGGCCAAGGGGCTTTCAACCAAGGGTGACGCGTTGCTGGTCGAGACGGCGGACGGCAAGAGCGTCAAGGTCCCAGCCGACAAGATACTGGTGACGGTCGGGCGCAAGCCGGTGACCGAAGCTTGGGGGCTCGAGCAGATCGACCTCGACATGGCCGGCAAATTCATCCGCATCGACGACCAGTGCCGCACCTCGATGCGCGGCATCTTCGCCATTGGCGACGTCACCGGCGAGCCGATGCTGGCGCACCGGGCGATGGCGCAGGGCGAGATGGTCGCCGAGATCGTTGCCGGCCACAAACGCAGCTGGGACAAGCGTTCGATACCCGCCGTTTGCTTCACCGATCCCGAACTGGTGACCGCTGGTCTTTCGCCGGAAGAAGCCAAGGCGCTCGGCGGCGAGATCAAGATCGGCATGTTCCCGTTCGCAGCCAACGGCCGGGCGATGACCAAGCTGGGCGAGGACGGCTTTGTCCGCGTCGTGGCCCGCGCCGACAACCATCTGGTGCTCGGCATCCAGGCGGTCGGGCAGGGCGTGTCGGAACTGGCGGCGGCGTTCGGGCTGGCGCTGGAGATGGGCGCGCGGCTGGAGGACATCGCCGGCACCATCCACGCGCATCCGACGCAGGGCGAGGGATTCCAGGAAGCAGCGCTGAAGGCGCTGGGACACGCGCTGCATATTTGAGGAAAGGGGCGAACCTGTTCGAGTCGGCTCTCTTCCTTCCCTCGCCAGCCCATCGATCAACTCGCCAGCCGCTCATCTAGGCGCGACCAAAGCGATTGGCGGGAAAGTGCCGCGTACCATGTTTTCCGAGAACCGGATTCCACCCTTCGGGATCATGCTCTAGTCTCCTCTCATGAGCACCGACCTGAAGAAATACGTGGCGATTCGCTACAACGCCGCCACCGGCTTCATGCCGAGCCAATGGAATGGACACGGCAGAGCCAATCTCGACCCGGTGTGGCTGGTCGAGCGGCTGGCGCTGTTCGACACCTATTGCGCGCCGTCGAGGGCCAGTCGCAGAAGGACTTTACGGTCCTGATTGCGTTCGATTCCGAAACACATGAGAACTACATCCGGATCGTCTGCGGCTGCGCGGCCGGGATTGATGTCAGGCCGGTTCTCATCAAGGCCGGCGAGAACTACAATGTCGCCTTCAATGCGTTTGTCCAAAGCGACACGGATGCCGAATTTGTTTCGCTGACTCGGCTCGACAGCGATGACGCGATGGCGCCGACCTTCATGGAGCGTGTCGATTTCTACGCGCGCCGGGAAATCGCCAAGGGCGAGGTGAACCAGCAACCGCTCTATATCGCCTTTCCGCACGGCCAGAATTTCGATGCGGCAACCAACCACTACACGCAGCACGAATATCCAACGTCGGCCTTCGGCACTCTGGTCGAGAAGCGATCACCGTCCATGAACGGGGTCTATTGCGACGAGCACACGAGGATGGCGATGCGTTTCAACACCGTCGGGGCGGCCTCGAAGGAGGCTCAATGGTGCATCGTCATTCATGACAACAATGCAGCCAATGTCTTGCGCGGCGAGCCGGTCGCGGAGCCGGCTTTCACCGTGGGCCGGCCCGGTGCCGAGACAAATGCGCGCGCGCCGGCTCGAAAAGAGACTACGCAAAAGCAGATGCCGCAGACTTCGGCCAAGGCCTCGCGCAACGCCGGCAATTTTGTCCGGTTTCTGCTTGGGCGGCCGATGGCCTTGCGGAAATAGCTCGATGCTAATCTCCCCCTCAAGCGGGGAGATTATGCGCTTCACCCCGCCAGCCGGCTCACCATTTCGTGCTGGGCATAGGCGCGGCCAAAACGGTTGGCTAGAAAAGCGTCCAGCGCGATGTCTTCCTGCTTGATGAAGCCGGTCGCCGGCAGGCTGCCGTCGGCCAGCATGTCGAGCACGGCGCAGATGCCGGACGCCGTGGTGATCTGGATGGCGCTGCGCACCACCTGGCCGACACGCTGGGAATAGACCTTGTTGGCGTAGGTCTCCTGCAGCAGGCGGCCGTTCTTGCGGCCGGAGACGGTGACGAAGACGATGACGACGTCCTGCAATGTCGCCGGCAGGGCGCTTTCAAAAATGTCCTTCAGCACGTCGCGGCGATGGCGCAGGCCGAGGTCGTTGAGCAGCGCCTTCATGATCGCGGCGTGGCCGGGGTAGCGGATGGTGCGGTAGTTGAGCGTGCGCACCTTGCCCTTCAGCGTCTCGGCCAGCGTGCCGAGCCCGCCGGAGGTGTTGAATGCCTCGTAAGTGACGCCGTCGAGCGAGAACTCCTCGCGCTCCTCCAGTGGCGGCACCTCGACCAGCTCGCCTTCGACGATCGCCTCGCAGGGCTCGCAATATTCGTTGATGACGCCGTCGGTGCTCCAGGTCAGATTGTAGTTCAGCGCATTGGAGGGATATTGCGGCAAAGCGCCGACGCGCATGCGCACGCTCTCCAGCGAATCGAAACGGCTGGCGAGATCGTTGGCGACGATCGAGATGAAGCCCGGCGCCAGGCCGCATTGCGGAATGAAGGCGCTTCTGCCCGAACGCGCCAATTCCTTGACGCGGCGGGTCGAGACGACATCCTCGGTCAGGTCGAGATAGTGCACGCCGGCACTGGCCGCCGCCTCGGCGATGCGGGTGGTCAGATGGAAGGGAGCGGCGCTGAGCACCGCGAATTTGCCGGCGAGCGCGGCTTCAAGCGTGCCGGATGCTTCGATGTCGAGCTCCAGCGTCGCAACCGTGGCCGGGACTTCGGCAGCAGTGAGCTGTGCTGCCGAGCGGTCGACGAGCGTGACCTGATAATCTCCCGTGGCGGCGAGCATCTCGGCAATGGTCGAGCCGATCTTGCCGGCGCCGACAACGACAATTTTCTTCATGACAAATCCCTCACTGGTTGTGAGCACAGATTCGCAGCTTGCCCGTCGAAAGGAAGCGTGGTTCTGTACGAAACGAACCCATTGATTGGTCAGTCCGCCGAGAAGAATCGTCGAAATGCTCAGCGATGCCGAACAGACCCTGCTTTCGCTGCTGCGCGAGAATGCGCGCGCCTCGACCGCCGAGCTGGCGCGGCGGCTTGGCGTCTCGCGGACAACCGTGCAGAGCCGGATCGAACGGCTGGAGCAGCGCGGCATCATATCAGGCTACGGCGTGCGGCTGGCGCCGGATTATGAGCAGGGGCTGGTGCGGGCGCATGTGCTGCTCACCGTGACGCCCAAGCTTGCCGACAAGGTGGTGCGCGGCCTGCGCGGTTTGGCGACGGTCAGGACGCTGCATTCGGTCAGCGGCAATTTCGACATGATCGTCATCGTCGACGCCCCATCGATCCGCGACCTCGACATGCTGCTCGACCAGATCGGCGCCATGGATGGAGTCGAGCGGACGCTGTCGTCGATCATCCTGTCGACGCGGATAGATAGGTGAGGGGACCTCTCAACCCAAGCTGGGCTTGAACAGCACCAGCCGTTTCGCCGGCTAATCCGTAGCCAGCGGAAAACGCACCACCACCGCAAGTCCCGGTCGGCAATCCTCGAGCGTGATCGATGCGCCGTGCAGATCGGCTATGGCCCGGACAAGGCTGAGCCCGAGGCCGCTGCCTGATGTCGAGCGGCTGTGGTCCAGCCGGTAGAGCCGCTGGAACACTTTCTCGCGCTCTGCCGCCGGAATGCCGGGACCGTTGTCGGCGACGCCCGCAACGACGCGTTCGTCCTGGCGCGCTACCGACAGCTTTATCGTCGTGCCCGATGGACAATGGCGCAACGCGTTCTCGACCAGATTGGCGAACATCTGCGTCAGCAGCTCGCGATCGCCATGGATCCGGTCCGTCGTTTCCTGTGGTTGCGCCAACGACAGCGACTTTCCGTCGTCCTCGGCAACATCGGCATAGATCTCGGCGATGGTTTGCAGCACCTCGCCCAGATCGACATCGGTGAACCGCGCCCGGCGGGCGCCGGCCTCGATCTGCGCGATGCGCAGCAGGGCATCGAAGGTCTCGTTGATCTGCAGGCTCTCGGCATGCGCCTCCGCCAGTTCAGCGGCGATTTTCCGGCCCGACAGGTTCTTTTCCGACGCGGTGTCGAGGATCATCTGCAACCGGTTGAGCGGCGTCTTCAGATCGTGGGCGATGTTGGCGCTGACCTGTTTCATGCCTTCGACCAGCGCCGACAGGCGGTCGAGCGCGGCATTGACCTGGCTGGAGACGATGTCGATGTCGTCACCCTTGCCGGTCAGCGGAATGCGGGTGTCCAGCCGTCCATGCGAGACATCCACCATGGTGGCGGCGATGCCGTCGAGACGGCGCTGGACGCGCGAGGCGAGCAGGGCGCCGCCGGCGACCGCCAGCCCGGTGATGATCAGGGTTCCCCAGCCAAAGCTCATCAGCACGATTCTCTCCAGCTCCTCCGTCTCGGAAAGGCTGAAGGCGACGGTCAGCGTGTTGCCGCCGACCGGGCCGGAATAGGCGCGGTACTCGGCGCCGGGCGGCACGCCGGGCATTTCGGTGTCGAACATCGAGAAGCCGTCGGGGAGCCCCGCGGCGGTGAAGTTGCCGGCCAGGCGATTGCCCGTTGCGTCGGTCAGCGAAAACAGCTGCTCCTTCTTGAGGCTGCGCAGGGAGTGGCTGCCGACGGTCTCAACCAGCTCCTTGAGATCGTTCTCGGCATAGGTCGCGGCGACGACCGCGTAGGTTTCCTTGATGGTGTCGTCGAGCCGCTCGGCAAGATCGGCGCTCATCATCTGGTAGACGATGGCGCCAGACAGGACGAAGGCCAGCACGAACAGGAAGGCGAAGGTCAGGGCAAGCCGGAATGGCGTGCTGCGCAGCAGGCGGGACCAGGTTCCGGTCATGGCGCGTGCAGGCTGTAGCCTGTGTTGCGGACGGTGTGGATGAGCTGGGTTTCGAAGGGCTTGTCGACCTTGGCCCGCAGCCGGCTGATATGGGTCTCGACGACGCTGGTCCTGGGATCGAAATGAAAATCCCAGACACGCTCCAGAAGCATGGTGCGGGTGATGACGCGGCCTTCGCCGCGCATCAGCACTTCCAGCAGGCTGAACTCCCGCGGCTGCAGGTCGATCGGCTGGCCCCGCCTCGTGACGCGGCGCATGATCAGGTCCATTTCGAGGTCGGCGACCCGCAGGACGGTTTTCTGCTCCTGCGCCGCCGGCCGCCGGCCAAGCGCATTGATGCGGGCGAGGAGTTCGGAAAAGGCGAAGGGCTTGACCAGATAGTCGTCGCCGCCGGCCTCGAGCCCCTCGACGCGGTCGTCGATGCCGCCGACGGAGGTGAGGAAGATCGCCGGCGTCCGCACGCCGGCGGCGCGCACCGCCTTGACCATCGACAGGCCGTCGAGACCGGGGATCATCCGATCGGCGACGATCACGTCGTATTTGCCCCGGGTCGCCGCGAACAGCCCGTCATGGCCGTTGCGCAGGAGATCGCAGACATGGCCGGCCTCGGTCAGTCCCCTGACGATATAGTCGGCCGTCCTGTGGTCGTCCTCGACGAGAAGCAGTCGCATGAAAGGTCCGGTCCGTTGCCGAGATGGAGAGGCTATCACCGGCACGGGCTTGTTCCTAGGATGTCACGAAGGCGCAGGGATGGTGGCGCTAGAACGTTCACGATTGGCCGAAGCGGTGGGGTTTTCGGCAATTGTCAATGCTAGCGCATCCGCCCTGCACCTAGTCCAGGTCCAGCAACAGTTCATCGGCTTCGTCGGTTGTCCCCTTCAGGGTCATGTGCAGGACGAGCGCAATGATACAGCCGAGGAAGAGCAGGCTGGTGAAGATGGTGCCGAAGCCCAGGCCGCCATGCCTGGCCGATCGCGACAGCAGGTCACCGAAGGAGGCGCCGAGCGGCCGCGTCAGGATATAGGCGAGCCAGAAGGCCAGGATGCCGTCGAGATTGAGCAGCCAGTAGGCCAGCACGATGAGCGCGATGGCGCCGCCGAACAGCAGGCCTGTGGTGAGGTAGCCCATGTCGAAGCTTTCGGCGACGAGATCGCCGGCGGCGGTGCCGAGCGCGAAGGTCAAGAGGATCGCCAGCCAGTAGAAGATTTCGCGCCTGGTGGTGAAGATGGTGTGGATCGACAGCGTCCGTTCGCTGGCGTACCAGACCGCGAATGTCGCGGCGAGCGCAACCGAGAAGGCGATGGTCGTGGTCTGCAGGCGCACGCCGAAAGTGTCGACGAGATTGTCCGTCACCAGGGTGCCGACGATGCTGATCAGCACCACCGCCAGCCAGTAGGCCCACGGCACGTAACGCTTCTGCGCAAACTGCAGGACGAGGGCAGCGATCAGGATGCCGGTCATGATCAGCGAGGTGACGGTCAGCCCAAGCCCGATCGTGTCGGCAAGATAATCCGCCGCGGTCTCGCCGGTGGTGACCGCCATCAACTTGATCACCCAGAAATCGAGAGTGACGTCGGGAACCCTGTTGTGGCTCGGTGGGGCGGGTTGTTGCCTGTTGGGCGCGAGCATGGCTGAAGTCCTGAGGTCGACGGTTGCGGCGGCGGCGGCGGCGGCGGTGGCGGTGGCGATCCCCGCAGCGTAAGCAAACGAGTTCACGCCGGCCTGTCCGGCGGCATACAAATTCGTAAGAATGGTCGTGGGCCGCGCAAAGGTCCTTTACGAATGCCCGGCGCTGCGCCGATAGAGGGCGTGCGCCTTTCATCCGCCATCAATGTCATGCCCATTGCTCACGGGCACTCGTCAGTGCCCCAGGAAACACCAAATGACCTACGCTACCCTCAAGCCGGTTTCCCAGGCCTTCGACCAGCGCAAGCGCCTGATCTTCGTGCGAGTTGCGGCGGCGCTGGCGGTGTTGCTGCTGTTTCTCACCAAGCCGGGGCTGAGCGAGGGCTCCGACGGGCACGAAACGATCGAATTCTTCGGCTTTTGCCTGGTGCTCGTCTGTGTCGTCGGGCGGCTGTGGAGCATTCTCTATGTCGGCGGCAAGAAGAACGAGGAACTGGTCTCGACGGGACCGTTCTCGACCACGCAGAACCCGCTCTATTTCTTCTCGACGGTCGGCGCGGTCGGCATTGGATTGCTCTACGGCTCGCTGATGGCGGCCGTGGCGCTGGGCCTTGCCAGCTTTTTCATCTTTCGCGTCACGGCGCGCAAGGAAGCCGAATTTCTGCTCGGCAAGTTCGGCCCAGCCTATCTTGCCTACACCAAGAGCACGCCCCGGTTCTGGCCAAACCCGCTGCTCTACCGCGACGATGACGAACTGCAGTTCTCGACGCGGGCTTTGAAGCGCACGTTTTTCGACGGGCTCTATTTCCTCGCCATCTTCCCGGCCATCGAACTGGTCGAGCATTTCCGGGCGACCGGCATGCTGTTTCCGGCCTTCGTCACGCTCTACTGATCAGCTGGCTCTAGCTGCCGAGCGGATGCGGCATATAGCCGACGAAGCCTGATATCTTCCAGCTTCCGCCGACCTTGCTGCAGAAATACAGCGTCTGCCATTTCAGCCGGTCGACGCTGCCGTCCGCCTTGGCGACCGAGCCGTCGAACTTCTTGTGCAGCACGGCGCGGTCGCCGTCGACGTCGATGTCTCGCATGTTGGTGACGCGAAACAGCGCCTCGCGCAGCGGCTCGGCGAATTTGGTCGCCGCCGTCTCTTTGGCCTGGCGCAGCCATTCGTCGCGATAGACTTCGAGCCTTGGAAACTGCAGCCGCCAGGCGTCGGCGTTGTGCAGGAAATGCGCATGCATGCCGAAGAAACTCTCGGCGACGAAATCGTCCTCGACCATGGCCCAGTCTTGGCCGATGAAGGCGTCGATGTCGCGCCGCACCAGCATTTCCCAGAGCGCGTGGCGATCGGCATCGCCTGATGGAAACGGGTTCTTGTCGTAGGTCATTGCTGCTGTCTCCGCTCTGGCAAATCCGTCTATGCGGTGCGGCTTCCAAGCCGCCCGTCAGCGCGTACGATGCAAGGGCTCTTGTAATAAAGCAACGCAGATTTCCAAGAATGTTGCTTTCCAACAAGGCCCCTATGAGGATCGGCCGGATCGGCGTAAATGTCGATCGAAGCGGGCGCTGCAATGGCACCCCGTCCTGTCATCAGAGGAGGCTTGTCCCTTGCCGAAACAGTGTTTTGGAACGTCGCATGTGCCGTTGTCGCCCGCCGTGCGGGCAGGCGATCTCGTCTATGTCTCGGGCCAGGTTCCCGTCGGCAGCGACGGCATCGTGGTCAAGGGCGGCATATCGGAACAGACCGAGCAGGTGCTCGCCAACGTCAAGGCCGCGCTGGCGCTGGCCGGCTGCACCATGGACGATGTGGTGAAGACCACCGTGTGGCTGGAAGACGCGCGCGATTTCGGCGCCTTCAACGCGGTCTATGCCAGGCACTTTCCGAAGAACCCGCCGGCCCGCACCACGGTCGAATCGCGGCTGATGATCGATATCAAGATCGAGGTCGAGGCGGTCGCCTATCGGCCTCTGTAAGCAAAGCAACGAGCGGAGGTTACTCCATGCAATTCGACCTCCTGCTGAAGGGCGGACGGCTGATCGATCCGGCCGCTGGCCTCGACGCGCTGCGCGATGTCGCCATCGCCAATGGCCGCGTTGCCGCGGTCGACGCCGATATCCCGGCGGACAGCGCCGCGCAGATCGTCGATGCCGGCGGCTGCATCGTCACGCCGGGCCTGGTCGACCTGCACAGCCACGTCTATTGGGGCGGCACGTCGCTTGGCGTCGATGCCGACCGGCTGGCCGCCAAGAGCGGCACCACCACCTTCATCGATGCCGGCAGTGCGGGCGCCGGCAATTTCCTCGGCTTCCGCCGCCATGTCATGGAGCGCTCGAAGGTTCGCATCCTGGCCTATGTCAACATTTCCTTTGCCGGCATTTTCGGCTTCTCGCAGACGGTGTCGGTCGGCGAGTGCAGCGATCTCAGGCTCTGCGAACCGCGCGAGGTTGTGGCTGCGGTGCGCGAGCACCGCGATGTCGTGGTCGGCGTAAAGGTTCGCTCGGGCAAGCATGCCGGCGGCACCAGCGGCATCGCGCCGGTGGATCTGGCGCTGGAGGCCGCCGACCAGGCCGGCCTGCCGCTGATGGCGCATATCGACGAACCGCCGCCCGGCCGCTCGGAAGTGCTGCCGCGCCTGCGCAAGGGCGACATTCTCACCCATTGCTTCCGGCCTTTCCCGAATGCGCCGGTGTTCGCTTCCGGCGCGGTGCGGCCCGACATGCGGCTGGCGCGCGAGCGCGGCGTCATCTTCGACATCGGCCACGGCATGGGCTCGTTCGATTTCGCCGTCGCCCGCGCCATGCTCGAAGAAGGGCTGGCGCCCGACGTGATCTCGAGCGACGTGCATCTCTACTGCGTCGACGGTCCCGCCTTCGACATCCTCGTCTGCATGTCGAAGCTCCTGGCGCTCGGCATGCCGCTGGTCGAGGTCCTGCGCGCCGCCACGCAAGCGCCGGCGCAGGCGATCGCGCGGCCTGACTTGGGCACACTGGCCATCGGCACGGTCGGCGACGTCGCCGTGCTCCGTCAGCGCCCGGGCCGCTTCACCTTCGTCGACGCGGTCGGCGCGTCATTGGTCGCTGATCAGAGACTGGTGTGCGAAGGCATCGTTATCGGCGGCACCTGGTGGCCGAACGATGCGGTCAACGATGTCAGCGAGACTGAGCGGTTTGTGGCGCATGCCGCGCATACCCATGTCGAGGTTGCGGCGAGGCACTTTGGGCATCGGCACGACTAGCTGATCTCGCCAGCTTGTGCCTGTCTTGGGACTGTGCGCTTGGCGAATGGCTTCCCCCACTCCGTCGCCGCTTCGCGGCGCCACCTCTCCCCCCTCCGGAGGGAGAGGAAGGGAGCCAAGGGCGGTGAACTCGCGCCTTTCCTCTCCCTCGCCGATCTGTGTGGCGCCCTTCCTCTACCCCGTCGATCGGGGGAGAGGTGGCGAGCGAAGCTCGACGGAGTGGGGGTCGACTTTACCCGGCGTTGCTCACCGCCCCGTAAACCGGCGTCTCAATGCCTTCCATCCGCGCCTTGATCTGCAGCGCCACATATTTCGAATAGAAGCGCGACAGCGCCAGATTGCCGCCGTGGAACCAGAGCGCTTCCTGGGCGGTCGGCTTCCACATATTGCGCAGCTCGCCTTGCCAGGGGCCGGGGTCGCCCTTGACGCCCGAGCCAAGACCCCAGCACGGGCCGACCTTGTCGGCGACTTCGCGCGAGACGATCGCGGCGACATTCTCGTTCATCGACTGATAGCCGGTGCAGGCGATGATGGCGTCGGCGGCCAGTTCGGTTCCGTCCTCGAACAGGATGCCGCTCGGGGTCAGCGACTTGATGGCGACGCCGCTGCGGATGCCGATCTTGCCGTCGATGATCAGGTCGGAGGCGCCGACATCGATGTAGTAGCCGGAGCCGGTGCGGTAGGCCTTCATCAGAAGGCCGGTCTCGTCGTCGCCGAAATCGATGGCGAAGCCGGCGGCGCGCAGGCGGTCGTAGAAGGCCGCGTCGCGCGCCTTGATCACCTCGTAAAGCGCCCGCTGGCCCTTGGGCACCAGCGCGAACGGCGTCGAGGCGACGATCATGTCGGCCTTCTCGGTGGTGATGCCGCGCGCCAGTGCGTCTTCCGAGAAGATCTCGAAGCCCACTTCCATCAGCGTGTCCGACTTGACCACTGTCGTCGGCGAACGCTGGATCATGGTGACCTCGGCGCCGCTCTCCCAGAGGTCGACGCAGACATCGTGGCCGGAGCTTGCAGCGCCAATGACGGCGACTTTCCTGCCGCGGAATTTGTCGCCGCTGGCATACTGGCTGGAGTGCAGCAACTCGCCCTTGAACCGGCCGGCACCCGGCAGATCGATCCGCCGTGGCGGGCCGTAGGCGCCGGTGGCGAAGACGATGTGCTTGGGCTTCAGCGTGATCTGCCGGCCGACGCGGTCGACGACCACGGTCCAGACTTTTTCGGCCTCGTCATAGCTGGCGCTGAGGCATTTGGTGGCGACCCAGTAGTTGAGCTCCATGACGCGCGTATACATTTCCAGCCAGTCGCCCATCTTGTCCTTGGGCGTGAACACCGGCCAGTTTTCGGGGAAGGGAATGTAGGGCAGATGGTCGTACCAGACCGGATCGTGCAGCACGAGCGTGCGGTAGCGGTTGCGCCAGGAGTCACCCGGCCTGGCATTCTTCTCGATGACGATGGCCGGCACGCCGAGCTGGCGCAGTCGCGCCCCCAGCATGATGCCGCCCTGGCCGCCGCCGATGACCAGGCAGTAGGGCTGTTCATCAGTGCCGAGTTCGCGTGTCTCGCGCGCCCGCGCCTCCGACCAGGTCACGCGCTGGGGATCGGCCTTGTGGCGCACGCCGAGCGGCCGCGCCGCGCCCTTGCGCTCCTCGAAGCCCTTGAGGTCGGCCATGGCCGTGAACAATGTCCGGCAGCGGCCGTCGCGCAGCCGCATGATGCCCTCCCCCCTGGCCACCACGGTTTCGAAGCTGAACCAGGCCTCGATGGTGCCGTCGTCCGAGGTCGCCTCGCCGGTCAGCCGCCACGCGCTCGGCTTGGCCGTCGCCAGCGTCGTCGCCAGCATGTCGGCGATCGCCGCGCGGCCTTCCATGGTCGTGATGTTCCAGGTGAAGGTCAGGAGATCGCGCCAGTAGCAATCGTCGACGAACAGGTTGCTCGCCGCCGCAGCGTCGCCGGCTGCGAGCGCCTGCGCCAGGGATTCGAGCCATGCGGCTGCCTGTTTCGATGGTGCTATTTCGAGCATTTCTTTCCTCTTCCTGCGTGCGTCTAATCTGTGTTGGAATGGCAACTGTCGAACTCGGCGCTGCCCCTCATCCGCCTGCCGGCACCTTCTCCCCGTCAACGGGGAGAAGGGAGCTAGTCTCCGAGCGGCTCCATCTCCTTGCCGGTGCGGTGGATCTGGGCGTTGTATTTGATGCGGCGCACCGTCTCGCGGGCCGAGCCGTCGAGCTTGTAGGCGGAGGCCACCGCCAGCAGGTCGATCGCCGCCAGGAAGGCGAAGCGCGAGGCCGTCGGCTTCAGCGTGTCGGGATATTCCGGGACCGCCACCGTCAACCTGACGTCGCAGGTGCGGGCGAGCTCGGTGTCGGGCGCGGTCACGGCGATCGCATTGGCGCGGTAATGCTTGGCGAGCTCGACGGCCTCGATCACCTCGCGGGTGCGTCCCGTCGCCGAAATGGCGATCACCAGATCGCCGGGCTTGAGCGTCGAGGCGGTCATGCGCATCAGATAGGGATCGCACTGGGCGCTGACCGTGATGCCGTAGCGGAACAGCCGGTATTGGGTTTCCTGCGCCAGCGCCGAGGAGCTGCCGCCGAGGCCGAAGACCGTGACCTGGCGCGCCTTGGCGATCAGCTCGGCGGCTTTCTGCAGCTGCGCAGGGTCGAGCTGCCGCTCGGCCTCCTGCAGCGCCCGGCGCGCCTCGCCGAACACGGCATTCCAGAACGGCATGCCATTGTCATTGCTGACGGAAGGCGACTTGGCCAGGTAGAGCGCGCCGACGACGAGGCTCTGCGCCAGCTTCAGCTTGAAATCGCGCACGCCCTCGCAGCCGATGGCGCGGCAGAACCGGGTCACCGTCGGTTCGCTGACCCCGGCGCGCTGGGCAAGGGCGGCGTTGGAGGCGTCGACGGCATATTTGACGTCGTCGAGAACGACATCGGCGACACGCCGTTCGGCCGGGCGCAATTCGCTGTAGGAATCCTTGACCAGCGAGATGATGTCGGGGATGCGCCGGACAGGATCGCGCCCCTCGGTATCGGGGCCTGGAACAGGCTCGTCCTGGCTGCCAGCGTCGGTCATGGGGTCCTGGTCTTTCCCTGGGTTGCGAGGCTGTCGTCTTAGCATGTTTGCACGCCCTGGCTCCACGTGCCCGACCGGATCGCAACCGCAGCGTGTCGTTGGGGAAAGCTCACCTTCCTCCGTTCCTCTCCGGTCCGTGTCAGTTCCGAAGTATGTAGGAAAGCAACATGCATTTCAAGGCCGTAAAACCGACGGTAAAACAAGACGATAGGTATACTAATCGATTTTCGTGATACGGCCGCTATCGTCGGTGCTTGACAGGAAAGTAGGATAGTTACAGACTGATTTTCGCTGGGGATGAGCCAATGGATCATCGCGCAATCTTCCCGGGGGGCAGATGAACACGGGCGATGCAAAAAAGCCGAAGCTTGGCGTGCAGGCAGCCACCAAGATCTATCACACGGCCTCCGGCGACCTGCTGGCGCTGGACCGCTGCAGCCTCGATGTCAGCGTCAATGAAATCGTCTCGATCGTCGGCCCTTCCGGCTGCGGCAAGACCACGCTTTTGTGGTCGATGTCGGGCCTGCACAGCCTGACCAGCGGCGAGATCCGGCTCGACGGCAAGGCCATCACCGGTCCGCATCCCGATATCGGCATCGTCTTCCAGGAGGCGAACCTCCTGCCGTGGCGCAACCTCGACGCCAACATCCGCTTCCCCTTCGAGATCAAGGGCGAGAAGCCGGACCGGGCGTGGATCGCGCATCTACTCAACCGGGTCGGGCTCGATGGCTTCGGCGGCAAGTTTCCGCGCGAGCTGTCGGGCGGCATGCAGCAGCGCGCGGCGATCGTGCGGGCGCTGGCGCTAAAGCCCTCGGTGCTTTTGATGGACGAGCCGTTCGGCGCGCTCGACAGTTTCACCCGCGAGGAGATGAACCGGCTGGTCGAGGAGATCTGGCTCGACACCAAGACAACCATCGTCTTCATCACCCACTCGATTGAGGAAGCGATTTTTCTCTCGGACCGGGTGGTGGTGCTGAGCGCCCGGCCTGGCCGCGTCGCCAAGGAATACCGCGTGCCGTTCCCACGGCCGCGTTCGCTGGAGATCATGGCGACGAAGGAGGTCTTCGACCTCACCAACCGGATCAAGATGGACATTGTCGGCGAACGCACGCGGCCAAAAGCGCCGGAGCGCCCGAGCGCCGAAATCGTGAGGATCAGGCCGTGAGCGGGGGCGATGCCATTCCGGAATTCTCAAAGTCCAAGTCGGGCGCCAAGGCGGGCGACGGCCATGAGGTCAGCCTGACCAACCTTTCCGCCTTCGCCAGCGGCCCCGGCATCAAGTCGGGCAAGGAGGTGGCGGCCATTCTTGCCGTGGCGGTGATCATCATCGGCGGCATCGAACTGGCGCTGCGGCTGTTCCACGTGCCGCTCTATATCATGCCGCCGCCGAGCTCGATCGCCTATGCGCTGTTCGACGAGTTTCCGCTGATCGCGCCGCATCTCGGCTACACGCTGGTCGAGCTGGTGTCCGGCTTCACCATCGGCGCCATCATCGGCCTGGTGCTGGCCGCCGTCATCACCCAATTCCCGTTCGCAGAGAAGATCGTCGCGCCTTACATCCTGCTTCTGGTCACCACGCCGATGCTGGCGCTGGTGCCGCTTCTGATCCTGCGCTTCGGCTTCGGCTACACGCCGCGCATCATCGCGGTGGCGCTGGCCGCCGGGCCGATGGTAATGATCAATGCGGCGACAGGCTTTCGCCGCGTCGACAGCGCCAAGATCGCGCTGGCGCGTTCCTATGGCGCCAGCACCCTGCAGATCTTCTGGAAAATCCGCGCGCCGATGGCGCTGCCGATGATCCTGGTCGGGCTGATGATCGGCGCCATTTTCGGCCTGCTGACCGCGGTCGGCGCGGAAATGGTCGGCGGCGGTTTCGGCCTCGGCAACCGGCTGACCACCTATTCGTCGATGATCCAGATGCCGCAGTTCTTCGCAGTGGTGCTGATCCTGTCGACGCTCGGCATCCTGATCTACGTGCTGTTTTTCCTGATCGGCAAGAAATGGGCGAGCTGGGAGGCTTGAACACAGGGATATGACGGCGCCCGGGAGGCGGGCGGCAAGAGACTGACATCAAACAAAAAAGGGGAATGCCATGACCAAAGAGAACTCGATCAACCCGGCGGGGATCAGCCGCCGCTACTTCCTGCAGGTCACCGGCGCCGGGCTGGTGACGGCGACGGCGCTTGGCGCCACCGGCCTGAAGGCCAGGGCCGAACCCTACGGAAAATTCACCTGGATCTCGCCGCGCGGCACGCTCGAAGTGCTCGACGATTATCCCTACTGGGCGGCCAAGAAGGCCGGCTATTTCGACGGGTTGGACACCGACATGCAGCCGGGACCATCGGACGGCACCGCGACGGTGAAGTTCGTCGATGTCGGCCAGGCCGATATGGGCTTCCCGTCGCCCGGCGTGTTCTCCTTCGCCATCCAGAACGGCATGAAGCTGAAGTCGGTGTTCCATATGGGCGCGCGCGACACATTCAGCATCGCCTTCCGCAAGGGCGAGGGATCGAACGACCTGAAGAAGCTGGAAGGCAAGACCATCCTGCTCGGCTCCGCCGCCTGGCAGTCGATCACCGACCCGCTGCTGGCCGCGCAGGGCGTCGACATCAAGAAGGTGAAATATGTCGAGGCCGGCTGGCCGACCTGGGGAACGGCGCTGGCCGGCGGCCAGGGCGACGCCGCCCTGTCGTGGGAAGGGCTGCGCGCCGAATGGATCGCCAAGGGGCTCGACTTCGAATACTGGCTCGGCGTGCAGAATTCGAAGCTGCCGGCCAACACCTTCGTCGTGCGTGCCGCCGATCTTGAGGATCCCGACCGCAAGGCGTTTTTGGAAAAGTACCTGCGCGGCTGGGCGATGGGCCTCGAATTCGGCTACCAGAATCCACGCGCGGCGGTCGAAGCGGTGTTCGAGCAGTTCCCGACGCTGGCCAAGAATCTCGGGCCGGAGCTCGGCACCACCTCGATCCTGCAGCAGATCAACGTTTTCCGCGGCGACATGGACAAGCGCGGCGGCTGGGGCTCGCACGACATGGCGAGCTGGCAGGGCTTCTTCGACGAAATCCACAAGATCGGCCAGATCACCGCCCCGGTGAAGGCCGAGGATGTCTGCACCAACGATCTGATCGGCCCGGCCAATGATTTCGACAAGGCCAAGGTCAAGGCCGATGCCGACGGCGTCAAGCTGTCGGAAGGTTTTGCCGCGCTCGATGTCGAGAAGATCAAGGCGCATCTGTTCGATTCGGCGGTGAAGTAGGGCTGCGCAACGGGTCATGTCGGCGCCGCCCTCCATTACCCTGCCTTGGCTCCTTTCCTCTCCCTCCGGAGGGGGGAGAGGTGGCGCCGCGAAGCGGCGACGGAGTGGGGAAGGCGTTCGTCAAACGCGCAGTCGCCGCAAAACAGGCACTGACGAGCAAGAGACCTCAGGCGCGCGGCGAGGGTCGACCCCACTCCGTCGAGCTTCGCTCGACACCTCTCCCCGGTCGACGGGGGAGAGGAAAGGGCCGGGCAATGAGCGGCGGCGCTGACCTGAGGTGATTGTCTCGAATAGACATACGAGCGGCAACCGATCGCCGCGCACAATTCAATCAAAACCTGGGAGATATTCGGTGTCCGACAAGGTGAAAGTGCTGGTGGTGGGTCTCGGCAATATGGGTGCGTCGCATGCGAGCGCCTATCACCGGCTCGACGGTTTCGAGATTGTCGGCATCATGAGCCGGTCGATCAAGAGCAACACGAAGATTCCGGAAGAATTAGCCGGCTACCCACTCTACGAGGATTTCGACCAGGCGCTGAAGGAAACAAAACCGGACGCCGTCTCGATCAACAGCTGGCCGAACACCCACGCTGAATACGCGCTGAAGGCAATCGCCGCCAACTGCCATGTGTTCATGGAAAAGCCGCTCGCCACCAACAACGAGGATGCCGAGAAGGTGGTCGCGGCGGCGCGGGCCAAGAACCGCAAGCTGGTGCTCGGCTATATTCTGCGCGTGCATCCGTCGTGGATCAAGTTCATCGAGGTCGGCAAGACGCTCGGCAAGCCGCTGGTGATGCGGCTCAACCTCAACCAGCAGAGCAGCGGCAGCGCCTGGCACTGGCACAAGAACCTGATCGATTCGCTGATCCCGATCGTCGATTGCGGCGTCCACTATGTCGACGTCATGTGCCAGCTGACCGGCGCCAAGCCGGTGCGCGTGCACGGCATCGGCGCCAAGCTCTGGGCGGAAGCCGACAAGCAGAATTACGGCCATCTGCACGTCACCTTCGATGACGGTTCGGTCGGCTGGTACGAGGCGGGCTGGGGCCCGATGATGAGCGAGACGGCCTATTTCGTGAAGGACGTCGTCGGCCCCAAGGGCGCGGTGTCGATCGTCGCCGGCCAGCAGGCAAGCAGTGTTGCCGAGCTGGCAGAGGTTTCGAATTCCGCCGACATCGACCGCCACACCAAGACCGATGCGCTGAAGATCCATTATGCCGCTGTCGACGGCGACAAGAATTTCTCCAAACCCGACGAGATCGTCAGCATGGAGGACGAACCCGGCCACCAGGAACTCTGCGATCGCGAGCAGGCCTTCTTCCTGCGCGCCATCCGCGAGGATCTCGACCTCACCGAGCAGATGGATGCGGCAGTCAACAGCCTGCGCATCGTGCTGGCCGCCGAGCAGAGCATCGCGCTGGGGCGGACCATCGACCTGGCCTGAAGTCGCGCCAGCCCCCTCATCCGGCCGCTTCGCGGCCACCTTCTCCCCGTTGGGGAGAAGAGGGTGGCGCTGGCGCTGCAAGTCTCCTCTCCCCTCGGGGAGAGGTCAGCCGAGCGAAGCGGAGGCTGGGTGAGGGGGCCGATGCCCCAATACAGTTCTCCGCAGGAGCAGCATCAACACAAGCTATCCGCCGAAGGAGAGAGATATGGCCGCCGTCACCGACAGTCTGCTGAAAACCTATGCCGAGTCCGACGCGCTGGACCTTGCGGCGCTGGTGAAGCGCGGCGACGTTACCCCGGCGGAGCTGGTGGAAGCGGCGATCACGCTGGTCGATCGGCTCAACCCGACGCTCAATGCGGTCATCCATCGCCTCTACGACATGGCGCGCGCCCAGGCGCAGACGGTCGACACATCAGCGCCCTTCGCCGGCGTGCCATTCCTGCTCAAGGAGCTGGCATCGTCCTGGACCGGGGCGCCGAACACCAACTCCTCATTCTACCTGAAAGATGTCGTCGCCGATTTCGACACCGAAGTGGTTCGCCGCATGAAGGCGGCCGGGCTGGTGCTGGTCGGCAAGTCGAACGCCCCAGAAAATGGCTGGTCGATCACCACCGAGCCAAAGCTCTACGGCGCGACGAAGAACCCGTGGAAGGAAGGCATCACGCCCGGCGGCTCCAGCGGCGGAGCGGCCGCGGCGATTGCTTCGCGCATGGTGCCGATCGCCGAAGCCAGCGATGGCGCCGGCTCGATCCGCATCCCGGCCTCCTGCTGCGGCATCGTCGGGCTGAAGCCGTCGCGCGGCCGCGTCAGCCTCGCGCCGTTCGGCGACTATTGGTATGGCGGCGCCTATTTCCTCTGCTGCTCGCGCACGGTGCGTGACACGGCGGCCTATCTCGACGCGGTCGCCGGCGCGCTGCCGGGCGACCCCTACACGCCGCCGGTTCCTGATGGCAGCTGGCTCAGCCTGTCGGCGCGGGCGCCAACGAAGCTGCGCATCGGCTTTTCCGTCACGCCGCCCAACGGCACCGCGATCGATCCGGAGGTGAAGGCGGCGGTGCTGGAGACCGTGGGGACGCTCGAGCGGCTCGGCCACCATGTCGAGGAGCATGACATGCCGCTCGACGCCAATGCTGTGTGGAAGACCTACACCAACATGACCTGCGTGCAGACGGCGGCGACCTTCGACTACCTTGAAACGGTGATGGGGCGGCCGGTGACACCGGGCGATGTCGAGGCGGTGACCTTTGCGATCATCGAGCGCGGCCGTGCGACCAGCGGCACCAGGCACATCTCCGACGTCGAGCAGCTCAGGCAGGTCGGCCGCGACATCGTCGGCGACCTTGGCGCCTACGATCTCTTCATCACCCCGACGCTGACGCAGCTGCCGCGCCCGCTCGGCTATTACGACATGTCGGAAACCGATATCGACCGCTACAACGCCAAATGGGCGGACTCGGTGTTTGCCTTCCCCTTCAACATCTCCGGCCAGCCGGCGATCTCGCTGCCGCTCGGCTGGTCGAAAGACGGCGTCCCGATCGGCGTGCAGCTGGTCGGCCGCTACGGCGACGAGGCAACGGTGCTGGCCACGTCGGCGCAGCTGGAGCAAGAGATGCCGTGGAGGGGGAGAAGGCCGGCGGTGAGTGGTTAGGTGCTTGGCAGCCCACCGCCGAGTTCCGTGGCGCCCCCCTCTGTCCTGCCGGACATCTCCCCCTCAAGGGGGGAGATTACGCGCTCAACAGCCTTCGCCAAATCATCTACACGGTAAGGTGGGCGAGACGGCGAAGCTGCCAATCTCCCCCCTTGAGGGGGAGATGTCCGGCAGGACAGAGGGGGGCGTAGAGCGCTGTCCCTGCAGTGACCCGCCTCGCTATCCAATCCTCTCCAGCCGTCGCGGCAGCCTGTTCATCGGCTTGGGCCCGTCCGGCGTGATCAGGAACTGGTCCTCGAGATTGAAGCTGGCGAGGCCGTCTATGTAGAGCGGGATCTCGAAGGCCAGCACCATGCCGGCTTCGATCACGACATCGCTGTCGGCGGCGATGAACGGCCATTGTTCGGAAAACACCGACTGGCCGACGCCATGGCCGAAATGGCCGCGGCGGTAGGTGCGCAGCCCTTGCCGCGCCAGGCTGTCGGTGGCGACGCGATGCACGTGGGCGAGCGTGGTTCCCGCAACAAGGGACGCCAGCCCGTCGTCAAAGGCCCGCTCGGCGATGGCGTGCAGTTCGGCCTGCTCGGCGGATGGCGGCCCGAAGGTGAAGTTGCGCGACATGTCGGAGGCGTAGCCGCCGACCGTGCAGACCATGTCGCACTTCAGCGGATCGCCAGGCATCGCTTTCGCATCGGCATCTTTGGCCCGAGCGCCCAGCGTCACATATTCGGCAGTTTGGACCGTATGAGACAGGCCGGACGCGGCCGTGGCGACACCTTGCCGGTAGAGGGCAATGAGATCGGCCTGGCGCATGCCGGCCATCGCATCGACCTGCAGCCGCTCCAGCCCGGCTTCCGACAGGATGATGCCTTGCTGCAGCAGGTCGATCTCGCGCGGCGACTTGATGGCCCGCAACCTGTCGAGCACGGCCGAGCCGTCGACCATCGTGCAGGCCGGCAGCAGCGCCTGCATGACCAAGAAATCGGCGGCGGGAACAAAATCGAGGTCGACGCCGACCCTTGCGCGCCCGAGCCCGAACCCGGTCAGGATCTGCTTCAGCTCGTCGACGGCACGGGCGAGTTCGAATGTCGCGGGCCGAGAAAAACCGGGCGCCCGGCCGGCAAGGCCGGCCTCGATGCGTTGCGGCAACCCTTGCCCTGACGTCGAGGCGTCCAGCGTGGCGGCTTCGATCCAGATCGGGTGGCTGCGGATAACAGCGTCCGGCAGAACCCGCTGCAGTTGTCCCGCATTGAAGTCCGCCACCACGACGCCGATCGGCAGGTCTCGGCCAGCCGGGATGACGACAAAGCCGGCGCCGGCGCGCCGGAACAATCCCGCCGGGCCGATCGAGGCTCCGGTCGCATAGTGGAAGGCCTCGGGCGCGCACAGCACCAGCGCCTCGATGCCGGCGCGGTCCATCAGTTGCGCAGCGCGCTGGCGGTCGACAAAGCCTGTCATGGGTTTCTCCACTGTCCGAAGCGGCAACGGAGCATTCCGGGTGCGTACAATCAAGCCGCTGACAACAGCTACTTGATCGATTCCAGCTTGGCGACGGCGGCGGTGAAGCCAGCCAGCGACACCGGGATGGTGACCGGCTTGCGGGTGACCGATTCCATGCCGATGTTCAGATTGGTCCCCGACTTCATGGCCTTGATGAGATCCGCCGACAGCGGCGTGGCGGCATAGGCGCCGTTCTGGTCGCTGGTCTGGATGGCAATCGTCGTCTTCTGGCCCTGGTCGATCTGGAAGGAGGCGCCGGACGGCAGGAACAGGCCGTGCGGCAGGGCAAGCAGCATGGCGAGGCTGCCATTGCCGTTGTCGCGGCGCACGGTCACGGTCAGCACGCGCTGCCCGGTCTTGGCCTCGGTCAGGTTCTGCGAAAGCTGGCACTGAAGCTCGGTGGTCGCCGAACCGCTGGAGCAGTTCACCGCCCACGGATTGGCATCGGCCGGTTTTGCATTGCTTTCAGCCGGCTTTGGCTGGGCCGGCTTGGCATCTTCGGCGAGGGCTGGGCCGGTGGCCAGAGCAAGCCACAGGGCGGCCAGCCCCGCGGCCATGCCAAGTAAATTAGGCTTTGCTAAAGTAAATGTCATGTTGTTTTGCCGGATGCCTTGCATGTTTCCTCGCCGCGCCCGGTATTCTCCCGAGCATGGCTTGATACAACACCCGCGACTGTTCCGAAAGCCGAGCAGGAGGCAAGCAAGCCGGCGAAATTACTGTGGCTTTTCGGATACAACGAACAATATTGCAGGAGGCCCTCAGAAATCGAAGCGGCGGAGACTCGCTATACAATAGAATTCGAGTAAGATTTTACACGGGGTGCGTGCAGTCCCCGAAGGACTCGCCAGGGATGGGAACTACCGAGACGCCTCGGCAAGTTGGTGAGATGGCGGCGCCTGGGGAGGATTTCCGCGTGCACGCCGGCTATCGCCGTTCGCGAATCGCCAGGCATCTCTGGAAGACGACGGCACTGACGACGCTGGCGCTCGGCCTTTCAGGCATGGCCGCCTATGGCGATCCCAACGGGCTATGGCAGCCGCAGATCCGCGCCATCATCGGCGCCGACAACAATGGCGGCAACGGCGCGCTCGAAGGTTTCATCCCGCTCAAGCAGACGGCCGAATCCGTGTTGTTCCTGGATGTCCGGGCCAAACACGATTTCAAGGACGGTTCCGGCCAGGATGTCGGCCTCGGCATTCGCCGCATCGTCAACCCGGACCTGATGATCGGCGGCTACGCCTATCTCGATCTCGAGAACTACAACTCCACCCAGTTCACCGCCGCCACGCTGGGCGCCGAGGCGATCACGCCTCATTTCGATGCGCATGTGAACGTCTATCTGCCGATCAAGGGTGATTCGACGGATCACTCGACCAGTTCGACCCTGTCGATGGTCAGCAACCAGCTGATCGAGCAGATCTCGGTCCTCGACCACCGCGATTACGCGGCATGGGGCATCGAGGCCGAGATCGGCGCGCAGGTGCCGGTCAACCTGCCCGACAAGCATTCGCTGCGGCTCGACATCGGCGGCTATCATTTCGAGGATCCGCATGGCGACGACGGCAGCGTCACCGGCGCCAAGGCCGGGTTCGAGTATACGATCGGCGATGTCTTCGGCAGCAACACGGAACTGGTCTTCGCCGGCGAGGTCCGCAACGACAATCGCGACGACACCCAGTTCGCCGGCAGTGTGCGGCTGAACATCCCGTTCAATCCCGGCAGCGGCTCGGACAATGGGGCCGACAGCGGGCCGGAGCCGGTCTATCCGGTCAGCGAAGGCCTGCGCAAGCGCGTCAACGAGCGCGTGCGTGGCGATATCGGCGTCCGCGTCCAGTCGCAGACGCTGACCGGCGGCTCGACGACGCGTGTCGCCATCAACGCCGCCACCAATGCCGCCTTCGGCAAGTTCTACTACGCCGATGGCGGCCTCGCCGGCGCCGGCACGCTGGCCGACCCGACGACGCTGGACGACGCCGTGACCAAGTCGGGTGCGAACGGTTTTGTCGTGGCACTCGGCGGCAACGGCAATCTGACGACTGGCGGGGTGACGCTTGCCAATGGACAGACCGTCATCGGCGGCGGCGAAAGCGTCACCGCAAGGCTTTTCGGCGGCGGCACCAGCACCTTCAACCTGGGCGGCAGCGACGGCACGATCCAGGGCACCAACGTCGCCAACCCCGTCTTTACGCTCGGCAACGGCAACACGCTCAACGGCATCACCATCACCGGCGGCGGCGACGGCATCTTCGGCAACAACATCACCGGCGCGACGCTGACCAATGTGACGGTCACCGGTGCGGGCGGCAACGGCGCCGACTTCACGGGCAGTTCGACCGGCATCACCGGCTCCAACTTCACCGCCACCGGCAACGGCCTCGACGGCCTGCACATCGACGGCGACGGCACCTACAATTTCACCGGCACGACGCTGCTGAAGGGCAATCTCGACGACGGTCTCGATATCACCGGCAAGGGTACCTACACCTTCGCCACCGTCAATGCGCAGGACAATACCGACCGCGGCATCACCGTGCAGGGCACGTCGACCGGAGGCACGTTCACCACCACCGGCGGCACCGTGTCAGGCAATGGCGGCACCGCCGTCTTCATCGATCCGATCACCGCCCATGTGGTGCTGGACTCGATCAGTCAGAGCGGCGGCACGTCGGGTGTCGTGCTGGAGAATGTCGCGGGCAGCTTCACCGTCAACGGTGCGACGACGATCTCCAACACGACCGGACCGGCGATCGCCATTTCGGATTCGCCGGCGACGATCCGCTTCGGCGACATCAGCATCACCAACCCCGGCGCCGACGGCATCTCGTTTGCCGGCGTCAATGCGGCGGTGGTCGCCGGCAACATCGTCATCTCCGGACTGGGTGTCGGCACCGGCCTCGACTTCTCCGGATCCAAGACCAATTTCACCGCGCAGTCGCTCAGCATCACCGGCACCGGTGCTGCCGGCTCGATCGGCATCGATCTGACGTCGCCGAGCGTTGGCGGCGCGGTGATCATCATCACCGATGGCGGCGTCATCACCAATGTCGATACCGGCGTGCGGCTGGGCATTGCCGGCACGCCGGGCGCCACGGCCAACGCCGAATTTACCTTCGGCGGCAATTCCAGCTCCATCTCCGGCATCACCGCCTCGCTCGATGCGCGCGGGCTCAATGAGGGCAGCGGCCACTACGCTTTCGGCACGACCGCGTTTTCCGGCCCGCAACTTTACGATCTGCGCAATTACATCTTCGTTGCGGCCGGGGCTTCGGGCGGCGGCACGTCGATCACCGACCTCGCCTCGATCGAATATGCCGACAGCATTACCGCCAGCGACGCGATCATTGTCCTGGTCAACCGCGGGACAATCGACGACGCCACCGGCTTCTCGCTGAGCGACGGACAGGAACTGGCCTCGTTCGGCAATGACCGCGCGTTCTCGCTCGGCGGGGTGCCGTTGAATGTCACCGGCACCAACATCCATCATGACGAATCCATATCGGATTCAGCGGGTGCGGCGACGCTGACCAGTTCCGGCGGCGGTAATGTCGTGACGCTGGGCAACGGCAACACGCTGCTCGATTTCAACATTTCCGGGGGTTCCGGCTCGGCGATCTACGGCCTGGGCATCAACGGCCTGACCGTCCAGGGCGTGACGGCCAGCAATGTCGGGTCCGGCCTCTACCTCAATGGTGTGACCGGCACGGTCTCGGTCGACGACCTGACTGTCCAGACCGCATCTCAAACCGGCATCGTGCTTGTCGATTCGAGCGCGACCGTCGATTTCACCGGCAACACCAAGATTACCAGTGCCGCCAGCGTCGGGCTGTTCGCCAACAATTTCGACGGCATCGCCACCTTCGACGATCTCGACATCAGTGGCGGCGGCAGGGGCGTGGCCGTCTGGAGCGGCTCGAGCGGCACGCTGACTTTCGCGGCCGCGAGTTCCATCACCAACACGGGCGATGTAGCCTTCAACATCAACGGTGCGGTGCCCAACGTCACCTACAACGGCACGATCGACCAGGCCAATGCGGCCAACGCGGTCAGGATCATCGGCCAGACCGGCGGCACCGCCACCTTCGGCGGCAAGATCACCGCCAGCACGGGCTCGGCCAACGCGATCGACCTGTCCGCCAACACCGGCGGCATGGTGAAATTCACCGGCGGGCTGGACCTGACCACGACGACCGGTACCGGCTTCGATGCCACCGGGGGCGGCACGATCACAGTCGCGGCCGCGGGCACGGAGCAGATCACCACCGGCACCGGCCGGGCGATCAATCTCGACGGCATCACCATCGGCACCGGCGGCATGGCGTTCGACAGCATCACGACAGGCGTTGCGACGGCCACGGCGCTCAACTTCAATGCCGTCTCGGGCGGCCAGTTCCTGGGTGGCAATGTCACTGTCGGCGGCACCGCTGCCGGCATCAACGGCCTTGCAATCAACGCTTCGTCATCGACCTTCACCATCACCAATCTTGTGACGACCAATGTCGCGGGCACCGATGTCAGCCTGACCAACAATACGGGCTCGATCACGATCCTCGGCGGCACCATCACCAATTCGGGCGCTGGCGACGGTGTCGTCGTTTCCGGCGGTAGCGCGATAGTCGGCGTAGCGGCCAACGTCTCCAGCTCGGCAACCGCGCCAGGCGCGGCGGTCAAGGTCGACGGCACCACCGGCGGCTCGGTGACCTTCAGCGGCACCATCACCTCCACCGGCACCGGCAATCTTTTCGCGATCGGCTCGACGCTGCCCCCGGTCGGCGGCGCGATCAGCTTCATCGGCTCGACACTGTCTGCGACGGGCGGCGGTGGCGCCGTCGTCACCGGCCTTGCCGGCACCGCGACGCTGAACGTCACCGCTCCGCTGTCGATCACCGGCGCCACGGCCACTGGTCTGGCCGTCGCCAATGTCGCCAGCACCGCATCGGCGACCTTCGGGGCGGTGACCGTGTCGGGCGCCACGGGCAATGGCATCGACATCACCAACAATGCCGGCGCCGTCACCTTCGGCACCACCGGCGTGACGATGGGTTCGACCGTCGGTCCGGCCGGCATCAACTTCGCCCTCACCAATGCCGATGTCACATTTGGAACAACCAATGTGACGATGGGCTCCGGCGCCAACCAGACCGGCATCGATTTCAGCGGTTCCTCGACAAGGGCCGATTTCGGCCTGACCACGATCACCGGCACCGGCAGCCTGACCTCGCGCGGCATCGACCTGTCGTCGACGACCGGCAACAAGACCATCACCTTCCTGCGCGGCTCCAGCATTTCCAATGTCGGCGTCGGCGTCGAATTGTCGTCGAGCGGCGCCACCGCGACCTCGGCCAACGCCAACTTCACCTTCGGCGACGGCACGTCCGCCGATGGGCTGCAGTCCTCCATCAGCGCCGCCGCCGGCGGCTACACCGTCAACACGATCGGGCTCGATCCGACGCTCGGCAATTATGATTTCGACGACGTCAACTTCACCGGCGCCGCCCATCTGGCCAGCGCGGTCGGTGGGACCATCATGATTTCCCAGGGCGGTGGCATCGTCCACGCCAACACGGACGGGCTCAGCGCCGACGTGACCACCTACACGGTCGCCGAGGCCGATGCCATGACCGGCACGCTGAACTTCGCCTTTGTCGGCACCGTCGATCTCAGCGGCACCCCGTTCACGCTCGATTCCGGCCAGTCGATCATCGGCTTCGGCAACGGCGCCTCCATCCTCACCTCCGGTACCGTCCAGCCGGTCAATGTCCAGGGCAATCTCGGCGCTACTGGCGGCAACGTCACCGGCGATGAGGGCGTGGTCAAGAGCACGGGCAGCGATACCCTGCATCTGCTCGGCAACAACCAGGTGCGCGACACCGCTTTCGACTTCAGCGGCGGCAGCGGCTCGGTCTTCCTCGTCGACGGGAGCGCGGCTGGCTTCGTCAATACCGGCGGCATCTTCATCGAAGGCGTCACGGTCAGCAATGTCGCCGTGGGCCAGACAGCGTTCAAGGTCGTCGGCCTCGACACCAATTTGTCGATCACCAACAACAACATCAACGTCGCCGGCACGCTGCTCGACGTCGATGGCGGCAGCGGCGACATCACGGTCACGCGTGGCAGCTTGCCCAACAGCGGTCCGGCGGGCACGCTGACCGGCGGCGGCATCAACCTGCAGAACCTGACCGGCACGGTGACCATTGGCGACGGCACGCTGACCAACACCGGCGCGAACACGGCTTTCAATGTCGGCTCGACGACTGCCGGGAGCGGCGGCAGCGCGATCATCTCCTATGCCGGCACCATCAACAGCAACGGCACCGGCGCGGCTGTTTCGATCCAGAGCATGACTGGCGGCTCGGTGACGCTGTCGGGCAACCTGACTGATACCAACGCGGCCGCTGGCGGCAATATCGTCATTGCCGGCAACGACTCGGCCGCGATCACCTTCTCGGGCACCAGCAAGGTGATCAGCTCGGGCGCGACGGACGCCGTCAGCCTGGGTCTCGTTGGCAATTTCCCCGCAGGCACACCGGCCCCCAACACCAATTCCGCGATCAATTTCACCAATGGCGGTCTCGACATAACGACGACGACCGGCACCGGCTTCATCGCCTTCGGAGATTTTACCACCGGCGCCGTTACGGTCACCGGCACGGGCAACGAGATCAATTCCGGCGCCGACGGTCTTATCTTGTTCGGCGCCAATGTCGGCGCCGGCGGCGTTGCCTTCGACAGCGTCTCGGCCGTGTCCACGAGTGCCGGCGCTGGTGTGCTGCTTGGAGGTATCAATCTCGGCGGCGACGTCAACATTGGCGGCCTGAGGGATACCGGCTACATCGGCGCTTCATTGATCGGCCTGAGCGGCGCCGGCGTGGTCAATTTCACCGGCAAGACCGATCTCGACGTCAGCTACAGAGGGTTCGATATTGGTGGGCCGCTGGTCGGCACCATAAACATCGCCAATGTCGCCGGATCCACCCTGAACATCGATGGCGCCGAGATCGGTATCGCATTGACGACCTCGAGCGGGACCGTCAACGTTGGCGGGAATGGCGGCAGCGCCAGCATCGGCGCGACGACAAGCACCACTGGTTCAGCGATCACGCTCGCCGGCGGCAATGATCTTGTCCACGCCACACTGAACTACACCGGCTCGATCAACGTCGGCGCGGGCAGCGTCTTGCAAGTCGGCGGCGGCGACTGGAGCGAGCTCAACATGAGCGGTTCGGTCGTTTCGACCTCGGCAGTAGCGCTGCCGGGGACAGCGGTCTTCACCTTCAGCGGCAATGCCGAGGGCGTGTACAATATTTCGAGCACGATCAATCATACCGGCAGCGCCGTCGGCGTCTTGTTCGACGGATCGTCCGAGGGAACGGCCACCTTCTCCGGCACCTCGAAGATCTTCAACACCAGCAGCGGCACCAACGGCGCCATCGTCAAGCTCCCCAGCATCGGTCCGACCCAGGGCACGGGCACACTGGCCTTCACCAATGGCGGCCTCGTCATCACCACCTCGAGCGGCGCCGGCTTCACCGCCAGCACCTTCGCCGCCGGCACGGTCAGCGTCAGCGGCGCCGGCAACACCATCACCACCGGCACGGGCACCGCGCTCGATCTCGACAGCGCGACGGTCGGCGCAGGCGGCATCACCTTCGATTCGATTTCGAGCAACGGCGCCGCGACCGGGGTGTCGCTCAACAATGTCGGCGGCGGCGCCATCGACCTCGGCGCGGTCAACCTGCAGAACATCACCTCGCGCGGCGTCGACATTTCCGGCACGCTCGGTTCGGCGCTGAGCTTCGACAGCCTGAACATCGGGATCGCGGCCAGCGCCACCAACGCCGTCGGCCTCGACCTCAACGGTGCGGCGCTCGGCACGAGCACCATCACGGCGGACGATTTTGATGTCGATGGAGGCAACTCCACAGGGTCGATCGGCATCGACATGGCCGGCACGACCGGCACCGGCACGATCCAGCTCGGTGACCTCCTCAACAACAATCCTGGCCCGGCTGGCCAGACGTCGACCATCACCAAGGTCGCCCAGGGCGTCCAGTTCTCCAGCGCCACCAACGCCAGGCTGGTGTTCGGCGACGGCGGCAGCCCGGCCGAATCGAAGATCGAGACCTTCGGCAACGGCCATGTCATCCACGCCACCGACACGCTGCCGACCAATGGCGACTACAATTTCAACGACGTCAATTTCAGCGGCGACACGTCGAACCTGTCTTCGTACAAGGTCTACTATGTCACCGCCGATGCCACCGCCCTTGGCGACGGCAGCCTGCTCAATCCAGGCACCTATGCCAACGCCCAGGCATCTACCGCCAATGTCATTGTGCTCATCGACAAGAACGTCGACGGCAGCCAGGCGACGATTGACCTCGGCGGTACGTCGTTCCAACTCGATGACGGGCAGGTACTGCTCGCCTTCAAGAGCGACGACGCGGCCGTCGATGTCTCGCAGCTTGGCGTCGATACCAGCGCCGGCGCTTCGGCTGCGTTCCATTTCACCACCGTGCAAAACTCGCCGATCATCGCGGCACCGGCGGGCATCGACACGCTACGGCCGATCCTGCAGAGCAACACAGCCGGCTCGGTGGTCGATCTGGCGACATCAGGCTCGGGCGTCGTCACCGGCGGCCTCCAGAACCTCATCATCCGCAACACAGGCACCGGCACTGGTGTCGCCGTCAACGCGACGTCCGCCTCCAGTTTCTTCCTCCGCAACAACGACATCGCGGCCGGCGGCAGGGCGCTCGATTTCTCCACATCAGCTGCGCCGGCCAACACGCTTCTGCTTTCGATCGACGGCAATACGCTGAAATCGACGGGATCGGCGCTGGCCGCGTCCTTTGCCGGCCAGAACATCAGCGCGACGGACAACTCGGTCGAGATCCAGTCCTTTGCCGACAACACTGTGCTCGGCGGCACTGGCGGCGGCATCGCCTTCAACAATGTCCGCTTCGACTCCAACGGCGCCGGCGGCACTGTCAGCGCCGGAACGATCGGTGTTGGCTCACCAGGCCCAGGGCGCGTCCAGGGCGACGGCCTCAGCTTCACCAACACCAGCGGCACCCTCGATCTCGGCGCGTTCAGCGTCTTCAACAATGGCGGCACCGGCGTCCTCGCCAACACCAAGACCACCAATTTCACGCTGAACAGCAGCAGCGGCGGCGTCTTCACGGGGAATGGCGCGGCGTTCGATCTCGATCCGCTGACCGTCAATATGGTGGTGACCAGCATCAGTTCAGGCGGCAGCAGCGGCGGCATCATTTTCGACGGCGTCGCCGGTACCTTCACCGTCACCGGCAACACGAGCGTTGCCGCGGCGACGACTGCCGGCATTATGGCGATCAACGCCGGCAACACCGGCGTCTTCACCTTCAACACGGTGACACTGAACAGCGCCGTCACGGCGGGCGGCGGCATTCAGGTGGCGAGCGGTACGCTCAACATCACCGGCCTCGCCAACATTGACACGACCACCGGCGTCGGCGTCTCGCAAACCGGCGGCACGGTCAGCTTCACCGGCGGCGTGACCATCGACACCGCCAGCGGCACCGGCATTGTTGGAACCGGCGGCACGATGGGCATCACAGCTACCGCTGCCGCAGAAACGGTGAGGGCGACCACCGGCCAGGCGATCAATCTCTCTGGCGTCGCCGCCAGCATCGCGCTCGATTCGACCAATTCGGTCGGCGGCGCCAACAATGTCAGGCTGACCAACGTCAGCGGCATCGTCGGACTTGGAACTGGTTCGCTGACCGGCGCAACGGGCGCGTCGTTCAATGTCGTCGGCGGCACGGCGGCCGTCAGCTATTCGGGCACTGTCAGCAATTCGGGCGCATTCAGTCCGGCGCTGAATGTCCAGAGCCGGCTTGCCGGCGCCGGCCTCGTCGCCCTGAGTGGCAATCTGACGGCCAGCGGGCTGGGCATATCGCTGAACAACAATGCAGGCGGCACGGTGACGGTGTCCGGCGCCTCGAACAGCTTTACCGGCGGGGGCACCGGCATATCGATCACCGCCAACACCGGCGGCACCTACAACATCAGCGGCGCCAGCTACGCCATCGGCATGAGCGGCGGCGGGCTTGGCGTCGACATTGCCGGCAACAGCGCCCCGGTCACGGTCAATTTCAACGGCGGCGGTCTGACGATCGTGACCTCGGCAGGCGCCGGCTTCAATGCCACGGGCTTCGGCGCGGTCAGCGTGACCGGCGTGGGCAACTCCATCGCCACGGGCACCGGTGTGGCGATGAACCTGAGCGGCGTCACCGTCGCGGCCACCGGCATGAATTTTTCCTCGACCAGCAACGGCGCCGGCGGCAACAGCGCCGTCGTCCTCACCAACGTCATCGGGTTGGGGACGATCAATCTCGGCGCCGGCTCGCTGGTCGGCGGCAGCGCGGCAACCATCGCTGTCAGCGGCGGCACCGCCAACCTCAACTATACCGGCAATGTCAGCCAGTCGAACAATGCGACCCTGGTCAGCGTCGCGGGCGGGCACAGCGGCACGCTCAACTTCGCCACCGGCGCGCTGTCGGCAACGAACGGTACCGGCCTGCAGTTCGACAATGCGGACGGCATCTACAGTTTCGTCGGCACGACGACGCTGAATGGCGGCAATGCCAGCGTCGACATCCTCAACGGCTCGGGCGGCACGTTCAATTTCGGTACCGGTACCTCCATCGTCAGCCCCAGCGGCACGGCGTTCAACGTCAATGGCGGCACCGCCACCGTCACCTATGCCGGCACGATCACGCAAGCCACCGCCGGCCAGCGCATGATCGTCGTCGCCGACACCGCCGGCGGTTCGGTGAATTTCACCACCGCCGTGGCGAACGGGCTCAACGACACCGGCGGCACCGGCATTGTGATCGACGGCGCGGCGGGCAGCGTCACCGTCAACAATGCCAGCCTGACGGGCACGGCCGGCATCGTCATTCTCGGCGATTCGACCAACAATGCGACCGGCACCTACACCTTCAACAATGTCGCCATCCAGACCGACGCAGGGGCTGCGAACAATGCCTTCGTCGTCGATGGCGACCAGGGCACGCCGGGCAATGACGACGTCAGCGCGGTCGTCAACCTGAACAATGTCGACATCACCAATCCTGGCGGCAATGTCGCCAACATCCGCGGCATGGCCGGCGGCTCGGTCAATTTCGACAGCGCCAGCTCGATCACCCGCAACGATGGCGGGCTGGGCATTGCCGTGCTCAGCAACGCTGGCGGCACGATCAACTTCGGCGGCGGAGTCAAGACGCTCTCGACCGGCGTCAACGCCGCCGTCATCCTGACCAGCAATCCCGGCGCAACCATCAATTTCACCAATGGCGGGCTGGCGATCAACACAACGAGCGGCGACGGCTTCAGCGCCACGGGCGGAGGGACGGTGACGGTGCAGGGCGCCGGCAACACGATCGCGTCCGGCACAGGCACGGCGCTCAATGTCGTCAACACGACGATCGGCGCCAGCGGGCTGAATTTCCAGAGTATCTCGTCCACAGGATTGAGCGGCAACGCAGGCATAGTCCTCGACAACACCGGCTCAGGCGGCGGACTGACCGTGACGGGTACGGGTAGTGCAGGTTCCGGCGGCACGATCTCGAATAAGACCGGCGGCGATATCCTCAACGGCAGCACCGCAGCCGGCAACACCACGTCCGGCACAGGCGGCACCGGTATCTTCCTGCGCAGCACGGCGAACGTGTCGCTGGCCAACATGCAGCTCAACGACTTCTCCAACTTCGCTATCTACGGCAAGACGGTTACCGGCTTCACGATGACCGGCATGACCATCAGCGGCGTCAACGGCTCCAACGATGCCGGCGATATTGAAGAAAGCGCTGTCCGCTTTGACAATCTGCTCGGCAGCGCCTCGATAACTGGTTCCAACATCAGCGGCGGCGCGTACGGAAATCTCGCCGTCTGGAACACCAGCGGCACGCTGAACCGGCTGACCATGAGCGGCAACACGTTCGGCCTGATCAGTTCAACCCTCGGCAACGATAATGTCGGCTTCACCGTCTACAACAACGCAACCGCGAATGTGACGCTCGACAACAACACGTTCTCTGGCACGCGCTCCGACTTCTTCGAGGCGGTCGCCAACAACAATACGACCATGGATGTGGTCGCCACCAACAATATTTTCCACAATGGCCAGACGATCATACCGGGCGGCGGCACGGCAATTTCGGTGCGCAGCGGCTCTGCCGGCAACACGTCCGCCGCGACGACGACCTTCAACATCTCGAACAACGTCAACAGCGATGGCGGCGCCAATGCCTTCGACACGGTCGGCATCTTCGTCGCCAAGGGCCAGGACCTCGGCACTATGACCGGCAGAATCGTCGGCAACACGCTGGTTGCCAAAACGGGCTCGAATTCCGATGGCATCTTCGTCCGCTCCGCAGGCGCCAGCGGCTCGTTGACCACGCTTATCCAGAACAACACCATCGCCGGCTGGGGCAATACAGGTATCCACCTGCAGAACAACGATGGTGGCGCGACAATGAATGCTTCAGTGTTCGGCAACAGTGTGACTGCGCCAGGTAGCGCATTCCCGTTCTCCGCATTCTTTGCCGATAATGGCGGCACGGCCGGGGATACAAGCACGATGAACCTCGTGCTCGGCGGTGCGGGTGTGCAGCAAAACACCTTCGCCGGCGGGCCAAATGCAATTGTGGACGTCAGCTTAAGCAACTTCAACGCCAGTACACACTTCAATCTGTCTCGCAACGGCTCGGTGGCGGGCACCGCCGGAGGCGTCGTACAGGACGACAATGTGGGCGCACCTACCTACGATGACACGGGTGGAGTGGGTACAATCGTGCTGGTGAATACTCTGCCGGTAACGCCGCCCTGATCAACCAAATCATTTATTCGGCAAGCTACACTAAGGTTCTCAACCTTTGATCGGGCTCTATGCGGCAGTTCAGTTTGATCAGGTTGGTATTCACTCGGGGAACGTTCGAGCGATGACGATTTCTACCCAGTTGCTAAATGGATTTCTGCCGAATTTTAATAAAAGCGCATTCACGATATTTCTCTATTTGCGATTCTCCTGTCGTTGCGTAATGTCACTGTGGTGCGTTAGTATGCGGAAACAACGAGGAGGTGGCGATGTCGGAACCATTTATTTCCGAAATCAGAATTATGTCTTTCATATTCGCGCCAAAGGGCTGGGCGCTCTGCAATGGACAGTTGCTGCCCATCAATCAGAACCAAGCGCTGTTTTCGCTGCTAGGCACCACCTTCGGCGGCGACGGCCGGGTGAATTTCGCGCTGCCCGACTATCGCGGGCGCGTGCCGATTCATGTCGGCGGCGGGCACACGCTGGGCGAGCGCGGCGGCGAACAGGTGCACACGCTTTCGATCGCGGAATTGCCGTTTCATAGTCATGTCGAGCAGGCCACCACCGCCAGTGCCGATGTGCCGGTGCCCACGGGCAATCTGCTGGCAACCGTCGCCAACACCTATACGCCGCCCGGGAACGTCACGGCGATGGATCCCGGTACGCTGGCCTCCGTCGGCAACAACCAGGCGCATTTGAACATGCAGCCATTTCTGACCCTGAGCTTCTGCATCGCTTTGCAGGGCATCTTCCCGTCGCCGAATTGAGGGAGCGCAGCCATGGGACAACCCTTCGTTGGCGAAATTCGCATGTTTGCCGGCAATTTTGCGATAGCCGGCTGGATGTTCTGCGAAGGGCAGCTGCTGCCCATCTCGGAGAACGAGACGCTTTTCCAATTGATCGGTACCACCTATGGCGGCGATGGCCAGAGCACATTCGCGCTGCCCGACCTGCGCGGCCGCCTTCCGATCCATCAAAGCGCCGATTTCATTCTTTCCCAAACTGGTGGCGCGGAAGAAGTCACGCTTACGCCCCAGCAGATGCCATCGCACACGCATCCGTTCCTTGCTTCGCTAAACAATGCCGGGGCAAGCACCCCGGCCGGCAACATGACCGGGCAGGTCGGCGCGTCACAAATCTATCGTGAGGCACCGGCGGCTGCGGCGATGTCCCCGCAGACGGCCGGGCAGACCGGCGGTAGCCAGCCGCATACGAACTTCCAGCCGTATCTCTGCGTCAATTTTATCATTTCGCTTTTCGGCATTTTTCCGTCGCCGACCTGAGAGGACATCATGGCTGACCCATTCGTCGCCGAAATCCGAATCTTTCCCTTCAATTTCGCGCCCAGCGGCTGGGCTTGGTGCGATGGCCAGCTCCTACCGCTGTCGCAGAACACAGCGCTGTTCTCGTTGCTCGGCACCACTTATGGCGGCGACGGCAAGTCCAACTTTGCCTTGCCCGATCTGCAAGGCCGCGCGCCGATGCACCCAGGGCAAGGACCTGGGCTTTCGCTGCACGATCTCGGTGAGACGGGCGGTTCGCAGACAGTGTCGCTGCTGATATCGGAGATGCCGCAGCACGGGCACAATTTGATGGCCAACGTCAATCCCGCCAATCTGGCGGCGCCAAGTCCCGCACGATCTTTCGCGCGGACGGCTCCCGGGCAGTCCTACTCGGCGACGGCCACTTTGACGCCGCTCAGCGATCAGGCGGTGCGGCCGATCGGCGGCGACCAGCCGCACAACAATATGCAGCCCTATCTCACCTGCTATTTCTGCATCGCGCTGCAAGGCATTTTCCCACCAAGAGGCTGACCGAGCCAACAGGGCAGGACCGATATCATGGCCAAGAACGCAGAACCGAAGTCGAAGGCCCCCGCGGCGAAGACGCCGGCGCGGAAAGCGCCCTCCAGGGCCGGGGCCCGCCCGGCGCCGTCCAGCCCCCCACCCATTTACCAGCACAAGCCGGCCGGCGCGTCATTCTTCGAACTGTCTCGGCTGATGGTGGTTGGCATCGATTCCGCCAAGGGGCAGTTGATCCAGAAGGCGCAGCTTTCGCCGGACGGGCCATGGCCTTCGGCCTGGTCGTTCATCGCGCCCGGCGCCTGGGTGATCATGACGGCGGGGCTGACCAGGGACGGCCGCGTCGCGGTGGTCGCGCAGCCATCGGGAACCACCAACCTGTCCTTCATCACCGAGGACGCCAACCAGATCGGCCCGGTCGAGAAATGGACCGCGCCGATGAGCATCGGCACGCCGCCCGGCGCCACCAGCTACCAGAAGCTTTCGATGGCGCGCGATGCCGATGGCCGCATCGAAGTCTTCGTCACCGACAATCAGGGCCGCATCTGGTGGATCTACCAGAATCCGGACCAGATCGTGCAGGTGCAGAAAACCATCACGCCACCGGGCACGACGACGCCGATCGTCGTCACCGTCGAGGTGCCGGCGCCGCCGGCCAAACCGTGGAGCGACTGGATCCAGATCCCCGGCGGGCTGGTGACGGTTTCGGCGATACGCCAGGGTGACGGCCGCATCGCGCTGTTCGGCATCAATTCGAACCTGCATCTCTATCGCTGCCAGCAGGCGAAGGCGCGGGCCTTGAAGGCCGCCGACTGGACGGGTTGGGTGCAGATCGACACGACCCAGACAGGCGGCTTCATCGAGATGGCGCCGGTGATCGGCCCGCTCGGCGCCACCAATCTCTTCGCCCTGACCCAGAGCGGCCAGGTGCTGCATACGCGCCAGATGCCCGCCGGATCGGATACGTGGACGCAGTGGGCGACACCTGGCTACTCCAGGGCGTCCAACCTGGCGCTTGCCGCCGGCATCCAGGGCGACGGCGATATTGTGCTGGTCGCCGCCGACCAGCATTTCCTCCAATTCAACGCGCAATGGGATGCCTACACCCAGAACTGGTCGGGATGGCGCGATTTCGGCGCATCCCTTCGCTCGACGCGCCTGACGCTCAACTACAATGCCGATGGCCGGCTTGCTCTGTTCAGCCTGGCGCGCATGCCGGACGGCACCAACGGCCTGTGGACGATCAACCAGATGGGCATCGACAGTTCCGAATGGGAGTATAACTGGACGTCGCTGACCGACAACAATCTCAAGCAGATCGTCGTCGTGCGCGACCTGACGCCCCCGGTCTGACGGTTGATTTCCGGTCGCGTGGCAGAAACGAAACAGGCACGTCCGGCCTGGTCCCGGTCTGACAAGGCCGGGCTCGGCTTCCGCCCTGCGACAGAGGCGGATTTGCCGTTCCTGTCGCGGCTCTACGCCTCGACGCGCATGGAAGAACTCGCGGTGACGTCGTGGAGCGACGCGCAGAAGGCCGAATTCCTCGGCATGCAGTTCCAGGCGCAGCACGCGCATTACCAAAAACACTATCCCGAGGCCGACTGGCTGGTGGTGGAACGCGGTAGCGAAGACATCGGCCGGCTCTACATCGAGCGCTGCCCAAGCCAGCACCGCATCATCGACATTGCCTTCCTGCCGGAGCATCGCCACAAGGGCTACGGCACCGCACTGCTGCGCGATCTCATCGACGAGGCATGGTTAGCCGGCAAATCAGTATCGATCCACGTCGAGAAGCACAATCCGGCCAGGTGGCTCTATGTCAGGCTCGGTTTTGCGGTGGTCGAGGACAAGGGTGTATACGATTTGATGGAATGTGCGGCGCCGAGTGGCGGGGCGGGGTGAGACGATGGCTGTCCCGCTGGCGTCAAGGTTTCGCGCCGCAGCGCAAGCGTCGCCTCAAAAAGCAAACGTCGCCTAGTTGAACACCGCTTCGTACAGCCGCCCGGCCGCATCGGCGGCGACCGGCACGATGAAGATCTCGTGGCTGCCGCTCTCCCCAGTGAAAAGGTAGGTCGCCTGCGGCAGCGCGATGTCGCGCGGGCCTCTAAACAGCAGCGAGAAACCGCCACCCGGGCGCGGGCTGGCGGCGATGGGCTTGACCGCGCTCAGTTCGAGCGGGATCTGCTTGCCCCCGGCTTCGATGGTGAAGGTTTGTCCCTGCTCGAAATCCGACACCGACGCCATCCCGTTTGCCTCAATCTGTGCGCTGGAGCGGTTCAGCGTTCGGATCCGATCCAGCTTTTTGTTTCTCCGCAATTGCCAAGGGAAAACCGCTGCACGTTTTTCCCGGAATTGCTCCAGCGGCGGCACTGTCGCCGCTTCGCCGCAAGCTGTCCAGAGGCGGGCAGGCCGCGGTCGTGTTCCCCAAGACAATCGATCGCCGCAAATCCCAAAGATACAGCACCGCCTGTCCTTTTATGCGCGCAAGAGACGCTGTAGTACTTTGTCCTGCGCGGGATTCCTTTCGATCCAAGATCAGCGCAAACAAAGCATAGATCCCGGCTTCGGGACCATTGGCAGCCTGATGGGCGTGCGGGAGACGGATGATGGCGGATGCAAAGACGGACGTGCCGAGCGATGCGTTGCCGCTGTTCTATTCGAGGCCCGAGGCGCTCAATCCGGCGCGGCACGGCTCGCTCGGCCTGACAGCGCGCAGCGACTTCGGCTTCGCCCGCTCGGCGCATGCCATTCCGGTGGTCGCGTCGGAAATGCCGGCGGCGATGCGCTCCTACCCGATCGTCTTCATCGGCCCGGCCAAGTCGCCGGTGATCATCACCGGCGTGCGCCAGAACGAGAACCTGTTCGTCGATGCCGACGGCAAATGGACCGGGCCGCACTACATCCCCGCCTATGTCCGGCGCTATCCCTTCATCCTGGCCGAAGACCCGACATCGGCCGGCCGGCTGACGCTGTGCGCCGACCGGGCAAGCGACCGTGTCGTCGACCAGCTGCTGGCGCCGTTGCGCGACGACAAGATCCTGCCGTTCTTCGCCGGCAACGAGCCGACCGAAGCGACCAGACAGGCGCTCGCCTTCTGCAACCAGTTCCAGATCGACTTCCGAGCCACCCGCGAGATGGTCGAAAAGATCGACGCGCACGGCCTTTTTGCGCCGCGCCAGAGCAAAGTAACGCTGGAAGGCGGCGAAATTCTCAACCTCACCGACTTCCAGGTGATCGACGAGCCGGCCTTCAACAAATTGAGCGACGAGGCGTTTCTCGACCTGCGCAAATCAGGCGCGCTCGGCCTGCTCTATTGCCACCTCGCCTCGACCAACAGCTGGACCTCGCTGGTGCATCAGGCATCGCTGCGGAAGGCGGATGGGGCGAAGGGCTGACTGTGAAAAGCTTGCGCGACCGATCGTCTGGGCGGACAGGCGGCTAGGCAGCAACCCTTCTGTCGTGCCGCCCTTCCCTGATCTCCTCGGCGAGCTTGTCGCAGAACGCGTCGAGATCGCCGGGATTGCGACTGCTGACGAGCCCCTGGTCGGTGACGACTTCGGTGTCCTCCCACAGACCGCCGGCGTTGATCACATCGGTCTTGATCGATTTGTAAGACGTGACCCGGCGACCCCTAACGATGCCGGTCTCGGCGAGAAGCCAGGGCGCATGGCAGATCGCGCCGACGACCTTCTTGGCCGACCAGAACGATTCGATGAAGTCCAGGGCCTTTCGCTCGACGCGCAGCAGATCCGGATTGATGACCCCGCCGGGCAGGACGATCGCGTCATAATCGTCCGCCCGCGCCTCATCCAACGTCTTGTCGACAGGAATCTCCCGACCCCCTCCTTGAGGTCCCAGCCTTTGATCTTGCCGCTAGCGAGCGACACGACATCGACCTCGGCGCCCGCCTCGCGTAATTTTTTGAGCGGAACTTCAAGCTCGGATTGTTCGAACCCGTTTGTCGCAAGGATAGCGACGCGCTTACCGGAAATATCCTGCATTGGTTTTTCTCCATCGTTAGGTGATGGAGGGCTAACGAGGCGAGGCGGGAAGCGTTCCTGGCTGTAATTTTATGTGACATGAGAGGCGGATGGACGAAGCGCAGTTCGGCCCAAGCTCCCAGTTCGACAATGTCCAAAAACGAAAAAGCCGCGGCGGACCGCGGCTTTTCGATGCTTGATTTCCTTAGAGGAAACTGGAGCGGGTGAAGCGATTCGAACGCTCGACCCCAACCTTGGCAAGGTTGTGCTCTACCCCTGAGCTACACCCGCTCGCACGGCGTCTTGGCCGCAAGCCGGGCCTATATGGCTGAAGAGCGCGGCGATTGCAACAGGGAAATCGCAGGCTTTTTTACGACCCGGCAAGCGAGGCCGGCAAGCCGCCGGCGGGCGCGCGAGTGGCACGCGGCGGGGGCGCCACCGCAAAAGGGCGGGTGCCGTGATCTCGCATGACGGTCTTGTGTCGGCTGCCCCATTGGCCGTAAACGGCTGGCTAGAGAAACGGGACGAAGACGAAACCGATGCCGAAGACCGAAACCGATTTGATGGCCTTTCTCGCCGAACTCGGGATTGCCGCCTCGACGAAGCGCCATCCGCCGCTCTACACGGTCGCGGATTCGCAGGCGCTGCGCGGCGAGATCGCCGGCGGGCACACGAAAAACCTGTTCCTGAAGGACAAGAAAGACAATTTCTTTCTGGTCACCGTCGGCGAGGACGCGGTCGTCGACCTGAAGCAGATCCACCAAGTGATCGGCGCCGCCAGCCGGGTTTCTTTCGGCAAACCGGAGATGCTGATGGAGCTGCTCGGCGTCACGCCGGGCGCCGTCACGGTCTTTGGCATCATCAACGACACGGCAAACAGGGTCAAGCTCGTGCTCGACAAGGATTTGATGGAGCATGCGGTGATCAATGGGCATCCGCTGACCAATGAGGCGACGACATCGATCGCAGCGAGCGACCTGATCAGATTCGTCGAGGCAACCGGGCACGATGCTGCTATCTTGAAAGTCTCCGCGTGATCGCCACATGGATGGCTTAAAACCGATGGTCTGAAGCATAGGGCGCCTGGCCGCCGGCCGGCGGCGCCACGGAAGGGTAAAGAGATGAGCGACAACAATCCGTTCGGCGGCCCCTTTGGCGGCAATGGCGGCCAGTACACCACCTCGGTGCAGTATGGTGGAACCGCGCCGGCGCCGGCGAAAGTCGCGCTTGGCGATACGCCCGCCGCTCCCGCCGATGTGATCAAGGACACGACGACGGCTGCCTTTGCCGCCGATGTCATCCAGGAATCGCGCCGCCAGCCGGTGCTGGTCGATTTTTGGGCGCCCTGGTGCGGACCTTGCAAGCAACTGACGCCGCAGCTGGAGAAGGCGGTCAAGGCCGCCGGCGGCAGGGTCAAGCTGGTCAAGATGAACATCGACGACCATCCGTCGATCGCCGGCCAGCTCGGCATCCAGTCGATCCCGGCGGTCATCGCCTTCAAGGACGGCCAGCCGGTCGATGGCTTCATGGGCGCCATCCCGGAGAGCCAGATCAACGAATTCATCACCAAGGTCGGCGGCAAGGGCAATGGCGCGCCGCCGGTGGCCGAAGCTCTGGCAGCGGCCACCGAAGCGCGCGACGCCGGCGACATGCAGACCGCGGCCGACATTTATGACGCCATCCTGGCGCAGGCGCCGGAGACGATCGAGGCGATCGCCGGACTGGGAGAGCTGCTGTTCGAGGCCGGCGACACGGAAGGCGCCGAGGCGCTTTTGGCAACAGCCCCGGAGGCCAAGAAGGATGCGCCGCCCCTGGCAGCCCTGCGCGCCAGGATGGCGGTTGCGGCGCAGGCGGCGGCTCTCGGCAATCCAGCCGAATTCGAGCGGCGCCTTGCGGAAAATCCCGGAGATCACCAGGCGCGTTTCGATCTGGCCATGATCCAGAACGCCAACGGCGACCGTACGGCCGCAGCCGACAATCTGCTGGCCATCATCAAGGCCGACCGGGCCTGGAACGAGGATGGCGCCAGGACGCAATTGCTGCAGCTGTTCGAGGCCTGGGGCATGACCGACGAGGCGACGCTGGCCGCGCGCCGCAAATTGTCGGCGCTGCTGTTTTCCTGAGCCGGCTGCCGGTTGTTTTGCCGCACGGGCTTGGCGTCGGCGATGATTGCGCCAGATTAGGGCCAAGAACTCACGCGCTTCTTGATGGCGCGATCGGAGGAACGAGGTGCAAGCGGGAAACGCGCATTACCGGCTCGCCAAGGATTTGCCGTCGACGATCCCTATCTTTCCGCTCGAGGGGGCGCTTTTGCTGCCGGGAGGCCGCATGCCGCTCAACATCTTCGAGCCGCGCTATCTGCAGATGGTGGACGAGGCGATAGCCGGCTCGCGGCTCATCGGCGTCATCCAGCCCAGTCTCGACGGCGCCTTGCGCGACGACGGCGAGCCGGAACTCTGCAATGTCGGTTGCACCGGGCGCATCATCGCCTTTTCCGAGAGCGGCGACGGCCGTTACCTGATTTCGCTGCAGGGCGTGTGCCGGTTCCGCATCGCCCATGAATTGACGGTCAAGACGCCGTTTCGCCAGTGCAAGCCCTCGCCTTTCCTTGCCGATCTCGATGAGGACCAGGCGGGCAACGAGATCGACCGGCCATCGCTGCTCAAGGCATTTCGCGCCTATCTGCAGGCCAACGACCTCGAGGCCGACTGGGAAAGCGTCAGCCGGGCCGAAAATGCCATGCTGGTCAATGCGTTGTCGATGATGGCGCCCTACGGGCCAGCCGAGAAACAGGCGCTGCTCGAAGCGGCGGATTTGAAGACCCGGGCCGAGACGCTGATCGCCATCACCGAAATGGCGCTGGCGCGCGAGAATGAGGATTTTGGGTCGAGTTTGCAGTAAGAGGGCGCGATGGCGGACGGACGTGACGGGAAGAAGGTCGACCCCAAGCTGCTGGAACTCTTGGCCTGCCCACTGACCAAGGGGCCGCTGGCCTGGGATCCGGAGCGCGGCGAACTGATTTCCAGGGTCGCCAAGATTGCCTATCCGGTGCGTGACGGCATCCCGATCATGCTGCCTTCCGAGGCGCGGACGCTTTCGGTGGAGGATGTTCTGGCCCCGCCACCGCCGCGTCTGGGTGGGCCGGGCTGAGGGGCACGTTTCTTGTACCCAATAGGCCGGCAGGACAGAGGGGGGCGCGAAGGATCGCCGACGTCCGCTTTCGTTCCGTTCTTGGCATGGCCTTGCCTACTGAAAATTCCGCCCCTTGGGCATGACCTGTTCCGCTTCTTCCGACAGCGTTGCGAGATCCTGCCGGATCGGCGCGCTTTGTTTGGCGGGGCTGAAGCGATCCGAACCGTCCTTGGCGAGGTCTCTCGGAGGAACCGCTGGTGCAGCCTCGCTGACCTTCTCCAGAAGCACGGTCAGCCAGGGCGTCAGATCCTCGATCTTCTCGGCAACGATGTGGACCACATCCGATTCCGACTGCAATTTTCCGGTGACCTTGACGAACCGGGCCCCCATGACGATGGGCCGGTAGCGGTCGAAGGTTCTTTGCCAGAAGATGATGTTGGCCACCGCCTTGTCGTCCTCCAGCGTCAGGAAGATCGCATTGCCCTTGCCGGGACGCTGCCGCACCAGCACGAGGCCGGCGACGGAGACGCGCCTGCCATCGCGCACGGAAGGAAGATTCGCATTGGGGATGACGCCGGCGCGGTCGAGTCGCTCGCGCAGGAAGGCGACCGGATGCGCCTTCAGCGACAGGCCGAGCGCGCGGTAATCGTGGATGACATGCTCGCCGAGCGGCATTTTCGGCAGCCTCGTCTCCGGTTCCAGCTCGCGCAGGCGAAGCGCCGGCTGGTCGAACAGCGGCAGCCTTTCGGCGGCGCTCTTGCCGTCGAGCGCGCGCACCGCCCACAAGGCTTCGCGACGGTCAAGACCGAGCGAGCGAAAGGCATCGGCCTGCGCCAGTTTTTCGATCTCGCCGACATCGAGGCCGGAGCGCAGCCAGACATCCCTGACGGATACATAGCCTGAGCCGCGCCGCTCGACGAAAGCCTCCATGCGCTCCTTCGACAGGCCCTTGATCTGCCTGAAGCCGAGCCGCAGCGCATGATTTGTCTCGATGACGCCGCGCATTTCGGCATGGCGTGGCAGGATGCGGGCCGGATCGAAAGGCGCCTTTTCCAACGTACAATCCCACACCGAAAAATTGACGTCGACGTCGCGGATGTCGACGCCATGGTCGCTTGCGTCGCGCACGAGTTGGGCCGGCTGGTAAAACCCCATCGGCTGCGAATTCAGGATCGCGGCGCAGAACACGTCGGGATAGAAGGTCTTGAACCAGCAGGAGGCATAGACGAGCAGGGCGAAGGAAGCGGCATGGCTTTCGGGAAAGCCGTATTCGCCAAAGCCCTCGATCTGCTTGAAGCAGCGCTCGGCGAAGTCCTTCGTGTAGCCCTTGCCGACCATGCCATTGATCATACGGTCGCGGTAATTGCCGATGGTGCCGGTGCGCTTGAAGGTGGCCATGGCGCGGCGCAGTTCATCGGCTTCGCCCGGTTTGAAACCGCCGGCGACGATGGCGATATTCATCGCCTGTTCCTGGAACAGCGGTACGCCAAGCGTCTTCTTGAGGATCGCTTCCAGCTCCGGCTTTTGATACTCGGCCTGTTCCTTGCCTTGCCGGCGGCGCAGATAGGGATGAACCATGTCGCCCTGGATCGGGCCCGGCCGAACGATCGCCACCTCGATGACGAGATCATAAAAGGTTTTCGGCTGGAGGCGCGGCAGCATCGACATCTGCGCCCGCGATTCGATCTGGAAGACGCCGAGCGTGTCGGCGCGGCAGATCATCTTGTAGACCTGCCTGTCCTCCGGCGGCAGGGTGGCCAACACATAGGGCTGCCCATAATCATCCCGCGCATTAGGATAGTGATCCGTGAGCAAGGTGAAGGCGCGTTGCAGGCAGGTCAGCATGCCGAGCGCCAGCACGTCGACTTTCAAGATTTTCACCGCGTCGAGATCGTCCTTGTCCCATTCGACCATCTTGCGCTCGTCCATCGCCGTCTTGACGATGGGCACAATCTCGTCGAGCCGGTCCCTGGTGATGACGAAGCCGCCGACATGCTGGGAGAGATGGCGGGGGAAGCCCATGATCTCATTGGCACGCTCCATCACGTGCCTCGACACCGGGTCGGTGCGGTCGAGGCCGCCGGCGCGGGCTTCCTTCTCGCCAAGCTCCGATGTCGACCAACCCCAGATCGAGCCGGAAAGCGATGCCCTGACATCCTCGGACAGGCCCATCGCCTTCGACACTTCGCGCAGCGCCGACCGGCCGCGATAGCTGATGACGGCGGCGGCAAGTGCCGTGCGCTTGCCGCTGTATTTCTCGTAGATGTACTGGATTACGGCTTCGCGCTTTTCGTGCTCGAAATCGACGTCGATATCCGGCGGCTCGTTTCTCTCCTCGGAAATGAAGCGCTCGAAGAGCGAATCGATTTTTTCCGGCCCCACTTCGGTGATGCCGATGCAGAAGCAGACGACCGAATTGGCGGCTGATCCACGTCCCTGGCAGAGAATATCCTTGCTGCGCGCGAACTTGACGATGTCGTAGACAGTCAGGAAATAGCGGGCATAGTTGAGGCGTTCGATCAAAGCGAGCTCTTCCTCGATGCGCTTGGTCACGGAATCCGGCACACCAGCCGGATAGCGGTTCGCCGCTCCCTCCCGCGCCAGTCGCGCCAGCTCAGCCTGTGGACCAAGACCCGATTCCGTCGGCTCGTCGGGGTAGTTGTACTGGAGGTCGCCAAGCGAAAAAGTCAGCTCTTGCGCAAACCGCAGCGTCTCGGCCAGCGCCTGCGGATGCCGGCGGAACAGGCGGCCCATCTCCATCGGCGGCTTCAGATGGCGTTCGGCATTGGCGGAGAGTTGCAGCCCGACCTCGGCAACGGGCGTGTTGAGGCGGATCGCGGTCAGCACGTCCTGCAACGGGCGCCGTTCGGCGGTGTGATAAAGAACGTCGTTGGTCGCCATCAGCGGAATGCCGGCGCTCTCGGCAAGTGCTGCCGCCTGCTCGATGCGGAAACGGTCATTGCCGGCGTAGTCGGGCGAAACGCCAAGCCGCAGGTTCCTGCCGAAACGGCCCTTGAGCTCACCAAGCAAGGCAAGACTGTCTTGCGCCCCCGTCGACAGACCGGGCAGGACCGCCAGCGACATCAGGTCACCCCATTCGAGCAGGTCGCCGCGCTGGAGAAGGGTGGCGCCTTTTTCGTTCTCGTCGCGCAGATTGGCTTGCGTCAGCATGCGGCAGAGGTGCCCCCAACCCTTGCGGTCCTGGGGATAGGCGAGGATGTCCGGCGTGCCGTCGTCAAAAACCAGCCGGCAGCCGGGGTGATAGGAGAGTTTTTCGACCTTGGCCTGCTGCCAGGCGCGCACCACGCCGGCCACCGTGTTGCGGTCGGCAAGTCCGATCGCCGAGAAGCCCAGGAGCTTGGCCGCGACCACCAGCTCCTCCGGCTTGGAGGCGCCGCGCAGGAAGGAGAAATTCGACTGGATGCCGAACTCGGCATAGGGAATGACGGTCAGCGCGTTCATGCGAAGACTCCATGCAGGAACCAGCGCGGCGGGACTTGCGAGGCGCCGCCGTAGAGGCCTTGCCGGTAGAGCCAGTAGCGGCGGCCGTCGGCATCCTCGATGCGGAAATAGTCGCGCGTCGATGCCGCCTCGTCGCTTGGCGCTTCCCGCCACCATTCGGCGGCGATGCGTTCCGGCCCTTCGGCGCGCTTGACCCGGTAGAGCGCGCGCCGCCAGCGGAAGTTCAGCGGCGGTCCTTCCGGCATTTCGGTGGCCGGCACATCGATGGGTTCGGGCGAGCGGAACAGCCGGATCGGTCGTTCCGGCGGAAATATGGTTTTTGGTGCCTGCAGCCTGTCCGGCTTCTTCGGCGGCGTGGTCCGGCACGGCGCGTCGGTGAAGGGGATGGTGGCGACGGCACGCTCCGGCAGATGGCTTTCGACCGCGACCGGCCGGAGAACCGCGCCATCGCCGAGCCGGGCGCGGATGCGGTCGGCGAACAGCGCGATATCGGCGCCGTCGTCGGTCACCTCGCCGGCAAGATCGGCCTGCTGCATGTCGAAGGTGGCTGATGCCAACACCGAGAGCCGCACCAGATCGAAACCATAGCCGGCATCGATATCCTGTTCGAGCGCGGCCAGCCTTTCATGGAACAGTTTCTGGATCAGCATGGGTTCGCGCATCGGCCGCGAGGTACCGAGCGCGATGCGGCTGACGGCGCCGTCGACGCGAAAGAGCAGCAGCGCCAGCGTCCGGGCGCCCTCGCCGCGGCGCTCGAGATCGGTCTTCAAGGTCGCCGCCAGCATGCCCACCAGCCGTTCGATGTCCTCGGTCAGGGTGACGGGTTCGGCGAGGTGGCGTTCGACCGAAAGCGGCGCGACGGGCAGGCGCGGCGACACCGCCTCGTCGAGCCGGCCAAGCGCCTGGTCGAGGCGCAGGAGCAGCAGGGCGCCGAAGCGGCGGGCGAGCGGCGCGCGCGGTGCCGCCATGACGGCGCCCGCCGTGCGCAGGCCCACACTTTCCAGGCTGGTGCGGGTCGAAGGTTCTATGCGCAGCGCGGCCAGCGGCAGGGGCGCCAGCAGCGCCTCCTCCTCGCCTGACACAACGATGCGGTCGCCGCAAAAGCGTGCCGCCGCCCAGGCAGCGCCCGGCGTCGCGGCAAGCCCGGCGCGGACATCGAAACCCTGATGGAAGAAGCGCGACAGGATGTCGTCCAGCATGGCGCGCTCGCCGCCGAACAGATGGGTGCAGCCGGTGACGTCGAGAAACAGGCCGTCTGCCCCGTCCAGCGCCACCAGCGGGGTGTAGCGGTCGCACCAGTCGGCGAGGCCTTCGAGCAGGCGGCGATCGGCTTCCGGATCGGCCTCGACGACGTCGATCGACGGATGCATGGCGCGCGCATCGGCGATGCCCATGTCGCGCTTCAGGTGCAGCGCCTCAGCCCGCTCGTCGAGGGCCGAGATGCGCTGTGCGTTGCGGTCGCGATGGCTGATCACGAGCGGCGGGTGAGATGGGTGATCCGACGGCCGGGAACGCCAGGACCGCCCCAGACGCTGGCGCAGGATTCTTTCCGCCGCCAGATAGGGAAACCACAGGGACAGGATTCTTTGCCCGGTCTCTTGCCTCGCCCGCTCTTTCGTCGAATGCGCGTTCATCGGGGTTCCACTCCAGTGTGAATTGTCCAGGCAGAGCCGTGCGGCTCTTGCCGATGGTGAGGGTGAAGGCCGGGCGGCCGATCGAGCCGGCCAGCGGCCCGGCGATGGTGTCGCGCGGCACCGCCGGCGCCGAGGCGACGATGAGGCGGACGGGTGCCGCCGTCGGTTCGGGCCCAGCCGCCTGCCGCAGCAGGAACACCGGCCGGCCGGCCGCTTGCGCCCTTGCATGCAGCCGGCGTGTCGCGGTCAGGTCAAGCCGCTGCGGATTGCCGCGGATTTCCAGGATGACGGCGGCGAGCGCCGTCATCCGGGCTGCCTCCTCGGCGACCCACAGCGCATCGACGAGCCTTGGCGCCTCGGAAAACAGCAATTGCTCCGGCTCGATGCCGAACGAGGCGGGAAGCCCCCTGGCATAGGGAAAGCCGGCCTCGCGAAAAATCTCCGATGTGCCGATCCACAGCACCGGCAGCCCCGGCGTTTGCTTGAGGATCAGGCTGGTGAGCGACAAAGCGAAGCCGGCGACGGCCCCGGCATCGCGGGTTTCAAGCCCATGGATTTCGCTCAGGGCGGCCTTCGGCAGCCCGCCGCTCAGGGCGGCATCGAGGCGCCCGACGCCGATAGGCAGGAACGCATCCGGCAACGCCGCGGCAATGCCACGCCGGACGATTGTGAGATCAGTGTTGACGTCAGCATCAAAGGGTGCGGCTGCCGGCGCAGCCAAGCGCTCGGGCAGCGTTCCCTCGATTTTCGCGATCTGGCGGCGCAGGGCAAAAACAGTCTCCCGCGCCACGGCGGTCATCGCCATGACGGTCAGCTTCCACTCACAATTGTTCCTGTTATGTTCCTATAGATTCCAGAGCGCATCCCAAGAGTCAAGCAGAGTCATGGGGAATTTATTCCTCTCTGCAGGGATGGCGCAGGCGCATCGGCCCGTTCATTTGCCGATTCCGGTGCGAAAGCCTATATGCCGGGATCAAAGGACAAAGCATGGCCCGCATCTACAAGACCCGCACCTGGCACGACGAACTCTCGCCCTCGATGGACGAAATGGAGTTCCTGGCGCTGGAGGCGTACGCCCATCTGCCGGAGGATTTTCGCAAGCTGACCGGCGAGATCGTCATCCAGATCGCCGAATTCCCGACCGACGAAATCATGGACGATCTGTCGCTGGAAACGCCATTCGACCTGCTCGGCCTGTTCGAGGGACGCGGCATCGCCGAGCGCTGGAACCCGCAGACCGGCGAAGGCCCGAACCGCATCACGCTCTACCGCCGCGCCATCCTCGATTACTGGTCCGAGAACGAAGAGACGCTGGGCGACATCGTCACCCACGTGCTGATCCACGAGATCGGCCACCATTTCGGCCTGTCGGACGAAGATATGGAGAAGATCGAAGAGGCGGCGGAGTAGGGTGCGCTGATATTCAGGTGATGCCGGCCTGCAAATGATGGCTTCCTGCGCTTCCCCGCTCTACCGCGTCGCGGTAGAACTGTGCTCACGTACCCAAAAGTACGCTCCGCTCCGGTTCTCGGAAACCACCATTTTCGACTCGGCCTGACCTGAATCTCAACACACCCTGCGTCGGAGCTTTTCAAATCTACCAGTCACTCAGCTTGGTATCGGGCCCGTATTCCTGACCGTCGATATCCTTAACCACGGCCTGGCCGCAACGCATCGCTTTGGCCTTCTTGTCGTAGGCATAGGTCGGCGAGCCGAACAGATGCCAGCCCTTGTTCAGCGCCGCTGTCACCTTGTGGCAGAAGCTGGCATCGTCCGGAGCGGACAGAAAGCGGTAGAGTTTCATTGTTCAATTCCTGTCGTGAGTAGCTGTAGCCCGCTCGCATCCATCGAGCATTTATGACCCGATGGCGGCTGCCTTCGCCAGCAGTTTTTCGGCCTGCGCCAGATGCAGCCGCTCGACCATCCTGCCGTTCAGCGCGATCACGCCCTTGCCGGCATTCTCGGCGAGCGCGAAGGCTTCCCTCACCGAGCGTGCCTCGGCCACCGCTTCCGTGGACGGCACGAAGGCGCGGTTGGCGGCTTCGATCTGGGCCGGGTGGATGAGGCTCTTGCCGTCGAACCCCATGGCCGCGGCTTCCGCGCATTCATGGGCGAAGGCGTCGAGGTCGCGAAAATCGTTGGAGACGCCGTCGAGCATGTCGATGCCGCCGGCGCGTGCGGCCAGCACCATCTGCATCAGCCATGGCACGAGGTAGCGCCTATCAGGCGTCGCCAGAATGCCGGTCTCCTTGACCAGATCATTCGTTCCGGCAACGAAACAATTGAGCCGCGAGGCCGGATCGCGGCCAAGTTCGGCGATGGCGCCGATGTTGAGCAGCGCCTTGGGCGTCTCGATCATCGCCCATAGTTTCACGCTGTCGGGGGTAAAATTGTCGTCAAGCACGTCGCCGGCCTCGAGCAGGTCGCGCGGCGTGTCGACCTTGGGCAGAAGGATGCCGTCGGGTTCGCAGCTTGCGGCCGCCAGCAGGTCGTCGGCGCCCCATTCGCCTGATATCGCATTGATGCGCACGATCATCTCGCAGCGTCTCTCGGAATGGCCGGCGAAAATGCCGGCCAGTTTTTCGCGGGCGGCGATCTTGTCGGCCGGAGCGACGGCGTCTTCCAGGTCGATGATGATGGCATCGCAGGCAAGCTGCGCGATCTTGGCCAAGGCCTTGTCGCTGGAGGCCGGGATGTAGAGCACGGAGCGGCGCGGACGGTAGGTTTCCATGGCTGATCTATGCCGCTTGTGGGCGGGTGAGGCAAGTCGGGGCATGAAGCTGCCAATCTCCCCCACGAGGGGGGAGATCGGCAGCGTTTACCCCTGCACGAAAACTGCACGGGCCTGCGGAAAACCTCCTCGGATCCGCCCTGCCGTTTCCCCGCCCGCTTGCGAGACAAGCGGCATGCACAAGCGAGCAAAGCCCCGTTGGTCCCTGCCTCACCGACTGCGTAGCGAGGGCTGGTGGCTGGCCGATCCGCCGCGCGCGTGTCCCGTCGCAACCCTCATTCCCTTTGTCCGCAGAAGCCCGCCAACGGTTCGGCTGGAAGCCATCAGGAAAGCCAGGTCATGACAGCGTTGTTCTCCGCCGCGCCGAGCTATTGCAGCCGTTTCGGTGTCGCCATCCTGCTGGCAGCGCTCGCGGATTTTCTGTTCTATGGCCAGCCCGCCGGGATCACGGTTTTCCTGTTCGCCCTGCTGATTGCCGCGGCGGTCGTCGCTGTGCACCCGGCCGCCTTCAACGACGGCCGGGTCTGGCTCAAGCCCATCGCCTTGCTTGTCGCGCTGCTGCCGCTGGCTGAAAACGTCAGCACCCTGTCGGTCTCGATCGCGCTGGCGGCGCTGACCGTCTTCGCGCTTTCGTTGAGCGGCCGGCTGCGGCACAGCATCGCCCGCATTGCCGGGCAGATCGTGCTGTTCGGGCTGGCGGCGCCGTTCCGCTTCGTCATTGATTGCATCCGCTGGCGCAGGACGGCGCGGCGGTTCGATGGGCGTCGCATCCGGCTGGCGGCGATCGCCGTCTGGGTGATGCCGCTGACGCTGGGCGCGGTCTTCCTGGCGCTGTTCGGTGCCGCCAATCCGGTCATCGATTACTGGCTGTCGCTGATCGATCTCGTGAGGCTGCTCGATCTTATCCAGCTGGCGCGGATTGCCTTCTGGCTGTTCGTGCTCGCCGCTGTCTGGGCTTTTCTGCGACCGCGCCTGCCGCGCCTGGTTCGCCGCATCCCGCGCGCGGCGCCGGCGGTCGGCGCTCAAGCCGGCAAAACCGCCACCACCATCGAAGACATCCTGTTCGGCAAGGCCGCCATCCTGCGCGCCCTGATTGTCTTCAACATCCTGTTTGCGCTGCAGACGGCGCTCGACGCCGCCTATCTGTGGGGCGGGGCAGCGCTTCCCGATGGGCTGAGCTACGCCTCCTACGCGCATCGTGGCGCCTATCCCTTGATCGTCACGGCACTGCTTGCCGCCGGCTTCGTGCTGGCAGCGCTGCGACCCGGCAGCGAGACCTCGGCCGATCCGCTGATCCGCCGGCTGGTCTATGCCTGGGTGGCGCAGAACATCATGCTGGTCATCTCGTCGATCCTGCGGCTCGACCTCTATATCGGCATCTATGCATTGACCTACTGGCGCGTCGCCGCCTTTGTCTGGATGGGGCTGGTGGCAGCAGGCCTTGCCCTGATCATTGCCCGCATCGCGCTTAGAAAATCCAACGAATGGCTGCTGTCCGCCAATCTTCTGACGTTATCCCTGACGCTTTATGCCGGCTGTTTCATCAATTTCGCAGCAACGATCGCCAATTACAATGTCGACCATTCCCTCGAAATGACCGGCCAGGGCATTCCCCTAGACGCCTGGTATCTTCACTCGCTCGGTCCGGCCGCGTTTCCCGCGCTTGATCGCTTCCTCGAGCACCAGGGCAAGACGGCGGCCGCCGGCACTGTCCGCGAACTGGCCGGCGTGCGCGGCAGCGACGAAATCTGGTATCGAACCATCCAGCAGAACTGGCGGGCCTGGAGCTTTCGCGACTGGCGGCTGCTTCGATATCTCGACACCAAGGAGCCGTTCGTGATTCCCTCCGCTATCGAACCTTCCATGCCGGGCCGCTGATCCATGCCGCATCACATCCTCGTCGCCGACGATGACCCGCACATTCGCGAGGTGATCTGCTTTGCCTTGGAGAAGGCCGGCATGAAAACGACAGGGGTGGCCGACGGTGCCGCCGCCTTGCAGGCAATCGGCCGCCGGGCACCGGACCTCGTCGTGCTCGATATAGGCATGCCGGAAATGGACGGGCTGGAGGTCTGCCGGCGGCTGCGGCACATATCCGATGTGCCGGTGCTGTTCCTCTCTGCGCGCGACGAGGAGATCGACCGCATTCTCGGGCTCGAAATGGGCGGCGACGACTATGTGACGAAACCATTCAGCCCGCGCGAGCTGGTTGCCCGCGTCAACGTCATCCTGCGGCGCGCCCGCCCGGCGGTGCCCGAACCGGCCGACGACAGGCGGTTTTCGCATGGCAAACTGGCTCTGGCGCCGGCCAGCCATACCGCCAGCTTCGACGGCAAGCCGTTATCGTTGACAGGAATAGAGTTCTCGATCCTGAAGGGGTTCCTGGCGCGGCCGGCGCATGTGCTCGACCGCGACGCGGTGACGGCCAGCGCCTATGCTGCAAACATCCACGTCGCCGGCCGCACCGTCGACAGCCACATCCGCAACATCCGCGCCAAACTGGCAGCCGTGGGTTGCCCTAATGTCATCGAGACGGTGCATGGCGTCGGCTTCCGGCTTGGCCGATGCGGCTGACGGCCTCCAGCAAATGGATCGGCCGCAAATGGCGGCCACGGCTTGCCACGGTCGTCGTCGCCATCCTGATCATGGTGATGGCCTTGCCACTGGTCGGCCTGTTCTTCTTCCGCCTCTACGAGAACCAGCTGATCCGCCAGACCGAGGCGGAGCTGATCGCGCAAGGCGCTGCCATCGCCGCCATCTATGCGCGGGATGTACGTGACGCCGGCATCCCACCGGAAAAGCTCGGTGCGCCGATGCCGGAGCCAAGTGGGGATTCAAGCCGCAGCGTCAATCCGGACCCGCTCTACAGGCCAATCGAACCGCAGCTCGATCTTGCCTCGGATTATGTCCTGCCGACCCGGCCGGCGGCGATGCCGGCGATCGTCGATCCCGCCTTCGCGGTGATCGGCGCGCGCCTGTCCGGCATCCTCGACGCCACCCAGAAAACCACGCTGGCCGGCTTCCGGCTGCTCGACCCCCGGGGCGTCGTCATTGCCGGGCGCGGCGAGGTCGGCCAGTCGCTCAGTGCGGTCGAAGAGGTGCGCACAGCACTTGCCGGCCACTATGCCAGCGCGCTCAGGCTGCGCATTCCCGACCAGCCGACGCCACCGCTCTATTCGGTCAGCCGCGGCACCAAGGTGCGTGTCTTCGTCGCCCTGCCGGTCGCTGTCGACGGCCAGGTCGCCGGCGTCGTCTATGTGTCGCGGACGCCCAACAACATCATCAAGCATCTCTATGGCGAACGTGGCAAGGTGACGTTGGCGGCGATCGCCATTCTCGGCGGCACGCTGCTCATCGGTCTCATCTTCCTGCGCACCGTCAGCCGGCCGATCTATGCGCTGATCGACCGCACCGAGCGCATCGCCGCCGGCGACCGCACGGCGATCCGGCCGCTCGACCACCACGGCACGCGAGAGATGGCGGAGCTGTCCGCCGCCTTCCTCGACATGGCCGAGAAGCTTCAGGCGCGGTCGGACTCGGTCCAGACTTTCGCCACACATGTCTCGCATGAGCTCAAATCGCCGCTGACGGCGATCCAGGGCGCGGCCGAATTGCTGCGCGATTCCGGTGGCGCGATGGACGATGCGGAGCGGCGGCGTTTCTCCAACAATATCGTCACCGATGCGGGGCGGCTCAATCTGCTGGTGCGGCGCCTGCTCGACCTGGCACGCGCCGAAAACCTGGCGCCGAGCGGCGAAAGCACATCGCTCGGTGCGGCACTGTCGCTGCTGCCCGTCGATAGCAGGCTCGCGGTTAGCATCGGGGCCGGCGGCGACATCGACTTGCGCATATCGGCCGAGAACGCGGCTATCGTGCTGGCCAATTTCATCGACAATTCGGCCAGGCATGGCGCGACGCAGGTTTCTGTCTCCGCTACGAGCGCCGGCGGCAAGGCGAGGATCCTGGTCAGCGACGACGGTGCCGGCATTTCGCCGAGCAACCGGGCGCGCATTTTCGAGCCGTTCTTCACCACGCGGCGCGAACAGGGCGGTACCGGCATGGGGCTCGGCATCGTGCTGGCCCTCCTGAAAGCGCATGATGGTATGATCGCGCTGGTTGACAGCGAGCGCGGCACGCGCTTCGAGGTCATTCTGCCGGTGGCGTGAAGGACACTATCGGCCGGATCGGAGAGAACATGCGCTACGACATCGTCATCATCGGCGGAGCCATCGTCGGCTCCTCGGTCGCCTATTACCTGCGTGAGCAAGGGTTTTCCGGCACGATCGCGCTGATCGAGCGTGATCCGCAATTCGCGCATGCGGCAACGACGCTGTCCATGGCCTCGATCCGCCAGCAATTCTCGATCCCGGAAAACATCCGCCTGTCGCAGTTCACGCTGAAGCTGTTCCGGCGGCTGAAGGAAGAGTTCGGGGATGACGCCGATATCGGCTTTCGCGAGGGCGGCTACCTCATCCTTGCCGGCGAGGACGGCTTGCCGATCCTGAGGAGCAATCACCAGGCGCAGATGGCCGAGGGCGCCGACATTGTGCTGGAGGACGCGGATCAGCTGGTGCGCCGGTTCCCGTGGCTGTCGCCCGAGGGCATTTCAGCCGGCGCCTATGGCCGCAGCGGCGAAGGCTGGTTCGACGCGCATGCGATGCTGACGCTGTTCCGCAAGGCGCTGCGGCAGAAGAAAGTCGATTTCATCGCCGCAGATGTCACCGGCATCGCGCGCGATGGCAACCGCGTCACGGGAGTGAGCCTCGGCAATGGCGAGACGCTGGAGGCTGGCATCGTCGTCAACGCCGCCGGCCCGAACGCCGGCAAGGTGGCTGCCATGGCCGGGCTCGAGCTGCCGGTCGAGCCGCGCAAGCGCAATGTCTTCGTCTTCGAGGCGCGCGAGAAATATGCCGACATGCCGCTGCTGGTCGATCCCTCCGGCATCTATGTCCGTCCGGAAGGCTCGGTCTACCTCACCGGCGGCGCCGAACCGGAGGAAGGCGACTGCGCACCCGATCCCGGCGACTTCGAGGTAAACTGGCCACTGTTCGAAGAGGTGATCTGGCCGGTGCTGGCGACCCGTATTCCCGCCTTCGAGGCGATCAAGCCGACCCGTGCCTGGGCCGGCCACTACGACTACAACACGCTCGACCAGAACGCGGTGATCGGTCCGCATCCCGACGTCGGCAATTTCCTGTTCGCCAACGGCTTTTCCGGCCATGGCCTGCAGCAGGCGCCAGCAGTGGGCAAAGCGCTGGCCGAACTGATCGTGCATGGCGGCTATCGCACGGTGGATTGCTCGGCGTTCGGGTATGAGCGGGTGGCGGAGGGAAGGGCGTTTCGGGAATTGAATGTGATTTGAGCGGGCGAAGGGAAGGTCCTTTTTGACGCTGGCGCGAAGGATCGCCACGGTTGCGGAAGAGTATTTCGAGCGAGCCTTAACCCTTGCGGTCGAACCAGAAGGCGTCGGCCATGCGCTTCATGCCGAGACGTTCGTAGAAGCCGACGGCATCGGGCATGGAGATCAGGCTGATGGCGACCGATGGTCCAAGCTGCCGGCGCGCCTCGTCCATCAGGCCCTTGCCGATGCCGAGCCCCTGTGCCGATCGGGAAACGGCGAGTTCGGAGATGTAGCAGACCCAGGAGAAGTCGGTGATCGCCCTGATGACGCCGATCAGCGGCTTGCCCTGAATATCAAGGCGCGCGGTCAGCACCAGATTGGCGCCCGACAGCATCGCCCGCAGCCGCGCTTCATCATCGATCGGCCGTGTTTCGCCGAGGCCGGATTCGACCAGCACGCGACGGAATTCGGCGATGTCGAGCGCGGATTCTCTGTTATAGAGGACGTGTGCGTTTTCTGCCATGGCCGCCAGATTGCACCATCGGGCTGGCTTGTGCCACCATGCACGAACAGTTGCCTTTTATTTGCCGCCGGCTTTGTGTAAACCGGGCCTCAGCAAATTCCCCCGCAACGAAAACACGGGCAAAAGCCATGGAAAAATTCACCAAGCTCACCGGCGTCGCCGCTCCGATGCCGATCGTCAATGTCGACACCGACATGATCATCCCCAAGGATTATCTCAAGACGATCAAGCGCACCGGGCTCGGCACCGGCCTGTTCGCCGAAATGCGCTACAAGGACGACGGTTCGGAAAACCCGGATTTCGTGCTCAACAAGCCGGCCTACCGCAAGGCGCAGATCTTGGTCGCCGGCGACAATTTCGGCTGCGGCTCCAGCCGAGAGCATGCGCCGTGGGCGCTGCTCGACTTCGGTATTCGCTGCGTCATCTCGACCTCGTTCGCCGACATTTTCTACAACAACTGCTTCAAGAACGGCATCCTGCCGATCACCGTCAGCCCCGAGGATCTCGAGAAGCTGATGGACGACGCCTCGCGCGGCTCCAATGCCACGGTGTCGGTAGACCTCGAAGCCAAGGAAATCCGTGGGCCGGATGGCGGCGTGGTCAAATTCGACCTCGACGACTTCAAGCGGCACTGCCTGCTCAACGGGCTCGACGACATCGGCCTGACCATGGAGAAAGCCGGCGCCATCGCTTCGTTCGAGAAGCGGAACGCCGAACAGCGCCCCTGGGCCTGAGCGGCGCGCTCCGGACGGATGGATCTGGCCTTTCGGGCCGGTTCGCGGCGACTGAGTGGAGGGACAGTCATGACACGTTCGCTTCTTGCCGGCCTTTGCGGGCTGGCCTTGTTGCTGGGGCAAATCGCCAGCGCGTCTGCGCAGACCCAGACGCCCGCCACACAGCCGGCCCCGGCGACGGAGCAGCCGTCCGCCGATCAGGGGACGAACGCCGCCGATGCTTCCGATGACGACAAGCAAGCTCCCGTCCCATTCGAAGGCGGCACGCTGACCATCACCCAGAAGGAACAGTACGGCGAGAAGGTGCTCGCCTATGACGGTCAGCAGCTGGCCAGCAATTACGATGTCTTCTTCGACAAAACAGTCGAGGTCGGCGGCGTCAAGGTGGCGCTGTTCGATGTCGGCGACGGCGGCAATCAATGCGGGCCGGCGACGGTGATCGTCTGGAAACCGGAAGGCGGCACGATCCAGAGCACCACGGTCGAGCAGGACCAGTGCGGCGCGCCGCCCTCGGCGGTGTCCGACAACGCCATCTATTTCGTGCCTTACCTGTTGCCGGGAGATCAGAAGCCGGCTTTGCAATGGTCGCCGACCGACGGGCTGACGATTTCGGGCAATCTGACCTACATGCCGGAACCCGGCACGGACTGGAAAGACATCGATCCGGAAAAGTACCAGAACATCATCGACGCCTTCCACAATGAGGCCGTCTACAAGGAAGCGGAAAAGCTGCTCGGCAAGGACATGCCCGATATGGCGACCAGCCTGCTGGTCGGCGGCGGCACCGAAAAGACCGCTTCGGGCGCCTTCTACGCCAGCGGCTGCGTGCCACATGATTGCGGCGGCAATGACGGCTTCATGGCGGTCGACCCGGCCCAGCACAAACTCTACTTCGCCCGCCGCGGCGACAATGGCCAGCCGCAGGCGTGGCCTGGTGTGGCGACATGGCCCGCGGATGTGAAGGCGGCGTTGGACAAGGCGCTGGGGGCGGCAAATTAAGGCTTTAGCGTTGCGCAGCACCCCCTCGCTTTCGTCATCCTATGGTCTGCGCCGCGTCGCTACGCTCCTAGCTCCGCCATAGGATGACGACGGAAGGGATGCTTCAACCAATCTCGGAGGTTCGCGCTTGGCTTCCGGGATAACAGTTTGCCTGGCTTGGCCCACGACCCGCGCCGTTCCGCCTGCTAATGCTGGCAGACAACCCAAGCAAGGCCCCTCATATGCGCAAACTCATCTCCACCGGTTCGCCGTTCGAAAAGACCGCCGGCTATTCGCGCGCCGTGGTGCAGGGCGACTGGTGCTTCGTCTCCGGCACCACCGGCTACGACTATGCGACGATGACGATGCCGGAAACGGTGGAGGCGCAGACGCGCAATTGCCTGGCGACGATCGGCAAGGCGCTGAAGGACGGCGGCTTCGAGATGGCTGACGTGGTGCGGGCGCATTACTACGTCACCGACCAGGCCTTCGTGGATGTAGTCTTCCCGATCCTCGGCGAGACGTTCGGTGACATCAGGCCGGCAGCGACGATGATCGTCTGCCAACTCAACAAACCGGAAATGAAGATCGAGATCGAGGTGACGGCGCTGCGGCGCACGGCCTGAAGAGCGACCGACGATGAAAGTCCAGCGCATCGTTGCCAATATCGAGACAGCGGATGTCGCGGCGGCGAAGCGTTTCTACCAGGATGTGCTCGGTCTCGACCTGCTGATGGACCTCGGCTGGATCGCGACCTACGGCTCGCAAGCAAAGATGGATGTCCAGGTCAGCTTCATGGCGCAAGGCGGCTCCGGCACGCCGGTGCCCGGCCTCTCCATCGAGGTCGACGATGTCGATGCGGCGCTCGACGCCATGCAGGCGGCCGGCTTCGCCATGGAATACGGACCGGCCGACGAGCCCTGGGGCGTGCGGCGCTTCTACGTCCGCGATCCGTTCGGCCGGCTGATCAACATTCTCTCGCATCGGTAGACGGCCACGGGACGCTTCCGACGCTGGCGGGACAGAAGGATCTCGGCGCTCGTCCCCTTGCATGCAACTCGCTTGGCGTTTAGCAAGACCGCGGTCGCACAGCGACGCGCGCCTTTTGGGGCGCAAAGGACGCTGTGCAAATCGAAACACATTCTTTCCAGGACGGTTTCTCCATGGCAACGAAGCATCTTTTCCTGCTCCCCGGTGACGGCATCGGTCCTGAGGCCATGGCCGAGGTCAAGAAACTGATCGCGGTCATGAACGACAGGCTCGGCAGCGGTTTTGCCACCGATGAGGGGCTGGTCGGCGGCTGCGCCTATGACGCGCATGGCGCGGCGATCTCCGATGCCGACATGGAAAAGGCGATGGCGGCCGACGCGGTGCTGTTCGGCGCCGTCGGCGGTCCGAAATGGGATGCGGTGCCCTATGAGGTGCGCCCGGAAGCCGGCCTGCTGCGCCTGCGCAAGGACATGGAGCTATTCGCCAATCTGCGCCCGGCCATCTGCTATCCGGCGCTGGCGGCGTCCTCCTCGCTCAAGCAGGAGGTGGTCGAAGGTCTCGACATATTGATCGTGCGCGAGCTGACCGGTGGCGTCTATTTCGGCGAGCCCAAGCAGATCATCGATCTCGGCAACGGACAGAAGCGCGGCATCGACACGCAGGTCTACGACACGTTCGAGATCGAGCGCATTTCGGGCGTCGCCTTCGAACTCGCGCGCACCCGCAAGAACCACGTCACCTCGATGGAAAAGCGCAATGTGATGAAGTCGGGCGTGTTGTGGAACGAGGTCGTCACCCAGACCCACAAGGCGCGCTATTCCGACGTCAAGCTCGACCACATGCTGGCCGACGCCGGCGGCATGCAGCTGGTGCGCTGGCCAAAGCAGTTCGACGTCATCGTCACCGACAATCTGTTCGGCGATATGCTGTCCGATATCGCCGCTATGCTGACCGGCTCGATCGGCATGCTGCCGTCGGCCTCGCTCGGCGCGCCTGACGTGAAGACCAAGAAGCGCAAGGCGCTCTACGAGCCGGTGCACGGTTCGGCGCCCGACATTGCCGGCAAGGGCATTGCCAACCCGATCGCCATGATCGCCTCCTTCGCCATGTGCCTGCGCTATTCCTTCGGCATGGTCGATGAAGCCGACCGCGTCGAAGGCGCGATCGCCGCCGTGCTCGACGCGGGCCTGCGGACGAAAGACATCATGTCCGATGGCATGACCGAGGTCGGTACGGTTGAGATGGGCGACGCGATCATCGCCAAATTCCTGGGCTGATACCGTGACGGTCGACGTCCGCTGGGCGACGATCGAGGACGCGACGACGCTCGCGACCATGTTTGCGAGATGGCGGAACATTATCGGCAACCGCCTCTCGATGCCGACCGGGCCCTGTCTGCGGCACGAAAATGGCTTGGCGAGGAAAGCCCGGCCTATCCGCATTTCGCGCTCGCCTTCATCGAGGGCGAGGTCAGCGGCCTGGCGTCGGTGGCGATCGCGCATCCCGGTATCGATCTCGAGCGGCTGCTGTTCCTCAAGGACCTGTTCGTGCGCGACAAAGCCCGCAACGCTGGTGTCGGCCGGGCGCTGATCGGCTTTCTCGCCGATCATTGCCTGCGCGAAGGCATCGGCCGCATCGACCTGACCAGCGAGGACTGGAACGAAGGCGCGCAGCATTTCTACGACCGGCTTGGCGCAGAACGCCACGGCCAGAAGGTCTTTCTCAGGCTTTCGGGCGAGGCGCTGAAGGCGATCATCCCTAGACCCTGACGCCCGCCGGCACCGGTCCCCACTGGTTTTCGCGGGCCTGCGTCGGGACCAGCGCGAAGACCAGGATGATCAGGCTGCCGATGGTCGGGATCAGCACCACCAGATAAAGCCAGCCCGAGAGGCCGATGTCATGGATGCGGCGAACGGTCATGCCGAGGCTGGGCAGCAGTGTCGCCAGGACGAAGGTGCCGCAAAGGCCGACGGTTACCGCCGCCGATACGCTGCTGTCGAAATTGCCCATTTCGTTGTCGGCGAAAAGACCGATACCGCCGATGACAAGCAGCGAGACCACCCAGAACAGGAAATAACCCCAATATTCCTTGCGGCGGGCACGTCCGGCGAAATTGAAATAGTTCTGCGTCACGCCACGCCAGAAATAGCCCCAGAGATCGCTGGGCTCGGCCGGCCCGGAGGAACGGCCGAAATGCTGGGCCTGTGGCGCAGAAGCGGATGGTGCGTTACCGGCTTGAGTCGGCGCGGCGCTCGTACCAGCGTCGCCGGCCGGTGCAGCCGTCTCGGCGGCGATCAAAAAGACGTCGCGCGCCTGGCCGCCGCCCGCCTGGAATTCCACGCCCGCGCCCTTCCGCATAGTGGTTTCCCGGCGCAGGTTTTCGCGGGTGAAGGTGTAGCGGTTGCCGTCGGCTCCGGTGATGAAGCCGAAGCCCTGGACTTCGTCATAGTGAAGCACTTTGCCGCGCATTTGCCACCCCCACTTGCCACGTCCCTGCCAAGGTGTGGCACATGGCCGAACCGATGGGCAAGACCGCATCGGGATGCGGCCGGCGTCATGCGGGCGAATGAGGCTCGTTGCCCGGTCTTACGAAGGCCGCTTCTTCGCCTTCTTGTGCTTGGGTGCACCAGAGGTGTCGAATTTCGGCTTGCCCGGCTTCTTCGCCCAGGGCTTTGCATCATGCGGGGCGGTCGGGCGCTGATCGGCTGCTGCCGGTGCACGTTTTTCGAATTTGCGCTTCGGCGCGTTGGGATCGAACGGCGCCTTGCCGCGATGCGGCTTCTTGTCGGGGCTTGGCGGCTGATAGCCGGCGCGCGACAGATCGGGCGTACCGTCGAGCCGCTTCACCAGGATGTTGCCTTGCAGCTTCCGGTCGGGACCGATCGCGGCCAGGAAGCGGTCTGCCCAATCCGCCGCGATCTGCACGTAGGTCTCTTCCGGCTGCATCTTGATGGCGCCGATCTCTCGCTTCGAGATGCTGCCGGTGCGGCATAGCATCGGGATGAGCCAGCGCGGTTCGGCATTCTGCCGGCGCCCGATCGACAGCGAGAACCAGACGCTGTCGCCGAAATCGTCGCGGCGGCTGGGCGCCTCGTCGCGGCGCGCGAAACCTTCGCCCGCCGGTCTTTCACGCGACGGCGTGAAGGGCGCGATCTCCATGAGGTCCTCGGGGGCCGAGCGGCTGGCGCGGCACTGGCGCACGAAGGCAGCGGCCACCTGTTCGGCGCCATGCCTGGCGAGCAGTGCGTCGATGAAGGAGCGCTCGTCCTCCTTCACCGGCTCATCGAAAGCCGGATCGGCAAGGATGCGCTCGTCGTCGCGCCGCATCACGTCGTCGGCCGAGGGCGGGCTCGCCCATGTCGCCTTGAGGCCGGCGTTCTGCAACAGCCGTTCGGTGCGCTTGCGGGCGCTGTTGGGCACGATCAGCGCGCTGACGCCCTTGCGCCCGGCGCGGCCGGTGCGGCCGCTGCGGTGCAGCAGCGTTTCCGGGTTGGTCGGCAAATCGGCGTGGATGACCAGCTCAAGATTGGGCAGGTCGATGCCGCGCGCCGCGACATCGGTGGCGATACAGACTTTTGCGCGGCCGTCCCGCATCGCTTGCAGCGCATGGCTGCGCTCGTTCTGGCTGAGCTCGCCCGACAGGGCGACGACGGAGAAGTTGCGGTTGTTGAAGCGCGCGGTCAGATGATTGACGGCGGCACGCGTGTTGCAGAACACCAGCGCATTCTTGGCTTCATAATAGCGCAGCACATTGATGATGGCGTTCTCGCGGTCGGGCTGGGCGACGCTCAGCGCCCGATATTCGATGTCGAGATGCTGCTTCTCCTCGCCGGCGGCCGAAATGCGCACCGCATCGCGCTGATAGCCCTGGGCGAGCGTGGCGATCGAGCGCGGCACCGTGGCCGAGAACATCAGCGTCCGGCGTTCGGCCGGAGCGGCGTCGAGGATGAATTCGAGGTCTTCGCGAAAGCCGAGATCGAGCATCTCGTCGGCCTCGTCGAGCACCACCGCCTTCAGCGCCGACATGTCGAGCGAGCGCCGGGTGATGTGGTCGCGCAGCCGGCCGGGCGTGCCGACGACGATATGGGCGCCACGCTCCAGCACCCGCCGCTCCGAGCGCATGTCCATGCCGCCGACGCAGGACGCCACGGTGGCGCCGGTCAGTTCGTAGAGCCATTCCAGTTCGCGCGTCACCTGCAAGGCGAGTTCGCGCGTCGGCGCCACCGCCAGCGCCAGTGGTGCGGCGGCGTGGCCGAAGCGCTCCGCGCCCTCAAGCAGGGTCGGCGCCAGAGCGAGGCCGAAGGCCACCGTCTTGCCGGAGCCGGTCTGCGCCGAAACCAGCGCATCGGCCTCGCCGAGCTCGGGCGCCACGACCGCCTTCTGGACGGGCGTCAGCTCGGAATAGCCGCGTTTCTCCAGCGCCCTGGCAAGCGCTGGAACAAGTGCTTCGAAGTTGGACATCTCACTCTTTCGGAATTTTAGGGTCCGCGCTCATCACGGAGCACATGCCGGGGCGGGCCTCGCGCCAGCCAAACAATCTTGGCCGTTCGTACTTCGCGTAGCCGCGATTGTACAGGGCGCGCGCAAAACCAGGCGCCGCTCGGCAATTGACTCTTGACGCAAACCGCGTAAAAGCCGGCACCGAACGGGACAGTTTCGATGCGCGGCCTTTTGACGGCTCTTCCTGCATTCGATGCCCCCAGCCTCAATGCACATCATTGGGCCGGGCGCGTCGGCGCATCTCCTCGTTTCAGCAAAACCGCATTCTTGGCCGAGAAAACTGGCAAAACCACCACCAAAACGGTGTGATTCCCTTGGCCTAACCACCCTCTCCCGGGTTCGGCCCGGGGGACGGAACCCGCAGCGGCCAGCGGGTTTCTCCAAAAACCAAGCGGAGAGGGACAGGAGATTTTTCGATGAGTTTCAAGGTAGCGATCGTCGGCGCCACGGGCAATGTGGGCCGGGAAATGCTCAACATATTGGAAGAGCGCGGCTTTCCGGTAAGCGAAGTCGTGGCGCTGGCGTCGCGGCGCAGCCAGGGCACGGAAGTGTCGTTCGGCGACCGCACGCTGAAGGTGAAGACGCTCGACCAGTATGATTTTTCCGACACCGACATCTGCATCATGTCGGCCGGCGGCAGCGTCTCCAAGGAATGGTCGCCGAAGATCGGCAAGCAGGGCTGCGTCGTCATCGATAATTCGTCGGCCTTCCGCTACGACCAGGACGTGCCGCTGATCGTGCCGGAAGTGAACCCGGACGCGATCTCGCTGTTCACGCGCAAGAACATCATCGCCAATCCGAACTGCTCGACGGCGCAGTTGGTGGTGGCATTGAAGCCACTGCACGATTTCGCAACCATCAAGCGCGTCGTCGTCGCCACCTATCAATCGGTGTCGGGCGCCGGCAAGGAAGGCATGGACGAACTCTTTACCCAGACCCGCGCGGTCTTCGTCGCCGATGGCGTCGAGGTCAAGAAGTTCACCAAGCGCATCGCCTTCAATGTCATCCCGCACATCGACGTCTTCCTCGACGACGGCTCCACCAAGGAAGAGTGGAAGATGGTCGCCGAGACCAAGAAGATGCTCGACCCCAAGATCAAGCTGACGGCGACCTGCGTGCGCGTGCCGGTGTTCATCGGCCACTCGGAAGCGGTCAACATCGAGTTCGAAAAGCCGATCACCGCCGACGACGCGCGGGATATCCTGCGTGAAGCCCCAGGTTGCCAGGTCTTGGACAAGCGCGAGGACGGAGGCTACATCACGCCGCTGGAATCGGCCGGCGAGGACGCCACCTTCATCTCGCGCATCCGCGAGGATTCGACCATCGACAACGGCCTGTCGATGTGGATCGTCTCCGACAATCTGCGCAAGGGCGCCGCACTCAACGCGGTGCAGATCGCCGAGCTTTTGGTCGAGCGCGGCCTGATCCAGCCGAAGAAGAAGGCGGCCTGACGGCTGATTTAGTTTTCGCTCACGGGCCGCACCGCCGCTAGCGCGGCTGGCCCGCGGTCGCGGGCTCCGCCCTCGGCCGGGATGCTGAAGGTTTGCGGAGCATTGATGAAGGCCAATCTCCCCCACGAGGGGGAGATCGGCAGCTTCGCCGATGCGCTACACTCGGTTGTCCTCGGCCAGCCCGATCAGCAGCTTCAGTGCCTCCTGCGCCCTATCGGCGGGAACGAACAGATGGTCGTGATAAAAGGCCGAAACCGGGTTCACGCCCATGCCGGCGGCGGCCAGGCGCGTGGTGATGGCGGCGAGGAAGCCGACGGCTTCCAGCGACGAATGGATGTTCAGCGTCAGCATCCGGCAGCGGAACGAAGCGGTCAGTGCCGCGGCGCTGGCCTCCTCCTCGGTCACGATCAGCGTCACACCCTCGCGCTCGCGAAACACCATCACCGGCTCAACGCCTTCCGGCTGAGGGACGCCGGGTGCCAGCGTGACGAAGACATAGGCGCCGGCGAGCAGCTCCGGTGTCATCGACGCCAGCAGTGTCTTGAGATCGGTTTCGCCGGCCATCTGTCTTCCCTCGCCTGCAAAAAAACGGGCCGCAGCCCACGTGCTCTTCAATATCCGCGACCGGCGCGTGCCGATAGTCCAGGCGCTGCAAGGACGACATGGCGATGTCGCTGGCGGCTGGGCTTGCAGAGCTGTCGCATCGCACAATAGAGAAGCTGAGGGCCAGTGCCGGTCCGTGAAAGGCCTTCGATGATCGTTCGCCCGCGCCCCACATTCCTGCAGCTGTTCTTCATCATGCGCGGTTCGGTCGTGCCACGCATTCTGCCGCAGATATTGGGCTTCGCGCTTTATTCCGCGATCATCCTGGCCGCGGCGCGCCGGTTCCAGCTTGATTTCAGCGTCTTCAACATCACGCCTTTCGGCCTGGTCGGCGTGACATTGTCGATCTATCTCTCGTTCCGCAACAACGCCGCCTACGACCGTTGGTGGGAGGCGCGCAAGCTGTGGGGCGCGCTGGTCTTCGAAATGCGCAACCTGGCACGCGCCACCACCAGCCTCATCCCGGACCAGACTGAACAGCGCGCCTTGCTGATGGAAGCGCTCGCCTTCTGTCATTTCCTGCGCGGGCAGCTGCGCAAGATCGACAGCATGAAGGATGCCCGTGCCTTCATCGACGCCGAGGCGGACAAGGCAGCAGCCTTTTCCAATCCGGCGGATGAGATGGTCAGGCGCATGGGCCGGCGTGCCAATGCGCAGCGCCTGGCGGGCGACGTCGACACGATCGGCTTTCGTATCCTCGATGAGAGGCTCGCGTCGGTCGCGGCCATCCAGGCCGGCTGCGAGCGGATCGCCGGTACGCCCTTGCCGTTCGCCTACACGCTGCTGGTGCATCGCACGGCCTATATCGTCTGCCTGCTGCTGCCGGTCGGCCTGATCTCGACCACCGGTTGGGCGACGCCGCTGTTCACCGCGCTGATCGCCTATACTTTCTTCGGCCTCGACGCGCTGTCGGAAGAGCTCGAGGATCCGTTCGGCACCGAAGCCAACGACCTCGCTCTCGACAGCCTCTGCCGTGTCTGCGAAATCTCGGTGTTCGAGGCGCTGGGCGAAACGCCGCCGAAGATGATCCCGGCGGAAAAGTTCTATTTTTCGTAGGCAAAGGCGCGCGGGCTTAGCGGGATTAAAAGAATCCGCCCCGCTGTCGGATCGCCGCTCCATGCCACGTCCTTGGTTCGACCCCAGCAAGAAGGGGATAGAACCATCAGGAGGGACCATCATGAGCATTTCCGAAACCGCGCCCGTCTCGCCGGGCGCTTTGTGGACCGGCCGCGCGCTCAGCGGCGTCATCGTGCTGTTCATGATCTTCGACGGCGCCATCAAGCTGCCGCCGCTCGATATCGTCGTCCAGACGATGGTACCGCTTGGCTGGCCGGCCGATCCGAATGTCGCGCGCATGCTTGGCGTCATCGGCCTGATCTCGACCGCTCTCTATGCGCTGCCGCGCACCTCGGTGCTCGGCGCCATCCTGCTCACCGCCTATATGGGCGGCGCCATCGCCACCAATGTCCGCGTCGACAACCCGCTGTTCTCGCACATTCTGTTCGGCGTCTATCTCGGCATTATCCTGTGGGGTGGCCTGTATCTGCGCGATCCCAGGCTCCGCGCGCTGATCCCGTTCAGCCGTTAGATCCGGATCGAAGCACCGCTTTCAACTCGAAGCCTGAACCCTTTGCCGGGCAATATCTCAGGGATCGAATCGTCGAGTTGCGAGTTAGAGATTCGCCCGGCGGCGGAGGCGGCTCCTATCGGAGAGGAACGACGATGAAGAAAACGATGCTTTTGATGGCGCTGCTGGTGCCGCTCGCCGCTTGTTCGCAAACGGAAAAAGGCGCGGCCGTAGGCGGCCTCGGTGGCGCTGCCGTCGGTGCGGCGGTCGCCGGCGATCCGGTTGAAGGCGCCGTCGTCGGTGGTGCTGTCGGCGCTGTTGCCGGCGCGCTGATCGGCCGGGCGAGCGAGCGTGGCGAATGCCGCTACCGCGATAGCCGTGGCCGCGTCTATATTGACCGCTGCCCGCGCGGCTATTGACCGGGCGGCTTTTACAGACAGGGTCGAATGAAAAAAACGGCGGGCACATGGCCCGCCGTTTTCCTGGATGCGATAGAGCAAATACTTATTCGGCGGTTGCGGCTTCCGCCTCGGCCGGTGCAGCCGCGGCGGCGGCAACGGCAGCAGCGGCATCTTCCTGCGCCTTCTTCAGAAGAGCAGCGCGTTCCTGCGCCTTCTTGCCCGGCTCGGCCTTCTTCGGGTTGGAACGGGCGTCGCGCTTGACGAGGCCGGCCTCGTCGAGGAAGCGCAGCACGCGGTCGGTCGGCTGGGCGCCATGCGCCAGCCAATGCTTGACGCGGTCGGCGTCGACCTTGACGCGTTCGCCGTCCTTGGGCAGCAGCGGGTTCCACGAGCCGATGGACTCGATGAACCGGCCGTCACGCGGCGAACGGGCGTCGGCAATGACGACGTGGTAGTAAGGACGCTTCTTCGAGCCCGCACGGGCCAGTCGGATCTTCAAGGGCATTTCTTTTCTCCTAAAAACTAAGTTCGTTGATTGGGTTTCAGTTGGTTTTCGTCACGCCGTTGGAAGCGGCGATCTGTTCGTGGTGGCGGATCACTTCGCGGACGACGAAGTTGAGGAACTTTTCCGCGAAATCCGGGTCGAGATGGGCATCCTTCGCCAGCTGGCGAAGCCGGGCGATCTGCTGCTGCTCGCGTGCCGGGTCGGCCGGCGGCAAGCCATGAGTCGCCTTCAGCACGCCAACCGCCTTGGTGCAGCGGAAGCGCTCGGCAAGCATGTGGATGAGGGCTGCGTCGATGTTGTCGATCGACGCCCGGTAATCTGCCAGGAGGGCGCGGGCGTCGGCCATGTCCTTTTCTTCGTTCATGGCGTCCTCACTTCTTCTTGCCAAGGCCGGGCAGCCCGCCACCGCCGAGGCCGGGAAGCCCGGGAAGTTTCATGCCGCCGGGCAAACCTGGCATGCCGCTGGGCAGGCCACCGCCGCCGGGAAGGCCTTTCATGCCGCCGCCTAGGCCGGCTGCCTGCGCCTGCTTCTGCAAGGCTTCGAGCTGCTTGGGATCCATCTTCGACAGGTCCGGCATGCCGCCGCCCATCATGCCACCCATACCGCCGGGCATCATGCCGCCGAGGCCCATCTTGGAGGCGAGGCCGCCCATCATGCCGCGCATCAGGCCGCCGCCTTTGCCCTTGCCGCCCATCGCCTTCATCATGTCGGCCATGCCGCGATGCATTTTGAGCAGCTTGTTGATTTCGGCCGCGTCGGTGCCGGAACCGGCAGCGATGCGCTTCTTGCGCGAATGCTTGAGCAAATCGGGATTGGCGCGCTCTGCCTTGGTCATCGACGAGATGATGGCGAGCTGGCGGCCGAACATCTTGTCGTCGAGACCGGCGGCGGCCATCTGGTCCTTCATCTTGCCCATGCCGGGCATCATGCCCATGATGCCGCCCATGCCGCCCATCTTCGACATCTGCTGAAGCTGGCCGGCGAGATCGTTCAGGTCGAACTTGCCCGACTGCATCTTCTTGGCCATCGCCGCCGCCTGTTCGGCGTCGATGTTCTCGGCGGCCTTTTCGACGAGCGAGACAATGTCGCCCATGCCGAGGATGCGGTCAGCGATGCGCTTGGGGTGGAATTCCTCCAGCCCGTCCATTTTTTCGCCGGTGCCGATCAGCTTGATCGGCTTGCCGGTGACGGCGCGCATCGAAAGGGCAGCACCGCCACGGCCGTCGCCGTCCATGCGGGTCAGCACGAGACCGGTGATGCCGACGCGCTCGTCGAAGCTCTTGGCCAGGTTGACGGCGTCCTGGCCGGTCAGCGAATCGGCGACCAGCAGGATTTCGTGCGGGCTCGATACCTTCTTGATGTCGGCCATCTCGACCATCAGCGGCTCGTCGATATGGGTGCGGCCGGCGGTGTCGAGGATGACGACGTCGTGGCCGCCGAGCTTGGCCGCCTGCACGGCGCGGCGCGCGATGTCGACCGGCGACTGGCCGTCGATGATCGGCAGCGTGGCGACCTTGACCTGTTCGCCGAGCTGGCGAAGCTGCTCCTGCGCGGCGGGGCGCCGCGTGTCGAGCGAGGCCATCAGGACCTTCTTGTTCTGACGCTCGGAAAGACGCTTGGCGATCTTGGCCGAAGTGGTCGTCTTGCCGGAACCCTGCAGGCCGACCATCATGATGACGACCGGCGCCGGGGCATTGAGATCGATGGCGACGCCTTCGGCGCCGAGCATGTCGACCAGTTCGTCATGAACGATCTTGACGACCATCTGGCCGGGCTTGATCGACTTGACCACGGCAGCGCCGACGGCCTTCTCGCGCACCTTGTCGGTGAAGGAGCGCACCACTTCCAGCGCCACGTCGGCTTCGAGCAGCGCACGGCGCACCTCGCGCAGCGCCGCCGAGACATCAGCCTCCGACAGCGCGCCGCGGCCGGTCAGGCCGTTCAGGATCGAACCAAGACGTTCCTGTAGCGATTCAAACATTCGTTTTCCTTTTCCCTGGCACCCGGATGGTGCCCGAGAGGTAATGCGTTCGCGCCCAGTGTCCAACCAAAAGTCCAAGCAAAAGCCAAAACCAAAAAGCACCCGGGGGCGCTCAGCGCTGCCGGGTGTTGGCCTCCAGGATCGATTTACAGCACTTCACCTCAAAGAGGTTTCGGCGTCCTGGTCGGCTTGCTCGGAGGGATACTCGTCGCGGAAGTCGGGGCGTGTAGACAGGAAATCTGCGCAAGAGTCAAGACAAGGGCCGGGTAGCGTCGTTCCCGGACCCGCATTCAGGCCGTGCTCGCGCGGTCCGGAAGCTCGGCGGCGACCTTGAGCGGCGAGCGCGGATGCAAAAGCAGCCCGATGGTCAGCAGGCTGCAGGCGATGCCGATGAAGGCGATGAGAACCGCATCCGACGTTGCCCAGCCCGGTCCCTCGAGCGGCCTGGCGTTGAACAGGGCGAAGGAATTGTAGCTTTCCTGATGCGAGATCAGCAGGAAGCCGGTCAGGTTGTTGCCGAGATGAGCACCCAGCGCGGCGCCGAGATTGCCTGTTGCGTAAACGACAAGCGTCAGCAGCAACGCGAAAGCGGCGATCGACGCCAGCACACAGGCGTTGATGGCTGGCGACGAACTCGCACTCCAATGCAGCGAGGTGAACAGCAGGGCCGGCAGCAGCGCCCAGATGAACGGGCTCTTGAACCGGCTGGCCAGCCCGCGCAGCAGGTAGCCGCGAAACAGCAACTCTTCCGACGAGGTCTGCAACAGAGTGAGCGCGGCGATCGGGATCGCAAACAGCAGCCAGGACGACAGGCTGATCGGGCCGCGCGCGATCTGCGGCTGCAAGAGATAGAGCAGGATTTCGGAGATCAACGAGGTGATCAGCACCGCGATCAGCCCCTTGAGGAAGCCGGACCATGAAACACGCCGGCTGTTGCCGAGCAGCGCCGACAGCTTCTCGCCATGCACCCAGCGCATCGCGACCCACAGGCCGATCCAGATGCCGGCGAACGAGACGAGCGCGGTGAGAATGCCGATGGGCGAGGCGAGGAAACCCTGCATGCCGGATGATGGGGCCGCCTGCCGGGCGAAGAAGGCATAGGTGCCGCCGACCAGCACGGCCACGGTGGTTGCTGCCCAAAAAAGGACGACGATCCCCGTTCCGAGCAACAGGCGCGGCAAGGTCGTCCTGGCGTTCGGCGAATGCCTGTAGCGCTCGAAGGCGGCCGGATCGATGGTCACGCGGGCTCCTTTGCCAAAGTCATCGCCTATTGACTAACCGACCGCCGGAAAAATCGGAAGTTTTCCGCAAAGGACAATGCTCAGAGCAGCGTCGGCGCACAAGAGGCGACGCTGCGGTGCCGCCTGCCGGCGGCCGCTGCTGTGGCAGCGGCCGCTTATGTCAATTGTCGTCAGCGCACGACGTACATGATGCGCCGGGTCTGCGGATCGATCAGCGCCCGCTGGCCGTTCACATAGACATAGCGGTAATTGTAGTCTGGAATCTCGCGCAGCTCGACGGTGTCGGGCAGGGTCGCGCCGGTGACCACTTCGCCATCGAGATAGATGGGATCGAGGCGGTGCGTGTCGACATAGGTGCGGACTTCAGCCGGGGGCGGCGGGAAGTCATCGACGACCGGATCGCTGGCGATGATCGCGCCGGTATAATCGGTCGAGTAGTTGCCGATGTCCTCCGGCGGCGAGACGACAGCAACGCTGGCGCGCCGTTGCGTCAGCACCACCCGGCTGCCGCCTATATCGGCCGTCACATAGTCGGAATAGACCCAGCCCTGGCCGCCGGCCTCGGCTATGGTGCACCATTTGCTGTTTTCGATGCAGCCATTGAGCGTTGCCGACTGACCGGCGGCGAGCACGCCGATGACAGGGTATTGCGGGCCGGGTCCGGCGCGAACGTTAAGATCGGTGACGGCTGAGACGGCGGTGTCGGCAAACGCGGCGCCCGACATCACGGTCAGCATTCCGGCGACCGCCGGAAACAACAGGGATTTCATGGTTTCTCTCCGTTTTCATGGTCCCTCGCCAGCGAAAACGGGGCAGCAGCTCATGCGTTCCCGCTAAAGCGCCTGTGCCAACTCACGATTTGTTCCCTGTTCTCCAGGCAAATCGGTCAGAAGTTCGTGAACGAAGTCCAATTTCCGCGCCGTGACGTCCGAAATGACAAAGGGATAGAGGTCCGGCAGGCCCATGCAGCGGTTGATCGAATTGGAGGCTTCCGACAGCACCAGCCAGCGGGCCAGGATCTTTTCGAAAGACTCGGGCGCGGTCGGCGGCTCCGAGGGTGCGGCCTGCAATTCGCCGCCTGTGTCGCCGCGCGGCAAGTCGTTGGCCTCCACCGTCTCCAGCCGGCCGAGCGGAAAGTTCAGTGCGTGCACCATTTCCAGCGTGTCGGTGATGTGCAGGTGGTGAGCCCAGGTCTCGGCCCAGTCCTCCCATGGATGCGAGGTCGCATAGGCCGAGATGTGGCCTTGCTGCCAGTCGGGCGGCGCACCATTGGCATAATAGGCCTTCAGCGCCTGTTCGTAATCGGCGCGGTCATCGCCGAACAGTGCGCGGAAAGCTTCGAGCCGGTGCGGATCGTCGCGGATCAGGCGGTCCCAATAATAGTGCCCAAGCTCATGACGGAAATGACCGAGCAAGGTGCGGTAGTTCTCGCCCATCTCGACGCGCCGCTTCTCGCGCTCGGCCGAATCCGCCTCGGCGACGTTGAGCGTGATCAGGCCATTGTCGTGGCCGGTCAGGATCCGCTCGCCGCCGGGGCCGCCGCCGATCGGATCGGCGAGGAAGTCGAAGGCCAGCCCGATCTCGTCGGCGGGGTTCTGCTTGGGCGCCACCGGCAGCCCGAAGGCCAGCAGCGAATAGATGGCGCGCTTCTTCGCCGCTTCGACACGGATCCAGCGGCGGCGGTTGCCGTCGACGGAGAGATCCGGGATCAACTGGTTGAGCGCACAGGCGCGGCAAAAGGCGTGTCCGGGCTCGGCCATCCAGTTGCAGGCGCATTCATCGGCGTTGGTGCACTGGAAGATGCCGTCGGCGCTCGCCAGCGCGAAACAGGCGTGCTCGGGATCGTAGAGCACGGGGTTCCCGCAGTTCAGGCACTGGGCGTTCTCGAAATAGATGCGATGGCCGCAATGGGGGCAGTCGAAGAGTTTCATGTCGGTCTCAATTCACCGGAGGTGACATAGATATTCACGGCGGCCCGTGCCCAACGCGAACAGCCGCGCGGCGTTCCACATTTTCCTGAAGCTATTTGGCCGCAAGCTGGGCGACAACCTGTCTTGCCACCGCTTCGCCCGACAGCCGTGCGCCGCCGCAGGTCTGCATCAGCGGGCCGGCCAAGTGCTCGCCGGCGAAGAAGATCTTGTCGGCCACCGGCTGCATGAGCGCGGCGCGCGCCAGTGAACGGCCAGGGCGGGCGGCGGCGTAGGCGCCGCGCACGAAGCGCTCGCCGCCCCAATTGGTCATCATGGCGCGTCCGACATGCTTGCGCGTATCGCCACCGAAGATGCCGCACAGCCGGTCGACGACGAAGTCGATGCCGGCCGCCTCGCCGGCCGCCGACATTTCCCAGGCGAAATCGCCGCCGACGAAGCCGACCATCAGGTCAAGGTCGAACGGGAAGCACAGGAAATAGATGTCGTGCCTGGCCATCCGTTCGATCAGCAGGTCGTCGAAGGGCTGCAGCCCGAGCCTTGTGCCCGATATTTCGACCGGCAATTTGGTCAGCATGCCCATCGGCAGGTCGAAGAAGGCGCCAAAATGGGTGTCGGGCAGGGCCGGCGAGAACGCGATCTCCTCGAAGGCGAGCACCGCCGGCGAAGCGGTCACGATCACCGCTTTGGCGCGGACGGTGCCGCGATCGGTGACGCAGGCGACGCCGGGCACGTCCCACAGGATCTTGCGTACCGGCGTCGACAGTTCGACCGGCACGCCGGCGCCGAAACGCGCCACCAGCGCGCCAAGGCCCTCCTTGCTGAAGTAGTTCGGGTCGAGATCGGCGGCGGCTTGGAAGTCCAGGATCGAGATTTCGTCCTCGTCGGCGCCGAAATCCATCGGCCCGGCGAAGGTGGCGGCGGCGCGCGGCGCATGGCCTTTTGCCAACAGCGCCGAAAGACGATCGTCATCTCCGTCCTTCACTTCATGCCTGGCCAGCAGTTCGAACAGCTTTGCGTCGGCGGACTTCATGTCGGCTTCTTCCGCTTCGCTCGCCTTGCGCTCGCGGTAGTAGAGATGATCGACATTCATGTCGTGATGATGCAACGTCCAGCCTGCCACTTGCGCTTCGGGAAAATAGGGATTGCGGTCGGCGGCATGCAGCCAGGCGCAGCCGATGTCGAAAGGCACGCCGAAATGCTGGTCGCTGGTCCAGGCTCGCCCGCCGATTCGGTCCATCGCTTCGAGCAGCGTGAAGGAAAGCCCCGCCGCCTGCAGGGTTTTGGCAGCGGCAAGACCCGCCGAGCCGGCGCCGATGATGACGACATCAACGTCTTGCATGCAGCCCCCTTGCCACAATAATCACTTGATCCTAGGCAAATTCCACGGCATTCGCCAGCATTGCAGCGGTGACAGTGACAAGTGCGCGTTTCGCTGGCAAGTTCGCAATTGGGACGTGATTCAGGCAACCAGGAGATCAACATGGCAATTCTTGCCAAGGGAAAGATGTTTGCAGCGGCCGCGATGGCGGTGCTTGCGCTGGCGACGGGCGCACAGGCAGCGGCCAGCTGCGGCAAGACCGGCGCCGGCTTCGAGGCCTGGAAGCAGGACTTTGCCGCGCAGGCCAGGTCGGAAGGTGTGGGCGCCAAGGGGCTGGCCGCTCTGGCCGGGGCGAACTACGCGACAAAGACCATCTCCGTCGACCGCGGCATTCACAAGGCCTTCAGCGGCTCGGTGGACGATTTCATGCGGCGGCGCGGCGGCGCGGCGATTATCTCCAAGGGCCGGTCGCTGAAAAAGTCGAATGCGGCGCTGTTCTCCAAGATCGAAGCGAATTACGGCGTGTCGCCGGGCGTGTTGCTGGCCATCTGGGGTATGGAAACCGGCTTCGGTTCGGCCATGGGCAACCAGAACACCGTCTCTGCCATTTTGACGCTTGCCTATGATTGCCGCCGCCCGGGGTTCTTCTACCCGCATGCGATCGCCGCCCTGAAGCTGGTCGATCGCGGGGCGCTGACAGCCTCGTCGGTCGGGGCCGCGCATGGCGAGATCGGACACACGCAGTTCCTGCCAGGAAACGTCCTGAAATATGGCGTCGGCGGCGGAAACCTGCGCGACAAGGGCACGGCGCTGGCTTCCACCGCCAACTTCCTCAAGGGTCATGGCTGGCGGGCAGGCGCGAGCGCGAGTGCGAATATAGGCGCGATTGCCGGCTGGAATTCCGCGAGCGTCTATCAGCAGGCCATCGCCCGCATTGCCACGGCGATCGACGGCGATTGACGGACCATGCACCGGGCAGGAGGCCCCGGCCATTTTTGACTTGATCGAAAACCCGGCGTGAATGCCGGGTTTTTATTTGATTTCGAGCGTGTAGGAGCAGCCGGCCAGGGTCTTGCCGGGATGGGACTCGACGGTCGAGACGTTGAGCTTGACGTCCGTGGAGAAGGTCAATCCTTCCGACTCTTCGGTGCTTTGGACAACGACCTTTTCGCCAAGGAATTTTTGCGGCGTGGAAAAAACGGCCATGACGTCGAGTTCTTTTGCAAGCTCCGGCGCGGCAACGCCGTCGAGCACGGCCATCGGCCCCGCAGCGGTAAACACGATCGATCCTGTCTCGCGGTTGAACACGCGGATTTTGGCCGGCAGTTCGTATTGGCTGAGAAACGGATTGGCGGAGGCAACCTCCTTCCAGCCAAGCGTTTCAACGGCACCCGGTGCGCTGGACAGCCACAGGGCAAAGTCGTTGTAGGTCGGAACGTCCGCCCTGCACTCGATCAGCGCGGGAAGGTCAAGAGAGGCGGGGTCGAACTCCTGGCCGGCGGCCGGCGTCGCCAGAACAACCAGCGGCGCCAGGCAGCGACCGAAACCGCGCATCCGCCCTACTTGGCGCGGTTGCGCGCTGCCAGCGTTCTCAGCCGCAGTGCATTGAGGCGGATGAAGCCGGCGGCGTCCTTCTGGTCATAGGCGCCACGGTCGTCCTCGAAAGTGACCAGCGCATCGGAGTAAAGCGTCTTCTTCGACTTGCGGCCGGTGACCATGACGTTGCCCTTGTAGAGCTTGAGCCGCACCGTGCCCTCGACGTCTTCCTGGCTCTTGTCGATCATCGCCTGCAGCATCAGCCGTTCGGGCGCGAACCAGAAGCCGTTATAGATCAGCTCGGCGTAACGCGGCATGAACTCGTCCTTGAGGTGGGCCGCACCTCGGTCGAGCGTGATCGATTCGATGGCCCGGTGGGCGGCGATCAGGATGGTGCCGCCTGGCGTTTCGTAGACGCCGCGCGACTTCATGCCGACGAAGCGGTTCTCGACCAGGTCGAGCCGGCCGATGCCATTGTCGCGGCCAAGATCGTTGAGTGTCGCCAGCATGGTTGCCGGCGACAATTTCTTGCCGTTCAGCGCGATCGGATCGCCCTTCAGGAACTCGATCTCGATCTCGGTGACCTTGTCCGGCGCGTCCATCGGCGAAACGGTGCGCTGATGAACGAATTCCGGCGGCTCCACCCACGGGTCTTCCAGCACCTTGCCCTCGGAGGACGAATGCAAGAGGTTGGCGTCGACCGAGAACGGTGCATCGCCCTTCTTGTCCTTCGGCACCGGGATCTGGTGCTGCTCGGCGAAATTCATCAGGTCGGTACGCGACTTGAACGTCCAGTCGCGCCACGGCGCGATGACCTTGATGTCGGGGTTCAGTGCGTAAGCCGAGAGCTCGAAGCGAACCTGATCGTTGCCCTTGCCGGTGGCGCCATGCGCGATCGCATCGGCGCCGGTTTCCCGGGCTATATCGACCAGATGCTTGGAGATCAGCGGCCGGGCGATCGAGGTGCCGAGCAGATAGGTGCCTTCATAGACGGTGTTGGCGCGGAACATCGGGAAGACGAAGTCGGCGACGAATTCCTCGCGCACATCGACGATACGGATGTCCTTGATGCCCATCATCTCGGCCTTGCGGCGCGCCGGTTCCAGCTCTTCACCCTGACCGAGATCGGCGGTGAAGGTGATGACCTCGGCGCCGAACTCGGTCTGCAGCCATTTCAGGATGATGGATGTGTCGAGACCGCCGGAATAGGAGAGCACGACTTTCTTGATGTCTTTGGTTTTGGACATTTTTACCCCGTCGGTGGCGGACGCCCCAGCCTGGGCGTCACGGATTTGTCGCAGCGCCTTTTAGCAGGAACGGCAGAGCGAGCAAGCACGCGTGCGTGCATGGCTTCTGGTCCAGCGTATGGCGGGAGCACGATGCCGGCAGCGGAAACAACCTGCTGCAATCAAAGGCTGCATTTGCCGGTGAGACTTAATCAAGTTTTCATGCCGTGCCGCTAACACTTACGACAAAGCCGCCTTGGGCACGTTCCGGGCGGCTTCTTGCCTGCCTTGTCGCGGGCTCCTCGGGCTTGGGCGACTCTCGATGCGCGTTATATCATGCATCGCCACGGAGCATAATCTGTGGCTTGTCCTCCTGGCGGCGCTGATGTGCGTCACCGGCTGTTGGGTGACGATCGGCCTCTTCGACCGTTCGAGGAAAACCACCGGCGTGCAGATGAAGGGCTGGCTGTTCCTGACCGCGGTCGCCGCCGGCTCGTCGATCTGGTGCACCCATTTCATCGCCATGCTGGCCTACCAGCCCGGCGCGCCGATCACCTTCGATCCGGTTCTGACCATGGCGTCCCTGGTCATCGCCATCGTCGGCACCGGGCTGGGCTTCACCCTTGCATCCGGCAAGAGCCGGCGGCTGGCCCCGGAATGGAGCGGCGTCGTCGTCGGCCTGGCGATCTCGGCCATGCACTACACCGGTATGATGGCCTATCACGTTGCCGGCATTGTCGAATGGGACGGCTCCTATGTCGTGGCCTCACTGGTCATCTCGGCGGTGTTCTCCGCCCTGGCCGTCGGCCATGCCGTACGCCGGCCATACGGCTGGTCGCATTATCTCGCCATCGGGCTGCTGGTGCTGGCGATCGTCGGCCTGCATTTCACGGCTATGGCCGCGGTGGCGGTGACGCCGCTGTCCTTCATCAGCACAGGCACCAATCCCGATATTCTGGTGGCAATGGCGGTCGCCGTCGCCGTGGTCGGCCTGATCGTCGCGGCCACCGGCTTCGCCAGTTACCTGATCGATGAGCGTGGCCGACTGGAGAGTTTCGTGCGGCTTCAGCATCTCGCCCTCAACGACGCCCTTACCGGCCTTCCCAACCGCGTCTCCTTCAACGACCGCCTCGACCACGAGATCGACCGGGCATGCGAGGGCGAGGACACGATGACGGCGGTCATCGTCATCGATCTCGACCGCTTCAAGGAGATCAACGACCTCAGGGGACACGCGGCCGGCGACCAGGCTCTCAAGATCGTTGCCCGCAGGCTGGCGAAACTCACCGGCGAGGGCGAGTTCGTCGCACGGCTCGGCGGTGACGAGTTCGCCGCCATCAAGCGCTTCAAGGATCAGAAGGACCTGCTCGGCATGGTCTCGAGGCTGGAGAAATCCCTGTTCGAGCCGTTGCGGCTCGAGGATTTCGAGATCGCCGCCGGCGCCAGCATCGGCGTCGCGGTCTATCCGCGCGACGGGGCCGACCGCGAGCGGTTGGTCAGCAACGCCGACCTTGCCATGTACCGGGCCAAGGGCGACGTGACGCGTGCCGTCTGCTTCTACGAATCGGCCATGGACGAGACGGCGCGGGCGCGCCGCGCGCTGGCCACCGACCTTCGCCAGGCGATCGAGCGCGACGAGCTCTCGCTGCACTATCAGGTGCAGACCTCGGTCCAGAGCGGCGCCACCTGCGGCTACGAGGCGCTGCTGCGCTGGACCCATCCCGTGCATGGCATGATCCCGCCCGCCGAATTCATCCCGATTGCCGAAGAGAACGGCTCGATCATGGCGATCGGCGAATGGGTGCTGCGGACCGCGTGCCGGCAGGCGGCCTCGTGGGGCAATGGCCACAAGATCGCGGTCAATTTGTCGCCGGTGCAGTTCGCCCATGCCGATCTCGCCAAGCTCGTCCATCAGATCCTGATCGAGACCGGGCTGTCGCCGAAACGGCTGGAGCTGGAGTTGACCGAATCGACGATCGTCGCCGACAAGGTGCGCACGCTGCATGTCCTGCGCCAGGTCAAGGCGCTTGGGGTGACGATCGCGATCGACGATTTCGGCACCGGCTATTCATCGCTCGATACGCTGCGCTCGTTTCCCTTCGACAAGATCAAGCTCGACCGCTCATTCATGGCCGATGTCGAGCGAAGCCCGCAGGCCAAGGCCATCATCCGGGCGGTGCTGACGCTGGGCCGCAGCCTCGACATTCCGGTGCTCGCCGAAGGCGTCGAGACACATGTCCAGCTCACCATCCTGCAGGTCGAAGGCTGCAATGAGGCGCAAGGCTATTTTCTCGGCCGGCCCAAGCCGATCGACCAGATCACCGGGGACACCGATGTCCGCAACGATCGACTCTTCGCGGAGGAGCCAGCGAGGATACGGCTGAGCAGGCAGGCATAGGACTGCCGCGGCCGGCGCCCAGCGAATGCCGTGCAGACGCCTGCTGGATCGAGATCGGATCGCTGCTGTGTCTGGCGTCGACATGGCGCATCCTGTATAGGCCTCCCAATTCCCCGGGGCCGCTCATGTCGTTCATTCCAGACACCACCACGCTGATCCAGTTCGCCATCGCCACGGTCATCCTGGCGATCACGCCGGGGCCGGACATGACCCTGTTCGTCTCGCGCACGCTGAGCCAGGGCCGTGCCACTGGCTTTGCCTCGATGGCCGGCGCGCTGTGCGGCACGCTGATCCACACCACGCTGGTGGTGGTCGGCGTCTCGGCGCTGATCGTCGCCTCGCCGATGGCATTCTTCGTGCTGAAGATCTTCGGCGCCGGCTATCTCGTCTTCCTGGCCTGGCAGGCAATCACCAGGGGCTCGGCCTTTTCGCCGGAGAAGAAGACGGGACCCGAGATTTCGCTGTTGCGCAGCTGGGCGGCGGGCCTCGGCGTCAATCTGCTCAACCCGAAGATCATCCTGTTCTTCATGACCTTCCTGCCGCAGTTCGTCTCCGCACATGATCCGAACGCACCGGGAAAGCTGTTTTTCCTGGGCACGATGTTCATCGTGCTGTCGGTGCCGGTGACGGTGCCGATGGTGCTGGCGGCGGAAAAGTTTTCGGCGGCGATGAAGGCCAGCCCGCGCGTCACGCGGGTGGTCGACTATCTCTTTGCCGGCGTGTTCTCCGCCTTCGCCCTCAAGATCCTGACGGCGCAGGCAAAGTAGGCGCCGTCATCCTGTATGGCCATCTTCTTTTGAGCCTGGTTCGCCTTGCCACCAGCTTGCGGCCCAGCGCCCGGCGCTGAGCCAGTAAAAGATACCACCGACCATGCCGCTGCCGATCACGGCCATGATGGCGCTGGTGTCCCTGACGGCGAAGGCGGTGTCACCGCTGTGGTCGGCAAGCCCGAGGAAAACACCGGCAACCACCGCGCCCGCCAGCGCATAGAACAGCCAGTCGCGCCGGCCCAGGATTTCGGCAAGCAGGATGACGACAGAGGCCGGCATCAGGGCGAAATAGGCGACGAACAGGGCGGCGAAGGGAATTGAGAAATACAGGGAAGCCGTCGCCGTCGGATGTGCATGCTCCGGCGTGTAGCCGAGCGACGCCAGCAACAGGATGTTGAGGAAGGCGCTCGCCGCCAGCGAGGCGACGGCATAGCCGAACAGGATGACGGTGAAACGGATGAGGTAGCCGACGAGACGCGCCATCAATCCCGGCCCAGATTCCGGCCCGTGCCGGACCTGCGTCCAGCCAGAAGCCAGTAGATCCAACCGGCGGCGATGCCGGCGGTGGCGAGAAAACCCAGAAAGCCCGGATTGAAGACAAAGCTGCTGGCCGAGCGCGGCATGGATACGCCAAAGGCAATGGACGTGATCGCACCAGTGGCGGCGAAGTAGAACCATCCTCGAAGTGAGAACCGTTCGGCGACAAAGAGCGCCGGGCCGACGATCAACAGCGCGCCGATCATTACGGTCAACACGGCGAGCGGGAACGAGCCAAGCCAGTCGAAGGCGAAAATGATCGACCAGTTGCCGTCTTCGATGCCTTCCAGAAGAGCGATCAGCAGCACCGGCACCAGGATCGAGGTCAGCACGGCGGCGACATAGCCGACCGCCATGATGGCGAGGCGTCTTAGCCAGGCGAAGGGGCGGTTCACGCCTCGCCGTGCCCCGCTATCATCATCGCTTCCAGAGCCAGCCGGTCGACCTTGCGCATGCGCTCGGAGTCGGATTTGAGCTGACCGCAGGCGGCGAGGATGTCGCGGCCGCGCGGCGTGCGGATCGGCGAGGCATAGCCGGCATTGTTGATGTAGTCGGCGAATTTCTCGATCGTCTCCCAGTCCGAGCACTGGTAATTGGTGCCCGGCCACGGGTTGAACGGGATCAGGTTGATCTTGGCCGGAATGCCCTTGAGCAGCTTGATCAGTCCCTTGGCGTCCTCGATGGAATCGTTGACGTCCTTCAGCATCACATATTCGAAGGTGATGCGCTTGGCGTTCGACAGGCCGGGATAGGCGCGGCAGGCGGCGATCAGTTCCTTCAGCGGATACTTCTTGTTGATCGGGACAAGCAAGTCGCGCAGATCGTCATTGGTGGCATGCAGCGAGATTGCCAGCATGACGCCGATTTCCTCGCCGGTGCGGAAGATTTCCGGCACGACGCCGGAGGTCGACAGCGTGATGCGCCGCTTCGACAGGGACAGGCCGTCACCATCGGAAGCGATCAGCAGCGCCTTCTTCACCGCTTCGAAATTGTAAAGCGGCTCGCCCATGCCCATCATGACGATGTTGGACACTTTGCGGCCTTCGGCCGGCACGATGGCGCCGTCGGGCGTGTCGCGGTCAGGGAAATCGCCGAGCCGGTCGCGGGCGGTTAGCAGCTGGGCGAGGATCTCCTCGGCCGTCAGATTGCGCACCAGCTTCTGCGTGCCGGTGTGGCAGAACGAGCAGGTCAGCGTGCAGCCCACCTGCGAGGAGATGCACAGCGTGCCGCGACCCTCTTCGGGAATATAGACAGTCTCAATCTCGACGGGCCGACCGGCGCCGCGCGGCGGAAAGCGGAACAGCCACTTTCGCGTGCCGTCGGCGGAAATCTGCTCCTCGACGATCTCGGGCCTGGCGACGGTGAAATGCTTGTCGAGCTCAGCACGCAGATCCTTGGAGATGTTGAACATGCCGGCGAAATCGCAGACGCCGCGCACATACATCCAGTGCCACAGCTGCTGGGCGCGCATTTTCGCCTGGCGCTCGGGCACAGCGCCTGATGCAACCAGAGTCTCGGCGAGTTCGATCCGCGTCAGGCCGATCAGCGACTGCTTTTCGGGCTGTGCCGCGCGGGCACGCAACGCGTCGCGGGCGCTGTCAGTGGTGAGATCGAATGAAAGGGTCATGGTTGCACTGATATAAGCGGTTTGCGGCCGATTTCACGCATCGTGCCGGAAAGGAAGCGCGGCGCATAGCACAGGTTGAGGGCAGAGTCATGCTCAGCTAGCTTTACGATCTACGATCGCCTTGGAACGACTCGGCACCGCCCCTCGTCATGGCGGGCATTTCTCTCCCGATAATGCCTGTCTTGCGGCGGCAGCGCGTTTGGCTGATGGCTTCCCCCACTCCGTCGAGCGTAGCTCGACGGAGTGGGGGCCGACCTTTCACCGAAGCGATGCTTCCGCCTGGCACTCAGGCGAGCGCCAACGACAGGTTTTTCCGGCGCTAGTTTAATAGACTGCCCAGCTGTGTTAGGCCGAAACATTCCCCGCTCGAGGACAGACATGGCCGGCACATCGCGAAAATATCCCATGCTGCGGCGTTCGCGCGCGATGTGGGGCTCACGGCGGGTCTGGCAGCCGCGCCTGGTGTTCTGGGCCGGCGCGCTTGGCATCGGTGTGATCAGCGTGCTGTTCGCGGTGCTGGCCGACAGGGCGCAGGAACTGTTTCAACTGATGACAGGAGATGCAGGCGGCTGGCGTTTCTATCTGCCGCTTGCCATTACGCCGTTGGGTTTCGTGCTGTGCGCCTGGCTCGCCCACACCTTCTTTCCCGGTTCGCAAGGCAGCGGCATTCCGCAGGCGATCGCCGCCCGCCATCTGCGTGACGACGAGGACCGCAGCCACATCCTGTCCCTCAAACTGGTGGCCGGCAAAATCATGCTCACCATCGTCGGCCTGTTCTGCGGCGCCTCGATCGGCCGCGAGGGTCCGACGGTGCAAGTCGGCGCGTCGCTGATGCTGCAGGCGGCACGCTGGGGCGGCATGGTGCAGGCCCGGGGTCTGATCCTGGCCGGGTCGGCCGCCGGGATTGCCGCCGCCTTCAACACGCCGCTGGCCGGCATCGTCTTCGCCATCGAGGAGATGGGCCGCACCTATGAGGCGCGAACCAACGGGCTGGTGCTGACGGCGGTGATCCTGGCCGGTCTCGCTTCGCTCGGCCTGCTCGGCAACTACACCTATTTCGGCGTCGCCAGGGACACCATCTCGTTTGCTGCCGAATGGCCGCTGGTGCTTGCCTGCGGCATCATCGGCGGCGGGTTCGGCGCGCTGTTCTCGCTGCTGGCGTTGAAGGCGACGCGGCGGATCCGGCGCTGGAACACTGGGCAGCCTTTGCGGCGCGCCCTGGTCGTGGCCGCAATCTGCGGGCTTGCGGTGGCGGTGATCGGCATCGCCTCGGGCGGGCTGACCTTCGGCACCGGTTACGTCCAGGCGCGGGGCGCCGTCGAAGGCACGCCGCTGCCGTGGTTCTTCTTCGCCGAAAAGTTCCTGGCGGGACTGCTGTCGATGATCTCGGGCATTCCGGGCGGTATCTTCGCGCCCTCGCTGGCTGTCGGCGCCGGCATCGGCAGTTCGCTCGGCCTCCTCTTTGGCGCGAGCACTGGGGTGGCGGCACTGCTCGGCATGGCCGGCTATTTCGCCGGTGTGGTGCAAGCGCCGATGACGGCCTTCGTCATCATCCTGGAGATGACCGGCAATCACGACAATGTCATCGCGCTGATGCTGGCCTCGATGCTGGGCTACGGCACGGCGCGCATGATCTCGCACGAGCCGCTCTATCACGCGCTATCGCGTGTCTTCATCGCCGAGGCGATCCGGCGCCGCCGGGCGGAGGCCGGGCCGGGGCAAGTATGAAAGAAAAAAGGCCGGGCTTCGCGGCCCGGCCTTTCTCTCAAAAAAAGTAGCTTTGCCTATTTACACTTGGCGATCGATGTCAGCGCCGCCGAAATGCCCTTCAGAGAGAAGACATAGGAGGTGGGATTGCCGCGGCCGGACTTCGCCGTCACCTTCATGTCGGTGCCGGTCTTCATGGCGGCGATCAGTACCGGCTCCTCGGCGGCATTCTCGACCCAGGCCGATTTGCCGCGCGTGAACATCGAAAACGTCTTCTTGTCGATGGTCACGGTGGCCTTGGAGCCCTCCTGGAAATTGTAGCCGGCAATGAATTGCGGCTCGTAGGACACTTGCTGGCCGGGCCGCTGGCTGACGAAGAAGAACATATCGCCATGGTCGAGCGTGGGCGGCTGCTTGTCGGTCGGCACGGTCAGGACATAGCAGACCTTGCCGCCCGATGCCTGGTAGCTGTAGGTGCCCCAGGCATTGTGCTGGCCGATCTTGGTCGCCGACTGCGCCAGTGCCGGCGCTGCCACGGCCACCAGGGCCAGACTCGAAACTATCGCAATCAATCCGCGCATCGCTTTTCCCGTATTCCAAATGGTGCGGAGGCAGGCCGGCTTGGCGTCCTGCCCGTCGCTTCATTTTGATTTAATCTGGGTTACCAAACGGTGAATTTCCGAAGAGAAAAGGACCCTCACCCCGAGGAAACCGCCACCATACCCGCGCCGCCGCCCTGCGAGCGGGTGGCGCGACATCCCTTTGGCGACTTGGAGGCCACGAAAGCGGCAAGAGTTTGACTTTTTACGCTGTCGCCGAAAGCCGGCTTCAACGGCGTTCCGCGCGCGTGTTCAGCCCTTGTCGGCTATGGCGTCCCTGGCGGCCTGCCGGTGCGCAGTGGTGATGTGGGCACTGACGGCGGTGATCGCGGCGGTGAGCACGGCGATGTCGTCGGTGAAGCCAAGCCCGAAGACGAAGTCGGGGATGACATCCACCGGCAGCACGAAATAGCCGAGCGCGGCCAGCAGAATGCCCTTGGCGCGCAGCGGCGTGTTCTTGTCCATGGCGCAATAATAGGCGGCCACGACCTCTTCCATGAAGGGGATCTGCCGCGCGGCCTTCTTGGCTGTGCGCCAGAATTTCTCGCGCACTTCGCTCTCGTCTGACGGCTTGCCGCCAAAGCCGAAGAAATCAAAACCGGATTGTTGCGCCATCAGTCTCTCCTTGCGGGGCTCATGCGCATCCGGCGCCTGCCCGCGGGGGAAAATGTGGTGAAACCCGACCCCCGCTACAAGATGCCGGTGCCGATTTGGGCCTGCCGAGGCGATACCAGGCCTCAGGCGCCGGCAAAACGGTTCATTTTCGTGGCCAGATCGATATCGAGCGCAGTGACGCCGCCGGCGTCGTGGGTGTTCAGCGTCACGTCGACGGTCTTGTATACATTCGACCACTCGGGATGATGATCCATCGCCTCGGCGGCAAGCGCGACGCGGGTCATGAAGGCGAAAGCCTCGGAGAAATTCGCGAAGGTGAATGTGCGCTTGATGGAGGCGCCGTCTTCCGCCAGCGCCCAGCCGTCGAGGCCCGTCAATGCGGCTTCAGCGGCTTGCCTGCCCAGTTTCTCTCTCGCCATGTCCCTATCCTGTGCTATTCGAAAACGACCCTCACCATAGCGACGGATCGATGAGCGCGAAGCCTATAAATTCCATTCTCTTCGTCTGCCTCGGCAACATCTGCCGGTCGCCGCTGGCGGAAGGTGTCTTCCGCGCCGTTTGGGCCGAGCGCGGGTCGGCCCGGGATATCCTGCTCGATTCGGCGGGAACCAGTGACTGGGAGGCCGGCTCTGCCCCCGATCGACGCGCGATCGCGGTCGCCATGCGGCACGGCGTCGACATTTCCGGGCAGAGGGCGCGCAAGGTCACGCCACAGGACCTCCACCGTTTCGACCTGATCCTCGGCATGGACCGGTCGAATGTCGCCGACCTGAAGGCGCTGGCGCCGGCGGCCGTGCAGGACCGCATCCATCTGTTCCTGGAATTCGCGCAGGGAAAGGCACGCGACGTGCCGGATCCTTATCATGACGAGGCAGAAGCCTTCGCTTCCGCCTATCGCATGATCCGCGAGGCGTCGGAGGCGCTGGCGACAAGGCTGGAGGCGCGGGCGTCCGTGCCTGACAGCGGCCAGGCTTCCTCGACGATGTAGGGTCCGCCGCCGACCGAATCGCGCGACGACATCAAAACGAAACGGCCGATGCGGAACGGCAGCGTCGAGAAATTGCCGCGCGCCGACAGATATTGGGCAACGTCCAGCGGGGTCGAATTGCGCAAGCGCGCCAGCGTCACATGCGGCATGAATTTGCGCGGGTCGGCCGGGATGCCGAGCCGCTGGCAGATGCGGTCGATCTCACCTTGAAGGGCGGCCAGATCGGGCGAGGCGGAAGCGCCCGCCCACACCGCATGCGGCTTCTTCTGGCCGAAAGCGCCGACGCCGGTCAGCGCCAGCGAGAAAGAAGGGCGGTGGACGCGGTCGAGCGCGTTGGCGATCTCGTCGGCGACATGGCCGGGAACATCGCCGATGAAGCGCAGCGTCAGATGGTAGTTTTCGACGTCGATCCAGCGGGCTCCCGGCAAGCCGCCCCGCAGCAGGGACAGCGAAAGGGCAGCGTCACGCGGAATTTCGAGGGCGGTGAAAAGACGCGGCATGAAAAGCCTCCCTTCCTCGAATCGAACTGTCACCCATAGCGAATCATCGATAGTCAAACGGAGCAAGAGGTTTGTTGGCCACAGTCCCTGTTAAAAGCTCGCCGGGCGGAAACAGTTCCAACCCGCTAGGAATCGCCCGGCACCGCCGCGATCACCTTCTCGACCGCGGGCAGGATGCGTTCGACCATCTGGTCGACGCCTCGTGCGCTCGGATGCAGGCCGTCCTCGAGCTGCATGCCGGGCTGGCCGGCGACGCCATCGAGAAAGAACGGGTAGAGCGCGACGTCGTATTTCTTCGCCAGGTCCGGGAAAATGGCGTCGAAGGCGCTCTGGTAGTCGGGACCGAGATTGGGTGCGGCGCGCATGCCGGCCAGAAGCACGGCAATATTGCGCTGCTTCAGCTTGCTCAGCATCTCGTCGAGGTTCTTTTTGGTGATGTCGGGCGAGACGCCGCGCAGCATGTCGTTGGCGCCGAGTTCGAGGATGACCAGTTGCGTGCCGTCCGGCACCGACCAGTCAAGCCGCGCCAGGCCGCCGCTCGTCGTGTCGCCGGAGACGCCGGCATTGGCGACGGTCACGTCGTGGCCTTTGGCGCCAAGCGCTGCCTGCAGCCTGTCGGTAAAGCCCTGGTCGGGTCCAAGGCCATAGCCCGCCATCAGGCTGTCACCGAAGCCGACGATCTTGAACGGCTCGGCACGCGCCGACGACATGACGCCGCAAATGGCGAGGAAAACCACGAAGCCTGCGGCAATACTGCGTTTGAAAGACATGCGGCAGGCCCCATATGAGCTAGGAATTCTTCAGTCGACGGCTTCCGGCAAGCAGAGCCTTCATTCCCAGATATAGGACGATTTCATTTTGACAGAAGCCGTCATCGCGCTGAAAGATGTGTCCCTGACCCTTGGCGAGGGCGCTTCATCGGTCCATGTGCTGAAGGGGGTGAGCCTCGATGTGGCGACCGGCGAGGCGACCGGCATCGTCGGACCTTCGGGTTCCGGCAAGTCGACCTTGCTGATGGTCCTGGCAGGCCTGGAAAGGGTCGATTCGGGTACGGTCCGAATCGCCGGCGAGCTGCTCAACGGCAAAAGCGAGGACCAGATTGCATCGTTTCGTGGCCGAAACATTGGCATCGTGTTCCAGTCCTTCCATCTCATTCCCAACATGACGGCGCTCGAAAATGTCGCGGTGCCGCTGGAACTGGCGGGCCATGCCGATCCGTTCGCGGTGGCGGCGCGCGAGCTGGCGGCGGTTGGCCTCAGCGACCGCGTCACCCACTATCCCGGCGAATTGTCGGGCGGCGAGCAGCAGCGCGTGGCGATCGCCCGCGCATTGGCGCCGTCGCCGCGCATCCTGATCGCCGACGAGCCGACCGGCAATCTGGACCAGGCGACCGGGCGGCAGGTCGCCGACCTCTTGTTTGCGAAGGCGGCCGAGCGCGGCATGACGCTGGTGCTGGTGACGCATGATCCGGCGCTCGCGGCACGCTGTTCGCGCCAGGTTTCGATGCGCTCGGGCCGGATCGAGGCACCGGCGCCGGTCAAGGTGACGGCCTGATGCCGCTGTCCCGGACGTTGAGGCTCGCTGTCCGCTTCTCGCTGCGCGAGATGCGCGGCGGCCTGTCCGGTTTCCTGATCTTCCTTGCCTGCATCGCGCTCGGCGTCGCGGCCATCGGCGGCGTCAACTCGGTGGCGCGTTCGATCACCGCCGGTGTCGCCAATCAGGGCCAGACGCTGCTTGGCGGCGATCTTCGCTTCCAGATCAACCAGCGTGACGCCAGCCAGGCGGAGCGCAGCTTCCTTGACGGGCTCGGCACGGTTTCGCGGACCGCCAGCATGCGTTCGATGGCGCGTCTGGCCGACGGATCCGACCAGGCGCTGGTCGAGGCCAAGGCGGTCGACCATGTCTATCCGCTCTATGGCACGCTGGAGACCGAGCCGGCGCTGTCGAAACAGGAACTGTTCGGCGAAGAGTTCGGCGTCTTCGGTGCGGCAGCGCCCGATCTTCTGTTCGAGCGGTTGCACGTCAAGCTTGGCGACCGGCTGAAGCTCGGCACCGCCACTTTCGAACTGCGCGCCAAGCTGGTCGCCGAACCGGACGCCGTGTCCGACGGTTTCGGCTTCGCGCCGAGGCTGATGATCTCGACCGAAGGGTTGGCGGCCACTGGACTGATCCAGCCGGGCAGCCTGGTCGAGAATGCCTATAAAATCCGGCTGCCGGCGGACGCCGACGAGGCAAGGCTCAAGGCCATCCAGGATCAGGCCGCCACGGATTTTCCGGAAGCCGGCTGGTCGATCCGCACGCGCAGCAACGCGGCGCCCGCGCTGTCGTCCAACATCGAACGCTTCTCGCAGTTCCTGACCCTGGTCGGGCTGACGGCGCTGGTGGTCGGCGGCGTCGGCGTCGCCAATGCGGTGCGCGCCTATCTCGACGGCAAGCGCGGCGTCATCGCCACCTTCAAGAGCCTGGGCGCTTCGGGCGGCTTCGTCTTTGCCGTCTATCTCGTGCAGATCCTGATCATAGCCGGATTGGGTATCGTGCTGGGCCTTGTGCTCGGCGCACTAATGCCCTTCGCGGCGAGCGCGGCCTTGCAATCCGTCATTCCGGTGCCGGCCGAAGGCGGCTTCTATCCCGGCGCGCTCGGCATGGCGGCGCTGTTCGGCCTGCTGGTGACGTTGGCTTTCGCGCTGCTGCCGCTCGGCCGCGCCCGCGACGTGCCGGCAACCGCGCTGTTTCGCGAAATGGGGCTGGAAGGCCGCGGCTTGCCGCGCCCCGCCTATGTCGCGGCGGCCATAGGCATCGCGCTGCTGCTTGCGGCGCTGGCCATTCTGTTCTCGGGCGACCAGCGCATCGCCTCGATCTTTGTCGGCGCTACCGTCTTCGCCTTCCTGGTGCTGCGCGCGGTCGGCGCACTGGTGCAATGGACGGCCAGGAAAAGCCCGCGCGTGCGCTTCGTGGCGCTCAGGCTCGCCATCGGCAACATCCATCGGCCAGGCGCCCTGACGCCATCGGTGGTGCTGTCCCTGGGGCTCGGGCTGACGCTATTGGTGACGCTGGCGCTGATCGACGGCAATCTCAGGCGACAGATCTCGGGCAGCCTGCCGGAACGGGCGCCGAACTTCTTCTTCGTCGACATCCAGAGCGCCGATGTCGCGTCCTTCTCGGCGCTGATCGGCAAGGAGGCGCCGCAGGGCGTGCTGGCCAAGGTGCCGATGCTGCGCGGCCGGGTGATGGCGCTGAACGGTGTCGACGTCGACAAGGTGAAGGTGCCGGCGGAAGGCGCCTGGGTGCTGAGGGGGGATCGCGGCCTGACCTATGACACCAGGCAGCCGGAGAACGCGACGCTGACCGAGGGCAGTTGGTGGCCCGAAAATTACAGCGGCGAACCGCTGGTTTCGTTTTCGGCGCAAGAAGGCAAGGAGATCGGGCTGAAGCTCGGCGACACCATCACCGTCAATGTGCTGGGCCGCAATGTCACGGCCAGGATCGCCAGTTTCCGCCAAGTCGAATGGGAGACGATGGGTATCAATTTCGTCATGGTCTTCTCGCCCAACACATTCGCGGGCGCCCCGCATGGCTGGATGGCGACGCTGACCGAAAAGAGTGCATCGACGGCCGACGACGCCCGCATCCTCAACGCCGTCACCCGCGCCTTCCCGGCGGTGACGACGGTGCGGGTCAAGGACGCGCTCGACGTCGTCAACCGGCTGGTCGGGCAGCTCGGCACGGCGATCCGGGCGGCCGCTGGCGTGGCGCTGATCGCTTCGGTGCTGGTGCTGGCCGGCGCGCTTGCAGCCGGCAACCGGGCGCGCATCCATGATGCGGTGGTGTTGAAGACGCTGGGCGCGACACGCACGACGCTGATATCGGCCTTCTCGCTCGAATATATGCTGATCGGGCTGGCCACCGCCATTTTCGCGCTGGCGGCGGGCAGCGCAGCCGCCTGGTTCGTCGTCGCGCGCATCATGACTCTGCCGTCGCATTTCATGCCGGAGGTGGCGGTGGCAACCATTCTGTTTTCGCTGGTGATCACGGTCGGCATTGGTCTCGCCGGCACTTGGCGGGTGCTCGGCCACAAGGCAGCACCGGTGCTGCGCAACCTGTGACGACAGGCCCGGAACGGACATCCTGGATTAAATCTTGGTAAGAAAGCCGTCCGAAAAGCCGAGGAAACGGCGCTTCGCCCTCTCACGAACCGTTACATCCGGTTACGGTCTTGTTCTTGACGCGAATAACCATCATATTTCGCCACAGGCATGCTGGAGCCCTGCCAGCGGCGCCTGGGTCCGGAAGGACCTGACACCGGACGGGGCAGAAGCAATAGAGGACTACAATGGCTGATCCCATTCGCAACTACCAGACGCGCGCCGTGCCCGGCGTCGGCGTCGGTGCCGACATCGATCAGGGCCTGCGCGCCTACATGATCAAGGTTTACAATCTGATGGGGCTTGGCCTCCTCATCACCGGTCTTGCCGCTGTCGGCACGATCATGCTGGCCACCACCACCGATCCGGCTTCGGCTGTCGCGACGCTGCCGAGCGGCGAGATGCTGACGTCCTTCGGCTACGCGATCTTCGGCTCGCCGCTGCGCTGGGTGGTGATGCTGGCGCCGCTGGCCGCCGTGCTGTTCCTGTCGTTCCGCGTCCAGTCGATGAGCGTTTCGGCGGCGCAGACGACGTTCTGGGTCTATGCCGGTCTCGTCGGCCTGTCGCTGTCTTCGATCTTCCTGGTCTACACCACGGCCAGCATTTCACAGACCTTCTTCGCCACGGCCGCCGCCTTCGGTGCGCTGTCGCTGTTCGGCTACACCACCAAGCGCGACCTGACGGCAATGGGCTCGTTCCTGATCATGGGCGTGTTCGGCATCATCATCGCGTCGGTGATCAACATCTTCCTGCAGTCGTCGGCGCTGTCGTTTGCCGTGTCGGCGATCGGCGTGCTGGTCTTCGCGGGCCTCACCGCCTATGACACGCAGAAGATCAAGGAGATGTATTTCGAGGGCGACAGTTCGGACGTTGCCGGCCGCAAGGCGATCATGGGCGCGCTGACGCTCTATCTCGACTTCATCAACCTGTTCATGTTCCTGCTGCAGTTCATGGGCGACCGTCGCTAGTTCAGCATGCTGGACCATCGAGTTCCAAAAGGGCGGCCCAACGGCCGCCCTTTTCTTTTGTGCCGGGCTTTGCTGTTATCGCGAGCAGAGAAATGGCACGCATAAATTATGAGCACTATTACGATTCGACCGGCGACAGCGGCCGACCTCGACAGCATCACGGATATCTACGCCGACGCGGTCGCCAAAGGCACGGCGAGCTATGAGTTGGAGCCGCCGAGCCGCGCGGAGATGGGTGTTCGATTCGACAGCCTGATGGCCGGCGGCTTTCCCTACCTGGTGGCGGAGAAGGACGGCGCGGTTCTCGGCTACGCCTATGCCGGTGCCTTCCGGCCACGCCCGGCCTATCGCTTCATTGTCGAGGATTCGGTCTATGTCGCGCCCGAGGCCAAGGGCCAGGGCGTCGGGCTCAAGCTGATGCAAAGCCTGATCGAGGCGGTGACGACGGCGGGCTTTCGCCAGATCATCGCGGTGATCGGCGATGGCCGTCCCGACAGCGCCTCGGTGCGGCTGCACGAAAAGCTCGGCTTTCGCCATTCGGGCCGCCTGGAAGGCTCCGGCTACAAGCACGGGCGCTGGCTGGACACGGTGTTCATGCAGCTGTCGCTGAATGGCGGGGCATCGGCGCCGCCCGATCCCGAATCGCTGCCGGAGCGGAAGTTTCGCCTTAGAGGGGACTGAAGAAGGAACTGAAGAATTGCGGAATTGAAGAACTGAAGAATAAAAAGAAGCGGCGGCAACAGATGACGCCGAGGCCTTTTCTCAACTCATCAATTCTCCACTTCTTCAATTCCCCTGCTCTAATTCCCTGCTCAGGCTTCGACCAGCTTCAACTTGCTGTCGAACACACCGAGCACGCGGCCGAGTTCCTGGCCGCGTTTCAAGATGCGGCCGCCGGCGGCGATGACGGCAAAGGCGCCCTGCTTGCGGGCCAGTTTCGGATCCTTGACGATCTGGAACAGCGGCACTTCGCTGGTGCGGCGGAAGACGGAAAAGACAGCGCGGTCGGCGAGATGATCGATGGCGTAGTCGCGCCATTCATTGGCGGCGACCATGCGTCCGTAGAGCCTGAGGATCTGGTCCAGCTCGCGTCGGTCGAACCGCACCGGCTGATCGAGACGTTCGCGTCGCGCCTCGTGCAGCGGGATTATTGCGGATGCGTCCCCATCCCCCGTCCCGCCACTGTCATCGGTCATGCCTCGATCCTTCAAAATGAATCTTTGCCAACCAAAGTTGGCGTGTTCGCGACTGAATTGCAAGGCCCGGCGAACCGAGCCCCGCGCCGCGCCGTTTCCGTCACGTCCAGTCACTTTTATGAAACGCCGTGTTGGAATTGGTGATGTTCCGCCACATTTCTGCCTTTTTTTATCCGCGCTCATGCCCCAATGTCCGACGAATTTACCGGCGTTGCCTGAGACGGTTCGGTCCGGCACCGGCTCGTAAACCCCAAGCCCCCCGCCCACGGGTCTGCGTCGGATCGAACCAACCTCGGCTCTTCTTCGGAAGAACCGGGAGCGACGATCCCAAAACCTAAATGACCGGCGTCAGAAGCAAGCTGACGTCGGTTTTTTATTGGCTGGTGATAGCCTTCGCGCTACCGCGGCAGGGGTTTGAGCGCTCTCAAGGCTTGTGGATGAATGCGGCGCCGAGAATGGGACCGGGCATGCCGTCCTTGCCGACCGACTGCAGCAGCACGGCGCAGCCGCCCTTTTTGGCAATCTCGCTCATCGGCAGTTCGTAGCGCTGTGCCTTGCCATGCCACATGCCGGCGGTCTGGATGCCGGTGACGGCGTTCCAGTAGGTCATCTTGCGGCCGGTATTTTCGCCCTCGCCGACTTTGACCGTCTGCGGCGGGTCGAAATAGACGATGACGACATGGGCGTCGCTGGGGCCGTTGCCGGCATCGCCGGCGTCGATCATCACGCGATCGCTGGTGCGGCTGACCTTGACGGCGACGCGCATGCCTTCGCCGCTCTTGGCCATGCGGGCGAGCGCACCATCGACCTCGCCGCGGTTGGCGCCGTTGACATGGACGCGGCCATTGATGACGGCCTGCGGCGTATAGACGGAGCGGCTGCCGAAGGCGCGCATATAGTCGTATTGCCGCTCGGTGTTCTCCTTGCGGCCGAGCGTGTCCTGCCAGCCGAGATAGTCCCAGTAGTCGACGTGATAGGCGAGCGCGACGATGTCTTCCTTGGCGGCAAGTTCGGAGAACAGAGTATCGGCCGGCGGGCAGGAACTGCAGCCCTGGCTGGTGAACAGCTCGACCACGCCCAATGGCTTTTCGATCCGGACCCGGTCGGTCTGGGCGCGATCGGATTCGCCGGCATGCCCGGCGCCGGCAGACGCCGAGAAGGCCAGCGCAAGAGCTGCCAGCCACAATGATTTTCGCGAGGCCATGGCCATTCCGATTCCCGCCGGTGATGCCGGCTTTATCTTGATTGCTGAAATATGTGGCAGAACCGGAAGTCAACGGGAAGTCACGTTGCGGTGAAATTTTGCCGTTGCAGCCGACCGCAACCGCGCAATAGGAAGGATCTGCGCTTCAGGATAGAAACCGATTCGGGCGGCAATCGCGATGTGGCAAACGTTTTTGGCGCCGGTCGACCTCTATTGCGAGCGGACCGGCCCGGAATTCTGGTCCGAACCGGTCAACGCCCTGACCAACTTCGCCTTCATCGCCGCCGGCCTGTGGGGCGTGCGCGAGGTGCGAAGGCTGGGCACCGGCGCCTTCGCCGAGGTTCTGGCCTGGTGGGTGGTGGCGATCGGCATCGGCTCGACGATCTTCCATACTTTTGCCACCAAGGGCACGGTCTGGGCCGACGTGCTGCCGATCGCCGGCTTCACGCTGGCCTACACGCTGTTCAATCTGCGTCGCTTCCTCGGCATGCGATGGGGCAAAGCCATCGCCATCTTCATCGCCTTCTATGTGATTGCCGGGGCGATAACCGTTGCCGTGCCGGACTGGCTGCGCCAGGCGTCGAACGGCACGACGGGCTATCTGCCGCCGTTCCTGGCGCTCGCCTTCTTCGGCGCGCTGGTAGCCGCCAGCGGCAATCGCGCCGGCTGGTACAATCTGGCCGGATCGGCGATCTTCGTGGTGTCCGTCGTCTGCCGGATGATCGACCCGCTGGTCTGCGGCGGTTTCCCGCTCGGCACGCACTTCCTCTGGCACATCCTCAACGGGCTGATGCTGGGTGTGTTGTTGGCCGCCGCGGCGCGGTTCGGGAAGCCGAAAGTAAGGGAATAGGGGAATAGGGGAATAGGGGAATAGGTATTCCCTTCCCTACTTCCCTACTTCCCTACTTCCCTACTTCCCTACTCCCCTACTCCCTTACTCCCTTACTAAGCTGCCAGATCGCGCAGCACGTATTGCAGGATGCCGCCGTTCTTGAAGTAGTCGAGCTCATCCAGCGTATCGATGCGGCAGATGATCGGCACGTTCTTCACCGTGCCGTCGCCATAGGTGATTTTGGCGATCATCGTCTGGCGCGGCTTGATGGTGCTCAGTCCGTCGATCTCGACCAGCTCGTCTCCCTTGAGGTTGAGCGATGCCCATGAGGTGCCTTCCTCGAAGACGAAGGGGATGACGCCCATGCCGACCAGGTTCGAGCGATGGATGCGCTCGAAAGACTGGGCGATGACCGCGCGGACACCGAGCAGATTGGTTCCCTTGGCCGCCCAGTCGCGCGACGAGCCGTTGCCGTATTCGACGCCGGCGAAGACGACCAGCGGCACGCCTTCCCTTTTGTACTCCATCGCCGCGTCGTAGATCGATTCCTCTTCCTTCGACGGGTAGTGAATGGTGTAGCCGCCCTCGCGGCCGTTCTCGCCCAGCATGTGGTTGCGGATGCGGATGTTGGCGAAGGTGCCGCGCATCATCACCTCGTGATTGCCGCGCCGCGTGCCGTACTGGTTGAAGTCGGCGACACCGACGCCGTGGTCGGTGAGATATTTTCCGGCCGGTGAGGCCGCCTTGATCGATCCGGCCGGCGAGATGTGATCGGTGGTGATCTTGTCGCCGAACAGGCCGAGCACGCGGGCGCCCTTGATGTCGCCGATCTTGCCGAAACCTGATGTCATGCCGGCGAAATAGGGCGGGTTCTGCACATAGGTCGAGTTGTCGTCCCAGGCATAGGTCTGGCCTTCCGGCGCCTTGACGTTCTGCCAGTACTCGTCGCCCTTGAAGACGTCGGCATATTTGCGGGCGAACAGCTCGCGGGTGACGTTCTTCTCGATGAACTCCTGGATCTCGGCCGAGCTTGGCCAGATGTCCTTGAGGTAGACCGGCTCGCCGTTCTTGTCCTCGCCGAGCGGCTCTGTCGTGAGGTCCTTGGTGACAGTTCCGGCCAGCGCGTGCGCGACGACCAGCGGCGGCGAGGCCAGATAGTTGGCCTGCACGTCAGGCGAGACACGGCCTTCGAAGTTGCGATTGCCGGACAGGACCGCGGCAGCGATCAGGCCCTTGTCGTTGATGGTTTTGGAGATCGGCGCCGGCAGCGGGCCGGAATTGCCGATACAGGTGGTGCAGCCGAAGCCGACCAGGTTGAAGCCGATCTGGTCGAGCTCCTTCTGCAGGCCGGATTTCTCCAGATATTCGGCGACCACCTGGCTGCCGGGAGCCAGCGAGGTCTTCACCCACGGCTTCTGCTTCAAACCGAGCCGGTTGGCATTGCGGGCCAAAAGACCGGCGCCGATCAGCACGCTCGGGTTCGAGGTGTTGGTGCAGGAGGTGATGGCGGCAATGACGACATCGCCGTGACCGAGATCATGGTCGGTGCCTTCGACGGCGTAGCGCTTGGAGATTTCGGCCGCCTTCTTGTATTCGGTCTCCATCGCCTTGGCGAAGCCTTCCGGAATGCCTTCCAGGGCGACGCGGCCTTCCGGTCGCTTGGGGCCGGCCATCGACGGCACGACGGAGCCAAGTTCGAGCTCGAGCAGATCAGTGAAGACAGGGTCGGCCGAGCCGGTTTCACGCCACAGGCCCTGCGCCTTGGCATAGGCCTCGACCAGCGCGATGCGGTCCTCGCTGCGGCCGGACATTGTGAGATAGCGGATGGTTTCCGAGTCGACCGGGAAGAAGCCGCAGGTGGCGCCATATTCGGGGGCCATGTTGCCGATGGTGGCGCGGTCGGCCAGCGTCATGTTGGAGAGGCCCGGGCCGAAGAACTCGACGAACTTGCCGACGACCCCCTTCTTGCGCAGCATCTGGGTGACGGTGAGCACGAGGTCGGTGGCGGTGACGCCCTCTTTCAGCTTGCCGGTGAGGCGGAAGCCGATGACTTCCGGCAGCAGCATGGAGACCGGCTGGCCGAGCATGGCCGCCTCGGCCTCGATGCCGCCGACGCCCCAGCCGAGCACGCCAAGGCCGTTGATCATGGTGGTGTGCGAATCGGTGCCGACGCAGGTGTCGGGATAGGCTGTGGTTTCGCCGTCCTCGGTGTTGGTCCACACCACCTGGCCGAGATATTCGAGGTTGACCTGATGGCAGATGCCGGTGCCAGGCGGCACGACGCGGAAGTTGCGGAACGCCTGCTGGCCCCATTTCAGGAATTTGTAGCGCTCCTCGTTGCGCTCATATTCCAGCTCGACATTGCGGGCGAAGGCCATCGGCGTGCCGAATTCGTCGACGATGACGGAATGGTCGATGACGAGGTCGACCGGCACCAGCGGATTGATCTTCTGCGGATCGCCGCCGAGCGAAGCCATGGCGTCGCGCATTGCGGCAAGATCGACCACGGCCGGAACGCCGGTGAAATCCTGCATCAGCACGCGGGCCGGCCGATAGGCGATCTCGACGCCGGCGGTGCCCTTGTCGGTCAGCCAGCCGGCCACCGCCTGGATCGATTCCTTGGTGACGGAGCGGCCGTCTTCGTTGCGCAGCAGGTTTTCCAGCAGCACCTTCATCGAATAGGGCAGTTGCGAGATGCCGGTAAGGCCGTTCTTTTCGGCCTCGATGAGATCGAAATAGGCATATTCAGCGCCGCCTGCGGTCAGCGTGCGGCGGCAATTGAAACTGTCGAGGGATTTTGACACGTGCGATCCTTGTCTGTTCAGCCTGAAAGGGAACGGACGCCGATGGCATGCAATCACGCGCAAAGGTGCGGGTACGGCCATTTCCGCTGTCCGTTCCCAAGCAACCCGAGCCGTTCAAGGCGGCGCGTGCGCTGGTTCGGCGCTAATTCTGTTCCCGTGCCGACCGCTGGCACGGATGCACCGCATATAGAGAATTTTCTGGAATAGTTCTAGACAGTTGGAAAGCAATTTTGTGCGATGCGGCAGCGGCCGCGACACATGGTTTCAGGGCAGGCGAGGAATGCGGCTGATCGCCGAAAATCTGGGCGGCGAGCGAGGCGGCGACGCGGTGTTTTCCGGCATCGGCTTTGCCTTGGAGGAGTGTCAGGCGCTTATCGTCACCGGGCCGAACGGATCGGGCAAGTCGACCTTGCTGCGGATCATCGCCGGGCTGCTGCCGGCGGCGGAAGGCAGCGTGAGGATTGAGGGCGTCATGAAGGTCGAAGACGGGGGCGAAGCGTTTCCGTCTGTTGCCTCGGCCTGTCACTATCTCGGCCACCAGAACGCAATGAAGCCGGCGCTCAGCGTGGCGGAGAATTTGCGCTTTTGGCGAGACTTCAATGGCGACGGACAGCTCGGCGTCGAAGAGGCGCTGGAAACGGTCGGGCTCGGCGGCATCGGCCACCTGCCGTTCGGCTATCTATCGACCGGGCAGCGGCGCCGCGCGGCGATCGCCAGGCTTTTGGTCAGCCACCGGCCATTGTGGCTGCTGGACGAGCCGACGGCGGGGCTGGACAAGGCGGCGGAGGCGCGGTTTGCGGGGTTGATGGCGAGGCATTGCGCGGATGGCGGGATGATTGTCGCGGCGACGCATCTGCCGCTCGGGATCGAGGGGATGGAGTTGAGGATGGGGGAAGCCGGTTGATGGTGTCTGGGCGAAAGCATCTCAAACCATGCTAGCGCTCTTCCTGCGCGACATCCGCCTCAACATTCGTGCCGGCGGCGGAGCGCTGACCGGGGTCATCTTCTTCCTCGCCGTCATCGTCACCATCCCGTTCGGGGTCGGGCCGGACCTGAAGCTGCTGGCCCGCATCGGACCGGCCATCCTGTGGATCGGCGCGCTGTTGTCCTGCCTGCTCGGGCTCGACCGGTTGTTCCAGGCCGATCGCGAGGACGGTTCGCTCGATCTCCTGGTGCTCGGCAACGATCGCCATATGCTGGCTCTGACAGTGCTGGTGAAATGCCTGGCGCATTGGGCGGGCAGCGTGCTGCCGCTGGTCATTGCGGCTCCCTTGCTCGGCCTGTTCATGAACATGGAGCCGCTCGGCATCGGCGCCACGGCGCTGACGCTGCTGGTCGGCACGCCGGCCATCACGTTCATCGGCGCCGCCGGTGCGGCGGTGGCGGTGGCGCTGCCGCGTGGCGGGCTGCTGATCTCGGTGCTGGTGCTGCCACTGACCATCCCGGTGCTGATCTTCGGCGTTTCGGCAAGCTATGGGGCGACCGCCAATCCCGACCCGTTTCTGCAGCCCTTCCTCATTCTTGCCGCGCTGACCCTGTTTCTTGGCGTGCTGGGTCCGGTCTCGGCGGCGCTGGCGCTGCGCCATGGCACGGATTGACGCAGCGTATGACTGCGGCTCGGCGACCGATTGCGAAGCCGACGGAGCGAGGCTAAGGAAAAGCATGTCTAGACTGGGCGACATGATCGGCTTGGAAGGCCCCACTTCAGCGGGACCTGCCGCATGAGTGCGCATGCACTCTACGTGACCGCCGCCTATGGCATCACTGCCGTGGTGCTGGCCGGATTGATCGGCTGGATCCTGCTCGACCAGCGGGCGCGCAAGCGTGAGCTTGCCGAACTGGAGGCGTCCGGCGTGAGGCGTCGCTCCGACAAGGTCGCCAAGCCATGAGCACCGAAACGGAAACGCCGCCGCCCAGTCGTCGCCTGTTCGTGCTTCTGCCGCTGCTGATCTTCCTCGGCCTGGCCGGACTGTTCCTGTCGCAACTGCTGTCGGGGCGCGATGCTTCGGAAGTGCCGTCGGCCCTGATCGGCCTGCCTGCGCCGCAAACCAGCCTGCCGGCGCTGGAGGGCTCAAACCTGCCGGGGCTCGATTCGAAAACCTTCGCCGGCAAGGTCACATTGGTCAACGTCTTCGCGTCGTGGTGCGCGCCATGCCGCGAAGAGCACCCGGTGCTTCTGGCGTTGTCGCAGGATAAGCGTTTCACCATGGCAGCGCTGAACTACAAGGACCGGCCCGAAAACGCACGCCGGTTCCTCGGCGATCTCGGCAATCCGTTCCAGGCGATAGGGGTCGACGAAGCGGGCCGCGCGGCGATCGACTGGGGCGTCTACGGCGTGCCGGAAACCTTCGTCATCGGCAAGGACGGCAAGATCGCCTACAAACATGTCGGCCCGCTGACGCCCGAGACGGTGCAGGCGTTGCTGTTGCCGCAGATCGACAAGGCACTGGCGGCGCATTGATATTCAGGTGATGCCGGCCTGCAAACAGCGGCTTCCTGCGCTTCCGGTGCTCACGTACCAAAAGTACGCTCCGCTCCGGTTCTCGGAAACCACCGTTTTCGACTCGGCCTGACCTGAATCTCAACGCACCTTGGCGGCGCGTCTTATCGGGCTTGAGATCAGCCGTAGATCTGCTTGTGGATCTGGTAGAGCATTTCCGAGCGGTCGGCGCGCATGTCGGCCAGATCGCGGCTGGAAAAGCTGTCGATTTCGGCGACAAGGCGGTTGTAGTGCTTGCGCTTGGCAATGCTGTTGCGAGCGCGGGTCATGAGACTGTCGAGGATCATAGCAAGGTTCCTTTTTGGCGCCGCATTTCGGCGGCGGTTTCTTCCTCCCTTGATCGATACGAAGCATGACATAGTAATGGTGCATTGCAAAAAGAAGATGTTGCAATGCACCATTGCGCTGGACGCATAGCCGGTTAATGCGGCGCTAACGTCATGCGCAGAGCCGGCAAGCGATCTTTTGTGGGACACTGTGCGTACCCACATTGCCTTCTGTCCCTCCGGCTGGCTTGATCCCTGTCATTGATGCCGGGAGGAAAGCATGGCGGCCGCAGACTATTATGAAATTCTCGATCCGCGCTTCGCGCGCCTGTTCAACGGCAACGCGCAGGTCGAGAAGCTATTCACCGGATGCCAATGGGCGGAGGGGCCGGCCTGGTTCGCCGCCGGCCGCTATGTCGTCTGGTCCGACATCCCCAACAATCGCATGCTGCGTTATGACGAAACCGACGGCAATGTCAGCGTCTTCCGGCAGCCGTCCGGCAACTCGAACGGCAACACCGTCGACCGGCAGGGCCGGCTGATTACCTGCGAGCATTCGGGCCGCCGCGTCAGCCGCACCGAGTTCGACGGCTCGGTCACCACGATCGCGGCCAAATGGAAAGGCAAGCGGCTGAATTCGCCCAACGACGCGGTGGTGAAATCCGACGGTTCCATCTGGTTCACCGATCCAAGCTACGGCATCGATACGGATTATGAGGGCGACAGGGCTGAGAGCGAAATCGGCGCCTGCCACGTCTACCGGGTCGATCCCGGCACCGGCGAGGTCGAAGCCGTCATCACCGATATGGTCAGGCCCAACGGGCTCGCCTTCTCGCTGGACGAGAGCAAGCTTTATGTCGTCGATACCGGCCGCACGCATGGCGCGCAGAATCCGGCGCATATGCGGGTGTTCAATGTCGGCAAGGGCGGCAAGAAAGTCTCCGGCGAAAAAGTCTTCGCCGACTGCACCGCCGGCCTGTTCGACGGCTTCAGGCTCGACGAGGACGGCCGCATCTGGACCAGTGCCGCCGACGGCATCCATTGCTACGATCCGGACGGCACGCTGATCGGCAAGGTCAAGGTGCCGGAAGTCACCGCCAATTGCGTGTTCGGCGGCAACAAGCTGAATTGCCTCTACATCGCCGGCACCACGTCGCTCTACATGGTGCGGCTGATGGTCAACGGCGCCAAGACATACTGAGAGTTGAACACTGGCGACCGTTCGACGGTTTCATCGAAGCGGGTCGTGAGCACGAACATCCCCGGGAGGACAAGAAATGCCATTCGTCAACATCCGCATCGTCAAGGAAGTGATCGCCGCCGATCCGGCGGGCAAGAAGGCGGATATCGCCAAGAAGGTCACCGCGGCCATCATGGACGCCACCGGGCTGAGCAACGACGATGTCTGGGTGGTTTTTGAAGAGGTCAACGCCCGCGATTGGTACGTGGGGAAGACCGATGTGGAGACGCTGCGAAAGGGGTAGTGCGCGATCTTTCCTTCTCCCCTTGTGGGAGGTGGATCGGCGCGCAGCGCCGAGACGGTTGAGGGGTGGGTGACGGATTGCCGTCGGTGCCAAGCTGGAATACCCTCATCCGACCTCGCTTCGCGAGGCCACCACCCTGGGGCGAGCCACGGGTCTCGCCCCGTCCTTCAGACCCCACAAAGGGAGAAGGAAGAGAGGCCGCCGCTCAACGCGAGCGGATAAACTCCGCGAAGGCATTCAGTGCATCATGCATCGCCTGCCGGTTCGCCGGCGCCGCCAGGATGCCCGCCACCTCCGGCGGCTTCCTGCCGAGCAGGGCGATCTCCAGCACATCGTCGTAAAGCGCGAACGACATGGTGCGCATGATCTCGGCCAATGCGGCGCGGGCGAACAGCGAGCGCGGCGAGGCGTGTACCAGCATGGCGGGCTTGGCGACGGCGGCATCGCGCGAGACCAGCCAGTCGAGCGCGTTCTTCAGCCCGCCCGGCACGCCATGGGCATATTCCGGACAGGAGACGATCAGGCCGTCGGCTCGACTGACGGCATCGATCAGCTTGGAGGCTTCGAGCGGCGTCCGCTCGCCTTCATCGTCGGGATTGAAGATCGGCAAACGGCCAAGCCCGTCATGGACGGTGACGCGGCAGCCGGACGGCGCTTCGCGCGCCAGTGCGGCGATCAGCGCCGAATTTGTGGAGGCCGCGCGCAGGCTGCCGGAAATGGCAAGGATGTTCAGCAAGGTATGGAATCGGTCCAGACGCGAATCGCGTCCGCAAAAACTACCACATCGTCTTCTTGTATTCCTCGTCGAGCCAGCGATCGGTCGCCTCGGCGGAATCGGCAACCGCCAGCTGATCGCGCATGATCTGGCCGAGCGTCGGCAGCGTCGCGCGGTCGTACCAGGTTTCCGGCTTCCACAAATCCGAGCGCATGAAGGCTTTTGCGCAGTGCATGTAGGCCGCCTTGACGCTGACCACGACAACGCTTTGCGGCTCCCTGCCGTCGACGGCGAGCCGTTCGCGCAAATTTGCGTCGACGGTGATGCGGGCATCGCCGTTGACGCGCAGCGTCTCGTTCATGCCGGGGATGAGGAAGAGCAGCCCGACCGAGGGATTGACGAGGATGTTTTCCAGCGTGTCGAGCCGGTTGTTGCCAGGCCGGTCGGGAATGGCGATGGTGGTGTCGTCCAGAACGGTGGCAAAGCCCGGTTTGTCGCCCTTCGGCGTCACGTCGGCATTGCCGGCACCGTCGGACGAGCCAATCAGCACGAATGGGCTCTTGGCGATGAAGGAGCGGCAATGGCCGTCAAGTTTTTTCAGCTCCTTTCGGATAGAACCGTCGGTCGGTCGTGGCGTCTTGTAGATCGTCCTCAACTGGTCGCGCGTGGTGACGAATTCCATGGCCCTTTCCCCTTATTTGCAGGCTCTATTTCCCGGCCTTCTCTTCTTTGCCGGTCTTGTCGTCCAGCGAATGGCGCAGGATCAGCGGCATCTGGCTGAAGGTGAACAGAAGCGTGATCGGCATGATGCCCCAGACTTTGAAAGTAACCCAGGCGTCGGTGGAAAAATTGCGCCACACCACCTCATTGACGATGGCCAGGAACAGGAAGAACAGGCCCCAGCGGAAGGTCAGCTTGCGCCAGCCTTCAGCGTCGAGGCTGAAGGCTGAATCGAAGACATAGCCAAGCAGCGATTTGCCGAAGTACAGGCCGCCGAGCAGCACCCCGCCGAACAGCGTGTTGACGATGGTCGGCTTCATCTTGATGAAGATGTCGTCCTGCAGATAGAGCGTCAGCGCGCCGAAAATGAAGACGACGACGCCCGACACCATCGGCATGATCGGCAAGGTGCGGGTGAGCAGCCACGAGGCGATCAGCGCGATTGCCGTGGCGGCCATGAACAGGCCGGTGGCGACGAAGATCGGCCCGCCGAACTCGGCCAGAACAGGGAATTTCTGCACCAGCCATCCGCTGCGCGCATTGGCGAAGAAGAACACCATCAACGGACCCAGCTCCAGCACCAGCTTGAGCAGCGGATTGACGCCTTCCTTCTTCTGCTTCTGCGGGTCCGACGGATCGCGTTCGAGAATGGGTGGGTTCATGGAATCTCTTTCTTGCGCATGATCTGATCCAAAAAGTCTGCACCTTTTTGGGACATGCTTGTTAAGCTACTCCAGCGATCGCCCTGGCGAATTCGCTTGCTGAGAAAGGTTCGAGGTCGTCGACCTGTTCGCCGACGCCGATGAAATAGACCGGCAATTTGTGCTTTGCCGCGATCGCCACCAGAATACCGCCGCGCGCCGTGCCGTCCAGCTTGGTCATCACCAGGCCGTTGACGCCGGCGATATTGCGGAAGATCTCGACCTGGTTGAGCGCGTTCTGGCCGGTGGTGGCGTCGACCGTCTGCAGCACGGTGTGCGGCGCTTCCGGATCGAGCTTGCCGAGCACGCGAACGATCTTTTCGAGCTCGGCCATCAGTTCGGTCTTGTTCTGCAGACGGCCGGCGGTGTCGATGATCAGCACGTCGGAGCCGGCCTCTTTCGCCCGCTCGAATGCATCATAGGCAAGGCCCGCGGCATCGGCGCCGAGCTTGGAGGCGATGACCGGCGATTTCGTCCGCTCGCCCCAGATTTTCAGCTGCTCGATCGCTGCCGCGCGGAACGTGTCGCCGGCGGCGAGCATGACCGACAGGCCGCCATCGGTCAGCTTGGCGGCGAGCTTGCCGATGGTGGTGGTCTTGCCGGTGCCGTTGACGCCAACCACCAGGATGACATGCGGCTTGTGCGAGAGGTCGAGCTCCAGCGGCATGGCGACATGGGTCAGCACTTTTTCCACCTCGGCCGCCATGATGGCGCGGACCTCGGTGTCGGAAACGTCCTTGCCGTAGCGGCTGGCGGCCAGCGCGTCGGTAACGCGCAAGGCGGTCTCCATGCCGAGATCGGCGCGGATCAGCACATCCTCCAGGTCCTGCAAAGTCTCTTCGTCCAGCTTGCGCTTGGTGAAGACGCCGGCAATGTTGCCGGTCAGTTCCTTGGACGAGCGGGCAAGCCCGTCCTTCATGCGCTGGAACCAAGAGCGCCTCGGTGCCGGCTCCGGCGCTTTTTGCGGCTCGGCCTTCTGCTCGACCTTCTTGGTGACGGTCACCTTGCCGGGGGCGGCTTTCGGCTCCGGCGCGGGTGGCGGAAGAGGCTGCGGCTCGGGCGCAATTTCCGCAATGACCGGCTGCGATTCGATCGGCGCAGGCTGGCGAATGGGAGGTGCGATTTCGGCGGCGGGTGCTTCGGGCGTCGGCGCTGAAACTTCTTCCTTCTCCCCGTCGCTATACGGGGAGAAGGTGCCGGCAGGCGGATGAGGAGCGGCGCCGGCCTCTGAAGACGGCTGAAGAGGGGACGGCGCCGGTGTGGGCACCTCGATCGGCGCTGGTGTTTCTGCCGGAACCTCGGCCGGCGTCGGCACTTCGACTGGTGCCGGCTCCGGCCGCTTTTCCGGGCGTGACGGGACGATCTCCGGTTCGGCCGGCGCCGGCGCTGGGACTTCTTGCGGCTGCCGTTCGGGCGTGGGTTCGGGAGTCGCAGGGGTGAGCGGAACTTCCTCGGGCGCCGGCGGCTCTGGAGTCTCTGGCGCGGGCGCCGGTTCTTCTTTCGGCGCGGGCTCCGGCAGAGGTTCCGGCTCGGAGGGAACAGTCGGCTCCGGTGCTGGCGGGATGGTCGGCTCCGGCGCAGGAATTACCTCCGGCTCGACCGTCGGCGTCGTTTCTGCCTCGGGCCGCGGCTCGTCGCGCTTCAAGAACTCCGGGACGACCTGTTCGGCCGCCGGCTTCAGCGCATCGAGTGCTTCCCATTTGATCGGCGGTAGCGGGGCGGTCTCGTCGATCCGTTCCTCGACCACCTCTTTCTTGCCGAACGAAAATATCTTCTTGAAAAAACCAGCCATGCTTTGCGTTTCTCAGGCGGCGCGGGCGGCAAGCGGCGCCGCGATCAGCCTGGTACCATCGTGGCCCGATATATCGGCCTCGACGATCTCACCCGGTGCGCCCGTGCCGAGTGCGGCAAGCGTAAAACCCTCGGTGCGGCCAAGGCCGTCTCGCTCGATCAGGATCGACTGACGCGTACCGGTGAGCAACGACAGATGCCTGACATAGGCAACTTCACCGGCGGCTCGCAGCCGGGCGGCGCGCTGCTTGACCACCTCGCGGCGGAGCTGCGGCATGCGCGCGGCAGGCGTGCCTTCGCGTGGGCTGAAGGGGAAGACGTGGAGATGGGTCAGGCCACACTCCTCGACAATTTTCTCCGAGTTCTCGAACATTTCGTCGGTCTCGGTCGGGAAGCCGGCGATGATGTCGGCGCCAAAGACGATACCGGGGCGCAGTTTGCGCACATCCTCGCAGAAGCGGATCGACTGATCGCGCAGATGCCTTCGCTTCATCCGCTTCAGGATCATGTCGTCGCCCGACTGCAGCGACAGATGCAGATGCGGCATCAACCGGGGCTCGGTGGCGATGGCGTCGAGCAAATCGTCGTCGGCCTCGATCGAATCGATCGACGACAGCCGCAGGCGCTTAACATCGGGCACCTGTTTCAGGATGGTCTTCACCAGTTTGCCGAGCTTCGGCGCGCCCGGCAGGTCGGCGCCGAATGAAGTCATGTCGACGCCGGTCAGAACGATCTCGGCATAGCCGTTGCCGGCGAGCCGCTTGACCTGCTCGACCACGGCGCCCATCGGCACCGAGCGCGAATTGCCGCGGCCGTAGGGAATGATGCAGAAGGTGCAGCGGTGGTCGCAGCCGTTCTGCACCTGGACGAAGGCGCGTGCGCGGCCCTCGATGGCGTCGACCATGTGACCCGCGGTCTCGCGCACGGAAAAAATGTCGTTGACGCGCGCCTTCTCGGTGTCGTTGACGCCGAAATCCGGCAGCGCGCGGTAGGAATTCGCGTTCAGCTTCTCTTCATTGCCAAGCACGAGATCGACCTCGTCCATGGCGGCGAATTTTTCAGGCTCGGTCTGCGCAGCGCAGCCGGTGACGATGATGCGGGCTCGCGGGTTGTCGCGGCGCGCCTTGCGGATCGCCTGCTTGGCCTGGCGCACGGCTTCGCCTGTCACGGCGCAGGTGTTGAAGATCACGGCGCCACCTTCCAACGCGCCGAGGCCCGCACTTTCAGCCTCGCGCCGCATCACCTGCGATTCATAGGTGTTGAGCCGGCAGCCGAAGGTGACGACATCGATCCCCGGGGACACCGGGCTCTTGGGCAGAGCGGACATCAGGCCGCGCTTTCAGTGTCGCGGGCCCATGTCCCGATCGACGGGTCGAAGTTGCCGGAAAATTCCCATTCGGCGGCGCCCGTCAGGACCACGTGGTCATCGTCGCGCCATTCGACATGCAGCGTGCCGCCGCCTGGCGTCAACAGACTGACGCTGCGGCCGGTCCGGTTGGTGCGGGCCGCGGCCACCACGGCCGCGCAGGAGGCCGAGCCGCAGGCCTTGGTCAGGCCGGCGCCGCGTTCCCAGGTGCGGATGATCATGGTTTCGGGCGAAGTAACCTGAGCGATGGTTATGTTGGCGCGCTCGGGGAACATCGGGTGGTTCTCGAGCAGCGGACCGAAGCGGTCGAGCTCGTAGGACCAGACGTCGTTGTCGACCCAGAAGATCGCGTGCGGGTTGCCCATCGAAACGACCGAGGGTGAATGCAGCACGGGGGCGTCGATCGGGCCGATCTGCAGCTCGATCATGCGGGTGTCGCGGAATTCCTCGGCTAGCGGGATATCCTGCCAGCCGAAGCGCGGCGTGCCCATGTCGACCGAGATCGAACCGTCGGCGTGTTCGCGCGCATTGAGGATGCCCGCCACGGTCTCGAAGGTGAAGATCTTCTGGCCGGTCTCGGCGGCGAGCGCCTGGACGACGCAGCGCATGCCATTGCCGCAGGCCTGCGCACCGGTTCCATCGGAATTCAGGATGTCGATGAAAAAGGCGGTGCCAGACGTCCTGGCGTCATGGATCGCCATGATCTGGTCGAAGCTGGTCGCAGCATCGGCGTTCAGCGCAATCGCCGCCGCCGCCGTCACCCGATCGGCACGGCCACGCATATCGGCAACGATGATCTCGTTGCCGATGCCGTTCATCTTGGCGAAAGGGGCAGTGCTGGCCATTGCTCCGAAAAATTCCGTGTCCGTTTGGCGCTATATGGCGGAAACGGGCAGGAATTACCAGTGCGCAGCCGCTTGGTCTCGGCGAAAGCGCCGGACTTACGTGACGGCGAAAATGCCCAGCACCACCAGCAGGAAGATGATCAGAACGATGCCGATAAGGATACGCGCACCGGTGGCCGCGGCACCTGCCAGTGCCGGCATGCCGAGCAAGCTCGCCGCCGCGGCGACGATCAGGAGAATGATAATCCATTTGAGCATGACAATGCCTCGCAAACCGGCAGATATTTCAACCACATGAAAACGCGGTTGCAGCGCTGGGGTTCCGTCGAAACCGATGCGGATCAGGGCGCTATGTGCTCCGGCACATCCCAGACCTCGCCCGGCCGCAAGGCGCGAAAGCGCTCGCGTGGGATGCCTCGATCGTCAAGCGCCTCGGTCAATTTGCGCGCCGGCTCGTCGATCCGCTCGTCGGTGAGCTGGAAGGTGCCCCAGTGACAGCCGGCGGCATGGGCGGCGTTGCACAGCGTCATGCCTTGCACCGCTTCCCAGGGGTTCTGGTGCTGCGGCGCCATGAACCAGCGCGGCTCATATGCGCCGATCGGCAGGATGGCGAGGCGGAAACCGCCATGTTTCTCAGCCATCAGCCGGTAGTTGATGCCATCGTGGAAGCCGGTGTCGCCGGCGAAATAGAGCTTGCCGTCAGGCGTTTCGACGACAAAGCCGGCCCAGAGCGCCATGCGCCGGTCTCGGGCGCCACGCGCCGACCAGTGATGCACCGGCTCGACATGGACGGCGGCGCCATTGCCGATCTCGACGCTGTCGCCCCAGTCATGCGCCGACAGTCGCATGCCGGGCACGGCGGCTTCGATGATGGCGTCGTTGCCGAGCGGAGTGAGCACCAGCGGGTCGTGGCCGGCCTTCAGCCGCTTCAACGTGGCGAGGTCGAGATGGTCATAGTGGTTGTGGCTGACCAGCACGAGATCGATCGGCGGCAGGTCGGCAAAGGCGATGCCTGGCGCATTGATGCGTTTTGGTCCGGCGAAGGAAAGCGGCGAGGCGCGCAGCGACCACACCGGATCGGTAAGGATGTTCAGACCGGCCGTCTGGACCAGCAAGGTGGAATGGCCAACCATCGTCACTTCCAGCGCGGCGCCCTCGACCCTTGTCGCCGGCTTTGCCTGCGGAAAGGGGCTTGCATCGCTCGCCGGCCATTTCGAGCGCTGGCCATTCAACTGCCATTTCAGCAGGTCGGCGAAACGGCCGGGTGGCTGGCCGTCGGGATTGAAGAACAATGCGCCGTCGAAATGGTCGCTGGGCGGGCCGCTATAATAGCGATTGGCGGCTGTCTTTCTCGCGGCCAATTTTGCGGCTCCGGCAGGTGTTTCGTTTTCCAGACATAGGCGCTAAGGCGGCTCGCGCAAGCGTCCAACCGTCGAATGTCGGCGCTGCACTGCTTTGACCGGATCCCCAAGCGACGCGCGACAAGCGGTCAGCCGCCGCGATTGCGATAAATTTGCAACAATTCTTGCTGCAAACTGTATTTTAACCATATCGGGTTGAAATTTCGCCACCTTCTCCATCTTGGTGGGGGTGAGATTGTGGGACGGCTTCCCCCCAGCCGGATCCGACGGAGGTTGGAATGACTTTTTCGAAAACCGGTCTGGTGGCCGTATCGCTGGCGGCGCTCGTTGCGAGCGGCTGTTCGACCTCGCGTTTCTCCTCGATGGATGACCAGCAGCCGGCACCGCTGGAGGCCGCGCCCGCCGGCAAGGTGACGGCGAACCAACTGCCGCCGCCAGCATCGCCCGGCACCACCGACCCGTCTCAATTCCCGACCGCTCCTGCGAACACGCAGGTCGCCGCGCTGCCTTCGGATGGTTCGGCGCCGGCCGGCGCTTCGGACGTGACTGCCGCCAGCGTCGCCGGTGTCTGGAACGCCAGCGTTGCGGGTCAGAGCTGCAAGGTGGCGACACCGCAGACCAAATTCGGCGCCGGCTTCCGCGCCGGGCCGCTGCATTGCCCGGCGCCGATGGACGGCGTCAAGTCGTGGAACGTCGCCGGCAAGCAGCTGACGCTCTATGACGAGAGTGGCGGTGCGCTGGCGCGGCTCTATTCCTCGGGCGGCTCGAAATTCGACGGCCAGACTTCCAACGGCCAGCCGATTTCGCTTACAAGGTAGGCTAATGCATGTCGCCCAAAAGTGGCCGCGGTTTTGGGAAAACAAAGATCTAAAGCGGGTCGTCTGAATCCGTTCAGACACGACCGCTTTAGTCCTCCGAATGCATGTCGCGCAGAAGTGACCCCGGTTTCGGGACAGCGACATGCATGAACAAATGACGTGACCGATGCATCTGCGTGACGGCCTCCAGACCCATGCGACCGTCAGGCAGCGCTACGAGCATCTGGTGGAAACCGGTACGATCGACCGCGATCCGGCGCAGGAACGGATCGTTGCGGCGCTCGACCTGCTGACCGATGAGATTTCGGCCAAGCGGCTGGCGCATAAGTCGAGCGCGCTGGGCTGGCTGTTCGCCCGCAAGCGCGAGACGCATGAGGCCGTCAAAGGCCTTTACATCCATGGCGGCGTCGGTCGCGGCAAGACCATGCTGATGGACATGTTCTTCGAGTTGCTGCCGGTGCGGCGCAAGCGCCGCGTCCACTTCAACGACTTCATGGCGGACGTGCAGGACCGTATCCAGAAGCACCGGCAGGCGCGCAAGAATGGCGACGTCAAGGAGGACGACCCGATCCCGCCGGTGGCCAAGGCCCTTGCCGAGCAAGCCTGGGTGCTGTGCTTCGACGAGTTCTCGGTCACCGACATCGCCGACGCGATGATCCTGTCCAGGTTGTTTTCGGCGCTGTTTGCCAGCGGTGTGGTGCTGGTCGCCACCTCGAATGTGGCGCCGGAAAACCTCTACAGCGACGGGCTGAACCGTCAGCTTTTCCTGCCCTTCATCGGCATACTGGAGCGGCACACACAGGTGCTGGCGCTCGATGCCGACAAGGACTACCGGCTGGAAAAGCTCGCCCGGACACCGGTCTATGTCACGCCGGCCGATGCGGCGGCGGACCAGCTACTCGACGAGGCCTGGCAAGCCATGACGCGCAACGCGCCGACCGCCGAGACATCGATTGCCCTCAAAGGGCGGCAGGTGATCGTGCCGCGTGCGGCAGGCGATGCGGCGCGGTTCTCCTTCGCCGATCTCTGCGAAAAGCCGCTTGGCGCGCGCGATTTCCTGGCGATCGCCGGGCGCTTCTCAACCATTTTCATCGACCACCTCCCGGTGCTCGGCGAAGGCAAGCGCAACGAGGCCAAACGCTTCATCCTTCTGATCGACACGCTCTACGACCATCATGTGCGGCTGGTGGTGAGCGCCGAAGCGCCGCCGCAAGCGCTTTATGCCGCCAAGCGCGGCGTGGAGGTCTTCGAGTTCGAGCGCACCGCATCGCGGCTGATCGAGATGCAAAGTCGCGACTGGCTGGAGGATTGGGCGGAGCGGCAGAAAGGGAAGCCGGCGCCAGAGGCACAGCAGGCGCAGGCCTGAATTTCCAGGGAATGCGTCGGTAGCGATCCTTTGCCCCCCTCTGTCATGCCAACGTCTACAACTCGAACCTCCTCGGCCACCCGCATCACAAGGGCGTCATTACCCGCATTCAGCCTTACGATTTCCATCTTCGTCGGTTATTTCCTCCCAAGTCGGCTTACAAACTTTGACGTTTACGTAAATCCCAAATGATCTAACCGATTGAAAACACTGACGCCGAAATAATCGTTTGAATTTTTTCCGTGCCGGGGCTATTGGGTGCGGCGAAAATTCGCGGTCCCCCGCAGCATTCCGGCCTCTTCTTCGACGCCGCCATCAAGTCACCAGAGATTTGAGACGTCGTCACCGACAAAGGGAAAACATCCTCACATGGCACGCAACAAGATAGCGCTTATCGGCTCTGGCATGATCGGCGGCACGCTCGCTCACATGATCGGCCTCAAGGACCTCGGCGACGTGGTGCTGTTCGATATTGCCGAAGGTATCCCGCAGGGCAAGGGGCTCGATATCGCGCAGTCGTCGCCGGTCGATGGCTTCGACTCCAGGCTCACCGGCATCAACGACTATGCCGGCATCGAAGGCGCCGACGTCTGCATCGTCACCGCCGGCGTGCCGCGCAAGCCCGGCATGAGCCGCGACGACCTTTTGGGCATCAACCTCAAGGTCATGGAGCAGGTCGGCGCCGGGCTGAAGAAGTATGCGCCGAAGGCTTTCGTCATCTGCATCACAAACCCGCTCGACGCCATGGTGTGGGCGCTGCAGAAATTCTCAGGCCTGCCCAACAGCCACGTCGTCGGCATGGCCGGCGTGCTCGACAGCGCGCGCTTCCGCTATTTCCTGGCCGAGGAATTCAAGGTCTCGGTCGAGGACGTCACCGCCTTCGTGCTCGGCGGCCACGGCGATTCCATGGTGCCGATGATCCGCTACTCGACGGTATCGGGCATTCCGCTGCCCGACCTCATCAAGATGGGCTGGACCTCGAAGGAGAAGCTCGACCAGATCGTGCAGCGCACCCGCGACGGCGGCGCCGAGATCGTCGGCCTGCTCAAGACCGGCTCGGCCTATTACGCGCCGGCCGCTTCGGCGATCTCGATGGCCGAAGCCTATCTCAAGGACAAGAAGCGCGTGCTGCCCTGTGCGGCGTATCTCTCCGGCCAGTATGGCGTCAAGAATACCTATGTCGGCGTTCCCGTGGTGATCGGCGCCGGCGGCGTCGAGCGCATCATCGAGATCGAGCTCAACAAGAGCGAGCAGAAGATGTTCGACTCCTCCGTGGCGACGGTGCAGGGCCTGACCGAGGCCTGCGTCAAGATCGCGCCGCAACTCGCCTCCAAATGAATCTCCAGTAAGTGAACCCCCAGTCGATCCGGAGACCATACAGATGAACATCCATGAGTATCAGGGCAAGGCACTGCTGAAGTCGTTCGGCGCGCCGGTGGCCGAAGGCGTGCCGGTGTTCAAGGCGAGCGAAGCGGAAGCCGCCGCCAAGGCGCTGCCGGGCCCGCTCTATGTGGTGAAGAGCCAGATCCATGCCGGCGGCCGCGGCAAGGGCAAATTCACCGAGCTCGGCCCGGACGCCAAGGGCGGCGTGCGGCTGGCGAAATCGGTGGCCGATGTCGTCGCCAACGCCAACGAGATGCTGGGCAACACTCTGGTGACCAAGCAGACCGGCCCGGCCGGCAAGCAGGTCAACCGCCTCTATATCGAAGACGGCGCCGACATCGAACGCGAGCTCTATCTGTCGATCCTGGTCGACCGTTCGGTCGGCCGCATTGCGTTCGTCGTCTCGACCGAAGGCGGCATGGACATCGAAGCGGTTGCCCATGACACGCCCGAAAAGATCATCACCGTCGCCATCGATCCGGAAAAAGGCGTCACATCGGCCGACCTGAAGGCGCTCAACGGCGCGCTCAAGCTCGACGGCGATGCGGCCAAGGACGGCGATACGCTGTTCCCGATCCTCTACAAGGCCTTCGTCGACAAGGACATGAGCCTGCTCGAGGTCAATCCGCTGATCGTCATGAAGAACGGCCGGCTGCGCGTGCTCGACGCGAAAGTGTCGTTCGACAACAACGCGCTGTTCCGCCACCCCGACGTGCTTGAGCTGCGCGACACCACGGAAGAGGACGAGAAGGAAATCGAGGCGTCGAAATACGACCTCGCCTATGTGGCGCTCGACGGCAATATCGGTTGCATGGTCAACGGCGCCGGCCTCGCCATGGCAACGATGGACATCATCAAGCTCTATGGCGCCGAGCCCGCCAACTTCCTCGATGTCGGCGGTGGCGCTTCGAAGGAGAAGGTGACGGCAGCGTTCAAGATCATCACCAGGGATCCTGCGGTCAAAGGCATCCTGATCAACATCTTCGGCGGCATCATGAAGTGCGACATCATTGCCGAGGGCGTCATTGCCGCGGTCAAGGAAGTCGGCCTGGAAGTGCCGCTGGTGGTGCGCCTGGAAGGCACCAATGCCGAGCTCGGCAAGAAGATCATCAACGACAGCGGCCTCAACGTGGTGTCTGCCGACGATCTCGACGATGCAGCCAAGAAGATCGTGGCGGCGGTGAAGGGCTGATCTGGTGCCTCCGCATAAGATAAACCTGGTCGAGGCTGCGGATCAAAAGATCAAGAAGGTCTTCGATCCGCATATCGCCGGCGACGTCAACGACAGCCAGGCGAAGGTCGCCAAGTTCGGCGAGGTCTTCGATTGGCACGCGCATGACAATGAGGACGAAGCCTTCCTCGTGCTGCGTGGGCGTATTGCCATCGATTTCCGCGACGGCCCGGTCGAACTCGGCGAGGGCGATTTCATCGTCGTGCCGCGCGGCGTCGAGCACCGGCCGCGCTCGCTCACCGTTGAGCCCGTGGTGCTGATGTTCGAGCCGGCAACGACGCTCAACACCGGCAACGCCAAGAGCGACCTCACTGTCGCCGACTTGAAGCGGCTCTGACCATGTTTCCCTCGATCAACGGTTTTTAGAAAAGGGCTCCCATGTCCATCCTCGTCGACAAGAATACCAAGGTGCTGGTGCAGGGCCTGACCGGCAAGACCGGCACGTTCCACACCGAGCAGGCGCTGGCCTATCACGGCACGAAAATGGTTGGCGGCATCCATCCCAAGAAGGGTGGCGAGACGTGGACCGGCGCGAAGGGCGAGAGCCTGCCGATCTTCGCCACCGTCGCCGAGGGCAAGGAAAAGACCGGTGCCAATGCGTCCGTCGTCTATGTGCCGCCGGCAGGCGCCGCCGAAGCCATCCTCGAAGCGATCGAGGCCGAGATCCCGCTGATCATCTGCATCACCGAAGGCATACCGGTGATGGACATGATCAGGGTCAAGGCCAGGCTCGACCGTTCGACCTCGCGGCTGATCGGCCCGAACTGCCCGGGCGTGCTGACGCCCAACGAATGCAAGATCGGCATCATGCCCGGAAACATCTTCCGCAAGGGCTCGGTCGGCGTTGTTTCGCGGTCGGGAACGCTTACCTATGAGGCAGTGTTCCAGACCACCAATGTCGGCCTCGGCCAGACCACCGCCGTCGGCATTGGCGGCGACCCCGTCAAAGGCACCGAGTTCATCGACATGCTCGAGATGTTCCTCGCCGACGAGGAGACCAAGTCGATCATCATGATCGGCGAGATCGGCGGTTCGGCCGAGGAAGACGCCGCGCAGTTCCTCAAGGACGAAGCCAAGCGTGGCCGCAAGAAGCCGATGGCCGGCTTCATCGCCGGGCGCACGGCGCCGGCCGGCCGCACCATGGGCCACGCCGGCGCGGTCATCTCCGGCGGCAAGGGCGGCGCCGAAGACAAGATCGCGGCAATGGAATCGGCCGGAATAAAAGTTTCGCCGTCGCCGGCAAGGCTGGGCACGACCTTGGTCGAAGCGATCAAAGGGTAAGGGAATAGGGGAGTAAGGGAGTAGGGCAGTAGGGAAAATAGCAGCGGCAAAAAGCCCTACTCCCCTATTCCCTTATTTCCCTACTCCCCTCCAAAAACAGGAGACGGAGCCGGGCTCCGCGGACAAAAATGGCAAGACAAGATCAGGCCAACGACCAATTTTCGCTCACCTCTTTCCTCTATGGCGGCAATGCCGACTACATCGACGCGCTCTATGCCGCCTATGAGGACGATCCAGCCTCGGTCAATCCCGAATGGCAGGAGTTCTTCGCCGGGCTGAAGGACGATGCCGGCGATGTGCGCAGGAACGCCAAGGGCGCCTCCTGGGCCAAGCCCTCCTGGCCGCTGCAGGCCAATGGCGAACTGGTGTCGGCGCTCGACGGCAATTGGGGCATCGTCGAGAAGACGATCGAAAAGAAGGTCAAGGATAAGGCGGTCACCAACGGCGTCGTCCTCTCCGATGCCGACGTGCACCAGGCGACGCGCGATTCGGTGCGCGCCATCATGATGATCCGCGCCTACCGCATGCGCGGCCATCTGCACGCCAATCTCGATCCGCTCGGCATCGCCAAGCCGCTCGAGGACTACAACGAGCTGTCGCCGGAAAACTACGGCTTCACCGAAGCCGATTACGACCGGCCGATCTTCCTCGACAATGTGCTGGGGCTTGAATTCGGCAGCATCCGGCAGATGCTGGAAATCCTGACCCGCACCTATTGCTCCACGCTCGGCGTCGAGTTCATGCATATCTCCGACCCTGAGGAAAAGGCCTGGATCCAGGCGCGCATCGAGGGTGCCGACAAGGAGATCACCTTCACCGCCGCCGGCAAGAAGGCGATCCTGCAGAAGCTGGTCGAGGCTGAAGGCTTCGAGCAGTTCATCGACGTCAAGTACAAGGGCACCAAGCGCTTCGGCCTCGATGGCAGTGAGGCGCTGATCCCGGCGCTGGAGCAGATCGTCAAGCGCGGCGGCCAGCTCGGCATGAAGGAAATCGTGCTCGGCATGGCGCATCGCGGCCGGCTGAACGTGCTCTCCCAGGTGATGGCCAAGCCGCACCGCGCCATCTTCCACGAGTTCAAGGGCGGCTCTGCGGCACCCGATGAGGTCGAAGGCTCGGGCGACGTCAAGTACCATCTCGGCGCCTCGTCGGACCGCGAGTTCGACGGCAACAAGGTGCATCTGTCCCTGACCGCCAATCCTTCGCATCTGGAGATCGTCGATCCGGTGGTGATGGGCAAGGCGCGCGCCAAGCAGGATTATCTGTTCGGCCGCAGCCGCGAGGAAATCGTGCCGCTGGAAGAGCGCGCCAAGGTGCTGCCGCTCTTGCTGCATGGCGATGCCGCCTTCGCCGGTCAGGGCGTGATCGCCGAGATCCTCGGCCTGTCGGGCCTGCGCGGCCACCGCGTCGCCGGCACGCTGCATTTCATCATCAACAACCAGATCGGTTTCACCACCAACCCGCGCTTTTCGCGCTCCTCGCCCTATCCGTCCGACGTCGCCAAGATGATCGAAGCACCGATCTTCCACGTCAATGGCGACGACCCGGAAGCCGTGGTGCACGCCACCAAGGTGGCGATCGAGTTTCGCATGAAGTTCTTCAAGCCTGTTGTGGTCGATATGTTCTGCTATCGCCGCTTCGGCCACAATGAGGGCGACGAACCGGCCTTCACCCAGCCGATCATGTACCGCAACATCCGCAACCACAAGACGACGGTGCAGATCTATGGCGACCGGCTGATCGCCGAGGGTCACCTCACCCAGGCCGAGCTCGACCAGTTGAAGGCCGACTGGCGGGCGCATCTGGAATCCGAATGGGAAGTCGGCCAGCATTACAAGCCCAACAAGGCTGACTGGCTCGACGGCGCCTGGTCGGGCCTGCGCACCGCCGACAACCAGGACGAACAGCGGCGCGGCAAGACCGCCGTGCCGGTCAAGACACTGAAGGAAATCGGCAGGAAGCTGACCGAGGTGCCGAAGGACTTCGAGGCGCACAAGACGATCATCCGTTTCCTCGAAAACCGCCGCCAGGCGATCGAGTCCGGCGAAGGCATCGACTGGTCGACGGCCGAGGCGCTGGCCTTCGGCGCCATCCTGCTCGACGGCAATCCGATCCGCCTGTCGGGGCAGGATTCCGAACGCGGCACCTTCTCGCAGCGCCATTCCGTGCTCTACGACCAGCGCGACGAGACCCGCTACATCCCGCTCAACAATCTGTCGGCGGCTCAGGCCGGCTATGAAGTCATCAACTCGATGCTGTCGGAAGAGGCGGTGCTGGGCTTCGAATACGGCTACAGCCTGGCCGAGCCCAAGGCGCTGACCTTGTGGGAAGCGCAGTTCGGCGACTTCGCCAACGGCGCCCAGGTGGTGTTCGACCAGTTCATCTCGTCAGGCGAACGCAAGTGGCTCAGAATGTCGGGCCTCGTCTGCCTGTTGCCGCATGGCTATGAAGGCCAGGGTCCGGAACATTCCTCGGCCCGGCTCGAACGCTTCCTGCAGCTTTGCGCCGAAGACAACATGCAAGTCGCCAACTGCACCACGCCGGCCAACTACTTCCACATATTGCGCCGGCAGCTGAAGCGCGACTTCCGCAAGCCGCTGATCCTGATGACGCCGAAGTCGCTGCTGCGCCACAAGCGGGCGGTGTCGACGCTGCCGGAAATTTCGGGCGAAAGCTCGTTCCACCGGTTGCTGTGGGACGATGCGCAGCTGCTTTCCGGACAAGCGATCAAGCTGGTCAAGGATTCCAAGATCCGCCGCGTCGTGCTGTGTTCGGGCAAGGTCTATTACGACCTCTATGAGGAGCGCGAGAAGCGCGGCATCAACGACATCTATCTGCTGCGCGTCGAGCAGCTTTACCCGTTCCCGGCCAAGGCGCTGATCACCGAACTGTCGCGGTTCCGCAATGCCGAGATGGTGTGGTGCCAGGAGGAGCCCAAGAACATGGGCGCCTGGTCGTTCATCGACCCGTATCTGGAATGGGTGCTGGCGCATATCGACGCCAAGCATCAGCGGGTGCGCTACACCGGCCGTCCGGCCGCCGCCTCGCCGGCGACCGGACTGATGTCGAAGCATCTCGCCCAGCTCGCCGCCTTGCTCGAAGACGCGCTTGGTGAATAGAGAAGATCTGGGCGAACAACAGAACCGAAAGAAAACGGACAGGCACAATGGCTACCGAAATCCGCGTTCCCACTCTCGGCGAATCCGTCACTGAAGCGACCGTCGGCAAATGGTTCAAGAAGGTTGGCGATACAATCGCCGCCGATGAACCGCTGGTCGAACTCGAGACCGACAAGGTGACGGTGGAGGTGCCTGCCGCCGCCGCCGGCACGCTGGGTGAGATCACCGTCAAGGAAGGCGAGACGGTCGGTGTCGGCGCGCTGCTGGGGTCGATTTCGGCAGGCGGCGCGGCTCCCGCCACGAAGCCGCAAGCGGTGTCGCAGGCCTCGTCGCCGGATGCGGCATCGACCGGCAAGCAGGCCGCGGCCGAGACCGCCAAGATCGCCGGCGATGCCGGCCCGGTCGAGCCGCGCACCATGCCACCGGCACCGGCCGCGGCGAAACTGATCGCCGAAAGCAATCTCTCGGTCGACCAGATCTCCGGTTCGGGAAAGCGCGGCCAGGTGCTGAAAGGTGACGTGCTCGACGCCATCTCCAAGGGCGCGCCGTCGCAGCCGGCCGAGACGCCGAAAGCAGCACCTGCACCGGTTGCCGTGCGGGCGCCGTCCTCGGGCGACGATGCATCGCGCGAGGAGCGCGTGCGCATGACCAAGCTGCGCCAGACCATCGCGCGCCGCCTCAAGGAAGCGCAGTCGACCGCAGCCATGCTGACCACCTTCAACGAGGTCGACATGTCAGCGGTGATGGCGCTGCGCACCAAATACAAGGACGTGTTCGAAAAGAAGCACGGCGTGAAGCTCGGCTTCATGGGCTTCTTCACCAAGGCCGTCACGCACGCGTTGAAGGAAATCCCCTCGGTCAATGCCGAGATCGACGGCACCGATATCATCTTCAAGAACTATGCCCATATCGGCGTCGCCGTCGGCACTGAAAAGGGCCTCGTCGTGCCGGTGGTGCGCGATGCCGACCAGATGTCGATCGCCGAGATCGAGAAGGACATCGGCCGGCTGGGTATCGCCGCGCGTGACGGAAAGCTGTCGGTCGCCGACATGCAGGGCGGCACGTTTACGATTTCGAACGGCGGCGTTTACGGGTCGCTGATGTCGACCCCGATCCTCAACGCGCCGCAGTCGGGCATTCTGGGCATGCACAAGATCCAGGACCGGCCTGTCGTGGTCGGCGGCCAGATCGTCATCCGGCCGATGATGTACCTGGCGCTCAGCTACGATCACCGCATCGTCGACGGCAAGGAAGCGGTGACGTTCCTGGTGCGCGTCAAGGAAAGCCTGGAGGATCCGGAACGGCTGGTGCTTGATCTCTGAGGTCTGGTGCTGGTCCGGCTGTTGGAATGTGTGCCGGAGGAAGGGATCTGCGCGGCAGAATGACGACCCGTTCCCTTAGCCTTTCCAAGGTGCTTTCGATCGCATCGATCGCGGCCGGCATGGTGCTGGCCGCTGCCGGCGCCCATGCCGCCTGCCCGATAGAACTCGCTGTCTATGGCGACGCCCAGAGCGGCGGCGAGATCGATTTCACGCCGACCGGCACCTCGGCTACCGTCACCAACACGTTCCGCATGATCCTCGACAACAATGTGGTGCTGAATGGCATCGTCATGTGGAATGAAGGCGTATCGCGGCCGAACGGTGCGCTGATGCACAAATGCCCCGAGGGCGACGTCACCGGCGAGGAGCTTGCCGCCTGCACGCCCTGGCATGGCGTCATCTACACGGCGGATGAAAAGAGCAACATCGGACTGCTGCCGGCTGAAGGCGTCGAAGCGCCGAAGACGCTGATCCTGCCGGACCTCGGGCCGGCGTTGCGCCAATCCAGCGCCTATGGCGGCAGCGGATTTTCGAAAGTGCCGTGGGATGTGTTTGCCTTGAAGGGATGCCAGGAATGAGCGGGACGCAAAAGGTGCTGCTGGTCACCGGCGGCAGCCGCGGCATCGGCGCCGCGATCTGCCGGCTCGGATCGAAGGCCGGCTATCGCGTCGGGATCAACTACGCTTCGAACCAGGAGGCCGCCAAGGCGCTGGTCGCCGAGATCGAGGCCGCCGGCGGCGAGGCTTTCGCGGTCAAGGGCGATGTCGGCAAGGAGTCCGATATCGTGGCCATGTTCGAGGCCGTCGACCGCACCTATGGACGGCTCGATGCCTTCGTCAACAATGCCGGCATCGTCGACGTCAAGGCGCGCGTCGACGAGATGGATGTTTCGCGGCTGGAGCGCATGATGCGCATCAATGTCGTCGGCTCGTTGCTCTGCGCCCGCGAGGCGGTGAAGCGCATGTCGACCCGTCATGGCGGGTCGGGCGGATCCATCGTCAACATCTCGTCGGCCGCGGCGACATTGGGCTCGCCGGGCGAATATGTCGATTATGCCGCCTCCAAGGGCGCCATCGACACCTTCACCGTCGGGCTCGCCCGTGAGGTGGCGCTAGAAGGCATCCGCGTCAATGCGGTGCGGCCGGGCATCATCGACACGGACATCCACGCCTCCGGCGGGCAGCCGGACCGGGTGGAGCGGTTCCGCGATCTGCTGCCGATGAAAAGAGCCGGTACAGTGGATGAAGTCGCGGGCGCGGTTCTCTATCTTCTCTCCGACGCCGCGTCCTATACGACGGGCGCGATCCTGAATGTAAGCGGCGGCCGCTGAGCGCTCTCAAGCAGATCGAGCATGATGTTATCCGAAAACCGCGTCACACTTTTCGGCATCATGCTCAAAACAGAAGGACAGTATCATGGCTTATGACGTCGTTATCATCGGATCGGGACCCGGCGGCTATGTCTGCGCCATCAAGGCGGCGCAGCTCGGGCTCAGGGTTGCGGTGGTCGAGAAGAACGCGACCTTCGGCGGCACCTGCCTGAACATCGGCTGCATCCCGTCCAAGGCGCTGCTCCATGCCTCCGAGATGTTCGCCGAGGCCGGCCACTCCTTCGACACGCTCGGCGTTGAGATATCGGCGCCGAAATTGAACCTGAAGAAGATGATGGCGCACAAGGATGCGACGGTGTCGTCGAACGTCAACGGCGTCGCCTTCCTGTTCAAGAAGAACAAGATCGACAGTTTCCGCGGCACCGGCAAGGTGCTCGCCGCCGGCAAGGTGTCGGTCACCTCCGAGGACGGCAAGGTCGAGGAGATCGAGACCAAGAACATCGTCATCGCCACCGGCTCGGATGTCGCCGGCATTCCCGGCGTCAAGGTCGACATCGACGAGAAGGTGATCGTGTCGTCGACCGGCGCGCTGTCGCTGGATAAGGTTCCCGGCCATCTGGTGGTGGTCGGCGGCGGTGTCATCGGGCTCGAGCTCGGCTCGGTGTGGGCGCGGCTCGGCGCCAAGGTCACCGTGGTCGAATTCCTCGACACCATCCTGGGCGGCATGGACGGCGAGGTCTCCAAGCAATTCCAGCGGTTGCTGGGCAAACAGGGCTTCGAGTTCAAGCTCGGCGCCAAGGTCACCGGCGTCGCCAAGGCCAAGAAGGGTGCGACCGTCACCTTCGAGCCGGTCAAGGGCGGCGCCGCCGAGACCATCGAGGCCGATGCCGTGCTGATCGCCACCGGCCGCCGCGCCTATGCCGACAGCCTCGGGCTCGGGGAAGCCGGCGTCGAGGTCGACGAGCGCGGCCGGGTCAAGACCGATGGCCATCTCAAGACCAATATCCCGGGCATCTATGCCATCGGCGATGTCATCGCCGGGCCGATGCTGGCGCACAAGGCCGAGGATGAGGGCGTGGCGGTAGCGGAAACCATTGCCGGTCAGGCCGGCCACGTGAACTATGACGTCATTCCGAGCGTCGTCTACACCAGCCCGGAAATCGCCTCGGTCGGCAAAACCGAAGAAGAGTTGAAGAAGGCCGGCATCGACTACAAGGTCGGAAAATTCCCGTTCAGCGCCAATGGCCGGGCGCGCGCCATGCTGCACACGGACGGTTTTGTGAAGATCCTCGCCGACAGGCAACGCGACCGCGTGCTCGGCGTCCATATCGTCGGCTTCGGCGCCGGCGAGATGATCCACGAGGCGGCGGTGCTGATGGAGTTCGGCGGTTCGTCGGAGGATCTCGCCCGCACCTGCCATGCGCACCCGACGATGTCGGAGGCGATCAAGGAGGCGGCGCTGGCGACGTTCTTCAAGCCGATCCACATCTAAGGCCCTTTCATAAACTCTACTCCGGCGGCCATCTGGCGAGGTTTTCTCCGCTTTCACAGCGCCGCGCGTCCCTCCTGGACGCTCAAAGGATGCTGTGACCCTTTTTGATTGGCGCATGATCCTTTCCGAAAATCGGACTGATCTTCGGGGTCATGCGCTGCTCACGGACCCAAATGTCCGCTGCGCTCCGGTTCTCGAAAACCACACCAGCTGACTCACCGGAGCGAGTTTCTGGAAAGGCCTTTCTGGCGGCCCCTACAAAACAAAACGGCCCGCTTTTCAGCGGGCCGTTCGTAACTGATATCGAGCCAATCACTGGGCCGGTGCAGGTGCCGGCGCAGGGGCTGGTGCCGGCGCAGGAGCCGGTGCGGGTGCCGGGGCAGGCGCCGGTTCTGCAGGTGCCGGAGCAGGCGCGGGCGCAGGTTCAGCCGGCTTCATCGGTTCCGCCGGTGCAGGCGCTGGGGCCGGTGTGCTGGCCGCCGGCGGCTCGGCGGGTGCCGGGTGCTCACCACTTCTTCCGAAAACATAATACGCGACAACCGCCAGAATAACGACGACCAGGGCAATCAGCCAACCGCTACCACCGCCGCCGCCACTTGGCCTTGGTGCGTTGGTGGACGAATTGAACGGGTCGTTTGGATTCGGTGTGTTCGCCATAAAAGTGTCCTCCGTGGATGAAAAATATCAATCAACACCATACAACGCGCAATCATTGAACTGGTTTCACGCTAGGGTTGGAAAACGCCAAAAACAAGGACAATCCTGCCCTTCCGCAGCCGGAGTGGCGTCGTTTCGCCACGCAGCGCGCCAAGTTTGCGTCTGTTAAGGTCGAATCAGAGGGTTTTGCCGTGACGAATTCGTCAGCTCAGCTTGTCCCGAATCACTGCGATGCTCTTGCCAGAGCCCAGTTCGCAGACCGCTATGTGCTGGTCACTGAAGGCCTTTCCTTAACCGCACTCGGCGCGGCCGAACGCGCTCTGGGGCGAACGCCGCCCTGGGTCGGCAGGCTCATGGCGCTGCGCAATCTTGCCGTCAGGCCGTTCCGGCTGAAGACGGGCCTGGAAACTGCGGTGTTGCCGTCGGGCCGGATCGGGATATTTCCGCTCATCAGCCAGTTTCCCGGCAAGGTTGTGCTTGGCCTCGACGACCGGCATCTCGATTTCCGTGTCCTGGTCAAAGTCAGGGATCTCGGCGAGGGCCAGCAAGAGGTGGCCGCGACGACGATCGTCAAGACGCACAATTGGCTCGGGCGCGCCTATCTCGCGATCATCATGCCGTTTCACCGGATCGTCGTTCCGGCGATGCTGGCCCAGATCCTGGCGAAGTAAGCTGAAGTCACTAAAGTCCGACAGGCGTGACGGTGTAACCGGCCTTGCGGAAATCCTCGACCAGGCCTTCGGGGCCGGGGAGGTGGAGGGCGCCGACCGCCATGAAGACGTTGCCTTTGGCAAGGATCGGTTCGGCATGCTCGACCATCACCTTGTTGCGGCTGGTGATCATGGTTTCCTCGAACGCCGCATAGCCCGCGGGGTCGTCCTGTTGGTCTGGCATGGCCGCACGAAACAGCGGCCAGAACATGCCGGTGTCGCCACGCTGGTAGAGCACGATCATGGTTTCGTTGATGTCGTTGACCTTGTCGCCGAGCTTCAGCGTGTCGACGAGGCCCTTCATGTGAAACGCCAGCGGCAGCGAGGCCATGGCGCGCAGTTGGCCTTCAGCCGTCTCCAATCCTTCCACCGGCTTGCCGGAAGCCTTCGCGCCTTCCGCCAGCCTGACATCGAGCACCGGGGCGCCGCCTGACTGACGGGCCAGCTCGCAGGCCGGCAGTGCCATCATGGCCGAGAGCATCCACGGCTTCATCTTGGCAACCGTTGCCGGCGGAATGCCGCGTGCGTCGAGCGCGGTGTTCATGGCCGCCGCATCGTCGGGCGACAGCAGCGACGCCAGCGTCGTCGAATCCGTGAACATCATCAGGTCCGGCTCCTTGAGCATCGCGACCATCATCTTCTGCTTGTCGAGCACGTCGGTGGTTTCGATGACGATGGTGCCGGCGGCGTCATAGGCTTTCTGCGCTTCGGGAGGCAGCGTGGTGACGCGCGGGTCGGTCATATGCATGGTGCCGAACAGGAAGGACGGCTTCTCGCCGGGCTTTTCCAGCTTCCACAACAGGCCCTTGCCGTTCGGCGTCGCGGCGGCTTCCGCTTCGATCTTGCGGTAGGTCGCCGGATCGTTCTTCTGCAGGGCCGACAGCATGTCGGCACCGGTGCAGGTCGGGACGTCGGCATGCGCCTTGCCGGCTGCGAACAGCAGCACGGCGAGGAACGACAGGAAGAACAGAACATTGAGCGCGACGAGCAGCTTCAGCGACACGGAAGCAGCACGGTCGGCGATGGCTATGACGCGTTTCATGAGCCTCTTCTAGAACTGAAAAGCGGCAAAACGGTTAACCTGTGCTGAGAAATTGTCTTGGACTGGCTATCGCCCTCAACTGACGTCGATGGGGCTCATGCTTCAACGATTAGCGGAAACGCCCATTTCTTCGTCATCCCAGGGTCTCCGCGACGGAGCTTCGCTCCTGCTTCGCCCAGGGACGACGACGTTGGGGAGGCTTTCGGCCAAATGGTGAACGTTACTGGCGTTCACGCCCTGGGATGCGCCTGCTCATAAATCTCGAGCAGCCTCGCGGTGTCGACGCCGGTGTAGATTTGTGTCGTCGACAGGCTGGCGTGGCCGAGCAGTTCCTGGATGGTGCGCAAATCACCGCCGCGGCCGAGCAGATGCGTGGCGAAGGAATGGCGCAGCGCATGCGGCGTCGCGGTATCGGGCAGGTTGAGCGCCGAGCGCAGCTTGGCCATGTCGCGCTGGACGATGGCCGGGTTGAGCGGGCCGCCGCGGGCGCCGCGAAACAACAGGCCCTTGGGGTCGAGATGGTAGGGGCAGAGCCGGCGATATTCGGCGATTGCCCTGAGCGCCACCGGCAGCACCGGCACCAGGCGCGTCTTGCCGCCCTTGCCGGCAACGCGCAGCACCGTGTCGGCCGCCGACGCCAGATCGGCGCCGGCCAGGCCGAGCGCCTCGGAAATGCGCAGGCCAGAGCCGTAGAGCAGCGTCAGCACGGCGGCGTTGCGGGCTGCGATCCAGGGTTCCTCCGCCAGTTGGCCTTCGATGGAAACGATATGCTTGGCATCGCTCGCCGTCAGCGGCTTGGGCAGCGATTTGGGCTGGCGCGGCGCGCGCAGTGCCGCCGCACCGGCCGCATTGGCGAGGCCGCGCCGCTCGAGGAAACGCAGCAGCGAGCGGATGCCGGCGAGACCCCGGCCCAGCGTGCGGGCGCCGGCACCGGCATTGCGGCGGGCGGCAAGGAAGCCGCGCAAATCCGCCGGGCGCAGATCGGCGATGTCCGAAATGCCGGGCGAGCCGCCGCAATGGCCGGTGAGGAAATGCAGGAACTGACGCGTGTCGCGCTCATAGGCTTCCACCGTCTCGGGCGACAGCCGACGTTCTCGCGCCAGCATCTTCAGCCAGCTTTCGCGCGCCGCCTGGAGATCGGGTTTGGCCGGGATGAGGAATTCCTGCATGGCGGCATTTTCGGATATTCGGGTTAGGAAGCGGTGAATAGCCCGTCATTGAAATGACAGCCGCGTGGGGCTAGAGCAGGCCAAAGGATATTTCGCCATGAGCAAGCTCCAGAATCCTGTCCAGATGGCCGTGATCGGCGCCGCCCATGGCATCAAGGGCGAATTGCGGGTGAAGACCTTCACCGGCGAGCCGCTGGCGCTGGCCGATTACGGGCCGCTCTACGCCAGGGACGGGCGCGCCTTCCAGATCGTCGACATCAGGCCCGCCAACACCGTCGTCGTGGTCCGTTTCAAGGGCATTGCCGACCGCAATGCGGCCGAGGCGCTGGCCGGCACGGAGCTGTTCGTCGACCGTTCGATGCTGCCGGACGATGGCGAGGAAGACGAATTCTACCATGCCGACCTCGTCGGCCTCGAAGTCCGCGACGACACGGGTGCCGTGCTTGGCAAGGTGGTCGCGGTGCACAATTTCGGCGGCGGCGACATTCTCGACGTGACGCTGGGCGGGCGCAAGGGCGTGCTGATCCCGTTCACACAGGCTGCCGTACCGCAAGTGTCGATCGCAGAGGGTTTTGTTCGTGTCGATCCGGCGGCAGCCGGGCTGGTCGATGACGAGGATGGCGGTGGTCCGCGTGAGGAAGACTTCGATCCGAAGGGCAGGCCGCGCGGACCGAGCGATGCCGGGGGCAACCGGTGAGTTTTTCCGCTTCGGTGCTGACGCTTTACCCCGAGATGTTTCCCGGCGCGCTCGGCCTGTCGTTGGCTGGCCGGGCGCTCGAGGCCGGGACGTGGTCGCTGGAGACGATCCAGATCCGTGACTTCGCCACCGACCGCCATCGCACCGTCGACGACACGCCCGCCGGCGGCGGCGCCGGCATGGTGATGCGCGCCGACGTGCTGGCGAAAGCCATCGACCATGCTTCGCCGGAAGGCGATGCGCGGCCTCGGCTGCTGATGAGCCCGCGCGGCAAGCCGCTGACCCAGGCGCGTGTGCGCGAGCTGGCCGCTGGGCCGGGCGCCGTCATCCTGTGCGGCCGCTTCGAAGGCGTCGACCAGCGGGTGATCGACGCGCGGGAATTGGAGGAAGTCTCCATCGGCGATTTCATTCTCTCGGGTGGTGAGCCGGCCGCCCTTGTGCTGCTCGACGCGGTGGTGCGGCTGCTGCCCGGGGTCATGGGCAACGCGATGTCGGGCGAGGAAGAGAGTTTTGAAAACGGCCTGCTCGAACATCCGCACTATACGCGGCCGCAGGAGTTCGAAGGCCGTGACATTCCCGAGGTCCTGATTTCCGGCAATCACAAGAAGATCGCCGCCTGGCGGCGGGCGGAGTCAGAAAGACTGACAGCCGAGAGGCGTCCGGACCTGCTTGCCGCTGCTCAGCCCTTGGCAAAATAATAGAAGGCCAAAAACAGGCCGACGGCGACGACGAAGCCGCGCACCGCGTTTTGCGGCACCCGCTTGGCGATCCAGACGCCGGCATAGCCGCCGAGCGCGCCGCCCGGGATCATGATGATCGCCTGCGGCCAGGCGACGACGCCGCCCGAGATGAAGACGACGATCGCGACAGCGGCGATGACCATGGCCAGCATGTTCTTCAACGCGTTCAGCCGGTGATAGTCGCCGGCCTGGGTGAGGCCGAGCGTCGCCAGCATCATCACGCCCATGCCGGCGCCGAAGAAGCCGCCATAGATGGCGGTGAGAAATTGTGCGAGCGAGCCGGCCAGCGAGCCCACCGCCGCTTCATGGCCGGGCTTTGGCACTGGTTTCAGCCAGGGGCCGGCGGCGAACAGGGCCGTCGCGGCTAGCAGCAGCCACGGCACCAGAGCGCGAAACGAGGGATTGTCGAGCGCCAAAAGGATCAGAGCGCCGGCCAGTGCACCCACGGCCGAGATCAGGCACAGCAGCAGCGCGCCGCGCCAGAAGTGCCTGATATCGGCCGAGTAGGCGAGGGTCGAGGTGATGTAGCCTGGAAATTGCGTCACCGAGGAGGTGGCGTTGGCAACGATCGGCGGCAGGCCGACCAACGTCATGGCGCCGAAGGTGATGAAGGTGCCGCCACCGGCGACCGCATTGGCGGCGCCTGACAGAAAGCCCGCTAGAAACAGCAGGATGGCATCGAAGACAGACATGAATTGCGGCCGCTCAAAACTGTGTTATTTCAGGCTTTAGAAAGCCTGAACGACCGGCGCAACCCGGCACGGCAGGATTACGATGGTGCCATGCGAGCAGAAAATGCGCGCCCAAGGCGTGACAAAGCGGCGAAATAGCTGTATGTGCCCGCCCGTACCGGCCAGAAAGAATCTGCCGGACCCGTCAACAATGACGGTGTAGTCGCCCCTGCCTGATGTTTCAAAGACAAATGTCTTGGAGACAAAAGGCATAGCCAAGCGGTCAATGGAACTGCAAGGCGAGTGTCGGACGCTCTGACTGTCGGAAGAACAAGAAGTGGACTTTTGAGATGGATATTCTCCGTCAGCTCGAGGCCGAACAGGCCGCCAAGATCGAAGCCAAGCGCAAGCTTCCCGAATTCCAGCCCGGCGACACCGTGCGCGTCCAGGTCCGCGTGACCGAAGGCACCCGCACCCGCGTCCAGGCCTATGAGGGCGTCGTCATCGCCCGCGCCGGCGCCGGCTTCCAGGAGAACTTCACGGTTCGCAAGATTTCCTACGGCGAAGGCGTCGAGCGCGTGTTCCCGGTCTACTCGCCGATGGTTGAAGGCGTCGAGATCGTTCGCCGCGGCAAGGTGCGTCGCGCCAAGCTCTACTACCTGCGCGATCGTCGCGGCAAATCGGCCCGTATTTCGGAAAACACCGGCGTGCGCGCCCGCAAGCTGAACGATGAGGAGCGCGATGCGCTGAACGCCGAGAAGGCCCGCATCGAAGCCGAGAAGGTGGCAGCAGCCGAGGCCCTGGCCGTCGAGAAGGCCGCCCAGGACGCCGCCGAGAAGAAGGCCGCCGCCGAGGCCGAAGCAGCAGCCAAGGCCGCCGCAGAAGCGACCCCTGCCGAATAAGATTTTCGGAACTCATTCAAAAAGGCGGCTTCGGCCGCCTTTTTTCGTTTCACCAGACTGTGAACGCTTTCAGCGCCAGACACAGGATCCGGCTGTTGACGGCGCATTACTTTGTGCACTAAATAATCGTGCACAAAGTAATTGGAGATTTGATATGGCACTCTACACCACACAGGCTCACGTCACCGGCGGCCGCGCCGGCCATGGCGAGACCAGCGACGGTCTGCTCAAGGTCGATCTGGCAATGCCCAAGGAACTCGGCGGGCCGGGGGGCGCCACCAATCCCGAGCAACTGTTCGCTATCGGCTATGCCGCCTGCTTCGAAAGCGCCATCCGCTTTGTCGCGCGCAAACAGAAGCTGTCGCTGACGGATGCCGGGGTAACCTCCACCGTCAGCCTGCTTCCCAATGGCGAAGGCTTTAAGCTCGGCGTCGCGCTCGCGGCGGAAACGAAAGGCCTTGATCAGGCGACGGCGGAAGCGCTTGTATCGGAGGCGCACAAGATCTGCCCCTATTCCAACGCCATCAGGGGCAATGTCGACGTAGCGCTTTCGGTAAAGGCGGCATGACGGAAAAGACGACAAAGAGCACCAGGGACGTCCCGGCGGAGGCCACCGGGACGTTTCACGTTCCGCGGCTCGACCAACAGCTCTGCTTCGCGCTCTATTCGGCAAGCGGGCTGATGACGAAGCTCTACCGCCCGCTGCTCGATCCGCTCGGCCTGACCTATCCGCAATATCTGGCCATGTTGGCGCTCTGGGAACGGGCTCCAAGCACGGTCGGCGAGCTTGGCGAAGCGCTCGGGCTGGATTCGGCGACGCTGACGCCGCTGCTCAAGCGGCTGGAGGCCGGTGGCCTGGTCACACGCCGGCGCGACCCCGCCGACGAGCGCCGGGTTCTGGTCGAGCCGACAGCGAAGGGACAAGCGTTGCGTGAGCAGGCCAAAAGCGTGCCGGCGGCGATGCTTTGCAACCTGCCGCTGGATGCCGACGAGTTGAAATCCCTGCACCGCACGCTGACGCGGTTCGTCTCCGGCTTGCGCAAGGCGGATGCCGGCATCGTGAAGCGGAGCTGATCGCTGCCGCGACACCGTTCATTCCTGAATCCCGGAAATGAAGGCATCGGAATCCCTTTTCGCGCGCGCTGACGCAGCGGACCGTCTTGCATGACGCTTGCGGAAAGCTAAAGTCGGCGCCGGATTTTCCTGCAAGCCCGGCCGTGCCCGGGTCCGTCAATTTCCGGGGAGTGTGTCATGACCAAATCGAAACTGCTGCTGGCAGGCCTGCTTGCCCTCGTCCTGGTACCCGTTGCCGCCTTTGCGCAGGCGCTGCCCGACCTCGGCGGCAAGAAGGTGGTGGTTGTGACCGAAAACGCCTATCCGCCGCTGCAGTTCATCGATGCCAAGACCGGCAAGCAGATCGGCTGGGAATATGATGCGATGAACGAGATCGCCAAGCGGCTGAATTTCGCCGTCGAGTACCAGAACACATCCTGGGACGCGATGATCCAGGCGGTTTCCGACAACCAGTACAACATCGGCATGACCGGCATCACCATCAAGGACGACCGCAAGGAGAAGGTCGATTTCTCCGACCCCTATATGCGCTCGGAACAGTTCATGCTGGTGCGCGGCGATGAAAGCCGTTTCACCGACGCCAAGACCTTCGGCGCCTTCAAGGATGGGCTGATCGGCGCGCAGGCCGGTACCACGCCCTTCTACACCGCCGTCTACAGCGTGCTCGACGGCAATGAGCAGAACCCGCGCATCAAGCTGTTCGAGACCTTCGGCGCCACGGTGCAGGCACTGAAATCCGGCGACGTTGACGTCGTCTTGACCGACGGCACCGCCGGCAAGGGCTATGTCGACGCCTCCGACGGCAAGCTGAAGCTGATCGGCGGACCGCTCGGCACCGAGGATTTCGGCTTCATCTTCCCGAAGGGTTCCGACCTGGTGAAGCCGGTCAATGCGGCGATTGCGGCGTTGAAGGCGGACGGGACGTTCGATGCGCTGAACAAGAAGTGGTTCCTTGATTACAAGATGGGGCAGTGATTTCGCGCCGACTTCGCGCTTGAACGCCCCCCTCTGCCCTGCCGGCAATCTCCCCCTCAAGGGGGGAGATTGGCTGTTTTTTCCGCTTTCGCCAATCACCAAAGTTGTAAAAAGAGTGCCGTCGACGAAGCTGCCAATCTCCTCCCTTGAGGGGGAGATTGCCGGCAGGCCAGAGGGGGGTGCCTTGGCGCAATCCTTTTGATGCCTCCCGCCTCTTCCTCCAAAGCCGACTTCCCCTGGTGGCTTGTCGTGGCCGTAACTCTCGCGATCGCGGTGGCCGTCTTCGTCGCCACCAGCAATCTCTATGCCCAGGTGTTCGCCACGGTCGCCAAGGGCATCGGCGTCACCATCTTCGTCACAGTGATTGCCTTCGTGCTGGCGTCGGCCATTGGGCTCGGCATCGCGCTGATGGGAATGTCGGGTTCGCGCTGGCTGCGCCAGATTGCGCGCTTCTATGTCGAGATCATCCGCGGCGTACCGATTCTGGTGCTGTTGTTCTGGATCGCCTTTGCCGGCGCGCCGGCCTTCGTCGCGGCCTGGAACGCGCTGACCGCGCCACTGCAAAGCGCCGGCCTGTTCGGCGAGTTGCTGGTGCGCGACGTGTCGCTGTTGTGGCGCGCCATCATGGCGCTGACCATCGGCTATTCGGCTTTCATCTCGGAGGTGTTCCGGGCCGGCATCCAGGCAGTGGAGAAGGGCCAGATCGAAGCGGCGAAGGCGCTCGGGCTGACCCGCGCGCAGCGTTTCCGGCTGATCGTGTTTCCACAGGCGATCCGAACCATCCTGCCGCCCCTCGGCAATGATTTCGTCGCCCTGGTCAAGGATTCCTCGCTGGTCTCGGTGCTCGGCGTTGCCGACATCACGCAGATGGGCAAGGTCTACGCCGCCGGCTCCTTTCGCTTCTTCGAGACCTATTCGATAACAGCCTACATCTATCTCATCCTGACCGTCGGTCTGTCGCTGGCGCTCAGGGCGCTGGAACGGCGGCTGCGCCGCCAGCACGAGGAATAGTCTTTCGGCCAAGGCAGCGCTACGATCCCCGAGCATTCCCGTTGAGGAGGTCCCATGATCGTCGACAAAGCCAATGCGGCGCTGGATTCCGTGTATACGGCCGACACGCCGGAAGCGCTTGAAGAGGCCTATGCCGCATGGGCCGCGACCTATGACAGCGAGACCGCCTCGCTCGGCTACCTCCTGCCTTTCCTGATCACCGCCTGGGTGGCGCGCTATGTGCCGGCGGGCGATGGCCCCTTGCTCGATGCCGGCTGCGGCACCGGCCTGTCGGGACCGTCGCTGAATGCGCTCGGCTACCGCGACATTGCGGGGCTCGACCTCTCGGACGATATGCTGAAGATCGCCGGCAGCCGCAATGCCTACAGCGAACTGAAGCAGGCAATGCTGGGCGGTCCGCTGCCGTGGCCGGACGGGTTTTTCCGCGCCTTCTTCTCGACAGGCGTGTTCACCATCAGCCATGCGCCGGCGACAGGCCTGCACGAACTGGTGCGCATCACCCGCAAGGGCGGCCATGCGATCTTTACCGTGCGCGACCGGGTGTTCGAGAGCGGCGGCTTCCAGGCGGTGTTCGATGAGCTGGAGCAGACTGGGAAATGGCGGCCGGTCGAGGAAAGCCCGTGGTTCCGCTGCTATGCGATCGCCGAGCCGGATGCGCTGGTGAAGACGTTTGTGTTTGAAGTGATCTGAGCGGCGCGTTCTCCGATCTTGGCTTCCTTCCTCTCCCTCCGGAGGGGGGAGAGGTGGCGCTGCGAAGCAGCGACGGAGTGGGGGAAGGCGGTTCTCGAAGGCACAGTCGCCGACAGGCGAGCACGATCAGGCTGGCTCCAAATCTCGTGCAGCCGGGTAACCCCAGCGCATGCATCGCCTCGACACGAAATCACAACACTTGAGCCGGTCGACCCCCACTCCGTCGAGCTTCGCTCGACACCTCTCCCCGATCGACGGGGTAGAGGAAGGCGCTAGCTTAAGTAAGGTCGGCTCCCTTCCTCTCCCCCTGAAGGTGTGGAAGTGAGGACGAGGAACCCGAGTTCTGCGAAGGCAGCTTCCAATTGCCGAAAACCCAAAACATTGATATGAGCCACGCCATGGAAGAGCTTTTTGGCGATCCGGCCTACAAGGGGTTCGTGCTGCAGGACAGAAAACGCCTGCCGTCGCGCTTCTCCGCGCGCGTGTCCGGGGCGCTGACCAGCCGACTACCCTAGGCCGACCCATCGAGGTCGTTTCGCCGGGCCGGAGGTCCGGCACCTGCTCTTTCCCATTCTCATATCGACGGATTTACGCACATGAGCGCACCGCGCACCCTCTACGACAAGATTTTCGACGACCATGTCGTCGATCGCCAGGACGACGGCACCTGCCTGCTCTACATCGACCGCCACCTGGTCCATGAAGTGACCAGCCCGCAGGCCTTCGAAGGCCTGCGCATGACCGGCCGTAAAGTCCGGCATCCGGAAAAGACGCTGGCCGTGGTCGATCACAATGTCTCGACTTCGCCCGAGCGCAAGTTCGGCATCAAGAACGAGGAAAGCCGCATCCAGGTCGAGGCGCTGGCCAAGAACGCCAGGGATTTCGGCGTCGAATATTATTCCGAGAACGATATCCGCCAGGGCATCGTCCACATCATCGGTCCGGAGCAGGGCTTTACACTGCCCGGCATGACCATCGTCTGCGGCGACAGCCACACCTCGACGCACGGCGCTTTCGGCGCGCTGGCGCATGGCATCGGCACATCCGAGGTCGAGCATGTTCTGGCGACGCAGACGCTGATCCAGCGCAAGGCCAAGAACATGCTGGTGCGTGTCGACGGCCAATTGCCGGAAGGTGTCACCGCCAAGGACATCATCCTGGCCATCATCGGCGAGATCGGCACTGCCGGCGGCACCGGCTATGTCATCGAATATGCCGGCGAGGCGATCCGTGCGCTGTCGATGGAGGGCCGCATGACGATCTGCAACATGTCGATCGAAGGCGGCGCGCGCGCCGGCCTGATCGCCGCGGACGAGACGACCTTCGCCTATGTCAAGGACAAGCCGCGCGCGCCGAAGGGCGCGGCCTGGGATGCGGCACTCGAATACTGGAAGACGCTACAGTCCGACGAGGGCGCGCATTTCGACAAGGTGATCGTGCTCGACGCGGCCAAGCTGCCGCCGATCGTCTCCTGGGGCTCCTCGCCCGAGGACGTCGTGTCGGTGCAAGGCATCGTGCCGAACCCGGACGACATCACCGATGAGAACAAGCGCACCTCCAAGCAGCGCGCGCTCGACTATATGGGTCTGACGCCGGGCACCAGGATCACCGACATCACGCTCGACCGCGTCTTCATCGGTTCCTGCACCAATGGCCGCATCGAGGATCTGCGCGCCGTCGCCAAGGTGGTCGAAGGCAAGACGGTCAGCCCGCATGTCGATGCGATGATCGTGCCGGGCTCCGGCCTGGTCAAGGAACAGGCGGAAGCCGAAGGCCTCGACAAGATCTTTGTCGCCGCCGGTTTCGATTGGCGCGAGCCGGGCTGCTCGATGTGCCTGGCCATGAACGACGACCGGCTGAAGCCGCATGAACGCTGCGCCTCGACTTCGAACCGCAATTTCGAGGGCCGGCAAGGCTTCAAGGGCCGCACCCATCTGGTGTCGCCGGCGATGGCGGCCGCGGCGGCGATCGCCGGCCACTTCGTCGACATTCGCGAGTGGAAGTAGTCCAGACTTGAACGGACCCGAGCCGCACCCGGCTCGGGTCAACGCTTCCCGTCACGGCGGACGAGTTCGTGGAACTCCTCGCGGCGTCCGGGCTGTTCGGCCGCGACCACAAGCGCAAGCTGTTGTTCCTCGAAGAGCTTGAACCATTCGTCCCATTCGACGAGTTCATATCCTCCCGCATTGAGCGGCCGTTCAGGCTGGTCCTGATCCTGATAGGCGTGCTGGCCGAAGACCAGCCTCAACATGGGCTGCGTCCCCGCTTCGGGCGAGATGTCGACGATTGCGGGAAAGCCGGCGCGCCCGGCAGCCCACGAGCGGATCGCATCGTGGTCGGTCAGTGTGATTGTGTCGGCCATGGGTCGCTCCAGATTGTGAACGAAGGAACGCTGACCGGAGACGGCGGTTCCCTGACATTATTTTGAGATGGCGGTCCTGCTTGCGGCGAGGCTTAACCGCTTGTTTGGGCTTGCCCTCTAAGCTCTTCCCCGACGTAAGCGAGGGGAAGTCATAGTCGTTTGGACACGGGTCTGCTCATAGCGCTGCTCAACCCGACGATCGCGCTGGCGCTCGGCGCGGCGTTCCTCGTGCTATGGTCCTATCAGCGCCACCGCCCCTATCTGGCCGTGCTGGCGCTCAGCTACAGTCTCTCGGCGGTGGGCTTCCTGCTTCAGTATTTCACCTTGCCGATCGGCATGCCGCTGACCAAGCTGGTGTCGAACATCTGCTTCAGCATCGCCGGCTGCTGCCTGGCCGGCGCCATCGTCCACCGCTATGGCCGCAAGGTGCCCTATGTGGGGATCGGCGCGCTGGCCTGCGGGGGACTGGCGTCGTTTTGCTGGTTCCTGTTCGTCGCGCCGGATCTCACCTGGCGCATCCTGGCGATGAATTTCGCTTTCGGCGGTATCAGCCTTCTGGTTGCCGCCGAACTGCGCCCGGTGCGCAACAGCGGCCCGACCGAGAAAATCCTGTTCGTGCTGTCGCTGCTGTCGGGCGTCAACTTCTTCGTGCGCACCCTTGTCGTCGTCATCGCGCACGGGCCCTTTACGAGCTATGACGGGTTCTATGGCTCGTCCTACTGGACGACGGCGCTGCTGTCGCACGCGCTGCTGTCGCTGCTTATCGCGCTGTGCCTGTTTTCCGCCGCGGCACTCGACGTGTTGAAGGCGTTGAAGACCGAGACCTTTACCGACCCCCTGTCGGGCCTGCTCAACCGGCGTGGCTTCGAGGAGCGCGGCATGCTGCTCTTGCGGCACTGCGCCTCGGCGCGGTTCCCGGTCGCGCTGGTGCTGGCCGACCTCGATCATTTCAAGGCGCTCAACGATGTGCATGGGCATGGGGCGGGCGATCGCGTGATTGCCGATTTCGCCGCCAAGCTTCGGTCGGCGGCCGGCGCGCGCGGTGTTGCCGGGCGTATCGGCGGCGAGGAATTCGCGGTGCTGCTGCCACTCAGCGATCTTGCCGCGGCACGGCTGTTCGCCGAAGCGGTGCGCACGGTCTATTCGGCCGGCCATGTCGACGGGCTTCCCCAGGGAACGAAGGTGACGGCAAGCTTCGGCGTGGCGGCCCGCAGCGGTGACGAGGCGCTGGAGCCGCTGATGCGCCGTGCCGACGATGCGCTCTACAAGGCCAAGAAGAACGGCCGCGACAGTGTACGCCTGTCCTATGAGCGACCGGAAACGGCGTTCCTGCCGGAGCCGCTCAAGACCGGCTGAATCCTGCCCGGCCAGGACGTTAACGTCTTCTTCGCCCGTCGATGATTAGCTGTCGGCGCGGGTGCGGGAGAACATGAGCGGCGCCAACTTCATCCTGTTGATCAATCTGTCGGTTGCCGGTCTGCTGGCGGCCTGCTTCATGGCGGTCGCCTTCCACGATGTCGGCCGGGCGCCGGCGCGCTGGCTGGCATTTGGCTATCTGCTGGGCATGGCCTATTCGGCCATCGAATTCTCCATTCCCGCTTTTGCCGACGCGCGGCTCCCGGTCGTTGCCGCCTTCGCGGTCTTCCTTGCCGCAACCATTGCGTTCAATGGCGGGCTTGCCCGCAAATACGGCGTGGCGCCGCCCTGGAAGGCGATGCTGTTTTTCCTGTTGGCCACCACCATAGCTGTGTATTTCGTACAGGACCTGCCCCGCCAGTCGCTGATCCGCATCATGGCCTACCAGCTTCCCTATGCGGTCATGCAGTTCATCGGGCTGGCCATCGTCTGGTCATCGAGGCAAAAGCTTGCCCGTCTCGATCGCATATTGATGGCCGTGCTGGCGGCGAGCGGCCTGCAGTTTGCCTCCAAGCCATTCATCGCCCATGCGCTCGGCGGCTGGGGCGCCAATCCGCAAGCCTATCTGCAAAGCAACTACGCGCTGGTGTCGCAATCGCTCGGCACTGTCTTTGCGCTGGCGCTGGCGCTGCTGATGCTGGCCATCCTGGTTCGCGACGTGCTTGCCGAAGTGACGTCGAAGTCGGAGACGGACACGCTTTCGCGCCTGCTCAATCGCGGCGGCTTCACCCGCCATGCCGAACTGGCGGTGCTTGGCGCCCTGCGGCAAGGCGTGCCGGTCGCGCTGGTCATAGCCGATCTCGATCATTTCAAGAGCGTCAACGACAGCTTCGGCCATGCGTCCGGCGACCGGGTGATCGAGACTTTTGCAGGCTTCCTGCGTGAAGCCGCCGCCGCGCATCACGTTGCCGGCCGCATTGGCGGCGAGGAGTTCGCCATCATCCTGCCGGGAACCAACCTTGCCGCGGCGCGGCTGTTCGCCGAGGGAACGCGCAGCGCCTTCGGCGCGCTGCCCATAGACGGACTGCCGGCTGACAACCGCTGCACCGCGAGCTTCGGCGTCGCCGAACTCCATGCGAGCGAAGACTTTGCCGATCTGATGCGGCGGGCCGACCAGGCGCTCTATCAGGCGAAGAATGCCGGGCGCGATTGCGTGCGCGTCTCCGTCGGGCCTGCCGGCAACTGGTCGGCAGCCGGAACGGAAGCTAGCGGCAGGGGCTGAGTTCGGGCATCTCGCCGTCGGAGAGGCCGTACATATAGGAGCGGCCCTTCACCAGCACCGGCGGCCGGTAGCAATCGCTATAACCGCCGATTTCGTCGGCTTCGTTCTCGTAGATCACCTTGGGCTGGCCGGCGCTGGTGTAGTCGGAGAGCTGCTTGGCCAGCCTGCCTTGGCCGACGATGATGCGCTTGTAGCCGGCGGCGCTGTCGACGACGAGGTTGCCGAAGGAATCGGCGTACACGCGATCCTGATGCCGTGCGCCGGCAAGCGCTGGCGCTGCAAGGCCGGCGACCGAGGCTGCCACGATGAGCGCCGCAAGGCGCGATTTGCCCGAATTCGAACGCATGGCGTCCTCCGTGTCTTGAGGGAAAGCCTCCTCGAATCAGAAATTAACGGTTTCTTAACCTTTGTTAAGAGGCCGGCGCGTTTGGCGGCGATGTCTCGGTAAACATGGTTAATATCCGTTAATATCCGACTGGATGGAAAACCCGGTGGCCATCATTCGGCCATGCTTGGCCGCACCATCGCAGCGGCGTCCGCCTTGGCGTCGGGACGATATTGATCTGGACAAAGCATCGTGGCCGCTTGCCGCGCGGGAGGACAGCATATGGCGCTACGCCGGCCGATTTGGGTGTCCGTTTTCCCGTTGCTCGGTGTCGTCGCTGCCTGTGTGCCGCAAGACAGCGCGCCGAAGACAGCCAATACCGTCGTCGTCTCACCTGCGCCGGCCCAGCAGTCCGTCGCAGCCGCGGTGCCTCCGGCAGCTGCAACCAAGATCATCACCGACCTTACCGCGCCGCGACCAGGCATAGGCACGGCCACCTATAGATGCGGCAACAACGGTATGATTTCCATCCAAAATCTAGGCACGTCGTTGCGTGTGGTCGGGTCCGACGGCGCGACCGAGGAGTTTGCGGCGTCGCCTGCCAACCAGAGCAGCCGCTACCAGGCGGCCACGCATGACGCAATCGTGATCGACGGGCGCGAGGCGCTGGTGATGAAGAAGGGATCGACGCCGCAGACCTGCAAACGCTGACGCCAGTCTCACCACCGCTGGGCTCTGGGGCCAGATATGTTGCACTGCAGCGATATCGAGCCGGCTTCAGGCCTTCCCGGCCTAATCGATTGAAGCCAAAGCCCGCCTTTTAGTCAGACTAAATTACGTTTTCGAAACGGTTTTCTGGCTTTGACGCGGTGCAAAAAGAGCATTAGAAACCGGCTGTCCGAAGTCGCAACCGGAAGCGGCAATGCCGCATTTCCACCTGAGGCTCCAGAGAGACGCCGAACTGGGGGAGCCATGAGCAAATCACCAGCCACCCGCGAATTTGCCAGACGTGAACGGCCGATTTCGCCGCACCTCACCGTGTACCGGCCGCCGATCACCATGACGATGTCGATCATTCACCGCATCACCGGCGGCGCGCTGTATTTCGGCACGCTGCTGGTCGCCCTGTGGCTGATGGCGGCGGCAAGCTCGCAGGCGACCTTCGATTGGGCCAATTGGGCCTTCGGCACCTGGCTCGGCCGGATCATCCTGTTCGGCTACACCTGGGCGCTGATGCATCATATGCTGGGCGGCGTACGGCACCTCATCTGGGACACCGGCGCGGGCCTGGAAAAGCATACCGCCTCGAAGATCGCCTGGGCGACGCTGGCCGGCTCGATCCTGCTCACGCTGCTGATCTGGATCGCCGGCACCATGGCGCGGGGAGCTTGATCATGAGCGGCAAAAACACCGACATGCGCACGCCGCTGGCGAGGGTCCGCGGCCTTGGCTCCGCCCGCGAGGGCACCGGGCATTTCTGGCGCCAGCGCCTGACCGCGATCGCCAACATCCCGCTGATCCTGTTCTTCGTCGGTTTCCTGATCGCGCTCAACGGCGCCGACCACGAGCATGTGCGGGCAGCCCTTGCCAACCCGTTCGTGGCGCTGGTGATGGCCCTGGTGCTCATCTCCGGTCTCACCCATATGCGGATCGGCATGCAGGTGATCATCGAGGATTACGTGCATGGCGAAGGCATGAAGCTGGCGCTGATCGCGCTCAATACATTTTTCACCATAGCGGTCGGCGTCGCCTCGATCTTCGCCCTGCTCAAGCTGGCATTCGGAGGCTGAGTTGGCCAAGGACGCGAAACAAGCCAACACGGCAGGCTATACCTTTGTCGACCACAAGTTCGACGTGGTGGTCGTTGGCGCCGGCGGCGCCGGCCTGCGCGCCACGCTCGGCATGGCCGAACAGGGGCTGCGCACCGCCTGCATCAGCAAGGTGTTCCCGACCCGCTCGCACACGGTGGCGGCGCAAGGCGGCATTGCCGCCTCGCTGTCCAACATGGGTCCCGATTCCTGGCAATGGCACATGTACGACACCGTCAAGGGCTCGGACTGGCTGGGCGATGTCGACGCCATGGAATATCTGGTGCGCGAGGCGCCGGCCGCGGTCTACGAGCTCGAACATTACGGCGTGCCGTTTTCGCGCACCGAAGAGGGCAAGATCTACCAGCGGCCGTTCGGCGGCCACATGATGAACTATGGCGAAGGTCCCCCCGTGCAGCGCACCTGTGCCGCCGCCGACCGCACCGGGCATGCCATCCTGCATACGCTTTACGGCCAGTCGCTGAAGAACAATGCGCAGTTCTTCATCGAGTATTTCGCGCTCGACCTGATCATGGAGCCGGACGGCACCTGCACCGGTGTCGTCGCCTGGAACCTGGATGACGGCACCATCCACCGCTTCTCGGCCAAGATGGTGGTGCTGGCGACCGGCGGCTATGGCCGCGCCTATTTCTCGGCCACCTCGGCGCACACCTGCACCGGCGACGGCGGCGGCATGGCCGCGCGTGCCGGCTTTCCGCTGCAGGACATGGAGTTCGTGCAATTCCACCCGACCGGCATCTATGGCGCCGGCTGCCTGATCACCGAGGGTGCGCGCGGCGAGGGCGGCTATCTCGTCAATTCCGAGGGCGAGCGCTTCATGGAGCGCTATGCGCCGTCAGCCAAGGACCTTGCCTCGCGCGACGTCGTCTCGCGCTGCATGACGCTGGAGATCCGCGAAGGCCGCGGCGTCGGCAAGAACAAGGACCACATCTTCCTGCATCTCGACCATCTCGATCCCGCCGTCCTGCATGAGCGGCTGCCGGGCATTTCGGAATCGGCCAAGATCTTTGCCGGTGTCGACCTGACCAAGGAGCCGATCCCGGTGCTGCCCACGGTCCACTACAATATGGGCGGCGTGCCGACCAATTACTGGGGCGAGGTGCTCAATCCGACGGCGCTCAATCCAGACCAGGTGTCGCCCGGATTGATGGCTGTCGGCGAAGCCGGCTGCGCCTCCGTGCACGGCGCCAACAGGCTCGGTTCGAATTCGTTGATCGATCTTGTGGTGTTCGGCCGCGCGGCGGCGATCCGCGCCGGCCAGGTCATCGACCGCAAGTCGGCGATCCCTTCGCCCAACGAAGCCTCGGTCGAAAAGATCATGGACCGCTTCGACCGGCTGCGCCACGCCAACGGCTCGACGCCGACGGCGGTGCTGCGTGAAAAGATGCAGAAGGCGATGCAGGAAGACGCGGCCGTATTCCGCACGCAGGAGTCGCTCGAAAATGGCTGTAAGCGCATTTCGCAGATCTGGGGCGAGTTGAAGGACATCAAAGTGTCCGACCGCTCGATGATCTGGAACTCCGATCTGGTCGAAACGCTGGAGCTCGAAAACCTGATGGCCAATGCCATCACCACGGTCTACAGCGCCGAGGCGCGCAAGGAGAGCCGTGGCGCGCACGCACGCGAGGACTTTTCGGCGCGCGACGACGCGGTCTGGCGCAAGCATACGCTGGCCAGGCTGAGCGAAGACGGCAAGGTGGCCCTCTCCTACCGGCCGGTGCACACCGAGCCGCAGCTGGCTGAAAAGGACGGCGGCATCAGCCTCGCCAAGATCGCGCCCAAGGCCAGAGTGTATTGAGGATCGAACATGGTTGAACTCACGCTCCCCAAGAATTCGCAGATCAAGCCGGGCAAGACCTGGCCGAAGCCGGAGGGCGCCACCAATCTGCGGGAATACCGCATCTATCGCTGGTCGCCGGACGACGACGAGAACCCGCGCATCGACACCTATTTCGTCGACATGGACGATTGCGGGCCGATGGTGCTCGACGCGCTGCTGTGGATCAAGAACAAGATCGACCCGACGCTGACCTTGCGGCGTTCCTGCCGCGAAGGCATTTGCGGCTCCTGCGCCATGAACATCGACGGTTCCAACACGCTCGCCTGCACCAAGGGCTGCGACGACATTTCGGGCGCGGTAAAAGTCTACCCGCTGCCGCATATGCAGGTGGTCAAGGATCTGGTGCCCGACCTCACCAATTTCTACGCCCAGCACGCGTCGATCCAGCCCTGGCTGAAGACGGTGTCGCCGGAGCCGGCCAAGGAGTGGCTGCAGAGCCATGAGGACCGCGAGAAGCTCGACGGGCTCTATGAATGCATATTGTGCGCCTGCTGCTCGACCTCGTGCCCGAGCTATTGGTGGAACGGCGACCGCTATCTCGGCCCGGCAACGCTTCTGCAGGCCTATCGCTGGCTGATCGATAGCCGCGACGAGGCCACCGGCGAGCGGCTCGACAATCTCGAAGACCCGTTCCGGCTCTATCGCTGCCACACCATCATGAACTGCGCGCAGACCTGCCCCAAAGGCCTCAACCCGGCCAAGGCGATCGCGGAGATCAAGAAGATGATGGTGGAGAGAAGGGTTTAGGCGGTTGGTTGGTTGCCGGCGAGAGTAATCCAATGAGCGATGACCTTCCCATCCTTTCCCCTGTGGAAGCTCGCATTCTTGGCTGCCTGATCGAGAAGAAGGAGCTGACGCCGGATGTCTATCCGCTGACGCTCAACGCGGCACTGGCTGCCGCCAACCAGAAGACGGCGCGCGAGCCGGTGATGGCGCTGGAGCAGAGCGAGGTGCACCGGGGGCTGAAGCTGCTCGAACAAAAGGGGCTGGTGCGGCAGATGTTCGGTTCGCGTGTCGAGCGCTACGAGCACCAGATGGCGCAGCGCTTCTCGCTGACCACACCGCAGACCGCCTTGATCGGCTTGCTGTTGCTGCGCGGGCCGCAGACGGCCCATGAATTGTCGGCGCGCACCGAGCGCATGGCACGGTTTTCGTCGATCGAAGATCTGCGCGCCGAGCTCGACATGCTGATCGGCCGCCGACCGCCACTCATCCAGGAAATCCCACGCGGACCGGGCCAGCGCGAGGAGCGTTACGTCCATCTGCTGAGCGGGACTCCGCAGATCGCCCCCATCGCCATGCAGGCTGCGTCGGCTGCTTCATCTGCCTCCGGCCTCGAGGAGCGCGTCAGCGCCCTCGAGGAGGAGATTGCAATGTTACGCGCCCGCATCGACGCGCTGACCGGCGAGCGCTAGGCTCACCTCCTCGAGTAAACGCCGCTCGCTTCGCCGTCGGGGTCGATCAGCCGCAACTGGTTGCCGTCCAGTTGCCAACGCAAGGAGACCGGCTTCAGGTCACCGGGCTTGAATTTCCAGAGGCCCGTGAGGTCGGGCCGGCAACCATTGACGGATTTGTAGGTTCCTGCCGTCGGCGTGAAAACCAGGGTCGAACCGCGCACGGAGGCCTTACCGGTTTTCAGGGTCAGCGACCGGACCTGACCGCAGCCGTCGACCAGAGACGATTGGAACAGCGCGTAATAGGTGCGCCCGTCAGCCCCGAAGGTAAAGGTGACGCTGCCGCCGCTGCCTGGATCGCAGTTGCTGAATGTGTCGCAATAATTGCCGCTGGCAACTGCAAAACCCCACTTGCCGACAAGCGCTGCCGGCATCGCACCGAGGCGCGAGCGTGTCGTCGGTCCCTTGCCCTGGCCGTAAGCGCCGCCGGCGCTGAAGGCCAGCCAGCCGGCAAGCCCGACAAGTGCCGCCCGGCAGGCATGGTGTGACGAGGCCCTCAACATCCTTTGCTCGCAACAAGCTGCCGGAGATAGACAAGCCGCGTGCCGATGACATTGTTGACGATCGCCGTCTTGCCGGCCGGCGCCATGCCGCCGTATTTCTTGACCGACGGCCCATGGTTCTTCGCCTCTTCGTAACCTGCCATCAATTGCCGCAGATCCGCACAGGACATCGAGGCGTACTTCGCCTGCTCCTGCGGGCTGATGACGCTCGATTGCGCCATGCCGGCGGAGTTGGCCGCTGCCATGCCGGCCATGCCGACGACCGCAGAAACCGGGTTGATGCCGACGCAGCCCGATAGGCCGAGGCACAGGACCGGTGCCGCCAGGACTGTATGCCGGACGCTCATGGCCGACGCTCCCCACACGGCCGCTTCGGATCGCGATGGTCGGCGACGGTTCCGCCGAGAGCGATGGACAACAGATAGACGCGTGGATTGAAGCCTGCCGAGGCGAGCCCCGACAGTGTCCTGAACAATTGCAAATGATACATCGAACCCCCTTGTGGCTGTTTGCGATGCGCTTCCTGATCGGAAACGCGCTGCAAACTAGGTCCGGCAAAAGCGGGCAGCTTGGACGCAGCGGCCCTAAAAACGGCCCAAACGGCCCTGTATTGACGTTTTCGGAGGCGCGGCGCATATCACGCCGCTTCTAATGACCTGAGGCATGGGGGATGCCGGTGACGGCGACGATGGGGCCAACCGCCTCGTTCCGACTGATGACCGACGCGCTTCCGGAGCGGGATCGCGTCGAGGTCATGCGCGAGGTCTATGGCCGCACGGTGCTCAAGGTCGATCTCGATCCACTCGGCCCGACGCATGTCGATATGCAGGTGCGCGCGTTGCCTGGCCTCGGCATCGCCACGGGCTCGTGTTCGGAATTCCGCGTCCATCATTCGACGTCGCTGATCGACAGCGACGATCTCGTCCTCCTGGTCGCCCTCGATGGCGCAAGCGTGATGAAGCATCGCGGCCGCGAGGAGCCGGTCGGCAACGGCCAGGCGCTGATGATGAGCGGCGAGGAGGTCGGCCTCAATGTCATCCAGCCAGGCGGTCTTCGCTTCGTCAATATGAGCTTCTCGCTCAAGGCACTGTCACCGCTGATCGGCGACCCGGCCCCGGCGCTGATGCAGCCGCTGCCAACCTCCGGCGGGGCGATGCGGCTGCTGCTCGACTATGTCAGGTCGATCCAGGATGCCGGCGACGTGCTGACCCCGGAGGCCTGGCATCTGGCGACGACGCATATTTTCGATCTCGTCGCTCTGGCCATGGGTGCCACCCGAGACGCGGCAGAAATCGCCCGGGGCCGAGGCGTGCGCGTGGCGCGGCTGCGTGCCATCAAGGCCGAAATAACAGCCCATGGCGGCGACCTGTCGGCCGAAGACATCGCCCGCCGTCACCGCCTTTCGGCCCGCTACATCAGAAAACTGTTCGAGAGCGAAGGCACGTCGCTGTCGGATTTCATGCTGTGCCAGCGCCTGTTGCGCGCGCATCGGATGCTCAGCAATCCTCGTCATGCCGGACGCAGCATCACGGCGATCGCCTTCGAGGCAGGCTTCAACGACCTCTCCTATTTCAACCGGGCGTTCCGGCGGCGCTACGGCGCGACGCCATCGGATGTGCGGGCGGCCGCGTTGAAGGGCTGACCGCAAACGAAAACGCCGGCCCAAGGGCCGGCGGTTTCTGGATGAATTTGCCGTTCGGGCCTTCAGCCGAGCTTGGCGTCGAGCGATACGTTTATGGCGCCGAGCGCCTTCGAGACCGGGCAGCCGGCCTTGGCCTTTTCGGCCAATTCCTTGAACTTCGCCGCGTCGATGCCCGGGACCTTGCCGACCACTGTGAGGGCGCTGCCGGTGATCCCGGTGCCGGGAACCAGCGTCACCACGGCCTTGGCGTCGAGTTCGGTGGCCGGCGTGCCGTTCTCGGCCAGGAAATGCGAAAACTGCATGGCAAAGCAGCCGGCGTGCGCCGCCGCGATCAGCTCTTCAGGGTTGGTGCCGGATTTGCCGCTCTCGTCCTCGAAGCGCGCTTTGAACGAATAGGGCGTGCCCTTCAGGGTTCCGCTCTGGGTGTCGAGCGTGCCCGTGCCCTCTTTCAGATTGCCTTTCCAGACGGCGTTTGCGGTGCGGTCCATGAATTCCTCCTTATTACAGCGGTGGCGCCGGCCAGGCGGCGTTCCTCCCAACTATAGCGCGGGCGCGAGGGAAGGCCACCGCGCTGTTTGCGCGCGCATGCAGCACCGGCGAGCCGCACCGAATTTTTTTGAAAAATGTACGTGCAAGAATGTCGACTTGCATCGGCCCCGACCGTCCTGCGGGCGGCCACGGATTCTCGTGGCGGATGGAGGTTCGCATGAACAATCTGTTTTCTGCCCATTGGACAAGCACCTGCCGAACGGCTGATCCAGGGAAAAGCGGCCCGCTGCATGTGCCGCCCTCCGGCTTCGGCCGGCTGCTTGCGGCAGTTGCAATCATCGGCATTGCGGTCAGCCTTCTCGACCATGTCGCTGCCGGCAAGAACTCAACCGATACCGTGATCGCCTATGGTTCGTCACAGCAAGGGAGCTGGAAATGAAATATGTCTGTCTGGTCTATGGCGAGGAAAACGACCTCCATGCCATGACGCCGGAGCGTCTGGCCAAGCTCGATGCCGATTCGATGGCTCATGACCGGTCATTGGATCATCGTGGGGTGCTGATCGTCGCGCAGGCGCTGCAATCGGTGAAAACGTCGAAGACGGTGCGGCGACGCCAGGGCAAGCGGCTGATCACCGACGGCCCGTTCGCCGAAACCAAGGAGCAGTTGCTTGGCTTCGTCATGATCGAGGCCGACAGTCTCGACCAGGCGCTGGAGATCGCCGGCGAGATCCCGCTGGCCGAAATCGGCACCATCGAGGTGCGGGCGATCTACAATGTGCCGGGGTCATAGCCCCCGCCATGTGCTACAGCCACGCGGAAACCAAGGCGTTCGATTGAACGATCGTCCCGGTTCATTTGGTGCGCAACTTTTGCGTGTTGAAGCAAGGCGAGAGTTCTCCTATCGTCGCCGGGGTTCTTGGGGATTTCGACATGCCTTTCCTGATTGCTATCCTTGGCGTGATGGGCGCGGCGGCGTTCTGGTGGTACCGGATGAAGGCGATGAACGACGCGGCTCGCGAGGTTGCGGACGTTGTCGGGCGCGTGCAGGGCAACATCCGTCGCAAGAAGCTGCGCAAGCAGGCGGCTCTGTCGCCTCTGACGGCGATCGATGATCCGGTCGTAGCGGCGGCTACGCTGATCACATCAATCGTCTCCGAGCATGGGCCCATCCTGCCGCAGCGCGAGGCTGTCATCCGCGCGGTGATTTCCGAGATCGCCGACAAGAAGAAGACCGACGAGGCGGTGATCTACGCCAAATGGGCGGCGGCGCAGGTCGACGACACCACCGTCGTCATCGACAAGCTGGCGCCGTTCCTGCGCGAACGCCTCGATGTCGCCGAGCGAAACGATCTGCTGCAGATGGTCAACCGCGCCGCCCAGGGCGGGGAAAAACGCCTCGAAATATCCGACCAGAGGATATTGCGGCTGCGGCAGAAGCTGGGTTTCGAGGTCAACTGAGCGATAGCGCTCAGATCGCCTCGCCCTTCAACAATCGCGGCGTGCTGGCGGACAACCCCGACGCCTGCCGTATAAAAAAGTCCTTCAGGCGCGGCATGCGTTCGACAAGGCTGAGGCCGATGTCGCGGACGGTTCGCAGCGGGCCGATATCGTTGGAAAACAGCCGGTTCAGCGCGTCCGTGGTGATGCCCATCTGCACCGTGTCGAAGCGGCGCCACTGCTGGTAGCGTTCGAGGACGTCGAGCGCGCCGATGTCCTGGCCGAGCCGGTCGGCCTCGACGATCACCTCGGCAAGGGCTGCGACATCCTTGAAGCCGAGATTGAGGCCCTGGCCGGCGATCGGGTGGATGCCGTGGGCGGCATCGCCGGCGAGTGCGATGCGGGGCGCGACGAAGGCACGCGCAATGGTCAAGCCGAGCGGCCAGGCGCGCGGCGCATCGGTAACGCGGATCTCGCCAAGCTTCAGGCCAAAACGCTGCTCGAGTTCGTGTTCGAACAGGAGATCGTCACCGGCCACCAGCTTCTCGGCATCGGGCGTACGCTCGACCCAGACGATCGACGAGCGGTTGGTGCCGTCCTCGCCGGGTTTGAGCGGCAATGTGGCGAAAGGCCCGGCCGGCAGGAAATGCTCTTCGGCGCGACCATTGTGCGGGCGTTCATGCGCTACCGTGCAGACGATGCCGGACTGGCCATATTCCCACTTCACCGTCTTGATGCCGGCCATGTCGCGCAGCTTCGAGTTGACGCCGTCGGCGGCGACCAGCAGCCGCGCCTTCAGCGCCGCGCCGTCGGCGAGATGCACGGTGATGCCACTGCCGTTGGTCTCGAAGCCCTGCACCGCGACGCCTTCGATGATATCGATGCCGAGCCTTTCGGCGCTGGCCCGCAAGGCGCCGTTCAGCACCTTGTTGGCGACCATATGCGCAAAGGGCTCGCCCGGCGCCACTTCGCCGCCGAAGGTCAGGAAGACCGGACGCACCGGATCGGCGGTGCGCGAATCGGTGATGATCATCTCAGTGATCGCCTGCGCCTGGGGTGCGATCTCGGCCCACACGCCGAGCTGGTCGAGCATGCGGCAGGCGGCAGCGGCAATGGCCGAGGCGCGGCCATCCCTTTGCCAGGCGCCAGCAGGTGCCGCATCGACGAGAGCGATGGCGAGGCCCGGTCGCGCCTGTTTCAGCGATACGGCGGCGGCCAGGCCGACATAGCCGGCGCCGGCGACCAGGACATCGAGCCCGGATCTGTTTTTCGTGTCCGCCTTGCGTTCCATCATCTTCGCTCCTGCGCCGGCCGGGTCTTGCGCCCTTGACTGCCTGTCCGTCCTGTCGGAAACCGCCATAACACTTCTGCGGCGAGGGCGCGAAATATGACGGCAGCCATGGACGAGCTTCTCGGCATTCTCGACCTCGAGAAGCTGGAACACAATCTGTATCGTGGTCGCAGCCCGCTGCTCGACTGGCAGCGCGTGTTCGGCGGCCAGACCATCGCCCAGGCGCTGGTGGCGGCGCAGCGGACAGTGGATCCCGATCGGTACGTGCATTCGCTGCACGGCTATTTCATGCGGCCCGGCGACACCAAGGTGCCGATCGTCTACGAGGTCGACCGCATTCGCGACGGCGGCTCCTTCACCACGCGGCGCGTGGTGGCGGTCCAGCACGGCCAGGCGATCTTTTCGCTCGAAGCCTCGTTCCAGCAGGATGAGGTCGGCCTGGAGCACCAGGTGCCGATGCCGCAGGACGTTCCGGGGCCGGACACATTGCTGTCGCAACGCGAATTGCTGGGCAAATTCGGCGAGGCGGTGCCCGATGGCATCAAACGCTACTGGGAGCGCGACCGGCCGATCGAGATGAAGCCGGTGATGCTGAAGCATTACACCAGCCGCGAAAAGCTGGAGCCAAAGCAGAACATCTGGATCCGCACCACCGGTCCGGTGCCGGCGGACCGCGCCATCCAGGCAGCGGTGCTCGCCTATCTCTCCGACATGACGCTGCTCGACACATCGACCTTCGCGCATGGCCGCGCCATTTTCGATCGCGATATCCAGGCGGCGAGCCTCGACCACGCCATGTGGTTCCACCGCAGCCATGCGCTCGACGACTGGATGCTCTACACGCAGGACAGCCCGTCGACGCAGGGCTCGCGCGGCTTTACACGCGGCTCGCTGTTTGCCCGCGACGGTACGCTGATTGCCTCGGTTGCGCAGGAAGGGCTGATCCGGCTCAAGCGGTCGCCTGCAGAGTAGGCATTTTTCAGAATTTGCCTAATTTTTAAGCAGACGTATCGCCGCAGCTGTGGGCAGGTTGCGTCGGTGCACCCCCTAATCTCTTTGTTTACAGTGGGTTAACACCCTGCTTCGGCACTTGGCACGGAGCTTGAATCCTTGTGGGCACTCTCCGGCTCTTTGGGATCGGTGAAGGTGTGCAAACGCGGGGGACCGCAACAGCAAAGGGTGAAACCTTATGAAAATCGTGATGGCAATCATCAAGCCGTTCAAGCTCGACGAGGTACGCGAAGCGCTCACCGCCGTCGGCATCCAGGGCCTGACCGTCACCGAAGTCAAAGGCTACGGGCGTCAGAAAGGGCATACGGAGATCTATCGCGGGGCGGAATACGCGGTCAGCTTCCTGCCGAAGATCAAGATCGAAGTCGCGGTCAGTGCCGACATGGTCGACAAGGCCGTCGAAGCCATCACCGCAGCCGCCAAGACCGGCCAGATCGGCGACGGCAAGATCTTCGTTTTCGGCATCGATCAGGCGGTGCGCATCCGCACCGGCGAAACAGACACCGACGCGCTCTGAGCGGCGATCACGTATTCCAATGGAGAGTTCAATGAATATTCCTTCCACCTTGAAGACGACGGGACGAGCTGCCCTTTTGGGTTCGCTTACTCTCGCAGCATTGGGCACGGTCGCCGCCTTCGCACAGGAAGCGGCACCGGCCGCAGCCGCGGCCGCGCCGGCTGCTGCCCCGACCCCGGTGCTCGACACCGGCAACACCGCCTGGATGCTGACCTCGACGGCGCTGGTGCTGATGATGACCATTCCGGGCCTTGCGCTGTTCTACGGCGGCATGGTGCGCAAGAAGAACGTGCTCGCCACCGTCATGCAGAGCTTCGCCATCACCTGCCTGGTGACGGTGCTGTGGTTCATGTTCGGCTATTCGCTGGCCTTCTCGGACGGCGGCGGCGTGAACAGCTATATCGGCGGCACCTCGAAGTTCTTCCATCACGGCATCACCACGGCCTCGCTGTGGCTGCCGGGCGTCGCCAACATTCCTGAATTCGTGTTCTCGATGTTCCAGATGACGTTCGCCATCATCACGCCGGCGCTCATTGCCGGCGCCTTCGCCGAACGCATGAAGTTCTCGGCGCTGCTGATCTTCATGGCGTTGTGGCTGCTGGTCGTCTACGTGCCGATCGCGCATTGGGTCTGGGGTGGCGGCTTCCTCGGATCGGCGGGCGTGCTCGACTTTGCCGGCGGTACGGTCGTTCACATCAACGCCGGTGTCGCCGGTCTGGTCTGTGCGCTGGTTCTCGGCAAGCGCGAAGGCTATGGCACCACCAACATGGCGCCGCATAACCTGGTCTATTCGGTGATCGGCGCTTCGCTGCTGTGGGTTGGCTGGTTCGGCTTCAACGCCGGTTCGGAACTGGCAGCCGACGGTCTTGCCGGCGCTGCCATGCTCAACACCCAGGTTGCCACCGCGGCGGCGGCACTGGCCTGGATGTTCGCCGAATGGATCGTCGCCAAGAAGCCTTCCGTGCTCGGCATCATCTCGGGTGCGGTTGCCGGCCTGGTCGCGGTGACGCCGGCTTCCGGCTTCGTCAACCCGACCGGTGCCTTCATCGTCGGCATCGTCGCAGGCGTCGTCTGCTACCTCTCGGCGGTCAAGGTCAAGCACATGTTCGGCTATGACGACTCGCTCGACGCCTTCGGCGTGCATGGCGTCGGCGGTGTGGTCGGCGCTCTGCTCACCGGCGTGCTCGCCGACCCGGCGATCAACAGCCTCGGCGCAGGTGCTTCGCTCGGCAAGCAGATCTACGGCGTTGCCGTCACCATCGTGTGGACCGGCATTGCCACCTTCGTGCTCCTCTACATCGTCAAGGCGCTTGTCGGCCTGCGCCCGACGACCCAGGAAGAGGTCGAAGGCCTCGACATCTCCCAGCATGGCGAAGTGGTGCCGTAAGGCCAGCTTAGCCAAGGGGCCGGCGGAACCCTCCTCCCGCCGGCCCCATATCTCCACGCAATTCCGAATGGAAAGCGCTGCACAGTTCTCCTGGAATTGCTTTGAAAGATCCCGTCGTGACGCTCCCGAAAGGAGTTCACGCATTGAGGCCCGGATCGCATCCGGGCCTCTTTTTTTGGCAAGCCATTCCGGCAATGCCCGGCTTCACGCAATCACGTTCGCGTGATCATGTTTTTTGAGGAAACAACGACCGCTCTGGTTCCGAACCGTGGGGACGATCGTCGTTCTGACGCTCGTGCCAAACAACAGGGAAGGAAACCATCTCATGAACCTCAAGAACATCTGTCTCGGAGCGCTTGCTCTTTCCATGATCGGCGGCGTGGCGTTTGCCGGTGCTCTGGACGAGCCCGACAACATGGCGCCGTTCTTCACGGATTCCGGCATGAAAACCATGAAGCCGATGGCGGACTTCAAGACAGCTTTCATGGCCATGCCGATGGAAAAGCAGGAAGCGATGAAGAAGGAATGCCAGGATGCGGCGATGAGCAAGCCGCATGCGGAATTCTGCGCCAATGTGCAGGCGCTCGGCGGCGCCAACTGATTTGCCGCGATCGGGCCGAGGCCCGATCTCTGTTCAGACGACCAATGGCGGGCCGGCAGCCCGCCATTGTTTCGTTCGATGGAGCTCCATCGGTCCGTCGTCCATCATTGCCTCATACGGCTCAACCGGCGGTAATGAGGTTTGAGCGTCTCAACCTCTTATAGTTAATGCGCCCTTAACCTTCCCACCGATAGTCTGAGACCCGAATCTGCCGGAGTGCGCCACGCACCCGGCGAGTCCACGACAGACGGGGAAGAGCATGCGTTCAGGGGCTTCAGCACCGCTCGCGCTGGCCGATACGGGGCACGGCATCCAGGCGTTCGCGCGGCGTCAGGTCGGGCGGCTGGTTGGCGTCGGCCTGTTCGCGCTGGCCGCCTTTGGCGTTGCCAGCCTTGCCACCTGGAATGTCGCCGATCCGAGTTTTTCCCACGCGACGAACAACACCGTCACCAACGCCATGGGCTATGCGGGTGCCGTGTTCTCCGACCTCGCCATGCAGTTCTTCGGCCTCGCCGCCGTCGCCGCCCTGGTTCCGACGGTCATCTGGGGCTTCCTGCTGTTTTCCGCGCGCGGCGTCGACAGGCTGCCCAAGCGCGGGTTGTCCTGGTTCGGCTTCGCGCTGCTGGCCGCTGCGATGGTCGGCTGCGTGGTGCCGCCCAAGACCTGGCCGCTGCCCACCGGCCTCGGCGGCGTGTTCGGCGACATGGTGCTGAAGATCCCCGGTGTCGTCATCGGCGGCTATCCGACCGGGCTGATCGCCAGCATCATCGCCATCCTGCTTTCGGCGCCCGCACTGTGGCTCTTCGCCCATGGCTCGGCGCTGATCGGACGCAAGAACGGCTTTGCCGTGATGGAGGACGAGCCCGCCGTCGATCCGCGCGAGGACGACCTTTTGTTCGACAATGACGAGGACGAAGGCGACGAGGGCATCCTGGCGCTCGGCGCCATCACCCATTGGTGGCTGTCGCTGCGCGCGTGGATGCACCGCCGCGCCGTGCGCCGCAGGCAGGAGCGGGACGAGTACGAGCCGGAGATGGAGCAGCGCTCCACCGCCTGGCGCCGCGCGGCCGAACGGGTCGAATCGGCCGAGTTCGCCGAGCAGCGGATGAGCCAGGATGGCCGCGCCCGCGTCGAGCCGGAATTCTTCGCCGCCATGGTCAATGACCGCAGCGCCTCGCTCGACCCCGACGATGCCGATATCTTCGACGACCGCTTCGACAATGCGGGCGAGGATGCCGATTTCGACGATGAGCCTGTCGTGCAACGCCGAGGCGCGCCGACCGCCAAGGTACAGCCGTTCCGTTCCGATGCCGCCACGCGCGTCGAGGCACCGGCGGCGCGCCCCGTGCCCGGCGCCCGTGTGCAGCGCGAGGCGCAGACATCGCTGATCGGCTCTGAAAAATTCGAAATGCCGTCGCTGCACTTCCTCTCCGAGCCGAAGAACGTGGTGCGCGACGCCAGCCTGTCCAAGGACGCGCTGGAACAGAATGCGCGCCTGCTCGAAGGCGTGCTGGAGGATTTCGGCGTCAAGGGCGAGATCATCGCCGTCCGTCCGGGTCCGGTCGTCACGCTCTATGAGCTCGAACCGGCGCCCGGCATCAAATCGTCGCGCGTCATCGGCCTGTCCGACGACATCGCCCGCTCGATGAGCGCCATCGCCTGCCGCGTCGCGGTGGTGCCCGGCCGCAACGCCATCGGCATCGAACTGCCGAACGCCAAGCGCGAAACCGTCTATCTCAGGGAGATCCTGGCCAGCCGCGATTTCGAGACGACGAAGGCCAAGCTGGCACTGGCGCTGGGCAAGACCATCAATGGCGAGGCGGTCATCGTCGACATCGCCAAGATGCCGCACGTGCTGGTCGCCGGCACCACCGGCTCGGGCAAGTCGGTCGCCATCAACACCATGATCCTGTCGCTGCTCTACCGGCTGACGCCGCAGGATTGCCGGCTGATCATGATCGATCCGAAGATGCTGGAACTCTCGGTCTATGACGGCATCCCGCATCTGCTGACGCCCGTCGTCACCGATCCGAAGAAGGCGGTGGTGGCGCTGAAATGGACCGTGCGCGAGATGGAGGACCGCTACCGCAAGATGTCCAAGGTCGGCGTGCGCAACATCGACGGCTTCAACGCCCGCGTCAGCCAGGCGGACAAGAAGGGTGAGAAGATCTCGCGCACCGTTCAGACCGGCTTCGACCGCCAGACCGGCGAGGCGATCTACGAGACCGAGAACCTCGATCTCGAGCCGATGCCTTATATCGTCGTCATCATCGACGAGATGGCCGACCTGATGATGGTCGCCGGCAAGGACATCGAAGGTGCCGTGCAGCGCCTGGCGCAGATGGCGCGCGCCGCCGGCATCCATGTCATCATGGCAACGCAGCGGCCGTCGGTCGACGTCATCACCGGCACCATCAAGGCCAATTTCCCGACCCGCATCTCCTTCCAGGTGACGTCGAAGATCGACAGCCGCACCATTCTGGGCGAGCAGGGCGCCGAGCAGCTGCTCGGCATGGGCGACATGCTCTACATGGCCGGCGGCGGCCGTATCCAGCGCGTGCACGGCCCGTTCGTCGCCGATGAAGAGGTCGAGAAGATCGTCGCGCATCTGAAGCTGCAGGGCGTGCCGGAGTATCTCGACGCCATCACCGAGGATGATGGCGAGGATGACGACGAGCCGTCAGGCAAGGGTGGAGCGAGCGGCGGTGGCGGCAACAGCAATTTCGAGGATTCCGACGATCCTTACGATCAGGCGGTCTCCGTGGTGCTGCGCGATGGCAAGGCCTCGACCAGCTATATCCAGCGCCGGCTGGGCATCGGCTATAACCGCGCTGCCTCGATCATCGAGAAGATGGAGAAGGAAGGTATCGTCGGCCCGGCCAACCATGCCGGCAAGCGCGAGATCCTGGTGCCGACCGAAGAGGACAAGTTCTGACCAGAAAGCCTGACCCTTGTGACATCCCGGTCCGGCAACCTTGAACCTTTCAAGGCGTTGAAGCGACCAAGGGACGCCCGACCCGCCAAATTTCAGCCCAACTGGGGGTCCAAGCACAGAACAACTCAGGAATCAGACGAGAGTGACCGACATGAAAAACGATCTTTCAGAGCTCAGCACATTTGCTCCCTCCCGGCGTCAGTTGCTGGGCCTCGGCCTGGCGTTTGCAGGGGCGGCAGCCTTCAACGCGGTGCCCGGCTTCCAGCTGCTGGCCTCGGCGCAGGCGGCTGTGCCGGCCGCTGCGCAGAAGATCGCCGACCACTTTTCCTCGGTCAAATCGATGAGCGGCGAATTCGTGCAGTTCGGCCCCAAGGGCGAGCAGACCGGCGGCAAGTTCTTCCTCGAACGGCCAGGCAAGATCCGCTTCAACTACGACGGCTCTTCGAACTTCCGGGTGATTTCAGACGGCCAGTCGGTGGTCATCCTGAACAAGAGGCTCAACACGTCCGATCTCTATCCGCTGTCGAAGACACCCTTGAAGCTGCTGCTCGACAACAGGATCGACCTCTCCGGCGACCGCGTCAAAAGCGTCAAGCAGGAGGACGACCTCACAACCATCCAGCTCGCCGACAAATCGGTGTTCGGCAATTCGAAGATCACCATGATGTTCGATCCGAAAACCTTCGACTTGCGGCAGTGGACGATCACCGACGCGCAGGGCAAGGATACGACGGTGATGATCTTCAACACCAAGGAAGGCGTCAGCTTCGCGCCGGATACTTTCGCCATCGACTACACGGCGAACCGCGAGCTCAACACCAACAAGGCGCGCTAGCTTCAAACGCTCCAATAGCTGTGGAAAGCACCGGGCCGCGCCTCGTCGAGCGTTGCCCGGCTTGTCTTTGCGGCTTGCGGCTGGCAATTTCCCGGACCGACTCCGTCAAAAGGCGTCTTCCCCGCCGGGACCCATCGGTTCTGGCCGGTTGCACGCTGTCCTGGATTGCCAAATGCCCTTCTCCATCGCCACCTGGAACATCAACTCCGTTCGCCTTCGCATGCCGATCGTCGAGCGCCTGCTCGTCGAGCATGCGCCCGACGTGCTGTGCCTGCAGGAAACCAAGGTTCCCGACGAACTGTTCCCCGAGAAGGCTTTCCGCAAGCTCGGCTACGAGCACATCGCCTTCCATGGCCAGAAGGGCTACCACGGCGTAGCAACCGTGGCGCGGCGGCCGATCGAATTGGTCGAAAAGCGACGCTTTTGCGAAATCGAGGACAGCCGGCACCTCTCGGTGACGGTGCGGGCTGGCGGCAAGGCGATCCTGCTGCATAATTTCTATGTCCCGGCGGGCGGCGACGAACCGGATCCCGTCATCAACAGGAAGTTCAAGCACAAGCTCGATTTCGTTGCCGAGATGAATGCCATCCGGGCAGAACATGACGAGGTGTCCGGCTCGGTGCTGGTCGGCGACCTCAACATCGCCCCGCTCGAACATGACGTCTGGTCGCACAAGCAATTGCTCAACGTGGTCAGCCACACGCCGGTCGAGACGGAAAATTTCGAGGCGATGCGTCGCGCCGGCAACTGGGTCGACCTGATGCGGCTCAACGTGCCGGATGAGCAGAAGCTCTACACCTGGTGGAGCTATCGCGCGCAGGATTGGGAGCTGTCCAATCGCGGCCGCCGCCTCGACCACGTCTGGTCGTCGCCGAACCTTGTGCCCAGCTTTTCCGGCTACGAGATCCTGCGTCTGGCGCGCGGCTGGGAGCGCCCGTCGGACCATGTGCCTGTCATCGCGCGGTTCGATCTGGACTAGTCTGGTCGAAAATGCCCGCGTGCGGCAGTCAGTCTGTAGAGTTGGGACCGGCTGGATCCACCCACGGACGGCCCAATCGTGTCACCATCGCCGCGTACCCAACGGCACCTGCCGCCCAGAGGAAGATGCCAAGCTCTTTGACGACGTCCTCGGCGATGGCGGCCGCAGAACCGGGGGTAGGAAACAGCTCTCCGAGCTGGTCGATCGATGCTGACATCGCCAGCAGGAAGCCTGCGGCCACAAAGATGATCGTGCCGTCGAATGTTTTTCGTCGCAGCCGGAAGAACCAGAACAACCCGGCGGCGGCGTAGGCAATCATCGGAACGATCTCTGGTATCCCAACAATGGGCAGCACGTCCTCATGGATCAACAACAGGTCATCGAGGCCCAGGAGGAGGGTAAGGCCGCCGAGAAACGTGCAATCCCATCGGCGCGTGAGCAGGCCAGCAAACAGGGTTGCGGCGCCGGAGCCGATCCATAGCGAAGCACCCAGGGACGAAATCCACCCCGTATAGAAACCGACTCCGGCGGCTGCGGATGGATCTCGATAAAAGATCCACGCGTCCAGACCACGAATTTGCGCGACGAACAGCGCGGCCAAGAGCATCGCAACGTTGATCGCCGCCGCCGCCACCACGACCAAGCGCCAGGCTATTGTCCATTCGCCGCCATGCTTTGTGTTCGGCGCGCTGTTCTCTGGCATTTGCTATTCTCATAGAGGACTGAGAGGAACTCCATTGGAATCAAAGATCAAGAAGTGCTGACCTATGCCTAATCCAGTGCGATGGCTGCCAGCTCTGCCGCGCCGAGAACTCCGCCTGCATTGTGCCGGTGGTCAGCATCGAACGGTTGCAGCGCTTCGCTCCACCGAACCCATTGTACCATGGCGCCGATGTTCAGGGGAGGCCGGCCTGCAAATGCCCGACCTGAATCCAACACGCTTCGAAGCGCGTCCAAATAAATTCGAACTCAAACGGCGCGCTTCACGTCTTCACGCATGTCGTTGCCCCAGGGCTGCTGCGCTGACAGGCCTGCGAGATCCGGCAGATGGGGATGGTCGCGGCGGCGTGTCGCCAGCATCCGTTGCGCCGCTTCGATGATTGTCGGCGCCGGGACATCGGCGACCAGGCCGGTCGGGCTGGCATGGCGGGTCGCGATCACGTCCACGCAGTTCGAAAGCGGCCTCCAACGGGCCATGTTGGCGCCGCCATTGAGGATAACCATCGGCGTCATCACCGTTGCCATGAGATGTGCGGTACCGCCTTCGGCGCCGATGTAAAGATCGGCAAACTCGCCGAGCGCCAGCAAGATGTCACCGATATCGACACCTCCGATCGCGGCGGAATCGACAAGCCGCAGCTTCGGCACGCGCTGAGCCAGCTCAGCCATATCGGGACCGTCGCCGGGGGTTCTCACATAGAGAAGGTTCGCCCCGTCGGCGATCAGGCTGTCGGCGATTGCGGCAACCTGATCCGCCGACATGCGCTTGCTGGCGCTGCCATGCGCCGCGATAATGATCAAGGGAGCATGCTTGCCGTCCGCAAGGCTCCTGGCCGCCGCTCGTGCGGCCGGGCTAGGCTCCAGCCGATGATCGAAAGGCAGCCGCTTGCCGGCAAGGCGTTCGATGAGGCGATGGTAGCGCCAGGCATTGTGCCCGGGTCGTGCTTCAGGCCTGTGACCCAGGCGCCAGGAAAGGGCGAAAGCCGGAAAGTTTGCCTCATAGGCAATGCCGCGGCCGAGCAGTGATGCCGAGGCTTGAAGCAGCCAACGCGCCGAGATGCGGAAATCGACGACGGCAAATCGCTCCTTGCCCTTGCGGTGATCGGCGATCAGGCGCGCCAGCGGCGTCCGCACATTGATCGCATCGACCAAATGGCCGGCATGGCGATTGAGGCTATGTTCAAGGGACGACGACCGGGTGGTTCCGTAGACGATGAAACTATCAGGGAATGCCGTTCTGGCGGCGCGCAATGCCGGAATCCGGATCAGTCCGTCGCCGAACGCGTCATTGCGGGAATACAAGATAATGGTCTCGTACCGCCCTGATGGCATGGCTCGCTCCCCCCAGGAGCCTGGTGGTGATGGCGCCTGCTGCGCCGGCCGCCTTCGAGGTGCTTTAGGATTTCACCTCTTGCCTGTCAACGGAGCCTTGCCGCTGGATCCGGGCGTCCGGATGGCCGCAGTGCGCCACGACCAGCTCATCGCTGTCGTTGAAAACGCTTCTGCCTTCGGCCGCGAGGCCAGCAGCTTCGTGGGTACGCTAGATCTAGCCGGAGAAGCGCGGCGCCAGTTCCTGGATGCGGCGGATCATCGCCTGAAATTCCTCCGAGATGCGCTGGTGCAGCTTGACCGCGATCTCGGGATATTCCTCCAGGATGCGGCGGAACATCTTGCGGCTGAGGCGCATCACTTCCGAATCGATCTCGGCCGAGGCGCTGGTCAACCGGTTGGTGTCGGCGATCAATGCCAGTTCGCTCAGGATCGTGCCGGGGTCTGCCGTGCCAATCGGGATTCGCTCACCATTCTGCTCCCGGTAGAGCACGATGCGCCCGCTGACAACGATATAGGCGGAATCGGCCTCGTCGTCCTCGCGATAAAGCTTGTGGTTGGCAATCAGCCTGGTGTTCTCGGCGCCAAAGGCGAGCAGGCGCAGTTGTTCCTGCGTGAAGCCCTCGAAGAGCCTCACGGCGGACAGAACGCGGATGTCGTCATCCAGCGCCATCTAGCTATGTCCCCGAACCGACAGTCCGTCTCCTCCTCTGCGAGTTCGATCCAAACCACCCTCCAACTGGATCGTACCCGAAAGCGGCCCCGCCCGGCCGCTCATTGGATAATGAAAATGTTTAAGGAACCAGCTTGTAGCCGCCGCTTTCTGTCACAAGAATTTCCGCATTGGAAGGATCGCGCTCGATCTTCTGGCGCAGCCGGTAGACATGGGTTTCCAGCGTGTGCGTGGTGACGCCGGAATTGTAGCCCCACACCTCCTCGAGCAGCACGTCGCGCGTCACCACCTTCTGGTCGGCGCGATAGAGATATTTGATGATCGAGGCCTCCTTCTCCGTCAGCCGCACCTTGCCGCCGCGCGGGTCGAGCAGCAGTTTCTGGCTGGGCTTGAAAGTATAGGGCCCGACCGAGAAGGTGGCATCCTCGCTCTGCTCATGCTGGCGCAACTGCGCCCGAATGCGCGCCAGCAGCACGGCGAAGCGGAACGGCTTCGTCACATAGTCGTTGGCGCCGGCCTCGAGACCAAGAATCGTATCCGAATCGGTGTCGTGACCGGTCAGCATGATGATGGGCGCCTTGTAGCCGCCCTTGCGCAGGATCTTCACCGCTTCGCGGCCATCCATGTCGGGCAGCCCGACATCCATGATGAGCAGATCGATGAGGCCGCCGCGCGCTGCGGCGACACCTTTTGCCGCAGTCGATTCCTGCAGCACGTCGAATTCCTCGTAAAGGGATAATTGCTCGACCAGCGTGCCGCGCAGGTCGTCATCGTCGTCGACGATCAGTATGGTGCGTGAAGTCATGGATCAATCCGTTGTTTTGAAAAGAAAATTCAGTTGACCGCTGCCTGTTTATGCGGAAGCTGACCGGCGTAACAGCCGTTCACAGTGATTTGTTCCGTGGCACGATCATACAAGAAAAAACACGATCGCAATGCAGCCGGCGCAATTTTGCGAAAAGGGCTGCGTGTGCTGACCGTGCGGGCGAGGCCTGGGCATCCAAGCCAGGGCCTGCTGCAGGCCGGGAAAACGGTGTTTGCCTGTGCGCTGGGGCGCGGTGGCATCTCGGCCGACAAGCGCGAAGGCGATGGCGCCACGCCGCTGGCCGCGATGCGGATCCTGTCGGGGTATTTCCGGGGGGATCAGTTCTCCAGCGGCCGCAGGACCCGGCTGGCGATGACGCCGATCGGGCCCGATCTGGGCTGGTGCGAAGTGCCTGACGACCGCAACTACAACAGGCCGGTCAGGATTCCCTATGGCGCCAGCCACGAACGCATGCGGCGCGACGACAGGCTCTACGATGCCTGCCTGGTGCTCGACTGGAACCTGTCGCCGCGCCGGCGCGGGCGCGGCAGCGCCATCTTCTTCCATCTGGCGCGCCCCGGCTTCACGCCGACGCAAGGCTGCGTGGCTGTCACGGCGCAAACCATGGCGCGGCTGCTGCCGCTGCTGTCGGACCGGACGGTGGTGAGGGTGGTAAGATAGTAGGGGAGTAGGGGAGTAGGGGAGTAGGGGAGTAGGGACAAGCTCGGGCGCGGCCTTAGTTTTTCCTATTCCCCTATTCCCCTATTCCCCTATTCCCCTATTCCCCTACTCCCCTACGGCCAGGTCTCTGCCAGCCGATGTCGAGCAGGCCCAGCCGGCCAAGCTCCTTGTCCATTGCGCGAGCGACATCACGGCGCGCGCCGCCGATATCGCGCAGTTGGCGGTCGGAGAGATCCTCGACGTTCTGGTAGGCAGTATCGCGGCGGGGGAGGCGTATCGCGACCCGGGCGTGACGCAACCAGTCGAGGGTTTCGGCCAGCCAGTTCGGACGATGTGCGGACGAATTCAAAACGATGATGGACATGGTGTGCTCCGTTCTCCCCGAATATCAAATCCGGCTTGATGATGTTTCGATGGACAGATCATGCCAGATTGAAATCTCTGTAGGAAACGAGTAGTTTTCTCTCGATCATCAAGTTTTCTTTGAGGATAGGATGGCTCGTCTTCTGCCTGGGACTCGCGCCTTGAGGACGCTGGAGGCGGCGGCCCGGCACCTCAATTTCACCCGTGCCGCCGACGAGCTTGGGCTGACACCGGCCGCCGTCAGCCATCAGATCAAGGAAATCGAGGATCAGCTCGGGCTGGTGCTGTTCACGCGCACCAGCCGCACCATCCGGCTCACCGAGGCGGGAACGGTGCTGTTCGACGCCTCGGCGGACGCGCTCGACCTGCTTGGCCGGGCTGTTTCGCGGGCGCAAAAGCTGACGCGCGGCACCGCTCTCTTGAAGGTAACGCTCGACGCGCAGTTCGCGTCAAAATGGCTGATGCGACGCGTCGACGATTTTCGCAAGCGTCACCCCGATATCGAATTGCGATTCGACATCGCCTATGAAGTGCGGGATTTCGAACTTGACGACATCGATGTCGGCATCCGTTTTGGCGCCGGCAAATATCCGGGCCTTCGCACCCACCGGCTGTTCGACAACATCCTCATTCCGGTGTGCAGCCCGAGCCTCTTGACGTCCGGTCCGCCGCTGCGCGAGCCGCGCGACCTGTTCAATCACACGCTTGCGCATATCGAATGGTCGCGGCAAGGCGTGACGTGGCCGAACTGGCGGATGTGGATGGCGGCGGCCGGCATCAATGATTTCGACGACAGCCGGACAGTCGTGTTCGGAAATTCCACGGATGCCGTCCAGGCAGCGCTCGACGGCAATGCCGTTGCGCTCGCCGATTTCGCCATGGTGGCGAACGACCTTTCCCAGGGCAGGCTGGTGCAGCCTTTCGAACTCGGCCTGCGGGTGGCGCCCGAGTTCGCCTATTTCCTGGTCTATCCCGAAAATACCGCCGACGATCCACGCATCGTCGCCTTTCGCGAATGGATGCTAGAGGAAGTCGCCAAGACGCGGACCACGGATAAAGGGCAGTAGGGCAGTAGGGCAGTAGGGCAGTAGGGCAGTAGGGCAGTAGGGCAGTAGGGCAGTAGGGCAGTAGGGCAGTAGGGCAGTAGGGCAGTAGGGCAGTAGGGATAGGCGTCGGTGCCGTCTGCTCCCCTATTCCCCTACTGCCTTACTGCCCTACTCCCTTCTTGACTCAGCTTGCCACCGCGCCGAACCAGCCGATGACGGCGCCGATGATCAGCAGCACGCCGAGCCAGTGGCCGCCGTCGATGAGGGTCAGGTCCCAGCCGAAATTCTCGTAGCGATGGTTGACCGAGAGCGTCGTGGCGACGAAACCCAGCCAGAGCACGAAGCCGAAGACAAGTCCGGCGAGCCATGTCGGCTCGCCGCCGGTCATCGCGCCGACGACCAGCGCCATTATCGTGGCCATGACCAGTTCGGCGATGAAGCTGACGACGAAGGGCAGCGGCGACTTCTTCATCGTGGCCGGATCGAGCTTGGCGGCCTTCAGCCACGGCTTGCTCAGGCTCATGTACCAGGCGGCGCCGAACAGCCACGCCACGATCGCGGCAGCGACCACCGCCAGCCAGTTCACTGCTGAAAAATCCATGAGCTCCCCCCTCTGATTTGGATATGATGGAACGCCTGTTCGGCGATCGCGTCAAGCGAACCGCCAGACGGTCGTGCGCTTGACCAGCGCATCCTCCAGCGCCCGCGTGACGGCCACTTCATAGACCGCAAGCGGCTCCAGCCCTGTCTTCGGCAGATACGACCGGCCGGGATCGCCGACAAGGATTTCGGCGCCGCGCGCCTTCAGCGTTGCGAACCATGGCACCAGCCGGTCAGCGAAAGATTTGTCATAGAAAACATCACCGGCCAGGACCACGTTCCAACCTGCATCGGTGCCGATGCAATCCGTGCCGAGGAATTCGGTCCCGATACCGTTGATCTCGCTGTTGAGCCGGATCGCGGTGGCGCAGAACGGGTCGATGTCGGAGGCGATCACCTTGGCGGCACCGGCCTTGGCAGCGGCGATGGCGACAAGGCCGGAGCCGGAAGCGAAGTCGAGCACGTGCTTGCCACGCACCGTGCCGGAATTGTCCAGGACATAGCGGGCAAGGCCCTGGCCGCCGGCCCAGGCGAAAGCCCAGAAGGGCGGCGGCAGGCCGATTTCGACCAGCTCTTCCTCGGTCCGCTGCCACAGGTCATGCGCTTCGTCGGCAAGATGAAGCAGGATCTCCGGCACGTGCGGCGGCGCCATCAGCGCCGTGTTGTCGAGAATGAACTGTTTGGCGCTGTTGGGCGTGAGCGCCGTCACGGAGCCGGCGTCAAGCCGCCCATGCGGCAGACTTCCTTCCATTCGGCCGGCGTCACCGGCTGCACGGAAAGCCGTCCGAGCCGCACCAGCGCCATGTCGGCAAGCCTGGGATTGGCCTTCACCTGTTCCAGCGTCGGCGGGTTCGGTACCTCCCTTACGGCGCGGATGTCGACGCATTCCCAGCGCGGATCGTCCGACGTGGTGTCGGGATGGGCAAGCGCGCAGACTTCAGCGATGCCGACGATGTTCAGCCCCTCGTTGGAATGGTAGAAGAAGCCGAGATCGCCGATCTGCATCGCCTTCATGTTGTTGCGCGCCGCGTAGTTGCGCACGCCGTCCCATTGCGTGCCGGCCTTGCCCTTGGCCTTCAGCATCTCGAAGGAGAACTTGAATGGCTCGGATTTGAACAGCCAGTAGTTCATGTCTTTCTCCTCCTTGGAGTCGCGCTGGCGACCGGGATTTAACTAGCCGCCGGCTTGTTGAACGTCCAGTTCCACGGGCGGATTTCGACGCTTTCGAACAGCCCGGCCTTGGCGTAGGGGTCGGCGGCCGACAGAGCCTGGGCGCCAGCCAGGTCGGGCGCTTCGACGACCACGAGGCTGCCATTGGACTTGCCTTCAGTGTCAAGGAACGGACCGGCGAATGCCAGCTTCTTGTCGCCGTTCAACCCCTCGAGAAAGGCAACATGCTCGGGCCGCGTGTCGAGGCGCACCTGCAGGCTTCCGGGCTTATCCTTGCAAATCACAGCAAACAGCATTTTTTCTCCTGATCGTTCAAAGTCGTGGGGATCAATCGTTGGTTTCGGTCTTCAGCGGCCGGGTCATCAACGCCGTCACGGCCTGCCGGACGGTGATGGTGCCATCCAGTATGGCGGCGACGGCGGCAATGATCGGCGCGTCGATGTTGCGCTCGGTCGCAATGCGGGCTGCGATCGCCGCCGTCGGCACGCCTTCTGCCAGCGGCAATCCGGCAAGTGGCTTGCCTTGCCCGAGCGCCAACCCATAGGCGAAATTGCGCGACTGGGTGGACGAGCAGGTCAGCAGCAGGTCGCCAAGGCCGGAAAGCCCCATCAGCGTTTCGGGCCTGGCGCCGAAGGCAGCGCCGATGCGGCGCAATTCGACAAAGCCGCGCGTCACCATGGCGGCCTGGGCGCTGGCGCCGAGACCCGCCCCGGTGACGGCACCTGCGGCAATGGCAAAGACGTTCTTCAAGGCGCCGCCGATCTCGACGCCGATCAGGTCGTCGTTCGAATAGCAGCGCAGGTTTTCGGCGGAAAAGCGGGCGGCGAGATCGGCGGCCAATGCCTCGTCGCGGGCGGCGACCACAACGGCCGTCGGCAGGCCGCGGGCGACGTCGGTGGCGAAGCTCGGGCCCGACAAAACGGCAACCGGATTGAGCGGCAGGATTTCTTCGACAATCGCCGATAGCAACGCGCCAGTCTCGCTTTCGATGCCCTTGGCGCACAGAACCAGCGGGATACCGGCCGGCATATGGTCCTTCGCGGCCGCCAGCGTCGCCCGCAGCGACTGCGCCGGCGTCACCGCCAGCACGCAATCGGCACCGTCGAGCGCGGCCTGGATGTTGCTCGTCGCCACGATGCCGGGCTGGAGCGTAATGCCCGGCAGGTAGCGTGGATTGTCGCCGCGGTCGATCGCGGCGACGGTCTCCGGATCGCGCGCGTAAAGGCGGACGAAATGGCCGGCGCGCAGCATGGCCAAGGCCAAGGCAGTGCCCCAGGCGCCGCCGCCGAGCACGGCAACGCGCCAGCCGCTTGGCGCGGTGACGTTGCCGCTCATTGCCACCTCGTTCATGCCTTGGCTCCGCGCCGGCCGGAGCCGACCATCGGCGCCGAGATGCTGTCCAGCGGCCAGCGCGAGCGCGGCACGAAATCGAAGCCGTTCTCTTGCGCCATGCCCTCGCGCAGCCGCTCGATGCCGGCCCAGGCGATCATCGCCGCATTGTCGGTGCAAAGTTTCAGTGGCGGCGCAATGAAGGTGAAGCCGGTCTCGGCGCAGAGCCGCTCCAGCATGGTCTTGATCGTGCGGTTGGCGGCGACACCACCGGCAACGATGAGGGCTGGGTTCCTGGTGCCGGGAAATGTCTCGCGAAAGCGCGTCAGCGCGCGAGAAACACGGTCGGCCAGAGCATCGGCTACGGCCCCCTGGAACGAGGCGCAGATGTCGGCGACGTCCTGGTCGCTCAGCGGCGCAATGGCGCTCGCCGCCTGGCGCACGGCGGTCTTGAGGCCGGAGAAGGAGAAGTCGGGCTGGGCCGAGCCCTTCATCGGACGCGGAAAGGCAAAGCGCGAGGCGTTGCCGGCCTGTGCCGCCTTTTCGACATTCGGTCCGCCGGGATAGGGCAGGCCAAGCATCTTGGCCGTCTTGTCGAAGGCTTCGCCGAGCGCGTCGTCGATAGTCGTTGCCCAGCGCTGGTAGTCGCCGACACCCCGCACGGCGACGATTTGCGTATGGCCGCCGGAGACCAGCAGTAAGAGATAGGGAAAGTCGAGCCCGTCGGTCAGCCTTGCGGTCAGCGCATGGCCTTCGAGGTGGTTGATGGCGATCAGCGGCTTGTTCGCCGCCGCGGCGATTGCCTTGGCGGTCATCAGCCCGACGATCAGCCCGCCGACCAGGCCGGGGCCGGCGGTGGCGGCAATCGCGTCGATATCGGCTAGCGCCGTGCCCGAATCGGCAAGCGCCGCCTCGATGATGCCGTCCAGCGCCTCGACATGGGCGCGCGCGGCGATTTCCGGCACGACGCCGCCGAAAGCGGCATGCTCCTCGATCTGGCTGAGCACGATGTTGGACAGGATTTTTGGCGCGGCGTCGCCGTCGATGGCCACCACGCTGGCGGCGGTCTCGTCACAACTCGTCTCTATGCCCAGCACGCGGATCAATTCGTCGCTGTCCCTAAAGATTGTATCATGGGGCTTTCCCCGTTAGGAGAACCCCGGAAAGCCTCGCTTGCCGGGGGGTTATCACGGACTGCGCGCCATGCAAACAATCTTGAGAATCGGAACACGCGGCAGCCCGCTGGCGCTGGCGCAGGCGCATGAAACGCAGGCGCGGCTGATGGCCGCGCATGGCATGCCGGCGGAGGCGTTCGAGGTGGTCGTCATCTCGACCAGCGGCGACCGCATTCAGGACCGGCCGCTGTCGGAAGCCGGCGGCAAGGGCCTGTTCACCAAGGAGATCGAGGAGGCGCTGCTGGCCGGCCGGATCGACATCGCCGTGCATTCGTCGAAAGACATGCCGACGCAACTGCCCGACGGCCTCGAACTGTCGGCCTTCCTGCCGCGCGAGGACGCACGCGACGCCTTTGTCGGCAAAGCGGCGAAGACGATCGCCGAACTGCCGCGCGGGGCGAAAGTCGGCTCGTCGTCGCTGCGGCGGCAAGCGCTGATCCGCCGGATGCGGCCGGATCTCGACGTGGTGATGTTCCGCGGCAATGTGCAGACGCGGCTGCGCAAGCTCGAGGAAGGCGTCGCCGCCGGCACGATCCTGGCCTATGCCGGGCTGAAGCGGCTTGGGCTCGAGCATGTCGTCACCGACCTGATACCGCTCGATGTCTTCCCGCCGGCGCCGGGGCAAGGCGCGATCGGCATCGAAACCCGTATCGGCGACCGCGATGTCGAAAAGATGCTGGCGGCCGTTCATGATGTGCCGACCGGCCAGACGCTGGCCTGCGAGCGTGCCTTCCTGGCGGCGCTCGATGGCTCCTGCCGCACGCCGATCGCCGGCTATGCGGCGATCGAGGCCGGAAAACTGTCTTTTGCCGGGCTGATCATCTCGCCCGACGGCACGCAGTCACACACGGTCGAACTGCAGGGACCGGCGCAAGACGCCGCCCGGATCGGCGGCGAAGCGGCCCGGAGCGTGCGCGCCAGGGCCGGCGAAAAGTTCTTCGACGGCTGGCTCTGAAATGCTTCGCGTCCTGGTGACCAGGCCGGAACCGGGTGCTTCGCGCACAGCGCATCGGCTGGAGGAGGCAGGTTTTCAGCCGGTTCTTTTGCCCCTGACCGAAACAAAGGCGTTGCCCGCCGCTGCCGGACTGATCCCGGACGATGCCGTCGCGGTGGCCGTCACAAGCGCCAATGCCATGCGCCATGCGCCGGAAGAAATCATCGCGACGCTCGCCGCCTTGCCTTGTCATGCCGTCGGTAGGCGGACTGCGGAAGCTGCCCGCAAAGCGGGGTTTTTGTCGGTCAGTGAAGGCCCGGGCGATGCCGAGGCGCTGGCCGACGTTCTCGCCGCCGATTTTTCTGGAAAGACGATTGTCTACCTCTGCGGGCGCGTGCGTTTTCCGGCGTTCGAACAGAGGCTCGGGACGGTGGGCGTTCGGGTCCACGCCGTCGAGACCTATGACACGCTGACAGTGGGTTATCCGGACGAAGTCACCCTCGAACGCCTGTCGGGGCAACCTGCCGACGCGGTATTGCTCTATTCAGCCAAGGCGGCGGCGGCGATGCAGATGTTGGCAAGACGGCCCGCTCTGCGCGGTCTCTTCGAAAAAACATGGGTTTTTGCGCTTTCCGCTCGCATCGCCGCAGCCTTCGACGATGCCGCCAGCGAAAGGATCCGCATTGCCGCGCAACCTGACGAGGAGGCATTGCTGGCACTTTTGCAGGCGCCGCGCTGAGCCGCGTCATCACACCGCCCCTTTTCACCGCTTGGTGATGTGCTAGACCCTTTCTGAACCATCATGCGCCGCCAGGCGTTGAGACGAAGCGAATGTGCGGAGCCCAGGCATGGTCAAGACGCCGAAGATGCGACACTCGAAAAGCCGCCGCGAGCCGGTGACCATCGATCTCGAGCCGGGCGCCGTCTCACGCATCGCCGACGAGGACGCCGCCACGCAGGAGGCGCAGACAGACGAGGCGAAGGCCGAGGAAGCAGCGAACGCTTCGCAGCCCGAGGTTCCCGAAGAGCCGGTTCATGCCGACCAGACCGATCTCGAGCCGTGGGAGCATGCCGATGGCGCCGCAGGTGCGGAAGGGCAAGCGCCGGCGGATAGCGGAGCCAAAGCCGCCGAGCCAGAGCTGCCTTATCCCGGTTCGGATGCGCCGCCCAACCGCGCCAAAACCTTCGACTACAGTTTCGACGACGCGTCGGCAGCGCAGACCGACGGCAACAAGGCAAAAGCCGAGACACAGGACGAGAAAATGGCGCCAGCCCCTGAAAAGCGTGGCGGCCTCAACGGCATCGCCGCCGGCATCATCGGCGGCGTCATCGCGCTGGTCGGCGCCGGCGGGCTGCAATTTGCCGGCCTGCTCGGCGCGCCGGGCTCCGGTGCCGGCGTCTCGCTCGATGGCGTCAATGGCGACATCGCCTCGCTGAAGACCGAAATCGCCGGCTTGAAGGACGCCGGCGGCAATGGCGATGCAGCGGCGAAGATGGTCGGGCTGTCCTCGGGCCTGGAGCAGGTCAAGGCTGATGTCGCGGCGCTGAAATCGGCTGTCGAGAAAGGTGGAGCAGGCGACGCGGCCGGCGTCACCGCACTGGGCGACAAGGTCGCGCAGATCGAGACGGCGGTCGCCGCCCTCGGCAAGGCGGGCAGCTCGGCGCCGGTCGATCTTGGTCCGCTCACCGAAAAACTGGCAGGCCTCGACGCGCAGGTGAAGTCGGCCGGCGAGGCGGCGACCGCGCAGGATGGCCGGCTGAAAGCGCTGGAGCAGTCTGTGTCGCAGCTGTCCGGCAAGGTCGAGGCGGCGGCGGGACAGCCGAAGATCGCGCTTGCCATCGCGGCGTCGGCCTTGAAGGCGGCGCTTGAGCGTGGCGGGCCGTTTTCGGCCGAACTCGAAACCCTCGCCGCGATTTCGCCTGATGCGCCGCAGCTTGCGGCACTGCGCCCCTATGCCGAAAAGGGCGTTCCAACCCGCGCCGAGATCGCATCGCAGGCTGATGCCGCCGCCAATGCCATGGTCACGGCCGCGACGCCTGTCGATGAGAATGCCGGCTTCGTTCAGAGCCTTCTGTCGAGCGCGCAATCGCTGGTCAAGGTCAGGCCGATCGGCGCCGTCGAAGGCGCCGGCGCACCGGAAACCGTCGCGCGCATGGAGGCGGCGGTCAACCAGGGCGACTACGCCAAGGCACTCAGCGAGTATGAAACGCTGCCCGAGGCCGCCAAGGCCGCGGGCGCCGACTTTGCCGGCAAGCTGAAGGCGCGCATCGAGGTCGAAACCCAGGTCGATGCGCTGATCTCGGGCGCGATGAAGGCATGAGGGCAACACAATGATCCGCCTGCTCGCCTTCCTCATCGTCGTTTTCGCGCTCGGGCTGGGCTTTGCCTGGCTGGCCGACCGGCCGGGCGACATGGTCGTCACTTTCAACGGCTATCAATACCAGGTCAGTCTGATGGTGGCGGCGGTGGCTGTCGTTGCCGTGGTCGCTGCGGTGATGATCCTGTGGTGGCTGCTCAAGGCGCTGTGGAACAGCCCCTACACCATCTCGCGCTATTTCCGTGTCCGCCGCCGCGATCGTGGCTATCAGGCGCTGTCGACCGGCATGATTGCCGCCGGCGCCGGTGATGGCGCGCTGGCCCGCAAGAAGACCAAGGAAGCCGCCAAGCTGATCCGGTCCGACCAGGAGCCGCTGATCCACCTGCTCGAAGCGCAGGCGTCGCTGCTCGAAGGCGATCATGAAGGCGCGCGGCAGAAATTCGAGAGCATGCTCGACGATCCCGAAATGCGGCTGCTGGGTTTGCGCGGGCTTTATCTGGAAGCCGAACGGCTCGGCGACCGCAACGCCGCCAGGCATTATGCCGGCCGCGCCGCCGCTGTGGCGCCGCAGCTGGCCTGGGCGGCGGAATCGACGCTGGAAGAGCTGACCGCGCGCGGCGACTGGGACGGCGCCCTGAAACTGGTCGACGCGCAGAAAGCGACACGGCAGATCGAACGCGATGCCGCCAACCGCCGCCGCGCCGTGCTGCTGACCGCCAAGGCGCAGGCGCTTGCCGACAGCGATCCCGCCGCCGCCAGGACGGCGGCGATCGAGGCCAACAAGCTCAGGCCCGACTTTGCGCCCGCCGCCGTGGCCGCTGCGGCCGCGCTGTTCAAGCAGAACGATGTGCGCAAGGGCTCGAAGATCCTCGAGGCGGCGTGGAAGGCCGAGCCGCATCCGGAGATCGCCGAGCTCTATACCCATGCAAGGCCGGGCGACGCGGTGCTCGACCGCCTCAACCGGGCGAAGAAGCTGCAGGAGATGAAGAAGAACCACGCCGAATCGTCGATGACGGTGGCGCGCGCCGCGCTCGACGCGCAGGATTTCGCGACCGCCCGCCGCGAGGCCGAGGCGGCGATCCGGATGGACCGTCGCGAGGGCGCCTATCTGCTGCTCGCCGACATCGAGGAGGCCGAGACCGGCGATCAGGGCAAGGTGCGGCAGCTGCTGTCCAGGGCGGTGCGGGCGCCGCGCGATCCGGCCTGGGTCGCAGACGGCGTGGTATCGGAACGCTGGGCTCCGGTATCGCCGATCACCGGCCGGCTCGACGCCTTCGAGTGGCGCGCGCCGATGGAGCGGCTTGGCCAGTTGATCGACAGCCATGATGACGCGCCAGCGGGTGCGGCACCGGTTATTGAAGCATTGGCAAAGCCGACGAGCGAAAAAAGGCCGATCGAAGTGATCGACGACGCCGGTGGCGAGACGTCGGCGGGCAAGCAAGCTGAAAGTCGCGAAGAAGATCATGTCAGGCCGATCACGGCAGCGGCCTTCGCCGCGGTGCCGAGCGATGCCGAAGGCGTCGAGCCGGCCGAGGAGCTTGCGCGGCTGCCGGACGATCCCGGCGTCGATCCGGACGAGGAAGCGGAGAAATCGCCGCGCCGGTTTCGGTTGTTTTGAGTTGGGCAGGCCGTCAGGCCGTTGGGGTATGGATCTATGTTTGAACGCGTTCTGTCGTTTCTCAGGGATTTGCCGGCCGGTGCCGGCACGCATGCCAGCACGGACGATCCGCGTGTCGCCGCCTCGGCGCTGCTCTACCATGTGATGAACGCCGATGGCGTGCGCCAGGATGTCGAGTGGGAGCGGTTCAAGGCGGTGCTGGCCGAGAGCTATTCGATCAGTGGCGCGGAACTCGAAGCGTTGGCCGCTGCCGGCGAGCGGGCCGACAATGAGGCGATCGATCTCTACGCCTTCACCAGCGTCCTGAAGCGCCATCTCGATGCCGATGCGCGCAAGGCTTTCATCGGCCTGATGTGGGAAATCGTCTATGCCGACGGCGAGTTGCACGAGCTCGAGGACAACACCGTCTGGCGCGTCGCCGAGCTGATCGGCGTCGAACGCCACGATCGCGTCGAGGCGCGCCGCAAGGCGGCGGCGCACGCGCCCGGCGCCACCGGAACATCGAGCGACGAATAGGATCTTCGCCTTCCCATGCCACGCCAGACGAGTTCGAAGCCAAAGATCCTGATCGTGCTGCATCAGGAGAGTTCGAGCCCGGGACGTGTCGGCCATATGTTGCTGGAAGAAGGTTTCGATCTCGACATCCGCCGGCCGCCGCTTGGCGACGCCTTGCCCGAAACACTGGACGACCACGCCGGCACGGTGGTGTTCGGCGGCCCGATGAGCGCCAATGACGACGACGAGTTCGTCCGCCGCGAGACCAACTGGCTGGAAATACCGCTGAGGGAGAACCGGCCATGTCTCGGCATCTGTCTCGGCGCGCAGATGCTGGTCAACTGTCTCGGCGGCAAGGTCGAGGGTCATGGTGAAGGGCTGGTCGAGGTTGGCTGGTATCCCCTGAAGGCGACCGAAGCCGGCAAGCAACTGATGCACTGGCCGGAGATGGTCTACCAGTTCCACCGCGAGGGTTTTTCGCTGCCCAGGGACGCGACGCTGCTGGCGACGGCCGAAACCTATCCCAACCAGGCCTTCCGCTACGGCGACAATGCCTGGGGCATCCAGTTCCATGGCGAACTGACCAGGGTGATGATGCAGCGCTGGGTGGTGCGCGGCGCGCATCGCTTCGAATTGCCCGGTGCCCAGCCCGGCCGCGATCATCTCGGCGGCCGGCTGATCTGGGACATGCATCTCAAGCGCTGGCTGGACGAGTTTTTGCGGATGATCTTCGGCAAGCCGAGCAGATAGCTGAACCGTCGTCTGAACGGATTTCAGGCGACCCGCTTTAGGTCTTTGTCTTCATGCATGTCGTTCTCCCAAAACCGGGGCCACTTTTGGGCGACATGCATTAAGGTTCGAGCACCGGCCGCAGGAAGCTGCGCTCGTAGCTGAGAATGCTGCGATTGCGTTTTTCCATTTCGAACACTTCCTGGCATTCCGGGTCGGCAGCCATCCGTTTGCGATAGTCCTCGTAGTCGGCAAGGCTCGGGAAGCTGAACATGGCATAGGCGATGTTGCTCGCCCCCTCGCTCGGAAGGAAATAGCCGTGATGGTTTCCGCCGAGGCGGTTGACCAGAGCTATCCAGCGACGACCATAATCTTCGAACTCGGCAAGCTTGTAGGGGTCGATGACGTATTTCAGGTAGCAAGTGATCATGAGAGCTCCTGTGGCATGGGCTAGGCATGTCGGCTGTCAACCGTGGGAAGATCAGTTGCGCCCGTTGAGGTGGCGCACCTTGCGCAGTTGCGGGAACAGCACCACCCACAGGCCCGCGACGGCGATGGCGCCGATGCCGCCGATCACCACGGCCGGCACCGTGCCGATCAGCGCGGCCATCGTGCCGGCCCGGAATTCGCCGACCTCGTTGGAGGCGCCGACAAAGACCTGGTTGACGGCGTTGACGCGGCCGCGCACCTCGTCGGGCGTCCACAGCTGGATCAGCGTCTCCCTGATGTAGACGCTGAACATATCGGTGGCGCCAAGGAAGACCAATGCCACGATCGACAGCCAGGTGATGGTCGACAGGCCGAAAACCACGGTGAAGGCGCCGAACGAGGCTGCGGCGGCCAGCATGATCATGCCCGCGTGGTTGCGAAGTGGATGCCCGGCCAGCCAGATGGCGACGCAAATGGCGCCGATGCTTGGCGCCGAGCGCAGCAGGCCGAGGCCCCACGGGCCGAGCTGGAGGATGTCGCGCGCATAGACCGGCAGCAGCGCCGAGGCGCCGGACAGGAGCACGGCGAACAGATCGAGCGAGATGGCGCCGAGCACGATCTTCTCGCTCCAGATATAGCTGAACCCGCCGAGCAGGTGCTGCATCGTCGGCTTGTCCGACTCGGTGCGCTGCGACGGCTTCGGGATGGTGAAGATCAGCAGCCCGGACACAAGCATCAGGACAACGGCGGTTCCGTAGGCCGCTTCCGGCGACACGCCGTAGAGCAGGCCGCCGGCGACGGGTCCGACGATGGTCGCCGTCTGCCAGGCCGATGAATTCCAGGCGATGGCGTTGGCGAAATCCTGAGGCGGCACCAGATTGGCGAACAATGAGGCGGAGGCCGGACCGAAGAAGGCACGGGCGACGCCGAACATGGCAAGCACGCCGAAGATCGGCAGCGGCCCGCTGATGCCGCGCAGCGCCAGGAACAGCAGCGCCAGCGCGCACATCGCCTCCACCACGACCGCCAGCGCCATGATCAGGCGGCGGCCGAAGCGGTCGGCGACGACACCGGTGACCAGCACCAGAAGCAGCGACGGCAGGAACTGGACGATGCCGACCAGGCCGAGATCGAGCGGGTCGCGGGTCAAATCATACATCTGCCAGCCGACCGCGACGGACACGATCATGGTGGCGAATGTGGTGAGGAAACGCGCCGCCCAATAACTCAGGAAGGAGCGGTGGCGGAACGCGGCATAGCGCTGGTCCGGTGATATCTGTTCGGCGGTCATGATTTAAGAGGCCCCATTGCAGTGGCGTCAGCTGGCGGGGCACTTCCACGATGGGCGCTGGTCCGGCTGGCGGAACTTTTAGCTCAGTTCGCCGCGGATATGCGTCAGAATCAGTGCTGGATCAAGGAATTTTCAGCCTGCTCCATCGCCGGCACGCGGAAGTTACTGCCGCAGCGCGACGGAGATGGCGTCGAGGCCGCCGCGCAATTCGGCTTCCGTCGGCCAGCCGAAGCCGACGCGGAAGAAGCGTTTTTCCATCTCGAACCAGTGGCCGGGTCCGACATAGGTTCCATGGTTCTCCAGCAGGTTCGCATAGAACCGGTCGAGGTCGAAGCCGGGTTCGACATTGAGGCGCGGGAAGCCGACGACACCGCCTTCGGGCCTGATCCAGTCGACCAGCGGTTCGCGGTCGATCCAGGCCTGGACGATGTCGCGGCGCTTGGCCATTTCGGGCAGCAGTGTCGCCAGGAAGGCGTCCCGGCGCTCGAGCATGCCGCGGGCAATGCCTTCGTCGATGACGCTGCCGCAGATGCCAATCTGCTCCTTTGCGGCGAGGAATTTTTCCTGAAGCACCGCATCCCTGGTGATCAGCCAGCCGATGCGGATGCCGGGAATGCCGAAGGCCTTGGACAATGACGAGACGCTGATCGCCTTCGGGCTGAGCGAGGCAGCCGTCGGCAGCCGCCTGCCGTAGGAGAGGTCGCGATAGGTCTCGTCGACGAGCAGACGGCAGTTGCTGCTTTCGGCAAGCGCCACCAGCGCATCGAGCTCGGCTCGGCTCATCATCGTGCCGGTCGGGTTGTGCGGGCAGGTGACGCTGATCAGCTTCGTGTCCGGCCGAATCGCGGCCTTGACGCGTTCGACATCGATGGCGAAGCCTTCCTCGAAGGCCAGGTCGACAAAGCTGATGGCGCAGCCGATCGCCCTTGGGGTTTCGATGTTGGTGGCGTAGTTGGGCCGGATGACGACGAGATGGTCGTTGGCCGACAAAAGCGAGGTCGAGATGATGAACAGTGCGCCGGCGGCACCGGCGGTGACCAGCACATCATCCGGCGAAATGCCGGCATCCTGCGCCGATATCAGTGCACGCAACTGCTTGTCGCCGCGATGCTCGCCATAGAAAAGCGTGAGATCGGGCAGCGACAGGCCGATGTCGGAGAGCTTCTGGTCGGCGATCGAGCTTTCGGAAAGATTAAAGCGGATACGGTCGTAGCCGTATTCTTCCGGTGCCTCTTTCTCGATCACCATCCTGGTGTAGTTCATGGCTCACTCCCCAAGAGCAGTTCACCGTTTCACGGAAACGGCGACCCGCTCTAACTCCTTGTTTTTTTACGCAATTCCGGACGGAAAACCGTTTCACACTTTTCCTGGAATTGCTCTAGGAACCCGGCCACCTATCCAAGCCATAAAAATAGGAAGCCGGCCAAGGCGGATTCGCCGGCAGGCTTCTGTTCCAGTCGTCCTAACTGTTGGCTCAGGACTGAATGTTCAGGCCGAGGCCTTGGCCTTCCTGCCCTTGGCGGGCGCCTTGACGGGGGCGGCCTTGCGGCCGAGGCCGATCGACTTCGCCAGCAGCGAACGCGAGGCCGCGTAGTTGGGAGCGACCATCGGATAGTCCGACGGCAAGCCCCATTTGGCGCGATAGGCGTCCGGCGTCAGGCCGAAATGTACACCGATGTGACGCTTCAGCGATTTGAACTTCTTGCCGTCTTCGAGGCAGATGATGAAATCGGGCGTCACCGACTTCTTGGGATTGACCGCCGGGACCAGCGGGGCAGCCACCGGGACCGCAGGCTTGCCGAGCCCGCTTATCGAGGCGCTGACGCTGGCGATGAGGTCGGCCAGGCCGGAGGCAGGCAAGCGGTTCTTCTCGACGTAAGCGGACACGATGTGGGCGGTCAGCTCGAGCAGATCGATGTCTTTACGGGCACTGTTGCTATCGTCGGTCACTCTATTTCTCCGTCTACAGCGAATGACCTGAAAATCGGATTCGACTTCCGGAAAGGATCATGCGCGAAATCAAAATGCTATGGCGTCCTTCGTGCGTCCACGGGACGAATTGGCGTTGTTGTAGCGCGGAATTCCTAGTCGGCAAATCTGCGTATTGCAACGACTTGATGGCAGGTCACACGTTATTTTGAACAACTATATTAAACAATAACAGTATCAGACTATCAGCGCCTTGTCGCGCCACAAACGAAACCCGCCTTCGAAGGCGCGTGTGTTGTCGCCGCGCCTGGAGTCGGCGGGCAATTCATCGAGCTTGTCGACGTTGCCGCCGCCAATGACGACATAGTCAGGCTGCATGGCGGCACGGAGCCGGTCGACGACGTCGAAGACGTATTTGCGCCATTTCTTCTTGCCGCGCTTTTCCAGGCCGCGTTCGCCGACATAATCCTCGAAGCTCTTGCCCTTCTTGTAGGGCAGATGCGCGAGTTCCATCGGTTGGGCGACGTTGTCGGCAATCATCGCCGCACCGAGCCCGGTGCCGAGCCCGAGGAACAGCATGCGCCCGCCCTCGTAGCTGCCGATGGCCTGCATCAGCGCGTCATTGACCACTTTCACCGGTTTGCCGAACGCGCCCGCAAAGTCGAATCCAGCCCAGCCCTTGCCGAGATTGGCGGGGTCGGCGAGCGGCCTGTTGTGGTTGACCGGACCGGGATAGCCCATCGAGACGACGTCGTAGGACAGGCCTTCGGCGAGCTTCTTCACGGTATCGATCATCTGTTGCGGCGTCAGCCCCGGCCCCGAATCGGCGCGGCGCTCCGCGCCGCCGGCGCTGGTGAGGATCTTGACGTGCGAGCCGCCGATGTCGATCGTGAGCACGATCTTTTCAGTATCCGGCGTCTCGGTGCCCGATGCTGGTTGCTTCACTGCCTTGGCCATCGCGTGGTTCCTCTCACTTCACCGGATCGATCCAGCCATTGGGTGGCCCGAACCCGGCCATGACGTCCGCCGGTCCCCATGTCAGCGGCTCGTAGAGGTGCGGCGGCGTGGTGTCGCCAAGCACCGGGCCGACGATGCGCCAGGCCAGTTCGCTGGCGTCCTGGCGGGTGAACAGCTGGCCGTTGCCGTTCATGGCGTCGCCTATCAAGCGCTCATAGGGCGGCATGTCGCCCTTCGAGTCGTCGAGCGCCGTCAGTTCGACCTGCTCGCCGATCATGTCGTCGCCCGGCGCCTTGCGCTGTGCTCCGATGGCGATCACCACCTGTGGGTCGATGCGGAAGCGGACGTAGTTCTGGTCGGCGGGCTTGATCGGATCGAAGACATCGAGCGGCGGCCGCTTCAGCCGCACCACCACTTCGGTGACATGCACCGGCATGTTCTTGCCGGCGCGGATGAAAAACGGCACGTCCTGCCAGCGCCAGGTGTCGACGAAGAAACGCACCGCCGCGAAGGTCTCGACGGGCGAGTTCGGCGCCACGCCGGGTTCAGTGAGATAGCCGGTGAACTGGCCGCGCACGACATCGTCTTTGGTCAGCGTCCTGATCGCGCGCAGCACCTGCACCTTCTCGTCGATCAGATCGTCGGCGGAGCGGCCGACAGGCGGCTCCATGGCAAGCAGCAACAGGATGTTGAGCAGATGGTTCTCGATGACGTCCCTGATGCAGCCGACATCGTCATAGAAGCGGCCACGTCCCTCGACGCCGAAATCCTCGGCCATGGTGATCTGCACGCTCTCGACGTAATTGCGGTTCCAGATCGGCTCGAGGAGGGAATTGGCGAAGCGGAAATAGAGCAGGTTCTGGATCGCTTCCTTGCCCAGGTAGTGGTCGATGCGGAAGATCGACTGCTCGTCGAACACCAGATGCAGGACCCGGTTCAGCCAGCGCGCCGATTGCAGATCGTGACCGAAGGGCTTTTCCACCATCAGCCGCGCGCCATGCGCCGTGCCCGACTGCTCCAGCCCCTGGACGACGGTCTCGAACATGGTCGGCGGCACCGCCATGTAATGCAGCGGTCGATGTGCGGTGCCGAGCGCGCTCTTCAGTTTCTCGAACGTCGCTCCGTCACGGTAGTCGCCGCTGACGTAGCGCAGCAGCGAGGCGAATTTGGCGAACGCTTTTTCGTCGATCTTGCCGAGCGCATTGACGATGCCGTCACGCGCGCGCGCCTGCAGTTGCTTGAGGTCCCAGGCATCGAAGGCGACGCCGATCACCGGTTCGGTAAGCGTGCCCTTGGCGACCATCTGGTAAAGGGCTGGAAATATCTTCTTGTGGGCGAGGTCGCCGGTTGCCCCGAAGAGCACCAGCGTGTCGGACCGTTCCTGGCTCATGCGCGTGTCTCCCCCGCTGTCCTCACTTGCCGGCCTTCGGCTTCTCGACATGGCCGCCAAAGGCATAGCGCATGGCGGAGAGCAGCTTGTCGGCGAATTCGGATTCGCCCTGCGAGGAGAAGCGGTCGAACAGCGCCGAGGACAGCACCGGAGCCGGCACGCCGGTGTCGATGGCCGCCTTCAGCGTCCAGCGGCCTTCGCCGGAATCCGAAACGCGGCCGCCGAAATTCACCAGGCCCGGATCGCTTTTCAAGGCGCCGGCCGTCAGGTCAAGCAGCCAGGAGCCGATAACGCTGCCATGCCGCCAGACCTCGGCCACCTGGGGAAGGTCGATGTCGAACTGATAGTATTGCGGGTTTTCCAGCGGGCTGGTCTCGGCGTCCGCCGTCCGTTGCCGCTTGCCTGCATTGGCCGATTTCAGGATGTTCATGCCTTCGGCATAGGCGGCCATGACGCCATACTCGATGCCGTTGTGCACCATCTTGACGAAGTGGCCGGCGCCGCTCGGTCCGCAATGCAGGTAGCCGAAGGGCGCGGTCCCGGCATCCCTGGACGGATTGGAGCCGGCATCGGCGCCCGGCGCCAGCGTGGCGAAGATCGAATCGAGGTGCTGCACCGCCACGTCGGGACCGCCGATCATCAGGCAGTAGCCACGCTCCAGGCCCCAGACGCCGCCGCTGGTGCCGACATCGACAAGATGGATGCCCTTGCCGGCCAGTTTCGCGGCCTGGTCGACGGCGTCGTGATAATAGGAATTGCCGCCGTCGATGACGATGTCGCCGGGCTCCATCAGGGCCGCCACCTGGTCGATGATCCTGCCGGTGATCGCCGCCGGCAGCATCAGCCACACACAGCGCGGCTTGGCCAGCTTGCCGATGAATTCTTCCATCGAGGCCGCCCCTGACGCGCCGTCGGTCACCAGGGCCGCGACGCTGGCCGGGTTGATGTCGTAGACGACGCATTCGTGGCCGTCGCGCATCAGGCGCCGGACCATGTTGGCGCCCATCCGGCCCAGTCCCATCATTCCGATCTGCATGGTTTCGTCCCTGTTTTCTAGGAGATTTGCGGGGTTATCGAGGGAAGGTCTGCTGGCTGTCCTGGTCGCCTGAGATGACGGAGAAGTCGACATTCTCCCAATCGCCGGCCCCGGGCCAGAAAAAAGTGAAGGTCAGCGTGCTTCCCTTGGGAAGGCCAGAGACGGGCAGATCGGCAAGATGGATGCCGAAATCGTTTTCTACCGTCTGGCTGTCGTGGGCGGTCGCCCAGTTGTCGGTGCTCCAATGGACTGTAGCCGGGGCCAACAGTTCGAAGCGCAGCGTCTTGCCGGCCGGGACCGTGCGGATCTTGTTGTTGAACCGCCATGTTCTGAACGGCGATACGGTCTTGTCCTCGATATAGCGCTTGACGCCTTGCGGGGGCATGTCGAAGACCGCGCCGTCGCGCAGCGAGCGCAACAGCTTGATATGCTCCGAATGCGCCCAGACCAGCGGCATGGCGCTGCCCGAGGGGCGGCCGTGCAGCAGTTCGCGCTCCGGCCTATCGGCGCCGTCCCAGACCTGCTCCGGCAACAGGCCGCCCGGTCCGGCCGAGCCTTCTAGCGCTGCCAGCAGGCTGGCTGCCTTTTCCCTGCGCCCGGCCGCCAGCTCATAGTGGGCGCGTTCGCCGGCCAGCAGCGGCCAGGGGCGACCCTGGCCGGTGCCGTCGAAAGGTGCGCCATCTTCATGCTCGCCATAGCCGTCGCCGTTGTAGCGGTACCAGAGCGGCCCTTGCGGCAGATCGCAGCGCAATTGCGCGTCGATGACCTTGACCGTGTCTGTCATGCGCGGGTCGTCGGCCGCCCGCAGACCGAAGCGGACAAGTGCAAGCGCATCCGGACTGACGATTTGCTCGGCCGGCCGGTCGGTGTCGCCGGGCGGCCGGTTCTTGATCGGGACATAGCCGTCCTTCGGCGAACCGGCCGAGGCGCTGTCGGGCGGCGCGATGCGGACATAGTAGCCGTCGACGCCGACTTGACCGCAGATCGCCGTGCCGGTGACGTAGGTCCAGCGCTCGACCTGGTCGTTCCAGACGTCTGATGTCTCGCGCAGATAGGTCGCCCCGTCCGGCTTGCCACAGGCGTCGAGCAGGTCGGCTGCGGCAAGCAGTGCGGCGATTTCGACGGCGAGCGTGAACGGGCTGTAGCCGGCATCCTCTTCCCAGCGGTCCTCGCCGGTGACCGGCCCGTTGCGCACGACGAACCCGGCGGCGCGCTCGATCATCGGCAGAAAGACTGCGAGCCTGGCGTGCGGCAAATGGCCGGCGCGGTGCAAAGCTTCGGCCAGCAGCAGCGGAAAGGCGCATTCGTCCATCTGGATGCCGGGCCAATAGGCCGATCCGTCGAGCCAGGCGTTCTGCGGCCAGTGGCCGTCCGGCTGCTGGATGGAGCCGAGATAGTCGAGGATTTGCAACGCCGAGGCGGCGTCGCCGGCAGCAAGAAAGCCGCCGGCCGTCTCGACCAGATCGCGCGGCCAGACCAGATGGTAGCCGCCGAGGTCGTCGTCGCCCTTGTCGAAGCCCCACGGGATCGACAGGCTGGCGACCGCGGCGCCCGGTGTGGCGATCGACCGGTGCGTCGCCAGTACCGCCGTCGAGACGCGATAGAAGTTGATCCCGGGCACCGCGTGCCGGTCGAGCGGCAGCAGGCCCTTTTGCCAGTTGCGCCAGTTCTGGAGGTAGGATTTCGCCGCGGGTTCAAAACCCTGCTTCAGGCTGGCGAAAGCATGTTCCGCGGCCTCCTCGGGCGTCGCGCCAAATCCCAGCGCCAGCAAAGCCTTGGTCCTGGCCGCGGAAAAGCCGATCTCGCCGGTCAGCGCGACATTGCCGTCCTCGGCCCGCTGGTACGCAGCATCGAGCTCACCTGTGTTGTGCAGTTGCTGCCAACCGTCGGAAAAACCGACATAGCCGGCCGAGCCGGTCCGCCAGGGCAGCGACGAGGCCAGCGCCAGGCAGGAGCCGCGCCCCGAGGCGAACAGCACGGGCTTTCCCTCGTGCTCGCCGACCCAGGCGGTGTTGCCCATGCCGGCATTGACCAGATGCGGCGCCAGAAGCGCGTAGACGCGATAATCGTCAGCGACGCCCCTCAGCGCCGTGAAGGTGATTTCCTGCAGCAGCGCCGGGCGCGCCGGATCGGCGAGGATGCGCTTTTCGATCCGCCAGGCGCCGTCGTTCGCCGTGTTGACCAGCCGGTAGGCGGGTACGCCGTCCTCGAACGGTTCGATGCTGTGCGTGGCAGCGCGCTTCTCTTCCGAGAAATAGCCGGCGGCGCCGGTGACGATGAGGCCGAGGTCGCGGGTGCAGGCACTGTCGACGCGCGGATAGTAGATTTCGTTGAGGATGCCGTGGCTGATCGTGAACCAGATCCGGCCGGCCGGCGAAAGCGACGTTCCGACGCCGCTCTTGGCGCTTGACGTCCAGCGCGCCGGAATTCCCGGGGCGCCCGGAGCAACGTTTTGCGTCACTGGCATTCTGTTTCGGTCTCCTGGCCTCCTCCCTAGACCAGGACGCGAACCCTTTACAATCATTGCACCGCAAGTTGATCGGCGCCGACGGCAGGGCAACGAACTAGGGCTAACGGGTTTCTTCGGAGCTTTCGTCTGCGCTGACGGAGCAGCAAATGAAAAACCCGCCAGTGCGGCGGGTCACCGGCGCAAATCAGCACCATGGACGAAAATGTACCATAGCTGAGCTCACCGAGTCAAGAAAAAATTCCTATGACCAAAGGCGCCGTCGTTGACAGCGGCGGCGGCATGCGTCCACTATTTCCCAGCACGGGAGGATCGTGAAAGCAATGGCGGAAGTGTCCCTGGTCCTGATCGACCGGCTGCTGGCGATATCGCGGGCGCTTGCCGGCCATATCGATCCCGGCACGGCGTTCCGCGCGACAGCCATCGAGATCGGCTCGCTCATCCCGCACGACCACATGGATCTGGCGGTGCTGTCGCATGATGGGCGCCGGCACGCCTGTTACGAAGCCGGCTTCCACACCAGTTGGAGCGAGCTTGCCCAGCATCCGCTGCCGACCGAAGTCAGCCCGATCCGCTCGGTGCTGTGGGGCGAAGTCCCCTATCTGCTCGCCGACGACGCGCTGAGCGACGAGCGGTTCCATTTCGCCACCGCTATCGATGGTCCGATCTTCGCCGCCAGGCTGCGCAGCCGCATCGTCGTGCCGCTCAGGGCGCGCGGCGGCATCATCGGCGCGCTCAACATCAGCCGGCACGAGGTCGACTGCTACACGCTTGCCGACGTCGCGGTCGCCCAACAATGCGCCGACCTGATCGCGCCCTACATCTTCGCGCTGATCCAGACCGAGGAGGCGCGCCGCGCCATGCTGGCCGAGAGCGAGGCGCGAAACCGCGTCGAGCTGCTGCGCGTCGGCGCCTCGCAATTGACCGAAGGCATGGAGCGCGAACGCCGGCGCATGGCCATGGACCTGCACGACCAGACGCTTGCCGATCTCGCCCGCATCGCGCGCCAGCTCTCGGCCCTTCGCGGCCAGGGCGTGGCGCGGGCAGCACAGCTTGCCGATCTCGAGAAGGAGGTCGCCGGCTGCCTGACGGAACTGCGCCACATCGTCGACGACATGCGGCCGAGCGTGCTTGAACTGTTCGGCCTGCGCGATGCGGTCGAGGCGCATCTCAACCGCAGCGTCGCCAGGGCCAAGCCGCCGATCGCCGTGCGCATCGCCGACACCAGCGACGGCGGCGCCGACAGCCTGTCGGAGCCAGTGCGGACCGCGCTCTACCGGATCGTGCAGGAAGCGATCAACAATGCCGTTCGCCATGCCGCGCCGCACCGCATCGACGTGCTGCTGGCGTCGACCGCGAGCGTGCTGCGGGTGATCGTCACGGATGACGGCCAGGGCTGCGGCGCCGTTGACCCGGCCGCGTATGGCGGCATCGGCCATATGCACACGCGGGCAGCCCTTATCGGGGCGCGGCTGCGCATCGGCCAGGCCGGCCGCAAGAACGGCGGCACCCGTGTCGTCGTCGAGATCGACCGCCAGCCATCACGGGAACTGGCGGCGGCTGCAACAATGCCTGGCGAACTCGCCGTATCGGAGGCCATGTGATGCTTGTGATGATCGCCGAGAATGACGGGCTGCACCGTAGCTTCGCGCGGCGGACGGTGGAGCAATTGTGGCCCGGTGACGTCGAGGTGATCGAAGCGAGCGACGGCGAGGACGCCATCAACCTGGCGACTGAGCGCGAGCCACTGCATGTCGTGCTCGATTTGCAGATGCCGAAGGCGACGGGAATCGAAGTTGCCAGGGCGATCTGGAACCGCCGCGCCGGCACGCACATCCTGTTCTGGTCGAATTTCGCCGACGAAGCCTATGTGCGCGGCGTGGCGCGGATCGTCCCGCCCGGCTCTGTCTACGGTTATGTGCTGAAATCGGCAACGGAGGAAGGCATGCGGTCCGCCCTGCGCGGGGTTTTCCGCGAAGGCCACTGCATCATCGACCGCGAGATCCGCGGCATCCAGCATCGCGTTCAGGACAAGTTCGAGGGCATCACCGACGGCGAATATGAAAGCCTGATCGACATCGCGCTCGGCCTGACCGACCGGGCGATCGCGGCACGGCGCGGCCTGTCGATCCGTGGTGCGCAGAGCCGCATCAAGCACTGCTACGACAAGCTCGGCATCGTGCCGGCGGAGGACGGCGCCGGCGATGCTTCCGTGTTCAACTCGCGGACGCGGGCGATCTATCTCGCCATGGCGCGTGGCCTGATCAACATCGACGCGCTGCGCCGCGAACAGGACCGGCTCGATGCCTGGCTGGCGGAGCACTGAAACAGCGGCGGCCACAAGCCGGAACATCGGAAGGTCCGGTGCATTGCTAGTGAACGCCAACTCAACGCCTGCGGTACCGAAGTGCGACCCTCATTTGCAGATTCATGGCACCTGGTGCGTGAAAGCGTCGTCGGTTTCATCGACGACAATGCGCTCAGCCATGGTGCGGCGATGGCCTTTTATGCCGCCACCTCGCTGGCGCCGATCTTGCTGATCGTGGTTGCGATTGCTGGTCTCGTCTTCGGCCACGATGCCGCACAATTGGCCTTGTCCGCGCAGATATCAGGGCTGATGGGACCGGAAAGCGCCGATCTCCTCAAGACTGCGCTGGAAAGTGCATCCGGCAGGCTGTACGGCACCTGGGCCGCGATCATAGGGCTGGTCACCTTGCTGGTGGCCGCGTCTGGCGTCTTCGGCGAAATGCAGCAGTCGTTGAACACAATCTGGAAGATCGAACCGCAAGGCAATTCCCTGTCGCGTCTGGTGAGGGCACGGGCCGCCAGTCTGGGGTTGGTGGCCGCACTCGGGTTCCTGTTGCTGGTCTCTCTCATCGCAAGCGCCGCGATTTCGGCACTGGGCGCTTTCATCAACGCCCATCTGCCGTTCGGAACGATCATACTCAGCGGGATCAACGGCGTCGTTTCGTTTGCGCTTATCGCCGTGATGTTTGCCGCCATTTACAAGGTTTTGCCCGATCGAACCCTGGAATGGCGCGATGTGGCAATCGGCGCTGTCGGGACCGCGGCCCTGTTCACATTGGGAAAATCGCTTATCGGCTGGTATATCGGCACCAGCGCGATTGCGTCGTCGTATGGCGCCGCCGGCGGACTGCTCGTGATTTTGCTCTGGGTTTACTACTCGTCGGAGATTTTCCTCCTCGGCGCCGAGTTCACGCGCGCCTATTCCGTTCGCCACGGCAGCCGGTCCGATCTGAAAACCTTGGTTCACAGCCCTCTGCCCGCGCAGCACGACTCATTTCGCGCAGGGCAAAAATCCAACTCTGCCGGCGTTGTCGTGCTCGTGGCGGTGGCGTGCGCGAGCGCAACCTTGACCGCGCTTTTGCGAAGTGTTCGCCGGCCCTGATCTGACGTCGCCGGTATTCTACGCTCGATAGGCACGGGCGACTGTGCAAATGCACAGTCGCCCGTGCGCTTTGACCCGTATCGGCTCGTCGGGACCGCGCCTACGCTCTGCCCCAACAAGAAGACTGTATCGGGAAGCGCTCATGCCATTCGTCACCATGCGGAGTAGCACGGCTGTTCGCGCCGGGAGCCGATGATGTCGGTGCCGGCGCGTGCGCGTCATTCCGGTTTCGACGACGTCGTCGGCGATGCGACCATTGAGATGGTGGCGAGCGGCTTCGGCTTCCTCGAAGGGCCGGTCTGGCATCCCTATGAGAAATGGCTGGTCTTCTCCGACATTCCGGAAAGCCGGATGTATCGCCGCAGTGCCGAGGGCGAGATCGAGCTGTTCCGCGAGCCGAGCCACAAGGCCAATGGCAACACGCTGGACCGCCAGGGGCGGCTGGTCACCTGCGAGCACGCAACGAGCCGCGTGACCCGCGCCGAGCCCAACGGCAGCGTGACCGTGCTGGCTACGCATCATCAGGGCAAGCAGCTCAACAGCCCGAACGATATCGTCGTTGCCACCGGCGGATCGATCTACTTCACCGATCCGGCCTATGGCCGGAGGGAGTTCTATGGCGTGCCACGCCCGCAGGAGCTGCCGTTCCAGGGCGTCTACCGCATCGATGGCGACGGCGCCCGGCTGACATTGCTGGCCGACGATTTCGGGCAGCCGAACGGGCTGTGCTTTTCGCTGGACGAGTCGCGGCTGTTCATCAACGACACCGAACGCGGGCACATCAGGGTGTTCGGCGTCGAAGCCAATGGCGACCTCAATGGCGGCGCGGTGTGGGCAGTAACCGAGGGCGAGGGGCCGGGAGCGCCCGACGGCATGAAGATCGACAGCCGCGGCAATCTTTACTGTACCGGACCCGGCGGCATCCACATTTTCGACGGGTCGGGCACCATTCTTGGCGTCATCCGGACGCCTGAAGATTGCGCGAATTTCACCTTCGGCGACGACGATTTGCAAAGCCTCTACATTACCGCGTCGACGTCGCTGTACCGGCTCAGGGTGCGCGTGCCGGGATTGAGACTGTTTTGAGCTCGCGACAATCCGTGCTCAAATCAGAGTTGGGAGTGAGGCCGGGGTCAAAGCCGGTGGGAATGCAGCAGTCAACACATCTGGGAGGATAACGACATGAAGAAACTGTTCGTTCTGGGCGCTCTGGCGGCAATGCTCGCTTCGGGCACGGCGCTGGCCGACACCAGTGGCAAGAAGATTGCTTTTTCCAACAATTATGCCGGCAATTCCTGGCGGCAGGCGATGCTCGACAGCTATGGCATCGTCACCAAGAAGGCGGTCGCCGACAAGGTGGTCGGCGCGGCCGACATCTTCACCACCGCCGACAAGGAGGTGCCGACGCAAGCGGCGCAGGTGCAGAACCTGATCCTGCAGGGCTATGACGCGATCGTCATCAACGCTGCCTCGCCGGATGCGCTCAACGGCGCCATCAAGCAGGCCTGCGATGCCGGCATCACCGTCGTCTCCTTCGACGGCACCGTGACCGAGCCTTGCGCCTACCGTGTCGTCGTCGACTTCAAGGACATGGGCAAGCAGGAAGTCGAGCAGATGGCCAAGTTCCAGCCCAAGGGCGGCAATCTGCTTGAAATCCGCGGCCTTGCCGGCACCTCGATCGACGATGCCATCCATGCCGGCATCCTCGAAGGCGTCGCCGCCCATCCTGAGTTCAAGATCGTCGGTTCGGTGACCGGCGACTGGGACCAGACGACGGCGCAGAAGGCGGTGGCGACCATCCTGCCGTCGCTGCCCGACATCGTCGGCGTCGTCGATCAGGGCGGCGACGGTTACGGCGCCGCACAGGCCTTCGCCGCCGCCGGCAAGCCGCGCCCGACCATCATCATGGGCAACCGCCAGGACGAGCTGCAGTGGTGGAAGGAACAGAAGGAGAAGGACGGATACCAGACCTGGTCGGCATCAATCGCGCCCGGCGTGTCATCGCTCGCCTTCTGGGTGGCGCAGCAGGTGCTCGACGGCCGCACCGATATTCCGCACGACCTGCTGGTGCCGTATCTGGCCTTCACGCAGGACGATTTCGAGGCCGAGCTGCCAAAGATCCCCAAGGGCGGCGTCGCCAGCCACGAATACACGCAGGAAGACGCGATCGCGGCCATCAAAGCCAACATCAAGTGAGTGTCGGCCAAGCGTTGCCGTCCGTATCGCCAAGCGAGTATCGTTGAGCATGCCCAGGGGTAACGCTGACATCATCAGACTGAACGGCGCCGAAAAGCATTTCGGCGCCGTTCGCGCGCTGGGTGGCGTGGATTTTCACGTCGGACCCGGCGAATGCGTCGGGCTCGTCGGCCACAATGGCGCCGGCAAATCGACGCTGATGCACATGGTGGCGGGCACGCTGGTGCCCGACAGCGGGCAGATCGGCGTGCATGGCGACATCGAGGACAACTACTCGGTGTCGCGCGCGCAGCAGCTCGGCATACGCTGCGTCTTCCAGGAGCTGTCGCTGTGCCCCAATCTCAATGTCGCCGAGAACACACGCATCAACCACGCTTCGCTGCGTGGCTTCGGCTGGCGGCGCAAGGCGGCCGAGCTGATCGCCGCCAAGCTCGACGAGATCTTTCCGGGCCACAGCATCTCGGCGTCGGACATTGTCGGCGACCTGTCGATCGGCCGTCGCCAGATGGTCGAAGTGGCGCGCGCCTTCACCGTCACGCAGGATCGTCTCGACCTCGTCATCCTCGACGAGCCGACATCGTCGCTCGACGCGCATACGGCGGGCCAGTTGCTGGCCTTCGTGCGCCGCTTCGTCGCCGGCGGCAAAAGCTGCATCCTGATCTCGCATGTGCTGGGCGAGGTGCTGCGCAACGCCGACCGCATCGTGGTGATGCGCGACGGCAAGGTGGTTGTCGCCGACGCCGCCAGCGCCTTCGACCGTAACCGGCTGGTGACGGCGATGGGCGGCGCGGAAGCGCGCCAGAAGATCGCGGCGCAAATCGCTGCCGCCAAGCCCGCCGCCAGTCCGCTGAGGGTCCGGGCGCGGCCCGCCGCGCAGAAGGACGGCACCGACCTCGTCGCCTGCGCCGGGGAGATCATCGGCCTTGCCGGGCTGGCCGGACATGGCCAGACAGACCTGCTGCTGGCGATCTTTAGCGGGGCATCGCGCGCCCGGGCCGGCATCGAGGTGACAGCGCCGGTGGCGCTGGTCGCCGGCGACCGCCAGTCGGATGGCATCTTTCCGCAATGGTCGATTGCTGAGAACATCGGCATCCGCTCGCTGGCGCGGCTGCGCAGCGGGCTGCTGATCTCGCCGCAGCGTGAGGCCGAGCTTGCCGCATTTTGGCAGAAGAAGATCGGCATCCGTACGCCTGATATGAACAACAACATTTTCTCGCTATCGGGCGGCAACCAGCAGAAGGCGCTGTTTGCGCGTGCGCTCGGCTCGGATGCACAGATCGTGCTGATGGACGACCCGATGCGCGGCGTCGACATCGGCACCAAGCTGGAGGTCTACGACCTCGTGCGCGAGGAGGCTGCCCGCGGCCGTACCTTCCTCTGGTACACCACGGAAACCGAAGAGCTCGACAATTGCGACCACATCTATGTCTTCAAGAACGGCCGCATCGTCGCCAATCTGCGTCGCGACGAGTTGACCGAAGAGAAGATCATCCAGTCCTCCTTCGGCGATGCGGCCTGAGATGACGGCCGCCAGCCTCGACACCGCTGCCAGGACTTCCGCCGAGCGTGGCGCGCTGGCCCGCGCCCGCCTGCTGCGAGGACTGCTGCCGGCGCTGTCGCTGGCGCTGGTGCTGCTCGCCATCGCCTGGCTCAACCCGCGCGCCATCAGCTATTTCGGCTTCAGCCTGATGCTCAACCTGGCGATCCCGATCGCGCTGGCGACGATCGCGCAGATGTTCGTCATTGCCGGAAACGAGCTCGACCTGTCGATCGGCACTTTCGTCGGCTTCGTCGGCTGTGTCACCGCGACCTGGCTGAAGGACGCGCCGCTCATCGGCGCCGCCATCCTGCTCGGATCGATCGGCGTCTATGCGCTGCTCGGCGCACTGATCCATCTGCGCAACCTGCCGTCCATCGTGGTGACGCTCGGCATGAGCTTCGTCTGGCAGGGGCTCGCGATTCTCGTCCTGCCCAAACCGGGCGGCAAGGCGCCGGACTGGCTGCTCGGGCTGATGGCGTTCAAGCCGCCTTTTGTGCCGTTCCCGATCATTGCGGCGCTGCTGATCGGCCTCATCGTCCATTTCGGCCTGATGCGCACCTCCTACGGCGTGATCCTGCGCGGCTCGGGCGGCAATCCGGCGGCGCTCGGTCGCGCCGGCTGGTCGCTGCTCCGAACCAAGATCGTGCTGTTTGCGCTCGCCGGCCTGTTCGGCGTGCTGTCCGGTATGGCGCTGATCGGCATCACCACCTCGGCTGATGCCAATATCGGCAATGGCTACACGCTGCTGGCGATCGCCGGCGTCATCCTCGGCGGCGGCGAATTCGTCGGCGGCCGGGTGTCGCCGATCGGTGCGGTGATCGGCGCGCTGACGCTGGCGCTGGCCGCCTCGCCGCTGCTCACCTTCATGCACATCCCGCCCGACTGGCAGGTGGCCGCCAACGGCGCCATCCTGATCATCGTGCTGGCGGCGCGCGTGCTGATCAGCCGCAAGGAGAGGTGAGCGATGACATCGGTGAGACCGCTGCTTACCAAACCCTGGATCTGGTCGTTCCTCGGCGCGCTGCTGGTGTGGCTGGCGACGATCGCCTTCACCGGCGGCTATGGCGGGGGTGGCATGGTGACGGCAGCCCTTTCCCTGGCGGTATTCACCGTCATTGTCGGCGTCGGCCAGATGTTCGTCATCACGCTGGGACCAGGCAATGTCGACCTGTCGCTGCCGGCCAATATCGGCCTTGCCAGCGCCGTCGCGATGAAGGTGATGGACGGCAACGATTCCATGATCGCGGTTGGGCTTTTGGCGGCACTTGCCTGCGGGGCGGCGATCGGCGCCGCCAACTACCTGCTGATCTGGGCGCTGCGCATCCCGCCGATCATCGCCACGCTATCGGCCAGCTTCATCATCCAGTCGATCGACATCAGCTATGGCCGCGGGCTGCAGATCAAGCCGCCGCCGGGCTTCGCCGATTTTGCCAACTGGCAGGTGCTGGGCATTCCGGTGCTGGCGATCCTCACGGTATTGTTCACCGTCGGCGCGGCCATCGCGCTGCAGCGTATGATCTATGGCCGCTCGGTGCTGGCGATCGGCCAGAACATTCGCGCGGCGTGGCTGGCCGGCGTCAATGTCGGCCGCATCCGCTTCCTCACCTACACGCTGTCGGGCGCGCTCGGCGGCATCGACGGCGCGCTGCTCGCCGGCTATTTCCGCGGCGCCAATGTCGACATCGGCAACGAATATCTGCTGGCCTCGATCGCCGTCGTCGTCATTGGCGGCACGTCGGTCGCCGGCGGCAAGGCCAATGTCCCCGGCGTCTGGGGCGCGGCTTTGTTCCTGGTGCTGCTTTTGACCATGCTCAACACGTTTGGGGTGAGCGCCGGGGTGCGGTTGCTGCTGACGGGGCTGATCATCGTCGGGGTGATCACGGCGGCGGGCGGGCAGAAGGCGCTGCGGTAGCCTCCGCCTTCGTCGTCCCAGACACCTTCAAGGCCTGTAATCATTGTGCCAGGCCGACATCCGGTTCCCTTCGACGTTATGGCGCTGTAAATCCCGTTCGCGTGGCCGCGGCCGCTGAATAATGCTGGGAGGTTTGCGTGTCCGATTTTGTGAAGGTCAGCCGCGACGGCGACGTTGCCGTCGTCACCATCGACAATCCGCCGGTCAACGCGCTGAGCTTCCATGTCCGCGAACCGCTGATGCAGGCGCTGGTCGAATTGCGCGACGATGCGTCGGTTGCCGCCATCGTCATTGCATGCGCCGGCCGGACCTTTGTCGCCGGCGCCGACATCACCGAGTTCGGCAAGCCGATGCAGCAGCCCGAACTGCGCGCCATCGTGGCGACGCTGGAAACCATCGCCAAGCCGACGGTCGCAGCCATCCACGGCACCGCGCTCGGCGGCGGGCTGGAGCTGGCGCTGGGCTGCCATTTCCGTGTTGCCGATGCCGGCGCCAAGCTCGGCCTGCCGGAAGTCAAACTCGGCCTGCTGCCGGGTGGCGGTGGCACGGTACGGCTGCCGCGCCTTGTCGGCGCGGTGAAGGCGTTGAAGATGATCGTCTCAGGTGCGCCGATCGGCGCGACCGAGGCGCACGCCGCCGGTCTCGTCGATGCCGTCTTCGAAGGCGTTCTGACCACGCATGCCGTGAACTTCGCTGGGGAAATCGCCCGCAAGGGTGGTCCCTTCACGCCGGTGCGCGATCGCAATGATGGTCTCAAGCAGACTGATCTCGCGGCGTTCGACGCCGGGGCTGCGGATCTTGCCAGGAAAGCGCGCGGCCTCGAGGCGCCGATCGCTTGTGCGCAGTCGGTGCGCAATGCCGTCACGCTGCCGTTCGATGCGGCACTGGCGGCAGAGCGTGCGCTGTTCGTCAAGCTGGTCGCCAGCGACCAATCGCGGGCGCAGCGCCATCTGTTCTTCGCCGAACGTGAGGCGGCAAAGCTTCCAGGAAAAGACGTCGTCAAGCGCAGGATCGCCCGCGTCGGCGTCATCGGTGCCGGTACGATGGGCGGCGGCATTGCCATGGCCTTCGCCAATGGCGGATATCCCGTGACCTTGCTGGAAACCAGCCGTGAGGCATTGCAGCGCGGCTTGGCGACCATCGACAGGAACTACTCGGTTTCCGTCACGCGCGGTTCGCTCAGCGACGACGCCAAGCGGGAGCGGCTCGCCCAGTTCAAGGGCTCCACCGACTATGCCGATCTCGCCGATTGCGACCTGATCGTCGAGGCGGTGTTCGAGGACATGGCGGTCAAGAAGGAAGTGTTCGGCAAGCTCGAAGCCGTGGCGAAGCCCGGCGCGATCCTGGCCACCAACACCTCCTATCTCGACATCAACGAAATCGCTGCCTCGACCTCGCGGCCGCAGGATGTGCTCGGCCTGCATTTCTTTTCGCCGGCCAATGTCATGAAGCTCTTGGAGATCGTGCGCGCCGAGAAGACCGCGCCCGATGCGCTGGCGACATCAGTCGACCTGGCGAGGCGGATCGGCAAGGTGGCCGTCGTGGTCGGCGTCTGCCACGGCTTCGTCGGCAACCGCATGCTTGCCGCGCGGGGCTCGGAATCGGAAGCGCTTCTTCTGGAAGGCGCAACGCCCAGCCAGATCGACCAGGTGTTCACCGATTTCGGCTGGCCGATGGGGCCGTTCCAAATGGGCGATCTCGCCGGTCTCGATATTGGCTGGCGCAACCGCAAGGCACGCGGCCAGAAAGCCGTGATCGCCGACACGCTGTGCGAACAAGGACGCTTCGGCCAGAAGACCGGTCGGGGTTTTTATCTCTATGAGGCTGGCGCGCGCACGCCAGTGCCGGATCCCGAGGTTGAAGCGCTGATCCGCGACAAGGCCGCCGAGAAGGGTCTCGCACCGCGTGCGATCAGTGCGGAGGAAATCGTAGAGCGCACGCTTTACCCCCTGATCAACGAGGGCGCCAAGATCCTGGAGGAAGGCATAGCGGCCCGTGCGTCCGACATCGATGTCGTCTGGGTCAATGGCTACGGCTTTCCCATCGGCAAGGGCGGACCGATGTTCTGGGTTGGCCTTGAAGGTCCGGCCAGGATCATCGAGCGGCTCGAATACTGGCATCAACGGACGGGCAAGGATGTGTTCAAGCCGGCGCCGTTGCTGAAGCGGATGGCCGAGACCGGGTCGTGGGAAGCCGGCGGTTAGAGAGCCTACCGGATCCGTGCATCGATGATCTCGACGAAGCGCGCGAACAGGCCGGCCTGCGACTTGATCTTGAGCTTGCGGTAGATGTTGCGGCGATGGACCTTCACGGTTCCCGGCACGATGCGCATGGCGCGGGCGATCGACTCCGTCGAATGCCCCTGCAACACCAGGTCGACGACATGCTTTTCGCGCGGCGTCAGCGACAGGCTCTGCCAGATATGGGCGCGGTCGAATTCGTTGACCATAGCGGCCGTCTCGTCCTGCTTCGCTTCCGCCGTTTCGTCGGCCGGAAGAGCAGGCCAGCGCAACCTGATGAAGCTGATCACCGCGGGAGCCATGTCGCGCAGCAATCTGGCATCGGCGGTGCCGAAAGGGCCTGAAGCGCGCAGCCGCATCAGCGACAACACCAGCGCATCCTTGCCCGGCAGCGGCACGAAGAAGCCGACCTCCTCGGCCAGCCTGGTCTGGCTGTAATAGGAGCGGAAATACTCGCTGGCATAGAAACGGTCCGGCGCCAGCTCGCGCATGCGCCAGAACCCTTCCTTGCGCTCGACCGCAGCGTGATGGAACGGATCGAGCAGATACGGCCCTTCCTGATAGAGCGCGACGAACACATGGCTCTCGGTGGGCGAGAAGGTCTCGAACAGCAGCGGCGGGCGCGAGGCGCCGCGATAGCCGAAGATCACGCAGTGGTCGAATCTAACGTGCTGCCGCAGCCACTCGACCAGCGCCTGGCCAAAGAGATCGCCGCTGGTCTCCCGCGTCGTCGCGACGAGCGTGGCGAGCCGGCTGTATTCGTCGCTGCGGGACAATCCATACCCCCTTAAACGAGAAAATAGATCAGATATACCACCCGCGAGGTATATACTAGCCGGCATTGGCTCTGATAGCGTCTTGAAATCGCATCGCCCTGTCGCTGGAGCCATCAGCCTTGACCGCAGTGCCCGACATCGAGTTTCGCGGCGTCACCAAGCGCTATGGCGCGGTGACCGCGGTCAGCGGCATCGATCTCGCTGTCCCGCCCTCCGCCTTTGTCGCGCTGCTCGGTCCCTCCGGCTGCGGCAAGACCACCTGCCTGCGCATGATCGGCGGCTTCGAACAGCCGAGCGAAGGCCAGGTGTTCATTCGCGGCCAGGACATGGCCGGCACGCCGCCCTACCGGCGGCCGGTCAACATGGTGTTCCAGCAATACGCGCTGTTTCCGCATCTCGATGTCGAGGACAATGTCGCCTACGGGCTGCGCCAGGCGCGGCCAAGGCTGTCTTCGCGCGAGATCGCCTCGAGGGCGGGCGAGGCGCTCGAAATGGTGCGGCTCGCCGGCTATGGCCGCCGCAAGATCCACGAACTGTCGGGCGGCCAGCAGCAGCGTGTGGCGCTTGCCCGCGCCCTGGTCAACAAGCCGGCGGTGCTCTTGCTCGATGAGCCGCTGGCGGCGCTCGACAAGAAGCTGCGCACCGACATGCAGATCGAGCTGCAGAACCTGCAGCGCGAGATCGGCATCACCTTCGTGCTGGTCACGCACGACCAGGAGGAAGCGCTGTCGATGAGCGATTTCGTCTGCGTCATGAATGGCGGTCGCATCGTCCAGCTCGGGCAGCCGAGCGAGATCTATGACGAACCGGCCGACCTGTTTGTTGCCGATTTCGTCGGCAAGACCAATCTCTTGAGCGGTACTGTCGCCGGGCATTCGGGCGATCTGGTGGAGGTGGCGCTTGCCGACGGCACCGTCATTGCAGCGCGCAAACGGACCGCCCTGCAGCAGGGCGAGGTCGTTTCGGTCAGCCTGCGTCCTGAATCGCTCAGTCTCGGCGCCCAGGCAAGCGGCCCATTCAAGGGCATCGTCCGCAACCGGATATTCCTGGGCTCGACGGCGGAATACGCGATCGAGGTCAAGGGCATCGGAACGCTGCTGGCCAAAGCCGATCACCTGATCGGTCACGGCAATCTCTTCAAGCCGGGTGAACCCGTCGCCATCGGCTTTGCCTCCGGAACGCCGCTGGCGTTTGCGGAGACCAAGAACAACGGGGCCAACCAGAGGGTAGATAAACATGTCGAAATCATATCGTGACGGACTGCCGATAAGCCCCGAGAATTTCGTCGACCAGCTGATGCGTTTGAAGCGCGGCTCGATCGGCCGCCGCGACTTCCTCGGCCTCACTGGCCTTGGCATTGCCACGGCGGTGATGGCGCGCGAGATCGGCATCATGCCGACACCGGCCTTTGCCGCGGAAGGCCTTGGCGATCGCATGTCGATCGCCACCTGGCCGAACTATCATGACCCGGCGACCTTCGAGAACTTCAAGAAGGACACCGGCGTCGCCGTCGAGGTCAACGTGTTCGGCTCCAATGAGGAGATGCTGGCCAAGCTGCAGGCCGGGGCCTCGGGCTGGAGCCTGTTCGTGCCGACCAATTACACGATCTCGACCTACAAGAAGCTCGGCATCATCGAGCCGCTGGAGATGGCGAAGCTGCCGAATTTCGACGGCTCGCAAGAGGATCCGCGCTTCACCTCGGAGGGCACGATCGATGGGACGATCTACGCCGTGCCGAAGAACTGGGGCACCACCGGCTTTGCCGTCAACACCAAGAAGCTGACCAAGCCGATGACGAGCTGGAAGGAGTTCTGGGACACCGCCATGGCCGAAGGCGACAGCCGCACCATGGTGCATGACTACCAGCTGACCACGATCGGCAATGCACTGAAATATTACGGCTACTCGTTCAATTCGCTCAAGCAGGACGAACTGGCCAAGGCGGAGGAACTGCTGCTGAAGGTCAAGCCGCATCTGTTCGCGGTCTCCTCCGACTACCAGCCGGGGATGCGCGCCGGCGACGCGTGGATGACCATGTGCTGGACGAATGACGGCGCGCAGCTGCATCGCGACATTCCCGAGATCGCCTATGTGCTGGGCAAGGAAGGCGGCGAGATCTGGACCGATTTCTATGCCATTCCGAAAGACGCGCCGAACAAGCCCGCCGGTTACGCGCTGCTCAACTACCTGATGAATCCGCAGGTGGCGGTGAAGGAGCATTTGGCCAATGGTGCGCCGTCGACCGATGCGCGCGTCAACAAGCTGCTGCCCAAGGAGGTGCTCGACAACCCGATCCTCTATCCGGCAGCCGACCTGTTGACGCCGCTGGAATTCGGCGCGGCGGCAACGTTGACCGACCCCGGCCGTGCCGAACTGATGGCGCGCTTCAAGTCGGCCTGAGCCAGGCGGCCTCAAATTCGACTCAGATAATTTGACCGGCGGGTTTATGCCCGCCGGCACCGGGGCAATCTTTCCATGCAGGGCAGCCGTCTTCGTAGGAGTTTTCTGACCGCCATGCTGCTCGGTCCGGCGACCGCGTGGCTGGTGGTGTTCCTGGTGCTGCCGTTCATCGCCATCGCCGTGTTCAGCGTCGGCGAACGCGCACCGGAAGGCGGCTATCAGGCCGCCTTTACGCTGGCGCAATATGCCAATCTTCCGGCGCGGGCGACCGCCTTCTGGAACACCATGGTGCTGGCGCCGGTGGGAGCGCTCGCCTGCCTTCTCGTCGCTTATCCCGTTGCCTACTATCTCGCCTTGCGCGCGCCGCAGCGCTGGCGGCTGATCCTGCTGGCGCTGGTCGTCATTCCGTTCTGGACCAGCCTGCTGATGCGGACCTATGCCTGGATGTACATTCTGGGCGGGCGCGGCATTCCGGCGCTGCTCGCCTTTGTCGGCATCGAGGATGTCAGGCTGATCAACACGCCGGGCGCGGTGCTGCTCGGCATCGTCTATGGCTACCTGCCGCTGATGATCCTGCCGGTCTATGTCAGCCTCGAACGGCTTGACCGCAGGCTGCTGGAGGCCTCCGCCGATCTCGGCGCGACACCGCTTTCGACCTTCCTCGGCGTGACACTGAAACTGTCGCTGCCGGGCGTCATGACCGGCTTCTCGCTGGTCATGATCCTGCTGCTCGGCGAATATCTGATCCCGACGCTGCTTGGCGGCGGCAAGGTGTTCTTCATCGGCAATGCGCTGGTCGATCTGTTCCTGCAATCGCGCAACTGGCCGTTCGGATCGGCCATCGCCATCACGCTGGTGCTGGTCTCGGTGGTGGTGCTGATTGCCGCAAACCGCATTTCGACCCGGGTTTCGGGCGCGCGCCGGGTGGATCTGATCTGATGCGGGCTTTCGTCATTGCCGTCTTCGCTTTCCTCTATCTGCCGATCGCGCTGGTGGTGCTGTTTTCTTTCAACGCCGGCCACCATGCCAGCGAGTTCACCGGCTTTTCGGTGCAATGGTACGGCAAGGCACTGGCGAACCCGTTCCTGGTCGAAGCGCTGAAGAACAGCCTGTTCATCGCCACCACCAGCGCTTTGCTGGCGGCGCTGTGCGGCACCGCGGCGGCACTCGGCCTGGCGCGCGTCGGCGTGCGGACCCGCGCGGTCTTCGACGCACTTCTGGGCGCCGCGATCGTCGTTCCGGGCATCGTCATCGGCATTTCGACTCTGGTCGCGCTCGTCCAATTGTTCACCGTCGTCAATCCGTTCCTCGCCTCGATCTGGCCGGACGATCAGCCGCCGCGGCTGGCGCTCGGCTACGGTTCGATCATCGCGGCGCACGGGCTGTTCTCGATGGCGCTGGTGACGATGATCGTCGGCACGCGGCTCGGCAGCCTCGACCGCAATCTGGTCGAGGCGTCGAGCGATCTCTACGCGACGCCGTTGACGACGTTCCGCTCGATCGTGCTGCCGCAGATCATGCCGGCGGTCGTTGCCGGCTTCCTGCTCGCCTTCACCTTTTCCTTCGACGATTTCATCATCGCCTTCTTCGTCGCCGGCGCGCAGACGACGCTGCCGATCTATGTCTTCGCGTCGATCCGGCGCGGCGTGACGCCGGAGATCAACGCCATCGCGACGATCGTGCTCGTCGCTTCCGTGCTGCTCGTGGTGCTTGCCCAATGGCAGTTGCGCCATCGCAAGCCGTCGAACTGAAAGCCGCATCATGATCCTCAAAGACCGCATCGCCGTGGTGACAGGCGCCGGCTCCGGCATCGGGCGCGCCGGCGCCATGATCATGGGCAGGGAAGGCGCGATGGTCGTCATCGCCGACAGGGATCAGGCTGCCGGCGAAGCAACGGCTTCGGACATTCGGGCAGCGGGTGGACGGGCCGAGGCGATCAAGACCGATGTCGCTGATGATGCGGCGGTCGAACAGCTCATTGCCGGCACGCTCGACAGGCATGGGCGCATCGACATCCTGCACAATCACGCCGGCATCCAGATCGGCGGCACGCTGACCGAAGTGGAGGTCGGCGGCATGGATGCCTCGTGGCGGGTCAATGTGCGGGCGCAGTTCCTGGCGGCGAGACAGGTCATGCCCTCGATGATCGCGCAGGGCGGCGGGGTCATCCTCAACACCGCCTCCAATTCGGGCGTGTTCTACGACCGCGAGATGATTGCCTACGCAACTTCCAAACATGCGGTGGTGGCAATGACACGGCAGATGTCGCTCGACTATGCCCGGCACAATGTGCGCGTCAACGCGCTCTGTCCGGGATGGGTCGACACGCCGTTCAACGAACCGTTCATCGCCCAGATGGGCGGACGCGGGGCGATCGAAACCTATGTCCGCACCAAGATCCCGATGGGCCGCTGGGCCAGCGCCGATGAGATCGCCGAAGCGATCCTGTTTCTTGTCTCCGACCGTTCATCCTTCATGACCGGCCAGGCGCTGGTAATCGACGGCGGTGAAAGTATCGGCTGAGCCTTTTGCTTTCGCTATCAACTCCCCTGTTTTCAAAGCTTGTCCGATATACCACGCAAAGACTTTCACCCATGCCGCTGCTTGCCGGCAGGACTATAGTCCTGCCGGCATGGGACTTCAGTGCCATGGCCGTCCAAGAGCGTGAATTTGTGTTTGATATCAGTCAGTTAAGTTTCTGGCCGGGTGCCAGATCGCGTATTGAGACAGCATTTGTCTAAAGTTTACTCTGCACTATTAGCAATTCCTCATAGGACGGTCGCTTAGCGGTCGGGCCAGGGCGACGATTCCCGAGGAGATTACCATGACAAACCGGAAAACTCTGCTGTCGGCGCTTGCCGCATTGGCGCTCCTGGCATCTCCGGCGCTCGCCGGCAATGGGCACGGCGGTGGCGGTGGCAATGCCGGAGGCAACGGGCACGGCAACGGCGGTAGCAATGGCAACGGCGGCAATGGCAAGAGCGGCGCTTCGCACGGCAAGTCGTCGTCGGCCCCCGGCCAGGTGGCCAAAGCGGACGACACCACGGTCGACAAGACCACCAAGGTCTCGTCCGTGCCCAAAGGCAAGAACATCCACGCCAAGCTTGGCCGGGTGAGCTCGCTGAAGCGCAACATCAATGCCTATATGAACTCGAAGAGCAAGAAATTCGCCGCCCTTCAGGCATTCGTGACGCAGTCCGCCAAAGCCAAGGTCGCTCAGGCCGCCGCCGACGCAGCACAGGCTAAGCTGGATGCGCTGACGTCCCTGACACCCGATCAGATTGCCGCGATGTCGCCCGAAGATCAGGCGGCCCTGCCTGGGAAGATAGCTGCTCTGCAGGCCGAGGTCGCTGCCGACAACGCTGCTGCTGCTGCGGCCGCGGTCGGCACCGATGATGCATCGCTCGACGCGGCATTGGCGGATATGGCCAACAAGCCCGTCGACGCTGCGGTCACGTCCTGGGCTCAAGACGTCCTTGCCGGCAAGATCGACCAGACGGCTGCCGCGATGCAGACGGAAACGACGCCGTAACGAACCGCCGCCGAAACGGTAGTGGTCAGTCAAAGGCAATGCCGCCGGGTTTCACTCGGCGGCAATGCCTTTTCCCGCTCATGGTCGGGCTGGCTATCCAGGGATAGCCACCGAGCTGGCGTCAAGGGATAGCCAGGCTCGAAACACTCAGACATGCTTGCGGCCGCCGGTCTCGCGGAACCAGCTGTCGGGATAGGGATACCACCATTCCTGGATCGCAGGCTTGTGGTCGATGATCACCATTTTGGAGCGGCGGAAAGCGTCGAGCCCCTGGCGTCCGAGCTCGCGGCCAAGGCCCGAGGCCTTCCAGCCGCCGAACGGCAGGGCATCATTGTCGATCAGCGGGTTGTTGACCCAGACCATGCCGGCTTCGAGCCGTTCAGCCGCCTCGTGGGCTTCGGCCAGATCCGATGTGAACACCGAAGCGCCGAGCCCGAACGGGCTGTCATTGGCAAGCCGGATCGCCTCGTCGAAATCCCTGACCCGGCAGATGGCGGCGACGGGTCCAAAACACTCTTCGCGCACGATCGCCATATCAGGGGTGACGCCGGTCAGGATCGTCGGTTCGTAGAACCAGCCGACATTGTACGCAGGCGGGATGCGCCCGCCGGTGACTGCGACGGCGCCATGAGCGATCGCATCGTCGACAAGGCGCATGACTTTGGTCCGCGCGCTTTCGCTGACCAGCGGGCCGATCTCGGTCTTGTCCATGCCGTTGCCGATGCGCAGCGCCCGCGTCCTTTCGGCGAACAGCGCGACGAAGCGGTCATGCACGGAATCGACGACGAAGAAGCGCTCGGCCGAAGTGCAGACCTGGCCGGTGAGGTGGAAGGCGGCGGTGACGCTGCCGGCCGCCGCGATCTCGAGCGGGGCATGCTCGCTGATGATCAGCGGGTCGCTGCCGCCGGCTTCGATGACGCACGGCTTCATGCGTTCGGCGCAGGCCACCGCCACCGCCTGGCCTGCGGCGACCGAGCCGGTGAAGGCAACGGCATGGGTGCGGTCGGAGGCGATCAGCGCCTGCGCTGTGGCCGCTCCGCCGGGCAGGCAGGAGACCAGCCCCTCTGGCAGCGAGCGGAACACGGTCATGTAGTCCAGCGTCGACAGCGTCGTCGCCTCGGCCGGCTTGATGATGCAGGCATTGCCGGCGGCGAGCGATGCGGCGACCGTCCAGCACATCAGCAGGATCGGGAAATTGTAGGGCATGATGTGTACGGAGACGCCGTAAGGTTCGTAGCGCGCATACTGGAACGAACCGGCCTGCGTCGTGCCGGCGATCTTGCCGGCATCGTCGCGCGCCATCTCGGCATAGTAGCGGAAGATCGGCGCGCAATTGGCGATCTCGCCGATCGCTTCGGGGTAGGGTTTGCCCATCTCGCGCACCATCAGCTCGGCGCAACGCGTGAAGTCCGCCGCCTCGATGGCGTTGGCGACGGCATGCAGTTGCTTGGCCCGGCTCTTGGCGTCGAGCTTCTTCCAGGCGGCCTGCGCCCTGGTTGCCGCCGTGAGCACAGCGTCGATCTCGCCGTCGCTGGCGGCGGCAATGGCGCCGACGGTTTCCAGCGTCGCCGGATCGATCACCGGTTTTGCCGCGCCGGCCATCGGCCGGTAGTCCGGATTGACGAAGAAGGTTGGCCGGTCAGGAGAGAAATCCATTTTGTCCTTCTCCATTTATGGAGCCTTTTTGAGAATTCGTCCTGCCGAGGCAGATGGCGTGGCTTTCGAGAACCGGAGCGCAGCGGACATTTAGTCCGTGAGCACCGGAAGCGCAGAAAGCCGCGTCAGGTGTCCGGCAGGGCAGAATTATCGAGAAGGCTCAGCGGATCATGTAGACCTTCTTGATTGTCTCATGGACGGTGCAGACGCCCTTCCAGTCCTGCGGGAAGAACGCTGCCGTATCCGGCTCGATCTCGATGACCTCGCCGGATTCATGCACATAGGTGCAGCGCCCTTCGAGGAAGTGGCAGAACTCGTCGCGGGTGACATGGCAGTGCCATTTGCCCGGAGTGCATACCCAAAGCCCGCATTCGGAGCGGCCTTCCGGCCCCTTGTACAGCAGCTTGCCCGAGGTATGGGATTGGCCCTCGATCATGGTCGGGATGACGCCCCAGTCGACGAGGTCGGTAATGCTAAGCGGGGATTTCATGATGGGGGTTGTCATATCGATTCCTTGGAAATGGGTGCTCAGCGGCACATGAAGGCCTTGGTCAGCGTTTGCGTGATGATGGAGATGCCGGTCCAGCCGGCGGGGAAGAATACCAGCGTGCCGGCCTCGACCGCGATCTCCTCGCCGTCGTCATGGACATAGCTGCCGCGTCCCGACAGGAAGTGGCAGAATTCGTCGGCGCCAAAGGTGACCTTGCGCGTGCCCGGCGTGCACGCCCACAGGCCGCATTCGCTCGATCCGTCCGGGTTCTGCGCCAGGATCTTGCCCGAAGCGCGCGGCGAACCGGCGAGCGTGTGGCTGCCCGCGCCCCAGTCTTCCAATTTCACGGCCGAAGCCTTCGGCCAGTGCGGTGTCGACATGTCATCAAGCTCCGTGGTCACGCCAGCATGTAGACGTTGCGCATCGTCTCATGCACGGTGCATTCGCCGCTCCAGCCGGCAGGGAACATGACCACGGTGCCGGTGGAGACTTCTATCACCTCACCGACATCCGACCGGTAGGTCGCGCGGCCGGCGACGAAATGGCACAATTCGTCGCGCGGGATACTGAGGCGCCAGCGGCCTGGCGTGCAGACCCAGATGCCGGATTCCGGCTGGTTGTTTGGCCCTTTGTGCACGAGCCTGCCGGTGGAGCGCGAAGCGCCGTCCAGCGCGTCAGGTTGGACGCCCCAGTCGACGAGGTCGGTTCGGGTGGAGGCCTGGTGGAGGTGTGGGGCGGAGGAGGTCACAGCAACCCCTCCAGCAATCCTGCCGCCTTCTCCGGGCCATTCTGCGCGTGCATCTGCGCCGATGTCTTCGCCAGCTTGGCTTTCATCGCCGGGTCGGTCAGGCAGGTCTCGATCCTGGCAACCAGCTCGGCATCGGTCCAGTCGTAGCGCGGCATGCCGAAGCCGTGGCCAGTTTCCTCGACGCGGGTGGCGTTGTCGTGGCCGTCCCAGACATAGGGCATGATGATGGCCGGTTTGCCGAAATAGAGGCACTCGGTGAACGAGTTGTTGCCGCCATGGTGGATGACGGCATCGACCTGCGGGATGACCGAGGGCTGCGGAAACCAGCTGTCGACAATGACGTTGCCGGGCACGTCCGTGTACTGGTCCTTGTAGCCGCCGACATTGACCAGAGCCCTGTAGCGCGTCTTGCCCAATGTCGCGATGATGCGCTTCAGCAGCTCGACATCGCCGGCGCCCAGGCTGCCGAAGGAGACGTAGAGCAGCGGCCCGTCATTGTTCCTGGAGAAGGTCGGCACCGTGTACGGCTTTTCGTGCCGCACGCAGCCTTCGAGATACTGGAATTTTGCCGGGTCGAGCGGATGGCGGCGCTTGAATTTTGCCGCCTCGGGGTAGAGCAGCAGGTTCAAATGGGGCGAGGCTTCGAAGAACTGGCCGACCGGATAGGGCGCCTCGTGGTTGGCGGTGAGAAAGCCGTTGAAGTCGTCATGGATCGGCTTGATCACCGCATTGAAGTGGTCGCGGTAGCGCTGGTGGCCGGCATGGTCGTTCTCGCCGCAGCCGGAGAGATGGGGCGGGATGTCCTCGTCCTCGATCTCGTTTTCCGAGCAGGAGATGACGCGCACCCACGGCTTGCCGTACTGCTTGATGGCCGGGAACAGGATGACGTTGTCGACGCAGATCACATCCGGCTTGATGGCTGAGAGAACGCGCGGCAGATCCTTCTGCGCCCATTTGGCGCTGTCGACGATCGCCGTCCAGCAATCCTTGACGTAGTTGTCGACCTGGTCGTAGGGCGATTTGCGGAAGTTCGGGATATGGCCGTTGATGAAATCTTCCCAGAATTTCGCCATCTGCTCGGGCGGCATCGGCTCCGACAGGTTCACCGGATGCGCCTCGAAGCCGTAGCCCTTGTAGACATCGACGAAGCCGGGGTCGGACAGGAACACCGCCTTGTGGCCGCGCGCTTCGACTGCCTGGGCGATGCCGACGGAATTGAGCGCCGGGCCGTAGGCGGCTTCTGGAAAAAACGCGATCGTCTTCTGCGCCATCAGGCTTCTCCTGTCATTCTGCGAAAATTCTGACATCGGCGGCATCCCAGCCGAGTTCGACCTGGTCGCCCGACGAGACCGGCCGGCGGTCGGCGGCATCTGCGGTGACGCGCACCAGGAACGGCTTTGGCGACAGGGGCGTGCGGACATGCAGCTGCAGGTCAAGCCCGTGATAGGCCAGCGCGTCGACCGTGCCGGTGATGCGGTTGGCGGTTTCCACCGATGGGAATAGCCGGATGCGCTCAGGGCGCACCGAAGCGACAGCGGATGCGCCGGGCGAGAGCGTTGCCGGAACCTTGCCTGATATGCGTGCGCCATTCGTGGCCACAACGCCATCGGCGGCGGCTTGGCCCGGCACGAAATTCATCACGCCGATGAAGTCGGCGACGAAGCGATCGGCGGGGTGTTCGTAGATCGCGTGCGGCGTGTCGCATTGCAGCAATCTGCCGTCTTTCAGCACCGCCATGCGGTCGGCCATGACGAGCGATTCCTCCTGGTCATGGGTGACGATGACGAAGGTGATGCCGACCTCGTGCTGCAGGCGCTTCAATTCCAGCTGCATGGCGCCGCGCAGTTTCTTGTCGAGCGCGCCGAGCGGCTCGTCGAGCAGCAGCAGGCGAGGCCGCTTGACCAGCGCGCGGGCAAGCGCGACGCGCTGCTTCTGGCCGCCCGACAATTGCTCCGGCTTGCGGTCGGCGAAGGGGACGAGCTCGGTCGTCGCCAGGATGGCATCGACGCGGGAGCGGATTTCAGCTGCCGGCAAACGTTCCATCTCCAGGCCGTAGGAGACATTGGCGCGAACGCTCATATGCGGAAACAGCGCATAGGATTGGAACATGAGATTGACCGGCCGCTTGTTGGGCGGGGTTTTGGCGATGTCGCGTCCGTCGAGCAGGATGCGCCCGTCATTGGGCGTCTCGAAACCGGCCAGCATGCGCAAGAGCGTGGTCTTGCCGCAGCCGGACGGGCCGAGCAAAGCGAAGAACTCGTTCTCGCGGATGTCGAGCGAGATGCCGTCGACAGCCGTCACCCTGCCGAAATTCTTCGACACATGATCGATGGCCAGCAGAGTGCGGGGTTCGCTCATTGGCCGATGATCCCACGGTTGAGCCGCTGCGACAGGGTCAGCGCGGTGATCGAGACCGCCATGACGATGGTCGCCAGCGCGTTGATCTCCGGCGTGATGCCGAAGCGGATCATGGCGTAGATCTGCATCGGCAGCGTCGTCGAGGCGCGGCCGGCGCCAGCGGTGAAGAAGGCGATGATGAACTCGTCGACCGAGAGCGTGAAGGCGAGCAGCGCCCCTGCAATCACCGCCGGCGCGATGACCGGCAATGTCACCCGCCGGAAGGTGGTGAGCGCTGAGGCGCCGAGATCGGCGGAGGCCTCGACGATCGACCAGTCGAAACTCTTCAGCCGCGCGCGCACCACCGAGCAGACGAAGGCGAGGTTGAAGACGACATGGGCGAGGATGATGGTGTGCAGGCCCATCGTCAGGTTGAGCATGGAGAAGAACGAGAGCAGCGCGATCGCCAGCACGATGTCGGGAATGATCATCGGTGCGAAAATCAGCGCTTCGAGGGCCTTGCCGTATTGCCGGCGCATCTCGATGCCGATCGCCAGCAGCGTGCCGAGCAGAGTGGCGATCGCGGTCGAGACCAGCGCCACGATCAGCGTGTTGAGGGCCGCGGACAGGATCGCCGAATTGCCGGCCAGCGAGGCGTACCATTTCAGGGAGAAGCCCGACCACGCTGTCGGCAGCCCGCCTTCGTTGAAAGACAGCGCCACCAGCACGGCGATCGGGATGTAGAGGAAGGCGAAGACGAGGCTGAGCACGAACCAGAGCGTACGCCGCGTGCCGGGAGAGCGCTCAGCCATCGGTGTTACCGCCGGCTTGCGTGACGTGACCCGAGGCGCGATTGGCGGCCAGCGCTTGCGCCGTCAGTACCAGAAGCATGATGGCAATCAGCGCCATCGCCAGTGCCGCCCCGAAAGGCCAGTCGTTGGCGGTCAGGAACTGGTCGTAGACGAGGTTGCCGATCATCTGGAAGCGGCCGCCGCCGAGCAGCGCGGGCGTGACGAAATTACCGATCGACAGCACGAAGACGAAGACCGCGCCGGCGGCGATGCCCGGTACGGTCAGCGGCAGGACGACACGACGGAACGTGGTGGCTGCCGAAGCGCCGAGATCACGCGAGGCCTCGGCGAGTTCCGGGTTGAGACGCGACAACGGTGCGTAGCAGGCGAGGATGACGAAGGGCAGGTAGTTATAGACCAGGCCGGCGATGACGGCGCCTTCGGTGTAGAGCATCGACGGCGGCTCGCCGGTGTAGCCGAACCAGCGCAGCAGCTGGGTAATCAGGCCTTCGCGGTTGAGCAGCACGATCCAGGCATAGGTGCGGATCAGATAGTTGGACCAGAACGGCAGCACGGCGAAGAACAGGAACACTGGCTGCCACCGGCGCGGTGCCGCCGATATCGCGTAGGCGGCAGCATAGCCGATCACCACCGCGATCAGGGTCGCGGTGCCGGCGATGCGCGCCGAATTGAGGAAGATGCCGGCATAGAGCGGGTCGAAGACCAGGCCGAAATTCTCCAGCGTGAAGGTGTATTCGATGCCGCCATAGATGCCACGCCGGAAGAAGGCGAGCGCCAGTACCAGCGCGCACGGCACCACCATCAAGGCCGCGAGCCAGGCCAGCGCCGGGGCCATCAGCAAGGAGGAACGAAGTCTGGTTGAGGACACGATTGGGTACCGCATTCAGCGGCCGACGGCGGAAACCCGCCGTCGGCCGTGGTCTCTGATGTGCCGCCGCTTACTGCGCAGCCTTGATCTCGCTGACGATCTTCGAATAGTCGCGCTGGGCGTCGCCGACGTCACGCAACTGCTCGAATTTGACGAGATCGGCCACCGGCATCGCCATGTTGGGGAATTTTGCCAGAAAATCGGCCGGCAGGCTCTCCATGGCCGGCTTGTTCGGCACCTTGTAGTCGATGTTCTGCGCCGCCCAGGCGTGGTTCTTGGCGTCGAGCATGAAGTTGATGAACTGGAAGGCGGCGTCCTTGTTGGCGGAGGCCTTCATCACCACCATCGTGTCGACCCAGAGGTCCGAACCTTCCTTGGGAATGACGTATTTGATCTCCGGCTTTTCGGCGATGCCGTAATTGCACCAGCCGTCCCAGGCCTGCACCATCAGTGCCTCGCCGGACACCAGCTTGGAATAGAAGGTGGTGTCGTCATAGGCGAGCAGGGTCTTCTTGGCCGAGATCAGCAGATCCTTGACCTCGGCCATCTTGGCCGGGTCGGTTTCGTTGACCGAATAGCCCTTGTCGAGCTGGCCGGCGGCCAGCAGCCAGCGGTCGGTCGCCAGCATGGTGGTCTTGCCCTTCAATTCGTCGGAGGGCGCGAGCAGGTCGCTCCAGCTGGCCGGTGCGACCTTCATCAGATCCGAGCGATAGCAGAGGCCGGTGGTGCCCCAGGTGTAGGGCACCGAGAAGGCATTGCCGACATCGTGCGGCAGCTTGGCTGCTTCCGGATAGAGGTTGGCGAGGTTGGGGATCTTGGCGTGGTCGATCGGCTCGGTCAGGCCGAGCTTGTTCAGCACCTCGGCGAAGGGTGAGGAGACAAAGACCACGTCATAGCCCTTGCCGCCGGCGGCGATCAGCTTGCCCATGATCTCTTCATTGGTGGCATGCACCACCACTTCGCCCGAAACGCCGGTTGCGGTCTTGAAGGCGGCCATGGCGTCGGGTGCCATGTAGCCGTCCCAGTTGGAAATGACGAGGTCGGCAGCCGTCGCCGGCGCGGACAGCGCCAAGGCCAGGCCAAGTGCGATCGAAGATGTTTTCAGCGCACGGCGCCGCAGGCTGGTAGCGGTCATGACAGACTCCCATTCGGTTGATCGTCGAATTTCATTCGCCGGACCAACGCTTGCGACCCTTGCCGCTGCCTCGATCCTGTTCCCTCGGTCTTTTTCTCGCCGATTGTGTTGACAGTACTATTGCAGAAAAAAGTACGTCAATCCATAATTTGTCAAACGACCGAGGAAACTGGCCGATTGCGTCCGTTCGGGCGATCGGTCAAAGCAATGCGGTCATCCGTTTTCCGCTGGACCAGCCATGCAAGCCGCAGCCAGACGACCCCGCACCAACCATCTTGATCTGGCGCAGCGCATCCTGGATGTGGCGCGCCAGCGCGGCTTCGAGCCCGGCGCACGCTTGCCCGAGCAGCAGATCGCGTCGCTGTGCAATGTCTCGCGCACGCCGGTGCGGGCGGCACTCGGTCTGCTCGCGGAACGGGGCGTCGTGCGCTGGGAGGCGGAGTCCGGTTATCATCTGGCCATCGACCTCACCGCGCAGGCTTCGGTCGCCACGGAATTGCCCGCTGCCGAGGAGGACGAGTTGGCCGAGGCGATCCTGCGCGACCGCTCGGCGCGGCGACTGGACCAGACGGTGACCGTCGCGGGATTGATGCGGCGCTACAGTGCCGAGCGCAAGACGGTATTAAAAGCGTTGAACAAACTGACCGAAGAGAATCTGCTGGATCGCGCGCCTGGCCAGTCCTGGCTGTTTCGGCGCACGCCCGACGATCCGGAAGCGCAAGGCGACAGCTACGAGTTCCGCTTGCTGCTCGAGCCCGCGGCCATCCTGACGCCCGGCTTCAGGCTGGACGGCGCGCGGGCGGCGACGTTGCGCCAGGCTATGGAAGCGCTGGTGACGTTGCCGGACGCCGCCTTCGACACACGCGAGTTCCAGCGGCTGGACATCGATTTTCACGGCATGCTCGCCGAGGGCAGCGCCAACCGCTTCATCGCCGACGCGCTCGCCGATCACCTCAGGCTGCGGCGGCTGCCGGGCATCTATGCCGGCATCAACGTCTTCCGATTGCGGCAATCGCTGCGCGAACACCTTGTCATACTCGACCATCTTGAAAGCCTGCAGTATGAGGTGGCTGCCGATCTGCTTCGCATTCATCTGCGGCTCTCCCGCAACCAGCGACCGCAAGCGGCCAGCCGCGGGGCTCCCGCGCTGTTCGGCACGATCAGCCGGCCGGAATGACGAGGATTAATTGACGCGTAAAGCCAGCCCGACCATCGCGCTGTTTCCCGAAGCAAGCTTCGGCGCGGCGTTGAATTGCGTCGGCATCGCGCAGGCTCTGCGTGCGAAAGGCGCCCGGCCCGTCTTCATCTGCCATGCCGGTTTCTCCGGCGTCTTTGCCGATTATGGTTTCCAGGAATACCAGCTGCCAACCGACGAGCCGCTGAGCGAGAGCCAACGCCAGAGCTACTGGCAGGCTTTCGTGCGCCGGCACCTGCCGCATTTCAGGCTGAGCCCGATCGACCAGCTTGAGACCTATGTCGCTCCGACCTGGCAGGCCATCGTCGACACCGCGGTCAATGCCGAGGCGCCGCTGCGCCAATTGCTGGCACGGCTCAAGCCGGATGCCGTGGTGCTCGACAATGTCATCATGTTCCCGGCGATCGCCGCCGCCGGCTGTCCGTGGGTGCGCGTCGTCTCCTGCGCCGAGACCGAGCTGCCGGACGCCAATGTGCCGCCCTATCTGTCGGGGCTTGGCGTGGACGACCCGCAACGCGCGGCGTTCGAGGCCAGGTATCTGGCGGCTTGCGCGCCGGCGCATGACCGCTTCAACCGCTTTCGGGCGGATGCCGGACTGGGGCCGCTGCCGAAGGGTCAGTTCCTCGAGACGTCGCCCGATCTCAACCTGCTGCTGACGCCGACGATCGTGCGCCGCGAGCGTGCCGAGCCGCTCGACCCCGCGCGCTTCGTCTATCTCGAGGGCTGCGTGCGTTCTGAAGGGCCGTTCGAGGTGCCGGTGTTCCCGCGCAATGGCGGGCCGCTGGTCTATGTCAGCTTCGGCAGCCTGGGTGCCATGGATGTCGGCCTGATCGAGCGCATGCTGGTGGTGTTCGACAGGCTGCCGGCGCGCTTCATCGTCAATGCCGGCGGCCTGCGCGACGCTTACCGCGCGGTGCCGGACAATGTCTATCTCGACGCCTGGTTTCCGCAGCCCTCGGTGGTGGCGAAGTCGGATCTGTTCATCCATCACGGCGGCAACAACAGTTTTTGCGAAGCGCTGCGCTTCGGCGTGCCGTCGCTGATCATGCCCTATTGCTGGGATGGACACGACAACGCGCAACGCGCCGAAGAGACCGGCACCGGCGACCATATCGGCCGTGACGGCTGGACCGAAGGAGTGTTGGAGAAAGCCATTCTCGGCCTGCTGGCCGACGATGCCATGCGCGCCCGCCTCAAGCACAATGCAGCCCAAATGGCGCTGAAACCCGGAACGGATGCGGCCGCGCAAGCCATACTCTCTCTGATACGGATTTGAACGAAAATGCCTGACAACAACAAGAACATCTCGCTCTCCAGCGGCAACGATGCCAAGGCCTGGCTGGCCCGGCACGGCATCAACGAAGTCGAGTGCCTGGTGCCCGACATGAACGGCGTCCTGCGCGGCAAGGCCTTGCCGACGGCCAAATTCCTCCAGGCGCTTGAAGACCGCGCGCTCTATCTGCCGAGCAGCGCTTTCCTGGTCAGCATCGACGGCCGCTATTCCGGCTCGATCGACGAGGGTTTTGCCTATTCGGATCCGGACATGCGCATGGTGCCTGATGTATCGACGCTCTGCCTGGCGCCGGGTGCCGCTCCCGGCAAGGCCTATGTCTTTGCCGATGCCTTCCATATGGACGACCGGCCCTGGATGGCCTCGCCGCGCCATGTGCTGCGCGCCGTGCTCGACCTCTACGCCAAGCGCGGCTGGCGGGCAGTGGTGGCGCCCGAGGTGGAATTCTATCTCACCGCGCCCAATCCGGATCCCGACCGTCCGCTGACCGCCCCGGTCGGCGCCAATGGCCGCGCCGAGACCGTGCAGCATCCCTACGATATGGCCGGGCTCGAGGAGTTCGAGCCGGTGATCCGCCGCATTTACGATTATGCGGCGGCGGCCGGCCTGCCGCTCGACACGTTGATCCATGAGTCGGGAACCGCGCAGTTGGAGATCAACTTCCTGCATGGCGATGCGCTGCCGCTGGCCGACAAGGTGCTGCTGTTCAAGCGGCTGACGCGCCAGGCCGCGCAGCAAAGCGGCATGCACGCCACCTTCATGGCCAAGCCGATCGCCGCACAGGCCGGCAGCTCGATGCATCTGCACATGTCGGTCATCGACGAGGCCGGCAGGACTTTGTTTGCCGGCAGCGACGATGCCGACACCGCAATGTTCGGCCACTTCATCGGCGGCCTGCAGAAATATGTCCCCGAAATCATGCCGCTGTTCGCGCCCAACGTGAACTCGTTCCGCCGCATCAGGCCGAACCACAGCGCGCCGGCCAACATCGAATGGTCGCATGACAACCGCTCCTGCGGCCTGCGCGTGCCGGCCGGCGGCCGCGCGGCGCGGCGGGTGGAGAACCGGCTTCCGGGTGCGGATTCCAATCCTTACCTGGCGATCGCCGGCTCGCTGCTTGCCGGCTATCTCGGCGTCGAGCAGAAACTGGCGCGCTCGCCCGAGGCGTCGGGCAATGCCTACAAGATCAAGAGCACGCTGCCGAAGACGATGGAGGAGGCGCTCGATCGTTTCGAGGCTTGCGGCCCGGTGCGGGAACTGCTCGGCGAGGATTTCTTCCAGACTTATCTGCGCGTAAAGAGCGTCGAGCTCGACCTGTTCCAGGGCGTGGTGACGAGCTGGGAACGCGACCACCTTCTGCTGAAGGTGTGATCATGGCTTCCAGTTCAACGGGCTTCAATTCGGGCCTCGATATCGCAAAATCCTATTATGTCGCCACCGCCAATCCGGCGCCGGACCATCCGGCGCTGGTCGGCGACGTCGACACCGACCTGGTTGTCGTCGGCGGCGGCTGCACCGGCCTGTCGGCCGCCCTTCACGCCGCCGAGCGCGGGTTGAAGGTGGTGCTGCTCGAAGGCGGCAAGATCGGCTGGGGCGCATCGGGCCGCAATGGCGGCCAGATGATCCCCGGCTTGCGCAAGGGCGCCAAGGGCCTGGTCAAGCTCTACGGGCCGGAGCGGGCAAAGGTGCTGTTCGATCTTGCGTTCGAGGCGCGCGGGCTGGTGCTCGACATCATCGAGCGCCATGCCATCGATTGCGATCTCAAGCTGACCGGTCATCTGGTCGGCGCGGTCAACGGTTCCGACCTCAAGGATCTCGAGGAAGAGGCCAAGTGCCTTGAAAGCGTGATGAAATTCCGCGATGTCGAGATCCTGTCGGCGGCGCAGGCCCGAGCCAAGGTCGACACATTATATCATGGCGCGATGTATGAGCCGCTCGGCGGCCACATGCATCCGCTGAACTACACGCTCGGCCTTGCCCGCGCGGCGACTGCTGCCGGCGTCGTCATCCATGAGAATTCGGTGGCGGTGAAGCTGGAGCGTGAGCCTTCGATCCGGATCTCGACGGCAAAGGGATCGGTGCGTGCAAAACATGTCGTGCTGGCCGGTGACGCTCTGCTCGATGGGCTGGAGCCGCGCGTCAACAGCCGCATCATGCCGGTCGGCAACTACATCGTCGCCACCGAGCCGCTGGAGGGCAAGCGCAATGTCATCCCGGCCAATGTCGCGGTGTCCGACACACGCTTTGTCGTCAACTATTACCGGATGTCGGCGGACGGCCGGCTGCTGTTCGGCGGCGGCGAGCGCTACACGCCGTCACCGCCGGCCGATATCGCCGGCTTCGTGCGGCCGCATATGGAAGCCACCTTCCCGCAACTTCAGGGCTGCCGCATCGATCACGCCTGGGGCGGGCTGGTGTCGGTGACGACATCCAGGCTGCCGCATGTCGGGCACTATGGCGAAGTCTATTTCGCGCATGGCTATTCCGGCAAGGGCGTCATCCTGTCGACGTTGTCCGGCAAGCTCCTGGCCGAAGCGATCACCGGCGACGCCTCGCGGCTCGATTTGTTCTCGACGCTGACCCCGATGCCATTCCCCGGCGGCACGGCGCTGCGCGGTCCGCTCTATGTGCTGGGCATGCTGTGGTATGCCATGCGGGATCGCATCAAGCATTGAGGGTCGGCGGGGCGGCGGCGAATTGCAAAACGCCGCGATCCTTCGCGCCCCCCTCAGTCCTGCCGGACATCCCCCTCAAGGGGGGAGATTGGCAGATTGGTGGCTTCGCCCATTCCTGCGTCGTTGGAGATTGGCGAAAGCCGGCGTGACGTCCGATCTCCCCCCAAGAGGGGGGATGCCCGGCAGGGCAGAGGGGGGCGCTGTCCCGCCGACGGTGAAGGTTGTTGGAGAAGGCCTCTTAAACCACAAAAAAATCTTCAATCCGCTGCCTGGCCTCCAGCAACACCGGCAGAATCTCCCGTTCCATCTCCGCGACCGAAAACCGCGCCGACTGCGTCGAGACGTTGATGGCCGCGACCGTGCGTTCTGCGCGGTCGCGGATCGGCACGGCGATCGAGCGCAGGCCGAGTTCCAGTTCCTCGTCGACGATGGCAAAGCCGTCCGCTTTCGCCTTGCCGATGGCGTTGGCTAACAAACGCCTGTCGGTGATCGTCTTCGGCGTCCGTCTCTCGATCGTCGCCTGGCCGAGGAATGCGTCCAATTCCTGAGGCGTCAGACCGGCAAGCAGGATGCGTCCCATCGAGGTGCAATAGGCCGGCAGCCTGGTGCCGACATCGAGCGACACGCTGAGGATGCGGCGGCCGGGAATACGGGCGACATAGACGACATCGGCACCCGACAGGATCGCCGCCGAACAGGCCTCGTTCAGCTGTGCGGCGACAGCGCGCATGATGGGTGCGGCGAAGGCCCAGAGCGAGGCGCCGCCGAGCCAGGTGCGGGCGATCGTCAGCAAGCGTGGCGACAGCGAGAACACGCGGCCGGCTTGCGTTGCATAGCCGGTGGCGGTGAGCGTCAGCAGAAAGCGGCGGGCGCCGGCGCGGGTCAGGCCCGCTTCCTCGGCCATTTCGGTCAGCGTCATGCCCGAGGGATGCCGAGCCAGGATCTCCATGACGGCAAGGCCGCGCTCGAGCGAGCCGACATGATCACGGGAAGCGGCTTCTTCGTCCATCTCAACTCCGCGGGAACGGCATCGACGCCAGGATTGACTCCTCGCCCTCCCCCAGCGTAGAAAGTATCGCATATAAAACATATGTTCGCAATACGAACTTTTTGAACCCGGAGCCGATGCGATGGTCAAGTTCCTGCCGCTCAAACAGGCCGTTGCGGAGAATTTGAACGATGATGACACGGTCGCCTTCGAGGGTTTCACCCATCTGATCCCGACGGCGGCGGCGCATGAGGCGATCCGTCAGGGTTTTCGCGACCTGACCCTGGTCCGCATGACGCCGGACCTGATCTACGACCAGATGATCGGTATGGGCATGGCGAAGAAAATTGTCTTCTCCTATGTCGGCAATCCCGGCGTCGGCCTGCTGCGGCGCGCCCGCGACGCCATCGAGAACGGTTTCCCCAGATCGATCGAGATCGAGGAGCACAGCCATGCCGGCATGGCCAATGCCTATGAGGCGGGCGCGGCCGGTCTGCCCTGCGCGGTGTTTCGCGGCTATCGCGGTGCTGGCCTCGCGGCGGTCAATCCGAACATCAAGTCTGTCACCTGTCCGTTCACCGGCGAGGTGCTGGCGGCTGTTCCTTCGATCAGGCCTGACGTCACCTTCATCCATGCGCAGAAGGCCGACAGACAAGGCAATGTGCTGGTCGAAGGCATCATCGGCATCCAGAAGGAAGCGGTGCTGGCGGCCAAGCGAGCGGTGGTGACGGTGGAGGAAGTGGTCGATAATTTCGACGATCTGCACCCCAATCTGACCGTGCTGCCGCGCTGGACGATCGCGGCGATATCCGTCGTGCCAGGCGGCTCGCACCCGTCCTACGCACATGGCTATTATGCGCGTGACAATGCGGCCTATCTGGAATGGGACGAGATCGCCGCCGACCGTGACAAATTCCAGGCGTGGATGCAGGCCAATGTCTTGGAGAAGAGCGCCGGCGATTTCGCGGCCCGGGTCGAGCATTTGAGGAAAGCGGCATGAGCGACAATCCATTGGGTTTCACCCCCAACGAGATGATGACGATCGCTGCCAGCAGGGCGCTCAGGAATGACGATGTCTGCTTCGTCGGCATCGGCGCACCGTCCGCGGCCTGCAATGTGGCGCGGCTGACGCATGCGCCTGACATCACGCTGATCTACGAGAGCGGCACGATCGGCACCGCGCCCGACGTGCTGCCGCTGTCGATCGGCGATGGCGAATTGTGCGAGACCGCCGTCACCACCGTCGCGGTGCCGGAGATGTTCCGCTACTGGCTGCAGGGCGGCCGCATCTCGATCGGTTTTTTGGGGGCGGCGCAGCTCGACAAGTTCGGCAACATCAACACCACGGTCATCGGCGACTATTTCCATCCCAAGACCAGGCTGCCCGGCGGCGGCGGCGCGCCGGAGATCGCGACCTCGTCGAAGCAGATCTACATCACAATGGCGCAGACCAAGCGCGGCATGGTCGAGAAGATCGACTTCTTCACCTCCTTCGGCCATGGCGAGGGTGGCGATCATCGCAAGCGGCTTGGCATCGACACATCAGGTCCGACCTTGCTCATCACCGATCTCGCCATCTGGAAGCCGGATCCGGTGACCAAGGAATTCACCGTCGTGTCGTTGCATCCGGGCGTCACCCGCCAGCAGGTGCAGGAGAGCTGTGGCTGGGTGGTAAAGTTCGCGGAGGCGCTTGACGAAACACCGGCGCCAAGCGAACTCGAATTGAAGACATTGCGCGACCTGCAGGCCCGCACCAAGGCGGCGCATGAGGGAACCGGAAAAGCAAAGGCTGCATGACATGGCCGAGGCCTATATCTGCGACTACATCCGCACGCCGATCGGCCGCTTCGGTGGCTCGCTGTCTTCGGTGCGATCGGACGATCTTGGCGCGATACCGCTGAGGGCGCTGGCCGAGCGCAATCCGGGCATCGACTGGCAGGCGATCGACGATGTCGTCTATGGCTGCGCCAACCAGGCCGGCGAGGACAATCGCAACGTAGCGCGCATGGCGCTGCTGCTGGCCGGGCTGCCAAAGGAGGTCCCGGGCTCGACCGTCAATCGCCTGTGCGGCTCCGGCATGGATGCGCTGACCATTGCCGCCCGAGCCATCAAGGCCGGCGAGGCGGAGCTGATGATCGCGGGCGGCGTCGAATCGATGAGCCGGGCACCCTTCGTCATGCCCAAGGCCGACACGGCGTTCTCGCGCAATGCCGAGATTTACGACACCACCATCGGCTGGCGCTTCGTCAACCCGCTGATGAAGAAGCAGTATGGCGTCGATTCCATGCCGGAAACCGGCGAGAACGTCGCCGAGGATTTTTCGGTGTCGCGGGCCGACCAGGACGCCTTCGCAGTGCGCAGCCAGAACAAGGCCGTCGCCGCACAAGCCAATGGAAGATTGGCGAAGGAGATCACCCCAGTGACCATCCTGCAGCGCAAGGGCGATGCGCTCATTGTCAGCAAGGATGAACACCCCCGCGCAGGCTCAACGGTCGAGGCGCTGGCCAAGCTGCCGACGCCGTTCCGGCAGGGCGGCACGGTGACGGCCGGCAATGCTTCCGGCGTCAATGACGGCGCGGCGGCGCTGATCGTTGCCTCCGAGGCGGCGGTGAAAAAGTATGGGCTGACGCCGATCGCCCGCATCCTCGGCGTGGCTGCCGCCGGCGTGGCGCCGCGCATCATGGGCATCGGCCCGCTGCCGGCGACGCAAAAACTCTGCGCGCGGCTTGGCCTGACGCCAAAACAGTTCGACGTCATCGAGCTCAACGAGGCCTTTGCCTCGCAAGGCATCGCCGTGCTGCGCCAGCTCGGCATTGCCGAGGACGCCGAACACGTCAACCCGAATGGCGGCGCCATCGCGCTCGGCCATCCCCTGGGCATGTCGGGCGCCCGCATATCCGGCACGGCGGCGCTGGAGCTTCGCGAGCGCGGCGGCCGGTATGCGCTTGCCACCATGTGCATCGGCGTCGGCCAGGGCATCGCGATCGCACTGGAACGGGTCTGATCGGCAAGTCTCTCCGGCTGACTTCGAGAATCCGGTGCGGTCAAATTTGACCACGTGGACAAAAGTCCGGACCCGTTCCATAGTTCCTCGTCTGATTTTTAGAACAGCCGGCTCGACACGGCTGTCGAACAGAGGGGAATGCAATGGAAAACCGAAAGAACAGATTTCAATCCGCACGCGAAGGGCTTTCGCGACGCAATGTGCTGGAGTTGGGCGCGCTTGGCCTGGCTGCGGCAGTGCTGCCGGGTGCAGCCTTCGGCAAGGACAAGAAACTGAAGGTGGCGGCGATCTTCGCCACGCCGATCGAGGAGCCATGGGACAACCAGATCCATGTCGCCCTGCAGAAGGCCGAGAAGGAACTCGGCATCGAATACAAATGGTCGGAGAAGGTGCAGACCGCCGATTTCAGCCGCGTCATGCGCGAATACGCGCAAGGCGGCTACCAGCTGGTGCTGGGTGATGCCTTCGCCGCCGAGCGTGAATCGCGCCGCACCGCCAAGCAGTTCCCGAAGACCGCCTGGCTGTTCGGCTCCGGTGCTGGGCCCGCAGAACCGAATTTCGGCGTGTTCGACAACTGGATCCACGAGCCCGCCTATCTCTCCGGCATGATCGCCGGCAAGATGTCGAAGTCGGGCACGATCGGCGCCGTCGCGGCGATGGGCATTCCGGAAGTGAACCGGCTGGTCAACGCCTTCTTCGCCGGCGCCAAGGAGGTCAACCCGAACATCAAGAAGAAGGTCGCCTTCATCGGCTCGTTCTTCGATCCGCCCAAGGCCAAGGAAGCGGCGGTCGCGCAGATCGACGCCGGTGTCGACGTCATCTATGCCGAGCGCTTCGGTGTCATCGAAGCGGCGGTCGACAAGAAGATCCTTGCCATCTCCAACATGTCCGACCAATCGAGTCTCGGCCCGGATACGGTCATCACCGGCCCGGTCTGGGACATGTATCCGACGGTCGAACAGGCGATCAAGCTGGTCAAGGCCGGCGTCTTCACCGCGCAGGACTATGGCGACTTCTCGCGCATGGCCAAGGGCGGCTCGCATCTGGCGCCTTACCACAAGTTCGACAAGACGCTGCCGGCTGATGTGAAGGAGCTGGTCGAAAAGAAGAAAGCCGAGATCCTCGAAGGCAATTTCCGCGTCGACGTGGACGAGAACACGCCGGTTTCGGATTGAGTTCTGGTTTGAGGGGCTGGCGCTAGGCGCCCCCCTCTGTCCTGCCGGACATCTCCCCCTCAAGGAGGGAGATTAGCAGTTTCGGCGACGCGCTGTTCTTTCAAGAAAATTGGCGAAAGCCGATATGACATCCAATTTCCCCCTTGAGGGGGAGATGGCCGGCAGGCCAGAGGGGGGTGCAGCGTATTCCTCTCAATCAAAGCTGAATCGCAAAGCCCGTCCGTTCAGGAGCCCCCTTGTCCGCCCCCCTCATCGAAATGCGCGGCATCACCAAGAGCTTCGGCGTCGTCAAGGCGAACGAGGCCGTTGATCTCAGCGTCGCGCCCGGCGAAATCCTCGGGTTGCTGGGCGAGAACGGCGCCGGCAAGACGACGCTGATGAATGTGCTGTTCGGCGCCTATGCGCCCGACGCCGGCGAGATTCTCATCCAGGGCAGGCCGGTGCGGATCACAAGTTCCGCCGATGCGCTAGCCGCCGGCATCGGTATGGTGCACCAGCATTTTCATCTGGCGCCAAGGCTGACGGTGCTGGAGAACCTGCTGATAGGCATTCCCGGCAAGACAGGGCGGATCGACCGCGCCGGCGGGCTGGCGCGGCTGGCCGAGATCGGCCGCCAGCATGGGCTGACGCTTGATCCCGATCTTCCGGTCTCGGCGCTGTCGGTCGGCGAGCAGCAGCGGCTCGAAATCGTCAAGGCACTGTTTCGCGGCGCCAGGCTCTTGATCCTCGACGAGCCGACGGCGGTGCTGGCGCCGAGCGAGGTCGACGGGCTGTTTTCGGCGTTGCGGTCGATGGCGGCGCAAGGGCTCGGCATCATCTTCATCTCGCACAAGCTCAACGAGGTGCGGGCACTGACGCATCGCTGCACCGTGCTGCGGCATGGGCGCGTCGCCGGCCGCGTCGACGATCCCGCCAACACGACATCGTCCGCAATGGCGCAACTGATGTGCGGCCATGAGATCGTGCCGCCGGCGCGGGGACCATCGACGCCGGGTGCCGCTGTGCTCACCCTCAATGGCATTTCCACCTCGCGTCATTCGGGTACGGCGCTGCGCGACGTGTCGCTTGCCGTGCGTGCAGGCGAAATCCTCGGCATTGCCGGCGTGTCGGGCAATGGCCAGCGCGCGCTGGCGGAGGTCATCTCCGGCGTGCGCGTACCTGACGCCGGCCGGATGACGATCGCCGGCCAGAAAGTCTCACGCTTTTCGCCGCGCGAAGTGCAGGCGCTCGGTCTTGGCCGCATCCCGGAAGACCGTATGACGACGGGGCTGGTTACCAACCTGCCGCTTGCCGATTCGATGGTGTTGCCGCGCATCGGCACCGCGGCGTTCAGCAGCAAGGGCCTGCTCAAGCCGGATGCGATCCGCGCCTTCGCGGAAGAGCAGATCAAGGCCTATGATATCAGGTGCCCCGGGCCGATGACCCGCGCGGGAGCGCTGTCCGGCGGCAATCTGCAGAAGGCCCTTCTGGCGCGCGAACTCGCTTTCGACCCGAAGGTTCTGATCGTCTCGCAGCCGACGCGCGGCCTCGATATCGGCGCGGCGCGTTTCATCCACGAAAAGTTCCTCGACATGCGGGCCAAGGGCTGCGGCATCATCGTCATCGGCGAGGATCTGGAAGAGCTGCTGGTGCTCTGCGATCGCATCGCGGTGATGTATGAGGGCCGCATTGTCGGCACGCTCGACAGCGCCGATGCAACGATCGCACAGCTCGGCCTGATGATGACCGGGGCGGAGGGACACGCCTGATGTTTCGCCTGGAAGTCCGCACCTCGACGCCCGCCTGGTTCAACCTCGCTTTACCGCTGCTGGCTATCGGCGCGACGCTCGTCCTGTGCAGCGGTCTGATCGCGCTGGCCGGCGCCGGCGTGCTCAATGCGTATGGCGTGATGTTCACGGCCTCGCTGGGCGACAGCTATGCGATCACCGAAACGATGGTGCGCGCCGCGCCGATGATCTTCACCGGACTGGCGGTGGCGGTCGCCTTCCGGGCAAAATTCTGGAACATCGGCGCCGAGGGTCAATTGCTGGCCGGCGCGGTGGCCAGCTGCTTTGTCGGCGCCATCCCGATGCCGGGACCGCTCGCCATGGTGTTGATGGCGGTCGCAGGCGCTGCGGCCGGGGCCGCGGTCGCGCTGGTGCCGGCGACCCTCAGGGTAAAATTCAAGGTCGACGATGTCGTCAGTTCGCTGCTGCTCAACTCGGTCATCTACTACGCGCTGATGGCGCTGATCGAAGGACCGTGGAAGGACTCCTTCAGCGGCTATCCGATCTCGCCGCCGATAGAGGATTCGGCCAATTTCCCTGTGCTGATCGAAGGTACAAGGCTGCATCTCGGCGTTATCGTGGCGCTGCTGGCGGCACCGCTGATCTGGTTCCTGATCGTGCGCACCACGCTCGGCTTCAGGATAAGGGTCACCGGCGAAAACCCGGAAGCGGCCAGATATGGCGGCATCCATGTCGAGCGCGTGCTGATCTCGACAGCGCTGCTGTCCGGCGCGCTGGCCGGACTGGCCGGCGTCGGCGAGGTCGGCGGCGTGCATTTCCAGGTGATGAGCGACATCTCGCCGGGCTACGGCTATTCCGGCATCGTCGTTGCCATGCTGGCGCGGCTCAACCCGCTTGGCGTCGTGCCGGCGGCGATCTTCCTTGCCGCCGTGATGACCGGCGCCGAGGCGATGTCGCGGGCGACCGGCGTGCCGGCCTTCCTCAGCGATGTCATCCAGGGCACTGCACTGCTCGCCATGCTGGTGGCGCTGCTGTTCACCGCCTATCGCATCCGCCGCGTCGGGGTTGCCCGATGAGCGCGGTGTTCGAACAGATCTTCCAGGTCGGTTTTCTGGCCGCGATCATTCGTATCGCCACGCCGCTGGCTTTTGCAACGCTGGGCGAAATGTTCTCGGAACGGGCCGGCGTGCTCAATCTCGGCATCGAAGGCATCATGCTTTTGTCGGCGATGACAGGCTTCACCGCTGCCAGCCTCAGCGGCAGCCTGTGGCTCGGCGTGCTGGCGGCGGTGCTGACCGGCATGCTGATGGGTGCGCTGCATGCGTTGTTCACGGTGGTGCTCGGCCTCAGCCAGCATGTCTGCGGCATCGGCGTGACGCTGTTCTCGTCGGGCCTTGCCTATTTCCTCTACCGGCTGATCTTCGGCCAGCAGTCTGTGCCGCCCAACATCAATGGTTTTCAGACGCTGCCGATCCCGATCCTGGCCGACATTCCGGTGCTCGGGCCGGCGGTGTTCAACCAGTTCGCGCTGGTCTACATGGCGATCCTGGCCATTCCCTTGGCCGCTTTCATGCTCTACCGCACGCCATGGGGCCTGTCGGTGCGCATGGTCGGTGAAAATCCGCGTGCCGCGGATTCGGCCGGTGTCAGTGTCATCGCCACACGCTTTCAGGCGGTTGTCCTCGGCGGCGCGCTGATGGGGCTGGCCGGCGCCTTCCTGTCGATGGCGCAGTTCAACGCCTTCACCTTCGGCGTGGTGTCGGGGCGCGGCTGGGTGGCCATCGCGCTGGTCGTCTTCGGCCGCTGGGATCCATGGCGCTCGGCGGGTGCGGCACTTCTGTTCGCCTTCGTCGATGCCTTGCAGCTGCGCATGCAGGCGAGCGGGCTCGGACACATCCCCTACGAGGCGTTCCTGATGCTGCCGTTCATCTTCACCATCGTCGCCATGGCTGTGATGTCGCGCAACGCGGTGGCACCGTCGGCGCTGCTCAAGCCATTTAGACGGGAAGAGCGCTGACAGCCGGGCGGCTGTCGGCGTAGCTGTTCACATCGCGGTAAAACCGTTGTCGACGAACAGATGCGTGCCGTTGACGAAGCTCGACTCGTCGCTGGCGAGGTAAAGCGCCGCCCTCGCCACCTCTTCCGGCTCGCCGATGCGGCCCTGCTGCGCGGCCAGCGCTGCGTCCGAGACATCGATGCCGAGCCTGCCGAGGTCGGCAACCTCGCGCAGGCCGTGCGGCGTGCGGATGAAGCCCGGGCAGACGGCGTTGCAGCGGATGTTGCGGTCGCGGAACTCGACGGCGATGGCGCGGGCGAACATGTGGCAAGCGCCCTTGGTGGTGTCGTAGAGCACTTCGTTGGGAGTAGCCGCCACCGCCGAGATCGACGAGGTGCAGACGATCGAGCCGCCGCCCGCCGCAATCATGCCGGGCAAAACGGCGCGCGTCATCAGGAACATCGAGCGCACATTGACGGCATGCAGCCAATCCCATTCCTGCACCGTGGTCTCCAGGAAGGGCTTTATCACGATGGTGCCGGCGTGGTTGAACAGCACGGTGATGGGCCCGAGTTTTTCGATAGCACCCTTCACGGCGGCTTCGACCTGTGCCTCGTCGGAGACGTCGGCGACAAAATGCTCGGCGACATGGCCGCGTGCCCTGATTGTCGCTGCGGTTGCGGCGGCCGCCTCGCCGTTGCGGTCGATGATCGCCACCTTGGCGCCTTCGGCGGCGAACAGCTCCGAGGCTGCTCCACCCATTCCCGTCGCGCCGCCCGAAATGATGGCGACCTTGCCGGCCAGTCTCGTGCCCATTTTTTCTGCCCCTATGTGACGATTTCGCTTTGCTGGTTGGGCGATGCTACCGCGCCGGCGACGGGCGGCCAATCCACGAATTGAATGCCGCGAGGGCAAGGCCATAGGTCCATTCGGACGCAGACCCGAAAACGGACGCGCCATACGGATCGGCCGCCCGAGTGCCCCTGTAAGCAAGTGGCTACCAACTTCCCATCACCTAGGAGAAAATTATTCTAGATTCGACCGAAAAATAGCAATCGACAAAGTCTACAAGTTTTATAGATTAACCGACGAGACGGAGGTCGATATGTCCTATATCCAGAACGCCCAGACGGATCGCAGTGGTCAGCGGGCGGCCAATGCCCAGACCTTCCGCCCGGCCTATGCCGGGGCTTTCGCCTATCTCGTCTTTGCCCTTGCGTTCGTGTTCACCGGGGCCGTTGTTCTGGGTCTTATTCCCTGAGTCGTCAGATCGACCGGGGTTAGCCGCCCCCACCGCTTACAAGCAATCGGAGTTGAATGAACCGAATCCTCGGCGTGCTTTCGCGCGCCCGACACCACGGAGGACATGGCAATGCCGATCGAGTTCACGCATATTCCCGGCAAGACCGCCGATGCCGCGGTTCCCTTTTTCTACGACTTTGCCGAGACCGCGACCAAGCTCGGGCTGATCGAGGACGGCGGCTTCCGCAAGATCGTCGTCGACGATTCGGCCGGACTGCTGACCAACATGGATCTTGCGGCCCAGGTGCTCGATCGCACCTCGTCACTGGAAGTCGTGCTCACCCATTGGGCGGGCGTGGTCGAACCGACCGTGGCGGCCCGCCAACTGGCGTCGATCGACAGGCAAAGCGGCGGACGCCTGGCGCTGAGAATGATCAGCGAGCCGCTGAGCGATGCCGACGCCGAAACACGGCCGGTCGGGCACACCGTCATCTGGCAGCGAATAGACGAATATCTGGTGCTGCTGAAGCGGCTGTGGTCGAACGACCGGCCCTTCGACCACGAAGGAACGTTCTACAGCATCAAGGGCGGCTACGTGCCGCGCAAGGGACCGCACGGCGCCGACCTGGTCATCCGCATGGGCGGGCAGTCCGGAACGGCGCTCAAGGTGGCCGGCCGACATGCCGATGTCTTTGAACTGGCGCCGGGCTCGATCGACGAGATCCGGCAATTGATGGAGCGGGTGCGCCGCTCCGCCGCCGAACATGGCCGGGCCGGCAAGCTGCGCTTCGCGCTTCCGGTCGGGATTCACCAAGGTGCTTCCGCCTCCGGTCACAAGGCGGTCGATGTTGCCGGGCCGCCAGCCCAGGCCGCCCTGTCGCTGCTTGCCTATGCAGCCCTCGGGATCGATGAATTCATGATTGTCGGTGTCGACACGCCACGCGAGATCGCAACGCTCGGCCGGGAAACGATCGCCCTGCTGCGCAATTCGCTGGCGCGTCGCGAACACGAGGCATTCCAGCCTGGGGCATATGCGTCTCGTGCAGGATTGGAGACGCGCGCAACGGGCTGAAGTCCTTCAGCCTTTTGTTGCCTCTGGCCTGTCGCCAAGCCGCGACAGGCCTTCAATGACAGCGCCCGAATCCGCCAGCGCGCCGAAGACGCCATCTTCGACCGTCACCATATGAAGCGCGGCCTCGTGGGCTTGTTTGTCGCCGCTGGCGCAGGCGTCGGAAATCGTCAGGCATTGAAAGTTGCGGTCGCAGGCTTCGCGCAGCGTGGTGTGGACGCAGACATCCGTCGTGCATCCGGAAAACATGAGATGCGTGATGCCTTGCGCGCGGAGCACAAGCTCGAAATCCGTATAAATGAAGGCGCTGTTGCAGGTCTTGTCGACGATGATGTCGTGCGGTGCCACGTCGATCTCCGGAACGATCTGGAACCCCGTGCCCGAGCGCAGCAGGATATCGGTGCCGTCGAGACCGGAGCGCTTGCGGCGCCATTTTTCGTAAGGCGTCATATCGGCCATGTCGGCCCTATAGCCCTGCCTGGTATGGATGACCCTGACGCCGGCCTTGCGCGCGGCCGCGATCAGCCGGCTCACCGTCGGCAGGATCGCTCTCAGAGGCGACGGATCATAGCCCTGCCTGGCGAAGTAGCCCGTCGTCGACAGGAAATCCTGCTGCAGGTCGATGACGATCAGCGCGGTGTTTTCGGCCACCAGCCTGCCGTCAAAGGGAAAGTCGAAGGGCGTTGCCTTGATCATCCGGGGGCTCCCTGCTTGGCCGCTACCATAGTGGATCAACGCGATGACACCAGATGCTGGGCGTCGTGCAGGCGTCGATAGATGCCGCCGGCACGGATCAGTTCGCTGTGCGACCCCTGCTCGACGACGCCCGACTCCGAGACGACGACGATGCGGTCGGCGCCGCGGATCGTGGCCAGCCGGTGTGCGATGACCAGCGTGGTTCGGCCTTCGGCAAGTTCGGCCAGCGATTTCTGGATTTCGCGCTCGGTCTCGGTGTCGAGCGCCGACGTCGCCTCGTCGAGGATCAGGATCGGCGGGTTCTTCAAGAACATACGGGCAATCGCCAGCCGCTGCTTCTGGCCGCCGGACAGTTTTACGCCGCGCTCGCCGATGATCGTGTCGTAACCGGCCGGCAGGCCTGATATCATGCCGTCGAGCTGCGCCCGCCGCGCGGCATCGGCGATGGCGTCGTCGGAGGCGCCGAGACGGCCATAGGCAATGTTTTCGCGGATCGAGCCGCCGAACAGGAAGACATCCTGCTGGACGATGCCGATCTGGCCGCGCAGCGAAGCGAGCGTCATGTCCCTGATATCGATGCCGTCGATGCTGATCCGCCCGGCGCTGACTTCGTAGAACCGCGGCAGCAGCGAGCATATGGTGGTCTTGCCGGCACCTGACGGCCCGACGAAGGCGATGGTTTCGCCGGCGCGGATGGTGAGATCGATATCCTTCAGCACCGGCTTGCCGTCGCCGTAGCCGAAGCTCACACCGCGATATTCGATGGAGCCCTTGAGGCCGCTGGCGGTAACGGCACCGGGCCGGTCGGCGATGTCGGGTTCGGTGTCGAGCAACTCTGTGTAGCGGCGGAAGCCGGCAATGCCTTTTGGATAGGTCTCGATCACCGAATTGATCTTCTCGATCGGCCGCACGAAGACGCCGACCAAAAGCAGGAAGCCGACGAAGCCGCCATTGCTCAGGCCTCCCGTGATGACGAGGTAGCTGCCGGCAATCATGACCACGAGCTGGATCAGCCTTATACCCATGTAGTTCAGCGAATTGCTGGCCGACATGATGCGGTAGGCGTCGAGCTTGGTCTGGCGGTAGCGCTGGTTGTCATGCGCGAACAGCGTGCGCTCATGCTCCTCGTTGGCGAAGGCCTGGACGACGCGCATGCCGCCGACATTCTCCTCGATGCGGACGTTGAAATCGCCGACACGCCGGTAGAGCGCCTGCCAGTTGCGCTCCATGCGGTCGCCGTAGCGCATCGTCACCCAGGCGATCAGAGGCACGATCACCGCCGTGATCAGCGCCAGATGCATGTTGACCGTGAACATCAGCACGAAGGCGCCGGCGAACGTCATGATGGCGATGAACAGGTCCTCGGGGCCATGATGCGCGATCTCGCCGATCTCCTCGAGATCCTTGGTGACGCGACCGACGAGATGGCCGGTCTTGTGGTTGTCGTAGAAGCGGAACGACAGTTTCTGCAGATGATCGAAGCTCTTGCGCCGCATCTCGGTCTCGATGTTGATGCCAAGCATGTGGCCCCAATAGGTGACGACCGCCATCAGCACCGTGTTGAGCAGATAGATTACCAGCAGCCCGGACGAGGCGATGATGATCAGCGTCCAGTCCTGCCGTGGCAGGAGCTGGTCGACGAAGGTGCGGACCGCCATGGGAAAGCCGAGTTCGAGCAGGCCGGCCAGCACCGCGCAGGAGAAGTCGAGCGCGAACAGCCCCTTCCAGGGCGCGTAATAGGACAGGAAACGTCTGATCATCGAGGTGAACCGCAAGCTGTCTTGATGGACGCGGCGAGGGCACCGGCCGCCATCGATGGGCGCTGCTTACAATCGGCAGGGCAGGGCCGGCAATATGCCAGGGCCGACTTCATTGCCTGCTTTTCCACATCAGCGCCATGAAATAGGGACCGCCGACGAAGGCGGCGATGAGCCCGGCCGGCACCTGCCAGGGAAAGATCAGCGTCCGGCCTGCCCAGTCGGCGGCAACGAGGATCAGCCCGCCTGTCATGGCCGAGGCCAGAAGCTGCGGCACGGCACGGCGGAAGCCGAGCATGCGCGCGAGATGCGGCGCCATCAGGCCGACGAAGCTCAGCGGGCCGATGACCAATGTCGCGGTTGCGGTGGCCAGCGCGGTAAGTGCCAGCAGAATGGCGCGAACCCGTCCAAGCCGCAGGCCAAGGCCACGCGCGGCAGTTTCGCCGAGCGGCACTATATCGAGCCAGCGCGCCGTCAGCGGCGCCAGCGCGAGGACGGCGACCGCGACCGCAGCGGCAGTGAAGGCATCATTGGGCGTTGCGCGATAGGTCGATCCCGATAGCCAGGCGAGCAGGAAGCCCGTGCGCGGATCGCCGCTGGCCAGAAGCAGCGCGGCGAAGGCCGACGCGACCGTCGCCACGGCGACGCCGGCAAGCAGCAGCCGCGCCGGCGACAGTGCATTGCGCCGCCCGACCAGCACGACGATCGTCAGCGCCAGCAAGGCGCCCGCGAGTGCGGCGCCGAGCATTGCCGCGCGGTCGAAGCCGTCGCTGAGCAACAGCAGCGCCAGCACGCCGAAAGAGGCGCCGCCGGAAATGCCGAGCACTTCGGGTGCTGCCATCGGGTTGCCGGTCATGCGCTGCATCAGCGTGCCAGCGACCGCGAGCAGGACGCCCGCCGACAGGGCTACGACGACGCGAGGCGCGCGCAGGGCAAGCAGCTCGGTCAAATCCTCGGATGCGATCCAGTGCCAACCGCCTGCGCCACGGCCAAAGCCGATGGCGAGGACAACCGCGAGGATGAGCGCCAGCAGGCCCGCGATCAACGGCAGGCCGTTTGTCGGCAGGCGTATCGACGACACCATGTCGGCCTGCCTTTCGGGGGTGGTTCGCATTCGCGGCAACAGGAACAGCAGCAGCGGCGCGCCGAGCAAAGCGGTCGCGGTGCCGGCGGGGATTTCGCCGGCGAACGGCAGATGCTGCACCAGACGGTCGGTGAACCAGAGCAGGGCGCCGCCGACCAGCGGCGACCAGACCAGGCGGCGGCCAAGCGTGCGCGCTCCGGCCAGCCGCGCCAGCGCCGGGGCAGCGAGCGCCACGAACCCGATGACGCCGACCTCGGCGACGACCAACGCGCCAAGCGAGACGGCGACAGCCATGCCGGCAAGGCGGATGACGGCCGGGCGGGTGCCGAGCGATGCCGCGCCGTCGTCGCTGAGATCGAGCAGGCGTAGCGGTCGCCAGAGCAGGAACGCGGCGCAGATGCCGGCCAGCAGCCACGGCGCCAGAGCAACGACGGCCGCATCGCCATTCTGCACCAGCGAGCCGCTCTGCCAGATGAACAGCTCCTCGGTGTATTCGCGGTTGAGCGCCATCAGCAGCGCGCCGGCCGAACCGAAACTGAGGCTGACGACGAGGCCGGCGATGATGATCGACACTGGCGAAAAGCTGCGCCCGCGCGCCAGTGCGAAAACGGCTGATGTGGCGAGAGCGCCGCCAGCCAGCGCCACCCCTTCACGGCCGCCTTCCAGCAGCCATGGTGCGTAGAGGGTGGCGGCCGCCAAAGCGAGGCTTGCTCCGGCATTGGTGCCGATCGTGGTCGGCTCGGCCAGCGGGTTGCGCAGCACATGCTGCATGACGACACCGGCGAGACCGAGCGCCGCGCCGGCCAGCACGCTGACGGCGACACGTGGCAGGAAAGCATAGCGATACAGCAACTGCACTGGATCGGATGTGTCGGGGGCGGTGAGCGCCTGCCACCACAGGTGCGCCGGCAGAAGGTGGATGAGATCGATGACGCTCAGCACCAGCGCCAGACCCGCGGGCACGGCCACCAGCAGGATGAGCGCGCCGATGCCGTCGCGCTGTCGCGGCAGGGACATTGCCTGAGCGATCATGCCGCTGCCACGAATTCGGCGAAACGCGCGGCGGCAGTAAGACCGCCGAACGGCCAGACCGGCGGAATGGTCCGCACCTGGCCGTTCCGGACGCAGGGCAGATTGGCCCAGAGCGAGTTGCGGGCGATCCTGATCCTGACGTGCGGCGGGATCGGATCGAGCGAGATCAGTTGCGCCTCGCCGACGGCGACCAGTTCCTCGATGCCGACCGTCGAAAAACCCCATTCATTGGTGGCGCCAGTCCAGGCATTGACGAGGCCGAGCCGGTCGAGGACGTTCTGCAGCAGGCTGCCGGCGCCGTAGACGCGGACATGGCGATCGTCGAACATGCTGACGACGCAGACCGGTTTTTGCGCCGCCCGCTCCAGCCTGGCACGCGCTTGGGCGATCGAGGCTTCGGTGCGCCCGACAAGGTTTTCTGCTTCCGTCCCACGGCCAAGCATGTCGCCAAGCTGCAGCGTCACCTGCTGCGCCTGCGCGTAAGGTGGAGCCTTGCCGCTGTAGAACGGCACATTGAAGGTCGGCGCCAATCTGGTGAAGCTGTTCTCGTCCAAGCCATAGCCATAGGCGCCGACGATCAGGTCGGGCCGCAATTCCCGAAGCAGTTCGAGATTGGGCTCGCTGCGCGATCCCAGGTCGATGGTGGCCTGCGGCAGCGCCGGGCCCTGGACCCAGTCGCCATAACCCCTGGTGTCGCCGACGGCGAGCGGCGACACGCCGAGCGAGACCACCATTTCGGCCGATGTCCATTCCAGGCAGACGACGCGGGCAGGTGCCGCGCGTGCCGTGCCGCCCGGCAAAGCGAGGCCGGTCGCGGCGAGGCCGGCAAGATACTGGCGCCGTGTCAGCGCCGCCATTTTGGGCCGGCCCGCCACATTGCTTCTACCATGTGTATTTCACCGAACCGTTGATCCTGCGGCCCTCGCCGTAGAAGCAGCCGAAGCCCGAGGAGAAGCAGGAGGCGACGTAGCGTTTGTCGAACAGATTGCTGGCATTGAGGCTGAGCGTGGCGTTCTGCCAGGCGTAATGCACCGCCGCGTCGGCGAGCACGACCGACGGAACCTTGAAGCTGTTGGCGTCGTCGCCATAGGTCGAGCCGACATAGCGGACACCGGCGCCCAGGCCGAGACCTTCGAGCTTGCCGCTCATGAAGGTGTAATTGGCCCAAAGCGATGCGGAATGGGCCGGCACGCCGAAGGGCGTGTTGCCCTCGTTGCTGACCCAGACGCCGTTGACGTCTTCGACAGCGGTCGCCCTGGTGATCTTCGTGTCGAGATAGGTGTAGGCCGCTCTCAGGTCGAAGCCGGAATCGAGGCTGGCAACGGCCTCGAATTCCACGCCGCGCGAACGGATCTCACCGGTCTGGAACAGATCGTTGGGTGAGCCCTCATTACCGGAACGCACGACATTCTGTCGGGTCAGGTCGAAAACCGATGCCGTAATGAAGGAATTCCAGCCAGTCGGCTGGTACTTCAGGCCGATCTCGTACTGCCTGCCGGTCTCGGGCACGAACAGATTGCCGTCGCTATCGGCGCCGGCCACCGGCTGGAACGACTCGGAATAGCTGACATAGGGTGCCAGGCCGTTGTCTGCGAGATAGACCAGGCCGGCGCGGCTGGTGAAGGCGTTGTCCTTCTGCTCGGGAATGTAGCCGCCGGCCAGATTGCCGTAGACCTTGGCATCCGACCAATCCTGGCGGCCGCCAAGGGTCAGCCGCCAGTTGCCGAACTTGACCTGGTCCTGGGCATAGAGACCGACCTGCTGCTGGGTGGTGTCGGTATCGGTGTAGGGCGTCAGATCGGTGATCGGGTACCCGTAAACCGGATCGAAGATGTTGAAACCGTCCTCGACGGTCCCTTCCGAGGCATAGTCGCGGTAAGTGTAGCGTTTGTAGTCGAGGCCGACGAGCAGCGTGTGGGCAAGCGGCCCGGTGTCGAAATCGGCTTGTGCCTGGTTGTCGATGGTGACGCCGCTGAGTTTGGTGCCGCCGGCATCTGCGTAACGGTAGTAGTCGCCGCTTGAAGGTTCCAGGCCGTTCGAGTCCGTCAGTCCGCCACCAAAGACGCCCTCCTCGGTGTGGGTGAGGTGGACGTAGCGGGCATGCTGTCGCACCTGCCAAGTTTCGTTGAAACGGTGATCGAATTCGTAGCCGATCGAGGCCTGGTCGTTGTTGTAGGAATCGAAGCCGGGTTCGCCGACGAACATGCTGTTCGGCAGGTACTTGCCGTCCTTGCCCGGTATGACCGTGCCGTAGGCAGGCAGGTACTGCATCGCCCATCCCGAGCGGTCGCGCTGATAGTTGGCGAGGATGGTCAGGCTGGTGTCGGCATCGGGCTGCCAGGTGATCGCCGGCGCGATGAAGATGCGATCGTCCTTGACGAAATTGGTCTGCGTGTCGCCCATGTGAGCGGCACCGGTGAGGCGAAACAGCAGCGACTTGTCGGCGTTCACGGCACCGCTGAAATCGAACTTGCCTTCATAGCGATTGAAGCTGCCGCCACCGAGTTCGATCTCGCGCAGGTTTTCCTCGGTCGGCCGCTTGCTGACATAGTTGATGATGCCGCCGGGGCTAGCCTGGCCGTAGAGCACCGACGCTGGTCCGCGCAGCACCTCGTAGCGTTCCGCGCCATAGGAATCGAGTGCGGTGAACAGGGTGAAATTGCTCTCCTTGAGCTGCAGCCCGTCCCTGTAGAAGACGCCGTTGGCGTTCGAAATGCCGCGCAATTGCAGGCCGAGGCCGCGATTGTCGGTGCCGTAGAGATCGCCGGTGGCGCCGGGCGTGTAGCGCAGAACGCCGCCGAGGTTGTCGATCGCCTGTGCTTCCATCTGGTCCTTGGTGATCACCGATATCGACTGGGGCGTCTCGATCAGCGGCGTGTCGGTCTTGGTGCCGGTGGAGCCCTTGGTGGCCACGTAGCCCTTGACCGGCCCGAAGGCGCTTTCGACACGTTCCTGGACGTTGATCGGGTCCAGGGTGGTGGTGACCGTCTCCTGGGCCAGGGCATGGCCGCAGCCAAGCAGGGCCGGCACCGACACCGCTGCCATCAGCAAGCGCTTTCGCGCCATCCGGTCCTGCCAAATCAGTCCACGTCCCGAGATCATCCTGCCCCCCTTTTCCAAATTTCATGTCGATATTGCCGGTCGCGACGATTTGTTGATCGTTGCAGTCATCTTCAATGTTGACTAGTAAGGTCATGTTTCATAGTCAACCGGGCATGAGCCGTTGAAAGCCGGAATCTGGAAATGCGGGCGGCCGCACTGGAGAAAAGCCATGAGCATGGCTGGAATTGATGCCCAGACTGCCTTCCATATCGACGCGGTGCGCTTTGCCGTCGGCGAGCGGACGCTGCTCGGTCCGGTCTCGCTCGAACTGCAGCGCTCGCGGGTCTATGGGCTGATCGGCCACAATGGTTCGGGCAAGTCGACGCTGATCAAGCTCATGGCGCGCCAGCAGCCGGCGAGTTCAGGCGCCATCACTTTCGCCAAGCGTCCGCTGCCGCAATGGGGCGCCCGCGAATTTGCCCGCGCGCTTGCCTATCTGCCGCAGACGACACCGGCGGCGACTGGCCTGACCGTGCGCGAACTGGCGACGTTGGGACGCTATCCCTGGCACGGCGCGCTTGGCCGTTTCCGCGCGCAGGACAGGCAGCATGTCGAGGAGGCGCTGGCCCTGACCGACATGGAAGGTTTTGCCGACCGGCTGGTGGACGAATTGTCGGGCGGCGAGCGCCAGCGCGCCTGGCTCGCCATGCTGGTGGCGCAGAACGCCGGCGTCATGCTGCTCGACGAGCCGATCTCGGCACTCGACATCGCCCATCAGGTCGAGGTGCTCGGGCTGGTCAAGGAGCTCAGCCGCAAACGCGACCTGTGCGTCGTCGTCGTGCTGCACGATCCCAACATGGCGGCGCGCTACTGCGACGAGCTGATCGCGCTCAAGGACGGCAAGCTGCTGACGCGCGGCACACCCGGCGAGATCATGCGCAGCGATGTGCTGAAAGGCATTTTCGGCGTGGAGATGGGCGTGTTCGCGCACCCCGTCACCGGCCAGCCTGTCGGCTATGTGCAGTGACGAGATCTGGTGCGGCGGCGGGAAATAGAAGGCGGCTGGCCGCTGTGAGAACAAGGAAGAAGCTGTTGTCGAGAACTGGTTTGTTGGCGGCGTTGGTCGCATCCGTCATCCTGTCGGCCGGCAGCGCGATGGCCCAGGAGCAACCGGCCGGTGCCGCGCCGGCGATTGATGCCCCCACCCCGGTTGCTCCCACGGCCCCAGCGCCGATTGCGCCGGCGCCCGCCGCACCGGCAGTCGCTCCGCCGGCCACGATGGCGCCTTCGCAGCCGGGCACCCAGCCGAACACGGCCGCGCCAGCCGAGGCCGGACCTTCGACGGCGATGGAATTGACCTTGCCGCATGACCTGTCGCCATGGGGCATGTTCATGGCGGCCGATATCGTCGTCAAGGCGGTGATGATCGGGCTGGCCTTTGCCTCCCTCGTCACCTGGACGATATGGCTGGCCAAGTCGCTGGAGCTTTTCGGCGGCAAGCTGCGCATCCGTCGCGCCGTGCGGGCGATCGGCAAGGCCGCCACGCTGAAGCAGGCCAGCAGTACCCTCGACCGCAGCGGCGGCCCGGGCGCGCTGCTGGTGCGGGCGGCCGAGGAGGAGACCGCACTCTCAGCCGGCGCCCTCGATCATGTCTCAGGCGATGGCCTCAAGGAACGGGTTACGTCGCGCCTGTCGCGCATCGAGGCGGCGGCGGCGCGGCGCATGTCACGCGGCACCGGCGTGCTGGCGACGATCGGCTCGACGGCGCCCTTCGTCGGCCTGTTCGGCACGGTCTGGGGCATCATGAACGCCTTCATCGGCATCTCGCAGGCGCAGACCACCAATCTCGCCGTGGTCGCGCCGGGCATCGCCGAAGCGCTGCTGGCCACCGCGATGGGCCTGGTCGCGGCCATACCGGCCGTCGTCATCTATAACGTCTTCGCCCGCTCGATAGCCGGCTATCGGCAGATCCTCGCCGATGCCTCGGCAGGGGTCGAACGACTGGTCAGCCGCGACCTCGACTTCCGCACCGTCGCGCCGGCCGCGCCACTGGCAGCGGAGTAGCGCCATGGGAAGCAGAATCCGACAGACCATGGATGACGATCTCGAGGAAAGCCACGAGATCAACGTCACCCCGTTCATCGATGTCATCCTGGTGCTGTTGATCATCTTCATGGTCGCGGCACCGCTGGCCACGGTGGATGTCAATGTCGATCTGCCGGGTTCGACCGCAACGCCCGCGCCGAGGCCCGAGACACCGCTGTTCCTGACGCTGAAGGACGATCTGACGCTGGCGATCGGCAATGACGGCGTGCCACGCCCGGCTTTCGCCGCGACGCTGGACGCCAAGACCAAGGGCGACAAGCAGACGCGCATCTTCCTGCGCGCCGACAAGGCGGTCGCCTATGGCGACCTGATGGAGGCGATGAACCTGTTGCGCGGCGCCGGCTATCTGAAGATCGCGCTGGTCGGCCTGGAGACGGCTCCCGCGTCCAATGCCCCCGCGCCCACAGCCACCGGTGCGGCGGCGCCATGACGCAAGCGGTCGCCGTGCCCTCGGTCCAGATGTCGCGCTTCGGCTGGCGCGACCTTGGCTTGTGGGCCGGTGCTGCCGCGCTGGTCCTCGGAGCCCATGTCGCGGTCGCCTATGCAGTGCAGAATCTCACCATGGTCACCGAAGCGGACGGCGGTCCGCCACCGGCCCAGGTGATCGAGATGGCGCCGATGGTGGTGATGCCGGTCGTACAAGAACAGGTCGCCGCGCTGGACGCGGTGACGCCAGATCAGACCGAACCGACACCGACGACCGAGCCGACACCTGAAGAACCGGTCGAAAAGGCGGAGCCGGTTGTCGAGCCGCCGGAAGCGGTCGCGCCCGACGAGGCCGAACCCAACCGGACCGAAACGGCTGAACAGGCCGATCAGCCGCCGCCGGATGAGGTCATCCCGGATGTTGTCGAGGCTGTCACGCCAGACGTCGTCATTCCCTTGCCGCAGCCGAAACCGGTCGAAATTGTCAAAGACAAGAAACCGGTCGAGGCCAAGGCGAAAAAACCTGTCGAGAAGCCCAAGCCGCGGCTTAAGAAGGAGAAGGCGGCTCCGCCGAAGACGGCAACCGTCGCCAGCGCCGACGCACGGCCCGCGGCCAGGACCGCCGCGCCGAAGGCAGCGGAATCGACGTCGCGCTCCGGCGACTCCAGCAAATGGGACTCCCGTCTGGGTGCCTGGATCAAGCGGCACACGCGCTATCCCAGTTCTGCCAAGGCCCGAGGCGCGGAAGGCAGGCCGTATGTCGCCTTCACGGTCGACTCGTCCGGCCGGGTCCTGTCTGCCAGGCTCTCTCGTTCCTCAGGGGATGCGGATCTGGACCGTGCGGCGCTCGCCGTGCTGCAAGGCGCCACGGTGCCGGCACCGCCGCCGGAACTCGGTTCGCGTCTGAGCCGTACAGCGCCGTTCGTGTTCAGCCTGCGCAACTAGGATCGAATTTGATCGAAGCGGCCTGTCAGTAGGCCAGCGACAGGCTCAGGGCCTCGACCTGTTCGAGATAGAAACGGCATTTCGTGCGCAACAGCCCGAGGCCCGGGGCATCGGCGCCGTTGATTTCGATGGTCTGCATCATGAAGTCGAAATGGGCGTGGAAGGCGTCCACTGTACCCCAGAGACTGTCGGCCTGGCAGCTGTCGGCAATCGCCATCGAGACGAGTTGGCGGGCCTCGATTCGCGCGGCGTCAGGCGATGGCGGCCGCCTGATGATCAAGACGTCGAGCCGGCTGAAAATGCTTTCCCTGGCATCGACGCTTCTGATGTTGGCTATCATGTTCATGTGCAGGTCCCCCTTGGCATTCCAGACGCGCAATAGGTTCCGGTCTGAAATTGAAAAACTGGTGAGCAGAGCATTTTCAGCGGCGCCAATGAGCGCGTGGCGTTTTGGCGGGCGACATGCATCAAGCTAGCGCGACCGGATGCCGGTCCTGCGGGCAGGATGCAATCAGGGCCGGGATTGCGGTTGCATCGGAGGGGTGGCCCCTGATGATGTTGGCGACCTCGGCATCTGCCTGCTCGAACCAGTAGACCATGTCGGCGCGGCGCAGGTCCGTCGCGGCTTTCTTCAGGAGCGGCAGCAGGCTTTGCAATGCGCACAGCGTCTCCCAGCGGTTTGGCCGCGAGGTCGAGCCGGCCACCGCGCATGCTGACGATTGCATCTCGTTAGGCTCTCCGTGGCTGGGCGGCGCGATTGTCTTTTGCCTGCGCCTTGGGGTGCAGCGGGTTGCCGCTGAGCTGCGCGTGTCTGGCTGGCCGTGCGCCGCGAAGAACGTCGAAGGCCTCTGCATAGGCCATGCCCAGCAGGTAGGAGATCATCGGAAAACGGCTTGCTTCGGCCATTTGCACGAGCTCATTGGTCATCGACGAAATATATTGAAGACTATCGATTTCCGACTGGCGTAAGGATTGATTTGGCACGTGCTGCTCCTGTCTCTGGTTATACCCTGGGAACGCGTTACTGGCCGAATACACATTGTTGGTCGACTAATTGATGGATTGGCCCGCGGTGGAGGGATCTCTTTCCGGGGTCGAGAGGGTCAAGGCATAGATCGGTGCGTCGGTGAGGCTGTCGAGACCAAGCAGCCGCTTGATCGCGGAATGACTGAGCGCGGCTGTCGGGCATGCCGACAGGCCATGATTGGTCGCCGCCAGCATGATGTTCTGGCCGATATGGCCGGCCTCGATCAGCACGACACGATAGGCGTTGGCGTCCTCATATTTCCACATCGTGCGGTCGAGCCTGGCGCAAAGCAGGATCAGGCACGGCATGGCGTCAGCCCACTCCTGTCCGCCGACCAGTTCGGAGATCTTCGGCAGATGGTTCGCGGAAATCCTGCCAAGGTCGTGATCGGCGGCGGAATAGTGATAGACACCGGGTTCGAGGCCATCGACGCCGAGCGCGACCACATAGGCCTCATAGGGATTTCGCGCGCCGCCGGAAGGGGTCATGCCAAGCGGCAGGGTGCCGACGCAATTGGCGGTCTCACCGATGATGCCGAGCCCGGCGAACAGGCAATCGGAAAGCTGTTTGGCCGTGATGGTGGGCTGAGCCGCCGTGCGGTTGGTGCGGCGCCGCGCCATCAAGCCAAGAAGTTCGTTGTCTTCCAGTGCATTCGGCAGCTGGATGGCGCCGGCGGAATTCTTGAGCAGGAGGTCCGGCTGCGGCGTATAGCCGGCGCGTTCCATCTGCCGCTCTTCCGCTTGCTCGATGGTCATGTATTCGCTGTCCTGGACGCAGAAATGCATCAGCGCCGTCGGAAGCCCCCAACTCCATTGTCCCGAAAACTGTTCCTCCTGCTCGGCGAGAGGCGATCCGGCGGTGACCAGGGCGGAAAAATCGAGCAACTGGGGAACGACAGCTTTCAGCTCGGACTTCGACCAGCCATGGGCGCGGGCAATGTCCGCCGTCGATGCCCATTTGTCCCACGATGCGAGAAGGCCGACCATATCAGGGCTGCATTCAAATACGCTTCTGGTCAGGAAGTTGCATGCCGTGACCTTGTTCGGGCCAGGGTAGAAAACAAGCGTTTTCGAAGAGCGCATTTTCATGAAGCTGGATGCCATCTGCGGAGCCGAGGCGCCGACAAGCGAACCGCTCGTCGGCGCAGAACGGCTTCAGCGCTTGTTGTAGTGCATGCCCTGCGAAAAGAAGACGGTCTGCGTGCCGGCGGCAATCGTCAGCTTCGGAGTATTGGTCACTTTCTTGGCCATTTTTATCCCTTTCCTGACCCCAATCTGGGATCCGTTGAAGGACCCCCGGAACGGGATCCGCGCGAAGAAAGGTAAGGTCGGAAGAGTTAATGGTTTGTTAAAATTATAGTAAAACCACGAGTCGAAGGCGGATGCGTGGATTATCTTTCTTGGTACCAAAGTGTAAAATATCGATTTTATTCAGATACAGAGTAGACAATCGTTGGCGTACGCTTTATCGGCGTACGCTTATTCTTAATTGGCGTAAGACACGGCGATCCGAGGGATTAGCCTAACCCGTCCCGGGTGAGGCTGACAACCAGTTGGTCGACGCCCGGATCGTCGAGACTGATGACATGCGCCATGCTGATGGCATCCCTTGCGTGGATGTTGGCAATGTCGCGCCGCATGATGACGGACACGAATGCCGGGCCGGCCTCCGTCAGAAGCATGGCCTTGCCCATCAGCACCGGTTCGGAGATGGGAGCCCATTGCACGGAGATCAGCGACGGCTCTCCGGTCTGGCGGCGATTGATGCCGCTGAAATAAATCCAGTTCAGCCGCGAGATCGCCACGCCATAGTGATTGCCGCGCGCTCGTGCCCAGGTCGATCCCCGGCGCTCCGACCACCCGGTGACCCGTCGAAAGGTGACCAGTTCGGCTTCGCGCCGCACGAAGGTCACCGAGCGCACCAGGAGGTCGAGGCGGCCCGGGATCGAGAAATAGGTGAAATAGGTGCCGCCCGCGATCGAAGGGCTGGGAGGGCGGATCATCTGGTTGAACAGGCTCTCGGACACCGGCGGCAGGCCGCGCATCACTGGCTCGGGTGTGCCGGGATCCTGGTACAGTTCCGCCTCGTCGATCCGAAAGTAATCGCATATCAGCTTGGCTGTGGCCTTGTTGGGAACGGTCTGCCCTTGCAGGTAGCGTTCGAACTGGGTGCGATTGATGTGCAGCTCACGGCATACCGCGCTTACGGAGGCATGGTCCTTGCACAGCCGTCTAAGGTTTGCAGCGAGATTCTCGCGAATTGACACGTCTTTGCTTCCGCAGGCGGATTTTTCATTTCGACTCGAAATCCATATAGCGTCTCCGGTCGCCCCCGCCGAAACGCCTTGGCCACAACGCACAGAAAAAACTGATTTGGTAACGTCAATTTAGTGGGGCGGTTTGCAAAAAAAACGGAAACAATCGACGAGCGCTTCCGCCATAAGTCCAATTGACAAAAGTCTTGCCGGAGATTGCGAAAACAGGCGGCGCGGCGCGCGGCCTTTTAGGCACGCCGGCGCGGCAAATGCCAACCGTGGAGGCAAGCCCGGACGAGCGTCGCGGACTGCAGATGGCGCGGAGAGCGAGGAATTAATCCGCTGGTGGAGCTGAGGAGGATCGACGCCTGTGACACTTATGCTGTTGAAATCCTTCTAAGTCAGTGCCATAGACCCCCGGAACGTGGGCCAAATGCGTGGGCCAAACCGGGGGTCTTTCTATGCCGAAGCAGCGGAACAGTGCCAGACGTCATCTCGAGTTGAAGCGCCGTATATGGTGGTTCAAGATCGGCGTTCCGGTCGCCATGCGCAGCCACTTCGGCGGCAGAACCCACCACCGGGAGAACCTCCAGACCAGCGACATGCGCGTGGCTATGGAGCGCCGGGACCAAGCCGAGCGTGACACCCGAAGCCTGTTTAGGGACATCGCAGCGGGTAAGGTGATCAGCGCTGCCACGCTGTCTGCACGGGAACACGGCACAGTTTGGCGGGAGACATTGACCGACCTCAGGGTCGCCGATGACGACGCCCGAAATGAGTTTGGTTGGAGCCCGTTGGACATCGCCGTGAGCGTTGCCGAGGAAGCGACCGAGCGTCTTCGTGGGAAAGACCGCAAAGAGTTTGAAGACGCCTTCACTGGCAAGGTGCCTGTTGACGAGCATCTTGAAGCGTATCTGAAGGCGATAGCTCTCGCAGACAAGACCACCAACGAGCGGCGCGGACTGGTGAGGAGGTTTGCACGGTGGTGTGACCAAGAGGCTCTGAAGCTGCCCGACATCGACCGCAAGGTTGTGGGCCGGTACGTCACCGCGATCATTGAGCCAATGGACCGCAGGACCGCCAAGAAGCACATGACGGCGCTGCGCGGCTATTGGGATTACCTCACCCTGCGCGGCCATGTCGAAGGCAAGGTGATGGATGGCAAGGCGGTCGATAGTCCGTGGCTGGGGCAGACGCTCCCCGACAACAAGCGCCGGGTCGAGCGCGGCGACAGGAACAGCGGGGAGAGGGCATTTGACGAGAAGGAACTGAAGGCGCTCCTCTATGGTGCCTACCCTGAGGAGGTGGGGGCCGAGTTCCGGCAGCAGATCGAGGACGCCCTGCGCATCTCATGCTTGTCGGGGATGCGGCTTGCGGAGGTGGTGACGCTTTGGGTTGAAGAGGTCCATGACGAGGTGTTCGACATCCAGCAGGGCAAGACCCGGAGCGCAGCCCGAAAGGTGCCGATACACCCCGACCTGAAGGGTATCGTTGAGCGGCGCACCAAGGACAAGAAGCCGAAGGAATGGCTCTTCCATGAGCTGGCGGGTGAGCGCGACCCGGGCGACACCTTCGGGAAGCGCTTCAATCGTTACCGCAAGGCCCTGAAGGTCGATGATGTGCGCGACGGGAAGCGCAGGAGCGCGGTGAACTTCCATTCGGCAAGGCGCTGGTTCATCACCCAGGCGCGCCACGCTGGTCACGCTAAGGAGACAATCAAGGACATCGTAGGGCATGTGCCGGGCGAGAAGGACATAACCTTCGGCACGTATACGCAGGGCGCATCGGAGGAACAGAACAGGGCCTGTGTCGAGGCCGTGAAGTTGCCGAAGCGCGCTTAAGCGGTCGATGGTTTGGATTGGGACTGGAATAACGCCCACCATGCAAATACATATATGTGACGTTGGGGTAGGAGGCTGAATTGGACCTTGTTTCGCCGGAGGACTATGCGTCTCTCCCAGTTGAGTTGGGGCAGAAGTTCGTTGCTTTCGAGGAAATCTGCCGGCGCAACCTGAACAGCTTCATCACGAGTGAAACGACGCCCAATTTTGATCAGCTGATCAGACTGCAGTACATGAGTATGGTGGCTGCTGCTGCCGCAGAGTGTGGCGTTGACGGGCTTGAGTTTCCTTGGAACTTGGATGAGCCGTATGACGGCTTTCAAAGCTTCCTCCTGAAGGCGGCAGGCGTGGCCACCCGGTTTCGGCTGCGGGGTGTCGGCAAACCCGATGAATACTCTGTCCGTCTCGCGAACAAGACCCGAGGGCGCATTGAACAGCAGATTACGAAGTTGCGCGACATCATCGTCAACAGTGATTTGCCCGAGGGTCAGCGCAAGGGGTTGCTGGACAAGTTGAATGAACTTTCGGTCGAACTGTCACAGTCGCGCGTTGGGTTCGGCAAAGTCATGGCCATTTTGGCTATTGTCAGCGCGACATTAGTTGGAACGACCTCGTTTCTTTCCGACGCCCCGAACGCCATTGCCACGATCACCAGCCTGCTTGGTGCCGACAAGGTTGCGGAAGACGCTGAGACCGAGAGGCTTGGCCCCCCGCCACAGCCAAAGTCGCTGCCGCCAAAGCCGCGCGCCCTTCCCGCACCGGATTTCGGCCTACCTCCAGAGCGGAAGCACCGGGAGCTTGATGACGAAATTCCGTTCTAAGGGCGGCGACTCTGAGCCTTTTCCGCGCGGGCGGGATTGGTCTTCCGTTGGGGTGATTTTGCCGTAGCCCACGAGCGCAGCTTAAGACTGGCGCCTATCATCCCTTCCAACAAACCCCACCGTCAATTCGCACGGAATGTTTGTTGGAAAAATCCGCCTGACCCATCAGATATAGGGCAGCGCGGGATCACCCCCCGTACCCCCTTCAGTTCCACCATAGGCCACCCTCAGGACTTCTGGACGGCACCGCTTTGCCCCGCAGAGGCTTCGCCCAGTCGCATCGAGCGCTGCGGCTGAGGCTTCACCCATGACGGCACCGGACGGGGCGGGCGCAGGCCTTGACGTTGTACCTAATTCTCAGGTACAAGGTACAGATAGCGGGCCGAATGGCTTGCACCACAAGGGACAGGACCGCAGAGAATGACCACGGCAGTTGCATACCTTCGGACCTCCTCACGGACCAATGTCGACGGCGACAGCGCGCCACGGCAGCAGCAGGCTATCGACGCCTATGCTAAGCGGCACGGGATCAAGGTGGTCGAGGAGTTCCACGACGCGGCTGTGAGCGGGGCTGACCCGATTGACACACGGCCGGGCTTCCAAGACCTCCTTGAGTACATGGCGGGCAATGGCGCGCGGGTGATCCTGATCGAGAACGCCAGCCGGTTCGCCCGTGACCTTGCGGTGCAGATAGCGGGTCACAAACTCCTGCAGGGTCTCGGCTATGAACTGATCCCCGTCGACGCGCCAGACAGCTTCACGAACGACACGCCGACCGCTGCCATGGTGCGGCAGATACTGGGTGCCGTCTCACAGTTTGAGAAGGCGCAGCTTGTGGCGAAGCTCAGGGGCGCTCGTGATCGGGCTTCTAAGGCCGCTGGGAGGCGCGTGGAGGGGAACCACGGTTACCGCGTGTCCAATCCCGAGGTGATCCGCGCGGCGAAGCGTCTGGCGCGCAAGAGCCCGAAGACTGGCAAGGCCCGGAGCCTGCGTGAGATTGCGACTGAGCTTGCGCAACTTGGCCACATGACAGCGAAGGGGCAGCCGTTCTCTGCGTCTCAGGTGCAGCGGCTGGTGGACGCGGGTTAAGGACAACAGTGGCACTACGAGACCGAAGTGGCCCCAAATCCCATGGGGACACCACTAGCTATACCGAGCCGATGAGGCATCGATCCCATAGGGCCTCCACTAGCTCCACGAAGCCGAAACGGCCCGAAATCCGATAGGGTGACCACTAGCACTATCGAACGCCTTTCTCCCAAGCCGGGCCACCACCCCATACCCGCCACACTAGCACTACGCAGCCGAAAGCCTCACGCGCTCGTCTGCTCGTCTATGTGTTTCGTGGCGACAGCCGCACCACCCCTCTCACCGCACCCCAAGTCGACCCCAACGGCACCGTAAGGCAGCCTGAGGCGATATTTTGCGGAAGCGACAGTCGGCACTTTGTCAGGACGTCCTGACAAACTCACACCCACCCAGAAGGGACACCTTGGAATACACCTCAGAAACCGTCGACAGCGCCACAGGTGAAGTCGTCCAGGCACCGATTGGCTCTTGGATCACCATCACCAAATATGGCGAGACCAAAGGCGTCGGTCGTAAACAGGTCCGTGATGTCCTGTCTCGGCTGGGCATTCTCCAGAATGAGACCGAAGACCACACCCCCAAGCATGCCTCGTTCGCTGAGCGGAAGCTGATCACACGGCGACGGCTGACCACCAAGTCAGTCAGGTCAGGTCTGGGGAAACGCATCTTCTCAATCGTCGGCCGTCCGTTCGATGTCATATCGCCCAAAGGGCAGGCATGGATCGACCAGCGATGGGCGGATGCTGTCCTGACAATCAAGACCGACATCACGTCCAGCCCGGTGGCGGTTGCTGCTCAGGTGGCGCTTCGCGAGTTCATGGTCGGCCGGCGACACAAGTTAGACGCTGAGGGTCAGGTCAGATGGCTTCTCGACCATTTCCCAAATGTCGCTCAGGCTGACATGAGCAGGATCACGGGAGCGTCCACTCGGATGGTCTCTCACTATGTCGGCAATCGAACTGACCAGATCAGCAAAGCCCAAGCTCGGCTCAGGGTCTCGCTTAAGGGTCACCTCAAGGTGTCGTATGAGGCCGATATGGTCGACCTAACAGGTTGATTAGACACAGGAGCGGACGGAAGTCCCTCCCTCTGATGTCTCAGCCTTCAGGCTACCTTCTGATGAACACCTCAGCTCCGTGGTCTGACACCTTAGAGCGATGGCCAGAAGTGAACCTGAAGGTGGGATGATAGGGGGAGGCTTCCGCCTCTTTCTTCTGGTGGTCTCAGTCTGATGTCTCCAGCTCAGGGTGAACCCTCAGGGCGAACCTTAAGTGTCGTTACAAGGTACCTATTACACATGACGTTACATCAGCTGAAAATGACCCTGCCAGCCTCCCCTTTTCCAAGCGACAACCGAGAGGAAACTGCATGACATGACCGAAGATGCACGACCGTTCGACAGGGCTCTATTCCTGCATGAGCGAGAAACCACGCCTGATGTCCATGACGACGACATCAGCGCCCTTACCATGGCCACAGCCACAGCCACAGCCAAGCGGCTGGCCAAGACAGCCCTGAGGGCATCCCAAGGCGACCGTACCAACTGGAAGCAGCACCTCATCAATGCCCTCGGCTACCGCAACGTCCCCGATACCAAGCTCTCATTTCGGACCAAGCAGGCCCGCACCCACTCAATCAAGGCGGCTGCAGATCGACGTGACAAGCGGCGCGAGCTGGGTGTTGCCATCCACTACGGCCAGTTTGCATGGAAGCGGCTGGGGCAGGCCAAGCGTGACGAGTTCGACCTCAGCCGCAAGGCGCTGGCTTGGATTGGTCCGAGGTGGGACGCCAACCGCGACTTTGGCTGGTACGATGACGAGTGGCACCTCGACCACCTGTTCCGGTTCGGCACTGCCAAGGCCCATGCCAAGACGCCATGGCTCCAGCACCACAGGGAGGGCCAATGAGCCAGTTCCTCCCGGCCCTTGCAGATTGGCCGACCCGAGAACAGGCCCTCGCCATCATCTCAGCGTTGGGCAGGATGGAGGAAGGGCAGCCATCCGAACTGGACCGGCTTTCCGGCATCCCTGACGCCCTAATCGTCGCTAGGCGATGCTACGCCGTCTACGGCTACCGCGAGCTTGAAGGCGGGAACATGATGCGGCGAATGGCCGAACTGTACATGCGGCCCCGCACGGCCAGCCTAAGCCCTACCGTAGCGCCGCCAGCGGTGGATGACACTCCAGCACTACCAATCCACAGCTACGGGCTTCAGCCGCGCCGCTGAGGCCCTAACACCATCCCCCATCCCTACCAGAACCTTGCAGCAGCCCGCTGGGAGGACCATCACCATTGAAGGAACTAACCATGTCTAACGATAGATACAGCGACGACCAGATGAGCGGCAGAGACAGCGATAAGCCGATGTCAGCCACCGAGCAGGCATTCGCCAACATGACCCCAGAGCAGCGGAGTGAGTTCGTCGAGCGGGCTCAACACGCCTCAGCCAAGGCCGCTCACGATGAGAAGGCGGCGAAGTTGCGGGCACAGGTTGCAGCGGCAACTGAGGCCTCATTAGCTGGCAACCAGTGGTATCAAGCACAGCAGCGCGGCACCCTCAGCCAGCGTGTCAGCATCTCGAACGGCGTGACCAAGGTCGAGCAGTTGAACGCACCGGCCCCTGAGAGTGACAGCAGTGCATTTGCAGTGCCGCCTAGGGCTCTTGTCGACACCATCCCGGTGACGGTTGGTGGCATCCAGCTAGGCCCCAAGCAGGCCCGTGAGATGTACGAGCGCGGCGAGATTAGCGCCAACGACTACGGTGCAGGACTTGACGAAGCCCTGAGACCATACGGCTACCGTTTTCGGTAACCCAGTCCGACCTTGAACAGCCTTCGGAGGGAGAAATCCCTTCGGAGGTGTCGGATTGGGGTGATGACGAAATTGACCTCGATAGCCTGAACCCGGAAGACTACGAGATCAAAGACGACCAAGACGCCATCGCCAACCCCGAAGCCGCTGACCTCGAAGCCCTTGACGCCGAGCTGAAGGCCATGGACGTGGAGGAGCTTCAATCGAAGACCAACGAAACCCTCGATAACCTTCGGGAGACCCACACCGAGGACCAGCAGAAGTTCCTTGCAGATGCTTTCGTCGACCTTGGAGAAATCCCTGTCGGGGAGCAGTTCGGGATCACTGAGGCCCAGGCTATGGTTGTCGAGGCGGGCTTCATTGCAACTCTCAATCGAGATGTGTTCAGCCAGTACGGGATCGACCATGCCACATGGATGGATCACGTTGACGAGCAGGACCTCCCGACGTTCCGCAAGGCGGCGTTGAAGGGTGATTTCTCGATCTTCCACCAGCACTGTGTCGAGGTGTCTAAGATGCGTCTCGACCTAGGCATATAGCAGCACCACCCGCAGGCCATTCGTGGCCGAGGACCACTCACACCACCACAGCCTTCCCCGGAGAGGGTCAGGTCGCCATCCCGGTGAACCATTGCCCCAAGCTCAAAGCCCTCTCCGGGCTCTCCCTAACACCCACCCCAGACACCATCAGAACGCTGTGCGGTACGACCCGCCAGAGCGTGTTCACGGTCTCGCCGGTACGATCTACCGTCCAGAGACAAACGCCCCTCAGCGGGCAAGACTGCAAAGGAGCCAATGCTACATATCGAATATCGAGGATCACTCACTGCCGCCACCACTCTACGGGGCGAGGAAATCGAGAAGACCACGACGCGCAAGGACCCGGTTCCGGTCTTGTGCCGGGAACTTATAAAGCGCGGCGTCGACCCCAGCGAACTTGTCAAGGTCATCATAGGCGGCATGCCAATGTGGAAGCGGGATCGCACCATAGGCGCATGGGCGGGGATTGATGTCGTGGAAAGTGACGCGACCGGGTTGCGGGTTGTGAAGCACCGACCATTCCCGTCCACTCACCAGTTCATAGGCCCATAAGGCTGCGCGGTAGCGTGGTGCGAGAGGCGCTAAGGTTTCCCCGCGACCATCTGAGGGGGCGACCTTGGCGGCCTCTGGCGCAGCATTCTACCCGCTGCCGGGATCGTCCCTTTCGAGGGATGAATATTAGTGGTTTGTCATGTGACGGCAGCGCCCGTATGCCTCACTCGCCAATCATGGCACGGGGTCATACAATGCACACGAAGATCGATTTCTCCCGCCTAGAAGCTGACGCGGCGACGTGGCTTAAGCGACACCTTGACGATGTCCGCGACACCTTCGGGGAAGGTCAGGCTTACGCGGTGGCGGTGGAATTGGAGGATGACCCTTGGACCGTCCTGCAGTTGTACGTGGAGGACGTGAGGGGTGCGGCGCGGGTGGCATAGCTGAAACGTGGGCCAAACGCGTGGGCCAAACAAAAGAGGCCCTTTCAGCTATCCAGTTGATTTCATTGGAGGATATGCCTTCTAAATTCCGCTGGTGGAGCTGAGGAGGATCGAACTCCTGACCTCGTCATTGCGAACGACGCGCTCTCCCAGCTGAGCTACAGCCCCGTCCAGCGGATGGGCGCATTTATCGGGCGCCGCGGTTTCCTGTCAAGGCGGAGGTTTGCCGAAATCCAGTGGCCTGGCAGCCGTACCGGCGCACCGTGGCAGGCGGCCCTTGCCGGTTTCGCGTGCAATGGCTACATGTCGGCAACAATTGGAGACCGGCATGCTCGCCCTCATTCAGACAATCGTCATGGCGCTCGACCTCTACTGGTGGATCATTATCGCATCGGCGATCTTTTCCTGGCTTTACGCCTTCAACGTCGTCAACTCGCGCAATCAGTTCGTCGGTTCCATCGGCAACATGCTCTATCGGCTGACCGAACCGGCGTTGCGGCCGATCCGCCGTTTCATGCCGGACCTTGGCGGCATCGACATCTCGCCGATCATCCTGCTTCTGATCCTGTTCTTCCTGCGGCAGTTCATATTGACCAGTGTGGCGCCTCTGGTCCTGTGAGGCCGATGATCGTATGAGCGCGCCGTTTCGCCTGCGCGATGATGGCGTCGAGCTGTTTGTCCGGCTGACGCCGAAGGCTGCGCTGGACAGGCTCGAAGGCATCGAGACCACGGCGGACGAGCGAAGCCATCTGAAAGCGCGCGTCCGCGCCGTGCCGGAAAACGGCGCCGCCAATCATGCGCTCGAAAAGCTGATTGCCAAGGCGATTGGCGTGCCGGGGTCCGCCGTCTCGGTTGTCGCCGGCGGCACGGCGCGGCTGAAGACCGTGCGCATTGAAGGCGATCCGGAGACGTTGGCGAAAAGCATCGAGGCGCTCGGCCATCAGGCCTGATGTCCTTGCCGGAGGGTCAATCCCCCAGCGGCAAACGCGGATCGTCAACTTTCAACGTGTTGACGCTCTGCTTGATGCGGCGCAGATTTTCCAGAACCCTTGGTCCGCGCGTCTCGGCGACCGAGGTGACGATCATGTCGACGATCGACAGCAGCGCATAGCGCGACGATGTCGGCTTATAGATATTGCCGTCTTCCAGCGACTGGAAATGGATGACCGTGTCGGCGACCTTGGCGAGCGCGGAGTCCGGCGGGGTGATGGCGATCGTCGTGGCGCCATATTGCTGGGCGACCTGCACCGCATCGATGACCGATCGTGCATAGCCGGAGACGGAGAAGGCGATCAGCGTGGTGTCGGGGGTGGCGACGGCGGCGTACATGCGTTGCAACTGTCCGTCGATTTGCGCCAGCACCGACACGCCGAGCCTGAACAGCCGGTTCTGAATTTCGGTCGCCATCATCGACGAAATGCCACCGGAGCCGATGCACAGCACATTGCCGGAAACCGCGATGCGTGCGGCGACGGCGACCAGCGTCGTCATGTCGAGGTTTTCGCTGGCGCGCTGGATGGCCGATATCGCCGCTTCGGTGATGGCGGAAGCGATGCGCTGTTCGCGGGCATCGCGGCTCAACGGCTCCGGCGACAGATACTGGCCGCCGATGGCGATGGCTTGCGCCAGATAGAATTTGAAGTCGCGCAGGCCCTCGCAGCCGAGGTTACGGCAGAACCGCGTCACCGTCGGCTCGCTGACACCGACGCGCGCGGCAATTTCCGAAATCGCCGCCTTGGAAACGAAGTCGAGGTCTGCCAGCACGAAGCCGGCCAGCTTGCGATCCGACTTCGTTCCGTCCTGCGACATCAGCTGCAGGCGCGTGATGATGTCGGCCGGCGTCTTCATGCTGATATTTTCATAGAGGCAGGCCCGTCGCCTTGTCGAACAGATGGATGTTGCCGGGATCGACCGAGACCGGCAGCAGGTCTCCCGGCCTGACCGGCACCCTGTCACGGAACACGGCGCGTACCGTATCAGCACCGATAGCGCCATAGACATGTGTTTCGGAGCCGGTGGGCTCGACGACATCCACCCTGATCGCCATCGCGTCGACAGCCTCGCCGATGACAAAATGCTCGGGCCGGATGCCGGCCTCCACCGCGCTGTCCGCCGGCACCTGTTTGCCGGCAAGCGCCAGCCGCCCGCCACCGGCCGATTCGAACCAGGTTTTCTCAAGCGTCGTCTTGAGCGAACCAGAGACGAAACTCATCGACGGCGAGCCGAGGAAGGAGGCGACGAACTTGTTGGCCGGCCTGTCATAGAGCTCCAGCGGCGCCCCGACCTGCTGGATCCTGCCGCGATCCATCACGACGATGCGGTCGGCCATGGTCATAGCCTCGATCTGGTCGTGGGTGACGTAGACGATCGTCGACTTCAGCCGCTGGTGCAGCGCCTTGATCTCGACGCGCATCTGCACGCGCAATTGTGCGTCGAGATTGGACAGCGGTTCGTCAAACAGGAACACAGACGGTTCGCGCACGATGGCGCGGCCCATGGCGACGCGCTGGCGCTGGCCGCCCGACAGCTGGCGGGGATAGCGGTCGAGATAGGAGAAGAGATTGAGGACCCCGGACGCCTTCTTGACCTTCTCATCGATTACCGTGCGCGTCTCGCCGCGTATCTTCGGGCCGAAACCGATATTGTCTGATGCCTTCAGATGCGGAAACAGCGCATAGGACTGGAACACCATGGCGATGTTGCGCTGCTGCGGCGGCAGCGCGTTGGCGCGCACGCCGCCGATCAACAGATCGCCGGAAGTGATCGTCTCCAGGCCGGCGAGCATGCGCAGCAAGGTCGACTTGCCGCAGCCGGACGGCCCGACCAGGACGACGAACTCGCCGCTCCTGATATCGAGGCTGATGTTCTCGAGGATCTTGTGCTGCCCGAAGGATTTCGACAGGTCGCGGAACTCGACGTCGGTCATGCTCACGCTCTCAATATGTCGTCGATGAAGGGCAGGCAACCGGCGGTCAGTCCCGCGTCCACGGGCATCACCACGCCTGTTACTCCCGATGCGCGATCGGACGCAAGGAAAGCGACGGCTTCCGCCACTTCCGCAGCGTTGACGATGCGACCGAGCGGATAGAGCCGCTGCAATTTGCCGAGGATTTCGGGATCCTTGGCAAGGCGGTGGTCCCAGGCGGCGGTGCGGATCGATCCGGGGCAGACGACATTGGCGCGCAGGCCGCTGCGGCCGAGCTCGACGGCGATCGCCTTGGCATAGGCGTTGATGCCGGCCTTGGCCGCGGCATAGGCGGGATTGCCGAAATGCGCGATGGCGTTGACCGAGGAGATGAAGACGACGCTGCCGGAGCCACGGCTGGCCATCGCCTTGACCAGCGGATCGGCGAAATTCATCACGCCGGTCAGGTTGAGGTCGAGTTCCTGCTCAATCCTGTCGGGGTTGAGCGCGGGGAGCGTCTCGGCGCGCGTCCAGCCGGCATTGTTGATGAGAATGTCGGGCACACCGTCCCGGTCGAGGATGGCGGCGATCGCCGTGGCTATCGACGCCTTGTCGAGAAGATCGAAGACGTGGCGGGCGGCAAAATACGGGCTCTTCAACGCCTCGCTCGACTGGTCGCAGCCTACGACCCTGGCGCCCCTTTGCGCCATCAGCGCCACGATGGCCGTGCCGAGGCCGCCGCCCGCACCCGTCACAACGACAGTCTTGCCCTCGAATTCGGCCCTGCCTTCGAGTTCCGTTTGCGAAACCACCGTGCGTCATCCTCCGGGATCTTCGACAGGTCGGATCAGGCCTAGTCCACAAAATGTAATTAAGCAACAGAATAATCTGCTTGCAAGCCTTCCAATCCCCGATAATGTAGGAAAGTCACATAAATCTTCTGCTTGGGTAACGAAGAGGCGCGCAGGCGCAAAAATCAAAATGGGAGAGTTCAAATGAGTCTTGCAAAATGGACTGTCGGCCTGATGGCCGGAATGAGCATGCTGGCAATTGCGGCGCAGGCGGATGCGGGCGAGGTGCGGGTCACCGTGGCCGAGTACAGCGCCAAGACTGGCCCTTATTTCGACAGCGTCAAGAAGGAATTCGAGGCGGCGAACCCCGGCATCACGGTCAAGTTCGAAGTGGTGCCGTGGGATGTGCTGCTGCAGAAGCTGACCACCGACATCACCGCCGGCACCAATGCCGATCTGTCGATCATCGGCACGCGCTGGCTGATCGACTTCGTCCAGCAGGATGTCGCCGAACCGCTCGACGGCTACATCAAGCCCGACTTCAAGGACCGCTTCATCGACACCTTCCTGTCGCCCTCGATCATGGATGGCAAGACCTACGGCCTGCCGATCGCTGCCTCGGCGCGCGCCATGTATTACAACAAGGAGCTGTTCGAGAAGGCCGGCATCGCCAAGCCACCGGCAAACTGGACCGAGCTGCAGGAAGATGCGCGCAAGATCAAGGCTCTGGGGTCGGGCACGTTCGGCTTCGGCCTGCAGGGCAAGGAGATCGAGACCGACGTCTATTACTACTATGCGATGTGGTCCTACGGCACGGAAATCCTCAACAAGGACGGCACTTCGGGCCTGAGCACGCCCGGCGCGCTTGAAGCCGCCAAACTCTACAAGTCGATGATCGACGAAGGCCTGACCGAACCCGGCGTCACCTCCAACAACCGCGAGGACGTGCAGAACCTGTTCAAGCAGGGCAAGGTCGGCATGATGATCACCGCACCCTTCCTGTCCAACCAGATCAAGGACGAGGCGCCGAACCTGAAATACGGCGTTGCGGCCATTCCCGCCGGACCGACCGGCGCGCGCGGCACCTATGGCGTCACCGATTCCATCATCATGTTCAAGAACTCCAAGAACAAGGACGAGGCCTGGAAGCTGCTCGATTTCCTGTTCACCACGGAGCAGCGTGCCAAGTTCACACAGGGCGAAGGCTTCCTGCCGGTGAACAAGGAAGAGGCCAAGATGGACTACTACGTCAACAATGCCGATCTGGCCGCGTTCACCGCTCTGCTGCCCGACGCCCGCTTCGCGCCGGTCATCCCGGGCTGGGAAGAGGTCGCCCAGATCACGTCGGACGCCATGCAGAAGATCTATCTCGGCGGCGACCCCGAGGCAGGCCTGAAGGACGCGGCGGCCAAGGCCAATGCGGTGCTGAAGAAGTAGGGGCAGTGCTGAAGGAATAGGGCGTATCTCCCTGCGCCCGTGGCGCGCCCCAGATTCAGGCGGGGCGCGCCACATCTTGCAGCCTCGAGCAGAAAGATAGTTCGTCGATGTCAACGCCGCCCAGCCAGGCTCCTTTCCTCTCCCACCGGAGGGGGGAGAGGTGGCTCGGCGAAGCCGAGACGGAGTGGGGGAACCACCTGGCAGCCACCGCGAACGGATATAGGAAGAGCACCAGGCGCAAGCCTCGCCTTGCGCCCAAGGGGTCGACCCCCACTCCGTCGAGCTTCGCTCGACACCTCTCCCCGATCGACGGGCGAGAGGAAAGGGGCCCTTCCGCAACTGCTGCGGAGAACGGACGAGCAGGTGAGGGCAGCGCCGACGGTTGCAAGGAATCCTGAAGCGGTGCCCTGAGAAGAATGAGGCCGGACCAAGTCAATCTGTTAAGCCAGCGAAATCCAATCTCCCCGCAACGCGGTACAAAGCCAGCCGATGCAAAATCGTTTCTTGCCCTATCTCCTGACCTTGCCCAGCCTGTTTCTGGCGGCGGTGGTCATCTTCTGGCCGGTCTGGGACCTGATCCAGATCTCGACGCATGACGTCAGCCGCTTCGGCCAGCTTCGTGACTTCAACGACTTCGCCAATTTCGCGGCACTCGCTGCCGATCCCGATTTCACGGCCGCGCTTTGGCGCACCGGCCAATGGACGGTGATGGTGGTCGGCGGCGCGCTTCTCTTGTCGATCCCGGTGGCGATGATCCTCAACACCGATTTCTATGGCCGCGGCATTGCCCGCGTCATCATCATGCTGCCCTGGGCGGTGTCGCTGACCATGACTGCGGTGGTCTGGCGCTGGGCGCTGAGCGGCGAAAGTGGCATGCTCAATTCGGCGCTGATCGGCCTCGGCCTCATCGATCACAACATCCAGTGGCTGGCGAGTGCCGAAACCGCCTTTCCGATGCAAGTGCTGATCGGCATCCTGGTGACGGTGCCGTTCACGACGACGATCTTCCTCGGCGGGCTGTCGTCGATCCCGGACGATCTCTACGAGGCGGCGGCGCTTGAAGGGGCGACGCCGCTGCAGCAGTTCCGCGAAATTACCTTTCCGCTCCTGAAACCGTTCATCAACATCGCCATCGTGCTCAACACCATCTACGTCTTCAATTCCTTCCCGATCATCTGGGTGATGACGCAGGGCGGGCCGGCCAACTCGACCGATATCCTGGTCACCCATCTCTACAAGCTGGCCTTCCGCATCGGCAAGCTGGGCGAAGCATCGGCGGTGTCGCTGGTGATGTTCGCCATCTTGCTGGTCTTCACCATGATCTATGTGCGGCTGGCGATGCGGGAGCAACGCGCATGACGAGCAAGCTCAAGCGTTCGATCATCGCCTGGCTGCTGCTGGCGCCGCTGATCGTGGTGACGCTCTTTCCCTTCGCGGTGATGTTCCTGACCGCAGTCAAGCCGAGACAGGAAGTGCTGTCGCCGACCTGGTGGCCGAGCGAATTCCGCTGGTCGAATTTTTCCGACATGTGGGTGGCGACCGGCTTCGGCCAGGCGTTGCTCAATTCGCTCTACGTGTCTGTGATCGCCACCGTCGGCGCCATCCTGATCTCGGTTCCGGCGGCCTATGCGATGTCGCGCTTCCGCTTTGCCGGCTACGGCGCCTTGCGACAGTTCCTGCTGATTTCGCAGATGATCTCGCCGATCGTGCTGGTGCTCGGCCTGTTCCGGCTGATGGCCGCCTGGGGCCTGGTCGAGAGCACGACGGCGCTCGGCTTCATCTACATGGCCTTCAACGTCGCCTTCACGGTGTGGATGCTGCAGAGCTATTTCGACACCATCCCCCGCGATCTCGAGGAAGCCGCCTGGATGGAGGGCGCCGGCCGCTGGCTGACCTTGCGCAAGGTGTTCCTGCCGCTCTGCCTGCCGGCGATCGCGGTGACGGCGATCTTCACCTTCATCAACGCCTGGAACGAGTTCGTCGTGGCGCTCACCATGCTGCGCAGCCAGGAAAGCTACACACTGCCGATCCAGGTGTTTTCGCTGGTCGCCGGCCGCTACACCATCGAATGGCATCACGTCATGGCCGCGACGCTGCTGGCGACCTTGCCGGTGGCCATCCTGTTCATCTGGCTGCAGCGCTACCTCGTCAGAGGCCTGGCGCTCGGGGCGGTCAAATAGCGCCTATTCACGGACGGAGCTTTCATGCGCATTTTCACCGCCTCGCTGGCGACGGAAACCAACACCTTCTCGCCGGTGCCGACCGATAGGGCTTCGTTCGAGATGGCCTTCTATGCCGGGCCCGGCAAGCATCCGGAAACGCCGACGCTGTGCTCCTCGCCGATGGTGGCGCTACGCCGGCGTGCGGTAGCCGAAGGCCTCGACGTCATCGAAGGCACCGCCACCTGGGCGGAGCCGGGCGGGCTGGTGCAGCGGCAGACCTATGAGGCTCTGCGCGACGAGATTCTGGGCCAGCTCAAGGCGGCGCTGCCGGTCGATGCTGTCATCCTCGGCCTGCATGGCGCCATGGTGGCGCAAGGCTATGACGATTGCGAAGGCGATCTGCTCGAACGGGTTCGCGCAATGGTCGGGCCGGAGGTGGTGATCGCCGTGGAACTCGATCCGCACAGCCATCTGACACCGAAGCGCGTCGCGGCCTCCGACATTCTCGCCTATTTCCTCGAATTTCCGCACACCGATTTCTACGAGCGCGGCGAACATGTCGTCGAGCTTGGCCTGGCAGCAGTGCGTGGTGAGATCAACCCTGTCATTTCGACCTTCGACTGCCGCATGATCCAGGTGCTGCCGACCAGCCGCGAGCCGATGCGGTCCTTCGTCGATCGCATCAAGGCGCTGCACGGCAAGGACGGCGTGCTGTCGGTCTCCGTCATCCACGGCTTCATGGCGGCCGATGTGCCCGAGATGGGCACGCGCATCCTGGTCGTCACCGACAATGACAAGGCCCAGGGCGACGCGCTGGCGGAACGGCTCGGGCGGGAACTCTACGCGCTGCGCGAAAAGACCGCGATGACGATGCTGAGTGCTGCCGACGGCATCGATCGGGCGCTGGCCGTGCGCACAGAAAATCCGGGCAAGCCGGTGGTCATCGCCGATATCTGGGACAATCCCGGCGGCGGTGTGCCCGGCGACGGCACCTTCGTGCTGCGCCAGATGCTGGCGCGTGGCCTGGACAGGTTCGCCGTCGCGACCATCTGGGATCCGATCGCGGTCACCTTCTGCCTGGCGGCGGGCGAGGGCGCAGTCATCGACCTGCGCTTCGGCGGCAAGGCCGGGCCGCAAGCCGGCGAGCCGATCGATGCGCGCGTGCGCGTGCTGAAGGCGGTTGCGGAGGGCTGGCAGAGTTTCGGGCCAAGCCGGGTGACGCTTGGGCCGACGGCGCTGGTCCGCCTCGAAGGCACCGAGGTCGACATCATCCTCAACACCAACCGCACGCAGACTTTCGAGCCGGATATCTTTTCCAACATCGGCGTCGATCCGCTAGCCAAGGACATGCTGCTGATCAAGTCGACCAATCATTTCTACGCCGGCTTCGAGCCGATCGCCGCCGAGATCATCTATGTCTCGGCGCCGAGTTCGTATCCCAGCAATCCGGCGGTGACCGATTACAAGAAGCTGACAAGGCCGGTGTGGCCGAGGGTTGCGGATCCGTGGAAAGTGTAGGGTTCTCCCTTCTCTCCTTGTGGGAGGAGGTGGCCTCGCGAAGCGAGGTCGGATGAGGGGTGTTCCAGCGGAGTGAGGCGTTGGCATTTCCTGGAACACCCCTCATCCGTCTCGGCGCTACGCGCCGATCCACCTTCCCCCACAAGGGGGGAAGGGAAAGCCAATCACGCCAGCCCGCGCTTGGCCATCATCGCTTCCGGCGACGGCATCTTGCCGCGAAATGCGGTGTAGAGTTCTTCCGGATCCTTCGAGCCGCCGGCGGCGTAGATGTTCTTGCGCAGCCGCTCGGCGAGCGCCGGGTTGAAGGGGTCGCCGGTTTCCTCGAAGGCGGCAAAAGCATCGGCATCGAGCACTTCCGACCACATGTAGGAATAGTAGCCGGCCGAATAGCCTTCGCCGGAAAAGACATGGCCGAAATGCGGCGTGCGGTGACGCATGGCTATGGTGTCCGGCATATGCAGTTCTGCAAGCGTTTCGGCTTCGAAACGAAGCGGCGCTTCAGGCGCCTCCGCCCGCGCGTGATAGGCCATGTCCATCAAGGCGGAGGCGGTGAATTCGACCGTGGCGAAGCCGGCGCCGAAGGTGCGCGCGGCCAGCATCTTGTCGAGCAGCGCCTTGGGCATCGGCTTGCCGGTCTTGACGTGCAGCGCGTGCTTCTCCAGCACTGCCGGCACGGTCAGCCAGTGCTCGTAGAGCTGCGAGGGCAATTCGACGAAATCACGGCTGACCGAAGTGCCCGAAACCGAGGGCCAGGTGACGTCGGTCAGCATGCCGTGCAGCGCATGGCCGAATTCGTGGAACAGCGTTTTGGCCTCGTCGACCGACAGCAGAGCCGGCTCGCCCACCGGCGGCTTGGCGAAGTTCATGATGTTGTAGATGACCGGGCTTGCACCGTGGCCGAGCCTATAGCCGGATTGCAACGCGCTCATCCAGGCGCCGGATCGCTTTGACGGCCGGGCGAAATAGTCGGCCAGGAACAGGCCGCGCTCGCTGCCGTCGGCATTCTTCACCACGAAGACGCGGGCGTCCGGATGCCAGGCCGCGATGCCCTTTTTCTCTTCGAAGGTGATGCCGAACAGCCGTGTCGCCACGTCGAAGCAAGCGTCGATGATCCGGTCGAGCTGCAGATAAGGTTTCAGTTCCGCCTCGTCGAAGGCGAATTTCTCCGCGCGCAGCTTCTCCTGGTAGAAGCGCCAGTCCCAGGCAGCGAATTTTTCGTTGCTGCCGGCTGCGGTGGCCAGGCGCTGCAATTCGATCTGGTCGCTTGCTGCCTTCTCAAGCGCCTTTTCCCACACCGGATCGAGCAGCGCGTGCACGGCCTTCGGCGTCTTGGCCATGGTGTCGTCGAGCTTCAGCGCGGCGAAAGAGGCGTAGCCGAGCAGCTTTGCCTTTTCGGCCCGCAGGCGCAGCATGTCGCGCACCACGTTCGTGTTGTCGGTGGCGCCGCCATTCTGGCCGCGCATGGTGAAGGCGCGGAAGGCGATCTCGCGCAGATCGCGGCGTTCGGAGAAGGTCGAGAACGGCTCATAGATCGAGCGCGACAGAGTGACGGCATAGCGGCCCTTCTGCCCACGCATTTCGGCGGCCTCGGCCATGGAGCTTTTCACGAAGTCCGGCAGGCCGGCAAGGTCGGCTTCATCGAGGAACAGCGCCCAGTCGCGCTCGTCGGCCAGAACATTCTGGCCGAAAGCTGTGCCGAGCGAGGACAATTCCTCGCTGATGCTTGCCAGCCGCTTCTTGCCGTCGGCGTCGAGCTTGGCGCCGGAACGGACGAAGCCCTTCCAGGTCTTTTCCAGCACCCGCAAGGTCTCTGCGTCGAGCTTCAGGCTCTCACGGCGCTGGTAGAGATCGTCGATGCGGGCAAACAGCCGCTCATTCATTGAAATCGCCGAGAAATGCCTGGACATTTTCGGCGAGATGTCGCGCTCCAGCGCCTGGATCGTCTCGTTGGTGTAGGCGCCGGCGCGGCACCAGAAGATCGACGAGACACGATCGAGCGCTTCGCCGCCGAGTTCCAGCGCGGCAAGCGTGTTCTCGACGGTCGGCGCATCCTTGTTGCCGGCGATCGCCTCGATCTCGGCCTCGTGCGCCTTCAGCGCCGCGTCGAAGACCGGGGAGAAGTCGCCGTCGCCAATGCGCGTGAAATCGGGCAGGCCGAGCGGCCCCTGCCACGCGGTCAGCGGATGGGCGGCGAGGTCGACGGCTTTCGTGGAAGGCATGGACAGTCTTTCGTTGGTGGGGCAGGCAGGCGGGTCGTACCCGATGTAGGGCGCGGCCGGCGGACCCGCAATATGCGGATTTGGCCGATATCGCCCTCAAAAGCCGTCGCAGTTTTCGGCGATCGCCGCTTGTGAACTGGCGGTGATGCGGTTGTCGGTGACCGCGAAAGTTTCCTGCATCAGCATGTCGTTGTTGGGGAAATCGTAGCAGGCGACCACCGTGGTGACGCCGCCTTCGCTTTTCTCGATCCGGTGCCGGATCGCAGCACCGGCAACGGCACCTTTCCATTCGTCGATCGAAGCGATGAATTCCTGCTTGCTTTGCACGATGCCGAGGTCGTCCAGCTTGATGCGGACATCGTCGGCGAGCAGGTCGGACAGTTCCGTGCGGTCGGCGACCAGCAGCGCCGAATACCAGCGGCTGATGAGGGCACGATCATCGGCGCGGGCGGCAATAATCGCCAGCAGCAGTGCGGCCGCCACAAAAGCGACCGACCTGATGTTCACCAGCTTGCGCGCCGCCGCGTTCATCCCAGCTCCGGCCGTTCGAAATCGCCAGTCTCCTTGTTCATCGTCCAGAGTTCGCCGGTCGAGATATCGAACCAGGCCCCATGCAGCGACAGCCGTCCCTTGCCTTCGAGAATCGAGACGCAGGGAAAGGTTCTGAGGTTGGCGATGGAATAGCGGATCGAGATGCGCTCCAGCGCGGTCTGGCGCTCCGAGGCGGTCATGAAGGTGCTGGAGGAGACGGTTTCGGCCGCCGGCGCGATCAGGCTCATCCACTTGCCGATGAAGTCGCCCGGCGACAGCGGCGCGGAATTGCTGTCGAGCGCCGCCCGGATGCCGCCGCAGCGGCCATGGCCCATGACGACGATGTTCTTGACCTTGAGGCTCTGTACGGCGAATTCAAGCGCCGCCGAGGTCGAATGGAACTCGCCGTCGGGTGCATAGGGCGGCACCAGATTGCCGACATTGCGCAGAACGAAGAGTTCGCCCGGCCCAGCGTCGAAGATCGCCTCGGGCGCCGAACGCGAATCGCAGCAGGCAACGATCATCGTCTCCGGCGCCTGGCCTTCGCGAGCGAGATCGCGATAGCGCCCGCTCTCGGTGAGATAGCGGCCATTCATGAAATTGCGATAGCCGGCGAGAAGATGTTCAGGGAGATGGGACATGGGCGGCGTCTGGAGCCTTTCCGGGTTGGATGCGGCAGCTCGTTGCGGTCTAGAGAGGCTCTAGCGGCAAAAGCCGGTCGCGAGCAATGCAGAATTATGAGGGCTGGCTAGAAATGCCATGCATCGAGCGCAACCGTGGCCAACAGCGTCACGCCCAGATGGCGACGGGAATGCCAAAGCTGTCGCGGCCCGGCGGGTCGGGAAACGGCCGCGCCTCACCGCCGACGATGCGACCGGCGATCAGCGTCATCGCGGCTGCGTCGAGGAAGTCATCAGCGGCGGCACCGCGGGGCGGCGGCTGGTCGAGAAAGCCCTTATCATAGCCGTGCCGGCAGAGCAGCGCCTTGCGTTCCGCCATGCCGGCCGGATTGATGCTGCCCTTGATCTTCTTCGGCAGTTGCATGGCTTGATTGCCGTTCAAGCGGCAGAAAGCGACTTCCGGGTGCGATTCAAACACGCGGCTGCGCAAATCGGGCCGCGCGATCAGCAGGGCGTCGATCTCGCGGATCTTGGCAAAAATGCCGAACGCCTGGATCGAGACGCCGCGCGGCGGATCGGATGTGGTCAGGGCCACCGCGCTTGCCCTGACGTGCGCGGCATACCAGGCTTCGATGGTGGTGAAGCCGTTGGTGTCGGCATAGAGCGCGGCACGGGACGGGATCGAGAAGACACTGGACTGGCGTGCCCCGAGCAGCGGCCGCACCAGCGCTTCGGGGCCGCGACCGCCCTTGCCCGAAAAGCCGGGCAGGCCGATCGGCATGTCGACGGCGATGACAGCGTCTTCGGGAAGGGATGCGAGCAGGGCAGTGAAGGTTGCAAAGACACCGACCGACGGTGCCATGCCAAAAGTTCGTCGGACGGCGATCCAGCCGGCCTTGCAGCCATCGACGCCGACAAGTACGGCCTCAGTCGATGTCACGCCCGGCGGCCCCGCCCTGGATGTGTGAGGTGGCGAAGCTGGACCATCGCCATCGGATGCGACAGGCTCTGCGCATCGGTTTCGAGCTGCAGTTCGTCGCCGCCGCGCTTGGCGGTGCGTGCCAGGATCTCGTAGACCGCCGCCGTCGTCGATTGCAGCGCCTTGATCGGCGGCTGGCCGGACAGGATGCGTGCCAGGTAGACGGCCGCCGTCAGATCGCCCAGGCCATTCGGCGGCTTGTCGATCAGGCGATGTTCGGCGAGCAGCGCCTGGCTGTTATCGAGCAGGAGGTTGCCGGTGCCGCCCGTCATCATCGACGGCGCCGAGGTGACCAGCATGGTCGATGGTCCGGCGTGCAGCGCCGCCGCGATCACCGATTTCATGTCTGGCAACGCGGCGCCGGCCATCCATTCCAGTTCGTAGCGGTTAGGGGTGGCTATGTCGGCGATCGGCATCAGCCGGTCGCGCATGGCGATGGCGGTCGGTTCGGGCACATAGAGGCCGCCCGAATCACCCATCACCGGATCGCAGATATAGACGGCGCCGGGCGTCCTTGCCTTGACCGCGGCGACCAGCGAGGCGACGGCCTCGGCCTGGCCCGCCTCGCCGAGATAGCCGGACAGCACGGCGCCGACCTCACCCAGCCATGGCGCCCGCTCGAGATCGGCCATCAGAGCCTTGAACTCGTCGAGCGGCGGCACGATGCGCGTCGCGCGCCCATGGCCGGGATGCCAGGGCAAGATGACGGTCGGCACCGCCCAGACCGGGAAACCCAGGGTCTCCAGCGCAAAGACGGCGGCACGGTTGCCGACCGAGCCACGCGCGACATGGCTGGAAATGACGATGACCGCACGCGGCGCGTCGGTTTGTTCGGCGCTCATTGTCGTTTGATTCCTAACTGCCCCGGATGACGTAAAGCACGAGCCAGACCATCAGGCCCAGCGCCAGCAGCAGGCCCAGCGTGCGGCCAAAGCGGGTGCCCCAGACTTCGATCGGATCGGCACGATCGGCATCGGCCGCGGTGACGTGATCGTGCATGCCTTTCGCTGCCCGCGCTACAAACGAGTTGCCGGCCGGATCCGTCTCGCGCGCAATGCGCTCGAGGATACGGCGCGATTCCTTGTCGCTGTCCTGGCGTTCCGCCATGATGATGTCCCGTTTTGCCGGACCTTATCGCGTTCGCACGGCCAATCACAGAGCCTTGCAGCGGCACCGGGCGTGCCAGCCGAGGGGCTGCCGGCGCGGGCGGTTTTCTTGCGCGCTGATTGTGGTAATGCTTCGCGTGCAACTTCTACCGAGGGACCCCATCATGTTTGCCCAGCGCCTTGCCTTGCCGTCCACGTTCCGCACGCTGCCCGCCTTCCTGATGATGGCGATCGTGCTGCCGCTGCTTGCAGGCTGCGGCTATAACACCATCCCGACGGCGGAAGAAAATGCCAGGGCGGCATGGAGCGAGGTGCTGAACCAGTATCAGCGCCGCGCCGACCTCATCCCCAACCTGGTCGAGACGGTCAAGGGCTATGCCTCGCATGAAAAGGATACGCTCGACGCGGTGGTCGAGGCGCGCGCCAAGGCAACGCAGATCACGGTAACACCGGAAACGCTGAAGGATCCCGAAGCCCTCAAGAAGTTTCAGGATGCCCAGGCGGGGCTGACCAGCGCGCTGTCGCGGCTGATCGCGGTCTCGGAGGCCTATCCCGACCTCAAGGCCAATCAGAACTTCCTGGCGCTGCAGGCGCAGCTCGAAGGCACCGAGAACCGCATCGCGGTGTCGCGGCGCGATTACATCCAGGCGGTCAGGGACTACAATCTGACGCTGAGGACGTTCCCCTCGGTGCTGTGGGCGACCTTCTGGTTCCGCGGCAACGAGCCCTTCGCCAATTTCACCGTCGCCGAAGACAAGATGCAGCCGCCGAAGGTCGATTTCGGCACGAAGCAGGGCGGGTGAACGTCCACTGTCATCGGAATAAATCCCGCGAAATGACGGGCTGCTGGCGTGCAAACACCCCCCTCTGTCCTACCGGACATCTCCCCCTCAAGGGGGGAGATTGGCAGCTTCGGCGCTGACGCCCATCTTGCGACGTTGAAAATTGGTGAAAGTGGAGATGGCGGCCAATCTCCCCACTTGAGGGGGAGATGCCCGGCAGGGCAGAGGGGGGCGCTCCGGAACGCAAGCCTAGGGTTCCTTTTCGCTCTTCTAAGCCTCCTCTTCCTCCCCTTCACCGCCCTCGCGGCCGATCTCCCGGCGCTGACCGGCCGTGTCGTCGACGATGCCGGCATCATCGACGCCGCGACCAGGGCGGCGCTGACCCAAAAACTCGCCGATTTCGAGACAAAAGGCTCCGACCAGATCGTCGTCGCGACGATTCCCAGCCTCGATGGCGAGGAGATCGAGCCTTACGCCAACCGGCTGTTCCGCTTCTGGAAGCTCGGCCAAGCGAAGGAAAACAATGGCGTCCTGCTGCTGGTGGCCCCGAACGACCGCAAGATGCGCATCGAGGTCGGCTATGGGCTGGAAGGCACGCTGACCGACCTGCACACCAAGCTGATCATCGAAAATGACATGGTGCCGGCCTTCCGCGCCGGGGACTTCTCGGGCGGTATCAGCAAGGCCGTCGACGACATGGTCATGGTGCTGGAAGGCAATCCGGAGGAGCTGGAGGCGCGCGGCGAGCGCAACCAGCAAGCGCCTTTCGATTCCGACGACCTGTTCTTCGCCGTCTTCATCAGCATCTGGGCGATCATCTTCTTCGGCAGCATTGCGGCTTCCGTGCTGCCGCCGATCTTCGGCCAGAAGCTTGGCCCCGGCCGCTACCGCTGGCTTGGCATGACCTTCGAGCCAAGCCGGCGATCCTCCAGTGGCGGCTGGTCGTCGGGGAGTTCCGGCGGCGGCTGGTCTTCGGGGTCAAGCAGCGGTGGAGGCTTTTCCGGCGGCGGCGGTTCGTCCGGCGGCGGCGGCTCGTCGGGAAGCTGGTGATGGCATGATGGTATCCAGCATCAGCCTGTCGAAACGCGACCGCCTCGCCTCGGCCGTCCTGATTGCTGCGGTCGTGCTGTTCTCCTGCGTCATGGCCTACGCGGCCGACCTGCCGGCGCTGACCGGCCGTGTCGTCGACAATGCCGGCATCATCGACGCCGCGACCAGGGCGGCGCTGACCCAAAAACTCGCCGATTTCGAGACGAAAGGCTCCGACCAGATCGTCGTCGCGACGATTCCCAGCCTCGATGGCGAGGAGATCGAGCCTTACGCCAACCGGCTGTTCCGCTTCTGGAAGCTCGGCCAGGCGAAGGAAAACAATGGCGTCCTGCTGCTGGTGGCCCCGAACGACCGCAAGATGCGCATCGAGGTCGGCTATGGGCTGGAAGGCACGCTGACCGACCTGCACACCAAGCTGATCATCGAAAATGACATGGTGCCGGCCTTCCGCGCCGGGGACTTCTCCGGCGGCATCAGCAAAGCCGTCGATGACATGGTCATGGTGCTGGAGGGCAATCCCGAAGAACTGGAAGCGCGGGGCAAGCGCAATCCCGCCGATGACGGCACGTCCATCGATCCGATCTTTGCCGTGTTCCTGATCCTGTGGGCGACGATGTTCTTCGGCGGGATGGCGATGGCGTTCCTGCCGCCGATGTTCGGCACGAAACTGTCGCCGGGCGTGTACAAATGGCTGGGCATGACGTTTCGTTATGGCCGCGGGCCGAGCGGGTACTCGGGCAGTGGCTGGACAACCGGTTCGTCGTCGGGCGGCGGCTGGTCTTCGGGTTCGGGCAGTGGCTGGTCCTCGGGGTCAAGCGGCGGTGGCGGGTTTTCCGGTGGCGGCGGCTCGTCGGGTGGTGGCGGTTCTTCAGGAGGCTGGTGAGACAGATCATGGCAACACGACCAATCAGCCCGCAGGATCATGAGCGCATCGCAACCGCGATCCGCGCCGCCGAGGAGAAAACCGACGGCGAAATCTACTGTGTCGTGGCGCATGGCAGCGACGGCTATTTCTTCCCGGCCGCCTTCATGGCGACCGTGTGCATGCTGTTCGTCAGCCTGGTGGTCGGCTACGGTCTGGAGGCCTGGTGGCTGTCGATCCGGCTGCCGCATTTCGTCCTCGCCCAGCTCCTGGCGCTTGCCTGCGTGCTGGCCTTGTTGTGGGCGCTGCCTGGTATGCGCATCCACCTGGTGCCGAGGCGGCTGCGCTACCAGGCGGCGCACGCCAACGCGATCAAGCAGTTCCTCGCCCGCAACGTCCACCGCACCACGGCGCGCACCGGCGTGCTGGTCTTCGTCTCGATCGCCGAGCGCTATGCCGAGGTGGTTGCCGATTCGGGTATCGACGCCAAGGTCGGCCAGCATGTCTGGGACGGCGTCGTGCGCGACCTTACCGCGCATGCCGGCGACGACCGGCTTGCCGACGGCTTCGTCAAGGCGATCGAGTTGGTGGGTGCGGTGCTGGCCGAGCATTTCCCGGTCACTGCGGGCGACAGCAACGAGCTCGACGACCATCTTGTCGAGATTTGAGCCTTTCCACAGAAGTCTTGAAGGCCCCTCACCAGGGCGGTGATCGCCTGTGAGAAAGCAGCCGGCTGGCCGCCCGGACCCTTGCAATCGGGCGATGCGGGTTTATGGTTAACAAATCATGAATACGCTGACGATCGACATCCGGAAAGCCGACCCGCGCGATGCCAGTGCCATCGCCGAGGTGCATCTGGAAGCCTGGCGCGGCGCCTATTCCGGCATCATTCCGCACCGGACCCTGACATCGATGATCAACCGTCGAGGCGCCGACTGGTGGGCGAATGCGATTCGCCGCGCCGCCACCGTTCTGGTCGTCGAAATCGGCGGCAAGATCGCCGGCTATGCGACGATCGGCAAGAACCGCGCCCGTGAACTGCGCCAGCAGGGCGAAATCTACGAATTGTACCTGCGCCCGGAATATCAGGGCATCGGGCTCGGCAGCCGCCTGTTTTCGGCGGCCAAGGCGCGGCTGGCCGATCACGGGCTGAAAGGCATGGTCGTGTGGGCGCTGGAGGACAACCAGAACGCGCTTGCCTTCTATGCCGGCGCCGGTGGCCGCGATGTCGCCGAGGGCGTCGAGATCTTCGAGCAGAAGGCGCTGAAGAAGGTCGCTTTCGTCTGGGAATGACAACCCGGCCTTTCGGCAATTGGGCGTTCCATTCGCACCCAGCACCATTCGCCGCATTGCACCATGACGCGCCGCCCGCTATCGATCGTCCATCGAGAGAGGGATTTAAGCCATGCGCATTGAAGCCATAGCCAGCGGAAAGAATCCGCCTGAGGACGTCAACGTCATCATCGAGGTGCCGATCGGCGGCGAGCCGATCAAGTACGAGATGGACAAGGAGGCCGGCACGCTGTTCGTCGACCGCTTCCTGCACACCTCGATGCGCTACCCCGGCAATTACGGCTTCGTGCCGCACACGCTGTCGGGCGACGGCGATCCGATCGACGTGCTGGTCTGCAACACGCGCGCGCTGGTGCCGGGCTGCGTCATCAACGTGCGGCCGATCGGGGTGCTGATCATGGAAGACAATGCCGGCCAGGATGAGAAGATCATCGCCGTGCCGTCGCCAAAACTGACGCTGCGTTACGAGAACGTCACCGAATACACTCAGCTGCCCGACATTACGCGCCAGCAGGTGCAGCACTTCTTCGAGCACTACAAGGATCTCGAGCCCGGCAAATGGGTCAAGATCGAAGGCTGGCACGATTCCAAATACGCCAAGAAGATGATCGTCGACGCGATCGAGCGGGCCAAGGCGAGCAAGTAGCCCGACCGGTCAGTTGTCGACCCGGCCGAAGGCCGGCACTTTGCCGATGACGGTGTGTCTGTCCTTGCCGCAGGCGAAGGTGCGTGCCTTGTCGTCGGCAAGCTTGCGCGCCTGGTCGTTGGCGACGGGATTGCCGGTGGCCAGCACCAGGCCGACGGTGCAGCCGTCGCGGGCGTCCATCTGGCCGACCTTGGCGACGAGCAGCACCTCGGTCGGCTTTTTCTCGTCCTCGGGATTGCTGATCGAGCGGCGATGGATGACGGCATAGGGCACTGCCGTGTCGCCCTTGGTTTCGATGCGCCATTCGACTTTGGCTCCGGACGAATTGAGGCCGGAAAAGCTTTCCCAGACCGTCGTCATGTCGCCGCCGGGCGGAAAACCGTAGAACAGCGATTCACGGGCGTCGTCATAGGCGATCAGTACGGGATAGCCGCGATAGCCTGAACAGGCGAGTTCGGCCCAGTCGCCGTCGCCTTCTTCTGCCTGCGCGTAGGTCACGCAGTCCGTTTTCGAATCCAGATCGGTGTAGGCGCTGGAAATGCCGTCGGCTTGCGCCGCCTGACCGAGACCGACCAGGACAAGCGGGATCAGAATGGCACGCATGGCGGTCAATCTCCGTTGCAAGCCGCCGCAGCGTAGCGCCAAACGCTATTTCTTCAAGCTGGCTTCGATCAGCAGGTCGGCATTGCGGGCAACCGCTTGCGCCGGACCGCCGAGGCCGAACAACTGGCCGCTGATATAGGCGCCCTCGATCAGCAGCAGCAGGCCGTCGCCGAGCGTGTCTGGGTCTTGCGCGCCCATCGCAGCCGCCATGGCGCGCAGGCGGCGGCGCAGTTCCTGCTTGTTGGCCTCGCTGACCACGCGGGCCGGATGGCTGTGGTCGGGATATTCGACCGCCGCATTGGTCATGCCGCAGCCGCGATAGTCCGCCACCTGCGTGCGCTTGCCGATGCGGGTCAGGAAAGCCTTGATCTGAGCGCGCGGGTCGCCGGGATGAGCGGCGACCGCTTCGTCGAAGCGCTCCCAGTATTCACGGTCATATTGCCTGAGATAGGAAGCGGCCAGTTCGTCCTTTGACGGAAAGCTGCGGTAGAGGCTGGGCTTGGTGACGCCGGCACGCTTGACGATCTCGTCGACGCCGATCGCCCTGATGCCGCGCCGGTAGAACAGGTCATAGGCCACATCGAGGATCTTCTTGGCGGCTTTCGGCGGAGCGGATGCATGACCGTCGCTGATGGTCAGTTCAATATTTTTGTCGGTTGGCATCGTGTGACTCGATTGACAATGTTACCGATCGGTACGTATACATGTTCCCACCCTGCAACGTACCGGTCAGTAACATGATAACTCAATCTCGCCCCTTTGGCCAGCGCTACGCTTTCGTCGTGGTCGGCGTCATCTTCCTCAGCCTGCTGGTCGCGGCTGGCCTGCGCTCCGCACCCTCGGTCATGATGCTGCCACTCGAGAACAGTTTCGGCTGGCGCCGCGGCGTCATCTCCCTGGCCGCCGGTGTCGGCATTCTGCTTTACGGTTTGACGGGGCCATTTGCCGCAGCCCTGATGGAGCGCATCGGGCTGCGCCGCACGCTGCTCGCCTCGCTGGTGGTGATGTCGGGCTCGACCATGCTCAGCCTGCTGATGACCAAGCCGTGGCATCTGTTCATCACCTGGGGCGTGTTCTCGGGCATTGGTTCCGGTGCTGTCGCCAGCGTGCTCGGCGCGACCATCGTCAATCGCTGGTTCAAGACCAATCGCGGCCTTGTCATGGGATTGATGTCGGCCTCCAGTGCCTCGGGCATGCTGGTGTTCCTGCCGCTGATCGCCGCTCTGGCACAGTCGGGCGGCTGGCAGCCGGTTGTCATTGCGGTCGCGATCGCGACCGCTGCCCTGATACCGCTGGTCTGGCTGCTGGTGCCGGAGCGGCCGGCATCGATCGGCATGGTGCGCTATGGCGCCGAGGCTGACGATGTGCCGCCGACCCCGCCTGCGTCACAGGGCAACTTTCTGGCGCATACGTTCTCGACGCTGCGCCGTGCTGCCGGCACGCGGGTGTTCTGGTATCTGTTCGCCACCTTCTTCGTCTGCGGCTTCACCACCAACGGGCTGGTCGGCACGCATCTGATCGCGTTTTGCGGCGACATGGGCATTGGCGAGGTGCAGGCCGCCGGCCTGCTGTCGATGATGGGCATTTTCGATCTGATCGGCACGACATTGTCGGGCTGGCTCACCGACCGTTTCGACCCGCGCAAGCTGCTCGGCGTCTATTACGGCATCCGTGGCCTGTCGCTGATCTACCTGCCCTATTCCGGCTTCTCAGCGACCAGCCTGATCATCTTCGCCGTGCTCTACGGTCTCGACTGGATCGCCACCGTGCCGCCGACTCTGAGGCTCGCCAATGAGGCGTTCGGCGATCGCAGTGGGCCGATCGTGTTCGGCTGGATCGTCGCCGGCCACCAGATCGGTGCGGCGACCGCCGCCGCCTTTGGTGGCACCATGCGCGAGTTGCAGGGCAATTACGAACTGGCCTTCCTGATCGCCGGCATGACGGCAATAGCCGCTGCCTGTATCTCGCTGCTGATCAACACCAGCAAGCCGGCATTCGAGCCGGAGCCGCAGGCGGCGTAGGGAGAGACGCTACCGGCCAAGCTGCCATCTCCCCCACACGGAGGAAGATCGGCAGCTTCGCCGTCCGCGCAAACGCCCACCCGCCTGTTGATCGTCAGAAAAACTTCATGATCCCGAGATGTCCCTGAAACATTGACGCTGGATTTTGGTGGCACCGTTCAAGCCATCCAGGAGACAGCCGTGAACAAGCTTTCGATGACTCGCCGCGCTTTCGTCACCTCCGCCAGCGCCGTTGGCCTGGCCGGCGTCTCGAGCCTGGCGCTGCCCTACTATTCGCGCGCCAGTCAGCGGCCGGCCTTCACCCATGGCGTCCAGTCCGGCGATGTCGACGCAACCAGCGGCATGGTGTGGACGCGCACCGATCGCCCGTCGCGCGTCATGTTCGAAGTGTCGTCGACGGAGAATTTCGCCAATGCGACACGCCTGGCGCCGCTCGATACGTCGCCGGCCAGCGACTACACCGTCAAGCGGCTGCTCACCGACCTCGCTTCGGACCAGGATATCTTCTATCGCATGACGGCAGCCGATCTCGCCGACATCAACGCCGTTTCCGAGCCGATCACCGGGCGCTTCAGGACGGCGCCGGCCTCGAAGCGCGACATCCGCTTTGCCTGGTCGGGCGACACCGCCGGCCAGGGCTGGGGCATCGATGAGACCGGCATGAAGACCTACGCCACGATCGGCAAGCACACGCCCGACTTCTTCCTGCATTCGGGCGACACCATCTATGCCGACGGCGCCATGAAGGACGAGGTCGACCTGCCCGGCGGCGGCAAGTGGAAGAACGTCGTGCTGATCGACGGCAAGCGCAAGGTTGCCGAGACGCTGGACGAATACCGGGACCAGTGGAAATACAACATGATGGACAGGAACGTGCTCGGTCTCAGCGCCATCTGCCCGACTTTCTACCAGTGGGATGACCATGAAGTCCTGAACAACTGGTCGGATTCGAAGGATCTCAGCGCCGACAGCCGCTATTCGGAAAAATCCATCCACGTGCTGGCGGCCCGTGCGGCGCGGGCTTTCCACGAGATGACGACGATCCGCTACGAACCTTCCGAGCCCGGCCGCGTGTATCGCAAGATCGCCTACGGGCCGCTGCTCGACGTGTTCTTCCTCGACATGCGCTCCTATCGCGGCCCCAATGGTCCCGACATGCAGGATGAGATGACGCCGCAATCGCGCATGCTCGGCGAACAGCAGACGAAATGGCTGAAGCGCGAACTGGCGAATTCGAAGGCGACCTGGAAAATCATCGCCGCCGACATGCCGCTCGGCCTCGTCGTCTGGGACGACGGCACCAAGAAGGTTGGTGCCGAAGCAGTCAGCAATGGCGACAATGGCTTGCCAAAAGGGCGTGAGCTCGAGATCGCCGACCTGCTGCGTTTCATCAAGAATGCCGGCATCAGCAACACCGTCTGGCTCACCGCCGACGTGCATTACACGGCCGCGCATTATTACAACCCGGACAAGGCGCAGTTCCAGGATTTCAATCCGTTCTGGGAATTCGTTTCGGGTCCGATCCATGCCGGAACGTTCGGGCCGAACGATTTCGACATGACGTTCGGTCCGGAGCTGAAGTTCATCAAGGCGCCGACCGCCGAACAGGGACAGAACCTACCGCCGTCGGCAGGTCTGCAATTCTTCGGGCTGGTCGATATTTCAGGCGCCAGCGAGCAGATGACGGTGCGGCTGATGGATCGCGACGACAACGAACTCTACAAGGTGACGCTCGACCCGGTGCGGTCGGCATAAGCGCGCGCTGATGGAAAGGTGTCGCGCGTCTAGGGCGCGCGATGTCTTAGTCCGGGTAGCAGACCATAGGAATATTCGGCCAGACGGCGCTGTCGCAGTTGGCGGCGTCCTGCCGCTGCTTGAAGGCGGCGCTAACCGGGCCGGTCACCACCGGGTCGACGCCGTCGGGCGCGTCGGCGAAAATCTGCTCGGCCGACTGTGCCTCTGACGGCAAGGCAGGCCGTGATTCCTTCGTCGTCGCGGCCGACTGCGCGGCGTTGGCCGCCAGCAGGACGGCGAAGGCAACAGAGGCGATGAGCGGCCAGAATCGGTTGAGTTTATCGGTCATGATGTTCGAACTGCCCGGGCCCCGAAGGGTTCCCGCCTTGGTTAACAAAATCATCTCACACGCAGATGCTTAAGATTTGATGAGTATTTGGTGACGCGCCTCCTCTTTCGCAACTGCGAAAAACCCTGTATGAGCCGCGCAACCGAAAGAGGCAGCGCCTTTTGGCCTGCTGCCTGCAACGCTTCCGAGACCAGAACATGAAAATCCGTAATATCGCGATCATCGCGCACGTCGACCATGGAAAGACCACCCTGGTCGACCAGCTTTTGAAGCAGTCCGGCTCCTTCCGAGACAATCAGCGCGTGGCCGAGCGCGCCATGGATTCCAACGACCTCGAAAAGGAGCGCGGCATCACCATCCTGGCCAAAGCGACCTCGGTCGACTGGAAGGATACCCGCATCAACATCGTCGACACCCCCGGCCACGCCGATTTCGGTGGCGAGGTCGAACGCATCCTGTCGATGGTGGACTCAGCCATCGTGCTGGTCGATGCCGCCGAAGGGCCGATGCCGCAGACCAAATTCGTCGTCGGCAAGGCGCTCAAGGTCGGCCTGAAGCCGATCGTCGTCATCAACAAGATCGATCGCCCGGACGCCCGTCATGTCGAGGTGGTCAACGAGGTGTTCGACCTCTTCGCAGCGCTCGACGCCACCGACGAGCAGCTCGACTTCCCGATTCTGTACGGCTCAGGCCGCGATGGCTGGGTTTCGGAAAATCCGGAAGGACCGAAGGACCAGCAGTTGGCGCCGCTGTTCGACCTCGTCATCAAGCATGTGCCGGAGCCGACCGTTCATCCCGGTCCGTTCCGCATGATCGGCACCATCCTGGAAGCCAATCCGTTTCTCGGCCGCATCATCACCGGCCGCATCGAGAGCGGCACGCTGAAGGCCAACCAGCCGGTCAAGGTGCTGCACCATGACGGTACCCAGATCGAAACCGGCCGTATTTCCAAGATACTGGCCTTCCGCGGCCTTGAGCGCCAGCCGATCGAAGAAGCGCAGGCGGGCGACATCGTCGCCATTGCCGGCTTGTCGAAGGGCACCGTCGCGGACACGTTCTGCGACCCGAGCGTGAGCGAACCGCTGCATGCGCAGCCGATCGATCCGCCGACCGTGACCATGTCGTTCCTGGTCAACGACAGTCCGCTGGCCGGCACCGAAGGCGACAAGGTGACCAGCCGCGTCATCCGCGACCGCCTGCTGCGCGAAGCCGAAGGCAATGTCGCGCTGAAGATCGAGGAATCGCCTGACAAGGATTCGTTCTTCGTCTCCGGCCGCGGCGAATTGCAGCTGGCCGTGCTGATCGAGACGATGCGGCGCGAAGGCTTTGAAATCGCCGTGTCGCGTCCGCGCGTCGTCATGCAGAAGGGCGAGAATGGCGAATTGCTGGAGCCGGTCGAAGAAGTCGTCATCGACGTCGACGAGGAGCATGCCGGCGTCGTCGTGCAGAAGATGTCCGAGCGCAAGGCCGAGATGGTCGAACTGCGCCCATCCGGCGGCAATCGTCAGCGCATTGTCTTCCATGCGCCGACCCGTGGCCTGATCGGCTACCAGTCGGAGCTTTTGACCGACACGCGCGGCACCGCCGTGATGAACCGGCTTTTCCATGCCTATGAGCCCTACAAGGGCGAGCTGCCAGGCCGCACCAATGGCGTGCTGATTTCCAACGAACAGGGCGAATCGGTCGCCTACGCCATGTGGAACCTGGAAGATCGCGGCCCGATGGTCATCGATCCGGGCGTCAAGGTGTATCAGGGCATGATCATCGGCATCCATAGCCGCGACAATGACCTTGAAGTGAACGTGCTCAAGGGCAAGAAGCTGACCAACATCCGTGCCGCCGGCAAGGACGAGGCGGTCAAGCTGACCCCGCCGATCCGCATGACGCTGGAACGCGCGCTGGCCTGGATCCAGGACGACGAGCTGGTCGAAGTGACGCCGAAGACCATTCGACTGCGCAAGCTCTATCTCGATCCGAACGAGCGCAAGCGGTTCGAGAAGTCGTCCAAGGTGGTCGGCGCGGCGTAAGCTCTCTGTTTTCCGATAATCGAGAGGGGCGGAGCAACCAGTGTTCCGCCCCTTTTTCGTTCATCCACCGGCAGCCGCGATGATGGCCTGCCGATCGGCCTCGCCGGCCAGATCGATGCAGATCGTGTTTCCCGCACGGGCCGGCTTGCGCAGGGCCTTTGCTCCATCCGGGTCAACGATGAGCAGCCGCTTCTCCTCCAGCGCCTGAAGCCGTGATCGCGAGATGCAGAGTTCGCTTGCGAGCAGCCGGTCGAGCCGCAGCGATGTCGGCATTTCGAGCCCGAGCTGGAGTTCCAACACGGTCGCGGCTTCCCTGGTGTCGCCGAGCCTGCGCTTGTGAACGCTGACATCGGAGAACTCCTCGACGCGCCCGATCCGGTTGCGCAACGCCACCGCATCGAAGGCATGACGGTGAGCGAGTGCAGGATCGTTGCTTTCGAGCGCCGCCAGCAGCGCCGGGTCGATGTCGCGGCGGTTGCAGCGTTCGAAAATGCCGAAATTCCAGGAATTGTCGCAGTCGATGCAGCGATAGATCAGCCACACGTCGATGCGTTTGCCATTGGCGTTGACGCGGAACTTTCCGCTGCTGCAATAGGCCCTCACGGTGCCGCAGCGGTTGCAATTGATGAGCGGTCGAGGTGCGGTCTTGGGCGCGATTGCCCAGTGGATACGCAGAAGTCCAGACATGCCGATAAGCCCTTCCCGTCGGGAAGTTCATCAGGCCGGCGATGTCGAGATGCCCATGCGGGCGCGGCGTGGCGGTCGCTTGCTATGATCGGAAATCGGATGTCACGGGCGGCAGCGCGCAACAACGGTTCAGCAGTGCCAAACCGGTCTCGAACCGCCGCCCAGAAGAACACATGAAAATGAAAACAGATACCGCAAATGCGGTGTCATGCAGTGTGTCGGGGGAGTTGGCGAGACCGGCGGTTACGTAGGCAAAGTGAAGCTCAAAATTGTTTCGCGATGGCCTTTCTAGCCGCGACATGCCGGACCGACAAGGGTCTTTTGTCGGTGCTACCGCAGCCGAGCCACTTGCGTTAATATCCGAAATCGAAGGTTTTCAACCAGAGACCCGGTTATGCACCCCACCTCGCTCCTGATTTTCGCCGCCGCTCTGTTCGTTGCCGCGGGCTCGCCTGGGCCATCGATCGCGGCGCTTGTCGCCCGCGTCATCTCGAAAGGGTTTCGCGACGTGTTCCCGTTTCTGCTCGCCATGTGGATCGGCGAGGGCATCTGGCTATCGCTGGCGGTGTTCGGGCTGGCTGTCGTGGCGCAGACCTTCCATTTCGCCTTCGTCGTGGTGAAATGGGTCGGCGTTGCCTATCTCGCTTACCTCGCCTGGAAGATGTGGACCGCGCCTGTCGATGCAAAAGAGGGCGAGATGCCGCGCGAGGATTCGGCGATAAAACTGTTCTTCGCCGGCATGGCGGTGACGCTCGGCAATCCCAAGATCATGATGTTCTACCTGGCGCTGCTGCCGACCATCATCGACCTCGCTTCGGTCAGCATCGTCGGCTGGGTCGAGCTGACGGCGACCATGGCCGTGGTGCTGGTCGCCATCGATCTCGCCTGGGTGCTCGCCACATCACAGGCGCGCAAGCTTTTGAAGAGCAAGCGCGCCATGAAGATCGCCAATCGCATCAGCGCCACGACGATGGCCGGTGCGGCGGCCGCCATAGCGACGCGGTCCTGAGCCGGCGCGTCACATCACTTCAATGATCGGCGCGATCTCGACGCTGAAGGCCGGGTTCATCAGGATCGGGCAGTCCTTGGCCTTGGCGACGGCATCGTCGATGTCTTTCGCTTCGACGATCGTGTAGCCGGCGGCCGGATTGCTGCCGCCATTGTTCTCGACCTTGCCGCCGGGCAGCACCATCTTCGACATGCCGACCGGATTGCCGCCGTCGACCACGGCCGAGCCGAGCTTGCCGTACCAGCCGTTCCAGGCGTCCATTGCGGCCTTCCGCTCGGCCTCGTCGGTCGGCATCTTGCCCGAGCCATGATAGACGTAGAGATATTTCGCCATGTTCTCCTCCCTTGGTGAGCGGCATCGAACCGGCATGCGGTCATGCCGCCTGCCGATCATCGGACCAAACCGGCAAACAAGCAACGAGAATGCGACACTGCTAATATAACGCCCCGGTCTCGCCCCTGCCGCAATCCGTCACCTTGCCATGGCGTGGTATTCGTCGTTCGGCCGCATATCGATTGCCGCAGCCACTCGGTTCGACATGTTGAAGAAGGCAGCGGTCGAGGCGATGTCCCAGATGTCGCGATCGGTGAAGCCGGCCTGACGCAGCGCGCCCCGGTCGGCCTCGACGATCTTGGCCGGCTCTTGCGTCAGCTTGACGGCGAATTCGAGCATTGCCGTCTGCCTGGGCGAAAGATCGGCGGCGCGGAAATTCATCACCATCATTTCGCCGAGCGCCGGATCGCCGGAGAGCTGGCGCACCGCCGCGCCGTGCGCGGTCAGGCAATAGTAGCAATGATTGATCGAGGAGACGGCGACCGCGATCATTTCGCGCTCCAGCTTCGACAGGCCGGACTCACCCAGCATCAAATCGTTGTACATGTCGGTGAAGGCGCGCAGCTTCTTGTCGTCGAAGGCATAGGCCCTGAGCACGTTGGGGACGAGGCCGAGCTTCTCCTCGCATTTGGCGAAATAGGTTTTTGTCGCCTCGCTCAGCTCTCCCTGGCCAAGATCAAGCGCGCTGATTTTGCCGGTCATGGGTCATTTCTCCTCGTTGCGCGGCATCTTGTCGCCAAATTCCGATAATTCTTGGCAAGCCGTCAAACCTTTGTCGCCAAACAGCGGTCATCTGCTACCATAGTCGTAAAAGCATTCGACGGGAGGGACGTGCGTCATGGCCAGCGTGAAATCCGCGAGCAAGCCGAAGAAAAAAGCCACGGCAGCGCTTAAAGCGGAGGAAAGGCCAGCCAGGCTTGCAGACTATCTGCTCGCCCGCGCGCCAGCTGAAGACATTGCTCCCTACGATGTGGCCGACCTGGAGCGGGCTGCCGATCTCGCCGGCCAGGCAGTCGCCACTCACAGGAAAGGCGAGTGCGTCGTCGCCGTCGATGCCGATTCGGGCGTTGTGCGAGACGGCCGCCCGATGACGGTTGTCACGGTCGTCAACGACAACATGCCGTTCCTGTTCGATTCCATCCTCGGCGAGATCACCGAGACATCGGGCGAACCGACCCTGGTCACCCATCCGGTTATCGTGGTGCGCCACGGCAAGGGCGGCGTGGAAGAAATCCTCGGCGACGGCAATTTCGCCAAGGACGATGGCAGCCACGACCGGCTGAGCGTCATCCATGTCCACATCCCGCGGCTGACATCCGAGCAGGCGAGCGGATTGAGCGAGCGGCTGCGCAAGATCCTTGGCCAGGTTCATGCCGCCGTTCACGACTGGAGGCCAATGCTGGCCCGCCTCGATCAGGCGATCTCGGAATTCCGCTATACGGCCGTGCCGCTCGACAAGAAGAGCGTTGCCGAGGCTCTCGCCTTCCTGGAGTGGCTGCGCGACGACAATTTCACCTTCCTTGGCATGCGCGAGTTCAAATACACCGGCGGCGAGGAAAGCGGCACGCTGGAGCGCGCTGAAAAGCCTGGCCTTGGCATCCTGTCCGATCCCGACGTGCTGGTGCTCAGGCGCGGCACCGAAGCGGTAACGACGACGCCGGAGATCCGCGCCTTCCTGCATGGGCCGGAGCCGCTGATCGTCACCAAGGCCAATGCCAAGTCGTCCGTGCACCGCCGCATCTATCTCGATTACATCGGCATCAAGACCTACACCGCCAAGGGTACGCTCGCGGGCGAATTGCGCATCGTCGGCCTGTTCACCTCGACCGCCTACACGCGCTCGGTGATGAAGATCCCGTATCTGAGGTCAAAAGCCGAAACCATCATCGCCAAGTCCGGCTTCGACCGGCACGATCATTCCGGCAAAGCGCTGATCAACGTGCTGGAAAGCTATCCGCGCGACGAGCTGTTCCAGGTGCCGGTGCCGATCCTGCGCAAACATGCCGCCGCCATTCTGGGCCTGGTCGAGCGGCCACGCGTGCGGGCGCTGGTGCGCGCCGACCAGTTCGACCGTTTCGTGTCGATCCTCGTCTTCGTGCCGCGCGACCGTTACGACAGCGTCGTGCGCGAGAAGATTGGCTCCTATCTGAAAACCGTATTCGAAGGCCGGCTGTCGGCCTACTACCCGGCCTTTCCCGAGGGCGGGCTGGCGCGCGTGCACTTCATCATCGGCCGCTCCGGCGGCAAGACGCCGAAGGTCGAGCAAGCGACGATAGAGGCGGCGATCCGCGACATCGTGCGTACCTGGGAGGACGCCCTTTCCGATGCGGCCGAGGCCAGTGGCGGCGACCAGGCTTTGAAGGCGATCGCCGCGCGGCTGCCGGAAAGCTACCGCGATTCGTTCAGCGCGGCGGTGGCGCTGGCCGATGCCGGGCGCATTGCCAAGATCAGCGCCGGCAATCCGATCGCCATCGACTATTATCGCCATGCCGAGCAGAAGCCGCACCAGGCATCGCTGAAAATCTATCACCATGGCAGCCCGGTGGCGCTGTCGCGCCGCGTGCCGGTGCTGGAAAACATCGGCTTCCGCGTCATCAGCGAGCGCACTTTCGAGGTCGGCGACGACCAGGTCGGCACGATCAATAGTGATCGGCCCGGCTTAGTCTTTATTCATGACATGGAGCTTGAGAACAGCTACGGCCAGCCGATCGACCTGACCGATGGCGGCGCGCTGTTCGAAGATGCGTTCCTCTCCGTCTGGCGCGGCGACGTCGATAATGACGGCTATAACGGCCTCGCCCAGACCGCCGGCCTGTGGTCTGGCGAGATCACCATCCTGCGCGCCTATGGCCGTTATCTGCAGCAGGTCGGCATTCCGCAAAGCCAGGATTTCATCGCCGCCGCGCTCAACCGCTATCCCGACATAGCGCGTGGCCTGCATGCGCTGTTCATCGCCCGGCTTGGTCCGACAGCCGAGAACGAAGGCGTGGTGGCCGCAAAGCATCTCAAGGCCAAGATCAAGGATGCGTTGGAGGATGTGCCGAACATCGACGACGACACCATCATCCGGCGCTACCTCAATCTGATCGAAGCCACGCTGCGCACCAATCATTTCGTTGCCGATACGAAAGAAAAGGGCCAGTCGCTGGCGATCAAGCTGGACTCGCACGCGGTCGAGGGCTTGCCGGCGCCGCGGCCGTGGCGGGAGATCTTCGTCTACGGCTCCGAGGTCGAAGGTCTGCATCTGCGCTTCGGTCCGGTGGCGCGCGGCGGCCTGCGCTGGTCCGACCGCGCCCAGGACTACCGCACCGAGGTGCTCGGCCTGGTCAAGGCACAGCAGGTCAAGAATGCCGTCATCGTGCCGGTGGGCGCCAAGGGGGGCTTCTATCCGAAGAAGCTGCCGATGAGCGCCGGCCGCGACGCGATCTTCGAGGCCGGTACTTCGGCCTACAAGAACTTCGTCTCCAGCCTGCTGTCGATCACCGACAATATCGGCCTCGACGGCGTCATCCCGCCGGCCGGCGTTATCAGACGCGACCCGGACGATCCGTATTTCGTCGTTGCCGCCGACAAGGGCACGGCGACCTTCTCCGATACCGCTAACGCGATCTCGGAGAAGCACGGCTTCTGGCTCGACGACGCCTTCGCCAGCGGCGGCTCGGCCGGCTATGACCACAAGAAGATGGGCATCACCGCCAAGGGCGCCTGGGAAGCGGTCAAGCGGCATTTCCGCGAGATCAACCGCGACATCCAGACCTCGTCCTTCACCGTCGTTGGGGTCGGCGACATGTCAGGCGACGTGTTCGGCAACGGCATGCTTTTGTCGCCGAAAACCCGGCTGATCGCGGCCTTCGACCATCGCGACATCTTCATCGATCCCGATCCCGACATGGCAGCCTCGATGGCCGAGCGCGAGCGCATGTTCGCGCTGCCGCGTTCGAGCTGGCAGGACTACGACAAGACGAAACTGTCGGAAGGCGGCATCATCGTCTCGCGCAACCAGAAATCGATCACCTTGCCGGCGGCGGCGGCGGCGGCGATCGGCCTGGCCAAGACCACCGCCACGCCGGTCGAGATCATGACCGCCATCCTCAAGGCGCCGGTCGATCTCCTCTGGTTCGGCGGCATCGGCACGTATCTCAGGGCATCGACCGAGACCAATGCCGAGGTCGGCGACCGCGCCAACGATGCCATTCGCATCACCGCGCTCGACGTCCGGGCGAAAGTGATCGGCGAGGGCGCCAATCTCGGCGTCACGCAGCGGGCGCGCATCGAGTTCGGCATGAATGGCGGCCGCTGCAACTCCGACGCCATCGACAATTCGGGCGGCGTCAACTGCTCCGACGTCGAGGTCAACATCAAGATCGCGCTGGCTTCCGCCATGCGCAAGGGGTCGTTGACACGCCCGGCACGCAACAAGCTGCTGGCCGAGATGACCGAGGAGGTCGGCTCGCTGGTGCTGTCCAACAACTACCAGCAGACGCTGGCGCTTTCGATCGCCCGCAAGCGCGGCCTTGCCGACATCGCGCATCAGAGCCGTTTCATGACGGCGCTGGAGGCGCGCGGCCTGCTCGACCGTGCCGTCGAGACGCTGCCGTCGCCGGCAGCGCTGGCCGAGCGCGAAGCGCGTGGCGAACCGCTGACCAGAGCGGAACTCGGCGTGCTGCTCGCCTATGCCAAGATTGTGCTGTTTTCCGACATCGTCGCCAGCGACGTGCCTGATGACGCGCATTTCGACCGCGACCTGATGGGCTATTTCCCCGACCGGATGGCGAAGAAATACGCCGCCGAGATCCATGGCCACAGGCTGCGCCGCGAGATCATCACACGGGTCGTCGCCAACGATCTGGTCAATCGCGGCGGCCCATCCTTCGTCAACCGGCTGCAGGAGGCCACCGGGCGCACCGCCGGCGACGTGGTGCGGACCTTCGCGGTGGTGCGTGACGGTTTTGCCTTGCCGGCGCTCTATCGCGAGATCGACGCGCTCGACAACCAGATCGACGGCCAGGTGCAGCTCGATCTCTATCAGATGGTCAGCCGGCTGATGTATGTGACCAGCGGCTGGTATCTGAAGAACGATGCCGGCACGGCACCCCTCAGCCAGCGCATTGCCGAGTTGCAGGAAGCCCGCAAGGCGCTGGAGCCCAAGCTCGTTTCGCTGCTGCCGGCCTTTTCACGCGAGCGCATCGAGGAGAAGCGGCATGGGCTGTTCAAGGCCGGCGCGCCGGAAAGCTTGGCCGGGCAGCTGGCACTGAGCGAGGTGGCGGAACTCATCCCCGACATCGCGCTGACGGCGCGCACCGCCGGCGCCGATATCGTCGCCGCGGCCAAGGCGTTCTTCGCCGTCAGCGATGCCTTCCGCATTCCGCGTGTCGAGGATGCCGCACGCTCGATCACGCCATCGGACTACTACGATCAGCTGGCGCTTTCGCGCGCCACCGACACGATCGATGCGGCACGGCGCGGCATCGCGGTGGCGGCGCTCACCGGCCACGCCAAGACGGCCGATCCGGTGGCTGCCTGGCTGGACGCCGGCGGCGAGCGGGTGGCGCGCATCCGCGAGCGGCTGCAGGCGTTGACCGAGGGCGGCGACATCACCGTGTCGCGGCTGTCGGTGGCGTCGGGGCTGATGAGCGATCTGACGGGGATGTGAACCGTCGATGATTGCCACACGCATTGTCGGGTGCGTGTGGCGCCTTTTCCAATGTTATCGGCGCTTGGCGTTCAGCAAGCTCACCAGGAATGTTTGAGGGTGCCGACGATTTTCAGCCGGTCGCCGTAGAATTCGGTCCCGTAATAGCTGGTTGTCAGATACTTCCGGTCGAACAGGTTCGTTGCGTTCAAGGCCAACGTCACGTCCTTGGTCATCTTGTAGCTAATCGCCGCATCCACCAGTGCGTAGCCGCCAATCGAAATGGTGTTCGCGTCATCCCCGTAGGTTTGTCCGATATAGCGCACGCCACCGCCGATGGTCAGGTCGCCACGCGGTCCTTCCTCGGGAAGCGTATAGTCAACCCAGGCTGACGCCAGGTGGCGAGGAACGCGCTGCGGCCGATTGCCGGCATTCCCGCCAATGCCGTCTTCCAGGATCTCGGCATCCCAGTAGGAATAGGCAAGCGTCAGGTTCAGGTTTTCCGCGATGGCGGCCTTACCCTCGAGTTCGATGCCGCGGACGCCAACCTTGCCGATCTGCTGCTGGACAACAGGCGTGACATAGGTCGGAACATTGGTTTGGGTAAGGTCGAAGACCGCGGCTGTGAACAGGCCGTCGAAGCCGTCGGGCTTGTACTTGATGCCTGCCTCATACTGTTTGCCCTCCTGAGGCTTCAACGAGCCCGAGACCGCATACCCGTTGGCGCTTGGCGACACGAGCGGCTGGAAGCTTTCCGAATAGTTGGCGTAGACCGCGAGGTTCGGCGTGAATTTGTAGGTCAGGCCGGCGCGCTTGGTGAAGGCCGATGCGGTGTCGTCGTCCTGCGTTCCCAGATCGAGATAGTCCGCCGTCGTATGGACACGGTCCCAGCGCCCGCCCAGGGTGACGATCCAGCGGTCGTCAAACGTCAATTGCTCCTGGGCATAGACACCGACCGCCTGCTGCTTGACCCGCCAGTTCACATAGGGACCGAGGTTGATGCAGGACAGACCGCAATAGGTCGGGTTGTCGATGTCGATGGGGCCGGCGGTGCCGAAGAGGATGTTTTCGCGGGTCTTGTCGTTGGCGTAGTCGACGCCGACAAGCGTCTTGCTGGCGACCCGGTCCCAGCCCGTATCGTATTGCAACTGATTGTCGAAGGCATAGCGGTTGGACAGGCCGCCGACGGAAAATGCCGTGCGGTCCGCCGTGGGGTCAAGCGACGCGCCGTAGACCTCGGCGTAGTCGAGGCTCAAATGCGTGTAGCGGGCATTGGAGCGGAAGGTGAGATTCTCGTTGAATTCATGTTCGAACTGGTAGCCGATATCGACCTGCTCGGTGTTGAAGCGGTTGAAATCCGGCTCGCCCAGGAAGGTGCCGATGTCGATATTGGCGCCGGCGGGGGTGCCGCGTGCGCCTGTGCCATCTCGCTTGTAATAGTCAGTCAGGATGGTGAGCGAGGTTCCTTCCTCGGGCTTGATGGTCAACGCGGGTGCGATGTAAAGCCGGTCGTCGTTGGAATAATCCCATCCTTGATCGCCATCCTTGGCCAGCCCGGTAAGCCGATAGGTCCACACGCCATCGGCGTCGATCGGCCCGCCAAAATCAACGCCAATCTCCTTGGTGCCGTCGCCATAGGACGTGTAAATCTCCCCCTGCTTCTGGTCCAGCGGCCGCTTGGTGATGGCGTTCACCAGTCCGCCAGGACCGTTGAGACCAAATAGCGTCGATGTCGATCCCTTCAGGACCTCCACGCGCTGGAGTCCGTAAGGTTCGAGACGGCTGGCCGTGAACCAAGCGGGGATGCGCGCCGTCAGGCCGTCGCGATAGGTACCGAGCGATGTCTGGTCGAAACCGCGGATGCGAATATAGTCGTATCGGTCATCGTTGCCGAACTCGTCGGTGAGGACGCTGGATGTGTAGGCCACGGCCTGCTGGAGGCTTTCGACATGGCGCGCCTCCAGTTCCTTTTGGGTTACAACTGAAACCGAGGCGGGAACGTCGACGATCGGCATATCGGTCTTGGTGGCGGTCGCCGTATCCTTGGCGACGATCGTTTGATCGGGCCCGCCAACGCGGTCCGACTTGCCGGTGACGACGATCGTTTCCAGTTGAGTTGCATCGTCCGGCGAAACGTCCTGGGCCCGGCCGGTCCCCACCATTCCAAAAGATGCCGCTATCAAGGCACTGCTCGCAATCAATCGCCTTGCCTGAATGCGCAGCAATGCCTGTCGACCAATCGTCATCTCTTATTCCCTGTCAGACCAATTTCGAGCAATTCGGCCGGTCACCGTTCCGGCCCTGCGCGAGCGCAATTAGTCAAAGCGGACAAAAAGAGTCAACTTAATAATCAAGAAATCCACGCCGGCGACAATCGTTGCGAAGCAGGGGGTGGAGGACGGCGCCGGACCTACGGTCCGACTTCCCCCACGAGAAAAATACGGGCTTGGTTCGCGAAGCGGACGAAAGCGAGTTGCATGGCTTTCGAACAGTGAACGCCCGGCAGCGTCAAGGGTACGGCACCGAGCTTCGTTCATTGCATGAGCGCATGAAACATGCAGACATGGCGCCCGACACGGAACCGGTGCCGAGGGATCATGATGACGGTAGAGACAGTGCAGCGTGCGTCCGGGCGCGGCATCTGGGGATGGATGCTGTTCGACTGGGCGGCGCAGCCGTTCTTCACGGTCGTGACGACCTTCATCTTCGGACCTTACTTCGTCTCGCGCATGGCGAGCGATCCGGAGACCGGCCAGGCGGCCTGGGGCTACGGCATTGCCGCGGCCGGTCTTGTCATCGCCGTGCTGTCGCCTATCCTCGGCTCGATTGCCGACCAGACCGGCCCGCGCAAGCCCTGGATCGCATTCTTTGCCGCGGTCAAGGTCACCTGCCTTTGCATGCTTTGGTTCGCGGCCCCCGGTTCGAACCTTTTCCTGGTCGTGCTGTTCTTTTCGCTGGCGTCGGTCGCGGCCGAGTTTTCGACCGTGTTCAACGATTCGATGATGCCGCGCCTGGTGCCGAAGAGCGAGATCGGCCGAATCTCCAACATGGCCTGGGGCCTTGGTTATCTCGGCGGCATGATCGCGCTGATCTTCGTCGTCGCTTGCTTGGCCGGTTCGCCGGAGACCGGCAAGACGATCATCGGCACCGACCCGCTCTTTGGGCTCGACCCGAAGCTCGGCGAGGACGCGCGCGCAACCGGGCCTTTGTCAGCCGGCTGGTACTTCCTGTTCATCCTGCCGATGTTCTTTTTCACCCCCGATGCCATCAAGGGCCTGCCGATCGGCCCTGCGGTGCGAGAGGGGTTGGCGGAGCTGAAAGTGACGCTGGGCGAGGTGCGCAAGCGCAGCGGCATCTTCCGCTTCCTTGTCGCCCGCATGATCTATCAGGACGGTGTCAATGCGGTGCTGGCGCTGGGGGGCACTTTCGCAGCAGCGATGTTCCACTGGTCGATCACCGAAATCGGTATTTTCGGCATCATTCTCAATGTCGTCGCCATCTTCGGCTGCCTGGTTGCGGCCCGTCTCGACACGGCGCTTGGCTCAAAAACCATCGTCATGATCTCGCTGGTCCTGCTCAGCATCGCCACGATCGGCATCGTCTCGACCGGACCGGGCTATACTTTGTTCGGCCTCTGGATGATGCCTGGACCGGACAGTGGCGGCCTGTTCGGCACCGCAGCGGAAAAGGCCTACATCTTCTTCGGCCTGTTGATCGGTGTGGCTTTCGGGCCGGTGCAGGCGTCGTCGCGATCCTACATGGCGCGCAGCGTCACGGCGGCAGAATCCGGCCGCTATTTCGGCATTTATGCGCTGGCCGGACGGGCGACCAGTTTCCTGGCGCCGTTCATGGTCGCGTCCGTCACCCTGGCCAGCGGCTCGGCACGGCTCGGCATGGCGGTGATCGTGCTGTTCCTCGGGATCGGCATGGCGATCCTGGTCAAGACGCCCTATCCGGCGGACCGGCCGGCGGATTGAGTTCTTTCTTCCTTCTCCCCTGTGGGGTGAGCGGCCGGTTCGCGAAGCGAATTCATCGTGCCAGTGGCACGATGAAAGGCTGGCGAACGCCGGGACGCTGCGGAGCAGCGGGGACCCGGCAGGGCGGATCGTCTACCGCCCGGCCCTTCGCAGGCTCAGGGCGTTCGAAGCTCGAAAAGCCAGGCAATTGGCTTTTTCGTTCGCTGCGCGAACCGCTTCTCACCCCGCAAGGGGAGAAGGAAGAAGTGCGTCAATGCCTGAAATGCCGGACGCCCGTAAACACCATGGCGATGCCGTGCTCGTCGGCGGCGGCGATGACGTCCTTGTCGTTCATCGAGCCACCCGGCTGGATAACGGCAGTGGCGCCGGCGGCGATCGCCGACAGCAATCCGTCGGCGAAGGGGAAGAAGGCGTCGGAGGCGACGACCGAGCCCTTGGTCAGCGGTTCGGCAAGGCCGGCGGCCTCGGCGGCGTCGAGTGCCTTGCGGGCAGCGATGCGTGAGGAGTCGACCCGGCTCATCTGGCCGGCGCCGATACCGACGGTGGCGCCGTCCCTGACGTAGACGATGGCGTTGGACTTGACGTGCTTGGCGATGCGGAAGGCGAATTTCAGGTCGGCCATTTCGACCGGCGTCGGCGCCCTCTTGGTCACCACTTTCAGTTCGAGGTCGTCGACGACAGCGTTGTCCCGGCCCTGGATGAGCAGACCGCCGGCGACGGATTTGACCGTCGTGCCCGGCGTGCGCGGATCCGGCAGCCCACCGGTGACCAGCAGGCGCAAATTCTTCTTCGCCGCGACGATGGCCGCTGCCTCGTCAGTGGCGCCGGGCGCTATGATGACTTCGGTGAAGGTTTTTACGATCTCTTCCGCCGCCTCGGCGTCGAGGGTGCGGTTGACCGCGATGATGCCGCCGAAGGCCGAAACCGGGTCGCAGGCGAGCGCCTTGGCGTAGGCGGCTTTTAGCGAGGTGCCTTCGGCAACGCCGCACGGGTTGGCGTGCTTGATGATGGCGACGGCGGCGGAACGCGCCGGATCGAACTCGCCGACCAGCTCGAAGGCGGCGTCGGTGTCGTTGATGTTGTTGTAGGACAGCTGCTTGCCCTGCAACTGACGCGCCGTGGCGACGCCCGGCCGCTTGTCGCCATCGATATAGAAGCCGGCGCTCTGATGCGGGTTCTCGCCATAGCGCATCACCTCGACCAGCCTGCCGCCAAAGGCACGCCACGTCGGGTGTTCGATCTCGAGCGCTTCGGCGAACCAGCCGGAGATCGCCGCGTCATAGCTGGCGGTGCGGGCGAAGGCCTTGGCGGCCAGCTTCTTGCGGAAATCCAGCGACAGCGAGCCGATGTTCATCTCCAGCGCGTTCAGCACCGAGGCATAGTCGCCGGGATCGGTGACGATGGCGACATAGGCGTGGTTCTTGGCCGAGGCGCGGATCATGGCCGGGCCGCCAATGTCGATGTTCTCGACGATCGATGCGTAGTCGGCGCCGGAGCGGCGGACCTCCTCGAACGGATAGAGATTGGAGACGACGAGATCGATCGGCTCGATGCCGTATTTGCGCATTGCCGCTGAATGCTCCGGATCGTCGCGCACGCCAAGCAGCGCGCCATGCACGCCGGGATGCAAGGTCTTGACGCGGCCATCCATGATCTCGGGAAAGCCGGTGAGCTCGGAGACGTCGCGCACCGGAAGGCCCGCGTCAGAGATCGCCTTTGCCGTGCCGCCGGTCGAGACCAGCTCGACGCCTGCGGCTGCCAGCGCCTTGGCGAAATCGATGAGGCCGGTTTTGTCGAAAACGGAGAGCAGGGCGCGGCGCACGGGAACCAGGTCTGGTGCGGGAATGTTCTTGGCGGCGACGGCCATGGGCTGGCGGCCTTTCACGACTGGTGTGGTGGATGCCCGCGCCCGTAGCACATGCCGCCCGGAAATCAAACCGGCGGTCAGGTAGGTCAGTTGTTTTCCGGATAACCGGCGATGCTGGTGCGGGTCAGCTGCCAGTGGACTTCGGCGATTTCCGAGGCCTTGAAGGCAAGCACGATCTGGCGGCTGCGGCGCGGGCCGCCAAGACCGGCGAAATAGATCGATTCCTCGACCTCCGGCACCACTTCGGCCGATGTGAACACCCAGGTGTCGGCCTGATCGGCGGCCAGCACCAGGCGGTCATGCTCGTCCTGCAAAAGGTTGACATCGGGATGAACGTGGAAGCGGACGGTGACGAAGTCGCGGCCATTGTTGCGGATCGCGGCACTGCCGGGGCGCTGGAAGCGGTCCCGGCCGGCCAGCACATTGCCGTTCGACGACAGCTTCAGCTCGCGCTCATGCAGGAAACCAAAGCGCGCGACATAGCCGTCATGGCGGGCGATGAAACCCTGAACGCCTTTCTGATCGGTGCGCTTGCACTGCACATGCTGCGGGCCGCCGATCAACGGCGAACCGAGCAGGTCGTTGACGCGCAACGAGTGGCTGAAGCGCGCCGACGAGGTGTCGTTGATGGTGGCGGTCGAGTGCGCGGCGGTGGCGCGCGCCAGCGGCCGGAATTCAGCCGCGCCGTAGGTGTCGATGCCGGCATTGACGATGTAGTGCTGGCGCCCGGACGACAGTTCGAAGGCAAGGCAGCTGGCATGTGCGGCATTGGACACGTCGACCGGCGGCGGCGGGCCGGTGTCGGCGATGACCGTGGTGCCGCCCATAGACAGGCGCTCATAGCCGGAATGCGGCGCATGCAGCAGCGGCGCGCCAGCGGTGTCGTCGTGGCGCAGGATGGTGGCGATGCGGTCGTGGATGGTGGCGCCCATGCCGTTGAAGCGGGCGAGGCTGCCATCCTGATGGCGGAAGAAGCGCAGCGCCGGCAGCATGCGGTCGATGGCGCCGATCAGCGCCTGCGGCGGCGTTTCCGCCTGGTTGGCATAGGTCTGGCGCAGTGGCAGAAGGTCGGCGAGGATTTCCAGGACGACCATCGGATTGCGCGAAATGTGCCCGCCATCGGCGAGGATCTGGCGGTCGAGTTCCTCGGCAAGATTGCGGGTCGCGCCACGCAGCGCCGATGCCGGCGCCGGCAGGGACAAGGCAGCGAAGGCGAGCGCGATGCGGGCCCGCAGCCTGTCCTTGCCGTCGGGCATTTCGCGCGCCATCGACCTGAGGTAGCGGATCTGCATGGCAACCGATTTCAGGAAGGCGCGGTAAAATGGGAACTCGGCGCCCTGCAATACGACCGAGGAGTGCTGCAACCAGGCGATGATGCGCTTGGCCGTCGTGCCGGGCTCCCAGGCGATGCCGGAAATATGGCTGCCATGCATGGTGATCCAATCGGAGACCAGGGCGCGGGCATTGGCAGCGGCAAGCTCGGTGCCGGCGGCGCGCATATGGCGCAGCCAGCGAAAGCCGTGCAGCGTCTTCTGCCACCCGTGATTGGGCACGTTGATCTGGAAAGGCGACTTGCCGCCGGTCTCGACCAGATGCCCCGACAGGGGATAGCGGCCGTAATAGATCTCGAGTGCGATCTGCGGGTCGGCGAGGCGCAGGTCCGGCGGTGCGATCAGCACACGTTCCGGCGTGCGGCCGGAATAGCGCCAGCGATAGACAGGCCCGGCGCGCAGGCGCCGGCGCGTTTTGCGCCAGAACTCCTTCGCGACAAGCGTCCACAGACGCGTCGTGCTGCTGGCAGCCAGTGCCAAAACCCCTCCTGATGTCCTCTACCCCGGCGCCGAGTCTACATGATTGCACGATTCGTGCGAAGGCGAATTCCACGAGCCCGGGCCGGTTCACCTGCTTCTGCCCCCGGTCCTGCCTAAAAAAGGCAGCAAATCCGGCAGTTCAAGCCCTAGCCGGCTCGCCGCATGCGAGCGGCGAAGAAGCCGTCGAGGCCTGAGCGTTCCGGCGCGCCGAGGTCCAGGTCGGCGGGCGTGGTGCGCAGCGTGCCTTGCGGCGTCAGGAATGGATCGATGCCGGCGATCTCGCCTTGCAGCAGCGGATCATTGGTGATTTCAGGCGTGCCGGCGAGAAAGGCGCGACAGAGATCCTCGCCTTCGAGCGGATCGAGCGAACAGTTGGAAAAGACGATCCTGCCGCCGGGCTTCACCAGCGTCACAGTGCGGGCGAGCAGCCTGCGCTGCAGGTCGGCCAGTTTTTCGACATCGGCAGAAGTCTTGGTCCATGGCACGTCGGGGTGCCGCCGCACCGTGCCGGTCGACGAGCAGGGCGCGTCGAGGAGAACGGCGTCGAACAATTCCTTCGGCTCGAATTTGAGCAGGTCGGCCTGGACGATCTCGGCGGACAGGCCGAGGCGCTCGAGATTCTGCGTCAGCCGCGCAAGCCGGTTTTTTGACGTGTCGACGGCGGTGACCTTCGCGCCGGCAACGATCAGCTGCGCGGTCTTGCCGCCGGGCGCGGCGCAGAGATCGGCAACCCGCAATCCCGTGACATCGCCGAACAGTCGGGCGGGCAGGCTGGCCGCGGCGTCCTGGACCCACCAGGCGCCCTCGGCAAAGCCAGGCAATTCGGTGACAGGACCGACAAGATTCTCGACCCGCACCGTGCCGGTCGGCAGGACGATGCCGCCGAGTTTTTCGGCCCAGAGTCCGGGATCGGCCTTGACCGAGAAGTCGACCGGCGCCTCAACGCGGTGCGCTTCGAGGATCTGTCTGGCCTTTTCGTTGCCGTAGGTAGTCTTCAGCCTGTCGGAAAACCATTCGGGCGCCTCGTCGGTGGCGGCAAGGGCGGCAGGCAATTCCGTTTCCTTGGCCCGTGCCAGTGTGCGCAGCACGCCATTGACGAGGCCGGAGAACCGCACCGTGCGCGGATCGGACTTGGCATGGGTCACCGCAATGTCGACGGCGGCGCTGTCGGGAATATCGAGGAACAGGATCTGTGCGGCCGCCACATGCAATATGTGCGACAGCGCCGTGGCATTGGGCGGCAGCGGCTTTTCCAGGCGCCGCGCCAAGAGCCCCGATATGGTCATGCGATAGCGCAGCGCGGTGACCAGAATGGCGCGGACAAGGCCGCGATCGCGCAAATCGAGCGCCTTGTATTGCGGGTGGCCGTTCTCGTGATCGGTCAGCCCGTCAAGCGGTGTCCTGGCATCGATGACGGCGGCCAGCAGGCGGGCCGCTGCCTTGCGCGCGGCGAGACCGGCGACGAAGTCGCCGCCGTCCCTGTGTTCCTGATCACCTGAAACCGTGCGTCGAGGTCCTCTGTCCGCCACGCTCACGACCACCGGCCCCTGGGCCCGGTCGGATTGCGACCCCATGGGTTGGATTTGGGCTTGGCGGGCTCCGCCGGCTGCTCGGGCCGTGCTGTCTGATCCCACGGGCCGGATGGCCGCAGTTCGTCCGCCTGGCGTGGCGTTGGGGCCTGGCGCGGTGCAGCCCGGGTTTCGCTGCCGGCCATGTCGCGCGCCATCGCCTGCAAGGCTGCAATGCGGTTCTCAGTGGCGGGGTGGGTGGAGAACAGGCTGTCCATGCGCTCGCCGTGAAGGGGATTGATGATGAAGAGATGCGCGGTCGCGGGATTGCGCTCGGCATCGGGGTTGCGGATGCGTTCGGCGCCGCGGGCGATCTTGTCAAGCGCCGATGCCAGCCAGAGCGGGTGTCCACAGATTTCGGCGCCACGTCGGTCGGCCTCGTATTCGCGGGTGCGGCTGACCGCCATCTGCACGACCATCGCGGCAAAGGGCGCTACGATCATCGCCGCCAGCACGCCGACAAAGCCGAACGGATTGTTGTCGCGATTGCCACTGAAAAAGAAGGCGAAATTGCCGAGCATCGAAATGGCACCGGCAAAGGTGGCGACGATCGTCATGGTCAGCGTGTCGCGGTGCTGCACATGGGCGAGTTCGTGCGCCATGACGGCTGCGACCTCTTCAGGCGTCAGCGCCTGCAACAGGCCGGTGGAGGCAGCGACCGCCGCGTTCTGCGGGTTGCGGCCGGTGGCAAAGGCGTTCGGCTGCGGATTGTCGATCAGGTAGGTCTTCGGCATGGGCAGGCCGGCCTGTTTGGCGAGCGACTGGACGATGGCGTAATATTCGGGCGCGTTCTTCTCGTCGACCTCGACGGCACGGTTCATCGACAGCACCATCTTGTCGGCATTCCAGTAGCTGAACAGATTGGTGCCGGCGGCGATCAGCAGCGCGATCATCATGCCGCCGGTTCCGCCGATCAAAAAGCCGACGCCCATGAACAGCGCGGTCATCGCGGCAAGAAGCATGGCGGTGCGAAGTGTGTTCATCGTCTGCTCCTGTCCAGGTGATAGCGAAAAGGGGTCGATCCGCTTCGTCTCATCGCTATATGATGGGAAACACCAGTTCCCGTTTCAATCCGCTGGAAATATCGCATGAACGACGAAGCCAGTAAAACCGATGCCGAGCTTGCCCATGATGTCGAGCCAAAGGCGCTGACGCCGGAAGCCAGACGTGCGCTCGCGGAAGCCGAAGCAAGGCGTGTAAAGTACCTGGAAAAGGAAGCCTCGGCGCCGAAGGAAATCGGCGGCCGCGGCGGCAAGGAGCCCGGCCGCTACGGCGACTGGGAGGTAAAGGGCCTGACCAGCGATTTCTAGACGCGGCCTAGGCGGCGTTGCGCTGCGGCTCGAGCGCGATCCAGCCACGCTCGTCGACGGTGATGCCCACCATGTCGTAGCCCGCGATCGCGGCGTGTTGCGTTGGCAAGGGGTGCTTGTGCGTGGCGCTGATGACCATGACCGCCGCGCCCGCCGCTTCGGCTGCCGCTATGCCGGCCGGGGCATCCTCGAACACGAGGCAGTCGCGCGCGTCGAAGCCGAGCCGTTCCGCGCCAAGCCGGAAGCAATCGGGCGCCGGCTTGCCGCGGGAGACATCTTCCGCTGCGACGATGACGGCCGGGACGGGGATGCCCGCGGCCTTCATGCGCAACAGCGCCAGCTCACGTGGGGCGGAGGTTACGATCGCCCAGCGTTCGGGCGGCAGCGAATCGAGAAATGCCACGGCGCCGGCGATCTGGATAATGCCTTCGAGATCGGCCGCCTCGGCCTTCAGCAGCAGATCAGCCTCGTGTGCCGGGTCGACGCCCGGCAGCGCCAGGCCGGTGATGGTCTCGATCGCGCGTACGCCATGGATCGTCGGCAGGAAGGCAGCGACGTCGAGGCCCTGGCGGCGTGCCCAATCGCTCCACACCCGTTCCGCCGAGGCGATGGAATTGATGAGCGTGCCGTCCATGTCGAAGAGGAAGGCCGCGAATTTTCTGCTTGAATACATGATTTTCCTTGAGTCCGGGGAGCGCTGGTGGGGTTGCCGAACCTAACGTCTCGACCGCGGCAGGGGAAGACACGGGGTGGGCTTTTCGATCGGCCCAGGGAACCACGGTATCCTCCGGGCGTTTGGGAAGGACTGCTTCTCACAAGATCGAAGGGGGGACCAACGATGCTGATCCGGCTCGGCTATGAAATCGCCATCGAATGCGTAGCCGCCACGCCGGTGATTTCAGTGCTCGAGATCCATCGGGACAGGCAGGCTGATATCAAGCGGCAGACGCGGGTGCTGACCTCGCCCGCGGTGCCGACAAGGCTGTACCACGATCTGCATGGCAATGCCTGCCGGCGCTTCACAGCGCCCGCCGGTGGTTTTCGCATCCTGTACGACGCGGTCGTCGAGGACAGCGGCGAGACGGACGAGGTAAACACCCTGGCCAGGGAAGTGCCGGTGGCGGACCTGCCGGACGAAGTTCTCGGTTATCTCCTGGGCAGCCGCTATTGCGAGACGGATCATCTGAGCAGCCTGGCCTGGCAGCTCTTCGGCGACATTCCGTCCGGCTGGGCGCGCGTGCAGGCGATCGTCGACTATGTCCACAACCGGCTGTCGTTCGGCTATGGCTATGCGCGCTCGACCCGCACGGCGGCTCAGGCGCATGAGGAACGCGTCGGGGTCTGCCGCGACTTCGCTCATCTGGCGATCACGCTTTGCCGCTGCATGAATATTCCGGCACGCTATGTGAACGGCTATCTCGGTGATATCGGCGTGCCAGCCGATCCGGCACCGATGGACTTTTCGGCGTGGCTGGAAGTGTTCCTCGACGGCAAATGGTACACGTTCGATCCTCGCCACAACACGCCAAGAATCGGCCGCATCGTCATCGCCCGCGGCCGCGACGCCACCGACGTGCCGCTGCTGCATAGTTTCGGCGCCCACCGGCTCAGCCTGTTCAAGGTATGGACCTATGAACAGGAAGGCAATCTGTTCAACCCGCCCTACCACGGTATCGACAGGACCGTCGGCGCACAGATGCTGGCCTAAAGGTATGTCGATTCAGGTGAGGCCGGTCTGCAAATGACGGCTTTCTGAGCTTCCGGTGCTCACGGACCAAATGTCCGCTCCGCTCCGGTTCTCGAAAGCCATCATTTTCGACTTGGCCTTACCTGAATCTCAACACCCTCTTGAGGCGCGGCCAAAAGCGGCCCTGGTTTTCAAACGTGATGGCGCTTTGGTCTTTCGACGGCCGGAGGCGTTGGATCCGATCATTTCGCGCCTTGCAGTCTCGGGACAACTGGCCCGCTTCGGCACACGGACCCTGTCCCGCAACAGGACGTCATCGGGATTCCGTGATTGCTTCGTCTTGAGCATGGTAACCGGCTCGTAAACGCAGCCGCGGCCGCGCTTTTCTGTTTACCAGTCATTCACCTTTGCGGAGCTTGAAGCCGAACAAAAACAATGATTTGGCGGCAAGCGGCCGGCCTTCTGCCAGCCAGCGGCGTCATCCGGCGGGAATCCTGCATTGCCCTGTCCGCGGCGACGAGGCCGAGGCGAATGGAGGCTGTAGGATGCGGAATTACGGGGGTCTTGTTCACGCGGTCGGCGGGTTCGCCAGGGATCGCGGTGGAAATTTCGCAATCCTGTTCGGCCTCAGCGCCTCGGTCTTGGCGCTGGCTGTTGGCTTCTCGGTCAACGTATCGCAGCTCTACAATGCCAGATCGAGCCTCCAAGGCGTCGTCGACGCCGCGGTCACATCGACGGCACGCGACCTAACGACCGGCGCCATCAAGGAAGCCGATGCCAACAAATCGGTGCAGGCCTTTCTCGACGCCAACAGCCAGGCAGGCATTCTGCAGGCCGACCAGATCGTACTCGACAGGCTGATCGTCAACAGGACCGCCAAGACGGTCCAGGCTGACGCCCATGTCGATGTCGGGCTGTATTTCCCGATTTTTGGCACGGGCGACATGAAACGCGTCGCCGCCTCCACGACGGCGCTCTATTCGGACAAGACCGTCGAAGTGGCGATGATGCTCGACATAACGGGGTCGATGGCCAAGCGCGGCAAGGTCGACAAAATCGGCGATCTGAAAACAGCTGCAAAAAACGCCGTCCAGACGATGCTGCAGAAACAGGATCCGCAGAACCCCCGCATCCGCGTCGCGATTGTGCCTTACGCATCTGGCGTCAACGCCGGCAAGCTGGCGGAAAACGTCTATGCCGAAAAACAAGCCAGCACTGAGCTCCCACCCGTCGCCGGCAGTCCGCTTCTCGTCGCCAAGACGGGCAAAAATCTGCTGCCGTCGTTCAGCGACTACATCTCCATTGTCGGCGCGGCGATGCCACGCCCCGACAATTGCGCCACCGAGCGCAAAGACAAGAACGGCAACGCGGATATGAGCGCCGACGGCCCGGATACTGTTCGCACCGACGGGAACGGCAAGAAATTCTATGCCCTGGTCAACCGGGACGATCATCTCGGTGACGGGGACATGAACAGGTGTCCTGATGCGAAAGTGATCCCGCTGACCGCCGATTCCGATGCCTTGCTTGAATCGATCGAGGACTTCCGGGCCAATGGGTTTACGGCCGGCGCGATCGCCATTCAGTGGACCTATTATATGCTGTCGCCGCAATGGCGCACTGCGATCAGGAATGCCGGTCTTGGCAAGGGTGCCTCGGATGCCGATCCGAAGAAGATCGCCAAGGTCGCGATCCTGATGACCGATGGCCAGTTCAATACGGCCTTCGCCGGTGCTGGGGACAGCTACAACAGGCAGGGCAATCTTGCGCGCGGCAACGCCGAAACGCTGTGCGACAACATGAAAAACGACGGCATCGAGATTTTCACCATCGGCTTCGATCTGGACGACAAGGATATGTCGACAACCGAGCGGGACCAGGCAAAGGCGGTGCTGAAGGATTGTTCGTCGAAGGATACCTCCGGCGCCAAGAGGCATTTCTTCGACGTGTCCACCGGAGCCGAATTGGACGACGCCTTTCAGGAAATCATTCGCAACACCGAAAAGGTCGCATTGACTCAGTAGTCTGGTCCGCAAACGGAAAAGGCCGCCGCTTCTTTCGAAGCCGGCGGCCTTCCGTGTTTCCGTCCGTGGCGCGGCCCATGGCGATGACCTATCAGGTCAGCCGCCGCGCATTTCGCGCCTTAACGGGAAGACTGCTTCCCGAAAGTGCAATCCGCTGAGGCCACGTTCTGGAAAACGAAATCACTCGACATCGGATCACCTCCTTTCGATTTGTTGAACACATACTCATGATGGGGTGCATTGCAGCAAAAGACAAGGTGCAGGTCTGAAATTAACCAACGGGCGGGCCTGGTGCGGGCCGGCTTGCGATTGCCAGGCCGACCGGGCAAACTTCTGCCCCGGAGCCAGCATTCGGAGGAATCGCATGGAGGCAGCCGAAAAGGCCGCTCGCATCGTTCGGACGGTGATCGAAACATTGAAGCCGGGTTTTGCGGTCAGGCTGTGGACCGGGGAGCGGATCGGCCCCGCCACTGGTCCGGTGCTCACCATCAACGACCAGGACATCGTCTGGCAGATCGTGAAGCGACCGTCCCTGTCGACGCTGATCGAGATGTGGATTTCTAAGACGATCGACATCGAAGACGGGACGATCTTCGATTTTTATGCCCTGCCGTCGCAAGGCAAGCTCAGAACCAAGCTCAAGTCGCTGCCGAAAATGGCGATCCTGCGCGACCTGCCTTCCGTGCTTTTGGCACGCAAGCAGATGGGCGCGCGGACCGATCTGTCGGGGCGCAATCCCTATGTCAGCGGTTCGAGCCAGGAGGCGATCCAGCATCACTATGACATCTCGAACGCCTTCTACCGGCTCTTTCTCGACGAGCGCATGGTCTATAGCTGCGGCTACTTCAAGGATTTCGCCAATGGCATCGACGAGGCCCAGGTCGACAAGCTCGACCACATCTGCCGCAAGCTCCGGCTGAAACCGGGCGAACGACTGCTCGACATCGGTTGCGGCTGGGGCGCCATGCTGATCCATGCGGCGAAGAACTACGGCGTCGTCGGCCACGGTGTGTCGCTGTCGCAGGCGCAGACCGAGCTGGCCCGCGAACGCATTCGCGCCGAGGGGCTGGAGGACCGCATCACCATCGAGATCAAATCCTATGCGGAACTCACCGGCAGCTTCGACAAGATCTCGTCGATCGGCATGTTCGAACATCTCGGGCTCGCCAACCATGCGACTTATTTCAAGACCATTCATCGCCTGCTGAAGCCGGGCGGCATCTATCTGCACCACGCCATCACCCGGCGCAGCAAGGGCGACATCAAGAAGACCTTGCGCAAGGGGCCGGAGTTCAAGGCGCTGCTCAAATATATCTTTCCCGGCGGCGAACTCGACACCATCGGCATGACAACAGGCAATCTCGAGGCGCATGGTTTTCTCGTCTACGATGTCGAGAACCTGCGCGAGCACTATGCCCGCACCTGCAGGTTGTGGGCGGAGCGACTCAACGAAAGGTTCGACGAGGCTATCGCCGAGGTGGGCGAGGCCAGGGCGCGGCTATGGCTGCTTTACCTGACGGGCTGTTCGATCACCTTCGAGCGAGCCTCGGCACAGATTTTCCAGACCGTCGTGACCAAGCGCGCGCGCGGTCCAAGCGGCCTGCCGCCGACACGGGCGGATCTGTATCGATAGCTTACAGGAAGCGCATCGCGTCGCCGACTTCGACGCGCGCCGGCCTGTCGACCGTGCAATAGACGCCGAGATTGTGGGCGTTGTGGCGGACCAGGTTGCGCAGGATCGCCGGATCATGGTCGAAGCCATCCTGGGCGACGATGGTGAAACCGCAGCGGCGGCAGGGTTCCGAGATGGTCAGCAGGAGATCGCCGACGGCAAGCTTGCGGCCGATCCATTCCGTTTCGGGAAACGAGCCTTCGATCGCCGCCATGTCGACAACGATGTTGGGGCGGAAGCGGCGCGGGTCGGCGACCCCTTCCGGGTGCAATGCTTTCAGGCGTGCCAGCGAAGCCGTGGTCAACAGATGAATCGGCGCCTTGCGGTAGCGCTCCGCGGTCAGCGGGCCGGCATAGTCAGGCCCGGTATTCTCGCGGCGAAACGGACGGAGCGAGGCCTCGAAGCCGAGATAGGCCGACACCGCGCGGTCGCTCTCGATGCTTGGCGCGGCCAGCCAGTCGCCCTCGGGAACGGCAATCTCGAGTTCCAGGGTCGGCGACAGCCGGGTGCGGATGCGCGGCACCTTGTGCCATTTCGCGTCGCGGTCCGGTCGTGCGATCTCGTTGTCGGACACGTCGACAAGGCCGAACAGGCGGTCGCCGTCGATGCTCTCGACGTCGACCGAGATTGTTTTCAGGCGCTCGCCGGCAAGCGAACTCGCCGGATAGCGCCAGAGTTCGCTGACAGTGCCCAGCGCGGCCTGCATCAGCTCTTCTTGTTCTGCCGGTTGGCGACCAGATCATCGACGACGGCCGGGTCGGCCAGCGTCGAGGTGTCACCCAGGGCAGAAAAATCGTCCTCGGCGATCTTGCGCAGGATGCGACGCATGATCTTGCCGGAACGCGTCTTCGGCAGGCCCGGCGCGAACTGGATCTTGTCGGGCGAAGCAATGGCGCCGATCTCCTTGCGGACATGGGCAACAAGCTCCTTGCGCAGCTCTTCGGTCGGTTCGGCACCCTTCATCAAGGTGACGTAGCTGTAGATGCCCTGGCCCTTGATGTCGTGCGGATAGCCCACGACCGCGGCCTCGGAAACCTTCTCATGGCTGACCAGCGCCGATTCGACTTCGGCCGTGCCCATGCGGTGGCCGGAAACGTTGATGACGTCGTCGACGCGGCCGGTGATCCAGTAATAGCCGTCGGCGTCGCGGCGGCAGCCGTCACCGGTGAAGTACTTGCCCTTGTAGGTCGAAAAATAGGTCTGCACGAAGCGGTCGTGATCGCCATAGACGGTGCGCATCTGGCCCGGCCAGGAATCGGTGATGCACAGATTGCCGTCGGCCGCACCTTCCAGCACCTTGCCCTCGCCGTCGACCAGCTGCGGCTTGATGCCGAAGAAAGGCCGCGTCGCCGAACCCGCCTTGAGGTCGGTCGCACCTGGCAGCGGCGTGATCAGGATGCCGCCGGTCTCGGTCTGCCACCAGGTGTCGACGATCGGCACCTTGCCGTTGCCGACGACGTTGAAATACCACTCCCAGGCTTCCGGGTTGATCGGCTCGCCGACCGAACCCAGCACGCGCAGCGACTTGCGCGACGTCTTCTTCACGTGCGCATCGCCGGCGCCCATCAGCGCGCGCAACGCCGTCGGCGCGGTGTAGAAGATATTGACCTTGTGCTTGTCGATGACTTCCCAGAAGCGCGACTGCGACGGATAGTTCGGCACGCCTTCGAACATCAGCGTGGTGGCGCCGTTGGCGAGCGGGCCGTAGACGATGTAGCTGTGGCCGGTGACCCAGCCGACATCGGCGGTGCACCAGTAGATGTCGCCGTCATGGTAGTCGAAGACATATTGGTGGGTCATCGAGACGTAGACGAGATAGCCGGCGGTGGTGTGCAGCACGCCCTTCGGCTTGCCGGTCGAACCCGACGTGTAGAGAATGAACAGCGGGTCCTCGGCCTTCATCTTCTCGGGCTTGCATTCGGCTTTCACCGTCGCGATCTCGTCGTGATACCAGACGTCGCGGCCTGAAACCCAGCCGGTCTTGCCGCCGGTGCGTCGCACGACCACCACCTTTTCGACTTTCGTTCCGGCTTTCGCGGCGATCTCGATCGCCCTGTCGGTGTTTTCCTTCAAAGGGATCGGCTTGCCGCCGCGCAGGCCTTCGTCAGCCGTGATAACGAAGGTCGACTTGCAGTCGTCGATGCGGCCGGCCAGCGCATCCGGCGAGAAACCGCCGAAGACGATCGAATGGACGGCGCCGATGCGCGTGCAGGCCAGCATCGCATAGGCGGCTTCCGGGATCATCGGCATGTAGATGGTGACACGATCGCCTTTCTTGACGCCGTGTTTCTTCATCACATTGGCGAGCCGGCAGACATGCTCGTAGAGCTCGTTATAGGTGACCTTCTTGTCGTCGTAGGGATTGTCGCCTTCCCAGATGATGGCGGTCTGGTTGCCGCGCTTCTTCAGATGCCGGTCGATGCAGTTGTAGGAAACGTTGGTCAGTCCGTCCTCGAACCATTTGATCGAGACCTTGCCGTCGAAGGAGGTGTTCTTGACCTTGCTGAACGGCTTGAACCAGTCGATGCGCTTGCCGTGCTTGCCCCAGAATTTGTCCGGGTTCTTGACGCTGTCGGCATACCATTTCAGGTAGGTGTCATTGTCGATCAGCGCGTTTTTCTTCCACGCCGGCTGGACGCGATGGACATGAACCTCGGACATTCCTGACTTTCCTCCCGAACCAATCGCCGGCTTGAAATGCCGGCGGGATCGCGGCGACACGGCCGCGAATTCGGCGGCATTATTACTAGTTCCGCCGTTACGGCAACATTAGACGTTGGATTCGCGCGGCGGGATGCCGCAGGGAGCTTCTCCAGGGCTGTCAGCACTCGAAGAGGTGCGCTGCTAACTGCATGTTTTCGCAAGCTAAAGCCGGTTCAGATGAAGAAAAAATCAATAGACGGTTAATCAGCGGCGCGCACAATCAGCCGTGGGAGGACAGGCGAATCAACCTGGGGACCGTCATGCGCGACCATGCCGAAATGGACCTGATGCTCAAAGGCTATGGCTTGACCACTGCCAAGATTCTTTATCACTTTCCCGATCACCCGCATCTGCTGCAGAGCTTCATCTGGCAGGACTACGATCTCGCGCCGAAGTTTCCGGTGCTGATCAAGTTCATCGAATTCTGGAAGGCCAAGCTGGACGGGCCGCTGCATTCGATCAGCTACACCCACCAGAAGCTGATCGCGCCGAATGAATGGCGCAAGGTGGATGGGGAGTTTGTGCTGCACTAGGGGCAAGTTTCGCAGCAACGGCTTCTTGAGGTCGGCGTTCTACGACGCCCCCCTCTGTCCTGCGGACATCTCCCCCTCAAGTGGGCAGATTGGCAGCTCCACCGACAACGCCGCCCCTTGTTACGCCTGCGATTGGCGAAAGTCGCCGCGACATCCGATCTCCCCCCTTGAGGGGGAGATGTCCGGCAGGCCAGAGGGGGGCGCTGGCCGCGAACCTTGCGCCATGACGGCCCGATGCGCTCAAACCACCGGCGGGTTCAACCGGGCAAAGCCTTCCTGCCGCCGATACGGGAAGTACGGGTAGGGCGCGGTGACTTCGCTTGCCGCGTCGAGCTGCCTTATCTGCTCCGGCGTCAAGGTCCAGCCGACGGCACCGAGGTTCTGGCGCAACTGCTCCTCGTTGCGGGCGCCGATGATGACCGACGATACGGTCGGGCGCTGCAGCAGCCAGTTGATGGCGATCTGCGGCACGGTCTTGCCGGTTTCCTCGGCCACGACATCGAGGGCATCCATCACTCGATAGAGATGCTCGTCCTCGACCGGCGGACCGAAGCTTGCCGTGTCGTGCAGCCGGCTCTGTTCCGGCAGGAGCTGGCCACGGCGGATCTTGCCGGTCAGGCGGCCCCAGCCAAGCGGGCTCCACACCAATGCACCGACACCCTGGTCGAGGCCGAGCGGCATCAGCTCCCACTCATAGTCGCGGCCGACCAGCGAATAGTAGACCTGATGGGCGACATAGCGCGGATAGCCTTGGCTGTCGGCTTGCGCCAACGACTTCATCACTTGCCATCCGGAGAAGTTGGAGACGCCGACATAGCGCAGCTTGCCGGCACGGATCAGGTTGTCCAGCGTCGACAGCACCTCCTCGATCGGCGTGCCGGCATCGAAGGCGTGTAGCTGCAAAAGGTCGATGTAGTCGGTGCCGAGGCGCCTCAGCGCATCATCCACGGATCTGATCAGCCGCGAACGTGACGAGCCGTAATCGCCCGGCCCATCGCCCATCGGCAGCGCGGTCTTGGTCGAAATCAGCACGGCATCGCGGCGGCCTTTTATCGCGTCGCCAAGCACCTGTTCAGAAGCGCCGTTCGAATAGACGTCGGCCGTGTCGAACAAATTGACACCAGCCTCCAGGCAGATGTCGATCAGCCGCCGCGCTTCCCTGGCGTCGCTGTTGCCCCAGGCGCCGAACAGCGGGCCGGAACCGCCAAAGGTTCCCGCGCCGAATGAGAGTGCGGGCACTTTCAAGCCCGATGCACCGAGACGTCGATAATCCATCTTTTTACTCCTGGTGGTATGAAGGGTGTCGGAAGGGTTTGCCGAGGGTAGTCACGAGCGGATGGAGGCAGGTGCGCCGAGCGCCGGGGTACGATCGAGACGCAGCGCCAGTCCGGCCACGCCGAGCGCCGTGAGCGGCAGCAAGGCGGCGACCCAGGTCAGGGCACCCAGGCCAAGCCCTTGGGCAATCACCGCGCCGCCAAGCCAGGCGCCTGCGGCGTTGCCGAGATTGAAAGCGGCGATGTTGAAGGACGAGGCGAGGCTCTGGCCGGCACCTTGCGCCTTGTCCAGCACCCACATCTGCAGCGGCGCCACGGTGGCAAAGGCGGCGGCACCGAGCAGGCCGACATAGATGACGGCCATCACCTGGCTGTGGATGGCGAAGGTCATCGTTGCGAGCACCAGGGCCAGCACCACCAGACTGCCCAGCACGGCCGGCACAAGCCAGCGGTCGGCGACCTTGCCGCCAAGCAAATTGCCGGCGATGAGACCGCCGCCGAAGACGAGCAGGATCGGCGACACGGCTGCTTCCTTGAAGCCGCTGATCTCGGTCAGCAACGGAGCGATATAAGTGAAGACGGCGAAGACGCCGGCATAGCCGAGCACGGTGGTGGCGAGGCCGAGCAGGACGGGGGTGCGGCGCAAAACGGCGAGATCGGCGCGCAGGTCGCTCTTTTCGGGCGCCGTCCGGCTGCGTGGCACCAGAGCCAGGATGACGGCGAAGGCGGCCACACCGACCACTGTCACGGCCCAGAAGGTCGCGCGCCAGCCGAAGGCCTGGCCGAGCCATGTGCCGAAGGGCACGCCGAGGATGTTGGCGATGGTCAGGCCGGTGAACATCAGCGCGATCGCCGAGGCTTGTCTGTTGGGCGCGACCAAGCCGGTGGCGACCACCGAGCCGACGCCGAAGAAAGTGCCGTGGGCAAAGGCGGTGATGATGCGGGCGCCCATCAGCGTCCAGTAGTCGGGCGCCAACGCGCAGGCGAGATTGCCGAGCGTGAAGATCGCCATCAGCGCCAGAAGCACGGTCTTGCGCGGCCAGTTGCCGGTGGCGATGGTCAGCAACGGCGCGCCGATGACGACGCCAAGCGCATAGCCCGAAATGAGCTGGCCGGCAGCCGAGATCGAAACGCCGAGATCCTTGCTGACATCGAGCAGCAAACCCATAATGACGAATTCGGTGACGCCGATGCCGAAGGCACCGGCGGCGAGGGCGTAGAGAGCAAGAGGCATGGCGGTTTTCCACTTCGATGCGAAGAGCGCCGTCCCGCGCCCCGACCCCTGAGATCGTGCTTCCCTGCATTGTGAACCAGACTTGCCTTGGGCATATTTTCTGTGAAATAGATTCATAAATGGCCAGGCCCGACATCAATCGCTCCGGCGAGATCGAAGTGTTCGTGCGCGTCGTCGAGGAAGGCAGTTTCTCCTCCGCGGCACGCGCGTTGCGCATGACGCCGTCGGCGGTGAGCAAGCTGATCGCGCGGCTGGAGGCCCGGCTTGGCGCGCGGCTGGTCAGCCGCTCGACGCGAAAGCTGCAACTGACGCCGGAAGGCACAGCATTCTACGAGAGCGGCCTGCGCATCCTCGCCGACATGGCGGCAGCCGAGCAGGAGGCAGCGGCGGGTGCTTCACCGCGCGGACGTGTGCGCATTAACAGCTACGTGCCCTTCGGGGTGCATCGGCTGGTCCCGCTTCTGCCTCGGTTCCTGGAACGCTACCCCGAGATTTCGGTCGATCTGGTGCTGACCGACAGCGTCGTCGACCTGATGGCGGAGCGCGCCGATGTTGCCATCCGTGCCGGGCCATTGAGTGGGTCACGGCTGGTGGCGCGCAAGCTCGGGCAAAGCCCGGTGGTCGTTGTTGCAGCACCTTCTTACCTCGATACGCACGGCATACCGCTGACGCCAGCCGATCTCGACAGGCACAACCGCATGGGCTTCGGCTTCGTCAGGCACCTCGATGGCTGGCCGTTCCTCGACGCGGAAGGCCGCGCCATCATGATTCCGATCACCGGCAACACGCTGGTCAGCGATGGTGAGGCGATGCGGCTCATGGCACTGGCGGGCGCGGGCATCGCCCGGCTGGCGCGCTGGCATGTGGCGGAAGACATAGCGGCCGGCAGACTGGTGCCGCTGTTGGAGGCATTCAATCCGGGTGACGAGGAGCCGACCCACGCCGTCTATGTCGGCCAGGGCCGGCATCTGCCGGCGCGGGTGCGCGCCTTTCTCGATTTTCTGGTCGAGACCGTGCGGATGGCCTGACATCTCCGGAGCCACGGCTCCCGAGATGTCAGCGTGGGCTGTATTTATGCTTTCGGCGTGAACGCCGCCGGACGGCGGCCCGCTGCCTGGCGCTCCAGCATCCAGCCTGGATATTCGGACGGCAGCGCGCTGACCTCGTCGAGGCGGGCGAGATCGTCGGTGTCGAGCTTCACTTCAGTCGCTGCGAGGTTCTGTTCAAGCTGGTCCATGCGGCTGGCGCCGATGATGACGCTCATCACGAAGGGCTTGGCCAGGACATAGCCGAGCGCCACCGTGGCGACGCTCACATCATGTTTTTTGGCTATGTCGCGCATGACGGCAACGGCCGCCCAGGCGCGGTCCTCATTGACCGGCGGGAAGTTGAAGGACGCGCGGCGGCCTTCGCCATTGCCGGGTGCGCCGGGGCCATATTTGCCGGAGAGCAGGCCGCCGGCCATCGGCGACCACACCATCAGGCCGAGTTTTTCCTCGTTGAGCAGCGGCACGATTTCGCGCTCGAGATCGCGGCCGGCGATCGAATAATAGGACTGCACGGTCTCGAAACGGGCGAAACCCTTGCGCTCGGCGATGCCGAGCGCCTTGGCGATGCGCCATGCCGCCCAGTTGGAGACGCCGACATAGCGGACCTTGCCGCTGGCAACGAGATCGTCGAGCGCTCGCAGCGTCTCGTCGATCGGCGTCACCGTGTCGGTGCCGTGCAACTGATAGAGATCGATATGGTCGAGCTGCAGCCGCTCCAAGCTGGCATCGATCGAATCCATGATGTGGCCGCGTGACGAGCCGCGCTGGTTGGGGCCTTCACCCATGGCGCCATGCGCCTTGGTGGCGATGACCACATTCTGCCTGTTGATCTTGAGATCCCTGAGCGACTGGCCGAGCAACCGTTCGGATTCGCCAAAGGAGTAGACGTCGGCCGTATCGAAGAAATTGACGCCGGCGGCAAGCGAATGGGCAACGATCTCGTTGACGCCCTTCTGGTCGAGGCTGGCGATCAGGCCCCATTGGGCATTCTGGCCGGCGGCGCCGAAGGTCATGGTGCCGAGGCACAGTTCGGAGACGAACATCCCCGTATTTCCAAGCTGGTTGTAGCGCATGGTGGCGGCTCCAGAGAGTTTGTGACGACCCAAAGCAAATAGGAACGGTACGTTTCGTTTCCAGTCCTGGAGCAACGAGCCTGTCGGATTGGCCCAAACGCCGTTGCGTCTCAGCGAGTGCCGAAGATCGCCGAACCGACGCGGACGCTGGTGGCGCCGAAGGCGATTGCTGTTTCGTAGTCGCCGGACATGCCCATCGAGAGTTTGGCGACGTCGGCTTCCTTGCTAAGCTTCTCCAACAGCGCAAAATGCGGACCGGGATTCTCGTCGGCCGGCGGGATGCACATCAGGCCTTCGATGGCGAGGCCGTGCACGTCGCGGCAGCGGGCGACGAAGGCCACGGCGTCGCGGGGCTCGATGCCGGCCTTCTGCGGCTCGGAGCCGGTGTTGACCTGGACATAGAGTTTTGGCGCGCGGCCCTGTTTGGCGATCTCCTTGGCGAGTTCGGCGGCGATCTTCTCGCGATCGACCGTCTCGATGACGTCGAACAGTGCTACCGCTTCCCTAGCCTTGTTGGATTGCAGCGGGCCGATCAGATGCAGTTCGATGTCGGGAAATGCGTCCTTCAGATCAGGCCATTTGGCTTGCGCCTCCTGCACCCGGTTCTCGCCGAAGACGCGCTGGCCGGCTTCGATGACCGGGCCGATGTCGGCGGCATCAAAGGTCTTTGAGACCGCGACCAGGATCACGGCGCCGGCTTCGCGGCCGGCCTCGCGTTCGGCGGCGGCGATCTTCGCCTTGACCGCGAAAAATTGCTGAACGGCGTCACCCATATGCAAATCCTGCTGTTTTGACCGGCGTTTTTGTCAGACGCGGTACCCATATGGTTGACGGGTTTGCCAAACCATGGTGAACACCCGGACCACATTCCCTGAACTGCCGAGCCATCGCCCGCAGTTCGCGCATGCTTTTAAGTGAAAAACGTCCCATGGCAACCGAACGATACAATCCGCGCGCGTCAGAGCCCAAATGGCAGAAGGCCTGGGACGCCAAGAAGCTGTTCGAAGCGCACAATGACGATCCGCGCCCGAAATACTACGTGCTGGAGATGTTCCCCTATCCGTCGGGGCGCATCCATATCGGTCATACCCGCAATTACACGATGGGCGACGTGGTGGCGCGCTACAAGCGGGCCAAGGGCTTCAACGTGCTGCACCCGATGGGCTGGGACGCCTTCGGCATGCCGGCCGAAAACGCGGCGATGCAGAATAAGGTCCACCCCAAGGAGTGGACCTACCAGAACATCGCCACCATGCGCGAGCAGCTCAAGGTCATGGGGCTGTCGCTGGACTGGGCGCGCGAATTCGCCACCTGCGACGTCGATTACTACCACCGCCAGCAGATGCTGTTCCTCGACTTTGTCGAGAAGGGGCTGGTGACGCGCAAATCCTCCAAGGTCAACTGGGATCCGGAGGACATGACGGTGCTTGCCAACGAGCAGGTCATCGACGGGCGCGGCTGGCGCTCGGGCGCGCTGGTCGAACAGCGCGAACTGACGCAGTGGTTCTTCAAGATCACCGACTTCGCCCAGGATCTGCTGGATTCGCTCGAAGGCCTCGACGAATGGCCGGAAAAAGTGAAGCTGATGCAGCAGAACTGGATCGGCCGCTCGGAAGGCCTGCTGATCCGTTGGCCTCTGGCCGACGCCTCCGATGGCGAGCATGAGCTGGAAGTCTATACGACAAGGCCCGACACCATCTTCGGCGCTTCCTTCATGGCTGTCGCCGCCGATCATCCGTTGGCCAAGAAGGCCGCTGCGCACAATCCGGCACTGGCGAAGTTCATCGAGGATATCGGCCATATGGGCACCTCGGTGGCGGCGCTGGAGACAGCTGAGAAGAAGGGTTTTGACACCGGCCTCCGCGTCGTCCATCCGTTTGACGACAACTGGACGCTGCCTGTCTATGTCGCCAATTTCGTTTTGATGGAATACGGCACCGGCGCCATTTTCGGCTGCCCGTCCGGCGACCAGCGCGACCTCGACTTCGCCAACAAATATGGCCTGCCGGTGATTCCGGTGGTGATGCCGGAAGGCGAGAATCCGGCGACGTTCCAGATCATCGATGAAGCCTATGTCGATGACGGCGTGATGATCAATTCGCGCTTTCTCAACGGCTTGAAGCCGGATCAGGCTTTCGACGAAGTCGCCAAACTGCTGGAGCAGAAGACGATCGGCAACCGGCCGATGGCCGAGCGCAAGGTGAATTTCCGTCTGCGCGATTGGGGCATTTCGCGCCAGCGCTACTGGGGCTGCCCTATCCCGATGATCCATTGCGAGGCTTGCGGCGTGGTGCCGGTGCCGAAGGCGGACCTGCCGGTGAAGCTGCCCGACGATGTCGATTTCGACCGCCCGGGCAATCCGCTCGACCGTCATCCGACATGGCGGCATGTGAAATGTCCGCAATGCGGCAGGGATGCGCGGCGCGAAACCGACACGATGGACACGTTCGTCGATTCGTCGTGGTATTTTGCCCGCTTCACCGCGCCGTGGGCACATGAACCGACCGATCCCAAGGCGGCCAACGAATGGCTGCCGGTCGACCAGTATATTGGCGGGATCGAGCACGCGATCCTGCATCTGCTCTATTCGCGCTTCTTCACCCGCGCCATGCGCGAGGCCGGCCATGTCGATCTGGCCGAGCCGTTCAAGGGCCTGTTCACGCAAGGCATGGTGGTGCACGAAACCTATCGCGTTGGCTCGGCATCGAACGGCCGCTGGCTGGCGCCCACCGAAGTTCGGCTGGAGGACGTCGACGGCAAGCGCAGCGCCATCGAGATCGCCACCGGCGAGACCGTCTCCATCGGCCCGCTGGAAAAGATGTCGAAGTCGAAGAAGAACACGGTGAGCCCGGAAGACATCACCGATGGCTACGGCGCCGATACGGCGCGCTGGTTCATGCTGTCGGATTCGCCTCCCGAGCGCGATGTCGAGTGGACCGACGATGGCGCCGCCGGCGCGCATCGCTTCATCCAGCGCATCTGGCGCCTGGTGTCGACGGCGGCGGAAACACTGGCCGGCATCAAGCCCGTGGCGGCCAGCAGCGGCGAGGCCGCGGTGGTTTCCAAGGCCGCGCACAAGATCCTCAAGGCGGTCGGAGAGGATATCGAGAAGCTCGCTTTCAACCGCGCCATCGCCCGCATCTACGAACTGGCCAACGCGCTGACCACGCCGCTTAACGAGGTGGCCGAAGGCAAGGCCGATGCAGCGCTGAAAGGCGCCTGCCGGCAGGCGGTGGAGATTCTCGTGCATCTGATCGCGCCGGTCATGCCGCATCTGGCCGAGGAGTGCTGGGCAACGCTCGGCGGCACCGATCTCGTTGCCGAACGGCCGTGGCCGGTCTTCGATCCGGCGCTGGTCGTCGACAACGAAGTCACCTATCCGGTACAGGTCAACGGCAAGAAGCGGGGGGATTTGACAATTGCCCGCGACGCGGACCAAGGTGCGGTCGAAAAAGCGGTATTGGCTCTCGACTTCGTGCAGAAAGCACTCGAAGGGAAGGCTCCGCGCAAGGTGATCATCGTGCCGCAGAGGATCGTCAATGTCGTTGCCTGATCGGGAAAAGACAGAGTTGAGCCATTTGCTGCGCCGCATGGCGCTTGCCGGCCTGATAGGTTCGCTCGCGCTTGTCTCGGCCTGCACGGTGCGGCCGCTCTATTCGAGCGCGCCACTGTCGGGTTCGCAGGCCAGTGCCAGTGCCGAACTGGCGTTGATCGGCATCAAGCCGGTCAATACGCGTTACGGCCAACAGGTGCGCAACAATCTCATTTTCGGGTTTGGACGAGGCGCCGGCGAGCCGGCCTCGCCGGCCTATTCGCTCAATCTCGGCGTGACCGAAGCGGTCGAGTCCGCGGCACTTGTGCAGGTCGGAACCGACGAAGACGAGCCGACCGCCGGTTCCGTGACGCTGACCGGCAGCTATACGCTGGCCGATGCGAAGACCGGCGTGGTGATCGCATCCGGCAAGCGTTCGATCACCTCGTCCTTCGACAGGCCGCGTCAGGAATTCGCCGCATACCGGGCGCAGATCGACGCCGAGAATCGCGCGGCGCGAGAGTTGGCGGAAGCGCTGCAGCTGTCCATTGCCCAGGACCTTGTCCGGCACGGCAAGACCGGCTAGCGCACCTCATCTGCTTCACGAAAACGGTCTGGCGCCCCAGGCATGACGGGATGATCGTGGGATCATGACCAGATTCCCGAACAGAGCCAGATTCTGAACAGAGATTGGCCGAAGAGACCCATCGGCCTGCCATGGCACAGCGAGTAGATCGCGCCACCGCGGTGGGTGCGGCGAGGCGACGATCGTGCCGCGTCGCTCGCGAAGATTTTGGCGCTCAGGATCGTAGGCGACCCATCCGGGAAGCAACTGTTAACCACTCGCTCCCTATTGCTCGGCAGACATTTCAGAGTGAGTCTTGAGAATGGAAGCCAAGCGTTTTTCCCGGGTCAATTTGTCGACGGCCGCACCGCCTGATGATCCCGAGGGGAAGCGCTTCGAGAGCATTGGCGACAGGGGTGATCAGCGAAGTTCTTCCGCCGCAGGCGCCCTTGATCGTATGGCTCGCAAGGAGCCGGACGGTCGGCAGCCCGCCACACGCCAGGCCGGCTATTCCGCGCCTATGGTCGATCTCGGCGGCAACAAGCGGCCCTATATGGAGCCGCGGAGTGGCTCCGACGACACGCCTTCGAAAATCGGCGATATCGAGAGCCCTGCCTGGCAGGAATATTTCTTCCTTGCACCCAACGTGCGTTTTACACGCACGCCGGATTATGAGGCCAGGAAGCATCATCCGCAGCACGAGCGTGTCGTCGAACACGGCGCGACGCGCCCGGCACAGCAAGCCGTTGCGCAACCCATGGTCGGCAGGGCGTCCTCCGCGCCCTCGCTCCTGGCATTGCCGGCGTCGGTGAAAAGCCCTGCCTCCCAGCCGCAGACCGGGCGCGCCACGCAAGAGCCATTACCGCCGGCTGCTGCCTTTGTCCCGTCGGTGCGCGCCAGGGAGAGGGCGCCAGCCGTTGCGCCGGTGCCGCCGAGGACGGTCGCAACGGGACGGGCATCCGTGCGTGCGTCCGTTGCTCCGGGCGCCCCGACCAAAACCGAAAGGCAGCGCTGGCCCTATCTTTCGGATCATGCCTTCTTTGAGGCTATGGCACCCTATCTGGTCGACGTTTCGCCGCCGGCCCGGCAAATCGGTTCAACGTCGCCTGCGCCGCTCGCCGCAGCGCCAGTCACCACTATGCCGATCGATATCCGTCCGACGACAGGGACCGATGCCACCGCATTGTTTCGCGTCATCGACTGCCTGCCGGGCCAGGCCTTGAAGCCGTTGCCGGATGTTTGGCCGGCCAATTCGAACCAGGCCGTCGCCCAACCTGACGTGCCGGCGAGCAATGCGCCGTCGCCGGTCCAGCCTGTCGCAATTCCAGCCGCCAAAAGCGTCGCCGTTTCCAAGCCGTCCGCGCCAAGTGTGAACCTCCCTGCCAAGGCCGTTGGCGCCCGCTCTGCACGCTTGCCTGGGGCTGGAAAGGTCGTGCTGTCAACCGCGGGCGATCCCTATGAGCTTCCCTCGGAAGAGCTGTTGCAGCAGCCACCGGAGGGACAAGGCTTCTACATGTCGCAGGAGCGGCTCGAGCAGAACGCGGATCTCCTGGAAAGCGTGCTCGAAGACTTCGGCGTGCGTGGCGAGATCATTCATGTTCGTCCCGGCCCGGTCGTCACGCTCTATGAGTTCGAACCGGCGCCGGGCGTCAAATCTTCTCGCGTCATCGGGCTTGCCGACGATATCGCCCGCTCCATGTCGGCGATTTCGGCGCGCGTCGCCGTCGTGCCCGGCCGCAACGTCATCGGCATCGAGCTCCCGAACGAGATGCGCGAAACCGTCTATTTCCGGGAGCTGATCGAATCGGAGGGCTTCCGCAAGACGAGCTGCAAGCTGGCGCTGTGTCTCGGCAAGACGATCGGCGGCGAGCCTGTCATTGCCGAGCTGGCGAAGATGCCGCATCTGCTCGTGGCCGGAACCACCGGCTCCGGCAAGTCGGTTGCCATCAACACCATGATCCTGTCGTTGCTCTATCGGCTGAAGCCGGAAGAATGCCGGCTGATCATGGTCGATCCCAAAATGCTCGAACTCTCTGTCTATGACGGCATCCCGCATCTTCTGACGCCCGTCGTCACCGATCCAAAAAAAGCCGTCACGGCGCTCAAATGGGCGGTGCGCGAAATGGAGGACCGGTATCGCAAGATGGCGCGGCTCGGTGTGCGCAACATCGACGGCTACAACGAGCGCGCCGCCCAAGCCCGCGACAAGGGCGAAACCGTCGTCATGACGGTGCAGACCGGCTTCGAAAAGGGCACCGGCGAACCGCTTTTCGAACGGCAGGAAGTAGACCTGGCGCCGATGCCCTACATCGTCGTCATCGTCGACGAGATGGCCGACCTGATGATGGTCGCCGGCAAGGAGATCGAAGGCGCCATCCAGCGTTTGGCGCAGATGGCGCGTGCTGCCGGCATCCACCTGATCATGGCAACGCAGCGTCCCTCGGTCGACGTCATCACGGGCACGATCAAGGCCAATTTCCCGACCCGGATTTCCTTCCAGGTGACGTCGAAGATCGACAGCCGCACCATCCTGGGCGAGCAGGGCGCCGAGCAGCTGCTCGGCCAGGGCGACATGCTGCACATGATGGGTGGCGGGCGCATTTCGCGCGTGCATGGGCCGTTTGTCTCCGACGCGGAGGTCGAGCATGTGGTGGCGCATCTCAAGGCGCAGGGCCGGCCTGAATATCTGGAAACCGTGACCGCCGACGAGGATGAGGAAGAAATCGACGAGGACCAGGGCGCGGTCTTCGACAAGGGATCGGTTGCAGCCGAAGACAGCGATGCGATCTACGACGAGGCGGTCAAGGTGGTGGTGCGCGACAAGAAGTGTTCGACCTCCTACATCCAGCGCCGCCTCGGCATCGGCTACAACCGCGCCGCATCCCTGGTCGAGCGTATGGAAAAGGAAGGATTGGTCGGCGCACCCAACCATGTTGGCAAACGCGAAATCATCATGGGCCGGCGCCAGCCGGCGACCGTGCCTGAGGATGACGGCGCGGACTGAGCGACCCCGGCCGTTATGGGATCATGCTTCAGGGGATGCTTCAGCTGCGGGTCAAGCTCGTGAATTCCATCACCTATCCCAGCCTAAACCTTAAGCATCTACACTAGCGGTTAGTGACGGCCTTTCCAATGCTGACGACCACATAGGATAACCAGCCAATGACATGCCCGAAGAAATAGATGCACAGTCCCAAATATGTAAGCAACGCAATCACAAATAGCTTCTCAACTAACGCAACATTCGTCACGAAGCCTTGAGGCAACAGGGCAAGAATCCAACCGAAGTGAAGGCCCCAGCTACACCCCCATTGACCACACGTCCGGTTGGCACTCAGCACCGTTGCGCCAAGCCACACGACCGAAATCACTATGAAACTCACCCACGAATAACGTTTGTCCCGAATGAGGCCGTAGATTGAAAATGCCTTTGCGAAAGCGAGTCCTATTGATGCAAGAACAGAAAAGGCGATTGAGATTAGAAGGCTCATGTTCGACCCAGTAGCTAAAACATCGAAGCTACAGCCAGCACCTTTACAAAGGGTTCGACCAAGTCATCGTTTTTTAAGTTCGTCGAAGGGCATCTCTCTAGCGTGATATCCAGGGTATGCTTCAGCAGCGTGTCGATCTGGTGAACTCGATCAAATATCCTGTTTTGAACTTGTCGCTCTCGATTTCAGCTGGATGCAATGCTGCGATGCAGTAAAGCCAAAAGAGCTAGTGCAAGGCACGCAAAAACAAAGACATGGAAAGTCACCCCACCCGCAGCACATAAAAAAGACCGGTTGCCCGGTCTTTTTTCACTGCAAGCGCATTGGCTTCAGCCGATCGCCATCTCAGCCAATCGATTGGCCGGTCTTGGCCCAGTCGGCGAGGAAGGCGGCGAGGCCCTTGTCGGTCAGCGGATGGTTGACCAGCGCCTTCAGGGTCGCCGGCGGCGCGGTCACGACGTCGGCGCCGATCAGTGCCGCCTGCTTGACGTGGTTCACGGTGCGCACCGAGGCGACGAGGATCTCGGTCTGGAAATCGTAATTATCATAGATCTGCCGGATTTCCTGGATCAGCTCCATGCCGTCGATGCCGATGTCGTCGAGGCGGCCGACGAAGGGCGAGATGAACGAGGCGCCGGCCTTGGCCGCAAGCAGCGCCTGGTTGGCCGAAAAGCACAGCGTGACATTGACCAGGCGGTTCATCTCGGTACGGATCGTCTTGCAGGCCTTGAGGCCGTCCAGCGTCAGCGGCACCTTGATGCAGACATTGTCGGCGATCTTGGCCAGAACCTTGGCCTGCTGCATCATCTCGGAATATTCGGTGGCGGTGACTTCAGCCGAGACCGGACCCTTGACGATGTCGCAAATCTGTTTGGTGACCTCGGCGATCTTGCCGCCGGATTTGAGGATCAGCGACGGATTGGTGGTGACGCCGTCGAGCAGCCCCAGATCGTTCAGCTCACGGATATCCTTGACGTCGGCGGTGTCGACAAAAAATTTCATGGCGGGTCTCCTGAAGATTTTCATGTGCATGCCATGCACATTTGGGGTCGGCCTTTGATCTAGACCAAAGTCAGGGCAAGGTCACGCCTCATGATCGAAGATTCGCCCTTTGTCGCAGCCGCACCGGTGCTGGTGCCGATGCCCGCCGAACGCCCCTACACCTACGCCGTGCCGGCCGGCATGCGCGTGATGCCGGGCTCGATCGTGCGTGTGCCGCTCGGGCCGCGCCAGGTCGCCGGCATCGTCTGGGATGGCGCGGTCGAGAAGGTCGACGCGAAAAAGCTGCGTCCTATCGAACAGGTCTTCGACTGCCCGCCGATCGACCGCGCGATGCGCCGTTTCGTCGACTGGGTGGCGCAGTACACGCTGTCGCCGCCGGGCATGGTGGCGCGCATGCTGCTTCGGGCGCCGGAGGCTTTCGACCCCGAACCGTGGATCGAGGGGTTGCAGCGCACGCTTCTCGCACCCGACCGGATGACGGGCGCCAGGCAGCGCGTGCTGGAGACGGCCGCAGGCGGCCTTGCCTGGACGCGCTCCGGCCTCGCTCACGCCGCCGGCGTGTCCTCGACGGTGATCGACGGCCTGAGGGCGCAAGGCGTGTTCGAGACCGTGATGATCCCGCCGCGCCCGGTGGTGGCCGCGCCCGATCCCGGCTACGCTATTCCGGAACTGATGCCGGACCAGGGCGCCGCGGCGCAGATGCTGCGCGCCAATGTCGCAGCCGGCGTGTTCAACGTCGCGCTGCTCGACGGCGTCACCGGTTCGGGTAAGACCGAGGTCTATTTCGAGGCGGTGGCGGCTGCGCTCGACCAGGGCAGGCAGGTTCTGATCCTGCTGCCGGAAATCGCGCTGACGCATGCCTTTCTCGAGCGCTTCCAGCAGCGCTTCGGCGCCAAGCCGGGCGAATGGCATTCCGACCTGCCGCCGCGGATGCGCGAGCGGGTTTGGCGGCAAGTGGCGGAGGGCGGCGTGCGGGTCGTCGCCGGCGCGCGCTCGGCGCTGTTCCTGCCGTTCAAGGAGCTCGGCCTTATCGTCGTCGACGAGGAGCACGACCCTGCCTACAAGCAGGAGGACCGCGTCTTCTACAATGCGCGCGACATGGCGGTGGTGCGCGGCCATATCGGCAGCTTCCCCGTGGTGCTGGCGTCGGCGACGCCGTCGGTCGAAAGCCGGGTCAATGCCAGCCAAGGTAAATATAACAGGGCGGTGCTTTCCGCTCGCTTCGCCGAGGCAGCACTTCCGCATCTGAAGGCGGTCGACATGCGGCGTGCGCCGCCGGCGCGTGGCGGCTTTCTGTCGCCGGTGCTGCTCGACCAGATGCGCCAGACGCTGGAGAGGCAGGAGCAGTCGTTACTGTTCCTCAATCGGCGCGGCTATGCGCCCTTGACGCTGTGCCGGGTCTGCGGTCATCGCTTCGGCTGCCCGGTCTGCTCGGCCTGGCTGGTCGAGCATCGCTTTCGCGGTCAGCTGGTTTGTCATCATTGCGGACACAATGAGCGCCGCCCCGAAGCCTGCCCGGAATGCGGCACGCTCGATCATCTGGTCGCCTGCGGACCGGGCGTCGAGCGGATCGCCGAAGAGGTCGTTACGCATTTTCCCGACGCGCGCACCATCGTCTTGTCGTCAGACCTGATGGGCGGCGTGCGGCGGCTGCGGCTGGAGCTGGAGGCGATCGCCGATGGCGAAGCCGACATCGTCATCGGCACGCAGCTCGTCGCCAAGGGACACAATTTTCCCAACATGACTTTGGTCGGCGTCGTCGATGCCGATCTCGGACTTGCCAATGGCGATCCGCGCGCCGCCGAGCGCACGTTCCAGCTGCTCAGCCAGGTCACCGGCCGCGCCGGCCGCACCGGCAAGAAGAGCCTTGGCCTTTTGCAGACCTTTCAGCCCGACCACCCGGTGATGCGGGCGATCGTCTCGGGCGACGCCGAGGCATTTTACGAACGTGAGATCGCCGAGCGCGAACGGGCTGCCCTGCCGCCCTTCGGCCGGCTCGCGGGTGTCATCGTCAGTGCGGTGACACGAGCGGAAGCCGAGGGCCACGCACGTGGCCTGCGCCGCGCCGCACCCGAGGCGTCAGATCTGTTCGTGCTGGGGCCAGCCGAGGCGCCACTGTCACTGCTCGGCGGCCGCCACCGCTTCCGGCTGCTGATCCAGGGCGAACGGCGCGCCGACATGCAAGGTTTTATCAGGGCCATGCTGGCCAACGGGCCGAAGCAACGCGGCTCGGTTCGGGTGCAGGTCGACGTCGACCCGCAGAGTTTTTTGTAAGGTTGCGCTTTCAGCGATAGGTTGCCCGCAAGCCAGCGAGATGTGGAAACTCATATGAAGACCCTTGGCCTGCTCGGCGGCATGAGCTGGGAATCGACCGCCATCTACTATCGCCTGCTCAACGAGATCGTGCGCGAACGGCTGGGTGGGCTGCATTCCGCGAAACTGCTTCTGTGGTCGTTCGACTTTGCCGAAATCGCCGAGCGGCAGCATCACGGCGATTGGGACGGTGCCGGCGTGCTCCTCGTAGAAGCGGCGCGCAAGCTTGAGGCCGGCGGCGCGGAAGGTCTGCTTTTGTGCACCAACACCATGCACAAACTGGCCGATCAGGTGCAGGCGTCGGTGTCGATCCCGCTGATCCACATCGCCGATGCCACCGCAGTGGCGGTCAAGCGTGCCGGAATGCAGCGTCCGGCGCTGCTGGCGACGCGCTTCACCATGGAGCAGGATTTCTACAAGGGCCGGCTCGCTGACAGATTTGGCTTGGACCCCGTGGTGCCGGATGCGGCCGGGCGCGACATGGTCCATCGCGTCATCTACGACGAGTTGTGCCAGGGCATGGTCAAGGAGACTTCAAAGGCGGCCTATATCGCCGAGACCGAACGCCTGCGCCGCGAAGAGGCGGCCGACAGCGTCATCATGGGCTGCACCGAGATCACCATGCTCATCGGCCAGCAGGATTTCGACATCCCGGTCTTCGACACGACGCGCATCCATGCCGAGGCGGCTGTGGAATTCGCGCTCGGTTGATGCGCGCTGCCTAAAGTACCTGGACCCATCTGGCGCGGGGGCTTTCCTCCGTTAGAATGCCCGGAATTTCAAAACAGGTATTTCGAGGGGACAAGATGGATTTTGCGCTTCCATGGCCGACGAGCCAGGGCGAATGGCTGGCGTGGTCGAGCGCCGTCTTCACGGTGCTGCTCGGGCTTTTGTTCTTCCTGGCGCCGGGTCTCGCCTTTCGTGCCCTGCGCCTGCAGGTCAAGCCAGAGAAGGCTGCGGCGATCGCCGAGGGGCGCGGCAGGATGTCGGGCTTTTATCTCGGTGTCGGCCTGTGCTGTATCCTGCTGGCGCAGCCGCTGATCTACATGGCGCTTGGCTTCTCCTGGCTGTTCACTGCCTTCGGCCGGCTGCTGTCGATGATGTCTGATGGCGCCAACACGCCTTTCAATTGGGTTTCCATTGTGCTGGAATTGGTCCTGGCGGCGTTGCCGCTCGCCTTCGCCTTCGGCTTTCTGCCTTGAATCATTGGGTATTCCGCGATGGAAGACGGGCGACTTTCGCCGGATGCGACAATAGTGCCTGAAAACCATGCGGAACGACGCATTGCGGTCTTAAAATGCCTGTGCTAGACGGCAATCGACTTTCGGCCGGGGATAGCGGAAGCCGCGCCTCCGTGCTCGAAAAAATGCAGTAAGGTCAAAGATTTAGCCAGAGTTTTTGCTCGCGCCAACAATCTACGGCCTGTCAGACAAGAGAAAAGACGGTCCGTGGCTCAATCGTCATCGCCAATCTCAGGTGTCGCAGAACGCTATGCGGGTTCGCTGTTCGAACTCGCCCTGCAGGCAAATTCCGTGGCCAAGGTCGAAGCCGACCTCAACAGTTTCGAAATCATGCTCGCGGGCAGCGCTGATCTCACCCGGCTGATCAACAGCCCGGTGTTCTCCAGCGAGGACCAGGCGAAGGCCATCGCGGCGATCGCCGACAAGGCCGGGATCACCGGCCTCACCGGAAATTTCCTGCGCGTCGTCGCCCGCAACCGCCGGCTGTTCGCCATTCCCGGCATGATCAGGGCGTTCCGCCAGATATCAGCCGAACACCGTGGCGAGACCGCTGCTGAAGTGACGTCGGCTCACGCGCTGACGGCTGTCCAGCAGACCGAACTCAAGGCGGCGCTGAAGAGCGTTGCCGGCAAGGACGTGGCTATCTCCGTCACCGTCGATCCGTCGCTGCTCGGCGGGCTGGTGGTCAAGATGGGCTCGCGCCAGATCGATACGTCGCTCAAAACCAAACTCAATTCGCTCAAGCTTGCACTGAAAGAGGTCGGCTGATGGACATCCGCGCCGCGGAAATTTCCGCAATTCTGAAAGACCAGATCAAGAATTTCGGCAAGGAGGCCGAGGTCTCCGAAGTTGGACAGGTGCTGTCCGTCGGTGACGGTATCGCTCGTGTCTACGGCCTCGACAATGTCCAGGCCGGCGAGATGGTCGAATTCCCCGGCGGCATCCGCGGCATGGCGCTCAACCTCGAAGCCGACAATGTCGGCGTCGTCATCTTCGGCGCCGACCGCGACATCAAGGAAGGCGACATCGTCAAGCGCACCGGCGCCATCGTCGACGTTCCCGTCGGCCCAGGCCTGCTCGGCCGCGTCGTCGATGCGCTCGGCAATCCGATCGATGGCAAGGGTCCGATCAAGGCAGTCGAGCGCAAGCGCGTCGACGTCAAGGCGCCCGGCATCATCCCGCGCAAATCGGTGAACGAGCCGATGTCGACCGGTCTCAAGGCCATCGATGCGCTGATCCCGGTCGGCCGCGGCCAGCGCGAGCTGGTCATCGGCGATCGCCAGACCGGCAAGACCGCCATCATCCTCGACACGATGCTCAACCAGAAGTCGGTGCACGACAACGGCCCCGAGAAGGAAAAGCTCTACTGCGTCTACGTCGCCGTCGGCCAGAAGCGCTCGACCGTCGCGCAGTTCGTCAAGGTGCTGGAAGAGCGCGGCGCGCTCGAATACTCGATCATCATCGCCGCCACCGCTTCCGACCCGGCGCCGATGCAGTTCCTGGCGCCGTTCGCCGGCTGCACCATGGGTGAATATTTCCGCGACAACGGCATGCACGCGCTGATCAGCTATGACGATCTGTCGAAGCAGGCCGTCGCCTATCGCCAGATGTCGCTGCTGCTGCGCCGCCCGCCGGGCCGCGAAGCCTATCCGGGCGACGTGTTCTACCTGCACTCGCGCCTGCTCGAGCGCGCCGCCAAGCTCAACGACGATCTGGGCGGCGGGTCGCTGACCGCTCTGCCGATCATCGAGACGCAGGCCAACGACGTGTCGGCCTACATCCCGACCAACGTGATCTCGATCACCGACGGCCAGATTTTCCTCGAAACCAACCTGTTCTTCCAGGGCATCCGTCCTGCGGTGAACGTCGGTCTGTCGGTGTCGCGCGTCGGCTCGGCCGCGCAGATCAAGGCGATGAAGCAGGTTGCCGGCTCGATCAAGGGCGAGCTCGCGCAGTACCGCGAAATGGCGGCCTTCGCGCAGTTCGGCTCGGATCTCGACGCCGCCACGCAGCGCCTGCTCAACCGCGGATCGCGCCTGACCGAACTCCTGAAGCAGCCGCAGTTCTCGCCGCTGAAGACGGAAGAGCAGGTCGCGGTGATCTTCGCCGGCGTCAACGGTTATCTCGACAAGCTGCCGGTCAACCAGGTCGGCAAGTTCGAGCATGGCCTGCTCAGCCACATGCGTGCGGCCGGCAAGGACGTTCTCGACGCCATCCGCAAGGAAAAGGCACTGTCGGACGATCTGCGCGCCAAGCTGAAGGCCGAGATCGACGCTTTCGCCAAGACCTTCGCCTGAGCGAAGCGACAAGACGGGATCAGGTTTGAAGCATGCCTTCATTAAAAGACCTTCGTAACCGTATCGCCTCGGTCAAGGCGACGCAGAAGATCACCAAGGCGATGCAGATGGTCGCTGCGGCGAAGCTGCGCCGTGCGCAAGAGGCTGCGGAAGCGGCGCGCCCCTATTCGGAGCGCATGGGTTCCGTGCTGGCGAACATCACCCAGGCGATCGGCGGCGGTGGCGATGCCCCGGCGCTGATGACCGGCACCGGCAAGGATGATGTGCATCTGCTCGTCGTCTGCACCGCCGAGCGCGGCCTGTGCGGCGGCTTCAATTCGCAGATCGCCCGTCTTGCCCGCGACCACATCCGCAAGCTTTTGGCCGACGGCAAGCAGGTCAAGATCATCTGCGTCGGCAAGAAGGGTTTCGACATCCTGCGCCGCGACTACGCGTCGCTGATCATCGATCGCGTCGATCTGCGCGAGGTCAAGACACTCGGTTTCGTCAATGCCGATGCCATCGCCAAGAAGGTCATCCATCTCTTCAACGAGGGCGGCTTCGACATCTGCACGCTGTTCTATTCGCAGTTCAAGTCGGTGATCAGCCAGATCCCGACCGCGCAGCAGATCATTCCGGCGGGCGTTGCTTCGGCTCAGGCGGAAGTGACGGATGGCGGCAACGCTGTCTATGAATACGAACCGGAGCCGGGCGAAATCCTCTCCGATCTCATTCCGCGCAACATTTCCGTGCAGGTTTTCCGGGCACTGCTCGAAAACGCGGCCGGCGAGATGGGCGCCAAGATGAGCGCCATGGACAATGCGACGCGCAACGCTGGCGAGATGATCAACAAACTGTCGATCACCTATAACCGCCAGCGGCAGGCGCAGATCACCAAGGAACTGATCGAAATCATTTCGGGCGCCGAGGCGCTCTAGGCGCGGTCCGCGGGTTTTTTGCCCGCGACCGGACCGCGTGAGAAACAAAGGACGAAAAAGGGTAAAGACGATGGCGAAAGCAGCGACCCCCCAGAAGGCAGCCCCCAAGGCCGCAGCCGCGAAGGCAGCAGCCCCCGCGAAGGCGGCAAAGGCTCCAGCAGCAGCCGCGAAGGCGGCCCCGGCCAAGGCAGCAGCACCGGCGAAGACCGCAGCTGCCAAGACATCGGCAGTGGCCAGCAAGGCAACCGGCGTTGTCGGCAAGGTCCGCCAGGTCATCGGCGCCGTCGTCGACGTGCAGTTCGGCGATCACCTGCCGGCGATCCTGAACGCGCTCGAGACGACCAATGTCGGCAACCGTCTGGTGCTCGAAGTCGCCCAGCACCTGGGTGAAAACACCGTGCGCTGCATCGCCATGGACTCGACCGAAGGTCTGGTTCGCGGCCAGGAAGTGCGTGACACCGGCGCGCCGATCACCGTGCCGGTCGGCCCGGGCATGCTCGGCCGCATCATCAACGTCATCGGCGAGCCGGTCGACGAAGAAGGCCCGGTCGACGCTATCGAAATGCGCTCCATCCACCAGCCGGCTCCGACCTATGTCGAGCAGTCGACGGAAGCCCAGATCCTGATCACCGGCATCAAGGTGCTCGACCTCCTGGCTCCCTACGCCAAGGGCGGCAAGATCGGCCTGTTCGGCGGCGCCGGCGTCGGCAAGACCGTGCTGATCCAGGAACTGATCAACAACATCGCCAAGGCGCATGGCGGCTATTCGGTGTTCGCCGGCGTCGGCGAGCGCACCCGCGAAGGCAACGATCTCTATCACGAGTTCATCGAATCCGGCGTCAACAAGAAGGGCGGCGGCGAAGGCTCCAAGGCCGCACTCGTCTACGGCCAGATGAACGAGCCGCCGGGCGCGCGCGCCCGCGTCGGCCTGACCGGCCTGACGGTTGCGGAGTATTTCCGCGACCAGGGCCAGGACGTGCTGTTCTTCGTCGACAACATCTTCCGCTTCACGCAGGCTGGTTCGGAAGTGTCGGCTCTGCTCGGCCGTATTCCTTCAGCCGTGGGCTATCAGCCGACGCTCGCCACCGACATGGGCGCGCTGCAGGAACGCATCACCACCACCACCAAGGGCTCGATCACGTCCGTGCAGGCGATCTACGTGCCCGCCGACGACTTGACCGATCCGGCGCCGGCGACCTCGTTCGCCCACCTTGACGCGACCACGACGCTGAACCGCGCCATCGCCGAAAAGGGCATCTATCCGGCGGTCGATCCGCTGGATTCGACCTCGCGCATGCTCGACCCGCTGGTCGTCGGCGACGAGCATTACGGCGTCGCGCGCCAGGTGCAGTCGATCCTCCAGCGCTACAAGTCGCTGCAGGACATCATCGCCATCCTGGGCATGGACGAGCTGTCGGAAGAGGACAAGCAGACCGTGGCCCGCGCCCGCAAGATCGAGCGCTTCCTGTCGCAGCCCTTCTTCGTCGCCGAAGTGTTCACCGGCGCGCCGGGCAAGCTGGTCGACCTCGCCGACACCATCAAGGGCTTCAAGGGCCTCTGCAACGGCGACTACGATCACCTTCCGGAAGCTGCCTTCTACATGGTCGGCGGCATCGAGGAAGCGGTCGAGAAAGCACAGCGCCTCGCGGCTGAAGCGGCGTAATCAAGCGAATAGCGAATAGGGAGTAGCGAATAGGGAATATGGGCCGGCGAATTCTTCTTCTGACTACTCGCTGCTCGCTATTCGCTATTCGCTAAATTGATCATGGCTGAAGCTTTCAAGTTCGAACTGGTCTCGCCGGAGCGCCTGCTTGTTTCCGAGCAGGTTGAATCCGTCGTCATTCCGGGCGCCGAAGGCGAGATGACCGTGATGGCGCATCACGCGCCGGTGATGACCACGATCAAGCCGGGCGTCGTCACCGTGAAGACCGCAGCGGGCGGCGAAGAGCGCTATGTGGTGTTCGGCGGCTTCGCCGACATCGTTCCGGCCGGCTGCACGCTGCTGGCGGAATCGGCTGTCGCGGTGAAGGATGTCGACCGCGCCGATCTCGCGCGCCGCATCCAGGAAGCCAAAGAAGACGCCACTGATGCCAAGGACGACGAGGCGCGCAGCAAGGCGGAACAGTTCCTTAGCCAGCTCACCACGCTGGAAGGCGCCATCCTGCCGGCTTGAAATTCGGTTCGATGAAAGAGTAAAAAGCGGGGCCTTGCCTCGCTTTTTTGTTTAAATGCCCAAGGCTGCGAAAGCCAATGTCGGGCCGTCTCGTCGCAGGTGGACGAGATGCACGGCCACGAGCTCGATCAAGGTCTGGCGCTCGGCATGGTCCCTGGCGAAGCCGGCGAGGTCGAACACCGCGGTCACGGTTTCGTTCGCCGGCAGTTGCTCGCCCAAAAGTGCCGTCAACGCCGCGTCGAGCGGATCGGTGAAATGGCCCTCCGGCAAGGTTTTTCCTCGTGCGGCGCAAGCAGCGATCCAGGCAGCCACCACCAACGTGAGATGGACCAGCTCGGTACCGGCTTCTAGACATTCGATGGCGGAAGCGACGATGCGCTGCGGCAATTTCTGGCTGCCGTCATTGGCGATCTGAGCCGTACGGTGGGCAAGTGCAGTGTTGGAAAAACGCTCAGCGAGCTCCGCGGTATAAGCGCTCGTGTCGAGTCCGGCATCCTCGGGCAGGGTCGGGATGGCTTCGGCCCACAATGCATCGACGAATTGCCGGATCGCCGGGTCGGCGAAGGCGCGGTCGACGGTGGCATGACCGCTGAGCAGGCCAAGGTAGGCGATGGCCGAATGCGAGCCGTTGAGCAGCCTGAGCTTCATGTCCTCGAACGGGCCGACGTCGCGAACCATGGTGACGCCGAACTGTTCCCAGTCCGGGCGGCCCGCTGGGAAATTGTCTTCGACCACCCATTGGCAGAACGGCTCGGTCATGACAGGCCAAGCGTCCTCGGCACCGAGTTCTTCAGCGATCCGCGCCCGATCGGCATCGGTGGTTGCCGGCACGATGCGGTCGACCATGCTTGAAGGAAAGGCGACCTGATGGGCGATGTGGTCGGCGATTCTAACGTCGCTCTTCACGCCATGCTTGGCATCGCGCAATTCGGCGAATTCGGTCAGCAGCCGATGCAGCGTGGCGCCGTTGGCCGGCAGATTGTCGCAACAGAGCACGGTAAAGGGCGGCGTGCCGGCGGCGCGTCGCCGGGCAAGCGCCTCGGTTAGGAAACCATGCGCTGTCTTCGGCATCTGCGGATTGGCCAGATCATGGGCGATATCGGGATGAGCAGCGTCCAATCCGCCGCCAGCCGCCCTCAGATAGGCCTTTTCGGTGATCGTAAGTGTGACGATGCGGGTGCGCGGATCGGTCAGCGCGGCCAGTACCGCGCCCGGATCCTCCGGCGCCACCAGCATCGCGGTAATCGAGCCGATGACCTGAAGTTTTTCGGTTCCACTGCTTCTGATCGCCAGCGTGTAGAGCCCATCCTGCGGCGTGAGTGCGTCGCGCGTGTCGGCGCTGCGCAGCGAAACGCCTGTTATGCCCCAATCCGTCTCGCCGGCCGCCAGGCAATCGTCGACATAGGCGGCCTGGTGGGCGCGATGGAAGGCGCCGACGCCAAGATGCACGATGCCCGGGACGATGCGGCTGCGGTCGTACGAAGGCGTCGCGATCGAAGCCGGCAGTGCGCGCACCGTCTTCGTGGAAAGGCGTTCGGTGGTCGTGGTGCGACTGGTCTGGTCGGATGACATGAGTGGCCTCGGCAGGGATCGGCAAAGCGGCGTAACATTCGATTTCCCGCCACACAATGGGCCGAAAAGTCATCATACAACAATCTAATTTTTGTATGTTGACATTATTCCTTGCCGCCCCTACCGATTGCGGCCCTGGGAGGATTGCCGTGCCACTGACCGATGCGGATCTGCTGTTTCCCGCCGATGCGCATTCGCGCTCGGTTGCCCGCGATCTCTATGCCGGGATCAAGGACCTGCCCCTGGTCAGCCCGCATGGCCACACGGATCCGCGTTGGTATGCGCTGAACGAGCCTTTTACGGATCCGGCGCAACTGCTCATCGTTCCGGATCACTACATTTTCCGCATGCTGTTCAGCCAAGGCATCCGCCTTGAGGATCTCGGCGTGGCGACGCTGGACGGCGCGCCTGTCGAGACAGACGGCCGGACGATCTGGCGTCGTTTTGCCGAGCACTATTATCTGTTTCGGGGCACACCGACCCGGCTGTGGTTCGATCATGTGCTTGCCGATCTGTTCGGCATCGACGAGCCGCTGACCGCAGCGACCGCCGACCGCCACTACGACGCCATCGCGACGCTGCTGCAGTGGGAGAATTTCCGCCCGCGCGCCCTGTTCGAGCGCTTCAACATCGAGGTCATCGCGACCACGGAAGGCGCGCTCGACGATCTCAAATGGCACCAGATGATCCGCGACAGCGGCTGGCAGGGCCGTGTGGTCACCGCTTATCGGCCGGATGCCGTCGTCGATCCCGACTTCGAGGGGTTTTCAACCAATCTCGACCGGCTCGGCGAGATCACCGGCTGCGACACCGGCAGCTGGGCAGGCTATCTCGATGCGCATCGCCAGCGGCGCGCCTTCTTCAAAAGCTTCGGCGCGACCTCGTCCGACCATGGCCATCCGACGGCCGAGACCGCCAATCTTTCGGATGCTGCAGCGCGGGAGCTGTTCAATCGCGTTCGCCGTGGCTCCGACGACGAGCGCGAACGGAAACTGTTCCGCGCCCAGATGCTGACCGAGATGGCCAAGATGAGCCTCGACGACGGGCTGGTGCTGCAGATCCATCCCGGCTCCTGGCGCAATCATTCGTCGGCTTTTTTCCAAAAATTCGGCCGCGACAAGGGTTTCGATATCCCGACCCGGACCGACTATGTCACGGCGCTGAAGCCACTGCTCGACTGCGTCGGACTTGAGCGCGACCTCACAATCGTTCTCTTCACGCTCGACGAAACAAGCTATGCGCGCGAACTGGCGCCACTCGCCGGTGTCTACCCGGCGCTGAAGCTCGGGCCGGCCTGGTGGTTCCACGACAGCCCGGAAGGCATGCGGCGCTTCCGCGAGATGACCACCGAGACCGCCGGCTTCTACAACACCGTCGGCTTCAACGATGACACCCGTGCCTTTCCCTCGATCCCGGCGCGCCACGATGTGGCACGGCGGGTCGACTGCGCGTTCCTGGCGCGTCTCGTCGCCGAGCATCGGCTGCGCGAGGACGAGGCGCATGAGCTGGCGCGGGAGCTTGCCTATACACTTGCGAAAAAGGCCTACCGGCTCTGAGCCGGGCGTTTTGGTTTCATAGGGAGGAAGTCATGTTGCATCTTTCGAAATTGACGGCAGTAACATTCGTTTTCGGCTCGTTGCTGGTCGGCATCGCCAACGCCGAAACCGTGCTGCGGTCGTCCGATACCCATCCCGACGGCTATCCAACCGTCGAAGCGGTCAAATATATGGGCGAGCTGATCAAGCAGCGCACCAATGGCCGCTATTCGGTCGAGGTCTATCATTCGGCGCAGCTCGGCGAGGAGAAGGACACGATCGAGCAGACGCAAACCGGCGTCATCGATCTCAACCGCGTCTCGATGGGGCCGTTCAACGGCATCGTTCCGCAAACCGCGGTGCCGTCGCTGCCCTACATGTTCCGCTCCGTCGAGCATATGCGCCATGTCATGGACGGGCCGATCGGGGACGAGATCCTGAAAGCCTTTGAGACTCACGACCTTGTCGGTCTCGCCTTCTACGATTCCGGGGCACGCTCCTTCTACAACACCAAGAAGGACATCACCTCGATGGCCGACATGAAGGGCATGAAGTTCCGCGTCATCCAGTCCGACGTGTTCGTCGACATGGTCAATGCGTTGGGCGCCAACGCCACGCCGATGGCCTATGGCGAGGTCTATTCGGCTTTGCAGACAGGCGTCATCGACGGCGCCGAGAACAACTGGCCGAGCTTCGAATCCGCCAAGCATTTCGAGGTCGCCAAGCATTACACGCTCGACCAGCACCAGATCGTGCCAGAGGTTCTGGTGATGTCGAAGGCGAGCTGGGACAAGCTCGCCCCGGAAGACCAGGCGATCGTGCGGCAGGCGGCCAAGGACAGCGTCGTCAAGATGCGTGAATTGTGGGACGCGCAGGAGAAGAAGTCGCGCGACATCGTCGAGAAAGCCGGCGTCAAGGTCAGTGAGATCGACAAGCAGCCGCTGATCGATGCGATGAAGCCGGTCTACGAGAAATATCTCTCGACCCCCGAGTTGAAAGATCTCGCCGCGCGCATCCAGGCGACCAAATAATCCGTTCGCGGCAATGGTGGCGCGAGCTTGCGCGCCACCGTCCAGGGGGAAGCGCGCATATGAAACCATTCTGGCTGGCAATAGAACGGCTGCTGTCACGGCTGGCGAGGCTTGCGCTGTGGGTCAGCGGCATCGGACTGACGCTGATGACCGTGATCATCTTCTGGCAGGTGTTCTCACGCTATGTGCTCAACAGTTCGCCAAGCTGGACGGAACCCTTCTCGGTGATTTTGATGGGGTGGTTCATCTTTTTGGGCGCGGCCGTCGGTGTCCGCGAACGCACGCATCTGGGCTTCGATGTGCTGCTCTATTTCCTGCCGCCCGCCGCAAAGGCGGTACTGCGCAGCATTTCGGATGTCGTCGTGCTCGCCTTCGGTCTCGGCATGATCGTCTACGGCGCCCAGCTCACCCGGCTGACATGGAACACGGTGATGCCGTCTCTCGCTTTCCCGGGCGGCGTCAGTTTCCTGCCGGTCATCCTGGGCGGCGCGCTTGTCTGCCTGTTTTCGCTCGAGCGGCTTGCCGGGCGGTTTGCCGGACTGCCGGTCGATGCCGATCAATACGCCACGGGCGAGGAGGGTCTCTAGATGGCATTGACGGTTCTGTTCGGCACCTTCGTCTTTCTTCTGATCATCGGCACACCGATCGCCTTCTGCCTCGGTGTCGCCAGCTTCGCCACGGTTCTGGTGCTGGGGCTGCCGCCGCTGGTGGTGTTCCAGCGCCTCAACTCCGGTGTCAGCGTGTTTTCGCTGATGGCCATCCCGTTCTTCATCTTCGCCGGTGACCTGATGGTGCGCGGCGGCATTGCCGCTCGCCTTGTTGCGCTCGCCGGGGCGTTGGTCGGCCACCTGAGAGGCGGGCTCGGCCAGGTCAACATCGCCGCCTCGACCATGTTCGGCGGCATTTCCGGCTCGGCGGTGGCCGATGCCTCGGCGGTCGGCGGGCTGATGATCCCGCAGATGAAGGCGCGCGGCTACGGCGTCGATTATGCTGTCAACATCACTTCAGTCGGCGCCATCATTGCGCTGCTGATACCGCCTTCGCACAACATGATCATTTATTCGATTTCGGCCGGCGGCCGGATCTCGATCGCCGATCTGTTCACCGCCGGCATCATACCGGGCCTGCTGCTGGCGCTATCTCTGATGGTCACGGCCTATTGGGTCGCCAGCCGCCGCGCCTATCCGACCGAGCCGTTCGCCGGCTTCGGCAGGGCGCTGCAATTGCTCGTTGCCGCAATTCCCGGGCTGATCCTGATCGGCATCATCTTCGGCGGCGTTCGCTCCGGCGTCTTCACCGCCACCGAAAGCTCCTGCATCGCCATCGTCTATGCTTTCCTGGTGACCCTGCTGATCTATCGCTCAATGAGCTGGAACGACTTCGTCACCGCGACCACCGCTGCCGTGCGCACAACCGCGATGGTGCTGATGATCATCGGCTGCGCCGCCGCCTTTGGCTGGCTGCTGGCCTATCTCAGGGTGCCGGCCGCTCTGGTCGCCTTCCTGCAGTCGGTATCCGACAACAAGCTGGTCATCCTGCTGTTGATCAACGTCGTGCTTCTCATCCTCGGCACGTTCATGGACATGTCGCCGCTGATCATCATCACCACGCCGATCTTCCTGCCGGTGGTCATGGCCTACGGCGTCGATCCGGTGCATTTCGGCGTGATCCTCATTCTCAATCTCGGCATCGGCTTGTGCACACCGCCGGTGGGGGCCGTGCTGTTCGTCAGCTGCGCGATCGGTCGGATCCCGATCTGGACGGCGATGCGTTCGATCTGGCCATTCTATGGGGCGGCTTTCGCTGTGTTGATGCTTGTCACCTACGTGCCGGAAATTTCGTTGTGGTTGCCGCACCTGTTCCACTAGAGCAGTTCACGGGAACGGCGAACTGCTCTAACCCTTTGTTTTGACGCAATTCCGGACGGAAACCGTTTCACATTTTTCCTGGAATTGCTTTAGGAGACCATCACGTGTCCGCTGCATCCGCCGATCTCAAGGTCGAGAGAAAACCCAAGCTGTCGGAGACCGTCGTTGCGGCGATCCGCAAGCAACTGCAGGCGGGCGAAATCCTGCCTGGCCACAAATTGCCGACCGAGGGCCAGCTGACCGAGACCTTCGGCGTCAGCCGCACCGTCATCCGCGAGGCGCTGGCCAAGCTTGCCGCCGACGGCCTGGTCGAGCCGCGTCAAGGCGCCGGCGTCTTCGTCACCGAGCATCTCTCGACGATGTTCGGAGCGCTTGCCGCCGACATGGGAGCCAAGGATTCGATCGCGCTCAACGTGCTCGAGGTACGCCTGGCAATCGAGATCGAGTCGGCCGGGATCGCCGCTATTCGCCGCAACGCCGCGCAGGAGGCGGCGATCCAGGAAGCCTTCTTCGAATTCGAGCGGCTGCTGCTTGCCAGCGAGCCGACCGGCCCGGCCGACCTCGCCTTCCACCGCGCCATCGCCAGCGCGACCAACAACCCATTCTATGTCGAGATGCTCGACGTGCTCGGCCGGCGCGCCATTCCGTGCGACGTGACCTCGCCCTGGTCGACCGAACTGGCGCAATCCGACAGCTACCAGCGCGGGCTGCAGCGCGAACATCTGGTGATCCTCAATGCGATCACATCGGGCGATGCCGAAGCGGCGCGCGAGGCAATGCGCGCGCACCTCACAGCCAGCCAGCAGCGCTACCGCGAGCGCCTGCATGCGCGTCAGGCTTTCTATGCCAGTTCGGTCAGGGCCGCCGCCGGCGAATGACCCATTTCAAGTCAGGACGAAAATGAGCCAGAGCCATACCGATTACACATCCCGCTTTGCCATAGACCCGGTTGCCGCCGCGGCGATGGGAACCGATGAACTCCGTCACAATTTCCACATTGACGGCCTGTTCCAGTCCGGCCGCATCAGCCTGACCTACACCCACTACGACCGCATGATCGTCGGCGGCGCCGTGCCGATAGGCTCGCCGCTCCAACTGGAGGCGATCAAGCCGACCGGCACCAAAGGTTTCCTCGACCGGCGCGAGTTGATCGCCGTCAACATCGGTGGCGTGGGCGTCATCACGACCGGCGGCCAGTCCTTCGAATTGCAGGCGCGCGACATGCTCTATCTCGGCATGGGCACACAGGATGTGTCCTTCGCCTCAGCGGACGAGGGGGCGCCGGCGAAGTTCTATCTGCTCAGCGCGCCGGCGCATCTGGCTCATCCCAGCCGGCTGATCCGCATCGGCGATGCAAAGCGCCTCGATCTTGGCAGCAAGGATGCCTGCAACGAGCGTTCGATCTTCCAGTTCATCCATGCCGATGGCGCAAAGACCTGCCAGCTGGTGGTCGGTATGACCCAGCTGGCGCCGGGCTCTATCTGGAACACCATGCCTTGCCATGTGCATGACCGGCGCATGGAGGCCTATCTCTATTTCGACCTGGCCGAGACGGCGCGCGTCTTCCACTTCATGGGCGAGCCGGACGAAACGCGCCATATCGTCATGGGCAACGAAGAGGCCGTGCTGTCGCCGGGCTGGTCGATCCACTCCGGCGCCGGCACTTCCAATTATGCGTTCATCTGGGCGATGGCCGGCGACAATGTCGACTACACCGATGTCGACCCGGTGGCGTTAGGCGATCTGCGGTGAGCGACCCCTTCAGCCTTGCCGGAAAACGTATCCTGGTCACCGGCGCCAACACCGGCATCGGCCAGGGCATCGCCGTATCGATCGCACGCGCCGGCGGCACGGTGATCGGCGTCGGCCGCTCGTCGATGGACGATACGGCAAGAAAAATCGCAACGATGGGCGGGCAATTCGAGGCGGTGAGCGCCGATCTTGCCGACACGTCAGCCGCCGGCCCCTTGCTCGACCGCGTCTGGGACAAAAGCGGCCCGCTCGACGGGCTGGTCAACAATGCCGGCATCATCCGGCGCGCCGATGCCGTCGATCTCAGCGAGGCCGATTGGGACGACGTCATGGATGTCAATCTGAAGGCGGTTTTTTTGCTCTGCCAAAGCTTTGCCAGGCGTGCCTTGGCCGCTGAGCGGAAAGGCAAGATCGTCAACATTGCCTCGGTGCTGAGCTTCCAGGGCGGCATTCGCGTGGCGTCCTACACCGCCTCGAAGCATGGCGTGCTGGGCATCACCCGGCTGCTTGCCTGCGAATGGGCGCAAAAAGGCATCAACGTCAACGCTATCGCGCCAGGCTATATCGAAACCAACAACACGCAGGCGCTGCGCGCCGATCCCGACCGCAGCGCCGCTATCCTGGCGCGCATCCCGGCCGGCCGCTGGGGCGAGGCGGGCGACATTGGCGATGCCGCCGTCTTCCTGCTGGCGCCGGCGTCCAACTACATGCATGGCGCGGTGGTGCCGGTGGATGGTGGCTGGCTGGCACGCTAGGTTTTGACGCAATTCCGAACGGAAACCGTTTCACACTTGTCCTGGAATTGCTCTGAGGAGACGACGATGACCGCAAAGATCTTCGCGCATGCCGGCGAGGGCGCCTGGACGGCGACACCGGACGGCAACAGGCGCCGCATTCTCCTGCACACTGACGAGTTGATGCTGGTCGAATTCGGCTTCGACAAGGGTGGCGTCGGCGCCCTGCATTCGCACCCGCACGTCCAGGCAAGCTATGTCGCCGAAGGCCGCTTCGAGGTGACCATCGACGGTCGGACCGAGATCGTTGGGACGGGCGGAAGTTTCATCGTGCCGTCGGGCCTGGTGCACGGCGTCAAGGCGCTGGAAGCGGGGCGGCTGGTCGACAGCTTTACGCCGCACCGGGCCGATTTCCTCGGCTAGAGCATTTCACCGTTTCACGGAAACGGCGAGCTGCTCTAACTCTTTGTTTTGACGCAATTCTAGACGGAAAACCGCTTCACACTTTTCCTGGAATTGCTCTAACGAGGGGTAAGAGATCGAGCGGGAATGACCCGCACCCCAGAAAGAGGCGCGGGTCTGTTGCCTGGGCGCTTGTGGCGCCGCGGTACTCAAGACATCACCGCAGGATGAGGACCCTGCCGCACCGTGGTGAAGATAGTCTTAATGCACCGGGGCTGCGTAGCTCGGTCGGTCAGGTGATGTGCCGCAGGAGGCTGAAAAGCCGTTCGAACGTCTTGCCGTAGGGCGGGCGCAGCAGGCTTCCCGCGCTCAGCCGCGACTGCATGAAAACCGGTTTCTCCTTGCTGAAGGTGCGAAATCCCCATTCGCCGTGATAGGCGCCCATGCCGCTGGCGCCGACGCCGCCGAAGGGCTGGTTTTCCTGTACCAGATGCAGCATGCAGTCGTTGACGGTGACGCCGCCGGCGACCGTCTCATGCAGGATGCGTTGACGGTTGCCGCTGTCGCGGCCGAACCAGTAGAGTGCCAGCGGGCGGTCGGCCCCGTTCACATGGGCGATCGCCTCGTCGATCCCGGTGTATTCTACGATGGGCAGCACCGGCCCAAAGATCTCTTCGCGCATCAGCCGCAGGCTTGCGCCGGCATTGCGGACCAGGGTCGGCGGTAGTTTCCGGCTGGTGGCGCCGAGTTCCTCGCGGGCCGGGTTGATTTCGGTGATGTCGGCGCCGGCATCACGCGCCTCAGTGATCATGTCGCGCAGGCGTTGGTGATGCCGGTCGCTGATGATGGCGGTATAGTCGGGGTTGTCGCGTAGAGTCGGGTAGAGCTTAGCGATCGCCGTTGCGAGCCTGGCAGCGACCGTGCCTGCTTGCCCCTTCGGCACCAGAAGATAATCCGGCGCGATACAGGTCTGCCCGGCATTCAACAGCTTACCGTAGGCAATGCTCGATACTGCCGCGTCGAGGTCGCATGACGGATCGAAGATTGCCGGCGACTTGCCGCCCAGTTCGAGCGTGACCGGGGTCAGATTGGCGGCCGCGGCGATCGCGACCTGGCGTCCGACCGCGGTCGAGCCGGTGAACAGCAAATGATCGAAAGGCATCGACACGAAGGCCTTTCCCATCTCCGCATCGCCGCTGATGACGCTGAGCTCATCGGCTGCGAAATGCTCGGCAACGAGTTTGGCCAGCAGCGCGGAAAATGCCGGCGTCAATTCGGAAGGTTTGATGAGCACGCGGTTGCCGGCCGCGAGTGCCGCGATGACCGGCGCGACGGCGAGCTGGAAAGGATAATTCCAGGGCGACACGATGCCGATGACACCGAGCGGCTGCGGGATGAGGCGATTTCTGCCGGGCAGGAACGGCATGGTGGTGGCAACGCGGCGTTCGCGCATCCAGCCCCTGAGGTGCGACAGCGCGTGGCGGATGCCGGCACGTACGACGAACAGTTCCGCAAGACGCGTCTCATGCGCGGAACGGCCGCCAAAGTCGGTGTCGATGGCGGTGCAGATGTCGGCTTCATGCCGCTCGGTCAGCGCGAGCAGGCGTTTGAGGCGATCCTTGCGAACGTCAAAGTTGGGGAAAGACTGCGCCTCGAAGGCGGCGCGCTGCAGGTGGAACCGCTCGCCGAGAACATTCTGTCTGGTCTGCAGCATCGCGCCCTCCCTGGCTTGCCGGACGGAGCTTACATCGTGGTGCGTGGCGGAATCCAGCGGGGTGCAGGTGTCCTAGGGGAAGCTGCTTTCGGATGTGCACGGCATCCGGCTGGCAAGCGCCGATGGCCCCATCAACGGCAGGTTCCTGCAAAGGGGGCGTTGTGGTTGGATGACGGCTGCGCTACTCCAAAGCGTCACGCCAGAGAGTCGTCTTGACCGGTTTCCACATCCTCTCCAGTCTACGAAATTCCAGCCCGGTGTCCGCCTGATGCTGATGTCGGCGACGAGCATCTTGGCCATGGACCCCAAGCGGCGCGTTCCGCGCCGCGCGGCCCAGCGGAATTGCGGATGAAGGGCGCTCACAGGCTTGAGGCTGCGTTTGGAGCGGCTGCGCGAAGGGTTGTGCGGGAGTTTCTGCGGTTCGTGCCGCTGTCTCTGAGACAGCGCATGCAAAGACGCACATATGCACGCGCGACGCCCGCCAACAGAATTTTCATTTCGGGCTGCGCACGCAGCGGGACGACGCTGACACAGCGGCTGATGAGGTGTTTCGAGGACATTTTCGTCCATCCGCCCGAAGCGCGATACGCAATGCTGGACATGTTGGACCGGCCGGAATCGAACCTCGTCGTCAAGCGCGATGCGCGCGGTTTTGCGCATCTGGCGAAGCTACCGACCTCCATCGGCTTGATCTATTGCGTGCGCCATCCATTCGACACGCTGACAAGTTCGCATCCGCAAACACGCAACCAGCGTCGGTTCCACGTCACGCCGCAACGCTGGCTGACCGAATACGACGCGCTGATCCGGCTGAAGAAGGCACAACCGCACCGGCAGATCCTTTTCGTCCGCTACGAAGACATGATCGGCGCGCCCGATGCGCAGCAGGACAGAATCGCGCAGTCATTCGGACTGACACCGCGCATTCGTTTCAGCGAGGACCCGGACAATCCGATCCGGGTGGCTTCGTTGAGAAAATGGGAACGGAATGAAGAATTCAGGACCTATCTCGGCGGCCTGCCCCCGGCATTTCTCGCCCGCGTCCAACGTTTCTGCGCCGAGTTCGGCTATGACATGCCAATAAGCACGCCGACCGTGGACGCGCGGTGATGCAGGCACCGGCGGCCCTCGCGACAGAAGAGCTGGATCCCAAGCGGCGCGTGCTGAAGGACGTGTTCGGCTTCGATGATTTTCGCCCCGGGCAGGCCGATGTCATGGACGCGTTGCTGGCCGGGCGTCATGTGCTGGCTGTCATGCCGACTGGTGCCGGCAAATCGCTCTGCTACCAGGTGCCGGCGCTTGTCCTGGGCGGGCTCACCATTGTCGTTTCGCCGCTGGTGGCGCTGATGCAGGATCAGGTCGCCGCCTTGCGGCTTGCCGGCGTGGCCGCCGATACGATCAATTCCTCGATCGACCGCGATGCCAATATTGCCGCATGGCGTCGCGTCGCCTCGGGCCAGACGCGCCTGCTCTATCTCGCGCCGGAGCGGTTGATGACCGAACGGATGCTCGAGGCGCTGGCCAGGCTCGATATCAGCCTGATCGCCGTCGACGAGGCGCATTGTATCTCGCAATGGGGGCCGGCGTTCCGGCGCGAATACGAGGACCTGTCGCGTCTGCGCGGCATCTTTCCCAGCGTGCCGATCATCGCGCTGACGGCAACGGCGGACGAAGGCACGCGCACCGACATCGAATCCCGGCTGTTTGCCGAGCGCGTCGAGACCCTGGTGCTGGGCTTCGACCGGCCGAACATCAAGCTTGCCATCGAGGCCAAGCAGGACAGCAAGCGCCAATTGCTGCGCTTCGTCGAGCGCCATCCCGGCCGCAGCGGCATCGTCTATTGCCTGTCGCGCAAGAAGACGGAGGAGATGGCGGCCTTCCTCGAGAAGAACGGCGTCACCGCGCTCGCTTATCACGCCGGCATGAGCAAGGAGGCGCGTGACGCCAACCAGAACAGCTTCATGACCTTGTCCGGCGTCGTCATGGTGGCGACCATCGCCTTCGGCATGGGCATCGACAAGCCTGACGTCGCCTATGTCTTCCACACCGACATGCCGGGCAGCCTGGAGGCCTACTACCAGGAGATAGGCCGCGCCGGCCGCGATGGGCGGGACGCCGAGGCGCATATGCTGTTCGGCCTGGGCGATATCCGCATGCGCAGGTTGTTCATCGACGACGAGGATGCGCCGCCCGAGCACAAGAGGCGCTCGCATGGCCGGCTCGACACGCTGATAGGCTATTGCGAGACGGCGCAGTGCCGCCGCCAGGTGCTGCTCGGCTATTTCGGCGAGGAAGCGCAGCCCTGCGGCAATTGCGACACCTGCCTCGACCAGGCACCGCGCGCCGATGGCGGAGCCGAGGCTCGGATCATCCTGACGGCGATCGCCCAGAGCGGTGAGCGTTTCGGTGCCGGTCATGTCATCGACATCCTGCTCGGCCATGAAACCGAGAAGGTGCTTGCCAGGAACCACCAGAGGCTCACGAGTTTCGGCAGTGGTCTGGCGCACAAGAAGGATTTCTGGCTATCGCTGATCCGGCAACTCGTCGCCGGCGGGTTCCTGATGCCGGATCCGGCCGGTCATGGCGGCCTCGCCATCGCCGAAAAGGGTCATGCGCTTGGCCGTGGCGAGGTGCCGTTCCATTATCGTGTCGAGGTACGCAGCCGCGCCTTGCGCGGCAAGATGCGCTCCGGGCAGGATCTCGGGCAGTCGGCTGTGGACACCGGGCTACTGGCCGCGCTCAAATCCTTGCGCCTGCGGCTCGCCAAGGAGCGCCAGGTGCCGGCCTATGTGGTGTTCTCGGATCGCACGCTGATCGACATGGCCGAGCGCCGCCCGCACGATCTCGACGCCTTCGCCGAAGTGAATGGGGTTGGGGCGGCAAAGCTCAAGGAATTCGGCCAGGTTTTTCTGAGTGCGATTGCCGAGCACCGGTCGGGTGAGGCGGCCTGAGGTCAGATCAGCGACTGGTCACGCGCCGTGAAGCAGAGGGATCTTCGGAGAAGGCATCCGTTCCGAAACCTCCTGTGCCGCCGCCGCCCATTCCTCCACCGCCCATGCCCCCCAGGGACCGATTAGTTCAACGTTTTCTGGCCGGCCGGTCGACAGATCAGGCCCAGACTGAGGCGTGCATCGACTTCATGGCCGAGCATTTGCAACCGCAATAGATGCCGCTGTCCGCTTGCAGGCACCTATCCACTGCAAGCGTCGCGGGCGACCCGCCGGGCGTCAGTCGCGCGATGTGGACAGTCCCGCGAGAAGCGGAGCGTAGGCGGCGAGCCTGCGGGATACGAACTCAGTGAAGAGCCGAACGCGCTTCGTCTTGCGTGTCTCCCCATGTGTGAGAAGCCAGAGCGTTCCGTACAGGTGCAGGTCGGTGCCCGGCACCCTCACCAGCAGGGGGTCGGCATCTCCGACGAAGCACGGCAGTGTCGTGATCCCGAGACCTTGCCGTACGGCAACGATCTGCGCCTCGGCGTCCGTGATCCTGAATGGAACTCCCGTGGTGCCAACCTCACCCGCGCTGGCCCACTCTGGAATTCCATGAACGCTTATGACGATCCACCGGATGGCATCAGGTGCGCCCGCACGCCACGCGGCCAGGCGGTCGCGGGACATGTAGACGCCGCCAAACACCTCCGCTCCCTTCAGGCCGTGAAGATTGAGCGGCAGGGTTTTGCGGTCGTAGACGACGCGGATCGCCACGTCGGCCTCTCGGTTGGTCAGATTTGCCAGCTCGCCGGACGACAAGATTTCCATCTCGATGTCTGGATGCAGGTGCGCGAAATCGGCGAAGTCCGGCATGAGCAGGTGCGTCGCGAGGGGCGGTGCCAGCGTCACCCGCAGAAGTCCGCGTACGCCCTGGTCGCGCCCGAAGACGCGCGTCTCCAGCTGGTGCGACGACGCTTCCATCTGGTTCGCGAGCTCGAGGACCTCCTCGCCCGCAGCGGTCAGGCGGTAGCCTGAAGGCAGCTTTTCGAACATTTGCGCCCCGAGGCGTTCCTCAAGCTGTGCGATGCGTCGCAGCACGGTCGAGTGATTCACCCCGAGCTGCGCGCCGGCAGCCCGCACCGAGCCTCCGCGTGCGACGGCTAGAAAGTAGCGAACGTCATCCCAGTCGATCATGGTGCAATCCGGCACCGCGCGGTGCGCCTTCCAAAGCCCGTATCTAACACATCCTACAGCAGTAGGGGCGGGATATCGTGGCTTGTGTCGACAAGGGCGACGCTATTCCGAACGGCGGACACGGATCGTCGCGGGCTGGCGTCAATCCTGAAAGCGGATCGATTCTGCACCACCGATGTGCGCGCTTCCGCACTCACCGCGCGACCCCGGCGGGCCCATCTAGAGGTTCTCGGGGCGTCCCCGAACGACCAAAGACAGAGCCTGGAAGGATTAAGTCATGGGAAAACTGGATGGTAAGGTTGCGGTTATAACGGGTGGTGCCACCGGCATCGGCCTCGCCGCTGCAAAGCGCTTCATCGAGGAGGGCGCCTTCGTCTTCATCTTCGGCCGCCGGCAGGAAGCGCTAGACGCCGCTGTGGCCGAGCTCGGGCCCAATGCCCGCGCGGTGAAGGGCTCGGTCTCGGATGAGGCCGACCTCGATCGGCTCTACGCGGCGGTGAAGGCCGAGCGCGGAACCCTCGACATCATCTTCGCCAACGCCGGGGTGGGAAGCCTGCTTCCGCTCGGCAAGCTCACCGCCGGGCACATTGACGAGACCTTCAACACCAATGTGAAGGGTACGATCTTCACGGTCCAGAAAGCGCTGCCGCTGATGGGCGAGGGCGGTTCGATTATCCTGACCGGATCGAGCGCCGGCACCACGGGCGCGCCCGCATTCAGCGTCTATAGCGCGAGCAAGGCGGCCGTGCGCAACCTCGCGCGGACCTGGGCGGAAGACTTGAAAGGCACCGGCATCCGGGTAAACGTGCTGTCGCCCGGGCCGACGGCGACCGAACTCGCGAAGGCAGCGATAGGCGAGGAGGGCTTGATGGTCTTCGCCTCGATGAATCCGCTTCAGCGTATGGCCGATCCAGCGGAGATCGGGGCGGCGGCTGCGTTTCTCGCGTCGCCCGACAGCAGCTTCATGACTGCCAGCGAGGTCGCCGTCGACGGGGGCTTGGCGCAAATCTGACCCGCTACGCCCCGCCGTTCATTCCATTCGATATCCCGAGCCCGCAGGGCCTGGTAAACTGAAGGAGAGTATACATGAGCTACGCAATTATCGGCTTCGGCAAGATCGGCCAGGCTCTTGCCAAGGCATTTGCCCGCAAGGGCCTCGAAGTGTCCGTGGCAACCACGCGCGACCCGGAAAGCTTTGCATCCGACGCGGCCGCGATCGGACCCACGATCATCCCGAAAACACTGGCGGACGCCGTCAAGGCGGACATCATCTTTTTGGCTGTCCGCTTTGAATCGTACCCGGATGTCGCGAAGGCGCTGCCAAGCTGGGAAGGCAAGACGATCATCGACGCGACGAACGTGTTTCCAGTCCCCGAAGAGCTGGACGGTCTGCCGTCCTCCGCCTTCGTCGCGAAGGCGTTCACCGGCGCCAAGCTCGTCAAAGGCTTCAATCACCTGATTGCGGCCACCCTGGCTGCCGATCCGATCGTCGAGGGCGGGCACCGGGTCGTCTTTCTGTCGAGCGACGACGAGGACGCGATCGCTCCCGTGGCGGCATTGGCCAAACAACTCGGGTTCGCACCGGTCAAGCTGGGGAAGCTCAACGAGGGCGGCACGCTGGTGCACGCACGCGGCCGCACTTGGGGCCAGCTGATCTTCCAGGACCTGCTCAAGAAGGAGCAGTAACGGATTTATCGTGCGCCGACAGAGTGGCAGGCGTACGATGCCGGCCACATCGTCGGCAACGAGCCAAGCGCGCGAAGTGACGTGCTTGAAAGCTTACATCTGCCTGGGATCCTTCGGCCGACATGTGCCGGCCCCCCCATGCTTCATAGTTGCAAAAGCTGATGTCCCAGCCGGCATCGCGTCTTTTGGAAGTTGCCTCACGACCGCCCGCGCGGATGGGGCCGAAGCCACCCCAACTGCCATCCGAGCCTTTGTAATTTCCCATGACGCGATAATTGCAGTTGTTCACGACGACGTTGCCGTCCATCGACACGCATGCCGATACGACAGTGGAAAGGCTGAAGAAAGCTGCGATGGCGAGAGAGGCTTTGCGCATCGTGGTCTCCTAACTGGGTTCGGCGAACCAACCGTTACGAGATCGTGGGCCGGGCCTCTTCCCCATTTGGGCTAAAGCGGCTGGTAAATTCACAGCGGCATGGCTGCGCTTGCGGACAGAAGCGATGTGCGGAGATGCCGGATGGGCCTGCCCATCGCCGAAGCTTTACGGCCTCCGCGAAGGCCAGAGTGTCCCGGCTCGAGCGGCTTTGTCCTATTGGCTGCGCGATATGCGGCAGGCGGCCCAGGAAATGTCCGGTTTTCTCGGGATCGATGGCGGAGAGGGAGGGATTCGAACCCCCGATGGGCTTGCACCCATGCCGCATTTCGAGTGCGGTGCATTCGACCACTCTGCCACCTCTCCGCGGTCATGGTCGGCCGTTGCCGGCGCGGCGCACTAGATAACGGCTGAACGGGCAGGTTACAAGGCCAATCCGTCAGTTATTTGGCTTGCCGGGCAAGCAGCGGATTCGCGACGGTTCAGCGGCGGCGAGGCCTGGGTAGGTTGGTAACCAGTCACGCGTGCTTGCCTCGACGACGGTCACGTCGTGCAGTCGTGCTGACACGCTCGATCCTTCGGCCGCCAACAACAGTCCCGACAACAGCTGTTTGCCTTGACTCGCACTCAACCTTCGGTTAGGGACAGCGCGCAATCGGCGTGGAGGGTTCTTCCGCGCCGCTTGTTTTTTGAACCCGCAGACTGACAAAAAGACGGCTGAACCGCCAGAGGCGGCTCATCAAGGCCGACCGAACAGCGAAAGGCAAAAAATGTTCGCAGTCATTAAAACGGGTGGCAAGCAGTATCGCGTTGCCGCCAACGATCTCCTGAAGATCGAAAAACTCGAAGCCGCTGTCGGCGATATGGTCGAGATCGGCCACGTCCTCGCACATGGCGAAGGCGAGAATGTCACGTTCGGCGCGCCGTTCGTCGACGGCGCGGTGGTCACCGCCGAAGTCGTCGAGCAGGGCAAGAACCGCACCGTCATCGCCTTCAAGAAGCGCCGCCGGCAGAATTCGCGCCGCAAGATCGGCCATCGCCAGCTTTTGACCACCGTGCGGATTTCCGAGATCCTGCTGGGTGGCGCCAAGCCGACGAAGACGGCAGCGGTCAAGGCGCCGAAGAAGGTGAAGGCCGAGGCCGCCACCGAGGTGCAGGCGGAAGCCGCGCCGAAGAAGGAGCCCAAGGCCAAGGCAGCCGAGACAAAGGCAGCCGAGACCGCGGCAGCGCCGCTGTTCAAGGCGCCCAAGGGTGAGCCGGACGATCTGACCGTGATCAAGGGCATCGGCCCGGTCGCAGCCAAGGATCTCAACGAGCAGGGCATCATCACCTTCGCGCAGCTCGCCAAGCTGACCGACAAGGATGTCGCCAAGATCGACGAGCACATGCCCTTCAGCGCCGACCAGATCAAGGACTGGCGCGAGCAGGCCAAGGAATTGGCGGCGAAGTAATTTTCTGGCGACCAGGTCGCCGGATCGGACTTGAAACGGAACGCGAACGCGTTCATAAGGCCTTTTAGGCGCCTTGCGGCGCAACGGAGTTAGTTAGATGGCACACAAGAAAGCTGGCGGCTCGTCGCGCAACGGTCGCGACTCGCATTCCAAGCGTCTGGGCGTGAAGAAGTTCGGCGGCGAAGCCGTCATCCCGGGCAACATCATCATTCGTCAACGCGGCACCACGTGGCATCCCGGCGTCAATGTCGGCATGGGCACGGACCATACGCTTTTTGCGCTCGAGACTGGCGCCGTGACGTTCAACAAAAAAGCCAACGGCCGAACCTACGTATCGGTCAACCCGATTGCCAAAGCCGCGGAGTAGCCGGTTCCGCACTAGAACACCGGCGCCCATCTCGGGAACCGGTGTCTGGCAAAGCCAGGAAAAGGATCAGGGGAGATGGGTTTCCATCTCCCCTTTTTCTTGTGCCTGGAGGACTTTCAAATGGTTGCCGAAGCGGAAGACTCAGAAGACGAAAGTTACGCGATAGATTGCCCGGTGCTGGTCACCGAGCGGCTGGTGATGCGGGCGCCCCACGAGGGCGATATCGCGCAGCTGGTCGAGCTTGCCGACAACCGCCATGTCGCCGAAATGCTGGCACGCATGCCGCACCCCTATGGCGAGGCCGAGGCGCGCGCTTTCCTGGCCATGACCAAATCGCGCCGGGCCGGCATTGCTTATGCCCTGACGCTGGCCGGCACCGACACCTTCGTCGGTTGCGCCGGCCTCAACACCACCGATCGCGGGCTGGAGCTCGGTTACTGGATCGGCGAGCCGCACTGGAAGAAGGGCTATGCGACGGAAGCAGCGCACGCGCTGGTCGATCTCGCCTTCCAGAGGACGTCGATCCAGGTCCTGCATGCCTCGACGCGGGTCATCAATCCGGCCTCGCGCCGCGTCATCCACAAGTGCGGGTTCCAGTATGCCGGCCAGGGCATGCTGAACTCGATCGTCGCCGGCCAGGTTCCCGTCGAGCGCTACCGGCTCGATCGCAAGACCTGGACCAGCCTGCGGAACTGGGTGCATTTCTGATGGATGACGACGGTCAAACCAATGGTCGACAGCAGCGATATTGAAACGGCCGCGATCACGCCGATGACGCCTGGGGATATCGAAAGCTTTCATCGCGCGCTCGATGTCGTAGCGCGTGAGCGAAAGTACTTGTCCTTCCTTGAGGCGCCACCGCTGGATCAAGTCAGAAGTTTCGCAATGGACCGTATCGGGAGAGGCGATCCGGGGTTCGTGGCCGTTGTTCGTGGCGAGGTCGTCGGCTGGTGCGACATCTCACGCCATGATCGGCTCATCCATGCCCATCGCGGCTCCCTCGGGATGGGGATTGTTCCTCCCTATCGGGGGCGAGGGCTTGGACTGCGGCTCATCAATGCAACCTTGGCACAAGCGCGCAGGGCCGGTTTCGTCCGCATCGAACTCTCCGTGCATTCCGACAATGCTCGCGCCATCTCTCTCTACGACAAGGTCGGGTTTGTCAGGGAGGGCGTGCAGAGCGATGCCGTCCATATCGACGGGGAATACCGCGATACGATCATGATGGCGATCGTCGAACGCGAAAACGCCGCCAGATGAAAGGCCATCAGCCCAGTTCGACCCATACCGGCAGATGGTCCGAGCCGACTGCCTTTCGGTCGACCCACAGACGCTGCAGGGATCTGGCAAGCGAAGCGCTGGTAAAGATATAATCGATGCGCTTGTGCCGGCTGGGATCGGTGGGTTGCTTGGGATCGACCCAACTGATGAGATCGTCGCCGGTGGCGTTCAGCCGCAAGGCGGCATCGACGGCGAAGTCGGCGGTCAGCGGCATGCCGAATTCATGGTCCGGCCGGCCGGCGAGTTCGACATATTCGGGTGAGCCGGCCAGCATGTTGAAATCGCCCATTCCGACAAAGGCTTCGGGATGCGGCAGTTCCGGCAGGCCGATCTCGGCGACGCCGGACAGTGCTCCGCCTTCGAGCGCATAGTTCAGCATGCGTTGGCGCAGGAACTGGATCTGGCTGGCGCGTTCGAGGGGGCTGCGGTGATCGAGATGGATGGAATAGAAGCGGATGAAACCAAGCGGCGTCTCGATCAGCGCTTCCAGCGCGCCGCGCTGGAAGTTCATCATCTCGAAGCTGCGGCTGCGCGGCAAAAGCAGGTTGCGCGACAGATGAATGGGCGTCCTAGACAGCACCATGTTGCCGAGCTGGAAGGTTTTCGTCACGGCACGGCCGTTGTCGATGTGCGAACCGATATTGGCCTCGAAATTGCTGCCATAGACGGCGAAATAGTCGGGCAGCGCCTCGCCGATCTCGGCGACCATGTCGCGGCCGCCATTCCGAGGATTGTTGCGGGTCACCTCCTGCAAAGCGATCACGTCGGCGCCGCGCACGGCATCGGCGATGCGCCCGACATCGTACTGCCCGTCGAGGCCGATGCCGTACTGGATGTTGTAGGTTACAAGCTTCATTCCGACGTCTCTCCGGCCAACCCCACATGGCCATTGTCACAAAACGGCCTCGCCCTTCGCCGCGCCTTGGTTTAGAGCAAGGGCCAAGGTTTAGAGCAATGCCGCAAAGCCACTAGTAGAAACTGTACAATCTCATGAAATTTCTCGATCAAGCCAAGGTATACATCCGCTCCGGTGACGGCGGCGCCGGTTCGGTGTCGTTCCGGCGCGAAAAATTCATCGAGTTCGGCGGGCCGGATGGCGGCGACGGCGGCCGCGGCGGCGATGTCTGGCTGGAGGCGGTCGACGGGCTGAACACGCTGATCGACTACCGGTATCAGCAGCATTTCAAGGCCAAGACCGGCGTCCACGGCATGGGCCGCAACATGACCGGCGCCAAGGGCGCCGACGTCACGCTGAAAGTGCCTGCCGGAACGCAGGTGTTCGAAGAAGACAACGAGACGCTGATCTGCGACCTGACCGTGGTCGGACAGCGCTTTCTGCTGGCCAAGGGCGGCAATGGCGGTTTCGGCAACCAGCATTTCAAGACCTCGACGAACCAGGCGCCGCGCCGCGCGAATCCCGGCCTGCCGGGGCAAGAGCTCAACATCTGGCTGCGGCTGAAGCTGATCGCCGATGCCGGGCTGGTCGGGCTGCCCAATGCCGGCAAGTCGACATTCCTGGCGGCGGTCACCGCAGCCAAGCCGAAGATCGCCGACTATCCCTTCACGACGCTGCATCCCGGCCTCGGCGTTGCCCGCATCGACGCGCGCGAATTCGTCATCGCCGACATTCCGGGCCTCATCGAAGGCGCGCATGAGGGCGTCGGCATCGGCGATCGCTTCCTTGGCCACGTCGAGCGCACGCGTGTGCTGCTGCATCTGGTTTCGGCGCAGGAGGAAAATCCGGGCAAGGCCTACAAGACCGTGCGAGCCGAGCTCGACGCCTATGGCCATGGCCTCACCGACAAGGTCGAGATCCTGGCGCTTTCCCAGGTCGACACGCTTGACGCCGATGCGCGCAAGAAGAAGGTCGCCTCGCTGAAACGCGCTGCCGGCCGCGCGCCGATGCTGTTGTCGGCGGTCACCGGCGAGGGCGTCGAGGCGGTGCAGCGGGCGCTGATGGCGGTGATTGCTGAGGCGCGCGCGCAGATCGCGGCGCCGGTCGAGACGCGCTGGGACAAATAGGGTCATGCAGTCGCTGAGAAAATATCGGCGCATCACCGTCAAGATCGGCTCGGCGCTGCTCGTCGACCGCACGACGGGCCTGAAGCGCGACTGGCTGGCTTCGCTCGCCGACGACATTGCCGGGCTGGCCCAGGGCGGCGCTGAAATCCTCGTCGTGTCGTCCGGCGCCATCGCGCTTGGCCGCACCATCCTTGGCCTCGGCAAGCGAGCCCTGAAACTGGAGGAGAGCCAGGCGGCGGCAGCCGTGGGACAGATCGCGCTGGCCGGCGCCTGGTCGGACGCGCTCGGCAAGGGCAGCCTGAAATCGGGCCAGATCCTGCTGACGCTCGGCGACACCGAGGAGCGCCGCCGCTATCTCAACGCGCGGGCGACGATCTCGACACTCTTGAAGATGAAGGCAGTGCCGGTCATCAACGAGAACGACACGGTGGCGACTTCCGAAATCCGCTACGGCGACAATGACCGGCTGGCGGCCCGCGTCGCCACCATGATGGGCGCCGATCTTTTGGTGCTGCTTTCCGACATCGACGGGCTCTACACCGCGCCGCCGGCGCGCGACCCCAACGCCAAATTCATTCCGGTGGTCGACCGCATCACGCCTGATATCGAGGCGATGGCGGGTGCGGCCGCTTCCGAGCTGTCGCGCGGCGGCATGCGCACGAAGCTCGATGCCGGCAAGATCGCGACCGCCGCCGGCACCGCGATGATCATCACGTCGGGCACTCGGCTGTCGCCGCTGATGGCGATCGAACGCGGCGAGCGCGCTACTTTCTTTCGGCCGAGCAGCAACCCGGTCAAGGGCTACAAAACCTGGATCGCCGGCCAGCTCGAGCCGGCCGGCCGGCTTACGGTCGATGCCGGCGCCATCGGCGCGCTGCTGTCGGGCAAATCGTTGCTGCCGGCCGGCGTCAAGCTGGTCAGCGGCAATTTCTCGCGCGGCGACACGGTGGCGATCCTGTCGCCCGAGGGCCGCGAGATCGCGCGCGGGCTGGTTGCCTATGATGCCGCCGATGCCGTAAGGATCGCGGGCCTGAAGACGGCCGAGATCGAAACCGTGCTCGGCTACGAGGCGCGTTCGGCGATGATCCACCGCGACGACCTTGTGGTGAGCCATTCGGGTGACCAAGTACGGGCCGGCGACCAAACAGGGGCCGGTGACCAAGTCACGGTTGGTGGCGATGTAAGCGGAGGATGAGCCATGCTGAAACTGCATGAAAAATCCGGGGATGACACTGTCGCGCTGATGGCCGATATCGGCCGGCGCGCCCGGGCTGCCGCCCGGCCGCTGGCCATTGCCACGACCGCCGCCAAGAACGCCGCACTGCTGGCCATGGCCGAGGCGATCGTGGCCCGTGAGCAGGACATTCTCGACGCCAACGCCATCGATGTTTCGAATGGTCATGAATCCGGGCTTTCCACCTCCTTCATGGACCGGCTGAAGCTCGATCCGGCGCGCATCCGCGCCATGGCCGACGGCATCCGCGAAATCGCCGCGCTGCGGGATCCGGTTGGCGACGTGATCGCGCAGTGGGACCGGCCGAACGGTCTGCATATCGAGCGCGTGCGCACGCCGCTCGGCGTCGTCGGCGTCATCTATGAGAGCCGCCCGAACGTCACCGCCGATGCCGGCGCGCTGTGCCTCAAGGCCGGCAATCCGGTGATCCTGCGCGGCGGTTCGGATTCGCTCAATTCCTCGGCCGCCATCCACGCCTGCCTGGTCGAAGGGCTGAAGCAAGCGGGCCTGCCGGAGGATGCCATCCAGCTGGTGCCGACCACCGACCGCGCCGCCGTCGGCGAGATGCTGAAGGGGTTGGGCGGCAACCTCGACGTCATTATCCCGCGCGGCGGCAAAAGCCTGGTCGGACGGGTGCAGGCCGAGGCGCGGGTCCCGGTCTTCGCGCATCTCGAAGGCATCTGCCATCTCTACATCGACCGTTCCGCCAAGCTCGATATGGCTGTCAGGATCGCCGTCAACGCCAAGATGCGGCGCACCGGCGTCTGCGGTGCCGCAGAGACGCTGCTGGTCGACCGGGCGGTTGCCTCCACGCATCTGGTGCCGATCCTTGATGCACTTCGCGCCGCCGGCTGCGAAATCCATGCCGATGCCGAGGTGCTGAAAGTGTTTTTCGACGCCAAGCCGGCGACCGATGCCGATTGGGTGACAGAATATCTCGATGCCATCATCGCGGTAAAACTGGTCGACGGTATCGGTGGTGCGATCGAGCATATCGAGACGTTTTCCTCGCATCACACCGAGGCGATCGTCGCCGAGGATGCGCAAGCCGTCGAGCGGTTTTTCAACGAGATCGATTCGGCGATCCTGCTGCACAACGCATCGACGCAGTTCGCCGACGGCGGCGAATTCGGCATGGGCGCCGAGATCGGCATCGCCACCGGCAAGATGCATGCGCGCGGACCGGTGGGCGTCGAACAGCTGACGTCGTTCAAATACCGTGTGCGCGGGTCGGGACAGGTGAGACCTTGAGCGCTGGTCTTACCCTTCCCCTTGTGGGGAGGGTGGCGAGCATAGCGAGCCGGGTGGGGGGAACGACGCTGAATTCCGCGATACCCCCACCCCGCTCCGCTTCGCGGATCGACCCTCCCCACAAGGGGGCGGGCAAGGAGGCTATCCCCTCCCACTATTTCAAAATGCCGCACGCCGAGAAAGGCCTCGCCGTCGGCCTGTTCGGCGGCTCGTTCAATCCGCCGCATGCCGGCCATGCGCTGGTCGCCGAGATCGCGCTCAGACGCCTGGCGCTCGACCAGTTGTGGTGGATGGTGACGCCGGGCAATCCGCTGAAGAACACCAGGGAGTTGGCGCCGCTGGGCGAACGGCTGCAGCTGTCGGAACAGATTGCCAAGAACCCGAAGATCAAGGTCACCGCTTTCGAAGCCGCCCATCACGTCCGCTACACCGCCGATACGCTGGCGCTGGTCAAGGCGCGCAATCCCGGTGTCGATTTCGTCTGGATCATGGGTGCCGACAGCCTGCGCGATTTCCATCGCTGGCAGCGCTGGCGCGAGATCGTCATGACCTTCCCGATCGCCGTCATCGACCGCCCGGGCGCGACGCTGTCGTTCCTGTCCTCGGTCGTCGCCAAGACCTTCGACTATGCCCGCATCGACGAGGGCGATGCGCCGCGGCTTGCCCGCATGAAGGCGCCGGCCTGGACCTTCATTCACGGCCCGCGCTCGTCGCTGTCATCGAGCGCGATCCGCAAGCTGGCGAAGGGGTGAGCCCGGCCGCCCGGCCATGTCGCTTTTATCGCTTCCTTTGCCCGTTTCATGGGCAATCCTGAGCAGGCATGTCGATTCCCAGGAAAAACCGCAGCGAAGCCGAGCAGGGCGCCGAGCCCACGCCGCTGATCGCGATTGCCAGCGTCATCGTGTCGATGGCGCTGATTGCCGTCGGCAACGGGCTGATGTTTGCCTACATCCCGGTCCGGCTTGGCGCCGAGGGTTTCGATCCGACCTGGGCCGGGCTGATCATCACCGGGCTTTCGGCCGGCGGGCTCGCCGGCTGTATCCTGACCGGACCGCTGGTGCGAAGGGTCGGCCATGCCCGTGCCTTCATGGTGTTGTCGGCGCTGATCGCGCTGGCCAACGCGGCTGTCGGCGCCGGGATCCTTCCGCTGCTGTGGATAGCCGCGCGCGCGCTCTACGGCTTTGCCATATGCGGCCTGTTCATCGTCGCGCAGAGCTGGCTGAACGATGCCGTTGCCAACGCGATCCGCGGCCGGGTGATGGCTTTCTTCTACGTCGCCTATGTCGCCGGGCTCGGCGTCGGCTACGCGACGTTGGCGCTGGTCGATATCAGGACAGCGGATGCGCCGCTGATCGGCATCGTCTTCACCGCGCTGTCGATCCTCCCTGTCGGGATGACCAAACTTGCCCAGCCGCCGGCGCCGCAGGCGGCCTCGGTGGCGCTGCGCCGTGCCTGGCGGGTTTCACCGGTCGGCGTCGCCGGCATGCTTGCCGTCGGCGGCCTGTCCATGTCGATTGCTGGCTTCGCGCCGATCCACGCCACGGCCAAGGGCTACAGCCAGGCCGACGTGGCGCTGCTGCTTTCGGCGATGCCTCTCGGCACGCTGATCCTGCAGATCCCGCTTGGCTGGATTTCCGACCGAACCGACCGCCGCTATGTGCTGATCGCCGCATCCGCGCTCGCCATGGTCGCCGGCCTGTTTGCACTCGGGTTCGATGGCGGCGCGCTGGCCGCGTTGGTTGTGATCTACATCGTGTGGGACGGCGCTTCGGAATCGATCTATTCGCTGGCCAGCGCGCACGCCGCCGACCGCGCCGGCAAGGACGACATGGTGGCGCTGTCCAGTTCGCTTTTGTTTGCCTGGTCGCTGTCGGGCTTCGTCGTGCCCGGCATCGTGACGGCGCTGTCGGCCGTCTTCGGAACGCAGGCTTTCATCTATGTGGCTGTTCTCATCGCCGCAGCCTTCTGCCTGTTCGTGCTTTTGCGTGTGTTCACGACGCGTGCGGTCCCGGTCGGCGAAACCGGCAGTTTCGCACCGATGACGGCGCAGGCGCCGTTGCCGGTCGAACTCGCCTTCGCACCGGACGATGAGGGCCGGCACTGAGCCACCCGACTATTGTCGACGGGCTTCCGGCGACGGGGCTTCCGGTGGCGGCAGCGGGATCGATATGCCTTCGCTATCGAATTCCTGCTTGGCGCGCTTGGTGAGATCGGTCTGGGTGGCGAAGAAGTCCGCCGACGATGTCCAGTAGCGCAAGGCAATCGAAACGGTGCTATCGCCCAATGTCGCGACGAAAGCGATCGGTGCCGGCTCACGCTTGACCCGCCGTTCGGCGGCGGCAATGGCAAGCAATGTCTTTTGAGCGCGGTCGATGTCGTTCCAGGAGCCGATGCTCAGCGTGATGTCGCTGCGGCGCACCCCATTGCGCGAAAAGTTGCGCACCGGCTGGTTCCACAGCGTCGAGTTGGGCGCCAATATGTAGACCCCGTCGGCCGTCCTGAGCTTGGTTGCGAACAGGCCGATCTCCTCGATCGTACCGGCAATCGAACCGACCTCGACGGACTCGCAGATGCGAAACGGCCGCAGTGCCAGAAGCATGATGCCGGCCGCGATGTTCTGCAGCGTGCCTTGCAACGCCAGGCCGATGGCGAGGCCAATGGCACCGATCGCGGCAATGATCGAGGCCGTCTGCACGCCGAACTGGCCGAGCACCATGATGGTGACGAGGATCAGGATGGCATAGCGGACGATCTTCGAGAAGAAATGCCGCAACGTCGCGTCGAAACCATGGATATGGCCGAGACCGGCGAAGATCGAACGTTCGGCAAGGCCGGCGACGATATAACCGACGATCAAGAGGATAACGGCACCGATGGCCGAGAAGGAGTAGGAAACAATCAGCGTGCTCAGTTGGGCGAGGCCAGCCTGGACGCTGAGGAAGGCGTTTTGCGGGTCGATCGGCATGGGGGAAATCCGGTTGGTCGGTGAGCCGATAACCCATGCCGACGGCGAGGGTTCCGATCTTTTCCGGTGTGCGGCGGAACCACAGGAGCGACAATACGTTCGTGCGAGGCAGGGTCCCGTCTTGAAACTGTCAGGGAACTCTGCCTATCTAAGTGGTGTCACCTGCTTCAAGGGGTGATTTGGTTGTTCTTGCTGCGAAAGGAAATACACTGAGAACAGCACTGCGGAAGAAGGCCGATATCATGCCTTCGCCGGCCAGGATCAGCGTAGACGACGCCGTGTCCCGCGCCATCAAGACAGTCCTTGCCAGTCTGGAAGACTCCAAGGCCGAAAATATTGTCTCCATCGACATCCAGGGGAAATCGAGCCTCGGCGACTATATGGTCGTCGCTTCGGGCCGATCGCACCGTCATGTCGCGGCTGTCGCCGATCATCTTCTCAAAGCGATCAAGGATGCCGGTCTCGGCACCGCGCGCGTCGAGGGGCTGTCCGGCGCCGACTGGGTCCTGATCGATTCTGGCGACATCATCGTCCATGTCTTCCGCCCCGAAGTCCGCGAATTCTACAATCTCGAAAAGATGTGGCAGGCGCCGGACCTCGAGGAAGAAACGCTCCACTAAGTCGTTCGCGCGGCTTACAAGGCAAGGATGAAGATATCAGTTCATGCCGTGGGCCGGATGAAAGCCGGCCCCGAGAAGCTGCTGGCCGACCGCTATTTCGAGCGCTTCGCCAAGAGCGGCCCGGCGGTGGGGCTTGAATTTGGCGGCATTGCCGAAATAGCCGAGGGGCGCGGCCAGACTGCCAACGAGCGCCGGCGTGAGGAAGGCCAGAAACTGCAGACGCAGTTGCAGCCCGGCACCGCCCTGATCCTGCTCGACGAACGCGGCAAAAGCTTTTCCTCGGAAGATTTCGCCGGGCGCCTCGGCCTGTTGCGTGACGGTGGCCGCAAGGCGCTGATCATCGCCATCGGCGGCGCCGACGGCCACGATCAGTCGCTGCGCGACCAGGCCGAACTGGTGATGTCGTTCGGATTGCTGACATGGCCGCATCAACTGGTGCGCGTGATGCTGGGAGAGCAGCTTTATCGTGTGGCCACTATCCTTTCGGGACATCCCTACCATCGCTCGTAAGCCGGTGAATTGGTGCGACACACCCGGATTTCCGCCCCAATGCCAACGTAACATTGCATCGAGTGGGCGGTTTCGAACATGGTTGATTGTTCGTTAACGAAGCCACGCATAGAGTCGGGCTTCAATGTCTGAAGACAGAAAATCAAGAACGGGCTCATGGCGCGCGCGCTGCGGCATCGCGGCGGCGGTGCTTGTGCTGTCGCTGCATGCGGGGCGGGCGGAAAACACGCTCGACCTGGCTCCCGATCCGGACCAGAGCCGGGCCGAATATGAACGGGTCTCGAAGGAGATCACGCTGTCGTCCGAACGATTGGCCAAGCTCTCCGCCGACATCGCGACGATCAAGAAGGATCACGCCTCGATCACCGCCGCATTGATTCAGTCGGCGATGACCGAGCAGAAGCTCGGCCAGGACATCGAGGACATCGGCGCCAGGCTGGAAGGGTTGAAGGGCCAGGAACAGAAGATCCGCGCCTCGCTGATGGCGCGGCGCGACGTTCTGGCCGAAGTGCTGGGCGCGCTGCAGCGCATGGGCCTCAACCCGCCGCCGGCGATCCTGGTCAAGCCCGAGGACGCGCTGTCGTCGGTGCGCAGCGCCATCCTGCTCGGCGCGGTTGTGCCGGAACTGCGCCAGCAGACCGATAGCCTGCTTGCCGATCTCAAGGAACAGACCAGGATTACGGCGTCGATCGAGGCCGAACGGGCGCGGCTGACGGCGGCGGTCGGCGACCAGACGGCGGAAAAGAAGCGGCTCGGCATGCTGCTGGAGGCCAAGCAGAAGCTCGAAGCCGACACGCAAACGCAAATGGCCGCGGAAAAGCAGCGATCCGAGGCGCTGGCGGCCAAGGCCGGCAGCCTGAAAGAGTTGATCGCCTCGCTCGAAGCGCAGGCCGACAAGAGCCGCAAGGCCGCCGATGCCGCCAAGGCCGCTGAGCAGAAGACGGCGGATGGCGACAAGACATCCGCGCCGGCGGAACTGGCGTCGCTGCCCGTTCCGGAAAGCAACCAACTTGCCGCCGCGGTGCCCTTTTCGGCGCTGCAGGGACAGATCGCACTGCCGGTGACCGGCCGCATCAAGCGGCGATTCGGCGCCGACGACGGTAACGGCGCGGTGATGCTAGGCGACATGGTTGCGACACAATCGGGAGCCATCGTTACCGCGCCGGCGGATGGAAATGTGCTTTATGCGGGGCCGTTTCGCTCTTATGGTCAACTCTTGATCCTGAACGCAGGCGACGGCTATCATGTCGTTTTGGCGGGGATGAGCAGAATCAGCGTCGCGACCGGTCAATCAGTGCTTGCAGGAGAGCCGATCGGTGCGATGGGAGAGGCCCGGGTGGCGAGCACCTCGGTTTCGAAGAATGGAAATGCCACGCCGGAACTCTATGTCGAGTTCCGCAAGGATGGAAAACCCGTCGATCCGGCCCCATGGTGGGCGGACCGTTTTTCTGGAAGGACGTGAATAATGCGGAAACTGTCGCTTCTGTTTGCCGGTGCGCTGATGGGCGCGTCCGCCATGAGCCTGGTCTATGGCGCACCCGGCTCGGCGGCGAACGCTGCAGGGTCGGAGACCTACAAGCAACTGGCGATCTTCGGCGATATCTTCGAGCGCGTGCGGGCACAGTATGTGACGCCGCCCGACGACAAGTCGCTGGTCGAGAATGCCATCAACGGCATGCTGGCTTCGCTTGACCCGCACTCCTCCTACATGAATGCCGAGCAGGCGCAGGATATGCGCGTCCAGACCAAGGGCGAGTTCGGCGGCCTCGGCATCGAAGTCACCATGGAGAACGATCTGGTCAAGGTGATCACGCCGATCGACGACACGCCGGCCGCCAAGGCAGGCGTGCTGGCCGGCGACTACATCGCCAAGATCGACGGCGAAGAGGTTCGCGGCCTGACCCTCAACGATGCGGTCGACAAGATGCGCGGCCTGGTCAACACGCCGATCAAGCTGACCATCCTGCGCCAGGGCGCCGACAAGCCGATCGAACTGACGGTCGTGCGCGACATCATCAAGGTCAAGGCGGTCAAGTTCCGGGTCGAGAACGACATCGGCTACATGAAGATCACCTCCTTCACCGAAAAGACCTATGACGACCTCGAGAACGCCATCGACACCATCAAGAAGCAGATTCCCGACGACAAGCTGAAGGGCTATGTTCTGGATCTCCGCCTCAATCCGGGTGGCCTGCTCGACCAGGCGGTGAGCGTGTCCGATGCCTTCCTCAACCGCGGCGAGATCGTCTCGACGCGCGGCCGCGACCCCAAGGACGTCACCCGCTTCGACGCCAAGCCCAAGCAGGTCGACGACATCAACGGCAAGCCGATGATCGTCCTGGTCAATGGCGGTTCGGCCAGTGCCTCGGAAATCGTCGCCGGCGCGCTGCAGGACCTGCGCCGCGTCACGGTGGTCGGCACGCAGTCCTTCGGCAAGGGTTCGGTGCAGACCATCATTCCGCTCGGCGAGAATGGTGCGCTCAGGCTGACGACGGCGCTCTATTACACGCCGTCCGGCAAGTCGATCCAGGGCAAGGGCATCACGCCCGACATCAAGGTCGAACAGCCACTGCCGCCGGAACTGCAGGGCAGGGATCTGACGCGTGGCGAATCCGATCTCAAGGGCCATATCAAGGGCGCCGACGAGAGCACGACGGGTTCGGGCTCTGCGGCCTATGTGCCACCGGATCCGAAGGACGATCTGCAGCTCATCTATGCCGAGCAGCTGCTGCGCGGTCAGAAGACCGATCCGTCCTTCCCGCCCAATCCGCAAAAGGCGGTTCTCAACCAGTAGGCATCTGGAGCGGCGCACGCGCCGCTCCATCTTTCTGTTTGAGCATGATGGAAGCAATGCGATGCTGCCGGGACCGAAAGGTTCCGGCAGTTTGATTCGGGGGCGAGGCAAAGCTCCCAAGGCATGGCGTGGGGGTGCGCCGGGATTGATGAATTCGCGCATGCCGTTTCGAAGTGGCTTCGCCTTCGGAGCCATGCGCCCGGGGATTACGCTTGACTGATATCGGCAAGGACATCGAACGCCCGCTCGGACAGGCAGTCCGGCCGCCGCGCGCCGCCGGCAAGCTCAGCGGCGGTGCGATCATGGCGACAGTGGCCGTGCTGGTGGTGGCAGGCATCTCCGGCGCGATCGCGCTCAGGGAAAAGCCGTTTCGTAAGCCGCAAGAGGTTGCCGTTTCAACGCCGAAAGTGACCGCTGCGGCCGAACCTGCCGCCGCGCCGCCTGCATTGGCCCCGGCGGCACCGAAGCCGGAGGCGCCGGTCAAATCAGGTGGGCCGCAGATCATCCATGTGCAGACGGAGGAGGGCGATGGGCCGCCCAAGGCAGCGATCGTCATTCGCGACCCGTCGACCGTCGGCCAGAACCTGAAGGTCGCGCATATTCCAGACAAGGCGCTGATCGAGGCCAGCGAGACCGGGCCGTTGCCGGTGCGCGCCGCCGATGGCAGGCGGCCGTTCGACGTCTATGCGCGGCCCTGGTCGGGCGGGCGCGGCGCACGGGTGGCGATCGTCATCGGCGGGCTTTCGGTTTCGCAGACCGGCACCCAGGCGGCCATCGCCAAACTGCCGGCGGAAGTGACGCTGGCCTTCGCGCCGCAAGGCAACAGCATCGGCCGCTGGATGCAGGCAGCCAGGCAGAGCGGCCACGAGATCGTCATGCAGGTGCCGCTCGAACCGTTCGATTATCCCAAGGTCAATCCGGGACGCAACACGCTGACGGTGGCGGCGAGCGCGGACGAGAACCTGAAGAGCCTGCACTGGGCGCTGTCGCGGACGACCAACTATACCGGCGTCATGAACTATATGGGCGCCCGCTTTTCCGCTGACGCGGCGGCGATGGAGCCGTTCATCGCCGAGCTCGGCAAACGCGGCCTCGCCTATATCGATGACGGCTCGTCGGCGCGCAGTCTGGCGCCGGATCTGGCGCTGAAAGACGGCGTGCCCTTCGTCGCCGGCGACATGGCGATTGATGCCGTGCAGGATCGCGGCGAAATCCTGAAGAAGCTCGACAGCCTGGAGGCGACCGCGCGGGCCAAAGGCACTGCCGTCGGCATCGGTTCGGCCTTCGACCTGACGGTCGATACCGTGTCATCCTGGGTGGTCGAGGCCAAGAAGCGCGGCATCGAGATCGTGCCGATTTCAGCGGTGGCTATCGATCCGCAAAAAGGCTAGCCCTCGGAAGACGGCTGGAAAGAGTGACTGATGCCAAAGACGAACAAAATCGACCGCGAAACGCTGCCTTATCGACCCTGCGTCGGGCTGATGATCCTCAATGCCGAGGGCCTGGTCTGGGTCGGGCACCGCATTGCCGAACCGGACAGCGAATTTGCCGGCACGACGCAGCTCTGGCAGATGCCACAAGGCGGCATCGACGAGGGCGAGGAGCCCCTGCAGGCGGCCGAGCGCGAGCTCTATGAGGAGACCGGCATGCGCGGCGTCTCGCTACTGGCCGAGGCGCCGGACTGGATCAACTATGATTTGCCGGAGCATCTCGTCGGCATCGCCTTCAAGGGCCGGTATCGCGGCCAGACGCAGAAATGGTTCGCCTTTCGCTTCCACGGCGATGTCAGCGAGATCCAGATCAATCCGCCGCCGGGTGGCCACACCGCCGAGTTCGACAAATGGGCATGGCGGCCGATGCAGGACCTTCCTGACCTGATCGTGCCGTTCAAGCGCCATGTCTATGAGGATGTGGTGGCGGCGTTCCGGCATCTGGTGCGATAGTAGGGGAGTAGGGGAGTAGGGGAGTAGGGTTGAATGTTCTGTTGCGGTCCGCGCCAATTTCTACTGACTACTGACTAACCCATCCACCACAAGAACGGTCGCCATGAACGACGCCCTCCAAAAATCGCCGCCAGAAGAGGTCACCGCCACAAGCGAAGTGGCGGCTGGGGCCATCCTCACCATCGATCTCGGTGCAATCCGTGAAAACTACCGGCGGCTGAAGGCGCGGTTGGGCGATGTTGCCTGCGCTGGTGTGCTCAAGGCGGACGGCTACGGCCTTGGCGCCGGCCAGGTCGGGGCGGCACTGCTGCGCGAAGGCTGCGATGTCTTCTTCGTTGCGCTTCTGGGCGAAGGCGTCGCCCTGCGCCGCTCGCTTGGGGCCGGCACTGCCATTTTCGTGTTGAACGGCATTCCGCCCGGTGCCGAGCCGGACGCCGTGGCAGCAAACCTTTGCGCTGTTATCAACAGCCCCGAGCAACTGGCAGCCTGGCGTTCTGCGGCCCGCCGCGCCGGCCGAAAACTGCCGGCCGCGGTCCAGGTCGACAGCGGCATGTCGCGGCTCGGCATGGCGCCCCGGGATGTGGAGCGCGTTGCCGCCGATCCGCAGGCCTTCGACGGCATCGACATCAGGTTCGTGATGAGCCATCTGGCCTGCGCCGACGAGCCGGAGCACCCGGCCAATGAGCTGCAGCGACTGGCATTCGAGCAGCTGCGCAAGATGCTGCCGGCGGCACCGGCCTCGCTGGCCAATTCCTCCGGCATCTTTCTTGGGGAGCGCTTTCACTACGATCTCGCCCGCCCCGGTGCCGCGCTCTACGGCATCAATCCGACGCCGCCAAAGCCCAATCCGATGCTGCCGGTGGTGCGGTTGCAGGCAAAGGTGGCACAGACGCGAAGCGTCGAAAAAGGCGCCGGCGTCGGCTATGGCCACACCTATCATGCGCAAGGCCCGCTCAGGCTGGCGACGATTTCGTTCGGCTACGCTGATGGCTGGCAACGCCGCGCCGCGTCCGCCGCCTGGTTCGAGGGCGTGCGGCTACCTTTCGTCGGGCGGGTGTCGATGGATTCGATCATTCTCGACATTTCCGCCCTGCCGGGCGGCAGGCTGCGCGAGGGTGATCTGGTCGAACTGCTCGGTCCCTCGCAAAGCGTCGATGACGCCGCCGGCCATGCCGGCACCATCGGCTACGAGATCCTGACCAGCCTCGGCCCGCGCTTCTACCGGCGCTATGTCGGCGGTTGAGCGGTTTGGCCGCGCTTGACAAGCGGACGCCTGTCGGCAAGGCTCCATGCATGAGCAACCCAGCTTATATCAGAACCTTGTTCAGGGTCTGCCCGATCGCGGGATCGTAGCCCCGGCGCGGTCGCCTTTTGGCGTCCGTCCGAACCGGGGCATTTCTACCTGACATTATCATTCCCGAGCCAGACAGCTTCGCGGCTGCCGGTTTTTCATCAAGCCACCGTTTGCGCGGCGGCAGGCGCGCGTCTGTTCGATGCGCCAAGTCATGAGGTTTGCCATGCAACATGCAACAGGATTGCGTCCACCGAGCCGGCTTCTGGTCACCGATGCCGACCATCATAGGCTGACGGGCCTGGCGCGGGCGTCGCTCGACCGCGTGCCCGAGACGGCCGAAGAATTGCTTTCGGAGATGGACCGTGCCGTTATCACGGCAGCGGCTTCCATGCCGGCCAATGTGGTGCGGATGGGTTCGGCGGTGACAATCCGCAACGATGGCGGCAACATCCAGCGCGTCACGCTGGTCTATCCCGGCGAAGCAGACATCAGTGAAAACAGGATCTCGGTGCTGACGCCGATGGGGACGGCGCTCATCGGCGCGACCGCTGGGCAGACGGTGTGCTGGAGCAGCCGTGGCGGCCGGGAACTGTCGGCGACCATCGAAGTGGTCGATACGCCGGCCTGCGGGCGGGAGGGGGCCTGATCATGGAGACGGTGATGACAGGCGCGAATTTCCAGCTGACGACAAAGGACTTCGCCGTCCTCGAAATCATGTTGGAGCGTCGGCGGGCTTTCGCGGATCCGATTGTTCCAATGCTTGAAGACAAGCTTTCCAAGGCCGAGGTCGTCGCGATCGATTCGGTCGGATCCGATATCGTGACGCTGAACAGCAGGCTGGTGTTCCGTGTCGATGCCGGCCCCGCCCAGACCCGGACCCTGGTGCAGAACGAGGTGCGCGGCCCGGTCGGCTCCAGCCTGTCGATCATGACAAGGCGGGGGCTTTGCATGCTCGGCATGGCCGAGGGCCAGACTGCATGGATCGAACAGGCCGACGGCAGGCGGGAGTCGGTCCTGATCGCGACCGTGCTCTACCAGCCGGAGGCCGCGCGGCGTGCCGTCAGGGAGAAATCCCAGGCCGAGGCGCGACGGCCGCATGGGCTCACCCTTGTCTACAGCGCCGCAGCCGATTGGCGGCCCCTTGGCGAAAGGGCCGGAATGCGGCAGACAGGGGATGACGACCCCGGTCCTGCGGCGGCGTGAACAGGCAACACTGCATGATCTCGAAAATCGGCATCGATTTTCGCCGGGGATCATGCGCAAATCGGAAATGCGCCGCGTCCAGGCGTCCTCAAGGGCGTGCGACGCGGCAAGGAGTGAACGATGAAGATCATGGTGCTGGGCGGCGGCGTCGTCGGAGTGACCACGGCGTACTTTCTCGCCGAGGCCGGCCACGAGGTGACGGTTCTCGACCGCCAGAAAGGCCCGGCGCTGGAAACCAGCTTCGCCAATGCCGGCGAAATTTCGCCCGGCTACGCCTCGCCCTGGGCCGGGCCCGGCATTCCGCTGAAGGCGATCAAATGGCTGCTGATGAAGCATGGCCCGCTGGTGGTGCGGCCGGCCTTCGATCCGCATATGTGGACATGGCTCATCAAGATGCTGCGCAACTGCACGGCCGAGCGCTATGCGATCAACAAGGCGCGCATGGTGCCGCTGGCCGAATACAGCCGCGATACGCTCAAGGCGCTGCGCGAAGCGACCGGCATCGCCTATGACGAGCGGACCCAGGGCACGCTGCAGCTGTTCCGGACGCAAAAGCAGCTTGACGGCACCGGCGGCGATGTCGAGGTGCTGAAGAAGTATGGCGTGCCTTACGAGATCCTCGACCAGGACGGTTGCATCGCGGCTGAGCCTGGCCTTGCCGGGGTGCGCGAAAAGTTCGTCGGCGGCCTCAGGCTGCCGCACGACGAGACCGGCGACTGCAAGATGTTCACCGACAGGCTGGCCGAGCTTTGCGTGGCGCGCGGCGTCAAGTTCGAGTACGACGTGACGATCTGGCGCGTCATCCGCAGCCGCAACCGCATTGCCAATCTCAGCACCAGCAAGGGCTGGAAGACCGCCGACGCCTATGTGATGGCGCTGGGCAGTTATTCGGCGGGTTTCATGCGCCGGGTGAAGCGGCCGATCCCGGTCTATCCGGTCAAGGGCTATTCGATCACCGTGCCGATCAAGGACGCCGCCGCGGCACCGGTCTCGACGGTGATGGACGAGACCTACAAGGTGGCGATCACCCGGCTTGGCGACCGCATCCGGGTTGGCGGCACGGCCGAGATTTCCGGCTTCGACCTCAGGCTGCACGAATCGCGGCGGCGCACGCTGGAACACTCGGTCGGCGATCTCTTTCCGGGCGCCGGCGCCATGCGGGACGCGACGTTCTGGTGCGGGCTGCGGCCGATGACGCCGGATGGCCCGCCGCTGATCGGCCGCACCGAGCTTTCCAATCTCTATCTCAACACCGGCCACGGCACGCTCGGCTGGACCATGGCTTGCGGCTCGGGCAAGGTGCTGGCCGACATCATCTCCAACCGGGTGCCTGACATCGACGTCCGCGACCTCGCGCAGGAGCGCTATCTGCGCTAGAGAGTCAGAACGCCTGCCGGACCCAGTCCTCGTCGAAAAGCAGCCGATACGCCCACGGGATCGTCACATTGGTGGCGACCGGATTGGAGTGGGCGACATAGTCGTCATAGATCGGCTTCATCCTGGTGTAGAAGGCCGGATCGAGCACCATCATGCCGTTCTCACTGTCGTGGAAGAAGCTGCGGTTGTTGAGATTGACCGACGAGATGGCGACCAGCCTTTCGTCGATCATCATGATCTTGGAATGCAGCACCACGTCAGGCGCCTTGAACTCGCGGATGTTGATGCGGTCGCCATATTTCTCGACGAACAGCTTGTTGAGCGCGGTGAGGAACTTGCCGCCGATATCGCCCTTGAGATCGATGCGGCCGACAATGTCGATCCTGACGCCGCGCGCGAGCGCCCGGTCAACAGCCTGGGCAAGCTTGGGCGTCAGGTTGAGGTAGGGATTAACGATCTGGATATGGTGCTGGGCGGCGTCGACCAACTCGACGAAATAGTCCTCCAGCGCATGGCCATCCTCGTAAGGCACCGAAATGAAGTGTCGTGCCGTGCCTGAAGGACGGGCGCCGTCGGACCGGACCGGAATGGAGAAGGGGCGCGCCAGATTGGTGTCGGCGTCGCGCAGCCACACTGTCGAAAGATGCGCGGCAAGGGTCTCGACCGTGGCCGGATCGGCGAACTCGATGTCGAAGTCGCTCCAGTTCGAATAGTAGTTCAGCGACAACCCGTCGGTCTTGCCGTATTGCTCAAGGTCTGGATAGCGCGACAGATCGATCGGCTGGTGGAACAGGAAGCCGTCATGGATGTTGCGGCCGCCGATGATGGCGCGCGACCGCCGTGGATCGTCGGCAAGCGTCGCCAGCATCTTGACGTGATGGACCTTGTGCAATTGTGAAATCTGCTCGTCGATCGGCGCGCCCCGGTCCGCCCGCCAGCGATATTCCTGCAGCCCGACATTGGGGAATTCGGCCGCCAGCCGATGCAGCATGGCGTCGTCCTTGTCGCGCTCCAGCACGTCGGTGACCAGGATGCGCACCTTGGTGCCGAGGGCTGCATGATGACGGATCAGCCGTTCGATGATGCGGCCGGAGAAGTCGGCCTTGAACTCCAGGGATGACAGATAGATCAGCTTCAGTTTTGGGGCCCTGGAGAAGTCGAGCGGCAGCTCCGGGTCGCCCTTGTCGAGGGCGCTGTCGGACAGCGGCGCTCCCATCAGCGCCTCGACCTTGGCGTTGAAGCCATCGCGCGATTTGCGCAGCAGGCGCGGCTTTCCGATCGGCAAGGCACAGGTCTGCGACAGCCAACGGCTGGCATAGAAGGCGCGGCTGAGAGGATCGAGGCCGGTTGGGTCTGGCGTCGGGCAACGCTCGTAGCGACTGTCGAAAGCGGCAAGCGCCGGATCGGCCCTCTCTTCGCGTCGGATGGTGAGCGGCGCGCCGGCCGGAGCAAGGCTGGAGCGGATTCTTGTCGCGCAGCGGTTCAGGCCGTCACTTGGAAACAGGCTGACCGTATCGTCCTCGCCGGACAGACGAAAGCGAAATGCCGTGCCGGTGGCGATGGTGCGTGAAGCGCCGCCGGCACGGATCGCCAGCGTGCCGTCGCAGACGCCTTCGATGTCGGCCGGTTGCTTGCCGGCCTGGCGCAGCACGATCTCGACGCCGCGCGCTTGCAGGCCGGAGAAATCGAAGGTCTTGGGCGCCGAAGGCCGCGCCGCCGCATCGATGTAGAGCGTCTGTCGCGACACCCGCCAGCGTCCGTCAAAATGACCCTCGCCGCTGTTGGCGTCGGCCGGCGGCAGATGCGTTTCGGCAACCGGCCCGGCCAGTTTTTGCAGCGTCCGGTAGGTCGCCTGGAAATCGCTGTTGGCGATCTCATGGCGGTCGTGGCCGAAAGGGCCGGTGCCGTTGGCGCGGTCCATGGCGCCAAGCTGATGGCGGGCGAGCAGCGCCAGGAAGCGTTTTTCGTAGTCGCTGGTGCCGGCGTCGCCGAAAAACTGCGCGGCGGCGATCCGCGGCCCAGCTGTCTCCGCGGAGAGCGCGGGTCGCGCGCAAGCGCTCTGGCCTTGCAGGAGATCGCAGGCATTGCGACCAGTACCGGCACAGCCGGCAAGGACAGCCAGCCCGAACAGAACGACGGCGATGAATGCGCGACCCTTCACCCGGCCGCTCCGGTCTTCAGGGCGCTCAATTGCGCCGGATCGCGCGGCGGCATGAAGCCCTGCGGGAAGACCTTGCAGACGGGAATGGCGAAGGTGGCGATCAGCAGTTCGGCCTCGCCGCGCATCTTGCGCGGCGTTGCGTTGTCGTCACGGATCGCTTTCGCCGAGGCGACCAGGGCGCCGTCGCAGTCGCAATGGTTGTGGCGGGCGATGTAGCAGGCATCATGCGTCTGGCAGGCCGCATCGAGGCGGTCGGCCGGCCGGGCCGATAGATCGCCGGTGCGGGTGCCGGGGCCGCAATAATTGCCGAAGACGAAAGGCGAAGGCCGCGCCATGGCGTAGCGGATCGGTTTGGGCAGTTCGGCCTCCGGAACCTTCGTCCACGGATTGGCGCAAGCGGAAACGAAAAGCAGCGGCAGGATGGCAAGAACGGCTCGCATGTCTATCCGCGCCAGCTTTCTGAAAGGTTCCCCACCCGGCGACCTGCCCGTGGCCGGCGACCGCACGCCTGATGCCACACTGGCCGGTTTTGTGGCAAGGAAAAGGCGGCACGGCCAAAGCGTATCGCGTTTGATCGGATTCATGCGATGCGCTTTAGCGTCTTAGTTTATGCATGTCGTTCGCCCAAAACCGAGATCAGTTTTGGGCGACATGCCTCAGACGAACAGGTTCCGCTCCCGCTCCACCATCTTGGTGATGAAGCTGGCGACGATCTGGACGCGGCGCAGCGGCCTGACCGATTCGTGATAGACCAGCCAGTAGGCGCGGCGGATGGGTGCCACGACATCGACCGGGACGAGTTCCGGCATCGAGCGGGCGACGAAGGTGTGCAGGATGCCGATGCCGGCGCCCGAGCGCACTGCTTCGGCCTGGCCGAGCGCCGAGGAGATGGCGAAACTGGTGCGCCAGTCCGCGCTGAATTCGGCCGCGTAATCGAGCGAAGGGCTGACAATGAGATCCGGCACATAGCCGATAAGGGTGTGCTGGCCGAGTTCGGCCGCTGTTTTGGGCAGACCATTGGCATCGACATAAGCGCGCGAGGCAAACAGGCCGAGCGAATAGTCGACCAGCTTTCCCGCCACCAGCCGGCCTTCGGTCGGCCGCTCGACAGTGATGGCGATGTCCGCCTCGCGGCGCGACAGGGAGAAGGAGCGCGGCACCGGCACCAGCTGGATCGTCAGCTCGCGGTGCAGGGCGGTCAGCGCGCCAAGGCGCTTGGCCAGGAAGGCAACGCCAAAACCGTCCGGGGCGCCGATGCGCACCGTGCCGGAAACATCGTCGCCTTCGCCTGATATGGTCGAGCGCGCGGCGATCATGTCGCCCTCCATGCGCTCGGCAATGTCGAGGAAGCGCTCGCCGGCGGGAGTCAGCTCGCTGCCGGTGGTCAGCCGGCGAAACAGCTTTGTCCGAAGCGCATCCTCGAGTGCGGCGATGCGGCGTGAGACGGTGGCGTGGTTGAGCTCCAGCCGTTTGGCGGCGCCAAGGATCTGGCCGGCACGCGCCACGGCAAGGAAGATGCGGACGTCATCCCAGTTCATGGGGATGGTCCAGATGACAATCGCTGACGCCGCGTCCTGTGGTGGGAACTCAATCTCTCAATCCCTGCTGCTATCAGACGGGGTCTCCGCATTTGCGAGAATTGATGCTCGTCCGTCAACCGCTATCTACTTTCCGCACAACGGTTGCGTTCTCCGTCGCGTTGCCATCCGCCGGCCAAAGGCGGACAATGCAGCATCACAAACAAGGGAGAGAAATCATGATCGACTATGGTCATTTCATCGGCGGCAAGCACGTCGCCGGGACCAGCGGCCGCAAGCAGGATGTCATGCAGCCGATGGACGGCTCCGTGCGCGGCACGGTGGCGCTGGCATCACAGGCGGAACTGCGCGCTGCGGTGGAGAACGCCAAGGCTGCGCAGCCGAAATGGGCCGCAACCAACCCGCAGCGTCGCGTGCGCGTGCTGATGAAGTTTCTCGAACTGGTCGCCCGCGACTATGACGAACTGGCCGACATCCTGGCGCGCGAGCACGGCAAGACGATCGCCGACGCCAAGGGCGACATCCAGCGCGGCCTCGAAGTGGTCGAAGTCTGCATCGGCGCGCCACACATGATGAAGGGTGAATTCACCGACGGCGCCGGCCCCGGCATCGACGTCTATTCGATGCGCCAGCCGCTCGGCGTCGTCGCCGGCATCACGCCGTTCAACTTCCCGGCAATGATCCCGCTGTGGAAGATCGCGCCGGCCATCGCCTGCGGCAACGCCTTCATCCTGAAGCCGTCGGAGCGCGATCCGGGCGTGCCGATGCGCATCGCCGAACTGTTCCTCGAAGCTGGCCTGCCGGCGGGCATCCTCAATGTCGTCAATGGCGACAAGGACGTGGTCGACGCCATCCTCGACGATCCCGACATCAAGGCCATCGGCTTTGTCGGCTCGACGCCGATCGCCCACTACATCTATTCGCGCGGCACGGCCGCCGGCAAGCGCGTGCAGTGCTTCGGCGGCGCCAAGAACCACATGATCATCATGCCCGATGCCGACATGGACCAGACGGTCGACGCGCTGATCGGCGCCGGCTACGGCTCGGCCGGCGAACGCTGCATGGCGATCTCGGTTGCCGTCCCGGTCGGCAACGACACCGCCAACCGGCTGATGGAAAAGCTGATCCCGCGCGTCGAAAGCCTGAAGGTCGGTCCTTCGACCGACTCTTCCGCCGATTTCGGCCCGCTGGTGACGCGCCAAGCCTTGGAGCGGGTCAAGGGCTATGTCGACACCGGCGTCAAGGAAGGCGCCAAGCTGGTCGTCGACGGCCGCGGCTTCTCCATGCAGGGCTATGAAGACGGCTACTATATGGGCGGCTGCCTGTTCGACAACGTCACCGCGGACATGCGCATCTACAAGGAAGAGATCTTTGGGCCGGTGCTGTCGGTTGTGCGCGCGCCGACCTATGAGAGCGCGATCAAGCTCGCCAACGACCATGAGATGGGCAATGGCGTCGCCATCTTCACTCGTGACGGCGATGCCGCGCGCGATTTCGCAAGCCGTGTCCAGGTCGGCATGGTCGGCATCAATGTGCCGATCCCGGTGCCGATCGCCTACTACACCTTCGGCGGTTGGAAGGCGTCTTCCTTCGGCGACCTCAACCAGCACGGCCCGGACGCGTTCCGTTTCTACACCAAGACCAAGACGGTGACCTCGCGCTGGCCGTCCGGGATCAAGGACGGTGCCGAATTCGTCATCCCGACGATGAACTAACCGGACGATTTCCTGGTTGCGCGTCCTCGCCTTCGGCTGCGGTCGCGCGGGCAGGCATCAAGGACGGTGCCGAATTCGTCATCCCGACGATGAACTGACCGGACAACAGATTGATTTTGAATTTGAGGCCCGGGCGCTCGCGCCCGGGCTTTTTTGCAGTCCGGCGACGACCCTATCTGCGTGAACGCTAATGTGATGGAACCAAGTGGGCATCTGCCGTCTTGGTTTGCAGTCCTGCCGCAAGGAGGTACGGCAGATCAAGCAACGGCGCTGGCGACAGCTTCGGGGACATCGTCTGGCGCAAGGAGGTGTCAGATGACCCGTCTTGTGGCAACGCTATTTTTCGCGGCGGTTTCCGCGTTTGCCGCCGTCCCGGCGATGGCGGAGCAATGCGCAGCCCGTGCGGATATGATCAAAGCGCTCGGGGAAAAATTCCACGAAAGCGAGGCTGCGCGCGGCCTGGTCAACCCGAGCGTCATTCTTGAGATATTCGTCTCCGACCAGGGCACCTGGACGATCCTTGCCACCGACACGCATGGTCAGAGCTGCGTCATCACGGCGGGCGAAGGCTGGGACGGTTCGTTGATGGCGGCGGCTGCCTTGCCAGGGACCTGATCCGAGCTTCGAGGAAGCACCGGCGACGAAAGCGCATCGGATTAAAAGACGTTCAGCGCGTCGCCGCCGTTTCGGCGTGGCCGCGCAGCAGCGCCATCAGGCGTTTGGCATCCTTGGCCGCGGCCTCCTCGTCGCCGGCAAGGATCGAGCGGATCAGCGCGACATGGTGCTCGGCGGATTCGGCAAGACCGGTCTCGGCCTTGTAGCGGAACCAGAAGCGGCGGCTGTGGGTCTGCAACGGGGCGGCCAAACGGGCGGCGAAGGGATTGTCGGCAGCCAGCGCCAACGCTTCGTCAAGTGCCTTGTCGGCCTGAATGAAGGCAAGCACGTTGCCCGAGATCACCGCTTTCTGCATGGCAAGCGCTGCTTCGTGAAACAGGTCGGCGGCCTCGCGGGTGACGAAGCGGGCGGCCGAGCGGGCCAGCACCACCTCGACGCCGCGACGCGCATCGAGCACGCGCAGCCAGTCGCCGGGATGCAGCGGGGCGATGGCGATGCCCGCGCGCGGCCTGATGTCGAGCAGCCCTTCCCAGGCCAGCCGCTGGATCGCCTCGCGCACCGGTGTCCTGCCAAGCCCGAGCCTGTCGATCAGGGCGCCCTCGGTGACGAAGCTTGCCGGGGCCAGTTCGAGCGTGACGATCATGTGCTCGAGCACATGGTAGGCCCTGGTCGCGGCCGGCTCCGCCGAGGTGCTTGCTGCCGTGGATATCAAATGCGCTCTCCTGATATATCTTGAATATATCATAACGGATTCCGCATTGACAGCGGGTTTGTTAATAGATATACCAGTGATATATCAGATGGAGAGATGATCATGTGGACCGGAGTTTTTCCTGCCGTCACGACCAAATTCACCGCGGATGATCGCCTCGATCATGCCGAGATGGAGCGTTGCTTCAACCTGCAGATGGAAGCTGGCTGCGACGGCATCATCGTTTGCGGATCGCTCGGCGAGGGGCCGATGCTGTCGCCCGATGAGAAGATCGAGGTGCTGAAGACCGCACAAAAGGTCGCCGGCAAGAAGCCGGTGCTGCTGACGGTCAACGAGGCCGGCACACGCGAGGCGGCCAGCATCGCCAAGCGCGCGAGCCGGGAAGGCGCCAACGGCCTGATGGTCGTGCCGAGCCCGATCTACCACACCAATGCGGAAGAGACGGTCGCGGCGCTGCGCGCGGTCGCGCAGGCTGGCGACCTGCCGGTCATGATCTACTCCAACCGGCTTGCCTACCGCGTCGACGTCAGCGTCGACCAGATGGAGGAGCTGGCGTCGGACGAGCGCTTTGTCGCGATCAAGGAATCCTCCGACGACATCCGTCGTTCGACCGAGATCATCAATCGCCTGGGCACTCGCTACGACCTGTTCACCGGCGTCGACAATCTGGCCTTCGAGGCGCTGTCGGTCGGCGCCATCGGTTGGGTGGCCGGACTGGTCACCGCGTTCCCGCGCGAGACGGTCGCCATCTACCAGCTGATGAAGCAGGGTCGCCGCGAAGAGGCGCTCGGCATCTACCGCTGGTTCCGGCCGCTGCTCGATCTCGACGTCTCGACCTATCTGGTCCAAAACATCAAGCTTGCCGAAGTGTTCGCGATCAACACAAATGACCGCGTTCGTATGCCGCGACAGCCGCTGTCTGGCGATCGCCGCAAGTCCGTCGAGAAGATCGTCAAGGATGCGCTCGCGGTGCGGCCGACACTGCCGCAGTTCTGAGGCTTCTTCTTCCTGTTCGCAGGGAGAAGATGGTGGCAGCCAGATAAGGGGCAGCGCCCACGTGCAAGGAAATTCCAAGTCGACAGAAGCGGGGCGCAGCCCCTCATCCGCCCTTCGGGCGCCTTCTCCCCGTGAACGGGGAGAAGGGTTGGACATAGCCATCGTCGGTGGCGGCATCATCGGTATCTGTGCCGCTGCTTCTCTCGCTGAGGCGGGACGCAGGGTCACCGTCTTCGATCGCACAGGCATTTGCGAGGAGACGAGCTCGGGCAATGCCGCCGCCTTCGCCTTCTCCGACGTGCTGCCGCTGGCGCACAAGGGCATGATGCGGCAGCTGCCGAAATGGCTGGCCGATCCGCTCGGCCCGCTCAGCATCCCGCCCGCCTACCTGCCGACGCTTCTGCCCTGGCTGATCCGCTTCTGGCGCGCCGGTGCGCCGGGGAAATACGAGGCGAGCCTTGCCGCTCAAGCAGGCATGATGAAGCTTGCCGAGGCGGAGTGGATGGGCTTGCTCGATCGCTCCGGCACGCGGTCGATGCTGCGCGAGGATGGCTCGCTCGAGCTTTACGAAAGCGAAGCCGAATTTCAGGCCGGGCTGCCCGGCTGGGCGGCGCGTAAGCGTTTCGGCATCGGTTTCCGCCACGTCGAGGGCGAGGAACTGGCCGCCTTGCAGCCGGGGCTGTCGCCGCGCTTCATCAAAGGCACATTCGTGCCGGGATGGAAGACGGTCGCCGACCCGAAACTGCTGGGCAAAGCGGTGTGGACCTATGCGCAGGCCAAGGGCGCTCGCTTTGAGCTGGTCCGGATCAGCCAAGTCGCGGCGGATCAGGATGGAGCGACGCTGACGTTGGCAGACGGCACGACCAGACAGGCCCGGCACCTCGTCGTCGCCGCCGGCGCCTGGTCGCATCTGCTAGCGAAGCAACTCGGCGATCGCATTCCGCTGGAGACCGAGCGCGGCTACAACACCACCTTGCCCACGAGTGCCTTCGACGTGAAGCGGATGCTGATCTTCTCCGGCCATGGTTTCGTCGTCACGCCGCTCGAAACGGGCCTGCGCGTCGGCGGCGCCGTCGAACTCGGCGGCATCGAGCGGCCGCCCAATTATGCCAGGTCGAAGGCGCTGCTGCAGAAGGCACAGAAATTCCTGCCGGGGCTCGATCTCTCGGGCGGGCGCGAATGGATGGGGTTCCGCCCCTCGCTGCCGGATTCAGTGCCCGTCATCGGCGGCGCGCCGGGAAAGCGGTCGGTGGTCTATGCCTTCGGCCATGGCCATCTCGGCCTGACCCAGGCGGCGGCCACCGGACGGTTGATCAGGGATCTTGTCCTGGGGCAGACTCCGCCGATCGATCTGGCCCCCTTCAGTCCGCAACGATTTTGATTTTTTCGGGTTTTTGATTTTCGAGGAGCGTCATGGCCAAGAAATCCTTCTTCTGCATAGACGGCCACACCTGCGGCAATCCTGTGCGGCTGGTCGCCGGCGGCGGCCCGCTGTTGCAGGGCGCGACGATGATGGAGCGGCGTGCGCATTTTCTGGCCGAGTATGACTGGATCCGCACCGGGCTGATGTTCGAGCCGCGCGGCCACGACGGGATGTCCGGTTCGATCCTCTATCCGCCGACGCGCGAGGATTGCGACATCGCCATCCTGTTCATCGAAACCTCCGGCTGCCTGCCGATGTGCGGCCATGGCACGATCGGTACGGTGACGATGGCCATCGAGCACGGACTGATCAAACCAAAGACGCCGGGCGTGCTCAGGCTCGACACGCCGGCCGGGCTGGTCGTCGCCGAATACAAGCAGGTCGGCGACTATGTCGAGGAGGTGCGCATCACCAATGTGCCATCCTTCCTCCATGCCGAGGGGCTGACGGTCGAATGCCCTGGGCTCGGTGAAATCACCGTCGACGTCGCCTATGGCGGCAACTTCTACGCCATCGTCGAACCGCAGGAGAACTATCGCGACATGGCCGATCATTCGGCGGGCGACTTCATCGCCTGGAGCCCGGTGGTGCGGCAGCGGCTCAACGAGAAATATTCCTTCGTGCATCCGGAAAATCCTGGCATCAACCGGCTGTCGCACATGCTGTGGACCGGTGCGCCGACGGTGGATGGGGCGGATGCCCGCAATGCCGTGTTCTACGGCGACAAGGCGATCGACCGCTCGCCCTGCGGCACCGGCACCTCGGCGCGCATGGCGCAGCTTCATGCCAAGGGCAAACTCAAGGCCGGAGACAGCTTCGTGCATGAATCGATCATCGGTTCGCTGTTCAAGGGCAAGGTCGAAAAGGATGTCAGCGTGGCCGGCAAGCCGGCCATCATTCCCTCGATCGGCGGCTGGGCGCGGATGACCGGACTGAACACCATCTTCATCGACGACCGCGACCCGTTCGCGCACGGGTTTGTTGTCAAGTGATGGGAATCCTGACCTTGCGGAAAGCAACGACCTGAAAAATGGATCGTGCCAAAAACGCAAGGATTCCTTTCATCACCTAATTTTGACGGCGATTTCTTCGAAACGGGGCGCATGATGCGGTCGAATCGTCAAAGACATTGCGTTATGCCAATGGTAGGTTCCGCGATAGTCCAGGGGTCGGATGATGGAAAACGGGCAATCGGGCGGCGCGCTTCGAAAACACGCATGACGATTGAAAAATGACGTTGCAATCCGGGCTCGAAACTTTACGACTAGGGGAAATACGAAAAGGAATGCGTCTGCATGGGCGACATTCCAGGGGAGCCATGTACACATGCAGTACTTTGTCCAGCAGCTTATCAACGGGCTGACGCTGGGATCGATCTATGGGCTGATCGCGATCGGCTACACGATGGTCTACGGCATCATCGGTATGATCAATTTCGCCCATGGCGACATCTTCATGGTGGGTGCCTTCACGGCACTGATCGTCTTCCTCGCCCTTGGCGCGCTGTTCTATTCCGTGCCGGTTGTGCTGGCGCTGCTGATCATGATGATCGTGGCGATGCTGCTCACCAGCCTCTACAACTGGACGATCGAAAAGGTGGCCTACCGGCCGCTGCGCGGTTCGTTCCGACTGGCCCCGCTGATCACTGCCATCGGCATGTCGATCGCGCTGTCGAACTTCGTCCAGGTGACGCAGGGTCCCCGCAACAAGCCGATCCCGCCGATGGTCAGCCAGGTTTACAACATCAACGGCATCAGCGTGTCGCTGAAGCAGATCATCATCGTCGTCGTCACGGCGCTGCTGCTGGCGCTGTTCTGGTATCTGGTCAACAAGACCTCGCTTGGACGAGCGCAACGGGCCTGTGAGCAGGACCGCAAGATGGCGGCGCTGCTCGGCATCGATGTCGACCGTACCATCTCGATCACCTTCATCATGGGTGCGGCCCTTGCCGCGGTCGCCGGCACTTTGTTCCTGATGTATTACGGCGTCATTGCCTTCTCGGATGGTTTCACGCCGGGCGTGAAAGCCTTCACGGCGGCGGTGCTGGGCGGCATCGGTTCGCTGCCGGGCGCGGTGGTCGGCGGGCTGATGATCGGCTTCATCGAGAGCATGTGGTCGGCCTATTTCTCGATCGACTACAAGGATGTCGCGGCGTTCTCGATCCTGGCCATCGTGCTGATCTTCCTGCCTTCCGGCATATTGGGCCGGCCAGAAGTCGAAAAGGTCTGAGACTATGGCCGTCACCGTATCTCCGGAGCGCGACACCGTCGCCACCCCCATGCAGCGCGCATTGCGTGAGGCGCTCTATGCCGCTGCCATATCGTTTGGCCTGTTCGTGCTGTTCATCGGCCTGAAGACCGGCCAGAACATTTCCAATGAACTGGTCCTGACGACACGCTGGGGCCTGCTTGCCGCCGTGGTTATCGCCACGGCTGTCGGGCGCTTCCTCTATGTCGCCTATGGACAGCCCTTCCTGGCCAACCAGAAGATCACCGACGTCGCCACCGGCCTGCTGCCGGCCAGCGTGGCGTCACGCTTCTTCCAGTTGCCGGCCTTCATCGTGGCCTTGGTCGCGGCGGTGGTGTTGTTTGCGGTCAACAGCTCTCTCGTCGGATGGGTGGGAGCGGAGCCGGCGGGCTATCTGCAGTTCCTGCGCGCCTTGTCGGTCATCTATGTGCTGGCCTGCGTGATCTATTATTTCCGCGGCTTCATTCATGCCAACTTCACCAAACTCGGCATTGCCGCGCTGATCCTCTATCCGATCCTGGTGGTGGCGATCCTGTCGCTGATGTCCTGGTCGTTCGTCGGCGGACTGCAAGGCTCGCTGAAATGGGTCGACAATTTCGGCATCCAGATCCTGATCTATGTGATGCTGGCCTGGGGCCTGAACATTGTCGTTGGCCTCGCCGGCCTGCTCGACCTCGGTTATGTCGCCTTCTACGCGGTCGGCGCTTATGCCTATGCGCTGCTCGGCACGCAGTACGGCCTGTCGTTCTGGATCCTTTTGCCGGCCGCCGGCGCGATGGCCGCCTTCTGGGGCGTGCTGCTCGGTTTCCCGGTGCTGCGCCTGCGCGGCGATTACCTGGCGATCGTCACCTTGGCTTTCGGTGAGATCATCCGCCTGGTGCTGATCAACTGGCGGGAGGTCACCAACGGTTCAGCCGGTATTTCCGGCATCCCGAAGGTCACCTTCTTCGGCCTGATGACCTTCAACGTGTCGGACCCCAATTACGTCGCCAAGGTGCTGCATCTGGCGACATCGAGCGCCTACTACAAGATCTTCCTCTATTACCTGATCCTGGCGCTGGCGCTGCTGACAGCCTTCGTCACCATCCGGCTGCGGCGCATGCCGGTCGGCCGTGCCTGGGAAGCGTTGCGCGAGGACGAGATCGCCTGCCGCTCGCTCGGCATCAACACCACCACCACGAAGCTTACGGCCTTTGCCACGGGTGCGATGTTCGGCGGCTTCGCCGGCGCATTCTTCGCCGCACGGCAGGGCTTCGTCAGCCCGGAATCCTTCGTCTTCCTGGAATCGGCCATCATCCTGGCCATCGTGGTTCTCGGTGGCATGGGCTCGCTGGTCGGCATAGCGGTCGCCGCAATGGTGATGATCGGCGGCACCGAGGCGTTGCGCGAACTCGACTTCCTCAAGCAGGTCTTCGGACCGGACTTCACACCGGAACTCTACCGCATGCTGCTGTTCGGCATGGCCATGGTCATCGTCATGCTGTGGAAGCCGCGCGGCTTCGTCGGCAGTCGTGAACCAACCGCCTTCCTGAAGGAGCGAAAGGCCGTCTCAAGCTCCTTCACCAAGGAAGGACACGGCTGATGAATGCGAACCCTGTTCAGAAAGCCGCTTCGGGCATGAACGACGCTATCCTTCAGGTCGATCATCTGTCGATGAAGTTCGGTGGCCTGGTGGCCATCGGGGATCTGTCTTTCGCCGCCAAGCGCGGCGAGATCACCGCGCTGATCGGCCCCAACGGCGCCGGCAAGACCACGGTGTTCAATTGCATCACCGGCTTCTACAAGCCCTCGGAAGGCATGATCACGCTCAACCGGAACGATGGTTCGACCTTCCTGCTCGAGCGGCTACCCAACCATGAAATCCCGGCGCGCGCCAAGGTGGCGCGCACCTTCCAGAACATCCGCCTGTTCTCCGGCATGACCCTGCTGGAGAACCTGCTGGTCGCCCAGCACAACAAACTGATGAAGGCATCGGGCTACACGGTGCTTGGCCTGTTCGGCTTCAGTGGCTATCGCAAGGCCTCGGCCGAATCGGTGGAGCTCGCCAAGCATTGGCTGGAAAAGGCCGATCTTGTCGACCGTGCCGACGACCCGGCCGGCGACCTGCCCTATGGCGCGCAGCGCCGTCTCGAGATCGCTCGCGCCATGTGCACGGGACCCGAGCTTCTGTGCCTCGACGAGCCGGCGGCCGGCCTCAATCCGAAGGAATCGGCGGCGCTCAATGAGCTGCTGATCGACATCAAGAACACATCCGGCGCCTCGATCCTGTTGATCGAGCACGACATGTCGGTGGTCATGCAGATCTCCGACCATGTCGTGGTGCTGGAGTATGGCCGCAAGATCTCCGACGGCAGTCCGCAGTCGGTGCGCACCGATCCGCGCGTCATCGCCGCCTATCTCGGCGTCGACGACGAGGAAGTCGAAGCGGTCCTTACCGAAGTCGGCGACGAAGATGTCATCGAACAGCTCGATACGGGGCCGGATGCCGCGCACGGTCCGGGAACATCGTCGTCCTATCTCGCCGGGCCGGTGACCGACACGGTAGGCCATAGTTCGGGCGAGCGGGTTACGGTGGCCAAGGGAGCGTCAAAGGCCGGTCAGGTCGACGCCAGGTCGCTCGCCGCGGCAAACAAGGCAGCCTCGCTGGCAGCCGTGCCGCCGGCGAAGGCAAAGCCTGCTCCGAAAGCGACGTCGAAGGCGGCAACCGGCACGGCGGCGAAGTCGACCGCATCCGCCAAGCCTGCGGCGAAGACTGGAGAGATCTCCAACCGGCTGGCTGCGCCTCGCGGCGGCAAGGCCGACAATTTGACCCGCATAAAGGGCATCGGTACGGTCAACGAGAAGAAGCTCAACGATCACGGCATCTTCCACTTCGACCAGATCGGCGCCTGGAAAAAGGCCGACGTCGAGGCCGCCGAAGCCTATCTTGCTTTTGACGGACGTATCGCGCGCGAGGAATGGGTTAAACAGGCCAGGCTGCTCGGCCAGGGCAGGGACACGGAATTTTCGCGCCGCGTCGATGCGGGCAAGGTGGCGACGAGCCATGCTTCCGCAAAGACTGCAAAGGCAGCCTCCGGAAAGACCGCGAGCAAGACCGCTGCCAAGCCCGTGGCGGGCAAGCGTGGAGGGGGCAAGTGATGGCCGCGACAACGCTGCTCGATATCAAGGGCGTGCAGACCTATTACGGCAACATCCGGGCGCTGAACGGCGTCGATGTCACCGTCAAGCAGGGTGAGATCGTGGCGCTGATCGGTGCCAATGGCGCCGGCAAGTCGACGCTGATGATGACTATTTTCGGTGCGCCGCGGGCTCGCGCCGGGACTATCACCTTTGCCGGCACCGACATAACTCAGATGCCGACGCACGAGATCGCGCGCATGCGCATTGCCCAATCGCCCGAGGGCCGGCGGATCTTTCCGCGCATGACGGTGATGGAAAACCTGCAGATGGGCGCCAGCCTCGACAACCTCAAGCACTATGACGAGGACGTCGAGAAGGTGTTCACGCTGTTCCCGCGTTTGAAGGAGCGCATCACCCAGCGCGGTGGCACGCTGTCGGGCGGTGAGCAGCAGATGCTGTCGATCGGACGCGCGCTGATGGCACGGCCGAAGCTGCTTTTGCTCGACGAGCCGTCGCTGGGTCTCGCGCCGCTGATCGTCAAGCAGATCTTCGACGCCATCCGCGAACTGAACCGCACCCAGGGGCTGACCGTGTTCCTGGTCGAGCAGAACGCCTTCGGCGCGCTCAAGCTCGCCACGCGCGGCTACGTCATGGTCAACGGCAATGTGACGATGAGCGGCACCGGCAAGGAACTGCTCGCCAATCCGGAAGTGCGCGCCGCCTATCTCGAGGGCGGACACCACTGAGTTCGAAGCGGAATGCGTGCACCGCTATTCCGCTCCAGATTGTTTGTTTGTCGCATGATCTTTGTCCGGAAAGTCCGCAACTTTTCGGGATCATGCTAGGGAGACTTCACCATGCAGGGCATTCTTTACGAGGAACCCTCGATCTGGCAGTTCTTCTTCGTCACCTGTCTGCTCGGCGGCTGGGCGGCGTGGATGACGGGCAAGGCCAGTGCCCAGACGTGGCGCAGCTTCATCCAGCTGTTCGCCTATGTGCTGGGCCTCGGCATCGCGATCCGCTTCATCCATCACGCGCTGTTCGGCGGCACCATGTTCTCGCTGCATTATTATGTCGTCGACACCATCGTGCTGATGATCCTCGGCTTCGTCGGCTATCAATACACGCGCACCAACCAGATGGTGACACAGTATAATTGGCTCTACGAAAGAGCTTCACTCTTGAGCTGGAAACCGAAAGGTTGACGTTCATCATTAACGCCGTCTCGAAATTGAATCGGCGTGACAAGTGCCTGAAAATCGGCAAACTATGCTTTCTGCGATAAGGGTGGGCATCGCATGAAAGCTTCATCCACGCCCACTCCGTTAATGGGAGCGTTTAAATGAAAAAGTCACTTTTGTCCGCCGTCGCCCTGACCGCGCTTGTCGCGTTCGGCGGCAGCGCGTGGGCTGACGTAATGATGGGCGTCGCGGGCCCGATCACCGGTCCGAACGCCGCCTTCGGCGCGCAGCTGCAGAAGGGGGCGGAAGCTGCTGTCGCCGACATCAATGCCAAGGGCGGCATCAACGGCGAGCAGATCAAGCTCGAAGTCGGCGACGACGTCTCCGATCCGAAGCAGGGTATCTCGGTCGCCAACAAGTTCGTCGGCGACGGCGTCAAGTTCGTGGTCGGCCACTTCAACTCCGGCGTCTCTATCCCGGCATCTGAAGTCTATGCGGAAAACGGCATCGTCGAAGTGACGCCGGCCGCGACCAACCCGCAATTCACCGAGCGCGGTCTGTGGAACGTGTTCCGCACCTGCGGACGCGACGACCAGCAGGGCAGCATTGCCGGCGCGTATCTCGCCGCCAACTTCAAGGACGCCAAGATCGCTGTCGTTCACGACAAGACCACCTACGGTCAGGGCCTTGCCGACGAAACCAAGAAGGCGATGAACGCCAAGGGCGTGACGGAAGTCATGTATGAAGGCATCAATGTCGGCGACAAGGACTTCTCGGCGCTGATCGCCAAGATGAAGGAAGCCGGCGTTTCCATCATCTATTGGGGCGGCCTGCACACCGAAGCCGGCCTGATCATCCGTCAGGCGGCCGACCAGGGCCTCAAGGCAACGCTGGTTTCCGGCGATGGCATCGTGTCGAACGAACTGGCTTCGATCGCTGGCGACGCAGTTGCGGGCACGCTCAACACGTTCGGCCCGGATCCGCGCCTGATCCCCGCCAACAAGGAACTCGTCGAGAAGTTCCGCGCGCAGGGTTTCGAGCCGGAAGCCTACACGCTCTACTCCTACGCCGCCGTGCAGGCGATCGCGGAAGCAGCGACCGCTGCCAAGTCGAACGACCCGCAGGCAGTTGCCAAGGCGCTGCATGAAAACGGCCCCTTCAAGACCGTTCTCGGCGACCTGTCCTATGACGCCAAGGGCGATCCGACGCTGCCCGGCTACGTCATGTACGAATGGAAGAAGGGCGACGACGGCAAGTACACCTACGTCCAGAAGATGTAAGCTCGTCAGTCTCCAGACCATTTACGGATGCCCGGCGCCTCGCGCCGGGCATTTTCTTTTGCCATCGTCATGTTCAGGGGCGGCCGGTGGAGCCGATGCTTAGCCGGGCAATGATCGTGCATTAACCGGAAAGCCGGCTCTTTTTTGGCTGTTCGGAGGAATGGGAAAGGTCCTTGGCGCAGTGATTCCATTTCAATCGGTTTAAATGCGCGTCAATTTCGTTTGCACTGCAGCATTTTCACGCTAATCATTGCGCCGATTTCTCTTCCTTCCGTCGCTGGAGCCCAGTCCTTGGCCATCACGAAGATCCTCGTCGCCAACCGGTCCGAAATCGCCATTCGCGTCTTCCGCGCGGCCAACGAACTCGGGCTCAAAACCGTGGCGATCTGGGCGGAGGAAGACAAATACTCCCTGCATCGCTTCAAGGCCGACGAGAGCTACCAGGTCGGACGCGGGCCGCATCTGACCAGGGACATGGGGCCGATCGAAAGCTATCTGTCGATCGAGGAGGTGATCCGCGTCGCCAGGCTGTCGGGTGCCGATGCTATCCATCCCGGCTACGGATTGTTGTCGGAAAGTCCCGAATTCGCCGACGCCTGTGCCGAAGCCGGCATTACCTTCATCGGGCCGAGGCCGGATACAATGCGGCGGCTCGGCAACAAGGTCGCGGCGCGCAATCTCGCCATCGAGGTCGGCGTGCCGGTGATCCCCGCCACCGATCCGTTGCCGGATGACATGGAGACGGTCAAGACACTGGCCAAGGAAATCGGCTATCCGGTGATGCTGAAGGCATCATGGGGCGGCGGCGGCCGCGGCATGCGGGCCATCCGCGCCGAAGCCGACCTTGCCCGTGAAGTCACCGAAGGCAAGCGCGAGGCGAAAGCCGCCTTCGGCAAGGACGAGGTCTATCTCGAAAAGCTGATCGAACGCGCCCGTCATGTCGAGGTGCAGGTGCTGGGCGATACCCATGGCAATGCCGTGCACCTGTTCGAGCGCGACTGTTCGATCCAGCGCCGCAACCAGAAGGTCGTCGAGCGGGCGCCGGCGCCCTATCTCGAAATGTCGCAGCGCGAGGAGCTTTGCGGCCATGCGCTCAAGATCGCCCGCGAGACCAGCTATATCGGCGCCGGCACGGTCGAGTTCCTGCAGGATGCCGACACCGGCCAATTCTATTTCATCGAGGTCAACCCGCGCATCCAGGTCGAGCACACCGTCACCGAGCAGGTGACGGGCATCGATATCGTCAAGGCGCAGATCCATATCCTCGACGGCTTTGCCATCGGCACACCGGAATCAGGCGTGCCGGCGCAGAAGGACATAAGGCTGAACGGCCACGCGCTGCAGTGCCGCATCACCACGGAAGATCCCGAGCACAATTTCATCCCGGATTACGGCCGCATCACCGCCTATCGCGGCGCGACGGGCTTCGGCATCCGCCTCGACGGCGGCACCGCTTATTCGGGCGCGGTCATCACCCGCTTCTACGATCCGCTGCTGGAGAAGGTGACGGCGTGGGCGCCGACGCCGGCCGAGACGATCGCCCGCATGAATCGGGCGCTGCGCGAGTTCCGCATCCGCGGCGTCGCCACCAATTTGACCTTCCTCGAAGCGATCATCAACCATCCGAGCTTCGCCGACAATTCCTACACGACCAAGTTCATCGACACGACGCCGGAACTGTTCCAGCAGGTCAAGCGCCAGGACCGCGCCACCAAGCTCATCAACTATCTCGCCGACGTCAGCGTCAACGGCCATCCCGAGACGCGCGGCCGGCCGCAGCCGAAGGCCGACGCCGCGGCACCCGTGGTGCCTTACCTCAACGGCAATGTGCCCGGCGGCAGCAAGCAGAAGCGGGATGTGCTGGGCCCGCAGAAGTTCGCCGCCTGGATGCGCGATCAGAAGGAGGTTCTGGTCACCGACACGACGATGCGCGATGGCCATCAATCGCTGCTGGCGACGCGCATGCGCACGCATGACATTGCCGGCATCGCCGGTACCTATGCGCGTGCCTTGCCGCAGCTTCTATCGCTGGAATGCTGGGGTGGCGCCACCTTCGACGTCGCCATGCGCTTCCTCACCGAGGATCCGTGGGAGCGGCTGTCGCTGGTGCGCGAGGCGGCGCCCAATCTGCTGTTGCAGATGCTGCTGCGCGGTGCCAATGGCGTCGGCTACACCAACTATCCCGACAATGTCGTGCAGCATTTCGTCAAGCAGGCAGCAAGCGGTGGCATCGACCTGTTCCGGGTCTTCGATTGCCTGAACTGGGTCGACAACATGCGCGTCGCCATGGATGCGGTCGGAGCCGAAGGCAAGCTGATCGAAGCGGCGATCTGCTACACCGGCGATATCCTCGATCCGGCGCGGGCGAAATACGACCTCAAATACTATGTCGGCCTAGCCAGGGAATTGCAGGCGGCCGGCGCCCACATCATCGCCGTCAAGGACATGGCCGGCCTGCTGAAGCCTTCCGCAGCACGCGTGCTGTTCAAGGCGCTGCGCGAGGCGACCGACCTGCCGATCCATTTCCACACCCACGACACGTCGGGCCTGTCTGCGGCGACGGTGCTGGCGGCGGTGGAAAGCGGCGTCGACGCCATAGACGCGGCGATGGATGCCTTCTCCGGCAACACCTCGCAGCCATGCCTTGGCTCACTCGTCGAGGCGCTGAAGGGCACCGAACGCGACCCCGGTCTCGACCCGCAATGGATCAGGAAGATCTCGTTCTACTGGGAAGCGGTGCGCAACCAGTACGCCGCCTTCGAAAGCGACCTCAAGGGGCCGGCCTCGGAAGTCTATCTGCACGAGATGCCGGGCGGCCAGTTCACCAATCTGAAGGAACAGGCTCGCTCGCTCGGATTGGAGACGCGCTGGCACGAGGTGGCGCAGACCTATCACGACGTCAATCTGATGTTCGGCGACATCGTCAAGGTGACGCCGTCGTCCAAGGTCGTCGGCGACATGGCATTGATGATGGTCAGCCAGGACCTGACCGTTGCCGATGTCGAAAACCCGGATAGGGATATCGCCTTCCCGGATTCGGTCGTCTCGATGCTGCGCGGCGACCTCGGCCAGTCGCCAGGCGGGTGGCCGGTGGCGCTGCAGAGGAAGGCGCTCAAAGGCGACAAGCCGATCACGGTGCGGCCCGGCTCGCTTCTCAAGCCAGCCGACCTCAAGGCCAACCGCAAGGAAATCGAGGAGAAGCTCGAGCGCAAGCTGTCGGAATTCGAATTCGCCTCGTGGCTGATGTATCCGAAGGTGTTCACGGATTTCGCCGGCGCGCAGGAAACCTATGGGCCGGTCAGCGTGCTGCCGACGCCGACGTATTTCTACGGCATGAAGCCGGAAGACGAGATCTTCGTCGACATCGAGAAGGGCAAGACGCTGGTGGTGCGCTGCCTGGCCATCGGCGATGTCGACGAGAAGGGCATGGTCACCGTGTTCTTCGAGCTCAACGGCCAGCCGCGCCGTGTCAAGGTGCCTGACCGGGCGCATGGCGCGTCCGCCGCCAAGGCCCGCCGCAAGGCCGAACCCGGCAACGAGGCGCATGTCGGCGCACCGATGCCGGGCGTCGTTTCTGCGCTTTCGGTGGCTGCCGGCCAGGCTGTGAAGGCCGGTGACGTGCTGCTTTCCATCGAAGCGATGAAGATGGAGACGGCGCTGCATGCCGAGCGCGACGGCACGGTCGCCGAGGTGCTGGTCAAGGCAGGCGACCAGATCGATGCCAAGGATCTGCTGATCGCTTTCAGCTAATTGATACCTTCCTGGGGATCGCTGTCCGCATCGTGGCGGCAGCATCAGTTCGATCATCGATAACAGCTTGACCCGCCGCCGCCGGTCGGGCATCGAGCCCGCTCAATTCGCCGCTGCATGCATCCCGAGTCGCGGCGCAGAAACGATGTGGAGAAAAATATGGCCGACGATATCACCGATACCAGCCAGACTGTTGCCGCCGGCCAGCTGCGTGCCTTCATCGAGCGCATAGAGCGGCTCGAGGAAGAGAAGAAGACCATTTCCGACGACATCAAGGAAGTGTTCGCCGAGGCCAAGGGCACAGGCTTCGACACCAAGGCGATGCGCACGATCATCCGGCTGCGCAAGAAGGACCAGGCCGAGCGTCAGGAAGAGGAAACCATCCTCGATCTGTATAAGGCCGCACTCGGCATGGTGTAGAGACCGTCTGGAAATTCTACTCCGGCGGCCATCTGGTGGCGTTTTCTGCGCTTCCCTAGTTCTACTGCAATGCAGTAGAACTGAGCTCACGTACTTTAAGTACGCTCCGCTCCGGTTCTCGAAACCACCACCATATGACTCGCCGGAGCGAATTTCGAAACAGTCTCCGGCCGAGCATGATGCCGGAGCGAGCATCGAGCCATGAGCGAATTCGACTTCGGCGCCCGCCGCGCCTCTGAATTCCGCCAGCGCGGCTTCTGGACGCTGTTCGCCGAGCGGCATCCGGAAGAAAGGGCTCTGATGGCGAGGCGCGGACCCTGGTTCTGGCAGCGCGGGCTGCCCGATTTCGCCTTGGTCCTTTCCATGTATGTCGCGCCGGCGCAGAGCCAGGTCGGCGTCTTCTTCGGCCGCAACGAGAAGTTCGGCGCCACGCAAGCGTGGTCGCGGTTGAAACCGTTCCAGCCTGATATCGAAGCCCGGCTGAAGCTCAGGCCGGAACAGAGTTGCGAGGATCTCGGCATCAATTCGATGTGGCGGGTGAACTGCTATGCCGAGGACAACTGGCCAGCCATGGCCGACTGGCTGGTGACCGAATGTTCGCGTTTCGAGCGCGCGGTAACCGAAGTCCTGAGGCAGGGATAGACATCCGGTGTTGCCAGAGGGTATCGGCTCCTTTTTCCGCTCACGCTGGCAAGGCCAGGTGCCGCTCGACCGGCTGTTCTGGCGCGACCTTGTTCTTGTCGGCACGGCGCTCAACGTAGCATCTCTGGTGGCCGCGATCGTCCTGCTCGGACTGAAGCTGCCGCTGGCGCTGGTTCTGGCGGTGCATTTCGCACCGGTGCCCTACAACCTCTTTCTGACCTTTTCCGTATGGCGAACCACGGAAAAGGCCGGTGGCGCCAAGGCCTCACTGATGACGCTCGGCGCCACATTATGGCTGATCCTGACGGTCGTGGTCTGAGAGCGGACACGGGCGCCCACCGCGTTCGGCCGGGGGGCAATGAAAAGGGCGGCCGCAACCGCCCTTTTCATTCATTCAATCGAATTTCGGTTCAGGCCGCCGGCTCGAATTTCAGCGCCACGCCGTTGATGCAATAGCGCAGGCCGGTCGGCGGCGGGCCATCCTCGAAAACATGGCCGAGATGGCTGCCGCAGCGGGCGCAATGGCATTCGGTGCGAACCATGCCGTAGCTGCGGTCGACGGTGTTTTCGACCGAACCCGGCACCGGGTCGTTGAAGCTCGGCCAGCCGGTGCCGCTCTCGAACTTCAGCTTGGATTCAAACAAAGGCTGGTCGCAGCCGACGCAGGAAAAGGTGCCGGCGCGCTTCTCGTAGAGCAAAGCGCAGCTTCCCGGCCGCTCGGTGCCGTGGCCGCGCATGACGGCATACTGCTCCGGCGTCAGCCGGGCGCGCCATTCGGCGTCGGTGCGGGTTACAGGGTAGGTGTGGGTGTCCATGTGATCTCCTCAGCCTTGCCGGCTCGCCACTACAGCGCCGCGCGCCCATCGGACGCGCAAAGGACGCTGTAGTACTTTGGTTTTGCGCATAATCCTTTCCGAACCGGAGGTTCGGATCATGCGCGGATTGCAACCTCATATTCGCACCAAGATAGGCATTTGTTACGCGATTTGCCCGCATTTTCGATCGTGATCTTTATGCGATCGCCCTGAGATAGCGATCGACCGAAGCAGCCAAGGCCGCTTTTGCGCCCCCGATGACACTCTGGTTCCACCATGCACCATAGATATGGTCGAACGCGAATGGCTCCAGTGCCGCCGCGATGCGGCGCACGGCCGCTGCATTGAGCGGAATGTAGTTCGGATAGCTGTACATGAAGCTGACATGGCGGCGCGTCGGCGTCACCTGCAAGATATCGCCGGCCAGCAAGACGTCGCCGACATCGCGTTTCCAGTGCAGTACCTGACCGCCGGCAAAGTGGCCGCCGCAGCGGATGAGCGTCAGCGAAGGGTTTATGGCCAGCGTCTCGCCTTCCCAACTGACGATCGCCTTGTGCGGTCGCATGATCCATTGGCGGTCATCGGCATGGAGATAAATCGGCACGCCGCCAAACGCCTCGCTCCAACTGGCCATCACCGAATAATAGTGGCAGTGCGAGATGGCGATCGCCGCCAGGCCACCGCGGCGGTTGATCTCGGCCACCGCCTCGTCGCTGACCATCGAAACGCAGTCCCACAGCACGTTGCCGTGTGGCGTCTGCGCCAGCAGCGCCCGTTGGCCGATGGCGAAGCGCGGCTCGATGCCGAAGGCGAGAACGCCGGCATCGTCCTTCATTACAAGCCGGTGTCCTTCGGCAAGTTCCTCCGGCGTGATCCACGCTTGGCCCTCCCAGCGCACATATTGGCGCTCGTCCTCGCAGATCGGGCAATGTTCTGGCGGCGTCTCTGTCGCCGCGAACTGGACGCCGCATTGCAGGCAGAGGAAGCAGGTCATCGGATCTCCTGTCGGTCTTTCAGTGCTTTCTTGAAAGCTGCTTGGTCGCGCCCTCAAGCCCGGCCAGCGTCAGCGGGAACATGCGGCCGCCGAAGATGTCGCGGATCATCGCAATCGAGTGGGTGTAGCCCCAGTTCTTGGGGTCTTCGGGGTTCAGCCATACCGCGTTCGGCCATTGCTGCAGCAGACGGCCGAGCCAGACGCTGCCCGCCTCCGGATTCCAGTGCTCGACCGAACCGCCGGGGTGAGCGATCTCGTAAGGGCTCATCGAGGCGTCGCCGACGACGATCACCTTGTAGTCCGGACCGTATTTGTGAAGCAGGTCGAAGGTCGGAATCACCTCGGCATGCCTGCGGCGATTGTCCTTCCACACGCCCTCATAGAGGCAGTTGTGAAAATAGAAATATTCGAGCTGGCGGAATTCGGCGCGGGCGGCCGAGAACAGCTCCTCGACGCCTTTGATGTGGTCGTCCATCGAACCGCCGACATCGAAGAACATCAAAAGCTTCACCGCGTTGCGTCGCTCTGGCCGCGTCCGCACGTCGAGATAGCCATGTTCGGCAGTGGCGTGAATAGTGCCGGACAGGTCGAACTCCTCCTCGGCACCCTCGCGCACCCAGCGGCGCAGGCGCTTCAGTGCGACCTTGATGTTGCGCGTGCCGAGCTCCACGGCATCGTCGAAATTTTTGAACTCGCGCTTGTCCCAGACCTTCACCGCGCGGCGGTTGCGGCTTTCATGCTGGCCGATGCGCACGCCTTCGGGATTGTAGCCATAGGCGCCGAATGGCGAGGTTCCGCCGGTGCCGATCCATTTCGAGCCGCCCTGGTGACGGCCTTTTTGCTCCTGCAGCCGCTGTTTCAATGTCTCCATCAGTTTCTCGAAACCGCCGAGCGCCTCGACCAGTTTTTTCTCCTCGTCGGTCAGGTGCTTTTCGGCGAGGCGGCGCAACCATTCCTCGGGGATGTTGGCGATATCGACTGCATCCGGCCCGCCCAGTGCTTCGATGCCCTTGAAGACATGCGCGAACACCTGGTCGAAGCGGTCGATATGGCGCTCGTCCTTCACCAGCGCCGCACGGGCGAGGTAGTAAAAACCTTCGACGTCGTAGTCGACCAGCCCGGCTTCCAGCCCTTCCAGCAGCGACAGATATTCCCTGAGCGAGACGGGAACGCGTGCAGCCTTCAGTTCAAGGAAGAAGGGGATGAACATGGCCGGTTACAGCAAATCATACTCGATGAAGCCCGTGCGGCGGGCGACGTGGTCGTAAAGCTTGCGCGCGGTGGCGTTGGTCTCGTGCGTCATCCAGTAGACATTCTTGACGCCGATCTTTGCCGCCTCTTCCTTCACTGCGTTGATAAGGGCGGCGCCGATCCCCTTGCCGCGCACATCCGGGTCGGCGAACAAATCCTGCAATAGCAGTTGTTTTTCTCCGACCAGCCGGAGCGGTGGTACAGGTAGTGCGTGAGACCGACCGCCTTGCCGTCCAGTGTGGCGATGAAGCCTTTTGGCTCGAATTCGCCCGGAGTGAACAGCCGCTTCCAGGTGACGGCGTAGACCTCTTCCGGCAGCTTCGTCTCATAGAAGGTGAGATAGTCGGTCCACAGGCGCCGCCAATCGGCGTGGTCGGACTGCGCGAGCGGGCGGACGATTATCTCGGACATTTCGTTCCCTCTGAAGTCTGGAACCCGATCCATACCAATAGAATCGGGATCAGGAACACCCTTCCTATTCGGCAGGCGAACTATATTCGCGAAAAGCGGTCGCGAGCATGTGCAGCGCCTCCCGCGCCCGCGGCGGCAGAGCGTGCGACTGCAAAACGATCTCGGACGGGGGAATTGGTGGCAGGCCGAGTTTGCGGCCCACCTCGATCAAGCCCGGGGGCACAACCCGGTAAGCGAGGGCGGAAAGGGCAAAGCCCGCCGATACCGCGATGTTGACGGCAGCGCCGCCGCCGCCGACGAAAGCCTCATTCCAGGCGATGCCTGCCCGGTCCAGCGCCTCGACCGCTCTCATACGGTCCGGGCAATTGCATCTGGTGCTTAAAAGAGCCAGGCGCAGGGGCGTGCCTGGTCGCCATTCGAAGCCAGGTGCCGCGAACCAGCCATAGTGGGTGCGCGACAAAGCTTCACCGCGTCGACTGTCATCTTCCTGGTGCACAATCACCGCATCGAGTTCGCCGCGATCGAAAGCGTCTTCCAGCATGGAGCTGGTATCGATCCGTATGTTGAGCGCGAGCGACGGATCGTGGGCATGAAGCTGGGCGATCAGCGTGGAAAGCTCAGGCCCCGCGACATGATCGACGAAGCCGAGCGCAAGCCGACATGGCGCCGCGGAAAATTCCGCGACGGCGCGTTCATGGGCGGCAAGGAATTCGCGGGCCACGGGCAGGAAGACAGCCCCCCTTTCCGACAGTGCCACGCGGCGCGGGGTTCGTTCGATCAAACGTGCGCCGAGCTTTTCCTCGAGCCGCCGCAACTTGACGCTGATCGTCGCCTGGGTGCTGCCAAGTGCTGCAGCCGCCCGGGTGAAGCTCTGCAGGTCGGCCACCATGACGAAAGTGCGCACGGCATCGACATCGAGACTGGCCATCTCCGGCATTCCATTTTGTTATCTCTGAAATAGAAATGCATAGTCTTTTTTCATGGTCAAGCCTCGTCTATGTCATCTCGACCGCAGTTTGAAGAGCCAGCCCGGTTCCAGAATGCTTCGACAGAAAGTGATCGACATGACGTTTCAAATCAACCGAAACACCGTTGCGCTTGCCGGGGCCTGCCTTGCCTCGCTGCTGTTCGGCCTCGAAATCTCCAGCGTCCCGGTGATCCTTCCGAAACTGGAAAGCGTGCTCGCCGCCGACTTCAAGGATCTGCAATGGATCATGAACGCCTACACCATTGCCTGCACCACGGTGCTGATGGCGACAGGAACGCTGGCCGACCGCTTCGGCCGCAAACGCGTGATGGTGATCGCCACCATCGCCTTCGGCCTGGCCTCATTGCTGTGCGGCCTCGCAGCGAGCGCTCCGCTCCTCATCATTGCACGCTTCCTGCAAGGCCTGGCGGGAGGGGCGATGTTCACTTGCAGCGTGGCCGTCTTGTCCCACCAGTTTCAGGACGGCAGCGAACGCGGCAAGGCTTTTGTGGCCTGGAGCGTCGTGTCGGGCATCGGGCTTGGCTTTGGTCCCGCCATCGGTGGATTGATCGTCGCATTCTCGAACTGGCAGTGGGTGTTCCTCATCCATGTGCCGCTTGCCCTCCTTGCCCTGGTCTTCATCGGTGCCGGCGTCACCGAATCGCGCGACCGCAATGCCCAGAAGCTTGACCGTGCCGGTATCCTGACGCTCTCGTTCGCGGTGTTCGGCTTCTCCTATCTGATCACGCAAGGGGCCGATCTCGGCTCTGGCGCCCGCATCGGCGTAGCAAGTGCTGCCGTGCTGGCCTTCGCCGCGTTCCTCGTTGCCGAGAAGATCAGCCCCTACCCGATGTTCGATTTCTCGGTGTTCCGGATCCGTCAATTTTCGGGAGCGATCATGGGCGGCATCGGCATGAATTTCAGTTATTGGCCGTTCATCATCTATCTGCCGATCTATTTTTCGGGTGTGCTCGGCTACGACAGCACCACGACCGGCCTGCTGCTGCTCGTCTACACGCTTCCCCTGATGCTGATGTCCTCGACCGCCGAGCGCCTGCGCGCCCGCTATCAGGCGCGGGTGGCGATCCCGCTCGGGTTGCTGACATTGGGGGTCGGCTTTATCGCCATGAGGATAGGTTCGAGCCTTGAGGGAGCCAGCTGGCTGACCATGCTGCCCGGTACGCTGATCGCCGGTATCGGTATCGGCCTCACCAACTCACCGACCACCAACATCACGACGGGTTCGGTGTCGCCGGATCGCGCCGGCATGGCTTCGGGCATCGATATCAGCGCGCGGCTGATCACGCTCGCCATCAACATCGCGGTGCTGGGCCTGCTGTTGACGCAGGGAATTGCTTCCTATCTCAAAACCGCATTGGGCACGGCCCTTGACCCGGACGAATTGCGCGCGTTGGCGGAAAAGATCGCCACCGGAAATCTCGATGGCCTCTCGCAATATTCGCCCAGGCTGGCGACCCTCGACCCGTCCGGCGCGCTTGCGCATGCCGCCTTGGTCAACGGTTTTGGCTGGGTGATGCTCTATAGCGGGATCGGCGTTCTTGCCCTTGCCGTCATCAGCTTCGTCGTCTTCGGCCCCAGAAACGTCGCGCCGCAAGAGGCAAGGGACCGTCATCGTGCTCAGGGCGCAAGCGAAGCTCGATCGTAGCCAGTGCCCGGCGCCTCACCCTTGCCTGCGCGCCATGAAGGCAAGCCGCTCGAACAGATGGACATCCTGTTCGTTCTTCAACAATGCGCCATGCAGCTTGGGCAACGCGTTCTTCGGGTCGGCGCGCAGATCCTCGGGCGCGATATCGTCGGCGACCAGCAGGCGGATCCAGTCGAGCGCCTCGGAGGTCGACGGTTTTTTCTTCAGCCCCGGCACTTCGCGGATCTCGTAGAACTGGGTGAGGGCTGCCCGAACCAGGTTCTGCTTGATGCCGGGATAGTGGACGTCGACGATTCTGTGCAGCGTGTCGACGTCGGGAAAGCGGATGTAATGGAAGAAGCAGCGGCGCAGGAACGCGTCCGGCAACTCCTTCTCGTTGTTGGAGGTGATGATGACGATCGGCCTGACGGCGGCGCGGATGGTTTCGCCGGTCTCGTAGACGAAGAACTCCATCCGATCGAGTTCCTGCAGGAGATCGTTTGGGAATTCGATGTCGGCCTTGTCGATCTCGTCGATCAAGAGCACGACCTTCCTGCCGGCGGCGAAAGCCTCCCAGAGTTTGCCGCGCTTGATGTAGTTCCTGATGTCGTTAAAGCGCTCGTCGCCCAACTGGCTGTCGCGCAGCCGCGAGACGGCATCATATTCGTACAGGCCCTGCTGCGCCCGCGTCGTCGACTTGACGTGCCATTCGATGAGGTCGAGGCCGAGTGCAGCCGCCACCTGGCGGGCCAGTTCCGTCTTGCCGGTGCCGGGCTCGCCCTTGACCAGCAAGGGCCGCTCCAGCGCGATCGCCGCATTGACGGCCACCATCAGATCCTTGTCGGCGACATAGGCCGCCGTGCCTTCGAAACGCATTCTTGCTCCTCGGTTGGTCATCGCGACCGTAAGGACGAGGCCGTGCCTGTGCAAGGGTGAGGTGTTGGCGGCGCGAGGGCCTGAACCCAACACGGAAAGAGTGCCCGTCTCACTGGCGCTTAGCCGGCCGGCAGCCTATATTGGGCGGGACGGTCTGTGCTTCCCGGCAGGAGAACATTTTCCCCGGGGCCTTAACGATCCTTAGGGAGCTGTCCCTGGGAAGACCCGTGGGTTTTCTCACACGGCGCCCACCTACTTTGTAGGTTCCCGGGATCGCTCTCTCCACCGGTTGTGTGGATCGTCACTTATTGCCACGCGTCCCGCATTTCGGTGGATGATTGCGGTGGAAAACGTCGCTCCCAACACTCCATCCAGATCTGACCTTTTCTACCCTGACTGCATGACCTCTCTCAAAGACCTCAAAAAGCAGCTTCGCCGCGAGGCCCTCGGACGCCGCGATGCGCTCGACGAATTCTGGCGGGTGGAGGTCGCGCTTGAAATGGCAGAGACGGCACGCGATCACCTCCACATTGAGCCGGGCCAGATCGTTTCCGGCTTCTGGCCGATGCGCTCGGAAGTCGACGTCAGGCCGCTGATGTTTGCCTTGCGCGAAAGGGGCGCGCGGCTTTGCCTGCCGGCCATTCTCGACAAAACCACGATCGTCTTTCGCGAACTGGTGCGCGGCGCGCCGATGGTCGAGATGGGTTTCGGCACGGTCGGCCCGCATGAAGAAGCAGAAGTGCTCGACCCCTCGGTGATGCTGGTGCCGCTCGCCGCCTTCGATGCGCGCGGCCATCGCATCGGCTATGGTGCCGGCTATTACGACCGCGCCATCGCCAAGCTGATCGACAAGGGACAGCCGCCGCGGCTGGTCGGCATCGCCTTCGACTGCCAGGAGGTGGCAATGGTGCCGGATGAGGAACATGACGTCGTCATTCCGGAAATACTGACCGAGAGCGGGTTGCGCCGCTTCGCGTCAAAATTGTAGATAAAAGGACGCATGATCTTTCACAGACGTCATGCAGCTTTTGCTTCGCTGACCTTCGGTGCGGGATCATATGAGACTTCTCTTCCTCGGTGACATGGTTGGAAAGACAGGACGGACGGCGGTGTGGGAACAACTGCCCGGCTTGATCTCCGACTTCAAACTCGATTTCGTCATCGTCAACGGTGAGAACGCCGCCGGCGGCTTCGGCATCACCGAAGATATCTTTCGCGAGACGATCGCGGCCGGTGCGGATGTCGTCACAACCGGCAACCATGTCTGGGACCAGCGCGACGCACTAGCCTTCGCGCCGCGCGAAGAGCGCTTCCTGCGCCCCTCGAACTTTCCCAAGGGCACGCCCGGGCGCGGCTCCGGCGTCTACATCGCCAGGAGCGGCGCGCGCGTGCTGGTCGCCAACATTATGGGCCGGGTGTTCATGCATCCCGAACTCGACGATCCCTTCCAGGCCGGCGAACGCGAGCTTGCCGCCTGTCCGCTCGGCGAGCAGGCGGATGCGGTGATCATCGACTTCCACGCCGAGGCGACCTCGGAAAAGATGTGCTTCGCGCATTTCGTCGACGGCCGTGCCAGCCTCGTCGTCGGCACCCATACCCACCAGCCGACCGGCGATCACCAGATCCTCAATGGCGGCACCGGTTATATGTCCGACGCCGGCATGTGCGGCGACTATGATTCCTCGCTCGGCATGGACAAGGAGGAGCCGCTCAATCGGTTCCTGTCGAAAGTGCCGAAAGGCCGCTTCGAAGCGGCGACCGGACCGGCGACCTTGTGCGGCGTCGGCGTCGATATTTCCGACCGCACCGGGCTGACCGAGCGGATCGCGCCGTTTCGTCGCGGCCCGCGGCTGGAGGAAACCGCACCGTCCTTTTGGTCATGACATTGATATAGGCACGCTTAGTACCTAACTGCCGGCGACACTGCTCTAGATCGTTAAAAGAGGGGACGACCTCCATGCAGCTCATCGAATTCCTGGCGCCGCATTTTCAATTTGTGTCCGATCCAACCGCCTGGGTCGCGCTGCTGACGCTGATTGTGCTCGAGGTCGTGCTCGGCATCGACAATCTGATCTTCATCTCGATCCTGACCAACAAGCTGCCGGAAGCACAACGGGCCCGCGCCCGCCGGCTCGGCATCTCGGCGGCGCTGATCATGCGGCTGGTGCTGCTGGCCACCATTTCGATCATCGTCCAGCTGACCACACCGGTGTTCACGGCCTTCGGTCACGGTTTTTCCTGGCGCGACCTGATCCTGATCGCCGGCGGTCTGTTCCTGGTCTGGAAGGCGACCAAGGAGATCCATCACACGGTCGATCCCGACGACCACAAGGATACGATGATGGGCGAGACGCTGCAGATCAGCCTTGCCGGCGCGATCTTCCAGATCCTGCTGCTCGACCTGGTCTTCTCGATCGATTCGATCATCACCGCCGTCGGCATGACCGACGAGATCGCCATCATGTACATCGCCGTGATCGTGGCGGTGAGCGTGATGATGCTGGCGGCCGGGCCGCTGGCCAACTTCATCGCCAAGAACCCGAGCATTGTCATGCTGGCGCTGGGCTTCCTTTTGATGATCGGCATGACACTGATCGCCGACGGCATGGGCTACCATGTGCCCAAGGGCTACATCTATGCGGCGATGGGCTTTTCGGCATTGGTCGAGGGGCTCAACATGCTGGCGCGGCGGCGCAAGAAGCCGGGCGGCGGGCATTGAGGCAAGAGCAGCAGGGACCTTAGCCAGAATCAGCGCGATCAGTTGGCCAGCTGGCTGAATTGCCTGACAGCGAGATCGATATCTTGGACATTCCGGAAGCTCCGGCCGAGAATTGGGCTCAAGCTCGTCGCGAGCAGGAAAAGCGGCGATCCCAAGCCCGCCGGTTCAGTTAGCCGGCACGCCCTTCGGGTGACGGTCGCCGATCAGGCCGAGCGTCAGGCCTTGTTCCAGCCACGCCTTGGCACCGGCCAGCACCAGCGTGAAGCCGCCGGTTGAGCCGACGGCCTCTTTCACCTGCCCGTCGCCATCGCCGGCGAAGCCAAAATTGCGAACCTCGAGAAAAGTTGTCTCGCCAGGCATTTCGGTGAAAGTCCAGACCACGGTGGTCGGTGGATCGCTCCACTGCATGACGATCTTTTCGTTCGGAACGATCTCGCTGACGTCGACCGTCGTCGAGACGCCGTACATGCGCCATTCCCAGTGGATCTGCTCGCCGCTGTCCAGCCGGCCGCTGCCATGGGTAAACCAGAATTTTGTTGTGATGGCCGGGTCGATGAAGGCCTCGAACACTTCGGCGACAGGCCGCCGGATCAGCATGCCGGCTTCGGCGGTCGGTTTTTCGTGGATGTCCATGGAATGCTCCTAATGGTCAGATATTGGTCTCGTTGGCGGGTTCGCCTTTCATCTCGCTGCGGTAGTAGCCGTCGCGCAAATTGATGCCGTACTCGACATAGGCCTTCATGCAGGCCAGCATCTGCGACCAGCCCTCGCAATTGAGGTAGGACTTCTTCAGGCCGACCGCGCCTTCCTGCCAGCCGCTCTCGGCGATGGTGACGAAGGTGCCACCATCGTCCAGCGGTTCGAAGTTCATCTCGATGCGGGTTTTGTAGGCCGGCTTGCCGTCCTCATCGGTGGCATCCCAGCGCAGCACGATGCGGCGGTCCTTGACCACTTCGTCGACCTCAACCGGCACCTTGCCCCACCAGACGACGCCGGCGCCGGCTTCCAGCGGGGCGCTGGCGCCGCCGATCGTGGTGAAATAGCCGCTCAGTTTCTTCGGATTGACGACTGCGTCGAAGACGTCGGCGACCGGCTTGCCGATGCGTCCGGAAACACTGAATCCAAGTGACATATCCACAGCTCCTTCCCTTGATCGGTCCAAAGATATGTTATATAAACATAACATGTCAAGCAGATCGCAAGACGACAATGTTTTCAAGGCGCTGGCGCATCCGCGCCGGCGCGAAATGCTGGATCAGCTGAAGGACGCGCCGAAGACGACCGGCATGCTGTGCGAGGCCTTTCCCGATATCGATCGCTGCACGGTCATGCTGCATCTGAAGGTGCTGGAGGAGGCCGACCTAATCGTTGCGCGGCGCGACGGCCGCGAGCGCTGGAACCATCTCAACGCGCTGCCGATCAAGCAGATCCACGACCGCTGGATCAGCCAGTATGCCGGCCATGCGCTCAGCATCATCGACCGGCTGAAATCCGATCTGGAGGCGTGAATGCTTGCTGCAGCCCATGGCGCGCGTCCCGTGCGCGGTGCGGCTGGACGAATTGAGCCGATTTATCTATAAGCCGGCCATTCCGACAGAGAACGCCGTGCTTCCAAGAGGTGCACCTGGGACGCTCTGAAATTTTGAATTCGGGCATTGCGGCAGACGAGGTCAGATCACTTCGCTTCGCGATGCTCTAGCCGAGAAGACGACAGGGGTGCCATGGCTGGCCATTCACAGTTCAAGAACATCATGCACCGCAAGGGCCGCCAGGATGCGGTGCGGTCTAAAATGTTTTCCAAGCTGGCGCGCGAAATCACCGTCGCCGCTAAAAGCGGGACGCCCGATCCATCGATGAACCCGCGCTTGCGGCTGGCGATCCAGAACGCCAAGGCGGTGTCGATGCCGAAGGACAACATCCAGCGCGCCGTCAACAAGGCCTCGATGGGCGATGCCGAGAATTACGAAGCCGTGCGCTATGAGGGCTATGGCCCGGGCGGCGTCGCCGTCATTGTCGAGGCGCTGACCGACAACCGCAACCGCTCGGCGTCCAATGTGCGTGCTGCCTTCACCAAGGCCGGCGGTGCGATGGGGGAAACGGGCTCGGTTTCCTTCATGTGGGACCGCGTCGGCGAGATCTATTATCCGGCATCGGCCGGCAGCGCCGACAAGGTCATGGAAGCGGCAATCGAAGCCGGCGCCGACGACGTGGAAACCGACGAGGAAGGCCACACCATCTATTGCGCCTTCGAGAATCTCGGTGAGGTGTCGAAGGCTCTGGAAACCTCGCTCGGCGAGGCAGAATCGGTGAAGCTGATCTGGCGGCCTCAGAACAACGTTCCGGTCGACGAGGAGCGGGCACAGTCGCTGATGAAACTGGTCGCCACGCTCGAGGACGACGACGACGTGCAGAGCGTCTACGCCAACTTCGAAGTCGACGACGAGACCATGGCCAAGCTCAGCGCGGCATGAGCGGAGCTCAGCCCGGCATGAGCGGAGCTCAGCCCGGCATGAGCGAGCAGATCCTCCCCGCCATCCGCATCACCTATTGCACGCAGTGCCAGTGGCTGCTGCGCGCCGGCTGGATGGCGCAGGAGCTGCTGTCGACCTTCGGCACGGACCTTGGCGAGGTGACGCTGGTGCCGGGCACCGGCGGCATCTTCACCATTTCCTGCAATGACGTGCTTGTCTGGGATCGCAAGCGCGACGGCGGTTTTCCGGACGCGGCCAAGCTGAAGCAACTGGTCCGCGATGTCATTGATCCGGACCGCGACCTCGGTCATTCCGATCGGAAGACAAAGGCGTAGAGGCCGCCGGCGCTGCCGTCACTTGCGTCGCCACGCTCCGAAGGCGGCGCCAATCGCAATACCCACGGCGACGCCCATCGGAAGGTCATCCAGAGCGGTGCCGACCGCGGCGCCGACACCAACGCCGATTGCCATGCCGAAGGCCATATTCGAATATTGATCCTTCATCGGTGGCTCCATCCATCCTTTTCAACGCGCGGCGAACCAGAAGGATGCCAGCGCGGCTATGCCGCTGATGGTGCGGACATGGTTCCACATCACCCACTCGTTGAGGTAGCGCGACCACAGGCTTGCGCCATTGCTGCTGGCCGGATCGAGGGCGGCGAGCGCATCGTTGAGCGGGACGTTGAAGATCATCGTCACCACCACGATGCCGATGAGATAGAGCAGGCTGCCGGCAACCAGCCAGAGCGAGCCTGGCTGGTTCCAGCCGATCACCGCACCGATGGCGACAACGATGCAGAAGAGAGCCGTGCCGAACAGTGCTGTCATGAACAGCGGCGTCACCGCTGTGACGTTGATGGAATTCATCGCGGCAATGCCGCTTGCGGCTGGCATGCGGGCGAGGCCCGGCATGACGAAGCTGGAGAAAGCAAAGAAGACGCCGCCGACGACGCCTGAGCCAAGTGCGGCAATGAAGATGAGAGTGGGAAGAAGTTTCGCGATCATGTCAGTTGCTCCAGATGCCCATTGTGCTTTCCTCCGCATAAACGTGATTAATCCTCACATTTGCAAAACGTGATAAACCCTCGTATTTTTCGAGTCAAGTGATTTTGGCGGCATTTGGAGTCAGGTATGGAAGACGCGGCAACCCCCGTTTCCGCACAGCAGCAGGCTGCTTCACCGCGTCGGGCGCCGAGCCAGCAGCGCAGCCGCGAGCGGGTCGAGCGCATGCTGGCGGCTGCCTCGGCGCTGATCGCCGAGCAAGGCAGCGATGCCATGCGCATGGGTGAGGTGGCGGAGCGCGCTGGGGTGTCGATCGGGTCGCTCTATCAGTTCTTTCCGGACAAGCGGGCGATCATCTGGGCGCTGGCCGAGCGCTACACCGCCGAAAGCCAGTCCTGCATTTCGGCAGCACTGGCTGGCATCAGCGACGCCGAAGGCCTGCAGTCCGCGTTTTCAGAGTTGGTCGACATCTATTACCGGCTGTTCCTGGCCGAGCCGGTGATCCGCGACATCTGGTCGGGCACGCAGGCTGACAAGGCGCTGCGCCAGCTCGAACTCGCCGACAGCCGTGCCAACGCCGAATTCCTCAGCGCGGTGCTGAAACGGCTGCGGCCGGCAGCCGATCCGGCGACACTGGAAACCACGGCGTTTCTGGTCTGGCAGATGGGCGAGGCCGCCATGCGGCTGGCGATCTCGGTTGAGCGGCAGGAGGGCGACAGGCTGGTCGCCGCCTACAAGCGCATGGCGTTAAGGGAATTGCTGGCCGAGTAGGACCGCGCCGCAACAAAAAACCCGCCACAAGGGCGGGTTTTCGATCTGTGAAAGCTCGTTTGGCTTAAGTTCTTACTTGATGCAAGTCGTTATCCCAAAACCGCTTCGCACTTTTGGGCGACATGCAATTAGATGCCGAAACCTTCGAAACGCTTCTTGAACTTCGACAGGCGGCCGCCGCGGTCGAGCAGGGTCTGCTGGCCGCCGGTCCAAGCCGGGTGGGTGGTCGGGTCGATATCGAGGTTCATCGTATCGCCTTCCTTGCCCCAGGTCGAACGGGTCGTGTATTCGGTGCCGTCGGTCATGACGACCTTGATGGTGTGGTAATCGGGATGGATGTCGGTCTTCATGGTTCGGTTCCTGGCTTGCCGGCGCTGCCGACGGGCATAAGCCTGCGTCGATGCGCCCCTTTTTAAAACTCGAAGCCGCAGCTATTGAGGAGCCACGGCTTCTAAAACGGTCGGCGAGCCTATACATCAGCCGGAATTGAATCACAAGGCCGCGGCAAGCGCATATTGAGGCGCAGACCCCAAGGACGGCTGGAGGAAACATCGGGATGGCGCAAATCACCAGCGCAGACGAGCGCCGGCGTTCGCTCAAGCCGCTCAAGCGCCTGTTCCCCTACATCACGCACTACCGCACGCTGGTCGTCGGCGCCATTATCTCGCTGGTTATCGCGGCGGCAACCACGCTGGCGCTGCCGCTGGCGGTGCGTCGCATGATCGATCATGGCTTCTCGTCGTCCAGCACGACCTTCATTGCCGAATATTTCGCAGCGCTGGTGGCTATGGCCGCCCTGCTGGCGGCAGCATCGGCCGGCCGCTACTATTTCGTCATCACGCTGGGCGAGCGCGTCGTCGCCGATATCAGGCGCGATGTGTTTGCCCATGTGACGACGCTGTCGCCTGCCTTCTTCGACACCGCCCAGTCGGGCGAGATCGTGTCGCGGCTTGCCGCCGACACGACGCAGGTCAAGTCGGCGGTCGGAGCGACGGCCTCGGTGGCGCTGCGCAATGTCATCCTCGGCCTTGGCGCGGTGGGGATGATGGTCATCACCAGCCCGAAACTGTCCGGCCTGGTCATCGCGGCAATACCCGTGATCGTGCTGCCGCTGGTCGCCTTCGGCCGTTCGGTGCGGCGCAAATCACGCCAGGCGCAGGATACGCTGGCCGATGCCACCGCCTATGCCAGCGAGCAGATCGGCGCGGTGCGCACGCTGCAGGCCTTCACCAATGAGAAGCTGGTCACCGGGCATTTCTCGGCTGCGGTGGAAGCTGCTTTCGAGGCGGCACGCTCCTCGATCTTCGCGCGCTCCTTCTTAACCTTCTTCGCCATTTTCACCATCTTCTCGTCCGTCGTGGCGGTGCTGTGGTTCGGCTCGCGCGACGTGCTCGAAGGCTCGATATCGCCAGGCACGCTCGGCCAGTTCCTGCTCTATTCGGTGTTCGCCGCCGGCGCGCTGGGCGCGCTGTCGGAAGTGTGGGGCGAACTTGCGCAAGCGGCGGGTGCTGCCGAACGGCTGACCGAGATCCTGGCCGAGAAGCCGGCGATCCAGGCTCCCGCCGATCCGAAGCCGCTGCCGGCCGTCGCCAAGGGCGCGATCGTCTTCGACAATATCTCCTTCTCCTACCCGGCAAGGCCCGACCGCGCCGCCGTGCACGGCTTAAGCTTTCAGGTCATGCCGGGCGAGACGGTGGCGATCGTCGGGCCGTCAGGGGCCGGCAAGAGCACGGTGTTTTCGCTGATCCTGCGTTTTTACGATCCCGAAACAGGCAAGATCCTGATCGACGGCGTCGATGTGCGCGAGGCCGATCCCGTTTCGGTCCGCCAGCGCATCGCCATCGTGCCGCAGGACGTCACCATTTTCGCGGCAAGCGCGCGTGACAATATCGGTTTCGGCCGGCCGGGAGCCAGCAAGGCCGAAATCGAGACGGCGGCGAAGGATGCACTTGCCGATGAATTCATCCTCAAGCTGGAAAAAGGCTATGACAGCCAAGTCGGCGAGCGCGGCGTGACGCTGTCAGGCGGTCAGCGCCAGCGGGTTGCGATCGCCCGTGCCATCTTGCGCGACGCGCCGATCCTGTTGCTCGACGAGGCCACCTCGGCACTCGACGCCGAAAGCGAAACGCTGGTGCAGACGGCATTGGAACGGCTGATGCAGGGCCGCACCACGATCGTCATCGCCCACCGCCTGGCAACGGTGCTGAAGGCCGACAGGATCCTGGTCATGGATGGCGGCTCGATCGTCGAGGAAGGCACGCATCAAAGCCTTGTCGCCAAGGGCGGCATCTATGCACGGCTGGCCAAGCTGCAGTTCGAAACCGGCGCCAGTGCTTTCAGGGGCGCGGCGGAATAGGCAGATCTGGCGCTGTGGCGACAGCCGCTATGCGGCTCCATAGCGCTGTTTCAGATGGTTCACGAAATAGGTGGCGTTGAGCTTTTCGCCTGTGGCGCGTTCGAGCAGGTCCGGCGTCGACCAGCGTGACCCCTGTGACCAGATTTTTTGGCGGCGCCAGTCGTTGATCGCCTCGAAATTGCCTTTGGCGAGATCCTCGTCGGCGGCAGGATGCTCCCGCGTCAGCGCCGCCCATTGCTGTGCCGCCATCATCGCGCCCAGCGTGTAGGAGGGGAAGTAGCCGAAAGCTGCCCCGGGCCAATGCACGTCCTGCATTGGCCCGTCGGCTGGGTTGTCGATGGTGGAAAGGCCGAGATAGTCGCGCATCTTGGCGTCCCAGGCTTCGGGCAGATCGGCCACCTCCAGCCGGGCCGAGACGAGTTCCTGTTCCAGTTCGTAGCGCAGGATGACATGCAGGGGATAGGTCACCTCGTCGGCATCGACCCGGATCAGGCCGCGTCCGACGCGATGCACGTGCGGCAGGATGTCGTCGAGCGACCAGGCTTCGCCGAGATGCTTTTCAACCACTGGCAGCGCCCAGCGCCAGAAGGCCGGGTTGCGGCCTAGCTGCTTCTCGACGAACAGGCTCTGGCTTTCATGCACGGCCATGCCGCGCGCTTTGCCGAGCGGCCAGTGCGACCATGCCTTGGGCAGGTTCTGTTCGTAGAGCGCATGGCCGGTCTCGTGCAGCACGCCCATCAGCGCCGACAGGAAGTCGGACGTCTTGTAGCGGGTGGTGATACGCACGTCGCTCGGCACGCCGCCGCAGAAAGGGTGGTGCGACACCGACAGCGACCCATGCGTCAGGTCGAAGCCGACTGCCGTCATCATGGCAAGGCCGAGCTCGCGCTGCCGATCGATCGCATAGGTGCCCGAAAGCGGCTTCAGCGGGCGCTTGCGCTGCCGTGCATCCTGGATCGCCAGCGCCTCCGGCACGAAACTTTTCAGAAAAGCCTTCAGGTCGCTGAACACAGGCGTGATGTCGGCGGTGCGGTTGCCGGGGTCGTACTGCTCCATCAGCGCGTCATAGGGGGCCAGGCCGAGCACATCGGCACGCAGCGTCGCCTCCTCGCGCACCAGCGCCACGACGCCCTCCAGCGCCGGCTGGAAGCCTGCCCAGTCGTTCTTGGCGCGCAGGCCGCGCCACAGCTGCTCGCAACGCATGCGCGCGGTCGTCTGGCGTTCGACGAATTCGACCGGCAGGCAGGTCAGGTTGGTGTATTGCCGCCGCAGTTCCGAGACGGCGGCGCGCTGCTCCTCGCCCAGCGCTTCCTGTTCGGCCGCGGCGATCCAGTCTGCTATCTCGGGCGCCGTTGCCCTGGTGTGATACATGCCGGCCAGTGCCGACATCGCCTCGGCACGCTTCTCGCCGCCGCCGACGGCCATGTGCGTGGCCTCATCGGCACCGAGGATGGCCAGCGCATGCTCGAGCGCTTCGAGCTTGTGACCGAGGTCGTCGAGTTTCTGAAAGGACATGGCGACTTCCGTGATTGGGACGCGCGAAAAGACACCAACGCAAAAGCGTTGGCAACCCTCGGATGCCGTCCGGCAAATGCACCTTGCGCAGGCGAGGCCGCGCATGAAATGCTGCCGGCAACACATCAAGGGGGAAAAAAATGATCGGCAACATCCTGGTCGGGCTGGTGGCCTTGATCCATGCCTACATCGTCTATCTGGAGATGGTGCTGTGGGACACGCCGCGCGGGCACAAGGCTTTCAACCTGACCCCGGAATTCGCCAGTGCCTCGAAAGTGCTCGCGGCCAATCAGGGACTCTATAACGGGTTCCTCGCCGCCGGCCTGATCTGGGGGCTATACCTTGGTGCGGCCGGTTTCCAGGTCAAGGTCTTCTTTCTGGCTTGCGTGGCCATTGCCGGCCTCTATGGCGCGGCAACGGTCGGGCGCAAGATCCTGTTCATCCAGACCGTGCCGGCGGTGGTTGCCCTGATCGCGGTGTGGCTCGGCTGGTAAAAAAAAAGGGCGCCCGCGGGATCGCTTTCGAAGGCGCCAGGCGGTTCCTTCCTCTTGGACCGTTTCGGGCGCTATGGCCTCAGCCGTTCGGGTAATTGCCGCCGTCGGCGCCGTCGCCGATCATGAAGCCGCTGCCGGTGTCGATCATCAGCCGCTGGTCGACATTGTCGAGACGGCGCAGCAGATCATGGTATTGCGCGGCCGGTATCCTGCCGTGATCGGAGGCGGCGACTTTCTCTGCCGCCTGACTGATGTGGGCCGTGCGCATTTCCAGGCGTTCCGCCACAGCCGGGGTGATGTTGTTGGCCTGTCTTGCGTCCACGATGCCCTGCCGGACGCCCTGCACCTGTTGGATAAGCGCCTCGACACGCGGGCCAGTCATATCGGTTGGATCGGTCGCGTCGAGAGCGCCCTTGTGATGGCCCGCGGCATAGGCGCCGGCAAGCGGAACGGCGATGAGGAGCGCCGTGAGTGTTGCAGTTCTAAGCGAGGTCTTGGGAGTAAAAGAGCGCATCACGCGTCTCCTCTTGTAGAGGGAGGCGGCGGTTGTCCGCCTGCCTTCCAGCCTTGGGCCGTCCGGTTCCGTCGCGTCGCGATGAGGGGGGATTCATCGCCGGCGGTTCTCGGCCCGGGCGGCAGGCTAGGACCGCCCTGCGACAATGTGTAATTAAAAAAAGATAATCTTTTCAGGCCTTGCCGGCCTCCGTCTGCGCCCTAAGGTTGAACCGGCGAACAAGTTCGCGTGATTTTGGATCAACGTTCGGTGAGCTTCAGTTCAATACGGCGGTTCTTGTTGCGCGCCTCTTCGGTGTCGGCGGGATCGAGGGGCTGGAACTCACCGAAGCCTGCCGCGACCAGGCGGTTGGCCGGCACGCCGTTCTCGATCAGAAATTTCACCACCGAGGTCGAACGCGCCGTCGACAGTTCCCAATTGTCGCGGTAGCGGCCGGTGCCGGAGAGCGGCTTGTTGTCGGTATGGCCGTCGACGCGCAGCACCCAGTTGATCTCGGGCGGGATTTCCTTCTGCAACTCGATGATGGCGTCGGCGAGTTTCTTCATCTCGACCTTGCCGGCATCGTTGATCACCTCAGAGCCGGTCGGGAACAGCACTTCCGACTGGAAGACGAAGCGGTCGCCGACGATGCGGATGTTCTCGCGGTCGGCGAGGATTTCGCGCAAACGGCCGAAGAAGTCGGAGCGGTAGCGGTTCAACTCCTGCACGCGCTGCGCCAGCGCGACGTTGAGGCGGCGGCCGAGATCGGCGATCTTGGTGTTGGAATCGCGGTCGCGGATTTCGGAGACGTTGAGCGCATCCTCAAGCGCGCCGATCTGCTTGCGCAGTGCCGCGATCTGCTGGTTGAGGATCTCGACCTGGCTCAGCGCCTGCTGGCTGATCTGGCGCTGGCTGTCGAGTTCGCCGCCGAGCGCCGCTGCACGCTGATTGGCGGCGTCGCCGGCACCGGCACCTTGCGCCAGCAATCGTTCGAGCCGGCTCTTTTCCGCTTGCGCGGCCGACAGCGACGCCTGCAGATTGGCCAGTGAATCATCCTTGTCCTGCGCCGTCGAGCGCTCCAGCGCCAGCAGTTGGGTCAGTTCGTTGATCTGCGAGTTGAGGCGCGAGAGCGCCGTATCCTTGCCGGAGATTTCGCGTCCCAGCAGGAACTGCGCCAGCACGAAGACCGTGAGCAGGAACATGATCGCCAAAAGCAGCGTCGACAGCGCGTCGACGAAGCCGGGCCAGTAGTCGATGCGGCGATCGGTGCGCCGGCCCCTGGCGAGTGCCACGTCAGTGCACTCCGGGCTTCTTCAGGGCATCGGCGATCTTTTCCAGCGTGTTGCGCATCGCCTTCTGCTCGTCGGACTGGGCCTCGACCCAGTCGCGCATGATCTGCTGTTCCGAGCGCATATTCTTGACCAGGCCGGAAATGCCGTCGGCGAGATTGGCCATGGCGGTGGCGACGCGCGGGTTGGAGCCGCCGCCATTCTCCTGCATCGAGCGCAGCCGTTCCGACAGCACCCGGATCTCGTCGGAGGATTCGGTTTTGGCCGGGTCGGCGACGACGATGTCCGACGACAGGTCGGTGACCGAGGAAAGCCAGTTTTCCAGTTCGGTGTAGAAGCGCGTCTGGGCGCGGCCGGCCTGCAGGTCGAGGAAGCCGAGCACCAGCGAGCCGGAGAGGCCGAACAGCGAGGACGAGAAGGCGGTGCCCATGCCGGCCAGCGGCGCCGAAAGCCCCTGCTTCAGGGAATCGAGCACTGCGGCGGCGTCACCGGTGCCGGGATCGAGCGATTCGATGGTCTCGCGGATCGAGCCGATCGTGTTCAACAGTCCCCAGAAGGTGCCGAGCAGGCCGAGGAACACCAGCAGGCCGACGAGATAGCGCGAGGTGTCGCGGCTTTCGTCGAGGCGGGTGGCGATGGAATCGAGCATGGTGCGCATCGAACTGGTCGAGAAGGCCGTCGCCGAGGAGCGGCCGATCATCGCCTTCATCGGCGCTAGCAGCACCGGTTCTGTCGTCTCCGAGCCGGCACGAAAGGAGTTGACCCAGCGCACTTCGCGAAACAGTCGCCCGACCTGGGCGAAGGCCAAAAGGATGCCGACCACCAGCACGCCGACGATCAGGCCATTGAGGCCGGGATTGCTGCCAAAGGCGGTTGAGATCTGTCGGGTGAGGATGGCGGCGATGAAGGCGACGATGACCAGGAAGATCACCATGGTCAGCAGAAAGACCTGCGGGCTCGATAATTTATGCGGGTCGTAGATCAGGACATCAGAACGTCTGCCCATGCCGAAGGATCTGAGAAAAGCCATCCGTGCCCCGTTTCCGATGCCGCCGCCGATCACGTAAACCGCGACTCTAAACGGAATTGTGACCAAATTGAATGGCGCTTGGCAATATTGCCGCGTCGATAGTGTCAGAGGCGATTGATGACCAGACAGTCGACCATGGCGGCCAGATGCAGGCTGGCGCCGGTGACGACGAAACCGTGCCACAGCGCATTGTGGAAGCGCAGCCCCTTCCAGGCGAAGAAGATGACGCCGCAGGAGTAGACGATGCCGCCGGCAACGATCAGCGCTATCGATGTCGTCGGCAGCGTCTGGACAAGCGGCTTGACCAGGATGATGCCGCTCCAGCCAATGGCGAGATAGAAGCCGATCGCCAGCCGGTCGAAACGGCCGGGAAAGAACACCTTGACGGCAATGCCCAGCGCTGCCGCGGTCCAGACCAGCACGATCATCCAGCGCGCCAGCGGCGAGCCTTCGAGCTGCGCCAGGAAAGGCGTATAGGTCGCGGCGATCAGCAGATAGATCGCGGCGTGGTCGAAACGCCGCAACACCCATTTTGCCGGCGACGAGACCGGCCACAGATTGTAGGTCATCGACACCGAGAGCACGGTGAGCAGCGAAACCACGTAGAAGGCGGCGGCGATGTATTCGCCGGGTCCGACACGAAACGCCGCCAGCGCCAGCAGCGCGGAACCGGCAGATATCGCCAGCACGATGCCGACCGCGTGGACGATACCGTCGGCGATCATCTCGGCACGCGAATAGTGCCAGCGTCCGATGAAGGGGATATCGGGGTAGGGTTCGTTGTCTCTCACTAAGCCGGGTTCCTGCGCCGCGCCCTCCAATCTGGGCGCATGCCGGCCAGTATTTCAAGCTTCCGTTGCGGTTTTGCGACTGCGGCGTATCAGCGCCGTGGCTGTCAACGAGAGGAGAGCGGCTTCTTCACGACCTTGAGCAAAGCGCGCTGGATGATCTCGTTGCCGGCGACGACCGAACCGTTGTCGAGCATGTCCTGGCCGCCATCCATGTCGGAGACGAAGCCGCCCGCCTCGCGGATCAAAAGCAGCCCGGCGGCGATGTCCCAGGCAGACAGGCCGGTTTCCCAGAAGCCATCCATGCGGCCGGCAGCGACATAGGCGAGATCGAGCGATGCGGAGCCGAGGCGGCGGACGCCGGAAACCTCGGCCATGACGTTGCGCAGCTCGACGAGGAAATTGCCGTGGTGGCCGCGGCCGAGATGCGGCATGCCGCAGCCGATGACCGTGTCGACCAGCTTGATGCGGCCGGCGACGCGCAAGCGGCGGTCGTTCATGAAGGCGCCGCCGCCGCGTTCGCAGGTGTAGAGTTCGTCCATCGCCGGATTGTAGATGACGCCGGCAACGATCTGGCCCTGGCGCTCCAGCGCGATCGAAACGGCAAAGAGCGGAATGCCGTGCAGGAAATTGGTGGTGCCGTCGAGCGGGTCGATTATCCAGCGATGCTGGCCGTCGTCGCCTTCGACCACGCCGCGCTCCTCCATCAGGAAGGAATAGCCGGGCCGTGCCTTGGACAGTTCGGCGAAGACGATGTCCTCGGCCTTGCGGTCGGCCTGGCTGACATAGTCGCCGGGGCCCTTCATCGAGACCTGCAGGTTCTGCACTTCGCCGAAGTCGCGCGACAGCGAGCGGCCGGCCTTCATTGCGGCCTGGACCATGACGTTGAGAAGGGCTGAGCGTGCCATAGTGCTTTTTCCCGGTGCTGCGCTTTAAATTCTGCCTCGATGCATGTCGGTGACCCGGACCCGGGCCACTGTTGGGGGACATGCGTCAGTCGGCGCGGCGCACGTAAGTGATTTCGTTGGTGTCGACGATGATGCGTTCGCCGGCGCCGATGAAGGGCGGCACCAGGACGCGGATGCCGTTCTCCAGGATCGCCGGCTTGTAGGACGATGCCGCCGTCTGGCCCTTCACCACCGGGTCGGCCTCGGTGATGGTCAGCGTCACATAGTCGGGCAGCGAAATGCCGATCGGCCGCTCTTCGTAGAGTTGGACCGTTACCATCATGCCGTCCTGCAGGAAGGCGGCGCGATCGCCGACGAAGTCCTTGTTCAATTCGAGCTGCTCGTAGCTCTGGGTGTCCATGAACACCAGGGCGTCTTCCTGCGCGTAGAGGAAGGAAAAATCCTTCAGGTCGAGCCGGATCTGTTCGACCGTCTCGGCCGAGCGGAAGCGCTCGTTGAGCTTGGTGCCGTTGATGAGGTTCTTCAGTTCGACCTGATTGTAGGCGCCGCCCTTGCCAGGCTTGACGGTGTTGGTCCTGACCGCCACCCAAAGGCCGCCATCATGCTCGATGACATAGCCGGGACGGATTTCGTTGCCATTGATCTTGGCCATGATGAGATGATCCGGAATGATGCCTACGGCCACGCCGTCGGTAAGGGATATTCGCTGGGAAAGCGATTTCGGGCTCCCAAGACCACAAATCGCCAGAAGAGGCAAGGGAGCGGGCAGGTTGGTGCCAGGCGAGGGCAGCCGAGGTGACACTCGCAATGACCGCGCGGGCCGCCGTCAAGGCAGCCGGTTGGCCTTCTGCAGCGCCTGCTTGGTCTGGTCGTCGTCCAGCCCCTGCAGGAAGTCGTCCATCTGCGGATCGATGAGGCCGGCGCGGCGGGCAATGATGTACCAGGCACCGGCAAGGACCAGGTCCGGATCGGTGCCGATGCCTTGCATATAGAGCTTGGCCAGGCGGTTCTGGGCGGCAACATTGCCGCCCTCCGCCGCCTGCTTCATCCAGCCGAAGGCGGATTTCAGGTCGCGCGCGCCGCCGCGGCCTTCGATCATCCAGGCGGCGAGATCGATTTGCGCGGTGTCGTAGTTCTGCCTTGCGGCCTGCGCCAGCAGGCGCCTTGCCTGGGCATCGTCGCGTGGCTTGCCGCCGACACCGTTGGCGTAGATCTGCGACATTGCATATTGCGCGTCCGCGAGGCCGGTCGCAGCGGCGCGTTCATAGTAGGAGACCGCCTTGGCCATACCGGCGTCGCCGGGGTCCTGCTGGACCAGCATCTGCGCGAAATTGAATTGCGCCAGCCGGTTGCCGGCTTCGGCTGCGGCCTGCATCAGGGCGTAGGCCTCTTTTCCATCCTTTTTGACATAGCGGCCGTCGAGCAGCATCAGCGCATACTGGAACTGCGATTCCGGCACACCCTGTTCGGCGGCCAAGGCGTACCATTTCGCCGCCTGCGCCGAATTGACCGGTACACCGAGACCTCGCGACAGGATCTCGGCCACCAGGGTCTGCGCCGCCGGGTCGCCGTTTTGCGCCCGGACCAATGCCAGATTGTAAGCTGTCTTGTAGAGGCCGCGCTGGAAGGCGCCATAGGCCGCGTCGGCGGGTTTTGCGCCGAAGCGGTCGGGATTGACGGCGTCGGCCGACGGCAGCGGCGCAGGCTCGGCCGTGGTGGCGGGCTGCGGCAACGGCTTGTCGATCGGCTTATCGGTGTGGACGCCGATTTCCGGCTTGGGCTGCGGCAAGGGGATGGTCTCCGCGGCCGCCGCCTGGACCATCAGCACCGCAAGCAGAGCCTGGAGGGGAAGCGTCGCCGATGACATTTCAGTCCTCGAAACGCGGCGCAGTCTCGTCGAGCAGCGCGTTGGCGGTGGCGACCGCTGTCCTGGGGTCGGTGCCGTCGGCGAACACGGCGCTCGACAGCGCCACGAATTCAGCGCCGGTGGCGCCCACGGCTTCGACCGAGGCGATGTCGGATCCGGCCATGACGATGCAAGGGATCTGGATCATGTCCGCCCACCATGCGCCGAGCGACAGGTTGCGCGGGTGCGGTTCGGGCTTGTTGTCGTAGCCGAAGCGGCCGAAGAAAATGTAGTCTGGCCGCGTCTCGCCAAGCTCGAGCGCGTCGTCACGCGTCTTGGCGCCTCCGGTGCCGACCGTCATCTTTGCCTGGAAATGTTCGATCGTCTCGGCGAGTTCGGCCTTGGAGACTTCGACATGGATGCCGTCGGCCTGGACGCGGCCGGCTATGCGGGTGTCGCCGGCGATGATGACAGCAACGCCGGCGGCTTGCGCTGCCGGCACGATCCGTTCGGCGAAAGCCTGGAACGAGGCTTCATCCATGCCGTTCTCGGGCAGGATCAGCGAAGCGACATCGCCACCATCGAATGCCGCGACAATACGGGCCGCCGGCACGCCGGGCGGCGCGATCAGCACGATGCGACAGCGATTGGGGGGCGTTGCTTCATTCATGGTTCTTCGGGTCCCGCGTTTCGCCTATGCCGGGCGAAGATGGTTGGATTGCGGCATAGAGCAAAGTGCCCGCCTTGAACAGGCGGGCAGCCGGGATCGCGATGTTTGATCCGCCGGGCAGCCGGCGGGCCGCTTCACTTGATCGGGTGCGGGCTCGCGACGGGCGGTTTGCCCTTCCACAGCGTCCAGCCGAGATTCATGCCGGCGGCGGCGATCAGGATGGCGGTGGCGCCGACGACCTGGCTCAGATGCAGCCGATGGCCGAAGGCGACGACGTCGACCAGGATGGCGACGACGGGATAGATGAACGACAGCGATCCCTGCAGATGCGTCGGCAGCTTCTGGATGGCGCCGTACATCAGTATGTACATCAGGCCGGTGTGGACGATGCCGAGCGTCGCCAGCATGGTCCAGCTCCAGGCATCGGCTGGAAGCCGGGATAGATTGGCGAACGGCGCCAGCATGACGACGCCGACGCAGACCTGGATCAGCGCAATCAGATGCGGTGGCGTGCCCTTGAGCTTCTTGGTGACGATGGCGGCGACGGCCCAGAAGAAGGCCGCGCCCAATGCCATGACGATGCCGGTGAAATAATCCGTGCCGGCCATGCCGGCATTGGGGCCGGCATCGGGAGCCGACTGCACGATCAGCACCATGCCGGCGAAGGCGATGGTCAGCCAGGTCAGCTTGGTCAGGCTCAGCCGCTCGGCGAAGAAGAGCGCGCCGAAGCCGACCAGCATGAAGGGCTGCGTGTTGTAGACGGCGGTGGCGATCGAGATCGACGCGCGCGAGAAAGCGCTGAACAGCAAAAGCCAGTTGACGACGATGGCGACGCCGCCGAGCGCGGCGATGCCGATGATGCGCAGCGACAGCCTGTTGCGCAGCAACCCCAGCCCGGCGCAGATGATGAGCAGCGTCAGCGCGCCGAAAGCGCAACGCCAAAACACCACATCCATGATCGGCTGGCCGGACAGGACGACGAACCATCCGATCGTTCCCAGGATGGCCATTGCGGCGGACATTTCGACCGTGCCGCGTACTGTCTCGTTCACAACAAACCTCCGTATCGGTTGAGCCGCCATAATCTCATGCGGTCGCGAAGCTTTCCATCAGATTGGAAAGGGTGTATGGCCTATTGGCCTAATTATATTAGGAGAAAGCTCCAAGCTGTCGGGAAAAGGAAAAAGATGCTGGACGATCTCGACCGAAATCTCCTTGAAATCCTGGTCAAGGATGCGCGGACCTCGCTGAAGGAGCTGGCCGCCCAGGTCGGGCTGTCGTCGCCAAGCGTTTCGGAGCGGCTGCGACGACTCGAGGAGCGCGGCGTCATCCGGGCGTTCACCGTCGAGATCGATCCGCTCGCGCTCGGCTATACCTTGCAGGCGATCGTGCGCATCCGGCCTCTGCCGGGCAAGCTGCACATCGTTCAGAAGCTGATCGAGGACATCCCCGAATTCGGCGAATGCGACAAGGTAACGGGCGATGACTGCTTCGTCGCCCGGCTGTTCGTACGCTCGATCGGCGATCTCGACGGGATTCTCGACCGTATCGCCGACAAGGCGGAGACAAGCACCGCCATCATCAAGGCACAGCCGATCCGGCGGCGGCCGCCACCGCTGGACGCGGCTGCTTCTCGGGATAGGGCAAAGGTCTTGCATGCCTCCTGATCGAGCCGGGTGGAAAGCCGGTGGCCGCTTGGTTAGTGTGCCGACCAAATGAGACCGAGACTGTCATGGCGCAGAACATATACGACCGTGAGGATTTCTTCGCAGGCTACAGCCAACTCGGCCGTTCGGTCGAAGGGCTGGAGGGTGCCGCCGAGTGGCCGGCAATGCGCGCGATGCTGCCCGATGTCGGCGGCTTGAGGGTCGTCGATCTCGGCTGCGGCTTCGGCTGGTTCTGCCGCTGGGCACGCGAGCATGGGGCGGCGCAGGTGCTTGGCCTGGACCTGTCGGAGAAGATGCTTGCCCGAGCAAGGGCCGCCGGCCCGGATGCAGGGATAAGCTATGAGACGGCCGATCTCGATCGGCTCAGCCTGCCGGAAGCCAGCTTCGATCTCGTCTACAGTTCGCTCGCCTTGCACTATGTCGAGGATGTGTCGCGTCTGTTCGGGACCGTGTATCGGGCCCTGGCGCCTGGCGGGCATTTCGTCTTTTCGACGGAACATCCGATCTTCATGGCGCCGACCAAACCCGGCTGGGTGATCGATAGCGAAGGCCGCAAGACGTGGCCTGTCGATCAGTATCTGGTGGAAGGACCGCGCAGCACGGACTGGCTGGCCAAGGGCGTGGTGAAACATCACCGCACGATCGGCACCACGCTCAACGCTCTCCTGCAGGCCGGCTTCACCATCGCGCATGTCGAGGAGTTCAGTCCGACATCAGAGCAGATTGCGGCCAAACCCGAACTGGCGGAAGAGCTCGAGCGGCCGATGTTCCTGCTGGTCTCGGCGCGTCGGTAGGCACAGGCCTGCGTCGGCCCGCATGTGCGGCCGCCACGCTCATATTTGCTGTCGCTCCGCCCGACATTCTGGGCTATTCAAGCGTCGACACGCTTTCCCTCCGGACCAGTCCCCTCCCATGTCAGGCCTGCTTCTCGATCCGTGGTTCTATGCGGCCGCCATTCCGGCGGTCATTCTGGTCGGCCTGTCGAAGGGCGGCTTTGGCGGTGCCGTCGGTTTCGTCGGCGTGCCGCTGATGGCGCTGACCATGCCGCCGGTGCAGGCGGCGGCCATCCTGCTGCCGATCCTGTGCCTGATGGACATCGTCTCGGTGTGGACGTGGTGGGGCGTTTACGACCGCAAGATGCTGGTCGACATGATGCCGGGCGCCGTCATCGGCATCGGCCTTGGCTGGCTGACGGCGGCACTGGTGACCGAAGAGGCGGTGCGGCTGATCGTTGGCGCCGTCGCCATCATCTTCGTCCTGCGCTGGCTCTATCTGCAGTTCCGCCACGGCGCCGATCACGCGGCCGCGCCCAACCGCGTGGCCGCCGCCGTGTGGGGCACGGTCGCCGGCTTCACCAGCTTCGTTGCCCATGTCGGCGGCCCGCCCTTCCAGGTCTATGCCTTGCCGATCCGTCTCGATCCGAAAGTTCTGTCGGGCACCGCAGCGATCTTCTTTGCCGCCACCAACGCGCTGAAGCTGGTGCCCTATTTCGCGCTCGGCCAGTTCGACACCGCCAATCTGACGGCATCGGCGGTGCTGATGCCGCTGGCGCCGCTGTCGACCATCGCCGGAGCGTGGCTGGTGCGCCGCATGCGGCCGGAAACCTTCTATCCCTTTACCTACGCAACCGTCGCGGTCGTGGCGCTGAAGCTGCTGTGGGATGGCATTGTCGGCCTGATGTAGAAAGGACGCCGCGCAGCCGCCCCGTCATTAGGGGTCAGGCGGCGCTTGGCACCAGACGACGGTTGCCGCCAAAAGCCAGTGTCGCGCCGACCATAACGACCAGCACCATGCCGGCAAGGATGCCGATGTCATGCACGGTCGGTTTGAGCACCATGTCGGCAATGATCACCAGCATCACCGCATAGTCGAAACGTGCCGCGCTCATCATGCGCTGGCCGATGGCAAGAACCTCTGGCGTGACGCCCTCCTTGGCGATCATTGCGCCCATGCGCTCCCCGGTCGGCTTGAAGATGAACATGCCGATCGAAAAGGTCGTGGCGTATCCCGCCAGGCCGATGAGTACCCACAAATCGGAGAAGCCGACCCAGAACCAGCACATGATGAGGCCGAAGATCAGCGTCAGCATCGACATCGGCGCAAAGAACCTGCCGCCCAGCTGACCGCTGGCGCGCATTGCCTGCAGCTTTTCCTCGATGTTGCCCGCGCGCTCGGCAAGCATGCCCAGCAGGAACAGTACGAAGCCGCCGCCGACCCACAGAATGGCGGTAGTGACGTGGAGGAATTTGACGATCGAGTACCAGTCCATGGGTTGCTCCTGCAGTGTCCGGTCAGGTTTGCGGCGGCGTCGATTTGCGCCGGCCGTCAGAGGAGCGGGCGTTTAGCGTGGCGCCTGTTTCGGAACGATGTCGCGAAAAATCCGGCTCTGTTTCAGCTTACGGCCAACGCGCGAGGTCGCAGATTGTGAACGCATTATCTGATTTTCTGCTAATGTACGAATCGTCGGGAGGGGGTTGGCGCGACATCGTCTGGATACGCTGCCGATATTAGTGCGCCAATGCCGGGAGCCCGATGGCGACAACAATCGCCTGACGATCAACCCATTCCCGCAAGCGGGAAAAGGCAATTCGGGGGACCATTATGCAAGGGATAGCACGGAATTTCTTCACGCTGGCCATCATCTATTCGCTGTGCGGCATGGCGCTCGGCCTGTACATGGCGATCAGCCAGGATCACGGCCAGATGCCGACCCACGCCCACACGATGGTGGCCGGATGGCTGATGTCGGCGGTCTTCGCCTTCTTCTACCATTTGTTTCCGGCAATCGGGCAGAAGACGCTCGCCACAGTTCATTTCTGGCTGACGGCGGTCAGCGGCATCGGCCTGCTGATCGGCCTCTATTTCCTGCTTGCCGGCAATGCCGCGATCGAACCGCTGGTGGCGGCCTCCTCGATGGGCTTCTACGCAGCCATGCTGCTGTTCGCCTTCATCGCCTTGCCGGCGGTCTGGAAGACCGCTTGAGCCGAGCCTAAGGGAAGGTGAGGCTGTGCCGGCGGTCTGGAAGACCGCTTGAGCCGAGCCTGACGCAGGAGATGCTGTGCTGTTACGGCACAGTATGGCGGCGTTCGGTCAAAAAACATCTGCACCGTTAAGGCTTCATTAAGCTTTACAGGTGTTTACTATGTTCATCCAGTGATCTGGATTCTTACCGAGTGGTTGGAGCCACTTTGTTTGACGCCTCCCTGTTAAACTCCTGAGAGCCGCCTTATCCGCGGCTCTTTTTTTGTCTCGATTTCTCTTTTTTTGTCCGCACCCCAGCGGGGCCGCCCGACAGGGGTGCCGTTAACCTTCTGTTAAACATGTGCTTGCCTTCACCGGTGACGAAGCGCATTTTCAAGCTTCAGTCAGATAGGGTTCCGGGTGTATCGGCAGGGAGCCGAATCGGCCGGTTGCAAGTGCAGGGGCGTATCAATGAACGAGCCTTCGAAGGGCAGTGCGAAAACCGTCAAGCTGGCGGAACGCCGGGTTTTCTCGCAATCCTTCAAGCCGCTTTACCAGGAAGGCATGGGTCTGGTCGAACAGGCCGCCGAATATCTCGACGGCAAGGGCCGGGCCGAGGCGAAGAAGCTGTCGCGGCTGGCCGCCACGCTCTACGCGGCCGAATCGATGCGGCTGACCACCAGGCTGATGCAGGTTGCCTCCTGGCTGCTTTTGCAGCGCGCCGCCAATTCCGGCGAGATGACCCGTGACCAGGTGGCATCGGAAAAGTCCAAGGTGCGCCTCGACACCGCTTCCGCCCATGACGAAGCCGCCGGTTGGGCCGAACTGCCCGAGGATTTCCTCGACCTCGTCACCCGCTCGCTGCGCCTGCAAGCGTTGGTGCGCCGCATGGACGACGAGATCTATGGCTCCGGCGCCATGGTCGACATGCAACCGATGGCTCGCCGCCCCAACCCGGTTTCCGACCAGATCAGCCTGCTCAACACGGCTTTCGCTCGAGGTTAGACCGCGGTCCGCCTTCTGTTTCCGGTTTGTTCACATTTCGCTGGCATCGCTGTCCGCCGGAGGTAAACTCGGCAAATGGCGGAAGCGATTCGCATCATCGGTATCGATCCCGGGCTTCGGCGCACCGGCTGGGGCATCGTCGAAAGCCTCGGCAATTCGCTGCGCTTCATTGCTTCCGGCACTGTGAAATCAGACGATAAGGCCGCGCTGGCAACGCGGCTGTGCCAGCTGCATGACGGGCTTGCCGAAGTCCTGCACAGCGCGATGCCGCACGAGGCGGCGGTCGAACAGACCTTCGTCAACAAGGACGCCGTGGCGACGCTGAAGCTCGGCCAGGCACGCGGCATCGCCATGCTGGTGCCGGCGCGTGCCGGGCTTGTCGTTGCCGAATATGCGCCCAACGCCGTCAAGAAGGCGGTGATCGGCGTCGGCCATGGCGACAAGAAGCAGATCCACATGATGGTGAAGGTGCTGTTGCCGAAAGCCATTTTCGATACCGAGCATGCCGCCGACGCGCTCGCCATCGCCATCTGCCACGCGCATCACCGGCAAAGCGTGGCCTACCGGATGGCACTCGCTGGATAGAGATGTTCTTGACTTGTTCACCGGGTTGGAATAATCCTTACTTGTAAGAAAGGGGTGTTTCATGCGTGTGACGAGCAAAGGTCAAGTGACAATCCCACGGGATCTGCGGGAGACATTTGGGATTGGCGCCAACAGCGAAGTCATCTTCGGCATCGAAGGCGGCAAGATCACGATCACGCCGAAGCATGACAAGGGGCGGTTGGCCGACCGCGAAAGACTCGATCGTTTTCTTGCTGCGCTCGATCGGCTTGAGGGCAGCGGCGATCAGACAATGAATGCCGATGCCGTCATGGCTTTGACCCGGGATCGCTAATCTTGGCGACGCTTGTCGACACCAACGTGCTTGTCGATATCGCCGTTCGCGATCCCGTCTGGTCAAAGTGGTCGTGGTCCAAAATGGTGTCTGCCCTCAAGCAAGGCAGCCTGGTCATCAATCAGATTATCTACGCCGAGTTTTCGATGCGCTATGAGGCGATAGACGATGTCGATGATGCCTTGCCTGAAGACGAGTTCCGGCGCGAAAGTCTCCCGTTCGAGGCGGCCTTTGCTGCGTCGAGAGCGTTCTCGGTCTATCGGCGGTTGGGCGGACCTCGAGAGAAGGTGATGCCCGACTTCTTGATTGGGGCTCACGCTGCCATCCGAGGCTATCCCATTCTTACTCGCGATCCCGCAGGTTTCAGAAAGTACTTTCCAGATGTCGAGCTCATCACGCCCGATACTCATCCCTAACGGGGATTGCGTCCAATGATCGGCAAGCTCAAGGGCACGCTGGACGAGGTCGACGAGGATCATTGCCTCGTCGATATCCATGGCGTCGGCTACGTCGCCTATTGTTCAGCGCGCACGCTGGCGGCGCTGCCTTCGCCCGGCGAAGCGGTGGTGCTGTTCATCGAGACCTATGTCCGCGAGGACATGCTGCGGCTCTACGGCTTCCAGTCAGTGCTGGAACGCGAGTGGTTCCGGCTGCTGATGAACAATGTTCCGGGCGTCGGCGCCAAGGTGGCGCTGGCCATCTTGTCGACGCTGGCGCCGGCAGATCTCGCCAATGCGATTGCGCTGCGCGACATCGCCATGGTTTCTCGCGCACCCGGCGTCGGCAAGAAGGTGGCCGAGCGCATCGTCACCGAACTGAAGAACAAAGCGCCGGCCTATGCCGGAACCGCTTCGGGCACCATCGGCCTGAAACAGGAGCTCGGCGACGGCGTGGCATCCGCGCCGATCACCGACGCGGTCTCGGCGCTGGTCAATCTCGGCTATTCGCGCGACACGGCCGCCAATGCGGTGGCGGCGGCGCTGAAGACGGCGGGCGAGGATGCCGATGCGCCGAAGCTGATTCGCTTCGGGCTGAAGGAACTTGCGCGGTGAGCCGCCGCTTGTTCAGCCCCTTGCCGTGTGCAAGGAAGGCGGCATGAGCCTGTCGCCCCGCTTGATTGCACCGGAAAAACGCGGCGAGGATGCCGAGCAGACCTTGCGGCCGCAGACGCTCGACGATTTCGTCGGCCAGGCGGCGGCGCGGGCCAATCTCAAAGTGTTCATCGAGGCCGCCAAGAGCCGCAGCGAGGCGCTCGACCATGTGCTGTTCGTCGGGCCGCCTGGTCTCGGCAAGACGACGCTGGCGCAGATCATGGCGCGCGAGCTCGGCGTCAATTTCCGCTCGACCTCGGGTCCGGTCATCGCCAAGGCCGGCGATCTTGCCGCGCTGCTGACCAATCTCGAGGAAGGCGACGTGCTGTTCATCGACGAGATCCATCGGCTGAGCCCGGCGGTGGAGGAGATCCTTTATCCGGCGATGGAGGATTTTCAGCTCGACCTGATCATCGGCGAAGGCCCGGCGGCGCGCTCGGTCAAGATCGACCTCGCCCGCTTCACGCTCGTCGCCGCCACCACGCGGCTTGGCCTGCTCACCAATCCGTTGCGCGACCGTTTCGGCATTCCGGTACGGCTCAATTTCTACACGGTCGAGGAGCTGGAGCAGATCGTGCGGCGTGGCGCGCGTATCCTGCAAATGCCGCTCGGCAACGACGGCGCGCTGGAGATCGCGCGGCGCGCGCGGGGCACGCCACGCATCGCCGGCCGGTTGTTGCGCCGTGTGCGCGATTTCGCCTCGGTGGCCGGCGATGGCCACGTCGACCGCAAGATCGCCGACGAAGCGTTGACCCGGCTGGAAGTCGATGCGCTCGGCCTCGACTCGCTCGACCGCCGGTACCTCAGCATGATTGCGCGCAATTTCGGCGGCGGGCCGGTCGGCATCGAGACGATCGCCGCAGGCCTGTCCGAACCGCGCGATGCCATCGAGGACATCATCGAGCCTTATCTGATCCAGCAGGGTTTCATCCAGCGCACGCCGCGCGGCCGCATGCTGACGGCCAATGCCTGGCGCCATCTCGGCCTCGACGCGCCGAAGGATCTGGCGCAGCAGCAGATCAACCTGTTCCAGGAAGAATAGCGGCCGGGCGATCAGGCGCAGGTTCCGGGCCGACGAAGGATCTGTGAGCGGCCTGCGCAAAATATCCTCGGCTTCGCCGGTTTGCCGGCGTATTCGTCGGCTCTGGTGGCGGTGCCATCCCGGGGCAGTCTCGCTCCGATGGTTTGCCGGAGCCATGCAATGATCACCAGACGCGGATTCCTGCGCTTCATCGGCGGGTCGGTTCTGTCGGTTGCCGCGTTCAGCGCCTATGCGGCCGGCATAGAGCCGATGCTGCTGACGCATGTGAAACGCTATGCGCTAACGCCGCCGCATTGGCCTGATGGCCTGAAGCTGCGCATCGTCGCGCTTGCCGATATCCATGCCTGCCGGCCATGGATGACGCCGGAGCGGATCGCCTCACTTGTCGAAGACGCGAATGCCCTGCAGCCGGACGTGATCGTCCTGCTCGGCGACTATATCGCCGGCATGTCGTTGGTGACCGGCCCGGTGACGCCGTCGCAATGGGCCTCCGCCCTCTCAAACCTCAAGGCACCGCTCGGCGTGCTCTCGATTCTCGGCAACCATGACTGGTGGGCAGATGGCTTCGCGCAGCGCGCCGGGGCCGGCCCGACCGTAGCGCGCAAGGCCCTGGAGAAAGTCGGCATTCCGGTGCTGGAGAACGATGTCGTGCGCCTGGAAAAGGATGGGCATGGTGTGTGGATTGCCGGGCTCGCCGACCAGCTCGCTCTGCTGCCGACCAGGGACCGCGCCGGCTTCACGGGGCTGGACGATCTCGACGGCACGCTGGCCAAGGTCAGCGACACCTCGCCCATCATCCTGCTTGCGCACGAGCCGGATATTTTTCCGAAAGTGCCGTGGCGCGTCTCGCTGACCCTGTCCGGCCACACCCACGGCGGACAAATTCGGCTGTTCGGCTATTCGCCGGTCGTGCCATCGCGTTTCGGCAACCGCTACGCCTATGGCCACGTCGTCGAGAACGATCGCAATCTGATCGTCTCCGGCGGGCTCGGTTTCAGCATATTGCCGGTGCGTTTCGGGATGCGGCCGGAAATCCTGTCGATCGACCTTGGCTAAATCCAGATCGCCTCAGTGAAGCGATTTGATCGCGTCCATCACATCCGGCTCGGCCTTGTCGCCGTTGAAGGCATCGACGATGCCGAAGGCGCCGCCATAGCTCCACACCGACCATGAGAAGCCATGTGCTTCGGCACGCGCGATCATGTCCCTGACATAGGCGGCCCGATACCCAGCGGGCATCACATAGGAATTGCCGTATTCCTGGCGGATCATGCCGAACTCGCCCAGCGTGATGTTTCCAGGCTTGACGCCGTTGGCCCTCGCCCACGCCTCGACCTTTTCGAACGGCGCATCCATCAAGCCGAGCAGTCTGTCGGGGGTGTCCATGCTGGCGACCTGTTCGTCAAGATAGGCAAGCAGGCCGCTTTGCCGCGTCCATGGCGCCTCGGCCTTGATCCTGGCGCGGATGGTGTCGAGCGTCACGTCGAGCTGTGCCTTGGGCACCGCACTCAGCGGATAGGGCAGGCCAGTCACATAGGGGATGAAGTCTCCGGCCCAGGTTGCGCCCTGATGGGTGAGCAGAAACGGATCGTAGGAATGGAAGGTCCAGATGACGTTGTCGTCCGGAATCGTCTTCGGGTCGATCTTTTCCAACGAACTCGCGGCGGAATAGCAGGCGCCGGTCAGCACCAGGGTCAGTTTCGTCGCCGAGGATCGCGCCGCCGCGAACAGTTTGCGCTGGCGGTCCGGCCACAGGCTGGTGCCATCGCTGTCGCAGTCGACGATCGGTTCGTTCATGGGCTCGAAGGCGACCTGGGCGGGATCTTCGCTGGCCAGCGTGCGGGCCATCTTGCGGACCATCTCGACATAGGCGTCGAAGGTCCGTGGGTCGCCCATCACTTCAGCCATTCCGATCTTGCGGCTGCCGCCGGCCGGGATCAGGTGCATGTCGACGATCACCTTGAGTCCGGCGCGGTTGATCATGCGCACCGAGTCCAGCACGCTGGCATAGAGATCGTCACGCAAGGCCACGGTCTGGTCGGACAGAAAGGGCGATGGATCGACCGGCATGCGCAGGAAATCGAAGCCGGCATCCTTCAACGCCTTGAGGTCGTCCTCCCCAAGGAATTTCCGCCACTCCGGATAGGGCAGGATGGCCTTGGCGTCGCCCCACTGGTCCTCGCCGGGCCAGGTGACCCACTGGTCGAGATTGAGGCCGCGCTTCATCGAGAATGTCGCGGTCTGGCCAGGCAGCGCCAAAGCCACCAACACGAACAGCGCCGCCGTCAAACTCTTGATCATCGCCGTCAACAGTGCCATCCGATGTTATGTTCCGCGGGAAACTGGTGCCTCGCTGGGACTAAAAAAGGAAGCGCAATGGGCGATCATGGTGAATCGGCGACGCTGCTGGCCGGGCTTTCCGGTGCGCTGACGGCGTTCGGCCACCGGCTGATGGCGCGAGTCTACTATGCCGACACCGATTTCTCCGGCGTCGTCTACCATGCACGCTATCTCGAATTCTTCGAACGCGGCCGCTCCGACTATCTCAGGCTCACCGGCGTGCATCACACAGAGCTTGCCGACGGCAAGCATGGCGAAAGAATAGTCTGGGTGGTGCGTCGCATGGAGATCGACTTTCGCGGCCCGGCCCGCATCGACGACATCCTGACCGTCGACACCCGCACCGAGGAGATTTCCGGCGCGCGCATCTTCATGGCGCAACAGCTCAAGCGCGGCGACGAGGTGCTGGTCGAGGCCAAGGTCGAGGCGGCGATCATCGGCGAGAATGGCCGCCCAAGGCGCTTTCCCAAGGAATGGGTGGCGGCATTCATGCCCCGGATGGGATGATATTCAGGTGATGCCGGCCTGCAAACGGTGATTCCCTGCGCTTCCGGTGCTCGGGTACTTCAAGTACCCTCCGCTCCGGTTCTCGGAAACCACCGCTTTCGGCTCGGCCTGACCTGAATCTCAACCCATCCTGACTTCGCGCTTGGATGATGGCGTTACAACTGTGCGGGCGTGGCAATGCGCCGCGCCTTATATACTAACCCATCCTTAACCATAACGGTTCATGAAGAGATTGGTGAAGATTGGCGTTATCGAACGCCTTCCTTTCACCAATATTTGCCCTGAAAAGGCCGACAACGGCACAGTTTGGGGTTGTTCCGGTAGCTTCGTGCGAACCGACCACAAGGGATGCCAGGGGCCAGCCGCCAGCTTCGCCCGGAAAATCTTAAGGACGTAACGATGGAAAATATCGCACTCGCCGATCCGGGCGCGCAATTGTCGGTTTGGTCGCTGTTCGTTTCGGCCAGCTGGGTGGTCAAGCTGGTCATGATCGGCCTGCTCTGCGCCTCGGTCTGGACCTGGGCGATCATCGTCGACAAGCTGGTTTCCTATGCCCGCATGCGGCTGGCGCTCAACCGGTTCGAGCAGGTGTTCTGGTCGGGGCAGTCGCTGGAGGAGCTTTACCGCACGCTCGCCGATCGCAAGACCACCGGCATGGGCGCCATTTTCGTGGCGGCCATGCGCGAGTGGAAGAAGAGTTTCGAGAAGGGCGCCAAGTCGCCGCTCGGCCTGCAAACCCGCATCGACAAGGCGATGGACCTGGCGCTGACCCGCGAGATGGAAAAGCTGGAAGGCCGCCTCGGCTTCCTTGCCACCACCGGCTCGGCGGCACCCTTCATCGGCCTGTTCGGCACCGTCATCGGCATCATGACGTCGTTTCAGGCGATCGCCGGCTCCAAGAATACCAGTCTCGCCGTGGTTGCGCCGGGCATCGCCGAAGCGCTGTTGGCGACGGCCATCGGCCTGCTCGCCGCCATTCCCGCCGTCATCGCCTACAACAAGCTGTCGTCCGATGCGAGCAAGATAGCCGTGCGCATGGAAGGATTCTCCGACGAGTTCTCCGCCATACTCTCGCGCCAAATCGATGAAAAAGTGGCCCCCAAGGCCTGAGGAGTAGCAGATGGGTATGTCCATGGGCATGGGAGGACGCGGCGGGCGCGGCCACAGGCGGCGCGGCCGTCACCATGCACTGATGTCCGAGATCAACGTCACGCCGATGGTCGACGTGATGCTGGTGCTGCTGATCATCTTCATGGTCGCGGCGCCAATGCTGACGGTCGGCGTGCCGATCGACCTGCCGGATACGCAGGCTAAGGCGATGAATGCCGACACGCAGCCGATCACCGTCTCGATCAACGCCGCCGGCCAGATTTACCTGCAGGAAACCGAAATCCCGATCGAGGAACTGGTAGCCAAGCTGCAGGCAATTTCCAAGACCGGCTATGAGGAGCGCATCTTCATCCGCGGCGACAAGTCCACCGACTATGGTACGGCGATGAAGGTGATGGCCCGTATTTCGGCCGCCGGCTACAAGAACATCGGCCTGGTTTCACTGCAGGAACAGGACCAGTAGACGCGCGATGAAGACCGGCCTCACCACATCGGTGATCTTGCATACGGCGGCGCTGACCTTCGGCCTGTTCACGCTGACGGCGCCGGCGGCACTTCCGTCGTCCGACGTCGAGTCGGTCGCGGTCGATATCGTGCCGATGGAAGCCATTGCGCAGACGTTGCAGGGCGACAAAAAGGCCGTGATGCATGAAAAGCCGGCGCCTGTGCCGACGCAGCGCCCGGACATCGTTCCGGATGCGCAGAAGGTCGGCGAGAACAGCGTCGACACCGACAAGCCGATAACGCCGGAAGCCAAGCCGAAGCCCGTCGACATGACCTCGGCTCCGCCGCCCGCGCCGACCCCGATCGAAAAGCCGAAGCCCGAGGACGTGCCGAAGCCGCAGGAGAAGCCCAAGCCCACCCCGGCAACGGAAGTGGCGCCGGCGCCGACGCCCAAGGAAGAGGTCAAGCCCGAGCCGGTCAAGCAGGCCGATCCCAAGCCGACACCGGCCAAGCCGGCGCCGACCCCGCCGCCGCAGGACAAGACCGCGGCCATCGATCCGACGCCCGAGGTCAAGCCCGACGCCGTCGCTGAAGCCATAGCGCAGGAGCCGCCCGCCGAGGCGACGCAGCTGCCGGATTCCGCTCCCGCGCCGGAAGCGCGGCCGAAGCCGCAGCCGGCGCAGGCCGAAAGCGCCAAGGCGCCGGAGCGCAAGGACGCCGACAAGCCGGTCAAGGAAGCGTCGTCGAAGCCGAAATCCGATGACAAGCAATTCAACGCCGACGAGATCTCCGCGCTCCTCGACAAGCAGAAACCATCCGGCGGGGGCGCCAAGCGCTCGACCCAGCAGGCGTCGCTCGGCGGCGACAAGGACCAAGGTCAGAAGCTTTCCAGGTCCGAAATGGGTGCCCTGGAAAGCCAGCTCGGCGGCTGCTGGACCCTTCCTGTCGGCCTTGAAGGTTCCGAGAACTTCCTCGTCGTGGTGCGGTTCAACCTGGATGCATCCGGTAAGCTGGACGGGCGCCCGGCGGTCGAAAAGTCGAGCGGGAATCGCCAGTTCGACGAAAGTGCCGTTCGTGCGGTGCAAAAATGCGATGTCACCGGCCTGCAAGTTCCCGCCGGCAAGCAGGACATCTGGGCCGACGTCCGCGTCACCTTCGATCCAAGGGAGATGCTCGGCCTCTAAGGCCCTGTCATCCGAAAATCAGTACGAGAAGCGAGAAGACATGAAATCAATCCTCAAGCCGCTCCTGATGGTCGCAGCAATGGCGATGGGCATGACCGCGGCAGGCACGTTGCCGGCGCTGGCGCTCGTCGAGCTCAACGTCAACAAGGGCAACGTCGAGCCGCTGCCGATCGCCATCACGGATTTCCAGGGCGGCGACGCGCTTGGGGCGCAGATTTCGCAGATCGTCACCGCCGATTTGAAGCGTTCGGGTCTGTTCGCTCCGATCGACAAGAGCGCCTTTATCGAGAAAATCACCAACCCCGATGCAGCACCGCGCTTCGACGACTGGAAGGTGATCAACGCGCAGGCGCTGGTCACGGGCAGCGTCAGCAAGGAAGCCGACGGCCGCATCCGCGCCCAATACCGGTTGTGGGATACCTTTGCCGGCCAGCAGATGGCTGGCGAGCAGTTCTTCGCCAACGATGCCAATCAGCGGCGTGTCGCCCATATCATCGCCGACGCCATCTATGAGCGGCTGACCGGCGAAAAAGGCTATTTCGACACCCGCGTCGTCTTCATCGACGAATCCGGCGCCAAGAATGCGCGCAAGAAGCGCCTCGCGATCATGGACCAGGACGGCGCCAACGTCCGCTATCTTTCGGACGGCAGGTCGATCGTGCTGACGCCGCGTTTCTCGCCAAACCGGCAGGAAATCACCTACATGTCCTATGAAAGCGGCCAGCCGCGGGTGTACCTGCTGCAGATCGAGACCGGCCAACGCGAACTGGTCGGCAATTTCCCAGGCATGACCTTTGCGCCGCGCTTTTCGCCCGACGGCCAGAAGGTGATCATGAGCCTGCTGCGCGACGACGGCAATTCCAACATCTTCGCCATGGACCTGCGCAGCCGCTCGACGACGCGGCTGACCAACTCGACCGCCATCGACACCTCGCCGTCCTATTCGCCCGACGGCAGCAAGGTGGTGTTCACCTCCGACCGTGGCGGCCGCGCACAGATCTACGTGATGGGCGCCGACGGTTCGGGCCAGACCCGCATCTCCTTCGGCGACGGCGTCTATTCGACACCGGTCTGGTCGCCGCGCGGCGACCTGATTGCCTTCACCAAGCAGACCGGCGGCGAATTCCAGATCGGCGTCATGAAGACCGATGGATCGGGTGAGCGCATCCTCTCCTCCGGCTTCCAGCAGGAGGGACCGACCTGGGCGCCGAATGGCCGCGTGCTGATGTTCTTCCGCGATTCCGCCGGTGGCCCCAAACTGGTTTCGGTCGATCTGACCGGACGCAACGAGCAATCGATCCCGACGGCGAACTTCGCTTCGGACCCTGCCTGGTCGCCGCTGCTGGAGTAAGAGACGAACTGGGGAATTGAAGAACTGAAGAATGGAGAAGGCGGGCGGCTACATCAAGCGTGCGAAGGATCCAGAGGTTTATAAGCGCGCTTATGTGGTCTCCCTTGACGTGCATAAAGCTACGCTCGCTTTCCCGAAAATGGAGCAATACGCACTGGCTGATCAGTTGCGTCGCTCCAGCAAGGGAATCTGCGCCAATTTGGCTGAGGGATTTGCCAAGCAGACTCACTCCAAACCCAATTCGCGCGGTTCATTTCGATGGCAATGGGGTCATGCAGCGAAGTGGAGACGTGAATTTCCTATGCGTTCGACCTTGGATACATCAGCCAGGCACAACACGACGATTGGCTGCGATCCTATGACCATATCTACGGCATGCTGATCAATCTGAGAGAAAAGCTGAAGTGAATTCTCTCTTCAGTTCCTCAATTCCCCAACTCTTCAATTCCTCTTTTCCATCTCTTTGTCGCGTTTTGGCCGTATTTCCGCCTAGGGTCCGCGCCAACTGTGGCTCATGGCCAATGGCTGCGGACGGGCAGCTTAAACCAAAATTTAACCGTGTTTCTTGAATGCCGGTTAACCCAAACGTGGTTACTGGGTGATCAACGAAATCACTCAAATTAGACCACTCGAATTACGAAGGAGAGGCGGCATGGGCCGTATTGCAGCACTTACCAGAAACCCGGTCATGATCGCGCTGGTGGCGATGCTCGCCATCGCCGGTTGCGCCTCGAAAAAGACGCCGAACAACGCGGCCGATCTTGGCCTTAACGGCGCCGGCGCCGCAACACCCGGATCGGCGCAGGACTTCACCGTCAACATTGGCGACCGCATCTTCTTCGATACGGACTCGACCTCGATCCGTGCCGACGCGCAGACGACGCTCTCGCGCCAGGCACAGTGGCTGAACCAGTACAAGCAGTATGCCATCGTCGTCGAAGGCCATGCCGACGAACGCGGAACGCGCGAATACAATCTGGCGCTCGGCGCCCGCCGCGCAGCCGCTACCCGTGACTTCCTTGTCGCCAAGGGCGTCTCGGCCAGCCGTCTCAAGACCATTTCCTACGGCAAGGAACGTCCGGTCGCGGTTTGCGACGACATCTCTTGCTGGTCGCAGAATCGCCGCGCGGTCACTACGCTTAGCGGCGCTGGCTCCTGAGGCATCATGGACCGGCGCGTCAAAGGACGCGTGGCCGTCTAGCGGTAAAAATGCAACATACTTGTGCGAAAGGCGGCCTTGGGGCCGCCTTTTTCATATCCGGATGCCCGAAACAAAATTTGGCCGAAGTCTCGGCTCCTGCTATGAGCCGAGGGCGCTTGGCTGGTCCCATTCTGATTGGAAGGCGCGAACAAGCTAACGAAATCACTGCGAGAGGCACATGCATTTGAGATCGGTTCTGAGCGGCACGCTTGCGCTGCTGCTCCTATCAGGCGTCACCGCCCTGGCTAGCGGCACCGGGGCGAGCGGCACAGGGCAATCAACCGACAGCGGCTTTACCTTCCATCTTCCCAGTATCGAATTGCCCAGCTTTTTTGGTCAAAAGAAGAAACCGGACCAGGTTCAGCTGGTGCAGTCCGATCCTACCGCTGTCACCAGCCTGGAAGAGCAGCTGCGGCAGATGAACGGCAAGATCGAGGAACTCAATTTCCAGGTCCTGCAAATGCAGGAGCAGATCCGCAAGCAGCAGGAAGATAATGAATTCCGCTTCCAGCAGCTGGAAGGTGGCGGCACGCAAGGCGGACAGCCGCCGGCGCAGAAGAAATCGGACGCCACCACCGGCACCGACAACAACGTGGCGGCGGCCCCGGCAACACGGGCGCCGGCCGATGCCGGCGCCCAGCCCGCCAACGATCAATCGGCAGTCGGCAAGACGGTCGAGGACGTCATCGTCGAATCTCCGGATGGCGACCCCGGCAAGGTTATTCCCGGCACGGGAGCGCCGGAAAAGACCTTCGGCAGCATCACCGTCGACAAGAACGGCAATGTCATCGATGCCGGCGGCAACACACAATCGACCGCGCCGGCGCAGGATACCGCGCCAGTCGCCGGGGCGGCGCCCAAGGCCGGCAAATCCGATACGGTGGTCGCGGCGTTGCCCGCCACCAACAATCCGGAAGAGCTCTACCGCAACTCATACCAGTTCATCCTCTCGGGCGACTACGGCACCGCCGAGCAGGGTTTTCGCGACCACATCGCCCGCTTCCCCAAGGATGCGAAAGCAGCGGACGCGCATTACTGGCTGGGCGAGTCATTGCTCGGCCAGCAGAAATACCGCGATGCGGCCGAGACGTTCCTTGCCGCCAGCAAGGACTACCCCAAGGCCAAGAAAGCTCCCGACATGTTGCTGAAGCTCGGCGTGTCGCTGGTCGGCCTCAAGCAGCATGACGTTGCCTGCGCCACTTTCAGCGAGGTCGGCAAGCGCTACCCCGATATTTCCAGCGCGCTCAAGGAACGCGTCAAGCAGGAGAAGGCTCTGGCTGCCTGCTGATCCTTGTCATACATGTCGTTGTCCTGAAACCGGGATCACTTTTGGGCGACATGCATCATGCTCGACACCGAGCCGGACCTTTCGACTAACCCTTTTTCGCATATCGATTTTACCAGCGGCGCTGTTGCGGCCGTGTCCGGCGGCAGCGACTCGACCGCCCTGCTCCTTCTTCTCAAACACCATCTCGAACGTAGGGCGCCGGCAACCAGGCTGCTGGCGGTGACGATCGACCACGGTTTGCGGTCCGGTTCGGCTGCGGAAGCGCAAACAGTGGCGAAGCTGTGCGCCAGGCTCGGAATTTCACACCGCATCCTGACATGGTCGGGTCCAAAGCCATCGACCGGTCTGCCCGCCGCCGCTCGCGAGGCGCGCTACCGGCTGCTAGCCGAGGCGGCACAAGCGGAAGGCATCGGCATGATCCTCACCGGCCATACCGCCGACGACCAGGCGGAAACGGTGCTGATGCGGCACGCGCGGGACGAGGGCCAAGGCCACGCCGGCATGGCCGGCCGGGGACTTGCCGGCATGGCGCCGGCCACCCTCTATGACTGGCGCATCTGGATCGTGCGGCCGCTCCTCGGCGTGCGGCGCGCGGTATTGCGCGACGTCCTGCGCCGTCAAAATGTCGGCTGGGCTGACGATCCGACCAATGTCGACGCGGCTTTCGAGCGGCCGCGTGTGCGGGCCGCACTTGCCGGCGAGAGTGTCGAGCATGTGAAGGGCATGTTGATGCTCGCGGGCCAGGCCGCCCTCGAGCGCAGGCAGCTTGGCGCCAGCGCAGCCGGTTTGATCGATGGCTTGGCCAGCCAGCCAGCCATCGGCCTCATCCGCCTCGACCCGTGCCTGCTCTCCTCCGGTGACGAGCAGGCGGCCATCTATGCGTTGCGCATCCTTCTGGCCACGACCGGCGGGATTGCCTTCGTGCCGGATCAGGCCCGCAGCGAGGCTCTGTTCGGTCGGCTGAGGGCTGGATTTCTTTGCGCCACATTGTCGCGGACGGTTGTCGATTCCCGGCGCTCCGGCATATTCCTGCGCCGCGAGGCGCGCGGACTGCCCGCCGCCGCTGCCGCCACCGGCAGCACCCTGTGGGACGGCCGCCGGCACATCACATTGAACGACAGCAGCAGCGCATTGTTGATTGCCCCGTTAGGCACGGCAGCGGCGAAACGGCTGGCGACGGGTGAAGGAAAAACCCCGTCGAGCCTGATGCGCGCCGCGCTCGCGGCCGAACCGGCGGTGTGGCAGGCCGGTGAATGCCTTGGTTTGCCTGGATATGGACTGAAGTCCGCGACGGTGGAAGCGCGGCCGGTCGTTGCCCCCTTCGGCCGCTTCCTGCCATCCTTCGACCTAGCGCCGGCGCTAGCCGTCGCCGGGCTGATTGGCGCGGCCCCGGTCCCGCCCTTGCCTTTCAGCGGCCACAGTGCCGGCTGAGGGTTGCGCGAAAGCTTAACCCAGACGTGCTGTTCTGCTTGGCAAGGGGGGACGCTCTCCCTATGTTAGGCGCAAGTTTCCTCTCATGACGCGTGTCCGCCTCGCGGACGCCAACGGGACAATTGATGAATCCGAACTATCGCAACCTCGCGCTCTGGGCGATCATAGCGGTCCTGCTCATAGCCCTGTTCAATCTGTTCCAGACGCCGCAGACGCGAGGGGCTTCCAGCGATGTGCCTTATTCGCAGTTCCTGCAGGATGTCGCGGCGGGGCGGGTCAAGACGGTGACCATTGCTGGCGCTCGTATCAGCGGCACCTACACCGACAATTCCAGCGGTTTCCAGACCTATTCGCCCGGCGATCCTTCGCTGGTCTCGCGGCTGCAGGACAAGAACGTCACCATCAATGCACGGCCTGAAACGGACGGTTCCAATTCGCTGTTCGGCTATTTGATCTCCTGGCTGCCGATGATCCTCATCCTCGGCGTCTGGATATTCTTCATGCGCCAGATGCAGTCCGGCTCCGGCCGCGCGATGGGCTTCGGCAAATCGAAGGCCAAGCTGCTCACCGAAGCGCATGGCCGCGTCACTTTCCAGGACGTTGCCGGCGTCGACGAAGCCAAGGAAGATCTGGAAGAGATCGTCGAGTTCCTGCGCGATCCGCAGAAGTTCCAGCGGCTCGGCGGCAAGATTCCGCGCGGCGTGCTGCTCGTCGGCCCTCCGGGAACCGGCAAGACGCTGCTCGCGCGCTCGGTTGCCGGCGAAGCCAATGTGCCGTTCTTCACCATTTCCGGTTCTGACTTCGTCGAGATGTTCGTCGGCGTCGGTGCAAGCCGCGTCCGCGACATGTTCGACCAGGCCAAGAAGAACGCGCCCTGCATCATCTTCATCGACGAAATCGACGCAGTCGGCCGTCATCGCGGCGCCGGCCTCGGCGGCGGCAATGACGAACGCGAGCAGACGCTGAACCAGCTGCTGGTCGAGATGGACGGTTTCGAATCCAACGAAAGCATCATCCTGATCGCAGCCACCAACCGGCCTGACGTGCTCGATCCGGCGCTGCTCCGGCCAGGCCGCTTCGACCGCCAGGTCGTGGTGCCGAACCCTGACATCGTCGGCCGCGAGAAGATCCTCAAGGTGCATGTGCGCAACGTGCCGCTGGCGCCCAATGTCGACCTCAAGGTGATCGCGCGCGGCACGCCTGGCTTCTCCGGCGCCGACCTGATGAACCTCGTCAACGAATCCGCGCTGATGGCGGCACGACGCAACAAGCGCCTCGTCACCATGGCTGAATTCGAGGACGCCAAGGACAAGATCATGATGGGCGCCGAGCGCCGCTCGTCGGCCATGACGCAGGCCGAGAAGGAGCTGACCGCCTACCATGAGGCCGGCCACGCCATTCTCGCGCTTAACGTGCCGTCGGCCGATCCGCTGCACAAGGCCACCATCATCCCGCGCGGCCGCGCGCTCGGCATGGTCATGCAGTTGCCCGAAGGCGACCGCTATTCGATGAGCTACAAATACATGATCTCGCGGCTCGCCATCATGATGGGCGGCCGTGTCGCCGAGGAGTTCAAGTTCGGCAAGGAGAACATCACCTCCGGAGCTTCTTCGGATATCGAGCAGGCGACCAAGCTGGCGCGTGCCATGGTCACGCGCTGGGGCTTTTCCGACAAGCTCGGCCATGTCGCCTATGGCGACAACCAGGAAGAAGTGTTCCTTGGCCATTCGGTGGCACGCACGCAGAACGTCTCGGAAGAAACGGCGCAGATCATCGACGCCGAAGTGCGCCGCCTGATCGATGAGGCCTATTCGTCGGCGAAGTCCATCCTGACCAAGAAGAAGAAGGAATGGATCGCGCTGGCGCAGGGCCTGCTGGAATACGAGACGCTGTCCGGCGAGGAGATCAAGCAGTTGATCGCCGGCCACAAGCCCGCACGCGACCTCGGCGACGATACGCCGCCAAGTCGTGGCTCGGCCGTGCCGAAGTCCGGCGGCCGCCGCAAGAAGGGTCCTGAGCCCGAAGGCGGTATGGAACCACAGCCGTCGAGCTGAGTTCGGCCACCGATTTCATCGAACGCCGCGGCTTGCTCCGCGGCGTTTTTTGTTTTTGGCGTTGGGGAGGAGTTGTCCGCGACCTCGCATCTGCGACGGTGACGATTGGCGAAAGCCTAGGTGATAGCCAATCTCCCCCACAAGGGGGAGATTGGCAACGTCGCCGCTGGCGTGCCCTCGAAGGCAACAAAAAGGCCCGCGAACCCTGCGGTTCGCAGGCCTTCTCTTCTTCAGATGTCTTGTCGCTCAGCTCTTCAGCTTGGCATTGCACAGGCTGTAATAACCGCCGCCCTTCTGGATCCAGCGAAGGCCGTTCAACGTGCCCGCGTCCTTGTTGCCATGGTAGCCCTGGAGACAGGTCTTCATGCGCGCCTTCGCGGGCTTTTCGGTCTTGAACTCGGCGGCCAGCGTGGTCGGAAATGTCACGCCCGCGGGCGCTGCAGTGGGGGCGACCGCCGCGCTGGTTTCCTTTTTCGTCTGCGGCTCGGTTTTGACCGTATCCTCGCTGACACTGTCCGCTGCTGATGTCGCGCACTTCTCCTTGCGAAAAGCCGTCCAGTCCATGCCGTTCAGAGTGCCGCCTTCCTTGGCTGTTCGATAGGTCTCGCCGCATTCCTTCATCGTCAGTGCGCTTGCGGGGGCGACGCTCCAAGCGACAAATGCGGTCGCAGCCAATACCGCCAATTTCAAACCGTGCATAAGACCCTCCTGGTTGATAATAAGTTTGACGTCTTTTTGTATATGGTTTGTTCTCTATATGTTCAACCAAAATCTTTACGGACTACCGATGAGCTTGGCGGTGGGCAGTGTAGGCGAATTGATGATGCCGGCAGCCCGGCGACATGCAGATTCGAGCAAGGCAGTGTGCGTCTTCGCGCAACAACAAAGGCCCGCGCATCTTGCGATGCGCGGGCCTTTGTTTGGAGACTATGGCTAAGCGATCAGCCCTTCAGCTTGGCATTGCACAGGCTGTAGAAGCCGCCGCCCTTCTGGATCCACTTCAGGCCGCCGAGCGCGTTGGCGTCCTTGAGGACATAGTACTGGTCGAGGCAGGTGTGCATGCGGCCCTTTCCGGGGGTCTCGCTGGCATATTTCGCCGAGATCGCGGACGGGAACTTGACGCCCTTGGGCGCAGCCGTCGTCGGCTTCGCCGGCTCCTTGGTGTAGCTCGCCTCGTCGGCGGCCGGCACGGTGTCGTCATCCGAGGCGGCTGCGCCGCACTCGGTCTTGCGGAAGTCGTTCCACTTCATGCCGTTCAGCGTGTTGGCCGTCTTGGCGGCCTGATACTTGGTGCTGCATTCGGCCATGCTCAGACCCTTGCCGCCATTGTCTGCGGGAGCGGCGGGAGCCGCGGCGGCCTTGGTGGTCGCCGGCTTGGCGGCGGCAGCGGCGGATGCACCGGCGGCGCATTCGGATTTGCGGAAGTCGTTCCACTTCATGCCGTTCAGCGTGCCGGCAGCCTTCGCCGCCTGATACTTGGTGCTGCATTCCTTCGCCGTCAGGCCCTTGGCCGTGCTGTCGTCCGGCGCGGCAGCCTTCGTGGTGTTGGTCGCTTTCTTGGCATCGGCCGGCTTGGCGTCGGTCGTCGCTGTGGCGTCGGTGCCGCACTGAGCCTTGCGGAACTGGTTCCAGGTCGCTCCGGCCAGTGTCCCCGCATCCTTGGCGGCGTTATACTTCGTGCTGCACTCGGCCATCGTCAGTGCGTTGGCTGGCGCGGCCAGGAACAAGGTCGCGACGGCGAGGCCGGTCAAAGTGGCAAGTCGGTGGATGAGCATAGCGTTTCTCCGTTGCAGCAGCCCATGATACGTCCCTGCAAATCAATAACGCTCAACGGTCGGTTGCGCCAGATGCTAAGTCGCGTATATATCGCCGAAAATCGGCTTCTCCCGATAAGGTGATGAAATCGTTGTCCGTTGCCTGGTTCAGAGCAAGATTTTCCTGGTGCATCCGCGCTGAAAGGCTCGAATGACTTGTATATTGCAGCATGGCAGTCTGGGCATGTCAGGTTGCGGCCACGTTGTGTGCAGTGCACAACAATGGTTTTCTAAGGATTGGTAACGTATAATCACACAATGTGATCATAGCGCCCTGGCCACTTGTGGCATGACGTGCCGGGGAAGAAACGTCGAGGAAGCTGACTGGCATGGCAGGGAATTATTTCGGCACGGACGGCATTCGCGGACGCGCCAACAAGTTTCCGATGACCGCTGAAATCGCGATGCGGGTCGGCATGGCCGCCGGCCTTTCTTTCCAGCGCGGCAGCCATCGACATCGTGTCGTGCTCGGCAAGGACACCAGGCTTTCCGGTTATATGATCGAGAATGCCATGGTCGCCGGTCTTTGTGCCGCCGGCATGGACGTGTTCCTGCTCGGCCCGATCCCGACGCCGGCTGTCGCCATGCTGGTGCGTTCGCTGCGCGCCGATATCGGCGTCATGATCTCGGCCTCGCACAACCCCTATTACGACAACGGCATCAAGCTGTTCGGACCCGACGGCTACAAGCTCTCCGACGAGATCGAGGAGCGCATCGAGAGCATGCTCGACAGGGATATCGAACTGGCGCTCGCCGATTCCGACGGGCTTGGCCGCGCCAAGCGCGTCGACGGCGTGCATGACCGCTACATCGAATTCGCCAAGCGCACCTTGCCGCGCTCGATGTCGCTCGCGGGCTTGAGGATCGTCGTCGATTGCGCCAATGGCGCGGCCTACAAGGTGGCGCCCGAGGCGCTGTGGGAACTGGGCGCCGAGGTCGTCGCCATCAATGTCGAGCCCAACGGCTTCAACATCAACAAGGAATGCGGCTCGACCCACCCGGCCGGCCTGCAAAAGAAGGTGCACGAAGTGCGCGCCGATATCGGCATCGCGCTCGACGGCGACGCCGATCGCGTCGTCATCGTCGATGAAAACGGCGCGATCGTCGATGGTGACCAGATCATGGCGCTGATCGCCGAATCCTGGCACCAGAGCGGGCGGCTTGCCGGCGGCGGTGTCGTCTCAACCGTCATGTCCAATCTGGGCCTCGAACGCTTCCTCGGCGACATGAAGCTGCAATTGCACCGGACCAAGGTCGGCGACCGTTATGTCGTCGAGCATATGCGCGCGCACGGGCTGAATGTCGGCGGCGAACAGTCGGGCCATATCGTGCTGTCCGACTTTTCGACCACCGGCGACGGCCTGGTTTCGGCGCTGCAGGTGCTGGCCTGCATCAAGCGGCAGGGCCGGCCGGTCAGCGAACTGTCGAAGAAATTCGAACCCGTGCCGCAACTCCTGAAGAACGTTCACATTTCCGGCGGCAAGCCGCTCGAGGAGGCGCCGGTCAAGGCCGCCATCGAAGACGCGCGTAACCGGCTCGGCAAGACCGGACGGCTGGTTATCCGGCCATCCGGGACAGAGCCGCTGATCCGCGTGATGGCCGAGGGCGACGACCCGCAACTGGTCGAGTCCGTGGTGAATGGCATCGTGGACATCATCTCGGAAACGCGCAGCGCCGCCTGAGCCCCACAGCGCCCGGCAGGACGTCGTCGCCTGAACCTGTCCAAGGCCCGCCTTTCGGCGGGCTTTTTCTTGTCGGCTCCCAGTCTGTTCGCTGTTCGGAAATCTCGCGCCGGTTCCCAGAAGTTTCGAGATTCGTGGTTAAGCAACAGGGTTAAACGCCTTTTAACCTTTGCAATTCATTATCCACGACTGAAAGCCAATCGCATTTCGGGCGGGTTTGCCGTTCCGAGCTTCTCAGGGGTGACAAGCATGTTCAAGACAGCAAGAAAGGCCCTGCTCGCCTTACTGTTCGCAGGCCTGGCGGGGCCGTTGTTCGCGGCCGACCTGCCGGAACCGATCGTCGAAGAGGCTCCGCCTCAGGCCGTCTACGAGCAGCCGGTAGAAGTCGGCGGCTGGTATATCCGTGGCGACATCGACTATCACAAGTCGACCGTGCGCGGCATCGACTATATGACCTACACCGTCGATCCCTGTAACTGTACGGTTACGCCCGGCACCAGAAGCTTCGATTTCGGCAAGCTCAAGGGCGGTTTCTCGCTCGGCGCCGGCGTCGGCTACAAGATCAACGATCACTTCCGGACCGATTTGACCGCCGACTATTGGTTCAAGTCGAACTTCAACGGCGGCACCTCGGATATCAACGGTACTTCGACCGAAGTATCGAAGATGAGCGCCCTGCTACTGCTTGCCAACGCCTATGTCGATCTCGGCACCTACCATGGCATCACGCCTTACGTTGGCGCCGGCATCGGCGGCGCCCGCGTCAAGTGGGATGATGTCTACGACCCGAACACCACCGAGTTCAATCCCGGCAGATCAAGCTGGCGTTTCGCCTACGGTCTGATGGCCGGCGCTTCGTACTGCTTGACCGACAAGATCATTCTCGATGCCGGCTACCGCTTCTCCCATATCCAGGGCGGCCGCATGTTCGACTGGAACATCACCAGCTCCGGTCCCGGCTTCGATCGTGGCATCAACACACACGAAGTGCGCGGTGGCCTGCGTTACCAGTTCGGTGGCAACAACGGTTGCGCCGCGCCGGTCGTTGCCTACCAGCCCGAACCCGAGCCGATCTACACCAAGTAACAGCATCTACATTACTTGAATTCTTCACAAACCGCCCGGCCTCAGCCGGGCGGTTTTTCGTTGGCCGCCTGGAATCGACAGGGGAAATGAATTCGCTAACGCTCTGTTAGCCTTAACCGCCACTTAACCACTATGGTTAACAATGCTCCTTGAAACGATGGCTGCCGCTGCGATTGCGGGCTGCGCCAAATTCGGGAGTCGGGGACCATGAAACTTACATCGCGTATGGCGCTGGCGCTCGGTGCACTAGCCCTCCTGCCGCTGACGCCGGTGCACGCGGCCGACTACGATCCGCCGATCTATGTCGACCAGGCGCCCGACTACGTCCCGGTCGAGGTCGGCTCCGGCTGGTATCTGCGCGGTGATCTCGGCTATGCCTTCAACAAGCCCTATGAATTTTCGGAAACTCCGGCCGGTCTGGTTACGGATACCAGCCCGCTGTCTGGTTCGATAGGTATGGGCTACCATTTCAACGATTACTTCCGTGGTGAATTGAATTTCGGTCTGCTGCCGACAAGCAAATTCGCCAGCAAATTCGACAGTACTTGCGATGGAACGCAGACGGTGACTGTCACCAGCGGTGGCAGCACAAGCGCGTTCGCCGGCCCAAGCACCCGTGGATGCGAAGGCTCCAACGACGGCAACAACAAGGCCTACGATGTGATGGCCAGCGCCTTTGTCGACCTGGGCACTTATGTCGGCTTCACGCCCTATGTCGGAGGCGGTGTCGGCATAGCGTACAGCACCTACAAGTACGCTCAAGGCGCTCGCAACTGTCAGAATTCATCGACAACATCAGGTACAACCACGACCATCTTTGAATGCGACGATCCAAACGGCTATGATGGGACGACGCAGTCGGAGAAGCAGTTCAGCTTCGCCTATACGCTCGGCGCCGGCTTTGCTTATCAGGTCAGCAAGAATGTTGCAGTCGATGTCGGCTATCAATACACGGCTCTGCCTTCCGCGAAATACGTGACAGCAGACGCTGTCGGCAACCCTGAGTTCAAAAAGGGCCTCGATTATCATCAGGTCAAGGTCGGGCTGCGCTACGATCTCTGGTAGGCGCGGCGAGTACGAGGACCAGCACGGCGGATCATGGGGTCCGTCGTTTGCGTTTGAAGTCACGACATCCTGATCGGGGATCGCCGGTATCCCGGCAACGACAAAAACTTTCCTCTTGACGCCTGAAGCCCGAACGAATATCGCCGTCCGTGGGCCACCCCTCCCCAACGAGGGGCCACTATCTGGAAGGATAGACCACGATGACGACGCATACGAAGCCCGGACTCCGTCCGGCAAACCCCAATTTCTCCTCAGGTCCCTGCGCAAAGCGCCCCGGCTGGTCGGTCGAGGCGCTAAGAAATGCTGCGCTCGGCCGTTCCCACCGCGCCAAGATCGGCAAGACCAAGCTCGAACAGGCGATCGAGCTGACGCGCGAGATTCTCCAGGTCCCGGCGGGTTACCGCATCGGCATCGTGCCGGCGTCGGACACCGGTGCGGTCGAGATGGCGCTGTGGTCGCTGCTCGGCGAGCGCGGCGTCGACATGGTTGCCTGGGAGAGCTTTGGCTCCGGCTGGGTCACCGACGTGGTCAAGCAATTGAAGCTCGCCGACGTGCGCAAGATCGAAGCCGGCTACGGCGAGCTGCCTGATCTCACCAAGATCGATTTCGGCCGCGATGTGGTGTTCACCTGGAACGGCACCACGTCGGGCGTTCGCGTGCCGAACGGCGATTTCATTCCCGCGGACCGCAAGGGCCTGACCGTCTGCGATGCGACTTCCGCCGCATTCGCGCAGAGGCTCGACTTCGAAAAACTCGATGTCGTCACTTTCTCCTGGCAGAAGGTGCTGGGCGGCGAGGGCGCTCACGGCATGCTGATCCTGTCGCCTCGCGCTGTCGAGCGGCTGGAAACCTACAAGCCCTCATGGCCGCTGCCGAAAATTTTCCGCCTGACCTCAGGCGGCAAGCTGATCGAAGGTATCTTCAAGGGCGAGACCATCAACACGCCCTCGATGCTGTGCGTCGAGGATTACCTCGATGCGCTCAACTGGGCGAAGTCGACCGGTGGCCTCGACGCGCTGATCGCCAGGGCGGATGCCAATGCGGCCGTCCTCGATCGCTTTGTAGGCAAGTCCTCCTGGCTCGGTCATCTCGCCGTCCAGCCGGCGACACGGTCGAACACGTCCGTCTGCCTGTCCTTCACCGATCCGGACGTGTCCGCGCTCGACGCCGACGGGCAGGCGGCCTTCGCCAAGGGGCTGGTGTCGGTGCTCGACAAGGAAGGCGTCGCCTATGATATCGGTGCCTATCGCGACGCACCGCCCGGCCTGCGCATCTGGTGCGGCGCGACGGTCGAGGCGTCGGATCTCGAAGCGCTGCTGCCCTGGCTCGACTGGGCATTCGCCGCACAGAAGGCGTCGCTCAAAGCGGCGGCCTGAGATCGTTCGCGGCGGCCTTCGGGCCGCCCACTCCCATCAGGATCAAATCCATTTCAAGGAGGCCGCCATGGCGCCCCGCGTTCTCGTCTCAGACAAACTCTCCCCCACCGCCGTGCAAATCTTCAAGGATCGTGGCGTCGAGGTCGACTATCTGCCCGATCTCGGCAAGGACAAGGATAAGCTCGCCGAAGTGATCGGCCAGTATGATGGCCTCGCCATCCGCTCGGCGACCAAGGTCACCGAAAAGCTGATCAACGCCGCTACCAATCTCAAAGTCATCGGCCGCGCCGGCATCGGCGTCGACAATGTCGATATCCCGGCGGCAAGCCGCAAGGGCATCATCGTGATGAACACGCCCTTCGGCAACTCGATCACCACAGCCGAACATGCGGTGGCGATGATCTTTGCGCTGGCGCGCCAGATCCCTGAAGCCAACGCCTCGACCCATGCCGGCAAATGGGAAAAGAACCGCTTCATGGGCGTCGAGATAACCGGCAAGACGCTGGGCGTCATCGGTTGCGGCAACATCGGTTCGATCGTCGCGACGCGCGGCGTTGGCCTCAAGATGCACGTCATCGCCTTCGATCCGTTCCTGTCGGACAGCCGTGCCGAGGAGCTTGGCGTCGACAAGGTCGAGCTCGACGAGCTATTCGCCCGCGCCGATTTCATCACCCTGCACACGCCGCTGACCGACAAGACGCGCAACATCATCGATGCCGCGGCGATCGCCAAGATGAAGAAGGGCGTGCGCATCATCAATTGCGCACGCGGCGGTCTGATCGTCGAGGCCGATCTGGTCGCAGCGCTGAAGAGCGGCAAGGTGGCCGGCGCTGGCGTCGACGTCTTCGAGGTCGAACCGGCCGAGAACAACGAACTGTTCGGCATGGAGAATGTGGTGGCGACGCCGCATCTCGGCGCCTCGACGACGGAGGCCCAGGAGAATGTCGCGCTGCAGGTTGCCGAGCAGATGGCCGACTATCTGATCAAGGGCGCCGTCTCCAACGCCATCAACATGCCGTCGATCACCGCCGAGGAGGCGCCGCGGCTGAAGCCGTTCGTCAAGCTCGCCGAGGTGCTCGGCGCCTTTGTCGGCCAGGTCACCGAGGATCCGATCAAGGAGGTGGAGATCCTGTTCGACGGCTCGACCGCGACGATGAACACGCGCGCGCTGATCAGTGCAGCACTCGCCGGGCTGATCCGGCCTCAGGTCTCGGACGTCAACATGGTGTCGGCGCCGATCATGGTGAAGGAGCGTGGCATCATCGTGGCCGAGGTCAAGCGCGACAAGTCGGGCGTGTTCGACGGCTATATCAAGCTGACGGTGAAGACCGAGCACATGACGCGCTCGATCGCCGGCACATGCTTCTCGGATGGCAAGCCACGCTTCATCCAGATCAAGGGCATCAACCTCGATGCCGAGGTCGGCCAGCACATGCTCTACACCACCAATGCGGACGCGCCGGGCATCATCGGCCTGCTCGGCACCGTCTGCGGCGAGAATGGCGTCAACATCGCCAACTTCCAGCTCGGCCGCAACCGGCCGGGCGGCGATGCCATAGCGCTGCTCTATCTCGACGCGCCGTTCCCGGAAGCCGTGCTGGAAAAGGTCAAGGCGCACAAGTCGATCGACTCGGCCAAGCGGCTGCAGTTCGACGTCAACGCGATGTGATTGAGGACAGGCGGTCGCCGACCCACCTCGTTGACGCCGGCCGCCGCGGCGGCCGGTTCATGTCAACTCATCCGAGCCATCGGAGACACCCACGCGATGTCGGTAGACCAGTTCCCAGCCCTTCCAGCCCGTAAACAGCAGGATGAGAACCACGATCAGCGATAGGACGATGCCGGTTGGCATCACGGCCGCCACTCCGCCGGCATACCGCGAGTACCAGTTGTAAAGCTCGATCAACACGACGAGTACATTGCCGCCGGCATGGAGCCATGCCGTCGTGAGATTGCGGACCTGAACATCGCCGAGAACATCCGTCAAGCCAGCAAGCGCGGCCAGGGCAGCCATGATCAGGCCTGCGCCGAGAAGCCAAAGCGACCCGGTGACCCATCCGGGATCGGCTGTTCGCCAGAAGATAAGGTCGCAAACGAAGGTGCCGACAAAAAAGGCAATCGGAAACGGAATCAGCATCGGGTGGATAGGGTGACCAGCAATGCTTGCCGTGCTGCGAGGGTTGTGGCTCATCATGTCGCCTCCCTGGCGTTCAAACTCCGCTGGAGGTGAAATGTTCCAAGTAGGGGACGCGGCAGGATTCATGCCGCTGTTTCCGCGCCATTGGCGAAGTCCAGGCCGTTCGCGTGATTACCGCGACGGCGGAGGGCCTCAGCCGCCAAATGTCATCCGCGGTGGTCCGCCACCGCCATCTTGCGCCCGCTGTATTCGGCAAGCCCGATGCCGCCCAGCACGAGCACCAAGGCCAGCGCCTGATAGAGCTGGAACGTCTCGCCGACGATCAGCACCGACAGCAGCGTGCCGAAGATCGGCACCAGATTGATGAACAGGCCGGCGCGGTTGGCGCCGATCAGCTCGTTGCCCCTGATGTAGAAGATTTGCGAAACGACCGAGGCGCCGATCGCCGTATAGACGATGACGGTCCAGCCGCGCGCGTCGGGCATGACGACCTTGCCGGCGAGGACCTCCCACAGGAAGAACGGCAACGAGGTGACGAGTGCCGAAACCGACAGGGCCAGCATCAGGCTCTGCCAGTGCATCACCGGCTTCAGCCGCAACCCGACCGAATAGCCGCTGTAGAGAAAGACGGCGACCAGCATGATGGCGTCACCGAAATTGAGTTCCAGCGTCAACAGCCGGCGCGGGTCGCCATGGCAGGCGGTGAGGATCACGCCGGCGATGGTCAGCACGACGCCGACAATCTGCGCCCAGTTCACGCGCAGGCGGAAGAAGACGAAATTGGCAGTCATGATCAGGATCGGCATAGCCGCCTGTTCGATCGAGACATTGATCGCTGTCGTGTAGTTGAGCGCCGTGTAGAAGATGGTGTTGAACAGGGTGAAGCCGCTGGCGCCGAGGGCGACCAGCACGAACCAGTGCTTGCGGACCATCGGCCAGTCCTTCTGGATGGTCTTCCAGCCGATGGGCAGCATGATCGCCACGGCCAGCACCCAGCGCAGGAAGACCAGCGTCATCGGCGAGACGTGATCGACCGCCAGCTTGCCGGCCACCGAATTTCCACCCCAAAGCAAGGTGGTGAGCAGCAGGAATATGTAGGCGCTTCGATGCATCGCGGGATTCCAGTCGCCGGAGCTGCGGTGTTTGCCGGCCTATTGCCCTCGCTCGCCCAAGTAAATGATGTCAAAGCCGAAAATTGTTGTGCCTCAGGGCATTTTCGACGGCAAAGAAAGGTCGCGCTCGCGAGGTCTTGACGTTATAGAGGCCTGTCGTTTCGAACCATATTCAAGCCGCTTGGCGGCGTCTCAAGGGAAAAGAAACATGGCCAATGTGGTGGTCGTCGGCTCGCAGTGGGGTGACGAAGGCAAGGGCAAGATCGTCGACTGGCTGTCGGAGCGCGCCGATGTCGTGGTGCGTTTCCAGGGCGGCCACAATGCCGGCCATACGCTGGTCGTCGACGGCAAGGTCTACAAGCTGTCGTTGCTTCCGTCGGGCGTCGTGCGCCAGGGCAAGCTGTCCATCATCGGCAATGGCGTCGTGTTCGACCCGCACGCTTTCGTCGCCGAGGTGGCAAAACTCAAGGCGCAAGGTGTCGAAGTAGCGCCGGATCGCCTGAAAATAGCCGAAAACACAGCGCTTATCCTGTCCCTGCATCGAGAGCTGGACGGATTTCGTGAGGACGCCGCATCCAATTCCGGGACGAAGATTGGCACGACCCGTCGCGGCATCGGCCCCGCCTATGAGGACAAGGTGGGCCGGCGCGCGGTCAGGGTGATGGATTTGGCGGATTTGGAAACACTGCCCTTGAAAGTCAACAGGCTGCTGACGCACCACAATGCGCTGCGTCGCGGGCTTGGTCATGCGGAAGTCACGCATGACGCGATCATGCAGGAACTAACCTCGGTCGCCGACGACATCCTGCCCTATATGGACCGGGTCTGGAAGATCCTCGACGACAAGCGCCGGGCTGGCGAGCGCATCCTGTTCGAGGGCGCGCAGGGCACACTGCTCGATATCGACCACGGCACCTATCCGTTCGTGACCTCGTCGAACACGGTTGCCGGACAGGCTGCCGCCGGCTCCGGCGTTGGCCCGGGCGCCATCGGCTATGTGCTCGGCATCACCAAGGCCTATACGACACGCGTCGGCGAGGGTCCGTTCCCGACCGAGCAGAAGAACGAGGTCGGCGAATTCCTCGGCACGCGCGGCCATGAATTCGGCGTCGTCACCGGTCGCAAGCGCCGCTGCGGCTGGTTCGACGCGGTGCTGGTGCGCCAGGCCGTCGCGGTCAACGGCATCAAGGGCATCGCGCTGACCAAGCTCGACGTGCTTGACGGGCTGGACGAGATCAAGGTCTGCACCGGTTACCGTCTCGACGGCGAGATGATCGATTATCTGCCGGCCAGCCAGGGCGCGCAGGCACGTGTCGAACCGGTCTACGAGACGCTCGAGGGCTGGAAAGGCACCACTGCCGGCGCGCGCAGCTGGAATGATCTGCCGGCCCAGGCGGTCAAGTATGTCCGCTACATCGAGGAGCTCATCGGCGCACCGGTCGCGCTCCTTTCCACCAGCCCGGAACGCGACGACACGATACTTGTGACCGATCCGTTTCAAGACTAGTTTCTGAGCCTTTCCGGGCATCGCGGCTGATTTGCGGGGGCCGACGCGGAAGCAAAATACAGGTCGACTGAAGCATGGCAGATTTCGTTGCTATTCTGAAAAACGCGCTCGACAAGCATGGCGACGAGACGCCGGAAAAGCGTACGCGCATCTATGCCAGCGTTCGCACCATGCTGGCGAAGAAGCTTGGTGAACGTTCGCCGCCGTGGGCTCCCGAAGCCATAGCCACGCAGATGCGTTCGCTGGAAGACGCCATTACAAGCGTCGAGCGCGATTATGCCAAGAGCGTGCCGGAGACCGACCCGCTCGCGGAGCTGGAACACATCTTTTCGTCGATCGATCGCAACAAGAACCAGCCAAGCCATACGAGGCAGCCGGCGAAGGCGGAATCGGCCTGGCCGGCACCGCCCGTCGCCAAGCCCGAGCCCTATCAACCCGCGCCGCCGCCTGCCGCCAAGGTCGAGCCAAGCTGGCAAAGATCGACGCCGGCGCCTGCCCAGCCGGCTCGCGCCGACACGCCTCTTCCAGGCATGAACGCCGAGGAGGCGGACGACGAGGCCGATGTCTTTTCCAGCAACGAAGACAATGAAGAGCCGGTACAGGACACCTTCCAGCGCCTGCGTCCCGCCGAGCGCAAGCGCAGCTATGGCGGGCTGATCGCGGCCGTCGTCGCACTGCTGGTCGTTGCCGGCGGCGGCTATGGCATCTGGCTGAACAAGGACGCCTTCGGCAAGATGCTGGGGCTTGGCGGCAATCAGGTAGCGAAAACCGAACCCGTGAAGCCGGCGCCGGCCAAGCCGGCAACCGATGCCGCGGCAGCGCCGCCGGCGCCCGCGGCTGGCGGCACGGAAGCCGAAAGCACGAAATTCACCCAGCGGCTGACACCGCAGGGTGGTGAAGTCGACCCGGGTCCGGCCGGTGGCCAAAGCGGCATCGGCGAAGGCGAATCGGTCGCGGCGCTGACCACCCCGCCCTCGGCCACGAACGCACCGGCGATTTCCGCACCGGCCGCCGGTACGCCTGCCGCGACTACGCCTCCGGCGACAGATGCCGCCCCCGCAACGCCGCCTGCCAACGGAGCAGCGCCTGCAGCGCCGGCCGGTGCTGCCGGCACGCCGCCAGCACCGGCAGGTGCCGCGCCGCCCGCGCCGGCGGCTGCGCCTGCGGAAGCCGCCCTGCCTGTCGGCCAGAAGGCGATCTTCTATGAGGAGCGCACCAGCACCGCCCAGGGCTCCGCCGAGCCCGGCAACATCGTCTGGTCGCTGGTGCAGGAATCGCCCGGTGGCGACCTGCCGCCGGAGCCGGCGATCCGCGCCGAGGCGACCATTCCCGGCAAGGACATCCAGTTGCGCATGACCATCCGCCGCAACACCGACCAGACGCTGCCGGCCAGCCATATCATCGAGATGATCTTCCTGACGCCCGACGGCTTCGAGGGCGGCGGTGTCGACAACATCCTGCGCGTTGCCATGAAGGCTTCGGAGCAGGATGCCGGCAGCCCGCTGATCGGCATTCCGGCCAAGATTGCCGACGGCTTCTTCCTCGTCGCGCTCAACGACACCAAGGCCGACGAAGACGCCAACATGACCTTGTTGCGCGGCCAGGACTGGATCGACGTGCCGGTGGTCTACAAGACCGGACGGCGGGCGTTGCTGACCATGGAAAAGGGCATTCCCGGAGAGAAGGTGTTCGACGAGGCAATCAAGGCCTGGCAGGCCAAGACGGCAGGCTGAGACGCTGTAGCCGCCGTTCAGAAGCCCTGGAACAGCATGTCGAGCGCAGCGACGATGTCGTCGTGGTGCTTGATCAGGTTCAGCCGACTTTCGCCCAATTCGCTGGCCGAAACGGTGGCAACCAGGTGTGTTGCCATAACGAGCTTTCGACCGTTGATCTCAAAAATCGGATGAAGCTTTCGCATCGGCGGTGGCACCATTGCGACCGGCAGAAGCGGCACGACCACCCGCGTCTTGAAATTGTCGAGCAGCTCTGACTGAACGTCGAGCACATAGCTGCCTTCGATGCGACCGGCGAAGACATCATAGCGGGGCATCAGAACTGCCGGTACTCTTCCAGCGGGATGCCGTGTTTCTCGATATAGTCGTTCCACGCGTCCATCGTGGCGCGGTTCTCAAGCTTCCACAGCCGCGTTTTTTCGGCAGCTACCGCCTCCGCGATGCCGGCCTCCGCAGCGCGCGAGACATTCACGTCAAGTCCCTTGGCTTCCCTCATGAGGTTCGAATCGATCGACAGATTTGCTGGCTGACGGGTCGCACTCAAGGCAATTTTGCGCATAATAGCCTCCGCAACATGCGTATAATATATGCGCATTTCGGCGTCGGAGCAATAATCAAGCGACGCTAATTGGAGGTGTGCGAGCCTACCCTTCCATCTCCTCGCGCAACATCTCCAGTTCCAGCCATTCTTCCTCGAGCGCGGCCAGCGTCGCGCGCTCCTTGTCGAGGGCGGCGATGGTTTTCTGGAACGAGGCCGGATCGCGCTCGTAATAGGCCGGATCGGCGATGTTGTTCTCCAGCCGCGAGATCGAGGCCATCACAGCTTCGATTTTCTTCGGCAGGGATTCCAGTGCGAATTTCTGCTTGAACGACAGTTTCTTCGCCGGCCCTTTTGGCGCGGCGGCTTCGCTCTTGCCTGACGCGGGCGCCTCGCCATTTTCGGCTCTCGCCCGCGCCTTGCGGTCGTCCAGCTTCGTGCCGCCGCGCTGCGCCAGCATGTCGGAGTAGCCGCCGGCATATTCGATCCAGCGGCCTTCACCATCCGGCGCGATCAGGCTGGTCACGGTGCGGTCGAGGAAATCGCGGTCGTGGCTGACCAGGATGACGGTGCCGGCGAAACCGGCGACCAGTTCCTGCAGCAATTCCAGCGTCTCCATGTCGAGATCGTTGGTCGGCTCATCGAGCACCAGAAGGTTTGCGGGACGGGCCAACACGCGCGCCAGCAGGAGCCGCGCCCGCTCGCCGCCGGACAACTCGCGCACCGGCGTGCGCGCCTGCTCCGGCTTGAACAGGAAATCCTTCATGTAGGAGACCACGTGGCGCTGCTCGCCATTGATGACGAGGTTCTCGCCGCGCCCATCGGTGAGATATTGTGCCAGCGTCTCCTGCGGGTCGACCGCCTCGCGCTTCTGGTCGAGCGTGGCGATCTCCAGATTGGTGCCGAGCCGCACCGAACCGGCGTCCGGCTTCATCTCGCCGGTCAGCATCTTCAAGAGCGTGGTCTTGCCGGCGCCGTTCGGCCCGACCAGGCCAACGCGATCGCCACGCTGGATGCGGGTCGAAAACGCCTTGACCACGGTGAGATCGCCAAAGCTCTTTTCGATGTTTTTCGCCTCGATCACCAGCTTGCCGGACTCGGTGGCGTCGCTCGCCACCATGGTCGCCGACCCTTCGGCCCCGCGATGACCGCGAAAACGCTGGCGCATGGTCTGCAACTCGCCGAGCCGGCGCATGTTGCGCTTGCGCCGCGCCGTCACGCCGTAGCGCAGCCAATGCTCTTCGCGAACGATCTGGCGACCGAGCTTGTGCTGCTCGCGTTCTTCTTCCTCCAGAACCAGGTCGCGCCATTCCTCGAAATGGCCGAAGCCCTTGTCCAACCTGCGGGTCTGGCCGCGATCGAGCCAGACCGTGGCGCGCGACACGCGTTCGAGGAAGCGGCGGTCGTGCGAGATGACGATCAGCGCCGAGGAGGTGCGGATGAGTTCTTCTTCCAGCCATTCGATGACCGAGAGGTCGAGATGGTTGGTCGGCTCATCAAGCAGCAGGATATCGGGCTCCGGCGCCATGACGCGGGCAAGGGCGGCGCGCCTCGCCTCGCCGCCCGACAGGTCGTTCGGACGTTCCTCACCCGACAGGCCGAGATGCTCCATCAGATAGCTGGCGCGGTAGGGATCGTCGGCGGGGCCAAGCCCGGCCTCGACATAGGCGCGGACAGTGGCAAAACCTTCCATGTCGGGCATCTGCGGCAAATAGCGGACGGTCGCCGAAGGCTGGCGGAACACTTCGCCGTCCTGCGGCTCGATCAGGCCGGCGGCGATCTTCAGCAGGGTCGACTTGCCGGACCCGTTGCGGCCGACCAGCGCGATCTTGTCGCCGGCCGAAGCCGTCAAGGCGGCGCCATCGAGCAGCGGCGTGCCGCCGAAGGTCAGTTTTATCCCGTCGAGGTTGAGAAGGGGCGGGGCCATGTCAGCTTTCAGGTAAGGGATAGGGATGAGCGAGCAGCATCGCGCGGCCATGGCCGAGCGCGATTTCGAGGCGGCCCCCGGTCTTGTCGGACTTGACCTCGTTGGAAATGGTCAGCGACGAACCGAACGCCACCTTGACGTGAGCGAGCGGCCATTTGGCGCCGGTGACGGTCAGGCCGTCGAGCTCGGAAAAGCCGAGCACCGAAAACAGCGTGCCGTCGGCATAGTCGAAGCCGGCCGTTCCGCGCAGCAGGGGGATGCCTTCCTGAGCGCCGCTGGTCAAAAGCACGTCCGTTCCCGCCTCCGCCAGCCGCAGGGCGAGCGACAGATGCAGAAAAGCGTGGTCGGCGCGCTTGCCGCCAAAGGCGCCGGCCAGCACCAGGCGGGTCGCGCCGCGCTCCAGTGCCGCGGCGACGGCAAGTTCGCCATCGGTCTGGTCCTTTTCCGCCGGGAAGGTCCGGCGCGGCACGGAAGCGAGATCGTCCGGCAGGTTCGCCGGCACCGAATCGAAATCACCCACCCACAGCTCCGGCACGAGACCCAGCAACCGCGCATGACCGATGCCGGCGTCGGCGGCGATGACGCGGGAGCCTTTGACCTGACGGTCGAGCCGTGGCGTACGGATGAGATCGCCGCCAAGCAGGATGGTGAATGTGCTCATATCGTGTGGCCCTTACCAGCCCGGCACGGGAAACGGAAGGCGGCAAACTCCCGCTTGCATGGCGGATCGGCCCGGCCTATGTGTCGAAACGCTCTAACGGGGTGCCGGACGCGATCTTCGCGGACCGGCTGAGAGGCAGTCTCGCCAACCCGCTGAACCTGATCCGGTTTGTACCGGCGGAGGGATTAGACGTTTCGGACAGTCCGACGCCTCAATTCCTTTCAATTCGAACGAAGGAGGCGCCGATGCGCACGCTTTTATACGCTCTTGTTTCAGCAACGGTCGTGGCCTTGTCCGGGCCCGCCTTGGCCAAGGACAAGCTCACCGTCTACACCTATGAGAGTTTCACCGCCGACTGGGGGCCGGGTCCCGTGGTGAAGAAGGAGTTCGAGGCCGAATGCGGCTGCGACGTCGACTTCGTCTCGGTCGCCGATGGCGTCGCGCTGCTCAACCGCGTCAGATTGGAAGGCGCATCGACCAAGGCCGATATCGTGCTTGGCCTGGATACCAATCTCACCGCCGATGCCAAGGCGTCAGGCTTGTTCGCGCCGCATGGCGCGGTGACGGATGTCAATGTGCCGGGCGGCTGGAGCGACGACACGTTTGTCCCCTTCGACTACGGCTATTTCGCTGTCGTCTACGACACGCAGAAGATGAAGACGCCGCCGAAGAGCCTGAAGGAGCTGATCGAAGGCAGTGCCAACGACAAGATCGTCATCCAGGACCCGCGCACCTCGACGCCAGGCCTCGGCCTGCTTCTTTGGGTCAAGTCGGTCTATGGCGACAAGGCACCCGAGGCCTGGGCCAAGCTCAAGGCCAAGGTGCTGACCGTGACGCCGGGCTGGAGCGAGGCCTATGGGCTGTTCACCAAGGGCGAGGCGCCGATGGTGCTGTCCTACACGACGTCGCCAGCCTACCACATGGTCGCCGAGAACACGGAGCGCTACCAGGCGGCCTCCTTCGAGGAGGGCGAGTATCTGCAGATCGAGGTGGCGGGTATCACCACGACAGGAGCCAAGAATCCGCTGGCGGCCAAGTTCATGGCCTTCATGACCGGGCCGAAATTCCAGGATGCCATCCCCGAGACCAACTGGATGTTCCCGGCAGGCAAGACCGACAAGCCGCTCAATTCGGCCTTCGACAAACTGGTCAAGCCAACGAAGACCTTGCTGTTCAGCCCGCAAGAGGTCTCTGCCAACCGCAAGGCCTGGGTCGATGAATGGCTGGCGGCGATGAGCAAGTAGGCAGCGCGATGGCGCCGGCGCATTCCACGGATTCCCGCGTCAGTGCCGGCATTGTCGCGCTCGCTGCAATCGCGCTGCTGATCGGCGGCGCGTTTGCCGGCCTGCTTTTCGAGGGCGCCCATGATTTCTCGGGCGCCTGGGCAGCCTTCGATCCCTATCTGCTTCGCGTCATTCGCTTCACGCTCTGGCAAGCGGTCCTGTCGACGCTGCTTTCGGTCATCCCGGGGCTGTTTGTGGCGCGCGCTCTGTCGCGGCATCCACGTTTCTTCGGCCGCGCCTTCATCCTGCAGATCTTCGCCGTGCCGTTGGCGCTGCCGGCCATCGTTGCAGCGCTCGGCATCCTGGCGCTTTATGGCCGTGCCGGCTACTTCGCCGGCGTGCTTGCCGTTATCGGCGGCGGAAGCTGGCCGGGCATCTATGGCCTGTCCGGCATTCTCGTCGCCCATGTCTTCTTCAACCTGCCGCTGGCGACGCGGCTGTTCCTCGAGGCGCTGCAGACCATACCGGCCGACCAATGGCGGCTGGCGAGCCAACTCGGCATGGCGGCCCGGCCGGCGTTCCGGCTGATCGAATGGCCAACGCTGCGCGCCGCACTGCCCGGCGTCGCCGGGCTTGTGTTCATGCTCTGCATCACATCCTTCACGATCGTGCTGACGCTCGGCGGCGGGCCGGCCGCGACGACGCTTGAGGTCGGCATCTACCAGGCGCTGCGCTTCGATTTCGATCCCGCGCGGGCCGTTGCACTGACGCTGCTGCAGATCGCCTTGACCTTTATCGTGGTGCTGGCACTGACGCGGCTAGGCGCCAATGTGGCCGGCGACACCAATTTGCCGGTCGCGCCACGCCGCTATCTCTCGGTCAATCGGAGCGAGACCTGGTTGAACGCGCTACTCATCGTCCTGGCGCTGCTGTTCGTTGTCGGGCCGATGGCGGCAACCGTGATGGCCGGATTGAGTGCCGATCTCGCCCGCTTGGCCGGCGAGGCCACTGTCCGGCAGGCAACGCTGACCAGCGCGGCGCTCGCCTTCCTGTCGGCGCTGCTTTCGGTGATGCTGTCGCTGGCGCTGACCATGGCGCGGCGGGCGCTGGCGCTGACCCGCCGTGCCGGCGCAAAGACACTGCTCGAACACGCGACCGATACAGGCGCCGGTTTTGTCCTGGTCGTGCCGCCGATCGTCGTCGGCGCCGGCTGGTTCCTGTTGTTGCGCCATGTCGGCGATGTCTTCGCCATCGCTCCGGTCATGGTCGTCACCGTCAACGCGGTGATGGCGATGCCGTTTGCGCTCCGCGCCGTGCGTCCCGCCTATGATGCAGCGAGCGAGCGTCACGAACGGCTCTGTGCACAGTTCGGCATTGCGGGCTGGAACCGGCTGATGCTGGTCGACTGGCCGTCGCTGCGGCGACCGCTCGCCACGGCCTTCGCTTTCGCCATGGCGCTGTCGCTCGGCGATCTCGGTGTCATTGCCTTGTTCGGCAGTGATTCCGTGCAGACATTGCCCTACCTTCTTCTGGCTCGGATGGGCAGCTACCGCACCGAGGATGCCGCCGGCCTCGCACTGCTGCTCGGCCTCGTCTGTCTCGCGTTGATCGTGGCGGCGCACTGGCTGGGAAGGGAGGAGGTCCGTGATGCGTGAAAAGGCGGCCAACGGGCTCGCGAAGGGCGCGCCGGTGCGGCTGGACAAAGTGTCGTTCAGCTACGGCAGTTATGGCAGCTATGGCGAGGCGCCGCTTGTTTTCGATGTCGAGTTTGCCGCGGCGACGATCACCGCCATCATGGGGCCGAGCGGTTCGGGCAAGTCGACGCTGCTCAATCTGGTCGCCGGCTTCGAGACCCCACGGTCGGGCCGCGTGCTGATCGGCGGTGTCGATGTCAGCGCCGAGCCGGCCTCGGCGCGGCCAGTGTCGATGGTGTTCCAGGAGAACAATCTCTTCGCGCATCTTTCCGTCGAGCAGAATGTCGGGCTCGGCCGTTCGCCATCCCTGCGGCTGACCGAGGCGGACCGCGCCGCGGTCGCCGAGGCGCTTGCGCGCACCGGTCTTGCGGGCAAGGAGAAACGCCTGCCGCGCGAGCTCTCGGGGGGCGAACGCCAGCGCGTCGCACTGACCCGCGTGCTGGTGCGCGACCGACCGGTGTTGCTGCTCGACGAGCCCTTCGCTTCGCTCGGACCGGCTTTGCGCGACGAGATGCTGGACCTGGTTGCCGCCGTTCATGCCGAACGCGCCATGACAGTGCTGTTCGTCACGCACCAGCCGGAGGATGCACGCCGCATCGGCGAGCATATGGTGTTTGTCGACAATGGGTTGGTCGCTGCGACCGGCAAGGCTGATGATTTCTTTGCCGGGGCTGGTCCGGAGGCGTTCCGGCGCTATATCGGCGCGGGTGCCGGATATTCCACATCACGCGATGTTGCCCGGAAGCGGACATAATTTACGGTCAAACCGGCTCCAGGCGATGTGGCGTTTGCTTGCCATGACCGGGGGAGTGTGGCTAGGTCCGCCCTACCGGTCCGGCACAGGCCGTGATTTGCCTGCAGTATCCGGCGCCCGCCCCTGGGACGGGCCGCGGATACTGCAGCAGTTTGAGATGTGGCACGTGAGCATTCTGAAGATCGTCCCCGATTTTCAATGTCATGTGCCGGGACCCGAAAGGAAGCCGTTCTGGCGATCGGCGCTAACACATTGGGAATGAAACCGCTGGCGCGCTTTCTCGCGCTGGCCGGCTTTGCCGTGGCGTTGGCAAGCTGCCAGATGTTCACGCCGCCGGAAGTTCAGGAATCCGGCTTCCAGCCTTCCGACAAGCCGATCACGGTGGACAATGTCGGCGCCAACAACAAGCTCGCCGAATTGGCCAGGGCGCAGCATCCGCGCATCCTGGCGACCTATGGCGGCGAATATTCCGATCCCAAGCTCGAGCGCATGGTCGCCAAGGTGGTCGGTAGTTTGACGGTGGTGTCCGCCAACCCGACACAGACCTATCGCATCACCATTTTGAATTCGCCCAATGTCAATGCCTTCGCGCTGCCGGGCGGCTATCTCTACATCACGCGCGGCCTCCTGGCGCTGGCCAATGATTCGGCCGAGCTTGCCGCTGTCATCGCGCATGAGATGGGCCACGTCACCGCCAATCACGGCTTGCAGCGCCAGCAACTCGAGGCAGAGGAAGGCCTGGCGACCAAGGTGGTTTCCGATGTGCTCGGCGACAGCCCGACCGCCAAGGCGGCGTTGATCCGCGGCAAGCTGAGGCTCGCGCAATTCTCGCGCAACCAGGAGCTGGAAGCCGACGCCATCGGCATCAAGTCGATCGGCGAGGCCGGCTACGATCCTTTCGCCGCCGGCCGCTTCCTGCAATCAATGTCGGCCTACACGGATTTCCGCTCGATCAGCGGCGCCACCGACGCCAGCCTCGACTTCCTGGCCACGCACCCCAATACGCCGCAGCGCATCGATCTGGCGCAGCGCCATGCCCGCCAGTTCGGCGCGCCGGGCGTCGGCACGCGCGACCGCGATTCCTTCCTCGCCGGCATAGACGGCCTGCTCTATGGCGACACGCCGGAAGAAGGCTATGTGCGCGGCGAAACCTTCCTGCATCCGGGCCTTGGCGTTTCGTTCACGGTACCGGACGGCTTCATCATCGACAATTCGGCGGCAGCGGTGACGGCCACCGGCCCCGGCGACATAGCGATCCGTTTCGATGGCGTGTCGATCGACAAGAACCGGGCGCTGACGGACTATATCCGCAGCGGCTGGGTGGCTGGTCTCGTCGACAGCAGCGTCAGGCAGGAAACCATCAACGGCAACGAGGCAGCGACCGCGCATGCCGGCGCCGAAGGCTGGCAGTTCGACATTGCGGTGATCCGCGCCGGCGGCCAGGTCTACCGGCTGCTGACCGCGGCCCCTTCGGCCAGCACGTCGCTGGACACAATCGCCCGCTCGGTCAGCGGCTCGTTCCGGATCTTGAGTGCCGCCGAAAAGGCGGCGCTGAAGCCGCTGCGCATCCGCGTCGTCACTGTCCAGCCTGGGCAGACGATGGGTTCGCTTTCGGCGCAGATGGTCGGCGTCGACCGTAAGCTCGACCTGTTCCGCGTCCTCAACGCACTGTCGCCTGGTGCGGCGGTTTCGGCCGGCGACAAGGTCAAGATCGTCACGGACAAGTAGGCACCTCCGGACGCCTGCCGCCGTTCAGGCGGCAGTCGCCATGAACTCCGGATTCTGCTTCACCAATGCGACCTTCAGCTTTTCCATGGCGCGGGCCTCGATCTGGCGGACGCGTTCCTTGGAGATGCCGAGGGTTTCGCCGAGCGCTTCCAGCGTCGCGCCCTCGTCGTTAAGCCGGCGTTCCTCGATGATCCTCAACTCCCGTGCGTTGAGCGCGCGAAGCGCCTCCCTCAGCCAGAGCGAGCGGCGCGCGACATCGATCTTGTCGCCGACGATCTCGTCGGGCAGCGGATCGTCCGAGACCAGGAAATCCATGCGCTCGGTCGAACCCGCATCGTCGGCAACCGGCATGTTGAGTGAGGAGTCGGGAGCCGACAGCCGCGAATCCATCATCGCCACGTCGGCTTCGGAGACGCCGAGTGCTTCCGATACTTCGCGATAGAGCGTTGCGTTTGACAGTGGCTCGGCGCCATTCGCCAGCCGCGCGCGCAGGCGTCGCAGGTTGAAGAACAGCGCCTTCTGCGCCGAGCTGGTGCCGCCACGCACGATCGACCAGTTGCGCAGGATGTAGTCCTGCATCGAGGCCCGGATCCACCATGTCGCATAGGTCGAGAACCGCACCTCGCGCTCCGGCTCGAAGCGGGCGGCGGCCTCGAGCAGTCCGACATGACCTTCCTGGACCAGGTCGCCGAGCGGCAGGCCGTAATGGCGGAATTTGGAGGCCATGGAAATGACCAGCCGCATATGCGCGACTGTGATGCTGTGCAGCGCGTTCTGGTCGTTGTCCTCTTTCCAGAGCAATGCAAGCCGATGCTCTTCGTCACGCTCGAGGTAGGGAGCCTTCATCGCCGCGCGGACCATGATCCGTCCTGCCGTGTCTTCCATCATGAGGCGCTCCCTGGGTGGTGCGGATGACTTTGCAAACTTGGCTGGCGCCCGGGTTGAAATGGCGGCGTCGTGCCCTAGAACAGCCAGAACTGCCATGCGCGGGAAAGGTTCCGCGACCGTGGCTGCGGGATTGTGTTGCCCGACGGACTCCGGGGATGATCCGCGACAGTTCTGGTGTCGGCTGGAAAGCGCCAGTTTGAGTATCCGATTTCAGAAACTGGTTGTTTTTGGAATTCTGTTCCTTATTTTTTCGGCTTGCATCTGCCAGTTTCCAGCGCTCACAATATGCCGGTCGGCCGGCCAAGGACGGGATCACAGAAAAATGAAATGGCTCAAGTCGCTCATCATCGCCGGAACGCTGCAGGCCTTGGCTGTCACCGCAGGCCATGCCGGCGCCAATCTCGACCAGATCAAGCAGGCCGGGGTCATCAAGGTCGGCACGGAAGGCACTTATGCGCCATTCACCTATCATGACACTTCGGGCGCACTGGTCGGCTTCGACGTCGAAATCGCCAAGGCGATCGCCGACAAGCTCGGCGTCAAGGTCGAATTCCTCGAAGGCAAGTGGGACGGGCTGATCGCCGGCCTCGACGCCAATCGCTATGACGCCGTCATCAACGAGGTCGGCATCACCGATGCCCGCAAGGCCAAGTACGACTTCTCCGATCCTTACATCGCCTCCAAGGCGGTGCTAATCGTGCGCGGCGACAACACAGACATCAAGACCTTTGCCGATCTCAAGGGCAAGAAGTCGGCGCAGTCGCTGACCTCGAATTTCGGCAAGCTGGCCGAAACGAACGGCGCCGAGCTGGTCGGCACCGATGGCTTCGACCAATCGATCCAGCTGCTTCTGACAGGCCGTGCCGACGCCACGATCAATGACAGCCTGTCGTTCCTCGACTTCAAGAAGCACAAGCCCGACGCCAATGTGAAGATCGCCGCGCAAGAGGAAAACGCCGACTATTCCGGCGTCATCGTGCGCAAGGGCGATCCGGAGCTGGTCGCGGCGATCAACAAGGCGCTGGCCGACATCAAGGCCGACGGCACCTATAAGAAAATCTCCGACACCTATTTCGGCCAGGACGTTTCGAAGTAATCTATGAGGCGGGCCGCTCCGCGGCCCACAGGACATATCGAGCGGCGAGTCGTCTTTGACGGTCCGCCGCTTTTGTCGTGATATGTCGCGCCTCGACGAAGCCTCGACTTATTTGGAGGGTCTTACGTGCCGCACTGGCTGCAACTGATGCTGGAGTCGCTGCCTTCGCTGTTGTGGGCGGCGCTGATCTTCACCGTGCCGCTGACGCTGTTGTCCTTCGTCCTTGGGCTGACCGTTGGGTTGGGTGCGGCGCTTGCCCGGCTGTTTGGTCCGAAACCGCTGGTCGCGCTGGTGCGCTTCTATGTCTGGATCTTCCGCGGCACGCCGCTGCTGGTGCAGCTGTTCCTTATCTTCTACGGCCTGCCGTCGGTCGGTATCCTGCTCGACGCCTTCACGGCGGCGTTGATCGGCTTCACGCTCAACATCGGCGCCTACACGTCGGAAATCATCCGCGCGGCCATAGGCTCGGTGCCGAAGGGCCAATGGGAAGCGGCCTATTCGATCGGCATGACCTGGAGCCAGGCGATGCGGCGCACCATCCTGCCGCAAGCCGGCCGGGTCGCGGTGCCGCCGCTTTCCAACACCTTCATCTCATTGGTCAAGGATACGTCGCTGGCCGCCGCCATCACCGTGCCGGAGATGTTCCAGGCGGCGCAGCGCATCGTCGCCACCACCTATGAGCCGCTGATCCTCTATGTCGAGGCGGCGATCCTCTATCTGGCGCTGAGTTCGGTGCTGTCGGCCTTGCAGACGCGGCTGGAGACCCGGCTCAACCGCTATGGCGGCTTCCTGGAGGCACGCTCATGATCGGCCTCAGCAACATCGAAAAGCGCTTTGGCGACAATCTCGTGTTGAAGGGCGTGACGGTCACCATTGCCGAAGGCAGCGTCACTGCGCTGGTCGGCCCGTCGGGCGGGGGAAAGAGCACCCTGCTGCGCTGCATCAACCTCCTGGAGATCCCGACCTCGGGCACGGTGCGCATCGGCGACGAGACGCTCGAATTCCATCCTGGTGGCAGGGTTCCGGCCAGGGATATCCAGCGCCTGCGGCTGCAGACCGGCATGGTGTTCCAGAACTTCCAGCTGTTTCCGCATCGCACCGCGATCGAGAACGTCATGGAAGGGCTGGTGACGGTGCTGAAATGGGCGCCTGAGAGGGCACGCGAGCGGGCGCTGGCTCTGCTGGAGAAGGTGGGGATGGCGCACAAGGCCGACGCCTGGCCGGCGACGCTGTCGGGCGGCCAGCAGCAGCGCGTGGCGATCGCCCGCGCCTTGGCGCCGTCGCCGAAAGTGCTGCTCTGCGACGAGCCGACCTCGGCACTCGACCCGGAACTGGCGCAAGAGGTGGTCGACGTGCTTGGCAAGCTCGCCAGTGAAGGCACGACCATGGTGATGGCGACGCATGATCTGCGCCTCGCCTCCAAGATCGCCAAGGAAGTGGTGTTCCTCGATGCCGGCGTCGTCGTCGAGAAGGGACCGGCCGCGGTGCTGTTCAACAATCCGGAGCAGCAACGGACGAAGCGGTTCATTGCGACGCTGAAGCAGGAGGCTGAGAAGGAAGGCGGCGGCGGGTAGGCGCGGCCTAGGGTCTGTAGAATTCGGGCGATGGCCCCGAAGGCGCGCCGGTTCCGGTATATCTTGCCGGATGCGCGAGCAGGCCGTCAGCCATCCTTCGGCATATCGGGCCTTGCCGCCAGCAGCCGCTGAAATTTCACCGTCAGATCTCCCCCGAAATCGCGGCTCTTCATTTGCAGGTTCAGATATGATGGCTGACGAGCGCCACGCCAAGTCCGATGAGGATCGAACCGCATGTCTTGGGGATCACCCATCCGGCGCCAGTGAACCGGCCAACGGCGAGCGAGGCGATGCCGACCGCCGCAAGGTCGGCCATCGAGAAGATGAGATTGACGATGATGCCGAGGATGAGGAACTGCAACCCGACGGCCATGCCGGCTGACGGATCCACGAACTGCGGCAGGAAGGTCAGGAAGAACAGTGCCGTCTTGGGATTGAGGATCTCGACGACCATGCTGTCGCGAAATGTATTCGGGGCCGGCCTGGCACCATCCTCACCCATCCGGTTCCAGCCCAGGAACATGGCAAGGCCCAGCGAAATGAGATATGCGGCGCCCGCCCATCGGATCACCAAGAAAGCGACCGGCGCGTGTTCCATCAGTGCGGCGAGCCCGACCGCCGCGGCCAGGATGTGCACGTAACAACCAAGATGGACACCCAGTGCCGCCATCAATCCGGCCTGACGGCCATGGGCCAGCGTCTGCGCTGTCATGTAGAGAATCGCCGGTCCTGGCATGCAGGCGAAGGCGAGCGTTGCGAGGGCGAACGGAATCCAGAGATCCAGCGATGGCATGACAGCTCCTCCCATGATCAAGCCGTGGGAGGAGTAGGCCGGGGGGCAGGCCGAAAACATACGACGGATGCCGTATTTGGGTGATGATCGGGTTTGGCTAATCTGCCGATGGTTAAGGGGACGTTGCCGGGTTGCCCATTGTAGCGGCTGCGATATCAGCCGGTGGGCAATCCCAGACGAACCGCGTAGGCGGTCAGTTCGGCGGTGTTGTGGAGACTGAGCTTGCCCATCAGATTTTCGCGATGTTTGCGAGCGGTCGGCAGGCTGATGCCCAGTCGTTCGGCGATGTCGCGCGTGATCATGCCTTGCGCCACCAGTTGAAGGATCTGCCGTTCGCGTCGCGTCAGCGGTACCGGGGACAGGATTTCCTGCGCGGCTATCGGCTCGCTGTCCCTGCCTATATCGCTGACCGCGAAGCGAACGGTTTTCGCCAGATAGGTGCCTCCGTTCTTGACCGCTTCGATGGCAGCGCCGAGTTCCTCGGGATCGCCATCCTTGGTCAGGTAGGCGTTGGCGCCGGCGCTGAGCGCGGCGCGTACTGTCCTCGGCTCGACATTGGCCGTCAGCACCACGATCCGCAGGCGTGGCGCCAAGGTCCTGATGGTGGCGATAAACTGCATCCCGGCCACACCCGGCATGCCGAGGTCGAGGATCAAAAGGTCGGCGCGCGTGCTTCGCAGCTGGCCAAGCAGCGCCTCGCCATCCGCAGCCTCGGCGACGACCGAGACATTGTCCATAGCCGAGATAAGCAGCTTCAGCCCCTCGCGCACGATGGCATGGTCGTCGGCGAGTATGGCGGTGAGCGAGCGGTTCATCGGGGCACCATCCAGGGCTGCAGCGGCGTATATGGACCGATCGCCAACTTATGCGAAACAGGTTGCCGGTAGATCAACGGTACCGGGGAAGACCGGCCGGAGAATTACTTGGGACAATTGGAGGGATTCGATGCAGGAAGACAAGATACGCCAGGCCCTGGTTGAACTCCTGTATCGCAATTCCTACGGCGTGGTCATCTCCAACATCGTGATCTCGATGGCGGCGGTCTATGTTCTGAGAACGGCCGTTTCCGCCAATTGGCTGATCGGCTGGCTGGCGGCGCTGTATCTGCTGACGTTTCCGGGTGCTGGCGTCGCGCCGTTTTTTCAGCCGCTCAAGGGATCGCGGCTCGATCTTGCGCTGGGCATGGCTGGCCACGGCGTTTTCCTGTATGTCGGGCCTTCTGTGGGGGGTGCTTGGCTGGGTCGGCTTTATGCCCGAGGCGCCGATCGTGCTGTCCTTCACGGTCATCGTCCTGACTGGTCTCGTCTGCGGTACGGTGCCGTCGCTGTCGGCCTTTCCGCCGGCGCTGGTCGGTTCCATCCTGGCCACGGTGGTTCCGGTCGCCTTGCGCTGCTTGACCACCCAAAGCGATATTTCCGGCGCCTTCCTGTTCCTGCTCGCATCGCTGGTGGCGATCAATTTCTACTACTGCCGTATCACCTACCGCATGCTGCGCGAAACCGTCAGCCTGCGACTGGAGAACGAAACGCTGGTCGAGCACCTGCAAGAGGAACGCGACAGGGCGCAGACCGCCGACCGTGCCAAGACGCGTTTTCTGGCGGCGGCGAGTCACGATCTGCGCCAACCGATCCATGCCCTGAGCCTGCTGGTCTCGACGCTTGCCATATTGGGGCAGCGCGGCGACGTACCCTCCGGCGAGGCGCGCGATCTGGCCAGCCGGGCGAAATCGGTTGTCAGCAACTTTAGTGGGCTGCTCAACGCTTTGCTCGATATCTCGCGGCTCGATGCGGGCATCGTCACGGTCGCGAGCGAGGCGGTGCCGCTGCGCGACCTCTTTGGTGATCTTCGCAATGAATTCGCCGCCGAGGCAAAACAACGCGGACTTACGTGGCGCGTGGTAGACAGCAGTCTCTACGTCGACAGCGACCCGATGATGTTGAAGCGCATCCTCAACAACCTGGTCTCGAATGCCCTTCGCTACACCAAGCAAGGTGGTGTCCTGCTGGGCTGTCGCCGGCGCGGCGCATGTGTGGAGATACAGGTCCTCGACAGCGGCCCCGGCATCCCCGCCGATCAGCAGGGGATGGTCTTCGAGGAGTTCGTGCAGTTGCAGAACCCGGCGCGGGACCGCACGCAAGGCTTGGGACTCGGGCTCGCCATCGTTCGCCGCACCGCCGAGCTGTTGGGGCACCCCCTGAAATTGGCTTCGACGTCCGGGCGCGGTTCCCTGTTTTCCATCACCGTCGCGAAGGCCGGCGCGGTGCAAGCTCGCTTGGAGGTCGACACGACATCGCCGGCCAGCAGTGCCGCCGGCATCATGGTGGTCGAGGACGAGGGCGACGTTCTCGATGCCATGGTGCGCTTGCTCAGCCTGGAGGGACATCGTGTCTATCCCGGCCGCTCCGCCGCAGAGGCGCAGGAGGCCCATACGGCGGCGCTGGCTGCCGGCGATGCGCCGGTCGACCTGATCATCGCAGACTACCGTCTCGAGAATGACACCACCGGCACCGACGCGATCCGTGCGCTTCACGCCCATATCGGCCGGCTTGTCCCGACCATCATCATTACTGGCGATACGTCGCCGGCGCGCCTCAAGGAGATCAGCGCCAGCGGCAGCCGCATCCTGCACAAGCCGATCGCCGACGAGGAATTGCGCGAGACCATTGCCGCGGTCTGCTTTGGCGGCAAGGCGATAAGTGGCGACACACGTTAAAACGAAAACGCGCGCTCGACGGCTCGGCGCGCCGGCAAGCCGCGATGCAGCACGCTGGTGCGCAGGGCCTACCAACATCGAAGCTGCCGCCCGAAAGCAAAAGAGGCCCCGGTCAAACCGGAGCCTCCAATCGTTTCTGGCAGGATTTCTCGAAAGGTGAGAAAGATCAGGCAGCTTCTTCCTGCTCGGCCTCTTCATTGTCGGCCTTGGCGCCACGCTTAGGGCCCTTGTTGAGGTTGACCTCGATCAGGCGCACGGCTTCGGTTTCCGACATGCGGTTGACGGCCGCGATCTCGCGGGCCATGCGGTCGAGCGCCGCCTCGTAGAGCTGACGCTCGGAATAGGACTGCTCCGGCTGGTTGTCGGCGCGGTAGAGGTCACGCACGACTTCCGAGATCGAGATCAGGTCGCCCGAATTGATCTTCGCATCATATTCCTGGGCGCGGCGCGACCACATGGTGCGCTTGACGCGGGCGCGGCCCTGCACGACCTTCAGCGCGCGTTCGACATAATCCTCTTCCGACAGCTTGCGCATGCCGATGGAGGTCGCCTTGGCGACCGGCACCTTCAGGCGCATCTTGTCCTTCGAGAAGTCGATGACGAACAGTTCCAGCTTGTGTCCAGCAACTTCCTGCTCGTCGATCGAGACGATCTGGCCGACGCCATGCGCCGGGTAGACGATGTACTCGCCGGTCTTGAAACCGTGACGCGCAGCGGTGGACTTCTTCTGCGGGGTGATCGTTGCCATTGCGCACTGAACTCCTTGTTGTGGTACCGGCGTCCTGCCGGCCCGAACTCGCGCGATCGGAGAAACCGACCGTTAGCCGCACAACAGATGAACCCATCGGAAAAGCCGGACCGGCAAACCGCAACATCGCGACCGCCTGGCCCAGATCGCTCTGGTCCGAATGGGATTTTCACCTTTCAGTGATTTGGGGCGTCTGCGCCATAAATCGACGTTGTGTCACCGGCATGTTTCGCTGATGTAACACAAAAAGTCGGAAGAATCAAGGTTTTGCTGCATACGCGAAGGCCACAACCCGGCGCCGGCTGTCAAGCCGGTTAATGTGACGTGCCTCTTACCCTGCGTAATACCGGCCTTTGCGGCCGTATTGTCAATCGCCTTCGCCGGGCTCGGCGGAGAAGTATTTCTCGAACTTGCCGGCCTCGCCGTCGAAGGATTTCGCGTCTGCCGGCGGTTCCTTCTTGGCGGTGATGTTGGGCCATTTCTCGGCGTATTCAGTGTTGACCTGCAGCCATTTGTCGAGGCCGGGCTCGGTGTCGGGCTTGATCGCGTCGGCCGGGCATTCCGGCTCGCAAACACCGCAGTCGATGCACTCGTCGGGATGGATGACGAGCATGTTCTCGCCTTCGTAGAAACAATCGACCGGACAGACCTCGATGCAGTCCATGTATTTGCATTTGATGCAATTGTCGGTCACGACATAGGTCATCGGTCGGCTCCGGGACGTCCCATTTTGTTGGGCTTTTTCCGTCAGGTAACGCCTTTGGCCGCTGCTTGCAAGGGCAGCCATTCCTGTCGGCATCAGCGTTTCGAAATGGAATTCCAGGCAGCCGGCGCCCCAGAGGCCGGCGACCTCATGCAGGGCTTCCTGTTTGCCGGGTTCAGTTTTGCTTCAAACACGTGGTTATCCTGGCAAGCGCCGCCTGTTTTTGGACGCCAGGCATCAATCTTCGCCGAGCAATCGGTCGGTCTGGCGACGTTCCTTCTTGGTCGGGCGGCCGCTGCCGGCCTCGCGCAGCCCCGGAATTGCATCGGGAGGGGCTTCGCCCTTCGGTGCGGGCGGTGGCGACATATCCTCGTAGAGCGTACGGGCTTCCTCGGCCGGGCCGCGTCGCGCGCCCGCGCCGAGGACCTTCCAGATGAAGATGCGCCGCTCGAGCGTGATGGTCAGGACGTCGCCTGGCTTGACCTGATCGGAAGCCTGCGCTGCTTTGTCGCGATTGATGCGGACCCGGCCGGCGACGACCAACTTCGCCGCCAGCGAGCGCGATTTCACGACGCGGGAGAAGAACAGCCATTTGTCGATGCGCTGGCGGCCTTCGGCAACCATCGAAGCGAGCCGGGTTCTACTTCTTCAATTGGTCGCGCAGAGCGGCGAGCTTGGCGAAGGGCGAATCCGGATCGAAACGCACCGGGCGCTCCTCGCGCGGCTTTGGCTGGAAGGCGGGCTTGCCGCCTTGCGGACCACCCTTGCCATCCGGCCTGCCACCCTTCCAGTCGGGACGGCCTTCGCGGCGGTCGGGACGCTCGCCCTGCGGCCTGTCACGTCGCTGTTCGCCTTCGGCCTGCGGCTTGGGTTTGAACTTCGAGCGGTCGAAGCGCGGCTTGCCGGCTCCATCGCGCCGTCCTTCATGGGCCGGACGCTCTCCGGGTGCAGCGGCGTTCGGTGCGCCGGCGTCCGCAGGCGCATCGCTTCGGCCGCGCGCTTGTCCGTTGCGTGGGCGATTGTTCCTGCGGTTCTCGTCGCGGTTGCGCGGGCGCTGTTCGAAACGACCCTGACGCCACAACAGGATGGGTTTTGGCGCTTCGGCTTCCGGAGCGGGTTCCCCGGTGGCTGCTTCAGTCACCGTCACGGGTTCGTCCGGCGCGGCGTCCGTTGCCGGCGCGGCATTTGACACCAGCTCGGCCGGTGCAACTTCTTCTGCCGCTGCGGCTTCAGTCTCGGCAGCTTCAGCCTCTGCCTGCGGTTCAACCGGTTCCGGTTCAGCAGCAGCCTCGGCAACAGGCGCTTCGTCTTGCACGGTTTCGACCGGAGCGTCCGCCTGTTCTTCCACGGCAGGCGCAGCAGGTTCCGCCGCGGCGTCGGAGGTGATTTCGGTCGCCGTTTCCGAAACGGCCACTGCGTCCGATGCCGGCTCCGACCCTTCGACTGCTGCCTCTGCTGCGGCGTCCGCCGCCTTGGTCTGCTCGGCTCGTGCAGCCTCTTCCGCCGCAAGCTTCGCCATCGCTGCTTCGCGCGCGGCATTGTCCTGTGCTTCGAGCCGCGCCTTTACCTCGACGGCCGGCTTCGGCTCGGCACGGTAGCCGAGACCTTTGAGGATCTCTTCCATGTCGTCCGCGGTGGCGCCGAGGATCGACATCATCGGCGGCGTCACCATGAAGGACTGGCCGTCATAGGCGCCGTCCGGGCGCTGGCCGAGACCGGGCTTCCAGTTGGTCGCCGGGCGGATCAGATCCGCCAGCCGTTCCAGGATGTCGATGCGCACGGCGCGACGGCCGAGATTGCGGTAGCCGGCAAGCTTGTAGAAGGTCTTGTCGAAGGCCGGGTCGATGACCACCGAGGTGCGACCCGAGGCGAGCGCATGGACCACGTCGCCAAAACCTGGCTTGTCCTTGCCGTCGTTCTTCAGCGCCCACAGCAGCGTCACCAGCCCGGCAGGCGCCGGCTTGATCAGCGCCGGCACGAAGACATGGTAGGCGCCGAAGCGCACGCCAAGCCGGCGAAGGGCTGCGCGACCTTCCTGGTCGAGCGACTTCATCTCCTCGGCGATGTCGCGGCGGTTGATGAGGCCGAAATTCTCGACCAGCTGGAAGGCGATGCCACGGCCGATGCCGGAAATCTGGTCGGCGTTTTTCAAGTCGACCAGCGGCTTCAGCAGCGACTCGATCTGGAAATTGACGAAACGCTCGGCACGTGCGGCGACCTTGTCGCGCGCCGGGCCGGTCAGTTGTTCGTCGGCCAGCAGCACCAGCCGCGGCTTCAGCGCGTCTTCGCCTGATACAAGCGTGCCGATCGGCGCACCGATCCAGCGCAGCGTGCCATCTGACCCGAGCGCGATATCGCCATTGGCCGAGGCGCCGAAGCGTTCGGCGCGCGCCTCGAACTCGGCGGCCAGCGCCTTCTGGGCAGCGGTGCGCACCGCCTTGGCGTCTTCGCCGCCGGCGGTCTGGTCGGCGGTGAAGCGGAACCCTTGCAGCTCGCCGACATGGTGGCCTTCGACAAGGACGGTTCCGGTAGAACTAATTTCGGCTTCAGGCATGGTATTTTCTCTAAGGCGCCGCATGAGGACGGAAGTCCTGCGGTCTACGAAGCGTTTCGTCAACCGCTCATGCAGCGCATCCGACAATCTGTCTTCGATTTCGCGCGTCTTTTCCTGCCAGTGTGCCTGATCGGCCAGCCAGCCGGGCCGGTTCGACACGAATGTCCAGGTGCGGATCTGGGCAATGCGATGCGAGAGCGTATCAATGTCGCCCTCTGTTGTGTCGGCGCGGCGCACCTGCTCGGCCATGTAATTCTCGTCGACATGGCCGTGGCGTGCGAGGTCCGTGTAGATCGAGGCAATGAGGTCGGCATGCTGGGCCGGCGCGATCCTGCGGTAGTCGGGCAGCGCGCAGGCTTCCCACAGCAGCGCCACGCGCTTGGCATTGGTGGTGAGTGCGCGGATGTCCTCGTCGCGCGACAGATGCTCGAGCGCCTGTGCATCGACGGCAGGCAATGCCCGTGTCAGTCCCTCGACCGGGGCGTTGGTTTCGATCGAGCGCTTCAGCGCGTCGAGGCTGGCAAAGTCGAAATGTGCGGTGCGCCATTGCAGCACCTTCACCGGGTCGAAGTCGTGGCCTTCGATCTTCTTGATCAGATCCTCGTCCAGCGGGTCGACCTGGCCGGTGACACCGAACGTGCCGTCGCGCAGATGCCGGCCGGCGCGGCCGGCGATCTGGCCAAGCTCGGCCGCCGTCAGATTGCGGTACTGGAAGCCGTCGAACTTGCGATTCTGGGCGAAGGCGACGTGGTCGAGATCGAGGTTGAGACCCATGCCGATGGCATCGGTGGCGATGAGGTAGTCGACATCGCCGGACTGGAACAGCGCCACCTGGGCGTTGCGGGTGCGCGGCGAGAGCGCGCCGAGCACGACGGCGGCACCGCCCTGCTGGCGGCGGATCAACTCGGCGATGGCGTAGACCTCGTCGGCGGAAAAGGCGACGATCGCCGTGCGCCGCGGCAGGCGGGTCAGCTTCTTGGAGCCGGCATAGGCAAGATGCGACAGCCTCGGCCGCGTCACCACCGAGACACCCCTCAGCAGGCGCTGCAGGATACTTTGCATGGTGGCGGCGCCCAGCAGCAGCGTTTCCTGGCGGCCGCGCAGGTGCAGGATGCGATCGGTGAAGATGTGGCCGCGCTCGAGGTCGCCGGCGAGCTGCACCTCGTCGATGGCGACGAAGGCGGCGTCGGTCTCGCGCGGCATGGCCTCGACGGTGCAGACCGAATATTTGGCGCCCGGTGGCTGGATCTTTTCCTCGCCGGTAATCAGCGCAACCTTGTGGGCGCCGACCTTCTCGCAGACGCGGGCGTAGACCTCGCGCGCCAGAAGCCTGAGCGGCAGGCCGATGATTCCACTCTCATGCGCCACCATGCGCTCGATGGCGAGATGGGTCTTGCCGGTGTTGGTCGGCCCGAGAACGGCGGTCACGTCGCGGCCCGACAGGATCAGCGGCTCAGTGTGTTTGGGCTGGATGTTCATCAACCTAGAATAAGGCTTCCGGGACCTGGAGATAAGGCTTCTGGCCTCTGGTTGTCGGGAGCGTGCCTCAAATGGCGCGTATGACAGGCGACACATAGGGATTTCGGGCGCGAAGCGAAAGCGGAATGTTCCGTCGGCAGCCAGAAGGTGGTTCTGTCAAGCTCTCAATCAGATGCGGATTAACGGATAGAACGAGTCTGGAACGAATCGGCGACGAATCAGTGACTCCTGCAGATTCAGCTTTTGTTCACGGCTATATGTGGATTTCACGGCCGCGACACGCACCACATGCTGAATCGCTGAACTGGCCCGTTTCGTGCTAAGAGGGCATTGCCATTAACCTTTGTCGATAAACGATCACAGTGGCTTGGCATGCCTCGACCAAGGCTATGAAATTGTTGATCTTTCTTAATCCGCGTTAAGCAATTGGCAGGGGATTCAGGCTGTCGTCGTTAACGTTCAGCTCAAAGCCGGAACGAATCGGCGACGAATCAGCGATAGCGGAATTTTCCCGTTTTGTTCACCCCAATATCTTGTGTTGTGAACAGCTTATCCACCGAGAATCCACAGGCTTGGAAGCAGGTTTCGCACAGGCCGGCCGGGCCGCTGTTAACCTCTGCGTGCCGGATTGGGTCAGCAGCCGTGCTGTCACTTCGAAGGACCATGGCGCCAACGAAAACGGGCCGGCGCGCCGGCCCGTCGATCTCTGCGCCTACATCGCCGTCGTCAGGCGAAATACTGGCCGCCATTGGCCGTGATGGTCGAGCCGGTGATGAAGCCGGCATCTTCGGATGCGAGGAAGACGACGCAGCGCGCGATTTCCTCGGGCTCACCGAGGCGGCCGACAGGAATCTGGGGAATGATGCGCTCGTTGAGCACCTTCTCGTCGATCGCCTTGACCATCTCGGTGGCGATATAGCCGGGACAGATGACGTTGACCGTGATGCCGGCGCGCGCCCCCTCTTGGGCGAGAGCCTTGCTGAAACCGATATCGCCGGCCTTGGCGGCGGAATAGTTGACCTGGCCGGCCTGGCCCTTCTGGCCGTTGATCGAGGAGATGGTGATGATGCGGCCGAACTTGCGGTCGCGCATCCCGCTCCACAGCGGATGCGTCATGTTGAAGACGCCGGACAGGTTGGTGTCGATGACCTCTTTCCACTGCTCGCGCGTGATCTTGTGGAACATGGCGTCGCGGGTGATGCCGGCATTGTTGACCAGCACCGAGACCGGGCCGAGATCGGCCTCGACCTGCTTGATGCCGGCGGCGCAGGCATCATAGTCGGCGACCGACCATTTGTAGACCGGAATGCCGGTCTCAGCCTTGAATTTCGCCGCTGCGGCGTCATTGCCGGCATAGTTCGCCGCAACCGAATAGCCGACGGTCTTCAATGCGATCGAGATCGCCGCGCCGATGCCGCGCGATCCGCCTGTGACGATTGCTACCTTGGTCATGCATTTCCCCTTTTTTGATATCGCCCTGTTGTCGGGCTTGGCAGGCACTGGATACAGAACGGGCGGCTAAAGCGCGTCGCGCTGAAGTAGATTCAGGCGATGCGCTTCAGATGTTTGGTTTTATGCATGTCGGTGTTCCCAAAACCGCTGCGCACTTTTGGGCGACATGCATGCACCGCCCGTTTAGTGACTTTCTTCAGAGTGCTTCGACACACATGGCGACGCCCATGCCGCCGCCGATGCACAGGGTAGCGAGACCCTTCTTGGCGCCGCGCCGGCGCATTTCGAAGACCAGCGTGTTGAAGACGCGAGCGCCGGACGCACCGATCGGATGGCCGATGGCGATGGCGCCGCCATTGACGTTGACGATCGAGGGATCCCAGCCCATGTCCTTGTTGACGGCGCAGGCCTGCGCCGCAAAGGCTTCGTTGGCCTCGACCAGGTCGAGATCGCCGACCGACCAGCCGGCCTTTTCCAAGGCCTTGCGCGAGGCGGGAATGGGTCCGGTGCCCATGATCTGCGGATCGACGCCGGCGGTTGCCCAGGACACGATGCGCGCCAGCGGGGTGATGCCGCGCCTCACCGCTTCCGCTTCGCTCATCAGCAGCGCGCCGGCGGCGCCGTCATTGATGCCGGAGGCATTGGCGGCGGTTACCGTGCCGTCCTTGTCGAAAGCCGGTTTCAGCTTGGTCATGGCGTCGATCGTGGCGCCGTGGCGGATGTATTCGTCCTGGTCGACGATGGTGTCGCCCTTCTTGCCCTTGATGGTGACGGCGACGATCTCGTCCTTGAACTTGCCGGCCTTCTGCGCGGCCTCGGCCTTGTTTTGCGAGGCGAGCGCGAACTGGTCCTGGTCTTCGCGGGTGATCTGGAACTGACGCGCGACGTTTTCGGCTGTGTTGCCCATGTGGTAACCGTTGAAGGCGTCCCACAGCCCGTCCTTGATCATGGTGTCGATCAGCTTGAAGTCGCCCATCTTGACGCCGGCGCGCAGGTGCTGGGCATGCGTCGAAAGCGACATCGATTCCTGGCCTCCGGCGACGATCACCTTGGCATCGCCGATGGCGATCTGCTGCATGCCGAGCGCGATGGCGCGCAGGCCCGAGCCGCAAACCTGATTGAGGCCCCAGGCGGTGGTTTCCTTGGGCAGGCCGGCATTGATCGACGCCTGGCGGGCCGGGTTCTGGCCTTGCGCGGCGGTCAGCACCTGGCCGAGGATGACCTCGTCGACCTCGCCTGGTTCGACGCCGGCACGCGACAGCAATTCCGTGATGACGACGGCGCCGAGCTCATGCGCCGGGGTGGCGGCGAAAGCGCCGTTGAAGGAGCCGACCGGCGTGCGCGCCGCACTGGCAATGACGATGGAAGCGGACATTTTCTTCTCCAGACTTCAACGGTGTTGCTCTGTCGTTGGGGACTTTTCTTGCCCTTTCCCAACCCCAAGTCAAACCGGAAATGGGCATGGCGCCCATGCGCCGCAAGCAGGCCATGCCTTGCCATGGCGGCCATTCGTCCATTGCTGCGCAGCATATTTTGCCTGCCATGCAGCATTTAGTGATCCCGCACTGCACAAACTGCTTGGAATTGTGAGGCTTTTGCGCATATCCTCAAAAAAGGCACAATCGTTATCGGCGGCTTACTCAGAGGCGCGCCGGTGTCCCCGGGAGGATGTAGATGGCCGCTAAAGACGATCCGATCATCATCAAGAAATACGCCAATCGCCGCCTCTACAACACCGGCACCAGCACCTATGTGACGCTCGAGGACCTCGCCGAGATGGTCAAGAAGGGCGAGGAGTTCACCGTCCAGGACGCCAAGACCGGCGACGACATCACGCATCCGGTGTTGACCCAGATCATCTTCGAACTGGAGAACAAGGACGGGCAGAACATGCTGCCGATCCCGTTCCTGCGCCAGCTCATCGCTTATTACGGTGACCAGATGCAGATGATCGTCCCGAGCTTCCTCGAACAGTCGATGCTTGCCTTTTCCAAGGAGCAGGAGCGTTTTCGCGAGCAGATGAAGGGGGCGCTCGGCAAGTCGCCGCTCGACATGATGAAGATCACCACGCCGATCAAGGCGCTGGAGGAACAGACACGCCGCAACATGGAAATGTTCCAGAATGCGATGCGGCTGTTCACGCCGTTCCCGCCTGCGGGCTCCACGCCAGCCGCTGCGACGTCGCCCGAGCCGGCCAGGAAGGAAACGCCTGACAAGCCCGACGATCTTCAGGAACTTAAGGACCAGATCGCGGCCATGCAGCGCAAGCTCGACACGATGTCCTGAGCGCCTGGCGTTCTTGCGACCTTACACCAGCACGCCCTCATAGCGGCCGCGCGGCCGGATGACACTTCCGCTTGTTATCTGTTCGACCGTGTGCGCGGCCCAGCCGACGCTGCGTGCGAGCGCGAACAGGCGGAACGGTGCATCGCGCGGCAAGCCTAGGCTGCGCGTCAGCGCGGCCAGCCCAAAGTCGATGTTGGGAAGCGCGCCGGTCGCCGCAAAGGCAGCGTCGCGCAGCGACGATAGTGTGCCGTCAACCTCGATCACCGACAGCAGCGCCGCCCCGCGGGGGTCGCCGTCAGGATAGAGCTGATGACCGAACCCCGGCAGCGGCCGGTCATGGCTGAGCCAGCGCCGGATCGTCGCATCGGCGCCATGCCGCGCCGCATCCTCGGCCAGTTGCATCACCGCCTCGCCGGCGCCGCCATGGCGCGGGCCTGACAGCGTCGCGAGCCCTGCCAGCAGGCAAGCGGCCAGCGGCGCGCCGGTCGAGGCTGCGACACGCGCGGCGAAGGTCGACGCATTCAGTTCATGATCGGCAAGCAGGACAAGCGCACGGCGGATCGCATCGGCGCGGCCGGCATCCACCGACCAGTCCTGCGCAAGCCGCTGATGGACGGGATTTGATCCCGCCGGTGCGCCCAGCGCGGCGGCCAGCACGCCGACCGCGTGCGCGGCATCGGCATGCAGCGAGGCGGCGCTGCGCCCGAGCGACGGGCGCCCCTGGCCGGCAAGCACGGCAAGTTGCGCAAAGGCCGAGGCTCGGCCAGCTTGATGGGGTGCGTCCGGCGACGCTGCTTCGAAAGCCACCGGTTTCGGCAGAGCCCACAGAACGGCGGCGGCTTCTTCCAGTGTGGCGTGCCCGGAGAGCACTGCGGCGTCCTGCCCGCGATAGATGAGCCGACCGTGCGAGACGGTCGAAATCGCCGTTACGATCGAGGGCTCGCCCCAGGCGATGGCGCTTTCGGCGATGACTGACGGGCTGCGGCCGCGCGCCCGGCGGGTCGCCAGTGCGGCAATATCGTCAGCGCGGTACTGGCTGCGGCGCGGATCGGCGCGGTCGGGCCGCATGCCGATGCGCCCACGGCTGACATAGGCGTACAGCGTCTGCGCCCGCACCTTGAGCCTCTCCAGCGCCTCTTCCCGGGACAACCACTCGGACATATCGAGTCCTGATATTGATTCTATTGATCAAGATTGATGGAAACGTTGCCCATCTCTATCTCCGATCCGGAAATGCTTCAAGGAGACAGGCTATGGCGAATGGGCTCGATGATGTGGTGGCGGCGGAAACCGTGCTTTCCGATGTGGATGGTCTTGGCGGCCGTCTGACGATCCGAGGTCATTCGCTGCCGGAACTGGCCGGCCGTTGGAACTATGCCCAGGTGGTTAGGCTGCTGCTCGACGGCTTCTTCAACGACCTTCCCGATGATGCGCAACTGACGCGGGCGCTGGGACAGGCGCGTGCGGACGTGTTCGAACGGCTCTTGCCCTCGCTGCCTTTGCTGGCGCCGCTCGATGTCTACAGCGCCATGCGCGCCGGCATCGCGCAGCTGCCGGATGGCGAGACCTTGACCGACGCCTTGCTGCTGATCGCGGCGCCCGCCGCGCTGACGCCGGCGCTGCTGCGCCTGCGGCGCGGCGAGCAGCCGATCGCGCCGGACAGCCGCACCGATCATGCCGCCGACATGCTGAGGATGCTGAGCGGCCGCGTCGCCTCGCCGGCGCTCACAAAAGCGCTCGACACCTATCTGGTGACCGTCTGCGACCATGGCCTCAACGCATCGACCTTTGCGACGCGCGTGGTCGCCTCCACGCAGGCCGGCCTGACATCGTCCCTGCTGGCCGGGCTTGGCGCGCTCAAAGGGCCGCTGCATGGTGGCGCGCCTGGCCCCGTCATCGAGATGCTGGATGCGATCCAGGCGCATGGCGATGCCGCCGGCTGGCTGCGCAACGAGATCGCGCAGGGCAGGCGCATCATGGGGTTCGGCCATCGCATCTACCGTGTGCGCGATCCGCGCGCCGATGTGCTGAAGGCCGTGGTGCGGCAACTCGGCGGCGAGGGCGAAACCGGTCGCCGGCTGGCCTTTGCGGAGACCGTCGAGCAAACGGCGCTGGAGGTGCTTAGGATCGCAAAGCCGCAGCGTTCGCTGCAGACCAATGTCGAGTTCTACACCGCGCTGGTGCTGCAAGCGGCGGGCTTTCCGCCGCAAGCTTTCAGCAATGTCTTTGCCGCCGGGCGCGTGGCCGGCTGGATCGCGCATGCGCGTGAACAGCAGACGACTGGACGGCTGATCCGACCGCAGTCGCGCTATATCGGGCCGGTGCCGGACCTGGTCGCCTGAGGTTCTTTCGGCGCCTGGCGAGCGACACCGATCCGATCAGGATCCTCCTGGTGAGCGGCCGTGTGGCCGCTCATGACGAAAATTTCATCTCGTCGAAAAATTCTGGCCGCTGTTATTGCGTCGCATTGAGCATATATGCTGCACTGCAACATAAGATCGCTCTTGCCGCAACCAGAGGATTTCGACCTTGGCCGCCAGAAAAACCGCAGTCATCACCGGCTCCACATCGGGCATTGGCCTGGCCATCGCCCAGGCGCTGGCGGCCGAAGGCCATAATGTCGTCGTCAACTCCTTCTCCGACACGGCTGCCGACCACGCCGTCGCGGACGCGATCGCCAGACAGCACAAGGCGAAGACGGCCTATATCAAGGCCGACATGTCGAAGCCGGCCGAATGCCGGGCGCTGATCGCCAAGGCGGCCGAGACATTCGGTTCGGTCGATATTCTCGTCAACAATGCAGGCATCCAGCATGTCGCGCCGGTGGAAGAGTTTCCGATCGAGAAATGGGACGCCATCATTGCCATCAACCTGTCGTCGGCGTTCCACACCATCGCGGCCGCCATCCCGCTGATGAAAAAGGCCGGCGGCGGCCGGATCGTCAACATCGCCTCGGCGCATGGCCTGGTCGCGTCACCGTTCAAATCGGCCTATGTCTCGGCCAAGCACGGCATCATGGGATTGACCAAAACCGTTGCGCTCGAACTGGCGCGCGAAAAAATCACCTGCAACGCCATCTGTCCCGGCTATGTGCTGACGCCGCTGGTCGAGGCGCAGATCCCCGACCAGATGAAAGCCCATCAGATGGACCGCGAGACCGTCATCCGTGAGGTCATGCTGGACAAGCAGCCGACCAAGGAATTCGTCACGGTGGAGCAGATCGCGGCAGCGGCGGTGTTCCTGTGCTCGGACGCGGCGGCGCAGGTCAACGGCACGCAACTGTCGGTCGACGGCGGCTGGACCGCCGCGTGAGGCGCAAAACTCTCTCATCCACCCAAAGGGATAGATCAAGGACGACGCCATGACCAAGAACGGCAAGGCGGAGGAGACGAAGAAGATCAACGTAGCGCTTCAGGGCGGCGGCTCACACGGGGCCTTTTCCTGGGGTGTGCTCGACCGGCTGCTGGAGGACGGACGGCTGGAGATATCAGCAGTGTCCGGCACCAGCGCCGGCGCCATGAACGCGGTGGCGCTGGCCGATGGATATGTGCGCGGCGGTGTCGAAGGCGCGCGGCAAAAACTTGACGATTTCTGGCGCGCGGTGGCGGCCAAGGGGCGGTTCAGCCCGGTGCAGCGCATGCCGTGGGACGTCGCCTGGGGCAACTGGTCGATCGAGAACACGCCCGGCTATCTCTTCTTCGACACCATGTCGCGGGTGTTCTCGCCCTATGTCGCCAACCCACTCGGCCTCAATCCGCTGCGCGACGTGGTGCAGCAGGAGATCGATTTCGAGAACGTCCGCGCCTGCAAGTCGATGGAACTGTTCATCTCGGCGACCAATGTCGAGACCGGACAGTTGCGCGTGTTTTCCGACGGCGAGATCGACCTCGATACGGTGATGGCCTCGGCCTGCCTGCCGCAATTGTTCCGCGCCGTCGAGATCAAGGGCGTGCCCTATTGGGATGGCGGCTATGGCGGCAATCCGGCGCTTTATCCGTTCTTCAAGACGGCTGCGACCGAGGACGTGCTTCTGGTGCAGATCAATCCGGTGGTGCGCGAGGGAACACCAAGAAGCGCCAACGAGATCCAGAACCGCATCGACGAGATCACCTTCAACGCCGGGCTGCTGCGCGAATTCCGCTCGATTGCCTTCGTCAAGGAGCTGATCGCCGCCGGCCGTCTGCCGCATGGCGAGTACCGCGACATCCGCATGCACCGCATCGATGCCGACGAGGCGTTCAAGGACCTGTCGGCGTCCTCGAAGGCCAATGCCGAATGGGCGTTCCTGACCTATCTCAGAGATCTCGGCCGCACCGCCGCCAGCGACTGGCTGGAAGAGAATTACGACGCCGTCGGCAAGCGACCGACGCTCGATCTCTCCGGCGAACTGGATGACGGCTACAAGCCGGTGCGCGGTCCGGCACCCGGCCGGCGGGTCAAGGAATTTCTTGCGGCGCGCAAGAACCCGGAGGCGGAGCGCCGGCGCGCCTGAGCGACCAATCGATGTGCATCGATTGGTCCGCAATCATGCTTTCAAGGTCAGGTCGATCACCCTGATCAGGGCAGCGGCTGCCTGCCGCTGCCCTTCCGGATCTCTGATCCGCGCCTTCATGCCTTCCAGCCCGTCGAGCAGCATGTCGGCAAGCAGTTGCGCCGACAGGCCCCTGGCCGCCAGATCGACGCCGTTCCTGGCTGCCTCGCCCTCTATCGCGGCGCCGATGTGTTGGCCAAGCCCGCCGCGCCAGCAGCCCACCAGATCGCCAAGGCTCGATTTCATGTCCAGCAATTCGGCGCCGTGCGGCGAGGCAACGACCGCGCTCATCATCGAGATAAAGGCCTCATCGATGGCTCGCATCATGCGCTCGGTGAAAGGGCCGTCGCCGGATAGGGCAAACCTTGCCGCCTCGACCGAGCGCGACAGGATCATCATGGCGATGGCGCGGAAAATGTCGGTCTTGTTCTTGAACAGGAGATAGAGCGCCGGGCGCGACATGTCGGCGGCACGGGCGATGTCGTCCATGGTGGTGCGCGAGAAGCCATAGGCCAAAAACACCTTCATCGCGCCATCCAGAATACGGGCGCGTTTGGGATCGGCGGTGGCGATGTCTTCGATCTGGTTCATCGAGCAATTCTATCCTGCAAAATCCTAATTGACAAAATGACGAAATTTGTCAATCTGTATCGGAGCGAAACGGCCGGGAGGCCGCTTCGCCCTTGGCAGTGGACGACAACAAAGGGTATCCCATGCGCCTCACCGTCGACGGTCAGTCATTCGATATCGACGCCGATCCGGACATGCCGCTGCTGTGGGCACTGCGCGATCTCATTGGCAAGACAGGGCCAAAATTCGGCTGCGGCATCGCCGCGTGCGGCGCCTGCACCGTGCATGTCGACGGTCAGCCGGTGCGTTCCTGCTCACTCCCAGTTGGGCAGGTCAGCGGCGCTGTCACGACTATTGAAGGCATCGGCACGGCAGGCGGACTGCATCCGGTGCAGCAGGCATGGCTGGAGGAACAGGTCGCGCAATGCGGCTACTGCCAGGCCGGCCAGATCATGAGCGCGGTGGCGCTGCTCGATGAAGTCGCCGACCCAAGCGATGCCGACATCGACAACGCCATGGGCGGCAATCTCTGCCGCTGCGGCACCTATCCCAAAATCCGCTCGGCCATCAAAAAGGCCGCGGCGCTCAAGACGGCGGGGCTCTGACCATGGCCAGTGTCGGAAAGATCGCCCGCCGCACGTTTCTGATCGGCGCTGCCGCTGTCGCTGGCGGCGTTGCCGTCGGCTATTACTACTATCGCAAGCCGTTCCCGAACCCGCTCGAGGCCGAGCTTGGCAAGGGCGAGGCGACGTTCAACCCTTATGTGAAAATCGGCGCCGACAACACCATCACCATCGTCGCGCCGCGCGCCGAGATGGGGCAAGGCATTTCGACGACGCTTGCGGCCATGGTCGCAGAGGAACTCGACGTCGGGCTCGACCGGGTCATGGTCGAGCATGGACCGGCATCCCATGCCTACTACAACGCCGCGATCCTCGAGGAGGGCGGTCCGTTCGCCTTCTTCGATGAAAGCATGACCGCGCAGGCGGTGCGTTCCGGTCTCGGTGTGGTCGGCAAATTCCTTGCCCTGCAGGGCACCGGCGGTTCGGCTTCGACACGCGACGGTTTTGACAAGATGCGGCAAGCGGGTGCCGCTGCCCGGCAGATGCTGGTCGCAGCGGCAGCGCAAAAACTGGGTGTCGCGGCGGCCGATCTGGAAACGGCCGACGGTTCGATCCTGCACAAGGCGTCCGGCAAATCGCTGACCTACGGCGCGGTCGCCGCGGCTGCCGCCGCGATGGCGCCGCCGGCCGAAGTCAGGCTCAAGGACCGGGCCGACTGGAAGCTGCTGGGAAAGCCGCAGAAGCGCATCGACATGCTGGCAAAGCTCACCGGGGCGCCGATCTTCGGCATCGATGTCCGGCTGCCGGAGATGGTCTACGGCACGGTCAAGATGAGCCCGCGCTTCTGGTCGAAGCCGGTCAAGACGGACCTCTCCAAAGCCGAGAAAATGCCTGGGGTGATCAAGATCGTGCCGCTCGAGACGAATTACGGCCATGGCTTCGGTATCATCGCGAATAATACATGGGCAGCATTCAAGGCGGCCGAGGCGATCGACGCCCAGTGGTCCGATCCTGAATATCCGCTCAGCAGCGCCGCCATTTCAGATGTGCTGAAGCAGGCGCTTGCCACCAAGGGGTCGGCGATGCGCGACAATGGCGACGTCGATACCGCCTTTGCCGACGCGCCGCGCGAAAGCATCATCGAGGCAGACTATGCCGTGCCCTATCTGGCGCATGCGACGATGGAGCCGATGAACGCCACGGCACAGTTCAGGGACGGTGCGCTCGACATCTGGTGCGGCAACCAGGCGCCGACCCTAGTGCGGCAGCTTTGCGCCAACGCGGTCGGCATCGAGCAGGATAAGGTCAATGTGCACACCACCTTCATGGGCGGCGGTTTCGGCCGGCGCGTCGAGATGGACTACGCGCTGTGTGCCGCGCTGATGGCGAAGGAGACGGGCGGACGCCCGATCAAGGTGACCTGGACGCGTGAAGAAGACATGCGCCACGACGCCTACCGGCCGGCTGCTATCGGCAAGTTCCAGGCGCGGCTCGGTGACGGTGGCATGCCGATCGCGGTCGACATGAAGATGGCCTCGCCATCGGTGATCGCCGGCACGTTGCGCCGGCTGTTTCCCTCGATATCGCCGCTCGGTCCCGACAAGACCATTTTCGACGGCGCCTATGACCAGCCCTACACGATCCCGAATTACCGGGTCAGGGGTATCGCGGCGCCGGTCTCCATCCCTGTCGGCTCCTGGCGTTCGGTCGGCAGTTCGGTCAACGGCTTCTTCCATGAGGGCTTCATGGACGAGATCGCGGTCGCCGGAAAAATCGATCCGGTCGAGATGCGCAAGAGACTGATGGCCGCCTATCCCTCGGCGGTGAAGGTGGTCGAGAAAGTCGCCGCGATGGCGAAATGGGGCGAGGCGCTGCCCGCCGGCAAGGCCAAGGGCATGGCCTTCACGCTGTCCTTCGGCAGTTGGGTCGGCGAGATCGTTCAGGTGGCGGACACGCCGGCCGGCATCCGCATCGAGAAGGTGTGGATCGCCGCCGATGTCGGCACCGCGCTCGATCCCGGCATCATCGAGGCGCAGTTGATTTCCGCCGCCATCTACGGCCTTTCGGCGGCGATGGGTCAGGAAATCACCTTCGCCGACGGCATGGTCGAACAGTCGAACTTCCACGATTTCGATGCCATGCGGATCTTCCAGTGCCCGGTCTTCGAAGTCGCCATCCTGGAAAATTTTCACAAGATGGGCGGCGTCGGCGAGATCGGCACACCGCCGGCGGCTCCAGCACTCGCCAACGCCATCTTCGCGCTCACCGGAAAGCGCATCCGCACGCTGCCGCTGTCGAAAACGGTGGCCTTCGCATGAAGAAGCTCCTCATCATGCTGACGCCTGCTGCCATGCTCGTGCTCGCAGCGCCGTTTGCAATTGCGCAAGAGAGCCAGACGCCGGCGCCGGCGACCGTCGACGCGGCGAAAGGCCTGTCCGAATGGGACAAGGTCTATGCGGTGTTCTCGCATCCGCGCTGCGCCGACTGTCATGTCGCGGACGACCGGCCGCGATGGTCGGGTGCGCACTATCGCGGTACGCGCGTTCACGCCTTCAATGTCCAGCGCGGTGCTGACGGGTCGGGCTTCGGCAATCCGGGCCTGCGCTGCACGACTTGCCATTTCTCCAGCAATTCCAAGGCATTGCACGGGCCGCCCGGGGCCGAGAACTGGCATCTGGCGCCGGCCGAGATGGCCTGGTACGGCAAATCCTCGGCCGAAATCTGCGCCCAGATCAAGGATCCCCTGCGCAATGGCAACCGCAGCTTGAAGGACATCGCGCTGCATGTTCGCGACGACAGATTGGTCGCCTGGGGCTGGGCGCCGGGGCCGGATCGTGAACCGGCTCCGGGCTCTGCCGAAGCGACCTATCAAGCGATCGAAGACTGGGCCGCGGCGGGCGCATCTTGTCCGCCGGGGCAATGATCTTGCAACTTTCAGACTATATTGCGGTGCAACTTTGATGTAGAAGCGCGCTTCGCCGATCACGGCAAATTGAACACGGCTTGGCGCGCACCCATATCGGCGACGCGCCCGCGTTATGAGGACGCTGGCCGAACCCGCAGTGGAAAACAACGACGATGCCGAGAATCAGGTTTCACAAGCTTGCAGCCATTGTTGTGCTCATTGGTTTCGCGGCGTGGATGGCGACAGGCGAGTTTTCGTCGGTCGGCAGCGTAGCCGCCAACAAAGCCAAGGCAGCCGAAGCCGAACAGGCCAAGGCGCCGGACGCGGCCAAGCCGAAGACGGCTGAAGCCGAGCCGAAGGCACCGCTGCGCACCGTTGCGGTGGTGACGCCGCCACGCAAGACCTATGCACGCGCCATCCGCATTTCCGGGCTGACCGAAGCCGACAAGCGGGCGGTGCTGGCGACGCGCGTCGCCGGTGTCATCGACAAGCTGCCTGTCAAGCAAGGCGATCACGTCAAGACGGGGGATCTGGTGCTGATGCTTGCGGCGGAAGAAAAGATCTCGATGGTCGACAACGCCAAGCAGTTGGTGGTGCAGCGCCAGGCCGAGTTGGACGCAGCCTTGCGGCTGATGAAGACCGGCAATCTGCCGAAGCTGCAGCTCGACACTGCGCGCTCGAACCTGACCTCGGCGCAGTCGCAACTGGAAACGGCACAGGCCGAACTCGACCGCAACGAGGTGAAGGCGCCTTTCGACGGCGTCATCGACCGGGTGCCGGTGGAACTTGGCAGTTCCATCATGCAGGGCGGCGAGGTGGCAACCATCCTCAAGCTCGATCCGGTGATTGCCCGCGGCGAAGTCAGCGAGCGCGATCTCGGCTACCTAAAACTCGGGGATAAGGCCACCATACGGCTGGTCAGCGGCCAGACCGTCGAAGGCACCGTGCGCTACATCAGCCGCGACGCCTCTTCGGCGACCCGCACCTTCCGCGTCGAGGTTGCCGTCCCCAATGCCGACGGCTCCGTGCCGGCCGGCATGACGGCGGAAATCGCACTCAGCGCGCTGCCGACCGATGCGGTGCTGCTGCCGCGCTCGGTGGTGACGCTCGGCGACAAGGGCGACCTCGGCATCCGTGCCGTCGGCAAGGACAACAAGGTTGCGTTCTTCCCCATCGACCTCGTCGACGACACGCCGACCGGCCTGGTGCTTGGCGGCATCCCTGCCGATGCGCGCATCATCGTTGCCGGCCAGGAACTGGTGAAGGAAGGCGATGAGGTCAAGCCGGTCGAAGCCGACCAGGCAACCATCCAGAAACTGCTGGGCGAAGCGACCGCCGGCACGCAGTAGCATGGGGTACGGCGGACAGACCCCGGGCAGGGACACTTGGCTGCGACGCAGCTCGTGAAATTCAAGAACAGGCGTTAGCCATGGATATCGTCAGACTCGCAATCAACAATGCCCGCCTGACCATCTCGGTGCTGGTCTTCCTGCTGCTCGCCGGCTGGGTCGCCTATCAGTCGACGCCGAAGGAAGCCGAGCCCGACGTTCCGATTCCGATGATGTATATCAGCCTGATCTATCAGGGCATTTCGCCTGAGGATTCGGAGCGCCTTCTGCTGCGGCCGATGGAAAGCAAGCTGAAGAGCCTGAAAGGCCTCAAGGAAATGCGCTCGGCCGCCTTCCAGGGCGGCGGCTATGTGCTGGTCGAGTTCCAGCCGCAGACAAATCTGGCGACGGCCTTGCAGGACACGCGCTCCAAGGTCCAGGACGGCAAGGCCGACCTGCCGCAGGCGGCCGAAGAGCCGGTCGTTACCGAAGTCAACATCTCCGAATTCCCCGTCCTCGTCGTCACCCTGTCGGGCGAATTGCCCGAACGCGTGCTGACCGCCGCCGCGCGCGAACTGCGCGACCGTATCGAGGAAGTGCCAGGCGTCCTGGAGGGCTCGTTGCAGGGTTCGCGCGACGATCTTGTCGAAGTCGTCATCGATCCGATGAAACTGTCGTCCTACGGGTTGCAACTCGATCAGCTGATCGGCGCTGTCGGTGCCTCCAACAGCCTGGTCGCCGCCGGCAATATCGAAGGCTCGGAAGGCAAATACGCCGTCAAGGTGCCGTCACTGATCGAGACGCCCGAGGACGTGGCGGCCTTGCCCGTGGTCGCCGGCCCCAATGCCGTGGTGCAGGCCAAGGACATCGCGACGATCCGCTCGACCTTCGCCGATGCCACGACGATCACGCGCCTCAATGGCAAGCCGGCCATCGCCATCGAAGTCAAGAAGCGCATCGGCGCCAATCTGATCGACACGCTCGCCAAGGTGAGGGAGGTGTCCGACGCCTACGTCAAGACGATGCCGCAAGGCATGAACGTCACCTACACGCAGGACAAGTCGGTCTTCGTCAACCAGTTGCTCGGCGATCTGCAGAACCACGTCATGATCGCCGTCATCCTGGTGTTCATCGTCATCCTCTACGCGCTGTCGGGTCGTGCCTCGCTGCTGATCGGCCTGGCCATTCCGTCGTCTTTCCTGATCGGCATCCTGCTGCTGGCGATGATGGGCTACACGATCAACATGATCGTGCTGTTCAGCCTGATCCTGGCTGTCGGCATGCTGGTCGACGATGCCATCATCGTCACCGAGTTCGCCGAACGGCGGATGAGCGAAGGCATGCCGAAGGCGGAAGCCTTCGCATTGGCCGCCAAGCGCATGGCCGGTCCGGTCATTGCCGCGACGATGACGCGCATAGCCGCCTTCTCGCCACTGCTGTTCTGGCCGGGCATCATCGGCGACTTCATGAAGTACATGCCGATCACCCTGATCGTCACGCTATCGGCCTCGATGCTCTATGCGCTGGTGTTCGCGCCGACGCTGGGGGCGATCTTCGCCAAGGCGCCGGAGCATCATGAGGATGATAATCGCGACGGCTGGTACATGGCGATCGTCAAGCAGGCGGTGCGGTTTCCGATTACGGTGGTTTTGCTGACGGTCGCTCTGCTGTTCGGCGTCGGCTTTGCCTATTCGAAATATGGCGCCGGTGTCGAATTCTTCCCCAGTGTCGAGCCCGACTACGGCCTGCTCTACGTGCACGCGCGCGGCAACCTTTCGCTGGCCGAAATGGATACGGCGACCAAGATTGCCGAAAACAGGATGCTCGGCTGGCCCGGCATCAAGTCGGTCTACACCCGCGTCGGCAAGACACAAGGCGGCGGCCAGGATGTCCCTGAAGACGTCGTCGGCGTCATCCAGTACGAATTCATAGATTGGCGCGAGCGCAAGTCGGCGAACCAGATCCTGAACGATTTGCGGGGCGTCATGGCCGGCATTCCCGGCGTCGATGTCGAGGTGCGCGTGCCGGAGGCCGGTCCGCCGACCGGCAAGCCGATCCAGATCAGGCTTTCGGCCGTCGACCCCAAGGGGCTCGACGACAAAGCGCGCGCGGTTGCGGCACGCATCGGCAAGGTGCCTGGCGTCATCGACATTTCCGACGGCCTCCCGCCGCCCGGCGTCGACTGGGCGCTCGAGGTCGACCGTGCCAAGGCAGCGCAATATGGCATCAGCCCAACCGCTGTCGGCACAGTGGTGCAACTGGTGACCAACGGGCTGAAGCTTTCGGAATACCGGCCTGCCGGCGCCGACGACGCCGTCGACATCAGGCTGCGTCTGCCGGAAGACCGGCGCACGCTGTCGACGCTCGACGAGCTCAGGGTGCAGACCTCGCAAGGCTCGGTGCCGATCTCGAATTTCGTCGTGCGCAAGCCGGAGCCGACGGTTGGTATCCTCAACCGTATCGACGGCGCGCGCACGGTGGTCGTCCAGGCAAACGTTGCCGCAAGCGCCCAAGTCGCGGCCGTGCAGGCGGAGGTCACCAAGGCCGTCTCCGGGATGGATCTCGGCAGCGGCATACGTTGGAAGCTGGCCGGCTCGAACGAAGACAGCGCCGAGGCCAGCGCCTTCCTTGGCAAGGCCTTCGGGGCGGCGATCTTCCTGATCTTCCTGGTGCTGCTGATGCAGTTCAACAAATTCACCAGCGTGCTGATGGTGCTGTCCTGCGTGGTCATGGCGACGGTTGGCGTGTTCCTGGGGCTGCTGATCACAGGCGAGACCTTCGGCATCGTCATGTCGGGCATTGGCGTCATCGCTCTGGCCGGCGTGGTGGTGAACAACAACATCGTGCTGATCGACACCTATGACCGGCTGCGCGAAGAAGGCTGGGACAAGATGGACGCGGTGCTGCAGACCTGCCGCGAGCGCGCCCGGCCGGTGGTGCTGACGGCGGTGTCGGCGATCCTCGGCGTGTTGCCGATCGCCTTCGGCCTTGGGCTGGAAATCTTCCATCACGAGACGACGATCAACGCGCCGTCGACGCAATGGTGGATTTCGCTGTCCTCGGCGATCGTCTTCGGCCTGTCCTTCGCCACCTTGCTGACGCTGGTGGTGACGCCGTCGATGCTGATGATTTTCACGCGCAGCAAGAACAGCCGCTTCTATGCGTTTTTCCGCCGGCTGTTCCGGCGCGGCAAGGGAACGGTTTCGCCGACCGACAGGCCTGGCCAGGAAGCAGGCGACGAACCGGAAATCGCCTTTCCGAAAGCCGCCGAATAGACCCCATCGCCGATTTGACCGCAGAGGCCGCCCGGAACAACCGGGCGGCCTCTGCATTGTCTCTGAGCGAAACGTCGAAGCGAGGGCTTCTCATGCCGATCACCACCATCGTCATCATCGTCCTGATCCTTGTCCTCATCGGCGCGGTGCCGGCCTGGCCGCATTCGCGCTCCTGGGGTTATGGGCCGTCGGGTATTGTCGGCGTCGTGCTGGTGGTGCTCATGGTGTTGCTGTTGATGGGACGGCTCTGAGGCGCCCTCTCGTGGATTGTTCAGTGTGCAGAGGGGCGGCGCCCGTGATCGCGGGAGTCAGGCAGCTTTCGCAACGCCATCCACGGTGGCAATGCCGATATCGCCAAGAGCTTCAGCAACCGCCTGATCCAACGGCGTGTGCGGGATCTCGCCGACGATGCCTTCCAGGCGTATCGAAGCCAGCTGATGCGGCTCGAAGCGCAGGTAGGACATGGAGACGATCTCGCGCCACATCGCCACGAACGGGCTGCCAGCGCGCAGCACCCACCAGGGCATCGAAGTCATCTTGAGCGGACGACCAATAGCCTTCTCGGCAGCGGCCTTGATCTGCAGATCGGTGACCGCGTGGCCCGGAAAGTTCAGCGCTTCATAGAAGCCGAGCTTGTCCAGATTGCGCGCCAGCGCGACGAAGCCCACAGCGAAGTCAGGCAGATAGGCCCATTCATGCACGAGCTCGACCGGGCCAGGCGCGGTGTAGATACCCTTGTTGATCTTGGCGGCGACGATCAGGTCGAACCATGATCCGCTGCCGGTGCCGCCGAAGAAATCGCCGGCCCGCAGAAGAATGGTGCGGACGCGGCCTGCGTCGGCCTCGCGATGAAACAATTCCTCCATGGCGCAGCGGATGCGGCCCTTTTGCGTGGTCGGGTGGAAGGGTGTGTCTTCCGATATCACCGCCGGCATCGGCGAGCCGTAATTGTAAACGGTACCGGGGAAGAGGTGCAGTGAGCCGTTCGCATGGCAGGCGGCCATGACATTCTGCGCCATCGGCAGGCACTTGCCCCAGTCGGTGTAGATCGGGTTGAGGCCGTTGAAGACGATATCGACACCTTGCGTGGCGCGGATGAGGGCCTCGCGGTCGAGAGCGTCACCGGCAACGGCCGTGGCGCCTTTGAGTTCGGCCGGTACCTTGCCGTTGCGGGTGACGGCGCGGACCTCGTAGCCCGCGTCGATGAAGGCCTTGGCGACCACGCGGCCGAGCCGGCCACCGGCACCGAGAATTGCGATCTTGGTCATTGGAAGCACTCCTGGTTGGGATTTAGGTGGTCGGTCGGGCGATCGGTACCAGCGACAAGCGCGATCGGGATCAGCGGCTGCCGAAGAGATCGCGGTTGCTGCCCTGTGTGACCGGCTTCCGGATGGCCGCATCGGGGTTGTGAATCGAAGCGGTGGTCGTGTCGTCGGTGCTGGTGGCGGCCGGCTGGCTGGCGTCGTTCGAACCAAACTTGTCGCTGCCGGCAAAAGCGGCGCTGACGGAAATGAGGATGGCGGCGGTGGTGAGAGCGATCTTGGTCATCTGAGTTCTCCTGGTTGGTGTTTGCAGTCCGTGTTGGTGTCTGCAGCTGGAATATGGTCGCTCCGAATGCGAATGGAAATTGACTACAGATGGCGTTCTGATATTCATAAATGAATGGCAGAAATCGACTGGAACCTGATCAAGAGCTTTGTCACCGTGGCGGAATCCGGCAGCCTGTCGGCTGCCGCGCGGAAGCTTTCGGCCAGCCAGCCGACGCTTGGCCGTCACATCGGCGAGTTGGAACAGGCGCTGGGCGTCACGCTGTTCCGTCGAGGACGGCACGGCTACGAACTGACGGAGGCCGGCAGCACGCTGTTGGAACGCGGCAAGGCGGTCAGCGAGCAGGCAAGCGCCTTCTCACTCCTGGCACTGGGTTCGGTCGAGGCTATCGAAGGCACGGTGCGTATCGCCGCCAGCGAGGTCGTGGCGGCCTATGTCCTGCCTGAGATGACGATGCGGCTGGGGATCGAGGAGCCCGGCATCGAGGTCGAGATCGTCGCCTCCAATCAGGTTGAGAACCTGCTGCGTCGAGATGCCGACATCGCCATCCGCATGGTCAAGCCGGCGCAGAACGAGCTGATGGCACGCAAGGTCTGCGACATCGAGCTCTGCGCCTGCGCGGCCAAATCCTATCTCGACAGGCGCGGCCGTCCGCTGAAGCCTGCCGATCTTGTCGACCACGATCTGGTCGGCTTCGACCGCGGCGACGAGATCATCAGGGGTTTTACCCGGCACGGCATCCCCGTCACCCGGAGCAGCTTCCGCTTCAGGACCGACAACCAGATCGTTTTGTGGGAAGCGGTGCGGGCGGGAAACGGCATTGGTCTTGGCCAGGAGCCGCTGGCCGACAGGGATCCTTTGATTGAGAAGGTGCTGCCTGACCTGCCGCTGCCAGTTCTGCCGGTGTGGCTGGCGATGCATCGCGACGTGCGTACCAGCGTGCGCATCCGCCGTGTGGTGGATTTCCTTCACGAGGAGCTGAAACGCTATTCGGCGGGTGCTGGCGCGAATTCGGCGCGGTGAGCGAGCCCGGCCATCAGCAACACGATGATCAGCAGTCCCGACATGGTGATGAAGATCGGGCCGAAGCTGGAATGCTCGGCAACGAAGCCGATCGCCGACGGCGCCACCAGTATGCCGCAGTATCCGATCGTTGTGACCACGCTCATGCCGGTGCCGGAAGACATGCCTTCCTGGTTGCCGCCGGCCGAAAAGATGATCGGCACCATATTGGCGATGCCGAAGCCGCAAAAGGCAAAGGCTGCAATGGCGAGCCAGGGCGAGGGCGCCAGGCCAGCCACCAGCATGCCGACCGCGGCTACGAGGGCCGACGCGCGTAGCGTCGTCACCGCGCCGAAGCGATTGCGTATGCCGTCGCCGAAGAACCGCGTAACCGCCATGACGCCTGAAAATCCGGCGTAGGCGAGGCCGGCGACGGCGAGATCGGCGCCGAGCTCCTGGCGCAGATACAGGGCTGCCCAGTCGAGCACCGCGCCCTCGGAGATCATCGCCAGTAACGCCATCAGCCCGATCAGATAAACCAGCGGGTTTGCCGGCAGTGCGAATTTGTGGTGCTCGGCCGCCTGCGGTCTGTCTTCGGCGAGGAGATAGCGAACGGCCACCGCGATCACCGCGAAGGCAAACGCCGTTACTGCCGCCGCGTGGACGAGGTGGCCGTAATGCTGGATGGCAAAGCCGCCGAGGCCGCCACCGGCAAAACCGCCGAGACTCCAGAAGCCGTGCGAAGACGACATGACGGCGCGGGAGAGCCGCCGTTCGACCACCACGGCGTTGGCATTCATCGCAACGTCCATGCCACCGATCGAGCCGCCGAAGATGATCATGGCAACGGCCGCCAAGGGTACGTCGGGCGCCAGCGCCACGACCATGAGACCGAGGCTGCCGCACAGGGCGAACCAACGCAGTACGGTGCGCGAACCATGTCTGGAGATCAAATGGCCACACCAGGTCATCGCGACGACGGCGCCGACCCCAAACAAGAGAATCAGCAGACCGAGCGTGAACTTCGAAATCTCCAGCCGGGTCAGGAACACCGGAATCTGCGGCGCCCAGCTGCCCGTCAGGAAGCCGTTGGCGAGGAAAATGGCCGCGAGCGCCCATCGGCCGCGAATGGCAGTCAGCTTGGCAGTTGACGCGTTCATGAGGCGAATCCCGCAAGAAATGGCTTCGCGCGGCAAATTAGATCGATTCAATTTTCAGTCAAGGCTCTTTCGGGAAGCATTTTTTGAGCCAAACACAGCCTTGAGTGATCGCCGGCCTTAATGGTCCTTGGGGCGCCTTGCCTCGAATTCGGCCTTCTTGGCGTCGGAGGCCTCGGTCTGGTTGAGCGCCTGCCATTGCGCATAAGGCATGCCGTAGACGATCTCGCGCGACTGATCCTTGGTGAGATCGACGCCCTCGGCATTGGCTGCCTCGCGATACCAGTTCGACAGGCAGTTGCGGCAGAAGCCGGCGAGGTTCATCAGGTCGATGTTCTGCACGTCGTTGCGTTCGCGCAGATGCTCGACCAGCCGGCGGAAGGCGGCCGCCTCGAAATCGCGTTGCTGCTCGTCGCTGAGTTCGGTCATCGAAACCTCCGTCATAGCGGCCCGGTGCGCGAGCCGAACATCTTCACCACATGTATATCGGGACGGCGGTCGATGGCGTCAACGATCGGCGCCAGCCGTTCGGCCCAGGCGAGCGCGCCCTTCTGGTCCGATATCAAATCCTGTCGGATCTCAATCAGCGCATGGGCGAAGCCGTTGACGATGGCGTGCTTGTACATGGTGTCGCCGCGCAGCGCGCCGTCATAGGGTTCGTTGTCGCCGACGACGAGGTTTCTGTCCTGCGCCAGCATGTCTATCAACGGCCGCGCCACGCGGTCGTCGAGGTCCCACAGGATGCCGACGTGCCAAGGACGCTGGATTCCTTGCATGGCCGGGGTGAAGGAATGCACCGAGAAGATGAAGGGCGCCTGGGCGGAAGCCTGTGCGACCGAGGCGATCATGGCGCTGACGGCGTCGTGATAGGGCCGGTAGAACCCGTCGAGCCGCCTCTCGCGCTCCTCGGCAGCGATGGGGTAGTTCCCAGGTACGACCGTGCCATCATAAAGCTGGCGAATGAGCGTCGGGTCGTCTTCGCCGCGATTGGGATCGATCAGCAGCCGCGAAAAATTGGCGAGCACCGCTGGCACGCCCAGCAGGGCAGCCAGTTCGCGCGTCACGCCCTCGACGCCGATGTCATAGGCGATGTGGCGGTCGAACTCCGCTGAGGGCAGGCCGAGGCTGCCATAGTCGTCGGGCAGGTCGCGACGGGCATGATCGCCCAACAGCACGATGCCTCGCTTGCGGTCGCCCTCGATGATGTCGAAAGGCGCGAAAACTGTGGATCGGGTCATTGACGGGAAATGGTCTGTTCGCTGGCTTCCGGGGAGGATGCTATCGTCATTCCACGAAGACGACGCTTGCGCAATGCCGTTGTTTGGCCAAGGTTTCCCGGGAAATCTGGCACAAGTCGGCGAATTGTGCGCCGGAGCCTTTCTAAATCGATTGGAACTGGACAAAACGGCGCGTTGACATGCGCCCGGACTTTTCCGAAAAGGGGCGCAGAGAGATGCTGATGTGGTTTTTGAGGGGTTTTCGGATAAGTTCCGCCGGCGGGCAGCGCATGCGCTCTGCCTTTGCCATGCCGCTCCTCACTCTTGCCATCGGCCTGCCGGCCATGGTCGTGGCTTCGCCGGCGCGTGCCGATTTCCGCGTCTGCAACGCCACGCAGAACCTGGTTGGTGTCGGCATCGGCTATCGCGCCAAGGCCGGCTGGATCACCGAAGGCTGGTGGCACATCGAGGGATCGAGCTGCAAGACGCTGATCGAAGGGCCGCTGTCATCACGGTTTTACTATCTTTATGCAGAAGACGCCGAACGCGGTGGACGCTGGGACGGCCCGATCAACATGTGCGTGGCTGAAAAAGAGTTCAAGATCGCAGGCGTAACCGACTGCGTCGCCCGGGGCTTTCAGCGCGCCGGATTCCAGGAATATGACACGGGCGAACAGGCAAGCTGGATGGTCCAGCTGACCGATGAGTCCACAACGGGAGGCGCTCCAGCCACCCCGGGAACAAACAGTCAATGAGACGTAGCCGCAAGGTCAAGATCCTAGCCACCATCGGTCCTGCCTCCTCCTCGGAGGAGATGCTGAAGAAACTGTTCGAAGCGGGCGCCGATGTGTTCCGCATCAATATGAGCCATACCGACCATGAACTGATGCGCACGCTGGTCGGACGCATCCGCGCTGTCGAGGAAGCCGTTGGCAGGCCGATCGGCATCCTCGCCGATCTGCAAGGGCCAAAGCTGCGCGTCGGCAAGTTCGCCAACGGCAAGGAAGTGCTGACGCAAGGCCAGACCTTCACGCTCGACGACAATCCCGAGCCCGGCACCTCGACCAGGGTCTATCTGCCGCATCCGGAAATCCTGAGCTCGGTCGAAGCCGGCCATCGCCTGCTGATCGACGATGGCAAGCTCGAGCTGAAGGCGGTGAAGAGCGACGGCAAGTCGATCGTCTGCACCGTCGTCGCCGGCACCACGATTTCCGACAAGAAAGGCGTCAGCCTGCCTGACACCGACCTTCCGGTCGGCGCGTTGACCGAGAAGGACCGCAAGGACCTCGATGCCGTGCTGGCCACAGGCGTCGACTGGGTGGCGCTGTCCTTCGTGCAGCGGCCGGAAGATCTGGCCGAAGCGCGCAAGATCGCACGCGGCCGGGCGCTGATCATGGCCAAGATCGAGAAGCCGCAGGCTGTCGCCCGGCTGGCCGAAATCATCGAACTGTCCGACGCGCTGATGGTCGCCCGCGGCGATCTCGGCGTCGAGATGCCGCTCGAGGCGGTGCCCGGTATCCAGAAGCAGATCACGCGCGCCGCACGCCGCGCCGGCAAGCCGGTGGTGGTTGCAACGCAGATGCTGGAATCGATGATCACGGCACCGGTGCCGACCCGCGCCGAGGTGTCCGATGTTTCGATCGCCGTCTTCGAAGGCGCCGATGCCATCATGCTGTCGGCGGAATCGGCGGCGGGTGCCTATCCCGTCGAGGCCGTGGCAATGATGAACCGTATCGCCACCAAGGTCGAGACCGATCCGACCTATGCCGGCATCATCAACGCCCAGCGCTCCGAGCCGGAAGCGACCGGCGCCGACGCCATTTCGCTGGCCGCGCGCGAGATCGCCGAAACGCTGAAGCTGTCGGCGATCATCACCTACACCGCATCAGGCACCACGGGCCTGCGCGCCGCCCGCGAGCGGCCGCAAGTGCCTGTTATCGCGCTGTCGCCGATCCTCAACACGGCGCGGCGGCTGTCGCTTTTGTGGGGCACGCATTGCGTTGTCTCGCCCGACGCCGTCGACCTCGACGACATGGTCAACCGCGCCTGCCGCATCGCCTTCGACGAAGGCTTCGGCAAGCCAGGCGACCGCGTCATCATCACCGCGGGCGTACCGCTGCGGACGCCGGGTTCGACCAACATGCTGCGCATCGCCTATATCGGGTCGGACACACAAGTCAGCCGCTAGATTCCTAAAGCGTGTCGCTTCTGAACGGTTCGGGCGACCGGCTTTAGGTCGGCGCGAGTTCGGCCTGCGGTACCTTGATATCGGCGCATCTGCCGGCGCCGTAGGCGTCGCCGGCGATGCGCGCCTCCACGGTCCTGGCCATCGCCTGCAGGTCTATATTCTTGCCGGCGACCTTCTCGATGGCGCCGACGGTCAGGTCGGGCGCGATCCAGTCTGGCTTGTGACCGAGATTGTGCACCCAGACGAGTTCGGCACCGGCAATGTCGCGCGCCAGACCGACCGAATGGATATGTGCATAGACCACCTTGTCGCGATCGCCTGAAATGACCACGGTTGGCGCCTTGATCTCGTTGTGGCGCGGTGCGGCGTCGAGGGCATAGCGATAGAGCCCGGCGACATCGGTGGCGTTGGCGCGAAAGGCTTTTGGTCGCAGCACCAGCGGGATAGAGGCCATTCCGAGATAATTGTCCGGCACCTTGTTGGGCGAGAAAACGCAGGTGGTGGCGTCGGCCATCTGCAGTGTACCGGCCGGATAGGTCAGCGTTTCGGAAAAGAGCCAGCCGAGCACGGGAATGGTGGTCAGATCGTAGTACCAGGCGGTTGCGCCGCCCGGCCATGGATGGGTCGCCGGTGCGAGGAAGACCAGTCCAAGTGTCTTGTCTGGATGCTCGCGGCCAAAGGCCGATGTCACCACGCCGCCGAAGGAATGGCCGACGATGACAGCCTTCCTGATGCCGAGATGGTCCATCAGTGCGGCAATGGTGTTGGCCTGCGCCGACGGGTTCTCGTTGTTGGTGCCGCGACCCGACCAGCCATGGCCTGGCCGGTCGAAGAACAGCATTTCGGCGCGGCCTTCGAGCAAGGGACGCAGCGGCATCATCTGGTCCCTGAGATTGGCGCTGGCGCCGTGGATGAAGACGATCGGCGGCAGCTCGGCGTTGGCGGGTGCCGGAACATGGACATAGTGGATGCGGGCGCGATCGATGTCGGCGAACTCGCCGAGCGGCGGATCGCGGCGCTCGATCAGCCATGAGCCGACGCGGGTGACGCCGACAAAGCCGAAGACAAGCGCCATCAGGAAGGCAAGGGCGGCGTAGATCAGGTTCATGGGGAAGATACGGAAGTGGAGGGGGTAAGTTGTAGGGGAGTAGGGGAGTAGGGTATGTGTTCCGCAGGTGCGATCTGCCCCTACTGTCTTACTGCCCTATTCCCTTACTCCCCTAGAGCAATCAAATGCCTTCACCGGCAAGTTCCTCCGAAATCGTGCCGACCTGGTCCTGGGCGCTGCGCATCATCGGATAGATGGCCAGCACCTTTTGCCAGGCCTCGAGCGCCGATTGCTTGTGGCCGGTCAACGCCATGATCTGCGCCAGGCCGGACAGCGCACCGAAATGGCGCGGCTCGAGCTGCAGCGTATGCTCGATGTCGGACATCGACTTGCCGTAGTTCTTCATCATGAAATGGACGGTGGCGCGCCGGTTCCAGCCCTCGGCATAAGTAGGCTGCAAAGTCACCACCTGGTCGAGGAAATCGAGCGCGACGTCGAACTTCTGGCCCTCGACGGCTTTTTGCGACCATTGCATCATCAGGTCGATCGAGGCGCTGCCGGATTGCGACCACTCGCTCCAGATGTTGCCGGCGATGCGCTCAGCCGCCTTTTCGTTGCGTTCGCGTTTCAAGTCGCTGAACAGCTGATCGAGGCGGGCTTGTTTCGTCGTTGCGGCGGGCGGCGCATCCTGAGTGGACGGCGGCGCGACAGCACCATCCGCCCATGCCGGGCCATAAATGACGCCGGAAACAAGCAGAGATGTCAAAAATGCAAAAGGAATCCGCATCGCCGGACTCTAGTCCCGGGCGAGAGAACGTCAAACTGAATTTGGCGTGAAAAGGCCGGCAGACGGCGACAAGCATCAAATGGGCGGAGGCGACAGCCTCCTGCCCGAAAACTCAGCCCTGACGTGCCTTGTAGCGCGGGGCGGTCTTGTTGATGATGTAGATGCGGCCCTTGCGGCGAACCAGCTGGTTGTCGCGGTGACGCGCCTTCAGCGCCTTGAGCGAATTCTTGATCTTCATGGTCTTGCCTGTCGGTGTGGACCCGGTTGGGTCGAAATTTTAAGGCGCGCCAGAAGACGCGCCTTTGAACTGTGGGTGGCTCATAAACGAGGAGCCTTGTCCCTGTCAACCGCAAGCGTGCTCCATAGCGGCTGTGAATCATCCCTGTCATCAATTATCCGCCATGTCTGCCTTGCGGCATTGCGCGGCCCTGGACCGGCTGGGATGATGCGGTCGCCGTGAAATGATTTGGAGACGACTATGCGCCGGATGTTCCTGGCCGCCTGCCTTGTCCTGCTGGCGGCAGCTTCGGTTGCGCGCGCGCAGGAATGCGACCGCAGCGACGACAGCCAGCAAATGATGAACATCTGTGCCGGCGAGGACTACCAGGCGGCCGACGCCAGGCTCAACACGGCCTATCAGAACCTCATCAGCTCGGACGATGCCAACGGCAAGAGATTGCTGCAGGTGGCGCAACGCGCCTGGATCACTTTTCGCGATGCCGAGTGCGCGCATTCCACCGCCGCCAGCGAAGGCGGATCGATCCATTCGATGGAAGTTTCGCAATGCCTGACCAGATTGACCAATGACCGCGTCAAGCAGCTCGCTGCCGCGGCCAATTGCGAGGAAGGCGATGGGAGTTGCGCCAATCCAGGGCAGGACGAGAGCGACGACGCGCAGTAGGCAACCTTATGAGGCGCGACGTCTGATCCGAGTGAAATGACCCATCTTGCGGCCGGGCCGCGCTTCGGCCTTGCCGTAGAGATGCAGCATCAGATCGGGCTCGGCGAGAAGCTCCGGGACGCGCAGCACATCGTCGCCGATCAGGTTTTCCATCACGCAGTCGGAATGGCGGTCCGGGCCGCCGAGCGGCAGGCCGGCGATGGCGCGGATATGCTGCTCGAACTGCGAAACGACACAGGCGGCTTCCGTCCAATGGCCGGAATTGTGCACGCGCGGCGCGATCTCGTTGGCCAGCAGCGAGCCATCGGCCAGCACGAAGAACTCGACGCCGATGACACCGACATAGTCGAGCGCCGCAAGGATCTTCGATGCGGCCGTTCGGGCTGCTTGCGCCGTCTCCGGCATAATGGCGGCCGGCAAGGTCGATGTGTGGAGAATGCCGTTGCGATGGATATTCTCGGCTGGATCGTAGGCGACAACCGCACCGTCCAGCCCACGCGCCGCGATCACCGATATCTCGCACTCGAACGGCACGAAGGACTCCAGAATCAGCGGCACATTGCCCATCGCCTCGCATGTGCCGGCAAAACCGCCGGCTTCCATGTTGCGGAAGACGCGCTGGCCCTTGCCGTCATATCCCATGCGCCGGGTCTTCAGGATGCCGCTGCCGTCGGATGCTTTCAGCGCCGCCGCCAGCTCGTCATCATTGTCGACGGCGTGGAAATCGGCGGTGGCAATGCCGATGCCGTTGAGGAATGTTTTTTCGTCCACCCGGTCCTGCGCCACTTCCAGCGCACGCGCCGGCGGATAGACCGGAACCTTGGCCGCCAGCGCGCTGGCCGCCGCGACCGGGACGTTCTCGAACTCGTAGGTGATGACGGAACTCGACGCTGCCAGGTCGGCAAGGGCGGCCGGGTCGTCATAGGCGGCTGTTATCTGCCGGTTGGCGACCTGTGCGGCCGGGCAATCCGCTTGCGGCTCCAGCACCACGGTGCGGTAGCCGAGACGGGCGGCAGCAACAGCCAGCATGCGGCCGAGCTGGCCGCCGCCAATGATGCCGATGGTCGATCCGGCGGGCAGGCTCACGGCGTATCCGTCGGTTCAGCCGCGACCTTGGCAGTCTGCGCGGCGCGCCAGGCATCCAGACGGACGGCAAGGCTGTCATCGTTCAGGGCCAGCACGGCGGCGGCCAAAAGGGCTGCGTTGGTGGCGCCGGCCTTGCCGATGGCCAGCGTTCCAACGGGAATGCCGGCTGGCATCTGGACGATGGACAGCAGCGAATCCTGCCCGGAAAGCGCTTTCGATTCCACCGGCACGCCGAACACCGGCAATGGCGTCATCGCCGCCGTCATGCCGGGCAGGTGTGCTGCACCGCCGGCGCCGGCGATGATCACCTGGTAACCGGCCGCCTTGGCGCCCTTGGCGAAATCATAGAGCCGGTCCGGTGTGCGGTGCGCGGAGATGATGAGCCGCTTGTGCGGGATGCCAAGTGCTTCCAGCGTTTCGGCGGCATGGCGCATCGTCGCCCAGTCGGACTGGCTGCCCATGATGATGGCGACGTCGGCGCGTTGATCGTCCAAGTTCGTGTTCCCCGGCGACAAAGGCGCGCCTTAGCGGAATTCGCGCGAGGCCGCAAGGATAGGCGGCCGCTGCTGCGGTCTGGCAAGACGGAAACCAGCCGGTCAGATGCCGTCGCGCTCGGCCTCTGGCGTCGAGACCAGCAAGGCCGAAGCCGCGTTGGCGGCGGTGATGGCCGCCCGCATGGTCTGCCCACGGGCAAGTCCCGCGGCCAGCGCGCCAACGAATTCATCGCCGGCGCCATGCGTGCTGGCGACCTTGACCGGGATGGCGGACAGCGCAAAGGCCTCGCCGCTCCGACCGCAACAGGCGACGCCCTCGCCGCCCGCCGTGACGATTGCCATCGGATAGAGATCGGCCAATAGCCGTGCGGCTTGCGCGGCCCCGTCGAGTGTCTCGACCACTGCTGTGCCAGCCAGGAATTCCGCCTCGATCGCGTTGACCACCAATATGTCGACCAGGGCGATCAACGCCTCGGAGAGTTTGCGCGCGGGGGCCGCGTTGAGCACGACGCGACCGCCCCGTGCCTTGACTGCGCGTGCGGCGGCAATGTTGGCGGCTTCCGGCACTTCGTTCTGCAGCAGGAGCACCGCCGTCTGTCCCACCACATCGGAAGCAGAGGCACTGTCGGCATGGCCCAGTGTCAGATTGCTGCCCGAGACGATCACCGCGCCATAGTCGCCGCCTTGGTCGAAGATCGCCACGCTCATGCCGGAGCCGGCGCCAGCGGCCACCCGCACGAAGCGGCGGTCGACCTTGGCGCGATCGAGATTGGCCAGCAACGCCCGCCCGAAATCATCGTCGCCGACGGCGCCGATCATCGCCGCATACACACCGGCCCGCGCCGCCGAGACGGCCTGGTTGCCGCCCTTGCCACCGCATTTGGGGTGCCAGGCATGGCCGGTCACCGTCTCGCCCTTGCGCGGGCGGTCGGGGGCGTCGACCATAATGTCGTAATGCAGGCTGCCGAACACGGTCACCAGCGGCGTTGTCGTCATGAGCCCCGGTCTTTTCGTTTCGATGTCACCGCCGACATGGTGCGGCCGAGATTGCGCTCCGCCGCCTGATAGTCGCGCTGCGCCACCGCGACGAACAACGCGTCGAGAATGTTGAGCTGGGCAATGCGGGCCGCTGCGTTCTCGCCCATCAGCGGCGAGCCCTGCGCGGTCGAGCACAGAACGATATCGGCGACGGCGGCCAGGGGCGAGTTGTCGTAATTGGTGACGGCCAGCGTGCGGGCACCGTTCTTGCGGGCCAACTGGATGGCGTCGATAACGGCCGACGTGTTGCCCGAATGCGAGAAGCCGACGGCGATGTCGTCGCCGCCGAGCAGCGAGGCCGACATCAGCATCATGTGCGAATCGTCGTAGACGGATGCGCGGATGCCGATGCGCAGGAATTTGTGCGAAACGTCGCGCGCGATCTGCGCCGAGCCGCCGACGCCATAGAAATCCCGGTTCTTGGCACGGAAGAGCAGCTCGGCGGCGCGGTCGAAATCCTCGATGTCGAGGATCGCCAGCGTCTCCTCCAGCGCCTGGATGGAGGTGCGGAACACTTTTTGCACGATCTCGGCCGAACTGTCGTCGGATGACAGTTCCTGGTGCATCTCGGCGGTCGGCAGGCGACTGTACTCATAGACGGCGGTGCGGAAGTCGCGATAGCCGGAAAAGCCGAGCTTCTTGGCGATCTTGACCACCATCGCCTCGGACACGCCGGATTCCTCGGCGATCTGCTTCAGCGGAATGCTCTCGTCGAAGCCGCGCCGGCCGAAGACGGTTTCCACCACCTTCGCCTCCAGCGGAGTGAGATGCGGCATCATCATGCGGATGCGCGGTCCTACCGCTTTCAGGTCCAGCCCGCTCAAGGTCATCCACGCCCCCTCGTCACGCGATCGATAAGCATCGCGGCGAGGATTATAAGACCAGTTGCCAGAAGCTGATAGAAGGACTGGACGTTCATCAGCGTCAAACCGTTGCGCATGGCGCCGAGGATGACGGCGCCCAGGATGGTGCCGACGACGCTGCCCTTGCCGCCCATCAGCGAGGCGCCGCCGATGGCGGCAGCCGCGATGGCGTCGAGCTCCCAGAGATTGCCGAGGATGGGTTCGGCGGCGCCCAACCGGCCGATCAGGATCTGCGCGGCAAGCGCCGCCAGCAGGCCTGAGATCATGTAGGCGGCGATCTTGGTGCGGGCAATCGGCACGCCGGCGATGTAGGCCGCCTCCTCGTTGCCGCCGACGGCGAGCAGATATTCGCCGAAGGGCGTCTTCTTCAAAACGACCCAGGCGACGACAGCCACGCAGGCGACGATGACGACCGCCAGAGGCAGTCCGAACAGCGAACCGTTGAAGACGGCGCGAAAGCCTGGGGGCAGGCCGAGGACCGGATTGCCGCCGGTGTAGATCAGCGCCAGTGCCCGATAGGTGCTGAGCGTTCCCAACGTGACGATGAAGGGCTGCAGCCCAACATGGGCGACGAGCACGCCGTTGACGAGGCCGCAGGCAAGACCAATGGCGAAGCCGGCGGCGATGGCCAGCGGAAACGGCACGCCGGCGACCATCATAGAGGCCGAGATGACGGCCGAGAGTGCTGCCGTCGGCCCGACCGACAGGTCGATGCCGCCGGAGATGATGACCAGCGTCATGCCCAGCGCCAGACAGGCATTGATGCTCGACTGCTGCAGGATGTTGATCAGGTTGCGCTCGGCGAAAAAGCCGGGCACCAGCGCGCCGAACACGGCCAGGATCACGACAAGCCCGATCAGCGTGCCGGCGTCGCGCATGGAAACACCGCGCAGGAATTCGGCCTGGGACCGCACCAGAGTGGCATCCGACATATCCGTCACCTACTGCCTTGCCGGCTGTGCGGCCGGCGTTTGCGTTTGCGGGATGGCGTGCGCCGCGATCGCCTGTTCTGAGAGATTTGCCCTATCGAGTTCGGCGGCGATGGTGCCGTCGCGCATGACCAACACGCGGTCGGCAAGCCGGATCACCTCGGGCAGTTCGGAGGAGACGACGACCACCGCATGGCCCTCGGCGGCGAGTTCCTCGATCAGATGATAGATCTCCGCCTTGGCGCCGACATCGATGCCGCGCGTCGGCTCGTCGAACAAGAGGATGCGTGTTCCCGCCGCCAGCCAGCGGCCGATGATCGCCTTCTGCTGGTTGCCGCCGCTGAACAGGCGGATCGGCCGGTCGAGCAGGAATGGGCGCAGATTGACGCGGCTCATCTTCTCGGCCGCCACCTGTTTCAACCTGGCGTGATCGATGAGGCCGCGCGGCGCGAACACGGCCATCGAGGCCAGCGCCATATTGCTGGTGATCGGGCGCAGCGGCACGATGCCTTCGCGTTTGCGCTCCTCCGGCACCAGTCCGACGCCGGCGGCAATCGCGTCACGCGGGCTGAAGAACCGTGCCGCCTTGCCGTCGATTGCAATCGTCCCGGCCGTGGCGCGATCGGCGCCGGCCAAGAGCCGCAGCAGTTCAGTGCGGCCGGAACCGACCAGGCCGGCAATGCCCAGCACCTCGCCGCGATGCAGATCGAACGACACGTTGCGCACCTTCGTCGCCGAGGAGAGGCCACGCGCGCTCAGCATGACCTTGTTCGTGGCATGGGAATTATGCTGCTCCTGCGCCAGTTCGCGGCCGACCATCATCGCCACGACCGCTTTCTCCGACAGGTCGTTCAGATCGACGGAATCGACGACGACGCCATCGCGCATGATGGTGGCGCGCCGGCAGATGCCGAACACCTCGTCCAGCTTGTGCGAGACATAGACGACGGCGACGCCGTCGCGGGCGAGGCCGGTGATGACTTGCGCCAGCCGTTCGAATTCGCTCGGCGTCAGGCTCGATGTCGGCTCGTCCATGGCAACGATGCGGGCGCGATCGAGCAGCGCGCGGGCGATCTCGACAATCTGCCGCTGCGCCACCTTCAGGGTACCGAGGGGTGCAGCCGGATCGATGGAGGGATCGATGGCCGCAAGAGCCTCCGCAGCACGGCGCTCCTGTTCGCGCCGAGCGACGAAGATGGCGCCGCGCGTCAGCGGATGGCCTAGGAACATGTTCTGGGCGACGCTAAGGCGTGGTACCTGCTGCAATTCCTGATGGATCATGGCGACGCCCGCAGCGCGTGCGGCGACCGGGTTGGCGAGTGTAACCGGCTTGCCGTCGATGAGGACGCTTCCCGCTGTCGGCGTGTGGACGCCAGACAGGATGCGCAGCAGCGTCGACTTGCCGGCGCCATTTTCCCCGAGCAGGCCGTGGATTTCACCGGCACCTACCGAGAACGACACGCCGTCAAGCGCCCGCACGGCCGGAAACAGCTTGGAAATGCCCTGGAATTGCAGCCGGGGTGACATTGGGTTCTATCTCCGGGCAACGGTGCCGGCGGGAGCGAATTGCTCTGGCCGGCACTCGCCGATTGGCCTTACTGGCCCGCAGCCGCGTCCTCGAGCAGTGCCTTGCGCGCGCCGGCGCCGGAATAGCGGTCGGCATTGTCCTTGGTGATCAGTGCCTGGGGCGTGGCGACGACGCGGGGCAGCTTCTGTCCCGCGACGAGACGCAGAGCAGTTTCCAACGCCACTTCGCCGGTCAGCACCGGGAAACTGTCGACCGTGCCGGTCAGTTCGCCGGCCCGTATGGAGGCATAGGCGTCGGAAATGCCGTCGGTGCCGAAGACCGCAACCTTGTCCTGCAGGCCGGCGGCCTTGACTGCCTCGACGATGCCGAGCGCCATGCCGTCATTGTTGGCATAAAAGCCGATCAGGTCGGGGTGCTGCTGCAGGATGTTGGTGGCCGCATCATAGGAGGTCTGGCGGTCCCAGTTGCCGGGAACGCTGGCGACGACCTCGAACTTGCCTGCCTCGGTGATGGTCGACTTGAAGCCGTCGGTGCGCTGCACGGCGGCATAGACGCCAGCCTGGCCTTCGACGATGGCGACCTTGCCGCCATCCGGACGGTTCTTGATGAACCATTTGGCGACGCGCACGCCATTGTCGCGCTGGACATTGCCGACATAATGTTCGGCCTGCGGGATGACGGCGTCATTGACGTTGACCACCGGCACGTTGGCGGCCTTGGCTTGCTCCATGATCGGCTGCAGATTGGCATCCGTTTGCGGCGAGACGAGCAGCACGTTGTAGCCCTGGGTCACCAGGCCTTCGGCAATGGTGAGCTGGCCGAGCTGGTCGCCCTCGCTTTGCGCTGCCTGATAGACGACGGGAACGCCGACCTTGGCGCCGAATGCCGTGTAGCCCTCGCCCAGCGAGCGCCAGTATTCATTGGTCAGCGTCTTGGAGACGGCGCCTGCCTTGGTGCCTTCGGGCAGCTTGGGGAACGCGCCGAATTTGGCCTCGACCTGCGACCAGTCGATGCGGTCCTTTTCCGTGTCGGAATTGAGCGGCGCGAGGTCGGCCGAAAAGGCAGAGCCGATCGACAGCGCCATCAGTGCGGCGGTAGCAGTGGCAAGCAGAAGTTTCATTGTATTCCTCCCTTGTTGAAAACGATAATGGTGCGGATGCCTCAGCTATCCGGCCCGAGCATGATTTCCTGGATGATGGCCTGCGACGTCACCGCATCCTGGCTGTCCATGGCGGCGGACAGGCGATTGTCCTGCTCCAGCCGGTCGACGACGCGCAGCATGCGCTTGACGGTGGCGATGTTGACTTCGCACTCGCGCACCGGATCGAGCCCGGTCATGTCGGGGAACGTGTCGAAATAGATGGCGCCGGCGTAACCGTCGCGGCGAATCTGCCTGAGCAGCTCGATGGTCTGCAGCGTGTGCACCGCGCCGACCATCAGGCCGTCGTCGCGCTTGGCGTAGCCGTCGTTCAGATGCACGCCGAGCAGCTTGCTGTGGCGCGCCACCAGGGCCGCGGCAAAGGCCGGCTGTTCGTCAGCATAGAGCACATGGGCGAAATCGAGGGTGACGCCCAGATTGGGCAGGCCGACATCGCGGATCGCCAGCAAGGTCGTCGCCGCATCCGGCATCAGGCTGTAGGAGCGTGGTTCGTTCGGTTTGTACTCAAGGCTGATCTGACAGTCGGGATCATGCGCGGCTACTTCACGAATCCCCTCGATTTCGTGTTGCCAAAGCGTCACATAGTCGGCCTGGAAGGCGTAGTCGAAGCCATCCTGGCCGAGCCACAGCGTCATCAGGCTGGCGCCGGCCTCACGCACGGCATCGATGCCGGCTTTGGTCAGGTCGATGGCCTCGCGGCGCACCGCCGGATCCGGATTGGTGAAGGCGCCGAGCTTGAAGGCGGGGTTGGAGTAGTAGCGCATGGCAAAGCCATTGAGAGAAAGCCCGAGATCGCTCAGTTTGAGGGCGATTTCCGCAGGCTTTTCAGTGACATGGTCGGGAAAGTTGAGGTCGAGATCGGTAAGCCCGCCGACCTTGGCGGCGCGCGCCGCCATCTGCAGCAGCGACGGCTTGCCGGTAAGATCAGGCCATTCGGCCTGCGGCCGCGAGGCAAAGGAATTTAGGCGCGTGGCGAAACGAGTGGCTGTCATGGTCGATCCTTCAATCGTCATGACTTCACATAAATACAAATATTTGTAAAGTTATTGTTTTGAGGGGCGGGCGGTGATCTGTGTCGACGGCCGGGGCTGAGCCGCGCGAAGGCGCAGGTTTCCCAGCGGCGTCGCCGGACAATCCGTCAGAACGGTGGGATCACTGACCGAGAGCGTGCGACGAAGCCGTCGAGTTCGAGGTGCTCCATGTGCGAGATCGCCCGGCAGGACGCGCCGTCGCGGCTAGTGCACCGGCGAAAAAGAGCCCAACGATTGACCGGCCAAAGGCACCGTCACACGACCGCGCAGGGAGATGCAGATCGCCGCTGCCTGGCGCTCGATCAGCGTCAGCACTTCACATCGTTCAAGCAATGATGTCGGGAATGATCTTGTCTTCCAGCGCCATCAGCCGGTCCTTGAGGAACAGCTTCTTCTTCTTCATGCGCTGGATCTGCAGCGGATCGCAGGCCATGGCGATCATCGCGTTGATGGCTGCATCGAAATCGGCGTGTTCCTGCTTCAGGCGGGAAAATTCGAGGCGAATATCGGCCTGTTCCTGATCGGACATTCTCTACCGTCTGCACGTCTGCGGCGCCCAAAGCTGGGCCTGATTGGGCGGGGCCGGGTGTTTTGTCACCGGCGTGCAGCCCATATCACATTTCACAGTGTCGTGGAATGCTACCACGGATCATTCGACATCGCCCGCGGAAGGTGACACACTGTCACCGTGCCGTCACAGAAGCGAACCTGCGGTGGACGCGCCGTGACGGTTGCAATCGAGGAAAACCATGAAAGGGAGAACCAATCATGTCTCTTGCATCCCATCTTGATGAGTTGCAGCGGAAACACGGCGACATCGAACGTGAAATCGATGACGCGATGAATCATCCATCGGTCGACGACCTCGAAATCGTGAATCTTAAGCGACGCAAGCTGGCACTCAAGGACGAGATTGAAAAACTAAGAGGAAAACCGACCACGCATTGATGCCCTCCTGACATAGCCGCCCGGTATCCGCGGCCTCTTTTCCCGGCGGCTCCCCGCCGCCGGCGTGGAGGGGTTTGATTTCCCAGCACCGGTCTGTCAGCCGAAGCTGGACTTGCACCGGCTTAATATCCGCTTCGGCCGTCGCCCGTTTCGCCAGATCCTCGATTGTTTTTGGTCGTTGGCGGCGTGCCGATTCCGGCCAGTGGCGACCTGTCGCCATTGACAAGCCATCTTTGCTCCTCCACCTCATGCCCGGACCTCAGCGCATCGGCCCGGGGCGTCGTTGTGCGCCCATGCAGGACACAAGATGCTCCAGAGACAAAAGGCTGCCGGCATGACCGGATATTTTTCCTCTCCTTTCCCCCGCCGCACCTCGGTCGGCGTCGATGTGGGCGGCGTGGTCGTCGGCGGCGGCGCGCCCGTTGTCGTCCAATCGATGACCAACACCGACACGGCCGATATCGACCAGACCGTCGCGCAGGTCGCAGCACTGCACCGGGCCGGCTCCGAGATCGTGCGCATCACCGTCGATCGCGACGAGAGTGCCGCCGCCGTACCGCGCATTCATGAGCGGCTTCAGCGGCTTGGCATCAACGTGCCGCTGGTCGGCGACTTCCACTATATCGGCCACAAGCTCTTGGCCGATCACCCGGCCTGCGCCGAGGCGCTGGCCAAATATCGGATCAACCCCGGCAATGTCGGCTTCAAGGACAAGAAGGACCGGCAGTTCGCCGACATCGTCGAGATGGCGATCAGGCATGACAAGCCGGTGCGCATCGGTGTCAACTGGGGCTCGCTCGACCAGGAGCTTTTGACCCGGCTGATGGACGACAACCAGGACAAGGGTTTTCCGCTGACGGCGCAAGAGGTGATGCGCGAGGCGATCGTGCAGTCGGCCATTCTCTCGGCCGAGATGGCGGAAGAGATCGGCCTTGGCCGCGAGAAAATCATCCTGTCGGCCAAGGTCAGCGGCGTGCAGGACCTGATTGCCGTCTATGCCGAGCTCGCCACCCGCTCCAACCATGCGCTGCATCTCGGCCTGACCGAAGCCGGCATGGGCTCGAAAGGCATCGTCGCTTCGTCGGCCGCCATGGGCATCCTGCTGCAGCAAGGCATCGGCGACACCATCCGCATCTCGCTGACGCCGGAGCCGAATGGCGACCGCACGCGCGAGGTGCAGGTTTCGCAGGAATTGCTGCAGACGATGGGGTTCAGGCAGTTCGTGCCGATCGTCGCCGCGTGTCCCGGCTGCGGCCGCACGACCTCGACCGTGTTCCAGGAGCTCGCTCAGAACATCCAGGCAGATCTCAGGAAGAACATGCCGGTGTGGCGCGACAAATATCCCGGCGTCGAGAACCTCAAGGTCGCGGTGATGGGTTGCATCGTCAACGGCCCGGGCGAGTCCAAGCATGCCGATATCGGCATTTCGCTGCCCGGCACCGGCGAGACGCCGACGGCGCCTGTCTTCGTCGACGGCAAGAAGGCGGCGACGCTGCGCGGACCGTCGATCGCGGCGGATTTCGAGAAAATGGTCGCCGACTATATCGAACAGCGGTTCGGTCGCGGCGGCAAGGCCGCGGCAGAGTAGGTCAAATGCAGCGTTTCCTGTGGGCGACGCTGGTCCTGCTGTGTGGGCTAGTCTGGTCGACACTGGCTCAGGCCGATCCGCCGCAATCCGCCAAGCAACGGCTTATCGACAAGGTCTGCAACCTGATCCAGGCGCATGCCGACCAGAATGGTTTGCCCAGGGATTTCTTCGCCCGGCTGATCTGGAAGGAGAGCCGTTTCGATCCCAACGCCGTCAGTCCCGTCGGCGCCGAAGGCATTGCCCAGTTCATGCCGGGAACCGCCAAGATGCGCGGGCTTGCCAATTCCTTCGACATCAATCAGGCGATCCCGGCTTCGGCGAAATATCTCGCCGAAATGAAAACCGGCTACGGCAATCTCGGCCTGGCGGCCGCCGCCTACAATGCCGGCGAGAGCCGGGTGTCGCGCTGGCTCAGTTCCGGCGGTTTCCTGCCGATGGAAACCGAAAGCTATGTCTTCGACATCATGGGCGAACCAGCCGACAAGTTCACCGACCGAGCCTATGCCGGAAGGGTCGAACCGCTCGACGCTAAGGCGGATTTTGCCGTCGCTTGCCGAAAACTGCCGGTGATCATGTCGCGGACCGTGGCGATGGCCTCGATCAACGTAAAGCCGTGGGGCATCCAGGTGGCCGGCAATTTCCGCCGCAGTGCCGCGATCAACCAGTGGCTCAGGGTAAGGAGCCGGTTCCCGGCCCTGCTCAATGGGCACGATCCAGTGGTCAGCCGGGTGCGCACGCCGATCGGCCGGCGGGGTATCTATGCGGTCAGGATCGGTGTCGACCACCGCGCCGATGCAAACGTCATCTGCCAGAAATTGCAAAGCATCGGTGGGGCATGCGTGGTGGTGCGCAACCGGTAATTTGACCCCTGCCGGCAGGGTATTTTGTCTGAGAGAGGCATTTAAAAAGCGACAGCCGTGGCGTCGCATCCAGCAAGGATTTCAGCTATGGCGGCGGCCATGTTACCAGGAGCGACAGCCCCTGCCTTTGACAAGCCGCGTGGGCACAACATGTTCGATGGATACATTATCTGCGGTACGCCGAGGACGGGGAGCACTTTGCTGTGCAAGCTTCTGGCGTCCACGAAGACGGCCGGTGATCCGCACTCATTCTATCGGCGCCAGGACGTGGTGGAGTGGGCCGAAGAGTGGAAGTTGCCCGATCGCGCCGCGATGAGCGAGCTCGAATTCGATGCCGCGTATCTCGATGCCGCGATCGCCGCCGGCAAGGGTGGGACCGGCCTCTTCGGCCTCCGCTTGATGCGCGAAAATCTGGATGAGCTTTCGGCGATCCTCGACCGGATTTTCCCAAAACTGCCATCCGACAGAGCACGGTTCGAAAGAGCATTCGGCAATGTTCTCTACATACACCTCTCGCGGGAAGACAAGCTTGCGCAGGCTGTCTCCCTGATCAAGGCAGAGCAGACCGGTCTTTGGCATATCGCTCCCGACGGCACCGAGATCGAAAGGGTCGCACCGCCGAAAGAGCCCCAATATGATTTCGAGCGGATCAGGCGTGAGGTCGAGGTACTCGAGACCTATGATGCGGCATGGAACATCTGGTTCGCTGAGCAAGGCATAACTCCGCTTCGGGTTGGCTACGAGCGCCTTTCGAGCAATCCGGCGGCGACATTGCTAGGCATCTGCGAAGTCTTGGGCGTTCAAGCGCCGAATGCCGATGACGTGAGGCCCGGCGTTGCAAAGCTCTCCGACGACACGAGCCTCGACTGGATGCGCCGCTATCGCCTCGACGCAGCCGCCTGATGCATTGATGGGCTGCAGCTGGAAATTTGGAGTATGGGCAGCGACTATGACCGACCCTATCTACAGCGATCCCGACTTCGTCCAGTTCTATGATATCGAGAATCAAAGCGGCCGTGCCGATTTTGATTACTGTATCGGTCTTGCCGTAAATCGCGGCTCGGTCCTCGATCTCGGCTGTGGCACTGGCCAACTGGCTGCCGAACTTGCCGAGGGGCATAATGTCACTGGCGTTGATCCGGCATCGGCGATGCTCGACGTGGCGCGGCGCAGGGCCGGCGGCGACAGGGTCGACTGGGTCGAGGCCGACGCGCGAACTGTTCGGCTCGGGCGGCGTTTCGACCTGGTCCTGCTCACCGGGCATGCGTTCCAGGTTTTCCTGACAGGCGAGGATCAGATGGCGGTGCTGGGCACCATCGCCGAGCATCTCGCTCCCGGCGGGCTCTTCATTTTCGACACACGAAATCCCGCCGAGGAGGAATGGCTGGAATGGACACCGCAGCGCTCCGAACGGGCAGTTACGCATCCCGGCCTCGGCACGGTCAAAGCCTGGTATGATGCCGAACACGATGCCGCTACCGGCATCGTCACCTACTCGACCTTCTATGACATTCCGGGCGGTAGACCTGTTCTGGGCGCCGAATCCAAGATCGCGTTCCCCAAGAAGGAAGATCTTGCGGGGATGCTGGACGAGACTGGCCTGTTGGTCGAGCAGTGGCTGGGTGACTGGCAGGGCACACCTTATGGTGTGACCTCGCCGGAAATCATCCCGATCGGCCGGTTGCGCTGATCCGGCCTGACCAATAGGGCCGGCTTTTACGCCGTCTTGGCCACCACGGTCTCGCTGAGCCAGGTGCCGATCTTGGTGCCCAGTCGGTCGGGCGAAACGGGCTTCGGCAGATAGTCGTCCATGCCGGCTTCGATGCACTTGTCGCGATCGCCCTTCAGCGCATGCGCGGTGACGCCGATGATCGGAATGTGGGTGCCCGTCGAGGTCTCCATGGCCCGGATCGCGCGGGTCGCTTCGTAGCCATTCATCTCCGGCATCGAGACGTCCATCAGGATCAGCTTGGGGCGCAGCGCCCGGTACATCTCGACCGCCGTGCGGCCGTTGCCGGCGATGCGGTAGCTCAAGCCCAAGCCATTGAGGATCTGGCCGAAGACCAGCTGGTTCACGTCGTTGTCCTCGGCAATCAGGATGTCGATCGGTCCGTTCGGCGTGGTTGTCGATTCCGGTGCTGCCGCGACTGGCAGCGCCGGGCCGCGGATGACGGTAAAGGCGGGCGGCGCTGCCGGGGGAGCCTGGACGATCGGTTCGCGGACAAACTGCGCCTTGCCGACCTGCGAACGGGCCTTCTGCACGACCGAGATAACGGTGCCGAGCAGGACCGCGGAGCGCGCCGGCTTCGTCAAATGCGCGGCAATGCCGAAGTCGATGATCATCTTGCCGAAATCGACCTGGTCGACCGAGGTCAGCAACACCACCGGGATGGAGGACAGCCGGCTGTCGGAAGCAATGGCCCTGGCAACGTCGGCGCCGTTCATGCCGGGCATCTGGTAGTCGAGGATGATGCAGTCGACGGCGGCGCCCAACTGAAAGGCGCGGTCGAGGAAGGCCAGGCCGACGGCGCCGCTTTCGGCGGCGGCACAGTCGAAGCTCCAGCTTCTGAGCTGCTCGAGCAGGATTTCGCGGTTGACCGGATTGTCATCGATGACCAGCACGCGCGCGCCGGTGACGTCGACCGGCACGATCTCGTCGCGCGCCGCGGCCTGATGCGCGGGCAGCGGCACCGCGAACCAGAACACCGAGCCGCGGCCGATCTCGCTCTCGACGCCGATCTTGCCTGCCATCAGGTCGACGAGGCGTGCTGCGATGGCCAAGCCCAGCCCCGTGCCCTCGTGACGGCGGGTGGACGAGCCGTCGACCTGCGCGAATTTTTCGAACACGTTCTGCAGTTTCTCGGCCGGTATGCCGATGCCGGTGTCCTCGACGCGGATCTTGAGCTGGACCACGTCGTTGACGATCTCGCCGCCGACATCGATCAGCACGTGACCCTTCTCGGTGAACTTCACTGCGTTGCCGAGCAGGTTGGTGATGATCTGCCGGAACCGGCCGGCGTCGCCGACGACATGGGCCGGCAGGCGCGGATCGACGCGCACGATCAGTTCGAGGTTCTTTTCGGCGACGCGAGCAGAGACCAGCGTCGCCACGTCCTCGACCGCCTCGGAAAGGCGGAAGGGAGCAGGGTCGAGGGTGAGCTGGCCAGCATTGATCTTGGAGAAATCGAGGATGTCATTGATGATGGTGAGCAGCGCGTTGCCGGACTTCACGATAACGTCGGTGAAGGTCTTTTGGCGTGGGGTCAGATCGGTCTTGGCCAGCAGTTCGGCCATACCGAGCACACCGTTCATCGGCGTGCGGATCTCGTGGCTCATATTGGCCAGGAATTCCGATTTGGCGCGGTCGGCGGCCTCGGCCTTGAACAGGGATTCGGCGGATTCGGCAAAGGCGCGGCGGATCGCCACTTCCATCGGGCGGAAGATCCAGAAGGCGACGATGGCAAGGGCCGCGAACAGAATGCCGCTGGCCCACAACAACAGCCTGTCGCTGGAGGCATCGGCCAGATGGCGCTCATCATCCATGGCGGTGCGGACGTGAACCAGCATGGGTTGGGCGAACAGGTCATTCTGGTTGCGGATTTCGCGATAGCTCCACTCGTCGACCTTCTGCGCCACCGACATCAGGTTGAAATTGCGCACCATGTCGCGCGGCGACCAGAACAGATCGCCGTTAACTGAAGCGGATTGGAGTTCGTCGACGGTCTTGATCGACAGCCGCGGCTTGATCGCCGCAAGCTGGGCGGTCAGCGTCTCGATCTCGCCGGTCAGGCGCTCCGAATGGCCGCGCGCCGATGTGGTCAGGGCCTCGCGTGTCTCCGCCCGCCAGGCGGTGCCGGTCGTCTCGGCAAAGCTGGTCGCGTTGCGCAGGTCTCGGGTGAAGATGACGAGATTGCTGCTCAGCGCATCGATGTCGCGGCGAAAGGAATTGACGCGATCAAGCGCAATCACGATGCCGGCGGAAGCCAGCGCGAAGATCAGCAACCCTGAAATATAGCGGATCCGGACCGACCGGATGAAGGACGAATATTCAGGCATGCGCAACCCCAACACATACGCACCATTTTAATGGCCGGGATTACGCTTCATTTACATTAAAATTTCGTTCGTTCGGGCAGGCGAGCCGTGCGAGCCGCCGGATGGACAGCGCGCCTAGGCCGCGTCCACGACGAGGGCGCGGATGCGGCCACTCACCGGGCCTTCCCCGAACCGTTTCCCAAGGGCATTCGCCACGTATCGCGTCACCTCCTCCAGCGAGCCACCGCGCGCCTCGATCTCGGCCCGCAGGGGCGTGCCCTGGCAATAGGCCGTGGCCGCCTCATATGGCGAGGAAGCGGCGCTGACGGCATCCAGCGGCTCTATGGTAATGTTACGGAAGCCGGCGGCATGCAGGTCGGCGCGGATGACGTCCGCATCGTGATAGCCATGCGGTGTCCTTGCCATGAAGCGAGGCGGATCGGCCGGGAAAAAATGGCCGAGCGCCCGCGTCACCTCATCGGCAAACTCGTTCTCTTCGATGGCACCCCAGACGTTGAACAGGAAGTGTCCGCCCAGCCGCATCACGCGCCGAACTTGCCCGTAGGCGCCCACCCGATCGGGGAAGAACATCGCGCCAAACTGGCAGGCCACGGCGTCGAACTGTGCGTCCTCGAAGGGCAGCGCCTGAGCATCGGCCTGCTGCCAGGTGATGCGAGGATCGTCCACCATCCGCGTGCGTGCGTGGTCGAGCATGGGCTGGTTGAGGTCGGTGACCACGATGCGCGCTTGCGCCGGCAGCTTTGCTGCGAGCGCACGTGTCACCACACCGGTGCCCGCCGCCACTTCGAGCACCGATTGCGGCCCGAGCTTCGACACCCGCTCCGCCAGATCCCGCGCATATGGCTCGAAGATCAGCGGCACCATCGCCCGGTCGTAGATCTCGGGAATGGAACCGCTGAACAGCTTGTCGGTGGTCGACATGGCATCCTCCAACTCTTATCCGCACCGCGTGCTTGCCGTGCGGATGTCAATCCTCTGCCTCGGCAGGCTTCCGCTCAAGTTCTATTTCAGAACCGGCCGGCGGGACGTGCGTGCAATCAGCTCGATGTTCCGGCTGGCACCAACCTTAGCTGTTACGCGCCGCCACGAATGTCGCCGCTTCTTTCAGCAACTGGGCATCGTCACCATAGGGCTCAAGCAGCGCATGCGCCTGTTGGACGAGGCCGTGAAGCTGGCCACGTGCCCAATTCGCACCATGCAAGGCCACCAGCGTCGCCTTGCCGGCGGCGGCGTCCTTGCCGGTCGCCTTGCCCATCTGGCTGGCGTCGGCGGTCAAATCGAGCAGGTCGTCGGCAAGCTGGAAGGCAAGACCGATCGCCGAGCCGAATTCGGCCAGCCGCTCGCGGTCATCGGCCGGGGCGCCGGCGATGAGGGCGCCTGCCTCGCAGGCGAAACGGATCAGCGCGCCGGTCTTCATCGCCTGCAGCCGGATGATGCCGGCCTCGTCCGGCGGCGTCTGTTCGGCTTCGAGATCGAGCTTCTGGCCGCCGACCATGCCGCCTGCTCCGGCGGCGCGGGCAAGCGCCAGCACCAGGGCTGCCCGCCGCTCCGCCGGCAGCGCAGTCGACTCGCCGGCAATGATGTCGAAGGCCAGCGTCAGCAGGGCGTCGCCGGCCAGGATCGCGGTTGCCTCGTCGAAGGCCTTGTGCACGGTCGGCTGGCCGCGACGCAGGTCGTCGTCGTCCATGGCGGGCAGATCGTCGTGGATCAGCGAATAGCAATGCACGCATTCAAGTGCGGCGGCGACACGCAGTGCCGCCTCGCCGTCGGCGGAAAAAAGGGCGGCACTTTCCATGACCAGGAAGGGCCGCAGGCGCTTGCCGCCGTTCAGCACGCCATGGCGCATCGCCGCCATCAGCCGGTCCGGCCGGGCGATCTCGCCCGAAAGCGCGCGGTCGTCGAGCAGTCGCCGCAGCAGCACCTCGACGGCGGCTGCCCGCCTGATCAGCGCCATTTCGAACGCCATTTGGTCGTCATTCGTCATGGCCGGGACCGGTAGCCGACACTCAGACGTTGCGCAAGAAGGCAAGCGCCATTATGCCGGAGCAGTATGAGCCCGTTCGGAAACTCTACTCCTGCGGTCATCTGAGGGCGTTTTCTGCGCTTCCGGTGCTTGCGTACTCTAATGTACGCTCCGCTCCGGTTCTCGAAAACACCGTCACATGACTCACAGGAGCGCGTTTCAAAACGAGCTCTCTGGCACGGGTTGGGCGGCTTGGCGGAACCGATCGTCGATCATGAAACCGAAAAGCTGGACATGGCGACGAGATCGCGGGGCGTAAACCGCCGTGGTCTCAAGCGCTGGGTCCGGCGCGGCATCGTCGTGGCCGCGGTGCTGGCTTTGATTCCGGTCGTGCTGACGTTTCTGTACCTGCCGTTCTTCGTGCATCCTGTCTCGACGCTGATGCTGAAGGACCTGGCGACCTTCTCCGGTTACGACCGCCGCTGGGTGTCGATCGATGACGTGTCGCCGGTGCTGGCCAATTCCGTCATCATGTCGGAGGACGGGCAGTTCTGCTTTCATCGTGGCGTCGATCTCGGCGAGCTGAGAGGCGTCGTCGACGATGCGCTGGCCGGCGAAGCGACGCGCGGCGCCTCGACCATCACCATGCAGACGGTCAAGAACCTGTATCTCTGGTCGCGGCCGCTGGGCTCGGTGCGCAAGGTGGTCGAATTGCCGCTGGCCGTCTATTTCGATGCGGTGATGTCGAAACGGCGCATCATGGAAATCTATCTCAACATCGCCGAGTGGGGGCCGGGCATCTACGGCATCGAGGCCGCGGCACAGCACCATTTCGGCGTCTCGGCAAAACAGCTGTCGCGACGGCAGGCCGCCCTGCTTGCGGTCTCTTTGCCAAATCCGATCGCCCGCAATCCGGCCAAGCCCGGGCCTGGCCTGAGGCGGCTTGCCAATCTGATCGAGCGGCGAGCCGGCCGCTCGGGCGCCTATGTCGGTTGTCTCCGCTAGCCGATCCAAAAAAATTCGCGCCAGCGCTGGCCAAAACGGCACAGGGCGTGTATAGGCACCCGACTTTCTCAGATTTAGGCCCCGACATGGCCCTTTCACGAGGGCGGGCGGGGCTTTTGACCATGTAGTGGAGCATATCCATGGCCGTTCCGAAACGTAAAACATCTCCGTCCAAGCGCGGCATGCGCCGCTCGGCCGACGCCCTCAAGGCCCCGACCTATGTCGAGGACAAGAATTCCGGCGAAATGCGCCGTCCGCACCATATCGACCTGAAGACCGGCATGTATCGCGGTCGCCAGGTGTTGACGCCCAAGGAAAGCTGAGACCAGCCTTCCAAAGGTTTGAATTCCAAAAGGACCGGCCAGTGGCCGGTCCTTTTGCGTTTGGGGGGCGGGGTAGCGCGCATCTCGACGCGTGGGCGGCAATCGTTGCAGGCAACCGGCTGACATTGTTGTTGCGTGCGGTCTTCGACCGTGTTCAACGCTGCCATCGAAACATCTTGACGGCGTGCCTGTGGCGCATTCTACAAAGGATTGCCCCCACATGGAGACGCCAGATGTTCGGTGCCATTCCGCTGCTGATCGTGCCTTTCGTGCTCTACAATCTCGGACTGCTGGGAATATTCGGCAGCGGTGACGATCCGTGGGCAAGCGAGGTCTTCTCATTCAGCATGATGTCGGGTGGCGTGTTCTCGATGACGCTTGGCGATCTGATGGTGCTGATCGGGCTGATCTTCCTGTTCCTCGAAATGGCGAAGTCGGTGCGCACCACCAACGCCTCGATCATGGACCATCTTCTGTCGACGCTGGTCTTCGTGGCCTTCCTGGTCGAATTCCTGCTGGTGAAGGGTGCGGCCCATTCCGTCTTCTTCACGCTGATGGTCATCGCGCTGTTCGACGTGCTGGCCGGATTCGCGGTGTCGATGCGGTCGGCCAGCCGGGACATCAATTTGAATTAGGTCCCCCGGCGCGGAAGGCGGAAGTTTCACGGGCACTTGCGCTGACAGTTGGCGCAAACGCCCCTAACGTCGTCATCCCAGGGCGTAGCAAGGAGCGTAGCGACGCGGCGCAGACCCCAGGGTCCAAGCCGCGACACGTGAGCGTTTCAGCGGTCCAGAATTCTGCTCCGCTGCACTCTACGGCTGATGTTACGGAATGGATCCTCGGGTCTGCGCGACGGAGCCTCGCTCCTGCTCCGCCCGTGGATGACGAAGTTCCCGACCTCACCCCGGATCGGCGGTGAAACCGGCGGCCTCGATGCCGGCGATTGCCGCGGCTTCGTCATTGTCCGACGTGTCGCCTGAAATGCCGACGGCGCCGATGATGGCACCGGCCTTGTCGCGGATCAGCACGCCGCCGACGACCGGCAGCACGCGCCCGCCCGAGACGTCCGAGATGCCGGCGACGAGATGCGGGCGCTCCTTGGCGAAGGCCTCGACTTTGCGCGAGCCCATGCCGATGGCGAGCGCACCATAGGCCTTGCCGGCCGACATTTGCGGACGCAGAAACGAGGCGCCGTCCTGGCGCTGGAAGGCGACCAGATGCCCGCCGGCGTTGAGCACCGAGACGCCGAGCGGCTTGAGCTTGAGATCGGAGCCCTTGGCAAAGGCGGTTTCGATGATTTGCCTGGCTTTTTCGAGCGGCAGTGCGGTCATGGCGGTCTCCTGTTTGAAACGCGTCGATCATCGATCGTCGGCGGGCGAGATAACATCCCCGTTCCGGTTGAAATTGCTTCGCGTGAAAAGGCAGGATGGAAAGCAGCCTTCGCCCGCTCATCCGGATAAGCGTTGCCGCTTGTATGGCTCCAGACGTGGCTGGGCTACTTCTTCTTGGCGCGGGCCGGTTTCTTGGCGGGTTCCGCCGGCGCGTTGGCGAGGTCTTCCGCTTCCTTGGCGAGACGCAGTGCCCGCAGCTTGTTGGTCTTGGCCTGGCGGGCATCGCTCTCGGCGGCGTATTCGGCCATCGCCTTCTGGCGGACGGTTGCCGCCTCTTCCTGCTTCTTGAAGCGCAGGTCGGCGCGTGCGCGCGCAGCATCCCGAGAGTTCTCAACCAAGACCTTATCCAATCCCGTGAATTGTGATTTTCCGCTTCTTCTAGCAGAGCCGGCCCCAAAACGGGAAAATAAGTTGGTTACGCGGCCGGGCTGGCGGCGAGGGCCTTGCTGGCAACCACCGCCTCGTAGGCGGCCTGCAAGGTCGCGCGGACAGAAAGGCCAGACATTGTATCGAGCGGCATGCCGAGATGCTCGTGCCGCAACTCGTCCATGAATTTGTCCCACATAGGCTGTCCGCCCTTTTCCAGCAGTTCGGCGCGGATCGACAATTCGTCGCTGACCGGCAGCCAGACGCGGCCCCAGGCGCCGAGATGGGCCAGGATCGGAACCAGCGTGATCGCCATCTCGGTCAGGCTGTAAATCGCCTTCTGCTTGTGCGAGGGATCGTTGGCCTTGGTCAGCATGCCCAGCTCCATCAGGCGCTTCAGCCGGTCGGCGAGGATGTTTGAGGCGATGCCTTCCATCGATCCGTTGAGCAGCTCGCGAAAATGGCGCCTGCCGCCGAAGATCATGTCGCGAAGGATGATCAGGCTCCAGCGGTCGCCGAAGACTTCCAGCGACAGATTGATCGGGCACCCGGACCGGCGATCCATGCTCATGAGATTTTTCTCCAAAACCGGTTGCATTATCGTATCAGTTTTATTATCGTGCAACCGATTGCAAAATGCAATCAGTTTTGCAGAGAGGAGACTGCGTGATGAGGACCACCGAACGCCCTGAGATTATATCCGAAGTCTTTGGCGATCCGGCGAACCCGCCGCTGTTGCTGATCATGGGAGCGATGGCCTCGATGCTGTGGTGGCCGGAGGCGTTCTGCCGGAAACTGGCCGGTGCCGGCCTGTTCGTGATCCGCTACGACAATCGCGATACCGGCCGTTCGACGAAATCCAAACCGGGAGAGCCGCCCTACACGTTCGATGATATGGCCGACGATGCAATGCATGTTCTGGACGACCACGGCATCGGCAAGGCGCATGTCGTCGGGATGTCGATGGGCGGCATGATCGCGCAGCTTGTGGCGTTGAAACATCCCTCGCGTGTCGTATCTCTGACTGTGATCAGCAGTTCGCCGGTGGGAATCGACACATCCGGCCTTCCCGGGACGACCGAAGCCTACATGGAACACTCGGCCGAGGGCGCCAAAGTCGATTGGTCGGACCGTGGTCAAATGGTCGATTTCATCGTCAGGGATGCGCGGGCGATCGCCAGCACCACGCATTCATTCGATGCGGCGGGGATACGGGCCTTTGTCGAGCAGGATTACGACCGCTCCGGCGGCTTCCTGAGCGCGACCAACCATTTCATGCTCAAGGGCGGCGCCGCCTGGAAGGGCCGCCTGCACGAGATCGCGGCGCCGCTGCTGGTCATTCACGGCACGGCGGATCCGATCTTTCCGGTCGAACACGGCGAGGCGCTGGCCGAGACGGTCACCGGCGCAAGACTCATTCGCATCGAAGGTGGCGGCCACGAGCTGCATCCGGACGACTGGGCCGAGATGTCCGCAGCGATCATCGCGCATGTCCAAGCCGGTTGAAGCAGCATAGGCTGGTTTGACGGACAAGGCTAACCGCAACAGGCGTGCCGCATGGTAGCGGCCACCGACAATCCAGGAAACAGACGAGCAAAAAAATGTCCCTGACACTTCATTTCCATCCGCTGGCCTCCTTCTGCTGGAAGCCGTTGATCGCGCTGTACGAGAACGCCACGCCGTTCACGCCTGTCATCGTCGACCTTGGCGATGCTGAATCGCGCGCGGCCTTCCTGAAGATCTCGCCGGCCGGCAAGATGCCGGCGCTGCGCGACGATGCGCGTGGCCGTACGGTGCTGGAATCGAGCATCCTCGTCGAATATCTGGCCGCGCACTATCCGGGGCCGGTCGACCTCGTTCCCGCCGAGATCGACATGGCGTTGGCCGTCCGCCAAGCTGACCGTTTCTATGATTTCTATGTGCAGGAGCCGATGCAGAAGATTGTCGGCGACCGGTTGCGTCCCGGCGACAAGACCGACCCGTTCGGCGTCGAGCAGGCTCGCGACCGGTTGCGCAATTCCTACGCCATCATCGAACACGACATGCAGTCGAAGATCTGGGCGATGGGCGACAGCTTCACCATGGCCGATTGCGCAGCCTCCCCCGCGCTGTTCTATGCCAACAAGGTCGAGCCGTTGGGCGACAGGTACCCGGCTGTGAAGCGCTATCACGACCGCCTGCTGCAGCGCCCCGCCTTCGCTCGGGTGATCGGGGAGGCGCAGCCCTACTTCAAGTTCTTCCCCTACAACAACGGTTGATCGGGTCAGGCTTCCCAGAACTGATCGAGCCAGATGTTGAGTTTGAGGAAGCCAGTGCCGCTCACCGTATAGACGCGCCTTGTTCCTTCCGGCTTGGCGTGGACCAGGCCGGCATCGAGCAGCACTTTCAGATGTTGCGACACGGCTGGGCGCGAGACCGGCAAGCCGGCGGCCAGTTCGGTGACGGTTTTCGGGCCGCGGCGAAGTTCTTCCAGAAGATGGCGCCGGTTGGGATCGGCAATCGCCATGAAGGCGTCGGAAAACATCATGCCTGTATTAGTGAGGCAAAGCCTTTCGAATCTCAACCGTCTGCTTCTGCTTTTCTTCTGGGATCAAGCCGCAATGCTTCCGGGGTGACCGAACGGTCGGCCGGCTGCGTCTTGAAGGCGTCACGATCCCCGATCGGCACCGGCGCGCGGCGGCTGATGCGCAGCAGCGTGTAGCCCGCCAGGCAGAGATGCGCGAAGGCGGTCGCCAGGAACAGACCTTCCGGGCGCATCCAGCCCATCAGGGCAGCCGCAAGCAAAGGTCCGATCATCGTGCCGAAGCCATAGAGCAGCAACAGCCCGCCAGATACCTTGACGAAATCCTCCGAGCGCGCGTGGTCGTTGGCATGCGCCACGGCGATGGAATAGAGCGTATAGGCGAAGGCGCCATAAGCGGCGGTGAAGACGATGACGAAGACGCCGGAGCGTGGCTCGAACAGGAAGATCATGAGCGCGAAGAAGGCCCCGCCGAAAGCCGCCCCCGCCAGCACGAAGCGCCGGTCGGTCTTGTCGGACAGGCGCCCGGCCGGAAGCTGCATGGCGGCACCGGCAACGACCACAAGACTCATCATCAGGGCGATCTCGGCCGTGGAAATGCCGATGCGTGCACCATAGACCGCGCCAAGCGTGCCCCAGGCGCCGTTGGCGATGCCGATCAACACGCAAGCGACCGCCGACACCGGCGAATTGGCATAAAGGCCCCTGACATCAAGTGAGACATCCTGCAGCGGCTTGGGGTGGGAGGCGGTCGAGACCGCCGTCGGAATGAGCGACAGGCAAAACAGGATGCCGGTGATCATGAACAGCGACGCGGACTTCACGTCGCCGCCGGCGACGATCATCTGCCCGCCCATGATCGAGGCATAAGTCACCATCATGTAGAGGCCGAAGACGGTGCCACGGTTCTCGTTGGTGGCCTTCTCGTTCAACCAGCTTTCGATGACCATGAAGGCGCCGGCCATGGTGAAGCCGGTGAAGGCGCGCAGCAGGATCCAGACATACTCGTCGATAATCAGCCCGGTGAGCAGCGCCACGATGGCGCCGGATGCGGCAAAGGCGCCAAAGGCGCGCACGTGGCCGGCGCGGCGCACGATGCGCGGTGCGAAGAAGCAGCCGGTGACGAAGCCGCCGGCCCAGGCCGTGCCCATCAGGCCGAGCGATGCGGTCGAGAAGCCTTCCAGCTGACCGCGCAGGGGCAGAAGCAGCCCATGCAAACCAGATGCCGCGAGCAGGAAAGCGGTGCCGCGAAGCAGCGAGAGGATCGGTCGGTAGGTTGCGAACATTGGTTGATCCGGCTCAGGTTTGGCGGGGACGCTGGGTCTGAAGACAGTCGCATTCGGGCTTTTCGGCGGCGGGCTTTACGCCCGAGCGCCTATCCGCGGCGGAACAGTGCTTCGGCCGCGGATTTGGTGGTGTCCTTGGCCTTGAGTTCGGCTTCCAGGCGGGCGATTTCGTCGCGCAGGATGCCGATCCGCTCAGTCAAGTCGCTGACGGAAAGCAATGACAGGTCCTGCCCGATCTCGTGCGGGCGGGCCTTCTTGGGTTCGTCGTCGAAGATCGCCATCGTCGCTCCTCCTCCGCCAAGACCAGATTGGCCATTTGCCTGATTTGGCAATCAGCATACATAGGGCAGGGGCGTCGATGCAAACAGCCGGTCGGATAACGGCGAGGAAAGACGGGAAATCTCATGGCGAGCGGACAGAAAATTCCGGCAAGGATGACGGCCATCGCGATCTCGGAGCCAGGTGGCCCTCGGGTGCTGAAGCCGGAAACACGCGACGTGCCGCAGCCCGGCCCCGGCGAGATCCTGATCAAGGTGCATGCCGCCGGCGTCAACCGGCCCGACGTCCAGCAGCGCAAAGGCGCCTATCCGCCACCGCCCGGCGCATCCGACCTGCCGGGCCTCGAGGCATCGGGTGAAGTGGCGGCCCTTGGCGACGACATATCGCGCTGGCGCATTGGCGACCGCGTCTGTGCGCTGACGCCCGGCGGCGGCTATGCCGAATATGTCAAGGTCCATGCAGGGAGCGTGCTGCCGTTGCCCGCCGGCTTCACCCACACCGAAGCCGCGGCGGTGCCGGAGAATTACTTCACCGTCTGGCACAATGTGTTCGAGCGTGGCGGCCTCAAGAAAGGCGAGACGCTGCTCGTCCATGGCGGCTCGTCCGGCATCGGCACGACAGCAATCCAGCTTGCCTCCGCCTTCGGCGCCTATGTCATCACCACTGCCGGCAGCAAGGAGAAATGCGACGCCTGCCTGAAGCTCGGCGCCGACCGGGCGATCAATTATCGCGAGGCGGATTTCGTCGCCGCGGTGAAGGAGGCAACGGGTGGCAAAGGCGCCAATGTCATCCTCGACATGGTCGGCGGCGACTATGTGGCGCGCAACTACGAAGCCGCGGCGGTCGAAGGCCGCATCGTCCAGATCGCCGTTCAGGCCGGCGCTGTCGCAAGCGCGGACTTTTCGAAGATCATGGTCAAGCGGCTTACCCACACAGGTTCGACGCTGAGGCCGCGAACCGTCGAGTTCAAGGCGGCGATCGCGGCGGCGCTGGAAGCGCAGGTGTGGCCCCTGCTCGGCACGCGCAAGGTTGCCCCTGTGATGGACATGATCTTCCCGCTCAGCGAAGCCTGGCGGGCTCATGAGCGCATGGAAGAGGGTGAGCATATCGGCAAGATCGTGCTCGACATAGGCTGACAGCGCGCGAGGTCAGCGCCTCGCTGCCCACAAGATGAACAGAAGCTTAATGCTGCAATGCAGCATTTGCATCATTGCTATGCAAAATCAGCCATTCAAGTCCTCATCAATGACGCCTATTTGAGCACCATCGAAACGAACATCATTCTGGAGGGACTACCATGAACCCGATCCGCGCTTTCCGTAACTGGCGTATGTACACCGAGACCGTCCGCGAACTGAACCGTCTCAACGCACGTCAGCTCAGCGATCTCGGCATCAACCGCGCCGACATCGAAAAGATCGCCCGCAGGGCTATCTAAAGCCACGTCCTGGTCCGCTCCGGCGGACCCAAGCCGTGGAAGCCAGAGCCGCACCAGACGAACTTTGTCGCGGTTCCGAGCCCGCTGGACCCAGTCCGGCGGGTTTTGTCGTTTTGGGGCCGGCAACAACCGAATATGGTTCGGCGGCAATCAGGGGTTCACCTCAGCTTTCCACATGGCATTTTGGCTCGGCGCTTTCACAAGGGCGAACCCTGATGGAAGCAGCGGCTCCGGCATGACCGGGGTGCCCCTATCTCAACCGATCTTTGCCAAGACCGGAACTCGCCAGCAAAGCCAGCTTGTCGTTCTGCTCAAGAGCGCGGAACGTTTTCGGTAAGTACCCACGGCTTCCGGTCTTTGCTCCAAAAACGTTGCGAAACGCCCCGAGAGCGGTTATACAGACCGCGAATTTCCCATTTTGGTGGCTCTAAACCACCGCCCGCGCGGGAACGCGGGCGAACGAGAAGGATTTGTAAAATGGCCAATACGCTGCTGATGCCCAAGGCGACCGCCGTCTGGCTGGTCGACAATACCGCACTTTCCTTCGAGCAGATCGCGCAGTTCTGCGGGCTGCATCCGCTCGAGGTCAAGGCAATCGCCGACGGCGAAGCGGCGCAAGGCATCAAGGGCATGGACCCGATCATGACCGGACAGCTGACCCGTGACGAGATCGCCCGTGCCGAGAAGGATCCGAACCAGCGCCTGAAGCTTTCGGACCCCAAGGTGCGGGTGCCCGAATCCAAGCGCAAGGGTCCGCGCTACACGCCGCTGTCGAAGCGTCAGGACCGGCCGAACGCAATTCTGTGGCTGGTGCGCAACCATCCCGAGCTCAAGGACGCGCAGATCTCGCGCCTCGTCGGCACCACCAAGTCGACGATCGAACAGATTCGCGAGCGCAAGCACTGGAACTCAGCCAATCTGCAGCCGATGGACCCGGTGACGCTGGGTCTCGCCTCGCAGATCGACCTCGACATGGAAGTCAACCGCGCCTCGCGCGGCCGCGAACAGGCGCAGCCGGTCGGCGACACGCTGCTGCCGGCGGCCCTGACCGAGCGGCTGGTGCCGGCTCCCGAGAAGCCGAAGGACGAGGACGCCGAACTCGACGCCAACGCCGTGTTCGCCAAGCTTTCGGCCTTGAAGTCGAAGAACACGGACAATGACGACGACGAGTGAGGTTGTCTGATATTCTAAGAAAAAGCCCGCTTCGAGCGGGCTTTTTTGTAGCTGCGCCAGGTCTCAGCTTCGCGCGGCGCGGTCCGGCGCCATGCCATAGTCCTCGCTGCGCTCCACCGCGCGGTAGAAGTCGGCAAGCTGCTTGCCTCGCTCCGGCTTGAAGATGCGGCCGGCGATGACCACCGAGGCGATGCGATCGATGCGGAAGGCGCGGAAATCGTCGCGCATCTCGCACCAGGCGACCAGCGTCCACACCTTGCCCCAGAACCACAGGCCGAGCGGGCGGATATCGCGGGCGGTGCCGCGGCCGGCCTCGTCGGAATAGTCGATGGTCAGCACCTGGCGCTTTTCGACCGCGCGCTCGATCAGGTCGATCGCCTCGCGGGCGGCGTCGCTGACCACCCACATCGGTGTGTGGATCTCGGTGCGGGCGATGCGGTCTTTCTCCGCATCGGGCAATACGGCGCCGATCTTGACCAGCGCTTCGTCGGCGGCCCGCGCCATGGCGGCACCGCCAAAGGCACGCACCATGCGGGCGCCGGCGACCAGCGCGACGATTTCGTCACGCGTGAACATCAGCGGCGGAAGGTCGAAACCCTCCCTCATCATGTAGCCAACGCCGGCCTCGCCGTCGATCGGCACTCCGGTCGACTGCAAATCGGCAATGTCGCGATAGATGGTTCGCTCGGAAACTTCGAGCCATGTGCCGAGCTTCTGGGCGGTGACCAATCGGCCACCGCGCAGATGCTGCACGATCTGGAAGAGCCTGTCGGCGCGGCGCATCGTATGGTCCCTCGGCGTTGTCTCTATGCATGCCGCCCGAAACCGGTCCACCTCTGGGTGGCATGCATCGTGTTTTCGCGCATGCCGTTATCCCAAAACCGCAGAACACTTTTGGGCGGCATGCCTCATGGTTTCAGCCCTTCGCGCTTGCGCTGCGCGGCGACGAACTCCGCGCCGAAGGACAATTTCTTCGTCGTCGGCGTTTTCGCATCGAGCACGCGCCAGAACGGTGCCACGTCACTCGGCGTCATGCCGCGGTGGAGGTCCTCGTTGGCGGCTTCGGCAACAGTGCGCAGATGATAGCCTATGGTGACCGGGCATGTCACTTCGGCGCCATGCTCGACGGCAAGTGCTGTACGCAGCGCACGCACATCCATCTCGACGCCTTCGGGAATCGAGCGGATGAAATCATCGACCTGGCGCGCTGTCGGCACCAGCATAGGCTGGCCTTCGACGACATCGGCCATCGTGCGCGGCGTCGGCTTGACGCCGTTGATGCCTGGTGTGCTCAGTCTGTCGTTCCAACTCTTCATCGATCGTCCTTTCGACCGCCGATGCACGGGTGCCCGAAGCTGGCACCATTGCACGGCCCTCCTGACAGCATACTGTCAGGAGGCTTCAGCATACTCCTTGGCAAACAGCGTCCGCATCCGAGCGAGATCGCTGCCTCTTTCGGGGTAGAGCGTCTTCAGAAAGGCGAGCGCGAATGTGCCCGGCGCCGAGCCTGGCGCGGAAACAATTTTGCCGTCGGCCATGGCATGCGGCACATCCTGATAGAGGTTGTCGCCGGCATAGCCGGCCTCATGACCATTGATCCAGTCGCGGCCATTGCTCGTATGCCTGGCCTTCTCGAACAGGCCGGCGCGGGCTAGCGCCAGCGTGCCGGCGCAGATGCCGCCGACCACGCCGCCGCGCGATGCAACAGCATTGAGCAGATCGGCAACATCGGGCGGTGCCTTGCCGGCCCACTCATCGGAGCCGATGACGGCGATGGCGTCGAGATCGTCATTCTCATCCGCCCCGGCCGATCGATCGGGCGTCAGCCGAAAGCCGCTGATCCCGGCCACTGGGTTGCCATCAGGCGTCAGCGACACGGCACGGGCGCCGAACCATTCGACCGCCGAGGCCGCCAGCAGCCCATACTCCCAGTCGGCAAAACCTTCGATGAAAAGGAAACCGATCGTCTTCTGTTCGGGCATAAGCTCGCTCCCATTCCTCACGCACCGGACCTGTTATCTGGGCGTTGACGCGCCCACATCCAATCGCCGGGTCGAAAAATTGGCTTCAATTGCCGCGAGGGCCACGGTCCGCATACATGTCCGGCCAGCCGATATCCTTGCGAATATCCGCCGGCAGCGAGTTCATGAACCGCTGGGTGCGGATCTCGTTGCGCATCGTGCGGATCTTGCCGACATAGTGCTGCATGCCGCGCAGAATGGTGTAACCGTTCATGGCCAGTCTCCTCTCTCTGTATGGAGGTACTATCGCATACCCCTCCTGACAGCAGTCTGTCAGGAGGATGTCAGGCGCGAGACGATAGTTGCGACCAGTGCGCGCGCCGCAGGCAAGGCATCGCTTTTCGCCGCATAGAACGGTGCCGAAGGCAGGTTCGCGACTTCCGATTGTTCATAGCGAGGACGTGCACTGGGCGCCGCTGTTCAGTTTCCGGCGACGGACTGTCGGAATACGAGGCCTTCAGCGGGGTGACCGCAGTTCTGATATGGAGGGAGAAAATTCTTTCCCCAACAGCAGGGAGACGACGATGAGCTTGCAACTGACAGGTATCCACCATCTGACCGCCATCACCGCCAATGCGCCTGGCAATCTTCATTTTTATACGAAGGTGCTGGGTCTGCGGCTGGTCAAGAAGACCGTAAACCAGGACGACACCTCGGCCTACCACCTCTTCTATGCCGACGGCGAAGCGACACCGGGCACCGACCTTACCTTCTTCGACTGGCCGGTCGGCCGCGAGCGGCGCGGCACGCACAGCATCGTGCGGACCAGCCTCAGGGTCGGCAGCCAGGAGAGCCTTGCCTGGTGGAAGCAACACTTGACCGACGAAGGCCTGGCAACAGGAGAGATCGGCGACATCGGCGGTTATGCGTCACTGGACTTCGAAGATCCCGAGGGCCAGCGTCTGCGCCTGGTCAGCGATGGCGGCAAGGGCGGCAGCCATCCCTGGGCGCAAAGCCCGGTACCGGCCGAGCACCAGATCCGCGGGCTCGGGCCGATCGTCATCAGCGTTCCCGACATCACCAACACCGAGGCGGTGGTGACCACGGTGATGAACATGCGCAAGGCGCGCGACTATGCCTCGCCGGAGGGCCAGGTTCACGTCTTCGAAATGGGCGAGGGCGGGCCGGCGGCGGAGCTGCATGTCCTGGTGCAGCCGGGACTGGCGCCGGCACGGCAAGGTGCCGGTGCGGTTCACCATGTTGCCTTCAGGGCGCCGGACCAGGAAACGCTGCATCAATGGACGGCGCGGCTGGCCGAGTTCCGGCTGCCGTCGAGCGGCGAGGTCGAGCGCTATTATTTCCGTTCGCTCTACTTCCGCGAGCCGAACGGCATCCTGTTCGAGATCGCAACCGATGGGCCGGGGTTCACCGCCGACGAGCCGCTGGATACGCTGGGGGAAAGCCTCGCCCTGCCGCCATTCCTCGAACCGAAGCGCGCTTCGATCGAGGCCGGCCTCAAGCCGCTGAAGTAGATCGTTTGCCGGTCAAAGGGCGCCGCGTTCCGGTTCGGGATCTCGGCGTCCGTTCTTTCTCAGGCAATGAACGACGTGCTTTGACAGCCGGGCGCGTTGCTGGTCAAAGGCGGCATGACGAAATTCCTCGCCCTTGTCATCGTCGGTTTCATGGTCATTCAACTGATCAAGCCGCTTGGCTGGCCAGGCCTCAAGCGACGCGGTGATTTCTGGAAGCTGGCACTGCTCGCCATGGCCGCGATTTCACTGGCGGCCGTGCTCGGGCATTTGACGTAGGACGGCACTTGTCGTCGCTGCTCAATGGCCAAGCACCGGGCCGACCAGATGCTCGGCCCAGGCCCGGTAGCCTGCTTCCGAGGCGTGAAAGCCGTCCGAGGCAAAGCCGGCTTCCGGATTGGTGATCGGCAGGCGCGACGCCGGCACCGCGCCGCGCTCCAGGCAAAGGCGTTCGCCCATCCGGTTCATGTCGGTGGCGCGGATCTCAAGGATCTTTCCGAGCAGCGGTGGCATGGCTGGCGCCCGCGTGAACTCCAGCACCGGCGACCACACCACGCGCGCTTGCGGCCATTTGGCGCGCAGGCCGTAGAGCAGGCCACCGAACTCCTTCTTGAAGCGCGGCACGGAGTGAAAATTCTTGGTGTCGTTGGTGCCGATGGCCAGCACGATATGCGTCCACGGATCGGCCGACTGATTGGGCAGCACATGGTCGCGGATCTGGCCGGACGTTGCCGAATTGAAGCCGGCCGCCCGCCAGCGCACGGCGCGGGCCGGTGCTTTGTGAAATCAGTACGGCGAGTTGCGCGGCAAGCCCGTCTTCCGAATTGCCGATGCCGACCGAAGCGGCGGAGGAATCGCCCAGCACCAGAAGCGAGATTGCCGGTGCTGCGCCTGATATTTCGTGCATGACCGGCCCTTGCGCCGGCAGCATGCGCGTGGTGCGGCGTCGCACGCCGAGGCCCTGCCAGATATAGACCGGGAAGGCGAGCCAGGTGAGTAGGGCCGGGAAGCGCATGGCAGTACCGTTAAACGATCAGCGGCAGCCTTAGCGCATGTTTTGGCCGACGGGAACGATCTTCAATCGCAGCAACTTGCCTGCCCCGCCTGCTTGCCCTGATATTCATCGTGCAGCCGCACCCAATCCATCAGGCCGTGATAGGGCCCGTTCTCGTTGCGGCCCTTCGGCGTCATGTCGAGATAGTCGTAGGCGCCGATCTGCGCCTCGCCGCCGCGGGCGCGCGACATGAAGGTGAGGAAGATGTCACCGGCCTCGTCCCGGTAGAAGACGCTGGTGCCGGGAAGCTCCTTCGATGTCCGTGGACGGGTCTCGAAATTGTAGGTGGTGCAGCCGTCGGCGATCTGCTTGTCGGTGAAGGAGACCTGCATGTCGAAGTTGAAATCCGAGGCATAGGACGACACCCAGTCGAACTTCCAGCCCATGCGCTGCTTGTAAGGCAGAAGTTCCGCCAGGGGAGCGCGCGAAACCACGACCAGCGACACGTCGTGATGCCGCAGATGCTGATTGGCGCCGTCGATATGGTCGGCAAGGAATGAGCAGCCCTCGCAATGATGGGTGCAGCCCGGCCCGAACATGAAGTGATAGACGATCAGCTGGCTGTTAGTGCCAAACAGGTCGGTCAGTCTGTTTGGCCCTTGTTCGGTCTCGAAGACATAGTCTTTCCTGATCTTCAGCCAGGGCAGTTCACGCCGTTCCGCGGCGATCCGCTCGCGGAGCCGCGTCAGTTCCTTCTCGCGCGCCAGATGTGCCTTGTGCGCCTGGAACCAGTCTTCGCGCGAAACGATCTTGTTGCGATGCATGAACCTCTCCCTGAATGTCATCCCAAGGACGTTGGGGATGGGCGCAACCCGACATCGCCGGAGAGGAAATAAGGACGGAGAGGCTCCGCCCCAAGCCCTGCAAGTCACAAACAAAAAACCCGGGCGCATCGGCCCGGGTTCGAAGGAGGAAGAAAGGACTGTGATCAGGCGGCCTGTTCCAGGCTCGCCTTCCATTTTCCGAGCGCTGCCAGATGGTTCATGTGGGCGCGATGGGTGAAGGCGGCCTGGCCGGCGGCAACGTTCGAGGCTTTGCCGCTCCAGGCTTTCTGTGGCGCGGCCTGCAGCGCGCGACCATAGGAGAAGGTCAGCTTCCACGGGTGCGGCCCGATGGCGTTGATGGCGTTGAGATTGGCGGTCGCCTCTTCGTCTTCCTGGCCGCCGGAGAGGAAGGCAATGCCCGGCACCGCTGCCGGCACGGTTTCGCGGAACAGTTTTATGGTCTTTTCCGCGACTTCTTCGGGGCTGCTCACCTTGCCCGATTTCCTGCCGGCCAGCACCATGTTCGGTTTCAGGATGGTGCCTTCCAGCATGACGCGCGCCGCATGGAGCTCGTCATAGAGCTTGATCAGCGTTGCCTTCGAAATGTCGTAACAAGTGTCGATGTCGTGGGCGCCGTCCATCAGCACCTCCGGTTCGACGATCGGCACGATGCCGGCTTCCTGGCAGAGGGCGGCATAGCGGGCGAGCGCATGAGCGTTGGAGCCGATCGAGGTCGCCGAAGGGACGCCCTTGGCGATATCGATGTCGATCACCGCGCGCCATTTGGCGAAGCGGGCGCCGAGCTTGTAGTAGTCGGCAAGCCGTTCGCGCAGGCCATCGAGGCCTTCGGTGACGGTGTCGCCGGGAAACCTGGCCAGCGGCTTGGCGCCGGCATCGACCTTGATGCCGGGGATGGCGCCGGCCGCCTTGATGATGTCGACCAGCGGCGTGCCGTCGGCGGCCTTCTGGCGGATCGTCTCGTCATAGAGGATGACGCCGGAGATGTAGCGGGTCATCGCCTCCCTGGTGCGGAACATCATCTCGCGGTAATCGCGGCGGCTGTCGGCGGTCGATTCGACGCCGATGACGTCGAAGCGCTTCTTGATGGTGCCGGAACTTTCGTCGGCGGCCAGCAGGCCCTTGCCATCGGCGACGATCGCAGCGGCAATGTCTTCGAGACGTTCGCTCATTGTTGCTTCTCCTGAAACGGTTATTCCGCGCTTAACGGAAGTCTACCGCCAAAGGAATGGCATCGGAAAGCTCGAATCGATTGAAGCCTCGGGCGGCCTTGTTCGCTCTCCGAGTGTTGATCGCCTCGGAGCCTCAGCGCTTCAACACATCGACGCCGGGCAGCGGCTTGCCTTCCATCCACTCCAGGAAGGCGCCGCCGGCGGTCGAGACATAGGTGAAGTCGTCGGCGACGCCGGCGTGGTTGAGCGCCGCCACCGTATCGCCACCGCCTGCGACCGAGACCAGCTTGCCTTCCTTGGTGCGCGACGCCGCATGCTTGGCCGCCGCCACCGTCGCATGGTCGAAGGGCGCGATCTCGAAGGCGCCGAGCGGGCCGTTCCAGACCAGTGTCGCGGCGCGGTCGATCCATTCGCCGATGGTCGTCACGGTTTTGGCGCCGACATCGAGGATCATCCCGTCGGCCGGCACATCGGAGATGGCGACGGTCTCGCAGGCCGCGCCCGCCTTGAACTCCCTGGCGACGACGCCGTCGACCGGCAGGATGATGGCGCAGCCGGCCTCGGCCGCCTCGATCATGATCTGCTTGGCGGTTGAGGCGAGATCATGCTCGCACAGCGATTTCCCGACATCGGTGCCGCGCGCGGCGAGGAAGGTGTTGGCCATGCCGCCGCCGATGACCAGCGCGTCGACCTTCTTCACCAGGTTCATCAACAGATCGATCTTGGTCGAGACCTTGGCGCCGCCGACAATGGCGACGACCGGACGGACCGGTTTTCCCAGACCTCTCTCCAGCGCCTCAAGCTCGGCTTGCATGGTGCGGCCGGCAAAAGCAGGCAACAGATGCGCCAGTCCCTCGGTCGAAGAATGCGCGCGGTGCGCGGCCGAGAAGGCGTCGTTGACGAAGATATCGCCATTGGCGGCGAGTTTTTCGGTGAAGGCCGGGTCATTCTTTTCTTCGGCCTTGTAGAAGCGAGTGTTTTCGAGCAGCAGCACGTCGCCCTTGTTCATGGCGGCGACAGCGCTTCCGGCCGTGTCGCCGACGCAATCCGAGGCGAAACCGACGGGGCGGCCGAGCACTTCTGCCGTGGCTTTGGCGATCGGCTCCAGCGAGAATTCGGGCGAAGGCCCATCCTTGGGTCGGCCGAAATGGGCGAGCAGGATGACCTTGGCGCCCTTGGCCGATAGCTCGGCGATGGTCGGTGCGATGCGTTCGATGCGGGTGGCGTCGGTGACTTTGCCCTCAGTGACAGGCACGTTGAGGTCGACGCGCACCAGCACGCGCTTGCCGCTGATGTTGCCGATATCGTCGAGTGTCTTGAAGGCGGCCATGCGGGTTCCTTTCGCGAAAAACCGGGGGACCATACCCCGCATCGGCGACGATGCAAGGCTTAGGGCGCGCTCGAACCGAAATTTTGAAGTGGGCACGATCTTGCACTGGCGGGCGGATGAATGGCAGCGCTCAATAGCGGGTTTGTCAGCTTTCGGTTGCTGCCTTTTCCGGCGCTGGCTCCGGGGCCGGTTTCTCGTCCGCCCGCGCCTCGTCCGCCTGCGCCTCGGTCGGCTTGCGCCAATTGCGGATGAAGGCGGAAAGACGGTCGCCGATTTCTCCGGCGCTGAGGAAGACCGGCACCCGCGCCACCGGCGCGGTCGGCTCGAACGACAGGCCGAGGCCTATGATCTTCCCCTTGTCGTCGACGTCGCGGACGATCAGTTCTATCGGGCCGAGCAGCACGCGGTCGGCATATTCGGCATGGCCGCCGAGCCGCGCCGTGACCAGTGCGCCAACGGTGAGCTTTTGCTCCGCTTCGGTTAGACCTGGCGTATAGGCTGCTTCCAGTTCGGCGGCGGGGCGCGCTGGATCGACGGCGAAGGCGCCGAAGAAATCGGCATCTTCGGGATCGACCACGGCACGGCTGGCGAACAGCTTGTCGAGCAGGCGCGGATAGCGATCCGGGACGAAAATGTAGACCTGGTCGCCGGCGGCGAGCCGGCCCATGTCCTGGAAGCGCATCGAACGGCCGTCACGCAGCACCAGCGAGGGTCGCGCCCAGCGTGGGATGCGCTCGCCGCGCGCCACCGGGCTGCCGGGTGCGACGCGATAGGCGAGAAGCTCGTGATGGGCCGAACCCGGCAATTCCAGCTCGACCTTGTCCAGCGGTCCGAGCCGCGCCGGCACGATCAAACCGAGGCGGCGCGCCAGCGGTCCGACCGTCCAGCCCTGGATGACCAGCGACACCAGCACGATGATGAAGGCGGTGTTGAAGATGACACGGCCATTTTCCAGCCCGCCGAGCAGCGGGGTGATGGCAAGCAGGATCGACACCGCGCCGCGCAGGCCGACCCACGAGACAAAGGCGACTTCGGGGCGCGGCATGCGGAACGGGATCAGGCAGAGCCAGACGGCGACCGGCCGCGCCACGAACATCAGGAACAGGCCGAGCAGCACCGCCGGCACCATGATCGCCGGGAATTGCGAGGGCGTCGCGAACAGGCCGAGGATGAGGAACATGATGATCTGTGCCAGCCATGACATGCCGTCCTGGAAGCGCTTGAGGATGGTGACGGCGCGGATATCGGAATTGCCCGAGATGAGGCCGGCGATATAGACCGCCAGGAAGCCCGAGCCGCCAATGGCGCCGGCGGCGGCAAAGACCATCAACGACAAGGTCAGCACGAAGATCGGCAGCAGGCCATGGTCGAGATTGAGCCGGTCGACGAGACGCACGATGGCGAGGCCGCCGAGCACGCCGACGACAGCGCCAAGGCCCATGTTGAGGAGGAAGCCGAGGAAAAGGCTGGTGACCAGGACGTTGGTCTCGGGATTGGCATGAGCGGCGATGATCTCGACCAGCGTGATGGTCAGGAAGATGGCGATGGGGTCATTGGTGCCGGATTCCACCTCGAGCGTCGAGCGCACGCGTTCACGCAGATTGATCTCGCCGGCACGCAGCAGGAAGAACACGGCGGCCGCATCGGTGGAGGCGACTGCGGCGCCGAGCAGGAAGGATTCCAGCCAGGTGAGGTCGAGCAGATAGTGGGCGGCGGCGCCGAACAGGCCGGTGGTCAGAATTACGCCGAAGGTCGCCAGCGACAACGCCGGGCCGGCTGCCTGCCGCAAGGCGTTGAGCGGCGTGCCGAAGCCGGAATCGAACAGGATGACGGCCAGCGCCAGTGAGCCGGCAAAATAGGCGATGCGGGCATTGTCGAACTGGATGCCGAGACCGTCGGTGCCGGTGGCGAGGCCAATGCAGAGGAACAGGAGCAGAAGAGGGGCGCCGAAGCGGAAGGCGATCAGGCTCGAAAACGCGGCGGCGACGACAAGCGCTGTGCCGACCAGCGTAACGAGATAGATCGCATGCTCCATCCTGAAATCAGCCCCTCAAATTCGTCTGTCTCCTGCTTTGCGAGAGAGTGGGGCGAAGACGTGACCAGTGCAAGGCGGCAGGGTGGCTTTTTGGCCTATGCCGCTGATTTTCGGATGTTTTGGCGCCCGGGACACAATTTGGGAAGGCGCAAGCTGCGCTCATGAAAAACGCCCGGGCAAAGCCGGGCGTTCCAAGTCTCGAAAAGAGAGCTTTGTGATCAGGCGATGGTCTTGCCGAAGGCGACCGATGTGTCGCCCATGCGGTTGGAGAAACCCCATTCATTGTCGTACCAGGACAGCACCGATACGAAGTTGCCGTCCATCACCTTGGTCTGGTCGAGCGCCATGATCGAGGAGCGCGGATCGTGGTTGAAGTCGATCGACACGTTCGGGTGATGGGTGACGCCGAGAATGCCCTTGAGCTTGCCGTTGGAGGCGGCGATCACCGCTTCGTTGATCTCCTGCACCGTGGTCGACCGCTTGGCGATGAACTTGAAATCGACGACCGAGACGTTCGGGGTCGGCACGCGGATCGAGATGCCGTCGAGCCTGCCCTTGAGGTCGGGCAGCACCAGGCCGATCGCCTTGGCGGCACCGGTCGAGGTCGGGATCTGCGACAGCGCGGCGGCGCGGGCGCGGTAGAGATCCTTGTGCATGGTGTCCAGCGTCGGCTGGTCGCCGGTGTAGGAGTGGATCGTCGTCATCATGCCTTTTTCGATGCCGACCGTTTCGTGCAGCACGGCTGCCAGCGGCGCCAGGCAGTTGGTGGTGCACGAGGCATTCGAGATTACGATATGATCCTTGGTCAACTGGTCGTGGTTGATGCCGTAGACCACGGTGAGGTCGGCGCCTTCGGCAGGGGCCGAAACGACGACGCGCTTGGCGCCGGCGGTCAGGTGTGCCGCTGCCTTGTCGCGGGCGGTGAAGATGCCGGTGCATTCGAGCGCGATGTCGATGCCGAGTTCCTTCCACGGCAACTGCGTCGGGTCCTTGATCGCGGTGACCTTGAACGTCTCCTTGCCGACGGTGATCTGGTCGCCGGATACCGAGACTTCATGCGGGAAGCGGCCGTGCACGCTGTCATAGCGCAAGAGGTGCGCATTGGTCTCGACTGGGCCGAGGTCGTTGACGGCGACGACGTCGATGTCCTTGCGGCCGGATTCATGGATAGCGCGCAGGATGTTGCGGCCGATGCGGCCAAATCCGTTGATGGCAACTCTGACGGTCATAATTCTCTCCCTGGGAGTTGGAGGGCGGACGAGGGGTCTGCAGTTTCATAGCGGCGGAAGCAGAAAGAATCCAGCCGCACTGGCGTGGATTTAAATCGATTAAGTCGAGCCAGCCCGGCGAAGCCGTTTTCGCGGTTTCGCCGAACTGGCCCGGAATCTTACTTGGCGTGCAGGCGGGCTTCCGCCGCCTTGGCCGCGGCCTCGGCGGTAATGCCGAAATGCGGATAGAGTTGCTCGATCGTGCCCGACGCGCCGAAGCCGGTCATGCCGACGAAGATGCCATCGGAGCCGATCAGATGATCCCATCCCTGGCGGATGCCGGCTTCGATCGCCATCTTGATCGGCGCATTGCCGATCGTCTTCTTGCGGTAGTCGTCGCTCTGCTGGTCGAACAGTTCGAAGCAGGGAACCGAGACCACGCGGGTCGGATGGCCGTGCTTTTCCAACAGCTCGCGCGCGCCAAGTGCGATCTCGACCTCGGAGCCGGTGGCGAAGATCGTTATCGCCGCCTCGCCGCTGGCGGCGGCCAGCTCATAGGCGCCCTGGCTGCTGAGGTTCTTGGCCGTGAATTCGGTGCGCACCGTCGGCAGGTTCTGGCGGGTCAGCGCCAAGGTCGACGGCGTCTTTTCCGACTCCAGGGCGATCTGCCAGCATTCCGCGGTTTCGACCGCGTCGGCCGGGCGGAAGACATTGTGGTTGGGGATCGCGCGCAATGCCGCCAGATGCTCGACCGGCTGGTGGGTCGGGCCGTCTTCGCCCAGACCGATGGAATCATGGGTCATGACGAAGATCGAGCGGATGCCCATCAGCGAAGCAAGACGCATTGACGGGCGGGCATAGTCGGAGAAGCACAGGAAGGTACCGCCATAGGCGATGAGGCCGCCATGCAGCGTCAAGCCATTGATGGCGGCCGCCATGCCATGTTCGCGAATGCCGTAGTGGACATAACGCTGGCCGTAATCGTCGGGCGTGATGTTCTTGGTCTGGCTGGTCTTGGTGTTGTTGGAGCCGGTCAGGTCGGCGGAGCCGCTTATGGTTTCCGGCACGGCGCCGTTGATGACCTCCAGCGCCATTTCCGAGGATTTGCGGGTGGCGACCTTCGGCTTGTCGGCCGACAGCTTCTTCTTGTAGTCGGCGATGACGGCGTCGAAATTCGACGGCAGCTTGCCGGCGAGGCGGCGTTCGAACTCGGCCTTCAACTTGGGCTCAGCCTTGGCCAGACGTCCCTCCCAGTCGGTGCGCGGCTTGGCGCCGGTTTTACCGGCGGCGCGCCATGCGTCAAGGATGTCGGCCGGAATCTCGAAGGGCGGCGAGTCCCAGTTGAAGAATTTGCGCGCACCGGCGATCTCGTCGGCGCCGAGCGGCGAACCGTGCGCCTTGTTGGTGCCGGCCTTGGTTGGAGCGCCGAAGCCGATGGTCGTCTTGCAGGCGATCATCGTCGGCTTGTCGGAGTGACGAGCGGCTTCGATGGCATAGGCGATGGCTTCCGGATCGGTGCCGTCGATGTGGCTGGCGTTCCAGCCCGAGGCCTGGAAGCGGGCGACCTGGTCGGTGTTGTCGGCAAGCGAGACCGGGCCGTCGATCGAGATGTTGTTGTTGTCCCAGAAGACGATCAGCTTGTTGAGCTTGAGATGGCCGGCAAGCGCGATGGCTTCCTGGGAAACACCTTCCATCAGGCAGCCGTCACCGGCCAGTACGTAGGTGTAATGGTCGACGAGGTCGTTGCCGAAGGCTGCGTTCATGATGCGCTCGCCGAGCGCGAAGCCGACCGAATTGGCGAGACCCTGGCCGAGCGGGCCGGTGGTCGTCTCTATGCCGGTGGCATGGCCGTATTCGGGATGGCCGGCGGTCTTCGAGCCCAACTGGCGGAAATGCTTGATCTGGTCGATCGTCATGTCCTCGTAGCCGGTCAGGTGCAGCAGCGAATAGAGCAGCATCGAACCGTGGCCGGCCGACAGGATGAAGCGATCCCGGTCGGGCCAATGGGGGGCCTTCGGATCATATTTCAGGAACTTCGTGAACAGCACCGTGGCGATGTCGGCGCAGCCCATGGGCAGGCCGGGATGGCCGGAGTTTGCCTTCTCGACGGCGTCCATGGAGAGAAAGCGGATCGCATTGGCCATCCGGTCATGTTGTTCACGCGACGTCATGGTTCCTCCAGAAGTGGGGGTTTGGGGGCTTGGGAGAGCCCTTGAAAAGGGTGCGCGACACATAGCAGGCGCGGGCTTTTAGTCAACAAATCGGGTGCACATTTGCCGGTCTTGTGATGCCGGCGGCGGACCTACATTAGCGTTAGCGGGGGACAGTCGCGAGAGCTTTGTTGACGTTGCCTTCACCCGGTGCCTAATGTTTCAGGGATAACGCGTTCTGAACGTGAACGATTCGGTGATGGGCAGGGCACAGGACGAAGGCCATGACCGGGGAAGCCACACTCAAGGAAGTCATCGCGAGGCTGGGCAAGGCCATCGAGGGGCTGGAAAACGCCGTCGCGGCCAAGCTCGAGCATGAACGCGACTACTCCGAAGCCGAGGCCGAGGTGCAGCGGATGAACGCCGATCGCTCGCGGCTGGCGCAGGAACTCGACAATTCCGAAGCGCGCGCCGAACGGCTGGAAGATGCCAACAAGGAAGTCTCGCGACGTTTGGTGACCGCCATGGAAACCATCCGCGCCGTGTTGGACAGATAGGAGCTGGCCCGATGGCACAGGTCACGGTTTCAATCGACGGCAAGCAGTATCGCATGGCCTGCGACGAGGGCCAGGAAGAGCATCTGATAGACCTTGCCGAACGTTTCGACCGCTATGTTTTACACCTGAAGGACTCGTTCGGCGAGATTGGCGATCAGCGGCTGACCGTGATGGCCGGCATCATGGTGATGGATGAACTCTCGGAGTTGCAGAAACGCGTCAAGGGCATGGAAAGCGAAGTGCTGACCTTGCGCAAGACCCGCGACGAGGCTCTGACCAAGGCCGACAAGAGCGATAGCGTGCTGACCAACGCGCTCAGCGCGCTGGCGCAGCGCATGGAAGACCTGACTGTGACAATGGCGGTCAACAAGAGCTGAGGCAGGATCTCTCCTGTCCAGCCCAACAGGCTCTCATCCGCGTGCCGAGCATTCGGCAGCATAAAAATGCTCGCGTGCCGCCGACAAGAGTTTCATATTGTCTTGCAGTCACAATTTTTGCGCTAAGATGCAACGATGCCCGGGCGGGGCAGCTCGATGGCGGCATGGGTTGCCGCTTGTCGTTCCTCGCTGCCGACGGGTTCCGTTTACAGGGGAGATGTACCATGAGCCTTCGTATCAACGACATTGCGCCGGATTTTACCGCCGAGACTACGCAAGGGACGATCAAATTCCATGACTGGATCGGGGACGGATGGGCGATCCTGTTCAGTCATCCCAAGAATTTCACGCCGGTCTGCACGACCGAGCTTGGCACGATGGCGGGGCTCGAAGGCGAATTCAAGAAGCGCAACGTCAAGATCATCGGCATTTCGGTCGATCCGGTCGAAAGCCACGGCAAGTGGCAGGACGACATCAAGACGGCGACCGGCCATTCGGTGAACTACCCGCTGATCGGCGACAAGGACCTCAAGGTCGCCAAGCTCTACGACATGCTGCCGGGCGGTGCCGGCGAGACGTCGGAAGGCCGCACGCCGGCCGACAATGCCACGGTGCGCTCGGTCTATGTCATCGGACCGGACAAGAAGATCAAGCTGGTGCTGACCTACCCGATGACCACGGGCCGCAACTTCGATGAGATCCTGCGTGCGGTCGATTCCATGCAGCTGACCGCCAAGCATCAGGTGGCGACGCCGGCAAACTGGAAGCAGGGCGAGGACGTCATCATCACCGCTGCCGTCTCCAACGAGGACGCGATCAACCGCTTCGGCGCTTATGAGACCATCCTGCCGTATCTGCGGAAGACCAAGCAGCCCTCTGCCTGACCGCTCCTCGGAACAGTTTTTGGCTTTCCTGTCGCCGCGAGCGAAATGATGCTTGACTGGCTCACCCGAGCGGACAACCATGCTCCTCTCGGGTGTCGTTAGAGAAAATCATTCCTGACGACCGAGAGTTGGGGAAGCCAGAATTGGACGTAGCTTTGGCCAGGCCGCAGGTCAGCGGCTTCTACGACAAGCCGACCGGGGCCATCCAGTATGTCGTCGCCGACCAGGCGACGAAACGCTGCGCCATCATCGATCCGATCCTCGATTTCGACGAGAAATCCGGTGCTACGGCAACGACGAATGCCGATATCCTGCTCGACTTCGTCAGCGAGCAGGGGCTGAGGGTCGAATGGATCCTCGACACCCATCCGCACGCCGATCATTTCTCGGCGGCGCACTATCTGAGGGAGAAGACCGGAGCGCCGACAGCGATCGGCGACAGGGTCGTCGACGTCCAGAATTTGTGGAAGGCGATCTACAACTGGCCGGATTTTCCCGCCGACGGTTCGCAGTGGGACAGGCTGTTTGGTGAAGGCGAAACCTTCACGGTCGGCACGCTTCCGGTCAAGGTGCTGTTCTCGCCCGGCCATACGCTGGCGTCGATCACCTATGTGATCGGCGATGCCGCCTTCGTCCACGACACGCTGTTCATGCCCGACAGCGGCACAGCGAGGACGGACTTTCCCGGCGGCAGTGCCGCGCGGCTCTGGCGCTCGATCCAGGACATACTGGCGTTGCCGGACGAGACGCGGCTGTTCGTCGGTCATGACTATCAGGCCGGCGGCCGCGAACCCTTGTGGGAAAGCACGGTCGCCATACAGAAGGCGACCAACACCCATCTTGCCGCCGTCCGCAGCGAGGCCGAGTTCGTCGCCCTGCGCGAAGCGCGCGACAGGACGCTGCCGATGCCGAGGCTGATCCTGCATGCGCTGCAGGTCAACATGAATGGCGGGAGGCTGCCCGAACCCGAGGCGAATGGCCGGCGGTATCTAAAGTTTCCGCTGGATGGGCTTTGAGAGATCGCTGCCGGCGAAGCTGCAATCTCCCCCCTTGCGGGGGAGATCGGATGTCGTCTTCGCTTTCGCCAACCACATAAGAAAAAAGCGGCGCCAGTTTCCTGGCGCCGCCTTTAGATCTTGTGGCCTTTAGCCGGCTTTAGGCTGCGGGCTGCGCCTCAATGGTGCGCAGCGCCTGGGTCTGGCGCTTGGCGGCGGCCTTGACCGCATCCTGCACCTTCTCGAAGGCGCGCACCTCGATCTGGCGCACGCGCTCGCGGCTGATGTCGAATTCGGACGAAAGCTCTTCCAGCGTCAGCGGCTCCTCGGCGAGGCGACGGGCCTCGAAGATGCGCCGCTCGCGCTCGTTGAGCACGGCAAGAGCGCCCGACAGCATGCCGCGCCGGTTTTCCAGCTCATCCTGCTCGATCAGCATCTCTTCCTGGCTTTCGTGGTCGTCGACCAGCCAGTCCTGCCACTCGCCGGACTCCCCTTCGCTCGCCCGGATCGGGGCATTGAGCGAGGCATCGCCCGACAGGCGGCGGTTCATCGACACCACTTCGGCTTCGGAAACGTTCAGCCTGGTGGCGATCTCGGCGATCTGGTCGGGCTTCAAGTCGCCGTCGTCCAGCGCCTGGATCTTGCCCTTCACCTTGCGCAGGTTGAAGAACAGGCGCTTCTGGTTGGCGGTCGTGCCCATCTTGACCAGGCTCCACGAGCGCAGGATGTACTCCTGGATCGAGGCCTTGATCCACCACATGGCATAGGTCGCGAGGCGGAAGCCGCGCTCGGGTTCGAATTTCTTGACGGCCTGCATCAGGCCGACATTGCCTTCCGAGATCACCTCGCCGATCGGCAGGCCATAGCCGCGATAGCCCATGGCGATCTTGGCGACGAGCCTGAGATGGCTGGTGACGAGCTTGTGCGCAGCGGAGGTGTCTTCATGCTCGGCATAACGCTTGGCGAGCATGTACTCTTCCTGCGGCTGCAGCATGGGAAAGCGGCGGATTTCTTCCAGGTAGCGGCTGAGGCCGCCTTCGCCGGAAACGATACTGGGTAGTGACTGGGCCATGATAGCGCCCCCTCTCTATTGGAGTGATGCCCCCGAAACGCGGCGGGCATGTGACGCGAGCACCAAAAGGCTCGCCCGCGACATCGGATCTTATACAGGAACAAAACCAGAAAAGACAGGCATTTGTTCAACACGAAACAGTGTGTCACGGTGAAGTGAACAATGTCAGTCAGGTTTTTTGATGGCTTGTCGGTGACGGGTTCAGAGTTTGCGGAAGCCGCCGACGAGTTCCTCCATGTCCCTCGGTAACGGCGCCTCGAACCTCATCGTTAGATGGGTAGTGGGGTGGCGAAATGCAAGGAGCCAGGCATGCAAAGCTTGCCGGGGAAATGCCTTGACCTGGCTTTTCAGCGGTTCCGGCAGCCGGTTGGCCTTGGTGCGGAAGGCCTGGCCATAATCGGGGTCGCCGATCACCGGATGACCGATATGCGCCATGTGGACACGGATCTGGTGGGTGCGGCCGGTCTCCAGCCGGCATTCGACCATGCTGGCGGTGGCGAACTCCTGTTGGCTCTCGCCGAAGCGCTCCTGCACGGCAAAGTGGGTGACCGCATGGCGGGCGTCGTCGCGTCCTTCCGGCACCACGGCACGGCGCACGCGGTCGGCGGCGCGGCCGAGAGGCGCGTCGACCCTTCCGGTCGGCCTCTGCGGTATGCCCCAGACCAGCGCCAGATAGGCACGTTCGAGATCGCCGGTGAGGCCGTGATCGGCGAAAGCCTCGGAGAGTGACTTGTGGGCGCGGTCAGTCTTGGCGACCACCATGACGCCGCTGGTCTCCTTGTCGAGGCGGTGGACGATGCCTGGCCGCCGCACGCCGCCAATTCCGGAAAGGCTGTCGCCGCAATGATGGATCAGCGCGTTGACCAGCGTACCGATCCAGTTGCCCGCTCCGGGGTGCACGACAAGCCCGGCCGGCTTGTTGATGACAATCAGCTCGTCGTCCTCATAAAGCACATCGAGTGCGATGTTCTCGCCCTGCGGCTCCGCCGGCTCCGGCTCCGGCATGGTAACCGACACGCTTTCGCCCGGCGCCATCTTGCGCTTGGTCTCATCGACAGGCTTGCCGTCGACCGAGACCGCGCCCTGCCTGATCAGCATCTGCACGCGGCTGCGTGACATGTCCGGACCAAGCCTTGCCGCCAGCCACTGGTCGAGGCGCTGACCGGCCGCGTCCGCATCCGCCACCAGCACGGTTGGTACCGCCTCTATCAATTCAGGGGCCTCTTCGTTATGAGCGCTCATTGAAAAACCGTTCCGGAACTGTTTGCCATGGCCAGCCCGATCGCCGAAGAAGACCAGGATAAGCCGCTCGACCCCGAGGTCGAAAAGGTGCGCAGGAAACTCGTCCGCTTCGTCGGGATCAATCTCGGCCTGCTGTTCCTCGCCCTTATGGTGGTGATCGGCGCCCTTGTCTACAAAGCGCGCAATGCACCGCCGGCGAACCCGCCGCTGGCCGGGGATATCCAGACACCCGCCGGCGAACCGGTCAGCGGCGACATCGTGCTGCCGGTCGGGGCCAAGGTGGTCAGCCAGTCGCTGTCCGGCAACCGTGTCTCGATCGACGCCGAGCTTGCCGACGGCAGCCGGACGATCTTCGTCTACGACATCACTGAGCGACGCCTGATCGGCCGCTTTGCGATCCGCAACAAATGACCGAGCCGCAACGATGAACGGCAGCAGGCCCATGAGCAAGCCTCGGGGATGAGCGGGTTCGCCGAACATCGTCGCGTCGCCACGGTCGCCCTGGTCGTCGCCAATTATGACGAGGCGATCGCCTGGTATGTCGAGAGGCTGGGTTTCCTGCTCGTCGAAAATGTCGATCTCGGCGGCGGCAAGCGCTGGGTCACAGTGGCGCCGGCCAACGGGCAGGGCGCCAGGCTGCTGCTGGCCGAGGCTTCCGACGAGGCACAAAGCAAAAGTATCGGCAATCAGACCGGCGGCCGTGTCTTCCTGTTCCTGGAAACCGACGACTTTGCCCGCGACCACGCGGCGATGCTGGAGAAGGGCGTCGAATTCCGCGAAGCACCGCGCTTCGAGCCCTACGGCACGGTGGCGGTTTTCGCCGATCTGCACGGCAATCTCTGGGATCTGATCGAACCGAAACGATAGGCTGACGGCCGGCTTTTCCTCGACCGGGGAAAGCGGCCTAACCCCAGTTGCTTTTTCCCAGCGCTCAGCCTATATCGCCGGTTCTTGAACGCGCCCATCGTCTAGCGGTCAGGACACCGCCCTCTCACGGCGGGAACAGGGGTTCGATTCCCCTTGGGCGTACCAAGCTTTTCGACAACTTTGCAGGATGCCGTCGATTTCGTTTCTGAAGTCGCGGAGCCTCGATACTGTGGCGTCCGGGAAACCCGCTCTGCACAGGTAGCCGCAGCCTTAAAAACTCCCAGTGGCACCAACCAACCCGGCCTTTATTTCATTCGTCTGGCAAATGTTAACGGACGCGAAACCGAGAACCTTAACGTCCCCGCAACTCACTGCGAATATTAGTTTTCGCTTTAGTAGCTGTAGGAGGTTGAAATGCAGAAAATAGCTTGTCGTTTCGCTTGGGACGAGTCTGGCGCGACCGCGATCGAGTATGGCTTGATCGCGGCTCTCATCGCGCTCGCGATCATCACCGGCGCCGGGGCGGTTGGCAATTCGCTCAACGGGATATTCACGACCGTCGGCACTACGGTCAACAGCAGCGGCTCGTAAATCGGTACATCAATTCGGTCGGCTATCGGCCGCATTCGCCGATCTCAGCCTCCAAAAGCGCAGCGCGTACGTGCTTCCGGTGCCGGGCATCGGAAGTGCGGACGGCGCACTTTCCATCGGTCGGCTTTATCCGTTGCGTCACCGCGTTCGTCGCTTCTGGCGCCGCGGAGCTGTTTGCATTAGCATCACATCATGGATCCTGGGGTACGGCTCCAGCGGCGCGCAGAACGCCGCGCAGAACGCCGCGCTGTCCGTAGGGCCAGTTGATCCATGGGGGAGGAAGGCCAATGCAGAAGCTGCAATCGCAGGGCGTCCATCACATCACGCTGGTCGGCGCCGGGCGCCAGACCTCTATCGATTTCTGGGAAGGCGTGCTCGGCATGCCGTTCATCTTCGAACAGCCCAATCTCGACAAGCCGAGGGAAAGCCACCTCTATTTCGATCCCGGCGACGGCCGGCTGATCACTATCTTCACCGACGAGAGCCGGACGCCGGAGAAGCGGCGCACGCCGACCGATCCGGGCTGTGTTCACCACATCGCCTTTTCGGTGTCGCGCGTCACCTTCCTGCAGGCGGTCTCCCGGCTTGACGAGCGCGGCATCAAGCACAGCGGCGTCAAGGATCGCGGTTTCATGGATTCGATCTATTTCGAGGATCCGCTCGGCTTGCTGATCGAGTTGGCGTCCTACCGCTTCGAACCGCCGGCGGGCTTCACCCATGCGGATGTGCTGATGGAAGCGCACAGGTTGCGGGTCGGGCGCGGCGACTACAACATCGCCGAAGTGCATCTCGCCGATGCGATCCAGACGCTCGTAGAGCGTTCCCGTGCCACCCTGTCGGACGATCGGGCGCCGAAGAACCCATACTGAACAGACCAGACCAGAGGGAGGAACAAGATGGCCAAGACAGCGACGAACACTGCCGGGAAATCCGCGGCCAAAGCTGCCGCCAAGCCGGCGGCGAAAGCTGCGGCAAAGCCAAAAGCCAAGGCGGCCGCCAAGCCTGCGGTGAAGGCGACGGCAAATGCCGCGCCCAGGGCCAAGGCCAAGCCGGCCAAGAAGCCGGCGCTGAAGCTCAGCATGCTGAAGCCCAGCGTCAACAACATGACCGTGCGGGTGTTTGCGCGCGCGGCGGGTTTCGACCACGCCGAGACCGATGCCTGGGGCCACACCCGTTCGCCGGAGTTCATGGCGCGAAATCCCGCCCATTTGACACCGATGATCGAGGACAAGGGCCTGCCCAGAGGCGTGCTGTGGGAAAGCTGCGCCATCATGCAGTATCTCGCCAACAAGCACGGGTTGGAGAAATTCTATCCGAAGGCGCCGGCCAAGCGGGCGATGGTCGACAGTGCGATGTTCTACCTGATCGGCACGCTCTACCCCTATGTGGCGCGCGCCACCTATCCGGCGCTCGGCTTCCCGCACTATGCCGGCGAGGTCGGCCACAGCGACGCCCATCCCGACAAGAAGTCCGAAGCCCAGAAGGCGGCGATGACCGCGATCGCCGAGCCGCTCGAAGTGTTTCACAGCTTCTTCAGGGACGGCAAGCCGTTCATCGGCGGCAAGCATCCGTCGATTGCCGATATCCGGCTGGCGGCGACGCTCGAATTTCTGGCCGTCATCGACTATGCCTTGCCCACATGGGCGAAGGACTATGTGGCGGCGATCGAGAAGAAGCTCGGCAAGGCCTATAGCGAGCCGGCCGGCGACGTGCGCGGTTATATCGCCCATGTGAAGTCCCAGGCCAAGGCCTGAGCTTAAGGGTTCGTTAACCAAAGCCCTGTCTACTGCAGGCAATTCGCTTTCGGCCCGCGACCACGGATGTACTGGCGCAGAACGTCGCAGCGATAGGAAAGGTCGGCGCAATGCCGGCCTTTTGCTTTTCGCAGCTTTGTTCGACGCAATTCCCAAGGGAAAAGCGTTATGCGCTTTTCCGGGAAAACCGTTTCACACTTAACCGGCATTGCTTTATCGCCAGGCGCGATCGAGCAGCGATCAGACCGCGCAAGCCCAGTCAGGTGTCGCTTTTTCGGCGTCAAGTTTGCCGAGAGATATTGCCATTGCCGACGTTGGCCCTACCATCCATTGAGCGTCCCAGATGGACCGTGGTCAGGCGTGAGGGCTGGCGATGAAAAGCGTTGCGAGACGGATTGCGGTTGCGGGCGTGATGCTGGCGGGCGCTGTTCATGCGTCAAGTGCAGCTGAACTCAACACGATGGACGATGTCGGGGCCGCGATCCAGGCTTGCTGGACACCGCCGGCGGGAGCGGGAACCGCCAGCGTCACCTTGAGCTTCAGCTTCAAGCGGGACGGCACGCTGATCGGCCCACCGAGGCCGACAGCCATCAAGGTAGAAGGCGATGCCAAGGCGAAGAAGTCCTTTGTCGACGCCGCAACGACCGCCTTGCAGAATTGTCTGCCCCTGACCTTCTCAGCGAAACTGGCGCAAGGCATCGCAGGCAACGTGTTCACGTTGCAATTCGCCTCTCCCAAGTAGGCACCCGCCGCCGGCTCAATGGTGACTGCGCCTTGCCGCGGCATGCCGGGCAAGATCGGGCGTTTCGAAGACGTAGTCGTTCCAGGCCGATTCCGGAACCTGACCGGCCAGATAGCATTCCAGCAACAGGCTTTGTTCGGGATTGAGAGGCCTTGGCGCGCGCTGATCCAGCCCCAGCGAGTGAAACAGGTTTCTTGTCAGGTCCGAGACGGTGAAGTGGATCGACATCTGCGTTCTCCCTTTGGTCCTTCAACGCGGAAGACCGGGCAAAGGTTTCGAACGCCTGGCGATAATGGCGGTCCGTTTCGTTGCAGGTCCGCGGCGAGGGTCGGGCTTGCGCTTTCCTTCGAGGTTCGTCTCAATCTTGAAATAAAAATGTAATATCGAATTTACACGAGATGGCATAATACAATAGACAAAAGCTTACTCGGGCTGAAGTTCTTGAGATAATTAGAGTTTACTCATATAGCCGAAGCTTGTGTAAGTTATGGACTGTAATTCCGGGTTCTCCGCAAAAAGGACCGAGTTGTCCCGATGATCCGTTTCTGGCCTTCCATGATGGTCGCATTGATTTCGCTGGCGGCGGTTTTGTTCGGGACGCTTTCGTCCTACGCGGACAGCTGCGGCGCGATCAGAAGCCAGTTGCTTTCGGGTGGCCGCAGCAACGGGGCGAACCCGGAGCTTGCTCAACTGCGCCGGCAACTTGCAGCCATCCAGACTATCGAGAGACAGCGCCAGTGCACGGCGAAAAGTTCGCTTGGTGGTCTCTTCAACGCTTGCGCCGATCTCGCCAGGAGCCGCTCGGATGTGCAGCGCCGGATCGCTGCCGCCGGGAATTCAGGCCGCGACACGGCGGGTCTGCAAGCGCGCCTCGTGGCGCTCGGCTGCGCGCCTTCGGCAAAGCAACGGTCTGCGCGCGCCGCGCCCGGCACCCAATCGGCGAGCACCACGTTCGGCGGCAATGCGATGCTGTTTTGCGTGCGTCTGTCGGACGGGTATTTCTTCCCGGCGCCAAAGTCGCAATTCGCCGCCAGCGGTGATCTGAAGGAGACGGCCGATCAATGCCGTTACATCTGCGATGACCCCAGCGTCGACCTCTACACGTTGAGCGATGCCAGCCTCGAAACCGACCAGATGGTCGCGCTCGACACGCGCAAGCCTTATACCGAACTGCCGGCAGCCTTCAGATATCGCGATGATGCGAATTTCAAGGCATGCGACGTCAAGCGATACTACCAGCGGGTCACCGAACTGCGAGCCAGGACTGTGACGCCCGCCAACATGCGCAATGCCATTATTCCGCTGCCGACGGCGAAGCCGGATCTCGGCACGGTTGCGGCCGTCCCTGGAATCGATGCCGAAGCGCCAGGTGCCGCCCAGCACCTTTCGATCGAGGCCGGCAAGCGGTCGGTGCGCGTGGTCGGCCCGGCGTTTTTCCCGGCCGAATGATCGCCGGCTTCCCCAATTGGCGATCGCCGGCTGCGGCGTGCCTGCTGCGATGCGGTTGCCTGATCCGGCTGGAACAGAGAGGCGCTCACGGCGTTGTGATCGACATCAGCCGGGAGAAACGCCGTGGCTACGTTCCGGGAAATGCGGGTGCTGGAGATCGTCGAAGATGACTCGCTGACCACCGAACAGAAAATCGCCGAACTGCGCGAGATCGAATCCGAGGCGCGTGGGCTGCAGCGGGCTGCCTCGGAGGGTCCGATGGACGACGATGACGGCTGGCAGGAAGATCTGCGTCAGGTTCGTCTCGCACTCGACAAGCTCGGTGCGAAGGAGCCGAAAAAGGGCGCTGCTTCACTGTGAGGCCGGGTCACCGAAGCTATCCGCGGATCGCGTCCCATCCGAAAACCGGGTCCCCGCTTTTAGGGACCCGCTCCGATCTAATCGCAGACCATGCGAGCTCTCTTGCCAGGCTCGCTGACGTTCCTGCAGGTCAGCGGTTTCGCTGGCGCCGATAGGGAAGCGGACGCAGGCAACCTCGTCTGGTGCCGTCTCGGTGCGGCATGGCTGACCTTGCGCTCGGAAAAACGCCGGTCCGGCTGCGGCGCCACAGGAAAAGCGCCGTTCTCGACCTCGGATTGCCCATAGTCGACATTCGGTGGCGGCCGATCCCAGAATCGCCGGACATCAAGCGGTCTCGGGATGACGACCGTGCCGTCATAACTGCGCGAGCAACCGCCGCCGAAAAGCAGCGCCAGCCCCATGAAAAAAGGCACAATCCGTCCAAGCATCAGCAATACCCCTGCCGTTGCTTATATAGCGGGTTCGACCCCGCCGACAACCGGGCGGAATGAAGCAGACCGCGCCGCGCAATCCTGTCCAACCGACCGTTAAGGTTAGCGGATCCTTAATGCTTCTGGGGCAGATTCCGCCGACGAACCGCGGAGGAGGGTTCGGCCTTGGTTTTCGGGGTGGGGACGGCATGGCGGAAGCGGACGAAACAATCGGCGCGCGCGGCAAGCGCGGGCCTCGCAGATCCACAGTGCATGGCGACGATGCCTCATCGTCCGCCTCTTGCATGGATTCGAACGATGCGCTTCGCCAACTCGTCGAAGCCGGTTCGGATTGGGTCTGGGAAACGGACGCCGAACTGCGCTTCTCCTGGCTTTCGCAAAATTACCAGGCCGCCACCGGCATCGATCCGGCAAACGTGCTTGGCCGGTTCCGCTTCGACTTCCTCAACCAGGTCCTGAACGGCGATCGCAGTGGCGCGGCGCATCTGGAGGATCTGCAGGCGCACCGGCCTTTTCGCGACTTCGTCTATGAGCTCAAGGCTGGCAGCGCCGACTGTCGCTGGGTTTTGACGTCAGGCTTTCCAAAGTTCGACGACGAAGGAAGATTTGCCGGCTATCGCGGCATCGGCCGCAACGTCACGGCTCTGGCCGGCGCCTTCAAAAATCTGGGGCGGGAACCATCGGGTGATGGCGAGCCCGACCAGCATCTGGCCGACCTCGAGCGGACGATGGACGCCATGCATATGGGCGTCGTGCTTCTCGATGCCAGGCTCGACACGCTGATCGTCAACAAGGCCTATCGCGACCTCTCGAAGATTCCGGACGGTGCTGTTGCCGTCGGCGCTCCGTTCAGCCTGTTGATGGAGCTCAACCGCCGCAGCGGCATCTATGGCGACATCGACGAACAGCAATGGCAGCGCTACCTCGCTACTCGCCTCGACGAGATTCGCGCCGGATCCGTCGCGCCGCGCGAATTTGCCCATGCCAACGGCAGGACGATGATGTTTTCGGTGACGGCGTTGTCCGGGGGCAGGCGGCTGCTGACCTACTATGAGGTCACCGAGATCAAGCAGCGCGATGCGGAGATCAAAAACGCCAATGCCAGGAATGCCGAGACCTTCGCCGGTCTCCGCACAATGGTCGACCAGATGCCGATCGGTGTCCTCGTGCTCGACGCCGATATGCGCGCCGAGATCATCAACCGTGCTTTCTATGATTTCTGGCAGATCGACGCCCGGCGCGCCGAGATCGGCTGCAGCTTCCGCGATCTGATGGACGCCAGCCGCGACATCGATCCGTTTGGTGCCGACGATGCGTCATGGCAGCGGCATGTCGCCGAGCGCGAGGCGGAAATCAGGGCCGGGATCGCCGGATCGCGGCAGTTCCCGCGCAATGACGGCCGCACGCTGATATCGTCGATGGCGCCGCTGGCCGGCGGGAAGCGGCTGATCTCCTATGTCGACGTCACCGACATGAAGGACCGGGAGGCCGAACTTGCCGAGGCGCTGGAGAAAGCGCGGCTGGCGGAAGCGGTGATCAACGCCGTCAAGGATCCGATCTTCGTCAAGGACGACCATCTGCGTTTCGTCTTCGTCAACGAGGCGTTCGCCGCTCTGTTTGGCCAGACGCCGCAAGCCATGCTCGGCAAGCCCGGCGGCGATTTCCTCCCAACGAACGCGGTCGCGCTTTTCGAGCAGAGCGAACGTGACGTCCTTGCCACCGGGCGGCCGTACGAAGTGGAAGAGAATTTCGAGGTCGACGGCGCCAGCCGATCGCGCATCGTCAGGAAGAGCCGCGTCGGCATGGCCAGCGGCCGCAACTACGTTGCCGGCTTCCTGTTCGACATTTCCGACATGAAGCGCCGCGAGACGGAGGCGCAGGACGCGCGCAAGCATCTCGCCAACGTGCTGGAATCCTTGCCGGCCGCCGTGATCATCTACGATCGCGACGACAGGTTCGTTTTCGCCAACCGCAAGATCCAGGATACGCTGCCGGCCTTGAAGCCGGCGTGGCAGCCCGGCTGTACATTCCGCGAAGCACTCGTGCTGGGTCATGCGAACGGCTATTTCCGCTGCAGCGGCGATCCGCAAATCGACCAGCTCTACGACAGCGATCATGACCGCTGGCTGGACGCGATCCTCGCCCGCTACCGCTTGCCCAGTTCCTCCTACGAGCGTCACAATCCCGATGGCCGCTGGTATCAGGTCTACGACATGCGGACCGACGACGGCACCTTCATCGGCGTTCGCGTCGACATCTCCGAGATCAAGAGCCGCGAGGCGGCATTGCGCGATTCCATGCGCCAGATCGACCTGTTCCGGCATGTGATGGACGAGTTGCCGGTGGCCGCCTTCATCAAGGCGCAGGACCTGAGCATCGAATTCGTCAACAAGGCCTGGTGCGCGATCACCGGCTTGGCCAAGGAGGATGTCATCGGCCGCACCGACCGGCAGTTGTTCGGCGCGCAGGACGCGGATGGCTACAGCCATGACGACACGCAAGTCGCCGTGACGGGCGTCGTCAAGGAGGTCGAGGAACCCGTCACCCATCGCGACGGCACGGTTCGGCAGTTGATGACCCGCAAGAGCCGCCTGGTGGCGCTGGACGGGTCGGTGCATCTGGTCGGTTCGAGCACTGACATCACCGACGTCAAGGCACGCGAGCGTGCGCTGGAAGAAAGCATGCGCGAGAACGAGGTGTTCCGCAGCCTGATCGACAATGTACCGGTATCGATCTACGCCAAGCGCTCCGATCTCAGGCAGTTCTATGTCAACAAGGGTTGGTGCGATCTGACGGGCTTCAGCAAGGAAGAGGCCATCGGCAAGACCGACATCGAGATTTTCGGGCCGGATGGCGAGGCCTTCGTCAATGGCGACCTCGCCGTGCTGCGCACCGGCGAAACTCAGGAGGTCGAAGAGACGGTGACGCTGGCCGACGGCAGCGTCAGGCATCAATTCGCCCGCAAGGGCGCGATGATCGCCTCCGACGGTTCGCTCTACCTGATCGGCTCGACCACCGACATCACCGAGCTGAAGATGCGGGAGGCCGAACTGCGCGAGGCGCGGCAGCGCGCCGTGCTCGCCGACCGCGCCAAGTCGGAATTCCTCGCCAATATGAGCCATGAGATACGTACGCCGATGAACGGCGTGCTCGGCATGGCCGAACTGCTGGCCAAATCGGACCTCGACCCGAAGCAGAAGACGTTTACCGACATCATCGTGAAGTCGGGCAATGCGCTGCTCACCATCATCAACGACATACTGGACTTCTCCAAGATCGATGCCGGTCAGCTGGTGCTCGATCCGGCGCCCTTCAATCTGGCCGAGGCGATCGAGGACGTGGCGACGCTGGTGTCGACGCGCGCCAAGGAGAAGGACCTCGAGCTGATCGTACGTGTCGAGCCTCGGCTCGAGAGCCTATTCATCGGCGATGTCGGCCGCATCAGGCAGATCGTCACCAACCTGCTCGGCAATGCGGTGAAATTCACCGATGAGGGCCATGTGCTGGTCGACGTCACCGGCGAGAGGGTTCCAACCGGAACGAAGCTCACCATCTCGGTCACCGATACGGGCATCGGTATCCCCGAGGAAAAACTGAAACTGGTGTTCGAGAAATTCAGCCAGGTCGACACTTCATCGACGCGGCGGCACGAGGGGACCGGCCTCGGCCTCGCCATCACCTCGCGGCTCGTCGAGCTGATGGGCGGCGACATCGGGGTCGAAAGCGCCGAAGGCAAGGGTTCGACGTTCTGGTTCTCGGTGACGCTGCCGAGGGCCGGACAGCAGAACGGACAACGCATCATGCCGATCGACGTGACCGGCGCGCGCGTGCTGATCGTCGACGACAATGCCGTCAACAGGGCGATCCTGACCGAGCAGATGACATCATGGACGTTCGATTCCTGCGCGGCCGAAAGCGGCGCCGAAGGCCTCAAGGTGCTGATCGCCGCTGCCGCCTATGGCGTGCCGGTCGATTGCGTCGTGCTCGACTACCAGATGCCTGAAATGAGCGGCGCCGAAATGGCGCGGATCGTGCGCAACACCGCTGGCCTTGCCGGAACGCCGATCATCATGCTGACCTCGGTCGACCAGTCGCTCGCCAACACCAGCTATCGCGATCTCGGCATCGATGCCCAGCTGATCAAACCGGCGCGCTCTTCGGTGCTGCTGGAAACGCTGGTCGCCACCATCCAGCGGCATCGCCACAACACTGGCGGCAGCGACGCGCAGCCGCTCGCGGCCGACGTCGCTGCGAGCAATGTGACGCGGCCGCAGCCCTCGGCACCGTCCGAACAGCGGGCGCTGCTGCAGCCGCCTTCGATTCGCCCCCGGCCACCGGTGGCGGCTGGTGGCAACAGGCTGGACATACTGGTGGCCGAGGACAATGAGGTAAACCAGATGGTGTTCACCCAGATCCTCGGCGAGACCGGTTATGGTTTCGAGATCGTCGGCAATGGCCGCAAGGCGCTCGACACCTTCGGCCGGCTCAACCCGTGCATGATCCTGATGGATGTCTCCATGCCGGAGATGAACGGTCTCGAAGCGACCGCCGCCATTCGCCGGCTGGAGGAAGAAACCGGCACGCATGTGCCGATCGTCGGCGTCACCGCGCATGCGCTGAAGGGCGACCGCGAGCGCTGCCTGGAGGCAGGCATGGACGACTATCTGCCCAAGCCGATCAGTCCCCGGGCGCTGCTCGAGAAGGTCGAGCGCTGGGTCGGCGCCAGCCGGCAGGCTCAGCGCAACGCCGGGTAGGGCCGGTCCTGCCTGTCCGAGTGCCGGAAATACGGCGAAGATTCGCGCCCTGCCAGCGGCCAAAGACTATGGTGCGATCGCACCATATCAAAGGTTGTATCCAGTCGAGACAATGGCGGCGTTCGATTCCTCCCTTTCCAGTTACGGGCGGGAGCAGCGACCGCCGGCATGAGACAGCGTCAACCTACCCCAACGGACCTGTTTTCGGCGATGGCCCGGCCATGACACCGTCTGGCTGAGAGCAACGCGCTCCCGTCCGGCTTTTTTTCGTAAAGGCCGGCTAACCCCAAATCGCCGGCCAATCTCGGCCCCCAAGCGGAGCAAGTCTCTGATTCCGGGGACAAAGCCGGGCTGCGTGGTCAGTGCCGGCCAGGCGGCGTTTTGCTCCTCGCGATGACGCGTTACCGGGGTGACATCAAACTGTCATGCGACTGTTATAATCGAAGGCTATTGGCCTCAGCGGGCGCCGACTGACGAGCGCCGAGAGACCATCTTCCGAACAGGAGCAGGCCACATGAAGAAATTCCTCTATACGGCGTCGGCCGCTGCGCTTGCGCTCGCCGCGTCGTCCGGCTTCGCCGCCGCGCGCGACCAGATCCAGGTCGCCGGATCATCGACCGTGTTACCTTATGCCAAGATCGTTGCCGAGCAGTTCGGCGAAACGTTCACCAACTTCAAGACCCCGGTCGTCGAATCCGGCGGCAGCGGCGCCGGCATCAAGGAATTCTGCAAGGGCGTCGGCGAAGACACGATCGACATCGCCAACTCGTCGCGTCCGATCAAGGCGGACGAACTCAAGTCCTGCGCCGCCGCCGGCGTGAAGGAAGTCCAGGAAGTCCGGATCGGCTATGACGGCATCGTCTTCGCCACCGACATCAAGGGCCCGGACTGGGCCCTGGTTCCCGCCGACATCTACAAGGCGCTCGCGGCCAAGCTGGTCGTCGACGGCAAGCTCGTCGACAATCCGAACACCAAGTGGAGCCAGGTCAATCCGAAGCTGCCCGACTGGGACATCGCCGCCTACATTCCGGGCGAAAAGCACGGCACGCGCGAAGTGTTCGAGACCAAGCTCCTCGATGCCGGCTGTGACAAGGCTGCTCTCAAGGCCGCCGGCATTGCCGACGACAAGGAAATCGGCAAAACCTGCATTGCCATCCGCAAGGACGGCAAGGCCGTCGACATCGATGGCGACTATACCGAGACGCTCGCCCGCATCGACTCCAACAAGACCGGCGTCGGCGTGTTCGGCCTCGCCTTCTATGAGAACAATGCCGACAAGCTGAAGGTCGCCACCGTGGAAGGTATCGTGCCTTCGACCGAGACGATTGCCAGCGGCAAGTATCCCGTCTCGCGCCCGCTGTTCTTCTACGTCAAGAAGGCGCATCTGGGCGTCGTTCCCGGCCTCAAGGAATATGTCGAGTTCTTCCTCGACGACCAGATGGTTGGCCCGGAAAGCCCGCTCGCCGAATACGGCCTCGTTGCTGCTCCGGATGCCGAGCGTCAGGCCCAGCGTGACGCTTTCGCCGCCGGAAAGTCGATGTAATCAAGCTGCCGAACCGGGGTGCGGGTCAAATCCGCGCCCCGGTTTCACCGCAGGCCGCAATGGCGGCTGCGTTAGAATTTCCCTTGGGGTGGGTCCATGTCGTCCTTGCTCGTACTGGCCATCGTCGTTGCCCTCGGCCTGGTTGCCTTTTTCATCGGCCGGCAGCGTGCCGCGGCCCAGGACAATGGCAAGGTCAAGCCGCATTCGCGTGCCCACTATCACGGCTGGTGGGCGTTCCTGCTCGCCGTCCTGCCTGCTCTTTTGCTGCTTGCCGTCTGGGCCGTCGGTTCTTCGGTCTATCTTGACCGGCACATCCACGCTGCCTTGCCCGAGCGTACCGTCGACAGCAAGGTTGCCAGCGAGGCACTGGATGTCAGCCTGGTAAAGAGCCTCGCCAGGGGCCTGCGCAAACTCGATGCTGGCACACTGGCCGCAATGCCTGCCAGCTTTGCCGAGTTGCAGCCGCTGCTCGCCGCCAAGGGCGTGGCACTGGCGAGCGACACACAGGATTACATGATCCCGATCGCTGTCGAGGCGAACAAGGTCCAGGACCGGCTCGGCCTGTTCGGTGCCATTGTCATTCTGGCTTCCTCGATCGCCGGCGCCTTCTATGCGCTCAGGCAGATCGAGCCGCGCGCCAGGGCGCGCAACAATGTCGAGCGGCTGATGCTGTGGGGGCTGCTTGCCGCCTCCACCATCGCCATCCTGACCACCGTCGGCATCGTGCTTTCGATGCTGTTCCAGACGATCACCTTCTTCGAGAGCGTCTCGCCGATGAGTTTCTTCTTCGGCACGGTCTGGGATCCGCGTTTTGCCGCTGCCGGTTCGGGCGGCAGCCAGGGCCAGTTCGGCCTGATCCCGCTTCTTGCCGGCACGCTCTATATCGCCGCCGTCGCGCTGCTGGTTGCGGTGCCGGTCGGGCTGATGTCGGCTGTCTACATGGCCGAATACGCAACGCCCAGGGTGCGCTCGGTGGTCAAGCCGGCGCTTGAACTGCTGGCCGGCATACCGACCATCGTCTACGGCATCTTCGCCGTCGTCACGCTTGGGCCGTTCCTGCGCGACCTGTCCGCGGCGCTGACCGGCGGCTCGCCGTTCATCCAGGGCCAGAGCATCTTCACCGCCGGCCTGGTCATGGGCGTCATGCTGATCCCGGTCGTCTCCTCTCTCTCAGACGACATCATAACCGCGGTGCCGCGCGCCATGCGCGACGGGTCGCTCGGCCTCGGCGCGACCCGCTCCGAGACGATCAAGCGGGTGATCCTGCCGGCGGCACTGCCCGGCATCGTCGGCGCCATCCTGCTGACTGCCTCGCGCGCCATCGGCGAAACGATGATTGTCGTGCTGGCGGCGGGCGTCGCCGCCAACCTCACCATCAACCCGTTCGAGGCGATGACGACCATCACCGTCAAGATCGTCAACCAGCTCACCGGCGACCTCGAGTTCAATTCGCCGCAGACGCTGGTCGCCTTCGCGCTCGGGCTGACGCTGTTCACGCTGACGCTGGTGATGAACATCGTCGCGCTCTACATCGTGCGCAAATATCGGGAGCAGTACGAATGACCGACATTCCCATGGATACGATGGTCAGGCCGGCGGCCCATCCGCGCCGCGACATCGGCCTGAAGGCCCGTTACGCCGCCGAACGCCGTTTCCGCATCTATGGCGTCGTGGCGATTTCCGTAGGCCTGGCGTTCCTGGCAATCATGCTGATCACCATCGTCTCGAAAGGCTACACCGCCTTCTGGCAGACGACGGTATCGCTGCCGATCACGTTCGACGAGAAGGTGATCGATCCTTCCGGCAAGCGCGCAACCGATCCGAGCGTTCTGATCAAGGCGAATTATCCCAAGCTCGCAGAAAACGCGCTGGTGGCCAAGCTCGGCATTTCTCCTGATGACAAGCCGATGATCCAGAAGCTCAAGGGCTTCCTTTCGGAAGGCGCCCGCGTCCAGTTGCGCGACATCGTTGCCGCCGATCCCTCGGTGATCGGCACGACACGCGACGTCAACATCCTCGCCGCCGCCAATCTCGACTCGGCTTTCAAGGGCCAGATCGACCTCAGTGTCGAGGAAGCGCGACGCAAGGTCTCGGACCAGCAGATCGCCTGGATGAACAAGCTCAAGGCCGAGGGCGCGATGGCCGAGCACTTCAACAGCGGCCTGTTCACCTACGGCGCCTCCAGCCGCCCGGAAACCTCGGGCATGGGCGTGGCGATCATCGGCTCGTTTTATATGATGGTGATCGTGCTGCTGCTCGCGCTGCCGATCGGCGTCGCCGCCTCCATCTATCTGGAGGAATTCGCCAAGAAGAACCGTTTCACCGACCTTATCGAGGTCAACATCAACAATCTGGCCGCAGTGCCGTCAATCGTCTTCGGCTTGCTCGGCCTCGCGGTGTTTATCAATTTCCTGGGCATGCCGCGCTCCGCCGCTTTCGTCGGTGGCCTGGTGCTGACGCTGATGACGCTGCCGACGATCATCATCGCGACGCGCGCCGCGCTTGCCGCGGTGCCGCCGTCGATCCGCTCGGCAGCTCTCGGCCTTGGCGCCTCCAAGATGCAGATGGTGTTCCAGCACATCCTGCCGCTTGCCGCACCCGGCATCCTCACCGGCACTATCATCGGTCTTGCGCGCGCGCTCGGCGAAACCGCGCCTCTGCTGTTGATCGGCATGGTCGCCTTCGTCGCCGATCCACCGACGACGCCTTTCGATCCGGCCACCGCGCTGCCGGTGCAGATCTATATGTGGGCGAACGAGGCCGAACGCGCCTTCGTCGAGCGTATGTCCGGCGCCATCATCATCCTGCTCGTCTTCCTCATGGCCATGAACATCACCGCGATCGTGCTTCGGCGTCGGTTCGAGCGGCGCTGGTAGAAAAAAGGCATTTTGGTATGAACATCATGACCGAACAGTCCCTTGAAAACGCAGTGGGCGACAAGATGAAGTCGAACGAAGTGATCAAAATGCGCGGCGACAAGGTCGGCGTGTTCTACGGCGAGAAGCAGGCGCTGTTCGACGTCGATCTCGACGTCCGCCTGAACCAGGTGACGGCGCTGATCGGCCCCTCCGGCTGCGGCAAGTCCACCTTCCTGCGCTGCCTCAACCGCATGAACGACACCATCGATTCAGCACGGGTAACCGGCAAGATCACGCTCGACGAAGAGGACATCTACGACAAGAACATCGATGTCGTCGAACTCAGGGCGCGCGTCGGCATGGTGTTCCAGAAACCCAATCCGTTCCCAAAGTCGATCTACGAGAACGTCGCCTATGGTCCGCGCATCCACGGATTGGCCAAGCGCAAGGCCGACATGGATCAGATCGTCGAGTCCAGCCTGAAGAAGGCGGCGATCTGGAACGAGGTCAAGGACCGTTTGCAGGAACCTGGCACGGGTCTTTCCGGTGGCCAGCAGCAGCGCCTGTGCATTGCACGCGCCATCGCCGTGTCACCCGAGGTGATCCTGATGGACGAACCGTGTTCGGCGCTCGACCCGATCGCTACCGCTCGTGTCGAGGAACTGATCGACGAACTGCGTCAGAACTATACGATCGTCATCGTCACCCATTCGATGCAGCAGGCAGCGCGCGTGTCGCAGCGCACCGCGATGTTCCATCTTGGCTATCTGGTCGAGGAGGGCGCCACCGACAAGATGTTCACCACCCCCGACGACAAACGCACCCAGGACTACATCACCGGCCGGTTCGGCTGATCTCTGGCATATGAGGGACGAAGATCATGGGTGAACATACCGTCGCATCTTTCGATGAGGATCTGGAGCAGATCAGCCAGCTGATCCGCGACATGGGCGATCTCGCCCGCTCGATGGTCGGTGGCTCGACCAGGGCTTTGCTCAATTCGGACAATGCGCTGGCGCAGCGGGTGGTTTCCGACGACGCCATCATGGATGCACGCCAGCGCGAGCTGGACGATCGCGCCATCACGCTGATCGCCAAGCGCCAGCCGATGGCCAACGATCTGCGTGCGGTGGTCGGTTCGATCCGCATGGCCGGCGACCTCGAGCGCATCGGCGACCTTGCCAAGAACATCGCCAAGCGCGTCGGCACTGTCGGGCTGAGCGTCACGCCGCACGACCTTTCGCATTCGATCGACGCAATGGCGCAGCTGGTGCTGATCCAGGTGCAGGGGGTCGTCGACGAGTATGCCGCCGCTGACGCGGCAGCGCTTGCCACGCTCAGAAACAATGATGAACGCATCGACGTCAAATACACATCGGTGTTCCGCGAACTGCTGACCTACATGATGGAAGATCCGCGCAACATCACGGCGTGCACGCACCTGTTGTTTTGCGCCAAGAACCTCGAGCGGATCGGCGACCACGTGACCAACATCGCCGAAAATGCCTATTATGTTTTGACCGGCACGCAGTTGCCAGCCAACCGTCCGAAGCAGGACGAGACGGCAATGTCCGCGCCAGCGGCATGACAGGGGTGACCAGCCGATGATCGCGCCACGCATCATGGTGGTGGAGGATGAGGAGCCGCTAGGCGTGCTGCTCCGCTACAATCTCGAATCCGAAGGTTACCAGGTCGAAGTGGTGACGCGCGGCGACGAGGCCGAAATCCGGCTGCAGGAGAACGTTCCAGACCTTCTGGTGCTCGACTGGATGGTGCCTGCGGTTTCCGGTATCGAACTCTGCCGCCGGCTAAGGATGCGTCCCGAGACCGAGCGGCTGCCGATCATCATGCTGACCGCGCGAGGCGAGGAAAGCGACCGCGTGCGCGGCCTCTCGACCGGTGCCGACGACTATCTGGTCAAGCCTTTCTCGACGCCGGAGTTCATGGCCAGGGTCAAGGCGCTGCTGCGCCGGGCCAAGCCGGAAGTGCTGTCCAGCGTGCTCAAGGTCGGCGATATCGTGCTCGATCGCGAGTCGCACCGTGTCTATCGCAAGAAGAGCGAGATCCGGCTCGGGCCGACGGAATTCCGCCTGCTTGAATTCATGATGCGCCATCCAGGCCGCGTGTTCTCGCGCAGCCAACTGCTCGACAATGTCTGGGGCGAGACGATCTACATCGACGAACGCACGGTCGATGTGCATGTCGGCCGGCTGCGCAAGGCGGTCAACAACGGCCGTATGCCCGATGTCATCCGCACCATCCGTGGGGCGGGTTACGCCATTCGCGAGGACTGAACTCCCTCGTTTGAACTCACGCCACGTTCTTGCCGCCGAGACCGGATCTCGCCTGCACGCCCGGCGCAAAAATCTCCTGATCGACGAAGATCAGCGCCCGCATGGCGCAGCCTTCGCGGATCAGCGGCAGTTCGTTCGGCTCGGTGTCGAAGGAAATCGACTTGGAATGCTGGCCGCCGGCGGTCTGGGCAATCGCTTGCCGCAATGCCGGCTCGATCAGGTCGAAGGCGGCGGCGCTGACGCCGACCATGGCGACCGGCGCCGGATCGATCAGCGCAAACAGGCTGCCGAGGCCGTAGCCGAGCGCTTCGCCGGCCTTGCGATAGGCTTCCCGTTCGGGCCCGTCCCTCTCGCGGGCGGCGGCAGCCAGGGCGCGCATGTCGACGTCGCTGACATCGGCGACGGGTTCTGCATCCTCGCCCATCTGCCGCGCGTTGCGCCAGATGGCATAATTGCCGGCATAGGCTTCGACGCAGCCGCGCCGTCCGCAGCGACACAGCGCCCCGTTCGGCCGATGAATCATGTGGCCGAATTCGCCGCCCGAGGAATGGGTGCCGGTGAACAATTCGCCCTTCAGCACCAGCCCCATGCCGATGCCGTGCGACAAAAGGATAGCGATGAAATCGTCGCGGTAACGATCGGGATCGCGCCAGCGCAGCGCCACCGCCATCATGTTGCAGTCGTTCTCCATAATGGCGGGGACGCCGAACTCCTCTTCGAATATGTCGGCGAAGGCGATGTCGGTGTGCGGCGTGATCGGCGACCACAGCATGGCGCGGGCACGGGTGTCGGTGATGCCCTGGACGGCCAGCGCGATACGAGCGATGCTGCGCACGTCCAGGTCGGGATCTTCCAGGCGGCGCCGCACGATTGCCGTGCACTCACCGATCAGCGAGTCGCGCGACATCGTCAGCGTGTCGAGCCGGCGCTGTTCCTCGGATATTACCTGGCCGGCATAGTCGATGACGGCGACCGAGAGGAAGTTCAGCGACAGCACCACGGTCATTACCGCGGCCGCTTCCGGATTGAGGCTGAGGCCGACCTGCGGACGGCCGCGTTTGAGCGAGCCGGCCTCGCTCGGCTTGCTTTCGGTCAGGATGCCTTCGACGATCAGGTCGGATGAGATCGCCGAGATCGTCGAATGGCTGAGGCTTGTGGTTGCGGCGATCTCGGTGCGCGACGGCTGTCCGGCGCGGCGCACCGCGGCGATCACCATCGCGCGGTTGCGGCGGCGCAAATCGTCGTGGCGGATTCCGACCGACATGCTCTTTCATATCCTCCCGGTCGCCGCGGTTCTTCCTGCCCTGGAACGCTGTCGGTGACGCGGTCAAATACTGGCAGAAGCCGCGCGCCGTGTCATTTATTTATTCCGAGGCCCGAAAAAAATTCGAAACGACATCAAAATCCATCAGAATCGATGTTGACAGCGTTCGGGCGTTGGCCCAGTATTTTTTCGAGGCTCGAAAAAATAGGGCCTTTGTGCCGGCCTTCGGGCCAGTTTGGTCGCGCCATACGCGGCGCAGGGAGGATAATATGAAAAGATTCACAGCCGCCATCCTGGCGGGTGCCGCCATGTCGCTGACGCTCGCGTCTGTCGCGCAGGCGAAGGACAAAGTCGTCGGCGTTTCGTGGTCCAACTTCCAGGAGGAACGCTGGAAGACCGACGAGGCCGCCATGAAGACGGCGATCGAGGCCGCCGGCGACAAGTACATCTCCGCCGATGCGCAGTCCAATCCCGGCAAGCAGCTTACGGACGTCGAAAGCCTGATCTCGCAGGGCGCCAATTCCCTGATCATCCTGGCGCAGGATGCTTCGGCCATCGGCCCGGCCGTGCAGAAAGCCCTGGACGAAGGCATTCCGGTCGTCGGCTATGACCGGTTGATCGAGAACAAGGATGTTTTCTATCTGACCTTCGACAACAAGGAAGTCGGCCGCATGCAGGCCCGCGAAGTGTTCAAGGTCAAGCCGGAAGGCAACTACGTCTTCATCAAGGGCTCCGGTGCCGATCCCAATGCCGACTTCCTGTTCTCGGGCTCGATGGAAGTGCTCAAGGAAGCCATCGACAGCGGCAAGATCAAGAATGTCGGCGAAGCCTACACGGATGGCTGGCTGCCCGCCAACGCCCAGAAGAACATGGAACAGTTCCTGACCGCCAACGACAACAAGGTCGACGCGGTGGTCGCGGCCAATGACGGCACTGCCGGTGGCGTCGTCGCGGCGCTGACGGCTCAAGGCTTGGCCGGCACCGTGCCGGTCTCGGGGCAGGACGGCGACCACGCCGCGCTGAACCGCATCGCCCTGGGCACGCAAACCGTGTCGGTGTGGAAGGACGCGCGCGAGCTCGGCAAGAATGCCGCCGAGATCGCCTCGCAACTGGCCGACGGCAAGAAGACGAGCGACATCGCCGGCGCCAAGGACTTCACGACGCCGGGCGGCAACACCGTCAAGTCGCTGTTCCTGACTCCGGTTGCCATCACCAAGGACAATCTCAACGTCGTCATCGACGCTGGCTGGATCAAGAAGGACGAAGTCTGCGCGGGTGTCGCTGCCGGCACCGTCGCGGCCTGTAACTGATCCGGACCACTTCGAAATATCTGAACGCCGCGGCCCAAAAGCCGCGGCGTTTTCTCAAAGAATTGTGTTTCCGCATCATGCGGATAGCTTCTAGGCTGGGCTCCGGCATGCGCGTCAGACGGCCAGCCGGTGGGAGGAAATCATGACCGACACGACGTCCAACCCGCAGGCCGATACGGCGCGCGCGTCGGAACTCGGCGCCGTCGCCCGGTTCCTGAAGGCGACCGAGATCGACACCCGGATGCTCGGCATGATCGGCGCGCTGCTGGTCATCTGGATTGGGCTGCATGTCATTTCAAGCCTGCGCCTCGGCGTCAATCCGCTCGATTTCGACAGCCGCACCTTTCTCACGCCGCGCAATCTGTGGAACCTGTCGGTGCAGACATCCGCGGTCGCCATCATGGCCTGCGGCATGGTGCTGGTCATCGTCATGCGCAACATCGACCTGTCGGTCGGTTCCGCCGAGGGCCTGATCGGCATGGTGATGGGATTTGCCCAGGTGCATTTCCTGGTGCGTTTTGTCGGGCTCGAACTCGGCAATCCGTGGATCTGGGTCCTGGCGCTGGTCATCGGCCTGGCGCTCGGCCTGTTGATCGGCGCCTTTCAAGGCTTCGTCATCGCCTATCTCGAAGTGCCCGCCTTTATCGTGACGCTGGGCGGCCTGCTGGTCTGGCGCGGTGCTGCCTGGTGGGTCACATCAGGCCAGACCGTGGCGCCGCTTAACGCCACCTTTCAGCTGATGGGCGGCGGGCCGGCGGGATCGATCGGCGCAACCTGGAGCTGGGTTGTCGGGATCGTCGCCTGCCTCGCCGTGGTGTTTGGGCTGTTCAACGGGCGGGTGCAGCGCAAGCGTTTCCGTTTTCCGCTACGTCCGATCTGGGCCGAGGCGCTGCTCGGTGTCGTCACCTGCGGCGCCATCATGGGTGCGGTCTGGCTCGCCAACTCCTACCCCTGGCCGATCGGCATCGTGAACAGATATGCGGCCGCCAACAACATCACCGTTCCCGAAGGCGGCCTGTTCATCGCCCACGGTATCGCCATACCGGTGCTGATGGCGGTCGCCGTCGGGCTGGTCATGACCTTCATCACCAACCGCACCCGTTTCGGCCGCTATGTCTTCGCCATCGGCGGCAATCCCGAGGCGGCCAATCTCGCCGGCATCAACACGCGCTGGATCACCATGAAGGTGTTCATGATCATGGGCGTGCTGGCCACGATTGCCGCGGCGATCTCGTCGGCCCGGCAGAATTCGGCCACCAACGTGCTTGGAACGCTCGACGAGCTGCTCGTCATTGCAGCCGCCGTGATCGGTGGCACGTCGCTAGCCGGCGGGTCGGGAACGATCATCGGCGCCATGCTCGGCGCCCTGCTGATGCAATCGCTGCAGTCCGGCATGGTGCTGCTTGGTGTCGACTCGCCGCTGCAGAGCATCGTCGTCGGCGCCGTACTGGTGATCGCCGTGTGGCTCGACACCGTCTATCGCAAGCGCGTCTAGGAGGGCATGCCATGACTGACAAGACTGCTCCTGCAGCCACCGCGCTGATCGACATGAGGAACATCTCGATCGCGTTTGGCGGCATCCGCGCCGTCGACGACGCCTCGATCGATCTTTTCCCCGGCGAGGTCGTGGCGCTGCTCGGCCATAATGGCGCCGGCAAGTCGACATTGATCAAGATCCTGTCCGGCGCCTACAAGCGCGATTCGGGCCAGATCTTCGTCAACGGCGAGGAGGCATCGATCTCCAACCCGCGCGACGCCAAGAAATACGGCATCGAGACGATCTACCAGACGCTGGCGTTGGCCGACAATGTCGACGCCGCCGCCAATCTGTTCCTCGGCCGCGAGTTGATGACCGCCTGGGGAACGCTCGACGACGTTGCCATGGAGGCCGAGGCGCGCAAGGTGATGGGTCGGCTCAATCCCCGGTTCCAGCGTTTCAAGGAGCCGGTGATCAAGCTGTCGGGCGGCCAGCGGCAATCGGTGGCGATCGCGCGTGCGATCCTGTTCAACGCCCGCATCCTGATCATGGACGAGCCGACGGCCGCACTTGGTCCGCAGGAAACGGCGCAGGTCGGCGAACTGGTCAAGCAGCTGAAGTCCGACGGCATCGGCATCTTCCTGATCAGCCACGACATCCACGATGTGTTCGAGCTTGCCGACCGGGTCTGCGTCATGAAGAACGGCCAGGTGGTCGGCACCGCCCGCACCACTGATGTCACCCAGGACGAGGTGCTGGGCATGATCATTCTGGGCAAATGCCCGCCAGGCGCCATTCCCGGACCGGGCGCGCTGAAGATCGCGGCCCGAGATCAAGCCAGATCGCGGTTGCCGGACACGTGATATGCCAGCCGTAGGGATGGCTTGGCCTTGGCATTGTGTTGGCAGGGCGACTTGCGCATAAAGGTCCGACATTGCTCAGGGACCGCACGATCCGTTGAAGAAGCTTTTCCCGATCATCGCCTTTATCGCCGTCGCGCTGATCAGCATGGTGATGGCAGGTTTTGCCTACTTCGCCACGCAGGAAGCCGCGCGCATCAAGTTCGAGGCGACTGCCGACGATGCGCTCAACCGGATCGAGAGCCGCATCGACCTGCATCTGTCGCTGCTGCGCTCGACGCAGGCCCTGTTCGACGCCCGCAATGGCGGTATTTCTCGCAGTGAGTTCAAGGCGTTCTTCACTGCGCTCGATGTCGACAAGAATTTCGCCGGCTTGCGCGGCATCGGCTTCCTCAGGCTGGCAAAGACGGGCGACGAGGCGACGGTCGAACGCGACATGCTGCACGATTATGGCGTCAGTCATCCAATCTACCCGGATACCACGCAACCCTGGCGCACCCCTATCGTGCTGTTCGAACCGCTGGATTCATCCAATCAGGCCGGCATCGGCTACGACATGTTCAGCGAACCGGTGCGGCGTGCGGCGATCGAAAAGGCGATGTCCGACGACCAGCAGCACGCCAGCGGGCTGGTGCAGCTGGGCCAGGACACGGGCGCCGCGCAGACGTTCACCGGCTTCTTCGTTTTCGTGCGGCTCAATGTCGAAACCGCTCCCGACGTCATCAATGCTTCGAGATCCTCGACATCAGGTTTTCTCTATGCGGCCTTTCGGGCTCGCGATCTGTTCCAGACCGCGCTCAGCCGGTCGCCGCTTTTGCCGGTCAACACCGAAATCTATGATGGCGATGGTGCCGTGAACGGCGACAATCTGTTGTTCCGGTCGGAGACGCCGCCGGCTTCCACTTTCGGGAACAGGCTGCTGGTCACGCGAAAGATCATCGTCGCCGGACAGCCATGGACTGTCCTGTTCCGGCCGACAAGCGCCTTCTCGCAGCCGTCGTCGCGCGCCATTCCGGTGATGCTGGGGCTGTTCGGCCTGCTGTTGGCGGGCGCAATCGCGCTTGTGGCGCGCTATCAGGAGCGGGCCTATGAGGCAGCGTCGCGATTGCACGAAACGACGGAAAAGAGCCTGATCGAAAAAGACCTGATGCTGCAGGAGATGAAGCATCGCATCAAGAATTCGATCACCAGGGTGCTGGCGATCGCGCGTCAGACGGCATCGCGGGCGACCGACGTCAACGAGTTTTCAGCGTCCTTCTCGGCTAGGCTGCAGGCGATGGCGGCCTCCCAGGACATGCTGACGCGCTCACGCTGGCAGAAGGCGGATCTTGGCGATCTCCTGCGCATCGAGCTGGGTCAGGTGTTCGGCAAGGAGCTGCCCGATGAGCTGTTGTCGGGACCACAGGTGCTGCTCGACGAAACCACGACGCAAGCGCTCGGCCTGACCTTCCACGAACTGGCGACGAATGCGCTGAAATACGGCGAGGCCGGCAATTCCGTTGGGGCGCTGAAGGTGGACTGGTCGCTCGAAGGCCGAGGGCGCGACAGGATGCTGGCTCTCAACTGGCGCGAAAACGGGCAGAAGAAACTTGAAGCGCCCGCCGAGACCGGATTCGGCACCAAGCTGATCGACCTCAACGTGACGCGCGAATTGCGCGGTACGATCAAACGGGATTACCAAGCCAATGGGCTGAACGTGGAAATCAAAATTCCACTCGCCAATTGAGCGCGACCGTTGCCGACAAGGGGGAAGCATCCAGACATCAAAAACCCGGAAGCCGGCGGACCGGCCTCCGGATCGACGTTTCGATTATCGCCGAATTAGTTGCAGCGAGCCGTGTAGATCCGGCCGCGATGATCGCGATATTGGCAATAGCCGTTGCGCAGGTTGCGCACCAGCAGGCCGGAACCGGCACCCACGGCCGCGCCGATCAGCGCGCCCTTACCGCCGCCGACCAAGCCGCCGACACCGGCGCCGATCAAGCCGCCGCCAACCACGTCCTTCTCAGTCGAGGTGCAGCCGCTGACCGCGACCACCGCAACCAGGGCAATAATCATCTTCCGCATAGAGTCACTCCTCACTTTGTGTCCTCACTTTAGTAAGCTCCAGCCGCCATTTAGCATGAAATGACGGCCTTTGCTGCTGCAATCTATTGTTGGTGAAGATAGTCTTTTTCTGGGCGTATCGTGTTCGATGCCATTACCAGGCTGGAAATTGCCAAAGACGCGTCAAGCGTACCATCGGCGCGCACATTCCAGACGATCTGATCATAGTCGTCCTCAAGCGCCGGATCGACCGCAAGACATTTGGCGACGATGTGGTCAGCCTGCCCTTGCACGTCGCCCAAGACGAATGGGCGTTCGGCCACGCATTGCTCGGCCGTCGCGAAAACGCTTACGGGCACCTGGAGTTCACGGCAGTCGGCCATCGTGTTCGAGCAACCGATGACCAGCAACAATGCAGCGATATGTTCCATGGCGAGAAGTCCTCTCGCCATAGTAACGATCTACATTCGCCAAAGTTCCTGGCTGGCTTGATCGGCCGGGGAAATAAGATGGCGCTACAGCCGATTCGGCCACCGGCCGAAACGAGGTGGCCTAGTAGACCAGTTGGTGCAGGGCGACCGCCATGATCACCGCCACCAAGGCCAGCGCAACAAGGCGCAAAGCTCCGTTGGGAACAGGAGCCAGCGGTGGCGCGGAAGCCTCGGAGTCCTCAAACTCGCCCATGGAAATCCGGGCGGCCTGCTCCAGTCTGTTCATGTCGGCAACCGTCAAGGCATTCCTCCCACCATGCTGCAAATCCTGCTGCGGAAATGTTCGGTGATGCAACAAGTTCCAGCGGTATCCGGGAAAAACAGCATCTGCTTTTATGGTGAACGGCGGGTTAAGGAAGGTCGCTCAATCCGTCTCGAAATTGCCGTGCGGAACGACAAGGCGGTATTCAAGGCGGCCAGCCGCGATTTCGAGCGTCGCCGTTCCGTTCAGTGACGCCGGCACGACCCGTTCGAGTGCGACGCTGCCGAAGCGCTTCTCGCTACGCCTGACATCACTGGCGCCGATTGCCTCCGCCCATGTCAGGGACAGGGAGGTTCCCGTGTCGTCGGCGGTCAGGTTGGCTGTAACATTGACGTACCCGCCGGGCCGCGACAGGGCGCCGTAGCTCACCGAATTGACGGCGAGTTCATGCATCGCAAGGCCGATATGCAAGGCAGCGTTGGGATTGAGATAGGGGTTTGCCCCCTGAAACCTCAGGCTCCGAACCGGATCGCCGCCATAGCGGCCAACCTGGCCCGACACGAGTTCGCGAAGTGCTGCACCCCGCCAGTTGGAAGAGGTCACGAGATCCTGGGACGAGGCCAGCGATTGCAGCCGGCCGCGAAAGCGTGTCAGGAAATCGCCGATGCTGTCGGAGTAGCGGCCGGTCTGGGTGGCTATGCTCTGGATGATCGCCAGCAGGTTTTTGGAGCGATGGCTCACCTCTCGCAACAGCGTCGTCAGGGTCTGCTCGCGGCGCTTCTGCTCCGTCGTCTCGACCATCGTGGTGACGACGCCTTGCACGGTGCCACCATCGCCGTGATCGGCATCGATCCACACCTCGAACCAGCGGCTGCCATCCTCGACGGGAACGCTGATCTCGAGACGTTGGGGGTTGCCGGATGCAATGACGTCGCGCTTGGCCGCGCCGATGCGGTCGGCCTGCGCCTCCGGCAGGATGCCGATGCTGTCGGCGGTGTCCGAAACCCAGGGCGCACGCATGTTGCGCGCCCATACGGTTTTCATCTCGCGATCCTGGTAGAGAACGGAAATGCCGGCATTGTGCAACGCGTGAAGAAGAGCACGACCGAGCTGCATGCCGCTGTCGGCGGGATGGAGGGCGATGACTTCATCGCTTTGCACGGCGTCTTTCCTGTTTCCGGTCCTGGAACCCATCGGCCAATCTGTCCACCCAATTCAGGCTGAACGGCTCATCGTTGAATGGGTTCCAAACAGGTTTCCGGAAAACCCGCCGCTAAAAACGGTCCGCCGGACGGCGTCCTTTGAGGGACACCGCCCGGCGGTGGCTGGAAACCGTTTGAGGGGTGCGGCTTCCAGTGTTCGGCCGTCCGTCCTTACGAAGCCCGTTTGAACAGGCCCGCAAGAAGCGAAATGACCAGGAAGGCGAGGAAGATGAAAAACAATATCTGCGCTATGCCGGCGGAGGTACCGGCGATGCCGCCGAAACCAAGCGCGCCGGCGATGATGGCAACGACGAGAAATACGAGCGCCCAGTAAAGCATGATCCATCTCCTTCGAATGGTGCGATGAAAACGTGGGTGGTTGCGGTTTGTTCCCACCCTTTGCCGAAAAAGACCGTGCTTGCAAATCGTTCGAGCGGAAGCGCAGGAATTCAACGTCGCCGCCCGGGTGCATCAGGCGGCACGAAGTGACGAATTGATCATCTGGAGAGATTCGGGAGCGAGGCTATCGCCTTGGGTTCGTCAATTCCTCCACTCCCAATTCCCGACTATGCGGCGGCTTTCGCCTGCCGGTCAAAGAACAGTGCCTGGCTGATCAGCGCCTTGACCATGTCGGGATTGAACGGCTTGGTGACCAGGAAGGCCGGTTCCGGTCGTTCACCAGTCAACAGGCGCTCGGGGAAGGCGGTGATGAAGATGACCGGCACCGACGTCGATGACAGGATTTCGTTCACGGCCTCGATGCCGGAACTGCCGTCGGCAAGCTGGATGTCGGCCAGCACCATCTTCGGCCGCGTCTTGCCGAACATCATCACTGCCTCGGCATGGGTGCGCGCCGTTCCAACGACGCGGTGCCCGAGGCTCTCGACCATTTCTTCGATATCCATGGCGATCAGCGGTTCATCCTCGATGATCAGAACGTCGGTTGCCACCTGACGGGATATCTCGTTGCTCGCCTGGGCAAGCAACTCTGAAAACTCCTGGTCACCGACGTCAAGGATCTCAGCCGCTTCCTCCTCGCTGAAGCCTTCGACCGCCACGAGCAGGAAGGCCTGACGGGGCCGTGGTGCAATCGCATTCAGATTGGCGGCGGTGCGCTGTTCCCACGCCGATTGCGCCTGTTCCTGTGGAACGCGGATGGCGACCGATGTGAAAAGCTTGGCGAAAACCTTGTACAGCGCGATGCGGTCGCTCGATGCTTCGGGAAATATCTCGATATCGGCGATGATGGCCTCAAGCATCGCAGCGACCAGCGCATCACCACTCTCTTGCGACCCGGAAACAGCCCGCGAGAAGCGGCGCAGGAAGGGCAGATGTGGTGCGATGGTGGCGGATAAGCTCATGGTAAGACGTCTCCCTCAGAATGACGCGATTGCGTAGCAGGTCAAGCTGACTGCAAGCCCTGATAACGCGGATTTTTTGAAAAAGTTCCACCTCGACGGAACAAAAGCCGGGAAGTGGCGTTTGTGGTGGGGATGGGCAACCAGACGAGGGCGCCGCTTGCGTTGTGTTGAGTACGGTAAGAGCGGCTTGAGCGCTGGGAATACAAGGGCAAAATGAAGGATATGACGAAAGATATTCTGACTGGCGCCGAGAGCAGGCGCCGGAACGGTTCTGGTGACGCTCTTGGGCCGAACTCCGAAATCGGACGCAAACTCAAACAATATTACGACGCGCTGGTCTCCGACGATGTGCCGGATCGCTTTTCCCAGTTGCTTAGCCAACTGGAACAGGCTGAACCCGCACAGAAGAAGGACTGAGGCATGGCCGCGGTCTCACAAGGCTTCAAGACTGATCTGCTTGGGGCAATCCCAAGTCTGCGCGCGTTTGCTGTGTCGCTGACGCAAAATGCCGATAAAGCCGACGACCTCGTCCAGGAAACACTCGTCAAGGCTTGGGACAAGCATGAGAGCTTCCAGCCCGGCACCAATCTCAAGGCCTGGCTTTTCACCATCCTGCGCAACGAGTTCTATTCGCAAATGCGCAAGCGCGGGCGCGAAGTGCAGGACAGCGACGGTATCATGACGGCCAGGCTTGCCGTTCATCCGGCCCAGCACGGCCAACTCGACCTTAAGGACTTTCGCGGGGCGCTGGAGCAGTTGCCGGAGGACCAACGCGAAGCCATCATCCTCATCGGCGCATCTGGTTTCTCCTACGAGGAGGCCGCGGAGATCTGCGGCTGCGCGGTGGGGACGATCAAGAGCCGCGTCAGCCGAGCCCGTACCCGCTTGCAGGAGATCCTGAAAATATCAGGTGAGGACGAGTATGGTCCGGACGCGATTTCGGCCCAGGTAACGAGTTCGCCGGCGAGCTGACCGCGATCGCGTCTCAAGCGCGTCCGCAGGCCGCCGCGACCGCTTGCACCAGGTCTTCGCCTGAGTAGGGTTTGCCAACCAGCCTGACGCCCGGAAACGATGCCTTGATTTCATCGGCATCCGAATAGCCGGACGCAAACACGAAAGGTATGCCTGCCGCGCGCAGCCCGGAAGCGAAATCGATCGTCGAGGCGCCGCCCAGCATCAAGTCGACAATGGCTGCATCGAATCGCGTGGCGACTTCCCGGCCATCGACCTCGGTCAGGTCACGGGCGATCACCACCTCATCGGCGCCATGATCGCGGCAAAGTTGCTCGACATCCATGGCGATGAGAAATTCGTCCTCCAAAACGAGAATCCGCAATCCGTCAAGCAATGTGGGCACAGGCAAAGACTCCTTGAAACGCCGGAGTCATGATCGCTAATTGGCTTGCTGTCATTTAAAAAAGACATGTGGCCAGCGGGCGGAACCTCAATCCTTGCAACGCGTTGAAACGCGGCTCTCCAAGAGCGGCTTTCGAAGGGGGTCGAGCGGGCTTTCGAAGGGGGCGAAATGTCAGTCCAGAACAATAACGCTTTCTCCAGCCGCCAATATCCCTGCGAGAACTGCCCATTGCGGCCGTTGCCGGTTTTCCGCGACTTCGAAGAACAGGAGCTGGCCTTCATCAGCAAATTCAAGAAGGGTGAACTCGCGGTCGATAAGGGCGACACGGTGCTGGTGGAGGGAAGCCATAGCGCCCATCTCTACACCGTGCTCTCCGGCTGGGCGTTTCGCTACAAGCTGCTGCGGGACGGCCGTCGCCAGATCCTCAATTATCTCATGCCCGGGGATCTGATCGGCCTGCAAGGCAGTGTGATGGGCGAGATGCAGCATTCCGTCGAGGCACTCTCACCGATGCTGCTGTGTGTTTTCGAGCGCGAATATCTGCACGAGCTGTACCGCAATCATCCCGGGCTGGCCTACGACATCACCTGGATCGCATCGCGCGAGGAGCGGATGCTGGACGAGAATCTGCTCAGCCTCGGGCGCCGCAGTGCGATCGAGCGCGCCGCCTATCTCATCGCCTTCATCGGCAGCCGGGCCAAGGTCGTCGGACTGAATGGCAGCCAATCCGTCCAGATACCGATCACGCAGCAGCACATTGCCGATACGCTCGGCCTGTCGCTGGTTCACACCAACAAGACGATCCGCAAGCTGATGGATCGCAAGCTGATCGTCTGGCGCGACGGCGGCTGCGCGGTCTCCGACAATGAAGGGCTCAAGCGGCTCGCCGGCTGGGAAGGACTGGGCGAGGCGCGCCGGCCACTAATCTGAGGAAGCGTCTTTTTGCGAAGCCGGCGGATCGGGTGCGCGCCGATGCGTTTTCGGCTACTTTGTCCGCAGTGCCGGAACCATGAGGCGCGCAGCGCGTTTGAAACCGAGCAATCACAAGGAGTTAAGCCATGGCCACTGCCGCAGGAAAGACCGCAACCGACGCCCGTGCAAATGCGGACCTGGAAGCCGACATCAGGCAGTTGAAGGCCGACATCGACAAGCTCACCAAACAACTGGCCAAGACCGGCGAGCATGGCTATGGCACCGCGCGCCGTGCAGCGACAGAAGGGGTCGAGCAGTTGCGCGCGCAGGGCGAAGCAGCCTTTGACAGCTTGCGCAGCAATGCCAAGGACATCGAAGCGCAGATGATGGCAAGCGTGCGTGAAAAGCCGGTGACGTCACTGGCAATCGCCGCTGGCGTCGGCTTCCTTTTCGCGCTCATCGCGCGTCGCTAGTCGCGCTACAGATGGGAATGTTGGCAACCCTGATCTCGGGCCTCGCCTCGGGGGAAACCGTGGCCGCCGTTCATCGGGCGCGCACGGCGGCAATCGTCTATGTGATCGCCATGGCCGCTGCGCTTTGCGGTCTCGGCTTTCTGGTCGGGGCCGCCTATATCTGGACGGCGATGCGCTACGGGTCGCTTGCCGCCGCGCTGGGGTTTGGCGCCGGTTTCCTGGTGCTCGCCGGACTTATCCTGCTGATCTACCGGATATCCGCAGGTTCGCGCGCCCGGCGCCGGGCGCAGCGCCGCAATGCCGACATGAAGGCGATCGGCGTCACCGCCGCACTCGCCGTGCTGCCGAGCCTGCTCAAGGGAAAAGGCGGTCTCGGCGCCATTCTGGGGCCGGCCGTGGCGCTCGCGGCCTACGCCATCTACCGCGAGAATGTGAAATCCGACGATCCGGATGAGAGCGAGCGGACGTAGAGCTGTTGGGAGATCACTTCGACAGCTCTTCCAGGGGCATCGATATTTCGGCAAACACGCCTTCCGGCCGGAATTCATGGGTCACTTCGCTGGAAATGACCTTGGCCAGGCTGCGGCGAATGAGGATAGAGCCGAAGCCTTGCCGATCCGGCGGAGCGACTTGCGGCCCGCCGCTTTCGCGCCAGGTCAGCACAAGACGCCGGGCATCCTTCCTGCCTTGCGTCCTCCAGCCGAGGTCGACCCTGCCTGACGGCACCGACAGCGAGCCATATTTCAGCGCGTTGCTGGCGAGTTCATGCAGGATCAGGCCAAGCCCGACGGCCTGGTCGGGCGACAGCAGCAGGTCGTCGCCGGAGATCGTCATGCGCGGCTGCTCGGCCGTTTCGAAAGGTCTGACCTCGATCTGGACGAGTTCACTGATGCCGATGCCACGCCACTCGCGGTCCGACAACAGATTGTGGGCGATGCCCAAGGCCTGAAGCCTGGCGCCGAAGGCCTCGAGGAACTGGCTTGGCTGGCGGGCATGGCGCACGGTCTGGGTTGCCAGCGCCTGGACGGTCGCCAAAGTGTTCTTGACGCGATGGTTGAGTTCACGCAGCAGCAGCCGTTGCCGTTCGTCGCCGAGCTTGCGCTCGGAGATGTCGTAATTGACGCCGAAGATCAATGTCGGCTTGCCGTCGCCGTCACGCTCGATCACACGGCCGCGCGTGGCGAGCCAGCGCGGCGGGTGAAAGCCCTTCACCCGGTATTCGCCGAAATAGTCGTCGCTGCCGGTCAAGGCGTCGCGAAAGCGGGTTTCGGTCTGGTAGACGTCGCGCGGATCGATGGCGGTGAGGATGTCGCGTGCGCGCAGCCGGTTGGAGCGCGGCAGGTTGAACAGCTCCGACATCAATGTGTCGCATTCGATGACATCGGTGCGGATATCCCATGCCCAGCTGGCGAGCGAGGCCGCATCGAGTGCGATGGCGCGTCGTTTTTCCTCGCGCGCAAGTGCGGCCTCGGCGATCGCGCCGCTGCGGGTTGCATCCTTTAGGGTGAACAGGCTGGCGGCGAGGCCGGCGAGCGCCTTCAACTGGTCGAGCTCGGCTCGGGATGGAAAACCATGCGGCTCGCGGTCGAGCACGCACAGCGTGCCGATGCGGGCACCTGCCACGACCATCGGCGCGCCGGCATAGAAGCGGACATGGTGCTTTCCGGTGACCAGCGGGTTGGTCTTGAAACGGGGGTCCGCCGTTGCATCCACGACCACCATCGGCTCGTCGCCCGCGGCAATCGCATGGGCGCAGAAGGAGACGTTGGTCGCGGTTTCGGTCTCGTCCAGGCCGAAGCAGGATTTGAACCAATGCCGTTCAAGGTCGACGAGTGTGACCAGGGCCATCGGCACCTGCATCACCGCTGCGGCAAGGCTGCTGACGTGGTCGAAATCGGGGTCGGCCGCCGTATCCAGCATCTCCAATCCGTGCAGCACGGCCAGCCGGTCGACATCCATGACTGCTAGCGCAACTTCGGCCGGCAGATCGGGTGCTGTTTGCGTCTTGCCAATCACCCCAATTGCCTCGTCCCGGTCTTCGTCGCCGCATGCTTGCGCTGGTGCAAGGCCAGCACGCTTTTCCGGAACCATCCTAGCGAGGAACCGTTACCCGACCATGATTTGCCGGGCGCGCCAGTTGGTGCAGAATGAGACAGGGATCGAGCATGGCCAAGATCATTCCAGAAAACAAGGCGCGGCAGGGGCGATGGGGCTGGCATGGATTTCGGATCCTGATCGCCGCACTGCTTCTGGTGTTTGCTGCATGGGGCATTGCCGAGATCTATGGTGTGTTGATCAAGGCGCCTAACAGCGATGAACAGCATGTCCCCACACCGCCCAACACCACCGAGCAGGCTCCTGCCGGGTAAAGCCGGTCTGTCCGTTGCGTCGCACCTCATCAGGCGGCTCTCGACTGGGCCGCGCTCGCCGGAACCAATACATTCAGTGCGCCAGGCTGGATCTCGATTACCGTTTCACGGTCAAGCCTGACCAGTTCGCCGTCCATGACAGCGCGAAATTTGCTGCTGCCCGAATGGATTTTCAGCACCGTTCTGTTCGCCTGGTGGATTTCGACATGTTCGTTGTCGCGCCATTTGCCGCGCGCCATGTTGAAGAAGAACTTGACCAGTTCGGCGCGCTGCTTCGCCACCGTGACATAGACACCGAGCACGCCGCCCGCAGGATTGTCGGCATAAGGCAGATGGCCTTCGCCGAATAAGTTGTTGGTGATGCCGATGCCGGTGATGCGTGCCGCCATTTCGGCGTCGCCGATGCTGAGCGTCACATTCATCGCAGGTGGATTGTTGATCGTTGCCCAAGCCGCCTTGGCCGAGGCGCGGATCTTTCCCAACCGCGAACCGAACTCCATCTTCTGGCGCAGTTGCACCATCTTCGCGTGCATGCCGATCGAGAACTGGTGCACGAAAGGTTGGCCATTGGCCGTCGCCACATCGACAGCAATGATTTCGCCGTCGGCGAAGGATTTCAGCGCCCCGTCGAGCGACTGCGGAATGCCCAACCCGCGTGCGAACAGGTTCATGGTGCCGGCTGGCAATATGGCAAGCGCCTTCTTCGTGCCCATCAGTCGGGCGGCCGCGGCGGAAATGGTCCCGTCGCCGCCACCCGCCAGCACGATGTCGACCGAGCGACGCGAAGCGGCGTTGTCCAGCGTCTCCACCACATCCTTGCCGGCGACAATTTCGATGCTGAGCGAGTGGCCTGCCGTTTCCAGCGTCTGATGCATCCTGTCGGAGAAAGCGGCGAGGTCGGTGGTGCGCAAAGTGCCGCCGTCCCGGTTCAGCACCGCTGCAAATCTCATGCCCCGCTCCACCAGGTCAGCCAAAAGGCGGCCGGGATATACCCAGCCAACGGCTGAAACGCGGCGTCGACAGAAAGGTTCCTCTTGCCACGGGGTGACTACCCCAGCGGCTCAATAATTTCCGTGGTTTCGTTCCCGGACCGCAGCGCTTTGTCGGAACAACTGACCCGGTCACGACGTTGTGAACCTGCAGATGCCGCGTTCCCCAAGGAGACGCGGCGCATGAGATCAGGCACGAGGAGAGACTACCATGATCCGCAATCTTTTAGCCACGACGGCGCTCGCAACCTTTGTCGCGACCGGCGCCTATGCGCAGAACGCAACAAATACGGCGCCTGCCACGCCCGCCGTCCAGGAGCCCGCCGCCGCTCCTGTGGCACGCGCAGAGGGCAGCATCGTCACCAACATCATCGGTGAGTCCGTCTACAACGGCACCGGCGACGATGCCGAAAACATCGGCAAGGTCAGCGACGTCGTGTTCGACAAGGATGGGCAGGCGAAATCCGTTGTCATCGACGTCGGCGGTTTTCTGGGTGTCGGCGCCAAAAGCGTTGCTTTCGATTACGGCAAGCTGCAGTGGGCCGAAAAGAATGGCGACCGCTGGTTGGTGGCCCAGACGACCAAGGACGAACTGACGGCGCAGGCAGAATTCGATAAAAAGCCTTACAGCCCGACCCCAGCACCTGCGGCATCGACCGACGCAACAGCGCCGGCAGCACCCGCGACGACGGACACAGCGCAAAAGCCTGTCGACATGAACGCCGCTTCGGCAGAACCAGTCAAGCGCGCCGACGGCAATCTCGCCACCAACATCATCGGGGAAAACGTCTATAACGGCACCGGCGATGACGCCCAGAACATCGGCGACGTCAACGACATTGTGCTGACCAAGGATGGCAAGGCGCAGTACTTGGTCATCGGCGTCGGCGGTTTCCTAGGCCTTGGCGCCAAGAACGTCACCTATGACTTCTCGAAGGCGCAGTGGGCCGAGAAGAATGGCGACCGCTGGCTGGTCGCCCAGACCACCAAGGAAGAATTGCAGGCGCAGCCGGATTTCAACCGCAAGGCCTATGACCCTGCGCCGGCAACGACGGCTTCGAATGCGCCGGCAGCAGTCGCGCCCGCCGCAGCCCCTGCCGTCGCTCCGTCCGACAAGACGGCACAGGCTCCGGCGCCCACGACCCCCGATGCCTCGGCTCCGGACCAGACAAAGACCGCAGCCATCGACAAGTCGACGCTGACCGAGATGCCGGTTGGTGAGATTCGCGCCGATGACCTCAAGGGCACGACTGTCTATGGCGCCAACGACGCCAAGGTCGGCGAGATCGGCGATGTCGTGCTTGCGCCCGACAAGAAGGCCGATGCGGTGATCGTCGATGTCGGTGGCTTTCTCGGCATTGGCGAGAAGGAAGTCGCGGTCGGCATGGATAATCTCAAATTCATGACCGACAAGGCGGGCAACAAATACCTGTACACGACCTTCACCAAGGAACAGCTCGAGGCACAAACCGCCTATGACAAGGGCAGCTATGCCGAGAAGCGCGATCAGCAGCGCATGATCGTCAGGTAGTTTCCACCCAGTCGGATACAGGCCCGCGCCGGCAACGATGCGGGCCTGTGTTCATGTGTGGCATGGAGGCAGGCCAGCGGCATGGCCGACGAGGCCGTTCTCGGTCAATTCGGCCAGTGCCAGCGATTGGTCGAGATGTTCGGCTCGCCAGGCGAGCAGCCGTTCGGCGAATTCCAGACGCACGGCGAGATGGCTGGGGTCGGCCGCGAGATTGTCCAATTCGTCCGGATCGTTTTCCAGATCGAACAGCAGCGGCGGCAGGTTGCCGCCGAAATGCACATATTTGAAACGCTCCGTGCGGATAACGGCGAGATTGCATTGGCGTGAGGCGATGCCGAAATGGCGTTCGGCCTCGCCCGCGACAACCGAGCGGAAATCGAACTCCCAATGCGCGGCATCGCGCCACGCCGCAGGGGTTTCCCCGCTCAGGAACGGCTTCAGCGACCTGCCGTCGAGATGCGGCGCGGGCTCTTCGCCGAGCAGGTCGAGAAACGTCGGCAAAATGTCGACCGCTTCCGTGAAGCTGTCTACCTTGCCGCCGGCCGCCTTGCCGTGGCGCGGATCGCGGATGATCAGCGGAATGTGGTAGCTGCCGTCGAAATAGCCGCCCTTGCCCAGCATGAAATGGTCGCCCATCATCTCGGCATGGTCCGAGGTCAGCACGATGATGGTGTCGTCCCACGCGCCGGCCGCCTTGACCGCTTGCCAGATGCGGCCGAGCTGGGCGTCGACCTCGGAAATCATGCCGTAATAGATCGCGCGGAGGACGCGAAAATCGTCTTCGCTCCAGTCGTGCACCTTGCCTCTGGCGTCGGGGCGAAATTTCATCTGTTTCTGCCGGCCGAGATCATAGGCTAGATAGGGATGGTTTTCCGCCTCCTCCTGCCAGCTTGCCGCGCGCCGGAAGGCCGGGCCGTCAGCCGGATCGTACATTGTGTTGTAGGGCTCCGGCACTATGAAGGGCGGGTGCGGGCTGATGAAGGAAAGATGCGCGAACCACGGCGCGGCGTGCTCCTGTTCGCCAAGCCAACGCGCGAATTCGCCGGTCAGGAAGGCCGCCGGGGTTTGCTGCCCGGAGTAGACGGGCGGTGTGTTGCCGACAGTGGTCCCGACTGCGCCGTCGGCCACCGGGCGATGGATGTCGGGGGATCCGGCGCTGGCGTCGACACCTTGCAGCTCCAGCCAGGATAGCCATTGCTTCTGATGCTCGGGCAGCAACTGGCGCACCGTAAAGCCCGGCAGCACGCCTTCATAGCTTTGCAGCCGCGGATCGCCCGGCGCCAGCAGGCGCGGATCGAGCGACACATCGGTGTAGCCGAACAGCGTCGGATCATAGCCCAGGGCGCGAGCCGAAAGCGCAATGTTGCCGTGGCGAGCGTCGAGCGGCGTGCCATTGCGGCAGACGCGGTTGTTCATCTGGTAGAGGCCGGTGTAGAGGCAGGCGCGGGCGGGCGAGCAGGGCGCCGCGCCGCCATAATGCCGCTTGAACAGCACGCCCTCCGCGGCCAAAGCGTCGGCATTCGGCGTTCGCACGACCGGATGACCGGCGGCGGACAGACAATCGCCGCGCCACTGGTCGCATGTGATCAGGAGAATGTTAGGCCGCCTGGCTTTTCCAGTCACTCACGATACCTTTGTCCCAGGATGTCGAACGCCGTTTATGGAACCGAATTCTGGCCATGGCGCAAGTCTGACCTGCGAGCCAATTGGTGAACGAACCTTGTTCCATCGTTCACTTTTATGACACAGTCCATTCTGTGTTTGCCGCCTTTGCGGAAACTGCCCTGGTCCTCATATTGGCGTGGACAGCGGCGAGGGCCGCACATGACCAAGGGAAGGAGCAAGACAATGCTCGACCAGATCAAGGGCCTGCATCACGTCACGTCGATGGCCAGGGATGCCCGCCAGAACAACGATTTTTTCACCAGGAAACTCGGTCAGCGCCGGGTCAAGAAGACCGTCAATTTCGACGCGCCTGATGTTTACCATCTTTATTACGGTGACGAGGCCGGTACGCCGGGTTCGGTGATGACCTATTTCCCCTTCCCCGACATCGGCAAGGGCCGGCATGGGGTCGGGGAAGTCGGAACCACCGTCTACTCGGTGCCGGAAGGCACGCTTGGCTATTGGGAAAAACGCTTTGCCGATGAGGGCGTCACCGGCCTCTCGCGCGAAGAAACCTTCGGTGAGAAGCGCCTGGCTTTTGCCGGACCGGATGGTGACGGCTTCGCGCTGGTCGAGTGCAAGAGCGACAGCAGAGCACCCTGGTCAAAAGGCGGCGTTCCCACGGATGAGGCGATCCGAGGCTTTCATTCCGTGTCGCTCAGGCTGAAGGATGGCGGCGCCACGGAAGAGCTGCTGAAGTTCATGGGCTATGAGGAAGTCGACAAGTCCGGCAATCTCAGGCGGCTGGCGGTGAAGAACGGCAATGGCGCCGATGTCATCGACATCGAATCGCTGCCGAGCACGGCCTTCGCCGATCTCGGTGCCGGCTCCGTCCATCACGTCGCCTTCGCGGTCGAGAACCGCGCCAGGCAGCTCGAAGTGCGCAAGGCGTTGATGGATACCGGCTATGGAGTGACGCCGGTGATCGACCGCGACTACTTCTGGGCGATCTATTTCCGCACACCGGGTGGCGTGCTGTTCGAAGTCGCCACCAACGAGCCGGGATTCGATCGCGACGAGGATACCGCTCATCTGGGCGAGGCGCTGAAGCTGCCGACGCAGCACCAGCACCTGCGGCCCTATCTCGAACAGCATCTGCAGAAGTTGGAAGGCTGAGACCATGAGCAAGGACGCTTACATCCACAAGGTGCTGCCCGGTTCGCCGGGCGGTCCATTGCTGTTCGTCTTCCATGGCACGGGAGGCGATGAGAATCAGCTTCTGTCGCTGGGGCGCGATCTCGCGCCCCAGGCAACCATCGTCTCGCCGCGCGGTGATGTGTCGGAACAAGGTGCCGCGCGCTTCTTTCGCCGCGCCGCCGAGGGCATCTACGATATGGACGACCTGGCGCGGGCGACGACCAAGATGGTGGGCTTCGTCAAGGCCCATGTTGAAGCAGCAAAGCCATCGGCCGTGCTTGGTCTCGGCTATTCCAACGGGGCCAATGTCCTGGCCTCGGTGGTGTTCGCGGTTCCAGCGCTGTTCGACGCGTCGGTGCTGATGCATCCGCTGATCCCGTTCGAACCTGAGGTCAAGGGCAGCCTCGCCGGCCGCCATATCCTGGTGACCGCCGGCAAGCGCGATCCGATCTGTCCACCGAACCTGACCACGCGGCTCGAGGCCTATTTGCGTGCCGACGGCGCCGATGTCACAGTGGAATGGCACGATGGCGGGCACGAGGTGCGGCCAAACGAGATCGAGGCGGCACGGCGGTTCTTTGCCGATACTGCCCAAGGAGCATAGCAATGCCTGACCAACTGCCTGAGATCGAACTTGAGGATCGCGGTTCCAAGGGCCGCTACGTCCTGCGTGGACCCGATGGCGCCGAGGCCGAGATGACTTTCACCAAGATCGGTGAGCACCAGATCATCATCGACCACACCGAAGTGCCGGACGTCTTTCGCGGCCAGGGTGCCGGGCTTCGGCTTGTCACCCGCGCCGTCGAGGATGCGCGTGCGGCGGGCAAGAAGATCATCCCACTCTGCCCGTTCGCCAACGCCCAGTTCCGCCGCCATCAGGAATGGGCCGACGTGCTGAAGCGGTAGGGATTCGTTGCTTGGAAACGGCGCGGCAAGCGGCTGCCATCCCACCGGGGCGGCTTTGGCATTTGCGCGGGTGGCGCATCCTGCCTAAGTAGATAGGATATATCTTAGCCGCGCCGACAAACGAACCGAATGATCCCCCAATGACCGAAACCGATCTCGTTCCCGTCTTCGACGGCCACAACGATACGTTGCTCAGACTCCATCAGTCGAAAGACACGGACGTCGAAAAACTGTTCATCGAGGGGAAATCGGGCGGCCATATCGACCTGCCACGCGCGAAAGCCTGCGGCTTCGCCGGGGGCATGTTCGCCATCTTTCCGCCGCCTGTCGAGAAATCCAGGCGCGGCGCCGTGCCCCTGGCGCCGGGCGCCGCCGAACCGCTGCCGCCCGAGGTTCCGCGCAATGAGGCGCTGACCTCGACCATCGCGATGGCCTCGATCCTGTTCAGGCTGGAACGGGCCGGAGCGCTCACCGTCTGCCGCAGCGCCGGCGATGTGCGCAACGCCATGGCGCAAGGGTCGATCGCGGCGGTGTTCCACATCGAAGGGGTCGAGGCGATCGATCCCGAGCTCACCATGCTCGACGTGCTGCATGAAGCCGGCCTGCGCTCGCTCGGCATCGTTTGGAGCCGTCCGAACGCCTTTGGCCACGGCGTGCCGTTCCGCTTCCCGTCTTCGCCCGACACCGGCCCTGGCCTGACCGATGCCGGCAAGGCGCTGGTCAAGGCCTGCAACCAGTTGAAGATCATGATCGACCTGTCGCATCTCAACGAGAAGGGCTTTCGCGATGTCGCCGCACTCAGCGATGCGCCGCTGGTGGCGACCCATTCCAACGTGCACGCGATCTGCGGCCATTCGCGTAACTTGACGGACTGGCAGCTCGGCGCGATCCGCGAAACCGGCGGCATGGTCGGGCTGAACTTCGCAACCGGCTTCCTGCGCGAGGACGGTCGCATGAATGCCGACACCAGCCTCGATATCATGGTGCGCCATATCGATTCGCTGCTGCAGGCGCTGGGTGAGGATGGCGTTGGTCTTGGCTCTGATTTCGACGGCGCCATGATCCCGGCCGTCATCAGCGATGTCGCCGGCCTCCCGAAGCTGATCGATGCATTGGCGGCACGCGGTTTCGGCCGCGCGCTGATCGAAAAAATCGCCTATCGCAACTGGCTCAATATGCTCGAGAAAACGATAGGTTAGAGACAGCCTGCGGCATGGTGTGTTCGGCCCGCCGGCATATGTCGACAAGGACATAGTTCCTCGGTGGAAGCCGGATGCGATTGGGTGGATAGCCGGCAATGCTGAAGACCTTCACGGATGAGGGCGGCGAATTCGAGCGAACCGATGTCGTCATCGTCGGTGCGGGTTTCACCGGCCTGTCGGCGGCGCTTGAGATGAAGAAGGCCGGCATCGATTTCATCCTGCTCGAAGCACGCGACCGCGTGGGCGGACGCGTCGAGTCCCGACTGAACGGACTTGGCGAACGCATCGATAGTGGCGGCCAGTTCCTGTGCGAGGACATGCCGGAATTGATGGCCATGGTCGAGGCGCGCGGCAAGACGCTGGTTGAAACCCATGTCGATGGCGACTTCATCACCCAGCCGACGATGTCCGCACAACGAGCAGAGCGGACCTATCATGCCGCGATGGCGATCCGCGAGCGCATGAACGGGATCGATCCGGACGATGCCTCGATTGCCGGACTGACCGTCGCCGACTGGCTTGCCTGCCAGCACGATTCGGCCGATGCAAGGATGGCTTTCCGTTCGATGATCGAAGGTCTCTGGTGCATGGCGCTGGACCAGATTCCTCTCTGGTATTTGATCGGCAATGACCGGCGGGTCACCAACGAGGTGACGGAACTGCAATATTCTGTGCGCGAAACCATGCATTCGCTGGCCGACGATCTGGCCCGCGACCTTGGCGATCGGTTGCGGCTAAGCGAGCCGGTCACGCGCATCGAGCACAGTTCGCAAGGTGTTCTTGTCGTTTCGGCCGGGGATACCGTCGAGGCGCGCACGGTTCTGGTTGCCGTCCCGCCGGCGACGGTGACGGAGCTCGCCTTTGCCCCCGCTTTGCCGGCCGGACTGGGGCGGGCACTCGGCGCCTGGGAAAGCGGCGCGGCTATCAAGATCCTGGTGCGCTATGCCAAACCGTTTTGGCGGGCGCGGGATTTGAGCGGCATGGTGATGTGGCTCGAGCCGCCGGGGCTGTTTGCCTGCGACGCCGGCAAGGATGCGGAGCATGCGGCGCTCGTCGTGTTCGTCGGCGGCTCGCTCGCGCTGCGTTGGCGCGACCTCGGCGAGGCGGAACTGCGTGCGGAGGTGACCGGCCGGCTGGAGGCAGCCCTTGGTCCGGATGCCGGTGACGTCATCGATTTCAGTTTGCGTGACTGGATAGGAGATCGCTGGAGCGGCGGCGCGTACAGCGATCTTATTGTCGATGTTACAGCGACAGACGCCGAGCGAACGATCCTTGCCGCCGCACCGCCGGTGTATCTCGCCTCTTCAGAACTCTCGCCATCGTTTCCGGGGTATGTCGAGGGCGCCATCATTGCCGGGCGCATCGCCGCGCACAAGATCATTGCCGAGCTTCAGGCTCCGGGCTGAGCCTGATCTTTTCGAAAGACTGTTTGGCAAGATCGGTCAAGTTGCGCCTCGAGCCCTCGGCGCCGTCAAAGCCATGCCCGATTTTGCCCGACTTCGCCCGAAATGCTGTTTCGAATTCGTTACAGTGCCAACCCTTCGCCACCCCATCACCGTTACAAAGCGCGGATAAGTTCATTTCACCGCCAAAAGAAACTCAGCGAAGGGGAAGGTAATGCATGCGAAAATCCAGACGATCCGCGGCGAGAGCCGCCTTCAGGCTCCAGAGCGCAATGACCGCCGTCCGAAACTGGCGCTGCGCCAGCGGGCCAGCGACCACCCCATGGCGATGTTCATGGTGCTGGCTGCTTGCGCCTTCGTCGGCATGGCGTTCACGCCGACAATCGGGCCGGCCTTCGCTTCGTTGAATCCGCCGGCCAATCTCATCGACGGCGCGCAGACGACGACCAGGACCGCGCGTCTGCCGGTGCCGGTGACCGACTTCGCCTGCAAGGGCCAGGCCTGGGGTGCCGAGAGCATGGATTGCCTGCGCGCCATCGCCGAACAGTCCGGAACACACAAAAGCCGGGCGATCCGCATGATCGCCAATGCCGCGCCGTTGACCGGCACGCCGAATATTTTCTGATTTCCGTCGAAGCATGGTCCCGAAAACCGTTCCCGTTTTGTGGATCATGCTCTGACCTCCCCGAGCGCCCTCCAGTGCGCTCCTTTTGGCTCCCGCCCCCGGGAGCCTCTTTTTTATCCTTTCAAGGCCGCCTGTTCGGCGATGGCGGAGAGCACGCTGCGCACATCCAGCGTGCTGAACGGCTTTTCCAGAATCTGTGGTCGCTGGTGCGCCGGCAAGGCTTCGATTTCGGCTTTGGCACCGATCAGGTCTCCGGTGACCAGCACGAAACGCCGCGCCAAATCGGGCTTTTCGGCGAGCAGCTCACGATAGATCGATATGCCGCTGACGCCGGGCATGCGCAGGTCCGAAAAAACGATGTCCGGCGGCATATGGCCGCTCAAGGTGGCGGCGGCCGATTCCCAGACCGGCACGATCCGCGACTTGATGCCCATCAGTTCGAGGATGTCGGAGAGTGACCCGGCGACATCCGGCTCGTCGTCGATGATCAAGGCATGGCGCAGGCCGCTCGATCGCGGCTGGTTGTCGCCGGCGGTGGCGAGGCCGGCCACGATGGCCGGCAGCTGGACGACGAAACGCGCGCCTCTCGGGAGCACTTCCTCGAACCAGACATTGCCATTGTGCCGCTCGATGATCGATTTCGAGATCGACAGGCCGATGCCGGTGCCGACGCCGACCGGCTTGGTGGTGAAATAGGATTCGAAGATGCGGCCGCGGATCGCTTCCGGCACGCCGGGCCCATTGTCCTCGACCGAGAAGCAGGGATGATCCCGGTCGCTGCGGAACGTCCGCACCTTGATCAGCCGGTCGCCGGCAATGCCAGCCAAAGCGTGCTGGCTGTTGATGAGGAAATTGGCCGCCACCTGCGTCACATGGTCGGCGTCGGCCATGGCCAGCAGCGGGCCTGCGGCGAAATCGGTGTCGATGATGATGCCGCTTGAGCGCGCGCCATAGGCGGTCACTTCAAGTGCCGCCCGGATCACCTGGTTGAGGTCGGTCTCGGCTTGTGCCGCGGGATGGAGGCGGACCATCGACAGGAAGCTCTTGACGATGCGGCCGCAGCGCTCGGCGGCCGCGCGGACCTTTTCGGCGCGCACCTTGGTTTGCGGATCGGAGGCGAATTCGTGCAGCAGCGTCGATTGCGCCACAACCACGGCCAGCGGGTTGTTGAGCTCGTGCGACACACCGGCCAGCAACGAACCCATGGCCGCCATCTTCTCGTTCTGGTGCAGCTTCTCGCGTTGCCGGCCGATTTCCTCCTCGGCGCGCAATTTGTCGCGCAGGTCGCGGATGGAGCCGAAGATCAGGCGGCGGTCGGCAACCCGCATCTCGGTGGCCGTCAGCTCGATCGGGAACACTTCGCCGGCGGCATTCTGGGTCACCGTCTCGAGCCGCTGGCCGACCATCGGCGCGCCGCGGCCGGACATGTATTCGGCTCCTGAGGCATAGCCCTTGCGGTAGTAGATCGGCACGATCGTATCGAGCAGGTCCTTGCCGAGGATGTCGCTGCGCTGGAAGCCGAACATCTTCTCGGCGGCCGGATTGAATTCGATGATCGAGCCGGTCTCGTCGATGACGACAATGGCGTCGAGCGAGGCCTGCAGCATGGTGCGGCGAATGACCTCGCTGGCGTGGGCGTCGGAGGGCGAGCGCTCTATGGCGTCGCCGATGGCCAGCGCGATGATGTGCAGCGTCGCCTCTTCCTCGTCGGTCCATGCACGCTCGTTGATGCAGTCATTGACCGCCAGCGTGCCCCAGAGATGGCCGTGCGCGAAGACCGAGACCGAGAGGAACGATTTGATGTTCTGCTTCTCGAAATCGGTCCTCAGGAAGCCTTCGAGGTCGCGCGTATGGCCGGCGAAGATCTTGCCTTGCCTCTCGTCCTCGGCAAGCCGCTCCAGCAGCGGGTCGGAATTGACGATCGATTGCATGATGACGGTCGGTGATGCCAGTTCGCCGCCGAAAAGAGGGTCGATCCAGTAGGCGGCGACGGATTGGGCGAAGCCCTGGCCGGGCAGTTCGCGCAAGCGAAACAGGATGCCGCGCTGGCAATCCATGGCCCGGCAGAGCGTTTCCAGTATGCCGTCCATCTCGCGCTGCCAGTCGCCGGCCTCGCGCAGCCGGCGAACGACGCGCACGGCCGCCATCGCCGCGCCCTGCCTGAACCCTTGCATATCGGTGCTTGCTGCTTCAGCGATCATCTTGTGCTGTCATTCCGGAGTCGCGCCAATTCGGCCGGCGAGCAACTACATCCTTCTGGCCCGGTGCTCAGTTGCCGTCGCCGGCCGGCAGCGAGAAGATATAGCCCTCGCCGCGCACCGTGCGCAGGAATTTCGGATTGGCGGGATCGGCCTCGATCTTTTTGCGCAGCCGCATGATGCGAATGTCGACCGCGCGTGACGATTCCGGATCTTCGGTGAAACCGATCGCCTCGGAGATAGCGGCGCGGGTCAGCAGCCGGTTGGCGCGGGTGAGGAAAATCTCCAGCACGTCGAACTCACTCTTGGCCATGTCGATCACCGCGCCATTGGCGCCGGTGACCAGCCTGCCGTCGAGATCGGCCTGGAAGGGGCCGAAGGCAACGGAACGGCGATCCGTCCCGGCCCTCTTGTCCTGGAGCTCCTTCGGCTGGGGGACCCGGCGCAACACGCTGCGCACCCTGGCCAGCACTTCGCGCAATTCGTAAGGCTTGACGATGTAGTCGTCGGCACCGAGTTCCAGCCCGACAATGCGGTCGAGCGCGGTGCCGGCCGCGGTCGCATAGATGATGCCGATCGGCAGTTTCGAACGCAGCCAGCGGCCAAGCGAGAGGCCGTCCTCGCCGGGCATGGCGATGTCGAGAATGGCAAGATGAAACGACTGCGTTTCAACGAGGCTGCGCGCGGCGGCCGCACTTTCAGCGGTGGCCACGTCATATCCGGCGGCGCCAAGGTATTCGGCGACAGCGTCCCTCAGGTCGGGCTCATCCTCGACGATGACAATTCTTGCCCGCACGATGCTTTCGCTCCCACTTTCAGTGGAAAGTAGATTGGGTATAAACATCATGTCCAGCACTCATATCGGGGTTGCCAGGGAACGGTTGGAAAACATGGCCGCACGATCCGTCATTGCGCTCCTTTCGGTAGCCGAAGTGGTCGCGACCGAACTCGCCGACCATCTTGAACGGCGCGGCCATGACGTGCATCAGGCACGCCAGCCCTGGGAAGCCGAATCGCTGCTGTCGGGAAAGGGCATCGACGTCGTCGTCGTCGGCGACAGCCTTAGCCAGGCGGAGGGGCGGGACCTGCTCAGACGTTATGGCGGCCAAGGAGGAGGCGGTGAGGGCGGACCGGATTTCATCCTGATCTGCCGCCCGGCCGATCTTGTCGACAAGGTGCTGGCGCTGGAGCTTGGTGCGGCCGACGTCGTCGAGAGCCCGCTCAATGTCCGTGAACTGGCCGCCCGTGTCGGCGGCCTGCTTTCGCGCCGCGGCAGGGGCACCCAGGAACTGATCGTGCTGGAGAACGCGACCGTCGATCTGAGATCGGCGATGGTCATGCATCGCTCCGGCACGGAGGAACAGCTTTCGCCCGGTCAGGTGGCGCTGCTCAGGCTGTTCCTGGCCAGTCCGCGCAAGGTTTTGACGCGCGACGACATCATCGCCGCGGCGCCTGCCGAAAACGCCGATGCCTTCGATCGCTCGATCGATTCGCGCATCGTGCGGCTGCGCCGCAAACTCGACACCGAAACCATCACCACCATACGCGGCGCCGGCTACCGGTTCGATCCGCCGCGGCAATTCGCGGACTGATTGCCGGGCACTGACGCAGTCTCTGGTTTCGGGCATCGGATTTTCCATCTCCGGCCCCGACGCTCTTGGCGCTCAGCGTACCAGCAGAAGCGATGGACCCACCGGCATGTCACTGCCCATGGTCAGCTCGCCAGCGTGGGCGCGGTCCCTGAGCAGCACGGTGGCAAGGCCGGCAAAGCCGAGCAGGCCCTGGGCGTAAAGCAGTGCGGAAAGCACCGAAGCGGCAAATTTCGTTTTCATCGTACCAATTCCCCAAAATGGTTTGTTGCGGGTCGCTTCAGGATACCCCCGAAGCGCCCGCGCCGCCCACGGAACCCCCCGTCTCGGCGCGGGCCTTCGGTCCGCTCGGCAGCAAGTTGCCGGAGGCGCCGCGCAAACCCGTCAGCCTAAGGCCGACCCGCCAGAGGGCCTTTAGCCGGGCGATGCGCAGGCTGGAAACAATCCAGACCGTGGCGAAAAACAGTGCGGCGTGCAGGGTCGAAATCTCGCCTGAAGTCATCGCGCCGAGGCTTGTCAGCGGGGTGCCGGCAACCGTGCCGACGCCGCCGATGACCGCTGCCGCGATGCTGATCCTGAAAAGCCAGGACAGCGCGTTCGATTTCGTTCCCATGTTCGTTACCGGCTGTTTTCGTTGCGTCAACTTTGCTTGCGGCCCGTATCCGGATCATGCCGCTTGAAACCTCGCTTTGTTGCAGTTTGGTTTCGAGATCTACGGCGGTCCTTTCGAATACTGCTAATTCGCACTTTCGTTTAGCGACGGATACCCATGTTCCTGACCTTGGTCTTGCTAGGGTCTCGCTGGCGGGCCACCGACGGCTCTAATGGGGTTGCCGTTTGTTAACCAGTGGAAACAGATTCGAAACACAAATGAGCATTTTGCGAAATCTCTCCGAAACATGACGTTGGGATAAGCAGCCATCGAATTGGAGCCGGCTGGACCGGCAGAGAGAGGGGATTTTCTTCATGCATACCGCCATTTCCGCCAAGCTCATCAACATCGCCGCCGCCGCTCTGACCGGTGCCGCACTGCTGTTCGGCTCGGGCGCCGCGCATGCCGCCAACAAGATCGTGGCCCGCGTTTCGCTTTCGCAGCAGATCATGGAAGTCTCCGTCGACGGCCGGCCGACCTTCGCCTGGAAAGTCTCCACCGGCGACCGGGCCCATGTGACGCCGACCGGCTCGTTCAAGCCGACCCGCATGCATGAAATGTGGTATTCGAAGAAATACGACAACGCCCCGATGCCGCACTCGGTCTTCTTCAGCGGCGGCTATGCGGTGCACGCGACCTATGCGATCAAGCGCCTCGGCCAGCCGGCTTCGCATGGCTGCGTGCGGCTGCACCCCGACAACGCCGCCGATTTCTACCAGCTCGTCGAAACCTTCGGGGCGACCAACACCAGCATCGTCATCGTCAAGTAGCAGGCTGGAAACGGTGGCGTGGCAGCATGCTGCCGCGCCTCAAAGCTCCCTCCGGAAAACGCTGCGGTATTGCGTACAGTTCAAACCGGCGGTATCGAGCCCAGCCAAAAAGAAAAGAGGCCGGGAATTTCCCGGCCTCTTTTCTTTTGTTTCCATCAATCTGCCCCGCGCATTTCTGGGCGGGACTCCCTCGACCGTCCTAGCTCGGCAGTGCCGGCATCAGCTTGGGGTCCGGCTTCTCCGCCAGATGAGGCAGGTCCTTGCTGGCGATGAAGGTGTAGAACATGGGCACGACGAAGAGCGTGAACATGGTGCCGACCAGGATGCCGGTGAAGATGACCAGGCCCATCGAATAGCGGGCCGCGGCACCAGCGCCGCTGGACGTGATCAGCGGCACAACGCCGAGCGCCATCGCCGCCGTCGTCATCAGGATCGGCCGCAGGCGCACCTTGGCCGAGGCGATGATGGCATCGCGCCGCCGCATGCCATGCTTTTCACGCTGCTGGTTGGCGAACTCGACCAGCAGGATGCCGTGCTTGGTTATCAGACCGATCAGTGTGATCAGGCCGACCTGCGTGTAGATGTTGAGCGTGCCGAGGCCCAGATTGAGCGGCACGATCGCGCCGAAGATCGACAACGGCACCGCCATCATGATGATCAGCGGATCACGGAAGCTTTCAAACTGCGCCGCCAGCACCAGATAGATGACGACAACTGCGGCCGCGAAAGCGATCAGGATGGTGTTGCCCTGTTCCTTTTCCTGTCGCGATTGACCGGAATAATCGATGAAGAACGTGTCGGGCAGGCTCTCCTTGGCGATGTCCTCCAGCGCCTTCAGCCCGTCGCCGGTGGTGACGCCGGGCAGCGGAAGCGCCGAAATCGTCGACGAATTCAGCTGGTTGAACTGCTCGATTGCCGCCGGCGCCGCATTGGTCGAAATCTTGACCACCGCCGATAGCGGCACCATCTCGCCGGTCACGCTGCGCACGAAGTATTCGCCGAGCTTGTCGGGGTCGTCGCGGAACTCCTGCGGCACCTGCGGGATGATGTCGTAGCTGTTGGAATCGCGGTCGAACTGCGCCACTTCGGCGCCGCCGACCAGCAAGGTCAGCGTGCGGCCGATATCGGCGATCGGCAGGTTCAGCGCGGCGGCGCGGTCGCGGTCGATGGTCACCGTCACCTCCGGTGCGTCATAGGCCATCGAATTCTGCACGACGATGAAGCGGCCGGAGGCCTGCGCCTTGTTCTTGATCTGCTCGGCCACCTCGTACACTTCCGAGGAAGCGCCGGTCGATCGCACCACCATGGAAATGGGCAGGCCGCCGCCGGAGCCCGGCAGCGTCGGCGGTGCGAAGACGAAGGCCTCGACACCGGCCACTTTGGCGATACGGGCCGTAATGTCAGCCTGCAGTTCCTTCGAATTGCGCTTGCGTTCCGCCCAGTCCTTGAAGGCATAGCCGACGAAGGCGCTGTTTGTCGTGCCGCCGAAGGCGACGGCCGAGAACTGCGCCCGTGTTTCGGGAATATCCTTCACCAGGCCGAGGATCTGGTTGACGTATGTCTCGGTGTAATCGGACGTCGCATAACGCGGCGCCGTCACAATCGAGAGCAGAAAGCCCTGGTCCTCTTCCGGCGCAAGTTCGCTCGAGGTCTTGGTGAACATGAAGCCGGTGACGCCGACAAGCGCAAGCACGATGATCAGCGTCAATGGGCGATAGTTCAGCGATCCGGTGACGGCGCGTTCATAGACATGCTCGACGCGCGCGAAGGTGCCGTCGACAATGCGCTGGAAACGGCCCGGCGTGCCGGACTTCAAGAGGCGTGCCGACATCATCGGGGTGATGGTGATGGCGATGACACCCGACAGCACCACCGAGCCGGCGAGCGTGACCGCGAATTCACGGAACAGCGCGCCGGTCAGGCCGCCGGTAAATGCCAGCGGTGCGAACACGGCGGCCAGCGTCATGGTCATGGCAACGATGGCTGATGCGATTTCGCGCATACCGCTGAACGCAGCCTGCATCGGCGACATGTGATCTTCTTCCATGTGACGGTGGATGTTCTCCACCACCACGATGGCGTCGTCGACGACCAGGCCGATCGCCAGCACCATGGCCAGCAGCGACAGAAGGTTGATCGAGTAGCCAACCGCGAACAAAAGGAAGCAGACGCCGATCAGCGACAACGGGATGGTGATGATCGGCATCATCACCGACCGGAAGGAGCCAAGGAACAGAAGGATGACGACGACGACGATGGCAACCGCCTCGCCGATGGTCTTGAACACCTCTTCAATCGAGGCGCTGATCTGCCCGGTCGCGTCGTAGACGACCTCGATCGTCATGCCTTTCGGCAGTGTCTCCTGAATCTGCGGCACCAGCTTGGTGAGCGCAGCCGCCGTGGTCAGCGGATTGGCCGCCGGCGTCGGGAAGATGGCGAGGAAGGTGCCTGGCTTACCGTTGAACGAGACCCTGGTGTCGGTGTTCTCGGCGGCGAGTTCGACGCGAGCCACGTCGCGCAACCGCACCACATTGCCGTCGGTCGAGCGCAGCGGCAGCTCGGCGAATGCCTCCGGCGTCTGCAATGTCGAGCGCACCGTGATCGAGGAGACGACATACTCGTTCTGGGTGTTGCCGGGCGCCGACAGGAAGTTGGAATTGTTGATCGCCGTCAGCAGTTCGGAGGCGGTCACGCCGCGCGCCGCAAGTTTGACCGGATCGATCCAGACGCGCATCGAGTATTCCTGGGCGCCGAAGATCTGCACGTCGGCGACGCCTTCGACCGTCGACATGCGCGGTCTGATGACGCGCTCGATATACTCCGTCAGCTGCTCCTTCGTCATGTTCGGATTCTGCATCGAGATGTACATCATCGCGAACTGCTGGCCGGTGCCCTTGACGATGACAGGGTCCTTCGACGCGTCCGGCAAAGTGCCGCGCACGCCCTGGACCTTGGACAGAACTTCGGTCAGCGCGACGTCGGGGTTCGAGCCGAGCTTCATCTGCACCGTCACGGTGCTGGAGGACGGGCGGCTGGACGAGGTGACGTAGTCGATGTTTTCGGTCGAGGCGACGGCGCGGGCGATCGGGGCGGAAATGAAGCCCTGGATCAGATCGGCGCTGGCGCCTGGATAGGCCGTGGTGATCGTGATGGCCGTTTCATCGACCTTCGGATACTGCCGGATCGACAGGTTGAAGATGCCCTGGAAACCCAGGAGCAGGATCATGCAAGCAAGGACCGTCGAAAGAACAGGCCGGCGAATGAAGAGATCTGAAAAGCTCATTGCTGGCCGGCCTGCTTGTTCGCCGATTTGGTCGGGTCGATGGTGTTGTCCACAACGACGGACATGCCGTTGAAGAGGCGGTTCTGACCGGCGGTGACGACCTCGTCGCCGGCCTTCAGCCCCTCGACGATCTCGACCATGCCTTGATTGCGGCGGCCGGGCTTGACGAACACCTGCGACAGCACGAGCGCGGGCTTGTCACCTTCCGCCGCCGGCTTGGCCCCATCGGCAGCCTTATCAGTTGGCTTTGCCGCATCGGCGGCAGGCTTGGCTGCATCAGCCGCCGGCTTCATGGCATCGGCCGGCTGGGTGTCCGCAGGCTTGGCGTCAGCCGATTTGTCGGCTGCCGGCGCAGCGGGTTTTTCCTCCGGCTTGGCAGCTGGCGCTGTCTCGGCGGGCTTGGCTGGCTGCACCACGAAGATGTAGTCGCCATAGAGACTTGTCGTCAGCGCCGTCTGCGGCAGGGTCAGCACGTTCTGCTCTTCGGGCAGCTCGACACGCACCTGCACGAACTGGCCGGGGGTCAGCTTGCCATCGGGATTGGCGACTTCCGCCCGGATGTTCACCAGCCGGCTGGACGAGTCGATCTTCGGGTCTATGCCACGAATGGCGCCTGCGAATGGCCTGTCCTCGCCGCCAAAGCCCAATCGAATCGTCTGGCCGATCTTGAGCAAGGCGAGTTGCTGTTCGGGAACCGTGAAATCGACCCGCATCGTGTCGAGGTCCTGCAATGTCACCACGGCGGTGCCGGGCGCCAGATACTGGCCGACATCGATCTTCGGGATACCCACCGTGCCGCCGAAAGGCGCCGTCAGCTGCTTCTGGTCGAGCACGGCCTGCAGCTTGGTGACTTGGGATGCCGAGGCCGAGGCCGCCGCACGCGCCGTGTCCAGCGTCGAGTCGGAGCCAACGCCACGCCTGGTCAGTTCGATGGCGCGGGCAAGTGAGGTCTGGTCTAGCGCGGCTTGCGCCTTCTGTGCATCGAGGTCGGCGCGCTCGACGGCGTCATCGAGTTGCAGCAGAACCGCATTGTCCGCCACCTTCTGGTTGGCATGGAAAAGGATGTCCTTGACGATACCGGTAGTCTCGACCGTCAGGTCGACACCGCGCACCGCCTTGACCGTGCCGATCGCCTCGACGCCTGGCGTCCAGGCCGAAGGCTTGGCGATGGTCGTCGAAACGGTTGCCGCCGGCGGCTTCATCGATGCGAAGTACTGCTTGATGCCGTTGTCGCGCAGGAAGTTGAAGCCGACGATGCCGCCGACCACGACGACGAGCAGGGCCAGAACCAGAACAATGATAAAGATACGGAGTATGCGCTTGAACAAGGAAGTCCCCTCAGTCGAAATCCGGCGCGAAGCGCGGATATCGGGACACATACCGACTGCGGGTCCCGATTTCAAATGATGGCGGTCTTCCTGTACCGTCTGGACGGTCTTGTCAATTGGGCCTAAGCTTGCGATGGGAGGCACCATGAGAGCCCAAAGACCGAATTCGCGCGAGAAGATTCTCGCCGCGGCGGCTGATGTTGCCCGGGAATCCGGACCAGGCAGCCTGTCGCTGGATGCCGTCGCCAGCCGTGCCGGCGTGTCGAAGGGAGGGCTCCTCTACAATTTCCCGACCAAGGCCAAATTGATGCAAGGTTTGGTCGAAGGCTATCTGCGCGAGTTCGAGCACGCGCTGGAAGCCGCCAGCACAAATGACAAGGACGAAAATCCCCTGGCCGTCTACATCAGGCTGTCGGCCAATGATTGCGAGGAAAAGCAGCCGTCGGCGTCCTGGATCTTCTCGGCCATCGCCGAGGATCCCGATTTTATGATGCCGATAAAGACCTTCAAGCGGCAGCTTTTCGAGCGGCTGAAGGGCGAGACGCCGGATCTCAAATCGCTGTTGATCTGCTATCTCGCCATCGAGGGATTGCGCAGCATGAACCTCTTCGATTCGGATGTCCTGTCGAAAGACGAGCGCCAGTTGTTGGTATCGTCCCTGCTCGAGATTGCCAAATAGGCGCCGCCCACCCGCTTTTCGGCGGGCCTGTTCGTGAACGCGGCGTTCGCCGGCGTCACACAGGGTTCATCGTGCGGACATAGCGTCTTCCCAGTTCTTTGCTGCAATGCATCTGGAGTGGGACATGGTGGACATAGTTTCTAGCGAGGCGGGCATTCCGAGACCGGATCATCCGCTGGATCAATCGGGCAGCGCGAAGTGGTTCCTGCCGGCCTTCGGCGTGCTGGTGCTCGTCGGCATCGCCTATGTCGGCTACGCGCTCAGCCAGGATCTTGCGGTGGCCAAGACCGTGCCGTGGATCCTGCTTGGCATCGCCTTGCTGATCGCGCTCGGCTTCGAGTTCGTCAACGGCTTCCATGACACCGCCAATGCGGTGGCGACGGTCATCTACACGCGCTCGATGCCGGCCGAATTCGCCGTCATGTGGTCGGGCGCCTTCAATTTCCTCGGGGTTCTCACCTCCAGCGGCGCGGTCGCCTTCGGCATCCTGTCGCTGCTGCCGGTCGAGTTGATCCTGCAGGTCGGCTCGTCCTCGGGCTTCGCCATGGTGTTCGCGCTGCTTGTGGCGGCGATCCTGTGGAATCTCGGCACCTGGTTCCTCGGACTGCCGGCGTCGAGCTCGCACACGATGGTCGGTTCGATCATCGGCGTCGGCCTTGCCAACCAGTTCATGGCGCCCGCCGGCAGCGCCACCAGCGGCGTCGACTGGTCGCAGGCGACCAATGTCGGCGTCACCCTGCTGGTGTCGCCGATCATCGGCTTCTTCGCCGCGGCGATCCTGCTCTATGTAATGAAGCTGCTGGTGCGCAATCCGGCGCTCTACGAGGCGCCGAAGGGCAACACGCCGCCGCCATGGTGGATCCGTGGCCTGCTCATCTTCACCTGCACCGGCGTCAGCTTTGCGCACGGCTCCAATGACGGACAGAAGGGCATGGGCCTGATCATGCTGATCCTGATCGGCGTCGTGCCGACGGCGTATGCGCTGAACCGCACCCCCGACATCAACTATCTCGAAGCCTACAAGTCTGCTTCGGTCAGCGTCGAAACGGCGCTGGGCAAATATGCCAAGCCCGGCGTCACCGTCGCCGATGCCAAGGCCGCCGTCCAGGATGCCGTGCGCACCAGGACATGGAGCGACCAGACGACGGTTGCGCTGCAGACCTACATCCACAACACGACGGCTGGCCTGCAGCCCTATGCCTCGGTCGAGACGGTGCCGACCGATCTGGTCAGCAACGCCCGCAACGACATCTATTTGATCGGCGAAGCGCTCAAGCTGATCGACAAGAAGCAGCTGCTGCCGATGGAGGCGGCCGATCTGAAAGCGGTCACCGACTATCACAAGGCCGTCGACAACGCGACGAAGTTCATCCCGATCTGGGTGAAGGTCGCCGTCGCGCTGGCGCTCGGCCTCGGCACCATGGTCGGCTGGAAACGCATCGTCGTCACGGTCGGCGAGAAGATCGGCAAGAGCCATCTGACCTACGGCCAGGGTGCGGCGGCCGAACTCGTGGCGATGGTGACCATCGGCATGGCCGATCGGCTGGGACTGCCGGTGTCGACGACTCATGTCCTGTCGTCGGGCGTTGCCGGAACGATGGCGGCGAACGGTTCGGGGCTGCAATGGGCGACGATGCGCAATCTGCTGCTTGCCTGGGTGCTGACGCTGCCGTGCTCGATCACGCTGGCCTTCGTGCTGTTCATCATCTTCCGCCAGGTGTTCTGAGCCGAGCGTAAGCTTCCGAACAAAAGGCAGCGCCGGGTGACCGGCGCTGCCTTTTTTCTTTAAGTGAGCACTGCGTTCAAGGGGTGAAGACGTATTCGTTTCTGTTGACGTGGAACATGCCTAGGAAATTGCCGAAACGCCTTTCGCTTCGTCATCCTGTGGCGGAGCAGGGAGCGAAGCGACGCGGCGCAGACCATAGGATCCATGCCGCGACTCCTGAGCGTTGCCGCGGTGCAGAATTCTGCTCCGCTGCACTCCGTGGCAAAGGTCACGGCATGGATCCCAGGGTCTCCGCGACGGAGCTTCGCTCCTGCTTCGCCCAAGGATGACGAAGTTTGGAGGCGTCGGCCAATCTCGAGCGTTGGCGATGGCCGTTCAAACGAATCCTGGCCAACAACGCTGAACCGTTGGGCATAACCGGCCTGGCTACGTCGGGTCTTCGCGATGCAGGTCATGGATGGCCACACCGTCGACATTGGTCGGCATCGTCAGCCACTCACGATGGCGCAAGGTGCGCTGCGTGTCCTCCAACCCTGTCTCCCAATGCTCGCGCATCGAGGTGCCTGAGAACTCATAGTCCTTGGCGTGACCCTCATAGCCCTTGTGCTGATAGATCAGGTGCACGATGTTGACGGTGCCGGCGTCCGAATAGTCCTCGATCAGCGCTTCCTCGGCCGGCGTCCGCAACTCCTTCGGCACCCGTTTCAGTGCATCGAGCAGGCGCATCTTGAGACCGTGGATGCGTTTGAAATTGTCAGTGTTTTGCCGTGTGCGGCTCGAATACATGATGTCCTTGTGGCGCGACAGCACGTCCGGCATGCTGCGCGGCAGGACGCCTCGCGCGCTGAACAGGTCGACCTGGAAAACCAGCGAGGAACGGTCCTCTTCCTGGTCGAGCAGATATTGCAGCGGCGTGTTGGAGACGATGCCCCCGTCCCAGTAATATTCGCCTTCGATGCGGATCGACGGGAACGCCGGCGGCAGCGCGCCGCTGGCCATGATGTGCTCCGGTTCGATGCGGACCTTGTCGGTGTCGAAATAGACGAAGTTGCCGGTCCGGACGTTGACCGCGCCGACGCTCAACCGCTTCTTGCCGTCGTTGAGGATGTCGAAGTCGATCAGGCTTTGCAGCGTCTCCTTCAGCTCGGCCGTGTCGTAGAAGCTGGTGGCGCCCTCGGCGCCGGGCTGCTCCATCCAGGGGTTAGGATTGCGCGGCTTGAAGAAGCCCGGCTGCCCCATGACCATGGTCATCCACGAACTGGTGCGATTGCGGATATCACGGTAGATGTCGCCTTCCGGCGTATAGGCCCAGATCTTGCGACCCGAAATCGTCTGCCAGAATTGCTCGAGGCGCTGCAGCCGGCGGCTCGATTCATTGCCGGCGATGATCGCCGCATTGATGGCGCCGATCGACACGCCGGAAAGCCAGCTCGGCTCGCAGCCGGCCTCTGCCAATGCCTGGTACACCCCAGCCTGGTAGGCGCCGAGCGCGCCGCCTCCCTGAAACACCAGCGCGACGCGGTCATACTGCGCCGAGATCTCCGCGATGGTGGCAGTGGCCTCCTTGTTGCGATTGCGTTCGAGCACGGCTTTGGTCTCCGACTTCTGTTTGGGCTCTGAAAGGCTTGTGCAGCTCAGGTGCGGTCGGCGAGATAATCGTGAACCACTTCGCCCAGCCCAAGGGTCAGATCGGCGGTGAAGTGGACGGCGGATACGATGTCGAGCACCGGCAGCCGCGCCACGTCGGCCATGACATGCGGCCGCAAATCGAGCGCGGCGGGCGCGGTCCAGGCTTCCTTCAGCGTGATGTCGGTGAGGTGGTAGCGGACCAGTTCGCAGATGCGCGGCGTGCCGTCGACATGCGGGACGATCTTGATCAGGAAATTGGGCGCGGCCAGCGAAGCGAGGACAGAGCCGTGATCGGCTTCCTTGTGCTTGTAGCCCATCGTGCCGGTGGCGCACAGAACGCTGCCATAGTGCAGCGTGCCGACGATGACCTCGCCTTCATGCACGATCTTGGGGTTGGCGAGCTTCTTGGGAAAACCCCACAGTTCGCGGCCGCCGGCGATCGGCGCGTCGTCGTCGAGATACATCGAATGGACGTAGGCGCCGTGCTGGCCCTTGTAGCGCACCGGGATGACCTGGCCGGTCTCGGTGTAGTCGCCGAAACCGGTCGAGTCAGGCATGCGGATGAATTCGTATTTGACCAGCGGCTCGTCGATCTCCAGCGGCTCCGGCACGACAGCCTCTAGCGCCTCGCGCGTCGTGCGGTAGGTGATGATGACGTATTCGCGGTTGAAGAAACGGTACGGCCCGGGCGGAAAGGAGGGGTTGGTCAGCGGCATCGCATAGGCGCGCTTCACGACATCGGCGATCTGCAAGGCTGTAGCCCCATTTTGGTTCAGGAATGACTGCGCGAATGCGCTCCGGATTATGTTGCACGGCACCATGACAGTGCCGTGTCAGCCGCCTGACAGCCGCCCAAGGGGCCTGTCGACGGCCGTCTCAACCCTGTAATCGCACCGACATATGGCTATGGCACTGTCATGGTGCGGCGCACAAAGGCGGCCCCGTTCGTTCCCTCCCACCTCTTGCGAGATCATCATGGGTTTCCTGTCTTCGAAGAACGCCCTCGTCACCGGCTCGACCAGCGGCATCGGCCTGGCCATCGCCCGCGCCTTTGCCGCCGAAGGCGCCAATGTCACCATCAACGGCCTTGGCGATGCGGCTGCCATCGAGCAGGAGCGCACCGGCATCGAGAGGGATTTCGGCGTCAAGTGCCGCTATTCCGGTGCCAACATGATGGATGGCGCGGCGGTCAGCGCCATGGTGCGTGAGGCCGAGGCTGCCTTCGGCAGTCTCGATATCCTGGTCAACAATGCCGGCATCCAGCATGTCGCGCCGATCGAGGAGTTTCCCGATGACAAGTGGGAAGCCATCATCCGCATCAATCTGCTCGCCGCGTTCTACGCCATCAAGGCGGCACTGCCGGGCATGAAGGCGCGCAAATGGGGCCGTATCATCAACACCGCCTCGGCGCATGCGCTGGTCGCCTCGCCGTTCAAGTCGGCCTATGTGTCGGCCAAGCACGGCATTGCGGGCCTCACCAAGACGGTAGCGCTGGAAGCAGCGCTCGACGGCGTCACCGTCAATGCGATCGCGCCGGGCTATGTCTGGACGCCGCTGGTCGAAAGGCAGATTCCCGACACGATGAAGGCGCGCGGCATGACCGAGGAACAGGTCAAGCACGATGTGCTGCTCGCCGCCCAGCCGACCAAGGAATTCGTCACCGTTGACGAGCTCGCCGCGCTGACGCTGTTCCTGTGTTCGGACGCGGCCAGGCAGGTCACCGGCACCACCTTGCCGATGGACGGCGGCTGGACGGCACAGTAGCCGGCTATAGGCTGAGAGAGGCTATAATGAGCTTGGTCAAAGTTCTTTGACGAGGCGGTTCTGATCGCCGTGCAGATAGGTGTCCCAAACATAGTTGGAGATCAGCCGCCGGTATTGCTGGGTGTTAATCGACTTCCGGTAACCAGCGCCGCCGATATGCAAAAAGGCGCTGCCCAACATCTGATGACCGGAGTCGGCCTCGCCGAGGTTCAGATGAGCCGTAGTGGCCGGCACATCCACGACATCGTTTTCGCCGAGCAGGCGATAGAGCCCAGCCCAATTGCCTCCGCCGGTGTCCATCCCGTGGATGAAGCGGGGGTGAAAGTCCATGTTCACGTTCTCCAGGGCGCTAAAGCGAAAGAAGCAGAACCCTGCCCACAAGAACCACGCTTGGTGATCCGAAGTTGACCGGCGCTTTGAGCCATAGACGACTTTTCCTTCCATCGCCGCGGGAATGTCCACGGGGATGATCGGAAAGCAGTCGTGATCCAGAAAGCCGAACAGCTCCGGCTGCATCGGCCGGATGATATTGTGGAAGATCCAGTTCATGGATGTTCCGTGCGACCGGTTAGGATGACGCTCCCAGTTTCGGGGCAAGCTGAAGTAGGCGACGCCTCGCGCTCGACAGATTTCCTCGATACGGGTGCGAGCCGATTGCTTTGAAGAGTTGTCGACAACGACCAGCGTCATTCCGGACGAATACAGCTCCCAGGAGCGCGCCATCGCGTCGATGACCCAAGGGGTATTGAAGGCAATGACAAAACAAAATCTCCGGCCACCGGTTCGCCGCACTTCGTCGGCGAATTTCAGGCCTTCCGCAACACCGCGTCCACGGAAGTTGCGTTCAATCAAGGCGTTTCGCAATGCCTTGGCTGCTCTGACAGTCCGGTTCTGGTTCAGCAGATCGATAAGGACCCTTCTCGGGTTCCAGCTCATACAATTCCCCCAGGCTCTAAATGAGCTGTGGCTTTATTAGGCTGAAGCCTGCTTTCTCACAAGTCAGGTGTGGAGGCGGCGCGTGCTCGAGCTCCGTAGGGCTCTCCACACTGGAGATGGCCGCCGTGATGGCGATCGTTACGGCGATGGACCGGTCTTCTCGTTCCGTGCGTCAGGAAACTCGTCGCCGCGCCTGCCTGTCGACATGCACTCCGATATGCAGCCGCCATTGCCTGGGGTCACCGCGCCTCCGCGAAGGCGTGCCAAAAGGACATCGATTTTGGACATTAGTCTTGACAGAAATACAGATGTTCAATACGCGTCAGGCAATCGAACAAGCCTGCATTGTGGGAGGAACGAGCGGTATGGCTTCCAATGTTTCGTTGACGGGTCTTGCCCGCGATCTCGAGGAACGCGCAAAGTCGGGCAAGCCTATCCGCATCGGCCTGATCGGCTCGGGCGAGATGGGAACCGACATCGTCACTCGTGTCGCCCATATGTCGGGCATCGAGATCGGCGCCATTTCCGAACTGAACCTGCCGGCTGCCAGCAAGGCCGTCGATATCGCTTTCCAGGAAACCGGGCATGCGCGCGAAGTGTCGAATGCTTCGGCTATGACGTCGGCGATTGAAGCCGGCAAGGTCGCGGTCACCAACGACGCCGACCTTGTCATCAACAATGATCTGATCGACGTCGTCATCGATGCCACCGGGGTTCCCGCCGTTGGCGCCGAGATCGGGCTGCGCGCCATGGAGCATGGCAAGCATCTGGTGATGATGAATGTCGAGGCCGACGTCACCATCGGCGCCTATCTGAAAAGCGAGGCCGACCGGCTCGGCGTCACCTATTCACTGGGCGCCGGCGATGAGCCGTCCTCCTGCATGGAGCTGATCGAGTTCGTCTCGGCCATGGGTCACCCGATCGTTGCCGCCGGCAAGGGCAAGAACAATCCGCTCAACATCGACGCTATTCCCCCGGACTATGAGGAGGAAGCCAAGCGCCGGCACATGAATGTGCGCATGCTGGTCGAATTCGTCGACGGCTCCAAGACCATGGTCGAGATGGCGGCAATCGCCAATGCCACCGGCCTGGTTCCAGACAAGGCCGGCATGCATGGCCCGGCGGCGACGCTTGGCGAACTGTCCAAGGTGCTGGTGCCGCAGAAGGATGGCGGCGTTCTGTCGAAGGTCGGCGTCGTCGACTATTCGATCGGCAAGGGTGTCGCGCCCGGCGTCTTCGTCGTTGCCGACATGTCGCATCCGCGCATCTCCGAGCGCATGGAAGATCTGAAGATGGGCAAAGGCCCGTATTTCACTTTCCATCGTCCCTATCACCTGACCTCGCTCGAGGTGCCGCTGACCTGCGCGCGCGTCGTGCTCTACGGCAAGGCCGACATGGTGCCGCTGGCCAAGCCGGTGGCCGAAGTCGCCGCCGTGGCCAAGAAGGACATGAAGCCCGGCGAGAAGCTCGATGCGATCGGCGAATATTGCTACCGCGCCTGGATCATGACGACGCCTGAGGCGCGCGCCGCCAAGGCCGTTCCCTGCGGCCTGCTGCAGGGCGGCTCGGTCACCGCGCCGATCAAGAAGGGCGAACTCATAACCTATGCGAATGCAGCGCCCGCGGCGGGCTCCAAGATCGCCGAACTGCGCGCTCGCCAGGACAAGCTCGTCTATGGGACCGGGGGAGCGTGATCATGGCCACAGCCAGCAAAGCCGTCACTGACAGTCGCGCCAATCTGCCCTTCGTCTACCGCCAGTACAGCGCCGAGCAGCTCAAGCAGGTGCTCCACAAGATGTACCTGATCCGCCGCTTCGAAGAGGGCGCGGAGGAGTGCTACACGCGCGGCCTCATCCATGGCACCATGCATTTGTCGATCGGCCAGGAAGCCAGCGCCATGGGCATCTGCATGCCGCTTGCCGAGGATGACCAGATCACCTCGACGCATCGCGGTCACGGCCACTGCATTGCCAAGGGCGCCGAGGTCAAGCGCATGTTCGCCGAGTTCTTCGGCAAGACCACAGGCTACTGCAAGGGCCGTGGCGGCTCGATGCACATCGCCGATGTCGGCAAGGGCAATCTCGGCGCCAATGGCATCGTCGGTGGTGGTATCCCGATCGCCGTGGGGGCGGCATTGTCCTCCAAGATGATGAAGACCGGCAAGGTCGTGGTCTCGTTCTTCGGCGATGGCGCCAACAATGAAGGCGCTTTCCACGAGGCGCTCAACATGGCGGCGGTCTGGAAGCTGCCTGTCATTTTCGTCTGCGAGAACAATGGCTACGGCATGTCGACATCGACAGCCCGCTCGACCGCGGTCAAGAACATCGCCGAGCGCGCCGCCGCCTATTCGATGCCCGGCGTCATCGTCAACGGCAACATCTTCTCCGAGGTCGCCGAGGCGTCTCATCAGGCTGTTGCCCGAGCCCGCGCCGGCGAGGGGCCTACGCTGATCGAGTCGAAGACCTATCGCCATCGCGGCCATTCCAAGAGCGACCGCAACCGCTATCGCACCAAGGAAGAGATCGAGGACTGGATGTCGAACCGCGATCCGATCACCCTGTTCGAAAGCGAGCTCAGGGAATTCGGCTTCATCGACGACAAGGGCATCGAGGCCATTCGCGATGCCGTGGCGCAAGAGATCGCCGAGGGCATCGAGTTCGCCAAGGCGAGCCCATCGCCCGATATCAGCGAGACGGGAAATTACGTGTATACGGAGCAGGCGTGATGGACGCGATGGTGCGTGAACTGAGCTACGCCCAGGCGATCCAGGAGGCCATGGCGATCGCCATGGACATGGACGAACGCGTTTTCCTGATGGGCGAGGATATCGGCGTCTATGGCGGCGCCTTCCAGGTCACCGGCGACCTGGTCGAACGTTACGGCGCTGACCGCGTCATCGACACGCCGATTTCGGAACTGGGCGGCGCGGGCGTTGCGGTGGGGGCTGCGCTCACCGGCATGCGGCCGATCTTCGAGTTCCAGTTTTCCGATTTCGCCACGCTTGCCATGGAGCAGATTGTCAACCAGGCGGCCAAGATGCGCTTCATGCTGGGCGGCGAGGTTTCGGTTCCCGTGGTGATGCGCTTTCCCGCCGGTTCCGGCACCGGTGCGGCGGCTCAGCACAGCCAGAGCCTCGAAGCCTGGCTCGGCCATGTGCCGGGTCTGAAAGTCATCCAGCCGGCGACCCCCTATGATGCCAAGGGCATGCTTTTGGCGGCGGTCGCCGATCCCGATCCGGTCATGATCTTCGAGCACAAGCTGCTCTACAAGATGAAGGGACCGGTGCCCGAAGGCTATTATACCGTGCCGATCGGCAAGGCAGATATCCGCCGCGAGGGCCGGGATCTCACCATCGTCGCCACCTCGATCATGGTGCAGAAGGCGCTCGACGCGGCGGCCGTGCTGGAGAGCGAAGGCATCGACGTCGAAGTCGTCGATCTCCGGACCATCCGGCCGATGGACAAGCAGACCGTCATCAACAGCGTCAAGAAGACGTCGCGGCTGCTATGCGTCTACGAAGCGGTCAAGACGCTGGGCATCGGCGCCGAGGTCAGCGCCATGATCGCCGAGAGCGAAGCGTTCGACTATCTCGACGCGCCGATCGTGCGGCTGGGCGGCGCCGAAACGCCGATCCCCTACAATCCGGAACTCGAGAAGGCGACGGTGCCGCAAATTCCGGACATCATCACCGCCGCGCGCGACCTCGTGAAAGGGGTCCGCTAGCCCATGCCGACCGAAGTCATTCTTCCCAAGGTCGACATGGACATGGCGACCGGACAGATCTCGCGCTGGTTTGCCGAGGAGGGCGCGCACGTCAAGAAGGGCGATGTGCTGTTCGAGATCGAGACCGACAAGGCGGCGATGGAAATCGATGCGCCGGCCAGCGGCGTGCTGCGCGATGTCACCGGCAAAGAGGGTGTCGATATTGCGGTCGGCGCTGCCGTGGCGTGGATCTATGCCGACGGTGAGGCCTATGGGGCTGATGCTGCTGCGGCCAAGCAGGACAAGGCGCCAATCTCCCCACCCGCGGGGGAGATGTCGACGAAGTCGACAGAGGGGGCGCTGTCGCGCCAACATCTCATTCTGTCACGCACCCCTCTGCCCTGCCCTCTTTGCCGCCACTTGGCATCTCCCCCACAAGGGCGGAGATCGGCCAGTCGCCATCGGCCGGCCGTGCAACACCGCTTGCCCGGCGCCTGGCCCGTGAGGCCGGCCTGAACCTCTCGACCATATCTGGCACCGGTCCGCATGGCCGGGTGGTGAAGGCGGATGTCGACGCGGCCATTGCCGGTGGCGGCGCCCAGACGGCGCCTGCCGCCAAGGCTCCGGCTGGCGTGCCCGCTGCTGCTCCTGCCGCGCCGGTAAAGGCGATGTCGGACGATCAGGTGCTGAAATTGTTCGAACAGGGCTCCTACGACCTCGTCCCGCATGACAACATGCGCAAGACCATTGCGCGCCGCCTGGTCGAGGCCAAGACCACCATTCCGCATTTCTACCTGACGCTCGACTGCGAGCTCGATGCGCTGCTGGCGCTGCGCACGCAGATCAATGCGGCAGCCCCGGTGAAGAAGACCGACAAGGGTGATGCTCCGGCCTACAAGCTGTCGGTCAACGATATGGTGATCAAGGCGATGGCGATGGCGCTGAAGGCAGTGCCCGATGCCAATGCCTCGTGGACTGAAAGCGCCATGGTCAAGCACAAGCACGCCGATGTCGGCGTCGCGGTGTCGATCCCCGGCGGCCTGATCACGCCGATCATTCGGCATGCCGACGAAAAAACGCTGTCCACCATCTCCAACGAGATGAAGGATCTGGCCAGTCGCGCGCGCAGCCGCAAGCTGAAGCCGGAAGAGTATCAGGGTGGCACCACGGCGGTGTCCAATCTCGGCATGTTCGGCATCAAGGACTTTGCCGCCGTCATCAACCCGCCGCACGCGACCATCCTGGCAGTCGGCGCCGGCGAGGAGCGGGCAGTGGTCAAGAATGGCGAGATCAGAATAGCCACCGTGATGTCGGTGACGCTGTCGACCGACCACCGCGCCGTGGACGGTGCGCTGGGTGCCGAACTGCTGGTCGCCTTCAAGAACCTCCTTGAAAATCCGATGGGCCTGCTGGTCTGATCCACCAAGCAGAAGCCGGCGCCGACTGATGCGCCGGCTTGCGACAGAAACGACTTGTCAGGCGCTGACCCTTGACCCATGTTCTATCTGGATTGCGATCCAGGGAGGCCAAATATGCCTGCATTCGACCCATCTGACGTCAAAACCCTGTTCGGCAAGGTCATGGGTGCGTCGCCATCCGACATCAAGCTGGTGGCGCAGCGCCTGCACGACCACGCCTTCGAGCCTCGCATGTCGGCGGAGGAGACCAGGCAGCTCGTCGCCAGCCTCGGCTATGACAGTCTGGACGCGTTCTGCGCCGACATCGGTCTGCCCACGCATATCGCCGAGCGGTGGAGCCGTTTTGGTGTTTCCGGCGAGATGAAGCAGGTGTTCACACTGTTGGCGGCGCAGCGCAAGCGGGTGGCCGAGGCGATCGCCGAATTCGAATCCATGACCCATGTCGGCGTCGAGGATTTTTTGCGCGAGCGCGGGCTCATCTAACCGCCTTTGGCAAGCAGCGCCGCGGCGGTATCGCTGTCAGTGATCAGCACATTGGTGTCGACGGCTTTCAGTGCGGCGAGGATCGCCGCGACCTTGCGCTTGCCGCCCGCGGCGAGAACCACATTCGGCACCTGGCCGACCACATCGAGATCGATGGCCATGACACGCCCGTTGACCTCGTGGTCCACCAAACGGCCATTGGCATCGACGAAATAGCACAGCATGTTGGCGACCGCGCCCTTCGCTTTCAACGGAGCGATCAGCGATGACGGAACGATGCCATGCCGGAAGATGGTGGCGTCGGGCGACATGTCGCCGACGGTGAGCAGGGCGATGTCGGCGGCGGCCGCGCGTTGGCGCACATCCTGCAGGGTCGGCTGTGCCCAGAGGAGATCGCGCAGCGAGGGATTGTCGACCGTGACCGGCGCGGTGATCTGGTAGCTGTCGACCTCGAAGACATCGGCGACCTTGGCAGCAACTATCGATGGATTGATCCATTGCGAGTGCGGCAGGCTGCCGACGAGCGCCACCACACAGGCATGCTTTAACTGCCGGCGGGCAAGGAAGCCGAGGCTGGCATGCAGGGTCGCGCCGCCACCGATGGCCAGTGTCATGCCGTCCTGCATCTGCTCGCCGAGATAGGCCGCGACGGCATGGCCGATGGCTTTCTCCAGATGGTCATGCGCCGAAGGCGTCGGGATGACGACGGCGGCATTCAGACCCCAGCGCTTTTCCAGTCCCCGCTCGAGCGCCACCTGCCCGGCGGTCGGCGCGTTGATCATGGTGACGACAATGCCCTCGGCGGTGCAGGAGGCCAGCGTACGCATGACCTTCACCCTGGAGACATCGAGCTTTTCGGCAATCTGTTCCTGGGTGAAACCTTCGACATAGTAGAGCCATGCCGTCTTGACGGTAAGGTCCGACGATACCATCGGCAGGCGAGCCTGTCTGGGTTTTTCTGTGGTCATCGGTTCCTGTCCCTCATGAGCCGTGGCCTGACCGGTGCTCATCAAGGAAATACCGGCCGGATGTCAACTGATGCCGGATCTGCGGCGTGTCGATTGTCGCACATTTCTGTTCATTTGTAATTGACATCGTACATATGAACATATTTTGTGGGTTTCACGCGCTGTGTCATCCACCAGTCATATGCGCCGTGCAGGGAGGAAGAGACGGGGAGCCGGCCAGAGCCGGACCGGTCATGCACAGAAAGACAGGAGGTCTCATTGAAGACGCACTTCATCAAGCTGCTGGCCAGCCAGCTGGCGCTCGCAGCAACTTTGTTTGCCGGCGTGGCAAACGCCGAAACACTGACGCTCTACACGTCCCAGCCGGAAGCCGACGCGGCCAAGACCGTGGATGCCTTCAAGAAGGCGCAGCCGGGTATCGATGTGAATATCTATCGCTCCGGAACGAGCGACATCCTGACCAAGATGGCGGCCGAGTTTGCCGCCGGCAGCCCGCAGCCCGACGTGCTTCTGATCGCCGATGCGGTCTCGATGGAGCTGTTGAAGAAGGACGACCGGCTACTGCCCTATCCCGAGGCAAAGCTCGATGGCATCGAAGCGGATGCCTATGACGCCGACAAGACCTATTTCGGCAGCAAGCTGATCACCACCGGCATCGTTTACAACACCGCTGCGACCGAGAAGCCGCAGCATTGGGCCGATCTTGCCAAGCCCGCCTATGCCGATGGCCTGGTCATGCCGAGCCCGCTCTATTCGGGTGCCGCCGCCTACCTGCTTTCGGGCTTCGTCGGCGACGCCAATTATGGCTGGGATTTCTTCCAGAAGCTGAAGACCAACAACACCGTCAGCGTGCGCGGCAATGGTGCGGTGCTGAAGTCGGTGGCATCGGGCGAAAAGCCCTATGGCATCCTGGTCGACTTCATGGCGATGAACGCCAAGAAGAAGGGTTCCCCGGTCGAGTTCGTGTTCCCCTCGGAAGGTGTGCCGGCAGTGACCGAACCGGTCGCCATCATGAAGACCGCCAGGAATGTCGACGGCGCCAAGAAGTTCGTCGACTTCATTCTTTCCGATGACGGCCAGAAGCTTGCGCTTTCGATGGGCTATCTGCCGGCGCGCGCCTCGGTCGGCCGCCCCGAATGGCTGCCGGAAGGCGTCAAGGTCAAGGTGATGCCGTTCGACACCAAGGCAATCGTCGCCAAAACCGACGCCGACAAGGCGAAGTTCTCGGAACTGTTCGGCGGCTGAGCCGGCAATCCAGTCAGGGGTGCCGTCCCAGCGGTATCCCTGACGGGCAAAACCCCGATCGCATCGGCTGATCGACCCCAGGAAACGCAATCATGTCAACACGGATCAGGGAAAGCCGGGGCCAGGAAATGGTCCTGACGGCGGCGGTAGCCATCGTCATCATCCTGCTTTCCCTGCTGCCGATGCTGCGCCTGATCAAGGAGATCGTGGCGCCCGGCGGCACGCTGTCGACCGTCGCGATAAAGGCGGGGCTCGCCAGTCCGGCGACCTGGATCGCCACCTGGCACACACTGGTCGTCGGTATCGGCGGCACCCTGCTTGCGGTGCTGTCTGGAACGCTGGTGGCCGTCCTCGTCACCCTGACCGATATCCGCGCTCGCAGCGCCATGGTGCTCTGTTACGTCATGCCCTTGATGATCGCGCCGCAGGTGACGGCGCTGGCCTGGCTGCAATTGTTCGGCCCGGCAAGCCCGTTCCTCAAGCTGTTCGGGGCGGCACCGCCGCTCGGTACCAGGAACCCGCTCTATTCGACATCGGGCATCATCCTGCTGCTCGGCGTGCAGTATGGCCCGCTGGTTTTCCTGTTGGTGCGCGCCGGGCTGCGCAAGCTGCCGCGCGAGCTGGTCGAAGCCGCGCGGGCGGGCGGCGCCGGCTGGTTCACCGTGCTGGTCACCATCGTGCTGCCCTTGATGACGCCGTCGATCATGGCGGCCGCTGCTCTTGCCTTCGTCTCATGCGTCGGCAATTTCGGCATTCCGGCCTTTCTCGGCATTCCCGCCAACTATCTCGTGCTGCCGACGCTGATCTATCAGAAGCTGGCCGGCGGCGGCCCCGCCGTGCTCGGCGAAACCGCATTCCTATCGGTGCTGATCGGCATTATCGCCATGGCGGGCATCCTTACCCAGGAGATCATGAGCCGCCGCCGCGACTATCGCATCAGCTCCACGTCGCTTCCGGCCGAGCCCTATGAGCTCGGCCGCTGGCGGCCCGCCGTGCACGCCGGCATGTGGCTGCTGATCATCGTGGTGCTGGTCCTGCCGCTGTTCGGGCTGGTTCTGACATCGCTGGTGCCGGGCTACGGCATTGCGCTCACCGCCAAGACGGCGACGCTCGACAATTATCGCTTCGTGCTGTTCGAGCATGATGCCGCCAGTAGGGCTTTCTTCAACAGCTTCTGGCTGTCGATCGCGGCCGCCTTCTTCGCGGTTCTGGTCGCCGTGCCGATCGGCTATCTGATCGCCTGGGGCAAGCAGCGCTGGGTGCGGCTGCTCAATCTGTCGGTCGAACTGCCCTATGCCTTGCCCGGCGTGGTGCTGGCGATCGCCTCGCTGCTCATGTTCCTGCGGCCGATCCCGCTGACCGGCATCCAGCTCTACAACACCGTCTGGATCATCCTCTACGCCTATCTCGCCCGCTTCCTGGTGCTGGCGCTGCGGCCAACCATCAGCGGCTATCACCAGATCGACCGGGCGCTGGAGGAGGCGGCGCAAGTGGCCGGCGCCGGGCTGTTCACGCGCATGCGCACGATCATCTTTCCGCTGGTGGCACCGGCGGCGATCGCCGGCGGGCTACTGATCTTCATGACGGCGCTCAGCGAACTCACCGTCTCGGCGCTGCTGTGGTCGTCCGGGTCGGAGACGATCGGTGTCGTGATGTTTTCCTTCGAGCAGGGCGGCGATTCCAACTATGCGGCGGCGATGTCCGTCATCACTGTGGCGGTCACTTTCCTGTTGATGCTGGTGACCAATCTGCTTGCCCCCTACCTTCCGACCGGAGTGCTGCCATGGCGCGATTGAGCCTGGACAATGTGACCAAGAGCTTCGCCAATTTCGATGCCGTCAAGGACGTATCGATCGATGTCGGCGACGGCGAGTTCCTGGCAGTGCTCGGGCCGTCCGGCTGCGGCAAGACCACGCTGCTGCGGCTCGTTGCCGGATTCGAGAAGGTGACGTCAGGCGAGATCCGTATCGGCAGCGAGGTCGTGTCGGGCAAGGGCGGCAGCGTCGCGCCGGAAAAGCGGCGCGTCGGCATCGTCTTCCAGAACTACGCGCTGTGGCCGCACATGACGGTCGCCGAAAACATCGGCTATTCGCTGAAGGTGGCGAAGCTCGACAAGGCCGTCGCGCGCCGGAAGGTTGAAGACGCACTCGCCCTGGTCAATCTGCAAGGGCTGGGCGAGCGTCGGCCGGCCAATCTGTCCGGCGGCCAACGCCAGCGCGTGGCATTGGCGCGCTGCCTTGTCGCCGCGCCCTCGTTGGTTCTGTTCGACGAGCCGCTGGCCAATCTCGACGTGCATCTGAGGGCTTCGATGGAGGACGAGTTCGCGTCCTTCCACAAGCGCACGGGCACGACGATCGTCTACATCACCCATGACCAGGCCGAGGCGATGGCGCTGGCCGATCGGATCGCGGTGATGGATGGCGGGCGTCTTGCCCAGCTGGCGACGCCACGCGAACTCTATCATGAGCCGGCAAATGAAATGGTGGCTTCCTTCATTTCGCAGGGCATTTTGCTGCCTGCGGATGTGTTGAGCGCGGAAGAAAGAGGGCACTGCAAGGTCCGCGTTCTCGGCGCTGAATTGATTGTCCGCTGCCGGCCAGGCGAGCGGCCGCGAACCGGGGCGAAGGTCTGCTGCCGGTCGGCCGATCTCGACGTGTCGCCGGATGGTCCCGGCTTCGATGGTCTGGTCAAGCGGGTGATCTATCAGGGCGGCTCGGCGCGCATCGAATTCACGCCTTCGACCAATCCGGACCTCACCTTGCATTTCGAACAGCCCGATCCGGTCGCGCTGGAGAGCGGAGCGAAGGCGCGTCTGCGGATACGCTCCGGCTGGCTGATCCCGGCGGCGGGGGCGGCATCGTGATGATGCTCGACCTGCTCGGCGGCTTTGGCGAAAAGGGCCGCACCAGCCTTGCTGTCAGCAGCGGCAAGGATCGCATCCTGCTCGACGTCGGCATCAAGGTCGGCGCCTCGGGGGCGGACTACTATCCGGCGCTGAACGGCTCGGTCGCCGACATCGATGCGCTGTTCGTCTCGCATGCGCATGAGGATCATGTCGGCGCGCTGAGCTGGCTGCTGTCGCGCGGTTATGCCGGTCCGATCTTCATGACCGCCGAGACCCGAGACGAGGCGCCTGCCACGCTCGCCGGCTATGCTGAGCCCGAGGATTTCAGGCGGTTTCCTTTTCCCGAAGATCGCATCGAATTGTTCGAACCCGGCGACACGTTGAACAGCGGCAATCTTACGATCCGGACGGGACGCTCCGGACATGTCGTGGGCGGCGTGTGGTTTGCCGTCGACGATGGCGAGAGCCGCGTCGCCTATTCCGCCGATGTGGTGCCGGACAGCAATGTCTTCGTCATGGACACCATCCCGCACTGCGACCTGCTTGTCCTTGATGCTTCCTATGGCGCCGATCCGGTGCCGGGGGCGGCGCGGGCGCTCGAAATCTCGCAATGGGTTGCGAGGCATTCGGACGGGTGTCTTTTGCCGACGCCGCTCTCTGGTCGCTCGCTCGAGCTGATCGCGGCCTTGCCAGGGCCGTTCGCCATCCATGCCGGCATGCGCTCGTCCCTGGAAGCGCAGATCGGCGCCACGGCAGCCCTGTTGCCGGGCGTTTCAACGTTGCTGCGCCGCCGCCTGCAAGACGCAGCCGACTGGACCGATGCCGATCCCCTGCCGTCCATGCCGCTGCTGGCGGATGACGGCATGGGTGAAGCCGGCCCATCGTCGCGCCTCTTGCCGCGTGCCGACCATTCCGGTTTTCCGGTGCTGCTTACCGGGCATCTGCCGTCAGGTTCGCCGGGCGATCTGTTGCACAAGGCCGGCCGGGCGGACTGGGTACGCATGCCGACCCATCCGACGCTGTCGGGCAATGTCGATATCTGGGAGAAGGCCGGCCGTCCCGCGGCACTCGGCCATTCCTGCACGCCGGACCTTCTCGGCGACCTGCAAACCCACATCCCCTCGCTGCGCACGCAATGCCGCACCGGCCAGCGCATAGTGGTGTCGGAGGCAAGAAAACGATGAGAATTCTGATCTGCAACGACGACGGCATCGAAGCGCCGGGGCTTGCCCGTCTGGTCAATGCGGCAAGCGCGTTGTGCGACGATGTCTGGGTGGTCGCGCCCGACGGCAAGCGCACCGCCGCCGGCTCGTCATTGACGATTGCCAGGCCGTTGACCATGCGGCGCGTCAAACCGAACTGGTACGCCTGTTCCGGCACCCCGGCCGATTGCGTGGTAAGCGCCATGACCTGGTTGTTCGCCAATTCCGAGAAACCGGGCCTTGTGCTGTCGGGCGTCAACGATGGCCGCAACGTTGCCGAGGACCTTGCCTATTCCGGCACGCTCGGCATTGCGCGGGAGGCGACTTTCTGGGGCGTTCCGGCCATTGGCTTCTCACGCGTGAAAAATCCTGATTTCACCGATGGCGACGACCAATGGCTTGGCGCGCTGATCGTGTCCCTATGGCAATCGCGCGCCGACTGGGCCGCTGAGGGTCATTGGCTGAGCATCAACCTGCCGACCTCGCTGCCGGCCGAAATCCGCCAGCCGCGCATCGGTCGCGACAAGATCGCCCGCAAGGCCGAGATCGTGGAGAGCGACGGCGACCGCACGGTCATCACCGTGCCGCGCGGGCGGGCTCACGACAGCCAGTCGGGCGACGAGAACGACGCGATCGATGCCGGCTTCATCAGCATCAACCGGCTGAACTGGCTTGGCGAGACGCGGCTGGACGAACGGTTTCTGGACGGGATCCCGCGCCAGCGGCAAACTGGCTGACCTGAGGTCTGCGCGTCGTCATCCGATCACCAACCTGTCAGCGGTTAAATCAAGCCAATCCACTACCTATGCTTGAAGCCGCCGCTATTTCATTCCACATCGGTGCGGATGAAGGGCGAAACAGGAGAACGGCGGCGGCATTTGCTGTGGGCTTTGCCCGCATCGCTGATCCTGCATGCGCTCATCGCAGCGTTTCTGATCTATGGCCTGCCGAGACCCGAGCAGCAGCCGGTTCAGCAGGAACAGCCCGTCAATGTCGCGATCGTGCCGCCGCCCGAGAAGCCCAAGCCGAAACCTGCTCCAAAGCCGCCGGAACCGACACCTGAAAAGAAGGCTGAAAAGCCGCCTGAACAAAAGCCGCCGCCGCCGAAACCGCCAGACGACCAGGTTCTGAAGCGCGTTTTCCAGTACGGCCAGAAAGATACCGGGCCGGAGAAATCGCTCGACGGAAGCAGCGCTAAACCCAACACGCCGTCGCCGGCCAAGGATGAGGCTGCAAAGCCGCCTGTCGCGCCGACACCCGCGCCGACGGAGCCCGCCCCGGCTGCAACGCCACAGCAGAAGGCAGACCCCAGCAAGCCTGACGAGAAGCCGGCCACCGTTGCGCCGGACGAAAAGCCCGCGCAAGGCGAGGAAAAGCAGGCGACCGAGGACACCGACAAACAGCAGCCGGACAAACAAGAACTCGCACCGCAACCTGACGAAAAGCAAGCCGTCGTGACGCCAAAGCCATTGACGGCTGAGACCGGTGACAAGCCGGCGCCTCCAGCTTCGACTGGAAAGGCAAAGTCCAAACCTGCCAAGACAATGACGTTCAAACCCGCAAGAGCTTTCAAAGCGCCGATCGGGAATGCTGGAAGGTCAAATCCCACCAACGACGACGTTGCAGGATCACCAATCTATTCCGGCCTTCCGGGCGTCAGAAAGCTTTACTCGCAAGGGGCAACCGGCAATGCGTTCGCTACAAGCTCTATGGAGAATGTGCCGCGCGGTCAGCGGGTGGCCACCCTTTGCGGCAACGTTCTGAGCCGGGAACTGCAAAGTGCCGACTATACGGTCAAATGGGTGCCAACCATTACGCTGGACAAAGGCAATGTTCTCAATCCTCCGCAGGCCGCCTTCAGCACCAGAAACGCTTGGTACAACCTAAATTTCCGATGCGAAGTCGACGCCGATGCGACGAGGGTCCTGTCCTTCAACTTCCGTGTGGGCTCACTCGTGCCGCCTGGCGAATGGGCCAGCCGTGGATTCACAAAGTATCGTCTAAACTAGGCCGGCACACCAAATCTAGCCAATTGCCGGCTAACTTCTTGCCAGTCGGCGCAGACGAAATCGGCACCGGCAGCCGTCAGCCGCGCGGCGTGCTCGGCATAGGTATGGCCGCCACCGGTGTAGCCGATCGCCGTCATGCCGGCGGCGATCGCGCCCTGGATGCCGAAGGGCGAGTCCTCGATGACGATGCAGTCACCGGGATTGGCGCCGATCTTGTCCGCCGCGAAGAGGAAGATGTCCGGCGCGGGCTTGCCGTTCTTGACCATCGAGGAACTGTAGATCGCATCGCCGAAGAAACGCGCCAGCCCGGTCACCGCAAGGCTGTGGTTTATGCGCTCGACGGAGGAGGACGAGGCGACACAGCGGTCGCCTGCAAGCGCCTCCAGAAAGGCAGTGATTCCCGGTGTCGGCTTCAATTCCTGCGAGAACAGCACCTTGGTCTCGGCCCAGATGTCGCCGTCCGCCGCCGCCGGAAACTGGTGGCCGGTCAAATCTTTGATCCTGGCGATGATATCGGACTGCTTCATGCCGATGCATTGGGCGATGATGCTGGTGTTGACGCCGGGCATGCCGTGCTTTTCGTAGACGCGCTCATAGGCGCGGGCGGCCAGAGGCTCGCTGTCGACAAGAACGCCGTCGCAATCGAAAATAATAGGCCTTGGTCGCGCCACGCGTTTCCCTCTCGAGTCAATTTTCGCACATCGCTATCGGCAAAAAGTCAAATGTTCAATAGCACGTGCGGTTTTGGGGACGCGAAGAGCGGGCTCAAAGCTGGCGCAACGCATCGCTCGCACGGGAAGACCCGAGCGCCCGCTGCATGGCTTGCCGGGACTGCGCGCGATCCGGGGTGATCCAGTTCGGTTCGGCGCCGAGAAAGCGGTCGAGGAAAGCCACCGCATAGGCCGGCATCTCGGTCACATTCTCGCGATAGGACCACCAGGTGCGCAAATCGTCGGCGCATTTGTCGATGCCGGGTGCCGTGCCGAATTCCTGCTCGTGGATCGCCGAAATCACCGAGACGCAGTAGTTGGTGTAGAGGAAACCCTCCGGCCAGAAGCGGACGATTTCCAGCGTGCCGGCGTTCGTTTCCGTCTCGATCAGCTGCGTGAGGCCGGAGATTTCCCTGGCCGGCGCCTGTTTTATCAGCTCACGCAGCACGAGGCCGGCGGCAAAGACGATGAAGTCGGCGCGGTCGATCGCGGCGAAGCGCTTCTGCGCCTCCATGATCTCGACCCAGTCGAGAAAGGCCCTGGTGAGCTTGGCCTCGTCGATCTCGAAGCGCACGCCGAACGTGTCCGAGACCACCTTGGCGCTGCCGCGAAAGGTGGCGCGGAACCAGCGCAACTGCCGCAGCCGATGGCGAAGATCGGGCATCAAGGCCAGTTCGTCCCTGAAGGGCAGGTCCATGTTTCCTCGTATCCTGTTTCCCGGTCAGCCTAGCACAAGCGCGCCGCCGCCGAAATCTGTCAGCGGCCCTGTGGAGGACCGCTTCAGAGGCCAATATCATACATATTGACATTCTCGGAAACAAATGTTCTCACTTTGCTGTTGTCACGCGCCAGTCCAAGGTGCGATTCAACTGAGGCTTCGGGAGGAGAACCGAATGGCGATTTGGCAGTGGGGACTGCTTCTGCTGGTTATCGTGTGGGCGCTGCAGTCGCTCGGCGTCTGGCTGCAGATGCGGCACTATTCGGATGTCTTCAGGGGCGTCACCGACCAGTACAAGGACGGCTTCGTCGGAGCCGGCAATTTTCGCGGCCGGTTGGCCAAGGGCACCATCGCGCTCGTGGTGGTGACGCCCGATTTGGTCGTGCGCCGCCTGATGGTGATGAGCGGCCGTTCCGTCTTCACCAAGTTCAAGAGACATGAAGAATTCGAGGGTGTTCCCCTCGATCGACTCCGGTCCAACCCTGCAATCATGGGGGAGGGGGAACCCGGTGTGGCCGAGGCCGTGAAACGGGCGATCGAGCAGATCGACAAGACACGGTCGGAGCCGGGGAAGAAGCCGGGCCTGTCCGGTTTGAACGTAGCAAGGGCTTAGAGCCGGATGATTTCGGGCTCTAAATCAAAGGGATAGAGGACGCCGCGCACCGACTGGGATCAACCGGCGGGTGGCATAAGGAGGAGAAATGTCTGTATTTTCGTTGTTGGCGCAGCATGCCGACATGGCCGTGCACAATCTGCATGTCGCAGGTGCCATGGTTTCGGATGCCGCATTGCATGGCAAGCTCGCTGTCGAGCATGCCTCCGACCATCTCGTTGTCCTCGCACAAGCGGACAGCGGACCGATTACCGTCGATCAGTTCAAGGAAAAGCTGAAGGACGTCCAGCAGGAAGAGCAGCTCGGCTGGCTGACCGCCATCGGCAAGTATTTCATCGGCATCTTCCAGAAGGGCGGCGAGGTCTTCGCCGGCTTCGTCACCGGCATCATTCCGACGCTGGTGGTGCTGATGACGGCCTTCTATGCCGTCACCGAACTGGTCGGTGAAGAGCGCGTGCATGGCCTGGCGCGCGGCGCCGGCCGGATCGCGCTGACGCGCTACACGCTTTTGCCGCTGCTGGCGGTGTTCTTCCTCACCAATCCGATGGCCTATACGTTCGGATCGTTCCTGGAAGAAAAGCACAAGCCAGCCTTCTATGACGCGGCCGTGTCCTATGTGCACCCGCCGCTCGGCCTGTTCCCGCACATCAATCCCGGCGAGTATTTCGTCTGGGGCGGCATTCTCGTCGCGCTGCTGGAGCTGGAAAAGAAGGGCGTCGTCGTCGCCGGCTACCACGTCAAGGTGGCGATCTGGTACGCCATCGTCGGCCTCGTCGTCATCCTGCTCAAGGGCATGCTGACCGAACGCATCACCGCGATCATGGCACGCCGCCAGGGCGTCGAGCTGTAAGGGCGGGGAGGACATCATGGCCAAGACATATAAAGCCGTAAAGATCTCCCAGGGCAAAACCGGCTGGGGTGGCCCGCTCATCATCGAGCCGACCGAACAGCGCAGCAAGGTGGTTTCCGTCACCGGTGGTGGCATTCACCCGGTGGCGCAGCTCATCGCCGACATGACCGGCGCCGAGGCCGTCGACGGCTTCAGGGCACCGCCGATCGAAAGCGAGATGGCGGTTGTCGTCGTCGATTGCGGCGGCACCGCACGATGCGGCGTCTATCCGCGCAAACGTATCCCGACCGTCAATCTGACGCCGGTCGGTCAATCCGGGCCGCTGGCCCAGTTCATCACCGAGGACATCTACGTTTCGGGCGTGAAGCCGGCCAACATCACAATGGCGGACGGATCCGAAACGATCACGACTGCAGGGGGAGCAGCAGCGATGAGTTCAAGCAACAATGCGACCGCGGCACCACAGCCGCTGCCGAGCGAAGGTGGGCTGATCGGCCTCATCAGCACGATCGGCCGCGTCATGGGACGTATCGTCGGCATCTTCTTCAATGCCGGCCGCCGCACCATCGACCAGGTCATCCGCAACGTGCTGCCGTTCATGGCCTTCGTGACCATGCTCATCGGTCTGATCCTGTATACCGGGATCGGCGATGTGCTGGCGCAGCCGATGGGTCCGTTGGCCAACAACATCGTCGGCCTGCTGATCATCTCGGCGATCTGCGGCCTGCCGTTCCTGTCGCCCATCCTCGGGCCAGGCGCTGTCATCGCGCAGGTCATCGGCGTTGCCATCATCGGCCCGCAGATCGCCAACGGCACGATTTCGCCGGCAATGGCACTGCCGGCGCTGTTTGCCTACAATACCCAGGTGGGCTGCGACTTCGTCCCCGTCGGCCTGGCGCTCGGCGAGGCCAAGCCTAAGACGATCGAAATCGGCGTTCCGGCGGTGCTCATCAGCCGCCAGATCATGGGTCCGGTCTCGGTGCTGATCGCCTGGGTCGTCAGCCTGATCGTGTTCTAAGGCAATTCCGGGAAAAGCGCTCAATGCTTTCCCTTGGAAATTGCGTCAAAACAAAGAGATAGAGCGGTTCACCGCTCTAGGGAAAGTTGAAAAAATGAGGTTCGCCATATGACGGTTCTTTTGAGAACACGGGTCACTGCCATCGGCCCCGAAGTGGCGGACCTTGCCGAAGGGGGCGTGGTCATCCTGTTTGCGGATGGCTCGCCGCCGGAGCTTGCCGAGGTTTCGGTGCTCCACAAGGCGGAGCAGGGACCCAGTGACGGAGCGCCCGCCAAGGGCGCTTCGATCACCCTCGGCCCGGTTGCCGCTGTGATCACAGCGGTCGGCTCCAGCGCGTGGAGCAAGGTGCTGGAAATGGGTCATGTCGTCATTTCGTTCAACGGCGCTACCGAGGCCGAGAGGCCGGGCGAGATCTGTGCGTCGCAAGTCGACCCGCAAGCGCTCGTGGCCGCCCTGAAGACCGGCGCGATCATCACCATCGCCGCCTGACAGCATTCGCGCCGCGGCCTATGTTGGGAGCGGCGCCCAAAACCAGAGTATTTGCCATGGAACGCTCGACCATCGTCAGAGTGCATGAAGGCTTGCACGCCCGTCCCGCGACGCGGTTCGTGAAGCTCGCCAAGGGCTTCGAATCCGACGTCGAACTGATCAAGGACGGCAAGGCGGTCAGCGCCAAGAGTTCGGTCAAGCTGATGCTGCTGGCGGTCAAGGAGAACCAGGAAGTCACGGTGCGGGCGAATGGCGCCGATGCCATCGAGGCGCTCGAGGCGCTGATCGGCTATCTCGAGAATCCGCGGGCCGGCCTCGATGATGAAGCGGAAGCACAGAGCCCAGCCAACGATGCCGGGCAGGAAGCGGCACCCGCGCCGGGATCCCTGCTGGCGGCACCTGGCGGGGCAAACCGCTTGCGTGGCGTGGCCGCCAGCGAAGGTTTCGCCATCGGCCCGGCCTTTGCGCATTTCCCACCCGATATCGCTGGACAGGGCCGGATGTTGCGGGCCGAGGAGATAGAAGGCGAGATCGACCGGTTCCGCACGGCTGTCGGCGCGGTCCAGGCCCGCATGGATCATGCGTTGGCGCAGGACAGCCTGTCGGCTGGAGACCGCGGCATCGTCGCCGCGCTGCGCGATATCGCCGCCGACGACAGCCTGACTGGTGAGGCCGAGGGCCTGATCAAGGGCGGCAACGACGCGGTTTCCGCCGTCATCACCGCCGCCTCCACCATTGCCGCCGAATTCAGCGCCGTCGACGATCACTATCTCAACGCGCGGGCAGATGATGTCCACGCCGTTGGGCGGCAGATTTGCCTGGTGTTGCTGGGCCAAGACGATCTCAGCCTCGAAAACATCCCCGAAGGCGCTATCCTGATCGCCGACGACATCGGCGCCTGGGATCTGGCACGCGCGCCGCTGAAGCGTATCGGCGGCGTGGTGTGCGGCCATGGCGGCGCCACCTCGCACATCGCCATCATCGCGCGCTCGCACGGCATTCCGGCCGTGCTCGGCCTCGGCGACCAGGTCAATGCCTTGCGTACCGCGCGAGACGTCGCGCTCGACGGCAATGCCGGCCATGTGATCATCGACCCCGACGAGGCGACCCGTGCCGATTTCGCCGGCCGCGTCGAAGCGGCGGCAAAGGAGCGCGCCGGGCTGACCGTCTTCAAGACGGTGACGCCGAAGCTCGCGGACGGCAGGATCATCGAGGTGGCGGCCAATATCGGCTCACTCGAGGAAATCGAAGCGGCGCAAGAGGCTGGTGCCATGGGCATCGGCCTGTTCCGCACCGAGCTTTTGTTCATGCGCCATATGCATCTGCCCTCGGAAGACATGCAGGCCGAGACCTATGCGGCGCTGGCCAAGGCTTTTGCGCCTTATCCGGTCATTGTGCGCACGCTCGACATCGGCGGTGACAAGCCGATTGCCGGCATCGAATTTCCCGACGAGGAGAACCCCTTCCTCGGCTGGCGCGGCATCCGCATGTGTCTCGACCGGCCCGACATCTTCAAGCGCCAACTGCGGGCGCTGCTGCGCGCAGCCGTGCACGGCAACATCAAGGTGATGCTGCCGATGGTGTCCGACATCTCGGAGGTCAGGCAGACGCGCGTGCTGGTTGACGAATGCACGGCCGAGCTGAAAGCCGAAGGCGTGCCGCACGCATCATTCGGTCTCGGCGTCATGATCGAAACCCCGGCCGCCGTGCTGATTGCCCCGGCGCTGGCCAAGGAGGTCGCTTTCTTCTCGATCGGTACCAACGATCTGACCCAGTACATCATGGCCGCCGACCGGCTCAATCCGACCGTCGCCAAGCTCAATGACGTCACCAATCCGGCCGTCATGTCGGCGATCGAAATGACGGCAAAAGCCGGCGTCGCCGCCGGTATCATGGTCGGCATGTGCGGTGAGGCAGCCGGCCGTCCGGATCTGATTGCGACTTTCGTGAAGATGGGGCTGACCGAACTCTCGATGAGCCCGGCTTCGATCCAGCGCGCCAAGAAAGCGATTATGGCCATGGCCGCCGAAGGCTAGCCCAGGCCGGCTGACTACGGCAGATGGGCAAGCAAGGTGGCGAAGACCGGTGTCAATTCACTGATCGGGTTTGCCTTGGCGCAAGCCTGAACGATGCGATCGTGGCGAATATCCGCCGCCAGGATCGCGATCTCCAGCATGTCCGGCTCCGGCGCGCCGTCGCTGCCGGTGGTCGCCAGGCCGCAGGCCAAAGCGAGCGGCGCCAGGCAGCTTATGTCGAGCGCCCGGCCGCCCGCCGGCGTTCCCGGCACGGTCTCGGCAAAGCGAACGGGACGCTGATTGAGGCACTCGACCAGCAGCGCCGAGCAGGTGGCCGCGATTGCCTGCAGTCCGGCACCCGGCGCGGCCAATGCGGCCAGGAGATCGCCATGCCGCTTGCGCATCGTGGCATGGACGGCCGCGAAATCGGCTTCGTGGATGCGGGCATTGTCGATGTTCAGGCCGGCAAGCACCGCTTTGGTCAGATAATACATATCGCGCCGGAACAGGCGCTCGGCGTCCAGTTGGCGATCCTCGTTGCCGACCGGGAAATAGGTGCCGAGGCCCTTCACCGTGGTGCCGTCCACCTTGATCGGGCGCTCATGCGGGACGAAAGCTTCGGCGATCGACAGTGCTTCGTCGACGGCACTCGCGGCATGGCTGAGCAGGCCTTCGATGCCCTTGCCTGGAAACGGCGGCAGATGGCTGGTTGCTTCGCGCAGGATGCTGGCATGGCCGCTGCCGTCATGGCGGCTCTGGCGGATGATTTCGCGGACTTCCCGCAGCCGGTCCTTCAGATTGACGCGGACATCTTCGGAGATTTGTCGGAGCATCGCGGATCGCCTTGAAATTTGCTGCGGATAGCCGACCGGGGCAGCCGCCACTCTCTACATTGTTCCTATCGATAGGTAGATCAATAGGCGATACTAGACCAGCATGCAGAATCGGCGGCGGCGCCCTCGTCCGTCGCCGCAGGGGGAGAGACAGACTTGGGCAGACGACGACAGGGCGAAAGCGAAGACGGTCGAGGCGAGGCAACCGAGCAGGTCGCCAGCGAAAGCCGGACGGATCGCCTCAGGATTCGCGCCGCCTGGATGTATTTCGTCGAACAGATGACGCAGAACGAGATCGCCGACGTGCTCGGCGTCGGTCGCGTCACCATCGTGCGCATGCTGGCGGATGCCCGGGCGCGCAACGAAGTGAAGATCACCATCGAGAGCGAATTGTCGGAAATCGTGCGGCTTGAGCGCGCATTGGAGAAGACGTTCGGGCTGCAGCAGGCGCTGGTGGCGCCGCTTTCGGCAGCCGATGCCGATCCGATACCAGCGATCAGCGCCAAGACCGGCAGCTTCCTGTCGGACACGATGAAGTCCGGCATGCGGGTCGGCGTCGGCTGGGGGCAGACGCTGTTCTCGAGCCTGCCTTTCATCAGCGCCAAGTCGCTCACCGACTTCAAGGTGATTTCGCTGCTTGGCGGTGTCGGCGTCGTGCGCCGGGTCAACCCAGCCGAGTTCGCCTGGCGCTTCGCTCAGATATTCCAGGGCGACGGCTATCTGATGCCGACACCAGCCGTGGTCGACAGCGTCGAGACCAAGATCGCCCTGATCGAGCGCTGCGGCCTGCAGGAGATTTTCGAAATGGCCGACGTGCTCGATGCCGTTCTGCTGAGCGTCGGCGGGATCGCCTCGGCCACCACCTTCTCTCGTGGTGGCTTCCTCAAGGAGGCGGATCGGGAGGCCCTGCTTGCGCGTGGCGCCGTGGGTGACCTCCTGTTCCATTTCTTCGACCGCAACGGCGATCTGGTCGACCATCCCGTCAACAGCCACGTGATGTCGGTGGATGTCGACCGTCTGCGCAAGGCGCCGATCCGCATCCTCACCTCCGGTGGCGAGGAGAAGACCGAAGCGCTGCTCGGCGCCATGACCCTCATCGCCCCAACCATCCTGATCACCGACGAGGAGAGCGCGCGGCGCATGCTGGAAGCGGTCAGCGGAAGCTGAAGCTGTCCATGATGTAGTCCGGCCAAGCCTGCTGTTCGTCGAAAACAGCGGCGAGATCCGGTGTGTCCGCCAGTATTCCGCTCAGCACCAGCGCGGTGGCGATGCCGGTGCTGTTTCCCCCCGATATGTCGTGTTCGACGCTGTCGCCGACGCAGACCACGGTGCCACGGTCCGGCTCGCCGGCCAGCGCCAGCGCGGCGTCGAAAATCGCGGTGTCGGGCTTGCCGATGCGGGTAACGCTGCCGCCCAGGCTTTCGTAGAGATCGGCCAACCGGCCGGCGCCGAAACGAGGGCCAACGGCCGTCAGCATGATGATGTCGGGATTGGTGCAGAAACACGGCACCCGCCGCTCCGCCGCCGGCGCGAACAGCCTGCGATAATGGTCAAAGTCAAAGCGGTCACCCTCGCTGGCCGCGATCAGCACCAGCTCGGCCTCATCGCCGGACCCGGTCAGCGCAAATGGCAGGCCTTCGATCGCGGAGCGGTCATTGTCGCGGCTGATCAGCAGGCATTTTGTCCCCGGGCGCAGCTTTCCCGACGCCGCCATCTCCCCAAAGGATCGCCACGCCACCTCGCCGGAAGAAACGAAATGATCCCAGCTTCCCGGTTCGAAGCCGAGTTTCATGAGCCGGCTTTCATTGGGTTGAGCCCGCCTGCCGGAGTTCGAAACCAGCACCACGGTCTTGCCGGCGCGTTTCAGCGCCGATAGCGCTGCCACCGCGCCTGGATAGGGCCGCGTGCCGTCGTGCAGCACGCCGAACTGGTCGAGCAGGAACACATTATAGCGCTCCGCCAGCGGCCCGAGGCCGTCGAGACGTTCGATCGTTTTCGCGCTCATAGGAGTCCTGCCCGGCTTGCACCCATCAGCGCCAGCCGCGCCGTGCCGGCGGCGGCCTCGTCGGAAAGCGCGGGCAGGAAATCGACGCCGAGCCTGCGACGCCGGATTGCCGTCCAGGCCGGGTTCGCTGCCCCGCCTCCGACGCTCCTGACCGATATCAGCGTGGGCGCGCCGAGTTCGGCAAGCCTGTCATAGCCGAGCGCTTCGATCGCGGCGATGCCTTCGAACATCGCTTTCAGATAATCGGCGTCGTCCGCCGGCCGCGGCGCAAGGCGAGGCGGCAGCGCCGGATCGGCGATCGGAAACCGTTCGCCCGTGGCGGGAAGCGGATAGTAATCGAGGCCGGTGCCCGTCTCCGGGTCGATTGTCGCGCTGAGTTCAATGATACGGGCGAGCGGAAAGTGCTGGGCCAGCACCTTGCCGCCTGAGTTCGAGGCACCGCCCGCCAGCCAGGCGTTGCCGAGCCGATGGCTGTAGATGCCGAAGCGCGGCGCCGAAATCGGCCGGTCGGACAGGATCTTGATGGTCAGCGAGGATCCCAGCGCAGTGACCCCGTCGCCGATCGCGGCAGCACCGGTCGCCAGGAACGAGGCGCAGCCATCCGTGGTGCCGGCGACGACGGCCACATCGCGCGGCAAGCCGAACAGTTCCCCGGCTTCCGCGGTGAGGGCGCCCGTGACCTCGCCCGGCACGACCACGCGCGGCAGCAACTCCATGCGCATTCCGGTCGCCGCGATCCATTCCGGCCAGCGGCGGGCCTCGACATCATAACCTGTCTTCAGGGCATTGTTCTCGTCGCTGACGTCGAAGCGGCCGGAGAAGTTTCCGGCAATCCAGTCGGCCTGATGCAGCACTGCCGCAATGCCCGGTAGATGCTGGAAGCGCAGGGCCTTGGCGAGGCCGGATGTCGCTCCGTGCGCTGCACTTGCAGCCGGCGCGGTGCGGGCGATCGCGGCCAGGAGGCCGTCGTCATCGACCTTGTCGTTGTACATCAGCGGTTCGGCCAGCGGCAGCCCGGCGGCGTCGACCGGCAGCAGCGTGCCGGAGGTGCCGTCGACGGCGATGGCGCGGACCGCCGTGCGGTCGATGCCGGAAAGCAGCTCCGTCAGCGCCGCCTTGACCGCTTGCCACCACGCCGTGGGGGCTCGGCCATCGCCGCCAAACCTGTCGAGTGGAACGGCCGAATGCCCGGCTATGGAAAAATCAGGGCGCATGGCGACGGCGCGCGCACCTGATGTGCCAATGTCGATGCCGATGACAAGTGGCATCATGTCCATGCTAGCCGCCACCCGCGTTGAGCTTCTGGCGATATTGCTCGGCGTCCCAGTTGACCAGCTCGTCATTCTCGGAGGCGGTGAGATAGTTCAGCCGCGCGGCGATGTCGACACGCGCCGTCACGTCGGCGAGGCAGCGTTGCATGGCATCGGCGCCGGCACTGGCGTCGCCGCGCATCAGCACGCCTGCGCCGGGAAACAGGATCGCCGCAGGCGACGTGCCCAGTCGTGCAACGACATCGGCCACGGCCTCGCCTGACTTCGCCACGACGGAGCCCTGGCCGAGGAAAATGACGTGGTCCGGATAGAGGCTGCCGGCCTGCGCCATGCGGCGGCTCTCAGGGTCGAGCGCAACCGCATGCGCTTCGACATCGGCCGGCAATCTGTAGCCGCTGTCGCCGGCGAGCGCGGCCAAGGCGTCGAGGTCGGGTGCGGCGGTCGCGCGCGCCGGCCGGGCCAGCAATGACCTGATACGGCGCAGCAGAAGCTCCGCCCCGGCGACGGTTTCGGCAGCGACGACCAGCCCGTGATTGCCAAGGATCAGCACGTCGACACCAGGCCGCAGTTTTTCGGCAATGCCGCGTGCAAGCGGCAGGCCGGGCCGGAAATAGGGCACATAGGCCCATTCGATGCCATCGAGCCGCTTGGCGACCTCGGCCTCGCCATCGGCCTGCACGGCAAGCGAGATGGTGTCGACGCAATGGACATGCAGAACGACGCGCTGCGGCATCAAAGCGTGCACCGTGGTCTCAATCGATGGCCGCAGGCCGCGCGGGTTGAGCGCTGCAATGGTGAAACCCTGCGGCTGGTCGGCGGCGCGATCGCGCTGTTCGACGGCTTTCAGCAGCGGCGCCATCGCCACCGGCACCATGATGTCATCGACGAGCGCGTCTTTCAGCCAGGTGCCGGAGGCCTTGATCCACAGCGTGTCGCCGGCTTTCAGCGAGGTGTTGCCGCCTGCCGCCTGGGTGAGATGCGGGCTCCGCCCGATGCTGGCCGAAAGCGCCCGCAAGGCCGCCAGTTCCTGCGCGTCAGCTTGGGTCGCCATGGCGCTTTTCCTCCAACGGCTCGGCCGTGTCCTGCGCGAAATCCCGTTGCCGGGATCGAATTGGCGCTGATATCGCAGAAACGAGTGATCTACGTCAATAGTGATCTACTGTCATCAAACACGCTTGCAATCCGACTAATGTTGAGTAAGTTACGCCAATTGCCATGGAAAATGGCATCCGGGAGGAAAGAATTGAGCGACTCCGGCCGTCAGCGTCAGATCGTCGAACTGTTGCGGGATCGTCCGTTCGCTTCGGTGCGCGAGTTGCAGGAGCGGCTTGGCGTTTCAGCCGCGACGGTCAGGCGCGATATCGACAGGATCGACGAGGCCGGCGAAGCGCGGAAGGTCTATGGCGGCATCTCGGCGCTCGACGGCGCTTCCCAGGCCGGTGTTGCCTACGCCAGGCCTTACGACGAGAACCGCGACCTTGCGGTCGAGGCCAAGCGGCAGATCGCCGCTCTCGCGGCGACCATGGTGCGCGACGGCGACGCCGTCATCGTGCATGGCGGCTCGACCTGCTTCCATCTGGGCGTCAAGCTGGCCGAGCGCAACATCCGCCTCTACACCAACTCGATGCCGCTGGCGGCCTATCTCAGCGACCACGGCCATTGCAGCCTGACGGTTGCGGGCGGTGATCTGCATCGCGAACCCGGCATCATCCATTCGCTCAGCCAGGCCGTGCCCTTCTATGCCTCCAAATTCTTTCTCGGCGCGCAAGGCCTTGGCCAGGAAGGCGTGATGGAATCGCACCCGCTGCTGGTACGCTCGATCGTCGATCTCAGCCTTTGCGCCGACCAGATCGTGGTGCTGGCCGACAGCCGCAAACTGTCGATCCACGCGCGCAATGTCGCGCTGCCGCTTTCCCGCATCGGCACGCTGGTCACCGACGACGGTCTCTCCGACGCCGATGCGCGCATGCTGGAAGACGCCGGCGTCATGGTGCGGATAGCCTCGGGAGCCATCCAGTGAAGGTGGCTGTCCTCGATTTCGGCAAGACCAATTCGAAGCTGTTCGTCTTCGGCCAGGACGGGCGGATCATCGACGAGCGCCGGACACAGCCGAAATGGATGCGCCAAGGCGGCTTCAGCGTGCTCGACGAGGCGGCGCTCCACCATTGGGCGCTCAGCGCCGTTGCCGATACGGTCGACGGTCATGGAGTGGAAGGGGTCATGGTGTCGGGCCATGGCTGCACCTTTGCCTTGGTCGACGAAGCGGCGCTGACGCATCCGATCCTCGACTACGAGCAAGAGCCGCCGGCCGAGATTGCCGCGCGGATCGATCGCCGCATTCCGGACTTTTCGGAGACCTTTTCGCCGCGGCTGCCGCTCGGCTTCAACTACGGCCGCCACATGCTGTGGCTGCAGGAGGTCGATCCCGACGCGTTCGCTACGTCGAAATCGATCCTCGGCTATCCGCAATACTGGAGCTGGCGCCTTGGCGGGCGGGCGGTCTCGGAAGTGTCCTATCTCGGCTGCCATTCGCATCTGTGGGCGCCGCGGAGCCAGGACTTTTCCTCGCTGGTCGACGCGCAGGGCTGGCGTGACCGGATGCCTGGCTTCGAGCGCGCCGGCACCGTTATCGGCGAGCACCGCCTCGGCGCTGCGGCGCGACCGATCGCCATCCACAACGGCGTCCATGATTCGAATGCGGCGCTCTATGCCTATCGCCGGCAGGAGCTTGGCCCGGTCACCGTCGTTTCGACCGGCACCTGGGTCGTCGTGCTCAATCCGGACTGCCCGCTCGACACGCTCGACCGGGATCGCGACATGCTGGTCAACGTCGATGTCGATGGCGGCCCGGTGCCGACCATTCGCTTCATGGGCGGGCGCGAATTCGCAACCATCAGCGGCGGCTGGCAAGGCGAGATCGCCCGTCCGGTGGTGCAGCGGGTGATCGATGCCGGCATCATGGCGCTGCCGAGCTTCGCGCCAGGTGGGCCGATGCCCAGTCAGTCCGGCCGGCTGGTGGGGCGCACGCCCGATGCCGAGGAACGCGCGGCGGCGGCGCTGCTCTACGTCGCGCTGATGGTCGATCTGTCGCTCGACCTCATCCATTCGAACAACACGGTGATCGTCGATGGCGGGCTGAACACAGGCGGTGTGTTGGCCGGACTGCTGGCGCAGTTGCGTCCCGGCCAGGCTTTCCTGCAGGGCGCCACGCTGGAGGGCAGCGCCACGGGTGCAGCGGCGCTCGCCTTCGAGAGCGTCGGGCGCGAATTCGCCGCCGAAGTTCCAGAGCCGGTGCACGCGTCGCGTTTCACCGGGTTGGCAGGCTATCGCAGCAACTGGCGTGACGCCACGATGGACCAGGGCGTCGCCGGTGCGGCAGTGGGAGGTGCGCGATGAGTGCGATTGCCCAGGCCGAGACGGCGCGCCAGCCGGTGCTGGAGATGCGGCACATCTCCAAGACGTTCGGCGCGATCCGTGCCTTGCACGATGTCTCGCTCAGCGCCCATGCCGGGGAGCTGCACGCCTTGATGGGCGAGAACGGCGCCGGCAAGTCGACATTGATGAAAGTGCTTTCAGGCGCCTATCGGCCGGATGCCGGCGGCGAGATCCTGATCGACGGCATGCCGGCTGCGACCGGCGATCCGATCAAGGCGCGCGCCAGCGGCGTCGCGGTGATCTATCAGGAGCTGTCGCTGGCGCCCAATCTGACGGTGGCGCAGAACATCTTCCTCGGCAACGAGCCGCGACGCTTCGGCATCGTCGATCGCGACCAGTGCACCCGGCGCGCCAGCGAGATCATCAAGCGGCTCGGCGTTTCCTTTTCGGCCCGCGACATGGTCTCCAGCCTGTCGCTCGGCGAGCGCCAGCTGGTCGAGATCGCCCGCGCGCTATCGACCAATGCGCGCATCATCGTCATGGACGAGCCGACCACGTCGCTGACCTCGCGCGAGACCGACCGGCTGTTCGAGGTCATCGCGACGCTGAAATCGCAAGGCATCGCCATCATCTACATCAGCCACCGCATGGAAGAGGTCTACCAGCTTGCCGACCGCGTCAGCGTGCTGCGCGACAGCGGTTATGTCGGCACGCTCGAGCGTGCCGACCTCAGTGCCTCGCGCCTCGTCTCGATGATGGTCGGCCGCGATTTGTCGGCTTTCTACAAGAAGGATCATCGGCCGCCGGACGAAAAGCGCGCGGTGGCGCTCTCGGTGCGCGCCATGTCCGACGGCCGTCTCCTGAAAAACTGTTCGTTCGACCTGCACAAGGGCGAGGTGCTGGCGCTGGCGGGTCTGGTCGGTTCCGGCCGCACAGAGCTGGCGCGGCTGATCTTCGGCGCCGACAGGCACATTTCAGGCACGCTGGAACTCGACGGCAAACCTGTAACCATCGGCTCGCCGCGCGAGGCGCTCGATGCCGGCATCGCCTATCTGACCGAGGACCGCAAGGAACTCGGCCTGTTCCTCGACATGTCGATCTCCGACAATATCAGCATGGGCGTGCTGGCGCGGGATTCGCGCGCCGGCGGCTTGCGCGACTTCGCGGCCGCCGAAAGGCGTGCTTCCAAGGCCGTTGCCGATCTCTCCATCCGCACCAGTTCGGTGCAGGCCAATGCCGGCTCGCTGTCGGGCGGCAACCAGCAGAAGGTGCTGCTCGCCCGCCTGCTCGAGACCGAGCCGAAGGTCGTCATCCTCGACGAGCCGACCCGCGGCGTCGATGTCGGAGCGAAATCGGAAATCTACCGGCTGATCGACAATCTCGCCAAGCAGGGCATCGCCATCCTGATGATCTCCAGCGAACTGCCCGAGGTGATCGGTGTCGCCGATCGCGTGCTGGTGATGCGCGACGGAAAGATATCGGGCGAGGTGACGGCATCGCAAGGCGAACCGCTAAGCCAGGAGGAAATCATGGAACTTGCAACGGGAGCGGCTCAGCAATGACCGACAAGGCGACCGAGATCAGCGCAGGCGGCCAGGCCACCGGCACGAGCCGACGGTTGCGCACGGCTTTCGCTGCCCTTGGCATGCTGCCGGTGCTGATCCTGCTGGCGGCCGGCTTCCAGTTCCTGAACCCGCGCTTCCTGACCGAGACCAACCTGTTGATCGTCACCCAGCAGTCGTCGATCAACATCGTGCTGGCGGCCGGCATGACCTTCGTCATCCTCACCGGCGGCATCGACCTGTCTGTCGGCGCCATCCTCGCCGCATCGGCGATGGTGGCGGTGATCGTATCGCTGGTGTCGGACTGGGGTTTGCTCGGCGTGCCGGCGGCCATTCTGGTCGGCCTCGGCTTCGGCCTCATCAACGGGCTGCTCATCGCCTACATCAAGCTGCCGCCCTTCATCGTCACGCTGGGTTCGCTGACCGCGGTGCGCGGTGTCGCCCGCCTGCTCGGCCAGGACACGACGGTGTTCAATTCGGACCTGCCGTTCGATTTCATCGGCAACGGTTCGCTGTTCGGCATCCCGTGGCTGGTCATCATCGCACTGTCGGTGGTGGTGCTGTCCTGGCTGGTGCTCAAGCGCACCGTGCTCGGCACCTGGATCTACGCCGTCGGCGGCAATGCCGAAGCGGCGCGGCTGACCGGTATCAAGGTGCCGCTGGTGCTGCTCTTCGTCTATGGCGTTTCCGGCCTGCTGGCCGGCCTCGGCGGCGCCATGTCGGCGGCCCGGCTCTACGCCGCCAACGGCTTGCAGCTGGGCCAGTCCTACGAACTCGACGCCATTGCCGCGGTCATTCTCGGCGGCACCAGCTTCGTCGGCGGCGTCGGCTCGATCTGGGGAACGCTGATCGGCGGCCTGATCATCGCGGTGCTCTCCAACGGGCTCATCTTGGCCGGTGTCTCGGACATCTGGCAGTACATCATCAAGGGATTGGTCATCATCGTGGCGGTCGCCCTCGACCGCTACAGGCTCCAGGCAGGAGCAAGAACGTGATTGACCTTAGTCGCCGGCGTCAACGACCGGTTTGTGTAACGCACCGTGAGAGGCGCGGGGCAATCGGAGGAAAGCAATGAAAACCATCGCCAAACTGCTCTGCGGCGTCGCACTCGCGTCGCTCGCCATCGCGCCTGCTTCGGCCAAGGACCTCAACAAGGTCGGTATCTCGGTCGGCCTACTCGGCAATCCCTTCTTCGTCGCCACCATCAAGGGCATCGAGGACGCGGCCAAGAAGATCAACCCGAAAGTCGAGGTGACCTCGGTATCGGCCGACTATGACCTCAACAAGCAGGTCTCGCAGGTCGATTCGTTCATCGCCGCCGGTGTCGACGTGATCATGCTCAATGCCGTCGACGCCAAGGCGATCGCGCCGGCGGTGAAGAAGGCACAGGCCGCGGGCATCGTCGTTGCCGCCTTCGACGTTTCGGCTCCGGGCGCCGACGTCACCGTGATGACCAACAACGTCAAGGCCGGCGAAGAGGCCTGCCAGTACCTGGTCGACCACACCGGCGGCAAGGGCGACTACGTCATTCTCAATGGACCGGCATCGTCGTCGATCCTGGAGCGGGTGAAGGGCTGCAAGAACGTGCTTTCGCAGCATCCCGACATCAAGATCCTCTCCGACGACCAGAATGCCGAAGGCTCGCGCGACGGCGGCCTGAAGGTGTTCCAGTCGCTGCTCACCCGCTTCGACAAGATCGATGCGGTGTTTGCCATCAATGACCCGACGGCGATCGGCGCCCAGCTCGCGGCCAAGCAGCTCAACCGTTCGGAGTTCATCTTCACCGCCGTCGACGGCGCGCCCGATATCGAGAAGGAACTCTCTTCCGGCACCTCGATGATCAAGGCCTCGGCCTCGCAGGATCCCTATGTAATGGCCGGCCAGTCACTGACGATGGCGGCCGAACTGCTGGCCGGCAAGAAGCCGGCGGAGCCGACCGTTCTGCTCGACCCGAAGCTGATCACGGCCGAGAACCTGAAGGACTACAAGGGCTGGACCGCAGCCCGCTAAATTCTTCCCAAGGCCGGTGCGGCCGGGATGACCCGGCCGCACCTTGTCAGCACCGGAGACGATGATGTCGCGTATTGGAATCCATTCTTTCGTCTGGTCGGCGAGCTCGGCTCAGGCCGATCTGGAGCGCACGCTGGCCAACACCAGGGAGGCCGGCTTCGACCTCATCGAATTCTCCTATCTCGACCCCGCCAATGTCGACATCGGCGGGCTCGCCAGGCGCATCGCCGATCTTGGCCTCGGCGTGGCGATCAGCATCGGATTGCCTGGTGACGGCGATATTTCGAGCGCCGACAGGGCGATTGCCGCGCGCGGCGTCGAAATCCTCAACGACACCATCGCGCTGACGCGCGACCTCGGCGGCCGGAAGGTCGCCGGCATTCTCTCGACCAGCCACGGATTGCAGGTCGAGGCGCCGACGCGCGATCAATGGCAGCGCAGTGCCGGCACGCTGGCCAAGGTTGCCGAGACAGCCAAGGCGGCCGGCGTCACGCTCAACCTCGAGATCGTCAACCGCTTCGAAAGCAATCTGCTCAACACCGCCGCGCAAGGACTGGCCTTCATCGAGGACACCGGCTCGGACAACATCTTCCTGCATCTCGACACGTTCCACATGAACATCGAGGAGGCCGATGTCGGGCTGGCCATCCGTCAAGCCGCGGACAAGATCGGCTATGTCCATATCGGCGAAAGCCATCGCGGCTTCCTCGGCACCGGCAATATCGATTTCGCCGCGATCTTCGATGCGCTGACGGCGATCGGCTACAGCGACGATCTCAGCTTCGAATCCTTCTCTTCGGAAATCGTCGATGAGCACCTGTCGAAGAAGACCGCCATCTGGCGCAATCTGTGGACGGACAACATGGCGCTGGCCAAGCACGCGCGCGCCTTCATCGGGCTCGGGCTGGAGACGGCAAGGCGCAAGGCGGAACTGGTTTCGGCGCATCACAAACCCTGACCCGCCTGTCAAGGGCCGAAGGACGCGGCGTGCGCCGCATGCAGGGCTCTGACTTCAAAATCAACAAACGGCCTCGTGGCAGCCAGTGCTGGCAGCTTTTGCGCCGCCAGCTTTTCGCGATAGGAATTTTTTCTTGACTCGGTGACCTCAGCTATGGTACATTTTTGCCTATGGTGCTGATTTGCGCCAGTGACCCGCCGCACAGGCGGGTTTTTGTTTGATGCACCGTCAGCCAAGGTGCCGGCCGTATGGCGGCGGCATTGCTCGCGGCAGGTGCATCGGTTATCTGACCGGCCAGGCAAACAGCGCCACGCAATCCCCAAACGGAGTTCGGCACATGACACGCGAGACAATCCTCAAATTCGGCACCGTCGAACACGCGGACGCAGGCGATCTGGCTGGCTGGATCGTCGTCGAGGGCAGGCCGACCATGCAAACCGCCGTCCAGCACACGACCGAGGACGGCAAGGTGTTGTCGGGCACCTGGCGGGCGACGCCCGGCACCTATCACGCCACCTATACCGACTATGAGTTCGTGCACATGATCGCCGGCCGCATCATCATCACGCCGGACGGCGGCACGCCGGTCGAGGTCGGCCCCGGCGACGCCTTCGTGGTGGAAGCGGATTTCAAGGGAACCTGGAAGATCATCGAGCCGGTGACGAAGCATTTTGTCGTGCGGGTCGGCTGAAGCGGGGTGATCCGTCTGGCCCGCCATCGCGGCGAGTGCTCAAGCGAACGCTTTTTCGTGCCTCCGGGGGCCTTTTGGAGGCCATCCCAACCGACATCGCGTGGGGTGTCGCCGATGGGCTCGGAGGAGGTGCGCTGACCTGGGCGCGGTAAGCGTATTCGCTGATCTCTGCATTCGCCGGGGCCTCGGCCAGGCCACTCCTCGGACTCCGGTCATTGGGTCATGAAGGCGTCTGTGGCGTCATCCAGACGGTCGGCCTCGACATGAATGATACGGCACTCGCCAGCCAAGCGATCTCTCATCGGTGCTTACCGGCCAGGTATCCTTGATACACCGGATTGATCCCCTAGTTCTTTCGGGGGCGCGGCAATCGCGAGGTTGCCTCGGGGGCAGCGGCGGTTCGCGCCGTTCTGACTGCACGCCGCGGAAAGACGGTTGGACCGACGCATCCATGGAGGTCGTCGTGCGTCAATCGCGTGGATTCACCTGTGCGTATTTCGTCTTAGCTTGCTCGATCGCGGCAGTTTGCGCAGGAGCTGCAACCGGTGGTCAGCAAGGCGGAGGGCATGGCAACGGCGGCCATGGTTCTGGTGACCATGGGGGCGGTGGAGGTCATGACGCCGGCGGCAACGAGGGCGGCTCGCACAAAGGGACTGGCGACGACCCCGGCGGCTCCAGTTCGTCGGCGGACGACGGCGAGACCAGCACAAGCGGCACTACGACAGCCCCGGGGACTGTAGGTTCGGCCACCGCCACTGCTGTTGCGTCCGCAAGGGGCGGACAGTCGCTCGACCTCCCGGCCGCTCTCCAGCCTCCCGGCGACAGCAAAACTCAATCAACAGTCAGCCGAACCGAGGCGCTGCCGGGCGTCCCGGATAAAGTCGTTCGGGCCTGCCATGATGCCATCGAGTCGGCCGCCGCTCCGTTGGGGGCGACCAGCGTGCGCGTCACCAGCGCGGGCTTCGTACATCAGTTGAGTCGGGCGACGATCTCGGCCCCCATCGAGGTCAGCATCGACTATGCGCGGCAAGGCAGCGTGGAAACGCGGCAGGCGGCGATCCAATGCGAATTGGACGCGACAGGCAGCGTGATCGGTCTGACATAGCGCATCGCGCAGAACACTCTCGCTGATGAAGCAGGGTGAATTCGAGAGGCCATTCATCTTTGGCCGAAATGGCAGCAGGCCTCGGATGTGTTACGAAGGGGTGCGGGGCATCAAAAATGGCCTTCCACGGAAGGGACCGCGCAGTCGGAAATCACTGCGGTGTCACGTGTCTTGGCAAGAGCGAATAAGGAAGTGTGATCGAACGCACCCGGGTCATCCGCGAAGGGTTGCGAACCTTGCCAATCTTCTTGCTGACGGCCTTCACCTGGCTGGCTGCCGCGCGGCCAGAACGCGGCTTCAGGGGCGGTTCGATCTGCGCGCTGCGGCGCTCGGTCCTGAGCCTGTCGTTGTCCCCGCGCGCCGCAGCCAAGTCGCGGGCAAGAGAAACACTGGCCTGGCGTTGCTCGTCCAGAGCCTCCTGAAGCTTAGCGACACGCACCAAAAGAGCTTGGGCGGCGGCTTCGCGCTCGATGCGTGCTCTGTCGAGATCCTCACGATTCATGACGGCTGTAGTACGTTCCCGTGCCAGAGCCTGTGCCGTCTCGGTTGCGGCCTGCTCGGCACGCTCTTTCGCTGAGACTGCCTTGGCTCGCTCCAGTTCAGCCGCCTGGCGCTCGATGCGAGCTTCTTTCAGCTCCTCAACGGCCGCTGCTGCTGCAGCGCGTTCTCGTGCGAGCGTTCGCTCCGTGTCAGCTGCGGTCCGCTCCACTTGTTGTCTCGCTGTGACCGCGTCGGTCTGTTCCTGCTCAGCCGCAGCCGTACGCTTCATGAGTGCGGCATTGGCCAGTTTCGCTTCGGCGAGATCGCCACGAAGCAGCTCCGTCTTCCGGCGCTCGTCGTCGAGTATGCCGCTCGCCTGCACTAGTGAAGCCTTGGCCGTGGCGCGATCCTTGGCGGCCTCGGTCTCAAGCTGTTCAATTTGGACGCGCGCTTGCGATAAATCGCGCGCCTGCCTTTGGGCTTGCTCCTGCTCGAGATGAGCAGCGGGCATCTCCTTAAGGACATAGCTGGCGCCCTCGCTCAGCATCGTGCCGGCCTCTCCCGCAATGCGCCGCAACGCGTCAAGGGTGCGGGCTGCCGCGAGTTCATTGCGCAACCGCTCCTCGCGCGCGTCATCGGCAGCTGCCATGCTTGCCCTCAGCGTGTGGATCTGCTTGCTCGCCTCGAGGAGCGCTGCCTGCAGAGCGGCGCTCCTGGCACGCTCGCCTTCCGCCGCCCGGTGCTCCTGGTCGGCCAATTGTCTTGCAGCGGCAGCCTGAGCACGATCCGTCCCGGTTTGCGCCTGGTTAGCCGTGAGATCCGGGCCAAGCAATTCGGCACTCGCCTGAAATCCCAACGGGCGCGAAAGGTCTCGATGGGCCTGGTCTTGGGTTTGCGAGATGGCGGAAGCGCTTTCGACCCAGATTTGTCTCGTCATCGCATAGCCAATCGGCGCAGCCAGACAAATGGCGGCGAGACCCAAGCGCGATACAAGAACGATCGGCCTGCGAACGACAGGGTTTGAGGCAGGCGCCATGGCCGGGTCGGGATCTCTCAACTGAGCTGTGAAATTCAAACCGCGATCCGCATCATAGGCCAACGGAGCAATTTTTGGCGGTGAAGCCTTATGGCGCAATCGGTTCCATGCCGACCCGCAAATCCGCTTCCCACGTTCCGCGATCGCGCTGATGGATGCTGCAAGCCGGCCAGACTGCACTCTGTTCGGTGCAGGAGCACCGGTCTCGACCACTGACGAGCACCCGCTGGGTTCGGATGTCGCGGCGAAATGTTCGATTCGCACTCCGAACCGAGAGTAGTTGGTATTTTGAGCCCGAACATCCAGGCCGACCGCATGCAAGGGGTTGGCAGCCTTGGAAGAAGCAGGCCCGGCGACAAGTCCGGCCGGGCTTTCCCATTCCCAAGAAGCCTCGTCGGCGAAACCGGATCTGCCTTCGTCAAACGCTGCAAGGCGGCGCCGTCGCACCGCGGCAAGGATACGCCGGAGCACAAGATAGACGCCCACCGATGCAAGCGTCACCACTGCGCTCAGAATGGCCAGATTTACGTCGTTTGCATACATTTCGGCAAGATAATTTGGCATTGCCGTGCCCGTGCGTTCTGGGTGTATTGCCAAGTTCATAAGCGATGTCTGGTCATTCGCCTTGGTATGCCAAGGCCTTACCGCTCTCGGAGCGTCGCTTTCTTCGGGATCCTTCTGGTCCTTGCGAATTGTTGCGGATGGCGGGGCGCCGGTCGCGTGCCGACAGATCGCCGCAGTTGATATTCCGTAGCAGGCAATGGCCGACCAAGGACGCATGCAGGGCTCTGAAACGCCGGTTTGCGCCTCTGCATAGCAACCTCGCGAGAGTTCGTCGGTGCGGACAATTCGCCATTTCCGGGCTTAGGACTGTCCATCATGAACTTTAAGCTAGGTCACAGCGCACCACGGTCAACCATCAGCTCCTAATGATCCTGCAGGCAGCCTTCGGCCAGACGAAAGGGCCATTGTAGTGCCCGCTCTTCGTAGCGAAGCTGATCGTTCCTTGTTCGGTGATGCATTCCCGCCGAGATTAGAATTCGTCGTACTGTTTCGCGAAAAGTACGACGTCAATTTGCTAAGCTGATGCAAAGCATGGTGATCCCGACAGGAATGTAGAGCGGCTGTTGGCTGACTGGCTTGACGAACCTCTGTCCAAGTTTGGCAATGATCCTACCTTGGTAACGGCACGGCACGAGAAACTGACCAAGGAAAACGGTGCCTACATCGCCAATGGGTGCATGCGAACGCTGCGGGCTGTTTACAACCATGCTCGCAAAGCCGCTCGCTCGTTGCCTGCGGACAACCCGGTATCAGCCATAGACTGGAATGCCGAACACCGGCGCAACTCCGCGCTTGGCCTGTCGGATCTGGAAGGGTGGTTCAGCCAGCTCGCTGCTTTGAAGAACCCCGTCCGGCGGGAGTTCCATCTGTTCATGCTGCTATCAGGTCATCGTCCTGAAGCAATCAGGAAGGCACGGGTAGAGCATGTCGATTTTCGCGCGCGTGTCCTGCACATACCCAGACCCAAGGGCGGTGAAATCAAGGCGTTCGACATACCGCTGTCGAACGCCATGATCCGCTGTCTGGTTCGAGTGATGCGCATCGGCGCGCCCTCTATGCAGATCAATCGCGTGACTGGCTCTTCCCGGCCGACAGCGGAAGCGGCCACATGGTCGAGCACAAAGAGAAGCGCGACGATCTGTCGAAATGGGGCAATGACCTGCGGCAGACTTTCCGCACAATCGCGCAGGCCGTAGGCGTTGCGGAGTTGGATGTTCACCTTTTGATGAACCACTCGATCCCGGGCGTCAACGCAGGCTACATCACGCGCAATAAGCTGCTGAGCGACCACCTGCGCCAGCAGCAGGAGGCCGTCTCACGACGGATACTCGAGGCCGGGCGTTCACGGCAAAACGAACCGCAGCGCCGCACTTCTGCCTGGCCCGAGCTCCCGGCCAGGCGCATCCTTGATGGGCTGATGAGCGGTATGGACTAGTGGCTGCACAGTCGCCACATTCCACCGGACATAGCGCGGGATAATGGCTGCTTCGCGCCCCTAAAGCGGACGTTAGCCGTCCGAAACGAGTAGTCCGATAGCGGGCACTCGGATAGATGTAAGCTTCCTTCTTCCCCGTCAAAAGAAGCAGGGGCCTGGTTATCGACCCGCTTCGTCAGGCTCCAAGATTGAAGCGGTCTATCCCAAAATCATCGAGTGGCGTTTCGCAACGGCCGGTCGTCATGAGTTCGGCCATGGCGTCGCCCACGCCCGGGCCGAGCTGGAAGCCGTGCCCGCAGAAGCCGAAGGCGTGGAACAGGCCTGGCGTCGTCGCCGAGCGTCCCATGACCGGCAGCATGTCCCGCACATAACCCTCGCAGCCGGACCAGGTGCGGATGACCGCGACCCGCGCGATCGCCGGCAGCAGCCGCGCGACCGCACGCAGTTGCTGCGGAAGGCGCATGGGATCGGCCGTCGCATGGCCCGGCTCCAGGTCCACCTCCACCCTTTCGGCCGCGCCGCCGAACACGATGTTGCCCCGCTCGACCTGACGCAGATAGGCGCCATGGTCCTTGTCGCGGGTCCAGATGCCAACCACCGGCAGGATCCGATGCGGCAGCGGCTCGGTCACCCCCATCTGCGGGCCGCGGGCGTCGAGCGGAACCTCTTCGCCGAACTGCGCGGCGATGCGCGCGCCCCAGGCTCCGGCGGTATTGAGCAAGCACTCGGCGGCGAACCTGCCCTTTGAAGTGGCGACAAGGAAACCGGCGTCCGTCCGCTCGATCCGTTCGACCCTGGCGTCCTCGACGATCGCCGCGCCAAGCTTGCGGGCAGCTTCGGCGAAGGCCGGCGCGATCAGCCGCGGATTGCCGCTGCCATCTTGCGGCGAGAACGACGCCGCGATCGCCTCGGGACCGAGCCCGGGAAAGCGTGCACGGATTTCACGCGGCCCGAGTTCCTGGAGTTCAAGTCCGCAAGGTCGCGCCGCCTCGGCGTAGGCCCGCATGTCGGTGAGACCGCCTTCATCGAAGATCAGCCGGATATGACCGGTGGCGCGGAATTCCACGTCGCGCCCAAGCATTTTTTCGATCTCGCCCCACAGCCTGAGCGAGCGGTGAGCCAGCGGGAGCTGGGACAGATGACGTCCGGTGCGCCGGATGTTGCCGAAGGAGGCGACGGTTGCCCCGGTGCCGATCCGATTGCGCTCGATCAGCGTCACGCGTACGCCACGCCCGGCGAGGAAATAGGCCGAAGCCGTCCCCATCAGTCCGCCGCCCAGCACGATCACGTCCATCGTCATTCCTTGTGCAGGGTGGGTGATCCTTGAACGCCGATCTTGTCCGCGTCGCTGCATTGCGTCAAAGATGGGTTTGGATAGCAGCCATAAGCTTGACCTATGGAGTGGCAATGCGGGCGCGTCAGCTCGAGGTATTCATCGCCGTCATGCGCGCGGGCACCGTGACCGCCGCGGCGCGGATGCTGAACATTTCCCAGCCTGCGCTCAGCCAGATTCTGCTTCACACAGAGGACGAACTCGGTTTCGCCTTGTTCGAGCGGGTGAAGGGTCGGCTACGCCCGACTCCGGAGGCCCTGGAGATTTTCCCCGATGCCGAGAGGCTGTCGGCAGGGCTCGACGGGCTGCGCCGCAAGACCACGGATCTGCGATTGGGGCGCGCCGGGCTGGTGAGGGTTGCTGCGTCTCCGCCGCCCGCCATGGCGATATTGCCGCGCGCGTTCACGAAATTCCGGGCGCAGCATCCCAATATATTGTTGCGTTCCCACAGCGCGCCGATCGCGGCGATCATCGACATGCTGCGCACGGGTGATGCCAGCGTCGGCGTGGCCATGGACGACCGCCTGCCTCCCGATATCGAGGCGGAAGTGATCGGCAGCGTCGGCTTCTCATGCTTGCTGCCCGCCGGGCATGCATTGGGTGGGAAAACCGAGGTGACGCTCGCCGATCTCGTCGGCGAAGAATTGATATCCTATCGCGGGAACACGCGTCCCGCCGACGAACTGGCCCATGCAGCCCGCGCGCAGGGCGTCACGCTTTCGCCGTCGCTCGAGATCGACATATCCATCTCCGCGGTCGGCTTTGTCCAGGCCGGTCTGGGTATCGGGCTCGTCGACGCCCTGCTGCCGTGGCACCAGTTTGCCGGGCTTGCCGTCAGGCCGCTCTCGGCAGGACCGGAATTCCCAATCGCGCTGCTTACTTCGCGCGCACGAGCCCTTTCGTTGGCCGACGAGCTGATGCGCGATGAAATCCGCGCGGCCTGTTCCGTTGTCTTGAGCCAGCGAGACCCAAGGGCATAAGCAAAACTTATATCCGTGCTCGTCATACGTCTTGGACCCTGGCCATCCTGTCGTGTCAGCTTTGGTTGGCAGACAGGAAGGGACGCATCATGGATGATGCCATCGCGATGGACGAGGCGCGCAACGAAGCCGGCTGGAAGGTCGGCGTCGATATCGGCGGGACATTCATCGATTTCTGCGCGCTTGAATCCCGTTCCGGTCGTGTCGCCTCGCTGAAAGTGCTGACGACGCCGCAAGACCCGGGCGCCGAGCTGATGACGGGCCTCACCCTTCTGGCTGAGCGCGAAGGCTTTGATCCCAGGCACATGACGCGCTTCGTGCACGGCACGACCGTCGGCATCAACACGGTCATCCAACGCAAGGGCGCGCCGCTCGCGCTGTTCACCAATGCCGGCTTCGAGGATGTGATCGAGCTCGCGCGGCTGCGAATGCCGGACATGTATTCGCTGTTCTGCTCGCGGCCGGACCCGCTGATCTCGCGCGACATGGTCTTCGGCATTCCGGCTCGCATGCGCGCCGACGGGAGCGAATCCCAGGCACCGGATCTGGCGGCGGTGGAGAGGGCGGTGGCCGTGGCGAAAGCGAACGGAGCGCAGGGGATCATCGTGGCCTTCCTCCATTCCTGGCGCAACGCCGCGCAGGAGGCTTCCGTGAAAGCGGCGATCACCCGCCTTGCGCCCGACCTCTTCGTCTTTTGCTCGGCCGAGGTCTGGCCGGTCATCCGCGAATACGAGCGCAGCTCGACCGCCATTCTCAACGGCTATGTCCATCCGCGCGTCGCGGGCTATCTGACGGCGCTGGAGGAGCGGCTGAAGGGTCTCGGCGCGCCAGCCCGCCCCATGCTGACCAAGTCGAACGGCGGGCTGATGAACGCTGCCGAAGGCAAGCACGCCTGCGTGAACATGCTGCTGTCGGGAACGGCCTCCGGCGTCATCGGCGCCTCGTGGCTGGCGCGTCAGGCAGGCGAAGACAAGGTTCTTACCCTCGACATCGGCGGCACCTCGGCGGACTTCGCGCTCATCATCGGTGGCGAGCCGCAGTTCGGCACAGGCGAACTGATCGGCGAATTCCCGCTCCATATCCCTTCCGTATCGGTGAGCTCGATCGGTGTCGGCGGCGGCTCGATCGCCAGTGTCGATGCGCAGGGGGTGCTGCGGGTCGGACCGGAATCGGCCGGTTCGACGCCAGGACCGGCATGCTACGGCCGTGGCGGCGAGAGGCCGACGGTGACGGACGCCATGGTGGTGTGCGGATGGCTCGGCCACAGCGAGATGGCCTATGGCCAGTTGCGGATCGATACCGGCCTGGCGCATCGTGCCGTCGGCGAGCTTGCCGCCCGGCTCGGCCGCCCCATTGAGCAGGCTGCGCAGGCGATCCTCGACATCGCTGTGTCGGAAATGTTCGTAGAGGTCGAGAAGCTCGCCTCGCGCGCCGGCGTGGACTTGCGCGATTTCACGCTGATGCCGTTCGGCGGCGGAGGGCCGATGCTCGGCACCTTCCTTGCCCGCGAACTCGGGATGAAGCGCGTCATGGCGCCGCGCCGGCCAGGCGTGGTGTCGGCGCTGGGCGGGCTGGTGGCGGACCTGCGCGGCGACTTCATCCGCACCATCTTCAGCCCACTGTCGGCCGTGTCGCTTGCCGGAATTCGCGAGGCTTTCGAGGCGCTGGCGCGTGAGGGGCGCGACTGGCTTGCGGCGCAGGGGCACGATGCGGCGGCGGAGCTCAGTCTCACCTGCGACATGCGCTATGTCGGGCAGAGCTATGAGATCGAGGTCATCCTTCTGCCGGAATGGCTGGCGGACGGCAATGTCGCCGCCATCGCGCAGGCCTTCCACCTCACCCATGAGCGGCTCTACGATTTCCACGACCCGGAGGGCGAGATCGAGCTTGTGAATGCCCGGCTGTCGGCCATAGGCGCCGGGCCGAAACTTTCCCTCCCGGAGATCGACGAGATCGATGCTCCGGCCATTCCGGCGCGCCGGCTCCCGGTCTACACGGGCGTGAGCGTCGAGACCGTCGACCTCCATGACCGGCAAGCCCTGGTGCCGGGCAGCACGTTCCACGGGCCTGCCGTGGTCGTTCAGGAAGACACCACCTTCGCCATTCCCGCGGGAGCGCAGGCACGGGTCGATCGCCATCTCAACCTTTTGCTGACCTTCGCGGAGTGACGCCATGTTTGACCGGACAAACCTTCAGGTTTTGGCGAACCATGCCCGCGCGGCCGCCGAGAACATGGCCCACACGTTGCACCGCACCGCGCACTCCGCCTTCGTCAAGGAGACGCAGGACTTTACCGTGATGCTGATGGACCGTTCCGGCGCGACCTTCGCCGTGCCGATGGAACTCGGCGCCACCTGGTATCCGGGGTTGTCCTATCACCGCGCGATCGCGATGGTCGGCGACTACCGGCCGGGAGATGTTGCCTTCACCAACGATCCCTATTCCGGCCACGTCGCCACGCACGCACCCGACACGCATCTGTGGAAGCCGGTCTTCGTCGACGACGAGATCGTCGCCTGGACCGGCGGGCATATCCACAACACCGACATGGGTGGCGCAGTGCCGGCTTCGCTCAGCCGGGCGCTGACCGAAATCCACCAGGAAGGCATCCGCTTTCCGCCCATGAAGCTGGTGAGAGGGGGCGTCTTCGACGAGACGATCCTGCGGATCATGAGCACCAACGTGCGCAAGCCCGACCTCAACATCGGCGACATCAAGGCGCTGGTCGGGGCGCTCAACACCGGCGAGCGCAAGATCCAGGCAATGGTGAGAAAGTTCGGCAAGGCCGGCTTCATCGAAGGTGTTTCAGCGCTTCTCGACCAAGCGGAAGCGCAGGCGCGCGACGTGCTGCGCTCCATGCCCGACGGCACATGGGAATTCTGCGACTATGCCGACGAGGATTCGGTCGAGGCCAATCCGTGCCGGCTGAAGCTGACGCTGACGATCAGGGGCGACGAGGCGGTACTCGACTTCACCGGCTCCGATCCGCAGCTCGGCTCCTCGCTCAACGTGCCTTCGGGCGGCGACCCGCGACACACCATGCTGCTGGTTGGCGTCTACTACGTGCTCTACACGCTCAACCCGAAGCTCCTGCTCAACACTGGCCTGACCCGGCCGTTTACCTGCATCGCGCCTTGGGGCTCGGTGCTGAACCCGGTCCACCCCGCCGCCGTGGGCATGCGCTCACTCACCTGCGCCCGGCTGCGGTCGGTCATCTTCGGCGCCTTCTCGCAAGCAGTGCCCGAGCGCCTGCCTGCGGCCCCGGCCGGCAACAACTGCATCGTCAACGTCATGACCACGGACGAGCGCACCTACCGGACCGTCATCACGGCGGTGAACCCGGTGGTCGGCGGCGGCGGGGCGATGCCGCATCGCGACGGCACCAACGGATCGGGCGCCGATGCCGCCTATCTCAAGAACACGCCGATCGAGATCACCGAGACCGAGACCCCGGTCGAATTCGTGAAATACGGGCTCGCCAGGGACAGTGGCGGGGCAGGGCGTTGGCGCGGCGGGCTGGCAACCGAGATGGCCTTCCGCGTCTTCGCCCCCGATTCCAGGATCACGGCGCGTAACCGGGACCGCAGCTTCTTCCGTCCCTGGGGCGTGCTGGGGGGCAAGGCGGCCGGCTTGTCGGATATGATCGTCAATCCGGGGACCGAGCACGAGCGGCGGCTGGGCAACATCGACACGGCGGTGCTGCAGCCCGGCGACGTGCTCGAGATCCGCTCCGCCGGAGGCGGCGGGCGCGGCGATCCGCATCAACGCGAGCCCTGGCGGGTCGCGCAGGATGTGCGGCGCGGCTATCTCTCGCCGACAGCTGCCGAACGCGACTACGGCGTCGTCATCCGCGACGGTGCGGCCGACGAGCAGGCGACGGAGCAGCTACGCGCAACCAATGAGCCATCGGCCGGCCATTTCGATTTCGGCCCGGAGCGCGAAGGCTACGAAGCACAATGGACGCTGGCGGCCTACGACCGGCTCCACGCTGTCCTGGATGCCTTGCCCATCCACTGGCGGTTCTTCACCAAGACGGAAATCTTCCGCCGCATGAAGGGGCGCTCCGGGCCGGAAGGTGTCCAGGCGGCGTTCGATGCCGTTTGCGAACGCTTCCCCGAACTGCCGCTTCCTCGCCCCGTGCGAGAGGCCGCGGAATGATCATCGCTGGCCGCTTCGTCCGGCTGGCCGAGTTCGACCGCGCAGAGGTGCATTTCTATCTCGACGGGCAGATGTGCAGAGCTTTGGCGGGCGACACTGTGCTGACCGCCATGCTGGCGTCAGGGCACGCATTGCGAATGTCCGAGTTCGGACCAGAACCGCGCGCCGGTTTCTGCTTGATGGGAGCCTGCCAGGATTGCTGGGTCTGGCAAGAGAAAGGACCGCGCCTGCGGGCATGCTCGACCTCTATCACTGACGCCGTGCGGCTGCGCACGACGCCGCCTGAGAGCTGGCCGTGAGCGAGACCTTATCGCCACGGGTCGTGATCGTCGGTGCCGGTCCCGCCGGCATAAGGGCGGCCGCGGCGCTCGTCGAGGTCGGACTCCATCCAGTGGTGATCGACGAAGGCAATCGCGCCGGCGGCCAGATCTATCGTCGCCCGCCGGTCGGGTTCGTCCGCACGCCGGAGCAGATCTATGGGTCGGAGGCGGCGAAGGCACGCGCGCTGCATGCGCTCTTCGACCGGCTGGCGGCGGGCGGGCGACTCACCCATTGCGCCAGCAGCTCGGTCATGGCCGTGCAAGAGGGGCGGCTGCACGTGTTGGGGGAGGGCGGCGTGCAGCTAGTCAGCTATGACCGTCTGATCCTTGCAACCGGCGCATCCGACCGTGTCGCGCCGGTTCCGGGCTGGCAGAGCGCCGGCGTCTACAGCCTTGGCGCGGCGCAGATCGCGCTCAAGGCGCAGGGCGTGGCGCTGGGACGGCGGATCGTGCTGATCGGATCGGGGCCTTTGCTGACACTGGTCGGTGCCCAACTCGTCAAAGCCGGAGCAGATCTGGCAGCGATGCTCGACACCTCACCTTGGCATCAGCAAATGCGAGGGCTTTGGGAACTTGCCGCCCGGCCGCTCGTCACGCTGCGCGGTCTGGCAATGCGGGCAAGGCTCGGCGGTCGCTATCATGCGGGCGTTGCGCTCGAACGTATCGAGGCCGACGGCCAAGGTGTCACGGCGATGTGTTGGCGCGACGCCGGCGGAAGGCAGCACCTCACTCCATGCGACATGATAGGCGTGGGCTGGCACCTGCGGGCGGAGACGCATCTGGCCGACCTTGTCGGATGCGCTTTCACCTACGACGAGCAGTGGCGGCAATGGCTGCCGAAGATCGACCGGATGGGGCGGGCCGGCAACGGCGTCTATCTTGCGGGCGATGGAGTTCGCCTCCTCGGGGCTGACGGGGCGGAGATCGCCGGGCGCCTTGCGGCGGCGGCGTGCCTTTCCGACCTCGGCCGCCCAGCGCCGTCCGTCAGTGTCGACCTGCGTAGGCTCGCGCGGCTCGAGCGCTTTGCCCGCGGTCTGGCGCGTGCCTTTCCCTGGCCGTCCGAGATGGTGAGCACACTTCCCGACGACGCGATCGTCTGCCGCTGCGAGAACGTGACTGCCGGAGCCGTACGCCAGAGTGCGGGTTTCGGCGGCGGCGAGGCCAACCGGGTGAAGTCGCTGTCGCGCGTCGGCATGGGCCGCTGCCAGGGGCGCTATTGCCAGTTGGCCGCAGTTGAACTTGTGGCGGGGCAGGCCGGTTGCACGCCCGACGCGGTCGGCCGGTTTCGTGGGCAGGCTCCTGTGCGGCCTGCGCCTATCGGCGCCTTTCTCCGGGAAGGCTGATGCGGTCCCGGAGGCTGGATGTCGGCACGGATCAGGTCTTAGAAATCGGCGACCTTCCCCCAGGCCGAAGCGTCGAAGCGCTGGGGATCGTAGGACTTCGGATCGACGATCGGTTTGGAGCCAGTCACCAGATCGGCGACAAGGTGTCCGGCGCCGGGTCCGATGCCGAAGCCGTGTCCCGAAAACCCGGCAGCCAGGAAGAAACCCGGAACGGTATCGATCCCGCCGATGGCAGGCACGCCGTCCGGCGTGCTGTCGATGTAGCCGGCCCAGGCCGCGCTGATCCTGGTCTGGCGCAGTGCCGGCAGAAGTTCGAGCGCCCGGGCATGGGTCAGGTGGATGGTCGCCTCGTCCGGGGCCGGATCAAGGATGCGCATCCGCTCCATCGGCGTCGGCTGGTCGAGCCGCCAGTGCCGGAGCGTTTCGTGGCCCGAGCGCATGCCCTGCAGGCCGCCCGGCGCGAGACTTCGCCAGCGCTTGAGGAACATGGGCAGGAACCGCGAGGAGAAGCGCATCTGTTGCGGCGTCACATCCACGCGGCCGCGTCCGCTTATGGCGAGCGTGTAGCCGCCGTCGCCACGGCGCGTGGCCGAAATCCTTGCCGTGTGCAACGCATCCGGAAGGCCCTCCGCGCCCGGCGAGACGGACAGGATGGAGGAGCGGATCGAAGCCTGCGGAAAGCGGAACCCGAACTGATGGCAAAACGAGGAGGCCCAGGCGCCGCCGGCCAGCACCGCCATCTTCGTCAGGATCGTTCCGCTTTCCGTAACAACAGCGCTCAGACGCCCGCCCTCGGTCTCGATGCCGCGCGCCGCGCAATTCTGGTGCACGCTGCCGCCGAGCCTGAGGATGGCCCGGGCGACCGCGGGCGCGGCCCGCGACGGATCGGCGGTGCCGTCGGTCGGCGAGAAGACGCCGCCTTTCCAGGTCCGGCCCGTGGCACGGCCACGCTCGCTGGCTTCGGCGCCTTCAAGCATGTGCGTGGTGACGCCGGCCGTTCTGGCGAAGTCACGCCAGCGCGCCCAGCCGGCCAGTTCCGCCTCGTCATTGCTGAGATAGAGCAGGCCGCAGCGGCGAAAGCCGGTTTCCTCGCCGGTTTCCGCCGCAAAGCGCTCCCACAGATCGAGGCTTCGAGTCGCCATCGGCAGCTCGCGGGCGTCGCGGTTCTGCTGCCGGCACCATCCCCAGTTCCTGGAGGATTGTTCGGCGCCGATGCGTCCCTTTTCGACAAGCGCGACGTTCATACCGCGCCTGGCCAGATAGTAGGCGGCGAAGACACCGACGATGCCGCCGCCGATCACCACCGCGTCCGCGGATTGTGGCAGTTCGTCCGACGTCTCGATGTGCTGCAGCGGCGCGCGCATGGTCCTCTCTCTGCCTAAGGCTCCAATCTAGCGGGTTGCGCAGGCAGCCGCTGCCGCAGTTGAGGCCGACGCAGAATTTTATTCCGGAACCTCGGTCGAAATCGGGAGCCGCTGCGTTTCAAGTGGATCGGCTCGGATGGACAGACCGGCAGGTCGTGGTACTGTCGATGCTCATTGGCAAGACGGCATTTTGTGCTGTGGCGTGCTTTCTCTGGAGATGGTCGTGAAACTGGATCGGATCGACATCAAGATTCTCTACGAACTGCAGAAGAACGGCCGCGTCACCAACGTCGAATTGGCCCAACTGGTGCATCTGTCGCCCAGCCCCTGCCTAATGCGGGTCAAGAAGCTCCAATCGGAGGGTTACATCGAAGGCTATTCCGCCCAAGTCAACATCGGCAAGCTCGGCCCGACGCTGACCGTGTTCACCGAAATCACCTTGAAAAACCACCGCCAGGTGGACTTCGCCCGATTTCTCGCCGTCGTGGAGAAGATCGACCAGGTCATCGAGTGCCACCTTGTGTCGGGCGGCTACGATTATTTGATGAAATTCGTGACCGCCGGCATAGCCGAGTACCAAACCATCATGGAGCGGTTGACCGACATGGATATCGGCATCGACAAGTATTTCAGCTTCGTGGTGCTGAAGTCTCCCATCGTCAAGGCGCACATGCCGCTGCCCAGCCTGTTTCCGAGGTAGTCAGCGATTGCCGCGCCGCGCTTGGCGCCTGCAGTCCGCTACCAGGTGTCCAGCCGCAAGATCGGGTGCAGTGCTTTCAATTCGGCTTGCATCTCGGCGATCATCCACGCGCGAATATCGGAGACGACAGGTCGTACCGGCCTTGAGCGCGGTGCAATCAGCTGATGGACCCGGCCCGTCTTGATCTGTCTGTCCGAGGCCGGAACAAGGGTTCCCTGAAGCAACGCCCTTGAAACGTTGCTGAGCCAGCCGAGCGCCACGCCTTCCCCGTTCATCGCGGCTTGAAGCACGACCGCGTAGTCCGAGAATTCGAGCCACTTTGCCTTGCTGGTCTTGCGGTCCGCCACACTGCCCCAGGCGTCCAGCCACTGCTCCTTGGCGTCGGTCAGGTGAAGCAAGGCATGACCTTCCCCGGTTCCGGCATGGATCAGCCGGCCGTGGGCCGACAAATAGGATGGGCTGCATACCGGAACGATGATTTCCGGCGAGAATGCCCAGTGGTGATGGTGGGTGTCGTCGTCGGCCAGGATTCTCGTGGCAAGGTCGACGTTCTCGGCTGGTCCTCGCAGAACGCCCGCGATCAGTTCGAACCTCAGGTCGACGTCGGGAAACCTCGTGTTGAAAGCCCCTAACCTGGGAACGAACCAATAGGTTGCCAGAGAACTCGAAAGAGAAAGGGTGACGACGGGCTTTGCAGCGCTGTTCTGCTTGATCCTCCGGATCACCTCCGCGATGCCGTCAAATCCCTCCCGGACCGCCGAATAGAGTGCACGTCCGTCCGGGGTCGTGATCAACCCCGCTGGACCCCGCGTGAAAAGAGGAACACCAAAATCGGCCTCGAGTTGCGCAATGCTGCGGCTGATCGATGGTTGGGTGACGTTGAACTCGCGCGCCGCGGCCGTGAAGCTACCCGACCGGACAGCGGCTTCGAAGACAAGCAGTCCGCGCGCGGAGGGAACGAGTTTTGCGAAACCAGCCATACGCCCAGCGTATAGCTACCCCAACAATTTACAAGCTTTCTAGGACCCCGGAAATGGCAAACTATAACCCTCATGAATGGGGCGGAGCAGGACGTGAAGGCAGCGGCATCTCAAACAGGCAGCACATCCAGCGATCCTCTGCTTCAGCCGTTTCGGCTCAAGGGTCTGACGCTGCGCAACCGTGTCGTCAGCACCAGCCATGCCTCGATGCTGGACGATGGCGGCCTGCCGCTCGAGCGCTACCAGCGCTATCATGAGGAGAAAGCGCGCGGCGGGCTGGCGATGACCATGGTGGGCGGCTCGGCCATGACGTCGCCCGATTCGAGCTGGGGCGGCGGTCAACTGGACCTTTCGACCGACCGCATCGTGCCTCATCTCCAGTCGCTGTCGCAGCGGGTGCATCGCCATGGCGCTGCCGTCATGTGCCAGGTCTCACACCTTGGCCGGCGCGCCACCGCCTATGCCGGGAACTGGCTGCCGCCGGTGGCGCCGTCACGCGTTCGCGAGACGCGAAACCGGAATTTTCCAAAGGAGATGGACGCAGCCGACATCGATAGGATCATCAAGGATTACGCCAGTGCCGCAAGGCGCTGCGTGGACGGCGGTCTGGATGGCGTCGAAACCGTCACCGGCGGTCATCTGATCGGTCAATTCCTATCGTTCAGAACGAACAGACGCACGGATGGTTTTGGCGGCTCGCTGGAAAACCGCGCGCGCTTCGGCCTGATGGTTCACGAGGCGATCCGCCGCGCGGTGGGCAACGATTTCGCCATCGGCATCCGGTTCGTGATCGACGAGGCGGTCGAGGATGGGTCGGATTTCGAGGAATGCCTTGCCTTCGCCAGGCTGTTCGAACGGGAAGGCCACATCGACTTCTTCAATTGCATCTTTGGCCGCATGGACACCGACCTGTCGCTGGCTGAGCAGAACATGCCCGGCATGTTCAGCCAGAGCGCGCCGTTTTTGCCGCTGGTCGGGCAGTTCAAACGGGAAACCAGGCTGCCCGTGATGCACGCCGCGGGCATTCGGGACATAGCCACGGCGCGGCATGCCATCCGCGAAAACCTTGTCGATCTGGTCGGCATGACCCGGGCGCATATTGCCGACCCCCATATCGTCAACAAGGTGATGCGCGGAGAAGAAGAACGCATTCGCCCGTGTGTCGGCGCGTCCTACTGCCTGTACAAGAAGGTGCAGTGCATTCACAATCCGGCCAGCGGCCATGAAACGATCATCAGCCATATCATCGTGCGGGCTGAAACGCCGAAACGGGTGGTCGTGGTCGGCGGAGGTCCGGGTGGGATGGAAGCGGCAAGGGTTGCCGCCGAGCGTGGCCACAGAGTGAGGCTGCTCGAAGCCGGAGCGAGGCTTGGTGGGCAAGTGCTCGTCGCGGCCTCGGCGTCCGATCGCAAGGATCTCATCGGCATAGTCGACTGGCGCGTCGACGAACTCGCGCGGCTTGGCGTGGAAGTCTGTCTCAACATCTATGCGGACGCAGAGATCGTCCTCGCCGACCAACCGGATGCGGTCATCGTTGCCACCGGCGGCGTTCCCGATATGGAACGGCTGGAGGGCACTGAGCATTGCGACAACGTCTGGGACGTCCTGACCGGGGCCGTGCCGGCGAAGGACGATGTGCTGATCTACGATGAGACTGGGCGCCAGGCCGCGGTTTCCTGCGCCTTGCATCTTGCCCGTCCGGGGCGCGTGGTCAGCTTGGCCATAGCGGATGACACGCTGGCGATCGAGACGCCCTATCCGGACCGGGTGAGTTTTCGCAAACGCGCCGCGCAACGCGGCATCCGGATCGTCAGCGATGTACGCCTGGTCAAGGCGGCGCGCCAGGGCAACGGCATCGCCGCCACGTTCCGGCATGAGCTCACCGGTGTCGAAACGGAAATGATGGCAGCCCAACTCATTGTAGAGCGCGGCACGGCACCCATGGAGGATATCTACCAGGAATTGCGGGCGCGCTCAGCCAATAACGGCGTCACCGACATAGCACTGATGACAGGAACGGAAACGAAGCGGGACAATGGTCCCCAGGCTGCCGGATCGTTCGTCCTGCACCGCATTGGAGACGCAGTTGCCAGCCGGGACATCTACTCGTCGATCTATGAGGCCTATCGGCTCGGCTCGCAATTGTAGACAGGGTGAAAGCCGACCGGGGCAGGCTGATTCCCCTGACAGGAAGCACGTTAGCCGATGAAACTCGATCGGGTCGACATCAAGATTCTGTATGAGCTGCAGAAGAACGGCCGCATCACAAATGTGGAACTGGCGGAGCGGGTCAATCTCTCCCCCAGTCCATGCCTGATGCGGGTAAAGAAGCTGCATGCCGAAGGCTATATCGTGCGTTATTCGGCGCAGATCGACATCGCAAAGCTGGGGCGGACGCTCACCGTCTTCACGGAAATCACGCTCAAGAACCATCGTCAGATCGACTTCGCGCGTTTCCTTGCCGCCGTCGACAAGATCGATGCGGCCGTCGAATGCCACCGCGTTTCCGCCCGTTACGACTATCTGATGAAATTCGTGGCGGCCGGCATCGGCGAGTATCAGGAGATCATGGAGCGGCTGAGCGACATGGATATCGGCATCGACAAGTATTTCAGCTTCGTGGTGCTGAAGTCTCCCATCGTCAAGGCGCACATGCCGCTGCCCAGCCTGTTTCCCTTGTAGTCAGCGATGGCCATACTGGCTGACGAGCTCGGGATCTCGGACGAGGCCGTCGAGCCACGTCGGATCGAGCTTCGGCACGGAGGAGAACAGCAGCTTGGAATAAGGGTGGGTGGGTGCCTGCAACCTGTCGGGCGTGATGTGCTCCACGCGCTGCCCATTATACATGACCACGATCTCGTCGCAGATCGCTTCGACGACCGAGAGGTCGTGGCTGATGAAAATGTAGGAAAGGCCCAACTCGCGCTGCAGCTCCTTGAGCAGTTCGATCACGGCCGCTGCCACCACCGTGTCGAGCGCCGAGGTGATTTCGTCGCAGATGATGAGCTTGGGGTCGGCCGCCAAGGCGCGCGCGAAGTTCACGCGCTGCTTCTGGCCGCCCGAGAGCTCCGACGGGCGGCGGTAGCGCAGTGTCCTGGGCAGGCGAACCATGTCGAGCAGTTCGTCGACGCGCTTCGAGCGCGCCTGTCTGTCGAGCCGGTGATAGAAGGCAAGCGGGCGGGCTATGATGTCCTCCACCGGCTTGGCTGGATTGAGCGCGGTATCGGCATATTGGAACACGATCTGCATCTCGCGCAGCTGGTCCTGGCTGCGTTTCTTGGCGGTGCGCTCCAGCTCCTTGCCGTCGAAGACGATGTCGCCGGCCGCCGCCGGATGGATGCCGGCGATGACGCGCGCCAGCGTCGATTTTCCGCAGCCGGATTCACCGATGACGCCGAGATTGCGTCCCTTCTCGACGACCAGACTGACGGAATTGACGGCGCGGATAAGCGGCAGTCCGTCGGCCCGCACCGCGCCATAGCCGGCGGTCACATTGTCGATGCGCAGCAGCGGCTTCGTCCCGGCATCCGCGTCCGCATGCGCTTGCCGGGGTTTCGGCTCGAAGGCAGCCAGCAGTTCGCGCGTATAGGGGTGCTGGGCAGCCGAAAGTATCTGAGCCGTGGTGCCGGTCTCCTGCACTTCACCGCTCTTCAGCACAACAATGCGGTCGGCGATCTGGGCGACCACGGCGAGGTCGTGGGAAACGTAGACACCTGCTATCCCGCCCGCCCGCATGACCGACTTGAATGCCTTCAGCACGTCGATCTGTGTCGTCACGTCGAGTGCAGTCGTCGGCTCGTCGAAGATCATCAGCTTGGGATCGCCGATGAGCGCCATGGCCGCCGACAGCCGCTGCAATTGCCCGCCCGAAACCTGGTGTGGATAACGCGCGCCGATCTCTTCCGGATCCGGCAGCGACAAAGCCCGGAACAGCTCGACCGCTCGCTTTCGCGCCTGCTCGGGCGGCATCAGCCCGTGGATGCGCGTAACCTCGATCACCTGCTCCATGATGGTGGACGAGGGGTTGAAGGAGGCGGCGGCACTTTGCGGCACATAGGCAATGTCGGTGCCGCGCAACCTTGCGCGTTGCTTTTCAGAAAGCGCCGCCATGTTCTTGCCGTTGACATTGATCTCGCCGCCGGTAATCCGGCAGCCAGGCCGCGCATAGCCCATCAGCGAGAGCGCGATGGTCGTCTTGCCGGAACCGCTCTCGCCGATCAGGGCGACGATCTCGCCATCGGCGATGTCGAGGCTGACGCCCTTGATGATTTCGACGATACGTCCGGCGTCGGTCCTCGCCTCGATCTTCAGGTTCCTGACTTCGACGAGATTGCTCATGCGTCCCTGTCCCTGATTTTCTGCGGCAGGTTGTCGATCAGCAGGTTGACGCTGATGGTGAGGCTGGCGATCGCCAGCGAGGGAACGATGACGGCGGGAGCTGCGAAGGGCAGGCCGCCGATGTTCTCGCGCACCAGCGCGCCCCAGTCGGCGAGCGGCGGCTGCAGGCCGAGCCCGAGGAAGGACAGGCCGGAGAGCAGGAGCACGATGAAGACGAAGCGCAGGCCGAAGTCGGCCAGCACCGGGCGGATGATGTTGGGCAGGATCTCGGAGCCGATGAGATAGGCGGTGCTTTCGCCGCGGACGCGGGCGACGGTCATGAAGTCCATGCTGTTGATGTTGACAGCGAGCGCTCGCGCGAAACGGTAGGCGCCGGGTATATAAATGACGGCGAGCGTCAGGATCAGCGCCGGGATCGACGAGCCGACGGCGGCAACGACGACAAGGCCGAACAGCTTGCTGGGGATGGAGTTCATGGCGTCGAGGAAGCGGCTGAGGCAACTGTCGAGCCAGCCGCCGGTGACGGCCGCGATCATCCCCAGCACCACGCCGGAAAAGCAGGCGATGGCGACGGCGGCGAGCGATATGCCGACGGTATAGCGCGCGCCCATCAGCACCCGCGAGAGCATGTCGCGCCCCAGATAGTCCGAGCCGAGCCACAAGCCCTGACGCATCGGACCGAAATAATCGTCGTCGACGATGTCGCCGATCGAATGGGGAATGATATAGGGCGCGAAGATGGCGATCAGCGTCCACGTCAGAATGACCAGCGCGGCCATGACGCCCACGAGATTGTAGCTGTGGCCCACGAAGGACCGTGGGAAAGCTGCTACGCGCGCCATCGTCACCTGAGCCTCGGGTTGGACATGATGGCGATGATGTCGGCGACGGTGATGAGCAAGAGATAGCCAAGGCAGAAGATCATCGCACAGCTCTGGATCAGCGGCAGGTCGCGGGTCGCGACAGCATCGACCATCAGCTTGGCGATGCCTGGATAGTTGAAGATCGTCTCCACGATGATGACGCCGCCGACCAGATAGGACAAAGACAGCGCAACCGCGTTGACGATCGGCCCGAGCGCATTGGGAAGTGCGTGCTTGAGCACCATGCGGCCGCGTGAGGCGCCTTTGAGAAGCGCCATCTCGACATAAGGCGTGGAGAGCGTTTCGATCACCGCGGCGCGGGTCATGCGGATCATCTGGGCGGAGATGACGAAGGTGAGCGTGATCACGGGCATCGCATAGATGCGCACGAGGTCGGTCAGCGTATGCGCCTCATTGACCGAGGACAGCGCCGGCAGCCATTTGAGATAGACAGCGAAGAGCAGGACCGCGAGCGTCGCGACCATGAATTCCGGCACGGAGATGACGCCGATCGAAAGAACGGTGACGGTGCGATCGTAGAGGGAGCCGCGCAACATCGCGGCGGTGATGCCGAGCGTCAGCGCCAGCGGCACCGAGAGCAGCGTGGTGATGCCGGCGAGCTCCAGGGTGTTGACGAAGCGCCCGCCGATCAGCGCCGCGACCGGCATCTCATTGGCATAGGAGGTGCCGAGGTCACCATGGAGCAGGCCGAGAAGCCAGCGCAGGAAGCGCAGGATTGCCGGATCGTTGAGATGCATGGCCTCGCGCAGGCCGGCGACGGCTTCCGGGGTCGCCGCCTGGCCAAGCAGGATCGACGCGGTGTCGCCGGGCAGCATGCTGGTGGCGAAAAAAACGGCGAACAGGACGATCAGAAGCGTGACGACCGCGATCGCCAGCCGCTTCAACACGAGGTTTAGAACCCCAGACGTCATGGAAGCGCTCCTGCGGTTGCGTTCGGCCAAGCCATGTTGGCGCAATAAGGTGCCAGGGACCAGCGGTCCCTGGCAGGCGCCTCTCAGGCTTCGAGCCAGAGATATTCCGCCATTGCGTAGCCCATCATGCCACCGAGCGGGTTCGCTTCCAAACCCTTCACCTTGCTGGAGAGGGCATCCACGTTGGAAATGTAGGCCGGGATGATGGTGCCGGCCTCCTCGGAGATCATGGCCTGCATCTGGCCGTAGATTTCCTTGCGCTTGGCCTGGTCGAGCGAGCCGCGCGCCTCGATCATCAGCTTGTCGAACTTCTCCGACTTGTACTGGCTTTCGTTCCAAGGCGCGTTGGAGGCGTAGAGGAGCGAGAACAGGATGTCCGGCGTCGGGCGTGGATTGATGTTGCCGAAATGGACAGGCGCCTTGAGCCAGTAATTGTCCCAGTAGCCGTCGGACGGGACACGCTGCACGTCGAGCTTCATGCCGATATCGGCGCCGGCGGCCTGGATGATCACCGCCATGTCGATCGACGAGGTCGCGGCATCGGAGGCGACGACGGGGATGGATTGACCGAGCAGGCCCGACTTCTGGAAGTGGAACTTGGCCTTGTCCGGGTCGAAGGCCTTCGGCTTGAGGTCGGCATTGTGGAAGATGTTCGCCGGCGAGACGGGCTGGTCGTTGCCGACTTCGCCAAGGCCGCGCAACGCCGATTTGACGATCTGCTCGCGATTGACGAGGTATTTCATGCCGGCCACGAAGTCGGCCTTGTTGCCGGGATCCATGTCGAGCCGGATGTTGAGGTCGGTGTAGTTGCCCGAGGTCGTCTTCGACAGTTCGAAGCCCTGCTGGCCGCCGATAAGCTTCATCGCGCGCGGATTGATCGAGGCGGCGAAGTTGATGTCGCCGGAAAGCAGGGCGTTGACGCGGGCGCTGTCGTCGCTGATGGCGATGAATTCGAACGAGTCGAGATAGGGCTGGCCTGATTTCCAGTAGTTCTTGTTCTTGGTGACGACCGACCGCACGCCCGGCTCGAACGTTTGCAGCACGAAGGCGCCGGTGCCGTTGCCTTTGGAGAAGTCGGTGGTGCCATCGGCGACGATCATGAAGTGATGCAACGCCAGGATGGTCGGGAGGTCGGCATTCGGATCGGCGAGCGTGATTTCCACGGTCGACTTGTCGACCGCCTTGAAGCCGGTCATCTGCGCGGCGATCTTCGCGACCTTGGAACCGACCGCCGGATCGAGATGGCGCTTCATCGAGAAGACGACGTCGTCGGCGGTGAGGGCCTTGCCGTCATGGAAGGTGACGCCCTTGCGCAGCTTCACCGTCCAGGTCTTGGCGTCCTTGCTGTCGAAGCTTTCGGCCAGCTCCATCTGCGTGACACCATCCTTGTCGAGGAACGTCAGGCGGTTGTAGAGCGAACAGCAGCGGACATAGTCGGTCGACAGCGACGCCTTTGCCGGATCGAGCGTGTCGGCGGTCGAGGACGACCAGCCGGCAGCCTTGAAGCTGCCGCCGGAAACCGGCGTGGCGGCGACGGCATTGGTGGCGCGGCCAAGCACCATGCTGCCCGCGGCAACCGCGGCGCCGCCGGCCAGCAGCATCTTGAGGAGTTCGCGGCGGCTCGCGCCCCGCCGAATGGCATTTTCGACCATGGCATCGTCTGCACTGGTCCAGTTCGTGATCTTGTCGGTCATATCATTCCCCTTTCTGTTTGTTTTCCGGCTTGCTCGTCTTGACGCGGCTTTCCGGGCTTGGGCTCAGGTTCGTTCCTTCAGACTTTCCCGCACAGCGGCGGCAAGGGCCGCCATTGAATTGAAGTGGTAGTCCGGCGTGGTGAAGCGCTCGGGCTCGATCGTGCCGCCATAGCCCTTCTGGGCATGCCGGCGCTCGATCCAGCAATTGGTCATGCCAAGCGCCCGGGATATGCCGATATCGTGGTACTGGCTTTGCGCGACGTGCAGGATGTCGTCCTTGCTGTCGCCCCTTGAGGCGACGAAATCGAAGACCTTCTGGAAGAAGGCCGGGTCCGGTTTCTCTGTGCCTGTATCGTCGGCTGTAAATGTGGCGAAGAACGGCGAACCAAGCTGCTTCTCGAAATGATCGAGCGCCCAGCGCCGGGCATTGGTCATGGCAATCAGCCGGTGCGATTTCGCAAGCTCGGCCAATGCCTCCGCGCTGTCGGGGAAGCCTTGCCAGGCGCTGGCGGAGTCGCGCAGGCGGATGCCGTATTTCTCCTCGGCCGGCAGGCCGAGCCGTGGCGCGATGACCATGTAGACACGTAGGAGATCGTCGGGAAACAGGCCTGCATCGGGCATGTAGCGGGCTTGCCGGTAAAGGCTCAGCGCCTCCTCGCCATCGAGCGAAACGCCGGCCTCGGCGGCAATCCCGGCCAGGCAAGTCGTGATGCCGCCTTCGAAGTCGATCAGCGTGCCGACCACATCGAAGGTCATGTATTTGAATTCGCTAAAGCCCCTGGCCAAGACTGGGTCTCCTCTGCGCGCGGCCGAATTGCATGTGTTGAACAGAACAAAATTCCGTGCTGTCCGGGGCGTAGGCCCTTTTCGAAGGCCCCGAAATCCGGGCTTTCTGGCCTTGTCTTATGAGCAGTCTGGCACTTCCCCCGCGCTGGATTCGCCGAAAAGGCGCGAGGGGGCGGCACAAAATTGCGAAATCGTCTCCCCGGCGCTATTTCGAAACACATGGTATTCGTCCGCCGTCATGCCAGGGCCTGCCGGACGTCGGGATCGTCCAGTGTCTGGTCGAGCGTCCGGCGCGTGCGCTCGATGATCGCGTCGATGTCGCTGTCGGTGCAGCAGAGCGGCGGTGCATAGCCGACAACCCCATGCGCAAAGGCACGGATGATCAGGCCGTTGTCCCACGCCCTGTCGAAGACACGCCGCGCCGGCATGGCCGACGCCGGAAGCGGTGTCTTCTTCTGTTTGTCGACCACCAGTTCGACGGCGGCAAGCATACCGCGACCGCGTACATCGCCGACCAGCGGATGATCCCTCAGGCCCTCCAGGCCCGCCATCAGGCGAGCGCCGGCCTTGATGCCATTCTCCAACAGGCCGTCTTCGTAGAGCTTCAACACTTCGAGCGCGACGGCGGCGCTGACGGGGTGGGCGGAATAGGTGTAGCCGTGGCCGACCGCCGAGGCGCCCGCGCCATCGGCGATGACGTCGTAGACATGATCGGCCATGAACACGGCGCCCATGGGAACATAGCCCGAGGTCAGCCCCTTCGCGGCCGTCATGAAATCGGGAACGATGTCCTCATCGGTGCAGGCGAACAAGGGTCCCGTGCGGCCGAAACCGGTGATCACCTCGTCGGCGATGAACAGGATGCCGTACTCCCGGCAGAGCTCGCGCATCGCCTTGATCCAACCTTTCGGTGGCACGATGACGCCGCCCGAACCCTGGATCGGCTCGGCATAGAAGGCAGCGACCCGCTCCGGTCCGATCGCCTCGATCTTGGCCTTCAGCGCGGCGCGCGATGCGGCGATGATCGCGTTGCCGTCCTCGCCGACCGGGTTGCGATAGGGATAGGGGGACGGGATCTTGTGTTGCCATTCGAAGGGAATGCCAAAACCGGCGTGAAAGGCGGGCAGGGCGGTCAGGCCGGCGCCGACCACCGATGATCCGTGATAGCCCTGCTCGATGGAAATGAACTGGTCGCGCTTCGGCTCGCCCCTGGCATTCCAGTAGTAGCGGACGAAACGGATCGTGCTGTCGACCGCGTCCGACCCGCCAAGCGTGAAAAAGACGTGGTTGAGATCGCCTGGCGTGCGCTCGGCCAGCTCCGAGGCGAGCCGGATGGCCGGCTCCGAGCCGAGGTCGAAATAGGCGGTGGCGTAGGGAAGCTCGCGCATCTGCCGGGCCGCCGCCTCGACGATGCTGTCATGGCCGTAGCCGGCATTGACGCACCACAGCCCCGCGAAGCCGTCGAGAAGTTGCCGGCCGGACGCATCGGTCACGGTCGCCCCCTTCGCCGATTTCAAGACGTGCACGCCTTGCGCCTCATGACCACGGTATGAAGAGACCGGGTGGATGAGATGGGCGCGGTCGAGTTCGATCAGGGAATTGGCGAGCATTCTATCCTCCGGACTAGCCCAGCGCCTGGTTGGCGAGGGCGTAAACTTTCGCTCTGGCCTGTTCCATGTTCGTCTTGGGTGGACGGTCCATGGCCACGCCGCCGCCGACATGGGCGAGGCCGATTTCCTCGAGCCAGCCGGCGATGCCGGTCCCGCTGCCGGTATCGACGCGCAGGAAGGCGCCGTGATGCGGCGCGGCGAAGAAGCCGATCAGAGCCTTGGCCTCGTCGGTACTTCCCGCGATGACCGGACCAATCACCTCGCCGCGTCCGAACGGGCGGATCGCGGCATACGCCTCGATGGCGCCGTTGCGGCGGATGACCGCGAATTGGCCGCGCTCCGCCAGCGCATCGATCAGTGTTTCACGGTCGGCGCCATAGGCGTCGCGGTCCAGCGCCTTGATTTCCGGGAGATCGGCGATGCCCGCAGCTTCCACGCCGCCGGGCGCACTAAGTCTGGCAACGCTGCCCTGATGTTGCCGGATCGTACCGGACGGCACGAAGCCGAGCTTTTCATAGAGAGGCATGCCGTCCGCTGTCGCGACGAGCCGCAACGGACGGTCGCCGGCAAGTGCGAAGGCCTGATCCATCAGCCGGCGCCCAAGCCCCTTGCCCCGCACATTCCTGTCGACGATCACCATGTTAATCATGGCGCAATCCGCGCCGTAGGGCGTTACCAGGATGGTTCCGGTGACGCGGCCCTGCTCGTCGAGCGCGACCGCGCCGTTCGAGAGCTGCAGCGCCATCTGCCAGTCCTGCGCACGATGCGGCCAATTCTCCTGGCGAGAAAGCATTACGGCGCCCTCGATATGGTCCGGCCCGAAGGTCTGGAGTTCGATCTCGCCCTGCTGCATGAGGCATCCTTCCGTCTAGTGCCCAAGTCTCGGCCATCGGCGCGCCGCAGATCATCTGAAGGCATTGGCTTCGGCGGTATCTTTCGCCGTAGCACAAGCGGTGCGCCGCATCTTGTGCTGGCATCGTCCGCGGCGGATGCGTTTCACGCCGATCGCGGCGCCGCAATCGGTAATCCAGATGCTACAGCGTGCCAAACCGGATGGCGGATACGGAACTTTCTGCTTTCGGAAGGGCGATTTCGGTCAGGTGGGTCGTCACCGGCCGTCCTATGATGAAATACATCCCAGCGCGGATGTGCTTCCACCGGAGATCGACGGACATGGCTACCTTCAGGCCCAAATACATCACCTTCGACTGCTACGGCACGTTGACCTTTTTCCAGATGGCGGAAGCGGCGCGCGATCTCTATGGCAGCCGGCTCGATGAGCCGCGCATGCAGGAGTTCATCAAGAACTTCGCGGCGTATCGGCTCGACGAGATCATGGGCGACTGGAAGCCCTATGCCGACGTCGTCCACAATGCGCTCGAGCGCACCTGCAAGCGCAACGGCGTCGCCTTCAGCGCCGACGATGCCAGAGTGGTCTATGAGCGTGTCCCGACCTGGGGGCCGCACGCCGACGTTCCGGCCGGCCTGGCGAAGGTCGCCAAGGAAATTCCGCTGGTCATCCTGTCCAATGCGATGGATGCGCAGATCATGTCCAATGTCGAAAAGCTCGGTGCGCCGTTCCATGCCGTCTACACGGCCGAGCAGGCGCAGGCTTACAAGCCCCGCTTCCAAGCCTTCGAATACATGTTCGACAGGCTGGGTTGCGGCCCCGAGGATATCCTCCACTGCTCGTCGTCTTTCCGCTACGATCTGATGTCGGCACACGATCTCGGCATCAAGAACAAGGTATGGGTCAATCGTGGCCACGAACCCGCCAACCCGTACTATGGCTATGTCGAAATATCGGACATTTCGGGTCTTGCAGGCGTGGTCGGTCTTTAGAAACAGGCGGATTGCCAATGAAGTTCGTCTCCTACTGGCACGACACGGCCCCGGTCTTTTCCGGCGGGGCGCAAGGCCCGGTCGAGGGGCATTACGATGCCGCCATCATAGGCGGCGGCTTCACCGGTCTCGCCGCCGCGCGCCAACTGGCGAAGGCCGGCGCCAAGGTCGTCGTCCTGGAGGCGGAACGTGTGGGCTGGGGCGCATCCGGCCGCAATGGCGGGCACCTCAACAATGGCCTCGCCCACGGCTATCTCTCCGCCAAGGCGGAGCTCGGCAAGGAGCGAGCAATCGCGCTTTATCGCGCTCTGGACGCCTCCGTCGACACCATAGAGGCTCTGGTTGCGGAGGAAGGCATCGACTGCAACTTCCGACGCGCCGGCAAGCTGAAGCTCGCCTCCAAGCCGCAGCATTTTGCGTCAATCGCCCGCAATTTCGAAGGCCTTCATGCCGAGGTGGATCCCGATACCGCGCTGCTGTCGGCGGCGGATCTCAAGTCCGAGATCGGTTCACCTTTCCACGGCGCGATGCTGTCGAAGAAGAGCGCCATGATGCATATGGGCCGCTATGTGGCGGGTCTCGCCACTTCAGCCGCCCGCCACGGCGCCGTAATCCACGAGAACGCGGCGGTCACCGACCGCAAGCAGGTCGGCGGCAGGCATGAGCTGACCACCTCGCGTGGCCGGATCAGCGCCGACAATGTGCTGGTGGCGACCGGCGCCTACACGACGCCTGATTTCGGCTATTTCCGCCGCCGGATCATCTCCGTCGGCAGCTTCATCATCGCCACGCGGCCGTTGAACGACGCCGAGATCGCCGCCATCATGCCGGGCAACCGGACATGCGTGACCTCGATGAACATCGGCAATTATTTCCGGCTGTCGCCGGATAACCGGCTGATCTTCGGCGGCCGCGCACGCTTTTCGGCGACATCGGACCAGCGCTCCGATGCCAAGAGCGGAGAGATATTGCGGGCAGGCCTCGCGGCGATCTTTCCGCAGCTCGCCAAGGTCGAGATCGACTATTGCTGGGGCGGGCTAGTCGACATGACCAAGGACCGCTTTCCGCGGGCCGGTTACCATGACGGTGTCTGGTTCGCGATGGGCTATTCCGGCCACGGCGCACAGCTTTCCACCCATCTCGGCATGATCCTGGCCGATGCCATGCTCGGCCGCGAGGACCGCAATCCGATGAAGGGGCTCGAATGGCCTGCTATTCCCGGCTATTCCGGCAAGCCCTGGTTCCTGCCGATGGTCGGCCTCTACTACAAGGCGCTCGACCGGATGAGATAGGCAGTAGGGCGGTGTCTCCCAATTCCCTACTGCCTATTACCTACTGCCTATTCCCATGTGGAACGTTTTCATCTCGAGATATTCCTCGATGCCGGCCTGCGCACCCTCGCGGCCGAGGCCGGACAGCTTGACACCGCCGAAGGGGGCGACCTCGATCGAGACCGAGCCGGTGTTGAGACCCACCATGCCAAACTCCAGCGCCTCGCCGACACGCCAGGCGCGTTTCAAATTCTCGGTGTAGAAGTAGGAGGCAAGCCCATAGGGCGTGCCGTTGGCCAGCGTGATCGCTTCCTCTTCCGTCTCGAACCGGAAAAGCGGTGCGACCGGACCGAACGTTTCCTCACCGGCAAGCTGCATGTCTTTCGTGGCGCCGGTCAGCACCAGCGGCGCGACATATTGAGGACCGTCCGGCAGCGCCGGCTTCTCGGTGATGATCGCAGCACCCTTAGCGAGCGCGTCCTCGACATGGCGGTTGATCTTTTCGACCGCCGCCATGTTGATCATCGGCCCGATGGCGACGCCGGGCTGCGTGCCCGGCCCCACCGTCATGGCGTTGACGCGAGCAGAAAGCTTCGTGGCGAAGGTCTCATAGACACCGGCCTGGACGAGGATGCGGTTGGCGCAGACGCAGGTCTGGCCGCCATTGCGGAACTTGGAGACCAGCGCACCCTCGATGGCGAGATCGAGATCGGCGTCGTCGAAGACGATGAAGGGTGCGTTGCCGCCGAGTTCGAGGCTGAGCCGTTTCACGCTGTCGGCCGCCCCGCGCATCAGCAGCGAACCGACACGTGTCGAGCCGGTGAAGGAGATCTTGCGGACGGCCTCGTTCGCCATGATCTCGTTGCCGATTTCTGTCGGCATGCCGGTGACGATGTTGATAACACCGGCGGGGATGCCGGCGCGCTCCGCCAGCACACCGAGCGCCAGCGCCGAATAGGGGGTGAACTCGGACGGCTTGATCACCACCGTGCAGCCGGCGGCCAGTGCCGGCGCGACCTTGCGGGTGATCATCGCATTGGGAAAATTCCACGGCGTGATGATGCCGCACACGCCTACCGGTTCCTTCAGCACGATGATGCGCCGGTCGGACGTGGGCGAGGGGATGGTGTGGCCATTGATGCGGCGCGCTTCCTCGGCGAACCATTTGACGAAGGAAGCGCCGTAGCGGATCTCGCCCTTGGCCTCGTCCAGCGGCTTGCCCTGTTCGGTGGTCAGTATCAGCGCAAGATCGTCCAGATGAGCCAGCATCAGGCCGTGCCAGGCTTCCAGCAGGGCGCCGCGCTCGGCGTTGGTCTTCTTCTTCCAATTCGCATAGGCGGACGCGGCGGCCTCTATAGCCGCACGCGTTTCCGAACCGGCCATATCAGGGACCGTGCCGATCGCTGCCTGGGTTGCGGGATCGATGACATCGACCGTCCCACCGGAGCCTGCAGCGACCCACTTGCCGCCAATCAGGCCGGCTTCGCGAAGGAGATTTTTATCTTTCAGGTTTTTCATCGAAAACGACCTTGCAATCAGGTGAGTGCCGCCACGACAGCGGCGGTGATGGCTTCCGTCCGGTCCTTGCCGGGAATGGTGCCTATGCCTCTGGCGGTTGCGGCTTCGACCGCCTTCATGACGCGTCCGGATGCATCTTTCTCGCCGAGATGATCGAGCATCATGGCGCCTGACCAGATGGTGGCGATCGGGTTGGCGATGCCCAGATGCGCGATGTCGGGCGCCGAGCCGTGCACCGGCTCGAACATGGATGGCGCCGACCGGTCGGGATTGATGTTGGCCGAGGCGGCGTAACCGAGCCCGCCCTGGATCGCCGCGCCGATGTCGGTGAGGATATCGCCGAATAGGTTGGAGGCGACGACCACGTCGAGGCTCTCCGGCGCCATGATCATGCGCGCGGCGAGCGCATCGACATGATAGCTGGTCACGGCGACGTCAGAGTACTCCGCAGCCAGCTTTCGCGTGATCTCGTCCCAGAACACCATCGAATATTTCTGCGCATTGGACTTGGTGACGGAGGCCAGCTTGCCCTGACGCGACCGCGCCTGCTCGAAGCCGAAGCGCAGGATGCGCTCGACGCCGGCACGGGTGAAGATCGAGGTCTCGACAGCGACCTCATCCAGCGTGCCTTGATGCACGCGCCCGCCGGCGCCGGAATATTCGCCCTCGGTGTTCTCACGGATGCACAATATGTCGAAACCTTCCGCCCGCAGCGGGCCGGTGACGCCCGGCAGCAAGCGATGCGGCCGGATGTTGGCGTACTGCACGAATGCCTTGCGGATCGGCAGCAGCAGGCCGTGCAGCGAAACGGAATCCGGCACCTCCGCCGGCCAACCGACGGCGCCGAGCAGGATGGCGTCGAAGCCGCGCAAGATCTCGATGCCGTCGTCGGGCATCATGCGGCCGGTATCCTTGTAGAATTTGCAGGACCAGGGGAATTCGGTGCCCACCAGGGCAAAGCCGAAGTTTTCGGCCACCGTTTCCAGCACCGTCCAGGCGGCGGCGGTCACGTCGCTGCCGATGCCGTCACCGGGGATCAGGGCGATCGAATAGGACTTCATCGGCATCTCTCTAGAGGCTGATCAGGACGCTCTTGGTCCTGCGGTTTGCGAGATAGGCCTCGCGGCCGAGATCCTTGCCGATGCCGGAGCGCTTGTAGCCGCCGGTCGGCAGGATATGGTCGCGCGAGCGGCTGTAGCGGTTGACCCAGACTGTGCCCGCCTCAAGCTTGCGCGCAAAGCGGATGGTGCGGGATAGGTCTGAGGTGAACAGGCCGGAAGCCAGTCCGTAGGTTGGATGGCTGGACAGCGCCAGCGCCTCTTCCTCGGTCTCGAAGGTCTGGATGGTCAGGACCGGGCCGAAGATTTCCTCGACGATCGCCGGACTGGCCTGGTCGACATCGGCGATCAATGTCGGCTGGTAGAAATAGCCTGCGCTGTCCATGACGATGCCACCGGTCAGGCATTCGCCCCCCGCAGCGACGGCGGCCCGCACGATGCTGTCGACACGCGCCCGCTGCCGCTCCGAGATAACAGGCGAATACTGCGTCGCCGCGTCCCAGGTTGGGCCGGGCCGCACCGCCTTCATCTTCTCTAGGATGGCGGCCGTCAGCCTGTCGGCCACGCACCTCTCGACGATCAAGCGCGTGCCGGCGACGCAGGCCTGGCCGGCATTGAAGGTGACGCTGCTGGCGATGGCCGTCGCCGCCTTCTCCAGATCGGTATCGGCAAAGACGATCTGCGGGCTCTTGCCGCCGAGTTCCAGCGTCATCGGTTTGACGCCGGTGCGGGCCACGTTCTCCATGATTGCCGATCCGGCGCGGGTCGAGCCGGTGAAGCTAATCTTGGCGATCTCGGCATGGCCGGTCAGCGCCGTGCCGGTCGTCGGACCGTCTCCAAGCACGACGTTTATGAGCCCTGCCGGCAGGCCCGCTTTAACGGCGAGCTGTGCCATATAGACTGCCGAAAAGGGCGTCATTTCCGATGGCTTCAGCACCACCGCATTGCCGGCGGCCAATGCCGGACCAAGCTTCCATCCGGCCATCGAGATGGGAAAATTCCAGGGTGTGATCGCGCCGACCACGCCATAGGGCTCGCTCATGATCATGCCGAGAGTGGCGTCGTCGGTCGGCACGAGCTCGCCGCCTTCCTTGTCGGCGAATTCGGCAAAGAAGCGAATCTGCTCGGCGGTGATGGCGATGTCGCCGGCAACGAGCTGGCCAACGGGCCGGGTGGAGCACAGCGCCTCGATCCTGGCCAGCGTTTCGGCTTCCGCCTCAATCAGGTCGGCCCAGGCCTGGAGGGCCTTCGTCCGTTCGCGTGGCCGAACGCCGCCCCAGTTGCTCGCCTTCAGCGCCGCTTTGGCGCTTTCCACGGCACGGTCGACCATATCGCCGCCGGCCACCGGGCAGGCGGCATATGCCTTGCCGTCCGACGGTCGGCGCATCTCGATCGCATCCTCGGCCGCGATCAGCTCGCCGCCGATGAAATGGCCGACGGGAAGGGAGACGGTATCCGGGTCGAAGCTCAGGCCCATGGGCGCCTACTCTCAGTTGTTCCGGAGAAGCCTAGCGCGAGCACGCGCGCAGCATGCACCGTTCGACGATCGGTCGCGGATGATTGTTGTGTGCCGGCGATGACAGACGGCAAAATCTGTTGCGGAGGCCGGCGCCTCCGCGCACCCGTTACCCTACGGCTACGTAGATCTTGCGCACCGTTTCGATGGTCTTCCAAACCCCGGTGAAGCCAGGCTTCATCACGAAGCTGTCGCCGGCGCGGTAGGTCACCGGCTTGCCGCCGTCGGGCGTGATTTCGATCACGCCCGAGAGGATGTGGCAGAACTCGAAAGTCTCGCCCTTGATCGAGCGCGTTTCCCCAGGCGTCGCCTCCCAGACGCCGGTATGGACGAGGTCGTCCTTGGCGACATCCTGCGCCCAGGTCTTGAAGCCAGGGTTGCCGGAAATCAGCCGTTCGGGCAGCGCCCCGGATTCACGCGGCTGGAAAGCAGGGCTGGTATCGACGGTCTTGAGCAGGGACAAGGGATGGCCTTTCATGTTGGAAGATCTTGGTTTGATGCATGTCGTTGTCCCAGAACCGCTGCACACTTCCGGGCGACATGCACTTAGTAGCCGCGCGACCGGTCGACGAGCCCGATGGGTTCAAGACCGGCGCGGTAACGCTTGATATTCTCGACAAGGGCCTGCGCGGCGCTGGCGGGCTGGGTGACGCTGGCGACATGCGGGGTCAAAACGACCTTCGGATGCGACCAGAACGGATGGCCCGTCGGGAGGGGTTCGGGATCGGTGACGTCGATCATCGCCGCCGAAATGTGGCCGCTGTTGAGCGCGGCGACAAGCGCTTCATTATCGAGCTGCGGCCCCCGGCCGGTGTGGACCAGCGCCGCGCCCTTGGGCACTTTCGCAAACAGCTCTGCATCGAGGAAACCGCGCGTCTCCTCGGTCAGCGGCAGCAGGCAGATCAAAATGTCGCTGGCCGCGAGCATCTCGTTCAGACCGGGCTCGCCATGATGACAGGTCACGCCCTCGATCCGCCGCGGCGAGCGGCTCCATCCAGCAAGCGGGAAGCCGAAGGGCTTCAGTCGGTCGAGGACGGCTTGGCCAAGCTGCCCGAGGCCGAGCACGCCAACCCGGCGCGACCCGGCCTGTAGCTGCGCGATATCTGCCCATTCGCCGGCGCGCTGCTGCGCCAGATATTCAGGCAGGTTGCGGTGGAGCGCGAGTACGGCAAGCGTCACATATTCCTGCATCATGCGCACGATGCCGTCCTCGATCATGCGCACGATCTTCACGTTCGCAGGCACCGCATCGAAGCGAAACTGGTCGACGCCGGCGCCGATGGAAAACAGGATTTCCAGATTGCTGTAGCGGCCGAGATTATCCGGCACGGTCCAGCTGATCAGGTAACGCACCGCGTCGGGATCGACCGTTGCGGCATCCATTGTGAAGGGGATGTCCGGCAGGTCTCTCGCGAACGCATCGGCGAAGATCGCCCCGCGGCGCGCATCGGAATTGAACAGGAATGTCATTCCGGCTACCCCTTCAAGTCGCGCAACGGGCGCCCAGCGCCTCGATCAATCGCTGGCAGGCGGCGAGTTCGTCGGTGAAAATGTACTCATCCGGCTTATGGGCGCGGTCGATGTCGCCGGGGCCGCAGATGATCGCATCGAACCCGGCGGCTTGGTAAAGTCCGGCCTCCGTGCCGTAGCTGACGGCGGCGAGCGGCGCTTCGCCGGTCAGTTCGCCCAGTAGTGCCGCAAGCGCCGCATCCTGAGGCAGCGACAGCGCCGGATAAGCGCTCATTGGCGTCCACTCGATACGAAAGCCGTCGGCCGCGAGGGCCTCTGCCCGCGCCTTGACCGGCGCGAGCAGGCTTGCCGGGTCGGCACCAGGTATGGCGCGTGCCTCCAGGTCCAAAGTGCAGGTGGCGGGGATGATGTTGACCTGATGTCCGCCTGCCACAACGCCCGCCTGCAGCGAGGAGTAGGGCGGCTCGAAGGCGGCGTCGAACGGACCGTGTGTCAGCCGCTCGGCTTCGCTCACGACTGCGCTCAGCGCACAGGCCATGGCATGGATGGCGTTGAGCCCGAGATCGGGCCTCGAGGAATGGCCGGAGCGCCCGTTGATGATCACGCGGGCGGCCGCCTTGCCCTTGTGGCCGCGCACGGCGCGCATGCTGCTCGGCTCGCCGACGATGACGCCGAGCGGCTTGGCGCAAAATTCGGGAAGGCGGGCGATCAAATGCGGCACGCCGCGGCATCCCACCTCCTCGTCATAGGAGAAGGCGAGGTGGATTGGCCTGGCAAGGCGCAGTCCCGCCAGCGTGGGCACGGCCGCGAGTGCCGCGGCAAGAAACCCCTTCATGTCCGTGGTGCCGCGTCCGTAGAGCCGTTCGCCCTCTTTGCGCAATGCGAAAGGGTTCGAACTCCATTGCGGCTCGTTGGCGGGAACGACGTCCATATGGCCGGACAGGATGTAGCCCGGGACATTGGCGGGGCCGATCGTCGCGAAAAGATTGGAACGGTCGCCTTCCGGCCCTGGAAGCACGGTGACCTGGGTTCCGTGTTCCGCAAGATAAGTCTCGATCCAGCCGGCGATATCGCCATTCGGCCTGCCGGCGACCGATGGAAAGGCGACGAGACGATCGAGGATGTCGAAGACGTCCATTCCAGCCCTCAAAGCGTTTCGGGTTCGCCGGAATCGGTGCCGTCGACCATATGCTGTCAGATTTCCAAAGAGGATGTGCGCGTTCTTTCGCGATTGCGTGCCGAAAGCTGAAATGTTTCAGTTGAATCTTGCGTTACCGCGCGGCTTTCGAGCAAATCGTATCGGTCTGCTCGTTTAGCGTTGGCGGGCAGAGGGTGGCCATCAGTGCGTGGCGCTCGGGTGCGGAAATCTTGCAGGGGCATGGAATTGAAGCCGTCCGGAAGCTTGAAAATCGATACCTTCTCGATGCGGATCGGCGACATCGAAGACGTCGAACTGGACCGCTTGCACGCGCTCTCGCTCTCCGTGGGATGGCCGCATCGCGCCGAAGACTGGCAATTCCTGCGCCAATCGGGAGGGGGGTTGGTGGCGCTCGATGAGATCGGCCGGGTTCTCGGTTCGGCCATGTGGTTCGCACATGGTACGGATTTCGCGACCGTGGGCATGGTCATCACCTCGCCACGACTCCAGACGCTGGGGGCGGGGCAATGGCTGATGAAGCGGGTCTTCGACAAGGTCTCCGGCCGCGACCTGCGTCTCAATGCAACGCGCGCGGCAAGACGGCTCTATCTCTCGCTCGATTTCCAGTCGGAGAAGACCGTTTATCAATGCCAAGGCATTGCGCGATTGCAGACGATTGCCAGGCTGGCAGATACTCGAGGCGATTTCCGGACTTTGGACGCTAGCGATATTCCCGCAGCGATCGCGCTCGACGCGGCAGGATTTGGCGTGAAGCGGGCGGAGCTCATCGAAAAGCTTTTCACGCACTCGGCCGGCTATGGTCTTTTCAAGGGTGACAAGCTGAACGCTTTCGCGCTCTGTCGGCCCTTCGGGCGGGGCCATGTCGTGGGGCCGGTCGTGGCGGAAAGCGACGCGGACGCCGTGGCGGTCGTCCGGCCGCACGTGGCCCACCATTCGGGGTCATTCCTGCGCATCGACACCCACATGGACAATGGCGAGTTCGCCGCCTTTCTGTCGCACAGCGGAATGCCGGTTTTCGACACGGTGCTCACCATGTCGATGGGCAAACGCCTCGCCGATTTTGCCCTCGGCGGCTCGGCTATGCCGAAGACCTATGCCTTAGCAAGCCAAACCCTCGGGTAGTTGGCTTCAGTCGCGACATGGTACCGGCCTGGTCGGCCCTGGATTGGGGTAGGCAAAGGTGGTCCGCATGCCGTCCAATTCCCACCTCGGCCAGCCGGAAAGCAGCCCGTCCTCCCGCGATCTCGGCCGGAGAAACAGATGTTGCCCTGCCCCGAAAGCGGTCGCGGTCACAGGCGCTCCGATCCTTGCGGCTCAATACCTTCGAGCAAGCCGCCGCTCGAAAAGACCAAAGCCGACAGTGATCAATGCCGCCAACAGGAAATATCCTAGCGCAGCTGCGATCAGAGGCTCGTAGACGCGGAAAGTCTGCGCGCGAACAAGGTTGGCTGCACCCATCAGTTCGAAGACCGTGATCGTCGACGCCAATGCGGTCCCCTTCAAGAGCAGGATGTTCTGACCGCCGATTGCCGGCAGGGCCAACCTGAAGGCCTGCGGGAGAAGGACGGAAATCATGATCCGTGTTTTGGACAGGCCAAGCGATTGGCCGGCCTCACGCTGTCCATCTGGAATGGCCTGTATCGCCCCTCTCCATATCTCGCCGCAGTAGGCCGTCGTATTCAAGGAAAGGGTAAAAAACGCATAGAACTCGGCGCCCCGCAGAAGGGGCCAGAGCGGGCTGAAGCGAATCGAAGGGATACCAGAGAGAATCTGACCGACGCCAAAGTAGCAGAGATAGAGCTGGACCAGGAGCGGCGTGCCCCGGAATGCCAAGATAAACGCTACCGCTGGATACCGCAGCCATCTCCTGTTGGAGAGCCGGGCCAGGGCAACCGGGATGGCAAGCAGATTGCCGACCACCGCGCAGCCGACGAACAGGACTATGGTAACCTGGACGCCTGCCAGAAGTTGATGGGCAAGATACACTCCAAATTCAGTCATACTAACCTCGCCTCCGGCCGCGAACAGTGGCCGTCTCGAGGGCATGAAAAAGCATCGCTGACACGCCCGACATCGCAAGGAATACGAACGCGATCGCGCAATAGAACATGAAGTAGTCGCGTGTAGCACCCGCGGCCATCTTGCCGGCAAGAACGAGCTCGGTGAACCCGATCAGGCTGACCAGCGAGCTTTCCTTCAGAACGACCAGCCACAGATTGCCAAGTCCCGGCAAAGCCAGGGGAACCATCTGCGGCACAGTCACCAGGAAGAACGTCTGGCGCCGTGTCAAACCGAGTGCATACGCTGCCTCGATCTGACCTCGTGGTATGGCGATGATCGCACCGCGCAGGACCTCGGTGCTGTAACCGCCTTGGACGATCCCAAGCGACAAGGTCGCCGCGACAAATCCATTGAGCTGGAATTCGGACGTCAGTCCAGCCAGACTCACAGCCCAGCGCAACGCGTCTGTCGCGCTGTAGTAGACGAGGAATATGATGAGAATGTCCGGGACGGACCGGATGATTGTCGTGTAGGCGACAGCCGCAGAGACCGCCACGCGGTTCTTTGAAATCTTGGCAACCGCCCCGGTCAGACCAAGGGTTAGGCCCACGACATAGGCGCTGATCGAAATGCCGAGGCTCAGGCAAGCGCCGCGAAGCAGTTCGTCGCCCCACCCCTGGTCTCCGAAGCCGAGCAGGGTTGCCCAGGACATGATCGGGTTCATACAGCTTGTTCCAGTTCAATGAAGATGGTGCCGGCCACCTCGTGGCGGTCGGCACCAGGCCTGGAACAGACGATCAATCCCCATAGATATTGAAGTCGAAATAGCGCTTGGTGATCGTGTCGTACTCGCCGCTGGCGCGCACTGCTTTGAGTGCCGCATTGAGGCGGTCTCTCAGAGCGGTGTCTTCCTTGCGCAGGCCAGCGCCGTCACCATATCCAAACGTCTTCTCATGCGGCAGCGTCACCTTGATTTCATACGCTTGGCCTTCCGGCTTCTTCAGGAAATCCTGGATCTGGATACCCGCCGCCGCCATGAGATCCACGCGGCCCGCCTGCATGTCGGCGATCTCGTCGTCGAGTGTCGGATAGATCTTCACTTCGGCAACGCCGTTGAACTTCTCCTGCATGTAGGTCGCCTGCAGGCTGGCACTTTGTGCCGCAACCGCAATCCCCTTGAATGTCTCCGGCTTGGCTACGTCGAACTGCCTTGTATCAGCCTTGGCGCCGACAAGCACGTTGGGCGAATAGTAGTACTTGTCGGTGAAGTCGATCACTTCCTTGCGCTTGTCGGTGATCGACATTGAGCTCCAGATGACGTCGAACTTCTTGGCCAACAGCGCGGGAATGATGCCGTCCCAGGCAATATCGACGATCTCGCACTTGGCCTTCATTTCCTTGCAAACGGCGTTCATCAGATCGATTTCCCAACCTTGCCAGGTGCCGCTGGCATCCTTGACGGAGAAAGGCGCGTATGGCTCAGCAGCGACACCGAAGCGGATAACGTCGTCGGCCGCTGACGATGGGTAAGTGGCGCCAAAGACCGCCACGATCAATGACAAGGCGAGTGCGAGCTTTTTCATGATTGTTCCCCTTTTCTGTTTCTGTGGATTTTTATGTTCCGCGATGATGGACCCGGTCGCCCCAGACCCGATCTTTCGGTGTGTCGGATGGGATCGATATCCGGATCGATGCCGACGGCCAGCTCGCGGCCCTGAGCGTCGTGGACCAGTTCAGATGTCGGCGATGCGAACTTGGCCATTGCGCTCAGTCGGCCTTCTCTCAGGGCGGTGTATGAAAACGCTAACAGGTCAAATGGTCTCGATCTAATGCCCCTTGCCACGCGGTTCATCACCAATAGTTATGACAGCGAGGCTCGATCACCTGGCCAACTGCGCTTGTTACGCTGAATTGGCCCGCCTATGTCGCCACCGTTGATCGCGACTATGAGTTTTCAGCGATAGTCCCGCTTCCAAGGGAATAGGCTCGCGGGTGTCCACCAGATTTCCTATGTGGCATCGTCGACTGGTTGTCTGACATCGCCGTCCGCCATGCTGTCGGTCCCGCCAATCCTCGCTTAGGTCGTCATATGAATATGAATAGCAGCCCTTTCGGGTCGATCGACGAGATGAGCGGTAAGATCGCTGCCGGTTTGTCGCCCGTGGAAATTATGGAGGGCTGTCTTGAGCGCATCCGGGAGATGAACGAACACATCCGGGCGATGATCTTCGTGAACGAAGCTGACGCTCTTGAGGCTGCCCTTCAGGCAACACGCGAAATCAGATCCGGTCACGCGCGCGGTCCGCTGCATGGCGTGCCAATTGCGGTCAAAGACGTGCTCGACGTAAAGCATTGGCCGACAACGGCTGGCTCCCGTCTGTTCGAGAACCACATCGCGCAGAAGACAGCGGTTTGCGTTGCCAACCTTCAGGCGGCTGGCGCCATCATCATCGGCAAGACGAACCTGCACGAACTGTGCGTCGGCGGACATGACAACCCCTGGTACGGCAAGGTCGCCAACCCGCTCGATCCAGACCGTGGAACGGGTGGCACAAGCAGCGGATCGGCTGCGGCCGTCGCAGCCGGATTTTGCTTGGCCGCGGTCGGCACGGACAGCGGCGGTTCAAACCGATCTCCGGCTGCGGCAACCGGCTTGTTCGGTTATAAGCCGACCAATGGCCTGATCGCCATGCAGGGCGTCATGAGCATAGCGCCTTCGCTGGACTGCGTCGGCGTTCTTGCACGCTCGGTCAGGGATGTTCGCCTGGTGACCGAGGCGCTTGCCGGAAAACGGCTCACCCCGTCAGCGAGCGGGCCCAAGAACAGCAAATCGAGATCAAGCATCACTGTCGGCATCTGTCCCGAACTGATTGGCGCTCCCATCGACAAGGCCGTGGATATTGCGTTGGCAGCCATGCTCGATCGTCCCGAGGTGCACAGGATCGAGATCGCCTTCGACGATAGGGAGGCGTTCGTCGCTGCCGGACTGACAATCTTGCAATGCGAGTTCGCGAGAACCTACCGCGATGCAATCGAGCGGAAGCCCGATCTGGTCGGCGATGCGGTTCGCTCCTTCCTGCAAGACGGCACTCGCATCAGTGCGGACGCCTATGCCGGCGCCATCGAAATCCGCAACGATGTGCGAAGCCGGTTTCTGGAGAAAATGGCGGGCGTGGACGCTCTCGCCATTCCAACGGCGCCTGGCGCGGCGCCGTGCCTGTCCGACGAACTGACAGAGGTGAATGGTGAGATGGTGCCGTGGGGAATGGCTGGCGGCCGCTTCCGGCGCTGGGCAAATATGCTCGGGATGCCAACGTTGGCCATTCCTGTGTTGGTTCCCGACGGCCTTCCGGTTTCGGTGCAGCTTGCCGCACATCCGGGGCAGGATTCCGATTTGCTCGATCTCGCCGAAATGCTGACAAGCAACTGAGGCCAGTTCCGCAAAGCGCTGAAAGTTGATAACCTGCAGGAATAAACTTCCTTCGCGGGGCTCTTGGAACATTGGCACCTTCCCATTAGTCTTGCCTGACAGCTCGCTGTTTCGGCACAGCGTCTAGCTGCGTGGCAAGGTGAGCGGCAATGAATCTCGGCGACAAGGACACCCTCCCAAAGGAGGCGGAGTTTACGCCTCGCGAGATCGAGGTCTTCGCCTCGGTCATGCTGCATGGAACAACCACCAAGGCGGCCGATGCGCTCGATATTACGCAGCCCGCTGTCAGCAAGATGCTTCAGCAACTCAGCGAGAAGGCGGATTTCCAGCTGTTTAGGAAAAGCCGCCAGCGGCTGATCCCTACGCCTGAAGCACACATGCTCTATGCCGAGGTGAAGCGCGTTTTCGAGTCCGCGCGCGGCATCTCGCGGGCTGCGCGCGAGATCCGCGAATTGCGCAGCGGCAGGCTCAACATCTGCGCGCTCCCGGCTTTCGGTTCCACGCTGCTGCCCTCCATCATCACGAGCTTTTCAAAACAGCATCCGTCCGTGTCGATTTCCCTGGATATACGCAGCTCCGCCACCGTGGTGCAGCGGGCGAGCCGCAATCAGCTCGACATCGGGATAGGCGTCACGGCATCGGATGAAAACTCCTCGATCGTCAGGCGTGCGCTGACAGCAACTCCACCTGTGTGTGTCATGCCGGCGGGCCACAGTTTGGCCGAGCTCGAAGTCGTTCGGGCAGAAGATCTTGACGGTCTCGACTTCATCTCGATGGGGTCAGCCGATCCAATGCGCCAACAGCTCGATGCACTCTGCGAAGAACGCGGGGTGGGACGTCTGCTGAAAGTAGAGGCCAGCCTGTCCAGTGCCTGCATTGCCCTGGTCGCGTCCGGCGCTGGCGTGAGCATCGTCGACAGGCTTTCCGCCTGGATGGCACGCGACCTGCCAATCGAGATCAGGGATTTCCGGCCGCATCTTGATCTTAATCTCAGCGTCTACCGGCCTTGGGGCGTCATCGCATCGTCAGCGGCGGACGCTTTCACGGAGCATCTCATTCAGACGACGCGAAGCTTCATGAACGGCGTGGAGGCAGGAATCACGGCTCTCGGTCCTCGCAGCCAAGCAGACAAGATTGTAGCCATTCAACGCTGAAAGCCTCTAGCGGAGCGGCAGGCTTTCGAAGAGGCGGTCGATATCTGCTTCGTCATTGTAGACATGCGGCGACACCCGCATTTTCGAGCCGCGCAGCGTGACGTGCACGTCAGCACGTTTGAGCTCCTGTGCCGCGTTCGGCGCGAGACGATCGCCTATGTCGAGGATCGAGATATGCGGTGTCGGGTATCGCAGACGGGCAACCGGCAGCCCTCTGCTTTCCGCCTGCGACCAGACGCGTTCATTAAGGTGACGGAGGCGTCCAAACACGCTCTCGACGGTCCATCCACGGATGAGCTTCATTGCGGCGATGGCTATGGGCAGGACCGCGAAATCGGAGCGTTCCCCCATGTCGAACCGCCGCGCGCCCGGAAGAAAGTCGGGCACGGCAACCTTATAGAAATCGGATTTATCTCCGCCCACCCTGTTCCATGAATGATGTTCGAGCGTGCGCCCCGCTTCGTGCCAACGCCGGTCGGCATAGAGGAATGCGAGCCGATATGGACCGAGCAGAAACTTGTAGGTGGCGAAGACGAGAAAATCCGGCCGAACGCGACGGACATCAAACGGCACCGCGCCAACCCACTGGGTTCCGTCGACGACCAGCCTGGCGCCTGCCGCACGAGCAGCGACCGCGACTGTCTCAAGGTCGATCGCCATGCCCTCGAACCAGTGCACCAGCGTTCCCGCGACGACGGCGATGGGACGACTTGAATTGACGATCGCCGATACGATGGCGCTGGTCCAGTCACCGTCAGCCGGTTGCGGGACAATTTCGACGTGAGCGCCGGACCGCTGCGCGAGGTCGTACCAGACGTATCGGTGCGAGGTGTGTTCGTTCTCCATCAAAAGGATGACTGATCCTGCCGCAACCGGAACGTTGGCGGCTGCGATCGCCATGCCGTAGCTGGTCGCGGCCACGATGGCGATGTCGTCGGTGTCCGCGCCAACCATTGTGGCGGCGAGCATCCGCGCCTCTTCCACCTCGTCGTAGTAGGACGCAATGGTCATTTTCCAGGGCTCGGCTTTCACCCTGACACCAGCCTCGCCGGCGGCGACCGCGGCAATCGGGATCGGCGACATATAGGCCGCGTCCAGATAGGTCGTGTCGCGGGGGATGGAAAAGAGATCTCGCTGGCAGTCGAGCATGTTCTCACAACCTGAAATCAATTGAGGTGCCAAGACCGGCATCAAGGGCGCGGGTGTAGATAAGATTGGCGAGTTCGATGTCTTGCGCCGGAACGCCGAGAGACCGGAAGAGCGTGATGTCACCGTCGTCGGCGCGGCCGGGCTTGGCGCCCGCCAGCACTTCGCCGACCTCGCCACGAATATGTTCGACGCCGATCACGCCGCTTTCAATCGCCTCGACCAGTTCACCTGCGGCTGCAAGCGCCATGGGCAGGTAATCCACCCAGATCCGCGACCTGCGCACGCATTCGAGGTCGAGTTCCCGGCAGGAGGCAACGCTCGCGCCGACGGCATTGATGTGGACGCCAAGCTGCAACCACTGGCCGAATAGCACAGGCGTCTGGGAAGAAGTCGTGGTGCAGATGATGTCGGCTTCGCGAACGGGTTCGCCAGCATGACGATGCGCCTGCGCCCTGAAGCCAGAAGCGGCAAGGTCTTCGGCGAAGCGCTCGGCTTTTACAAAGTCGCGACCCCAGACATGGATCGCGCAGATCGGCCGTACCTCAGCGATGGCAGCGATGTGCCGGCGCGCCTGCTCGCCGTATCCCAACACGGTCAATTTCGAGCTCTCGGGTCGCGAAAGGACCCTGGTGGCGACAGCGCTGGCTGCCGCAGTGCGCCAAGCCGTCAGTTCTCCCCCATCGATCAAGGCTACAGGCCGTCCGTGCTCCTTGTCGAACAGGAACACACCGCCGCGGTGAGACGCGAGCCCGTGTGTAAAATTGTCGGGAAACACGGACAACACCTTCGCCCCAAACAGCGGGCGGTCATCCAGCGCAGCATACATAAGCGACAGGCAACTGCCCGCCGCACCTGGCAGGTCGAGCGTACGCCTGATCTGCTGACGAGCCATGCCATTCGATGTCTTACGCAGCGCCGCCTCGGTCGTCTCGAGCACCAGGGAAAGGGTCAAAATCTCCCGGATCGCGTTCTTGTCGATCAGGAGGAATTGCGGCTCCCCGTTCACCTTGCAGTCTCTGCCATTCAATGACCCCTGACGCGCCGATCTACGCCAAGCGTAACATTGCTCGCGGCTACCGTTGCGCTCGAATTTGATAACTTCGAACGTGCAGTTACCCGCGCGGGATCATACGCCGATAGACGCACCGCACCGGTTCATAACTTTTGGCCACAAACGGCAGCGGCCAGATCAATTGACGGTCGTTGGCGCTCATTGCACTGTTTTTGGGCAACTCAGGTTGTTGGGCGGATCGCAACCGAGATTAAAACCAAAATTCAGAGGTCGAACGAGCTGGAATATCGCCATGAGTGTTGCTTCGAATAACCCTCTGTAGTGCTTCGGATCGATGTTCCCATAGCTCAATCCAATTTCGCGCGTCGCTGAGATTTAATCAGCAGCTGACGTAACCACACAATAATTTGTTGGAGCTTTCTACATGCGCATTGTCGTCATCGGTTCCGGTATCGTCGGCAGCTCTGCCGCCTATGAATGCGCCAAGGCGGGAGCGGACGTCATCGTGCTGGAGGCTGGAAGGATAGCTGGGGGCACGTCGGCGGTAAGCTTTGCCTGGACAAATGCGACGACCAAGCGGCCCCGGCCGTATTTCGATCTGAACGTCTCAGGAATGCGCGCCCATCTTGAACTCAGGCGTGACTTTGGTGTTGCCCCCTGGTTCACCCAGACCGGCAGTTTCGATTGGCGAACGGTGCCGGAATCCATGGACGACTATTTCGAGAACTTTCGGCAGATGAAGGAATGGGGCTACGGCGTCGAGTGGATCGACAAGAAGCGTGTCGCCGAGATGGAGCCCGATGTCGACGTCTCCGCCTTCGGCGATTGTCCGATCTCCTACTATCCGGAAGAAGGTTGGGTCGATCCGGTCCTCTACTCGGCCTGGCTTTTGCGGGCGGCGAAGGAGCGCTGGGGAGCACAGGTCAAGGTCAGTTCACGCGTGACCGAGATCGAAACTGAAGGCGGTCGTGTCCAGGCAGTTCGCACGGCGAACGGAGAGCGATACGCTGCGGATGCGGTCGTGAACTGCACCGGCGGCTGGTCTAGTGAGAGGCTCGGCGACGCCCAGGGTATTCCGCTGTCCTCGACGATCGGCGTGCTGGCCTTCACCCCGCCGGTGGCGTTGACGCTCCGGAGCCAGTTGCATGCCGACGATCTGGATCTCCGCCCCGATGGTGCGGGCCGTATCATGATTCACAAAGTCTCGGTGGATATGACGTTCAAGAAGCCGGAGACGCTCAGCCCCGCCGGCGACGAGGCGGCGACGCTCCTGGAGGCAGCGAGCAAGGTCCTGCCTTCGCTCCGCGATGCAGGTGTGGAAGCCATTCGCACGACCGTCAGGCCGTTCCCGGAGGATGGCTATACCTGTGCCGGCGCCATGCCAGACATCGTCGGCCACTACATGGCCGTAACGCACAGTGGTGTGACCATCGCCCCGCAGTTGGGCAAGGTGGTCGCCGACGAAGTCGTGCGCGGCAAGATCCATGACGAGATGGAGACGTTTCGTCCGCAACGCTTCTTCCAAGTCCACGCTCAGCGATCCGCTGTTGCGCATGTTTGATCTTTTGACCAAAGCACAAGGCCCTGCGTCATGACGAAAATCGAAAGATTCGACAAGAACGAGCGGCTTAGCCGGGTCGTCGTTCACAACGGTATCGTCTATCTTTCGGGGCTCACCGCCGGTGACAAGAAAACCGATGTATCCGGCCAGACAAAGCAAATATTGGAAAAGGCGGATAGCCTTCTGCAGAGGGTCGGCGTCGACAGGTCGAAGCTGCTGTTCGCGCAGATCTGGCTGAGGGACGTCGAGGACTTCGACGCGATGAATAAGGCCTGGGTTAACTGGCTCGACGGCGCGGAGGCGCCGGCGCGCGCCACGGTTGGGGCGAGCTTCGCGCTGCCCGAGATCCGCGTCGAAATTCAGTTTACTGCAGCGGTCTGACTCGCTGCACGCTAGAAACGTGATCGGGAACACCCGATGATCTACCTCAATTTTAGGCATCGTAGTGCTCCGCTCCACGCCGAATTTGGCCGCTTCATCCTTCGCATATGTGCCAAAAGTCTGCAGGTCTACGAAATTCGCCGTACTAATTCCGCTGGTTCTTCCCCAAATAAGGACGGCGAAATGCCATCTAAGTAGCTGATTTTGTTGGTGATCCCGACAGGAATCGAACCTGTGACCTACAGATTAGGAATCCGTACCAACCACAGCGTTTGCGCGGTTTTCAGCCATTTTGTTGCGTTTTTGTTGCAGATAGGGGGCCAAGCAGCGCAGCTTCAGCCGCCGCCATAGCCGCTGCATCGTCGGTGGCGGGGAACAGATGTCCGTAGGTGTCCATAGTTAGGGCGAGGGTCGAGTGGCCCAGCACGTCCTGCACTTCCTTCGGGTTCATGCCCCTGCCGTCCCGCGCCTTGGAATTGATCGACCAGCTAGCGAAGAAATGGCGCAGCGCGTGAAGCCCCTCGTACTTCGCAACCGTGATAAATTGCTGCTTGCCGTTCTCGTCAAGCTTTGGCATGCGCCCTGTCGTTCGCAGCACCTTCTGCTTAGTGAGTCCGGCAGCGATCTGCGGCTCCCAAAGGCCTCGACGCACAATGTTCTCATGCCGCTGCACGGTTCCATTTAGCGTGGGAAAGACAAGTCCAAGCTCACCCTTCGGGCAGCGCGTTTTCCATTCGGTGAGTGTGTTGGCGACATAATCAAACATCGGGATTTCCCGCTCACCAGCTTCCGACTTTGGTCGGCCCATATCGTTGTTGGCGTCGGCGCGTTGAGTGACGTGTATTTTTCGGTGCTTGAAATCAACATCGACCCAGCGCAGGCCGCGCAACTCACTTGCCCGCATGCCCGTGAAAATGGCGGTGATGATCAATTCCCGGTAGGCGGCATTCGGCTTACCAAGTTCAACCAGTATGCTTTGGACTTCCGCTAGGCTGGGGATATCAACGCCGACCTTAAGCTTGGCCTTTCGGCGAGCAGCGTGCCGCGCCTCCTTGCCCTTGCGACGCTGCGACATTTCACGCACCGCATTGCGCACGGAATGTCCGCGTTCCTGGGCCTCGGAAATAATGCCGCTCAGACTTGTGCGGATGGACTTAATCATCGCATCCGAGCGGCCTGCCTCCTTGAGCCTGTCCATGAAGTTGCGCACTTCTGGAATGCCGATACGCGAGATTTTGTCGTTGCCGATGAACGGAACAATATGCAAGCGAACGTGCTGCTCGTATTGATCGTAGGTTTTTGTCTCCAGCTCGTTCTTCGCCCGCTTTAGCCAATACTCCCCCGCTTTTTCGACTGTGATGTCAGCGGACAGGGGGACGTGCGAATTGTTCCGCACCTCCACCCCCGTCTGATCGCGGAATGCCACGGCGTCCTTGCGGCGGGTAAACTGTCGAACCTGCCGGTGGCCGGTCTGGTCGGTGTAGTCAACTAGATAGGCTTCCGACGTGCCCTTCTTGGTGGTCCACGTACGCTTACGGATACTCATGTGCTTTGCTCCTGTCTGGAGCAACAATGTTGCATAAAATCTGTTGGTCAGCAACGAAGCTACAGAGTTCGAACTATGAACTGATCACGAAGGGATAGCGTGTCTGGGTCGTTGGTGTGCACAAAACGAGTAAGAGGTCGTTTCCATGTGAAGCGACTGAACACATCTCCCTTGGAATTCAGTATTTCGAGAAACCCTCCACGGACTCGCCATCTCTTCTCGTTGTCGTTGCCGCCTTCTCCAATGGTGCCATCCTCTTGAAACACCACGACCTTCTTTCCCTGCTCTGATTGAGGGAGGTAGTGAAGAACCCATTTTCCGCGCATAAGAAGCCTCTGAACCCAGGCGTCACGCTCTCCAAGAAATGTGGTGTGATGTTTTTTTACCGCGTTCAATAAATAGGCAGAAATCATGCTGAGCAATGCAGCTGCAATCGTCCATAACAACGTCTGTACAATTGGGCTGAACTCTACGAGATGCCCGAAGCCGCTTTTGATTGCCGGTATGTACGTCCATGCGAACCCAACGAGCGATAAAAAAGCGAAAAACAAACTGGCAAAAAAGTCAAATTTTAGAGCCTTTGACTGCCGAGCCGAACTTTCCTTTGACAGCCAGTGAATGCAAAAATTGTAGATGTGATACGCAACTATCGCTGCGAGAACGTGAGGAATTTTGTCGGCACTTGAAAGTGAGAATGGCAATATCGATTCTGCTGAATCACTTTTCTGTTCAACGCCGACGAAGACACTCAAGGCCAATAAGCCGGTGAAAATCGCAAGGTTCCGGCGCGATTTTGTGTATTCGGATTCTGATTCCATCTTTCGTCCCCCACGCTGGAAATTAGCGGATACTCCAGACCGTTGAAAGTGCTTGTTTTCGGCCAAAGCCGCCCCAAGTATGCCGGGGCGTTAACCACCGCGCTGAACGCCCCTGTTTGCCAACGAACTTTTGGACTAGAAATAGCGTGCAGGGCTTCGCAGCCCACGGGCCTCGGCATCACGTCCCGCGCCGATCTCCGGAGCAACGCAACGGACAATCTCAATGGAGATACCGTTGTCATGACTACTCTAAAAACACTTGAAGACCGCGCCCGCCGCCAGCTTGCTCAAATGGGCTACCGCCTCAACAAGACGCCAAGCCGGTCGTGGCTCCGCGCCTACTATGGCCCCGGCTACATGATCCTCGACGGCAACACCGTGATATCAGGATGCATCGGTCGCGAGTATTCCGACACGCTGGAAAGGGTGGAGGAGTTCATTGCGATGCGCGGCCAAAGCCCTCGACTGTAGCGCGACAAGCACGCGCGCCGCTCCAAGTGTGCGGGCGGCGCCGCGAGCTGCCTTGGCACCTAAGTTTTAAACTCGGCTAGGTCATTGTCTGAAACGATGACCGGGCCTGATTCTGATTGACTGCCCCACGAGACAGCATCGTCAGTCACAGGCGAAGCATCAGCATAGAGAAGATGCTCAAAGTCAGACTGCGAGGGGACTCTATGCTCGCCGATCATCTTGATGACTGCGTTACGAAGAATAATCCAGCTATCAAGCATGACAGTTTCGTGCACTTCCTGAGTGGTGTGCGCGGCGGCTGAGCGACCGTTGTAAAGTTTCAGGACTCGCTTATACGTCGCGAGACGTTTGGGCCCCCGTGGTTCGAGGTAAGCGGCGATATTTGCAGCTACTCTGTGGCGCAATTCGCCCGCTGAGGGTGCGAAAAGCTGCTCAAGGGCACCCCAGATTGTTAGGACAGATTGAGAGATACGTGCGCGGGCACGGCATGAATCACAAGCGAGCAGCGCTGTTAACAGCCGAGGATTTGTCCTCGCCAATTCGGCTGACGAGTGCCATTTGTCCCTCAACCATTCGAGTTCGACGAGTGGTATTTCATCGGGGCGTTCGTCACTTTTGGAAAAATATCCCGCTTGGACCTCCAACGGTCTGATCGTAGGTTCGACGTCACTTAGAGGTGCCTCCGAAAAGGGCATATCGATCGTGACTGGTGCGCTGATATAGGGTGCGAAACCCAAACGGAGCAGGGCGACGATCCAAGCTGCCGTTTCCACTGCAGTCAAATTACCGGGCTTTCGGGCGTCGGAAATTCGTAGTTCTATCGTGATATCAAAGGAGAAACCTCCCCTAGCTGCCCGCCAAGGTCCAGGATGGGGCTCGCCCTTCTGGGCAGGTGCAAACGCCATCAGGCACGGCGACATAAAGTGTGCGTATGTTCGGTACATCCAAACACCGTGACCGAGATCGAACTGTTCGACCGGAAGGGTGCCGCCTGCGATGCCTACATGGTGAACGGCGCTATCCATTCGGCTTCCCATTTCTAGTCGCGACCCGAAAAGGTAGATGACAACTACCAGTCGCTCTACCATATAGGAATGATATCCTATGCCTGTTTTTGTCCATCAACGGACGTCAGACAGGAGTACATCAAAATGCGTAAGAGCAAAATTGAAGTCAAAGCCGGGACCCCCGTCGCCATTCGGCAGACCAAAAAGGCCCAGGTGCTTGAAATGCTGAATGGCGGTGCCGTCAGCGTCGTGGAAATTGCAGAGAAGCTGTCGATCAGCAAGCAGGCGGCTTACTCGCTGATCGGCGATGTGAAGCGCGGGGGTGCCGCTATCGGCGGCGTCATGAAAGACGGGGCAATGCGCTACAGCGTTGCGTCGCCAAAGCGCGCAAAGGCCAAGCCCCTCGCTTTTGGCAAGGGTGCTGTTGTCAGTGTTGCCGTTTCAAACCCGACTGAAGCTGACTGAAGGCACTACCTGCGGGGGCGGCGGGCTTGCCGCGATATGCTGCCCCCTCGTCGCTTTGCATGAACTGCTGGACGACGCTATCAACCTGAGCGAGTCCAAGACTCGTCCGGGCGAGCACGGCATAGGTGCCGTCATCAGACGTCTTCTCTGCTTCGAACTGATTTGTTTTCTTCAGTATCGCCATCGCACCATCAACCAGCCCATTGTGCGCGCCAGCTTTGGCGAACGACAGACGGAGGGTCTCATCGACGGCATTGTCCCGCATCTGCTGCTTCACAGCCGCCAGTTTCGCTGGACCCTCGACTTTGATTTTCTCAAGCTGCGCATTGAGCGACGCAAGCTCAGCCTCACCATCCCGAATAACGTCCGCGATGCGGGTAGACAGTTCGAAGCCCTTGGTGGGATCGTCTTCTTCAAGATAGGCGGCGCGATAATTTTCCGGGATCGCGTCTAGGCGATCTGCGGCAATGCGTCGCGGTAGGCACAGCGGATTAGGTTGGTCGTGCACCGGGACGTAATAGTTGTTGATGTGGCTTTCACGGATCATGTTCAAATCTCCTTTTGTTGATGTGCCGCCAGTGCGCTTTCACGCTTCGAGCGCGCGGCCTTGGCGGCAGATGCGAATTTGCCAAATCTGCCTTCGCCAACTTGCTTGACGAGCTTGACGAACGCCCCGCCGCCAACGTCCGCCGCCGCGCGCATCTTCCGCAGACGCTCAAGGCGGGCCATCTCGGCGGGGAAGTGCTTCTGTTGGTAGCGGTGCCGGAGTGAGGCAAGCTCAGCAGCCTTCATCCGCGTCAGCAGTCCAGGGGCGCGCAGCACGGACCCGATCAGCGTCATGTCGCCAGCTTCCAACGCCGCACTGAGGGCTTCGGAGCGTTGGTCGGGCGTCATGTCCTTTAGTGCAGAGCGGATTTCAGGGTCCAGCGGGGATGCGCCCTCGGGAGCGAACGTCGCCTTTTCGATTGAAGCAATTGTGACGTCCACCTTCGCCTGAGCAGCGACCAAGCGCGCAGCAACGCGTTCCCCCGTCTTTTGCGCGGCGGTAGCTAGCTGGATAACCGCTGCCTCGGGCGTCTGCGACCCATCCCCGTACACAGCCTCAGCGAGAGCGACCAGCGCGTGGGCCTCCTCCCGCGCTATTCGCATCGCCCCTGACAGCGCCAAGTGCTCAGGCTCGGGCTCCGCCTTGACGTTACCAATCTGCCTCGGGGCGTGGTGGTCGATTGCCCTCTCATCGATCGAGGGGCTGACGTGCAGTTGTTGTTCCAAATCGGCAACGGTTGCCATCGTGTCTTCTCCTACACTTTTCGATTTTCAAGGATGAGCAAGGCGTAGCTGGCGCGAGATACACCCGCCTGAATCTCGACAAATCCGCCGCTTGCCAATTGCTTGGAGCGGGGCGCCAGCATGATGCGCGCGACGTGCTCTTCGCGCTCTATGGACTGGAAAAACCCTTTGAGACCGTTGATCGTCACCGGCTCGCCGATCTCGAAGACAGGGGTTTCCACCGCGATCAGCACTTCGGAATCCTTCTGGACGCCGGTGAAACTGCCATCGGAGTTTTTGCGGATCAGCTTCGCGTCCTGCCCGCCGCTGGGGTTGCCAACAAAGCCCAGGACGCACCAGCGCAGCCCTGATCCCGCCACGACGATATCGCCAATCGCTACGGTCATCAGATTGCCCCCTCTGTGAGCGTCGTCATCTCTGCCATCTCAAAGCTCATCGGCTTCCTGCGGTGCACGAGCAGGGACGCTTGCCACCGCCACAGGGCGGTGAACGACTGGTCCTGCATACGGAGGAACACGAAGAGCGGCGTAGCGCTGTGCACCTCGACCCGCTCGCCCTCGACTATGAACCGTTGGCCCTTCTCGAAGGCGGGGCCGGTGCGCCAGCCCATGTAAACGTCATCCTCGGATTGCAGCGTGGCAACGAGATCGATGTCCCCGTCTGAGTTCGTTTCATCACGGATCATGAAGACGTGTCTGCCCTCGCCGAGACAGGTGAACCAGCCCTCGGGGACGACATTGGCGACGACCCACGTCTTGCCGGAATTGCCTTTGACGTAATCACCGATGCGCATGTTCATCGCCTCGAATAGTCGATCTCGTGAATTGGACGATCACGGTAGGCGGCGTCAGTGGACGAAGGACCGACGCCCCGGCCAGAAGCTCGCTCCATCAGCGTGTAAAGTTCCTGAGCGTTGCTTTCCGATAGGGCATGCAGTCCCACCTCGGTTGCCGTGTGGCTCAGCATGTTGAAGCGTTGCTGTTCCGAGGGGGTAAGCTTGCTCATGTCCAGGACTGGCGCTGTGTCAGGTGGGGGAGCGACGCGGTTGAGGCCCAGCGTCTCAAGAACCCTTCGCAGGGTGTTGAGCGTCGTTTGATAGCCCAGCAGGTCAGCTATGTTGACGTTTTGCTCCGTCGCAAACTGAAGTTCCCATTTCTCGAGAATGATGGTCGTAGTGGCGGCAGCCCTTATCAAAGCGAACTGGCTCTGCGTGACGTGCTTCGGTCCGCCGAGGTCCTGAACGTGATTGGCCACGAGGTCGTGCAGCCGCCGCGCCCACCGTGTGCGTCCATCGACGCCCGGCAGAAGCTCCTTGCCTTTGGTGACACGGCTCTGGAAGTGCCTGCTTCGAGGGACTGGATAATTGCTTGTCATAGGTTAAGCGCTTGCTTGAGGAAGGGCTTCGACAGGTTTGTTTTGTTCAAATTGGCGTAGTTGCAGCGTAGGGTGGCCTGCAACATGCATGCAACATGAACTATTTTGCAGAATGTTTTGAATCGCTTATCGAAGTACTACGGATATAAAAACTGTAGGTCGGAGCTTGCTATCGCGCCCAGCATAGATCGAGGGGCGCACGCGCAAATAAATGTGGCCATCTCCTCGGAATTCGTCATCACCCGACTTTTTCCAGGGGGCTGCACACAAGAGGATTTTTGTTCACCGGGGCATACCCAGGCATTTACAGATCCAGCACGCGGAAATTGTTGTTTGGGAAACTGCAAAATCGCAAACGGTTCGGGTAAATGCCCCCGGATGCCCCGGTCAATGTCTGTGTCCTTCTTGGTGAAAGACATCCCTGCCAGCAGCAATATCCTCCATATTCTGCTTCTCCTGCACCGCCCTAGTGCGTCGCTCCACGGCAGAAGTCGTCAGCCTCACGCCCTTGTAGACAGGCGTCCGTTCACTACCCGCTTCGCCCGCCGACAGCCCCGGTACAGCGGAACGCAAATTGCGTCCAAACCAACTCTTGTTTCCGGGCTTGTCGATGCTGGCACGTGTGCACCATGCCTCCCACTCGCCAAACATCTCATCCGTGCTGACTTCAAATCCCGGCCCAACCTCGCAGCAATCCTTGACGAACGCGCGGACGGGCGACGACAGCGCCTCCATCTCATCCACCACCGCTTCGCTTCGGGACGGCTGGATGAAGTGTCCACGCTGGCGCAGACGCTCATAGCCCTCCATCGCCCAATTCAGGATGCCCGCCATTTCGAGCTTGAGCTTGTCGAACAGCCCTCTGTCCTCTTCGCCGAGGAAGCTCACCTCCATCATCAAGACAAGGAAGCGGCTGGCTAGGGCGCCCGCACCATCGGAAAAAGCTGGCACCTCGTTCGTCAGGATCATGATGCGAGTGTTCAGCCTGCCAATCCACGCCTCCTTGAACTTGCGGTTGACAGTGAGGGTGTCCTCGCCGGAGATGGAGAGCAAACGCTCAGCCACCGTGGACTTGTCCGTCCTCGCGCCAATCCGCATGTCAGGCACGATGGCAAGGGGCTTTGGTATGAGCGATTCAAGCCCGAACGTTTCACCAAGCCCTGATGCAGTTGGCCCGGCGACGGAATCGCGTCCCAGCAGTTGCGTCAGGACGCGGGCAATAGTGCCTTTGCCCGAGCGGCGCGGCCCTACTATGAGCAGAATTTTCTGCTGCGACGTGTCCGGCAGCAGCGTGTAGCCAAACCACTCCTGCAGCGCGTCTATCGCTTCCTGATCATCGACAAACACCTGTTTCAGGAATGCCAGCCACCTACTGGGTGCAGGGGCGTCGGGATCGTATGACACTTCCGATGAGCTGGTGTTGAAGAAGCTGGCTGTTGGTTGCCACATCTCGCCACTCGGGACGTGAAGCAGACCGTTCTTCACTGCCATAAATTCTGACGCTGGTTTGTCTGGATCAGCGTCCATCCATGCAGGTGCTGATATGTCGTTGGGCAGGCGGGCGGCAGCGCGCAGTGCCTTGGTTACGTCAGCCACGCGGGCTGAGTTTGGTTTGAATGGTGCTAGCCCCTCTTTGCCCGGTTGAAAGGCGAGGGCGAGGAAGTCCCATGCGGCCGCCTCGATCTGCTCGTCGTCGGCAATGGCATAGTGCGAGCCGTTCCACACCCAGAAGGTGCTGCGGTGGCGCTGTAGCGTGCGCAGCCCCTTGTCGTCGGTGTAGCGCGCTAGCACCATGCTCTTCGCGCTACGCATCGGGTCTGTGGGATCTAGTATTAGACGGGGCGTGATGGGGCGCCCCTTGCCAGCCGTCAGCCCAGATCGAATGGTCGGGCCAGATTCCTTCCGAGCGAGGCCACATTCATCCGCTGCCGCTTCAAGCCGTCTCCGTGCGTCCTCTTCATCAATGTAGCCGTTCGCGACGAGCCCTCCTATGGTGAAGGCCGCTTTGTTCAATGTGTCATTGCGCTTCTTACTGCCATCTGGCGTCGCAGCCACTTTGGCGCACTCGCTCGCCACCAACTGCATCGCTGCGCCAGTGTCATCGTCTGCCGAGCCCACAGCTTGCAGGATGGGTAAGGGAGGCGGATCACCCCTGAACTGCTTTGCGGGGTATGTCTCGACAAGCCATGTCTTGTATATGCGGACAAGCTGCGGCTCGCCTTTCTGGTGGTAGAAGCCAGGCAGACGCATGACACGTGGCAAGTCCTTCACCACCTCGTCGCCATCAAACTTTTCGATAAGCTTGCGCTGGGCGGCGGGGAACTCGTCAAGCGTCATCCCCTCGACGCGCCAGTATGCGTGCCATTTGCCCTCGGACGTTGTTACCACCACCTGCGGCGGGCAAACGTCGTTCAGCACTGGGTCAAGTGGCGCGCCATCGAGATCGACAAAGACAGCGCGGACACGGACTATGTCGTCCGTATCTCGCCCTTCGCCATTTGTCTCGTTGATGGTTACGAAGACACCTGCACCCAGTTTGTTGAGCTTAATCAGCTCGGCCGCGCACGTGCGGAGAGAACCGTGCAGCACCCGCACCAGCTTCGGGTCCTTCTTCAGACTGTCGTCGATAGTTTGGAAGGTGAAGGTTGTCGCGTCCGGGTCGATAATATTCAGAAAACGCTCAGTCTCATCGATGTCCACGGGAAGTGGTTGTTGTGTCATTGCCCTACCCAATAAAATCTATTGCAACTCAAGGTTGAAGTAGGGTAGGGTTTTGCGAGCATTGCCCAAGCTCGGGACGTGCTTTCAGATGTTCACGATTCTCCAGAACGCCGGCCTTCATCCCCGAGGCCGGCGTTTGCTTTTTGATAGACGATGCTCCGCGCGATGCGCGTGGCGTTGATGGCGTCCAGCGCTGACAGGCCATAGGCGCTGCGCAAGCGCGGGATGAGGGGCCGTTCCAAGGTGTGCCAATTGTCAGCAAGCCATTTGGCGGCTGTCTGCACCGTGGCAGATGACGGGGTATCGCCCATGTCACGCTGCCTCCGTTCCGAGGAACAGGTCGTGCAGCTTTTGGCGGGCGACGCACCAACGCCCAGCGAGCTTGCGCGCGCCAGGGATAGAACCGCTTTCCAGAAGGTAGAAAGCCTTCCGCTCGTCGCAGTTGAGGACGTTGGCGATAGCCTTCGCACCCCAGATGATTTCAAGGTCGGTATTTGCCATGTGTCGGTACTCCGAAAATGAGCACTGACGTTTCGGGCTGGGAGACAGTCAGCGCTCGGGGGTTGAGCGCGGCCTAGCCGAAGCGGACCGTAGATGACTGTCTGGGCGCCCAAAAGGATGAGCGTGGGGCAAGTATAGCGGCCAGCGTAATTATCGCAAGTGCGCGCAAGTGCGCGAAAGTTCCCGGTAATACGGTCCTAAGCGGTGTTGCATGATTTGTTGCATGTAAGCGCAGCTAGCACGTGCAAAACCCCGGTAATGCGCGGTAGTAGCCGGTAGGCGTGCAACATAAAATCATCAGATTCTTAGAGCCACCGAATCTCTGCAAAGCCTTGCGCTGTAAGGGATTGCGGATGGTGATCCCGACAGGAATCGAACCTGTGACCTACAGATTAGGAATCTGCCGCTCTATCCTACTGAGCTACGGGACCACGCGGCCAGACACATAGCCGCTTCGGATCGTTTCGCCAAGAGGCCGGCCGAAGGCAATTCGGCCGGCTTTGCGCTGCCGCTGTCAGGCGGCCAGCGCGGTTTCAGCCAGTTTCACCCAGTAGCTCATGCCGTGCGGGATGACCTCGTCATTGAAATCGTAGGCCGGGTGGTGCAGACCGGCGGTGTCGCCATTGCCGATGAAGATGAAGGCGCCGGGGCGGGCTTCGAGCATGTAGGAGAAATCCTCGCCGCCCATCACCGGCTGGATGCCGCGGTGGACATGGGCGTCGCCGGCGACACTCATCGCGACGTCACCGGCAAACACCGTCTCTTCCGCGTGGTTGAAGGTCACGGGATAATTCGCCTGGTAGTCGACCTCGATCCTGGCCCCGAACGCGGTCGCCAGCCCGTCGCAAATGCTGCGGATGCGCTCTTCGGACTTCTTGGCGATTTCTTTTCGCAAGGTGCGCACGGTGCCGGCGATTTCGGCGGTTTCGGGAATGATGTTGTAGGCATCGCCGGCGTGGAACTTGGTCACCGACACCACCACGGCCTCGACCGGATCGGTGCTGCGCGAGGCGATCGTCTGCAAGGCGCCGACCAATTGGCTGGTGATGACGATCGGGTCGATCGTGCCGTGCGGCATCGCCGCGTGGCCGCCCTTGCCGCGCACGGTGATGGTGAATTCGGCGGTCGCCGCCATGATCGGGCCCGGGCGAATGGCGAACTGTCCGACAGGCAGGCCCGGCATGTTGTGCATGCCGAACACCCTGGAGATGTCGAAACGCTCCATCATGCCGTCCTTGACCATCTCGTTGCCGCCGCCGCCGCCCTCTTCGGCCGGCTGGAAGATCACCGCCACCGAACCGGTGAAGTTGCGCGTCTCGGCGAGGTATTTGGCCGCACCCAGCAGCATCGCCGTGTGGCCGTCATGGCCGCAGGCATGCATCTTGCCGGGGATGGTCGAGGCGTAGGGCTTTCCTGATATCTCGTTGAGCGGCAGCGCGTCCATGTCGGCGCGCAGGCCGATGGTGGGACCTTCGCCCTGGCGGCCGCGGATGATGCCGACGACGCCGGTCTTGCCGAGCCCGGTGACCACGTCGTCGCAGCCGAAGGCCTTCAACTTCTCGGTGACGAAGGCGGCGGTCTTGAAGACGTCGAAGTTCAGTTCTGGCGTCTGGTGCAGATGCTGGCGCCAGCCGGCAACTTCGTCCTGCATTTCGGCGGCACGGTTCAGGATTGGCATGATGGTTCCATCTCGCTGTTGGGACGGCGGGTGTTGGCCGCTGCCTTGCAATTGTGATCGCCAGGCACTTTGCCATCTTGGCGTCACATAGAGTAAATAGCACCGCAACAATGGGGTCCGGTTTTTGAGGGTCGGACCATATGCTGGCGATCGCGTAACGAAATCTTACGGAGCCAGGGGCGACTACGGCAAGAGGCGATTTCGGATTTGATCATGCGGTACAGGCATTTCCTCAAACTATTCTCGGCTGGCACAATCGCGCTGTCGGTTGTGGCCGGGCCGGCGCTGGCCAATCCGGTGGTCGTGTTCGACCTCGGCAGCGGCAAGATCCTGCAGCATCAGGATGCGTTCAAGCGCTGGTATCCGGCATCGCTGAGCAAGCTGATGACCGCTTACGTCACCTTTCGGGCGATCGCGGCCGGCGAGGTACAGCTCGATTCGCCGATCAAGGTGACCAAACACTCCGCCGCCGAGCCGCCAAGCAAGATGGGCTTCAAGCCGGGCTCGGTGATGCGGCTCGACAATGCGCTGAAGATGATGCTGGTCAAATCGGCCAACGACATTGCCATGGCTGTCGGCGAAAATGTCGGCGGTTCGCAGGCGGCCTTTGCCGACCGGATGAACGCCGAGGCGACCCGGCTCGGCATGAACGGCACGCATTTCGTCAATCCGAACGGGCTCTATTCGCCGGATCAGTACACGACGGCGCGCGACCTCGCCGTGCTGGTGATGGCGATCCGCCGCGAATTTCCGCAATATGTGCCGTGGTTCTCGATCGAGGGCCTTGCCGTCGGCAAGAAGGCGATCCCCAACTACAATCTCTTGATCGGCCGCTATCCCGGCGCCGATGGCATGAAGACCGGTTTTGTCTGCCCTTCCGGCTTCAACATGATCGGTTCGGCGACGCGCAACGGGCGCACGCTGGTCGCGGTTGTGCTTGGCGAGAAGTCGGCGGTCACCCGCGCCGAGACGGCGGCAAAACTGCTCGATCAGGGGTTCGACACGCCTGTCGCCGGCTCGGCCACCGTCACCACGCTGGCGCCCTATGGCGACACGGTCTCACCCAACGACATGCAGGACGAGGTCTGCAAGAAGAAGACGCCGCAGGAGCAGTCCGAGGCGCCGCCGGCCGCCGCCAAGAACGTGCCGAAATCACCCTACCAGGGAAAGCTCGACCATGTGCCGACGCTGGTTGCCGTCGGCCTTGGCGGCGCCACCGGTCCGGCGCCGAAGGCCATCCTCGACCAGGGCGCGCAGGAATTTGCCGATGTGCCGATCCCGAGCTGGCGGCCCGACAGGCCGGCACCGGCCGGCACCGGCCCGAAGATTGCCGGCTCCGCCGCGCAGGGCGACCAGCCGGTCAAGGTTGCGAACTAGCCAATGGGCAGCGGCTTCCCGATCCCAGTCTCGGTGCTGACCGGCTTCCTCGGCGCCGGCAAGACGACGCTGCTCAACCGGCTGCTCAAGGATCCGGCGCTGGCCGACACCGCGGTGATCATCAACGAGTTCGGCGAGGTGGCGATCGACCATTTGCTGGTCGAGCAGTCTTCCGACGGCATCATCCAGCTGTCGGACGGCTGTCTGTGCTGCACGGTGCGCGGCGAACTGGTCGATACGCTGGCCGACCTGGTCGACCGGCTGCAGACCGGCCGCCTTGCCCGGCTCGCCCGCGTCATCGTCGAAACCACCGGCCTTGCCGACCCGGCGCCGGTGCTGCAGTCGATCATGGCGCATCCGGCGCTGATCCAGGCCTTCCGGCTCGACGGCGTCATCACGCTGGTCGATGCCGTCAACGGCAACGCCACGCTCGATGCCCATGTCGAGGCGGTCAAGCAGGTTGCCGTCGCCGACCGCATCGTGCTCAGCAAAGCCGATCTGGCCACCGACCCCAATGAGCTGGAAATGCTGCGGGCGCGCCTGCGGCAGATCAATCCGGGCGCCGAACTGCTCGATGCCGGCGACACGGAGACAGGCGTGGCGGCGCTGTTTGATTGCGGCCTCTACAACCCGGCAACCAAATCCGCCGATGTGCGGCGCTGGCTTGGCGAGGAAGCGGCGCACGATCATCACCATCATGCTGGTCATGATCACGAGCATGGCCATGACCACGGCCATCGTCACGATCAGCGCGTGCGCTCCTATTCGCTGGTGCATGACGGCCCGGTGCCGTTTTCGGCGATCGAGATGTTCCTCGACCTGCTGCGTTCGACCCATGGCGAGCGCCTGCTGCGCATGAAGGGCGTCATCGAGCTCAGGGAAGACCCGTCGCGGCCGCTGGTGATCCATGGCGTGCAGAAGATCCTGCATCCGCCGGTGCAATTGCCGTCCTGGCCGGATGGCCAGCGTGGCACGCGGCTGGTGCTGATCACGCTCGACATGCCGGGAGATTATATCCGCAGGCTGTTCGCCGCCTTCACCGACCGGCCGTCGGTTGACACGCCCGACCGCGCGGCGCTGGAAAACAATCCGCTGGCGATCGCCGGGCGGTAGCTCCCAACGATTACGGCGCGCCGCGCTCGACCAGGAAGCGATGGCCGCCGGAGACCGCGGCCGTTTCAATCAACTGGTGGCCGCTCTCGGAGCAGAATGCCGGAATGTCGATGACGGCGAGCGGGTCGGTGGTCTCCAACCAGAGCCGACTGCCCGGTTGCATCCCCGCGAGGCGCTTCTTGGCCTTGAGCACGGGCAAGGGGCAGTTCAGCCCCTTGAGGTCATAAATAGCGGCGCGATCAGCCACGGGCGATATCAACCGCCGAACATGCCGAGCAGCTTGTTCTTCAGCTTCGTCACGCGGCTTTCGTCGGCACTCGCCGCTTGCGTTTCAGCCATTGGCGCCGCTTCCGAAGGGGCCGCGATGGTCGCGGTGGCGACTGGGGCCTCCTTGGCGGCCTTCTCGGCCTCCTTTTCGGCCAGAGCCTGGGCCTTGGCGGCTTCCTTGGCTTGCTTGGCCGCCTCAATGGCAGCCAGCCTCTGCTCCTCGGCCTTCTGCTTGGCAGCTTTTTCGGCATCAAGAGCCGCCATCTTGCGGCCGGCGGGCGAATCGATGCGGCCCATGCGTGCCGTCTCGGTGACCGAGCCGTCATTGTTGAGCGACGGCGGATCGATCGGTACGCGTTCGCCGCGTGCGCGGCGCTTGGACCAGTCGGAGACGATGCTGGCTTCCTTGATACCGGCGATGGTCGGCTTGGGCGCCGGCACGCTGGCCTTGACCGCGCCGCTGAACGCCGCGTCATAGGTGCTCATGTAGGAATTGTAGGCGCTCTTCAGCGAATCAGGCTGCGTCGTCGCCGGGCAGGCGCCAGTCGGATCGAATGTCTGACCGTCGGCGGCTACCTGGTTGAAGACATAACGCTTCTCGCAGACATCGACCTTCGGCGGCACCTTGGTGATTTCGAAATTGTCGTAGCCGACCTTGAGCATCTTCCAGAAGTCGTAATTCGGGTCGTTGCGGTAGCGCGCCATGTTGGCGGCGGTCATGCGGAACGGAAACGCCTGGATCTGGAACTCGGTCTGGCCGCCTTGGAAGGCATCGCGGCCGAAGGCATAGATCTGCTCGATCTGCGCATCGGTCATCGAATAGCAGCCCGACGACGAACAGGCGCCGTGCACCATCAAATTGGAGCCGGTGCGGCCGTTGGCGCGGTCATAGGCGTTGGGATAGCCGATGTTGAAGGACAGATGGTAGTTCGAGCGCGGATTCATCTGCGCCGGGCGCACCGTGTAGAAGCCTTCCGGCGCCTGGCGGTCGCCTTCGGTGTATTTCGGCCCGAGCTTGCCCGACCATTTGCAGATGTCGTAGCTGGCGACCATGTCATAGCGGCCGTTGGTCTTGGCCTTCCAGATCTCGAGCTTGCCTTCTTCCTTGAAGATGCGGGCCATCACCGACGAGGTGCGGACCATGCCCTTGGCCCTCATGTCGGCGAGGATCTTGTCGGGCAGCGGCTTGTTGGCCTCCGGGGCAAAATCCTTCATCGACGAATTGTTGCAGCCGGCAACGCCGAGGGCAGCGATCAGGATTCCGGTGCGGGCAAGCTTGACAAACATGGCTACGGATATCGTCTTTTCTCTGGCGCCAGGACGTTTCCTGCCCCGGCTGCTACACTGCGCATCGACGGACCCTAAGCCCGTTAACCCTAATAAATTCCTTACCGCAAGTGCCGACGCATCCCCCTGCGGCAGTCTCATTGAGCCGAATGCAGCGGCATTTTTGTGGCAAAAATGCTCCGCTCCGCCACATTGTTGCGGCCAAGGGTGCCTGTGGTCAGAGACTGCGGCCCATGGCCAGGTATTTTTCGCGGCGCTGTTCGCGGAAATCGGTGTTGGCGCCGGCGAAGTCCTTCATCGTCCTGGCGATGAGGTCTCCGGTCGCGGCGATCACGGTTTCGGCGCCGCGATGCGCACCGCCGAGCGGCTCGGGGATGATGGCATCGATGATCTTCAGTTCCAGAAGATCCTGCGCGGTGATCTTCATGTTGGTCGCCGCGTCCCTCGATCGTGTCGTGTCGCGCCACAGGATCGAGGCGGCACCTTCCGGCGAAATCACCGAATAGATGGCGTGTTCGAGCATGTAGACGCGGTTGGCGGTGGCGATGGCAATGGCGCCGCCCGAACCGCCTTCGCCGATGACCACCGAGATCGACGGTACTTTCAGGCCGAGACAGGTCGAGGTTGAACGGGCGATAGCCTCCGCCTGGCCGCGCTCCTCGGCGTTGACTCCGGGATAGGCGCCGGCCGTGTCGACCAGCGTCAGGAGCGGGATCTTGAAGCGGTCGGCCAGTTCCATCAGCCGTACCGCCTTGCGGTAGCCCTCCGGCCGAACCGAGCCGAAATTGTGCTTCAGGCGGCTGGCTGTGTCGGAACCTTTTTCCTGGCCGATGATGGCAATGGGTTCGCCGCGGAAACGGGCGAAACCGCCGACGATCGCCTGGTCCTCACCGAAATTGCGGTCGCCGGCCAGCGGCGTGAAATCGGTGAACAGGCCCTTGATGTAGTCGACGCAATGCGGCCTGTCGGGATGGCGCGCCACCTGCACCTTCTGCCAAGGCGTCAGCGCCTTGTAGGCATCGCGCAATGCGTCGCGGGAGCGCTTCTCGAGACGGTTGATCTCGTCGCCGACATCGACCGCCTCGCCATTCTCGGCAAGCTTCTTCAGCTCGAGGATCTTGCCCTCGAGGTCCTGCACCGGCTTTTCGAAATCGAGGTAATTATACATGCGTGAGCGGACCGATACGTCGGAAGGCAGTGGCTGACGGAACCCTTGAATCCAAGGCTCCGGGCGGTGAAATGTCGTCCTCACATAGCGATATGAGGCCTAGTCGGCAAGCGGATGATGATCGTTGACCAGCCGCACCAGCCGCTCTTCCAGCACATGGGTGTAAATCTGTGTCGTCGATATGTCGGCATGGCCAAGCAATTGCTGCACGGCCCGCAGATCGGCGCCGTTCTGCAGGAGATGGCTGGCGAAAGCATGGCGCAGCACGTGCGGCGAGATCTTCGCCGAGGCAATGCCGGCCCTTGCCGCCAGCCCTTTCAGGTCACGCGCGAAGACCTGGCGCGAGAGATAGCCGCTGTCGGAGGCGGCCGGAAACAGGAACGGACTGTCGGCGAAGGCTGGCACCTTGGCGCGGGCGGCAAGCCAGGTCTTCATCGCCGCGCGTGCCTTGGCGGAGAGCGGCACCATGCGCTCCTTGTCGCCCTTGCCGCGCACCATGAAGAAGCGGTCGTCGCGTTGCGCCACCGTCACCGGCAAGCCGACCAGCTCGGAAACGCGCAGGCCGGTGGCGTAAAGCACCTCGACCAGCGCATGCAGGCGCAGTGATGCCAGGCTGTCCCCATCGCCCGACGAGACATCGCCGGCTTCAATTGCTGCACGGTCGATCAGCCGGCCGGTGTCGGCCTCGCTCATCGTCTTGGGCAGCGGGCGGCCCTTTTTCGGGCTGTCCAGCGTGCCGGTCGGGTCATCGCCGCGCAGGCCTTCGGCGTAGAGGAATTTGAAGAACTGGCGGATCGCCGACAGTTTGCGCGCCTGCGACGTGGCGGCAAAGCCGCGGGCGGCAATGTCGTCGAGATAGGCGCGGATATCGGCGGCGGCGGCACCGGCCAGCCCGCCATCGATCGCGCCGGAAGCGTCCTCGAGGTCGCGGCGGTAGGAGGAAAGCGTGTTTTCGGCCGCGCCCCGCTCGGCGCTCATCATTTCCAGAAAGGCTTCGATGCGGGCCGCGCTGTTCATTCAGCTTTTCTTGGGATTGAGCTTTTCCGGAGGGATGCGCACGCTCATTTCCCCCTTCTTTGGCTCGACGAACATCACCAGTGCAAACATCGTACCATAGGCAATGCCAGCCAGAATCGCTGTTACCACGACAAAGCGAAACAGTGTCGGCATCAATTTTCGCCCGTCTTCTTGTTCTGCGTTTCCAAACCCTGTCCCCTTATGGGACGCCAATCCGGCCAATTCAAGGAAGAAGCTGGGGCCTGTTAGCAACTTCTGATGCAGACCCTGCCGGTCCATATCGGGTTCAAGGCACTTGCCACGCTTGACGCAAACGGGCTTTTCATGTCGATACGCCGGCAAAGAGGGCCTTCGAAACATCCGATGAACGCGCTGCCAGCAAATCCTCCAGACGAGAACCACGCCGCGTTGCTCGGCAGGCTGGGCAGCCGTTCCGTCGTCTTCGTCGGATTGATGGGCGCCGGCAAGACGGCGATCGGCCGCAAGGTGGCGACGATGCTGGCGCTGCCCTTCATAGACAGCGACCAGGAGATCGAAAGCGTCTCGCGCATGACCGTTCCGGAACTGTTCGAGCGCTACGGCGAGACCGAATTCAGGGCGCTGGAGCAGCGCGTCATCCTGCGCGTGCTGGAAAACGGGCCGCAGGTGCTGTCGACCGGCGGCGGCGCCTTCATGAATGCGCAGACGCGCGAGGCGATTGCAGCGCAGGGCGTCTCGGTGTGGCTGAAGGCCGAACTCGACCTTCTGATGGATCGCGTCGCCAAGAAACAGAACCGGCCGCTCCTGAAAAGCGCCGACCCGCGCGCCGTGCTGGAGCGGCTGATGGGCGAGCGCTATCCGGTCTACGCGACATCGGACGTCACAGTGCCGACCCGCGACGACCGCAAGGAAGTCATCGCGACCGAGGTGGTGGACGCGCTGTGCCGGCATTTCGGCATTGATCAGGCGGCTGCGACGGGCGAGGTGGAACAGTGAGCATCGAGGCACCCGTTGTCGTCGAAGTCGGCCTTGGCGACCGGACCTACGACATTCTGATCGGCCCGGGATTGTTGGCCCGCGCGGGTGCGGAGATTGCGCGCCGGCTGCCGGGCACACGCGCCGCGGTCGTCACCGACGCCAATGTCGCTGCAGCGCATCTCGGTGCGCTGAAGGCCAGCCTCGAAACGGGTGGCATCCAGCCCGCCATCATCACACTGCCGGCCGGCGAGAAGACCAAGAGTTTTGCCCATCTCGAAGAGGTGGTCGACGGTGTGCTGGCTGCGAAACTGGAGCGCGGCGACATCGTCATCGCCTTCGGCGGCGGCGTTATTGGCGACCTTGCCGGCTTTGCCGCCGGCATCGTGCGGCGCGGCATGAATTTCGTGCAGATTCCGACCTCGCTGCTGGCGCAGGTCGATTCCTCGGTCGGCGGCAAGACCGGCATCAACAGCCCACGCGGCAAGAACCTTGTCGGCGTCTTCCATCAGCCGAAACTGGTGTTGGCCGACACAGGGGTGCTCGACACGCTGCCGATCCGGGAATTCCGCGCCGGCTATGCCGAGCTCGCCAAATACGGGCTCATCGACCGGCCGGAATTTTTCGCCTGGCTGGAAAAGAATTGGGTTCAGGTTTTTGCCGGCGGGCCGGAGAGGGCGCAGGCGATTGCCGAAGCCTGCCGCGCCAAGGCCGACGTGGTTGCGCGTGACGAGTTCGAGACCGGCGACCGCGCGCTGCTCAATCTCGGCCACACATTCGGCCACGCGCTGGAAGCCGCCACCCAATATGACGGAAGCCGCCTCGTCCATGGCGAAGGGGTCGCCATCGGCATGGCGCTGGCCTACCGGTTCTCGTCGCGGCTCAATCTGGCCAGCCCCGACGATGCCGCGCGCGTCGAGGCGCATCTGCGCGCCGTCGGCCTGCCCTGGCGAATAGCCGACATCCCGGGCGATCTGCCTGACGCCGAGGCGCTGCTTGCCTTTATCACCCAGGACAAGAAGGTGTCGCGCGGCGCGCTGACCTTCATCCTGACGCGCGGCATCGGCCAGGCTTTCATTGCCAAGGATGTTCCGGCATCGGAAGTGCTGTCGTTTCTGAGGGAGAACCACCCAAAGGAAAGCGACCGGAGATGAACGAGCCCGGCTGGATCGTCGTCGCCGTCCTTGCCATCCTCATCGTGCTGCTCGTTACCGTGCGCACGCGCCTGCTTGCCATGTTCGGGTACGAGCTTTCGCGCATCGAGCCGCAGCGCTCCAGCCAGGACGAATTGCGCGGCGCGGTCGACGATTTCCGCCGCGATGGCCAGGTGGTGCGCGAGGATCGCGACCGCGTCGGCGGCCTGTTCGATCTCGCCGAACTCGAAGTCTCCGACATCATGGTCCACCGCACCAACATGCGCTCGGTCAATGCCGACAATGCGCCGGAAGCGGTGGTGCGCGAGATTTTGCAAAGCCCGCACACCCGCATGCCGCTGTGGAAAGGTTCGCTCGACAACATCGTCGGCGTGCTGCATGCAAAGGATCTGCTGCGCGCCTTGAACGAAGTCGGCAACGATTTCTCCAGGATCGACGTGATGAAGATCGCTTCGAAACCCTGGTTCGTGCCCGACACCACGACCTTGCAGGAACAGCTCAACGCCTTCCTTCGCCGCAAGGCGCATTTCGCCGTCGTCGTCGACGAATATGGCGAGGTCGAAGGGCTGGTGACGCTGGAGGACATTATCGAGGAGATCGTCGGCGAGATCGCCGACGAGCACGATGTCGACATACAGGGCGTCAAGCAGGAGGCCGACGGCTCCGTGGTCGTCGACGGTACGGTGCCGATCCGTGACCTCAACCGGGCTCTCGACTGGAACCTGCCGGATGAGGAGGCAACCACCATTGCCGGCCTCGTCATCCACGAGACGCAATCGATCCCCGAGGAGAAGCAGGCTTTTACGTTCCACGGCAAGCGCTTCATCGTCATGAAACGCGACAAGAACCGGATCGCAAGGCTGAGGATCAGGCCAGCCGGCGACGCCTGATGTGCGCCGGGAGACCGGGTGCCGTCATCCCGCGATCTGGCTCGTCGAGCGTTCGTGGATCGTCGCGCCGGTCTCGGCATCCATGGCCGCCAGGCTGACTTCATAACCCCAAAGCCTGCGGATGTGACGAAGCGTGGCGTCGCGGCTGGCATCCTCGAGAAGGATGCCGTCATTGACCTTGTGCTGCAGCCGCAAATGGCGGTCGCCGAGCAGATCGACATCCACCACCTGAATGTCCGGCCGGTTCGCGCCGAGATCATAACTGTTGGCGAGCGCGGCGCGTATCTTGGCGTAGCCGCGCTCATCGTGGATGGACGCGACCAGGCAATGCGGCTGGTCGGCAGCGTCGCCGAGCACAAAAAACCGCCATTTCCGGATCAAGGCCGGGCTGAGGTACTGGCGGATGAAGGATTCGTCGCGATGCTCGGCCCAGGCGTCCAGCAGGACCTCGCGCCAGTTGCCCTGGCCGGCCATGTCGGGGAACCAATCGCGGTCCTCGGCCGTGGGTTCGGTCGAGATGCGCTGAATGTCCTGCATCATGTCGAGGCCGAGAGCATAGGGGTTGATGCCTGAAAAACGCGGATCGTCGAAGGCCGGCTGGAAGACCACGTTGGAATGATTGCGCAGGATTTCGAGCATGGCGCCTTCGCTGATCTGGCCGCGGTCGAACAGCATGTTCATCAGCGTATAGTGCACGAAAGTGGCACAACCTTCGTTCATCACCTGTGTCTGCCGTTGCGGGTAAAAATATTGCGCGATGACACGAACGATCCTGATGATCTCGCGCTGCCAGGGCTCCAGGACTGGGCTGTTCTTTTCCAGGAAATAGAGCAGGTTTTCCTCGGGCAGATTGAGCGATTTCTTCCACTCTGGGTCCTGGCCCTTGTCGTTGGCCGCTTGCTGCGAGGCCGGCAGCGTACGCCACAAGTCGTTGTAGGAGCGTTCCTCGTATTCGAGACGCTCGCGAATTCCTTCGCGTTGCCGTTCCGACGACAACCTCGGCGGCCGGTGATAGCGGAACACGCCCTGATCCATCAGCGCGTGGGCGGAATCGAGAACAGCCTCGACGGCGGCGAGGCCGTGCCGCTCCTCGCAGCGGACTATGTAGCCCTTGGCGAAGTCCAGGTAGCTGAGGATCGCACCCGCATCCGTCCACTGTTTGAACAGCTGATTGTTCTTGAAGAAATGATTGTGCCCGAGCGCTGCGTGGGCCGTCACCAGGGCCTGCAGGGCCATGGTGTTTTCCTCCATTAGATAGACGATGCAGGGATTGGAATTGATGACCAGTTCATAGGCAAGCCCCCGCCCGCCCTTGCGATAGAGCAGATCCTGGTGGAGGAAATGTTTGCCGAAAGACCAGTGACGGTACATCAATGGCATGCCGATGGACGAATAGGCGTCGAGCATCTGCTGCGACGAGATGATCTCCATCTGAACGGGATAGGTGTCCAGATGAAGCTCTTCGACCGCAAGTGCCTCGATAGCGTCATAGGTCCGCGACAATGTTTTGAAATCCCAGTCGGACCCTGAAAAAAGCAGGCTGGATTTGCTCGCTTGTCTGGCCATCGGGAACCTCATGCCCTCTTGAGGGCGGCCGGCTGCCTGCCAAAGAGCTGGCGAAAAACCGGATAGATATCGGCGGGTGTGGCGATGCGGCTCATCTGGAAGTTCGGCCATTTCTGGTCGATGGAGTTGTAGGCACGCCACAGCGATGTCCCGTTTTCTGTCGAGCCGAAAATATGGGCTTCACGCTCGTCGATGATCTCGACATAGGCAAAATACTGGCACAGCCGCATGAGCTCGCCATTGAGCAGCGAAATGCATCGCTCCGAATCGCCGGCGAAATTGTCGCCGTCCGAGGCCTGGGCGGCATAGATGTTCCAGTCATGGGCCGGGTAGCGGCTGGTGATAATACGGTGCATTTCCTCCAGCGCGGTGGAAACGACGGTGCCGCCGCTTTGGGTGTTGTAGAAAAATGTTTCCTCGTCGACCTCCTGAGCCAGGTGCGTGTGGCGGATGAAGACAATCTCGATGCGGTCGTAGCGCCGTTTCAAGAACAGGTGCAGCAAGACGAAGAAGCGCTTGGCCAGATCCTTCTCGCGCTCGCCCATGGACCCGGACACGTCCATAAGACAGAACATGACGGCATTGGCGTTCGGCACCGGCCGGGAATCGAAGCGGTTGAAGCGGATGTCGACCGGATCGACATAGGCAATCCGGCGGCGGCGGCGTTCCAGCCGGTCGAGTTCTTCGCGCAATGCCGCAATACGCTGGCGCGCGTCGGCGCTGGATGGCGTCGACTCGAGCGAGGCGATTTCCTCGAGGATCGCATCCAGTTCGACCTGCTTGGGGCGCCTCAGCGCAATGCGGCGGCCGTGGCTGTTGCGCATCGTGCGGCCAACATTGATGTTGGTCGGCGAACCTGTGGCGGCGAAGCCGGCTCTGCGCGGCTTGAAGGCAAGGATCTCCTTGAGGTTGAGCTTGACCATGTCCGGGAGCTCGAGATCCTCGAAGAAAAGATCGAGCACTTCCTCGCGCGACAGCACGAAACGAAAGTCGTCTTCAGATGCCTTGTTTCCCGGCGACGATGCCCCCCCGCCGCCCCCGCCGGGCTTGGGGATCAGGTCTCCAGCGGAGAAATGCCTGTTGCCCGGCAAGATGTGCTGGCGCCTGCCGCTGTCGCGGGCGTTGTTGAAGCTCGGCTCGCTTGTGCCTCTTTCGGGCATGCGCACGGCATGCTCGGAATCCGCGTCGGCGATCCTGCCGGTGCGGATCTGATCGCGTATGCTGCGTTTCAATTCCTCGCGCGCGCGTCGCAGGAAGCGCTGGCGATTGCCGAGGCTTTTGTCTTTCGGGTTCAGGCGGCGGTCGATGAAGATCGGCATGGAACCATCCGGGTTCTCTAACCCGCCCTGTTCACCCGCATGTACCAGTCCACAAGGCGACGCACCTGCCGCTCGGTGTAGCCGCGCTCGACCATCCGCTGCACGAATTCATTGTGCCGCTTTTCCGTGACACTGTCCTGCTTGGAGCCGAAACTGATCACCGGCAGGAGGTCCTCGACCTGGCCGAACATGCGTTTTTCGATGACTTCCCGCAGCTTTTCGTAACTTGTCCACGCCGGGTTGCGGCCATGGTTTCTTGCACGGGCGCGCAGGGTGAATTTCACCACCTCATTGCGGAAGTCCTTGGGATTGGCGATGCCGGCCGGTTTTTCGACCTGTGAAAGCTCGTTGTCCAAAACCTCGCGGTTGAGGATCTGGCCTGTGTCGGGATCCTTGTAGTCCTGGTCTTCGATCCAAGCGTCGGCATAGGCGATGTAGCGGTCGAAAAGGTTCTGGCCGTACTCGCTGTAGGATTCCAGATAGGCTTTCTGGATCTCATGGCCGATGAATTCGGCATACCGCGCGGCCAGCTCGGACTTGATGAACTCCAGATAGGCGGCTTCCGTCTCCTTCGGAAACTGTTCGCGCTTGATTGCCTCCTCCAGGATGTACATGAGATGCACGGGGTCGGCGGCCACCTCTTCGGTGTCGTAGTTGAAGGTCTGCGACAGGATCTTGAAGGCAAAGCGCGTGCTGACGCCTGCCATGCCCTCATCTACGCCGGCGGCGTCCCGATATTCCTGAACCGACTTTGCCTTGGGGTCGACTTCCTTGAGGTTCTCGCCATCATAGGCGCGCATCTTGGTGTAGAGCGGCGAATTGTCGTGCTCGGCCAAGCGGGTCGAGACGGTAAACCGGCTGAGGATGTCCAGCACCTCTGGAGCGCAGGGACTGGCGGCCAATTCGCTCTCCCGCAGCAGTTTCTCGTAGATCTGCCGCTCTTCGGTTATCCGCAGGCAATACGGCACCTTGACGACGAGGATGCGATCGAGAAAAGCCTCATTGTTCTTGTTGTTCTTGAACTGCAGCCATTCCGACTCGTTGGAATGGGCCACGATGATCCCCTGGTAGGGAAAGGCGCCGAAATTTTCGGTGCCGTTGTAGCTGCCTTCCTGGGTGGCCGTCAGCAGCGGATGCAGGACCTTGATAGGCGCCTTGAACATTTCGACGAATTCAAGCAGGCCCTGGGTGGTCCGGTTCAGTCCGCCGCTATAGGAATAGGCGTCCGGATCGGACTGGCTGAAGTTTTCCAATTGCCGGATGTCCACCTTGCCGACCAGGGCCGAGACGTCCTGATTGTTCTCGTCGCCGGGCTCGGTCTTGGCGATGCCGATCTGGCGCAGTCGCGACGGCATCAGCTTGACGACGCTGAACTTGGAAATGTCGCCGGAAAGTTCGTCGAGGCGCTTGGCCGCCCAGGGCGAAATGAGCCCGTTCAAGCGGCGCCGGGCAATGCCGTATTTATCCTCCAGCAGGTCGCCCATGCGATCGGGATGGAAAAGGCCAAGCGGCGATTCGAAAACCGGGCTGACCTGGTTGCCGACCTTCAGCGTGTAGATCGGGCGCTGTTCCATCAACTTCTTCAGCCGCTCGGCAAGGGAGGATTTGCCGCCGCCCACCGGGCCGAGCAAATAGAGGATTTGCTTGCGCTCCTCGAGCCCCTGGGACGCATAGCGAAAATAGCCGGCGATGCGCTCGATTGTATCCTCCATGCCGTAGAAATCGGCGAAGGAGGGGTACACTTTCAGGGTCCGGTTGGAGAAAATGCGGCCGAGCCGCTCATCCTTGCTGGTGTCGACCAGGTTCGGCTCGCCGATCGCCTCGACCATCCGTTCAGGCGCCGAGGCATACATCGACTTGTCCTCGCGGCAGGCAAGGAGATATTGCTGGATGCTGATCTCTTCCTGCGCCGCGTTGGTGTAAATTTCCGAAAAGAGATCGAAGACGTCAGACTGGTTCTCTCGCATGATGCTTTTGCCCTCGGAGCCGCTGTGGCTTCCATTCGGCTCGTCTCGCATTCAACTGCCGGGGGGCACCGTTTGTTCCCTTCATGTGAAGAGGTGGCCGCGATCTTAAGGATTGAGGCTACTCCGCGAGACCAAAGCGCTCGTTGCGGAGCCGTATTCAGCGCGGGTAGCGGGTGTGTTGCGAACCCCTGACTGGACGGCTGGGGCGGCCGCGTGCAGTCTTGCCTTGCCAGGAGACAATGATGATCGATCGACGAAGCCTGATCATGGCCTCCATGGCGGCGATGCTGCCGTTGGAAGCGTCGGCCGCGTGGAAAACACGCCGGCCCACGCCAGAAACCTTCGACTACGGGCCGGCCAAGCTCGACATCTACGCGCCCGATGGTGCAATCGGCCTGCCGGTCGTGTTTTTCGTTCATGGCGGCACCTGGCAGTTTGGCAAACGCAGTCAGGTGGACGCCAAACCGGCCTTCCTGCTCGCCAACGGCTTCTGCTTCGTCTCCATCGATTACCGCATGCTGCCGCAGGCCAATGTCGCCACCCAGGCTGGTGACGTCGAAAAGGCCTATGCTTACATCAGGGCCAACATCGCCCGGCATGGCGGCGATCCCAACCGCATCGTCGGCATGGGCCATTCGGCCGGCTGCCATCTGGTTGCGCTGACCGGCATGCGCGGCGGATTGCCGGGCATAGCCGCGCTCATCCTCGACGACACCAGGGCCTATGATCTTGCAGCACTTGCCAAGAATGGCGGTATGGTCCGGGCCTATGCCCGCGTCTTTTCCGATCCCGCGCAATGGGCGGCACTTTCGCCGGCCAGCTATGTCGACGGCCGCAAGCACCCGCCGACTTTCATCGCCTATTCGCGGGCATCGGGCCGGAGCGAGGACTCCAAGGCCTTTGCCGAGCGCCTGCGCTCGACGGGCACCAAGGTTACGCTGTTCGACGGCAGCGCCTATACGCATATGTCGATCAATCGCGATTTCGGCGAGGACGGCGACGCGTTGACCGCGGCCGCGCTGGCATTCCTGAAATCGACGGTTGGCTGATCTTTACGGCACTGGATTAGATCAAAAGTAGCGGCAGGACATTGCTGCGGGTGCTCGCGGGTGCAACTGCTCTGCGATCTTGAGCGGGAGGGAATTGCATGAACGGCGCCGATGTCCTGTGTGACGTGCTTCTGGCCAATGATGTGACGGTCTGCTTCGCCAATCCCGGCACCTCCGAAATGCACTTCGTTGCAGCGCTTGACCGCAAGCCGAAAATGCGTTGCGTGCTCGGGCTGTTCGAAGGCGTGGTGACGGGTGCCGCCGATGGCTATGCGCGGATGACCGATCGGCCGGCCGCGACGCTGCTGCATACCGGTCCCGGCCTGGCCAATGGGCTGGCCAACATGCACAATGCCCGGCGTGCCTTCAGCCCGATGATCAACATCGTCGGCGACCACGCCTCTTACCATCTGCCGCTCGATGCCCCACTCACCAGCGATATCGAGAGCCTTGCGGCGCCGATGTCCAACTGGGTCGGCCGCGTCAAGGGTCCGGCCGATGTCGTGCCGGCAGCTGAAGCGGCCTTTCGCGCCTCGCTGACACCACCCGGCGTCGCGACCCTGATCCTGCCGGCGGATGCCGCCTGGGGCGAAGTCGACGCCGTTTTGCCCGGCAAGGTGACGTTGGCGCCGACGCCGGCCGTCGATATGGACGCGGTACGCAAGATCGCCGCGGCGATCCGTGCCGCTCCGGGGCGGGCCGGCATGATCGTTCGCGGAAAGGCCGCGCGCGCCGATGCGCTTGCCATCGCCGGGCAGATCTCGGCGGGCAGCGACGTCCGGCTGTTCGGCGAGGTTCTGATCGCACGGATGCAACGCGGGCGCGGGCGTGCCGCGCCGACCCGCATCCCCTATCCGGTCGATGCGGCGATGGCTGTGCTGAGCGACGTCGATGTTCTGATCCTGGTCGGCGCAAAGGAGCCGGTTGCCTTCTTCGCCTATCCGGGAAAACCGGGACGGCTTGTCCGGGAAGGCTGCGAGGTGCTGACATTGGCCGCCCATGGCGACGATCTGCATGCGGCGCTGGAGGCGCTTCGCGACGAACTTGGCATCAAGCCGTCGCAACACAAGGTGCTGGCGGCCGCTTTTCCCGACGAGGCAACGCCGAACGGCAAGCTGACGGAAGATGCCGTCGCACTTTCGGTGGCGCGCAAACTGCCGGCCGATGCGATCGTCTGCGATGAAGCGGTCACCTCGGCCAGGCGTTTCTTCGCGCTGTCGGCCTTTGCCGCGCCGCACGACTACATGATGGGCACGGGCGGATCGATCGGTGGCGGCATCCCGATGGCGACCGGGGCGGCAATTGCCTGTCCCGACCGCAAGGTGGTCAATCTCGAAGCCGACGGCAGCGGCATGTACACGGTGCAGGGACTGTGGACGCAGGCGCGGGAAAAGCTCGACGTGGTGACGATCGTGTTTTCCAACCGAACCTATGCGATCCTGCATGGCGAGATGAAGAATGTCGGCGTCAGCGCCATCGGCGAGAACGCCAGGCGCATGCTCGACCTCGACCATCCCTCGCTCGACTGGGTATCGCTGGCCAAAGGCATGGGCGTGGAGGCGGCTCGCGCCGATACGTGCGAGCGCTTCGACACGTTGCTGGACAGTGCGCTGTCACGGCGCGGGCCGTTCCTCATCGAAGCGGTGCTCTGAGCGCGGGGAAGCGACCTACCAGCGGGTCTTTTCGCCGGGAGCCGCGGGTTCGATCGCCAGCGCGTGCACACCGGCCTTCAGTTCGTCGGCAAGCAGTTCGTTGACGGCGCGGTGACGGTCGATGCGGCTCATGCCGGCAAAGGCGGAAGCGACGACGCGGACGCGAAAATGCGTCTCGCCGGTGCCGTCGTAAGTGCCGTGATGGTCGGAGCCGTGATGGTGGTGGCCGGCATGGAGATGGCTCTCGTTGATGATAACCAGCCTGTCCGGCGAAAATGCCTTGTTGAGCTTGTCTTCCATGGTCGCCTGTATGGACATCGCCATCTCCCTTCACCACATATCGTTGGCGTCTCGGCCTGGAAACCGAAAATCGGTTTCGCGAGGGGCCGCCGCCGCGCAACAAAATCCGCCATTCGCCTGCTTTATGCCGCGATTCAGCGGTTAGGGCGATGATCGCGAAAATGTCAATTCTTGTTTCGCATCTGCGAACGCCCCATAAATGGGTAAGATGAAGCCGTACCCCAAATATTTCGAGAAGATTCGCGTCCGCCCCGACAAGGACGCGGAGCTGAAGTCGCACTCGCCGATCTGCCAGTGGGACGGCTGCAAGGAAGCGGGCACCCATCGTGCGCCGGTCGGGCGCATGAAGGAGGGTGAGTATTTCCACTTCTGCTTCGATCATGTGCGCGAGTACAACAAGGGCTTCAACTACTTTTCCGGCGTACCGGACACCGAGGTCGCGCGCTTCCAGAAGGAAGCCATGACCGGGCACCGGCCGACCTGGAAGATGGGCGCCAACGGGGCCTCGACCCGGTCGTCGCCCGATATGGCCCAGATGCGTTCCGGCCGCGCCGGCTACTATAACCGCATGCGCGACCCGTTCGACCTGTTCAAGGGACCCAAGGATCCGCGCGAGGCGCGCGAGCGCAAGGCCAAGCCGCTTGAGGCCAAGGCGCTGGAAACGCTTGGTCTTGATACAAAGGCGACTGGCAAGGAGATCAAGGCGCGCTATAAGGAACTGGTGAAACTACACCATCCGGATGCGAATGGTGGCGACAGAGGTTCGGAAGACCGGTTCCGCGATGTGCTGCAAGCCTATCGCGTGCTCAAACAGGCGGGCCTGTGCTGAGCGACCATACGGTTCGTGTCGTTTTCCAACTTTCATAAGGTTGGAAAAGGCTTTAAGACCGCCCCCGGACAAAATCGATTGCCGGCGAAATCAGACGTTTCGCCCGTGGAGACGTTGAGAGATATGAACAAGGTCGATCGCGACATCGCCAACCTGCCCGACACGACGGTGTCGGTGAAGGAGAAATTCGGCTTCGAATCCAAGATGGTGGTGCCGGCCTATTCGGTGACATCGGAGCATGTGCCCGACATCGACCCGGACTATCTGTTCGACAAGAACACGACGATGGCGATCCTTGCGGGCTTTGCCTACAACCGCCGCGTCATGGTGTCGGGCTATCACGGTACCGGCAAGTCGACCCATATCGAACAGGTCGCCGCCCGCCTCAACTGGCCCTGCGTGCGCGTCAACCTCGACAGCCATGTCAGCCGTATCGATCTCGTCGGCAAGGACGCGATCGTGGTCAAGGACGGGTTGCAGATCACCGAATTCCGCGACGGCATCCTGCCCTGGGCCTACCAGCACAATGTCGCGCTGTGCTTCGACGAGTATGATGCCGGCCGTCCGGATGTGATGTTCGTCATCCAGCGCGTGCTGGAATCGTCAGGCCGGCTGACGCTGCTCGACCAGAGCCGGGTTATCCGCCCGCATCCGGCCTTCCGGTTGTTCTCGACCGCCAACACGGTCGGCCTGGGCGACACCACCGGCCTCTATCACGGCACCCAGCAGATCAACCAGGCCCAGATGGACCGCTGGTCGATCGTCACCACGCTGAATTATTTGCCGCACGACAATGAAGTCGCCATCGTGCTGGCCAAGGCCAAGCACTATCGCGACGGCAAGGGCAAGGACATCGTCAACAAGATGGTGCGCGTCGCTGACATGACGCGCTCGGCCTTCATCAACGGCGATCTGTCGACCGTGATGAGCCCGCGCACGGTGATCACCTGGGCAGAGAATGCCGAGATATTCGGCAATATCGGCATGGCGTTCCGGCTGACCTTCCTCAACAAGTGCGACGAACTGGAGCGCTCGGTGGTGGCCGAGTTCTACCAGCGCGCCTTCGGCGAGGATTTGCCCGAGAGCGCCGCCAACGTGGTGCTGGGCTAAGACCGCTCCATGGGAACGACCCACCGGACGTTCCTATGGAGTCTTGTATTCCTCTGCTTTGGTCTCAGTCAGGCAGCCATGGCCCAGAACCAACCACTCAAACCTGGGCAGACTTGGACGTATCACGGCGCGACACCAGTATCCTCGCGTGTGATCATAGGCGCTGTCGATTATCTGGAAGGCGAAAGTCAGCCGATCGTATCGATCTCAGTCTCTGACGCGCCGATACCTAATGACGGAAAGCAGCTGCAAACAATCCCTCACCTCCCTGTAGCGGCTGAAGTACTGAGAGAAAGTCTGGTTGAACTTGAGGGTGTTCGTCCAATTCCCGACGGGTTTGACCACGGATACAGTCATTGGAGACAGGCATATGACAGTGGGAAAGGCGGCTATTTTACGATCTCGGTCGAAGAGATTATCGGCCTCCTGCGCACTCAGCTTGGCCAGCGGCCAGCGGTACAATAGAGATAGATGATGGCGGGTCCGGGCGACAACACGCGCAACAAGTCGAAGACGGGCTCTGAAGCCGACAGCTTCAAGCGTGCCGTCACCGTCTGCATGCGCGCCATTGCCGGCGACAAGGAACTGGAAGTCGGTTTCGCCAAGGACCGGCCGGCGCTCGCCGGCAGCCGCGCGCGCTTGCCGGAGCTGCCCAAGAAGGCATCGAAGACCGATATCGCGATCACCCGCGGCCTCGGCGATTCCATGGCGCTGAAGCGCGCCTGCCATGATGTGCGCATCCACACCAAGCTGGCGCCGGAAGGCAAGGCGGCCCGCGCCATCTATGACGCGGTCGAGCAGGCTCGCGTCGAGGCGATAGGCTCACGCGCCATGCAGGGCGTCGCCGACAATATCGGCTCGATGCTGGAGGACAAATACGCCAAGGCCAACCTCGTCGACATCAAGGACAAGGCCGACGCGCCGATCGAGGAAGCTCTTGCCCTGATGGTGCGCGAGAAGCTGACCGGCCGTCCGATCCCGAAAAGCGGCGAGCGGCTGGTCGAACTTTGGCGCCCCTGGGTCGAGGAGAAGGCCAAGGCCGACCTCGACGGGTTGTCGGCCAAGCTCGGCGACCAGCAGGCGTTCGCCCGGGTCGTGCGAGAGATGCTCGCTTCCATGGAGATGGCCGAGGAACTCGGCGACGACCAGGAGACGGAAGATTCCGAGGACAATGACGACAACCAGCCGCAAGGCGAGGAGCAGAGCGAGGAGGGCGGCGAAGAGGATTCCGGCTCCGAGCAGTCGCAGTCCGAGGATGCCGAAGCTTCGGCCGATGACGAGCAGTCGGCCGAGACGGAAGCCTCCGACGCCACCGCCGACGATCTGTCCGACGATGACGACGCCGATGCCGAAACACCCGGCGAAGCGCGCCGCAACGACAATCCCTTCACCAATCTGCCGAAAGAGATCGACTACAAGGTCTTCACCACCGCTTTCGACGAGACGGTCGGCGCCGAGGAACTGTGCGAAGAAGAAGAGCTCGACCGGCTGCGCGCCTTCCTCGACAAGCAGCTCGCCAACCTGTCCGGCGTCGTCGGGCGGCTGGCCAACCGCCTGCAGCGCCGGCTGATGGCGCAGCAGAACCGCTCCTGGGACTTCGACCTGGAAGAGGGCTATCTCGACCCGGCACGGCTGGTGCGGGTCGTCATCGATCCGATGCAGCCGCTGTCGTTCAAGCAGGAGCGCGACACCAAGTTCCGCGACACGGTGGTGACGCTGGTGCTCGACAATTCCGGCTCGATGCGCGGCCGGCCGATCACGGTCGCCGCCACCTGCGCCGACATATTGGCGCGCACGCTGGAGCGCTGCGGCGTCTCGGTCGAGATCCTCGGCTTCACCACGCGGGCGTGGAAGGGCGGGCAGGCGCGCGAGAAATGGCTGAAGGACGGCAAGCCGCCGAATCCTGGCCGGCTCAACGATCTGCGCCACATCATCTACAAATCGGCCGACCATCCGTGGCGGCGGGCACGGCGCAATCTCGGCCTGATGATGCGCGAAGGCCTGCTCAAGGAAAATATCGACGGCGAGGCGCTGCTGTGGGCGCATAACCGGCTGATCGCCCGGCCCGAGCAGCGCAAGATCCTGATGATGATCTCGGACGGCGCGCCGGTCGACGATTCGACGCTGTCGGTCAATCCGGGCAATTATCTCGAACGCCATCTGCGCGCCGTCATCGAGCTGATCGAGACGCGTTCGCCGGTGGAACTCTTGGCCATCGGCATCGGCCACGATGTCACGCGCTACTACCGCCGCGCCGTCACCATTGTCGATGCCGAGGAGCTGGCTGGCGCCATGACCGAGCAGCTGGCTTCGCTGTTTGCCGAGGAAAGCGCGAAGGATACGCGGCGCGGCGGTGGTATGCGGCGCGCCGGATGATCTCCAGGCGCGGCGGCTTTCAGCAGACGCTTTTCGCCGCCATCGCCCTGCTTTCCGGTGTGGCTTCGGCGGCAGCCGGTTCGCCCGACTCTGGTTCTGTCGAACCGGTCGAAATCTCGGCCCGCCCGATCACCGAATTTCACATTGGCCGTGCCGACAAGCAATTCGGCCCTTTCGAATTCGTCGGCGGGCTGGAGATGACCTCGCCGACACGCGATTTCGGCGCGCTGTCGGCCTTCCGCTTCCTGAAGGCCGGCGGTGACTTCATCGGCGTTGCCGACACCGGCTTCTGGTTCTTCGGCACGGTGGTCCGCGACGCGGAAAAGCGGCCCTCCGGCATCCAGAATTTCCGCATGCAGCAGATGGTCGACGAGACCGGCCGGCCGATCGACAGGAAATGGGAGGTCGATGCGGAAGGCCTCGCGGTCAAGGACGGCATTGCCACCGTCGGCTTCGAGCGCAGCCACCGCGTCGCCCAGTTCAAGATCGACGCCAACGACATGAAGGCGCCGTTCAAGCCGCTGGATTTCGTCGTTCCGGCCCAGGAGCTGCGCCAGAATCGCGGCTTCGAGACCGTCACCCACGCCAATGCCAACGGTCAGCATGAGGGCGGCCTGGTCGTGGTCTCCGAAAAGAGCCTCGACAAGGCCGGCAACATCTATGCCGCCCTCATCGAGGGGCCGCACAAGGGCGTCTTTACTGTCAAGCGCAACGGCGATTTCGACATCACCGACGGCGCCTTCCTGCCGGATGGCGATCTGCTGCTTCTGGAGCGCAGTTTCTCGATGGCGAGGGGCGTCAAGATGCGGCTGCGGCGCATCTATGGCGAAAGCGTCGAGAAGGGCGCGGTCGCCGACGGGCCGGTGCTGCTGGAGGCCGACATGGGCTACCAGATCGACAATATGGAAGGGCTCGACGTCTGGACCCGCGACGACGGCGCGCTGATGGTGTCGCTGATCTCCGACGACAACCACTCGATCCTGCAGCGCAACCTCTATCTGGAATTCATCCTGCACCAGGATTGAGCCCGCCGGCTTTACGTCTTGGTGGCGATCCAGATGATATGGCGCGCGCCGCGCTTGCCGTTGGCGCGCGTACTGACCTCTTCGACCCCGAAGCCTGCCTGCTTCAGCCGCTGCGTGAAGCCGATGTCGGGGCCTTGCGACCACACCGCCAGCACGCCGCCCGACTTGAGGGCGCTGCGTGCGGCTGCGAGGCCCTGCAGGCTGTAGAGCGCGTCGTTGGATTTGTGGACGATGCCTTCCGGGCCGTTGTCGACATCGAGCAGGATGGCGTCCCAGGCCGCGGGCTGCGAGCGTATCAGCTGCCCGACATCGGTCTCCTGGATGGTGACGCGCGGATCGTCGAGACAGCCGCCAAAGATTTCGGCCATCGGACCGTGCGCCCAGGCGACAACGGCCGGCACCAGTTCAGCGATGACGATTCCGGCATCATTGGCCAATTCTGCAAGCGCGGCGCGCAAGGTAAAACCCATGCCAAGCCCACCGATCAGGATTGTTGGCTGGCTATGGCCGGCAATCCGCCCGCAGGAGAGTTTTGCCAGCGCTTCCTCGGAACCGCTGAGGCGGCTGTTCATGAGCTCGTTGGTGCCCAGCATGATCGAGAATTCGGTGCCGCGCCGCTTGAGGCGAAGTTCTTGTCCGCCGTCTGGGGTCTTCGCTGAATCGAGCTGGATCCACGGGATCATGATCTTTGTCCGACCATGATCTTTTCCGAAAACTGGGTCCCACTTTTCGGGATCATGGTTTAAGCCGCAACCGCGGGCTGGCTCCAGCGGGCGGCGAGCAGCCGATAGGGGATGAGTGCGACGACGGCGATGATCAGTTTCACCGAGAGATCACCAAGCGCCCAGGAGATCCAGCGCATCGCCTCGACATGGAAGACGCCCATCAAGGGTGCGTTTTCCAACGCAAAGCCGTCGTTTGGTCCGGCGAAGGCAAAGGCAGCCGAGAAAGCGACGGTGAAGAACACGGCGGTGTCGAACACCGACCCGACCAGCGTGCCGATGATCGGCGCCCGCCACCAGCTCTGCCGGCGCAGCCGGTTGAACACGGTGACATCGAGCAGTTGCGCGGAAAGGAACGCCGCTCCGGACGCGGCCGCGATACGCACCAGCCGGTCGGCGGCGGTCTCGAATTCGATCAGGCCGTGACGGAACAGGAAGGGCGGGACAAGGATCGAGCAGATCACCGCCGTCATGAAGCCGACAAGGACGATCCGGCGCGCCACAGTGGGTCCGTAGCGGCGGTTGGCGAGGTCGGTGACCAGGAACGAGAAGGGATAGGTGAAGGCCCCCCAAGTCAGAAGGTCGGCCAGCGAGAGGCCCCCGATCTGGCCCTGCATCGGGAATTGCACGAGAATGTTCGATGCCACGACGACAAGCGCCATGGCGGCCACGAAGGGCAAATACCGCGAGAAGGAAATCATTTTTTTATCCTGGGTAATGGAACCAGCCAAGCATCATGCCCATGCGGGCGATGCTCGCCTTCGTATGTGGGCACCGGATTGCCAAAACCTTGCGGCTTCGATCCGATGCTCCAAGGCCAACAAGATGTTGGCCAGGGCGGTCGTCCCCCGCCTTTGAACTGTTTAAGCGGCAGCCTGCTCGGCGGTCTTCTTGGCGATCTGCTTCTTCAGCAGACGGGCGCGCTGCGACAATTCCTTGACGTCGGCCTTGGCCAGGAAGGCGTCGAGACCGCCGCGATGTTCGACCGAACGCAGTGCGTTGGCCGAGATGCGCAGGCGCACATTCTGGTTCAGCGCTTCCGAAATCAGCGTTACATTGACGAGGTTCGGCAGGAAGCGACGCTTGGTCTTGTTGTTGGCGTGGCTCACATTGTTGCCGGACATGACTGCCTTGGCAGTGAGTTCGCAGGTGCGGGACATTGTTCTAACCTTCAGTTCTCGGGGTCTGCCAAACACTCAAGCCCACGCCGGGTGGCGCGCGGTTCTGGTCAGGCGGCCTTATGGAAAAAGTTGGCGTTCCATAGTTGCATTTCGCCGAGGCGTCAAGCTCCTGCATTGCCCACGGCGCGCCCGGCATTTTCATATTAAGGCCGGAATTCATCCTATAAGCGGTCTCATAGGGACATGCCAGACCGGAGTTGCCCGCCTCCGGCCGAAAATCAAGGACCCGATCCCGCCATGCTTCGTTCGTCACATGCCTTTGCCGCCATGCTTGCCGCAGCCTTGCCGTCCGCCGCGTCTGCTGCCTCGCCGCAGTCGTTCAAGGGCGAGTATACGGTGTCGTTCCTTGGACTTTCGATAGCGAAATCAACGTTTTCCAGCCGTTATGAGAACGGCGCCTACGCGATCGAAGGCAGCGTCAGCGCGGCAGGGTTGGCAAAACTGTTCGACGACACGCGTGGCACGATCTCGTCCAAAGGCACGATTGCGGGCAAGAGGATGGTGCCGCAGGCATTCCGCGCCGATTACACCTCCGGCAAGAAGGCATCGGTGGTCGACATCCGCTTTGCCAATGGCAGGGTCACCTCGACGCAGGTCGTCCCGGCGCCGGGCAAGCGCGACCCCAAGAGTTGGGTGCCGCTCGGTGCCGGCGACCTGGCATCGGTGCTCGATCCGATGGCTGCCACCGTCATCTATGCCGACAGCCTCGACCAGGTCTGCGGCCGCACAGTAAAGTTCTACGACGGCGAGATGCGCGCCGATCTGACGCTGACCTACGCTTCGAAGGGCACGATCTCGGTGCCGGGCTACAAGGGCGACACGGTTACCTGCCGGATGGGCTTCGAGCCGGTGGCTGGCTATCGCAAGGGCCGCAAGGCGCTCAACTATCTCAAGAACAAAAGCCGCATGATGGTGACGTTTGCACCGCTCGGCCAAACCGGCGTATATGCGCCGATCCATGCCACGGTGGGCACGCAGATCGGCACCTTGACCATCAGCGCCGGACGTTTCGAAGCGGTACAATAGCCAGGCGCAGAATTGGCGCGCCACTGGAGACAGAATGGGGCGCGCAACACTGATCGGCTTTTCGGCGGTCGCCATGTGGGCGCTGCTCGCACTGCTCACCGATGCGTCGGGCCAGGTGCCGCCGTTCCTCTTGTCGGCGATCACCTTCTCGATCGGCACCGGTGTCGGGCTGGTCGCGCGGCTGTTCATGCCGGCACCCGACAAGAGCCAGAGGATACCGCCGCAGGTGTGGCTGATCGGCATTGCCGGGCTGTTCGGCTACCACTTCTTCTATTTCACAGCGTTGCGCAATGCGCCGGCTGTGGAGGCGAGCCTGATCGCCTATCTGTGGCCTTTGCTGATCGTGCTCGGCTCGGCGCTGATGCCGGGCGAAAAACTGGCCTGGAACCATGTCGTCGGCGCGCTGCTCGGCCTTGCCGGCACCGTGCTGATCGTCACCAAGGGCGGGGGCCTCGCCTTCGACGCCCGTTACGCCTTCGGCTATGCGATGGCCGCCGTTTGTGCCGTGCTGTGGTCGTCCTATTCGCTGTTGTCGCGGCGCTTCCCGTCGGTGCCGACCAGCATCGTCACCTGGTTCTGCGCAGCGACCGCGGTGTTGTCGCTCGCCTGCCACCTGGCGCTGGAACAGACGGTTCTGCCTGACGGTGCCGGCCAGTGGCTGGCCGTGCTCGGCCTTGGCCTGATGCCGGTGGGTGCTGCCTTCTATGCCTGGGACATCGGCGTCAAGCGCGGCAATATCCAGGTGCTGGGTGCTGCAAGCTACGCCGCACCGCTGTTGTCGACGCTGGTGCTGATCGCGGCCGGCGTCGCCGAGCCGTCGCTGCGCATCCTCGCCGCCTGCGTGCTCATCACCGGCGGGGCCGCACTTGCAGCGAAGTCGCTGTTTCTGCGCAAACCGGCGGCTGAGAGCGGAGCCAGGGCATCCCAAAGCGGAGCCGGGGCATGACGATGCCGTTTGCCGGCGGCATCGACGCAAATGCCAATGCGACACTGATCTTTTCGCTGGCGGCGGCGGTGATCTACGCCTTTACGCTTGGCACGCCACCAACGCTCGCCCGCTCGGCGGCAAAGACGCTCGCCGTGGCGATGCTTGCCGTGCTGGCCGGGCTGCAGGGCGGCCCGCTGCTGCTCGCCGCCGCGCTCGCCCTCAGCGCCGTTGGCGACGCATTCCTGTCGCGCGACGGTGAAAAGGCCTTCCTCGGCGGGCTGGCCAGTTTTCTTATCGCCCACATCGTCTATGTCGCGCTGTTCCTGCGCAGCGGTGGCGGGTTGGGGGTGCTTGGCGCCGAGTCGTGGCGCGGAGCGATCGCGCTCGCCATGGCGGTGTTTGCGGCCGTCATGCTGGCGGCGCTGTGGCGGCGCGTCGGTCCCGGCCTGCGTATCCCGATCGCCGTCTATGTCGCTGCGATCCTGGCAATGGGTATCTCGGCGCTGACCACCAGCAACGTCTCCGTGATCGGCGGCGCGCTGTTGTTCATGGCATCCGACGGGCTGCTCGCCACGGAGAAATTCCTGGTGGCCGCCATCTCGCCGCACCGCGCCTGGATGCGCTTCGCCGTCTGGGCGCTGTACTACGCCGCCCAACTCGCGATCACGCTTGGGTCCCTGCTATATCCGGGCTCTTATTGAGCTACGGTTGTTTCGGCTGCCAGCCGGGTGCTGCCAGTTCGAAGGCGGCAAACTCGAAGCCCGGCGCGACGGTGCAGCCGACCAGCGTCCATTCGCCGAGGCTGCGCGCCGATTGCCACCGGCCCGCCGGCACGACGATCTGCGGCCGCTCACCGGCTGCGAGATCGATTCCAAGCACCTGCTCCACAACGGTGCTGCCTTCTTCCCACATTGCCAGTGCCAGCGGGGCTCCGGCATGGAAATGCCAGACCTCGGCGGCGTCCTTGACCCGGTGCCAGGCCGAAACCTGATGCTCCTCAAGCAGGAAATAAATGGCGGTCGAATGGCCGCGCGCGCCGCCAGTGCCATCGCGAAAGGTCTCGGCATACCAGCCGCCTTCCGGATGCGGCTTCAGCCCGAGCGTCGCGATGATTTCGGCGGAGCTGGTCACGGCGTCGACGATATCACGGGCTCTAGAAGTTGTCCTTGCGCTTGCGGATTTCGGCAAAGACCTCGGCGTCGGAAGCCTTCTCCAGCCCAAGATGCTTGCGGATCGCCGGATCGTGCCAGCGCAGGAAGGGATTGGTCGACAGTTCCTCGCCGATCGTCGTCGGCAGCGTCGGCTTGTTCTCGGCGCGCAGCTTTTCGATCCTGGCGGCGCGTTCCTTCAATGCTGAATTGGACGGGTCGACGGTCAGCGCGAAACGGGCGTTGGAGAGCGTGTATTCGTGGCCGCAATAGATGGCCGTTTCAGCTGGAAGTGCAGCCAGCTTCTTAAGCGAATCATACATTACCGGCGGCTTGCATTCGAACAGCCGCCCACAACCCAGCGCAAACAGCGTGTCGGCGGTGAACGCCACGCTCGAGGCCGGCAAATAATAGGAAACGTGGCCGGCAGTGTGGCCGGGGGTGGCGATGACTTCGATCCTTTCATCGCCAAGATGGAGAACCGAGCCGTCTTCGACGGTCTCGTCGATGCCGGGGATCTTGGCCTTTTCGGCCTCCGGGCCGACGATGCGCAGCTTGAAGCGCTCCTTGAGCGCCAGATTGGCCTCAACGTGATCCATGTGATGATGTGTGGTCAGGATCATCGTCGGCGTCCAGCCGGTGCGCTTTATCGCGGCCAATATTGGCGCTTCCTCGGGCGCATCGATGATCGCGGTCTGGCCGCTTTTGGGGTCATGAACCAGCACGCCGAAATTGTCGCTGCGGCACATGAACTGTTCGATTTCGACCGGCATCATATCTCTCCGTTATGGCCGCAGACATAGGGCGCTTGCGGGTCGATGTCATCCCGGATGTCGAATGACATTCCCGGAATGTCGGGTCGTCGCGGCCTTTTGTTGAAACCTGGCGACATCACGGCTACATCCCTGCCATGCATTCCGACATCGTCGATCTTCGCTCGTTCTATTCGACAACGCTCGGCCGGTTCGCCGAGCGTTCGATCACCATGGCGTTGTCGTCGATATGGGCGGCCGTTCCCAACGAGCGGCTGGTTGGTCTGGGCTACACCTTGCCGTGGCTGGAGCGGTTCGGCAGCGACGCCGAGCGGGTCTTCGCCTTCATGCCGGCAACGCAAGGCGCGGTGGTGTGGCCGGCGACGGGGCCGACGGCGACGGCACTGGTCTTCGACGAGGAACTGCCGCTGGTCGATTCCTGCATCGACCGCATGCTGCTCGTCCATTCGCTCGAACATGTCGAGAACCCGCGTGAGACGCTGAACGAGATCTGGCGCGTGCTGTCGCCGGCCGGCCGGGTGGTCATCGTCGTGCCCAACCGGCGCGGTGTCTGGGCGCGCTTCGAGCACACCCCATTCGGCAACGGCCGGCCCTTTTCGCGCGGCCAGCTTACGGAACTGCTGCGCGAGGCCAATTTCACGCCCGCCGCGTGGTCCGATGCGCTGTTCTTTCCGCCATCGCGGCGCCGTTTCATGATGCGCTTCCACAATGTACTGGAGCGCGCCGGCCGGCGGCTGTGGCCGATCTTTTCCGGGGTCATCGTGGTCGAGGCGCAGAAGCGGCTCTATCAAGGCGTGCCGGTGGCGCAGCGCGCATCGCGCCGCGTCTTTGTGCCGGTGCTGTCGCCGCATGGCGCCACCCGGCTTGGCCGTCACAAAGCGGATGCCAAGCCCTTGGCTGCGCGGGTGACGGCTTCGTGATCGCGGCAAGCGTGCCTGACGTCGTTTCCCTGCCTATCTGTCGCAAGCAGACCGACAGCCCATCCGGCAGCCCATACGAACGCCTGTCAAGTTTCTCCATCCGGTTGCAGCACTGACGCAAGGACCTCGGCCATGGCTGATCAACCGGACAATGCCGCCGTCGTTCAGCCGGTTGCCGTGGCGGTCGAGGCCAGCAGCCTGCACGATCAGGTGATGACGATCCGGCGGGCGCTTGCGGGATCGCCGGTTCGCAGATGGTTGCTGTGGACATCGGTCGGCATCATGGCCGTGATCATCGCAACGTCGATCGGCCAGGTTCTGCTCAACCGCTGGAACCAGCCTTTCTACGATGCGCTTGCCCGCCGCGACATGGCGGCCTTTTTGCACCAGCTCCTCGTCTTCGCGGCCATAGCCGGGGGACTTCTGGTGCTCAATATCGGCCAGACCTGGCTCAACCAGATGATCAGGCTCAAGCTGCGCGAGGCGCTGACGCTGGATCTGATCGATCAATGGATGCGGCCGGCGCGCGCCTTCCGGCTGGCCAATGCCGGCGCCATCGGCGTCAATCCCGACCAGCGCATGCAGCAGGACGCCGCGCATCTGTCCGATCTGTCAACCGATCTCGGCGTCGGCCTGCTGCAGTCGTGCATCCTGCTCGTGTCCTTCGTCGGCGTGCTGTGGGAGCTGTCCTCGGGCTTCGTGTTCCACATCGGCGGGACCTCGCTGGCCATACCGGGCTACATGGTCTGGGCCGCCATCCTTTACGCCGGCATCGCCTCCTGGCTGAGTTGGCTGGTGGGGCGGCCGCTCATCCGCCTGAACAGCGACCGCTATACACGCGAAGCCGAGCTGCGCTCCTCGATGGTGCGCGTCAACGAGAATGTCGATGCCATTGCGTTGTATCATGGCGAGGCCGACGCCAGGCGGCGGCTCGAACTCGATCTCGGCACGGTGCTGGGCGCCATGCGGCGCATCTACACCGCCCAGATCAACCTGTCCTGGGTGACCGACACCTATGGCTGGATCACCGTCGTGGCGCCCATACTGGTTGCTTCGCCCGTCTATTTCTCAGGTGATATCAGCTTTGGCGGGCTGATGATGGCGGTCGGCGCATTCAACCAGGTCCACTCCTCCTTGCGCTGGTTCATTAACAACATCGGCAGCATTGCCGATTGGCGCGCCACGCTGATGCGCGTGGCCGATTTCCGCATCGCGCTCGATGAAACCGATGCGCTGCACGACACCGAAAAGCGCATCGCCTTCGGCCAAAACGTCAGTGGCAGCCTGACTTTCGAGAAGCTCGAAGTAGCCTCGCCGGAGGGCTGCACCAGGCTCGCCGACCCGCATGTCGAAATCCGCCCCGGCGAGCGCGTCATGATCACCGGCGATCCCGGTGCGGGCAAGACGCTGTTCTTTCGTGCCATTGCCGGCCTGTGGCCATGGGGAAGCGGCCGGATCGGCCTGCCGGCGGGAGAAACCCCCATATTCGTGCCGCGCGTGCCCTATTTTCCGGTCGGCACATTGCGCGAAGTCCTCGATCACCCGAACGGCCCCGCGCCGGCGGACGATGCCGACATTTCGGCGGTGCTGGCCGAGGTCGGTCTGGGACGGCTATCCTCATCGCTCGACCGCGCCGGGCGTTGGGACCATGAGTTGGGCGATGACGAACAGCGCTCGCTGGCCTTCGCCAGGCTCGCGTTGCGGCAGCCGAAATGGGTGATCATCGACGAGGCGCTGGATGCGTTCGACGGCCTATCGCTAAGACGCGTGCTGTCGATGCTCGAGAAGCGTTTGCCGGCGACAGCGATCCTCAACATCGGGCGCGGCCAGCACAACAACCACTTCTTCCCGCGCGCGTTGACGATCGTCAAGGATTCCGGTGCGCCAGCGCTGAAGCCCGCCCGCGTCAGAGCCGGCGCGATCGAACCGCCGCCAGTCGCCGCCCGCCGCAAGAAATGAGCTGATATCAGGACGGGGAAGCAAAGCTTTATTTTGCCGTGATCGCGAGGGAAGCTCTTCGGGAGAACAACCTGGCGACGGCCATGCTTGATGCTCTGCGCCTGCTTGCCTGTCTTGCCTGCGCCCAGGCTGCTCCCGCCGCCTCGCCGCGGGATGCGCTCGCCGTCGACGTCGAGCTGGTGCTGGCAGTCGACATCTCGCTGTCGATGGACGAGAAGGAGTTCGCGCTGCAGCGCGCCGGTTATGTCGAGGCGCTGCGGCATCCCGACTTCATCAAGGCTGTCCGCGCCGGCGCCACGGGCCGCATAGCGCTGACCTATTTCGAGTGGGCCGGCACGGTGCGCGACGATGCGGTCATCGGCTGGCAGATCATCGATAGTGCCGAGAGCGCCAACAGCTTTGCCGACGAGGTCGCGGCGCGCCCGTTCCGCAGCTTTCGCGGCACTTCGATTTCCGGCGCGCTGGCCTTCGGTGCCGAGCTTTTCGACCGCACGTCTTTCCAGGGCGAACGTAGCGTCATCGACATTTCGGGCGACGGACCGAACAATATCGGACCGCCAGTCACCGCGACGCGTGATGCGGCAACTGCCAAAGGCATCGTCGTCAACGGCCTGCCGATCCTGATCAGCCCGTCGCCCACCTTCAGCCATCTCGACCAGTATTACGCGCAATGCGTGACCGGCGGGCCCGGTTCCTTCGTGCTGCCCATCTATGCCGCCGCGGAGTTTTCGACAGCCATCCGGCGCAAGCTGATCCTCGAAGTGAGCGGCATTCGGGACAAGGCGAGAATCACCCCCGTCGACGCGGCCAAGCCGATAGACTGCCTGCAGGGCGAACGGGACAGGCGGTTTTTATCGGATCCGTATTTTCCCGAACTTGACCGCTGAGCTCTCGATAGTGCGGTTCACGCAATCCGGAGGGAAAACCGTTCCACGATTTTCCTGGAGTTGCTCTGGGTTCAGGCGAGCCGGGCGCCACATTGGTTGCGAAACTCGTTGGAGAGATCGCGGCGCCAGCGTCGGCCATGGACATAGCCTTGCATCAATTCCGGCAGCGAGTAGCCAAGCGCTTTCGACGAACGGTTGGCCATATAGCCCTGGAATGCCTCCGGTATCCTGCCTCGCAGGATATCGGCGATGAGCTGCCGCGAGATCATGTAAGGCGGAATGTGCGGGTAGGCGTGGGCAATATGAGGATGTTTGCCCATCAGGTTCGCATAGGCCTCGACATAGCCGTCACGGCGGCCGGAAATCGAGTTCTCCGAATTGTATTTCGTCCAGTCGAGGTCCCCGGACAGTTGCGCACCGAAGCGCCGGGCAAGGCGCAGCAGCAATTCGCGATCCTGCATGCGGGTGATGTCGCTGTCGTAGCCGCCGATGGCCAGCAAGGCTTCACGGCGAGCAGTGATCGCGGAGCCGGCGATGAAGATGGTCTGCCCAACCAGCGTCCGCTCAAGCATTGCGGGGCTCACGAATGCCTCGGGGTTGGCGCAGTTTGTGGTGCGATTGCCCTTCAGGGACACGAACGAACTGATCAGCACTTGCAGTGCAGGATTTTCATCGAACCAGGTCAGGGTTCGTTCAAGCCGGTGCGGCATGTAGATGTCGTCGGAATCGAGGAACGTCACCAACGGTGCCCGCGCCCGCTCGATGCCGGCATTCCTGGCGGCGTTGGCGCCTCGCCATTTCGCCCCGACATAGATCAGCCGCGGGTCCTGGATGCGGGCCAGCGCCGCTTCGGTCCCATCGGTCGAACCATCGTCGACGACAATGTGCTCAAACCTCGACATGCTCTGGGAGAATACGCTTTCCACGGCGCGCAACACTGTTTCGCGTCGGTTGTGGGTCGGCGTAATGACCGTGATGAGAGGTACTGGATCGATCCCGGCCATGTCTGTCAGCTGTTTCCTGCGCAGGGTTGCGCGTCTGTCCAGGACTTTTCGATTTTCAGAACGGTCGAATGGATTGGACTTCCCTTTCTCTACACCACATCACAGTCGGCGCGACGCTATAAAAAACGACTGCCCCTGTCACCCACCGTGCCGGTACTCGATCCAGGCGAGACAACGAATCCCCGCTCTTAGCGTTCCAATTGCAACAGCACCGCCGCACATAGCATTACGAATCACCATGGAAGCAACCCATCATGACAGATAGCATACATCCCATTACCTCAGACGTAATCGCTTAGCGCTCGGCCTTTGGTCAGATTGCCCATGCAGAGGCCGGCAACTCGGCTTCGATGACAAGGGAGTTCAGTCATGGCCGCTTACGCCGTCGCCCATATGCGCCAAGCCACAATGGGTCCGCAGATCGTCGAATATCTGCATAGGATAGATGCCACGCTGGAACCTTTCGGCGGCCGTTTTCTGGTCCATGGCGGCGATGTGGAGGTGATCGAGAACGACTGGCCTGGCCATCTGATCATCATAGAATTTCCCGACAGGCAGCATGTGCATGGCTGGTACAATTCGCCGGCCTACCAAGCGATACTGGCGCTGCGCACGGACAATTCGGAGGCCGATGTGGTGTTCGTCGACGGCGTCGAACATCCGCACAAGGCCACGGATGTTCTGGAGCAATCGCCGGATCAAGGATCAATTGGACGCTGAACTGCGGTTCAAGGAATGGCGGTACAGCGTCTAGCTATGCCCAACATAGTCTGGCACCGTTTCGATTTTGTCGCGAACCATGCCAGTTGCGAAACTGAACTGGCCCCAAAACGCCAAACCATAAAATGCCTGACCGACAATCAGAGAAAAGGGAACCTGCCAAAGCGGCATCCCGGTTTCCCGGGCATGGCCTACGATCCGTCGTGTCGTGCGCCATGACATGGTGAGCCACCGGCTGAAGGACTTGACTATCCGTCGCGTGCGGCTCGGCGAATTGAGCGCAACGAACTTCCGGTCGGCGTCGCGACCTGTAACCAGGGCGCGCCAGTAAAAGAACCGCCAGCCCCGCGGCGAATAGTGATAAACGCGTGCGTTGACATTATGAATTTTGTGGCCCTCCCGCAGCAGTTCGCGCATCAGCAAAGTGCAGGAAACCTTGAAGCCGTTATGTTTTGGAAAAGGATGGCTGAGGATCCACTCGCGTCGAAACGCTACATTGTTGGCGTTGATCGCTCGCTTCGAGGCAAATCGCCCGTCTCCACGGGCCATCGGGAAAAACCAGATCAACGCAAAGGTTCTTGAAAAGAAGTCGTCGTATGAAAGGTATGTATATCCGTTTGCGCAGATAACTTCAGAGTTTTCAAAGGGTTCAAGCAGTCCTGATAGCCATCCTGGTTCCGCGACCACGTCGGAATCCAGAAAGATGACGATATCTCCGTCCGATGCCAGCATACCGTTGTTCTTCAGGTCGTAATATCGGCCGCCAGGGAAAGCTGTGAAGACGAGTTCGGCAACCTGACCGAGCTGCGGGGCCTCATTCGAAATCTCACGACGCAACGCCTCTTTGTCCGACTCTGCTCCACCGTGAGAGATGACGATCCTTGGTCGCGCTGAACCGGTTGCTGAAACCGATGAGATTTCCCGAGCCAAGGCCTTCATCCCAACGCCGATCTCGTCCCAGTCGATGGACCTGGCGTTTTCCATTTCCACAACGAGTGAGTAAGTTGCGCGTTCTTCGACCATTTTTTGCCCCCCCGAGCCGTCAGTGTGGCTATAGCCGCACTAGCCCGCTGTCAAACAGTCGACGCCAATTCACACTGGTTCGCGATCGTCATACAGGGCGACTTTGCTCGGCGCCAAACACACTGTTGCTTGGCGAGTCGGGTCTTTGATCGGTGCGGAAATTACCGTTTCAGCAAGAACACTGCCTGCTGGCCGAAGAAGTTCCAGAACCACCACGGCATCGACAGGCCGATCTTCTGGCCGGCGGCGTCGAGGGCGGTTGCCTTCTCGACTGTCGCGCCGAGTTCGTCGCACAGATTGACGAAATCGCGGATGGTGCAGAAGTGGATGTTGGGCGTATCGTACCAGGAATAGGGCAGGTCCTTGGTCACCGGCATGCGGCCGTTGAGGAACAGCGACAGGCGCACACGCCAATGGCCGAAATTGGGGAAGGAGACGATGGCGCGGTTGCCGATCCTGAGCAGTTCGTCGAGCACCAGCTTCGGGTTGCGGGTGGCCTGCAGCGTCTGCGACAGGACGACGAAGTCAAAGCCCTTGTCGGGATAGAATTCGAGATCCTTGTCGGCATCGCCCTGGATGACCGAGAGGCCGCGCGCCACACATTCGTTGACGCCGCGCTGCGACAGCTCAAGTCCGCGGCCGTCGACCTGCTTGGTGTCCTGCAGCAGCTCGAGCAGCGAGCCGTCGCCCGAGCCGACATCGAGCACGCGCGACTGTGGCGGGATGAGGTTGGCGACGACTTCGAGGTCGACGCGCTGGTCGCGATTGACGCTCATGGCTTCGCCTCCCGCCTGGCGCGTGATCCCGATCGGAAAAGCCTGCAATTTTTCGAGATCATGCGCTCAGCCCTCTCGCCCGGGCCGCCGAGCCGATGAAGCCGTTTATCGCGGCAAACAGTTCCGGCTCGTCGAGCAGGAATGCGTCGTGGCCTCGGTCGGTCTCGATCTCGACGAAGGATACCGATGCGCCGGCGGCGTTGAGCGCATGCACGATCGAGCGGCTCTCCTCGGTCGGGAACAGCCAATCCGAAGTGAACGACACTAGGCAGAAGCGGGTTTTCGTGCCGGCGAAGGCATCGGCCAACCGGCCGCCATGGTCTGCGGCGAGGTCGAAATAGTCCATCGACCGCGTCATGTAGAGGTAGGAATTGGCGTCGAAGCGATCGACGAAGGTCATGCCCTGGTGCCGAAGATAGCTTTCGATCTGGAAGTCGGCGTCGAAGCCGAAGGTCAGCGCTTCGCGATCCTGCAGATTGCGGCCGAACTTGCGGTGCAGGGCGGCTTCCGACAGGTAAGTGATGTGGGCGGCCATGCGCGCTACCGCCAGGCCCTTTTCCGGGCGTTTGCCGTGCTCGAAATATTTGCCGCCATGCCAGTCCGGATCGGCCATGACAGCCTGCCGGCCAACCTCATGAAAGGCGATGTTCTGCGAGGAATGGCGCGCGCCGGTGGCGATCGGCAGTGCCGAGAAGACGCGCTCCGGATAGCTCGACGCCCATTCCAGCACCTGCATGCCGCCCATCGAGCCGCCCAGCACGCAGAATAGTTTCTCGATGCCGAAATGGTCGATCAGCATCTGCTGTGCCCGCACCATGTCGCGGATGGTGATGATCGGCAGGTCAAGCCCATAGGGCTTGCCGGTGGCGGGATTGGTCGAGGCCGGGCCGGTGGAGCCAAGGCAACCGCCGATGACGTTGGAGCAGATGACGAAGAAACGATTGGTGTCGATGATCTTGCCGGGGCCGATCAGCACTTCCCACCAGCCAGGCTTGCCGGTCACCGGATTGGTGCTGGCGACGTGCTGGTCTCCGGTCAGCGCATGGCAGACGAGGATGGCGTTGGAGCGGGCATCGTTCAGCGTGCCATAGGTCTGGTAGGCGATCTGGAACGGTGACAGCAGCGTGCCGGCGTCCAGCTTGAGCGGCTTGTCGGATCCAAAACGCAAAACCGGGCTCGACGGTTGGTCGACCTCGTTGTTGGTTTTGCGGGCACGCAGAACGGCCATGACATCCATCTCACACTTTGAGCCCACGCATCGCGCTCGTCGAAAGTCGATGCCGATACGGGTGTCCGGCCGGCGCGGACAACAAAAAACCGGCATTGCGGTCGCAAAGCCGGTTACAGGATGCAAACGGCCCTTTAGCAAGTTGTTTAACGTGGCTGCAAGCCGACCGGCCAAATCACCACGGAAGTTCACTCCCCTTCTAGGGCTGTGGCGCGCCGGCGTCAACGGCCTGCCTTGGGCGGGAGGCTGTCGCCTCTCGACATTGCAGGCCACGGCTTGTATTTCCGCTGCGGCTTCCCTCAGGAAGCGTTCTCGACGGATTTTGCGACATGAGCCAGACACCGGACCAGGCACGTCCAACCCCGCGCGCGGGCATCATGGACATAGACGCCTATGTGCCGGGCAAGAGCACGGCGCCTGCCGGCGTCGCCAAGGTCCACAAGCTGTCCTCCAACGAGAACCCGCTCGGGCCCTCGCCGAAGGCGATCGAAGCCGCGCGCGAGATTGCCGGAAAGCTTGACGTCTATCCCGACGGCACCGCCAGGCGGCTGCGCGAAGCGATCGCCGAGGTGCATGGCCTCAACCCGCAGAACATCATCTGCTCCAACGGCTCCGACGAGATCCTCGGCCTGCTGGCGCAGACCTATCTGGCGCCCGGCGACGAGGCCGTCATCACCGAGCACGCCTTCATGGTCTACAAGATCTACATCCAGTCGGCGGGCGCCGTTCCGGTGACGATCAAGGAAACAGACGAGCGCGCCGATATCGACGCCATCCTGGCCGCCGTCACGCCGCGTACCAAGATCGTGTTCCTCGCCAATCCCAACAATCCGACCGGCACCTATGTGCCGTTCCAGGAGGTGCGCCGGCTGCATGCCGGTCTGCCCAGGCACGTGCTTCTGGTGCTCGACGCGGCCTATGCCGAATATGTTCGCCGCAACGACTATGAGGCCGGCATCGAACTGGTCGGCAGCGCAGAGAACGTGGTGATGACCCGGACCTTCTCCAAGATCGGCCTTGGCGGGGCGCGGATCGGCTGGATGTACGGGCCGATGCACATTGTCGACGCCATCAACCGCGTGCGCGGCCCCTTCAACGTCAATGCGACGGCGATCGAGGCCGGCATCGCCGCCATTCGCGATCGCGCCCATGTCGAGCGCAGCGTGGCGCACAACGAGACCTGGCTGGCCTGGCTGAGTGAGGAATTCACAAAGCTTGGGTTGCGGGTGACGCCCAGCGTCGGCAATTTCATCCTCATTCATTTTCCCGAGGACCAGAAACATTCGGCAGCGGCGGCGGACGACTATCTGACGGCGCGCGGCTATATATTGCGGCGCGTTTCGGGCTATGGCTTTCCCAACGCGCTGCGCATGACCGTCGGTACCGAAGAGGCCAATCGCGGCGTTGTCGCCGCTCTCACGACATTCCTGAAAAGCTAGAAACCATGACATCACCGATGTTTGAAAAGATCGCGCTGGTCGGCATCGGCCTGATCGGCTCGTCGCTGGCCCGCGTCATCCGCCGCGAGGGCCTCGCCCGCCACGTATCCATCTCGACCCGCAGTGCGGCGACGCTGGAACGGGCCGAGGAGCTTGGGCTGGGCGATAGCTATAGCACCGATGCGAGAGAAGCTGTCCGCGATGCCGACCTGGTCATCATTTCGGTGCCGGTCGGCTCGTCCGGCACGGTTGCCGAGGAAATCGCGCCGGCGCTGAAGCCGGGCGCGATCCTCACCGATGTCGGCTCGACCAAGGCGTCTGTCATTGCGCAAATGCAGCCTTATGTGCCTGAAGGTGTCCATTTCATTCCCGGCCACCCGCTGGCGGGCACAGAAAAATCCGGCCCCGACGCCGGTTTCGCCGACCTGTTCGACAATCGCTGGTGCATCTTCACGCCGCTGCCCGACACCGACCCGGACGCGTTGGAGAGGCTGTCGGAGTTCTGGCGGCGCTGCGGCGCCAACATCGACACGATGGATCCCCAGCATCACGATATGACGCTGGCCATCGTCTCGCATCTGCCGCACATCATCGCCTACAACATCGTCGGCACCGCCGATGATCTGCAGTCGGTGACCAAATCCGAAGTGATCAAATATTCGGCTTCCGGCTTCCGCGACTTCACCCGCCTTGCCGCCTCCGACCCGACCATGTGGCGGGATGTCTGCCTGCACAACAAGGACGCCATCCTCGAAATGCTGGCGCGGTTCTCGGAAGATCTGGCCTCGCTGCAGCGCGCAATCCGCTGGGGCGACGGCGAAAAACTCTTCGACCTGTTCACCCGCACCCGCGCCGTGCGCCGCTCGATCATCGAAGCCGGCCAGGACATCGACGTTCCCGATTTCGGCCGTCAGGCGGTCGAGCACCCCGCGAAGGGCTAGGTCTGTCTCAGGCAGGCCAGGTCTGCGCAACCATGGCCAGCGTCTCGGCTCGGTTCGGCGCGCCAAGTCTGCCGCCGAAGCGCAGGCATTTGAGCGCCGCGGCCGCACTGGCAAACCGCAAAGCCTGCTCGACCGGCATGGCTTCCGCCAGCCCGACGGCGAAGGCGCCGTGAAAGACATCGCCGGCGGCGAGCGTGTCGACCGCCTTGATTTTCGGCGCCGCGACATGGCGCACGCAGCCAGCGCGACGGTCGTGCCACCAACTGCCCGCCGCGCCGCCTGTCACTGCGACAAAAGCGTCGCTGCGGCTGGCGAGATCGGCGCAAGCCGTTTCCGGATCGAGCGCCTGGCCGCAGACGATGCGCGCTGCCGGCTCCGAAGCGATGATGTGCGTAGCGAGCGGCAACAACTGCTCAAGGACCTCCAGCGGCGCGGTGTCGGCATCGAGGATCGCCGGACGGCCGATGGCGCGCGCCGCCTTCAGGGCGAGTGCCGCCGCACCCGGCCAGCGGACATCGACCAGAACGGCATCGAATGCCATGAGGTCGGCGACCGGCAGGACGTCGGGATCGGCCTGGGCAAGCCTGTCATAGAACGGCACGATGATGCGCTCGCCATGCGCGTCGACCAGGATCGAGGCCAGCGCCGAGCGGGCACCTCTGACGCGCCGCACGAAGGTGCAATCGACGCCTTCGGCCTCTATGCCGGCGATGAGCTGGTCGGCGACGGCATCGTCGCCGGCACTCGCCCACAGCGATACCTCGGCGCCCAGGCGATGGGCGGCGCAGGCGGCGCTGGTGGCCATGCCCGAGGCGATCTGGACGCCGTCGGAGGCCATGAACTTGCCCTGATGCATGGGCAGCGTCTCGACGTGCAGGATGGTGTCCAGCGTCAAAGCGCCAACGCTCAGCAGCTTCACGGGTTTTGCCATGGCTGAGCTATTCGACCGGCTTGATCTTGCCCAGCGGAATGAAGCCGAGCGAGGCCTTGCCCCTGACCACCTTCAGCGGCATGGACGGTTCGTTGCCGAGCACCGCCAGGGCAGAAAAACCCTGCTCGATCTGGCTTTTCTGCTCGGGTATGGCGGTGCCGAGGATGGCCGCCACCGCCTTCGGGTCCTTCAACCTGATCATCAGGTCGGCGTTGACCAGGCCCTCGGCATCGACCGAGAGCGGTCCCGAAACGGTGATGCGCGCCGTCCCCGACGACAGGTCAAGGTTGCGGATTTCGATCGCCTGGCCACGAAGGCTCTTCACCCGCGTGCCGATCAGTGCGACGCCGTTCTTCAATGTCACGTCGCCGCTGGCATCGAGCGCCGGAAGCACGCGCCCTCCAATTGCGTCGGGGTCGACCTCGAGATCGCCGAAACTGCCGAGATAGTCGATATCCTCGCCGTTGGGCTGCAACTGACCTGATGCCTTGCCGGCACTGAACAGTTGCACCGGATCGGTATCGTCGGCCGGATCGGTCTGGCCGGAAAGGCCCTCTGCCTCCAGCGAAATCCGCCGCGGCAGCGGCCACCACAATTTGAAATTGGCCTGCAGATTGTCCCAGTCGATCCACAGCGGCACCATGTCCGGCACGGAGGTCCTGAGCGGGCCGCGCAGATTGGCAACCGGCGACAGAGGCTGGATGATCTGGGCGGCTGCGTTGAAACTGCCGGCCGAGGCCGCAATGTTCTTGGCATCGTCCTCATAGGCGAGGTTGTCGCAGGAGACGGTAAAGCTCAAGGGATAGCCGCTGACCTGGAGATTGGCGCAGCCGGCCTGGACGCCATTCTTGTTGAGCGTGGCAACCGCCTTGTCGGCCTCGCTCCTGACGCGGTCAGCCAGATAGAACCAGCCGCCGCTGTAGAGGGCGAACAGCACGACGATGAATGCTGCAAGCCAGATCAGGCGGCGACGTTTGTTCGGCTGGCGTTCGTCACTTGACGTCATGCTTTGGCTCTCGTTAACGCATGGGTATTGCGGACGGGTAGTCGATTCCGCCAGGTGGACAGACGAATAGTTAGACGGGACGGGCGGAAAAAACACCGGTCCGGGTGCGGTGTTGGCATCTTTTGCAATCAGGCGCGGCGATATGGGCGATTTTTGGGTGTTTGGCTATGGCTCGCTGATCTGGCGGCCGGGATTCGCGCATGTCGAAACACAGCGTGCCCGCCTGCATGGCTACCGGCGCTCGCTCTGCGTCTATTCCTTCGTGCATCGCGGCACGCGCGAGCGGCCGGGGCTGGTGCTCGGCCTCGATCGTGGCGGGTCCTGCGTCGGCCTCGCATTCCGCGTCCCCGGCGACTTGCGCGACGAGGTTATGGCCTATCTGCGCGAGCGCGAGCTGGTCACCAATGTCTATCTGGAGCGTCTGCTCAAGGTTCGCCTCGACGGCGGCGGTGCGGTCGACGCGGTGGTTTACATTGTCGACCGCCAGCACGAGCAATATGCCGGAGCGCTCGACGCTGCAGATGCGGCGGCCGTGGTGCGCGGTGCGGTCGGCCAGTCCGGCAACAACGAGGACTATGTGCTGAGCACGCTGGAGCATCTCGAGGCGCTGGGCATTCGCGATCATTGGCTGGAAGAGGTGGCGCTGCAGGTCGCGCCTTTGTGAAGCTGGCTCTGCGGAAAAAGGCCGCCAGGCCTTTGACCTCGTTCAGGCAAGACCTAGGTTAGGCTCCAACCCTCAGCCCGCGGGCGCCATTTGCCCGCCCAATCATCCCGGAGATCCGCCTTGCAGAAACGTCGTCTCGGTCGCACCGACTTGTCCATCGCGCCGCTGGTTCTGGGCGGCAACGTCTTCGGCTGGACTGCCGACGAGAAAACCTCGTTCGACCTGCTCGACCGCTTCGTCGGCGCCGGCCTCAACGCCATCGATACGGCGGACGCCTATTCGCGCTGGGTTCCAGGCCACAAGGGCGGCGAATCGGAAACCATCATCGGTAAATGGATGAAAGACCGTGGCAATCGCGACAAGGTCGTGGTGATCACCAAGGTCGGTTCGGATATGGGACAGGGGCACAAGGACCTGTCCGCCGCCTACATCGAAAAGGCCGTCGACGCATCGTTGAAGCGGCTGCAGACCGAATTCATCGATCTCTATCTGTCGCATTGGCCGGATCCTGCGACGCCCTATGAGGAAACGCTTGGCGCCTACGAGAAGCTGCTCGCCAAGGGCAAGATTCGCTATGCCGGGTGCTCTAACCTCGACGCCGGCCAGTTGCGTGCGGCACTCGATGTGGCGAGCCTGCGCAGTCTGCCGCGCTACGAGGTGCTGCAGCCGGAATACAATCTTTACGATCGCTCATCCTTTGACGGGCCGTTGCGCGATCTGTGCGTGGCCGAGGACATCGGCGTCATCACCTATTTCAGCCTGGCCAAAGGTTTCCTCAGCGGCAAATACCGCAGCGAGGCCGATCTCGGCCAAAGCCCGCGTGGCGGCGGCGTGAAGGACTATCTCAATGCGCGCGGCATGCGCATCCTTGCGGCACTCGACGCGGTGTCATCAAGGCATTCGGCCAAGCAGGCGGAAGTCGCGCTTGCCTGGGTGATCGCTCGGCCGGGCGTCACCGCGCCGATCGCCAGCGCCACCAAGCCCGAGCAGATGGACAGCCTGATCAAGGCGGCGTCGCTGAAGCTGAGCGCCGCCGACATGGCCGAACTCGACAAAGCGAGCGACTGAAGTTTCGGCGGCCGCTCCTCGCACGAACGTCCAAGACGACCCTCTTGTCTTGCCATAGCCTCCTTCGCACGGGGCAAGACAGAGGGTGAGATGACTGAGCCGCTTCTTTTGCAGCCGGATCTTTGGCGCCAGTTGTGCGCGCTCGTGCTTGCCTCCGCCGTCATCATGGGCAGCCCGGGGCCGGCAACGATAAGCGTCACCGCCGTTGGTGCCGCCTTCGGTTTGCGCCATTCCCTGGGCTATGCCTGGGGAATCATCCTGGGCACGATCGCCGTGCTTTTGGTTGTCGCGACCGGGGTCATGGCAGTGCTCACCTCGATGCCGAAGCTGGCGCCGTTGCTGGCTTTGGCCTCCGCGGCCTACATCCTCTATCTCGCCTTCAAGATCGCTACGGCGCCGCCGCTGGCGGCGCACGCCGCCGAGGCTTCGCGTCCCACATGGCTGGCTGGATTTCTTCTCGCGGTCGCCAATCCAAAGGCCTATGTGGCGATCGCCGCCGTGTTCGCCGGTGCTTCGTCCAAACAGGGCGCCACTGAGCCTGGTCTATGGCTGAAGCTGACGGTTCTCGCCCTGATGATCGTTGCCATCCACGCTCTGTGGCTTGTCGCGGGGGCTGGGTTCGCGCGCTTCCTGCGCCGGCCGGCGGCCTCGCGGATCATCAACCTGGTCTTTGCCGTGACGCTGGTGTTGACCACCGCGCTGGCGGTGTTCGGCTGAGAACTGCCGGCCGGAGACTTCCGGTTCAGACTTTGGTTCTTGCGGCGTTGTCCAGCTCTTGCAGCCTTTTCGCCGCTGTCGGCGGCAAGGCAGGCGGGTTCGGGCCGCGCGCCGCATCAATCAGGAACTGGTCGCAGGCAGCTTCGGTCTCGCCGATCAGCCGGGCCATGAATTCGTCCTTGCTCAGTCCCGGTGGGATCGGCGGCAGGAAACGCGCCTTGATGGTGCCGGGATAGCGCAGGAATTTGCGGCGCGGCCAATAGAGGCCGGCGACATGGGCAACCGGCACCACCGGAACACCAAGCTGCGTGTAGATTTCGACGATGCCGTATTTGTAGGCCGGTTCGTCGCCCGGCGCGCGTCTTGTCCCTTCGGGGTAGATGATGAGCTGGCGAGGGTTGCGCGCCATCTCTTCCTTGGTCGCGGCGACCACGGCCTTCAGTGCTTTCGAACGGCTGCCGCGATGAACCGGGATCATGCGCATCTTCATGATGTACCAGCCGAAGAACGGGATCCAGGTCAGCTCGCGCTTGAGGATGTAGAGCGGGTCCTGAAGGAAGGGGAAGAAGGCGATCGCGTCCCAGAACGACTGGTGCTTTGGTGCCAGGATGAAGGAGCCTTCGGGCAGGTTTTCCCGGCCGGTGATCTCGTTCTTCGTTCCGGCGATCTTTTCGTAAAGCCACATCGAGGTGCGCGACCAGAATTTCGGCACGAACCAGGCGCGGTGCCGGGGCGACAGGAAATAGTAGGGGGTCCAGAGGATCATCTGGACGATCAGGTTGACGTAGAAGACGAAATTGAACGTCAGCGATCTGATGTAGAGCATTGGGGGAGCCCGGTGAGGAGGTGAGCGTTGGTTACACCAAGCGCGGGAAAAAAGGAAATGGCCGCAGGGCGCTTTGGGTGGCGACGAAGAACGGCCACCGATGGGTTGGCCTGGTTCCGCTACATCAGCCGCGCCAGCCGCGCCTTCAGGCGCGGAGCGGCAAAATCGAGGAAGGCGCGCAGCTTGACCGGCAGCAGGCCATGGCCCGCATGCACCAGGCTTACCGGCCATGGCGCCGGCTCGAATTCCTGCAGCAGGACGCGCAGCGCGCCGGACCGCAGCGCGGCTTCGATCTGGTAGGAAAGCACACGCGTCAGCCCGACGCCGGCAATCGCGGCATCGATGGCCGCTTCGGCGGTGTTGACCTGAAGCCGCGAGCGGACCCGAACCGGGATTTCGGCCTTGCCCTTGATGAAGCTCCAACTGGCGGCGGAGGCGAGCCCCTCGAAGGTGATGCAATCGTGTGTTTCCAGATCCTCCGGGGTCGTTGGCGTGCCGTGTTCGGCCAGATAGGCCGGGCTGGCGCAGACGACGCGGCGGATCGCGCCGACGCCGATGGCGACCAGGCTCGAATCGGGCAATCGGCCGATGCGGATGGCGAGATCGAAATGGTCCTCGACCAGCTGGGTTATGCGATCGGCCAATGTCAGGCGGATGTCCACGTCGGGATAGGCGGCGAGAAAGCCGGTGACGACCGGCAGCACGTGCAGGCGGCCAAAGACGACCGGCGCGGTGATGGCCAGTTCGCCGGTCGGAACACTGTATTCGCCGGCGGCCGTGCGTTCGGCCTCGCCGACGTCGTCCAGGATGCGGCGGCAGGCGGCAAGATAGGCCTGGCCGGCATCGGTCGGTGTCAGCCGTCGCGTCGAACGATTCAGGAGGCGTGTGTTCAGATGGCGCTCGAGATCGGAAATCTTGCGGCTGACCGTCGCCAGCGGAATGCCGAAACGGCGGCTGGCCGCGGAAAGGCTGCCGGCCTCGACCGCGGCGACGAAGAGCGACATGGCCTCGAGACGATCCATAGCTTCTTCCGAAAAATGGAAGGACAAGTTACGAATATGCCACCTGCCTTTGAATGATGGAAGGCTTATATTCCGGTCTGTCGGCCCTGCCTGCAGCATGGCCTCGCACAGGAGTTGCCATGTCCGAAGCCCGCCCGCCGCTGCCGCCGTTTACCGCCGAGACCGCAGCGCAGAAGGCGCGCATGGCCGAGGATGCCTGGAATTCACGCGATCCAGCGCGGGTCGCGCTCGCCTATACAAAGGACAGCCGCTGGCGCAACCGCGCCGAATTCCTGCAAGGCCGCGACGCCATCCAGGCCTTCCTGACGCGCAAATGGAGCCGCGAGCTCGACTACCGGCTGATCAAGGAGGTCTGGGCCTTCCACGGCAACCGCATCGCCGTGCGTTTCGCCTACGAATGGCGCGACGACAGCGGTTCATGGTTCCGCAGCTACGGCAACGAGAACTGGGAATTCGACGAACAGGGGCTGATGCGTCTGCGCATCGCCAGCATCAACGACCTGCCGATCGGCGAGGCCGATCGTAAGTATCACTGGCCGCTCGGCCGGCGGCCGGACGACCACCCGACATTGTCGGAGCTCGGGCTTTAGCATCTTGCCGCAAGGAAGCTTTCGATGAACGCACATGCTTTCACCAGCGACGTCGCCTTCACGCCGACCGTCAAGGCGATCCAGGCCCGCAAGGGCTCACGTCAGTCCTATGCCCGCGTCGAGGAGCGTGGCGGCTGGCAGGCCGGCATCACCTCGGACCTTGCCGCCTTCATCGAAATGCAGACCAGCGTCTTCCTGTCGACGGCCAATGGCGATGGCCAGCCCTACATCCAGCATCGCGGCGGGCCGGCCGGCTTCCTCAAGGTGCTGGACGAACACACGATCGGCTTCGCGGATTTTGCCGGCAACCGGCAGTTCATCACGCAGGGCAATCTGGCCGACAACCCGCAGGCCTTCCTGTTCCTCATCGACTATATGCACCGCCAGCGCATCAAGCTCTGGGGCACCGCGCGCGTCGTCGAGAACGATGCCGATCTGATGGCGAAGCTGATGCCGCAGGATTACAAGGCGCGCCCCGAGCAGGTCATCCTGTTCACGGTCTCGGCCTGGGATGCCAATTGCCCGCAGCATATCCCGCAACGGTTCGAGGCGGCCGACGTAGCGGCCGCACTCGGCGAGCGAGATAAGCGGATCGAACGCCTCGAACAGGAGATCGCACGGCTCAAGGGGAATTCAGGCGCGGCCGCCGGGAACTAGGTTCAGCCGCCGGCCGCGGTTTCGGCCAGCGCGATGCCGTTGGGCGTCGGCTTGACCGGCACGATGCCGCGCGCCAGCGCCAGCAGGTATTTGTTGTATTCGGTGAACAGCACGCGCAACGCCCGCGGTTTGGTCAGCCAGCCGCCATTGTCGAGGTTGGAATTGACCACCGGATAGGGCTCGAGCTTGGCGCCGTGCAGCAGCCGGCCCATCTCAAGCAGGCTGCGCGGCATATGATAATTGTTGGTGACGAGGATCACCGTGCCATAGGCGTGGCTCTCCACCCATTTGGCGCTTTCCTCGGCATTGCCGATCGTGTCGAGCGCAGCGCGGTCGATGTCGACGCAACAGGAGAACAGATTCTTGTCGCCGCCGGTTGCCGCCTGCAGCTGGCGACGGCTGGCCGAAGGATGCACGCCGCTGATCAGCAGCCGTTCGCCCTTGCCGGACGCCAGCAGATCCATCGCGGCATCGAGGCGGGACTGGCCGCCGGTCAAGACAATGATCGCGTCTGCCCTGGCCGGATTGGCGGGCGTCGTCAGGTGACTGACCTTGTTGGCGAACCAACCGAAACCGCCGGCAAACAAAGTTGCGAGGATGAGGACGGAGAGGGCGGACAGGCGCAACGTGGCTCTTAGACGGCTCACAGCGCGGCGGTCATGCGAACGTGCAACCACCACTGGCATCTGCCCAGCCGTACCGGTCGAATCCCGCGCGTCCATCACCATATGGTTAATCCTGAAATGCGGCCTTGGGTAGGTAAAAGACGCACTTTGCGTTACGCGAATTCTCTATTCGTGATCACCCTGTTTATCCATGTCGTTGTCCCAAAACCGGTTCTCACTTTGGACGACATGAATTAGCCTGCATCCGGTTGGCGGACATCGATGTCGCTGAGATAGGCAACGACGGTGGCGTGCGAGGTTGCCGCCGTCAGTCCGCCGATCACCAGCACCATCAAGACGACACCGAGATAGCCTGCCGAACCGATGGCAAAATTGCCGAACAGGGCGGTCGCCTGGTCGGCCTGCGGCGTCGCCATGTTGCGCGACGACCACCAGGAAAAGACGATGAACACGAGCACTGCGGCGGCACCGCCGGCCGCCGCTCCCTTCATGCCGGTGACCAGGAAATGCCGGCGGAATTCGCGCGCGATAAAGCGTGCCTCGGCGCCGACGAAATGCAGGACTTCGATGATGTGACCGTTGCCGGCCATGGCGCCGCGCGTCGCGAACACCACGGTCAGCACCGTCGCCGACAGCATCAGCGCCAGCACGGCGATGCCGATGGTCACCGTGGTGCGGGCCATCGCCACCAGCCGGTCGACCCAGGTGCGGTGATCGTCGAGCGATGCGCTCGGCAGTTTCGGGGTGATCGCGGCGCGTATGGCGGCGAAATCGGGCGGGCTGTTCTCGTCGATGGTGACGATGATCAGTCGCGGCACCGGCAATTCGTCGATGTTGAGGCCCGAGCCCAGCCAGGGCTCAAGGAGCCGCGCGGTCGCCTCGCGGTCGATGATCCGGGTCGCCTTGACGCCGGGGAATTCGCCGGCGATCTGGGAGGCCTGGGTAAGGGCCGCTTCCATGTCGAGGCCCTCGACCGGCTTGATCTGGATCGTTGCCTCGCGTGAAATCTGGTTTTCCCAGACGGACGCTGTGTCGCGCACCAGCGTCACCGCGCCGAAAGTCAGGCAGGACAGGAAGGTCATGATGGCGATGACCAGCACCAGCGCCCGGCCGGCGATGTTCTGCGCCGGCACGATCGGCGCCATCCTGCGCTGGGCGCGCGGCTTTGCTTCGGTCGCCTCGGCGTCCTGCTCCCTTTCCACAAAATGTTCGGCGGACAGTTCAGTCATAGATATCCAGCCTTCCCCCGGCCAGGATCATGCGGCGCGCGTCGACCTGTTCCATCAGGCCGAGGTCGTGGGTGGCGATCACCACGGCGGTGCCGAGACGGTTGAGTTCGATGAACAGCCGCAGCAGGCGTCGCGCCAGCGGCGGATCGACATTGCCGGTCGGTTCGTCGGCGAGCAGGATTTCCGGCTGCTCGATCAGCGCCCGCGCGATCGCGGCGCGCTGCTTCTCGCCACCGGACAGAACCGGCGGCAGCACATGCATGCGTTCGCCCAGCCCGACCCACTTCAACAGCTCGGTGACATCGGTGCGGTAGCTCGCCTCCTCGCGCCCGCGCACGCGCAGCGGCAGCGCGACGTTCTCATAGGTGGTCATGTGGTCGAGCAGCCGAAAATCCTGGAACACCACGCCGATCCGGCGTCTGAGATGCGGCAGCTCGGTGCGGGAAATGCGGGAGCGATCCTTGCCGAAGATGGTGATCAGCCCGCGCGTCGGCTTCAGCGACATGAACAGCAGGCGCAGCAAGGTCGTCTTGCCGGCGCCCGAAGGCCCGCTGAGGAACTGGAAGGAGCGCTCCGGAATGTGCAGGGAGATGTCGCGGAGGATTTCCGGACCCATGCCATAGCGGAGGCCGACATTTTCGAAGCGAATCAATTTCGACGACCTGAAATTCGGCACGGCAGTGAGCCGGCCTGTTCTGGGTAAAGACCATCGGCCGGCATGGTTAACCGGCGGTTAATTCCTAGGCTCTTTCGACTCGTCACGAGGGCTCCGGTGGGGAAGCGTTAACCATTTGTGTTTACGCAAAAGAAACGAAAAGCGAACACGTGCTGCAATGCTGGGGCCATGATGGCTGACGATCGAACCGCGCGCCCGGTTTCCGGCGAAATCATGACCGATCCGGCGGCAATTGCCGCGGCGGACCGGTTCATGCGCGGTTCGGCCGCCGACATCATCGATGCCGATTACGTGGTGATGCCGCGCCCTGCACCTGCCGTGGAAAGCGTTTCGCCGCTGCCGCGTGCGATCGTCATGCCACCCATCGAGGGCATGGACATGCTGCGCAAGCCCGAAGCCCCGCCGGAGCGGCCGCCAGCCTCGCGCGGCGGGCCGATCTTCTGGATCGCCGGCATCGGCGCTGCCTTGGCCGCCTTCTGGGTTTCGGGCGGGCACGCGCTGGTGCGCCAGGTGCCGTTCCTGTCCAGCGCGCAAGCGTCGGCGCTCAGCATTTCGGGCGTCACGTCACGCGTCGATGCTTCCGGACCGAACCCTGCGCTGTTCGTCGATGGCGAGGCCGCCAATGACGGCGCCAAACCGGCGCAGCTGCCGCCGCTTGAAATCCGGGTGACCGGCAATGACGGGCACATCACCCGCTATACGTTGGGGACATCCGGCCGTTCGCTGGCCTCTGGCGAAAGATTCGGCTTTGCCAGCCGGCTCGACGTGCCTAGAAACGGTGTAAGAACTGTATCGGTCACCTTCGCCGAATAGCGTGTGCTGATATTCAGGTGAGACTGGCCGAAAACGGCGGTTTCCTGCGCTTCCGGTGCTCACGTACTTCAGTACGCTCCGCTCCGGTTCTCGGAAACCACCGTTTTCGACTCAGCCTGACCTGAATCTCAACACATGCTGGGCGTGAACGCGTTTAGGCAAGAAAATCAGCGGGGCGAAAAATGCCAATTGTACGCGGCAAGGACATCGAAGTTCTGTTTTCTGCATCGGCGATCGCGCGGCGCAATCTCGAACTCGCCAAGGAGATTGCCGGACACGACTACCATGACCTCCTGGTGATTTCGGTGCTGAAGGGGTCGTTCATCTTCGCCGCAGATCTCATCCGCGCCATGCACGATGTCGGCCTGTCGCCGGAGGTGGAATTCATCTTCATCTCCAGCTATGGCGCCGGCACCAGCAGCGGTGAGGTGAGGGTGCTGCGCGACATCGACAATGAGGTCGCTGGCCGCGACGTGCTGCTGATCGACGACATTCTCGAATCGGGCAAGACGCTGAGCTTCACCCGGGAGCTGATGCTGTCGCGGGGCGCCAAGAGCTGTTCGATCGCCGTGCTGCTCGACAAGCGCATGCGCCGCCAGACCGAACTCAATGCCGATTATGTCGGCTTCGACTGCCCCGACTATTTCGTCGTCGGCTACGGCATGGATGTAGCCCATGCCTTTCGCGAGTTGCCCTTTGTCGGTGTCGTCAAAGGGAATGCCTGAGCGGCATCAAAAAGGTTTGCTGATCCTCAGCGCTTTCAGGAAAAGTCAACTTTTGGCGGCCAAATATGCCGGCCATGGCAAAGCTTCTGATCGTCGAGGACGATGAGTCCGTCCGCACCCTGGCCGCCCGCGCGCTTGAACGCGCCGGGCACACAATCGATATCGCGGCGGATGGCGCGCAGGGGCTTGCGCTGATCCAGGCCGCGCGTGGCGGATATGATCTCGTCGTCTCCGATATCCGCATGCCGGAGATGGACGGCATCGAGATGGCGATAGCGGCGGCAGCATTGTTTCCCGCCATCAAGATCGTGCTGATGACCGGCTATGCCGACCAGCGCGAGCGCGCCGAGGAATTGAACGGCATCATCCTCGATGTCGTGCAGAAGCCCTTCACGCTGGCTGAAATCCGCTCGCGTGTCGAACGGGCGCTGATCTGCTTCGCCTGATCAGGCTGGGTCGGCGGCAGCGAGCACAGGTGGAGTACTCTTGCGCCGTTCGGTGCTGAGCGCCAGCAGGCCGGCGCCGATGATCAAGGCGGCACCGATCACGGTCGTCGACCGCGGCACCTCGGCGAAGAACAGGAAACCCCACAGCGGCGACCACAGGATGCCGGTATATTCGAAGGTGGCAACGCGGTTGGCCGGCGCCATCCGGTAAGCCTGCGACAGCAGGATCATGCCGGCGGAGGCGACGAAACCGCAGGCGGCCATCTTGAGAAAATCCGGCAGCGTCGGCCAAAGCCATGGCCGTACCAGGAATTCCAGGCTGGGGTGGACGGCGTGGGTTATGCCGGCAAGGTGAAACGCGCCGGCAACCACGGCGGCGCCAACCAGATAGGCGCCGTTCTGATAGAAGGCCATCACGGTGGACGATTCGGTGTCGCCGATCTTGCGGGCCATCAGCTGCGAAAAACCATAGAGCGCCGCCGAGCCCAGCGACAGCAGCGCTGCCCAGTCGAACAGCCCTGCGCCGGGGCGCAGCATCACGAGGACGCCGAACAAGCCGATCAGCACGGTTGCCAGTGTCTGCCAGGAGACGCGCTCGCCAAGGTAGGGCCCGGCCAGCACCATGATGAACAGCGGCGCCATGAAATAAAGCGCCACCGCATCGGCAAGCGGCAAGGCGGCGATGGCCAGATAGTACATCGTATAGGAGGTGAACTGGATGAAGGCGCGCACCGTCAGCATGCCGGATCGCTTCGACAGGATCGCCCGCAAGCCAACATCAGCATGGACCAAAACGATGAGGATCGGCAGAGCGACGATCGAGCGGATCGCCATCACCTCGGTCACTGGATAACCGCTCGACACGGCTTTGACGAGCGGATCCTGCAGCGAAAAGACCAGCACGCCGAGGCACAGGCTCAGGATGCCGCCCACCATCCGATTTTGCATCTGCATCCAGGCTCCTGCGCGTACGATCCGAAGCTGCCGCCTGCGGGGTAAAAAGAACCCGCCACCGTTTCGGGCAGCGGGCACGAGTGAGGACTCTTGATTGGTCCGCGGCTGATTTCGCAGCCGCATATCCAATGGGTGAGGCGACTATCATCCGCCGTTTGACATGTTGCAAACGAATTGGAATGATGCCAGCAATCAAATTCTCTTATGGCGGATTTCATGCGGCCGACCCTCGACAGCGACCTCCTGCGCACCTTCGTGGCGATTGCCGAGACCGGCAATTTCACCAAGGCGGCGGAGCAGGCCGGCCGCACCCAATCCGCGGTGTCGATGCAGATGAAGAAGCTCGAAGATCTGATCGGCGCCAGCCTGTTCGAGCGCGGTTCGCGCGGCGTCGCGTTGACGCGGCGCGGCGGCGAACTCATCGTCAACGCCCGCCGCATCGTCTCGCTGCTCGACGAGACGTCGGCATCGATGGCGGCAGCGCCGCTTGGCGGGCCGGTGCGCATCGGCATTCCGGAGGAATATGGCCACGCCATCCTGTCGCGCGCGCTCGGCGCTTTCTCGAAGCGTCATACGCAGGTCGAGGTCACCGTGCGCTATGCCCATTCCGGGGCACAGATGGCGGCGCTCGCTGCCGGCGAGCTCGATCTGTGCGTGGTGTTCGAATGGCAGGATCCCGCCGGCGGCGAAGTGCTGATGCACGACCCGACCGTGTGGGTGACATCGTCCCTGCATCACATGCATGAGGAACAGCCGGTGCCGATCGCGCTCTACAACCGGGCCGGCTGGTGCAAGGACTTCGCTATCAAATCGTTGGAGCAGCGCGATCTTGCCTATCGTGTCGCCTATACCAGCGACACCACCGGCGGCCTCAAGCTCGCCGTCACCTCCGGGCTGGCGATCGCGCCGATCTCGCGCAGCAACATTCCGGACGGCTGTCGTGAACTGACCACGGCGGACGGATTCGGCGCCATCGATTCCTCGAACGTGGTGATGCACCGCAACCCGAACGCGTCAGGCGAGGCGATCGACGGCATGCAGGATGCGATCCGCGAAGCCTTCGTCAACAGGCTCAGTCAGCCGGCGGCATCCTCGTAGAAATGCAGCCTGTTGCCGAACGGATCGGCGACCGATACCTCGCGGGTCTTCCAAGGCGTCTCTTCCACGCCTGGCCTGGCGAAGCGGTAGTTTTTGCCGATCAGCTCGCCATGAAGAGCCGTGATGTCCTCGACCTCGATGCGCACGGCGATGCCGGGTGCACCGTCGCCATGATGTTCGCTGAGATGCAGGACGCAGCCGTCGCGGCCGATCGCCATGTAGAGCGGCGCGTCGTCGGCGAAGCGATGTTCCCACTGCACCTTGAAGTCGAGGAAGTCGACATAGAATTCACGCGCCTTGGCAATGTCGAAGATGCGCAGGATGGGTGTGACGGCGCCAAGTCTGGGCATGGTGGTGCAACCGTGCGAGAGGGTTTTCAGGTGGGATGGACGGGGGCGGCAATCCCTTTGTTTTTTCGCAATTCCGGACGGAAAACCGCTTCACATATTTCCTGGAATTGCTCTATTTCAGCTCGAGCAGCCGTTCCAGATAGCTGCGTTCGATGTCAGGGCTGAGCGCATTGCCGAGCCGCTTGCGGATCGCTTCCAGAATCTGGCGGGCGCGCTGGACGTCGATCTCGTCGGGCACCTTCACCGAATCGCCGAAATCGGGACCCTGGCTGGCGCGGGGCCGGCCGAGCGGATCGCGATCGGCGTTCTGCTGGCGGCCGCCTTCCTCGCCGCCACCCTGGTCGCCCTGCATGGCCTGCATCTGCTTCATCATGTCCTTGGCGCCCTTGCGCAGCGCTTCCAGCGCCCGGCCCTGATGGCCGACGGCCGCATCGCCTTCGCCCTCGCCGAGTGCCTGTTCGGCATTGCCCATGGACTTGCCGGCCTCGCCAAATCCTTCATTGGGCTCCATACCCATGCCTTCGAGGCCCTTCTTCAGCTGTTCGAGGTCGCTCTGCAACTGGCCCTGGCCCTGCTGCAGCTGTTTCAGCGCATCGGCGAATTCCTGGGGCGTCATCGGCTTTTGCCGGGCGAGCGGATCGCGGTCTTCGCCGACGCCGGGTCTGTCCTCATCCTGGCCGCCTTCGCCGAGCTGCTCGTCACGGTTCTGCCCGCGCTGGCGCTCGCCGCGCTGCATCTGATCCATGCGGAAGGTGTCGTTCATCATCTCCTGCTGACGGCGCAGGATCTCGCCCAGCTTGTCCATCTGCTGGCGCATCTCGCTGTCCTGCTGACCGCCTTGCTGCTGACGGCCGGCCTGCAGATTGTTCATCATGTCCTGCAGTTGCGACAGCAATTGCTGGGCCTTGTCGCGATCACCGGACTTCGCCAGGTTCTCGATCTGGTCCATCATGCGATCGATGTCGCTCTGGCGCAGTTCCTGGCCATTCTGCTGCATCTGCGGGGCGTTGGGATTTTGCTTGGCGCGCTCCGCGAATTCCTGCAGGAACTGGTTCATCGCCTCGCGCAGTTCCTTCATCGCCTTTTCGATTTCAGCGTCGCTGGCGCCATTCTTGATGGCGTCCTGCAGCGCCTGTTGCGCCTGGCGCAGCCGCTTTTCGGCGGCCGAAAGATTGCCTTCCTCGATGCCGAGCGCGATTTCCCAGAGATAGGAGACCTCGCTGCGCAATTGATCGTCGCTGTCGGCCATCTTCAGCCGGGTGCGGGCGCTCATGATGGCGAGGTAGTGGGACATGTTGTCGAAGGTGTCTTCCGGCCGCAGCGTGATGGCGTCCATCAGGTCGAGCACGCGCGGCTTGGCGTTGGCGTCGAGCGCCAGCAGGCGGCGCTGTTCGATCACGGCGCGTGCCAGCGGATTGGCGAAGGGCCGCTCCGGCATCAGCAGCGTCTTGGTTTCGCTCGATGCGGTGTGCCCGGCATCGTCGGTGGCGACCAGCGTCAGCTTGATGCCGCTGCCGGCCCAGACATGCTCGGTCAGGTCCTTCGAGGTCCTGGCGGCGTTCGACTTGCCGCCGCGGCGCGGCAGCGCCAGCGGCATTTCAGGTGCACCGTACAGTGGACGCGCATTCGGCGCCTGCGGATCGGCGAGCGCGAACACCGCCTTGGCGGTGGCGGCGCCATAGTCGTCGTCGATCTGGTAGTTGAGCTCGAAGGCGCCGTTGGCGGCGCGCTTGGGCTCGCCGACGAAGCGGATCTGCGGCGGCTTGTCCGATACGACCGCGAAGGCCCAGCGGCCGAGCTGGTCCTCGCCCGACGTCAGCGTCAGCGTGCCGTCGCCGGTCAGCTTGCTGGTGAACTGGCGCACCTTGGACGGCGTAGCCGGGCTTGCAGCCGGCTTGGCGGCGGCCTGCGGCGCAGCCGGGTCGATGGCGCGGGAATTGCCATTCTTGTCGGCGTAGCCGAGCGTTTCCTCGCCTGAGCCGCCCGTCACGCGCAGCGAAACGTCACTGCCTTCGGGAACCGTAAAGGTCGGGATGGCCTGGTTGGCGTCGGCGGTCAGGAAGATCGGCGGCTTGCCGGTGTAGGACGGCGGCGTCACCCAGGCGTCGATGCGCGGCGGCACGATATCGCGCGCGCCATGGGCATTGAACCCGTCGCTGATCCTGCCGCCCGTCGGTCCGAAGGAGAAGGCGAAGGCGGTAACGAGCAAAAGTGCCGCCACCGCGCGCAGGGCCCAAGGGTCGCGCTCCGGCACGCGCGTCCGCGGCAGGTCGGCGCCGAGGTTGTCGAGCTTTCCGGCCATGCGCTTCTGGTGTTCGCGCCATAGCGCCTGCGAGAAGCTGCTTTCCCGGCCGCTTGGCCGGTCGGTCTGCACCAGCACCGGGCTGTGCAACAGTTGATTGGCTGCCTCGATGCGGCGGTCGATTTCGCCGGCGCCCGGCAGGCGGAAGAAACGCAGGGGATAAAGCGCGGCCAGTGCTGCTATGGCAAAGGCAGCGACCAGGCCGATGCGCGTCATATCCGGCAGCCGGGAGAATAGCCCGAGCCAGGAGATGCTGAGGAACAGGCTGGCAACGATGACCAGGGGAAGCAGCAACGGCCAGCCGCGCTCGACCACCATCGAGACCCGCGTGGCCAGCCTGCTCAAAGCCAGCCGCCTGGCGAGGCCGCGATCGCTGCTGAAGGTGGGTCGTTGCGTCATCGGCCCTTCCTTGAGCCTATGGCATCCCGAAACCGGGATGCGGCCCTATCCCTTTGAGCATGATCTGTTCCGAAAGGGATTCCATGTTTCGGGATCATGCTGTGGAGCGGGCAGATAGCCCGACGCCTCACGACTCAAAGAATACCAGCAAACACGGCAAAGGCGAGGCGGTTCGAAAAAACGTGAAGTGGACCGTTATAGTTCCATCCTGCATACCCTTTAGAAGGTGGTAGGCACTTTAGAAGGTAGCGGGGTCCGCATTCGCCCCGCAAACCAGCACGGCGAGCCGTTCGCCCTGCGCCGGCGCATAGCGGCCCGACAGGATCGCGGCAAAGGCGGCCGCACCTCCCGGCTCGGAGATGATGCGGGTTCGGTTCCACAGCGCCTTTTGCGCGGCGACGATGTCGTCGTCGCCGACCAGGATCGAGCGTTCCACATAGGCCTCGGCGATCGGGAACATCATTTCGCCGACGCGCTTTGGCGCCAGCGAATCGGCGGCGATGCCCTCGGCCGGCGCATCGACGGGGTGTCCGGCCTCGAAGGCGCGATGCAGCGTCGGCGCTCCTTCCGGCTCGACGGCGATGATGCGGATGCGGCCGGCAAACCAGGCAGCGATGCCGCCGATCAGGCCGCCGCCGCCGACAGCGACCAGCAGCGTGTCGATCCGAGGCAAATCGGCCTCGATTTCGAGCCCGAGCGTGCCTTGGCCGACGAGCGTTTCCTCCTGGTTGAAGGCATGGATCTGCAAGGCGCCGGTCTCCTCGGCGAATCGTTCGCTGGCCGCCAGCGCCTCGGCGTAGCGGGCGCCGCCGACGATCAGCTCGGCGCCATAGGAGCGGATTCGCTCCAGTTTGGCTGGCGGGCTCACCTCGGGAACGAAGATGGTAGCCTTGTGGCCGAGCCGCATGGCGGCATAGGCGACGGCCGCACCATGGTTGCCGCCCGATGCGGCGACGACACCGGCTGCGGGAACCGGCCGCTCCAGGAGATTGGTGAAGGCGCCGCGCGCCTTGAACGAGCCGGAATGCTGCAGGCATTCGAGCTTCAGGTCGACGGCCAGCGGCGGCCGGTCGAAGTCGGCCATGTCGACGCGAAGTACTGGCGTGTGCCTGATATAGGGGCGGATGCGCGGTTCCATCGCGGCAATGCGCTCGCGTGTGACGGTGATGCCGTTCGTCATGATTGCTCCCTGTGACGGGTAGGTATGTTCCCAGCGCTTCTATGCAAGCCAGTCGGGCACGGAATCCAGCCTGATCAGGTCGTCATAGGTCAGGCGTGGGCGCACGACGTGGAACCGGTCGCCGTCGACCAGCACTTCCGGAACCAGCAAGCGGGTGTTGTAGGTACCGGCCTGCACCGCGCCATAGGCGCCCGCGGTGGAGACGGCAATCAGGTCGCCGGCCTTCAGCCTGGGCAGATCGCGGTCCAGGCCGATATAATCGCCGGTCTCGCAGACCGGGCCGACGACGTCGACCATCATGCGCGGCGTGTCCGCCGGCGGCTGCACGACTGGACGGATATCGTGGAAGGCATCGTAGAGCGTCGGCCGGATGAGATCGTTCATGGCGGCGTCGACGACGAGGAAGTTCTTGGCGTCGCCTTCTTTTACGAAGATCACTTCCGAGACGAGGATACCGGCATTGCCTACGATCAGCCGGCCCGGCTCGAACATTACCTTCAGCCCGAGCTTGGTGACATGCTTCCTGACGATCTGGGCATAGGCATCGGGCAGCGGCGGCGGGTTGTTGTCGACGCGATAGGGGATGCCGAGGCCGCCGCCGAGGTCGATATGCTCGATGGCATGGCCGTCCGCCCGCAGCGCGCCGACCAGATCGACAAGCAGGGCGAATGCGTCGTCGAAGGGCTGCAGCTCGGTGATCTGGCTGCCGATATGGGTGTCGATGCCGGTGATCCTGATGCCGGGAAGCTTTGCCGCGCGGGCATAGACCTGCCGCGCCCGCTGCCACGGGATGCCGAACTTGTTCTCGGCCTTGCCAGTGGAGATCTTCTTGTGGGTCCTGGCGTCGACATCGGGATTGATGCGCAGCGAGATCGGCGCCACCTTGCCGAGGGCAACGGCTCGCGCCGACAACAGCTCGAGTTCAGGCTCGGACTCGACGTTGAAGCAGAGGATGCCGGCGGCAAGGGCAAAGTCCATTTCGCGCGCGGTCTTGCCGACGCCCGAAAACAGGATCTTGCCGGCCGGAATGCCGGCGGCCAGCGCCCGGCGCAATTCACCTTCCGAAACCACGTCGGCGCCGGCGCCGAGCTTCGCCAGCGTCCGCAGGACGGCCTGGTTGGAATTGGCCTTCATGGCGTAGCAGACCAGCGTGTCGAGCCCGGTGAAAGACTGGGCAAACACCCGGTAGTGCCTGGTCAGGGTGGCCGTCGAATAGCAGTAGAATGGCGTGCCGACCTGTGCGGCGATATCTGGTATCGCCACGCCCTCGGCATGGAGCACGCCATCGCGGTAGTCGAAATGGTTCACGGGAGTGGTTCCGGAAAGTTGGGGCGCGATGAGATCGGTTTGGAGGCCCGGCTCTCGTCGGCTCTAGATCAGCGGGTCGAGGATGAATTTCTTGTCCTTGACCGGTTTTTCCGGCTCCGGCGGCACGGGCTGGTGGGCCTTCGAGGCATCCTTGCGCGCCTGCACGGCCGCCTCATAGGGCGTGTCGAGAGCGCCCCTCCTGCCGCAGGCCGAAACGGCCGCGATCGCCACCAGCAGCGTCAGCGTCACCAAAATCCTGCTTCCGGTCATCGATCCATCCGTCCGAAACGTTTGTCAGCCGCCGCTTTTAGCCGAGTTCTCGGCGCATTGCACCCCGAGATATTGCTCGTCGCAATATCTGGCGCAACGTCCGGATATTGCTGGTCGCATGTCCGGGATATTGCTGGCGCAACATCCGGCATTACGCTTTCGCCAGTCGCTTTTTCCAGGCGCGGATCTGCTTCCTCACTTCCGACGGCGCGGTGCCGCCGAAACTGGTGCGGCTCTTGACCGAGTTCTGCACCGCCAGCACTGAGAATATGTCGGCCGTGATGCCGGGATCGATCGACTGCAGATCCTCCAGCGAAAGCTTCTCCAGCCCCACCTTCTTGTCTTCGGCCAGCGCCACCGCCCGGCCGGTGACATGATGCGCCTCTCGGAACGGCAGGCCGAGCGTGCGCACCAGCCAGTCGGCAAGGTCGGTTGCTGTCGCGTGGCCGGAGCCGGCGGCCTTCTTCATCGCGGCTGCGTTGACCGTCATGTCCGAGACCATGCCGGTCATCGCCGCCAGCATCAGGTCGAGCGTCTCGGCGGCGTCGAATACCGATTCCTTGTCTTCCTGCATGTCCTTGCCATAGGTCAAAGGCATGCCCTTCATCACCGTCAGCAGGCCGACCAGATGGCCGGTGACGCGGCCGGTCTTGCCGCGCACCAGTTCGGCGGCATCGGGATTCTTCTTCTGCGGCATGATCGACGAGCCGGTGGAAAACGAGTCCGACAGCCTGACGAAGCCGAATTGCGGCGTCGACCAGATGATGATCTCTTCGGCCAGCCGCGACAGATGCGTGGCGCAGATCGCGGCAAGAGCGAGGAACTCGAGCGCGAAATCGCGATCCGAGACGCTGTCGAGCGAATTGCGCATCGGCTCGCGGAAGCCGAGCCCCTTGGCGGTCCGGTGGCGGTCGATCGGGAAGCTTGTGCCGGCAAGTGCGGCGGCACCGAGCGGGCTTTCATCCATCCGTTCGATGGCATCGCGCACGCGCGACAGGTCGCGCGAAAACATCTCGACATAGGCCATGCAGTGATGGCCGAAGGTCACCGGCTGGGCCGCCTGCATATGGGTGAAGCCCGGCATCACGGTCGCCGCATGCTCCTCGGCCCGCTCCAGCAACGCCTCAATCAACCCCTTCAACGCCTCGGCGACGCGAAAGCACTCCTCCTTGACCCAGAGCCGCAAATCGACCGCGACCTGATCGTTGCGCGAGCGGGCGGTGTGCAGGCGGCCGGCCGCCGGACCGATCAGATCGGCAAGGCGCGCCTCGATGTTCATGTGGATGTCTTCGAGCCGCGTCGAGAACTCGAAGCTGCCCGCCTCGATCTCTCTCAGGATCGTGTTCAGCCCGTCAGCGATTTTTTCTTGATCGGCCGCCGAAATAATGCCCGTTTGCGCCAGCATCTCGCTATGGGCGATCGAGCCTTTGATGTCCTGCGCATAGAGTTTGCGGTCGAAGGAGATAGACGCGTTGATCGCTTCCATGATGGCGGCCGGACCCGAGGCAAAACGTCCGCCCCACATCTGGTTGCTGGTTTTCTTGTCGCTCATGGCTATAACCCGTGCTTCGGAGCAGTTTTGAGAAAATGGCAGACGGTAGTAGATTCTTCCCGGCCCCGCGCCTGATCCTCGCCGCCTTGGTGGCGGGCGCGCTGGCGGGCGCGGTCGCGGTATATGTCAGCGAGAGCCGGTCTGGCAACAATGCACCGGCACAAGCTGCCGTGGGTGAGAGCAAGGACGACGTGGCCTGCGCGGCCAAGAGCGACCGCGCCAAGAAGGTCGCGGCTTCGGCCACCGGTGAGGTCGCGGCACTTTTGCCGGCCGATCCGCCACAATCCCTGAAGAGCCTTGCCTTCAACGGTCCGGACGGCAAGCCGATGACGATTGCCGATCATGCCGGCAAGACGGTGCTGCTCAATCTGTGGGCGACATGGTGCGCGCCGTGCCGTGCCGAAATGCCGGCGCTTGATGCGCTGCAGAAGGAAAAGGGCAGCGACGCCTTTCAAGTGATCGCCGTCAATGTCGATGCCGGCGACGATGTGAAGCCGAAGAAGTTCCTCAGCGATACCGGCGTCGCGACGCTTGGCTATTACCGGGATTCGACGATGGCGCTGTTCAACGACCTCAAGAAGCGCGGCCTGGCGCTAGGCCTTCCTGTCACCATGCTGGTCGACGGCGAGGGCTGCCTGATCGCCCATATGAACGGCCCGGCCGAATGGTCGGGGCCGGACGCCAGGCGGCTGGTCGAGACGGCACTCAAGCCCGAGAGCCTCTAGTCTAGCGTGTGGCTAGCGCAGGTGCCGGTGCGAAGGCCAGAACGCTTCTGTCGCGCAAGGTAGCGGGTTTGCTGCCGACAGCGGGTGCGACGACACCGGTCAGCTCGCCGAATTCTTCGATGAGAGCTGGCCTGCCGATATAATAGCCCTGGCCGATCTCGCAGGCTTCGGCGTCCAGGAATTTCAGTTCGCCGAGCGTCTCGACCCCCTCCGCCAGAACCGGCAGGCCGAGACCACGTCCAAGTCCCAGGACGGCGCGCACGATCGCCGCGACCTGGCCGTTCTTGTCGACCGACTTGATGAAGGAGCCATCGATCTTGATCTTGTCGAAGGGGAAGGCGCGGAGGTTGGAGAGCGAGGAATAGCCGGTTCCAAAATCGTCCATGGCCACGCGCACGCCCAGCGCCTTGACCTGCCGCAAGGTGGCCAGCGCCCGCGGCATGTCCTTGACAAGCGCCGTCTCGGTGATCTCAAGCTCGAGCCTGCCGGGCGCCAGGCCGGAATTCAGCAATGTTTCGTGGACCTTGCGGCTGAAATTCGTGTTGTGGAGCTGCACCGCCGAAACGTTGACGGCCACTGTCAGCGGATTTTCCCAGCGGGCGGCTTCCTCGCAGGCAGCCGTCAGCACCCATTCGCCAATCTGGCCAATGGCGCCGCTGTCTTCGGCCACCGGGATGAATATGGCCGGCGACACGTCGCCGCGCGTCGGATGCCGCCAGCGGACCAACGCTTCGAAGCCGACCATCTTTCCGCTGCTGATCTCTTTCTGCGGCTGGTAGACGAGATAGAACTCCTGGCGTGCGACCGCCTGGCGCAGTTCGTGCTCCATGACGCGCTTGTCGCGGGCCTCGGCCCCCATCGATGCTTCGAAATAACGGTAAGTGTCCTTGCCTTCGGTCTTGGCCCGGTAGAGTGCCGTATCGGCGTGGCTTATCAGGCTGGCCTGGTTTTCGGCATCCGACGGATACAGCGCAATGCCGATGCTTGCCGACACAAGGCCGCCGCCGACCGAGAGCCGGTTTTCCTCGCGCATGGCGGTCAGCACCGCGTTGGCGATACGGCCCGCCTCCAACGGGTCGGCCAGGTTCGGCGCGATAATGGCGAACTCATCGCCGCCCAGCCGCGCCACCATCTGCCCTGGACGAAGGATACCGGTCGCGCACTGCGCAACTTTCTGCAGCATGGCGTCGCCCGCGCCGTGCCCATACAGGTCGTTGACCTCCTTGAACCGGTCGAGATCAAGCAGCAGAAGCGCAAGCTGGCCGCCTTTCCTGGTCCGGACCATCGCAGCGATTTCCGTCTCCAGCCGGCCGGAAAAGCTGCGGCGATTGGCCAGTCCGGTCAATGGATCGAAATGGGCAAGCCGCAGGATCTCCTGTTCCGCCTTCTTGCGCTCGCGAATGTCGCGGACCGCGACCACGTTGTGCGGTTTGCCACAGTAATCGATGCTCCTGGCGATCAGCTCGACAGGAATGCTCGTGTCATCGCGACCGCTCAATTCGGCCTCCTGCGGCTGTTCGCCGAAGCCCGACATATCGGATCCGAAGAGATCGCCAAGCTGCATTCCGTTCAGGGTCGCTGTTGCTATGCCCGTCAGTGCCGCAATGCTGTCATTGGCACTGATGATGCGGTTGCCGTCGCAGACGATCAGCCCCTCCACGGCGGCATTGGCCAGGCCGTGCATGCGGTCGACCTCGAGCTTCTGGCGACGGAAGCGCAAATCGATCCACAGCGCCGATGCCGACAGAACCAGGATCACCAGTGTGGCGGCGGCGGCGGCGAAAGCCTGCGAGGTCGGCTCGATCGTGTATTCGGATATGACGATCGAGGGATCGGGGAAGATCGAGACGGCACCCATACCGATGAAATGCAGGGTGCAGATCGCCAGCGTCAGCAGCACCGCGCCGCCGGATGTCGCCTTCAAGGAGGGGCGGCGCTGCACGACACGCAGCGCCAGCGCCGCGAGCGTTACGCCGGCCAGCAGGGAAACGGCGACAAGCAAGAGGTTCCACTCGATACGGCCCTGAACCTCGAACGCCGCCATGCCGATGTAGTGCATGGCTGCGATACCGCCGCCCAGCACGGCGCCGCCGACGAGATGATAGTCGAACTCATCCCGCAAGGTGGCGATCCACATGCCGGCTGCCGTCAAAGTGACCGAAGCAGCGAGCGAAAGCACGGAGAGTGCCGGATCATAAGCACTGGGTATGCCCGGTGTGAATGCGAGCATGGCGATGAAGTGCGTTGCCCAGATGCCAAAGCCGGTCGAAGTGGCCGCGATCATCAGCCAGGCAAGCCGGTTCCGATCTGTGGAACGGCTTATGTGCTGAAGCAGGTTGACAGCAGAGAAGCAGGAAATTCCGCAGATCAGCGCGGCGAGTGCGACCAGTCTCAGATCATGTTCGTTGACGATACAATTGTAGACCGTCAGCATTTATTTCACCTGATCTTTGGAAATAAACAGGGCAGCAGGATTGAGTAGCGCGTTGCCGTTGAGGGATCGATAAAGTCGGCTGCAACCTTGGCGTGTCTCTTCGGGTTGCTGCGGCTGCAATCAGGGCTGACACGCCGAAAGCCAGCTTGACAGTCCCGACGGTGCTTCCTGGCGCGCTTGTCGTCGCGCTAAGCCGGCTAACCGTATCGCTCTCCATGCCTCCAAGCGGAGGCGAGCGTTGCGTCAGGTAAAGGGTGAAGTTCGTCGATCTGCAACAAAACCGTTGTCTGATTGTCATGAGCGACACATATTGCCTTCGCGGGAGTGCCCCCTTTCGCCAATGACAAACGGGAGATGAAACATGAAGTCCTTCGGCTTCGCGGCCGGTGTTGCCGCTACCTTTATGACGCTTTCCTCAACCTCCGCTTTTGCCGTCACGCAGATCAGTTGGTGGCACGCCATGACTGGCGCCAATGCCGAAGTCGTCGACAAGATCTCCAAAGATTTCAATGCCAGCCAGAGCGACTATGAGCTCGTTCCGGTGTTCAAAGGCACGTATCCCGAGACGCTGAATGCCGGCATTGCCGCCTACCGCGCGGGCCAGGCGCCAGACATCATCCAGGTGTTCGACGTCGGCACCGGCGTGATGATGGCGGCCGAAGGTGCCATCAAGCCCGCAGCCGATGTGTTGACCAGCGCTGGAATGACCTTCGACAAGAGCCAGTATCTGCCAGGCATAGTCGGCTATTATTCGAAGCCGGACGGCACCATGCTCTCCTTCCCCTACAACTCCTCCTCGCCGATCCTTTATTACAACAAGGATATCTTCAAGAAGGCTGGTCTCGACGTCGATAGCCCACCCAAGACCTGGAATGAAGTGTGGGAAGACGCCAAGAAGATCAAGGCGAGCGGCGCGGCCGCCTGCGGCTACACCTCGACCTGGCTGACCTGGATACATCTGGAGAATTTCGCGGCCTGGAATGACGTGTCATGGGCCACCCAGCAGAACGGTCTGGCCGGCGGCGATGTCGAGCTCAAGATCAACGCGCCGATTTTCGTCAACCATTTCCAGGCGCTGGCGGACCTCGCCAAGGACGGCACCTTCAAATATGGCGGCCGCACCTCCGAAGCCAAGCAGATCTTCCTTGCGGGCGAATGCGGGATCATGACCGAATCGTCCGGCGGACTTGGCGATATCGTCAAGTCCGGCATGAATTACGGCATTGGCCAATTGCCGTATGACAGCGACGCCAAGGGTGCGCCGCAGAACACGACGCCGGGTGGCGCCAGCCTGTGGGTTTTCGCGGACAAATCCGATGAGGAATACAAGGGCGTCGCGGCCTTCTTCGCCTACCTGTCGAAGACCGAGGTGCAAGAATACCTGCACCAGAAGTCGGGTTATCTGCCGGTAACGCTGGCGGCTTATGAAGCGACCAAGAAGTCCGGTTTCTATGACAAGAATGTCGGCCGCGAGACCCCGATCCTGCAGATGACGGGTAAGACGCCGACCGACAATTCCAAGGGCGTACGTCTGCCGAATCTGCCGCAGGTGCGCGATATCCAGAACGAGGAGTTCGAGAAGATGCTCGCCGGCCAGCAGACCGCGCAGCAGGCGCTCGACAATGCGGTTACGCGTGGCAATGCCGCGATCAAGGAAGCGCTGGGGAATTAGAGCGAGCGCAGGTCCTTGCTCTACGGCGCACCTACCTGTCCCGCCGGGCATCTCCCCTCGGTGAGGGGAGTTTTGCCGTGCCTTGCGATTTCGCCAATGGTCGATGATGCCCAGTCCGAGACGCTCATCAAAGCCATCTTGGCGGAGAGGGGTGCCGCATGGTGCCGCCCGCCTCATCACCTCGGAGTGGCTCCGTGACCCCTCGCGTCGTGTTCCCCAACAAGGTCCTTCCCTACCTGCTTGTGGCGCCGCAACTGGCCATCACACTCGTTTTTTTCTACTGGCCGGCCGGTCAGGCGTTCTACCAATCCATGCTCAGGCAGGATCCGTTCGGGCTGAGGACCAAGTTCGTCTGGTTCGCCAATTTCAGGAAAGTGCTTGCCGATCCGGCCTACCTGAACTCGATCAAGGTCACGGTGGTGTTTTCCCTTGCGACCGCTATCGTCGCCATGTGCGTGGCGCTCCTGCTGGCGGTCATGGCAGAGAAGGTGGTGCGCGGCAAAGGTCTCTACCGCACGCTCTTGATCTGGCCCTACGCGGTGGCGCCGGCGATTGCCGGTATGCTGTGGCTGTTCCTCTTCAACCCTTCGATCGGGTCGCTGGCCTACATGCTGAGGAGTTTCGGCATCGCCTGGGATCCACTGCTCAATGGCACCCACGCCATGATCCTGCTGGTGTCCGCCGCTGCCTGGAAGCAGATCAGCTACAATTTCCTGTTCTTCGTCGCCGGCCTGCAGGCGGTGCCGAAAGCCTTGATCGAGGCGGCGGCCATGGACGGCGCCGGCGAGACCAAGCGATTCTGGACCATCGTCTTCCCGCTGCTTGCGCCGACGACCTTCTTCCTGCTGGTCGTCAACACCGTCTATGCCCTGTTCGACACGTTCGGCATCGTCCATGCCGTCACCGGGGGCGGTCCGGGCAAGACGACTGAGACGCTGGTCTACAAGGTCTACAATGACGGCTTCGTCAATCTGATCCTCGGTGACTCGGCGGCGCAGTCGGTCATCCTGATGATCATCGTCATCTCGCTCACCGCCATCCAGTTCCGCTATGTGGAACGCAAAGTCCATTACGGCTGAGGGCGAGCGATGATCGGCCAGTCACCGCTCCGCACCGTCATCGCCCACGCCATGCTGATCCTCGGCATATTGATCGTCGCCTTCCCGATCTACTACACGTTCGTTGCCTCGACGCAGACGCTGCAAACGATCCTCAGGCCGCCATTGCCGCTCCTGCCCGGCGATCAGTTCTGGAACAATTACAGCGAGGCATTGTTCGGCGGTGTCGGCCGCATCGGCGGCGTCAGCGTCGGCAGGCTGCTGCTCAACACGACGATCATGGCGCTCGGCATCGCGGTGGGAAAGATATTCATCTCGATCCTGTCTGCCTATGCGATCGTGTTCTTCCGCTTTCCGCTGCGCATGACCTTCTTCTGGCTGATCTTCATCACCCTGATGCTCCCCGTCGAGGTGCGCATCCTGCCAACCTACAAGGTGATGGTCGATCTCGGCATGATCGACACTTATGCGGGCCTGATCATCCCGCTGATCGCCTCGGCCACCGCCACGCTGCTGTTCCGCCAGTTCTTCATGACGATTCCTGGCGAATTGGTTGAGGCGGCGCGGGTCGACGGTGCGGGGCCGTGGCGCTTCTTCTTCGACATCCTGTTGCCGCTGTCGCGGACAAATATCGCGGCGCTGTTCGTCATCCTCTTCATTTATGGCTGGACACAGTATCTGTGGCCGTTGCTCGTCACCAACAGCAGCAACATGAACACGATCGTCATCGCGCTCAGAAAGATGGTCTCCTTCGCCGATGCCGATACGCAATGGCACCTGGTCATGGTTACAGCGATGCTGGCCATCGTGCCGCCGATCCTGGTCGTGGTGCTGATGCAACGCTGGTTCGTTCGCGGCCTGGTCGATTCCGAAAAGTGAGAAGCTGATGGCGACCGTCGATCTGAAGGATGTGAAGAAGGTCTACCCCAGCGGTTTCGAGGCCGTGAAGGGCGTTTCAATCGCAGTTCCCGACAAGGAGCTTTGCGTGCTGGTCGGCCCGTCGGGTTGCGGCAAGTCCACGCTGCTCAGAATGATCGCCGGGCTTGAAACCATCTCCTCGGGAACAGTTGCGATCGACGGCAAGATCGTAAACTCAACCGGTCCGACCGAGCGTGACATCGCCATGGTGTTCCAGAACTACGCGCTCTATCCGCATATGAAAGTCTACGACAACATGGCCTATGGGCTGCGCAACCGCGGCACGCCGAAAGATGAGATCGACAGCCGGGTCCGCGCGACGGCGAAAATACTGGAACTTTCGGCGCTGCTCGACCGCCGCCCGCGCGAGCTTTCCGGCGGCCAGCGCCAGCGTGTCGCCATGGGTCGTGCCATTGTGCGCAATCCGAGGGTTTTCCTTTTCGACGAACCGCTCTCCAATCTCGATGCCAAATTGCGTGGCCAGATGCGCGTCGAGATAAAGAACCTGCAGCGCTCGCTTGGCGTCACGTCGGTCTATGTCACACATGACCAGCTCGAGGCGATGACGTTGGCCGACATCCTCGTCGTCATGAATGCCGGACTGGTCGAGCAAATGGGGGCGCCGCTCGACGTCTACGAAAGGCCGGCCTCGACCTTCGTCGCTTCCTTCATTGGCGCGCCGCCGATGAATCTCCTGCCCCTTTCGCAAGGCCCGGCTGGTCCGGCGCTGGCTGATGGCAAGACGATTGAATTTGCGCCTGCGAACGCCGTCACGCTCGGCTTCCGCCCCGAGGATGCCGACGTCACCTTCGGGGCCGAGGCACCGTCCGGCGCGCTCATTCTGCCGGCGCTGGTCGAGGCAGTCGAACCGGTAGGCGCCGAAAGTTTCCTTCACTGTGCTGCAGGTGGCAGCAGGATCGTCGTGCGGGTCGCGGGTCGCGCCACCGCCACGGTTGGCAACCAATTGCGCGTGGTTGCCAAGGCAGAAAAGCTGCACTGGTTCGATCAGGCCGGAAAGCGCGTCGGCTAATCAGAAAGATAGGCCTACGCTCCACCCACGCGGCGTTCAGGCGAAGACATGCGCCTTTCCCGATACAGTCAGCCGGACGATCTCGCCGACCGCCGGCGCGTCCATGCCCGGTTTGCGCAGGACCAGCGGCGTGTTGCCGATCGCTGCCGCATCGGGCGGATCGGCATTGTTCAAGAGCCGCACCGCGACCGTGCACATCGAGCCGGCGAATTCGGATTCCGTCACCTCGCCGAACAGCATGTCCGAGGTGCCGGACATACCCTCGCGCGACGTTCTCTTCAGCGCGATCTGCTCCGGGCGAAGCATGATGCGGGCGATATCGCGGCTGTCATGGGTGTCGACCGCGATGCGGCCGAGCGGCGAGTTGGCGAAGCCATTTGATATCTTGGCCGGCAGGATGATGGCGTCGCCGAGGAATTCGGCGATCATCCTGTCCTTCGGCTTGAGATAGAGCTCGCGCGGCGTGCCGATTTGCGAGAACTTGCCGTCGCGCATCACCGCGACCTGGCTGGCGAAGGACAGCGCTTCGGCCTGGTCGTGCGTCACCAGGATGGTGGTGATGCCGGCGGCCTCCAGAAGTTCGGCCACCGCCTTGCGCATCGAGGCGCGCAGGCCGGTATCGAGCGCCGAGAACGGCTCGTCGAGAAGCATCAGCCTGGGCTTCATCGCCATGGCCCGGGCCAGCGCCACACGCTGCTGCTGGCCGCCGGAAAGCTCGTGCGGGCGGCGTTTGAGGATCGCCTTGTCGAGCCCGACGATATAGGCGAGCTCGACGATGCGCTCAGCGCGCTTGTCCTCGCCGCGGCCCATGCCGAAACCGATATTGTCGCCAATGGTCAGATGCGGAAACAGGGCACCATCCTGCGCCACCACACCGATGCCTCGGCGATATGCCGGCACCGCAGCGCCGCCGTTGGCCAATATGGCACCGTCGAGCGTGATGTGGCCCTGGTCCGGAGCCTCGAAGCCGGCAATCAGCCGCAGCAGGGTCGTCTTTCCGCAACCGGAAGGACCGACGATCGCCGTGCGGCTGCCGCTGGCGACGCTGAGGTCGACGCCGGCAAGGGCCGCCACCGGGCCGTATTGCTTGTGCAGGCCGCTGATTTCGAGAAAGCTCATCGTCCGGCCATCCGTTTCGACTGGACATAGAGCAGCCAGGTCAAGGGCAGCGACATCGCCACCATGATGAAGGCGTAGGGTGCCGCCGAGGCATAATCAATCTCGCCACTGTAGGACCAGAAAGCCATCGCCAGCGTGCGGGTGCCGTTGGGCGCCAGCATCTGGGTGGCGGTCAGTTCGTTCATGATGCCGAGCGCCACCAGGGCCATGCCGGCCGCGGCGCCCGGCGCCGACAGGCGGATCGTCGTCGACCACAGCGCCTGCAGCGGCGGCCGGCCGAGGCTGGAAGCGGCGCGTTCGAGCTCGACCGGCGCCTGCGCGATAGACGCCCGCAGGCTGACCAGCGCGCGCGGCAGGAACATCAGCGCATAGGCAACCAGGATGGTGAACAAGGTCTGGTAGAGCGGCAGCGCGATGCGTACGGTGATGGTGACCAGCGCCAGTGCGATGACGACCCCGGGCAGCGAGCCGACGATGTAGTTGCAGCCCTCCAGAAGACGCTGCAATGGCCCCGGCGCGCGGATCGAGATCCAGGCCATCGGCATGGCGGCGACGGTGGCGAGCAACGCGCCGGCGAGCGCCAGGAACAGCGTCTGGCCAAGCGCCAGGCCGATCTCGTCCAAGCGCCAGACAGCGGAGCCGCCGGCGGCAAGCCAGCCGCCAATGGTGACGAACGGCACGCCGAGCGCCAAAAGCGTGATGACGACAAGCAGGAGCAGGCTAGGCAGGGTGGCGCGTCCGAGGCTTGTGCGTTGCTGATGGCGCGCCGCGCCGGAGCCGACACGGGCATAGCGCTCCTCGCCGCGCACCAGCACTTCGAGGCCGAGCAGCACGAAGCAGCAGCTGACCAGCACGCCGGCCAGCATGTTGGCGGCCGGTCCATTGAAGGTCGACTGGAACTGGTCGACGATCGCCGTGGTGAAGGTGTCGAAGCGGATGAAGACATAGAGGCCGTACTCGGCCAGCAGATGCAGGCCGACCAGCAGCGAGCCGCCGCAGATGGCGAGCCGCAATTGCGGCAGCACGACCCGCCAGAACACGCGCCGGGGCCCAAGGCCGAGTGCGGCGGCGGCGTCTTCCAGGGCGGGATCGAGACGGCGCAACGCCGCCGACACCGGCAGATACAGGAACGGGAAATAGGCGATCACGGAAACCAGCACGCCGGCCCACAGGCCGTGCAGTCCCGGCACCATGGTGACCCAGGCATAGCTGTGCACAAAAGCCGGGATGGCGAGCGGCGCCACGCACAGCCAGGCCCAGAGCCGGGCGCCCGGCAGGTCGCTGCGCTCGGTCAACCAGGCCAGCGAAACCGACAGCACGATGGTGATCGGCACCGAGAGCGCGACCAGCAGGACAGTGTTGACCAGAAGCTCGCCGACACGCGGCCGGAAGACCAGTGCCGAGACTGTCTCCCAGCCGGTCTGCACCGCGATCCAGATGATGAAGGCAAGCGGCACCAGCGCCAGCAGCGCAACGAAGATGGCGGCGAGGACCAGCCAAAGCGGTGCGCGTCGCCGAGCCCTTCGGCCTGTGCCCGAAGGCAGGCCCGAATGCGCGAGATCGACCGCGGACTGCATCAGGTCAGACGCCGTGCCGTTGCCGTCCAGCGGCAGCAATTGAAAGACCGCGATCGCGGTCGGGAACACAGCGTGTCGTCATCGACGAATGCCATCTCGAAAAACAAAATCACTCCCGCGGAAGGCGAATTCCCGCGGGAGCGTGGTCGGGTGTCCTTTTAGGACGAATGGCAACTAAAGCAAGCCGGCTGCCGTCATCAGATCGGTGACCTTCTTGGAGTTCAGCGTCGTGGCATCGACCTTCGGCGCCTGCAGATCGGCGAGCGGCACCAGCTTCGGGTTGGAGTCCGCACCCTTGCCGACCGCGTACTCGAAGGAATCGCCGGTTTTCAGCACGTCCTGACCGCCTTTGCCTGTCAGCCATTTCAGGAACGCCTGGGCTTCCTTCGGATGCTTGCTCGAAGCCAGCACACCGCCGCCGGAGATCGAGACGAAGGCGCCCGGATCCTGGTTCTTGAAATAGTGCAGCGCGACATTCTTGCTGTTTTCGCCGGTCTTGGCCTGATCGCCGAAATAGTAATAGTGGTAGATCACGCCGCCTTCGATCTCGCCGGCATTAACCGCCTTCATCACCGTGCTGTTGCCCTTGTAGGCCGTGAAATTGGTTTTCATCGCCTTCAGCCAGTCGGCGGTAGCGGCTTCACCTTTGAGCTGGAGCAGGGCGCTGACGATGGCCTGGAAATCGGCGCCCGAGGGGGAGGCGGCCCAACGGCCTTTCCAGCTCGGATCGGCGAGGTCTAGCATCGACTTGGGCAACTGGTCGGCAGTCAGCTTGGTCTTGTTATAGGCAAAGACCGTGCTGCGCGCGGCAACGCCGACCCATTTGCCGCTGGCCGGCTGATAGTCCTGGGGAACCTGCGCCAGCGTGTCCGCGTCGACCGGCGCGAACAGGCCGGCGCTTTCGACCAGCGCCATGGCCGGTGAGTTTTCGGTCAGGAAGACGTCTGCGGGCGAAGCAGCGCCCTCGGCGACGATCTGGTTGGAGAAATCGCTGTCGCCGCCATTGCGCACGGTGACCTTGATGCCTGTTTCCTTGGTGAAGCCTTCGGCCCACGCCTTGGTCAGGCTTTCGTGCTGGGCGTTGTAGACAATGATGCCATCCTCTTCCGCCTTTGCCGGACCGGCGATGAGGCTGATTGCCAGCGCGGCGGCGCCGGCGAGGGTGGAAAGAGCGTATTTCATGGCATTGTCCTCGATTTCGGGGGTCCTAGGTCTGTCACGGCTGCACCTATCGATACATGACAGCTATAGTCAACATTGTTGATGTGCTTCAATCGGTCGCTGACGTGCAAAGGTCGGTGCCGAACGGACAATTCCGCGTGATGCTCACGGTTCGGCGGTGCCGCAAACTTTCGTGACTTGCCGACAGTTTGGCTTGGACATTATTTCGCCGGCCACGTAACAAATCAGCGCCGAGACGCGAAAATCGGGGAGTGAACTCTTGTGAGCGGCAAGGACGAGGCCGAACTTTCCCGGCTGATGCGGGCCGCGATCGCGGGAGATGAAAGGGCTTACGCCGACTTTCTGCACCGGATTGCCGCGCTGGTTCGCGGTTTTGCCAGGCGCAAGATCGTGCAGGGCGGGGTCGATCCCGAGGATGTCGTGCAGGAAACCTTGCTGGCCATTCATGTGAAACGGCATACCTGGCGTCAGGATGCGCCGGTGTTGCCGTGGGTCTATGCGATTGCCCGCTTCAAGCTGATCGATGCGTTCAGGCGGCGCGGACGGCGCATCGAGATCGACGTCGACGATATCGCCGAGACGTTCGCCGAGCCGGAAACCGAGACCGTCAGCGAGCGCGACATCAACCGTGCATTGGACGGTCTGTCGCCGGCTCAGCGCTCCGTGGTCTCGGCCGTGTCGGTGGAAGGGCGGTCCATCGGCGAGACAGCGGCAAAGTTCGGCATCAGCGAGACGGCGGTGCGGGTGTCGCTGCATCGCGGACTTGCCGCGATAGCCAAGCGATTCGGGCAGGGGCGGTTCGGGCGGGAATGACATGAGAACGGGCGATCTCATCAAGGCGCTGGACGCCGATGCAACCAGCAAGGCGATGCCGCTGCAATCGGCCTGGTGGCTGGCCGCCGGTGCGGCAGCGGTGATCGCGGCCGTCGTTTTCCTGCTGACCATCGGCCCACGTCCGGATTTCATGGCGGCCGCGCACACGATGCGCTTCCTTTCCAAATTTGTTTTCACCATCGTGCTTGCCGTCAGCGCCTTCGCCCTGATCCGTGCCTTGTCGACGCCGGGTGCATCAACGGGCCGGGCAATGGTTGGGATGGCTGCGGCGCCAGTGCTGGTAGCCGTGGCGGTGGTTCTGGAGCTTTTCATGGTGCCGGAGGCGCTGTGGGGAACCAAAATGGTCGGCTCCAACATGATGATCTGCATGGCTTTCATCCCGCTGATCGGCCTCGGTCCGCTTGCCATCTTCCTGTGGATGCTGCGCTACGGGGCGCCGACACGGCCGGTGCTTGCCGGTGCGGTGGCAGGCCTGCTCGCCGGCGGGCTGGCGGCAACCTTCTATGCCGCCCACTGCTTCGACGATTCGCCGCTTTTCGTCGCCACCTGGTACACGATAGCCATTGCAGCGCTCGCATTGCTTGGCGCGCTCGGCGGACGGTTTTTCGTGCGCTGGTAGCGTTGCGCCACGCTAGCCCGCTCGCGCATACCGATCCTTAATCATGCCGGCAATTGTTTGCCGGTTAGCGATGGCACCGGAATGCCTGACGCAACCTTTCCTTAAAATCGATCCGCCAAGGTTGAGGCGAGAACATGCGTTTGCGCACGGGGGTGGCACGTATCGTGATGTGGCGAGGATTGACCAGCCGAGAATCTCTTGGGCGTGCAGGGCTGGCGTTGCTCGTCGCCGGCCTGGGCGTGCTGGCGGCCTCGATCCTGCTGTCGCACCTGGACCTGGGCACCGAAGCCTTGAAACTCTGCCTGCAGATCGCGATGGCGGTGGCGGCGGGCGCGCTGTTCCTCGCCGCCCTGTCCATCCGCAGGATCAGCAGGGATCGCCAACAGATCGCCGAGAGCGAGCTGCGCTTCCGCCGCGCCATGGAGGATTCAGCGATCGGTATCGTCGTTGTCGGTCTCGATGGGCGCATCCGCCAGACCAATCCGGCCTTCGCGGCCATGCTTGGCTACACAAGCGAAGAGATCGAGACGCTGACTTTCTTCCAGATCACGCATCCCGACGACCAGCAGATCGGGCGGAAGACGATGGACGATCTGAAGGCGGGCACGGTCAATTCCTTCCATTTCGAGAAGCGCTATCTCCGCAAGGACGGAACGCCTGTCTGGGCCCATCTTGCCGGTTCGGTCATTCGCGATGAGACCAGCGGCCGCCCGCTCTATCTCGTCTCGCAAATCGAAAACATCGACGCTCGCAAGCAGGCCGAGGCGCGCATTGCCGAAGCGGAAACGCGTTGGAATTTCGCGCTCGCCGGCGCCGGCCAGGGCGTCTGGGACCTCGACATGCGCAAGGGCGGCACGACCTATTCCTCGACCTGGGTCAAGATGCTGGGCTATGCGGATGGCGAGCTCGATGGCGACACCGACCGCTGGCTGACGATGATCCATCCTGATGATCGCGAGACTGTCGCCGAAGCGGATCGCGCTCATCTCGAGGGCAAGACACCGTTCTTTGAGGCCGAGTTCAGGATGCGCCACAAGGATGGCCACTGGGTGTGGATCCTCGACCGCGGCAAGGCCATCGAACGTGATGAGGATGGACGGCTGATCAGGGCCATCGGCAGCTTGACCGACATCACCCGCCGCAAGGAGGCCGAAGAGCGCCTCACCGTGTCGGCGGCAATGCTTGCCGATGAAAAGGAGCGGCTGAGGGTGACGCTGCAATCGATCGGCGATGCCGTGATCTGCACCGATGCCGCAAACCGTATCACCTTCATGAACCCGGTCGCCGAAAAGCTGACCGGGATTGCCGGCGGCGAGGCTCTCGGCAAGATGCTTGGCCATGTCTACTGGGCGGTCGACGAGGAGACGGGGCACAGGATCGGCGTGACCCGGCCCGCGGTTGGCGTTCATGCGCCCGCCGACCAGAACAGCCGCGCCGTCCTCATCCGGCGCGATGACACGCGCTGCAGCATTCGCCAGGTGGTGTCGCCGATCGTCAACGACCGCAACGAATTCTGCGGGCTGGTCATCGTCTTCCAGGACTTTACCGATGCGCGCGCGCTGCAGCGCCAGCTCGCCCACGCCGCGGCACACGATGCGCTGACCGGCCTTGCCAACCGCTCCAGCTTCATCCGCGCCATGGAGGACCTCGTCGGCCAGGCGCGCAAGGACGGCACCGCCGACACGACACGGTCGGTCGGCGACACGACAAGGTCGGTCGGAGGCGCCGGACATCAGTTCATGTTCATCGACCTCGACCACTTCAAACTGGTCAACGACACGGGTGGTCACGCGGCGGGAGACGCGCTGCTGAAGCGGGTCGCCGTGGCTATTCGCGGCGTGCTTGGTCCAGACGACATCGTCGCTCGCCTCGGCGGCGACGAATTCGCGGTCGTTTTGAAATCGGGTTCGGCAGCCGGCGCCAAGATCGCGGCGCGCTCCATCATCGATGCGATCGGCGGGCTAGACTTCACCTGGGACGGCCGTCCTCACGTGATCGGCGCCAGCATCGGGTTGGCTGCGATCAATGCCAATTGTGGCGAGGTCGACGAGATCATCGCCAGGGCCGATGCGGCTTGCTATGCCGCCAAGGCGGCGGGCCGTGGCTGTGTCTCCGTGGCGCCCGACGCACAGATCGTGGATGGCCGGACAGAGCCACTGGCGGTGGCCTCCTGATAGACCCGTCGCCGTTGAACCGAAAGGCTTGTCCCTGATTTGCGCCGACGATCCGCTCAGCGCGTCGGGACGGGATGCTCGCCGCGATAGTCGTAGAAGCCGCGCCCGGTCTTGCGGCCGAGCCAGCCGGCCTCGACATATTTCACCAGTAGCGGGCAAGGGCGGTACTTGGAGTCCGACAGGCCGTCATGCAGCACCTGCATGATCGACAGGCAGGTATCGAGCCCGATGAAGTCAGCCAGCTGCAGCGGCCCCATCGGATGGTTGGCGCCGAGCCGCATGGCGGTGTCGATGGCGTCGACCGAGCCGACACCCTCATAGAGCGTGTAGATCGCCTCGTTGATCATCGGCAGCAGGATGCGGTTGACGATGAAGGCAGGAAAATCCTCCGAGACCGTGATCGTCTTGTCGAGCTGCTTCACATAGGTTTTGGCTGCCTCGAAGGTCTGGTCCTCGGTGGCGATGCCGCGCACCAGTTCGACCAGCTTCATCAGCGGTACCGGGTTCATGAAATGTATGCCGATGAACCGCTCGGGCCGGTCGGTCTGCGCGGCAAGCCGCGTGATCGAGATCGACGAGGTGTTGGTCGCCAGGATGGCTTCGGGATTGAGCTGCGGACAAAGCTGGGCGTAGATCTTGCGCTTGACCGTCTCGTCCTCGGTCGCCGCCTCGATCACCAGGTCAGCACCCGCAAGATCGGCCATCGCGGGCGCGGCCGAAATGCGGCCCATCGCATCGTTGCGCACCTTCTCGTCGAGCTTGCCGGACCCCACCTGGCGGGCCATGTTGCCGCTGATCGTGGCGATGCCCTTCTCGATGCGGTCGGGCGAGATATCGTAGATCAATACCTTGTAGCCTGAAAGCGCGGAGACATGGGCGATGCCGCCACCCATCTGGCCCGCGCCGATGATGCCGATCGTCTCGATCTTGCTCATTACACCGATCCCGTCCTGAACCCTTCCGCTTGAACTGCGAAAGCGCTCCACCTTTTATTTTACCGCAATCCCGGACGCAAAACCGCTGCGCACTTTGCTGGATTGCTTTCAGCCTTTGCGGCCTGCTTTTTGTGCGGTGCAAACTAAAAGGGCGGGGCGACTTCGTCTACCCCACCCTCACCATTTAATACGCTTTGGCAGAAAGCGTCAAAGCGCCTTTTGCAGTTCCGGCAGGATGACGAACAGGTCGCCGACGAGGCCGTAGTCGGCAACCTGGAAAATCGGCGCCTCCTCGTCCTTGTTGATGGCGACGATGACCTTGGAATCCTTCATGCCGGCAAGGTGCTGGATGGCGCCGGAGATGCCGACCGCGATGTAGAGATCGGGGGCAACCACCTTGCCGGTCTGGCCGACCTGCCAGTCGTTCGGCGCATAGCCGGCATCGACGGCGGCGCGGGAAGCGCCGACCGCGGCGCCGAGCTTGTCGGCAACCGGCAGGATGACCTCCTGGAATTTCTCCGAGGAGCCCAGCGCGCGGCCGCCCGAGATGATGATCTTGGCCGAGGTCAGCTCCGGACGGTCGGTCTCGGAAAGCTTGTTCTCGATGAAGGTGGAGAGGCCCGGATTGGCCGCGGCCTTGACGGTCTCGACGGCTGCCGAGCCGCCCTCGGGGGCTGCCTGGAAGGAGGCGGTGCGCACGGTGATCACCTTCTTGGCGTCGCTCGACTGCACCGTCTGGATGGCGTTGCCGGCATAGATCGGCCGCTTGAAGGTGTCGGGCGATACGATTTCGATGATCTCGGACACCTGCGCGACATCGAGGAGCGCAGCCACGCGCGGCGCGACATTCTTGCCCGACGAGGTCGCCGGCGCGATGATGGTGTCGTAGGCGCCCGCCAGCGACACAATGAGCGCTGCCGTCGGTTCGGCCAGGCGCTCGGCAAGCTCGTCGGCCTCGGCCAACAGCACCTTGCTCACGCCCTTCAGCTTGGCGGCAGCGTCGGCTGCCGGCTTGGCGCCCTTGCCGGCAACCAGCACATGCACGTCCGAGCCGATCTGCAGCGCGGCCGACAGCGCCTTGGCGGTCTGGTCGGAAAGGGTTGCGTTGTCGTGTTCTGCAATCAGAAGAATAGCCATTGATGATATTCCTGACTTTCGTCTTCGCGGCTCCCTGAAATCCGGTCAGGCCGAGTCGAAAACGGTTGGTTTCGAGAACCGGAGCGGAGCGTACTTCTGTACGTGAGCACCGGAAGCGGAGAAGCCAGCCGTTTGCAGGCCGGCCTCATCGGATTTCCTTACAGCACGCCGGCTTCGTTCTTCAGCTTGTCGACCAGCTCAGCGACGCTCTTGACCTTGACGCCTGCCTTGCGGCCGCTCGGCTCTTCGGTCTTGATGACCTTCAGCCGCGGCTTGACGTCGGCGCCGTAGTCGGCCGGGCTCTTCTCGTCGAGCTGCTTCTTCTTGGCCTTCATGATGTTGGGCAGCGAGGCATAGCGCGGCTGGTTGAGGCGAAGGTCGGCGGTGACGATCACCGGCATCTTCAGTTCCACCGTCTGCAGGCCGCCATCGACTTCGCGCGTCACCTTGGCCTTGTCGCCGTCGAGCACGATCTTGGAGGCGAAGGTGCCCTGCGCCCAGCCTAACAGTGCCGCCAGCATCTGGCCGGTCTGGTTGGAATCGTCGTCGATCGCCTGCTTGCCGAGGATGACGAGGCCGGGCTGCTCGGCGTCGACGACGCCCTTCAGCACCTTGGCGACGCCGAGCGGCTCGGTCTGTTCGTCGGTCTTGACCAGGATGGCGCGGTCGGCGCCCATGGCGAGCGCCGTGCGCAGGGTTTCCTGCGCCTGCTGCGGGCCGATCGAGACGACGATGATTTCTTCCGCCTTGCCAGCTTCCTTCAGCCGGATCGCTTCTTCAACCGCGATCTCGTCGAACGGGTTCATCGCCATCTTGACGTTGGCGAGCTCCACCGCCGAACCATCAGCCTTCACGCGAACCTTGACGTTCGCATCCACAACCCGCTTCACGGGCACAAGGATCTTCATTTGCCTGTCACCTCTTCACGCTAATTGGGCGCGCTATAACAGCCTGCGCCCGTTCTGAGTTGTCGAAAGCCGACATTCCAGGTGGAAATTCTGGCCGGATGGAAATTCTGGTCTTTGCCCGCCTTAGGTTGCGGCGGAGACGTTTCCGTAGTTGCGGCAACCCTGCACGTCAATACGCTGCAAGTGGCTCAAATCGGTTCAGTCCGAACTGGAAGCGTTTCCGCGTCCCCAGCGCGGTGTCGCGGCGGGTTGATCGGGGATCAGCGGTTCCGTGGCAACCGGCGGCTGGTCGGGCGCGGCGGGCGCGACGTCTTCGTCGGCGCCGGCAAACAGCGGCACGCCGCGGCTACGCAAGACAAGCACCAGAACGGCGCCGGCGATGATGCCGCCGATATGGCAGGCCCAGGAGATCTGATCCTCGCCGCCGGCGGCAAACATCACCACCTGGAAAAGGACCCACAGGATGAGCGGGATGAAGGCCGGAATGCGCAGCGGGATGCGGGCGAAGGCCAACACCCAGACCTTCACCCTGGGATAAAGGATCAGATAGGCGACGACCACGCCGGCGATGGCGCCCGAGGCACCGATCAGCGGCACCTGCGAGTCCCAGGCGACGAGGCCCTGGAAGGCGGCGCCGGCGATCGCGCACAACAGGTAGAAGATGAGGTAGCGGATGTGACCGAGCGCGTCCTCGACATTGTCGCCGAACACCCACAGGAACAGCATGTTGCCGCCGAGGTGGAAGATGTCGGCATGCAGGAAGGAATAGGTGAGATAGCTCAGGCTTTCGGGGATGACGATAAAACGGGGATCGAGCTCGGCGGTGTCATGGACGACCGACGGGATGAAGCCGAGACCAAGCACGGCGGCATTGGAGAAACTCTCGCCGCCGAGCGCGGTGGCGAGGTAGACCAGGGCGTTGACCACGATCAGCCCGATGGTCACATATTGCAGGCGGATGTGGCGCAGCCTGTTGGTGTCGTAAAGCGGGATGAACATGCCCCAGGCCCTCTTCCGCTTTCGACAATCAGCGGTTCTTGCCGGGAACCCATAGCACGTCGGCGTTTCCGTTGTCATTGACCGCCCGGGCGGCGACAAACAGGAAATCCGAGACGCGGTTGATGTATTTCAGACCGTCGCGGTTGACGTGCTCGTTCGGGTCCTGGGCCAGTGCGACCATCAGCCTTTCGGCTCGCCTTGCCACGGTGCGGGCAAGGTGAAGTGCCGCCGCCGCCGCTGTGCCGCCATTGAGCACGAAGGATTTGAGCGGCTGAAGCTCCTTGTTGAGAAGGTCGATGTCCTTTTCGACCCGGTCGGTCTGCACGGCGACGATGCGAAGCGGCTCATAGCCGAGCGGCTTGCCGTCGTCGGGTACGGCGAGATCGGCGCCGAGATCGAACAGATCGTTCTGGATGCGGGACAGCATGGCGTCGATCGCGGGATGGGCCGCGGCCGTGTGGACCCTTGCGATGCCGATGCAGGCATTGGCCTCGTCGACCGTGCCGTAGGCCTCTACCCGCAGATCGGATTTCAGCCGCCTCTCGCCGGTGCCGAGACCCGTGGTGCCATCATCGCCGGTGCGGGTGTAGATCTTGTTGAGCTTGACCATTTCGCCTCCCCGGCCGCCGGCATCCTCACTTGCGGGTGAAATACACCGCCAGCAGGATCAGCACCAGCGCCACGGCCTGCAGCATGACTCGCGCCTGCATCAGCTTGTTCGAGGTGACGCCGGAGCCGCCGCGCATCATGTTGATGAGGCCGCGAACAAGCACGACCGCAACGGCGACCATGACCAGAATGGCGAGAATGTTGAAGACGGTTGCCATTGCTTCGTTCCAGTTGGTTGGCGTTCAGGCGCGTTTGGCCATCAGGCGGTAAAGCATCGATGCCGGCAGGATGCGTCTGAGCACCGCGCCGATCCTGGCGGGCACTGTTACCACATAGTGCGGGCGTGGGCGCCGCGACAGAAGTGCATGGCGCAGCGCCGCATGAACCACTTCCGGCCCTGGCTTCAAGGCCGATTGGCTGCCGCCGGCCCGCAGTCGCTCGAGTTGCGCCGCATAGTCCACGCGGTGCACGGAATTCTCGTGGTCGATGTTGCTGAGAAACCAAATGAGGCCATTGCTGGCGATCTTCGACTTCACCGGCCCCGGCTCGATCAGCGAAACGTGGACGCCGCTGCCGGCCAGTTCCTGGCGCTGGCAGAGCATCAAGGCCTCCAGTGCGTGCTTCGACGCCGAATAGGCGCCGCGAAAGCGCACCGGCACGAGGCCAAGGATCGAGGAGCAGTGGACGATGCGGCCCTGACCCTGGCGGCGCATCACCGGCACCAGCCGGCGGGTCAAATCATGCCAGCCGAAGAAATTCGCCTCGAACTGCTGCTTGAGCGCGGCAACGGGCAGATCCTCGACGGCGCCCGGCTGCGCATACGCGCCGTTGTTGAACAGGGCGTCGAGCCGGCCGCCGGTGCGGTCGAGCACCGCCGTCACCAGCGCGGCGATGGAGTCCGGCTCGCAATAATCGAGATAGAAGGCCTCGATGCCATCGGCTTCGAGCGCGGCGATGTCCTGTGGCTTGCGCGCCGTTGCGAACACCCGCCAGCCTTCCGCCTTCAACGCGCGGGCGCAGTACGCGCCTATTCCCGAAGACGCACCGGTGATGATAATCGAGCGCAACTTCCGCGCCGGACCGTTCGTGGTTTCGCCAAGGGTTGCCATTTGCCGCAATCCCTTCCCATATTCCCGGCGTGGAGACAATTGGAGGGCGCGGTTCTTGTTGCGGAAGATCGTAGCCCTCAAGCGGGTCCTCTACGACGCACTTGGCCATTTCAACACCGATGACGGCTGGGCGATGGCCAGCCATCTGGCGATCACCTCGCTGATGGCGCTGTTCCCGTTCCTGATCTTCGCGACGACGCTGGCGAGCTTCCTCGGCGCGCAGGCGTTCTCCGACACGGCCGTGCATCTGGTCTTCGACACCTGGCCCGAACAGATCGCCAAGCCGATCGCGCGCGAAGTGCTCAATGTGCTGACCGTCAGGCGCACCGACCTTTTGACCTATGGTGTGGTGCTTGCGGCCTATTTTGCCTCGAACGGCATCGAGGCGCTGCGCACGTCGCTCAACCGCGCCTACCGCGTCTCGGAAACGCGCGGCATCATCTACCGCCGGGTGCAGAGCATCATCTTCGTGCTCATCGCCACGGCCGGTTTCCTGGCGATCAGCGTGCTCCTGGTGTTCGCGCCGCTGCTGGCGCGGCTCGCCGAAGCCCATATCGACTGGATCAAGCCCTATATGGGCACCATTACGCTATGGCGTTACGTCATCGCTTCGGCGGTCATTGTCGGCGGATTGTTTGCCGTCCATTTCTGGCTGCCGGCGGGCAAGCGCCGCTTCGTCTCGCTGGTGCCGGGCATCGTCTTCACGCTGGCGGCATGGCTTATCGGTTCGACTATCTTCGCCACCTATCTCGACCACTTCTCGTCCTATGTGACGACCTATGCCGGCCTGGCCTCGATCATGATCGCCGTGGTCTTCCTCTACATGGTCTCGGCGATCTTCATCCTCGGCGGCGAGCTCAATGCCGCGATCAGCCGCTACCTGGAGGCGCGCGCGCGGGTCGGATGACAGGTCGAATTGAGGAATTGAAGAACTGAAGAATTGGAGAAAAAGCGGGCCATATCCGGCGCTGTCTGTGCTTCTTCCTCAATTCCTCAATTCCTCAATTCCTCAATTCCTCAATTCCTCAATTCCACAGTTCTTCCCTTGGCCTGCCGCGCCGTTGCCAGGCCGACGCCGAATGTCGTGATCGCCATGCCGGCAATCTGAAGTGCGTTGAGCTGCTCGTCGAACAGGGCCCAGGCGATGATCGCCGTCACCGCCGGCACCAGGTAGAACAGCGAGGCCACCTTCGACATCTCGCCGTCGCGGATCATCACCATCAGCAGGAAGATGGCGCCGAGCGACAGCACCAGCACCAGCCAGGCCATGGCGAAGATGAGTTCGCCATTGATGACGACCGTGTGGGTTTCGAAGGCGAGGGAGGCGACGAGCATCAGCGAGCCACCGCCGACATATTGCCACATGGTCGCCGCGACGAGGTCGCCGCCGGAGGCAAAGCGCTTCTGCCAGATGGTGCCGGCGCTCATGCCGAGCACCGAAACCAGCGAGGCGGTCAATGTCGCCGCGGTCACGCCGCCGCCGAGCGCGCCGAGCTTCGGCCACAGCACGATGACGATACCGATGAGGCCGATGCCAAGGCCAAGCCAGTGACGCGGCAGGATCGCCTCGCCGAGGAATTTGCCGGCCAGCACCGCCGTGATCAGCGGCTGCAGGCCGACGATGAGGGCCGAAAAGCCGGCCGGCATGCCCCTGTGGATGGCCCAGAACACAGCGCCGAGATAGACGCCATGCATCAGGATGCCCGCGCCGGTGGCATGCAGCGCCTCCTCGCGGGTGGCTTTTTTCGAACCCAATACAAGCATCAGGACGGCCAGCAGGATGGCGGCGATGACGAACCGCGCGGCGAGGAAGGTGAACGGCTCCGCCCATGGCATGGCGTAGCGCGCGCCAATGAAGCCGGTCGCCCACAGAACGACGAAGGTGGCGGGAATGAACCGCTTGATGCTGTGCATGTTCCGGAGTCCGCCGCACTGGAGAGAATTGCCGTGGCGATGCTCTAATCCCGTTCACCCCGGCGCGCAAAGCGAAACGGTTGATCCATAGATCACCGGAATTCAACGCCGGCCCATCTGGGGTGGCTTCTTGGTCTCACCGGGCTCAAAGCCCGACCATTCGCCTGATGTCGTCAGGCGATGCGCCGGCATGGCGCAAGGCGGCAAGGCCGGTATCGCCCAGGCTCTTCGACAGTTTTCGCCCGTCGGGCCCGAGGATGAGGCGATGATGGAAATAGGCCGGTTGCGGCAGTCCCAGGAGTTGCTGCAGCAGGCGCTGCACGCCGGTGGCGGAAAACAGATCTTGTCCGCGCACGACGTGGCTGACACCTTGCAGGGCATCGTCCATGACGACGGCGAGGTGGTAGCTGGTCGGGATATCGCGGCGCGCCACGATCACGTCGCCCCAGTCCTGCGGACGGGCTTCGATCGAGCGTGTCGCGGAAAGCGTCTCGTCGGCGAATTCGGTCCAAGACAGGTCCTTGCCGACACGCGCCAAGGCGGCATCGACATCCAGCCGCCAGGCGAAGGGCGCATTCCCGGCGATCCGCCGCTGGCGTTCCTTGACTGGCAGCGCCTTGTCAGCGGCGGGGTAGAGCGGCACGCCATCGGGATCGCGCGGCCAGTCGCGCCCACGCTTTTCACTGTCGGTGATGAAGGCGCGGATCTCGCCACGGCTCATGAAGGCGGGATAGACGAGTTCCTCCCGGACCAGCCGCTCGAGCACCGCCTGGTATTCGGCGAAATGCTCGGATTGGCGGCGCACCGGCTCTTCCCAGCCAAGCCCCAGCCATTTCAGGTCGGCAAGCACGCCGGCCTCGAATTGCGGCGTGCAGCGCGTCGTGTCGATATCCTCGATGCGCAGCAGCAGGCGGCCGTCCGCCCGTGCCGCCAGCTTCCGGTTGAGCAGCGCCGAATAGGCGTGGCCGAGATGCAGGTCGCCATTGGGGCTGGGCGCGAAGCGGAATGTCAGGAGTGTCATCTCTGCGGCGGCAATCGGGTTGTGCGGCGGTTTTGCCAATTGCTACCGTGCTGCCGGTTCAGGAACAAGAAAGCATGCAGCGTATCGCGACATCGGACGACATTGCCCGGGGGCTCGATGCGCTTTGCGTGATCGACCCGCGCCTGGAAAAGGTGCGCGGCATGGCCGGCGAGGTGCCGCTGCGGCTGTCCGAACCGGGGTTTCGAAGCCTGGCGTCGATCGTCGTCTCGCAGCAAGTGTCCCGCGCCAGCGCCGATGCGATCTTCGGCCGGCTGACCAAGCTCGTCGATCCGCTGACGCCGCAGGCCATCCTGGCCGCCGGCGAGGACATGTTTCGCGAGGCCGGCCTGTCGCGGCCGAAGCAGCGTGGCCTGATCGCAATTGCCCAGGCCGTGGTCGACGGCCTCGACCTGCATCACCTCTGTTCCCTCGATGCCCAGGAGGCGATCACGACGATGACGGCGGTGTCCGGCATCGGTCCGTGGACGGCGGAAGTGTACCTTTTATTCGCCGCCGGGCACCCCGACATTTTCCCCGCGCGTGATGTCGCGCTGCAGAGCGCGGTCGGCCACGCGCTCGGCATCGAGCCGCGTCCGCCGGAGAAAACGCTGATCGCATTGGCCGAATCATGGAGCCCGTGGCGAGGTGTCGCATCGCGGCTTTTCTGGTCCTATTATCGTGAAACCAGAGGGCGGGACGCCGCGCCGCCGGCCTGAATCCGCGAAAAATCATAAAAATCATGCATTTTTGGCGCTTTAGCGACGCGACAATCCGCTTCACATCCCTGTCATGTCGGGCTTACAGTATCCGTGCCGTTCGGGTCTAGAACCAAGGAGGTGAACACGTGACGGTTGCCGTATCTCCGGATGGGCTTCCAGCACTGGTGCTGAATGCGGATTACCGTCCGCTCAGCTATTACCCCTTGTCGCTCTGGTCGTGGCAGGACGCTATCAAGGCGGTGTTCCTCGACCGGGTGAACATCGTCGCCGAATACGAGCACGCCGTCTCCTCGCCGACCTTCTCGATGAAGCTGCCGAGCGTTGTCAGTCTTAAGGCCTATGTGAAGCCCTCCAGGCACCCGGCCTTCACCCGCTTCAACGTCTTCCTGCGCGATCGCTTCCAGTGCCAATATTGCGGCACGCCGGAGGACCTGACCTTCGATCACGTCATCCCCCGCCATCGCGGCGGCGCGACGACGTGGGAGAATGTCGTTGCCGCCTGCTCGCCGTGCAATTTGAGGAAGGGCGGCATGATGCCGGCGCACGCCAAGATGTGGCCGCTGCAGAAGCCTTTCCAGCCGACGGTGCACGATCTGCACAACAATGGCCGCCTGTTTCCGCCCAACCATCTGCATGAAAGCTGGATGGATTATCTGTACTGGGATGTCGAACTCGAACCCTGAGATCGTTCGAGAATTCGGGAGGCTGGCCGCCTGAAGCGATTTTCTGCGCTTCCGGCCTTCGCCGGCCGAAGCACTCGTGGTGTTCGTGGCGGTTGAGGCTACGGTCGGCATAGGCCGGTGCTCACGGGTTCCTCAGACCATGATAATCTGACGCTCCCCGATATCGCGGGCTCAGTCGCGCTTACTTATCAGCGGCTTCGCGCTTAAGGACCGGCTTCCCCCACTCCGTCGCTGCTTCGCAGCGCCACCTCTCCCCCCTCCGGAGGGAGAGGAAGGGAGCCTCTCTTAGAGGAGTCCTGGCTACAACAGGCTCGCGCCCTTCCTCTACCCCGTCGATCGGGGGAGAGGTGGCTCGGCGAAGCCGAGACGGAGTGGGGGTCGACTTGGCTCGGATGTCGAAAGCCGCGCCTATCCGACTCAGCCCGGCGAATTTTTGCGCGAACTCTGCGTCACGCCGTTCAATCGAATTGGCTTAGTCGCGGGTGAGGGCGCCGCGGAAGGCGACGGCGGCGAGGATCAGGCTGGCGATGGCGTTCCAGCCGGCCAGCGACAGGCCAAGGATGCGCAAGGCGGCCTTGTCGCAGGATGGCGGCACGAATTTGTCGAGCGCGTCGAGCACGCCCTTGCCGCCGGTGTCGACCGGCCCGGCGCCCGCCGTGCAATCGGTCGGGCCGGCCCACCACTGCCATTCGACGCCGGAGTGGTAGACGCCGAGATAGAGGCCGTAGAGCATCAGGATGCCGCCGACGGCCAGCAGGCCGCGTGTCAGCCATGCCGGTGCGTGCAGCATCGACGCAATCACCGCCAGCACCATCAGCGGCACGCCGATATAGTAGGGTGTGCGCTGTTCGAGGCAGAGGTGGCAGGGGATGTAGCCGCCGAGATACTGGAAGCCGAGCGCCGAGCCGACAGTGGCGGCCATGGCGACGGCGAGGAACAAGGCGGTCAGCGTGCGCTGGCGTCCGGTGTCGGCATTCATGGTCGCTGTCATTTCAATCGGTCCGTCCGGCTCGCAATGGTAATGTTCAGAACGCGTATTTGACCAGGATATAGAGCAAAATCAGGGCAACCGCGCCGGCGCCGGCGATCAGGCCGAGGCGCTTTTCGATGAATTCGCGGATCGGTTCGCCATAGCGGCGCAGCAGCCAGGCGAGCAGCAGGAAGCGGGCGCCGCGGGCCACGATCGCCAGCACGATGAACAGCAGCAAATTGACGCCGATGACACCGGACAGGATCGTCACCACCTTGATCGGCGGCAGGTGGGCGGCACCCGATGTGATCAGCATCAGGACGATGAAGCCGACGCCGGCGCCCGCGCGCAGTTGCTCGAACTCGTCGTACTTGCCGTAGAATTCGAGGATCGGCCTGGCGACCGCGTCATAGGCATAGTGGCCGATGAACCAGCCGGCGATGCCGCCCAGCACCGAGGCGACGGTGGCGATCAGCGCATACCGGTAGGCGCGATCCGGCCGCGACAGCGCCATCGGCAGATAGAGCACGTCGGCCGGCACCAGGAACACCGAGCTTTCGACGAAGGCGATGAAGGCCAGCCACCATTCGGCGGATTTGCGGGCCGCCAGCGACAGGGTCCAGTCGTAAAGTCCGCGAAGCATCGGCACTCCTAATGCGTGTCGTTCAATTGCGCAGGCAGGTTGGGGTGTAACGGCATGCACAGAACAAAGACCCAGCGCACGCCATCCGTCCCCGCAGACGTGCCGCGCTTTGATGCGCCGCCTGTCTAGAAAGATTTTCCGCGCTGCACAATGGCAGCCCCGTCACGAAATCGAAAGGCGCAGTTTGGTCGCATCCGGGGCGACGAGGAATTGGCCAGTTGACGAACAGGCCTCCAACCGTATAGTCCCGCGCCATCCAGGCCGCCCGGCCTGAGCCCCTATGGCGGAATTGGTAGACGCGCTCGACTCAAAATCGAGTTCCGCAAGGAGTGCTGGTTCGATCCCGGCTAGGGGCACCACCCTTCGCTCTCCGAGCTTCGGGTGGCGGGCCACTCGAAGTTCAATAGACGAAGGGCGTCACGGTCGCTTTGGCTCCCGATACGTCTCAGCAGGCGATCAACACGCTTTGCGCGCCACGCTGGGGTCGCCGTCATTGGCCGGGCCGATCTCGCCAGCTGCCAGCAATTCGTCGAATGTCCGTTCTAGGTCGGCGCTGTCATCGGCTGCCGGTCCGCTGGGCGGATCCTGGCGTGTCAGCGTTTCCAGCCTTTGGTGAAGCTGGCGGTTCTCGTTGCGGCAACGGGCATGCGCGAGTTCGTCGGTCATGCCGCGCAAGCGGAGATCGGCGAGTTGAACCTTCACCGCGCCACAGTCCCGGCGCGCCGCGTCGCGCTCCTGGCGTAATTTCGCAATCTCGGTTTCCGAGGTTTGGCGCCGATGCTCGGCCACGTCCTCGGCGCGCTGCCCGGCGCTCGGCGTTGCGCGGACCACGCTTTGATCGGGGGCGTTGCGCTGGAGCAAGCGCAAGCTCTTTTCAAGTTCCACGGCCCGTTCCTGCGCGGCGGCGGCGCAATCGCCGAGAACGCCGCGCTGATGCTCGACCGTGGACAGCCGCGCCTGCAGGTCCTGCTGTACAAGCATCTGCGCAGATAGTTTGCCGGTCAGTCGTTCGTTGTGGAGCTGGTAGTCCGCGACCTTGGACCGAAGCAGCATGGCGGCCTGTTGCAAGCTGGCGAGCCGCGATGCAACGTCCTCACGCGCCTGCTCGGCGGCTTGCCTGGCCATGGTCTCGTCGCGAAGTTGCCCCGACACGCGCGCCAGGTTCCGTCCCAGGCGCTCGACCTCGACATTCGCTTCGAGGAACCGTGTTGCGCGCTGGCCGGCATGCCTATCCGCCTGCGCAATGGTCTGCCGTGCCCTGTTGAGTTGGACCTCCAGGTCGGCGATGGTCTTGCTTGCGATCGATAGCTCGCGCGATTTTCGCCCAAGCTCTTTCGAGGTGCGATCCTGCAAGCGTTGCAGCTTCGCCACCTCTTCCTGCAAGTCCCATTTGTCCGTATCGTGAGCGTCGGCATCGTGCGTTTGCGCATCGAGCCTGGCCACATAGTCCTCAACCAACGACCACGCCAAGTCGTCATCGTTGGACAAGAGCGAGGAGCCGCGCATGGCGTGGGCCTGACTCGAGCCCGTCCGGGCCGAAGTCGAGCCGAGGGAGGCGGCCAGCGTGTCTGACTGGGCCAATCCGGTCACGGGCTCCTCTTCGAAGAGAGGCAAAGCTTGATGCGTGGCGGCTCGGATGCTTCGAATCAGTTCTTCGAAGTCTTCGTCGGCCCTTCGGACAACGGCGCTGTCGTTCGCACTGATGTGCCGGGCGCCGTTGGCCTCATGATTCAGCGACATTTTTCTCTCATCGCGGACCGAATCACTAGACTATCGTGCATCAAGGACAAGAATGCGAGTAGATCTTGCCGGGTTTCACCGGAAAATTGCTGCAAAAAATCTCGTTTTTTTGAAGCGGAAGTCGATCTTAGCGCTTGCCTCTTGGGCAATCGAAGTAAAGTCCCGGCCCACCTCTGTGTCAAATATTGCAGCGAAAATGTGCCATCCTTCCAGAACCGCACCCTTGCCTTTTCTCAGCGCCGCCCCAACAAGCTCTTCATGCGGTTGCGCAGCAGGCGGGCCATGTTGCGGGTTTCGCGGTAGAGGTGCAGTTGCGAGGCGGCCTGGCGGGTGAGGCGGTCGGCGTCCGGCGTCAGGCCGATCACCAGCGTGCCCATCGGCTTGCGCTCGGCCCATAGCCGGCTCATCACCGGATGGTCGGGCACGGCGCAGGAATCGGTCATCATGATGTTGGGATCGTCGAGATGCTGCCTGGTCACCTCGATCATCAGCAAGGTGCCCGGCGAATAGCTGGCCAGCGTCTCGTCATAGGCGGTCTTCCAGGTGTAGGCGATGCCGGCTTCGACGAAGACGATCAGGCAGGCGATGGTGCGGCCGTCGAGCGTCAGCGAATGGATGCGGCACATGTCCTGCTCGGCCAGCCGGTGCACGGCCTCGCGGGCGAAGGCGGCGCGGAAACGGTCGATCGCCATGGCGGTGCGTTCGCGGCCCTTCCAGCCGGCCGCCTCCAGCGTCAGGAAGTTCTCGATGGCGTGGCGGATGTCTTCGGGGCCGCGCGCCACGACATGCTCCAGCCTGCCGAGGTCGCCAAGGCGCCGCTTCAGCCGCCGGAACTCGCGATAATGGTGCGAACGCAGCGAGGCCTTCAGATAGTCATCGCCGTCGCGCTCGCTCTCCAGCGCCGGGCGCAGGGTCTGGCCGGTGGTGACCAGCATCAGGCCGCGCGTCTCGGCCACGGTGGCAAACAGGCTCGCCACCGGGCCATCGAGCCGGACATCGGGCAGGACGAACACTTTCGGCAGCTTGAGATGCGGGCGCGACAGCATCGAGAAGAAATCCTCGACGACGCCCACCGGGTCGTCGCGGTCGACCAGCGGCGTGCCGAGCGGACCGAACGGGCTCGACCATGTGCGCATCACCGGCACGCCGAGCGGTACCACCGGCCGTTCCACCGAGAACGGCACCAGAAGGCGCAGCCGGTTGCGGTATTCGTCGCCGTCGCGGATGACCGCCAGCCGCACCTCGCGATCCTCCAGCCGCGGCATGGCGGGCGCAAGGAAACGCGGGTTGAAGAACACGTTGGGCTCGACCGTGCGGGCGCAGAGATAATCCAGTTCCTCGACAAGGTCGAAGCCGGCGGATGCCGGGTAGATGGCGAGCTTGCGCTCGGGCCGGTTGTTGGCGAGAATCTCGATATGGGCGGGGTCGGCGTCACGGGTCAGCCCGGCAAGGCCCGACACCATGGCGCCGGCGGTGCCGCCGCTGGTTTCCTCAAGCAACGGGATGGCAGCCATCACGCGGCTCCTTTCGCAGGCACGAAGATAAGCATGACGATGCCGAGCTTGCGCCACACCGTGAAGGACAGCGCGCCGGCTTCGAAGATCATGGCAAAGGCGGTGGCCATGGCCGCGCCCCACAGGCCGAACATCGGGATCAGCATCACGTTGAGGGCGATGTTGAAGGCCAGCGTCATGGCATAGACGGCGGCGCAGATGTTCTGGTTGCCGCTCATCGTCAGCAGGCTTTCGCAGGGGCCGACGGCGGCGCGCGCCGCGACGCCGAAGACGAGCAGGAACAGCAAGGGATAGCCGCTGCTGAATTCCGGGCCGAACAGCACCAGCATCGGCTCGCCGAGCGCCAGCACCAGCAGCGCCATCAACAGCGAAGGCCAGAACGTCCACGACACCGTCTCGCGGGCAAAGGCGGCGAGCCTTTGCGGGTCGCCATGGGTGAACTGGGCGTAGCGCTGGGCAACGCCGGCCTTGACGGCGAAGTAGACGAAATGCACCAGCGCCAGGGTCTTCACCGTGGCGAAATAGACGGCGACGTCATTGGGGTCCATATAGGCGCCGACCATCAGCACGTCGGCATTGGTCAGCAGGAAGAAGAAGCTCTCGACCAGGAAGATCGGCAGCGAGACGACGAACCATTGCGCAAAATGGACCTTCATCGGCCCGGCCGGGATCTGCCGTTCCATGCGCTGGGTGACACCGATAAGCTGGCCGAGCGTTGTGGCGTAGGTGGCGGCGATCGAAGCAAAGATTGCGGTCCTGGCGTCGGGTGCGTAGCCCGCAAACAGCATCAGCGCCATGAACAGCAGGATCAGCACCGGCCGCACCAGATAGGTCGGCGACAGGGCAAACAGCGCCCAGCTGTTGGCGCGTGCCAGGCCCGACAGAAGGTCGGACATGGCGATCATCGGCAGGCAGATGACGCCGAGGATGAACGGGATCACATAGTAGCTCTCGATCCAGGGTGCCGCCAGCCAGACGCCGAGCGCGCCGAGCCCGGCGATCAGCGTCGATGCGATCAGCACGAACAGACGGCTGGCCAGCACGATGCCGCGCAACTCGTCCATCAAGCCGCGCTCGCGGTATTCGGGAATGTAGCGGATGACGGAGGTGTGGAAGCCCAGGCAGGCGAGATTGCCGACGATGACCATCGTCACCCAGACGAGGACGAAGATGCCATATTCGAACGAGCCCATCCAGCGTGCCATCAGCACCTGGCTGACGAAGGCAATGACGGCGCTGACGATGCGGACCGAGAAGGCGATAACCGACATGCGGCTGGCCTCGCCGCGCTCGTCGGCGGTGAACAGCACGGCATCGATGCGGCCAAGCAACGGCCCCATGCGCAGCGCCCAACGCTGCGGCAAGAACCGCCCGGCAGTCGTGGCCGCGGAAAAGCGCACCCCGATTTCTCTCCGTTTTCCGCTTCTTTTCAGGCGTTGGTGTAGCGGAGACACATTAAGAAACGGTTGGGTGAGAAGTTCCTTCGCCCCGTCCCTATACGAGGAGAACGTGCCGGCAGGCGGATGAGGGGCGGCGCAGGCGTTTGAGGTTGCGCCGCTGTTTCATCATCGCCGAGGCGTGCAGCACGGAGACGTTGCCGATCAGGATAGCACCCAGCTTTATCGATCGTGCCTCAGATGGTGCCTTGGCTGCCAGAGGAAGAGGCCGCGCAGCTGAAGTTCGAGTTCGAGGCGGCTTAGTCGGCGGGACAGCGCCCCCCCTCTGGCCTGCCGGCCATCTCCCCCTCAGGTGGGGAGATGGGCTAATCGCGAACGTCGGCACTCCAGCCCTTCGCTATCGCTCCGGGCGTTCGTCGTTCGAAAAGCCAAGCAATTGGCTTTTCGTCCGTTACGCGGACCACGCCTCACCCCCGTGAACGGGGAGAAGGAAAAGCGCCCCTTACGCGAACGCCCCGTGGCAGTGCTTGTACTTCTTTCCCGATCCGCAGGGGCAGGCTTCGTTGCGGCCGACTTTGCCCCAGGTGGCCTGGTTGTTGGGGTCGCGGTCTTCGGGGGCGACGATTGCGGTTGTCTCCGGGCGGACCAGGAGGGCGGTTTCGCCGCCTTCGAAGTCGTTCTCGCCGGTTGTGCCGTCGATATGGGTGCCGAACATGTCGGGGGCTTCCGGAGGCGGGGCTTCGGCGGCCTGGCGGACCAGTTCGACGCGCATCAGCTGCGCGGTGACGGCCTGGCGCAGATTGCCGAGCATGGCCTGGAACAGCTCGAACGCCTCGCCCTTGTACTCCTGCAGCGGATCGCGCTGGGCGTAGCCGCGGAAGCCGACGACCGAGCGCAGATGGTCGAGATTGACGATGTGCTCGCGCCACAGATGGTCGAGCGTCTGCAGCACCACCGAGCGCTCGACGTAATTCATCACCTCGGGGCCAAAACGCTCGGCGCGCTCCTTGGCGGCGGCTTCGGCGGCCTGCGCGATGCGCTCGCGGATGTCGTCCTCGGCGATGCCCTCTTCCTTGGCCCAGTCCTCGACCGGCAGGTCGAGGTTCAGGAACTCGGCAATCTCGGCCTTCAGCCCGGCAACGTTCCACTGCTCGGCATAGGCATTTTCGGGAATGGCCTTGGCGACGATCTCGTCGATGACGCCTTCGCGCATCTCGGCGATCGTTTCGGAGAGGCCTTCGCCGTCCATCAGTTCGATGCGCTGCTCGAACACCACCTTGCGCTGGTCGTTGGAGACGTCGTCATATTTCAACAGGTTCTTGCGGATGTCGAAGTTGCGCGCCTCGACCTTCTTCTGCGCCTTTTCCAGCGCCTTGTTGATCCACGGATGGATGATCGCCTCGTCTTCCTTGAGGCCGAGCTTCTGCAGCATGCCGTCCATGCGCTCGGAGCCGAAGATGCGCATCAGATCGTCCTGCAGGGACAGGAAGAATTTCGAGCGGCCGGGGTCGCCTTGTCTTCCTGAGCGACCTCTAAGCTGGTTGTCGATGCGGCGCGATTCGTGGCGTTCGGTGGCCAGCACATAGAGGCCGCCGGCGGCCAGCGCCTTTTCCTTCAGCCGCTCAATGTCGGCAATGATTTCCTTTTCCCGCGCCTCGCGTTCGGGGCCGGCCGGCATGTCGCCCAGCTCTTCCTCGATCCGCATCTCGGCATTGCCGCCGAGCTTGATGTCGGTGCCGCGGCCGGCCATGTTGGTGGCGATGGTGATGGCGCCGGGCTTGCCGGCCTGGGCGACGATCGCCGCCTCGCGCTCGTGATGGCGGGCGTTCAGCACTTCGAAATCGGTAAAACCTTCCTTGCGCAGGCGCTCGGCCAGCTGCTCGGATTTTTCGATGGAGGTGGTGCCGACCAGCGTCGGCTGGCCCTTGGCGCTGGCTTCGCGGATCTCCCTGACGATCGCCTTGTATTTCTCCTCGACCGTCCGATAGACCTCGTCGTCCTCGTCGATGCGGATCACCGGCAGATTGGTCGGGATCTCGGTGACTTCGAGGCCGTAGATGTTGCCGAATTCCTCTGCCTCGGTCAGTGCCGTGCCGGTCATGCCGGACAGCTTCTTGTAGAGGCGGAAATAGTTCTGGAAGGTGACGGAGGCGAGCGTCTGGTTCTCCGGCTGGATCGCCACATGCTCCTTGGCTTCGAGCGCCTGGTGCAGGCCTTCCGAATAGCGGCGGCCCGGCATCATGCGGCCGGTGAACTCGTCGATGATGACGATCTCGCCGTTGCGGACGATATAGTCCTTGTCCTTCTGGAACAGCCGGTGCGCCTTCAGCGCGTTGTTGACGTGGTGGACGATGGCGACGTTCTCGACGTCGTAGAGCGACTCGCCCTTGAGCAGGCCGGCGTCGCGCAAAAGGTTCTCGAGCTTCTCGGTGCCTTCCTCGGTGAAGATCGAGGTCTTCTGCTTCTCGTCGATCTCATAATCCTGCGGCTGCAGCTGGATGATGAAGGTGTCGATGGTGTTGTACATTTCCGAACGGTCCTCGAGCGGACCGGAAATGATCAACGGCGTGCGCGCCTCGTCGACCAGGATGGAATCGACTTCGTCGACGATCGCGTAATTGTGACCGCGCTGCACCATCTGGGCGCGCTCGTATTTCATGTTGTCGCGCAGATAGTCGAAGCCGAGCTCGTTGTTGGTGGCGTAGGTGACATCGGCGGCGTAGGCGGCGCTGCGCTCCTCGTCGGACAGGCCGTGGACGATGACGCCGACCGAGAGGCCGAGGAATTTGTAGACGCGGCCCATCCATTCTGAGTCGCGGGTGGCCAGATAGTCGTTGACGGTGACGACGTGGACGCCCTTGCCGGCAAGCGCGTTGAGGTAGACCGGCAGCGTCGCGACCAGGGTCTTGCCCTCGCCAGTGCGCATCTCGGCAATGCCGCCATTGTGCAGCACCATGCCGCCGATCAGCTGGACATCGAAGGGGCGCATGCCGAGCACGCGGCGCGCGGCCTCGCGGGCGGTGGCGAAGGCCGGCACCAACAGGTCGTCGAGCGTGGCGCCGTTGGCGATGTCCTGGCGGAATTTCGCGGTGCGGCCGACCAATTCCTCATCGGAAAGCGCCCGCATCTCGTTTTCCATGGCGTTGATCGCCTCGACACGGGGCCGGGTCGATTTGACCCGACGGTCGTTGGAGGAACCGAAAACCTTACGGGCGAGACCGCCGAGACTGACCATCCAATGGTCCTTTCGATAGAATTCTCAATCTTGAGATGAGCGCCGGGCGGCCCCATCAATTCCACGTGAACGTGGACAAACACAAAAAGCGCCCGGAAAACGGTTCTGGACGCAAAGTCGTTGGACAGATAAGAGGGGGCTCAACTGATGTCAACGCCGCGCTGGCCCTGCTGGCTGCGCCAAATTCCGCCACAATCTGGCCGATCTGGAAGCACCCCTCTTAACAATCCCCACCGGAGTCCCCCTATGTCCCTGTTGTTTCGCCGCGCGTCGCTCGCCAGCCTTGGCTTGGCCGTCGGCCTGTCGGCCCTTTCGCTCTCGCCTGTGATGGCGCAGCAAACCGCTCCCGCTCCAGCGGATGCAGCAGCGCCAGCCGCGGCACCGGTCGATCCCAATAAGGTTATCGCCACGGTCAACGGTCAGCCCCTGACCGAAGCAGATCTGGTGCTTGCCGAAGGGGAATTGTCGCAGCAGTTCGCACAATTGCCGCCCGAGCAGCGCCGTGCCGCCGCCCTTTCGGCTGCCATCGAGATCCGCGTCATGGCCGCCCAGGCGGTCACCACAGGGCTCGACAAGGATCCCGACTTCCAGCGCCGCATGGCCTTCCTGCAGCAGCGCGCGCTGCATGGCGAGATGGTCGAGAAGGGTGTCGTCGACAAGGTCACCGACGCCGAGGTCCGCGCCCGTTACGACCAGGAAATCGCCAACACGCCGCCCACCAACGAGCTGCATGCCCGTCACATCCTCGTGAAGACGAAGGAAGAGGCCGAGGCGATCATCAAGCAGCTCGACGGCGGCGCCGACTTCCAGAAGCTCGCCAACGAGCACACCAGCGATCCGTCAGGCAAGACCAGCGGCGGCGATCTCGGCTGGTTCGGACCTGGCCAGATGGTGCCGGAGTTCGACAAGGCTGCCTCCGCGCTCGAGGTCGGCAAATACACCGAGCAGCCGGTGCAAACGCAGTTCGGCTGGCATGTCATCAAGCTCGAGGACAAGCGCACCAAGCAGCCGCCGGCCTTCGACGACGTCAAGGACCAGGCCAAGCAGGCGGTCATCCGCGACAAGTATTTCGCGCTGGTCAAGTCGCTGCGCGCCGGCGCCAAGGTCGAGATCCCCGACGCCAACCTGAAGAAGGCGGTCGATACGCTGGAAAGCGCCAAGTAAGACTGGCAGCTTTTTGAAAAGGGGCGCGGCAGCCAGGGGTTGCCGCGCCCTTTTTCATTCATTGCCGTCTTTACGAGGCAGGCGCCGCTATGCCTCGCATCACGTAGTTGACGGCCTTGCCGATGGTCGCTTCGTCCTCGTCGAGCCGGTTGGTCAGCAGATGTCTCCAGGCGAAGGAGGCGATCAGGTCGGCGACAACAGCTGAATCGATTTCGGCCGGGATTTCGCCCCTTGCCTTGGCGCGTTCGATGATCTGGGCGGTATGGGACCGTCGGCCCAGTGAGTAGTCGGCAAGGGCCGCGGCCGCGGTCTCGTCCGACTGTGCCTCGGCGATCAGCGACCGGAACACGCTTCCCGACGATGTCTCGCGCCAGTGGGCGAACAGGTTCTTCAGGAAGCCGACGAGATCCTCCTCCAACACCCCGGTATCGGGAACATCGACGCGCTTCTGGCGCTGGTAGACCTCAAGCAGCAACGCCGCCTTGCTCGGCCACCAGCGATAGATGGTGGGTTTGCCGGCGCGGGCCCGCCGCGCCACCGCCTCGATCGAGAAACCGGCATAACCGGCTTCGACCAGCACGGTCTCGGCGGCTTGGAGAATGGCCTCGGCGCTGTCGGGATTGCGCCGCGCACCGATCGATCTGCGCGCCGGATCGGCGTCCTCGGCCATCTCTGTCGTCCTCGCCAAACACTTCGCCGGCAATATAGGTGACCCGACGCTCAAACGAAACGGCGCGTTTTGAAGCTTCTGGAGGCTGGCAAGGTCGGGGCAGGGGTTGGTCGTTTTTCTGGAATCTTACCGGCGTCTCGGTTGGTGAGCCCCCAAAAGCAAAACCCGCCGGAGGCGGGTCACTGGCGCAAATCAGCACCATGGACGAAAATGTAGCATAGCTGCTCTCACCCTGTCAAGAATAAATTCCTACTAACATGAACGCGGCCGGCGCAAACTGGCTGACACCGCCGGACCGGCCGTCGGACGATGTCTACTGCATGGCTTGCGACGTCTCGGAGCCCTGCTCCCAGGGGCGAGTTCGAGCTCCCGGACAAGAGCGACGAAAACGCCCTTGCGCCGGCGCGGTCTATCGGGCAAACCGGCCTTCCCTTGCGATTTTCCCGCCCGAGGCCTCCATGTCCACGACGATTTCGCCGCTTGCGCCGAAGAAATACCCGAAAATGCCAGAAATCGAGGGGGTGCGCATCGCCACCGCCGAGGCAGGGATAAAGTACAAGGGCCGCACCGATCTTTTGACCATGGTCTTCGATGAAGGCACTGCGGTCGCCGGCGTGTTCACGAAATCGAAATGCCCCTCGGCGCCGGTCGATTTCTGCCGGCAGAATCTCGGCGCGGGCAAGGCGCGGGTGCTGGTCGTCAATTCGGGCAACGCCAACGCCTTCACCGGCAAGAAGGGCCGCGAGTCGACCGCACTGACCGGCGAGGCGGCGGCGAAGGCGGCCGGCTGCACGGCAGCGGAGGTTTTCATGGCCTCGACCGGCGTCATCGGCGAGCCGCTCGACACCAGCAAATTCAGCCATCTGCTCGCGGGGCTGGTCAGCAAGGGCAAGCCCGAGCTGTGGACCGAAGCGGCAAAGGCGATCATGACCACGGATACCTATCCGAAAGTGGCGACCGCGACCGTCAAGCTCGGCGACACCGATGTCACCATCAACGGCATTTCCAAGGGCGCCGGCATGATCGCGCCCGACATGGCGACGATGCTCTCCTTCATCGCCACCGACGCGCCGATCGCCGCCCCTGTCCTGCAGGATCTGTTGTCGCGCGGCACGGCCAAGACTTTCAACGCGGTCACCGTTGACAGCGACACCTCGACCAGCGACACGCTGCTGATCTTCGCCACCGGCAAGGCCGCCAGGCGCGGCGCGCCGGAGATAACCGATCCCAAGGATGCCCGTCTCGGCACGTTCCGCCGGGCGCTCGGCAAGGTGCTGAAATCGCTGGCGCTGCAGGTGGTGCGCGACGGCGAAGGCGCCCGCAAGCAGGTCGAAGTCACCGTCACCGGCGCCAAATCGGCGCGCTCGGCCAAGCGCATCGCGCTGTCGATCGCCAATTCGCCGCTGGTCAAGACGGCAGTCGCCGGCGAGGACGCCAATTGGGGCCGCGTCGTCATGGCCGTCGGCAAGGCCGGCGAGCCCGCCGATCGCGACCGGCTGTCGATCTGGTTCGGCGACAACAGGCTGGCGCATGAAGGCGAGCGCGACCCCGGCTATTCCGAGGCGGCGACGTCGGCCTACATGAAGCGCGACGACATCCGCATCCGCGCCGATATCGGCATCGGCCGCGGCAAGGCGACGGTGTGGACCTGCGACCTCACCAAGGAATATGTCGCCATCAATGGCGATTACCGGAGCTGACGGTTTTGAGCTCCAGGCATCCGGCAAGCATGCTGGCGATCGTACGCCGTTACGAGGCGGCCGGCTTTCGCGCCTGGCCGGCGGCCGCCGTCCACTATGACGGCACCTGGGTAGTGCGGCTGACCGCCGGCCATCCGGCCAAGCGGCTGAACTCGGTCAATCCGCTCGATCCCGGCGACATCCAGCACATTGCCGACCGTATCGGCCGGGCCAGCCGCCGTTTCGATGCCTATGGCAGGCCGCTGACATTCCGCATGTCGCCGTTGTCGGGTCCCGATCTTGCCAGTCATCTCGACCGTGAGGGATGGAGCCGGTTCGACGAGTCGCTGGTCATGCGGCTGCCGCTGGCCGATGCGCAACTCGACGCTGCCATGGACCAGATCCCGCTCAAAGACATCAGCCGCTTCATCGGCGCGTCGCTCAAGGTCAGCGGTTCGGATGTTTCGCTGCGCCCCGGCCTGTCGGAGATCATCGGCGCCATCCAGCCCGAAGCCGGGCTGTTCGCGCTCGAAGACGGATCAGAAGCGCTGGCGACGCTGATCTGCGTGCATGACGGCGATCTCGCCGGCCTGTTCGAGGTCGCCACCGACAAGTCGGCACGCAACAGGGGCCACGGCCGCAACCTGATCCTGTCGGCACTGAAATGGGCACGGCTGCGGGGCGCACGGGAAGCCTGGCTGCAAGTCGAGGCCAACAATGTGCCGGCACTGGCGCTCTACCATTCGCTCGGCTTCGAGGAAGTCTATCGCTACCACTACCGCCGGCCGCCGGGTCATGAATGATGTCGTGATTGCCGGCAAGCGCCTGCTGCTGGTCGCCGCCTGCGCGCTTGTCGATGCCGACGGCCGGGTGCTTTTGGCGCAGCGGCCTCAGGGCAAGCAACTTGCCGGGCTGTGGGAATTTCCCGGCGGCAAGGTCGAGCCGGGCGAGACGCCCGAACAATGCATCATTCGCGAACTGCATGAGGAAATCGGCATCGAAACCGACATCCCGTGCCTGGCGCCGCTCACTTTCGCCAGCCATTCCTACGACGATTTCCACCTGCTGATGCCGCTGTTCATCTGCCGCCGCTTTCGCGGTATCGCGCAGCCCAGGGAAGGGCAGGCGCTGAAATGGGTAAGGCCGAAGCAGATGCGCGATTACCCGATGCCGCCGGCCGATGAGCCGCTGATCCCGTTCCTCATCGATCTTCTCTGAGGCTCCCGTCCGGCCGGTTCCTGGCCGAGGCGTTGTATCAGCCAGCATTAATGGAAGATTTATCTCGTCGTGAAAAATTGAAGCATGGCCGTTCGCGGCCGAGCCGTCGATTTGCCGGGGAGCGATAGCATGAGCCTAGACAGGGATTGGGACTCGATCAGGCCCGAGCGCGGCTTTCGCGCCGCCGATGCGGGCATGGGCATATTGCGCATAACGCTTCTGTTCGGTTCGGCCGCGGTGGCGCTGGCGCTGATCGCAACCCCTTTCCTCGACAGCCAGACACGCTCGCTGTCGGCCCGTGACGGTTTCGGCGGGCTCGACATGGCGGCCACAGGCTCGATCGGCCATCGCGAAACCTACACGCTGCGCCGCAGCGTGCTGCAGCCGCAGCCGAGCTCGGTCTGCATCATCAGGTCCAATGGCCGGAGCAGCGGCGACTGCTGACATGGTTAAGAAATTTCGCAAAGGCGGCGGTTTCACCGCCTGTTAAGCCTTTGCCGTTAACCTTTCTTAACAGGTCGGCTGTAAGGTCCCGGACAGAGGGGTTGAGGCCATGAAAGCAGTGCTGCTGGGTTTTCTGAACGACGAGACCGGCGCCACGGCCGTCGAATATGGCGTGATCATCGCCGTGCTGTCGCTGGCCATCGTCGGCGGTATCGGTGAGGTCCGCGACGGGATCATCTGGCTGTTCAGCGACAACAACAGCAAGCTTGCGAACGCCTTCGCACCCACTCCCTGATCCGGCTTTCCCGCGCCTGGGGCAGGATCATTGCCCGTCGGGCGCCTCCAGGATTGTTTTCAGCGAGACCTTGGCCGACCCTGGCTTCAGCGGTTTTTGCTGCGAAGCGTCGGGCGCCCAGCCGGACATCCAGACAATCGAGAAACTTGCCCTGACGCGGCCGTCGGGGTCGGAAAACCGCTCGGCGTAGATTTCCGCCGCACGGGCAAACAGCTTGCGCGAGCCCGGGCGCCGGCTGCGATCGGTGAGCGCATTGGTCTCGCCCATGGCCCGCAGATCCGCGATCAGGTTGAACAGGCTGGCATAGCGCACCGTCACCGTCTCGACGTCGGCGACCGGCAGAGCGAGACCGGCGCGCTGCAGCAGCGCACCGGCATCGCGCACGTCGGTGAACGGGGCGACACGCGGGCTGGCGCCGCCGTAAAGCTCGGTCTCGGCCGCAAGCAGGCTTTCGCGCAACTCGAAAAGCGTACCGGCGCCGGCAAAGGCGCCGAGGAAAAGCCCATCCGGCCGCAACGCACGGCGGATCTGGATCAGTATGCCTGGGATGTCGTTCATGGCCTGCAGCGACAAGAGCGACACCGCCAGATCGAGGCTTTCCGGCTCGAACGGCACGGTTTCAAGCGGTGCGATCAGGCCGGCATCGCCACCGCTCAGGAAAGCCGTATCCGTCTCGACGCGGACAATGTCGGCGACCTTGCCGCTTTCGGCGAGCGTTTCGGCCGCCGCCGGCGTCTGGCAAAACAGCACGGCCGCCTTGCCGAACCGGCGCTCGACGGCGCCCAGCCGTTCGGCAAGGTCCTCGGCCGTGCGGCGCATGAGGAAGTCCGCGCCGTCGACCGGACGGGCAAGCGCGCGCCGCTTGTGCGTCAGCCACAGAGAGGTATCCATTATTGGCTGCAACGGGCAGATCCTTTGTTTGTCCACGCTCCGAGATCGTTGATATAGTGGCGCGCAGGAGCAACCACGTGGCCGATCCGATGCCCAAGATCAAGTCCATCGGGATCACGAACCTGGCCCGGTCGGTTGTCGGCTGGCCGGCGCGGATGCTGTTTCCGCCGGTCTGCGCCGGTTGCCGCCGGCATGTCTCGCAGCCGGGCGTGCTGTGCGGCGCCTGCTGGCCGAAGCTCAGGCTGCTGGAGCGGCCATGGTGCCCTGTCATGGGTACGCCGTTCACCCACCATATGGGCGAAGGCTTTCTGTCGGCCGAGGCGATTGCCGATCCGCCGCCTTTCGAGCGGGCGCGGGCGGCGGTCGCCTATTCCGGCGTTGCGCGCCAGATGGTGCAAGGGTTGAAATACCAGGATCGCACGGATCTGGCACCTTGGATGGCGCGCTGGATGATGCGTGCGGGTGCCGATCTCATCGCCGAGGCGGATGTGGTGGTGCCGGTGCCGCTGCACTGGCGACGGTTTTTCAGGCGGCGCTTCAACCAGTCGGCGGAACTGGCAAGGGCGGTCTCGGCACTTAGCGGATTGCCCTTCGCCCCGTCGGCGGTGCGGCGCGTGAAACTCACCCGCCAGCAGGTTGGGCTGGAGCGCGGCGAACGCGAGGAGAATGTGCGGGCCGCGTTCCGGGTGCCCGCCGAGGCGGAAATCGAGATCGCCGGCCGCAGGGTACTTTTGATCGACGATGTCTACACCACCGGCGCCACGGTGCGTTCCGCCACCAAGGCGCTGAAAAGGGGAGGTGCGGCCGCCGTCGACGTGCTGACCTTTGCGCGTGTGTTGCCGGGGGACTTTCGGGCGGACGAGTCCGCGACTATATAAGTCGGCAACGAACAGCGGAAATTCGTCATGACCGATGTCACGATCTACACCCGCATGATGTGCGGCTATTGCACGGCAGCCAAGCGGCTGCTCGAGCGCAAGGGCGTCGCCTTTACCGAGCACGATGCCTCCTTCTCGCCGGAATTGCGCCAGGAGATGATCTCCCGGGCGCATGGCCGCACGACCTTTCCGCAGATTTTCATCGGCGATACGCATGTCGGCGGCTGTGACGACCTCCACGAGCTGGAGGCCGAAGGCCGGCTGGACAAATTGCTCGCCAACGGCGCGACGAATTGAGGGAATGACGATGGGTGTTTTCAAGGCCGCTGCGATCCAGATGCGTTCGGGCGAGAGCCCCGAGCGCAACGCCGTCGATCTCGAACGGCTGGTGCGTGAAGCAGCCAGCCTGGGTGCCACCTACATCCAGACGCCGGAAATGACCGGGGCGCTGATCCGCGACAAGGAAGCTCGCGCCGCATCGTTCACGTCGGAGGACAAGGACATCATCGTTGCGACCGCGCGCAGGCTGGCCAAGGAGCTCGGCATCTTCCTGCATATCGGCTCGACCGCCATTCTGCGCGCCGACGGCAAGCTCGCCAACCGGGCGCTGCTGTTCGGGCCGGATGGTGCTGCGCTCGCCGCCTACGACAAGATCCACATGTTCGACGTCGATCTCGACAATGGCGAGAGCTGGCGTGAGTCCGCCGCCTATGAACCGGGAACCGAGGCCGTCGTCACCGACATCGAGGGTGCAAAGCTCGGCTTCGCCGTTTGCTACGATCTGCGCTTTCCGCAACTCTTCCGCGCCGAGGCGTTGGCCGGCGCAGACCTGCTTTCCGTACCGGCTGCCTTCACCCGCCAGACGGGCGAGGCGCACTGGCACGTGCTACTCAGGGCGCGCGCCATCGAGAACGGCGCCTATGTCGTCGCCGCCGCGCAAGGCGGCTTGCATGAAGACGGCCGCGAGACTTACGGCCATTCGCTGATCGTCGATCCGTGGGGCCGGATCATTGCGGAAGCCGCGCATGACGAACCGGCGGTGATCGTCGCCGAGATCGACCCGGCGCAGTCGCTTGCCGCGCGCAAGAAGATCCCCAATCTCAGGAATGCGCGGGATTTCGCCGTCAATGCCGGCTCGGGCGAGGCGCCGCGGCTCAGGGGTGCAGCCTCTTGATCCGCTTTGCCCTGATCTGCGAGCACGAGCACGAATTCGAAGGCTGGTTCCGCAGCAACGACGATTTCGACACCCAGAAGAAGCGCGGCTTCGTCGATTGCCCGAGCTGCGGTTCGCACAAGGTGCAGAAAGCACTGATGGCGCCGGCCGTCTCCACGGCGCGCAAGCAGGAAACCATAGCGCTGGCCATGGGCGAGGCGCAGAAGCAGGCTTTGGCGCAGCTGAAGGCGATGGCCGAGAAGGTGCGCGAGAATGCCGATTATGTCGGCGACAAGTTCGCCGAGGAAGCGCGAAAGATCCATTTCGGCGAGAGCGACCCGCGTGGCATCTATGGCGAGGCGACGCTGGACGAAGCCAAGAGCCTGGTCGAGGACGGCGTCGAGTTCATGCCGATCCCGGTGTTTCCCGACGACCGCAACTGAGTTCCGAGGGAGCTTTGCGCGACCCAGAAGCGATTGAGCCGCGACGCAGCATAAGAGCCGTCGTTGGCCGATTGGCCCGCTGGGGCGCCGTCAAGCTTAGCGGTACCCGAACGATCGACGGGTTGCTCATCATCAGCGACAAGGGCACCGACAAGATCGTCGAGGCGCTTCAGCTTATTCGTGATTTTTATCCAGTGCGCTACAGACGGCTGCTTGGTGACGTAAGACAGGTATTTGTCACAACCCTTCCTGCTTCCGTCGCGCAATGGGCAAACTCTTCCAAGGCATGCGAATTGGACGAGCGCCATATCATCAGCGAAGGGACGACGCCGGAATTGGTCGCTTCGATTATCGTCCATGAAGCCACCCACGCGCGGCTTATGCGATGTGGTATCGGCTACGAAGAGGCGCTGCGGGATCGCGTGGAGCAGGTCTGTCTGCGTCGAGAAATAGCCTTTGCGGCCAGATTGCCGACCGGAAAGGGCCGGAGCCAGCAAGCCGAAGCGACACTCGAGGCCATGCCGGACTTTTCCGACAAGGCGATGAGTGAGCGCTATCTCAGCGGTTTGCGGGATGCTCTGCTCTACCTCAACATGCCGACCCGGCTTGTCGACCTCACCGTATCATACCGCCGCTGGAAACACCGGCGCCGGTTCTCGCGGCAGCCTACGAACTGACCCGGCTTAGCTCACGCTCCCGATCAATTTCTCAAGCAGCCGAGAGAGCGTCTCCCGTTCGGCCGGTGTCAGGCCGGAAAGAATCTCATGCTCGTTGGCAACATGGGCGGCAATAGCCTCATCGATCAACGCGAGACCCTTTTCGGTCAGCCGCACGACAATGCCGCGCCGATCGTTGGGGTGCGGCCCGCGCAAGATCAATCCGGACGTTTCGAGCCGGTCGAGCCGGTTGGTCATGGCGCCTGACGTCACCATCGTCGCTTCATAGAGGGCGGTCGGCGTCAGGGCGTAGGGTGATCCAGAGCGGCGCAGCGTTGCCAGCACGTCGAATTCCCCGGACTGCAATCCATAACGGGCAAACAACGGCGCCAGGCGCTCGCGGGCGATCAGCGAGGCGGCCTCGTTCAGCCGCCCGAGCACACCCATCGGCGAGACGTCCAGATCGGGTCGTTCCCGCTTCCATTGCTCGATCGCCCGTGCTGCCCTGTCCAACTGTCTCACCATCATTTATCTTGACGTTAAGAATCTTTCCGTTATCTTACTGCAAGATGCAATGCCGGCCAAGAGCCGCGCTACAGGATTCGGTCAATGAAGCTTCTCTGGGATTCGGCGCTCGGCCTGCTGGTCGTCACCGGGGGCCTGCTCGGCCTGACGCTGCCGTTCGGCAAGCTCGCCACGGCTGCCGGCGTGCCGGCCATGGTCTGGGCCTTCGTCATCTCGCTCGGCGCCGGCGGGGTCTTGCTGTGCATGCTCTTGGCTCGCGGCAAGCGGGTCCGGCTCACCGCGCACAAATTGCGCTATTTCTTCGTCACCGCCGCGGTGTCCTATGCTGTCCCCAATCTCCTGATGTTCTCGGCCATCCCGCATCTGGGCGCCGGCTACACCGGCATCATGTTCACCCTGTCGCCGGTCATCACGCTGGTGTTCTCGATCCTGCTGCGTGTCCGGCGCCCCAACATGCTGGGCATTGTCGGCATCGCCGTCGGCTTCGTCGGCGCCGTCATGGTCGCGGTGACGCGCGGCGAGGCCGGCCAGCCGGCCGATTTGTTCTGGGTGGCGATGGGGTTGCTCATCCCGGTCAGCCTTGCCGCCGGCAACATCTATCGCACGGTCGACTGGCCGGACGGTACCGGCCCGATCGAGCTTGCCGTCGGCAGCCATCTGGCGTCGGCGGCGATGCTGCTTGCCGGCATTCTCCTCCTGTTCGGCGGCGAAGCTTTCGTCCCACTCGGCGGCGTGCCGCTGGTCGTCGTCGCGCAGGTCGCGTCGGCATCGGCGATGTTCGCGTTCTTCTTCCGGCTGCAGGCGGTCGGCGGTCCGGTCTATCTCAGCCAGATCGGTTATGTGGCGGCGGCCGTCGGCCTGTTTGCCGGAACCCTCTTCCTCGGCGAGCACTATCAACTGCTGACCTGGGCAGGCGCGCTCATCATCACCGCCGGCGTGTTCATCACCACCAGGGCACAAAGCCAGAAGGCGTGAGCGGTCGCAGGGGATCCGAACTGCCTTCGCGCCTGGAGCCGATCTCACCTGAATTTGTATCCAGATCTGCTTTATCTTCTTGTTTGAGCGTGGTCTTTTCCGAGGACCTTGCCCTTTTTGGAATCGTGCTCTGGAGCAAGCCATGACCGAACCGAAGACATCCGAGGGGACTGCCGTCGATGTAGCGGATTTTCGCGCCGCGATGCGGCTGATCGTCGGCAATGTCAGCGTCATCACCGCCGGCACCGGGGAGGACCGCTCCGGCCTGGTGGTCATTTCGGTCGTCTCGCTGTCGGCCGAGCCGCCCAAGGTGATCGCCTGCGTCAACCGGTCATCGTCGACCTGGCCGGTGATCGAACGCTACCGGCATTTCGGCGTCAACTCGCTTGGCCCCCAGCATCAGCGCGTGGCCGAGCGGTTCTCCGGCTTCGGCGGCATCAAGGGCAAGGACCGCTATGAGGGCGCCGAATGGGTGACGCTCAAGACCGGAGCTTTGCTGCTTTCGGATGCGGTGGCCGCATTCGTCTGCAGCCTCGATGAAATGATCGATCGCGGAACGCATTCCATCGTCATCGGTTCGGTTGAGGCCGTGCGCACGTCCGATGCCGGCCAGGCGCTGATCTACTGGCGCGGCGGCTACAGGCCGCTGAATTCTGAATAAGGTCAGACCGAGCCTTTTTCCGCCAGGACCATGTAGTTGACGTCCATGTCCTTCGACCGCGCCCAGCGGTCGGCCAGCGGATTGTAGGTGACGCCGGTGCGGTCGATGATGGTCAGGCCGGCGCCGGCAAGCGCCTTTTCGAGCTCTTCCGGGCGCACCAGCTTGCCGAACTGGTGGGTGCCGCGCGGCAGCCAGCGCAGCACATATTCGGCGCCGATGATTGCTAAGCCCAGCGCCTTCAGCGTGCGGTTGATGGTGGCCACGAACATGATGCCGCCGGGCCGCACCATCTCGCCGCATTTGGCGACGAACAGGTCGATGTCGGCGACATGCTCGACCACTTCCATGTTGAGGATGACGTCGAATTTCTCGCCGGCGTCGGCAAGGTCCTCGGCCGTCGTGGCGCGATAGTCGACGCTGACATTGCCTTCGGCGGCGTGCAGCTTGGCCACTTCGATGTTGGTTTCGGAGGCATCCGCGCCCACAACCTCGGCGCCAAGCCGCGCCATCGGCTCGCACAAAAGTCCGCCGCCGCAACCGATGTCGAGGATGCGCAGTCCCTCGAAAGGCCTTGCAGCGCGTGGGTCACGGCCGAAGCGCGTCGCTATCTGGTCGCGGATATAGGCCAGCCGGACCGGATTGAATTTGTGCAGGGGACGGAACTTGCCGTTCGGGTTCCACCATTCGGCGGCAAGGGCGGAAAAGCGTTCCACTTCTCCGGCATCGATCGTCGATCGTCGGGGCTCTGGCATAGGTTGGTCTCCTCGACACTACAGCGCCGCGCGTCCTCTTGGACGCGCAAAGGACGCTGTAGCACTTTAGATTCTGCGCATGATCCTTTCCGAAATCGACTTCGATTTCGGGGCCATGCGCTAGGAAGTCGGGCGTGAAGCCGCGAATGTCAAGGCAACAATTTTCCTCTGCCGGCAGGGAGCCGGATTCTGTCAGGGCATGTCAGCTGGAGTGCGCCGCGGTGAAACACAATTGGCCTGGCGGGCGAAGGAACACATCATCGTTTTGAACTCGAAGGAGGTGACGATGACAGCAATGACGGCTTCGATCCTCTGGCATCGGCTGGACGTGGAGGGGCATGATGCCTGTCTGCTTGCGCAGACCGATGGCGGGCACAGCCTCAAGGGACAAGCCATCTTCATCCAGGACGGCAAGCCGTGCTGCCTCGCCTACGGGGTGGATTGCGATGCCGGCTGGCACACACGGGCGGCGCTTGTCGAAGGCTTTCTCGGCACGCGCCAGCTGCATTATGCGATCGAACGCGATTTCAACGGCCAGTGGACGCTGAACGGCGAAGTCCAGCAGGGTGTCGACGGTCTTGTCGACGTCGATCTTGGCTTCACACCGGCATCGAACCTGCTGGCGATCCGCCGGTATGGCCTCGGGATCGGCGAAGCGTCGCCTGCCCCGGCCGCCTACCTGACTTTCCCTGAACTGAGGCTGGTGCGCCTCGATCAGACCTATCGGCGTCTCGACACGGTTCGCTATGCCTATGCCGCGCCGGTGTTCGGCTATGACGAGACCCTCAACGTCTCGCCGCACGGCTTCGTTTTCGACTATCCCGGCCTTTGGAGACGCGCGGCTGCGTCAGGCTGAAGCGATTGTGATCAGCCCGCTGCGACCTGCGTCGTGCCAAGCACGTCACGCAGTTTCGCTGCCAGTTGCTCGATGGTGAAGGGCTTGGCGAGGAAATGCACGTCGTGGTCGAGCACGCCGTTGTGGACCACGGCGTTCCTGGTGAAGCCGGTGGTGAAGATCACCTTCAGCAGCGGCATGCGGGCAACGGCCTCTTCCGCCAGCTTGCGGCCGTTCATGACGGGCATGACGATGTCGGTGAACAGCAGGGCGACCTTCGGGTTTTCCGCCAGTTTCTGCAACGCTTCCTCGCCACTCGCGGCATCAATGACGGTGTATCCGAGTTCGCGTATGGCCTCGGTGGTGGAGACCCGCACGCGGGCATCATCCTCGACGACAAGGATCGTTTCGGCGACCGGTGCGGCGGGGTTGTCGCCGCGCCCGGTGGGCACGGCCGGCTCTTCGGCGCCGAAATACCGCGGCAAGTAGATCTTGATTGTCGTGCCTTCGCCGGGCTCGGAATAGATGTTGACGTGGCCGCCCGACTGTTTGACGAAGCCGAACACCTGGCTCAATCCAAGGCCGGTGCCCTTGTTGACCGGCTTGGTGGTGAAGAAGGGTTCGAAGGCCTTGGCCATGACATCGGGGGTCATGCCCGAACCGGTATCGCTGACGGCGATCATCACATACTGGCCGGCCGCGACTTCGGCATGGGCGGCGGCGTAGCTGTCGTCGAGATGGCTGTTGGCGGTCTCGATGGTCAGCTTGCCGTCATCGCCCATGGCGTCGCGGGCGTTGACGGCCAGGTTGAGAACGGCGTTCTCGATCTGGCTCGGGTCGGCATGGGTTTTCCACAAGCCTCCCGCCAGCACCGTTTCGATGCGGATGGTTTCGCCGAGTGCCCTACGGATCAGGTCGGACATCCCGGTCAGCAGGCGGTTGGCGTCGACGATCTGCGGCGCCAGCGGCTGCTGACGCGAGAAGGCGAGCAGCCGGGCCGTCAGATTGGCGGCACGGGTCGCGGCATCGATCGCCGCGTCGATGAATTGTGCGATGTCGTGCTCGCCGCGCGCCAGCTTGCGCTGGGCGAGGTTCATGGCGCTGATGATCACCGCCAGCATGTTGTTGAAGTCGTGGGCGATGCCGCCTGTAAGCTGGCCGACTGCCTCCATCTTGTGCATCTGGCGGATCTGGGATTCTGCCTTTTCACGTGTCTCGATCTCACTGCCGAGCGCGACGTTCTTGCGCACCAACTCCTCCTGGGCGACGACCACCTCAAGGAAGCGGCGGCGCGATTCCCTGATCGCGTAGCCGGCAAGCAGGAAGATCGCCAGCAGTGCCGCCACCGAACCGATGCGTAGCCAGGTCTCGACCTGGTCGGTATGCGCGTCGCGCGCGGCGACGGCTGCGGCGCTGATGCGTCGGACCGTATCCATGCTGGTTCGGATTTCGTCCATGACTGCCTTGCCCTGGCCGCTGCGAATCAGATCCAGCGCTTTCGTCGCATTGCCCTGGTCGTACAGGGCAATCGTCTCGGCCAGTTCAGCCTGCTTTTGCGAAAGCGCGTCCTTGATGTGGTTGATCGGCTGGACGAACTGGTCGTCGGGGGCGGTCAAGCTGTCGATACGGGCAAGTTGCCCCGGAATGGCGCCGACAGCGCTCCGATAGGGTTCGAGATAGGATTTCTCGCCGGTCAGCAGGTAGCCACGCTGGCCGTTCTCGGCTTCCTGTGCCAGAGAAAGCAGACCCGAAAGCAATTGCTGATATTCGATTGCCTCGCGCGCGGCGGCGCGGTTGGCCCGCTGTTCTTCGACCAGCATGGCACGGCTGCCGACAATAAGCGCCAGCACCGCAAAGCCTGCGACAAGCGGGAGCGATTGCCATCGCATGGCACGTCGAAACCGAGCAATCATCATCTGCTATGCCGAACCAAAAGAATTCCCCGCAGGCAGCATTTCGTAGGCGGCGCCGGGGCGGAAGGCAATATGCCGGCTTCTGGAGCCGGCAATTGGCCGCCAGCCTTGCGAAACCTTCGTCATTTGGCTAAGGAGGCCGCGCATTCAGCGGCCGGCGTCAGCCGGCCTTCCGCTTTTCGGGATTCCGGCTTTTGGCTGGGATCCGGCTTCAGTCAAAGGCATTTCGCTCCCATGGCGCGCATCGTGATGAAATTCGGCGGAACCTCCGTCGCCGACATCGCCCGCATCCGCAACGTGGCGCGTCACGTCAAACGCGAGGTCGACGCCGGCCATGAGGTGGCGGTGGTCGTTTCGGCGATGGCCGGGAAGACCAACGAACTGGTCGGCTGGACGCGCGAGGCCTCGCCGATGCATGACGCACGCGAATATGATGCGGTCGTCGCTTCCGGCGAGCAGGTCACGGCCGGCCTGCTGGCCATCACTTTGCAGAACATGGGCGTGCACGCCCGCTCCTGGCAGGGCTGGCAGATCCCGATCAAGACCGATAATGCGCATGGGGCGGCGCGCATCCTCGATATTGACGGTGCGTTCCTGATCAAGCGCTTCGGCGAGGGCCAGGTGGCGGTGATTGCCGGGTTCCAGGGCATCGGCCCGGACAATCGTATTGCCACGCTCGGCCGCGGCGGCTCCGACACCAGTGCTGTCGCCATCGCCGCGGCGGTCAAAGCCGATCGCTGTGACATCTACACCGATGTCGACGGGGTCTACACCACCGATCCACGCATCGAGCCCAAGGCGCGGCGGCTGGCCAAGATCTCGTTCGAGGAAATGCTTGAAATGGCCTCGCTCGGCGCCAAGGTTCTGCAGGTGCGTTCGGTCGAGCTTGCCATGGTGCACAGGGTGCGTACCTTCGTGCGGTCGTCCTTCGACGATCCCGATGCGCCCGGAATGGGGGATTTGCTCAATCCGCCCGGAACGCTCATTTGCGACGAGGAAGAGATCGTGGAACAGCAGGTCGTCACCGGAATTGCCTACGCCAAGGACGAAGCGCAGATTTCACTGCGCCGGGTCGGCGACCGGCCGGGCGTTGCCGCCGGCATCTTCGGGCCGCTGGCCGAGGCCAACATCAATGTCGACATGATCGTCCAGAACATTTCCGAGGACGGCAAGTTCACCGACATGACCTTTACCGTGCCGTCGGGCGATGTCGACAAGGCGCTGGCCGTGCTTGAACGCCTCAAGGCCTCGATCGGCTACGATGTCGTGCAGTCGGAAGCCGGCATGTCGAAGGTTTCGGTCATCGGCATCGGCATGAGGAGCCATGCCGGCGTCGCCGCCACCGCTTTCAAGGCGCTGGCCGACAAATCGATCAACATCCGCGCCATCACGACCTCGGAGATCAAGATTTCGATCCTGATCGACGGCCCGTATACGGAACTTGCGGTTCGTACTTTGCATTCCGTCTACGGTCTGGATAAGCAGTAGCGAGAACGATTTGAGTTGTTGCGTGTGCGCCGGTCGCGGTGGAAACTGCGGCGGGCAGAATGCCCATTGGAGAACAAGCCGCGATGCGTGATCAGGCCAGTGGCCCGCGCGTTTTGCTCAAACGGCTCCGCGAGCTCATGCAGGAGCCGCTGGAGCCGCAGGAGCGGCTTGACCGGATTGTGCGCGACATCGCCTCCAACATGGTCGCGGAAGTCTGCTCGCTCTATGTGCTGCGCGCCGATTCGGTGCTCGAACTCTACGCCACCGAAGGCCTGAACCCGAACGCCGTCCATTTGGCGCAGTTGCGGCTGGGCCAAGGCCTGGTCGGCACCATCGCCGCCAGCGCGCGGCCGCTCAACCTGTCCAATGCGCAGGAACACCCTGCCTTCGCCTACCTGCCGGAGACCGGGGAAGAGATCTACAACTCGTTCCTGGGCGTGCCGGTGTTGCGGGCAGGGCGCACGCTGGGCGTGCTGGTGGTGCAGAACAAGACCATGCGCCACTACCGCGACGACGAGGTCGAGGCGCTGGAAACCACGGCGATGGTGATCGCCGAGATGATCGCCACCGGCGATCTGGCGCGGCTGACCCGGCCCGGCCTCGAACTCGATCTGCGCCGTCCTGTCAGCTTCACCGGCCTGTCCTTCAATGAAGGCGTCGGGCTTGGCCATGTCGTGCTGCACGAGCCGCGCATCGTCGTCACCAATCTGTTCAACGAGGACAGCGAGGAAGAGGTTCGCCGGTTGGAGACCTCACTCAGCTCGCTCAGGCTGTCCATCGACGACATGCTGGAACGCCGCGACGTCGCCTTCGAGGGCGAGCATCGCCAGGTGCTGGAAGCCTATCGCATGTTCGCCAACGATCGCGGCTGGGTGCGACGGCTGGAAGAGGCGATCCGCAACGGCCTGACGGCCGAAGCGGCGGTGGAAAAGGTGCAGAGCGACATGCGCGCCCGCATGCTGCACATGACCGATCCCTATCTGCGCGAGCGGATGAGCGATTTCGACGACCTCGCCAACCGCCTGCTGCGCCAGCTGATGGGGCGCGGGCCGGAAGACGTCGCGGCATCGCTGCCTAAGGACGCCATCATCGTCGCCCGTTCGATGGGGGCTGCCGAACTGCTCGATTATCCCCGCGACAAGATGCGCGGGCTGGTGCTCGAGGACGGTGCAGCGACCAGCCACGTCGTCATCGTCGCGCGTGCCATGGGCATCCCCGTCGCCGGCCAGATGAAGGGCGCTGTTTCCATGGCGGAAAACGGCGATGCCATCATCGTCGACGGCGAGGAGGGCGTGATCCATTTGCGGCCGCAGCCCGATCTCGAAGCTGCTTATGCCGAAAAAGTGCGTTTCAGGGCGCGCCGGCAAGAGGTCTACCGCGAACTGCGCAAGAAGCCGTCGACGACCAGGGATGGTGTCCAGGTCGATTTGCTGATGAATGCCGGTCTTGCCGTCGACCTGCCGCAGCTTGCCGAAGCGGGTGCGGCCGGCATCGGTCTGTTCCGTACCGAATTGCAATTCATGGTCGCTTCCACCTTTCCCCGGGCCGAGGCCCAGGAAAAGCTCTACCGCGACGTGCTCGAAGCGGCGCGCGGCAAGCCCGTCACCTTCCGCACCATCGACATTGGCGGCGACAAGGTGCTGCCCTATTTCAAGGGCGCGATCCAGGAAGAGAACCCGGCGCTTGGCTGGCGGGCGATCCGCCTGACGCTCGACCGGCCGGGCCTGCTGCGCACCCAGATCCGCGCTTTGCTCAAGGCCAGCGGCGGCCGCGAATTGAAGCTGATGCTGCCGATGGTGACCGAGCTCGGCGAGATTACCCAGGCGCGCGAGATCATCGACCGCGAGGTGCGGCATTTGTCGCGCTTTGCCCATCATTTGCCGACCAGCCTGAAGCTGGGGGCGATGCTTGAAGTGCCGTCGCTGCTGTTCCAACTCGATGAATTGATGAAAGCGGTCGATTTCGTCTCGGTCGGTTCGAACGATTTGTTCCAGTTCGTCATGGCCGTCGACCGCGGCAACACGCAACTGGCCAACCGCTTCGACACGCTGTCGGCACCCTTCTTGCGCGTCCTCAAGCAGATCGCCGATGCCGGCGTCCGCAATCACACGCCGGTGACGCTGTGCGGCGAACTCGCCGGCAAGCCGATCTCGGCGATGGCGTTGATCGGACTCGGTTTCCGCTCAATCTCGATGTCGCCGGCCTCGATCGGGCCGGTCAAGGCGATGCTGACGGAACTGCCGCTGGACGAATTGAAGGCGTTTTTCGACGACAATCTGATGGCTCCGGCACAGGGCCTGCCGATGCGGGCGCTGCTGCAGGCCTTTGCCGACGACCGTTCGATCCCGTTATAGCAGCCTCATCATGGTCAATTTGCCCCGCGATCGTATGGATCAAGTCGTCAAGCGTTTCGAGATGCTCGAAGCGCAGATGTCGGCCGGCCCGGCGCCGGACGCCTATGTGCGGATGGCGTCCGAATATGCCGAAATCCAGGACATGGTGGCCAAGGTCAGGGCGCTGCGCGCGGCCGAGCATGAACAGGCCGACCTCGAAGCCATGCTTGCCGACAGGGGCACCGACGCCGAGATGCGGGCGCTGGCCGAGGCCGAGCTGCCAGGGGTCGAGGACCGCATCGAGGCGCTGCAGAAGGACATTCAGATCCTGCTGTTGCCCAGGGATGCCGCCGACGACAAGAACGCCATTCTCGAAATCCGCGCCGGCACCGGCGGCGATGAGGCCGCGCTCTTCGCCGGCGACCTGTTTCGCATGTACGAACGCTACGCCGCCGAACGCGGCTGGCGTTTCGAGACCGCCTCGGCCAGCGATGGCGATGCCGGCGGCTACAAGGAAATCATCGCCACGGTGTCGGGCAAGGGCGTCTTTGCGCATCTGAAATTCGAATCCGGCGTGCACCGCGTACAGCGCGTGCCGGCGACCGAGGCCAGCGGGCGCATCCACACGTCGGCGGCAACCGTCGCGGTGCTGCCCGAAGCCGAAGAGGTCGACATCGACATCAGGGCCGAAGACATCCGCATCGACACGATGCGCGCCTCGGGTTCGGGCGGCCAGCACGTCAACACCACCGATTCGGCCGTCCGCATCACCCATCTGCCGACCGGCATCATGGTCGTGCAGGCTGAGAAATCGCAGCACCAGAACCGCGCCAAGGCGATGCAGATCCTGCGCGCCCGCCTCTATGATCTCGAACGCGGCAAGGCCGACGAAGAGCGCTCCGAATCGCGCAAGTCACAGGTCGGCTCCGGTGACCGCTCGGAACGCATTCGCACCTATAATTTCCCGCAAGGGCGCGTCACCGACCATCGCATCAATTTGACGCTCTACAAGCTCGACCGGGTGATGATGGGCGAACTCGACGAGATCATCAACGCGCTGATCGCCGATCATCAGTCCAAGCTGCTCGCCGACATCGGCATCGATGACTGACCTGCCCAACGCGCTCGGGCCGCTGCTGCGGGAAGCGCGGGCTCGGCTCGGCAGCACCGTCGACGACCCGGCGCTCGATGCGAGGCTGATCGTCGAGCATTTTTCGGGCACGACGCGCACGCAAGCCATTGCGGACCCCGAACGCAGGGTCGGCGCCGGCGCTGTTGCCGAAATCGATGCCGCCTTGAGACGCCGCGCCGGCGGCGAACCTGTGCATCGCATCCTCGGCTATCGTGAATTCTACGGTTTGCGCCTGTCGCTGTCGCCGGAAACGCTGGAACCGCGGCCGGATACCGAAACGCTGGTCGAGGCGATATTGCCCTTCGTCAAGGCGGTTGCGACGCAGGAAGGCGAGTGTCGCATCCTCGATCTTGGCACCGGCACCGGCGCCATTGCGCTGGCGCTGCTCAGCGTCGTGCCGACGGCTAATGCCACCGGCGTCGATCTGTCCGCGGGTGCGCTGGCGACGGCGGCCCGCAATGCCGGGCAACTGGGCCTTGCGGGCCGGTTCACGGCGCTGCAGTCGGACTGGTTCGAAAAAGTTTCCGGCCGGTACCATGTAATTGTCGCAAACCCTCCCTATATATCCTCCGAAGACATTGGAAATCTGCAGGACGAAGTCCGCAATTTCGACCCGCGCCTAGCCCTGGATGGCGGCGCGGACGGTCTGAACCCCTACAGAACCATCGCTGCGGAAGCGGCAAGGTTTTTGGAAATTGAAGGCAGAATTGCGGTCGAGATCGGCCATACGCAACGCAACGAGGTCTGCGAGATATTCACTGCAGCCGGCTACGTGCCGGGCAGTGTTTTCCGTGACCTCGGTGGAAACGACAGGGTTATTGTCTTTGAAAGGATAAAGCCTTGACGCAGTGCAAAAAAGCGCTTGGCAATGCCGGGGAATGCGGCTAGGGTCGCCTTAACCGGATGAGACGAAGCAGGCAGTGCTCTTAGCGATTCGGTTTTCCTTGGAAATAGCTGCCTTCTTGCGCAAACGATGCCCAAGCTTCGTGCGGGAATCGTCCGGCAAGTGATGTAACCGGAACAGGATGACACGTGGCGCCAACGCAATCGATGCGGGCGAACGCCGGTGAAGAGACGAAACGGCTGGCTGCATGAGCGCCTCCGTTCGTGAAGAGTTTTTCGAAAATTTCAAAATGAAGAGAGTTTGATGAGGCCACAACAGCAGAACAGGCGCATGCGCGGTCGCAACAACAATGGCGGCGGCGGTGGTAACAATAACAACAATAACAACAACAACCGCAAGGGGCCTAATCCCCTGACGCGCAACTACGAGAGCAATGGCCCGGACGTGAAGATCCGCGGTTCGGCTCAGCAGATCGCCGAAAAATACGCCACCCTTGCCCGTGATTCACACAGCTCCGGCGACCGGGTCATGGCGGAGAACTATCTCCAGCACGCCGAGCATTACAATCGCATCATCGCGGCCGCACAGGCGCAGATGCCAATCCAGAACACGCAGCAGAATCGCGATGATTTCGACGATGACGGCGATGAGGACCGCGACGATTTCGACAATAGCGGCAACAACAGCAACGCTGCTTCCGACGTCCAGATCCCGGTGGTCAACCATGGCGCCGGCCCGCAGCCGGTTATCGAAGGTACGCCGGCCGAGGTCGCGCTGAACCGGGAAGGTGGCCGCGAGGCCCGCGATAACAATGGCGGGCGCAACAATGGCGGCCGCGACAACAATGGCGGGCGCCATCGTGATCGCCGCCCCAATGGCGGCTATGGCCAGAACGGCCAGCGCGACTTTTCATCGTCCGCCGAGCAAGGTGGTCAGCCCCAGGGCAACGAGACCCCGGTCCAGGGCGAAGCCGTTTCGCCGGCCGAATCTGTGGCGCCGGCCGAACCGGCTCCGTCGTTCGAGAACCTTTCCCCGGCAGGTCTTGCCGCCCAGGCCGAACTCAACGAGGCGGCCGGCGAAAGCGGTGCTGCCCGTCGTCCGCGTCGTCCGCGTCGTCCGCGCGTCAACGCCGATCAGGTTGATGGCGGTAGTGACAATGCCAATTCCGGGACCGACGCCGGCGAGGTGGCTGCGGCCCCGGCCGACAGCGGCAACGCCCAACCGGTCAATGTCGATATCGACAACTGACCCAACGGCACTTCAAGGCATTGAACGGCGGAGAGAAATCTCCGCCGTTTTCGTTTGGGCGGCCGTGCAATATTATGTGGTTGCCGATATCGGGACGTCTTGAGGGTTCAGGGCCGGTGCACCATATCAGCCTCAACTGGACCCGGCTCGAATGAGCGGGTCCGTCACCGCAATCGGATCCGGTGCCGCAAAGCGGGCCGGTGATGGAAGGAGACAGATATGAACCTTGAGAAATACTCAGAGCGCGTGCGCGGCTTTATCCAGTCCGCGCAGACCATGGCGCTTTCCCGCAACCACCAGCAATTCACCCCTGAACATATCCTGAAAGTGCTCGTCGACGACGACGAGGGCTTGGCCGCGTCGCTGATCGAACGCGCCGGCGGCAACGTCCGCGACGTCAAGCTTGGCGTCGAGACGGCGCTCGAAGCGATGCCCAAGGTCGAGGGCGGCAATGGCCAGCTCTATCTGGCCCAGCCGCTGGCGAAAGTGTTTTCGACCGCCGAGGAACTGGCCAAGAAAGCCGGCGACAGTTTTGTCACGGTCGAGCGGCTCTTGCAGGCGCTCGCCATGGAAAAGTCGGCCAAGACCGCCGACATACTGGCCAAGGCCGGCGTCACCGCGCAGGCGCTCAACCAGGTCATCAACGATGTCCGCAAGGGCCGCACCGCCGATTCGGCGAGTGCCGAACAGGGCTACGACGCGCTGAAGAAATACGCGCGCGACCTGACTGCGGATGCCCGTGCCGGCAAGCTGGACCCCGTGATCGGCCGTGACGACGAGATCCGCCGCACCATCCAGGTGCTGTCGCGCCGCACCAAGAACAATCCGGTGCTGATCGGCGAACCCGGCGTCGGCAAGACGGCGATCGCCGAAGGCCTGGCACTGCGCATCGTCAATGGCGACGTACCGGAATCGCTGAAGGACAAGCAGCTGATGGCGCTCGACATGGGCGCGCTGATTGCCGGCGCCAAATATCGCGGCGAGTTCGAGGAGCGGCTGAAGGCCGTGCTCTCCGAAGTCACCTCGGCCAGCGGCAACATCATCCTGTTCATCGACGAGATGCACACGCTGGTCGGCGCCGGCAAGGCGGACGGCGCCATGGATGCGTCCAACCTGTTGAAGCCGGCGCTGGCGCGCGGCGAACTGCACTGCGTCGGCGCCACCACGCTCGACGAGTATCGCAAGCATGTCGAGAAAGATGCAGCCCTTGCCCGGCGCTTCCAGCCGGTTTTCGTCGACGAGCCGACGGTGGAAGATACCGTTTCGATCCTGCGCGGCCTGAAGGAGAAATACGAGCAGCACCACAAGGTGCGCATTTCGGATTCAGCGCTGGTGGCGGCGGCGACGCTGTCCAACCGCTACATCGCCGATCGCTTCCTGCCGGACAAGGCGATCGACCTGGTCGACGAAGCCGCATCGCGGCTGCGCATGCAGGTCGATTCCAAGCCTGAGGCGCTGGACGAGATCGATCGCCGCATCATGCAGCTCAAGATCGAGCGCGAGGCGCTGAAGGTCGAGACGGACGATGCTTCGAAGGACCGGCTCGCCCGCCTGGAAAAGGAACTCGTCGGCCTTGAGGAGGAATCGACCGAGATCACCGCCAAGTGGCAGGCCGAGAAGCAGAAGCTCGGGCTCGCCGCCGACCTGAAGAAGCAGCTCGACGAGGCGCGCAACGACCTTGCCATTGCCCAGCGCAAGGGTGAATTCCAGCGCGCCGGCGAGCTTGCCTATGGCAAGATTCCGGAATTGGAAAAGAAGCTGAAGGAGGCCGAGGCCCAGGACGGCAAAGCCGGCATGGTCGAAGAGGTGGTTACCCCCGACCACGTCGCCCATATCGTCTCGCGCTGGACCGGCATTCCGGTCGACAAGATGCTGCAGGGCGAGCGCGACAAGCTGCTGCGCATGGAAGACGAGATCGGCAAGCGCGTCGTTGGCCAGGGCGAGGCGGTGCAAGCTGTGTCGAAAGCGGTGCGGCGCGCCCGCGCGGGCCTGCAGGATCCGAACCGGCCGATCGGCTCGTTCATGTTCCTCGGACCGACGGGTGTCGGCAAGACCGAGCTGACCAAGGCGCTGGCGAGCTTCCTGTTCGACGACGAGAGCGCCATGGTGCGCATCGATATGTCGGAGTTCATGGAAAAGCACTCGGTCGCCCGGCTGATCGGCGCGCCTCCCGGCTATGTCGGCTATGAGGAAGGCGGCGCGCTGACCGAAGCGGTGCGGCGCCGGCCCTATCAGGTCGTGCTGTTCGACGAGATCGAGAAGGCGCATCCGGATGTGTTCAACGTGCTTTTGCAGGTGCTCGACGACGGCCGCCTGACCGACGGCCAGGGCCGCACGGTCGACTTCCGCAACACGCTGATCATCATGACGTCGAACCTCGGCGCCGAATATCTCGTCAACCTCACCGAGGACCAGGATGTCGATCTGGTGCGCGACGAGGTGATGAACGTCGTCAGGGCATCGTTCCGGCCGGAGTTCCTCAACCGCGTCGACGAGGTGATCCTGTTCCACCGGCTGCGCCGGCAGGATATGGGCCGCATCGTCGAGATCCAGCTCAAGCGGCTCGAGAGCCTGCTTGTCGACCGCAAGATCACGCTATCGCTGGACCAGGAGGCGGTGGATTGGCTGGCGGCCAAGGGCTACGACCCGGCCTATGGCGCGCGGCCGCTGAAGCGGGTGATGCAGAAGGAATTGCAGGACCCACTGGCGGAGAAGATCCTGCTCGGCGACATCCTCGACGGCTCGACCGTCAAGGTGACAGCCGGTTCCGACCGGCTGAATTTCCGCTCCAAACCGACGATCGTCGCGGCGGAAGCGGCAGCCTGATCCTGCGCCGCGCGTCCTTCCTGGACGCGCGGCGTTTTCATATAAAACGTGGGGCGGGGATGACACTGGACGACTACAACAGCTTCTGCGACTCGCTGCCTTCGACGACCCATGTCGTCCAGTGGGGTGGCGCCCATGTTTGGAAGGTGGGGGCCAAGGTCTTCGCGATCGGCGGCTGGGACGATGGCCAGCAGCTCTTCGTCACCTTCAAATGTTCCGATATCGCCTATGATGTGCTCAAGGAACAGCCGGGGCTACGGCCCGCACCGTATCTTGCTTCGCGCGGCATGACATGGATCCAGCGTCGGACAAGCCAGAGCATGGATGATGCCGCGCTGAAGGACTATCTGCGCGAAAGCCATCGCCTTGTCTCCCTGAAGCTTACCAGGCAGGCGCGCAAGGAATTGGGACTTGCCGAAAGCTAGCCTATATTCCTTGAGGCGCCGGAAAACCGCCATCTTCATGCCCGGTTCATGTTGGAACCATAGGATGGTGTAACTGGTTTGCTGGCGAAGGGGTTCGCCAGAAGACAATGCCGGCGGCGGCAAATTTACGGACCGGAGAATTTGGCCACCATGTTCCGCACGATCTTTGCCCTCTCGGCGCTAGCCGCCGGGCTTGTGTCTTCCGGGGCGTTCGCCGCGCCGACGACGGACAATGCGCCAAGGGTTGTCCGCGCTGCCGATACCGGGGGCATCCTTGTCGCCCAGGACGGTAATCTCGACATCTACTACGACGCCAGGGGCAACCGCGTGATCGTCGATGCCGATACCGGCAAGGTCATCGCCATCCAGCCGCCGCAGACCCGGCTCGACCGCCGCGCCTTGCGCCGCGAGACACGACTGCGCGAACTGGGCCGCGCCCCCGAAGGCGACGACCGCTACTATCTCGACGATCCGGAAGACATGGCGCGGTTCCGGCGCAAGCAGTTGGAAGAGGAAGGCCGCGTTATCCCGCCGCCGGCGGATGAGTACGATCCCTATGGGGACAATTCCGCCGAAGCCTACCCGCCGGCGCCGCAGGACGATGGCAATTACGACGACAATTATCCCGACGCGCCGCAGCCGGCTAAGCCGGGTACAATCAAGCGCCAGCCGCTGAACGAGGCCGCGATAGACCCTGCCCAGCCGACGACACCCGCCGATCAGGCGGCTCTGCCGCCAAAGGCCGGCGACAAGACCACCGTTGCCCCGGCACTTTCGCTGGGAGCGCGCCAGGATGTCGCCGCCCTTCAGGTGCTGCTCGACCGGGGTGGCGCTTCGCCTGGCGTCATCGACGGGCGTTTCGGTTCGAATGTCGACAAGGCGCTCGCCGCCTACAACCAGATCACCGGCGCCAATCTGCGATCGACCGACGCGGTCGCCATCCAGGCGGCACTTGCGCAATCCGGCGGCGATGCCTTCGCCAACTACACGATCACAGCGGAGGACGCGGCCGGTCCCTATGTCGCGTCGATCCCGGAAGACTACAGCCAGAAGGCGCAACTCGACCGCATGGGTTATACGTCGGTGACCGAGGCGCTCGCGGAGCGCTTTCACATGGACGAGAATTATCTCAAGGCGCTCAACCCGGAGGTCGATTTCAATCGTCCCGGCACGATCATCAAGGTCGCCAATTTCGGCAGGCTGGTTTCGACGCCGGTGGCGCGTATCGTCGCCGACAAGGACAAGAAAGAGGTTTTCGCCTATGACGCCGGCGGCAAACTGGTCGCGGCCTATCCCGCAACCATCGGCTCGTCGGATACGCCGTCACCGTCCGGCATACACACGGTGTCGCGCGTGGCGCTCGATCCGAACTACACCTACAATCCCAGCATCAATTTCAAGCAGGGTCAAAACGACAAGGTCCTGACCATTCCGCCGGGCCCGAACGGTCCCGTCGGTTCGGTCTGGATCGCCCTGGATAAGCCGACCTACGGCATCCACGGCACGCCCGATCCGTCGAAGATCGGCAAGACCGAGAGCCATGGCTGCGTACGCCTGACCAACTGGGATGCGCGGGAGCTGGCCAAATTGGTTTCGCCGGGCGTGACGGTGGAGTTTGTCGGCGGGCCCTCAGCCGATAACCTTGCGCAGCAGTGAACCGCGAAGCGCGGCGGCATAGACCAACTGCACGACCAGGATGAAGCCGACGCCGAGCAAGGGACTGACAAGCGAGAGTGCGGCGCCGACCGCCCACAGGATCTGTGCCTTGATGATGCGCAGATAGACCGTGCGTTTGGTTTCCGCATCGACATCCTCTGCTACGAAGCCGCTTTTCTCCGCATAACGCCAGCTCGCGAACAGCGTGACGCCGAGCGCCAGCAGATTGAGCCAGTAGACCAGCACCGCGGTTCTGAACTCGAGGAAGTCGGCCAGAAGATCGGTCGAGAAGGGCAGCAAGGCGATGAAGGCGAGAAAGCAAAGGTTCAGCGTGGCAAGCCGTCGATCGGATTTGGCGATCAGACCATGCTGCGCCTGCTGGCCAAACCAGAAGATGGTCAGCGTCAGGAAGCTCAAGGCGTAGGTCAGGAAACGCGGCGCCAGGGCGGCGATCGCAGCGAGCAGCTCGCGTTCGGAATGGATCGCCTCGTGCGCCGGCACCCTGATTTCGAGAACGATCAGGGTGAGCGCGATGGCGAATACGCCATCGGTGATCCCGACGATACGGCCGCGTCCCTCAGCCGATGCTTCAAGTGGCCGCTTCATCGATGTTTCCCCATCGGCACCTTCCGGAAACCTAGCATGGTTGCCGCCATTTGCATCTGACAGGGTGCGACCCTGGCCAAACGGCTGGTTTCAGCGACAGCAAGCCACTGGCTGGTTGTTGCCGGTGCGCCAGGGGTTTAAGCAAGGTTTCATGCATTCACCAAGTGAAGCCGCCGCCGTCCCGCTGACCAATCCGGTCACGAATGGAACGTTTTGTCCGCAGTCGCGGCGACGATTTGTGCTGGTCGCGGCAATTCTGGCCTCGGCGCTTGGCTTCATAGACGGCTCCATCCTGGCCATCGCTACACCAGCGATCCGCGTCAATCTCGGCGCAAGCCTTGCCGAGGCGCAGTGGATTTCCAATGCCTATGCCTTGACGCTCTCGGCGCTGATCCTGGCCGGGGGCGCTGCCGGCGACCGATTCGGTCTGCGCCGCGCCTTCGTGGCCGGCATTGCGCTGTTCATCCTCGCTTCGCTTGCCTGTGCGCTGGCGCCGAATGCAATTGTGCTGATCGCATTTCGCGCGTTGCAGGGCATCGGTGCGGCAATCATGGTGCCTGGCAGCCTCGCCATCATCGCCAAGGCCTACCCGAAGAAAGAACGCGGCCGCGCGATCGGCATCTGGGCGGCGGCTTCGGCGCTGACCACGGCACTTGGCCCGGTGTTCGGCGGCTTCGTGCTGTCGGCCTTCGGTGACGGCATCTGGCGGGCGATCTTCGCCATCAACCTGCCGCTGGGCTTGATTTCGATCTGGCTTCTGCTGGCCAAGGTTCCGGCCGATGCGCCGACGGAGAAACGCAGCCTGGATCTCGGCGGTGCAGCGCTCGCGACATTGGCTTTCGGTGCGCTTGCCTATGGGCTGACCTCGATGAGCGCCAGCGGCGAGGGCCTCATGGCAGGGCCGAGCATTGCCGCCGGCGTCGTATTGCTGGCTGTCTTCATCGTCTTCGAGCTTCGGCAGGGCGAGCCGATGATCGACCTCAGCCTGTTTCGCGTCGGTGCTTTCGCCGGCGCCAATGTGGCGACGTTCTTCCTCTATTTTGCGCTGTCGGCCAACCTTTTCTATCTGCCAATGCTGCTGATCGCCGGCTGGGGGCTGAGCACGGCCGAGGTCGGCTTCATCTTCCTGCCCTTGTCGGCATCGATCGCGCTTTTGTCGGGACCTGTCGGCAAGCTGTCGGACCGGATCGGACCGCGTTTTCCGATCGCCTGCGGCAGCCTGGTCGTGGCTTTTGCGTTTGCCGGGCTGGCCTTGCTCACCTACGCCGGCATCCACAATTTCTGGACGGGAACATTTCCGCTGATGGGGCTGATGGGGCTCGGCATGGCTCTGGTCGTGTCGCCCTTGTCGACCGCGATCATGACGGCGGTGGAGGACAAGGACACGGGGGCGGCCTCCGGCATCAACAATGCCGTCTCACGCATCGGCGGTCTGATCGCGGTGGCGGCGATGGGCTCGCTTGCCGCGTGGGTCTACGCGAATGCACTGGACGCGAGCGCAACGTCCGGCATCCCGGGATTTGGTGAACCGGCGCCAGCCGGGCTTGCCCCGGCCATCGATGCGACAAGGCTCGCCGCCAGCGACGCCGCGTTTGCCGCGGTTTCTTCGGTGACCGCGCTGCTTTGCCTGCTTGCGGCTGTCATCGCCTGGACGACCATTCCCGGTGATCGATTGCCATGGCCGCGACGGGCCGAAGATACGCCAGGCTGAAGCCGATCAACCGTCGATCTTGGCGCTCGCAACCTTCAGCGAATCGCTGTCTTCCTGCTTCAACAGTTCGTCGATGCGTTCGCGTTCGCGCTTGAAGGCGACGAGGTCATCGCCCTTCAGCACCTTGCCGACCGGCAGGCGGACACGCATCGGATCGACCTTGGTGCCGTTGACGATCAGCTCGTAGTGAAGATGCGGGCCGGTGGCGAGGCCGGTCTGGCCGAGGAAGCCGATGGTCTGGCCCTGGCGGACGTGCACGCCCGGTTCGATGCCTTTGGCAAAGGCGCTCTGGTGATTGTATGAGGTTTCGTAGCCATTGGCGTGGCGGATGATGATCTGCTTGCCGTAACCGCCGGCCCAGCCGACCTTCTCGACCGTGCCGTTGCCGGCGGCGATGATCGGCGTGCCGATGGGGGCTGCCCAGTCGACGCCGGTGTGCATGCGGACATAGCCGAGGATCGGATGCCTGCGGGCGCCGAACCCGGAGCGGAATTTCCCGGCGGGCAGGGGATTGCGCAACAGGAACTGCTCGGCACTCGAACCGTCCTCATCGAAATAGTCGGTGCCGCCGTCCTGCATCTGGAAGCGGTAGAAGTTGCGGGTCTGGCCGCCGAACGTCGCCGAGACGTAGAGAAGCTCGGAGCTGTCCGAGGTCTGATCGTCGCCGTCGGGCTGCGAGAACAGGACTTCGATGCGGTCGGCGGGGCTGAGGCGAGACTGGAAGTCGACGTCGGACGCCAGCAGCTTGATCAACCGCTGCGTCATCGCCTTGGACATGCCGTAGGAGTAGGCGGCGCGGTAGATGCCGTCATAGACGTTGGGCAGGTTGCCGCGCACCACCACCGGCGCCGACGAATCATCGAAGGCCGTCAGCAATTCGGGGTTCGGATCCGGTTCCTGCGCCGGCACATACTGGCCGCGATCGTTGAGCGCGATGGTGACGATGTGCTGGGTCCGGTCGTAGACGCTGGTGCGCACGACCTTGGCGGCATCGCCGTGAACCTCGAGGCCGACGCGCAGCACGGTTCCAGCCTTGAGCGCCGTCGCATTGAGCAACTTGGCGATGGCTTCGGCCATTCCGGTGGCGTCTTCCCCTGTGTA
>NZ_CM148370.1:1755000-1757500 GCF_055901535.1 Mesorhizobium sp. WSM1343
GCAGACACACGGCGGGTGCTAACGTCCGTCGTGAAAAGGGAAACAACCCTGACCTACAGCTAAGGTCCCCAAGTTATGGCTAAGTGGGAAAGGATGTGAGGATCCCAAAACAACCAGGATGTTGGCTTAGAAGCAGCCATCATTTAAAGAAAGCGTAACAGCTCACTGGTCTAAATAAGGGTCTTTGCGCCGAAAATGTAACGGGGCTAAAGCCATACACCGAAGCTTAGGGTTTGGTCCGCAAGGGCCAAGCGGTAGCGGAGCGTTCTGTAAGCTGATGAAGCCATACCCGTGAGGGGTGGTGGAGGTATCAGAAGTGCGAATGCTGACATGAGTAACGTAAGGGGAGTGAGAGACTCCCCGCCGAAAGACCAAGGGTTCCTGCTTAAAGCTAATCTGAGCAGGGTTAGCCGGCCCCTAAGACGAGGCGGAAACGCGTAGTCGATGGGAACCACGTTAATATTCGTGGGCTTGGAGGTAGTGACGGATCATTGAGGTAGTCCAATCTTATCGGATTGAACGGGCTGCTGCGTGGTTCCAGGAAATAGCTCCTCCTTATAAACCGTACCCGAAACCGACACTGGTGGTCTGGTAGAGTATACCAAGGCGCTTGAGAGAACTATGCTGAAGGAACTCGGCAAATTGCACGCGTAACTTCGGAAGAAGCGTGACCCTTTTCTACGCAAGTAGAGGAGGGTGGCACAGACCAGGGGTAGCGACTGTTTATCAAAAACACAGGGCTCTGCGAAGTCGCAAGACGACGTATAGGGTCTGACGCCTGCCCGGTGCTGGAAGGTTAAGAGGAGGGGTGCAAGCTCTGAATCGAAGCCCCAGTAAACGGCGGCCGTAACTATAACGGTCCTAAGGTAGCGAAATTCCTTGTCGGGTAAGTTCCGACCTGCACGAATGGCGTAACGACTTCCCCGCTGTCTCCAGCATAGACTCAGTGAAATTGAATTCCCCGTGAAGATGCGGGGTTCCTGCGGTTAGACGGAAAGACCCCGTGCACCTTTACTATAGCTTTACATTGGCATTCGTAGTGGCATGTGTAGGATAGGTGGTAGGCTTTGAAGCCTGGGCGCCAGCTCAGGTGGAGCCACCCTTGAAATACCACCCTTATTACTATGGATGTCTAACCGCGGCCCGTTATCCGGGTCCGGGACAATGTATGGTGGGTAGTTTGACTGGGGCGGTCGCCTCCTAAAGAGTAACGGAGGCGCGCGATGGTGGGCTCAGAACGGTCGGAAATCGTTCGCTGAGTGCAATGGCATAAGCCTGCCTGACTGCGAGACTGACAAGTCGAGCAGAGACGAAAGTCGGTCATAGTGATCCGGTGGTCCCGCGTGGAAGGGCCATCGCTCAACGGATAAAAGGTACGCCGGGGATAACAGGCTGATGACCCCCAAGAGTCCATATCGACGGGGTTGTTTGGCACCTCGATGTCGACTCATCGCATCCTGGGGCTGGAGCAGGTCCCAAGGGTATGGCTGTTCGCCATTTAAAGCGGTACGTGAGTTGGGTTCAGAACGTCGTGAGACAGTTCGGTCCCTATCTGCCGTGGGTGTAGGAATATTGAAAGGATCTGTCCCTAGTACGAGAGGACCGGGATGGACGGATCTCTGGTGGACCTGTTGTGGCGCCAGCCGCATAGCAGGGTAGCTATATCCGGACGGGATAACCGCTGAAGGCATCTAAGCGGGAAACCCACCTTAAAACGAGTATTCCCTGAGAACCGTGGAAGACGACCACGTTGATAGGCCGGGTGTGGAAGAGCGGCAACGCTTGAAGCTTACCGGTACTAATAGTTCGATCGGCTTGATCGTTCTCATTCCTTATGCCCATCTGACAAAGTCAGATGGTCTGTTCTCACTCACGCTTGTTCCGCCCTGCGGGCGGCGCTACGTGGGTGCGGCGCATCAGCGCCGACGGTCGGTCGACCTTGCGAAGCTTCGCTTCGAAAGGCGCCAGACCAAGAACCGTAAAGGCACACAAAGACCAGCGAACAGCCCCGAGAGGCACCCGACAGCTCCGCTGCCGATGTCTCTTTGTGCGCCTTCGCTCAAAAGCTTCTCGAACAACGTGCGTTTTGCCGACCTGGTGGTTATGGCGGAGCGGCTGCACCCGATCCCATTCCGAACTCGGCCGTGAAACGCTCCAGCGCTGATGGTACTTCGTCTCAAGACGCGGGAGAGTAGGTCGCTGCCAGGTCTGCCAAACGCACGTTGATCTCACATCCAAATCGGATGGAGAGAAATCTTCTCTTTATGAAATGGCCCGCCAAGGGATCACGGGCCGCGTAAGCGGCCCTTTCATTTGGTCAGCCATATACCTATCTGTAGGCCTCGGCTTACACAAAAATTGACGCGGGGTGGAGCAGCCCGGTAGCTCGTCAGGCTCATAACCTGAAGGTCACAGGTTCAAATCCTGTCCCCGCAACCAAATTCAAAAAAGCCCGCCATCGTGCGGGCTCTTTTGTTTTGTGCCGTGCCGTGCTGCCGGC
>NZ_CM148370.1:1762500-6302132 GCF_055901535.1 Mesorhizobium sp. WSM1343
AATAGTTCGGGATGACTTGTGGCTAGGGGTGAAAGGCCAATCAAACTCGGAAATAGCTGGTTCTCCGCGAAATCTATTTAGGTAGAGCGTCGACCGAATACCCCAGGGGGTAGAGCACTGGATGGGCTAGGGGTCCTCACCGGATTACCAAACCTAACCAAACTCCGAATACCTGGGAGTACTAGTCGGCAGACACACGGCGGGTGCTAACGTCCGTCGTGAAAAGGGAAACAACCCTGACCTACAGCTAAGGTCCCCAAGTTATGGCTAAGTGGGAAAGGATGTGAGGATCCCAAAACAACCAGGATGTTGGCTTAGAAGCAGCCATCATTTAAAGAAAGCGTAACAGCTCACTGGTCTAAATAAGGGTCTTTGCGCCGAAAATGTAACGGGGCTAAAGCCATACACCGAAGCTTAGGGTTTGGTCCGCAAGGGCCAAGCGGTAGCGGAGCGTTCTGTAAGCTGATGAAGCCATACCCGTGAGGGGTGGTGGAGGTATCAGAAGTGCGAATGCTGACATGAGTAACGTAAGGGGAGTGAGAGACTCCCCCGCCGAAAGACCAAGGGTTCCTGCTTAAAGCTAATCTGAGCAGGGTTAGCCGGCCCCTAAGACGAGGCGGAAACGCGTAGTCGATGGGAACCACGTTAATATTCGTGGGCTTGGAGGTAGTGACGGATCATTGAGGTAGTCCAATCTTATCGGATTGAACGGGCTGCTGCGTGGTTCCAGGAAATAGCTCCTCCTTATAAACCGTACCCGAAACCGACACTGGTGGTCTGGTAGAGTATACCAAGGCGCTTGAGAGAACTATGCTGAAGGAACTCGGCAAATTGCACGCGTAACTTCGGAAGAAGCGTGACCCTTTTCTACGCAAGTAGAGGAGGGTGGCACAGACCAGGGGGTAGCGACTGTTTATCAAAAACACAGGGCTCTGCGAAGTCGCAAGACGACGTATAGGGTCTGACGCCTGCCCGGTGCTGGAAGGTTAAGAGGAGGGGTGCAAGCTCTGAATCGAAGCCCCAGTAAACGGCGGCCGTAACTATAACGGTCCTAAGGTAGCGAAATTCCTTGTCGGGTAAGTTCCGACCTGCACGAATGGCGTAACGACTTCCCCGCTGTCTCCAGCATAGACTCAGTGAAATTGAATTCCCCGTGAAGATGCGGGGTTCCTGCGGTTAGACGGAAAGACCCCGTGCACCTTTACTATAGCTTTACATTGGCATTCGTAGTGGCATGTGTAGGATAGGTGGTAGGCTTTGAAGCCTGGGCGCCAGCTCAGGTGGAGCCACCCTTGAAATACCACCCTTATTACTATGGATGTCTAACCGCGGCCCGTTATCCGGGTCCGGGACAATGTATGGTGGGTAGTTTGACTGGGGCGGTCGCCTCCTAAAGAGTAACGGAGGCGCGCGATGGTGGGCTCAGAACGGTCGGAAATCGTTCGCTGAGTGCAATGGCATAAGCCTGCCTGACTGCGAGACTGACAAGTCGAGCAGAGACGAAAGTCGGTCATAGTGATCCGGTGGTCCCGCGTGGAAGGGCCATCGCTCAACGGATAAAAGGTACGCCGGGGATAACAGGCTGATGACCCCCAAGAGTCCATATCGACGGGGTTGTTTGGCACCTCGATGTCGACTCATCGCATCCTGGGGCTGGAGCAGGTCCCAAGGGTATGGCTGTTCGCCATTTAAAGCGGTACGTGAGTTGGGTTCAGAACGTCGTGAGACAGTTCGGTCCCTATCTGCCGTGGGTGTAGGAATATTGAAAGGATCTGTCCCTAGTACGAGAGGACCGGGATGGACGGATCTCTGGTGGACCTGTTGTGGCGCCAGCCGCATAGCAGGGTAGCTATATCCGGACGGGATAACCGCTGAAGGCATCTAAGCGGGAAACCCACCTTAAAACGAGTATTCCCTGAGAACCGTGGAAGACGACCACGTTGATAGGCCGGGTGTGGAAGAGCGGCAACGCTTGAAGCTTACCGGTACTAATAGTTCGATCGGCTTGATCGTTCTCATTCCTTATGCCCATCTGACAAAGTCAGATGGTCTGTTCTCACTCACGCTTGTTCCGCCCTGCGGGCGGCGCTACGTGGGTGCGGCGCATCAGCGCCGACGGTCGGTCGACCTTGCGAAGCTTCGCTTCGAAAGGCGCCAGACCAAGAACCGTAAAGGCACACAAAGACCAGCGAACAGCCCCGAGAGGCACCCGACAGCTCCGCTGCCGATGTCTCTTTGTGCGCCTTCGCTCAAAAGCTTCTCGAACAACGTGCGTTTTGCCGACCTGGTGGTTATGGCGGAGCGGCTGCACCCGATCCCATTCCGAACTCGGCCGTGAAACGCTCCAGCGCTGATGGTACTTCGTCTCAAGACGCGGGAGAGTAGGTCGCTGCCAGGTCTGCCAAACGCACGTTGATCTCACATCCAAATCGGATGGAGAGAAATCTTCTCTTTATGAAATGGCCCGCCAAGGGATCACGGGCCGCGTAAGCGGCCCTTTCATTTGGTCAGCCATATACCTATCTGTAGGCCTCGGCTTACACAAAAATTGACGCGGGGTGGAGCAGCCCGGTAGCTCGTCAGGCTCATAACCTGAAGGTCACAGGTTCAAATCCTGTCCCCGCAACCAAATTCAAAAAAGCCCGCCATCGTGCGGGCTCTTTTGTTTTGTGCCGTGCCGTGCTGCCGGCCTGTCATCAGGCGCCCGCAACCAGCCAAGCCAAGCCGCCAGACAGAAAACGCAAATCCTCTCCCCAAAACCAAACTTCAAAAACAGCCCGCCAGCCACAAATGCCCGCGCGCCGTTTTGATATGCGGCTGGGGTGGCCATCGATCTGCCCAGGCTCAGGCCCCCGAAAGCGAAGCCGAAGCTGCAGCCGACTTTCTGGCCAAGCGGACATATGGAGAGCGTCACGCTGCGCCCGGAACAGATCTATCAAAGACAGGATCGGGGGCTTCAGGCGATAAAGACGCGGCCGGCGGGAGGGTACCATGCGAGCCCCCCGTGCGGATACTCCGCCACCCTCTCCGGTTTCGCGGCCAAAGGCCGGTAAGGCCTTGCCCAGCCCGTACGGCATCTTGGCGGCCGCGCCCAGCCTCGTCGACCGGAGCGTAGGAATCCCCTTGAAGTAGAGTATGAAATATATTTCACTATGTGAATTATATTGACAATGCGCGCCCGGGCTGTAATGTCCCGATCGTCGGCTTTCGGAGGAAGGTCGGCATCATCAAATCCATACGGCAGCGCTCACTGAGTGCCTGCAACGGTCATTGAGGATGGCTTCGGCCAAGGGAGGAAACTTGCGCAAATTTCTGAGCACGCTCGCAATCGCGGCGGCTGCATCGACCTGCTTCGGGTCGATGCAGGTACGCGCCGAAACCCCTAACCCGTTCAAATGCGAGCCGGGTGAAAAATACGTCATGAACGTGATGGTCTCGGGCGTCGAATACTGGTTCCCGGTCTATGAAATGTTCAAGCAGGCCGGCCAGCAGTTCGGCTGCGAGACCGCCTATACGGGTACGCCGGAATACGACGTCAACAAGCAGATCGCGACCTTCGACCAGGCGCTGGCGCAGAAGCCTGCCGGCATACTGGTACACCCGATGAACTCCGATCCGTTCATCGAGCCGATCAACCGCGCCATCGAGCAGGGCACCGCGGTGGTGACCTTCGCCGCCGACTCGCCGAATTCCAAGCGCGTCTCCTACATCACCTCCGACAACAATGCCGAAGGCACCTATGCCGCCGACGCCGTTGCCAAGGCGATGGATGGCAAGGGGGAATATGCGGTGCTGGAGAATCCCGGCCAGGACAACCACGACAAGCGCGTCAACGCCTTCGTTGCCCGCATGGAAGCCAAATGGCCTGACATGAAGCTCGTCGGCCGCGCCGCTTCGAACCAGGATCCGACCAAGGCCTATCAGGCGGTTCTGAGCTTGGCGCAGGCGCATCCGGACCTCGGCGCCGTCTTCATGCCGGAGGCCAACTCGGCCATCGGTGCTGCCCAGGCCGCCAAGGAAGGCGGCGGCAAGATCCGCGTCATGCTCGCCGACGTCAACGCCAAGATCCTCGACATGATCAAGGCCGGCGAGATCTTCGGCTCGGTCAATCCCAACCAGGGCATGCAGGGCTATATGGGCTTCATGCTGTTGTGGATGGCCAAGCATCCCGGCCTGATCGATCCGATGAACGACGCCAAGCGTTCGGGTTTCAACCCGATGAGCGTGCCCTTCGTCGACAATGGCTTCTCCATCGTCTCCAAGGACAATGCGGACGACTTCTACTGGGACAAGTACCTCAAGCGTCGCGGCACCAAGGGCATCGAGGAATAGTCTCGATCGCCGCCCCGGCCTCCACAAGGCCGGACCAACCGGGAAGGAGGCTTCGGCCTCCTTCCTCCCCCGCAAGCATCGCAGGAGCATGGCGTGACCCAGTCGCCCATTCTTGAAATCCGCGGCCTGTCCAAGGCGTTCGGCCCGGTCAAGGCACTGAACGACGTGCGGTTCGAGCTGCGGCGCGGCGAAATCCATGCGCTGTGCGGCGAGAACGGCGCCGGCAAGTCGACGCTGATGAACATGATCGCCGGTGTATTGCAGCCCGACGAGGGCGACATCCTGATCGATGGCGAGCGAGTTTCGATCCACTCGCCCGCGGCCGCCCAACGTCTCGGCATCGCGCTCGTCCACCAGGAGATCGCGCTCTGCCAGGACGCCACCGTTGCCGAAAACATCTACATGGCCGCGATCAACAGCCGGCGCGCGCCGCTGATGAATTTCCAGAAGCTCTACGCTGACGCCCAGAAGGTCGTGGACCTGCTCGCGCCCATTCCGGTGCGCACCAGGGTCGCCGACCTCTCCATTTCCAACCAACAGCTTGTCGAGATCGCCAAGGCGCTGACGCTCGACTGCAAGGTGCTGATGCTCGACGAGCCGACCGCCGCACTCACCGAAAGCGAAGCGCAACGCCTGTTCTCGATCGTGCGCGGGCTTAGGGAACGTGGCATTTCGGTGGTCTATATCAGCCACCGCATGGCCGAGATCTTCTCGCTCTGCGACCGCGTCACCGTCTTCCGCGACGGCCGCTACGTGGCGACCGATGCGATAGCCGCCGTTTCACCCGACGATGTCGTGCGCAAGATGGTGGGCCGCGAAATCACCCAGCTCTATCCCGACAAGCTGGCGCCGCAAGAGCCTGGGCGCCTTCTCCTGTCGGTCGAGGGGCTTTCCGATGGGCGCCGCTTCGCCGACGTCGATCTGCAGCTTCGCGCTGGCGAAATTCTGGGCATAGGCGGCCTGATCGGCGCCGGCCGTAGCGAGATCGCACAGACGGTCTGCGGCCTCAGGCCAATGACCTCTGGAACCGTCGCGCTCGACGGAAAGCAGCTGCGGCTGCGCAGTTATGGCGATGCGGTCAAGGCGGGGCTGGTCTATCTCTCTGAGGATCGCAAAGGCTCCGGCGTGTTCCTCGATCTGCCGATCGCGGCGAACATATCGGCGCTCGACCTCGGCCGGCTCACCGGGCGCCTCGGCCTGCTCGACCGCAAGGCCGAGGATCGTCAGGCGCGGGAGCTGACCGGCAGGCTCGGCGTGCGCATGGCCGGCATCGAGGCCACTGTGTCGACGCTGAGCGGTGGCAACCAGCAGAAGGTTGCCATCGCCAAGCAGCTGTCCGTCAGTCCCAAGGTCATCATCATGGACGAGCCGACGCGCGGGATCGATGTCGGCGCCAAGGTCGAGATTCACCGGCTGCTGCGCCAGCTAGCCGGCAGCGGTGTCGGCGTCATCATCATCTCGTCCGAACTGCCGGAGCTGATTGGCTTGTGCGACCGCGTTCTTGTGGTGCGCGAAGGCAGGATCGCCGGCGAACTCGCCGCCAGCGAGCTCGGCGAGGAAGCCATCATCATGCTCGCCTCGGGCGTCCAGGACAGTTCAATTCAAAGGCAGGCCCAGAATGTCGCCTAGGGAATCAGGAGAAGCGCTCGTGCACGCCGAGATCAAGTCCGCCGGGCGGCGCATCAACTTCGCTCACCTCGCCTCGATGCGCGAGGCCGGGCTGATCGTCATCATCCTGGCGCTGTGCATCGCCATGAGCTTCGCCTCGCCGCACTTCCTGACATGGGGCAATTTCCGCGCCATGCTGATGAGCTTCTCCATCGAAGGCATCGTCGTCGTCGGCATGACCGTCCTGCTCATCGTCGGCGGCATCGACCTTTCCGTCGGCTCCGTCGTGTGTTTCTCGATGGTGGTCTCGGGTGCGCTGTTCCTCGCCGGGCTCGATCCCTGGACGGCAAGCCTGATCGGCATCGGCGTCAGCGCGCTGATCGGCGCGGCCATGGGCTTCTTCGTGACCGTGATAGGGCTCAATCATTTCATCACGTCGCTGGCCGCCATGGTCATCGTGCGCGGCATGTGCCTGGTGGTCACCAAGGGCACGCCGCTGTCGCTGTTCACCTTGCCGCCGGCCTTCAAGGCCATCGGCCAGGGCAGTTTCAACAACATCCCCTATGTCATCCTGATCTTCATCGTCGTGGTGGCGATCTTCGACTTCCTGCTGCGTCGCGCCACGGCCTTCCGCAAGGTTTTCTACACCGGCTCCAACGAGAAGGCCGCGCAGTTCTCCGGCATCAGGACCAATCAGGTGAAGTTCTGGGTCACGGTGCTGTGCTCGACCCTCGCCGGAGTGGCCGGCGTCATCTACATGGCGCGCTTCGGCGCGGCGACGCCGACCTTCGGCGCCGGCATGGAGCTCAACATCATCGCCGCGGCCGTCATCGGCGGCGCCTCGCTGAATGGCGGCTCGGGCACCATCTTCGGGGCGATCCTCGGCATGGCTCTGCTGTCGGTGGTGACGAGCTCGCTTATCCTGCTCGATGTCTCGGTCTATTGGCAGGACATGATCAAGGGATGCATCCTGCTGGCAGCGGTGTCGATCGATCACTTCCTGCACCGCAAGAAGTCCTGAACCTCAAAGGCGGCGAAACAAGACCATGGCCCCTCCCAACACCCGCGACGACATCGCCGCTGTTCGTCAGATGCACCAGGCGCTTGTCCTGCATTATGTCGAAGGCAAGACCCAGGCCGAGATCGCCGGGGAACTCGGCATCTCGCACGCGACCGTCAACCGGCTGATCAAGCGCGGTCACCAGCTCGGTCTCGTCGAGATCAAGATCAAGTCGCCGATCGACCATCTGGTCGACCTGGAAGCGCGGCTGGTGGCGCTGGGCGGCATCGAGCGGGCGATGGTGGTGCCGTCGGTCTCCGAAAATCCGCACACCGCCCTGCAGCGGGTCGGCGAGGCTGCGGCTGGGCTGCTGCTCGACACCATCAAGGACGGCGACACCATCTCGATCACCGGCGGCAAGGGCGTCAGCGCGCTGGTCGCCGGTCTCAAGCCGGGGCGCCGCTACGACGTCGAAATCATTCCCGCCACCGGGCTGGTCCAGGGCAAGCACTACACCGATGTCAACCATGTCGCCTCGCTGATGGCCGACAAGCTCGGCGGCCGCGCCTATCAGATCCATGCGCCGTTGTTTGCCGATACCGCGCAGCAGCGCGAGATGCTGATGGGCATCAGCTCCGTCGCAGACGTGTTTCGCAAGGCGCGCGAGGCCGATGTCGCGGTGGTGGGTGTCGGATCCATCCTGACCGACGATTCCAGTTACTACGACCTGCATCCGTCCTCGAATGCCGATCGCCAGGCGATCGAGAAGTCCGGGGCAACAGGCGAGCTGCTCGCCCATCTCATCGATCGCCGGGGCAAGCTTTGCAATTACTCGCTCAACCGTTCGCTGGTCTCGCTGACGCTTGACGAGTTCGCGACCATCCCGCGCTCGATCGGCATTGCAAGTGGCGCCAGCAAGGTCGCGCCGATCCTCGCCGCAATGCGCGGAAATCATCTCGACACCATCGTCACGGACGAGGCCACGGGGCTCCAGATCCTCGAGCTGGCCGAACAGGAGGCAGCATGAATTCTCGACAGATCCAGCGGCAGATCGGCAAGTCCGGCATATCGGCGTCGGCCGTGGGCCTGGGCACCTGGGCGATTGGCGGATGGATGTGGGGCGGCACCGACGAAAAGGAGTCGGTGCGGGCGATCGAAGCCTCGATCGATGCCGGCCTCAGCCTGATCGACACAGCGCCGGCCTACGGTCTTGGCCGCAGCGAGGCGATCGTCGGCACCGCCATCAAGGGCAAGCGCGACAAGGTGGTGATCGCGACCAAATGCGGGCTGAACTGGCATTCGGGCAAGGGCGGGCATTTCTTCGACCAGGACGACAAGCCAGTGCATCGCTATCTCGGCGCCGACGGCATCGCCTATGAGGTCGAGCAGAGCCTGCGGCGTCTCGGCACCGATCATATCGACCTCTACATCACCCATTGGCAGGACCCGACGACGCCGATCGCCGAGACGATGGCGGCATTGGAAAAGCTCAAGGCAGCCGGCAAGATCCGCGCCATCGGCGCCAGCAATATCAGCGCCGAGGATCTTGGCCATTATATCGATGCCGGCCAGCTCGATGCGATCCAGGAGCGCTATTCGATGATCGACCGCGACATCGAGAGCAGCCTGCTGCCGATCACTCGCCGCCATGACATCGCCACGCTCAGCTATTCGTCGCTGGCGCTGGGGCTGCTCACCGGCACGGTCGACCCCGGCCGCACATTCGGCGGCGACGACCAGCGCAAGGACAACCCGCGCTTTTCCACGGCCAACCGACAGAAGGTGGCAAAGCTGAAGGAGGCCATCGCCCCTATCGCCGAGAGCCACCAGGCGTCGACCGCGCAGATCGTCATCGCCTGGACGCTCGCCCAGCCGGGCATCACCTTCGCCCTGTGCGGCGCGCGCAATCCCGAACAGGCGCTCGACAATGCGCGGGCCGGGGAGATCACGCTTGCGGCAGGCGAGCTTGCGGCAATCGACGCCGCGGCAGCCGCGCATCTCACCGCGATGGATGCCTGAGAAAAAAAGGCAACAGCCCCGATGAACCGTAGCCATACGTTAGCCGGTCTGCGCGACCGGCCTGATATCGCCGTGCTCGTCATCGGTGGCGGCATCAACGGCATCAGCGTCTTTCGCGAACTGGCGCTGCAAGGCGTCGATGTCGTGCTGGCGGAAAAGGGCGACTATTGCAGCGGCGCCAGTGCCGCCCTTTCACGCATGGTGCATGGCGGCCTGCGCTACCTCGAAAACGGCGAATTCAAACTGGTGCGCGAATCGCTGCTCGAACGTGACCGGCTGCTGAGGAATGCCCCGCACTATGTGGCCCCGTTGCCGACGACGGTGCCGATCTTCGACATTTTCTCCGGCCTTGCCAACGGTGCGGTGCGTTTCCTGGGTCTGACGCGGCGGCCGAGCCGGCGTGGTGCGCTGGTCATCAAGACCGGCCTTGCCATGTACGACCTGTTCACCGCCGCACGGCGTTTGATGCCGACGCACAGGTTCAGGGGCCGCGCCGAAACCTTGAGAAAATGGCCGGCGATCAATCCGGCGATCCGCAATTCGGCGACCTATTACGACGCCTGGGTGAGCCGGCCCGAACGCCTCGGCCTGGAGATGCTGCTGGACGCCACGGCGAGCGCGGCGAACGCCCGCGCCTTGAACTACGCTCAGGTATCGTCGACAGGTGATAGCCTCGCCATTACCGACACGCTGACGGGCGAACAACTGCCGGTACGGGCGCAATTGGTCATCAACGCTACTGGCGGCTGGATCGACCTGACCAACAAGGCCATCGGGGCGGCGGCGCAGACGATGATGGGCGGCACCAAGGGCTCGCATCTCATCGTCGACAATGCAGAACTGTTCGACGCGCTCGGCGGCCATATGGTCTATTACGAGAACGAGGACGGGCGCATCTGCATCCTGTTTCCCTATCTCGGCAAGGTGCTGATCGGCTCGACCGACATCCGGGTCGACGATCCGGACAAGGTGCGTTGCGAGGAGGACGAGCAGCGCTACATCCTGCAGTCGCTCGCCTTTGTATTCCCCTCGATCAAAGTAGCTGAAAACCAGATCGTGTTCCGCTTCGCCGGCGTGCGACCCTTGCCCGCCAGCGAGGACAGTTTTACCAGCCGCATACCGCGCGATCATTTTTGCGAGTTCGTAGAAGCGAGCGGGCATCTGCCGGCGACACTGTGCATGATCGGCGGCAAGTGGACCACCTTCCGTTCGTTTGGAGCGCTGGCCGCCGACATGGCACTGAAGCGGCTCGGCCTCGCGCGCAGCCAGGGAACGCAGGACATGGCCATCGGTGGCGGCCGTGATTTTCCGGCCGATCCGGACGCCTGGTGCGCATCATTCGCCGCCGAGCATGGCCTGACGGTCGAGCGCGCGCAAACGCTTCTGCAGCGCTATGGCACGTTGGCCAGGGATTTCGTTTCGCACCCGGCGGGCGAACAGATGCTGCCACTGTCGGACTATTCGGCAAGCGAGATAGGCCGCATCATCGAGCGCGAGCAGGTCGAGTGCCTTGCCGACCTGTTCTTGCGCCGCACCACCATCGCCATTTCAGGCGGTCTCAGCTTCGACCTCGTCAACGCCGTTCTCGACATGCTGGCGGCGCACAAGGACTGGAGCGCCAGCGAGGCTGCCACCGAGCGCTCGACCTTCCTCGCCTTGCTGGCCGACCGGCACGGCATCGACCTCCAGACACATCAAAGGAGCGCCCTATGCGCGTAAACAAGAAAGTCCGTATGAACCGGCTGTTCGGCGGCGGCCGCTGCCTCGACGTCGCCATCGATCATGGCGTCTGCAACGAGCCGAGTTTCCTTGCCGGGCTGGAAGACATGGCCAGCGTGGTCAACCAGCTGGTCAAGGCCGGCCCCGACGCCATCCAGATGAACTACGGCCAGGTTGACCTGCTGCAGGCCGTGCCTGGCGAGGACAAGCCGGCGCTGGTGATGCGCATCGACATGGGCAATCCCTATAACAGGATACGCCACCGGGCGATGTGGGCGGTGCTGCAGAACGAGGCCGAGCCCTTGCTTGGCGCCATCGAGATGGATGCGGCTTGCGTCGTGGTCAATCTGTTCATGCTACCCGACGAGCCGGACCTGTTCCGCCAATGCGTGCAGAACATCGCCCGCGTGCGCGCCGATTGCGAGAAATACGGCCTGCCGCTGATGATCGAGCCGCTGGCCATGCTGCCGGTCACCGAGCATGGCGGCTACATGGTAGACGGCGACGCCGATAAGATCGTCACCTTGACCCGGCTTGCCCGCGAGATGGGTGCCGATATCGTCAAGGCCGACCCGACCACCGATCCCAACGACTTCCACCGCGTTGTCGAGGCGGCGCGCTGCCCGGTGCTGGTGCGCGGCGGCGGCAAGGAGGATCTGCGTGCCGTGTTCGACAAGTCGGCCGCCTTGATGGCACAGGGTGCGCTTGGCATGGTCTATGGCCGCAACATCTACCAGCATGCCAACCCGAGCGCTGTCGTGCGCGGGCTGATGGCAATCATTCACGACGATGCCGATGGCGGCGCAGCCTGGGATCTGTACAACCAGGCATAGGCTGCAGTCTCGGGAGGCGCCAATGGCAAGCTATATCCTCGGTCTCGATGCCGGCAACACCGTCATCAAGGCCATTCTCTTCGACCTGTCGGGCCGCGAACTGGCATTCGCCGCCCGTGACGGCCGCTCGTCCATGCCAAAGCCCGGACATGTCGAACGCGACCTCGACGAACTCTGGCGCAATGCGGTCTCGGTCATTGGTCAATGCATCGCTGAAGCCGGTATCGACGCCGGCGAGATCGTCGCCATCGGCTGCGCCGGCCATGGCAACGGGCTCTACGCGCTCGATCGTGCGGGCGCGCCATTGATCGGCATCCAGTCGCTCGACACACGCGCCGTCGATATCGTTGCCGAGTGGGCAGAGCAGAATGTCGGCGACCGCACCTACGCACACTGCCTGCAGCGGCCGTGGGCGGCGCAGACGCCGACCCTGCTTGCCTGGCTCAAGCGCTTTTCGCCGGCTTTGTTTGCCAGCATCGGAACTGTGTTCCTGTGCAAGGATTTCGTCGTCAACCGCCTGACAGATGCGCGCAGCAGCGATACTTCAGATATGTCGGGCTGCGGCCTGCTGCAGATGCAGGACCGCCGCTACGAACCGGACCTGCTTGCCGCCTATGGGCTCGGCGATTGCATGGACCTGCTGCCGCCAGTGCTGGAATCGGCCGACATTGCCGGCCATGTCAGCGCGGAGGTGGCGGCCCTGACGGGACTGCGCGCCGGCACGCCGGTCGTTGCCGGGCTGTTCGATGTCGTCGCCAGCGCGGTCGGTTCGGGCGTGACCAGAACCGGTGCCGCCTCGGTCATCGCCGGAACCTGGAGCATCAACCAGGTCATCACCGACAAGCCGATCCGCGACCCTTCGATCTTCATGCTGTCGACTTTCGATCGCCAGCGCTATCTGGCGATCGAATCCAGTGCCACCTCGGCCGCCAATCTCGAATGGATCGTTCGCGAATTCCTCGAACATGGCGGCGAAGCCGGCAAGTCGCCATTCGAATTGTGCAGCGAACTGGTGGCGTCCGTCGATCCCAACAGCGACATCCCGATCTATCATCCCTTCCTTTATGGCTCGCAGCAGAATGGCCATGCGCGCGCCGGCTTCTACGGCATCGCCGGCTGGCACAGCCGAGCCCATCTGCTGCGTGCGCTGTTCGAGGGTGTCGCCTTCGAGCACAAGCGCCATGTCGAGACCTTGCACAAAGCGGGCGCCGATTTCGACCAGGTGGTGCTGTCCGGCGGCGGCTCGCGCAGCAGCGTCTGGCCGCAGATTTTCGCCGATGTGCTCGGCGTGCCCGTCACCGTGGCGCGCAGCCGCGAAACCGGCGCGCTGGGAGCGGCGATCGCGGCGGGCACCGGCGTCGGCATTTTCGCGGACTACAGTGCCGGTGCAGCCGCCATGACAGCGGCCGCCCGACATTTTGTACCCAACGAGACGGTTGCTCACGCATACGCACGGCGGTATCGACTCTATGGCGAGATCAACCAGGCGATGACCCCGATGTGGGAGCGCATCGCCGGACAGCAGGCGCGCACGTGACCGAAGCTTCACCGTCTCCGTTCGGCAGTTACGACTACGTCATCGTCGGTGCCGGCTCCGCCGGCTGCGTGCTCGCCAACCGGCTCTCGGCCGATCCGCGCAACAAGGTGCTGCTGCTCGAGGCCGGCGGCAGCGACCGCTATCACTGGGTCGATATCCCGATCGGCTACCTCTTCTGCATGGGCAACCCGCGTACCGACTGGATGATGAAGACCGAGCCGGAAGCCAGTCTCAACGGACGCAGCCTCAACTATCCGCGCGGCAAGGTGCTTGGCGGCTGTTCATCGATCAACGGCATGATCTACATGCGCGGCCAGGCTGCCGACTATGATGGCTGGCGCCAGGCCGGCAATGCCGGCTGGGGCTGGGACGACGTGTTGCCCTATTTCCTCAAATCGGAAGATTATCACGGCGGCAAAGGCGCCATGCACGGCAGCGGCGGCGAGTGGCGGGTCGAACGGCAGCGGCTTTCATGGCCGATCCTCGACGCCTTCCGGGACGCGGCCGAGGAACTCGGCATTCCGCGCACCGAAGACTTCAACACCGGCACCAATGAAGGCTCGGGCTATTTCGAGGTCAACCAGAGGAAGGGCGTGCGCTGGAACACATCGAAGGCCTTCCTGCGTGGCATAGCGGGGCGCAAGAACCTGCGCGTAGTGCTCGGCGCGGAGACCGAACGTCTCGAATTCGACGGCCGGCGCGTCACCGGACTGGTTTTCCGCCAAGGCGGCCGCCTGCATCAGGTCCGCGCTGGACAGACGATCCTTGCGGCCGGCGCCATCAACTCGCCCAAGCTGCTCGAACTGTCGGGGGTGGGTCGCCCCGACCTGCTCTCGGGCATCGGCGTGGATGTTCGTCATGCTTTGCCGGGCGTCGGAGAAAACCTGCAGGACCATCTGCAGATCCGCACCGTCTTCAAGGTCGCCAACACTGCCACGCTCAACCAGCGTTACCACAATCTGGTCAGCCGTGCGTCGATGGGGCTGGAATACGCGCTCAAGCGCAGCGGGCCGCTGTCGATGGCGCCAAGCCAGCTCGGCATCTTCGCCAGGAGCGATCCGCGCCTCGCAACGCCCGATCTGGAATATCATGTGCAACCGCTGAGCACCGACCGTCTGGGCGAGCCGCTGCATCGCTTTCCCGCGGTCACCGTCTCGGTCTGCAATCTGCGTCCGGAAAGCCGGGGCAGCGTGCACATGGGTTCGTCCGACGCGCGGGAGACGGCGAAGATCCGGCCGAACTATCTTTCCACCGAGGGAGACCGCAGCGTGGCCGTCGCGTCGTTGCGCCATGTCCGCAGTTTGATGAAGGCTCGGGCGGTGGCGCGCTTTGCGCCGGAAGAGATGCTGCCCGGCACGCAGTATGACGGCGATGAAGAGCTCATCCGCAAGGCCGGCGATATCGGCACGACGATCTTCCACCCCGTCGGCACCTGCAAGATGGGTTCGGATACGATGGCGGTGGTCGACGACGGCCTGCGTGTTCACGGGCTTGCCGGGCTGCGCGTGGTCGATGCCTCGATCATGCCGACAATCGTCTCGGGCAACACCAACTCGCCGGTCGTCATGATCGCGGAGAAGGCAGCCGAGATGATCCTGCAAGAGGCCCGCTGACCGCTATCGGCTTCAAGCCGTGGCGACGCCGCGCGATCGCCGCTTCTCGGCCGCCGCGAGCAGATCGACGAAGGTGCGAACCTTGGCGGGCCGGAACCGGGCCGGCGGAAAGACTGCGTGGATGCCGCCTGACGGCAGGCTCCAGTCGGCAAATACCGGCACCAGCCGCCCCTCGGCGATATCGTCGCTGACGCTGTAGTCCGGAAAGACGCCCAGCCCGATGCCGACGAGCACGCAAGCAAGGGCGGCGGGGCTCTTGTCGCACATGAGGACCGGATTGAGCTCGGTCAGCACCGTTTCGCCATCCCTGGAAAACAGCCATTGGCCGATGCCGCGCAACTGGGTGTTGCCGACCCAGGCCAGCGATCTTGCCTGGTGCGGCGTCAGGTCGGGCGGCAGGCTCGCCGCGAAGCCAGGGCTCGCCACCACGATTTGCCGGATCGTCCCCAGCCGCCGCGCCTGGTTCGAGGAATCGGTGAGCCAGCCGACGCGGATGCCGAGATCGATCTGCTCGTCCACCAGATTGCTGACGGCGTCGTCGAAGATCGCCTCGACGCGCATCTGCGGATAGGTTCTGAGATAGGCCGCCATGACCGGAGCCACCATCTTGGTGCCGTAGTCGAGCGGCGCCGTCAGCCTCAGCGTTCCGCTCGGTTCGACGGTCCCGCGCGAGATTTCGCCATAGGCGGCCTCCGCTTCCCGCAGGATGATCATCGCGCGGTCATAGAAGAGGCGACCCTCTTCGGTCGGCGTGACACGCCGGGTCGTGCGCTGCAGCAGCGTTGCGCCCAGTTCCTCTTCGAGCTTGCCGATCTGATGGCTGACCACGGCCTTGGCGACGCCAAGCCGGTTGGCTGCGGCCGTGAACGAGCCGGTTTCCATCACCGTGGTGAAGTAGGCGAGCCGATTGAGGTTCAGAAGTTCGGCCAAGCTGGCTGCCATTTGTATGATCAGATCATACAGTTTGTATTATTGGGTGCCATTTATCGCAAGACCCCCACCTGCCACATATCAGCCAACGGCATTCGATCAAGCCGGCAGCCGGGATCATGGGTAGCAGCGATTATGAACAATTCAGAAGTGACCTATCTTTTCGATCCGCCCTGCGGCTGGTGCTATGGTGCCACCCGGATGCTCGGCCGGTTGTCGGCCACCGGTGTGCGCGTCGAGCTGCTGCCGACCGGCCTGTTTTCCGGCGCCGGCGCGCGTCCGATGGATGAAGGTTTTGCGGCGCACGCCTGGGCGAACGACCAGCGCATCGAGCGCCTGACCGGACAATCGTTCACGCCGGCCTACCGGCACAATGTCCTCAATGTCCGTGGCACCCTGCTCGACTCACATGCCGCCACACTCGGCATCACTGCCGCTGGCCTGGAGGACCCTAGCCGCCGGTTTGCGGCGCTGAAGACGATCCAGCATGCGCGCTATGTAGAAGGACGCGATGTCGTGACGATCGGCGGTGTGGCCGAGGTGCTCGCCGCCGACGGCATGGCGGACGCCGCCGAAACGCTTAAGGCGCCGACCGAAACATTGCTGGCGGCTCACCGCGACCAGGTTGGCCGTGGCCGTGCGCTGTTCCAGCGCCTGCATGCCGATGGCGTGCCTTCGCTCGCGGTCATCCGCAACGATGCGCCCCGGCTCATCGGTTCGAACGCGCTGTTCGGCAGCTTCGACAATCTCGTCGCCCACATCGCGGCGGCGTGACCCCATCCTCCAGACCCCCAAGCATAAGGAAACAGACATGGCAAAAGTCGCTCTCATTGGTGCATCGGGCGCTGTCGGTTCGCGCCTTCTCAGGGAACTCTCCGATGGCGGCCATACCGTCACGGGCATCGCGCGCAACCCGGAAAAGATTGTCGCGCTTCCGGGCGTTACGGCCAGGAAGGGCGATGTCTTCGACACAGAAGGTCTCGCGGACCTGATCCGCGGCCATGACGCTGTGATCAGCTCTGTGCATTTCCTGGATAGCGATACCGATGCACTGATCGAGGCGGTGCGCGCCTCCGGCGTGAAGCGCTATCTCGTCGTCGGCGGCGCCGGCAGTCTCGAAGTCGCGCCCGGCAAGCGGCTGGTCGATAGCCCCAACTTCCCGGCGATCTACAAGGCAGAAGCGCAGAAGGGCGCCGACTTCCTGGACAGATTGAAGACGGTCGACGACCTCGATTGGACGTTCCTGTCGCCATCCGCCATGTTCGTGCCTGGCGAGCGCACCGGCAAATTCCGCCTCGGCAAGGACACGCTTCTCGCCTCCGACGAGGGCAGCAGCATTTCCTTCGAGGACTACGCGATCGTCATGGTCGACGAGATCGAGAAGCCGGCCCATATCAGGCAGCGCTTCACCGTCGGCTATTGAGCGAACGGATGGTGGCGGCCGGGTCTCAATCGAGGCCGGCCGACGCCAGCCGCATCAGGGTCCGGTTCAATCTCGGTGCTGCCGCCACCAGCGCCTTTCCAATGGCCGATTGCGGTGCGTCGATGACGGTTCGGGCATCGCCGTTCTCGGCAACCCGGCCGGCGTCGAGAAGGATAACGCGGTGGGCGATCGACCGGATGACGCCGAGATCATGTGAAATGAAGAGATAGGCGATCTTTTCCTGGCGCTGCAGGTCGAGCAAAAGCTCGAGGATCTCCCCGCGCACGGAAACGTCGAGCGCCGACACCGCTTCATCGAGCACGATCAGCGACGGCTTCGTGGCGATGGCGCGGGCAATGGCGACGCGCTGCCGCTGGCCGCCTGAGATTTCATGGATGGCACGCGGGGCGAGGTCCGCCGTCAGCCCGACGCGCTCCAGCAAGGCGGCGATGCGGCGCGGGCGCTCGCTGCGGGAAGCGATGCCATGGATGCGCAAGGGATCGTCGAGCACACGCGCCACTGTGGCGCGCGGGTTGAAGGCGGCAAGCGGGTCCTGGAACACCATTTGCAGGCGCGCGCGGCGGGCACGCAGTGCTGCGCTGCGCAGGGCCAGGAAATCGTCGCCTTCGAACTCGATGCGTCCGTCGTCCGGCTCGATCAATCGCAGCACCACCCGCGCGATCGTCGATTTGCCGCTGCCGGAGGGTCCGGCCAACGCCAGCGTTTCACCCGGCTCGATGTGAAAGGAGACATCGTCGACTGCAGCGATGGTGTTGTCGCCGCGACGGTAGCGCTTGGTGAGGTTGGACACCGCCAGCAGGCTCATGCGTGGAGCCCGGCTCGGTTCAGCAGCGGCTTGGTGTCGAGGCCGATATCGGCATCGAGCAATGCGCGCGTATAGGGCTGGGCCGGGGCGCCGACAATCTGCGCCGTCATGCCAAGCTCGACCAACTGCCCATGGCGGAAAACGGCGATGCGCCCGGCAAGCTCGGCCGCCAGCGCGATGTCATGGCTGATGAACAGCAGCGTCATGCCGTCCTCGGTCACCAGGCGTCGGATCAAGGCGACGATCTCGGCCTGCACGATGGTATCGAGCGCGCTGGTCGCTTCGTCGGCGATCAGCAATTTCGGACCGGCCGCAATGGCGGCGGCGATCGCCACACGCTGCTTCTGGCCGCCGGAAAGCTGGTGCGGGAAGGCGCGCAGGGCCGAGTGAGGATCGGGCAGGCGGACGCGTTCGAGCAGGGTTTTGGCCCTGGCATAGGACTGGGACCAGGTGAGGCCGAGATGGATGCGGGCGACTTCGGCGATTTGTTTGCCGATTGGCATTACGGGGTCGAGGCTGGCGGATGGGTCCTGGAAGACGAAACCGATATCGCGGCCGCCGCGGGGAGGGTGACTTGATCTGGTGAAGAGCTTTTGCGGTCTGTGCTCTACGAGGCCCCCTCTGTCCTGCCGGACATGTCCGGCAGGACAGAGGGAGGTGCCTTGGCGCCCAACGCCGACGGTAGGAACCAATCGATCTTTCCTTCAGTCTTGGTGCTTGCCGGCAGCAGCCCTGCAATCGCCAGCGCCAGCGTGCTCTTGCCCGAACCGCTTTCGCCGATGATGGCCAAGCGCTCGCCAGCCTGTATGTCGAGGCTGACATCCTTCAGCGCCGTCGCCTCGTTGCCGTCACGGCGGTAGGTCACCGTCAGGTCGCGGATCGAAGCCAGCGCGGTCACGACAGGCCTCTCCTGACCGCCGTCGTCTCGACGATGCCTTCGCCGGCGAGATAGACGCCGAGCACGGTCAGCACCAGTGCTATGCCCGGCACGATCGACAGGAAGGGCGCGGTGCGCAGGACAGCACGGCCTTCGGCAATCATGCCGCCCCAGGTGACCCGGTTGGGATCTCCCAGGCCGAGGAACGACAAGGCCGCCTCGGTGAGGATCGCGGCGGCGACGATCACCGACGACATCGCCAGCACCGGCGGCAAGGCATTGGGCAGCACCTCGCGAAAGGCGATCGCCAGCGGGTGCATGCCGATGACCCTGGCGCCGGCGACATAATCGCGTTCGCGAATGGACAGGACTTCCGCGCGGGCGACACGGGCTGGTCCGGTCCAGGTGCCGAGCGCGATGGCGATCACGACGATGCCGAGCGACGGTCCGACGACGCTGACGAAGGCCAGTGCCAGCAGGAAGCTCGGCACGGTCTGGAAGGCGTCGGTGATGCGCATCAGCACCTCGTCGACGAGGCCGCCGGCAAAGCCGGCCAATGTGCCGACCACTGCCCCGACGACAAGTGCGGCGGCCGCGGCGGCGATCCCGACAGCCAGCGATGTGCGGGCGCCATGAAAAAGCTCGGCCAGCACGTCGCGGCCAAGCCGATCGGTGCCAAGCGGCAGCGACCAGTCCTGGAACGGCGGCAGCAGCGCCGGCCCGGCAATCGCTTGCGGATCGCCGGGGAACAGCAGCGACGCCGACAGCGCCATGGCGATCAGCGCCGCCAGGAGGATGGCGCCGGCGACCGCCTCGGGCGTGCGCAGAAAGCGGCGGAGGGCACTCATGCGCCGGCCTCGCTGGCGCCGACGCGCGGGTCGAGGAAGGCATAGGCGATGTCGACGGCAAGGTTGATGACAATGACCAGGACGGCGCTGGTGAGAATAATGCCGAGCAGAAGCGGCGTATCGCGGGAGGCGACTGCCTCCTGCGCCAGCCGGCCGAGGCCGGGCACGGAAAAGACGCTCTCGATGACGACACTGCCGCCGAGCATCTGCGCCGACTGCAGGCCGAGCATGGTGACCAGCGGCAGCAGTGCATTGCGGGCGACGTGGGCGAGCACGATGCGGCGGCGTGATAATCCCTTGGCGCGCGCGGCCAAGACGAAATCCTGCCGCCAGACCTCGGCCATGCCGGCGCGCATCATGCGCAGATAGAGCGCCAGGTAGATGAAGCCGAGGGCCGAAACAGGCAGGATAAGATGGACGGCGATGTCGGCTGCGCGGTCAAGGCCGGTCTTGTCGGAAGCCAAGGTCTCGATGCCGCCGATCGGCAGCCAGCGCAGGTCGACGGCAAAGACGACGATCAGCACCAGTCCGAGCCAGAAACCCGGCACGGCATAGAGCGCCAGCGAGCCGATCGACAGGAAGCGGTCGCGCAAACTCCCGGGCCGCGCACCGGCATAGATGCCGAGTGCCGAGCCGAGCCCGAAGGAGAGCGCGGTGGCGCTGACCATCAACAGCAGCGTGTTGGGCAGGCGTTCGAGGATCACATCGCGGATCGGTCGGGAGAAGGTCACCGACTGGCCGAGGTCGAGATGCAACAGCGCCCAGAGGTAGTTAGCCAGCCGCGTCAGCTCCGACTGGTCGAGGCCCCAGCGATGGCGCAACAGCTCGATCATGCCGGCGTCGCCGCCGGTCGAGACGATATAGGCATCGACCGCATCGCCAGGGGCGGCCTCAAGCAAAAGGAACGTGCCGATGACGACGATCAGCAGCACGAAGATGCTGCCGACGAGGCGATGGCGGATGAGAGTGAGCGCGCGAGTCATTGGGGCGTCGCAGCGATACGCTGGTCAGGATTGCGCCTAGGCACCCCCCTCTGTCCTGCCGGACATCTCCCCCTCAAGGGGGGAGATCGGCTGTCTCTTTTGGCTTCGCCAATCTCCAACGTTGAAGAATTCGCGGGACAGACAAGCGGCCAATCTCCCCCCTTGAGGGGGAGATGTCCGGTAGGACAGAGGGGGACCTCGTAGAACTCAACGCCTACGATGATTTCGCGAATTCTCATCCGCGCAATTCTGTCACGATTCCAGATACGTGTCCGCCCAGTTCGACACCGCCCAGCGCGGGTTGTTGGCGATGTTGCCGACGGTGTCGCGCGCGACGCTGATGAAACTCCATTCGGCGACGTTGATCAGCGGCAGGTCGGCAGCCACCGCCTTCTGGAATTCCTTGTAGAGGTCGGTGCGGGCTGATGCGTCGAGCGTCTCCGATGCCTTGGCGATGAGCGCATCGAGCGCATCGTTCTTGTAGCCGCCCTGGTTGGAGAACGGCACGCCGTCGGGAATGCCGCTCTGCACCAGGATGGTGGTCGAGATCGCCGGATCGCCGCGGAACACCGGCGGACCGACCGCGAGATCGAAGGCGTGGTCGGTGTAGACCGCCTTGATGTGCGCGGCCGAGTCGTTGTTGACCAGCTCAGCGTCGATGCCGATGGCGGCGAGCGCCTGGCGCAGATAGTCGCCGAACTGTTTTGTCTCGTTGAAATAGGGCGCAGGCAGCAGTTTCAGCGTGAAGCGCTTGCCGTCCGGGCCTTTCTTGTAGCCGGCTTCATCGAGCAGCGCGTTGGCCTTGGCGACGTCGAAGGCATAGGTCGGCACATCGGCGGTGTAGAATTGTGGATCGTTCTTCGGCACCGGGCCGGTGGCTGTCGCGGCATAGCCGAGGAACACCGTCTTGACGACGAAATCCTTGTCGATGGCATGCGCGATCGCCTGGCGCACTTTGACGTCGGCCAGTTCCTTGCGGCGATGGTTGATCTCGACGACGAGTTGATAGGTCAGCCCTTCGTAACCCTTGGTGATCACTTTCAGGCCCGGCACTTTCGAGATGCGGTCGAGGTCGGCCAGCGGCACGGCGGAAAAGGCCGCCAGCTGGATCTCTCCGGCCTCCAGCGCGCTGGCCGCGGACGTGCGATCCGGCAGCACCTGATAGATGATCTCGTCGAGATAGGGCTCGTCCTTGCCCCAGTAGTCGGTGTTTTTGGTCAGCCGGTAATACTGGCCGGCCTTGTACTCGCCGAATTTGAACGGTCCGGTGCCGATGGGCGCGTTGTTGGCCGGGTTGTCCTCGATCTTGCCAACCTCGTAGATGTGCTTCGGCACCACGCTGCTCAGCGCCGGCAGCGCGTTGCGGATCAGCTGGAACGGCGTCGGCTTGGCGAATTTGAACACAGCGGTGAGATCGTCGGGGGTCTCGACGCTGGCCAGGTCCTTGAACACGGTGCGGCCGAGGTTCTGCAGCGGCTTCCAGATTTGCAGCGCCGAGAAGGCGACGTCGGCGGAGGTGAACGGCTTGCCGTCATGCCATTTGACGCCGTCGCGCAGTTTGAACGTCACCGAGAGCCCGTCGGCGGCACCCTCCCAGCTCAGCGCCAGCCTTGGCGCGAGTCCGTCCTTGCCGTCGTAGGAGGCTTCGGCCAGCGTTTCGACGATCTTGCTGGAGATGAAGAAGACGCCGTTGGAGGCGACGATCGCCGGGTTGAGGTTGCGCGGTTCGGAATCGGCTGCAAGCACCAGTCGTCCGCCCTTCTTCGGCGTCTGCACCCAGCCCGGTGTCGGGATGGCGGTGGAGGCCAGCAGCATTGCCGAGCCGGAAAGCATCGTGCGTCTGGAAATCGTGAAACCTGACATGATCGAACTCCGTCCTCTCCGCGACCCGGTTGGGCGCGCCAATACCCCTCGAACGCCGGCAAGCCCGCCAGCATCCTTGCGGCGGCGATTATGAGCCTTGCCGAGGGTTTCGCCAGAGACGGAATTGGCGCATCCTCGCTTGGCTTTGAAATTTTCGTCCGCTGGACCAGTTTGGAGCATGCGCTTCTATCACGTCAATCTGGTAGGACCAAATTGATGGGATATACGGCGGACAAAGGTATGATGACATCGAACGGTGCTGTTTTCCCTATTTCTGGCTGGACCAGAACGGGCAAAATGGTGCAGATTTGAGTCATGGCCAGGGGATCGCGAGCGGAACGGCCGGCGATTCCAGGCAATTCAGGGAGAGAGAGATGAACATTGCTCCGGGCAAGAATGCCGTCGGCAATATCCCGTTCGACCAGGCAAGGGTCGACCGGCTGATGGAGGAGGCCGGCATCGATGTGCTGCTCGCCACCTCCAAGCACAACACGCAATATCTGCTGGGCGGTTACAAGTTCATCTTCTTCGCCGCCATGGATGCGATCGGCCACAGCCGATACCTGCCGATCGTCGTGTACGAAAAGGGCGGGCCGGACCATGCCGCCTATATCGGCAACCGCATGGAGGGCGGCGAGCACCAGAACAATCCGTTCTGGACGCCGACGCTGCACGCCGCCTGCTGGGGCACGCTCGACGCCGCCAACCTTGCGGTCGAGCACCTGCAGAAGATCGGCAAGGCCGGCGCGCGCATCGGCATCGAGCCTGGCTTCCTGCCATCGGACGCCTATACGCTGATCCGCAAGGCGTTGCCGGATGCCAGGCTGATCGATGCGACCGACATGCTGGAGCGCATGCGCGCCATCAAGACCGATGCGGAGCTGGAGAAGCTGCGCACGGCCTCCGAACTGATCACCGATTCCATGCTGGCGACCATTGCCTGGGCGCGTGAAGGCACGACTAAAAGCGAGATCATCGAGCAGCTGCGGCGCGAGGAAACCAACCGCGGCATCCATTTCGAATATTGCCTGCTGACGCTGGGTGCCAGCCACAACCGCGCCGCTTCACCGCAGGCGTGGAAAAAAGGCGAGGTGCTGTCAATCGACTCCGGCGGCAATTATCACGGCTATATAGGCGACCTCTGCCGGATGGGCATTCTCGGCGAACCGGATGCCGAGCTCGAAGATCTTCTGGCCGAGGTCGAGACGGTGCAGCAGGCGGCCTTCTCAAAAGTCAAAGCGGGCACGCTGGGCGGCGACATGATTTCGCATGCCGAGGGCGTGCTGAAGGCTTCGAAGGTCGCGCCCTACACGGATTTCTTCGCCCATGGCATGGGCCTGATCACGCACGAGGCGCCGTTCCTGATGACCAACCATCCGGTGACCTATGAAGGCACCTATGCGGCCAAACCGCTGGAGAAGAACATGGTGCTGTCGGTGGAGACGACCATGCTCCACCCGACACGGGGCTTCATCAAGCTGGAAGACACGCTGGCGGTGACGGACGCTGGTTATGTGATGTTCGGTGATCGGGGCCGGGGGTGGAACAGAGGTGGGACGGCCTAGCTGGTATTGAGGCTGCTGCCCCTCACCCGGATTGCCATCCGGGAAAAGCAATTCGGGGCAATCCGACCTCTCCCCGAGGGCAGAGGTCGGAGCCGGAACCGAGGAAAGATCACTGCCCCGGCGGAATCAGCCTGAAATCCGGTAGCTCACGCAAAACCAGTTCAGGTCCTGCCGGCGAATAGACGACGAACAGCTGCATCGGCCCGTCGCCGGTGTTGAGCGTCGAATGAAAGCGGCTTTCCGGCACGTAGATGGTGCAGCCGGGGCCGACTTTCTCGACCATCGGATTGCCCTTCTCGTCCTCGACCATCTGTTCGCCATGGCCTGAGATGACGAAGATGATTTCTTCCGCGCCCGGATGGTTGTGGCGCGTATGGCCCTTGCCGGAAGGCAGGTCGACGACGCCGCCGGAAAAGCGGGTTGCGCCATTCACTTCGGGCGCCACCGTCAGCGCCAATTTTCCCCAGTCGAAGCCGAAGGCGCTGACGTCCTTCGGGTACACGAACACTTTGCTCTTGTCGGTCATCTCACTCATCCCTTCTTTTTCTTGAATGTGGTCTTCTGGCCGCCGAGCGCGACGGCCTTGAAATCGGCCGTCTGCTTGGCGATCGCGGCTTCCGCCGGCAGCCGTTCCATCGAGCTGGCGCCATAGAAGCCGTGCAGGCCCTTGGCCTGGGAGAGAATGTAACGGGCGTCGTCGGGCATCGAAATCGGGCCGCCATGGCAAAGCAGGATGACATCCTTGCGCACCGAGCGCGCGGCATTGGCGATGGCGTCGATCTCCTGAACGCAGTCGTCGAGCGACTTGGCCGACGTGGCGCCGATCGAGCCACCTGTCGTCACACCCATATGGGCGACGACGATGTCGGCGCCGGCTTTTGTCATGGCGCGGGCCTCATCCGGGTTGAAGACGTAGGGCGTGGTCAAGAGGTCGAGCTTGTGCGCCTCGGCGATCATGTCGACCTCGAGGCCGAAGCCCATGCCGGTCTCCTCGAAGCTCTGCCGCATGCTGCCGTCGAACAGGCCGATGGTGGGAAAATTCTGCACGCCGGAAAAGCCCATCGTCTTCAGCTCTGCCAGCAGCAGCGGCATGATGACGAACGGGTCGGTGCCGTTGACGCCGGCCAGCACCGGCGTGTGTCTGACCACCGGCAGCACCTCATAGGCCATTTCCCTTACGATCTCGTTGGCATTGCCATAGGCGAGCAGGCCGGCGGCCGAGCCGCGCCCGGCCATGCGGTAGCGGCCGGAATTGTAGATGATGATGAGGTCGATGCCACCGGCCTCCTCGGCCTTCGCCGACAGGCCGGTGCCGGCGCCGCCGCCGATGATCGGCACGCCCTTGTCGATCATTCCCCTGAATTTCTTCAAGATGTCCTTGCGCGGTATGGCGGGCATTTTTTGAGGTCTCTCACTGTCTGGCGATGTCGAGGAAGGCCGCTGTTGCAGCCCTTGCGAATTCCGGGTCGTTGATATGCAGCGGCAGGCGCGTCACGCGCCGCTTGCCGTTGGGCTTGATGGTGCGCTCGATGGCATCGAACAGAACGGCGTCGGCTTCCCGGTCGAAGAAGGCGCCGCCTTCGATGTCGAGCGCCGAGACGCCTTTTTCCGGGATGAGAAAATGCACCGGCCCCTTGCAGCGGGCGAGCCTGGTGCCGATCCACTCGCCGATCGCACGGCATTCGTCCGCCGTGGTGCGCATCAGCGTGACATTGGGATTGTGTTCGTAGAACAGCCGGTCGCGATAGTGTTCCGGGATGGTCGAAGGCGCCCAGAAGTTCACCATATCGAGCGCGCCGACGGAGCCGACATAGGGCAGCCCCGTGCGTGCGACGGCGCCGAAACGATCCTCCGTCGCCGGCAGCACGCCGCCGAACAGGAGATCGCAGACTTCGGTCGTGGTGATGTCGACGACTCCGGACAGCAAGCCGCTGTCGGCCAGCTTTTCCATGCTGCGGCCGCCGGTGCCGGTGGCGTGGAAGACCATGCAGTCATATCCGGAACGGAGCTGGTCGGCGATGGCGGTCACGCAAGGCGTGGTGACGCCGAACATGGTGAGGCCGATCGATGGTTTGCCGTCGGGTGGTGGCGCCGGGCTGGCCGCCATGCCTGATATGGCTTGAGCCGCGTTGTGCAACACGACACGGGAGAGCCGGTTCAGTCCGGCCATGTCGGTCACAGAAGGCATCATGATGATGTCGGAGACATCGACGTAGGGAGCGGTGTCGCCGGAGGCGAGCGTCGAGACCATGATCTTGGGCAGGCCGAGCGGCAGGGCGCGCATGCCCGACGTGACGATCGATGTGCCGCCACCGCCGCCAATGCCGATCATGGCCGCGATGTCGTTGCGCGATTGGGCAAAGCGGGCGAAGGCGATGCCCATTGCGGCGACCGCGGCGCCGCGATCATTGCCGCCGAGCACGGTTTCACTGCCGCCGGGATGATGGTCGGCGATTTCCCTCGTGCTGATATCGACGGGGATGGTTGCGTCGCGCGTTCCGACATCGACACGACAAACGAGGGCGCCCGCAGCCGTGATTGCATCGGCCAGGAAGGCGAGTTCCTCGCCCTTGGTGTCCGCGGTCCCCACCACATAGATACGCTTCATTGCGCTCTCCCAATCCTGGCAGGCGCGATGCCGCCCCCATCGCTCATTGCCCGGGCCACTCGACGATGCGGACGCCATTGCAAATTTTTGAGACGTGCGTATCGTATTGGTATGAATGTCTCACGTCAACAATCCGCTGCGAGCGACGAGGCTGAACGGGCAACCGGCCCAGTGCCCGAACGTGGGCCGCGCGCGCGGACCAAACGGCTGATGCTGGAGACGGCAACAAGGCTGATGCAGGCGGGCGTCACGCCCTCGGTCAGCGAGGTCGCCGAGGCGGCCGAGGTTTCCCGCGCCACCGCCTATCGTTACTTCCCGAGCCAGTCGGCACTGGTGCAGGCCGTCGTCGACGAGGGGCTGGGGCCAATCCTCACCTGGCAATCGACCTCCGCCGATGCCGAGCGCCGGGTCGCCGAGCTGTTCGACACGGCCATGCCGCGCATCGAGGCCTTCGAGGCTACGTTCAAGGCAGCACTGAAGCTGTCGCTCGATCAATGGGCGCGGCGTCAGGCCGGCACGCTGGGCGGTGAGCCCGCCTTTACGCGTGGCCACCGCATCGACCTGCTGAAGGATGCGATCGCGCCGCTCAAGGGCCGTTTGCCGCCGCGCGACTTCAAGCGGCTGGCACAGGCGCTGTCGCTTATCTTCGGCGTCGAGGTGCTGATCGTGCTCAAGGATATCTGGGGGCTGGACAGCCGCCGGACGATGTCGGTCGCACAGTGGGCGGCCGGGGCGCTGGTGCGTGCGGCAGTGGCGGAATCGGTCGATGAAGGAGGCAGCCTCGATCCGAAGGCAGTCGTGAAATAGAGCCTAACTGGTTCGACCAGATTGGCATGCACACTACTGATCTTAGCGGTTGGGTGGGGTATTGGACAATACCCGATCATATCACTGAGTAGGAAAATCTTGGTAAAACAGGCAGATAAAGCGGTAATCCGATGGAAATGGCCACGTCAAGCTGCCAAGAAAGGGCTTGACGCGCATGCAAAATTGGTAATACCAGATTGGATCAGAAAAGCGGATCGAAAGTGAGGGCTGCGATCCATTTTCCGGCGGGGCGAGGAGGCTCGAAACCGGAAAGGTGCGATCACGGGAGGAACTACCAGGGCCGGCCACGTTGCCGGCTCGCACGATAAGGTAGAACGCGCACAAGGGAGGAAATCATTATGCGCAAGTTAGTGACCAGCGTACTTGCTGGTATCGGCTTAACGCTTGCCTGCGGAACGTCCGTTTACGCGCAGGAAAAGTCACTCACCATCTTCTGGGCTGAATGGGATCCCGCAAACTATCTGCAGGAGCTCGGCAACGAGTACGAGAAGCAAACCGGCGTCAAGATCACGGTGGAAACCACCCCGTGGGCCGACTTCCAGACCAAGGCCTTTACCGAGTTCAACGCCAAGGGCAGCGCCTATGACCTGGTCGTCGGCGACTCGCAATGGCTTGGTGCCGCCTCCGAGGGCGGTCACTATGTCGACCTCACCGACTTCGTCAAAGAGAACAAGGTTCTCGACAAGATGGCTCCGGCGACGGTCAAGTTCTACTCCGAATATCCCGGCAACAGCGGCAAATACTGGTCGATCCCGGCCGAGGGCGACGCCGTGGGCTGGGCCTACCGCAAGGACTGGTTCGAGGATCCGAAGGAAATGGAAGCGTTCAAGGCCAAGTATGGCTACGACCTTGCCGTTCCGAAGACCTTCAAGGAAATGACCGACATCGCGGAGTTCTTCAACAGGCCCGACCAGAACCGCTACGGCATCGCCATCTACACCCAGAACCAGTATGACGGCCTGGCGATGGGCTTCGAGAACGCGCTGTTCTCGTATGGCGGTGAGCTCGGCGACTTCGGTACCTACAAGGTCGACGGCATCATCAACTCGGACAAGGCGGTGGCCGCGGCGGAAAACTACCGCAAGCTGTTCGGCTTCACGCCTCCGGGCTGGACCAACGCCTTTTTCGTCGAGAACAACCAGGCCATCACCGAAGGCCTGGCGGCGATGAGCATGAACTACTTCGCCTTCTTCCCCTCGTTGATCAACGAGGCGTCGAACCCGAACGCCAAGAACACCGGCTTCTTCGCCAACCCGGCAGGTCCAGGTGGCGAGCAGTTCGCCGCGCTCGGCGGCCAGGGCATTTCCGTCGTCTCCTATTCCAACAACAAGGAAGAGGCGATGAAATTCCTGAAGTGGTTCATCCAGGACGATACGCAGAAGAAGTGGGCGGCCCTCGGCGGCTACACCTGCAACAAGGCCGTGCTGGAATCGGCCGAGTTCCAGAACGCCACGCCCTACAACAAGGCCTTCTACGACACGATGTTCAAGGTCAAGGACTTCTGGGCGGTGCCGGAGTATGCGGAACTGCTGCAGCAGCTCAACCAGCGTGTCTATCCGTACATCGTAAACGGCGATGGTACGGCCAAGGAAATGCTGGATGCGCTGGCGAAGGATTGGGACGCCACGTTCAAGAAATACGGCCGCGGCCAATAACCGACATGTAGTGCGGAGGAGGCCTGCGCCTCCTCCGTTTTCTTTTTCAGGAATGGGAGCAGGTCTTGGCGACCACAATGATCACACCGCTGAATACCTCCTCCAGAGCCGCCTCTCGCGGCCTCAGCGACATTTCGATACGCAACCTCTTCATCATCCCGACGATCGTGTTCCTGATCGTCTTCAACATCTTTCCGCTGATCTATTCGCTCGGCTATTCCTTCACCGACTTCCGCGCATCGACCAATGCGCCGGCCAATTTCGTCGGACTGAAGAACTATCGCGAGCTCCTCAGCGACCCTTATATCTGGAACAATTTCGCGGTGACCGCGAAATACGTCATCGTCTCGGTCGTCGGTCAGGTTGTCGTCGGCTTTGGAACGGCAATGCTGCTCAATCGCACCATTCCGCTCAAGGGCCTGATCACGACATTGCTGCTCTTGCCGATGATGCTCTCGATGGCGGTGGTCGGTCTGTTCTGGAAGCTGCTCTACGATCCGTCCTGGGGTGTCATCAACTACGTGCTCGACCTCGGCAAATTCCAATGGCTCGGCGACCCGAAGATGGCGCTCTACGCGGTCGCGTTCACGGACATCTGGATGTGGTCGCCCTTCGTCATGCTGTTGTCGCTCGCCGGGCTTTCGGCGGTGCCGAAGCATCTTTACGAAGCTGCCGCGATCGACCGCGCCGGGCCGTTCTATACCTTCTTCCGCATCACGCTGCCGCTGGTCGCGCCGATCCTGATGATCGCGGTCATCTTCCGCACCATGGAAGCCTTCAAGACTTTCGATCTTGCCTATGTGCTGTCGACGCAGCCGAGCACCGAGGTGATTTCCATCCGTCTCTACAAGATGGCTTTCCAGGAATGGCAGACGGGGCGCTCCTGCGCGCTTGCCTATATCGTGCTGATCATGGTGCTGGCGATCACCAACATCTATGTGAAATACCTCAACAAAGTTAAGGAGCGCTGAGATGGCGGCCGTCCAGACTTCGGGTGAACGGGCGCTCAACAAGGTCGCTATTGTCGCCGTCCTCTTGGTGACGATCATCTTCCTGGCGCCGATCTACTGGATCGTGGCGACCTCGTTCAAGCCACGCAACCTGGCCACGACGATCCCGCCGACGGTGATGTTCGAGCCGACCATCTCGCCTTTCGTCAAACTTTTTACAAAGCGCTCACAGTTGCGCAGCCCGCCGTCGGCCGAAGAATATGCCGCCGCCCCGTGGTGGGAACGCGTCGTGTTCGACGGCGGCGAGAAGATCGTGCGCGACGGCAAGGGCCAGGTGCAATGGTCGGGATATCCGAGCCGCTTCCTGAACTCGCTCATCATCGCCATCACCTCGACGGTGTTGGCGGTCGGCATGGGGACATTCACCGCCTATGGCTTCTCGCGCTTCAAGGTGAAGGGGGAAGCGGACCTGCTCTTCTTCATCCTGTCGACGCGCATGTTGCCGGCGGTGGTGGTCGCCATCCCGATGTTCCTGATGTACCGGGCAGTCGGGCTCAACGACACGCATCTGGGCCTGATCATTCTCTACACCGCCTTCAACCTGTCCTTCTCCGTGTGGCTGATGAAGGGTTTCATGGACGAGATTCCGAAGGAATATGAGGAGGCCGCGCTTGTCGACGGCTACACGCGCATGGAGGCGTTCTTCAAGATCGTGCTGCCGGAGGCCGCCACGGGCATCGCCGCCACCGCCGTGTTCTGTTTCATCACCGCATGGAACGAATACGCCTTTGCGCTGATCATGACCAACCGCCGCGCCCAGACCGCGCCTCCCTTCATCCCGAGCCAGGTCGGTTCGGGCCTGCCGGACTGGACGGTGATCGCCTCCGGAACCTTCCTGTTCCTGCTGCCGGTCGCCATCTTCACCTTCCTGCTTCGCAATCATCTGCTGCGCGGCATGTCCTTCGGAGCGATCCGCAAATGAGTTTTCGCGCCTTCAACCAGAAATACCTTGAGCCTGGGTCGCAGATACTGATGGTGCTCGGCATCGTCGCGCTCTGCCAGCCCTGGAACATGCTGCTGCACAGCTATGGCCTGACCATCATCCTGATCGGGCTCGTCGGCTTCAACGTAACCTCCAAGATCGCGCCCGAGGAGAAGGCCGGCACCGGCCAGGTGCGCAATCCGGGAGCACAGCATTGACCCAGATCGAGCTTCGCGGCGTCCAGAAATTCTTCGGCGCCGTCCAGGTCATCAAGGACCTAAACCTCAAGATCGCCGACAACGAGTTCATCGTGCTGCTCGGCCAATCGGGCTGCGGCAAGACGACGACGCTGCGCGCCATCGCCGGGCTGGAAACCATCGACGAGGGCGACATCTTCATCGACGGCAAGCCGGTGCAGCATTTGAAGGCCGCCGACCGCGACATCGCCATGGTGTTCCAGTCGTTCTCGCTCTATCCGCATATGAGCGTCTACGAGAACATCGCCTTCCCCTTGCGCGCCACGCGCAAGAGCAAGACGGAGATCGACAGCGAGGTGCGCTCCGTCGCCAAGACGCTGCAGATCACCGACCTGCTGGACAAGAAGCCGTCGGCGCTCTCGGGTGGCGACATGCAGCGCGTCGCCATTGGCCGCGCTCTGGTGCGGCGGCCGAAAGCCATGCTGATGGATGAGCCGATCGGCGCGCTCGACGCCAAGCTGCGCGAGGAGATGCGCGCGGAAATCAAGCGGCTGCACATCAAGCAGGGCTCGACCACCATCTATGTCACGCACGACCAGATCGAGGCCATGAGCCTGGCCGACCGCATCGTCATCATGCACGCAGGCGTCTTGCAACAGGTCGGCACGCCCGACGAGGTCTATTCGCAACCGGCAAATCTGTTCGTGGCGCAATTCGTCGGCAGCCCGGTGATGAATGTCACCGATGCCGCAGTCGCCGAGACCGGATCCGCGGTCTCGGTAACGGTCGGCGGCGCGGCTTCTGGCTTCGAATTTCCGCAGGCATTGCTGTCGAAGCTCAACGGCCATGCCGGGCGGGAGCTCGCGCTGGGCATCCGCCCGGAGGGCGTGCTCATCCGGCGCGAGGCGACCGAGGGCTTCGTGCCTGTCGACACGCATATCGTCGAGCCGCTCGGCTCCTTCGACATCGTCGATCTCAAGGTCGGAACCGAGTTGCTGCGGGCCCGCACCAAGAGCGGCTTCGTTGCCGGACCCGGTGAAAGGGTCTTCGCCAGGATCGACCCGACCCAGGCGCATTTCTTCGACAAGGCAAGCGGCAAGTCGCTCGAGGTGAGACTCTGATGGCCCATATCCAGCTCAAGAACATCTCAAAGACCTTCGGCAACCACACGGCGCTCACCGGGCTCGATCTCGATATTGCCGATGGCGAGTTCTTCGTGCTGCTGGGCGAGACGGGCGCCGGCAAGACGACGACGCTGCGGCTTATCGCCGGCTTGGAAAAGCCCAGCGAAGGCCAGGTCTTCATCGACGGCGTCGACGTTGCCGACTGGGGTGCGGCCGAGCGTGACGTGGCGCTGGTGCTGCAGCAATATTCGCTCTATCCGCGCTACACGGTGCGCGAAAATCTCGAATTCCCGCTGAAGCCGAAAATTCGCCGGCTGCCCGACGCCGAGATCAAGGACCGTGTCGACCGTGCCGCCCGTACGCTGCGGATCGAGCATCTGCTCGACCGCAAGACGGATCGGCTGTCCGGCGGCGAGATGCAGCGCGTCTCGATCGGCCGCGCCATCGTGCGCAAGCCGCGTGTGTTCCTGATGGACGAGCCGCTGTCTGCGCTCGACGCCAAGCTGCGCGAGGCGCTGCGGACTGAACTGAAGAACCTGCAGATACAGCTCGGCGCCACCTTCCTGTTCGTCACCCACGATCAGATCGAGGCGATGTCGATGGGTGACAAGGTCGGCGTGCTCAACCATGGCCGAATCGTCCAGACCGGCACACCGCATGAGATCTACAACAATCCACGCGACACCTATGTGGCGAGCTTCGTCGGCTCGCCGCCGATGAACCTCATCGACGGCAAGCTCGTGAACGGCCGCGCGGTGATGGCGCCGCTGAATTTCGAACTGCCTTTTTCAGGGGGAGCCAAAGCGGGCGGGGCGACCGATGGTCGCCCGCTCGTCTTCGGCATTCGTCCCGAGGACGTCTATCTCGAGAGCGGCGCGCCGGTCGAGGCGCGTGTCCACGACGTCGAGAACCACGGCGTGGAAAAGATCCTCACGCTGCGCGTCGGAGACGCGACACTGCGTGCAACCGTGCCGGCCAGGACCGACGTCGCCATCGAGCAGGCGGTGCGCTTTGCCTGGAACCCCGACAAGGTGGTGCTGTTCGACAAGGGCAGCGGCGTCAGCTTGCGTCACGCCTCGTAGCCGCATCCCAGCCTATTTCTGGAAGTAGGTTTCGTAGGGCGTGTCGTTGATCAGCAGGATCACGCATTCCGTGTCGGAGACGCAGGCGTCGTCATGCATCTCATTGGCTTTCTGGGTCCAGTAGGATCCAGGAGGCAGTTCGACCTTGGTCGCCTCGCCGCCATCCATCTGCCAGTGCGCCCACATCCCCTTTATGACCACCGCACGATAATCCGCGGTGTGCGCATGGACCGGTGCGCGCCAGTTGCCGGGAACCTTCAGCAACGTGCCTGCCGGACCCTTGGCCCGCTCGCCCCACAAAGGGCCAAGACGATGCGGCTGGTCGGGTACTTCCGCCACATAGGGGATCTTGTCGGCCGGCAGGTAGCTGTCCTCGAGGGCAAAGGCGCGCCCGGGAACCGCAAGCATGACGGCGAGTGCGATGAGCTTCGGATGATTTGGCATTGGTTCTCCTCTTCGGACCGGCTTGCCGCCGGCCTCTCGCTGCCTGGTTCTGGCAAGCTATTGCATGCGGGTGGCCCGGCAATGGCATTGCGTCCGGAAGGCTTGGCAATTCATCCAGACTCGGCGATCCACGGCCACGCTGCGGCTGGTGCCGATGCGATTGATGCCGCGCGCCATGTCGATCATCCTGACCGGCGTTTCGCTGGCGACCGTCTGTGCGGCGCCGGTCGGCGCCTATGTCGGTGACATCTGGGGCTGGCGCACGGCCTTCATGATTGCGACCGTGGTCGCCGCCCTGGCGCTGCTGGTGCAGCTGGCCACCATTTCGAAATTGCCCCCCGTGGGTGTGGCAAGCTTCCGCACCTTGCTCGACGTGCTGAAGCGTCCGTCGATCCGGGTGGCGCTGCTGGTCGTGCTGCTGGTCGCTTCGTGACACTTTGCCGGCTTCACCTATGTCCGTCCCTTCCTCGAGAAGGTCCCCGTGCTCGACATCGAGACGATCTCGCTGGTGCTGCTGGCCTATGGCATTGGCGGCTTCTTCGGCAATGTCGCCGGCGGCATCCTGGCCGAGCGCAGCCTCAAGGCAGCCGTTGGGCTGGCGCCCTTGCTGATCGCACCGGCCGCCGCCTCGATGCTGGTTTTCGGAGCTTCGCCGACGATCGCCGCTGCCGCCGTTGCGGTCTGGGGCTTTGCTTTCGGCGCGGTTCCGGTCGGGCTGCAGAGCTGGCTGGTGCGGGCAGCACCCGACCAGGCAGAAAGCGCCGGCGGACTGATGGTGGCGACGTTCCAGGTGGCGATCGCGCTCGGCGCCGTCTTCGGCGGCCTGCTGGTCGACCACACCGGCGTCGCCAGTGCCTTCGCCCATTGCGGCGCGGCGACATTGCTGGCGGCCAGCGTGGTGTTCCTGCGCGGCCCGAAGCAGGCCGAGTAGCCTCGCCGCAATCAGGCTTCCCTGACACCTGCGCGTCGGCCCGAGAACCATCACGGTTTTCGGTCGACGCCGTTGTGACGGCAGCGACGAACGAACTCAGGCCGACCGCCCGTCGAAATCGAAGACCGACAGGGTCGAGGGGTCGAGATCGGCCACGCAGTTGATGTTGATGTAGGCGCTGCGTTCACGGCCCTCGCGGACATCCTCCGCAAAGGGATGGATGCCGCAGGCCCGGCAGAACCGGTGCGCGATGGCATGATTGCCGAATGTGTAGGTGCCCAAATCGTCGCCCCAGGCCAGGACCCGCAAGGTCCCGTGCGGGATGGCACACAACAGGGCGCCCTTGCGCGAGCAGATCGAGCAATTGCACCTGATGGCGCTGGTCAGTTCGGCCTTGAATTCGAAGGCGACCTTGCCGCAGTGGCAACTGCCTTTGTAGAGCATCGGATTTTCCTCGCATTCGACAGGGTGCAAAACCGCCTGCGCCGGGTTAAGTCTCGGCAAGCCAGGCACTGGCCGCTATCCCTTAAGACGTTCAAGGCGTCCGGAGTCCGACACCGAAAATGCAATCCGTCCGTGATCATCTGGAAACCATCCTTGCGCGCCTCGCCGCCCGTGCCGGCGAAGAGCGTGTGTTCACGAAGCTCTATGCCGAAGCCGCGAGGGCCGCGGCCGATGCCAGCGATGCGCGCAGCCAAGCCGGCGTGACGCTCGGGCCGCTCGACGGCACCATCGTCTCGATCAAGGATTTGTTCGATGTCGCCGGCGAGCCGACCACGGCCGGCTCGCTGATGCTCAGGACCACAGCACCTCCGCTGCGCGATGCCGCGATCGTCAGCCGGCTGCGGCAGGCCGGCGCGGTTATCATCGGCAAGACCAACATGACCGAATTCGCCTTCACCGCGATCGGCGATAACCAGCATTTCGGTACGCCCGGCAATGCTGTGGACGCCAGCCGCATTCCGGGCGGTTCTTCTTCAGGCGCCGGCGTTTCCGTCGGCGAGGGCACGAGCGAAATATCGATCGGTTCCGACACCGGCGGTTCGATACGCATTCCGGCTTCACTCAACGGTGTCGTCGGCTTCAAGCCGACGGCGCGGCGCGTGCCGCTCGCCGGTGCGTTCCCACTGTCGGCCACGCTGGACTCGATCGGTCCGCTTGCCCGAACCGTCGCTCAGTGTGCCGCCGCCGACGCCGTGATGGCCGGTGAGGTGCCGGCCGCGCTGACGCCGATTGCCCTGGCAGGGCTTCGCATAGGCATTCCGCGCGGCGTCCTTTTCGAAGAGACGGAAGACGAGGTGGCGACCGCGTTCGACCGCTGCCTTGGCAAGATCGAGCAGACGGGCGCGCGGATCGAGGATCTGTCGATCGACGATCTGCTTGCCGATTTGCGCGCGGCCACCAAGCGTGGTTCGATCGCCGCGATGGAAGGGGCCGAAGTGCATGCCGACTGGCTGGCGACAGGAGCTTCGGTACCGGTCGACCCGCATGTCAGCGGACCTTTGTCGCGGGCAGCCATGCTGCCGACGCCTGTCTACATCCGGGCAATGCGCCGTCGTACAGCGCTCGCCGCCGCCATGGACGAGCGGCTGTCCTCGGTCGATGTGCTGGCCTTGCCGACCACACCGGTGACGGCGCCGACTATCGTCTCGATGTCTGACGACGCCGGGTTGCGTGACCGCACCGAAGGCCTGCTGCTGCGCAACACGCAGGTTGCCAACCAGTTCGATCTCTGCGCGATCTCGCTGCCGATGCCGAGCACTCAGCTGCCCGCCGGCTTGATGCTGGTGGCGCGCAACGGCCATGACCAACGCCTGCTGCGCATAGCAGCAGAGGTGGAGCAGCTGCTTGGCGCGTGAGCAGGGCTGAACCGCCCATCAGCGCGACGAACAGTGCTTGCGTTCGCTGTCCTTGGCGGTCCGTACGATACGGGTCGCGACCAGCCAGGGCAGATTGTACTCCTTGCCGGTGATCGTCTGGGTGCGGTGCTCGATCGAGCCCCTGACGACAATCTTGCCAGCATGAAGCGCGTCGGAAAGATCGGTTATCGCCTTGTCGGCCTGCGGCAATCCGCTGGGGTCGATCGACACGCCCTTGATGATCGCCCCGGTGGCAAGGTCGAGTGCGCTGTTGGACGGGCAGGGCGCCTTGAAGCAGCGCAGCCCGTTGTCGCAATAGACATAACTGCTCTCGGCCGCGAATGCCGGCATGGCACAGAGCGAACAGGCAGCGACAAAGAGGAAGGCTAGACCGGACATGGCTCTCAACGTCGCGGAGAATTGGGGCGAAACCGCGATGTGTTACAGGCTCGCCGGAAACCGCCGCCGATAGTGATCGACCACTTCTGGATTGCGCAGATTGACCGGCAGCTTGCCCGCCAGCACCAGCAGGGCTTCGCCCGCCGCGCCGACGCCCATGCGCATCATCGATTCCTCGGTGATCCCCGCCATGTGCGGCGTGACGATGACATTGTCGAAGCCGAAATAGGGATGGTTCGACGGCAGCGGCTGCGTCGCAAACACGTCGAGCGCGGCGCCGCCGATGCGCCGTTTCTGCAAGGCCTCGATCAGCGCGTCGTCGTCGACGACCGGTCCGCGCGACACGTTGATCAGCAGCGCCTGCGGCTTCATGCGGGCGATCCGCTCACGGTTGATCAGGCCGCGCGTTTCCGGCGTCAGCGGGCAGCACAGAACGATGATGTCGCTCTGCTCGACGAGAGCGTCGATCGACAGGAAGCCGACCTTGTCCGGCGCCGGCTGCATGCTGCGCGTCGTTGCCACCACTTTCAGGTCGAAGCCGTGCGCGGCGATATGGCCGACCGCCTGGCCGACGGCGCCGAGGCCGACAATGCCGATCGTCTTGCCGGCAAGCTCGCTGTTGGCGTTGGCGTGCTCGCGGCCGGCGAGCCAGCCTTTGGCGCGCAGGTCGCGATCGACGACGCGGAAGTTGCGCAGCAAGGCGAGGGCCACGAACATGACGTGTTCGGCAACCGAGCGGGCATTGACCGCCGGCACGTTCGCCACCAGCACGCCGGCGGCCGTCGCTGCTTCCATCGGGATCATGTCGAGCCCGGCGCCATGACGGATTGCCGCCCGCAGCTGCTTTGCGCCGTCGAAAAGCTGTGGGGGCAGCGGCGCACGCACGATGACGATGTCGGCATTCCTGGCCTCGGCGATCAGCGTGACTGGATCGATGGCGGAGGCGACGACGAGCTCTCCGGCGCCGGAGAGCATAGCCGAGGCGCGCGGATGCAGAGGGTGCGTCGTGAGGATACGAGCCATGTCGGTCAGGCTTTTTCGAGCGCCGGGCTTTGCGGCTCCTCGCCATGGCCCTCAATCAGGCCCTTCCAGTAGCTCTCAGCGCCCTGCAGATGGGCGCTCATCAGCGCCTGGGCGAGATTGCCGTCGCGGCGCAGCAGCGCCTCATAGATCTGGATGTGCTCGGCATGCGAGCGCACGTTGCGCTCGGGGTCGTTGAAATAGATCGGCAGGCGCTGCTCGCCCATCATGTAGTAGACGCTGCAGACATTGTGGAAGACGCTGTTCTTGGTGGCGCGCACGATTTCGAGGTGGAATTCGCGGTCTTCCCTGGCAAGCCCCTCGCCGGCGGCGATGCGCTCTTCCGAAGCCTTCAGGATTTCGCGCAGCCGCTCGAAATTCTCCTCGGTGGCACGCGAACAGGCAAGTTCGGCCGCCTTGATCTCGTGGATCTTGCGCAGTTCGACCGTCTCGTAGATCTGGATCGGGTCGAGCGGCAGGCCCGCGCGGGCAAAGAGCGCCATGGCCTCCACACTGGCCTGCTTGGTGTCGATGTAGATGCCGGATTTGGCCCGGCGCTCAACGATGCGCATGGCCTCCAGGATGGCCAGCGCCTCGCGGATCTGACCGCGGCTGACGGCGAAATGCTCCGCCAGTTCGCGCTCCGATGGCGTTCGGCCGCTCTCCTTGTCCGAATGGGAGAACAGGTAGGCAGCGAGTTCCGCGAGAAGGTTCTTTTCTTTCATCGTCAACCGCGTTGCGCGTGCGCCTCCAGGAACCGCTCCGAAATGGTGAATCCCAGACCCGGTTTTTCCGGGATCGCTATCATACCGTCCCTGGCTTCGACAGTCTCTTCGACCAGATCATGGATCATCGGGTTGGCGCCGAGCGAATATTCGACGGTGAAACTCGACGGCGAGGCGGCGCAGACATGCAAGCCTGCGAAAAAACAGGGCGCGCCGGCCCACAAATGCGGCGCAAAGCGCAGATTGAAGGCGCTGGCGATGGTGCCGATCTTCATCGCCTCGCTGATGCCGCCGCAGAAGGCGGGATCGGGCTGGAAGATGTCGGCGGCTTTGAGCACGGCAAGGTCGCGGAAGGCGTAGCGGGTCGCCTCGCTTTCGCCGGTGGCAATCGGAACGGCGCCACTTGCCCGCACTTCGGCCATGCCCGGCTTATCGTCGGCGATGATAGGTTCCTCGAACCACGCCAGGTCAAGGTCGTTGACGAGATGGATGAAGCGCTTGGCTTCAGCCACCGTGTAGGTGCCGTGCGCGTCGACCATCAGTTCGACATCGGGGCCGAGCGCCTGCCGTGCGGCGCGCACGCGGGTGGCGGAAATGTGCGCCGCGCCGTCCATGGCGCCAACCCGCATCTTCAGTGCCTTGAAACCGCCCTTGGCGATATAGGATTTCAACTGCTCGCCGATGGCGTCGGCGGCCGCCCAGCCGCCAGACGCGTAAGCCGGCATGCGATCGAGCTTGCGGCCGCCGAGCAGCCGCCAGACAGGAACGCCAAGCGATTTGCCAAGGATGTCCCACAGCGCGATGTCGACGGCGCTGATCGCCGCGATGCTCATGCCGCGCCGCGCCAGCTGCGGCATGGCGTGGCCGCCGCGTGCGGCGCTGTCGTGGCGCACGCCATTGTAGAGCATCTCCCAGATGACGCCGATGTCGGCCGGATCGCGGCCGACCAGCTGCGGCCCGACCTCATGGTTCAGCATATGGACGAGCGCGCCATAACTGCCGGCGCTGCCGGCGGCGTTCTTGCCTTCGCCCCAGCCGACCAGACCGTCATCGGTCTCGATGCGCAGGATGGCGGCGTCGAAGGTCGTCACCTGACCGAAGTCGCTGCGGTGCTGCCGAGCGGCTTCGATCGGAACGCGGATCCACCAGGCTTGGACGGACTTGATACGCATATTCTTCCCCAGCCCTGCGCCGGTCAGGGCGGAAGGGCGAATTTCCCTGAGGCAGTCGACTACTTGATCAGCGGCAGCAACGTTTCGGCGTTGATGCGCATCTGGTCGGTGTAGAATTTCTCGGTGAGCACGCTGGAGCCGTGGTCCTGGATGAACTTCAGCTGTTCGGGCGAGATATCGACCGGATTGCGCTCGACCATGTCGGGATAGGGGGCCGCCGGCGTCCGGTCGACGGGCGCGACGAACTCGTTGGTCAGCGCGCCGTCGTAGCCGATCTCGCGCAAGGTGGCGACGATCTTCGGCCAGTCGATCTGGCCGAGACCGGCGGCGAAGCGGTTGTTGTCGGCGACATGGAAGTCGAACAGGCGCTTTCCGGCCTGCCGGATCGCGTCATAGACGTTAAATTCTTCCATATGGAGGTGGTAGGCGTCGAGGCAGACACCGCATTCGGGGCTGACCGCGTCGGCCAAAGCCAGCGCCTGGGCGCCGCGATTGAACAGATAGGTCTCGAAGCGGTTGAGCGGTTCAACAGCGATCTTGACGCCGACCTTCTTGGCGTGGGTGAAGCATTCGCGGGTGGCGTCGACGACCCACTTCCATTCCTCTTCCTCGGTGCCGTCAGGCACGACCTTGCCGACGGTCGCCGGAACCAGCGTGATGATCTCGCCATCGAGTTCGCTGACCATGGTCAGCACGTCCTTGACATACTGAACGGAACGCTCGCGCTGGCCCTGGTTCCTGGCTGCGAGGTTGCGCTCGCCCAGCATCAGGGTCACCGCGCCCCAGCAACGAATGCCATGCTCCTTCAGCAGCGCCCGGGTCTCCCTGGTCTTGTACTGCTCGGGTTCGCCGGAAATCTCGATCGACTCATAGCCGAATTTCTTGATGCGCTTGAGCGTCGTTTCCAGGGGTTCCGCGCGCATCCAGTTGTGCGTCGAAAGATGCATGGTCTGTCCTTCCCAACTCGTCTCTATGGTTCGCCTGCGACATGCATCGCCAAAAGGCGACACAAAGGTTCCTCCCCAAGGCGTTCCCAGCCTTTTCTCGCAAACTGGTTCGACCAATTGGGCCTGAAGCGAGGTCTACAGCAAATTATCCGGATCGGCAAGAAGCGCCGGGATTGAACTTTCGCTGTGGAGTATTTCCTTGATTATATTGAGATATATATGCCTGCGCCGGGTGGTTTTGGGGTCATGATGGCGCATTGCAAGGCTTGACCAAAATTCCACATTTGGTAATACCAGAATAGCGGTGCGTGCAAGCGCCCGTTGAGAAAAGACCAAAGTGGCTGGCCCTGTTTCCAATCGGCGCTATGCTCGGTCGCGAGAGAAATGAGGGAGGATGCCGATGCCGACGACAATGAAGGGCCCGGGGCTGTTTCTGGCGCAGTTCGCGGGCGACGCCGCGCCGTTCAACTCACTGGCGTCGATCACCAAATGGGCGGCCGGTCTCGGCTACAAGGGCGTGCAGATCCCGACCTGGGACGCGCGGCTGTTCGATCTCAAGAAGGCGGCCTCTTCCAAGGCCTATTGCGACGAGGTGAAAGGCATTTGCGCCGACGCCGGCGTCGAGATCACGGAATTGTCGACGCATCTGCAGGGGCAATTGGTGGCGGTGCATCCTGCCTATGACGCGCAGATGGATGGCTTTGCGCCGCCATCGGTGCACAACAATCCCGCAGCCCGGCAGAAGTGGGCTGTCGAGCAGATGAAGTTCGGCGCTAAAGCATCGCGTAATCTAGGCCTGAATGCTTCAGTGTCGTTTACCGGCTCGCTGGCTTTCCCTTACCTCTATCCGTTCCCGCAGCGGCCGGCTGGACTCATTGAGGAAGCGTTTGGCGAACTCGGCAAACGCTGGAAGCCGATTCTCGACGTGTACGAGGACAACGGCGTCGATGTCGGCTATGAAATTCACCCGTCTGAAGACGTTTTCGACGGCGCCACTTTCGAGATGTTCCTCGACGCGGTCGGCGGCCACAAGCGCTGCAACATCAATTACGATCCGTCGCATTTCCTGCTGCAGCAGCTCGACTATCTCGAATTCATCGACATCTATCATGAGCGCATCAAGGCGTTCCACGTCAAGGACGCCGAGTTCAACCCGACCGGCCGGCAAGGCGTCTATTCCGGCTATCAGAGCTGGACCAACCGCGCCGGGCGCTTCCGTTCGCTGGGCGATGGACAGGTGGATTTCGGCGGCATCTTCTCCAAGCTGACGCAGTACAATTATGATTCCTGGGCGGTGCTGGAGTGGGAGTGCTGCCTGAAGCATCCGGAGGATGGTGCGGCCGAAGGCGCGCCTTTCATCGAGCACCACATCATCCGGGTGACGGAAAAGGCATTCGACGACTTCGCCGCTGGCACCACCGACAAGAAGTTGCTGCGCGCCATGATGGGAATCTAGCCCGATTTTCCCTCCCCTTCGCGGGGAGGGTGGCCCAAGGCCGGGTGGGTCGGTTCACACCGCGCTCTGCCTCAACGACCCCACCCGATCCGCTGCGCGGATCGACCTCCCCTCAAGGGGGGTAAGCAACAGCGAGGAGCAAGATATGGTCGGCGCATCGAAGTCGGAAACGGGAGGCGGTCCGATCCGCTACGGCATGGTCGGCGGCGGGCAAGGCGCCTTCATCGGCGCGGTGCATCGGATCGCGGCGCGGCTGGACAACGAGTTCGTGCTGGTTGCCGGCGCTTTGTCAGCCGACCCGGCCCGTGCCAAGGCCTCGGCCGCCGAACTGGGGCTCGACCCCGCACGCAGCTACGCATCCTATGCCGAGATGGCCAAGGCCGAGGCGAAGCGCCCCGACGGCATTGAGGCGGTGGCCATCGTCACGCCCAACAATGTGCATGTGCCAGCGGCAAAAGCTTTCCTCGAGGCCGGCATCCACGTCATCTGCGACAAGCCGCTGGCGACGACGCTGGCCGAAGCGAAAAAGCTTGCGGCGATAGTCGAGAAGACCGGCAAGGTGTTCGTGCTGACGCACAACTACACCGCCTATCCGATGGTGCGGCAAGCACGCGAAATGGTCGCCAAGGGCGTGCTCGGCGACATCCGCATCGTGCAGTCCGAATATCCGCAGGACTGGCTGACCGAGGATTTGGCGGCGACAGGCCAGAAGCAGGCGGCGTGGCGCTCCGACCCCAAGCAGGCAGGTGCCGGCGGTGCGCTGGGCGATATCGGCACGCATGCCTACAACCTCGCCCGCTTCGTCTCGGGGCTGGAACTGGACTCCCTGTCGGCCGATCTCGACGCCTTCGTGCCGGGACGGCTACTGGATGACAACGTCAACGTCATGCTGCGCTTCAAGCCTACCGGCAAGACGCACCCGGCCAAGGGCATGATCTGGGCAAGCCAGGTGGCGCCCGGCCATGAGAACGGGCTGAAGCTGCGCATCTATGGCTCGAAGGGTGGGCTGGAATGGGTGCAGGCCGACCCGAACTATCTCTGGTACACCCCATTCGGCCAGCCAAAGCAATTGATTACCCGCAATGGCGCCGGCGCGCTGCCGGTGGCGGGCCGTGTCAGCCGCGTGCCGTCAGGCCATCCGGAAGGCTACCTCGAAGGCTTCGCCAACATCTACCAGGAGGCCGCACGCGCCATCCGGGCGGCACGCCGCAAGGGCGGCAAGCCGGCAAAGGATGTCGTCTTCCCGACCATACAGGACGGCGTCGAGGGCATGGCCTTCATCGAGGCTTGCGTGAAGTCGTCGAAGAAGAACGGGGCGTGGACGAAGCTCTAGTCCAAGGGGCGCTGAGATTCAGGTGAGGCCGGCCTGCAAACGGCCGTTTCCTGCGCTTCCGGTGCTCACGTACCCAAAAGTACGCTCCGCTCCGGTTCTCGGAACCAGCCGTTTTCGGCTTGGCCTGACCTGAATCTCAACACCCCGGCGATCCGAGGAATCTAAGGGGAGGGGGCGTCGATGAAAATCGGCATGTGCATGTTCTTGTGGACGACGGCGGTGTCGAAGAAACACGAGCCGTTGCTGCGCGACATCAAGGCGACCGGTTTCGATGGCGTCGAGATACCGATCTTCGCCGGCACGCCGGACGATTATAAAAAGCTCGGCGATCTGCTCGACCGCATCGGGCTGGAGCGGACTGCTGTTTCGGCCATGGGCGATCCGGCGATGAATTTGATCGCGGCCGACGCGGCAACGCGCAAGGCCGGTGTCGACTACATGAAATGGGCGATCGACTGCGCGCAGGCGCTTGGCGCCAGCACGCTGAGCGGCCCTCTGCATTCGACGCTCGGGTCCTTTTCCGGCTCTGGGCCGACGGCCGCGGAGAAGAAGCGCTCCGTCGGCTCGCAGCGCGCCATCGGCGACCATGCCGGCAACAAGGGCGTCACCATCGGGCTCGAGGCGCTGAACCGCTTCGAATGCTACCTGCTCAACACGATGGCGGACCTGTCGGAGCATATCGACGCCATCGACCGGCCGCACATCAAGGCGATGTACGACACCTTCCACGCCAATATCGAGGAGGCCGACCCGATCGGCGCCTACACGAAACACCGCAGGAATGTCGTGCATATCCATATCTCGGAGAACGATCGCGGCGTGCCGGGGCGCGGCAACATTCCGTGGACCGAAACGTTTTCCGCCATCCGCAAGAGCGGCTATGACGATTGGCTGACGATCGAGGCGTTCGGCCGCTCACTCAAGGATTTGGCGGCGGCGACCAAGGTGTGGCGGGATTTCTCGGAGACGCCGGAAGCGGTCTATCGGGAGGGGTATAGGCATATCAAGAGCGGGTGGAAGAAGGCGGCTTAGGCGCCCTGGCCCATTTTCTATTTGCGTTTGCGGCGGTTGCCAGGTGGTTCCCCCACTCCGTCTCGGCTTCGCCGAGCCACCTCTCCCCCCTCCGGAGGGAGAGGAAGGAAGCCTCGGCCTGGGAGGACACTCGGCCTAAGAGGACAGGCGTCGGCTCGGACAGCCTGGCGCTTTCCTCTACCCCGTCGATCGGGGGAGAGGTGTCGAGCGAAGCTCGACGGAGTGGGGGTCGATCCTTTGGCGCTGGTCGAGACGACTTGCGCGTCTGCATCACAAGCCTACCCCTGCTCAGCCTGGATCCTGTTGTAGTCGTGGATGGTCCGGCTCAGCCGGCGGCGCAGGAAGTTGGAGATGTTGTCGAAGATGAAGACGACGAGCAGGATCAGCAGCACCATGTAGAAGACGTTGGCCCAGTTGGAGTTGGTGCGCATCGCTTCCCACAGCTTCAGGCCGATGCCGCCGGCACCGACAGCGCCGATGATGGTGGCGCCGCGGGTGTTGGATTCCCACTGGTAGAGCGTCTGGCTGATGAACACCGGCACCACTTCCGGCAGCACGCCGTAGCGCTGCACCAGGAGGCCGTTGGCTCCGGTCGAGGTAATCCCCTCGCGCGGCTTGTCGTCGATGTTCTCCAGCGCCTCGGAATAGGTTTTGCCGAGCGTGCCGACCTCTGTGAAGAAGATCGCCGCACTGCCAGCCAGCGGTCCCGGCCCGAAGGCGCGGGTGAAGAACAGCGCCCAGATCAGCATGTCGATGGAGCGCATGAAATCGAAGAAGCGCTTGAGCACCTGGTTGACCAGCCGGCTGGGCGTGATGTTGCGGGCGGCGAAGAAGGCCAGCGGGAAGGCGACGATGCCGCCCAGCATGGTGCCGAGAAAGGCCATGACGATGGTCTGCAGGAGCTTGGTCCAGACATCGCCATGCTGCCACTGGGCGTTGTTCCAGATGTTGTCGCCGGCCAGCGCCAGATTGGAGGTGCCCGGTTTCAGTTCCGGCCCGGAGACGATCAGCGAAGCGACTTCGCTTGCCGACTTGCCGAAGAAAGGCGAACGCGTGTCGAAGACGAAGTTTGCCCAGCCTAGAAAGCGCTTTCGGATCCTGACGCGGTCAACGGCGACGCGGGCCTCGCCGGCAAAGCCCATGTCGGCGACGACCTCATCCTCATGCGCGGTGATCCAGCCGGGAACCGGTCCCGAGATCAGCGGCTTGCCGGTGCCGAGTGCGACCGCAACGGTCTCACCGTTGGCAATTATCGTCGCTTGCGTCTTGGTGAAGGTAATCGACTTGGCGGTGCCGTCGATCAGGATCGTCACCGAACCATCGGCATTGGTCTTGACCCAGTCCGGATCCGGGTTCGGGCCGAGCACCGAGAAGCGTGGATATTTGGCAGTGATCTGCGGTTCGTCGAGGCGGAAGATCGGCTGCACGTCGTAGCTGATCCACTGGGTCAGGAACAGCGGCAGGCGCTCCCAGTGCGATTCCCGCATGACCTGCGGCAGGTTGAAGAACCACAAGGCGTACAGCAGGTAGAGAAAGATGCCGCCAAGCAGCATCAGCGGCCCGAAGCGCTTGTGGAACGGCCGCTGGAACACCTGCGGGAAGCGCTCTTCGATCGACTGGATCTGATCGGCGGTCATGGTGGCCATGGTCAAGCGCTCATCACGAAAGCCTGCTCGCCGACCAGCTTGCGGCGCAGCCAGGCGGAGAACTGGTCGACGATGAAGATCGTCGTGAACAGGAGCAGCACGAGGGCTATCGTCTTGGCGCCGAAGCCGCGCGAGATCGACAGCTTCAACTCCTCGCCGATACCGCCGCCGCCGACCGCGCCCATGATGGTGGAAATGCGGACATTTATCTCAACACGCAGCAGCGTGTAGGACATGAAGTTGGGCAGCACCTGCGGCAGGCCGGCGAAGCGAACCCGCTCGAACCAGTTGGCGCCGACGGCCCTCAGGCCTTCCTCGGCGCGCATGTCGATGTTCTCGTTGATCTCGTAGAACAGCTTGCCCAGCGCGCCGATCGAATGCAGGCCGATGGCGATGATGGCGGCGATCGGGCCGATCGAGACGATGGCGGCGAACAGGCCGGCGATGACGATCTCGGGAAAGGCGCGCAGCAGTTCCATGAGGCGCTTGACGATCAGCCGCAGCACCGGATGCGGCGTCAAATTGCGCGCCGCGATGAAGGAGAACGGCACGGCGAAGACGAAGCCGATGAAGGTCGAGACCAGGGCCACGTTGAGCGTGGTCAGCATCAGCTCGAAATATTCGGGGATGTAGAAGCTGCCCCAGACATAGGAGCGGCCAAGCGGAAAATTGAATTCCTGGGTACCGGTGTCATGCGGGGAAGCGATGTCGAACATCGCCCGCCAGACATCGTTCCAGTCCTTGGGGACGAGCCAGCTCAGGAAATCCAGCAAATGCGGCAACCGGTCGAAGAAATGCCCGGCATTGGCCTCGTCGGCGAACCACATGGTGCTGCCGAGCGCAGTGATGAGCAGGCCGACGCCGATGGCGGTGTAGAGCCGGCGCAGCGACGTCTGGCGACGCCAGGCGTCGGCCATCTGGTGAGTGGCGCCGGAAGGGGCTGTCACGGAAAGGGTCATGATCGGACATGCAAGAAGGGCGGCGTTTTCTCGACGCCGCCCTTCCTGGTTTCGCCGTTAGCCGCCGATGGCTGCCTTACGGGCTTCGACGATGACGTTGTAGAAGTCCGCCTTAACCGGGACGTAGCCGGTAAAGTCGCCGCCCTCGACGCCTTCGAAGCAAGCCTTGTCCTTCTTCGGCAACTGCGTGAAGAAGTCGGCGAGCTTGGCGGTCATTTCGTCGCCGAGCGCGGTGCGCACGACCAGCGGGCCGTTCGGGATCAGACCCGAGCGCCAGACTTCGACGAAGTCGTTGGGGTCGACGGCGCCCTTGGCGACTTCCTTGTGGAAGGTGCCGGAGGTGTAGCCGTCCTTGAAGTCGCCGATGCCGGAAGAATCGTCCACCGCCACGTCGACCTTGCCGTCACGCACGGCCAGGACGTTGTTCTCGTGACCGCCGTTGAACTGGGTCGAGGCGAAGAAGGTTTCGTTCGAAGCGCCGGTATCCTTCGGGATCTGGGTCAGCGGGATCAGGTAGCCGGAGGTCGAATCCGGATCGGCGTAGCCGAGCTTCTTGCCCTTGGCCGACTTGATGTCGGTGATGCCGGAGGATTTCAGCGCCAGGCCGATCGAATAATAGCCGGTGGCGCCGTCGGTCTGCTGGGTGGTGAGGATCGGGGTGACCGCCTTCGGGTCCTTGAGAGCGACGCTGGCGTAGCCGGAAGCGCCGAGTTCGGCGAAGTCGAGCGTGCCGCCGAGCAGGCCCTGGATGACGCCGTCATAGTCGGCGGCGGGGAACAGCGAGACCTTTTCGAAGCCGAATTCGGTCTTCAAATGGTCGGCGAGGCACTGGTAGTTGCGCAGCCGGTCGGTTTCGTTTTCGCCGCCGAGAATGCCGACGCGAAATTCCTTCATGTCGGCGGCATGGGCCATGCTGGTCGCCATGGCGAGCACCGAAACGGCGCCAAAGACCATCTTCCTGAACATTGGATATTTCTCCTGTAGGTTCCGGCCCCGCGCCGGCAGCGTTATCGATTTTGACAGGTGCCCTTGACGTGGGCTGGCGATCCCAACCGCTCTCAATATCCCGGGAATGCGGGCTCGAGCGGTCCGGCGGATGCGGCGATCTTTCGGCTGAAGGCAACGCTGGTCGAGGTGATGGCCTCGGAGATTTCCTGGCCATTGCTGTCGGCGCCGTAGACGAGGCGCACCGCCTCGCGGTTGAGCTCTTCCGGCGGGCCGTCGAAGACGACCTTGCCGGCAGCCATGCCGATGATGCGGTTGCAGTAGGTGCGGGCGGTGTCCAGCGTGTGCAGATTGGTGACGACGGTGATGCCTTCGCGCAGATTGATGTCCTGCAGCGAATCCATCACCACCTTGGCGTTGAGCGGGTCGAGCGAGGCGATCGGCTCGTCGGCGAGGATCACTCTGGGCTGCTGCATCATGGCACGAGCGATGGCGACGCGCTGCTGCTGGCCGCCCGACAAGGTGCCGGCGGGTTGCAGGGCGGTGCGGGCGATGTCGAGCCGCTCGAGTGCCGCGACCGCCTCGGCGCATTCGGCGCGCGAGAACATGCCGAACAGATTGGTGATGGTCGAACGGTGGTTCAGCTTGCCGAGCAGCACATTGGTCAGCACGTCGAGGCGCGGCACCAGGTTGAACTGCTGGAAGATCATGGCGCAGTCGCGCTGCCAGCGCCGCAGCGGCGAGCCGCTCAGCTTCGAGACCTCGGCGCCGTCAAAAAAAATCGACCCCTGGCTGGGATCGATGAGACGGTTGATCATGCGAAGGAGGGTTGATTTGCCGGCGCCCGAACGGCCGATGACGCCAACCATCTGACCCTGCGGGATCGCGATGTTGATGTCGCTGACGGCAGTGTTCTTGCCAAATCGTCGGGTGACACCGCGGATTTCGAGCGTGGCGGAATTTGCTGGCATGGGGGCAGGTTCCAGTCCGGGACCATTGATCGTCAGGCTCTCGCCTAACGCAGCCACATGAACCTGCCGTGTCGCGATGATGTCAGTTTTGTTACGCTCCACAGGCCTTAGCTTGTCAGCCTGGCTTACCTGTAAGTTGCGCAAGGACCCACAGCATATAGAGTGGAGCTATCGCCGCCGTGAACAAAACACAGCCTAATATCATCAACGTTATTGAAGAGCCAACGTCGGAATTGCCTCCAACGCTTAGCTGCAAGCTTAATCACCAAAATTCCCAACGCGACCAACCCCAGTCCAATGAAAAGAGGTATTACGACAATAAAGGTCACATATGCTCCATGGCTCTGGGTTGGGTGATTATTAGTTCGATGAAAGCACCATTCGCGTCAACCATGCTTCTCCAGAAATGCCTCTGCGGACAGCTCACGGAAGTCCTCAAGGCAAGCGCGCAGCCTTGCGTGGTCCCAGTCCCACCAGGCGAGCGCCTGGTAGCGTTCGGCCGTGCGGCGATCGAAGCGCTCGCGGATCGGCTTTGCCGGCACGCCGGCGACGATCGTATAGGGCGCTACATCTTTCGAGACGACAGCGCCGGCGCCGACCGCGGCGCCATCGCCGATGGTGACACCGGGCAGGATGGTCGAGCCGTGACCAAGCCAGGTGTCGTGGCCGATGGTGACCCGCTTGGCGCGGCGCTGGGCGAAAAATTCTGTCTCGTGCTCGGCATCGTCCCAGTAATCGGAGGCGCGATAGGTGAAATGGTGCAGCGTCGGCCGCCAGGTCGGGTGGTTGGTGGCGTTGATGCGCACGCTGGCCGCGATGTTGGCGAACTTGCCGATCGTCGCGCACCAGACGGCGCAGTCCTGCATCATGTAGGAATAGTCGCCGAGTTCGCTTTCCGAGACCCGGCTGCGGTCGGCGATCTCGGTCCAACGGCCGAGCGTCGAGTTCTGCACCTCCGCCGTCGGATGGATCAACGGCGTCTCGGATAATTTCCTGGTCATGCGGCGATTTTTCCGGGCGCGAAAGCGGTGACGTCGATGATGCGGTCGGCAACCGCCTCGCGCACGTCGTGGTCGTGGAAGATGCCGAGCAGGGCGACACCTGCAGCCTTCTTGGCGGCGATGAGTTCGATCACGACATCGCGGTTCCTGGCATCGAGCGAGGCTGTCGGCTCGTCGAGCAGCAGGATCGGATGCTCGGTGATGAAGCCGCGCGCGATGTTAACGCGCTGCTGCTCGCCGCCGGAGAAGGTCGCAGGCGGCAAGGCCCAGAGTTTCTCCGGCAGGTTGAGCTGCGCCAGCAAGGCGCGCGCCTTGCCGCGGGCAATCTCGCGATCCTCGCCGCGCTCGACCAGCGGTTCGGCGACGACGTCGAGCGCCGAGACGCGCGGCACGGTGCGCAGGAACTGGCTGACATAGCCGATCGTTTGCCGGCGTATGGCCAGCACGGTGCGCGGGCTGGCGGTGGCGAGGTCGATCAGCCCATCACCATGCGTGACGATGATCTGGCCTTCGTCGACGGCGTAGTTGCCGTAGAGCATCTTCAGGATCGAGCTCTTGCCGGCACCGGAAGGACCGCCGAGCACGGTGCATTCGCCAGCCCTGATCGAGAACGAGACACCGGCGACAACAGGCAGTTTGATGCCGTCGCGCAGGTGCATGGTGAAACTCTTGGCGACATCGGAGACAACGAGGGGGGTTGCCATCAGAAGGGCCTCCAATTGTCGTTCGTTTGCGGGCCAACGCCCGCCTCTGCCTTGCCAGGCATCTCCCCCTCAAGGGGGGAGATCGGCAGCTTTCTCGTTGCGCTTGTTCTGCAACGTTGGAGAGTGGCGAAACCGAGGACGATAGCCAATCTCCCCCCTTGAGGGGGAGATGGCCGGCAGGCCAGAGGGGGGTGCCTTGGCGCCATCGTCAAACCTGCAAAATCGAGGAAACAAGCAATTGCGTGTAGGGCGCGCGGGGATCGTCGAGCACGCGGTCGGTGAGGCCGCTTTCGACGACGCGGCCGTCCTTCATCACCATCATGCGCTGCGACAAGAGCCGCGCCACGGCAAGGTCGTGGGTGACGACGATGGCCGCCAGACCGAGATCGGTGACCAGACCACGCAGCAGGTCGAGCAGGCGGGCTTGCACCGAGACATCGAGGCCGCCTGTTGGCTCATCCATGAACACCAGGCGCGGCCCGGTGACGAGGTTGCGGGCAATCTGCAGGCGCTGGCGCATGCCGCCGGAAAAGGCCCGGGGCTCGTCGTCGATGCGGTCCTCGTCGATCTCGACGCGCGACAGCCAGTCGACGGCGGTGGCGCGGATCCTGCCGTAGTGACGGTCGCCGACCGCCATCAGCCGCTCGCCGACATTGGCGCCCGCCGACACCGTCATGCGCAGGCCGTCGGCGGGGTTCTGATGGACAAAACCCCAGTCGGTGCGCATCAGGAAGCGGCGCTCGGCCTCGCTCATGCGGTAGAGCTCGCGGAACTGGCCGTCGCGCATGCGGTAGCTGGCGGTGCCGGAGCTCGGCAGCAGCCGGGTCGACAGGCAGTTGAGCAGCGTCGTCTTGCCGGAGCCGGATTCGCCGACGACAGCCAGGACTTCGCCCGGCCACAGGTCGAAGGAGACGTTGTCGCAGCCGACGCGCGAACCGTAGAATTTAGAAAGTGCTGCGACACGCAGCAGCGGTTCGTCGGTCATTGCGCCGGCTCCATTTTTTCCGAGGCAGGATGGGTTTCCGGGGCAAGGTGGCCGCGATGGCCGTCCGCCCGCCGCTTCTCGCAATGGTCCGTGTCGGAGCAGACGAACATGTGACCGCCATGGTCGTCGAGGATGACTTCGTCGAGATAGACGTTCTCGGCCGCGCACAGCGCGCAGGGCTGGTCGAAGGTCTGGACCTCGAACGGATGATCCTCGAAGTCGAGGCTGACCACTTCGGTGAAAGGCGGCACCGCGTAGATTCGCTTTTCGCGGCCGGCGCCAAACAGCTGCAGGGCCGGCGAGCGGTGCATCTTGGGATTGTCGAATTTCGGCGTCGGCGAGGGGTCCATCACATAGCGGCCCTCGACTTTGACCGGATAGGCATAGGTGGTGGCGATGCGGCCGTGCCTGGCGATGTCCTCGTAGAGCTTGACGTGCATGAGGCCATATTCCTCCAGCGCGTGCATTTTGCGCGTTTCGGTCTCGCGCGGCTCGAGGAAGCGCAGGGGTTCGGGGATCGGCACCTGGTAGACCAGCACCTGGGCCGCCGTCAGCGGATGCTCGGGAATGCGGTGACGGGTCTGGATGATGGTGGCGCTGGCAGTGTCGGTCGTCACCGCGACATTGGCGACTTTCTTGAAGAAGGCGCGGATCGACACCGCATTGGTGGTGTCGTCGGCGCCCTGGTCGATGACCTTCAGCACATCGTCCGGGCCGATGATCGAAGCGGTGACCTGGACACCGCCGGTGCCCCAGCCGTAGGGCATCGGCATTTCGCGCGAAGCGAACGGCACCTGGTAGCCGGGAATGGCGATGCCCTTGAGGATCGCCCGGCGGATCATCCTTTTGGTCTGCTCGTCGAGATAGGCGAAGTTGTAGGTGGCGATGTCGGTCATGGCGATCACATCCACATTGTGCTATCGAATTGGCGTCCAGGACGCGGATACAGGGGCGAATTCAGATGAACTCGACCGGATGGATGCATCTCGGAATTCTGTTGGTGGTGTTCGCCGGCGTCGTTCTCTTCTTCCTTCGGCGCATGATTCTGCCCGGCCCCAAAGAAGGCTCTCAAGGTGAGTCCGTGGGCGTCGGCAATGGTGATTACTCCGGGTATGACGGCTATGGCGGTCATTCCCACGATGGTGGCGGCCATGGTGGCGTCGGGCACTAAGTTCATTCCGCAGCCTCCGATCCCCTGGCATAGCGCGCCAGCCGCTCATGGAGCGTGCCGGTGTGCAGTTCGAACATGTGGTTGTCTTCGTCGTAGAAATAGATCGAGCGGCCTTCACCCTCGACGCGCGGGCGCGGCGGGCGCATATCGAGGCCGAGCCTGCCGATGCGCTCGGCATAGCGGTCGAAATCGGCGTCATCGATCTTGAAGGCGATGTGGTTGTAGCTGCGCTCCGGCAAGGGTTCGCCCTCCATGATGGCGACCCAGATGTCACCGATCAGGAAGAATTTTTCGCGCGACAGCGAGAACTGCCTGGCGTCGCTGGCATAGACTTCGCGTGCGTCGAACACGCTCTCGAGGATCTCGGTCATCCGCTCGAGATCGCGGACGATGAAGGTCATGTGGGAAAGGCCCTCGATCATTCCGCGGCCTCCCGCTTCTCTTCGACCTTCACGGGGTTTTGGCGGGCGTCATATTCGGCACGCATGCGGCGCACGAGATCGAGTTCGGCCTGGAAATCGACATAGTGCGGCAGCTTCAGATGCTCGACGAAGCCGGTCGCCTGGACATTGTCGGAATGCGAGATGACGAACTCCTCGTCCTGGGCCGCGGCGACGACATCCTCGCCGAGCTCTTTCGCGCGCAGCGCCCGGTCGCAGAGTGCCACGGCCATCGCCTTGCGTTCGCTCTGGCCGAAGACCAGGCCGTAGCCGCGGGTGAATTGCGGCGGCGCCTTGGCCGAGCCTTTGAACTGGTTGACCATCTGGCATTCGGTGACGCGGACAGTGCCGAGCGGCACCGCGAAGGGCAGTTCGGGCACGTCGAGCTCCAGCTCGACTTCGCCGATGCGGATCTCGCCGACGAAGGGGTGGTTGCGGGCATAGCCGCGCTGGGTGGAATAGCCGAGCGCCAGCAGGAATCCTTCATCGCCGCGTGACAGCGCCTGCAGGCGGATGTCGCGCGCCATCGGGAATTCGAGCGGCTCGCGGGTGATGTCGCCGGGGACATGGTCCTGCGGCATGTCGCCATCCGGTTCGATCAAGCCTTCGCGGGCGAGGATCGCCGAGACGCGCGGCATGGCTTGCGCTTCCGTCTCGCGCAGCAAGGGCTCGGCGACATCGGCGCCGGCGGCAAGCTCGGGATCGAGCAGCCGGTGGGTGTAGTCGAAGGTAGGTCCGAGCAACTGCCCGCCGGGCAGATCCTTGTAGGTCGCCGAGACGCGCCGCTCGACCAGCATGTTGGCGGTGTCGATCGGCCTGGAGTAGCCGAAGCGCGGCAGCGTGGTGCGATAGGCGCGCACCAGGAAGATCGCCTCGATCATGTCGCCGCGCGCCTGGACGATGGCGAGCGCGGCCAGTTCACGATCATAGAGCGAGCCTTCGCTCATCACCCGGTCGACGCCGAGCGCCAGCTGCTCGACGATCTGGTCGAGGCGCAGGGCGGGCACCGAACGGTCGCCACGCCGGCGGTCGGCCAGCAGGCTGTGGGCGTTGGCGATTGCCGCTTCGCCGCCTTTTACCGCGACATACATCTTACGCCTCCATCGTCTTGATGCGCGTCGTGCGCGGCAGGCAGGCAATGCCGCCTGATGTGGCGAGGATGATGTCGACGCCGCGCGGAAAGCGCTTGATATTCTGCTTCCACTGCTCGACGAAATGGCGTGGCATCTGCGCCGGCGCGATCGTGGCGCTGGTTTCGATGCCGGGACCTTCGAGCAATAGCGGCGTGCCGGAGACCAGATCGCTGACCTGCAGGATCAGCGTGGTCGAGCGGTCGGGATAATCCTGCGTGCCCTGCGAAAAGCCATCGAGCGCCATCATCTCGGCAGGTGCGGCGATCAAGGCGAAATGCGCATCGGCCGGTGTGTTGGCCAATGGCGCGCCGGTATGGAAACCAAGCCAGGATCTGATCGCGGTGGAGGCCTGCAAAGCCGGGTCGAGCCAGAGCGGCGTGTCGTTGTCGCACAGCGCCAGCGCTATGGCGCCGGCGGTAGCCGAGAGCGGCGCCGGCGGGCGGGCGAAGGCCGGCAGCGGCTGCACGCTGCCCGGCCGCGCCATTGCGTCCATCACGGCGCGGAACACGGTCTGGGCGTTGAAGACCGGATCGGCGAACCCGCCCTCGATCGATTGCACAGCTGCGTCCATCAGTCTTCTCCGCGAACCATGGTGAAGAAATCGACCTTCGTTGCCGCCGTCTCGGCGCGGCGTTTTTCGTGCGCCATGGTCAGAGCCGACCGCAGAGGCGCTATCAGTCCGGTCTCGACCTCATTGCGGCGGGCAGGGTCCTGCCATAGGGCGTCGGCGATAGCCGCCAGCTTCGCCTTCTGCTTGTCGCGGCCAAGCGCATAGCAATGGCCGACCTGTCCGGTGGGTAGCCTGACCGTGGCGCGGGTGACGGTCGCCTCGCCGACAGCGAAAGGGGCGCCGCCGCCGCCGATGCGGCCGCGCAGGGTGACAAGGCCGGTTTCGGGGCCGCGCAACAGCTCGGCGTCCGAAGGCAGTCCGGCCTCATTCCAGAGCCGTACGATGTCATCGCCGCTGGATTGCGTAAGGGTTGCCATGGCGGCTTTGCGCTCGGCCTGGTCGCGGGCTTCCTGTCCTCGCATCAGCAGCATTCCTCTTTGTTAATTTGTCTATTGATGTAGACAACTATACAAATTATATCTATTATCTAACGCGTGTCCATGACGGGTGGATGACAGCGATAGAAGACTGGGCGCTGGAAGGTTGGGGCAATGATGGTCGGGCGGCTGTTAGCGGACAGCATCGAGCGGCGCAGTGGCGTTTCGCTGTGGCGGCAGATCGCCGACAAGATCCTGCATGCGATCGCCATCGGCGATTTCACGGAGAATGCAGCGCTGCCGCCGGAGGTGGCGCTGGCAGAACGCTATGGCGTCAACCGTCACACGGTGCGCAACGCCATATCAGCCCTTGTAAGGGAAGGCGTGCTGCGGGCCGAGCAGGGGCGCGGCACCTTCGTACTGTCGCGCAAGCGGCTGTCCTATCCGATCGGGGCGCGCACACGTTTTTCGACAGGGCTGCAAGGGCAAACGACGGAACGGCACATCGTCCTGCTCGCCTCGTCGGTCGAGCCGGCCAGCCAGCGCGTCGCCGAGGGACTGGGTCTTCCCAAGGGAGCCGATGTGATCCGGTTGGAAACGCGCGGCGAAGCCGACGGACGGCCGGTGTCGCGCGCTGCCGGCTGGTTCGAGGCCCGGCGCTTTGCCGGCATCGATGCCGCGATGGCGGAAACAGGCTCGATCACCGCATCGCTGGCGCGGTTCGGCATAGACGACTATCTCAGGCAATCGACCGTGCTGTCGGCGCGCCATGCCGATGCGGCGGACCTTGCCGACCTCGACCTGCAGCCGGGCGCCATCGTACTGGTCACGGTCGCCGTCAACGTCACGCCGGACGGCCAGCCGATCCAGTTTTCCGAGTCGCGCTTCCCGGCCGAACGGGTGGAGCTGAAGCTGTCGGCGCTGTAGGGAGTGACGGGCTTATACGAGACCGTGATTTATCTGACTCACGCTGATATCAGACCAGCTCGGTCGCGCTCACTTGCGTCTTGGCGATTGAGGACCGCCTTCCCCCACTCCGTCGCTGCTTCGCCGAGCCACCTTGTATCTACACGAGAGAGATTTCGTGGGATTAGAGCGATTGAGCCAAGGTCCGGGTGGCCGCCCGGACCTTGGCTTGGCGAAGTCGCCCGTACCACCTGAGGTTACAGCCGCGGGAGAGCTTGGGATCTTCGCCTTCATCACGCACGACCGAACAGTCGCTTGGTTCCAACCGTACGCACAAGGCAGGTTACCGTGAACAGGATTATTTGTGGAGTTGATGTTTCGAAAGATTGGCTGGACGCGCATGTCTGGCCTGGCGGAGCGGCAGCGCGCTTCGCCAACGACGCGGCGGGGATCGCAGCTCTTTGGCTGTTCTGCCGCAGCCATGACGCAGCCCTTGCGGTGATGGAGGTATCGGGCGGCTATGAACGGCTGGGATTCATGCTCTTGTGGGCGCACGGCATGCCGTGCGGCGTGGTCAATGCCAAGAGCGTGCGCCGTTTCGCCGAGGCGATGGGCTATCTTGAGAAGACCGACAGGATCGACGCCGCTGTCATCGCCCACTACGGCGCAGTCAAGAACACTGTGCCGACGCCACCGCCAAGCGCCGCCCAGCAGCGGCTTGCCGCGTTGGTTGGCCGGCTTTGCCAGATTGTCGGCGATGCGACCATCAACAAGCAGCGTAGAAGTGCCGCACGCGACGCCGAGGTATGCGCCAGCATCGAGGCGATGCTGGCCTTCCTCAAGCGCGAGCAACGGCGCCTGGAAGGCGAGATTGCCTCGATGATCGATGACGATCCGCTGTGGGCCAGGCTGGAGCAGGCCTTTCGTTCGCTGAAGGGCGTGGCCGGACGCACCGTCGCCCGCCTGATGGCCGAACTGCCCGAGATCGGCCTCATCTCCAACAAGGCCATCGCCAAGCTGGCAGGCCTCGCTCCCTTCGCCAACGATAGCGGCAAGCGCACCGGCAACAGGCATGTGCGCGGCGGACGCGCCGGGCCGCGTGGCATCCTCTTCATCGTCGCAGCCATCGTGGCCAAATTCGATCCCAATCTCAAAGCTTTCGCTCAACGGATGCAACAGGCGGGAAAGCCAAAAATGCTCATCCGCATCGCACTCGCCAGAAAACTCCTCGTCATCCTCAATGCAAAAGCACGCGATGCGCGCAACGAGTTCGCGAGTGCAACTTGACACCCCAGATAGTCGCTCTCCCCCCTCCGGAGGGAGAGGAAGGGCGCCACGCTTGGTGGCGGGAGAAGCAGGGAGTCTGGTTGAAGAGCGTTGGCAGCAATAGGCTCGCGCCCTTCCTCTACCCCGTCGATCGGGAGAGAGGTGGCTCGGCGAAGCCGAGACGGAGTGGGGGTCGACCTGGCTCGGGCGTCGTCAGTTCGGGCTGGGTTCGCCGGCTGCCATGTTATAACCCCACCTCGATCACAGCCTTGATCAGGCCGGATTTCTCATGCGCCCAACGAGCCAGATCGCGCGGCGTGGCGGCGAGTGTGGTGCGGTGTGTGACGAGCTTGGCCAGTGGTACGGCCCCGTTGCGGATCGAGGCGGCGACATGATCGAAGTCGGCGCGCAGCGCGTTGCGGCTGCCGATCAGCGTCATCTCTCGCTTGTGGAATTCCGGGTCGGAAAAGCTGATATCGTCCTTGACGACGGAGACCAGCACCAGCGTTCCGCCATGCGCGACATGGGCGAAGGCCGACTGCACCGACTGGGTGTTGCCGGTGGCGTCGAAGACGACATCGAAGCCTTCGCCTGATGTCGCTTCCCTGATCAGATCGGGCACCGCGCCGCGCGAGCCGTCTAGCGTCTGGAAACCAAGCTCGTTTGCAGCGAAGGCGAGCCTTTCACTGCTCATGTCGAGCAGCGTCACGTCGAGCCCGGCGATGCGGGCGAAGATGGCGGTGCCGAGCCCGATCGGGCCGGCGCCGATGACCAGCGTGCGGGCGCCGGGGTCGGCGCGGGCGCGCCACACGGCATGCGCGCCGATGGCCAGGAACTCGACGGCGGCGGCGTCGGCCAGCGACAGGCCGTTGGCCGGATAGAGATTTTGCGCCGGCACCAGGATGCGTTCGCACATGGCGCCGTCGCGATGCACGCCAAGCACCTCGATCCTGACACAGCAATTGGGCTTGCCGTGCCGGCAGGCGATGCACTTGCCGCAGGAAAGATAGGGGTTGACGACGACGGGCTCACCAATGGCCAGTTCGACGCCTTCGCCGGTCTCCATCACGGTACCCGAGACCTCATGACCCATGATGCGGGGATAGGCGAGGAACGGGTGCTTGCCCTCGAAAATGTGGTAGTCGGTGCCGCAGATGCCGACATGGCTGACCGCCACCAGCGCCCAGCCGGGAGGCGGTGTCTCGGGTGCGGGCCGGTCTTCAAGGACAAGATCGCCGGGCGAACGGCAGAGGACGGCTTTCATGCGCTAATCCAGTTATGAAATCGCCGGCCCGTTGGTGTGGCGGACCGGCGGTTGATTGCGGGGTCGCTACTTGCCGCGGCGGCGCAGGCCGTCGAAGTAGACGATGATGATGATCAGCGCGCCGGTGATGATGCGCTGCCAGAACGAGTTGACGTTGAGCAGGTTGGCGCCGTTGTTGATGGTGGCCAGGATGAAGGCGCCGAGCAGCGGCCCATGCACCGAGCCGACGGCGCCGAACAGCGAGGTGCCGCCGATGACCGACGACGCGATCGCCTGCAGTTCCCAGCCCTCGGCCTGCGTCGGGTTGCCGATGCCGATGCGGGCGGCCAGCAGCACCCCGACGAAGGCGGCGCACAGGCCCGACAGCGTGTAGGCCATGTAGATGGTGCGCTGGACATTGACGCCGGACAGGCGCGAGGCCTCGGCGTTGGAGCCGACCGAAAACAGGTATCTGCCCCAGCGGCTGTGGTGCAGGAAGATATAGGCCGGAATGCCGACCAGGATCACCATCCAGAACAGGTTGGGGATGCCGATGAAGGAATTGCGCGAGAAGGCGGTGAAGGTGTCGCTGTTGATGTTGATCGAATTGCCGTTGGTCATCAAAAGGCCGATGCCGCGCAGCGAGGTCAACGTCGCCAGGGTGATGATGAAGGGCGGCAGGCCCATCTTGACGATACCGAAGCCGTGGAACATGCCGATGGCGACACCGACCAGCAGCGTCACCAGAATGGCGAGCCAGATGGGGAAGCCGGCATTGATCATCATGGCCACGACCACGGTGGCGAAGCCGACCACGGCGCCGACCGACAGATCGATGCCGCCGGTGATGATGACGAAGGTCTGGCCGACCGCCATGATGGCGATCATCGAGCCCTGGCGCAGGAGATTGGCTATGTTGTTGGCCGAGGCGAAGCTCGTCGTCGTCACGGAGAGGAGGATCCAGAGCAGAACCAGCAGCGCCAATAGCGTCAGCCCGAACAGGACATTATAGTTGCGCTTCGGTTTTTCGACGGCGATCGCCTCGGTGCTCATATCTGTCCTCCCAGCTTTTCTTGTTTCTCGGCGAGCGCCTGAGTGAGAATATCCTCGTGGCTGGCGGCGTGAAAACCGTGCGTCGCCACCAGTTTGCCGCGCCGGAACACATGCAGCGTATCGGCGAGTTCATAGACTTCCGGCAGATAGGACGAGATCAGGATGATGCCGGCGCCCTTTGACAAAAGCGCGCCGAACAGGCGGTAGATCTCGGCCTTGGTGCCGACATCGACGCCGACGGTCGGTTCGTCGAAGATGAACAGCTTGGCGCCGTGCGCCAGCCATTTGCCGATGACGATCTTCTGCTGGTTGCCGCCCGACAGGCTGGATGCCAGCGCCCCACGTGTCGGTGTCTTGATGCGCAGATCGGCGATCTGGCGATCGGCCTGCGTCTTCTCCTGCGTGCTCGAAATCAGCAGATTGTTCGAGATGCGCTTGTAGATCGGCAGGTTGAGGTTGAAGCCGACCGGCAGGTTGAGGCAGAGGCCCTGGTCGCGGCGGCTCTCCGGCGCCAGCGCCATGCCGAGCTTGATCGCGTCATGTTCGGAATTGACCTGTACCTCCTTGCCTTCCCAGAGGATCTGGCCGGCGGATTTGCGGTGGCGGCCGTAGAGCGTGGTGACGAACTCGCTGCGTCCGGCGCCAATCAGCCCATAGAGTCCGACGATCTCGCCGGCGCGGACCGTCATCGAGACATTTTCGAAGCCCTTGCCGGACAGGTTTTTCGCCTCGATGATGGCGGCGCCCGGCGTGAAATGCTCCTTGTGATAGACCTGCTCGATCGAGCGGTTGATCATCATCTTGACCAGTTCGGCATCGTTGGTCTCTGCGATGTTGCGGGTGCCGACCAGCGTGCCGTCGCGCAGCACGGATACCCGGTCGGCGAGTTCGAACACTTCCTCCATGCGGTGGCTGATGTAGATGATCGTCACGCCTTCGCCCTTCAGACGGCGGATCAGCGTGAAGAGCTGGTCGGCCTCCTTGCGGGTGAGGTAGGCGGTCGGCTCGTCGAAGATCAGGAATTTGGTGCCGCGCACGGTGGCGCGGGCGGCGGCTATCAGCTGCTGCTGGCCGATGGTCAGGTCGCCGAGCGTGACATGCGCCGGCAGGTCGAAGCCTAGGTCGTCGATGATCGTCTGCGCCTGCCTGACCATGGCGCGCTGCTGCAGGATGCCGAAGCGCGAATTCTCCTCGCCGAGGAACATGTTGGCGGCGACCGTCAGGTGACGGCACAGCACGACTTCCTGGTGCACGGCATTGATGCCGAGCGCCATCGCCTCGTGCGGCGTCGCCAGGGCGGCCGGCTGGCCCTCCCAGACAATCTCTCCGGAGGTGCGCGGCATGACGCCGGTCAGAAGCTTGATGAGCGTGGATTTGCCGGCGCCGTTTTCGCCGACGATGGCGTGGATCTCACCGGACTTGAAGGCGAGGTCGACCGGTTTCAGCGCGTGGGTGCCGGGATAGCGCTTCTCCAGCCCGCGCAATTCGAGGATAGTCCGCCCCTGTTCCAGAACGGGTGCGGGATGCAGTTCCTGCGCCGTCGAAATCATGACAATCCTCCCAGATTGGCCTCCCGGATTGGCTTCCCAGGCTGGCCTCACGATTGGCACGCGGCGAGGCAGGGATATGCCTCGAAAACAGCCTGGCTCAGGCGTGCGGATTGCCAAGCCGTTTGTGCGGCAGTTTGTGTCTCCGGGGCGAGGTGCCCCGGAGACGATTGCGGATGCGACGGCTCAGAGCTTCGGATTGAGCAGCGCGTCGATCTTGGGGTCTTTCATGTTGTCCTTGGTCACCAGGTTGGCGCCGGTGTCGACATTGGCTTCGACCTTCTCGCCCTTGGAGGCGGCGAGCGCGGTCTTGATGCCGTCATAGCCCATCCGGTACGGATCCTGGACGACGAGGGCGGAAATGACGCCGTCGTTGAGGAACTTGATCAGCTTCTCGTCGCTGTCGAAACCGACCAGCGCCAGCTTGCCGCCAAGGTTGTTTTCCGCGACGGCCTGGCCGACGCCCTGCGCCATGATCAGGTTGGAAGCGAAGATGCCCTTGAGGTTCGGGTTGGCGGTGATCAGGTCGGTGGCGATGTTGAGGCCGGTGGTGGCCTGGCCGTCGGCATATTTGTCGGCAACCAGCTTGAGGCCCGGATATTTGGCGGCCAGCTGTTCGGTGAAGCCCTGCTTGCGCTGCTCAAGCGAGCCGGCGCCCGGTGCGTTGGTGATCAGGGCGACGTCGCCCTCGATCTTGCCGCCGTTGGCGGCGCCGATGGCGGCTGCGAGGCCGTCGGCAGCGACACGGCCGCCCTGGACGTTGTCGGTGGTCAGGAACGAGGTGAAGGCCTTGGAGTCGGCGCCGGAGTCGATGCCGATGACCTTGACCTTGGCAGCGGCTTCATCGATCGGCTTGCCGAGCGCCTTGAACTCGGTCGGCGCAATGACGATGGCCGCCGGGTTGCTGGCAACGGCGTTCTCGAGGATCGAGACCTGGCCGTTGACGTCGGTTTCAGCCTGGGCGCCGAGTTCCGGCACGTTAACGCCGAGATCCTTGCCGGCCTTGCGGGCGCCGGCCAGAACGATCTGCCAGTAGAAGGACGTGGTGTCCTTGACGATGATCGGAATGGTGACGTCCGCCGCCGAAACCGGCGCCGAATGCATGACGCCGGCGAGCATTGAAGCTGCTGCCAGCGCCATGACGGCGCGGCGGTTGAGAATGCTGGTCACGAATTTCATGAGGTTTCCTCCCTAAGTCGCCCGGTGAACGATACGGAAGCTCCGTTCGGATAGGCGCGGTCCCAAACAGAACTTTATCAATAAAAAACAGTTGCCCTGTTTTGATAGTGCATCGAACAGATCGATGCAAGCGGTGTTTGACCAGTCGTTGCGAGGTCTGGCAGAGGCAGATCCCCCGCCCTGTTCTCCCATTGGCGCCGTCACGCTTCCGTTCCGTTCTGGGAACGTATGGAATATTAATTCCACCAATTCGTCAATATGGAATATCCATTCCTCCATGTGCCGCAAGAACATGACGTTTCACGCCAGCTCCTGCACCAGCGTGTAGGGACGATATTTGGCGTATTCCGTTTCCGGTACGTCGATGTCGAGCAGCTCGAGGTTGCGCGTCAGATTTGCCAGCTTGGCGGTGCCGGTCAGTACGGTGGCGACGGCAGCTTCATGCAAGGGGAATTGGAACGCTGCGGCGGCGAGCGGATAGCCACCCTCGGCGGCGATCCTTTCCATTGCGCCGACGCGGTCGAGCACGTCATGGCTGGCGGGGCGGTAGTCGAAATGTGCGCCTTGCACCGGGCCGGTCGCCAGGATGCCGGAGTTGAACACGCCGCCAATGACCAAGGAGGTCTGCTGTGCCCGGCATAGCGGCAGCAACTCCGCTTCGGCACTGCGGTCGAGCAGGGAATAGCGGCTGGCAAGCAGGATGCAGTCGAGCGGCGCCCGGCGCATCACGTCCAGGCAGATCTGCACCTCGTTGACGCCAAGCCCATAGGCGGAAATGACGCCAGTCCGTTTCAGCTCTTCGAGTGCCTTGAGGCCACCATCCATCAGGTCGCGAAAATGCAGCTTGGTCTTCTCGATACCATGGGTGTAGGCGCCGATGTCGTGGACAAACAGGATGTCTATCCTGTTTAGGCCAAGCCGCGCATAGCTGAACTCGACCGACCGCATAATGCCGTCATAGGAATAGTCGTAGTCGAGCGCGAAGGGCAGCGGATCGACATAGGAGTGATCGGGAACCTGATCGTCCGGCACCGGGCGAAACAGCCGGCCGACCTTGGTCGACAGCACATAGGAATCGCGCGGCTTGTAACGCAGGAAGTCGCCGAAGCGGCGCTCCGACAGTCCGAAACCGTAGAAGGGTGCGGTGTCGAAATAGCGCAGCCCGGCATCCCAGGCGCCCTGCAGCGTCTCCATCGCCGCTTCGCGCGAACAGGCGCGGTAAAGGCCGCCAAGTGCGGCGCCGCCGAAGCTGACTTCGGTGACCTCCAGAGCTGTCCGACCGATACGGCGTTTTTCCATGCAAAACCTCCCCGTTGCCCGCCGCTGACCGGCGCGCAGTCTACTTTATATCAGTAAAATCTAAAGTGTTGCGCCCAGATGCCAGGGCACGAACTCGTTGTCGCCGTAGCCGAAGTCCTCGCTCTTGGTCTTGCGGCCGGAAGCCGTTTCGACGATCAGTTCGAAGATCTCGCGGCCCATGCCGGCGATGGTCTTTTCACCCGAGGCGATGACGCCGCAATTGACGTCCATGTCCTCTTCCATCTGGTGGTACATGGTCGAGTTGGTGGCGACCTTGATCGACGGCGTCGGACGGCAGCCGAAGCAGGAGCCGCGGCCGGTGGTGAAGACGATGACGTTGGCGCCGCCCGCCACCTGGCCGGTCGCCGAAACCGGGTCGTAGCCAGGCGTATCCATGAACACGAGGCCACTGCCGGTGACTTTTTCGGCGTAGCCGAAGACGCCGTTGAGCGGCGTCTGGCCGCCCTTGGCGACCGCACCGAGGGACTTCTCCAGGATGGTGGTGAGGCCGCCGCGCTTGTTGCCGGGCGAGGGATTGTTGTCGATCGAGGCGCCATGCTTGGCGACGTGGTCCTCCCACCACTTCACGAAGCCGTCGAGCTTCTGCGCGATCTCCGGCGTTGCCGCGCGGTAGGCAAGCAGATGCTCGGCGCCGTAGATTTCCGTGGTCTCGGAGAGGATGCCGATACCGCCGACGCCGGCCAGGATGTCGACAGCCGCGCCCAGCGCCGGATTGGCCGTGATGCCCGACATGCCGTCGGAGCCGCCGCATTGCAGGCCGACGACGATCTCGCTGACCGGGATCGGCTCACGCTTCAACTGGCCGACTTCCTCGGCGATCTCGGCCAGCACGCCCATCGCTTTTTCCACCGATTTGCGCGACCCGCCGGCGTCCTGGATGTTGAAATGGCGCTTGCCGGCAGCGACGCCCTTCTGGCCGTAGAGGGTGAGCTGGTTGACCTCGCAGCCGAGGCCGACCATCAGCACGCCGCCGAAATTCGGGTGGCGGGCATAGCCGGCAAGCGTGCGGTGCAGCACCATCATGCCGTCGCCGGTGCCGCTCATGCCGCAGCCCTGGCCGTGCACGATCGGCACGAAGCCGTCGATGCCGGGGTATTTCGGCAACAGCGTGCGGTTGGCGGTATCGGCGATGGAATGGCAGACGGTGGCCGAGCAATTGACGCTGGCGACGATGCCGATGAAGTTGCGCGTGCCGGCGCGGCCATCGGCGCGGCGATAGCCCATGAAGGTGCGGGCGCGGTCGGCCTCCGTCGCGTGCTCGGCCTCGCTCGGCGGCACGACCGGCAAGCGGCCGGATTCGAAAACCAGATTGTGCGAATGCACGTGCTCGCCGGCTGCGATGTCCTGTGTCGCGCGACCGATCGCCTGGGCGTATTTCACCACGGCCTCGCCGGCGGCGATCGGCTTGATCGCCACCTTGTGGCCGGGCTCGATCAGCGCACTGGCGACGGCACCGCCCGGCAGCGCGGTGCCGATCTCGATGCGGCCGTTGGCGACGGCGACATTGTCGGCGGGGGACAGAAGAATGCAGTTGGAGGCGTTCACGGGCGGTTTCCTGGGTGATCCTGGGTTGCGCGGGGCGGATTGACACGCGCCTGTTTAGAGATATTGTCTTTTATCGTGAAAAAACAGTTTTGCGTCAATTGTTTTTTCGTGGGGAGTTCCGCATGTCTCCGGGTTGTTCCGGGAAGCAATTTCGCTTCTCAGAGCCATGCGAACGTCATATTGCGCTTCAAACCGTCCGCTGCAAGCGACGGCGTGCAACGGGTCAGGGATGTCGAAGAGCAACAACGTCTACAAGGATGCCTACAACCGCTGCCTGCGGCTGCTCGACGAAACGCGCAGCCTGCCTTCGGAGCCGGAACTGGGCACCTTGCTTGGCGTCAGCCGGACCACGGTGCGCACCATTCTCGCGCGCATGGAAGAGACCGGGCTGATCGCCTGGAACAAGCGCGCCAAGACGGTGCTGCGCGAACCGCTTCCCGATGATTTCTTCCCCGAGGAAGAGACAGACACGCTGGCCGAGATCATCGAACGGTCGTTCATGCGTCGGCTGCTCGCCGGCGGTGCCGAAGCCGGCATGCAGATCAACGAACTCGAACTGGCGCGCGAGATCGGCGTTGGCACCACCAGCGTGCGCGAGTTCCTGATCCGCTTCTCCCGCTTCGGCCTGATCGAGAAACGTCGCAACAGTCATTGGGTGCTGAAGGGCTTTACGCGCGCCTTCGCGCTGGAGCTGACCGAAATCCGCGAGATGTTCGAACTGCGCTCGGCGGCCGCCTTTGCCGCTTTACCGCAGGACAGCGCAGTCTGGACCGATCTCGACCGCCTGGAAGACGAGCATCGCCAGCTGGCAAACGACATAGCCGCCCGCTTCACCGAGTTCTCCGAACTCGACGAGCGCTTCCACCGGCTGATCCACCGGGCATCGCGCAATCGCTTCATCGTCGATTTCTACGATGTCATCGCCATGATCTTCCACTACCATTACCAGTGGAACAAGGCGCAGGAACGCGAGCGCAACGAAGTCGCGATCGGTGAGCATCTGGTCTACATAGAAGCGCTGAAATCACGCGATCTCGGCAAGGTCGACGCCGCTTGCCGCAAGCATTTGAAGTCGGCGCGCCAGACATTGCTGACCTCGATCCCGGAGAGCCGGTCGCTGCAAAAACACTGAGCCGCATCGCGGCTCGCAGCCTTGTTTCATGCATGTCGTTGTCCCAAAACCGCTATACACTTCTGGGCGACATGCCTTGGGCCTGCCGCGTTGCCGCCGCGGCGATTTGGCGATTTTCCACCCGCCGGCCCCGTGCTAGATATGGTTGGTTGCTGCGAAGAGGCAGGGCTTTGGGCGTATCGAGGAGACGATGGAGCATGCCGGTCGCGCTTGTCGCGGCCTATCTGCTGTTGCTCCAGTCGACGCTTGGTGCATTCGCCTTCGGCGCCGGTCCCAATGCATCGCAACTCGACGCTTTCGGCAACGTCATCTGTACCCATGAAGGCGCAACCCAGCTTCCGGGCGGCAACCAGCCGCCGTCCCATCTGCCGGCATGCTGCGCGCTCGGCTGCAGCATGGTTTCGGCGGCCTTTGCGCCGCCGCCCAATGCCGGTCTGGCGCCGGGCAGCCTTTCCTTTGAAACGGTCGCCTTTGTCTTCCCGGCGGCCATCCATCTCGACTTTGCGCGTGAGCGCTCGCCGTCGAACCCGCGCGCGCCGCCGCTGACGGCCTGAGCCTGTTTGCCCGGCGGAACCTTTCGTGGGCGTACCCATCCAAAGATCTAACTGCTCGCGACCGGCAGCGGCGCGACCTTCACTTCATGGAGCAACCATGTCCTATTTTTTCCCTGACGCCGCGCGTCCTATGGCCGGCAGCATTCTACGCGGCATCGAAGAGCGTGTCGGCATTGCCGTGCTGGCTCTTGCGCTGCTGTTCACAGGCGCGCAGTCCGTCTTCGCGCATGAGTTCAAGGTTGGCGATCTTGAGATCGGCCACCCCTGGTCGCGCGCCACGCCGGCCGGCGCCAAAGTGGCCGGCGGTTATTTCACCATCACCAACAAGGGCAGTGCGCCGGACCGGCTGGTGTCGATTTCCTCCGATGTCTCCGAAAAGGCCGAGCTGCATGAGATGGGCGTCAAGGACGGCGTCATGACCATGCGGCCGGTTGCCGGCGGCCTGGAAATTCCGGCCGGCGGCAAGGTAGCCCTTGCACCTGGCGGCTATCATTTGATGTTCATGGGCCTGAAGCGGCAACCCAAACAGGGCGAAAAGTTCTCCGCCACCCTGACCTTCGAAAAGGCCGGCGCCGTCAGCGTCGATTTCGCCGTCGAAGGCATGGGCGGCGGCGCCGTGGACGATCACGCCAATTGACCGCGCCAGCTCGACAAATCTTGAAAATCCGAGGGACCATCATGAACAAATATCTTTTGTCGGCCGGCGCACTTCTCGCGCTCGGAACCAGCGCCGCCTTCGCGCATATCACGTTCGAAACCCAGGAGGCGGCGGTCGGCTCGACCTACAAGGCCGTTTTGCGCGTGCCGCATGGCTGCGACGGCAAGGCGACGACCGCCGTGCGCGTGCAAATTCCGGAAGGGGTGATCGCGATCAAGCCGATGCCGAAGCCCGGCTGGACGCTGCAGACCAAGAAGGGCAAGTACGAGAAATCCTACCAGCTCTACGGTCAGGCGGTGACCGATGGGGTCAAGGAGGTCGACTGGAGCGGCGGCAACCTGCCCGATGAATTCTATGACGAGTTCGTTTTCCGCGCGACGCTGACGGCGGATCTCCCCGTCGGCCAAAAACTCTATTTCCCGGTCGTGCAGGAATGCGACGGTGCAGCCGATCGCTGGATCGAGATTCCAGCGGCAGGGCAGGATGAAGACGCACTGGAAAGCCCGGCACCCGGCATCAAGCTGCTGCCGAAGAAATGATCTCCCAGGCGGCGCGCTCTTTCGAGTGCGCCGCTTTTTTTCGTGGCGGTGACATGAGCACGACCTCCCTCCTGCAAACGGCTTGCATGACCGGCAAACGCACCGGCCGGCTTGCCGTCGGCCTGTTGGCTGTGATCGTGTTTCTTGCCAGCCTTGCCGTGTCAGATCAGGCCTTTGCCCATGCCGCGCTGATCAAGACCGACCCGGCCGACGGCGCGGTGCTGGCACAGGGACCGGCGCAGTTCTCGCTGACCTTCAGCGAGCCGGTCTCGCCTCTGGTGCTGACGCTGGTGAAGTCCGACGGCAAGCCGGTTCCACTGACCGCCTTTCGTCTCAGCGACCAGACCGTCGAGATCGACAATCCGCAGCCGCTCAAGTCGGGCACGCATGTCTTGAGCTGGCGCGTCATCTCCGCAGACGGTCATCCCGTCGGCGGATCGCTGCTGTTTTCCATCGGAGCGCCCAGCGAACCGCCGGCCGTATCCGAAACCGTCGACTGGCCGTTGCGGTCGGCTATCTGGGCGGGCAAAATCTTTCTCTACGTCGGCCTCTTCCTCGGCGTTGGCGGCGCCTTCGCGCTTGCCTGGTTGGCCGGAAGTGCCCGTGCCGGGCAGCGCTTCGTTGCAGCTGCAATCCTGAGCGGGCTGGTCGCGTCGTCCCTGTCGCTCGGATTGCAGGGGCTTGATGCACTCGGGGCGCCGCTCTCCCATCTGGCACAATCGGTCATCTGGCGGACCGGGCTCGGCACCAGCTTCGGCTGGACGGTGCTGGTCGCGCTGATCGCGCTGGGGCTTGGCCTGCTGTCGCTGGCCGGTCCCCGTGCCACCGCCAAGCCATTGGCGCTGGCCGGCCTGGCCGGGGTGGGGATTGCACTTGCCGCCAGCGGCCATGCCAGTGCCGCCGAACCGCAATGGCTGACGCGGCCGATGGTGTTCCTGCATGGCGTCTGCATCGCGTCGTGGGTCGGCGCATTGGTCCCACTCGGGCTGGCGCTCAAGGGGCAATCGGCGGAGGCCACGCCATTCCTGCGGCGATTTTCTTGGGCGATCCTGCCCGTGGTGGCCGTGCTTGCCGCTGCCGGCACCGTGCTTGCCGTCATCCAGGTGCAAACGCCCGCGGCATTGGTCGACACCGCCTATGGAAGGCTGCTGCTGATCAAGCTCGGGCTGCTGGTCTTTCTGTTCACGCTCGCTGCCGTCAACCGCTGGAAACTCACGGCATCGGCCGAGGCGGGATCGACGGAAGTTCAACGCAGGCTGGTCCGCTCGATCGGCGTCGAGATGTTGATCGTGTTGGCGATTTTCGGCGTTGCCGCGGGCTGGCGCTTCACACCGCCGCCACGAGCCCTGGCGATCGCGGCAGCGCAACCGGTGTCGGTCCATATCCACGCGCTGCAAGCGATGGCCGATCTCAACTTCACTCCCGGCCATGCCGGCCCGGTCGTTGCCTCGATGGTCATCATGAGCGGCGATTTCGGCCCGCTCGACGCCAAGGAGGTAACGCTTGTGCTGTCAAAGCCCGATTCCGGCATCGAACCCTTGAAGCGCACGGCGACCAAGCCCGGCGACGGCAGCTGGCGCGTCGACAACCTCGTCATTCCGGTGCCTGGCCGGTGGACGGTGCGCATCGACATACTGGTCTCGGATTTTCAGATGGTGAAGATCGAGGCGCCCGTCGACATCAGGCCGTAGGCGGGACTGCCAGGTACCTCTACACGGGCACGACCGACAATCCGGGCAACACAATTCGGCGAGGCGGTTGACGCAGGCGTCAAGGCCCGTCAATCATCGCCCGCAAAATCGCGGTCTCAACAAACGATCCGAGAGCAGGGAAGAAACGATGGAAAAAGCCGAAATCGGCCTGATCGGCCTTGGCACGATGGGCTCCAACCTGGCGCTCAACATCGCCGAGCACGGGCACCGCATCGCTGTCTTCAACCGCACCAGGGCGCGCACCGATGCCTTTGTCGAGAATGCCGGAGCGCTCAGGGACATGGTCGTGCCCTGCTACAGCCTTGAAGAGCTCGCCGCCGCGATCCGGCCGCCGCGCCCGATCATCATCATGGTGCTGGCCGGCAAGCCGGTCGACGAACAGATCGCGGCACTGCGCGGCGTGCTGTCGGCCAACGACATCGTCATCGATGCCGGCAACGCCAATTTCCGCGACACGATGCGGCGCTTCTCCGAGCTTTCCGGTTCGGGTCTCACCTTCATAGGCATGGGCGTGTCCGGCGGCGAGGAGGGGGCACGCCACGGGCCGTCGATCATGGTCGGCGGCACGGAGGACTCATGGAAGCGCGTCGAGAAGGTGCTGACGGCGATCTCCGCCAAATTCAAGGACGAACCCTGCGCGGCATGGCTCGGCACCGACGGCGCCGGACATTTCGTCAAGACCATCCACAACGGCATAGAATATGCCGACATGCAGATGATCGCGGAGATCTACGGCATCCTGCGCGACGGCCTGGGCATGGGTCCGAAAGAGATCGGCACGGTGTTTGCCGACTGGAACAAGGGCCGGCTCAACTCCTACCTGATCGAGATCACCGCCAAGGTGCTGGCCGCCGACGATCCGAAGACCGGCAAGCCGGTGGTCGACATCATCCTCGACCGCGCCGGCCAGAAGGGCACCGGCAAATGGTCGGTCATCGAGGCGCAGCAGCTCGGCATCCCGGCCACCGCGATCGAGGCGGCGGTGGCGGCGCGCGTTCTGTCGTCGATCAAGGACGAGCGGCTGGCGGCGGAAAAGGCCTATGGCAACATCAGCGAGACGAAGATTTCCGGTGACAAGGACGCCTTGCTGAAAGATCTGGAACTGGCGCTGTTCGCCGGCAAGATCGCCGCCTACGCCCAAGGTTTCGCGGTGATGAGCGGCGCGTCGAAGGAATTCAATTGGAACCTGCCGATGCCGACCATCGCCAGGATCTGGCGCGCCGGCTGCATCATCCGCTCGCAGATGCTCGACACCATGGCGGAAGCCTTCAGCAAGGGCGGCGCCTCGACCAACCTTCTGATGGCGCCGGCCTTCATCTCGCTGATGCAGGGAGCGCATCCGTCGCTGCGCCGCATCGTGGCGAGGGCTTCGGAAGCCGGCTCGCCGGTTCCGGCGCTGTCTTCCGCACTTGCCTATTTCGACAGCTATCGCCAGGGCCGCGGCACCTCGAATCTGATCCAGGCGCAGCGCGACTTCTTCGGCGCGCACGGCTTCGAGCGTATCGACGACAAAGGCGCGTTCCATGGGCCGTGGGGAAGCGGTGCGGCTGGCTGACAAGCCGGCCCAAGAGCCTAAACGGAAACCGGCGGTCTGAACGCCTGAACCTCGCTGGTGGCGACCAGGCGCTGCAGCGAGCCGGGTGCGGCGCCGCCGATCCAGCCGAGCACGGAGCGGGCGAGATCGGAGCCGGCCAGGCGGAAGTTCTCGTTGACGACGAGCAATTCCGGCCGGAACAGGTGCAACAGGTCCGACGATTGCTTGGACACGACATCGACGTCGCGGCCAAGCTTGAGGCCGGCATCTTCGATGCCGGCGACGATAGCCAGTGTCGCGGCGGCGGCGCTGCTGACGAAGCCGTCCGGCCTGTTTTCGCGGCGCATCACCTGCGCGGTCCTGGTCCTGATCTGCTCGATCGTGTGATCGATGGAAACGGTGTTGAACGGAATTTCGCTGGCGCCGACCTCGCTCAGCGCATCGGCAAAGCCGTTCAGCGTGTGGCCATAATAGGTCAGCCCGGGTGGCGGCGACAGAAGCGCCAGCTTGCGCCTGCCCATGCTCGCCAGGCGGCGCACGGCTTCCATCGCGAATACATGGTTGTCGAAGTCATGGTAGGGGTGGACGAGGCCCATATCGGTGCGGCCATGCGTGGCAAAGGGCATGCCGTGCTCGAGCATGTAGCGGGCGCGTGGATCGTTCGGTTGGGTGCGCGAGATGATGACGCCATCGGCCGAGCCGGTCTCGACGAGATAGCGGATCGGCTCCATCGGATCCTGCGAGCGGGAATAAGGCGTGACGATCAGGTGATAGGGCGTTTCGGCGAGCACTTCCGAAACACCGTAGATGATGTCCGAGACGAAGCTCATGATCTCGCGGTCGGTGTTGAGCACGAGGCTGATGACATTGGTCCTGCCGGTGCGCAGACGCACGCCGGCGCGGTTCGGCCGGTAGCCGATCTGCTTGGCGACGAGTTGGACGCGGCGCCTGGTCTCGGCGCCGATTTCCGGGGCATCCTTCAAGGCGCGTGACACGGTGGTGACGCCGAGCCCGGTCATGAAGGCAAGCGTCTTCAACGTCGGCCGTCCCTGTGCCGAGTTCTCCCCGTTCTTGTCCGTACGCTGTCTGTCCATTCGTCCCGCCCGTCAGGCGCATAGCAGCCGCGGGCCATGTCGGCAATCGCCGTCATAGCGATACGATATGCGTCCCAGCCCCGGCAAAGCGTCAATATACTGAAACGTTACAGATTGCCAGTATCGAGATGTATGTCCTCGTCACGAGGTGGATGGTTCTTTTTGCGAAACGCATTGGGATTCCAGGAGAAATCGCCCCTGCCGCCGCCTTTTGCCCGTATCAGGCGGCATTTCGGTGTTTGCGCCGCAGCAAACCATGCTGCAGTGCATGAGAAGGGCGATCATTCAGACGAATTTGTTCGCTGCCCGAAAAAAATATCGAGGGCGCTTCGTTGATGGGTTGCACAGCCCGCGCAATTGCCGTATCGAAAATCTGTAACGTTTCAGAGTCTGGGAGGAGCCGAAATGCGATACAGATTTTTGACCGCTGCCCTGGCGGCGACGGCTGCACTGCAATTTGCCGGCCAGGCGGCCGCGACGGACCTGGAAGTCACCCATTGGTGGACTTCAGGCGGCGAGGCCGCGGCGGTTGCGGAACTTGCCAAGGCATTCGATGCGGCCGGCAACCACTGGGTGGACGGCGCCATTGCCGGCTCCGGCGGCACGGCGCGGCCGATCATGATCAGCCGCATCACCGGTGGCGATCCGATGGGCGCCACGCAGTTCAACCACGGCCGGCAGGCGGAAGAGTTGGTGCAGGCCGGGCTGATGCGCGACCTCACCGACGTCGCCACCAAGGGCAAGTGGACTGATGTCGTGCGGCCGAAGAGCCTGCTCGACGGCTGCACCATCGACGGCAAGATCTATTGCGTGCCCGTCAACATCCATTCCTGGCAGTGGCTGTGGCTGTCCAACGAAGCCTTCGCGAAGGCCGGCGTGCCGTTGCCGAAGGACTGGAATGAATTCGTGGCGGCAGCGCCGGCACTGGAGAAGGCCGGCATCATCCCGCTCGCCGTCGGCGGGCAAGCCTGGCAATCCTCCGGTGCCTTCGACGTGCTGCTTGCGGCTGTGGGCGGCACGGACACGTTCCTCAAGGTCTACAAGAACAAGGATGCCAAGTTCGCCGCCGGGCCCGAAGTCGCCAAGGTCTTCAAGGCCGCGGACGATGCCCGCAAGATGGCGAAGAACACCAATGTGCAGGACTGGAACCAGGCGACCAACCTGGTCATCACCGGCAAGGCGGGTGGCCAGATCATGGGCGACTGGGCACAGGGCGAGTTCCAGGTTGCCGGCAAGACCGCCGGCAAGGACTATACCTGCCTGCCGGGCCTTGGGCTGAACGAGGTCATAGCCACGGGCGGCGACGCCTTCTACTTCCCGCTGCTCAAGGATGCCGACAAGAGCAAGGCGCAGGAGGTGCTGGCCGAGACGCTGCTCGATCCCAAGACGCAGGTTGCCTTCAATCTGAAGAAGGGTTCCCTGCCGGTGCGCGGCGACGTCGATCTCAACGCGGCGAACGACTGCATGAAGAAAGGCCTCGCCATCCTCGCCAAGGGTGCCGTCATACCGTGGACGGATCAGCTGCTTTCGCAGGACACCCAGAAGCAGAAGGAAGACCTTTTCGCCGAATTCTTCGCCAAGCCGGAATTGACCATCGAAGACGCACAGAAGCGCTTCGCCGACCTCATCGCTTCGGCGGACTGACGCTGGCGGCAACCCACCTCGCTCCCGGCCTTGCGAATGCAGGGCCGGGAATGCACCGCCCTTACCCAGCCGGCTGACGAGATGAGCAAGAGCGAACGCCCGAACCTTCTGTTCCGCAACCTCAATGCGAAGGTCGCCTCGATCCCGATGATCCTCACCGCCATGGTGGTTTTCGTCGGCGGCACCGTTTGGACGGTGCTCTATTCCTTCACCAATTCGAAGCTTCTGCCGCGGCTGAATTTCGTCGGGCTCGACCAGTACTACCGGCTGTGGGCGACGCCGCGCTGGCTGATCTCGATCGAAAACCTGCTGATCTACGGCGCGATCTCGCTGGTGTTCTCGCTGGTCATCGGCTTCCTGCTTGCAGCACTGCTCGATCAGAAGATCCGCTTCGAGGACACGTTGCGCACCATCTTCCTCTATCCTTTCGCGCTCTCCTTCATCGTCACCGGCCTGGTCTGGCAGTGGCTGCTCAATCCGGATTTCGGCATCCAGCATGTGGTCCGTGACTTAGGCTGGACGAGCTTCAGCTTCGACCCGCTCTACAATTCCAGCATCGTCATCTACGGCATATCGATCGCGGCGCTGTGGCAAGGCACAGGGCTCATCATGTGCCTGATGCTGGCTGGCCTGCGCGGCATTGACGAGGACATCTGGAAGGCGGCGCGGGTGGATGGGATCCCGATGTGGAAGACCTATCTGTTCATCGTCATCCCGATGATGCGGCCGGTCTTCATCACCACGCTCGTCATCATCGCTGCCGGCATCGTCAAGGTCTATGATCTCGTCGTGGCCCAGACCAGCGGCGGCCCGGGCATCGCCTCCGAAGTGCCGGCCAAATACGTCTACGACTATATGTTCTTCGCCCAGAACCTCGGCCAGGGCTTTGCTGCCTCGACCATGATGCTGCTCTCGGTGGTGATCGTCATCGTGCCCTGGGCCTATCTCGAGTTCGGGCGGCGCAAATGAGCATGGCAGACATCACCGCTCAAGCGAGCACCGCCGCCGGCGCGCGCCAGGGCATCACCGATCCCTACGGCCCGAAGCCGCGCCGCGTGATTTCGCGCCGCAACGTCTTCCTATACGGCACATTGTTCGTCATGGCGGTCTACTACCTCTTGCCGCTCTACGTCATGGTCGTCACCTCGCTCAAGGGCATGCCGGAGATCCGGCTCGGCAACATCTTCTCACCGCCGCTCGAGATCACTTTCGAACCGTGGGTCAAGGCGTGGTCGACTGCCTGCACCGGCCTTAACTGCGACGGGCTTTCGCGCGGCTTCTGGAATTCGGTGCGCATCACCGTGCCGTCAGTGCTGCTGTCGATCGCCATCGCCTCGGTGAATGGTTATGCACTGGCCAATTGGCGCTTCAAGGGCGCGGATACGTTCTTCATCGTCCTGATCGTCGGCGCCTTCATTCCCTACCAGGTGATGATCTATCCGATCGTCATCATCCTGCGCGAGATCGGCCTCTATGGCAGCCTCAGCGGGCTGGTGATCGTCCATTCCATTTTCGGCATGCCGATCCTGACGCTGCTGTTCCGCAATTATTTCTCCTCGATGCCGGAGGAGCTGTTCCGGGCGGCACGTGTCGACGGTGCCGGCTTCTGGGGCATCTTCCTGCGCATCATGCTGCCGATGTCGCTGCCGATCTTCGTCGTCGCCATCATCCTGCAGGTGACCGGCATCTGGAACGACTTCCTGTTCGGCGTCGTCTACACCCGCCCCGACACCTATCCGATGACGGTGCAGCTCAACAACATCGTCAATTCGGTGCAAGGCGTGAAGGAGTACAACGTCAATATGGCCGCAACCATCCTGACCGGGCTTGTGCCGCTCATCGTCTACTTCATCTCCGGCAAGCTTTTCGTACGTGGCATCGCCGCCGGCGCGGTGAAGGGGTGATGGCGATGACGGCAGCCAACGATACCAGCGTTTCGATCCAGGACCTGTCGCTGAATTTCGGCGCGGTGACCGTCCTGGAGACGCTCAATCTGGATGTCGCCGATGGCGAGTTCATCGTGCTGCTCGGGCCGTCCGGCTGCGGCAAGTCGACCTTGCTCAATTGCATTGCCGGCCTGCTCGACGTTTCCGAAGGCCGCATCTTCATCAAGGGCAAGAACGTCACCTGGGAAGAGCCCAAGGACCGCGGCATCGGCATGGTGTTCCAGTCCTATGCGCTCTATCCGCAAATGACGGTGGAGAAGAACCTTTCGTTCGGGCTGCGTGTCGCCGGCACGCCAAAAGAAGAGATCGCCAAGCGGATCACGCGGGCGGCTGAAATCCTGCAGATCGAACCGCTGCTGCAGCGTAAGCCGGCCGCACTTTCCGGCGGCCAGCGCCAGCGCGTCGCCATCGGACGGGCGCTGGTGCGCGATGTCGACGTGTTCCTGTTCGACGAGCCGCTGTCCAATCTCGATGCCAAGCTGCGCGCCGAACTGCGCGTCGAGATCAAGCTGCTGCATCGCAAGCTGCAGAACACCATGATCTACGTCACCCACGACCAGATCGAGGCGATGACGCTGGCCGACCGCATCGCGGTGATGAAGGGCGGCGTCATCCAGCAGCTCGATGCGCCGCAGACCATCTACAACCGTCCGGTCAACCGCTTCGTCGCCGGCTTTCTCGGTTCGCCCGCAATGAACTTCGTCGATGGCCACCTGGAAGACGCCGACGGCGGCTGGCGGTTCGCGGCCGGGGATATCAAGATCCCGCTCGGCACTTACGACTTTGCCAAGCCTCCGGCTCCCGGCCCCGTCACATTCGGTATCAGGCCCGAGCATGTCAGCCTGAACAGCGGCACCGGCTGGCCGTTCTCGATGGCCGCCAATGTCGAGGTGGTCGAACCCATGGGCTCCGACACGCTGGTCTGGCTGAAACTTGCCCAGCAGAATTTCAGCGTCCGAGTGACCTCGGAACGCACGCCCAAGAACGACGAGGCGGTGACGCTTGGCTTCGATCCGATGCGCGCCTCGCTTTTCGACACCGCAACCGGCACACGCATCTAGCTTCCGAGAACCAACCTTCCAACGACGATCCCCAAGCAAAACGGACAGAGACGATGAATTGGTCATTCCAACTTTACAGCGCCCGCAATTTCCAACCCTGGGACGGTGTGCTCGCCATGCTCGGCAAGCTCGGCTACGCCCAGGTCGAAGGTTTCGGCGGCGTCTATGATGATCCCGGCGCATTCCGTGCCGAGCTCGACAGGAACGGGCTTGCCATGCCGACTGGGCATTTCTCGATCGACGCGCTCGAGAACGATTTTGACGGCGTGCGCAAAACCGCCGACGCACTCGGTATCACGCTGCTCATCTGCCCTTTCCTGATGCCCGACCAGCGGCCATCCGACGTGGCCGGCTGGCGTGGTTTCGGCGAACGCCTGGCCAAGGTCGGTGATGCCGCGAAAAAGGCCGGCTACGGCTTTGCCTGGCACAATCATGATTTCGAGTTCAAGAAACTTGCCGACGGATCGGTGCCGCAGGACCACATCCTCTCATCCGCGCCCGATGTCAGCTGGGAGATGGACGTTGCCTGGGTGGTGCGCGGCGGCGATGATCCGCTGCCGTGGATCGAGAAACACGGCAAGCGCATCAGCGCCGTCCACGTCAAGGACATGGCCAAGCCCGGCGAGGGGCTGGATGAGGATGGCTGGTCGGATGTCGGCCATGGCACCATCGACTGGGCCGGCCTGATCAAGGTGTTGCGTGCCAGGAGTGCTGCCCAATACTACGTCATGGAACAGGACAACCCCAACGACATCGAGCGTTTCGCCCGCCGCTCCATCGCAGCCGCCAAAACCTATTAGGAGCAATCAGCATGGCAAAGAAACTTGGCATCGGCGTCATCGGCTGCGGCAACATCTCGAAGGCGTATTTTTCGCTGGCGCCGCTGTTTCGCGGCATTGAAATGCGTGCCTGCGCCGACATCAACATGGAGGCGGCCAAGGCGCGGGCGAAGGAGTTCAAGCTGCGCGCCGAAACCGTCGAAGACCTGCTCAAGGCCGACGACATCGACATCATCGTCAATCTGACCATCCCGGCGGTGCACTATGAGGTGTCAAAGCAGATCCTCGACGCCGGCAAGCACGTCTATTCGGAAAAGCCGTTCGTGCTGTCGGTCAAGGAAGGGCTCGACCTTAAGAAGCGGGCGGAGAAAAAGGGTCTGCGCATCGGCTCGGCGCCAGACACTTTCCTCGGCGGCGCGCACCAGCTGGTACGCAACCTGATCGACACCGGCAAGCTTGGCAAGGTCACGAGCGGTACCTGCCATGTCATGGGTCACGGCATGGAGCACTGGCACCCCAATCCGGATTTCTTTTTCCAGCCAGGCGCGGGGCCGGTGCTCGACATCGGACCATATTACATCACCAATCTGATCCAGCTGATCGGGCCGGTGAAGCAGGTCGCGGCCTTCGCGACGACGCCGGCCAAGGAGCGCACGATCAGTTCAAAGCCGCGCGCGGGTGAAAAGATACCGGTCAACACGCCGACAACCATCCACGGGCTGCTGGAGTTCGAGAACGGCGCCGTTATCACGCTCAACACCAGCTGGGACGTCTGGGCCCACGGCCACGCGCCGATGGAGCTTTATGGCGAGGCGGGTACGGTGTTTGTGCCGGACCCGAACTTCTTCGGTGGTGACGTTCGCTTCACCGTCGCGGCCAAGCCGGTCAAGAAGCTGCCGAACTGGCCGCATCCGTTCGGCGTGCCCAACGAGATGCATTCGCAAGGCATGATGGCCAACTACCGCACGTCAGGCCTTGCCGATATGGCGGTGGCGATCGCGGAAGGTCGGCCGCACCGCTGTTCGATGGAGCTGGCGCTGCACGCCGTCGACGTGATGACCGGCCTGCTGCGTTCCGGCGAAACCGGCAAGTTCGTCGCCATGCAGACCACCTGCGAACGGCCGGCCGCACTTGGCGTCAAGGAAGCCAAGGCGCTTTTGGCGAAGAAGAAATAGGGCAGCACACCTCAACCCTCTCCCCGTTTCGACGGAGAGAGGGTAAGGGTGGGGGCAGAGCCAACTCGCCGCGTTGTGACGATGCAGCCGACCGGCTCGTTTCCATTCGAGGATTTTCCGATGCCCTACACGCCCGCCGAAAACCGTTACGAGAAAATGGTCTACAACCGCTGTGGCCGCTCCGGCCTGAAGCTGCCGGCGATCTCGCTGGGCCTGTGGCACAATTTCGGCACCGACACGCCGCACAAGACCAAGCAGGCGATCGCGCGCAAGGCCTTCGACCTCGGCATCACGCATTTCGACCTCGCCAACAATTACGGTCCGCCGCCCGGTTCTGCCGAAACCGCCTTCGGTGAGATCCTGCGCACCGACTTCGCTGCCTACCGCGACGAACTGATCATCTCGACCAAGGCCGGTTACCAGATGTGGGCCGGGCCCTACGGCGAATGGGGTGGGCGCAAATACATTCTGGCCAGCCTCGACCAGAGCCTCAAGCGGATGGGGCTCGACTATGTCGATATCTTCTATTCGCACCGTTTCGATCCCGACACGCCGCTGGAAGAAACGATGGGTGCGCTCGACCATGCCGTGCGCTCGGGCAAGGCGCTCTATGCCGGCATCTCGTCCTACAATTCGCAGCGCACGCGCGAGGCGGCCGATATCTTGAAGCAGCTTGGCACGCCTTGCGTCATCCACCAGCCGAGCTATTCGATGCTGAACCGCTGGGTGGAGGAAGACGGCTTGCTCGACACGCTCGAAGGGCTCGGCGTTGGCTCCATCGTGTTCTCGCCGCTGGCGCAAGGCATGCTGACGGACAAGTATCTCGGCGGCATTCCGGACGGCAGCCGTGCGTCGCAGGGCAAGTCGCTGAAGACAGCCTTCATCAACGACAAGACCATCGCCAACATCAAGGCGCTCGACGCCATCGCCGGCAGGCGCGGACAGACGCTGGCGCAGATGGCGCTGGCCTGGGTGCTGCGCAAGGGCAGGGTGACCTCGGCACTGATCGGCGCCAGCCGGCCGGAGCAGGTCGAGGACTGCGTCGGCGCGCTCAAGGCGCTCGACTTCAGCGATGCCGAACTCGCCGAGATCGACACCTACGCGCGCGAATCCGACATCAATCTGTGGGCGGCTTCTGCCGAGCGCAAAGGCCCGCCGAGGAAATAGGTCCGCTCGATAAGCCGGCAAAGCGAAAAACGGCGGGCAACCTGCCTGTTGCCCCGCTCCGATCGATGTTCTCGGCCGCCTTGCGGGCAGAATGCTGGAAACAGTAGCAAAAATGCCTGTTCGTCGCTATCTGGGTGGGACATGGATCGTTTGTGCGCGGCGCAAGCGACGCAAGGCGAGTTGGAAACAGGATCATGGCGGCAAGGGATGTGCTGACGAAAAACCAGCTGTGCGTGCTCGAGAAACTCGAGACCGCCAGCGGACCGCTCAGTGCCTACACCTTGCTCGACCAATTGCGCGAGCGCGGTTTTCGCGCACCGCTTCAGGTCTATCGCGCGCTCGACACGCTGGTGAAGTCAGGTTTCGTGCATCGGCTTGAAAGCATCAATTCCTTCGTCGCCTGCGCCGAGCCGCATGACCACAGCCATTCGATGACTGCCTTCGCCATTTGCGACACATGCGGGCAGGTCACCGAGATGTCCGACCACGATGTCGGCCACAGCTTGGACGAATGGGTGCGCTCCACCGGCTTCGCCGCCAAGAAGGCGGTGATCGAGTTTCGCGGGACATGTGCCAAGTGTTTGGCTGAGGCGGCTTGAGGTGAGTTGAGATTCAGATGATGCCGGCCTGCAAATGGCGGCTTCCTGCCGCTTCCGGTGCTCACGTACGAAAAGTACGCTCCGCTCCGGTTCTCGGAATCCACCATTTTCGGCTCGGCCTGATCTGAATCTCAACACACCTTGCGTTGGTGCTAATGCGCCTCGTCCCAGTTGTTGGCGGCTCGCGCGTCGACATGCAGCGGCACCGACATCGAGACCGCCGGCATCGCCGCGTTTTCCATGACATGACGCACGACCGGGATCGTCGCCTCGACTTCCGCCTCGACGGTCTCGAAGATCAGTTCGTCATGCACCTGCAGCAGCATGCGTGCCGAAAGGCCTGCTTTTTCCAGCGCCTCCTCCATGCGGATCATGGCACGGCGGATGATGTCGGCGGCGGTGCCTTGCAGGCGGGCATTGATCGAGGCGCGTTCGTTGAAGGCGCGGAGCGAGGGGTTGGACGATCTTATGTCGGGGTAATGGATGCGGCGGCCGAAGATCGTTTCGACAAAGCCGTGCTCGCGGGCATAGGCCTTGGTCTCCTCGATGTAATCGCGGATGCCGGGGAAGCGCTCGAAATATTTCTTGATGTAGTTGCCGGCTTCCTCGCGCGGGATCGACAGCTGGTTGGCGAGACCGAAGGCCGAAATGCCGTAGATGATGCCGAAATTGATCGCCTTGGCGCGGCGGCGAACCTCCGAGGGCATGCCTTCGACCGGCACGTTGAACATCTCCGACGCGGTGATGGCGTGGATGTCGGCGCCGTCGGCGAAAGCCTGCCGCAGTTGCGGGATCTCGGCGACATGGGCGAGCACCCGCAATTCGATCTGGCTGTAGTCGGCCGAGACCAGCCGATGGCTCTTGTCGGTGATGAAGGCGGTCCTGATCTTGCGGCCCTCGGCGGTGCGCACCGGGATGTTCTGCAGGTTCGGATCGGAGGATGACAGGCGTCCCGTCGTCGTAGCGGCCAACGCGTAGGAGGTGTGGACGCGCTTGGTGTCGGGGTGGATGAAGCCGGGCAGCGCATCGGTATAGGTCGATTTCAGCTTGGTCAGCTGGCGCCAGTCGACGATCTTGCGCGGCAGTTCGTGACCTTCGGCAGCGAGATCTTCGAGAAGCTGCGCCGAGGTCGACCACTGGCCGGTCTTGGTCTTCGAACCGCCGGGCAGGCCCATGCGCCCGAACAGGATGTCGCCGAGCTGCTTTGGCGAACCGATGTTGATGCGTTCGCCGATGAGCTGGTAGATTTCCTCTTCGAGGCGAGCGGCGCCCTGCGCCAATTCGCCGGAGAGCCGCGAGAGGATCTGCCTGTCGACCGAGATGCCGCGCTGTTCCATGCGCGCCAGCACCGGCACCAGCGGCCGCTCCAGCCGCTCATAGACCGACACCAGGCCCTTGGCGGCAAGCCGCGGTTTCAGCACCAGCCAGAGCCGCAGCGTCACATCGGCGTCTTCGGCGGCATGAGCCGTCGCCTTGTCGATGTCGACCTGATCGAAACCGACCGAGCTTTTGCCCGAGCCGGTCACGTCCTTGAGCTGAAGAGGAGTATGACCGAGCCACTTTTCGGCAAGCGCATCCATGCCGTGACCATGGGGCGTACCGGCATCGAGCACGTAGGAGATCAGCATGGTGTCGTCGAACGGTGCGACATCGATGCCGTAGCGGCTCATGATGACAAGATCGTATTTCAGGTTCTGCGCGATCTTGAGAACCGATCTGTCTTCGAGCAGCGGTTTCAGCACCGCCAGCGCCTCGCGCAGCGGAATCTGGTTTTCGAGCGCGCCACCACCGAGCAGGTCGCCATTGCCGCTCATGTGGGCGAAGGGAATGTAGGCGGCGCGTCCGGGAGCCGTGGCGATGGCCATGCCGATCAGTTCCGCCTGCATCGGATCGGCGGATGTCGCCCTGACGTCGAAGGCGGCGATGCCAGCCTCCCGTGCCTCGGCGACCCAGGCTTTCAGGGTCGAGATATCGCGGATGCAGTGATAGGCCGAAATGTCGATCTTGCCGGTGGCCGCGCGCTCCAGCCTTAGTGCCGCGAGCAGGGAGGGGGTATCGCCTTGTTTTGACGTCTCCGCCGTCCCGCCGGCTTCGTCCGGTTCAGTGCCAGGCGCGTTTCGGGCAACCGGCGGCAAACCGGCGCCAACGTCCGGGCCATGGGCATGATCGGCGCGTTCGACGGTGACCGCGACGGCCTGGACGTCGCCGGCCTCGGTGCTGGTCGCTTCCGCGACACGGCGGGTCAGCGAGGTGAATTCCATGGTCTTGAGGAAACCGATCAGCTTCGGGCCGTCGGGCGCGTGCAGGACGAAATCCTCCAGACCCTCGGTCACCGGTACGTCGTTCATCAGCGTCACCAGCTGACGAGAAATGCGCGCCTTGTCGGCGTTGGCGATGATCGATTCCCGGCGCTTGTCCTGCTTGATCTCGCCGGCCCGGGCCAGCAGCGTGTCGAGGTCACCGAACTGTTCGAGCAGTTGCGCCGCCGTCTTCGGCCCGATGCCGGGCACACCAGGCACATTGTCGACCGAATCGCCGGTCAGTGCCTGCAGGTCGACCATCTTCTCCGGCGGCACGCCCCATTTCTCGATGACCTCCGGAATTCCGATCTGGCGGTCCTTCATCGGGTCGTACATGGCGACCGTATCGCCAACCAGTTGCATCAAATCCTTATCGGAGGAGATGATGGTGGTATCGCCGCCGGCTTCGCAGGCGAGCCTCGCATAGGTGGCGATCAGATCGTCAGCCTCGTAGCCTTCGATCTCGACGCAGGGCAGGTTGAACGCCCTGGTCGCCTGGCGGATCAGGCCGAATTGCGGGATCAAATCTTCCGGCGGTGCCGAGCGGTTGGCCTTGTATTCGGGGTAGAGATCGTTGCGGAAGGTTTTTGACGAATAGTCGAAAATGACGGCGAAATGCGTCGGCACGATGCCTACATCGGTATTGCGGGCGTCGAGCATCAGCTTCCACAGCATGTTGCAGAAGCCGGAAACGGCGCCGACCGGCAGGCCGTCGGATTTGCGGGTCAGCGGTGGCAGCGCGTGATAGGCGCGGAAGATGTAGCCGGAGCCGTCGACAAGGAAGAGATGATCGCCTTTTTTCATGCCGGCAGGGATAGCGCGGCGCGGCGGCTTGGTCCATGCCAAAGGCAGCCTCGACTATCGGTTCCGGCAACACCCTGACAGATCGCCGTCGCCCTGCTCACGCCCATGTTACAAAACTGTAATTTTCGTGCCCTTGAATCGCCACGTTCAGAGACCCAAATACACGTCATCGGCAGTTTTCGCCGAGTCCGGAGCAAGGCCCGTCCCCCGCCTATCCCGGACACCTGCGGCAGCCTATCCCCCCTCTCCGGGCTGCCGCATCGTTTCGAGTAGAAGGCCGCCGTGGTTCCCCCTCCACCACGGCGGTCTTTTTTTGCCTCGCAGAGACGTTTGCAGCCCGTGGTCCAATGATCGCGGGCTTTTCGTTTTCCCGTCATGCCTTTACGGTTCCGGTTCTGAATCGAAAGGCTTCACATATGTCCGCAGTTTCCCCCGTCCTCGACCGTCTCGACAAGAATCTCGACCAGAGCCTCGAGCGCCTGTTCGGCTTGCTCAGGATCAAGTCCATCTCCACCGATCCAGCCTATGCCGCCGACTGCCGCAAGGCGGCGGAATGGCTGGTGGCCGAACTCGAGCTGATCGGCTTCGACGCCAGCGTTCGCGACACGCCCGGCCACCCGATGGTGGTTGCGCACCATGACGGCCCGGCCGGTTCGCCGCATGTGCTGTTTTACGGCCATTATGACGTTCAGCCGGTCGACCCGATCGAATTGTGGGAAAGCGATCCGTTCGCGCCTGCTGTCAAGGAGGTCGGGCCGGACCACAAGGTGATCGTCGGTCGGGGGTCGGCCGACGACAAGGGCCAGTTGATGACCTTCGTCGAGGCTTGCCGCGCCTGGAAACAGGTGCATGGCAATCTGCCTTGCCGCATCACCATCCTGTTCGAGGGCGAGGAGGAATCCGGTTCGCCTTCGCTGAAGCCGTTCCTCGAGGCCAATGCCGACGAACTCAAGGCCGATTTCGCGCTGGTCTGCGATACCGGCATGTGGGATCGCGACACGCCGTCGATCTGCGTCGGATTGCGCGGGCTGGTGGGTGAGGAGATCACGGTGAAGGCCGCCGACCGCGACCTGCATTCGGGCCTCTATGGTGGTGCCGCCGCCAACCCGATCCGCATCCTGGCCAGGGCGCTGGCCGATATCCACGACAAGGACGGCCACATCACCATTCCCGGCTTCTATGATGGCGTCGAGGAAACGCCGTCGCAGATCCTGAAATCATGGGAGACGCTCGGCGAGACTGCCGAGACGTTCCTGGGACCGGTCGGCCTGTCGATCCCGTCGGGCGAAAAGGGCCGCTCCGTGCTGGAATTGACCTGGGCGCGGCCGACGGCCGAGTTCAACGGCATCATCGGCGGCTATACCGGCAAGGGCTTCAAGACGGTGATCGCGGCCGAAGCCTCGGCGAAGGTCTCGTTTCGCCTCGTCCATAAGCAGGACCCGAAAAAAATCCGGGCCGCGTTCCAGAAGTTCGTCAAGGAGCGCATTCCGGCCGACTGTTCCGTCGAATTCCATCCGCATGGCGGCTCGCCGGCAATCCAGCTTTCCTACGACTCGCCCTTCCTGGCCAAGGCCAAGAATGCGCTGTCCGACGAATGGCCGAAGCCGGCGGTTACGACGGGCAGCGGCGGCTCCATTCCGGTTGTCGGCGATTTCCAGACCTATCTCGGCATGGAATCGCTGCTGGTCGGGTTCGGCCTCGACGACGACCGCATCCACTCGCCCAACGAGAAATACGAGCTCAGCTCCTTCCACAAGGGCCAGCGCTCGTGGGCGCGGATTCTCGATGCCTTGACGCGCTGAGCAGCGGAACCCCTGTTTTCCTGTTGATTTTTCAGCCGATCGCGGCGAGGACGGGCCACAAGATAAAGCGCTGCAACATCCCCTGCGGGTCAGGGGGCACTCTAGGGCTCGACCGGAGAAGACAATGGCCGATATCCGTTTCCATAAAAACGACCTGCCCGACCTCTCGCACTACAATGTCGGGGCAGTGGCCATCGACACCGAAACGCTCGGGCTCAATCCGCATCGCGACCGGCTGTGCGTGGTGCAGATTTCGCCCGGCGACGGCAGCGCCGACGTCATCCAGATCGCGCCCGGCCAGAAGAAGGCGCCGAACCTCGTCAGCCTGCTGAGGAACCGCGGCGTAACCAAGCTGTTCCACTACGGCCGCTTCGATCTTGCCGTTCTCTACAATGCGTTCGGCGTCATGCCGGAGCCGGTGTTCTGCACCAAGATCGCCTCGCGGCTCACCCGCACCTACACCGACCGCCACGGGCTCAAGGACATCTGCTTCGAGCTTCTCGGCGTCGGGCTGTCCAAGGCGCAGCAATCGTCGGACTGGGCGGCCGAGACGCTGTCGCCCGAACAGCTCGAATATGCGGCTTCCGACGTGCTCTATCTGCACCGGTTGCGCGATGTACTGGCCGGACGGCTGGCGCGCGATGGGCGGACCAAGGAGGCCGATGCCTGCTTCCGCTTCCTGCCGACGCGTGCCAAGCTTGACCTGATGGGCTGGGACGAAGAGGATATCTTCGCCCATAGCTGAGGGCCGTTGGCGCGCTCCGCGGGCCGGTGACCGTTTGGAACCGGATACAGGCCGTCGCGTTCTGTCGGCTCAGTTTGTCGGTGCAATTGGGGATAATGACATGGCGGACAGAAAGCCGATTGCGACCGCGCCGACAGACGGCTCCAAGGTCTCCGTGACCTGGAAGGACAGCGACGGCGTCATCAACGAATCCATCGCGCAATATCGCGACGACGGCTGGTGGGTCTATATCGACAGTCACACGCAAAAGAAGGTCGAGCCGACCAGCTGGCGCCCTGCCGCAAGCGACGACGACGATCAATAAGCGCGCCGCTGGTGAGGCCGGCTGCTTTCGAATAGCCTAAGCTGTTGATGTCGAGGCCGATTCGGGCTTTCCGGTCCGCGGTCGCCCTCTTGCTCGGAGGAAATGGCTATGGGTGTCGAAAGCTTGCTCGTCTTCATCATCATCGGTGCCATCGCCGGCTGGCTCGCCGGTCTCATCGTTTCCGGCTTCGGCTTCGGCCTGATCGGCAACATCATCGTGGGCATCGTCGGTGCGTTCATCGCCGGCTGGCTGTTTCCGCGGATCGGCTTTTCCATCGGCGGCGGCACTCTCGCCGCGATCATCCATGCCACGATCGGCGCCATCATCCTGCTGGTGCTGGTCAAGGTTCTGAAACGAGCCTGAGGCTCGACAACGCAAAGAGCGCGCAATGAAACAGAATACGCTCAATCTCGTCATCGGCGCGCTCGTCGTCGTGGTCATCGCGCTTGGTATCTATGTCTATCGCGAGCAGACCAAACCCAAGGGCGTCGAGCTCAAGATCGACGACAAGGGCATTTCGATCCAGCAGAACTAAGCCATGCGGGGGCGCGACATGGTTGCTTCTGACGCCCCGGAAGACGTCGATCAGCCCCCGATCACCGTGGCGGAATGGGAGAGGCTGAACAGACCGCCAAGGCGCGAGGCGCTGCTGCGCTATCGTTGGCGGGTGTTTCGCTTTCTGAGGACATCCGCACCGGTCAGCGAATTGCAGGGGCAAGAGCAGGTATTCCGCGATGCGGTCGTCGCCACCGTGGCCTTCAACCGGCCCGAAATGATCGAATGGCAGATCCACCTGGTACGCCGATACCTGGCCGAGCACGAAAGCTACATCGTTTTCGACAACAGCAACAAGGGCGAGGCAAGGGAAGCAATCCGCGATCTCTGCCGTCGCCAGCATGTCCCCTATGTCGCATTGCCGAAGAACAGGCTGGTCGTCAGCAGATCGCACGGTCAAGCGCTCAACTGGATCGTGCGGAATTTCTTGCCCAGGTTCGGGCCGAAGCTGTTCGGCTTCATCGATCATGACATCTTTCCGACTGAACCGTTTTCGATCCGCGCCCGGATGGAGGGCAAAAGCCTCTACGGCAGCGTGCGGCGCGACACGCCGACGCCAGGCGGCTGGTTCCTGTGGCCCGGCTTCTGTTTTTTCGACGGAAGCCTGTTGCGGCGACGGCTGGATTTCGCCCCGAGCTACAAGTTTCATATGGATTCCGGCGGCGGCAACTGGCCTGTGCTCTACAGGTCGATCGATCCGGCGCTGGTTCGATTCGCTGAAAACAAATCGCTTCGCTTCGGCGCCGGACATGATCAATCCGAGGATTTTTTCATGATGGTCGATGGCTGGCTGCACGTCACGAACGCCTCGAACTGGAGGCGACAGCCGGTTGACAGGGGCGAACACATTGTCGCGCTGTTGCGGCAAGCCGGCGGTCCCGACCAGCCGGATGTGAAGTTCGAGCCCATCTGAACGAGACAGCGAACAGCGTGGCGTCAGTAACCTGCAAAGAGCAGACGCTGGCCTTTTTGGCTGCCCAACCCCAAGGCCGGCATTCGAACACGACTTAACCCGCCCTTAAATCGCCGCATCTACTCTTCAACCCGAACGCCATAGGCATCGGGGACATCAAGCACAGCGCATGGCGAACCGCAGAGACAGTCGCATCGAACCCAGTTTCGAGGGGCCGCCGCAGGCGCGGTCCTCGGCGGGTCTTTCGGTGAACGAGGAGGATCGCGTCGTGCCGAGCAATCGCAAAGCCTCCGCAAAACGCAAGCCGGCCAAAGGGAAATCGTCGCGGGTCAAGCGCGGCAGAAGCCGGCGCGGCCTGTTCGGCGTGCTCGGCCGGCTATTCTACTGGTGCTTCGTGCTCGCCATCTGGGGCGGCATCGCCGTGGCCGGCATCGTCATCTACTACGGCGCCAAGATGCCGGCGGCGACGACCTGGTCGATTCCCGACCGCGCCCCCAACATCAAGATCGTCTCGGCAGATGGCCAATTGCTCGCCAATCGCGGCATGAGCGGCGGCGAGGCGGTCGGCCTGCACGAAATGTCGCCCTATATCCCGGAAGCCGTCATCGCCATCGAAGATCGGCGCTTCTACTCGCATTTCGGCATCGACCCGATCGGGCTTTCCCGCGCGATGGTCACCAATGTGCTTGGCGGGCATTTCTCGCAGGGTGGCTCGACGCTGACCCAGCAATTGGCCAAGAACCTGTTCCTGACACCCGACCGCACGCTGGAGCGCAAGGTGCAGGAAGTGCTGCTGGCGCTATGGCTGGAGCACAAGCACACCAAGGACCAGATCCTCGAAATGTACCTGAACCGGGTCTATTTCGGCTCTGGCGCCTATGGCGTCGAAGCCGCCTCGCGCCGCTATTTCGGCAAGAGCGCGCGCGACGTCACCCTGTCGGAAGCCGCATTGCTTGCCGGCCTGCTGAAGGCGCCGTCGCGGCTGTCCCCGGCACGCGATCCGAAGGCCGCCGAGGAACGCTCGCAGCTGGTGCTTGCCGCCATGCGCGACGAGGGCAAGATCAGCGCCAAGGAACTGACCTCGGCGATGAGCGCGCCGGCAACGCGTGCGCCTTCCTATTGGACCGGCTCGGAGAATTACGTCGCCGATACCATCATGGAGGAACTGCCCGACCTGATCGGCGACGTACGCGGCGATATCGTCATCGACAGCACCGTCGACCTGAACCTGCAGAAGCTCGCCGAGCAATCGATCCGCAGGCTGATCGACGACAGCGGCAAGAAACTCAACGTCAGCCAGGGCGCCCTGGTGTCGATCGACGATTCCGGTGCGGTGCGCGCCATGGTCGGCGGCTACGACTATTCGACCAGCCAGTTCGACCGTGCTTCGGAGGCACGTCGCCAGCCGGGCTCGGCATTCAAGCCGTTCGTCTATATGGCCGCTCTTGAAGCCGGCCGCACGCCCGACAGCATCCGCAACGATGCGCCGATCAAGATCGGCAACTGGACGCCCGACAATTACGGCGGCAAGTATTTCGGCAAGGTGACGCTGGCCACCGCGCTGGCCAAGTCTCTGAATTCGGTGGCAGCGCAGCTGACCATGGAGGTCGGGCCGAACGCGGTTGTCGAGGCGGCGCACCGCATGGGCATCCAGTCCGACCTGACAGCCAACACCTCGATCGCGCTCGGCACTTCGGAAGTGACGCCGCTGGAGTTGACATCGGCCTATGTCCCCTTTGCCAATGGCGGCTACAAGCCCGAAATCCATTTCATCCGGCGCGTGACGACCACCGAGGGCAAAGTGCTTTACGACAGCGGCGGCGGCAGCGCGCCGCGCGTCGTCAAGCCTGAGATCGTCGGCATGATGAACTCGATGATGACGGGCACGGTTGAGATCGGCACTGCCCGGAAAGCGGCTTTCGCCTGGCCATCGGCCGGCAAGACCGGCACCAGTCAGAATTCGCGCGACGCCTGGTTCGTCGGCTACACCGCCAACCTCACCACCGGTGTGTGGTTCGGCAATGATGATGGCAGCCCGATGAAGAAGGTCACCGGCGGCGCACTGCCGGCGCAGGCCTGGCACGAGTTCATGGTTGCGGCCCACGAGGGTGTGCCGGTGCGGCCGCTGCCCGGCACCTGGAAATCGACGCCGGCCGACACAATCGTCCCCGACGAGATACCCTCGGCGAACAACACGGCGCCGGTTCCGTCCACGTCGGTCAGCCAGCAGGCACCGGCGCGGCCAGCAGCGCCGGTTGCCCAAGCACCAGCGCCGGTCCGCGCGGCCCGTCCCGCCCAAACCGTCGATGCCGATGGCCTTTCCATGCCGGAGGATGACGGCGCCACCGCATCGATCAAGCACCCGGTGCCGCCAGGCGACGTCGGCGGTCCGCGCAAGAAGCGGCAGACCTCGATCCTCGACCTCCTTGGCGGCTGAGTAGACCCGCTAATTCGCCTTTGGTTTGGCGCTGCCCAGCTTCTTGCTGTCAAAGGTCAGTTTGTCGCTGTGAATCTTGCCGTCGCTGATGGTGAGGTGCTTGGCGCAGGAAAGCGCGCCGGACGACTCTGTCATCAAGTCATACATAAGCAGCGCCTGGTGGTCGTCTCCGAAGGCCGCGATCATGCGCACACCGGTCACATCCTGTGAAAGTTTGGTCAGGCCCTCGAGGTAGGGGGCCTTGCCAGTCGACTGTTGCATCGGCCCATCAAAAACGACGTCGTCGGCGACATAGGATGCTGCCTTTTCGAGGTCGTGTCCTGTCCACGCTTTGGTGAAGGCAGTGGCGATGTCGAGGGGTGCTGTCTGTGTCATGGCTTTGTCCTGATAGATTGATTCAGAACCCCGCGCCCTTTCCGCATTCAAGGACCAACGGCGAGCCGGCTTCCCGGTTCCTCCTTTGAGGTGAATGGTGACATTTCGGCCTCTCGCCACCTCGGCGGCGTTCGGCTACATCTGCCGGCTGGAGACCTGAAATGACTGAACTCGACACCCGAAAGACCATCGTGCTGACCGGCGCCAGCCGCGGCATCGGCCACGCCACCGTCAAGCGTTTTTCGCGCGAGGGCTGGCGCGTCATCACCTGCTCCAGGCAGGCTTTCGCCGAGGACTGCCCGTGGCCGGCCGGGCCGGAAGACCACATCAAGGTCGATCTCGCCGATCAGGAGGATGTCGGCATCGCCGTCTCCGAAATTCGCCACCGGCTGGAAGCGCATGGCGGCCAGTTGCATGCGCTGGTCAACAATGCCGGCATTTCGCCGAAGCTCAAGGACGGCAACAGCCGCATGAATTCGATCGACACGCCGATGCATGTCTGGCGCGACGTGTTCCAGGTCAATTTCTTCGCGCCGATCATGCTGGCGCGCGGGCTGTTCAAGGAACTGGCGGCGGCCAAGGGCTCGATCGTCAACGTAACCTCGATCGCCGGAACCCGCGTGCATCCTTTCGCCGGCACGGCCTACGCGACATCGAAGGCGGCACTCGGCTCGCTGACGCGCGAGATGGCGCATGATTTCGGTCCGCACGGCATCCGCGTCAACGCGATCGCGCCGGGCGAAATCGATACCGCGATCCTGTCGCCGGGCACGGACAAGATCGTCGAGACCATTCCTCTCAGGCGCCTCGGCACCACGGCCGAAGTCGCCGACATCATCTTTTTCCTGTGCTCGCAGCAGGCGTCGTATGTGACTGGCTCGGAAATCCACATCAATGGCGGCCAGCACGTGTGACAAAACAGGATGCTCATCCTGTTATGGTGAGAACAGCCTTGCCGCTGAAGCTGCGCTGGCGCAGTGCGTCCAGCGCTTGAGCGACGTCTGTCCACGGCGCCGTCAAGGCCACGCGCGTTTCGAGCCGGCCGGCTGCGACCAGAGCGAGCAGTGAGGCGATGTCCTCGCCGATGCCTGGACCAGACGTGTAGTACGCAAAAGTCTGAAGCCTTGCCCCTTCATGATCCGGAACGAACTGGCGGAATCCGACGGGCGTCAGCTCGCCGCTGCTCGAACCGAACATGACGATGGTCCCGCCAGGTGCGATACGTTCGATCGCGCGTGCGAGGCTTTGGCCGCCGACCGACTCGGTGACCAGCGAGAACGGCCCCTCGGCCAGATCGATCGCTTCGACAACCTGCTCGGCTCCCAGACCGCGGAGATCGTCGGCGTGCCGGGCCGCGGCGATTGCCGTCACCGAGGCGCCTTGCTCGCGGGCGATCTGGATCTGAAAACGGCCGACCGCTCCGCTTGCACCGGTGATCAAGACCTGCTGGCCGGCGAGGTCGCCGCCATGGCGTAGAGTCCTTAGTGCCGTCGTACCGGCGACAGGAAGCGTGGCTGCGGAAACGAAACTGACGTCATCCGGCAGGACGGCGAGACGGTCGATTGGGACTGCGATGCGTTCGGCCCAACCGGCCTCGTCGACCAAAGCAACAACCCGGGCGCCGACGGCTGGCCCGGAACCATCGGCTGCTCTTCGTTCGACAATCCCCGCGATGTCCTGGCCGGGTGTCCAGCCCTCGGGGCGTATGGCAAGCAGGCGCAGTTCGCCCCGGTTCAACGAAGTTGCGTGGACAGAGACAAGCGCTTCGTTCGAAGCCGGTTGAGGCTCGGCGATGTCGGCGAGCCTCAACCCGGTCGCGCTTTCGGGAGAGATGACCAGGGCGAGCATGGCATACCTTGTTGCTGGCTTGTCGGTGCCAGCTTGCTGTGGAAAAGCACGGCAAGCTGAGTACGAGCCGGAGCTTATCGACTTTCGCCGTTAAAGAATTTAGCTATCATGGCGTTTAATCGCTAATAACAGTCAACCATGAGACAACCCCTCAGCTACCCCTGGCTCGATCTCGATGTGGATGACCCTGCCGCGCCGGCGATTGCCGTGCGCGTCGACATCCCCGACACCAGAGCGGAAGTCCCCGCCCATCGGCACCGCAAAGGCCAACTCGTCTTCGCACTCGGCGGCGGCGTCACATGCCGCGTTCCAAGCGGTCTATGGATGGTGCCGCCGCATTGCGGGGTGTGGATCCCCGGCGGCATGGAGCACAGCAATGTCGCAACCGCCAACGCCCGGATTTTCTTCGTCTACATAGAGCCGGGAGCCGCCGATCTGCCGGAGCGGTGCTGCACGCTTTCAATCTCGCCCCTGCTGCGCGAATTGATCATCGAGCTTTCCGACCGGGTGGAGGATGACGGGGCGAGGGGCGAACTCTTGACCAAGATGCTGCTCACCGAATTGCCACGCATGCCTGTCCAGCAATTGCACCTGCCGATCTCGTCCGAGCCACGCTTGAACAGGATCGCCGAAGCGTTGGCGCAAGACCCTGCCGACCGCAGCACACTGGCGGAATGGGCCAACCGCATCGCGCTCAGCGAGAGCAGCCTCGCCCGCCTTATGGCAAAGGAGACGGGGCTGAGTTTCGGGCGCTGGCGCCAGCAATTGCACTTGATCGTTGCAATTCGGGAACTGGCTTCCGGCAAGAGTGTCCAGCAGGTCTCGGGCGATCTCGGATATGGTTCCGTTACGGCCTTCATCACCATGTTCAAGAAGGCGCTTGGGAAGCCGCCGGCCAAATACCTCAGCGGTATCGCGCAAAATGGCGGCTCTGCATTCGTGGCGTGATGCTCGCTTGAAAGGGTGGTCGAGCCGATCACGTTGCCAGCGTGCGAGAGTGCAGCTTGGGCTTTGGGACTCAGGCCACCGACGGCTCGGCGGTTTCGCGCCTCAACTCCGGTTTGGAACCGAGAACTTCTTCCACAATCCCGCGCGCAATCTCGCGCTCGCCCATGATCACCGTATCGGCGCCCAAACCCTTGAGATGTTCGACCTCGGCATCGGAATGGGCACGGGCGATGACGTTGATAGCGGGATTGGCGGCGCGCGCGCGGAGCACGATCTGGCCGGCTTCGAAGGCATTGGGGATCGCAAGGATCAGCCGGCTGGCGCCCTCGGGATTGGCGGCGGCGAACACTTCGGCATTGGCCGCATTGCCGGCGACGGTCTCGACGCTGTCCGCTTTCAGCTTCGCCAGCGTCTTGTCGGCGTCCTCGATGACCAGGAAGGGCATTGCCGCGCCTTTCAGCGCCGAGCCGACCAGGCCACCGACACGGCCGTAGCCGATCAGGATGGCATGGCCGGTGAGTGCCGTCTTAGGCGGCGGCCCGTCCTCCTTTTTCATCGTTGCCGCGACAGAGGCTACCTGGCCCGGCTCCGTCGCCGGACCAACCGGTTTTGCCTCGACCGGTGGTGCCGTCCTGGCGGCGCGCCGTTCCAGCCACGGCTTCATCCAGTCGATGGCCAGGAACATCAGCGGGTTGAGGACAATCGACAGGATCGCACCGGCCAGAATGAGGTCGCGGCCCTGTTCCGGCAGCAGCTTCAGCCCGACGCCGAGTTCAGCCAGGATGAAGGAGAACTCGCCGATCTGGGCGAGGCTTGCCGAGATTATCAGCGCCGTGGCGATGGGATAGCCGAAGGCAACAACGATGGCGAACGCGGCCAGTGATTTGCCGATGACGATGATGGCGAGCGTCGCCAGGATCGGCCAACCATTGCTGATCAGGCTGAACGGGTCGAACAGCATGCCGACCGAGACGAAGAACAGCACGGAGAAGGCATCGCGCAGCGGCAGCGATTCTTCCGCCGCGCGGTGGCTGAGTTCGGATTCGCTCATGATCATGCCGGCGAAGAAGGCGCCCAGCGCCAGCGAGACACCGAACAGTTTGGCCGCACCGAAGGCGACGCCGAGCGCGATGGCCAGAACCGCCAGCCGGAACAGTTCGCGCGAGCCGGTATGGGCGACATAGTGCAGGATCCAGGGAATGACCCGGCGGCCGACCACCAGCATGACGATGACGAAAGCGGTGACCTTGGCCAGTGTGATGCCGACGACGCCCCAGATGCCGTAGCTGGCCGGCAGCGACAGCAGGCCGCTGGCATGGGCGTCGGCCTGCTCCTGGCCGCCGAGCACGCCAGCGAGCGCCGGCAGCAGCACCAGCGCCAGCACCATGGCCAGATCCTCGACGATCAGCCAGCCGACGGCGATGCGACCGCGCTCGGTCTCGATCATCCGCCGTTCCTGCAGGGCACGCAGCAGCACCACGGTCGAGGCGACCGACAACGCCAGGCCGAACACCAGCCCCGCGCCCATCGACCAGCCGAGCATCCAGGCAAGACCAGCGCCAAGCGCGGTGGCAAAGCCGATCTGGACGATGGCGCCCGGCACGGCGATGGCACGCACCGACAGCAGATCCTTGAGCGAGAAGTGCAGCCCGACGCCGAACATCAGCAAGATGACGCCGATTTCGGCCAGTTCGTTGGCAAGCCCGGCATCGGCGACGAAGCCGGGCGTGTTCGGCCCGACCAGCACGCCGGCTATGAGATAACCGACCAGGGGCGGAATGCGGAAGCGGTTGGCGAGAGCCCCGAAGACGAAAGCCAGCCCCAGACCGGCGACGATGGTGGCGATAAGGGGCGTGTCATGCGGCATTGTCTATGGAGCGCCTTTCAAGTCAGCGATGTTGGATGAGCGCCGCCCAAGGCCGCCGCCTGTTTGCAATATGGTGGATGGTATGTCGGCGATGCAACCCGCAAAGCCGTGAAATCGACGGCGCTGCCGCGAAAATTTGACCGGCAGCTGAGAAAGCTGCCGGCCGGATCGGAATTTGTGCGGAGCTATTCGTCTCGATTCGTCAGGGCCGATCGATGATCAGGCTGCCCGCAGCAAGGCCTCGATTTCCGGTATGGCATGGTTGGTCAATGTCTTGGGAATTTCGGCGGTCACCTTGTCCCCGACCTCCTTGTGCAGCTTTTTGCGCATTGTCCCAAGCACCACCGGCGGCGCGACGAGCACGATCTCGCTGAACTCGCCGTCATGCGCGAGCTTGTAGAGCCGGGCGGCGATTTCATCGGCAAAACGCTCCTTGCCGATGCGGTGCCAGTCCGTATCCTCGACTGCGCTGCGGTGTACGGAGGGACCATCACTGTATCGGCCGGGGCTGTCACTGCCTTGCTCGCGGGTGGGCGGGTTGTCCTGCTGCATTTCCTGCACCACCTCGAGATTCGGATATTTGTTGTCACCGGCGTTCCTGAGGAAAAGCGCCTTCTCGCCATCGGCCACGATCACCCAGATACCGTGCTTGAGTATGATTGTGTTCATGATGACAGGGCTCCTTTTTAGCCGCGTGGCGACTTTAGTTGGCATTCCGCAGCCGGATTTCGATCCGACATGACGGGCCTTTTGAGAACGCACCTCGAGCCGGTAATGTTCCAGTCGGCAGCCAAGTCGGCGTTGGACATTCTGGCTATCCCGAGGTCGCGACTTTAATCTACTAACTTGGTAGAATTTAGAAAAAACAGTTTTGCGGCTTTTCTCGCCGGGCGCTAAAAGAGCCACATATCAAGGCCTGCGACAGCAGCTTGAATCCGCTCTATCTGTAAATAAGAAATATTTTTCTCTTGGCCGGGATGCTTTCAGAAAAGCAATTGCATCCCGATAAGGGATGCGCGAGTGCGTTCCTTCTGGTTTCTCGCGCTCGCGCGTAGAACTGCAAGCTCATTGAGGATTCCGCTCGCGTCCATGTCGCACACTGCTCCCAAGCTCAACGCCTTCCCCGTGTTCATGCGGGTTGAGGGCGAAGCTGTGGCCATCGTCGGGGGCGGCGAAGAGGCGCTGGCCAAGGCGCGGCTGATCGGACAGTCGAGCGCGGTCCTGCGGATCGTCGCGGAACACGCCGAGCCCGACCTGCTCGCCTTCGTCGCCCAGGCCGGCGCGACGCATTTTGCCGCGACTTACGAGGCGTCGCAGCTCGAAGGCGCGGTCATGGTGTTTGCCGCCAGCGGCGACGAGGAACTCGACCGCCGGGTGGCCGCGGATGCGCGCCGCCTAGGCATTCCGGTCAATGCCGTCGATCGGCCTGAGCTTTGCGATTTCTTCACCCCGGCGCTGGTCAACCGTGCGCCGGTGGCCATCGCCATCGGCACCGAGGGTGCAGGCCCGGTGCTTGCCCAGATGTTGCGCGGCCGCATCGACCGCATGCTGTCGCCGTCGCTCGGGCCGCTGGCAATTCTTGCGGCTTCGTTTCGCGGGGCTGCCGAGAAGCTGCTGCCGAGAGGCAATGCCCGCCGCCGCTTCTGGAATGATTTCTTCGCTGGCGCTCCTGCGCGCGCGGCTGAAGCCGGCCAGCTTTCGCAGGCGCATGACGCCGCCGTCGATCTTCTGCTGTCGAACACGCCCGCTTGCGGTCACATCGCGCTGGTTGGCGCCGGTCCGGGCGCCGAGGATCTATTGACCTTGCGAGCCCATCGTCTGCTGATGGAAGCCGATGTCATCGTCCATGACGCCCTTGTGCCCGAGGCGGTCGTTGCCATGGGTCGCCGCGATGCCGAGCGCCTGCCGGTCGGAAAGCGCAAGGGCTGCCACACCAAGAGCCAGGCTGAGATCAATGCGCTGCTGGTCGAGCTTGGCCGTGAAGGCAAGCGTGTCGTGCGGCTGAAGTCGGGCGATCCGCTGGTGTTCGGCCGGGCCGGCGAAGAGATGGCGGCACTTCGCGACGCCGGCATCGCCTATGAGGTGGTCCCGGGCGTCACCGCGGCCTTTGCCGCCGCCGCCGATTTCGAACTGCCGCTGACCTTGCGCGGTGTCTCCTCGTCGATGGTGTTCACCACCGGCCACGACCTCAAGGGCAATTCGCTGCCCGACTGGGCCAAGCTCGCGATTTCCGGCGCCACCGTCGCCGTCTATATGGGCCGCTCGGTGGCGGCCGAGGTTGCCGGGCGGCTGATCGAGGCCGGCCTGTCGCCGGACACTGCGGTGGCCGTGGTCGAGAATGCCAGCCTCGCCAACCGGCGGCGCTTCCACGGCACGCTTGCCGACCTGCCGTCGCTGGAAGCGCGCGCCGATCTTTCCGGCCCGGTCATGACCATCATCGGCGATGCGGTCGCCGGCGCCAACTTTGAACGGTCCGAGCCGCTGGCGGCACACAGGCATGAAGGCGCGTCCAGTTCGGTCGCCGAAGGAGTTCAGCAATGAAGATACTGACCGCCAACCGCCTCACCGACGGCATCGCCGTCTGGTACGCCGATGGCGGCTGGGCCGAGACGGTGGATCATGCCGACCTCGCCCATGACAAGGCAGCCGATGACAGGCTCGAGGCGATCGGCGCCAAGGCCTATGCCGCCAACGAAGTGGTCGACGTCAATTTGATCGACGCTGAAGTCGTCAACGGCGTCGTCCAACCGGTGCGGCTGCGCGAGAAGATCCGCGCCGCCGGCCCGACCATCCGCAACGATCTCGGCAAGCAGGCTGCGCGGGCAGCATAACCAAGACACCAGGCATGGGCGGACGCGCCCTGAAAGACCAAGCATGTACCGTTACGATGAGTTCGACCACGATTTTGTCCAGGCCCGCGTCGCCGAGTTCAGCGACCAGGTGCAGCGCCGTCTTGCCGGCGAGATCACCGAGGACCAGTTCCGGCCATTGAGGCTGATGAACGGCGTCTATCTGCAGCTGCATGCCTACATGCTGCGCATCGCGGTGCCCTATGGCACGCTGAACGGCAAGCAGCTGCGCATGCTCGGCCACATCGCCCGCAAATACGACAAGGGCTACGGCCATTTCACCACGCGCCAGAACATCCAGTTCAACTGGCCGGCGCTGTCGGACATTCCGGCGATCCTGGCCGATCTCGCAAGCGTGGAGATGCACGCCATCCAGACCAGCGGCAATTGCATTCGCAACGTCACCGCCGACCACTTCGCCGGCGCTGCCGCCGACGAGGTCGCCGATCCGCGTCCCTACGCGGAAATCCTGCGCCAGTGGTCGTCGGTGCATCCGGAATTCTCGTTCCTGCCGCGCAAGTTCAAGATTGCGGTGACGGGGGCCGAGCGCGACCGCGCCGCCATCCAGACCCACGACATCGGCCTGCACCTGAAGAAGAACGCCGCCGGCGAACTCGGTTTCGCCGTCTATATCGGCGGCGGCCAAGGCCGCACGCCAATGGTTGCCCGCAAAATCCGCGACTTCCTGCCGGAAGCCGACCTTTTGTCCTACTGCACGGCGATCCTGCGCGTTTACAACCTCTATGGCCGCCGCGACAACAAGTACAAGGCGCGCATCAAGATCCTCGTCCATGAGACCGGCGTCGAGGAGATCACCCGCCAAATCGAGGCCGAGTGGCAAGAGTTGAAAGACGCCCAGCTGAAGCTGCCGGAAGCCGATATCCGCGCCATCGAGGCCTATTTCGCGCCACCGGCACTCGCTGAGCGGCCGGAAGGCGACCAGGCGGTCAAGCTGGCGCGGCTCGATTCCAAGGGGTTCTCGGAGTGGCTCGACCAGAATGTCGTGACGCACCGCCATCCCGATTATGCGGCTGTGACGATCTCGCTGAAGGGCATCGGCGAGGTGCCCGGCGACGCCTCGGACAGCCAGATGGACGCAATCGCCGACATCGCCGAGACATATGGCTTTGACGAGCTGCGTGTCAGCCATGAGCAGAACCTGATCCTGCCGCATGTGGCCCGCGCCGACCTCAAGGCGGTCTATGATGCGCTGGTCGGCATCGGCCTGGCGACGGCCAATTCCAACCTGATATCGGACATCATCGCTTGCCCGGGCCTCGACTACTGCGCGCTGGCCACGGCGCGCTCGATCCCGATCGCGCAGGAAATCTCGCGCCGCTTCGCCTCGCTTGAGCGGCAGCGCGAGATCGGCGAACTGAAGCTGAAGATCTCCGGCTGCATCAACGCCTGCGGTCATCACCATGTCGGCCACATCGGCATCCTCGGCGTCGAGAAGAAGGGCTCCGAACTCTATCAGGTGACGCTGGGCGGCTCGGCCGACGAGAACACCTCGGTCGGCGAGATCATCGGCCGCGGCTTCTCTTCGGAAGAGATCACCGACGCCATCGAACAGATCGTCGAGACCTATCTCGGCCTTCGGCTCGACCCACAAGAGAAATTCATCGACGCCTACCGCCGAGTCGGTCCCGCGCCGTTCAAGGAGGCGCTCTATGCTGGCGAAGCCAAGGCCGCTTGACCGTATTGGAGACGTCGATGACGGCATCGCCGCCAAAGCGGCAGGGCTCGATGCGCTCTATGGTCATCTGAAGCCGCTCGAGATCATCGAACGCTCGGCCCGCGAACTGTTCCTCGACGAGATCGCGGCGGTGTCGTCGTTCGGCGCGGATTCGGCCGTGCTGCTGCACATGATCGCCAAGATCGACCGGACGCTGCCGGTCATCTTCCTCGACACCGGCAAGCATTTCGAGGAGACGCTCGGCTATCGCGATGCGCTCGCCGCCGATTTCGGGCTGACCAACATAAGGGTGATCAAACCCGAGGAAGCAGCACTCGAACGGATCGATCCGACGGGCAATCTGCACCAAAGCGATACCGATGCCTGCTGCGACGTGCGCAAGGTGGAGCCGCTGGCGCGCGGTGTCGCGCCATTTCGTGCCTGGCTCACTGGCCGCAAGCGTTTTCAGGCCGAGACGCGGGCAGCGCTGCCGGTGTTCGAGGCGGTCGGGCCGCGCATCCGCATCAATCCGCTGGCGCATTGGACGACATCGGATCAGGCCGACTATATGCGCGCGCATGCGCTGCGCGAAAATCCGCTGGTCGCTTATGGCTATCTGTCGATCGGCTGCTTCCCGTGCACGCAGCCGGTGCAGCCGGGCGAGGACGCGCGCAGCGGCCGCTGGGCCGGTCATGCCAAGACCGAGTGCGGCATTCACCTGTCGGGGCTGGAGAAGTCGCTGACCGACGCATCCCTTTAGGATATGCTGATATTCAGGTGGGGCTGGTCTGCAAACGGCGGCTTCCTGCGCTTCCGGTGCTCACGTACTTCAAGTACGCTCCGCTCCGGTTCTCGGAAGCCGCCATTTTCGGCGCAGCCTGACCTGAATCTCAACACATCCTTGGTTCGTTTGACTGTTTAGGAACTTTTTGATGACTGGACCGACGACATCGGAGACCCGGCTCTGGACCCCCGCGGGTTTTCAGGAGGATGAGTGGACGCATGCCGAAAGCGCCGATGCGCTGTCCGGCAACGGCCGCTTCATCCTGCCGTTGCAAGTCTTCCTCGATCTCGATCCGGAGGTGCGCCGCTCGGCCAAGGAACGGCTCGGCGTCCTGCTGCAGCCGGGTGATCCACTCGAGAAGATTGCCGACCTGCTCGACCAGCTGTCGCTGGTGGCGCTGGCCTTTCCGGCCTTCAGCGACGGCCGCTCCTTCTCCAAGGGAGAACTGCTGCGCGGCCGCTACCATTTCGAAGGTGCCGTTCGCGCCACGGGCCAGGTACTGGTCGACCAACTGCCGCATATGCTGCGCCTGGGCTTCGACGAGTTCGAGATATCGAACCCCGTGCTGTTGAAGCGTCTGGAGGAGGGCCGCACCGGCGGATTGGGGCTCTACTACCAGCCAGCCGCCGTGCCGGAACCAAAAGGCCCGAAATACTCCTGGCGGCGCGTTCGCAGCAGCTGACGTTGCGGTAATTCCGCGCGTCTTTACAACGCCCCCTGTTCAAGCCTTCTCTTGAGCTTCCGGATGGAAAATCCGGAATGATCGGGGAGGGGTCTTCATGCGTTACGACTATGTCATAGCCGGCGGTGGGTCCGCCGGCTGTGCGCTTGCCGCACGGCTTTCGGAAGATCCCTCGAAAACGGTCTGCCTGATCGAAGCTGGCGGTGAGGGCAGGGATATGCTGATCCGCGCTCCGGCTGGCATTATCGGTATGCTTTCCGGCCGGCCCAGGATCAACAACTGGGCCTTCGAAACCGTGCCGCAGCAAGGTCTTGGCGGCCGCAACGGCTACCAGCCGCGCGGCAAGGCGCTGGGCGGCTCCAGCGCCATCAATGCGATGCTCTATGTCAGGGGCCATCGCAGCGACTATGACGAATGGGCCGATCTGGGCTGTGAGGGCTGGTCGTGGGATGAGGTTCTGCCCTATTTCCGGCGCGCCGAAGGCAATGAGCGCGGCACTGATGCCCTGCATGGCGGGGACGGCCCGCTGAAAGTGTCGAACCAGCGCTCGCCGAGGCCAATCGCCAAGGCCTTCATAGAGGCTTGTGCCGAAAACCAGATTCGCGCCTCGGACGATTTCAACGGACCGGAACAAGAGGGCGCCGGCTATTTCCAGGTGACCCAATTTGCCGGTGGCGCCCGTAATGGTGAGCGCTGTTCGACTGCCGCCGCCTATCTCCATCCGGTGATGCAGCGGGCCAATCTGACCGTGATCACGCGGGCGCACGCCACAGGCATCGTCCTTGACGGCAAGCGGGCCACCGGTATCCGCTACCGGACACGCAAAGGCGAGGCAGTGGCGCAGGCGTCGTGCGAGGTGATCCTGTGTGGCGGTGCCTTCGGTTCGCCGCAGCTTTTGTTGCTGTCGGGTATCGGCCCGGCGGCCGAACTTGCCGTGCATGGCATTCCCGTCGTCCACGAATTGCCTGGCGTCGGCAAGAACCTGCAGGACCACCTCGATTTCATCGTCGGCTGGAGATCGAAGGACACCGATATGCTTGGCATGAGCCCGCGCGGCGCGTTGGGTTTCCTACGGCATATCGCGCAGTGGCGGCGGGATGGGACCGGGCTGATCGCCTCGCCGGCGGCCGAGAGCGGCGCTTTCGTTAAATCCGACCCGGCGCTTGAGCGCCCTGACCTGCAGCTGCAATTCGTCATCGGGCTGGTCGAAAATCATGCGCGCACGCTGCACTACGGCTTCGGCTTCTCCTGTCATGTCTGCATATTGCGGCCGCACTCGCGTGGCGAGGTTGGGCTGGCCAGTGCCGATCCACTTGCCGCGCCGCGTATCGATCCGCGCTTTCTCGGCGACCAGCGCGATGCGGAGCTGCTGTTGAAAGGCGTGAGGATCACCCGGCAGGTGCTGGCTTCACCGGCGCTGACGCGCTACCGGCACAAGGAAATGCACATCGCCGGCGAGCCAAGCGATGCCGATCTGATGACCCATATCCGTACCCGCGCCGACACGGTCTATCACCCGGTCGGCTCCTGTCGGATGGGGGTCGACGAGATGGCGGTGGTCGATCCGCAACTCAAGGTGCGCGGGCTTGAAGCCTTGCGTGTCGTGGACGCCTCGGTGATGCCGACACTGATTGGTGGCAACACCAATGCGCCAACCATCATGATCGCCGAAAAGGCCGCCGACATGATCAGGGCTGCCTGATAGGAGCTCCAGGCGCGGTGCCTATAGACTGGCGGTCGTTTTACTTTTCTTGGTTTGACGCAATTGCCCCAGGGAAAACGCTACGCGCTTTCCCTGGAAACCGTTCACCACTTCTGCTGGAATTGCTTAAGCCGCCGCCCGTGCCTCGCGGAACGACACCAGCTTGCGGCGGTTCTCGTCCCACAACGCCAGTTTAACGCAGCGCAGGCTTTCCAGCAGCGTGACACGGCCGATGTCGCGCAGCTCGGGATAATCCCGCAGCACTTCCTGCAACCGGTAGCACGGCACCTTGGCGGAGAGGTGATGGACGTGATGGACACCGATGTTGCCGGTGAACCAGTTCAGCACCGGCGGGAGGTCGTAATAGGACGATCCGTGCAAGGCAGCGTGCTGGAATTCCCAGTCGACATCCTTCGCCCATTCCGTTTCCTCGAACTGGTGCTGGACATAGAACAGCCAGATGCCGGCCGAACCGGCGAGGATGACGATCGGCAGGTGGACCACCAGGAACGCGCCGGGACCGACGAACCAAATGAGGATGGCTGCTGCGACCGCGATGCCAAGATTGGTGGTCATCGACGACACCCAAGGGGTCAGGCCGCCGCGCATCATGCCGACGGGCAGCCTTTGCTCGAAGATGAACAGCCAGATCGGACCGAGCCCGAACATCACCAGCGGGTGGCGATAGAGACGATAGGCAAGGCGGCCTCGCCACGACATCTGCCGGTATTCTGCAACGGTCAGCGTCCGGATGTCGCCCATGCCGCGTTCGTCAAGATTGCCGGCGCTGGCGTGGTGGGTCGCGTGGGCGCGCCGCCAGCAATCGTAGGGCGTCAGCGTCAGGATGCCGAGCGCGCGGCCGATCCAGTCGTCCGCGTAGCGATTGGCGAAGAAGGAGCCGTGGCCGCAATCGTGCTGGATCATGAAGATGCGCACCAGAAACCCGGCCGCGGGAAGGATGAGGATCAGTCCCCACCAATGGCCATAGGCATAGGCCGCCGAGGACAGGCCCCAGAGTATGGCGAATGGAATGAGAGTGATGGCGAGTTCGACGGTGCTGCGCCGCCTGTCAGGCTTCTTGTAGCGGGCGAGAATCTTCAGCCAGGCGCGCTTGCTGTTGGCGACCGTCTCAGGGGAAATCATGTTCATCAGGAAGCATAGGCGGGGTGCCTCGCCGCCGCAAGGCGACATCACGCAAAATTACTGTGCGTAATTGTCGCGTGGCCCGGCGGTCGAGCCTGCTGATGATTCTGAGCGTCAGTTTTCCGCTGAGGTCGATCGCTATTCGCGATCGAGGATGGGACAGCCGCGCTCGGTGCCAAAAGTCACGCGCACGCGGTCGCCACCCTGTCTGCCGCGGACTGTGATCTCCCGGCGGCCGACGGACTCTATCCTTGCGCGGCGGATGCCCATTCGGTCTGCCTTGTCGAGGGCTCGGTCCTCCGTGCAGCCTCGTCGACGGCGGTCGCGCCGGTCGTCGCGACGGGGGCCTTCGCAATCGTCATAGGCGGGGTCGCAATCTTCCATGAGCTTCAGCCGCGGGCCATGTTTGCCCAATTGCAGCTGCAGATTGTCTGCTTGTGCCGGAAAAGCCGCCAAGGTGATGGCGCCGAGGCCGACAAGCGCCATCAGCGATGAGGTGATCGAAACCTTGCGCACTACGTCCTCCATTTTGAACCACAACACATCTATCCTTAGATGGTTCGGCTCTCCCCGGCTATTGCCGACAGGAGGTTTGCTGCCAAGATCGATTGTTGCGTTAACGCCGGCGCCAGCCGATGTCACCGCGCTCCGCCCCATCGAGGCGGTCGAGCAGTTCTCGGAGCCGGTCGGGAATGTCGGCCTCGGTGCGGAAGGCCGGCAAGGTGCGTAGAAAGCGGGTCACCGCCTCGGCACCCAACTGGCGCCTGACCTCGATGGCCAGCCCTTCTGCCTTTTCGCCCGTGTTGCGGGTCATCATCTCAAAATCCTGTGTCGGCTTCGAAACTCCTCCAGCAAGGGAATGGTTCCCCCATCCTGCCTGTGGGGCAAGCAAAGCCGGCAGTTAAGGTAAAATTTGAATTAAAATCGAAATGTCTTGCCCGTCATTGTCCGGCCTTGGCCGGTGGCTTCCATAATCGCTTACCCCTTGATTTTTGGCTGCCAAACATCGATATCGGGCACAAAATCCACATCATTCGAGATTGACGGGAAACGGCGATGAGCGACCAGGCAAAAGACGAACGCGCGCCCGATGAAGTCGAGGCGACCGAGCCCGCAGCCGAGCGCACGGAAGGCAGCACCGACGGCGACTATGAAGCCCTTGTCCGGCTGCTGAAGGAAAATGAAGAGCTGAAGGACCGCGCGCTGCGCGTGGCGGCCGAGATGGAAAACCTGCGTCGCCGCACGGCGCGCGATGTGCACGATGCGCGCACCTACGCGGTCGCGAATTTCGCCCGCGACATGCTTTCGGTGTCGGACAATCTGCGCCGCGCGCTGGATGCGATTCCCGCCGAGGCCAAGGCATCGGGTGACGCCGGCTTCAAGGCGCTGATCGAAGGCGTCGACCTCACCGAGCGCGCCATGCTGTCGGCGCTGGAACGGCATGGGGTCAAGAAGCTCGCGCCGGAAGGCGAGAAGTTCGATCCCAATTTCCACCAGGCGATGTTCGAAGTGCCCAATCCGGACGTTCCGGCCAACACCGTGGTCCAGGTCGTGCAGCCGGGCTATTCGATCGGCGACCGCGTGCTGCGCCCGGCCATGGTCGGCGTCGCCAAAGGCGGTCCGAAGCTTGCCGCCGCTGAAGCGCCGGTCGAGCCGGGGCCGGTGAACGAGCAGGCTGAGAAAGATGCATAGTTAGGGGAGTAGGGGAGTAGGGGAGTAGGGCAGTAGGGCAGTAGGGCAGTAGGGAAAAGGGCAATCGCACCTTCCGTGCGGCTTCGTGCTAAACATACTGCCCTACTGCCCTATTCCCTTACTCCCCTGGCCTGCAATGAACCCCATCGCGCTTCTCGACTATGCCGGTGTCGCCGTCTTCGCGGCGACGGGGGCGCTTGCGGCTTCGCGTAAGCAGCTCGACATTATCGGCTTCCTGTTCCTGGCCAGCGTCACCGGGATAGGCGGCGGCACGCTTCGCGACGTCATCCTCAACCTGCCGGTTTTCTGGGTCGCCAACTCCGGCTATGTGCTGATCTGCGCCGCGGTTGCGGTGCTGGTCTTCTTCAGCGCGCATCGTGTCGAATCGCGCTGGAAATGGCTGCTCTGGCTCGACGCCATCGGGCTCGCCGCTTTTTCGGTGATGGGCGCGGCCAAGGGGCTTGCGATTACCGGCTCGCCGGTCGTCTCAGTCATCACCGGCGTGCTCACCGCCACTTTCGGCGGCATTCTGCGCGATCTCCTTGCCGGCGAGCCATCGGTGCTGCTCAGGCCCGAAATCTACGTCACGGCGGCCCTTGCAGGTGCCGGCCTTTACACACTTGGCGATCTTGCCGGATTGCCGCCGCTCGCCTCGGACCTTGCCGGTTTTGCGGCGGCGTTCGTCGTGCGCGGTGGTGCGCTCAAATTCGGCTGGTCGTTTCCGTCCTACAAGAGCCGGCCCGGCAGGCGGCCGGAAGATATTTTGTGAAAAGGAAGCGAATAGCGAATAGGGGTTGAACGAGATAGCTCCCGCTACTTTCTATTCGCCAGGCTCACGCAGCGAAGCGCTGGGCTTCGCCGCCATAATAGTTGACGTAGCGGGCGCCGATTTCCTTGACCGGCATCACAACGAACACATCGACCGTCGAGAATTCGCGATCGATGACGCAGCCATCGCCGATGCGGGCGCCGACGCGCAGATAGCCCTTGACCAGAGGCGGCATCGCGGCGATCGCCGCCTTGGCATTGACCGCCTCGATCGGCATCAGGTCCATCGAGCAGTAGCGCCCGGAGACCGCGCGCACGTCCCAGGCCGAATTTGTGCGGCAGTGGTGGGCGAGGTAGGTGAGCGCCTCGGCATGCGCCGCCGGCACGGTGCCGTGAAAAGAAGCGCAACCGGTCATCACACCGATTTCGTAATGGTTGATGTAGGCCCAGATGCCTTGCCACAACGCCTCGATGGTGCGTTTCGAGCGGTATTCCGGCAAGACGCAGGAGCGGCCGAGTTCCAGGAAACGCTGGCCGGGGTGACGGGCAATGAGCTTGGTCAGCTCGAATTCACCTTCGGAATAGAAACCGCCGGCGGTGGCCGCGATTTCTTGCCGCAGCAGCCGATATGTGCCGACGATACGGCGATGTTCGGGACCGGAAAGCGTAGTGTCCAAAACCAGCAGATGGTCGCAGAGTGGATCGAACCGGTCGGCGTCACGGCGATCATGAGCCTGGAACAGGTCCTTCCTGGCGCCAAGTTCGTCGTAGAACACCCGGTAGCGCACTTCCTGCGCGGCCGCGATCTCGGCCTCGTTGCGAGCGAGCCGCACTTCAAGATTGCCTATACGGCCCAGCGCCGCGCCCTTTATGACGGAATCGACGTTACGTCCGGCAAGCAAGGCGCTGCTGGCGTTCGGCCGAGTGTCACATTCCGGCATAACTGTATGCACGAGTGATTCTCCTTCGAGCCATCCCTCTTGGCACGGGGATACGGTGTAGGTGCAACAGGATTGTGACAGTACCGTGATACGACGTCGTGGGCAATACTTCGTCGGCTGGCGAATACGATCAACCGGCTACGTTTAAGTGATCGCCCGGTGCGGAACGGGCGGTGGAAAGCTCAGGCCGCGACGACCTGGCCCTCGACGGCATTGACCAGCGCCTCGGGGTCGAGCGGCTTGGTGACAAAGCCGCTGGCGCCATGGGCCAACACCGCATGGCGGGTCTTTTCCTGGCTGTCGGCCGACAGCACCATGATCGGCACCGGCCGCACAGCACTTTCTTCCTCATGGCGGCGGATGGCGGCAATCGCGTCCAGCCCGTCCATGACCGGCATGTGCAGATCCATCAAGACCACGTCGAAGCGGTCCTTGTGCGCGGCGCCGGTGACAGCCTCGACGGCCGCCTTGCCGTTGCCGACCACCCTGACGCGATGCCCGGCCTTCAGCAGCGTGGCGCGGGCCAGCATGGCATTGATGTCATTGTCCTCGGCGATCAGCACCGACAGGCCGCGCTGGCGGTTGCCGACGGCGCGCAGTGTCGGCGCGCCGCGCTTTTCCGGCTGCGGCGGGCCGAGGCTCGGAGCATGGCTGCTCAACAGTACACGCAAAAGTGTTCCGCCGCGCACCGGCCTGGCCAGGAAGGTTGCGTAGCCACTGGCGCGGAACTCGCCAAGCATGCCGCGATCTGTCGGCGCGATCAGCGTGATCGCCTCACAGTCGGAGAAACCGCTCTGGCGCAGGCGCTTGAGCAGCCTTCCGTCGCCTTCCTCCATCGCTGCATCGACCAGGATCGCGTCGCAGCCGGCGGCGAAAGGCGCGGCCTGTGCGGCGGTGGTGGCGATGTCGACCGCGCCGCCATTGGCGCGGATGGTGCGGGCGATGGCGTCGGCCTCGACGGCGTTCTTCGACAGGATCACCACGCGTCTGCCCGAGAGGGCATTCTGGCGGCCCTGCGGCGCTTCGGTGGCCGCTGTCGCAGGGACTTCGAAGACGAACTCGGATCCCTGGCCGAGCCGGCTGGATACCGAGATCGTGCCACCCATGGCGGCCACCAGGCGCCTGGAGATGGCAAGGCCGAGGCCGGCCCCGCCATGTGTGCGTGTCGACGTGCCGTCGGCCTGCTCGAACTCCTCGAAAATGCGCTCCAGGTCGGCATCATGCAGGCCCGGACCGGTATCGGCGATGGTAAAGCATATGCGGTCGCTGGTTTCGGTGCGTGCGCGTGCAATGCTCACCAGCACGCCGCCGCTGTCGGTGAACTTGATGGCGTTGCCGATGAGGTTGAGAAGCACCTGCCTGACCTTGCCTGGATCGGCGGTGATCAATTGCGGCACGTCGGGTTCGACATGACAACCCAGCCCGATATCCTTGGCGAAGGCGCGCGCCGCCAGCAATTCGATGATGTTGTCGGCGATCTCGCGCACCGACATCGGCTGCGGCTCCGGGTCGAAACGCCCGGCTTCGATCTTGGAATAGTCGAGAAGATCCTCGATCAGGGCAAGCAATGCGCTGGCTGAGGTCGAGACCGCGCCGACATAGGTCTGCTGCTCCGGCGACAGGCTGGTGTCGGCGAGCAACCTGGCCATGCCCATGATGCCGTTCATCGGGGTGCGGATTTCATGGCTGACGGTGGCGAGGAAACGCGATTTGGCCTGGCTGGCATATTCGGCCCGTTCGCGTGCGGTGATCAGCGAGGACTCGGCGCGTTTGCGGGCGGTGATGTCGCGGGCGATGGCGCGGTGCGAAACCGCGCCACTGTCCTTGTCGCGCACCGACAGTTCGATCCAGGAGAACCAGCGCTGCCCGCTCGGCGTGCTGATAGAGACATCGGTGGAACTCAGGCACTCATGGTCGGAAAAGGCGGCATCGGGAACCATGCCGACCTCAATGCCCAGTTCCGCCAGGGTCTTGCCGGCAAGATCGCGCTGGTCGATCTCGACGAGATCGGCGAAGACCTTGTTGGCATAGACGATGTAGCCGTCGCGGTCGCGATGGATGACAAGATCGCCAAGCGCGTCGATCAGGCCGCGAAAGCGCTCATCGCTCTCCTGCATCTCCCACATGCGGTCGGCCAGCGTCTCGATCTCGGCGCGGCTGCGGGCCGTGGTTTCGTCAAGAAGGGCGGCGGTGCGATGTTCGCTCCGCCTGGCGCGCAGATGCATGGCAAGGCCGGCTAGGCCGGTTGCGAGCAATGCAACGCTGATGAACATCGGTGCCCCGGTAAGGTGCGCCAGCCCGGCCATCACTACGATGGCGACGAATGTCAGAAAGGACAGGCCTTCGCGCCTGGAGAATTCCGGCTCGGGCACCAGCGGCGGCGCGGCGACGAAGCGCCGCGTCGACGCCGGCGGGAGCACCGCATCGACATCGTCGCCAGTGTCCGCCTGTTGGCTGCCGGATTGCGCGATCATGCGAAATTCTTGCCAGACAGAGCTTATGGAAAATTGCGGCGGATCGTTCCAATTTTAGCGGATGAGCGCTTTTTGCCGAGGCGCGGCGGGTTTGCCACCAGATCTGGCGATTGCATCCGCCCTTCCGGCAGTTGGGCGGAGTCACATATCCACGACGACGCGGCCGCGGATCTTGCCCTCGACGATATCGCGCGCGGCATCGACGATGCCGTCGAACCCGATGGTGCTGGACAGGCTGGCGAGCTTCTGCAGATCGAGGTCGGTGCCGATGCGGCGCCATGCCTCGAGGCGGACTGCTTTCGGCGCCATCACTGAATCGATGCCGAGCAATGAGACACCGCGCAGGATGAAGGGCGCGACGCTGGCCGGCAGGTCCATGCCGCCGGCCAGGCCGCAGGCGGCGACCGCGCCGCCATAGGAGGTCATCGAGAGCACATTGGCCAGCGTGTGGCTGCCGACAGCGTCAATACCGCCGGCCCAGCGCTCCTTGGCCAGCGGCTTGGCCGGCTGGGCAAGCTCCTCGCGCGAGATCACCTCGGCGGCGCCAAGGTCCATCAGAAAGGGGCTTTCGGCATTGCGGCCGGTGGAAGCAATGACATGGTAGCCGAGGCTGGACAGGATGGAGACCGCGACCGAGCCGACGCCGCCGGCTGCCCCCGTCACCACCACCGGGCCGCGATCGGGCAGGATGCCGTGCCGCTCCAGGGCCATGACACAGAGCATGGCGGTATATCCTGCGGTGCCGACGGCCATCGCGTCATGCGGGCTGATGCCTTGCGGCAGCGGCACCAGCCAGTCGCCCTTGACGCGGGCACGGCCTGCATAGGCACCGAAATGGGTTTCGCCGACGCCCCAGCCATTCAGCACGACCTTGTCTCCGGCGCGCCAGTCGGGATGCGAGGACGAAATGACGGTGCCGGCGAAATCGATGCCCGGCACCAGCGGCCAGCGGCGGATCACCGGCGCCTTGCCTGTGATCGCCAAGCCATCCTTGTAGTTCACCGTCGTTGCCTCGACCGCGACGGTGACATCGCCTTCCATCAGGTCGGCCTCGGTGAGATCGGTCACGGCGACCGACTGCTTTTTCTCGGCGTCACGCGAAACGAGGATGGCTTTGAAGGTTTCGGACATGTCTTTCTCCGCGATCTTGACGACATGAACTGTGCGGCGATGGCCGCACGGGGTCAATCCTTGGAAGGACTGGCTTTGGGTTCGCGCCGCCAGCCGAACAGCTCGTCGAAGACGACCAGTGCCGCACCAACCGAAATGAAGGCGTCGGCAAGGTTGAAGACGGCGAAGGACCAGACCGGCGTGTGGAACAGGAGGTAGTCGATGACGTGGCCGTAGACGGCGCGGTCGATCAGATTGCCGAGCGCGCCGCCGACGATCAGCGCAAAGCCGGTGCGGGCAAGGATCTGGGACGGCGCGATCCGCGTCGCCAGGAACAGCACGAAGGCAACGACGGCGAGCGAAATGACGATCAGCCCGGTGTCGCCGAAGGACGAGAACATCGAGAAGGCGATGCCGGTATTGTAGGTGCGAAACAGCGCCAGGAAGGGCAGCAGATCAACCTTCTCCTGAAAAGGCAGATCGGCCTCGACCAGGTATTTTATCCACTGGTCGAGCGCGATGGCCGCGACGACGAGCAGTGCGTAGGGAGACCATGATCTCACGGGCAGGCAACCTTCATTGCTGGTCCAGGATTGACTCGAGCTTCAGCGCGCCGCGCCGGATCTCGAACAGCATGATGCCGGTGGCAACGGCCAGATTGAGCGAATCGGCACGGCCCGCTTGCGGAATCCTGAGCAGCCTGTCGCAACTCGCAGCCAGGCTTTCGGGCAGTCCCTGCTGCTCGTTGCCCATCATCAGCAGCACGGGCCCGCGGGAAAAATCGACCGAGCGGTAGTCGACGGCGCCTTTCAGGTGGGTTCCGGCGACGAGGCCTGAAAACCCGCCTCGCCAGGCGAGGAAAGCCTCGGTTGTCGCCTTCGCCACCGGCACGGCAAAGATCGAACCCATGGTGGCACGCACCGTCTCCACGGAGAATGGATCAGTGGTATCGCCGACCAGGATGACGCCTTTGGCGCCGACGGCATCGACGGTGCGGATGACGGTGCCGAGATTGCCGGGGTCGCGCACCCGGTCGAGCGCCACCCAGACGTCGCCATTGTCAGCGCGGACATCCTTCAAGGCGAGGAATTTTTGCGAAAAGACGCCGACCACCATTTGCGGGTTGTCGCGACGGGTGATGGCGACCAGCACCTTCTCCGACACTTCGAGCACCATGCCGCCTGCCGCAACCGTGCGTGCGGCCACCTTCTCCACCGCAGCGTTGCCGCGCCCGGCCTTGGCGAAAACCAATGTCCTGATCTGCCAGCCGAGATCGAGCGCATCGATGACCAGCTTCAACCCCTCGGCCATGAAGGCGTTCTGCTGGTCGCGGAATTTCTTCTGAGCGAGCGCCTTGATGTCCTTGACCAGCGGATTGGCGAGGCTGGTGACCTCCTTCACCTGGCCGGGTGCGCCTGCATGCCGCTCGTTCATTCAGCCACCCAACGCGAAAACAATGAGGTCGATAGCGCCCGGCCGGCGGACTTTTCGCGGATGATCAACTCACCCGATTCAACCTTGCCGCCCATGCCGGCAAAGGTATCGCGCATCAGGGCGTGGATGGCGAAGAAGGAGGCGCGGATCGAGTAGGCGGTCAGCACCACGGCAAGCGGCTTCGGCGTCAGGATCGCCCGGCAGAGGTCGGTCAAATCGGGCAGGTCCTCGAACAATTGCCAGACCTCGCCCTTGGGGCCACGGCCATAGGCCGGCGGGTCGAACAGAATGATATCGTAGCGGCTGCCGCGGCGCTCCTCGCGCTCGGCGAATTTCACCGCGTCGTCGACGATCCAGCGGATCGGCTTGCTGCCGAGGCCGGCCATCTCCTGGTTTTCGCGGGCCCAGCCGATCGCCTTCTTCGAGGCATCGACATGGGTGACCTCGGCACCGGCGCGAGCCGCCACCAAGGAAGCGAGACCGGTATAGCCGAACAGGTTCAGAACCTTGACCGGCCGCTTCGCCGCCGCGATCAGCCCGGCCATGTGGTCCCAGTGGGAAGCCTGCTCGGGAAAGACGCCGACATGACGAAACGAGGTGAAACGGCCGAGATAGTCGATGCCGTCATGCTTCATCGGCCAGGTCTCGCCGAGCGGCAGCTTCGGGAAACGCCAGCGGCCGATCCCCTCCTCGTCGGTGTCTCCGGTGAAGACGGCGTCGGCGCGCTCCCATTCCTTTGCCGGCAAGGCCTTTTGCCAGATCGCCTGGCCCTCTGGCCGCACGATCCGGTAGGGGCCATATTGTTCGAGCTTCTGGCCGGTGCCGCTGTCGAGCAGCGCATAATCGGCATTGGGCGCCACTTCCAGGATCACGGGAAGATGTTCAGTGGGCAGAGCGCCTTCGCGGCGGGCCAGGATGCGCGACGCCGGGTTCGGTTCGGAACGATTTTCCGTCTTCGCCTCATGGCGCTCGCGCGGTGGCGCTTCCGGTCTGGCAGGAGCCTGGCCGGGACGCGGGCGTGACACGTCCGCCGCACTCATGGCGGATGGATGTGGACGGTTGTCGCGGCGTTTGTCGCGAAAAGACTTCAAGCGGGGGCAACTCCGAACGGCGTGGCCGCTTTTGACATAGGGCAACCGGCTTCGCAACCAAGTCCGACAGGTCGGCCTCTCCGGTTTATGTCTGCCGGCGATGGACCAATGTCAAAGAAACAGGCAAATCTGCTCGATGTCCCGCTCCGAACGCCTACTCGACCTCATACAGTGCTTGCGCCGGCATCGCCGGCCGGTGAGCGGGCACATGCTTGCCGACGAGACGGGCGTTTCGATCCGCACGCTCTACCGCGACATCGCCACGCTGCAGGGCCAGGGCGCGCCGATCGAGGGTGAGGCGGGGTTGGGTTATGTGCTCAAGCCCGGCTTCATGCTGCCGCCGCTGATGTTCAGCGACGAGGAGATCGAAGCCATTGTGCTCGGCTCGCGCTGGGTCGCCAGGCAGCCGGACCAGCGTCTCTCGGCCGCCGCCGCCAACGCGTTGGCCAAGATCGCAGCCGTGCTGCCCGACGATCTGCGCGAGGATCTTGACGCGAGCACACTGCTGGTCGGGCCTCCTGCCGCGGCCACCGAGGGCATCGATCTTGGTCTGGTGCGGCAGGCCATCCGCAACGAGCGCAAGCTCGGCTTTCTCTACCGCGATGCCGGCGGGGCCGTGTCCCAGCGCGTCGTCTGGCCATTTGCGCTGGGCTTCTTCGACAAGGTGCGGGTGGTGGTGGCGTGGTGCGAGATGCGGCAGGATTTCCGGCATTTTCGCGCCGATCGCATCGCCGAACTCCAAGCAATGGACACGCGCTATCCGCGTCGTCGCCAGGCGCTGCTCAAGGAATGGCGGACGACGCTCGACAAGCCGCGTGGTTCGCGATGACTGCTGCCATATTCTGACAGTAGCCTATCTTATGTTCGCCAAGTCGAAACACCGAACCTTGGAGAGCAGATATGGCCACCCCGAATTTCGTCATCCTCTATGTCGACCAGCCGCAGCAGAGCGGTGCCTTCTACAGCGCGCTGCTCGGTCGTGAGCCGGTCGAAAGTTCGCCGACCTTCGTGCTGTTCGTGCTCGATGCCGGCTTCAAGCTCGGCCTGTGGTCGCGCCATACGGTGGAGCCGGCAGCCGCCACGTCAGGCGGTGGCGCCGAAATCGTGTTTGCGCTGGATACGCCCGATGCGGTCGATGCCGCCCATGCCGACTGGTCCGGGCGCGGGCTGAAGATCCTGCAGACGCCGACCGACATGGATTTCGGCCGCACTTTTGTCGCGCTCGATCCCGATAATCATCGCCTGCGCGTCTACTGGCTGTCCGACGGGGAACAGGCCAATGGGGAACAGAAATGAGCGCGTATTGGATCGCGGTGGCGTCGGCCGAGCATGTCCGGCGTGGTCGCACAGCCGGCTTCATGCAGGTCAACCACGGCAAGGCGGCACCGCTGCGTCGCGTCAAGCCGGATGATGGCGTCGTCTACTATTCGCCGACCACTGTTTTGGGCGAGAAAGACGGCCTGCAGGCTTTCACGGCGATAGGCATCGTGCGGGAAGGCGAGCCCTATCAGGGGGATATGGGCGCCGGCTTCACGCCGTTCCGCCGCGATGTGGCGTGGGCCAAGGCCGAGGAAGCGCCGATCAAGCCGCTGCTCGACAGGCTGGATTTCACCGCGGCCAAGTCGAACTGGGGTTATCAGCTTCGCTTTGGCCTTTTTGAAATCGGGGATCACGATTTTCGTGTGATCGCCGAGGCGATGGGCGCCGAAATGGGTGCAACGGTAAACTAGGCCGTGAGCGCCTTGTAGACGGCAATGCCGGCGGCAAGATCCTCGAGCGCCGCTCCGACCGACTTGAACAGCGTGATCTCACCGGCGCTCTCGCGGCCCTTCTTCCGGCCGCGCGCCAATTCGTGCAGATCGGCGACGATGGCTTCCGGTTTCAGCACGCCGGAGGTCAGCGGTTGGACAATGTCGCCGGCTTCCTTGGTGGCGCCGGCGCGGGTGTCGACATAGACGCGGGCAAGCCTGATCGCATCGTCATCGCTCTCGCGCATCGTCGGCGTAAAGCCGCCGACCAGGTCGACATGGGTTCCCGGCCGCAACAATGCGCCCTTGATTAACGGCGTGGTCGTGATCGTCGCCGAGGAGACGATGTCGGCCTGCCCAAGCTCCGTATCGAGATCGCTTGCCGCACTGGCCGCGAAGCCCTGGGCGCACAGATCGGCCGCGACTTTCTCGGCATTGGCCGGGGTGCGGTTCCAGATGCGGATGGTCTTGATGGGCCGCACGGCTGAGTGCGCCTTGGCGAGGAAGGGCGACAGCGCGCCGGCGCCGACCACAAGCAGCCGCGAGGCATCGTCGCGGGCGAGATAGGAGGCCGCGAGCGCCGAAGCACAGGCGGTGCGCCATTGTGTCAGCCGCTGGCCGTCGATCAGGGCCTCGGGTTCGCCGGTGGCGCCGTTGAGCAGAAGATAGAGCCCCATCACCGCGGGCTTGCCGATGGCATTGTTGTCGGGCGACACGGTGACGATCTTGACGCCGACGTGACCGCCGGCCGACGTGCCGGCCGCGTTGAGATCGGTCCAGGCCGGCATCAAAAGCAGTGTGGAGGCGGCACCATCGGGCCGCTCGATCGTATGATGATGCCTGACCGGCTGCACCGCACCGTCGCGAAACGCCATGCGCAGCGTCTCGACCAGTCCGGGAAAGGTCAGCGCATGGTCGACCTCTGCGGCCGAAATGGTCAGCATGAAAAACTCCGTCAGGACAAAACCGCCGATTGGCGGCTCAAGCGGTCGGCTTCGGCAATGCTGCCCCTTGGGCGGACCCCGGTGCCTGGCTTTGTGATACCGCCGGCGCACGGCTGACCGCCTGGCGCAGGTTCTCGGCTTCGACGCCGCGCTGGCGCGCCAGCTTGCGATAGCGACCCTGTTTGACCCACGTAGCCAGACTGCCGACGATCATGCCGATGGCGAGCGCCAGGAACAGGAAGATGAACAGCGGCAAAGTCAGGGTCAGCTTCGGATTGCCGGGGTTGAACGGGTCCAGCGTGAAGGCGACCAGTTCGCGGTTGGCGACAGCGAGTGCGATCAGGATGATCGCCAGGGGCACGAAGATCGCGATAAGGATGAAGCGATTGAACATGATGTTTTCCGTCGGAAGCTGGCCTGTCCGAAAGGCCGTCAGGCGCTGACGTCGCGCCTACTTGCCGCCGTTCAGCCTTTCACGCAGTTCCTTGCCGGTCTTGAAGAACGGCACCCATTTCTCCTCGACCTCGACGGATTCGCCGGTGCGCGGATTGCGTCCGGTGCGCGCGGGACGATTTTTCACCGAAAAAGCGCCGAAGCCACGCAACTCGACCCGGTTGCCTTCGGCAAGGGCGTCGGTGATTTCATCAAAGATCGCGCCGACGATGTTTTCGACGTCGCGCAGGAAAAGATGCGGATTGCGCGTGGCAATAATCTGCACAAGTTCGGACTTGATCATGAGACGGGTCCCCGTGAAAGCAGTGCGGTCAAAATTATGAGGATGATTTTATTTGCTTTTTTCACTTGCCCCAAACGGCTTCTCAAGGGTGCCAGACGGAAACGAGACCGTCAAGAAACAAGCGGTCGGCTCCGATTTCATGGATGACGTCGCTGCTGTAGGCGGGCAGGCCGAGCGCACTGCCGATCGTTTGCGCCATCGCTTTCGAGAACAGGAAGCCGCTGCGCCGTTCGGTATCCTTCCACTCGACGACCTTGAGCTTGGCATCGACGCCCTTGGTCGCCAGCCAGTCGATCGCCACGGTCTCGCCGCCGACGGCGTCGATCAGCCCGTTGGCAACGCCCTGGCGACCGGTGAATATCGAGCCGTCGGCAAGCACCAGCGCTTGTTCGCGGCTCATCTTGCGGCGTTCGGCGACGATGTCGACGAACCAGTTGTAACTGTCGAGGATGAGCTTGCGAACCATGGCGCGCTCGTCGTCATTGGTCGGCTTGAAGGGAGAGGGCGCGGCTTTCAGCGGCGAGGATTTCACCTCCTCCAGCTTGACGCCGAGTTTGTCCATCAGGCCGCTGACGTCGGGATACTGGATCAGCACGCCGATAGAGCCGACGATCGAGGTCTTGCGGGCAACGATGTGATCGGCGGCACTGGCGATCATATAGCCCGCCGATGCGGCGAGCGTGCCGACTTCCGCCACCACCGGCTTGTCGGCGGCCAGCTTGCGCACTTCTTCATAGATCGATTCACCGCCAACGGTGGTGCCGCCAGGCGAATCGATCGACAGGATCACGCCTTTCACCTTCGATGAAAGACGGATGGTTTCCAGCCGCTTGATCAGTTCCTCGTCCTCGGTGATCGTGCCTTCGATCTTGACCTTGGCAATATGGTCGACCGTCGAGCCGCCGAAATCGTCGCCATAGAACCAGGTTGAAAGCGCAATCACCCCAAGGGCTACGATGCCTATGGCGACGACGCGCCAGAATGTCAGCTTGCGCCGCAAACGGCGGCGGTCGATCAGGTCGTCGGCTCTCAGTGCCATGGTCAGCCTTTCAGTCGGCGGGAGGAGACGCTTTTAGACCATGATCCTCCCATCTGGAAGCAGTTCTCTTTTGCGCATGGCGAGACAAGTCGGCGCCTGGACGTGAGGTGGCTATCCGCGTCGGCAGTCGACGGGGCCGGGTCGGGCCCTCTCCAGGCGTCGGTCTGCTCACATATTCGTGCAATCGCCACCAGGTCGGGCGACGAGACCGATGGCTGATAAATTTTACGCCGCGTGTCTGTTTCTGCTATGGAGAACACGCAGTTGTGCGGACTTCGTTTTCGTCTGTACAAAGGCGGCTGTCACATTTTTGCAGTTTTCGTGGGCTTGTGCTTGCTTGAAAGCGCCGGCGTCCCACCTATAGGCGGTGCCCAAGGGCGGGCAGGGTTAGAAGAAAGCAGTGAATGTTAGCGCGACCGATTGAACCGACCGACGCCGAGGCGGTGTTGGCTCCCCCGGCGGACGGCCGGACGCGCGGCGATGCTTTCGACCGTGCACAGCGTCATTCGCGCCGCGTGCGCGTTCTCAAATTTGCCGTGCCGGTGGCCGCAGCACTGATAGCGGTCGCTTTCCCGGTCTACTCCTATCTCGCCGCACCCGTCTCGGTGAAGATTCAGGCGGAAGGCACTGCCTTTTCCAACGGCAAGCTGGTGATGGCCAATCCCAAGCTCAACGGTTTCACCAAGCAGAAGCAGCCTTATTCGATGACGGCGCTGCGTGCCATTCAGGATGTCAGCACGCAAGGTATCATCGAGCTGGAAGGCATCGACGCCAAGGTGCCGATCGCGTCCGACAATGTGGCGGCGGTCAAGGCCTCGCACGGCACCTACGATCGCGACGGCAATACGATGAACCTGACCAGTGACGTGACGATCACCACGACCGACGGCATGCAGGCCAAGTTCAAATCGGTCTTCCTCGACATGGGCAAAGGCACTATGAAGACAGGAGATCCCGTCGATGTCAGCCGTGGCGGGTCGCGGATCACGGCGGATACGATGTCGGTCCAGGACAATGGCAAGATTCTGGTTTTCGAGAACAAAGTGCGCGTCAACATCGATTCCGCCGCCCTGAAGGCGGCACAGGGAAACAGCGGAGAAACCAATGCGGCTCAGTAGTTCGACGCGGCTCGCGGCTGCAACTTCAGCGTTGCTGCTGCTCGGACTCGTGCCGTCATGGGCGCAGACGACCAGTCAATCAGGCCTCAAACTGTCCGGCGACAAGCCGATCCAGATCGAGAGCGACAAGCTGGAAGTCCGCCAGGCCGACAGTGTCGCCATCTTCACGGGCAATGTCAGCGTCGTCCAGGGGCCGACATTGATGAAGGCCGGCAAGATGACGGTCTACTACGTCAAGGACCCCAACGCCGCTGCCAAGGGCACGGAGGCCGCGGGTGCGGCGATGACGGGCTCGGCCAACATCGACCACCTGGAGATCTCCGACAAGGTCTATATCAAGTCGGATGCGCAGATCGCGACCGGCGATCAAGGCAGCTTCGATATGAAGAGCCAGGTGCTGGTGCTTTCGGGCAAAAAGGTCGTTCTGTCGCAAAACGACAACGTTCTGGTGGGCTGCAAACTTACCGTGCAGATGAAAAGCGGGCTGGCTCAGGTGGATCCATGCGCTGGGCAACGTGTCCAGATGTCGATCACGCCGCCGCCGAAATCGGGAGCGACGAACCCCTGATGGCCAGCCTGTCGTCGCTGACGGCGCGTCTTCCGGGACGGGCCGCCGGCAAGCTTTCGGCGCCGGCCACGGTGACCGTCGATGCGGGAAAGTTCAAGGGAACCCTGATCGCCAAGGGGCTGACCAAGAGCTACAAGGGCCGCAAGGTCGTCAGCGGCGTCACCATCGGCGTGCGCGCCGGAGAGGCCGTTGGACTGCTCGGCCCCAACGGCGCCGGCAAAACGACCTGTTTCTATATGGTTACCGGCCTGGTGCCGGTGGATGAAGGCACGATCGAGATCGACGGCTTCGATGTCACGTCGATGCCGATGTACCGTCGCGCACGCCTCGGCATCGGCTATCTGCCGCAGGAAGCATCGATCTTCCGCGGCCTCAATGTCGAGCAGAATATCCGCGCCGTGCTGGAAGTGGTCGAAAAGGACCGCAAGGTGCGCGAGCGCAATCTCGACGAACTGCTCGAGGAATTCCACATCAGCCATCTGCGCAAGGCGCCATCCATGTCGCTTTCGGGCGGCGAGCGGCGACGCTTGGAAATCGCGCGAGCGCTGGCGACGCGTCCGGCCTACATGCTGCTCGACGAGCCTTTCGCCGGCATCGATCCGATCGCCGTCGCGGATATCCAGCAACTGGTGCGCCACCTGACGGCGCGCGGCATCGGCGTCCTCATCACCGATCACAATGTGCGCGAAACGCTCGGCCTCATCGACCGCGCCTACATCATCCATGCCGGCCAGGTGCTGACCCATGGAAGGGCCGACGAAGTGGTGGCAAACCCGGATGTGCGGCGACTTTACCTCGGCGAGGGTTTCACCCTCTGAGCGTGAAATTTGTTTCCTGACACGATTTTTGCGGCTCGCGCGGCGCTTTTTCGTCGATTTTGCTCCGAGATAACGCTCCGGTAAGCGAGTTTTGCTACCAATTGCCTTGACAAGCAAAAGCCGGGCCAGTTTCTATGGCCGGCTGCAAAATTCCTTTCCGGAAGTCCGGATGCGTAGACGAGGCGTTTGAAACCGAACCATGGCGTTGGCGGCCAAACTACAGCTACGACAATCGCAGTCGCTGGTGATGACGCCGCAACTGATGCAGTCGATTCGGCTGCTGCAGTTCACCCATGTCGAGCTCGAGCATTTCATCGACGAGGAAATCGAGCGCAATCCGCTGCTGGAGCGCGCCGAGCCGCAGGACGATGCCGCCAGCGACCAGGCGCAGAAGATCGAGGCGGAGCCGCAAGCCGCCCCCGAAGGCGACTGGTTCGAAAACGAGACGCAGTGGAGCGCGGAGGCGATCTCGGACAAGCTGGACACGTCGCTGGAAAACCTGTTTCCCGACGACCCGGGCACCAGCGAACGGCTCGGTCCCGACCTGACGGCGCAATGGAAATCGGCTTCCGGCAATGGCGCGGGTTCCTCATCCGAGTGGTTTGACGCCGGCGATATGGCGACTGCTGCGATCACGCTGCGCGACCATGTCGGTGAACAGGTGGCGCTAGCCTTCGCCGATCCGGCTGCACGTCTGATCGCCGCCGACCTCGCCGACGGCCTTGACGAGACCGGCTATCTGCGTGCCGATCTGGCAGAGATCGCCGCTCGTCTCGGTGCGGATGCCGCCGCCGTGGCGAAGGTGCTGGCGGTGTGTCAGACCTTCGAGCCGGCCGGCCTGTTTGCCCGCGACCTGGCCGAATGCCTGTCGCTGCAGCTTGCCGTGCGGAGCCGGCTCGATCCGGCGATGAAGGCGCTGGTCGCCAATCTCGAACTCCTGGCACGGCGCGATTTTCACGCATTGAAACGTATCTGCGGTGTCGACGAGGAGGATCTGCTCGACATGCTGGCCGAAATCCGGGCGCTCGATCCCCGGCCGGGCATGGCGTTTTCGGGCGGCGCCAGCGACGCGATCGTCGCCGATGTCGAGGTGCGCGCGGCCAATGACGGCAGCTGGACGGTCGAACTCAATGCCGAAACGCTGCCGCGGGTGTTGGTCGACCATATCTATTTCGCCCAGGTCTCTCCGCAGGCCAAGAACCAGGCGGAAAAGGATTTTCTGGCCGAATGCCTGCAGAACGCCAACTGGCTGACGCGCAGCCTCGACCAGCGGGCAAAGACCATCCTCAAGGTCGCCTCGGAAATCGTTCGCCAGCAGGACGCCTTCCTCGTCCATGGCGTGCGGCAGCTGAAGCCGCTCAATCTGCGCACGGTGGCCGACGCCATCGGCATGCACGAATCGACCGTCAGCCGGGTCACAGCCAATAAATACATGCTGACGCCGCGCGGCGTGTTCGAGCTTCGCTACTTCTTCACCGCCTCGATCGCCGCATCGGGCGGCGGCGATGCGCACTCCTCGGAAGCCGTGCGTGACCGCATCAAGCAGTTGATCGACGAGGAAAAGCCCGTCGACGTGCTTTCCGACGATGCAATCGTCGACATGTTGCGCGAAAGTGGCGTCGACATTGCAAGGCGTACGGTCGCCAAGTACCGGGAAGGCATGAATATCCCCTCCTCGGTGCAGCGCCGGCGCGAGAAACGTGCGATGGCCAGCGCCGGGCGCTGAGGCGGGTCGATTTTCCACAAGCCAGCACTTCATTGACAAGCCGCGGTGAACTGGCTAGAAGCCCGCCCGCATGAGACGGGCTAGATGCCCGCATGCGGATGGTCCGTCACGACGTTGGCCTCGGGACGGTCAAAGGGCGGCTTGTGATCAACCGGAAAGTCTGGATTTAAAATCGGCGCAAGTGACGCCGCAAAGCTTGTGCGCACGGATCACGAGTATAAACTCGGGCCAGTTTGAAGCCTGAGCAAGGAAGGTCAGTTTTCAGATGAATCTGCGCATATCGGGAAAACACATGGACATCGGCGATGCGTTTCGGACACGCATCAACGATCGTGTCGGCGAAGCGATCGGCAAATATTTCGATCGCGGCTTTGCCGGACATGTCACGGTCATCAAATCGGGCTCGCGCTATTCGGCGGATTGCATGATCCGGCTGGATTCCGGCGCTTCGCTGCAGGCCACCGGCGATGCCCAGGATCCGACGCTTGCCTTCGAGGCGGCGGCGGACCGTCTGGAAACCCGCCTGAGGCGCTACAAGCGCCGGCTGAAATCGCACAATTCGGGCGCCGCCAACGGCCAGCCAACCGACATAGCCTACACGGTGATGGCGCCGCTTGCCGATGACGACGAGGACATTCCGGAGAATTTCGCGCCGGCCATCGTCGCCGAATCAACCATGACGCTGAAGACCATGTCGGTGGCGTCGGCGGTCATCGAGCTCGACACCAAGGACAGCCCGGTCTTCGTCTTCCGCAACGCGGGAACCGACCATCTCAACATCGTCTATCGCCGACCCGATGGAAATATCGGTTGGATCGACCCGTCGACGACCAAGGTCGCACAAGCGTGACGACAACGGTCGCACGGTGACGACAAGGGTCGCACGGTGACGACGAGGTCGCACTGGGATAAGAGCCGGCCGCACGAGGGGTGAGGACTGGTGACGGCAGGCGAACAAGGGATTTTCAAGCATGGATCTGAGCGATCTTATCAACGTTCCGGCGATATTGCCGGCGTTGAAGGCGAACTCCAAGAAGCAGCTGCTGCAATTGCTGTCCGAACGGGCCGCGGCGATTTCCGGCATTCCGGAGCGGGAGGTGTTCGACACCATCCTGCAGCGTGAGCGGCTGGGTTCGACCGGCGTCGGCAACGGCATCGCCATCCCGCACGGCAAGCTGGCCGGCGTGAAGCGCATCGCAGGTGTTTTCGCCCGGCTGGAGACGCCTGTCGATTTCGAATCGCTGGACGATCAGCCCGTCGATCTGGTGTTTCTGCTGCTGGCGCCGGAAGGGGCGGGTGCCGATCACCTCAAGGCACTGTCGCGCATCGCGCGAGTGCTGCGTGACGCCGACACGGTGGCCAAGATCAGGGGTACGCGCGACGCCGCGGCTATCCACGCGCTTTTATCGGACACCCAGGCCTCGCACGCGGCCTGATTTTTCTGGTGAGACGAATTTCAAGGGCCGCCACGGGCGGCCCTATGCGTTTGAGCCTGCTGGTCGCGCCTAACAGGGCGGCGCGCTGGGTCTTAGTGGATGGCGACCGTGGTCAAATCGTTTTCCATGGCACCGGCCAGTGCGCGGTCACGCGCGTCGGAAAGCAGGATCGGCTGGCCATTGGCGGCAAACAGCGCCCACAGTTCCATGCCGGGAGCGATTTCGCCGAGATTGGGGAAACGGCCGAGCAATTCGTCGCTCGAGACCTTTCTGAGATAAGCGACCGAGCCCTCGCCGAGATGAGCGAATTCGCCATTGGTCATGGTGATAGTTTCAGTTCTGGTCATTTCAAAGCCTCCTTGGCGCGAGGACGCCGCTCAAGGCCATCCCGCATGAGAGCCATCGGTAAAGATCAGTCTTTCACCGATATGTTTATTTTCCGTACCAGCCGTTCGGACTCCGGCCGATCGAGGTCGATCGCCAAAAGGCCGTTCTTCAACTCCGCTGCGATCACCCGCATGCCGTCGGCCAGCACGAAACAGCGCTGGAACTGGCGCGCGGCGATGCCGCGATGAAGAAATTCGCGCTCGGTGTCGTCGGTTTGACGGCCGCGCACGACCAACTGGTTTTCCTCCGTGGTGACATCGAGATCGCTTTCGGCGAAACCGGCGACCGCCAATGTGATGCGCAACCTTTCGGTTTTGCCGTCGGCGCCGCTGAGGCGTTCGATGTTGTAGGGAGGGTAGCTGTCACCGGACTTCGCCAGGCGTTCCAGGGTCTTTTCCATGGCGTCGAAACCAAGCAGAAGCGGGCTGGAAAAGGGCGTCATTCGGCTCATGTTACACTGTCCTCTCAAGAGCGACATAAAGTGGAAAAACCCAGATGGCATTTTTCCTGATGGCCTTGATATGGTCCGCCCCGCGACCAAGTTCAAGCCGTCAACAGACCCGCCCAAAAAGACCAGGCCGTGGACTCACAGGAATGACAGACATGGCGCTTGAAACGGCGAGCAGATGCAAGGAAAAGCGCGCGGGTCGGGATTGTCTTCCCCGGTCGAGCGGTTCGGCCTGGCAGCTCGCGGCCGCTTCGGCGTCATTTGGATGTTCCGATCGGATCGATGCAAGTCCACGACCTCGCCAAACAAGGAATTGAAATGCCCCAGTCACGCAAGATCATCATCGACACGGATCCCGGCCAGGATGATGCCGTCGCCATATTGCTGGCGCTCGGCAGCTCCGAACTGGAGATCGTCGGCATATCAGCCGTTGCCGGCAACGTGCCGCTGAAGCTTACCGAAAAGAATGCCCGCAAGATCTGCGAGCTGGCCGGCCGCCCGGACATCAAGGTCTATGCCGGCGCCATCCGGCCCCTGATGCGCGAATTGGTCACCGCCGAGGAAGTGCATGGCAAGACCGGCCTCAACGGACCGCAATTGCCGGAACCGACGATGAAGCTGCAGGACCAGTACGCGGTCGATTTCATCGTCGAGACGCTGATGGGGGAAGAGAGCGGCACAATCACGCTTTGCGCGCTCGGGCCGCTCACCAACATTGCGCTGGCGCTGATCCGCGAGCCGCGCATTGCACCGCGCATCAAGGAAATCGTGCTGATGGGCGGCGGCTTCTTCGAGGGCGGCAATGTCACCCCGACCGCCGAATTCAACATCTATGTCGACCCGCAGGCCGCCGATGTCGTGCTCAAATCCGGCATCCCGATCGTCATGATGCCGCTCGACGTCACCCACAAGGCGCTGACTACCGCCAAGCGCACGCAAACCTTCCGCGCGCTCGGCACCAAGGTCGGCACCGCCACCGCCGAGATGCTGGAATTCTTCGAGCGCTTCGACGAGGAGAAATACGGCACCGACGGCGGCCCGCTGCACGACCCTTGCGTCATCGCCTATCTGTTGAAGCCTGACCTGTTCAAGGGCCGCAACTGCAACGTCAGCGTGGAAACCGCCTCGGAACTGACCATGGGCATGACCGTGATCGACTGGTGGGGCGTTACCAAACGGCCGAAGAACGCCATGGTGATGCGCGACATCGACCATGACGGGTTTTTCGGGTTGCTGGTGGAGAGGCTGGGGCGGCTGTGAGAGCTTCCTTCGCCCCGTTCACGGGGAGAAGGTGCCGGCAGGCGGATGAGGGGCGGCGCAAACGTTGAAATTCGGGCTTGCGGCCTCGGCGCTGCCCCTCACCCGATCGCTTCGCGACCACCCTCTCCCCGTAAACGGGGCGAGGGAAGGCGCGCCGTTACTTCGACCTCGAAAACGCCAGCCACAGGCCGCCGCCTACCATGAAGCTGCCGCTGATCCTCGACAAAAGCTTGATGCGCCTGGCCGACAGCAGGCGCCCGGCGCGGCCGGCGGCCAGCGCATAGGTGGAATCCGAGAAGGCGGCGAAGATCATGGCGGTCAGGCCCATGACGGCGATCTGCAGTGAATAGTTGCCTTGCGGCGAAATGAACTGCGGAAAGAAGGCGCCGAAGAAAATCAGCGTCTTGGGGTTGCTGAGCGCCACCAGCAGGCCCTGCAGGAAGAAGCCGCCGCGCGGTTTCCTGGCTGTTCCATCGGCATTCAGGGTGCCCTTGGAGCGGAACATTTGCACGCCCATCCAGATCAGATAGGCGGCACCGATCAGCCTGACCCACTCGAACCAGTGGCCCATGCCTGCGATCAGCGTGTTGAGGCCGATGCCGACGATGGCGATCATCACGGCAAGCCCGGCCTGCGTGCCGGCGACATTGACGAGGCCGGCGCGCGAGCCATGGCGCATGCTGTTGGCGATGATCAACGTGACCGTCGGACCGGGCACCAGGATGATAACGATGCAAGCGAGGACATAGGCAGCGTAGAGTTCGAGCGACATGGTCTTTCCTCAGGGAGGCCGCCGAGGCGGCGCGGCTGAGGATAATCAATGCATGGCGGCGCCGCTGGTGCAAGCCGCTACCTAACGCCCTGCGACACGCCAGTCCGCCCGGTTCAGGCGCCGGTCGGCCAAGGCAGCCTTGCCTCATAGGCCGCCGCTGCCTTGAGTACGGCGAGGTCATCGCGTGGCCGGCCGATCAGCTGCATGCCCATCGGCCGCCCCTTGTCATCGAAGCCGACCGGCACGTTGATTGCCGGGCAGCCGCCCAAGGTCGCGAAGGCGGAAACCTGCATCCAGCGGTGGTAGCTGTCCATCGCGCGTCCGGCGACCTCACGCGGCCAATGCATATAGACATCGAAGGGGAAGACCTGCGCTGTCGGCAGCGCAATCAGATCATAGCGGTCGAAGATCGACAGCAGCATGCGATGCCAGGATGTACGGGTCACGGAGGCGGCGCGGATCTGCGGCGCCGTCAGCCGCATGGCATTCTCCACTTCCCAGATGGCTTCCGGCTTGAGCAGGCGGCGCTTCGCGGGGTCGTCATAGTGGGTTTTGAGCGCGCAGCCGCTGCTGGCCTGGCGCAGCGTCACGAAGGCCTGCCACAGCGCTTCGAAATCGAAATCCGGCAGCAACGGTTCAGTCGCGAAGGATGCTTCCGCAAAGCGGCCGAGTGCCGCCTCGCACAGGCCGAGAATGCCTGTTTCAACCGGCAGATGACCGCCGAGGTCACCGAGCCAGGCGATGCGGCCAGCAGTTGCCGGTATTCCAAGCCCTTCGAGGAACGAGCCGGGTTTCTCGTAGGACAATGGCGCGTGCGGGTGGTAACCGGCCTGCACATCGAGCAGCAGCGCCATGTCACGAACGTTGCGGCCCATCGGCCCGTCGACGCCCATCTGCGCATGGAAGACTTCGAAATCGGGTCCGCCGGGAACAAGTCCTTGCGACGGGCGGAAGCCAAAAACATTGTTCCAGGCGGCCGGGTTGCGCAGCGAGCCGCCGAAGTCGCTGCCATCGGCGACGGGCACCATGTTGAGCGCCAGGGCCACCGCCGCGCCGCCACTCGAGCCGCCGGCGGTCAGGGCCGGATCGAAGGCGTTCAGCGTCGGCCCGAACACGGCATTATAGGTGTTGGAGCCAAGCCCGAATTCGGGGACGTTGGTCTTGCCGATGATGATGGCGCCGGCACTGCGGATACGCTCGACGAAGAAATCGTCTTCCTGCGGCACGAAATCGGCGAAGATCGGCGAGCCGAACGAGGTCCTGAGGCCCGTGGTCGAGGCGAGATCCTTGATGGCCATCGGCAGACCGAAGAGCGGACCCGCGGCTTCGGTTCGCGACAGGCTGGCATCGGCCGCATCGGCTTCGCGCAGGATATCGGCGCGATCGCGCAAGGAGACGATGGCGTTGACCAGCGGATTGACCGCCTCGATGCGATCGAGGAATGCCGCCACCACCTCGCGCACGGAAAGCTCTCTCTCCCGGATCGCGCCGGCGAGTTCGACCGCGGACAGGCGGCAGATGTCGCCTGCCGGCGGCACGGCATGTTTCGTTTGAGGGCGCAGCATTCTAACGGCTTTCCTGCAGCGCCTGATCGACGTCTTTGGCGAGCGGGATCGCCGGTTGGGCGCCAGGCTTCAGGCAGGCCAGCGAACCGGCCGCGCCGGCGCGCGCCAGCGCCTGTTCGAGCGTGAGGCCCGACGACAGGCTGGCGGCGAAATAGCCGCAGAACGTATCGCCGGCGCCGACCGTGTCGACAGGGGTGATCTTGCGTGCCGGAACGGTGAGGAATTCGCTCGGCGTTGCCGCCATCACGCCGTCGCCGCCAAGTGTGACGACGACGGTGCGGCCGGTCTTTCCGGCAAAGTCGCGCATGCGGGCCGCCCGGTCGCGGCCTTGCAACGACAGCGCTTCGCCATAGAGGTCGAACTCGGTTTCGTTGGCGACGACATAGTCGGCCTTGCCGATAAAGCCGGCTGCCTGCCCCTGGAAAGGCGCCGTGTTGAGCACGGTGAAGGCGCCGGCCGCCCTTGCCTGGTCGAGGGCGGCATCGACGGTGGCCAGCGGAATCTCGTTTTGCAGCAACACGACGTCGCCTTTTTTCAGAAAGGCCTTGGAAAGGTCGCCGGGCACCACGGAAGCGTTGGCGCCCGGCACCACGGCGATGATGTTCTCGCCGTCGTCGGCGACCATGATCAGTGCCGTGCCGGTCGAGGCGTGAGTCTCGGCAACGCCGGACAGGTCGACCTTGCCGTCGCGCAGCAATGCCAGTGCCTCGGCGGCGAAGCTGTCCCTGCCGACGGCGCCAACCATGCGCACCGAGGCGCCGGCGCGTGCGGCGGCCAGTGCCTGGTTGGCGCCCTTGCCCCCAGGCGCGGTGGTGAACGCCGAGCCGCCCACCGTCTCGCCGGGGCTCGGCAAGCGGTCGACCTTGGCGATAAGGTCGAGGTTGATCGAGCCGATGACGATAATCAAGCAAGGCCTCCTGGCAACGCAAATTCAAAATGTCGGAGCGTCTTCGTGCGTCCGGGCGAACGCAGATCGTTCCGATTGCGCGGAAGCTAACCTGTAAGGCCGCGGCTTGCCAGACCACGCGCATGGTCCAGTCCGATTTGAGGTGTCGTGGCCTATTCGCAGCGCACGGTGACCGTGCCCTGATAGTTGCCGGCGGGAAAGATACCGCTCGACTTGGTGGCGGTGAGGTCGACCTGCATCGCGTGGGTGCCGTTGGCAACCCTCTGCGGCACACTTCCGTTGACATCGACCCCCGAGCCATCGAGGCGGAAGACTGAAGCGAAGGTCACGTTGGTGCCGCCGCCGCTCGGCGCGGACGAGAATGCGGCAGGCGCCGGCGCCGAAACCGAATAGCAGTCAAGCAAGTTAAGTATCGAGCACAACAGGGAGCTTGCCACCACGGTGGCGCTGGCGCTCGATCCGCCTGCCTGTTTAGAGCCCAGTATGCTGATGGCGGGATTGGCCTTCATCGTTCCGGACGCCCCGACCACGATAGTGCAGGTGCCGATGATCGCTGCCTGCACCGGAAGGCAGGAACCGGCAAGTGCAGCCATCGCAAGCAGCGCGCGGCTACTGCTTCTTCTTTTTCTTGCCATCACCATTTCCGGTCCTGATGCTCCAGCCTTCATTGGCCCACCCCGGTGACGCGGCCGTGGAAGCGCTGGCGGCCACGCTCGTCGTCTGGCCGTCGGCGCCGAGGCCCATTTTGAGGAGCTTCAGTTCCAACTGCAGGCGCTCGACCTCAAGCTCATAGAGACGGCTGCAATCGACGCGCTTCGGCGTGCGCCCGATCGGGATCACCACGCGGCCGTAAGTGGCGACATCATTGTTCGACTGGCTGTTGCCTCTGATGACGCCGAGATCGACATAGGCGCCGGAACCGGAGACGGCGGAACGGCAGGTGGTGCCGTCCGCGGCATGGACCTCGTCCTGGCCTTGGGGCAAGGTGACGCCCGGCAGGTTGAAGCCGCTCTCATTCTGGTTGAGGTTGTAGACGTCCTCGGCCCCGGCCGGCAAGGCACCCGCCCAAGCAGCCGCGAGCGCCAGTGTCAGGACTTGCGGCGCCCAAAAAACTTTCCGCATATCTGTGCCCTTATCTGCGTCTGTTGATTGGGAAAGGGGATGCTTTCGGTACAGATACGCACTTTACGCTCGGCAGCGCCGTCAAAAGGCACGACCACAAGGACAGAACGGGAGGCCTGGGAGGCCAGTTGGAAGACATTTGGAGAGACCCTGGCATCTACCGGCTGGAAATCCTGATCGTAGACGTGGATTTCGACCCGGATCTTGCGGTCGTAGGGATTGGCGGGGAAGACGCGAACCGCAAAGACGTCGGTGAAGCTGTTGATCTCGCCACGCATCGGCGACATCGATTGGGCCTTGGCGGCAATGGGCGCCAATCCGACGGCCAATGCCGTCGCCAGGATTCGAGCATGTTTCAACGACCCCTCCTTCGCCACGCGTCATTCGCAGCGCAGCGTTACCGTTGCCTGATAATTGCCGTTGGCGAAGCGATTGCTGCCGCCCTTGGTGCCGGCAAGGTGGACCGAAACGAGGTCGGCGCCGGGGGTGGTGATGCTGGTTGCCGAGCCGGTCTCACCGATGGCATGCGCGCCGGCGGCAGAGTAGGTCGGTGTCCAGGTCGTCGACGTGCTGTCGGCGGATGGCACCGTCATGGTGGTGACCGGGTCGACACTCAGCGACACACCTCCGGTCGTCGTCAGCGTCACGGTTCCAGCCGAGCCGCCGCTGTTGTGGGAACTGAGGGACTGGAGATCGGGACTGGCCGTCATCGTGCCGTTGGTGGCAACAACAAGCGTGCAGGTGGGCGCGATCGTGCCATTGAAGATGACATTCTGCGTCGCGGCCAACGCGACCTCGTCGATGCCGGCAACCAGCAGAGCTGCGGCGCAGGCGGCGCGAACCAATGACATCGGGACCTCCTATTAAGCCGGATCGTCCGGATTAATATGAGGGCATCATCACTTTATCGTGGTTAATTTAGAGTTACCTAAAATAATTCCTTAAATAACAATCACAGGAACCGGAGGTTGCCCTCGGTTGCAAAGACAGTGAAAATCGCGCTTATACTTATCAGTGCCGATATATCCATGTTTTTCTTCGCAGTATCGAGAAAAATCGATATTACGACACCTGCCCGGCTTCCCAGCCCAGAATGGCGCGCTTGCGGGTCAGGCCCCAATGATAGCCGGTCAGGTCGCCGGATTTGCCGATGGCGCGGTGACAAGGCACCACGAAGGAGAGCGGATTGGCGCCGTTGGCCGCACCCACCGCCCGGCTGGCGGACGGGGCGCCGATGCTGGCCGCGATCGAGGAATAGGTGCGGGCCTTGCCCATCGGGATCTTGAGCAGCGCCTCCCAGACGCGAACCTGGAAGTCGGTGCCGATCATGACGACATGCAGCGGCTGGTCGGGGCGCCACAGCGTCGGATCGAAGATACGGGCGGCATAGGGGCCGGTAGCAGTCATGTCCTCGACATAGATGGCGTTCGGCCAGCGGCTGGACATGTCGGCGAAGGCGGCGCGTTCCTCGCCGGGGTCGCTGAAGGCGAGGCCGGCGAGCCCGCGCTCGGTGGCCATGATCAGGGCGGTGCCGAACGGCGAGGAGTGGAAGCCGTAGCGGATGAGGAGCCCGGCGCCGCGTGTCTTGTAGTCGCCCGGCGACATCGCCTCATGCGTGACGAACAGGTCATGCAGCCGGCCCGGGCCGGACATGCCCAGCTCGAACGAGGTCTCGAGCAGCGGCATGCCGGAATCGAGCAGCCTGCGCGCATGGTCCAGTGTCACCGCCTGCAGGAAGGCCTTGGGCGACAGGCCGGCCCAGCGGGTGAAGAGTTTTTGCAAGCCGGTCGGCGTCTCGCCGACCTCCTCGGCCAGTTCTTCGAGGGAAGGCTGATCACGATAGTCGAGACTGATCTTCTCGATGGCACGGCGCACGATTTCGTAGTCGCTGCCTTCAGGCGTGATGTCCTTTTTGAGGACTGCGGTGTGTGTGCTCATGGAACTGTCTCCTTGAGCCGGAATATCGCCCCTCGGGGCGTCGATCGCCACCCGAAACTTGCCTTCTTGCGGCGCATACCCAGATAGGCACGGGATTCGAGCCCTGGAGTCGCTCGTAGCTGGCTCAGCGTGCCTTGGCGGTCGCCAGCGCTCGCGAAAAGGCGGTGGCAAAACTCTCGCGGGAATCGGGGTCCAGGAACGATCCGATCGGCACGTTCCGGCCTTCGCCTTCCACCGTCATCCCTGTGATGCCGATCTCGGCGTGACGGGCCACCGAAAACCGCGCCCAGAACGGATTGAAGCGATGGGCTTCCGATTTCCCCGAGGGGGCTGTCTTGCGGATGTCGAGGCTGGTGCGCGAGACCGAGACTTCTTCGCGTGCGCGAGCGGCACGATAGTTGATGCGAAAGGCGATGTAGACGGCGGCCACGTCGAGGCCGAAGAAGCCGAACACCGGCCAGGCGCCGCGCGACAGGAAAAACGCGCCTGTCACCAGCCAGCCGAACAGCAGCGCGCCCATCAGGACGAAAAAGCCTGTCCGGCCCAGAGACCGGTGTGGGGTCAGTAGCGCCTGAAAGAATGGCTCGTCGGCCTGAAACGAGGCGTTTGTGTCGCTCATGAGGGGATATTATAGGAGGGAAATGGCAAGCCCCAAGTCCAAAGATTCTTCCCTGTCCAAAAAAGAGCTGTTGCCCGCACGACGCGATGGTTCGAACGCAAAGCCGCGCCCGCGGCCGACGCGAAGCGCGTCACGCTACAGCCCGGCCGAAGTGAACGAGATATTCCGGCGCTTTTCCGTCCAGCGGCCCGAGCCGAAGGGGGAGCTCGAACATGTCAACGCCTTCACGCTGCTGGTCGCGGTGGTGCTGTCGGCGCAAGCGACGGATGCCGGCGTCAACAAGGCGACGCGGGCGCTGTTCAAGGCCGCCGATACGCCGCACAAGATGCTGGCGCTGGGGGAGGCAAGGGTCGGCGAATATATCCGCACCATCGGGCTGTGGCGCAACAAGGCGAAGAATGTGATTGCGCTGTCGCAGGCGCTGATCCGCGACCATGGCGGCGAGGTACCCGATAGTCGCGATGAATTGGTCAAGCTGCCCGGGGTCGGGCGCAAGACCGCCAATGTCGTGCTCAACATGGCCTTCGGCCAGCACACGATGGCGGTCGACACGCACATTCTGCGCATCGGCAACCGGCTCGGGCTGGCGCCCGGCAAGACGCCGGAACAGGTCGAGCAAGGATTGTTGAAGATTATTCCGGACGAATATATGCGCCATGCACATCACTGGCTGATCCTGCATGGCCGCTACGTCTGCAAGGCGCGCAAGCCGGATTGCCCGGCCTGCGTCATCGCCGACATCTGCAAGGCCGAGGTCAAGACGACCGATGTGCCGGCACCGCTGGTGCCGATCGCACCGCTCGACCCGGTCGACGAGATTCGGGGCGGCAGCGGAACGACGGCGTAATTCAACTCTCCTCCACAAACACCTCTTCGCGCTTTTTCTTGACCGCCGGCAGGAAGACGACGGCGAGCACGGCGAGCGCGATGAGCAGCAGGCCGGCGCTGATCGGTCTGGTCACGAAAGTGCTCGGGTCGCCGCGCGAGAGGATCATGGCGCGGCGCAGGTTTTCCTCGAGCAGCGGGCCGAGCACGAAGCCGAGCAGCAGCGGCGCCGGTTCGCAGCGCAGCTTGGTCAGGAGGTAGCCGAGGAAGCCGAAGAAGGCGACGGCGTAGAGGTCGTAGACGTTGCTGTTGACGCTGTAGACGCCGATCGAGCAGAACGCCATGATGATCGGGAAAAGCACGTAATAGGGGATCGTCAGCAGCTTCACCCAAAGCCCGATCAGCGGCAGGTTGAGGATGATCAGCATCAGATTGCCGATCCACATCGAGGCGATGATGCCCCAGAACAGCGCCGGCTGTTCGGTGGCGACATTGGGGCCGGGTACGATGCCCTGGATGATCATAGCGCCGATCATCAGCGCCATGACCGGGTTGGCCGGAATGCCGAGCGTCAGCATCGGGATGAAGGAGGTCTGCGCACCGGCATTGTTGGCCGATTCCGGTCCGGCGACGCCTTCGATGGCGCCCTTGCCGAATTCTTCCGGGTTTTTCGAGACGCGTTTTTCGACCGTGTAGGAGGCAAAAGCTGCCAGGATCGCGCCGCCTCCCGGCAGGATGCCGAGCGCCGAACCGATGATCGTTCCGCGCACGATGGGCGCTGCCATGCGCCGAAAGTCCTCGCGGGTCGGCATAAGGCCGGTGACCTTGCGGATCATCACGGAACGCTCATCCTCGTTTTCGAGGTTGCGCAGGATCTCGGCGACGCCGAAGACACCGACCGCCACCGCAACGAAGTTCAACCCATCGGCATATTCCCGGATTCCGAGCGTGAAGCGCGGCGTGCCGGTGTAAATGTCGGTGCCGACAATACCGAGCAGCAGGCCGAGCACGACCATGGCCAGCGCCTTGACGATCGAGCCGTGGGCGAGCGCGACGGATGAGACGAGGCCGACGATCATCAGCGAAAAATACTCGGCCGCGCCGAATTTCAGCGCGATCGCCGTCAGCGGCGGGGCAAAGATGGCGACGAGGAACGTCGATACGGTGCCGGCAAAGAACGAGCCGATAGCCGCGATCGCGAGGGCCGCCCCGGCGCGGCCGTTCCTGGCCATCTGGTAGCCGTCGATCGCGGTGACGGCGGACGAGGATTCGCCGGGCATGTTGATGAGAATGGCGGTGGTCGAGCCGCCATATTGCGCACCGTAATAGATGCCGGCGAGCATGATGAGGGAGGAAACCGGGTCGCCGATCTGGAAGGTGATCGGCAAAAGCATGGCGATGGTCGCGGTGGCGCCGATGCCGGGCAGAACGCCGATCAGCGTGCCGAGAAGGACGCCGATCAGGCAGAAACCGAGGTTGGTCAGCGACGTCGCCGTCGAAAAACCGAGCGCGAGGTTGTCGAGCAGATCCATGCTCATCGCCTCACGACACCAACCATGGGGCCAGCCACGGGCCGAAGCGGCGGAACGGCAGGCCGAGCGCGTAGCTGAAGACGAGGTACGCAAACAATGTCAGGCCGGCCGACAGCACGAGCGCGGTCAACGGCTTCATGCGGCGGCTGGCAAACGACGCGATCAACGCCGTGAGAAAGATCGACGGGATGAAGCCGAGGCCGCGCACCGTCAGGCCGAAGAAGATCGGAGCAGGCAGGATGAGCAGCATGCCGCGCCACGCAATGTGCCCGATTGCTTCGCCCCCGACGCGTACGGCCTGGACGAGAATGACGGCGCCAAGCAGGATCAGCACGATCGCCAGGACCAGCGGAAAATAGCCTGGACCCATGCGCAAGGCGGTGCCGATTTCGAGGCCGAGCGATTGCAGCGCGAACCATGCGCCGAAACCGATGAACAGGGCGGCGCACAGGCCGTTGGCCCTGTCGATCGCGAAAGGTTTCATGATGGTTCTCCCAAGCCCGCAGTGGCTGGTGGATGCCGAGCGAACAGGGGCGCCGGTGGCGCCCCTGTTCAACCCTTAGTCGGCGTACTGGCCGGCGGCTTCGATGATCGGCTTCCAGCGCGCGATCTCGCTTTCCAGCTTGGCCTTCAGTGCGGCGGGCGTCGCATCGGCCTCAAGCGACGGCTTGGTGCCGAGTTCGGCGAAGCGGGCCGCGACGTTCTGGTCCTTCAGCGCGACCTGAAGCGATTTCGACAGGCGTTCGGTGATCTCGGCCGGCGTGCCCTTGGGTGCATAGAGACCGTGCCAGATGCCGACCTGCACATCGGGAAGGCCGCCTTCAACCGTCGTCGGCACGTCTTTCAGCACATCGAGGCGTTCCGGCGAGGTGACGGCATAGGCCTTGATCGTGCCGCCCTGGATCTGCTTGGTGGTGTTGGTCGTCTGGTCGCACATGATGTCGACCTGGCCGCCGAGAAGATCGGTCATGGCCGGGCCGGTGCCCTTGTAGGGCACGGTGACCAGCGGCGTCTTGATGGCGCTCATGAACAGCATGCCGCACAGATGCGAGGCCGCACCGATGCCGGCATTGGCGACGGTTATGGAATCCTTGTTGGCCTTGGCGTACTCCACCAATCCCTTGAGATCGGTAGGCTCCAGATCCTTGCGGCCGACGATGGTCATCGGCACCTCGGTGACGAGGCCGACATATTCGAAGGCGTTCAGCGTGTCGTAGGCGAGCTTTCTGTACAGCGTCGCACTTGTCGCCATGCCGATATGATGGAGCAGCAGCGTATAGCCGTCAGGCTCGGCGTTGGCGACGCGGCCAGCACCCAGCGTGCCGCCGGCGCCGCCGACATTCTCGACGATGACTTGCTGGCCGAGATCCTTCGACATGGCTTCGGCGACGAGGCGCGTGACCGTGTCGGTCGGGCCGCCGGCCGCAAAGGGCACCACAACGGTGATGGTGCGTTCAGGATAGGTCTGCGCGCCGGCAGTGAACCCATAAAGCGTGACGGCCGCGGCAGCAGCCAGAGTGGCGACAAATCTTCTCATCGTGATCTCCTCCCGGGATATGAATCTCCAACGCCGCGCGGATCTCCTCTCAACACCGGCTGCGCATGAAGCAACAACTAGGGCAAGCTAGCAAATAGCAACTGGGCGGCAAACTGCCGATGTCCGCAAACATCCGCACTCGATAACATCGTCGCGCAAAATTCCCATAGCGGCGCCTGGATGATGGGCCGTGTTGCCCTGGCCCCTTGCGCAGCACCGGCGATTTGCTAAGCGCTGGCGATCCGTGCGAGGCAGATCCCATGAACAATCCGCAAGCGACCAGTGCTCCTGTCATCGAAACGAAGCGAACCATCCTGCGGGCACACCGGCTGGATGATTTCGACACCTATGCCGCGATGTGGACCGATCCCGTCGTCACCCGCTTCATCGGCGGCAAGCCGCGCACGCGCGAAGAAAGCTGGATGCGCTTCCTGCGTCACGCCGGCCTGTGGTCGTTGCTTGGCTATGGCTTCTGGGCGATCGAGGAGAAGGCGACCGGGCGCTTCATCGGCGAGGCCGGGTTTCACGATCTGAAGCGCGACATGGAACCATCGATCGAAGGCATTCCCGAGGCCGGGTGGGCGCTGGTTCCGGCCGTGCACGGCGCGGGCTTCGCCACCGAGGTGGTTGGCCGCGTCCTGGCATGGGGCGAAGTGATTTTCGGGCGCGAGAAGACCGTCTGTATCATCGATCCGGAAAATGGCGCTTCGCTGAGGGTGGCTGCCAAGTGCGGTTACCGGGAAGTGGTAAAGACCACCTATCACGACGCTCCGACCATCCTGCTGGCGCGGTGACCTGAGCGGCGCGGCTGACCGCTGCGGGCGCCGGCATGATGGCACCTGTCGCCAGCAACGATGACGAAGCGGGCCGCGCCAAGAACCGCCGTGTGGTTCTGGTCAAGTTGAACTGGGCGAGCCTTCCAATCAGGCCGCATTCTACGGCAGGGCGTCCGCTGCCAGGCTTGCCTGCTCGAGCATTGAGGCGTCCTCGCCGAAGGCGCGGGTGGCGCGGGCCGCTGCCTCGAGCAGCGGACGCTTCATGCGCTGCAGAAAGGCCGCGTCGACGCGCGTGCTTGGTCCAGCCAGGGTCAAGGCGCCGAGCAGGACGCCCCCTGGCCCGAATACCGGCGCCGACACGCCCCCCGTCTCGGGGTCGCGGTCGCCGACGGCGAGACAGTTGCAGGTCTTGCGGATGGTCTCGTAGGGTTCGCCCTGCTGGCCCGAAAACGCTGCGAGCACGCGGCCGCCCGAGCCGAGCAGCAAAGGCAATACGTCGCCTTCGCGTATCGTGTAGCGGATCGGGTGCTTGGATTCGACGCGGTAAAGACAGGTGCGGACATCGCCCGAGCGAACGTAGAAGGCAACGCTTTCCCAGCTTCGCTCGGAAAGATCGCGCATGATCGGCAGCAGGATGTCGACCGCCACGACCGAACGCTGGTAGAGCGCACCGAGCCGAAACGTCGCGGGTCCGACGCGGTAGCGCCCATTGTCGAGGCGCTCGAGCAATCGTCCGCGCAAAAGGGAATTCGCAAGCCGCAGGATGGTGCTCTTGTAGAGGCCGGTGCGCGCCGCGATTTCGGCCAGGCTGAGCGACCGATCCTCCGTGCTGAAGGCATCGAGGATGGCAATCGCCCGATCGAGTGCTGCAACACCTTCGGCGCGGTCGATTTCCGCATCTGCCGATTTGCTTGGCGAGTCCATGGCGGTTCCAGTTTGAAGAAAGCCGAGTGACGCGACTGTGTCGCGCCGCCAAATCGTTCTGTCCAGCAGAATATCGTTTCCGTTGACAGAACTCCGTAACATCTGCTTGAAATCGATGACGGGTCTGGATGCAGGCGCGTTTTGGCGGGCACCGGAGGAGGTGTCGTGATTTGGAGGAATCCCATGCTGGACAGACGCAGATTTTTGATGAGCACCGCAGCCGTGGGTGCCGGGCTGATGACGTCGCATCTTTCTCCCGCTTTCGCCGAAGGCGCGCCCCAGATACAGCTCTTCGTGCCTGCCGCACCGGGTGGTGGCTGGGACCAGACGGCGCGCACGATCGACCAGGTGCTGCGCAGTGAAAAGCTCATCTCGGGTTCGCAGATCACCAATGTCGGCGGCGCCGGCGGGACTGTCGGGCTGCCGCAATTCATCAGCCAGTGGAACGGCAAAGGCAATTCCCTGATGGTTGCCGGCATGGTCATGGTTGGCGCCATCATTGCCAACAAGGCCGCCAACAATCTGACGCAGGTCACCCCGATCGCCCGCCTTACCGGCGAGTTCGAGGCCTTGGTCGTGCCGGCGGAGTCGCCGTTCAAGACGGCCGCTGATTTCGTCGCCGCGCTCAAGGCCGATCCGACAAAGGTTCCTGTCGCCGGCGGCTCCGCAGGCGGTTCCGATCACATCCTGTTCGGCCTGATTGCCAAGACTGTCGGCGTGCCGGCGACAAACCTGTCCTACGTGCCGTTCGCCGGCGGCGGTGAGGCGTTGTCGGCGCTGCTCGGCAACCAGGTCGCGGCCGGCATCTCCGGCTTTGGCGAGTTCTCCGAGCAGGTCAAGGCGGGCGCGCTGCGGCTGCTCGCCATCTCGGCAGACAAGCGCCAGGACGGCATCGATGCGCCGACGCTGAAGGAGGCCGGCATCGATGTCGAACTGTTCAACTGGCGCGGCGTCTTCGCACCGCCGGGCATTTCCGACGCCGACAAGGCAGCGATGATCACCCTCATCGAGACCATGGCCAAGAGTGACGCGTGGGCGACCGAATGCAAGAACCGCAACTGGACGCCGATCCTGCTCACCGGCGACGACTATGCGAAGTTCGTCACCGAGGATTCAGCCCGCATCGAGGCGATCCTGAAGGATCTCGGGCTCGCCTGATCCATCGTCATAGGGGCGGCGCAGGTCGCCCCTTCTCGCATGAAATGCAAGCCGGCATGACCCTGCGGTGGGGAGCAAGCATGCGGCGCCGGGCATTTTCGCCAACCATACTTGGCCAGCTCTCCTGGGGAGGACAATCATGAGCACCAGCGACCAGCAGCCGGCGCCGTCGCGGCTTGCCGTGCCGGAATTGTTGATAGGCATCGGGCTCCTGGCCTGCGCCGGCGCCGTTGCCTGGCAGACGCTGGCGATCCCGGTGTCGCCGCTCTACTCCAAGGTCGGCCCGACCGTCTTTCCCTACCTTACCATGGTTGGCCTGGTGGTACTTTCGCTGTTGCTCATCCTTGCCGCGCTTCGCGGCGGCTGGCAGCCGGAGGAGGAAAAGGAGACGCCGACCGACTGGAAGGCAATGGGCTTCGTCGTTATCGGCCTGATCGCCAATCTGCTGCTCATCCAACCGCTCGGCTTCACGGCGGCATCCGTCATCATGTTCGTGCTCGTCTGCTACGGCTTCGGCAGCAAGCGTACGCTGCGGGACGTCGTGCTCGGCCTTATCCTGGCGCTGGCCGCCTATTTCGGCTTCGCCAGGGCGCTCGGCGTCAACATCGGTGCCGGTTTCATCGAGAACCAGCTGAACACGGTCATCGATGCGTTCATCACCATGTTGAGGGGCTGACGCCATGGAAACGCTCGGACATCTGGCACATGGCTTCTCGGTCGCCTTCACCCCGGTCAACCTTCTGTGGTGCCTGCTCGGCACCACGCTTGGTACCGCCATCGGTGTGCTGCCCGGTCTTGGGCCGGCGCTGACCATCGCGCTGCTTTTGCCGATCACCTATCAGGTGGCGCCGGAGGCATCCTTCATCCTGTTTGCCGGCATCTATTACGGCGCCATGTACGGCGGCTCGACGACGTCGATCCTGCTCAACACGCCCGGCGAAAGCGCCACCATCGTCACCGCGCTGGAAGGCAACAGGATGGCGCGTTCCGGCCGCGGCGGTGCAGCCCTCGCCACTTCGGCGATCGGCTCATTCGTAGCCGGCACGATCGGCACGATGGGCGTCGCTTTCCTGGCGCCGGTGGTGGTCAAATTCGCGCTGGCCTTCGGTCCGGCCGAATATTTCTCGCTGATGGTGCTGGCCTTCATCACCGTCTCGGCGGTGCTCGGCTCGTCTTCCGTTCGCGGCCTGACCAGCCTGTTCGCAGGCTTCGTCATCGGCATGATCGGCGTCGACCTGCAGACCGGCCAGCCGCGCTTCACCTTCGGCATGACCGAACTGCTCGACGGCGTCGACGTCATCATCGCCGCCGTTGGCCTGTTTGCCGTCGGCGAGACGCTGTACATGGCCTCGCGCCGCTATGCCGGCAAGGACGAGATCGTGCCGCTGAAGGGCTCGCTCTACATGACGGCGGCCGAGTGGGGGCGTTCGTGGAAACCCTGGCTGCGCGGCGCCGCGATCGGCTTCCCGATCGGCGCCATGCCGGCCGGCGGCGCCGAAATCCCGACTTTCCTGTCCTATGCCATCGAAAAGAAGCTGTCGAAGCACAAGCAGGAGTTCGGCACGGTCGGCGCCATCGAAGGCGTTGCCGGCCCCGAGGCCGCCAACAATGCGTCCGCAGCCGGCGTGCTGGTGCCGATGCTGACGCTTGGCCTGCCGACCTCGGCGACGGCGGCGATCATGCTGTCGGCGTTCCAGAGCTACGGCATCAATCCCGGACCACTGCTTTTGACGACCCAGGGCGACCTCGTCTGGGGGCTGATCGCCAGCCTGTTCATCGCCAACGTCATCCTGGTCATCCTCAACCTGCCGCTGATCGGGCTGTGGGTGCGGCTGCTGAAAATCCCGGCGCCGCAGCTCTATGCCGGCATCCTGGTGTTCGCCACGGTCGGCACCTATGGCATTTCGCAATCGCCCATCGACCTCGTCATCCTCTATCTGCTGGGGGCCGCCGGTTTCCTGATGCGGCGGTTCGATTTTCCGACCGCGCCTGTCATCATCGGCATGATCCTTGGGCCGCTCGCCGAAACCCAGTTCCGCCGGGCGATGACCATCTCGAATGGCGACTGGTCCGTGTTCTACACCCACAAACTGTCGCTGACACTGCTGACGCTCGCCTTCATCGGTCTCGCCGGCCCGCATATCTGGGCCTTCATCGAGCATCGTCGTCGGCGCGGACCGGAGCATGTGCCCGGCGATGCCTGATCGATCCCTGATGCCATGACAGAACTGCTTTCCGGTATTCGCGTCCTCGACCTGACCAATGTCCTGGCCGGCCCCTATTGCGCCTACCAGCTGGCGCTGCTGGGCGCCGACGTGATCAAGGTCGAGGCGCCGCAAGGCGGCGACCTCGCCCGCCAGCTCGGCGGCTCGCCGAAGCTGAACAGCGCCGGCATGGGCGCCTCGTTCCTGGCTCAGAACGCCGGCAAACGGTCGGTTGTGCTCGACCTCAAGAAGCAAGCCGATCGCGAGCGCTTTTTCGATCTGGTGGCCAGCGCCGACGCACTGGTGGAGAATTTCCGCCCCGGCGTGATGGATCGGCTGGGGCTTGGCTACGAGGCACTGAAGACGGTTCGTCCGGGCCTCGTCTATTGCGCGATATCGGGTTTCGGCCAGACCGGGCCAATGCGCGATAATCCCGCCTATGACCAGATCATCCAGGGCCTGTCTGGGATCATGAGCATCACCGGCACACCGGAAGCGGCGCCGCTGCGGGTCGGCTATCCCGTCGCCGATACGCTTGGCGGACTGGTCGGCGCGTTCGCCATCGCCTCGGCGCTGGTGCGGCAGAAGACGAGCGGCGAGGGTGCCTTTCTCGACGTTTCGATGCTCGAATGCACACTTTCCGCACTTGGTTGGCCGGTTTCCAACTATCTGACCGCAGGTATCGACCCCATGCCGATGGGCAACGAGAACATGACGGCGGCACCCTCCGGTGCGTTTCGCACCGGCGACGGGCTCATCAACATCGCCGCCAACAAGCAGGAGCAGTTCGTGGCGCTGTGCCGGCTGATCGGCCGGCCGGAATTGGCTTCCGATGTCCGCTATGCAGAGCGCGAGACGCGCAAGCGCAACCGTGCGGCGCTTAAAGTCGAGATCGAGGACGCCCTGGCGGGCGCCTCGGCGGCGGCCTGGGAAGAGACGCTCAATCGCGCCGGCGTGCCTGCCGGCAGGGTGCTGACGATCCCGCAAGTGCTGGCCGAGCCCCAAGTCCTCGAGCGCCAGGTGACCGCGCATTTCGACGATGTGGCTGGCATGGACAAGCCGCTGACCGTTTTGCGCGGCGGCTTCATGGTCGATGGCGAGGCGCCCTTGCCGACAAAGCCGCCGCCGGCGCTCGGCGAACATATGAGCGAGGTGTTCGCCGACCTGCCGCCCCGCACCAGGACAAAGGCACGCGCATGAGCGGCACGGAGAAGAAGACGGGCCGTGAGCGCGGCGAGGAATGGTGGCAGACCGACATCATCGAGATGCGGCCAGGTGTCATCCGGCTGCGCGGCTACGAGATCCAGGATCTGATCGGCCGCGTCAGCTTTCCGGCTGTCATCTGGCTGATGCTGCGCGGCGAACTGCCCAGCGAGGACCAGGCAGAATTGCTCGGCATTGCCTTGGCTGCCGCCGTCGACCATGGACCGCAGGCGCCATCGATTGCCATCGCGCGCATGGCTGCAACCTGCGGCGTCGGTATCAACAGCGCCATGGCCTCGGCCATCAACGTTCTCGGCGACGTGCATGGAGGCGCCGGCGAGCAGGCGCTTTCCTTCTATGGTGACATTGCCGTGGCGATCGATGCCGGGATGACGCTGAATGAGGCGGTCTCGGCGCGGCTCGACCGGTTCTTCGCCGAGGAGAAGGGCTATGTGCCGGGGCTCGGACATCGCTTCCATCCCGTCGACCCGCGCGCGCCGCGCTTGCTGGAATTGACCCGCGAATTTGCCGCACGCGGTGCCGTCAATGGGCGTTTCGCCGATATCGCCGAAGCGGTCGAGGCGGACGTCGAACGCCGCAAGGGGAAAAAAATACCGCTTAACATCGATGGCGCCACCGCCGTCATCTATGGCGAACTCGGTTTTCCGCCGCCGCTGACGCGAGGGCTTTTCGTGCTGTCGCGCTCGGTCGGCATCCTGGCGCATGCCTGGGAGCAGTCGCAGCATGGCGAGCGAAACAAGGGGCCGCTGCCGCGCGAGTGGCTGTGGGCCTATACCGGCACGCCGGTGCGGCCGTTTCCCGAAAGCGATGACCCCGGCGAGTGAGGCTCTACGCCTGATCCACCTGCACGGGGATCTTCAGCGTCTTCACCAACGTTGAAAGATCCGGCTCGTCGATGAGCATGGCCGCATCGGCTGGCGCCAGCCAGGCCCGCTGGCGTCGTTTGGCTTCCTGCCAGTCGGCCAGTTCCTCGCTCACCTCGAGCAGGTAGACGATGACGTCGACGCGGACAAAGCGATTGGCCAGCCGCTTCCAGTAGGAATAGGTGCCCGCCGGCTGCTTCAGCGTCTTGCCGAGCACGCCGGCCTCCTCCTGCGCCTCGATGGTGGCCGCCTTGCGTCCGCTCTTGCCCTTCATCGGCCAGCCCTTGGGGACGATGAAGCGCCTGGTGGTACGCGACGTGACCAGCATCACCTCGATGTCGCCACGCGCGGTCAGCCGGAAGGGAATAGCCGCCACCTGGCGGATTCTCTCGCCCTTCTTTGCCTTGCGTACGGCCTTTTTCTTGGTGGCTGCCATTCGTCAATCCAGTCGATGCAATGCCGCATAGCGCGACAAGGCGTCGTTGCAAAACCAAAACTTTCGCATGTGCCAACGACACTCGAAATACATAAGTCGGCTAAATAAACGAAAAAGGCCTTGATGTCAGCGGCAATTGCTCACGGCGGTGGTGCCGATTATCTGTGTCTGGCAGCTTGGCTTGAGCTGCTGCACGACCGGTGGCGGTTGCTGAAAGATCTGGCGGTCCTGGGCGCGATTCTGCTGCTGTTGCTGTTGATATTGCTGCCGCTGTATCCTGTTTTGCAGGATTTGCAGGTCGTTCTGCCGGATCAGCGCATTGTTGCCGGTAGCGGGATTGAGCGCTTGCGCGGAAGCCGGCAGGCAAACGCCCGCCAGCACTGCCGTGGCCAGCATTGCCACTGTGAAGATCGTTGATGGCCGAAGTGCCGACATCCGTTCATTCCCGCGCAAAAACTCTGTCCTTTGATATAGGGCGTTTGCGCGTCGATGCCATGGCCAGCGGGTCGAGTATCACGAAATCGGGCGCTCCAATCGCTTTGTTCTGCGATTTCGGCCGCGAAACGGCAGATAGTCATCATATGATGACTATGAAACGTCGGTGGCTTTGGTCAGTGTTCCCCACGTAAATTTTTGGTTTCATCCGGCATAAGTTAATGTATTCTAATTGAGTCAGAGCTCCGCAAGTGGGAATACGGATGCCCTGTTTTAATGCATTGAACCTTATTGCACAGTGCCGGCATCCTTATTGCAATTGCATGAGCAGAGCATAGCGGTGGCGTCGGACTCAAGCAGGCATTGAGGCGCGCCCCCGTAAAACGGGGGGTAAGTGCATGGCTTTGTTCACAGAGCGCGTTGCCGTATTGTCGTGCGCATCGGCCGACGACGGTTCAGCCAGGGCATGTTCTGAGGAAGTTCTTCGTGATGCCGCGGCGACTCAGAAGGGTTTGCCCGGCCGGCCGAATCAATGTCTCGCCACTCTGCCCAAACGGATAGCTCGATTGCTTTGCGCTACGGCACTGGTGGGGCTGGTCTTTCCTTACGCTCAATCTCCGGTCCATGCGCAGCAATTGTCCATCAATACGGATGGTGCACCGGGCGACAATGGTGATGACGGAATCGGTACTGCTGACGCCGGAGATGGCCATTCGCCGGTGGCGCCGGCTACGGGAACGAATAGTGTCGGCCGCACGACCTCCGGGGAGGCCGCTTTCGTTGGCAGCGCCCGGGGTGGGCGCGGCGGCGATGGCGGCTCGGCTGTCCATGCAACAGCCGTCCCGCCTTTTGTGGAGATCAAGGGTGGTAAAGGCGGCGATGGCGCCAAGGGCGGAACCGTCGATATAACAAACAACGCATCTGGCGCCCTCGAAACATCGGGGGACAATGCTCCCGGCATATTGGGCGACGCCAGCGGTGGGGATGGTGGTAACGGCGCATGGGCATTCGCCATCGCGGTAGGCGGTAAGGGCGGCGTCGGCGGGCGGGGTGGCGATGGCGGCACGGCGACCGTGACCACTACGATCGAAAGCAATATCATCACGCACGGGGTCAATTCGAACGGCATCACCGTCAATTCCAGCGGAGGGCGCGGCGGCAATGGCGGCTTGGGCGCTGCGATCGGTGCCGGCAAGGGTGGCAATGGCGGCAATGGCGGTTTCGGCGGTGACGCGAAAGGCGATAATGCCGGCTCCATTTCCACGGACGGGGCTTTCTCGAAGGGTATGCTTGTGCGGTCGGCGGGCGGCGTTGCCGGTGATGGTGCAAGTGGTTTCGGTATCGTGGGTAACGGCGGCAATGGGGGCGTGCCGACAATCGGCGGCAATGCCGAGGGGATAAATTCCGGGACCATCACAACTCGGGGAGATTTTGCCAGCGGCATGGTCGTGCAGTCGGTGGGCGGCGGCGGCGGCGACGGCGGTGGCGGTCTAGGTCTGTTCGGCGGTGGCGGCGCGGGTACGGATGGCAATGACGGCCGGGCAGCCACGGGGACCAACACCGGCAACATCACCACCAGTGGCCTGGGCGCCATCGGCATGCTGGTCGAGTCGGTGGGCGGCGGCGGTGGCGATGGCGGCGGCGCTATAGGTCTCGTGTCGATCGGTGGCAAGGCAAGCGGTGGCGGCCAGGGCGATACGGCGACCGGCAATATTGGCGGCGTGATCAAGACCGGCGTCGATGGAAACGGCGGCGACGGCGCGCATGGCATTCTGATCCAGTCGGTCGGCGGTGGCGGCGGCAATGGCGGCTACGCCATCGGCGTAGCGCCTGCAATTTCGGTCGCCATCGGCGGTGGCGGCGGCACTGGCGGCAAGGGTGGCGTGGTCAACGTCAATCAGGCCGGCAACGGTGTGACCGTCGAGACGAACGGCCGTTCCGCTAGCGGCATCATCGCACAGTCGGTCGGCGGCGGCGGCGGCAATGGCGGCGGCGCCATTGCCATTGGCGGCCTGGTGGGTGTGTCGGTAGGCGGATCAGGCGATGCGGCGGGTGACGGCGACAAGGTGAATTACAACGTTGCGAACGCCAAGGTCACCACGCTCGGGGACGATTCCATCGGCGTGCTTATGCAGTCGGTGGGCGGCGGCGGCGGCAATGGCGGGTTTGCACTTTCCGGCTCGACCGTCGCAGCAGTGGGCGTCGGCGGCAGTGGCGGCAAGGCGGGTAAAGGCGGCGTGGTCGACGCGACCGTCGGCGGCACCGTCAACACCTCCGGGGATCGGTCGACCGGCATCGTTGCCCAATCGATCGGCGGCGGCGGCGGCAATGGCGGCTTTTCCGGCGCTGCCAGCTTCGGCGCCAGTGTGGGTGTCGGCGGCAGTGGCGCAGGCGGCGGCGATGCCGATGCCGTCACGCTGCGCACGGCTGATGGCGCGATGCAATCGATCACCACGGACGGCGCGGATTCGGCCGGCCTGATCGTGCAGTCGGTCGGCGGCGGCGGCGGCAATGGCGGCTTTTCCGGTACACTGTCGGCGATTGCCGGCTTCGGCATGGGGGGAAGAGGCGGCGCGGCCGGCAAGGGCGTGGCGACGGAAGCCACCTATAATGGTTCGGTCGAGACTTTCCGCGAAAGGTCGGCCGGTATCATCGTGCAATCAATCGGTGGCGGTGGCGGAAATGGCGGCGGCCAGTTCGGCCTGAGCGTCAACGCAAGCGTGGGCATCGGTGGTTCGGGCGCGGGGGGCGGCGAAGCCGGGACGGCAAAGTTCTTCTCGACGACAACACTTGACGTCACGACCCATCAGTCGGACTCGGCCGGCGTCATCGTGCAGTCGGTCGGCGGCGGCGGTGGCAATGGCGGCTTCTCGTTGAACGGCGCGGGTCTTGTGGCTGCTGTCAGCATCGGCGGCAAGGCCGGCACTGCCAGCGACGCCAAGGCAGTGACGGTCGGCATCAATTCAGGGCTGATTCACACGCTTGGTGACCGCTCCACGGGTATCATCGCCCAGTCGATCGGCGGCGGCGGCGGCAATGGCGGCGGCACGGCTTCCGCCGGCCTCGGCGCCAACGTCACAATCGGTGGCAAGGGAGGTGGCGGCGGCACGGGCTGGACCGTCGATGTCACCAATGGCGCGGCGGTACACACCGAAGGTGTCCAGTCTCATGGCATCCTGGCGCAGTCGATCGGCGGCGGTGGCGGCTCAGGCGGATTTGCCGTCTCGGTTGGCGGGCCGTCCTTCTCGCTTGGCGGCGATGGCGCGTCGGGCGGCGGGAGCAAGAAGGTCTATGTCGAAAACACAGGCCTGATCAGCACGGACAAGGATATGTCGATCGGCATCTTCGCGCAGTCGGTCGGCGGCTCGGGCGGCGACGGCGGGTTTGCGATGGCGGCCGGCGCCTTTGCCGCGGTCGGCATCGGTGGCAAAGGCGGGGCCGGCGGCGCGGCCGGCGAGGTAGAGGTCAAGAACACCACCAACATCACGACGGTGGGCTCCCTCTCACACGGCATTCTCGCCCAGTCGGTCGGCGGCGGTGGCGGCAATGGCGGATCTGTCGGAACGTTTGCCGTCGGTCTGTTCGGCGCCGCTTCCGTGGCGATCGGCGGCGGTGGCGGCGATGGCAATCTCAGCAACCAGGTCACGGTCACCCACAAAGGTGACATTCATGTCGGCGGCATGGGCTCGAAGGCCATTCTTGCGCAATCGGTCGGTGGCAGTGGCGGCAACGGCGGTTCGGCTTATTCAGGCGCGGTCAGCGCTGGTCTCTACGTGTCCGCTTCGGTCGGGGTTGCCGTGGGTGGCGAGGGCGGCAACGGAGGCAATGGTGGAAAGGTAACGGTTCGGGCTGATGGCAACCTGATTGCCGACACCGACGCAGCCGGTTCCGGCGGCATCGTTGCCCAGTCCATCGGCGGCGGCGGCGGCAATGGCGGCCGCGCTGCCACGATTTCGGGTGCAGCCAGCACGGGGGTCAGCGTTTCACTCGGTGTCACTGTTGGCGGCTGGGGTGGCGACGGTGGCAAGAGCGACCTCGTCATCGTCGACAGCGGCATGAATGGCGGCGGCAGCATCGTTACCAAAGGCGCCAACGCGATCGGCATCCTCGCGCAATCGGTGGCCGGCAGCGGCGGCAATGGCGGCGATTCCTGGGGAGCTGCAGGCGGCTTCGGGGTCAACGCCAGCATCAATGCGACAGTCACCATCGGTGGCGGCGGCGGCAAGGGCAACATCAGCGGCGATGTCGCCGTTCACAACGCCATGACGATCAAGACGGGTGGGGACATGAGCGCCGCGATCGTTGCCCAGTCGATCGGCGGCGGCGGCGGCAATGGCGGAGCAACCAATGGCGCGACGGCCGATCTCGGTACAGAAAACGGCGTCAACGTCGCCGTCAACGTTGGTGTCGGCGGGGCGGGTGGCACAGGCAACAAGTCCGGTGCCGTGGATGTTACGAATTCCGCCAATTTGACCACCGACGGCGACTATTCGTCCGGCATTGTTGCCCAATCGATCGGCGGCGGTGGCGGCATGGGCGGTGCGACAAACACGCAGGCCTTCCACGTCGGCGGCACCGCCGGCACGAGCGTTACCGCAAATGTCAGCATCGGCGGCAATGGCGGCGAAGGCAACGATGCCGCCTGTGCCGCGGACGCAGGTGGCAATGCCACTTGTTTCGATGGCAAGGTCGGTGTCGCAGTCGATAATTTGGGCGAGATCCGCACAAGCGGGTTCAACTCGGTCGGCATCCTCGCCATGTCCATCGGCGGCGGTGGCGGCGGCGGCGGCTCGGCTTCGACCAAAGAGGATATCGTCGGCCCAGGCGATGCTGGCGAGACTTCGGTCGGTATCGGCGCGGCGATCGCGCTCGGTGCCGGCGGCGCCGGCAATGGCGGCACGGTTTTGGTGACCAACCGCAATCTGATCGTCACGGACGGCGCCGATTCCTATGGCATCAGCGCCAATTCGATCGGTGGCGGCGGCGGTGTCGGCGGCTCGTCCAGCTCTGGCGTGCTTGGCACTTACGCAATCGGCGGCTCGCTTGGCGGTGCGGGTGGCAAGGGCGGCAATGGCAACCAGGTCGATGTCGTCAATATGGCCGGCACAACGATATGGACCAAGCAGGAGCGCTCGATAGGCATCTTCGCGCAGTCGGTCGGTGGCGGCGGCGGCGCAGGTGGTGCCGGCGAAAGCAAGGGCAAGAGCGATGGCGGTGAAGTCGCGGTAAACCTGTCGCTTGGCGGCTCGGGTGAGGTCGGCGGCAACGGCGGCAAGGTCAATGTCGAAAACAGCGGCATAATCCAGACCGACAAGGCCAATTCCCACGGCATCCTGGCGCAGTCGATCGGCGGCTCCGGTGGCGTCGGCGGGGCGTCCGGCACGTCATCCACCGACTCGAAGATCGCCATCACGCTGAGCCTCGGCGGCGCCGGCGGCGCTGGCGGTACCAGCGACAAGGTTCACGTCCAGAACTTCCAGAGCGGTTCGATCCTGACGCAGGACGACAACTCGCACGGCATCTTCGCACAGTCGGTGGGCGGCGGCGGTGGTGCGGGTGGCGCTGGCTCGACGGAGACCGGTAAGGCCGAGACGGCGGTTACCATGTATATTGGCGGCCAAGGCGGCAGTGGCAGCATCGGCGGTGAGGTCGAGGTCAACAACTTCGGCAAGATTGAAACACTGGGCTATATCTCGCACGGCATTTTTGCGCAGTCGATCGGCGGTGGCGGTGGTGCCTCGGGTGCCGCGACCGGCGCATCGGAAGCAGACATGACAATCGGTGGCGGTGCCAGCATACCCAACGGGATTCCGATCCCGGTGGTCGGCGACCCCAACGACCCCGACAACGAGGCCGATGGTGGCAACGTCACCGTCACCAACGATGGCGAGATCATCACACACAAGGATGGGTCATACGGCATCTTCGCCCAGTCCATCGGCGGCGGTGGCGGATATGGCGGCACGGTTTCGTCCGACTTCGCCGGGTCCGACTCCTTTGCCCTCAGCCTGGGCGGCAAGGGCGGCAACGGCGGCGATGGCGGAGATGTGAGGGTTGAGGTTTCCGGATCGATCGAAACCTTCGGCGCCCGCGCGCATGGCGTCGTGGCGCAGTCGGTGGGCGGCGGCGGCGGTGTCGGCGGCGACGCAAAAGGTAAAACCTCGAACGCGCTCGGCATCGGCGGCCTTGGCGGCAATGGCGGCGATGGCGGCGACGTGACCGTGATCCGCACCGGCACCATCACCACGCATGGTGTCGATGCGGTCGCCATCATCGCTCAGTCGGTCGGCGGCGGCGGCGGCATCGGCGGTGCCGGCTTCGGGCGCTTCGGCGCCACGGCGGATGGCGGCAGCGGCATCGACAACAACACCATCGGCTTCAACACATTTGCGGGTGCCAAGGGCAATGGCGGCACGGTGACCATCCAGCAGGATGGCGAGATCGTCACCGATGGCGAGCGGGCGCACGGCATCGTGGCCCAGGCGGTGGGCGGCGGCGGCGGCCTGGCCGGCACGCTCTCCACCGGCGCTGCCGGTTCCGGCGGTGGCATCGGCGATGCCGCGGCGGCGACGGCGACGGCCATGAGCCAGGTCTGGGTCAAGGGTGCGAGCTCGTATGCCATGTTCGGACAGAGCGCGACCGGCATCGGCGACGCGCACGCGGTTACGCTGACCGCGGGCGACAGCCTGTTCGCGCAGGGTGCTGGTTCCGTGGCCGCCTACGGCGAAAGCACAGCCAACGGCGCGAAAGGCAACATCACCATCAATCTCAACGGTCATTACACGATTGGCGGCGCCGGAACCGGCGTTGCCGCCATGCTCGTCGGCGGCGCCAACAACGCGCTGACCAACCACAGCCTGCTATACGCAATGGGAGCGACGCCGACATTCGAGATCCAGGCAGCGGATATCCAGGCATTCCAGACCTTCCTGTTGGCGCCCGGTCCCGTCGTGCCGACCAATGCGATCCTGGAATCGCTGCTCGACGATTTCAGTCCGCTGGCCATTACCGGCACGTCGGGTGATGACCATGTCGACAATTCGCCGCTGGGCGACACGCTGGGACGCGTCATCGGCAACATCGATCTCGGCGGCGGCGACAACAGCTTCCACAATTTTGCCGATGCCTCGATGGTCGGACTGAAAACCATCGATCTCGGCGGCGGGCTGTTCACCAATGACGGGCTCTATACCAACCAGGGCATCGGCGTGGTGGCGAAGGTGGATGTCGGCGGCGGCTTCAAACAAAACCTCTCCGGCGATTTCGTCACCGATGTGGATCTCAACAACCAGATCACGGATGCCCTGGCACTAACGGCGGCCGGTGACTTCAACGGCGAAGCGCCGCTGAATTTCCTGTCGATCGATAAGCTGTTCACGGAATATGTGGTCGCCAACGGCTCGGGGATGACCGACTCCGGCATAGCAGCGAAGACCTTGCATCCGGCAGTGGGCTTCAACTTCCAGTTCCGGGTGGATGGCGGCACCGATCTCGTTCTTTACGCCGACAACCCGACATTCCTGGAACTGGCGCAGGATCCGGGGTCCGGCACCACCGATCCCGGCGTGTTCCAGATGGCGCAGTACCTTGACGATGTCGAGGCAGCATCGACCCCGGACAACCCGATGGCCAGGCTTATCAACATGCTGCGCTTCCTGCCCAATGAAGAGGAACTGGGTGCAGCATTGACCCGGCTCACACCGCATTATGCCGTGCATACGTTCGACATGATCAACCGCGAAGCCGACATGATGCTGGAAGCGGCGCGTGAGTGTACTGGCGTGCCTGCCTACAAGAATCCCGACGGCCGCTGCGTCTGGGCAACGATCAGCCCGCAGGCCGAGTACAGCCGCGACGCGGGCGCTGGCACTACGAGCCGCGACGACGTCCTGAAGACGATGTCGCTTGGCGGCATTGGCGAGATCGGCCAGAACTGGTCGCTTGGCGCCACGATCGGCCGCACAGAGTTCGATTCCAAGATCGGCTTCAATGGAGACCTGCTGTCGGAGACCACCGGTGAGGCCTGGCAGGCCTTTGCGCTGGCCAAATATACCAACAAGAATTACTTCGTGGACTTTGCACTCGGTGGCGGCACGGGCTCGTTCAAGGGCGAACGCGACACCCATATCGACCCGGCATTCTACATTCCGGGCGAAACGTTGGCGGGTGATTATCTCGACGAGGTAATGCTGCCTGGCATCGGCAGCAGCGTCACCTACACACAGAAGACCGCGATGTTCGGCGGCTCGGCGCGGTTGGGTTTCACCCGGGAGATGGGCGCCTTCTATCTGCAGCCGACAGTGCAGTTCGACGCGCGCTGGCTGCGTGTCTCAGGCACGGAGGAGGGTTCGGTCGCCGCCTTCAACTTCGATGGCTCGGCCAACACCTACTATTCTGCAACCCCTGCAATCGAGATCGGCACCGACATCGCGCTCAGCGACATTGCCAGCCTTCGCGTCTACGGCAAGGCCGGGGCGGAGTTTTCCAACAAGGAGTGGGAAATCGAAGGTCGCTTCGCGGCGGCGGAGAATCTGCCTGGCAACCCCGCATTGCACTTGACGGAGGCCGTCGATTCGCCGCTCTATCGGGTCGGCGCCGGCCTTGAACTGAATGGCGTCAATGGCGTCGGCATGTCCGTCAGATATAATGGCGCCTTCGGCGAAACGGTTAAACAGAACGCGATCAGCGCGTCTCTCAAGGTCAGCTTCTAGCTGGCCCGAGGCGGAGCCGGGCGGGAGGGGTCTTGATGAGGAAGTTCGCGTATTTCGTGGCGATGCTGGGTGTTGCCTGCACCGTCGGTGTGCCGGCCGTGGCGGCGCAAACCAAGAGCGACAAGGCGGTCGCGGCACCGGCTGCCGCCGATGCGCCGCAGTTGCCCGGTGGCGCGTCGGCACTGTCCGAAACCCACGGCGACTGGACGGTCAATTGCCAGATATCAGGCGCGACCAAAACCTGCAGCCTGTCGCATCAGCAATTCAACAAGCAAAACAATCAGCGCCTGCTGGCGATCGAGCTGTCGAGCAAGACCGGCGAGGATGCCACGGGAACGCTTGCGCTGCCGTTCGGCCTGGCGCTGGCCAAGGGGGTGAGCCTGACCATCGACGATCAGAAGCTGGACGGCAGCCTGGCGTTCAACACCTGCCAGGTCGTCGGCTGTCTGGTGCCGGTGGTGTTCGATGCGACTGTCACGCCGCTGCTGAAATCAGGCACCACGCTGAAGATCGACGCTTTCGCGGCAGACACCGGACAAGCGGTGAGCTTTTCCATTCCGCTCAACGGCTTCGCCGGCGCACTTGCCCGGACCGCGGAGCTTTTGACCAATTGATGTGAGCCGCAGGACTTAAAGCGCGCGCCGCCTGAACGCAGTCTCGCGGCAGGGCGGTGCGTCACTGCAGCAGAACATTTTTCAGTCAAACGACGATTGTTTTAAGCCGTTCGGCGATCAGGGCGGCAAGCCGAGCCGCCACTTCGTCCTTGCTCATCTCCGGCCATTCCTCGACACCGGCCTTTGACACGATCCGCACCCGGTTGCGATCGCCGCCCATCACGCCCGAAGAGCCGACGCCGCTTCCCTGCGACACGTCGTTGGCAACGATGAGATCGGCGCCTTTCTTCTTGAGCTTGGCCTCGGCGTTGCGCAGGAGATCCTGTGTCTCGGCGGCGAAGCCGATAACCAGGCCGGGTCGCTGGCTGTGATGGCCGACGCCGGCGAGAATGTCGGGATTCTCGACCATGCGCAGCACCGGCGGCTCTTCGCCCGCGACCTTCTTGATCTTCTCACCGGCCGAGTTCTCGGTGCGCCAGTCGGCCACGGCGGCGACGAACACCGCCGCATCTGCGGGCAAGAGCCGTTCCACCGCGTCGCGCATCTCCTGCGCACGCTCGACGTGAATGGTCTTCACTCCGGGGGGATCGGCGATGCCGACAGGGCCGGAGACGAGGCGCACATCGGCGCCGAGCCTGGCCAGTGCTGCCGCGATCGCATGGCCCTGCTTGCCGGACGAGCGGTTGGCGATGTAGCGCACCGGGTCGATCGGCTCATGGGTCGGGCCGGAGGTGACGATGATCTTGCGCCCCGACAGCGGCCTGGGGCCGACATCGAGCAGCGCCTCGACCGCGGCAACGATCTCCAGCGGTTCGGCCATGCGGCCTTCGCCCGTCTCATTGCTTTCGGCCATCTCGCCCCTTGCCGGACCGACGAAGGTGACGCCGTCCTTCTGCAGCGTCGCGCGGTTGCGGCGGGTGGCCGGATGCGCCCACATTCTGGGGTTCATGGCCGGCGCCATCAGCACCGGCTTGTCGGTGGCGACAAGCACGGTGGAGGCCAGATCGTTGGCGTGGCCGTTTGCGAGCTTCGCCATCAGGTCGGCGGTGGCGGGCGCCACCACCAGCAGATCGGCCTCGCGCGACAGCCTGATATGGCCGACATCGTGTTCGTCATTGCGGTCGAACAGCTCGGTGAAAACATGGTCGGCGGAGAGCGCGCCGACCGACAGCGTGGTGACGAATTCCTGCGCGGCCGATGTCATGACCACCCGAACCGCGGCCCCGCGCTCGCGCAGCCGGCGGATCAGATCCAGCGCTTTGTAGGCGGCGATGCCGCCGCCGATGATGAGCAGGATGTGCTTGCCGGAGAGGCTCATGCACCCTCCCAAGGATTGACTATGCTGATACCGCAATCGGAAAAGTCAGCAACATTTCTAGTCACCATCGCAAAGCCCCGCGAGCGAGCAACCGAGGCGATCTGTGCGTCAAATTCGCGTATAGGACGTCCCAGAAATCGTCTGTTCGAAACAATCTCCGCGTATGCTTCGGCTTCGCGGTCACCGAACGCGAGCACTGGGGTCTTGAGCCATTTGGTGAAAAAGGCCCCGATGACACTACCCAGTGCAGCCTTACGCGTTCCGTCCGGCATGTTCGCAAGCCCAACGAGCAGCTCTGCCTTGGTCATCGCCGTGACATATGAGCGGGTCGCGAGCGAGCTATCCATCCAGGTAGCCACCCCTGCATCCGGCCGTGGTTTGAAGGTTTCCGAGATAACATTCGTATCCAGCACGAACATGGTTAGTCAAATTTCAGTGGCTCGCGCGTAGGGCCGCGCTCCGGCAACTCGACATCGAAACCGCCATGGGGCTCAACCAGCCTACGAATCGCGGCATAGAGTGACTCTCCCCGAGGGTCTTGGTCCACACCGTCCGAAAGAACACTCTTGGCAAGAACGCTACGCGCTTCCTCTTCCATGGAGACTCCCCTCACGGCAGCTCGCTCACGCAGTTTCTGCTTCACGTTGGTGTCGAGATTGCGGATGGTAAGTGTGCTCATGTTTTTGCTCCTTACCTCAACGTAGTCCATGAAAGCGATGCTTTCAATGATAGCAATGCCGGCACTGCTGTCACCGAGAACTCAGATCATCTTCCAGGCGATATAGACCAGCGTCACGGCAATCACCCAGAGTGCCCAGCGGCCGGAACGGCTGTAGCGCGCCTCGGCCTTGCCGATGGCGTGGGCGGTGGTCTCGTCGAAGCGCAGGCCGTGCTCGGCCATCAGGTCGATCTCGCGCGACAGCCGGTCAGTGCGCGCCGCAAGCTCGGGCACCTGGCGGGCCAGCGTCAGCAGCGCCTTGGCGCCATCGCGCGCATCCATCATCATGCCACGCGGCCCAAGATTGCCTGATATCCAGTCGCCGACCACCGGCTCGGCAGTCTTCCACATGTTGAAGGCCGGGTCGAGCGTGCGCGCCACGCCCTCGACCACCACCATGGTCTTCTGCAGCAGGATCAGTTCGGGCCGCGTCGCCATGTCGAAGAGCTCGGTAACCTCGAACAGCAGCGTCAGAAGCTTGGCCATCGAGATGGTCTCGGCCGGCTGGCCATGGATCGGCTCGCCGATCGCCCGGATCGCCTGCGCGAAGGCCGCGACATTGTGCTGGCGCGGCACATAGCCGGCCTCGAAATGGACCTCAGCGACGCGCAGATAGTCGCGCGTGATGAAGCCGTAGAGGATTTCGGCGAGGAAGCGGCGCTCCTTCTTGCCGAGCCGGCCGGCAATGCCGAGATCGACGGCGACGATGGTGCCGTTCGCCTCGACGAACAAATTGCCCGGATGCATGTCGGCGTGGAAAAATCCGTCGCGCAGCGTGTGGCGCAGGAACGACTGGATCAGGTTGGTGGCGATGGTTTTCAGATCGTGGCCCGCCGCGACCAGTCCGGCAATGTCGTTCATCTTGACGCCGTCGACCCATTCCATGGTCAACACGTCGCGGCCGGTACGCTCCCAGTCGACGGACGGCACGCGAAAGCCGGGGTCGTCCCTGGTGCTTTCGCCGAGCTCCGAGAGGGCCGCCGCCTCGAGGCGAAGATCCATCTCGATCTTGGTGGTCTGCGCCAGCGTCTGGGTGACCTCGACCGGCCGCAGCCGGCGGGACGAGGGGATGTATTTCTCCTGCAGGCGAGCGGCAAGGAAATAGCTTTCGAGATCCTGGAAGAAGCGGCGGCGCACGCCGGGCCGGATCACCTTGACCGCCACCTTGGTGGCAACGCCGTCATGCATGGCACCGGCGGCATGGACCTGGGCGATGGAGGCGGCGGCGACCGGATCGCCGAATTGCGCGTAGAGATCGCCGACTTTGCGCCCGAGCGAGGCTTCGATGGCCGCTATGGCTTCGGCCTTCGGAAAGGTGTGCATCTTGTCCTGCAACATGGCAAGATCGAGCGCCATGTCGTTGCCGACGACGTCGGGCCGTGTCGCCAGGAACTGGCCGAGCTTTACATAGGAGGGACCGAGCCGGACGACCGCCTTGGCCAGCCGGTCGCTGCGCTCATAGGCCAGCGCGCGGCGGCGCGTGAACAGCCGTGCCATCCGCCAGCCGAACTTCGGCAGGCCGGACAGTTCCTCACCCGGCAGAGCGGCGACGACACCCTCGCGGACCAGCACCCAGCCGGCCCTTACGAGCCGGAATCCTGCACTGACATTGCTCATCGCCGCGCCAACCCTGCCGGCTCTTTGAACCGGCATAGCACGCGTCGATTGTGAGAAATGCGGTCCGGCCTCAAAGCTTCCAGCCCGAATGAAGTGCTGCAATACCGCCGGAATAGTTGCGGAAGGAAACGCGGTCGAAGCCGGCGCGGGAAATCATCGTCGTGAAATTCTGCTGGTTGGGAAACCTGGCGATCGATTCGACCAGATAGGAATAGGGCTCGCCGTCGCCGGTGACCATCTTGCCGATCTTTGGAATGGCGTTGAACGACCAGGCTTCATAAGCCTTGTCGAGCAGCGGCATCTCGACCTCGGAAAATTCCAGGCACAGGAAGCGCCCACCGGGCTTCAGCACGCGAAACGCTTCGCCCAAGGCCACCTCGATGCGCGGTACGTTGCGGATGCCGAAAGCGATGGTATAGGCATCGAATGTGGCATCAGGGAAGGGCAGTTCCTCGGCATTGGCCTCGACGAAATCGGTGTTGCCGGACAGGCCCTTCTTTTCGGCCCGGTCGCGGCCGACAGCCAGCATCGAGCCATTGATGTCGAGCACGGTGGCATGGGCATTGCCGTGGCTGGCATCGACGATGCGAAAGGCAATGTCGCCGGTGCCTCCGGCAACGTCGAGCACCTTCCAGCCCGCCCGTTTAGGCGGATTGAGCCAGGTGACCATGGCGTCCTTCCACAGCCGGTGCAGGCCGGCCGACATCAGATCGTTCATCAGGTCGTAGCGGTTGGCGACCTTGTGGAAAACATCGTTGACCAGGGACTGCTTGTCGCCAGCCCCTACACGCTTGAAACCATAGGAGGTTTCCATGCCGCCCGCGGCCGTGGTTCTCTCAACTGACATTTTTTTGATCCGTCATAAAACCGGCGGGACCATAGCCGATCGATGGTGCGGGCGCTATTGTTTAAGGCGCGGTGTTCAGCCGCGCTTCCAGGTGGCGGGTTTTCGAGACCTGGACGGACCGACGGGATGATTGAATGCCTTTGAAAGCGGAACTGCACTGCCACATCGAAGGGGCAGCGGCGCCCGAACTCGTCATCCGCCAGGCGCAGAAATACGGCAAGGACACCTCGCCCTATATCCAGAACGGGTCCTTCGTCTGGCACGATTTCACCTCCTTCCTGGCGGCTTATGATTTTTCCGCCGATCTGTTCCGGACCGAGGAGGACTATGCGCGGCTGGCCGACCACTATCTGACCAGCCTTGCCCGCGATGGCGCCATCTATTCCGAGGTGTTCACCTCGCCGGACCACGCTAAAAAAGCCGGCCTGTCGCCCAAGGCCTATACCGACGCGCTCGGCGAAGGCATGGCCCGCGCCAAGGCCAAGACCGGCATCGAGGGCCGCATGATCGTCACCGGCGTGCGCCATGTCGGCGTCGAGTCGATCGAGCAGGCGGCGCGCTTCGCGGCGCGCTGCGGGCATCCGCTGGTCACCGGTTTCGGCGTTGCCGGCGATGAGCGGATCGGTGATATGGAGGACTATGTCAGGGCTTTCGAGATCGCTCGCGAAGCCGGGCTCGGCATCACCATCCATGCCGGCGAACTGACGGGCTGGGAGACCGTCCAGGCGGCGCTGGATCACATCCGTCCGTCCCGCATCGGCCATGGCGTGCGCGCCATCGAGAACCTGGACCTCGTCCGGCGCATCGCCGACGAGGGCATCGTGCTGGAATGCTGCCCCGGTTCCAACATCGCGCTCAAGGTGTTCGACAGTTTCGCCGATCATCCGTTTCCGGCCCTGCAGGCGGCAGGCTGCAAGGTGACGCTCAATTCCGACGATCCGCCCTATTTCTGGACCTCGCTCAAGCGTGAATACGATATGGCTGCCGAGCATTTCTCGATGAACGACAAGGCGCTGACCGCCGTCACCAGAACGGCCATCGAGGCCGCTTTCGTCGATAGAAAGACAAAGACGGCACTTCTTGCCCGGTTGAACAGCGCGGCACGCTGATTTCCGCCGACAAAGCTGTGGTCGGTGCGGGCCAAGCGGTTCCTTGGCCGGCGTATTGCCGCTAGGGTTCGCCCAGGCAGCTTGAAGCGCGGCGCGTCCGAAAGGGCGATGCGCGCATTTTCGGGCGCAGGCATCAGGAGAACACCATGCAGGGCGTCACCGTCGTCGACCACCCGCTTGTCCAGCACAAGCTGACCATCATGCGCAAGAAGGAAACCTCGACGGCGGGCTTCCGCCGGCTGCTGCGCGAAATCTCGCTGCTGCTCGGCTACGAGGTCACCCGCAATCTCGAACTGACGACGACGACCATCGAAACGCCGATGGAAACGATGGAAGCGCCGACGCTTGAGGGCAAGAAACTGGTCTTTGCCTCGGTGCTGCGCGCCGGCAACGGCTTGCTGGAAGGCCTGCTCGACCTGGTACCGGCGGCGCGCGTCGCCCATGTCGGTCTCTACCGCGATCACGAAACGCTGGAGGCGGTCGAATATTTCTTCAAGGCGCCGAGCGACCTCGCCGACCGGCTGGTGATCGTTGTCGATCCGATGCTGGCCACCGCCAATTCGGCGATCGCGGCGATCGACAAGCTGAAAGAGCGCGGCGCCACCAACATCCGTTTCCTTTGCCTGCTGGCGGCGCCCGAAGGCATCGAGCGCTTCATCAAGGCGCATCCGGACGTTCCCGTCTTCACCGCTTCGATCGACCGCCAGCTCAACGAGAAGGGCTACATCATGCCCGGCCTCGGCGACGCCGGCGACCGCATGTACGGGACCAAGTAATATCAGACCAAGTCGCCTGGTACGATTTACCAAATATTTACGCAAAGGCGCGGTTTTGGCGCGCGTTAAAGCGGCAAACACCATCCGGGCTTAACGATCGGCTGTCACTACAGCGCCGCGCGTCCGTTTCGGACGCGCAAAGGACGCTGTAGCACTTTGATTTTGTGCATGAGCCTTTCGGAAAATCGTTCCCGATTTTCGGGGTCATGCGGCGAGGCCGATCCATGCTGCGCAAACTTCTGATCCTCGCCGTTTTCGCCGGTACATCGGCATCGATACCGATTGTGTATCAGTCGAATCCGCAACTCGTCGAAAACCTGCTGAGGTCGGCGGTGCCGGGCAAACAAGCGGTCGAAGCCCAGCCGAACGTCAACCTGGCATCGGTGCCCAACAAGCCCGCGGCACCGCTGCCGATGGGCCGCAAGGTCCTCGTCGCGGCAGACGAACGCGGGCATTTCTCGTCACCCTTCAAGCTCAACGGACGTCAGGTCGACGGCATGATCGACACCGGCGCTACATTGGTCGCCATCAACATTTCGACGGCGCGCAGGATCGGCCTGTCGCTGAACGCTTCCGACTTCAACCGCGAGGTCAACACCGCCAACGGCACCATCAAGGCGGCCGTGGCCATGATCGACCGCCTGCAGATCGGCAGCATCACCGTCAATGACGTCCAGACCATCGTGCTCGACGACAGGGCGCTGCGCACCAATCTGATCGGCATGAGCTTCCTCAACCGGCTCGACAAATACCAGGTCGAGAACGGCACGCTGCTGCTCGTCCAGTAAGGCTATTCGGTTTCCAATTTCCCAAGGGAAAGCGCTATGCGCTTTTTCCCGGGGAGAACCGTTTCACACTTTTCCTGGAATTGCTCTAGCCGCGCGGCAGAATCCGCCGGATGACCGACTTGTCGGCGGGCGGCTTCGAGGCGCCGACCATATAGGCCGAAAGCACGGTTGCCGCGGCGGCCTCGGCATCGGCCGATGAGCGGGCATGGATCAGCGCCAGCGGCTCGCCGATCCCAACCTCCGCACCGACCGGCAATAGTCTGGTGATGCCGACCGCAGGGTCGATCTGGTCGTCCGGCCGCGTGCGTCCACCTCCCAGGCCGACCACGGCGAGCCCGATATCGCGGGTGGCGATGCCGGTGACGAAGCCATTTGCGGTCGCCTTGACGGCAAGTTCGATCGCCGCCGCAGGCAGATATTTTTCCGGTTTCTCGATGAAATCGGCGGGGCCGCCAAGCGCGGCCACCATGCGTGCGAAAGTGGCGGCGGCGCGGCCGCTGGCGAGCGTCTCGGTGGCGCGCCGCATGCCATCCTGGTTGGACGACACCAGCCCGGCCGACTGCAGCATTTCGGCGGCCAGCGCCAGCGTCACATCTTCGAGCCGACGGTCACGATACCGGCCGGTGAGGAAATCGACGGCGTTGCGCACCTCGACTGCGTTGCCGGCGGCCGACGCCAGCGGCTCGTTCATGCCGGTGATCAACGCCGAGGCCTTCAGTCCGGCGCCGTTGGCGATCTCAACCAGGCTGTTGGCGAGTGCGGTGGCGTCGCGCGATTTTTCCATGAAGGCGCCGTTGCCGACCTTGACGTCGAGCACCAGCGATTGCAGCCCGGCCGCCAGCTTCTTCGACAGGATCGAAGCGGTGATCAGCGGCACCGATTCGACCGTGCCGGAGACGTCGCGGATCGCATAGAGTCGTCGATCGGCGGGCGCGAGGTCGGCGGTCTGGCCGATGATGGCACAGCCTGTTTCGAGCACCGCCTTGCGAAACAGCGCGACATCGGGCTGGCTGATGTAGCCCGGGATGGCATCCATCTTGTCCAGCGTACCGCCGGTGTGGCCAAGGCCACGGCCCGAGATCATCGGCACATAGGCGCCGCAGGCGGCGACGATCGGCGCCAGCATCAGCGAGACATTGTCACCGACGCCGCCGGTCGAATGCTTGTCGGTGACCGGGCCAGGCAGGTCCGACCAGTCGAGCACATCGCCGGAATCGCGCATCGCCAGCGTCAGCGCCACGGCCTCGTCGCGGTTCATGCCGTTGAAGAACACCGCCATGGCGAAGGCGCCGGCCTGGCCGTCGGTAACGGCGCCTGACGTCACGCCCGCGACGAAGCCGGCGATCTCTTCCTCCGACAGCCTGAGGCCATCGCGCTTGCGGCGGATGATTTCCTGGGGAAGCATCAGATCTCCAGCAGTCCGTCGCGGAACACGCGCTGCAGGATCGTCGCCAGCCGCGCGCCGCCGACCGGCGCCATGTCCTTGGTCTCCTGGTGCGAAAGCTCGGCCCCGGTCATGCCGGCCGCCAGATTGGTGATGACCGAACAGGCGGCGACGCGCAGTCCGAGGAAGCGGGCGAGAATGACCTCCGGTACGGTCGACATGCCGACCGCATTGGCGCCCATGATGCGCGCCATGCGGATTTCGGCCGGCGTTTCGAAGCATGGGCCGGAGAACCACATATAGACGCCCTTGTGCAGGGTGGTGCCGGTCGCTTTTGCCGCCCGTTCGATGGCCTGGCGGATGCCGGCATCATAGGCTTCGGTCAGGCCGACGAAACGCCGGTCGCTTGGTTCGCCGATCAGCGGGTTGGTGCCCGAGAAATTGATGTGGTCCGATATCAGCATCACCGAGCCCGGCGGCATGTCCGGATCGACCGAGCCGGCGGCATTGGTGAGGATCAGTTTCGTGATGCCGATGCCGGCAAGCACTTCCAGCACCGGCCGCATCGCCGCGGCGTTGCCGTGCTCATAGTAATGGGCACGGCCCGACAGCAGCAGCACCGGCACGCCGGCAAACAGCCCTGCCACCACTTCGCCGGCGTGCCCGGTGACACCGCTTCTGGGAAAGCCGGGCAGGTCTGCATAGGAGATGCGGATCGGGTCCTCGATCTGGTCGACCAGACCGCCGAGGCCCGAGCCGAGCACCAGTGCCGTGGCCGGCGCCAGGCCGTCCAGCTTTTCGACGAGATGATCCAGGGCTTTTTCCGTCATCGTTGCCAGCTGTTCATTTGAGCCTGTTGCTCATTTCAAAATATCGCCGCGGAAGCCGTAAGGCAGCATGTCGCCCATGGTCACGGTTTCGGCCACACCCGCATTGTCGCAGAGATAGAGCTTTGTTTCCGGCCGGCAGAATTCGGCAAGCCGCTGGCGGCAGCCGCCGCAAGGCGAGCATTTGGCCATGCGTTCGGCAAGCACGGCGATTTCCACGATCTTGCCGCCGCCGCCCATGATGTAGTGGCCGAGCGCCGTGGTCTCGGCGCACCAGCCTTCCGGATAGGAGGCGACTTCGATGTTGGCGCCGGTAAAGACGCGACCGTCCTCGGTGCGCAGGGCAGCGCCGACCGGAAACTTAGAATAGGGCGCGTAGGCCTTGGCCATGGCGGCCTTGGCGGCCTCGAACAGATCATGCGACATTCAGCGTTCTCTCCGATGATCGTGTTCAAAACCCGGCGCAAAGCCGACCCGTCGCTCAACGTTCCTTGACGTAAGGCACGCCGCCGGCGCGTGGCGGGATGGCCTTGCCGATGAAGCCGGCGAGCAGGATGACGGTGAGGATGTAGGGCAACGCCTGCATGAACTGCGCCGGCACCTTGCCGATGATGGGCAGCGGGGATCCTTGCAGGCGGATCGACGCAGCGTCCAGGAAGCCAAACAGCAGGCAGGCGAACATGGCGTTGACCGGCTTCCACTTGGCGAAGATCAAGGCTGCCAGCGCGATATAGCCCTTGCCGGCAGTCATGTCCTTCACGAAGCCGCCATTTTGCACCATCGACAGGTAGGCGCCGGCAATGCCGGTGAGGATGCCGGTGCAGATCAGCGCCCGGTAGCGCAGCCAGGCGACCGAGATGCCGGCGGTGTCGACGGCGGCCGGGTTCTCGCCGACGGCGCGAAGGCGCAGGCCGAAGCGGGTGCGAAACAGCACCCACCAGGTGAACGGCACCATCAGGAAGGCAAGATAGACCAGGATCGAGTGGCCCGACAGGAGTTCGGCATAGATCGGTCCGATGATCGGCACGTCGCGGATGGCCTCGGCGCCCGGCAAGGTGATGGCCTCGAAGCGCTCGCCCGGTTGCAGCGCCGGCGTGCGCCCGCCCTGCTGGAACCAGGCCTGGCCGAGGATGATGGTCGAGCCGGCGGCGATGAAATTGATCGCCACGCCGGAGACGATCTGGTTGCCGCGATGAGTGATCGAGGCAAAGCCGTGGATCATGGCGAAGGCGACCGAGATCACGACCGCCATGCCGAGGCCGAGAAAGGCCGAATGGAACACGGAAGCTGCGGCCGCTCCGGCGAAGGCGCCGACAAGCATCTTGCCTTCGAGGCCGATGTCGAAGATGCCGGCGCGTTCCGAATAGAGCCCGGCGAGGCAGGCAAGCAGCAGCGGCACCGAGAGGCGGATGGTGGAGTCCAGTGTCTGGATGATCGCGTTGAACACATCCATCTCAGGCACCTTTCCCCTTGACCGCTTCCATGCCGACCGATCGCGGACTGAACGAGGCAAACAGCGCCTGGATGTAGGGCCGGAACATGTGCTCGAGGGCACCGGCAAACAGGATCACCAGGCCTTGAATGATGACGATCATGTCGCGGCTGATTGCCGGCATCTCGAAGGCGAGTTCGGCGCCGCCCTGGTAGAGCATGCCGAACAGGACCGCCGCCAATACGATGCCGACAGGGTGCAGGCGGCCCATCAGCGCCACGGCGATGCCGACGAAGCCGGCGCCGGAAACGAAGTCGATGGCGACATTGTGCTGATCGCCCATCACCGGATTGAGCGCCATCATGCCGGCCAACGCGCCCGAGATCATCATGGCGGTGATGATGATGCGGGTTTCGGAAATGCCGGCATAGCGTGCCGCCTTCGGGCTGTGACCGTAGGTGCGCATCTCATAGCCGAGCTTGGTGCGCCAGATCAGCAGCCAGACCAGGAAGGCCATGACCAGCGCCAGCAGGAAGGTGACGTTGAGCGGCGCCGAACGGATCTTGGCGCCGAACAGCTCGATGATCCAGTTGAGTTTGGGCAGTTCCGCGCCGGCGAGGAAGTTGCGCGTCTGCGGCGCTTGCGAGGCGGCTGGCTTCAACGGGCCGACCAGCAGGTAAACCATGATCGAGGCGGCGATGAAGTTGAACATGATGGTGGTGATGACGATGTGCGAGCCACGCTTGGCCTGCAGATAGGCCGGGATAAGCGCCCACAATGCGCCCACCGCCGCTGCCGCAATGATCGCCAGCGGGAAGGTCAGCCACCATGGCAGTGTGCTGTCGAAGCTCAGGCAGACGATGGCGATGCCAAGGCCGGCGATGTAGGCCTGCCCCTCGGTGCCGATGTTGAACAGGCCGCAATGCGCGGCCACCGCCACCGAAAGCCCGGTGAAGATGAAGGTGGTGGCATAAAACAGGGTGAAGGCGATGCCAGTGCCTTTGCCGAAGGCGCCTTCGACCAGGATGACGGCGGCGCGCAACGGATTCTCGCCGACCAGAAGCACGACGAAGCCGGCGACGACGAAGGCGACGAACAGATTGATCAGCGGGATCAGGCCATAGTCGGCCCAGGCCGGCAGTTTGGCGTAAGGCGTGCTCAAAGTGCTGCCTCCTGGTGCTCGATGCCGGCCATCAGCAGGCCGAGCTCGCCCTCGGTCGCTTCCGGACCGCGCTCGCCGACGATGCGGCCGGCAAACATCACCAGGATACGGTCGGACAGCGAACGGATCTCGTCCAGCTCGACCGACACCACCAGCACCGCCTTGCCCTGGTCGCGCATGGCGATCAGGCGCTTGTGGATGAACTCGATGGCGCCGACATCGACGCCGCGTGTCGGCTGGCCGACGATCAGCACGCCCGGGTCCTGTTCCATCTCCCGTGCCAGCACGATCTTCTGCTGGTTGCCGCCGGAGAAATTGGCGGTCTTCAGCCGGCAGTCGGCCGGGCGGATGTCGTATTTGGCGATCTTGTCCCTGGCATCGTTGCGGATGGCATCGATGTTGAGGAACGGCCCTTTCAAATAGCGGGGATCATCGTGATAGCCGAGGATCGAATTCTCGTTCTCCTCGAAGGCCAGCACCAGCCCGACGTGATGGCGGTCCTCCGGCACATGCGCCAGGCCACGGTCGCGCAACTCTCCGGGGTCGGCGGCACCGGTCAGGTCGATCGGCTTGCCATCCAGCATGACCGAGCCGGAAACGGCACGCCTGATGCCGGAAATCGCCTCGAGCAGTTCGGATTGTCCGTTGCCGGCGACACCGGCGATGCCGACGATCTCGCCGGCCCTGATATCGAAGGAGATGTCGTCGACCATGGTGACGCCGCGCGTATCCCTGACCGTCAGGTTCTTGACTGCGAGCTTGACGGCGCCGGCCTCTGCCTCGCCCTTCTCGACCCGCAAGAGCACGCGCCGGCCGACCATCAGCTCGGCCAGTTCCTCGACAGTCGTTTTCCTGGTCTCGCGCGTCGCCACCATCGTGCCCTGGCGCATGACCGACACCGTGTCGGTGATGGCCATGATCTCGCGCAGTTTGTGGGTGATCAGCACCACCGTCTTGCCCTGGTCCTTCAACTGCCGAAGGATGCGGAACAGATGGTCGGCCTCGGCCGGCGTCAAAACGCCCGTCGGTTCGTCGAGGATCAGGATCTCGGCGCCGCGATAGAGCGCCTTCAGGATCTCGACACGCTGCTGCAGGCCGACCGGCAGTTCCTCGATGATTGCATCGGGATCGACTTCCAGCCCGTATTCACGCTCCAGCCGCTCCAGTTCGGAGCGCGCCTTGGCGATGCTCTTCTTCAAGAGCGCATCGCTTTCGGCGCCGAGGATGACGTTCTCCAGCACCGTGAAATTGTCGACCAGCATGAAGTGCTGGTGCACCATGCCGATGCCGAGCGCGATGGCGTCATTGGGGGTCTTGATCGAAGCCGGCTGGCCGCCAACGCGGATCTCGCCGCTGTCGGCCTGGTAGAAGCCGTAGAGGATCGACATCAGCGTCGACTTGCCAGCGCCGTTCTCGCCGACAATGCCGTGGATCGTGCCGCGACCGATCTCAAGATTGATGTCCCGGTTGGCGCGCACCGCACCAAAACTCTTGTTGATGCCGATCAACTCGATTGCGGCTTGCGCCATGCAGCCTGTCCCACTCTTATTTTTTTATCGCTTGGTCAAAACGCCTAGCATGACGCTCCGCCCGTGCCAATTGGCGGAGCAGGTTCACTCTCGACAAATCCCGGTGCGCTTGTCAATTTGCAACGTGGCCGGGGCCTTCACATTCGCTAGTATGACGGAGCCGAAATTCGCATTGCGGCGCAAGACATCGCGGCGCAAGACATCGCGGTGAAGACTGGGGAATTCACATGACCATGCCCGCCGACCGGCTGACGACGCTGGAAATCCGCGCCGCCGAGCAGGAGAAGACCATCGAGGAACTGTCCGGCCAGATCGCCGAGCAGTGGAAAGTGATCGAGCGCATGCAGCGCAAGCTCGACGCGCTGACGGATCGCTTTCTGGCGCTGGAGGAGCAGACGGGAGATGAAGTGCCTGTAACCAAGCCGCCGCACTGGTGAGGAAAAAGGGAAGGGCGCACGCCATGGCCAGTGAAAGCGATCGCATTGCACGGGCCAGCGACTATGTGCGTGGCCTGATGAACGATGCGGAGCGCGAACGGGCCGAACGTGATCTGGAGATCGACCCGGCCTTCCGCGACGAGGTCGTGCGACTTGCCGAGCGCATGCACGTCTTCGACCGTGCCGAACCGGGGGATGGCGAAGAGCGCTGGAAGCAGATCACGCAGCGCATTGGCGACCTGCCGCAGATGCGTAGTTCTGGCCTGAGCGACGCCAGGCCGCCAACCGTGATCCGAAGCCTGTCGCAGCGGCCATACGGCGTCGGCGTGCACGCGCTGGGCGGCCGGCGTGGATTTGTGGTTGCCGCCGGACTGATGGTGGCGTTCGCGCTCGGTTGTCTCGTCGCGAAGCTGCTATAGGCGAGGCCGGCGAGACATCAGAGCCATCGTCTCGCCGTCCGAACGGCATATCTCAACGGTGTTCCAGCCGAGGGCCGCGTAGAAACCACGCGCATCCCATGTGTAGAGATAGAGCATCTCGACGCCCCGTGACGCCGCATGGGCTTCCGTTGCCTTGACCAGCGCGGTGGCGATGCCTCGGCGTCGATACCTTGCATCGACAACCAACCCGGCCAGCCATGGCGTCAGATCATGCGCGGGCTCCAGTTCGTGGCGGACCAGCAGGCATGTCCCGACCGGGGTGTCGCCGATCCGGGCCACGAATGCCGCCTCGAAACCGTCACCGGCGATCAAGTCGCGAAGCCCTGCCGCATCTTCCCCGAGAGTCCTTCCGGTTCCCTCGAAAAAGGCAGACAGGCGCAGTTGCGCGACCGCTGCTACGTCGTGCTCGCCCATGGGTCCGATCGTCGGCTGCATCTGTATCTCGAAACGGTGTCCGGCACGGAGCGAAGGTTTCGCTCGATCCGGTAAGGCAAAACCGCCGGGCTGGCGCCCGGCGGTTTGCAGATCATGGCTGTGTGTTCGTGCCGCTCAATAGGGGCAGGCGTTGTCAGTCGTATAGTCGTGTACTTCGACCTTGCCGGCAATGATGTCGGCCTTGGCTTTTTCGACGGCCGCCTTCATCTCGTCCGTCACCAGCGCCTTGTTGTTGTCGTCCATGGCGTAGTCGACGCCGCCTTCCTTGAGGCCGAGATTCTCGACGCCGCCCTTGAAGGTGCCGTTCTTGCCGTCCATGAAGGCGGTGTAGACGGCGACGTCGACGCGCTTCAGCATCGAGGTCAGCACCTTGCCGGGCTGCAGGCCGTTCTGGTTGGAATCGACGCCGATGCCGAGCTTGCCGGCATCTGCCGCCGCCTGCAGCACGCCGACGCCGGTACCGCCTGCCGCGGCGTAGACCACGTCGGAGCCCTGGTCGATCTGCGTCTTGGCGATCTCGCCGCCCTTGGCCGGATCGTTCCAGGCAGCCGGCGTGTCACCCGTCATGTTCTGGATGACATCGGTCGCGCCGGCCGATTTGGCACCGCCGACATAGCCGCATTCGAACTTGCGGATCAGCGGGATGTCCATGCCGCCGACGAAGGAGACCTTCTTCGACTTCGAGGCCATCGCCGCCATGATGCCGACGAGATAGGAGCCTTCGTTTTCCTTGAATACCAGCGAGCGGACATTGGGCATGTCGACGGCGTCGTCGATGATGGCGAAGTTGAGATCGGGATATTCGGCCGCGACCTTCTTCAGCGCATCCTCCCAGGCGAAGCCGGCCATGACGATCGGGTTGTGGCCGTCCTCGGCGAAGCGGCGCAGCGCCTGCTCACGCTGCGAGGCGTTGGAGACCTCGAATTCGACGTAGGCCGTGCCGGTTTCCGTCTTGAATTTCTCGGCGCCGTGATAGGCAGCCTCGTTGAAGGATTTATCGAATTTGCCGCCGAGATCATAGAGGATGGCCGGCTGGACATCCGCGGCGAAAGCCGGAAGAACCATTGCGGTTGCGGCCAGGAGGCCGAGAACGATACGTTTCATGTGATCCACACCCTGTCGGTTATTTTTTCCGTTACGCACCGCATGCCGGCCCGGTTCTCCGGCAGGCATGCGACGTCAGCCAGGAGTGTATTCCCTCCCGCTCGGCGGCAATCTGGCATGGCCCGAAACAAAATTCACGCGGAATTTTGACCTTTTGGAAAAGCTTGGTGCGGGCAAGCCGCACCGCAGCTTGTCCTTGCGCCAAGTGTCAGGCGGAGGCGGCGGCAGGGATGGCGCAAGCGACACCGGTGCCTTTGAGATTGCACGTGCCGTAAGGGTTCTTTGCCAGATATTGCTGGTGATCGGCTTCGGCGAAGTAGAATTCGGCCGCCGGGGCGATCTCGGTGGTGATCCTGCCGTGGCCGGCACCGCGCAGCGAGGTCTCATACGCATCGCGCGAGGCGCTCGCCGCCAACAGTTGCGCCTCGTCGCTCGTGTAGATCGCGGAGCGATAGGCGGTGCCGACATCATTGCCCTGGCGCATGCCCTGCGTGGGATCGTGGCTTTCCCAGAACAGCTTCAGAAGCCCAGCATAGGAGACGATCCCGGGGTCATGGACCACCAGCACCGCTTCGGCATGACCGGTTAGCCCGGTGCAGGTCTCCTGATAGGTCGGATTGGGCGTCAAGCCGCCGGCATAGCCGGCCGCGGTGACCCAGACGCCTTCGACCTGCCAGAACAGCCGCTCCGCAGCCCAGAAGCAGCCGAGCCCGAACATGGCCGTCTCCAGCCCCTCGGGATAAGGACCCTTGAGCGGTCTTTTCAAGACCTTGTGCCTGGATGCGGTCGGGATCGCCCTGGCGCGGCCCGGCAGGGCCTCGGAGGGCTTCGGCAGATTGAGCTTCTTGTTCAGCATGTCGCTGAGAAAGAACATGCGCGGGTTTCCCTCTCTTCGCGGAAAGCGGATCAGTTTGCGACGAACTGTCCGGCGCGACGTTGCCGCCTGTAGCCTATCGCATAGAGCAGGAAAGCCAGCATCGCGAACACGGCGAAGCCCGGCTGGTTCAGCACCCAGGCGATGGCGCCATCCCACAGCAGCGGGCTGGTCTTGGTTCGGATGAAGGTCTCGAAGGCGGCCCGCGTGTCGGGCGAGACCGCCAGCCAACTGCTGTTGAGCGGGGTCAGCACCAGCACGGAGGCCGCCACTGTGCGTGTCGCGTCGAGCACCGCCATGATGACGGAAATCGACAGCGCGATCATTGCAGCAAGACGAAAGACGAAGCGAAACATCGGAACCCTCCTCCGGGCTGGTCCTCTGCCGAGGGGCTTTTCAGAGATAGAATGCGCATGGCTGGATCGCAATCGCCATACGCGAATTTCCAGACTCCAAACTCAGGTCAACGGAGGGCCGGACGACAGTCGGTCGGGTCGCTTTTCATTGACATGTGAGGGCAGCTATGCTAATAATTTCGGTATGGCGTTGACTTGCGCCGATGACCCGCCGCACAGGCGGGTTTTTGCGTTTGGTGGCCGCAAACCGACGTGCCGGCGAAGTCTTCAAAGACCGTGTGAACCCGGATTTGTTGCCCGCGCGAATTATGCGGCCGGCTTCCTTTTGTGCCGGTGGACACGCCAGACAGCAAAAACGCCGCCGCCGATGGCGCCGATCACCAGACCGGCCAGGCCGGTGAACACGGCGAAATAGCCGCAGGCGCCCTCGAAACAGCTCATCTCGGTGGCATCGGCGATCACCGAGCCGATGGCGAATCCGCCCACGGCGCCGATGACCGCGCCCAGGACGATGCCGAGCAGCGCGGCGATGACCGAGACGAAGGCCGATGGGCTCTCGGTTTTCGGATTGACATAAACGGCATCGGCTTCGGATCCATGGCGCAACAGATAGATGCAGAGCGCGCCGATGGCGATTTCGGCGCCGGTGATGACAAGCGCCTGGCCCGAGAAGACGAATCCCGGCACCGTAGGGGCATAGGCATGGATGACCAGCAGCCCGGCGATTATGGCAATCTGCCAGATCGTGAACTGGCGCGGGAAGCGGGCCGAGCGGCCGAAGGCGAGGCCGAGCAGGTAAAGCCCCCACAGGATGGTGACGATGTCGACGACGAGCCCGCCATAGATAAGGTAAAGCACGCTGTCTGGCAGGCCGGTGGCGCCGACCGCGGGCCAGACGGAGATCAGGCCGTAGACCGACCACGCCATGACGAAGACAAGCCAGCCCACCGGCACGAAGGACAGCCCGCTGTCCGGCCGCCCGACTGGCGTCTGTCCATTGCTCGATGTCATGTCCGCACAATGCCCCCGCAAAGCCTCGGCACCCGACAGGCAACTCCGGGGGAAGTCAAGGGCGGGGTCCTGCCTGTGCACACCATTGCAGCGGCGGCGGCCGCAAAAACGGGCATGCCGGCGGCCTCGTGAAAGACTGTGTGGCCGGCAAAGCGAATAGACTGCCGTTATGGCTTGGCATTCGCCGTCGGATCGACTAGATGAGCCCCGCGCCTGTTGCTTCGACGGCTCAGGTGCAGGGGAAGGCGTTTGCTGGTTGGCGACGCCGATGGCGAAAGTTCCGTCTTGCCCCAAGGGAGGTGCATCTCCCCAACCCGCGCGGCAAAACCGGCCGACGCGACATGCATGGACGGAGAGGTGGCCGAGTGGTTGAAGGCGCACGCCTGGAAAGTGTGTTTACGGGAGACCGTAACGCGGGTTCGAATCCCGCTCTCTCCGCCATTCCTGCTTCGCTCTACGAGCTTCGCAGGACAAGCCCGAGCCTTTGCGCGAAGCAGGGCGGTAAACATCCCGCCGCGCTCTGCCCTTGAAACCTGCCAATCACAGGAGATGGCATGCCGAACGATGTAATCGTGCGCGACAGCAATGGCGCTCAATTGAATGACGGCGATTCCGTCACGCTGATCAAGGACCTCAAAGTCAAAGGCACTTCGGAAACGATCAAGCGCGGCACGTTGGTGAAGGCTATCCGCCTGAACGGCAATCCCGGCGAGATCGAATGCAACACCAAGCAAGTGAAAGGCCTGGTGCTCAAGACCGAGTTCGTGAAGAAGGCGTGAGCCTCAGGGCGGCAAGCGATCTCGATGGCTCCTTCGGGATTTTGGAGAGCCTGCCGTCGCCAAGTGGAAGCGGAGCCGTTGAGCGTCCGGCACACGATCGTTGCGCTGCGAAATTGATAATTTCGCCGACCAGGCACAATCAAAAACCGCCAAGACCCAAGCTTGGAACCTCCGGCCTCATTGCGCGTTTCAGGGCGTCCCGTTCGCGGACCCGCCGGATATCTCTCCAAGCGCGCAAAAAAACCAGGAGCCCGCTTCATGCACGACAAGCTGTTTCATTCCCCGGTCGCACTCTCGGTCGGCCTTGGCTTCAAACGCGAGATTGCGTCGCTGGCCGAAATGCACGACTTCCTCACCAATTGGACGACCTCCCGCCGCGGCCCGCTCTACCGCAACGCGGTGGAAGCATGTGAACTCGCCATCCCAGGCTATGTGACCATCGAGCAGGCCCGCCACGCGCTCGTCCAGTTTGCGCAAGCTTCTTGTATCCTGTGGCCGGACCTCGAGCCGGTGGCGGGCGTGCACGCCGTTGCGCGTGGCTATGGCGGCTACGCCGCCTGAAGATCGATACCCTCCGTGGCGACTTAAGCCACACCACCATAGAAGGCCCGGCTGGCCCCAGCCGGGCTTTCCCGTTTCCGGCAGCTCGCAAGCAAATCGCAATCCTGTGGCTGGCCGCCTGCCTTGCGCGACAATCCCCTGCGTGGAGTGTTGGGAAGAGTCCGCGCAAAAATCTTTATGAAATTCCTCTTTCTTTCCACTGCGCCCCGTCTCGAACCTTTATGGCGATCGGGTCCATATTCCCTTCAGAAAACACATTCGGTTTCGTCGCCAAAGATGCGACGGGAAAATTTCGAGATATTGCGAAATCTCCTGTCAAATTCGCAAAGTACAAAAGAACAAAAGGAATAACACAATGGATATATCCGTTATCGGGATCGGAATTTTGTTCTTCACCCTTTGTTTCGCCTACATCAAAGCTTGCGACGCGCTCTAGAGCGAGGCTGAGAAAATGATCGTCGACTATATTCTCGGTGGCGGCGTGACGCTGTTCCTGCTCGCCTACCTGACCTACGCGCTCGTTCGTCCAGAACGCTTCTGAAGGCACGGAAAGCCACAGCCATGACACTGAACGGTTGGATACAGATCCTGGTCTATTGCGGGATCGTGATATTGCTGGTGAAGCCGCTCGGCGGCTACATGCACCGCGTCTTCGACGGCGACCGGACGCTGCTCTCGCCCCTCTTCGGCCCGCTCGAGCGCGGGCTGTACCGTGTTTGCGGAACCAGCGAACGCGAGGAACAGCACTGGACCACCTATGCGGTCGCCCTGCTGCTCTTCAACCTTGCCGGCTTCCTGGTGCTCTACGCCCTGCAGCGCCTGCAGGGCAGCCTGCCCTACAACCCGGCCGGCATGACAGCGGTCGAGCCTGGGCTCGCCTTCAACACCGCCGCCAGCTTCATGACCAACACCAACTGGCAGAACTATGGTGGCGAGAGCACGATGTCCTATCTCGTGCAGATGGCCGGGCTGACGGTGCAGAACTTCGTTTCGGCGGCCACCGGCATTGCCATCGCCATTGCGCTGATCCGCGGCTTTGCCCGCGCATCGGGCAAGTCGATCGGCAATTTCTGGGTCGATATGACCCGCTCCACACTCTATCTGCTGCTGCCGTTCTGCGTCGTGCTGACGCTGGCCTATGTCTGGCTCGGCATGCCGCAGACGCTGGGCGCCTATGTCAACGCCACGACGCTCGAAGGCGCGCAGCAGACCATCGCCGTCGGCCCGGTCGCTTCGCAGGTGGCCATCAAGATGCTCGGCACCAATGGCGGCGGCTTCTTCAACGCCAATGCCGCGCACCCGTTCGAGAACCCCGACGCGATCTCCAACCTGATCCAGATGGTGTCGATCTTCGCCATCGGCGCCGCCTTGACCAATGTCTTCGGCCGCATGATCGGCAACCAGCGCCAGGGCTGGGCGATCCTCTCGGCCATGGGCGTCATGTTCATCGCCGGTGTCGCCATCTGCTACTGGGCGGAAGCCGCCGGCAACCCGCTGGTGCATGCGCTGGGCATCGACGGCGGCAACATGGAGGGCAAGGAGACACGTTTCGGCATCGCCTTGTCGGCGCTGTTTGCCGTCATCACCACGGCCGCTTCCTGCGGCGCTGTCAACGCCATGCACGGCTCGTTCACGGCGCTCGGCGGCATGATCCCGATCATCAACATGCAGCTTGGCGAAGTCATCGTCGGCGGTGTCGGCGCGGGCCTCTATGGCATCCTGATGTACATCGTCGTCGCCGTCTTCGTCGCCGGCCTGATGGTCGGTCGCACGCCCGAATATCTCGGCAAGAAGATCGAGGCCAAGGAGGTCAAGATGGCGATGCTGGCCATATTGTGCCTGCCGCTGGCGATGCTGATCTTCACGGCCATCGCCGTCGTGCTGCCGACCGGCGTGGCGTCGATGGGCAATGCCGGCCCGCACGGCTTCTCGGAGGTCCTCTATGCCTACACGTCGGCGGCGGCCAACAACGGTTCGGCCTTTGGCGGCCTCAGCGGCAACACGCCCTGGTACAACATCACCATCGGCATCGGCATGCTGATGGGCCGCTTCCTGGTCATCATCCCGGCGCTGGCCATTGCCGGCTCGCTGGTGGCGAAGAAAACGGTTCCGGCCTCCGCCGGCACCTTCCCGACCGACGGCCCGCTGTTCGTCGGGCTGCTGATCGGCGTCATCCTGATCGTCGGTGGCCTCACCTTCTTCCCCGCGCTCGCCGTCGGGCCGATCATCGAGCACCTGGCGATGGCTCACGGGCAGACCTTCTGAGGCCGCCATGTCGTGGTTCAATGCCATGCGCCGCAAGGTCGCCCACAGGGACGATCACGGAAAGGAGGAGGGACCTCCTCCTTTCCCGACCCTGTCGACGTTTCTCGGCCTTGCGGCAGTCATGCTCGTCCTCTGGCTGCTGGCCTACGGGCCGCCCCATCTCTTTTCGGCATCCGATCATCCGGTGCCGTCCAACAACACCGAAGCCGGAGCTTCAAAATGAGCAACTCGAAATCAGCCAGCATCATGGATGCCAGCATCCTGCTTCCCGCCATCGGCGGCGCCTTCCGCAAGCTCGACCCGCGCACGCTGGCCAGGAACCCGGTGATGTTCGTCGTTGCCGTCGTCTCGGCGCTCACCACGGTGCTGTTCGTCAAGGACCTGGTCTCCGGCGGCGGCAATCTCGGCTTCACGCTGCAGATCATCATCTGGCTTTGGTTCACCGTGCTGTTCGCCAACTTCGCCGAAGCGGTCGCAGAAGGCCGCGGCAAGGCGCAGGCGGATTCGCTGCGCAAGGCACGCACCGAGACCAAGGCCAAGCTTTTGACCGGTGAAGACCGCACCAAATACAAACTTGTGCCCGGCACCAGCCTCAAGGTCGGCGATGCCGTGCTGGTCGAGGCCGGCGACATCATCCCGTCCGACGGCGAAGTGATCGAAGGCGTCGCTTCGGTCAACGAGGCCGCGATCACGGGCGAATCCGCGCCGGTGATCCGCGAATCCGGCGGCGATCGTTCGGCGGTCACCGGCGGCACGCAGGTGCTGTCCGACTGGGTTCGCGTGCGCATCACGGCGGCTTCCGGCCACACCTTCCTCGACCGCATGATCTCGCTGGTCGAAGGTGCGGAGCGCCAGAAGACGCCGAACGAGATCGCGCTCAACATCCTGCTCGTCGGCATGACGCTGATCTTCGTGCTGGCCACCGCGACGATCCCGAGTTTTGCTTCCTATTCGGGCGGCTACATTTCGGTGACCGTTCTGGTGGCGCTGTTCGTCACCTTGATCCCGACCACGATCGGGGCGCTGCTTTCGGCCATCGGCATCGCCGGCATGGACCGCCTGGTGCGATTCAACGTGCTGGCCATGTCGGGTCGCGCCGTGGAAGCCGCAGGCGACGTCGACACGCTGCTGCTCGACAAGACCGGCACGATCACGCTCGGCAACCGCCAGGCGACGCAGTTCCGCCCGGTCAAGGGCGTCACCGAACAGGAACTGGCCGACGCGGCCCAGCTTGCCTCGCTCGCCGACGAAACGCCGGAAGGCCGTTCCATCGTCGTGCTGGCCAAGGAGAAATACGCCATCCGCGCCCGCGACATGGCAACGCTGCACGCCACCTTCGTGCCCTTCACAGCACAGACCCGTATGAGCGGCGTCGACATCGATGGTTCGTCGGTGCGCAAGGGCGCCGTGGATTCCGTGCTTGCCCATGTCAACCAATCGACGGTCGCAGCCCATGCCACGCGGCCCGGCAGCGATACCGTCAGGGATCTCCAGGCCATCGCCGACGAGATCGCCAAGTCCGGCGGCACGCCGCTGGCGGTCGAACGCGACGGCCGCCTGCTCGGCGTCATCCACCTCAAGGACATCGTCAAGGGCGGTATCAGGGAGCGCTTCACCGAACTGCGCCGCATGGGCATCCGCACGGTGATGATCACCGGCGACAACCCGATGACGGCGGCGGCCATCGCTGCGGAAGCCGGCGTCGACGACTTCCTCGCCCAGGCCACACCGGAGGACAAGCTGAAGCTGATCCGCGACGAACAGGCCAAGGGCAAGCTGGTTGCCATGTGCGGCGACGGCACCAACGATGCGCCGGCCCTCGCGCAAGCCGATGTCGGTGTCGCCATGAACACCGGCACGGTCGCCGCCCGCGAGGCCGGCAACATGATCGATCTCGACAGCGATCCGACCAAGCTCATCGAGATCGTCGAGATCGGCAAGGCGCTCTTGATGACGCGGGGCTCGCTGACGACCTTCTCGATCGCCAACGACGTCGCCAAGTATTTCGCCATCATCCCGGCGATGTTCGCCGTCTTCTACGTCGCACCGGGACAGACGACCGGCCCGTTGCAGGCACTCAACGTCATGCATCTGGCGACGCCGCAGAGTGCCATCCTGTCGGCCATCATCTTCAACGCGCTGATCATCATCGCGCTGATCCCGCTGTCGCTGAAGGGCGTCAAATATCGGGCCATCGGCGCCGGCGCGCTGCTCAGCCGCAATCTTCTCGTCTACGGCCTCGGCGGCCTCATCGTGCCTTTCGTCGGCATCAAGGCGATCGACATGATCGTCACCGCGCTTGGCCTCGCTTAACTCTTTGTTTTAACGCAATTCCCTAGGGAAAACCGCTTCACACTTTTCCTGGAATTGCTTTGAGGAACATCTCCATGCTCACCCAGATAAGACCCGCGATCATCATGATCGTCTTCTTCACGGTCCTGACCGGCCTGATCTATCCCCTGGGCATGACCGGCATCGCCCAGGCGCTGTTTCCGCGGCAGGCCAATGGCAGCCTGGTCGAGAGGGACGGCAAGATCATCGGCTCCGAATCGATCGGCCAGGGGTTTGCCAGCGACAAGTATTTCCACGGCCGCCCCTCGGCTGCCGGCGACGGCTACAATGCAGCCGCCTCGAGCGGCAGCAATCTCGGTCCGACCAATCCCAAGCTGATCGATCGTATCAAGGGCGAGGCCGAGAAGTTGAAAGCGGAAAAGCCGAACCAGCCTGTGCCGATGGACCTGGTGACGACGTCCGGCAGTGGCCTCGATCCCGACATCAGCCCGGAAGCCGCCTACTTCCAGGTCGCTCGGGTGGCCAAGGCCAGGGGCATCGAGGAAGCCAGGGTCAAGGCGCTTGTCGATGCCCAAGTCGAGGGCAGGGAACTCGGCTTCATGGGCGAGCCTGTGGTCAATGTGCTTGGCCTCAACCTTGCGCTGGACGTAGCGAAAGAGTGAATGGCGGCGGCCGGGGATCGACAGTACCCCCGGCGCCATCCATGATCGATCCCGATGCCTGACGACAGAAGCAGCGACACCAGACCCTCGCCCGACGCACTGCTTGACCATGCCGAGCGGGAGGGTCGCGGCCGCCTAAGAATTTTCCTCGGCGCGGCACCGGGCGTCGGCAAAACCTATGAGATGCTGATGTCGGGCCGCGCCAGGCTGGCCGACGGCGTGGATGTGGTGATCGGCGTCGTCGAGACGCATGGCCGCAAGGAGACGCTGGCCCTGGTCGAGGGCTATGAGGTCATTCCCCGCCGCAAGGTCGACTACAAAGGGCGCATCCTCGACGAGATGGATATCGACGCCATCCTCGCCCGGCGCCCGGCGCTGGTTCTTGTCGACGAACTCGCCCACACCAATGCGCCCGGCAGCCGCCATCCCAAGCGCTACCTCGACGTCCAGGAGATCCTGACGCACCGCATCGACGTCTATACGACGCTCAACATCCAGCATGTCGAAAGCCTGAACGACGTCGTCGCCCAGATCACCAAGGTCAGGGTCCGCGAGACGGTTCCCGATTCCATCATCGACCAGGCCGACGATGTCGAGATCATCGATCTCACCCCCGACGACCTGATCAAGCGGCTCGAGGAAGGCAAGGTCTATTTCCCCAACACCGCGCAGCGCGCGATCGAGAACTATTTCTCGCCGGGCAATCTGACGGCGCTCAGGGAACTGGCGCTGCGCCGCACCGCGCAGCGTGTCGACGACCAGTTGCTCATCCATATGCAGGCGCACGCCATTCCCGGACCATGGGCGGCAGGCGAAAGGGTCCTCGTCTGCCTCGACGCGCAACCTGGAGGAGCGGCCCGCGTGCGCTATGCACGCAGGCTGGCCGACCGGCTGCGTGCGCCGTGGACGGCGCTGCACGTCGACAGCACGCGCTCGGCCAGCATGCCCGAGGATGACAAGGACCGGCTGGCGACGAACCTGCGCCTTGCCCAGCAGCTTGGCGCCGAGGTGACGACCATTCCGGGTCAGAATGTGGCGCAGGACATCGTGCGTTATGCGACGGCGAACAATTTTACCCATATCGTCGTCGGCAGGCCGACCCGGTCGCGCTGGCGCGAATTGATCGAAGGCTCGCTCACCTATGATCTCATCCGCAACGCCGGCGATATCAGCGTCCATGTCATTTCGGGAAGCGAACGCGGCACCGAGGCGGCGTCGCGGAGCGTCAAGGCGGCCGACGAGCAGTGGCAGTTCGAAATCCGGCCCTATCTCAAGGCGACGGCCTTTGTCATCGGCTCGCTCGCCTTCGCCGTCCTTCTCGATCAGTTTCTCGACGTTCGCAATCTGGCGATCATTCTGCTCATCGGGGTGCTGGCATCGGCGGTGACCGGCGGCCTGTGGCCGGCTCTGTATGCTTGTTTCGTCAGCGCCCTTGCTTTCAATTATTTCTTCCTGGAGCCGCGCTATACGCTGACGATCAGGGATCCGGAGAGCATCGTCGCGCTTGGCGTCTTTCTCGTCGTTGCGGTCATTGCCAGCAATCTGACGGCGCGCGTGCAGCGCCAGGCGGTCGCCGCCCGCTCGCGGGCGCGGGCGACGGAGGATATCTACCTCTTTTCGAAGAAGCTCGCCGGCGCCGGGACGCTGGACGACGTCCTCTGGGCCACGGCCTTCCAGATCGCCTCGATGCTGAAGCTGCGCGTGGTGCTGCTTTTGCCGGAAGACGGGACGATCACCGTCAAGGCCGGCTATCCGCCTGATGACACGCTGGCCGAAGCCGACATCGCCGCCGCCCGCTGGGCCTGGGAGCACAATCGTGCCGCAGGTCGCGGCGCCGACACGCTTCCCGGCGCCAAGCGACTCTATCTGCCCTTGCGCACCGGGCGCACGGCCATCGGGGTCGTCGGCCTCGACAACGACAAGCAGGGGCCGCTGCTGACGCCCGAGCAGCAGCGGCTTCTCGACGCACTGGCCGACCAGGCGGCGGTCGCCATCGAGCGTATCCAACTGGTCGCCGACGTCGACCGGGCCAAGCTCGCCGCCGAGGCGGACAGGCTGCGCTCGGCGCTGCTCACCTCCATTTCCCATGATCTGAAGACGCCGCTCGCCGCCATCATGGGCGCCGCCGGCACGCTGCGGGATTTTTCAGCAGCACTTCCCGAACCGGATCGGGCCGAACTGCTGTCGACGGTGCTCGACGAATCCGAGCGGTTGAACCGCTTCATCGCCAATCTGCTCGACATGACCAAGATCGAGTCCGGCGCGATGGAGCCGAACTACGCCTTTCACTATGTCGGCGACATCGTCGGCTCCGCCCTGCAAAGGGCCAGGAAAATCACCGGCGAGCACAAGATCGAGACGGACATTCCCAGGGATTTGCCGATGTTGAAGGTCGACCCGGTGCTGTTCGAGCAAGCGTTGTTCAATCTTCTCGACAATGCGGCGAAATATGCCCCGGCCGGCTCGACGATCCGCGTCCAGGGCTGGACCGACAACGGCTCCGTCCTGCTGCAGATCATGGATGAAGGGCCGGGCATTCCTCCCGGCGATCTGGAACGGATTTTCGACACCTTCTACCGGGTGCGCAAGCGCGATCAGATCCGCGCCGGCACCGGGCTCGGCCTGTCGATCTGCCGCGGCTTCATCGAGGCGATGGGTGGCACGATCACGGCGGCAAACCGGACCGACGGTTCGGGCGCGGTCTTCACCATCAAAATGCCCAAGCCGGCAAATCCGCCCAACTTCGACGCTTCGAATACCGACGATGTGGGTGACCTGGCATGACCAACTCGAACGTCAGGATACTGGTCGTCGATGACGAGCCGCCGATCCGCAAGCTGCTGCGCGTCGGCCTCGGCAGCCAGGGCTACGCGATCAGCGAGGCGCCGAATGCCAGGGCGGCCATCGAGCTGATGGAGGCGGAGAAGCCGGACCTCGTCTTGCTCGACCTTGGCCTGCCCGGCATGAGCGGCCATGAGTTGCTGCGCAAATGGCGCGACGACGGCCTCGACATTCCGGTGGTCATCCTGTCCAGCCGGACCGACGAGGCCGGTATCGTCCAGGCCCTGGAGCTCGGCGCCGACGACTATGTCACCAAACCCTTCGGCATGAACGAACTGGTCGCACGCATCCGCGTGGCGCTCCGCCACAAGTTCCAGCAACAGGGCGAGAAGCCGATTTTCCAGACCGGCGATCTCAGCGTCGATCTGGTCAAGCGCATCGTCAAGGTCGAGGGCAAGGAGGTAAAGCTGTCGCCGAAGGAATACGACATCCTGCGCATGCTGGTGCAGCACGCCGGCAAGGTGCTGACCCACCATTTCCTGTTGAAGCAGGTCTGGGGCGACTCGACCGACGTGCAGTATCTCAGGGTCTATGTGCGGCAGCTCAGGCAGAAGATCGAGAAGAGCCCCGATCAGCCGCGCTACATCACCACCGAGACCGGCGTCGGCTACCGCCTGCGCGAGGTCGAATGAGCGGGTTGGGCGCTTCTAGCCAGTAGCTTCCAGCTGCTGGCCAAGCGGCCTGGAAACCCGCAAGGCCGCCAGGCAGCCGACAATGCCGAGCGGGACGAAGGCAAGAAACAGCCAGGACGCGACATTCGCCGCCGCGTCGTGGTTCAAACCTTGCGAAAAGCCGCTGGCATTGGCGACGATGCCGGCAAGGGCTGCACCCACGGCGTAGCCGATGCGCTGCATGGTCGGCACCGCCGCCGAGGCGATGGTCTGCTCGCTCTCCGGGGCGGAGGCGACGATGACGCGTGTCAGGAACGGCCAGGCGATGCCGAAGCCGCCGCCTTGCAACAGGGCGCAGATCAGGATGAGCGGGATGGAACCCAGGGGTATCGTGTAGGCAAAGCCGGCGATGCCGGCCGCGATCATCACCGCGCCGCTGATGATAATCAGCCGCTCGCGCCGCGGCGGCGCGTTGGCGACCAGGATCGACAGGATCGACCAGGCGATCGATTCGGCGGCGATGATGTAGCCGGTGGTCAGCAGCGGAATGTCGTGAAGGCTGGTCAGCAGCAGCGGCCCGTAGACGCCGAAGGAACAGGTGGCCACCGAAAAGGCGGCAACCATGGTCATGCCGGCGCCGACCGGCGTGCGCCATGAGAACAGCCGCGCCGGGAACAGCCGCGAAAGCGGCTTCAGCGCGTCGATGGTGAAGAACAGCAGCAGGCCGATGAGGCCGAAGGCCATCAGCAGCGAAGAGCGCAGCAAGGCGATGTCGACGCCGGCCGAGGCGATCAGCACCACGGCAACGGCAAGGCAGGCAAGGGCCGCGAACGGGAAGGGCGGCGCCCCGCCTGCGCTCGCCTTCGGCCTCGTCGCCTCCGGCGTGTCGAGCACGATGAAACTTGCCAGCGCCATGGCTGCGCCGCCGAGGGTGAAGATGCCGAAGGCCCAGCGCCATGACAAAAGCTCGGTCATGATCGCGCCGAGCAATGGTCCGCTGAAGGCGGCGACGCCCCAGATCGCCGACATGATGCCGAAAAGCTGCGGCCAGATGGCGCGCGAGAACAGTCGTTCGACCGAGACGAAGGCCAGCGACACCAGCGCACCGCCGCCAAGTCCTTCGATCAGGCGGCCGGCGAGGAACAGTTGCATGGAAGGCGAGGTGGCGCAGATCAGGGCGCCTGCTGCGTAGAGCAGGGCTGCGACCACCATGTTGGTGCGCAAGGGGACATAACTCACCAGCCGTCCGGCGGCCGCGCCGGCAACGATGGCACCGAGTTCGTAGATCGCCAGCGACCAGCCGACGAGCTGCACGCCCGCCAGTTCGCCGACCATGGCCGGCATCACCGTTGCCACCATCGTCTCGTTGGTGGCGTGCAACAGGATGCCGAGGCTGATGAAGCAGAAGCGCGCCAGGTCGCCGCTTGCCCATAATCCGCGCCAGTCGACCTTGTTTGTGCTGATCCCGGTCATTTTCACCCCTGTCTTGCATATCTCGACGCCAGCGCAGGACGCCAGAAGCCAGTGCGGGTTTCCGGCAGGACCATGCGGTTCGACAGCGCCGGATCGGGCGCCGCATCGAGGCGTTGTTGCGTTCGGGGCAGGCTTGTAAAACCTCAACCGGGGTTGAGCTCAAGCGGTTTTTTGGAGACCGTTCGCGCGGCAGCCTTTCCGATTGGCGGGTTCGTTGCGCGATCAGTTCTCGGTGCTGCGCAGCTGGAACTGGCTGACGCCGATCGCGAGGTTCATGCCGGTCTGCGTCTGCAAGCTGAGCGGCTGCAAGGTGAAGGCCTGAGCGGAGCCGCCGACCAGGAGATTGGCGCCGGCGCCGACGGCGGCCGTCACCTCGGCGCTGGCGCCGATGTAGTCGCCGGCCAGCGCACCCGGCGCGTAGATGTTCTTCAGCGGCGTCAGCACGATCCACTGCATGACCGTCTGCTTCGTCGTGCCGATGTCGAGGCCGTATTTGTTGACGGCGCCGAAATAGGCTTCCGGCGCGAAGCTCTTGTCGGCGGGGTTGAAGGTGCAGCTCAGATCCTTGCTCGAGCCGAAGATGAAGCCGGTGCCGCCGCCAATGGCACAGTCAAGCGTACCGAGCTCTATGCCTCGGTCCTGCGCCTGCGCTGCTCCGGCAAACACGGTAGCGAATATGGCAGCAGCAATGGCTGTCTTCAGCATGATGGTCCCTCAAAAATCAACGGCGCGGAACCATCCTATCTGGTTCCGCGCCGTTGGGTGAGGGGTCATGGAGCGCACGGCTCCATGCGATCACTTGAATGAATGGATCAGCTGGAGCGAGGTCACGGCCACGGCAAGGTTGACGCCGGTCTGCGCCTGGACGCTGAGCGGCTCCAGCATGAAGGCGCTGTCCAGGCCGCCAACCAGCAGATTGGCGCCGCCGCCGGTCACCACGCTCGCCTCGGCGTTGACGCCGTAATAGCTGCCGGCGAGATCGCCTCCGTCACGGTCCCGGGTCGCAGCCAGCACGGCCCAGACGAGCTGGCCCTGATGTGTCTGGCCGACATCGAGGCCGATCTTGGAGATGACGCCTGTGTAAACCTCGGACGGCCCGTGATGATGAGGCCGGAAGACACAGGACACGCCCTTGTTGGAAGCGACGATATAAGCGGTGCCGCCGTCGATGGTGCAATCGAGCGTGCCGAGTTGCAGCTTGCCGGCGCTGGCTGGAGCCACCGCGAACATCGTCGTGGCGAGGGCAGCGGCGCAGGCGAGTTTCTTGATCATGGGAGGGTCCTTTCGCAAATTGCTTTTCGATAACGGCTTGGGAGGCCAGACCGTTCCGCTGAAAACTTGGCGCGATCAAGGCAGGGGCCGAAAGCCTCCTGCCGGGGTTAATGCGCGGTTGCGAAGTGCGTCTTTTCGGACACGCCAAGGATCCCGCGGCATTTGGATGTCACGCGGATTTGTATGGGAAGCGTTTGCCGAACCGAGATCAGCTGACGCGGGCGAGGCCATCCTTGGCCGGCTGGTAGGTCGGGTCGAGGCGAACGGCTTCCTTATAGGATTTCGCGGCTTTGGCCTTGTCACCGCGCCGCTCGTAGATCAGCGCCTGGTTGGCCCAGGCCTCGGCGTTCTTGCCGTCGAGCTTGATCGCCATGTTGAAATCGGAGAAGGCGTTGTCCTCGTCATTGGTTGCCAGATAGGAGAGGCCGCGGCCGTTGTAGGGCTCGGCGGCGTCCGGCGCCAGCGAGATGGCGGTCGAGAAATCCTCGATGGCGAATTTGTGCTGGCCCTGGCTCTGATAGATCAGGCCTCGATTGTGGTAGGCGCGCGCGTCGGTCGTATCGAGTTGGATCGCCTTCTGAAAGTCGTTGAAGGCGTCCTGGGTGCGACCCGCCTTGCGGTAGAGATTGCCGCGGCCGATATAGGCGGCGTCATAGTTCGAGTTGATCTGGATCGAACGGTTGTAGTCCGCGAGTGCGGCTTCCTGGTTGCCGAGGAAGCGCTGGATGAGCGCACGATTCGAATAGGCCTGGAAGAAATTCGGATTGAGCTGGATGGCTTGATTGAAATCCTTGAGCGCCGCCTGGTACTGACCGCCACGGCCATAGGCCGAGCCGCGCACATTGTAGCCTTCGGGATCCTGGGGATTGCGCTGGATGACCGCCGACAGCGAGGAAATGTTCTCGCTCGAGCCTTGCGCCTTGTCGATGTTGTTGAATTCACCGGTCGGGCCCGCCGTTTGGCAGCCGGCAAGCGCCAGTCCGGAGAGCAGGGCCGCTGTCAGGGCGAAACCACGCAATGCGGTCCCGCGCTCCACGCTCGTTGCGTTCATGTCTGCCCTGTCCTCACTTCAAGCCGCGTCGTTCAGATCCGGCTCCCCCTCCGGACCGGTCACATCAAAACAAAAAGGTGGCGGCGATTCCACATCGCGCCACCTCTGATATCCTTCGAAAAGGACGAAAAATTGGCGTTAGAACCGCGGCGGACGCGGAGCGCCAGCTGCACCACCAGCGGCGCCGGCTGCAACAGGGCGCGGCGTCATCGGCAGCAGGCCTTCGCGCTGGGCGCGCTTGCGGGCCAGCTTGCGGGCGCGGCGAACGGCTTCAGCCTTTTCGCGGGCGCGCTTCTCGGACGGCTTCTCGTAGTGACCGCGCATCTTCATTTCGCGGAAAATGCCTTCGCGCTGCATCTTCTTCTTGAGAGCGCGAAGCGCCTGATCAACGTTATTGTCGCGGACGAGTACCTGCACGGGCAATCCTGTCTTTCGGGTTTGATATCAACAGGCAAGCGATCATAGCCGCTAGCCTCCGCGGCGGTTTACACCACGAATTGTGGCGGCTGATAGCAGAATCATGCCGCGCTGTCCACAGCGGAAATGAATTTGCGGTGTCAGCCGCAGTCTGTTTGCCTTGAGATAAGGAGCCGACTAGGCCGTCGCGAGGTGCAGCAGCTCGAAATCCTCGAAGAACTCGCCGTAGTCGCAGGTGATCTCCTCGCCCACGGCGATGTCGCGGGTCGCGGTGGCCCCGCCATATTGCGAAAAATCCGTATTCGGATTGCTGGAATGGTTCATGAAGCGGCCATTGTCGACTTCATAGACCATGAAACCTGGCCGGTCGGGGCTGGGATAGGCATAGCGGTCGAGCAGTTCCCTGAGATGCGGGGGTGCCGCTTCGTATTTGTCCATGGGGACCAGGCGGTCGAAATCCGGATCGAGCCGCCAGATCGAAGCGCCTTTCCTGATCGGCTCCGCAGCGAACACGCCGACGCCTTCGATCGCACTCGCAGTCACATAGGTTCTGATCAGCAACATGGTTCCAGACCCCGCTTTTGGACAGAAACGGCATCGCCAAATCGCGGCGAAAAATCAAGACCGGCCGTCTGCCTGGCGGCTATGAGCATGCATTCCGGACGCGAAAAGTCTTCACGTCCGATTGATCGACACGCCGCCATCGGCAAACAGAGCGGCTCCGGTGGTAAAGCTCGAGGCATCGGAGGCGAGATAGAGTGCCGAACGGGCGATCTCCTCCGGCATAGCGACACGCTTCAAAGCATGCAGGCCTTCGACGAAGGCCCGTGATTCCGGGGTCTTGAAGGTTGCCGCCGGCGTGTCTGTGCCGCCGGGCAGCAACGCGTTGACCCGCACGCCTTTCGGGCCGTATTCGGCGGCAAGCACCTGTGTCAGTCCGATCAGGCCGGCCTTGCTTGCGGCATAACTGGTCATGCCTGGCATGCCGACTGTGTGGCCGACGAAGGTGGAGGTGAAGATCAGCGAACCACCGCCACGCTCGACCATTGCCGGCACCTGGTATTTGGCGCCGAGAAACGCGCTGGTGAGATTGGTGTCGAGCGTCTCGCGCCAGCCTTCCAGCGGCAGTTCGGCTATCGGTCCCATCAGGCCGACAGCGCCGGCATTGTTGAAGGCGATGTCGAGCCCGCCGAATTTTTCGACCGCCAGATCGACAAGGGCCTTTGCGTAGGCTTCGTCGCGGACATCGCCGGCAAGCGCGAAGGCGATGCCATCGGCATCCGCGATTTCGGCGACAATCGCGTCGAGCTCGGCCTGGCGGCGGGCGGCGACGATGACCTTGGCGCCTTCCTCCGCGAAGAGTTTTGCCGTGGCGCGGCCGATGCCGGAACTGGCGCCGGTGACGATGGCGATCTTGTTGGCGAGTGCGAACATTTTTGCATCCTTTTCTTCGCGCCGGCTTGACCGGCGGTTGGGATGCTTGGTCGCAGATCGAGGCAAAGCGAGCCACCCGATACCCGCCAAGATGCTGGAAAGCGCCGACGCGCCGGATGCGTCTTTTTCACCACGGCGCAAAACGGCAAGCGCCGTCGCAAACAGCGCAAGGGTGGAAGCGCTGTTTCGCTAGTGATACACCTCGCGCGCCGGGACCGAATGAACGCCGGCCGCCATTCGCGAAGCCTTTTTGGGGCGAGGTTGGGACGTTGAAGAAATATTCGGTATTCGCCATCGCCCGTGAAGCCATGCGCGGCCACAAGGGCTGGGAAGAACAGTGGTCCTCGCCTGAGCCCAGGAAAGAATACGACGTCATCATCGTCGGCGCCGGCGGCCATGGCCTGGCCACCGCCTATTACCTCGCCACGGTTCACGGCATCACCAATGTCGCGGTGCTGGAAAAGGGCTGGCTCGGCGGCGGCAACACAGGCCGCAACACCACCATCATCCGCTCCAACTATCTCTATGACGAGAGCGCCGGCATTTACGATCATGCGCTGAAGCTGTGGGATGGGCTGAGCCAGGAGCTCAACTACAACGTCATGTATTCGGCGCGCGGCGTCATGATGCTCGCGCACAATGTGCACGACGTGCAGGTGCTGAAGCGCCACGTGCACGCCAACCGGCTGAACGGTATCGACAATGAGTGGCTGACGCCGGAGCAGGCGAAGGAATTCTGCCCGCCGCTCAACACCTCCAGGGATGCGCGCTATCCGGTGGTCGGTGCGGCGCTGCAGCGGCGCGGCGGCACGGCGCGCCACGATGCGGTTGCCTGGGGCTATGCGCGCGGCGCCTCGGCGCGCGGCGTCCATATCATTCAGAATTGCGAGGTCACCGGGGTCAAGCGGGCGGCCAATGGCGCGGTTTTGGGCGTCGACACGACGCGCGGCTTCATCGGTGCCAAGAAGGTCGGCGTCGTTGCCGCCGGCCATTCCTCAGTGATCATGAACATGGCCGGCGTGCGCATGCCGCTGGAAAGCTATCCGCTGCAGGCGCTGGTGTCGGAGCCGGTCAAGCCGGTGGTTCCCTGCGTGGTGATGTCGAACACGGTGCACGCCTATATCTCGCAGTCCGACAAGGGCGAACTGGTGATCGGCGCCGGCACCGACCAGTATGTCTCCTATTCGCAGACCGGCGGCCTGCACATATTGCAGCACACGCTGGACGCCATCTGCGAGATGTTCCCGATCTTCACGCGCATGAAGATGCTGCGCTCGTGGGGCGGCATCGTCGACGTCACGCCCGACCGCTCGCCGATCCTGGCCAAGACGCCGGTGCCCGGCCTTTATGTCAATTGCGGCTGGGGCACGGGCGGCTTCAAGGCGACGCCGGGCTCGGGCCATGTCTTTGCCCACACCATCGCCAAAGACGATCCGCATCCGATCAATGCGCCCTTCACCATCGAGCGCTTCCGCACCGGCCGGCTCATCGACGAGGCGGCGGCGGCGGCGGTGGCGCACTGATGATGGCTGGGATGGCTGTCGCGATGCCGCTGATTCTGGCGGGGGAACACGTGCTGGCGGGGGAACGGGGCATGTTCCATTTTCCGTCGGCTGACGAAGTGCGCACGCAACCGATCAGCCGCACCGGCAACGAGACCGTCTGGCCGTTTTCGGTCGACGACGGCACGCTGGCCTGCGTCTGGAGCGGCGGCCAGCGGGTGGTGATGTTCTTCGAGAGACGTCCCGAAGGGCTTGACGAAGACGAGACATTCCAGCCGCGTCAAGTCATCGTCACCACCGATCCGATGCAACTCACTCTCGGCAACATGGCGTCGCGCGATCTGTTTCGTCCCGCTGCAAGCGTGGAGGAACGCATCCGGCTCGTCGCGCCGTTCGCGACCCTGGGACAGAAGCTTTGCGATCAACCGGCGGGCGCCCGCGTCGGCCACGGCGAATTGTAGGAACGAACAAATGCTTCTCATCCGCTGCCCCTATTGCGAGGAAGAGCGTCCGGAACTCGAGTTCCGCAACGCCGGCGAGGCGCATATCGCGCGCTCGGCCAATATGGCCGGCGAGAGCGACGACGATTTCGAAAAGTTCTTCTTCATCCGCTCCAACCCCAAGGGCATCATCTATGAGCGGTGGCGGCACATGCATGGCTGCGCGCGTTTCTTCAACGCCGTGCGCGACACCGTCACCGACAGGTTCGTCATGACCTACAAGGCCGGCGAACCCAAACCCTCCAAGCTGCCAGGAGTTGGCAAATGAGCGGCGCGTCGTACCGCATTTCCGGCGCCGGCCGCTTCAGCCAAGCCAAGACCGCGCGTTTCAGCTTCGATGGCCAGTCCTATGCCGGCATCGAGGGCGACACGCTGGCCTCGGCGCTGCTCGCCAATGGCGTCCATCTGGTCGGCCGTTCGTTCAAGTACCACCGTCCGCGCGGCATCCTGTCGGCGGGCGCCGAGGAGCCGAACGCGCTGGTCGAAATCAGGCGCGACGCGGCACGCAAGACGCCGAACGTGCGCGCAACCGTGCAGGAGCTTTATGACGGGCTCGAGGCGCAGTCGCAGAACCGCTGGCCGTCGCTGTCCTTCGACGTCGGTGCGGTCAACGACATCGCGTCGCCGATGTTTTCGGCCGGCTTCTACTACAAGACCTTCATGTGGCCGAAGGCGGCATGGAAGAGCCTGTACGAGCCCAAGATCCGCGCCGCGGCCGGTCTTGGCGTTTCCCCGGACCAGCCCGATCCCGACCATTATTCGTCACGCTATGCGCATTGCGACGTGCTGGTGCTGGGCGGCGGTGCGGCGGGCATCGCGGCGGCATTGGCAGCGGCGGAGACCGGCGTGCGCGTCATCCTCGCCGACGAGCAGGCCGAGTTCGGCGGCAGCCTGCGTTTCGAGAGCGGCGCGAAAATCGACGGCCAGGACGGCTTTGCCTGGGCGCAAGCTGTGGTGGCGAAGCTCGCCGCGATGGACAATGTCCGCGTGCTCCCGCGCACGACGGCGTTCGGTTATTACGCGCAGAATTTCGTCGGCCTGGTCGAGCGTGTCAGCGATCATCTGAAGGCTCCCGGCCACGATCTGGCGCGCGAGCGGCTGTGGCAGGTCAGGGCCAAGCGCGTGGTACTGGCCTCCGGCGCGATCGAGCGCCACATGGTGTTCGCCGACAATGACCGGCCGGGCATCATGCTGGCGGGCGCGGCGCGCACCTATCTCAACCACTATGGCGTCGCGGTCGGCAGGAATGTCGGCGTCTACACCGCCAATGACTCTGCCTATGCGGCGGCGATCGACCTGAAGAAGGCCGGCGTCAACGTGGCGGCGATCGTCGATCTGCGCGACAATCCGACCGGACCGGTGATCGACGAGGCGAGGGCGCTCGGCATCGAGATCAATTTCGGCCGCGCGGTGATCCGCGCCGGCGGCAAGCTGCGCGTTTCCTCAATGACGGTGCAACCGAAGAATGGCGGCGGCGAACGCACCATCCCGGTCGACGCGATCCTGATGTCGGCCGGCTGGACGCCGTCGGTGCATCTGTTCTCGCAGTCGCGCGGCAAGGTCGCCTTCAACGACGAGACCAAGCGCTTCGTGCCGGGCGCCTATGCGCAGGACTGCGTCTCTGTCGGCGCCTGCAATGGTACCGACGGCCTATCGGCGACGGTCGACGAGGCCTATGCCGCGGGCGCCAAAGCGGCCAGGGATGCGGGCGCGAAAACCGCCAAGGGTACGAAGCCGAAGGTCGACACCTCCGAGAGCTGGTCGCGCGGCATGCTGGGTGCGGCTCCTGGCGCCGGGCCGGACACCACGGTGAAGGCGTTTGTCGACTTCCAGAACGACGTCACCGCCAAGGATATCCGCCAGGCGGTGCACGAAGGCATGCGCTCGATCGAGCACGTCAAGCGCTTCACCACCAACGGCATGGCCACCGATCAGGGCAAGACCTCCAACATGCACGGCCTGGCGATTGCCGCCGAGATGCTGGGAAAGCCGATCCCGGAGGTCGGCCTGACCACGTTCCGGGCGCCCTATACGCCGGTGACCTTCGGCGCCATCGTCAGCCATGCGCGCGGGCCGCTGTTCGACCCGACGCGTAAAACGGCGATCCATCCCTGGGCCGAGGCGCAAGGCGCGGTGTTCGAGGATGTCGGCCAGTGGAAGCGCGCCTGGTATTTCCCCAAGGCGGGCGAGGACATGCACGCCGCGGTCGACCGCGAATGCGTCGCCGTGCGCAAGACGGCCGGCCTGTTCGATGCCTCGACGCTCGGCAAGATCGAAGTGGTCGGGCCGGATGCGGCCAATTTCATGGAGCTGCTCTACACCAACCCTTGGGAGAAGCTGGAACCCGGCCGCTGCCGCTACGGCATCATGCTGCGCGAGGACGGGTTCATCTATGATGACGGCGTCGTCGGCAGGCTGGCGCCCGACCGTTTCCATGTGACGACGACGACCGGCGGTGCGCCGCGCGTCATGAACCATATGGAGGATTATCTCCAGACCGAGTTCCCGCATCTCAATGTCTGGCTGACCTCGATCACCGAGCAGTGGGCGGTCATCGCCGTTCAGGGACCCAAGTCGCGCGACATCATCGCGCCGCTGGTCGAAGGCATCGACATGTCGGACGAGGCGCTGCCGCACATGTCGGTGCGCGAAGGCAAGATCTGCGGCGTGCCGACGCGGCTGTTCCGCATGTCGTTCACCGGCGAGCGCGGGTTCGAGATCAATGTGCCGGCCGATTATGGCCAGACGGTCTGGGAAGCGCTGTGGGCCGAAGGCCAGAAGCATGGTGCGGCGGCCTACGGCACCGAGGCGATGCACGTGCTGCGCGCCGAAAAGGGCTACATCATCGTCGGCCAGGACACCGATGGCACGGTAACGCCGAACGACGCCGGCCTCGACTGGGCGGTCGGCAAGAAGAAGACCGATTTCGTCGGCATCCGCGGCCTGACTCGGCCGGACCTTGTCGCCAAGGGCCGCAAACAGCTGGTGGGCCTCAAGACCAAAGATCCCAAGGTGGTGCTCGAAGAAGGCGCGCAGATCGTCGAGGATCCGAAGCAGGCGATCCCGATGAAGATGATCGGCCATGTCACTTCGAGCTACTGGTCGGAAAATTGCGGCCGCTCGATCGCGCTGGCGCTGGTCGCCGGCGGTCGCGACCGCATCGGCGAGACACTCTACGTGCCGATGCCGAACGGGGTGATCGAAGTGGAGGTTACCGGCATGGTGTTCTTCGACGAAACGGGAGGGCGCCTCAATGGCTAAGGCCGCTGCAAGAAAGACGACGCCAGCTGCATCGTCTTCGGTAGAACGCCGTCCGGCGCTGGCCGGTCGCAGCACCACTGCCGCCGCCGTCAAGGTCGAGGTGCTGCCGCCGGCCGAGCGCATTTCGCTGCGTGCGCCGGAGGCTTCGGTCGCAGCGCTTTCGAAGGCGCTTGGCGTGGCCTTGCCGAACAAGCCGAAAACCTCTGCCGCGAGGGGTGGGCGCACCGCTCTGTGGCTCGGCCCTGACGAATGGCTTGTCATCGATGAGGCCGGCAACGATCCGCTCGCCGATTGCGCCAAAGTATCCGCGCTGCATTCGGCGGTCGGCGTCTCGCATCGCAACATCGCGATATCAGTGACGGGCACCGGGGCAGCGGCGACGATCAATGCGGGCTGCCCGCAGGATCTGTCGCTCGACGCCTTCCCGGTGGGCGCGGCGTCGCGCACCATCCTGGGCAAGACCGAGATCGTGCTGTTGCGCACAGCCGCCGATGCCTTCCGGGTCGAATGCTGGCGTTCCTTCTCGGACTATGTCTTTACTTTCCTGTCCGAGGGATCGCGCGACGCGGCGGTCTGAACTCGGAACGTTTTGCAGGGCACGCTCGTTCTGCATCCGCACGCCGAGGGAGAAATGCCGATGCCGTCGAATTCCGCGCCGAAGTCGCCGGTCAAAAAGACATCGGCCGTCCGCTCGCTCGAACATGAGCGACATGAAGCCCCGAGCGCCGAAGAGGAACTCGAGGAAGGCCTTGAAGACACGTTCCCGGCCAGCGATCCGGTATCCATTACCGGAACCGCCATCCCCGGCGCACCGGCGAAACCGGGCAAGGCCAAGACCGTGCCGGGGCGCAAGAAGCGCAAGACCTAGTATTCCATCGGGCCAGATCGCATCGGACCTTCTCAATCTCCTTGGGCGTGCTATTTAAAGCGCTTTGGGAGATGAAAATGCCGACAAAAGCGATCGTTTGGGGCGAGAACGTCCACGAGCAGACCAATGAAGCCGTGCGCGAACTCTATCCCTTGGGGATGCACGGCACCATCGCCGCCGCGCTCAACCAGGACAAGGGCATCGAGGCGGCCACCGCCACCTTGCAGGAGCCCGAGCACGGCCTGAGCGAAAAGCGCCTGGCGGCCACCGACGTGCTTTTGTGGTGGGGCCACGCGGCACATGGCGAGGTCAAGGACGAGATCGTCGAGCGGGTGCAGAAGCGGGTGTGGGAAGGGATGGGCCTGATCGTGCTCCATTCCGGTCACTACTCAAAGATCTTCAAGCGGCTGATGGGCACGCCCTGTTCGCTGAAATGGCGCGAGGCGGGCGAGCGCGAGCGCGTCTGGGCGATCAACCGCGGCCACCCGATCGCGCAAGGCATCGGCGAGTGCCTGGAGATCGGCGAGACCGAAATGTATGGCGAGCCGTTCGCGGTGCCGGAGCCGCTGGAGACGGTGTTCGTCTCCTGGTACGAGGGCGGCGAGGTGTTCCGGTCCGGGCTGACGTACCAGCGCGGCGCGGGACGGATCTTCTACTTCTCGCCCGGCCACGAGACCTATCCGATCTATCACAATGAGGGCGTGCAGCAGGTGCTGCGCAACGCCGTCCATTGGGCGCACAACCCGGCGCCGGCATGGTCCGGCATCACCAATGCGCCGAACGTGCCGACGGATGCGGCCAAGGAGAAGATCGTGCAGAAGGGGCTGCGCCTGCATGCCGATGGCGACAAGGGCCTGAGCTGATTGGGGCGGCCTGAGCTGATCGGGCCTGAGTTGCCCAAGGCGTGAGTTGATTTTGGGGGCTTGGGGCTAATGCATCGAATTCTTCTGCTCGGCACCGGCGGTATCGCCGGGCATCATGTCGAGGAGTTTGCCGGGATTCCCGGCTGCAGCATCGTCGCCTGTGTCGACCAGGTGCCCGGCCGCGCTGCGGCGTTCGCCGCGGCCAGCAAGATCGGCGATTCTTTCGAGAGCCTGGAGGCGGCGATCGCCTGGGGCCAGTTCGATGCCGCCATCAACGCGACGCCGGATGGTGCGCATAGGGCGACGACGCTGGCGCTGCTCGGCGTGGCAAAACATGTGTTTTGCGAAAAGCCGCTGGCGCCGAACTACGCCGACGCGTTTGATATGACGCAAGCGGCCGAGGCTGCCGGGGTGATCAACATGGTCAACCTCACCTATCGCAACTCACCGGCGATCCACGAGGCGCGGCGCATGGTTCAGGCCGGCGAGATCGGCGCGTTGCGCCATGTCGAGGCGAGCTACCGGCAAAGCTGGCTGGTCAGCAAATCATGGGGTGACTGGCGGGTCGAGGACAAATGGCTGTGGCGCTTGTCCAGCCGGCACGGCTCGACCGGCGTGCTGGGCGATGTCGGCATCCATATCCTGGATTTCGCCACCTATGGCGCCGGCCAGGATATCGTCAGCCTGCATGCCGATCTGATGACGTTTCCGAAGGCCGAGGGCGAGCGCATCGGCGACTATGTGCTGGACGCCAATGACAGCGTGGCAATGACGGCGCGGCTCGATTGCGGCGCGCTTGCCACGATCGTGGCGAGCCGCTACATGACCGGTCACGCCAACGATTTGTCGCTGGCCCTGCACGGCACCCAGGGCGCCATCAAGGTCGAGACGGACGGCAAGGCATCGAGCCTGTCGGCCTGCCTCGGCGGGGATGTCGATCTTCAGCGCTGGCGGACTTTGGATCTGCCCAGTGTCAAGCGCAATGCGCGACGCTTTGCCGATGCGCTGGATGCAGGCCGGAATGGCGATCCGTCGTTCCGGCGCGCCGCCGACATGCAGAAGCTGATCGACGCAGCCTTTGAGAGTTCAGCAGCGAAGCTGCCGATTTCGGTCGCTTGAAGCTGGCCGGCTTGTGCCGGCCAGACGCGATCTTTGCTGATATCAGAATGCGCTCGGCACAATCCACGGATTGATGCTGATGCCGAGCCGCGGGCCCTTGCCTTCAGCGGTGTTTTCCGTGGCACCCTTCTTCTCGACCGAACCGGTCGAAGCGCAATCGAGCTTCAGGTTGGTCTTGGTGTCAACGCACGCCGCCACCGGCGCATGCTTGACCGGAGGGGTGGTGTTGGCGGCGAAAGCCGAGCCCGAAAGTGCCAGCACGGCGGCGAGGGTGAGGAGTGTCTTTTTCATTGTCAGTCTCCGGTTTCCGGGTCGAATTCAATTCGTACCGACGGGTGAATTTTTCTCGTACATGTACGATAGACTGTACGTATACACCGTCGATTGGGAATTCAAGGGAAAACCGTACGCGTACGATAAATTTTTCGTTAACCAAGAAATCCCCCCAGGGTTTGGCTGGGGCGGAGAGAAAATATGGAAATGAAAGGAAACGGCGTTCAGCAGTTGACTGGTGTCTCGGTCAACGGCGGGACGTTTTGCGTGCTGAGCGTGGCGAGCGTGAAATCGCACATCCGCTTCACGAAGGCCTGCGGGTCGCCGAAGGGGTAGAATGGAAAGGTGATGAGCAGCGAGATCGTGCCGTGGCCGACCGCCCACAGCATGGTGGCGATGGCGCGCGGATCGCCCTGCAATTTTCCGGCGGCAACGCAGGCCTCGACCCGGCTGATCAGCGCCTTCATCGCCGGGTTGCTCTCTTCCATGTCGTCGTAGCTCCTGCCTTCCGGCAGCTTGGTCTTTTCGGTCATGAATACGGTGCGGTATTCGTTGGGATTGCCGAGCCCGAAGGCGGCATATTCCGTCATCACCGCCTGCAAGGCTGCGATCGGATCATCGGACGGATGCTCCTCGATGCGGCGAGCAAGCGTCTCGAATGCGTCCTCGGCCAGAGCGAACAGGATGTCCTGCTTGTCGGCGAAGTAGGAATAAACGGACATCGGGGCGTAGCCGACCCGCTTGGCCAGCTTGCGGATGGTCAGGCCCTCATAGCCCTCTTCCTGGACAAGCTTATGCGCGGCCTCGAGCAATTCGGAGCGCAGTTCTGCCTTTTGTTTCTCGCGGCGTGTCTGGACGCTCTGCGGCAAGATCTGGTGCCTTCGGTTGGGTTGGTGGCTGGCTAAATTATATACGCTGTACGGAAACGGACAAGGGCACGGGAAGTTCCCAAACGGTATGCTTCGGATCGTGCCGACGCTTGTCGTAATTTGGCAGCCCCGTGATCAGCACCGTTCCTCTCTCGAAACGGCCCATCACGCCTCCCTGTCGATCAGTTCTGCGGCAAGACACGAAAGCAGCTTCACCGCCTCGCCATAGGTTTTCGCCTTCTCGGGATTGGAGGCATTGCCGTCCAGCGCCCGTTTGAAGACGCCTTGGCAGATTGCAGCCAGCCGGAAGAAGGAAAAGGCGAGGAAGAACGTCCAGTTGCCGATACCGGTGAGCCCGCGCCGCCGGCAGTAGGCGGCGACGTAGTCCTCTTCGGAAGGCAGGCCGAGTGCGGAACGATCGATACCGCCCAGGCCGCGAAAGCCGGAAGCGTGCGGCAGCCGCCATTGCATGCATTGATAGGCGATATCGGCGAAGGGGTGGCCTGATGTCGAAAGTTCCCAGTCGAGCACTGCCAGAACCGTTGGCCGGTCCGGCGCGAAGATCAGATTGTCCAGCCGATAGTCGCCATGGACCAGCGAGATCCGGCCGTCATCTACGGGCATATGCGTTTCCAACCAGGCAATCAGCCGGTCCATGTCGGCGACGGTGCCGGTTTCCGAGGCACGGTACTGGCTCGTCCAGCGCGCCAGTTGGCGCTCGAAATAATTGCCCGGCCGGCCGAAATCGCCGAGCCCCACAGTCTCGACATCGACCTCGTGCAGGGCGGCGAGGGTGTCGTTCATGGCATCGTAGATGGCGGCGCGTTCATCATTGTCGCCAGCCTCCGGCAGGGCCGGATCCCAGAAAATGCGGCCGTCGAGGAAATCCATCACGTAGAACATGCGGCCGATGGGCGAGCCTTCCGCCGACAGGTGCAGCATGGCAGGCACAGGCACGGCGGTGCCGGCAAGCGCGCTCATCACCCTGAATTCGCGGTCGACCTGGTGCGCCGATTTCAGCAATTGCCCCGGCGGCTTGGCGCGCAGCACGTAACGGCCGCTTGCCGCCGTCAAAAGGTAGGTCGGGTTCGATTGGCCGGATTTGAACTTCTCGACTGCAGCAAGCCCGGAAAAGCCCGGTATGCTCGCCTCGAGGTAAGGCGCAAGCGCTGCCTGGTCGAGAACGGGATCACTCATGCCGTCTCGGGCTGGCGTTCGATCAAGGTCAGCGTCAGCCAGCGCGCGGTCAGTGCCGGCTTCTTCGAACCCTCGATCTCGATCGTCACGTCATGCGCGGTCTGCACCCAGCCCGACGGCCTGACCTTGACGTCGGCCAGCACGAAACGGGTGCGGATGCGCGCGCCGGTTTTCACCGGCGCCAGGAAGCGCAGCGAATCGAAGCCGTGGTTGACGCCCATCTTGCCATTTTCCAGCGGCGGCATGGTCTCGAAGGTCATCGCCGACAACAGCGACAGCGACAGGAAGCCGTGCGCGATGGTGCCGCCGAACGGCGTTTCACGCATCGCCCGCTCCGGATCGCAGTGGATGAACTGATGGTCGTCCGTGGCGTCGGCGAACTGATCGATCATGCGTTGCGTGACCACCCGCCACGGCGACACGCCGACCTCCTTGCCGACACTGGCCAGAAGCACATCGAGACTGATCGGTTCCACGCTCATGTCCTCCAGTTCACCCCCGGCTTCTGTGGCCGGAAAATGTCATTCCTTGAACAGCGTCAACCCATGCTGCACCGACTGTCCGCCGTCGATCGGCAGGATGGCGCCAGTGACATAGCTGCCTGCACGGCTGCACAAATAGAGCGTTGCGCCGGCAATGTCATCCGGTGCGCCGATACGGCCGATCGGAACATGGCTGCCGACGTGTCTGGCCTGCTCATCCGTACCGGTGGCGAATGCCGTCATCCGGCTCTTGAAGGGGCCGGGGGCAAAGGCGTTGACGGTGATGCGGCGGGCGGCGAACTCGAGCGCCAGTGTGCGCGTCAGATGATGAACCGCAGCCTTCGAGGCGGTGTAGGAATAGGCGTCGTCGGCCAGCGGCTGCGTGCCCATCACCGAACCGAGGTTGATCACCCTGGCCGGATCGGCGTCGCTGGCGGCGGCATCGAGCAGCGGCAGCAATTCACGGGTCAGGTGGAAAACCGCGGTGACGTTGACGCCAAACACCTTGGCCCATGCCGAATAGGGGAAGCTTTCCAGCGGCGCGCCCCAGGAGACGCCGGCGTTGTTGACCAGAATGTTCAGCCGTTCGATGCGCGATTTGACCTCGGCGACGAGTGCGGCGATGCCGGCTTCGCTGGAAACGTCGCCGGCGAAGCCGTCGGCCCGGCCCGGTGCACCAAGCTGGTTCAACTCTTCGGCGACCTTGATACAATCCTCGCCCTTGCGCGACGCGATCATCACGCTGGCGCCGGCCTTGACCAGCGCGGTCGCCGCCATGCGGCCGATGCCGGTCGCCGCACCCGTCACCAGCGCGGTCTTGCCGGCCACCGAAAACAGTTCGTCCAGATAGCTCATCACAATTCTCCGCGCTCGGCATGCGGGCAAACAGTTCGTTGACAAGGCTATCCGAAGTACGGTCATCCTTGCCACTGACAAAATGCCTGGCGTGTATGAAGGGTTAGCGACCGATGACGGAGATGAATCTCGGCATGACCGAGCGGCTGAAGCCAATCCACGCGCGCGTCGCGGCCATGGTGCGCGACGAGATCATGCCGCTCGACCATGAATTCCTCAGCGAAGTGGGCAAGGCAGGCAACCGCTGGGTCTACAGTGCGCGTCAGAGCGAGATCCTCGAAGGGCTGAAGAAGACCGCAAGAGAGCGCGGCCTGTGGAATTTCTGGCTGACCGGCTCGGAACGCGGCTATGGCCTTTCCACCGTCGAATACGCCTATCTGGCCGAAGAGATGGGCAAGGCGCATCTCGGCGCCGAGACCTTCAACTGCTCGGCGCCCGACACCGGCAACATGGAGGTGCTGGAGCGATACGGCTCGACCGACCACAAGAAAGCATGGCTGGAACCGCTGCTCGACGGCAATATCCGCTCGGCCTATCTGATGACCGAGCCGGATGTCGCTTCATCCGATGCCACCAACATTGCCATGCGTTGTGAACGCCACGGCGGCGACTATGTGCTCAATGGCGAGAAATGGTGGGCTTCGGGCGCCGGCGATCCGCGCTGCGCCATCTACATCGTCATGGTCAGGACCGATGGCGATGAGGAGCCGCAGCACCGCCGTCATTCGATGATCCTGGTGCCATCAGACACCAAAGGTGTGACCAAGGTCCGGGCCATGCAGGTCTATGGCGATGACGACGCGCCGCATGGCCACATGCATCTTCGCTTCGACAATGTGCGCGTACCGGCGTCGAACCTGATCCTCGGCGAGGGCAGGGGGTTCGAGATCGCGCAAGGGCGGCTCGGTCCCGGCCGCATCCACCACTGCATGCGCGCCATCGGACAGGCCGAGATGGCGCTCGAGATGCTGTGCCAGCGTTCCGTGCGCCGCGAGGCCTTCGGCCAGAAGCTGGCAAAGCTCGGCGCCAATTTCGACATCATCGCCGAATGCCGCATGGAGATCGAGATGGCGCGGCTGCTCTGCCTCAAGGCGGCGTGGATGATCGACCAGGGCGATGCGCGGGCCGCTGCTCCCTGGATCAGCCAGATCAAGGTGGTCGCACCGCGCGTCGCGCTCAAGGTCACCGACGAGGCGGTGCAGATGTTCGGCGCGCAAGGCATCAGCCAGGACACACCGCTGGCGCGGTCGTGGACGCATCTGCGGACCTTGCGCCTTGCCGACGGGCCGGACGCCGTGCATCGCCGTCAGGTGGCGCGGACGGAGTTGAGGAAATACACGCAGGAGAAGGTTTGAGCGCCGGCATCGTCATGCGGGCGCGACCCGAGGCTCGAGCGAGGAGTGTTCCGATGACCGTCCCATCCGAAATGAAGGCGCTGCTGCTTGTCGGCGATGGCTACACCAGGACGCGGAGCGGCAGTGTGCTGGAGGCGATGGAGCCCTATCTCGAGCCGGGCAGCATCGCGGTGCCGACACCGGGCCCCAGCCAGGTGCTGATCAAGGTCAGCCTCGCCTCGATCAATCCGTCCGATGTCGCCTTCGTCAAGGGCCAGTACGGCCAGCCGCGTGCCAAGGGCCAGCCGGCCGGCTTCGAGGGTGTCGGCATTGTCGTTGCCAGCGGGGACGAGCCCTATCCCAAAAGCCTGATCGGCAAGCGCGTGGCTTTTGCCACCGGCGTCACCAACTGGGGCTCGTGGGCCGACTATGCCGTCGCCGAGGCGGCTGCCTGCATCCCGCTGCTCGACACCGTTCGCGACGAGGACGGTGCGGCGATGATCGTCAACCCGCTCACGGCGCTCGCCATGTTCGACATCGTCAAGGAGGAAGGCGAGAAGGCCTTCGTCATGACCGCCGGCGCCAGCCAGCTCTGCAAGCTGATCATCGGCCTGGCCAGCGAAGAGGGTTTCCGGCCGATCGTCACCGTGCGCCGCGATGACCAGACCGCGGCTCTGAAAGCGCTTGGCGCGGCGCACGTGCTCAATGAAAAGGCGCCGGATTTCAAGGCGGCGCTGCGCGAGGTGATGAAGGCCGAACAGCCGCGCATCTTCCTTGACGCGGTAACCGGGCTGCTTGCCTCCGCCATCTTCGACGTCATGCCGAAGCGGTCGCGCTGGATCATCTATGGGCGGCTCGATCCCGAAGCCACCGTTATCCGCGAGCCCGGCCAACTGATCTTCCAGCACAAGCATATCGAAGGGTTTTGGCTGAGCGAGTGGATGCGCCAGTTCCGCGATCGCCGCGGCCCGGCGATCCTGGAAGCGCAGAAGCGTTTTTCCGATGGGCGCTGGTCGACCGACGTGACGGCGGTAGTGCCGCTCGCCGAGGCGATGGCGCGGCTGCCAGCCGAACTGGCCAAGCCCAACGGCAAGGTGTTCATCCGGCCTTGAACGAAAATGGCTGGCGAGCGAAGTCCAGTTACTGCAAAAAAGGGGCTGCTTGTGAGAAAATGGTGGTTTGTCCCGATTGTCCTCATGTCGATGGCCAGTACCATTGGTGCACAGGCTGCCGAAAAGTTCCCGCCGTTTTGGCGCAAGGCGATGACGAACGATCCCAGTACGAATTACTTTCTCAAGAAATATTCGGCCCCGCTGGATGATCCTGCCGGGACCGCGGTCAGGAATATCATGCTGGCGCGGGTCGTCGGCGCCGAATGTCAGGCCTCCAGACTCAACAAGGCCAAGATCAAAGCCTATCGCGACAGGATGATCGGGCCGCTCACGCCTGAGCAACTCAAAACAGCTGCATTTGAAGGTGGTAGTGCGTTGCGCAGTTTCAACTACCAGGATCTCGCTCACCTCTGTGCCGGCATCGACTATCAGTTCGGGCCGAAAGGCGTGCTGATTCCGGGGGCTGTTCTTGCTGGTAAGGGCGAGCCGAAATATCCCTTTGATCCGCGCAACCCCTATTTTCGTTTGCCCGAATTCACTGACGATTAGTCAGGTCGCCAGCCTCGGACGGCAGCCATGAAGGTGGGAACGCATATTCGAGGCGAAGGAGGTGCGGCCCTGACGTTCGTCAGCCCCCTATGCCACGCCACTTCGTCCGTGATATGCCGCCGCCATCGAATGCCGGGACAGGCTGGACTGATCCAGTTCCGGGATTGTGTGGAGCGCCTTGATGACGATTTCCAAGCCGGTTTTCGACCGTTTGGGGTTTGGCCTGTGGATCGGAGCGTTCCTGGTCGTTCTTGCCCTGGTCCTGTGGTCACCGCACACGCGGACGGTATGGCAGGCCTATATCGACGGCAGCGTGGCGCTTCAGGCCGGTCTGCCGCTCTACGACACCCAGTCCGAGATGGGGTATCTCTACGCGCCGGCCTTTGCCGCGCTCTACACTCCAATAGTCAAGCTTGGTCCGCATCTGGGCGGCTTGGTTTGGCATTCCATTGGCTTTGCGGTGCTGACCTACGCCGCGATGCGGCAGGTGCGCAAGCTCGGCGGCGGCGAACTGACATGGCTGCTTTCTTTCGGTCTTTTCCTCGCTTTGCCGATGGCGGTGGGGGCGATCCGCAACGGCCAGGCGACGATCCTTTTGACCGGCGCTTGCTGGATTCTCACCCTGTCGGCGCTGGAAGGGCGGCGGGCGGAGACGTTCTTCTGGGCTTCGCTTGCCATCATCGCCAAGCCGACCGCGATCATAATGCTGTTGTTGGTAGGAGCCCTTCGGCTCCGGCTGATACCGGTGCTGGTGCTGGCGCTGCTGTTCGTGCTGGCACTGCCTTACGCTTTTGCTCCCGCCGGCTATCTCAACGACCAGTATCGTGTCTTCATCCAGATGCTGACCTCCATGGCCGTCGACAACACCAGCCATTTCGTGCCCACCGATTTCACGGCACCGTTCACCACGATAGGACTGCCAATTCCGGAATTCGGCGCAACGATCGTGCGCATGGTCATGGCCCTGTTTACGCTTTCTGCCGTCATCTGGTTCGACCGCAGGCTCGAACAGGGAAAGGCGGCGCTGGCGATCTTCCTGACAGCCACTTTCTACATGTGCGTCTTCAACCCGCGCGTCGAGCCAAACACCTTTGCCATGATCGCGGTACCAGCCGGTCTTGCCATCGCCCTGTTGTGGCGCGAAGAACGGGGCGGCGTCCTTGCCTCGGTGCTGTCGACGACGCTGTTCGTGACCGGGTTGAGCGGCGTCGAGCGCCATGTGCACGATTTCCTCTTCCCCTGGTTCCGGCCGGTCGCCGTCACTTTTATCGCCGGTTCGCTGATCTGGTGGTTCTGGGCCAAGGCACGGGAAAAGGTGGTGAATGCGGGAGTCGCGAATGGTTGAGTTGCGGCCGAGCCTCGATATCGTCGCACCGTTCTTCAACGAGGCGGCATCGGCATCGGCCTTCGCGCGCCTGCTCGGCGAGCTCGAAGTGGCCGTGGCACAACGCTTCGGCATGGGCGTGCACAAGATCCTGGTCGATGACGGCAGTCGTGACGATGGTGCCGTGCGGTTTTCGCAAGCGCTGACGGGGTCGTGGGAGATCGTGCGCCTCAGCCGCAATTTCGGCAAGGAAGTCGCGGTGCTCGCCGGCCTCGACCAGTCGCGCGGCGACATGGTGCTGATCATGGACGCCGACCTCCAGCATTCCCTGGACATCAGCCTGAAGCTGATCGCCGAGCTGGTGGACCATCCGGACATCGACGTCGTCTATGCGCAGAACGACCGCCGCGAGGCGAGCTGGCGGCGCAGCCAGCTTGCACGGCTTTTCTACAGCCTGATCAACTCGAGCCAGCGTTTCGACATTCCCGAAAATGCCGGCGACTTTCGCGTCATGCGCGGCGCCGTGGCGCGCGCGCTGACCAGCCTGCGCGACAAGCGGCGCTTCAACAAGGGCCTGTTTGCCTGGGCCGGCTTTCGCCAGAAGGCGTTGCCCTATTCGCCGGAAGGCCGCGCCAGCGGCACGTCGAAATGGAGCCGGCTCAACCTGATCGCCTTCTCGCTCGAAGGTTTTACTTCCTTTTCCGTCATTCCCTTGCGTCTCATCAGCCTCAGCGGGCTGCTCGCGGCGTTGGCCGGTGCGCTCTATGGCGCCAAGGTGCTCTTCGAGGTGATCTTCTACGGCATTGCCGTTCCGGGCTACCCCAGCCTGCTGGTTGCCGTCGTCCTGCTCGGCGGCCTCAACCTGACCTTGCTTGGCCTGATCGGCGAATACGTCTGGGTCACGCTCAGCGAGAGCAAGGATCGCCCGGTCTATCTCGTGCGCGACGTCGTGCGCAGCGTGGCCCCCGCCGATCGGCCGGAGCCGGGCACTTCGAACAGATGACGCGGCGCATCCGCCTGATCGCCGACGATTACGGCCTGGCGCCCGGCGTTTCCGCTGCGATTCTCGACCTGCTCGATCGCGGCCGCCTGACCGGCACCAGCTGCATGACCGGCTTTCCGGAATGGGAAGCGGAGGCAGCGCGCATAAAACCGCTGTGCGGCCGGGCCGCGGTCGGGCTGCATCTCACCTTGACCGACCAGTTGACCATTACCGGCCGGTCGAACCTGGCGCCGGAAGGCCGGCTGCCACCGCTCCGCGCACTGGCCTTGCCTGTTCTGCGCGGCCGCATCGACGAGCGCCATGTTCATGCCGAGCTTGACGCCCAGTACAGCCGCTTCGTCGAGGCGCTTGGCCGCCGCCCCGATTTCGTCGACGGGCATCAGCATGTGCATTTCCTTCCCGTCGTGCGCACATGGCTGCGCGCGCGGTTTCCAGAAGGCGCCGACAGGCCGGCCCTACGCGGCGGCCCGGCGCTGGCCGCAGGGTCGAAGGTCGCCGCGATTGCCGCGCTCGCTGCCGGGTTCAACCGTTCGATGCAGCGCGCCGGCTTCATCGTTTTCCAGCCGCTCGCCGGCATCTATGACTGGCGGCAGCCCGAAAAGTTCACTGCGGTTCTGCAGGCCGCCGTCGAAGGGTTGCCGGAACAAGGGCTGTTCATGTGCCATCCCGGCCATGTCGACGAGACGCTGCGCGCGCGCGACACGATGCAAGGTGTGCGCGAGGTCGAATTTGCGGCCCTGGCATCGGACGCGTTCGGAGCCAGCCTGGCCCGCGCCAATGTCGCAATCATGGATGGCAGGGGATGAACGACGCCGAGCGGCCCCCGCGTTCGACCGGCAACAAGATCGTCCGCTTTGCCATTGTTGGACTGGCCAACACAGCCATCGACCTTGCCAGCTTCTTCCTGCTGCTCAAGCTCGGTGCTTCGCCGCTGCCGGCCAACGTTGCTGCCTGGTTCATCGCCGTCACCTTTTCCTTCGCGGCGAACGGCTTCTGGTCGTTCGAGCGCAATCGAGCCATCCGGCTGCGTGACGCATTCCTTCGCTTCGCCTCGCTTGGAGGGCTGATTTCGCTCGGCGTCTCCAGCCTCTCCATCGCGCTGTTTGCCGGCATCGCCGGAGTGTGGCCGGCAAAGATCGCCGGTGTCGTGGTGGCGGCGGTGCTGAATTTCCTCGCCGCGCGCTGGTCGATCGAAGGCCGGTTCTTGAGATAGGCGGAACTATTTTTTTTTACGAAATTCCGGACGGAAAACCGCTACACACTTTTCCCTGGATTTCTTTACTCCGCCGGTTCCACATTGGTGTAGGCGGCTTCCTCCAACTCGCGCTTCAGTCGCGCTTCCTCATGGGTCTTCGGCGTGACGAAGCGGCCAAGCAGGAGATAGGCGACCGGCGTCAGGAACAGCGTCGAGACGGTGGCCAGCCCCAGGCCGCCGACGATGACCCAGCCGAGCGCGACGCGCGCCTCGGCACCGGCGCCGCTCGCCAGCACCAGCGGCAAGCCGCCGAGCACGGTGCAGATCATCGTCATCATCACCGGCCGCACGCGGATGATCGAGGCCTGCTCGATCGCTTCGCGCACGCCAAGCCCGCGATCGCGCAGCTGGTTGGCGAATTCGACGATCAGGATGCCGTTCTTGGCCATGACGCCAACCAAAAGCACCAGGCCGATCTGGCTGTAGGCGTTGAGACTGGTGCCCGAGAGCAGAAGCGCGAAAATCGCGCAGGCCAGTCCGAGCGGCACCGTCGCCATGATGATGACGGCACTGACGAAACTTTCGAACTGGGCGGCCAGCACCAAAAGGATGATGACCAGCGCGAAGCCGAAAATGGTGATCATGGCGCTGTTGGTTTCGCCCAGCGTCGCCGCCTCGGCCAGAGGCAGGATGCGGCTGCCCGCAGGCAGCAGCGGCGTGGCGATCTCCTCGGCGCGGGTGAGCGCGTCGCCAAGTGCGAAGTCGCCACTGAGGTTGGAGGTGATGGCCACCGAGGGCTGCTGCTGTTCGCGCGACAGTGATGGCGGTACGGCACGTTCGGTCAGCGTGGCGATGGTCGACATCGGCACGAAACGTCCGTCTGCCGTCTTCAGGAAGATGTTTTCCAGATCGGTCGGATCGTTGATCGGATTGGTGGTCGAGACCAGCTTCACGCCGTAGCTGCGGTCGGCAATGTAGACGTCGACGACATCGTTGCCGTCGAGCATGGCCTGCAAGGTGTTGGCCAGTCCCGATATGTCGATGCCGAGGTCGGAGGCGCGCTCGCGGTCGATGGCCACGGCGAGCTGCGGTTGCGTCGGGTCGATCGACAGGCGCGGTGTCTGGAAGCGCGCGTCCTTCTGCATCTCGGCGATGATCTTCACGGCTGCGTCGCCGAGCGCCTTGCGGTCGTTGCCGACCAGCGCGAACTGCAGGCCGTTGCCGGCGCCACGGATGCCGAGGCTGTTGGGCTGTACCGGGAAGATGCGCACGCTCGGCACCTGCCTGGTCAACTGGCTGATCTCGGCCATGATCTCCTGCTGGCTGCGGCTGCGCTCGTTCCACGGCGCCAACGTCATCACCATGAAGCCGGAATTGTAGGAGCCGTTCTGGCCGGCATTCTCGAAGGTCGAGCGGATCTCGCCGGAATCGCGCATCGGCTGGATCAGTCTCTCGATCTTCTGCATCTGCTGCGTCGTATAGTCGAGGCTGACGCCTTGCGGGGCGCTGATGCGCAGAAGGACGGCGGCGCGGTCCTCGGTCGGCGTCAGCTCCTGGCGGATGGTGCCGAACAGCGTGAAGGCGGTGCCGGCAAACAGCACCGCGACCAGAAGCACGATCCATGGCGCGTCGAGGCAGGCGTGTAGGCCGCGCTTGTAGGCCGTACTGAGCGCGCCGCCGATGCGGGCGCCGATGCCATGGCCCCCTTCGTGGTGGAGCGATGCGCTGGTCAGCATGCGCGAGGCGAGCATCGGGCACAGCGTCAGCGCCACAACGCAGGACAATAGCACCGACATGGCAAGCACGAAGCCGAATTCGCGGAACAGGCCGCCGGTCTGGCCGGGCAGGAACGAAATCGGCACGAAGACGGCGACCAGCGTCAAGGTGGTGGCAATGACGGCGAAAAACACTTCCTGCGCGCCAAGCACGGCGGCGGCGCGGGGCCCCATGCCTTCATTGCGTCGTCGCACGATGTTTTCGAGCACGACGATGGCGTCGTCGACGACCAGTCCCGTCGCCAGCACCAGAGCGAGCAGGGTCAGGATGTTGACCGAGAAGCCGGCCAGATAGATGGCAGCGATGGTGCCGATCATGGCGACCGGCATCGACAGGCCGGGGATCAGCGTCGCGCGCCAGTCGAGGAGAAACACATAGATGACGATCAGCACCATAGTCACGGACAGGCCGAGTGCGATCTCGACCTCGTGCACCGCGCCCTTGACGAAGACGGCGTCGTCGCTGGTGATCTTGATCGACATGCCCTTGGGCAGGTTTTCCTGCAGCTTGGCGACGGCGGCCTGGACACCGGTCGAGATGTCCAGCGTGTTCGATTCCGCCTGGCGGATGATGCCGATGCCGATGCCGGTCTTGCTGTCCGAGCGCAGCGTGGTCTGGCCGACGTCGGGACCGAGCGTGACGGTGGCGACGTCGCGGATGCGCGTCGTGCCGCCGACAATGATGTTTTCGAACTCTTCCGGCGTGGTCACGTCGGCAGTCGTGCGGACGATCAGGTCCTGGTTGGTCGTGGTGATCGAACCGGCAGGGGAATCGAAAGCGACCGAGGCAAGGGCGGCCCTGAGATCGGCAACCGTGAAGCCGAGGCTGGCCAGCTTGTTCTGGTCGACATCGATGCGAAAGATCTTGTCGCGGTCGCCATAGACCTGGACGTCGGCAACGCCGGGCACGGCGGCAAGCTCGTCCTCGATCTGGTCCTGGACCACCACGGTCATGTCCTGGATCGACATGTTGTCCGAGGTTACCGCCAGTCGCATCACCGCGTCGGAATTGGCGTCGGCCTTGACGATGCGCGGCGGATCGGCGGTGTCGGGCATCTGGTTGGCGACGCGGCCGACAGCATCACGCACGTCCGAGGCGGCGACATTCAGATCGACGCCGTCGTTGAACTCGATGGTGACGCGGCTCGAGCCGAACGAGGAAGACGACGAGATCGACTTGACGCCTGAGACGCGGGCGACGGCGCCCTCGATCGTGTCAGTCAGTTCGCGGTCGACGGTCTCGGCCGCCGCGCCCTCGAAGGTGGTGGAAACAGTGACGACCGCGCGGTCGACATCAGGCAGTTCGCGGATCTCGACGCCGTAGAAAGCGGCCAGGCCGGCGACCGCAATCAGTGTGTTGAGCACGAAGGCCATGACCGGCCTGCGGATGAACAGGGCGGTGAAGCCGGTCTCGCTGGCGGTGTTGATGGTTCCGGTCATGAGCCTGCGGCGGCGTCCGCGGCGCGCTGCTCTTCGCCGGCAAGGCGAACCGCGCCGCCCTCGCTGACGCTCTGGGTGCCTTCTGTGACCACCATGTCGCCATTGTCGATCTCGGCGTCGATCAGCACGGTCTCGGTGTTGCGCTGGATGATGCGCACCGGGACCCGCCTGGCCTTGCCATCCTCGATCTGCCAGACATAGGCGCCGTCCGACCCCCACAGGATCGCCAGCGGGCTGACGGCCGGATAGGTTTGCCCAGGAAATTTCATGGTGATGCCGAACGACATGCCGGCGCGCAGCGAATCGGCCGGGTTGGCGATCTTGGCCTTGACCAGCAGGGTGCGGCTCTTTTCATCGATGTGGTTGTCGATGGCCGAAACGGTGCCGCTATAGGCGTTGCTGGGATTGGCGATCGGCGTCGCCGTCAATTGCGCACCGACCTTGACGGCGGCGGCGAAGCGCTCGGGCACCAGGAAATCGACCAGGATCGAGGACCGGTCGTCGAGCGTGGCGATGGCCGACTGGTTGGTGACGTAATTGCCGGCCGAGATCGGCAGGATGCCGACGGTGCCGGCGATCGGCGCCAGGATCGACCGGCGCTGCAGTGCAAGTTCCGCGTCCTGAAGCGCCAGCTTGGCGCCCGCCAGCACCACCTCGGCATCAGCCACGGCTACCGGGGTCGCGGCATTGGAGGCACGCAGCGACTTAACGCGGTCGAGCTTGGACTGAGCGTCCTGCAAGGCGAGCTTGGCACGGTCCTGAGAGATCACTTCGGTCTCGGAATCGAGGGTGGCGAGGATCTGTCCCTTTTCGACATGGCTGCCGGACTCGACCAGCAGTTCGGCGAGGCGGCCGGAGCTGTAAGGATTGACGGTCACCGAGGCGTTGGCACGGCCGGTGCCGATCGCCTGCAGGCGGTCGTTGATAACAGCCGAAGTGGCCGCCAAGGCGACCACGTTTACCCGCTGGTTGCCGTTGCGGCCGTTTGCCTGCCTCGCGTTGGCGGCACCGGTTTCAGCCGGGGGCGTTGCCGCGTAAGCCCAGTCGATGCCCCAACGTGCCAGCACGTCCGGTGCGCCGGGATAAAAGCGCAGCCAGGCGGCTGCCGCCACCACCAGCACCATGAGTGCAAAAAGTATCTGTTTCCAGGCGGCCATCAGCACTCCGGTTGGTAAAACAATCCTTCCGTCTACCGGTTTCCCGAAATGAAGCAGACGCAGCGAGGCTATTGTAAGGCAAAGAAGCCGCCTCGATATCGCGTCTTTATGACAATTCTCCGGGGGCTGCGCACATTAAATATATGTAACGTTTGAGAAAATATGCGTAACGCTTCGGATCATCGCATATGCACTAACGCAGACTTTCCATCTCGCGAATGCGTTTGGCGCCTTCTGCTTCCAGTTGCCTGGTGACGGCGCCGATCAGCGTTTCGGCGACGACGAAAAGGGCCGCCGATGAATCCCATGCCGACGGCACTGCGGTTCGTCCGGCGATGACATGGCGAGCAAGGCGGGCGATCGGCGACAGCCACTGGTCGGTGAACAGCACGATCTGCACGCCACGCTGATGCGCCTTCTCGGCGAAGCGGAGGAGGCTGTCCTGGTAGCGCCTGATGTCGAAGATGACCAGCACGTCGCGCTTGCCCATGTCGATCAGCCGGTCACGCCACATGCTTTCCTGCCCGGCGAGGTGAAAGACATCCGGCTGGATGATGGCGAGGTGGGCGGCCATGTAGCGCGCCAGCGGATCGGTGAAGCGGCCGCCGATCAGGAAGGTCTTGCCGCGCCGGTCCGCTAGCCGGGCGGCGATGTCGGCAAGCTGCTTGTCGGACAGGTGTCTGAATGTCTCGCGCATATTGTCGAGCGTCGCTTCCAGCATCGGCGACACGGTCCCGCCGCCGGGCGAGGGCGGATTGAGCGTCCTTGTCGCCGGCGATTGCAGTTGCGCCGCCAGTTCGTCCTGCAGGCTCGACTGGAACTCCGGATAGTTCTGAAAGCCCAACCGGGCGACGAAACGCAGGATTGTCGGCGAGGAAACGCCGGCTGCGGCCGAGAATTCAGCGACCGTTTTCAAGCCGATCATCGGGTAGAAGGCAATCAGTGTCTGGGCCGCGCGCCGTTCGCTGGCCGGCATCGTGCCGATGCGGTCGGCGATCAGTTCGGCAATGTTGGAAATCATCTTTTCCCCACCCTTGGCTCGGTCGATGGTCTTTTCCGAAATCGCATTTGACAAAGCCGGACAAACTGTATGAAATCATCCACAGGGACGCAATGAGGCAAAATACGTAACATACGATACAGCGCTCCCCGGGGACGGCAGAGTATGGAGAAAGCACGGCCCGCCAGCCTTGCATCGTCTGATACCGTAAGGGTGACGAACCCCGGCGGATCAAGCCCTTTCGTGCTGACCTGCGATCACGCCTCGAACTTCCTGCCCGCCGAATTCGGCACGCTCGGCCTTGCTGTCGAGGACCTGTCGCGCCACATCGCCTGGGATCCCGGCGCGCTGCCGGTTGCCCGCCGCATGGCGCAGGCGCTCGACGCGACGCTGGTCGAAACCCGCATTTCGCGCCTTGTCATCGACTGCAACCGGCCGCTTGACGCGCCCGACCTGGTGCCGCCGGTCAGTGAGACAACGGCCATACCGGGCAATGCCGGCCTGTCGGAAAGTGAGCGTGCCGCGCGTGTCGCGCTTTCGTGGCGCCCTTTCCACGATACGATTGCGGATATCATCAGCCACAGGCTGTCACACGGTCAGGAAACGCGGCTGGTTTCGGTCCATTCCTTCACGCCGGTATACAAGGGCCGCAACCGGCCCTGGCATATCGGCATCATCCATGACGAGGATCGCCGGCTGGCGGCGCCGCTGATATCGGCGCTGAAGCGGCTTTCCGGTGTCACCGTCGGGGTCAACGAGCCGTATTCACCTGATGACCGAGTCTATTTCACGCTGGAACGGCATGCGCGCTCGCGCGGACTGCCCTGCGCGATGATCGAAATCCGCAATGACGAAATCGCCGGCGAGACCGGGCAGCGGAAATGGGCGGATCTGCTCACGGGCATTTTTTCGGATCTGGAGCCAGAGGAGGCCGGACACACCAGATCGCATTCAGTCGGAAAGTCAGTTCAATCGGCTAGCTAGGGCGGGATCTCATCCCGACCCGAAAACCAACAGGGGACACTAAAATGGCAGCACCGGGTTATACTGAAGTTGACAAGGCGGAGGACGTAAAGCACCTCCACAGCATGGGCTATGCCCAGGAATTGGAGCGGCGCCTCAGTCGCTTTTCGAACTTCGCCGTTTCCTTCTCCATCATCTGCATCCTGTCGGGCGGCATCAATTCGCTGGCCCAGGCCACCTCCGGCGCCGGCGGCATCGGCATCGGCATCGGCTGGCTGGTCGGCTGCTTCGTTTCGCTGACCTTCGCGGTCGCCATGTCGCAGATCAGCTCGGCCTATCCGACGGCCGGCGGCCTCTATCACTGGGGTTCGATCCTCGGCAACCGCGGCACCGGCTGGGTCACCGCATGGCTCAATCTGCTCGGCCTGATCACCGTGCTCGGCGCCATCAATGTCGGCACCTGGACGTTTTTCATCGGCGCTTTCGGCCCGACGCTCGGAATCGAAGGTACGCTGACAAACCAGATGATCTTTCTGATCATCATCACCGGCGCGCAGGCGCTGATCAACCATCTCGGCATCAAGCTGACGGCGAAGCTGACCGATTTCTCGGGCTATCTCATCTTCTTCGGCTCGATCCTGATCGCCATCGTCTGCCTGGCTTCCGCTGAGACCTGGGATTTCAGCCGACTCTTCACCTTCAAGAACTATTCCGGGGACGCAGGCGCCGGCGTGTGGCCATCCGTCTCGAATGCCTGGGTGTTCGCGCTCGGCCTGTTGCTGCCGATCTACACGATCACCGGTTATGACGCTTCCGCGCACACCTCGGAGGAAACCATCAAGGCGGCTTCTTCCGTGCCGCGCGCCATGGTCATGTCGGTGATCTGGTCGGCCGTTTTCGGCTATCTGTTCCTGGCCGCCTTCGTGCTGATGATCCCGAACATGGACGATGCCGCCAAGCAGGGCTGGAACGTGTTCTTCTGGGCCTTCGACCAGCGCGTAAGCCCCGGCATCAAGGAGTTCGTCTACCTCGTCGTGTTCGTCGCGCAGCTGCTGTGCGGCCTTGCCACGGTGACGTCTGCCTCGCGCATGATCTTCGCCTTCTCGCGTGACGGCGGCCTGCCGGGTTCGGCGGCACTCGCCAAGGTCAGCCCGACCTACCGCACACCGGTGGCGGCGATCTGGACGGCTTCGATCCTGTCGGTGCTGTTCGTCTGGGGTTCGACGCTGGTTTCGGTCGCAGGCACTTCGGCCTACACCATCGTGGTTTCCTGCACCGTCATCTTCCTGTTCCTCTCCTTCACCGTGCCGATCGTGCTCGGCATGCTCGCCTGGGGCACGCCGAAGTGGGACAAGATGGGTCCCTGGAACATGGGGCGCGGCGTGTTCACGCTGTTCGCCTTCCTGTCGATCGTCTCAATGATCCTGATCTTCATCATCGGCATCCAGCCGCCGAACGATTGGGCGCTCTACATCACCGTCGGCTTCTTCATCCTGACGGCAGTCGTCTGGTTCGGCTTCGAGAAGCGCCGCTTCCAGGGGCCGCCGCTCGGCGACATCATTGCGGCGCGTCAGGCGGCCATCAAGGCGGCCGAACAGGCAGTCGGCGAAACCGGCCACTGACCTCGACCATCATGGCCATGGCCGGCATCGTGCCGGCCATGGTTTCGTTCAACTCATTCAAAGCCCAAGCGCTGGAGTGCCAAAGGAATGGCCGGAAATTTCTCGTTCGATCAGTTGAAGAAAGCGGTCTCCAGCGGTGAGATCGACACCGTGCTGGCCTGCATCGTCGACATGCAGGGACGGCTGGCGGGAAAACGCTTCCTGGCGCAGTACTTCGTCGATTCCGCGCATGACGAAACGCATGGATGCAACTATCTGCTGGCGGCCGACATCGATATGGAGCCGGTGCCGGGCTACAAGGCGGCGAGCTGGTCGAAGGGCTATGGCGATTTCGTCATGAAGCCGGATCTCGCCACACTGCGGCGCATTCCCTGGCTGGAAAAGACCGCGCTCGTGATCTGCGACGTGCTCGACCACCACACGCATGACGACCTGCCGCATTCGCCGCGCGCCATCTTGAAGAAGCAGGTCAAGCGGCTGAGCGAGCGCGGCTATATCGGCTATTTCGCATCCGAGCTCGAATTCTATCTGTTCAACGAGACCTACGATTCGGCCCGCAAGAAGCACTGGCAAGGTCTCGACACCGCATCGCCCTATATCGGCGACTACCAGATCGGCATCACCACCAAGGAAGAAGGCGTCATGCGCCGGCTTCGCAACGAAATGGAAGCGGCCGGCATTCCGATCGAGAATTCCAAGGGCGAGTGGGGTCCGGGCCAGGAAGAGATCAATGTGCGCTATGCCGAGGCGCTCGACATGGCCGACCGCCACGTCATCCTGAAGAACGGCGCCAAGGAAATCGCCGAGTCCGAGGGCAAGGCGATTTCGTTCATGTCCAAGTATAATTACGGGCTCGCCGGCAATTCCAGCCACATCCACAATTCGCTGTGGAGCGCCGACGGCAAGACACCGCTGTTCTTCGACAAAAAGGCCGACTGGACGCTGTCGACACTCGGCCAGCAATGGGCCGCCGGCCAGCTCAAATACGCCAAGGAATTCACCTGGTTCCTGGCGCCCTATATCAACTCCTACAAGCGCTTCCAGGCCGGCACCTTCGCGCCGACCAAGATCATGTGGAGCGAGGACAACCGCACCGCAGGCTTCCGCCTGTGCGGCGAGGGCACCAAGGGCATCCGCATGGAATGCCGCATCGGTGGCGCCGACCTCAACCCGTATCTTGCTTTCGCAGCCCTGATCGCCGCCGGCCTTGCCGGCATCGACGAAAAGCTGGAATTGCAGAAGCCGTTCGTCGGCGATGCCTATCAGGCATCTCGCCTGCCGGAGATTCCGAAGACGCTGCGCGATGCCACCGACACGCTGGCGAAGTCGAAGATGCTCAAGCAGGCGCTCGGCGAGGATGTGCTCGAACACTATGTCCACACCGCAAAGTGGGAGCAGTTCGAATACGACCGCCGGATTACGGATTGGGAACTGCACAGAGGGTTCGAGCGGTATTAGGTATCGACGGTTCGTCGGCGCCCCCCCTTCACTCTTAGCCTCTCCCCGTGGGGAGAGGCTGCCGGCAGGCAGACGAGGGGCAGCGCCAGGCCATACGATTTTGTTGTAGAATACGAGGACTTACAAAATGACCGAGACGGTCAAACTCATTACCCCCGTCGATGGCTCGATCTATGCCGAGCGGCCGATTGCTACAGACCAGGCGATCAACGCCGCAGTGGAACGCGCCAAGGCGGCGCAAGAGAAGTGGGCTGAGACACCTATCGTCGAGCGCGGCAAGTACATGTTGGCTATGCTGGAAGCGCTGGTCGCGATGACCGACGAGATCGTGCCGGAGATCGCCTGGCAGATGGGGCGCCCCGTGCGCTATGGCGGCGAATTCGGCGGCGTCAAGGAACGCACCAACTACATGGTCGAGATCGCCGAGCAGGCGCTCAAATCGGTGCCGGCCTCCAACCCCAAGGACGGTTTCCGCCGCTATGTGAAGAAAGACCCGCTCGGCGTCGTCATGGTGATCGCGCCGTGGAATTATCCCTATCTGACCGCCGTCAACACCATCGTGCCGGCGCTGATGGCCGGCAACACCGTGATCCTGAAGCATGCGGCGCAGACGCTGCTGGTCGGCGAGCGCTTTCAGCAGGCTTTCGACAAGATCGGCCTGCCCAAGGGCGTGTTCCAGAATGTCGTGCTGAACCACGCCCAGACCGAAAGGCTGCTCGGCTCGGGCAAGATCGACCACGTCAATTTCACCGGTTCGGTCGGCGGCGGCCGCGCCATCGAAAAGGCGGCGGCGGGCACCTTCATGACGCTCGGCCTCGAGCTTGGCGGCAAGGATCCGGCCTATGTGCTGCCCGACGCCAAGATGGACCATGCGGTCGCCAATCTGGTCGACGGCGCCTTCTACAATTCCGGCCAGTGCTGCTGCGGCATCGAACGCGTTTATGTGCACGAGAAGGTCTATGACGAATTCGTCGAAGGCTTCATCGCCGAGACAAAGAACTATGTCGTCGGCAATCCGCTCGATCAGGCGACGACGATGGGACCGATGGCGCAGGCGCGCTTTGCTGACCTGATCCGTGAACAGAAGGCGGAAGCGCTGCGCAAGGGTGCCAAGGCGCACATCAACATGAAGGTGGCTAACGACAAGGCTGGTTCGCCTTATCTGGCACCTGAGGTGCTGACAGAAGTCGATCATCAGATGAGCGTCATGCGCGAGGAAAGCTTTGGCCCGATCGTCGGCATCATGAAGGTGCGCAACGACGAAGAGGCGATCGCGCTGATGAACGACAGTCCCTACGGGCTGACCGCTTCGATCTGGACGCGCGATACCGAGCATGCCGTGGCGATCGGCAACCGCGTCGAGACCGGCACGGTGTTCATGAACCGCTGCGACTACCTCGACCCGGCCTTGGTCTGGACCGGCGTCAAGGACACCGGCAAGGGTGCGGGCTTGTCGGCCATCGGCTACGACAATCTGACCCGGCCGAAATCATTCCATCTGCGCGAAGCCATCTGATTTATTGAAAGACAAAAATGTCCAAGCTGATCTCCAAATGGAACTACCCCACCACCGTCCGCTTCGGCGCCGGCCGCATCAAGGAATTGCCTGAGGTGCTGGCGGCCACCGGCATCAAGCGGCCGTTGTTCGTCACCGACCCTGGACTGGCGAAACTGCCGGTCGTCGCCTCGACGCTGAAGATACTCGACGACGCCAAGGTTCCTTACGGCGTCTTCTCCGAGGTCAGGCCTAACCCGGTCGAGTCCAATCTGACCGCCGGCATCGCCGTGTTCAAGAAGGGCAAACATGACGGCGTCATCGCCTTCGGCGGCGGTTCGGCGCTCGATCTCGGCAAGCTGATCGCCTTCCAGGCCGGGCAGGTCAGGCCGGTATGGGATTTCGAGGATGTCGACGACTGGTGGACGCGCGCCAATTCAGACGCCATCGCGCCGATCATCGCCGTGCCCACCACCGCCGGGACCGGATCGGAAGTTGGCCGCGCCGGTGTTATCACCAATGAGGCGACGCACACCAAGAAAGTCATCTTCCATCCGAAACTTTTGCCAGCAATCGTTATTGCCGATCCGGAGCTGTCGGTCGGCATGCCCGGCTTCATCACCGCCGGCACCGGCATGGATGCGCTCGCCCACTGTCTCGAGGCCTATTGCGCGCCGGGCTATCATCCGATGGCCGACGGCATCGCCGTCGAAGGTGTGAGGCTGGTCTTCGAGAACCTGCCGAAGGCCTATGCCAACGGCAGGGATCTCGTCGCGCGCGCCCACATGATGAGCGCCGCCGCCATGGGCGCCACTGCCTTCCAGAAGGGGCTTGGCGCCATCCATTCGCTGTCGCATCCGGTCGGTGCGCTCTATGACACCCATCACGGCATGACCAATGCGGTGTTCATGCCCTATGTGCTCGCCTTCAACCGTGACTCCATCGAGGAGCGTATCGGCCGGCTCGCCGCCTATTGCGGCATCAAGGGCGGCTTCGACGGGTTCGCCAAGGCGATTATCAAGCTGCGCAAGGAATTGAAGGTGCCGCATGCGCTGCCGGGCCTTATCAAGGGGCTCGACATGGACAAGAAACGCAAGGCGCTGATCGCCGACATGGCGGTGGTCGATCCGACCGCCGGCGGTAACCCGGTCAAGCTGACCAAGAAGGCGGCGCTGACCTTGCTCGAAAACGCCATTGCCGGCACGGTCTGAGGCGTTTTCCGCGCCGCAAAGTGATCTGAAAAGGGGCTATGAAAACAAGGGGGAGGATGACGGGCAAGGCACAAACTAGTTAGCCGGAAAAAGAATCGCGGAGCGATTGCTACATCAGGTTAAAAAGAGTTTACTTTTTCGCACTGCGAGCAGCCGCTTTCACAAAGCTTTCATCTGGCTGTCACATGAAAACGATACCGCATCGCAGGCGTCCAACGGCGTCAGTTCAACGGAGAGAACACATGTTCAAGTTCACGGGGAAAGTGCTTTCCCTTTCGGCCGCGGCGCTTTTCGCGTCGACGGTGATTTCGTCCGCGGATTCGCTGGACGATCTCGTCAAGGCTGCCAAGGCGGAAGGCCAGCTCACCACCATCGCGCTGCCGCATGACTGGTGCGGCTATGGCGATGTCATCGCAGGTTTCAAGGCGAAGTATCCGGAAATCACCGTCAACGAACTCAACCCCGACGCCGGCTCCGGCGACGAGGTCGAGGCGATCAAGGCCAACAAGGACAACAAGGGCCCGCAGGCGCCCGACGTCATCGACGTCGGCCTGTCCTTCGGCCCGACCGCCAAGGCCGATGGCCTGATCCAGCCTTACAAGGTGTCGACCTGGGACTCGATCCCCGACAGCGCCAAGGATGCCGACGGCTTCTGGTACGGCGACTATTACGGCGTTCTGTCGTTCATGGTGAACAAGGACCTGATCAAGGAATCGCCCACCGACTGGGCCGACCTCTTGAAGCCGGAATTCGCCAACGCGGTCGCTCTTGCCGGCGATCCGCGCGTTTCAAACCAGGCCATCCAGGCTGTCTACGCCGCCGGCCTTTCCGGTGGCGCCGCAGCCGGTGAAGCTGCCGGCACTGCTGGCCTAGACTTCTTCAAGAAGCTCAACGCCGCCGGCAATTTCGTTCCGGTCGTAGGCAAGCCGGCAACGCTTGCCCAGGGTCAGACCCCGATCCTGATCAACTGGGACTACAACGCGCTCGCCGGCCGCGACACGCTGAAGGGCAACCCGCCCGTCGACGTCATCGTGCCGAAGACCGGCGTCGTCGCCGGCGTCTACGTGCAGGCGATCAGCGCCTACGCGCCGCATCCGAATGCAGCCAAGCTGTGGATGGAATACCTCTATTCCGACGAAGGCCAGATCGGCTGGCTGAAGGGCTATTGCCACCCGATCCGCTTCAACGATCTCGCCAAGAACGGCAAGATCCCGGCGGACGTGCTGGCCAAGCTGCCGCCGGCGGAATCCTATGCCTCGGCCGCGTTCCCGTCGCTCGACGAGCAGGCTAAGGCCAAGGAAGCTATCAGCAAGAACTGGGACGCCACTGTCGGCGCCAACGTCAAGTAAGACTTGAAATCGGGCGGCCGCGAGGCCGCCCGGTCCTTCCTCGAAGACGGTAGCCGGCGCATGACCGATCTCTCGCTTTCAAATCAGGCATTCGCCACCAAGCCGGTGCCGCCGAAGGAGGCGACCGCCTTCCGCTTGCCGACGCAATGGATAGGCGTGGCGCCGTTCTTCATCTTTGCCCTAATGTTCTTGATCCTGCCCACGCTCTATCTCGTCGTGGGAGCCTTCCGGAACGGTGAAGGCGGGTTCACGCTCGACAATATTCTGCAGCTGGTCAGCGATCCGTCGATCAGCAATTCCTACTGGTCTTCGATCAAGATCAGTTTCTGGTCGGCCATCATCGGGGCGTTTGCCGGGCTCGCCATCGCGATCGCGATCGTGCGCGGCGGACTGCCAAGCTGGACGCGCTCCGCGACCCTGACGTTTTCGGGCGTCGCCTCGAATTTTGCCGGCTTGCCGCTCGCCTTCGCGTTCCTGGCTACGCTCGGCCGTGTCGGTATCGTCACGACGCTTCTGCGTGACGTGCTCAACATCAACATTTACGCGATGGGCTTCAATTTTCTCACCACAACGGGCCTGATCGCGGTCTATCTGTTCTTTCAGATTCCCCTGATGGTGGTCATCATCGTGCCAGCCATCGACGGCTTGAAGAAGGAGTGGGGCGAGGCTGCGGCCACGCTCGGTGCCACGCAGGCGCAGTACTGGCGCATGGTTGTCATCCCTGTGATATGGCCGAGTTTTCTCGGTACGGTCATCCTGTTGTTTGCGAACGCCTTCGGCGCCATCGCCACCGCTTATGCGTTTGCCGGTCCGACGCTTAATATCGTTCCGATCAAGCTCTACTCGCAGATGAACGGCGACGTGCTGCACAACCCGCAACTCGCTTATGCCATAGCCTTTGGCATGATCGTCATCACCGGGCTTGCGAATGTCTTCTACATCTGGTTTCGAACTCGGTCCGAAAGGTGGCTCAAATGAAGTCGGGTAAGTTCTGGGCCTGGGTCGTCTTTGTTGTCGGGGCCGCCTATTTCTTTATTCCGTTGATGGCGACGGTCGAGTTCTCGCTGCGCATGCGGCGCGGCGTCCACTCCTTCGACGCCTATCAAGTCGTGCTGGGAGACGCGCGCTTCCAGTCAACTTTCCTTTTTTCAGTCATCGCTGCGCTCTGCACCATTATCCTGGGGGTGCTGATCGTGGTGCCGGCGGCATACTGGATCCGGCTGCGTCTGCCTCAGCTCAGGCCAATCGTCGAATTCATCACCCTTTTGCCGCTGGTCATTCCGGCAATCGTCATCGTCTTCGGCTATATCAGGATGTACGGCTCGAACTCGCCGCTGCCATTCTTGGCAAGCAATTGGGGTGCGAACGCGTTGCTTGTCATTGGCTATACGACGCTGTCTCTGCCTTACATGTATCGGGCCGTTGACACCGGTCTGCGCACCATCGATGTGCGTACGCTGACCGAAGCCGCGCAAATTCTGGGTGCGGGCTGGGGCACCATCATCACCCGCGTCATCCTGCCCAATGTGCTGATCGCGGTGCTGTCCGGCGCATTCCTGACTTTCGCCATCGTCATTGGCGAGTTTACAATGGCCAGCCTGCTCAGCCGTCCGGCTTTCGGCCCGTATCTGCAGAACATCGGCGCCAACCGTGCATACGAGCCCGCAGCCCTTGCAGTGATCGCCTTCGCCATCACCTGGGGCTGCATGTCGCTGATCCAGATCCTGTCCCGCTTCGCGCCGAAATCGGCGAACCGCCCAAATTGATCGAGAGAACCACGCCATGGCCGACCCATTCCTCTCCATCCAGCACGTTCGAAAATCTTTCGGCGCCACCACGGTGGTGGAGGATTTCAATCTCGACGTAGAGCGCGGCGAATTCGTCTCCTTCCTCGGGCCATCCGGCTGCGGCAAGACGACGGTGTTGCGCATGGTTGCCGGTTTCGAGGAGCCGAGCGCGGGCACGATCGTCGTCAGCGGCAAGGACATTACGAGACTGAAGCCCAACCAGCGCAATGTCGGCATGGTGTTCCAGGCCTATGCGCTGTTCCCGAACCTGACCGTGGCGCAGAATATCGGCTTCGGCTTGAAGGTCGCTGGCATGCCGAGGGCGGACATCGATGCCCGCGTCGCCGAGATGCTCGGCATCATCAAGCTGCCGCAGATGGCGGATCGCTATCCCTACCAGCTCTCGGGCGGCCAGCAGCAGCGCATCGCGCTAGCCCGCGCCATCGCGCCGAAGCCAAAGCTGCTGCTGCTCGACGAGCCGCTGTCGGCGCTAGACGCCAAGGTGCGCGTGTCGCTGCGCGAGGAAATCCGGTCGATCCAGAAGAAGCTCGGCATCACCACCATCTTCGTCACGCACGACCAGGAAGAAGCGCTGTCGATCTCGGACCGCATCGCCGTCATGTATGGCGGCAAGGCCGAGCAGGTCGGCACGCCATTCGAGATCTACAATCGGCCGGCAACCAAATTCGTCGCCAATTTCGTCGGCACGCTGAATGTGCTGGAAGGCACCGTCACCGATGCCGCCGCGGGCACGGTGCGGGTCAATTCCGAACAGGTCTCGCTCAAGGGCAAGCTCAACGGTTCCAAGTCGGGCGACACGCTGTCCCTGGCGCTGCGTCCGGAAGCTATTTCGCTGGGCCGCCAGCCTGGCCGTGACTCCAGCCTATCCGGAGAAATCTCCGAAGTGCATTTCCTCGGATCGGTCATCCGGGTTCGTGTCGGCATCGGCGGCAACACGGTCTCGCTCGACACGTTCAACAGCCCGGCAACGCCGCCCCCCGCAGTTGGTGAGAAGGCCGAGATCTCGTTTTCTTCGAGCGATATGCTCGTGCTGCACTAGGCTGCTGCGCTTGTTTGGAATGAATGGCTGTATCCCGGTTAGCGAAGGGGGAAGGATGCTTCCGCCCGCGTGGCATGGGCTGCAGTGCAGGGAAGTCCGCGTTTAAGCGCGCCCCATATCAGATGATTTCAATGTCGGTGTGGACGGCGATTTGTCAGGAAGCAATTCGAGGTATTTTCTGCCGGCTCGAGCTTGCCGGGCAATCAACAATTTCCAGCCGCTTTGCCGCTGCCAGAATCTCGCTTCCCGGCTATAAGAGGCCATGGTTCTTTTCGAACTGACACTCGTTCTGCTGTTGATCGCCGTTGCGCTGACGGCGCTGTCGCGGCGCGTGCAGGTTCCTTATCCCTCTTTGCTGGCGCTGGCAGGGGTGGCCATCGCCTTCGTGCCTGGCGTGCCGACCATCGAGATCGACCCGGAACTGGCGCTTGCCCTGTTCATCGCGCCGGTGCTGCTCGACGCCGCCTATGACACGTCGCTGCGCGATCTCAACCGCTACAAGGTACCGCTTGTGCTGCTGGCGCTTGGTGCCGTCCTTTTCACGACAGCGACGGTGGCGCTGGCCGGCTGGGCGATGGCAGGTCTGCCGATTGCCGCGGCCATAGCGCTTGGCGCCATCGTGGCGCCGCCCGATGCGGTTGCGGCATCGGCCGTGCTTGGCCAGTTCAAGGTGCCGCATCGCATCACTGCCATTCTGCAAGGCGAGAGCCTGCTTAACGACGCCACCGCGCTGCTGATTTACCGAATGGCGATTTCTGCGGCAGCAGGCTCCATTCTGCTGAGCAGCGCCGTTCCGATGATCCTGCTGTCCACGCTCGGCAGTCTTGCGGCCGGCTATCTGCTTGGCCGGTTGTCTCTGATGACGCTGGGCCGGATCGAGGACCCGGCGAGCGGCACTGTGGTGCAATTTGCCGGCACGTTCGGGGTCTGGATCCTGGCCGACAGGATCGGACTGTCGGCCATCATCACCATAGTCGTCTATGCCATGACGATCGCCCGCACCGCGCCGCGCCGCATGCCGGCCAGAAACCGCATCAGCTCTTATTCCGTCTGGGAAACGGCGGTCTTCGTGCTCAATGTTCTGGCTTTCGTGCTGATGGGCCTGCAGGCGCGTACGATCGTCGGCCGGCTTGCCGGGCAGGGGCAGACCGATGCGTTCGTCCTGGCCGGGACAGTGCTCGCCATCGTCATCGTCTCACGCTTCGTCTGGGTTCTGGGGTGCGGCGCGATCATCAGGTGGTTTGACCGTTTCGGCGTGGCTGATCGTCAGCGTGACGCTCCGTCGTTTCGTGGCGGCGTGCTGATCGGCTGGTGCGGGATGCGCGGTTTGGTGACGCTTGCGGCGGCATTCGCCCTGCCGGCTGAATTCCCGGCCCGCGACCCGATCGTGCTCGCTGCCTTCACGGTCGTCCTCGGCACGCTGGTGCTACAAGGCATGAGCCTGAAGCCGCTGCTGCGCCTTTTGAACCTCAACCCTGACGAAACGGTCGACCGCGAGGTTGCGCAGGCGCGTGTTGTGGTCATGCAGGCGGCGCTCGACATATTGAGCGGCAAGACATCGGACGCGGCGGCCGCGGTGCGCGAGCAATATGCCGCTCAACGCAAGATCGCCAAAAACCCCGACGATGCCCAGGCGGCGACCGAGTATGACCGCTTGCGTCTTTATGCGATCAAGAGCCAGCGCGACGCGCTGGAGGAATTGCGCCGCAATGGGACGATTGGCGACGAAGCCTATCATCGCCTTGAGGAAGAGATCGACTGGACCGAACTGGCCGCGTCGCCACCCGGCCGGTTCCAGCCGCTGAATACTTGAGGCATCGCACGCCGTTTTCCGGCGCACGGAAGATACCGAAGTGCTTCGGGATCGGTGCATGATCCCGGTCAGGGGCAAGGCTGGTCCAAGCCACGTCCATTCTCCTGCACATTGCAACCGCGGCATCGAACCGCTACTGCCAACACGAAATTGAGCCGGATAAGCAATGAAGCTGGTCAGCTACAACATCCAGTACGGGTTCGGCAGCGACGGGCGCTACGATCTTTCGCGCGCCGCGCGCATCGTTGCCGGCGCCGACGTCATTGCACTGCAGGAAGTCGAGCGTCACTGGCAGCGCAGCAATTTCGACGATCAGCCGGAACTGCTTTCCAGCCTGCTGCCCGACTATCACTGGGTCTATGGCCCGGCCTTCGACATGGACGCCAGCGAGCGGCATGACGGCCGCCTGGTCAACCGGCGCCGCCAGTTCGGCACCATGGTGCTGTCGAAACTGCCGATCGTCTGGTCGCGGCTGCATGCGCTGCCGATGCGCCGCACGCTGCGGCCGCTCAACACCCGCAATGCAGCACTTGAATGCATGATCCGCACGCCGGCAGGGCCGGCGCGGGTGTTGTCGCTGCATCTCGCCCATATCGCGGCCGAGGAGCGGCTGGAGCAGATCGACTATCTCCTGGCCGAGCATCGCCGGGCACCGTCCGACGGCGGGCCGTGGAGCGGCGTCGACGACGAGCCCACGCGCAACTGGACCAGCGGCGAAGCGGAGCCGGAAAACCCGCTGGCGGCGATCTGGATGGGCGATTTCAACATGGAGCCGGGCAGCGCCGAATATCGCCGCATCGTCGGCAGCACGCCCTACCATCGGGGTGCCGCCTATCTCAGCGGTTTCGTCGATGCCGCCGCTGTTGCCGGGGAGCCGGTTCCGGACTTCCACACCCATGTGAAGACCATCGACGGCAGACTGGCAAAGCGCCGGCTCGACCATTGCTTCGTCGGCGGCATGTTCGCCGGGCGGGTGCGTTCGATCGGTGCCGATATCGACGAGGTTGCGTCGGATCATTTTCCGTTGCGGGTCGACATCGACCTGGAAACGCCCGGCATTGCCACATGACGCTTTTCGTCTTTTTCGCAGTGCTTGCCGCCGCCGCCATGCACGCGATCTGGAACGCGCTGGTCAAGGTCCATCTCGACCGCTTCCTGTCGATCACGCTGATGACGCTCGGCATGGGCGCGGCGGCACTCGTGGTGCTGCCCTTCGTCGAAGTGCCGAAGGCGGAGGTGTGGCCCTACATCATCGCCTCCGTCATTTTCCACATGGGCTACCGCACCTTCCTGATCGGCGCCTACAAGGCGGGCGATTTCGCCCAGACCTATCCGCTGGCGCGGGGCACCGCACCTCTGCTCTCGGCCTTTGGCGGCATGTTCGTCGTTGCCGAGATTCCCGGCCCGTTCGCCATGCTCGGCATCTTCCTGTTGTCGGCCGGCACGCTGGTGATGTCGTTTCGTGGCGGCGCATATCTGGAAAAACTCAATCTGCGCGCGGTTGGCTTCGCACTGGGCACTTCCATCTTCATTGCCAGTTACACGCTGTCCGACGGCAGCGGCGCACGGCTGGCGGCAACCGCGCAGAGCTATGCAGCCTGGCTGTTCATCTGCGATGCTTTTGGCGCCTTGGTGCTGTGCCTCATCTTCCGCGGGCCGAAGGCGCTGCCGGTGTTGGCGCGCGACTGGAAGGCAGGACTGTTCACGGGCGTGCTCAGCGGCGCCGCCTACTGGATCGTCATGTGGGCGATGACCAAGGCGCCGATCGCCTCCGTGGCCTCGCTGCGCGAAACCTCGATCCTGTTTGCCATGATGATCTCGGTCTTCGCTCTCGGCGAAAAAATGACCGGCTGGCGCGGTGCCGCCGCGCTCAGCATCGTCGCCGGTGTCGTTGCGCTCAGGCTCGGCTGATTTCGACCCTAATTGAGTACGGTCATCAACTGGCCACGTCGTTCTGGACTGAAACGTATGACGACGATGATGCAGATGGCGACCACGCCTGCGAACAGCGCCAGGGCATAGCCATAGCTGCCTCCGGCGCTTTCCGCGATTCCTGCCTGATAGGGGCCGCCATAGGACGCGGCGAGATTGCCCGCCTGATAGATAAAGCCGGGCAAGGTCGCCCGCACCGCCCCGGGCGAAAGCTCGTTGAGGTGCACGGGGATGACGCCCCAGGCGCCCTGGACCGCGACCTGCATGACGAAGGCGCCGATGGCGAGCATGAACGGCGTGGTCGAGTAGGCCCATAGCGGGATCGACGGCAAGGCGATCAGGCAGGCCAGCGTGATGGCGTTGACGCGGCCGATCTTTTCGGACAGCGCGCCGAACGCCAGGCCGCCGACGATGGCGCCGATATTGGCGACGATGGTGATCCAGCTCACCGTATGCGGATCGAAGCCGTGCTGCTTCTTCAGGAAGGTCGGGTAGAGGTCCTGCGTGCCATGACTGAAGAAATTGAAGAACATCATCAGCACGACGGCATAGAGCGCGACACCCCAGTGTTTCTGCAGGGTTTCCCACATGCCCGGTCGAGCCGTCTTCTGCGCTTCGACGAAGGCCGGCGATTCCGGCACATGCGAGCGGATGAAGAGCACAATCAGCGCCGGCACGAAGCTGAGCAGGAACATGGCGCGCCAGCCGATCGTGTAGCCGCCGATCGTCTGCTGATAGAGCAGGCCATAGACCACCGCCGCCAGCAGATAGCCGGCCGGATAGCCGCATTGCAGGATGCCGGAGACCATGCCGCGTGCGCTCGGCGGAATGGATTCCATGGCCAGCGAACTGCCAAGCCCCCATTCGCCGCCCATGGCGATGCCGAACAGCGCACGCAGGGCGAGGAAGATGCCGAGATTGGGCGAGAAGGCGGCCAGCGCGCCGATCACCGAATAGCTCACGATGTTGAGCATGAGGATCGGCTTGCGCCCGTATTTGTCGGCAAGCATGCCGAAGAAGAACGCGCCGATGAAGCGTGTGGCCAAGGTCAGGAACAGCGCCTTGGAGACCGCGGGCACGTCGGCGTGGAATTCGGTCGCGATATCGGTGAGCAGGAATGTCAGAAGGAAGAAATCGAAAGCATCGAGCGTCCAGCCCAGGAACGAGGCGAGCACGGTCTTCTTCTGCTGCGAATTAAGGGGCAAATCTTCCTCCTCCACCATCATCGATATGAGGAATTATCAGCCAGTTCAGGGAAGACCGGTGGTCACTTTTTCGCGCGGCTCATTTGATCGAACGCCCGCTGAGGTGCAATGAGGAGCGACCGGTGCCATCTGTCGATGAACTCGATCGTGGCTTGACGGTGAGTCTAGATTTCGAGATCAAACACCATCAGCCCGTCCGTGCCGCCTTCCAGGGCAGCGACCAGGCGTGCGCCGGCGCGCTGGTGCGCTTCATGCACAAGATAGGCATCGCGCGCGGCAGCATCGCGGAAGTCGATGGTGAAGCCATGGGTGAAGCCGCGTGCGAACGGCTCCGGGCTGACATTGGCGCTGAATTTTACGGCGTCCATGCCGTCGATCAGCTGTCGCAGCGCCTCGAGATCGGCATGGACCGCCGTGCGCTCGGTAGCGGCGACATCATTGCGAAATCTAGCGAAAACACAGTGCCTGATCATGTCTTGCTCCTCAGCGGCTAATCAGCCCGGTTTCCGGAAAACACCGCCGGCGGCAGCGGCTCGCGGCCGAGGACCAGATCGGCTCCTTTTTCACCGACCATTATTGTCGGCGCATTGGTGTTGGATGAAGGCACGCGCGGCATCACCGAGGCATCGCAAACGCGCAGGCCCTCGATGCCGCGCAACCGCAGATCCGGTGTCACCACGGCCATGTCGTCATGGCCCATGCGGCAGGTGCCAACCGGGTGATGGTCGGTTTTGGAGGTGCGGCAGGCATAGTCGAACAGCTCGTCGTCGCTGGCGAGCGACGGCCCGGGCAGCACTTCGCGCAGCACGTAAGGGGCAAGCGCCTTCTGCCGCATGATCTGGCGCGCCAGTCGCAGCCCCTTGATCGACATGGCGCGGTCATAGGGATCGGACCAGTAGTTCGGATCGATCAGCGGGTGGTCGGCCGGGTCGGCACTCTTCAGCCGCACCGTGCCGCGTGAGCGCGGCCGCAGGAAGGCCGAGTTCAGGGTGACACCTGGATTGTTCAGCTTCTCGACGCCGGCCTCGATGCCGGATCCCAAGCCGAGATGGAACTGAATGTCGGGCGAGGCGGCGGTCGGGTCGGCGTACCAGAAGCCGCCGGTCTCGAACAGGCTGGAGGCCACCGGGCCTTTCTTCAGCAGCAGATATTGCAGACCGGCCCAGGCCGTGCGGTGCAGCTTGGCGTAGTTGTCATAGGTGTGATCGCCGGTGCATTCGGCGATGACGAACAAATCGAGATGGTCCTGCATGTTGGAGCCGACGCCGGGCAGGTCATGCACCGGCGTCACGCCGACCGACTTCAGATGGTCCGCGGGGCCGATCCCCGACTGCATCAGGAGCCTCGGCGAGCCGATGGCGCCGGACGAGACGATCACCTCGCGTTCGGCGCGCAGGATTTTCTTCTCGCCGCCCGGCCTGTCGACCACCTCGACGCCGATAGCGCGACCGTTCTCGACGACGATGCGCGTCACCAGCACATCGGTTCGGACGGTCAGATTCTTGCGGGCGCGGATCGGCTTCAAATAGGCGACTGAAGCGGACGAGCGCCGGGCATCCTTCTGGGTCAACTGGTAGTAGCCGACGCCTTCCTGGGCAGCGCCGTTGAAGTCCGGGTTGAAGGGGATGCCCATCTCCTGGCCGGCACGGAAATAGGCCTCGCAGATAGGCAGCGGCGAAATCGGGTTGGACACGCCGAGCGGGCCCTGGTCGCCATGAAAGTCGTTGGCGTAGCGCTGGTTGTTTTCGGCGCGCTTGAAATAGGGCAGCACGTCGCGATAGCCCCAGCCGGCGAGGCCTTCTTCCTTCTCCCAGGCGTCGTAGTCGCGGGCATTGCCGCGCGTGTAGATCTGCGCGTTGATGGACGAGCCGCCGCCGACCACCTTGGCCTGCGTGTACCAGAAGACGCGGTCCTTCATGTGCTTTTGCGGCACGGTCGACCAACCCCAGGAAGCAATGCCTTTGGTCATCTTGGCGAAGCCCGCCGGCAGGTGGATGTAGGGGTGCCAGTCCTTGCCGCCGGCTTCCAGCAGCAGGACCGAATTGCTGGGATCTTCGCTCAGCCGGTTGGCCATAACGCAGCCGGCAGGACCGGCGCCCACGATGATATAGTCAGTCATTTCCTGATCCATTCATAGCCGTGGCACCGAGAGCGCGCCGTCGACATTGATGATCGAGCCGGTCGAAAAGCCGAGCTTGCCGCCGGCGAGCGTCGCCACCACCGCGCCGATGTCCGATGCTTCGCCCCAGCGTTTGGCCGGAACCAGGCCGCCGTCGACAAGGGCGTCATATTTGGCGGTCACGCCTGAGGTCATGTCGGTGCGGATGATGCCGGGCCGGACTTCGAAGACGCCGATGTTTTCAGGCGCAAGCCGCAACGCCAGGTTCTTCACCCACATCGAAAGCCCGGCCTTCGAGATGCAGTAGTCCGGCCGTTCCGGCGACGCCATTTCAGCACTGACCGAGGTGATGGTGATGATCGATCTCTGATCGCCTGGCGCAGCCAGCATCGCCTTGGCGACAGCCTGGCTGAGGAAGACGGTGCCGCGCAGATTGATGCCGAGCGTGCGGTCGAAATTTTCCGGCTTGAGGTCCAAGAGGTCACCGCGCATCACGGCGCCGACGCCGGCATTGTTGACCAGGCAGTCGATGCGGCCGAAGGCGCGCATCGCGGCATCGACAAGTGCTGTATGGGTGTCGAGGTCCGCGATGTCGCACCTGACATAGGCGAATTTTGCGCCACGCTTGGTGATGTCGGGGGCAAGTCCGTCGGCGGCTGTTTCGGCAAGGTCGGCGACCAGAATATCGAAGCCGGCATCCGCCAGTGCCTGGGCGCAGGCGAGGCCGATGCCGCGCGCGCCGCCGGTGACGATGGCGGCGGGGCGGGTCATGCGGCGAGGTCCGTCTTGCGGATGTGGTCAGCAACGCGCAGCGCTTGGGCTGCAATCGACAGCGCTGGGTTGACCGCCGCCGAGTTCGGCAGGAAACCGGCGTCGACGACGAACAGGTTCCGGTGGTCGAAGGAGCGGCAGTAGGGGTCGAGCGCCGCCGCCGCCGGATCGTCGCCCATCTTGACCGTGCCGCATTGATGCGACGGCGTGCGCTTGTCGAAGGGGCGCGACAGCACGATGGGATAGCCGCAGGCGCGGAAGTTTTCGCGCATTACCTTGTTCAGCTCGTCGAGCGACTGCATGTTGGAGCGCCGCCACTGCATGACGATGTCCTTGCCGTCGACCATGATGCGGCTTTCCGGGTCGGGCAGGTCTTCGCACATAAGGTACCAGTCGACGGCGTGGCCGGCCATGAAGTCGAGCGCGAATCCCGGCGTGTACTTGACATTGGCCCGCAGCATGTTGCCGTCGATCTTGCCGAGCAGTTGGACGTTCCCCAGCGGCTTACCGCCCTTGCCGTCGGACAGATAGTAGTCGTTGAGCATCAGCGTCTTCTGGTAGACGGCATCGTTGCGGCGGCGCGGATCGATCGCCAGCATGGCGCTGGAATTGTGGTTCATGAAATTGCGCCCGACCTGATCGGAGCGGTTGGCAAGGCCCTTGCCATCAGGAGACGGTGATCGCAGCAGGATGACGGCGGAATTGACCGCGCCAGCGGAGAGGATGACCAGTTTCGGCGCGACCTTTTTCAGCTCACCATTCTGCCGATAGTGGATGGCAGCAATGGTTTTGCCGTCGGTCGATGCCTCCAGGTACTCGACATAACAGCCGGTCTCGAGCCGGATGTTGGTGTCCTTCAGGGCCGCCGTCAGCGGTCCTGTCTGCGCGTCGACCTTGCCCTGGCCGGTGTTGGGAAACGCATCCCAGCCGGTCTTGCCCTCTTTCAGCCAGGTGTCGATGTCGACGCCGAGCGGCAGCGAGGCCGGATGCAGGCCGAGGTTTTTCAGCTCGGCGCGGGCGCGGGCGATCGGCGCCTCGTCGGGCACCGGCTTGTAGGCGTAGGGGATCGAATGGAACGGCTCGGTCGGATCCTCGCCCAGTGCACCGCGCACGCGAAACAGCTGTTCGGCTTTCGAATACCAGGGCTCGAATTCCTCATAGGAGAACGGCCATGCCGGCGAGACCCCGCCAAAGTGCTCCATGGCGGCGAAATCTTCCTTGCGGTAGCGGATCAGCACCGCGCCATAGAACTTCGAATTGCCGCCGACATAATAATAATTGCCGGGGTTGAAGGCGGCGCCGCCGGCCTCACGCCACATCTCCTTCGGCCTATAATGGCCGTCGACGAAGATCGAGCGCGTGTCGCGCGCGTGCGGCGTCGCCGGCAACGGCTCGCCGCGCTCGAGCATCAAGATCGAGGCGCCGCTGCCGGCAAGGCCGGAAGCGATCGTGGCGCCGCCGATGCCGGAGCCGATGATGACGATGTCCGGATTTCTCATGGCCTAAATCGCGTCCCGACGCGCTTTAGTTTTTTGTTTTGATGCATGTCGTTGCCCCAAAACCGGATCCACTTTTGGGCGACATACATCAGCGAATACGGGTCTCGGTCGCCGGATCGAAGAACACCGCCTTTGTCAGGTTGAAGGCGAGCGGCGTGTTGGTGCCCGGCTGAATGTTGGCGTCGGCGCGCAGCCGCGCCACCACGCCCTTGCCGCCGAGATTGGTGACGGCGAAGGTGTCCGAACCTGCCGGCTCGACGACCTCGATGTGACAGTCCGCGGTTGCGATGTGCGAGGCGTTGCGCTCGGCACCTTCCGGATCGGTCAGGGCTTCGGGACGGACACCGAAGATGATCGGCTTGCCCTGGAATGCCGACAGGCCCGCCGGCGCATTGGCCATCGGCAGGTTGATCGGCTCGCGCGCCTCGCGCTGCAGCACGACGGACAACGCATTGCCTGACGTACCGATCGTCGCCGGGATCAGGTTCATCGCCGGCGAGCCCATGAAGTCGGCGACGAAGAGATTGCTCGGGTTGTTGTAGATTTCGGCCGGCGTGCCGAACTGCTGCACCTCGCCGTCGCGCATCACGGCGATCTTGGTCGCCAGCGTCATCGCCTCGATCTGGTCGTGGGTGACGTAGACGATGGTGGTGCCGGTGGTGGCATGCAGGCGCTTGATCTCGATGCGCATGTCGACGCGCAGCTTGGCGTCGAGGTTGGACAAAGGCTCGTCGAAAAGGAACAGTTTGGGGTCGCGCACCAGCGCCCGGCCCATGGCGACGCGCTGGCGCTGGCCGCCCGAAAGCTGGCTAGGCTTGCGCTGCAAGAGGTGGCCGATCTGCAGCACCTTGGCCACCTTGTCGATCGCCTTCTGGCGCTCCGCCGCCGGCACGCCGCGCATCTCCATGCCGAAGGAGATGTTTCCGGCCACCGTCATGTTCGGGTAGAGCGCATAGCTCTGGAACACCATGGCGATGTCGCGCTTGGAGGGGTGCAGATCGTTGATGGCGCGGCCGTCGACCCGGATTTCGCCCGAGGTGATCGTCTCCAGGCCGGCGATGGTGTTGAGCAAAGTGGACTTGCCGCAGCCGGAAGGGCCGACCAGCACCAGGAAACCGCCTTTCTCGAGCTCGACATCGATCCCTTTCAGGATCTCGACCTGGCCGAAGCGCTTTCTCAGACCATCAATTTCCAGAAAAGCCATCAGATCATCCTTTGACGGCGCCAGCCATGAGACCGCGCACGAAGTAGCGGCCGGCGAGCACATAGACGAGAAGGGTGGGCAGTGCCGCGATCATCGCGGCGGCCATGTTGACGTTGTATTCGACGACGCCGGTCGACGTGTTGACGACGTTGTTGAGCGCCACCGTCATCGGCATCGCGTCGCCGGTGCCGGCGTAAGCCGAGGCGAACAGGAAGTCGTTCCAGATGTTGGTGAACTGGTAGATCACGGTAACGACGAAGATCGGCATCGAGTTCGGCAGCATGATGCGGCGGAAGATCTGGAAGAAGGATGCGCCGTCGACCTGTGCCGCCTTGACCAGTTCGGTCGGAAACGCCTCGTAGTAGTTGCGGAAGAACAGCGTGGTGAAGCCGATGCCGTAGACGACGTGGACGAAGACCAGGTTGACCGTCGGGTTGCCGAGACCGAAGCTCGTTCCGACCGAGTTCTGCAGTGTGACGCCGAAGCGGCCGAGGCTGCCGAGGATGGTCGCCATCGGCAACAGCACCGACTGGAACGGAATGAAGCAGGCAAACAGCATCAGCCCGAACACCAGCGTCGCGCCGCGAAAACGCCATTTGGTCAGAACGTAGCCGTTCAGCGCGCCCAGCATGGTCGAAATCAGAACGGCCGGAACCACCATCTTGATGGAGTTCCAGAAATAGCCCTTGATGCCGGCGCAGGTGAGGCCGACGCAGGTCTCGCCCCACGCCTTCAGCCACGGGTCGAAGGTCGGCGCCTTGGGCAGCGCCAGCATGTTGCCGTTCTGGATCTCGTCCATGGTCTTGAACGAAGTCACCAGCATGACGAACAGCGGCATCAGGTAAAACAGCGCAAACAGCGCCAGCAGCCCGTAGATGACGATGCGGTTGAGGGTCTTGACGTTGACGCCGCCGGAGGCCTGGCGGGCGGGAGTGGTGACGGCGCTCATCGCGGCTTCTCCCGCAGTTCCGAATAGAGATAGGGCACGATGATGGCGACGATGGTCATCAGCATGATCACCGCACTGGCCGAGCCGACGGCCATTTCGTTGCGCTTGAACGTGTACTCATACATGAAGTTGGACGGCAGCCACGCCGAGCCGCCGGGCCCGCCGCTGGTCAGTGCGACCACGAGATCGTAGGACTTGATGGCGAGGTGCGCGAGCACGATGAATGCCGACAGGAAGATCGGCCGCAGCAGCGGGATGACGATGCGGCGATAGAGCTGGAAGGTGGTGGCGCCGTCGATCTGCGCCGCCTTCATGATCTCGCCGTCGATGCCGCGCAGGCCGGCCAGGAACATCGCCATGATGAAGCCGGAGGCCTGCCAGACGCCGGCAATGACCACCGTGTAGATGACGAAATCCTTATTCTTGATCCAGTCGAAATGGAAGCTCGTCCAACCCCATTGATGCAAGGTCTGCTCGAGACCGAGGCCGGGATCCAGGAACCATTTCCAGGCGACGCCGGTGACGATGAAGGACAGCGCCATCGGATAGAGATAGATCGGCCTCAACACGCCTTCGCCGCGGATCTTCTGGTCGAGCAGGATGGCCAGGAACAGGCCGAGCGCCAGGCAGATTGCGATGTAGAGGAAACCGAAAATACCCATATTGGTGATCGACGTGTACCAGCTCGACGGCGGGTCTGTGTCGAAGGTCCAGCCCCACAGCCGCTGATAGGCGCGCGAGCCGGTTAGGACATAGGACGGGAAGGTCTTGGAATTGGTGAAGGACAGATAGATCGTCCACAGGATGAAGCCGTAGACGAAGACGATGGTGATGGCGAAGCTCGGCGCCAGCACGATCTTCGGCAATGCGTCTTGCAGGCGCGAGCGCACCGAGGCGCGTGGCCGCGCATGCTCCGGCGTCAGCTTGATCTGGCTTGTCGCTACTGTGCTCATGGGGCTCCTCCCGTCGACTCGCGGCCAACCAGCTTCGCGGATCTATGTTCGCGGATCTGGGCCTTCCCCGCCGGAGCGGGGAAGGCGTTTTTGGTGCGTGGCGCTTACTTGGCGTCGTCGATCGCCTTGACCAGCTCGGTCACGGCTTCGTCCGAGGTCTTGATCTGACCATGGACGAATTTGGAGACGACATCCTTATAGGCATTGGCGACCGCCGGCGGCGCGCCGTAGCCCTGGGCCAGCGAACCGAACAGCGTGCCGCCTTCATTGGCGGCCTTCAGGTCGGCGATGCCCTTCTTGCCGCAAGCGTCGAAGTCGGTGTCCGGAACGTCGGTACGGGCCGGAACCGAACCCTTGACGACGTTGAAGGCCGACTGGAAGCTCTTCGACAGGGTGGCGGTGGCCAGTGCGACCTGGGCGGCCTTGCGGTCGTCGGGAACATTGAACATGCCGAACATGTCGGAGTTGTAGATCACCGAGCCGTCGGTGCCCGGGAAGCGATAGCACAGGAAGTCGGTGCCCGGGGTCTTGTTGGCGGCGTGGAACTCGCCCTTCGCCCAGTCGCCCATGACCTGCACCAGGGCATCGCCCTTGATGACCATGGCGGTGGCAAGGTTCCAGTCGCGGCCCGAGAAGTTGGGGTCGACATAGGTGACGAGCTTGGCCAGATTGTCGAACGACTTCTTCATCGTGTCGGACTTCAGGGACTCGTCATCGAGGTCGTTGAAGGCCTTCTTGTAGAACTCGGGTCCGCCGGTCGACAGCACGACGGAGTCGAACATGGTGGCTTCCTGCCAGTTCTGGCCGCCGAGAGCGAGCGGGATCACGCCTGCCGCCTTGGCCTTGTCGAGCAGGGCAACGAAGTCGTCGAAGGTCTTCGGCTCGGTGCCGCCGATCTTGTCCAGGACGGCCTTGTTGATCCACAGCCAGTTGACCGAGTGAACGTTGACCGGCGCCGCGACCCACTTGCCGTCATAGACCGAAAACTTCTGCAGGGCTGCCGGAACGGACTTGTCCCAGCCTTCCTTCTTCGCCGTTTCGGTCAGGTCGCCCATGACGCCGGCGGCTGCATAGTCGAGCACGGTGTAGCCGAGCATCTGCGAGGCGGTCGGATAATTGCCGGCCGCGACCATCGCCTTCAGCGCGGTCATGGCGGCATCGCCGCCGCCGCCGGCCACCGGCACATCCTTCCAGGCATAGCCTTCCTTGGCCAGATCACCCTTGAGGACGTTGAGAGCAGCCGCTTCGCCGCCCGAGGTCCACCAATGCAGCATCTGGACTTCCTTGACGTCCTCGGCGTGGGCCGCGAAAGCCAGGCCCGACGCGAGAGCCGTTCCGATAAGCAGTTTGCGCAACATGTACTTCCTCCCTTGTTGCATTACACGACCGGCGGATGCCGCCGGGTTCTTCTCAACTCAGCCGACCCACCACCCGGTGCGCTGGCCGCGATGAAACTGGATTGTCTTTTCCTCGGTATAATCCTCGACGGCGCGTTTGCCGAGTTCGCGTCCGAGACCGGACTGCTTATAGCCTCCGAAAGGCAGCTCGGGATAACCTTCCATGAATGTGTTCACCCAAACGGTTCCCGAACGCACGCCGCGCGCGACCGACATGCAAGTGTCAATGCTGGCGCTCCACACGCCCGCCGACAAACCATAGGGCGTGTTGTTGGCGATGTGCAACGCCTTTTCAATCGATTCAAAAGTCAGCACCGAGAGCACCGGGCCGAACACTTCCTCGCGCGCTATGGCCATGTCCTCGGTGACGCCGCGGATGATGGTGGGATCGAGGTATTGACCGATATTGGAGGCCAATTGCTTGCCTCCGCTGTAGATGCTGCTGCCCTCGGTCGCGGCTGCCGCAACGTAACCGGCCACCTTGGCCAAATGGTCGGACGAGATCATCGCGCCGACCTTGGTTTGGTCATCGAGCGGATCGCCGACCGTGACCCTGGCGGTAAGCGCCTTGACGGTGCTGAGAAAATCGTCGGCGATCGCCTCGTGCACGATCAGCCGGCTGCCGGCATTGCAGCACTCGCCGGCATTGAAGAAGCCGCCGAACACCGCCGCATCGGCGGCCGCTTCGAGGTCGGCGTCCTGGAAGACGATCTGGCCGTTCTTGCCGCCGAGCTCCATCGAGACTTTCTTCAGCGACTGCGCGGCGGATGCCATCGTCATCTTGCCGACGCGGGTGGAGCCGGTGAACGAGACCATTTCGACCAGCGGGTGGCTGACCATCGGCGCACCGACATCGGCGCCAAGTCCGGCCAGGATATTGACGACGCCGGCGGGCAGGCCGGCCTGCATCAGGATGTCGCCGAGCACGAAGGTCGAGGCCGAGGTCATTTCGCTCGGCTTGACCACCGCCGTGCAGCCGGCGGCGAGCGCGAAGGGCAGTTTCTGGCTGACGATCAGGAACGGGAAATTCCACGGGGTGATGATCGAGACGACGCCGATCGGTTCGCGCAGGACGACACCCAGCATGGCGTCGCCGAGATTCGCGTAGGTTTCACCATGCAGCGTACGGGCAAGCGAGGCGGCATAGCGCCAGATGTCGACGGCGCCGCCGATCTCGCCGCGCGCCTGGGCGATCGGTTTGCCCGATTCCAGTGCGTCGAGCCGGGCGATGTCTTCCAGCCGGCCCTCGATCAGATCAGCTGCCTTGAGCAGGATCGCGGCACGTTCGGCCGCCTTCATGCGCGGCCATGGACCCGTTTCGAAAGCCCTGTGGGCGGCAAGCACAGCGGCTTCCACTTCGGCCTCACCGGCCTGCGCATAGTGCGAGACGGTGAAGCCGTGGCCGGGGCTGTTTCGAGCAATCGTGCGGCCATCGCGGGCATCGACATGCTTGCCGTCGATCAGCAGCTTGTAGCCTTTCGGGGCTTCGGCCGCCTCGGCCGGCATGGCGATCTTCAGGGGTGCGTTCATATGTTTGCTCTAGGATCTCGAAAAGGCCGGCTTCTGCTTGGCCTTGAAGGCATCGACGCCGGTCTTCAGATCGCCGGTCAGGGCGATGAAGCCGCTGGCCAGCGCTTCGGTGGCGGCGGCACTTTCCTCGCCTTCGGCGACCGCGATCATCAGCTTGGCGGCTTCCGTCGCCAGCGGGCCGCGCTCGGCGATCTTTTCCGCCCACGCCTTTGCTTCTTCGTGTGCGTTGCCAGTCACGACCACCCGGTCGACGATGCCCAGGGCGAGTGCCTCGGGGGCGAGAAGGATCTCGCCGCCCAGCGCCATGCGGCGCACCGTCTGCGCGCCGAAGCGGCGCACGGCGCGCTGCGTACCGGACCAGCCGGGCACGACGCCAATCGAGGTTTCCGGGAAGCCTAATTTCACTTGTGTTTCCGCCACGCGCAAGTCGCAAGCCGCAGCCAGTTCCAGGCCGCCGCCCAGCGCATGGCCGGACAGGACGGCGATTGTCGGCTGCCGCAGCCGCGCCAAGCGGTCCAAGACGCGGTGGCCGTAGCGCACCCACTGCACCTGGAAATCGGCGGCACTCATCTGCGCCCAGGCTTCGACATCGCCACCGGCGCAAAAGCCCTTGCCTTCGCCGCGCAGCAGCACGACGCGGACGCCCTCGGCCATCTCGGCCGCGTCGAGCGCCGTCTCTAGCGCCCGCAGCATCGGAATGTCCAGTGCGTTGAATTTCTCCGGCCGGCGCAGCGTGATGGTACCGATGGCGCCATCCTGCTCGAAGGTGACGAGAGGCTCAGCCACGCGCGCCTCCGAGCGAGGCGCCGCCGTTCAGCGACAGGCCTATCGGTTGCTCCTGATAGAGGGCTGCCGGTGTCGTCTTGAGGTCCTTGGCAACGCCCAACGGAATTTCCGACTGGGCCAGCACATCACGCTGCAGATCGATGCCGGGTGCGAGTTCTGTGACGACCAACCCCTCCGGCGTCAGCTTCATCACGCAGCGTTCGGTGACATAGGTGATGTCCTGTCCCTGCGCCACCGCGCGCTTGCCCGAAAACGAGATGTGCTCGACTTCGTTGACCACCTTCTTGACCTTGCCCTCGTGGTCGATGCGGATGCCGCCATCGGCCAGAGACAGTTTGGCGCCGGCATTGAAGAAGCCGGAGAAGACGATCTTCTTCGCCCGTGCGGTGATGTCGACAAAGCCGCCGGCGCCGGCGGTGACATGCGGCCGCGCCGAAAGCTTCGAAACATTCACAGAGCCGTGTCGATCGATCTGCAGGAAGGACAGCAGCGAGGCGTCGAAGCCGCCGGCCTGGAAATAGATGAACTGGTGCGGCGAGGGCATGAAGGCGTCGGCGTTCGATGAGCAGCCGAATTTGAAGTCGAGCAGCGGCACGCCGCCGACCGCGCCCTGTTCGATCACCCAGGTAATTTTGCCGTGCTGGCCTTCCTCGAGAAGGATGCGCGGCACATTGGCGGAAATGCCGAACCCGATATTGACGGCCATGCCGTCGCGCAACTCCATGGCGACGCGGCGCGCGATCACCTTCTGCACGTTCATCTCCGGCGTGCGGAAGCTCGACAGCGGCCGGAAGATTTCTCCGGAGATCGCCGGGTCGTAGGGTGTCAGCGTCGTCTGCAACTGGTCGGGCGCGACGACGATATGGTCGACCAGAACGCCGGGCACGCGCACGTCATGCGGTTTCAGCGTGCCGTTCTCGACGACGCGCTTGACCTGCGCGATGACGATGCCGCCATTGTTGCGGGCGGCGAGCGCCTGTTCCAGTCCGCCGAGATAGGCGCCCTCATGCTCATAGGTGAGGTTGCCGCGCTCGTCGGCCGACGTGGCGCGGATGATCGACACCTGCGGCACGATAGAGCGGAAATAGAGCCATTCCTCGCCGTCGAACTGCTGCACCGAAACGATCGGCTCGCTGGCGGCGGCGTTCATGGCGCAGCCCTGGTGGCGCGGGTCGGCGAAGGTGTCGAGACCGACTTTGGTCAGCACGCCCGGCCGCTTGGCCGCGGCTTCGCGGTGCATATCGAACAGGATGCCGGACGGCACGTTGTAGGCGGCGACCGAATTGTCGCCGATCATCTTCCAGATCTGCGGCGGTTCGGAAGAGGAGGGGCCGGACGGGTAGGAGCCGCACAAGGTACGCTTCAGCAGTCCCGGCTTGGCCAGATGGTCGATGCCTTTGATGCCATACATGTCGCCGGCTGCGATCGGGTGCAGCGTGGTGATGTTCTTCGGATGGCCTTCTGCGTCGAAGCGTTCGCCGATCGCGGCGAGCACCGCATCGGGGCAGCCGAGGCCGCTCGACGAGGACACCGACACGACCATGCCGTCCTTGACCAGGCCGGCTGCCTGCGCCGCGGAGACCACCTTGCTCAATTCATACTCCCGAATTCAGGGTCGATTGCGACCGCCTTGCCTGATTTCGCGGTTTGCAATGCTGCTTCGACTGACGCCGATGACCAGATGCTGTCCTCGCCTTGCGCGCGGATGGCGTTGATCATGAACTGCCTGACGATCGTGCTGGCGCCGATCAAGCTCCATTTGACGCTCATGCAGCGCCTCCCGAACCGGCCGCCCTGTTTCGAATGCGGCGATCCGGGCCGCAGCTTTCCCTGACCACCAGATTGACCGCGCCGATATGGTCTTCGGCCCGTGTGGTGCGCGACTGGATCATTTTCAACATGACATGGGCGGCGCGTTCGCCGAGGCCCGCCGAGTCCACCGCGACGCTGGTCAGAGCCGGCATGTAGTGCTCGGCCTCGGCCACATCGTCGAAGCCGACGATGGCGAAATCAACTCCCGGCTCAAGCCCGCGCTTGCGCAGCGCCAGCATGGCGCCAAAGGCGACGGCGTCGTTGAAGCAGAGTGCCGCGGTCGGCGGTTCAGCCATTGCGAGAGCGGTTTCGAGGCATGCGATACCACCTCTGCGGCTGGTCTCTCCCTCGACGACCAGAGTGTCGCGGTCGGAGATGCCCTGCGTCTCGCAGGCTTCGCGAAATCCGCCAAGCCGCTCGTGATAGACGACGAGATCGGACGAGCCGCCGAAGAAGACCAGCCGGCGATGTCCCTTGCCGATCAGATGAGCGGTGGCGAGATAGGCGCCGCGATGATTGTCGGGCGCGATGACCGGAATGCGGCTCTCGGGAAGCCGGCGCATGGCGAATACCACCGGCAGACCTGCCGTCTCGATCCGCCTGAAGGCGCCCGGCGTCGTGCCGCGAGCCGGCGACACGATGAGGCCGGCGACGCCTTGCTCCATCAGCGACTTCAGCACTTCTTCCTGGCGCACCGGATTTTCCGCCGTGTTGGCGATGAACGGCACGATGCCGGCCGACTGGAAGACCCGCTCCATGCCGACCGCCAGCTCTGCGAAGAAAGGATTGGTGAGATCGTTGATGACCATGCCGATGACGTTGGAGTGCGCCTTGCGCAGATTGGCGGCGCCGCGGTTGTAGACGTAACCGACATCCTCGATCGCCTTGCGCACCTTGCTCGCTGTTTCGGGCCGGATCAGTCCGCTGCCCTGGAGCACGAGCGATACCGTCGATTTGGACACGCCCGCTTCGCGGGCGATGTCGAATATCGTCGCCTTGGCCCGGTTGGCCATCCAGATGCATCCTCCCGACTGCAGGCCCAAAACTATTGGAACGTTCTAATCTCTGCTCCGCTCGTGAGTCAATCGGGATTTTTCCCGCGCCTCGAACATCGATTGTGCGTACTCAAATGGCATGCTCCATAAGGCTTTCTTGTTGCAATGCAGCATTTCATCCTGCAGGGAGTTCGAATCTTAAAGGTCCTTGATTTATTGGAACGTTCCATTTAGTACGTTGCGAAGGGAGCGATGGATGGACATTTCCTTGCCTGGTGAGGGTGGCGGCAGCACCCGGTACACGCTGGTTGGCGAGCCCGTGCAGCCTGACATCGGCGCGCGATTTTCGCGTATCGCCTATGCCGCCGCGCACGTCGTTGCCGATCCGCTCGCCATGACCGATCCGTGGTCCAGACCGGTGATCGACTGGGAGGGGACGATGGCGTTCCGTCACCATCTGTGGCGGCTGGGCTTCCGCATCGCCGAAGCGATGGACACGTCGCAGCGTGGCATGGGCTTCGACTGGGCAAACGCGCAGGAATTGATCCGCCGCTCGATCGCCGAGGCGCGCACGGTCGATGGCGCCGATCTCGCCTCGGGCGCCGGCACCGACCATCTGGCGCCCGCCGCCGCCAAAACAATCGATGACGTCGTCAAGGCCTATGAAGAGCAGTTCGCTTTTATCGAAGGGCTCGGCGGCAAGGCGATCATGATGGCCAGCCGGGCGTTGGCGGCAGTTGCCAAAGGGCCGGACGACTATGTCAGCGTCTACGACCGCATCCTGTCGCAGTCCTCCGGCAAGGTCATCCTGCACTGGCTGGGCGACATGTTCGATCCGGCGCTCAGGGGCTATTGGGGCAGCGAGAATTTCGAGGTCGCTCTCGATACAGTCGTTGCCATCATCGAACGCCACGTCGGCAAGGTGGAGGGGATAAAAATCTCACTGCTCGATGCCGGCAAGGAGGTCGCGCTGAGGAACCGTCTGCCGGACGGCGTCGTCATGTTCACCGGCGACGATTTCAATTATCCCGAACTGATCGCCGGCGACGAGAAAAGGCACTCGCACGCATTGCTGGGTATTTTCGACGCGATTGCGCCGGTCGCCAACGCGGCGCTGGCGAAACTGGCGGAAGGCGACCGCGCCGGCTTTGACGCGTTGATAGCGCCGACCGTGCCGCTGTCGCGAAAGATCTTCGAGGCGCCGACCGAGTATTACAAGGCCGGCATCGTCCTCATGGCCTGGCTGAACGGCCATCAGGATCATTTTGCGATGGTCGGCGGTATGCAGTCGGCGCGCGGCATCCGTCACTATGCCGACTTGTTCCGCCTTGCCGACAAGGCCGGATTGCTGGCCGATCCGGAACTGGCGGTGACCAGGATGAAGAGCCTTTGCACCGTCGCGGGTGTTTGAAGCGCGGAAAGTGGTTCTCATCATCGACGTGACAGGCCAGGAATGCCGGGCGTCGCTAACGTCTCCGCCACAGCCAAAAAGGCGCGATTGCCTCGTCTGGATGAAAAATGGGCTTGGTCGCCCTTCCCAGATCGGCAGGTGGCATTCCTGCGGGATCATGGTGCGTCAGGTCGAGAAGCAGCGGCCCAAGCCGATCCGGATCGACAGTTTCGGCCGACATGGTGTGTGGCTTGTTCTCGTGCGCAACAAGCCAGTGCAGCGCCTGGACCAGTCCCAGTCCCTCGGCTGTCTTGTGTTGCCAGAGATTGTCACCGACCGAAGACAGGACACGGGCCAGCGACGTCCAGCCTTGCAAGGTAAACATGGCGTAGTGCCTGGGGCGCGTGCGGGACAGTTCCCTGGGCAAGGAGCCATCGGCTGCGATCTGGGTTGCTAGTCTCTCCCGAGCATAGAGGCTGATCTTGGCCAGGGTGGCGCTGTCGCCAAGAAACGTGGCGATCGATGCCCGCTGCAAATCGTAATATGTTCCCTGGTTGCTGCTGCTGCAGAAGGCCGTCGCGGCTGCCGGCGCGGTGTCCAGCCATTCACAGTAGGAACCGAGCCAGGCTCTGAACGCCTCGCGATCCTCGTCGCCCAGTACTCCCATTCGCTCGAGCAGGCGTACGGCATCCAGGAAGAAATAGAAATCCTTCAGCTCGATGATGCCGTGGCCGGACCCTTCATTGTTGTCGTGGCCCGACCGCACCTGCGCATAGCGCAAATGCGGGTTCATTCTTGTCCTGGGATCGATAAACCATGCGCGAATGAGCCTGGCGGCGTGGACGGCATAATGATGCCCATCAAGCACGGTTGCGGCGAGCGCAAGCACGGTTGTGTCGTCGAAGACGCGCTGCAAGCGTGTGCGATCGTAGGTTTCGCTTCCTGCTGCATACAATGCCGTGCCGGGCACGCGTTCGCCATCGCGCCGGATATAGGGCAGGCCGTCGGGTCTGTCGGGGTCGGGCCACCAGTAAGGCGCGGGGTGAAAATAGTCCTGGGGATCCCCGCTGGGGGCTAGGCCAGTCTTGTCGAGCACGCTGAACGGACCGCGGGCGAGTGCCTGTCCGGCCGCGGTTTCGAGATGGTGCAGGATGGGCCCGTCCTTCACTGCGTGGGCCAGGGCGTCTTCGTCATAAAAGGCCAGGCGGGAGGTATCAAGCCGAGCGGCGACTGCCTTGGCGTCACATTGATCGACCATATCGACGATCGCCTGATCGCGGCTGACCAGACGCGCGACGAAGCCGGCCTTGCCGATCTCCAGATGCGAACGCCCTGAATCCAGGCGCGCCACCCAGCCCGCTTTCTGGAGCAGCCCGGCATCCGCCGCCCGGACCGGGCGTGGAAAATCCCAGGCATCGTCGCGGTAGCGGTCCCAGGGGCCGGGAACTGCCAACCGCCACAGCATCTCGATTTTTGGCCGCCTTCCGTAACCATAGTTTTCGTCGAACAGTTGCGTGGTATCGGTTCGAAATATGATCTGCGGCTCTTCCTCGGCCGGCGGCTGGAAGCTCTGGTCCAGCAGAAGCGCATTGTCGACAATGCGCGCCATGGGCACCACAGCGTAGGGAAGGTGCGGGTTTTTCTCGATCGCGGACCGTATCCGCTGGAACGCAGAGGCTGTCAGGTAGCAGTTCCCGTCCCAGGGCATCAGCCATTTTGCCCTGTCGCGGGCAATCGCGAGCGCGGCGTTGCGAGCCCCATTGTTGTTCATCACATAGAGGTTCTTGCTGCGGCGGATGTGCGTTTCGTAACGCGCGGACTGTCCGCTCGCACGGCCCTTCTCTGAGAATCGGAGGTCGCCGGCAACAAGCTGGTCGACGTCCCAGGATATCTTCCGGTACTGATCGAGTTCGAAGGGGATTGTATGAAAACTCTGGCGGCGGCTTTCGAGCAGGCCGATGATCCGGGCTTCCTCGTCGGTGTCGACTATTCGATTGACGATCCAGAATTTTTCGCAGGCGTCGAAGACCGGTTCGTTGTCCAGAATGAACAGCACGTTGTCGAATGACTGGCCCTTGCGGTGTCGCGGTTCCAGATCATTGCCGATGATCCGGACGAGCATGAAGCTGTCGGCAATCTGCGAGATCGGCGACGCCGTGTAAGTCTCGCGGGCGGCCTCGATCCGCTTGCCGAGTTCGCGCCGGTATTCAGCGTTCTGCTTTGCGGAAATGAGCGCGTTGCCCAATGTCGACCACGGCGACCGCAATTGCGTGCGCACACGGTTCAGTTCGCGATATATCTTCGGCCAGGACGATAGTTTTGTCCTACCGGGCTGTGAGCTCATGACGGCACGCAGGGAGACCGGATCCCGATCACCGCCTCGGGGATGCGCGCGGTTTCGCCAATCATTCCGACTTCGACTCTGGACCATTTCTGAGCGTGAGGCGACCAAGCCCTGAATTGTGCGACACGATCAATCATGGAAAACGTCTCTCGCATGTAGCGTTGCGAATGTCCTGTTATGTTCTGCTGAATAAGTGACGGCAGGTTGCCAGGCAACGCCGACAGGACAATGCGATAAATCAAATCCGAAAACCACATAGCATGGCAAATGCCCCGGCATCGGCGATTCGCCTTCACGCAAAGGCAAGCTCGCGAAAGATGCGCCGGTGATCGCAATTTTCTTGGAACCAATCCTCCCGGCGCGCGACCAAGCGATGTGTCCAAACATGGTCAGCTTGTGGCGGCCGCATTCGACCGCCATTGCATCGAATGCATGAGTTATCTGCCACTCCCCGCATATCACCTCACGGCCCTAGCCTCGTCCGTCCTGCATTGTTGAACCCGACAACCCTTTGCTTACTATATGGTTTTCCAGGCCTTGCCGGCTGCTCCTATGCGTGCTTACTTGTGGTTGTTTTCATGAGGGGGATACAATCATGCGTTTTCTACTTGCTGCGGTCGCCATGCTGTCGTTCGCCGCCACCGCGGCTCTGGCCGATCCAGCTTCGGACTTCAAAAGAGCCGATCAGGCATTGAACCAGACCTTCAAGCAAATCCAGAAGCGGCTTACGGATGATTCCGACGGCAAGGCACGGTTCGTGAAAGCGCAGAGAGCGTGGATTGCGTTCCGCAACGCCGAATGCACGTTTCAATCCAGCGGTGACGATGGTGGCTCCGCGGCGCCGATGGTTGCCGCTGCTTGTCAGGCTGACCTGACCAAGGCCCGCACCAGGCAGTTGAAGGCCTACCTGAACTGCCAGGAGGGTGACCTCTCTTGCCCGGTGCCATCAGAATAATCTGGAGTGACAAAATGCCGAATTTCAAGATGAGATATGTGCTGATCGCGCTTGTGCCGTTGGCGGTTGCCGGTTGCGTCAGCGCTGAGGATCAGCGCGCAATGGATCAGCAACAGTGCGCGTCTTACGGCTACAGGCCAGGAACCAACAGGTTTGCCGACTGCATGATGCAACAGACCTCACAACGTTCAGAAGATGAGCAGCGCTCATTGGATCGCATGGCCGCGCAAGAACAGAGAGACAAGGATCGCAAGGAAGCGCGTCGAAAGGACGACAGCTACATCGATCCAAGGCCGAGTTACGACAAGGACGGCAATCCGAATTTCGACACTCAAGGCAATTACCAAGGGTGTCACGGCGCGGGATGTTTGGTCGACAATCCAGACAATAACGATGACGATGACCAGTAGGCTGGCTCCGCGAGGCTCTCCTTCCTGCCCCCTATAGTCCGGACCTCAACCAATCGAGAAACCCTTCGCCAACTTCAAGCACTACATGCGGCGTTGCGCCAGGTGCAGGCTAGAAGTCAACCCAAATGCGAACCGCTCTACCTCTGGCGAACAGCCGGGAAATGCCGATCCCGCACACGCGATCCGCGATTCCATCAGCTTGAAGGATGGTTCCGGAACTTTTTGCCGCAATGGCAGGTTCGAGCGACATGACGAAACTATCTGACCCTGGCCCGCCGTTCCCAGCAAGCTGCACGGCGGCCAGGACATCCCGGAAGAAGATCATTACTGCGGGCAGACGGTTGACCGGCGCGATTTACTCCAGGTGTTCTGGAGGAAGAGCCGGGGCATTGAGCGCTGGAACCGAGCCAGCTGCAACGATCATCGAATTTCCCCGAAGAAAGTACCTGCCTCTAGAAGCGCTTTCGGATCAGGGGCCGTTTCAGGGCAAAGCGGGCGATATTGTCGAGCGTTCTTGGCACCGCCATCTCCCCGATGCCCTCAATGGCGCCCTTGGCCGCTGCGTCCTCACGAAAGCGCACTATCCATTCTTCCGTGAGGCTGTCCCGTTGAACAGTGAATCTCGAATTGGCGGTGTCTTCCGGGACCTGGACGCCCATATAATCCGCCACAGCTTCCAGATAGGGCCGTGGGTCTTGCTGCAAATCTTCGTAGACGAATTGACGACAATCCAGCCCCGCAAGTTGTAGGTAGGACCTCCAGAACGCATAGCTTCGATCAATCTGGAAATACGCTTGGCTGATGTCGGCGAAGCTATAAGGAACAGAGCGCGGATTGACTTTCCCTTCGTGCCGGCTCGTCCACACTCCAGACATCCTAGCTCGGTAGAACGAAATAGCTTGCTGAATTCGGTCGCGACGTTCCAACAAAATGAATTCCAAGCCGTGTTTTCTTCGTATCTCGAATAGAAAATCCTTTCCGAATTTCTCCTTACACCAGGCCAGATGGCGCGGAAACAACTTGATCGCAAACCGCCCGTTGTCGGTCGCCGCTTTCTCGATGGCCGCTTTTTCAAGATCATCATAGGTGCGGGGATCGAAGCGTAGATAGGCCGGATCAAGCCATTCCTCCGACCGTCCCATCAGGCCAGTTGCGTTCGTCAGGCTTCCCAGCCAATTCGAACCGCTTCTTCCCTCTGTAAGAATCGCAACGCCCCGCATAAAATCCTCACTTCACCTTGTCCCGCAACGCATGCCGCAAGGCCCGCTTACCTTCAATCCAAATCAGCGCTGCGTTCCCGCCCCATGTCCAGGAACACCGTGTTCAGCTTATTGCCGCCGTGATCTTCGTTGCCATCTTGTCGGCATCACCAGGGTTTGGCTGGATTCCAGACCAGATGACCACGCAATTCATCTAGGACGCCGCATCGGCCGCCATCGTCATCGTGGGCGTGTTCGCCGTCGCCGACACGTCGCCACGCGATTGCTGCGCCTGCCCAGGAGTGTCCTCTGTCGAACAACCGTGAGGGTTGTTTTCGCCGCCATCACTATTTTTGTGAACCAATTCACCCGAGGCGCGACCAAGTGATGTGTCCAAACATGGTTCATCAAGGAGAACGTCTTATGTTTACTGTCTCGAGAAACGTCTTTTTGGCCGCCATCGCCGTTTCGGTGCTGGCCGGCTGCAAGACAACCGCTCCCAGGGAATGCGACAAGCTGAAGCCTGGCGTCACCTATAACGGCAAATGCTGCGGCATCGGCGAGCCTTGCCGCGAAGGCAAGGGCGGCGGCGACAGGCCGGGAAATACGCCTGATCCAGCGCCGCAATGATCTGATTGCGTGTCGCCCGTTCCGGTCAGCGCTGGGACGGGCGCGTTGCGCTCGAAAGCTCGCCAACGTCCAGCCTCCCCTTGAGGCACCGAAATCGTCCACCTCTGTGTAACGCGCGCCCTGGACGGCCCTGTGCCACGCTGTGCCCTGCTTATCCCAAGTGAGGAGTTCTTCCGCCAGCACCTCGACGCTGCTCATCCCGCGCGTCATGCCCACGCGCTTTGTCTGGCGAGCCGGCCAGCATGTCGATCCAAGTCTGATTTGTCTGGTTGGATGGTGGGCGTGACAGGGATTGAACCTGTGACCCCTGCAATGTCAATGCAGTGCTCTCCCGCTGAGCTACACGCCCATCCGAAGCCGCGCATACACCATTTTTGATCCAGCGCGTCAATAGCAGGAAAAAGGAAAGAAGGCGTCGTCTCGCCGCAGTGGCGAAGAGGTGCGGCGCCTCGCCTAGAAAACGGCTCAGGCCGCCTGCAGCATCTTCTCCACCTCGTTGACGAGGTCGCGCAGATGGAATGGCTTCGACAGCACCTTGGCGTCTTTCGGCGCCTTGGAATCCGGGTTCAACGCAACAGCGGCGAAACCGGTGATGAACATGACTTTCAGATCGGGATCGATCTCGGTGGCGCGGCGCGCCAGCTCGATGCCGTCCATCTCCGGCATGACGATGTCGGTCAGCAGCAGCGAGAACGGTTCTTCGCGCAGCCGCTCATAGGCGCTGGCGCCATTGTCGAAATCGCTGACCTGGTAACCGGCGCGCTCCAGCGCCTTGACGAGGAACCGACGCATATCGTCGTCGTCTTCCGCCAGAAGAATGCGTGCCATGATATCCTGTCCGAATCACCCGCCCGAGATTGCCGTTGGGCAAGCCCGTTAACCATCCTGTATATGAGGAGGTGAGGGTAAACATCAAGTGAACGCGGACGGCGATGATCCATATTTGCCGGGGGGTGTGCCGCCGCTGAAATGCTGGACACGCGGCCTGCAAGGTGGCACTTTCACATCATGATGCACTGGTGTTTTCGGGTTCGTTCAAATTGAAGACGGCAGCCGAGGATTTTTCGGTCTTTCCACCCTTCGAAATCCGGTCGGGCGCCGAGCAGCGCGTCCCCTTCCTCTTCAATTCGCCGCATAGCGGCCGCTACTATCCCGAACGGTTCCTGGCCATGGCAAGGCTGGACCGCAACGCCATCCGCCGGTCGGAAGACTGTTACGTCGATGAGCTGTTCGGCGGTGCCGTGGCGCTCGGCGCGCCGCTGCTGGCGGCGAATTTTCCGAGGGCCTATCTCGACGTCAATCGCGAGCCGTGGGAGCTCGATCCTCGCATGTTCGCCGAGCCAGTGCCGTCCTTCTGCAACATCCGCTCGGCGCGGGTGGCGGGTGGGCTTGGCACGGTGCCGAAGCTGGTCGGCGAGGGGCTCGACATCTATTCCGGCCGCCTGCCGCTGTCGGAAGCCGTTGCCCGGATCGAAACCGTCTACAAGCCCTATCACGAGACGCTGAAGCGGCTTTTGACCCGGACCCATGCGCGGTTCGGTTTTGCCGTGCTGATCGACTGTCATTCGATGCCGGCGAGCATCCGTGTCGGCGACAGCGGGCTGCGGCCCGACTTCATCATCGGCGACCGTTTCGGCATCTCGGCAACCGCCGCCCTGACCGAGACCGCGATCGGCCTGCTCAGCGCCATGGGCTATTCGGTTGCCCACAACAAACCCTATGCCGGCGGCTTCATCACCGAGCATTACGGCCGCCCGGCGCGCCATCTGCATGCGCTGCAGATCGAGGTCAATCGCGGGCTCTACATGAACGAACGGACATTCGAGAAGGCCGCCGGCTTCGATGCGCTGGCCGACGATCTGACGCGGTTCTCAGCCGACCTGATGTCGATGCCCGACCATCATTTCATCGACCTGCCGCTGGCCGCGGAGTGAAATCGCGGCGTAAAAAAAGACCGCATCGTTTGCACGATACGGTCGAAGTCTAGGGAGGAAACGCCCAAGGAGGGCATGGACAGGAAACCCTGTCCGAGGTCAAGGGTATTGTGCGTTGCACAAATGTCAAGCGACCTTCAGGCTTTTTTAATTCACTCTGATGTGGAAATTGCGTTTCGACGACGCTTATGTGACATCCGGGCAACAGATGCCGTCGCGGAGAAGTCGTCGAACACACTTGTTTTGGTACGAAATTGGCGGCAGAGCACGGCTCGGACATGCTGCAGTGCGGGAGAATCAGTTGGACATCAGTGTCGATTTCATGCGCCGCATCGCGCAGGTGGCGGCGGCGGAGACCTTGCCGCGCTTTCGTGCCCAAGGCGCGGTCGCCAACAAGGAACAGGGCAGTTTCGATCCGGTCACCGAGGCCGATCGCGAGGCCGAGCGCGCTATCCGGGCGCTGATCTCTGCCGAGTATCCCGACCATGGCATTCTTGGCGAGGAGCATGGCAGCGAGAACATTTCGAGCCGGCATGTCTGGGTGATCGACCCGATCGACGGCACGCGCGCCTTTATTTCCGGCCTGCCGGTGTGGGGCACGCTGGTCGGGCTGACGGTCGACGGTGACGCCGTTGCCGGCATGATGGCGCAACCCTTCACCGGCGAGCTGTTCTACGCCAACGCCTCAGGTTCGCACTATGAGGGGCCGGGCGGGCCGCGAAAACTGACGACCCGCAAGACGACGAAGTTGGACCAGGCGACGCTGTTCACCACCACGCCGGCGCTATTCAAAGGCGAAGCGCGCAACCGTTACGATGCATTCGAAAGACAGATCCAACTCGCCCGCTATGGCGCCGATTGCTATGCCTTCGCCATGATCGCTTCGGGAAGCGTCGATATCGTCGCCGATCCCGGTTTGAAGCCATACGACATCGTGGCGCTGATCCCGATCATCGAGAAGGCAGGCGGTGTGGTCACCACATTCGATGGCGGGCCTGCGGAAAAGGGCGGCGATGTCCTGGCGGCTGCAACGCCGGAACTCCACGCAGCTGCCATGGCCGCCTTGCGCGGCTGACCAGCGACCGGCGGCCGTCAGGCCGTGGGGTCGTCGCTGCCGGGAATGAAGGCGTCGAAGGCGGCGAGCAATTGCTCGCGGTAGATATCGGCTTCCTGCAGGATTTCGTGGCGGGAGCCGTCGATCATCAGCAATGAACCGAGCCGCAGACGCCTGGCGTAGGCTTCGACAGCCCTGGTCGAGACGACCTGGTCGGCGCCGGCGGCGATGATCAGCAGCGGGACCTGGATCCGGGCCATGAAGTCGGGGTCGCTGACGGCTTCCGAAGCTTTCGCGGCTGCCCGCAGCCAACGGATCGTCGGCCCGCCAAGCGCCAGTTGCGGGTATTCTTCATAGATCCGTGTGTTGCGCCGATAGCGTTCCGGGTCCGATGTCAGCTTGTTGGTCTCGAAAGGGGCCGTTACCCTCGGCCGCGGACCCCAGGCGGCATAGAGCCGGCCGAGGCCGAGAGCGCAGAACAGGGAACAGACGCGGCGAACCGTCGAGATCGAGACCGGCAGGTCGGGCAGCGTCAGGAAGGGCGCGATCAGCACCATGCGCCGGACGCGGTTCACCATCGACGGCGCGGCCAGCAGGGTGATCAATGCGCCTGCCGAATGGGCCAGGATGTAGTAGGGTCCGCGGCAATCGGGCAGCACGATCTCCTCGAAGAACTGTTCGAGGTCGGCGGTGTAGTCGCGGAAGCTGCTGACGTAGCCGCGCTGGCGATCGCGGATCAGCCGGTCTGAATCGCCCTGGCCGCGCCAGTCGAGCGTGGCGACGCCAAAGCCACGATCGGCAAGGTTGCGGATGGTTTCGAAATATTTCTCGATGCACTCGTTGCGGCCGGTGAGCAGGACCACGGTGCCCTTCATCGGGCGAGCGACCGCGCCGAACAGGCCGTAGCGGATATTCTTGCGGTCACGCGTGGTGAAGAAGCCGCCGGCGGCGTTTTCCGGCCGCGGATTGCCCTCGATTTCGTGAAAAAGGGAGTTTTCGGTGAAAAGATCCGTCATTCGGCGCTTCGTGCTCGGCGTCTCGCATGCCCGCCTGCGCTGGCCGGCTCCGCTAAGGTGATAGACGCCCATGCGCCAAAAGCCAAGGAATTCCCGGTGACTGACTGGGCTGCAACAGGGAAGGCCGGAAGCCGCTTGAAAGCGTGCTTCCGGCCTCTGTCGATCCGGGAGGAAGGGACGTTACACCCGGTCGGCCTCGTTGCGGTGCCTGTTGTGCAATCGGCGCCGCCAGTCCTTGATCCTGGAATGGACTTTAGCGCCGGCTGCCTGAACGCGCGCCGAAGTGCCGGTTCATCTGCCGTTCATCAAGGGTCCGGCCGCCGTGGCTTTTGCCGCCAGGTGAAATCTTGAAATGCTTTCCAGCGCTCCCCAAATGTCTCGTGCGGTCGCCAATGTCGGGGCCGCTGGCCCACCCGAAACGCCGCTCAAGGGTTTCGCACCGGCCATACGCAAACCATGTTGCTCAACAGGAGAACACCTCATGCGTCACGTTGATTTTTCCCCGCTTTATCGCTCGACCGTCGGCTTCGATCGTCTGTTCACGATGCTCGATTCGCTTGCGCAGCCGGATGGCGCGCAGACCTACCCGCCCTACAACATCGAGCGCACCGGTGAGGATTCCTACCGGATCTCGATGGCGGTTGCCGGCTTCTCTGACGAGGAAATCTCGATCGAAGCCCATCGCAACGTGCTGACCGTGAAGGGTGAGCGCAAGGACGAGGGCACCGGCGAAGGCTCTGAACTGCTCTATCGCGGCATTGCCTCGAGAGCCTTCGAACGCCGCTTCCAGCTTGCCGACCACGTCGAAGTTGTCGGTGCTTCGCTGAAGAACGGCCTGCTGTTCGTCGACCTCAAGCGCAACATCCCCGAGGAGCTGAAGCCGCGCAAGATCGCGATTACGGCATCTTCGGCCAAGGCCAAGCAGATCGAGGCCAAGACCGCTGCCTAAAGTACAAGTCTCCTCCCGAGACGGAAGCGGCGCCGAAAGGCGCCGCTTTTTTGTTATCGGGGATTTCGGTATCAGGCGATCAGCTGGCCAAAACGGTCGACCTCATCGGCCGTCGTCGCGAAGCTGGTGACGAAGCGATACAGCAACTCGTCCTCGCTGATGTGGCCGTCAAAGCCGTGCGGCTTGTGCCAATCATAGAACGCCGCACCCGCTGCCTGCAGCTTTTCAGCTTCGGCTTTCTTGATCACTGCGAAAACCTCGTTTGCCTGCGGCAGCCATGCCAGCTTTGCCGTGGCCGAATCCTCGATCGCAGCGGCAAGGCGTGCGGCCATGGCGTTGGCGTGGCGGGCGGTGTCCAGCCACAATCCGTCTTTGAAATAGGCCTCGAACTGCGCCGCGACGAAGCGCGATTTCGAAAACAGCTGGGCGGCGCGCTTGCGCAGGAACGCCAATTCCCCGGCACGATCAAGATCGAACAGCACGATCGCTTCGGCGCACCAGCAGCCATTCTTGGTGCCGCCGAAGGACAGGATGTCGACGCCGCGTTTCCAGGTCATTTCGGCTGGCGACGTGTCGAGCGCGACCAGCGCATTGGCAAAGCGGGCGCCGTCCATGTGCAAGGGCACCGAATATCGTTTGGCGATCGCCGCGATCGTCTCGATCTCATCCAGGCCGTAGATAGTGCCGACCTCGGTCGACTGGGTGATCGAAACGGCCATCGGCCGTCCCCAATGGACGATTTCCGGTGCGAAACGGCCGATGGTCCTTTCCAGATTGTGCGGATCGATCTTGCCCAGCGCGCCATCGATCTCATGCAGGCGTGAGCCGCCGGAAAAATACACCGGCGCGCCGCATTCGTCCTCGATGACATGCGATTCGCGATGAGCAAAGGAAATGCCGCCCGGCTTGTTGTAAGCGGTCAGCGCCAGCGAGTTGGCGGCCGTGCCGGTGGCGACGAAGAACACCGCGACCTCGCGTTCGAAAATCTCGCTGAAGCGCTGGTAGACTGCCTGGTCGAGCGCTCCGTCGCCGTAGGCGGTCGAAAAGCCGCCGGCATTGGCCGACAGGCCGGCGGCAATGTTGGGGTGGGCGCCTGCCCAATTGTCGGAAGCGAAGAACATGCATCTGCCTATGTCTTGGGAGAACGGGGGGTTGGGGAAATCAGACTGAAGTTGACCGGTTTCGCGTGCTGATCGCAAGGGCCAGGCGCCGGAAAAACAGTAAAGCCAGCCAACGGGCAAAGCCCAGGCCGACGACTGAAGCTTACGTTTTTCCTCAGCTTCACGACATTTTCTGTCGCGAATGCCCCAAGTTTTTTGCAAATCGGTCTTGTGTGCGTCCGGGATTTCTGCCATAAAAATTTAGGACAGTAGTGCTGTCTTATTTTGTCGCACAAAACGAGCTGGATTGGCGTATCATTTGGGCCTCTCCGGCTGTTGCCGCGAGCGACAGGTGGACAGCCAGACTCTGGCCTGTACGATTACCAGATGCGATCCATGCGGAAAGCCGCCTGGTTCGACAGGATTTCGCAAGACGTGCCACAAGGATCAGGGTGAGCCAAGCGCTTGCCGAGGCAAACCAGCGCCTGAATGGCTGGGAAGGAGGACAGGAGATGACGGACATGACGCACTCTGCGACGAACGGCCAGGCCGCGCAGACGAAAGCGGCAACCGTCAAAACCACCTTGCGATCCAATATTGGCCGAAGCGCCAACGGATTTTCCGCCCAGGGCCTCTACGATCCACGCAACGAGCATGACGCCTGCGGCGTCGGTTTCATCGTCAACATGAAGGGCGTGAAGTCGCATCAGATCGTCGAGGACGGGCTTGCTGTGCTCGAAAACCTGACGCATCGCGGCGCCGTCGGCGCCGATCCGCTGGTCGGCGATGGCGCCGGCGTGCTGGTGCAGCTTCCCGACCAGTTCTTCCGTGACGAGATGGCAGCCCAGGGCATCGAGCTGCCGCCGGCGGGCCAGTACGGCGTCGGACACTGGTTCATGCCGCAGGACGCGGCCCTTCGCGCCCATATCGAGGACATCATTGCCGAATCGGCGCAATCCGAGGGACTTCCGCTCATCGGTTTCCGTGACGTGCCCGTCGACAATTCGTCGCTGTCGAAGGCGCCCGACATCGTGGCATCCGAGCCGTTCCATCGGCAGATCTTCATCGGCCGCACGCCAGACATTACCGATGACGAGGAATACGAGGCCAGGCTCTATCTGCTGCGCAAGGTCATCTCGGGCCGCATCTATGCCGAGAACGACAACAAGGACATCGGCGCCTATTGCGTGTCGCTGTCGGCGCGCACCATCGTCTACAAGGGCATGTTCCTGGCTTATCAGGTCGGGGCCTACTACAAGGACCTCAAGGACCCGCGCTTCGAAACCGCGCTGATCCTCGTCCACCAGCGCTTCTCGACCAACACGTTCCCGTCATGGAAGCTGGCGCATCCCTACCGCATGGTCGCCCACAATGGCGAGATCAACACCGTGCGCGGCAACAACAACTGGATGGCTGCGCGCCAGGCGTCGGTCGATTCCGAACTGTTCGGCAACAACATCTCGAAGCTGTGGCCGATTTCCTATGACGGCCAATCCGACACCGCCTGCTTCGACAATGCGCTCGAGTTCCTGTTCCAGGGCGGGTACAGGCTCAGCCATGCCATGATGATGCTGATCCCGGAAGCCTGGGCCGGCAACAAGCTCATGGATGCCGATCGCAAGGCCTTCTACGAATACCATGCGGCATTGATGGAGCCGTGGGACGGACCGGCGGCGGTGGTCTTCACCGATGGCCGCCAGATCGGCGCCACGCTCGACCGCAATGGCTTGCGCCCGGCACGCTACATCGTCTCCGACGATGACCGCGTCATCATGGCCTCGGAAGCCGGCGTGCTGCCTGTGCCGGAGGAGAAGATCGTCAAGAAGTGGCGGCTGCAGCCTGGCCGCATGCTGCTGATCGACCTGGAGAAGGGGCGCATCGTCTCCGACGAGGAGCTCAAGTCGGAGATCGCGACCAAGCATCCCTACAAGACCTGGCTCGCCAACACGCAGCTGATCCTCGAAGATCTGAAGCCGGTCGAACCGCGCGCGTTGCGCAAGGATGTCAGCCTGCTCGATCGTCAGCAGGCATTCGGCTACAGCCAGGAGGACACCAAGCTGTTGATGTCGCCTATGGCGACGACAGGCCAGGAAGCGGTGGGCTCGATGGGCACCGACACGCCGATCTCGGCGATGTCGGACAAGTCGAAGCTGCTCTACACCTATTTCAAGCAGAACTTCGCCCAGGTCACCAACCCGCCGATCGACCCGATCCGCGAGGAGCTGGTGATGAGCCTGGTGTCCTTCATCGGGCCGCGGCCCAACATCTTCGACCTTGTCGGCAATTCGCGCCGCAAGCGGCTCGAAGTGCGCCAGCCGATCCTGACCAATGGCGATCTCGAAAAGATCCGCTCCATCGGCCACACCGAGGACCGTTTCGACACCAAGACGATCGACATCACCTATGGCTCCGCCGAAGGCGCCGCGGGCATGCAGGGCGCCATCGATCGGTTGTGCGAGCGGGCGGAGGCGGCGGTTGCCGGCGGCTACAACATCATCATCCTGTCCGACCGCCAGGTCGGGCCCGACCGCATCGCCATCCCGGCGCTGCTGGCGACGGCGGCGGTCCATCATCACCTGATCCGCAAGGGGCTGCGCACCTCGGTCGGCCTCGTCGTCGAATCCGGCGAGCCGCGCGAAGTGCATCATTTCTGCTGCCTCGCCGGCTATGGCGCCGAGGCGATCAATCCCTACCTCGCCTTCGACACGCTGCTCGACATGCACAAGCGCGGCGAACTGCCGAAGGAAGTGGACGCCTACGAAGTCGTCTCGCGCTACATCAAGTCGATCGGCAAGGGCATCCTCAAGGTGATGTCCAAGATGGGCATCTCGACCTACCAGTCCTATTGCGGCGCGCAGATTTTCGACGCCATCGGCCTGAAGACCGATTTCGTGCAGCAATACTTCACCGGCACCGCGACGCTGATCGAAGGCGTCGGCCTGGACGAGATCGCGGCCGAGACGCTCAGCCGCCACAATGACGGTTTCGGCAACGACCCCGTGCTGCGCAACAGCCTCGAGGTCGGCGGCGAATACATGTTCCGCATGCGCGGCGAGGCGCATATCTGGTCGCCCGATGCTGTCGCCACCTTGCAGCACGCCGTGCGCCAGGGATCGTGGGAAACCTTCAAGGACTATTCCGCCCAGATCGACAGCGAGACGGCCCGCGCCCAGACCATTCGCGGCCTGTTCAAGCTCAAGCTGGCCGGGGAAACCGGCCGCAAGAAGGTGGCGCTCGACGACGTCATGCCGGCGGCCGACATCGTCAAGCGGTTCTCGACCGGAGCGATGTCGTTCGGCTCGATCTCGCGCGAAGCGCACACGACGCTGGCGCGCGCGATGAACCAGATCGGCGGCAAGTCGAACACCGGCGAGGGCGGCGAAGAGGCCGACCGCTATCTGCCGCTGCCGGGCGGCGGCAAGAACCCGGAACGCTCGGCGATCAAGCAGATCGCCTCGGGACGTTTCGGCGTCACGGCCGAATACCTCGTCAACTCCGACATGATGCAGATCAAGGTGGCGCAGGGTGCCAAGCCCGGCGAGGGCGGCCAGCTGCCCGGCCACAAGGTCGACGCCACCATCGCCAAGGTCCGGCATTCGACGCCGGGCGTCGGCCTGATCTCGCCGCCGCCGCATCACGACATCTATTCGATCGAGGATCTGGCACAGCTGATCTACGACCTGAAGAACGTCAATCCAGCGGCCGACGTGTCGGTCAAGCTGGTGTCGGAAGTCGGCGTCGGCACGGTCGCGGCGGGCGTCGCCAAGGCGCGCGCCGACCACATCACAATTTCGGGCTATGACGGCGGCACCGGTGCCTCGCCGTTGACCTCGCTCAAGCATGCCGGCAGCCCGTGGGAAATGGGCCTTGCCGAGACACACCAGACGCTGGTGCTGAACGGCTTGCGGTCGCGCGTTGCGCTGCAGGTCGATGGTGGCTTGCGCACAGGGCGCGACGTCATCATCGGCGCGCTGCTCGGCGCCGACGAGTTCGGCTTCTCGACCGCACCGCTGATCGCGGCCGGCTGCATCATGATGCGCAAATGCCATCTCAACACCTGTCCGGTCGGCGTCGCGACGCAGGATCCGGTGCTGCGCAAGCGCTTCAAGGGCACGCCCGAGCATGTCATCAACTTCTTCTTCTACGTCGCGGAAGAGGTGAGGGAGCTGCTCGCCGAGATGGGCTACATCCATCTCGACCAGATCATCGGCGACACCGATCTTCTGGAAAAGCGCGACCTGATCGTGCACTGGAAGGCGCGCGGGCTCGATTTCTCGAAGATGTTCTTCAAGCCGGATGCGCCGCATGAAGCGGTGCACTGGACCGAGCGGCAGAAGCACCCGATCGACGACGTGCTCGACCGCAAGCTGATCGAACTGGCCAAGCCGGCGCTCGAGAGCAAGCTGCCGGTCAAGATCGAGGTCGATATCCGCAATGTCGACCGCTCCGCGGGCGCCATGCTGTCGGGCGAAGTGGCCAAGCGCTTCAAGCACAAGGGCCTGCGCGAGGATACGATCCAGGTGAAGCTGACCGGCACTGCCGGCCAGTCCTTTGGCGCCTTCCTGGCGCGCGGCATCTCATTCGAGCTTGTCGGCGCCGGCAACGACTATGTCGGCAAGGGCCTGTCGGGCGGCCGCATCGTCATTCGGCCGCCGGAAGAGGCCAAGATCGTCGCGGCTGAATCCATCATCGTCGGCAACACGGTGCTCTATGGCGCAACCGAGGGCGAAGCCTATTTCGCCGGCGTCGCCGGCGAGCGTTTCGCCGTGCGCAATTCGGGCGTCGCCGCCGTCGTCGAAGGCGTGGGCGATCATGGCTGCGAGTACATGACTGGCGGCATCGTCGTCGTCATCGGCAAGACCGGCCGCAACTTCGCCGCCGGCATGTCTGGCGGCGTCGCCTACGTGCTCGACGAGGCGGGCGATTTCGCCGAGCGCTGCAACATGGCGATGGTCGAGCTGGAGCCGGTTCCGGAAGAAGACGATCTGATGGAAAGGCTGCTGCACCATGGCGGCGACCTCGACCACAAGGGCCGCGTCGACGTCTCCGGCGACATGACCAGCCATGACGAGGAGCGGCTCTACCAGCTGATCTCGAACCATGTGCATTACACCGGGTCGGTACGTGGTCGCGAGATTCTCGACGACTGGGCGACGTTCCGGCCGAAGTTCCGCAAGATCATGCCGGTCGAATACCGCCGCGCCCTGATCGAGATGGAACGCATGCGCATGGGCGTTGCGGCGGAATAGGCTTTGCAATGGCCGGGGAGCCCAGGCTTCCCGGCCCATCTTCATCGACAGTTTGACCTCCGGCGCAAGGTTGCCATGGCTGCCTCAAGGGGTTAACGGGTGCGGCGAAAACCGCACCATCTGGACAGCAGGAACTGGACTATGGGCAAGGTAACAGGCTTTCTCGAAATCGACCGGCAGGTGCACAAGTACCAGCCGGCCTCCGACCGCATCCGGCATTTCCGCGAGTTCACGCTGCCGATGTCTGACAAGGAGGTCGAGAAACAGGCCGCGCGCTGCATGGATTGCGGCATTCCGTTCTGCCACGGGCCGACCGGCTGCCCGATCCACAACCAGATTCCAGACTGGAACGACCTCGTCTACAATGGCGACTGGGACAACGCGATCCGCAACCTGCATTCGACCAACAATTTCCCGGAGTTCACCGGCCGCATCTGCCCGGCGCCTTGCGAGGAAGCCTGCACGCTGAACCTCGAGGACATTCCCGTCGCCATCAAGACGGTCGAGCAGGCGATCGCCGACAAGGCCTATGAAACCGGCCATATCAGGCCCTATCCGCCGGAGAAGAAGACCGGCAAGCGGGTCGCCGTCATCGGCTCCGGCCCGGCCGGCATGGCGGCTGCCCAGCAGCTTGGCCGCGCCGGTCACGACGTCCATGTCTACGAGCGCGAAAGCCGGCCCGGCGGGCTGATGCGCTACGGTATTCCCGACTTCAAGATCGAGAAGCACTATATCGACCGGCGCATCGAGCAGATGCAGGGCGAGGGCGTGACCTTCCATTGCGGCGTCAATGTCGGGGTCGACAAGCCGGTCGCCGAACTGCTCGCCGAACATGATGCCGTGCTCTATTGCGGCGGTTCCGAAACGCCGCGCGCGGCCGGTATTCCCGGCGACGATCTCGGCGGCGTGCATGACGCGATGCCCTATCTGGTGCAGCAGAACAGGCGGGTCGGCGGCGAACCGATCCAGTCGGTGGCGTGGCCGTCGCATCCCATCATCGCCGGCGGCCAGCATGTCGTCGTCGTCGGCGGCGGCGATACCGCGTCCGACTGCGTCGGCACGGCCTTCCGCCAGGGCGCGGTGCGCGTCACACAGCTCGACATCCGCCCACAGCCGCCGGAGAAGGAAGACAAGCTTTCGGTCTGGCCCTACTGGGCGACGAAGATGCGCACCTCGTCCTCGCAGGCCGAAGGCGCCGAGCGCGAATTCCAGGTGGCGACGCTCGAATTCATCGGCGAGGAAGGCCAGCTGACCGGCGTCAAGTGCTGCGAGGTCGACGACAAGCGCAAGCCGATCGCCGGTACCGAATTCGTCATTCGTGCCGATCTCGCTTTCATCGCCATCGGCTTTGCCGGGCCGGCCGCGGCCGGTGTGGCGAAGGAATTGGAGGGTGAGATGAAGATCTCCACCGACAGCCGCCGCTCGCGCAATGTCGAGGCCAATGACCGCGACTACAAGACCAGCGTCGACAGGCTCTATGCGGCCGGCGACGTGCGTCGTGGCCAGTCGCTGGTCGTCTGGGCGATCCGCGAAGGCCGCCAGGCGGCGCGTTCGATCGACGAGGCGTTGATGGGGTCGAGCGTTCTCCCGCGCTGAGCCCGGCCTCGGAGCCGCGCTGCGACACTAACGATTGATCGCGGTCGTGGTGTCGGTCGCGGCTGCGGCCTTCGGCGGCCAGGAGAAATCGTCGGCGCGGCCGGGCGATGCAATCGGTGCCTTGCCCTCGACCACAAGCTTTTCACCGGGCAGGTCCGGATTGGCCTTTGCCGGCGGTGCCGCGCCAAGCAGCTCCGAGCCGCCGTCGAGTGCCGGATCGCTGAGCAGCATCGGCGCGGTGCGGTCGATGACGATGGGGGGCGCGGCCGGCGCCGGCGTCTCGACAGGGGCGCCCGCCGGAGCGGACGGTGTAATCATGCTTCCCGGCGCGGTCAGGCCGAGGATCTTCAGCAGCGGTTTTTCGGTGTAGAAGGCGAGCTTGCGCTTGCCCGCCTTCGAGATATTGATGCCGTCATCGGCGCGCAGCCGCACCGGCTGGCCGTTGATGTCGGGGCCGCTGGTGACGAAGGCGCCGTTCTCGTCGACAAAGCCGTCCCAGATATCGACGAATTCGCCGCCATGGCTTTCTGCGGCCTGATGGTAGATGTCGTTGAAGGCAAGCATATCCGAGGTCATCTTCGGCACCCGGAACGCCGGCATGCCGACCCAAAGGAAGGGGACCTTGGCCGCGGCGATGGCTTTGCCCAGCGCGTCGGTTCTGCGTTCATATTCCTTGGTCCAGTTCTCGGAGCGTGGCTGTTCGCGCACGTCGCCCACCTTCATCGACTGGCGGTCGTTGGAGCCCAGCATGACGATCACGGCGGCGGGTTTTTCGGTCTCGATCAGCGATTTGATCTGTTCGGGCCAGTTGTAGAAATCATCGCGCACGAAGCCGGACGAGCCATTGCTGCGAACGACGATCCTGACGCCGGCATTCTCTGCGAAAGCGGTGTCGAGGCCTTCGGCGAGGCCGGCCGCCATGAAGTCGCCGACCACCAGGACGGTGCGGGCGTCCGGCGCCTTGTCGACCACCGGGATTTCCGGTTCCGCGGGCGGGCGCGGGGCGCGGGGTTTTTTCGCCTTGGGCCTGGGCCTCGGCTTCTGGATATCCAGGGGCGGCTCAATGCGCTCGCTGCGGCGCGGAAACAAAAGGTCGCGCAACGACCAGCCGCGGTTTTGCTGCTCCTGCGCCATGGCCGGCGCATGAAAGGCGCCAGCCACGCCGACGGCAAGCACGACCACGGCCAGGACGAGCACCGGCATGCGACGAACAAGCCCTGCGATGCGCGCAGCCGAAGCCAATCGTTTCCTCCGTCCCTTGGCGCAGTCCTGCCGAAAAACCGCATCGGTTTCTCGGCAAATGCCGCGCCAACCAGATTGCTACAGTGTCCTTTGCGCGCCTGGAAGGCCGCGCGGCACCGCAGGCGGCTCTATTTCTGCCGGAGCCACTTCAGCACTTCCATGCTCGGATAGCCGTCCTGGGTCAAGCCGGCCTTGGCCTGGAAGGCCATGATGGCAGTCTTCGAGCCGTCGCCGATCTTGCCGTCGAACTTGCCGTCGTAAAGGCCATGCTGGGAAAGCCGCTTCTGCAGCTCCTGTCTTTCCTCGAAAGTAAGCTTGGTGAAAGGCCGCTTCCAGTCCTGCACCAGACCGCTCGAGCCGGCGATTTCGTCGGCAAGAAGGCCGACGGCCAGCGCATATTTGTCGGCGTTGTTGTAGGCCTTGATGACCGTGAAATTCTTGATCATCAGGAAGGCCGGCCCGCTGCGGCCGTCCGGCACCTTCAGCGTCGCCTTGTCGGAGCCGTTCTTGAACGGCTTGCCGTTGGCCCTGGCGACGCCGAGCGCCTGCCACTGCGACAGCGTCTTGGAACCGCCGGGAAGTTTTCCGGCTGGCAAGGCGACCTCATAGCCCCAGGTCTTGCCGGCCTGCCAGCCATTCTTCTTCAACAAATTGGCTGATGTCGCCAGCGCATCGGGGATCGAATTCCAGATGTCTCGCTTGCCATTGCCGTCCATGTCCACGGCATAATGCAGATAGCTGGTCGGGATGAACTGGGTGTGGCCCATGGCGCCGGCCCAGGATCCGCTCAGATGGCTTTCGTCGATGTCGCCGGTCTGCAGGATCTTCAGCGCGGCGATCAGCTGTGTGCGGGCGAATTTCGCCCGCTTCGGATCGGCGTAGGCCAAGGTCGCCAGCGAGCGCACGACGTTGCGCATGATGTCGTCGCGCTTGAGGATCTCGCCATAATTCGATTCCATCGACCAGATGGCCAGCAGGATGTAACGGTCGACGCCGAACCTGGCCTCGATCCGATCCAGCCACGGCTTCCATTTCCTGGCCATCTGCTGGCCGACGGCGACGGACTGATCATGGACGCGGTTGTCGAAATAGTCCCAGGCAGGGGCCGTGAATTCAGGCTGCGTGCGCGCCTTTTCCAGCACCACGGGATCGATATCCCTGATGTTCCTGAAGGCCTGGTCGTAGAGGGCGCCGGAAACGCCGCTCTGCACGGCGGTGGCGCGGAAGCCGGCGACCCATTGCCGGAAACCGGCATCGGCGAAAGCGGGGCCAGGCATCAGCAGAGCGAGCGATAGGCTGGCTGCCACCATGACGCTGGTAAAAATTTTTGCGGCATTGCGAACGGACATCTTTTCCTCCTTCTCTGTCTCAGGAAAGACCATTCATCGCCGAACCAGGTTAGGAATTAGTTTACCATAGGTGCCACCGGGAACGAAAAGACGCTTCGAAGCTTTACCGGTGGACGTTCCCCTCAGTTTCCCAGTAATCCCCAATTCCGGCGTGAAAATGTCTTGAAACGGGGATTGCGGAGCTGGCCCTCAAACGGATAATTGAAAGCATGAAGAGAGTTCGCAAGGCAGTCTTCCCGGTCGCCGGTCTCGGCACACGGTTTCTTCCGGCCACCAAGGCTGTCCCCAAGGAAATGCTGACCGTCGTCGACCGGCCGGTGATCCAGTATGTGGTGGATGAGGCGCGCGAGGCCGGCATCGAGCATTTCATCTTCGTCACCGGTCGCAACAAGGCCGTCATCGAGGACCATTTCGACATCCAGTTCGAACTCTATGACACGCTGGCCCAGCGCGGCAAGGACGACCAGCTCGCCCGCCTGCAGCGGCTGCAGCCGGCGCCGGGGCAGACCAGTTTCACACGCCAGCAGGTGCCGATGGGACTTGGCCACGCCGTCTGGTGCGCCCGCGAGCTCGTCGGCGACGAGCCCTTCGCGCTTTTGTTGCCCGACATGATCATGCAGTCGGAGAAGAGCTGCACGAAGGCAATGGTCGAGCTCTACGAGGAGACGGGCAACAACATCATCGCGGTGCAGGAATGCGATCCCGCCGAAACCCACAAATACGGCATCGTCGGCCGCGGCGAGGACACGCATCACGGCTTCCGTATCACCGAGATGGTGGAAAAGCCGAAGGCCGGCACCGCGCCGTCCAACCTCTACATCAACGGCCGCTACATCCTGCAGCCGGAGATCTTCAAGATCCTAGAAGGTCAGGAAAAAGGCGCCGGCAACGAGATCCAGCTCACCGACGCCATGCTGAAGCTGGAAAAGCAGCAGCCTTTCTACGGCTACCACTATCGAGGCCGCACGTTCGACTGCGGATCGCCGGAGGGTTTTGTCGAGGCCAATGTCGCCTTCGCGCTGTGGCGCAGCGACATGAACGAGAACATGGCGGGCGTCATCCGCACGCTTCTCGACGAGCTGAAGCCGTCAGAGCGCCGTGGCGCTGCGTTTTAAAACATCCTAGCGAGCGGCCGGATGTCGTTGGTGCGGCCGTTCAGCGCTGCACCTTGACGCCGAGGAAGATGCTGTTGGCGGTGTAGTCCCGGCCCGGCAGGTTGCTGGTCAGTTTCTCGCTCCTCACTCTTGTGGTCAGGCCGGCGTAGCGGTTCAGCCACCAGGTCAGGCCGGCCTCGGCGCTCAACACCCTGTCATGGCCGTCGATGCCGATGTAATCACGCCAGTCGAGACCCAGAGCCGCGTTGGCGGTGAGGTTGGCGCGAATCTGGCGTTCGCCTGTCAGGCGACCGGAATAGAGGATGTCGCCGCTCTCGCCCGATGTGGTCGTGGGCTCGACGGTGGTCCGCCCGGTCAGGCCGATTATGGTGCCGCGCTCGGGTGACCATTTGAGGTCGGCGTTGACGGTGGCACCCGAGATCGCATCAAGGTTTTTGTCGTCGATCGCTTCCCTGAGCCAGCCGGCCGAGAATTCGCCCGACAGCTTCTCACCCATGTCGAGTGCAAGGCCGGCGCGGGCGCCGAGTCGCGTCGACGAGCGCTCGAAGCCTTCATTGTCGATGCGTTGATCATAGGTCCGGCGGCCGACCTCGATTTCGGTGAAGGGGGTCAGGGCAGGGGAGATCTCGTAGCCGGTGCGCAACGTCGCCGTGTAGAGCGTCGAGTCCTGATCCTTCTGCGATAGCGAGGTGCCGTCCGAGAGCTTGGCGTCGCCGTAGAAGTCGTGCGAGACCGCGCCGGTCAACGTGTACTGCATCTTGCCGAGATGCTTTTCGACGGCCAGGCTGCCATCGATGGTCTGCCGCAGCGGCTGCTTGCTGACGCCGGCAATGGCATCAGGCGATGATGCCGATTCCGGCACGGCCTCGTAGCCGAGCTTGGCGATGGCGCGCAATTCATTGTCGAGATCGACATTGAGCTGGCCTTCGATGCGGCCTTGCTCGTCGTGAACCGGGTAACCCGAGACGGTCTCACGAAAAAGGCCATAGCCGTCGATCGTAGCGGAGTTCTCGCGCCAGTCGGAGGCGGCGGAAAAGCGCAGCGCGGTCTCGGACAGCAGCGCCGACTTGCCTGCACTGCTCGAATCGCCGTTCGAGGTGGCGGTCAGGCCCTGTTCGATCGTCGGCCGGATGACGAAGGAGCCCCATTTGACGCCGGTGGCGGCAAACGGATCATCCTCCAGCTTCTTCTTCTGGCCTTCGATGGCGTCCGTACGCTCCGCTCCTGGGTCGAGCTTCTGCCTGTCGGCGCTGTCGATGGTGAGTGCGCGGCGGTTGGCCGTGTCCGCATCGGTCTCTGCAGCATCGGTGGCGTCCGGCGTGGAGGCGGTCGTGGAAGCGGTGATGTCGGAGGTGTCGGCCGTCGATTTCTTCTTCTTTTTCGACTTGTCGGCAGCCCTGTCCTTGGCCTGGTCAGCCGCATTCTGCCTGGCGCTCGATGAGCGGCGGCGAGGCTTGGGCGGCGCCGCCGTGTCGGCGGACGTGTCGTCAGTGGCTGCCGGCGGGTCAAAGAGGCTGCCGGTCGCGGTGGCGTCGCCAGTGTCGGCGTCGTCAGGCACGGCACCGGCGCTGGCCGGCCGATAGGTGCGGGCCGGCGCATTGTCCTGCGCGGCGTTGGCCGGCTGTTGACCCTGCGCTGCCAAGGCCAGCTGTCTCGCCTTGCGCTGCTGGTCGGACAGGATCGCCGATTCCGAAACTTCGCCGCGCAGTTCGGTTTCCTGGGCATGGAGCGCCGTTGGGCGCAGCAAGGCAAACATGCTGGTTGCCAGCAGCAAGGCGCAGACCGCCTTGCCCCCACGTCGCGTCGAATTTTCTGGCTGGACCCCGGACATCGCCACCACTGCTTGCGCGGCGCACGCGCGCCATACTTACCGAACCGTAAATGGGGATGGTTAACGGAGGGTTGAGGCAGCGGCCCGTCAGCTGCCTGAAGCGCTGATTTCCAAAGGGATTCATACTGCGTGCGTTTTCTCGCCTGCCGTCGTCTAAACCACCGCACACGTTCGGGCGATATGCCTGGGCCATTTCCGTTGGACAGCGCGCCGGCAAAGCGCTAATCGCATCAGCCATGCATGCGGGATCCCTGGATAAGAAGCCTTTGGACAGGCAAGCCTCGATCGCTTCGGCGCTGAGGACGGTGGCGACAGAACAGGCTGGTGTCGCAGCCCTCGCCGAGGCGCTGGAGAATGGGCTGGCCGCGCCTTTCGCCCAGGCGGTCGAGATGATCTCGGGGATTGAAGGCCGGCTCATCGTCACCGGCGTCGGCAAAAGCGGCCATATCGGTTCGAAGATCGCCGCGACGCTGGCCTCGACCGGCACGCCGGCTTTCTTTGTCCATCCCGCCGAAGCCAACCACGGCGATCTCGGCATGATCGCCAGGGACGACGCCATCATCGCCATGTCGTGGTCGGGCGAAAGCAAGGAACTGATGGGCATCGTCGCCTATTCCAGGCGCTTTTCCATTCCGCTGATCGCCATCACCGCCGGAGAGACATCGGCGCTGGCGCGGGCGGCGGACGTGGTGCTGCTTTTGCCGCGCGCTCCGGAGGCCTGTCCGCATGGCCTGGCGCCAACGACATCGACGCTGCTGCAACTGGTGATGGGCGACGCGCTGGCGATCGCGCTGCTCGAAGCACGCGGCTTCACGCCGGACCATTTCCGCACCTTTCACCCGGGCGGCCAGCTCGGCGCCAACCTGACGCAGATCCGCGAGATCATGCATGTCGGCGACAGGCTGCCGCTGGTGGTTGCGGGCACCGGCATGCAGGACGCGATCCTGGAACTGTCGCGCAAAGGGTTTGGCTGCGTCGCGATCACCGATGTCGACGGTGCGCTGGTCGGCATCATCACCGATGGGGACATCCGCCGTCACATCGGCAGCAATCTGCTGGCGATGACGGTGGATCAGGTGATGACAAGAGGTCCGAAGACCGCGACGCCGGACACGCTGGTGGCAACGGCGCTGCAGACGATCAACAATTCAGCCATCACCAGCCTGATGGTGGTGGAGGGCCGGAAACCAGTCGGCCTCATCCACCTGCACGATCTGCTGCGTATCGGCGCGGCCTGAACGTTCAGACCGCTTCGACGGTCAGTTCCAGATCCGTATCGGCCGCACCCGTCACGCGCACTTGCGTGCCGGCCGGCAGGTCAGGGCCGGAGACACGCCACAGTGTGTCGCCCAGCTTGATGCGGCCGCGCCCGTCACGGATCGGTTCGGCAAGTGTCGCCATCCTGCCGACCATTTGCGCGCCGCGCCGGTTGAGCAGCGGCTGATCGGTCGGGTCGTTGCGGCTGCCGACCAGCTTCTTGCCGACATAGGCCGAGACCAGCGACAGCGCCAGGAAGGCGAGGACCTGGACCTGCCATGTCCAGAAGCCGGTGTCCCAGATCAGCAGCGACACAGCGCCGATGATCAGCGCGGCGATGCCGATCCACAGCATGAAGATACCCGGCGCGATGATTTCCATCACCAGCAGGACGAAACCGAGAACCATCCAGTTCCACGGGCCGAGTTCGGAAACGATGCGGTCGATCATTGGTTTCGACCTCAGTTGTCGGTTGGGCGAACGACCGGCGGGCGCGCGGCCTGCCTCTGCGAGCCGGTCGTGCCTTCGCTGCGGAAGACTTCCTTGGCGATCTCGCCAATGCCGCCGAGCGAACCGATCAGCGACGATGCCTCGAAGGGCATCAGCACGATCTTGCTGTTGGTCGCGGTGCCGATCTTGCCCAACGCTTCGGTGTATTTCTGGGCGACGAAGTAGTTCAGCGCCTGCACATCGCCTTTGGAGATCGCTTCCGACACCACCTGGGTGGCGCGGGCCTCCGCCTCGGCCGAACGTTCGCGCGCCTCGGCATCGCGGAAGGCGGCTTCCTTGCGGCCTTCGGCCTCGAGGATCTGCGACTGCTTGAGGCCTTCGGCGGCAAGGATCTGGGCGCGCTTGTTGCGTTCCGCGGTCATCTGCCGGCCCATCGATTCGATGAGGTTAGCCGGCGGGTTGATGTCCTTGATCTCGACGCGGGTGATCTTGATGCCCCACGGGTGGGCCGCTTCATCGACGACGCGCAGCAGGCGCTCGTTGATGGCGTCGCGGTTCGACAGGAGTTCATCGAGATCCATCGAACCCATGACGGTACGGATGTTGGTCATCGTCAAATTGAGGATGGCGTTCTGCAGGCCGGAAACCTGGTAGGCGGCCTGAGCGGCGTTGAGGATCTGGAAAAAGGCGATGCCGTCGACACCGACGATGGCGTTGTCGCGGGTGATGATTTCCTGGCTTGGAACGTCGAGCACCTGCTCCATCATGTTCATCTTGGCGCCGATGCGGTCGATGAACGGGTAAATGAAATTGAGACCCGGGCTCAGTGTCTTGGTGTAACGGCCAAAGCGCTCCACCGTATAGTTGTAGCCTTGCGGGATTGTCCTGATGCCTTTGATCAGCAGCACCAATACCAGAAGGGCAAGTGCACCAACCGCAATATCGAAACCACTGAAATCCATTTGGCTCTCCCTCAGACGAAGGCCGCACAAGCCATTCTCGCGCGGCCGACTTCACCAAAGACTTAAGTGTGTTTCAGATGCGTTACAATCAGGTGATGACGGATTGTTTGCGGGTGCGATCAGCGGTTGAAGGCAAACAAACTTGCATCCGTGTCCTCCAGCCCGTTGATCGAAGCCGGGACAATCTCGGAAGCGATCTGCGAGAAGGTGATGCCGTTGCCGCCGTAGCCCATCACTGCATGGATGCGCGGGTGGCGGGGAATGGCGCCGATATAGGGCAGGCCGGTGGTTGTGGTGCCGAACGAACCGGTCCAGGCAAAATCGGGCCTGGTGTCGAGATGCGGAAATACCAGGCCGAGCTTCTCGGCGATGCGTGTGCTCTTGTCGGCGATCAGCTCGTCGCGCCGCGCTTCGTCGACAAAATCCTCGTCCTCGCCCCCGCAAATGACCCGGCCGTCGATCGTCGTGCGCATATACAGATATGGCTCCGACGCTTCCCAGATGAACGCTGCGTCCGGCCAGAGCTTTCGCGGTTGCGGGCATGTTGCGATCGCCCATGTCGAGATGATCCGGTGGGCCGCGGCCGGCACGATCTCCACAAGTTCGTAGCCGGTGGCCAGAACAACATGTCGCGCGGTTATGGTCGGGCCATCCCTGGTCGCGACGACAACAGCTTCGGCGCTATCCTCAATCACTGTCGCTTCGACGGGGGCGTAGAAGCGAGCCTTGCGCTGAAGGGATTTCAGCAGCAGCCCAGCCGTCAGCTTACGCGGGTCGAGCGCGATGTTGCCGTGGCTGAGAATGGCGCCTTCGCGGTCGATGCCGAATGTCTCCGCCAGCGGCGCCGGCGTCAGATAGGTCGCGGCGATGCCGGCTAGCCGCCGTGCCTTGGCCTCGTCGCGCAGTTCCGACGGACCAAGTATCGTGCCAGACAGATAGAGCGACGGCGCCCGGCTCAGGCCACAGTTGATGCCGAGTTCGGCGATGCGTCCGGCGAGATTGGAGACGGCGAGCCGCGAGCGCCGCCAGGCCTGCTGCGCCGAGGCTCTGCCGATCATCTTCGAAAGCGTGGAGAGAGGCTGGTCTATTTCGAATGCCACCAGTGCGGTGGTTGCGGCCGTCGAGCCCTTCAGCGGACCGCGCCGGTCGATACAGATCACCCGATGGCCATCGGCCGTCAGCGCCTCGGCCATCATGGCGCCGCTGATGCCCATGCCGACGACCAGCACATCTGCCTTGACGTCCCGGATCAAGCCGTCCGTCGGCACCGCAGGCGCGCGATAGGCTGACCAGACGGGCTGGCCAGTTCTGAGGTCGAGTTTGCGGGACATCGCATTCTCCGGCGGCGCGCCTTAACGCCCCGGAGCTTGTGTTGTTCCGGAGTTAGAGCGGCGAGCCGCTCTAACTCCGGTTGACGAAATTCCCAAGGGAAAGCGCTATTCGCTTTTCCCGGGAAAACCGTTTCACACTTTTCCTGGAATTTCTCCTAGACCCAGCCAGACAGTTCGCGCCGCACCATCGCCTCGATCACCGCCATCCCCTCCGCGCTGTCGTTGAGGCAAGGGATATGGGCGAAATTCTTGCCGCCGGCATGGTGGAAGGTTTCGGCCGCCTCGCGGCCGATCTCATCCAGCGTCTCGATGCAGTCGACGGAAAAGCCGGGATTGACGACGGCGATCGACTTGACGCCGTCCTGTGCGAGTTTCTCCACCGTCTTGTCGGTATAGGGTTGCAGCCATTCCTGCGCGCCGAAGCGCGACTGGAAGGTGATGATCAGTTTCCTGTCATCCCAGCCGAGCCGTTCGCGCAACAGCCGCGTCGTCTTCTGGCAGTGGCAATGATAGGGATCGCCCTTCTCGAAATAGGGTTTTGGAATGCCGTGATAGGAGGTGATGACCACCTCCGGCTCGAAATCCAGCGTCGCCAGATGCCGTTCGATCGAACGCGCCAGCGCCTCGATATAGACCGGCTCGTCATAGTAGGGCGGCACGCTGCGGACGGCCGGCGCGCGGCGCATCTTCATCAGCGCGCGAAACAGCTGGTCGTTGGCTGTTGCCGTGGTCGTCGCCGAATATTGCGGATAGAGCGGAAACGAAAGAATGCGGTCGCAGCCCTGGTCGGCCAGACGCTGGGCAATGCTGGCGGTCGAAGGATTGCCATAGCGCATCGCCCAGTCGACGACGACATCAGGCAGGTCGCGCAGCGCTTCGGCCAGCTTTTCGGCCTGGGCACGGGTGTAGGTGCGCAGCGGCGACTCGTTCTTTTCCCGGTTCCAGATCCGGGCGTAATTGGCGCCCGACTTCTTGGGGCGCGTGGTGAGCACAAGTCCATAGAGGATCGGATACCAGATCGCCCTGTTGAGCTCGATGACGCGCGGATCGGACAGGAATTCACGCAGATACCGCCACATCGGCTTGAAATCGGTGCCATCGGGCGTGCCCAGATTGACCAGCATGACGCCGATCTTGCCCGCCTTGACCGGCGGATGCCCAGCGGGCAACGGGCCGAGCGCTTTTGCAACCTTGGGATCGGCGGGGGTGGGAAGCGTCATAAGGGTTCTCCGGGAGACGCGAACCTAACCATCTTGCGCGCGCATTCAATGCAGCGTCTGGCCGCACCTTACAGCGGATTGTCCGAATGGATTCAGACGACCCGCTTTAAGTCTCTGTTTTATGCATGTCGTTCTCCCAAAACCGAGGTCACTTTTGGGCGACATGCATTAGCCCGAAAACAGGACGCCCGTCCGGTTTTCGGACGGGCGGTGTCATTCAGGCATATAAGCGAGCTATTTCGGCGGGATGGTCAGCGTTGCGCCGACAGGAAGCCGGCGGGGTTCGTAGCCCTTGTTGGCGCCCGATATGACCTTCCACATGGCGCCGTCGCCATAGGCCTTCTTGGCCAGATCCCAATAGGTGTCGCCGGCAACGATGACATGGCTGGCTTCCGCTGGCGCGGCCTCAGCAGGTTTTGCCGGCTCGGCCGGTGCCAGCGCGGCTGGTGGCGCTGGCGGGGGAGGTGCTCCTTCCGTCGATATGGCCGGTGGTGTGTTGGCGATATCGCCCGAGTTGGCCGGCAATTCAGGCATTGCCGGTGCCGCTTCGGCAGGCTTGGCGGCTTCAGCCGGTGCGGGCGCCGGGGTGGCCGGTGCCGCTTCGGCTGGCTTGGCCGGATCGGTTGCCGGGGCCGCAGGCGCCGCGGCGACGGTCGCGGCTATTTCGGTGATGCGGCCGTCGAGCTTCGGCGTGTAGGGCCGGTGGGCGCCGAGATAGTCGGCAACCACCTGTTCGAGGCCGGGGCCGTAGTCGTAGGCATTCCTGGCCTTGTCGGCAAAGACCTTGTAGCCGTCGCCGCCCTGGCGAACATAGTTGTTGGTGGCGACCAGATAGTCCTTCTCCGGCTTGATCGGCGTCCAGGCACCGCCTTCCATGACCTCCACCGATTTGACCCGGCCGGCATTGGGCGCAACGGATTTGTCGAAGGAATATTTCAGGCCGGCGACCTGGGGGAAGCGCCCGGCGCCGTCCTCGACCTGACTGAGACCGCCCTCGAGGCCGGCCACCAGATCCTTGCCCGAAATCTGGAAGGTCGCCAGCGTGTTCTGGAAGGGCAGCACGGTCAGCACCTCGCCCATGGTGACGGTGCCCTTGTCGATCGAGGCGCGCAGGCCGCCGCCATTGGAGATGACGATCTCGACGCCCTGTCCCTTGACGCGGTCGAGGATGGCGTCGGAGACGAGATTGCCCATCGCGCATTCGCGGGTGCGGCAGCTCTCGCGACTGCCGTCGATGACGTCGGTGGTTTCGGCCACTTCCTTGTTCTTCAACGCCTCGATCGGCGCCCCAAGCTCCTTGATGCGGGCGAGCACGGCCGGGTCGGGGGTGATCGACTTGTCGAGATAGATCGGGTCGCCGCTGGCCGATTTGACGACGCCATTGTCGTCGAACACCACCTTGAACTCGCCGAGATATTTCGAATAGGAGGCCGCCTGCACCACCGGCACCTTGTAGCCGTCCGGATTGTCGACCATCGTCGGGTAGGGGCCTTCCGCCTTCGGGTCGGTGTTCGACAGCAGGGAATGGCTGTGGCCGCCGACGACGACATCGACGCCCGGGATCTTGGCGATGACGTCGCGTTCGCGCTTGTGGCCGATATGGGTCACGGCGATGATCTTGTTGACGCCTTCGCCTTTGAGCTTCTCGACTTCGGCAGTGATCGACTTGACGTCGTCCTCGATGGCGACGTTGGGACCCGGCGAAGCGAGGTCCGGCGTGTCGTTGGTGATCGCGCCGATGATGCCGATCTTCTGGCTGCCGACCTCGACGACAACAGATGGCTTGACGCGGTCGCCGAGCTTGGATTGCGCGTTGGCCTTCACATTGGCGCCGAGCACGGGGAACTTGATCATGTCGAGGAACGGCGCCAAGGCGGCCTCGCCGTCGTCGAATTCATGGTTGCCGAGGGCCATGGCATCGAACTTCATGTCGTTGAGGAATTCGCCTTCGACCTTGCCCTTATAGGTTGTGTAGAACAGCGAGCCCTGGAAATTGTCGCCGGCGCTGAGCAGCAGCACGTTCTGGCCTTCCAGCTTCTTGCGTTCCTGGGCGATCGCGGTGATCAGCCGGCCCGCGCCGCCGATGCACTCGCCCTTGGTCTCCTCGTCCGCCGAGCAGGTCGATTCATATTTGTTGTTGCCTTCGATGCGGCTGTGCCAGTCGTTGATATGCAGGATGTTCAGCGTGTAGTCGGCAAAGGACGCGCCGGCCGACAGGCCGAGGGTTGAGGCTGACAGGGCTGCAATGGCGGCAAGCTTCTTCATCTTCGTCTCCCGGAAAGCTGATCAGAGGCCATTAGCGCTCTTGCTTGACTGGAACATAACAGCCGGCGCTTTGGCCATGTTCCCATCGCGTTCCGGATGACGCAAGCGGAATCCGGGACCCTTTGCCGGCACAAAAAAGGACGGCGGCCAACCGGCCGCCGTCCTTGGAAAACGAATGGTCGTGGGTTCAGACGCGCCTTGTCAGCACGAAATTCTGACCGCTGGAGCTCGTGCAGTTGAGCTGGCTTGTCGACACCATCAGGCAGTTGAAGCTGACCGCGGTCTGGCGGATCAGCGAGGTGCCGTTGATCTGCACCGATGTGGCGCCGGTCATCGTGTAGCTGCCGTCGGCAAGCTTCTGGCCGGTGTCGGTGGCTACCGTCGTGAAGGTGCCGCCGGTGAAGGTCGACAGGCCGGTGCCCTTGGCGTCGATCCACGAGCCCTCGACGCCTTTCGGCGCCGCTGCCATCGGCGGTTGATCGGGGCCGCTGGTCGCACAGGCGGCGAGCATCGCCGCAATGGCACCCGCCGCGCTCATCGAAAGAATTTTGCGCGCAATGATCATGTGAAAATCCTCTCCTCTCCGCATCGGCCCAAAAATCGGAAATCGATTTTCGACAAGCACGAGGCGTGCATCCAAGTTTCCAGAGCGACGTGCGTCCAGATGAATACGTATCGCTATGGTCCGCATCCCTTCAATCGCCCGATTTCCGGGCGATTGCAAGGCAGTGAGGCAGGTGGGCGGTGCTGCTATCGCACAAGGATGTTGCGGAACTGCCACGGGTCGTTCCGGTCGAGGTCTTCCGGGAACAGGCCGGGACGGTTATCGAGCGGCGTCCAGTCGGAGTAGTAGCCCTTGACCGGTCCGAGATACTGGGACTGCACTTCCAGGCACCGCCTGTAGTCCATCTCGTCGGCTTCGACGATGCCGGCCTCGGGATTCTCCAGCGCCCAGACCATGCCCGAGAGCACCGCCGAGGTGACCTGCATGCCGGTGGCGTTCTGGTAGGGGGCCAGCTTGCGCGCCTCGGCGAGCGACAGCTGCGAGCCGTACCAGTAGGCATTCTTGTCGTGGCCGTAGAGCAGCACGCCGAGTTCGTCGACGCCGTCGATCAACTCGTTCTCGTCGAGCACATGATGCACCGGCTGAGGCTTGCCGGCGGCGCCGAACATCTCGTCAAGCGACAGCATCGCGTCGTTGCAGGGATGATAGGCATAGTGGCAGGTCGGGCGGTAATGCACCTTGCCCTTCTTCGAACGCACGGTGAAGAAATCGGCGATAGAGATCGCCTCGTTATGCGTCACCAGCAGGCCGTATTGCGCGCCGGGCGTCGGGCACCACGAGCGCACGCGCGTGTTGGCGCCCGGCTGCTCCAGGTAGATGGCTGCCTTCGAGCCGTGCTTGTGCTTCTTGGCGTTCTTCGGCATCCATGTCTCGTGTGTGCCCCAGCCAAGTTCCGCGGGCTGCAGGCCCTCGGAGATGAAGCCTTCGACCGACCATGTGTTCCAGAACACATCCATCGGTTTCGGCTTCTTGGTGCGCTGGGTGTCGCGTTCGGCGATGTGGATGCCCTTGACGCCGGCCTTCTTCATCAGCTTGGCCCAGCCCTCGCGGTCGTCCTGCGCGGGCTCCGAGAACTCCAGGCCAAGATCGGTGGCGAGATTGACCAACGCCTGCTTGACGAACCACGAGACCATGCCTGGATTGGCGCCGCAGGTGGAGACCGCCGTGGCGCCGCCGGGCTTGTCGTGCTTTTCCTTGAGCAGCGACTCGCGCAGCGCGTAATTGGTGCGGCTGGCGTTATCGGCCTTGGCGTCGAAATAGAAGCCGAGCCACGGCTCGACGACGGTGTCGATGTAGAGCACGCCGAGCTTGCGGCAGAGCCGCATCAGGTCCACCGAGCCGGTATCAACCGACAGGTTGATGCAAAAGCCCTGGCCGCCGCCATTGGTCAGAAGCGGGGTCAGGAGCTTCTTGTAGTTCTTCTCGGTCACCGCTTCCTGGACGAAGGTGATGCCGCGCTCGTCGAGCAGCTTGCGGTCGGTGTCGCGCGGATCGATAACCGTCATGCGCGACTTGTCGAACTTGAAATGGCGTTCGATCAGCGGCAGCGTTCCCCGGCCGATCGAGCCGAAGCCGATCATCACGACAGGGCCGCTGATCTCACCGTAAACGGGCCAGTTTTCATTCGCCATTTTATCGAGCACTCCTTCAAAGCCCAGGAAACTGGGAAAACGCGCACACAAAACCGGGCATCTTTGCCCGGCGGCCATGCGCTACATCACAGATCATTGTCACAAACCAGCGAAAAGCGCCAACCAGCGATCAGTCGTCATTGGCCATGTGGTTAAGGACCGTCATCAGCCGATCACGGTCCGATGTCAGGCCCTTGTAGTCGAGCTGGGCGAGATCGAGTGCTTCGAGCTGGGCGGCGAAAGACACCGCGAGCTTCGCCCGATCAGGGTGCCTGGCCAGCACGGCGAGCGGATCGAGATGGATGCGGATGGTGAACAGGATATCGCGTGAAACAGGCAGTTTGCGTAGGGTTTGCCGCTCGACGCGAATGAAGGCACGGGCGTCGATGTCGCCATCGGGAAAGCGCGACGGCCGGTTGGTGGCGCGGTCGATGCGCTGCAGGTCGGAGAGCGGATGGTAGAGCGCGTTGTCGGCCTGGATCGACCAGTTGTAGCGCTCGACGGCCTGCCCCTGAAGGCCATCGAACATCCGGTTTATGAGTTCCGCCGGACGCGTGCCCGGGCCGAAACCCGGCACCGGCGCGTGGATGTCCTGCAGCGGCTTGCCGAACTTTTCCAGGAGCGACCAGGAGGAGGGAAAGCAGAGCGAGCCGGCGACCAGCCGCCAGCCGCTGTCACTGCTGCGCATCAGGATCAGGTCTTCCTGGACGAGCAGTGAGGCTTTGGCCAGCGGCGCATCGGCGAGGGAAGCAGGCAGACGGCTCGCCGCGCCCGCCACCTCGACGCCTGATCCGCCGAGCCGATGGGTTTCGGGGAACCTCTCCGGGAGATGCGCGGCGAGCAAGTCGAGCACTTCCTGCTGGGCGTCCCGCGTGCCGTCTTCCTCGACGAAAACGCGCTCGGGGATTTCGGCATAGAGCCGGTGCTTTTCGGCGAGATACGGCAGCAGATGGCCGTCGACCTCGATCCAGGCCGCCGGGTCGAGCGGCTTCAGCCCGATGCTGAACAGTTTCGACGAGCCGTCATAGGGCGTGTGGGTGGGCAGCGTATGTTTTGGGGGTGTGTGAGTGGGCACGGACGTCATGTCTCAGGTCAGTCTTGCGGGGATCAGTCCGCGCAGCGAATTGCCGACGAACAGGGACTTGGCGGATTTCAGATCGTCCAAGCTGTAGATCGCTTCGCGGGCGCGGCCTTCATCCAGAAGCTGCGCGCGCAATACGCCAGGCAGCAGGCCGCAATCGAGCCGGGGCGTCGCCAGCACGCCGTCGCCGAGATCGGCAAAGACATTGGTGATCGTGCCTTCACAGATCTCGCCACGCTCGTTGGCCATAAGCACCTCGTCGGCCTGCGTGATGAGGTGTTCGGCACGGGCACGCGTGTAAAGCTGTCGCCGGCTGGTCTTGTGGCGCAGCAGCGTGTCGTTCGAATCGAGCCTCGTCCGCGCCAGCCGCAGCATCCAGACCTTGTCGGCGGCGAGCGGTTCATAAGGCTGCGCAGAGGCCGTCACCTCGCCATCGTGCGACAGGACGAGGCGCGTGCGCATGGCAACGCCGGAACCGCCGACCGCGCTGCTCAGCGCCTCGCCGACCGTGCCTGGATCACAGCGGAAGCCGAGTTCCGCCGCCGAGCCATAGAGGCGCGCAAGATGACGATCGAAGCGCAGGAAGCCCGAGCCGGGTTCCCAGCGCATGGTCTCGATCAACTGAAAGTCGGCGGTGTTCCCGTCGCGAAGCGCGCTTTCAGCAGACACTCCTGATACTCCTCCTGCGCCGTCGAATCGAAGACGACGCCGCCTCCGACATTGTAGACGGCCTCGCCGCCCGAAAAGAGCGAGATGGTGCGGATCGCCACGGAAAAGCGCATCGGGCCGCCGGGCGCGATCCAGCCTGTGGCGCCGCAATAGGCATCGCGGGGCGTGCCTTCCAGGTCGCGCAGGATCTCCATGGCACGGATCTTAGGCGCGCCGGTGATCGAACCGCAAGGAAACAGCGCCGCGAAGATCTGGCGGATAGAGAGACCCGGCAGCAGTTTGGCCCTGACGTCGCTCACCATCTGATGCACGGTCGGGTAAGTCTCGATGCGGAACAGCGCCGGCACGTCCAGCGTGCCCACCTCGCTGATCAGCGAGATATCGTTGCGCAGGAGATCGACGATCATCCGGTTTTCGGCCTGGTTTTTCTCGTCATTGCGCAGGAAGATCTTCTGCCGTTCGTCCTCGGCTTTGGTGGCGCCGCGCGGCGCCGTTCCCTTCATCGGATGCGTCTCGATCATGCCCTCGGCGTCGATCTCGAAGAACAGTTCAGGCGAGCGCGACAGCACGATGGGTTCACCGAGCGCGATCAGCGCGCCATATTTCACCGGCTGACGTTCAGTCAACGCATCGAAGGCGGCCAGCGGCTCGCCTGACCATTGCGCGTGCACGGGAAAGGTCAGATTGCCCTGGTAGCAATCACCTTGCCGGATGTGCTGGTGCAGCCGCGAGAAGCGTTTTTCATAATCCTCGGGCGACCACGTCGCACGGGCGTCGAAGATCGGGCCATTGGTCGCCGCCGTATTGCGCGGCGGCACCGCCTCTTCGACCGGGGCATCGAAAACCCCAAGGCACACGAGTGGGGCGCGGCGTCCATTCGGCAGCAGGGGAACGAGCTTGGGTTCGAGCAAGTAGCCCGCCTCATACGAGAAATAGCCGGCAAGCCATTTGCCTGCATCATGCGCGGCTTGTGCTGCTTCCAGAGCCGGCCCGAAATCGCCTGCGTCGTGCGCCACGATGATATCGGCCGGCCGGTCGAAAACGAGCTGGCGCGCGCTTTTGTCATTGCGAAAAATTGCGGCGGGCAGGGACATGGGCACCGAATGCTGCGGTCAATGAAGCCATCAACCGCTCTATATGGGGTGCCGCCCGCGCGCAATCGAGGGAACGGCACGCTGCCTCTTAAAGCCGACCTTTGGGCCAACTCAGGAACCAAGAGCAAACGGCGACGCCGATATGGCGCCGCCGCTTGCAATCTTCAGGTCGTGCCTGGCGATCAGCTGTTGCTGGAGGTTCCGGCTGTTGGAAACTGCTTGGCGAATTCCTTCTCGTTGCCGGCGGCGAGCAGCTTGGCCTGCTCGATCCAGCGTTCGCGCGCGATGCGGCCATCGAAATTCATGACGTCTTCGATCCGTTTGATATCGGCCGCTGTCCAGGACGCGATCTGGGCGAAGCTGGTGACGCCTTGTGCCTTGAGCAGTTTCTCATTGACCGGACCGATACCGATCAGCCGACGCAGATTGTCGGGCTTTCCGGATGCTGGCTTGGCTGTTGCAGGCTTGACTGTTGCAGGCTTGCTCGTTGCGGATTTGGCTGGAGCCGAGGTTTTGGTGGCGGCGGGTTTCGCCGCCGGCTTGGCAGGGACCGCCTTGGCAGAGACCGCTTTCGCAGCGGCCGGTTTGGCCGTCGCGGGCTTTGTGGTGGCGGATTTGGCCGTCGCGGGGGTCGACATCAGGGCCGCCGGCGCCTGGCTTGCCGGTTTTGCCGCGCTGCTTCCGGCGGCAGGTGCGGCCGACGCTTCGCGCAGCCGGCGCTCAAGGTCGGCGCGGGTCTTGCCGCATGCATCGAGTTCGCCGGTCAGGCGGTCGCTGTCGGTGCGCAGCCTGTCGCGTTCGCTGCGTGTACGGTCGAGATCGCCGCGCAAGCTGTCGAGTTCACCGCGCAGGCGCCCCCAAAGGAACCAGCCGACCAATACGCCTATCAGGAACGCCAGGACCACGTAGAAAAAAGTGCCCATTGTCTCTCTCCAGTCAGATCCGTCTGCCGTGGGTCATGATCTTCGGCGAAGGACTACTCTTGGTGGTTCCGCGGTAAGCAGAACAGCCGGCTTCGGTTCGAGCTGTCGGCGATCGGCTTTGCTTGCCCATGGCCAACGGCCGTTGTCGCGTTCGCCTGAGCGCCACGGCCGGCTGAGATTTCTCCTCGCCGATCCGCATGCGCTCCGGCTGAGCTTGGAGCGAAGGCTATCATAGAGCTTGTGGAAAGCTATCGGAAAACTTCGGTGGAGAGTACTTCAAGAACAGATATTTAGGGCGATAGTAGAGCTGTCCCAACATGCATTCCGGCTAAACTGTTAGAGCGACGCCTGGGGGCGCATTTCAAGTGTCGAGCGCTTCCAGCTCGTCGATCAGGCCACCGATGACGCCAAGTCCGATCTGCCAGAAGGCGGGATCGGTGGCGTCGAGCCCGAAGGGCGCCAGAAGCTCGGAATGATGTTTGGTGCCGCCGGCGCGCAGCATTTCGAAATACTTGTCCTGAAAGCCGCGCTCGGCGTTCTGGTAGACCGCGTAGAGCGAGTTCACCAGGCAGTCGCCGAAAGCATAGGCATAGACATAAAAGGGCGAATGGATGAAGTGCGGGATGTAGGTCCAGAACACCTCATAGCCTTCGCGCAGCTTGATGGCGGGACCCAGACTTTCGGCCTGCACTTCGAGCCAGAACTGACCGAGCCTGTCGGAGGTCAGTTCGCCGTTCTTGCGTTCGGCATGCACCTTGCGCTCGAATTCATAGAAGGCGATCTGGCGCACGACCGTGTTGATCATGTCCTCGACCTTCTGGGCGAGCATGGCCTTGCGCTCGCGCCGGTCGGTGGTCTGGTCGAGCAGCGAGCGGAAGGTCAGCATCTCGCCGAAGACCGATGCCGTCTCGGCCAGCGTCAGCGGCGTCGAGGCCATCAGCGCACCCTGGCCGCCGGCCAGCACCTGATGCACGCCATGGCCAAGCTCGTGCGCCAGCGTCATCACATCGCGCGGCTTGCCCATATAGTTGAGCAGGACATAGGGATGCGCCGACGGTACGGTCGGATGCGCGAAGGCGCCAGGCGACTTGCCGGGCCGCACCGGCGCGTCGATCCAGTTGCGGTCGAAGAAGGTTCGCGCGATCTCGGCCATGTCGGGCGAAAAGCGCTGATAGGCGGACAGCACGGTGTTCCTGGCCTCGTCCCAGCCGATGATCGCCTGGGGCGTATCCGGCAACGGCGCGTTGCGGTCCCAATGGTTCATCACCTCCATGCCCAGCCAGCGTGCCTTCATCGCGTAGTAGCGGTGCGAGAGGCGCGGATAGGCATCGCGAACGGCGGAGGCCAAGGCGTCCACCACACTGCGCTCGACGCGGTTGGCCAGATGGCGTGAATCGGCGATGTCCTCGAAGCCACGCCAGCGGTCGGATATCTCCTTGTCCTTGGCCAGCGTGTTGGTGATCAGCGTGAAGGTGCGCAAGTTCTTGCGGAAGGTCGTGGCCAGCGCCTCGGACGCCCGGCGGCGCACCTCGCCGTCGGCGTCCTGCAGACGGTTCAGCGCCGGCTCCAACGTCAGTTCCTCGCCGTCGATGTGGAAGCGAAGGTCGGTCATCGTTTCGTCGAACAGGCGGTTCCAGGCGCCGCGTCCGGTGATCGACTTTTCGTGGAAGAGCTGCTCGACGCGGTCCTCGAGCTGGTAAGGCTTGTCCTTGCGCAGATCGAGCACCCATGGCCGATAGTGGCCGAAGGCGGGATCGCCGGCGAGCGCGCCTTCGATCGACGCATCGTCGATCAGGTTGAGTTCGAGCGCGAAGAACAGAAGGTGCGCGCTGGCGTCGGTCATCTTCTCCTGGATGTCGCCATAGAGCTTGGCGCGCTGGGGATCGGCGGTGTTTCCGGCATAAACCAGTCCCGCATAGGAGACGATGCGGCCGATCAGTTCCTCCAGCGCCTCGTAGGCGACAAGCGCCTCGCCCAACCTGCCGGCGCCGCCGCGCTCGGCTTCGGCGGCCAGCGTACCCTTCCAGCGGCTCTCGAAACTGGTGGCATCGGTGGCGGCCTTGGCGATGTCGCGCTTCAGCTCCGGCGCGTCCATGCCGGCATAGAGGTCGGCAAGGTTCCATTCCGGCAAGTCGCCCAGCTCGGCCGCGCCTTGACCCGACGCCGGCGCCGCCAGCCGCCGTGCGGAAACCATGTGCCCAGAATCCCTATGCATTGCCGACACCTTCCGTGGCCAAGGTTCAAGGAGAAACGAGAAGCCGGTCAAATCCTAAGGAATTCATTCACCGGGTTTTTTGAAACCTTATTTAGAACCCTGTGCCAAGATGGTCCACAGGGCAGAATTCCTCGGGCGGGCAGTCACACCAGTCATGACAGGTTCCATACTCATAGTCGATGACGATCCGGTGCAACGCCGGCTGCTCGAAGCGGCGGTGACGCGGTTCGGCTACAGCGCAATCGTCGTCGACGGCGGCGCGGCCGCTCTCGACATCCTCGATGGACCCGGCGCCCGCGAGGTGTCGGTGGTCATCCTCGATCTGGTCATGCCCGGTCTCGACGGTATCGGCGTGCTGAAGGCAATGCGCGAGCGCGACATCAACGTGCCGGCGATCGTGCAAACCGCGCAGGGCGGAATCGAGACCGTGGTTTCGGCGATGCGTCATGGCGCCTTCGATTTCGTCGTCAAGCCGGCGTCTCCCGACAGGCTGCAGGCGTCGATCGGCAATGCGCTCAAGGTCGAGGCCGTCGAGGGCGAGGTCAAGCGCACATCGCGCCGGCGCGGCGGCCTCCTGACCTTCAAGGACATGATCACGCACAGCCCGGCCATGGACAGGGTGATCCGCCTTGGCCAGAAAGCGGCGGCATCCAACATTCCGATCCTGATCGAGGGCGAGTCCGGCGTCGGCAAGGAACTGGTGGCGCGTGCCATCCAGGGCAGTGGCGACCGCCGCACGAAGCCCTTCGTCACCGTCAATTGCGGCGCCATTCCAGACAATCTGGTCGAATCGATCCTGTTCGGTCACGAGAAGGGCTCGTTCACCGGGGCCACCGACAAGCACACCGGCAAGTTCGTCGAAGCGCATTCGGGCACGCTGTTTCTCGACGAGATCGGCGACCTGCCGCTCGACGTGCAGGTCAAGCTGTTGCGCGCGGTCCAGGACGGCGAGGTCGACCCGGTCGGTGGGCGCTCGACCGTCAGGGTCGACATCAGGCTGATTTCGGCGACGCACCGCAACCTCCTGCAGCAGGTCAAGGACGGCAAGTTCCGCGAGGATCTGTTCTACCGGCTGAACGTCTATCCGATCTTCGTGCCGCCGCTGCGCGACCGCCGCGACGACATCCCGTATCTGGTCACCCATTTCATGGAGAAGGTCGCGCCGGCCGACCCGCACCGTCGCCTGCAACGTATTTCGGTGGCAGCGCTCGCGGTGCTGCAGGCCTATGACTGGCCCGGAAACATCCGGCAGCTCGAAAACGCCGTCTTTCGCGCCTCGGTGCTTTGCGAAGGCGATATGTTAACCGCGGAGGACTTCCCGCAGATCCGGGCGCAAGTGGAAGGCACCGTCAACCTCGATATGGATGGCGACGCGCCGTCGCCGTCCTTGCCTTTGCAGGCGCGCGATGACGAAGCCTTGCCCGGCGAGGGCGGCCCGGCAATCGCGTTCGATCCGCCGGCAAGGCTGCAGCCTCGCTTCGGCACGTTGCGGGCGCTCGACGAGCGCGGCAATGTGCGGGCACTTGCCGATGTCGAACTCGAGATGATCAAGCTTGCCATCGATCACTACAACGGACAGATGAGCGAAGTCGCCCGCCGACTCGGCATCGGCCGCTCGACGCTCTATCGCAAGCTCAAGGAACACGGCATCGATCCGGAGACAGGCCGCGTCGATCGACTAGCCTCTTAAGGGCGATGCCGGGCTGAGCTTTGGCCCGGCTTCCGGCTTTGCCACAAGGCCGGCGCCAGCTTGCAATGCCACAACGGGCCTTGTATCGCCGTTTCGGCGGCATTGTGGCTGTCCCGTGGACAGCTCTGTTCACGCATTAAGGCTAACGGTAACAGATCGTGTTTGGGGCGAAGGCGAAAATCCGATCTAAACCAGCGGTTTACCAAGAAACCTTGTGAACAATTTTTGACGGGATATCGCCACGGTGTTACCGCATTTCGGCTTCAATAAGCGATGATTAACCATTAGGATCGATATTCGGGTGTGCTAATGCCACATCCGTTTGGACAAATCCGGGGACAAACGGCAGCCTGCAAGGCCTTTTGATTTGAACAGAATCGAACGACACACAAACAGGCGGCACCATCATTTGAGCGTCTGGCCGAAGTGGCTGGCAGTGTTGGTTGTCGCTTTTGGTTTTGTTGCCGCGGCTGCGAGCGGAGCCAGCGCCGAAACACGGTCGCTGAAGCTGTATCATCTCCACACCCATGAGAAGGCCGAGATCGTCTACAAGCGCAACGGCCGCTACGTCCCCGAAGGTCTCCGGAAGATCAACATCATTTTGCGCGACTGGCGTCGCAACGAGCCAACCAAGATGGATCCGCGCCTGCTGGATCTCGTCTGGGAGGCGTATCGGGAAGCAGGTGCCACGGACTACATCCAGGTCGTGTGCGGCTATCGCTCGCCGTCGACGAACTCGATGCTGCGCAGCCGCAGCAGGGGCGTGGCCGAGAAGAGCCAGCACATGCTCGGCAAGGCGATGGATTTCTATATTCCCGGCGTGCCGCTGAAAAAGCTGCGCAACATCGGCCTCAAGATGCAGGGCGGCGGCGTCGGCTACTATCCGTCATCCGGTTCGCCGTTCGTCCACATGGATGTCGGCAATGTGCGCCATTGGCCCGGTATCAGCCGCCAGGAACTGGTCTCCCTGTTCCCCAATGGCAAGACGCTGCATGTGCCGAGCGACGGCAGGCCGCTGCCCGGTTTTGAGCAGGCGCTCGCCTCCTACAAGGCGCGCAAGGGATCGGGCTCGCCGGCCATCGAGATGGCCAGTGCCGGCGGCAGCAGCAAGAAATCGGGTGGATTCCTGTCGGCTTTCTTCGGTGGCGGCGGCGACGACGAGGCCGACGACAGCGCCGATGTCGAGACCGCTTCGGCCGCCCCCCCGCCCAAGGCGAGAAACCTGAAGCCGGCAGCGGCGGCCAAGACCAGCAACCTCCCGGGCATCGCCATCGTGGCGCCGGAGAATGCGCGGCGCGCCGAGATTCCGCAGGTGACCGAACAGCAGGCTCCGGAGCCTGAACAGGACACGCCGGAGACGATCATCGCGGCATTGCCGGCCCGAAGCATTCCGCTGCCGGATTTCGCACCGCGGCCGAAAGCCGATGTCGGCGCGCAGCAGCCTGAGAATGTTCCCTTCGCGATGGCGGAGGCGACAGCCACCACCGAGCAGGCCGTGGCGACCGCGCATGCGCCGGCGAGCGTTCCTTTCGGCATGGCCGATGCAACGGCTTCGGCTGATGCGACCCAGGTCGCGGTCAACAACATACCGTTGCCGACATGGCGTCCCGACAATTCGCTGCCAGCCGCTCTGGCTGCGCCGCCCAGCAAGGATGTGCTGATGGCGCTGGCGGAGACGGCCGACCAAGGCAAGACCGCGACCGATGCGTTCTCGGTGCTGCCGACGGCGCGGCCCGAGATGGCCAGGCCGGACGCGGTCAAGGCCGTGCTCGACGAGGCCAATGCCCAGGTCGGTGCGGCCGATTACCAGCTTGCTTCCTTGTCCGGGTCCGAGCCGCGTTCGGCGTTCAACGATCCGGGCACCAACACCGCATCGCCGCGCGATGCTGTCGTGGCCCGCCCAGTCGGTTCCGATCCGGCCGCCGCGATCGGCGCCGGCGTCAAGACGACGCGCAAGGAATCGAGAGCCACCGCCCGCGACCTGAAGCCAAGCCCCAAGGCCATGGTGGTTGCAGCCGCACCGCAGGCCGCCCGTTGGGCCTTGACCAGCGGCGAGCAGGTCGCCACCGTTTCAAGCGCGACGACGGCGCCGGGTTACGCCTACAGCATCGTGCACACGCCGCCGAGCGAGGTCTACACCGCTGGCTTCCAGCCGAGCAGCCAGGTGGCCGATGCCAATCGCTTCACCGGCAACGCCGTCAAGTTCATGTCGGTAGCTCGCTTCCAGACCAAATGACGGCAAATCAACCGACAAAGCCGCGCCGGGCAACCAGCGCGGCTTTTTGCTGCGTGGCCGGATCCGGTCGCGCGGCCCGCCGGCTTCCGATCACACCGGCCTGACATTGCCGTGATCGTGGAACGCCTTGGGCCGTCAGCGGTTTCTCCCCCGTTCGTTCAAACCGGGGATACCCATGAAGAAGATTCTACTGGCATCGGTCATCGCGTTGGCAACCGCTTCGGCGGCCATCGCCCCTACGCAGGCCGAAACCATTGTCGTCAAAACCCACGATCACATGCACATGAAGAAGCACTGCCGGACCAAGGTTGTCACGACCTGGAAGCATCATCATAGGGTGGTCAGGGAAGTCAGGGTCTGCAACTGATCCGGCCAAGGCAGGCCTGGAAAAAACATCCGGCGGAAACCCGGTCGACGCAAGTCGGCCGGGTTTTTCCATGCCGCCATGAAAGCCTTATTTTGTGAGCTTGCTCGCCGCGCGCGCCAAGGCTTCGATCTCGTCCCATTTGCCGGCCTTGACGAGGTCGTCGGGCGCCACCCAGGAACCGCCGACGCAGACCACGTTGGGCAGACTGAGATAGTCAGCCGCGTTCTTGGCCGAGATGCCGCCGGTCGGGCAGAATTTCACATCGGCGAGCGGCGAGGCGAAGGCCTTCAGCGAAGCGATGCCGCCCGACTGCTCGGCCGGGAAGAATTTCAGAAAGCGCAAGCCGGCTTCGCGCGCGGCCATGATCTCGCCGGGGGTGATCGCACCGGGCAGCAGCGGAACATCGCTGGCGGCGGCTGCCGACAGAAGCTCGCGGGTGATGCCGGGGCTGACGATGAAGCGCGAGCCCGCGGCAGCCGCCTCTTCGAACTGCCTGGCATCGAGAATGGTGCCGGCGCCGACGATGGCTTCCTCGACTTCACCAGCGACCCGCCGGATCGCTTCCAGCGCGTCGGCGGTCCTCAGCGTGATCTCGATCGCAGGCAGGCCGCCGCGCGCCAGAGCGCGGGCCAGCGGCACGGCATTGGCGACATCGGAGATCTTCAGCACCGGGATGACGGGCTGGCCGTTCAGGAGCGACAGAAGTTTTTCGGTCTTGCTGGGCATGTGTCTCTCCGTGGCGTGGGACAACTCAACCGATTAGCAGAAGGCCGTTTTCCTGTCCACGAAACCGGCCGTGTCGCGATGTCACGCGTCGCCCATACTCGCCAAGCCCAAGTTGACAAGGGTGGCTGCCGGCTCGATGGTGCCGACAGCTTTGGTCCCGGTGGCTTTTCAGGATAGGAATTTTTTCTTGACTCCCTGATCTCAGCTATGGTACAAATTCACCCATGGTGCAGATTTGCGCCAGTGACCCGCCGAACAGGATGCCTGCTTTGCCTTGAATCGGCTTGCTCGAGCGTCTAGTGGCTTCGGCGATGACATCACTTCCACTCCTTCGCGTCGCCGCGCTCTACCGGTTTGCCCGGCTCGACGCTTTCGAAGAACTGCGCGCGCCGCTCGCCGCATTCTGCTGCGGGCGCGGCATAAAGGGCACGCTGCTGCTGGCGCATGAAGGCATCAACGGCACCGTCGCCGGCAGCGAGACGGCAATTGCCGAACTGATCGCGTATCTCGAAGCCATCGAAGGGCTTGCCGGACTCGAGGTCAAGTACAGCGCGGCCGCGGACATGCCGTTCCATCGCATGAAGGTGCGGCTGAAGCGCGAGATCGTCACCATGGGTGTCGATGACATCGATCCTTCGAAAAGTGCCGGCACCTACGTTGCGCCGGCCGACTGGAACGCTCTGATTTCGCAGCCCGGCACTGTCATCATCGACACGCGCAACGCCTATGAGGTGTCGATCGGCACGTTCAAGGGTGCGATCGACCCGGCCACCGCAAGCTTTCGCGAGTTCCCGGCCTGGGTGGAAACGCACCGGGCGGAGCTCGAAGGCCGCAAGGTTGCGATGTTCTGCACCGGCGGCATACGCTGCGAAAAGGCAACCGCCTATGTCAAATCGCTCGGCTTCGAGGATGTCTTCCATCTCAAGGGCGGTATCCTCAAATACCTCGAAGAGGTTCCGGCCGAACAGAGCCTCTGGCAAGGCGAGTGCTTCGTCTTCGACGAGCGCGTTTCGGTGTCGCACGGCCTTGCCGAGGGTGACGCGGAACTGTGCCGCGCCTGCCGCCACCCGCTGACGCCGGGCGAGCTGACGTCGCCCAAATTCGCTGCCGGTATTTCGTGCCCGCATTGCTTCGATGCGCGTTCGGACGAGGACCGCCAGCGTTATGCCGAGCGCCAGCGCCAGGTCGAGCTTGCGCAGGCGCGGGGCAGGGGGCCGCATATCGGCTCCTGATCCAGCATCGTGCTGCTGCAAAGCGGCTGCCTGTCATTGCAATGTCAAGTTTCGGGACCTACGTCTTCGACGTTCGAAACCCGCCCGTTCGGCCGGGCAAATCCTGGAGGCACTGAATGTTCGATCCCAAGAAGCTTCTCGACGATCTGCTCGGCTCGCAAATCCCCGGCACCAGCGGCACCGTTCGCGACAAGGCGGGGCAGGCCGTGCAGATGGCCAAGGACAATCCGCTGGCCGCCGGTGCGCTGGCCCCGGTGCTGCTCGGAACCGGTACTGGCCGCAACGTGACGGGCGCCGCGGTGAAGCTTGGCGGACTGGCCGCGATCGGCGGCCTCGCCTACAAGGCCTACCAGAATTACAAGGCCGGCAACGCGCCCGCGGAAGCACCGGCGGCCGGCCAACCGGAATTGCTGCCGCCGCCCAAGGATACCCCCTTCCACCCGTCGCAGGCGCGGCAAGGCGAGGACGAATTCACGCTGACCCTGGTGCGGGCGATGATCTCGGCGGCGAAAGCCGATGGCCATATCGACGATGAAGAGCGCCAGAAGATCGCCGGCAAGCTCAGCCTGGCCGGCATAGGCTCCGACGCCGAAAAGTTCCTGATGGCGGAGCTGGCAAGCCCGCTCGACCTCGACACGCTGGTGGCCGGCGCCAAGACCGATGCGCAGAAGCTCGAACTCTACACGGCGTCGCGCCTGACCATCGATCCCGACACACGCGCCGAGCGCGGTTATCTCGACCTGCTTGCCGGCCGGCTCGGCCTGCCGGACGCGCTGGTCGACCATGTCGAGGCGACGGTTTCGGCGGCCAAGGTGCCGGCCAAGGCCGGGACGTCACCCAATCCGCGCTGGTAGGCCAAAACGGCACAGGGGGGCACTTTCCGGGTTAACCGCTCATTAACCCAGCAAGCGCATCATTCAACACAGTCGGATCGGCTTTTCCTCCTCCCAAGCCCGGTTCAGATCAGGGGCGGTCGCCAATGGCCGCCCTTTTTGTCGGTCCGGCCGGATGGACACGCTTGCCATCGCCGCCGTCATTTGCGATGCCTTCCTTTTCGAGCCAACCCCCCAAAATCAGTCGAGCAAGCGCAGCGCTGCCGGAGGACAATAGCCATGACCGAGCAAAGAACCGCCATCGTCACCGGGGCCGGCACGGGCATCGGCAAGAGCGTCGCCACGGCGCTGCTCAAGGCCGGCTGGAACACGGTATTCTGCGGACGCCGCAAATCCGTGCTGGATGCAGCCGTGGCTGAGGCCGGGTCCACCGACGCCAAGGCCCTGGCGGTTGCCTGCGATATCAGCAAGGCAGGCGAGGTCGACGATCTGTTCGAGACCGTGGCGGCGGCCTTCGGCCGTGTCGACCTGCTCTTCAACAATGCCGGCATGGGCTACAAATCGACGCCGATCGACGAGATACCGGTCGAAGTGTGGAACGATATCGTCGGCGTCAACCTCACCGGTTCGTTCCTGTGCGCCCGTGCCGCCTTTGGCGCCATGCGCAAGCAGAAGCCGATGGGTGGCCGCATCATCAACAACGGTTCGGTGTCGGCCTATGCGCCGCGCCCAGGCTCGGTGCCCTACACGGCGACCAAGCATGCCATCACCGGACTGACCAAGACGCTGGCGCTCGACGGTCGGCCCTATGACATCGCCTGCGGCCAGATCGACATCGGCAATGCGCTGACCGACATGGCGCAGCCGATGACGGTCGGTGTGCCGCAGGCCAATGGCTCGATCGCAGCCGAAGCGGTGATGGATGTTCAGCGCGTCGCCGACGCCGTCGTCCACATGGCCAGCCTGCCGCTCGACGCCAACGTGCTGTTCATGACCGTGATGGCGACCAAGATGCCGTTTGTCGGGCGTGGGTAGTTATTTTGTGGGATGTGGGTAGTTATTTCCCCGCAAGCGGCACGCCGGGCTTGAACAGCAGAATGGGCCTGATCTCGTAAACGGCGGTGGGATTGACGCGGCGAAGGTCGCGGGCGATCGCGATGGCCTCGTCTCGCGTGGCGCAGTCGACGACATAGAGCCCGAGCAACTGTTCCTTGGTTTCGGCGAAAGGACCGTCGATGATCACACCGTCGCCCGGGCCGCGCAGGGTGATGGCATCCTGTGTTGCGCCCAGACGCGCGGACGGCCCCAGCGTGCCTTCCTCATGAAGCCGGGTGTTGATCTTCAGCGGGTCGGCCATAAGTGCTGCATCTTCCTGCGGCGTCAGCGCCTTGATCGCATCTTCCACGTGATAGGCAAGGATTGCGTAGAACATTTTATGTCACCTGCTTCGATCCTGATCCAGGGAGCGTAGCGGTTCCCGACACGCCCGCCCAGCCTTGGCCGTGCGTGTCCGGACAGATCATGACACCATCATTGTCGCCAGCCGCAACCACCCGGAAAGAGGCCACCGGCCCGCTTTCAAACCTACTTCGCCAGGAACGCTCCGATCCGCTCCAGCGCGCGCAAGATGTTCTCCTCGGAATTGGCGTAGGAGAGCCTGATATAGCCTTCGCCGAGAATGCCGAAATCGGGGCCGCCGATCAGCGCCACGCCGGCCTCGTCGAGCAGTGCCGAGGCGAGCTTCTTGGCCTTCCAGCCGGTCTTCGAGACGTTGGGGAAGGCGTAGAACGCGCCCTTGGGCGTGATGCAGGAAATATTGGGCAGGGCATTCAGTCCCTCGACGACGATCTTCCGGCGGCGGTCGAAGGCGCGCATCATCTTGTCGACGTCGTCCTGCGGGCCGTCGATGGCGGCGATGCCGCCAAACTGGCTCGGCGCGTTGACGCAGGACCAGCAATTGACCGCCAGCTTGCGCACCTTGTCGTAGAGATGGGCGCCCTTGTCGCCATTCGGCCAGATCGACCAGCCCATGCGCCAGCCGGTCATCGCCCAGGTCTTCGACCAGCCATTGAGCACGATCAGCCGGTCGCGGATTTCGGGAAAGCCGAGCAGCGAGCAATGCGTCTCGCCATCATAGGTCATGACGTCGTAGATTTCGTCGGAGAGGATGGCGACCTGCGGATGCGCCTCCAGCCCCTTGACCAGTTTCTCGATCTCGGCGCGAGGCGTGACGCCGCCGGTCGGATTGGCGGGCGAGTTGAGGATCAGCAGCCTGGTCTTCGAGGTGATCAGCGCCAGCGTCTCCTCGGCCGAGAAGGCAAAGCCGTTTTCTTCGCGCATCGGCACGGGAATGGGTGCCGCACCCGTGAACTCGATCATCGAGCGGTAGATGGGAAAGCCGGGGTCCGGGTAGAGGATCTCGGCGCCGGGCTCGCCGAACATCAGGATCGCGGCGAACATGGTCGGCTTGCCGCCGGGCAGGATCATCACCGTTTCGGGCGATATCTCGACACCGGTGGTGGTCAGCGTGCGGCGCACCACCGCCTCGCGCGTCGCCAGCAGGCCATTGGCCGGCGTGTAGCCGTGATGGCCGTCGCGCAGCGCCTTGATCGCCGCCTCGACGATGTGCTGCGGCGTCTTGAAGTCGGGCTGGCCGATGCCGAGATTGACGATGTCGCGGCCTTGTTGGGCAAGTGCTGTGGCCCTCGCAAGCACGGCGAAGGCGTTTTCCTCGCCAAGGCGGTCGAAGGCCGAAATCGTGTGGAGCATTTTTCCCGTCCGTGTGGTTCTTGCTGTTGGGTCGCGTTTTTGTGAGCCTCAGCCCGCAAAAGTCAAACGGATTGGAGCATTCGGTGTCGGAAAATCTGAAGGATTGGCAACCGCGTCCGCGGCCTGAACGCAAGACCATCGACGGTCGATACGTCCGGCTTGAACCGCTGAGCGCTGCAAAACACGGCGACGGCCTCTATGAAGCGTCCTCCGTGTCCGATATCGACGACCGCTTCGCCTGGTTGCCCGATTATCCGCCGGAGACCCGCGCCGCCTTCCAGCCATGGCTGGACAAAGTCGAGGCCAGCGAGGATCCGCTGTTCTTCACCGTCATCGACAAGGCCAGCGGCAAGGTCGCCGGACGCCAGACGCTGATGCGCATCGATCCGGCCTACGGCGTCATCGAGATCGGCAACATCTATTGGGGACCGCTCATCTCGCGCAAGCCGGGAGCAACCGAAGCGCAGTTCCTGTTCATGAAATACATCTTCGACGGGCTCGGCTATCGCCGCTACGAATGGAAGTGCAACAACCGCAACGAGCCATCGAAGCGGGCGGCCGAGCGGTTCGGCTTCAAGTTCGAAGGCATTTTCCGCCAGCATCTCATCGTCAAGGGTGAAAACCGCGACACTGCGTGGTATTCGATCATCGACAAGGAATGGCCGGCGCTGCGCAGTGCCTATGAGGCGTGGCTCGATCCGGCCAATTTCGATGGCGACGGCCGGCAGAAGCGACGGCTCGAGGATTTTCGCGCGGAATTCGGCGCTTAGGAGTTCACTATTGGCACATACCCACGATCACACTGGGCACGGTCACGGCCCTGGTCATGTGCATGGCTCGACCGACAAGAAACGCGTTCTGATCGCAGCCTGCCTGACCGGCGGCTTCATGGTCGCCGAGGCGCTTGGCGGCATCCTCACGGGCTCGCTGGCGCTGCTGGCCGATGCCGGCCACATGCTCGCCGATTCGATCGCGCTCGGCCTTGCCTGGTATGCGTTTCATCTTGGCGGCCGGCCGGCGACCGTTCGCCTCACCTATGGCTTCGGCCGGGTCAAGACGCTGGTGGCCTATACCAACGGCATCGCCATCTTCGTCATCGCGCTGTGGATCGTCTATGAGGCCTGGGGACGCCTGCAGGCGCCGGCGCCGGTGCTTGGCGGGCCGATGCTGGTGGTGGCGATCCTCGGCCTGCTGGTGAACCTCGGCTCGTTCTTCGTGCTGCATGGCGGCGACCGCGAGAGCCTGAACATGCGCGGCGCCATCCTGCATGTGCTTGGCGACCTGCTCGGCTCGGCGGCGGCCATCGCGGCGGCGCTGGTCATCCTGGCGACCGGCTGGACGCCGATCGACCCGATCCTGTCGGTCCTGGTTTCACTGCTGATCCTCTACACGGCATGGTCGCTGATGCGGGAGGCCGCCCATGTCCTGCTCGAGGGCGTGCCGCCAAGCCTCGACCGAGATCTGATCGCCAGCGATATCGAGGCGACCATCCAGGGCGTGCGCGAAGTGCACCACATGCATGTCTGGTCGCTCGACGGGACCAGCAATATGGCGACGCTGCATGCCTGTCTCGACGAGGGCGTCGATGCGCATCAGGCGGTGAGTGCCGTCAAGAAGCGGCTTGCCAGCGAGCACGGCATCAGCCATGCCACCGTGGAACCGGAATTCGGCCAATGCGCCGACGATGGCGACGAGCACGACCACGGGCACGAGCATGAAGCGGCTGCATATCACGACCACCATCACTAGGACCGGATCGATCGATGTCGATCGTCCTGCCTCAGGAGTTGCAAAACCTTGAAAACCAGCTTGACGAACGCCCATCCTCCGGACGCGGCATGATGGACCGCGACACCAGGAACGCGGTCATCGCCGCCGCGTGGATCATGCTGCTGTTCGGTATAGGCGCCTACTATCTGCCGACCGTGATGCTGGCACTCGGCAGCCTTTCCACCGTGCTGGCCGGCGCCTTTGGCATCGTCTTCGTGCTGGCGTTCTTCTCGGTGTTCTGGCTGCGCGCCCGCAACCAGCGCAAAAACCAGGGTAAATAGGCAAGGGATCTTCGACATGCGCATTCTGATCACTGGCGCCGCGGGTATGGTCGGCCGCAAGCTCATCGCCCGGCTGGCCAAGGACGGGACGCTGCGCGGGGGCAAGATCACCGCGCTCGATCTCCACGATATCGTGCCGCCACAGGCGCCGAGCCTGGATGGCGTCAGCGTCACGCTGCACACCGGCGATCTCGCCGAAGCGGGTGCCACCGAGCGCCTGGTCGCATCGCGCCCCGACGTCGTGTTCCACCTTGCCGGCATCGTGTCGGGCGAGGCGGAAGCGAATTTCGATCTCGGCTACCGCGTCAATCTCGATGGCACGCGCGCCCTGTTCGATGCCATCCGGGTGGCGGGCTTTGCGCCGCGCGTCGTCTTCACCTCGTCGATCGCGGTGTTCGGCGCGCCGTTCCCGGACGTCATTCCCGATGACTTCCATCCGACGCCGCTGACCTCTTATGGTACCCAGAAGCAGATGAGCGAAGCGCTGCTGGCCGACTATTCCAGGCGCGGGTTCTTCGACGGTATCGGCATCCGGCTGCCGACCATCTGCGTGCGGCCGGGCAAGCCGAACAAGGCGGCGTCGGGCTTCTTCTCGGGCATCATCCGCGAGCCGTTGAGCGGCCATGAGGCGATCCTGCCGGTGCCGCGCTCGGTCGTGCACACGCATGCCAGCCCCCGCTCGGCGGTCAACTTCCTGATCCATGCGGCGGGGATCGACGGCAGCGCTGTCGGGCCACGCCGCAATCTGACCATGCCCGGCGTCGCCGTCACCGTCGGCGAGCAGATCGAGGCGCTGGAACGCATCGCCGGGCCGAAGGCGGTAAGCCTGATCCGCGAGGTTCCGGATGACACGATCTGGGCGATCGTCAAGGGCTGGCCGACGCGCTTCGAGGCAAAGCGGTCGCGGGAGCTCGGCTTCAGCGCCGAAAAGAGTTTTGACGAGATCATCCGCGCTCACATCGAGGATGAGCTCGGCGGCAAGATCGCGGGTTAAACTCCGACCCTCGTGGCGCCGGGCATCATCCGCCGCTCGCCAGGCTTGCCGACAGCAGCAGCAGTCCGAACAGGAACACGAAGGCGGCGCCGCCGATCTCGACGATCGAGTGGATGCGGTTGCCCATGCGGCCGTCGCCGGCGAAATAGACCGCCCAGTTCTTGGCGGTCACCGCCAGCGTCGCCAGTGCCGAAACGGTGATGGCGGTGCCCAGCGACATTGCCAGCACCGACAGCAGGCCGCCGAGCCAGAGGCCGTTGAGCAGGGCGAAGCTGAGCACGATCAGCGCGCCGGAGCAGGGGCGGATGCCGACCGCCGCCACCGCTGTCCAGGCCGTGCGCCAGTCGAAGCGGTCGCCTGACAGCAGCGCCGGATCGGGTGCGTGCGAATGGCCGCAGGTGTCGCAGACTTCGCCGGCCGCGTGATCGTGATGAGCATGATCGTGTTCGGCATGATCGTGATGATCGTGCGAAGGGCCGTGCACATGGTCATGCGCGTGTAGAGCGTGCGAATGGGCATGCGCCGAATGGCTGTGAGCTGCATGGGAATGGCCGGCATGCGAATGCGCGCCGTGCGAATGACCCCCGTGCGAATGACCCGCGTGAGAATGGCCGGCATGAGCCGCCGACAGGCTGTAGGCCGGGCCCTTGCCGAACAGACGCAGGACGGAAGGACCGAGTTTGCGCCACAGCAGCCAGGCGCCGAACAGGGTGACGAAGACAAAGCTCATGATCTCCATGAACCAGGCTGCGTCCGTCATCGAGACGGAGGTGCCGCGCAGGACGAAATAGGCGACCCCCATCACCGCGACCGCGGTCAGGCCCTGCAGCAGCGCCGAGACGAAGGACAAGAGGATGCCGCGCCGCAACGCCACTTCATTGGCCACCATGTAGGACGAGATCACCGCCTTGCCGTGACCGGGGCCGGCGGCATGGAAAATACCGTAGGCGAAGGACAGGCCGACGAGTATCCAGATCTTGCTGCCGTCCTGGCGCATCGCCTTCATCGCCGTTGCCAGCGCGCGGTAGAATTCCTGCTGCCTGAGATTGATCCACATCAGGATATGGGCGAACGGGCCGGTGGTGGGCGCCATGCCGTCATTGACGCCGATGCCGAGCGAACTCTGGGCATGAGCGGCGTCGGCGAAATGCATCATGGCGACTGTGAGGGCCAACAGGCCGAATGCCAAACGCAGGGACGGTTTCGTCACCGGCTTCATCCTTCTGGCTGACAGGTCAGTTCGAGCTTGGTGGCGAAGATCTTGCTCATATCGGTGCCGGTCGGATCGTTGAAAAAGGCATCGGTGAGGGTCTTCTGGTTTTCCTTGATGGCCTCGTCGGGGTCGGGACGGACCACCTTGCTGGTGCAGTTCGAGGGCAGGCCTTCGACCGTGATGTTGGAGTCCTCGGTGAAGTCGATCGCCGTGTAGAATGTCGGATCGTAGACGCCGATATCGATTTTGCCGTTGAGCTTGATCGGCACCTTCGGTTCGGACTCGAACAGGATGATCAGCTGGTCGTTGTCGAAATTGGCCATCAGATGCGGCGGCGGCGTCATCGCCACGTCCTTGCCGTCGACGGTGACGAGCTGGAAGTAATTGAACTCCGCCAACGAGGCATGAACGGTGTCGGCGACTTCCTTCAGCTCCTTGTCGTCGAGCTTCAGGTCGGAGTTCTTGTCGAATTCCATCATCACCGTCGAGGAAAACAGATCGTCGAAGCGCCAGAGATGACGCAGAGCCTTCACGCTTTGGTGATCCGGGGAGAGGATCACATCGAGGCGAGCCTCGGCGAAGACGTGTGGATGCACGTAAGCGGGTCCAGTGGCGGCAAAGCTAGCCGCCAAGGCCGAAGCCAGCATGATTGCGTGCCGTTTCAGGTGCATTCTCGGTCGCGATTCCCTAGGCTTCGGAAGAGTTGCCGAGAGTTACCAGAAAGGGGGCGAAATTGGGACCGCTGCTCGGCTGAAGTGGGTCAGGCAACTTCACGCGTCCTGAACCACTGCACCAGGAAGTCGACGAAAACGCGGACCTTGGCCGGCAGATAGCGGCGGTGCGGGTAGACGGCGAAGATGCCGCCGCCCGACAGGATACGGTCATCTATCACCGACACCAGCCGGCCGCTCGCGAGGTCGGGCGCGGCAATGAAATCCGGCAGGACGGTGAATCCCAGCCCGGACACGGCCGCGGCTCTCGCCGTCATCGGGCTGTTGACCTCGATCGGACCCGACACCGAAACGCTGACCGGATCGCCATTGTCGCCCTTGAACGGCCAGTTGTTCAGTCCGCGGCCATTGGTGTCGACGATGCAAGGCATGCGGCTGAGATCCTGCGGCCGTGTCGGCGTGCCGTGCTTGGCGATCAGTTCGGGGGAGGCGCAGAGCTTTATCGAAAACGGCGCCAGACGCCTGGCGATCAGCGACGAGTTCTCCAGCCGCGAGATGCGCACCGCAAGGTCGAAGCCTTCCTCGACCAGATCGACGAAGCGGTCGTCGAGCTGGATGTCGAGCACGATGTCTGGATGCTGCTTGGCGAAGTCGATCAGCGACTGGCCGATCGGCGCGTCGGCGAAGGTGCGCGGCGCCGACAGCTTGATCCGGCCGCGCACGTCGCCGGAGGATTCGCGCACCGCGTCGGCCAGGCTGTCGACCTCGCGCACGATCTCCGACGCGCGCCGGTAATAGGTGTGGCCGGCCTCGGTCATCGAGAACTGGCGCGTGGTGCGGTTGAGCAGCAAAGCGCCGAGTTCGTCCTCCAGCTCGCGCACATATTTCGACAGCAAGGCCTTGGAGCGGCCGATCTTGCGCGCCGCCGCCGAAAAGCCCTCGGCCTCGACCACGTCGATGAAGGCACGCATGCGCGTCAGTGTGTCCATGGTCAGGCCTTTCGTGCCGCGTCGAGAAGTTTCCGGCCGAGCCGTATCAGGGCAATGTCGCTGCCGGAAGGGCCAAGCAGCGACAGGCCGAACGGGGCGCCGGCGACCGAGCCGATGGGCAGTGTGATCTGTGGAAAACCGGACAGGCCGGCCAGGCACAGAAGCTGGAGCGCCCGTTCGCGATAGGCCTGGAACTGCTCCGGCGTGCTGTCCACGTAAGGCGCCGGACCAGGCACCGTCGGCAGGACAAGGAAGCCGTCCTTGCCGAGCAGGGCGCTCAGTTCGCCGCGAAAGGTCAGACGCCGCACCTTCTCGGCCTGCGCTGTCTTGTCGTCGACGGCGCGGCCGAAGCCGAAACGTTCCTCGACGCCGGGGCCGAGGCCGCGCTCGCCGCTGGTGATCCATTCGCCATGCACCGCCCAGGCCTCCCTGGCCTGCAGCCGGCGAAAGCACCAGTAAAGTTCATCGGGAGATGAGGAGAAGCGGATTGCCGGCGTCGCCGGCGCGCCGAAAACCGCGCCCGCCAGCCCCTTCATTCCGGCATATTCGGCCAGCGCCGGGCGGGCGACCAATCCGTCCAGCCAATCCAGCGCCAGCGGCCGGTCCAACACGTGCTGGTGCGGATCGCGGCCGAGCAGCAGCTTGCCGACGGTCTCGTAGGTCTCGATGTCGTCGGCGAACCAGCCGAACGTGTCGAGGCTCGGCGCCAGCTTCATCGTGCCGTCGAGCGAAATGCGGCCATGCGTGGTGCGCAGCCCGATCAGTCCGCAAAAGCTCGCCGGCGCGCGGATCGAGCCGCCGGTGTCGGAACCAGTGGCGATATCGGCCAGCCTGCCCGCCACCGCCGCCGCCGACCCCGATGAGGAGCCGCCGGTGACGCGGTCGGGTGCCGCCGGGTTCACCGGAAACGAGAAATGCGCATTCTGACCGAATAGCGCGAAGGCGAGCTCGTCGGTCTGCGTCTTGCCGACGAAGCGTGCGCCGGCATCGAGGATCATCTGCACGGCGGGTGCGGTGCGCGAGGCTGCGTGGCTTTCGGCGAATTTTTGCAAATTGCCGCAACCGGTGCGGTAGCCGGCGACGTCGTATATGTCCTTGACGGCCAGCCGCAGGCCGGCCAGCGGGCCGAGCTGGGCATGTGCCACGGGCATCTGGCGAAGATCGAGAAAGGCGTTGAGAGGGCCGTGCGTGCCTGTCATCGTTCGATATCCGGATACGGTTGCCGCAACATTGTTCGACGCCAGAAATTTTACAACCTGCGATACGATTTTTATTGATTGTGAAAGTCTTCGCCCTTATATCGCGCTTGCCCAAAGTCGCACGTGCCTGTGGGTGTCCGCCGATCCTCGAATGGTGAGGGAAATCGGTAAGGTAACTGGAGCCAACCCCTCCAGTCGGTCTAGCGGCCAACCGCCAGCCCGAGGACACCTTGAAGCAACGACGGTGCGGGCCTTTCTGGTGTTCTGCCGGTTGTCCAAAAACCGGGGTTACTGAAGAGGCACACCTTCATTGCCGGCAGTGCGGACGGGTCTCCCATCCAAGCCAAGGCAGACAAAGCGAACCGAGGCCGGGCAAGGCCAAGGTTCACCGCCGCGAGACGGCGCTTCATGGTTCCGGGGTCTCCACCGGCTGGTTCCATGGATTTCCGTCCCGCCTTTGTCCACCGCGAGTTCGCGAGGCCGACAGCCCGCGTCCCGCAGCCTTATTGCGCGCCGAAAGGCGCTGATGGAGAGACCCCGATGGCCACCCAGCGCATCCTTGACTTCCTCGCCACCCGACGTCCGACCGGCCCCTGCCTCGTCGTCGACCTCGATGTCGTGCGCGACAATTTCCGCGCCTTCGAGAAGGCGCTGCCCGATTCCAGGATCTACTATGCGGTGAAAGCAAACCCGGCGCCGGAAATCCTGCGCCTGCTTGCTGCGATGGGCTCGTCCTTCGACACCGCTTCCGTTGCCGAAGTCGAGATGGCGATGGACGCTGGTGCGCCGGCGGACCGCATCTCCTTCGGCAACACCATCAAGAAGGAGCGTGACATCGCACGCGCCTACCAGCTCGGCATCCGCCTGTTCGCCGTCGATTGCGTCGAAGAGGTCGAGAAGATCGCCCGCGTCGCGCCCGGTGCGCGCGTGTTCTGCCGCGTGCTGACCGATGGCGAGGGCGCCGAGTGGCCGCTGTCGCGCAAGTTCGGCTGCGTGCCGGCGATGGCCGTCGACGTGCTGCGCCATGCCAAGGGGCTCGGCCTCGACGCCTATGGCGTGTCGTTCCATGTCGGCTCGCAGCAGACCGACCTGACCGCCTGGGACCGCGCGCTGGCCGACGCCAAGGTGGTGTTCGCGACGCTCGCCGAGGAAGGCATCGTCTTGAAGATGGTCAATATGGGCGGTGGTTTCCCGACGCGCTATCTGCGTGACGTGCCGGCCGCCCAGGCCTATGGCCAGGCGATCTTCTCGGCGCTGCGCAAGCATTTCGGCAATGCCATTCCGGAGACCATCATCGAGCCGGGCCGTGGCATGGTCGGCAATGCCGGCGTCATCAAGTCGGAAGTCGTGCTGATCTCGAAGAAGGCCGCCAACGACAATGTGCGCTGGGTGTTCCTCGACATCGGCAAGTTCGGCGGCCTGGCCGAGACGATGGACGAGGCGATCCGCTACCCGATCGTCACCGCGCATGACGGCACGGAGACCGCACCTTGCGTGCTCGCCGGCCCGACCTGCGATTCGGCCGACGTGATGTACGAGAAGACGCCCTATCCGCTGCCTTTGTCGCTGACCATCGGCGACGAGGTGCTGATCGAAGGCACCGGCGCCTACACGACCACCTACTCGGCGGTCGCCTTCAACGGCTTCGAGCCTCTCCGATCCTACGTGATCTGACGGCGCTTGCTCAGCGCATTTTCGAACGGCGAACCGGACACAACTTCGCCTGAAAATGCGCTGAGAGAGCCGATCAGATCATCCCAGGTGGGCGACTTTCGTCCACCCGGGCTCGCCTGTGGAACAGATCTCCGCTCGCCAGGGATTACGGAAATGGAAATGCCAGTTGAAATTGGGGGCCACGCACCGGCCTTTGTGATGGTTGCCGAAACCGCCGCCGATGTTGCGGCGCGCGAGGCGTTGCTCGATCGGGCGATGGGGCCGAAGCGCAGGAAAAAGTCGTCGGAGAAGCTGCGGCGTGGCCGGCGGCCCTCGGAAGGCTTGGCCTTCGTCGCCCGCGATGGCTCGGGCGGCGTCGCCGGCACCGTGCGGCTGTGGGATGTAAGGCTGGGCGAGGGCGGTGCGGCCGCGCTGCTGCTTGGCCCGCTTGCCGTCGATCCGTCGCTCAAGAACGCCGGCATCGGCTCGGCCCTGATGCGCCATGCCATCGCCGAGGCGGCACGTCTTGGCCATGCCGCGATCCTTCTGGTCGGCGATGCGCCCTATTACGCGCGCTTCGGCTTCTCGGCCGAGAAGACCGGTTCACTTGCCATGCCGGGACCCTATGAGCGGCACCGCCTGCTGGCGCTGGAACTGGTGGAAGGCGCGCTTGACGGCGTGCACGGCACGCTGAAGGCTGCCGGCCGCAAGCTGAAGGCGCAGGCGTTGACATCGGCGGCCTGAGATACGAAGCCGCCAGCATTTCATGCAAAAACGCCGCCCGAAAAGGCGGCGTTTTTTCGCGATTGGTGGGCGCCACCTTGGGCGCCTGCATGCCTTCAGCCGATCAGTTGGCTGAGCGCCATGGCAACGGTCATGTCGCCTTCGACCTTTATCTTGCCGGTCATGAACGCCATTGTCGGGTTCAGGTCGCCAGCGATCAGCGAATCGAGATCGTCGAGCGAGAGCTTGATGGTGCAGTCGGTGGGTGCATCGGTGTTCGAGACGGTTGCGCCGTCGATGACGATGACGCCGTCGCTGCCGGTGTCGAATTTCACGGAACGATCGAACCCGCTGCTGGCCACGCGCGACTTGATCTTCTCGGCAATCTCCTGAACGCTCACGCTGTTCTCCTTGTCTGGTTGCATCTGTCTCGCAACGGCGCTTCGATCCAGCCGAAGCCCGTGCCGCGGTTTCGCGATCACGGTCGCTGCCGCATATAGCTTTGGGTTGACGTTTACGTCAACGCGAATTCAGGCGGTTGGTTCCTGCCGCTGCGGCAGGCGAGCCTGGAGGAGGCCGGGAATGCGAGCCCGGCAACTCAGTGTTCCTTGAACGCCTTGGTCATTTCGCTCGCCGTCTCGCTTTTCTTGCGGCGCAGCCAGTTGTCGCGGATTTCGTCCTTCGACAGGAAATTGACCTGGTCGATCAGAACCTCATGCACCAAAGGCGCCCCGACACGCGTGTTGACGGTATCGCGGATCGCGGCGCGGAAGGCATCGAGATCGATCGTCGCCTTGTTGGTGAAGTCGATCTGCGGATTGGAATAGAGGTAGGAATAAACCTGGTCGGTGATCAGCGCTTCGGCCGGAATGGACAGTTTCTTGATCTGCTCGGGTTCGACCGTGTAGACAAGCTTGGTCAGGAAATAGCCGCCGATCTCGGAGTCGCGGATCAGCGGCACCGAAATGATGTCGGTCTTGACGTAGTCGAGGCCGCCCAGCATCGGCTTCGGCGTTTCGCCGACACCGCGCTCGCCGGCCGCCTGGAAAGAATAGAACACGGCGCCCAGCGTTGCGGCGCAGATCCAGACGGCAATGGCGATGACCTTGATCATCGGGCCTTGTCAGTCCCTTGGTCAGTCCCTTGCAATGGCAACGCGGCACGGCGCCGTTGCCGAGGCAGGATCTCCGATGTGTCGCCTGTGTTCGCCATCACGCCTTTATCCAGCCGAACTCGCCGGCGGAATAGGTGCCGTCGGTCTCGGCGCGCTGGATGGCGTGCCGCAGCAGGCTGGCGACTTCGTTGACCGCGCTGAGATGCGCCAGGATCGCCGCTTCGTTCTTCGCCAGCTTCTGGCGCAGCCGGGTCAGGCCCTCGCGGTGCTGCTCGAGGAATTCGGCTTCGCTGCCGCCCTTCATGGCGCGGGTCAACTCGTAGAGGTAGCGGCTCTTGCGGGCGTTCGATGCCTTGAGATCATAGTTGGTGGCGTTGCGGATGCCCGCCGTCTCTTCCTCGACCACTTCCTCGATGCGGCCGATGATGGCGGCGAGATTGCCGGGCCGCGCGAACGGGATCGGCGCTTCCGATGTGGTCGTGCGTGCTGGCAGGTTGGGCGTGGATTCCGAAAAGTCGGCCATGGCGTTTCCCAGTTTAGATCCTGATATTTGTTTTTATGGTCGTCTCGTCACCGGTCATCGATCCCGCAGCCTTGCGCTGCAATTGATGGACCAGCGAGGTCGACAGGCTGTTTTGCTGGTCGACCTCGGTCTTTTCCGGCCCGCCCGAAACCGGACCGACGGGCACGACGCGCTTGCCTTCGAGATAGTGGTCGGCGAGCATCGATTTGGCGATGCCGATGCCGCCGCGTTCGGCCATTACGTCCGCCACCCGCTCGGCAAGCTGCGATTTCCACATGTCGCCGGCCAGGCCCTTGCCGTAGACGCCCTCGGTGTCCTTGGGCAGCATGTTCTGGATGAAGGTCTGCAGCACCATCGCCTCGAACTTCTTGAATTTCTTGGCCGGGTCGGTTGCGGCGGCGGCCTTGTCGGCGGTGGCGCGCGACAGGATCGAGCCGGCATCGACGGAAGCGGCGGTGTCGAGTGAAAACGTGCCCGCAGCGCCGCCGGCCCGCTTTGCCAGCGCGGCGCGGGCGGTCTCGATATCCGCCGGGTCGACGGCTCGGGCCACATCCATAACGATGTCGCTGGGTGGAGAAATCGCCAAGAAAGTCCGCCTTTTACCGGTTTTCCCTGACCAGACCATGCCTCAACAAGCTTGTGGCAGGCTTGCGGGAAGGAGAGGGAGCGGAGTGCGGGGATCGGATCGAAGCTGCCGGCCGAGGGTGGGATTTCCGCCTCAGCCTCACTCCTTGACCGCCCCCGTCATCGAGGAGACGTAGTGCTCGACAAAGAATGAATAGAGCACCACCACCGGCAGGGAGCCGATCAGCGCGCCTGCCATCAGGGCTCCCCATTCATAGACGTCCGAACGTACGAGTTCGGTAAGCACGCCGACCGGCACGGTTTTGTTTTCGGACGACTGGATAAAGGTCAAGGCGTAGATGAATTCGTTCCATGACAGGGTGAAGGCGAAGATGCCGGCGGAGATCAGGCCGGGCACCGACAGCGGCAGAACTATCTTGGTCAGGATTTGCCAGCGGCTCGCTCCGTCGATCAGCGCGCATTCTTCCAGTTCGAAGGGTATCGAGCGGAAGTAGCCCATCAAGAGCCACGTGCAGAATGGAATGAGGAACGTCGGATAGGTGAGGATCAGTGCGAACGGCGTATCGTAAAGGCCGAGGTTGAACACCATCACCGACAGTGGAATGAACAGAATCGAGGGCGGCACGAGATAGGCCAGGAAGATCGCCAAGCCGACCTGCCGCGCCCCGGAAAACCTCAAGCGTTCGATCGCATAGGCTGCGAACACCGCCGCCAGCAGCGACAGGAAAGTTGCGGCGGTCGAGATGATGATCGTGTTGAGAAGCCAACCCGGATAGGACGTCTCGAAGAGCAGATACCGAATATGCTCGAGCGTCGGATGGACGACCCAGAACGGGTTGAAATTGGCATAATCCGTCATCTCGAGATTGGGTTTCACCGCCGTGATCGTCATCCAGTAGAACGGGAACAGCAGCACGATGACGAATATCAGGAGCGGCAGATAAACGGTCACCACGCGCCGGGGCAGGCTCTGGAGATAGCCCATGCCGCCTTCATCCGTGTTCGGACGGTTGCTCGTTTCGATCGCGGCCATGTCAGTCTCCACCGCCCTGCTGCCATTTACGACGTTGCAAGCCGAAATAGCTGAAAAGGATCGCCGCAAGCAGGAACGGGATCATCGCCACCGCGATCGCGGCTCCCTCGCCAAGCTGGCCGCCGGAAATACCTCGCTGGAACGAGAGCGTCGCCATCAGATGGGTGGCATTCACCGGCCCGCCGCGAGTCAGCACATAGATCAGCTGGAAATCGGTGAAGGTGAACAGGACCGAAAAGGTCATGGTGATGGCGATGATAGGCGTCAGCAACGGCAGCGTCACGTAGCGGAACAACTGCCAACGGCTGGCGCCGTCGAGCGTCGCGGCCTCGTAAAGCGACTGGGGAATCGTCTGCAGGCCGGCCAGCAGCGTGATGGCCACGAAAGGAATGCCGCGCCAGACATTGGCGGCGATCACCGAGGCGCGTGCGTTCTCCGGATCGCCAAGGAAATTGATGCGGTGGTCGATCAGTCCCATCTGCTGCAGCGCCCAGGAGAGGATGGAGAACTGCGAATCGTAGATCCACCAGAAGGCGATGGCCGAGAGCACCGTCGGCACCACCCACGGCAGCAGGACAATCGCGCGGAAGAACGATTTGAAGGGAAGGTTCTGGTTGAGGATGAGCGCCAGCCAGAGGCCGAGCGCGAATTTCAGGATCGAAGCGCTGATCGTGTAGAGCAAGGTGTTGAAGACGGAGAGCCAGAAGACGGCGTCGCTCCATAGAAATTCATAGTTTTCGATGCCGATGAAGATGCCGGGGCGGCCGATGCGGGCGTCGGTGAAGCCGAGCCAGACGCCGAGCCCCAGCGGATAGGTCAGGAAGACAAGCAGCAGTGCAGCCGCCGGAAGCATGAAGCCGAAGCCAAGTGCGTTCCGGCTTTCGCTCCAGCGCGATAGAATCCGTGAGAAGATCGAAGATCGCGGCTGGATAGCAGCTGACGGCACGGCCATGGGTCGGCTCCTGCTGAGGTCTCATTGATCGGCCGGATCGGCCACGATGCAATCCGAAGCCAGCCGGGCAGCCGCGCTGCCCGGCTGAGCCGGCTCAAACGCGATAATAGCGATTTGCCCGCTTCTCGGCCTCTTCCATTGCCTCTTGCGGCGTCGCCTGGCCGGTCACCGCTTTGGCGAACATATCGACCAGCACGTAGTCGGCCATGGTTGCCGCCGAAGCATAGCCGAGCGGCCCGGCATAGCCGTTAGGTCGCAGAGTAGCCGAAGCCTTGGCGTAAGCGGCGTTGTTGGGATCGGCAGTCCATACCGGGTTGTTGTCGAATGCCTTCAGGGTCTGGCAGCAATATCCGGCCGAGGAGGTGATCCAGTCCTTCATTTGCGGTTCCTCGAACATGAACTGCAAATACGCCTTGGCCGCGTTGGGGTAGGGCGTGTAATTGAAGATGACAGCCGTGGTCACCTGGAACAATTCGACGGATTTGCCGACAGGGCCGATGGGCAGATTGGTGGTGCGTATGTCCTTGGCGATTTCAGCCAGCTTCGGATCATTGTCCTTATTGATTTTGGCGGTGTTGTAGGCCGAGATGCCGTTGGCGATGACAGCCAGTTCGCCGGCCAGGAAGGCGCGGTTGTTGTTGACGTCGAGCCAGCTTTCCGTGCCTGGAATGAAGGTCTTGTAGAGTTCCTGCGCGTATTCGATGGCCTTGAGGGTCTCGGGGCTGTTGATCGTTACCTTGCCGCTCTCGTCGACCATCTGGCCGCCATGGCTCCACAGCAGCCAATGAGCATAGTTGTTGCCGTCGCCGACGCCATGGCCATGCGTGAAGCCGGCCGGATGTCCCTTCGCCTGCAAGGCCTTGCAAAGTTCCAGGAAGCCTTTCGTGTCCTTGGGAAACTCCGAAAAGCCGGCCTCTTTCACCCAGCTTTCCCGATAGACGATGGCATTTCCGATCGTGGCCAATGGCAGGCCGATGAATTTGCCTTCCCGGGTCGCATATTGCTTTGGTCCATCATGCCAGCCGCCGTATTTCGAGCCGAGATACTCGCCCAGTTCGCTCACGTCGTGCAGCTTGTCGGGATATTGGTGCGGGTCATCGAACCAGACGAACATCAGGTCGGGGCCGGAGCCGACATTTGCCGCGACTGCCGCCTTGGGGCGAATGTCCTCCCAACTTTCCTTGTCGACGCGGACCGCGACACCGGTCGCTTCGGTGAAGCGCTTGGTGTTGGCCAGCCATTGGTCCTCGTCGCCCTGGACGAAGGGCGACCAGCGCAGCAGCCTAAGCTTGGCGCCATCCTCGGGTTTGTATTTCGGTCCGTCCTGGGCAAGGGCCGGAGAGCTGATGAACCGACTTCCCAAGGCACCCGCCGCCGCGCCGGCGGTGGTGCGGATCACGTCACGTCTGGTGAACTTCATGCTCGTTTCCTCCTGCTTGTTGTCCTTGCCTGTGGTCCTACTGATCGGCACGTGTTTGGAACCTCTGTCCGGTTTCTCCGTGAAAGAGATGGATGAGGCCGGGCTCGGCCGTAAGCCGGATGGTTTCGCCCGGCGTGAAGGAATGTCGTTCCCGGAAATTGGCGACGATCTCTTCGCCACCGGCTGTCCGGCCGATGAGCTGCACTTCGGACCCGGTTGGTTCAACCACCGCGACGGTGACCGGAATGCCCTGGTCGTCGGACAGCCGCAAATGCTCGGGCCTTATTCCCAGCACCACAGGCTCGCCATTGGGGATGGAAAGTGCCGAGGCCAACGGGACTGAAATCCCCCCGGCGCCGCGGAACGAGGGTGAGCCGTCAATAGCGATCTCGCCCCTCAGCAAATTCATGGCCGGCGAGCCGATGAAGCTGGCGACAAAAAGATTGTTCGGCCGGTCATAGAGTTCCAGCGGCGGCCCTATCTGCTCGACGATGCCGTCATGCATGACCACGATCTTGTCAGCCATGGTCATGGCCTCGATCTGGTCGTGCGTGACGTAGACTGTCGTGGTCTTGAGGCGCTGGTGCAGTTCCTTGATCTCGGCGCGCATCTGCACCCTGAGTTTGGCGTCGAGATTGGACAGCGGTTCGTCGAAGAGAAAGACCGCCGGATCACGCACGATCGCGCGGCCCATGGCGACGCGCTGGCGCTGGCCGCCGGAAAGCTGCCGAGGATAGCGCGCCAGCAACGGCACCAGCCCAAGGATTTCGGCCGCGCGGCGCACGCCTGCATCGCTCTCCGGCTTGGAAACTCCTTTGAGCATCAGCGAGAACGCCATGTTCTCGGCAACGGTCATGTGTGGGTAGAGCGCATAGTTCTGGAAGACCATGGCGACGTCGCGCTCCTTGGGCGCAACGTTGTTGACGACACGTTCGCCAATCGCGATCTGGCCGCGTGAAATCTTTTCCAGGCCGGCGATCATTCTGAGAAGGGTTGATTTTCCGCAGCCCGATGGTCCGACCAGAGTGACGAACTCGCCGTCCTCGATGTTCACGCTGACCCCGTGCAGGATCTCGACAGCGCCGAATGATTTGTAGACTTCGCCAATTGCGACAGACGCCATCGATCCTCCCAATAAATTCCCGCGACGTCGTCGAAGGAACAACGCTTCCGCCAGCGACAGCCCTGGCTCCTCCCAGGCTCACGCTAGGCCGAAACGGTAGCGCTACCAAACCGGGCTGTAAAGCGTTTAGGGGAAAGCCGAACCTTGGGAGGGTCCGCTTCGCGCCACACAATCCTCCCAGCTGCTCCTGCGTCCGCTTCTGCGCGATCAAGTCCGGCACCTGCGGTCGCAGCGTTCGCGTTCATCACAGTTGCGCACGTCCTTGTAGGCTCGCTCCGACCGGCGGCGATAAGGCTGGCTTCCTGCCTGGCGCTCGCGAGGTTCGCTTCCTGGCGTACGACCGCCTGGGCGATGCGACAAGCGGATTGAATAGCCCCTTTTCCGTCAGGGGCAGTCATTCCGGAACGATCCTTCCCGCTTGATTAGAATTCCACGTTGAGTTTTGCATTGAAGCCGTTCTGCTGGACGCCGGAGCCGAACTGACCCTGGTAGGCGACGCTGAGGGTTGCGGCATCGGTCAGGTTGAGATCGAACCCCGCTTCGATGGCGGCACTGTCCTTGGCGATCGGCACGCCAGCGATCGTGAAGGCATCACCGGCAGAGAAGGCATGTGTGCTGGTCGGTATGACGTCGCCATAGGCATGGCGCCAGCCCAGCATGCCGCGCGCTGTGGCATTGATGGCGCCGAGCGTGAAGCCGGCGGAGGCTCTGAGACCAAGCGTGGTGAAGGTGGCGTCGGTGGTCTGGCTTGCACTGGTCAATGCCGCCGCACCGCCCTTTTCCGTGAAGCCGTCCGTATGCAGGTTGACATAAGCGAGGTTGGCAAAAGGCTCGAAGGCCGCGACTGGCGTATCGATGCGATAGCCGAGTTCCCCGAACGCCTGGAAGGTGCCAGCGTTGTAGTCGCCGCTCAGGCTGTCGGCAAAGCCGGGCATGGCCACCGAGCGCGATGTCTTCATGTCATGCCACGTATAGGCAAGCCCGGAGCGGAAGGCGAGAGCGCCCCGCTGCGTGCCACCATAAAGGCCGAGATGATAATTGTCGCTCGAGCCTGACGAGGATCGGCCGTCGGCATCGAAGCTCGTGTGGCTGTAGCCAGTCATGATGCCAAGCCGCACATCCTCCGCGACAAGGCCGTCGACGCCGGTAAGAAAGCCGCCGGTGGAGGTATCGAGGCCCGCGGCATTGCCGTCGCCGTCGAAGGTGCCCCATGACCCGAAAGCCGTGCCCCAGGCGGCAAAGCGATCGGTGGTGGCAGGCGCCAGCATCGGACCGCCTTCGCCATAGGCCAGCACCGGCGTTGCCGGGATACCTACCCCCTCGAAGGCCGCACGCAGGCGGTCATTGATGGCATCGCGGACAAAATGGCTGTCCTCGATCAGCGCCGATTTGGCGGACGCATGGATCTCGCCAGATAACGCATCGAAGGCTTCGCGTGCGGTTTCATCGTCCGGAAGGCCGGCGATTGCATCGTAGATCGGGTTGCCCGGCCCGGCGCTTTCGGCGCCATTGGCGGTGGCACACTGGTTGCGGGTGCCGGCCACGTCGCAGAACGACACGTCATTGCGGGCAACGTCGAGATAGATATTACTGGCGTCATAGGCGAGTGCCAGGTCGACAAACGGGGCGTTCTGGTCGAACGCATCATAGGTGCCGGTCACGCCTTGATCCGCGCTCAGGATCGTGTAGCGGGTTCCGGCACTGTAGCCGCCCGGCGCCTTGAGCGCGAAGACGGTGCCACCCTGGATGGTGGCTTTGCCCGTCACGTCGATCAGGTCGGAATTGCCGGCCGGATTGATCTCGACTTCGTAGGTCGAGCCTATCTCCTGCGTGTAATCGCCTGACACATTCAGCGTGCCGATCGAATTGCCCGGCGTAATCGTGCCGCCAGAAGCGATCGTGGTCGTACCCACCGTTCCCAAACCGCCGAGCGTGCCGCCGGCTGCAACCGCAATGGCGCCAGCAATGCTTGCCCCGGAATGGCTGCCGTCGCCGACAACGAGCTTGCCGCCGCCGATGGTGGTCAGACCGGTATAGGTACTGACGCCGTTCAGCGTCAGCGTGCCGGCGCCGGTCTTGACGAGGCTCCCTCCGATGCCAGTGCTGCCATCCTGGATGACGCCGCCGATCGTGTCGTTCTTATCCAATCCGCCAAGCGTCAGCGACTTCGAGCCGAGAAAGACGAGACCATCGCCCGAAAGCGAGCCAATCGCGATACCGTCCGACGTCATTTCGGAGATGTCGACCTTTCCCCCGGTATCGTTGATGATCGTGGCGCCATCCGCGGTGTTGGCGCCATGGAAGCCAACGAAGCCGCCCTTGTTGGTGATGGCGGCGCTGCCGGCAGACGCGGTGTCGTAGAAGTCGAGCGTTCCTTGGATTGTAACGCCAATCGTGGCATTGGCGGCGCTCGAATTGCCGTTGAAGGACGTCCTGCTACCATTGCCGGTGATCGAAGCCGCACCGGCCGATGTTTCGTCGTTGAAGTTGATGCGGCTTTGGGTAGTGACGATCGTCGCCGTTCCCGCCGACGCACTGCCATCGAAGCGCATCGTTGCGTTCATTTCCATGACGATGTCGAGGCTCTCGGCGCTTGCATCATTGATGAAGCGGAGGTCAGCGGCCTTGACATTCACCGGTCCGCTGCCCAGCGCGCCTGTCGTCGCCGCGGTGATGAATCCTGCCGAAACCGTCGTCCCACCGGCGTAGCTGTTGGCGCTCGAAAGCACCAGCCCGCCGGCCCCGGTCTTGGTGAGCGCGCCGGTCCCGGAGATGACGCCGTTCGCCGTCAGGTCGGCATCGGTCTGGAACGTGCCGCCGCCCGCGCCGAGATCGACATTGCGCGCGGTCGTGAAGGCCGCCGTGTTCCGCAGCGTGCCGCCATTGAATGTCAGGGCACCGCTTGCGGCGCCGAGATTGGCATCGGACGAAACGGAAATAGTCCCGCCCAGAAGCCGCGTGCCGCCCTGATAGCTGTTGCTGCCTTCCAGGACGAGCGTGCCGCCTTGCGTCTTGCTGACCCCGCCCGCGCCGGTAATCGTCGTCGCGATGGTGGCTGCCGTGCCGGCCAGCACGCGGATCTCGGCATTGCCATCGGCGCTGTCGGAACCATCTATCGCGAGCGTGCCGGAACCTTCCAGGCGGTAGCCGCTGTCGACGAATTGCAGGCCCTTGAAGCTTTGCGCTCCTTCGACGGCGATCGTGCCGCCGTCGAAGCCGCCCGGTTCGTTCTTGAACACCGCATGGTTTCCTGCCCAGGAGACGAGAGTATCGCCGCCCTGGTTCAGCCATTTTTCGTTCGTGGTGTTCCAGGTCCCGTCGCCGCCTTGCCAGTGCTGCAGCGTGTCGTCGCCGGCCGCTCCGATGAAGAGGTCGACATTGCCGCCGCCCGCCTGGATCTCATAGGCGGCCGGATCGGAAAGCGGCGGCTTCGTGCCGATCTCCAGGCCGTTGTCGGTGAGGCTGCCGCCATAGGTCATCAGCCGGTAATAGCCGAGGCCCGCCGTGCCATCGGCCACGTCGCCGCTCTGCGCAAGATTGAGCGTACCGTCGAGCGTCAGATTGCCACTCACCCCGATGCGGTCGCTTATCCCCGGAGAGTCGGTTGAACCGCCTGGATTGCCGAATTCGTAATCGAGAATAGACCCTGAAGAGAGGCCCAGATTTCCGGCAACCGTCAGCGTACCCACCGAATTGCCTGGCGCGATATGCCCGCCATCGGCAACTGTCGTCGTGCCCACCGTGCCCGAGCCACCGAGCGTGGCGCCGTCCTCGACATTGATCGTGCCACCGAGGAAGCCGGCACTGGCATGGTTCCCGACAAGAAGCGTGCCGCCTGCAACAGTGGTGGCACCGGTGAAGCTGGAACTGTCCGCGGTCAAAACGGTCGTGCCGCTTTCATGGAGGATGGTCCCCAAGCCGGTCAGGGAAGGGCTGAAAATCAGATCGGACCCATCGGGATTTCCCAGATGATTGAACACAACCGTGCCTGTGCCAGCGCCAAAAGCTATCGATGCCGCATCAACCGTGCCGGCGGCCTTCGCCACTTCCCCACTTGCCGCACCGATGTTGAGCGTTCCGAATGATCCTGGCTGGGCCGCCAACCCAACGATAGCAGGACCCCCGGCAAGCGAAACCTGCCCGCCCTCCGACAGAGTCAGCGTGCCCTTGCCCAAGACGCCAACGGCAATGATGGAGTCGCCTGTCCAAACCGACCCGGGGCCCGTAATATTCACAATTCCGGTGGCTTGAGCATCCCAACCAACAATGGCGTTGTTGCCGCTGGAAACCTGCCCGCCATTTTCAATGCTGAGCGATCCATTGCCAAAGAGACCAACTGCGATGGCATCAACGAGTGTCCAACCCGAATCATTTCCGGAAATCACCGCGGAGCCAGTGCTGCCCGCGCCATACGCCACAACTCCCGAATCGTTGAAAACCTGACCGCCATTCTCGACGATCAAGCTCCCTTTCCCTTTGGAATCCCCATTGGAATCCCCGACCCTAAGGACGTCGGCAGTCCAGGTGGCCGACCCTGAAACTCTTGCGGTTGCCCACTCGTCCGGATCAGTTCCGTCAGTAGCAATGATCCCGGTAAAAGAGGTGAGCTGTGTGTCGATGTCGAGCGTGCCCCCCATGACGCCCAGGTTGCCCGCGAGGTCGGAAGCGTCGCCTGACAGCGTCAGCGTACCGGCGCCGGCCTTGCCGAAATGGCCGGGGCCGGTAATGGTCCCGGCATAGGTACCGTCGCTCGCCTGGTCGAAGACGACGGCGCCGGTGTTCACGCCTGAGAAGGTGAGATTGCCGCCGAAGCTGTTGGTGTCGCCGACCAAGGTGCCTTGATCGATGGTCCAGTCCTGCGCACCCGTGCCGGTCAGGGTCACGGTATTCGTCCCGGCCTTGTTAAAGCTCGTGAAGCCGACGAACTCGTCACTCGCGCCTACCGTGGCCGTATTCACGAGCTTCGAGACATCGAAGGCCGGTGTGGAAGGCAGCGTGTCATAGTCCCCGAGCATCAATGAGCCGGTCGCGCCACTCTCCACCACGACATTGCCGGTGATAATCGAGCCGTTTCGCAGGGAAAGCGTGTTGGCGCCGCCGGTGAAGGTGATGGCGTTAGCCCGGCCAAAGAAAGAATCTCCCCCAGTAATCTCCCCAACGTTAAGCACCGCCAAATTGGCCCCAACGATGCCGGTACCACCGTTTCCATTGCTGGGCGTCAGGGGAATATAGCCGGGGGCGCCGCCACTGCCGGTTCCGCCAGCAGGGCCGTTAGAGCCGCCGGCATGGCCACCGTTGCCCTCGCCGCCAATGATCACTCCGCTGTTAAAAACCGTCCCACCATTTCTGAGGTCGATCGCTGCACCGGCGGATGCAGAAACCCCGGCGCGGCCACCGGTAATGCGACCGTCGTTGACGATGCTGCCAGAATCTCCCATCACAATGGCTGTTCCGCCGGTGGCTAAAGCCCCGCCCGTGCCACCGAGGACATCGCCATGGTTGGTCAAGTCGCCGCCGGCGTTCAAAACAATGCCCGCACCACCACCACCGCCGAAATTGGCGCCAGGATTGCCACCGTTTCCGCCAGCAACGGTGGCCGAGCTTTCAACAGTGATGGCGCCGTTGTTCAGAAGCACCATGCCGGCGCCCCCGCCCCCGCCGCCGCCGCCGCCGCCGCCGCCGGCAAACGGGCCATTGCCATTGCCATCGCCGCCATCGCCGCCATGAACATCAGCCGTCACGGAAATTGCCGGGTTCACCTCTTCATTACGCACGCCATCGCCACCAGCGCCGCCGCCGCCATAGCCTCCGTCCAAAAAGCCGCCGCCATAGCCTCCATTGCCACCATTGAGGGGCGCGGAAATGTCGCCAGCAATGATATTGCTGTAACCACCGCCGCCGCCGCCACCACCACCGCCACCGGAGCCGCCGTTGTCACCATTTCCACCGTCTGGAATGGCCTGCGTGCCGGCCGCCCCACCGGTCCCTGCATCCGGACCGTTGCCCGCGACGCCGGCGTCGCCTGCATCGCCACCATCGCCGCCGTTGCTGTCTACGTCACCATCACCGCCCCTGCCTCCGGTCGCACCATAAAGAGCCTGTGCATGCGCCGGCGCCGTCAGGATGACTGGCAGCAGCAACGACCCCGCGAGCGCCGTGGAGCACAAAAGTACAAGCGGGCGTATGAGCGAGCGACGATCGCGAATTGTCATGGAATTCCCCCCGTGTGCCGCAAGCAACGATTCCGCGGCCGGCCCGATCGCCGAGCGTCCCGCGAAAATCATCGCTTGCCGCTGCGTCGGGTCGCGTGCGTCCGCCACGCACATCGCCCGACTGCTTCCTCACAATCCGCCCGGCGAAACCACCAAGACGATCGCGGCCGATGATAAAACGTCCTCTCCCGACAATTCCACCGATCAATTCTGTTGAATTCTGACCAATTCTTGCACGGGCGGATCGCGCTTGCCTCCCCGCACAACTCCTGCGAGATTCAACATTTGGCGCATCGGGGGGTGTGGCAGGGGAACCCGTGCGAATACTCGACCATGCTTGATCTGAAGACCGTTCTGGTTGTTACGTTTGCAACCGCAAGCCTGCAGGCCGTCACCTGGTTGTTTGTGTGGCTGGCGTGGCGCCGCCTCTATGAGTTGAAGTTTCTTGCGGCCGGCTTCGTCGCTATCGCGGCGGGGGTGCTGCTGATTCTCCTGCGTGGGGAGCAGCCGGCGGCCTGGGCCATCGTGCTCCACAACACGATCATCAAGCTAGGCCTGGTGTTGCTGGCCGAGGGTCTGGCGCGCTTTCTGGGACAGCCACGCTATACCTGGATCAGCATTTCACTGCTGATTTTCCAAATTGTCGCATGGAGTGCCGCCCTCGCGATTGATCCGGGCGACATTGCTATACGCATTCACGCATCGACCTTCTTTACGGTCGTGATGATGTCGGTGATGTGTCTTGGGCTGATGCGGGACCGGACGCAACCAACCCTCCTGCGCTGGATCACGATCGGTGTGCTTGCCGAGTATATCGCGGCTAGCGTTCTCCAGAGCATCATCGAATACCGGCTGCCGGTCGATTTTCAAGGCGCCTCGGTTCTGGCCGACCGCAACGCTTGGTATCTGCTGCAGGGCGCGCTGTTCCTGATCGCCTTTTTCGGCTGCCTGCTGTTCATGGTCAGTTCGCGGCTGTCCTCTGCGCTGCTGGAGAAAAATATCGCCCTGTCGCGGGAGGTGCGGGAACGACGACGGCTGGAAAGCCGGTTGAACGCGAGCCTGGCGGCCGAACGTGTGCTTCGCGACGAGCAGGCGGACTTCATGCGCGTCGTCAGCCACGAGTTTCGCACCCCGCTCGCCATCATCCGCAACGCGGCCGACATGATCGGCCTTGTCGGCCACAAGTCGCCCGAAGCGACACGAGAACGGATTGCCGGCATTGGCGAGGCGCTCGATCGCCTGTTTTCCCTGATCGACCGCTTCATGGCCAATGATCGCGACAGCGGGTTTCAGCCGGAGATGATACGCGTCGGTTTGCTTATTGCCGATGTGCGGCTGCATTTCGGGATGACCGGGCGCGGCGAGCGCCTGATCTTTACGGCGGATGACGACGCCGTTTCGCTTGTCGCCGATCCCGAGATGCTGGCGACCGTCCTGATCAACCTCATCGACAATGCGCTCAAATATTCGTCGGAGGACCAGCCAGTGGATATCGATGTGCGCAGCGAAGGTCGAAGTGCGGTCATTCGGGTGCGTGACCGTGGCATCGGCATTCCACAGGCCGAGCTTCACAAGATCGGCAGGCGCTTTTTCCGGGCCTCCAATACGATGGCGGTAACCGGAACCGGTCTCGGCCTCTATTCTTCGCGCAAATTGCTGGCCTATCACGGCGGCAAGCTGCAGTTGCTCGCCAACGACGACCAGGGCATTACGTCCATCGTCAGCCTGCCTCTGGCAGGCGAGGCAACGGATCGACTTTCGCCCGAGGAACTGACCGCATGACGCATATTCTGATCGTCGAGGACGAGCCCCGGCTGCGCAAGGATCTGGCGGATTTCCTGGAACTGACGGGCTTCACGGCCGAAGGCATCGCGACAGCAGGGGAATTGCGCCAGACGCTGGCCAACGGCAGTTCGCCCGCTGTCATCATCCTCGATGTCGGGCTGCCCGATGGGAACGGGTTCGATCTGGCAACCGAAATCCGCAAATCACATGCCTGCGGCATCATCATGCTGACGGCGCTCGGTGACAGCGACGACCGTATCCGTGGCTTTGAGAGCGGCGCCGACATCTACCTGGTCAAGCACAGCACGCTGCGCGAGATCGACGCCGCAATTCGCAGCCTGCTGCGACGGACGGGAGCCCCGCCCGACTCTGCCAACGGCAGCAACGATCGGTGGGTGCTGGACGGCACGAACTGGATGCTGATCGCGCCCAATCACCGTTCGCTTAAACTGACGGCGGCCGAGTTCGCCTTCATGAACGTGCTCTGCAACCGTAGCGGCGAAATCTGCCAGCGCGAGGATCTGGTGGAGCTTGTCGCCCGTCCCAGGTCGAACTTCGACAACAGGCATCTCGACGCAGTCGTCAGCCGGCTACGCCGCAAACTGGAGGAGCACATCAGCTTGCCCGCGCCGATCAAGGTCGTCTATGGCGTTGGCTACATCTTCACCGCGGCCGCCGCCGTGCAATGAACGTCTGCTCAACGGCTGCTTCCAGACCGAAGCATCGACTGTTCATGGCGCGGCAGGACCTCGATGTGCAGCCTGCAATGTCTGCTCTCAGGAAGCCACCATGCCCGCCCCAAAGACCGAGATTGCCGCCATTCGCAACCTGGTCAATGACGCTCACCGTTGGCCCATAGCGGAACACCCTCAGCTTACTCCTCGCCCTGCTTCTGCGCGATGATGTCGAGCCGCTCGCGGTCGGAGCGTTCGCGCTCGTCGCGGTTGCGCACGTCCTTGTAGGCACGCTCAACCATGTTGGTGCGGGCGGTCGCGGCGGCGATGAGGCCGGCTTCTTGCTTCGCGCTTGCCAGGTTCGCCTCCTGGCGCACGACCGCTTGGGCGATGCGGCGGTGGTAGAGATCGGGGAACAGGGCGGAAAGCGAATCGGGCTGGTCGAAATGGCCGACCAGTTCCCTGGCTTCAGCCTCGGCGGCACTGGCCGCGGCAAGGAAGGTGGCGTGGCGGGTTTCGTGCAGCGCCTTCAGCTGTTCCTGCACCTTGACCAGTTTCTTGAGGCGGTCCTTGCGCGTGCTCATGGTCATCTCGCCAGCGTCAGGTCGACGAAGCCGTCGACGAACAGCGACAGCATGGTGCCGACGGCGAAATAGAAGATGATCATGCCGCCGGCGATGATGAAGGGCTGGGAGATGAAATAGATCGGGATCTGCGGGGTCAGCTTGTTGACGAAGCCGATCGTCAGATTGACGAGAATGGCATAGGCGACGAACGGGCTGCCGAGGCGGATGACCAGGAAGAAGGTGTCCGACACCGTGTCGGTGACATCGACGAGGGCTGCCTGCGGGTTGAAGAAGATGTTGACCGGCGCCACCGTGTAGGAGGAAACCAGCGCGCGTATTATCTCGTGGTCGAAATCGAACACGAACAGCATCAACAGCGCCGAGAACGAGATGATGGCGGCAAGGGCTGCCTGGGGTTCGGGCTCCTCGATCGCCGGTCCGCCGGTGCCGCCATAACCGACCAGCATGGCGATGGCCGAACCCATGAAGCGCAGGGCTTCCATGTAGAGCCTGGTCATGGCGCCGATCAGGCCGCCGACCAGAAGTTCCGAGATGATCATCGGCACCAGGATCTGCGGGCGCGGGTCGACGAAAGGAAAGATCTTGTCCCACAGGAAGGCGAGCAGGCCGCCGGTGGCGGCGACCGCCACGAACAACCTGACCTGGACCGGGACGCGGGCGCTGGACAGGCCCGGCATCAGCATGAAACAGGCGCCGATGCGGCAGAAGGCGAGGAACGCCGCGATGACGACGCCTTGCGACAGCACGCTCACGATATGGTTCCGAGCACCCTGATCTCGACGCCCTTGGCGATTTCGACGTGGCTGAGCACCGGCAGCGTGGTGAACAGCCGCTCGATGATCATGCGCACATAGGGGCGGGCGTCGGGCGCGGTGACGAGGACGAAACGTTCGCCGGCTTCCAGATATTTCTTGATCGCCTTGGTGGCGTCCTGGCCGAACTCCTCGAGCTGGCGCGGGTCGATGTCGAATTCGCGCACCTCGCCCTTGGCGTCGCGCTTGAGGCTCTGGTGGAAGGCGAGGTCCCAGCGGTTGCCGAGGCGAAGCACCTTCAGCACGCCGCCCTCGGACAGGTCGCCGCAAATCTGCTGGGCCATGCGGATGCGGACATGTTCGACGATCTGCTCGGTGCGGCGCACATGCGGCGCGATCTCGGCGATCGCCTCGATGATCAGGTGCAGGTTGCGGATCGAGACGCGCTCGGCGAGCAGCAGCTTCAGCACCGCCTGCAGGCCGGGATAGGAGATGTGGGTGGTGCAGATCTCGTCGGCGAGCTTGCGGTATTCCTGGTCCTGGCGTTCGAGCAGCGCCTTCATATCCTTGTAGGACAGAAGCTGCGGCAGGTTGTTGCGGATAACCTCGGAGAGATGGGTGAGCAGCACCGACATGTTGTCGGCGAAGGTGTAGTTCTCGCGCTTCAGATCCTCGGCGAAGGCTTCGACGACGGAATAGGCGCGCATGCCGAAGGCCGGCTCACGGATTTCCTCGCCCGGCATCTCGGGTACGTCGCGATTGCCGAGCAGCACCATGATCTCGCCGACGCGCATCTGGTATTCGGCCACCACGGTGCCGTGCACCTTGATCTGGTAGCTTTTCGGCGGGATGGCGAAATCGTCGGCGACACGCACTTCCGGCACGACGAAGCCGTACTGGGTGGCGAATTTCTTGCGCATCTTGCCCATGCGGAAAACCAGTTCCTGATGCGACGTCAGCAGCCTTGTCGACAGCTGCTTGCCGATCAAAAGCTCGATCTCGGCGGTGGCGAGCGAGGCCTTGACCGAGTTCTTCTCCTCCTCGACCTTGGTCGCCTTTTCCTGGTCCTTGATCGCCTCGGCTTCGGCGAGGACACGGTTGGCGCGCATCGGGATGACGTAGCCGAGACCGGCCATGCCGGCGGCGAGCGCAAAGAACGGGAACAGCGGCAGGCCGGGCATCAGGCCGAGCAGCACCAGCAGCGATGCCGCGACATAGAGGGCGCGCGGGTGGGCGCCGAGCTGGCCGAACACCGCCTGGTTGGTCGAGCCGCGGGTGCCGCCCTTGGAGACGAGCAGACCGGCGGCGAGCGACACGATCAGTGCCGGTATCTGGGTGACGAGGCCGTCGCCGACCGACAGCTTGATGAACACGTCGGCGGCTTCGCCCATGCCCATGCCGTGCCTGATGTAGCCGATGGCAATGCCGCCGACGATGTTGATGGCGGTGATGATGAGGCCGGCGATGGCGTCGCCGCGGACGAACTTCGAGGCACCGTCCATCGAGCCGAAGAAAGAAGATTCTTCTTCCAGTTCACGGCGGCGCAGCTGCGCGGTCTTGTCGTCGATCATGCCGGCCGAGAGGTCGGCGTCGATCGACATCTGCTTGCCGGGGATGGCATCGAGGGTGAAGCGCGCGCCGACTTCGGCGATACGCGTGGCGCCCTTGGTGATGACGATGAAGTTCACCACGATCAGGATCATGAAGACGATGAGGCCGATGACGAAGTCGCTGGCCATCACCAACTTGGAGAAGCCGGCGATGACGTAGCCGGCGGCATGCGTCCCTTCATTGCCATGCGACAGGATCATGCGCGTGGTGGCGATGTTGAGCGACAGCCGCAGCATGGTGGCGATGAGCAGCACGGTTGGAAAAGACGAAAAATCGAGCGGCCGCTGGATCCACAGCGCCACCATCAGGATCAGCACCGAAAGCGCGATCGAAAAGGCGAGGCCGACATCGATGAGAAAGGCCGGGATCGGCAGGAACAGCACGGCAAGTATGATGACGATGCCGATGGCGAAGAAGACGTCGCGGCCGTTCTTGGCGGCCGCGCCGGGCTGAATGCTTTCGCTGATCGCCATATCGTCCTCAAACCCCATAGACTGCCGAGCGCGCGACAGCCCTGTGAGGGTAGTCCGCCAAGCTTGCGCGAGGGTGGGAGACTGGCTAGTTCGAACGATCATGCGCAGGTCGCCGTGTCGGCTAGCCTCGCCAGGAAAGGGAAACCCATGCTTCTGATCATCGGCACCATCCGCTTGCCGCCAAACAAATTTGAAGAAGCCAAGCCCGCAATGGAACGCATGGTTTCAGGCAGCCGCGCCGAGGTCGGCTGCATCCAATATTCCTATGCGCAGGATGTTTTCGATGCCGGGCTCATCCGGGTCACGGAAGTCTGGAGCGACAGGGCAGCGCTCGACGCGCACTTCCGCTCGCCGCACATTGCGGACTGGCGTGCGAGCTGGCCGGCGCTCGGCATAGGCGAGCGCAACCTCGTACTCTATGAAGCCGGCGAGCCCATGCCGACCTGAACGGTCCATCGGCCGATCGATATCGCGCTGTCGCCAACATGGTGTCTGTCGGCATTGTGGTTGCCATGCCGTGCCGCCGGGCGTATCAGGCTGGCTTTCCACTGCCTTTCGATATCGGCGAGCCGCCTCGGTGCTTTCCAGAAACCACAGCGAAGTCTATGCCCGCCGGCTGCGCGCGGTGCTGATCAGGTCGTTGCCCCTGCTCGAGGCACGCGGCATCGTGGTGGTCATCCTCGCCGGTGTCGTAGGCGTAATGGCTGGCATATTGGTCACGGCGATGAGCCAAATCGTGCAGGACCTGCACGGGCTGCTGTTCGGCGTTCAGCCAGGCGGCCGGCTTTCCGGCATGTTTTCGCTCGCCAATCCGATGCAGGCGCTGATACCGGCGATCGGCGGCATACTGCTGGGGCTGACGGTGGTCTGGCTCCGGATACGGAAATTCCGCACACCGATCGACCCGATCGAAGCCAATGCGCTCTATGGCGGGCGCATGTCGCTGACCGACACCTTCATCATCGCCGGCCAGACGATGATCTCCAGCGGTTTTGGCGCCTCGGTCGGGCTGGAAGCCGGCTACACGCAGGTTGGCTCCGGGCTGGCATCGCGGCTGGCGGGCATCTTCAGGCTGCGCCGCAACGATGTCCGTATCCTGGTCGGCTGTGGTGCGGCCGGCGCCATCGCCGCTGCCTTCGATGCACCGCTGACCGGCGCCTTCTACGGCTTCGAATTGGTCATCGGCATCTACTCGGTCGCCAATGTCGCGCCTGTCATGACCGCCGCGATCTCAGCCTCGCTGACCGCTGAAATGTTCGGCGGGGTGCCTTTCCCGCTCGAGCTTTCGGGTCTGCCGGCGCTCACCGCCAGCCAGTATGTGCCGTTCCTGCTGCTCGGGCTGCTCGGCGGTGCCGCCTCGATCGCCATCATGCATCTGGTGACGCTGATCGAGCGCGGTTTCGCCAGGCTGTCGATCGATGCGTCGCTGCGCCCCGTCATTGGCGGCGTCATCGTTGGCTTGTTGGGGCTGATCACGCCGCAAGTGCTGTCCAGCGGCCATGGCGCGCTGCATCGCGAATTCTCGATGAATTACGGGCTGGCCGTGGTGGCCAGCGTCTTCGTGCTCAAGCTGGCGGCGTCGGCGGTCTCGCTGGGGTCGGGTTTTCGCGGCGGACTGTTCTTTGCCTCGCTGTTCCTCGGCGCGCTGCTCGGCAAGGCGTTCGCGGATGTGATGCTTGTTATTTCTCCGGCAACCGGCATCGACCCTGCCGTCGCCGCCGTCGTCGGCATGACGTCGCTCGCCGTCGGTGTCGTCGGCGGTCCGCTGACGATGACCTTCCTGGCGCTGGAATCGACCCGCGACCTGACGCTGACCGGCGTCGTGCTGGCCGCCTCGATCATGTCGGCCATCCTGGTGCGCGAAACCTTCGGCTACTCGTTCTCGACATGGCGCTTCCATCTGCGCGGCGAGACCATCCGCAGCGCCCACGATGTCGGCTGGATGCGCAGCCTCACAGTCGGCTCGATGATGCGCAAGGACATCAAGACCATCTATGCCTCGACGACGCTGGCAGCCTTCCGCAAGGAGGTGCCGCTCGGCTCTGCCCAGCGCCTCATCGCCGTCGATGCGGGCGACCACTATGTCGGCGTGCTGATCGTGGCCGAACTGCACAGCGATCCGTCCGATGGCGAGGTGCCGGTGCGCGATCTCGCCAAATACAAGGACGCGGTGCTGGTGCCGAGCATGAACGTGCAGGCCGCCGCGGAAACATTCCAGCGGGCGGGCGCGGAAGAACTCGCCGTGGTCGAAGATTTCACCGACCACATCGTGCTGGGCCTGTTGACCGAAGGCCATTTGATGCGGCGCTATGCCGAGGAACTCGACAAGGCGCGCCGGGACCTGTCGGGCGAGGGGTAAGCGGGCAAAAGGGGTTACGGGCTTAATGCTCGATCGGCCCCTTGGCCATCACAAGCGCCGTGCCGGCGGTGGTCGGGCGCTCGATCATGCGTCGTACGCGGGGCGGTTCGTCGCCGCTGTGCAGGGCCCGCACGCGTTCGCCGATGACGGCGTCGGCATGGGTGATGCGTCCATTGTGCCTGATATACTCGATCCAGGTCGGCGTGTGATAATGCTCGATCCATACGGTGGGATTCTCGAGATCGCGCGCCAGCGTCCAGTTGCGGGCGCCGTCACGGCGGCGGATGCGGCCGCGTTCGGCCATGATGGCGAGGAACTCCGGTTCGTCCTCGTGGCGGATCACATATTCGATCATGATGGCGATGGGACCACTGCGCGGCTTCAGGTCAAGCGCCAAATGCGGTTCCTTGAAGCGATTGAGCGGGTCGAGGTTGAGCACCTGCTGTTGCGGCAGCGGGAGCAAAAGACCGATGGCGCCGCCGGCCAGCATGGCGATGCTGGCGGCGATCAGCGCGGTTTCGGCGCCATGCGCGTCGGCGACGACGCCCCAGATCCAGCTGCCGAGCGCGATGCCGCCGAAGGTCGCGGTCTGGTAGACCGACAGCACCCGGCCGACCACCCAGCGCGGCGTCGCCATCTGCACCGTGACGTTGAAATGCGAAAGCGCGATCACCCAGCAGGCACCGCCGACAAGCAGGCCGAGCGATGTCTGCCAGGCATGCTGGCTGACGGCGGCATTGAAGGCGCAGACGGCGAAGCCGGCGAACGCACAGCGCACCATCGTCTCGCTGGAGAGCAACTGCCGCAGCCTGACGCTGATCAAGGCGCCGCCGACCGCGCCTATGCCGAAGGCGCCGAGCATGATGCCATAGGTCAGCGCATCGCCCTTGACGACATCGCGCGCCACCAGAGGCAGCAACGCAAGCACAGCGCCTGCACTGAAGCCGAACGCAGCACCCCTGACCAGCACCTTGCCGATGTTGGGCGACATGGCGACATAGCGCAGGCCGGCGCCCATGGCGGCCCCCAGCGACTCGCGCGGCAAGGTCGATACCGGCACGTTCGGCTTCCAGCGCGCCAGCACGACGATCAGGCCGATATAGCTCACCGCGTTCGCCGCGAAGGCGGCTGCCGCACCGGCGGCGGCGACGATGATGCCGCCGATCGCCGGACCGACGCTGCGCGTCAGGTTAAAGCCCATCGAATTGAGGGCGACGGCCGCCGGCACCTTGTTGCGGGGAACGATATCGCCGACGGAGGCTTGCCATGATGGGCTGTTGAGCGCGGTGCCGCTGTCGATCAGAAAGGTGAAGGCAAGCAGCGTCCATGGCGTGATCAGGCCCGAATAGGTGAACAGGGTCAGAAGCACCGACACCACCAGCATGAAGGTCTGGGCGACCAGCATCACCTTGCGCCGGTCGAAACTGTCGGCGATGGCGCCGGCGACCAACGCAAACAGCATGATCGGCAAGGTGGTCGAAGCCTGGACAAGGGCCACCTGATAGGGCGAGGTGGCGATCGTGGTCATCATCCAGGCGGCGCCGACACCCTGGATCAGGCCACCGAAATTCGAGACGAGACTTGCGCCCCACACGGCGCGGAAAATGCCGTGCCGGAAGGGCGCCAGCGCCGAGACGCTCTCGCTGTCCGGCTTTTCGTCAATCATTTGGGATTCCTGCCATGTCGTGCCTGCCCGTCAGACAATCCGTTTGCGCAGACCGTTTGCCGAAAGTAGGGCATGGCGCCGCAAAGGGCAAAAAAGCTCATGGTCCAACAATGGGATAGAGGCGGTCCAGGCCTTGTCTGCCGTGCGTGCGGAGGCGCCGCGGGGATCGGCGGCGTCTGTCTTCGGACAATTACGACGACATGCCGCGGCACGCCTTCCCAAAACAGGTTAGAACCCGTTCTGGATGCGCTCGAAGATGACGTTGGTGAAGGCCGATATCTGGCTGCCGATGAAGGGGCCGGTCAGCGCCACCACCAGCATGATGGCGACGATCTTCGGCACGAAGGTCAAGGTGATTTCCTGCACCTGGGTCAGCGCCTGGATGAGGGCGATGCCGATGCCGACCACCATGGCGACCAGCACCACCGGAGCGGACGCGACGAGCACCGTCCATACCGCGTACTGGACGATGTCGAGAGCGTCGGCCTCATTCATGGGACTGGCTCTCTGTCGAAAGCGTCAGCTTGCCGCCTTGACCGAAACTCCCGGACCGACCGCGACTTCGGTGCCGTTCTGCAGCACGGCGATGAGACCGTTGCTGGCGAGGCGCACCGAAGCCACGGTGCCCGTCGTCAGGCCGTCGGCGGAGGTTATCGAGCGCCCGATCAGTGCGTCGGCCTGCGACAGCGCCGAGGACTGCATGATCTGATTGAGCTTGGTGTTGGTCTGCACCGATTGCTCGACCTGCGAGAAGGTGGCGAGCTGGGCGACATACTGCGTCGAATCCATCGGCTTGGTCGGATCCTGGTTCTTCATCTCGGCGATCAGAAGCTTCAGGAAGGACTGGTAGTCGACTGCTGTCTTCGAGGTGGACGCGGTGGCCTGATTGGCGCCGGTTGGAATCGTCGTCGTCATGTCCACGTTCATCAGTATCGTGCTCCCACAGCCAACGGGCGCTCGGCACCCGAAATATCGTCATTGCCACCCAGCGCGCGGCGTTCGAGCGGATAAAGTGCGCGGATCGCCTTCAGCGCTTCGTAGATATGGTCCTCGCCGACCATGCGGTCGATCTGTTTCAGCGCGCTGCAGATCTGGCCGTCCTCGAAGCTTGCCAGAAGCAGCGGCAGCGAACGACGGAACATCTCGCGTGCGGCGGCGGCACCGGCCGGGTTCATCAGCATGACCTGCAGGATGAAATAAAGCTGCTTGAGCGGTGTCGAGGCATCTTCGGCCTGGATCACGTGGTTTTCGAGCAGGAACTGGACGTCGTTCATCAATTCGACGGTGACCTTGCGGTCGACCCGGATGACGGCGCCGTTGATGTAGATCTTTTCGTTCGGCTTCAGCGATATCTTCAGCGTGTTGGTCATTGAATGCCGTCCCTGATGATCTGGGACACCTCGATCAGCCCTTCGAAATTGTTGGTGCGGCCCTGACGGATGTCCTCCGCCTCGCGCAGCAGCCACAGGCCGATGGAAATGAGGTTGGCGCGCAGTTCCTTTGGCAGGGCGTTGTCGCTGGAGCCAAGATCCTCGACGAAGGCGGTCCAGACGCGGTTGGTGAAGTGAAGCGCCTCTATCGCCTCCATCGAACCGTGGCCGGCCACTGCTGCCGCCGCCAGCATGTCGATCGAGCGGGTCAGAAGCTCGCGCTCGCGGTCCTTCGCGTCGGCAACGGAGTTGCTCTGGATGTCGGCGTAAGAGAATTGGTACATCGTTGGGGCTCTACCGTTCCGTTAAGCGTTGTCAGGTCAGGTAATTCAACAGGCTGAGCTGCTGCAGGCGTGCGGTCAACGCGAAAGACGTTTCGATGTGCTGTGTCAGATCCGCGACCCGTGTCGCGGCTTCGGCCGGATCGACGGCTTCCAGGTCGAGAATGTGCCGTTCGAAAAGGTCGACCTGCGTTTTCATCCGATCGTTGGCATCGGAAACCCGCTTCTGGACGATGCCGGTCTCGGATTGAAGCTGGCCAATGCCGCTCAGCGCTTCGCCAACCAATGTGGTGGAGCGGCTGACAACCGTATTCTTCGCCGCCTGGCTGATGTTGCTGGACATCAGGCTGCTGACCATGGCTGCCGCCATTGCGAGCTTCTGGATGCCGGCGCTGTTGGCGCTGGTCGACGTCGGTGTGGTTTCGTTGAGTGCGATGCGGCTGACGATCTGCTGGTCGGTGGCGTTCGACCAGTTGCCCTGCCAACCAGCGCCCGTGAACTGCGGGGCGACATCATTGGTGATGAAATCGTCCATCTGGGCAGCCGTGATGTCGGCCGCGAGCGGATCATCCTGGGTGAAGCCGAAATTGGCGACGAAAGCGGCGTCGAATGCCGCCTTGGCGGGGGAGCCGGCAGCTGTGAAGTCGTTGATTGGCTTGACGTCGGTGTTGGTGCCGGCGAACAGGTATTCGCCATTGACGCTGGTGTTGAGGATCGAGGTCAGCTGCTGGATGGTCGCCTTGCCGGAGGATTGGGTGAGGCTGTTGGACGAGTCGCTTGAGGAGGCGGTGGTCAGGGCGGACAGGAACGTCTGAGCGGCGGTCGAGAGTTGACCAAGCGAGGTCTGCGTCGAGGAGAGCCGGGCGCCGACCAGGCCGTTGGAATCGATGATGACGTTGAGCCGGTCAAGATCGCGCTGGAAAGTGACGGCCTGGGTGGTGCGCCCGCCGAGAGCCAGGCCGACGTCGGCGACCCTGCCCGTCGAGGATTCTTTCGTGGCTTTGACGAGTTCGGCCTGCATGCGCATCTGCTGGGAGCGCATGGCATTGGAGATTGCGGCCGAGGAGACTGAAGTCATGGAATTATCCCACCGCGTTGAGCAAGGCCGTCATCATGTCGTCGACGGTTTTCATCATCCGGGCCGATGCCTGGTAGGTGTGTTCGAGGTCGAGCAGCAGCGACATTTCCTGGTCGACATTGACCCCGGTCGCGTTGGACAGCGCCTCGGCGCTGCGCGACGCCAGTGCTTCCTTGGCGTCGGAGGCGGTCGAAGCCTGCTGGCGCACGCCCTCGAACCAGCCGATCGAACTGGCGGCGTAGTCGGACACGCTGGACGTTGCCGAAACCCCGGCGGCGGGGTCGAAAGTCATCGGCTGGTCGAGCCGGTCGCCATAGGCAACCAGAAGGGTGGAATAGGATGCGCCACCGCCCGTGTTGGCGACGTAGGCCGCACCGTTGGCTCCGCCGTCGCGCAGCAGCATCGGGTTGCCGCCGGTGCCCGGGTCCATCGCTGCATTGACGCTGATGGACGCGGCAAGGCCGTTGACCAGCGTGCCGGCCGCCGGCACGGCCGGCGCACCAGACCAGGTGAACAGGCCGGCGGCGTTGGCCATCGAGGGTGCGGTCTCGGCAAAGGCTGTGATCAGGCCACGCGCGGTCTCGTCGAGCTGGCTCTGCATGGTCGAGGCGACGCCGTCGCGCAATTGCAGCAGGCCGGCAAGCGTGCCGCTGGCGCTGGTGTTGCCACCGGCTCCCGCCGAGATCGGCACATTGTCGATGTAGACGGCATTGCCGGCGGCACCCGCGGTATAGCCTGCCGACGCCGCGAAGGTGACCGTGCGCGGTATCGTCTCGAACAAGGTCGTGCCGTCGCCGGTGGTGATGACCATGTCATTGTCGCCTCGCGTGAAGGTCGACACCGGGACATAGTTCGAAATCTTCTTCAAAAGCGCATCGCGCTGGTCGAGCGCATCGGAAACGTCGGTGCCGGAACGGGTTCCGGACATGACGGCCGTGTTGGCATCCTGGAATTGGCCGAGCAGCGAGTTCAGGTCGTCGACGGCGGTGGCAATCTGACCGTCGGTCTGGGTGCGGAAATCCTGGACTGCCTTGGAGCCCTCATTGAGCGAGCGCACGACCTGTTTGGCGGCGTCGATGACGGAGGCGCCGAGGTTCTGATTCGACGGCGAGGTGGCGTAGAGCTGCAGCGCCTGCTGCAGGTTGGCGATCGCAGTCGAGGGCGAGGACGCATTGTCGACGCCATTGACCGCAACACCCAACTGATCCATGCCGTTGTAGAGAGCGTTCTGGCCGCTCCAGGCCGATAGCGCGGCGAGATTCTGGCGAAACAGAAGCTCGTTGGCTGCGCGCTGGATATCGACCGAGCGCGCACCCGGCGCCGTGCTGGTGACGACGGCCTGGCGCCGCGAATAGTCCGGGTTGGAGGCGTCGGCGACATTGCGCGAGACAACGCTGGTCTGTCGCGCGGTGTTCATAAGCGCCGACTGGGCGATACTCAATGCGGTAGACAGTGACATGCGGGTCTTTCGCGGGCGACGCCCGTCTTATCTCTTCAGGTTGACAAGGACGTCCATCAGATCGGAACCGGTCTGGAAGACTTTCGAATTGGCGGTGTAGCTGCGCTGTGCCGCGATCATGTTGGTCAGTTCTTCGGCGATATCGACGTTGGAATTCTCGAGCGCGCCGGAGATGATGGAGCCGAGCTTGCCTTCATTGGCAAAGCCGACACGAACCGCGCCGGACTCGGTGCCTTGCGAATAGACGTTGCCAGGCAGCGCCTTGAGCTGGTCCGGGCTCTGTACGTCGGCCAGCGGGATCTTGTAGAGCGGCTTGGTCGAGCCGTCCTTGTACTGGGCGTAGATGGTGCCGTCCTTGCTGATCTGGACCTTGTCGATGGTGCTCGGTGCGTTGCCGTTGACCTGGGCGTCGGAAACCGTGAAGCCGGTGCCAAGCTGGGTCAGCGCCGACAGATCGAGATTGAGGGTGGCGCCGTTCGGCACGGTAAATGAAACGTTGGTGGGCGTGCCGGTGAGCTTGCCGGTGGTGGTGTCGAAGGTCAGGTTGGCCGAGCCCAGCAAGCCGCCGGCGGTGTAGGGGAACGATGTTCCAGCGGTGGCCTTCGACTGATCGAAGACCGCCACCTGCCAGGTGCCGGCGCCGGTGTTGGTGAAATAGACGTCGAGCAGCTTCTTGTTGCCGAGATTGTCGTAGGCGACCATGGAGGATTTCGACGTGTATTGCGCGGTCGCAGCGTTGGCGGCGGGCAGGTTGGCGGTCGCGACCGGGGTCGCACCCGCCGGCAGGTTGCCGGCAAAGCTGCCCTCGGTGCTCGGCGTTGCGGTCATGCCCTGGTCGGAGATGACAACCGGGACCAATCCCTCGAAGCCGTTGACCGTCGCTGCCGGTACGCCGTTCTCGTAACTGTAGGCCATCAGCTGGAAGCCGGCCGAGTTGACAAGCCTGCCCTGACCGTCGGGAACGAAAGCGCCGGCTCGGGTCAGATAGGGGGTACCGCTCGGATCCTGAACGACAAAGAAGCCATCGCCGCTGACGGCAAGGTCGGAAACCGAGGTCGTGTACTGAAGCACGCCCGGATCGCTGACCGCCTGACGGATCGTCGTGGTGACGCCGCCGGAATTGTAGGCGCCGCCGGTCGACGGCATGACCAGCGTCGAAAATTCGGCGGAGGACCGCTTGTAACCCGTGGTATCTGAATTGGCGATGTTGTCGGCGACCGTCGACAGGCGGTTTGCCTGCGCGTTCATGCCGGAAACGCCGGTCCGCATCATTCCATAGAGGCTCATCGAAACGTCTCCGCTGTGTCCATGCTGCTGGCTGCGAGGCTACGCATGTTTTCTTGCGCGAGGCTGGCGCGGCGCTGCATCAGAAGACGAGCCGGTAGCCGAGGAAACGCTTGGAATCGATCGGGTCGGTGCCCAGCTTCTCGCGCAGCTTCTTGCGCAGTTTGCTGATGTGGCTTTCCACCACGTTCTCCTCGACCTCTTCGTCGAAGATGCCGTAGATGGCGTTGAAGACCTGGGTCTTGGTGACCCGGCGCCCGCGATTGCTCGCCAGATATTCGAGGATGCGGCGCTCGCGGCGCGGCAGGGGGAGGGGCTGACCGTCGATCTCGGGGTCGCGGCCGTCCATGAAGATGCGCATGGCGCCGATCTCGGTGTAGGCGACGTCTTCCTGGGCGCGGCGGCGGATCGCGGTGATGCGGGCCAGGATCTCACGGATATGGACGGGCTTGCGAATGACGTCATCGACGCCGCTCTCGAACAACCGCAGCGTGTTCTCCAGCGAATGCTGTTCGCTCAGCGCAATCACCGGGGCCCCGGTGCGGTCGCGGATCTGGCGCGGAGAGATGGAACCTTCGCGGCAATCGCCGATGAGGAAGGCCCTGACCGAGCGCAGATCGGTGTCGGCGGCCGAATTCACCCACTCACCGAATTCGCCGGATGCAAAGCCTGCACAGGCGATGCCCTCACGATCGAAAAGTGAATTGTATCCCTCTGTTACGAGCTCGCGCTCGTCAACGATCACAATCATCGGCCCCGCCTTCCGAATCAAATCATTTGCCCCGTGAAGAGAGGCCTATCCGCTGGCGAGAATCCTGAACAACCGTCATTTCTTGTAGCTAGTTTCTTGGGAGTCTGGAATCGTATCGGTTGCATTAGCGTGCAGCCAGATACGCATTCGGCGCCAAGTTTTGGCCAGGCCAGAACAACAATTCGGGGTTGTGTGGTAGGTCTATCAGTAATGGGAAATGCGCTTATGGGTTGCAGAATCCGCGGGCGTTCGCGGTCCATTTTCCAAAGCCGGTGGCGACCATGTTGGCAATGACACGGCAGACATAGATCTTCTGCGCCGGGTCATTGTCGGGGCCGGCATGATAGCGGGCCACGGCCATCGACCAGGTCTCGTGACGGGCATGAAGACTGGCCAGGAAGCGCGCCGCATAGTCGACGTTCTGACGTGGGTCGAGCATGTCCTCGACGCTGCGAAAATGCGATGCGTGGTAGTGGTGGTTGATCTGCATGCAGCCCAGATCGATCAGGGTCTTGCCCTCGCGCCGGGCATTGGCGAAGGCGGCAAGGGCCTCGGTCCGGCTTCTGGGAAAGACTGCTTTTCCCTCTATATTCAAAGCGTTGGGTTGAAGGCTGCCCTTGTTGCCGGTCTCCGTCAGGCCAACGGCATAAAGGATGCCGGGGGGAACGCCATAGCGGTCGGCGGCGCGCAGGATTTCCGGCTCGCAAGGGTTGGTCGTGGCTGCGGCAGCTGTTACCGCGCTAGATAAAGATATCGCCGCCAGCGCGCTCGCGAGAAGGCGAAGTGCCGCGGCCGTAGTCCTGCGCGTCATCGTTGCGGTTCCCTGAGGATTGCTGACCCGGTTGCTGGCCGCCGGCTCCACCATTGCCGCCGCCCGAATTCCCCGGTTGAAAGGGTGCTGGATCGCGGCCTGTTGCCGCCGCCAACGGAGCGGTTGCATCCGTCCGGGTTGCAGCGGGAACTGCTACCGAAGGTTGCAGTATCGTGACCTTGTCAACCTCGAAGCCGAGCCGTCGCAGCGACTTGACGATGGCCTCGCTGTCGGCGGACAGCCGACGATAGGCATCGTGTGTTTCAGGCTTCAGCTCAATCGAAAGTTGTTCCCCGGAGAGGCGAAGATTGGCCGTCACCATGCCGAGTTCGGCAGGGTGAAGTTCGATCTTCAACACATGTGTCGGAACGGCAACAGAGCTGGCCAGATGGGTGGTCGTGGGTGAGGCTGAAAGCGCCTTTTGCGGCCCGGCGTCGGCGGCTATGGCGTTGATCACATTGAGGGCCGCCTGGCTGATGGGACCCTGCGGCGGCGCGGGGAAGCTCCGTTCCGACACCACGTCGATGCGCGCGGCGGACAGGGACTGTTTTCCCGCTTCGGGACGCATCGAGGACCGCACATCCTCGATGCTCCTCATCGCATTCGTGGTGGGCTTCGACGGCACGCCGGGCACATCGGCAGCCGGCGCGTCCGACAGCTTCTGGGCCGCCGCTGTGACGTCGCGTTTTGGCGCGCTGGAGGCAGCGCTCGGCGACTGACCGTCAAGCGCCGTCAAAGGTCCGTCGACGGTCGACGCCTGCTCCGCCTTCGACACGGTTTCGAGTGCTTCGCGTCCGCCCGACGATTTTGAGCGGTAGGTCTTTGGCAGTGCAGCCTGTCCGCCGAGCGCCGGGTCCGACGGAATCTCGCCGGTGGCCGCATTGCCCCCCGCTGCCTTGGCCGCTGTCGAGAAATGCCGCAGGTCATGAAACGCGATCAGCAGCGGCAGGTCGTCCTGAAGCGGCGCGGTATCCGACGCCGTCTGTTCGGCGTCGGCCTTATGCGCCTTTGCTTCCAAATCGTCCTTGCCGGTTTTCACGCTTGCGCCTTTGGCCGAGGTGGTCCTTCCGGGCTCGGCCGATGCCGGTTCGACCTTGGCGCCATGCCCGGCGAGGCCGGCAGCGAGCTTGCTCCAGCGCCGGTCGCGCGATCCCGCCTCTGTCGACGCCTGCCGTTCCGGGCGGGCATCGTCGCGCAGCATTTTGCCGAAGCCGGCGTCATCGTTTCTGCCGTTCGCGGCCGGCTGCTCCGACGTCGCGCGCGTGGAGGCAAATCCTGGCAAGGCCGAGCCGAGGCTGGTGGTCATTTGGGGGCGGCTCCAAGCATCTGGTCGATCAGGTCGAGCTGTCGACGTGTTCTGGTCATGGCGGCGTCGGTCGGATCGGCGGGCTCTGGACCGGCGGCGGGCGAAGGTGCCGACGCCGGCACGACGGTCGCAGGCTCGGCGGAGGTGGCTGCAACTGCCGCCGTGTCCGGCGCATTGGCGGCCGATCCGCCGGAGGCCGCGGTGGCGGCGGGTTGCTCCGAGATGGCGCCTTCGACCGGTGGCAAGCCACTGTCATCGGCGTTTTGCGGCGTGGCGATCTCGGGAGCCGGAGGTTGCTCGGCCGCGACAGGGGCAGGCTTTTCCGCCGGAAGGGCGGTGGGCGGCGCGACGACCTCGCCGGCAATGGCCTGAGCGGCGTCGAGCAAGGCGCGGTCGCCCTCCGACAGCCGGCTGCGATCGATCTTGCCGAGCTTGGCACGAATGTCCTCGATTGTGCCAGAGGTGACGGTGGAAAGGCTGGCATAGAGCAGGGCGCGTGGATCGTCCTGATTGGTGTTGCCGTCACGGCCCTGCTCGGCCCGCGCCGAAGCGAAGGCCGAAAGGTCGTTCAGGCCGTCTATCGCGGCACGGCGGGCGATGCGCAGATAGATCACCTTCTCGCGCTCGGGATCCATCATCGAGGTGATGTCGCCCAGCTTGTCCTGGCTGATCGACATGTGCAGCGCGATGACGCCGGAGACAAAGGAGTCCGCGAACTGGCTGGCATAGGGCGAATAGAGGTAGCGCTCGACATACTGGGTGGAAGCAAGGGCGAAACGTGCCGCGTCGCCTTGCGCGACTGCAAGGCCGACCGAACGGCGAAGTGCCGCCTCCTCGACCAGCGTGCCGGGGCTGAGCAATCTTGCCTCGTCGAGCAGACCGAGTGCGGTCGCCGGTTGATCGCCGGCAAGCAGCGAGCCTTTGACCAAAGCGAGGAAGGCGCCGAGATCCGGAGGCAGCGCCATGGGATCGATCGGCCTCAAGGCTTCGATAGCCTTGCCGGGCCGGCCGTTGAGGTACTCAATCACGCCTTTGGCGATGGCAAGGCTTTGCGGGTCCGCCGTAGCGCGCGACGTGGCTGCTTCGACGGTCACCGGGTTGCCGCCGCTCATGCCGTAGACAAGCAGGGCCCGAAAATTCTTGGGATCCTTGTAGTCCTCGGCATTCGCCGCGCGCAGGCGCGCATCCGTCATCTCGAGCAGCTTGGCCTGCATCGGCAGGGCGGCATGATCGCCGGCGGCTATGCGGTCCTGGATGAGTTGCAGCGAGCGCACCAGCTGATACGGCTGCAGGGCCTCCTGGGCGAAACCAGTGGACGGGTGTCCGCCGGCCAGCAGCAACAGGCCAATCAACCGGCGGGTGACGGCCGCTCGCTTCATCCGCCGGTCGCCATCAGGATCTCGATGCGGCGGTTCGCGGCCGCCAATGGATCGGCTGCTATTTTCGGCTGGCGGTCCGCGAAACCGGCGACCTCGGTGATGCGGCGTTCGTCGACGCCGCCGCGCACGAGCATGTAGTACGCGGAATGCGCGCGCGCCGTCGACAGCCGCCAATTGTCGTAGCTGTCGCTGCGGAACGGCCGGGCATCGGTGTGGCCGTTGATGCTGATGGTGCCCTTCTGGCTGTTGACGATGCGGCCGATCTTCTCCATTGCCAGCACCAGTTCGCGTCTCGGCAACGCCGAGCCGACCTCGAACATGCCGAAGTCGAGCTGATCGGTGATCGAGATGACGACGCCCTTGTCGGTGGCTTCGACCGAGACGCCGTCGTGCAGCTTGTCGCCAGGCTTGAAAGCATCGGCCAACTGCCGCTTGACGTCGGCCGCTGCCTTCACGGCAGCAGCGGTTGGCGCCTTCTCCCCGATGTCGGGCTGGACGGCCTTTTGCGCCTCAGGCTCAGCCTTCGCTACCGCGGCCTTGGTGCCGTCCGGTTTGGTCTCGCCGGCCAATGCCGTGGCAGGGTTCGCGGCCTGTTTACTGGTCGCGTCCTTTGCCAGTGGTTCGAGCGGTGCCGCGACAGGCGGCACGGCTTTGACTTTGAGCACCTGCGTTTCGGCGGTCTTGTCGCCGGGCTTGGCCGGATCGCCCTCGATCTTGGTGCGCTGGGCGCTGGCCTCGGCGCCGGGCGCCGCGACCTGCTGCGACCAGAAATCCGGCTCGAAAGGATCGCGGTAGGAGGCGCCACCGGAGGCGCCGGTAGCCGGGCCGGCAGCCTGCACGCCGCCATCGCCTTTCTGGCTGACATTCTGCATGACGCCGGTATCTGTGGCGATTTCCGAAAGCACCGCGTAGGGGTCGGCGAAGAGATGGTCGTCGGAGTGTTCCGCCTGCTGTGGCTCCTGCTTGTCCTGCTTGCGCTCCGACGCGCCCGCGCCGGCATTGCCGTTCTGTCCGGCTTTGCTGGTCGCCTCTTGCGGATCGTCGGCCGTCAGTCCCATGGCGCGCGGGCCGTCGCCGAGATCCTCCAGGCCCTTGCGGCTCGAATTGCGGTCGACCAGCTTGACCGGGTTGAAGTAGCTGGCGACGGCTGCCTTGGTCTGCTCGTTGGCGGCGTTGATCAGCCACATGACCAGGAAGAAGCACATCATGGCCGTCATGAAGTCGGCGAAGGCGATCTTCCAGACGCCGCCATGGTGGGCCTCGTCATGGTCGTCATGACTGCGCCGCACGATGATGATCTCGTGGCGGCCCTGATCGGCGTTGGCGACGCTCATGCCAGGACCTCCGAGAGGGTCGTCGACCATTCGGCCATGCGCGTTTCGAACACCGCCTCGTCGATAGCCACGGTCAGGTCGAAGCCTGGCGCCTCGACAAAATCGAGATTGGCGGCGCGGGGTCCGAGCGATGCCTTCAGTGTTTCGAACATCGAGAGCGGGCCGCGCACGACGATGCGCACAGCCTCGGCGTCGCCAACCGCTTCGCGGACGGCGTCTGCCAACGCATCGATCGAACGTTTCTGCAGATCGTCGCTGACGATGCCGCCGATGATGCGGGCGACCGTGCCGGCGACAAGTCCGGTCACGCGCGCCTCCATCGCATCGATGTGCAACGAGACCGCCTTGCCGACATCGTCGCCAAGGCTTTCGAGAAATATCCTTGCTTCCTCAGCACTGGCCTGGCGTTCGGCTTCGAGCGCGGCGTCATGCGCAGCCGCCAGGCGGCCCTCCAGCGCTGCCTCCGCCTGGGCAACCGCCTCGGCGATCAGCGTGCCGATATCGGCTTGTGGCGCCGGCGTCTCGGGCTTGTGTTCGGGATCGACTGCTGCCCGGGGCTGGCCGGCACGCTGCGCGCGCGTGCCGAAATCAGGCAGAAGGTCGAAGAGGGCTACGGAAGGCATGGTTTACACCGCCACTTCCTGGGAAGCCCATTTGCGCAGGATCTGCGCGGTGCGCTCCTCGTTGAGGTCGACCATCCTGGCAAGCCGGTCCTGCGGCGCCGGCCGGATCTTCTGGCGAAGATCGTCGAGCGGAGTGGGGCCTGGGCGTGTGCCTGGCAAGGCGCCAACCGCGGCATTGTCGGTGGCCGCCATTGCCTCCGGCGTCGGCAGCGAGCGCTGGACGTCGTCGAAGCTGGGACCTGCCAGGGCTGGAGCAGCCTTTGCCGTCAGCGCCGCGGCCATCGGCCTCAGGCCGAAGAAGGCCACCAGGAACACCACGACGATGAAGGCACCTGCATTGATCATCGTGCCGGCATGCTGGCCGATCGAATCGAGCATTCCCGCCTGCGGGATCGCCTCGCCATCCAGGCCATCGATGAACTCGACCGCCGAGACGTCGATGATGTCGCCGCGCTTTTCATCCAGGCCGGTGGCGGATGTGACCATCTTCTGGATCTCGGCGACGCGCTTGGCGATCTGCTCCGGTGTGGCATCCTTGCCGAGGATGGTCGTCAGCCGCTGCTGGTTGACGACCACGGCAATCGACATCTTGGTGACGGTGTAGCCGTTGGAGACGGTGGCGATCTTCTTGGAATTGATCTCGTAGTTGGTGATCTCTTCCCTGCGGTCGTTCTGCGAGGAGGATTGCGGGCCATCGGTGGCGGTTGCCTGGGTCTCGGGCAGGTTCTGCTCGACGCTGGCCGGAGTGGAAGCCTGCTTCTGGTTGTTGTTCTCGTTGGCGCGCACCGACTGCACCGAGCGCTCGACGCGGGAATTCGGATCGAAGATTGTCTCTTCCGTCTGGCGGGTGTCGGTGTTGACCTCGGCCTTGACGCTGGCGCGGAAATTGTCGGGGCCGAGATAGGCCGTCAGCGCACGGCGGATGTTGTCTCCGATCTGCGCCTCGACGGTCTGCTCGACGCCGAGCGTGCGGGCGGCGCTGGTGTTGGAAGGATCATCGCCTGCGGCCAGCAGATTGCCGCTGGAATCGAGCACCGTCACCTTGTCGGCCGACAGGCCGGGGACGGCGGCGGCGACGAGATGGCGGATCGACATGGCGCTCTTCTCGGCGTCGATGCCGGCGTAGCGGATGACCACGGAGGCCGAGGGCTGCTGCTCGTCGCGGCGGAAATTGGCGCGTTCGGACATGACGATGTGGACGCGCGCCGCCTTGATGCCCGATATCGACTGGATGGTGCGGGCGATCTCGCCTTCCAGCGCGCGTACGCGGGTGATCTGCTGCATGAACGAAGTGAGGCCGAGCGAGCCGACATTGTCGAACAGTTCGTAGCCGGCATTGGCGCTGGTCGGCAGGCCCTTTTCGGCGAGCAGCATGCGCGCCTGGGCGGTGGTGCCGGCCGGCACCAGAACCGAGGTTCCGTCGGCGCCGACATCGAAGCCGATACCGGCTTCGCCGAGCACCAGGCCGATCTGGTTCACGTCGGCGCGGTCGAGCCCGACATAGAGCGTGTCGTAGGCGGGGCGGTTGAGATAGACCGAGGCGATGCCGATGACGCCCATCACCAGAACGGCGATGCCCGCCAGCATGGCGAGGCGCTTCACGCCAAACCCGCGGAGATTCGAGATGATGCTCTGGATCTGTTCCGGCACGGTTCGACGACTCCCAGCATGATTGTCCGCCGAAACTCTAGTCTTCGAAGCTTGTGCGAAAATGAAATCGGGCCGCGCTTGCGGCGCGGCCCGTCAGTTGGGATGCGAAAGGAGGGCGCCGGTGGCGCCCGCGATTAGTTCTTGAACAGCGACAGGATCGACTGCGAGGAGCTGTTGGCGATCGACAGTGCCTGGATGCCGAGCTGCTGCTGCACCTGCAGGGCCTGGAGGCGGGTCGATTCCTTGTTCATGTCGGCGTCGACGAGCTGGCCGACGCCGCGGTCGATGGAGTCCATCAGGCTCTGTGTGAAGGTCTTCTGCAGGTCGATCGAGCTCTTGGCCGAACCGATGATGGTGGCGGAATCAGTCAACTGGGCCATGACCTTGTCCATCATGGTGACCATCTGGGTGATGATGCCGTCGGTCACCCCTGGGGCCGTGATGTCGAGGTTGTAGGCGGAAATATTATCGACCTTGGTGACCGCTCCCGCCGCCGTCTGGCCGGCAGTGTTCGCGGCGATATCCGTTCCTCCGCCCGCGATCACGCCAGCATAGGCGTTGTCATACAGGGTCTGGGCGGCGCCCGTGGAATAGATGGAGGTCTGGCGATCGAGGACGCCCTGGTTCTTGACCTCGGCGGCAAGGCCGTAGTCGAAAAGCTTGGTGCCCTCGACATTGATGTTGATCGTTCCGATCGAGACAGCGCCGGATGAAGAGCGATTGAATGAGGACACGATCTGCGAGTCGGGCTGGACGCCATCATTGGCGGACGTGACCTGCTTGGAGGTCACCGCGAGGAAATTCGAGCCGGAGAAGGTGGCCGCATCGGCAAAGGACTTCATCTGCGTTTGAAGCGCCTTGATCTCGGTCTGGGTCTTCGCCTTGGCGGCATCCGTCTGGCCGACCATGGACAACACCTTGGTCTTGATCTGGCCGATCGTCGTCAGCACGTTGGTGATGCCGGTGTAAGCGGCATCGACTTTCGAGGCGCCGAGGCCGAGTGCATCCTGCACCGTCGACAGGGCCGAATTGTCCGAGCGCATGGTGGTGGCGATCGACCAATAGGCGGCGTTGTCCGAAGCCTGCGAGACCCGATAGCCGGTCGATATGCGGGCCTGTGTCTGTTCGAGCGACTTGTTGGTGGCGCTGAGGCTTTGAAGTGCGGTTAACGCCGAGGCGTTGGTCATGATGCTCGCCAAGAAAGTCGCTCCTTCTCAAAAGCCGACATGCTCAGACATGCCGGATGGGCCTGTTCAACGATTGGCATCGTGCCGGTCGGACCGATTCGCCAACTGTCGTAAGCTATTGGTTAACCATAACTAGCGCGGCATGGTTAACAGCCTGTTAAAAGCTGGCTTTTGAGAGTTAAGGATCGAGGATTGTGCGGGGCTGGAGCAAACGCAAATAGGGCCGCGCTTTTGGCGCGGCCCGAATTTCTAGTGCGAACTGTGGTTGAGCGGAGGCGATCAGCCGCGGAAGAGCGACAGGATCGACTGCGAGGAACCGTTGGCGATCGACAGCGCCTGCACGCCGAGCTGCTGCTGGACCTGCAGGGCCTGCAGACGGGTCGATTCCTTGTTCATGTCGGCATCGACGAGCTGGCCGACGCCGCGGTCGATGGAGTCCATCAGGTCCGAGGTGAAGGTCTTCTGCAGGTCGATACTGCTCTTGGCGGCGCCGAGCGTGGTGGCCGAGTTGGTCATATCGGCGAGCGCGGAGTCGATGACGGTCAGCATCTGCTTGATCTGCGAATCGCTGGCAGCCGTGCCACCCGAGAAGATGGAAAGCGAGGCGGCCGAATAGGTGTCGGTGGCCAGTGCAGCCGCCCCTAGAGCTGTCTGCGTGCCGGAGACCGCTGCGGCCACACTGCCGTCGCTGCCGAGGCGGTACGTGTCAAGGATGCCCTTCGCGAGGCCCGAGGTGGTACCAGCTTCATAGAGCTTGATGCTTTCCACCTTGACGTCGATGGTCGAGATCGAAGATGCGCCGGCCGCGTCACGGTTGAAGGCCGAAAGGATCTTCACATCGGCAGCCGTCGTGGCTGTTGAGCCGCTGTCTACGGACAGCATGTTGGTGCCGGAGAAGGTGGCGCCGTCGGCGTAGGACTTCATCTGCGCCTGAAGAGCGGTGATTTCGGTCTGGGTCTTTTCCTTCGAGGCGTCCGTCTGGCCGTAGGAAGCCAGCAGCTTTGCCTTGATCTGGTTGATGGTGGAGATCGCGCTGTTCATGCCGGTATAGGCGGTGTCGACCTTCGAGGCGCCGAGGCCGAGAGCGTCCGAAACGGTGGACATTGCCTGGTTGTCGGAGCGCATCGTGGTGGCGATCGACCAGTAAGCGGCGTTGTCCGAGGCCTGCGAGACGCGATAACCGGTCGAGATGCGGGCCTGGGTGTCCTGGAGGGATTTGCTGGTGGCGTTAAGGCTCTGCAGAGCCGTCAACGCGGCGGAGTTCGTCATGATGCTGGACATGGTACTCGTACCTTGGTTTTTACAGGTGTTTTTTTGACATACCGGGCCTCCCGGTATGACGGTGCGGCATCATGCCAATGATCTCTGAAATCGATCACCCGCCATCTGCGAGCGAATATGCGGGCAAGTCCCTACCAAAGGGCTAAACCGGACGGTTAATCGAAAATATATTGCTGGAATTTCGAGCCGGCGCGGCAGTGTCAGTTGAAGGAGCGCACCAGGCTGCCGACAAGCAGGTTCCAGCCGTCGATCAGGACGAAGAACAGGATCTTGAACGGCAGCGACACCACCGTGGGCGGCAGCATCATCATGCCCATCGCCATCGTGATGGTGGCGACGATCAGGTCGATGACCAGGAACGGCAGCACGATCAGGAAGCCGATTTCGAAGCCGCGCCGGATCTCCGAGATCATGAAGGCGGGCACCAGGATGCGCAGGTCGACGGTGTCGCGCGAAACGGTCTGGCCGCGCTCGCGGGCGAGATCGGCGAAGAGGTCGAAATCCTTGTCACGCACATTGTGCAGCATGAAGGTGCGGAACGGATCGGAAATCTTGTCGAAGGCTTCGGTCTGGGTGATCTGGTTGTCCATCAGCGGCTTGACGCCGGTGTTCCAGGCCTGATCGAAGGTCGGCGCCATGACATAGAAGGTCATGAACAGCGACAGCGAAATCAGGATGAGGTTTGCCGGTGTCGACTGCAGGCCGATGCCGGCGCGCAGGATCGAGAAAGCGATGACGAAGCGGGTGAAGCTGGTCACCATGATCAGCAGGCCCGGCGCGACCGACAGAACAGTCAGCAGGCCGAACATCTGGATGATGTAGCCGACGGTGGTGCCGTCAGCCTTGCCGATGCCGCCGAGATCGAGCTGCTGAGCCGCCGCGATGGAGGTGGCGGCGGCGATCATGGCGGTGGCGAGAAGGAACTTTCTCATTCGAGCAGCAATGTCCTGATGAGTACCTGTTTGGCGTGACCCTGGCTGCGGATCGCGGCGCGTTCTTCGAGGTCGGCCTTCAGGTGCTGGTAGCCGCTGGCTCCCTCGATCTGATGCATCTTCAACGTGCGCACCAGGGCCAGGAGATCTTGGTGGATGTCATCCGACATTGCCTGTGGCTGCGGCGCGTCATAGACGACGGACACCTCCATCCTGATCCAGGTGCCGGCAGGCGAGGCGATGTTGGTGGTGATCGGCGCCAGCACGACAAGCATCGGGCCCAGGCCTGGTTGCTCGGCTGCGGCGGGCTGCATGATCTTACCTTCGTTCTCAGGCGCGACCGGTACCGACGCCGGTGCGCCGACGCCCTTGAGATAACCGCCGGACATCCAACCCACGCCAATGGCGGCCGCCGTCACAAGCAGCAGCATGCCGGCCTGAATGACAGGGGAGGGACCCTTGCGCGGCTGAACCTGTTCAATATTTGCCACGGCGCCCTGCCCCGATCCTAGAACGGAAGAACCTGGTCGAGGATCTGCTGGCCGTAGGCAGGTTGCTGGACCTCGGTGATGCGACCGCGTCCGCCGTAGGAGATGCGGGCCTCGGCGATGCGTTCGTAGGGGATGGTGTTTTCGGCGCCGATATCGGCCGGCCGCACGATGCCGGCGAGCGTCAGCACCCTGAGCTCGGCATTGACGCGCACTTCCTGCGATCCGGTGATCATCAGATTGCCGTTGGGCAGCACATCGGTGACGATCGCCGCGACATTGAGTTCAAGCGTTTCCGAGCGCTTGATCTCGCCGTCAGCCGTCGTGTCGGTGGTGGAGCTGAGAGCCCCGGCGCCCTTGCCGGCGGTGCTCCACTTGTCCCACTGCGCGCTGAGGTCATAACCGAGCTTGCGATTGGCGGTGCGGCTCCTGTCGTTCTGGTTCTTGAAGTTGGCGCGATCGTTGATCTTGATCTTGACCGTCAGGATGTCGCCCTGGGACAGCGCCCGCGGGTCGGTGAACAGCCGGCTCTGGCGGTCGTCCCACAACGAGAATTTCTTGACCGGCACTGGCGGCGTTTGCGGATATCGATAGAGCGAGCCGGTGCTGCCGCCATCGATGCCGGAGCCGACCGGGGACAGGGCCGGCTCTCTGCCGACCTCCTTGAGGTTGGTTCCGCAACCGGACAGCATGGCAACCGCGCACAGGACAAGCATCTTCCGGATCATGACGGATCTACCCTTCGGGCTGCGCTGGCCATAATGCCGGTGAGCGTCGCCGCCGCCTTCTGGTCCATTTCGTTGAGGATGACGCTCGCCTTGCGTGAATCGAGCTTCATCAATATAGCCGCAGCCAGGTCGGCGTTGACGATGGCCAGCCGCTCGGCGGCGGCGTCGGGTTTCATACCGGCGTAGATCTGGACGACGCCGTCCTCGGCCCGGGCCAGGAAAACCTCGCGCCGCTTCAGCCAGGTCTCGTATTCAGCTTTCTTTGCATCAAGAGCTTTCATGCGCTCGTCAATGCCAGCCTGGAGCTGCTTCAGTTCCTGCGCCTGCAGGACATAGCGGCGGTCGCGGGCGGCATCGGCGATGTTTGAGCAGAAGCGCTCGATCTCGCTTTGGTCCGGCGCCTTTTCCCGTGTCAGTTGCTGCGGCGCCGCCGCCACCTGTGCTCCCGGCAGGACCTGGCGGACCGTCTCCTCGCCGCGCGCGGTGCCGCCGGCAAAGGGCAGAGCCGCGAGAAAAGCGGTCGCAAGCAGGATCGCGGCTTTGCGGTGTCTGTCGTGGCGTGGGAAGGAGCGCGTCATCGGCATCGCCTATTGCAGAACCAGGTCGGCCTGCAGGGCCCCGGCCGACTTGATGCCCTGCAGAATGGCGATGATGCCGTCCGGCTTGACGCCGAGGCGGTTGAGGCCGGAAACGAGGGTCTGGAGATCGGGTCCGTCAAGCACGGCAACGCGGGCGTCGGGCCGGCTGGCGTCGATGGCGGTGAACGGTTCGATCGCGGTCTCGCCCTTGGAGAAGGGTTCGGGCTGGACGACGCGCGGCGCTTCGGTGATGCGCACGGTGAGCGTGCCGTGGCTGATGGCGACCCGTGAGATCTTGACGTCATTGCCGATGACGATGGTGCCGGTGCGCTCGTCGATCACGACACGGGCCGGCGTGTCGGATTCGACCACCAAATTCTCGATTTCGGCATAGAAGCGCGCCGCCGAGACACCCTTCGGCCTTCTGATCTGGACGGTGCGCGAATCGCGCTCGGCCGCCACCCGCATGCCGAAGCGCTGGCCGGTGTAGTCGTTGATGGCATCCGCGATGCGGATAGCGGTCGAGAAATCGGGATTGCGCAGCTGCAGCGTCAGGATCGCCTGATCGTCGAATTCGGCTTGGACAGCACGCTCGACGATGGCGCCGTTGGGCACGCGGCCGGCGGTCGGCACGCCTTGCGTCAGCTGCTCGGCCTGTCCTTGCGCGGTAAAGCCGGACACGATGACCGAGCCCTGGCCGACGGCATAGATTTCGCCGTCCGCCGCCTTCAGCGGCGTCATGATCAGCGTGCCGCCGGAAAGCGAGGTCGCGTCGCCCATCGAGGAGACGTCGATGTCGATGCGGGCGCCCGACTGCACGTAGGGCGGCATGTTGGCGGTGACGATGACGGCGGCGACATTCTTGGCGCGCGCGCTGCCGCCTTCGGTGGCGATGCCGAGGTTTTCGAGCATCGCGCGGATCGACTGTTCGGTGAATGGCGAGTTGCGCAGGCTGTCGCCCGATCCGGCAAGGCCGATGACCAGGCCGTAGCCGACGAGCTGATTGTCGCGCGAACTCTGCAGCTGGGCGATGTCCTTGATACGCGAGGCGACCTGGCCCGGCGGCAGCGAACTCGGCCCGGTCGAGACCCGGAACATGCGGCTGGTGGTGGCCGGATCATATTCGGGATCGTTGTAGACGCCGCCATTCTTGGCGGCGAGCTCGCGCTTGGCCTTCGGCGTCAGGCCGTCGGCCAGCGCCGGCTGCAGGCCAAGCACGGCTGCCAGGATCAAGGTAAGCCCGCGCATCATGAAGCGCTGACCTGGATGGTTCCATCCGCCATCACCGTGCCGGACAGGATTTTGCCGCTGTCGATGTTGCGAACCTTGACGAGGTCGCCCGCGGCTCCTGGCTGCAGCGTCACGGCGGTCGCCGAGATCGTCAGGCCGCCGGCGATGAAGAAGATCTGCACGGAGGCACCCTGTTCGACCAGCCAGGCCTCGCGGATGGCGGCGGAGGGAATGTAGCGGCCGGGCAGCAAGGTGCGCTTGGCGACCTTGCCATCCAGTTCCTCGGCCCGTGTGGCGACCGCCTCCGGCTTGTGCTTGCCGACGATAAGGGTGACCTGTTTCAGGGCAGCCAGGTTGATGGTCTCGCCGGGATAGATAACCCGGCTCGGAATAAGCACCACCTCGCCGCCAGCTTGATTGCTGGCGATCCGGGTGGCCGACTGGTTGGCCGATTCCTGGGCAAAAGCCGGCATCGTGCCGGTCACCAGCGCAAGGACGAGCGCGGTGCGGCGGAATGCAGACAGGAGGCCGGGCGTCGACATCATGCGTTACCTGATGTTCTTGGAGACCACGGAGGCCATGTCGTCGGCGGCCTGGATGACCTTGGAGTTCATCTCATAGGCGCGCTGCGCCGAGATCAGCTCGGTGATTTCCTTGACCGGGTCGACGTTGGAGGCTTCGAGATAGCCCTGCTGGATGGTGGCAAAACCGGGATCGCCAGGCACGCCGACATTCGCGGGCCCCGAAGCCGTGGTTTCCTGGAACAGATTGTCGCCGAGCGGCGCCAGGCCGGCCTCGTTGGCGAAATTGGCGATCTGAAGCTGACCGAGGTTCTGCAGGTCGGTCTGCCCGTCGATGCGGGCGAAGACCTGGCCGGTCTTGTTGACGATGACCTCGACGGCATCAACGGGAACATTGATTGCCGGAATGACCGCAGCGCCGTCGACCGTCACCAACTGGCCGGTGGCGTTGGTGTTGAGAGCGCCGGCGCGGCTGTAGAGCGTGCCGCCGTCGGCACCCTCGATCTGGAACCAGCCCCTGCCGGTCAGCGCCAGGTCGAAACTGTTGCCGGTGCTGGTCAGTTCGCCCTGGGTGTGCACGTTGCGCACCGCCGTCGTCTTGACGCCGAGGCCGATCGAGACGCCCTCCGGCACCAGCGAGGCGTTGGAGCGGTTGGGCACGCCTTGCGTGCGGTCGACCTGATAGAGCAGGTCGGAGAATTCGGCACGGGCGCGCTTGTAGCCGGTGGTATTTATGTTGGCGATGTTGTTGGCGATGACTTCCAGATTTGTCTGCTGGGCATTCATGCCGGTGGCGGCGATGGCGAGTGCTTTCATGGCGGAATTCCTCAGATGCCCATTCGACTGACTTCGAGATAGGCGGAGACCACCTTGTCGCGTATGGCGACGGCGGTCTGAAGCGCCTGCTGCGCGCTCATCACGGCGTCGACCACCTGGCGGGTGTCGGCATCGCCCTTGAGCGCCTGCATCGATACCTGCTCGGCATTCTGCATCGTGTCGACGGTCTTGGAGGCTGCCTGGCTCAGCGCCTCGGCAAAGGAGGTGCCGACATTGCCACCGGCCGACGGTGTCGCGCCGCCCTGGAGCAGGCTTGTCGCCGCGTCATCGCCGCCGATCGACGGCTTGAACTGAAGGGCTCCGATACCGCTGATCATTATTGGTTCCTCATCAGGTCGATGGTCATGGAAATCAAGTCGCGGGCCTGCTTGACCACCTGAAGGTTGGCCTCGTAGGAGCGATTGGCCTCGGTCATGTCGGCCATTTCGATCAGCACGTTGACGTTGGGCATCTTGACGTAGCCCTTCTCGTCGGCGGCCTCGTTGCCGGGCTGGAACTCGACTGGAAAGTCACTGGGATCTCGATCGATCGAGTTCACTGCAACCGTTGAACTGCCGGAGGCCCGGTCGAGCTCGGAGACGAAGCTGATGGTCTTGCGGCGATAAGGGTCGGAGCCGGGCGCGGTGCCCGTCGACTGGGCGTTGGCGAGGTTTTCGGAAACCACGCGCAGGCGCTCCGACTGGGCGCCGAGGCCGGATGCTGCGACTTTGAGGGCTGCGGTCAGCGCGTCCATGGTCAGCTCTTCACCGCCATCATCATCATCGAATGGAACGCCTTGACGATCGCCGTGTTGAGCTCGAAGGACCGGCGCACCTCGCCGGCCTTCAGCAACTGGTCTTCCAGCACGACCGAGTTCTTGGACGGCATGACAACGCCGTCATCTTCCTGCGGCTTGATGGTGAAGCCGGCATTGGTCGCTGCATTGCCGAGATGGCCGGCCTGGGTGGCCTGCAGCGATACGGCGGCGCGGTCGACCACTTTTTCGAATGGCTCGACGTCGTTTGCCGTATAGCCTGGCGTGTTGGCATTGGCGATGTTGCCGGCCACGGCCGACTGGCGCACGGCCAGCCATTGCGCTTGCTTGGCGGCGAGGTCGAAAAGGGAAACGGGCTCCATGGGAATCTCCGAGCAGGTACCCAGAGACTAGGCCGCCAGTCTTGCGCGGGCCTTGCGGATGGCCGGAAGCCGGAGATCGTTTATCGGGACAGTTCGATCACCTGGTCGGCACTGGTGACCATGACCCATTTGCCGTTGCGCCGCTCGATGGAGGATACCTTGCTGGAATCCGGCAGTATCGAGCCGCGCTGGACCATCCAGAGGCCAGCGTCGTCCTGGATCATGGCGCGGCCGTTGGCGACATGAACCATGCGGAATTTCGCCGCGTCGGCCGGAAACGGTTGCTCGTCGGATGCGGCTGCGGGATCGGCATCATCCCGCACCGTCCCCGTGGCAAGAAGATCGAGATTGGCCGCGGGAACGTCCTTTGCCGTCAGCGGCGCGCTGCGTTCGGCGACCACGCCGCCGCCCGCTCGCCCGGAATTAGAGCCTGTGCCGCCGAACTTCATCGCCTGGACGCCAAACTGGTCCTGGTTGAAGAAGATATACCAGGGGAACAGGGCGCAGATCAGGCCGAGCGCGATGCCGAGCGCGGCAATGACGAAATCGCTGCGTCGGTCGGACTTCCTCTCCAGTCGGGGAAACGGCGCCTTTGGCGGCTGCGGCCATTCGGTGCGCGGGAACAGGCCGTCGATCAGCGATTCCCGGCTGGCCTGCGTCATCTCGGCAGCCACCGCCTGGGGAGCCCGGGACAGAGCGGGTTCGACGGGCCTGGCCAGATCAGGATCGGCTTTGCCAGCCCGTGGCAGGATTGGCTTGACGGCTCTGGCCAGAACGGCCTCGGCTTTGGCCGCGATGGCACGGGCGGCCTTTGCCTTGGCAGTTCTCGCTGTGTCAGCCTCTGCCTGCTGCGCGGCATTGGCCTCGGCGATCATGTCGCGCAGGATGCGCTCGGTGTATTCGCGTTCAGTCTCCGGCATCGGCGTTCAGCTTGCTCTTGAGGTGGCGGGCGAGATCGGAGAACGGGTCGGCTGAGGGGCGATCCTTCGGCCCTTGCGTCAGCGCTTCATAGATCAGCGGCACCTGGCGCACGGCGATGTCGAGTTCGGCATCGACGCCGCCCTGATAGGCCCCGAGCAAGCGGATATCGCGTGTGTCCTCGAAGCGCGAGATCATCGACTTCAGCCTTGTCACCAGCGCGCGCTGTTCGACGCTCCAGGCCTTTCCGGCCAACCGCGATATCGACGACAGCGGGTTGACGGGGGGATAGCGACCCTGTTCGGCGATCGTGCGGTCAAGCACGACATGGCCGTCGAGGATGCCGCGCACGGAATCGGCGACCGGGTCGTTGTGATCGTCGCCGTCGACCAGTACGGAAATGATGGCGGTGATCGATCCCTTGCCTTCCGTACCCGGCCCGGCGCGTTCGAGCAGCTTGGGCAATTCGGTGAACACCGAGGCCGGATAACCGCGGGCGACCGGCGGCTCGCCGGTTCCCGTCGCCACCTCACGCAAGGCGTGAGCGAAGCGGGTGATCGAATCCAGCACCAGCAAAACGCGATGCCCCTGGTCGCGAAAATGCTCGGCGACGCGCATGGCGGTGTCCGGCGCACGCCGGCGCATCATGGCGCTTTCGTCGCTGGTGGCGACGACGGCGATGGTCTTGGCCATGCTGTCGCCGATCGTGTCCTCGAGGAATTCACGGACTTCCCGGCCGCGTTCGCCGATGAGCGCCACCACGACGGTATCGAATGCGTCGGCTCCGGCGAGCATGGCGAGCAGCGTCGACTTGCCGACGCCGGAGCCGGCAAAGATGCCGAGGCGCTGGCCGAAGCAGAGCGGCGTGAAGATATCGATGACCTTGACGCCGGTCATGAAAGCAGTGCCGACGCGTTGCCGCGCCATGGCGCCCGGCGTCGTCTGGGCGCCGCGCGATGTGTCGTCTCCCCGGGCGAGCGGCGGGCCGCCATCGATCGCCTTGGTGAGTGCGTCGATGGTGCGGCCGCGCCATGAGGCATGCGGTGCCACCACAAGCGGACCGCGGCGGAACACGGCATCACCGATGCCGGAATCGGCGCTGCGTTCGAAGGGTGCCACGACGGCCTCGTCGCGGCCGATCTTGACGATCTCGCCGCGGCGCGCACCGGCATGGCCGGGCTGCTCGACGATGTCACCCAGCCTGGCGAAGCTGGAAAGGCCGTGCACCTTGTAGTGCGTGGGCGTGACTTCGATGACGCGGCCGCCGCGCTTGAGCAGTGCCTCGGCGTCGGCGAAACGCCGCCAGACCCGTTCCAGGGCGGCAAGCCGGTCTTCCGGTGCCGGCTGGAGTTGCATTTCGAGTGCCCGCAGGGATGGCTGGTCGAGCGACATGGACTATTTCGAGCCGAGCGTCTTGATCGCCTCGTCGGTGGACGAGTCGGTCTGGCGCATCAGGGCGGCCGTGTTCTCGAAGGCGCGCTGGACCATGATCAACCTGGTGATCTCCAGCACCGGATTGACATTGGACTCTTCGAGAAAACCTTGGGCAACGCCGATATCGGAGCGATCGGTGACAGGCTCCGGGGTGCGTGCCGGAACAATGCCGGAATTGCCATAGCGGACGAAGTTCGCGCCTGGATCGAAATTGTAGAGGCCGATCGATCCGACAAGCTGATCGTTCTGGCGCAACGAACCATCGGCCCCGGCCTTGGGCGGACCGTTGCGGGGGTCAAGCTGGATCGGCGAGCCGCCGGCATCGAGCACCGGGTGGCCTTCGATCGACATCAGTTCGCCGTTCTCGTTCATCGAAAAACGGCCGTCGCGGGTCATGACGGTGCCGACCGGCGTCTCTATAGCGAACCAGGCATCGCCCTGGATGGCGAAATCGAAGGGATTTCCGGTCTCGCTCAAGGCACCGTGGGCGCCGGAAAGGTAGGTCTTGCCCGGGGAGGCGAATGACACCGATTTCTGCCCGGTGCCAGAGACGACGTCCTCGAACTTCACGCCGGTGGCGCGAAAGCCGATCGTGGAGGCGTTGGCGACGTTGTCGGCGATGGTGTCGAGGCGCCGCTCGAGCGCGATCTGCGATGAAAGAGCGACGTACAGGCTGTCCCGCATGATGGTCTCAGAACCTCAGTTTCTGCATGGCCATCATCAGGTCGGTGGAGATGCCGACGGTGAGTGGCTGGGCAAACAGCACGCTGACCGAGGTGACGGCCGATGAAGTCGGGTTGTTGATCTCGTACATGCTGGTGAAGCGCGTCAGGAACTTGCCGAGTTTCTCGGGGTCGGAGAAATCCGAGATGTCGAGTTTCTGCTCGAACAGCTGCGCCTGCTTGTCGACATCGGCGGTGGCGAAGGAATCGGGCAGGCCGAGCACGGTGCGCACGACACTGGCAAGCGCAGTGTCGGCCAGCACGTCATACCAACTGGTGATGGTTGGGGCCTTGCGATCGAAATAAAGCGCCAGCCGCACGCCCTGGTTGGTCTGGCCGGCATCCTCTTCGAGGGTCTGGCGCATGTATTTGTCGACGGTCGGCTGCTGCGCCGGATTGATGGTGGTGGCCGCTTCGCCGTATTGTTCGAAGTTGAAGGCGGCGGCCAGCCCGGCATAGGCCTTGTTGGTCATCTTGTTGGCGACGCTGTCGGCGTCGCGAATGCCACCGGCAAGAACGTTGCGGATGAGGTCCTTGCTTTCCGTCGCCGGGTCCAGTCCGTAGGCCGAGAGCACGTAGTTGTACAATCGGCTGTTGGCCATCAGGTCGTCGATGGATTTCACGTTCGTGACGTTGGCAAGATAGTACGCGGTCTCCGACTTGATGTAGTCCGCATTCGGCGCGATCAGGCCAAGCGCCGACTCCGTCGTATAGATTTTCGGCGTGTCTTTCTGCACTTCGTCGCGCGACGTTGTCTGATCGCCATATTGGGCAAAGTTGAAGGCCGTGACGAAGTTGGCGTACCGTTTATCCGTCAGCTTGTTTGCTGGGCTGTCGGGGTCGCTGACGCCGCCCTCGAGCATTGTGCGGATCTGCTGCGGCGTTTCGGTTGACGCATCAAGTCCGTAGGAAGCCATGGCGAAGGTGAGCAGGCGCTTGTCCGCCATGAGGTTGTCGATCGACGTCACCTTGGAAATGTTTGTCGCGTAATAGTCGGCCTCGCCCTTGATATATCGCGCGCTTGGCTCGACCAATGTCAGTCCGGCTCCGGCCATGTATCCTTTCGGCACCGCCTGCTGGACATCGTCGCGCATGGTCGTCTGATCGCCATACTGGGCGAAGTCGAAGGCTGCGACGAATTTGGCGTAGCTCTTGTCGGGCAGTTTGTTGGCGGGACTGTCGGGATCGCTGACGCCACCTTCGAGCATCGCCTTGACGGTTGCGGCAGGTTCGGTTGCGGCGTCGAGTCCGAAAGCGGCCATCGCATATGTCAGCAGGCGGCTGTCGCCCATCAGGTCGTCGACCGATTTAACCTTGGCGATGTTGGTGACGTAGTAGGCGGTTTCGCTCTGGTAGTAAGGGAGCCCCTTCTGCGAGGCGCCGATCTGGACTTGCAGCGCATAGTTGCTGGTCACCAGTTGCTGCGCCTTGTTGTAGACAGTCGTACTGGTGCCGTTGGCGGCGAAATTGAAGGCCCTGACGAATTCGGCGTAACGCTTGTCGGTCAGCTTGTTGGCGAAGCTGTTGGGATCGGAGACGCCTTCCTTGAGTGCCTTGACCATGAAGGCCTTGGCGTAAGCCATGTCCTCGAGCCCGTAGGCCTTCATGGCATATTTGAACAAACGGTCATTCTTGACGAAATCGTCGATCGATTTCACCTTGGTGATGTTGTCCAGATAATATTTGGTGTCGCGATCAACCACGGGCTGCTGCTCGATCCTGTCGATCGACTTTGAAATGTCCCTGGTGATGAGCTGGTAGCTGGTAAAGGTATTAAGCAAAAAGGTGCCTCCGGCCGAAGCTATGTCCGGACAATACCCCTACTTCCTTGCGCGAAACTGAATCGTCTCCGACGCCTTCGATTCAAGCCTCACACAAGGCACGGGGGCTATCCCTAGCTCCTGATGTGAAATGCGGAAGGACCTGTCGTGGGCATTCTGATTGGACTGGTGGTAACGCTCGGCTGCGTCCTTGGCGGCTTCATGGCCATGGGCGGCCATCTTCACGTGCTGATCCAGCCCTGGGAGGCGGTGATCATCTGTGGTGCGGCTTTTGGCACATTCCTCGTCGCCAATCCGATGAAGACGGTCAAGGATACCGGCAAGGGCATTCTCGAAGCTTTCAAGCAGGCGGTGCCGAAGGAACAGGACTATCTCGAAACGCTCGGCGTGCTGCACTCGCTGATGCGCGAGCTGCGCTCGAAATCCCGCAGCGAGGTCGAGGCGCATATCGACAATCCGGAAGAGTCGGCGATTTTCCAGGCGTTCCCAACCGTGCTGCATAACCACGATCTGACGCATTTCATCTGCGACTACTGCCGCATCATCATCATCGGCAATGCCCGCTCGCACGAGATCGAGGCGCTGATGGACGAAGAAATCCAGACCATCAGGTCCGACAAGATGAAGGCCTATCACGCGATGGTGGCGGTGGGCGATGGCCTACCGGCGCTCGGCATCGTCGCCGCCGTGCTCGGCGTGGTCAAGGCGATGGGCGCGCTCGACCAGTCGCCGGAAATTCTCGGCGGTTTGATTGGTGCCGCACTTGTCGGAACGTTCCTCGGCATCTTCCTGTCCTATTCGGTGGTCGGACCGGTCGCCACCAAGATCAAGACAGTGCGCGAGAAGAAGAACCGCCTCTATATCATCGTCAAGCAGACGCTGTTGGCCTACATGAACGGCGCGCTGCCGCAGGTGGCGATCGAGTTCGGCCGCAAGACCATCTCGTCCTATGAACGGCCGACGATCGACGCGGTCGAGCAGAGCACGATGAATACCGGCACCGTCGAAAAGAAGGCCGCCTGAACGATGCGCGACAGATCGGTCCCGGCACTGTCATGACCAGCCTGGGCAGTCCAGCGGAAGCGCGCTCGCTGATCATCGAGCGTCTGGTCGGCGACAGCGGCGAGGCCGCGCAGGTCATCGACGCAGGCCGCGCCATGGCCGAACGCGCCGTGCCGCTGCTGCAGAAAAGCCTGACCAGCGAGTTTGGCGTTCCGGTCGTCGTCGATCTCAAAGCGATCGAGGTCAGCCGCGTTCCCGAGGCGCGTTCGCGTGCCGGCGACACGTTTGCGATGACCGTGATCGGCTCGTCGGCGTCCTCCGATGCGATGACCCTGGTGATCGATGCTCCGGCGATCGCCATCATGGTCTGCACGCTGTTCGGCGGCGACCCGGATCTGCCGGCATCGCCGATCGAACGCGATCTGTCGCAAATCGAAATCGATGTTTCGACCATGGTGTTCCAGCAGGTCGCACAGGCCCTCAACGGATCGGGAAAGCGTTCGCTCGACCTGCGCCTGCCCGCGCCGCGGGCAATGTCGGGCACCGAGGCGAAGCGGTACGTGCTGCGCGATGGCGCGGCAATCCGCATCGTGCTTGGCATCTCGACGCCGGCCGACAGTGGCACCGTGACGGTGACGATGCCGCAGCGCGTCGTGCTGGCCAGCCGCGACGGAGCCGTGCCTGTCAGCGACGACGATCACGGCCCCAGCTGGCGCGCCCGCTTCTCGGAAGAGGTGATGCGCTCCACCGTGGCGCTCGAGGCCACGATGCCGCTGGCGCGGCTGACGCTCGGCGACCTCGCCGGTTTCGAAATCGGCGACGTCATCGAATTCGAGGAAACGGCCCAGTCCCAGGCGCGTCTCAGCGCACGGGGCAAGACGCTGTACGTATGCGAGTTCGGCAAACTGGGACAGAATTACACCGTCCGGATCAGGCATCCTTACGACGCCGGGCAGGACTTTATCGACGGGCTGATGCCGGCTGCCGCCGGACGCGCCTGAGCATTTGGAGACGATCATGGCCAAAACCAAGGCGGAAGCCGACCTCGACCAGCCGGACGAGCAACTCGACCGTGCCATCGAAGAGTTGCGCGGGGTCCTGCATGAAGAGGAGCAACGCCCCGATGCGGCGTTCAGGGCGGCCTCATCGGCCAATTCGAGCGTGATCATGAACATCCCCGTCGATGTCCAGATCATCCTCGGCAGCACCGAGATGCCGGTCTCCGATCTGATGGCGCTGCAAAAAGGGTCGACCGTGGCGCTCAATCGCCGCATCGGCGAACCTGTCGACGTCGTGGTCAACGGCCGAAAGATCGCGCGCGGCGAGATCACCGTTCTGGAAAGCGATCCGTCGCGCTTCGGCATCAGGCTGACCGAAATCATCGCCGGCACGAAGGGCGCCTAGACATGGTTTGCGGGGCTTGCCGGTGGCAGCGGAGGCGAGTGGCATGACGACGCCGGTGACCTTGACCCGCGCGCAGAAGGCGGCCGCCATACTTGTGGCGATGGGCAAGCCGTCGGCCAGCCGCCTGCTGAAATTCTTCAAGCAGGAAGAACTGAAGGCCCTGATCGAGGGCGCCCGGCTGCTGCGGACGATTCCGCAAAGCGATCTTGAGCGCATCGTCGCCGAGTTCGAGGCCGAGTTCACGGAAGGGGCGGGATTGCTCGATTCCGCCGACAGGATGGACACCATCCTCAACGAATCGCTGTCGCCCGAAGAGATGAGCGCGATCATGGGCGACAGGAAATTCGAGGTCGCACCGGAAGGCCCGCCGCCGATCTGGCCCGAGCTCGAAAAGCTCGAGCCGGCGCGGCTTGGCGCCTTCCTGGCCGGTGAGCATCCGCAGACAGCGGCCATGGTGTTGTCGAAGCTGGCGCCGCAGGTGGCGGCGAGCGTGCTGCTGACACTGACCAAGCCGATGCGTGGAGAAATCATCAAGCGCATGGTGACGATGGCCAATGTTCCCGACGCTGCCGCCAGGATCGTCGAAAACCGGTTGCGCACCAGTGTGCTGGCCGAAACCTCGACCAAAGACACCTCGGCCGGGCAGGCGCGTGTTGCCAGCGTTCTCAACGAACTCGACAAGCCGCTGCTCGAGGAGGTGATGCAGGATCTGGAAGCCGCCGGCACGCCTGATCTCGACGGCGTGCGAGCCCGGCTGTTTGCTTTCGACGATCTGCCGCTGCTCACCCAGAAAGCGCGGGTGCTGCTGTTCGACGGGCTATCGACGGAGCTGGTCACGCTGGCCTTGCGTGGCACGTCGGCCGCACTCGCGGAATCGGTGCTGTCGGCCATCGGCGCCCGCTCGCGGCGCATGATCGAAGCCGAACTCGGGCAGGGCTCGGACGGGATCCCCCTCGCCGACATCATGGCGGCCCGCAAGACGATCGTGACGACGACGATCCGGCTGTCGCGCGAAGGCGCCTTCGAACTCCCCTCGACCCAAGACGCCGCCTAGGACCGCGCCATGGCTGACGCGGTCGACAAGGATTCGAAAACCGAAGAGGCGACGGAAAAGAAGATCCGCGACACCATCGAACAGGGCAAGCTGCCCCATTCGCGGGAGACAGCGCTCTTTGCCTCGTTCGTTGCCATACTGGTGTTCACCGTCTTCTACGCCAAGGATGCGATCATCGATCTCGGCATGTTCCTGTCGATGTTCCTGGAGAAGCCGGAAGCCTGGCCGATGGACACGGAGACCGACGTCATCGCGCTTTACAAGATCGTCCTGCTCGAGGTCGGCCGCGCCGTCCTGAGCTTGATGGTGCTGCTGACCGTCGCCGGCGTCGGCGCCTCGGTGTTCCAGAACATGCCGCAATTCGTAGGCGAGCGGGTCCGGCCGCAACTCTCGCGCATTTCGATCGCCAAGGGTTGGAACAGGCTGTTCGGCATCCAGGGTTGGGTCGAGTTCCTGAAGTCACTCGGCAAGGTCGGGTTTGCCATCGTCGTGCTGAGCTTCACCCTGTCGGAAGACCACCGCAAGCTGCTCGCCGGGATGATCACCAATCCGGTCGCCTTCGGTCTCGTCATCCGCGGCATCGCCGTCGACATCCTGGTGGCCATCGTCTTCGTCATGGGGCTGATCGCGGCAGTCGACATCGTCTGGTCGCGCTTCCACTGGAAGCAGGACCTGCGCATGAGCAAGCAGGAGGTCAAGGACGAGTTCAAACAGTCCGAGGGCGACCCGATCGTCAAATCGCGGCTGCGCTCTCTGGCGCGCGACCGGGCGCGCAAACGGATGATGACGGCGGTGCCGCGCGCGACGCTGATCATCGCCAACCCGACGCACTTCTCGATCGCGCTGAAATATGTGCGCGACGAGGACTCGGCGCCCATGGTGCTGGCCAAGGGCCAGGATCTGGTGGCGCTCAAGATCCGCGAGATCGCGCGGGAACACAACATCCCGATCTTCGAGGACGTGGCGCTCGCCCGCTCCATGTACAAGCAAGTTTCGGTCGATAATGTGATCCCGTCACAATTCTACCAGGCCGTCGCCGAACTGGTGCGGATCGTCTACTCGAAAAAGGCTGAGCGCAGACAGATTTCATGAACCGGCAACCGCACGCAAAATCCCGCGAGATCATCGTCGCCAGCGCCATCGAGCAGGTGGTGGGCGAACTGAGGCTGATCGATGTCGCCGACTACATCGCCTTTATCCGGCTGGAGCATTTCGCATGCCTGTCGGACCTGGTCGATTCAGCGGTTGAGTTGTTCTTCATGCCGGGCACTCTGCGGCTCGGCCATGGTGGTGAGGCGCATGTCGACTGGAGCGGCAGCCCGCGCATCGTGCTCGATCTGGAACTGAGGCCGCCCGGCGTCACCGTCTATTTCCAGCTGACGCTGAGCGAGCTCGGCGCGTCGGTGGCGGTCAACTACGTATCGTTCGAGAAGCCGGGCGAAGACCCGGAGCGCAACACGGCGCTGCTCGAAGCGGTGATCGAAGAGGCGCGTATCCGCAAGGTCGAGCCGCTGGCCTATCGCTGACCGTCGGTCGCTTTCGAAGCGCTGCCGAATTCCCCTATTCGATCAAGCCCAGCCGCAGCGCCTTGGCAACGGCCTGGTTGCGATTGACGGCGTTGAGCTTCTGGGTCGATTGGGTCAGATACTGGTTGGCGGTGTGCACCGACAGTTTCAGGAGTCGCGCGATCTCTTCGCTGGTGTTGCCGTTGGCGGTCAGCTTCAGGCATTCGAGTTCGCGCTTGGAGATTGCACGCATGCGGCCGGCATCGCCCGGACGGATGCGGGCGACGGCGGCGAACAGCGAAAAGCAGCGGGCGTGTATTTCGTAGAGCGCATCCTGCTGCAAGGTCATCTCCGAGCCCAGGAACACGACAAGACCGCATTGGCCGCGGTCGGCGTGCACGGGAAAAGCGATGCCGCTGGTTCCGGGCACCAGCGCCGCCATCCGCTCGGTCCAGGCGAAATCGCCAAACAGCTCCGCCGTGGCAGGGACGCCGTCATCCGTCCACCAGCGCGGTTCGGTCGAGATGCGGGTGTGGCGCACGATCTCCTCGCCGTTGGCGCCTGAGATGAACTTGGTCGCCACCGCAATGCCGGGATAATCGGAATCGAAGCATGGCACGAGCCGCGCCCGCTCGGGCGAGGGGCTTACGAAGAAGAGGCCGAAAGCCGAGGCATTCATGTCAACGGCGATCCAGCGGCAGCGGCGCACGGCATCGGGAATGGTGACCGCGTGATGGGTTTCGGAGCCAAGGGTGAAGGCCCCGAACGGGTTGCGCTGCTCGTTGAAAAGGGCTTCGGCCGTTTCCTTGATATCGGCGTGTTTCAAATGATGCCGCTCCTGATCGCCGTGGCGATGGCCATCGCGCGGTTGCTGGCCGCGAATTTTTGGATGGCGTGGGTGATGTAGCTGTTGACGGTGTTGGAGGAGACGCCAAGGATGACGGCGACCTCGTCGGTGGTCTTGCCTTCGGAAACCCAGAACAGGCATTCGCGCTCGCGATCCGACAACGGGTCCTGCATGGCGGCGGCGGCAATCAGTTGCGGGATGTGCGAGAGCGCGTAGCAGCATTTCAGCTGCGCGCGCATCAGCGCCGGCTGGTCGATGCTGCCGGCGGTCGCCGCAGAGAACAGGGCAAACAGGCGCTGGCGGCCGACATTGAGGCGCAGCGAATAGATTTCGGCATGGCCGAGCACGTCGAGAAGGCGGGCTTCCTCGCCGGTGACCAATCCGTCTGCCTCTGGTGCTTGAGATGCCACCAGCGGCTGTGGGCGGATGCCTGGCGCGACGGTGAGCGCGCCTTGCGCAAGCCCGGCGATCAATCGCTTGCCGATCAGCTCGATGGCATCGAAAATCCAGTTGGAGGAGACGATGCGCGCATCGTTGCGGTCCTGGTCGTGGACGATGGCGACCAACATGTAGCTGTCGGCGCCGATCTCGGCGGTCAATTGCATGAAAAAGCTGGTGAGATCGCCGCGCGACGTCAGGCGCGAGCCCAATGTGTCGGATTGAAGACGTGCGGCGGGACTGCTCATTCTTGTTGCTTTTGGCCGGAATCGTTTCTGCTGTCCGGATACTGGAAGCCAGCCGCCGAACCCGAATACGCATTACTTTGACGAAGACACACGCGTGGCGCAGGGCTGCACCGAACCAAATCCCGAATCCATTCAGGGAACGCGAAGCCGTCCGCGTCTGGTGCCGGAAAAGCTCCGGAACAAAAGACTTTGGGTGGTCGCCGCGCCCCCCAGGACCGGCTGATTCGGGTCTAATCTACCCGCAGTTGAATCTGACATCAAACGCGATTTGACAAAATCGAATCTGATGGACTCCGGCGCGACTCACAGCTCGGTTTTCGCGCCCTGGACAGACGACCGGGACGCGAAAGTCTTCGCCGGCCACCTCGGCGGCTGGTCGATTTCGCCAGGCTCGGGAGCATTGGACAGACGGGCGCGCCGGTTGCTGTGCCGAAGGGGGTGCCTTGGCCCGATAGTCGGAGCCGGGCGATGTTGCCGCCCGGTCCCGGTGGTCCTTTGCTTATGCCTGTCGTTGTCCCAAAACCGCCAGATGCTCCTGGACGACAGGCATTTACCGATCCTCGAACCCGGTCAGCACGCCGACCGCGTTGATGCCGATCTCCTCGACGGCATAGCCGCCTTCCATGACGAACAGCGTCGGCAGGCCGAGCCTGGCGATGCGGCGGCCGATCTTGGGATAATCAGACGTCTTCAGCTTGAACTGGCTGATCGGGTCCTTCTCGAACGTATCGACACCCAGCGAGACGATGACGACATCCGGTGCATAAGCGGCGAGCCTGCCGCAGGCATCCTCGAGCGAGGCGTTCCATGCATCCCAGTCGGTGCCGAAGGGCATCGGATAATTGATGTTGAAGCCTTCGCCGGCACCCGCGCCGCGTTCGTCGGCATGGCCGAGGAAGAACGGGTACTCGACCATCGGATCGCCATGCAGATTGAGCACCTGGACGTCGGCACGGTCGTAGAAGATCTCCTGCGTACCGTTGCCGTGATGGTAGTCGACATCGAGGATCGAGATGCGTTTGGCGCCGTGGTCGCGGAACCATTGCGCGGCGACAGCGGCGTTGTTGATGTAGCAATAGCCGCCCATGAAGCCAGCCCCGGCATGGTGGCCGGGCGGACGGCAGAGCGCGAAGGCGGAAGCCTCGCCATCCTTGAGCAGGCCGGCGGCGGTCAGCGCTACGTCGTAGGAAGACTTGATCGCGGCCCACGTGCCTTCGACGAAAGTGGCGCCGGCATCGAAGGAATAATAGCCGAGCAGCGCGTCGACGCGCTTTGGCGGCACGTCGCCGCGCAGGCCGCGCGTCGGCCATGTGAAGGGCATCGCCGTGCCTGTGAGACCTGCTTCCAGCCATTGCGGCCAGACCGTCGGGAGAAAGTCGATATAGTCTGATTTGTGGATGCGCTTGGCGGCGGCGAGGTCATGTTCGTGCGGCGCGATGATGGGACCCAGTTTCTCGCTTTCGACCCGCGCCTTGATGAATTCGGCCCTCGATGGCTTCTCGAAACCCGGCACGATGGCTGATGTGACCAGTTCCATTTGACCGGCATGGCCGGCGTGAAGGGGGGAGAAAACAGTCTTCATAAATTCCTCTCGAAGTGCGAAATCAGTCAAGATTCAAGATTGAGATAAGGGCTCACCAGAGCGAGCCACATTCTTTCCACATCGTCCTCGATGAGGTCGTATGTCTTGCGGTCTCTTTTCAGCCCGACAAGCCGGCAGGCGTGCCCGACGTCCATCATCAGCACGCCGAGCCGGCTGGCGACATTGTCTTCAAGCGCCGGGTTCACATGCTGCAGCCATGCGGCGTAGAGCGCGATGATCTGCTCGTCATATTCGTTCTGGATCGGCCTGAGGTCGGCGTTGCCTGAAATGGCCTCGATCACCGGCATCAGGCTGGCGTTTTCGAGGTAGAGTCTGGACGTGTCGATGAAGAGCTTGCGCACTTCCTGCCGAAACTCTTCACGGTTGGTGGGCGGGGCGACCTTGATACGCTTGGCGATCACCTCGGGAAAGGATGACAGCCAGCGCCGGGCGAGGTCCAGAAGAATGGCTTCCTTGTTGGGAAAGTATTGGTAGATCGAACCAACCGACAAGCCTGCGCGCTGCGCAATGGCCAGCGTCGTCGGCGTCTTGGTTCCTTGCTCCCGCGTCAAGACCAGCGCTGCGTCGAGAATCCGGTCGACCACCTTGCTGGAGCGTTTTTGCCGCGGCTGTTTGCGCGGTTCGAGCGCTATCCTGCTTTTGCGGTCGAGACTGCGCTTCACCGTCCGATGTCCTCGTTCCCCGCCCGGTCTCAACATGGTGGGAGCTTGCTGTCCACGATACATTCCAGATTCGGTATGTTGACAAACGCGAATAATCAGTCGCATTCTTTATCCACGCTGCCTCTTGGGATGACAAGGGGAATTTCCAAGACAGCGCGCTGGCATTCTTTTTCGTCCCATGGCGCCGCTCCGGTGGAGTGGCAGGTCGTTGGCCAAGAGGTTGTCGGTCTCAGTCAGTCGTCAAAAGCGCGGAGTCGCGATGTCTGTCACAGGTGCAGGTCACAATGCGGATCTGATCGTCATCAATGGTCGTGTACTGACCATCGACGACGACAATCCCACCGCCGAGGCCGTCGCCGTCAAGGACGGCGCAATCATCGCCATCGGCAGCCGCGCCTCCATCGAAGAGTTCAAGGGACCGGCCACCAAGGTAATCGACGCCAAGGGCGGCTCCGTCCTGCCGGGTTTTATCGAAGCCCACATGCATCTGTTTTCGGGCGGGGCTGAACTTGCCCACCTTCAACTCACCGGTATCCATGGCTTCGAGGCGCTGCAGAAGGCGATCCGCGACTATGCGCCTACCCGGCCCGACGCGAAGATGCTGGTCGGCCAAGGCGTCGACTACACCGTGCTCGGCAGCGAGCGCGTGACGCGCCATCACCTCGACGCCATTTTGCCCGATCGTCCGTTCTGCATGGCGGCGCCAGACCATCACACCATGTGGGCCAACACCAAGGCGTTGGAAATGGCCGGCATCCTGCAGGGGCGCACGCTCGGCCCTGGCAATGAGATTGTCATGGGTGACGATGGACTGGCCGCCGGCGAATTGCGCGAAGGCGAGGCCTTTGGCCCGGTGCTCGACCTTGCCGGCGAAAGCCGGGTGCGGCTGGGGCTGTCGACCGGCGGCGAGCCGGACCCGATGCCGACGGCGGCCGAGCGGGACGCCGATCGCGACATTATGCGGCGCGGGCTCGCCTGGTGCGCCCGCCACGGCATCACCTCGATCCAGAACATGGACGGCAACCTCTATCAGCTTGAGCTGCTGGCCGAGATCGAAGCCGAGGAAGGCTTGCCCTGCCGCGTCAAGATCCCGTTCCACTACAAGAATTTCATGACGCTCGACATGCTCGACAAGGCATCTGGTATGGCCGAAAGCTACAACAGCGAATGGCTGTCGTCGGGCATGGTCAAGGTGTTCTACGACGGGGTGCTCGACTCCTGGACAGCCGTCATGGTCGAGCCATACGCCGACCGGCCCGACTGGGTGGGCGAGCCGCTGTTCACGCCGCAACAATTCATCGATCTGGCCGTCGCGGCCGACAGGCGCGGGCTGCAGATCGCCGTGCACTCGATCGGCGACGGCGCGGTGCGCGCGGTGCTGGACGGTTATGAGGCGGCGCAGAAGGCGAACGGCAAGCGCGACAGCCGTCACCGGGTCGAGCACATCGAGGTCACCACCACATCGGATGTGCCGCGTTTCGCAGAACTCGGCGTCATTGCTTCCATGCAACCGCCGCATCCGCCCGGCGCCATGGATTTTCCGCTGGAGCCGACGGTGTCGCGCATCGGGCCGGCACGCTGGCCGCTGAGCTATGCCTGGCGGACCTTGAAGGATGCCGGCGCGCATGTCGTCTTCGCATCCGATTGGCCGGTGTCGCCGATCGATCCGATCCTGGGCATTCAGGCGGCAGTGTTGCGCAAACCGTGGGCAGAAAGCGACCCGGACCAGAGTTTTTCACTGCATGAAGCGATTGCCGGTTACACGATCGAGGGCGCCTACGCCGAATTCGCCGAGCACCGCAAGGGCACGCTGAGATCGGGCTACATGGCCGATCTGGTGGTTTTGTCGATGGATATCGAGAACACCGCCCCGGCCGATCTGCACAAGGTGCGGCCGGTGACGACGATTTGCGGCGGCAAGATCACCTATCAGGCCTGACTATGGCATGGGGCTTGCAGGCCTCAATGACTGACTGAACTGTGACCCAATGCCGGGCTTGCCAACCCACCGGCCATGTGGTCACATCGAACAGGGGAAGAGCTCCGCCAGCAAGAGCGGGGTCAACAGTGAGGCGTAATCGTGCCGGACAAACCGGATCGGAATGCGATTGAAGTAGTAAACGTCAGCAAAATTTTCGGATCAGGTGAGGGGCAGGTAGCTGCCCTCGACACGGTCTCGGTATCTATCCGCGAGAACGAATTCTTCACGTTGCTGGGGCCATCCGGCTGCGGCAAGACGACGTTGCTCAGGCTGATCGCCGGCTTCGATTTTCCAACCGCCGGTGAAATCCTGCTCTACGGCCAGGACATCGCGCCGCTGCCACCCTTCAAGCGGCCGGTCAACACCGTTTTCCAATCCTATGCGCTGTTCCCGCACATGACGGTCGCCGACAATATCGGCTTTGGCCTGGAAATGCTGGGTAAGCCGAAGGCCGAGATCAAGGCGCGCGTCGCCGAGATGCTGAAGCTGGTCAAGATGGAGGCACTCGCCGGTCGTCGCACCAGCCAGATCTCCGGCGGCCAGCAGCAGCGCGTGGCCTTGGCCCGCGCCTTGGCACCGCAGCCGAAGGTGCTTTTGCTCGACGAGCCACTGTCGGCGCTCGACTACAAGCTGCGCAAGGAGATGCAGATCGAGTTGAAGCGGCTGCAGCACGAGACCGGCATCACCTTCATCTTCGTCACCCACGACCAGGAAGAAGCGCTGACCATGTCCGACCGCATCGCGGTCATGTCATCGGGCAAGATCCTCCAGGTCGGTTCGCCCTGGGATATCTACGACAAGCCGGCCGAACGCTTCGTCGCCGACTTTATCGGTGAAACCAACTTCCTGACGGCCGCCATCAGCGAGATGGCCAACGGCAAGGCGCGCGCCACGCTCAAGTCCGGTGCGACCATCGAGGCGACCGTGGCCCAGGGTTTCCAGCCCAAGCCCAATGCCACGGTCGTGGTTCGGCCTGAACACGCCAAGCTGACCAAGGCCAAGGGCGAACTGTCGGGGAGGGTCGATAATATCGTCTATTTCGGTACCGACACCCACATCCATGTTCATCTCGACAGCGGCGAACTCTTCACCGTACGCCAGCAGAACACGCGCAGCGCGGGCTGCGGTTTCGAGAAGGGCGACGCGGTCGGGATCCTCATCGGCAGCGATGCCGCCCAGGTCCTGAAGGACTGACGATGGCGACCGCGGAAGAAGTCGCCAAGGCAGCGGAGCGGCGCGATGTCCGTGACCGCTGGCTTTTGTCAGCACCAGCGCTGCTGGTCATTTTCCTCGCCGCGACCGGCCCTTTGCTGATCGTGCTCGTGTACTCGTTCCTGACGCCAGGCTCCTATGGCGACGTGAAGTGGCAGTTCTCGCCGGAAGCCTGGATAGCGGTGTTTCTGGAACGCGATATCTTCGACGACACGCTTTCGATCGCCGCCGCCCACGTCACCATCTTCCTGCGCTCGATCAAGCTCTCGGTGGTGACGACGATCGCCACCTTGGTGCTTGGTTTCCCGACCGCCTATTTCATGGCGACGCGCAGCGAAAAGACCCGCGATCTCTGGCTGTTCCTGATCACCATTCCGTTCTGGACCAACCTTTTGATCCGCACCTTCGCAGTGCTGCAGATCATCCGCAACGAAGGCATCATCAACACAATGCTGCTCAAGCTCGGCATCATCTCGGCGCCGATCCAGATCCTCTACACCGACACGGCGATCCTGATCGGCATGGCCTATGTCTACCTGCCGCTGATGGTGCTGCCGATCTACGCCAGCATGGAAAAGCTGGATTTCCGGCTGGTCGAGGCGGGCTACGACCTTTACGCCACGCGCTTCCAGGTGCTGCGGCGGATTATCTTTCCGATGGTCAAGCCGGGCGTCATCGCCGGCTCCATCCTGGTCTTCATTCCAGCGCTTGGCGCCTATGTGACACCGAGCGTGCTTGGCGGCGGCAAGAACATGATGCTGTCCAACCTGATCGAATTGCAGTTCGGGCAGGGCCGCAACTGGCCACTCGGCTCGGCGCTGTCGATCGCCGTCATGATCATCGTCATGGTGGCGCTGCTTGCCTATGTGCGCAATGCCGGCAAGTCGGGGGTGCGTCATGGCTAAGAACTTTTCCATCAAGCACCAGCCAGGATTCAGCGCGATCGCCGCGACCTGCTTTATCGTGCTGTATCTGCCGATCATCGTGCTGGTCATCTATGCCTTCAACGCGGCGAGCTCGACCTCCGAATGGGGCGGCTTTTCGCTGAAATGGTTCCAGTCGGCATGGCAGAACACGCAGGTCGTCGATGCCACGCTGCGTTCCTTCCAGATCGGCTCCATTGCGGCGGTGCTCTCCACGATCTTTGCCACTATGGCGGCGCTCGCCACCACCCGCACCGCGTCCTATCCCGGCCTCACCTTCAAGTATGCGGCGATCAACCAGCCGCTGATGGTGCCCGAGATCGTCACCGGCGTGGCGCTGCTGATCTTCTTCTCGCGCATCAAGATCTTCACCGGCTATTCCGGCATCGGCTATCTGGTCGCCGCGCACACGGCGTTCTGCATTCCCTTTGCCTATTTGCCGATCCGGGCGCGGCTTGAGAATATGGACCTGACGCTGGAGCGTGCCGCAGCCGACCTCTACGCGACGCCCTGGAAGACGTTCCGGCGCATCACGCTGCCGCTCCTGTGGCCCGGCATCCTGGCCGGGCTGATGCTGGCCTTCGTCATTTCGCTCGACGACGTCGTCATCACCGAGTTCGTCAAATCGGGCGGCCAGGACACGCTGCCCACCTACATGCTCGGCCAGATCCGCCGCGGCATCACACCCGAGATCAACGCGATATCGACCGCCTTCCTGCTGCTTTCGGTCGCGATCGTCACGTTGTTTTTCTTCGTCAGCAGGAAACGAGACTGAACCGAAAAATGGGAGTTAAAACCATGAACTGGAAAACAACAGCAACCGCCATGGGGTTGGCGTTGCTCGCCTCGACGGGCTTGGCCCGCGCCGACGGCGTGCTCAACATCTACAATTGGGGCAACTACACCAGCCCCGACGTGATCAAGAAGTTCGAGGCCAAATACAACGTCAAGGTGACCATCACCGATTACGATTCAAACGACACCGCGCTTGCCAAGGTCCGGCAGGGCGGCACCGGCTTCGACATTGCGGTACCCTCGCAGACCTACGTGCCGATCTGGATTAAGGAAGGCCTTGTCCTGGAAACCGACCCCGGCAAGATGGAGAACTTCAAGAATGTAGCGCCCGAATGGGCCAACCCCGACTTCGATCCAGGCCGCAAATACTCGGTGCCGTGGGCGCTGGGCACGGTGGGCGTCGTCGTCAACACCGACGCCTACAAGGGACCGGCCGACAGCTGGGGCATCATCTTCAACACGCCGGACGAGCTGAAGGGCAAGGTCAACGTCGTTCCCGAGATGAATGACGTCATCTTCGCGGCGATCAAATATGTCGGCGGCCAGCAGTGCACGGACGACAAGGCGGTGCTGAAGAAGGTGCGTGACACGCTGGTCGCGGCCAAGCCGAACTGGATCGCCATGGAATACAACACCATCGAGAAGATGGGCGCCGGCGACTTCAAGGCAACCAGCGACTGGAACGGCTCGGCGCTGCGCCAGCGGCTGGCCAATCCGGCCATCCACTACAATTATCCAAAGGAAGGTTACGGCCTGTGGAGCGATAACGTGGTCGTCCTGAAGGAAGCCAAGAACGTCGACAACGCCAAGCTGTTCCAGAACTTCATCATGGATCCGGAAAACGCGGCGGGCCTGTCGGCCTTCCACCGCTATGCCAACGCCATCACCGGCTCGGACAAATACATGCCGGCCGACATGAAAGATGCGCCGGAAGTCGTCATTCCGGCCGCAGCGAAGCCACAGGGCGAATTCCAGAAGATGTGCGCGCCTGAAATCCAGGACATCTACACCAAGATCTGGACCGAACTGCAGAAGTAATCGCTGCATGACGGACCCGGCGGTACATGCCGCCGGGTCTTTTCTTTTCCGGGAATGGCTTTCATGGACTCCTATCGCAACAGCGATCCGCGGCCGCCGATCATGCAGGGCTCGCCGCCCGCCATGGTGCCGCCGAAGCTCGACTGGGACCGGCCGCCATGGAACCGCTGGGCGTTCCAGCACATCCGTGAAATTCTGCCGACCGCCGAAGTCTGGCGCGGCAACGGCCATCGCCGCCGTCTCGAACGCGCCGTGGTCGATCTTGACGGGCTGGCGGTCGAGGACAGCGAGGGCAAGCCGACGACACTCGCCGGGCTGCTCGACGAGACCTATACGGACGGTTTTCTGGTGCTCAAGGACGGCAAGATAGCCTATGAGCGCTATTTCAACGGCATGGGTGAGCGCACGCTGCACCTGTCGCAGTCGATGGCCAAGTCCGTCACCGGTTCGGTATTCGGCATACTGGTCGGGCGCCGCCTGATCGGTCCGGCCAGGCCGGTCACGGATTATTTGCCGGAGCTCGGCGCCACCGGCTGGGCCGGCGCCAATGTGCAGCATGTGCTCGACATGACGAGCGGCGTGCGTTTCTCCGAGGAATATACCGACCGCTATTCCGACATCGGCCAGGTCGATGTCGCCACCGGCTGGAAGCCGGTGCCGCCGGGCAGCGATCCGGATTTTCGCTGGCCCTCGCACATGTTCGAGCTGATCCTGGGCTTGAAGGACACGATCCGCCCGCACGGGGCTCAATTCGAATACCGCTCGATCGAGACCGATGTGCTCGCCTTCATCATGGAGCGGGTGACAGGCAAACGGCTGCCGCAGCTGGTTTCGGAAGAGCTCTGGCAAAAGCTCGGCGCCGACGAAAGCGCCTGCTTCACCGTCGACAGCGCCGGCTATGCGGTGGCCGATGGCGGCTTCAATGCAACGTTGCGCGATTATGGCCGCTTCGGCCAATTGATCCTCGACAATGGTGGCGGCGTCGTGCCGGCCGGCTGGGTCGAGGACACGCGCAACGGCAGGCATGGGCCGGACTTCAGCCCCAGCCTGCCGGAGGGCAGCTATCGCAACCAGTTCTGGATCGAGGACCCGCGCTCGCGCGCACTGATGTGCCGCGGCGTGTTCGGTCAGATGATCCATATCGACTGGAACACCGGAATGGTCGTGGTGAAGCTTTCGACCTGGCCGGATTTCGCCAATGGTGCCTATTCCATAGCGACGCTGAAAGCCGTGCACGCTATCGCCACGGCACTTCGCTGAGCCTCCACAAAGAAGAAACGACCCGGAAGGAAACGCCATGACCGGCAAAACCGTGTTCGAGACCCGCTATGGCTTCCGGCGCAACCAGGTCGTGCTCGCCAATTGGCGCGAGAACCCGTTCAACCGGTGGTCGTTCCAGAATCTCGGCGAACTGGTGCCGACCGCCCGGGTGGCGGCGACGTCGGGCGTTGTCGAAACCCCCGTGCGCGATATGGGCGGCCTGCTCGGCGAGAAGGTCACGATCGCCGGCACACCGGAGACGGTGGCTGATTTTCTCGCACGTTCGAGCACCGACGCACTGACGGTGATGAAAGGCGGCAGGATCGTCGGCGACTGGTTCGCGCCGCATATGGATTTCGGCGCCCGCCACATCATCTTTTCGATCAGCAAGTCGCTGACCGCCATCATTGCCGGCATACTAGAAGGCGAGGGGATGTTCGACCCGGAAGCGCCGGTGACGGCCTACATCCCCGAAGCCGCCGGCTCGGCCTATGGCGATGCGAGCGTGCGGCATGTGCTCGATATGAGCGTCAGTCTCGATTTCGAGGAAGCCTATCTCGATCCGGAAAGTGCTTTCGCCCGCTATCGCCGTGCCACGCTGTGGAATCCGGGCGGCGGCACGGAGAGCCTGCGCGAATTCATCCTGACCCTGCAACGCCTTGCAGAGCCGCATGGCCAGACCTTCCGCTACCGCTCGCCGAATTCCGACCTGCTCGGCCTGCTGCTCGAGCGTGCGTCGGGCCAGCGGTTCACCGACCTGATGCGCGAGAAGCTGTGGCTGCCGCTCGGCGCTGTCAGCGAAGCCTCGATCGGCGTCGACATGGAAGGCACGGCGCGCACGGCCGGCGGCATTTCGGTGACGCCGCGCGACCTGGCGCGTGTCGGCGAGATGATGCGGCAAGGTGGCATGGCCAATGGCCGCCGCATCGTACCGGAAGCCTGGGTGCGCGACACGACCAGCACTGGCGGCAGTGCGGACGCCTGGCAGCGCGGCGCGATGCTGCCACTGTTTCCCAAGGGCCGTTACCGGAACAAATGGTACCAGACTGGACACGAGAACGGCGCCTATTGCGGCATCGGTATTCATGGCCAGTGGCTGTATGTCGATCCCAGGACCGAAGTGGTGATCGCCAAGATGTCGTCGCAGCCGGAGCCTGTCGACGATCCGCTCGATATCGAGATCGTCGCGTTCTTCGAGGCGCTGAGCCGGCTGATCTAGGCGCGCCGCGATCGCCACATTGGCGCACGCTTTCCTGTGGACCGCCGGGCTGATCGAAGCGCGGCGGTTGGCGGGCCGGACGTCTGCGCCTATGGTCGCCGCTCTTTGGATGAGAGCAGGAACGACATGGCATCCGACATCAAGCGCATTGCAGCCATCATCGCGGCCGAGATCAGCGCGCGGCCCGAACAGGCGGCCGCGGCGATCGAACTGCTCGATGAGGGCGCGACAGTGCCGTTCGTGGCGCGCTACCGCAAGGAAGTCACCGGCGGGCTCGACGACACGCAATTGCGCGATCTTGCCGAACGCCTTGCCTATCTGCGCGAGCTCGACGCGCGCCGCGACACCATCCTTGGCTCGATCCGCGAACAGGGCAAGCTGACCGAGGAGCTTGAAGGCAAGATCATCGCCGCCATCACCAAGGCGGAACTTGAGGACATCTACCTGCCCTACAAGCCCAAACGCCGGACCAAGGCCGAGATCGCCAGGGAGCGCGGGCTGGGGCCGCTGGCCGAAGCCATCTTGGCGAACCGCTCATTGGTGCCTGCCGAACTGGCGCTGGCCTATGTCAACGAAGAGGTGGCCGATACCAAGGCGGCGCTCGAGGGCGCGCGCGACATCCTGTCGGAACAATTCGCCGAGAATGCCGATCTGGTCGGCAAATTGCGCAGCTACATGAAGGAGCGCGCCTTCATGCGCGCCAGGGTGGTCGACGGCAAGCAGGAGGCCGGCGCGAAATTCTCCGATTATTTCGACCATGTCGAGCGTTGGGCAAATGTGCCGAGCCATCGCGCGCTGGCGATGCTGCGCGGCCGCAACGAGGAAGTGCTGTCGCTCGACATCGAGGTCGATGCCGATGACACCTCACCGGTGAAGCCGGTCGAGCGGATGATCGCCAATGCCTATGCCATCGGCGGCAGCCTTCCGGGTGACAGATGGCTGATGGAGGTGGCGGGCTGGACCTGGCGTATAAAACTGTCGCTGCACCTGACGCTCGATTTGATGCGCGATCTGCGCGAGCGGGCGGAGGAGGAAGCGATCCACGTCTTTGCCCGCAACCTCAAGGATCTACTGCTGGCCGCTCCCGCCGGCTCGCGCGCCACGATGGGGCTCGACCCCGGCATCCGCACCGGCGTCAAGGTGGCGGTGGTCGACGGCACTGGCAAGGTGCTGACAACGACGACGGTCTATCCATTTCCGCCCAGAAACGATGTGCGTGGCACGCAGGCGGAACTCGCCAAGCTCATCCGCCTGCACAAGGTCGAGCTGATTTCGATCGGCAACGGCACCGGCAGCCGCGAGACCGAAAAGCTGGTGGCCGACATGCTGTCCGACATGCCGGCGGACGGTGGCCCCAAGCCACTGAAAGTGATCGTCAGCGAGGCCGGCGCCTCTGTCTATTCGGCATCGGCAACGGCGGCGGCGGAATTCCCCGGTCTCGATGTGTCGTTGCGCGGCGCCGTGTCGATCGCCCGGCGGCTGCAGGATCCGCTGGCCGAACTGGTCAAGATCGAGCCCAAATCGATCGGCGTCGGCCAGTACCAGCACGATGTCGACCAGTACCGGCTCGGCCGCTCGCTGGAAGCGGTGGTCGAGGACGCGGTCAATGCCGTCGGCGTCGATCTCAACACTGCCTCGGCGCCGCTTTTGGCGCGCGTTTCAGGTCTGGGCGCATCGCTGGCCGACGCGATCGTTGCGCATCGCGATGCGACCGGGCCCTTCGCCAGCCGGAAGGACCTGCTCAAGGTGCCGCGGCTCGGACCTCGGGCCTTCGAACAATCCGCCGGCTTCCTGCGCATTGCCAATGGCAGCGAGCCGCTCGACGCCTCGTCGGTGCATCCGGAGGCCTATGGCGTGGCGAAGAAGATCGTCGCTGCCTGCGGGCGCGATGTGCGGTCGTTGATGGGCGATAGTGCCGCGCTCAAGGCACTCGACCCACGCGTCTTCGTCGACGAGCGTTTCGGCTTGCCGACGGTGCGCGATATCCTGGCGGAGCTGGAAAAGCCCGGCCGCGACCCGCGCCCAGGCTTCAAGACGGCGACCTTCGCCGACGGCATCGACGACATCAAGGATCTGAAGCCCGGCATGCTGCTGGAAGGCACGGTCACCAACGTGGCCGCCTTCGGCGCCTTCGTCGATATCGGCGTGCATCAGGACGGGCTGGTGCATGTCTCGCAGCTGGCCGATCGGTTCATCAAGGATGCGCATGAGGTGGTCAAGGCCGGCGACGTGGTGAAGGTGCGGGTCGTCGATGTCGACATCAAGCGCAAGCGCATCGCGCTTTCCATGCGCAAGGATAGCGGCGAGGGCGGTGCACCGCGCAGCGGACCGCGCGACAATGGTGGCGGCAGGCCGGCACCACGTTCGCCGGCACCCCAGCAACGCCAGCCGGAGCGGCCGGCGCAACAGGGAGCGTTCGGTGCTGCTTTGGCGGATGCGCTGAAGCGAAAGTAGCTATTCTGCGACGAGCCCTATGAGTGTTCCAGCCCAACGAGACAGGGAGGCGTGGAGTTCAAGAGCCATTGAGTGGCTGTCCTCCCTCAAGAATAGTTGGGATGTCGCGGGCACCATGCAAGACGCGCTCGACACGCACCTCATCGCCGTCGGTGGGGTAGAAAATAACATAGCGATGAAATGCAAAGGAGCGCAGGCCGGGCCATAGGGTCGGGCGGGGGACGCCGCCATGCGGCACGTCTGCAATGCGGCTACAGCGTTCCCTGAGCGCGGCAATGAAGCGCCGACCCGCAGCCGGATTTTCAGCATGGATGTAGTCGCTGATCTCTTCGACGTCCTGCGCGGCGGCTGGCGCAAATATGACCGCCATAGTTCACGGCTTTCCGCCGCGGTATTTTGCTTCCAGCCGCTGAAATACCTCTTCGGCAAGGATACCTGGGCCGCTTTCCACGCCTTTGCGGATATCCGCGCGCAACGCAGCAAGCTTTGCCTTGCGCTGTTCTTCGCGCTCTTCCAGCAGGCGCAGGCTATCGCGCATAACCTCACTGGCGCTGGCATAGCGGCCGCTTTCCACCAACTCGCGAACCAATGTCTCATAGCGGGTGCCGATGCTGTAGCTTGCAGGCATGGTCTCTCCTTTCGCTTTATCCAATATTATCAATTTTTGATAAACCGGCCAAGTCAAATTTGACGTGCGACCTGGCCCAGCAGCCAGTCGCGAAAACTGGCGACCGGCGGATGGCCGCGCTTGTCGTGCGGGACGACGAGATAGTAGGCACTGCGGCTTTGCATGGGCTGGCCTGGCGCCGGCACCAGCTGGCCGCGCTGCAATTCGCCTGCAATAAGGATCAACGGCAGCAGCGCCACACCGAGCCCCGCCATGCAGGCCTGGGCGGCGGTGCCGAACTGTTCGAACTGCATGCCGGGTCCGGTCGGCGCGCTCAGGCCCTGATGCTCGAACCATTCGGTCCAGGCGCCAGGACGCGTCGCCATGTGCAGCAGCGGCAGGCGGCCGATATCGGCCGGTGAGGCGATGGCGCGGCCGGCGAGGAATTCGGGCGACACGACCGGCGCCACGGTTTCGCGCACCAACAGTGTCGAGTCGGCCTCCGGCCAGTCCGGCAGGCCGTAGTGGATGGCGGCATCCAGCCTCTCCCTGGCGAAGTCGAAGCGGCCGACGCGGGTGACGAAGTTGATGGTGATATCGGGATTGTTTTCGACGAAATCGGGGATCATCGGCATCAGCCAGCGCGTGCCGAAGGTCGGCAAAATGGCAAGGTTCAGGATACCACTATGCCGATTGCTCATCAATCCAAGGGCTGCGTCACGCAATTGCCCAAGTGCTGAACGCACCGCCTCGGCGTAGATCTCGCCCGATGTCGACAGCCTGACATTGCGGCTGTCGCGTTCGAACAGCCGGCGGCCGAACTGATCTTCCAGAAGTTTGATCTGGCGGCTGACCGCGCCCTGGGTCAGATCGAGCTCCTGGGCGGCGGCGGTGAAACTGCCGAGCCGGGCCACAGCCTCGAAGGCGGCAAGGGCGCTGATGTTGGGCAAAAGGCGGCGCTGGACACTCATGATCCATTCTTAATGCTCATTGATCGGTGAATCAATTTCGTTTGATTTTTTCGAGGCACAGGCCGATAGAACGGGCCAACATTTTGCTTCATGCATGTCATCGTTTTGAGCGACATGCATTGGTTGGGAGAAACGCGATGGCCGCCGACAAGAACGCATTCGTCTGGGAAGACCCGTTCCTGATCGAGGGCCAGCTTTCGGAAGACGAGCGCATGGTGCGCGACGGGGCGGCCGCCTTCGCCGCCGACAGACTGGCGCCGCGGATCGAGGACGCCTACCTCAACGAGACCTTCGACACCGCGATCTTCCGTGAAATGGGCGAGGCCGGCCTGCTCGGCATCAACATCCCTGAAGAATTCGGCGGGCTTGGCGCGAACTACGTCACCTATGGGCTGGTCGCACGCGAAGTAGAGCGCGTCGATTCCGGCTATCGGTCGATGATGTCAGTGCAGTCGTCGCTGGTGATGTATCCGATCTATGCCTATGGCTCGGACGAACAGCGCAAGAAGTACCTGCCCAAGCTCGCCAGCGGCGAGTGGATCGGCTGTTTCGGCCTGACCGAGCCGGATGCAGGCTCCGACCCGGGCGGTATGAAGACGCGCGCCGAGAGGACCGCCAACGGCTACAAGCTGTCCGGTTCGAAGATGTGGATTTCCAACGCGCCCGTCGCCGATGTGTTCGTCGTCTGGGCGAAGCTGAAGGGCGAGAACGGCAAGGACGAGATCCGTGGCTTCGTGCTGGAAAAGGGCATGAAAGGGCTTTCGGCGCCGAAGATCGGCGGCAAGCTGTCGCTGCGGGCGTCGATCACCGGCGAAGTGGTGATGGAAGGCGTCGAGGTCGGCGAGGACGCGCTGCTGCCCAACGCAAAGGGCCTTGGCGGACCGTTCGGATGCCTCAACCGGGCTCGCTTCGGCATTTCCTGGGGCTCGATGGGCGCCGCCGAGGATTGCTGGCACCGCGCCCGCCAATACGGTCTCGACCGCAAGCAGTTCGGCAAGCCGCTGGCCGGGACGCAGCTCTACCAGAAGAAGCTTGCCGACATGCAGACCGAAATTGCGTTGGGATTGCAGGCGTCCTTGCGCGTCGGGCGGCTGCTGGATGAAGGCAAGATGGCGCCGGAAATGATCTCGATCGTCAAGCGCAACAATTGCGGCAAGGCGCTGGACATCGCCCGCCAGGCCCGCGACATGCATGGCGGCAACGGCATCCAGATCGGCTACCACGTCATGCGCCATGCGCAGAACCTGGAGACGGTCAACACCTATGAAGGCACGCATGACGTGCATGCGCTGATCCTGGGAAGGGCGCAGACGGGGTTGCAGGCATTTTTCTGAGCCGGCAACCGTTGCTTAAATTAGGTGCACCGCAACATCTCTGCTTGGAGAATGGTCGCCAGATGTGTCAGGGTTCAGCGAAATCGTTTGAAACGCTGAATTCCGGGGCCCCATGGCAATTCTGGCAGCCGTCTACCACCTGACCCATTACAAATACGACCGGCCGGTGGTTCTCGGGCCCCAGATCATCCGGCTGCAGCCGGCGCCGCATTCCCGTACCAAGGTGCTGAGCCATTCGCTCAAGGTCGAGCCGGCGAACCACTTCGTCAATCTGCAGCAGGATCCTTACGGCAATTTCCTCGCCCGCTTCGTCTTTCCGGAGCCGGTGACGGAGTTGAAGATCGAGGTTGACCTCGTCGCCGACATGACGGTCTACAATCCGTTCGATTTCTTCGTCGAGCCGTCGGCCGAGGCGTTTCCGTTCGAGTATCCGGAAGAAATACGCGACGATCTCGCCATCTATCGCACTCCGGAGCCGGCGGGACCGCTGCTGTCGGCGCTGCTGAAGACCATCGATCGCAGCGCTGCCAACACCGTCAATTTCCTGGTCGATCTCAACGCGCGGCTGCAGCGCGAGATCGCCTATATCGTGCGCATGGAAACCGGTGTGTTCTCGCCGGAAGAGACCTTGGCCGCGAAAAAGGGATCGTGCCGGGATTCGAGCTGGCTGCTGGTGCAGATCCTGCGCAATCTCGGCATCGCGGCGCGCTTCGTTTCCGGCTATCTGGTCCAGTTGAAGCCCGATCTGGTGGCGCTGGACGGTCCAGCCGGAACCGCCGTCGACTTCACCGATCTGCATGCGTGGTGCGAGGTCTATCTTCCCGGCGCCGGCTGGATCGGCTTCGATCCGACCTCGGGCCTGCTCACCGGCGAGAGCCATGTGCCGCTGGCCGCCACGCCGCATTTCCGCAACGCGGCCCCGATTTCCGGCATGGCGAGCTTCGCCAATGTCGAATTCGGCTTCGAGATGCGGGTCGACCGCATCGCCGAACATCCGCGCATCACCAAGCCATTTTCGGACGAAAGCTGGCAGGCGCTCGACGCTCTGGGCAACAAGGTCGATAAAGCACTTGCCGCCGGGGACGTGCGGCTCACCATGGGCGGCGAGCCGACTTTCGTGTCGATCGACGATTTCGAGTCGGCCGAATGGAACACCGCCGCCGTCGGTCCCACCAAGCGCGAAAAGGCCGACGAACTGATCCGTAAACTGCGCGAGCGCTTTGCGCCGGGCGGCTTTCTCCATTACGGCCAGGGCAAATGGTATCCGGGCGAAAGCCTGCCGCGCTGGACCTTTTCGCTCTACTGGCGTGCCGACGGCCAGCCGGTGTGGAGCGATCCGTCGCTGATCGCACGCGAAAAGAGCGAGGCCGATATCGGCCCGAAGCAGGCCGAAAGCCTGCTCACCGCGATTGCCGGCGAGCTCGGCATCGACAAAGCCATGGTCAGCGAAGCCTATGAGGATCCGGCCGAATGGCTGCTCAAGGAAGGCAAGCTGCCCGACAATGTCGATCCGTCCAACTCCAGGCTGGAGGATCCGGAAGAACGCAGCCGCATGGCGAAAGTGTTCGAGCGCGGGCTGACCAAACCGTCCGGCTATGTGCTCCCCGTCCAGCGCTGGAACAGCCAGGCATCGGATCCGCGCTGGCGTTCGGAAAAATGGAAGACGCGGCGTGGCCGGCTGTTCCTGGTGCCAGGCGATTCACCGGTCGGCTACCGGCTGCCGCTCGGCACGTTGCCCTATGTGCCGCCGGAGCAATTCCCTTATATCGTGCCGGTCGATCCGTCACTGCCACGCGGCCCGCTGCCCGCGCGTGAAGCCATACTGGCCGGACCGGCTCCAGCCGAACTGGAAGGCGCCGACGAGATGGCGCGCCGCCAGCAGGCGGCATCGTTCACCGCTGCGACCGGCCAGCAGGAGCGGGTCGAGCAGGAGATCACCGAGATCGGCGGCGCGGTGCGCACCGCACTTTCGGTCGAACCGCGCGATGGCCGGCTTTGCGTGTTCATGCCGCCGGTCGAGGCGCTGGAAGACTATCTCGAACTGGTCGCGGCGGCCGAGAACGCGGCGAAGGCGATAGGCCTTCCCGTGCACATCGAAGGCTATGGCCCGCCGCACGATCCGCGCCTCAACGTCATCCGCGTCGCGCCTGACCCAGGCGTCATCGAGGTCAACATCCATCCTGCTTCCAACTGGCAGGATTGCGTGGCGACGACGACGGCGATCTACGAGGAGGCGCGGCAGACACGGCTTGGCGCAGACAAGTTCATGATCGATGGCCGCCACACCGGCACCGGCGGCGGCAACCATGTCGTGGTCGGCGGTGCGACACCCAATGACAGCCCGTTCCTGCGAAGGCCGGACCTGCTGAAGAGCCTGGTGCTGCAATGGCAGCGCCATCCGTCGCTGTCCTACCTGTTCTCCGGCCTGTTCATCGGGCCGACCAGCCAGGCGCCACGCTTCGACGAAGCGCGTCACGACTCGCTCTACGAGCTTGAGATCGCTATGGCGCAGGTGCCGCATCCAGACCAGGGCAACGCACCCTTGCCATGGCTGGTCGACCGGCTGTTCCGCAATTTGTTGACCGACGTCACCGGGAATACGCATCGTTCGGAAATCTGCATCGACAAGCTGTTCTCGCCCGACGGACCGACCGGCCGGCTGGGGCTGGTCGAATTCCGCGGCTTCGAGATGCCGCCCAATGCGCGCATGAGCCTCGCGCAGCAACTTTTGGTCCGCGCTATCATTGCCCGTGCCTGGAAGAGCCCGCTCGACGGCCGTTTCGTGCGTTGGGGCACATCGCTGCATGACCGCTTCATGCTGCCGCATCATGTCTGGGCCGATTTTCTCGACGTGCTCGACGACCTCAAGCTCAACGGTTTTGAGTTCCGTCCCGAATGGTTCGATGCCCAGCTCGAATTCCGCTTTCCGTTCTGCGGCGAGGTTCAGCATGCCGGCATCAAGCTGGAACTGCGCCAGGCGCTGGAGCCGTGGCATGTCATGGGCGAGCAAGGCGCGATCGGCGGCACCGTGCGCTTCGTCGATTCCTCGGTCGAACGGCTGCAGGTCAAGACCGAAGGGCTGAACCCGGAGCGCCACGCAGTCGTCTGCAACGGCCGCATCGTGCCGATGAAGGTCACTGACAATCGCGAAGTGGCGGTGGCAGGCGTGCGCTTCAAGGCCTGGCAGCCGGCATCGGGCCTGCACCCGGCGCTGCTGGTCAACACGCCGCTGGTCTTCGACATCTATGATCGCTGGTCGGGCCGAGCGGTCGGCGGCTGCGTCTACCATGTCGCCCATCCCGGCGGGCGCAATTACGATACCTTTCCGGTCAATGGCAACGAGGCGGAAGCTCGGCGGCTCGCCCGCTTCGAACCGCGTGGTCATACGCCATCCGCCTATGTGATCCGTGAAGAACAACCGGCGGAAGATTTCCCGATGACCCTTGACCTTCGGCGGCCGGCAAGACTCTGATCAGCGATGGCAAAGGGGAATCACAAGAGGGGACGCGGCAAGCCGCAGACCCACAGCCTGCTGGAGCACTACCAGCCCATCGACGGCGTCGTCGACGAGATGGTCGATGCATCGGGCAATCCTCGCCCGGCCTGGAAGCATTTTGTCGAGGCGCTCGAGGAACTCGGTGCTGAAAAGCTCGGCCAGCGCTTTGCCCGCGCCGACCAGTATCTGCGCGATGCCGGCGTTTATTACCGCGTCTATGACAAGGCCGGCGCCAATGAACGCGAATGGCCGCTGGCGCATGTCCCGGTTCTCATCGAAGAGAGCGAGTGGGCGGCGATCAGCGCCGGCCTCGTGCAGCGCGCCGAACTGTTCGAGGAAACCATCGCCGATATATACGGGCCGAACCGGCTGGTCGAAAAAGGCATCCTGCCGGCGGGATTGATCGCCGCCAGCCCCGAATATTTGCGGCCTGTCCTCGGCACCAAGCCGGCCGGCGGCCACTTCCTGCATTTCTGCGCCTTCGAGCTCGGCCGTGGACCTGACGGCCAGTGGTGGGTGCTTGGCGATCGCACGCAGGCGCCGTCCGGCGCCGGCTTCGCACTGGAAAACCGCGTCGCCACCACACGCGCGCTGTCCGACATCTATGGCGAGATGCATGTGCACCGCCTTGCCGGCTTTTTCCGCCGTTTTCGCGACGCGCTGATCGGCATGGCCAAGGAGACCGACGGCCGCGTCGCCATCCTCACGCCGGGGCCGCTCAACGAAACCTATTACGAACACGCCTACATCGCCCGCTACCTTGGCATCATGCTGCTCGAAGGCGAGGATTTGACCGTTTCAGGCGGCCGGCTCATGGTACGCACGGTTTCCGGCCTGATGCCGATCAGCGTGTTGTGGCGGCGGCTCGATGCCGCCTTCGCCGATCCGCTCGAACTGCGCCCGGATTCGCAGATCGGCACGCCGGGCCTGGTCGAGGCGATCCGCCAGGGCGCGGTTGCTACCGTCAATGCGCTTGGCTCCGGCCTGATGGAGACGCGTGCGCTGCTCGCCTTCCTGCCCAAGATTTCACGGGCCTTGCGGGGCGAGGAATTGCTGCTGCCAAGCGTCGCGACATGGTGGTGCGGGCAAGCAACCGAACGCGCGCATGTGCTGGCCAACATCGATCGCATGGTGATCGGCCCGGCGCTATCGACGAGACTTGCCTTCGAGGATGACGATTCAACGAAGCTCGGTTCGGCGCTGTCGGCCGGAGAGCGGGCGGAGCTGGTGGCGCGCATCGAACGCGATGGCGGCGATTTTGTCGGCCAGGAAGCGGTGACGCTTTCGACGACGCCCGTCTATGTCGGCGGGTGGCTGGAGCCGCGGCCAGCGAGCCTGCGCGTCTACCTGGCGCGAACGCCGGAGGGCTGGACGGTGATGCCGGGCGGTTTTGCCCGCATCGGCCTGTCGCTCGACCCGACGGCGATCGCCATGCAGCGTGGCGGCCAGGCAGCGGATGTCTGGGTTGTCAGCGACAAACCGGTGGAGCGCGAGACGCTGCTGCCGCAGGAAGGCGACAGTTTCAGCCGCACCAGGCCCGGCAGCCTGCCCAGTCGCGCGGCGGAGAACCTGACCTGGCTCGGCCGCTACATCGAGCGCTCGGAAGACACGGTGCGCATCCTGCGCGCCTACCATGTGCGGCTCGCCGAAACGTCCGACCCGGACATGCCGCTGCTCGCCGACATCAGGGATTATCTCGAACCTTTCGGCATCGACGTCGAGACGGCGATCCCGTCAGGGCTGATAGGCACGCTGGATAGCGCGGTCTACAGCGCCGGGCAGATTCGCGACCGCTTCTCGCCCGATGGCTGGCTGGCGCTGAAGGACCTGTCGAAAACCATCCATCAGTTCGCAACGACGGTCGCGCCCGGCGACGACGCGACCCGGGCGATGACAGTCATCCTGCGTAAGCTCGCCGGCTTTTCCGGCCTGCTGCACGAGAACATGTACCGCTTCGCCGGTTGGCGCTTCCTCGAGATCGGCCGCCGGCTGGAGCGCGGCATCCAGATCTCCCGCACGCTGTCGCGGCTGACCAGCGCCAAGGCGCCGGACGGCGCGCTCGACATGATGCTGGAGATCGGCGACAGCGTGATGACCCATCGCCGCCAATATCCGGTGCAGGCCGGCCGGCGCACGGTGATCGACCTGCTGGCGCTCGATCCGCTTAACCCGCGCTCCATCCTGTTCCAGCTCGAAAGGCTGAAGGCCGAAATCGGCCTGTTGCCGTCGCTCGGCGGGGAGGGGCAAATGTCGCCGGCGGCGAAGGAAATCCTGCAGCTCAACACCCAGATCGCCATCAAGGAGCCTTCGGATATGACGGCAAAGGCGCTGGACGAGCTCGCCCACGAAATCGGCGGCCTCTACAACAGCCTCGCCAAAGCCTATTTCGGATAAATCATGCTCTACGATATCAGGCTTCATCTCCACTATGATTACGCTTCCGCTGCCGGCGGCGGTCGTCATCAGGTGCGCGTGCTGCCGTCGACGATATCAGGCGTGCAGCGCGTCATCGCCGCATCACTGTCCTTTGCGCCGGCGCCCAACGAGCGTTCCGACTTTTCCGATTTCTTCGGCAACAACGTCACCTCGATCGCCTTTCGCGACGCGCATGATGCGCTCGACATCAGGATGAGCGCCCGCGTGTCGGTGTCTCGGCCCGAGCCCGGGCTCGACGTGTCGCCCGATATCGCCCGGCTCAGGCAGGAGCTCGCCGCGGTGCGGTCTCTAGCACCTGATGCACCGCACCATTTCCTGACGGCCAGCACCCATGCCGGCATCGACGATGCGATCACCGCCTACGCACGCAGCAGCATCGCCGGTTCCGCCGCCAGCACGGCCATGAACCTGTGCCATCGCATTCATCGTGATTTCACCTATGACGGCGAGGCGACGACGGTGCGGACCCGGGCCAGCGATGCCTTCAGGCTGAAGCGCGGTGTCTGCCAGGACTTTTCGCATATCATGATCGCCGGCCTGCGTGGGCTCGGCATTCCCGCTGGCTATGTCAGCGGCTTCCTGCGCACCATCCCGCCGAAGGGCAAGCCCCGGCTGGAAGGCGCCGATGCCATGCATGCCTGGGTCAAGGTCTGGTGCGGGCGCGACGCAGGCTGGCAGGAATTCGATCCGACCAACGGCATGCGGGCCAGCAACGACCATATCACCGTCGGCTACGGCCGCGACTATTCGGACGTAGCGCCGATCGTCGGCGTGCTCAAGACCACGGGGGGACAGGTCGGCGAGCAGGCTGTCGATGTCATTCCGGTTGTGCTCGAGAAAGCCTGAAGGCAGGCTCGACACCGTTTTCGGACGGCGCGTGGAACCAGCGGTCGGCCAGTGGCTTATCTACGGAATTCGCGTGGAGCCGACATGTTGCAGAAATCCGGATTGTCGCCCGGCCGACCGGCTGGCGAGGACGCTGTATCGCCAGATGGCGTGTTCAAAAACGGGGCACAAAGCTCGGCCGATCATGCGTCGCTTAGTTATGTCAGCGATGCCGAGCCTGGTATCCGGCGGCTGAAGACAGGCAAGGGGTTTTCCTACAAGGGACCGGACGGACGGACGGTTTCGGACGCCACCAAAGCCCGCATCGAGGCGATCGTCATTCCGCCGGCCTGGACGGATGTGTGGATTTCGCCCGACGCGGACGGCCATATCCAGGCAACCGGCAGGGACCAGCGGGGACGCAAGCAATATCGTTATCATCCGCAATGGGCCGAAGAGCGCGATGGTGCCAAATATTCGAGCCTTGTCGCATTCGCCGAGAGCCTGCCGGACCTGCGGCACAGGGTCGATAGCGATCTGCGCCGTCGTGGCTTGCCGTTCGAGCGGGTCGTCGCCGCGGTCGTCTGGCTGCTCGACAACACGATGATCCGCGTCGGCAATGCCGCCTACGCCCGCGACAACAAGAGTTTCGGGCTGACCACGTTGCGCGACCGGCATGTCGATATTGTCGGTTCAAGCCTGCGCTTTGCCTTCAAGGGCAAGTCGGGCAAGGAGTGGAAGCTGAAGCTGGCCGACCGCCGCATCGCCAGGATTGTGCGTGGCGCGCAGGACCTGCCAGGCCAGAAGCTGTTCCAGTATCTCGATGAGGATGGCGACAGGCGGCCGGTCCGCTCCGAGGACGTCAACCGCTATATCCGTGAGGCGGTCGGTGACGCCTTCAGTTCGAAGCATTTCCGCACCTGGGGCGGCACCATTCACGCCGCGTCGCTGTTTGCGCAAACGGAACTGCCGCAAAGCCAGACGCAGCGAAACAGGGCGATGAACAGCGTCATCGACAAGGTTGCCGAGCGGCTGGGCAATACGCGTGCCGTCTGCCGCAAATGCTATATCCATCCGCGGGTCTTCGAAGCGTGGTCCGAGGGACGGTTGCTGGATGAAATGGCGCAGGCCAACAAGCGCAAACGGGCGATTGCCGGTCTCGATGACGAGGAAGCTCTCGTGTTGCGATGGCTGAAACTGGGAGAAAGCTGACCGACGCGGCCGACGGTGGCCAAATCCGTCACATCTGGATTTTTTTATCGACGTCATGTCGGGATCGGTCTTACTGTTTCGTCCTTTGACAGAGAAAAGGACCAGCCATGCTCTACGCAATCCTCTGCTATGCCTCCGAAGATGTCGTCTGCTCCTGGAGCAAGGCACAGGACGACGAGGTCATGGCCAATCTCCTCGACGTTCAGGACAAGTACGCCAAGGCTGGTCGGCTCGGCCCGGTGGCACGGCTTCTGCCGACCACGGCCGCGACGACGTTGAGGAAGGTCAAAGGCGAATCGGTCGTCATCGACGGGCCGTTCGCCGAGACCAAGGAACAGTTTCTCGGCTTCTACACGCTCGAATGCGCCGATCTCGACGAGGCGGTGGAGTTCGCCCGCGAGCTTTCCGAGGTCAACCCGAGCGGCGGCTCCTATGAAATCCGGCCGGTTTCGGTCTTCAACCCAACAACGGTTTCCGCATGACCGAAATGGCCTGGATCAGCTCCGCGATCAGCGCCGCCCGCCCGCAGGCGATGGGCGCGCTGCTGCGTTATTTCCGCGATCTCGATACGGCGGAGGAAGCTTTCCAGGACGCGTGCCTCAGGGCGTTGAAGAACTGGCCGCAGAACGGGCCGCCGCGCGACCCGGCGGCCTGGCTGATCTTCGTCGGCCGCAACAGCGGCATCGATGCGGTGCGCAAGCGCGCCAAGCAGGCGCCGATGCCGGATGAAGACCAGGTTTCCGATCTGGAAGACGCCGAGAGCGATATCGCCGAGCGGCTGGACGGGGCGCACTACCGCGACGACATATTGCGGCTGCTGTTCATCTGCTGCCATCCCGATCTGCCGGCAACGCAGCAGATCGCGGTGGCGCTGCGCATCGTCTCCGGTCTCACGGTCAAGCAGATCGCGCGCGCCTTCCTGGTTGGCGAAAGCGCCATGGAGCAGCGCATCACTCGCGCCAAGGCGCGCATTGCGGACGCCGGCGTGCCGTTCGAGACGCCTGGCGCGGTCGAGCGCTCGGAACGGCTCGCCGCCGTCGCCGCCATGGTCTACCTGGTCTTCAACGAGGGCTATTCGACCAACAGCGGCGAGGCGCCGGCGCGCGCGCCGCTGTGCGAGGAGGCGATCCGACTGGCACGGCTGTTGCTGCGGCTGTTCCAGACCGAGCCGGAGATCATGGGGCTGACGGCGCTGTTGCTTCTGCAGCATGCGCGCGCACCGGCCCGTTTCGACGAGAGCGGCGAGATCGTGCTGCTCGAAGACCAGGATCGCAGCCTGTGGAGCCGCAAGATGATCGATGAGGGGCTGGCACTGGTCGACAAGGCGCTGCGCCATCGCAAGCCCGGCCCTTACCAGGTGCAGGCGGCGATTGCCGCGCTGCATGCGCGGGCCGAAAAGGCCGAGGATACCGACTGGAACGAGATCGACCTGCTCTACCGCTTGCTGGAGCAGATGCAGCCGTCGCCGGTGGTCACGCTCAACCGGGCCGTCGCGGTCTCGAAGGTGCGTGGACCGGGGGAGGCGCTCGCCATGATCGAGCCGCTGGAAGAACGGCTTTCCGGCTATTTCCACTTTTTCGGGCTCAAGGGGGGCCTCTTGATGCAGCTCGACCGGGGCGACGAGGCGCGCGTCGCCTTCGACCGCGCCATAGCGCTTGCGAACACGGCGGCAGAGGCTGCCCATATCCGCATGCATATCGACCGGTTGATCAAGGACGGTGCGGTGCGCCCGCCGGCGAAAAAGGCAAACTGAGCGTCACCTCCCCATCTGGCTCAATCGTGTAGTTTGGGCTTGGACCATGCCGGGGTGGCGATTTTCCCCTGAAACGAGTAATGCCACGCCATGACTGCGCCTGAAGTGCCTTTCGGCACACGGGCGGCACGGCGAAGGCTTAACCCAGCGCCATATGATGGCGACGGGATCTGAAAGGGACAAGAATGACGATAGGCAAGGAAACGACCGAACTGCTGGCGAAACTGGGCGTGGCCAAGGAAGCGCTCGTCGGCGGCGACCTGATCGTGCGCAGCCCGGTGACGGGCGAGCAGATCGCGGCGCTGAAGACGATCTCGCCGGCTGACGCGGCCAAGGTGATCGATGCCGCGCACAAGGCCTTCCAGGCCTGGCGCATGGTGCCGGGCCCGCGGCGTGGCGAACTGGTGCGGCTGCTCGGCGAGGAACTGCGCGCGCACAAGGCCGAGCTTGGCCGGCTGGTGTCGATCGAGGTCGGCAAGATCCCGTCCGAGGGGCTCGGCGAAGTGCAGGAGATGATCGACATCTGCGATTTCGCCGTAGGCCTCTCCCGGCAATTGTACGGCCTGACCATCGCCACCGAGCGCCCGGGCCATCGGATGATGGAAACCTGGCATCCGCTCGGCGTCGTCGGCGTCATTTCCGCCTTCAATTTCCCGGTCGCTGTGTGGTCCTGGAATGCCGCCCTGGCGCTTGTTTGCGGTGACGCGGTGGTGTGGAAGCCGTCGGAAAAGACGCCGCTGACCGCACTTGCCTGCGAGGCTATCTTCAAGCGTGCGGTCAAGCGCTTCGGCGCGGACGCACCTGATGGCCTGGCGCCGGTGCTGATCGGCGACCGCGCCGTCGGCGAGATCCTGGTCGATCACCCCAAAGTGCCGCTGGTTTCGGCGACCGGCTCGACCCGCATGGGCCGCGACGTCGGCCCGCGGCTGGCCAAGCGCTTTGCCCGCGCAGTGCTCGAACTCGGCGGCAACAATGCCGGCATCGTCTGCCCGAGCGCCGATCTCGACATGGCGCTGCGCGCGATTGCCTTTGGAGCGATGGGCACGGCCGGCCAGCGCTGCACGACGCTGCGGCGCCTGTTCGTGCATGACAGCGTCTACGACGCCCTGGTTCCGCGCCTCAAGAAGGCCTACGAGAGTGTGTCTGTCGGCAATCCGCTGGAGACCTCCTCGCTGGTCGGGCCGCTGATCGACAAGGCGGCCTTTGACGCCATGCAGAAGGCGCTGAAGGAAGCCGCCGCCCATGGCGGCAAGGTGACCGGCGGCACGCGGGTCGAGGACGGGCACCCGGATGCCTATTACGTGCACCCGGCGCTGGTCGAGATGCCCAAGCAGGTGGCCCCTGTCACGGAAGAGACCTTCGCGCCGATCCTCTATGTGATGAAATATTCGGATTTCGACGCCGTGCTCGACGAGCACAATGCCGTGGGCGCAGGCCTGTCGTCGTCGATCTTCACCCGCGACCTGCAGGAATCCGAGCGTTTCCTGGGTGTCGACGGATCGGATTGCGGCATTGCCAATGTCAACATCGGTACCTCGGGCGCTGAGATCGGCGGTGCCTTTGGCGGCGAAAAGGAAACCGGCGGCGGCCGCGAGAGCGGCTCCGACGCATGGAAGGCCTATATGCGCCGCGCCACCAACACGGTGAACTATTCCAAGGCGCTGCCGCTCGCCCAGGGCGTGTCGTTCGACATCGACTGAGAACTTCGGGATTTTGATCGCCCGCATTGAAAGGCATCCCCGCTACGGGGATGCCGCACCGATCAGCTTCCAGCCGGCGGAAAACAGGCATTGAAAGCGGTGTCGACGATGGCCAGTTTGGCCGCCTGGACTGTCATGTATTCCTGGTAGAATGTATTCGACACCCACATCACCGAATGGCCGCGCTGGCCGAGCCAGCCGATGCTGCCGAGATTCTCGGCAGCGCGCAGCTTGCGGGCCAGATGGGTCCGCGAGAGCTTGAGCCATTTGGCGAAATCTCCGATCGAAACCACGCTGGTCGGAATCTGGTCCAGGCCGGCGTGATCGGGGTCGATGCCCGACATCAGCCAGTCCATGACGATGCCGCCATTGTTGAGCCAGATGAACAGGGAAAAGGTCTGGTTGGGTTCGCGCACCGGCTTGGAGGCAAGCAGGCCGTCCGCCACCAGAGGCTGCAGCCCGGCAACCATCTCGGGGTGTTCGAGGAACCTGGTCAAGCGGTCAGCGCCGTCGAGGCGATCCAGCGTCCGTAGATGGGCAAGGACCCAGCCGGTAAAGGTCTGCACGGTTGCCGCCGTCGGCTGCAAAGGGTGCGTACGGCCGTCGCCACCCGACACATACTCGGCGATGTGGTAGTGCAGCATCTCCTTGATGAAAGCGTCCGCCGTGTTGCGGCTGGCGACCGCATGCTGGTGCACGAACTCGATGAACCGCGATACCGTCAGTTCCTTGCGGCGGTCGTGCGGATCGCGCCTGAAATGCATGGCGAGGCCGACATGACCCATCAGCCAACGCTGCTGCGTGGCGAAAATGGAAGCCAGGCGAGGGCTCTCCTCATAGATTCGGATCAGCGCCAGGGACTGTTCCTGAACGTAGCGATGCAACGCCGGATGGCCGGCAATATCTTCCAATTCCAGCGCCATCCTCCTGGTGTTCCGGTTCAACTCAAAAAGCCGAGTTGCGCTCCACATTTTTCAGCCTTCCACGGCTGTGTCCAGAGGCACCAAATGCGAAGAGCAAGCCCAACCCGAACACGGGTCGGGCAACGACCGGTCCATGGTGGGATCGGCTAGCCGATTGCCATGCCCTGGGAAGCGCGCCGGTGATCTGCGGCTTGACGGGGATGGTGGAGAGTGAGTTACCGTGCCAAGCGCAATCGCGACAAGATTAGCCAGGTAATCCAGCTGCGCGAACCGCGCCGCGCGTCAGTCGTCTGCAGGGGCATTTCCAACTGGTCGATGGCGGCATCTCTCGCCACCATACGCGATGAAACCGGCCGGCTTTCGCCGGCCGGTTGGTTCGATCAGGATCAGCCGCAGACGCGAACCTCTTCGATCACCCTGTGGTGGTGGCGCCAGTGCTTGACCAGTTCGATATGGCAGCGATGATGCCGGTGGTGGCGGCGATATTCGCCGTACCGGTATTCGCCATCGTCATACTGAACGTTCCTGTCGCCATCATACTGATTGTCGGAATAGTGATCGCGGTGATGACGGCGAATAACGATCCCACTGTCGGAATCGTCGTCCGGCAAATATCGATCGTCGTCGGACTGGATGGTCACGCTTGCCGCTCGCGTCGGCGCAGTGATCGCCGCTGTCGCGGCCAATGCCAACAGGGAAGCCAGAATCAACTTCTTCATCTCGTCCTCCTACACGTTCAAGACATGGTAACTCGCGGAAGAACTGGGCGTTCCGACTAATTTTACACTCTTTGCGACGCGGGAGACATCAAGGCGTTATCGTCCACCCGCTCCAGGCGCACGAAAGCCGTCAGCGGCAGGTGGTCGGAGGCAACGCGTGAAAGCGGCGTGTCATGCGCGTCGATGGCGGCAATCATGCCATGCCGGTTGGCCATGATCCGGTCGAGCGCCAGCAGCGGCAGGTTCGACGGGAAGGTGGGGACCGCCGGCGGCTGCGGGCCGAACGTCGCATGCAGCGTGTTGAGAGCGGAGCGGTTGCCAAGTCGCCATTCGTTGAGGTCGCCGAGCAGCAGGGTCGGTCTTTCGTCCGGGCTGTTCATCAGGTCGAGCACGACGCGCGCCTGCTGGGAGCGGGAGCGGCGCAGCAGGCCAAGATGGGCGGCGATGATGCGCAGCGTCCGGCTTCCATCGAGGTCGATCTCCGCCACCACCGCGCCGCGCGGCTCCAGCCCCGGAAGCTTGATCTGGTGCACGTCGCGAACGACGCCCTTCTTGAACAGCAAGACGTTGCCATGCCAGCCATGGCCCTTGCCGGTGGCGGAAATCGGCACCGGAACCAGTCCGGTTTCCCGTTCGAGCCGCGGCAGGTCGAGAAGACCATCACGGTCGCCGAAGCGGTTGTCGGCTTCCTGCAGGGCAATGACATCCGGATCGATTTCGCGGATGACGCGGATGGTCCGGTCCGGATCGAACTTCCTGTCGACGCCGATGCATTTGTGGACATTGTAGGAGGCAACCAGCGTGCCGGTGGTGGCTGTCGTCTTGAGTGCGGCGGCGTTAGCTTTCTGCATCCGGCGGTCACGAAGGGACAGAAGCATGCTTGCCGGGAGGCTGCGTCCAATTCTGTGCATCTGTGCTGCTCGTTCTCGCTGGCTTCAATTCAGAAGCCGGATACAGTCAAAATAGGCAATTTCGGCGTATGTTCCATGACAGACGAGTTCCTCAAGCGCACCTCCGCCTTAGAGATAGGGTGAACCGAGCCACAATGCCCGGTCGAACAGCCTGATAAGGAACGGCCGGGCTCGCAAGGCTTCCAGCGTTACCGGCACGGCGGAGGCAATCGCCGACCCGATCCGCGCCTCGATCTCGCTGGCAAAGCCGGCATCGAGCACCTCCAAGTCGATCTCGAAATTGAGCCGCAGCGATCGGGCGTCAAGATTGGAAGATCCGACATAGGCCCACACGCCGTCGATCGAAAGCAGCTTCGAATGGTCGAATGGTCCCTCGGTTCGCCAGACACGGCAATAGTGTTTGAGCACCTGATCGAACTGCGCCATCATCGCGCGGTCGACGAGGAAAAGATTGTTCACCGCCGGCACCACGATGTCTATCTCGACCCCGCGCCTGCCGGCGGTGATCAGGGCGCTGATCAGTTCCCGATCCGGCAGGAAATAGGGCGACATCACGCGTATGGACTTGCGGGCGACCGAGAACGCACCGATCAGCAGCTTGTGGTTGGTCTCGTTGCTGGCATCCGGGCCGGAAGCGACTGCCCGCACCATCATCGGTGCGCCTGGCGATGGCGACAGCGGGGCAATGCGCCAGGCGTCGCCCTTCAGCGCCTCGTTGGTGGCGAAGCGCCAGTCTTCGGCGGCGACCGAAAAGAGGTCGGCTACGATCGGGCCGGTCACCCGGAAATGTGTGTCCCTGGCGCTGTTGGAGCCGGCGAATTCGGCGGAGAAGCCTTTTCGGATGTTCATGCCGCCGGTGAAGGCGGCGATGCCGTCCACCACCAGGATCTTCCGGTGGGTCCTCAGATTGGCGTAGGGCAGGCGCAGGCCCATGACGATGTTGCCGTTGAAGACATCGGCGGGGATGTTGGCCTCGCGCAAATGCCCCAGGATGCTCGGCACCGAGTAGCGGGCGCCGACGGCATCGATCAGCACGCGGACGGTGACGCCGCGCCGGACGGCGCCGGCCAGCGCCTCGACGAAGAGCAGGCCGACGGCGTCATTGTCGAAAATATAGGTCTCGAGCAGGACGCTGCGCTCGGCGCCGTCGATCGCCGCGCACATGGCGGCATAGGCCTCGTCGCCGGTCTCCAGCACATCGATTGCGTTTCCAGGGTTGAGCGCGCGCCGCGCCACCCTGTCGCCGAGTGTCCGCAAGCCCGTGAACCGTTGCCCGTATCGCTCGACGATCAGGGCCTGTTCGACAGCGACGTCGCGCTCATGCTTGGCGGACACCACGCCGTCGGCAAACGGGCGCTGGGCGGTGATCGTGGCACGGCGGATGCGATTGATGCCGGCGACGGCGTAGATCAGCACGCCGAGGATCGGGGACAGCACCATCACGCCGACCCAGCCGGTGGCGGCGCGCACATCTTCCTTGGTCATGACGGCATGGACGATGCCGACCGTCGCCATCGCCACGGAGATGATCGCCAGAATTTGCGGCCAGTGAGTCGCCAGGGTCGCCAACATGCCGAGACTATCCAGCGAGCGGTTGCAGAAGGCAATGCGCCGGTCCTGCCGCGCATTCGCCGGATGGTGGCATGCGGCCCTGGCCGAAGGTTTCGACCAGCCGCAGAGATTGATGGGTAGAAGCTTCCCGACGGACCCTGTTCAGAAGGACAAACCTGACCTAGCGGAAGCATAGAGCCTGGCATCATCCTGTTCTGCTCAGAGCCTCCGAAGCCTCTTATGCTTTGGTGCGACCTCTATTGTATATCAGGATGAATGAACTTAATGATATGAACACTTTGATTGATGGCGAGGGGGGCGCCTAACGATGAAATTCAACTTCGATGAACCTCCCGGCGATGACGTAGTTGCCGACACGTCGGCAGAATGCCAACGCCAATTGCTGCCTCTCGTCCGCGAGATCGTCCAGGCGGCCGTCGCTGCCGGATGGAGCGAGGAGGACGTTCTTCTGGGGTTTGTCGAACTTGCATGGGATTTGTATGAGAATCGTCGCGACGATCTGCAATGACCGGTAGCCAATCTGGTAGCTCTGCATTGCTGGCGGTGTCGCGGCTTTTGCGTCGGCAGCTTTTCGCGATAGGAATTTTTTCTTGACACGGTGATCTCAGCTAAGGTATATATTCGTGCATGGTGCTGATTTGCGCCAGTGACCCGCCGAGCAGGCGGGTTTTTCGTCTGATGCTCCGTCAGCCAATGCGCCGAAGGGTCCAAAGGGACCTGTTGACCCGTAGTCGCGATCTAAAGGCCTGGGTTCCTCGCCCCGAGGGGCTTTTATCCCGAACAAAATTTTTTGTTTGCGTACGGATGTTATTCACTATCCGCAGCATGTGCGTTACGTTGGATCCGGGTCGGGCTAAGGGGGATTTCAGGCGACAGACAAGCGGCTGAGGCCAGCAATGGAAAATACGGACGATGCTCGGGAAGGCGGCAATTCCCAGGGCGTCACTCGAGAACGGACAGCTCGATATGTCCTGGACATAATCCCTAAAAGCGCAGGCCCCTGGAGGGCCACCGCGGCGCGGAGTGTCATAGACTCCGCCCGCGATCCCGTCTCGCAGACATTCCCGGCCAAAGAGCATTCCACTGGAATTGCGCTGCGGCCCGCACGCCGATCGAGAGCCTTGCTCGGCAGCGACCGGATCACGCGGTACGATACGCCGACCGGATGTCGCGTCGTCAATCCGGCGGGTGTGGACAGCAAGCCGGCCTGGTCCCTGACCCGGGAGAACGCCGTCATTTCCATCGCTCCCGAAGCGCTGGCGCAATTGGCCGTGCATGAATTCGATCTCGCCGAACTCGATCCGCCTGCTTTCGGCACGGTCGACCCGGCCGATCTGCTGCGCACCCACCCAGGCCGCAACAGGCGCCTTGCGGCGTTTTCCAGAATACATCTTGGAACGCTCTCATGAATGGGGTTGGCGATGCCGGTCGGCTTCGATCAATCACGAATTGTTTTTCAGGGGAACGCGGAAGGAAGCCTAGGGTTGAACCTCATCCGGGACGAATCAGGAGGCCAAGAAATGCCGGGTGAGGATGGTGTCCCCGGACCGGTTTCCGGATCCAATTCGCGACAATCGACGCTCAACGCAAAAGGCGGGCTTTCCGTCCGCGCCGCGAGCCGCGTGCGGCAATTCCTGGACGAGAACTTTACGCGCAAGCTGGCGCTTGCCGAGATGGCCGCGGTTTGCGGTCTTTCACCCTATCATTTTGTGCGGGCTTTCTCGAGGACGTTCGGGATGCCGCCGCATCAGTACGTGCTCGGTCTGCGGCTGGATTTCGCTGAAAGGTTGCTTGCCGACAGCGGCATGACGATCGCCGACATCGCTCACTCCAGCGGATTTTCGAGCCAGAGCCATTTTACCACCGTGATGAAGAAATACCGGCAGATGACGCCGCTGCAGGCGCGGATGGGAAAGCTTAGCGCCAAGTTTAGATGAGACGGCGCTTAGGGAGTTGCTTGATTACTTGATTCTAAAGCATTGGCAGGGGTAACGAGCCGTTAACCTATGCCGGTTTGCTCGCCTCTTTTCTGACAAGACAGCAATATCGTGAAATACCGCACGCAGGAATCATGTCTTCCTGCGATGGAGCGGAATTGTCAGACATTTCGTGCCGGCCAGCGGAGAGGGACCATGACCGACAACCAGATTTCGAACGGCCAGATTTCGAGCGGTTCGTTTGTTCGGCGTCGCACAGCGCATTTCGCGGGGCAGTGGATCGCGGGGGCCGATCATGGTTCGCGCTCGGTTCGCCGCCGCCTGATGGCCGTGCTGCTCATGGCGCATAGCGTGCTCGGCATGGGGCGCAGGCGCCTTGGCCTGGGAACGCTCGGCGTCGGCGGGATGTCGGCGGCGGTCGCGGTGCTGAGCGCCTTCGCGATCGGCATGGCTGCGACGCCGGCCCTGGCGCAATATCAGGCCGGTGGCGGTTCGGCGACCGGCGGCAACGCCGTAGCCATCGGTAACGGCACCGCGACGAATGGCAATAACAGCGTGGCGTTGGGCAGTTCCAACAGTGCAACGGGCGACGGCACGATCGCCATCGGCTATGCGATGGGTGTCAATGGCCTCAATTCCATAGGCATAGGCGTCTTCGCAGGCGCAACTGGCGTCAATGCCCTCGCCCTGGGCGGAAACGCCCATGCCAACGGGGACGCGGCAAGCGCCATTGGCGTCAATTCGGTTGCAACCACAGGCGCGGCCGCCTTTGGCAATAATGCGCGTGCCGACGGAACGAGCTCGACGGCGATCGGCTATGTTACCCGGGCGACCGGGCTGCGCGCCACCGCGCTTGGGTTTCAGGCAAACGCATCGGGATTGGATGCCTTCGCCCAGGGCAACTCGGCCAGCGCAAGCAACCAGAATGCCATCGCTATCGGCTTTCAGGCGGTGGCGTCCGATATCAACGCTATCAACATCGGCGGACGCACTCTTGCAGGAGCGGGCGCTACTGCACAGGGCGCCATCGCTCTTGGTACGGATGTGGTGGCATCCCAGGTAAGAAGCGTCGCCATAGGCGTCCTGACCAAAGCAACGGGAACGGGCGCAACGGCGATGGGCAACACCGCCAGCGCCTGGGGCAACCAGTCGATCGCGTTCGGTGTCGGCGCGCAGGCGGGCGTGCAGGCCAACACGGCCCTGCCCAACAGCATCGCCATCGGCACCAATTCGCTCTCTTCCGGCGCTTTCGCCACCGCGATGGGCGCAACCTCGGTTGCGAGTGGCTCAGCCAGCACGGCGATTGGCAACACGGCCGTTGCCAGCGGCGCAAACGCCTCTTCATTCGGGTCCGGGACGATCGCGGCAGGCGACAATTCTCTCGCTGCCGGCGTCAGCGCCAGCTCGGCCGGCGCGCAATCGGTGGCGCTTGGCAACCAGGCCAATGCGCAGACAGGCGCGGCAATCGCGATCGGCGCCCAGGCGACCGCCTCCGGCGGCGTCCCCGGCGCTGGGGCGATCGCCATGGGCATCGGCGCCAATGCGGTTGCCACCGGCAGCGGTTCACCGACCGCCATCGGCGCTTTCGCCAATGCGAGCGGCGCTTCGGGCACGGCGCTTCCCGGCGGCTTCACATCCTTCGAAGCGACCGCGATCGGCAACAGCTCGGTCGCCACGGGGCAGGGCGGCACGGCTGTCGGCGTCGCGAGCAAGGCAACGGGCACCTGGTCCACCGGCCTCGGCTTGAGCAGCACTGCGTCGGGCGTCAACGCGACCGCGGTCGGCGTCCTGTCCAGCGCGACGGGAAACAATACCCTCGCGGCCGGCATCAACTCCGGTGCCAGCGGAGCCGGCAGTACCGCGCTCGGCAACGGTGCCCGAACCACCGCCCTGAATGCCGTCGCTGTCGGCGCTGGGACAAGTGCGTCCGGGATAAACTCCGTCTATGTCGGCCAGAGCAGCTTTGCGACAAGCGCCAGCGGACAGAGCGCCATCGCCGTCGGCACGGACGTGACGTCATCCGGAGACGACGCGATCGCGATGGGACGCGAAAGCTTTGCGACTGCAACCAACGCCATCGCGGTCGGTCTCCAGTCCTTTGCTGAGACCGCCGACTCCGTCGCCATCGGCACCAGGGCGTTCGCAAGCGGGGGGAAGGCCGTCGCAATCGGCGCCGACAACGTCGCTTACGGCGACGGCGCGGTTTCGATCGGCGATCCCAGCTACGCCAGCGGCACCGGCGCCTTCACCGGCGGCGCCAACAACATCGCCAACAGCGACGGCACGGCGACGGCCACCGCCGCCAATATGGCCAACGGCGCTGTCGCCATCGGCAACAGCAACAAGGCGATCGGGCAAGGCTCGGTGGCGCTGGGCAACGGCTCGACGGCGGGCGCAGCCGGCCTCGCCGGGAACGTCGCACTGGGCGATGGCGCGACGGCGGCGGCAAGCTCCGGCGATGTCGCGCTCGGTTCGGGCTCGGTCACCACTACGGCGGTCGGCACGGCCAGCGGTGTGGTCAACGGAACGACCTACGCCTTCCAGGGCACCAATCCGACCTCGACGGTCAGTATCGGTGCACCAGGCGCGGAGCGCACCATTACCAATCTGGCGGCGGGGCGGATCAGCGCGCTCTCGACCGACGCCATCAACGGCTCGCAGCTCTTCGCCACCAACCAGGCGGTGGACGCCATCGGCGTCACGCTCAACAACATCAATGTCGGCGGCGGCATCAAGTACTTCCACGCCAACTCGACGCTGGCGGATTCCCAGGCACTGGGAACCGATTCCGTCGCCGTCGGCCCGAATGCGGTGGCCAACAATGCCGGCGATGTGGCGATCGGCCTGAATTCCACGTCTGGCGCAACGACAAATGTCGCCGGAACGACGATCGGCGGTGTCAACTACACCTTCGCGGGCACCACGCCGGCCGGCGCTTTCTCTGTCGGGTCGGCGGGAGCCGAGCGCCAGATCCAGAACGTCGCGGCCGGACAGTTGAACGGCGGCTCGACGGACGCGGTCAACGGCTCGCAGCTCTTCGCCACCAACCAGCAGGTGACGCAGAACACCACCGATATCGCCAATATTGGCAGTGGCGTCACCAATCTCGGCAACACGTTCAACAACATCGCCGGCGACACCTCGACGGCCTATACCGATGCCAACGGCATAGGCATCCGCTACGCCCGCACCAACGAGGCCGGGCTGGCGCAGACCGATTCCTTCGCCCAAGGCGTCGGGTCCACAGCGGTCGGTTACAATGCGACCGCGACCGGCATCAGCGCGCTGTCGCTCGGCCGCGACAGCAAGGCCAGCATCGACGGCAGCGTGGCGCTGGGCTCGGGTTCGATCTCCGATCGCGCGATCGCTCCGGCCACCGGCCAGATCGCGGCCGGTCCGTCCAACTTCATCCAGTACAACACGAGCGACAAGACGCTGCTCGGCGCCGTTTCGGTCGGCGATGTCAACTCCTACCGGCAGATCACCAACGTGGCCGACGGCACGCAGGACCAGGACGCAGTGACGGTGCGCCAGCTCGCCGGCGCCATCGCTGCCGTATCGGTTACCTCGACGAAATACTTCCACGCCAATTCGGCGGCGGGCGACTCGCTCGCAGTCGGCGCGGAATCGGTCGCGGTCGGCCCGACGACTGTCGTCAACGGCGACAATGGCATCGGCATCGGCAATGGCGCCATCGTCGACCTGACAGCGCCCGGCGGAACGGCCATCGGCCAGAACGCCCATGTGTTGCTGGCCGACGGCCTGGCGCTCGGCACCAATTCGCTGGCGTCCGGTGTCCAGTCGGTGGCGCTCGGCGCCGGCGCCCAGAGCACCTTCATCAACAGCGTGGCGCTCGGTGCGCAATCCATCACCACGGTCGGCGCGCAGGCCGGCTACACGGCCTTCGCGCTCGCCGGTCCGCAGACCTCGGTCGGCGAGGTGTCGATCGGCGCCGCCGGTGCCGAACGCAAGCTCACCAATGTCGCGGCGGGCTCGGCCGACACCGACGGCGTCAACGTCTCGCAGTTGCGCGGCGTGACGAAAAACGTCACCGACCTGTTCGGCGGCGTTACCACGATCAATCCCGACGGCTCGATCACCGGCCCGACCTACACTATCCAGGGCAACAACTACTCGACCGTCTATGACGGCCTGACGGCCGTCGACAATGCCCTGACCACCATCAGCAATGGCGGCGGCATCAAATACTTCCACGCCAATTCGACGCTGGCCGACAGCATCGCCGGCGGCACCAACGCGGTGGCGATCGGGCCGGAAAGCGTGGCGAGCGGCGCCGAGAGCGTGGCTGCGGGCCATGGCTCGACGGCTACCGGGCCGGGCGCCGTCGCGCTCGGCCAGGGTGCGCAGGCCAACAACGCCAACGATGTGGCGCTCGGCTCCGGCTCGGTGACGCAGACAGCCGTCGGCACCTCCAGCACCGTCATCGGCGGCAAGACCTACACCTTCGCCGGAACGACTCCGACCGGAACCGTCAGCGTCGGCGATGCCGGCGCCGAGCGGACGATCACCAATGTCGCCGCCGGGCGCGTCGACGCCGGCAGCACGGATGCGATCAACGGCTCGCAGCTCTACGCCACCAACACGGCGATCGAGGATTTGAAAGCCGGCGTCGGAAACCTCACCCAGAACGCGGTGACCTATGACGCCCCGGGCGGCGTCAAGTCGAACACCATCACGCTGCAGGGTGGCGACGTCAACGCCCCGGTTGTCATCTCCAATGTCGGCCCCGGCGTCAAAGGGACCGATGCGGTCAATGTCGACCAGATGAACCAGGGCCTGACCGCCGGCAAGAGCTATACGGACAACCGCGTGGCTTACGCTATCGATACGTCCAACGACTACACCGACAAGGTAGCCGCCACGACCCTGCAGCAGGCCAACGACTATACCGACCAGAAGCTCGGCCAGCTCAATTCGGACATCAACGGCATCCGCGACGAGGCCCGGCAGGCGGCCGCGATAGGTCTCGCCGCCGCCTCGCTGCGCTACGACGACCGGCCCGGAAAGCTGAGCGTCGCGGCGGGTGGCGGCCTCTGGCGCGACGCCGGCGCATTCGCCTTCGGTGCGGGCTACACCAGCGAGGACGGTCGCATTCGCGGCAACCTGTCGGGCACGGCAGCGGGTGGGCATGTCGGCGTCGGCGCCGGCATCAGCTTCACCTTGAACTGAGGCAGGGATGAAAGGACTTGTTGCCCTGACCTGCCTGGCGCTTTGCGGCGGCCTCGTGCCGGCCGCCGGGCAGGTCGCGTCGACCTACAGGATCAAGCCTTCGGACGTGGTGCTCCCGCCCGAGGTGAAGCTCGGAGACTACCAGCGCACCATACGCCCATTCGACAACTGGACGCTGATCTGCGACGAGAACCTCAAAGCCCGCAAGAAGGTCTGCAACGTCTCGCAGATCATCGAGGACGCGTCCGGCAAGATGGCCTTCAGCTGGTCGCTTGCCGCCACCCAGGACGGCAAGCCGTACATGATCCTGCGCACCGCCCCGAACGCCAGGAGCGATGGCCTTGTGTCCGTGAAATTCGATGGACAGAAGCAGCCGATCGACGTGCAGCTGAACGGCTGCAACGAAATGGTCTGTGTCGGCATGTTGCCGGTCGGCCCCGTCATGCGCCGGCAGATATCGCAGAACGCGACGCCGGCGATCTCCTACTCGACGGTCGATGGGCAGACGATCACCGTTACCGCAACGCTCAAGGGGCTGTCAGACGCCCTTTCACCACTCAAATAGCCGAGGCGCCACCATGAGCCAGCAGGACCAGTTCACGTCCGCCAAACGCACTCCGAGCGTCGAGGCGGATCGGCAGAGGCGGGCCGAGCCCCCAAGGCGGCGCTGGCCACGCCTGGCCGGATATTCATTGCTGGGATTGGTCGTGGCGGGGCTTGGCTTCGCCGCCGGGAATTACGCCGCGGTCGCCAATCTGGTCGGCGGCGCGACGGCCGCACCTGCAGCAACAGCGGCGGCCCCCGTGCTTCCGGACACGCCCTTCCTCGAGCATGTCAAGCAGGCCGGTGTGCAGGCCTGCTCGACCGTCTATCCAGTGCTCGGACAGATCCTGACGACCGGCACGAAATACAGCGTCAAATCCCTGTGGAACGACCAGGCCGCCGACAAGCACGCCATCCAGGCCTTTGTCGGCATGGACTATGCGTCGGAACGCTATAGCGGACCGGCCGCCGGCATCGTCTTCGCATCGCCCACCGCCACGGGTTGCGAAGGGGCGATGGTGCGGGTGGCGCCATTCGCCAGCCCGTGCGCCGACATCCCATCCATCCTGCCGCAGGGCAGCAAGATCACCGACCATCTCGGGCAGGTCGAGGTCTACGAGCTCGGCGGCAATGCCGGTGAAGCGCTTCTCCTGCCGACGGGCAAAAGCTGTGTGGTGATCTCCCTTGCTTCGGCGGCGAAGTAGGACGCGAAGCGAGTGAGGTCAAGGAAAGGATGCCGACCATGAGATTGCAGGCTTTGGCAGTTTTGGGCTTGACCTTGTTGTGGAGCGGACAAGTCGTCTCAGCCGACCTTGTGGCCCCATCGGAACCGCAACAGGAGGAAAAGGGCATATGGGCGGCCATTGCCTATTCGCAGGCCGATAGCAAATACGGCTTCTTCTGGGGCGCCGACAAGCGGCAGGAAGCGAAGGACATCGCACAGAAATATTGCGAGAACGCAGGCGGAAAGGCCTGCAACGTCGTCACCGTCTTCCGCAACCATCGCCATTGGAATGATGACGACGAGACCGGCTTTCCCTACAAGCACTGCGGTGCGCTTGCCGTGGCAGACAAAGTGGAGAACCGTTTCACGCCCTGGGGCGTGAACTCGGCCGAGACCCGTCGGGAAGCGGAGGATCTCGCTTTGCAGGCCTGCGAGGCGACGGGAGAGAAATGCAAGATCCGCGAATGGGTCTGCACATGAAGCTTGGCCCGAAGGCCGTCTCCGCATGTGGAGCAATTCTATTCTCATTGATGTCGCCGGCGTCTGCCCAGCAACAGGTGGCGGCTGTCCCGGATGGACCCTCATCGCTGCGTGAGGTCTATCAGGACTGGAGCGTGACCTGTTCGGTACGGGAAAAGGCGAGAGTGTGCTCGCTTGCGCAAGACCAGGTCCAGCAGAACGGGCAGAGGCTTCTTGCCATGGAGATCGCGGCACGCCCGGACGGTTCGACGACGGCTACCCTGCTTCTGCCCTTCGGCATCCTCCTTGATCCGGGCGTGACGCTGCAGATCGACGATCAACCGCCGCTGTCCCCGCAGCGCTTCAGGACCTGCCTGCCGACGGGTTGCGTCTCCGTCTTTACGATCGATCGGCCGACGCTTGGAAAGCTGAGGGGAGGCTCGGTGCTGAAGCTCAATGTCACGACGGACGCCGAGACCCCGCTGAGCTTCCCTGTGTCGCTTCGCGGCCTGACCGCGGCGCTCGACCGCATGGTGGCGTTGAGCGCAAATTAGGGTGCGCGCTGACCAGCTTTTGGCCGCAGTGAGCCACATGAAGCGTACGCCGGCCGCCGCGATGGAGTATTTTTGGGCGCGGCATCCAAAGGGACGCGCCTGAAAAAGGGTTCAACTTCAGGTTGGATCATCGACAGCCGCTATCCGAACCGGCCATGATTCTGGCCATACCGGCCCACTGGCCTGCCGTTTTTTGTGCTTTCCCACTGAATGCGGCGTCCGGATACAACCGCAGCGAGCCGACGTTATGTGCTATTTTTGCTACATCTCGCAGCCTTGTTGCCCAAAAAGGCTATTTAGCGATCTCTAAATCAATAATCGCTCACATATTTCGTGAATCTGTGAATAATCCACCGACGGGCAGGCCTTGGCTTGGTTAGCGCTCTGAAAAGGACGCTGGGGAAACGTTAGGGTGGGATTAATGAATACGACAAACATGTCGACCATAGGCAGGCGCCTTGGTCTTTTGATGGCGGCCACCATGCTGACCTGCGGCAGTGCTCACGCGCTCACGCTCAAGGAGGCGATGGCTGTCGCGGTGGAGTCCAATCCCGAGATTGGACAGGCGATCGAAAATCGCGAAGCCATCGAGTTCGAGTTGCGGCAGGCCAAGGGCCTTTATCTTCCCAGTGTCGATGTCGAGGCATCGGCTGGCGTTCGCCGGCTCGACAATCCGTCCCGGCGCTCTCTTTCCATCGAAGGCGATGCGCTCTATCCGGCTGAAACGGATCTTACCGTTTCGCAGACGCTTTATGACAGCGGCGGAAGGCGGGCCGAATTGAACCGTCAGGCATCGCGCGTCGACGGCGCTTCGTTCCGCGTTCTGGAACGGTCCGAATTCATCGGGTTGTCCGTTGTCCAGGACTATCTGGAATACATGCTGCAGGCCTCGATCGTTGCCGAAGCGAAGAAGAATCTCGGCTTCCACCAGGCAATTCTCGGCGACATCCGGCAAGGCATCTCGGGCGGCGCGCTGAACGAGGCCGACCGGCAACAGGCCGAGGAACGGCTGTTCGCCGCCAAGGCGCGCATGCAGGAGGCGACCGAGGAACTGGAAGCGGCCAAGATCCGCTTCTTCAAAACCGTCGGAAAGCCACTGACCAGCCCTTCGAGGCCTGGCGATGTCTCGGCCGCACTCCCGCGCTCGCTCGACGACGCGATAGGGTTGGCGCGGGAAAGCAATCCGCGCGTACACATGGCCAACAGCGACATCGACGCGGCGGCCTCCCTCGTGGACGCTGCGCGGGCAAAATTTGGCCCCTCCATCATCGCTGAAGGTCGGGCCCGGGCAGGAACCGACATTGACGGCGACGATGGCGACACCACCGACCTGCAGGCGCGCGTGGTCCTGCGCTGGAACCTCTACCGCGGTGGCATCGACAAGGCCAACGAGCAGGAACAGATCCGCCGCACCAGTGAACAGCGTCTCGCGCTGCATCAGGTCCAGCGTGAAATCGAGGAAGCCGTTCGCACCTCATGGGATCGCCGTTTCCGGCAAGCCGATCTGGCAAAGACCCTGAGGCAACAAGCCGCTGCCAATGAGAAGCTGGTTGCTTCCTATCGCGAGCAGTTCAAGGTCGGACAGCGCTCGCTGCTCGACGTGCTCGACGCGCAGAATACACGGTTCAACACGGCAACGCTGGCGGATACCGCGTCCTACGCATCGCTGTTTGCCCAGTACCGGCTCCTGGCCGCGACCGGACAGTTGCTGAAAACGATGAATCTCGAGCCGGCAAAGCAAGCGACGGCCTATGCACGCACCGAGTTCGCAGCACCGGAAACCGCGGACACAGAAACCTATGCGCGGACGCCATCGGAGCAGAAGAACGACCTGCCATTCGATATTCTCGCTCCGGTGAGGAAGAAATAGGACAGCACAAGGTCCAGCGAGCGTCCTGACGGGCAGATCGTGAACCAGCAACCCAACATCCTCTCCCCGAAGGAGGCGTTCAAGGCCTGCTTCTCGGCCGTTGCCGGATATCTCGGCAGGCCGAGCGCGGAGACCGTGCTGTTTGCCGGCGTGCCGCTCTCGGACACGCGAATTGCGGCCGACGACATCAGGCACCTTGCCGAACGCATCGGCCTGGAAGTCACGGAGTTCAATCATCGCGATTTTCTCAGGGGGCGTATCGACCTGCCGGCCATCGTCTTTCGCGTCAGCCAATTGCCCGTCGCCCTGCTGGCTCTAGGCGAAGGCGATGCGTATATCACCGCGCCCCAGGAAGACGGCCGCACCACGATCGGCCGGTCGGAACTGGCCGCCAGCTACATCAGCGGCGGCGCTTCCTTTTCGATCACCTATGCCAATGCCGCCGAGACCATGTCGGTCGGCTCGGCGGCCAGGATCGAGCGAAGACATTGGCTTACAGGGACGATGGGCGCTTTCTGGCGCACCTACTCGAAAGTCGTCCTGGCGGCGGTGTTCATCAATCTGCTGGCCATAGCCTCGCCGATCTTCACCATGAACGTCTACGACAGGATCCTGCCGAACAAGGCGATATCGACACTGTGGGTCCTGGCTCTCGGCATCGGTGCGGTCATCCTGTTCGACCTGCTTTTGAAGACGGCAAGGGCTTCCCTCATCGACTATGCCGGGCGCAAGGCGGATCTACGGATATCCTATCTGCTGTTCGAAAAAGTGCTGAACTCGTCGCTTTCGGCGCGCCCCGGCTCGACCGGCGAATACGCAAACAGGGTCACGCAATATGAGTTCGTCAGGGAGTTCTTCACCTCCAACACCATAAGCGTGTTCATCGACACGGCATTCGTCTTCGTCTTTCTCCTTGTGATCTATGCAATAGGCGGCTGGCTGGTGATCATACCGGCGCTGGCCTTCGTGATGTCCGTCATCGTCGGCCTGGTCACCCAGCGCCGCATCGGCAAGCGCGTCGCAGCCTCGATGAACGAAGCGTCGCAGCGCCAGGCCCTGCTGGTCGAATCCATCTCGACGCTGGAGACCATCAAGTCGCTGCGCGCCGAGGCGTATCTGCTGCGGAAATGGGGAGAGCACTCCAAGAACGCCGCCAACACGTCCGAGAAAATCAAGCAGCTTTCGGCGGCAGCGGGCAACATCACCCAGTCCATACAGCAGCTGGTGACCGTCGCCCTGGTCGTGGCCGGCGCCTATGCCTTCTCGGAAGGGCATGTTTCGACAGGAGCAATCATAGGAACGGTGATGCTGGCGAGCAGGGCCGTGGCGCCGCTCGGCCAGATCGCCATAACGTTGTCCCGGTTCCGCCAGGCCATGCTCTCGCTGAGGATGGTGAATTCGATCATGGCTCAACCGGAAGACCGGCCCGACACGGTGGGCTTCGTCAACCGCCCCATCCGCAAGGGCGCGATGGTGTTCAGGAATGTCGGGTTTGTCTATCCAGGCTCGGAAAACGAAGTTTTGACCGGCCTGAATTTCTCGGTCAAGCCGGGTGAGCGGATCGGCATCATCGGCCGCATAGGATCGGGAAAGACGACGATGGGTCGGCTGGTCGGCCGGCTCTTCCTGCCGACTTCCGGTGAGTTGCTGCTGGATGGGATCGACATTCGCCAGTATCACCCGTCCGAGGTTCGCGCCGCGGTCGGCATCGTTGCGCAGGCCGGCGACCTGTTCTCGGGCACCATCAAGGAAAACCTCCTGATGGCATGCCCCGAGGCTACAGACGAACAGATCATCGAAGCGGCAAAGGCTGCCGGCGTCGATGATTTCGTTTCACGCCACCCGCGCGGCTACGACATGAATGTCGGCGAGCGCGGCACCAATCTTTCGGGCGGCCAAAGGCAGACGGTGGCGATCGCGCGCCTGCTGCTGACCAAACCGAAAATCGTCTTTCTGGACGAGCCGTCGGGCTCGATGGATCTTGCTTCCGAACGCCAGTTGATCAAGCAGCTCAAAGTCGCCTTTGACCGCGACACGACGCTGATCGTCTCCACACATCGGTTCAGCATGCTTGAACTGGCCGACCGCCTGATCGTTATCGAACAGGGCAAAATCGTTGCCGACGGACCGAAGGACCAAGTCATACAGGCGTTGCAGAAAACAAGCGCCTGACAAAACAATTATTGCTGCATCCAATGCGTTGGGGCGTGGGAAATGCTTGCCAGGGAAGATCGACCGCCGCTGTTTGCGTCGGCGTCCATATTCATCATCGGAGCGCTCTTCGTCGTTTTTGTCGCCTGGGCGTCCTTTGCCGAAGTCGATGAGATCGCACGCGGCGACGGCAAGGTCATACCTGCTTCCAAGACCCAGATCATCCAGGCGAGCGAGGCCGGTGTCGTTCAGGAAATCGCCGTGACGATCGGCCAGGTCGTCAAGAAGAACGATCTCATCATCCGCCTGGACAACACGCTCAACACGTCCAGCCTTGGCGAGCAGCAGGCCAAGGCGCGCGCGCTCGAAGTGCGCATAGCAAGGCTGAAATACGAACAGGCCGGCAATCTCTCGGGCCCATTTCCGTGCCCGCAGGACATCCAGTCGGTCGCTCCGCAAATCTGCGACAATGAACAGAAGCTGCTCATCGCCCGGCGCGGGAACTTCGACAACAAGCTGTCCGTGCTCAAGTCACGCCTCGATCAGCGCGAGAAGGAACTTGCCGAGGCGGAGGCCAATTCCGATCGTCTTTCTAAGAACCTGGTCGTCAGCGACCAGGAGGCAAAACTCGTCGACGCGATGGTCAAGAAAGGCCTGATGGCAAGGACCGAGCAGCTCCGGGTAGAGCGCGAGCAGACCGAACTCAACGGCCAGCTGAACCTTGCCGGCGAAACGATAAAGAAGATCAAATCGTCGATCACGGAAGCTCAGCTTCAGGTCGAGGAACTCGGCCTGCAATTGCAGCAGGAGGCGCTGGACGACCTTACCCAGGCGCTGGCGGACCTTTCGGTGGTGGATGAGACCATAAGGGGAGCCACCGACAAGGTCGCGCGCACCGATATCCGGTCTCCCGTGGACGGCATCGTCAACACGCTGGAGCTGAACACGGTCGGCGCCTTCGTCCAGCCTGGCGCCGTCGTGGCCGGCATCGTGCCAACCTCCGAAACGTTGCTGGTGGAGGCACGGGTCTCGCCGCGGGATGTCGCCTTCATCCGGCCCGACCAGGAAGCCCTTATCAAGGTCACCGCCTATGACTTCTCGATCTTCGGCGGCATCGAGGGCAAGGTTTCCAACATCACAGCCGACAGCCTGGTCGATCAGAAAACGGGGGAGCCCTATTATCAGGTGCGCGTGGCGACGGACAAATCGACGCTTCAAAGAGACGGCAAGGCCTATTCGATCATCCCCGGAATGATCTGCTCGGTCGACATCAAGACCGGGCGCAAGACGATCCTGCACTACCTCCTGAAGCCGATCAACAAGGCGCGCGAGGAGGCGATGAGTGAGCGGTAGCGCCAGCCCTCATCATTCCGATCGCGAGCGGCTGCTTGCGCCAGTCGCCGCCGAGGATTTCGGGCTGGAGTTTCGGGTCGTGGCGCGCGGTGGCATACGGCGCGGCATTCGTCTGGAGCGGGCATTCTGGATGTCGCTGAAGCAGATGGCCGAAAGCAGGAAGTGCACGATCGGCATGCTCATCGACGAGATCGCCGAAAGCCAGGCCCAGACAGGCAATCTGACATCCGCGATCAGGGTGGCCTGCATGCGTGGGTTGGGGGACGAAAACCTGACCTTGCGAAGGCTTGCATCGATCAACACCATCAACGCCATACTGGTCGCGTGCCCGTCCCCGGCCTTTGCGCTGGCTTCTTCGAAGAAGATACTGTCGTTCAACGCGCCGTTCCAGCAACTGGTCAAGCGCCAATTGCCGATCGCTCCAAGCGATGACGCACGGCACGACCTCAAGCTGGCGCTGGATCTCAATGTGGCCGACATCTTCACGCGGCTCGACGCCAATGGCGAATCGCCGGTGGCCACCGGTTTTGTCATCGGCGCGGGTGACCGTCGTTACCGGGGGCAATTGAATGCGGTGCGGGCTCCGGTGCTCGAGCCGGAGCTGCTGATGGCGTTCGTCTTCGGCGGCTGAATGCCCGCCAGTCTTTGGCGAGAACCTATGGCTTGGACTGGCCGAAACCCTATGGCTGAAAACCTTCGCCGGGTGCGACGGTTGCGAAACCGCCCTTGATGTCGGCCATCTGGGCGCCGCCCGGTCTTGAACCGTGGATCCAGGCCCGGTCGGTGCTGAACGAATAGAGCGGGACGTAATCCGGGAGATCGCTGTCACGCATAACGGTGTTGCTGAGGCTGTCGAGAATGAAGGTGCCGCTGCCTGTGCTCACCGACAGCACTGCGTGAAAGAAGCCTCTCTTGCGATCCTGGAGGACGACAAGCGCCATGCTTTGCGTCGGAATGCCGGCCCTCAGCAGGGCGGTCATCTTGAGGATGGCAAAATCCTCGCAATCGCCGGCTCGCCGCTCGAGAATCTCCGAAGGCTTCGCCCAATAGTCGAGCTTGCCGTAGACGACGCTGTCTTTCCTGTAGGCGATCAGGCGATTGACGCTGCTGTTGACGAAGGACAGCTTCTCGCTGAATCCCTTGCCTTGAGCGGCGGCGATCATGCCGGCAAAAGCCGTGCTCTTGTGCTCGCAGGGGCTGCCTGCCGAGCAGGCGGTGATTGCCCGGTAGACAGGCGCCCAGCGCGCCGCGACGGGAAAATTGCGCATGGACAAGGCAACCGATCCGAAGACCCCTGGAATAATCGACGCGGTCTGCACCGGATCTATCCCGGCGTCATCTCGCGCCGTTGACGAGCCGTCCCCGCGGCCGATATCCGGGCCATAGCTGCCGGTGACCATGCCGATCCGGTAAGCGTCCGCAGGCTGCCAGGGCTGGGGCCTCGTCAGTGAAACACCGCCGAGACAGGGCGGCGTCTGGACCTTCTCCTGGGGCCTGCCGGGTGCGGGGATATCGCTGGCGAATGACGGCCCCGCCAGGCCGACAAGCCCGATTGCCAGCAGGAGCATCTGGAGCCCGGTTTTCCCCGGAACCGATTTTTGCTTTTTCATAACGCCCACCTTTGACTGTGGACGCTACCAATCTTGTCTCAAATTATTGGAAAGGAAGGTGGATAAATATCCAGCAACTGTCTTCATCCCTTTTATATAAAATTTTATTCAATTTTATACTTTGATTTACCAAAAAATCCCGGCTAGTCCTCCGTCAGGGAAGCCTCCGGAGGCCAGCATATATCAGGTTATATTGTCGCGGTTTACCACGTGTAAAAAATGCCGAGCAATGCATATCATAATATATGAAATAGATTAGGGGGCAGTTGCAAAGTAGAAATGGCCGCTGTCTCTATCCGGTAAATATCGGAGGGGTTTCAGCCATGACGAACAATATCGAGTTGGACAGCTTTTCGGGTTCCTTGAACGAGCATTCCGCGTCCAGTGAACACGGCGATCAGGCATCGCCGGCGGAGATCCGGGTCGCACAGGCAAATTCGACGCAGCAGGCCGCACCGGCAGCGTCCGAACCGGTGCCGGTCGATGTCGGCGGCGGAGCGCCCGTCAAGCCGGAAGCCCCCGCGGAAGCGAAGACGCTGCCGGCAGCTGCGCCGCACGAATATGTAGCCGACGCCAGCCACGTGGTAAGGCTTCCTGCCAACGCCTCCATCGACAACATCAAGGTCGACGGCCAAAACCTTGTACTCGAACAGGCCGACGGCTCGGTGATCGTGATCAAGGATGGCGCCCTGAACGTGCCGACCTTCATCATCGGCGACGTCGAGGTGCCGCGCGTTGCCTTGCTGGCGGCGCTGGAAGCCAGCCATGTCGATGTCGCCTTCGGCGCCGACGGTTCCATCTCGGCCGGCCCCGGCGGTTCGAATTCAAGCGCAGGCGGTGATTTCTCGGTTCCCCCCGGCGGCATCGGCGACGGGTTCGACCTGTCGGCATTGCTGCCGCCGACCGCCTTGCAGTTTGGGCTTCTGGATCGCCGCGAACTGTTCCCGTCCATCGTCGACAGGCCGGTTTCAGTGGTGGCCACGTCACTGCTTGCCCCGACCGAAGCGGCCAGTGAAACCGGCCTCGATGGCAACCAGACACAATCGCCCGGCAGCGACGCGCCAAGCAATTCCGAAACCTCAGGCATCGGAACGATCAGCATCGACGCACCGGATGGAATCGGGTCGATCGTTATCAACGGTGTCGCCGTCACCGGCGTCGGCCAGCAGATCCCGGGCCAGTTCGGCTATTTGGAGATCGTCTCCTACAATCCGAGCACGGGTGCTATCCAATACAACTACACGGTGACCGAATCGGTCACTCATCCCGAGCACACGAACGGATTCGATCCCAACGACACGGTTCCGGACAATTTCAGCATCACTGTCACGGACGTCGACGGCGATTCGGCCAGCACCACCTTTGCCGTCGCCATTGTCGACGACGTGCCGACCGCGGTTGCCGATACGGACAGCGTGACGGAAGACGGCGCGACGGTCGCGGACGGCAACGTGATCACGGCCAGCGGCGGCGCGGACGCGAATGTGACGGACGGCGTCGCCGACGTTAAGGGCGCGGACGGGGCGACGGTAACGGGCGTCGAGGCAGGCACGGTTGCATCGGCCTCGGGTCATGTCGGGTCGGCCGTGGCGGGCAGTTACGGTTCGATCACGATCGATGCGGACGGCCACTACAGCTACACGCTGAACAACGGCGCTGCGGCGGTCCAGGCGCTGACCACCGGCCAGCATCTGACGGACACGTTCACCTATACGCTGACCGATGGCGACGGCGACACCTCGACGACAACGGTCGAGATCACCATCAACGGCACCAACGACGTCCCACAGGTCGTCGTCGACCAGGGCAACCCGGCCGGCGCGCATGACCAGGTCTATGAAGCAGGTCTGGCGGCGGGTTCGGCGGCCGGCGACGGCAGCACGGTTGCGACAGGCACCTTCACGGTGTCGGACGCCGACGGGCTCGATGACGTGCAGAGCGTCACCATCGGCGGCGTCACGGTTGCCATTGGCAGCCTTAACGGTTCGGTCTTCCAGGGCGACCACGGCACGCTGCTGATCACCGGCTACAACCCGGCAACCGGCGTTGCTGCCTATCAGTACACGCTGACCAGCCCGACCACGGACGTTCCCGCAGTCACCGAGACCGACAGCTTCTCGCTCACCGTCTCTGACGGCACCTCGTCGTCGGCCCCGGCGGCCATCGTCATCGACATCGTCGACGACGTGCCCAATGCGGTCAACGACACCAACAGCATCAGCGAGGACGCGCTTTCGCCGGTCAACGGCAATGTGCTGACCAACGACCTGCATGCCAACAACCAGCCGGGCGCCGACACGCCGACGAGCTTCGTCAGCTGGGATGGCTCGACGACGGGCGCGCACGGCACCTTCGTGGCCAATCCCGACGGCACCTACACCTATACGCTCAACAACGCCGATCCGGCGGTGCAGGCGCTGGATGCCGGCCAGACGCTGACCGAGACCTTCAACTACACGATGAAGGATGCCGACGGCGACACCGATACGGCAACGCTGACCATCACCATCAACGGCGCCAACGACGTGCCGCAGATCGTCGTCGACCAGGGCAACCCGGCCGGCGCGCATGACCAGGTCTATGAAGCAGGTCTGGCGGCGGGTTCGGCGGCCGGCGACGGCAGCACGGTTGCAACAGGCACCTTCACGGTGTCGGACGCCGACGGGCTCGACGACGTGCAGAGCGTCACCATCGGCGGCGTCACGGTTGCCATTGGCAGCCTTGACGGTTCGGTCTTCCAGGGCGACCACGGCACGCTGCTGATCACCGGCTACAACCCGGCAACCGGCGTTGCTGCCTATCAGTACACACTGACCAGCACGACGACGGACGTTCCGGCAGTCACCGAGACCGACAGCTTCTCGCTCACCGTTTCGGACGGCACCTCGTCGTCGGCCCCGGCAGCCATCGTCATCGACATCGTCGACGACGTGCCGACGGCCCATGCCGACACCAACAGCGTTGTCGAGGGCGGGATCGTGCTCGGCAACGTGCTGAGCGACGGCACGGACGACGTGTTCGGCGCCGACGGTGCGGCGGCGGGCGGCGGCGTTGTCGGGGTCCGCGTTGCGGGCGGCGACACCACGACGGCGGTGACGACGGGCGTCAACACGGTGATCAACGGCAGCTTCGGCACGCTGACGCTGCAGGCCAATGGCAGCTACAGCTATGACGGCCTGCCCAACGTGGTTCCGCCGGCAGGCGCAACGGAGACCTTCGTCTACACCATCATGGACGGCGACGGCGACCTGTCGACGACGACCCTGACCATCAACCTGTCGGACAGCGGCCTTGCCGTCTCCAACGACGACCTGACGGTCAACGAGGCGGCGCTGCCGATCGGCAGCAACCCGTCGAGCACCGCCGAGACCATCGCCGGAACGGTCGTCGACAATGTATCGGGCGGCACCGGACCCTACACCTACGCACTGGTGAGCAACGCCATCGGCGCGCACGGCACGCTGACCTTCAATGCCAACGGCACCTACAGCTACACGCTGACCTCGCCGGTCGACGGCGCCGACGCCAACAACGGCACCAACACCGTCAACAATGTCGAGACCTTCACCTACCAGGCCACCGACGCCAACGGCAACACGATCACCAACACCATCACCATCGACGTCACCGACGACGTGCCGACGGCCCATGCCGACACCAACAGCGTTGTCGAGGGCGGGATCGTGCTCGGCAACGTGCTGAGCGACGGCACGGACGACGTGTTCGGCGCCGACGGTGCGGCGGCGGGCGGCGGCGTTGTCGGGGTCCGCGTTGCGGGCGGCGACACCACGACGGCGGTGACGACGGGCGTCAACACGGTGATCAACGGCAGCTTCGGCACGCTGACGCTGCAGGCCAATGGCAGCTACAGCTATGACGGCCTGCCCAACGTGGTTCCGCCGGCAGGCGCAACGGAGACCTTCGTCTACACCATCATGGACGGCGACGGCGACCTGTCGACGACGACCCTGACCATCAACCTGTCGGACAGCGGCCTTGCCGTCTCCAACGACGACCTGACGGTCAACGAGGCGGCGCTGCCGATCGGCAGCAACCCGTCGAGCACCGCCGAGACCATCGCCGGAACGGTCGTCGACAATGTATCGGGCGGCACCGGACCCTACACCTACGCACTGGTGAGCAACGCCATCGGCGCGCACGGCACGCTGACCTTCAATGCCAACGGCACCTACAGCTACACGCTGACCTCGCCGGTCGACGGCGCCGACGCCAACAACGGCACCAACACCGTCAACAATGTCGAGACCTTCACCTACCAGGCCACCGACGCCAACGGCAACACGATCACCAACACCATCACCATCGACGTCACCGACGACGTGCCGACGGCCCATGCCGACACCAACAGCGTTGTCGAGGGCGGGATCGTGCTCGGCAACGTGCTGAGCGACGGCACGGACGACGTGTTCGGCGCCGACGGTGCGGCGGCGGGCGGCGGCGTTGTCGGGGTCCGCGTTGCGGGCGGCGACACCACGACGGCGGTGACGACGGGCGTCAACACGGTGATCAACGGCAGCTTCGGCACGCTGACGCTGCAGGCCAATGGCAGCTACAGCTATGACGGCCTGCCCAACGTGGTTCCGCCGGCAGGCGCAACGGAGACCTTCGTCTACACCATCATGGACGGCGACGGCGACCTGTCGACGACGACCCTGACCATCAACCTGTCGGACAGCGGCCTTGCCGTCTCCAACGACGACCTGACGGTCAACGAGGCCGCGCTGCCGATCGGCAGCAACCCGTCGAGCACCGCCGAGACCATCGCCGGAACGGTCGTCGACAATGTATCGGGCGGCACCGGACCCTACACCTACGCACTGGTGAGCAACGCCATCGGCGCGCACGGCACGCTGACCTTCAATGCCAACGGCACCTACAGCTACACGCTGACCTCGCCGGTCGACGGCGCCGACGCCAACAACGGCACCAACACCGTCAACAATGTCGAGACCTTCACCTACCAGGCCACCGACGCCAACGGCAACACGATCACCAACACCATCACCATCGACGTCACCGACGACGTGCCGACGGCCCATGCCGACACCAACAGCGTTGTCGAGGGCGGGATCGTGCTCGGCAACGTGCTGAGCGACGGCACGGACGACGTGTTCGGCGCCGACGGTGCGGCGGCGGGCGGCGGCGTTGTCGGGGTCCGCGTTGCGGGCGGCGACACCACGACGGCGGTGACGACGGGCGTCAACACGGTGATCAACGGCAGCTTCGGCACGCTGACGCTGCAGGCCAATGGCAGCTACAGCTATGACGGCCTGCCCAACGTGGTTCCGCCGGCAGGCGCAACGGAGACCTTCGTCTACACCATCATGGACGGCGACGGCGACCTGTCGACGACGACCCTGACCATCAACCTGTCGGACAGCGGCCTTGCCGTCTCCAACGACGACCTGACGGTCAACGAGGCCGCGCTGCCGATCGGCAGCAACCCGTCGAGCACCGCCGAGACCATCGCCGGAACGGTCGTCGACAATGTATCGGGCGGCACCGGACCCTACACCTACGCACTGGTGAGCAACGCCATCGGCGCGCACGGCACGCTGACCTTCAATGCCAACGGCACCTACAGCTACACGCTGACCTCGCCGGTCGACGGCGCCGACGCCAACAACGGCACCAACACCGTCAACAATGTCGAGACCTTCACCTACCAGGCCACCGACGCCAACGGCAACACGATCACCAACACCATCACCATCGACGTCACCGACGACGTGCCGACGGCCCATGCCGACACCAACAGCGTTGTCGAGGGCGGGATCGTGCTCGGCAACGTGCTGAGCGACGGCACGGACGACGTGTTCGGCGCCGACGGTGCGGCGGCGGGCGGCGGCGTTGTCGGGGTCCGCGTTGCGGGCGGCGACACCACGACGGCGGTGACGACGGGCGTCAACACGGTGATCAACGGCAGCTTCGGCACGCTGACGCTGCAGGCCAATGGCAGCTACAGCTATGACGGCCTGCCCAACGTGGTTCCGCCGGCAGGCGCAACGGAGACCTTCGTCTACACCATCATGGACGGCGACGGCGACCTGTCGACGACGACCCTGACCATCAACCTGTCGGACAGCGGCCTTGCCGTCTCCAACGACGACCTGACGGTCAACGAGGCGGCGCTGCCGATCGGCAGCAACCCGTCGAGCACCGCCGAGACCATCGCCGGAACGGTCGTCGACAATGTATCGGGCGGCACCGGACCCTACACCTACGCACTGGTGAGCAACGCCATCGGCGCGCACGGCACGCTGACCTTCAATGCCAACGGCACCTACAGCTACACGCTGACCTCGCCGGTCGACGGCGCCGACGCCAACAACGGCACCAACACCGTCAACAATGTCGAGACCTTCACCTACCAGGCCACCGACGCCAACGGCAACACGATCACCAACACCATCACCATCGACGTCACCGACGACGTGCCGACGGCCCATGCCGACACCAACAGCGTTGTCGAGGGCGGGATCGTGCTCGGCAACGTGCTGAGCGACGGCACGGACGACGTGTTCGGCGCCGACGGTGCGGCGGCGGGCGGCGGCGTTGTCGGGGTCCGCGTTGCGGGCGGCGACACCACGACGGCGGTGACGACGGGCGTCAACACGGTGATCAACGGCAGCTTCGGCACGCTGACGCTGCAGGCCAATGGCAGCTACAGCTATGACGGCCTGCCCAACGTGGTTCCGCCGGCAGGCGCAACGGAGACCTTCGTCTACACCATCATGGACGGCGACGGCGACCTGTCGACGACGACCCTGACCATCAACCTGTCGGACAGCGGCCTTGCCGTCTCCAACGACGACCTGACGGTCAACGAGGCCGCGCTGCCGATCGGCAGCAACCCGTCGAGCACCGCCGAGACCATCGCCGGAACGGTCGTCGACAATGTATCGGGCGGCACCGGACCCTACACCTACGCACTGGTGAGCAACGCCATCGGCGCGCACGGCACGCTGACCTTCAATGCCAACGGCACCTACAGCTACACGCTGACCTCGCCGGTCGACGGCGCCGACGCCAACAACGGCACCAACACCGTCAACAATGTCGAGACCTTCACCTACCAGGCCACCGACGCCAACGGCAACACGATCACCAACACCATCACCATCGACGTCACCGACGACGTGCCGACGGCCCATGCCGACAGCGGCAATGTCAATGAAGGCGCGCTGCTGACCGTGACTGCTGCGGCCGGCGTTCTGATCAACGACGTGGCCGGGGCAGATGGTGCCACGATCGACGGCGTCCGGGCTGCGGGCGGCAACACGACAACGGCGGTGACGACCGGTGTCAACACCGACATTGCCGGCCTGCACGGCACGCTGCATCTCAACGCCGACGGCTCCTACACCTACCAGTCGACGGCCCACAGCATCAACGCGAACACCACGGACGTGTTCGTCTACACCATCAAGGATGGTGACGGCGACCTGTCGACGACGACGCTGACCATCAACCTGTCGGACATCAATGACGCGCCCGTAGTCGCGAACACTCAGAACTGGATGTCGAGCGACCCGGCGCAGCAGACCTTGAGCACGCCCAGCTATCCGAATGGGTATCCGCTGCTGGTCTCCATTCCGACGGATGCGGACGGGGATAACCTCATCGTCACCGCTACGGGAACGATCCCCACCGGCACGTTCTATTTCAACGGCGTGACCTATATCGCCCTGACAGCCGGCACGGTGCTGTATAATCCGTCCGGCGGTATCAACCTGCTGGACGATCTGGTTTATCGGCCGACCGCATTGCAAACTGACACGGTCAACAACAACCTGTCGCTGGATGTCTATGACGGGCACACTCACGTTGCACAGACTGTTGGCATCCACGAAGTGCCGCCGACCAGCCTGCCCAGCGACACGTCGCAGATTGGCGATGGCAGCAGTCCGCTGACGTCGGGCAATGATCAGGTCACGACGCTTGCTCTGTCGCAAGCGACGGTAAACGCGATATTGGCGGATCCTCACAGCGCAACTGTCGTCGTCTATACCGATTTCCAAAAGACGCCGATTGATACGCCGATTGACCCTTCAGAGCGAAACCCAGGTGCGTTCGGAGATAGTAGCGCAGGGTCGCATCGTGAACAGGAGGTTCAGGTCGAGATCAGAATTGGCACCAATCACTTCGCCGTAGTAGAAGACGATTTGACCGCTGGGACCTTCGAGCAGACTTGGTTCTACGATCCGGCCACGGGTCAGATGAAGGCTACGGTCGACTACGATCACATCTTCCTTCTCGATGGCGCGGGCAATGCCACCGCTACGACGCTTGCCAGCTACTTGATCGCGCATCCGCCGGCAGCCGGAGACTCGTGGACCCTGTCCTACTTCGACAATGATGGCGGCAGTTGGCAGGCCCGCTCCGTCAATTTCTCCTTCTTCTCGCACAATCCTGGTGATCCCGGGATCACGGTGAACGGTGACCCAACGCTGGCCGACCAGATCTATGGAACGTCCGGTATCGACCAGCTCAGCGGTAATGGCGGCAATGACGTCATCGTCGGCCGGGGCGGCAATGACTTCCTCAGCGGCGGAGCCGGCAACGACCTGCTCAGCGGCGGCGACGGCAACGACCTTCTCATAGGAGGTCTCGGCCAGGACACCCTGACCGGAGGAGCCGGCGCCGATACGTTCCGGCTTGAGAATATCGACATCAAGGACCTCATCACTGATTTCAGCGGCGTGGGAGGACATGGCGACAAGATTGACCTGACCGCCCTGTTTGACACGGCGCCTGGAGGAGCCAATATCGGTGACTTCGTGAACTACAATGCGGGGACGGGTACGCTCAGTGTCGATGCCAACGGCAGCACCGGCGGCGCCAACTTCGTCGACGTGGCAACGCTGACGAACCTGCCCGCTGCCAACACGATCACGCTGCTCTACGACGATGGCATAACCCAGCATCAGACAACCGCAAACCTGGTCTAACGGCATAGCGCACAACCATGCGATTATGTTATACGTCGCTAATATTTAGGGGAGCTAAACATGAAACGTTCTGCAAGACTGCTTGTTTCCGCTGCGACGCTGTTGCTGGCAGTCGGGTCGACGGGGTATGCCGCCGACATCATCGAAGGTCCGACAGGCGATTATTGCCGGGTCGTCGGCACGTCCAATCTGGTCTTGAACGACAACATCGTCGATCTGAAGCAGCAGGTGGTGAAGCTGATGGACGAGTCGGTTGCCGCCGCCAACAGCTCAGAGTGGATCAACTCGTCCCGGCCCGTCTTCGTCTGGGCATCGGAAGCCAAGGTCGCCTGCGGCATGGCTTACGGCTACCTGAAGACGAACTACAAGGACGAAGACACCCTCAACAAATGCGAGTGTTTTCACGATCGCATGGTCGAGTACATGCACTGACCGGATAGGCGAACCCACGCCTGTTGGCCATCATGACAGCCGCCGGATCATTCTCGAAGGCGATCGCAGGCGGGATCGCGTTCGTCGGCTTTGGCCTCACTGTCACGCTGGCCCACGCCAACTGGCTGGAACGGCCTTTTGTGGAACAACAGCAGCCGTCCAGCCTGACGCGGCCGGCACACTGTGACACTGCCACGGAGTGGACCCGGCAGGCTTTCAAGGCGTTTGCCAGTTGCCAGGCATCGATCTATGGCCTGGAGCCGATGCTGGCGCATGCGGTGATGGAGATCGAAAGCGGCTTCGATCCCGGCGTGCAAGGCGCCGATGGCGAAGTCGGCCTGATGCAGGTGATGCCGGCGACCGCCAGGATGCTCGGCTTTCGAGGTTCCCTCGACGATCTCAGCGCGCCGGCGGCCAACATCGCGCTGGGGGTCAAATATCTTGCACAGGCCAACAGGCTCGCCGCGGGTGATCTCTGCACCACCGTCATGAAGTATCGCGCCGGGCACAATGAAAGCCGGTTCTCGGCCCTTTCAGTCCGCTACTGCCAGCGTGCGCGGGCAATCCTGGCAAGGGAAGGGATCGAAGTGACCGGGCCTTTGCCGGTGGCGACGTTCGGCTTTTCCGCATTTTCGCCAGGCGAGGAGGGTGGAGCCTCTGCCCAGGCAAAGGGCGTCTGCGTGCGCCGCGTGTTCGTGCCCGGGCCGCGATACATGAAATGCGCCGACTATCGAAGTGCCGGGCAAGCAAGGCAGATCAGGGCGCTCAGAGGCAGGCTGTTCGGCGGCTAAAAGAACTACAGACGGCACTGCAAGTCCGCCGTAACATGCGTTGAAGACCAGACCGGGAACAATATCCGGCGGCACATAGGGGTGGAGCATTCATGGAAGCTGGCCGACAGGTCCACCGTCCGCGGACATGGGCAATCGCCTTGGCGCTCGCCGCGATCGTGTCGGGCTGCCAGTCGAAGGGCGGCGTGTCCGAAGTGCTCTATCCGGCGGCGGTTACCGCGCCTGCCGGGCAGAACGGCGCCGCCGGTGCCGGTCCCGTCCAGGCGACCCAGTCGCTGGGCACCGGGTCGACCAAAGTCACGATGCTGCTGCCGCTGTCCGCCCCTGGAACGGCCGGGGAAAACGGCAGGAAGATGCTCGATGCGACCAAGCTGGCGATGACGGATATTGGCAACGGATTGCTGGCGCTGACGGTAGAAGACACCAAAGGCGACAGCGCACTGGCCGGCAAACTGGCGGTTACGGCCATTACGACGGGGTCTAAAGTCGTCATCGGCCCGACCGAGCTACCGGCGGCCCAGCATATTGCCACGCTGTCGGGGTCGAAGCGGCCACCGGTCCTGGCGCTCGCCGACAATTTCGCCGGCGGCCCCGGGGTCTATGCCGTGCTCCTTGGCGAACCGGACAGCGCCGCCGCGGGCGCCGCGGGACTGGCCGCGAAAGGCAGCAAGAAGTTCGTACTGCTTGTCGCGGATGGCCCAAACGCCGGCGCCATGGAGAAGCGGGTCGCAAACAGCCTCAGCATCTACGGCGCGGCGCTCGCGGTCACTCTCCGATATTCTGCCGGCGACGGCGCGAAGACGGTCGACGAAATGGGCTCACTCGTGGACGCCCCCGACGCCGTCATCGTCGCCAGCGGCAATGGCAGTCCGTCGCCTGTCCTTGCCGCCCTCAAATCGAAGGGCATTCCGGGAAAGACGATCTCCGTCGTCGGGACGAACCGTTGGCTGGAGCACCCCATGGATCCGCTCTTCGAGGGGGCGTTTATCGCCACGCTCGATCCAAGCGAAACCGGGCCGATCGCCGACCGCTTCAGGACGACATACAACTATCCGGCTGACGTCAATGTGGCCTATGCCTATGATATGGTTGCCCTGACGGCAGGGATTGCCAGCGCGGTCGGGCCAGATGGCTTCAGCAAAAAAGCTCTCGAGAACCCAAACGGCTTTCGCGGGTCGACCGGCCTGTTCCGGTTTCGGGCCGACGGATCCAGCCAACGCTCGATGCCGTTCTATCGGATTGAAAAAGGTGCGCTCAAGCTGGTTGCCAAATCGACGTCGGGTTTCTGACCGGCGCAAATCCCTGGGATCCTGTTCAAGCTGATGGCCAGGCCGGGCCGCAGCCGCTTGGCGATCGCACTTGGAAGCCTCCTGCTCCTGGCCGGGATCCTGCTGATCATTCAGGGCGGGGCGTTGCTTTCGGTCGATCAGCCTGTCCGTGCCCGGTCGCGGGATGTTGACGATACCCAGCCTGTCCGGCCGGTTGCCCCGGTTGCCGGCGCACAACGCCTGGAGCCGGCTCGCAAGGTTGCTCAAGACCTGATCGCTCCACCACGGCTTGATCCCGCTGAGATCGAACGGGCCGAGCCCCGTCCGCCGCTCAGCGAGCTCGGTCTCGCCGTGCCCCCGAAAACGCCGATGCCCAGGGATTGGCGGGAGGTCTTGCTCTACCGCCCGGTTGCCACATCGTCGGCGATGTTCGAAGCCATGGGCCGCAAGGTGGTCATCAGCGGAGTGCGAGGCATCGATCTCGACAGCTCCTGCTCGTTTCATGACGTCACCTGGCCTTGCGGCGTGCGCGCCCGCGCCGTTTTCAATTCCTGGCTGAGGGGACGCGCGCTGCACTGTTTCGTACCGCCGGACGTCGAGCGTTTTGCCGTCGCCGCACCGTGCAGGCTGGGCAAGCAGGATGTTGGCGCCTGGCTTGTCTCCAACGGCTGGGCCACGGCGCTGCCGAGCGGCATCTACGGCAAGGCGGAGGCGACAGCCAGAAACGCCGGGATGGGCATATTCGGCCCGGCACAATAGGCTGTCATTCAATCCCTGATGTTTTGTTTGTTAACCGCCACGGGCGCAGCCTTGATGGGGTCATCGCGCAATCGATTAAATTGCAATGTTCCTTGAAACTGAAATTGCAACACACCGGCCTTATACAAGCCCATCCACAGGAGATCGGCCAGTGACAAAGACTATGGCGAGCACCACCGACCAGGCATGGAAAGGCGTCGCTTTGCTGACCTTTCTGGGAACCACTTCAATCCTGGGCGTTTCCGTCGGTCTCAATTATCTGCTTCTGTTCTCCGAGGCGCTGACGCCATTTGGGCGCAGCATGGTCACGGCAATCCTGTTGCCTGTTGTTCTTGGTGTTCCGCTTTTTCTGTTCGTTGGATTGAAACAGATCGAGCTTCGTCGCTATCGCCGGGAACTCGACAAGTCGGCAACCTTCGACACCACGACCGGCTGCCTGAACGGAGCGGTCTTCACGTCGATGGTCGAAAAAAGAACCGCAGGGCCGTCGGTGCCGGGGCCGAAATCCGGCGCCTTCCTGGTCATCCATTCGGAGCATCTGCGGTCCATCAACCTGCGCTTTGGTCTTGAATGGGGCGATCAAGCCTTGCGGCTCATAGCCTCAACCATACAATCGTCAGTGCGCGCGGAGGATCTGGTTGGACGCATGGGGACGTCGATGTTCGGGGTCTTCCTCGCCGGCGCGACCGAAGCAGAAGCCAGGGAAATCGGCGAGCGTATCAGGGCGCGCATCGCACAAGTCTATTTCGCGCCAAAAGGCACCGAGGATGCCTTGACGGTCAAGGTCGGCGGCGTGGTGTTCGAGAACCAGGTGGAGTTCGCGGACATGTTCCGGTCCGCCGAGCAGCGCATGGCCGGCGTCCAGGACGGAGCGGCGTTTGAGCTGACGCATCTCCATAGCTGATAGTCGCCGGGAAGCAGAGCCATTCGGAACCCAGGGGAAGTGTCGGATGCGGCCGCCGTCACGCGGCCGCCGCGGTAACCCGTGAAGACGCCGCCCAGGTTTCGGCGATGGCGACGATCGCCGCGTTGATCGGTCCGCTCGGGATCGCCGGTATCACCGAGGCGTCGACGACAAAGGCATTGTCGAAGCCGTTCAGCCGCAAGTCAGGATCGACGACGGCCTCGGTGTCACGACCCATCCGGCAGGTGCCGGCCGGATGGTGATGGGTGGAAGCAGCCCTGGCGATGAAAGCATCGAGTTCGGCATCGGACCGAACCGGTGCGCCTGGCAGGATCTCCGTATCGCGCCATTCGTCCAGGGCCTCATGATGGCCGACCATGCGCGCCCGCTTCAACGCCATCCTGAATGTCGCGCGATCGTGTTCGGTTTCCAGATAATGCGGATCGATGACCGGCGCATCGTTGCGGCCCGGCCCGCTCGGTGTGATGCGCCCGCGGCTTGTCGGATGAGTGACGCCGCAAAGGATGGTAAAGGCCGAGCCATAAAGCGGGGCATTCAGGCCCTCGGCCGCCGACGGAGCGACGACGCAGGCGAGCACGATATCGGGACTTCCCATGGAGCGGGTCGGGTCGTCGCTGTGCAGATACATCAGCGATTCGGAGTGCTGCAGGCGGGAAGGCGGCACCGGCTTTTTGGTGCTGTAGACATTTCCAAGAGCCAGCAGATGATCCTGCAGGTTGCGGCCCACCTCGCTGCGATCGGCAAGGCAGCGTATGTCAGCCTGCTTCAGCGTATCCGGGCAACCAATGCCCGACCGCATGAGGATGAGCGGCGTGGACACGGCGCCCGCGCAAAGGACAATCCGGTCGGCACAGAGCGTTCTGGTCTGGCCCTCGCAGACCACGCTCACGCCCGTGACCTTGTGGCCGTCCAGCACCAGATGCTCGACCTCGTGGCCGGCGAGCAAGGTCAGGTTCGGCCGCGCCATGACCCGCGGCGGCAGATAGGCGTCGGCGACGCTCAGGCGCTTGCCGTCGCGTATGTTGAGTGAATTGGGGCTGGTGCCGACCAGCTCGCCGCTGTTGTGGTCGCTCAGGGCGGGAGCCCCCATGGATCGCCCGGCGGCGATGTAGGCACGCACGACCGGACTGACCTCGGCGTCCGGCAGATAGACGTCCAGCGGGCCGCTCCTGCCGCGTGTTGGCCCGTCGAAGGCGGTGAAGGCTTCGCTGCGGATGAAGCCCGGCAACAACCCCCGATAGGACCAGCGCTCGCCGCCGGCTTGCACCCAGGGTTCGAAATCATCGGGATGGCCGCGCACATAGGCCATTGCATGCAGGCAGCTCGAGCCGCCGACGATTTTGCCGCGCGGCCATTCATGGACGCGGTTGGCGGTGAAGGGTTGGGGCACGGTCCGGTAGCTCCAGTCGTAGGCGCGGCCCTGGAGCATCGTCCATTTCAGCGGGTCGGCGATGTCGGGATCGGCCGGCATCGCCCCGGCCTCGATGAGGCCGACCTGGCACGACCGGTCTTCACTGAGACGGCTGGCAACAACCGAGCCAGCGGATCCCGCGCCGATCACCAGCACGTCGAAATGACGTTTCAATTTGAAATTCCCCGCACAGGCTCGACGTCAGAGGCGATGCGATCACGCGGCAAAGGCGCCGGCATTCGACCGTTCCATGATCTGTCTCTGCACCGACAAAAGGTGCGCGCGCATTGCGGCCTCTGCCGCTTCGGGGTCGCGCTGCGAGATCGCTTCGGCGATCAGGCGATGCTCGCCGTCGCGGTGGGCGATCCGCTTGGGGCAGGTGGGTGCCGCGGTGCGCGCAACCTTCACCCGCGCATCGACACCGACCTGGCGCAGCATCTTGTAGAATTCCGCGGCGAGATGGTTGCGGGCCGCGGCAATGATCGCGAGATGGAAAGCGAAGTCGACCTCACCCGACGGGGCGTTCTCCGGCGTGGTTGCCGCGTCGAGGATCCGCGCCGTCTCGAAAGAGGAGGCGCGCAGCGACGCCAGTCGGGCAAGGCCCGGCTCCATGATCAGGCGCAATTCCAGAACCTCGATCGGATTGGTTACCCTGACCAGTTCCTCGCCATATCTCGGAAGGGCGGTCGGCGCCCGCCTGGCGCGCGCCGGTTTGAGGTCGCCCGAAAGGCGCAGCACTTCAAGCGCCTTGCGAAGCTGATGGCGCTTGACGCTCAGATGTTCCGCAAGATCGCGCTCGGACGGAAGCTTGCCGCCGCCCTGCTGCAACTGGCGGACCGCGGCGATGATGTCGTCGAGATCAGATGGTCCGACCTGCGGCTCGAATGCGCTCAAAACCAAATCTCCTGTCCGATCGGCAGACCGCCGACTCAACGTCCCGACATCATATTGTGACACGAAAACCTGTTCGACGGCACTCAACCAATTCAACCAATCTACAACTGTACGCAATGGTTGACAACACCAGTTGCGCGATGGTTGACTGCCCATGTCGACGGTTGCCATCGCGGCAGACGTCTTTCTCCCGAGGATCACGCATGCCGGCTGGCGAAACCTTTGACTACGTCATTGTCGGTGCGGGATCGGCCGGCTGCGTGCTGGCGAACCGGCTGAGCGAAGACCCCGCCGTGTCGGTGCTTCTGCTGGAGGCGGGGGATTGGGACCGCGATCCGATGATCCACATCCCGCTCGGCTGGGGCAAGATACTGACGGAGCGCCGCCACGACTGGATGTATTTCTGCGAGCCCGAGGCCAATGTCGGCGGCCGCAAGGTCGAATGCGCGCGCGGCAAGGTCATCGGCGGCTCTTCCTCCACCAACGCCATGGCTTATGTGCGCGGCAATCGCGGCGACTACGATCGCTGGGCGGCAAGCGGCCTGACGGACTGGTCGTTCGACAAGGTGCTGCCCTACTTCAAGAAGCAGGAGCGCTGGGAAGCGGGCGAAAGCCGGTACCGTGGCGGCAGCGGGCCGCTGAACACCCAGTTCTGCCGCTACAAGGACGAACTGATCGATGCCTTCGCCACAGCCAGCCGTGATGCCGGATACCCGCAGACCGATGACTATAACGGCGCCATACAGGAAGGCTTCGGCCGGCTGCAGATGACAATTGCCAACGGCCGCCGCTGCTCGACCGCAACCGCCTATCTGAGGCCCGCCATGCGGCGCGGCAATGTCAAGGTGCTGACCGGCGCGATGGCGACGAAGATCCTGCTCAGGGATGGCCGCGCAGCCGGCATTGCCTACACCAGAGGCGGGGCGAGCCATGAAGTTCTGGCGCGGCGCGAAGTTCTGCTTGCCGGCGGCGTCATCAACACGCCGCAGCTGATGATGCTGTCAGGCATAGGCGACAGCGGCGAGCTGGCGGCGCATGGCATCGAGACGAAGGTCGATCGTGCGCAAGTCGGCAAGAATCTGCAGGACCACGTTTCGGTTATCGTGATGTATCGGCGCAAACAGCCTGGACCGTTTCTCAAGATGATGCGGGCCGATCGTATCGGGCTGGATTTCGTCAGGACTTATCTCACCGGAAAGGGCTTTTCGGGAGATGTGCCTGGCGGCGTCGTGGCATTCCTGAAGAGCGACGCAAGCCGGCCGTTGCCGGACGTACAGCTGCTTTTCACCGCCGCGCCGCTTGGGGCATGGCCTTACATGTCGCCGTTCAAGGCGCCGTTCACCGACGGCTTTGCGACCCGTATCGTTGCGGTGCAGCCGGAGAGCCGCGGCAGCGTCAAGCTGGCGTCGAGCGATCCGGTCGCCGCGCCCCTGATCCATCAGAATTTCCTGTCCTCGCAGCGCGACTGGCAGTCGCTTCGCGCCGGCTTTCGTGTTGCGCGCAACCTTGCCAGCCAGCCGTCCATGACCCCGTTCGTCGGCGCGGAGTTCTTCCCCGGCCCGAAATGCGAGAGCGACGAAGAGATCGACGAGCATATCCGCAAGACCTCGATCACCGTGCATCATCCGGCCGGCACGTGCCGCATGGGCGTCGATGCGGCATCGGTGGTCGATCCGGAATTGCGGGTGCGCGGCATTGCCGGGCTTCGTGTCGTGGACGCCTCGGTCATGCCCGACCTCGTTTGCGGCAACATCAATGCGGCGGTCATCATGATCGCCGAAAAGGCCGCGGATCTGATCGGCAGCCGCGCTCGACAGAGCGTGGCGGCCTGATAAAGGCGGCCGGAATACAACCAAAGTCTTTTGGTTGAGACTGAAAAACTGCGTTGGTTGGACTGTCATGCGCGTCCGCATGGCCGTGGCGAAGCGGTTTCACGCGCTGATTGCGAGCCGTGTTTCGTGCATTTCTAGGCTATTCCTGCCTATTTCTGGGCATTTGCCACTCAAAAATGCACCTCAACCAAAAACTTATAAAATTCGCAATTTGGGTATTGTCGAGCAAAACCAATGTGAATACGGTTGAGTTGGTTAGAAGTATTTTCTTCGTGACGAGAGGTGTCCGATATGTCCCTGGCGCAACCAGCTAACGATGTGCTCACCAACAAGAAGGCGGCACTCAAGGGCCTCTATGACGCCCTCTACGCAAAGAACATGTTTCCGTTCTGGGCGACGTCGGAAGGCGTCGACCATGACGAGATCAAGCAACTGATGGCGACGTCGAAAGCCGTTCCCTTCGTGTGGTCCTATTCGGACATCGAGCCCCTGCTCCAGCGCGCCGCCGAACTTGTGACCATGGACGACAGCGAGCGCCGTTCGCTGATCCTCGTCAATCCCGGTCTTGCACCCAAGCGTGCATCGGTCAGCACCATGTACACCGCCTACCGCTTGAACGATCCCGACGAGATCATGCCGCCGCACAAGCACTCGCCGAGCGCCATCCGCTTCGGCCTGACGGGCAAGGGCAACTTCACCGGCGTCGAGGGCGAAGACGTGGTCTTCGGCCCGGGCGACATGGTGCTGACGCCCAACGACGCCTGGCACAATCACGGCACCGTCGGCGGCGAGCAGGCGGTCAACCTGTCGGTGCTCGACCTGCCGCTGGTCGAAACGCTGCATGCCGTCCATTTCGACCACAAATACACCGAGATGGTCGATGGCAAGGAAGTCGAGAAGAAGGTGCAGACCGCCCGCTATCCGAGCGACTACTCACAGCGCATCTATGGCGAAGGTGGCCTGATGCCGCGTTTCGTCGACCACAAGCGTGGCGGCGGCCTGTCGTCGCCGATGTATGTCTATCGCTGGGAGAAGATGGAAGCGGTTCTCGACGCCCACAAGGATTGGGAAGGCGACCCCCATGAAGGCATCGTCATCGACTATGTCGATCCGACGACCGGCGGACCCGTCTTCCACACCATCAATTTCTACGTGCAGATGCTGCGTCCCGGCGAGAAGACCTTGCCGCAGCGTGAGACCGCCAGCCTGCTCTTGGCGCCGTTCCGCGGTAACGGCCATTCGATCATCGACGGCAAGCGCTATGACTGGAACCAGTTCGACACCATCGCCATACCCGGCGGTTCCTGGGTCGAGCATGTCAACGGCTCGTCGAGCGAGCCGGTGATCTTCTTCGGCGCCACCGATGCGCCGACGCAAAAGGCGCTGCTCCTCTACAAGCGCTGGGGCCGCAACCAGGCCGGCGATCTGCTCCGTCTCGTCTAGTTCCGGTCCTCCGGCAGGCAATGTCCGCGCCGCCATTGGCGGCGTGGACATCGAAATGGAATTTCAGCAGCAAGGGCGTATGCATTTGGTTTCGGCGTTCAACACAAAGCAGATCGGCCATGTCGACTGCCCAGGCGGCGGTCAGGTCTGGGTCGACGGCAACATCCTCTATATCGGCCACATGCGGCCGCCGAGCGGCACGACGCTGGTCGACATTTCCGACCCGCGCAATCCGCGCAAAATTACGACGATCGATGTCCCGCCCGGTTGGCACTCGCACAAGGTGCGCGCCAAGGACGGACTGATGATCATCAACCACGAGCGCTTTGGCGACGCCGGCCCGGCTGATTTCGGCGGCGGACTGGCGCTCTATGACACCACCAAGCCGGCACAGCCGAAGCTCATCTCGAAATGGATAACCGGCGGCAAGGGCGTCCACCGCTACGATTTCGACGGCCGTTACGCCTACATATCGCCGACCGCCGACGGTTATGTCGGCAACATCGTGATGATCCTCGACCTGATCGATCCCGCGAAGCCGGTCGAGGTCGGACGCTGGTGGATACCGGGCCAGTGGACCGGGGGCGGCGAAGAGTATCCTTGGCACGACTATGTCACGCCGCGCTGTCACCATCCGCTGCGAATGGGCGACAGACTCTATGTCAGCTACTGGCATCATGGCTTGTTCATCCTCGACATTTCGGACATCACCAAGCCGAAGCTGGTCTCGCACGTCAATTCGAGCCCGAGCTTTCCGCATCCCACGCACACCTGCCTGCCGATTCCACAGCCGCTCAAAGGCCGCAACATCATGGTGGTGGCGGACGAGGATGTCGCCAAGCTTCGGCCATCGCCGCCGGCCTTCACCTGGATTTACGACATCACTGATGAGACCAACCCGTTGCCGATCTCGACCTTCCAGGTGCCAGGCCTCGACACGGACGGTTCACCGCAGCCGCAGATGACCGGCTGCCATCAGCCTTCCGAGCGGTTCAATGGAACCGTCATTCCGTTTGCGTGGTTCGCGCAGGGGCTGCGCCTCGTCGACATCGCCGATCCGTTCGCGCCAAAGGAAGTCGGTCATTTCATGCCCGACGCGCCGGAGGGCGCGGAGCGTTCGTCGTCCAACGACGTGACCATCGACGACCGCGGCATCGTCTACCTGATCGATCGCATCCGCGGCGTCGACGTCATCGAAACCAGCGTTCTCTAGGGGGATATGTTGAGTGACAGCACGCGAAAATCCGCCAGCCACTACGCCATCGGCAACAAGAACCCGAACCTGCCGTTTCATCCGGCGGTGCGTGCCGGCGATTTCATCTTCGTCTCGGGCCAGGTGCCGAAAGACGAGAACAACAACATGATCAGCGGCACGATCGAAGAAGAGACGCTGGCGACGCTGAAGACCATCGCGCGCGTCATCGCCCATGAAGGCGCGACGCTGTCGGATGTCGTGCGGATCACCACCTATCTCGAGGATACGCGCGATTTCGGCCGCTACAACAAGGCGTTCCTCGAAGGGATCGGCGACGCCGTTCTGGCGCGCACGACCGTCGAGGCAAAAGCGGTCATCAACACCAAGATCGAAATGGACGCCATCGTCTACAAGCCGCTGCCGGCGAGCAAGTAGGCCCTGGACACTAGCGAGGAGACGACATGTACAAGCTGTTAGGCCGCCAGACATCAGGCAACGTCCAGAAGGTGCTCTTCATGCTCGAAGAGCTGGGAGCGTCCTACAAGCGCGAGGATTATGGCCGCCAGTTCGAGAACACGCAGACGGCGGAATACAAGGCGCTCAACCCGACCTCCAAGGTGCCGACGCTGGTCGACGGCGACACCGTGATCTGGGAGTCCAACACCATCCTGCGCTATCTCGCGGCATTCGGCGGCGAACAGTTGAATGGCGCCACGCCGGCGGAAAAGACCGAGGTCGAGCGCTGGATGGACTTCCTGCTGGCGGCAGTCAATCCGGGCTATCTGGCGGCCTTCAAGGGCGCCAAGCTCACGCCCGAGGAACAGACCGCCGAATACAACGAACAAGTGAAGGACCTTGTCGCGCAGCTCAAGATCGTCGACGGCCACCTGGCCGGCAAGGACTTCCTGGCGCTCGGCAAGCTGACCCTTGCCGACATTGCCTGCGCGCCGATCCTGAAGCGCTGCGTCGACTTCAAGATCGACCGGCCGTCAATGCCCGATCTGGAGCGCTGGGTGGCCGCGATCGCCGCTCGGCCGGCTTTCAAGGCGGCAACCACTGCTGCTCCCGCAAAGGCCGCATGATGATCAAGCGCGCCGCTCTCATCGGACTGGGAACGATGGGTCCAGGCATCGCCGCGCGGCTTTCGCGCGGCGGGCTCGATGTGACGGCGTATGACGTTTCGCCAGGGGCAATCGAGCGCGCCCGCGGCATGCTCGATCTTGCCGGCGGCGTGCTCGACCGTCTCGACATCGAGGCGCCCGGGACTGGTGCCGGCAAAGTGCGTTTCGTCGAGACGATCGCCGAGGCCGTCGATGGCGCCGAACTGGTGATCGAGAACGTGCCCGAGAATATCGACATCAAGGCGCAGACCTATCGTGACATCGATCCACTGATCGGCCCGTCCGTCATCGTCGCTTCCGACACGTCGGGCATCCCGATCACCAAGCTGCAGGCGCATATCTCGCATCCCGAGCGGATGGTCGGCATGCACTGGTCGAACCCGCCGCACATCATCCCGATGATCGAGGTGATCGGCGGCGAGAAGACCGCGCCTGAAACCGTGGCTGTTATCCGCGATCTCATCCGCTCGATCGGCCTGCTGCCGGTGGTGGTGAAGAAGGACGTTCCAGGCTTCGTCGAGAACCGCGTGCTCTATGCGCTGCTGCGCGAGGCGGTCGATCTTGTCGAGCGCGGCGTCATCGAGCCGGAAGACCTCGACACCTGCGTGTCGTGGGGCATAGGCTACAAGATCGCGGTCATCGGCCCGATGGCGCTGCTCGATATGGCGGGGCTGGATATCTACAAATCCGTCTCGTCCTTCCTGAATGCCGATCTCTCCAACCGCGACGATGTGGCGCCGATGGTTCTGGAGAAGACGGCTGCGTCGAAATTCGGCATCAAGTCGGGCGAGGGCATGTTTGCCTACACGCCCGAGCAGACAAAGGCGCTGCAAGGTGAACGGGCGCGCAAGCTCGTCGCGGTGCGGCGCATCCTGGAAGGCCGGGAGTAGCCAATGTCACATGGTGCGCACAGGGCCAGCCGGTTTGAGGAGTTCCACCGGTCGGCTGTTTGTGTGAAGGGCGCCTTCGCCATCAAGATGGTGCGGGTGCGGCAGAAAACAGCGCGCGGGGCGACAAGCCATGCGCATTGAAACCATCCGAGCCGCCGGCGACAGGCCGGCCCATATCCGCCATGACGATCTAATCTCCGCCAAGGGCGTTTCGGTGGTCATGGCCCGTCAGCTGATCCTCAGGAACATCGATCTTTCGGTGCCAAAGGGATCATTCGTTTCCCTTATCGGTCCTTCCGGATGTGGCAAGAGCACCTTGCTCAAGGTGCTGGCCGGGCTGGTGCAGCCTACCCAGGGCAGCGTTTCGATCGCCGGGCTCGCGCCGGTCGAGGCGGCGCGCAAGCGGATGATCGGCCTCGTCTTCCAGGACGCCAACCTGCTCCCCTGGAAAAACGCCGTCGACAATGCCTCGATGCTGCTCGGCATCGCCGACAAGTCGCTCTCGCGCTCGGATCTGCGGGCGCGCGGGCAGGAGATGCTGGAACTGGTGGGGCTGGGCGACAGCGCCCACAAGCGGCCAAACGAGCTGTCGGGCGGCATGCGGCAGCGGGTCGCCATTGCACGGGCCCTGGCGCTCGATCCGGCGGTCCTGCTGATGGACGAACCGTTCGGCGCGCTCGATGCCATCACCCGCGATTCGATGGGCCAGTCGCTGCTGGAGATCTGGCAGCGGACCGGCAAGACGATCGTGCTCGTCACCCATTCCATCGACGAGGCCATCCATCTGTCGCGCCATGTTCACGTGCTGGGGATCAAGCCGGGACGGATCACCGAGAGCCTCGACATTGCGCTGCCTTACCCGCGCGACCTGTCGGTCACCGAAGATCCGGAGTTCGTCAGGCTGGTGGTCCAGTTGCGAACGATGCTGCGCTCCAGCCATCAACCGGGAGGCGCGTCTTGAGCGACCAACCCATAATCGACCTTTCCGAGCCGCGCCTCGCCTCCAGCTGGAGTGCGGCGACCGGCAGCTGGCTGCCGGCTGTCATCCTCCTGCTGGTGACGATCGTGCTGTGGGAAGCCGCGGTGCGGATCTTTGCCATATCCGCCTTCATCATTCCCGCCCCGTCCGAAATCGCGAAGTCGCTGGTGGCGCAATGGGGCACGCTGATGCAGGCGACGCTGGTGACGGCGGGCGAGATCCTGTTCGGCTTCCTGGTCTCGGTCGTGGTCGGCATTGCCATTGCGCTGGTCATCGTGCGCTTCGATTGGTTGGGACGCGCGCTGTATCCACTGGTGGTGCTGTTCCAGAACGTGCCGAAAGTAGCCCTCGCGCCGATCTTCATCCTCTGGTTCGGCTATGGGCTGGCGCCCAAAATCGGCCTGATCCTGGTCATCGCCTTCTTCCCGGTGACGCTGTCGATGCTGGCGGGCATGCAATCGGTCGACCGCTCGCTGCTGTCGCTGATGAATTCCGTCGGGGCCAGCCCGACGCAGATCCTGTTCAGGATCCGCGTTCCGCACTCGCTGCCGAACCTGATGGCCGGAACCAAGATCGCCGCCACGTTGAGCGTGATCGGCGCCATCGTCGGTGAGTTCGCCGGGGCGTCGGACGGTCTCGGCTACGTCATCCAGTTCGCGTCGACCCAGCTCGACACGGCGCTGGTCTTCGCAGCGCTGCTGCTCGTTTCCGTGCTTGGCATCGCCTTCTACTACGCCGCCGAAATCCTAGAACGCATCGTGGTGCCGTGGGCGCCGAAATTCAGCCAATCCTAGCCCGCTCGATCAACCAATTCATAAAAGGGAACAAAAAATGCTGAGACGCTCACTTATCAAGGCCGCTACCTTCGCGGCGTTTGTTGCAGCACTCGGTTTTTCCAACGCGGCTCTGGCGGCGGACAAGGTCAACGTCCAGCTCGACTGGGTCGTGCGCGGCAATCACGCCATGTTCTTCGTCGGCAAGGAAAAGGGCTTCTTCGCCAAGAACGACATCGATGTGGCCGAGATCCGCAAGGGATCCGGCTCGCCGGACGCGATGCGGCTGGTGGGCAATGAGAACGCGGATTTCGGGTTCGGCGATCTTCCCACGCTTGCCGTCGCACGGTCGCAGAATGTCCCGGTCGTGGCGCTGGCAGCCGTCAATCAGCACTCGCCGCTGGGGATCATTTCGCTGGCCAAGACGCTGAAGCTCACCAAGCCGTCCGACCTCAAGGGACTGACCATCGGCATTCATCCGGCCGGTTCCACCTACATCTTCTTCAAAGGCTTCCTGGCCGCCAACGGCCTGACCGAAAAGGACATGACGCTGAACAGCGTCTCGCCGCCCTATGAAAGCTATTTGCTGCTTGGCCGGGTTCAGACGGTCGTCGGCTATATCGATGCGGAGGTTCCCGAACTGGAAGCGAAGGCCGGGGGCCCCGGCTCGCTCAGCATCATGATGGGGGCGGACTATGGGTGGAAAGCCTATGGCTCCGGCCTGTTCACCTCGCAGGCGATGATCAAGGACAAGCCGGACGTCGTGCGCCGCTTCGTCAAGGCATATAGGGAGGCCTTCGACTATGTCGTGGCTCATCCGGAAGAGGCCGCCGAGATCACCGCCAAGGCAGCGCCCGGCTATGCGGACAAGAAGGACGTACTGCTGGCGCAGATCAATGCCGACATCGCCTCGACGTTCACCAGCCCGGACACCAAGGAACACGGTCTCGGCTGGATGACGAAGACGCAGTGGGAGGAGACCCTAAAGACGCTGACGGACCAGGGCGTGCTCAAGGCGGCTCTGTCGGCGGACGACGTCTTCACCGACGCGTTCCTGGCAAAGGAATAAGAGGCTCGCGATGTTCGAACGGACGCGGGAATGAGCGCCTACCGGCAGGCCAGGCTGTCCTGCGCCATGGCGCAGGACACATCACGCTCGCCTTTCGCCGCATCGGTGCGGTCGAGCGTGATCTGCACGCGGGTGGCATATGCTCGGCTCGCCAGACCGCACCACAGCCGCTCGACGGGCAGGTTCTCGCGCTTGTCGTTGAGGATCGTGAACGTGCCGGTCTTCGCATCGAACCAGAGCTCGACGCGGGTCTTCTTGCCCGGCTCGATCGTTGCGATCCCGGCCGAATACCAGTGGGCGAAGTCGGCGTTGCAGGAGAGGCCTTCGCTGCCCGCATTCGAAATCGTCAACGGAACCATGTCGAGCCCGTCAGTGCCGGTGCGGACGGCGACATGGTGCAACTCAACCGCGTTGGCGAAGGACGATAACGCCAGCATCACCGGAAGGGCATAACGGATCTTCACTTTGCCTGAGCTCCACAATGTAATTTTTCCTAGGCAGTCTATCTCGCTTTCGCGCAATAACAATAAGAATATTGATTGGTGAAACAACAGAGAGGGTAACATGTTAAAGCTTCTTAAGAGCAGTGTAAGTGCAGTTATATTGACCAGTGTCTTGTTGAGCGGCGCGCTTGCCGGCGAGGTCAAGTCGATCGCCATCCTCACGCCCGAAGAAGGCACGGACTACGGCTGGAACCAGCAAGGCATCGATGCCGCCAAGGCGGCTGGCAAGGCCGCCGGCGTCGAAGTGGTCGTGGCCCAGGGCCTCGGCTATGGCGATGTTCGTCCGACCTTGCGGGAACTTGCCTCCGACGGCGCCAGCCTGCTGATCGCGCATGCCAGCGGCTACAACACCTCGGCGCCTGAAATCGCCAAGGAATTGAAAGTTCCGGTGGCAATCGTCGACACGCCAGCCGGCCTGGAGAAGGGCCTTGTCGCCGACTATACGCTGAGCGGCCACGAGGGCGCCTATCTCGCCGGCCGTCTCGCCGCCAAGGTGTCGCGTTCCAAGTCGGTCGGCATCGTGGTGTCGGGCGAACCGCCATCGTGGAATTCGCAGTCGGCGGCGTTCGCGCAAGGCGTGAAGGCGGAGAACCCGGACGTCAAGATCACCTACGCGGTGATCGGCCCGGCCGCCTACAGCGATGCGGCCGGCGGCAAGCGCGTCACCGAAAGCGTGATCGCGTCGGGCGCCGACATCATCTTCGGCCAAGGCAACGGTTCGAGCTTCGGCATGCTGCAGGCGGTCGAGACAACCAAGGCAGCCGATGGCGGCAAGGTCTATTTCATCGACGTCATCGGCGACAAGTCACCGATCGACAAGGGCTTCCTGCTGTCGTCGGTGGTGTGGAATATCGAGCCGGTCTATGCGGCGATGATTGCCGACCTGAAGGCGGACACGTTCGGCACCAAACACTATACGATCGGCCTCAAGGACGACTCGGTCAAGTTGCTGAAGACCGCTGCGATCCCGGACAATGTCTGGACGGAAATCCAGGCGCTGCGCGAGGACGTCATTTCCGGCAAGATCAAGGTCGAGCCGGTCTATGACGCGGCCGCCGTAAGGGCACTGATGACCAGCGTCGCCCAGTAAGGCGATCATGGTCGGCTGCCGGAGGGGTGATCCGTTCACCCCTCCGGACGATTCCTGTTTTTTGGTGCTGGGCTTCATGAGCGGTTTTTCTTCATCGTCCGTTGCCGGGCGCGACATCGTCGCGCTTGAAGGCGTGACCAAACGGTTCCCCGGCATCGTTGCCAATGACAGCGTCGACCTGTCGATCCGCCCGGGCGAAGTGCATGTGCTGCTGGGCGAGAACGGCGCTGGAAAATCGACATTGATCGGCATGTTGTCCGGCCTGCAGCAGCCTGACGAAGGACGCATACTGGTCGACGGCAAACCGACGCCGATCACCTCGCCACGCCATGCGCTGGCACTCGGCATAGGCACCGTATTCCAGCACATGATGCTGGTGCCGACGCTAACGGTGGCGGAGAACCTCCTGCTTGGCGGGCCGTGGTGGCAGCGCCCCAGGACCGAGGAACTGGCGGCGCGCGTCGCCGAGATCACCGGCACGCTCGGCATCACCGTCAAGCTTCAAGCCAAGGTATCAGAGTTGTCGCTCGGCGAGCAGCAGCAGGTCGAGATCCTGCGCGCGATGCTGCGCAACAGCCGGCTGCTCATCCTTGACGAGTCCACCTCCATGCTGACGCCGAAAGGTATCGACGAACTGGGCGCGCTGATGCGCCGCCTTGTCGAGCAGGGCCTTGCGATCGTCTTCATCACCCACAAGCTCAAGGAGGCGGCTGCCTTCGGCGACCGCATCTCGGTGCTGAAGCTTGGCCGCAAGGTCGGCGAGATTCCACCCGAGCGGTTTCGCACGCTGGGCGAACAGGAGATCGTCTCGGAGATCGTGGAATTGATGTTCGGCAAGCAGAAGGATGACCCGGAAGCCGTCGAGCGTCCTGTCCGCACTGCCCGCGCCGGCGCTGACCCGCTGCTTCAGGTGACGGACCTGGCGGTAGCGGCGACGGACAATGCGCCGGGCCTGTCGTCGATCTCCTTCGACATCCGCCCGGGCGAGATCCTCGGCATAGCCGGCATCGACGGCAACGGCCAGAAGCAGCTGGCGGAAGCGCTGGCCGGCCAGCGTACAGCCACAAGCGGCTCGGTGCGGCTGGACGGCGCCGCCATCGAGACGCTGAGCGTCGGCGAGCGCCGCCGGCGCGGCCTTCGCTACCTGACCGACGACCGACTGGGCGAGGGCACTGTCGGCACCTTCCCGGTCTCGATCAATTTCTTCCTCAAGCAGGTCGGCGCGGCCCCGTTCTGGCGCAACGGCGTCGAGCAGCGCGCGGAGATCGACAAGCGCGCCGCGCAGCTCGTGCGCGAATACGACGTGCGCACGCCGAGCCTGAAGACGCCCGTCGCGCGGCTGTCCGGCGGCAACATCCAGAAGGTGCTTCTGGCAAGGGAACTGGCTGAAGGCGCCAAGGTGGTGATCTTCAACAAGCCGACCTATGGGCTCGATCTCGCCAACACATTGGCGTCGCGCCAGCGCATTCGCGATACGGCGGCGCGTGGCCTTGCCGTGCTGCTGATCTCCACCGACCTCGAGGAATTGCTTGGCATGTGCGACCGCATCGCCGTCATCGCCGACGGCGCTTTGGTCGGCACCGTCGAGAACGTAGACGACGCCCGCACAAAGGTCGGTCGCCTGATGATCGGACTTGCCGCATGAGCATCGACACCGCACCCACGGTCAGCGCCACCGCACTCGATGCCACGAGCGGGGCAGCGACGCGCCCCGACATCCTGCATCGGCTGCTGATGACGCTCGGCCCGATCCTTATCGCGCTGGTCATAGCCGGCTGTATCCTGCTTGCCGTCGGCGTCGACCCGCTGGCCTATTATGGCTTCGTGCTGGAGAAGGGACTGTTCTCGCCGCTCGGCATCCAGCAGACACTGACGCGCATGGCGCCGCTGCTGTTTCTCGCCGCCGGCCTGATCGTCGCCTTTCGCGCCGGCATGTGGAATCTGGGCGGCGACGGCCAGTTCCTGCTTGGCGCGGTGACGGCGGCTGCCAGCGCTCCCGTGTTCGTGCAGATCATGCCAGCCTGGCTGGCGCTGGTCTGCTCGTTTCTCATCGCCATGGTGGTGGCGATGATCTGGTCGCTGGTGCCGGCGCTGCTGCGTGCCTATCAGGGCGTCAACGAGATCATCACCACCCTGATGATGACGTTCCTCGGCACCTCGCTCGCCAATGTGCTGGTCAAGCTGGCGTTTCGCGACCCAAGCACGACCGTGCCGCAGACGCGCACGCTGCCGGTGGAGGACCGGCTGCCGCGCCTGTTCGAAACGACCATCACCAGTGGCCTGCTGCTTGGGCTGGCGGCGATCGTCATCGTGCATCTGGTGATGACGCGCACGGCGTTCGGGCTGAAGCTGAGGATCGTCGGCGCCAATCCACGAGCGGCGGTTCACTCGGGGCTCGGCGTTCCCGGCCTGACCGTCGCCGTCTTCGCCATTTCGGCCGGGCTGGCCGGGCTTGCCGGCGCCGTCGACATCATTGGCGTCCAGGGCAATGTCCGCGCCGACTGGAATCCCGCCTACGGGCTTGCCGTAATACCCGCCGTGTTTCTCGCCCGCATGAACGGCTTTGCAGCCATCGGCTTCGTGTTCCTGCTTTCGGTGCTTTCGATCGGCGGCGAGAGCGCGGCGCGCCGGCTCGGCGTGCCCAATCATTTCACGCTGGTGCTGGTTTCCATCGTGCTGATCGTGCTCGCGCTCGCCGAATATTTCGATCACCGATACAACCAGTCGCGGAGGGCCTAGGGCATGACCGGGCTCTTCAGCGAGGTCTTTCTCAGCGCGCTGCTGTTCGGCGCCGTCACCGCAGCGATCCCGCTGCTGCTTGCCGGGCTCGGCGAGCAGATCTCCGAGAAGGCTGGCGTGCTCAATATCGGCATCGAAGGCATGATGCTGGCCGGCGCCTATCTCGGCTTTGTCGGCGCTTTCTATTCCGGGTCGCTGTGGCTGGGCTTTCTCACCGGCGCCGCCGGGGGTGCTGCGGTGGCGCTTGTCATGGCGCTGCTTTGCGTGCGCATCGGGCTCAACCAGATCGTCATCGGCATCGCGCTGACCTTGGGGCTGGAAGGCCTGACGGCGCTGCTCCACCATTTCCAGTTCTCGCGCAGCTACCCGCGCCTGCCCGCGGCGGATGCGACTGTCATTCCGCTGCTTTCGGACCTTCCGGTCATCGGGCCTGCATTCTTCAAGCATCATCTGATCGTCTATCTGGCGGTCGCACTGGTTTTCGGCATGGCCTACATCTACCGGCGCACGCAGCTGGGCCTCAATTTGCAGGCGGCAGGCGACAAGCCGGCCGCGCTCGATGTCGCCGGCATCGATGTCGTGCGGACCCGCACCATCGCCGTGCTGACGACCGGGGCGTTGGCCGGGCTCGGCGGCGCCTATCTCGCCAATGTCGGGGCCGGCCTGTTCATTCCGTTCATCACCAATGGCGCGGGCTTTCTCGGCATCGTGCTGGCCATGCTGGCGCGCGGTCGCCCGATCTGGGTGCTGTTCGGCGCGTTGCTGTTCGGTGTCTGCCTTTCGCTGACGACGGCCATGCAAGTGGCCGGCATCAACATACCGACCGACATCATCCAGATGCTGCCGTTCCTGGCGGTGATGATCATGCTGGTGCTGTTCGGCCGGCGCGCCAGCCTGCCGGCGGCGCTCGGCATTCCATATGAGCGCGGCGCGCGCTGAGGACAATTCATGCGCGGACGGGACCCGCGCCAATAAAGGAGGCAAGAATGTCGGATACCAAGGTCTACCTGCTCGACGGCGGCTCGCTCGTTCTCGACGGCTATCATGTGTTCTGGAACCGCGGCCCTGGCGGCGAAGTGCGCTTCCCCGTCTATTCGATCCTGATCGAACATGCCGAGGGCCGGTTCCTCATCGACACCGGCTACGACTACGATCACGTGATGAAGGTGCTGCCGTTCGAAAAGCCGATCCAGGAAAAGCACCAGACCATCCCAGGCGCCCTGGCGCTGCTCGGCCTCGAACCGAAGGACATCGACGTCGTCGTCAATTCGCATTTCCACTTCGATCATTGCGGCGGCAACAAGTATTTTCCGCACGCCAAGAAGATCTGCCACCGGACCGAGGTGCCGCAGGCCTGCAATCCCGAACCTTTCGAGCATCTCGGCTATTCCGATCTGAGTTTTTCGGCGGAGGCTGCCGAAGCGCGTGGCGCGACCGGGCAATTGCTTGCGGGAACGACACGGGCGAATTCGACCTTTGAAGGCATCGATGGCGACGTCGAGCTTGCCAGGGGCGTCCGGCTGATCTCGACGCCCGGCCATTCGATCGGCCATTACAGCCTGCTGGTCGAGTTCCCCAAGCGCAAGCCGATCATGTTCACGATCGATGCGGCCTATACGCAGAAGAGCCTCGAGACGCTGTGCCAGGCGGCCTTCCACATCGATCCGGTGGCGGGCGTCAATTCGATGCGCAAGGTGAAGAAACTCGCCGAAGACCATGGCGCCGAGCTGATGTACTCGCACGACATGGACAACTTCAAGACCTACAAGACCGGTACGCAATTCTACGGCTGACCGCCGCCAATCCGGAGACAAGACGATGCGCTATCTCGAACACGCCGATCCGGTCATCACCCTGACCGCGGGACCGGTGAACGCCTATGCCGAAGTGCTGCGCGGTCTCGGCCGCACGGTGCTCTACGACTACGACCCGGCGTTCCAGCTTTTCTATGAGGGTGTGGTCGACAAGGCGCAAAAGGCCATGCGGCTGTCGAACAAGCCGGTCATCCTGCATGGCGAGCCGGTGCTTGGCCTGGAGGCCGCCGCGGCCTCGCTGATCACGCCGGACGATGTCGTGCTCAACCTTGCCTCCGGCGTTTACGGCAAGGGGTTCGGCTATTGGGCGAAGCGCTATTCGCCACATCTGCTCGAGATCGAGGTGCCCTACAACGAGGCGATCGATCCGCAGGCGGTTGCCGACATGCTGAAGAAGCATCCGGAAATCACCATCGTGTCCGTCTGCCACCATGACACGCCGTCCGGCACCATCAATCCGATCGACGCCATCGGTGCGCTGGTTTCAGCGCATGGCGGCTATCTCATCGTCGATGCCGTCTCGTCCTTTGGCGGCATGAAGACGCATCCGCAGGATTGCAAGGCCGATATCTATGTCACCGGCCCGAACAAATGCCTGGGGGCGCCTCCCGGCCTGACGATGATGGGCGTCAGCGAGCGGGCCTGGGCCAAGATGAAGAGCAACGAGGCAGCCCCCCGCGCGTCGATGCTGAGCATCGTCGATTGGGAGCATGCGTGGTCGCGGGATAAGCCGTTTCCGTTCACGCCGTCGGTCTCGGAGATCAACGGGCTCGATGTCGCGCTCGACCTCTATCTCAATGAGGGGCCGGAGGCGGTATGGGCGCGCCACGCGCTCACCGCCAAGGCCATGCGCGCGGGCATTGCTGCGATGGGCCTGTCGATCTGGGCGGCCAGCGACAGCATCGCGTCGCCGACCACGACCGCTGTCCGCACGCCCGAAGGTGTCGACGAGAAGGCGCTTCGCCAGGCTGCCCGCGCCCGTTACGGGGTGGTGTTTTCGTCTGGCCGCGGCGAGACCTTGGGCAAGCTGACGCGCATCGGCCATATGGGTCCGACCGCCCAGCCGATCTATGCGATCGCGGCGCTGACGGCACTTGGCGGCGCCATGAACGCGGCCGGCCAGAAACTGGCGATCGGCAGGGGTATCGACGCGGCGCTGGCCGTGATCGACGCCGACGCCTGAACAGATATCACCACGGATTGAGGGAGCATTTTCATGACTGAACGGCTTGCGGGGAAGACGGCCCTGGTTACGGGCGCTGCGCAGGGTATCGGCAAGGCGATCGCCGCGCGGCTCGCCGCCGACGGGGCAACCGTCATCGTCAGCGACATCAATGCCGAAGGCGCCAAGGCGGCGGCCGCGGCAATAGGCGGAAGGGCGAGGGCGATTGCCGCCGACATTTCCGATCCGGCCTCCGTCAAGGCACTCTTCGCCGAAATCCAGATCCTGACCGGGGGCATCGACATCCTGGTCAACAATGCCAGCATCGTGCCGTTCGTCGCCTGGGACGATGTCGACCTCGACCATTGGCGCAAGATCATCGACGTCAATTTGACAGGCACCTTCATCGTCAGCCGCGCCGGCACGGACCAGATGCGTGCGGCAGGCAAAGCTGGGCGGGTGATCAGCATCGCATCCAACACCTTCTTTGCCGGCACGCCGAACATGGCGGCCTATGTCGCGGCCAAGGGTGGCGTCATCGGCTTCACCAGGGCGCTCGCCACCGAACTCGGCAAATACAACATCACCGCCAATGCGGTGACGCCCGGCCTGATCGAGAGCGACGGCGTCAAGGCGAGCCCGCACAATGAGGCGTTCGGCTTCGTCGAGATGCTTCAGGCGATGAAAGGCAAGGGGCAGCCGGAACATATCGCCGATGTGGTCTCGTTCCTGGCCTCCGACGATGCGCGCTGGATCACCGGCCAGACGCTCAATGTCGACGCCGGGATGGTGCGCCACTAAAGCATTCCGCACCCCAAACCCCTGTACGCTTTCGGGCGATCTGCACCCAGGTCGCGACGGGCGGACAGGCGCGGCCAAAAATGTATCCGCAAGGCCGCAGTCGGCCAATCAAGGAAAAATCACAGTGGACTTCGGATTCGACACGTCGGTTTTCGACGGGCTGACGATTGCAATGCTGGTCGCCGGTCTGGCCATGACCGGAATGGCCTCCGGCGTGCTCGCCGGTCTGCTGGGGGTCGGCGGCGGCATCGTCATCGTCCCGGTGCTGTTCTGGGTGCTTAGCCTGTTCCACTTTTCGCCTGCTGTGATCAGCCATCTGGCTGTCGCGACGTCGCTTGCGGTCATCATCCCCACCTCGATCTCGTCAATGCGGTCGCACAACAGGCGCGGCAATGTCGATCGGCCTCTGCTCACTCTGTGGGGACCGGCCGTTTTCGTGAGTGCCCTGATCGGTGGCATCACGTCGAAGTTCATCCCGGGCGCCGGCTTGCGGCTGGTTTTCGGCATCGTCGGCCTGCTGGTGGCCCTCAACATGGCGTTGCCGAAGCACCTCGTGATCTCCGATCACCTGCCGCAAAGCGGCTGGATCAACCGCGCGATCGCCTCTGTCATCGGCTTTGTCTCTTCGCTCATGGGAATCGGTGGCGGGACGCTCTCGGTGCCGACGCTTTCCAGTTTTTCCTTTCCTGTGCACCGGGCCGTAGGCACATCGTCGGCGCTTGGCCTGCTTATTGCGCTTCCGGCAGTGGCTGGCTTCATCTGGTCGGGTCTCGCAATCGCAGGCAGGCCTCCGCTCAGCCTGGGTTACGTCAGCCTGCCGGCGGTTGCCATCATAGCGCCCGTGAGCTTCCTCTTCGCACCCTTGGGCGCAAGGCTCGCCCACGCGCTCAACCCGCGCTACCTGAAACTTGCCTTTGCATTCTTCCTGGCGATCACGGCCGGGCGAATGCTGCTGTCTTGAATTTCGCTGGGCGGCGTACGGCTATTTTTCCCGCATGGCCCGGCGGAAGTTCTGCGTGATCGGCTCGGCGAGATAAGAGAGAACGGTGCGAGCCCCCGTCCGGATCATCGTCTCGCTCGACATGCCGGGCAGCAGCTTGCGGCCCTCCAGCTTGCCGAGTTCGCTTTTGTCGATCACAACCGTCGCGGCGAAATACGGTGCGCCGCTGCGCTCCTCAACCATGCGGTCGGCCGACACGATCTCCACGACACCCTCGAGCGGCGGCAGGTTGTAGCGGGCGAAGGCCGGGAAGCTGACGCGCGCGGGCTGTCCGGGTGCGATCGTCTCGACATCCTCCGGTTTGACCATGGCTTCGACCACGAGTTGTTGTCCGAGCGGTACGATCGTCATCAATGTATCGCCGGGTTTCACGACACCGCCCGCGGTGTGGACCTTCAGATCCATGACGATGCCGTCAACCGGTGCGACGACATCGGTACGGGTAAGCACGTCCCTGGCGGCACGCTCCTCCTGTCTCAGGTCGAACAGTTCCGCCTCGACCTTGCTCAACTCATCGACGGACTCGTTGAGCCGCACGGTGTCGAGGTTCAGGATCTGCATGTCGATCTCGGCCATGGCGCTTCTGGCGCGGGCGATTGCGGCGATGTTGGTGGCGCGCTCGCCCTCGATCTCCTGCTGCTGTCGTCTGAGCAACAGGTTCCGCTCGCGGGTAGTCAGCCCCTTCTTGAGGAGACTCTCGAGGTCTTTGGTCTCACCCTCGATTGCCTCGATCTGTTTGTCCTTGGTGACGATAAGCTCTTCCAGTCCCTTTATCTCCTCCTCGGTCTGGTGGCGGCGCTGGCTGAGGATTTCCCGCTCGTCCGCCAGATTGTGGTGCTTCGCAGCGAACACGTCACGCTGTGCGGCCACCGCGTCCCTTGCGGCGGTGGCGGGGTTGGCGAGCAACGCCGGATCGAACTCGATCTCGGCCCTGCCGTCACGCTCGGCCCTGAGACGCGCGGCCAGCGCCTCACGCGTTGCTATCCGGTTCTGGATCAGGTCGAGCTGCGCCTTTGCCTGCGTGTCGTCGAGCCGGACGAGGATCTTGCCGGCCTTGACGACATCACCGTTGGCTGCGTTCAACTCCGCGATGATGCCGCCCTCGAGGTGCTGGATCAGCTTGCGGTCGCCGGCGACCTTGATAACGCCCGGCGCCACAGCGGCGCTGTCCAACGGTGCCAGGGCCGCCCAACCTCCCGCGACGCCGAAGAACAGGAACATGATCGCGAACCCGGTGCAGGTCACGCCTGTGAGACGCAGCGGCATCGGTTGCAGCAGGGAGGGCGGCGGAAGGGGCAACGGCACGACGTTCAATTCCGGGGGGCGGCTCATGCTTCCTTGACCTCTTTGGTTTCCTTGACCACTTCGAGGGCAGGCAACTGGGTAGCCTTGGGCAGATGGGCCACCTTGCTGACGCGGCTGGCGAGTTCGTTGAAGACATGGTCGCGCGGCCCGAAGAGATCTTGCTGACCCCTGTTGAGGACCAGTATCTTGTCTACCTTCTCCAAGATGTTGGCGCGGTGCGCGATCAGGATAACGGTTGTGTTCGTCGCCTTGGCCACGCCGAGAGCGGCAATCAATGCCTCCTCGCCCTCCCTGTCGAGGTTGGAATTGGGTTCGTCGAGGATAAGCAGCGTGGGGTCGCCGTAAAGTGCCCGCGCCAGCCCGATGCGTTGGCGCTGCCCGCCCGACAGTATCGCACCCGCCTCGCCGATCTCGGTGCCGTAGGCCTTCGGCAGCCCCTTGATGAGTTCGTGGACGCCGGCCAACTGCGCTGCCTTGATCACGTGCTGGAAGACCGCCGGATTGACCGTCGCAAAGCGGGCGATGTTGTCGGATACGGTGCCGGCGAAGAGTTCGATGTCCTGCGGCAAATAGCCGACATAACGGCCACGGTCTTCCGCCGCCCATTGGGCAACATCCGTTCCGTCCAGCAAGGCACGCCCCCCCGACGGGCGCCAGGCACCGGCAAGTATGCGCGCCAGGCTCGTCTTGCCGGCCCCGCTCGGACCGATCAGGGCCATCGCTTCACCCGGCTCGAGACGGAAGCTGATGCCTTTCAGGATGTGCTCGCCACCCTGTCGGGCAAGCACAAGGTTGTCGGCCTCAAACCTGCCTTTCGGACGGGGCAGTGGCAGGACCGGTGTGGCTTCCCGGTGCTGTCCGGCGACCGCGGTGAGGCGTTTGTAAGCGGCACGCGCTCCCACCGTCGCCTTCCATGTGCCGATCGCTTGCTCGACCGGCGACAAGGCGCGACCCATCAGGATCGAGGCGGAGATCATGATGCCTGGCGAGGCCTCGTTGCGAAGAACCAGATAGGCGCCGAGGCCGAGTATGGCCATTTGCAGGGCCAGCCGGTGGCAACGCGCGATGGCCGCGATGACGCCGCCACGGTTGGCGGCAAGAACCTGTCCCTTGTTGGCCTCGTCCTGTTGGGCCTTCCAGCCTTCCAGCAATGGCTTCAACATGCCCATCGCCTGGACGACCTCGGCGTTGCGGATCGCCGCCTCGGCTTGCACATAGGCCCGCGACTGTGCGCTTGCGGCCTCGGTCAGCGGCTTGCGTGTGAGGTATTCGTTGAGCAGCGCCAAAGCAAACAGCACGATCCCGCCGCAAAGCGCCAACCAGCCCAGCCATGGGTGCATGAAGAATATGGCAACGAAGAACAACGGTGCCCAAGGCGCGTCGAGGATCGGGAAGATGCTGGGGCTGGTGAAGAAGTTGCGCACTTGATCCAGGTCGCGCAGCGGACGGGCGTTGGCTTGGCCTGGCGCCGAGGCGGCATATTCCACCGATGCGGTCAGGAGAACCGGTGCCAATCGCGCGTTCATCCACGATCCGACGGTAGCCAGCAGGCGCCCGCGCACCACCTCAAGCCCCGCCATTGCCGCGAGCGCCCCTGCCGCCATCAGCGACAGCATCACCAGCGTCTCCAGGCTGTGGCTGGACAACACGCGGTGGTAGACTTGGAGCATGTAGAGCGCTCCGGTCAGCATCAACACGTTGATGCCGCCGCTGAACCAGACAAGCGGCCGGATGGCACGTCTGGCCTCTTTCATCACCACCTGCAGGGCAGGGGGCTGTTGTTTGGTTTTCATCGTTATTTCTCTGGTGTGCGGGATGACATCTCGTGCGGGAAGGTTGGGGGCAGCATTGGCTGCCCCCCGTTGGCCAGTGTCAGGCGACGTCGACAAGTATGTGCTGCATCGCTGTCTGGTCCGCGTCCGCGTCCGCCACTTTGAAGGCGAAGTCGAGGTGGGCATCCGGCGTCTGGGTCGAGGTCGAGGTGAAGCCGATGTCCGTGATCTTCAGCACGTCGTTGTCGGTGGGGTCGAAATTCACCAGGTTGGTGGTCGCATCGCTGCCGCCACCGGCGCCGGTCGTCGGGTTCAGGTTGATTGCCGTGTTGTTGCCGGTGATGCCGTTGCCCGACTGCATGATCTGGACACCCTGCAACACGAAGTGCTCGCCGGCCGCGTTGTAGTCGTTCTGCTCGATGATCACGAGGCCGTCATTGTTGTCGAGCGTGAACTCGCCGCTGTACGGGGCCGGGACGTGACCCATCTTGAAGATGTCGGCATTCTGCACGTACATCGCCCTCGTAATCGAGACATCGTCGAGCGTCGACGCCGTGCCCTTGTCGTCGATCAGGTTGAGGATCAGCATCAGATCCTCGCTGTTGCCGATGCCATCGAACTTGATGGCCATGGTGCCGGCGGTCGCTGTCGGCTGGGTAGCCTCGTTCTGACTGTTGATACCGACGTTGCTGTCGAAGAACCGCAATGTGAGCAGTTCGCCTTTCTGGATCGTGTCACCGGCGACACCGTTGGTGCTCTGCGTCGCGGATACCCAGCTTTCATTGGCGTTGCTCACCATCTCGTGACCACCTAGGGTGAAGGTGGCGTCGCCGGATGACCCCTCGCCATTGGCTGTCAAGCTGAATGGGTTGGCTTTGTTGATCAAGTTGCCCGTGAACTGCACGTAGAAGTTTTCGTTAGCCGGCGTATTCGGATCATCAGCCTGCAATTTTTCCAGCACGATCTGTGGGTGGCCCGTATTGCCGAGGGGCTCCTTGGACAAGAGTTGGCTGGTGTGGATAACGTCGAAGCTGAAGCCTTCGAGAGGGTCGGTCAGGTGGATGGTATAAGTATCGGCAATCTTGTCGAAGACGAGGGTGCCGCCCGCCGTTCCGGTCTGGGTGCCAGCCGCCGGATCCTTGTCGTAGGTGAAAGTGAAGTTGAACGTCGCGGAGGTAAGGCTCTCCGACGCCAGCGTCACCTCCGAGGTGAGAATGTTACCACCGCCGCCGCCGGTGATCGTGCCGGCGAGCCCGATCTGGACGCCGGCAAGCGCGCCATTCTGGTCGACAAAGTCAGAACCACTCGCATAGAACGCGGCCGGATGAGCATCCGCGCCGATGTCGTACCCGAAGGCTCCGGTGGCCGACGCGTTGAGCGTGTTGGCCAGAGTCTCGGGGGTCCCGATACCGTTGCCGGCGTTCTGGTCACCGTCGAACGGCACTGTGATCGTCGGCGCATCATCCTTGAAGACGAGGCTTGTACCGATGTTGACACTGTCCGAGGCCTGGTCGCCGTCACCGTCGGTGATGATCGCCGTCAAGGTTACGAGATCATCGGCTGCCAGCGATGTTTGCTGATCCGGTCCGGTGTCGGGCGAGTGTATGACGGCACGTGCCTGATCGAGCGTCACGGTCCCGTCAACAGCCACGCTCACCGTGAACACAATATCGCCAGCGGCTGAACCGGCACGACCGACCACCTCGCCGCCTTCGACGAAAAGCAGGACGGACAGGCCGGTCAAGGTGTCAGTGAGGCCGCTAACGTTCGTAACCTGATTGATGCCGAGCGCATAGCTGATAGCGTCACTATCCGCGCCGGCGTTTGGGGTGAAAACGGTCGCGAAATCCGCACTGTTGGCACCCAAGTTGGACTCGTCGACGGTCAGCGTCGGCTCGGCGCCGGTGGTCGAGATGCTCGGGCCATCATCCTTGAAGTTGAGGTTCTGGCCGATGTCGAGGCTGGCCGACAGGTGGTCGCCATCCTTGTCGGTGACGGTCGCGGTGAGCGTGACCAGATTGTCGGCGGCCAGGCTGGTGCTGTCGTCGGGGTTGCTGGCGTCGGCATGGACCACCGCCCGGAGCTGGTCGAGGGTGACGGCGCCGGCGGCGCTGACGGAGACGGTGAATACGAGTTCGTTGGAGCCGATGGTGTGACCTTCAACGACGCTGCCATTGAGCGAGAGGACGACTGCCTGGCCGGTCGCCGTGTCGATCAGACCCGAAGGGCCTGCCACGACGCCCAGTGCGTAGGTCAGCGTGCCGGCCCCGTCGGCGCCGAAGCCCGAACTGAAGTTGGCGGCAAAGCTCTGCGTATCGTTGGTGGTAAGAACCGACTCGTCGACGGTCAGCGTCGGCTCGGCGCCGGTGGTCGAGATGCTCGGGCCATCATCCTTGAAGTTGAGGTTCTGGCCGATGTCGAGGCTGGCCGACAGGTGGTCGCCATCCTTGTCGGTGACGGTCGCGGTGAGCGTGACCAGATTGTCGGCGGCCAGGCTGGTGCTGTCGTCGGGGTTGCTGGCGTCGGCATGGACCACCGCCCGGAGCTGGTCGAGGGTGACGGCGCCGGCGGCGCTGACGGAGACGGTGAATACGAGTTCGTTGGAGCCGATGGTGTGACCTTCAACGACGCTGCCATTGAGCGAGAGGACGACTGCCTGACCGGTCGCCGTGTCGATCAGACCCGAAGGGCCTGCCACGACGCCCAGTGCGTAGGTCAGCGTGCCGGCCCCGTCGGCGCCGAAGCCCGAACTGAAGTTGGCGGCAAAGCTCTGCGTATCGTTGGTGGTAAGAACCGACTCGTCGACGGTCAGCGTCGGCTCGGCGCCGGTGGTCGAGATGCTCGGGCCATCATCCTTGAAGTTGAGATTCTGGCCGATGTCGAGGCTGGCCGACAGGTGGTCGCCATCCTTGTCGGTGACAGTCGCGGTGAGCGTGACCAGATTGTCGGCGGCCAGGCTGGTGCTGTCGTCGGGGTTGCTGGCGTCGGCATGGACCACCGCCCGGAGCTGGTCGAGGGTGACGGCGCCGGCGGCGCTGACGGAGACGGTGAATACGAGGTCGTTGGAGCCGATGGTGTGGCCTTCAACGACGCTGCCATTGAGCGAGAGGATGACCGCCTGGCCGGTCGCCGTGTCGATCAGACCCGAAGGGCCTGCCACGACGCCCAGTGCGTAGGTCAGCGTGCCGGCCCCGTCGGCGCCGAAGCCCGAACTGAAGTTGGCGGCAAAGCTCTGCGTGTCGTTGGTGGTAAGAACCGACTCGTCGACGGTCAGCGTCGGCTCGGCGCCGGTGGTCGAGATGCTCGGGCCATCATCCTTGAAGTTGAGGTTCTGGCCGATGTCGAGGCTGGCCGACAGGTGGTCGCCATCCTTGTCGGTGACAGTCGCGGTGAGCGTGACCAGATTGTCGGCGGCCAGGCTGGTGCTGTCGTCGGGGTTGCTGGCGTCGGCATGGACCACCGCCCGGAGCTGGTCAAGGGTGACGGCGCCGGCGGCGCTGACGGAGACGGTGAATACGAGGTCGTTGGAGCCGATGGTGTGGCCTTCAACGACGCTGCCATTGAGCGAGAGGATGACCGCCTGGCCGGTCGCCGTGTCGATCAGACCCGAAGGGCCTGCCACGACGCCCAGTGCGTAGGTCAGCGTGCCGGCCCCGTCGGCGCCGAAGCCCGAACTGAAGTTGGCGGCAAAGCTCTGCGTGTCGTTGGTGGTAAGAACCGACTCGTCGACGGTCAGCGTCGGCTCGGCGCCGGTGGTCGAGATGCTCGGGCCATCATCCTTGAAGTTGAGGTTCTGGCCGATGTCGAGGCTGGCCGACAGGTGGTCGCCATCCTTGTCGGTGACAGTCGCGGTGAGCGTGACCAGATTGTCGGCGGCCAGGCTGGTGCTGTCGTCGGGGTTGCTGGCGTCGGCATGGACCACCGCCCGGAGCTGGTCGAGGGTGACGGCGCCGGCGGCGCTGACGGAGACGGTGAATACGAGGTCGTTGGAGCCGATGGTGTGACCTTCAACGACGCTGCCATTGAGCGAGAGGATGACCGCCTGGCCGGTCGCCGTGTCGATCAGACCCGAAGGGCCTGCCACGACGCCCAGTGCGTAGGTCAGCGTGCCGGCCCCGTCGGCGCCGAAGCCCGAACTGAAGTTGGCGGCAAAGCTCTGCGTGTCGTTGGTGGTAAGAACCGACTCGTCGACGGTCAGCGTCGGCTCGGCGCCGGTGGTCGAGATGCTCGGGCCATCATCGTCGAAGTTGATGTGGGAGCCGACCTCTTCGCTATAGGCGTTGGTGCTCGTCGCCGAGAAATGGAACTCCGAGATGTCGCACCCCTCGTTTGCATCGACCCCTTTGACCGTCAGCCGATCCATTGGGCTGCCGGTGGTGATATCGACGGTGGTGGTGTTGTCGAGCCCGGTGATGGTGACGGCGTTTCCGGTCCCGCTGAGCCCGGTGACGGTGATGTTGCCGCTGCCGGTCGCATAGGTGCCATCGACAGTGATGACGGACGCAAACCCCGATGTACCCGTCAACTTGATGCCGGTGATATCCACGGGGCTGGTCGTGGTGCCGTCAAAGAAGTTCGTGCCTTGGTCGTTGCCCGTATTGTTGAAGGCGCTGACGGTGACGTCCACACGCGCAGTCGGAGTGGAAGGTGTGATCTGGCTGATCGTGAACCCGGCCTGCGTGATGGTCTCGATGTGGTTGCCGTACTGGATTTGCGACGCACTCCCTGCGTTCAGGGTACCGCCGGTGACAAAATCGACCTGCAGCGTTTCGTTCGGATTGATGCTCTGGTTGTTGATGCCGAAGCCCTGTTCGCTGACGTTGGCACTGCCACCGTTCAAACCGATTACCAGCAGCTGCTTGGAAGCGTCATTGGCCGAATTGATCAGATAGAAATCATTGTTGCCGGGCGCGGCGGCTGAGCCCAGAAAACTAGCCACGGAGGTGCCGGTGACCGACGCGAACACCTTGTTGGTCAAACCGATACGGTCGTCCGGATTGGTCGCGTCCGGATTGAGCAACGGCACATACTCGACCGTGTACAGGTCCGCATTGGTGGCGCTGGTGCTGACCAGCCCAAACGAGAAAGCGAGCGGGCCGGTTGCGGCCGGTGCGGCCGACGGGTCAGAGGTGCCGATGACACCGATTACGACGTTTGCATGGGTCGGGTCTGCGTCTTTGAACAGCCAGACATAATTGCCATCGACCGTCTGAATGCCGCTGTTGACGCCGACGGTGGTGGAAAACGGGGTTCCGGTGAGATTCTGGGAGAGAACGACCGAGGTGATGGTTTCTCCCGCGCTCGCCGAGGCCACGACGAAGTTGGCCTGGAAGGCGACCTCCGGCGAGGTCAGCCCACCCGGATCGTCGAGACTTAGGAGATATTGCACCGTGGGGTTGGTATCGTAAGGCGGAATGGCCGGATTGATATCATCGTCCGTAAATCCGGTGGTCTCGTCGAGGACGATGTCCTGGGTCAAGATGTCGAGTGCCATGGAGATTCTCCTTGGTTCAAAATTCTCTCTGGAAAAGGGATGCAGCCCCTAATGCCGGAAATGCACCTACCCCGGTGCAGCCGGTCGCATACTGAAATGCGCCCCTCCAATTTCATTGTGCCGCCGGCGCAGAGGGCGCGTCCATTCCCGCTTCGATAGTATTGCGGTCAATGTCCGCACCTGATCGAACGATATATATCCATCGATAGGTCAGGTTGACCGGCGCTGCGGGAGGTCGCGCAGGCACGCGCCAGATGCCGCCAGACGGCTCTGCGGCCGTTGCCGTGCGTACAATGTCGGTGCGAGTGGAGAGTGTTCAGAGCAGGCCGGTTCGGCCCATTCCCGGACGCTCGGCGGCTTTGCCGTGCGTCATCCAGGCCAGTTCCGCCCGGCCGCCTAGGTGCAACTTCTCGTAGACGTGATGCAGGTGCATCTTCACCGTGCCTTCGGATAAATGCAGCCGCTGCGCGATGGTCTTGTTGCGCAGCCCGCGCGAGACGAGATCGGCGATTTCGGTCTCCCGCCCGGTCAGCCGGGACATTGGCTGCGGCTGCGAACCGGGCATCAGCAGCTGCTGGACGATCTTGTTGTCGATCCACTTCTTGCCCGCCGCCACCGCATTCACGCATTCGATGAGAAAGCGGTGGCTGATGCCGTCCAGAAACAGGCCATCGACGTCGAGCGTCTGTATTTCCCTGACATCGAGCCTGCCGGTTGGCTGTACGATGAAGATGATGCCGAGAGCGCTGTTGCCGGCCTTCAGCCGTGAGGAAAGACCTGATGTCTGCTGATCCGCGAGATCCACGCCTACGATGACCATATCAGGCTGATGGCGCTCCACATGAGCGAGAACGTCCACAGGGCGGCGACACTGGGCGACAACATCGTGTCCAGCCTTCTGCAACACCCATTCCAGACCGGCGAGATATACCCCCCGCGGGTCCGCGACAACCACTGTTGACATGCGAACACCGTCCGTAAAAAACGCAACGAACTTGGTTAAATACCCGTAAAATCAGGAAACCAGAGCCCACATCGATTGTCAAGGAATAGCTAATATACATATTGCTATAATCTACGACGGACCGGCGGGCTCCCTCGCAGCGTAGCAGGCCGGCTGACGATTCTGCGGAGGCGATGCTGGACCTGGTTGAAATGCCAGCATTCGATCGCACGATGATCCGCGGAATCGAAGTCGAAATCGCCGGACGTCTCACCGCACTCCTGGGTGAGAAATTTGGTAGCGCCAGCGCGCTACCGCCTTTCCCCCACGCGTCGAGCTGCCAATTCAGGCTTCGATGCTACGGCTGAACGGGCCGAGCTTGTGCGGTGCGACGGCGTTACCTGGTCGACCGCAAGCGAGCATTTGCCGGTGAAGGCTGACAGCGAAAGCAATCCGACGGCGGCTTCAAATATTCAGGTTGAACTGCGGGTATGCCGTCGGCAACCGGGCTGGGCACGGTGTTCGCATTCAGGGCCAAGATCTGGAACATCGGCCAGGAGGGGCAGGTGTTCGCCGGCGCGATGGCCGCCTATTGGGTGAGTTTCTGGATAGCGCCATTGCCAGGCTGGCTGGCCGTCTGCACACTCGCGCTGGCCGGAATGGCGGGCGGCGGCGTGCTCGGCCTGTTGGCCGGCGCACTGAAAACCAGGTTCGGCACCAGCGAGATCATTTCGACGGTGATGCTGAATTACGTCGTCATGTACCTGCTCGCCTACCTTCTCGATGGCGGCCCCTGGATGGCGACAGGCGTGACCGTATCCTATCACCAGTCGCCGCCCATCGATCCAAGTCTGGAGTGGCCGATCCTCTTGGCCGTTGGGGCGGGAAAGCTGCATGTCGGCTTCCTGTTCGCTCTCGCCGCCTCGGCATTCGCAGCGGTGCTGCTCGACAAGACGTCGCTGGGCTACGAAATCCGCGCGTTCGGCTCAAACCCGACCGCGCTGACGTTTCGCGGCACCAATGTGCGCCGGCTTCTGCTGACCGTCATGCTGATGTCGGGGGCCCTGGCGGGACTGGCTGGCGCCGGCGAGCTTTTCGGTGTCTCGCACCGGCTGCGTGCCGAGACGCTGCTTGGCATCGGCAGTTCGGGGATCGTCGTTGCCATGGTGGGAGGACTGCGCCCGAGCGGCGTGATGATCGCCGCCCTGTTCTTCGGCGCGCTGGAAAGCGGCACGATCTACATGCGGCTGAAGAGTGGCACGCCGGCAGGTCTGGTGTCGGCGATGGAAGGGCTGGTGCTTTTGTTCTTTCTCAGTGCCGCCGTCGCAACGCGCCTTCAGATCGTGAGGAGGGAAGTCCATGCTTGAGCTGCTGCAGGGCCCGCTTCTGATAAGCCTCCTGGCGGCGATGGTCCGCATTGCCACGCCATTGCTTTTTTCGGCAATGGGCGAACTTGTCACGCAGCGCGCGGGCATCTGGAACATCGCTGTCGAAGGCACCATGCTGATTGGCGCCATTGTCGCCTACATGGTTGCCTCGACAACCGGATCGCCTTGGCTGGCTCTGGCGATAGCCATCCTGGCCTGCGCCGCGAGCAGCCTGATCATGTCGTTCGTCACGATTGTTTTGAAGGCCGAGCAATTCGTAGCCGGCCTTGCCCTTAATCTCCTGGCATCGGGCGTGACGCTGTTCTGGTTCCAGGCCTATATTGGCGGTCGCGAGGCGCCGACCTTCATCGGCTTCGACCAGGTTCCGATCCCCTATCTGTCGGATATTCCGATCCTGGGGCCGGTGCTGTTTTCCCAACGCCTGCTGACCTATGTCAGCTTCCTGGTGCCCATCCTCGTCTGGTTCTTTCTCTACCGAACGAAATACGGCCTTGAGGTGCGCTGTGTCGGCGAAAATCCGAAGGCGCTTGACGTCAAGGGCCTGCACGTCGGCCTCAGGCAGTGCCTCGCGATCATGTTCGGCAGCATGATGTCCGGCTTCGGCGGCGCCTTCCTGATGCTTGGCTATTCGGACAAGTTCGTTCCCGATCTCATTGCCGGCCGCGGCTGGCTGGTCGTGGTCGCGATCATCGCCGGCAACTGGATGCCGTTCCGGATCGTTGGAGCGATCTTCATCTTCGCGTTTCTGGAGGCGTTGGGCATCCATGCGCAAGTGGTGGGGATTCCTGTCCCCCACCAGTTGTTCCTCGTCTTGCCCTATGTGGCGTCACTTGTGCTGCTTGCGGGCCTGCGGCGCGCACCCATCAGCCCGTGGCGCTCGGCATTCCCTACAACAGGGAATAGACCCTGCTGCTCAACCCGCCGGGCGGAAAGGCTTTGCTAGCGAAGCCGGGAAGTGCAGCGCCAGCATTTGCTGGTTTCGCGAGATCAGCACCAGAACGATGATTGTCGCGAGATAGGGCAGGGCCGAGAGCAGTTCGGACGGCACTTCCAGTCCGAGCGCCTGTCCCTGCAGCTGGAGGATCGTCATGCCGCCGAACAGCCAGGCGCCAAGCAGGATGCGCAGCGGGCGCCATGTGGCGAAAACCACCAGCGCCAGTGCGATCCAGCCTTTGCCGGCAGTCATGTTCTCGACCCAGAGCGGTGTGTAGGCGACGGACAGATAGGCGCCCGCCAGGCCAGCCATCGCCCCGCCAAACAGCACGGCCATGTAGCGGATCCTGATCACGGGATAGCCGATCGCATGCGATGTCTGCGGTGACTCGCCGATCGTTCGCAGGATCAGCCCGGCCTTCGTGCGGTAGAGAAACCAGCTGATGGCAGCGAACATCACCAGAGCCAGGTAGACCATCGGATCGAAGCGGAAGAGCAACGGACCGATCAGCGGCAGATCGGACAGAACAGGGACGTTGATGCCGTGCAGCGCCTCGATAGGCTCGCTGCCGAAGCCGCGGCCAAGGAAGGCCGACACGCCGGAACCGAAGATGGCCAGCGCCAGTCCGGCCGCATATTGATTGGTGAGGAAGGTCAGTGCCAGAACGCCGAACAGCAGCGAGGCGGCGGCACCTGCCAGGGCGCCGGCCAGGATCGCAACCGGCATTGGATAGCCTGCGGTTACGGCCCAGAAAGCCAATGCCGCGCCCATCAGCATCATGCCTTCGATGCCGAGGTTGAGCACGCCGGACTTCTCGACCACCAGTTCGCCGAGTGCCGCGAATATCAGCGGCGTGGCGGCGATGACGGTGCCGGTGAAGATGGCGATGATCAAGTCCATCAGGCTGTCTCCAGCGCGTGCGTGTCTCGGGCCGGCCGTATCAGGCGGATGCGATAAAAAATGAAGAAGTCGGCGGCGAGCAGGAAGAACAGAAGAATGCCCTGGAAGATGCGCGTCAGCGCCGAGGGCAGGCCCAGCGTCATCTGCACGCCTTCGCCGCCGAGGAAAAGCAGCGACATCAACAGCCCGCCAAGCACGATGCCGAAGGCGTTCAGCCGGCCGATGAAGGCGACGATGATGGCCGCGAAACCGTAGCCGGGCGAAATCTGCGGCGAGAGCTGGCCGAGCGGCCCGGCGGCTTCCGCCATGCCGGCGATGCCGGCGGCCGCACCACCCGCCATCAGCCCGATCCAGACGGCGGCAGATTCGCGAAAGCCGGCATAGCGGGCGGCTAGCGGTGCCGCTCCGCTCACCGACATCTTGTAGCCAAGGAAGCTGCGGTCAGTGAACAGCCACATCACGAACACGGCGACGACGGTGATGAAGATCGAAGGGTTGAGCCGATAGGCCGGGTCGAAGGATTCGAACAGGGCGGCTGTCGGCAGAAGTGCCGTCTGCGGGTAGTTGAAACCGGCCGGATCGCGCCACGGTCCATGCACGAGATAGGACAGGAACAGCGTCGCGATGTAGGTCATCATCAGCGTGACCAGGATCTCGTTGGTGTTCATGCGGGCGCGCAGGAAGGCAGGGATCGCCGCCCATGCCATGCCGGCGCCCATGCCGGCAACGAACATCAACGGCAACAGCAGCACGCTGTCCGGGTTCGGCCAGAAAAGACCGACGCCGCTCGCCGCAATCGCGCCCATGGTGAACTGGCCCTCGGCGCCGATGTTCCAGACATTGGCGCGGAAGCCGATAGCCAGCCCACACGCAATGAGGATCAGCGGCGAAGCCTTGAGCAGCCATTCCGACAAACCGTTGAGGGAATTCAACGGCTCGACAAAGAAGGCGTAGAGCGTCGGCAGCGGATCGTGTCCGAGCGAGGCAAAAAAGATCGAGCCGACGACCAGCGTCAAAACCGACGCCAGCACCGGCGCCGCGACGCGCATTGTTGCCGAAGGCTCCGGCCTTTGTTCAATCCTGAAGCGCAACGTCGCCACTCCCAATTGCCATTTGATCCGTGCTCATCGTTCGACCGGTCATCAGCAGCCCGACCTCTTCGCGGTCGGTCGTCTTGCGTATCAGCGGCGGTGACACGCGCCCCTGGCAGATCACCAGAAGCCGGTCACAAATCTCGAACAGCTCGTCGAGTTCTTCGGAGACGACGAGCACCGCCGCGCCGGCGCGGCTGAGGTCGACGATGGTCTGGCGGATGAAGGCGCTGGCGCCGACATCGACGCCCCAGGTCGGCTGGGAGACAAGCAGAAGCTTCGGCTCGAGCGCGATCTCACGGCCGACGATGAATTTCTGCAGATTGCCGCCCGACAGGCTTTGCGCCGTCGAAGCCGGACCGTTGGCCTTGACCTTGAACCTGTCGATGATGCCAGCTGCGAAGGCGCTGGCTTTGCGCCGGTCGACCAGGCCGTTGCGGACGGTGCCGAAGCGATGGGCGGTCAGAACCGCGTTCTCCCACAGCGTATGCGACGGTACCGCGCCGCGCCCCAGCCGTTCCTCGGGAACGAAGGCGAGACCGAGCTTACGGCGCTCGTCGGCACGAAGGCGAGCGGCAGCGGTACCGCAAATCCTGATCGCGTCGTTGTTGTGATGCGTGCGTTCGCCGCTGAGCAAGGCGATAAGCTCCGCCTGGCCGTTTCCGGACACTCCCGCCAGGCCGACGATTTCCCCGCCATGAACGTTGAAGGAGACGTCCTTCAGATCCACGCCGAAATGGTCTCTTGCCTTGACCGAAAGGTTGTTGACCTCGAGCACTGGCTTCTCGCTCGGGGTCGGCGGGCTGACATGCATTTCCGGCAGCTTCGAACCGACCATCATGCGGGCGAGCTCGAGCGAGGTCGTCTCTTTCGGCCGAGCGGTGCCGGTGACCTTGCCGTTGCGCAGCACGGTTGCGGTGTCACAGAGCTCCTGCACCTCGTCGAGCTTGTGGCTGATGTAGACGATGCTGCAGCCTTCAGCGGCGAGTTGTCGAAGCGTCTCGAACAGCTTGACCACCGCCTGTGGCGTCAGCACGGAAGTCGGCTCGTCGAGGATCAGAAGCTTGGGCGCCTGCAGCAGGCAGCGCACGATCTCGACGCGCTGCCGCTCGCCGACAGAGAGGTCATGCACCTGGCGATGCGGATCGATCGGCATACCGTAGCGAAGCGAAAGCTCGCGGATCTTGGCGGCAAGCGAGGGCAGATCGAAGGCGCTGCTTGCCGAGAGCGCAATGTTCTCGACCACTGAAACGGATTCGAACAGCGCGAAGTGCTGGTAGACCATCTCGATGCCGAGCGCGCGCGACGTCGCCGGGTTGTGCGCCGCGATCGGATTGCCGTCGCAGAAGATCTCGCCGGAATCGGCCTGCGCCGCGCCATAGATGATCTTCATCAGGGTCGATTTGCCGGCGCCGTTTTCGCCCAGCACCGCGTGGATTTCGCCGGGCTGGATAGACAGCGAGACGTCGTCATTGGCGACGACGCCGGGATAGCGCTTGCGGATGTTGCGCAGTTCTAGACGCGGATGCATGGCGGGTCCTGCCGTGGCGTGAAGCGAGGTTGGACGGGAACCAGGCAGAGAGACGCCGAAGGTCGGTCTCGGCGCCTCCCTGGTTCTTTGATGGCGTTCAGCTCAGCTTGCCGATCATGCCTTTGACGAACCAGTTCATGCCGCGAACATCGTCATCGGCCAGGACGGAGCCTGCAGCGACCTTGAGGTTGCCGGCCTGGTCCTTCAACTCGCCGCCATAGGGGTGCACCTTGCCGCTGCCGATGTCGGCCTCGAGCTGCTTCAGCTTGGCCTTGGTGTCGGCCGGTATGCCGTCATTGTAGGGCGCCATCTTCACGACGCCCGCCGCCAGTCCATCCCAGCGCACTTCCGGCTTCCAGGTGCCGGCGGCGACGGCCTTGGCGGCGCCGACATAGTCGCTGGTCCAGTCGAGGACAAAGGACGTCAGCTGTTTGCCCGAAGCGAACTTGGCCATGTCGCTGGCGTAGCCGATCGACCAGGCGCCGCCTTCACCCGCGACCTGGACGCCCGTCGCCGTGTCGGTCATCGAGCAGATGACATCGCAGCCTTGCGAAAGCAGCGTCTTGGCGGCCTCCTTCTCCTTGCCCGGATCGAACCAGGAATTGAGGAAGATGGCGTTGCAGGTGGCGTTCGGATTGACGCTTTGCGCACCGAGCAGCAGCGCGTTGGCCGGGCCGACGATATCCGGAATCGGAAAGCCGCCGATGAATCCAATCTTGCCGGATTTCGACATGTAGCCGCCGGCCGCGCCGGCGACGAAAGTGCCCTCGTAATATTTGGCTTCAAAGGTACCCAGATTGGCAAGGTGGACGATGCCGGAGCAATGTTCGAAAGCCACCTTGGGGAACCGCGGCGCCACTTTCTGCATCGGCGTTCCGTGCGAAAAGCTGGTGCCGAAGATCAGTTTGTTGCCGGCGCTGGCCAGCTCGCGGAAAATGCGCTCCGCATCCTGCGGCATAAAGATGTTGTCGATGACGGTGAGTTCGGCCTTGTCGCCGAACGCGGCTTTGATCGCCTCGACGCCAAGGCTGTGCTGCTTGGTCCAGCCGATTTCGGCGATCGGCGAGACGTAGACGACGCCGATCTTGAGCACCTCTTGAGCCTTGGCGACCGTGCTCAGCCCTCCAGCACCGAGCGCAGCACCCAGCGCACCGCTGTATTTCAGGAATCCGCGTCTTGTCAGGTCGTTCATGTCGGTAACCCTCTGTTGGTTTTTTTGGTTGATGCCCGGCTTGTCGATGCCCGGTCTTTGTTAGGGAGATGGACGTGCGCGTGCACCGCGCCGTCGCCATTCCCGGATGGTTTTGCCTGCCTCAATCCAGCCGATATCGTTGCTCCGTCGGCCTTGCCGTCGAGATAGGGTGCGAGCGCTTCGGCAGGCGTCATCTCCGGAAACACCTCGCGATCCATGATGTAGCCGCGCACCACGGTGCGGTGATGCGTGTCGATCAGGTCCATGGCCTGTTTCAGGCGGCCCTTTTCCAGGAGGTCGACGACCCTCGAATGATCGTCGAGCAGATTGCAATAGTCGAAATCGGCTGAAATGAGCGAGCGCAGCAGCGTCGTGCGGCGCACCAGCTGGGCATGGATTTCCTGCATCACCTTGTTGCGACTAAGGCGCACGAACACCGTGTGGAATTCCTGGCCGAGCACGTCGGCCAGCGCATCGTTGCCGGCGGCGACTGCCTGGCGCTGGCGTTCGACATGCTGGCGCAGCTCGGCCCATCCGGCGGGGCCAAGGCGATCGCTGAGCTGGGCCGCCACCCCCTGTTCGACAAGGGTCAGCGCGTCGTAAATCTCCATTGCCTCCTGCATGCTTGGCCTGGCGACGAAGGCGCCGCGGTTGCGCTCGATCTGCGCCAGCCCGTCATCGGCGAGCCGTATCAGGGCCTGACGCACCACGATGCGGCTGACATCGAATATCTCGGCAAGCTCGCGCTCGCCGAGCTTGCAGCCGGGCACCAGCCGATGGTCGATGATGGCGCGGGTCAGCGTGTCCGCGATCGTCTGGGAGCGGCTGCTCAAGGCACGGTTCTCCGCCTTTGCGACGACATGATCAGCAGGCTTTCCATGATGAAGACATGACGCTTCGGGATGTGCCATATCCCAGGTTCAGGTTTTCCATATCGGAATTCAATCATCATAGTCTGTCAACACAAAAAATGATTTTGGCTGACAAAAAATCATTGATTGGTATCCAATCTTGTGATTTCGTCATTGCGAAACGTCAGGCTAGGTTCGTGGTGAAGGGCTAGCCGAGTTGGGAGGGATGCCGATGGCAACCCGTTGCGTCGACCGCGAGCTTCTGAACGACTGGCATATCGTCGCTGACCAGGAATCGCTCAGCCAGGATGTGCCCTTTTCGACCCGTCTGCTTGGGGTCGATCTCGTCGTTCGAAAACATTCAGACAAGATCGAAGTCGTTCGCAACGATACCGGCGACGTGTTGAAGAGCGCCGAGCGCTATGGCTTCGTCTGGACCTGTCTGGACAAACCCTGGCGCGACATCATCTACATCCCCGAGGCCAACGAGGCGGATCGACATCTGGTCAGCGGCGGCTCGATCGCGGTCAAGGTGTCGGGCCTTCGCGCCGTCGAGAATTTTCTCGACATGGGGCATTTCCCCTTCATCCACACCGGCTGGCTCGGCGAGGAGCCGCATACCGAGGTCGTGCCTTACAAGGTGGAAATCACGCCCCAGGACGAGGTGCTGGCGACCGAATGCAAATTCTACCAGCCCATCGCGTCGCCGACCGCGAAGGAAGGGTTCGTCGTCGAGTACATCTACAAGGTGATCCGACCCTATACGGTGGCGCTCTACAAGAGCAATCCGATCCAGAAGGGGAGGCTGGATGTCATCACGCTGTTCGTGCAGCCGGTCGACGAGGAGAACTGCGTCGCGCATCCCTATCTCTGCTACCTCAAGGAGGGCATGGACGCGGCGACGGTGCGCAGTTTCATGCAATTGATCTTCGCGCAGGACAAGCCGATCCTGGAAAACCAGGTCCCCAAGCGCCTGCCGCTCGATCCGCGCGCCGAGACGCCGATCCGCGCCGATGCCGTCTCGGTTTCCTATCGGCGCTGGCTGCGTGACAGGGCGGTCACCTATGGTGCGATACCGGCACAGATCTGATGACGTCCGAGGGTATTTGAAGGGATAACATGATGACGAAATGCGCTGATCCCGTGATCCTCAATCTCTGGCATCCCGTGGGCGCCATCGCGGAAGCTGCTCCCGGCGCCGTCCAGAAGACCGTTCTGCTCGAGGAGCGCCTCAGCTTTGCGGTGGACGTGGATGGCGAGCCCGTCGTCTGGCGCTCGCGTTCCGATGTGCAAAGGGCTGACCATATTCCACCCGCCGACAGGCTGCCTGCAATAAGCGCCTATGGCTATGTCTGGACCTCGCTCGGGTCGCCGCCGGCCGAGTTGTTCCCGATCCCCGAATATCAAGAGCCGGACCGCCGCAAGCTCAATGCGGCAACGTTCGGCGTCAACGTCTCGGCGCCGCGCGCCATCGAGAACTTTCTCGACATGGGCCACTTCCCCTATGTGCATACCGACATACTCGGCGTCGAGCCACATACCGAAGTCAAGGAATACGACGTCGAGATCTCCGTCGATCGCGACGAGATCCTGGCCACGCGCTGCCGCTTCTTCCAGCCGATGGCGTCGACGGCGTCCGATGGCGGCGCCGACGTCGACTACGTCTATCGCGTGCCGCATCCCTATTGCTCGGTGCTCTATAAATCGAGCCCGATCGACGAGACCCGGCGCGATGTCATCGCCGTCTTCCTGCAGCCGGTCGACCAGGAGCATGTGCGCGCCCACATGCTGCTTTGTGTGCTCGACGAAGACAATGAAGACAAGGTGATCAAGCGTTTCCAGCAGACGATCTTCGGCCAGGACAAGCCGATCCTGGAAAACCAGGTGCCGAAGCGCCTGCCGCTCGATCCGCGCGCCGAGACGCCGATCCGCGCTGACAAGTCGGCCATCGCCTACCGGCGCTGGCTCAGCCAGAAGGGCGTGACCTACGGGGTCATCCCGGCTGCAGCCTGACAGACATTTTGGAGACGATTGATGTTGGAAGAAGCCAGAAGCCGGTGGCATCCGATCGCCGCTGCCCATGATTTGCCGTTTCGCCACGTTTTCCACGGCCAGTTGCTCGGCCGGGAATTCGCCGTGTGGCGGGCCGATGACGGTTACGTCAACATCTGGGAGAACCGCTGCCTGCATCGCGGCGTCAGGCTGTCGATCGGCATCAATGACGGGCGCGAACTGAAATGCCAGTATCACGGCTGGCGTTATTCGAACCGCACCGCTGGCTGCACCTATATCCCGGCTCATCCGGCCGATGCACCCGCCCGCACCATCACCAACCGCACTTTTCCGGCGGTCGAACGTTATGGCTTGGTCTGGTCCTCGGAAGAGCCGCGCGGGGAGGTGCCTGAGATTGCCGGCCTCGCCGAAGGCAAGCTCTTCGCCTTGCGCGGCATCGCGGTCAACGCGCCGGCCGACAAGGTCGTCGAGAGGCTGAGAGCCTATCGCTTTCAACCCAACGGAGCGATCGATGGCGAGGGCGCCGACATTCTCGTCGAAGCCGCCCAGGATTTCGCTGTGGCGCTTCGCTCGCGAGCCAGCGGCGCCGAGACGCAGGGCGTTTTCTTCGTGCAGCCGGTCGATTCCAACCGTTCGGTGATCCGCGGCGTGCTCGATCAGGAGGCCGAGGGCACCGCGCGCATTGCCATTCTGCGTCACCACAATGAGCGGCTTTCCAAGCTGCGCGACGAGGTCGAGCGCGACGTGGCGAACGCGCCGGCGCCGGCGCCGCTCGAGCCGGTCTACGAACGGGTCTCGGCCGAACTCGCGGAAATGCCTGAGGTGACCACGCATGGCCGCAAGGCTGCGCTGCGTGTCAGCGTGGCCAGAAAATGGCAGACCGCTGACGGGATCGCAGGCTTCGAGCTTCGTCCGATCAAGGGCATCCTGCCGACGTTCCAGCCTGGAGCCCATATCGACGTCCACATGCCCAATGGCGAGATCAGGCAGTATTCGATCACCAACGGTCCCGGTGAAACCGACAGCTTCACCATCGGCGTCAAGCTGGAACGGGACTCCAAGGGTGGCTCGAAATGCATGCATGAGACGGTGCGAGAGGGCGACGTGCTGGCGATTTCCGAGCCACGCAACAACTTCCCGCTGCGCCGCGATGCGATCAAGACGCTGTTCGTCGCCGGCGGCATCGGCATCACGCCGCTGCTCGCCATGGCGCAGGCGCTGAAGAACCAGGAGCTTGCGCACGAGCTGCATTATTTCGCGCAAGGCGAGGAACACCTCGCCTTTGCCGATCGGCTGAAGCATCTCGGCGATGCGCTGAAGCCGCATCTCGGCCTCTCGCCCGACGCGACCGGCGCCGAGCTTCGACAACTCCTCGCCGGTTATCGCAATGGCATGCATCTCTACATCTGCGGCCCGGGACCGATGCTGGAAGCCGCGCGCAAGATCGCGGCCGAGCAGGGCTGGCCGGATAGCGCCGTCCATTTCGAGTACTTCAAGAACACCAACAAGATCGACGACAGTTCGAGCTTCGAGGTCGCGCTGGCGCGCTCCTGCGTCACGCTTCAGGTGCCGGCGGGCAAGACGATCATGCAGGTCATGCGCGAAAGCGGCATCGATGTTCCGTCGTCTTGCGAGCAAGGCGCCTGCGGCACTTGCGTGGCGACGGTGATCGAGGGCGAACCGGACCATCAGGACGTCTACCTCAACGATGCCGAGAGGAAGGCCGGAACCAAGATCATGACCTGCGTTTCGCGCGCCAAATCGGCACGCCTCGTGCTGGACATCTAACTGTTTGTTTTACGCAATTCCGGACGGAAAACCGTTACACACGTTTCCTGGAATTGCTTTAGGAGCCGCCGATGATCACGCTTTACGACTACGAACTGTCGGGCAATTGCTACAAGCTGCGGCTGCTGATGAGTTTTCTCGGCATCGACTACAAGACCGTGCCGGTCGACTTCTACCCCGGCCGCGAACACAAGTCGGAATGGTTCCTGAAACTCAATCCGCTTGGCCAGCTGCCGGTCATCGAGGATGAAGAGCTGATCTTGCGCGATGCCCAAGCGATCCTTGTCTATCTCGCCTCGAAATACGATCCGTCGGGCACCTGGTATCCGCGGGACAATCCCGCTCTGCTGGGCGAGATCAGCCAGTGGCTGGCCTTTGCAGACGGTATCACTTCGACGGCGTCGGCCGCCCGCCTGCACGATGCGCTGTTTTATGACTTCGATATCGACGCCGCGCGTGCCGGCGCGCATCGCCTTTTCCGTATCCTCGACGAGCATCTGTGGTTCGGCGAACAGCAGGGCCGCAACTGGATCTGTTCGGCCAGTCACCCGACCATCGCCGACATCGCCTGTTTTCCTTACATCATCCTGTCGGAGGAAGGCGGTGTTCCGCGCCAGGACTATCCGGCTATTCGGCGCTGGTGCGACCGTGTCAAGCGCATCAAGGGCTTCACCGTCATGTCGGGTGTGTTTCCCGCCGGCCCCGGCAAGATCGCCGCATAGTCTGATCATCAGCGCCGCGTTCTGGCCCGGCAAAATAGAGATTTGGGAGAGAAAAAGAATGAAAACCCGCGCCGCTGTCGCTGTCGCCGCCGGAAAGCCGCTGGAGATCATGGAGGTCGACCTCGAGGGCCCGCGCGAGGGCGAAGTGCTGGTCGAGATCAAGGCGACAGGCATTTGCCACACCGACGAATTCACACTGTCGGGCGCCGATCCGGAAGGTCTGTTTCCGGCCATCCTCGGCCATGAAGGCGCCGGCGTCGTCGTCGATGTCGGCAAGGGTGTCACCTCGCTCAAGAAGGGCGACCACGTCATCCCGCTCTATACGCCCGAATGCCGCCAGTGCCCGTCCTGCCTGTCGAGAAAGACGAACCTCTGCACGGCGATCCGCGCCACGCAGGGCCAGGGCCTGATGCCCGATGGTTCGTCGCGCTTCTCGATCGGCAAGGACAAGATCTTTCACTATATGGGCTGCTCGACCTTCTCCAACTTCACCGTGCTGCCCGAGATCGCACTGGCCAAGGTCAATCCGGACGCGCCCTTCGACAAGATCTGCTACATCGGCTGCGGCGTCACCACCGGCATCGGTGCCGTGATCAACACCGCCAAGGTCGAGATCGGCGCCACCGCGGTCGTCTTCGGCCTCGGCGGCATCGGCCTCAATGTCATCCAGGGCCTGAAACTTGCCGGCGCCGACATGATCATCGGCGTCGATTTGAACAACGACAAGAAGGAGTGGGGCGAGCGCTTCGGCATGACGCATTTCGTCAATCCGAAGGAGATCGACGGCGATGTCGTGCCCTACCTCGTCAACATGACCAAGCGTGGCGCCGACCAGATCGGCGGCGCCGACTACACATTCGACTGCACCGGCAGCACCAAGGTCATGCGTCAGGCGCTCGAAGCCTCGCATCGCGGCTGGGGCAAGTCGGTGGTCATCGGCGTGGCCGGCGCCGGCCAGGAGATCTCGACGCGGCCGTTCCAGCTGGTCACCGGCCGCACCTGGATGGGCACCGCCTTCGGCGGCGCGCGCGGCCGCACCGATGTGCCGAAGATCGTCGACTGGTACATGGACGGCAAGATCCAGATCGACCCTATGATCACCCACACGCTCAAGCTCGAGGACATCAACAAGGGTTTCGATCTCATGCATGCCGGGGAGAGCATTCGCAGCGTCGTGGTTTACTGACCGGCTCACACGACACGCTCGCGTCGAAGGCTCTGTGTTCCCAAAATACCGTGCCTCCCCGACATCGGGCGTTAGGCCGGCGGCGCGACTGACATTCCGGATGTCCGCGCCGCCGGTCGGTTCGACCCCACCTGATCCGCCCGGGTTGCCGCGATCAATGTCGATGCCGTAGACACCGGCCCATTGGTGTTTGAAATCCGTGGAGAGGGAATATGCCGGAACCCATGAAGACCATCTCCCAGGCAAAATCCCATGGCGGAGTGCAGGGCATCTATTCGCACCTGTCGACGAGTTGCTGCTGCGACATGACGTTTGCCGTTTTCGTGCCTCCACAGGCCCGGGAAACGCCTTGCCCCGTGGTGTGGTATTTGTCGGGACTGACCTGCACCCATCAAAATGTCATGGACAAAGGCGAATACAGGCGCATGGCCGCCGAACTTGGCCTGATCGTCGTCTGTCCAGACACCAGTCCGCGCGGCGCCGACATCCCTGATGAAAAGGACAATTGGCAGTTTGGCGGCGGCGCCGGCTTTTATCTTGATGCAACGCAGGAGCCTTATGCGAAGAACTACCGGATGTATTCCTACCTCGTCGAGGAACTATCCACGCTGATCGCCGCTAATTTTCCGGCAGACATGTCGCGCCAAGCCATAACGGGCCATTCGATGGGCGGACACGGCGCGCTGACGATTGCTTTGAAAAACCCGCAGCGGTTCAGGAGTTGCTCGGCATTTGCGCCGATCGTGCAGCCAAGCGCTGCCGGCTGGTCAAGGCCGGCTTTCGAAAAATATCTCGGCACGGATGAGGCCTCGTGGCGGGCCTACGACGCTACTTCGCTTGTTGAAGACGGGCGCCGCTTCCCGGAATTTCTCATCGATCAGGGAACATCGGACGGGTTCCTGAATGACGGGCTGAGACCCTGGCTATTAGAGGCGGTCTGCGCCAAAGCCGGCATTCCGCTGACGTTGCGCATGCAGGACGGATACGACCATTCGTATTTCTTCATTTCGACATTCATGGACGACCATTTGAGATGGCATGCGGAACGGCTTGCATAGGTCGAGGTCCGAGCGATGCAATCGGATTAATCCTCGTCCAAGCGAGGACCGCGTTACTCTTTCTTGTCTCTACCGGGGCGAGGAACACGATGGCGCCGCATTGAAATTGTTGAACAATTTCAACCGGAAGCGCTACCAACGCGTATAAATTTTTAGCCATTTCAATGGTTTAACTGGATTTTGGTAGCGGGAGAGGGACTTGAACCCCCGACCCCAGGATTATGATTCCCGTGCTCTAACCAACTGAGCTACCCCGCCAGGGCGGCGAAAGGCCCGAAATCCGCCTCAAATCGAAAGGCATGTCGGGGGCGTTCGCCAAGGTCGCGCGGATATAAGGTTGGGAAGGTGAGCCTGTCAAGCTTCGAAGCAACCGGCTTGCCGGCTTATCGTCATTATCGAAAAGCTTTGCCGCGGCGACATTTGGTTGTCGCCGCCGGGGTTGAGTTCGAAGGGGCACGTCGCTATGTCTCGGCCACGAGTTTTTAGAGTTTGAAACAGATGAAGCCGCGCATAGCAGTCCTCGGTTGCGGATACTGGGGCAGCAACCACATCCGCACTCTCAAGGCGCTCGGCGCGCTGCACGCGGTCTCCGATACCAACCGGGCCCGCGCGGAAGGCTTTGCCAGCGAGCAGGACTGCCTGGCGATCGAGCCGGACCAGCTGTTCGTCCGTGACGATATCGACGCCATCGTCATGGCGCTGCCGCCGCAATTCCATGCCGACCTTGCGGTACGTGCCGTCGAGAGCGGCAAGGACGTGCTGGTGGAAAAGCCGATCGCGCTGACGGTGGCGGATGCCGAGCGTGCGGTGCAGGCGGCCAAGGACAATGGCCGCGTCTTCATGGTTGGCCATGTCCTGCGGTTCCACCCCGCCTTCGAGACGCTGAAGGGGCTGATCGACAAGGGCGAACTCGGGGAGGTCCGCTACATCCACTCTCACCGGCTCGGCCTCGGCAAGTTCCACACAGAGAACGACGCGCTGTGGGACCTGGCGCCGCACGATCTGTCGATGATCCTGGCGATCACCGGCACAGAGCCGATCGAGGTGCGCGGCGAGGGGGCCGCCCTGCTCGACAATCTCAGCGACTTCGCGCATCTGCACATGCGCTTCCCCAACGGCCTGCGCAGCCATCTCTTCACCTCGCGTCTCAATCCCTATCGCGAGCGGCGGCTGACCGTGGTCGGCACCAAGGCAATGGCGGTGTTCGACGACGTCGAGCCATGGGAACGCAAGCTGGCCGTCTACCGCCACGCGGTGTGGCAGGACAGCGGCCAATGGGCCTTCACCACCAATGAGCCGTCCTATGTCGCGGTTGCCCAGGGCATGCCGCTGACGCGCGAGCTGGAGCATTTCATCCAGTGCATCGAGACGCGTGCCGAACCGCGTACCAGCGGCGAGGAAGCGATCCGGGTGCTGCGCATCCTGACCGCCGGCACGGTCACCCACACCAAGTCGAATTCCTGAAGCGCGGATTATTCGGCAGGAAACTTATTCGGCAAGAATCTTATTCCGCGGGAATCTTATTCCGCGGGAATCTGGGCCGGCCGGGCGGCAAGCCGGGTCAGCATGGCCTCGGCCTCGGCGCCACGCTCCGATCGCTCGATGAAGCCGCCGCCGAACACGCGGGCTTCGTTGCCGTCATCGGAGTAGAGCACGCAGGCCTGGCCCGGCGCGATGCCGGACTCGCCGTCGACCAGTTCCACCCATGTGGCACCGGCACGATGATGCAGCACGGCCGGGCGCGGCGGCCGCGTCGAGCGGACCTTGGCGAACAGTTCCAGGCCGCCGGCAGGGACGTCTGTGAGCGGTCCGTCGCCCAGCCAGTTCATATTGCGCAGATAGATCTTGTGCGTCTCCAGCGCCTCGCGCGGGCCAACCACGACGCGAGCCCGGTCGGCATCGAGATGGACGACGTAAAGCGGTTCGCCCGAAGCGATGCCGATGCCACGGCGCTGGCCGATCGTGTAGCGCAGGATGCCCTCATGGCGGCCGAGCACGCGGCCGTCGATGTGGACGATGTCGCCCGGATTGGCCGCAGTTGGCTTCAGCTTGGCGATGATGTCGGAATACTTGCCCTGCGGCACGAAGCAGATGTCCTGGCTGTCCTGCTTGGCGGCAACCGCCAGCCCCATCTCCTCGGCGATGGCGCGAACCTGAGGCTTCGACAGGCCGCCGAGGGGAAAGCGCAGATAATCGATCTGCGCCTGCGTGGTGGCGAACAGGAAGTAGCTCTGGTCACGGTCGGCGTCGACCGGACGGTAGAGCGCGCGCTGGGCGCCATTGGCGCCGGAACGGATGTAGTGGCCGGTGGCCAGCGCGTCGGCGCCGAGCTCCTTGGCGGTGGCCAGGAGGTCGGCGAACTTCACCGTCTGGTTGCAGGAAACGCACGGGATCGGCGTCTCGCCGGCGACGTAGCTTTCGGCGAAGGGATCGATGACCGCCTTGCGGAAGCGTTCCTCGTAGTCGAGCACATAATGGGGGATGCCGAGCGTCTCGGAGACACGGCGGGCATCGTCGATGTCCTGCCCCGCGCAGCATGAGCCGGCCCGGTGCGTCGCCGCGCCGTGGTCGTAGAGCTGCAAGGTGACGCCGACGACGTCGTAGCCCTCGCGTTTCAGCAGGCCGGCGACGACCGATGAATCGACACCGCCGGACATGGCGACGACGATGCGGGTGTTTTCGGGACGTCCGGGGAGATCGAGACTGTTCATGATGCTTTCGTTCTGCGCGGCGCCTCAATGCCAATGTCGAGAATATAGGTCAAGCTTTACCGGCGCGCCAGCGTGCAGGGCGATTCACCGTTTGTGGCCGATCTTCGCCAAGGGATGCATTTTCCCCCGGCAAATCAGGGTTTGCGGGCAGATGTTTCAAATGCCGGCGAAAAGACTAACGCGGCGTTCATGATCCTTACCTAGTCATTAGGGTCTGCTTAGGCAATTTTTAAAGCTGTGGCGGTAACGTGGCGGGGATTGGGTCTTTGAGTTTTTTGTAGAGAGTACGATGACCGATCTGGTTAGACCGAGAGTCAAATATGTTATCGGGCCTGACGGCAGCCCTCTTACGATTGCCGATCTGCCGCCGACCAATACACGTCGCTGGGTTATCCGGCGTAAGGCGGAAGTGGTTGCGGCCGTGCGCGGCGGGCTTTTGAGCCTGGACGAGGCATGCCAACGCTACAAGCTCACCACCGAGGAATTCCTGTCCTGGCAGGCGTCGATCGACGAATACGGCCTTGCCGGGCTGCGCACGACACGCATCCAGCAATACCGGCACTGACCATTGCGAATTTAGACGAAGGGCGCGGCTAACTCCGCGCCCTTCTGTTTTTCACGGTCACCGTTCCGCTCAGAGCGACAGCACAACCTTGCCGATCGGCTTGGTGGCAAGGAAGGCGTGAGCGGCCCCCGCCTGGTCCAGTGGGAAGCTCTTCGCCACATGGACGGTGATCTTGTTGGCATCGATCAACCGAGCCAGTTCCAGCAGGCCCTCCCTGTCGGGCACGACCGACATACGCTCGACCCGAATATCGCGCGCACTGGCCTGCGCCCTGGTGTCGTCGCTGACATCGAGCAGTGACACCAGCACGCCGCCACGCTTGAGCACCTTCAGCGAGCGTTGGGCGTGGTCGCCGCCCATTGGATCCAGCACCAGATCGATGTCGCGAACATGTTCGGTGAAATCGCCCTTGGTGTAGTCGATGACCTCGTCGGCGCCGAGGTTGCGGACGAAATCGAGCTTGCCCGGGCTGGCCGTGGCGACGACGTGGGCGCCGCGCGCCTTGGCGATCTGCACCGCCAGATGACCGACGCCGCCGGCTCCCGCATGCACCAATACGCGCTGCCCCGATTTCAGCCCGCCGTGGCGAACAAGCCCTTGCCAGGCGGTGAGGCCGGCCAGCGGCAAGGCGCCTGCCTCGAGGTGGCCCGCGCCCTTCGGCTTCAGTGTGATTTGATCGGCAGGTACGGCAACCAACTCGGCATAGGCGGCGGCCTGCTTGGGAAAGCGCGGCATCCCGAACACCTCGTCGCCGATCTTGAAGCCGGTGACGCCGGCGCCGAGTGCTTTGACAGTTCCCGAGATATCCCAACCCAGGATGAAGGGCGGCTCGCCGAGCAAGGGGTAGTAGCCGGCACGGACGGCGCCATCGACCGGATTGATGCCCGCGGCCTTGACACCGACCAGCACTTCGCCGGCCTCTGGCGTGGGATCGGGCTGATCGGCGATGACAAGGACGTCGGGTCCGCCGACGGAATTCTGGATAGCGGCACGCATAGAGATGTCTCCTGCTCGGTTGATGCCACTATCATTTGGATAGTAATAGCCCCTTGTCCAGTATGTACCTTCCTGATACATACGCACCTCATGGATAGTGAAGATGATTGCGGTTTCGGCTATGACGCGTTCCGGCGAACGTGTCCTTCGCACACAGTGCTGGAGATGCTGGCCAGCAAATGGGTCTATCTGGTGGTTTGCGCGCTGCGCAAAGGCCGGCTGCGCAATGGCGAGCTTGCCCGGAAGCTTGACGGCATCACGCCGAAGATGCTGACGCAGACGCTGCGCGTGCTCGAGCGCGACGGATTGGTACGGCGCGAGATCTTTCCGGTCATTCCGCCGCGCGTCGAATATGAATTGACCGAGCTCGGTCAGAACCTGGCGGGACTGCTTACCCAGATCAGGTCATGGGCGGAGCAGCATGCGCCGGATATCAAGGATGCCCGTGCAAAGGCAATTGCCGAGAATGAAGGGGATTGGGCCGCGTAGGGCGGTTTTCATTCTTCTGGGCGTATTCCCGCCGGGCCGCAAGCCGCGACAATGCGCCAGTCCGATGGCGAGCGTTGACGTCGCCAAGGGCAGGGTTTAGCCGATCATGGCGCTGCGGCCACCGACTTCGGCTTCGCGGATCTTCGTGTCGCGCGATTCCAGCATTTCCGCTTTGGAAAGCTCCGCTTCAGCTTCGCCGAGTAATGATTCGGCGGCGCTTCGCTGCTGGGCGAGGTCGCTTTGGGAATTCCTGAGATTGTCGCGGCGCAGGCGAGCCGCCTTGGCGAAGGTCGGATAGGCGAAATGGTTGATGTCGGTGATGCCGGCCTTCTTTTCCTCGGCGGTAATCTGAAGCTCCAGCTCGACGGCCATGCGTTCGAACTCGGCGATCATCATGTCGAGCTGCAGCAGCTGCCGCCGCTTCTCATTCACCTGAAACTGTTTCAGCCGAACGAGGTTTTCACGTGACTTCATGATTCGGTACTCCCGGAAACGCACACCCGCACTTATCGTCCAAACCACCTGGAAACGCCCAGGCCGCACCCGTGTCCACCGGCTTTCCCCCAACTATGGGAAACAAAACCCTAAAGTTTTTTGCCGGCGGTAACCATTCGTTTACGGGCATTGTTAATCATACGGGTCAGGACTTAAGGCCGGGTAAAAATTCCGGCCACCGATGCGGAAGCGACGTCGATGAGTCCCTGGAGTCGCTTAGTCCAGGTTGTTAATGTGTTGCATTAGGAATTTGGTTCTGAGATTCGTTATTAGATTCAAGAGGGTGTAGAAAGAGGTTAAAAAATCTGGTACCGTCATGGACGGGAAATTAGGATTTGTTAACCATTCAATGGCAGCCTCTGCACAAGGCAACCACTGCTCCGGGTCCGGACGGGTCGTGAAATGGTCCGGCAGCAGAAAAGGGGAATAAAATGCGTGTTCTGCTGATAGAAGATGACAGTGCAACCGCACAAAGCATCGAACTGATGCTGAAATCAGAAAGTTTCAACGTCTACACGACCGATCTCGGTGAAGAGGGTGTCGATCTAGGCAAGCTCTACGACTACGATATCATTCTTCTCGACCTCAACCTGCCTGACATGTCAGGCTACGAGGTCTTGAGAACGCTTCGCCTTTCCAAGGTCAAAACACCTATTCTCATCCTCTCCGGCATGGCCGGCATTGAGGACAAGGTGCGCGGCCTCGGCTTCGGCGCAGACGACTACATGACCAAGCCATTCCACAAGGACGAGCTGGTTGCCCGCATTCATGCCATCGTGCGGCGTTCCAAGGGCCACGCCCAGTCGGTCATCACCACCGGCGACCTGGTGGTCAACCTCGATGCCAAGACAGTCGAAGTGGGCGGCCAGCGCGTGCACCTGACCGGCAAGGAATACCAGATGCTGGAGTTGCTCTCGCTACGCAAGGGCACCACGTTGACCAAGGAAATGTTCCTCAACCACCTCTATGGCGGCATGGACGAGCCTGAGCTGAAAATCATCGACGTCTTCATCTGCAAGCTGCGCAAAAAGCTCGACGCGGCATCGGGCGGTCAGAACTACATCGAAACGGTCTGGGGTCGCGGCTATGTGCTGCGCGAACCGGAAGACATTCGCGTCAGCGCCTGAGCGACGAATCGTTCGAATCTTTTCAATAAAAAACCCGGCTTCGGCCGGGTTTTTGCATGATGGGCTGGTAACGGTCTGCTTTTGGGCTTCCGAGCAGAAGACCGTCACGCACTTTTTCTGGAGTTGCTCAAGGATGCCGAATCAGGTGCGCTCTTCAAGGTGCGAAAGCGCTCGAGCAGCTGCGGGCGGTTGAACGGCTTCAAGAGATAGCCCTGGGCGCCGGCTCGCTTGGCCCGCATGATCGAAGCAATATCGAGCTCGACCAGGGAAATCAGGATCTGCGGCCTTATCGGGCTCTCCATGGCGCGGACGCGACGGATGAGATCGACCGCCGGTACGTCGGGCAAGGCGCCATCGACGACGATGATGTCGGGCATGTCGGCGGCGCACATCTCCAGCGCGTCAAGTCCGCTGGCGGCCTCGATGACAATCATTTCGGAGCCGCCCAGGATGCGTTTTGCAACCTTCCTGATAACGCTTGAATCGTCGACGAACATGCAGCGTTTCATTTCCGGGTCCTCTTTGCCTTCTGGCAGTCCGGTAGCGTCGGGGGCATCCAGGACGCACCATAGGCCAATCTGGTAAAGAAGCCGAAAAGGCGTTAGGTAAAATTTTTACAAAGATGGGCAGGTGCCTACTTTTATTCACGAATGCTTTGGCACCGCCTGAACGACCGGACGCATTTCAAGTCGATGAGCTGGAATTACAGCGTTAAATGAAAAAATACTTCGCTTTATCGGCTGCGCATCAGGCCGCCGAAAGCACGATTTCTTCCGGCGTCGCGTGGATCGATATCGTCATGCCGGCTTCGCGCGCCAGAAGCAGCGTGTAATAGGGCTGCACGGAATGCGCGTCGATCGGCTCCTCCGGCTTGTGGCCGGAATGCAGTTCGAGGAATTTCGGCGGCACCCGCAGCATCGGGCCAGCCGACGCAAGCGCGAATCGCGGCTCGGTCTCAAGGTTTTCCAGCGTCACGGAAAGCTTGCCGCCGCGCGGAATGGCGGCATTGGCGACGAGGATCAGGTTGAGCAGCAGCTTGACTTTGTTCTTGGGCAGCAACGCGCGGGGCCCGTTCCAGGTCAGTTCCGGCTTTTCGTTCTTGAGGAAGGCGATGGCGACCGCTTCGGCATCGCCGGTATCGATCAACATGCCGGCCGAACCGGCGGCACCGAAGGCGATGCGGGCGAACTGAAGGCGGGCCGAAGCGTTGCGGGCGCTCTGACGGATCAGCTTCATGGCGTCCTCATCGGCGCCGCCTTCATCAAGCAATTCGAGCCCGTTGTTGATCGCGCCGACCGGCGAGATGATATCGTGGCAGACCCGGCTGCACAAAAGCGCTGCCAGATCGGGTGCGGAAAGGGTGAACAGATCGGCCATCGGCGAAAAATCCCTGCAAAATCTCACAACTCATGGCCGGGCGATCGATCGTCGCCTGCCACACGAATCACGCACTCTCTCCTCAGGCTTTCTGAATACACAGCGCCCGTGCGTGCAGCAACAAATCCAAATTGTGGTTGTGGCAAATGGCGTGTTCACGCAGGCTGCCGACCCCAATTGAGCGACCCCAAACAGCCTTCGAACCGCCATGTTCATGTGGGAGCTTAATGGTTGAAAAAGGATTACGGCATAATTTGCCCCTAACAGTTACCCTTAACGGCCGGCTAAAAGAGCCGTACGGGGTGCGAGGCGTCGGCGAAGGTGCTCCCTGACGGAGATTGGAAGCATGTTTTCCCGATACTACGACCGGAGCTTTCTCCGTGTCTTCTCAATGGCGGTCACGCTCCTGGGCGTTCTCGTCTTCTCGACTTCAGCCCTGCGGGCCCAGGAATACACCGCTCAGGAGATTGTCGATTCCGGTCACAAATTTTTTGGCGCCACATCGGGCGGACTCGCCACGGTGATCGAGAAGATTTTTGCCTCCTACGGCCTGCCCAACGGCTATCTGCTGGGCGAAGAGGGCTCTGGTGCGCTGATCGGTGGCCTGACCTATGGCGAAGGCACGCTCTACACCAAGAATGCCGGCGACCACAAAGTGTTCTGGCAAGGCCCGTCGCTCGGCTGGGATTTCGGCGGCGAGGGGTCGCGGGTGATGATGCTGGTCTACAATCTCGATGATGTGGGCAGCCTCTACAACCGCTATGGCGGCGTTGCCGGTTCAGCCTATGTGGTGGCGGGCGTCGGCTTCAACGTGCTGAAGAACAACAATGTTCTCCTGGTGCCGATCCGCACCGGCGTCGGTGCTCGGCTCGGCGTCAATCTCGGCTATCTGAAGCTTACCGAGCGGGCCACGTGGAATCCGTTCTAGGCTGAAGTCCTTGGCTGTCGTTGTCCAATCCGGGACCGCTTTTGGGTCGACATGCATTAAACTCGTACCGTTGCGGCAAACCCTTGCCGCAACGCTGGATTTCCGCCATGTCAACGTGGCACAGTCAAAGCGATCTATGCGCTTTTGATGCTTGCCGGCCACAACGGGTAGTCACTTGGTCCAGTCGGTCCTGTTCTTCGTCCTCGGCTTTCTCTGCGCTGGCTTTCTGGCGCTCATGGTGGCTCCGGCCATATGGCGTCGTGCGGTCGCGCTTACACGCAAACGCATCGAATCCTCGATCCCTCTGACGCAGACCGAAATCCAGGCGGACAAGGATCGCATCCGCGCCGAATACGCCATGACGACGCGCCGCCTGGAAATCAGCGTCAAGGCGTTGCGTGAGAAGGCGGCCGAACAACTGGTCGAGATCAATCGCGGTCGCGAGGCCATGAAGGGCTTGGCGGTCGAGCGGACGGACAAGAACCAGGCGCTGACCGAGCTGGGCGCGAAGAACGAAGCGCTGCGTCAGCGAGAGGGCGAGTTGCAGCAGCTTTCGGAGCGTCTGAAGGAAACCGAACGCAAGCTGGAAAAGCGCGCACTTGAGCTGGAAAAGCTGGAGCGCATGTATGACGACGCCAGTTTTTCCTCGAGCAGCCGGCAGATCGAGCTCGTGGCGCGAGAGTCCGAAATGCAGAAACTCGCCAGCGACATTGCGATGCTGCGCGGCCAGCGCAAGGAAGCCGACAGGCGCGGCCAGGAAATCGCGGCCGAAAGCAAGGCCGCGCGGGACGCCCTGAAAGCCGAGAAGAAAAAGACCGCCGAGCTCGACAAGAAGGTCGAACGGCTGCTGGCCACACTTGCCGATCGAGAAGACAAACTCGACCGCCGCGAAAAGGAACTGGCACGCATGCGCGAAAGATCGAAATCCGAGGACAGCGCGCCAGCCTTGCGGCTGGTCGGCAAGGGCGGCGATGTCGCGAGGAGCGATGATTTCGACAAGGCAATCGCCAAGCTCGATAGCGACCGTGAGCAGCTCGAGGCGAGGCTGACGGCGCTGGCGCGCGAGAACAAACGGCTGAAGGCGGATCTCACCGCACTGGCCGCCTCCAAGGCCACTGACAGCAGCTCCGCCTTGCGCGAGCAGATGAACGAGCTGGCGGCGGAGGTCGTCCATCTGACGGCCAAGCTCGAGGGGCCTGGTTCGCCGATCGCCATGGCATTGGCGGTACCGTCGGACGCACGCTCCGGCAACGGTGACCGCAGTCTTGCCGACCGCGTGCGCGCGCTGCAGAAGGCTGACGCGACAAGCTGAGATCAGGTCTCCTTAGAGCATTTCACCGTTTCACGGAAACGGCGAAATGCCCTAACTCTTTGCTTTGACGCAATTCTGGACGGAAAACCGCTTCACACTTTTCCTAGAATTGCTCTAGCCGAAAAATGGTGCAGCGCGATGGCTGAAGCCGCGGCGACATTCAGGCTGTCGAAGCCTTCCGCCATGGTGATCCGCACGTCGTGCAGGCTTGCGAGCAGCTCGTCCGGCAAGCCTTCGCCCTCGGTGCCGAGATAGAGCGCCAGGCGCTCGCTGCGCTGCGCATCGCGGATGTCGGTCTCCCCGCGGGGCGAGAGCGCGAATTGTTCGAAGCCACGTCGGGCGAGCATCGTTGTGAAGCCGGCGGTGTCGGTGAACGATGCGAACGGGATCTTGAGCGCGGCGCCGACCGAAACGCGGATCGCCTTGCGATAGAGCGGGTCGCAGCACGTCGCATCCAGCAAAACCGCGTCAGCGCCAAAGGCGGCGGCGTTGCGGAAGATCGAGCCCACATTGTCATGGTTGGCGATGCCGACGAGCACCACGACCAGCGCACGAGGCGGCAAGCCATCGAGCAGGGCTTCGGCCGGCTGCGGCGCTCCCTTGCGGCCCATGGCCAGGATGCCGCGATGCATGTGAAATCCGGCGATTGCGTCCATCACAGCGCTGGTGGCCACATAGACCGGGAGGTCGGCGGGCGCCTTGCTCAGGATCTTGTCGAGACCCGCCAGCCGGTTTTCCAGGACGAGGGCCGATTCGGCGGCAAAGCGTCCAGTTGTGAGCAACAGGTCGAGCACCACCTTGCCTTCGGCGACGAAGCGGCCTTGCCGGCCGGCGAGGTCACGCTCGCGAATGTCGAGATAGGCAGCGACGCGCGGATCTTGCGGGTCGTCGATGCGAATGGGATCCATGCATTCCTCGCGACCGTCGCATCGGCCCGAAAATCCGGACCGCTTCCCGGCGCTCACCTTGTTTGGAAAGCACGATGCGACAATTCGGGACAATCAGCCAGCTTTGTGCGCCCCAAATCGGCGCATGTCGCTCTGAATCACCGGCGAGATCGGCGGCTGTGTGGTCAGGTTCCAGCACGGCGCAAGCGGTGCGCCATCTGGGACAGGTCATCCTTGCCGCTGCCGAAAATGCCGTCCAGCATGACAAGCAGTTCTCGCACGGCGTCGGATTTGCAGGAGTAGTAAATCATCTGGCGGTCGCGGCGGGTGTCGACAAGGTCGAGCGCCCGCAACTTGGCGAGATGCTGGGACAGGGCGGATTGGCTGAGCATCACCTTCTCGGCTATGGCTCCCACCGACATTTCACCTTCGGCGAGGTAGCTCATGATCAACAGTCGCTTCTCATTGCCCATCAGCATGAGAAACTCTGCCGCCGATTCGGCGTTCACGATTAGCTTTGTCGAGACCATCGATCCCCCATGCTTCCTGTTCATCCCGACGCCATGGGGGCAATGGCGTCTGATTCCATAAATTCACTTATCGATCGGCGCTGGCGATTCAGCGTCACTAAAAGGTAGAGCATTTCACCTAAATCTCAAGTGTTGCTTTTGATCCAGCATAATTAAGTCTCAGTCCCGGCGTCGACAATGGCTCGGCCAGCCCTCGCCATATCGACCAGAACGTGCCGCAATTCACCTGCTGCGCCCAGAGGTTGCGGGTAAAAGACCCGGCAAGCATCGTCGCCCGACACCAGATCCATGCCATCGGCATCGAATCCGGCAATACGCCAGCCGTTGCCGGATACTTTGGCGAAATGCTGTGCGTAAACGGCGATCGCGTCGAGATGGTCGGCGTTCATGTGGTCGATGGCCGATTGTTCGCGCGCCGCGAGTTCCTCGACGACCGGTCCGCTGGCGAGCAGATCCGATCGGTCGAGCTGATAGGCCTTGCCGAAGCCGCCGTTGAGGCTGGCGCGTTGCGGATCGAGGCGAAAGATCGAAAAGTCACCGAGACCGGCGTAAAGTTTCGCCCTGGCATTGTGATTGAGGTAACGGCGCTCGGTGCGGGCGTGTTCGGCCGATCCGCGCTCGATCCTTACCGCCTGGCAGACCAGTGTCAGGCGCGGCTGCGCCAGCGGGTCGCCCTTGCCTGGTTCGCCGAGCAACAGGGAACAGCGCGGGTCGGCAAGCAGCGCGCCGGTGTGCGCCGAAAGCATCGACACCAGGATCAGCGGTGCGCCATCGATGTCGGTGGCCACGCCAACCCTGCTGGCCAGCGGCGAGCCGGTTTGCGGTTCGATCACCGCCAGGGCGCCAAAGCGGGCGCTGCGCAGAAGCGTCTTCGCCAGCCGGCTCGCTTCGGCGTCCGTCTCACGGATCACGTCCTTCTTCGGCTCGTCCAAGGCAGCACCGCAGTAAGTTGATTTTTGTTCTCTAGTTATCGGTCAGCAAGCCGGATTTGACAAGGTCGTCGATCTCGGCTTTCGCAAAGCCGAAACGTGCCAGCGTTGTCGACGGCAACAAATCCTCATCGCCGGGCATAGTGGCCAATGTCGGTTGCGAACTCGAGAAACGCGGGGCCGGGGCCGGGCGCTCAAATGCACCTGCCGTCACAGAGGCGTTGCGTGCCCGATTGTGCGGGTGGTGCTTTGCCTCTTGCAGCGACAGAACGGGTGCAACGCAGGCATCGGTTTGCGCGAACAACCGGTCCCAGTCGTCGCGTGGTTTCTGCCGGATCCGATCGGCAATGGCGGCGCGCATCGGCGGCCACAGGGCCTTGTCGTACTGGCCGGATGCAAAGCGCTCGTCGAGCGGCAGCAGCCTGGCGAATTCGGCGAAGAATTGCGGCTCGAGACAGCCGATGGCAATATGGCGTCCGTCCGACGTCTCATAGGTGTCGTAGAACGGGGCGCCGGAATCGAGCAGGTTCGCGCCGCGCTTATCGCTCCACAAGCCGGCCGCCATCAAGGCGTGCAGGGGCACCGCCAGCATCGAGGCGCCATCGACCATCGCGGCGTCGATGACTTCACCCTTGCCTGTGCGCGAACGTTGGAAAAGGGCGGCCAGCACGCCGGCAACCAGCATCATGGCGCCACCGCCATAGTCTGCAACGAGGTTGAGCGGCGGGACGGGACGGCCGTCGGCATGGCCGATGGCGTGCAGCACGCCGCTATAGGCGAGGTAGGTTATGTCATGGCCGGCGCGGCCGGCGAGCGGACCGCCCTGGCCGAAGCCGGTCATACGGCCGTAGATCAGCGCCGGGTTACGCGCCAGCACCGTTTCCGGGCCGAGGCCGAGCCGCTCCATGACGCCTGGGCGAAAGCCTTCGAGCAACATGTCCGCCTTTTCGGCAAGGCGCAGCAACAGATCGGTGCCTTCACGGCGCTTCAGGTCGAGGCGCAGCACGGCGCGGCCATGGCGGTCGATGTTATACTCATCCGGCAGCGGCAGGAGCTGGCTCGTCCCCGCCCGTTCGATGCGCAACAGTTGCGCGCCCATCTCCGACAGCATCAGGCCGGCCAGCGGCACGGCGCCGAGCCCGGTCATCTCGATCACCTTCAGCCCGGTCAGCGGACCGGTTTTAGCGGCAGCGGACAGGCCGGCGCTCATGACCGGTTTATTTCGGCGCCATGCGAATGGCGCCGTCGAGGCGAATGGTCTCGCCGTTCAGCATCTGGTTCTCGATGATGTGCAGGGCGAGAGCGGCATATTCGGACGGTTCGCCCAGGCGCGACGGGAAGGGCACGGCGGCGCCCAGTGAATCCTGCACCTCTTGCGGCATGCCGGCCATCATCGGCGTCTTGAAGATGCCGGGAGCGATGGTGCAGACGCGGATGCCGGAACGGGCAAGGTCGCGCGCCACCGGCAGCGTCATGCCGACGACGCCGCCCTTGGACGCCGCATAGGCGGCCTGGCCGATCTGGCCATCATAGGCGGCAACCGAAGCGGTGTTGACAATGACGCCGCGCTCGCCGCCCGGCAGCGGCTCGAGCTTTGACGCGCGTTCGGCGACGAGGCGGATCATGTTGAACGTGCCGATCAGATTGACCTCGATCACCTTGCGGTACTGATCAAGCGGATGGGGACCATCCTTGCCGATCGTCTTCACGCCGATGGCGATGCCGGCGCAATTGATCAGGATACGCGGCTCGCCAAGCTTGGCGGCGACGTCGGCCAGGGCAGCAGTCCCACTGTCGGCGCTGCTGACGTCGCATTGGACGGCAATACCGCCGATCTCGGCCGCGACCTTGGCCGCGCGGTCAATACCGACATCGAAGATGGCGACGCGGGCTCCCTTGGTGGCCAGCGCGCGCGCCGTTGCCTCGCCAAGGCCGGAGCCGCCGCCGGTGACGATCGCGATCTGGCCGTTCGGGTTCATGACGTCATCCTTTGATCTCAGGAACAGTGGACGGATCAGGCGCCAGATCGATGGGAAAGGTCAAGCCATCGCCGCGGTAGGATCGGTCACCCTGGCCTGATCGGCGTGGCAGACCTCGCCCAAGAGCCTGGCGACCGCGCCCGGCGCGATCTCGTGCGACAGCAGCCGGTCGAGGTCGACGGGGCGCGGCATCGAAATCTGGCCGCGCGGAATCCGCTTGAAACCGAGCGGCCCGTAATAGGGCTCGTCACCGACCAGCATGACGGCAGGTGCGCCGGCCCGGGCAGCGGCCTCCAGCGCGATCGCCACCAGCCGGCGGCCGATGCCGAGATTCTTGAAGGCCGGCCGCACGGCGAGCGGCCCGAGCATCAATGCGCGGCCGGCACCGGCGGCGATGCGGGTCATGCGCACCGAGGCGACGACGATGTCGCCATTGACGGCGACAAAGGACAGCGAGCGCTCGTGCCCTCCGGCCTCACGAATCTTGTAGGCGGCCAGCACAAAGCGGCCGGGCCCGAAGGCTTCGTCGTTGATGGCTTCGATCTCGGGGTCGTGCGCCGGGGTTTCCGGCAGGTATTTCACGTCGGCAAGGCTCATGGTCTTTGCGGTCCGGTACAAGGAGGAAAGGTTGCTGCAAACGGCAGCATTCGCCAGTCAGCGCTTCATCAAGCGCGGGCGCCCTTTCGTCGTCGGTCAAACCGTATCAAAGCAAAGTCGAACATGCGGATTGTCCGCTAGCATCAATTTCCCGCCGCTGCAATCGGCCGTTTCTGTCCGTCATTTCGGCCAAGTGACGGTCTGTTCAGCACCTGACGTCTTCGACAGGGCAGCCTTGCGCCTACATCAACCAACAGGACGCAAGGAGATTCGCATGGGATTGCTGGTCGAAGGAAGATGGCAGGACCGCTGGTACGATACGGCGGACAATGGTGGCAGGTTCGTGCGGGCGCAGTCGCAATGGCGCGACTGGATCACCGTTGACGGGGCGCCTGCCGAAGGCCGGACGCGCGGTTTCAAGGCCGAGCCCGGCCGCTATCACCTCTATGTCTCGCTTGCCTGTCCGTGGGCCCACCGGACGTTGATCTTTCGCGCGCTGAAGAAGCTGGAGGGCATCATATCGGTGTCCGTGGTGCATCATTTCATGGGCGCCAACGGCTGGACGTTCGTAGCTGAGGACGGCGCCACGGGCGACACGCTCTACGGCCTCGACTTCCTGCACCAGATCTATGCCAAGGCCGATCCCGCCTATTCGGGCAGGGTGACTGTGCCGGTGCTGTGGGACAAAAAGGAGCAGACCATCGTCTCCAACGAGTCTTCCGAAATCATCCGCATGCTGAATTCAGCCTTCGATGAATGGGGCGACGCCAGCTTCGATTTCTATCCTAAGGCGTTGCGCGGCGAGATCGACCGCATCAATGCGCTGGTCTATCCCGCCATCAACAACGGCGTCTATCGCGCCGGCTTCGCCACCACGCAACGCGCCTATGAAGAGGCTTTCGGCGAGCTGTTTTCGGCGCTGGATACGTTGGAGGAGCGGCTGGCAAAACAGTGCTATCTCGTCGGTGGTCGTATCACCGAGGCCGACTGGCGGCTGTTCACCACGCTGGTGCGCTTCGATCCGGTTTATGTCGGCCATTTCAAATGCAATCTGCGCCGCATCGCCGACTACCCGAACCTATCCAACTATCTGCGCGATCTCTATCAGGTCCCTGGCGTGGCCGGGACGGTGAACATGCATCACATCAAGGCTCATTATTACGGCAGCCACCAGACGATCAATCCGACGCGGATCGTGCCTGTCGGACCGGATCTCGATTATGCCGCACGGCATGACCGGGCGCGCTTCGAGAAAGCGGCGGCCTGATCTACCAGTAGGGCGAGGGCTGCTCGCCGTCAAAAACCTCGGCGATCCGGCGCAGCGTCGCCGGCGTCGTGCCCTGCGGCAAGCGGTCTAGCGGGAAGAAGCCGGCTTCGGCGATCTCGTGGTCCGGCAGCTTCGGCGCCGTCTGGCTGAAATTCTCGAGCAGATAAAAGCCGACATGGTCGCGGTGGCTGGAGCGGCGGTTGAAATGCATCGATTTGAGCACCGGCGGGGCGGTCAGAGCGATGTTTCCTTCCTCGGCCAGTTCACGGGCCAGCGCCTCGTTCATCGTCTCGCCGACTTCGACGCCGCCGCCGGGAAGCTGCCAGCCCGGTACATAAGTATGGCGAATAAGGAAGACGGATCTGGACGCTGTGTCGTGGATCAGGCCGCGCACGCCAAGCGTCATCGGCCTCCGCAGCACGAAATAGAGATGGAACAGCCTGGCCCTCAACCCTGGCCAGCCGGTCTGGCGGAAGGCATCTTCAGGGCTCGTCATTGATAGCGAAACCGTGGGTGGAAAGCCGCGCGCGGGTCGCCTATGAAGGTTGTATGTTCAGGCTCGCGCATATTTCCGATGTCCATCTGGGGCCGCTCCCCGATGTATCCTATCGCGATCTCGCCTCCAAGCGCGTGCTCGGCTATGTCAACTGGCAGCGCAACCGCCGCCGCCATATGCATGATGCGGTCATTGACACGATCGTCGCCGACATCAAGGCGAACACGCCTGATCACCTCGCCGTCACCGGCGACCTGGTCAATCTGGCGCTCGACGGCGAGATCGAGATGGCCAGGCACTGGCTGGAGACGCTGGGGCCGCCGCATGATGTTTCGGTCGTTCCGGGCAATCACGACGCCTATGTGCCGGGCGCCTTCGACAAGGTCTGCCGGTCCTGGGCGGCGTGGATGAGCGGCGACGGCGTCAACACGCCGGTCGACCGCAACGCCTTCCCCTATCTGCGTGTACGCGGCAATGTCGCGCTGATCGGCGTCTCGACGGCGCGCGCCACGGCACCCTTCATGGCCAATGGGTTTTTCATGGAAGGCCAGGGGGATAGGCTCGGCAAAATCCTCCAGGACACTGCCGGACAGGGGCTGTTCCGCGTCATCATGATCCACCATCCACCGGTGCGCGGCTCGGTCCCGCAGCACAAGCGGCTGTTCGGCATCGCCCGCTTCAACAAGATCATTCGCCGCCATGGCGCCGACCTTGTGCTGCACGGCCATTCGCATCTGCCGTCGCTGTTCTTCATCGGCGGTCGAGGCGTCAGGATCCCGGCGGTCGGTGTCGCTGCCGCCGGCCAGGCGCCGGGTGGCAAGCACCCGGCGGCGCAGTATAATCTGTTCGACATCGACGGTGAAAAGGGAAACTGGCGGATCCGGCTGACACGGCGCGGCCTGACCGGGCCGTCCATACCGCCATCCGATCTGCAGACGGTGGAGCTTGGCGCCGAGGCCGCTATGGCCGCAAATTGACAACCATGGCCACGATGCGGTCCCAGAACAGGACGACCGACACCACAAGGCCGACCAGTGCGCCGGCAGCGACCAGGCCAAGCCCGGACAGAAGGGCCGACCAGCGTTTGCTGCGCTCCGTCGCGCGCAGCGGCGGTTCGGCTTCTGGCACATACGCACGTTTCAGGCCGGCGACGGCGGGTTCGACGCCGCCTTCCAGCATCCTCTGACGCTCGACGATGCGCTCGGCGACATAGCGCGTCACGGAATCGGCAACCGATTTCATCTCAGTGGATTCGGCAAGCACCACCCGGCCGATGCGGGTGTCCTTGAGGAAGCGATAGGTGCGGCGGTCGCGCCCCATGGCGACATGGCTGATGGCGTCGATCCACAGGCGCGGCTGCAAGCCCGACGAGACGACAAAGTCGAAATTGTCCATGTCGGCCGGAACATCGGCAAAAACCGGCGCCAGCTCGGCGGCAAGCAGATCGAGGCGCATGCGATGCGCCTCGCGCATGTCGACGACGACATCGTCGCGGTCGGCGAAGGCATTTTTGACATCACGGATGGCATCGGACAGTTTCTTCGACTGGTCGATGGTCTTCTCGCCTGCTTCCTTCATCGGCGTCTGCCTCGTGGGTTTGGTTAACACTGGGTTAACACAGCCGCCAGCAAAATGCACTGGCGAGATCGACGGCGTCGGGATGCTCAGGAGGGTCGTCGTGCGCGAAAAGGTCAGCTTGCTGCTGCGGCGAATTTCTGGCGGTGCGGCCTGGCGCGGCGGCTGGTGTTGCGGCGAATGATCTCGGCAACGAGGTCGGGTGCTTCCTCGGCCAGCATATGGCCCGCCTCCAGCACGTGGTGCACGTGAAAATGCGCCGGCAGGTCATCCGCCTGGGTAAAGGGCAGCACCGCATCGCTGGTTCCCCATGCCACCATTACCGGCATGTTCAGCCGATCGAGGCGATCGTGCGGGATGACGCCTTGCCGATCGTCCACGGTCATGGCGGCCGCGATCCCGACGAGCTTTTCGAGTTGGCCGGGTCGCCTGCGCATTTCCCAAAGGATGTCTACCGTATGTTCGAGCGGCAGGGCTGAAGGTCCCGACATCACGGAGAGGCAGGAGCGGATCTCGGACCGATCCGCGGCTTCGGCATAGCGGCGCAACAGCGGCCCGTTGATTTCGGGGCCAAGGCCGCCCGGCGCCAGAAGCGTCAGCGAGGCTATCTTTTCGGGCTCGGCCAGCGCCATCAGCGCCGCCACGGCACCACCCATCGAGTGGCCCACGAGATGAACGCGCTTCAGCCGACGCTCCGAGAGGTCGGTCAGCACGGCCTTGGCCGCCACCCTGGCCGGACCGGCGGCGGGAAAGTCGAGCGACATCCCATGCCCAGGCAGATCATAGGCCAGCGTATGCGTGGAAGGCGTCAGGGCGGAAATCACCTCGCGCCATACATCGTGGCAGCCGCCGAAACCGTGCAGCAGGACGATGGCCTTCGAGCCAACACCCTCTTCGGCGGCAAAAAGTGATGCGGTCATGAAAGCTGATTTTTTGTTATTGCAGAATGCGCGACACCAATCGTGGCTGAATTGCTCCTAGTCCGACATGATGACCAGTAAAATTTTCGCGATTTGTACGGTTGTGTACAGAACTTGGGGATCAATCGACTTTCGGCGATCGGAGCGCAGTAAATCCATCGGGACACGGCGCAGCCAGTCCGCGGACGTCGATGGTGTCAGCTCGGGCTGCCGAGCCCGGCAGCGCGCAGTGCCTGAACCAGCCGGTCGGTCAGGTCGGCCGGATATTTCCGCTCGACGAAAGTCGCCCGCGGATCGGCGGCAAATTTGGGGAACTCGGTGGTCAACTGTTTCAGCAGCGTGCTCACCAAATGATCCTGTCCGGCAGCCTTGGCGCCGATCAGCCGTGCCGCCAGATAGTGTGATTTCGTTGCCGTCGTTCTCAGTGCCATGCTGGCCGCGACTGCCTTGTTCGTGTCGCCGAGCATGAGCTCACCGACGAACAGCCCATAGTCCCACCATGTCGGGTGTCCGCTGAAGGTCTCCGCCGCATGATCGAGGATCGGCGTTCCCTCGGCGTAGCGTCCGGCGAAGATCAGCCCGTAGCCGTAAGCGGCGGCCATGCCGAGATCGTAGGGGTTGAGTTCATAGGCCTTGCGCATCCAGCGGATTGATTCGTCCGTATTGCCGAGGCGCGAACTGACATAGCCGTAGGCGCGATGCGCATAAGGGCTGGTCGGACCCATCTGCACGCCGCGATGGGCAAACTCGACGGCTGTTTCAATCGTCGCGTTGGGAGGATAGGCGTAATGATCGGACACCGCCTCGAGATGCAGGGAAGCAAGTTCCGAATAGACGAGCGAGGACTTGGTTCCACCATTGGCCAGCTTCTCGAGGCAACGATAGGCCGCCTCATGGGTCCTGGCGTTCTGGTCGAGGTAATATTTGCCGTTGAGCAGCAGGCACTGCGTCAGACCGTTTGGCGTGCCGGTCTGCTCGATATAGTTGTAGATGGTGCCGGAGGCGGGGAGTGCCGAGCTCAGCATGTCGGCAATACGGTCTTCGACCGCCGCAGGTGCGCTGTCGGCAGGGGTGAGATTGCGCGATAGAAGCACCCGTCCGGACGCCATGCTTTGCAGTTCTATCGTGATATCGCCCGCGTCCGGTCCGGGCAGGATGTCGAATATGAAGCTCGCAGCGTCGTCGGCTGGATCGTTGACGGTGTCGCGGCCGATGAAGTCGATCGTATCGAAGCCACTCAGGCCGGCGCGCAGCGATGCGGCGACACGGCTGGCGTCGGAGCCGTCAGCCTTGAGTCCGATATAGACTTGCGGCAGGGCGTCAGCCCTTGCCGACGATGTGATGCTTGCGGTTGCGCCAGCGGTCTCCGGCGTTGCCGAGATGTCGCCGCCTGCCAGCAAGGCAGTGCTGCCCTGGCGAAGGATCAGTACGCCCAGCATGGCGATGACCAGGGCGATCGCCATCCAGAAAAAGCGGAGATGGCGCGCCACCGAGGGGGCAGGCGAAGTCGGTACGGAAGTCAGAGACATCGCCTCCGGCGTGCCCGTGCCGGCTTCGTTTGACCGACCGGCGGATGCGGCGCCGTCCAGCCTGAGTTCGGGAACAGCCTCGGCAATATCCGGCAGGCGGATCGCATTCGATTCATAGGCAGGAACATAGCCGCCGCGCGGAATGGCGATGCGGACCGGTTCGGCAATTCCCTCATTGGCGAAATAGTGCTGCAGAAGCTCGCGCAGCCTGCCTGCCTGCACCCGCACCACAGCATCGGTGGACGGGTCGAAATCGCCGTCCTTGCCGAAAACATCCATGGCAATGGAAAAGCCCTTGAGCCTGTCGGCTTCGCCGGCCTGTTCACGTTCGACAAGATAACGTAGCAGCTTGCGCGCGCGTTCGGATCGGCCGAACGTTTGGCTGGCAAGCAGTCGCTCCAGTGTCTCGCGCACTGCGGGGGCGGCAGGCGTGGCATGCTGCAAGTGTCGATCCTCTCGAAGTCGGCACAGGTTGAGGCGCGATCATATAGGTCCCGCACCACCACACAAGTATACACCCCATTATGCGATCACGTACCCACCGGATAATTCCGCGGTGGTTAACGGCCCGAAAGGTCGGAACCGATCACCAGATTGGGACGGTTCCGATCTTTGTTGCCGTCGGGCGTCAGCCGGCTTTTTTGCCGACGATACGGTTGGCGGCGGACATCACTGCTTCCAGCGAGGCAGCGACGATGTTGGTGTTGATTCCGGCGCCGAACAGCTTGCCGCCGGGATATTCCATCTCGACATAGGAAATGGCCGACGCGTTCGAGCCGCGCTGCATCGAGTGCTCGGAATAGTCGAGCACCGACATCTCGACACCGAGATGACGTGACAGCGCATCGACGAAGCCGTCGATCGGGCCGGTGCCTGTGCCCGATATCGTCAGTTCCTTGCCGTTGTCGAGGATGACCGCCTCGACGACGCGCCGGCCCTTGATCTCGGTGCTGGGATAGGTGTGGTGATCGAGGAATTTCAGCCGCGCGCCGGGCTGGTCGACATAGGTCTCGAGAAAGCGCTCGTAGATGCGCTTGGCCGGCACTTCCTTGCCCTCGGCATCGGTGATCGCCTGGATTTCCTGGCTGAACTCGATCTGCAGGTTGCGCGGCAAATTGAGGCCGTAATCGGCCTGCAGCACATAGGCGATGCCGCCCTTGCCGGACTGCGAATTGATGCGGATGATGGCTTCGTAGCTGCGTCCGACATCGGCCGGGTCGATCGGCAGATAGGGCACTTCCCACAGGCTCGTATTGGCCTTCTTCAGCGCCTTCATGCCCTTGTTGATGGCATCCTGGTGCGAACCGGAAAAGGCGGTGTAGACGAGTTCGCCGACATAGGGGTGGCGCTCGGGGATCTTCAACTGGTTCGAATATTCATAGACGTCCTTCATCCGGTTGATGTCGGAGCAGTCGATCAACGGATCGACACCTTGCGTGTACATGTTCAGCGCCAGCGTGACGATGTCGACATTGCCGGTGCGCTCGCCATTGCCGAACAGCGTGCCTTCGACGCGGTCGGCGCCGGCCATCAGGCCGAGCTCGGTGGTGGCGATGCCGGTGCCGCGGTCATTGTGCGGATGCAGCGAGACCAGCAGGTTCTCCCGGTTGTCGAGGTTGCGGCACATCCACTCGATGCGATCGGCATAGATGTTGGGTGTCGACATCTCGACCGTCGAGGGCAGGTTGATGATCAGCTTGTTGTCAGCGGTCGGCCTGACGATGTCGGTGACGGCGTTGCAGATCTCCAGCGCCACTTCCAGCTCGGTGCCGGTAAAGCTTTCCGGCGAATACTCGAAACGAAAGCCTCCGCCGGCCTTGGCCGCCATGTCGGTGATCATCTTGGCCGCGTCGGTGGCGATCCGCTTGATGCCGCCGACGTCCTTCTCGAAGACGACGCGACGCTGCAATTCGCTGGTCGAATTGTAGAAATGGACGATCGGGTTGGTGGCGCCCTTCAGCGCCTCGAAGGTGCGGGTGATCAGCTCCGGCCGGCACTGCACCAGCACCTGCAGCGAGACATCGGCGGGTACGTTGCCTTCCTCGATGCACCAGCGGGCAAAGTCGAAATCGGTCTGGGAGGCCGACGGGAAGCCGATCTCGATCTCCTTGAAGCCCATGTCGAGCAGCAGGCCGAACATGCGTGCCTTGCGCTCATGGCCCATAGGATCGATCAGCGCCTGGTTTCCGTCGCGCAGGTCGACCGAGCACCAGATCGGCGCCTTGTCGATAACCTTCGAGGGCCAGGTGCGATTGGTGAGACCGACGGTCGGATAGGGCTGATATTTGCGAGCCGCGTCGGGCATGCCTTTGGCCGAATCCGTGTCGGCTACCGCGGCATCGGAGCGGATCTCTTCTCGTGCGTTCATCGTCGTTTCTCCCGGCGGCTCATGGATCCACCTTCAGGTGGATTGATGGCGAGCGGCGCCTTTACCAGAATTTCGTTCGCTTGATGTGATTGCCAAGGAGCATGCGCTTGCGCGGCGGTTCGACCGCCGGGCGCTCCTTCAGCGAACCCGGCGATCGCCGATAAGGCCGAGAAGAAGCAGGGTCGAGGCGAACGCGCGCACGGCCTCGCCGGAAAAACCGGTCGAACGGGAAGCGTTGGTGGCGCGCGTGTTCATGGCGGTTTTCATACAGGAGCGGCTTGTGAGAGGCAAGTGGGGCCGCATGGCGGACCGTGAGCTGTCGGATATTATCCCTAACGCGGATGCTCTTCCCCAGGCGCGGCAAATGCGCCAGACTTGGGTGTCGACGGGTGCCATCCTGTCGCCGGGAGGGGTCATCCATGAACTTCGTGTTCTTCTCGCCGCATTTTCCCGCCAATGGCGCGGATTTCTGCGACCGTTTGAAGAAGGCCGGGGCCAGGGTGCTCGGCATCGGCGACGCACCCTATGACGCGCTCGACGCCAAGCTTAAAGCAGCCCTTTCGGAATATTACCGCGTCGCCGACATGGAGGACTACGATCCGGTGTTCCGGGCGATGGGGCATTTCATCCACAAATGGGGCCGTATCGACCGTTTTGAATCGCTCAACGAACACTGGCTGGAGCTGGAAGCCAACATCCGCACCGACTTCAACATCTACGGCACCAAGCTCGATTTCGTGAAGAATCTGAAGCGCAAGAGCCGCATGCGCGCCTTCTTCCGCAAGAGCGGCGTCGACACCATCGCGCAGCGGAAATGTTCCGACCGCGCCGGGGCGATGACCTTCATCCGCCGCGTCGGCTATCCGGTGGTGGTCAAGCCCGACAGCGGCTCCGGCGCCTCGAACACCTTCAAGATCTCCAACGCCAAAGAGCTCGACCAGTTCTTCAGGGACAAGCCCGAGGATGTGACCTTCGTCATGGAGCAGTTCATCGAAGGACTGGTGGTGACCTATGACGGGTTGGTCAACCGCGACGGCGAGGTGGTGCTGGCGGCCAGCCACCGCTATGACCAGAGCGTCATGGAGGTGGTCAACAAGGACCGCCACATGAGCTACACCTGCTTTCCCAGGATCAGCCCGGCGGTCGAGGAGGCCGGCCGCAAGATCCTGAAGGCATTCGACGTGCGCGAGCGCTTCTTCCACATCGAATTGTTCGAGACCAAGGACGACCGCGTCATTGCGCTGGAGGTCAACATGCGCCCGCCCGGCGCCTGGATGACTGATGCGATCAACTACACCTTCGACATCGACGTCTATGCGGCATGGGCCGACATGGTGGTCAGGGATGCCGCCGGCGGACCCTATGAGGGTAAGTATTTCACCGCCTATGCCAGCCGCAAGCGGCGCCTCGGTTATTTGCACAGCCATGAGGACGTGCTAGCCGCCCATGGCGACAAGATCGTGCACCATCAGGCCATCGAAGAGGTTTTCAGCCGCGCCATGGGAAATTACGCCTATCAGATGCGCTCGAAGGACGAAGCAGCCCTGCGCGAGGCGGTCGCCTATATCCACGCGGAAAAGGCGTGAGCCGATGGACATTTCCTATCACAAGAATTTCTCGGACAAGCTCGGCCGCGACATGGAATACAAGCGCTACGGCCATGCCGGCCGGCCGGTGGTGGTGTTTCCGACCTCGCAGGGCCGGTTCTACCAGTTCGAGGATTCCGGCGGGGTGGGCGCACTGGCCGAATTCATCGACACCGGCCGCATCCAGCTGTTCACGGTCGACGGCGTCGATTCGGAATCCTTCTTCGACAAGCATGCCGACGCGGCCCATCGCATTGCCCGCCACGAGGCCTATTTCCGCTATGTGCGCGAGGAAGCGCTGCCGGACTTCCTGTCCACGGCCGAGCAGGCCAATGGCGGGCGCAAGCTGAAGCCGCTGTTCTCGGGCTGTTCGATGGGCGGCTATCACTCCTCGAACTTCGTCTTCCGCTTTCCCGAACTCGCCAGCGGCGTCATCGCGCTGTCGGGCGTCTATTCGGCGCGCGATTTTTTCGGCAGGGCGCTCGAGGGCGACATCTTCTACAACTCGCCACTCGACTATCTGCCCGGCATCGTCGATCCCAAACTGCTGGCCCGGCTGAAGACGCTCAGGCTGATCTTCTGCTGCGGGCAGGGCGCGTGGGAAGAGCGGATGCTGGTCGAGACGCGCAGGTTGGAACAGATCCTGCGCGACAAATCCATTCCCGCCTGGGTCGATTACTGGGGCGGCGATGTCAGCCACGACTGGCCGTGGTGGCACAAGCAACTGGTCTATTTCTTCGGCCGTTGGCTGGATGAGGACCTGATGCACAGGCTGGATTGATAGCGAGGCCCGTCCGCTGACGGCTACCCTTCCTGGCATGCCGGCAGGGCGGCGGTTTCGCGCTCCGAAGCCGATACGCGACGCAGGCCAAGGAAGACGACAAGGGCGGTGACGACGGTGATCGCCGCCAACACGATCAGCAGCCTGTCGAACGCCGTCTCGTAGGCCTGGACCAGAACAATGGCTCCGGCTTGGGGCAGATGTTGTGCTGCTTCGCCGAGATTGCCGGTCACCAGCAACTGGGCTGCCGCCGCTGCGTCCGTCGAAGATGCCATTCCTTGTGCGGCGAGCTGCGCGGCGGCAAAGCCGGAAAGCGTCGCCATGACGATCGCCAGCGCCACACCCTCGCAGGCGACGCGGGTGGTGTTGAAGATGCCGACCGCCATGCCGGCGCGCTCCCTTGGCACGACGCTGACCGCAAGCCCGTCCATCAATCCCCAGGGCAGAGCGATGCCGACGCCGATCAGCATCAGCGGCGCCATCAGCGCACTATCGACCGGTGGTGTCAGGCTCAGCCAGACAAGCCCGGCGGCAGCGACGAGCAGGCCGACGCCGCAGATGGTGGCAGGTGCGATCCAGCGCGCCAGCTGGCCGGCGAGCATCGGCAGGATCAGCAGCGGACCTGAGAGGCAGATCATCAATTGCCCGGCCTTGATCTCGTTCATCCCTTCGATGCCGATGAAACGGATCGGCAACAGGACGAGCAGGACGACGAAGGCGTAAGCGGGTGCCGCAGCCAGGAACTGGACGCCGACGAAGCGGGGGTAGGCAAACAGCGTGAGATCGAGCATCGGCCGTTGTGCTTGCCGCTCGACAACGACGAAGGCGACAAAACAGATGATAGAAGCGGCTAGAAGCGTGACGACGAGGGGATCAGCCCAGCCGCTCTGCGGCGCCTGGAGCACGCCATAGGTCAGCGACGCCAGCGCGATCGTGAAGGTGCCGGCTCCCGCCCAGTCGAGGCCCGTCGCATCCGGGTCGCGCGATTCCCTGATGGTGCGCAGGCCGAGCATGGCGGCGGCAATCGCGAGTGCCGCAACCAGAAGAAAGATCGACCGCCAGCCGAATGCGGAGATGAGCAGGCCCGACGCGATCGGGCCGAAGGCGAGGCCGATGCCGAAACTGGTGCCGAGGAAGCTGAAGGCGCGCAGCCGCAATGGCCCTTCGAATTCCTGGGCGAGTGCCGAGGCGCCGCCAGCGAAGGCGGCCGCACTGCCGATCCCCTGCACGGCCCGGAAGATGTCGAACCAGATGATGTCCGGCGCCAGCATCGCGCCCAGTGATGCCAGGATATAGAGGGAGAGGCCGACGAGGAAGAGGCGCTTGCGGCCGTGGTTGTCGGCCAGGGCGCCCGACGCCATCAGGGTGGCGCCGAAGGTCAGCATGAAGGCGTTGGTCACCCAGTTGAGCTCGATGGGACTGCCGCCGAGATCGGCCGCGATGCGCGACAGAGCGACGGCCGGACCGGTGAAGGTCAATGGCATCGTCATCGCGGCAAGGCACACGGACAAGAGCACGAGCCATCTCTCGGCAGAGCCGGTTGTGGTCCTGGAAGTCATGGATTTTCCTATCTGAAACAGCACTCGCCGGTGGGCCGCGATTGCGGAGCCGGTCGTGATGACAAGATAGGTCGTCGGCATTTCAGGAAGAATAGTGTTATATCTCCTGGTATATCGGACTGAAACGCTCGAATGGAATGACACGATGGATCGTCTCAACGGGCTCCTGGCCTTTGCCCGCACCGCTGAATTCGGCAGTTTCGTCGCTGCCGGACGGGCGCTTGGCATCTCGGCTTCCGCTGTCGGCAAAAGTGTCGCCCGGCTCGAGCAGGAACTCGGCGTGCGGCTCCTGCAGCGCAGCACGCGGCGCATTGGCCTGACGGAAGAGGGCAAGCTGTTCAACGAGCGGGTGCGCCGCATCCTCGACGACATTGACGATGCCGAGGCGATGCTGTCGCGGACACGGGAAACACCGCGTGGGCGGCTGCGCATATCCACCCCGATCGTCACCTATCATCTGTTGCTGCCGGTGTTGTCGGAGTTCATGGCCCGCTATCCCGAGATCGAACTCGACATCGATTTCAACGACCGGATCGTCGACGTCATCGACGAGGGCATCGATGTCGCGATCCGCAGCGGCGAGCTGCCTGATTCGCGCCTCGTGTCGAGACCCGTTGCGCCCTTCCGCATGCTGCTGTGCGCGGCGCCCTCCTACCTCGAGCGCCATGGCACACCCGGCGAGCCGGCGGATCTCATCAGGCATTTCGGCATAAACTTCCGCTTCCTCAACAGCGGCAGGCTGCTGGAGTGGCCGTTCATAACCGGAAGCGCTGAACCGCAGATCCGCTCGATGCTGACCTGCAACAACATGGAAGCATTGAAGGGCGCCACGATCGCCGGCCTCGGCATCGCCTGCATGCCGGATTTCCTGGTGCGTGAGGCGCTGCACGAAGACAGGCTGCGTACCGTTCTCGACGGTCATGTCGACGGCCGTGTCCAGTTCCGGATGCTGTGGCCTTCCAACCGCCATTTGTCGCCGAAGGTGCGCGTGTTCGTCGATTTCCTTCCCGATCGCCTTGCGGCGCGCTAGGCGTTCATCGCATAATATGACTGTGATAGTCATGTTTGTGTGGAAGCGCTTGAGCGGCTGTGGCATGCCGCTGACCGCGGTGGCGCTGCGGCGCTTGCCCCGAACTGTTGCAAAGGACTTGAATGATGGACCAATTGAGCGCGCAAACCCGGATCAGCGACGCGGCGATCAGGTCGGTGATGGACCGGCTGCGCGCCGAGCACAGCGAATTCGAGATCGACACCGGCGTCGCCGACCAATGGGAGCTTCGCCTCTATTATGGTTCGTTGAGCGCCACGCTCGATGATGAAAGCGTACTGATCCGCGTCGCGGCGTCCGACGAAACCTGCCTGTCCTACATGAAGATGACGGTTGCCGGCCATGTCGCCGAACATCTCGGCACGACCAGGGGCATTCATTGGCAAGGCGACGGCGTTGACGCCGGCACGCCGGTCTTCTTCCGCGAGATCACGGTGATGTCGTCGACGCGGATTTCGGCGCATATGCAGCGTCTGCGCTTCGCCGGCAAGGATCTCGGCCGGTTCAGCCATGGCGGCCTGCACATGCGGCTGCTGCTGCCGCCGGCTGGCCGCCAGCCGCTCTGGCCGTCGATGGGTGCTGATGGCTTGATTGTCTGGCCTTCGGGCGACGATGCGCTTGCCGTGCGGGTCTACACGATCCGGGCGCTGGATGCGGCCAGTGGCTGGCTCGATGTCGATTTCGTGCTGCACCCCGGCCAGGAGACGCCCGCCGCCAGCTTCGCGCAAAATGCACGGGCGGGAGATGTCATCGGCATGATCGGACCCGGTGGCGGCGACGCTCCGGTGGCGCAGACCTTGCTTCTGCTCGGCGACGACACAGCACTTCCCGCCATAGGCAGGATTCTGGAAGATCTGCCGCCGTCAACACGCGCTGAGGCGCTGATCGAGATCGATGGGCCGGACGACCGGATGGCGCTGGCGCAAGGGGATAATATCGACATCACCTGGCTTTACCGGCACGGCCGCGAGGCCGGCACCGCGGGCCTGTTGTCGACCGCCTTGCGTGAGCGCAATCAGATGGCGCTTGCCGACGGCCTGTACGTCTGGGCCAGTTGCGAATTCGGTGACTTCCGGGAGATCCGCAAGATCGTGCGTAAACAGTGGGGCCTGCCGCGCGACCGCCACCTGGTTACGGCCTACTGGCGCCGGGACGCGCACAGCATGGGCGAGGGCGGCGAGGACTAGTCGCTGCCTATTGCCTGACGCTTCTCGCCACCAGCCGCGCCATGCTCGGGCCGATCAGCAGCACGATCAGGAAGCGTGCTGATTGCAGGGCCATGACGAAAGAGATGTCGACGTTCTGCGCTGCTGCAGCGATGATGGCGATGCTGTCCATGCCGCCGGGGCTGGTCGCCAGATAGGCGGTCAGCGGATCGATGCCCAGGAGATGGCTGATCATGAAGGCAAGGCCGCCGCAAAAGGCGATCAAGGCCACGATCGAGGCGATGATCTGCGGCAAGGCGCGCGCCGCATGGCGCAGGATCGCCCTTGTGAAGTTCAGGCCGATCGACCAGCCGACCATGGCGTAGCTGACGGCTAGCAGCCATTGCGGCAATTGCATTTCCACGCCCAAGCCGAGATGGACGACGGTGCCGAAGATGAAGGTGCCGAGGAAGAAGGGCGAGGGCAGTCGGCACAACTTTCCCCCCAGGCCGCCTACGACCGCGATGCCGATGGTGGCGGCGAAGGCTTGGGCATCGATCGGCGGAAACCAGACGATGGCGGGGATTTCGACCTCAGACGTGTCGACCCACATCTTGGCAACGAGTGCCGCCGTCATCGAGACGAAGATGACGCGCAGATATTGCATGAAAGCGACGAGCCGCTGATCGGCGCCGAAGGCACCTGCCATCAGCACCATGGCGGTGGCCGCACCCGGCGACGAGCCCCAGACGGCGGTGGTGCCGGGCAGGATGCGCCAGCGGCTGATCAGCCAGCCGAGCAGGCTGGAGGCTGTGACGGTCGCCACCACGACGCCAAGAAACAGCGGCCATTCCTTGTAGAAGACCGGAAAGATGTCGGCCGAGATCGACGCCGCGACGAGGCAGCCGACGATCGCCTGGGCGGCGCCGAACAGAAGACGCGGCACGCGCACCGTGGCGCCATTGGTGCCGGCGACGATGGCGGCCAGCATCGGCCCGATCAGCAGCGCCGCCGGCAGGGCGGCGAGTTCCAGCGCGCCGGCAAACAGCAAGGAAACAACCAGCAGGGCAAGCCACTGCCAGAGCTTGCGCATCCGCGCCATGCGCTCGAGTGTGGGCAGGTCCGGGGAGGGCTGCTCGGCCGAGGAATCCATGTTTCGCTCTTAGACCCGCAGGGCGAAAAATGCGAACCGCGATTCACAGAAAAATGATTGTTTCACCCGCCCAGGTGTCGAGTAACAGGTCTCGCAAGCCGGCGTTGAACCGTTGCTCGATCTCATTGCGACCCATGCGGTCGAAATCGTCGGGGACGGAAAACTGGCCGGCCATAAAACCGACCCGTCGCGCCTGCAGCGTCGGCTGTTCGATCGGCACGATTCTGGCCAACGGCTTGCCAGCTTTGGCAATAACAAACGACTCGCCTTGGGCTGCACGTCTCACAAGGCGCGACAGATGAGCTTTCGCATCGCGAATGTTTACTGTCTGCGTCAAAGATTGCTCCTCAAAATTGGCATCGAACTCACCCCGTCTTGCTGTCGGCTAGGCCGAAGCCGCCGACGGGGTGGGTCTCGACCTGGAATTCGAAGCCGGCGATGAACGGCCGCGCCTTGGCGATCGCCGCCTGGACTTCGGGAAGCTGCAGCGAGGCCTTGTGGCTTTCGGCGTCGGTCCACACTTCGGTGACCCAGATCGCGTCGGCGTCCGCGGGATCGCGGGCGATGATATAGCTCAGGCAGCCCGGCAGGGCGCCGGTGCTGGCGCGCAGGAGGTCCATGACCGCGTCGCGCTGGCCGCGCGACGCCCGCATCTTGCCGATCAGTCCGTACATTCCGTTGTCTCCCTTTGAGGTTTTCGACAAGAGCGTGCAGATCGCCAGTATGCCGATAGCCGTTCAAGGCATCAACTGGCCGCCATTCACCTCGATCACTTGGCCGGTGATGTAGCCGCTGAGAAGGTCGGAAGAGAGGAACAGATAGGCGCCGACGCAATCCTGCGCCGTGCCGGCGCGTCCCTGCGGAATGGTGGCGACCATGCCCTTGATCTGCTCGTCGGTCGAATAGCGCTCGTGGAACGGGGTGAGAATTGTGCCGGGCGCCACCGCGTTGACGCGGATGCCGAAGCCGATCAGCTCCTTGGCCATGCCACGCGTCACATTGGAGACGAAGGCCTTGGCCGAGCCGTAAAGCCCGGCGCCGCCGCCCGCACCATTGCGCGCGGCGATCGACGAGGTGTTGACGATGAAGCCGCCCTGTTTCTTCAGCCACGGGATCGCCTTGCGCGAAGCAGTCAGCACCGAACGGGCGTTGAGGTCCATCACCGCATCGTAATGCGCCTCGGTCTGCTCGGCATAGGGGATGCGGCCGAGCATGCCGCCGGCATTGTTGACCAGCCCGTCGAGGCGGCCGAAATATTGCGCACTGTCCTCGACGACGCGCTCGACATCGGCGGCAACGGAGAAATCGCCCTGGACGAGAAACACCTCGCCGCCCTTGTCGGCAATCGTCAGGCCGAGCTTCTCGGCGGCGTCGCGGCTCGAGTTATAATGCAGCGCCACCTTGCATTTCTGCGCTGCATAGGCCAGCGCGAGCGCCGCCCCGATGCCGGTCGATGCACCGGTAACCAGCACTGCCTTGCCGGCAAGATCGGGTATGCTGAGTGTGGTGGCTGGCACGGTTCTTCCTCCGGGATGTCTGCCTGCCCTTCGTAGGCCCTTGCCACCCCGGTGTTCAAGCCTTGGAGCAATTCAAGGAAAAGTGTGAGCGCTTTCCCCGGGGGATTTGCGTCAAACAAACCGCTCTACGGACGCAGATAGGCGTAACCCTGGCCTTGCAGTTCGGCGAGTTTGACGACGCCGCCCTTGTCGGCGGCATGAAATCCGGCGAGCAGGTCGGGGAGTGTAATGTCCATGCCGTGCATGGTGTTGGCGCAGGCGTGGGGTTCCAATCCCTGCTGCACCAGGCCGGCGAAGCGCCCGGAAATCGCGGCCGATATGCCTTTCGACTTGAAGGCCGCGAGCGCGGGACCATGCACGACCAGCACGATGTCGACCTTGCCGCCGGTGCCTTCATAATGGTTCTTGATGTTGCCGAGCACGAAATTGACCTTGTCGGTGTCGCTCAAGTGGTAGGCGACTTTTTGCCTTGTGGGCTCGGTGGCGGCTGCCTGTGCTGCCCGCAGACCGAGAAGCGTTCCGGTTCCGGCAAGAACCGTGCGGAACATATCGCGCCGGCGCATGGCATCCTCCTCCGCTTGGCGGCTGACCGCGAATTGCGTGACTCCAGCCGCAATACTAGCATAAATTGCCGTTGCGTCCTTTCGATGCGGAGGAGAGGTCACATGGCGTTGAAGGAATGGGCGTTTGGGTTGGGGGAATGGAAGACGGTTGCCGGCGCCGGGTTTTGCGCCGTGCTGCTCGGCGCGCTTGCCGGATCGGCCTCCGCCGACGATGCGCTGAAGCTTACCGAACTCAGTCCGAACGGCGCTGATGCCTGTTTCGGCCGCGTCTATGATGCGGCGCATCTCAAGGCGCACCCGAAGCAGAAGGTGGCGCGGATCTTCTTCTACTACGGCCATGATCCGGTCAGCCGGCCGAACGAGGAGCCGACCGGGAATTCCGACACGTCCTACAATGCCTTCATCGCCACCACCGTGCGCGGCGCCAAGTCGCCTGAATGGGCCGGCGGCTGGTGCAATCATGCTTCCGAGGACGGCAAGACGGGCCCGGTCCATTGCGGCATGGAATGCGACCGGACGCTTGCGTCGCTGAAGGTCGATGACAAGGGTCGGCTGTTCCTCTCGGATCTGCAGCCCGACATCTATCTCGATGCCGGATCAGAAGAGGAGCTTGGCGCAGCGGAATATGACAGGCGGGCGCTCGGCTCGGAGGATGACAATTTCCGCCTCGACCCGATGCCGGCAGCGACCTGTCAGGCGGAGTTCGCGCGCATCGATCCAGTCGCCGCTGCGCTCGGAGCTCCGCTACGCGAGCGGCTGAAGCCGGACCAGGCGTTCTGCTACGGGCGCGACTACGATGCAGCGCATCTCGGCTCGCACCCCGATCAACTCACCCAGTCGATCCGGGTTTTCCGCGGCAAGGTAGAACTGGCGTCCTTCGCCTCGGGCGGTGACACTGCCAATTGGCCAGACGGCGCCGACATTGCCGTTACCGTCACCACACGGCAGAAATCGGCTAAGGTGACGCAGACCTATTCCTGCCAGGGCGAAGCCGACCAGTGGCGCTGCGCGGCCAGCACGAAGATGAGCGATTTCTCCTGCGACATCGCGCAGAAGGAGATTTTCCTCAAGCGTGGCGCCAACGGCACGATGATGCTGGCCAACCCAAACAGCGCGCTTGCAATCGTCGACCTGTGTTCGAAGGCGGACGCCGGAAAGACGAAATCCGACGACAAGGTCTATCGGCTGAAGCCAATGCCGCAATCGGCCTGCTCGCCCTGAGCTCGGACTTGTCTACGTCGCCATGAAGGGATATATCTTTGCTATATCTCATTTGAGGATAGCATGATGGACAAGGCGAAAGTGTTCTGGTCGGGCCGGTCACAAGCTGTGCGTCTGCCCAAGGAGTTCCGTTTCGAAACAGATGAGGTTTCGATCCGCCGTCACGGGCAAACCGTCATTCTGGAACCGCTTGCGCAGGACTGGGCGTGGCTAGACCAAGTGATCGGACCGCTTGATAACGATTTCGCCGAGGCGGCGCTCGAACGTCAAGACGGGCAGGATCGACCTGCCTTGGATGACGTTTTCAAGTGATCTACCTGCTCGACACCAATGCCGTCATCGCGGTCATCAAGGGCGACGCGGGTCTGTTGGCGCTGCTAAAACGGCACAGGCCGCAGGACTATGCCCTCTCTGCGATCGTCGCGCACGAACTGCACTATGGTGCTGAAAAGAGCCAGCGAAGGGCTGAAAATTTGGCGCGCATCGAAGCTCTGCAGTTCCCGGTGCTCGAATTCGACCGAGAAGACGCAAGACATGCTGGGGAGATTCGGGCAAAGCTTGCGACGTTAGGAACTCCGATCGGTCCCTACGATGCGTTGATCGGTGGGCAAGCGCGCGCTCGGAACCTTACGCTGATGACCCGTAATGTCCGGGAATTCGAGCGGATCAAAGATCTCTCAATCGAGACCTGGTGAACCGCCTCATGCGAACGGCACGGCCGTCGTGCCCTTGGGCAGCTTGGCCTCGTCGTCGGGCTCGACATGGATGGTGACGCGCACCGAGGGGATTTCGGCCTTCAGCGCGTCCTCGATGCGGTCGCAGATGACATGGCTGGCGCCGACCGACATGTCTGCGTCGACGACCAGATGAAACTCGATGAAGGTGGCGCGGCCGGCGATGCGCGTCTTGAGGTCGTGCACTTCAAGCGCGCCCTTGCAGTTAGCCGAGATGACGTCGCGGATGCGCATGTGCTCCTGGGTGTCGACGGCGCGGTCCATCAGCCCGTTCATCGACGAGCCGATGACATGCCAGCCCTGCCACAAGATGTTCAGCGCCACGAGGACGGCAAGTGCGGGGTCGAGGATCTGCCAGCCGGTCAGGATCGCCCCGACCAGGCCGCCGAAGACCCCGATCGAGGTCACCACGTCGGTCATGATGTGGTTGCCGTCGGCGACCAGTGCCGGTGATTTCTCCGCCCTGCCGGCGCGGATCAGCGTCCAGGCCCAGAAGGCGTTGATAATCGTGGCAACGCCGTTGACCGCAAGACCTTCCCAAGGCTGTTCCAAGGGTGACGGAGTCTGCCAGGAGCGCCAGACCTCGTTGAGGATCAATAGCGCGGCAAGCACGATCAACACGCCTTCCAGCACTGCCGAGAAATACTCGGCCTTGTGATGGCCGAAGGGATGATCCTGGTCGGCCGGCTTGTGGCTGATCTGGATCGCCCAGAAGGCGGCGACCGAGGCGATGACGTTGACGATCGATTCCAGTGCGTCCGAATAGAGTGCGACTGAGCCGGTGACGTACCAGGCGGCAGCTTTCAGCGCGAGCACGACAAAGGCGACGATAATCGACCAGAAGGCGAGGTTCGCGACCTTGCGCTTCGCGGCCGCCTTGGCCGCGATCGCCATCGTGTTCTCGGCTTCGGCCATGATCGTCAGGCGGCCTTTTCCTTGGCCTTGCGCGGCAGGTGGGCGACGATGTTCTCGATGATGCGCATGCCGGCATTGTGCCCGAGCGTCATGATCGATTCCGGGTGGAATTGCACTGCGGCGATCGGCTCCTTGCGGTGCTCGAAGGCCATGATGACGCCGTCCTCGGTCTCGGCCGTGACGATGAAATCGTCGGGCAGCCGCACCGGATCGGCAAAGATCGAGTGGTAGCGGCCGACGGTGACTTCCTTGGGCAGGCCGGAGAAGATGATGCCGGGCTTGGAGACGCGGATGCGCGACGGCTTGCCGTGCATCGGTATGTGCAGCTGCCGCAGTTCGCCGCCATAGGCCTCGGCCAATGCCTGCAAGCCAAGGCAGACGCCGAAGATCGGCAGTTCGCGGGCGCGCGCCTTCTTGATGGTTGCGGCGCAATCGAAGTCCTTCGGCGTGCCGGGGCCGGGCGACAGCACGACGAGGTCGGGTTTCAGCCGGTCGAAGACTTCCTCAGGCACCGGCGAGCGAACGGTCGAGACGTTGGCGCCGGTCTGGCGAAAATAATTGGCCAGCGTGTGGACGAAACTGTCCTCGTGGTCGACCAGCAGGATGTTGACGCCGTCGCCGACGCGCGCGGTGGTGCGCTCGGTGCTGGCGGAATTGCCTGTCTTGGCGTCGCGGATGGCGGAGAGCATGGCGGATGCCTTCAGTTCGGTTTCGGCTTCTTCTTCCTCGGGAATGCTGTCGAACAGCAATGTGGCGCCGGCGCGCACTTCGGCAATGCCGTCCTTGATACGGATGGTGCGGAGCGTCAGGCCGGTGTTCATGTCGCCGTTGAAATTGACCATGCCGATCGCGCCGCCATACCAGGCGCGCGGGCTCTTCTCGTTCTGCTCGATAAAGCGCATGGCCCATAGCTTCGGCGCGCCGGTGACGGTGACCGCCCAGGCATGCGACAGGAAGGCATCGAAGGCATCCATGCCTTCGCGCAGCCTGCCTTCGATGTGGTCGACCGTATGGATCAGGCGCGAATACATCTCGATCTGGCGCCGGCCGATGACGCGCACCGAACCCGGCTCGCAGACCCGCGACTTGTCGTTGCGGTCGACGTCCGAGCACATGGTCAGCTCGGATTCGTCTTTCTTCGAGTTGAGCAGTTTCAGGATCTGCTCTGAGTCGGAAATTGCGTCGTCGCCGCGCTTGATGGTGCCCGAGATCGGGCAGGTCTCGACGCGGCGGCCGTTGACGCGCACGAACATTTCGGGCGAGGCGCCGATCAGATATTCACCTTCGCCCAGATTGATGAAGAAGGAATAGGGCGACGGATTGATGGCCTTCAGCTTGCGCGAAATCTCGGACGGCTGCGTCTCGCAGCGCTCGTAGAACATCTGGCCCGGCACGACCTCGAACAGGTCGCCGCGCTTGAACGAATCCATCGCTTTGCGCACCAGGTCGGCGTATTCGCCGGGTTCATGGTCGCCGCGCGGCGGGATGCGGTCGGGGCTCTTGAACGGCTCGGAGATTTCGTCGCGCGGCAGCCCTTCGGTCGAAAAACCCTCGCCGGCATAGTCGTAGCGGTCGGTCCATGCCTTGGCCGAATAATGGTCGACGACCAGGATCTCGTCAGGCAGGAACAGCACCAGGTCGCGCTGGCTTGGCTTGCGTTCGAGCTTGTAGTCTACCGGGTCGAACTGGAAGGCGAGATCGTAGCCGAAAGCGCCGTAGAGACCTAGATTGGCGTCTTCCTCGGTCTTGAACAGAGCGGTGATGGCGCGCAGCACCGTGAACACCGAAGGAACGCGGCTGCGCTCTTCTTCCGTGAAGACACGGCCGGGCTTGGCGACGTCGAGACGGATGAGCCTTTTCGATGTCTCGGCGATGGTGATATCGGCCAAGCTATCCAGCTCCTTGCCGATGACCGGCAACAACACCTCGCCACGGCCGTTGAGCGCCTCGATACGCATGGCGCGGCCGCGCGCGGAGATAACCAGAGGCGGGTCGATGATGGCGGTGTCCCAGCGCGTGTAGCGGCCGGGATATTCATAGTTGGAGGAAAACACCGCGCCGCGGCGCGAATTCAGGCCGTCGACGTAAGCGTCGATCGCGCCCGCATACGGCCGGTCGTGGCGCGCGCGGGTGATGGTGATGCCACCCGCGGTCACGAAACTTTCCGCGCCGTTTTCCAGAACCTTCATCGTCATTGCCGTCTCCATCAGCTTCTTGGGGCAACGGACCCGGGAATGGCTTGGAAAAAACAAATGGCCGCCCGGACTTTCCGTTGCGGCCACCCTCTCTATTCACGCGCACGTGTTCGAACAGGCCGCTGTCAGCAGGCCCACCACCAAATGGTCTTGATCGAACGCATATTCATGGCGAAATCCATAGCTGCGAAAAGAAGGATGCGCAACAGGTTTGAAAGTCTGTTCGTTGGCCGCCGCTTCTCAGGCTCATGGCACATCGCCAGAGCCGACAGTGCTGCTTAGAGTGCTCATCCAACAGCAGGAAGACGGGAAAATAACCATGACCGAGCAGATCGAGCGCGCGCGGACGTTTCATTCCCTCCACGTCAAGGGCAACCCGGTCGTCCTCTACAATGCCTGGGATCCGGGTTCGGCCAAGATCATCGAGAAAGCGGGTGCCAAGGCGATCGCCACCGGAAGCTGGCCGGTCGCGGCCGCGTTCGGCTACGCCGATGGCGAGAAAATCCCGCTGGAACTGGCGCTCGACAACATCAAGCGCATCGTCGGGTCGGTCGGCCTGCCGGTGACCATGGACCTCGAGGGCGGCTACGGCGTTGACCCGGAAATCGTCGCTCGCACGGTGACGTTGGCGCTGCGGGCCGGCGCTATCGGTTTCAATTTCGAGGATCAGATTGTCGGTGGCAGCGGCCTGCATGACATTTCCGTGCAGGCAAAGCGCATCGAAGCCGCGGCGGCGGCCGTCAAGGCTTCCGGCATACCGGCATTCATCAACGCTCGAACCGACATCTTCCTCAAGGCGAAACCGGATGCGCATGATGACGTTCTGCTCGACCAGGCCATCGAGCGCGCACAGGCCTTCGAAAAAGCCGGCGCGCACGGCTTCTTTGCGCCGGGCCTTGGCGACGAAGGCCTGATCGAGACGCTCTGCAAGGCAATTGCGTTGCCGGTCAACATCATTGCGCTGGCGCATGTGCCGCCGCGCCAGCGGCTGGCGGAACTGGGTGTCGCCCGCATCAGTCACGGCCCGATGCCTTACCGGCAGATGTCCGAATGGCTGGAGGCGAAAGCGCGACTGGCTATTTCGGGCTAAGTCAGTCCTCCAGCGTTCCCGACCGGGCATCAGTGCTCTTCCTGTCGCCGACCAGCTTCAGAAGATCTTCGCCGGCGCGGATGATGCGGCGCGAGCGGCGGGTCAGGATGATGCCGTCCTGCGGTGCGAACACTTCGGTGCGGCCATCGGCTTCACCCGGTGCATGGACGATGGTGGCGAGGCGCGCGCCCTTGGCGACGCGGTCGCCGGGCTTCACGTCGTAGAGCACGGCACCGGCCCGTGGCGCCGGCATCATGTCGATGTTTTCCAATGGCGCCACGAAGCCGGTGAAAGGACCCGGCGCGGGCAGGGCGCTGTCGGCGATCACGCCGCGCGCCACCAGCAGCCGGTAGAGGCCGTCGGCGTCGGCGGCGGCCAAGGCACCGTCGACATCGAGGATGCCGCGATATTCGACGGTGGTGGCGACGCGACGGTCGAGCTTGGCCACATCGGCGGGGACGTTCTGATAGGGCATGATCGAGGCGCCCTCGAAGGTGCCGTCAGTGTCTTCACTCCACAGCACGACCGCGTCGACGCCCATGGCCGCGGCGCAATCGGCCATACCAGGCCACAGGCTGGTGTGGACGTAGAGATAGGCGAGGCCCTCGTCATCGCAGTGCAGGTCGAGCATGATGTCGTGGCCGAGCGACAGCTGCACCAGCCGCGTCTTCAGCCGCTGGTCGACGCTGCCAAGGGTAATGTCGGGCAAGAGCGCTGTGTCGGGCGCCGTTAGCAGCGGAAAGCCGCGGTTGAAATTGGTGCGCGTGCCGAGATGGAAGCGGCCCTGATGCTCGCCGAAATGATATTGCGCCCGGCCGATCGGGTTGGCCCAGGGCACGATGGTGAGGTTGCCCTTGATGCGGCCTTCGGCCTCCGCCCTGGCAAGCATCGGCATCAGCGCGTCGATGGCGACGACACCCGGCAACTCGCCGGCATGGAGTGCCGCCTGCAGATAGGCCGAAGGAGCAGCCTTGTCGGAACCAGTGAAGCGGAACAGCGGGAATTCGTAGGAAACCCCTTCGCTTTCGCCGGCGATGCGTTCGATCGATTTCTGCATGACTTCCTCCATCAGGAGCGAGAGACATGCGATTTGAAGGCGCCGATGTCGATTGGTCCAGCCTGCCGCGCTATGGGCGCAAGAGACTATTCAGCCGGAAGCGGGATGACCGGCGCGCGCCGGTCCAGCGCCTGCGACAGCACAGCGACGGTGACCGCCAAAAGAGCGAGTGCTGCGCCGACCAGCGGCAAATTGGCATAGGAAACACCGGCGGACAGGGCCACGCCGCCTATCCAGGCGCCGCTGGCATTGCCGATATTGAAGGCGCCCTGGTTCAGCGTGGCGGCAAGGTTCGGTCCCTCGGAGGCCGCCTCGACGACCCGGATCTGCAACGGCGGCACGACGACGAAGATGAGCAGGCCCCACAGGAAGACGATGCCGATGGCAACGCTGGCGATTGCGCCGAACTGCCTGAATCCAACGAAAAGCAGGGCCATCAGCAGCAGGGTGCCGATCACTGTCGGCATCAGTTTCCAGTCGGCCAGTCTGCCGCCGATGATGTTGCCGATGGTCATGCCCGCGCCGAACAGCAGCAGAACCCACGTGACTGCCGAGGTCGACAAGCCCGATACCTCGGTGAGGTAGGGTTTGATGTAGGTGAAGACGGTGAACAGGCTTGCGGAGGTCAGCGCCGCGATCAGCATGGCCAGCCAGACCTGCAGCTTGCCCAGCACGCGCAGCTCGCCGCGCAGGCCGCCACCGCTTGGCTCGGCGACATCGGACGGCACCAACCAGGCGATCGCTGCCACCGAGATCAGGCCGATACCGACCACGGCAACGAAGGTGGAGCGCCAGCCGAACGCTTCGCCAAGTGCGGTTCCGGCGGGAACACCCAGGATGTTGGACAGCGTCAGCCCGGCGAACATCAGCGCGATAGCGCTGGCGCGCTTGTTGCGCGGCACCAGGCTGGCGGCAACGACCGAGCCGATGCCGAAGAAGGCGCCGTGGCCGAAAGCGGTGAAGACGCGCGCGGCCATCAGCGTCCAGTAGTTGGGCGAGATGGCGCAAAACAGATTGCCGACGACGAACAGCACGGCCAGCCCGACCAGCACCGGCTTGCGCGGCAAATGCGCAGTGGCCATGGCGACGATCGGGGCGCCGAAGACGACGCCCAGCGCATATCCGGTAACCAGCAGGCCCGCCGCGGGGATCGACACGCCGAGGTCGGCGGCGACCTCAGGCAGCAAGCCCATGATGACGAATTCGGTGGTGCCGATGCAGAAGGACGCAATGGCAAGCGCAAGGATCGGCAAGGGCATGGTGCGTCCAGACTGAATCGGTTCAATTCCAGACTGCGCGAAGCACGCCACCGTGCGCAAGCTGCATTGCTGCATTGCAGCGATGCAGAAAAGGAAGAGCTTTAAAATGGGTCTTCAACGGGCTGTCACGCCAGCGGCTTCAGCTCCTGGGCAATGGTGGGCAGCAACTCCGAAACATTGGGATGGATGTGCACGGCACGCGCCAGCGTGTCGACGGGCGCCTTGGCGTACATCAGGTCGAGCACACAATGGATAGCCTCGTCGCCGCCGGGGCCGAGCACCGAGCAGCCGAGGATCTCCCTGGTGTCGGCATCGACCAGGATTTTCATGAAACCCTGCGTCTCGCCCTTTTCGATAGCGCGGCCGACGCGGGTCATCGGCCGCTGGCCGACCAGCGCGCGACGGCCGGATTTCTTCACTGCGGCCTCGGTCATGCCGCAGCGGCCAAGCGGCGGGTCGATGTAGAGCGCATAGGCTTCGATCCGGTCGCTGACCCTCCGCGGATCGTTGTCGAGCAAATTGGCGGCGACGATCTCGTAGTCGTTGTAGGAGGTGTGGGTGAAGGCGCCCCTGCCGTTGCAGTCGCCCATCGCCCAGATGCCGGGCACGCTGGTGCGCAGCTGGTCGTCGACGGTGACAAAACCGCGCTTGTCGACCTCGACGCCGGCCCTTTCCAGGCCGAGATCGTCGGTGTTGGGCGTGCGCCCCAGCGCCAGCAGCACATGCGAGCCGACCGCCGGTGGCTTGCCGGCGGAGAAGGTCACGGCGATGTCGTCACCCTGTCTGGCGAAGGCAATGTCGTCGGCGCCGACATGGACCGCGATGCCTTCGTTTTCGAGGATCGACAGGATGGCGGCGGAGACATCCTCGTCCTCGCGGCCGGTCAGGCGCGGGCTCTTCTCGACGACGGTGACTTCCGCGCCGAAGCGGCGGAACATCTGAGCGAATTCGAGCGAGATGTAGCTGCCGCCGACGACGACGAGATGGCGCGGCAGCACGTCGAGATCCATCATCGACGAGTTGGTCAGATAGTCGATGTCGTGGATGCCGGGAAGGTCGGGCACCGAGGCGCGGCCGCCGGTGTTGAGGAAGATCTTTTCGGCGGTCAGCAGATCGTCGCCGACGCGCACCGTGTTGGCGGATTCGAAACGCGCATGGCCGCGATAGAGGGTGCACTTGTCCATGCCGGCAATCCAGGTCTCGAGATTGCCGCGAGCGTCGTTTGTGACCTTGTCCTTGCGCGCCTTGATCACCTTGTAATCCACGCCGACCGGCCCGGAGAGCGTCACGCCATAGTCGGCGGCGCGGCGCGCCAGATGCGCGGCATAGGCGCTGGCGACCATGGTCTTGGTCGGCATGCAGCCGGTGTTGACGCAGGTGCCGCCGACCAGCTTGCGCTCGATCAGCGCGACGCTCATGCCGGCGGCCGTCAGCCGCCCGGCCAGCGGAGGGCCAGCCTGTCCGGCACCGATGATGATGGCGTCGAAGATTTTCGTCGTCATGCCACCGCCGCTACGATCAGCAGGCCGCCGATGATCGCCACCGCGTCCTCGATAAAGGCGGCGGGCGGATCCTTGCCGAAGGCGGCCGCGAGCCGGCCCCGAGCTTCGGCGCCGCCCAGCGTGCCGATGACAGCGCCGATGGCCCCCGCGATCAGGCCGCCGATGGTGGCGCCGCCTGTCGCGCCGATCACCGCGCCTGTGAAGGCGCCCATGACGATGCGGGCGCCGAATTGCTGGGGTACTTTACGGCTCGGCGTCGACGGCAACTGGTCGGTGACCAGCTCGACGATGGCCAGGATGGTGAAGATGCCGACAGCCGCCCAATGGCTCATGAAGCTCGCCCAAGTGCCGGCAACCATCAGCCAGCCGAGATAAGCGCCCCAGGCAATGGCGGCCGGCGCCGTCATGGCGCGAAGACCGGCAATGACGCCGATCAGAAGTGCGAGAATGTAGAGCATGGTCGATCCCCCTCGATCACGGGCCAAGACGGCCTTGAGTCACAGGCTACCATAGGTCCAATATTTGACCAGTACTGGCATCGGCGCTTTTGGCTGCACTTGTGCTTTGCAAGGACGTGAACTGGAGACCGCATCATGGCTGAGAGCGAGCGCGTGAAAATGGTGGCCGGCGAATGGTATACCTGCATCGATGACGAACTGGAGTCGTTGCGGATGATAGCGCGCGATGCGGTGTTCGAGCACAACTTGCTGCCGCCTCGTCAACGCGGCAATCTCGGGCCGGGTCTGAAGGCACTGCTGGGAAGAGCCGGCGAGGGCGCCCGTATCGAGGCGCCGTTCCACTGCGCCTATGGCTTCAACATCTTTCTCGGCGACGGCGTCTTCCTCAATACCGGCTGCACCATCCTCGACACGGCGAGCGTGCGCATCGGCAAGGCAACGCTGCTCGGCCCGAACGTGCAGATCTACTGCGCCGAGCACCACAAGGAGGCCAGTGGGCGGCAGGCCGGACTGGAGATCGCCCGACCGATCGAGATCGGCGCCAATGCCTGGATCGGCGGCTCAGCCGTCATCCTTGGCGGCGTCAGCATCGGTGAAGGCGCCATCGTCGGCGCCGGTGCGGTGGTGACGCGCGACGTGGCGGCGAACGCCACGGTGATCGGCAATCCGGCGCGGCCGGTCAAGCGGGGCTGAACAGGTCAGGACGACAGGACATACGTCATGCGCTCTTCCTGATCGACCCGCCTGGAGAACTCGCGCCGATACTGCGCAGGCGATGTCTTGAGCCGTGCCGAAAAATGCTGGCGCAGCGAGGTGGCGCTGCCGAAGCCGGCTTCGAAGGCGATCATGTCCATGGATTTCTCCGTCGCTTCCAGCAAACGCTGCGCCAGTTCGATCCGCTGGCTGGTCAGCCAATCGCCAAAGCTGGCGCCGATCGATTTCTGAAAGCGACGGGTAAAGGTGCGGCGGGTCAGGCCGGCGGCCTCGGCCACGCGGTCCAGGCTATGCGCTTCGCCAAGCGTCGCGCGAACCGCGTCGAGGGCCTGGGTGAAGCGGTCGGCGTCCGCGCTTCTTGCCACCGGATGCTCGATGAATTGCGCCTGGCCGCCCTGGCGATGCGGGGAAAGCACGATCTGGCGAGCAAGCCGCAGTGCTGCTTCCGCGCCATAGCGGGCGCGCACGATGTGGAGACAGCAGTCGAGGCCGGCGGCGACGCCGGCCGAGGTCACGACATCGCCATTGTCGACGTAGAGCACCGCGGCATCGACAGCGATGTCGGGATGGAGTGTTTGCAATTGTTCGCAATAGGCCCAGTGCGTCGCGGCACGTCGGCCCGAAAGCAGCCCGGCCGCTGCAATGGCGAAGGTGCCGAGGCACAGGCCGACAATCAAGGCGCCGCGTTGGTGCGCATGGCGCAGCGCTTCCATCAGCAGCGGCGATACCGGTTCGCTCAGATGATGCCAGCTCGGGATGATGACGATATCGGCGCCGTCGAGCCCTTCGAGCCCATGCGGCGCGGCAATTGTCAGCCCGGCTTCGGTATGGATCGGCCCGGCCTTGACCGCGCAGATGCGGAAGTCGAAGCGCGGCAGGCCAAGCGCCGTCCTGTCCTCGCCGAAGACCAGGCACGGTACGGAAAGATGGAACGGGCTGATGCCGTCGAAGGCGAGGACGGCAATGATCGGGTCGTTCATGGGTGCTTCCAGCGGTTGAATGCGGATTGTCCCAATTCTTTCGAATGATGTCAATCGGGTCACTTTCGGCTGTCTGGCAGCCCGCCTATCTTCCATCCATCGAATTCAAGCCGGAAAGGAAACACCATGTCTGACCCAGCCAACACCACGCCGCGCCGGGCGCTGATCGTCGTCGATGTGCAGAACGATTACGACGGCGGCAATCTCGCCATCCAGCATCCGCCGTTCCGCGACAGCGTCGTCAATGTGGCACGCGCCATGGATGCAGCGACTGCTGCCGGTATCAAGGTGGTGGTCGTCAAGCAGATGGCGCCCGAGACCTCGCCGATCTTTGCCAAGGGCAGTCACGGCGGCGAACTGCATCCCGAAATCGCCAGGCGCAAGCGCGACCATTATGTCGAAAAGAACCTGCCCTCCGCCTTCACCGGCACTGATCTGGAAGACTGGCTGCGCGCCAATGCCATCGATACGATTACGGTGGTCGGCTACATGACGCATAATTGTGACCTGTCGACCATTATCCACGCCGTGCATATGGGCTTTGCCGTCGAGTTCCTGTCGGATGCGACCGGCTCGGTGCCTTACGCCAACAGCGCCGGCTACGCCTCGGCCGAGGAGATCCATCGCGTGGTCACGATCATCCTGCAGTCGCGCTTCGCCGCCGTGCTCAAGACCGCCGAATGGGTGGAGTGCCTGCAGACCGGCGCGCTGCCGGAGCGCGACACGATCTTCGGCTCCAACCAGCGGGCGCTGTCGCGCAGCGCTGCTTAGGGCTATCCGAACAAACAGAAAGGGCGCCGCATCGCTGCGGCGCCCTTTCTGTTTGAATTGAAGGATTTTAGAACAGGCCTTCGATATTGCCGGCCTCATTGAGGAAGATCTTTTCCGAGGACGGCGCCCTCGGCAGGCCCGGCATGGTCATGACCTCGCCGCAGATGATGACGACGAAGCCGGCACCGGCCGAAAGCCTGACCTCGCGCACCGGCACGGTGTGGCCGGTCGGCGCGCCGCGCAGGTTCGGGTCGGTCGAGAAGGAATACTGGGTCTTGGCCATGCACACCGGCAAATGGCCGTAGCCGGCGTCTTCCCACGCCTTGAGCTGGTCGCGCACCGACTTGTCGGCGATCGCTTCCGAGCCGCGATAGATGCGCTGGACGATGGTGTTGATCTTCTCGAACAGCGGCATGGCATCGGGATAGAGCGGCGCGAACTGCGAGGCGCCGGATTCGGCCAGTGCCACCACCTTGTTGGCGAGATCCTCGATCCCGGCCGAGCCGTGTGCCCAGTGCTTGCACAGGATCGCTTCTTCGCCCATCGAGGCGACATAGTCCTTCATCGCCTGGATCTCGGCGTCGGTGTCGGAATAGAAATGGTTGATGGCAACCACCGCCGGCACGCCGAACTGCCTGATGTTCTCGATGTGGCGGCCAAGATTGGCGCAGCCCTTCTTCACCGCTTCGACGTTTTCCTTGCCGAGGTCTTCCTTCTTGACGCCGCCATTCATCTTCATGGCGCGCACGGTGGCGACGATGACCGCCGCTGCCGGCTTCAGGCCCGCCTTGCGGCACTTGATGTCGAAGAACTTTTCAGCACCCAAATCGGCGCCGAAGCCGGCTTCGGTGACGACATAGTCGGCGAGCTTGAGCGCCGTCGTGGTGGCGACGACCGAGTTGCAGCCATGCGCGATGTTGGCGAACGGCCCGCCATGCACGAAGGCCGGGTTGTTCTCCAGCGTCTGCACCAGGTTCGGCTGCATGGCGTCCTTCAGCAGCACAGCCATGGCGCCGTCGGCCTTGAGGTCGCGGGCATAGACGGCTGACTTGTCGCGGCGATAGGCGACGATGATGTCGCCGAGGCGCTTTTCCAGGTCCTTCAGGTCGGTCGACAGGCAGAGGATCGCCATCACTTCCGAGGCGACGGTGATGTCGAAACCGCCCTCGCGCGGGAAGCCGTTGGCGACGCCGCCGAGCGAGCAGATGATCTCGCGCAGCGCGCGGTCGTTCATGTCCATGACGCGGCGCCAGACGACCCGGCGGGTGTCGATGCCGAGCTCATTGCCCCAGTAGATGTGGTTGTCGATCAGCGCCGAAAGCAGGTTGTGCGCGGTGGTGATGGCGTGGAAGTCGCCGGTGAAGTGGAGGTTCATGTCCTCCATCGGCACGACCTGCGCATAGCCGCCGCCGGCGGCACCGCCCTTGACGCCGAAGTTCGGGCCGAGCGAAGCCTCGCGGATGCAGACGATCGCCTTCTTGCCGATGCGGTTCAGGCCGTCGCCGAGACCAACCGTGGTCGTGGTCTTGCCTTCGCCGGCCGGCGTCGGGTTGATGGCGGTTACGAGGATCAGCTTGCCGTCCTTGTTGCCCTTCACCGATTTGATGAATTCGGCTGATATCTTGGCCTTGTCGTGGCCGTAGGGCAGCAGGTGTTCGGTCGGGATGCCGATCTTCTGGCCGATCTCCTGGATCTGCTTTTTCCTGGCGCCGCGCGCGATCTCGATGTCGGACTTCACTTCGGCCATGACGGCTTTCCTCTGGATTGGACGGTGGAGGGGACGGGTTTGGTCTTACTGGCAAGCAGATTGGAACCGGGCGCGGGCATGTTCTAACCCTGTCGCTGCCGCGGCGTCAACTTGTATGCAACTATGTTTCCTCTTGAGAAAATTCTTCTGCGGACCGACCGACCTGTCGTCGGTTCTTCCTGGCTCCGTTGCCGCGCCGTATAGAAGCCAGAGGACGCGTCGTTCCGCCGTCTCAAAACAGCCGCACAATGCACGGAATGCGACAGAGGCGACGGCGCAAATTCACCATCGCCTGGTCCCTAATGGAACAGCGCTACTGCGTCAGAACGTTGCTGATTTCGACCATGTTGGAGCGCACCCTGAGCACATAGAAGCCCATCGTCGTCAGATGCGTCGGCAACAGCCAGCCATCCTCGCGGCCATTGGCGATGATGAAAGGCTGGATCTTCAGTGCCGAAACGAACTGCGAGTCCATCGTGTCCCAGAGGTTCTGCAGATGCTTTTCCTTGATGACGTCCTCGAAGTCGGCCTGGGCGCCCTTCATCAGGCCGTAATAGCCATAGAGCTGGCCATAGGCGAACCAGTAGCGGTCGTCGGCGCGGAAGTCGAACCAGCCATTGTTGTGGTTCTCGGCGCGTTCCTTGAGGATCGCCGAGGTCGAGCCGATGTCGGACGAGATGCGGTCGATATACTGTTTCAGATTGTCGGCGCGGGCGTCGAATGTCGCCTGGCAGGTGGCAAGGCGAGCGTTGAAGGAACGCAGCATGCGCACGGCGTCGCGATAGTAGCTCGGCGTCGGTGTCTTGGGGCCGAACGGGTTCAGGCCGAAATACCAGGTCTCCTCGTCGAACTGCAGGTTGCCGCGGGCATTCTGCAGATCGCTGTCGATCTGCGAGGTGGTGCGGACGCGGCCGAGATTGTCGGCGAGTTCGGTCGCCGTGCGCCGCACCGCCTGGTTGATGCCGCGCTGGAAGGAGGCCTTGTTGTCCATCCACGGCGTGTTGTCCCAGTCGACGCCGAACAGGCCGAGCTTGTAGAGGATCATCGACGAGATCCAGGCATTCTGGTTGACGTTGAAGTCGGTCAGGTCGGCGGCGATCTGGGCAATGCCGGAGTTGCCGCAGGTCTTGGCCGTGTCGGTGCCGGCGCCGGCGGAGACCTGTTCGCCAGCGGAGACATTGCGCTTCTCGAACGTGTAGGTGTCTGGATAGTTCGGGTTGAAATTGTTCCACCACTGGGTGGCGTAGAAGAAATTGGCATAGAGGCCGATCAGCACCAGCAGAGCAAGGCCGACCGCCGCCTTGAGGATCCAGCCGCGTTGCGTGTACCAGCGTCCGGCCCACAGGAACGGCCACAGGATGACGCCGATCAAAAGCCCGATACCGCGGCCGATCCACTGGAAAATGCGGGTGAAGAAGTTCACGATCGGATCGAGCATGGCTGTGTCACCCCCTCAAGCATGATGCCAAAAAGTTGCAGACTTTTTGGATAACATTATGCGCCAAAACAAGAAGTTAGAACGAAATAACGGTTCATTTCGTTCTAGTCAGTCAGGCCGTAGAGGCGCGTGCGAAACGCCACCTTGTCCTTCAAATATGTGGTTTTGAGAACGTCCACAACATGCGATCGCCAGGCGTCGCTGAAGCCGCCATAGTCCTTGTAGAAGCCGTCCTTGTTGAAGATGTAGCGCGAGACGAAGTCCGACGGCACGAAATCCGAGATCAGCCGGTTGGTCAGCCAGGCGTCAGGATGGTCAGGCTTGGCGCGGATCACCAGGAAGCGCTGCTGCGGGAAGACATCCTCGATCTTCAGGTGGCCGAGCTGGGCGATCTCGCGCTTGGCGGCGTTGAGGAAAGGGAAATTGCCGTCCCTGGTGATCAGGTCGGCATGGCTCTGGATCCAGGTCTGCAGCCAGACCTTGTCGACATTGGTCAAGTTGCGGTTCGGCTCGGCATCGCGGATCAGCGCGCGCACCACCATCTCGGCGCGGTGCTCGAGATAGCCCGAGGCCTCGACCCAGGAGGCGCGCGGCAACTCGATGCGGCCGGTGGTGGCGAGGAACTTGAACACCTTGTCGGCGTCGTTAATGGAGAGATAGCTGACCTGCCACGGCCGCGAACGGCGGAAGCCTGGCGCCGCAGGATCGCTGATCACCGTCGTCACATCCGGGTCGACGAAGACGTAAAGGCCACCGAAATGGCTGGTCCAGTAGGCGTTGTGGCGGAAGATCACCTGGTCGGGCACCAGCGCGTTCTCGCGGATGTCGCCGCAGATCTTGGCGAGCTCGACCATGCGGTTCAGCATGGCGCTGTCGCGCCAGGCGTCGGGCTCCTGCTTCAACCGGTCGACGAGCTTGCCGAGCTCGGCGGCCTTGCCCAGCACATCCTCAGCCGACAGCACCTTGAACTCGACCTGGCTGATCGACAGCAGGTCCTCGATATCGTTGACCTTGGGAACGGAATCCTCGATCTCGCCGTAGATGACATCCTTGATCGTCAGCGCATCGATGGCGCGCTGGTTCTTGGACATGAACTCGAACATCAGCTGCGAGGTGTTGGAGAAGGCGGTGTGCACCACCGGCAGGTCGATCTGCGACGGCGTCAGGATGATGAAACGGCGGTTGACCTCGTTGGGATCGAGATAGTCGTAGTCGTCGCATTCCTCGGCCACTTCGGGCGAAAAGCCGGTGCGATCGATCTGGAAGGTCTTCAGCTTGGTCGGCTTCAAGCCGAATGCGGCGAGCGCCTTGTTGTAGCGCTGGATCAGATGCGGCTCGTCGACCGTCAGCAGCCGGCCATAGATCAGCTCATTGTCGCGCAGGAGATCGGGTTTCTTGGCGGGGCTCATCTTCCCTTCTCCCACAAGGGGTGAAGGGAAGGCCGGCGCAGCTCACGCATTCCATAGCCCCTTCTTCTTCATCTCCTCCATCTCGCGCGCAGCCCGTTCGCGCAGGCGGGCGTCGCGCAGCAGTTTTTCCACGGCGGAGTCGTCGGACTTGTCGGAATAACGGAACTCCGAGTCGGCGTAGCGGTTGATCTCCTGCATGACCATGTCCATCGAGAACGGCCCGCGCAGTTCCTCGATCATCGCTTTCTTCTCGTCGTAGCCCTTGTGCATGAAGACTTCCGGCTTCTCGAACCAATCGTCGGGAAGCTCGATGTCCATGGCGCGCATCTTGATGGCGTCGGTGACATTCTTGATGGCGCGACCGGTGAAGCGGGGCTCGGCATCCTTGATCAGGTGCAGATAGGTGCCGATATCGGCCATCGATTTCGGCGCGCCGTTCTCCTTCATGTAGCGCTCGTAGACCTTCATCAGCCCATCTTCCTGCGGCTTCTCGTGCTCCTCATAGGCTTCGGTCACGGCGCGCTGGATTTCCTGCGCGGCGTAGAGGTCGTGTTCGCCGAGCGGGATCTTGTGGTTTTTCCCCGCCAGCAGGACAAAAATATCGATGTAGTCGTCGCGGCTCTGCGGCCCGTCGACCAGCCAGCGGGCGCCGGCGCGCTGGCGCAGCGCGTCGTCGACATTTTCGGGGTAGTTGGAGAACATGCCGAATGAGCAGTTGCCGCGCACCACGGTGGCGGCGCCGGCGAAGGCGTCCATCAAGACGCCTGTTATTTCCTGCTGGCCGGCCGAGGCGCGGTCGTCGGAGCGGCGCGCCGCCACCTGGTCGATGTCGTCGATGGTGCCGAAGCCGATGACGCGCGGGTTCAAGACATTGTTGATGAACTGGCGGCAGTTCTGGCCCGACTTGCCCTGGTAGGACGAGATCTGGTCGACGCCGAAATTCTCGTAGGCGAAGGGATAGCCGGCGACCTGGCAATAGCCGTTGACGAGGCCGGCGATCATCTGGATCAGCGTCGTCTTGCCGGTGCCGGGGGCGCCGTCGCCGATGAAGGTGAACAGGAAGCCGCCGAGCTCGACGAACGGATTGAGTTCGCGCTCGAAATCATAGGCCATCAGCATCTTGGCGAGCTTGACCGACTGGTATTTGGCGATGTGGTTGCCGACGACCTCTTCCGGCTTCTTGAAGGTCATCACCAGCGGTTTTGAGCGCTTGCCCGGCGCGACGTCGAAACCATCGAGAGTGAAATTGTCGGCATCGATGCGGATATGGGCGTTCTCGAACGGGCCGATGCCGTCGAAGCGGCCCTTGCGGGCCAGAAGCCCGTCGATGGCGACGCGGGCGAAGGCGCGTGCCCTTGTCATCAAATCGGCATCATCGGACGATCCCGAGATCGCCTTGTCGAGGCCAGCGAGGATCGACTTCACCGCATCCTGCGGCGTGTCGAACAGGAAGTCCGGTTCGGGGATGTCGTTGGGTGCCTCGCCGTCGCTGTCGATCAGCTGGAACAGGTAGGAGGCGAGGCTGAAGGCGGAGATGTAAGCCGAGGCCGACAGAAGCTTCTTGAAGGTGGCCGCTTCGTCGCCTTCGAGCGGCGCGCGGGTATTCCTGGCCTGCAGGCTTTCGAGGTCGGAGCCTTCGGCAAAGACGTCCGATATGGCCAGCGCGATCGCCGTGCCGCGCCGGGCGCGAAACAGGAGCGTGTGCTGCGGGATGGTCAGCAGCTGGTCGTCGGGATGAACGGCGCCGACGGTCTTGGCCAGCTCGACCTCGCGCGTGCGACGCACCGAGCCGACCGAGACGGTCGAGACGAAGCGGCGGTTGGTGCCGGCAAGCGCGGTGCCGGACTCCCGTGACGGGTCCTCAAGCACGACGATGCGGGTGATGAAGCTCTGCGCGGTGGCGCGGTGCTTCTCGATGGCGGCTTCCGGGATGGTGGTCAGGCCGGTATCCATGAAGGGTGCTCCGTGGTGTGACGGTCAGACGTCTGAGATGACCTGTCCGTTGGACAGGATATGAACCTTGTAGCCGGCAAAAATCTTCTGTGCTTCGCCGGCGGCGTAGAGTGCCTGATAGGCCTCGTGCGGAATCAGCGCATGGTTTTCATAGCTCGACACGCCCTGACGCGCGGCTTCCAGATCATCAGTGTTGATGAAGAATTCCTGCGTTGCCTTCTCACTCGAAAACAGGCCCTTGCGGCCGGGTTTCTCGCTCTTGGAATAGATCTCCTGGATCGTCCAGGTCAAAAGCCAGGCATTTTCCGGCTTGCGCACCTTGGCCAGAACCTCGGTCACCGTCGAATTGTTGTCGGTAATCCCCACCGAATAGAACGGGCCGAGCACGACGCGGCGCAGCTGCTTGGGGTGCAGCGGTTCGAAATCCTTGTCGAGGTTGACCGCGATGGTCGCCGGCGACAGCGTATAGGCGGAGTTCTTCTCGGTGAAATCGTCGAAACGATGGGCAAGCTCGGGATTGAGCAGGCCGTCGACCGGCAGCGGAATGTCGACCGTCTCGTTGAGTTTGCCGTTTCTGTCGACAAGCTGGCGGATCATCGCGTCGGAAGAATCCTCCACCGTCACCATGTAGACCAGAGGCAGGTTGGCGCTGCCGTCGAACGTCGCCCAATGGACGAGATAATAGGGCCGTCCCGTCTTCGGATTGACCGAGACTTTGGCGGTTTGCGCCAGCGTGAAGGGACCGAAGGTGTTCTCGCTTTTCACGTCCTCGAGATAGAGCCGCTCGGCCATCGATTTCTGCAGCGCCTCGGGGAATTCCTTGTGGCGCAGGATGAAGTCGGCCATTTCCTCGCGCAATTCGCCGGCGAGCGGGATGTTGGCAAGCCGCGCGTCGGCCTGGCGGCGGTCGTTTTCCAGTTCGAGCAGGTTCTGGAACACCGGGAATCCGCTTTCGGCCCGCGAAATGCGGAACGTATCCATGAAGCCCAGCCGGTTGCGCCAGCAGGAAAACGACTTGTCGAGCCGGGCGATGTATTCGGCGACGATCTTGGCGACGATGCCGTGCCGGTAAAGCGGCGAGCGATCGTCGCGCATGAACACTTCAAGGCCGCTCAGCGCGGCCGTGATGGCGGAGAAATATCGTGCCGCCGCTTCGTTTTCGGGGGTCATGCCTGTGCGCTCGCGGGCAGTCCTATCACCCCTAAGACTGCACGTAGTTTGCCGAATTGTGCTTCTTCAGCACCTCGTTGAAGCGGCGGGCAAAGGCATCGTCGGCCAGCTTCTTGCGGCGCTGGATGTCGGCGGTGGCGACCATGTTCTTCTCGTGCATCTCGAGTAGGTCGCCGATGTGTTTTTGCGAAGCAGCACCGATGCCGGCCATGGTTTCCTCGGCGGTGTTGTCGACCTGGCTGCCCAGCGTGTTGATCTTGTGGGCGACGTCCTGCTGGGCGGCGGTCTTCAGCGAATCTTCCAGCGCCTTGTAGAGCACGATGCGCTGCTCGGTATCGATGGTCAGCTTGTTGATCAGCGTCGATTGCGCGGCGATCTGGTTGTTGAGCGAATCGACGAAGGTCTGGAACATCGAGGTGTAGCGCTCGAGCGTCTGGCTCTCGGCCAGCAGCTCCTGCTCCTTGGCCTGCTTTTCGTTGTATTCCGTCGCCAGCTTGGAGCGTTCGCCTTCGAGCTGCGTGCGGTCCTTCTGGCTGGTCGAAGCGGCGATCTTGTTTTCGATGTCGAGCAGCATCGGGTTGAGCTCCTCGATGCGCTTCTGCACGGCTTCGAGGTTGGTCATGGTGGTCTTGCGGCGCTCGATCACCTGCGACAGGCTGGTTTCCGAGGTCTTGTAGCGCTGGTCGAGGACCTCTTTCTGCGCCTTCAATATGCCGACGATGGTGTCGGATTTGACCAGCAGTTCCTGCAGGTTGCCCGCCAGCGACATGTTGCGGACGCGGTCGGTGCGCATGCGCTGCTTGCTCTGGCTGGAGAAGATACCGATGAATTTTTCCCAGCCGGTGTAGTTCTTCATGCTCTCGAACTCGGAGCCGAAGACGTTGGTGGCGTCCTCCAGGCCGATGATCAGGTCGGCAATGTTGCCTTCCATCACCTTTTGCTGCTTCAGCACATCCTCGATGCGGGCGTTCTCGAGGTCGAAATTGGCGTCGCCGATCTTCTTGTCCGATGTGGCGAGCGTATCAAGCATGGTGCCGGACTGCTCGATCTTGGAGCGCATGTCCTGCACGACCTGCTTGGTCTTGGCAATTTCGGCGTCGAAATTCTGCAATGTCGCCATTGGGGCCTCCCGCTTCGGCATGACGTCGCTGGTCGCGAACAGCGGCGAATATATGTGGGGCATCGGGGGATTGAAAGACGTGAAGACAAGGGCGGCGTGAAAACAAAAGAATCCATCAGGGTCTTGAAAACCAGTGAAGGCGGGGGCCTGGCGTGATTAGCTTGCCTGCCAGCCGTAGTTCAGCTGTCATTGAACTTTCATGCGGCAAGCCGATGGCGCACGGATGCCTTTGTATTCGGCAAATCACTGAAGCAATCGCGGCCGCGATATGCGACGGGAAAGCCGGTTTTACAGAGCTGACGAACAGCGGATCAGGGCTTGGGATCGGCCTTCAGATAGGCGATGACATTGGCGATGTCGTCGTCATTGGTCAGGCCGCCGAAGGCCATCTTGTTGCCCGGCACCTTCAGCTTTGGGGCCTTGAGATACTCGGCGAGATTGGCTTCATCCCAGACCAGGCCGGCGGCGCCGGCACTCTTCATCGCCTCGGAATAGTGGTCAAGAAAGCTCTCGGCGCTGCCGGCGGTGCGGCCAACGACGCCCAACAGATGCGGACCGACCTTGTCGCGGTCGGTGGCTGCGTCATGGCAGGCCATGCATCGGTTGAAGACCTTCTTGCCCAGGGCAGGATCACCGCCGGCATGGGCTACGAGCGAGCTGGCAAGGAGAAGGATACTGGCGAACGAAGCGGCTCGAAGCATGGCTGACCCCGGGGAGCTCTGGCTGGCTGCGTTATAGTACCGAGGCCTTAAGAAACGCTGCATAGGACCGGGGTCAAGGCCGCCGACCGTCAGCCCTTGATAAAGCCGATGAAGTCGTCTGGCGCGGCGCGGCCCATCTCTTCCTCCCAGTGGCGGCGGCAGAGCGAGACATAGACATCCTTGCCGATCGCCACCTGCTCGCCCTGGCGCGCCACCTTGCCATCGGGGCCGAGGCGCACGACCATCGTCGCCTTGCGGCCGCATCGGCAGATGGTGCGCACTTCGCGCAAATCGTCGGCGATGGCCAGCAGCGCGCGCGAGCCAGAAAACAGCTTGCCCTGGAAATCGGTGCGCAGGCCGTAGCACATGACCGGGATGTTCAGCCGGTCGGCGATGCGGGCGAGCTGCCAGACCTGCTCTTCCTCGAGGAACTGCGCCTCGTCGACGAAGACGCAATGCACCGACGTATGCGCGTGATGAGCGGCGACTCGGGCGAACAGATCGTCGCCGTCGCGAAACATCTCGGCTTCCGTCTCCAGGCCTATGCGCGACGAGATCAGGCCTGTATCGCCCTTGCGGTAGTGGCCGGCGACGAACAGCATCGTGCCCATGCCGCGCTCGCGGTAATTGTAAGAGGCCTGCAAGAGCATCGTCGTCTTGCCGGCGTTCATCGTCGCGTAGTGGAAGTAAAGCTTGGCCATGCCGCTCTTTTAAGCCGACTTGGCCTGACACGGGGAGGGGCCAGAGCGGCATTCCCCTGAAAAAGCCGGCTGGCCAGACAAAAGCGCCTGATGTGTCGCTGATTGGCCAGCCCGCGCCGTTGATCGTGATTGTCTTAATGCTTGAAACCACACCAGAATGGTGTTTGGCTGACGAAACAAGGCGGGCATAGAAACCGTAGCTACGCTTCGCCAAAGAATCACAATGGGAGACTGTCTATGTCGCGTATGAACTCTTTCGTCGCCGGCCTCGGCCTGGCGGCTTTTTTGTCAACCAGCGCTGCCTACGCCGGTGATCCGGCAAGCTGCAAGGCGGTGCGCCTTTCCGACGTCGGCTGGACCGACATCCAGGCGACGACCGGCGTCGCCTCCGTGCTGCTGACCGCGCTCGGCTATGAGCCGCAAACGATCCAGCTGTCGGTGCCGGTGACCATGGCGTCGCTGAAGAACAAGGATCTCGACGTGTTCCTCGGCAACTGGATGCCGTCGATGACCAACGACATCAAGGACTATACAGCCGACGGTTCGGTCGAGACGATCAGCACCAACCTGACCGGCGCCGGCTACGGCATCGTCGTGCCGACCTATGTCGCCGACGCCGGCGTCAAATCGCTGACCGATATCGGCAAGTTCAAGGACAAGTTCAACGGCAAGATCTATGGCATCGAGGCCGGCAATGACGGCAACCGCATCATCCTCGACATGATCAAGAACCCGAAGGACAATCTCGAAGGCTTCGAGCTGGTCGAATCCTCGGAAGCCGGCATGCTGACGCAGGCCGAGCAGTCGATGAAGAACAATGAATGGATCGCCTTCCTCGGCTGGACGCCGCATCCGGTGATGGGCGCCATGAAGATCACCTATCTCGACGGCATGGGCGACAGCGGCTTCGGCGCCGCCACCGTCTACACCAATGTGCGCAAGGGCTACACCACCGAATGCCCGAACGCCGGCAAGTTCATCGCCAACCTGAAGTTCAACCTGGACATGGAAGGCGAGATGATGGACGCGATCCTCAAGGGCGGCGACGCCAATACGGTTGCAACCGACTGGCTGAAGAAGCACCCGGATGCCGTTGCCCCGTGGATAGCCGGCGTGACTACCTTCGACGGCGGTGACGCTGCCGCCGCCATCAAGACCGCGCTCGGAAGCTGAGCCGACTGAATTCGGCAAAGCCGAACCAGGAAGGGCAGCCATCTTAGAAAAGGCTGCCCTTTTTCATATCCTGTGACAAGATGACGACGGTCGAGGCCGAGGGGCAGGGCGGTCTCCTGCACGAGAGGGGCGATATGGATCCGATTTCGAAATTCATGGTCGATCACAAGATTCCGATCGGCGCCTGGGGAAAGGCCTTCTTCGGTTTCCTCACCGACAATTTCGACACTGTGTTCAGGGCCTTTTCGAATGGCCTCAATTTCCTGCTGGATGGGCTGGTCGGCATCCTCTTGATGGTGCCGCCGGTGCTGCTGGCGCTGATCATCGCTGTTATCGCCTGGCTGCTGCAACGCTCGCGACCGCTTGCCATCGGCGTCTTTCTCGGCCTGATCTTCATCATCAACCAGAACCTTTGGAAGCAGACGGTGCAGACGCTGGTGCTGGTCGTCGCGGCCGCTGCCATGGCCATGGCCATCGGCGTGCCGCTCGGCATCTGGGCAGCGCACAAGCCGAAGGTCTACCGCGTCATGCTGCCGGTGCTCGACCTGATGCAGACGCTGCCGACCTTCGTCTACCTGATCCCGGTGCTGACGCTGTTCGGCCTCGGCAACGCGCCCGGCCTCATCGTCACCATCATCTTCGTCATTCCGACCGCGGTCCGGCTCACGCATCTGGGCGTCGTCTCGGTGCCGAAGTCGATCGTCGAGGCCGGCGAGGCTTTCGGCGCCACCAAGAGCCAGCTGCTGTGGAAGGTGGAACTGCCGTCGGCGCTGCCCACCATCATGGCCGGCCTGACGCAATCGATCATGCTGTCGCTGTCGATGGTGGTGTTTGCCGCATTGATCGGCGCCGGCGGGCTCGGCACCGAGATCAACCGGGCGCTCGGCTCGCGCCGCATCGACCTCGGGCTTGAGGCGGGGCTTGCCATCGTCGTTTTGGCCATCGTGCTCGACCGGATGACCCGCATCGCCGTTGGAGGCAAGAAATGACCGTCGCCGTCGATTTCAGGAACGTCGATATCGTCTTCGGCGCCGACCAGGCCGGATCGCTGAAGATGATCGACGCCGGCGCCAGCCGCGCCGAGATCCTCGAAAAGACCGGCAATGTACTGGGCTGCGCCGGCGCCAGCCTGACCGTGAACGAGGGCGAGATCTCCGTTCTGATGGGCCTCTCCGGTTCGGGCAAGTCGACATTGCTGCGGGCGGTCAACCGGCTCAACGTGGTGTCGCGCGGCCAGGTGCTGGTCAAGGATGGCGACAAGACCGTCGATGTCGTCACCTGCGACGAGGCGACCTTGCGGCGCCTGCGCCAGAAACAGGTGGCGATGGTGTTCCAGCAGTTCGGCCTTTTGCCCTGGCGCACGGTGGAGGAGAATGTCGGTCTCGGCCTCGAACTGGCCGGCGTCCCGGAAGCCGAACGCAAGGAGCGCGTCCAACGCCAGCTCAAGCTGGTCAATCTCGACCAGTGGTCGAAGAAATATGCGCATGAGCTTTCGGGCGGCATGCAGCAGCGCGTCGGCCTGGCGCGGGCCTTCGCCACCGAGGCGCCGATCCTGTTGATGGATGAGCCGTTCTCGGCGCTCGACCCGCTCATCCGCACCAAGCTGCAGGACGAATTGCTGCAGCTGCAGGCTGAATTGAAGAAGACCATCATCTTCGTCAGCCACGACCTCGAGGAGGCGCTGAAGATCGGCTCCCACATCACCATCATGGAGGGTGGGCGCATCGTGCAAACCGGCGCGCCCGAAGACATCGTGCTGCGGCCCGCCAACGACTATGTCCGAGACTTCATCGCCAATGTGAACCCGCTGTCGGTGCTGACCGCCTGGAACGTGATGCGCGACCGTCGCGATCTGGAGCACGGCAAGGACGGCTGGGTCTGGCTCGACCGCCGCAAGACGACGCGCTTCAAGATCGACGATCACGGGCTGGTGGCGGCGGCTGAACGCGACGGCAAGCCGGCGGTCTGGGTGTCGTGCGCCGACGTTGAAGGCCAATCCGAGGAAGCCGCGCAAGTGTTCTGGGCCAACCCGGGCACCTCGCTGAAAACCGTCATGCTGGCCATGCACCGTTCGCAGACCGCTCCGGTAGCGCTGTTTGACGACCAGTCGCGCTTCGTCGGCGCCATCGGCATTCGCGACGTGCTGAGCGCGGTGTTGCGGCGGTAGTTTCTCCGGAATCCAACGGCGGCGAGGCGCGGCGACCGGGCGCGCCTTGTTTTTATGCCGCCAGCGGCAGGCGCAGTTGCGTCAGCAGGCCGCCGCCGGGATTGTTGGACAGGCGGATCTCGCCACCTGCGGCGCGCGCGATGTTGCGGGCAATGGTCAGGCCGAGACCAAGACCGCCGGTCTGGCGGTTGCGCGATTGTTCGAGGCGCACGAACGAGCCGAACACGGCGTCGATCTGCGCCTGCGGTATGCCAGGCCCTTCATCGCGGATGGTGAGCAGGATCATGTCCTCCGACCGGCGCAGCGAAAGATGCGCCTTCTTGCCGTAGGTGACCGCGTTCTGCACCAGATTGGTGACGCAGCGCTTGAGCGCGACCGGCCGCGCCATGCAGATCAGCCCGCGCGAACGGGTCTCGTCGTCGAACGATACGTCGTCATAGCCGTCGGCGATCGATTCCACGAGCGACCAGAAATCGATGCGTTCGTTCTTTTCCTCGGTCACTTCGAAGGTGGCAAAGTCGATCACCGAACTGGCAATGCTCTCGACATCGGCGAGATCGTGGGCCAGCGCCTCGCGGACCGCCGATTTGCGCAACAGCTCCAGGCGCAGGCGCATCCTGGTCATCGGCGTGCGCAGGTCATGCGCCAGTGCCGCCGCCAGATGTTCGCGGTCCTCGACATATTCGCGCAATCTCGCCTGCATGGCATTGATCGCCTTGGCGGCGGCACGCACCTCGCGGCTGCCGCTCTCGGCGATCGGCGGGCTCTTCAGATCCTTGCCGATCCGGTTCACGGCGGTTTCCATCATCCGGTAGGGCGCCGTCAGCCGGCGCAGCGACCAGATCGACATGATCACCACCAGCCCTGCGATCAGCGAATAGAGCGGCAGGCTGTCGAAGCTCAGGATCGGGCCGACGGGCGTGATCGGTTCGGTGAAATTCAGCCATTGGCCGTCGGCGAAGCGCAGCGATGCCGTCAGCTTGTCGCTCTGGGCGAAGTCGGCGGCCAGCACCAGAAGGTCGCGCTCGACCTGGCCGATGTCGGGTCCTGGCGTCGTGCCGTCCGCGTCGTCGGCCTCGCGCGTCGCCGGATCGCGGCGCACGCGTGCATCGGTGATGCCGAATTTGGACAGCCGGCCGACGAGGATGTCTTCGAGTTCGGCCAGTTCGTCATCGCCGGCGATCGACGAAGTGACCGCCGGCGTGTCCGAAACGGTGAGCGCGTAGGTGGAGTTGAACAGGCCGGTCGCCGTCGCCTTGCGCTCGTCCGGACTGGCGTCATGCATGAGCTGCACCAGCGAGAAGGCACGGTCGTTGAGCCGGTAGAGGTCGACGACGTCGTTGGCGGCAGCGCGGTCGCGCGAGACGATGTAGAGGGTCGCGACCTGGCTGATCAGCAGGCCGGCAATGACGATCAGCAGCACCCAGACAGGCAAGGTCTGCGGCAGGAAACGTCTCATTCGGAGGTCGTCTCGGGCAGGAACTGGTAGCCGCCGCTGCGTACGGTCAGGATCAGCTTGGGCGTCTTCGGGTCGTCCTCCATCTTGCGCCGCAACCGGCTGACCAGGATGTCGATGCTGCGGTCGAAGGAATAGTCGCTGTCGCCGCCGGACAGTTCGATGAGCTGGTCGCGGGTCAGCACACGCTGCGCACTCTTGACGAAGGTCTGCAGCAGGTTGAATTCGGCCATGGTCAGCTCGACCCTGACATCGTCGGGTGCGATCAGCCGGCGCCGGGCACAGTCCATCGTCCAGCCGGCGAAGCGGTAGATCTGCTTGGTGGTGGCGCGCTTCGGCTCGGCGGCGCCATTGCGCCTGAGCACGGCCCGGATGCGCGCCAAAAGCTCGCGCGGGTCGAAGGGCTTGGGCACATAGTCGTCGGCGCCCATTTCCAGGCCGACGACGCGGTCGGTCGTCTCGGTGACGGCGGTCAGCATGATGATCGGCGTCGAATACTGGGCGCGCAGGTCGCGGCACAGCTCCAGCCCGCTTTTGCCGGGCAGCATCACGTCGAGGACGATGAGGTCCACCTGGACGCGCCGCAGGATGGTCTCCATCTCGATGCCGTCGGCGGCAACCGAGGTGTGCAGGCCCCGCTTCTGGAAGAATTCCTGCAGCAGGTCGCGGATGCCCTTATCGTCGTCGACGATCAGTATGTGTGCATCGGATTTCACAGCAGCCCTGTCATTGTTGCCAAGCCCTTCTGTCTTTGATTGCCAAGCCCTTCGGTCGCAACCCACACGATAGAATTCAGGCCATATGTTGGCCAGTGGCTATGATGGGGTTCACACCGGCTTTCTCAGACACACTCCAGAAACAAAATTCTACAGTTCAGAAAAACTCCTGAAAAATTTCAAAGGCATAACTGATCTCGTGGCGGTCAGGTCATCGGCTGCGACGCTAGTCTCCGGGTTTACGGATAAACCGATGCCAAGGTTGTCGATCAGTTTGTTGGGTGCGTTGCTGGGCTTCTGCCTGGTCACTGCCGCTGTCGGACAATCGGACGCAAAGGCGACGCTCACAACCCGGAGCGAACGGTGCGCCAATCTCAGCCACCAATTTGATGAAGCCCTCGAAACCCATGCCACGGCAACGCAGGTCACCGCGGCAAAGGCACTTCAGAGAAAGGGCAACCGGTACTGCGCCGCCAAGAAACAGGCACAGGGCATCCGGATGCTCGCCAATGCTTTGAAGCTGCTTGGAGTGACGCCGAACGACCCGGTTCAGTAACGCTCCGAAACTTGACCCGCATAAAAAGGAAACGAAGCCATGAAAAAGTCCATCCTCTCCGCAACCGGTCTCGCCGTCGCTCTCGCTTTCGCGATGCCGGCTCTCGGCAACGCCGCCGCCACCACGACCGCTGCTCCGGCTGCTTCGACGACCACCGCTCCGGCGACTGCCGCTCCGGCCAAGGCTGCTCCCAAGAAGGTCGTCAAGAAGACCGTCAAGAAGCACAAGAAGGCTGCTGAGAAGGCCGTCAAGAAGGACGCCCCGAAGACCTGATAAGGTCCGGCATAAAATGCCGGCCTGTTGACCAAGGCCGCTCCAGCTGGTTTCGGTTGGAGCGGCCTTCTTCCTGTCCGAGCCGCTGAAGCCCTGACATTGGCGATGCAGCGGTCGATGGGTTCAACTGATCTTTGGCGAAGTCTGGCACCGGCAGCTTCCGCCTTGACTGACACTTAACCCGTTTGCAACGCCGGCCGTGTAGGACAATCCGCATGAAGAAGCGGCTTTCGTCCATTTTGCGCTCGATGGTGATCGGCGGTCTGGTTGCCACCGGCCTCGCCAGAGTGCTTATCCTGTTCACCGCCAGCCCGGTCCCCGATCCGGCCAGCGGACGCACCGAGCCTTCGCTGTTCGCGCCGGCGATTTCCACCAACTGGGACTACATAACGCCGGCACAGACCTGGCTGCTGGTCGTGCTGACCGGCGCGACGTTGATCTGCGTCGCCGCGTGGCCGATCGCGACCTGGCTGGAACGCCGGGCGGATGCCGGCGGAAACCGTTTTCGGTCCGATATACCGCCCGCTGCGGCCGTGCGGCAGATTCCCGGCCGTCGCATGTTCGGCCGCCAAGGCCGTTGAACGGCAACCGACACCTTCCCACATGATTGTGAATGGCCGCGTCGGCGGACACCGGTTTCGCGCGTCGATCAAAATGGACGACCGGTTTCACCGGTGCCAGAATGGCGGTCACATCGCTTACGCAAAACTGTCGGTTCCGATGCCCGAAATCACCACAAAACCGCGTACCCAGATCAAGCCGCAAGTCGAACGGCCAAAACTCTACAAGGTCATCCTCATCAACGACGATTTCACGCCGCGCGAATTCGTGGTGACGGTGCTGAAGGGCGAGTTCAAACTCAGCGAGGACCAAGCGCACCGGGTGATGATCACTGCGCATCGGCGTGGCGTCTGCGTCGTCGCCGTGTTCACCAAGGATGTCGCCGAGACCAAGGCGACGCGCGCCACCGAAGCCGGCAAGGCCAAGGGCTATCCGCTGATGTTCACGACGGAGCCGGAGGAGTAGAGCAGGGGGCTTTCCCTTCTCCCACAACAAGGGAGAAGGAAAAAGAGCGCCGCGCTACCGTCCCTCGCGGTACCACATCGAACCCATTGCCAGAAGCAGCAGGCCGAGGCCGAGGAAGCCGCCGAACAGCGGCACGCGCGAGACGGCTTTGAGCACGCTGTCGTCTGTCGTGCGCAGGCCGATCCAGTCGCTGCCGGATGCGGCACCAGCCGAGCGCACCGGCACGATGGAAGGCAGCGTCACGTCGCTGCCAAGGGCTGTGGAAGACGCCAGCCGGCGCACGCTGCCGCCGGTGGCTTCCGCCGGCGCCTTCAGCCGGTTTTCGGTGGAAATGACGTCGGCGAATTCCGGTGCGTTGACCGGCCCGACATGGGCGAGCGCGGTGAGGTCGCCATTGGCGACCTGGTAGAGCCCGATCTCGCTGGTCTCGACGCTGCCGAGGAAGACCCCGGGCTCGGCTTTGTCGAGCTTGACGGTCAAGGTTTTGCCGGACGGGGTGATGATCTGCGCGGCGCCGGGATCGTCGGCCATCGTCTGGCGGCGGATTTCCAGCACCATGCCACGACCATCGGCGGTCAGCCGCTCCTCCTCGAGCTCCGGCTCCTTCATCAGCCAGTGCGCGATGCGCCGATAAAGCTGGACATGCGGGCCGCCGCCCTCGAAGCCGCGCGCCCACAGCCAGCCCTGATCGGACAGCAGCATGCCGACGCGGCCTTCTCCCTTGCGGTCGAGCAGCAGCAGCGGCCGGTTGTCGGCGCCCTTCATGACCACTTCGCCTTCCGGGTTCTGCACGCCTATGGTGCGGAACCAGCGGCTCCAGTGCGGCGGCTCGGTGGCCGAGCCATCGAGCCCACGCGTCACCGGATGGCGCTGGCCGAGTTCGGTGAGGCGCGGATAGAAGGCCTTGTCGACAACTTCGCCGGTCGGCATCGCCGGCAGGGCGGCCATCAGCGGCGTGCGCGCGATCGAGCTTTCGCCGGCATATTCGGGGCCGGCCGCGATCAGCAGCGCGCCGCCCTTTTCGACATATTCGGAGATGTAGTCGTAATAGAGGATCGGCAGCACGTCGCGGTGCTGGTAGCGGTCGAAGATGATGAGGTCGAAATCCTTGATCTTCTCGACGAACAGTTCGCGGGTCGGGAAGGCGATAAGCGACAATTCGTTGATCGGCGTGCCATCCTGCTTTTCCGGCGGCCGCAGGATGGTGAAATGGACAAGATCGACCGAGGCGTCGGATTTCAGCAGGTTGCGCCAGGTGCGCTCACCGGCATGCGGCTCGCCGGAGACGAGCAGCACACGCAGGTTCTCGCGAATGCCGTCGATCAGTGCGATGGCGCGGTTGTTGGTGTCGGTCAGTTCGCCCGGCTCGCGATCGATGGCGAGTTCGACGATGTTGCGGCCGGCACCCGGAATGGTGACCTGCAGCGGCATGGCCTGGCCAACGGTGGCGTGCTCGACGGCGACCTGCTCGCCATTGACCGAGACGCGCACATCGACTGGGCCAGTCTCGTTTTCGGTCGAGATGACGCGGTAGGTCATGTCGAGCGGCTTGCCAACAAGGCCGAAGCGCGGCGCGTTCTCGAAGCGGATGCGGCGGTCCTTTTCGTGGTCGTTGCCGGTGATCAGCGCATGCAGCGGGGCGTTGAAATCTGGCGCGCCCGGCGGCGCGTCATGGACCTCGCCATCGGTGATCATGATCGCGCCGCCGATGCGTGACGGCGGCACGTCGCGGAAGGCGCCTTCAAGCGCGCCGAACAGCCGTGTCTCGGTGCGCTCTTCGGCGGCCTCGGATTTGCCGGCCTCGACGACCCGCACGTCGAACTGCTTGAAGCGGCCAAGCCGCTGCTGCAGCCCGGCCAGCGCCTCGTCGGTCTGCTTGGTGCGATCGCCGATATCCTGGCTCTGGCTGCGGTCGACGACGAGGGCGACAACGCTTTTCAGCGGCTCGCGCTCCTCGTTGAGGAACACCGGGTTGAACAAAGCGGCGGCGAGCGCCAAAAGGGCGATGAAGCGGAAGACCGAGCCGCGCTGGCGAAACCACAGGCCGACAAGCGCCAGCAGCGCCAGCGGCACCAGCGCCAAGGCCAACAGGGGCCAGGAGATCAGCGGTTCGAAGGAAATCGACCAGTTCATTCCTTACCCTCCTCTTTTTGGGGAGGGTTTATCCGCGACCGGAGGGCACCAAACAAACTCATCTTACTGCCCCAGCCGTTCGAGCAGTATGGGCACGTGCACCTGGTCGGATTTGTAGTTGCCGGTCAGCATGTACATCATGATGTTGACGCCGGCGCGCAGCGCGTAGACGCGCTGCATCGGGTCCGCCGGTACGGTCGGCAGCAGCGGATCGCCATTCTCGTCGACTGCCCAGGCGCCGGCAAAATCATTGGCGGTGATCATGATAGGCGAGACGCCGTCGCCGGTGCGCACCGGCCGGTTCTCGGCATTGCTGGCGTCGAGCGACGCCTCGACCCACAGTGGGCTGCCGGCGAAGCGGCCGGGGAATTCGGGCAGGATGAAGAAGGATTTGGTCAGCACGTGGTCGGACGGCACCGGCTCCAGCGGCGGCACGTTGAGGTTGCCGAGGATGTCGCGCAGCCGCTCCGTCGCCGGGCTGATCGAATCGGCGCCGATGCCGTTGGCGAACTGGTCGCGGGTGTCGAACAGCACCGTGCCGCCCTGCTGCATATAGGCGTCGATGCGGGCGATGGCGGCCTGGCTCGGCATCGGGGCGGCCGGATCGATCGGCCAGTAGATCAAAGGATAGAACGACAGCTCGTCCTTCGAAATGTCGACACCGGCTGGTGCGCCCGGTTCAAGGGCCGTCTTTTCAACCAGGAAGCGGGTCAGGCCCTCGAGCCCGGCACGGCTGATCGAATCGTCGCCCGGCACACCGGTCAGCACATAGGCGATGCGGGTCTTCGAAATCGCCTCGATGGCAATTTCGTCACCCGGCTTGGCGTCGTCGGCGCGGGCAAGGTCGGCATGACCGAACAAGCTACCCAGCGCAATCAGGACCGCGGCGGTGGTTGCCATGGCACCGGCGCGGCGCGGTCGGCGTGAGAACAGGCCGCCCATCCAGAACACTGCCAGCGTATCGAGCAGCATCAGCACCAGGGCGGCCGCGACCAGCGCGCCCTTCAAATTGCGCGATTCGTCAAAGGCATACTGGATCGAGGTGACGGGAACAGTGATTTGCGGGCGCACCAGCGGGGCCAGCGTGCTGTCGGCTTCAAGCAGATTATGGGCAAACACACCCGTCTCGGAACCATAAAGGCCGGGCGGGTTTTCAAAAGTCACCGGCAGCGCGCCGGCGCCCGGTACAAGCGGCCGTGCATCCGGCGTCGGCGGCACCAGCGAGCCGTCGGCTGCAATCATGCGATAGGGCGCCAGCGACGCCGCGGCGGCTTCGGCATTGGCGATGGCCGCGCCCTGGTTGCGCGACAGCTGCACGATGCGGCGCAGCATCTCGACGAAGCTGCCGGAGATCGGCAGGTTCGACCAGGTTGCCTCAGGGGTGACGTGGAACAGCACCAGCGTGCCCTTGCCTTTCTTCAATCCGGTGACCAGCGGCGTGCCGTCGGCAAGGGCCGCCCAGGTGCGCTCGACGATATCGGGTGTCGGCTCGGCCAGCACCTGTCTGCTGACAGTGACCTCGGTCGGCGGCGCCAGATCGGCGAACGGGCCGGCCTTGGGGAATTCGGTGACAGGCTGCGGCGACGTCCATGACAGCGCGCCGCCGAGCGAACGCTCGCCGGTGCGCAGGCGGACCGGCAGCAAATCGTCGTCATCGCCTGCGGTGGCCAGCCGCGAACCGGCGAAACGCACCAGCGTGCCGCCATTGTCGACCCAATCGACAAGTCTCTGCCGGACCTGTCCGGGAATGGTGCCGATATCGGCCATGACAATCATCGCGGGCTTCTGGTCGAGGATCTGCGGGATGGCGTCGGCGAGGTCGGCGCTGGAGGGTTCGACCAGATCGGCGAAGGGCTGCAGCGCCCGCCTGATGTAGTAGAGCGGCGACAAAAGCGGCTGCGCCTGGTCGGCCTCGGCCTGCGACAGCAGCCCGACGCGGCGACGCTTGGAGCTTTCGTCGAGGACGCGCACCGCACCGGCCTGCCGCTCGCCGTCGAGCGCGATCGAAGCGAAGTCGTTGCGCAATTCGAACGGCACCGCCATGGTGCCGGTGGCGGTGGTTTCGCCAGGCGAAAAGGTCAGCGTCGCATCGGCGATGCGGCGGCCCTTGTCGTCGAAGGCGCCGGCGGTGACCTGCGCCGGGGCAGGGTCGCCCGGCGCGCGGATGGCGGTCAGCGCAAAGCCGTCGACCTGGTTGTCGGCGGCGGTCAGGCCCGTCAGCGACAGCCTGTCGGCGGTTGCCCAGACGACACGGGCGGCATTTTTCGACAAAAGCGTGTTGAAGGCGGCTTCATCGCCTTTTGCCGCCAGGCCGTCGGCAAGCACGGCGACACTGGCCCCGGGCAAGGTCTCCAGCACGCCGGCGACGCGGGTATAGACGGCCGGCCGGTCGGTCGGGATCGGCCGCGGCTTGGCGGCGCGCAGCCGGTCAAGGGCGGTGGCGGCATCGAACGGGCCGATCTCGGCATTGGCCTTTTCGGCAGTGAAGGCGATGACGACCGGCACGCCGTTGGAGCCGGCGTCGTTGATCAGCCGCTCGGCGGTGGCGACGCGTTTGCCCCAGTCGGCGGCACTTGCCCAGTCATTGTCGATGACCAGGGCAAGGGCGGCTCCCTCGGCCGGCAGCTTTTCGCGCGGATTGAAGACCGGGTCGGCCAATGCCGCGACGATGAGGGCCGCCATCAAGAGCCTGAGCAGCGTCAGCCACCACGGACTCTGCTGCGGCGTCTCCTCGCGCTTCAGCACGCGCGCCAGGATCTTCAGCGGCGGGAAGATCTCGGTCTGCGGCTTGGGCGGCGTCAGCCTGAGCAGCCACCAGATCACCGGCAGTGCCAGCAGGCCCCACAGCACCATGGGGGCGCCAAAGGAGAGCGGCAGCCAACTCATGCGACAGCCTTTCCTGGCCGATCGCCACCAGCGATGCCTGCACGACCGCCAGCGGTCGGCCTGACCGAGGGGCCATCAGTGGTCATCGCCATGTGCAGCCGCACCAGCGCGTCGGAGGCGAGCCGATCGGTGTGGTTGACGGTAAAGCTCCAGCCAAGCCGCTTGCACCAGGCGGCCAGTTCGTGGCGGCGGGCGGTGTAGAGCAGGCGATACTCATCACCCAGCATTTCGGCGCGGCCGGCGGTCAGCTTGTCGCCGGTCTCGGGATCGGTGAATTCGGTGCGGCCGGCATAGGGGAAGGTCTCCTCGGCCGGGTCGGCGACCTCGATCAGGTGGGCACGCACGCCGTGGCGGGCCAGCACGTCGAGCCAGGCCATCGTCTCCTCGACAGGATCGAGGAAGTCGCTGACGATGACGATGTCGCAGAAGCGCCTGATGTCGGACAGGTCGGGTTTTGCCGGCAGCTCGCCGGCATGCATCAACTGGGCGGCAATGCGTTCGGCGCCGTTGCGGGCGGTGAACGGGTCGGTGAGGCCCGGCCAGGCGATGCGTTCGCCGCTGCGCGACAACAGCTCGGCCATGGCCAGCGCCAGCACCAGCGCGCGCGATTGCTTGGAAACGCTGGCGCCTGTCGATTTGTAGAGCATCGACGGCGAGGGGTCGGCCCACAGCCAGACGGTATGGGCGGCTTCCCATTCGCGGTCGCGCACATAGGTGTGATCGTCGCGGGCCGAGCGGCGCCAGTCGATGCGCGAGGAATCACCCTCGACGTAGGGGCGGAACTGCCAGAAATTTTCACCGATGCCGCGCTTGCGGCGGCCGTGCCAGCCGGCGATCACGGTGTTGACGATGCGCCGCGCCTCGACCAGCAGGTCTGGCACAAGCGAGGCCCGCAACCGGCCACGGGCGAGCGCGTCGCGCGTCGCTGCCGGAGCCTGGACCTCGCCGATGCGCGGCATCAAATCCCTTTCACGAGTTTCGCCACCACGTCACGCACGCTGGTGCCTTCGGCGCGGGCGGCGAAGGTCAGCGCCATGCGATGCTGCAGCACCGGCTCGGCCAGCGCACGGACGTCGTCGACCGAGGGCGCCAGCCGTCCGTCGTAAAGCGCGCGCGCCCTTGTGCACAGCATCAGCGCCTGGCTGGCGCGCGGGCCGGGACCCCAGGCGACGTTCTTGTCGGTCTCGGCATTGCCTTGGCCGGGACGCGCCGAGCGCACCAGCGTCAGGATCGCCTCGACGACGCTTTCAGGCACCGGCATGCGGCGGATCAGCGTCTGGATCTCCTTCAGCCGCACCGGCTGCAGCACGTTTTGCGCTTTCGCGTCCTCGATGCCGGTGGTTTCCAGAAGGATGCGGCGCTCCGCCTCGATTTCGGGATAGAGGATGTCCACCTGCATCAGGAAGCGGTCAAGCTGTGCCTCGGGCAGCGGATAGGTGCCCTCCTGCTCCAGCGGGTTCTGGGTTGCCAGCACGTGGAAGGGCGCCGGCAGGTCATGGCGGGCGCCGGCAATGGTGACGTGGTATTCCTGCATGGCCTGCAGCAGCGCCGACTGGGTGCGCGGCGACGCGCGATTGATCTCGTCGGCCATCAGCAGCTGGGCGAAGATCGGCCCGGAGATGAAGCGGAAGGAGCGTTTTCCGGTCTCGTCCTGCTCCATCACTTCGGAGCCGAGGATGTCGGACGGCATCAGATCCGGCGTGAACTGGATGCGACGCGAATCGAGGCCGAGCACGATGCCAAGTGTTTCGACCAGCTTGGTTTTGGCGAGACCCGGCACCCCGACCAGCAGCGCATGGCCACCGGCCAGCAGCGCCACCAGCGTGCGCTCGACGACGCTTTCCTGCCCGAAGATGACCCGGCCGACCCCGTCGCGGATCCGGGAGATGTCGGCAAGCGCCTTTTCGGCCTCGGCGATCATGTCCTTTTCGCTGATCGGGCTTTCCTTGACCATCACGCTCATGCCGCATCGATCCTTGTGGTTGGAATACCATGGCTGGAACAACGGCTGCACCATACCATAAGTTGCCGCGATTCGGCCTCGCGTGGCGCCTACATCGAAACTTAAATCACAGACTTAGGCTGACAAGCGGAACAACAGTGACTATTTCGTGACCATGACGGGACCCTTGGGACATCGTGAAGAAAGCCTGACTGATGCCACCGAGGTGCGTGGTCTCGAGGCGCTGATCTCGCGCGCCGCCCGTGCCGGCAAGGGCGCGGCACCTGTCGAACGCTGGAATCCCGACTTCTGCGGCGATCTGGACATGGAGATCAAGGCCGACGGCACCTGGTTCTATCTGGGCACGCCGATCGGGCGCATGCCGCTGGTGCAGCTTTTCTCCTCGGTGCTGCGCAAGGACGCCGATGGCAGGACCTATCTGGTGACACCGGTGGAAAAGGTCGGCATCCGCGTCGCCGATGCGCCGTTCATCGCCGTCGAAATGGACGTTTCGGGCAGCGGCGAGGCGCAGACAATCACCTTCCGCACCAATGTCGGCGACGTCGTCGAAGCCGGGCCGCAACGGCCGCTGCGGTTTGTCGACGAGAACGAGACCGGCGGGTTGAAGCCCTATGTGCTGGTGCGTGGCCGTCTGGAGGCGCTGGTGGCGCGGCCGGTGATGTATGAACTGGTCGGGCATGGCGAGGAGATCGAAATCGACGGCGAGACGATGTTCGCGGTGCGCTCCAAGGGCGCCGTGTTCTCGATCATGCCGGCGGACCAGTTGAAGCGGTTGAGCGCGTGATGGACCAGGCGACGCCGGCGCCGTTTTCATCCGCGGATTTTCGCGCGCGCTTTGCCGTGCAGCCCGATGCGCATGCAGGCGACGACGACTATGGCGACCATCGCTTCAACCCCGGCCATCCGCGCCTCAACCAGGGCAAGGCGCTGCGCAATGCCGCGGTGCTGATCCCGGTGGTCGATCATGAGGGCGATGCGACGGTTCTTCTGACCAAACGGGCCGAAAAGCTGCGCAGCCATTCGGGGCAGGTGGCCTTTCCCGGCGGCACTATCGATCCGACCGATCCGAGCCCTGAGGCGGCGGCGCTGCGCGAGACCTTCGAGGAGATCGGGCTTGGCCGAGATCGCATCGAGATCATCGGCCGCATGCCCGACTATGTCGCCGGCAGCGGCTACCGCATCGCCCCGGTGCTTGGCATCGTGCGGCCCGGTTTCCAACTGACGCTCAACGCAGACGAGGTCGATGCCGCTTTCGAAGTGCCGCTGCGCTTCCTGATGGACCCGGCCAACCACAAGCGCGACAGCCGTATGTGGAACGATCTCGAATGGTTCTTCTACGACATGCCTTACGGCGACCGGCGCATCTGGGGCGTCACCGCCGGCATCATTCGTACTCTCTATGAAAGGCTCTATGCGTGAGTGTCTCGATCGCGGGCAGGGCCGATTGGCTCACCGACAAGCATCTGCAGCGCCTGCTGTTCGCACTGGCCGAAGGCGGTGAAGAGGCGCGAGTCGCCGGCGGCGCGGTGCGCAACACACTGATGGGCCAGCCGGTCGCCGACATCGACATCGCCACCACCTGCTTGCCGCAGGAAACCCTCCGCCGCGCCGAAGCGGAAGGGTTCAAGGCGGTGCCAACCGGTATCGAGCATGGGACAATCACCGTGGTTGCCGGTGGAAAGCCCTATGAAATCACCACCTTGCGCGCCGATATCGAAACCGACGGGCGGCGCGCGAAAGTGTCGTTCGGGCGCGACTGGAAGCTCGATGCCGAGCGGCGCGACTTCACCATCAACGCGCTCTATGCCGTGGCCGATGGCAAGGTGGTCGACCTGGTCGGCGGCATTGCCGACATCGAGGCGCGCCGGCTGCGATTCATCGGCGACCCGGAAGCGCGCATTCGCGAAGACTACCTGCGCATCCTGCGCTTCTTCCGCTTCTTCGCCTGGTACGGCGACGGACGGCCGGACGCCGAGGGGCTGAAAGCCTGCGCCCGTCTGAAGGAAGGGCTGGCCCAGCTTTCGTCCGAGCGAATCTGGTCGGAACTGAAGAAACTTTTGTCGGCGCCCGATCCGTCACGGGCGCTGCTTTGGATGCGGCAGGCAGGTGTCTTGACCGCGGCGCTGCCGGAAAGCGAGAAATGGGGCATCGATGCCATCCATGGGTTGGCCAAGGCCGGCAAGGATCTGGGCTGGGCACCCGACCCGCTGCTCAGACTGGAAGCGATCGTGCCGCCCGATGCCGCTCGCATGAAGTCGCTCGCCGAGCGGCTCAAACTCTCGACCGCCGAAGCGGATCGCCTGCGCCACTGGGCGCTCGCCACCGCCGTCGAGCCGAAGACGACCGAGGGCGAACTGGCAAAAAGGCTCTATCGCGGCGACCGGCAGGGGTTTGTCGACCGTCTGCGGCTGTCGCTTGCGGCAGCCAGGATGCGCGCCGTCGAGGACAATGAGGCGCTGCTCGAAGCCGGTGGCTTTTCGCGCCTGCTTGGCTTCGCCACCAAATGGGAAGAGCCGTTGTTTCCGCTGAAAGGTGCCGATCTGACGGCGCTCGGCGCAATTCCAGGCCCGAAACTCGGCGAAATCCTCAGGAATCTCGAAGCGGAATGGGTCGAAGCCGGGTTTGCCCCTGATCGCGACGCGCTCCTCAAGCGCGCCGCCGAAGCCTTGCAGGCCGGGTAGATCAGGCCGCGTCGCGGGTCTTTTCGATGCGCGAACGGATCGCCTCGATCATCGTCTCGCGGATGACCGTCTCGCCATGTGTCTCGCGCATGTGCTCGACGGCACGGCGCATGACCTCGGCTTCCTCGTCGGCACGTGTGTGCCAGTCACAGCCGGGCACGAGCGACCCGCAGTGAAATTCCTTCATGAGATTTCTCCTTTTCCTCCGTGGAGCCTGGTCGAGGCTCCGGCACTTTTTTTGGCTCATGTCCGGTTCCAGGGTTGAAACCGCGGACCGCGAACGGGTGAGAAGCATAACACAGATGGGGTGGTATTGGTTGCCGTCAACGGCAAAAGGGCGGAGCAGCATCGCTCCGCCCTCTAAACACTACCCCGAAACAGGGCCAGACATCGTCTCGTCCCGTTTTGGCGGGCAGGCCTTCACTTGGCGATCTTGACAGCCTCGGCAATCTTTTTCTTGCCGCTCATGTCCCATGAGACACGGACCTTTTCACCGACCTGCAGGCCAGGATCCTTGAAGGTCTTGGGAAGCGTAAAAGACGATCCATCGTCGAGGACCAGGCTCATGGCCGTCGTGTCAAAGGTCTTGATCGTCCCGGTGGTGTGCTTGACGGCGGCGAACGCCACCGAACCGGAAGCGAGAAGGGCAGCGGCGGCCGCCGAAACAATGATCTTGCGCATTGCGAAGTACTCCTGGAAAGGCGGGTATCTTTTTGACGAAGATGTCCCGCGTCGTCTTGGGCCGTCCGGTCGCGTCGGGTCGCGGCTCGCTTTGTCATGACGCAATTCCGGTCGGAAAGCCGTTTCGCACTTTCCTGAACTTGCGCGCAGGCGAACCGCCGGCGCTTCCCGACCCCGCGCCACAAATAGACCAGTCTTTTCAAGAACCTATTAGACGAAAAAGAAATTTTTCGCCGCACCGTGTGCCACATTCCATGCCCATTTCGAGCGAATGGGACATCAATGCGGCTCACGTCGGGCTCACCATTTTGTTACGGCCAGCGGACCTCGGGCGGCAGGCTGGAGAGGATGGCGGCGACATTGCCGCCGGTCTTCAGTCCGAATATGGTGCCGCGATCGTGAAGCAGATTGAATTCGACGTAGCGGCCGCGGCGGATGAGCTGTTCGTCACGGTCGCCATCAGTCCAGTTCTCGTTGAAGTTGGCGCGCACAAGGTGGCCGTAGACGACGAGAAAAGCGCGGCCGACATCCTGGACGAAGTTGAAATCGGCATTCCAGCCGCCCTTGTCCTCACCCGAATGCAGCCAGTCGAAGAAGATGCCACCGGTGCCGCGCGGCTCGTTGCGGTGCGACAGATAGAAGTACTCGTCGCACCAGGCCTTGAATTTTGGGTAATCGGCCACCGCGACATTCTTCTCGCAAGCGAATTGCATGGCGCGGTGGAAGGCGACCGTGTCGGGGTCGTCCTGGGTGCGGCGGCGATCGAGCACCGGTGTCAGATCGGCACCGCCGCCGAACCATTGGCTGGATGTGACCACCATGCGCGTGTTCATGTGCACGGCCGGAACGTTGGGATTCCATGGGTGCGCGATCAGCGAAATGCCGGATGCCCAGAAGCGCGGGTCTTCCTCTGCACCGGGCATCTGCTTCCTGAATTCGGGTGAGAACTCGCCATGGACGGTCGATGTGTGGACGCCGACCTTTTCGAAGACGCGACCGTGCATCATCGACATGGTGCCGCCGCCGCCGCGCCCCTCGTCACGTTCCCATGACGTCTTTTCGAAGTGGCCGGGCGACCACGAGGCCAGCGGCCCGCCAAGATCCTGCTCGATCTGCTCGAAGGTGGCGCAGATGCGTTCGCGCAGCGCCTCGAACCAGAGGCGCGCCTTCATCTTCTTCTGTTCGATGTCGGCGGGCAGGCCCGCCGGTATTTCTGGTCGTTCCAAATGCCGTCTCCGGTTGGGGCGGCGAGTCCCACAAATGACTCGTCTTTTGCCGGCGCGATCCCTAATCTCTTAGGGGACAGGGTCAAGTGTCATTACGGTGCAAGGAGTTGTTTCGTGCGCACCCCGGCAAGACCGCCGCTGGATGGCCTAAAGAAAAGGCTCGACCAAAGCCGTGCCGAGCGCGTGCGTATGCCGCGCGACGGTTTCCTGCGCGAGACCTTCGTGCTGCCACGCTCCGATGCCCGGCTCAAGGCCAAGGAATGGTTCGAGCGCTTTCCCAAGCAGGCCTACTGGACCGAGATCGAAAGCTGGTTCGAGCGGCCGGGCGACCTGATCGAGTTCACCATCAGGCGGTTGCCTGCGGCCGACTAGGATTTCGTCGTCCCGTTTACGGGGAGAGGGTGCCGGCAGGCAGGTGAGGGGCTGCGCGAACCTCTCAATGCTGGCGCCGCCCCTCATCCGCCTTCACTGCGTTCAGGCACCTTCTCCCCGTGAACGGGGAGAAGGAAGAGCGACCAGCCTCCTTGCCCCCGTTCCCTCGCGTGCCAGCCGGTCACCCTTGTTGCGCAGCGGGCATTTGTCGATCGACATGCAGCCGCAGCCGATGCAGTCGGTCAGCCCGTCGCGAAGTTTCTTCAACTGGGCGATCTTGTGATCGAGCCCGTCGCGCCAGGCGGTCGACAAAAGGTTCCAGTCGTCGCGCGTCGGCGTGCGGCTTTCGGGCAGTGATTCAAGTGCGGCACCGATTTCGGCCAGCGAGATGCCGACCTCCTGTGCAACCTTGATGATCGCCACGCGCCGCAGCACGTCGCGGCCGTAGCGGCGCTGGTTGCCCGACGTGCGGTGGCTGCGGATCAAGCCGCGGGCCTCGTAGAAATGCAGCGCCGACACCGCCACCCCGCTGCGCATGGCCACCTGGCCAACCGTTAATTCCGTTACAGGCGCCATGTCTGATTTTCCGTCCCGATTTTTCTGCTTGACCTCAAGTCAAGTTGAGCTTGTAGCGAAGAAACCCTGGATGTGCAAACGAAGGAGAAGGCGATGTGCGCCTGGGTCGAGATGTCGGGAGACGGAGTGCCGTTATCCGAGTTGCCGGATGGCTTCGCCCACCACCATGGCGACGGAGAGCGCCACGTTGATGCTGCGCGCCGTACCCTGCATGGGGATGGTCAGGCGCGCATTCGCCGCCTGATGGACAGGATCCGGCACGCCTGCGGATTCGCGGCCGAACAGGAGGACGTCACCGTCCGCGAAGCTGAAGCTGGTGTAGGCCGTCGTGGCTTTGGTCGACAGCAGCACCAGCCGGTGCGAACCAGCCTTGCGCCATTCCTCGAAGGCGTGCCAGTCGACATGCCGGGTCAGGGCAGCCATTTCGAGGTAGTCCATGCCGGCTCGCTTGAGCGCCTTGTCGGAGAGCGGAAATCCGGCCGGTTCGATGATGTCGACACCAAGTCCGAGGCACGCGGCGAAGCGCAGGATTGTTCCGGTGTTGCCGGCAATGTCAGGCTGGTAGAGCGCGATGCGGAGACGACGGTTCATTTCCGCGTCCTTCTAATAAGTGGCGGATCGGCCACAGCGGCTTGGCGGTTTTGGAAATTGCTGGACCTGCGGGTGGCCATTTTCTGCGAAGTCGGGTATACAACCAGCATTGTCAACCCGAACCGATGGAGGGGTAATTCATGATGACCATGCACATCCAGCGCCCCTCTCGTGGGCTTACCTGCCTGCCGGCGGTTTCGGTACGACGATTCTCCTGACTCTCTAAGACTTGATCGCACCGATTCCCGCCGAAACGATTTTTCGGCTCTCGAAGGAATCCTGCGATGTTTTTCAAAAAGTCAAAAGGGCTGAACGCCCCAACTGAAGCTGTCCGGACCGACACTCGTCATGTCCGGACCGATGCAATGCGTGCCTCCGGGCGAATGCCGGCGGACGATATTGCTTCGCCTTTTTATCTCGATTTTCACACGGAGGACGGACCGATGTTCGATCCCTACAGAATACCGGGCTCGAGGAGCCTGCATATCCACCGACTGCCGACCTGGGCGCTGCTGATCGGCGACACCTATTCGTCGGCGGTTCACGCCGAGGTTCGCCGCCGGCCGCATCGCGGCATGCTGCCGGATGTCGATTTTTCGCGCGCGGTTCCCGATCCCGGGCGGCCGTCGCTGGTGCGCCGGATCATCCGGCTGATCCGGCCTGGCGCGAAAAACCGGGCTGGCGGCACCGTGTCGTCAGGATCGTCTGGCGCAGCTGTCGGCGAAAAGCCCGCGAGCCCCTATATTGCGCGAAGCATTGCCGACGGTCCGGGTGATTCCGGACCGTCGGCACTCGACGCCATGGGTTCCGGGGACTTCGTACGCTCACGTGCCGCGTAAGCGGCAAACACATTTCACAGGCATGACCTATGTTGTTGTTTAGCTGGTTTGAAAAAAGGCTCGATCCGTTCCCCGCGGCGGAACCGGTCGAGCCGCCCAAGACGCTGGTTGCCTTCTGCGTGCATTATACGCGCGGCGCCTGGCCCTATATCCTTTTCGACGCAGTGCTGGTGACGGCCATCGCGATCGCGGAAGTGTGGATGTTCGGCTTCCTCGGCCGCATCGTCGACTGGCTGTCGGGGCAGAATCGCGAAACCTTCCTGCAGACGGAAGCCTGGAAGCTTGCCGGCATGGCCTTCATCGTGCTGTTCGCACTGCCGGGCACCGTATGGCTGCATTCGCTCCTCAACCAGCAAACGCTGATGGGCAACTATCCCATGCGCATCCGCTGGCAGGTGCACCGCTATCTGCTCAAGCAGTCGATGAGTTTCTACCAGGACGAGTTCGCCGGCCGCATCGCGACCAAGCTGATGCAGACGGCTCTCGCCGTGCGCGAATGCGTCATCAAGGTGATCGACGTCCTGAATTACGTTATCGTCTACTTCCTCGGCATGCTGCTCATCGTCGGCTCGGCCGACTGGCGGCTGGCCGCGCCGCTCGGCGTCTGGCTGGTCGGCTATATCCTTTTGCTGCGGTTTTTCATTCCCCGGCTGGGCAAGGTCGGCGAGGAACAGGCCAATGCGCGCTCGATCATGACGGGCCGGGTCGTCGACAGCTACTCAAACATCCAGACGGTCAAGCTGTTCAGCCATGCACGCCGCGAAGCGTCATTCGCCAAAGACGGTATGTCCGGCTTTCTCGAAACGGTCTACCGGTCGATGCGCCTGGTGACAGTGCTTTTCGGCTCGCTCTACATACTGAACGCGCTGCTCTTGTTCTCGGTGACCGCGATGGCGCTGTGGCTGTGGCTGGGGCAAGCAGTGACGATCGGCGCGGTCGCCGTGGTCATCGGCCTTGTGCTCAGGTTGTGGGGCATGTCGCAATGGATCATGTGGGAAATGTCGGGCCTGTTCGAGAACATCGGCACGGTGCAGGACGGTATCGCCTCGATCTCGCTGCCGCGCCTTGTCGAGGACCGGCCGGACGCGAAGGAGATCAGCGTCTCCAGGGGTGAGATCCGCTTCGAGGACATTCGCTTCCACTACGGCAAGCAGAAGGGTGTGATCGAGGGCCTGTCGCTGGCGGTGAAGCCGGGCGAGAAGGTCGGCATCGTCGGCCGTTCCGGCGCCGGCAAGTCGACGCTGGTCAACCTGTTGCTGCGCTTCTACGACCTCGAAGCCGGGCAGATATTGGTCGATGGCCAGGAAATCGCCGCTGTGAAGCAGGATTCGCTTCGTGCGCAGATCGGCATGGTCACGCAGGACACCTCGCTGCTGCATCGTTCGGTGCGCGAGAACATCCTTTATGGCCGGCCCGATGCAACCGACGAGATGCTTGTCGAGGCGGCGCGGCGCGCCGAGGCGCTGGACTTCATATCAGGGCTTTCGGATGCCAGCGACCGCAAGGGCTTCGATGCCCATGTCGGTGACCGCGGCGTCAAATTGTCCGGTGGCCAGCGGCAACGCGTCGCCATTGCTCGCGTTATGTTGAAGGATGCACCTATACTTATCCTTGACGAAGCGACCTCGGCGCTTGATTCCGAAGCCGAGGCGGCGATCCAGGAGAATCTCTACAAGCTCATGCAAGGCAAGACCGTCATCGCCATCGCGCACCGGCTGTCGACCATCGCGGCGATGGACAGGCTGGTGGTGATGGACAAGGGCCGTGTCATCGAGGAAGGTTCGCACGAAGAACTCGTCGCCAAGGGCGGGCTCTACGCGCAGCTCTGGCAGCGCCAGTCGGGCGGGTTCCTGCTTGAGGACGGTCCCGCCGACGCCGCCAACGACGCACTTGCAAAGAGGCAAGCCGCAGAATGATGGCCGCCGCATGATGACAGCCGTCTATCGCTGGTTCGAGAACTGGGTCTATCCGTTCAGGGAGCCGGCGAATCTTCGGCCACCGATCAGTGTCGGCGGCTTTCTCTGGCACTATGTCGGCCAGGCGAAGTTCGCCTTCTTCGCCATGCTGGTCATCGGCGGCATCGCGCCGCTGGTCGAGGCCGGCCTGTTCTACTTCGTCGGGCGGCTGGTCGATATTCTCGACCAGCTTCCCGCCGAGCGCAGCTGGCACGCACTGTGGGCCGCCGCCGGCCCTGAACTGGTTTTCATGGCCGTGGTGGTGCTGGTCATCCGCACCGTCGTCGTCGGCTTGTCGGCGCTGGTCGACGAACAGACGATCACGCCGGGCTTCTACAATCTGGTGCGCTGGCAGGCGCACCGGCATGTCTCGCGCCAGTCCTACGCCTTTTTCCAGAACGATTTCGCCGGCCGCATCGCGACGAAGGTCTGGCAGGCGGGCCAGGCGACCGGCGACTTGATGGAAAGCTTCATCGAGGTCGTCTGGTTTATGATCGTCTACACGGTGACGACGCTGGCGCTGGTCGCAGGCCTCGATCTCAGGCTGGCGGTTCTGGTGGTGATCTGGATTTCCGCCTTCGGCTGGCTGGCCAAGCTCTATTTGCCGGCAATCCGCAAGCATGCCGAGGAAACAGCCGAGGCCGGCTCGATGATCACCGGCCGCATCGTCGATTCCTATTCCAACGTGCAGACGCTGAAACTGTTCTCGGCCGATGGCGACGACCGCTACATCAGGAACGGTTTCGACATCTATCTCGACGCATTGCGCCCGTTCACCCGCCGGCTGACCGGCGTGCGCATGGCGCTGACCACGCTGTCAGGCATCATGATCACGGCGATCGGCTGCTTTGCCGTCTATCTCTGGGTCGAGGGCTCGATCACCGTCGGCGCGGTCGCCTTCACCCTGTCGCTGGTGCTGCGGCTCAACATGCTGCTCGGCCGGCTGATGATGCAGCTCAACAGCATCTTGCGAAACCTCGGCGTGCTGGAGAACTCCAAGGCGCTGATTTCGCAGCCGCTCGGCCTCACCGATGCGCCCGACGCCAAGGAACTCGTCGTGGCAGGCGGCCGTATCGCGGTGAAGAACGTCGAGTTCCACTACGGCAAAGGTTTCGGCGTGCTGAACGGCATCGACCTTGTCGTCAGGCCAGGCGAGAAGGTAGGGCTGGTCGGACCGTCCGGCGCCGGCAAGACGACCCTCGCCAATCTGATCCTGCGCCTCTACGATCTCGAGAGCGGGTCGATCACCATCGATGGCCAGGATGTCGCCAAAGTTACGCAGAATTCGCTGCGCGCCAATATCGGCGTCGTCAGCCAGGACACGGCGCTGTTCCACCGTTCGCTGCGCGACAACATCAAGCTCGGCATGCCTGACGCGACCGATGAGGAGGTGATCGCGGCGGCGAAAAAGGCCGAGGCGCACGAGTTCATCCTGACCTTGCGCGACAACAGGGACCGCGCCGGCTACGAGGCGTTTGTCGGCGAGCGCGGCGTCAAGCTGTCGGGAGGCCAGCGCCAGCGCGTGGCGATCGCCCGCGTCTTCCTCAAGGATGCGCCGATCCTGATTCTCGATGAGGCGACCTCGGCACTCGATTCCGACATCGAGGCGGCGATCCAGGAGAATCTGACGCGGCTGATGGAAAACAAGACGGTCATCGCTATCGCCCACCGGCTGTCGACGATCGCAGCACTCGATCGTCTGGTGGTGCTCGACGGCGGCCGCATTGTCGAGCAAGGCACGCATGACCAATTGGTGGCGCTCGACGGGCTCTATGCGCGGCTGTGGAAGCGGCAGTCCGGCGGTTTTCTCTATCACGAGGACAGCGTGCTCGAAGAGACGCGCCCGGCGGAGTAGCTCCATGGGTGGATCGACAGGCGCCATCCCAGAGGTCGGCTACGTGCTCAAGCGGCTTCGGCCGACCATGCCGGCCTTCGACACGCTGAAGGAAGAGAGCCGGCTGGAAGGCTACTGGATGCTGGTGCGCCTGGCTGATGGCTGGGCAAGCGGCCGCAACAAGTTCCTGAAGCGCGGCGAGGCGCTGTACGGAGCCTGGCAAAGCCGGGAACTCGTCGGCGTGTGTGGGCTGAACATCGATCCTTATTTCGAGGGCAGGGACCACGGCCGGGTCCGGCACCTGTTCGTCAGTGCGCGCCACCGTCACACCGGCTTTGGCCGGATGCTGGTCGAGACCGTTATCGACAGGGCACGTCACCATTTCGCCGTGCTGAACACCCGCGCGCCGCAAGAAGCCTTCGGTTTCTATGAACGGCTTGGCTTTCAGCGCGTGGCAGGCGAAGAGTTCGTCACACACCGCATGGTTTTCGGGAAAGGAGGCTGAAATGTCCTTGCGTCCGCCATCTCATCTTGCCGGCGGCTCGGCCGCCGAAGCCGCCTTCGACGCACTCGGCCATGAAATATTGGCGGAAAAGGCGGCAGCACTTGGCCGCGCCGGCCAGCGGGTAGAGGAAACGCTGGCCAGGCTGCGCGACAATGCCGACGAGCAACTGCGCCCCCTTCTGCTCAAGGATGCCGCCGAGGCGGTGCATGGCTATTTCATCCAGCGCGAGCTGTGCGGCTTGCGCAAGCACGATGCCGTCATTCGTGAATACAACATCCCGAAAGCGGTGCTGGCCAGGCTCGGCGCGAAATAGGGATCACTCCAGCCATTCGGTGATGAAGCTGCCATTCTCGTGGATGTCGGTCGTTTCCAGCGGGCCTGGGCCGAGATTAGTGAATTTGTGCGGCGTATTGGGGGGCACGATCAGGATCTGGCCGGCGGATGCCTCGATCTCCTGGTCGCCGACGGTGAACAGGCCGGCGCCCTGGCGGATGATGAAGATCTCCGCGTAGGGATGCGTGTGCAGCCGTGGACCGCCGCCGACATCAGGCAGATAGTTGAAGATCAGGCAGGAGTTGGAGCCGTAGGCGCCACATTGCAACTCGCCCTTCCAATGGTCGGAGCGAACGGCCCAGGTGTCGCGGTCTATGACGTGTGCCATGATGACAAGGATAGACCCGGCTGGGGCCTTGTGTCGAGCCGAACAAGGGCGTCGGATTTGCGGTTGTTTCCCGGTTGTTTAGTGATGGTTGGCGGCTATCCGGCGTCGTGTTGACCGGCGGCGGATTTTGTCCCCGCGACAATCTGCCCTTGTGCCTTCACCCGTCTGGACAAAAACGGGCTTCACGCATAAACCGAAGTCCAAATGCCGGAGGAATTCGCAAGCCTGTTCGCCATGCGCTGTCGGGTTGGCGTAATTGAGCGGGGAACAAGGCTCAACCACCGGCACGGAAGAGGCGAAAGGATCAGGCACCCGTGAGCGCAACCGACACCCAGGATCCCAACCGTCGTGATTTTCTCTACGTCGCCACCGGCATGGCCGCAGTGGTCGGCGCGGGTGCTTTCGCGTGGCCGTTCATCGACCAGATGCGCCCTGACGCCTCGACGCTGGCGCTCGCCTCGGTCGAAGTCGACGTCGCCTCGCTGACGCCGGGCATGTCGCTGATCGTCAAATGGCGCGGCAAGCCGGTCGTGGTCCGCAACCGCACCGAACAGGAAATGAAGGACGGCGAGGCGGTCAAGCTGGCCGATCTCAAGGATCCGATCGCCCGCAACGCCAATCTCCCGGCCGACGCACCGGCGACCGACGCCAATCGCACCACGCCCGGCAAGGAAGCCTGGATGGTGATGGTTCAGGTCTGCACGCATCTCGGCTGCATTCCGCTTGGCCAGGAAGGCGATTTCGGCGGCTGGTTCTGCCCTTGCCACGGTTCGCAATACGACACCGCCGGCCGCATCCGCAAAGGCCCGGCGCCGGAGAACATGGCGGTTCCGGTATTCAAGTTCATTTCCGATACCAAGATCCTTATCGGTTGAGGCAGGGGGATATTTCGATGAGCGAGGGACACTCGACCTATACGCCCAAAACCGGTCTCGGACGCTGGTTCGACGCCCGCATGCCGCTGCCGCGGCTGGTCTATGACAGCTTCGTTGCCTATCCGGTGCCGCGCAACCTCAACTATGCATGGACCTTTGGCGGCATCCTGTCGATCATGCTGGTGGCGCAGATCCTGACCGGCATCGTGCTGGCCATGCATTACACGGCCGACACCAATCTGGCCTTCGGCTCGGTCGAGAAGATCATGCGCGACGTGAATTCGGGCTGGCTGCTGCGCTACATGCATTCGAACGGCGCCTCGTTCTTCTTCGTCGCCGTCTACATCCACATCTTCCGTGGCCTCTATTACGGCTCCTACAAGGCGCCGCGCGAACTGCTGTGGATCCTCGGCTGCATCATCTATCTCCTGATGATGGCGACCGGCTTCATGGGCTACGTGCTGCCGTGGGGCCAGATGAGCTTCTGGGGCGCCACCGTCATCACCGGCTTCTTCAGCGCCATTCCGCTGGTCGGCGACTGGATCCAGCAGCTGCTGCTCGGCGGCTTTGCCGTCGACAACCCGACGCTGAACCGTTTCTTTGCGCTGCACTATCTGTTGCCGTTCATGATCGCCGGCGTTGTCGTGCTGCACATCTGGGCGCTGCATGTCGTCGGCCAGTCGAACCCGACGGGCATCGAGGTCAAGTCGAAGACCGACACCGTGGCCTTCACCCCCTACGCGACCATCAAGGACGCGTTCGGCATGATCGTGTTCCTGTTCTTCTTCGCCTATTTCGTCTTCTACCTGCCGAACTATCTCGGCCATCCCGACAACTACATCGTCGCCAACCCGCTGAAGACGCCGGCCCACATCGTGCCCGAATGGTACTTCCTGCCGTTCTACGCGATCCTGCGCGCCATCACCTTCAATGTCGGGCCGATCAACTCCAAGCTCGGCGGCGTGCTATGCATGTTCGGCGCCATCGTCATGTTGTTTCTGGTGCCGTGGCTCGACACTTCGAAGGTGCGCTCGGCGGTTTACCGCCCTTGGTACAAGCTGTTCTTCTGGCTGTTCGTGGCCGATGCCATCCTGCTTGGCTGGCTGGGCTCGCAGCCGGCGGAAGGCAGCTATGTGTTCATGGCGCAGATGGCGACATTGTTCTACTTCGCCTTCTTCCTGATCGCGCTGCCGGTGCTCGGCCTGATTGAGACGCCGCGACGGGTGCCGAACTCGATCACCGAGGCGGTGCTCGAGAAGAACAAGGGCGGCAGCGGACATCCGGCGGGCGCTACGGCGGCTCCGGAAACCAAAGGCTGAGCGGTAGAGAATCTAAGGGGATTTGGCATGAAAAAGATTCTCACCTCGCTGGCGCTGATCGGCCTTGTGGCCGTCGCCGCTGGGGCCGCGGGCACTCGGGCGATCGCCGCCGAAGAGGCACACAATGTGGCCAATCCGACGCATTTCCCGATCGACGAGCCGAAGGAAATGGACTGGAGTTTCACTGGCCCATTCGGCACCTATGACAAGGCGCAGCTGCAGCGCGGCCTCAAGGTCTACAAGGAAGTCTGCTCGGCCTGCCATTCGATGAACCTGGTGGCGTTCCGCACGCTGTCGGACCTCGGCTATTCCGATGCGCAGATCAAGACGCTGTCGGCCGAGTACACCATCCACGACGGTCCCAACGATGCCGGCGACATGTTCGACCGTCCCGGCAAGCCGTCCGACCACTTCCCGCCGCCCTTCGCCAATGAGGAAGCCGCCGCTGCCTCCAATGGCGGTGCTGCTCCGCCAGACATGTCCCTGCTGGCCAAGGCTCGCGGTGTCGAACGCGGTTTTCCGCAGTTCGTCTTCGATATCTTTACTCAGTACGACGCGGGCGGCCCCGACTATATCCACTCGCTGCTGACCGGCTACGACCAGACGCCGCCGGCCGGCATGGTCATCCCGGAAGGCACCCACTACAATCCGTACTTCATGTCCGGCGTGTCGCTGAAGATGCCCAAGCCGCTCTCCGATGGTCAGGTGACCTATGATGACGGAGCGCCGCAGACCATCGACCAGTATTCCCGCGACGTCTCCGCCTTCCTGGCATGGGCGGCCGAGCCGCATATGGAAGACCGCAAGAAGACCGGTTTTCGCGTTCTGGTGTTCCTGCTTTTGTTCGGCGCGCTGGTCTATCTCACCAAGCGCAAGGTGTGGGAAGGCGTGGCGCATTAAGCCACACGATCAAGTGATCACGAAGGGCGCCGAGAGGCGCCCTTTTGCATTTCCAGAAGCCGGCCATGTCACATGGCCGTCACCGCATCCGGCGATCCTGTGCTGCTCTCATCAAAGGATCGCACCCATGAAAAGATACGCATCGCTCGCGGCAGGCCTGTTGCTGCTCATCGTCGGCTCGGCCGCGCAAGCGGAAGACGCCCAGCCTTTCGTCACCAACAAGGATGTCGACCTGACGATGATCCTGCCGCCGCCGCCGGCAAACGATTCGGCGCAGACCAAGGCCGAACTCGGCGAGGTGCTGATGCTGCAGGTGACACGCACGCCCGAGATGGTAGCCAGCGCCGTCGCCGATGCCGACGAGAATGTCTGGCGCTTCGCCAACGTCATGGGGCCGAAATTCAACAAGGAAACGCTGCCCAAATTCAGCGCCTTCTTCGACCGCGTCGTGGCCACCGAAGGCGCCGTCGTCGATCCGGCCAAGGATATCTGGAAGCGCCCGCGTCCGCACCAGCTCAGCGACCTCGTCAAGCCGGCGGTCAAGCTGTCGAGTTCGGGTTCCTGGCCGTCCGGCCACGCCACCGTCGGCACCATGATGGGCATCATCCTGTCCGATATGGTTCCGGAAAAGCGCGCCGAGATCATGGCGCGTGCGGCCGAATACGCCCACAACCGCGAGGTCGGCGGCATCCACTATGCGTCCGACGTCGAGATGGGCAGGATTTCCGGCAGCGTCATCGCCGCGGTCCTGCTCAACCGGGACGACTTCAAGGCCGAATATGAAGTGGCCAGGGCCGAGCTTCGTTCGGATCTCGGCATGTAATCTTCGTCAATCGGATCAGACCAGAAAGGGGCGCTTCGGCGTCCCTTTTTGCTCATGGCCATGTCCGAAGGGCGGTTCGAAAAATAGTCCGTTGGCACGCCGACAACAGGTTGATATTCGATGCATCGAACGGTGGCGAGAAACTTGTCCCGCCATGGCCTTTGGAATTCGATGATGCGGCTCAGCGACTGTCACAACTTTTCCGATTTCCGCCGCATGGCGCAGCAGCGGCTGCCGGGACCGATCTTCAACTACATCGACGGCGCGGCGGACGACGAGGTCACCTATCGCCGCAACACCGAAAGCTTCGAGACCTGCGACCTCGTTCCCAACGTGCTGCGCGGGGTGAGCGTGGTCGACATGTCGGTGACGGTCATGGGCCAGAAGCTGGCGATGCCGTTCTATTGCTCGCCGACCGCCTTGCAGCGCCTGTTCCATCACCAGGGCGAGCGCGCGGTCGCCAAGGCCGCCGCCAAATACGGCACGATGTTCGGCGTGTCGTCGCTGGGCACTGTCAGCCTCGAGGAGGCGCGCAGCATCAGCAGCGGCCCGCAGGTCTACCAGTTCTATTTCCATCGGGATCGCGGTCTTAACCGGGCGATGATGCAGCGCGCAAAGGCGGTCGGCGTCGAGGTGATGATGCTGACCGTCGACAGCATCACCGGGGGAAACCGCGAGCGCGACAAACGAACCGGCTTTGCCATTCCCTTCAAGCTCAACCTTACCGGAATGGCGCAGTTCGCGCTCAAGCCGGCCTGGGCGATCAACTATTTCATCCATGAGGGCTTCAAGCTGCCGCAGCTCGACGAGCATGTCGACATGGGCGGCGGCACGATGTCGATCAGCCGTTACTTCACCGAGATGCTCGATCCGTCGATGACATGGGACGATGTCGCCGAGATGGTCAAGCTCTGGTCCGGTCCGTTCTGCCTCAAGGGCGTCATGTCGGTGGAGGATGCCAAACGCGCTGTCGACATCGGCTGCAGCGGCATCGTGCTGTCGAACCATGGCGGGCGGCAGCTGGATGGCTCGCGGGCGGCGTTCGACCAGCTTGCCGAGATCGTCGATGCCGTTGGCGACAGGATCGACGTCATCATGGATGGCGGTGTGCAGCGCGGCACACACGTGCTGAAAGCGCTGTCGCTCGGCGCCAAGGCCGTCGGCGTCGGCCGCTACTATCTGTTTCCGCTCGCGGCGGCCGGCCAGCCCGGCGTGGAACGGGCGCTCGAACAGATGCGGGTCGAGATCGAACGCGGCATGAAGCTGATGGGCTGCAGCTCGATCGAACAATTGTCGCGCAACAACCTCCGTTTCAGGTAATCTCGCCCCATGAAATCCTCGCTCGAAGACACGCTGCTTGCCGCGATCCGCACCATTCCGGACTATCCCAAGCCCGGCATCCTGTTTCGCGACATCACCACGCTGCTTGGCAATGCGCGCGCCTTCCGCCGCGCCATCGACGAACTGGTGCATCCCTATGCCGGCCAGAAGATCGACAAGATCGCCGGCATCGAGGCGCGCGGCTTTATCCTTGGTGGCGCCGTCGCCCATCAGCTCTCGGCCGGTTTCGTGCCGATCCGCAAGAAGGGCAAGCTGCCCTACGAGACGGTGCGCGTCGCCTACAGCCTGGAATACGGGCTGGACGAAATGGAGATGCACAAGGACGGTGTTGCTCCGGGCGAGAAAGTGATCCTGGTCGACGATCTGATCGCCACCGGCGGCACGGCTGAAGCGGCGGTCAAGCTGCTGCGCCAGATAGGTGCCGACATCCTCGCCGCCTGTTTCGTCATCGACCTGCCGGACCTCGGCGGCCGTGCCAAGCTGGAGGCGCTTGGCGTGCCGGTGCGGACGCTGATTGGGTTCGAGGGGCATTGAGGGGCAGTTCTTCCTTCTCCCCTTGTGGGAGAAGGTGGATCGGCGCGCAGCGCCGAGACGGTTGAGGGGTGGGTGACGGAGTGCCGTCGGCGCCAAGCTGGAGCACCCCTCATCCGACCGAGCTTCGCTCGGCCACCTTCTCCCACAGGGGGAGAAGGAAGAAACCTACTCCACCTTCACCAGCACGGCGCTTTCGAACTCGAGCACCTTGGCGCCGGTCGAATCGAAAGCTTCCGAACGCAGCGCCAGCAGCCGCCAGCCGGGGCGTGAGGCAATCGGGCGGTGCGACAGCGCGGTGCGCGTGAAGGTGATGGTTTGCCCGGCATAGACCGGCTTGAGCCATTTCAGGTTCTTGAAGCCAGGCGAGGGGCCGAATTCCGGCACCGGACCGGGGCCGCTCCACGCAGCGATCTCGGCGTCCATGCGGTTTTCGAGATTGAGTTTCATCCAGGTGGCGGCGGTGTGCCAGCCGGATGCGCAGAGCCCGCCGAGCACGCTTTTCTTCGCGGCCTCCTCGTCGGTATGGAAGATCTGCGGGTCGTATTTGCGGGCGAAGGCCTTGATCGCCTCGGGCTCGAATGTGTGCGAGCCGAGCGTCACCGTGGTGCCGATACGAAAGAACTCGTCCAGTGTCATGCTTGGCTCCCCGCGGCATCGCGCGTGAGGAACATGACGGAGTTCTCGAGCTCGAAGACGCTTTCGCCGCGCTGGTTGAACAGTTCGCTGCGCATTGTAACGAAGCCGAGTTGCGGCTTCGATTTGGACAGGCGCTTGGCAACGACCACCAGGGTGCCGGTCAGTTGATCGCCGGCCAGGACCGGCTTCTTCCATTTGACCTGATCGACGCCGGGCGCGCCCTGGCAGGTCGAGTCCAACAGGAAGGCATCGCACAGCATGCGCATGAACATGGCGCAGGTGTGCCAGCCCGACGCCGCCAGCCCACCGAGGATGCTGGCCTTGCCGGCTTCCTCGTCGAGATGCATCGGCTGCGGGTCGAATTCTCCGGCGAATTCGACGATCTCAGCGGCACTCACGAGCTTCGAGCCGAGGTCGATCGATGCACCCTCGATGAAGTCCTCATAGGCCCATGTTTTTATCTCTGCGGTCATGGTCTGGAATCCGGCTTGTCGACCCACGATCCCCAGGATCGGGGTTTCCGGATGCAGGCCGGCGTTCATTTGGTCAAGCGATTTCTACTGCGCCAGCCTGTGGCAGCCGATCGACAGGCCCACTCAGAGCCAGCCGCGGCGGCGGAAATACCAGAAGGGCAGGATCGCCGACAGCACCATCATGGCGATGGCGAAGGGATAGCCAAGTTCCCATTTCAACTCGGGGATGGCGTCGAAATTCATGCCGTAGATCGAGGCGACCAAAGTCGGCGGCAGGAAGATGACGGCGGCGACCGAAAAGATCTTGATGATGGCGTTCTGCTCGATCGAGATCATGCCGAGCGTCGCGTCGAGCAGGAAAGAGATCTTCTGCGATAGGAAGGTGGCGTGGTCGGCGAGTGACAGCACGTCGCGGGACAGCGTCTTGATGCGCGCCTTGGTGTCCTTGCTCATCTTGGTGCGGGTCGAGGCATGGGCGAAAAAGCCCGCCAGGCGCTGCAGCGAGATCAGGCTGTCGCGGATCGAAGACGCGATGTCCTCCTTGCGGCCGATGGCTTTCAACAATTCCTGGAAGTCGCGATTGCGCTTGGAAACCTTGGTCGATCGCGCCTCGAAGATATCGCGCGAGATCGCCTCGATGTCACGGCCGGCACGCTCCAGAATGTCGGCGAGACGGTCGACGATCGCCTCCAGCAAGCCGATCAGGATGGTGTCGCCGCTGGTGCAGCCGGTCGCCACCTTCTCGGCGCGCTGCGGAAAGGTCTTGAAGGCCTTCGGCTCATGGTAGCGCACAGTGATCAACCTTGTGCCGGCGAGCACGAAGGTGACCGGCGACATCAAGGGATCGTCGACCTCGGTCTGCGCGGGCAGGGTTGCGGTCATGAAGTAGGCGCCGTCCTCGACATAGAGGCGGCTCGAAATCTCGATCTCCTCCATCTCCTCGCGCGTCGGAATGGCAACGCCGAGCCAGCTCTCGATCGTCGCTTCCTCTTCCTTTGTCGGGTTGAAGAGGTCCGCCCAGACGATGGTCTCGCTGTTTGCCAGGAGATCGTCGACGACGCGCAGGCGATCATTGTCCACGACGAAGGCCTTGATCATCGCCGGATTCCCTTGCTGGGGCCAAAGGGTGCGTTCGGATTGACGCGTCGTGTTGGATTGCACGGTTCCCGGCGCCAGCGCCGACCGTGCGTCTGCCGCTTAGACCTGTGACGTGACAAAATCAAGACAAGTGGCTGTCCCGGGCGGCCCGCCGGATGGCCGCCGGCCGAGTCGGAAAATCACGCCTGAAAGTTTCGTCGGTTACCCCGTCGGATGTCTGGATGCTCGATAGACCAGCCTCAGGTGTTGAATTTGAACAGCAGGATGTCGCCGTCCTGGACGACATATTCCTTGCCTTCGTCGCGGGCCTTGCCGGCTTCCTTGGCCGCCACTTCGCCGCCCAGTGTGACGAAGTCATTGTAGGCGATGGTCTGGGCGCGGATGAAGCCGCGCTCGAAATCGGTGTGGATGACGCCGGCGGCCTGGGGGGCCTTGTCGCCCTTATGGATGGTCCAGGCGCGCGTCTCCTTCGGCCCGACGGTGAAGTAGGTGATGAGGTGCAACAGATCGTAGCCGGCGCGGATGACCTTGTTGAGGCCGGGCTCGTCGAGGCCGAGCGAGGACAGGAATTCCATTTCTTCCTCATCGGAGAGCTGTGCGACCTCGGCTTCGATAGCGGCCGAGATCACCACGGTGCCGGCGCCCTGGGCGGTCGCCATCTTTTCCACGGCCCTGGTGTGCTCGTTGCCGGTGGCTGCGTCGGCCTCGGCGACGTTGCAGACATAGAGCACGGGATGCGAGGTCAGAAGGTTCAGGCCCTGCAGGATGCGCAAATCTTCGGCCGAAATATCCTTGAGCAGGATGCGGGTCGGCTTGCCGGCCTGCAGCAGTTCGAGCGCTGCCTCCATCATCGGCAGCACTGACGTCGCTTCCTTGTCCTTGCTGCCGGCGCGCTTGCGGAATTGCACGATGCGGCGCTCGAGGCTGTCGAGGTCGGCGAGCATCAGCTCGGTTTCGACCGTCTCGGCATCGGCCACCGGGTCGATGCGGCCCTCGACATGGGTAATGTCGTCATCCTCGAAGCAGCGCAGCACATGCACGATGGCGTCGACCTCGCGGATGTTGGCGAGGAACTGGTTGCCCAGCCCTTCGCCCTTCGAGGCGCCGCGCACCAGACCGGCAATGTCGACGAAGGAGATGCGGGTCGGGATGATCTCCTTTGACTTGCCAATCGCCGCGATCTTCTGCAGGCGCGGATCGGGCACCGCGACCTCGCCGGTATTCGGTTCGATGGTGCAGAACGGATAGTTGGCGGCCTGCGCCGCAGCTGTTCTGGTCAACGCGTTGAAAAGCGTCGACTTGCCGACGTTGGGCAAGCCAACGATGCCGCATTTGAAACCCATTTTGTCCGGTCCTATCGGGAAATAGAAATTTGATCAGGGCTATGGCGATAGGGGTGATCAACGTCAAGCCCTTCGGTTCCCTTGATGCTCAGTCCTTGCCGCCGAACAGCTTCTTCAGCATGGCGGCCATCGGACCGCTTTCCGGCAGCTTGGCCAGGGGCTGTTGGGGCCGTGCCTGGCGGACGTGACTTTGCTGCTTCTGCGCCGGCTGCTTAGGTGCCGATTTTTCGGGCTCCGGCCCGGCCTTGCCCTGGACGGCGAGACTGGCTTTGTTCATGAAGCCGGATTCGTCGCCTTTGGCGATCATGGCGGCGTTGTCGGCGATCGCGTCGAGCAGCGGGTCAAGCCATTCGCGGTCGGCCTTGTCGAAATCGCCGAGCACATGGTGCTGGACCATTTCCTTGACGCCTGGATGGCCGACGCCGATGCGTACGCGGCGATAGGCGTTGCCGACATGGCCATCGATCGAACGGATGCCGTTATGGCCGCCGGCACCGCCGCCGGTCTTTATGCGCAGCTTGCCTTCGGCAAGATCGATCTCGTCATAGAAGACGGTGAGCGCGGAAAGCTCGAGTTTGTAGAAGCGCAGCGCTTCGCCGACCGACTGGCCGGACAGGTTCATGAAGGTCTGCGGCTTGATCAGGACGACTTTTTCGCCGCCGAGCGAGCCCTCGGCGATCAGGCCCTGAAATTTCTTCGACCAGGGCGAAAAGGAATGGCGGCGGGCGATTGCGTCCGCCGCCATGAAACCGACATTGTGCCGATTGCCGGCGTATTTCGCGCCCGGATTGCCGAGACCTGCAAACAGCAGCATCGCCTGCTCCGGGCGTGAAAGAGTTACTTCTCTTCGGCGGCAGGAGCCGCTTCAGGTGCAGCCGCTTCAGCCGTCTCTTCCGTCTCCGGCTTCATCGCCGACGAACCGGCAATGGTCGCGATGGTGAAGTCGCGGTCGGAGATCACAGGCTTGACCCCAGCCGGCAGCTTGACCGCCGAGATGTGGATCGAATCGCCAATGTTGGCGCCGGTGAGATCGACGGTGATGAATTCCGGGATCGCATTGGCCGGGCAGTGGAACTCGACTTCGTGACGCACGATGTTGAGCACGCCGCCGCGCTTGATGCCGGGCGACTTGTCCTCGTTGATGAAGTGGACAGGCACGTCGACATTGACTTCGGTGTCCTTGCCGATGCGCAGGAAGTCGACATGGACAGGGAAATCCTTGACCGGGTCGAGCTGGAAGTCCTTCGGCAGGACCTGGATCTTCTTGCCGTCGACATCGATCGTGGCGATCGTGGTCAGGAACCCGCCGCCATGGATCTTGTAGTAGATGTCCTTGTAGGTGAGCGCGATAGCCAGGGGAGGCTGCTTGTCACCATAAATTACTGCAGGCACTTTACCGTTGCGGCGAACTGCACGGGCGGACCCCTTACCGACCTGTTCGCGTGCTTCGGCCTTGAGCTCGTAAGTGTCGTGGCTCATGGCATTTCCTTTCGGTTTGTTCTGGAGCGCTCACGGTGGGCAGAGTGCCTGGACCGTAAACGTCGAAAGCCGACATACCCATGCATGATCTGGTCCGAAAACCGGAATCCACTTTTCGGGATCATGCGGGAAGGCGGCCTTCCGCCGCGTTGCCTCCAAGGGTGTCTACGCGGGTGGCGGCTCTATAGCGGAAGGCGGCCGGAGGTGCAAGCCAAAGGCACGACCGGCCTGGTGCAGCCCAGACGGCCGCTATCCGCGCTTTTCGATGACGGCATAGAGCACGTTGCGGTTCTCGCCGAAGAATACCTGCGCCTCGACGGTGTTGCGGTCGACGCTGGCATTGACGATGTTCCACATATCGACCTCCGATCGCAGCAGCAACACCCAGTCCATGAACGTCTCCCGATACCCCGCGTCGGGGGTGCCCTCGGCGTAGTTGGCGAACAGGAATGTTCCGTTCGGCTTCAACATCTGCAGGCAGGTCTTCGTGAGTTTCACCGCGACGTTGTGGGCGAGGTAGTCGTAAAGGCCGGAGGCGTAGATGAAGTCGAATTTGCCGAGCTTGTGGCCCCGCGTGAGCACGGTTCGCACCGAGCCGTCGATGGCTTCGACGGCGGTGCCCTGGAAGTCGCGCGAGATCAGCCCAACGCTCTGGGGATCCTGGTCGAGCGCAACCCAGCGCTTGAGACGGCCCTCCGTCAGGGCGACCGAACGATTGGCTTCCCGCAAATGGCCGGCCGCGATCGCCAGAACCTCGGTTTCCGGTCCGTTCTTGGCCGCGATCTCGTCGACATATCGGGTCAGGAGGTCGCGTCGTTCCCGGGCCGCGACGCATGACGGTACGTTCTGGGTATGGCTATAGAGTGCTTTGCCGACCTCCGAGGCGTTCGCCACGCTCTCTGCCACGTGCGGATCACAATAGATGTAGTCGAGCAACTGCGCGTCGCCGGAATAGCCCCTGGGTTTGGTGAAGGACCAGTGCGTCAGTGGATCCTCGAGAAAATACTTCAGGATCGGATGGTTCTGCGCGACCGGTATCAACGCATGCCAGACGTCGGGATGAACCTTGGAATGCAGGCCATTGAGGAAGGACAGCAAGCGGCCGACGATCTCGGCCGGGTTCTTGTCCTGTTCGACCTGCTGCTGTGTCGCGTGGAGAATGAGGGCAAGCTCCGCGCGCGCGGTTTCGAACGCTTCGCCATGATGCTCGATCTTTCCCCGAGGCAGCGTGCCGGCGAGCATCTCGGCAGTAATCAAGCTTTTGCCATCAAGAACGGTCTGCACGCCATCACTCCATAGTTAACAGTCGGTTAACTTATTGCGTAGAATGCTCCCTTTGCCAATGTCGGGCCGACGGCATTTTAGGTTTATGATTAATTTCCCGCCAACCATGTTCGTTGGTTAATCAGCTTCCGAGCCGGATTCCGGGTTCGAGTTAACGGAAACTTGTCTTGCGCGATTGCATTTGTTTGCCCGGCGTTCGCAATCGCCGTCGCGTCCCAAGGAGCCGGCCCGCGTGGGGGCAGAAGCTGGAAATGAGTTCGGAAAACAAAATCCCTTTCAAAAGGGGTCGATTGTGATGAACGAACACGTGTCATCCGCATTGGCCGATACGGTTGATGCGGAGCCGTACGAGCCGCGCTACGAACTGGGGGCCGACGAACTTCGCGCCCTCTACCGCACCGAAGCCCGGGCGACGCGAAGAGGGGAAGCCAGGCCAGGGCTTTGGATCGCAGTTGCGATCTATCTCTTGTTTTCGGCAACGGATCTGCTGCTGATCCCGGATGTGGCCGCCTATACGATCACGGCGCGCTTCGCGGTCGGCTTGAGCGCGCTTTTGATCCTGGAAGCGCAGCTTCGCCACGGCGTCGGGACGGAATGGCTCGACGTGACCTGCGCCGGGGCCATCATCTTTGGCTATGTTGGTTGGCTGTGTCCGGCGATTATGGGCGCGGACAAGGAAAGCGTCTCTTACTATATGGTCTTTGGGACCATATTCATGATGAGCGCCAATCTCTTCTTTACATTCAATTTCAAGCTTTCTATCGTAACCTCGACAATAATCTTATGTATACTTTATATCGTAAATTACTTTGTTCCCTCAACTCTCATATACAAAATGGTATTTGGGGCTTTCTATGTTTCTTGTTTCACGTTCACCTCATATGTGAACTGGAAACTGAATGAGGAACGCTACAACGTCTTCCTGAACGCCCTGGAAGCCAAGATCCAGCACAATGAGGCGACCGAACGCGGCAAGGCCCTGCTGAGGTTGTCGCGGACCGATCCGCTCACGGGTCTGGAGAACCGGCGCGCGATCGACGAGAAGCTGCGAGACTACTGGAACGATTGGCAAAAGGTCGGCACCAGCTTTGGGGCGATCCTCATCGACGTGGACTTCTTCAAGAAGTTCAATGACTGCTACGGCCATCAGGAAGGCGACCGCTGCCTGATCCATGTCGCCAATGCCCTTAGCGATATGATCAAACAGTATAATGGCTCCATCGGCCGCTATGGCGGCGAAGAGTTCATCGTCCTGGCTCGCATGGAGAAAAAGGAGCAGATCCTGGACATTGCGGAAGCCATTTGCAGCACGGTGGAGAACCTGGCTCTGACGCACGAACTGCGGCGCGACGGCGTCTCGATCGTAACGGTAAGCGTTGGCGCCGCATTCACCCGGACGCAGACCGGGGCCAAGCTGGAGAAAATCATTCACGAGGCCGATCGCGCTCTCTATCTGGCAAAAGCCGGCGGCCGAAATTGTGCCCGGCTGTTCGATCCAACCGACCCGCAAAGCAGTGACGAGAGCGAGAACATTGCGGCTTTGCTGAAGATCGCGATCGGCCAGAATCTCGTTTCACTCGTTTACCAGCCTATCCAGGATGTCAAATCGGACCGGGTTGAAGCGGTGGAGGCTCTGATGCGCCTCAAGATGCTCGACGGCACATCGGTTCCGCCGAGCCTGTTCATTCCGGTCGCCGAACGGACCGGTGCGATCCTGGAACTCGGGCGCTGGGCGATAAGGACAGTGTGCGCCGAACTGCTGGCGGACGACCACGTCCGTGTCGTCAGTGTCAACGTCTCCCCGATCCAGCTCAAGACACCGGGCTTCGCGACGTCGGTCGCGACAATTCTGGGCGAGACCGGTGTCGCAGGCAGCAGGCTGGCCTTCGAGATCACCGAAGGGCTGGAGATGGAGATGCACTCCGACATCCTGCGCTGCATCAGCGATCTGAAGCTGCTCGGGATCAAGATCTGGCTTGATGATTTCGGGACCGGCTTTGCGGGCCTTTCGTGGCTTCGCCTGATCGATTTCGATACGGTGAAGATCGATCGCTCGTTTCTGCATGACTGCAGCTCCCCGAGCGGCAAGGCGATGCTGCAGGACATTATCACCCTGGTTCGAAATCGCGGCCACAAAATCCTGGTCGAAGGGGTGGAGACAGACGAGCAGATGGCCCTCATGCGCGAATTCGGCATAGACAAGATCCAGGGCTTCCATGTCGGCCGTCCCGCTCCCGCCGTCAGTTTCCAGGCAAAGCGAGCCATGCGCAAACGGCCATTTGCCGTGCTTAAGTCCGCATGATGGTGGCCTCTTCCGACGTTTGGCTAGCCGTCGTCAAGCCGTGCTAGCGGTCGCCGGTCAACGCGGCGCGTAACGCCTGGATCTGCCGGTTCAGCGCATCGAGCTCAGTCAGCGTCATGCCCGAGCGTTCGACCAAGGCTTCGTTCAGGCAGTTGCATTGGACAAGCAGTGCGCGCCCGGCTGATGTCAGATCGACCTGCACCTGGCGTTCGTCGGTCTGGCTGCGCTGGCGGGTCACCAGCCCGGCCTGCTCCATTCGCTTCACCAGCGGCGTGACGGTGCTCGATTCCAAAGCGAGCCGATGGGCGATGGTGCCGACCGACATGCCGTCGGCCTCTCCAAGCGCGTTCAACACCAGGTACTGCGGATAGGTGATGCCCATCTCGTCCAGCATCGGCTTGTAGGTGCGGTTGATCGCCATGCTGGTGGCATAGAGCGTGAAACAGAGCTGATTGTCCAACGGGAGAGGCACGGCGCATTCCTTTTGCCAATGTGGGCATCATTTCGATACCACGAAAAATGATATCGCGATACCTATTTTTGTGGACAAGGGTTTTAGGCCGCGTTAGCTATGTCGTTATCGCGATATTGTTTATCGCGAAAATAACCAGAAGGAGATTGAGATGACCTCGCAAACCAAACCCAGCTCCGGCAGCGGTACGATCACCACCAAGGACGGAACGCAGATTTACTACAAGGACTGGGGGACCGGGCAGCCTGTCGTCTTTCATCACGGCTGGCCGTTGAGCAGCGACGATTGGGACGCCCAGATGCTGTTCTTCGTGTCACAGGGCTACCGTGTCATTGCCCATGATCGCCGAGGCCATGGCCGCTCGACCCAGACGGATATCGGCAACGAGATGGACACCTATGCCGCCGACGTCGCGGAACTCGCAGCCCATCTGGACCTCAAGAACGCCATCCATGTCGGCCATTCGACCGGCGGCGGCGAAGTGGCGCGTTATGTCGCCAAGTATGGCGCCGGCGGCCGTGTCGCCAAGGCGGTGCTGATCGGCGCGGTGCCGCCAATCATGCTCAAGACTGCCGCCAATCCCGGCGGCCTGCCGATCGAAGTGTTCGACGGCTTCCGCTCCGCGCAGGCAGCCAATCGCGCCCAGTTCTTCCGCGACGTTCCATCAGGTCCGTTCTACGGCTTCAACCGCCCGGGCGCAGAGGTATCGCAGGGCGTCATCGACAATTGGTGGCGCCAGGGCATGATGGGCGGCACCAAGGCGCATTATGATTGCATCAAGGCCTTTTCGGAAACCGACTTCACCGAGGATCTGAAGGCGATCGACGTGCCTGTGCTGGTCATGCACGGCGACGACGACCAGATCGTTCCCATCGCGGACTCGGCGCTGCTGACGATCAAGCTGCTCAAGAAGGGCGAGCTCAAGGTCTACAAGGGCTTCCCGCACGGCATGGCCACGACCCATGCAGACATCGTCAACGCCGACCTGCTGGCCTTCTTCAAAGCATAGGCCGTTGGAACGAAAAAAGCACCCGCCGTCCGGCGGGTGCTTTTCCTTGCGTGGGTTTCAGGCCTGATCTAGGCGGCCGCCTGCGCCTTGCGCGCTTCCTTCATGTTGGGCAGGAACACGGTCAGCAATCCAAGGAACGGCAAATAGGAGCAGATCTGGAAGACGAAATCGATGCCCTTCATGTCGGCGACGACGCCGAGCACGGCCGCCGCGATGCCGCCCATGCCGAAGGCGAAGCCGAAGAAGATGCCGGCGATCATGCCGACGCGGCCCGGCACGAGCTCCTGCGCAAAGACGACAATGTTGGAGAAGGCCGAGGAGAGGATCAGCCCGATCAGCACCGTCAGCACCATCGTCCATTCCAGATTGGCGTAGGGCAGGGCGAGCGTGAAGGGCAGCACGCCGACGATGGAGAACCAGATCATCGCCTTTTGCCCATAGCGGTCGCCGAACGGGCCGCCGAGCAGGATGCCCAGCGCCGAGGCACCGAGAAACAGGAACAGCATGACTTGGCTCATCTGCACAGAAACGCCGAACTTATGCATGGAATAGAAGGTGTAGTAGCTGGCGAGGCTGGCGATGTAGGCATTCTTGCTCAGAACCAGCAGTGTCAGCACGATCAATGCATTCATCACCTTGCGGCGCGGGAAGGGCGAAACGAAGCTCGCCGCCTTGCGGGTGCCCTGCGCGGCACGCAGCCGGCTGTACCAGCCGCCGACCTGCCACAAAACGATGATGCCGATCAGCGAGCCGACGGCGAACCAGGAAATGCTGGTCTGGCCGAACGGCACGACGATGAAGGCCGCCAGCAGCGGCCCCATGGACTGGCCGAAATTGCCGCCCACCTGGAACAGCGACTGCGCCAGGCCGAAGCGGCCGCCGGAAGCGAAGCGGGCGATGCGCGAGGATTCCGGGTGGAAGATCGCCGAGCCGATGCCGATCAGCGAGGCGCCGATCAGCAGCAGCGAATAATGCCCGGCATAGGCGAGCACGATCAGGCCGATCAGCGACGACGCCATGCCATAGGGCAGCGAATAGGGCATCGGCCGCTTGTCGGTGATCATGCCGATCAGCGGCTGCAGCAAGGATGCGGTCACCTGGAAAGTGAAGGTTAACAAGCCGATCTGCCAGAAATCGAGGCCATAATTCTCTTTCAGGAGCGGGTAAATGGCCGATAGCAGCGACTGCATGATGTCGTTGATGCAGTGGCAGAAGCTCACCGCCAGGATGACGGTGAAGGCCGTCGCCTGGGCTGAGGCGTGACTGGCGCTCGCCGGTGGGGCGACGCTGGCTGCTGTCGTATCGGTCAAGGTAGGCTCCGTGGTCTTTTTGGCGGGCACGCCCGCAGGCAACTGGCGGACGCTCCTTGCGGCCATCCTAGGGACGGTGCCTTATAAGCCGCTTGCGAGACGACTTCTTTCGTGGTTTGGTCCAATAGTTTCGCAAGTGGGCCATAACTAGATGCCGCACGGCAAAGAAGTCTTTCACGCTGGCAATGCCAATCTCGGCCAGTTGCACGAGAGCCGCTGGCAGTGGCTTGAGCAAGTGGCCGGGCCGGCGGTGGCATTGCCGACCGAATATCCTGACGGCTACCGCGTGCCACAGCACCGCCACAGCCGCAGCCAGCTCTTGCATGCGCTTGTCGGTGTGGTGCTGGTGACGACCCGCTACGGGCGCTGGATGGTGCCGCCCGACCACGCGATGTGGATTCCAGCCGGCACCGAGCATTCCGTCGAGATGCTGGGCGACGTCTCGATGCGTTCGGTTTATGTCATGCCACAGGCGATCCCCGGGCTGCCCGAAGGCTTGCGCGTCGTCGGCGTCACCGACCTGATGCACAGCCTGATCGTGGAATCGGAGAAGCTCCCGCAAGGCGGCGTTCTGGAAGGACGCGGTGGGCTGATCATGAACCTTTTGCTGCACGAAATCCCGACCTTGCCGGAACGGCCTCTTGGGCTACCATTTCCGTCGGATCCAAGATTGTCGGCGCTGTGCCGACGCTTCGTCGCAGCACCGTCGCCGCATGCGACCATCGACGAGTGGGCCGATGCAGCCGGCATGAGCCGCCGTTCCTTCACGCGCGCCTTCCAGCGCCAGACCGGCCTGTCGCTGTCGACATGGCGCCAGCAGGCCTGCCTGTTCGCGGCGCTGCCCAGGCTGGCGGACGGCGAGCCGATCACCAGGGTGGCGCTTGATCTCGGCTATGACAGCGTGCCGGCCTTCATCACCATGTTCAAGCGCATGCTGGGGACCTCGCCGCGCGGCTATATGCGCGGCGCACGCGAGAACGTCGAGGTCGCTCGTCGCCTGATCGGCCCGGTTCGGTTGGAAAGCTCCGCGCCTTAAGGGCAGGCGGGTTTAGTCGAACAGGCTGGACACCGATTCCTCAGTCGCCGTGCGCGAGATGGCTTCGCCCATCAGGTCGGCGATCGAGATGACGCGGATGTTGGGCGCGTCGAGCACGCCCTGGGTCGGCTGGATGGAATCGGTGATCACCAGTTCCTGCAGCTTCGAGCCGCTGATGCGGGCAACGGCACCGCCCGACAGCACGCCGTGGGTGATGTAGGCGGTGACGCTGGTGGCGCCGTTGGCCAGCAGTGCATCGGCGGCATTGCACAGCGTGCCGCCGGAATCGACGATGTCGTCGATCAGCAGGCAATCCTTGCCGGCGACCGCGCCGATGATGTTCATCACTTCCGATTCGCCCGGCCGTTCGCGGCGCTTGTCGACGATGGCCAGTTGCGCATCGAAGCGCTTGGCCAGCGCACGAGCGCGGACCACGCCGCCAATGTCGGGCGAAACCACCACGACGTTGCCGAGTTGCTTGTATTTGGCCTTCACGTCGCGGGCCATGACCGGCACGGAAAACAGATTGTCGGTCGGGATGTCGAAGAAGCCCTGGATCTGGCCGGCATGCAGGTCGAGCGTCAGAACGCGGTCGACGCCGGCGCGGGTGATCATGTTGGCAACCAGCTTGGCCGAGATCGGCGTGCGGCCGGAGGCGCGGCGGTCCTGCCTGGCGTAGCCGAAATAAGGGATGACCGCCGTGATGCGCTTGGCCGAGGAGCGCATGAAGGCATCGATCATGATGAGCAGTTCCATCAAATGATCGTTGGTCGGAAACGAGGTCGACTGCAGGATGAAGACATCTTCGCCGCGCACGTTTTCCTGGATTTCGACGAAGATTTCCTGGTCGGCGAAGCGCCTGACCGTGGCTTTGCCCAGCGGGACATTGAGGTACCGGGCGACTGCTTCGGCCAGCACCCTGTTGGAATTGCCCGCGAAGAGTTTCATGCACGGTTCCTGGTGGAGGATGATGAGGCCTGACGGACTCGCTTGCGCCCTTTAACCGGGCTTTTAGCGGCCCGCGCTGGTATTGCAAGCGCCGAGATCGGGAATCCGCCGGCTAAACTCAAGAAAGCTCCGCGCCATCGCCGGACTGCAACACGGAGCAGGGGATTTGTGCTGGTTCTTCTTCTCATTGGGCATCGGATTTTCCCAAAACCGTCTCCACTTTGGGGTCCGATGCCTCTAGCCCGCCTTGCCGCCGAGCCAGGCGGCGAACTGGTCGATGGTCTGGTCGGCGATCGCCTGCATGGTGGCCGGCGAGATCCCCTTCCAGCTGTCGCCGCCCGCGCTGGCGCCGGAATTGACCGACGGAGCCTTCTGCTGGCCATTGATGCGGTGCAGCCGGTTGCCAGCGGGGTCATAGACGTCCCAGACATAGATGACGGTGGTGTCGGCGCCTTCCGACATCGTCGAGAAATAGCCCTTCAGCACATGTGTCACGGTCTGGTCGGCGCTGCCGGCGAGAGTGATGCCGCGCTGCCTGGCACGGGTCTGCAACTCCGCCGTCAGAGGTGTCGCAGCTTCCACCGAAGCGCCTACGATCGGCGCGATCTGCAAGCGGGTCTTCGACAGGATGGCAGCGCTTTGGGCCGATGTGACCGGTGCGGCGGCGGTTGCGGGAGCGCCAGACGTGCTGGTGGCGGGTCCGGCCGGAACCGTTGCCGCCGTGTTGCCTGACGTTGCGGGCAGCGTCTGGGTCGACGTCGCCGGCGGGGTGATCGCCGACGGTTCGAGCACGTCCTTTGCGTTGGTGCAGGCGGCAAGAGCCAATGCCACAAGCAATGACACGGTCGTCACATGCGATCGTCTCATTTGCCTTCTAACTCCTTGGCGAAGAACGCCTCCCACTGTGGATTCACTTTACGATCAAGTCGAGATCATGGCGGGACAGCGGCCTGGGCTGGGATTCGGTGGTCAGGTAGGTGCGGCCAAGCGTCATCGCCGTCTCGGTGTCGGAGTCCATGATGATCATATGGGCGAACAGCGTCATGTTGGGCGCGATCGGTTCGGGATTGCCCTGGTAGAACATCGGCATGTCCATCCAGGACGGGGTGAAGCGGGCGCCGACCGAATAGCCGCAGGCGTTCAGCCGGTGCTTGGTCAGGCCGTGTGCCTCCATGGTGCGGGCATGCGCATCGAAGACGTCGCCGAAGCTGTTGCCCGGCATCATCGCCTTCTCGACAGCCAGGAGTGCTGCGCGGGCGGCGTCGAACAGTTCCTGATGGCGCTTCGACACCTTGCCGGTCAGCACCGTGCGCATCATCGGCGCATGGTAGTGGTTGAAGACGCCGGCCCATTCGAGCGTCAGCTGGTCGTTCTTGGTGAGCTTGCGGCGGCCGGCCTTGTAGCGGCACAGCAGCGCATCGACGCCGGAGCCGATGATGAACTCGTTGGCCGGATAGTCGCCGCCGCCGGCGAAGATCGCGCCCTGCATGGCGGCCAGGATCAGAGCTTCGTCGCCGCCTTGCTTGATCAGCGGCAGTGCCGCGTCGAGCGCATCGTCGGAGAGATTGGCGGCCTTCTCGGCCTTGGCTATCTCGGCCGGGCTCTTGAACAGGCGCAGCCGGCCGACAATGCCGGACGCATCGGCGATCTGGCCGAAGGTCTGCAACTGCTCGTCCAGGCGGCGGCCGTTGAAGGCGGTCAGGCCGTGGGTGTCGTATTCGACGCCGATGCGGGCGCCGAGCAGGTCGAGTTCGTTGAGCAGATTGCGCAGGTCGACCGCGGGATTGGCGCCGTTGCGGTCGGTCCACAAGACGATGTTGTCGATAATCGAGGTCTGACGTGCCTGGCGCAGGTCGGCCGAGCGGGTCAGAAGCACCATCGAACCGTCGGCCTTGACCACCAGGCACTGGAAGAAGCAGAAGCCGAACGTGTCGTAGCCGGTCAGCCAATACATGCTTTCCTGCGCGAACAGCAGGATGGCGTCGAGCTTCTTTTCGGCCATCTCGATGATCAGCCGGTCGCGCCGCGCGTCAAATTCAGATCGTTCAAAATGCAGCGCCATTATTCCCTCTCCAAGACAATTGCCGAAACCTGCCGGCCGTAATCGGGCTCCTTGCGATGCGTGGTGCGCCGATAGGAGTAGAACAGGCCTTCCTCGGCGTAAGTGCAGCGGTCTAGGCCCTCAGCCGTCACGCCTGCCTTGGCCAGCCGGTCAACCGTGTAGCGGTTGAGGTCGAACATCGCATGGCCGGCATTGGCGGACGGAGCGAAATAGAGGATGTTTTCGGCGTCGGCTTCGACAAAGCGGGCGACGAATTCCGGGCCGACCTCGTAGTTTCGCGGGCCGATGGAGGGGCCTAGCACGGCGACGATGTTTTGGCGCCGGGCGCCGAGGCTTTCCATCGCCAGGATGGTGTTTTCTAGCACGCCGGTGAACGCGCCTTTCCAGCCGGCATGCGCAGCGCCGATGATGCGCGCCTGCGCATCAGCGAACAGCACGGGACCGCAATCGGCGGTCGAGGCGCCGATGGCGATGCCCGGCCGGTCGGTGACGATGGCGTCCGCCTTGGGGCGCTCGCCGGCAAAGGGCTCCCTGGCAATGACGACATCGGGCGAATGGATTTGCCAGGCGGTCAACAGATGGCTTGCCGGCACGCCCATCCAGGCAGCGACACGGGCGCGGTTCTCGGCAACCAGCGCCTGGTCGTCATCCGATCCGGTGCCGATGTTGAGGCCCTGATAGATGCCGCCGGAAACACCGCCGACGCGGGTGAAATAGCCGTGGCGGATGCCTTGTGCCTGCGCCTTGTCCAGCAGCGGCGACCGAACGGGATCCGGTTTGGTCTGATTCAGCATGCGGGCGTTGTTGTCCGTGTGGGCGGTTTCGTCAAGAAGAAGGTGCTTGGTCGAGAACAGGCTGCAAAGCGCGGACGGGAGATTGGGAGGGGCGGCGGTAAAAAGTCAATCCGCCTCGGCAAAGGGCCGAACCGCCACGCCGCGAGGCAGCACCGCAAGCACCTTGAACAGCTCGCCCATGGCTTGCGGCCCGGCGAGGCGCTCGACGTCGCCGGCGATCCTTTCGCGCGCCGCCTGACCGGCATCGGCGCCAAGGCGGCCGGCGCGCTCGAGGATGCCCATGCCGAGCAGGAAGTCGCCCTGTGTCGTCAGATGGGCTTCGAGGCCATGTGCACGCGCGATCGCGGCAAGGGCGGCGAAATCGACGTGGGACGTGAGGTCGGCCTCACCGGGATTGGCCAGCACATCTTCGTGATCGTGGCTGCGCAAGGCCTGCAGCGTGTCCCCGACACCCGGCTGGAAATGGCCGTAATCGAGAAACAGGCCGGCGCCGCCATGCCTGGATATGCGCTCGGCGATTGTTGCCATCAGCGCGGTGCGGGCAGGTGCCACTTCGGCGATCGCGCCTTGCGGCGCGTGAGCGGCATCGGCGGGCAGCAGCGTCGGGTCGACCGAGCCGGCGCCGGCGAAGAAGCAAAGGTCGTTGGTCTCGTCGAGGCCGACCATGCGCTCGCGCCAGCCGGCGCCGGCGCGGATGAACTGGCGGATGGGAACGGCGTCGAACAGTTCGTTGCCGACGATGAACAGCGATTGTTGCGGCAAGGTCTCGATGGTTTCGTGCCAGCCAACCGCGAAGGGTGTGACGCCAAGCGTCTTTTTTTGCACCTCGGTCAGGCGCGGGCTTGTCTCGATCATGGCGAAGGTGGCGCCGTTGGCCAGGTCAGGATCGAGCCGCGACAGCGTGCGCAGCATGTCCTTCATCAGCGTGCCGCGGCCGGGTCCGATCTCGGCGATGGTGGCCGACCGCGACCGGCCGCCCGCCAGCCAGGCTTGATAAAGCCACACGGCGACCAGTTCGCCGAACATCTGGCTGATTTCCGGCGCGGTGATGAAGTCGCCGCCCGCACCAAAGGGCTCGCGCGTCGTGTAGTAGCCGTCCGCCGGGTCGAACAGGCAGAGCGCCATGTACTCGTTGACGGGAAGCGGCCCCAGGGCCTCGATCAGGTCGACGATGCGGGTCTTCAGCCGTGTCATGCCGGCTGCGGCTGTGCCACCGGCTTGGCGGTCAGCATCGCCCAGATGCCGGCCAACACCATCGGCGACGACAGGATCATGCCCATGGTCAACCAGTTGGTGCCGAGGAGATAGCCGAGCTGCTGGTCGGGTTCGCGGAAGAACTCGACGAAGATACGCGACAGGCCGTAGCCGCAGATGAAGGCGCCGCCGACGAAGCGCGGCGTCTTCAGCCTGAGGCGCGAATGGGTGAGGATGCGCAGCACGAGGAACAGCACCACGCCCTCCAGAAGCGCCTCGTAAAGCTGGCTCGGATGACGGGCAAACGGCCCGCCATTGGGGAATTCGAACGCCCAGGGCACGTCGGTTGGCCGGCCCCACAGCTCGGAATTGATGAAGTTGGCGACGCGCACCAGGCCAAGGCCGACCGGCACGCCGGCCGCCACGACATCGAACAGCGACCAGGTGCGGATGCCGCGCTTGATGGAAAACAGCGTCATGGCGAGGATGACGCCGAGCAGGCCGCCATGGAACGACATGCCGCCCTGCCACACGGCGAAGATATCGAGCGGGTGCGCGATGTAGCGCGCCAGATCATAGAAGAGCACATAGCCGGTGCGGCCTCCGAGCACGACGCCGATGGCCGCCCAGACGATGAAATCGTCGAGATCCTCCGGCTTCATCGGCAGGACGCCGTTCGGCCACAGCCTGGCATTGGCGGCGAGCCGCTTGGCATACCACCAGGCGAACAGGATGCCGACGATATAGCCGACGCCATACCAGTGCACCGCCAGCGGCCCGATCTGGATGAGGATCGGGTTGATGTTGGGGAAGGGCAGGGAGGCCAGCGGCAGCAGGAAATATTCGTTCAACGGGGAACTCTCGATTGCGAACGTGTTTCGGCGCGGACCATGCGGCAGGGTTTTGGCAGGGTCAAGGCAAGGTGGGCGCACTCGACTTGATGCCGCAGCAAGGTGCAACAAGCTTGCATTCGACGCGCGGCGCCACTACGTCAATTTTGTGCAAGCGCGAGGATTTGCCATGTCGACCGGACCGAACCGCATTCTCGATGAATTCGCCAAGCTGATGACCGACGCCGCCGGCGCCGCCCAGGGCGTGCGCCGTGAGGTGGAGACCGCCTTCAAGGGGCAGGCCGAGCGCATTCTCAACACGATGGACGTGGTGCAGCGCGAAGAGTTCGAAGCCGCGCGCGAGATGGCCGCCAAAGCGCGGGAAGAGAATACCCGCCTTGCCGCCCGCATCGAGGCGCTCGAGGCGAAGCTTGCAGAACTGGCCGGCGACGCCACATCAGCGACGGCCGCCAAGCCGCGCACAAAAAAATAATCGTTAAACTTTTCCACATAGCCCGATCCTGAAAAGCGCTTTGCCGTGAATCGCTTAACGGCATTGCATGAATCTTTGTGACAGCGGCTTTCCACATGCGAATGACGCAGTGCGAAAAATTGGGCTGTTCACGCGACTCCCGATCAATAGACTGAATTTGTTGCATGATTCGGAGCAGGATCATGCGACCGGGCGGTGGGGTCCGGTCTGGGGTCTTTGCGTCGAGAAGTCGTCTTTGCGCGAGGAAAGTCCTGGCCGTCCGAGTTCTAGACAAGATTGTTCGTTGTGTGTGCCCTCCCGCGGAGCGTGTGGCGGCGCTCGTACAGAACGACAGGAAGCATTCCATGGAACTTCTCGAACTCGAATTCTCCCGCGAAATCCATCCGGTGGATGTTATCGAGCAGGTGGCCCACAACAACGACTGGTCTTTCGAGCGGGCCGGCGACGACGAGATTTCGATCTCGGTTGCCGGAAGCTGGACCGACTATCACGTCTCCTTTTCGTGGATGGAGGATTTCGAGGCGCTGCACCTGGCCTGCGCCTTCGATATCAAGGTGCCGGAGACCCGCACGCTGGAAGTGATGCGGCTCTTGTCGCTGATCAACGAGCAGATGCTGTTTGGCCATTTCGACCTCTGGGAGCAGGAGGGCGCGATCATGTTCCGCCAGTCGCTGCTGCTGGCCGGCGGGGTCGAGCCGTCGAGCCAGCAGGTCGAAGTGTTGCTGTCGTCGGCGCTGGAAGCCTGCGAATGCTATTTCCAGGCATTCCAGTTCGTCGTCTGGTCGGGAACCTCGGCCAAGGATGCCCTGGCCGGTGTGCTGTTCGAGACCTACGGCAACGCCTGAGTCCCCGTTAAGGCAGACAAGACCAAGATGAGTTCGAACACCGAGCGCAAGCCCGAGATCAGTTCTGCCGATTTCGATCGTGTCGACATCCGCGCCGGCACGATCGTCGAGGCCGAGCCGTTTCCCGAGGCGCGCAAGCCCGCGTTCAAGCTGAAGATCGATTTCGGCGCCGGCATCGGTATCAAGAAATCGTCGGCGCAGATCACCAAATACTATACACCGGAGACGCTGATCGGCCGGCAGGTGTTCGCGGTGGTCAATTTCCCGCCGCGCCAGATCGGTCCATTCATGTCGGAAGTGCTCACTCTCGGCTTTCCCGACGAAGAGGGCGCCGTGGTGCTCGGCGCGATCGAGCGTAAGGTGCCGGATGGCGGGCGGTTGTTTTAGGGTCTCAACTGGGGATCGGAATCCCCCGCGAACCGGGATGGATTGATAATCCTTTCGGCAGATGCTTCAGCATGAATTTCATGCCATGTCGTGACAGGAGTGTCGCGCGTGGACATCATCCGCTTTTCCTGTCCGCGTCGACCAATTTCCTTATTCTGTAAAATTTGAACTGTTTGCCTTCGGCGATTAATTCAAGGTTGCCGTGTCGTGGCGGGCTGCGCTCCGGCGCGATTACCAGCAGATAGTCAAAGTCACGGGTCCAATGCGCTGCATACGCTGCCTCGACCGGTGGTAAAGCACCGGCGGCGTAGGCCTCCAGCTCAGACATCGGGATAGGCCCGCCTTGCGGTACGGTCAGGTTTGCCACTTCCGGCCGGGGCCTCACCGGCTGTTTTCCCGGATAGGTGAACAGCGTTGGCATCAGTGCATTGCGTGTGACTACAGCCAACGCGGCAGCATTGTACATTGGATAAAGGAGCAGATTCGTTGGCGGGTCGTCTGGGAGGCCATTCTGGCCGGTAAGGATTCGCGAACCCATTGGAATGGCGTCGAACGCGGTCATAAGGGCACGATATTCGCCGCGGCACGACAATTGGGCCCAGATCGCGATGCCACTGTTTGCAAGCCCGGCGCCAAACGCCAGCGCGACGAGAAGTGTTCCACGCGAGCCTTGCGGACGCTTGATCGTGACGAAGGCTGGCAGGATCAGAACAAGCGCCAGAAGGACGCGCCCGTCGACAAAGGCCGTGTCCGCAACGCGAAACGGCATGAGAATGAACAGGCACAAGAGCCCAAAGCCTATCCAGCAGCCGACGCGAGAGACCGCCACCATCCTGTGCTTCACCGCAAGGTAACTGAGAATGACCAGCACCACGGTCACGGCTGAGGAAGTGTATCTGCTGAAGCCGTTGACTTGAACCAGCGCCAACAATTTCGCCGACAGGGCCCATTCGGTTCCTTCGCCACCCACTTTGCCGCCGTAGGCGAGCGCCAGGGCGCCAACTGCGACGACCGGAGCAGCCATTCCGGCAACCAGCAAGATCGTGCGTTTCCAATTCTCAATATGGTCTGGCCAGCGGGAGAGTTCGTACAGCCCCACCACAATGCCATACAGGCCGAGGGCAAATAGGTGAGAGATATACAGAACCACGACGAAGACGGCGTGGATCGCAAGGCGCAGCGGCAAAGGTCTTTCCGCAAGCCAAATCCAAACCGCGATGGACCAAAGAACGATCCCGAGTCCAAATTCAAAATTCACGAATCCGAAAGCGAAAGGCATGGCGTAGAGGAAGAGCGAAGCGACGAAGCCGCTGAGGATCACACGCCCCTGTGCGGCCGCTCCGACGGCCATTGCCCCGCTGACGACCAGCATTTGCGAGACTAGATAGAAAAGCTTTGATGCCAGCTCGATCCCGATCAAGCGCCCAGCGAACGGGACGACGAGATCCATGGCTAGATTAGGGTAGGGTGCCCACGCGGCTTCATAGTAGGGATGGGCTTCGGGCGTACCGGCGCGCATCAGGATCGACATTCTTGCGAGATGATTTGGATAGTCTGCCATAGCGGGTATGTCGACGAGCAGTACGGGCAAGAAAGCCACCACCAGCAGAACTATCAGCAAGGTACCTTCGGGCCTGATGAAATGGTTCGTGTAACTGTTGATTTTGTTGCTGACTGTTGCTTCGAGCATGCCGCAATGTAGGTAGAAATGGTAAATTTTGAGTCGCCGACAATTGCCAAGGATTCTCCATGTCGTTGGGAGGGCGAGATGACGGCGCGGCTCAAGTATGGATGACTACGCAGCCCTGAACTGCGTTGTCAATCTGACTTGGTCATGGCTTCGAAGTCGCACAATACGTCATGCCGAACATCCCTTTGAAACAAGGTGCCGTGGCAGACTAACGGTTGATTGTGCGTCGCCGCGCTTTGTCATCCGTGGCGGTGTGTCAGCTTCGCCCTTGGATAACGAAAAGCACGATCAGGCCGCCAGCTTTCGCGGTGTGCCCAGTGCTTCCTCGACCGTGTCGAGGAACATTTCCGCACAGGCCTTCCAGCTGTAGCGCATGGCGCGTTCGCGGGCCTCGGCACGGTCGACGTTGAGCGCGGCGAGTGAGGCCTCGCGCAAATCGTTGGAGACCGCGCCGCCAAAACCATCGCCGACAATGTCGATCGGCCCGGTCACCGGATAGGCGGCAACCGGCGTGCCGCTGGCCAGTGCCTCGATGATGACGTTGCCGAACGTGTCGGTGCGGCTCGGGAAGACGAAGACGTCGGCCGAGGCATAGATCTCGGCCAGTTCGTCGTTGGGGCGATGGCCGAGGAAATGCGCTTGCGGATATTTCGCCTTCAGCCTGGCAAGCTCGGGGCCTTCGCCGACGATCACCTTGCTGCCGGGCAGGTCGAGGTCGAGGAAAGCACCCAGGTTCTTTTCGATGGCGACGCGGCCGACGCAGAGGAAGATCGGGCCGGGGAAGCCGAGGTCCTTCTTCCTGTCCGGGCGGAAATGGTCGGTGTCGACGCCGCGCGTCCATGGCCGCAGCTTGGTGAAGCCGCGCGCGGAAAGGTCGTCGGCGAGCGACTGGGTGGCGACCAGCGTGCCCTGGCCGGAATTATGGAAATCGCGCAGCCAGCGATAGGCCCAGCTTTCCGGCACCGGCAGGCGGGCGCTGAGATATTCGGGAAAGCGCGTGTGATAGCTGGTGGTGAATGGACGGCCGGCATTGCGGCAATAGCGCCGCGCCATGATGCCCAGCGGTCCTTCGGTGACGATGTGGATGTGGTCGGCCTTGCCGGCGTCGATCAGGCGCGCGACATGGCCGGGCGTGGTCAGCGCCAGCCTGATGTCGGGATAGGTCGGCAAGGGCAGGGTGCGAAAGATATTGGGCGTCAGGAAATCCACCGCGACGTCGAAGGACTTCAGCGTCTCGGTGAGCCGCTCCAGCGTGTGGACGACGCCGTTGACCTGCGGGCGCCAGGCATCGGTGACCATCAGTATGCGCATGGCGGCCCTTTGCTTGAAAGGTCGACGGTTGCCTTGAGACGATGCCGGAACGGCGACCAGCCTGCTGCTCTCGCTTCGCTCCAGCGCACCCGGACAGGTACGGGGTCGAAGTGAGGCGGCAAGGCCGAATCAATTGAGGTCGCGCGCTTCATGCGCGCTCTTGATCATGGTTTCATGACGGGCGGATGAAGCCGTTTCCACTTTTCGGAATCGTGCCCGGTTATGCCGGAACCTTGATGATGGCGCGCAGTCCGCCGAGCGGGCTGTCTTCAAGAGTGATGTCTCCGCCATGGGAGCGGGCGATGTCGCGGGCGATCGACAGGCCGAGCCCGGTGCCGCTGGCATCGAGGTTGCGGGCCTCGTCGAGCCGCACGAAAGGCTTGAACACGTCTTCGCGTCGATCGGCGGGAATGCCCGGACCATCGTCATCGATGGTGACCAGCAGCGAGCCGCGGCCATGGGTGGCGTTGACCTCCACCGTCTTGGCATAGCGGAAGGCGTTGCCGATGACGTTGGACATCAGCCGGGCAAAGGCATTGGGCCGCACATGCACATCGTGATCGCCGGCAAGCGTCGTCGACAGCTTACGCTTGCGCAGCCTGGCTTCCTCGTCGAGCTTTTCGAAATAGGCCTCGAGATCGAACCGTCCGGCGTCTTCCGAAGCTTCGCCGCGGGCAAAGGACAGATAGCCTTCGAGCATCGACTGCATGTCGTCGATGTCCTGGTCGAGCGCTGCCTTGGTCTCGGCCTTGCCGCCGGAAAGCGCCAGCTGCAGCTTGAAGCGAGTGAGGATGGTTCTGAGGTCATGGCTGACGCCGGTCAGCATGGCGGTGCGCTGTTCGATCTGGCGTTCGATGCGCTCGCGCATCTGCATGAAGGCAAAGCCGGCGCGGCGAACCTCCTCGGCGCCGCGCGGCCGGAAATCGCGCGGCATCGGCCGGCCTTTGCCAAAGCTTTCGGCGGCTTCGGCAAGCATCAGGATCGGCCGGATCTGGTTGCGCAGGAAGGGAATGGCGATCATCAGCAGCACCAGCGAGGTGCCGACCATCCAGATCAGGAAGATGTGGGTGTTCGAGGCATAGGCCTGGCTGCGGCGCACGAAGACGCGCAGCACCTTGCCCTCGAGCTGCACGCGCACCTCGACGATGTTGGAGTTGCCGACCGTGTCGATCCAGAACGGGCGGTTGATCTGGCGGGTGATCTCGGACGAGAGAACATCATCCAAAATCGAGAAAAACGGCTTTGGACCGGGCGCGGGGAGTGGGTCGGGCGGCAAGAGGTCGACCTTCAGCTGCATGCGGTCCTGGGCGATGCGGATTATGTTGGTGTAGTCGGCATCGCGCGGATAGGTCTCGATCAGGTCGATGATGGCGGCGATGTCGCGCACGGTGGCCTGCGACAGGCGCTGCGTCACGGTTGCCCAGTGACGTTCCATGAAGACGAAGGCGACGACCGATTGCAGCAGGATCATCGGCGCGATGACGATGATCAGCGAGCGGGCATAGAGCCGCTTGGGCATATAGAGCGAGACGAGGCGCCAGAAGCGGTTCCAGGCGCGCGGCACCGCCTTCAGCGTCCGCGCGGCGCGTGCGCTCAAGCCGCCATTGCCCGGCTGTTCCAGTTCCGTGGTTGCCATTCGCTCTTTTCGCTTGCCCGCAGCCGTTCAGCCGGCCGCAGGCGGCATTCTATTCCACGCTGAGCCGATACCCAATACCGCGTACGGTCTGCAGCCAGACCGGATTGGACGGATCGCGCTCGATCTTGCGGCGCAGCCGGTTGATCTGGACGTCGATGGTGCGCTCGCCGACTTCCGAATCGTCGCCGACAAGCTCGTGGCGGGGTATCGTCTCGCCCGCCCGCGCGGCGAAGATCGCCAGGATCTCCTGCTCGCGATCGGTCAGCTTCAACGCCTCGCCGCCACGCTTCAATTCGCGCCGGGCGATCTGGAAGGTATAGGGGCCGAAGACCAACTGCTCGACCTTGGGCGTGGTCGCCGGGCCACCGCGGCGCAGGATGTTGTTGATGCGCAGGATCAGCTCGCGCGGATCGAACGGCTTTGGCAGATAGTCGTCGGCGCCAGCCTCCAGCCCTGAGATGCGGCTGTCGGTCTCCGACAGCGCTGTGAGCATCAGGATCGGTACGTTCTTTTCGGCCCGCAGCGACTTGGTCAGGTCGACGCCCGTCTCGCCGGGCATCATGACGTCCAGCACCAGAAGGTCGAAGTCGAGGCCGGCAAGCTTGCGCCTGGCTTCGCCGGCATTGCCGGCAACGGTGACGCGAAAGCCATTTTCGGTCAGATACTGCTTGAGAAGATTGCGGATGCGGGTGTCGTCGTCGACGACAAGCAGATGCGGCGCGTCGTCGTCCGGCGCGGCCGCGTGATCGACCCGTTCAGTGCTCTCCATGGCTTTTCCCTGACATTTTTGCGGACCCAACGTCGATCTGCGCCCTCAGTTCCGGATTGACCATCGCTTCGAGGAACCGTTCCACCAAGGTCCGTTCGGTTACTCCGGAATCCCCCAATGCAGCATGGATGCGGCGCGACTGTGGCCGCGCCAGCGCCAGCGCCAGCGCACGGCCCTTGGCTGTCGGATAAAGTTCGCGCTGGCGGCGGTCGCGCGGACCTTGCAACTGCACGATATGGTCGGTGTCGATCAGTTGCTTGAGCACACGGGCCAGGCTCTGCTTGGTGATCTTCAGCACGTCGAGCAGTTCGGCGACCGTCAGGCCCGGCCTGCGGTTGACGAAATGCAGCACCCGGTGGTGGGCCCGGCCGAAGCCGTAATCGGCCAGGATCTGGTCCGGATCGGAGGTGAAGTCGCGATAGGCAAAGAAGAGCAGCTCGATGATGGCGAAGTCGATGCCGTCCTCGACCGACATTGCGGTCCTGATCGGTTTTCCGGCGGCTGGGCTTCGATCCGTCATTATTTCTCCGTGGGAAAGAGAGATTATGTCAGTACTATTGACGTAATTTCCCTGCAATGGTAATTTTTGACAAGCTTTTGGGCGGATTGCGAACGAAAAGGCAAGGGAAGCCGGTTTTTCCGGAATTTCCTAAGTTTGCCAGAGCGCAATTATCCGCCTACGCTCCACCATAAAAGCCGCTTTGGGCGGCCGACACGAAACACACAACGATACAACTATCCGGGCTGCCGCCCGTGGGAGGTTACCATGGCATCCGTTCCCTTCGATCAACTCGATGGCTTCATCTGGATGAACGGCGAATTCGTCCAATGGGGTGACGCCAAGATCCATGTGCTGACGCACGGGCTGCATTACGCCAGCGCTGTTTTCGAGGGAGAGCGCGCCTATGGCGGCGAGATCTTCAAGCTCAACGAACACACCGAGCGCCTGCATGAATCGGCACGCCTGCTCGGTTTCAAGATCCCGTATTCGGTGGCCGAACTCAACGACGCCTCTTCCACGCTTCTCAAGAAGCAGGGTTTCCAGGACGCCTATGTCCGGCCGATCGCCTGGCGCGGCAGTGAGCAGATGGGCGTCTCGGCGCAGAACAACCGCATCAACTGCGCCATCGCCATCTGGCAATGGCCAAGCTATTTCGATCCTGCGCAGAAGCTGAAAGGCATCCGTCTCGATGTGGCGGAATGGCGCCGGCCCGACCCGCGCACCGCGCCTTCCAAGTCGAAGGCCGCCGGGCTCTACATGATCTGCACCATGTCCAAGCACGCCGCCGAGGCCAAGGGCTATGCCGACGCCATGATGCTCGACTGGCGTGGCCAGGTCGCCGAAGCGACCGGAGCCAACATCTTCTTCGTCAAGGACGGCAAGATCCACACACCCAAGCCCGACTGCTTCCTCGACGGCATCACCCGCCGCACGGTCATCGGGTTGGCCAAGGATCGCGGCCTGGAGGTAATTGAACGCGCCATCCTGCCGGAAGAGCTGGAAAGCTTCGAGCAGTGCTTCCTGACCGGGACGGCAGCGGAAGTGACGCCGGTTTCGGAGATCGGGCCTTACCGATTCGAGGTCGGCGAAATAGCCAAGAATCTTATGAATGACTATTCTGCGGCCGTTCAGCCCAAGCACGCGATCGCCGCAGAATAACGAAAGCCACAGCTTTTTTAAGAAGTAGGGGCGGTTTTCGGGCCGCCCCTTTTATTTCAGCGTTTCTGCATTTGACTTTCGTCCAATTCGGCGTCTCATGATGGTGTCGGCCCGGGAGGCTGACAGCTATGGAGGGACTAATCATATGGACATGAACACGCTTCTTCCGATCATCATACAGGTGATTACTGGCATCATCGGTGGTCAGGCGGTCGGTGCGGCGCTCAAGACGGCGGCGATGGGTCAGCTTCCCAAAATCCTGGGCGGAGCCATTGGCGGCGTCGGTGGTGCGGCGATCCTCGGCAGCCTGCTGGGTGGCGGTGCGGTCGATCCGGCGGCTGCGGCAGCAGCAACGAGCGGTCTCGGCAGCGCGCTGAACCTGCAGAACATCGTCGGCGGCGCCGGCGGCGGCGCGATCCTGACCGCCATTCTCGGCGCGGTCATGGGCGCCATGAAGAAGTAAGCAGGCCGTTTCGGTCTTTTCAAATGGGCGGCTTCGGCCGCCCATTTCCGTTTTGGGGCTACTGACTGTTCGTCTTTCGAGGGTGGACGCCCTTTGTCCGCGCCTCTACATCACCCGTGAACATCGAAAGGACGATCATGGGTCAGCTCAATGCCGGCATCGTGCCGGTCACACCGTTCCAGCAGAATTGCACCATCCTGTTCGACATGGATGACAAGCATGGCGTCGTCGTCGATCCGGGCGGCGATATCGACAAGGTACTGGCGGTGCTGAAGGACAATGCGATCTCAGCCGGAGCTATCTGGATAACGCATGGCCACATCGACCATGCCGGCGGTGCAATGGAGTTGAAGGAGGCGCTCGGCGTCGAGATCATCGGTCCGCATGAGGCCGACAAGTCGCTGCTCGACAATCTGGAAAACCAGGGCAAGCGCTACGGCATCGCCGGAGCGCGCAACTGCGTGCCCGACCGGTTCCTGGCCGAAGGCGAGACCGTGTCGTTCGGCGGCCATGTGTTCGAGGTGCTGCACTGCCCCGGCCATGCGCCCGGTCACGTCGTCTACTACAACCGCGCAGCCAAGTTCGCCCATGTCGGCGACGTGCTGTTCCGCGGCTCGGTCGGCCGCACCGACCTGCCGGGCGGCGACCACACGGCGCTGATCGCTTCGATCAAGGACAAGCTCCTGCCGCTCGGCGACGACATCGGCTTCATCTGTGGCCACGGTGCCGGCGGACGTTTTGGCGAGGAGAGGCGGACCAATCCTTTTTTGACTTGAACCAGGCTCGGAACCGTAGCTGTTTTTCATCAGCCTCAAGCAGACCGTTGACATTGTAGAGACCACAACAAAAAAGCGCTGGCCTTGCGGTCAGCGCTTTTCTGTTTTGGGGCAGGGAAGCCCTTGGTTAGTTGGCAGTGCAGAAATGCTGTTCGCCGTCATTGCCGGTGAACGTGCCGGTACGGGAATTGAAGCTGCGGTAGCGGTCCGAGCAATATTCGTACCAGTCACGCGTCCACGGTTCGGCATAACGATTGGCGTAGACCACCCGCGGCTCCGCATAATAGCGGCGGACCGGGGCCGGGCGCACCACGACGTCACGATCGTAGTAACCGTCATCGTAGTAGCGGTCAGCGTCGGGCGGCGGGCGGTCATTGGCCAATGCGCCACCGATCAGCGCCCCGGCCGCGAGGCCGAGCACGCCGGCGGCAATGGCATCGCCATTGCCGTGATGGCCATGATGACGGCGCCAGTCGCGCGCATTGGCGGCGGGCAAGGCCGTGAGCGTGGTGGCGGCCACGGCAGCGGCCAGGACGGCGGTTTTGAAAATTCGGTTCATGTCGGTCTCCTTCGTTCCGGCCCGTGCAGTTTCGGGGATGCGGTCCGGCTTTACCGAAGACTAATATGCGACCGTGGCTGAACGGGGGCTGAACGGATTTTAACGTGTTTATTCAAAACGGACGTCAAAAATCACAGGCTCTCAAGGGAGCGATCTGCCCGGGAGCGCCGGTTCGAAGCCGGCTCAGCCGACCGACAGGTTGACGGCCTTGGGACCCTTGCCGCGCTTATCCGGCTCGGTATCGAACGACACTTTCTGCCCATCCTCGAGGCCGGGAAGACCGGACGCCTGCACAGCTGAAATATGGACGAAAACATCCTTCGCGCCATCATCGGGCGTGATGAAGCCGAAGCCCTTGGCATGATTGAAGAATTTGACGGTGCCGGTCTGCGGCATGGGAAGCTCCTTTGTCCCATAAACTCCAGTCTCGGGCCGGCAAATGCCCGAGTGGAAATTTGTCCTTTATTTTAGCGTCATCGGCAAGAGAAAGTTTTGCGGGCGTCTAAAGCACGTTGCGGCATGCTTCGGGTCTTTGTTTTTATGCAAGTCGTTGCCCAGAACCCGGCCGCTTGGGCGACATCACTGGCCCGCGCCTTCGATAAGGAAAAGGCGCGACGAAGATCGCCGCGCCTTTCAAAATTCAGATCCCTCTCCAGGCCAGGTGCAGGCATGGAGCCTCCGTCGCACGTCTGAGTGACATGCGGCGCGCCGATGGCTCAGGCTGCGCGGAGGTTGACGGCCTTGGGGCCCTTGCCCATGCGGTCCGGCTCGACGTCGAAGGTGACCTTCTGGCCGTCAACGAGCGTGCGCAAGCCGGAAGCTTCGATCGCGGAGATATGGACGAACACATCCTTGGCGCCACCATCGGGCGTGATGAAACCGAAGCCTTTGGTCGCGTTGAAGAATTTAACGGTGCCGGTCTGGGCCATTGGGGAAACTCCTTCACCCGTTCAGTCTTTGGTGGTCCCGCCCGCCGCCTGGCGCAAAGGGCAGTTCCCGGTGGTTGCTTCGGCAGTCATGCATTGGCGCATGGTCAAACCCCCCGCCGAAAACGGGGCCGTCAGAGATTCACAGTATCGGGGAAAGGTCGTCCAAAACGTTCCGCTCTCCGGGTCGCAAATGCCCGAACACGGAATTTATCGCACGGAAACGTGATGGTTGCAAGATACCGCCGCGGGCCGCCGTACTGGCGCGTCCCGACGCATCAATCGACTGACCTGAGCATCGATGGGCTCGGCATAGGCTTGCTTGCCGGCCGGGTCATCGGCCAGAACCGGGCCACGAATGGGCCAGATGTCGAGGTGGCCGAGGAAGTCGACGCCGCCTACAGCCCCAGCGCGTTTCCGACTGAAAGGGCTGCAAACGGGGATTGCATTTGGCAAGGGAATGGCGAGGATCGGCAACCGGGGACGCGATCGTGGGAGATCATCATGAAATATCTGGCGGCAATCTTTTCGCGGCAGGGTTTTGTCATCCTGTTGCTGTCGGCACTTCTTGCCGCCTGCACCGTCGTCGTCGATGACGGACCAGGGCCGCGTCCGCGTCCGCCCCGGCCGGAACCGCAATATTGCAGCAAGCAGTACGAGCCGGTCTGTGCCCGGCGCGGCGGCGATCGCCAGACCTTCGCCAATGCCTGTCTTGCCGACCGGGCCGGCTACCGCATCGTGCGCGACGGTCCGTGCCGCGACGGTGGCGGCGGTGGCGGCGGCGGCGGTGGTGAAGAGCAGACGTTCTGCACCCGCGAATATGCGCCGGTGTGCGCGCGCCGGCATGGCGAGATGCGCACCTTCCCCAATTCCTGCGAAGCCCGTGCCGCGGACTATCGCGTCGTTGGCGACGGGCCGTGCTGAGAACGCTGCGCCTCGTTGAGGAAGACAATCATCAAGCCGTCGGTTTCACCGGCGACAGTCGGCGACGAACTCGGACGCGGGCATGGGTCTGGCAAACAGCCGGCCCTGGCCGTAGTCGACGTCGCGCGCCGCGAGGTAGTCGGCCTGCGCCTGCGTTTCCCCGCCTTCGGCAACGATCTTCAGCTTTAGTGTCTTGGCCATGTCGATGATATGCGCGGTGACGGAATTGGTGGCGGAATTCGTGCTGATCGTATCGATGAACGATTTGTCGATTAGGAGCGCATCGAGCGGCAGCCCCTCGAGATAGGACAGGCTGGAGTAGCCGGTGCCGAAGTCGTCGATTGCCACTGCGTGGCCAAGTTCGCGGGCACGAACGAGCGTTGAGCGGGCCGAGTTGATATCGATGAACGCGCGCTCCGTGGCCTCGAGCCAGATTTGCTGGGGCCGGATCGCGGTGTGCTGATTTGATCTTTCCGCACCGACGAAAGGACGAGACAGCAAGCGAAGCCTTGAACCTGCGGCGCCGATGGCCTAGATCGCCACAGGCGGATAAAACACGGCAGGTTTCCCATCAACAGAGATCAAAGACGAGCGGCGGGTGCGGGAGCCAGGTCTGGCGCAGGCGGACAGCCGCCGCTGGGCCTCGACCAGTATGTGCAGCAGGCGTTGCAACTGCATCAGGCCGGGCGCCGGCAAGAGGCTGAGACGATCTACCGGCAGGTGCTGGCGCGTCAGCCCAAGCACGCGGCCGCGGCGCATTTCCTGGGACTGCTGCTCCACCAGACCGGGCGCAGCGAAGAAGGGCTGGATCTCATCGAACGGTCGGTGAGCCTGCAGCCGACGAATCCCGATTTCCTCAACAATTTCGGTACGGTGATGCGCGACCTCGGCCGCCCTGCTGCGGCCATCGATTTCTTCCGCGGCGCAGTGGATCTGCGGCCGGACCAACTCGCGGCGCGCGACAATCTCGGCTCATCGCTGAAACAGGTCGGCCAGTTCGAAGAGGCCGAAGAGATTTATCGCGGCACGGTTGCACGCAACCCATTTCATGTGCGCGCCCGCATCGGGCTTGCCGAAACCCTGCAGGAAGCCGGGCGGCTGGATGAGGCGCTGGCTGCCTTCCGCGAAGCGCTGGCGATCCGACCCAAGGATGCCGACCTGCTGCACGGGCTCGGCGTCGGGTTGATGGAAAAGGGCAAGCTCGACGAGGCGGCCGACCTGTTCCGGCAGGCGTTGGCGATCAACCCCGCCATGGCCACAGCCTGGCTGATGCTGACGCAGGTCAAGCGCCAGAAGGAGCGCGACAGCGAGCTTGGGGGCATGGAAGCCCAGCATGCCAAGGCGCCGCAGGACAGCCTAGCGCGCATGCAACTGTCCTTCGGACTCGGCAAGGCGAATGACGATCTCAGGGATTATGGCCGGGCCTTCGACTATTTCGCCGAGGGCAATGCGATCCGCCGCAAAGGCATCGACTACGACCAGGCCAGGACGCGGGCCGAGTTCGAGGCGATGAAGGCCACCTTCGATGCCGGCTTCTTCGAGAAGCACAGGCCCAGCTCAATCAGCGACGACACGCCGATCTTCATTGTCGGCATGCCGCGTTCGGGCACGACGCTGGTCGAGCAGATCATCGCCAGCCATCCGCAGGTCTATGGCGCAGGCGAGCTCAGCATCTTGAAGAAGGCGGTCGGCAGGCAGTTCCCGGCGACTATGCCGGGTGGCTTCCCATGGGGCGTATCGGATACGGGCGATTCGGATTTTGCCGAGGCAGGCCAAGCCTATCTCGACATGCTCCATGCCCGCTATCCGAACATGCGCCACGTCACCGACAAAATGCCGGGCAACTTCCTGCTTGTCGGCTTCATCCACATGATGATGCCGAAGGCCAGGATCATCCACTGCGCGCGCGATGCGGCGGCCACCTGCCTGTCGATCTACAAGGTGCATTTCCGCGGTGACAGCCATCGCTATGGCTACGATCTCGGCGAGCTCGCCGATTTCCACAATCTCTACACCGACATCATGAAGCATTGGCACACGGTGCTGCCAGGCGTCGTGCACGATGTACGCTACGAGGATTTTGTCGCCGACCAGGAAGGCCAGACGCGGGCATTGATCGCCCATCTCGGCCTGCCCTGGGACGACGCGGCACTATCGTTCCACGAGACCGACCGACCGGTGCGCACGGCTTCAGCCGCACAGGTGCGCCAGCCGATGTATCAGGGATCGGTCGATCTATGGAAGCGCTATGGTGACCGGCTGAAGCCGCTTCTGGACAGGCTGGATTAGCGCAACGCTCTCTAGCTGATCGTGGCCTTAGAGATTGGCCTAAGCACCCGCGTCGTCATCCTAAGGCCTTCGCGACGGAGCTTCGCTCCTGCTTCGTCCTAGGATGACGAAGCTGAGGGGCTTCTGCCAATCTGCTACCGGCTGCTCAAAGCTCTATGAATGGCTTGAAGCCACCGAAGATCATGCGCTTCCCGTCGAACGGCATGTCCGCCCAATCGGCCTTCAGGCGCGGATCTGCCATCACTTTGGCCATGACGGCATCGCGGCTCTCCCGCGACTCATAGACGGCCCAGGCGAAGACGACGATCTCGTCGTCCTTGGCCTGCACGGCGCGTGGGAACGAAGTGACCTCGCCATAGGGCACGTCGTCGCCGATGCATTCGACATAGCCGAGCGCGCCGTGTTCCATCCATATAGGGCCTGCGAGGTTGGCCAGCCTCTTGTAGTCATCGAGATTTACCTTGGGCACGGCAAGCACGAAGCCATCGACATAGGACATTGTGGGTCTCCTCCTGGAAGTTCACAATCCCTCACCGACGCCAGCCGGTGAGGGACTTCGCCATTTGCGATAGATCAGGCTTTCTTGACCGGCGCGTTCATCGCCCATTCGACGCCGAACGGGTCGCGCATATTGCCCCACTGGTCACCCCAGAACATGATCTGGAGCGGCACGGCGACTTCGCAACCCGCATCGACGGCGCGCTTCCACCAGGCTTCGATGTCGTCGCTGCCGAGGTGAAGCTGCATGGTGTAACCCTGCGGCTTGACGGCAGGCATGCCGTTTTCGGGATAGAAGTCGGAGAGCATCAGCGTCGAGCCGTTGATGTGGAGGTGGATGTGCATGGTGCGGCCTTTTTCGTCCGCCGGATAGGCAAAGACCTGCTCGGCACCAAAGGCCTTCTTGTAGAATTCGGCAGCCTTGAAGGCGCCATCCAGCTGCAGATAGGGGGTCAATCCGCCGAGCACTTTGGCCGCGGGCTGAACGGGGGTCTGATCGGTCATCTGTTGTTCCTCTTTGCGTTTGGCCTTGCGAGCCAAAGGACGGATGAGGTGCCGGCGTTCCTACATGGCCGGCAGATTTTTTTGGCCGACCGGCCCTGGACAGTCCACGCAGCCGCAGTTGGACGAGAGGCGTGAAACGAACTTGCGTCGACCGCGCCCAATCAGAGCGCAATTCTCTCGGCTCGCAGGCTAGAACAGATGGATCAGGCGAACGCCTCTTCAAATCCTGGGACGACAATGATCCTCTACTATCAGACCCACTCACCCTTCGCGCGCAAGGCGCTCGTCTTCGCCCACGAGGTTGGCATTGCCGATCGGCTGGAGGTCATTCATCACGAGACCAGTCCGACCTTGCGCAATGCCCGCGTCTACACCGAAAACCCGCTCGGCAAAGTGCCGGTGCTGTTGCGGCCCGACGCGTCGCCGATCTTCGATTCCGATGTCATCTGCGCCTATCTCGACACGCTGCATGACGGTCGCAAGCTGCTGCCGCACGACGGCGAGGCGCGCTGGCAGGCATTGCGGTTGCAGGCGGTCGCCCAGGGCCTGGCGCAGACGGGTATAGCCTTGCGCTGGGAGACGGAAAGGAGACCCGAAAAGTTGCGCTATGGTGCTCTCGCCGACGGATACCGGGAAAAGATCGAGGCGAGCTACGACTGGATCGAGAGCACGCTGGACGACGAGGCGCCGCTCCATATCGGCCACATCGCCTTGGCCACCACGCTGTCCTGGATGGCGTTCCGTCACCTTCCGCCTTTTCGCTCACGGGCACTGCTGACGCGCTGGTTCGAGGCTTTCGAAAAACGCGTATCGATGCAGGCGACGCCGCTTTCGGGCGATACGCATGACTGACTGGCGCCCCGCGAGGTCAGGGGCGGCGGCCGTTTTGCGCATCGAAGACGTCCGGAAACCCGATATCCTTGCGCAGCGAGGCAGGCAGTGAACGCAGGACGCGTTCGCTGCGGTGACGAGCGCGCGCTGCCGCATACCGGGTTGCGATGCGACCGATGGACGAAAGAACCGACATGATAATTCTCCCTGGGTTGGGCCGGCATCATCGTGTCGGCATCCCAAGGACGCGACGGGCTGAGGCTATCCGACAGACCGTCGAGATTTTTTATCGCTAGCTCCGTAGCCTGCTTGAAGCGGGTTGTTGCTAACGCGATTACTTCAGGCCGCGGTTTGTAGACGTTCGATTGTTTCAAGATCGGCCTTCTTCGCCTCTCCCTCTACGGCGAGGTCGTAGCTCGCCTGCATATTCATCCAGAACTGCGGCGTGGTTCCGAAGAACTTCGCAAGGCGCAAAGCGGTGTCGGGCGTTACCGGTGTCGTCTCGCTGGCCAGGCGCTCGATGCGTGTGCGGGGCACATGCAGCTTTTTGGCCAGCGTGTAAGGCTTCAGATTGAGCGGCACGAGATATTCCTCACGGAGAATTTCTCCGGGATGGATAGGTGGGTTGATGTTCAGCATTTTGAACCCTCTTCAATGATAGTCGGTGATTTCAACATCCTCCGCTTGCCCTTCCACCCACCTAAAGCAGAGGCGGAATTGATCGTTGATGCGGATCGAATGCTGGCCCGCACGGTTACCTTTCAGCGGCTCCTGTTGCCGGGAGGCGTCTTCAGATTCGACAGTTCGGCGGCGTTGTCGATCATGAACAGCTTCCGCTGGGCTGAGCGGACAAAGGTCCGATGGGAAGCCCTTCGAAGCCTTGCCGTTCGAAACGGCTTCGCTGGTCTTGTCTTTGGAGGAGCTTATCACCTTGCCGACCCGAGTGGCGTACCATGGCATGATACGCTTCGGAAGTCAAGAAGACGTCTCGTAACATGATACGAAACTCCGGCCTGCGCTCGACAGGCCGGAACTTCATCGGCAGTTTTGTTCACCGATTAGCCAGCGCCCTCCGCCACCGAGCGGAAGAAATCCTCTGGGTCTTCGACTTCGGTCAGCCGCCGTTTCTCGATCAGCCAGAAGCGGTTGCCGATGGCGCGGATGAAGGAGCGGTCGTGCGAGGCGAGCACACAGCTTGCCTGATGTGCCAGCAGTTCCGCTTCCAGGGCTTCCTGGCCGTCGATGTCGAGATGGTTGGTCGGCTCGTCCAGCAGATAGAAGTTGGGATTGGCGAGCCTCAGCGCCAGCATCATCAGCCGCGCCTTCTGGCCGCCGGACAGCGCACCGATCTTTTTCTCCTGCATCTCGATGACCACGCCGGCGCCTGCCAGCAGCGAGCGGGCACGCTGCTCGCCGACATCGTAGCGGCGCGAGACCAGCATCAGCGGCGTGTCGTCGCCGCTGATGCCCGACAGCGCCTGGTCGCTGTAGCCTAGCACCGTCGACGGCGTCACCTTCACATTCGGCACCGTGTCCGGTTCGACAATGGCATTGCGGATCAGGGTGACGAAGCGCGACTTGCCGACGCCGTTGCGGCCGAGCAGCACGATGCGGTCGCCCTGGCAGATATGGCGCTTGCCGGTTCGAAACAGCGGGGTGCCGTCGGGTGTTTCCACAGCCGCGTCGTCGAGCGTGATCAGCACCTTGGCGTGGGTGCCGCGATTGGCCAGTTTTATGGCACCCGCCGACTTTTCGCGGTGCGCCGGTGCGGCCGCTTCTTCCAGTTTTTCGGCCCGCAGGTTGAGCTGCTTGGTCTTCACCGTCAAAAGGTCGCTGCCCGAATTGATGCCGATGTTGTTGAGCTTGGCCGCCTGCCGGCGCAATTGCTGCGCCACCTTCATGTCGCGCTGGAACTTGCGCTCGGTCGAAGCATCGACCTCGTCGAGCGCCTGCCTGGCGCGGGAGTAGGGCAGGGCAAACACCGGCGACTGTTCCGGGCGCAGGAATAGGGTCCGGTTGGTGGTGGCGTCGAGGAAGGCGCGGTCGTGGCTGGCGATGACGACGGGCACCTCGCGCGGCAGCGTGTTCAGCCAGGTTTCGAGCTGGCTGATGCGGACAAGGTCGAGATGGTTGGTCGGCTCGTCGAGTAACAGCACGTCCGGATCGGTGACCCAGACGCGTGCGATTAGCGCAAGCCTCTGCCAGCCGCCACTTAGCGCCTGCATTGGCCGCTCGCGCATCGGCTCGGGCACGTCGAGTGAATCCAGAACCACGTCGACACGCCACATCTCGCTTTCGGCCTGCTCGGACGGCAAGGCATCCGCCACCACCTGCCGGAACGTACGGGTGAGAAGGGCCTGGGCAACCGACTGTTCGACATGACCGACGCGCAGGCCGCGCGTGCGGGTGATGTCACCGGAGGTCGGCTCAATCTCGCCGGTCAGGCATTTCAGCAAAGTCGACTTGCCGCGGCCATTGGCGGCGACAATGCCGAGCCGGTCGCCGGTGCCGATGGTGAGGTCGAGATTGGCAAACAGCGGCGCACTCATGGTGACGCCGAGGGATTTGAGGCTGATCAGGGCCATTTTGATTTCTCTGGTCTTGCCGGAGCTACTCCGGTCCACTTTGACGGTGCGCTTTCCGGCCATCAGGCTCGGCATTACGCACCACGAAGGGCAGACCAAAAAATCGAAGCGGGAAAAACCCGGACCGTCCCTGGTCAGCCCTGCAAGCAAGCTCGCAGGGCAGAAATCGGGCCACGCTGACGATGGTGACGATGAAACGTAAACACGTGAGCCCTCCTTTCGAGACGTTCGAGTGTGGGGAGCGATTACACCAAAGGCGGGGCGGATGGCAAGTAGATGCTCTGCGGGCAGGCCTTAATCTCGCGGGCGGATTACCCAGTCACCCTTAGTTCGCTGGATTTCCTGCGGTGTCAGGAAGTGAAACTCCATCAGGATCGGTTCTTCCGGTCCCTTGAAGAAATGAAGCTCGGCGTGGGGGAGCACGAGCCGGCGGACAGTTTCAGATACGCTTTCCACCTTATATTCCTCGGCTTGCAGTCCTAGACCTGCGAGGAGCGTCCTGGCGGCCGAAATCGTCATTGCCGGGCCAAAGCCATCGAGATCGATTTGGCTGTTGCCGCTCCATTTCAAAGGCAAAGGCTTGGGGACATCAGGCATGTGCCAAAGTTTGATGCTGATGCGATGGACGCGTGCTCGATTGCGCCTGGTCAAAATGTCGATTTCCAGATCGCCATAACCTAGAAGAAAGCCGCACGGCTGATCCTGATAGACATATAGCCATTTAGGAAAGCCAAGATGTTTCTGGACCCGACCGAGATCAGCTCCGGCCCGCAAAGGCGTGTCCTTGCTGCCTAAGATTAGGGGGAGGATATGGAGTTTGCCTCGCTGTCGCATCGATCAAACCTTGGTTGGCTGGATATCCCGTCGCGGGAGCATATTCCGCCTGCCCTGACCATTGTGCTACCCAGCTGATTGGGCCCAGCGGATTAATTGAGCTTCACAGGTCAAGGGGCCGGATCAGACAGGTCTCAAGTAGCCGCCGCTTAGTCCATATTCTTTGTTGAGATCGAGTAGGAAATGCCCGAACACCGCGCTTCTGCCGAGATCGACAACGATCACAAGCAGGGCGTTGAACCTGCCGGTGCCAATCAAAACTTGATCAAACCGGTTTTGAACGTCCCGGTAAACATAATGGACGTCGTTCAAATAGGGCACGCCGACTTCGTCCAGATTTAGCGCGTCGACATAGGACCATATGTCTACGACAGCATTCGCCGTCGCGGTGATATTCGTCATCGGCTCGGCAAAGCAAGCCTTGAACTCCTCTTCATCAAGTCTGCGAACGACGACCATCACTCATTCTAAGCGGCGGCATCTGAAATCCGCAACCGATCGCAGGCTCGATGCTGCAGCTTCCTACCGTCCCGGCCGTCCCGTCTTCCCCGGCCGGCGTTTGTCGCGGCGGGCGTCGCCTGGATCCTCGTATGAGCCGATGCCGGCGCGCTGGCGAACGATTGGCTTAGCGGAATCGTCGCGTTCCTTCGCGCCTGTCCTGCCGGGCATCTCCCCCACTTGGGGGGAGATTGACTGCGGCTTGGCCGGCACTTTTCCTTCGACCGGCTTTTCCGTCCGCCGTACAGTCATTTCATCGAGCGAGTTCTTCTTGAACAGTGGCTTGGTGACGTCGCCGGGAATGCCGAAGTCGGAGCCGTGCGCCTCTTCGGCCGACTGTTTCTTGAACAGCGAGCGTGACACCGCGCCGGCCGGCGTCGGCATGTCGGTACCTGGACCCATGTCGTCGATCGAGGGTTTCGAAAACAGCGGCTTTTTCACCGGCACAGTGCCATCGGCGCCCATCTCGTCGAGATCAGGCTTGCGGAAGAGGTTGGGCCGGGCAGCCTTGGCTGCCTCTTCGGCGGCACGCGCTGCGTCGAGCTTGCGAAAACGCTCCTGTTCCTCTGCTGTACGATGTTTGGCCACGCCCTTGTTGTGCTTGCCCTTTTCGCGGCCGGAGGCCGGGCTTTCCATGTCGGCGTATTTGGCCAGCGGGTCTTCGGAGATGGACAGTTCCATCTCACGCAGGCGCTTGATTTCGTCGCGGATGCGGGCCGCCTTCTCGAAGTCGAGATTGGCCGCGGCATCGCGCATCTGCTTTTCCATCGCGTCGAGATGGGCCTTGAGGTTGTTGCCCATCATGGCGCCGGCACCGTCGGTGAACTGCGAGATATCGGCGCGGACGTGGTCCTTCTCGTAGACCGAATCGAGAATGTCGGAGATGCGCGACTTGACCGATTCCGGTGTGATGCCGTTGGCCGCGTTCCACTCCATCTGCTTTTCGCGGCGACGGTTGGTTTCGGCCATCGCCCGTTCCATCGAGCCGGTCACCTGGTCGGCATAGAGGATGACCTTGCCGTCGACGTTTCTGGCGGCGCGCCCGATGGTCTGGATCAGCGAGGTTTCCGATCGCAGGAAACCTTCCTTGTCGGCGTCGAGAATGGCGACGAAGCCGCATTCGGGAATGTCGAGGCCTTCGCGCAGAAGATTGATCCCGACCAGCACGTCGAAGGCGCCGAGGCGCAGATCGCGCAGGATCTCGATGCGCTCCAGCGTATCGATGTCGGAGTGCATGTAGCGGACGCGGATGCCCTGTTCATGCAGATACTCGGTCAAATCCTCGGCCATGCGCTTGGTCAGCACGGTGACCAAGGTGCGGTAGCCGGCCTTGGTGGTATCGCGAATCTCGCCGACGACATCGTCGACCTGGCTCTTGGCCGGGCGGACCTCGACCGGCGGATCGATCAGGCCGGTCGGACGGATGACCTGCTCGGCGAAGACGCCGCCGGCCTGTTCCATCTCCCAGGCGCCAGGGGTCGCCGAGACCGCGACCGAAAGCGGACGCATGGCATCCCACTCCTCGAAGCGCAGCGGCCGGTTGTCCATGCAGGACGGCAGACGGAAGCCGTATTCGGCCAGCGTCGCCTTGCGGCGAAAGTCGCCGCGATACATGCCGCCGATCTGCGGCACGGTGACATGGCTTTCGTCGATGAAGACCAGCGCGTTGTCGGGGATGTACTCAAACAGCGTCGGCGGCGGATCGCCCGGCTGGCGGCCGGTGAGATAGCGCGAATAGTTCTCGATGCCGGCGCACGAGCCGGTGGCTTCCAGCATTTCGAGGTCGAAGCGGCAGCGCTGTTCCAGCCGCTGTGCCTCAAGCAGGCGGCCGGCCCGCTCCAGTTCGACCAGCCGGTGCTTGAGCTCTTCCTTGATCGACTTGATCGCCTGGTTCAGCGTCGGGCGCGGCGTCACATAGTGCGAATTGGCGTAGATCTTGACGCTTTTCAGCTCGCCGGTCTTCTGGCCGGTCAGCGGGTCGAATTCGGTGATCTGCTCGATCTCGTCGCCGAACATCGAGATGCGCCAGGCGCGGTCTTCCAGGTGGGCCGGGAAGATTTCGATGGTGTCGCCGCGCACGCGGAACGAGCCGCGGACAAAGTTGATGTCCTGCCGCTTGTACTGCTGGGCGACGAGATCGGCGAGCAGCGCGCGCTGGTCGAGCCGGTCGCCGATCTGCATCTGGAAGGTCATCGCCGTATAGGTTTCGACCGAGCCTATACCGTAGATGCAGGACACAGAGGCGACGATGATGACGTCGTCGCGCTCAAGCAGCGAACGCGTCGCCGAGTGGCGCATGCGGTCGATCTGCTCGTTGATCGAGGATTCCTTCTCGATGAAAGTGTCGGTGCGCGGGACGTAGGCTTCCGGCTGGTAATAATCGTAGTAGGAGACGAAATACTCGACGGCGTTTTCCGGGAAGAATTTCTTGAACTCGGAATAGAGCTGCGCGGCAAGCGTCTTGTTCGGCGCCAAGATCAAGGCAGGCCGCTGCGTCTCCTCGATCACCTTGGCCATGGTGAAGGTTTTTCCTGAGCCGGTGACGCCGAGCAGCACCTGGGTGCGGTCGTGGTTATCGACGCCTTCGACCAGATCCTTGATCGCGGTCGGCTGGTCGCCGGCCGGCTCGAACTCCGACACCATCTTGATGGCGATGCCGCCTTCGGATTTTTCGGGGCGGGCAGGGCGGTGCGGCGTCCACAGCACGCCGTCCTTGTGCAGCGGATTGCCGGATTCGATTAGCGCCGACAGTGCCGCCACCGTCGCGGTGACGCTGCCCGAGGCCATGGTCTCGGCGTCCTCCAGCGAAATGTCGAGGCCGGCGACCGGATTGAGCCCGGCTGCCGTGCGCTCCCTGGCTGACGCCGCGCCACCCATCGAGGTGCCGCGCGAACTGCGCCCCGGCGAGCTTGAGCGCTCGGGTATCTTCTTCGACGGCTTCGGCGATTTGCCGCCGTCACCCTTGGCGACAAGACGTCCTTCGTTTTCGGCTTCCTGCTCGATCTGCTCGGCCCAATCCGCGATCGAACCGGTCAGCGGCGTGCCAGAGAGTTCCGGCTGCGGCATCTCGGCGAAGCCGCCTTTGTGCAGCGGCTCGGAGGCGTCGAGGAAATCGGTCAGCGGGCTGCGCCGCTTCGGCGCGGCGCGGTCGTCGTTCGCCGTCGGCGGCGTTTTCTGATCGGGAGATTTGGCCATGTCCCGAATATGGGATTTCCTGGCCAAAATGGAAAGAGCGCGGTGGGGAGAGGCGTGCCGGACAGCGCTGCTCCTGACAGCAGGCTGTCAGCAGCAGCGGGAAGGCGCCCGAAAGCCTCTTGTCGTTACACGCCCCTGGCGGCTGATGCGACCTGCGTCGCCGACCCGTTCAGGCGCGGCACCACGACGAGGCGTTTGATTTTGCCCTTCTTGAAAGCGGCGAGGAAGCGCGCATAGTCCTTGAAGGCGACGCAGCCGCTCGACTGGGCGTAGCGGCCCCGGAGCAGGTAGGTATGGGCCAGCAGGCCGTTGCGATTGTATTTGTTGCGGCCATCGACCGGTGTCAGGCGCAAGGCCTCCACTCCGTGGAAGCGCGACTCGCGCATCGACAGATTGTAGGTGTTGGGCGGCGTCGGTCCGCGATTCTTCTGGTCGGCATAACGCGGCTGGTCCGCCATGGCGCCGATGCCTGAATGCGCCTCGAGCCTCGAGCCGTCAGGCATGTAGACGGTCGCGCTGCTGATGTCGTACACGGCGACGCCATTGCCGGCTCCGCTCCTGGCGGCTGGCGAGTTGAAGAGGTTCCTGAACGCCTTGCCAAGGCCGCCCGAGGGCGTGTCGGGCTTGGCATAGGCCAGCACATCGCCGCCATCGGCCGGCCGGCCTTGCCGCGTCGGTTTTGCCGGCTGGGCCTGCTGGACCGTCTCGCGTGCCGGCTTCGGCTGCTGAACGGATTTCGGCTGCTGGACGGACTTAGGCTCCTGCTGGACCACTTTGGGCTGCGGCGCGTCGAATTGCGGACGCCGGGTCGGCAACGGCACGTCGTCGGTCAGAGCGTCCGGCAGGGAGGCGGCATCGCCGGGTTGATCCTGCTGGGTTTCGACGGGTGAAACCACGACATCGGCTGACGATTCCTCGATCGGCAGCGGTGAGGCGAACGCCTCGTCATCGGCCGGCAGGGACTGCACCAGAGCAAGCGCCAACTGCGAATTGTCCGGCGTACCGGATTGGGCAAAGCCCATCGGAGGCGGTGCGGTCTGAACGACCACCGAGTCGGTATCCAGCCGGGCGAAACGTTCGGCCGCCGGAACTGGCATGCTATCGGACAGGCTGGCTGTGACCTGGACGGAGGGCACCAACGACGCCTCGGCAATTCGCGGTGCGACTGTGGAGATCACCGGGCGGGTGTTGGCACTGGCGGCAGGCTTTCCGGCGTCGGCAAAGGCAGCGGCCAGCTTCATCGGCGAAAGCGACGCTTCCATGCGTTCGAAGCGCTCCTGCGCCTTCGACTTCACGGCGGCGGGCATCGGCTTTGCCTGCGCTACAAGACGTTCGGATTTTTCCGCCCGCGCGCTTACCCTGGCCAGCTTGAAACAGCTGGCGCCGCACTGCACCGAATGATCATGCAGGGCCTGAGTGCCGCCATTGGCGTTGGCCAGCACGAAGGGTGCTTTCAAAAAGTGCTGCTTCAGCGGATCGGCAAGTGCGAGCGATCCCGGTGTCGACAGTGTCTGGGGCAGGCCAACCGAAGTTGCCGATAGAGAGGCGCCGACGGAACTGAGGCCAGCCATGGTGCCGATCAACCAAAGGCCGATGGCGGTGCTGACGCAAGGCAGCGCGACCCAGCGGGCCACCCGGCCAGCGTTGAAGGAAGGGGAACGTGGAGCATCGACGAACTCGCCGCCCTCACGCTGTCCCCGGTTTTTTTTGTGTGTACTCAACAACGCCATGCAACCAATCTCGCTTCAATCGGTTTCCCCGTACGTGGCCTTGAGAGCCGCGACGACCATTCTGTGAGTGATCCCAGGTGGTCCCCGACGCGTTTGCCGCGTCTGTAGTTGGTTGCCGATTGCTTCAAAATATGGACAAAGTTGGTTAATCAATTCCTCTCAAAACCAACGACGAGATGTGGATTTTGGCCAAATCAGCCTTCGTCCACGGCCAGGAAAGTGGTGTTGTCGCCCTTCCGACCTGGTTTTGCTGCCTGTTTTTGGCGGCCGAGTCAAGCAAAACAGCCACTGCTAATTTTTACGCAGCGCCTCCGCGCGGTGTATGCAGCGAACCGACTGTCGGCAGACCTGCCTACAAAAGGCGCGCGTGTTTCCGGTAAAACTGTTGCCTGCCATGCTAGATTTCTCGCGGGAAGGCGGCCTCAAACGGCCCACCCTCAGTTGAACCAAAGCGCAAACGTCAAAAACCCGCCGCCGCCGAACTGGCGCTGGATCTGGTCGAAATCGTCGCTGGTCGCGAGCTCGCCGCTTTCGAGGTAGGGCGCGATGGCCGGGCCGGTGATCGACAGCACGAGATCGAAGTTTTTTGGCTCGTCGAAGAAGCGCTTCATGTTGATGCCAAGCCCAGTACTGGCGGTGACGCGGAAATGCGGCAGCAGCTTGCGGCCCTCCAGGAGATCCTCGGCCATGGTCAAGGCGGCGAGCCAGGCCTGGACCTGCTCCTCGCCGACTTCGAGGCCGGTGAGCGGGTTCTCGCCCTTCTGCTGCGGTCCAGGCAGCCATTCGCGGTCATTGTCAGTCTCGGCGCGGATCGCCTTCCAGTCCTCGCGCGACAGCCGGATCATTTCCAGCAGGTGGCGGCGCGCTGCTTGCCGGCGCTCCGGTTCGATCACCGGCCAGTTGACGAGATGCACCATCGAGATGAAATCGGCGATGCGCCATTCCGAGGAGAAGATGCTCGAGCCCATGTCGCCGGCCGGCGGCACCAGAATATCCTGCAGCGGCAATTTGGCGCGCGGGAACAGCATGTGAAACGAGCCGTCGAAGGTGCTCCTGAAATCATGCGCCAGCCAGAAATCGGCCTGCGCCATCAGGAACTCGGCATAGCCCTGCAGCCAGTAGCCGTCGGCGCGGTCGAAGCGGAAGGTGAGCGTGGGGGCGGCGGCGTCCGACGAGATACCGCCGCGCGAGAGTGAGGCGATGATCGCCGCCATGCTCTCGTCCGGCGCGATGGTGCCGTCCTCGTTGAGGTCGATGCCGGCATGGGTGAGATCGATGACCATGCCGATATCGGCATCGGGCGGCACCGAGGCAAACGTGGCTGCGGATTTCTCCAGCCGGTCACGGAAGCCGACCAGGATGGCGCGGAACTGCTCGTAAGTGAGCGGCTCGGGATTGGGATTGTCGGGCACCGGCAACCGCATCAGCGGCAGCATGAAGGATTGCGGGCTTTCGAAACCATGACGGTGCAGGCCGGTGGCCAGGATCTCCAGTGCGGTAAAGAACTCGCCCGCCCCGGCCGCATAGGCGGATGCCGGGTCTTTTGGCGCGGCAGCCTCCAGCGTCGAGAGAGCGGTGTCGCGCGCGGCCACGGTCTTCGCCTCAAACAATGTGGTTGCCGCTTCTGGCATTGCCGCCGACGCGGAAGACAGCGGCAGGAGCAGAATGAAAGCGGATGTCAGCAGGCCTGCCAGTCGTGTCATCTTTTCCCCCCAATGTTTGTCGCGCAGTGCAAACATACACCATTTGCAGCGCCGCGCTTCAACCCGCCCGGCGGACGGTCTACACAGGGCAAACAATTGGGCATCGCGTGTCGAATTATCCGTTTTCCTACAAGCTGTCCTGGCTGCCGCGTTTCCTGAAGCCGTCATTGGCCGGCGACGCTCAAGACTTTGCGCCGATGGCCGGGACGCTGATGGATCCACCGCCGAAGCAAGCGGTGCGGCTTGCCTTTGTCGGCGACATCTCGGCGGTGGCCAACCGCAGCGCGCCGGATTGCGATCCGGCGATCAAGGCGCTGCTCGGCGCTGCCGATCTGGTGATCGGCAATTGCGAAAGCCCTGTTGTGGACAGGCCAAGCGCGGTGCTGGGCACAAGGCTCGGCACGCATCATGCGATGAGCGAGCCGTTCCTGGCCGAGGCGCTGACGGCGGTTGGTGTTGCGCGCGAAAAACTCGTGCTGTCGCTGGCCAACAACCATGTGCTGGATCAGGGCATCGCCGGTTTCGACGAGACAATCGCGGCGTTGCTGCGGCTCGGCATCCGCACGATCGGCCTGGCCGACGGTCCGGTTGTGCCGATTCAGGTTGGATCGCTTGATATCGGCTTCGCCGCCTTCACGCTGTGGCGGAACGCCGATGAAAAACTGTTTGCCGGGCGCGTTTCGATGGACAGCGATCCGGCGAGCTGGCCACCCGCTGGCTTGGACCTTCTCTGCGCCGTGCCGCATTGGGACTGGGAGTTCCGACATTTTCCGCGCGACGGGACGCGAGCGCTGGCCAGGCGGCTGGCCGGGCAGGGCGCCGGGCTGATCGCGGGCCATCATGCCCATGTCGTGCAGCCGGTGGAAAAGATTGACGGGACGATCGTCGCCTATGGGCTCGGCGATTTCCTCGGTACCGCCTTTGCCCGGCAGCCATGGCCGGGCCGCATCGGCTCTATCCTCGTTGTCGATGTCAGTGCCGATGCCGGGACGCGCGGCAGGATCGCGTCTTACCGGATGCATCCCTTCATGCGCCTGCGCGCTGGCGACCACGAGCGGCTGGTGTTGGTGGAGGCTTTGGAGGGCCGAATGCGTGACAGGGTCGCGGAGCGACTGAAAGCGATCTTTCCTTCTCCACCAACCGATGAAGGCGTTCCCGCTTAACCATCTGGCGGCCCTTGCAAAACCAACTATCATGCTCCCGCAGAGGCAGGCTTGCGGGGGTAGCGGTGGAATCAGCGGATTTCATGCCGAGCGAAACGGTCATCGCCGGCATCCGGAAAGACATCGAGGCCTATGAAGCGGCGAGGGCTTCGGCGGTCCGGCAGGTGCGCTGGCGGGTGCCGGTGTTCGTGGGGCTGGTGCTGGTGGCCGTGGTGCTGGTCGCCTGGCTGTTCAACAAGGTCGCCGACCCCAACGAGCAATGGGTCTCGACGCCGCATGTATTTCTCTATGTGATCGGCTTCGCGGCTTCGATCCTGCTCTATTTCCAGGCCAGGAAACCGGCGACGCGGCTGCAGCAATCGTTCCGCGAGACGCTGCTGCCGATCATCTTCGGCTTCATCGCCGACATGCGCTACCAGCATGGCGTGACGCCGAATTCCTTCGACCGGTTGCCGCGCACGGCGGTTGGTCCGTTCAACCGGCAGGCGTTCGACGACATCGTGGCGGGCCGCTATGAGGGGTTTCCGTTCGAGCTGTACGAGGCGCATCTGCGGGAAGGGTCGGGCAAAGGCTCCTCGACCGCCTTCCAGGGCGTCATCGTCGCTTTCGAGACCATCGCGCCGTTTCCCGGCATATTGGTGGCGACGCGGCGGACCAACGCGGTGATCAGCTTCTTTCGCGGCATATTCGCCAGCAAGCTGCAAGAGCTGTCCAGCGGCGACGCTTTGCTCGACGCCGCCTACGAGTTCCGCACCGACAATCTCGGGGCGGCACAGCCATTGGTGAGCGGCCGGCTGGCGCAGGCGCTGAAATGGCTTGGCGAAACCTGGCCGGACGACCCAGCCCGCGTCGCGCTCAACGGCAGCGATGGTTTCCTGCTGTTGCCGCAGACGAAGAACTTCTTCGAGCTGCCGGATATTTCGGTGCCGCTGGACTACAGCAGGCATGTCGCGCCGATGATATCAGACATGGGCGCGATGCTGGCGACGGCGGCACTTGTGCGCAAGATCGGCGCGAAGGACGAAGCGGGTTGATCGGGCTGCGCTTTCAGCACTCGAAGCCGTATTTGTCACGCATGTAGTCCGCCTCTTCTTTCGACATTTTGTTGAACATGACGCACACGGTGAAGCTGCCGACCTGACGTCCGCCGCGTGTGTATCCCCAGTCGGAAATATCGTCCCTGGTGAATTCTATGTTCTGGCCGAGGACGACGTTGTGCACTTCCTCCGGCTGGTTTGCCAATATGCCGACAAATCCGGTTTCGGTGCGGCGGAACGGTATGACCCAGAAGTGTTCGGTGACGTTGCCGTCCCGTACCTTGACCTTCAATTTGAACCTCTCTGTGACGGCGGGAGGCGCCTCGGACAGTGCCAGGAAGTCGTCCAGGCTGGCGAGCGCCTGCGCGGTCGCCGCTGCCATCTCTGGGTCGCCGGGAGTGAAGATAATTGTTTTGTCGTCGCCCGGATCCGTGGCTTGTGCGCCGGCCAATCCTGGAGCAAGCGCCAGCATCAGGGACATCGCAGTCCGGACTGCAAGCTTCATGGAAGGCCCCTTCATGTCAACGGTCGACACCATCCCGCATTCGACGTCGGTTTGCAACCGTAGCGCGAGTTTGATCAGCGTTGGCGTGGCGGTTTTTGAACTGATCCGCGAAACAAAATGTGTATCGACGATCGGTCAGCGCTCTGTTTCGTGATGCCGCCCGAGATGGATTGCGGCGGCTGCGTGGTGATCGAAAGCCGCCCGTCACAATCGGCCAAGTGACTCTTTTCGCGGACAGAAGTGCGTTCATTGGGGGAGCCGAAGCGGCCTGAAATGATCTCGGTCGCAGATAATGTGTCGGAATTAAGCCTATGATATTGTTTGCGAAAATTCACCCAATGTGATTTGCGGAGGGTACGCTTTCCGTCCAGTTTCAGGCCGTCCGGTGCTGTCGTTTCCCAAGGCGGCGGTCCGGAAAAGTGAAACAGCACGGAGTGCTTACCAATGAAGAAGACCCTCGCAACCAGCGCTGCTCTGCTCGCCTTCCTCGGCACCGCTTATGCCGCGACCGTTCAGGGCACCATCCAGGCCGTCGATCCGACGACCAAGTCGATCACCCTCGACGACGGCAAGATCTACCAGCTGTCGCCCGAAGCGACGATCGGGAAACTGAAGGTCGGCGCCAAGGTGGCGGTGACCGTCGATGACAAGACCGGCATCGTGACGTCGATCAAGAAGGCCTCGTAAGGCGTCAGCGTCGTTCGTCGGCAGACCTGCTGACGCAATTTCAGACCCTGTTCCATTCTGGCCGGTCCTCAGGGGACCGGCCATTTCGTGCCCTCCACCCTCGACGCCAGGCAAACCGCCGTCCCGGCGGCGCCGCTATGGTTTTTGCCAAAGAGCCGCGCTATCCCTTGGCCAGCGGGGGATAGTCATGGCCGACGAGCAAAAAGGGTTTCGCCTGTCGCGGCGATTGCTGCTGGGTGCGGCTGTCGTCGGCGGCGCGGTGCTGTGGGGCGGCAACACGGTGGCGCGGCTGGCACGCGGACCTTCGGGGCCGAAGAACGCAGGACGGATAGCCGATATAGACGGCTTCGCGCTGCCTCTGAAGCCGCTGGACAATGCGCCGGCCTTCGATGCGTCACTGCCCTGGTCGGCAAAGGGTGGTGACATCAACGATGCCAGCGGCCTGTCGATGACGCCGGTCTACGGCGTGGTCGAGGTCAGCGGGGACGAGCACATCGCCAAGGCCCTGGCCTTCGCTCGTGCCAATGGGCTGAAAATATCGCTGGCCGCCATCCGCCATTCCATGGGCGGGCATGCCTTCGACGACAACGCGCTTGTGCTCGACCTCAGAAAGTTCAACAGGGTCACCGTCGATGCGGCGGCCAAGACCATGACCTTGCAGCCGGGCGCGCGCTGGCATGACATCCAGAACCTTCTGCATCCGCACTTCGCGGTGAAGGCGATGCAGTCGACCGACATCTTCTCGGTCGGCGGTTCGCTGTCGGTCAATGCGCATGGCATGGACCACCAGGCGGGTTCGGTGGCGGGCTCGATCCGCTCGATGCGGGTGATGCTGGCCGACGGTTCGGTGACGACCTGCTCGCCGACCGAGAACACCGATCTGTTCCGCCACGTCGTCGGCGGTTACGGCCTGTTCGGCGTGGTGCTGGAGGCGACGCTCGATATCGTCGACAACGCCGTCTACCGCACCTCGCGCGAAATCATCAAATCGGACGATTTTCCGGAATTCTTCGCCAAGGTGCTGGAGCCGAACAAGGATATCGGCCTGTTCTACGGCCATCTGTCGACGGCGCCCGGCAATTTCCTCGAGGACATGATCGTCTACCGTTACGACAAGGTGGCCGAGCGGCCGCCGGCCGATCAGCCCGAGATCGGCGAACCGGGATCGGTCGGGTTGAAGCGGGTGATCATCAACCTGGCGAAATGGGGCAGCCTGTTCCAGGAATTGAAGTGGTTCACCGAAAAGACACTGGAGCCGAAATTCGAAAGCTGCACGGTGGCGCGCACCTCGGCCATGGCCGAGGGCGAGGCCTGTCTCGTCACCCGCAACAACCCGATGCACGATTCGGTGCCCTATCTGTTCAACGATCAGATGGAAGAGACCGACATCCTGCACGAATATTTTATTCCGCGTGCCGCCTATGTCGAATTCATCGCGGAAGCGCGCGAGATCCTGCGCAACCAGACGCTGCCGGTGCTCAATGCTTCGGTGCGCATCGTCCACAGGGAGGATGTGGCGCTGACCTACGCGCCGGAGCCGGCCTATTCGCTGGTGCTCTACGTCAACCAGCCGACCGATGCCGACGGCAATGCCAGGATGCGGGCGCTGACGCGGGCGCTGATCGACGTGACGATCAAGCATGGCGGGCGCTTCTTCCTGCCTTACCAGCTGCATTATACGGCCAGGCAGTTGCTGGCCTCCTATCCCGAACTGCCGGCCTTCCTGGCGGCGAAGCGGCAGCATGACCCAACGGAACTGTTTTCCTCGACCTTCTACCGTGCCATCAAGGCGCTGAGCGGGGTGTCGTAAGAAGCAGGAGAACAGCCATGCGGATGGTATCGGCGGCGGCACTCACCCTCATCGCGCTGTGCGCCGGACCGGCCGGAGGCGAGGATCTCAAGGCCTTCAAGCTGACCATCGACGGCGTGACGGTCGATATCGATCCCGGCGAGAGCGCCGATGTGACGCTGCCCGGCGGCAAGCAGAGCAAGGTGACGCTCGAGCGCAACGACTTCGCTACCTTTTCCGGCAGCGATTTTTCCTTCGTCCACCCCAGCGGCATTTCGGTGACCAAGACCGATCTCGGCGATGACATCACGCAGTATCTGATGGCCTCGGCGCTGGGCACGATCGTCGTCGTGCAGGAATATGGCGCCATGAATCCGGTGTCGCTCAACCAATTGATGCTGCAGGAGATGACCAGGGAATCGGTGCAGGCCGGCGCCAAGCTGACGCAGGGGCCGACCACGCGCAAACTCGCCGACGGCAAGGAATTGACCGGGATCCGGGCCGAGGTGAAGACACGCACCGACACCGCCGATTTCGAGATCGTCGGCTTCGGCCTGGCCGATCGGGGGCTGCTGTTCATCACCCGCATTGCCGGCGAGGATGCAGCGACCGAAAAGCCGCTTGTCGAGAAGTTCTGGCAGAGCCTGAAAGTCAGGTTCAGGCCGGACTAGGATCGTGTCTCAGTTTGGATTTCGGCTGGGGTTTTGCGTAACGGCGGCTCAAGTTATTCTGAAGACCCCGGGTTGGAGATCCTGCAGCATGGCGAAGCTCATTTTCAGAATGAACCAGTCACTCGACGGTTATGTCGACCACCAGAAAATGCCGTCGGGCCCGACGATCTTTCGTCACTGGATAGAGCAAGTGCGCAATTTGAGCGGCAGTGTGTACGGGCGCGGCATGTACGAGGTCATGCGCTATTGGGACGAAGACCATGCTGAGTGGAGTGCGGAGGCGCATGAATTCGCGGCGGCGTGGCGGAGCCAACCGAAGTGGGTTGTGTCGCGCTCTCTGAAGTCGGTCGGCCCCAACGCAACACTTGTCGCGGATGACGTCGAGGCGGTGATACGCGGGCTTAAGGCTGAGCTCGTCGGGGAGATTTCAGTTTCTGGACCAGGCCTGGCACGAAGCCTGACCGACCTTGGTCTTGTCGATGCGTACCAACTCTACCTCCATCCGTTCGTGCTTGGTCATGGCAAACCATTCTTCGCCGGCCCCCGGCCGCCGCTTCGCTTTGTGGCCAGCGATTTGATTGGCGACGACGTGATCAGGTTGACCTATGTGCCTGCCTGATCACGCGGTCGTCGAACTGAGACGCCAGCGGGCCTACAGCCCCTTCGGCATCAGGCCAGCCAGCCAGTTCACAGAGCGCTTCGCGGCGTCGGCGGTTGCCGAGGCGGCGCGGCCGAGATCGGTCTTGACCACGGCGTAGCCGTTCTTGGTGCGATAGAGCACACCGGTTCCGCCATCGACCACCTGTTCATAGGCAACGGGCCGGGCGGCGTCGGCTTCCATGGCGGTCGTCGGCGAACCGACCGAGACGCTCGGCCGGTGGCTGAGTTCCGGCGGCAGCGGGCTTTCGGTTCTGACGACCCGGCTGGCGGGCTTCAATTCCGGGCGCGATGCGGTCTCGGCCAGCTGCGAGGAGGACGACGAACCCTTCGTGCGGCAAATGCCGGAGACGAGCGGATAGTTGAAATTGCGCTCGTGCAGCATCTGGCTCTTCATCGCGGCTTCGCACTCGGCGACGGTCGACCATTTGGCCGGCGTCTCGCCGATATATTCGCAAAGCTTGGCGTCGCAGTCGCAGCCGACAATGGTCATGGCGACAAGGGCGGTCTTGATCACGGTCTTGTCCCTTCGAGATGCCCCCCGGCAGCCCTTCCATTTCTTCCCATTCCTTCGCGCGCGAACAAGGCGGGATTTGGCCGCGATTGTGGAATGGGCGTGGCGGAGGCCAGGAAATGCCTAATCTTGGCCGGGCGTGACCGAAAGGCCTCAGTAATCGTAGACGTGTTCGAGCCTGGCGCCGGACTTGACCAGCGCCGGCAGCACGAGATGCAGCTTACGCACGGCGACGACCATGCCGGTGCGGCGCGTGGATTGATCGGCCGGCAGCGGATAGCTGAACAGGATGCGCATGCCTTCGGGAACGGCGATCGTATCGGTGGAGAGCACCGTGACCATGATCTCGTCATTGCCGCCGATCTCGACGAAGGAGACGCCCTTGTCGATCAGGCGCGGGATCATTTCGGTGAAGACCTGATAGCGCCTGGTGACGAAGACGGTGCCGTCAGCGCCCATGTCGCGTTCGAGCAAGGTGTCGGGCTCGTTGCGCGTGGCTTCGCCGACGGGTCCCTTGGCCCAGACATGGATGTCGAGCAAGGCGGGGTCCATCGTGGCAGCGAGGGCCTTTTTTATCAGGTCGGCATAGCCCTGCTTGATGGTGTCGGCGAGGCCGAACGCCAGCTTGCGTTCGCTGGTGCGGATCGAGCTGTCGCCCGGCGCCGGCTGCACGGCAAACAGGCCGGCACGCTTGTCGGCATACGGGAACTGATACCAGGGCACCTGGTCGAGAAACGCGGCATAGTCCGCCGCGACCTTGGCCTGATAAATGTCGGCGGCAGTGCGCTTGGCCGTCGTCGCCTCGGTGATGCGGCCGACCGTGTTCTCATAGGCCCACTGCAATATATGCTCGATCGAGTGGCTGGTGCCGATGATGACCAGCATCTGGTGGTTGGCGTAGTTGAACTTGTAGGGAGCGCTGGCGCGGATCACCATGGCGTAGTCCTGCCAGAAGCGGCCGATATAGGACCAGTAGGGGAAGCCGCTCGGCTGGTCCTTGTCGACGAAGCCGGCATATTCGCGTGCGGCGTAGACGATCGCCCATTCCGGATAGGTGAGGAAGGTCGATTCCTCCGGCCGCTGGTAACCCGGAATCTCGGCGCGGACCTTGTCGGCCAGCGCCTTGGGCGGGGCGCCGTCGGCAATGCCGGGCAGCGGCGTCTTCTCGAGCGACGACGTCGTCAGGAAGCCGTAGCTCAGCCCGGCGATCGGGATGAGGATGACGACGACGATCAGCCAGAGGATCGTCTTGATGATGCGCTTCAGCCAGCGGAACAGGAACATGCCTGGTCAGGCCGTGGCGAAGTGGTCGTGTACGCGCCTGGCCAGCCGGAAGCCGACATAGACGGCCAAGCCGCCAATGACGATGTGCGGCAGGTTGGCGAAGAAGCGGGCCGGGAATTCGATATCGTTGAGGGAGCGGAAGCCGTTGATGAAGATACCGGCATCGAGGCAGCCGGAACCGGTGACCAGCCCGAGCACGCCGTCGAAAAGGTAGACCGAGCCGAACAGCTTGAAATAGAACACTGCCTGGCGGTGCGAGATGAAGGCGGCGGCCAGCGCCCAGACGCCGGAGAAGGCGTGCAGCAGATCATCGTACCATTGCAGCGAGAACAGGCCGAACAGATTGCCGTCGGCATCGTTGAAGGCCGGTATGTAGCCGATGGCGACGACGCCGAAGAACAGGAAGGCATAGGCAACGGCAAGCTTCTGGACGAGCGTCATGAAGTATCCCCCTTCTACGAGCCCATTTGTAAACGCTACTCTGCCGGCCGCCTGACGCGGTTTTCTGCGCTTCCGATGCTCACGGACCCAAAGGTCCGCTGCGCTTCGGTTCTCGAAAACCACGCCATCCGACTCGGCAGAGCGCGTTTTCAAACGGGCTCTGACCAGGCGATACTAACCGATTTTAGCGCGTGGAGAAGCGGCGCTCGCAAGATCGCCGCCAAAGGGCATCGGGAGGCCAAAAGACAGTCGGCGCCGGGATTTCTCCCAGCGCCTCCCTGTCAGATCAGGACACGGTCGCGGCAGCAACTTCCGTAAAGTCGTCGCGCCTTGCCGGCCTTGATTTTGACGGTCCTGCCAGTCCGCCGCCCGAGAGCAGCGTCCGTTCGGGACCACGCCGGTCTCCACCCTTGCGAGCTTTGCCCTGCGCACCATCGAAGGTTTTTGCCGTCCTTCATGGCAGCATCGGTCCGCCGTAGGCGTTGGCACGCTTTCCGCGGCCCCGTAGGTCTCGGCTCCGTCCCTCGAAACAGGCAAGCCTGCTCTCGCTTCGGGCCGTACGGGCCTCAGGAAATCCGCCTTTCACTTCGCCTTTCGGCTTGATGATCGGTAGCCGCCTGAGATGGGTTTAACGTACGCCGAGTAAGGGTCCTGGGGAATGGCCGCTGCCCTGTGGATAGCGGGATTACCGGGGATCGTTAGCCACAAATCGGGGAATTCGAGCGCCGGCTGCTTTAGACAGCCCGCCCGCTTTTTTGCGTACGAGCCGACAGCGCCCCTTGCTCCGCCGGTGGTCGCGGGCTTCAATGCCGGCAAAGGATCGGACCTGCATGTCCGGCGCCGGGGAGGGCGGGTATTTTGAAAGTCGGAGTGGTTCTCAACCCGATTGCCGGTGGCGGCCGGCTGAAACGGCATTGGCCTGATGTTGCCGTGTCGCTGAAAAAGCATTTCGGCGAATTCGAGCTGCGCGAAACGCAGGCCGAAGGCGATGCCGAAAGGCTGGCAATCGATCTCGCAATGATTGGCTTCGATCTGGTGATTGCGGCCGGCGGTGACGGCACCGCCAGCGAAGTGGCCGACGGGCTTCTGCAGGCGGCCCAGGAGAGCGGCCGGATCACTGAACTTGGCCTGTTGCCGTGCGGCACCGGCATCGATTTCGCGCGCGGGCTCGGCCTGCCGAAAGAGGTGGATGCCGTGCTGAAGCGGTTGGCCGAAGCCAAGGGCCGCAAGGTCGATGCCGGGCGCATCGGCTACATCGACGATCACGGCGCGCTGGCCAGCCGGCACTTCATCAACATCGCCAGTCTGGGACTTTCCGGCGCCACCGACCGCGCCGTCAATGCCGACAAGCGCAAGGGCAGGATGTCGGCCAAGGCACTGTTCCTGTGGCGCACCGTGGTGGAGTTCATCCGCTACCGTTTTCAGGACGTCAGGATCACGGTCGACGACGGCGCACCCGTCGAAGCGCGCATGGCGCTGGTGGCGGTCGCCAATGGAAAGTTCTTCGGCGGCGGCATGATGATCGCGCCGGATGCCGAAATCACCGACGGGCAGTTCGACATCGTCATCCTGCGCGCCGCCGGCAAGCTGAAGCTGATCTGGGACATCCGGCTGCTCTATGGCGGCCGGCACCGCAACCATCCGGCGATCACCATCCTGCGCGGCAGGAAAGTGGTGGTCGAGCCGCTCGGCGATGCGTCAGAGAATGGCGCCCTGGTCGATATAGACGGCGAGTCGCCGGGACGCATACCCGCGACCTTCGAGATCCTGCCGGGTGCATTGACGCTCAGAGACTGAATCAAGCCGTTGACAGATTGATTCAGATGAATCCGCCCATCAATCCAACGTCCTGAAATCGCTTGGTAACTGGCTGATGTCAGAGTTCCAGCTTGGCCGGAAACCCGGGCGCGCGCAGGTCGGTATCGACGGCATCCTCGAGCAATTTGACGATCTGGGTGGACCAGGCGCTGCCGCCATATTCCTGTTTGCCCATCTGGAAAATCTCACTCACAAGCGGCGCCAGTTGGAGCGGCAGTCTGAATTCCCTGCCCATCGCCAGCGCGAAGCCGAGGTCCTTCAGCGCCAGGTCCATGGTGAAGCCGATGTCGTAGGAGCCGTTGAGGATGAGCTGGCTTTCGGTCTCGTGGACGAAGCTGTTGCCGGAGGAGGCTGAGATGGCATGGTAGGACTGGGCGAGGTCGAGCCCGCCCTGTTTCGCCAGCATCAGCGCCTCGCCGGCGGCGACGAGATGGATGAAGGCGAGCATGTTGGTGATCACCTTGATCACCGCCGCCGAGCCGACCGGACCCATCAGGAACGACTTTGCGCACATCGCCTCGATGGCCGGCCGATGACGTTCGTAGAGCGCTGGATCGCCGCCGACCAGCGCGGTGATCTTGCCAGCCGCCGCCAGATGCACGCCACCGGTGACCGGGCATTCCAGCGTCTCGACGCCCCTGGCCGAGGCGAGGGCCGCAAGGCGAAGAATCTCGTCGCGGCCGTTGGTCGACATCTCGATCCAGGTGCCGCCCTTGGGAAGGCCCTCCAGCAATCCGCCGGGTCCGGCCAGCACCGCTTCGCTGACCTTGGGCGAAGGCAGGCACGTGATGGCATTGCCGGCCCGGGCGGCGGCCTCGGCCGGGCTGCTCGCGGCAGTGGCGCCGAGCGCCACCAGGCGCTCGACGGCGGCGGGATCGCGGTCGAAGACGGTGACGGCAAAGCCGTTGCGGATCAGGCTGGCGGCAAGGTTGCCGCCGAGATGGCCAAGGCCGATGAAGGCGTAGCTCTCGCTCACGGCATCAGCGGGGTCTGCATCATCTGCAGATGCAGGTCCTTGCCCGTATAGGGATGCGCGTCGCAGACCGCTTCGTTCAATTCGACGCCGAGGCCGGGCTCCCTCGAGGGGATGACATTGCCGTCCTGCCACTCGATCTTCTTCTTCAAGAGCGTGGCATGGAAACCGTCCCACTGCTTCAGCGATTCCAGGATGAGGAAGTTGGGCAGTGTCACCGCCAGCTGGATGTTGGCCGCACCGACGATCGGCCCGCAATAGCAGTGAGGGGCGACCTGGATGTGGTAGGCCTCGGCCATCGCCGCGATCTTCTTGGTTTCGAGAATGCCGCCGGAGCGGCCAAGGTCCGGCTGCAGGATGGTCGCGGCGCGGTTCTCGATGACGCGGGCGAACTCGAACTTGGTGGTCAGCCGTTCGCCGGTGGCGATCGGGATCGAGGTCGCGCGGGCCACTTGCGCCATGACTTCGGGCATGTCAGGCGGCACCGGCTCCTCGAACCACAAGGGATCATAGGGCTCGATGGCGCGCGCCATGCGCAGCGCGCCGGACGCTGTGAACTGGCCGTGCGTGCCAAACAGGATGTCGGCGCGGGTGCCGACCGCCTCGCGGATCGCCTTGATCATGCGGGTGGACAGGTCGATATCGACAAGACGCGGCTGGTGGCCGTCGAAGGCGGTGTAGGGGCCGGCCGGGTCCAGTTTGACGGCGTTGAACCCCTGTTCGACATATTCGAGCGCGCAGGCGGCGGCGAGATCGGGGTCGTTGTAGACGTTCTTGCCGTGCGCATCCTCGGAGTGGACGCTGCCGGTGTGCGGATAAAGATAGGTGTAGGAACGCAGCGTTTCGTGCACCTGGCCGCCGAGCAGTTTGTAGACCGGCTTGTCGGCCTCCTTGCCGATGATGTCCCAGCAGGCCATTTCCAGCGCCGAGAAGCAGCCCATGCCTGACACGTCGGGCCGCTGGGTGAAGCCGGACGAATAGGCGCGGCGGAAGAAGTTCTCGATGTCGTGCGGATCGCGGCCGACGAGATAGCGCTCGGCCATGTCCTCGACCATCCGGGCGGTAACATGGGCGGAGAAGGTGGCGTTGTAGGCCTCGCCATAGCCGACCACGCCGCCATCGGTGGTCAACTTGACGAAGATGAAATACTTGCCGCCGATGCCGGGCGGCGGATTGTCGACAACCCAGGTCTTGACGTCGGTGATCTTCATTTTTGGTCCTCCAGAACCAGTTCGGCGCCCTTCCAACCGGTCATGATCGAGGCGGCGTTGGTGTTGCCGGTGATGTTGTCGGGGAAGATGGAGGCGTCGATGACGCGCAGGCCGTCGATGCCGTGCACCTTGAGACGCGGGTCGACGACGGCGCGCGCCGGATCGGGCCCCATGCGGCAGGTCGAGACCGGATGATAGACGGTGCCCGAGCGCTTCCTGAAATCCTGAATCAGGTCTGCATCGGAAGTGATTGACGGGCCTGGCAAAACCTCTTCCTCGATGATCTCGGCCATGGCAGGCATCGAGGCGATCTTGCGGACGAATTTCACCGCCGCCAGCATCTCCTCGACATCGGCATTGGTGGAGTAGGCATTGGCCGTTATCCTGGGGTACTCGCGCGGGTTGGCCGAGCGGATCATGATCTCGCCACGGCTCGACGGGCGGCAGTTGGACAGGCCGATGGAAAAGCCCGGCCATGGGTCCGGCGTCAGGATCGGGCGCTCGCCGCTTTTGGGAATGACGGTCGAGAACGCCTGGAAATAGAGCTGCATGTTGGGCCGCGTCGCCGCCGGGTCGGTGCGGAAGAAGCCACCGGCATTGTTCATCGACAGCGACAGCGGGCCCGAACGGGTCAGGATATATTGCATGCCGACCAGCAGCTTGCCCCACCAGGGACGCAGCGTCTGGTTGAGCGTCGGCAGCTTGCCCTTGAAGGTGTAGTTGATGCCGACATGATCCTGCAGATGCGCGCCGACATTCTCGTTGGCGTGGACCATCCGGATGCCCAGGCCTTTCAGCAGCGCGGAAGGCCCGACGCCGGACAGCTGCAGCAATTGCGGCGAGTTGACCGAGCCGCCCGACAGGATGACTTCGCGACCGGCACGCGCCGACTTCGTCTCGCCGTTCTGCTGGTATTCGACACCGACGGCGCGCCTGCCCTCGAACAGCACCCTGGTCGCCAGCGCCTTCATCTCGACGCGGACGTTGGCGCGCTTCATCGCCGGGCGCAGGAAAGCGCGCGCCGCCGACATGCGGCGGCCGTTGCGGGTCGAGATCTGGTAGACGCCGACGCCTTCCTGGGCAGCGCCGTTGAAATCCGGGTTGAGGGGCAGGCCGGCCTGCTGGCCGGCGGCGAGATAGCGTTTGGTCAGCGGGTGGACGGCGCCCGAACAGTCTGTGACATGCAGCGGGCCGCCGACGCCGCGCCATTGGTCCGCGCCGGCCTGGTTGTCCTCGAGCGCCTTGAAGGCGGGCAGCAGATCGTCATAGCCCCAGCCGGGATTGCCGGCGGCGGCCCAGGCATCGAAATCCTCGCGCGCGCCCCTGATCCAGACCATGGCGTTGATCGAGCTCGAACCGCCGAGCAGCTTGCCGCGCGGCCAGTGGTCGGCATTGCCGGCGAGCCCCGGGTCTGGCTCGGCCTTGTAGTTCCAGTTGACGCCGGGATCGAAGAAGGTCTTGCCGTAGCCGAGCGGCATCTGCACGTAGAAGCGGCGGTCGCTGCCGCCGGCCTCCAGCACCAGCACCGAGAAGCGCCCCGAGGCCGACAGTTTTTCAGCCAGGACCGAGCCGGCCGAGCCGGAGCCGACGATGATGAAATCATAGGTCTGCATGATGGAAATGGGAGGCTCCGAAAAATTGGCTGCAGCCTAGACGCGACGGCATTCCGAAGTCGCCGCGCCATCCGGCATCAGTTGTGAAAAAAGCGACCGTCGAACCGATCAGGTTTGCGGGGATTCCCGACAATCGCGCTTGATAACTATCGTCCCGACAGCCTATGCGATGGCACTATCTTGGCGCATAACTTTTCGGAATTATGCTCTGGCCACTCTGCGGAAGGCAGGAAATCATATGCGGACCCTCCCTGACGCGTTCATTCCCGAACTGCCGGGCCACTACAGCGGCAAGGTCCGCGAAAACTACGATCTGGCGGATGGCCGGCGCATCATCATCGCCACCGACCGGCTCAGTGCCTTCGACATCATCCTGACCTCGATCCCCTACAAGGGAGAGATACTGACCCAGACGGCGCGCTACTGGTTCGAGGAAACCGCCGATATCTGTCCGAACCATGTTCTCGAATACCCCGACCCGAACGTCGTCGTCGGCACGAGGCTCGACATCCTGCCGGTCGAGATCGTCGTGCGCGGCTATCTGGCGGGAACCACCAGCACCTCGATCCTGACGCGCTACAAGCGCGGCGACCGCGACATGTACGGTATCCGCCTGCCGGACGGTCTGCGCGACAATGAAAAGCTGGCCGAGCCGATCATCACGCCGACCAGCAAGGCCGCGCATGGCGGCCATGACGAGCCGCTGTCGAAAGCCGAGATCCTCGAACAGGGTCTTCTCACGCAGGCGCAGTGGGACACCGTGTCCGGCTACGCTTTGCGGCTGTTCGCCCGCGGCCAGCAGCGCGCCACCGAGCGCGGCCTGATCCTGGCGGACACGAAGTACGAATTCGGCACCGACAGGAACGGGACCATCATTCTTGCCGATGAAATCCACACCCCGGACAGCAGCCGGTACTGGATCGCATCGAGCTACGAACAGGCGCTCGCCGACGGCAGCCGGCCGGAGAGTTTTGACAAGGATTTCGTCCGGTCGTGGGTCTCGGCGCGCTGCAACCCCTACAGCGACCCGATACCTGAGATACCGGCCGAGATCGTCGAACAGGCGTCGCATGTCTATGCGCAGGCCTATGAGGCGATCACCGGCAAGGAGTTCTCTCCGGACCTTTCCGGGAACAGCGTGCTCGATCGCATTCGCACGAACCTCAGGCGCTATTTCTGATCGATCTTCGCCGGGTGATGCGAACTGCCGTCCCATGGCCATGCCCAGGGTCTACGAACTCGGGGTTAACCGGTCCTCGGAAACCTTCGCCGGTGTGTTGGCTGACGGAGCAAACGAAAAAACCGCCTGTGCGGCGGGTCACTGGCGCAAATCAGCACCATAGGCAAAAAATGTACCATAGCTGAGGGCACCCAGTCAAGAAAAAATTCCTATCGTGAAAAAGCTGCCCGGCAAAAGGCTGCCGACACCGCGCGCCGGCTGTCGCAGGTCTTTTGCCAGTCCGAGCCTGTGGCCATGCCGTGGCTCGTTGACCTTCTGGCGCCGTGACGATACGGGATCGAGGGCAGCCAGTCTCGAAGGATTTCTCGCATGGTGCACTACGCTGAAGGACGGCCGCTTGGCGATCTGACGCTGCGCACCCTGGCCATGCCTTCGGACGCCAATGCGGCGGGCGACATCTTCGGCGGCTGGGTGATGGCGCAGATGGATCTGGCCTGCGGCATCCGCGCCGCCGAGCGCGCCAAGGGCCGCGTCGTGACGGCGGCGGTGAAAGAGATGTCGTTCGCCAAGCCGATGAAGATCGGCGACACGCTGTGCATCTACACGCATGTCGAGCGCGTCGGCCGCACCTCGATGACGCTCAAGGTCGAAGCCTGGGCGCAGCGCTACCTCTCCGACCTGATGGAGAAGGTCACCCATGCCGATTTCGTCATGGTGGCGCTGGATGGCGAGGGCAAGCCGAAAGCGGTTCCCGCCGAAGGCTGACGCAAGCCGAAAAATCAGAACCGCACTTCCATCGTGGCGCGGACGCCCTGGTCGGCCGCCTTCTTCCCGAACTGACCGGAGTAGCTGATCCCCAGCGTGGTGCTGTCGGCGATCCGGAAATCGAGCCCGGCCCCGACGATGGCTGTATCCCTAGCGATCGGCACGCCGGCAATGGTGAAGAGGTCGCCACCGGCGAAGGCCATGTCTGCGGTCGGCGTGGTGTCGCCGAAGGCATGACGCCAGCCGAGCGTACCCTGCGCGGTTGCTTGCATTCCGCCGAGGTCGAAGCCGGCCGAGGCCCGCAAGCCGAGCGTGGTGAAGGTGGTCTCGGTGGTCGAGGCAGCGGATGTGAGTGCGGCGGCGCCCCCCTTTTCCGTGAAGCTGTCGGTGTGGAGGTTGACATAGGCGAGACTGGCGAAGGGCTCGAAGGCAGCCATGCGCGTCTCGAGGCGATAGCCGGCCTCACCGAAGACCTGCGCGGTGCCGGCATCGTATTTCGCCGTCAGCGCATCGACGAAGCCTGGAACGACGACGTTGCGGCTGGTGTCGATCCGGTTCCAGCTGTAGGCGACGCCGCCGCGCAGGCCGAGGCCGTCCCACTGTCTACCGCCATAAAGGCTGATGTGATAGGTGTCGCTGGAGCCGGAAGAGGCATGATCGTCGACGTCGAAACTGGCGTGGCTGTAGCCGGTCAGCAGGCCGACCCGCCAGGCTTCGCCGATCACGGTGTCGGCGCCGGCGAGGAAGCCGCCGGTGGAGCGGTCGAGGCCGGCGGCATTGCCGTCGCCGCTCGCCGTGCCCCAGGAGCCGAAAGCCTGCCCCCACACGACGAAACGGCTGGTGTCAGCCTCGACCAGCTCCGGGCCGCCCTCGCCATAAGCCATCACTGGCATGGCGGGAGCGGCGACGTCGCCCATGGCCGCCCGGACGCGGGCGGTTGCGGCATCGGCGACGAAGCGGCTGTCCTCGATCAGCATCCCCTTGGCTGAGGCATGAACCTCGCCCGACGCGGCATCCAGCGCCAGGCGCGCTGCGTCCTTGTCGGTCATGAGCAGCATGGCCCATGCAAGCGCATTGCCTTCGCCCAGCCGATCGAGGGCTCCGGCGGTCGCGAACTGGTTGCGGGTGGTGGCGACGTTGGCGACCGCGACGTCGTTGCGCGCCAAGGCGAGGGTGATGTCGTTGCCGTCGCCGCCCTTGTAGTTGATGAGATGGTCGAGGAAGAGAAGGTCGTTGAGGTTGCCGACGGAGGCGAAGGTGCCGGCGACATCGGCAGCGCCATTGTTCTGGATGATCGTGTACGGCCCGTTGCGCAGGTTCCAGCTCTCGGCTGTCGCCGGCGTCAGGACCAGGTTGAGCGTGGCGCCTGATATGTCGACCGTGCCGCCGACGATCAGCCTGTCGGCGCCGGATGGGGTCGCCTCGACCTCCAGGACGCCATGATTGACATAGTTGCCGCCGACCGCCTGGACGCCGATGGAATTGCCGACGCCGTGCGTGCCGAGGATGGTGACATTGCCGCCCATGGTGCCGATGCCGCCAAGGCGCGCGCCGGAATCCACCGTGACATCGCCGGCGAGGCTCGCTGTGCCATGGCTGGCGTCGCCCACCACCAGCGTTCCCATGTCGACGGTAGTCAGGCCCGCATAGCTGTTCTGTCCGTTGAGCGTCAGCTTGCCCGCGCCGGTCTTGGTCAGAGAGCCGTTTCCGGAAATGGTGCCGCCGATGACGTCGTCATGACCGAGCGCGCCGAGCGAAAGCTGCGGCGCCAGCTGTGAATCGTCGATTAGTATGGCCCCGTCGCCAGACAGCGAACCGACATCGAGCACGGAGTCCTGGTTGCGGAAGCGAACCAGCACGCTGCCGCCGGCGCCGTTGAGGATGGTTGCATCAGCCGCCTGCGATGCCTGCTGGAAATCGAGCGTGCCGCCGGCCTCGTTGACCAGCGTCGCCGTTCCGCCGTCCGAATGTCCGTAGAAAATGGTCGAGCCGCCATTCCGGTTGGTTATCGTGGCGTCCCCGGCGGAGGAAGATACATTGCTTGAGTAATCGTCGTCGAAGGTCGTCCTGCTGAAATAATACGGTATGCCCAGGCCGTCATTGACGATGGTAGCATTGGCGGCGCTTGCTCCTGTGAAGGTGACCGAGCCGCCGCCCTGGTTGATGATGCTGGCCGTGCCGGCATCGGTTCCGGTGCTGAAATTGAGCCCGCCAGTGCCGTCCTTCGCCAGAATGATGGTGGCCGCGCCGGCGGTCGCATTGCGCAGGAAGTTGAGGTCGCCCAACCCGACGGTGATCGAGAGATCCTCGGCACTGACCGGATTGGCGGCGTCGTTGCCCGAGAAATAGAGCTTGGCCCATCCCCCGCTTCCGTTGGAGTTTATGGCGACCAGTCCGTCGCCGAGCGCGCCTGTCGCCGTCACGACAAGGCCGCCGCCGCGCACCGCCGTGCCGCCCGAATAGCTGTTGGCGCTGTTCAGCGTCAGCATGCCGGCGCTGGTCTTGGCGAGTTGCCCGTCACCCGAAACGACGCCGTCGAGGATGAGGTTCTTGCCGGCGCCGACATCGAACGTGCCGCCGCTTGCGCCGAGGATTATCTGGCGCTCCAGCGTGAAGTTGAGCGGATTGCCGGTCACCTGCAGCGCGCCGCCGTTCAAGGTCAGGGCGCCCGAGACATCGCCCAGCGACCAGTCGCCGCCGATCCTCAATGTGCCCTGGTCGACGGTCCACGACGTCACCGCGCTGGTGCTGCCGGTCAAGGTCCATGTGCCGTTGCCGGTCTTTTCGTAGATGCCGAAACCCTGGTATTGCTGTCCGACGCCTGAGACGTCGAAGCTGCTGTCGACGTTCCCGCCGAGCCTCAACGTGTCGGCCGCGCTGAAGGCCTCCACAGTGCCGCTGATCGCCGAGCCGGCCCGCAGCTCCAGCGTATTGACGCCGCCGCTGAACCGGATCGCATCAGCCTGGGGGCCGTTGCCGTCGATCGAGAATCCACCGGCGATGGTGCCGCTGTTGGTCACGGTGAGGCCAGCCCCGGCAATGCCGACCCCTCCGGATCCGGCAAGGTAGCGTTGATCGGAATAGCCGCTGGCGCCACCTGTGCCGCCCTGCACGGTGCCGCTGTTGTCGATCGTGCCGCCACTCGACATGACGATGCCGCTGCCACCACCACCGCCGGTGCCACGCGAATAGCCGCCACCACCGCCACCACCACCCGCAATGGTGCCTCTGTTGATCAAGGCAATATGGGCTCCAGAGAACATGGCGCCGCTGCCGCCGTCGCCTCCGCCGCCGCTATCGGCAACACCGGCACCGCCGCCGCCGCCGCCGCCGCCAACGATACGACCGCCGCTGTTGGCGAGAGAAGCATCGTCTACGGATGAGGCGACGCCATTGCCGCCATTGCCGCCGACACCTCCGTTGCTGCCGCCGCCACCGCCACCGCCGCCCGTGATGAAGCCGCCATCGTTGATCAGGGTGGCAGCGGAACTGCCGACGCCACCGTCGGCACCGTCGACGCCGACGGTTCCGCCGGAACCGCCGGAACCGGCCACACTGCCATTGCTGCCGCTGCTGCCGCCGTCGCCCAAAACTCCCCCGGTGCCGCCGGTTCCGGCTGCGCCTGCGCCGCTCCCGCTACCACCCTGGCCGCCGCCCCGGCCCGCGGAGTTGGTCGCGCCATGTCCGCCAGCACCGTCGGCCATGGCGGGGCTCCAGGCCAGGGGGGCCAGGAGGCAGGTCGCGAGAGCGGTCGAGCGCAGCAGGCTTCGCTTCGAGACGATGGCAATTCCTGTCAAGGCCAAGCTCCCCAGATCAGCACCGACGCAGTCGTGCATGTCCCCGGGCATAGCACCCGAGACCAAGGGCGGGTATCGTTGAAACTAGCTATGCCCGCCGCGCCGGGATCGGCCGGTCAGGCCGCGGGCACATGCAAGGCCAGCACGGTTTCGCCGCGCCGCGACCGCGTGTCGAGCGTACCGCCCAGCCGTCCGGCCCGTGCCCGCATCGAGCGCAGGCCGGTGCCCGGGACGGGCGCTTGCGAGGCGGCATCGAAGCCGACGCCATTGTCGTTTATGGCCAGGCTCAGCGTCTCGCCGCGCCGGTGCAGGTCGATGACGACGCGGCTTGCCTGGCTGTGCTTGAGCACGTTGGTCAGGCCTTCCTGCAGGATGCGGACGAGATCGAGGCTTCGCGCGAGCGACAGGTGGCAGTCCTCCAGCCCGGTCAGGTTCCACACGCAATCGATGTCGCGGCTTTCGCATGCCAGCGTGTGGCGGCGGCGCAGCGGCGCGATCCACTCGGCCAGCGACTGGCCGCCCGTCTGGTCGTCGGCGGCGGTGTCGATGATGACCCGCAACTCGTCGCGCAGTTCCTTGAGGACGGACAGGAAGCGATCGGCCGGCAGGTTCTGCGGCGCATGCTCCAGCATGGCGATCGAATTGACCAGGGTGCCGCCCATGCCATCGTGCAGATTGTGGGAAAGGGAGACGCGCTCGGCCAGCCTGGTGTTGGCCAGGGTGACCTCATGCTGCTGATGCAGCGTGAGGCCGAGTTCTTCCCTGGCGGTTTCGATCTTGGCCGTGAGCTCATCGTTGAACCCCTCGATGCGGCGCATATTGGCGACGAAGTTCCAGGCCAGCACCAGCGCCATGCCGACCATCTGAAAGTGGGATGTCAGCGTGACGTAGTAGACATTGCCAAGAAGGATGCCGAGATAGGTCATCAGGTCATGCAGGATGGCCACGATGGTAAGCGCGTTGACGATGTGAAGGACGATGTGGTCCAGCCGATTGCTGCGCCAGGTCAGGCCGATCGACAGGAAACAGGCGCCGATGTAAAGCAGCGACCAGAACAAGGCCAGCAGGTTGAGCATCGGGCCGAGTTGGGAATGCGGCGTGGCAAACAGGGCCGCGGCGCCGATCGCCAGCGCGGCCCACAGCACGGCTTCCCCCCTGGGAAAGCGGCGCTCGGCAAAGCGGATGACAAACAGCACGAAGGCGGCGGCCATGACCATGAAGGAGAGCATGATAAAACGCTGCCAGGTGTCGGTCGCCCCGAACGGCCAGGGGCTCGTCACCACGAAATTGAGCGAATAGCAAAACCACGCAATCGTCATCAGGGCGAACCAGCCATAGGCCTTCAAGCTTCGGCGCAGCAGCCAGACGACGAAGAAAAAGGTGCCAAGCGCCGCGGTGACGCCGAGATAGAAGACCGGCAGTTCGCGGCGAATCCAGAATTGCTGGACAAAATGGGCACGCGTCGCCGAAGGCGGGCCGATCAGGACCGGACCAAGGCCTGGCTGGTACGGCGCTAGGCCCGAGACCCTGATCAGCAGCGTGTTGGTGCCGGCATGCAGGACCGGGGAAGCGAGCTGCCAGTAGCGGGGCACGTTCCATGAGCGCGTCAACGGCTCGACGAGGAATTCGTCGCGGCCGAGTTCCGCGCCGTTGACAGAGATCGATCCGGCCAGTGTCCAGTAGTTCAGCGCGAGGCCTAGCGGCTCGGCCGCGTCGGGCCTGTCGAAGGTGAGGCGATACCAGACCACGCCGTCGAAACCGGGCCAGCGCGTCGCCCAGTCATCGGGCAAGGTCACGCTGGTCCAGCCGGCGGCCGGCGGCGCGGCGGCGTCCCAGCCGGATCGAACGGCCTCGATCGTCTTGAACGGCACGGCCCCGTCGGCGCCGAGGGCGATGCCGCCCGGCGCGAGGAGCAGGAATATCAGGGCAAGAAGCCTTGCGACCGCGCCTCGAAAATCGCTTCCGTCCGGGATTTGACCGACAGCTTCTTGTAGATGTTGCGAATGTGGCATTCGACCGTGAACCTGGAAAGGGAAAGGACCCCCGAAATCTCTCGATTGGTAAGCCCCTTGGCAACGAGGTTGAGGATCTCGACCTCGCGCGGCGTCAAGGGAGGCGGCGGCGCAAGCGCGGGCTTGCCGCGCCCCGGCCTGTCGGTGGAGGAACGGGCGCGCCCGGATGACGCCGGCGCCGACACCAGTTCCAGGATGCGCCGGGCGATGAAGGGATCGATCGGCGCGCCGCCGCGAATGGTGCTGCGGATCGAAAGTGACAGCTCGACGTCGTCGCGCTCCTTCAAGAGATAGCCGGTCGCTCCGGCATGCAGGGCTTCGAGGATGGTGTTTTCGTTGCTCCAGGCCGAGATGACGAGAATCGGCAGCGCCGCGTCGTGCTCGTGCAGGGAGCCGATGAGGTCGATGCCGTTGCCATCGGGCAGGCCGACATCGACCAGCGTCATGGCGAAGGGTTGGTCGACGAGCAGGGCCTTGGCCTGCGCGATCGACCCGGCGAAAAACAGCTCCTCCTGAGCGTAGCCAAGGCCCCTCAGGATCGAGCGCAACCGCACCTGCATCATCGGCTCGTCCTCGACGACAAGCAGCGGGCTCGGCAGCAGTGCTTCCGATGGCAGGTCGATGGCGGGATGTTCCTTGGACGACATGAACCTCGACGCGAATGGCGGCTTTCACCTGTAGCAGCCGGGCGGAAAATACCCAACCGATCGTACCCAGTCTGCCATGGATCGGTTGCCGCCGACATAGCTGGGATCAGGTAGAGCGAGCCGGGTATGGCCGTTTGTAACAGGGGCCATGTGGCGGACCTGTTTCGTGACATCCAACGGTTGCCTCCATGCCCGATCCTGCTGCAATCGGAGGAGAGACAATGCGTCAACATCTGCTGAACGGTTGGCTCGTGGCGGCCCTGGTCGCGACGACCTGCCTGCTCGGCGTGACCGCTTACGCGGAGGTGAAGGAAGACATCTCGCGCGTCGCCTGCACGCGTGGAGGACAGGCTCCTGGCGAGCGGGGCGCACGGTGTGATACCTGTGCCGCCGCGCGATGTGATGTGCGCGCATCAGGAGCCTGAGCGGCAGCCGTCAGGGGACCGCATGAGCGGCAAACCGCCAGCCAAAACGGCGCTTGCATTCGGGCACAATCCGCGCAGCCGAGATAGAATTTCCGATCAGACAAGCCGGATGTTGCGTGCGGGGTTGAATCCCTTGCGGCGAAAGGGTTTCAGACGCGGGCGCCGTCGAATTTTTCGCGCGCCGCCTTGACGCGCATGGTGTTGGCGCGCGCCCATTCGCTCAGTGCGCTGACGGGGATCAGCAGCTCGTGGCCGAGCTCGGTCAGCTCATAATCGACGCGCGGCGGAATGGTTGGAAACACGGTGCGGGTGACGAAGCCGTCACGCTCCAGCCCGCGCAAGGTGGTGGTCAGCATCTTCTGCGAGATGCCGCCGACGGCAGCGCGCAATTCGTTGAAACGCAGCGGTCCGTCGCCCAGCTTGCCGACGACCAGAACGGTCCATTTGTCGCCGACGCGCTGCAGGATTTCCGAGATGGCGCGGCAGTCTTCGGAGCGGTGTGGGTGCCTCGGTAACAAAAAAGTGCCTTCTTGTGCATCGCGTTTGCAGTATCTCATATAGCGCAGGTATCCAAATGATACCAGTACTTCGTGCAAGGAGAGCCCTTATGTCCAAACCCAAAATTGCCATCGTCGTCGGATCGACGCGCGCCGCTCGTTTCGCCGATGTGCCAACCCATTGGATCGCCAAGATCGCCAAGTCGCATGCCGACATCGATGTCGAGATCGTCGACCTTCGCGACTTCCCGCTGCCGTTCTTCGACGAAGTCGCATCCTCCGCATGGGCGCCGTCGCAGAACGAAGTGGCACAGCGCTGGCAGAAGAAGGTCGCCGAATTCGACGGCTTCATCTTCACCGCCGCCGAATACAATCATGGCCCGACCGCCGTGCTGAAGAATGCCATCGACTACGCCGCCAATGAATGGAACAAGAAGCCGGCCGGCTTCGTCGGCTATGGCAGCGTCGGTGGCGCTCGCGCCGTCGAACAGCTCCGCCTTCATGCCGTCGAATTGCAGATGGCGCCGGTCAAGTCGGCCGTCCATATCGCCTGGGGCGATTTCCTCGCCGTCCGCCAGGGCGAGAAGAAGCTGGAAGACCTCGAGCATCTGAACCAGGCCGCCACGGCGCTGGTCAACGACGTTGCCTGGTGGGCCAAGGTGCTCAAGGCAGCGCGTCAGGCCGACGCCGTCGCCGAGGAAGTCAAGGCGGCCTGACCGCCGGTTCGATTTATCCTCCCAAGGATCCGGGGCGGCGCTTGCGCCGCCCTTTTTCAATTATAGCGGCTCAAACCGAAAGCTGGCGCCGGATCGGACGACGCGGCCGATACCGGGCGAATCCAGATGCGCGCCGGCGACGAAACAATGATCGTCGGCAGCAAGCGCCAGCAACCGCAACCGGCTTTCGCGCGCCTGGTCCTGATCGGCATCGAATTCCCACGTCACCTCAGGTCGATCGAACTGGAGCGATGGGACGTGAACGGTGTCGCCCCAAATCAGAATGCGTTCGCCACCGCTCGAAACACGAAAGCAGCTGTGTCCCGCTTCATGGCCATGAGCGTCGACAATGTCGACATGTGTCCCGATACGGTCTCCGGCCTCGAAGGGTTCCGCCATGCCGTGAAATCGTTCGAGCCGCGCTTCGGCGCGAAAAAAGCCGAGTTCTTCCCCGGGAACGAGCAAGCGCGCCAGGCGCGGGAAAGCGTCGCGGCCGTCGGCAAGCACAAGACCATGGATGTGGTCGAGATGGGTGTGGGTGAAACAGACGGCACGGACTCGTCCGGCATCGATGCCAGCTTCGTCCAGCGCCTCGGGAAGTCGGCCCATGGTGGGATGCCAGGCGTTCGAGGCACCGGTATCGATCAGGATGATTCCGTCTCCATCGTCAATCGCGAAGGCATTGACGGACAGTCTGAGTTGACCACCAACCAACGCCACTTGTTGCGGCAATTCATCGCCAAATGGCTTGTCGCCGGGTTGCCGAAGCCGTCCGATCGGCATGTCGACATAGCCATCGCGCAAGGAGGTGATGCGCAAGTCACCAAGATCGTAGGTCTGATAAAGGTCGCCCGAAGCCATGCGGTGCATTTTTTCCGATCCGTTCTGCAGACAACCGGCAACATGCGACGGGCCAGCTGCGTCGGCAACCCGCCCCGTCAATTCGATCTGTGCCATGGGTGCGTGCGTCGCCTGCCGTGGCCGGATGATGCAGTCGGCGAGGCGGTCCGTTTCGTTCAACTCGCCGGCATGGTGCTGATACCCTGATGTCACGATAGCCTCGGCCCAATCGGGGTTGGACTGCTACATCGACCGGGCTGCCATCTGGTCGCGCCCTTTGCCCTGATATATCCGGCTGCGATCCGTCACATGAGTGAAGCCGTGAAGACATCCAGCCTGACCGGCGCCGTTTCCCCGATGATCCCGGTGCTCGTATGCGCGCTTGCGATCTTCCTGCTGTCCGGGATGGATGCGGCGATGAAGATCCTGGTCATCGCGGTCGGGGTCTACAACACCTTGCTGTGGCGCAGCATGGTCGCGGCCGTGGTCGCGGGCGCAGCCTGGTTGGCGGGACCACGCTTAAAGCCGACCATTCCGGTGCTGAGGCTGCATGCGCTGCGTGCCGCAATTGTCGGCGTCGTGCTGATATCCTTCTTCTGGGGCTTGGCCAGGCTGCCGCTCGCGGAGGCGATCGGGCTCAGCTTCGTGGCGCCCTTGTTTGCGCTGTTTCTCGCCGCGCTGCTGCTGGGCGAACGGATCCGACGCCAGGCTGTCTGGGCATCGTTGGCCGGCATCGCCGGCGTCGCCATCATCATGGCCGGCCAGTTCGGGCAGGCAGACTATTCGCAGGACGCCATGCTCGGCACGGCAGCGGTGCTCGTGTCGACGGTGTTCTACGGATACAATCTGATCCTCGCCCGGCAACAGGCGCAGTTGGCCAAGCCGATCGAGATCATGCTGTTCCAGAACCTTTGCGTTGCCATCCTGCTCGGCCTCGCGGCACCCTGGCTTGCCGTCGCCCTGCCGAGCGATCTTTGGCTTCCTTTGGCCGGGGTGACGGTGCTGTCGCTCGCCGGGCAATTCCTGATGAGTTGGTCCTACGCCCGCGCCGAAGCGCAATATCTGATCCCGACGGAATACTCGGCCTTCATCTGGGCGGTCGCGCTTGGCTGGTTCTTCTTCGGCGAGGAGGCGACCTGGACCACGCTGACGGGAGCGTGCCTGATCGTCGCCGGCTGCCTGATCGCCGCGCGGGCCAATCCCAGGCTTGCCGAGCCCATCGAAGTGACGGTTTGAACGTCGACGTTCAACGCCCCGCAGGATCGCGAAATACCCCAGTCTCCACCTCGTGCATGAAGTGAGCGATGAGAGCCGCGCATTGGCGATGATGCGTTTCGAGAAGCATGTGCCCGCTCTCAAAGACATGGATTTCGACGGCGTCGAGATCGCGGCTGTAGGCCATGATCTCGTCCAGCGCGAAGAAGGCGTCGTGGCGCCCCCACAGCACCAGGCATGCTGGCTTTTGGTCGCGGAGATAGGCCTGGATGGCCGGGAAGCGCGCGATGTGCGAACCATAATCGGTGAAGAGTTCGAACTGAATGTCGGTGTTGCCGGGCCTCGCCAGGCGCTCCGTATCGAGATACCAACCCTCGGGCGGAAACAACACTTTCAGACGCTCGGGGAGACCACCGATATACTGATTTCGGGTCCCCTCGAAATTCATCCAGTCCGGCAGTCTGGCGCGGTTTTCTTCAGTCGGTTCGGCGAAGAACGCCTTCGGCGCGTCCCATTCCGGTCCCAGCCCCTCGTCATGAGCGTTGCTGTCCTGGGCGATCAGGCCGAGGATGCGATCCGGACGCCGTGTGGCGAGATGATAGCCGACGGGCGTGCCGAAGTCAGTGATGTGGAGGAAGAATCGCTGGAGGCCGAGGGCCTCGATGAAGGCTTCGATCGTGCTGGCCAGGTTGTCGAACGTGTAGTCATAGGCATCGATGGAAGGGGCGGACGAAAAGCCGAAACCGGGCAGATCCGGCGCCACCACATAGGCTGTCTCCGCCAGCGGTTCGATGACATTGCGATAGACGTGCGACGAAGTCGGATATCCGTGCAGCAGCAGGATTGCCGGTCTGCCGGGATCGCCGGCATGACGGTAGAAGATGTCGAGGCCGTCGACATTGATGGTTTCGTGGCGGGTCTTGTAACGATTGCTGCACATCCTCTCCCTCCCAGGGGTTCCGCGCCGATCTGGCGACGCGCTGGCTTTGACACCACGTATCCGTATGATAGTGGTTACATCATGTAACCGTATAATCCGGTTAATGAGGTTATGTTCCATGGGCGATGCATACACCGAATGGGTACCGGATCACTTCATAGGCGGGCATCCCGCTTTGGACCTGTCGAACGCCGTGTTCGACCGGCGGGCGCCGGCAGCAGACAATGAACTCTTCAAGTCCGTCCGGGATGTTGCGAACTGGTTCAGCGCCTCAGGGCTTGCCGACGATCGCCAGGCGCAGGCCGTTGCCGAGATAGCGGATGGGCGGTTCGTGGAAGGGGTCCGCGAAATGCGGGAGGCGTCATTTCAGGTTTTCGATCCAATCGCCGCGGGCAAACCGTCTGCGGTCGAACCGCTCGGCGCGTTGTTCTCGCGCACGGCAAGCTCGCTTGCCGCCGGGTCTATCGAGCTGGATGGCACCAGGCCGGAGCTTGCCCTTGGCCGGTGGCGCGATCCGGACGCCGTCACCGCGTTGCTGGCCATGCTGTCCATCCAAGCGTTCTTCACCCTGCCGCGCGACAGGCTGCATTCCTGCCCTCGCTGTGGCTGGCTTTTCCTCGATACGTCGCGAGGTGGCAAGCGGCGCTGGTGCAGCATGCGCACCTGCGGCAACCGCGAGAAGGTGTCGCGCCACCGAGATCATACCGACGTCTAGACTGGGTTAGCGCACCACGTCGCCTTTGCTGCGGGTGGGCCGGATGCCGGCGCGTCACTCCGGAAGACCGGCCTTGCGAAAACCATCGACGAAATGCTCGAGCGTAGCGGCGTCGCGGAATGGCTCGGTCGTCGCCCAGTGATGGGTTGTGAAATGCGGGTTGCCGACGAGGAACAGTTCAGCCTCTGCGCGCGCCTCGTCGAGCCGGCCGAGTTGGGCCATGCTTGCCGCCAGGAAACGGCGTGAGCTTGTGCGATAGGTCTCGTCACGGCGCAACGTCTCGATAGCGGCTTGGTAGTCGCGCGCCGCATATTGCGCCTGGCCGAGCGTCAGATAGTACCAGCTCGCCGGAAACGGGTTCAGCCGGAACGCCTTGCCGATGTGCTCGAGGCCCTCTTCGACCCGTCCGGCCAGGACCGCGATGTCGGACAATGCCGCCCAGGTGTCGGCCTCGTTCGGGTCGAGCTCGATCGCTTTGGCGAATTCCGCATCCGCTTCAGTGAAGCTGCGCTCATAAGCAAGCAGATAAGCCAGGATCCAGCGACAACCGGCGTCGTTGGGATCGATCGCCACCGCCTTGCGCGCCAGCTCCAGGGCAACGCTGCGGGCAGCCTCGGTTGGTCCGCCCCAATGCACCTGTCCCATCCAGTGGTTCATGGCAAGCCAACGATAGGGCTCGGCATAATCAGGATCGAGCGACACCGCGCGCGTCAGCATCAGATGCGCTTCCTGCGCCATCTGCGGCGAGTCGTCGATCAGCTTTCGCGCCCGCACGCAGAGGTCGTAGGCCTCCAGATTTCGCGGCCGATTGCGCGGCGGCGGCGCGCGCAGCCGGCCAAGCAGCGCTTCCACGATCTTGGCTGTCACCTCGTCTTGAACGGCAAAGATATCCTCCAGGCCGCGATCGAAGCGTTCCGCCCACAGATGATCGCCACTCATGGCGTCGACCAGCTGTGCGTTGATGCGCACGCGCCCCGCGGCGCGTCTTGCACTGCCTTCCAACAGGTAGCGCACGCCAAGATCCCCGGCGATCTCGCGCACGTCCATCGCTTTTCCCTTGTAGGCAAAGGTCGAGTTGCGGGCGATGACGAACAGGCCGGAGATTCTGGACAGGTCGGTGATCAGGTCTTCCGTCAACCCATCCACGAAGGGATCCTGCTCGGGATCGTTGCTGAAATTGACGAAGGGCAGCACGGCTATCGACGGTTTGTCGGGCAGCGGCAAGGGTTTTCGCCTGGCCTCGCCCAGCTGTTCGACGGCCCCCGTGAAACGGTAGCCGACGCGCGGAACGGTGGATATCCATTCGCCGTTGTCGCCGACGGGGTCAAGCAGCTTGCGCAGCTGCGCGATCTGGACGGTGAGATTGCCTTCCTCGACGGCCGTGCCCGGCCACGCGGCGTCCATCAGTTCGGCTTTTCCGAGGATTTCGCCGGGCCGCCCGACGAGTGCCGCAAGCAGGCTCAGCCCGCGATAGCCGACGGCAACGGGGACATCGTTCCGAAGCAGCGTTCCCGCACGCGGATCAAGCACGAACGGACCAAAGGCAAAACGCGATCCCTGCATAGGCGCATCTATAGGGCCGCTCTGGCTCGTTTGGAAGTTTTGGGAACTATTTGGGAGGGCTTAATTACGGCGCCGTCCGTATCGCGCAGAATTCAACCTCATCGAGAGCCCCAGGCCCTCAAACCATATGGAGGTTGCCATGACCAATACCCTCACTTGTGCAGCGCGGCCGGGAACGCCCGTGCGGCCGGCATCGCGCCGGCTCCTGAAGACCCTGCGAAGCATCATCGCGAGCTGGCACGATCGGACCTGGCGCGAGCGCATACGCTTTCGCTGGCAGCTCAGGCAAATGTCGAAGGACAATCCGCATCTGATCGACGATATCGGCCTGACGATACAGCAGGTCGAGGAAGAGATCGCCAAGTCCTTCTGGGAACGATAGAGCGAAATGCCGCAAATCGCGTCGACCGTCAGCGCACCGCCTCGCGAGGGGCGCCGGCCAGGCGGGTGGCGATCAGCTTGTCGATGCGGCGGCCGTCGAGATCGACCACCTCGAAGCGCCAGCCCTGCGCGTCGACGCACTCGCCAGTCGCCGGCAGATGGTGCATGTGCGACAGCACATAGCCGGCGACGGTTTCGTAATCGCGGTTTTCCGGCAGGTCGATGCCGAGAATGTCGGCCATCTCGTCGGCCTGCATGTAGCCGGCGAGCAGCCACGAGCCGTCCTCGCGCTTGACCGCGTTTTCCTCGTCGCCGGCGTCGGTGTCGGCGCGGAACACGCCGGTGATGGCTTCCAGAATGTCGGCCGGGGTGACGATGCCTTCGAAATGGCCGTATTCGTCATGCACCAGCGCCATCGGCACGTCGGATTCCTTTAGCTTCTGCAGCACATCGAGCGCGTCGGCCTGGTCGTAGACGATGGGGGCTGCGCGCACATGCCTGCGCGGATCGAGCACGCGGCCGGCAAGCAGTGCGGCCAGCACATCACGCGTCTGGACGACGCCGACCATGACGTCGACGCCGCCGTCGCCTGCCGGCAGGCGCGAATGCTGGGTTTCCATGAGCAGCTTGCGGATGGCCGCCTCGTCGGATTGCAGATTGATCCAGTCGACTTCGGTGCGCGGCGTCATCACCGCGCGCACGGCGCGGTCGCCAAGCCGCATGACGCCGGCGATCATGCGCCGCTCGTCGGATTCGATGGTGCCGTGATGCTCGGCCTCGGCGACCAGCATCTTGATCTCCTCGTCGGTGACCTTTTCCTCGCTTTCGCCGCGCTGGCCGAGCAGCCACAATATGGTGCGGCCGGAGAAGTCGAGCAGGAAGACCAGCGGCGCCGAGACCGTGGCGAGGATGGTCATCGCCGGAGCGACCCTGGCTGCGACCCGCTCGGGATCACGCAACGCGATCTGCTTGGGCACCAGCTCGCCGACGATCAGCGAGAAATAGGTGATGATAGCAACGACGATGCCGACGCCTAGCGGGTCGGCGACAGTCTCGCGGATGCCGGTCGAAGCCAGGAACTGCGCCAGCCGTTCGCCGAGCGTGGCGCCGGAAAAGGCGCCGGAGAGGACGCCGACCAAGGTGATGCCGATCTGCACCGAGGACAGGAACTTGCCGGGATTTGAGCCAAGATCAAGGGCGCGGCCGGCGCCATTGGTGCCGCGGTCGATCATCGCTTTCAGCCTGGCCGGGCGCGACGAGACGATGGCGAGCTCGGACATCGACAAAAGGCCGTTCACGCAGATGAGGACGACCACGATAGCGATTTCGACGTATAACATGAGCGGTCAATAGCATTGTGGCGCGGTCTTCGAAAATAGTCCGGCGTGATTTTTGAGAAATGACCGGTATTTCGCTCACGCGGCATCCCAGGGCGGCGCCGAAAAATGTTCGACGAGGGCGTCGACGACAACCCGCACCTTTGGCGTGAGCGCGCGCGTCACCGGCCAGACGGCATGCACGACGATGTTCTCGACCAGGCATTCCGACAGCACCATTTCGAGATCGCCGCTTTTGAGGCTGTCGGCGGCCAGCCATGTCGGCAGGAAGGCGATGCCGCAGCCGGCGAGCGCCGCATCCAGCATCGGTTCGCCATGGCCGAGAACGAGCCGCGCCTTGGGCACGAAGGTTGCGAGGTGGCCGTCGGAATGTCTGATCACCCAGGGGCGGACGATGCCCTCGCGACCGTAGCCAATGACGCTGTGATCGGCGAGATCCTCGACCGATTGCGGCCGGCCATGCCTGTCGAGATAGTCGCGAGCCGCGCATATGGCCGAGCGCTGAGCGTAGAGGCGCCTGGCCGCTAGCGACAGGCTGTCATCGAGTTCGCCCATGCGGATCGCCAGGTCGATGCCCTCCTCGATCAGGTCGACGCGGCGGTCATTGAAGGAGACTTCCACCGTCAGGTCCGGAAATTTCCTCGAAATCTCGAACAGCACCGGGGCGACGCAACGTCGGCCGAAGGCCAGCGGCACGTCGACCCGAAGCCGGCCAGACGGGACCTGCCGACGCGAGGCGAGCAGCGACTGTGCGGCTTCGATCTCGGCCAGGGCCCGGACGCAGGCTTCATAGTAGCTGATGCCTTCGCTGGTCGGACTGAGACTGCGGGTGGTGCGGTTCAGCAAGCGAACGCCGAGCCTCTGCTCCAGCTGCGCGATCGATTTGCCGATCGCCGACTTCGTCACATGCAGCCGCTCGCCGGCGCTAGTGAAGCTGCCGGCCTCCACCGCCTGAACAAACGCAACGGTGCCTTGCAGGTCGGCCGTTTCCATGGCAATTTCCTATTGTCGACTTTTAGTCCGCAATCAGTGTCAAATTATACCGCACGGAAGCACTATTTTCTATAGTCGAAAGGCATAAATGTCTCGCCTGGCATCAATGCACGGAGCGCGAGACGACATGAGCACCCCAATCAACAGATCCTGGCAGATGAGCGGTTTTGGCCTGTCGAGGCTAAGCCAGGTGGAAGGCAAGGTGGCCGAGCCAGGGCCGCACGATTTGCTGGTGCGGACCAAGGCCGTATCGCTCAACTACAAGGACAAGATGATCGTGGACGGCGTGCTGATCCCCGACCTTGCCTTTCCCTTCGTGCCGACATCCGACGCGGTGGGCGAAGTGGTGGCCGTCGGCAGTGCGGTCAGCCGCTTTCAGGTCGGCCAGCGCGTGCTTGGCCAGGTGATCGCCGATTGGCCGGATGGCGACGCACCGCCGGTGCTGCATAAGCACACGCTGGGGTCGTCGCTGTCGGGCATGCTTTCCGATCATGTCATCTTCGGCGAGGACGCCGCGGTGCTGGCGCCGCCGTCGCTCGGCGACATCGAGGCCGCGACATTGCCGATCGCGGCGCTGACGGCCTGGTTCGCCATGGCCGAGGCGACCAAACCGGTGCCGGGTCAGACCATTCTGATCCAGGGCACCGGCGGCGTGTCGCTGTTTGCGCTGCAGTTCGCCACTGCGTTCGGCCTGCGCGCCATCGTCACCTCAAGCAGCGATGAAAAGCTTGAGCGGGCGAGAAAGCTTGGCGCCTGGCAAGGGATCAACTACCGCACGCAACCGGCCTGGGACGATGCCGCGCGTGAGCTGACGAACGGGCTGGGCGTGAACCACGTGCTGGAAATGGTCGGCGGCGACAATGCACGGCGATCTCTGAACGCGCTGGCCGCCGACGGCCGGCTGTCGATCATCGGCCTGCTGGGCGCGATGGAGCTCAGCTTTCCCATCCTGCCCTTCATGCGCAACCGCATCACCGTGCAGGGCCTGTCGATCGGCCATCGCCGTGCTTTCGAGCGCATGAATCAGGCGATCGAGGCGCTGGCGATCAAGCCGGTCATCGACAAGGTCTTTGGCTTCGATGAGGTGCCGCAGGCCTTGCAACATCTGGAGAAAGGGCCGTTCGGCAAGATCGTGATCACCACGACCTGACTTTTGCGATGTCATGGCAACTGCTTCAACACGCCGACAATTGCCTCGCCGTCCGTAAAATAGGGATCGCCGCCGCCATTGCGTCCCGCCTTGGTGGCGCCGACGCCCGATATGTCGCTGGTCGAGAGCAGCATGCCGGCAGTGGCCAGGTCGCGCATCAGGAAATCGCGCTCGGCGTCGATGTCGGGGCCGATATGGTGGGTGACGGCGCCGGTGTCGTGGCTGAAGCCGACGCCGCGATCGAAGCTGGCCGAGCCCAGCCACAGCGGCCGGCCATCGTCGCCGCTTGCATCGGTCTGCCAGAAGCGGACATGATGCCGTCGATCGGCGCTGATGCCCTCCGGCTTTTCGAAGGCGAGATCCTGGGCACGGCCATCGAACAGCAGCCTGCTGACCGGCGCATCGGGATAGGGGTGGTCGAACAGCACGCTTTCACCGATCTCGATCGCGGTCTTCAGGGTGACGGCGTCGGCGGTGTCCCAGCCGGCAACGGCAAAGGCGTGGACCACCTCCTTCTGCGTGCCGACAAGGCCGACATTGATCGGGTCGCCCGGAATGCCTTGCGGCGTGTGCGTCAGCATCTCGAAGCGATGCGTGCGAAAACCTCGATCGCGGAACGTCCAGAATTCCGGTGCGGCGAAATAGGCGAGCGCCAGATACGCGGCCAACAAGGTCGCCGCCCAGATCATAATGCGTCGCCGAACGCTTCGTTGACCCATGAATGCCGCTCAAATGTTCCTGCATCACATTAGGCGTTGTCATGGCATTCAGGCAAAGGATACCCGGCACCGATCTAACGGCAGGCGCGATAACCGTTCTTGCGGTTCTTGATGTCGAAATGAAAATGGTTGCGGTGGTCGTAATTGTAGCCGGGGCCGAGCACGGTGGTGAAGTACTGGCAGCCGTCGGCGCGCACATTGTTGAGGAAGCCACGGGTGCGGAAGGCGAACAGGCCGGGCTTGCGCACGTCGATGTCGTCGCCATTGTTGAGCTCGATGCTCATGACGTCGAGCGCATTGCCCTTGCCGTGTTCGGACAGGACGCCTTCGCCGGCAATCCGGCGGCAGGAATAGCTGGAGCCCTGGTGTATGGTCCTGACGCCGGAGAAATAACGCCAGCGGGCGGAGGGAACGAGTTCGTTCTTCGTCCAGCCGGCAAAGGTAGCTGCCATGTCGCAGGTCAGGGTTGCGGCGGGTTTCATCTGGATGTTGCCGATGGCCGAGACCTTGACCGGATAATCGATGCCGCACTGGCCTTCATGGATCGGCGCCAGATCGGTGTAGGCGACATCGAGGCGCTTCAATTGCTGACGGCAGTCGGTTTCGCTGGCCGGCATCTGCTCGACGGGCGACATCGGCTCGTCCATGCGCGGATAAGCGGCCTGCGTCATGTACGGATTGGAAGGGACAAGCTTCTGCATGCCGGCATATTGCGGCACGGCAGCCGTCTGCGCGCCGACGTCGACGGCCGGCTGCAGCGACAGCACACTGCCGGTGTTGCAGGCGGAAAGCGCCGCCAGCGCCAGACCGGCGGTCAGCATTGCTGCATATTTTGACTGGCGCGCGGTGGCGAAAAACACGGCCCGAAATTTGCCGGCCATTGGCGGAATCCCGTTGATGGATATCCGGCATTTTAACGATCAAGGGTAAAGGAAAACTCAGCGTCCGCGTTCATGCCTGCGGCCGAATTGCGGCACGCGGCCTGGATCAGCCATGATCACTGGCAGAACGTTCCGCCATGACGGCGCGGTTCGAGATCGAGATGGAAATGCAGGGAATGATCGGCGTCGGCGCCTGGGCCGAGCACCGTCTTGAAGGGTCCGCAGGCGGCCTTGCGAACATTGTTGAGGAATTTGGCGTCTTTCTCCGGCGGCGCCGGGCCGACCTCGATCTTCTTGCCGTCCGACAGCGTGAAGCTGGCGATGTCGAGCGCGTTGCCGAACGCGTGTTCCGACAGTTTTCGTGTGCCGTTGCGTGGCCGGCAGACAAAAGCCGATGCCTGGCCGATCGATTTCAGGTCCGCACCGAATTCGGCCTTTGCCGCCGGCTGGATGACATCGGCGGCAAAACGCGCCGTCGCCTCGGCCATCTTGCAGTTGAGCTCGGTGCCTGGGGCAATCGCGATCGACTTTCCAAGGGTCTTCAGCACGATGGGGTAGGGAATCGAACAGCCGATTTCGGGCTGGCTTTCCGCCTTGTGCTCTTCGAATTCGACGCCGAGCGTCTTTAGCCGTTCGCGGCATGCGACTTCCTCGGCCGGCATTTTTTCATCTGGCACGTCGGCCGAGCGCGGATCGGGCAGCATCTTCTCCTCGTCCGCGTCCGCCGGCTTTTGCGGTGGCTGCGGGGCGACGGTTGGCGGCTGGGCCTCGGGTTCTGCAATGTCAGGCTTTCGTGTCGGCGTTGGCGCGACGTCCGGCGGCTCCGGCTCGTTTTCCCCGGTTGATGGCTCCGGAGCCAATGGCTCGGGACGTGCCTGCTTTTCCTGGCGGGATTTTTCTTCCTTGAAACGGTCGGGCGCTTCCGCGGCCTTCGGCCCTACGCGCTTTTGCTCCTCGGTCTTTGCAGCTTCAGCCTTTGGTGCGTCCGCCGGGCGTGGTTCGGGCACCGGAATGCCGGGTTGGGTTATCGGAGTGCCGGGTTCGGGCACGGGCACGGGAACATCGGCAGGCGAGGGCAGCGATGTCTGCGTTTTCTGCTGTGTCTGCTTTGGCGTGACCTGCCGGTGGCGCCGTGGTTTCAAACGCTTTCCGCCCCTTGGTTTCAGGGGCTGGTCGGCTCGTGGTGTCAGCGGCTGCTCGACCCGCGGCGTCGGGGGCTTATGATGCCGATGGCGATGTCTCGCCTCGACCGGCATCACCAGCAAGGCCGTGACGGCCACGGTCAACGCAATCCTGCATATTCGGGAAAAGACGATCGACCCCATCGCCCTCAACGGCGCCGACGCAAGGTGGTTGCCTTGGCCGCATCACGAACGGTAACCGCTCCGTTACGCACCGATCGCTTCCAGCCCTTCCTCCAGCCAGTCGGCGAGCAGCGGCATGCCAAGCAGGTATTTCGCGGTGCGCTTGTTGGCGCGTTCGCGCGCGGCGGCCAGCGCGTCCGCCCATTCGGTGGCGTCGTAGTCGCCGCGACCGACCCAGGCCAACGCGATCAGCTCGGCTGCTTCATCGACATTGAGGTCGTTGATCAGCTCGCGCAGCTCCTCTTCGGTCAGGTTCTCGGAGCTTTCCTCGGCAAGGCCGTCATGGTGATGGTTGACATGGGACTCGCCGTCGAGTTCGACCTCGTGCTCGGCGCCATCGGCATAGTCTTCATTGACGGCCGCACTCAGTGCCTTGGCCTTGAGGATGAACAGGCGCACCGTGTCGGGGCCGATCGAAAGCTCCCAGTCCTTTTCAAGCCGCCGCTGCAAGGGCCGTCTCCCTCAGGTCGTTTGCCGGATGATAGCGGATTTGCGGCATCCGTCACCTGATGTTCTCCCGCCCGCATTTTTCCGGGATGAAACGCAAGCCGACCGGCGTTAGTATTGCATTCTCACCCCTCCAGGAGGTTTCGATGCATAAAAGAATGCTGATCCAGGCTGCGACCGCGCTTCTCGCGCTGCAGTTCCTCGCTGTTCCCGTGTACGCCGCCGGCAGCGGCGGCAGTGACGAAACCGTCACCCAGTGCAAGAAGGGCCAGGTCTGGGACAAGAAGAAGAAAAAGTGCGTCGCGCCCCAGGAAGGCATGCTCGACGACGACAGCATCTATGATGCAGGCCACGCGCTGGCGATGGCCGGGCGCTATGACGAGGCGATTGCCGTGCTCAGCCTCGCCGCCAACAAGCAGGATCCGCGCATCCTCAACTATCTCGGCTATTCGCACCGCCATTCCGGCCGCGTCACCGTCGGCCTCGGCTATTACGAGGAAGCGCTGCGCATCGATCCGAACTACACGCTGGTGCGCGAATATCTCGGCGAAGCGCATCTGCAGATCGGCGATCTGGCCGGCGCCCAGCAGCAGTTGATGGAAATCGAGAAGCGGACCGGCAAGGGTTCGCGTGAATATGGCATGCTGGCCGAGCAGATCGACCATTTCATGAGAAGCTGAAAAGATCCCAGGGCTCTTCCAAGCGGCCGCGAGCGATCGCGGCCGTTTTTTGTTGCCCCCGGTCTCATTCATCGCCCCCGACTGATGAAAACGGGGATGATTTTAGCAAAACCGATTTTTGGGCGTGAAAAACCCGCTGACATTGCTATATTCAGGGAAATTGCGGTGAAACGGTTCCGTAAGCTCGAGGCTGCCGGACCCGTTTTCTTTTTGTACCCATCGACAAGGCTTTCCCCGATACGCGGGGGTGGCAGCAGGAAAGGCAGGCATCATGAACAAGGTCCCGATGACAGGCGAGGGGTTCGCGTCATTGAAGGAAGAACTGCGCTGGCGCCAGCAGGAAGAGCGGCCGCGCATCATCGAGGCGATCTCCGAAGCGCGCTCGCATGGCGACCTGTCCGAAAATGCCGAATATCATGCCGCCAAAGAGGCGCAGAGCCTCAACGAGGGCCGCGTCAACGAGCTTGAAGATTATATTGCGCGCGCCGAGGTGATCGACGTCAGCAAGCTCAGCGGCGACAAGATCAAGTTCGGCGCCACCGTGGTGCTGGTCGACGAGGACACCGAGGAAAAGAAGACCTACCGGATCGTCGGCGACCAGGAGGCGGACGTGAAGTCCGGCCGCATCTCGATCTCCTCGCCGATCGCGCGTGCGCTCATCGGCAAGGAAGTCGGCGATGCCATCGAGGTCAACGCGCCTGGCGGCGCCAGGGGGTATGAGATCGTCCAGGTGCAGTTCATCTAGGACCTTTGATAATTCTACTCTGGCGGCCGACTACAGCGCCGCGCGTCCTCTCGGACGCGCAAAGGACGCTGTAGGATTTTCAGTTAGCGCATGATCCCTTTCCGAAAATCAATTACGATTTTCGGGGGCATGCGCGGGCGGTTTTCTGCGCTTCCGGTGCTCACGTACTTTAAGTACGCGCCGCTCCGGTTCTCGAAGAACCACGCTATTCGACTCGCCAGAGCGAATTCTGAAAGGTCCTATGCCGGCGCTTGTAGTTTAAGTGCCAATAGCTTTTCTGCTTCCGCCACTACCTGCACCGGCACAACACGCCCCCCATGCGAGGCCAGCAGTGTCGATGCGTAGCGTCCGCGCGGGCCGGTCAGACCCGGCTCTGTTGCCAGGAAAATTGCGACCGTCGGCAGGCCAAAGGCACTGGCAAGATGGGTCAGCCCGGTGTCGGCGCCGATAACCAGCGTCGAGCCGCCGATAGTCGCGGCGATTTCGGACAGCGGCGATTTCGGTACCACGATCGTTGACGGCACGGCGCCTGCGATTGCCTCGGCCACGGTTTTCTCACGCTCGTTCGACCAGGTCGTGACCGGCGTCATCCCCCGCTCAATCAGGAGGCGGGCGGTTCCGATCCAGTCTTCGGCCGGCCATTTCTTGTCTTCGCGGCTGGTTCCGTGCAGCAGGAAGGCGGTTTTTCCAGAAGTGCCCGCCAGGGTGCCGGCGGGCGGCACGATGCCGGAGTCCAGCGTCGAAAGATCGGGCTGATAGGCGAGCGCCAGGCCAAACAACCGCCGCGTCCGTTCGATGGCGTGGAGATCGCGCGGGACGGCATACGTGGCATCGTAGAACAGCGTCGCCGAGGGTTCGCGCGCGCTCGAACGGTCGAAGCCGGCAATGGGTGAGCCCGCCTGTCTTGCCACCAGGGCCGATTTCAGCAGGCCTTGCGCGTCGATGACCAGATCGTAGCGGCAATTGCGCAAGGTGCGGCGCAGGGCGGCCGCCTCGCGCCAGGTGGCGCCGTCAAGCAGCGCCTTGCGCCAGCGCCGGATCGCCACCGTATGAATCTTGTCGATCGCCGGGTGAAGCGCGACGATTCCGGCGAATGCCTCTTCGACGCACCAGTCGAAGGTCAGGTCCGGGCGGTGGCGACGGGCATCCTCGACCGCCGGAAAGGTGTGGATGACATCGCCCATCGACGACGTCTTGACGATCAGCACCTTCATGCCGCGGCCGGAATTTCCAGCAGCCGGTCCGCCGCTGCCGCGACCTGGCCGACTTCCAGCGTCTTCAGGCAGTTGAGGTGGCCGAGCGGACAGACCTTCTGGTGGCAGGGCGAGCACGACAGGCCGAGCCAGACCAGCTCGCGGCGCTCCGCCAGCGGTGGCGTGTTTTCGGGCGAGGTCGAGCCGTAGACGGCGACGATCGGCGTGCCGACGGCGGCCGCGACATGCATCAGTCCGCTGTCATTGGACACAGCCAGCCTGGCGGCGGATATCAGGTCGATGGCGTCCTCCAGCCGCGTCTGTCCGGCGAGGTCGACGACGCCGGGGGCCAGGGCTGCGATCTCCGCCGTCACGTCGCGGTCGTTCTTCGAGCCGAACAGCGCAACCTTCAAGCCTTTGCCCATGAAACCGCTGGCAAGCCCGGCATAGCTTTCGCTGGGCCAGCGCTTGGCAGGGCCGAATTCCGCACCGGGCATCAGGGCCACGAATTTCTGCGGCGCCAGCCCGAAACGGCCGAGCAGGTCGACCTGGTTTTTCGTGTCCACGCTAAGCCGTGGCGCCCGGAAACTGCCGCCTTGGGCAAGGCCGAAATAGGCCTGCGCGGTGCGTCGTTTGATGCTGTCGGGCAATGGCACGATGTCGGTCAGCAGGCCATAGCGCATCTCGCGCAGATTGCCGACACGGCGCGGAATGCGGGCAAAGAACGGAATCAGCGCCGACTTCCAGCTGCCCGGCAGGATATAGGCCATGTCGTAGCGGCCGCGCAGCAGGCGGCCGAAGCGGCGGCGATGGGTGAATTCGAGCGCGCCGGGTTTGAGCGGAAAATCGATCTGCTGGCGGATTTCGGGCATGCGCTTGACCAGGGGTGCTGCCCAGGCCGGAGCCAGCACATCGATGGCGGCGTTGGGATGCAACTCCTTCAGCGCCGAAAACAGGCACTGCGCCATCACCATGTCGCCCACCCAGCGTGGGCCGATCACGAGGATCGTTGGGCTTTCAGCCATTCGACATAGTCTCTGACACCGGTTTCCACTGTCCGGAATTGACCATTGTAACCGGCCGCGCGCAAACGGGACATATCAGCTTGCGTAAAGCTCTGGTAGCTGCCCTTGAGATGGTCGGGAAAGGGGATGAATTCAATCTCCCCTTTACCCAACGTGTCGATCACCGTTTCGGCGATGGCGCGGAAGGGCTGGGCACGGCCGGTGCCGCAATTGAAGATGCCGCTTGAGCCCCGTTTCCACAGCCACAGATTGACGTCGGCGACATCGCCGACATGGATGAAGTCACGGCTTTGTTCGCCGGGTCCGAACCCGTCATAGGCGCCGAACAGTTTCGGGTTCTCGCCTCGCTCGACCTGGTTGAACAGATGGAAGGCGACGGAGGCCATGGCGCCCTTGTGCGCTTCGCGCGGGCCATAGACGTTGAAGTAGCGCAAGCCCACGACCTGTGAATGGTCGGCCTGCCCGGCGAACACGGTTCGCCTGACATAGTCGTCGAACAGCTTCTTGGAATAGGCGTATACGTTGAGCGGCCGTTCCAACGCGGGATCCTCGAGGAACTCCGAGCCGCCGCCATAGACGGAAGCCGAGGAGGCATAAAGGAAAGGCACGCGCAAACTCTGGCTTGCATGCAGCAACCGTTTCGAGAAGGCGTAATTCACCTCCATCATGAATTTGCCGTTCCACTCGGTGGTGGTCGAGCAGGCGCCCTGGTGGAACACGGCCTCGATGCGGCCGAGCGAGCCGGCCTCCATGCGGGGCAGGAAATCGTCCTTGTCGAGATAGTCGGCGATCTTGAGATCGGCAAGATTGACGATCTTGTGACCGTCGGTAAGGTCGTCGACGACGAGGATGTCGTCATGCCCTTCGGCATTCAGCGCGGCGACGATGTTGGAGCCGATCATGCCGGCGCCGCCCGTGACGATGATCATGAAGGACCTCTGGTTGCTTGCGATTCCGGTCCTTATAGGGGAGGCTAGCCGGGCTGTCGACAAAGCCAGGTGCATGCGCCTGTCCTGCCATTTTATGCGCTTGTCTGTTTTGTCCATTTTGTCTATTATGGACAAAACAGGGTATCCCATGAAAAACTATCCGTCGACCGATCTGAAACAGAATCTTGGAGATGTGCTTGCAGCTGCCAGCCAGCAGCCGGTCTCCATCACTCGCCACAACAAGCCGAGATACGTCCTGATGAGCATCGAGGCCTACGAAGCGCGCTTCGGCAACGACAGCCGCCGCGTCTACGCTGCGAAGGACGCCCCGACCGAACATGTCGAGATGCTCGAGGAGTACGCCGCGGAATTGGACCGTGATTAAACCCGCTGCTGCGGACGTCTGGCGATATCCATATCTTTGGCATCGCCAACACGGAGACGGCGAGACCGAAGGCCGGAAGTCACGGCCTGTGGCCTTTGTGGCTGTCCTTCCTGGGAAAGCCGGGGGTACCAACCTCTTCATACTTGCAATCACTTCCACACAGCCGGGTCGTGATCGCGTTGCAGTCAGCATCCCGGAAATTGAACGCCACCGTGCGGGCCTCGATCCTATGCCCCTTTGGGTCATGGTCGATGAGTACAATCATGATATCCTGGAAGCGTCGGCCTATTTCGAGCCGGGTGCGCGAATTGGCGCGTTCAGCCCGTCATTTCACAAGAAAATTATGTTCGCTTTTACTGCGGTTGTCCGCACGGGTCAGTCCAAAGCAATCCCGCGCGCGGACTGAATCGACAGGGCAGAGCACGATCGTGAGGGACCAAAAATGCCATCGACCGAACTGCTCATCGCGTTTTTCGCCACCACGGCGATCTTCGCCTACATTCCAGGCCCGGCCATGCTCTATGCCGCCGCGCAGACGATGGCGCGCGGCCGCTGGTCCGGCCTGACGGCGGCGCTGGGCATTCATCTGGGCGGCTACGTGCATGTTTTCGCCGCGGCCGCCGGGCTGTCGGTGCTGTTTCATGCCGTGCCGACGCTCTACCTGGCGGTCAAGCTGGTCGGTGCGCTCTATCTGATCTGGCTTGGCATCTCGCTGTTTCGCAAGCGCGCGGACGGCGATGCGGGGCTGCCCGCGATCGAGCGCAAATCGGCGCGGCGCGCCTTTTTCGAGAGCATCACCGTCGAGGTGCTCAATCCGAAGACAGCGATCTTCTTCATGGCGTTCCTGCCGCAATTCATCGACGCCTCGGCGGCGTTTCCGGTCTGGCTGCAGTTCGTCGTGCTCGGCACGATAGTCAATCTGATGTTCTCCTCGGCCGATATCGTCTGCGTGTTCCTGGCGGGCGCCGTGATCGGCCGCCTGCGGCGTTCGAGCCGCGCGCAGCGGCTGATGCAGCGGGCGGGAGGGGCGGTGCTGGTCGGCCTGGGCGTCCATGTTGCCCTGCAGAAGAGCTGACGCATCGGACAGTCGCGGGTCATGTCCTGACGTTGCGCTGCGTGGATTTGCGGTATATCGGCAGGCATGAACGATCCGGCCCGTAAATTGACAATTTCATCACGATTGAGATTTGCCTCACCCTCGCGTTGCCAGTGACATGATCAAGCACAATCCGCTTTCTCCAGAACCATTGCACCGCGCCATTGCGCGGTTCGGCCAAGCCACCGTGCTGGTGGTCGGCGACTTCATCCTCGATCGTTTCGTCAACGGCGTCATCGAGCGGATCTCGCCGGAAGCGCCGATCCCGGTGCTGCATGGGCGCGGCGAGACCTCGACCATGGGGGGCGCCGGCAATGTCGTGGCCAACATCGTTTCGCTCGGCGCTGCCGCTGTCCCCGTTTCCGTAATCGGCGCCGATCTGGCGGGCGACAGTCTGGTGCGGATGCTGCGGGAACTTGGCGCCGATACGGCGGGCCTCGCGCAGGAGCCTGGTCGCATGACATCGTCCAAAAGCCGCTTCAGCGCGCTCAACCAGCAGGTGCTGCGTTTCGATGAAGAGGAGATCAAGCCGCTCGGCGCCGCGGAGCGAGCCGGCCTGATCCGGCATTTCCGCGCCGCGCTGGCGCACGCCGACATCGTCATCCTGTCCGATTACGGCAAGGGCATCCTGCTCGACGGCGTCGCCGGCGACTTGATCGCCATCTGCCGCGAGGCTGGAAAGCCGGTGCTGGTCGACCCGAAGGGCCGCGATTACGCGCGCTATGCCGGGGCGACCGCCATCACCCCCAACCGCAAGGAACTCGGCGAGGCCGTCGGCCATGCGGTGTTCGCCGATGACGAGATCGTGGCTGCCGCGCGCCAGCTGATTTCGGCACATGGTTTCGATTTCGTCGTTGCGACGCGCAGCGAAAAGGGCATGAGCGTGGTCGGCCCCGACGAGGCGCGCCACATCGCCACTCAGGCGCGCGAAGTGTTCGACGTTTCGGGCGCCGGCGATACGGTGATCGCGAGCTTCGCGCTGGCGCTGGCCGTAGGCGCCGATACGGTCATGGCCGCTTCGATCGCCAATGCCGCTGGTGGCGTCGTTGTGGGAAAACGCGGCACAGCGCGGCTGACGGTCGAGGAACTCACCGGTGCGCTGTTCCGTTCACATGGGCCGACCGCCCACAAGGACGCCATCCTCGACGCCACATCGGCCGCCCGCATGGTGGCGGCGTGGAAGGAAGAGGGCCTGAGCGTCGGCTTCACCAATGGTTGCTTCGACATCCTGCATGCCGGCCATGTCAGCTTGCTGCACGCGGCGCGAAGCCAGTGCGACCGGCTGGTGCTCGGCCTCAACAGCGATGCCTCGGTGCGGCGCCTGAAGGGCGCCGGCCGGCCGGTCAACAACCAGCACGACCGCGCCTGCGTGCTGGCAGCACTCGCCTCGGTCGACGCGGTCGTGGTGTTTGAGGAAGATACGCCGCTGGCGCTGATCGAAGCGCTGCTGCCCGACATACTGGTCAAGGGCGCCGATTACACGGTCGATACCGTGGTCGGCGCCGATGTGGTGCAGAAGGCCGGCGGACGCGTCGTGCTGGTCGATCTCGTCGCTGGAAAGAGCACCACCAACACCATTGGCAAATTGCGCGCCGGCGGCACCACAAACTGAGGGTTTCATGTCCGACTTGAACGATTACCTTGTCCGCTCGGCGGCTGCCATATCAGCCATGGTCGAACGGGACCTGACCGGTGAGATGGAGCGGGCAGCGAGCGCGGTGGTGACGGCGCTTTCGTCGGGGAAGGCCTTGCTCATCGCCGGCAATGGCGGCTCGGCCAGCGACGCCATCCACATTGCCGGCGAACTGGTCGGCCGCTTTCTCAAGGAGCGCAAGGCCTACAATGTCATCGCGCTGCCGGCCAATGCAGCGGTGCTGACCGCCTGGGGCAACGACTATGGCTTCGACACGGTGTTTTCGCGCCAGGTCGAGGCGCATGGCGCGGCCGGCGGCGTGCTTCTGGCAATCTCGACCAGCGGCAATTCGCCGAGCATCCTCGCCGCCGCCGAACAGGCACGGAGGATGGACATGACGGTGATCGGCATGACCGGCGATACCGGCGGCAAGCTGAAACCTCTGTCCGATATCCTGCTCAACGTTCCGTCGACCTCGACGCCGATCATCCAGCAGGGGCATCTGTGCCTTTATCATCATCTGTGCGAGGTGGTCGAAGCGCGCCTCAGCAATGGCTGATCCCACGACCTCTGGCCGCTATCCGCTGGCTGAGCCGGGCCTGTGGGTCGAGCAGGTCGGCTCAAAGGTGTTCGCCGCCGGCTCGCCGGCGCTGTTCCTCGATCGCGACGGCACCATCAATATCGATACGGGCTATCCGGATGATCCTGCCGAAATGGTGCTGCGCGCGGATATAGCCGCGGTGATAGCCGCCGCCAACGGGGCCGGCATTCCCGTCATCGTCGTCACCAACCAGTCCGGCATCGCGCGCGGCTATTTCGGCTGGAGCGATTTCGCCGCCGTCAATGGCCGCGTGCTCGAACTGCTACGCGCCGACAATGCGTTCGTCGACATGGTCCTTGCCTGCGCCTATCACGAGGCGGGCTCCGGCCCGCTCGCGGCCGCAGATCATCCGATGCGCAAGCCCAATCCGGGCATGCTGCTGGAGGCGGCCAGGCGCCTCGGGCTCGATCTGCGGCGTTCGCTGATCGTCGGCGACAAGGAGGCCGACATGGAGGCGGGACAACGCGCCGGCCTCTCGCAGGGCTGGCTGGTAGACGGGCAAGCGGCTGTCCGACGGGGCTTCACAATTCGGCCTTGGTGCGACCGCGCGGACTTCGACGGCCTGCTCGCCGCAATAGCTGCACTTGGGGCCGCCTCGGGCGCGCCCTAACGGTTTATACCCGATCGTTGTCCCGCCAGGCTTCATAGAGCTTGGCCTCGGTGGCGAACGAATACACCATCACCAGCATCGAATAGACGAACCCGTGCCGGCCGCACAGGAAGTAGCGCTTGGCCAGGTAAAACTTCAGGAAGTTGCCAAGCGGCGACAGCACCAGTCTTATCAGGCCAGGCTTCTTGGCTCGTTCGACCAGCGTGGCGACCTTGAGGCTGGAGTAGGTGTTGGCTCTCGCCAGATCCTCGGCAATAGTCATTTCGCGGCGATGCAGCAGCACGCCATTTTCTATGGTGCCGGTTTCGCCCGGCACCTCGAACGACTCATGGACCCGCAGATTGAGGTCCATGGTCGCCTTGTCGCGCCGGAAAAGACGCAGCAGCCTGTTGTGAAGCACCCAGCGGTGCGCATAACCATAACCCTTCAGCTTGTCGCGGCGCCTGATGTACCATCCGTCGAAAGCATCGTTCCCAAGCTGCGTCACACTCGTGATCGACTGCCTGAGAACGTCATCGATGGCCTCGTCGGCTTCAATCGAAAGGCACCACGGTTGGGTGGCCTGATCGAGCGCGAATTGCCGCTGACGAGGAAAGCCCGGCCAATCATTGTGAAACAGCCTTATCGGGTAGCCCTTGGCGATGAACGCATTGACGACGTCCAGAGTGCTGTCCGTCGAGCCTGAATCGACGACGATGATCTCGGCGCAGAAGTCGACGCTCTCCAGGCATTCGCCGATCATGTCGGCCTCGTTCATACAGATGACCAGCGCCGAAACCGGGCTAGAAAATCGAGTCATCGTCCCACCCCACGGCACACTGTTCTCGGAATTGGGCTGCCCTGCGCCACCTGTATTATGCAATCCCGAAAGCGCTATGCGCTTTTCCCAGGAAAACCGTTACACACTTTTTCTGGAATTGCTCTAGGAAACCAGCAAGGCGGCTACGGCAGGACATCCGGCTTCACAGAAGTGCCTATCGAACGCCAAAGCGGCGCTGATATGGCGAGGCGTTCAAGCCGCATCGGCGAAAGCCGGTTGCGGTTCACCGGCTCAAGGCTGTGCGAACGAGACCAAGCCTTCGTCCTTGACCCGGCGGATGGTGAGCGCTGTGCGCACCGTGTCGACATTCGGGGTCGAGGTCAGTTCCTCGATGACGAAGGTCTGGAAGGCGCCGAGGTCGCTCGCCACGCAATGCAGGAGGAAATCGGATTCGCCCGACACCATCCAGGCGTCGCGTACGATCGGCCAGCCGCGGGTGCGCTCGGCAAAGATGCGCAGCTCGGCATCGGCTTGATGATGCAGGCCGACCAGGCAGAAGGCAACGACATCAAGGCCGAGCGCTGGTGCGTTGAGCAGAGCGCGGTAGCCACGGATGATGCCGGCTTCCTCCAGGCGCTTGACGCGGCGCAGGCATGGCGGTGCCGAAATGCCGACGCGGTTCGACAGTTCGACATTGGTCATGCGGCCGTCGCCCTGCAATTCGCGCAGGATCTTCCAGTCGATGGCGTCGAGGTCGGCCTTGAGCGGCATGGGGGCTCTCGATCCTGAGGGGCAATACGCAAGAATCTTGCGTGATTTTGTAATTAAACGACTTCGCTGTCCATTCCATCCTTCGCCCGGAATATTTCGCGGGATCCGCAGGCGACAGGGTGTGACAAAGCTTTCCGGGGACGAACTCCAACTTGCCTTGCTGGCGTCGTGGGCAACACTTACATTACGCGCGACAATGATCGAGTTTTCCATGCCGCAATTGCCGGCAGCCCTCCGCAGAGGCTTTAGATGACCACCAAGCACGCGCCCGTTCTCATCATCGGTTCCGGCCCGGCCGGCTATACGGCGGCGGTCTACGCCGCCCGCGCCATGCTGAAGCCGATGCTGGTCGCCGGCCTGCAGCAGGGCGGGCAGTTGATGATCACCACCGATGTCGAGAACTATCCCGGCTTCGCCGACCCGATCCAGGGTCCGTGGCTGATGGAGCAGATGCTGAAACAGGCCGAGCATGTCGGCACCGACATCATCAACGACATCATCACCGAGGTCGACCTCAACGTGCGACCGTTCCGTGCCAAGGGCGATTCCGGCACCACCTACACCGCCGACGCGCTGATCATCGCGACCGGCGCGCAAGCGAAATGGCTGGGCATCCCGACCGAGCAGGACTTTATGGGTTTTGGAGTCTCGGCCTGCGCCACCTGTGACGGCTTCTTCTACCGGGGTAAGGATGTCGCGGTGATCGGCGGCGGCAATTCGGCGGTGGAAGAGGCGCTCTATCTGTCCAATCTCGCCAAGAGCGTGACGGTCATCCACAGGCGCAGCGATTTTCGCGCCGAACGTATCCTGCGCGAGCGGCTTCTGAAGAAGGACAATGTCCGCGTCATCTGGGACACGATCGTCGACGAGATCACCGGTCGGCCCGGCAAGACGCCGCTGCCGCCCTCGGTCGAAGGGCTGAAGCTCAAGCATGCGGTGACCGGCGAGGTGTCGCACCTCAAGATCGACGGCGTGTTCGTGGCCATCGGCCATGCGCCGGCGGTTGAACTGTTCGCCGGCAAGCTCAAGCAGAAGCCGAACGGCTATCTGTGGACGGCGCCGGATTCGACCCGCACCGATGTGCCGGGCGTGTTCGCGGCCGGCGATGTGACCGACGATATCTACCGCCAGGCGGTGACGGCAGCGGGGCTTGGCTGCATGGCCGCACTCGAGGCGGAGAAGTATCTGGCCGGCATCGAAGTGCATCGCGAAGCGGCCGAGTAGAGAGTTCAGAGAGCGGCTTAGAAACGCCGTGTAAAAGCCTGATTTTTCATTCAGACGCCAAAACAGAACGAGGGGAATCATGGCGTTGGACTGGGACAAGCTACGCGTGTTTCACGCTGCGGCGGAGGCGGGGTCGTTTACCCATGCGGCCGAGACATTGCATCTGTCACAATCGGCGATCTCGCGGCAGGTCAGCGCGCTCGAGCATGATGTCGGCGTGCCGCTGTTCAACCGCCACGCCCGCGGGCTGGTGTTGACCGAGCAGGGTGAGATGCTGTTTCGCACGGCGCATGACGTGCTGATGAAGCTGGAGACCATCAAGTCCCGGCTGACCGAGACCAAGGATCGCCCGTCGGGCGTGCTGCGGGTAACGACGACGGTGGGGCTGGGCGCCGGCTGGCTAACCGAGCGGGTGCAGGAATTCATCGAACTCTATCCTGAAATCAGCCTGCAGTTGATCCTCGCCAACGAGGAGCTCGATCTCACCATGCGCCAGGCCGATTGCGCCATTCGGCTGCGCCAGCCGCAGCAGCCGGACCTGATCCAGCGCCGCCTGTTCACCGTGCATTTCCACCTCTACGCGGCCCCATCCTATGTCGCCAAGCATGGCAGGCCGTCTTCCGTCGCCGAGCTGAAGGCCCATCGCATCGTCACCTTCGGCGTGCCGGTGCCGTCGCATCTGTCGGAGCTGAACTGGCTGGAAACGGTCGGTGATTTCGAAGGCGGGCAAAGGGTGCCGACGCTGCAGATCAACGACATATTGTCGATCAAGCGGGCGGTGCAGGGCGGTGCCGGTATCGCCATGCTGCCCGACTATGTGATCAGCAAGGACTCCGACCTCGTGCAGCTGCTGCCGGAGACCGAGGTGCCGTCTTTCGACACCTATTTTGCCTATCCGGACGCGATGAAGAACCAGGCCAAGCTGCACGTGTTCCGGGACTTTATCATCGCCAAGGCGAGAAGCTGGTCATTCTAAGGACATGTCGATTGCCTGGCCCGACCTGAGCCTCAACATGCCCTGAGACGGCGCTGCCGGTTTCACCTACCCCCGCCAGGGCGACAGTCGAGGCAACCAGCCCGGTACGTTGCGGCGGTAGGCGTCGTATTCGGCGCCGTACCGGTGAGCCAAAGTCGGCTCCTCGTAGAACCGCACGAAAGAGCCCATGGCGATCGCGCCGATGACCGCATAAGCGGCCAGCGTCCAGCTCGAGAACAGCAATGCCTGGCCGAGGATGATCGACAGCACGGCGACATACATCGGGTTGCGGACATGACGGTAGATGCCGCCGATCACCAGCCTCTCGGTTGGCGCGACCGGAGCGGGCGTGCCGAGGCCCTCAAGCGCGAATCGACCGAAGGCATGCAGCAGTGCTGCGATCGCGACGGCGATCAGAAGCCCGCCGGCAGGGACAAAGCCCGGCAGACCAGACCACGGCAAGCCCCAGCGATCGGTCAACAGCCAGGGCACCAGCCCGGCAACCACGCAGGGCGCCGCGATGAAGAAGGCCGCACTGCCGGCGATCGCCGAAAACGTCCGCATTGGCTGCTTCCTCCCCGATTGCCTTAGAAATGCACGCCTGCTGCCTGCTTCCACATCATTGCCCGGTTTTGGCATTTTGAGCCGAAAGCCAGCCGAGATCGGCGATTCTGTAGTTGCAATTGCCCGATTCGGCGGCCCATTTCGACGATTCTGCTGGTCCTATTGGCTTCTGGAATGGGTTAGACCACAGCCTGCGTCTTTTTGCATGCATGTGTTGCAAAATAGATGCTTGTTTCTTGGGCATGATGAGCACATATATAGATCATCTCCTGGGCGCGTTCTCCTCCCATTAGCGCCCTCGAGTGTTCCCCTCTGGAGGTTAGCCTTAACAGGCACTCCAATCAAACTCAGCCGGATCTTCATTGATCCGGCTTTTTTGTTGCCTGTGCTCTGCTGGGCCGGCAAAAAATTCCATCACAATTGCCACGTAACGGTGACATGTAACCTCTGGTAACATAGCCCGGGCGCCCGCGACCTGCTATGTGGATCATAGGACGCGGTGTGGTTCGGACGGGAGATGGGGGCATCACTCGTACGGCCCGGGCTCAGGCGGCTACCGCGTCCGAACCGTTTTTCCGCCGAACTCGGCGGCACCAAATGCGGCGGACCTGCCGTTTTACCTCCCAAGGAAACGGTCCGCGAACAAAACGACGTCCGGTCCCCGCCGGACGTCGTTTTCTTTTGTCCCCCTCGAATCAGGTTCGAGAGGAACGCTACGCCATCAGGCAGCCTTGCCGTTGGTGTTCATCGCCTCGTCGGCCAGACGGCCGGTGAGTTCGGCCATGTGGTCGAAGACGGCACGGTAGCTGGCGACGCCCGCGGTCGCCGAGCGCAACTCGATGATCAGGTCGCCGATCTCGGCTTGCGGCATGGTTGCCTCGACGACATCCCATCCTGGCCAGCCAGGCCGCGCGTCGTAGCCGAGTATCTGGCCGCGCCGTTGCGGGATGAGAGCGATGATCTTCGAGGTGGCGTCGGAGGGTGTGACGATCTCGACCTTCATCACAGGCTCCAGGAGCACCGGCAAGCACGCGGCCATGCCTTCCTTCATTGCCAGCCTGGCCGCCATTTGGAAGGCCATGTCGGAGGAATCGACCGCATGGTAGGAGCCGTCCGACAGGTTGACTGCGACATCCACGACCGGAAAGCCCAGCGGCCCGGATTTCAGATAGTCGCGCACCCCGGTCTCGACCGACTGGATGTAGGTCTTGGGCACGACGCCGCCGGTGATGGTGTCGGTGAACTGGAAGCCGGAGCCGCGCGGCAGCGGCTTGATCTCGATCACCACGTCACCGAACTGGCCATGTCCGCCGGACTGTTTCTTGTGACGGCCGCGCTGTTGCGCCGATTTGCGGATCGTCTCGCGATAGGGCACCGCCGGCGGATGGCCTTCGACCGGTATCTGGTTCTTGCCTTCCAGCCGCTCGCGCACCACGCGCAGATGCATCTCGCCATGGCCCGACAGCACGGTTTCAGCCGAGTCCTGGTTGTGGCGCAGGCTGAGCGAGGGGTCCTCCTCGGCCAGCCGCTGGATGGCAGCCGACATCTTCACTTCGTCCTTGCGCTCCTTGGGACGGAGCGCGAAGGCGAAGACCGGCTGCGGCGGCTCGAACTGGACGAGCGGCTTGATGCCGCCCTTGGCCGAACTCAGCGTCTGGCCGGTCTTGACCTCGTCCAGCTTGCCCAGCGCGACCGTATCGCCGGCCTTTGCGATGGAGAGCTTGGACTGGTCCTTGCCGAGCATCCGGTAGATGCCGGAAACCTTGGCCGTGTCGCCGCCGGGCAGCCAGAGTTCGGAACCGTCGACGACCTGGCCGGAGAGGATGCGCGACACCGACAGCTTGCCGCCATGCGAGGTGTGGATAGTCTTCATCACCTGGACCAGGGTAGCCGCGCCGTCGGGTGCACCGAGCCGCTTGCGGGTCGCCTCGATGTCAGGCGCGTCGTGGCGGATCGCCTTCAGGAGACGCAGCACGCCGTTGCCTTTCTCGGCGGTGCCGATCAGCACCGGGGTCACCGCGCCGTCGCGCAGGTCGGCGGCGAGATCGTCGAAGATCGCGTCCTTTGGCGGTTCGATCTCCTCGAGCAGCTGTTCCATCAACTGGTCATCATGGTCGGCCAGCGTCTCCAGCATCGAGAAACGCGCTTCGAGCTCGCGCGCCTTCTCGTCGCCGGGAATCTGCGCCACCTCGCTTTCGGCATATTCGCGATAGATGTAGGCGCGCTCCAGCGCCAGGTCGATCGAACCAATGACGACGCCGTCCTTGCGCAGCGGAATCTGGCGCAGCAGCAATGGCACGGCACTGGCCGGCTGCAGCATCTTCAGCGTGTCGCGCACGCCGGTGATTGCCTTGTCGACCTTGTTGAGAAACAGGATACGCGGCACGCCAAGATCGTCGAGCTTGCGCATGATCAGTTGCAGGGCAGGGATCTTCTTTTCATCGGCCTCGGCCACGACCACTGCGAGGTCGCAGGCGGCCAGCACCGGTTCGGCTTCGAAAGAGAATTCGATGGAGCCGGGACAGTCGACGAAGGTGATCTGCTCGCCCATGAATTCGGTGGTGGCGATCGTCGCCTCGACGCTCATGGCGTGGGCGCGCGCCTCGGGCGAATGATCCGAAACGGTGTTGCCTGATGAAACGGGATTTTGTCGGGGAATTGAGCCCGTACGGGCCAATATGGCTTCGAGAAGTGTCGTCTTACCGCTTGCGAAGGGACCGACTATGGCAATGCATTTCGGTCCCGTGCGTCGTCCTCCGGCGCGAGTACCCATGACTGACCTCCACTCAGGCGTTTCCCGTAGGACCGACTGGCATGCATGGTTCAGGCGTGGTCAATCGGTCCTGAGCGGCGGCCGGCCTGTTCGACCGTCGCGGGCGGGGTTCTTTTCAAGTCCACCTGCCCAAAGCCATCGTCCCACTTGTTTGCCGGCAGGGCAAGGAAAATAGAAATCCTTTGCTCGGCCGTGGACCCGTGCTGGCCATATAGGGGGCTGGCAGCCGGAAGCTGTTGCACGTCGGCCGATATCGGCGGAAACTGAAGCAGGCGACCCGTCGCCCGCTGTTTTGAAGGACCATCGACCCATGAAGATCATTGCCTGCGGCAGCGTGCCGACCGTCATCGCGCCGGAAAAATACTTCACCGGCCGGGTGCTGCAGACGCCGATCATCGAGAAAGAGGCGCCGGCGCGGCTGCGAGCCACGCTGGTCAGCTTCGAGCCGGGCGCGCGCACCCACTGGCATACGCATCCGCTTGGCCAGACGCTCTACGTGACGGTGGGCGCCGGGCTTGCCCAGACGTGGGGCGGCCCGGTCCAGCAGATCAGGGCGGGCGACGTCATCTCGTTCGCGCCTGGCGAAAAACACTGGCATGGCGCGGCGCCGAAATCGGCGATGACGCATATCGCCATGCAGGAGGCGCTCGACGGCGTCCATGCCGACTGGCTGGAAGCGGTGACATCGGAACAATATGACGGCTGAATGCTCAGTCCGCAGGAACCCGGCTTCTATTCAGCCGCGATATTATTAGAAGAGGGCGACTCGCGGCGAGTCTCGTACCATGGCGCAGGCCATACTCAATCGCCGGATCGACAGCGCCATGTCGCCCGTTCAACTGACCGTCGGTCAGTAATTTGCGAAACTCACGTCCGGACTAGCCATGTCAAAGCACCGTTTGCCCCTGGTCGCCGCTGTCTATCTTGGTTCGTTCGTGGCTCTGCTCGACGTCAGCATCGTCAATGTCGCGCTGCCGACCATCCAGCAGGCGTTGCAAACCGATTTCGGCGGCCTGCAATGGGTGGTCGACGCCTACACGCTGTGCCTGTCGGCCTTCATGCTGTCGTCCGGCCTGATCGGCGACCGCTATGGCCGCAAGCGCTCATGGCTGGCCGGCGTCGGCATCTTCGTGGCCGGCTCGCTGATCTGCGCCGTCGCGCCCAATTTGTCGGTGCTGCTGGCTGGCCGGGTCGTACAGGGCATCGCCGGCTCGCTGCTCATTCCAGGCGCGCTGTCGATCCTGACGCAAGCCTTTCCCGATGCGCGCCAGCGCGCCGGCGTCATTGGCGGCTGGGCGTCGTTCGCCGCCATCTCTCTGCTCGTTGGTCCCGTCCTCGGTGGCATCCTGGTCGAGACCGTCGGCTGGCAAAGCATCTTCCTGATCAACCTGCCGCTTGGTCTGATCACGATCGCGCTCGGTGCTGCTTCGATCAACGAGACGGCGCATCCCGAACATGCCCATCTCGATCTCGTCGGCCTGGCTCTCAGCATCCTGTGGCTGGGGGCGCTGACCTTTGGCCTGATCTCGGCCGGCGAGAATGGTTGGGGCGAGCCAAGGACGGTCACGGCGCTCATCGCAGGGGTCGTCGGCCTGGCTGCTTTCCTCGGCTTCGAGGCGCGCACGGCACGGCCGATGCTGCCGCTTGGCCTGTTCCGTGACGTCCGCTTTGCCGTCGCCAATGTCGCTTCGTTCGCGCTCGGCTTCACCTCCTATTCCAGCGTCTTCTTCTTCTCGATGTTCCTGCAGCAGGTGCAGGGCTGGTCGCCGACGCAGACCGGCCTGCGCATGGCGCCGGCCTTCATCGTCCAGATCGTGGTGTCGCCGTGGATCGGCAGGCTGAGCGCGCGCTATGGTCACTCCGCGCTGATGACCATCGGCTATGTTGCTATCGGCCTGTCCATGCTCGGCATGTGCTGGGCCGGTCCTTCGACGTCCTACGCGACGCTGTGCCTTCTGTTCGCCATCGGCGGCCTCGGCAATGCGCTTGCAATCCCGACCGGCAGCGCTGCCGCCATGTCCTATGCGCCGCGCGAACGCTCGGGCATGGTGTCGGCGGTCATCAATGCCACCCGCCAGAGCGGTCTTGCCATCGGCATCGCCTTGCTCGGCGCCTTGATGAGCATGCGGGCAACCAACCTTTTGACCGGGTATCTCGGCGATGCCGGTGTCGCCAACGCGGAAGCGGTCGCCCGTGCTGCAATTTCGCGGCATGATTTCGCAACCGATGCGGCGATGGGCGAAAGCGGCGTGCATGAACTCTATGCTGCCGCCTATGCCGGCGGCTTCCATGCCGCCATGCTGACGGCAGCGATCGGCGCGTTCCTCACCGCCGCACTGCTGGTTGCCGTGCTGGCGCCGGCCGAGGCGCGCTCGGCCAAAGAGACCAAGCACGAGGCGTGAGGCTGACGGCCCATTGAAAACCGGCAGTGAAGCCGGGTTCTGCGTTCAAAGCGCGCCGCTCAGGTCAGCGAAGCCGTAAAGCGCTGGATGCGCGTGCAGGCTTCCTCCAGAAGCGTCTCCGAGGTGGCGTAGGAGATGCGGAAGTTGGGGCCGAGGCCGAAGGCCGAGCCGAACACCACCGCGACGCCCTCGGCTTCGAGCAATTCCGAGCAGAAGGTTTCGTCGGTGTCGATCGGCTTGCCGGCCTTGGTCTTCTTGCCGATCAACTGGGCGCAGGAGGGATAGACATAGAAGGCCCCTTCCGGCGACGGACAGGTGATGCCGCGCGCCTGGTTGAGCATCGAGATGACGAGGTCGCGACGGCCTTGAAAGATCGCCTTGTTTTTGGCGATGAAATCCTGCGGGCCATTCAGCGCCTCGACGGATGCCCATTGCGCGATGGTGCAGGCGCCCGATGTCTGCTGACCCTGGATCATGTCCATCGCCTTGATCAGTTGGACCGGGCCCGCCGCATAACCGATGCGCCAGCCGGTCATTGCATAGGCTTTCGACACGCCGTTCATGGTCAGCGTGCGCTCGTAGAGCTTAGGCTCGACCTCGGCGATGGTCCTGAAGACGAAATCGCCATAGGTCAGGTGCTCGTACATGTCGTCGGTCAGCGTCCAGACATGCGGATGCTTCAACAGCACGTCGGCCAGCGCGCGCAGTTCGGCCTCGGTATAGGCGGCACCCGACGGGTTCGACGGCGAGTTCATCAGCAGCCATTTGGTCTTCGGCGTGATCGCCTTTTTCAGCACGGAAGCGGTCAGTTTGAAGCCGTTGTCGATCGAGGTGTCGGCAAACACGGAGGTGCCGCCGCAGATCGCCACCATCTCGGGGTAGCTGACCCAGTAGGGGCGAGGAATGATGACCTCGTCGCCGGGGTTCAGCGTCGCCATGAAGGCGTTGAACAGGATCTGCTTGCCGCCCGTACCGACGATGGTCTGCTCGGGCTTGTAGTCGAGATTGTTCTCGCGCTTAAACTTTTTTGCGATCGCCTCGCGCAGCGGCACGATGCCCGAAACCGGCGGATACTTGGTTTCGCCGCGGCGGATCGCCTCGATTGCCGCATTCTTGATGTTGTCGGGCGTGTCGAAATCCGGTTCGCCGGCGCCGAGGCCAATAATGTCACGGCCGGCATTTTTCAGCTCGCGCGCTTTCTGCGTGACCGCGATGGTGGCGGAAGGCTTCACGCGCGAAAGGGTGTCGGCAAGAAAGGCCATGAGCTTGACGTCTCCATGGAAGATCGGCGCGGCCAGGAGCGACCGCGGCGCTTCTCATGTCGCATGATTTCGCGCAACGCAAGCATTGTCGGCTGATCCAGGTCTCAAGGAGCTGTGATCGGACCAGTGGTCGGCAACAATAAATTCATTAACGAGCGGTAGAGGCTTGAGTGGCAGGATCGCAGACCAATTGCGGAGCGAGGAACCGTGTCGCGCAGCGTCGGGCTTGCCCACATCATCCGTCAGGACGACGGCACCTCCACCGGTGTCTGGGGCATCTACACGTTGCAAAGCGCTTTCCAGCCGATCTTCGCCTTCAAGGAAGGCAAGCTGTCGGTGGTCGCGTTCGAAGGGCTGATCCGACCGTTCCGCGACGGCGAGCCACAATCGCCGATGAATTTCTTCTCGACCTGTCCGGCCGCCGACCGGCTGCATATCGAGGCGCTGACCAGGACGCTGCATCTTCTCAACGCCGGTGCCTGCCTGCCGCGGGAAGCGTCGATCTTTGTCAATTTCGACCCGTCGGTGTTCACCGAACGCACTGTTGCCGACGCTGCCTTGCGCGAGATGCGGCTCGTGCTGCACGAGGCCGGCATCGACCCGCGTCGCGTCGTCTGCGAGGTGACCGAGCAGCGGTCGGCGTCGCAGGAAGCCTTGCACGGCTTCGTCGCGGCACTGAGAGCCAACGGTTTCCGCATCGCCGTCGACGACTATGGCGCCGACGATTCCGACATCAACCGGGTCAAGGAGTTGAAGCCGGATATCGTCAAGTTCGATGCCTACTGGATCACGCAGCTGATGGAGTCCGGCGCCGGCTTCGCGTTGCTGACCACCATGGTGAAGAACTTCGAGGAGCAAGGCATCCATACGGTGTTCGAAGGCATCGAGGAGGGCTGGCAACTGGAGCTCGCCGAGAAATCGGGTGCGTCGATGGTGCAAGGTTTCGTGCTGGCGCGGCCCGAATTGGCGCCGACCAGCTTTGGCGTCTTCGACAAGGCCGGGCAGGCGCCTGTCGCTGCTGCCGTCGACACGTCGGCTGCTGCCGTGGCAACGGCTTCGGCGCGGCCGGTCAAGGCCTTCGGGCGCCGCGTCGCGACATGAGAGGTGATCGGCGGCGCAATGTCGGCGATGCGATCCGGGTCGACGAAGTCGGCATCGAATACGGCATGTATGGCGAGTTCCGGCTGCGCAGCGCCTATCAGCCGATTTTCGCGCCGCGCGGCCGGTTCCTTCACGCGGTCGCGGCCGAAGCCCTGATCGAGCCGCACCGTGCGGGCCGCCCCGGCGCGCCAAAGATGTTCTTCGAAAGCGTTGCCGTCTCGGACCGGCTGTTTGTGGAAACCATGTGCCGGGCGCTGCATCTCAGGAATTTTCGCAACATCGGCGTCGACGGGCTCGACCTGTTCTTCAACTACAATCCGTTGATCAACGACCATGCCGGGCGGGCACTGGCCGAGATTCGCCTGATGACCAGGCATCTCGGCGAGTTCGGCCTGGCGCCGGCCATGCTGGTCTGCGAAATCACCGAACAGGCGGCGGACGACGCGCTTCTCGCGCGGCTGGTGCGCGAAATGCGGCGCGACGGCATCCGCATCGCCATCGATGATTTCGGCACCGGGCACTCGACCGAGGAGCGGGTGAGCCTGCTCAAGCCCGACATCGTCAAGATCGATGGCACCTGGTTCGCGGAGTTCTGTCGCCACGCTGCCGCTGAACGGTTCTTCCGCCCGCTGGTTTCCAGCTTGCATGACCGCGGCGCCAAGGTGCTGGTCGAAGGCATCGAGCAGCCCACCCATCTGCGCGTCGCGCTCGAAGGCGGCGTCGACCTGCTGCAGGGTTTTCTCCTCGCCCGCCCAGCCTTGGCGGGGACCGTTTTCGAGGAAGAGCCACTGAACATCGACACGCTGCTGGGTACCGGCGGCAATGTCGTCCCGCTGTTCGGCTAGGGGCGCCACTATTCACACATCAGCGGCGCTGATCGTCGCGACAAAACAAATCATTGGTTGAGTCCGCCGCCGCTGCGATAATCGCGCGGAGAGAGTGCTCGGGGGAACAGCCATGATACTTTACGGCATGATCGACAGCGGCAATTGTTACAAGCCGCGCCTGCTGATGGCGAAGCTTGGCCTGGCCTTCACCAACGTCGAGGTGAGTTCGCACACAGGCGACACACGCAAAGCCGACTTTGTCGCCAAGAACCCGAACGCCATGGTGCCGCTGCTCGAGTTCGACGATGGCCGGCGGCTGGCCGAATCCAACGCCATCCTGCTCTATCTCGCCGAAGGCACACGCTTCCTGCCGGCGGACAGGTATGAGCGTGGGCTCGCGTATCAATGGCTGTTCTTCGAACAATACAGCCACGAGCCCTACATCGCCGTGCGCAAGGCGCTGCTGACCTTTCCCGAACGTGCTGGGGATGCGACCCCGGAGCGGCTGGCGGTGACGCTGGAGCGCGGCAACAAGGCGCTCGGCGTGATGAACAGGCATCTGGAAAACAATGCCTTCTTCGCCGGCAGCGCGCTCAGCGTCGCCGACATCGCGCTCTATGCCTATACGCATACGGCGGAGCAGGGCGGTTTCCAGCTCGACGCCTATCCGGCGGTGTCGGCATGGCTTGGCCGCGTGGAAGCGGATCCGGGGCATGTGCCGATCGAGTGGGTGGGGTAGCCTTCTCCTCCTGGAGGGGCTATTTCAACAAATGGTCGTAGTCGGCGTGGGTGCCGACCCAGAACCAGATCACATCTTCATTGTTGCGTATGGCAACAGCCCGATAGTTTTCGTCAACTCGCGCCGACCAATAGCGACCGACCTGTTTGAAATGCAGTGAGGGATGAAAAGGATCGAACGCAGTCGGGCAAAACGCCTGTCCGCCTTTGCTCTGATTGACGATGGCAGTTTTTCATAAGCCTCCCAGAACGATGGAGAGGCGACGTGGTTCACAGAGGCCGCGTCCGACCAGCGCGATGGTCAGCCAGCGCCTGTTAGGCAAGCCTGTCCAAACGGCCCGCCTTCGCGTCGGCTTCCATCTGCCGGTCCCACATATCCGCCTGGAGCGCCTCGAACCAGGCGGCAAACGCCTTCAGTTCCTCGGGGCTCAGTTTGGCGACGGATTTTTCGATCTGCTCAAGTTTGGTCATGGCCGAATGGTACCACTACTGGGCTAAAAGTACCACAAGTTGGAACCATAGTGCGGGCTGCGCCACCTAACCCAGACAGCAAAAAAGGCGGGATAAATCCCGCCTTCCCATGCTTGGTAGCCTGATCGGGAGCGTCCGGTCCGGGCTGGCAGCTATCTGCTGATCCAGCTTGTCGGGTCTTTCCGCTCCAGCGCGCTTCTCGCGCGACTGTCAGTACATCCGTGACTTGCCGCGCGCCCCGAACTCTCGCCCGGCGCGCGCTATCGCAAAATCAGGCTGCCTTGCTCAGAGATCCAGCGGACGACTTGCCAGTGCGGCGGTCCTGCTCGATCTCGAAGTTGATCTTCTGGCCTTCGACCAGGGTCGACAGTCCAGCACGCTCGACAGCGGAGATGTGGACGAATACGTCCGCGCCGCCCGCGTCAGGCTGAATGAAGCCGAAGCCCTTGGTGGCGTTGAACCACTTGACCGTTCCAGTTGCCATTTAGATAGTCCTTCACATTTGCTTTAGATTGACCGGACCGAGGTCCAGCCGGTGTGCATCGAGATTTTGGAGATAGACGTCAGCAAACGCGATTATCGCGAGGCCCGGATCGATCGGCCGAAATATCAATGGAAGGCATATAGGCTGCTTTCGCACAAAAAACAAGACTGTGTGAGAAAGCCGTGATCAGGGCGCTGCCCAATGGCCGCCCCAATCGCGTGAGAGCGTCACGACGGATCGCGACGTCCCTGGGCGGCGGATCAGGGAGAGGACCATGAAAACCATTCTGCTTGCCGCCTGCCTGACGCTTGTCGCCGCTCAGGCTCAGGCGATCTCGCGCTACGACCCGACGCGTATGAGCTGCGGCAAGGTTCAGGCGACGATCGCCCGGCAGGGGGCGGTCATCCTGCGCTACCAGTCGAAGCGGGTGCCGGGACTGCCGCTCTACGACCGCTATGTGCAGAGCCAGCGATTCTGCAGCATGGGCGAGGTGAGGACACGAGCCTACGTACCGAGCGCCGACACAAAGTCCTGCCCGGTCTACAACTGCAAGCGGCCGGATAACGACCGGCATTTCCGCCGGCGGTTCTTCCATAACAACTAGCGCTTGTCGACCGGCAGCCATTGCTCTCAATCCCGGATATGCTCCGTGAGCATGGATACGAATTGCGTCACCTTTTGCGGGCGAAAGCGCGCCGCCGGATAGACCACGTGAATGCCGCCGGAGGGCAGCGCCCAGTCGGGGAGCACGTGGACGAGGCGCCCCTGCGATAGATAGTCGACGACCAGATAGTCCGGCAGAACTGCCAGTCCGCCGCCGGCGAGCGTCGCTTCCAGTACGGCGGGCGTCGAGTTGATGGAGAACGCCTCGCGCAGGGTGATGGTGCGCGGCTCGGAATCGCCTCGGGTGAAGTTCCAGGTGAACGGCTTGCGAAGCACGGCATTGGCAACGAGCGGCAAGGAAGAAAGATCTTCCGGCTTGTCCACCCTGATCCCGGCCGCGAAATCCCGCGACGCGACCAGGATTTGCCGGAAGGTGCCGATGCGTCGCGCCTGCTGGCTGGAGTCATCCAGCCAGCCAACCCGGATGGACAGGTCGATCTTGTTGCCGATCAAGTCAATTATGGCATCGGAAATGACCAGTTCGACGCCGCAGGCCGGAAATCTCTGGCGAAAGCGGGCGGCGATCGGGGCCAGCACGATCGCGCCATAGTCATTGGACGCGGAAACACGCAGCACACCGGCCACCTCGGCGTTGGCCTCGCCAACCTCGGCGACCGCTTCTTCGACATCCCGCAGGATCAGAACGCCGCGTGCATGCAGAAGACGGCCTGCTTCCGTCGGCTCGACCCTTCGCGTCGTGCGCACGAGAAGCGTGGTCCGCAGCTCAGCCTCGAGGCGAGCGACTTGTTGGCTGACGACTGTTTTCGTGATGCCAAGCCGCTCGGCCGCGCGGGTAAAGGAACCTGCGTCGACCACGGTGGCAAAATAGGCGAGGCGATTGAGGTTTATCGATTCCACCACGAAGGCTCATTGTAAGCTTTCAACATACAGTTTGTATTATTACGGCCAATTTATTGATTAATCCAGAGGGCTTACCGTGCCGTCTACCGTCCGCCCTGCGGGCCCGTAGCCGCACCCGATCCCCTTTCATTCAACGGAGATATTCCATGTTCACGAGGAGACAGATCATGAAGACCTCATTGGCCCTCGGCGCAACCGCCGTTTTCGCGCCCATCGACAGCGGCCAGGCCGCCGGCGCCAAGCTTGGCTGGAAACACTTCCCGGCGGGTCCAAACGGTTTCTTCCGTGCGCCGGTGCTGCTGTCGGGGCCGAGCGAAGCCCTGTTGATCGACGGCGGCTTCACCTATCCGGACGGCAAGGCGCTCGCCGATGCCATCAAGGCCACCGGCAAGAAGCTGACCTCCATCTATGTCACTCAGTCCGATCCCGATTACTACTTCGGCCTGAAGCCGGTGCGGGACGCCTTCCCTGAGGCAAAAGTCATCGCTGCCTCCGCCACGCTGGAAGCCATCAAGGGCAATGTGGAGAAGAAGCTCGCCGTCTGGGGTCCGCAACTGAAGGAAAATGGTCCGCAGGCGCTGTCCGACATCGTTCTCCCCGAGGCATTCGACGGCGCAACGCTGACCGTCGATGGCCAGACCGTAGAGATCGTCAATGCGGAGGAAGGATTGGCCAACCGCCGCTATCTGTTCGTGCCGTCGCTCAATGCCGTTTTCGGCGGGGTGATGATCTTCTCGGGCGTTCACGTCTGGACCGCCGACACGCAGACCAGGGAAAGCCGCGCCGCCTGGATCAAGACGCTGGACGCGATTGCCGCCCGCAAGCCCGCTGTCGTGGTGCCCGGCCACATGGCCCCCGATGCCGCGATCGGTCCTTCGGCGGTGGAGTTCACCAAGTCCTATCTCCTCACCTTCGAGGAAGAACTGGACAAGGCGGCAGACAGCGCCGCGTTGAAGGCCGCCATGGAGACCCGCTTCCCCGGCCTCGGTATGGGCGTCGCCCTCGATGTCGGATCCAAGGTCGCCAAGGGCGAGATGAAGTGGGGCTGACATGGCGACGAACCTCGATTTGATCCGTGGAACCTACGAGGGAACTTCCGAGGAGAACGGCCGCAATCTGCTGGCCGTTCTTTCCGCCGACATCGAATGGACCGAGGCGGAAGGATTCCCCTATGCCGGCACCTATGTCGGCATCGAGGCCCTGATGCAGGGGGTCTTCAAGCGGCTCGGCTCGGAGTGGATCGGATACCACGCCGACGTGCACAGCTTCATTGCCGATGGCGACCGGGTGGCGGCCTTCGGCGTGTATTCCGGTACATACAAGGCGACGGGAAAATCCATGACGGCCCCCTTCGCTCATCTCTACGAACTGCGGGACGGCAAGATCATCCGCATGCGGCAGTATGTCGATACGGTGCTCGTTGCGCGCGCACTGGCCTGACACCGAAGCAACCGAGGGAGACATCCGTGCTGCAACTTAAATCCTTCGCGGCGGCCGCTTTCGCGGTCGCGGCGCTCACCGCCGCGGCGCATGCGGGAAACACCAAGCCGGTCAAGCAGGTGCTGCAACAGCATGAATTGACTCAAAAAAACAGGACGCTTGTCCTGAAAGCCTATCAGGCGCTGTTCGGCGACCATGACCTTGCCGCGCTGGACCGCTATTGGGCCGAGGCTTACATTCAGCATAACCCGACGATGACGGATGGCCGAGACTCGGTCAAAAAGCTTCTCGAAAGCATGGGTGTCGCCAATTGGCCAAAACAAAAAGTCGACTTCAAGCGGGTGATCGCCGAAGGCGACCTCGTCATGACCCAGGTCGTTCAACCGAAGGCAGGCAACATGCCGGAGACCGTCATCGTGGACATTTTTCGCGTTGAAAACGGCAAGATCGCCGAGCATTGGGACGTGATGCAGCCGGTGCCCGCCAACCCGGTCAATAAGCGACCGATGTACTGATCCAGGCCTTCTGCCAACGCCGGCCGCCGCTCAAAACCCGAACGATACCTGCGCCGGGGGCGGCGGGCCGACGCGCACGCCTTCCATGGCCAGCATCTTCTCCTTGGTGACCGAGCCGCCCGGCGCCGAGAAGCCGCCGATCTTGCCGCCGGCGGCAAGGATGCGATGGCAAGGGATGACCAGCGGCACCGGATTGGCGCCAAGGGCGGCCCCGGTTTCGCGGGCGAGCCCGGCATGGCCGGCGGTCTTGGCCAGCTCGCCATAGGTGGTGGTTTCGCCGAAGGAGAGTTTTCGCGCCGCGTCGTAAATGGCGAGGCGGAAATCGTCGACGCCGTCGAGATCGACCGGTACGGCGGAGAAATCGACATCCTCGCCCGCCGCATAGGCCTTGATCGCTGCGATCAGCTCGACCACCCATGGCGGCTGCGCCGTGGAAGCGGAAACGCCACCGTGACGCAGCAGGCGCCGTTCCACCGCTTCGCGGCTGCGTTCGGGCAGGCAGAGCCGGATCAGGCCCTTTTCGCTCCAGGCAATGCCCATGAAACCGATCACTGTTTCTAACACTGCGTGGCCGGCCGTGATCGAAGCTGTCGTGACCATGATGCGTTCCTTCCCGCAAAGTGGCGAAATCCGGGATTCGTCCCAGTACATATCCGGAACAATATGGCATCGCCGCCCGCGTCTCGCCACCCGAAAACCACCTGATCGCCCCGATTGCCCGGCCTGAATCGCTGGTGTAAGGGATTTCTTAACAACCCGACAAACCGGACCCGAGCGCGGCTTGCCAGCAAAACTCAACCTTATCGCGATCGGCGTGATCCTGGCCGCCGCCGGCATCAGCGGCTGCACGTCGACCTCGCAGATGAAGTCCGCGCCTGCTCTCACCGAAACAGCGACCGCCGCCGGCGCTGATGCCGGCTTCACCGTGCCTCTGCCGGAGACGGTTTCGGTGCTGCCGGAATCATCGGGGATCGCCCCCGTTCAGACGGCCGAGCTGCCGCCCGATCCCGCCGCACAGCCGGCTGCGGCGACCGCCGCTTTTGCCGGATCGACACCGGCGGCACCAGCCGTGCCTGCGGTTATGACCGCCAATGCCTGGCAGGCGCCGCCGCCGGCAAATGCGAACGAACCGGTCAAGGCGGCCGAGACTTATACGACCGCGGGGCTGATCGTGCCGGCAACCGCCAAGGGCGACCGCATGCCCGGCGTCCAGCAGGTCGCCTATGTCGTGCCGCAGAACCCGGCGGCCCTGGTCCAGTTTCCGGCAGGGCCCGTGCAAGAAGAACACGCGACGGGCGTGCGTGGCGATGTCGAGCGGCTGATCGAGAAATATGCGGCGATCTACCAGGTGCCGGTGGACCTGGTGCGCCATGTCGTCAACCGCGAGAGCACCTTCAACCCGAAAGCCTACAACAACGGCCATTGGGGACTGATGCAGATCAAGCACGCGACGGCACGCGGCATGGGCTATGACGGACCGGCCAAGGGACTGTTCGACGCCGAAACCAATCTAAAATACGCGGTCAAATATCTGCGCGGCGCCTGGCTGGTGGCCGGCGGCAACGCCAAGAAGGCCGACTGGCTCTATCAGACCGGCTATTATTACGACGCCAAGCGCAAGGGCCTGCTCGAGGCGACCGGCCTTGGCCGCGACCGCCAGCGCCGTCGCCTGCAACCCGACGCCTGAGCGCGATGCCTGAACCGCGCCCGCCGGCCCTGAACGACATCCGGCTGCGCAAGATCCTCGACGAGACGCTGGTTCCGCCGCACTGGCCCGACGGCTTTGTCATGCGCAGTTTCGAGCCTGGTGACGCGCTCGCCCTGCATGCGCTTTTGACAGAAGTGTTCGATGACGGCGCCGATGGTCCGTTCGACGAGTGGTGGCCGCGTATCGCGGACGATCCCGAATTCGACCCGGCGCTGTGCTTCCTCGTCATCGACGCCAAGGGCCGGCTGGCGGCGGCGGCGCTGTGCTGGACCCGCGCCTTCGTCAAGGATCTTGCCGTTCATCCCGAGGCGCGCGGCAAGGGTGTTGCCGAAGCGCTGATGTGGCACGCCTTCGCCGTTTTTCGCGAACGCGGCGCCGACCATGTCGACCTCAAGACCAACACGGTCGAGAATCCCGCCGCCGTCCGGCTCTATGAGCGGCTGGGTATGATGCCTGTCGCCTGGGAAGGCTAGGGTGTGCTGATATTCAGGTGATGCCGGCCCGCAAATGATGGCTTCCTGCGCTTCCGGTGCTCACGTACCCAAAAGTACGCTCCGCTCCGGTTCTCGGAAACCACCATTTTCGACTCGGCCTGACCTGAATCTCAACACCCCCTGATGGGTGTCGCCTCACGCAGGAACGGCGCGATTTGGGAACCCAAAGCGCCGCTTCGCATTCAATGGGAGGTGAGGGCCTGACAAGCTGCCGGCGCGCGGGAGGATTTTCTGTGGCCGGCCGCGGAGGGACGTCCATCACCATGAAGTTTTCTCACGCATTCCTGGCGCTCGGCATCGCCGCCATGCTGGTTGGTACGCCGGCGCGGGCCGTCGAGCTGTCGATGGTGTCGGGCGATACCGGCGACGGCATCAAGGTGCTGCGCGAGATCCTCGACCGTTACGAGAAAGACAGCGGCAACAAGGTCAACATCGTCGTCATGCCGACGTCCGGGACCGACCAGTTCGGCCAGTACCGGCTGTGGCTTGCCGCCGGAAACAGCGACATCGACGTCTACCAGACGGACGTGATCTGGGCGCCGCAGCTCGCCAGCCAGCTCGTCGATTTGACCGCAGCGACCAGGGACATCGTGGCCGAGCATTTCCCGTCGATCATCCGGTCGCAGACCGTCAACGGCAAGCTGGTCGCCTTGCCGATCTTCACCGATGCGCCGGCGCTCTACTACCGCAAGGATCTCCTCGACAAATATGGCGCCAAGGTGCCGGCCACCTGGAAGGAACTGGCGGACACCGCCAGGCTGGTCATGGATAAGGAACGTGCAGCCGGCAATCGGGATATCTGGGGCTTCGTCTTTCAGGGCAACGCCTATGAGGGGCTGACCTGCGACGCGCTCGAATGGGTGATGTCGAATGGCGGCGGCCAGATCATCGAGCCGGACGGCTCCATCTCCATCAGCAATCCAAAAGCGGCGGCGGTGCTCGATATGGTCAAGGGCTGGGTTGGGACCATCGCGCCGCCCGGCGTGCTCGCCTACCAGGAAGAGGAATCGCGCGGCGTCTGGCAGACCGGCAACGCGGTGTTCATGCGCAACTGGCCCTATGCCTATGCGCTCGGCAACGGCGAGGGCTCGCCGATCAAGGGCAAGTTCGACGTGGCGCCGCTGCCGGCCGGCACCGGCGAAGGCGCCCGACCGGTCGCGACGTTGGGTGGCTGGAACCTCGCGGTCTCCAAATATTCGAAGCATCCGGATGCCGCGATCGAGCTGGTCAAGTTCATTGCCTCGCCCGCGATGCAGAAATACCGCGCGCTGAAGACGTCCAATCTGCCGACCATCCAGGCGCTGTATGACGATGCCGACATCGCCAGGCAACACCCGATTATTCCGCGCTGGAAGCAGATCTTTCTCAATGCGGTGCCGCGCCCCTCGGCCGCCACCAGGATCAAATACAACGAGGCGTCGAGCCAGTTCTGGAACGCCGTTCACAACACGCTCTCGGGCGACGGCACTGCCGCCGACAATCTAGCCGACCTCGAAGCGACGCTGACCAAGCTGAAGGGCCGAGGCTGGTGACGATACCGGGACAGCCGGCCGGCGGGACCGCAGCGAGCGGAGCGAGATGACAGGGATGAAACCGGAAACAGCCAAGGCCGCGCACGCGCCGTTGAGGGCACAGCGCGTTCGCTCGGCGTGGCTTTTCCTGGCGCCAATGCTTCTGGTGCTCGCCGCGGCGGCCGGCTGGCCGCTTGCCCGCACGGTCTATTTCAGCTTCACCGACGCCTCGCTGGCCGATCTCGACGCGCGCCAATGGGTCGGCTTCGCCAATTACTTTTCGGTACTTCACATGCCAAGCGGCCGGACCCTCTATGACGGGTTGCTGGTCGACCCTGTCTGGTGGCGTGCCGTCTGGAACACGGTGCGCTTCACCGTGATTTCGGTGACCTGCGAGACCATCCTCGGCACCATCGTTGCCCTGGTTCTCAACGCCGAATTCAGAGGCCGCGGCATCGTCAGGGCGGCGATCCTGATCCCCTGGGCGATCCCGACGATCGTCTCGGCGAAGATGTGGCAATGGATGCTCAACGACCAGTTCGGCATCATCAATGTGGTGCTGCTCAATCTTGGCCTGATCAGCACCAAGATCGCCTGGACGGCCAACGCCGACACCGCGATGGCGGCGGTCCTCATCGTCGATATCTGGAAGGCGACGCCATTCATGACGCTGCTCATCCTGGCCGCGCTGCAGATGCTGCCGAGGGAGATCATCGAGGTCGCCAGGCTCGACGGCGCCAACCCCTGGCAGATCTTCTGGCGGGTGACCTTGCCGCTGATCCGCCCCGCGCTGTTGGTGGCGGTGATCTTCCGCGCGCTCGATGCACTGCGCATCTTCGACCTGATCTATGTGCTGACGCCCAACAATGTGCACACCAAGTCGATGTCGGTGTTCGCCCGCGAGAACCTGTTCGAGTTCGACAAGTTCGCCTATGGCTCCGCCGCCTCGACCCTGCTCTTCCTCATTCTCGCTCTGCTTACCATCGTCACCATCCGGATCGGCCGGATCAGCCTGGACGGGGGACCGCTGAGATGTGGATCGTAAAGCGCACGGCCTTTTACCTGCTGGTCGCGGTCATCGTCTTCGTCGCGGTGTTCCCGTTCTATTACGCGATCGTCACCAGCCTGAAATCCGGGACCGATCTGTTCCGGGCTGATCTGTGGCCAACGACGATCAGTTTCGCCAATTACCGGAACGTGCTGATCGAGGGCGCCTTCGTGCGCAACCTCGCGAACTCGCTCTTCGTCTCCGGCGCAGTCGTCGCGCTGTCGCTGTTGCTCGGCGTCACATCAGCCTACGCGCTGGCGCGCATTCGATTCCGCGGCCGCTCGGCCCTGCTGTTCATCATCCTGTCGGTGTCGATGTTCCCGCAGGTGGCGCTGCTGGCCGGGCTGTTCGAACTGGTCCGCATCTTCGGCCTCTACAATTCGCTGTTCGCGCTGATCTTCTCCTACATGATCTTCACCTTGCCGTTCACCGTCTGGGTGCTCACCACCTTCGTCCGCGACCTGCCGGTCGAGGTCGAGGAGGCGGCGATCCTCGACGGCGCGACGCCGTGGATCATCGTCACCCGGGTCTTCCTGCCGCTGATGTGGCCGGCGCTGGCGACCACCGGACTGCTGGCCTTCATCGGTGCGTGGAACGAGTTCCTGTTTGCCCTGACCTTCACCTCCAACAACGTACAGCGGACCGTGCCGGTGGCGATCGCGCTGCTCTCCGGCAACTCGCAGTTCGAGATCCCGTGGGGCAACATCATGGCCGCCTCGGTGATCGTCACGGTGCCGCTGGTGGTGCTGGTGCTGATCTTCCAGCGCAAGATCGTCTCCGGCCTGACCGCCGGCGGTGTGAAGGGGTGAGGAGCGGTCAGCGTAGTGCGGACCGTTGTCAGATGTCCGGCGCGTTGCCGATCTTCTGCTTGAGATCAAGCGCCCAGGTGCGGCCTTCATCGCCGCCCCACAGCAGCCAGGCGATGTAGCCGGCCGAAGGGTTCTGCTCATTGCCGTAGTTCCTGCCGCGCTTGTCGACCTCGTGGCGGGCGAAATAGCTGACCATGCGGCGAATGGTGGAGGGCGCGAGCTTTTCCCGGTTTTTCAGTTCGGTGGCGCGGGCGACGCCGATCTCGGTGCCGCCGCGGCCGAATTCTCCGCGCAGTCTGAGGCCCTTGGCGGCATTGTCGGCCACCACTTGCGGGCAGCGCAGATCGATCTCGTCGTCGTGCATTTCGTCCCCCGGATCACGCTGCCCGAACAGGGATTACGACATATCACCATGCGCAATAAATGTCGGAGCCGATCACCGCCAAACGTCCTTGGGTCGCAGAGCAACCGCGCCGGGACGCCGGCGCCGCGACTTGAAGGAGCCGATCATGATCACCTTTCCCAACGAATCCGCGAAATACCGCACCGCGCGCGAAAAATTGCTGAAGAAGGAAATCGAGCTGCGCCGCGCCATGGAAGAGGTCGCCGAGGCCCGGCGCGCGCTGCCGCCGGGCGGGCTGATCCGCCAGGACTATGAATTCGACGCACTGGATGCCCACGGCAAGCCCGCGAAGACAAGGCTGTCGGAGCTGTTCGCGCCCGGCAAGGACAGCCTGATCCTCTACAACATGATGTTCCCGCGCCACCCGCAGGAGAAGCGCGATGTGGCGACCAGCGGCGGCACGGCGAAGCTCGCCCGACCGGACCAGCCATGTCCGTCCTGCACGGCATTGCTCGATCAGTTCGACGGCGCGGTCGGGCATCTCCAGGCGGCCGGCTTCAATTTCGCGGTGGTGGGCAAGACCGCGCTCGAAAACCTGGTCACGCTCGGTCGAGATCGGGGCTGGCGCAACATGCGGCTGGTGTCTTCGGCGGCCAACAGCTTCAAGCGCGACTACAATGCGGAGGCGGCCGACGGCTCACAGATCCCGCTGCTGTCAGTGTTTCACCGCGACGGCGACGGCATACGCCATTTCTGGAGTTCGGAACTGGATTTCGCACCGACGGAGCCCGGTCAGGATCCGCGTGGCCTCGGCACCTGCGAAACGCTGTGGAACCTGATGGATTTCACGCCTGAAGGCCGCCCGAACTGGAACGAGCAGCTGCAATATGGCGAGGCTTGCTGCCACTGAAAGGCAGCTCTGGTCAGCCGCCGCGGTTCGGGTAATCGAGGCGACACGCGCAGGCTTCTTCCTCATGACCTGCAACCGGAGTGCCCAAGCGACGTTGGATTGTCCGAGGGACAATGCCAACCGGAGACATGCCATGAAGACGCTTACCATTCTGACCGCAGCAGCATTGCTTGCCGGCGCGCCCGCCTTTGCCCAGTCGAACACGACCGCCACGACCACGCCGCTCGCCGCCACGACGAAGGTCGACACTTCGACCTTCATCAAGACGGTGCCGAGCGCCAATGAGTTCGAGATCGAGTCCAGCAAACTCGCCGAGCAACAGGCAACCGACGCCGACGTCAAGGCGTTCGCCAAACAGATGATCGCCGATCACACCAAGGCCGGCGAGGAATTCAAGGCGGCGCTTGCCCAGGGCCAGACAACCTCGGCCACCGCACCGTCCGGTCCGGCCCTGCAGCCCAAGGAGCAAAAGATGCTCGATGAGCTGAAGGGCGCCAGCGGCGATCAGTTCCAGGCCAAATACATCGAGATGCAGACCAACGCCCACAAGGAGGCCGTCGCGCTGTTCAGCGGCTATGCGAAATCCGGCGACGACCCGGCAATGAAGGAATTCGCCAAGAAAACCCTGCCGACGCTGCAGATGCACGAAAAACACGTGAAGGAACTGGCCGCCGCGCATCAGGGGTGAGGGCGGTTCACTATGGCGCCCCCTCTGTCCTGCCCGGCAGGACAGAGGGGGCGCCGTAGAGCGCTACGATGGAAGCCAGCCCGCTTGGCCAACCAACACCACAATGTGGCCCTGTGCCTTAAGCACGGCACGCCCTATACCGATCAAGGCTGAGCGATGCTCAGGTCGATCTGATCTGCTCGACCGCGGTCACCAGCAGGGTTTCCATGGCGGTGCGTATCTGGCCATCCGACTGGGCGATGCCCGCCGCGTCGAAGTCGGCGCGGACCTTGCGGAACACATCGTTGTCGCCTGCCTCTTCGAAATCCGCGTGCACGACTTCCTTGGCATAGGCGTCGGCGTCAGCACCGGATTTGCCGAGCTGTTCGGCGGCCCACAGGCCGAGCAGCTTGTTGCGGCGCGCCATGGCCCTGAACTTCGTTTCCTCGTCCATCGCAAACTTCTTTTCGAAGCCTTCCTGACGGTCTCTCATGCTGCTCATGTTCGCCTCGTTTCCGATGGGAGTCCGATCTTCAGCCCAGGGGAAGAACGGCCAGGAAAGAGAGAGTGGCGCGCATGGGTGTCATTAACAAGGCGTCATGCCGGCGATTGGGCGGGCGCTTGGCGGTCCGGTCTTTCGCTCGATATGATTTGACGTTGCCGCGCCGTGTCCTACTCTCAAGTGCCTGCGGGATGAACCGAGGAGACGAGCGATGCAGTTCAAGGCAATTCGCAGCGTCGCGCTGACGGCGGCCGTGATGCTTGCCGCCGGCACCGCGGCCTATGCCCATCACGGCTGGTCGTGGACACAGGATGGGTTTTTCGAACTCAAGGGCAAGATCACGGCCATCTATATCGGCAATCCGCACGCCACGCTGGATGTCGACGCGGAGGGTGAGGCCTGGCGGGTGGAGATGGCGCCGCCATCACGCACGATCGCCGCCGGCTTCACGGAGGAGGTGGCCAAGGTCGGCGACGAGGTGACCGCGATCGGCAACCGCTCGCTCGAGGCGACCGAAAAGCGCATGAAAGCGGTGCGCGTCATCGTCGGCGGCAAGACGTATGACGTTTATCCCGACCGTGTGCCGCCGGCCTAGATGACGGAGCTTCTCGCCGGCATCGAGCAACTCGCCTTGGCGCGGTGGCTGAAGGCTTCCTTCGTCGCCTATCCCATAGTCAATGCGCTCCACATCATGTCGATCGGTGCGCTGCTGACCAGCGTCGTTCTCATGGACCTCAGGATCTGCGGCGCCTTCCGTTCGCTGCCGCAAGCCGCATTCGTCGCGCTGCTGCGCCGCATTGCATTAAGTGCGTTCGCGGGTGCGCTCGTCACAGGCTCGCTGCTGTTTTCGGTCAAGGCGGGCACCTATGCGGCGATGCCGGTTTTCCTCGCCAAGATGGCACTCATCCTTCTCGCCGGCGGCAACTTCCTCGCCTTCATGCGCTTGCGCCGCGCAACAGGCGGTGGCGAGCCGGCAGGCGGAACCGCTCTCGCCGTGCTCTCGATGCTGCTGTGGACGTCCGTGCTTTTCGCCGGACGGTTCATTGGTTTTCTTTAGCGCCGCATCTTCCTTCTCCCCCTGTGGGAGAAGGTGGCCTCGCGAAGCGAGGTCGGATGAGGGGTGTTCCAGGAAACGCCGACGTCTCACTCCGCTGGAACACCCCTCAACCGTCTCGGCGCTAACGCGCCGATCCACCTTCTCCCACAAGGGGAGAAGGGAAGAACGGCGCTGGCGTTCCGCCAGTGCGGGGATAAGCTCCCTGCAAACAAGGGAGATTTGCCATGAAGAAAGAAATCATCGAAGTGCCGGTCATGTCGGACAAGGTGCGGGCGCTCGGCCTGCCCTGTTCGACGGCGGTCAAGGCCAACGGCTTCGTGTTCATCTCGGCGACGCCGCCGGTGGACATGGTGACCGGCGAGATGGTGCGCGGCGACATCGAGGTGCAGACCGAGGCGTCGCTGAAGGCGCTGAAGCATTGCCTGGAAGCGGCCGGCACCTCGCTCGACAATGTGGTGATGGTGCGCATCTACGCCGTCAATTCCGGCTTCTACAACGCCATCAACCGGGTTTATGCGAGGTACTTTAGCGTCAACCCGCCGGCGCGCAGTTTTGTGCCTGTGGCGTCTTGGCCGATGGAGTTTGATATCGAGATCGAGTGTGTGGCTGTGGCTTGAGGGGCTTCACCAATACGGCGTGGGCGATTCGCCAAGAAGATGCTGCAGGCACTCAATATGTACAAAAAACAGATGAAGGAGCTGCCGGTGTCGGGCGCAGCGATAGAGTGGCCGGAGGATTGCATGTAATGCCAGTCAGTTTATAATATTTCGAATAGGGCAGGAGGGGAAAGTGGCAGAAAAAGAAACTGGTTCAAACGCAGCCGTGGCCGCTGTGAAAGACGAAAAGAAGGCAGTACCCAATCGAGAGATACCCGGAAACATGCCATACACGTCTAGTGTTGGCGTGTTTAAAAGGGCGATTCAGAAAATACCTGTCAGCGAGAGACCGCCAAAATTTAATAGAGACTTCCTGAACACTGTATTTGAGATAACTGGTGGAAGTTCAATACCAGTTATACCTATTTTGAAAAGGGTTGGATTCTTAACTAGTGATGGCACACCTACCAACTACTACTCTGAATTTCAAACTGACGGAGGCAGGGCTTCAGCTGCACTCCACGCGTTGAAGACGGGCTTTTCCGAAATTTTTAAACGGAATCAGTACGCGCACAAGGCCGATCGCGACAAGATTATCGACGCAATCGTCAGCATCACTGGGCTAAATCGTGCGGACAAAGTTGTTGGCTATATTTACGGTACTTTCAGTGCGTTCCAAGAGTATGCGCAAGGAGCTGATGAGAATAAGGCTGCTGCCGTAAACGCCCCCGCGAACTCAGATTCGATGAGTTCTACACCGGATCGCATTAGCGCCCCTCAGCTAAGCCTTAACGGTATCTCATATCAGATTAATTTGGTTCTACCTGCGACTACAAACATAGAAATATACAACACAGTATTTCGAAGCATCAGGGAAAACCTGATAAAATGATAGACCTTCATAAATTGGAGCTATACATTCTGAAATGCGCTGTAATCCAGGCGGAAGTGGAGAAATTTGATCAGGCTGACGGCTCTCCCTTAGGCATGAATCGTACGGATGCTGCTGCGGTTTACGACGAGCACCTGGCGCAATTTTCTAGGGAGAGCCGTTCTCGTGCTTCGAAGATGGCATCATACTATGAATTATTCTATCTCGTAGAGAACGAGATTAGAAGAATAATCCAAGAGACATTAGAGGAATCTTATGGCCGATCCTGGTGGGATACTTGTGTCGATCAGGTGATTAAAGACGAGGTTGATAAGAATCGTAAAAGAGAACTGGAGCTGGCTCTCTCGATCCGCTCCGAGCGGGAAATAGACTATACTACTTTTGGACAGCTTGGGGACATAATAAGAAAAAACTGGGCGAATTTCGCCGGCATCATGAGTAACCAACCAGCCCTATCAAGGGTACTGCATCAGCTTAACGTGTTACGTGGTACGATCGCCCATTGTGGTTTTTTGGCCGAAGACGAAGTCGACCGTCTTCATCTTACTATCAAAGACTGGTTTCGGGTGATGGCAGGCCCACGCTAGCTCCTCACGCAAAATACTCCTGCAGCGGCCGCACTTCCAAACTCCCCGCCTTCAGCGCCGCAATAGCCTCCGCCACCGCGGCCGCTCCCGACAGCGTCGTATAATACGGCACCTTCTGCATCAGCGTGGCACGGCGGAGCGACTTGGAGTCCGACACCGCCTTCTGGCCATCCGTGGTGTTGAAGACGATCTGGACCTGGCGGTTGCGGATGGCGTCTTCGATGTGGGGGCGGCCTTCCAGGACCTTGTTGATTTTTTGGGCGTCGACGCCGTTTTCGGCGAGGAAGCGGGCGGTGCCTGAGGTCGCCAGCACCTTGAAGCCGAGGCCGGCGAGGCGCTTGACCGCCGGCAGGATGCCTTTCTTGTCCTCGTCGCGCACCGAGACGAACAGCGTGCCGGAGCGCGGCAGGTCGACGCCGGCGCCCAACTGGCTCTTGGCGAAGGCCAGCGCAAAATCGCGGTCGAGGCCCATGACCTCGCCGGTCGAGCGCATTTCCGGGCCGAGCAGGATGTCGACGCCGGGGAAGCGGGCGAAGGGGAACACGGCTTCCTTGACCGCGATGTGGCCGGGGTTCCTGGGATCAGGCATCGCGCCGTAATGGGCGAAGGCGTCTTCCAGTTTTTCGCCGGCCATGATGCGGGCGGCGATTTTCGCGATCGGCCGGCCGATGGTCTTGGCGACGAACGGCACGGTGCGTGACGCGCGCGGGTTGACCTCCAGCACATAGACCGTGCCGTCCTTGATCGCGTATTGCACGTTCATCAGGCCGCCGACATTGAGCGCGCGGGCAAGGGCTGCCGTCTGGCGCTCCAGCTCGTCGACCAGTTCGGAAGGCAGCGAGTGCACCGGCAGCGAGCAGGCACTGTCGCCCGAATGGATGCCGGCTTCCTCGATGTGTTCCAGAATGCCGGAGACGAAGGTCGACTTGCCGTCGCAGAGGCAGTCGACATCGACCTCGATGGCGCCACTGAGATAGGTGTCGAACAGCAGCGGGTTCTTGCCCAGCAGCGTGTTGATCTGGCCGGTCTTGTCGTTGGGGTATTTCTGCTTGATGTCCTCCGGCACCAGGCCGGGCACGGTGTCGAGCAGGTAGGTCTGCAGCATGCCCTCGTCATGAATGATCTGCATGGCGCGGCCGCCCAGCACATAGGACGGGCGCACCACCAGCGGGAAGCCGAGCTCGCCGGCAACCAGGCGGGCCTGCTCGACCGAATAGGCGATGCCGTTCTTCGGCTGGCTGAGGTTCAGCTTGTGCAGCAGCTTCTGGAAGCGGTCGCGGTCTTCGGCGAGATCGATCATGTCGGGCGAGGTGCCGAGGATCGGGATGCCGGCCTTCTCCAGCGCATCGGCGAGCTTCAGCGGCGTCTGGCCGCCGAACTGCACGATGACGCCGACCAGCTCGCCCGACGCCTGTTCGGCGCGCAGGATCTCCAGCACGTCTTCCGCCGTCAGGGGCTCGAAATAGAGCCGGTCTGAGGTGTCATAGTCGGTCGAGACCGTCTCGGGGTTGCAGTTGATCATGATCGCCTCATAGCCGGCATCGCGCAGCGCGAAGGCGGCGTGGCAGCAGCAATAGTCGAACTCGATGCCCTGGCCGATGCGGTTCGGCCCGCCGCCGAGGATGACGACCTTCTTGCGCGACGAGACCTGCGCCTCGTTGGCCAGCGCGCCGGCGAACGGCACTTCATAGGTCGAGTACATGTAGGCGGTGGGCGAGGCGAACTCGGCCGCACAAGTGTCGATGCGTTTATAAACAGGATGAACGTCGAGCTTTTCGCGAGCTTTCTGAATCACTTCGGCGTCGGTCTTCGTCAGCGACGCGAGGCGGGCATCGGAGAAGCCCATGGCCTTCAGCATGCGCAGATTGACGGCATCCTCGGGAATGCCGTGCTCGCGGATGCGGGCTTCCATGGCGACGATGCCGGCGATCTGTTCGAGGAACCACGGGTCGATCTTGCACATGGCGTGCACGTCCTCCAACGAGGTGCCCATGCGGATCGCCTGCGCCACCATGCGCAGCCGGTCGGGCGTCGGCGTGCCGAGCGCTGCACGAATGGCGTTGCGGTCGTCGGCATGGTTGGCGGAACCGAGGCCCCCATGGCTGAGACCGGGGATCTCGATCTCGTCCAGACCAGTCAGGCCGGTTTCCAGTCCACGCAGCGCCTTCTGGAGCGATTCCTGGAAGGTGCGGCCGATGGCCATGACTTCGCCCACCGACTTCATGGCGGTGGTCAGCACCGGCTCGGCGCCGGGGAATTTCTCGAAGGCAAAGCGCGGGATCTTGGTGACGACGTAATCGATCGACGGCTCGAAGGAGGCCGGCGTGGCGCCGCCGGTGATGTCGTTCTCCAGCTCGTCCAGCGTATAGCCGACGGCGAGTTTTGCCGCGATCTTGGCGATCGGGAAGCCGGTCGCCTTGGAGGCAAGTGCTGACGAGCGCGAGACGCGCGGGTTCATCTCGATCACCACCAGGCGGCCATCGGCCGGGTTGACGGCGAACTGCACGTTGGAGCCGCCGGTCTCGACGCCGATCTCGCGCAGCACGGCGATCGAGGCGTTGCGCATCATCTGGTATTCTTTGTCGGTCAAAGTCAGGGCAGGAGCGACGGTGATCGAGTCGCCGGTGTGCACGCCCATCGGGTCGATGTTCTCGATCGAGCAGACGATGATGCAATTGTCCGCTCTGTCGCGGACGACCTCCATCTCATACTCCTTCCAGCCGAGCACGCTCTCCTCGATCAGCACTTCGGTGGTCGGCGAGGCGTCGAGGCCGGACTGGACGATCTCGTAGAATTCGGCCCTGTTGTAGGCGATGCCGCCGCCGGTGCCGCCCATGGTGAAGGACGGGCGGATGATGGCCGGCAGGCCGACATGGTCGAGCGCCTGGGCGGCGATCGCCATGCCATGGCTGATATAGCGCTGCTTGCGGTCGCCTTCGCCGAGGTTCCAGCGGGTTTCCAGCGCATCGAGCGCGGCGTCGAGATCGGCCGGCTGCTCGGCCTTGAGCGCCGCGCGCTCGGCCTCATGCGTCTTGCGGTCGGTGTTCTTGACGTCGGTGGCGTTGGCCAGCATCGACTTCGGCGTTTCCAGGCCGATCTTCTTCATCGCCTCGCGAAACAGCGCGCGGTCCTCGGCCTTGTCGATGGCGGTAGCATCGGCGCCGATCATCTCGACATTGTAGCGCTCGAGCACGCCCATGCGGCGCAGCGACAGAGCGGTGTTGAGCGCGGTCTGGCCGCCCATGGTCGGCAGCAGCGCGTCGGGCCGCTCCTTGGCGATGATCTTGGCCACCACTTCAGGCGTGATCGGCTCGATATAGGTGGCGTCGGCCAGTTCCGGATCGGTCATGATGGTGGCCGGGTTGGAATTGACCAGGATAACGCGGAAGCCTTCCTCCTTCAGCGCCTTGCAGGCCTGGGTGCCGGAATAGTCGAATTCGCAGGCCTGGCCGATGACGATGGGGCCGGCCCCGATGATCAGGATCGACTTGATGTCAGTGCGTCTTGGCATGTCAAAGGTCCGTTCGGCGGGCGGCTTGCACAAAAAACCGGGACGGGAAGACCCGGCCGGTTGTGCTCGCGATTCTGGTATCAGGCTAGGAGGGCCTTATAGGGAAGAGTTTTGACTGATGTAACCCCGAAAATGCGAGGTAGGGGAATAGGGGAATAGGGGAATAGGGGAATAGGGGAATAGGGGAATAGGGGAATAGGGGAATAGGGGAATAGGGGAATAGGGGAATAGGGGAATAGGGTGGGTTCGAGAGAATTCCAAACATACTCCCTTTTTCCCCTGCTCCCTTACTCCCCTGAATTCTAATTCCCCAGCGCCAACTGATCCGTGATCTCAAACCGCTCCGAGACGCCGACACGGATCATGTTGAGGCTGCCTTCCCTGGTGAAGCGGAAGTCGCCGGGCGCGTCGGAACCGGCCGGCTGGCCGGCACGGAAGGAGATGATGCGCGTGCCGCCGTCGGGCCAGGTCACAGTGATGTTCGCCTTGTCGGCGCTGTGCACCACGCTGACCTTGCAGCGCTCCATCGGCTGGCCGACATAGCGGGCGCAGGGAATCTCGGGGCCAGAAGCCGGCGTCGGAGCGGAATCAAGCGGGACGTCAGGCGCCGCCAGCGCCAGTAGGTACGCATCCTGCATGGCGGCGTGGCCGATTTCCTCTGGCGATTTCGGCGTGCTTTCTGCTGCCGGACCGGCGCCGCCAAGCCGCGCCGTCAGGTCGGGCGGTGCGACCTGAGGGCTGTTGGCCGAGCCGATGGCCTGCGATTTATCTGGCGCCGAGGCCTGCTCGGCCCCACTGCCGGTGGAGGCAACCACCGGCGCACCGGCCGGTCTTGGCTCACCTTCGACATAGGGGTTCGGATTGAGGGGGATGAGATAGCGCGCCGGCGCCCAGCCGCTCAGCTTCTCCTTGCCCGTGCTCTCGACCTTGCACCATTTGTAGCCGTTGATGTCGTTGCAGCCGAGATTGGTGACCATGTCGCCACTGCTCAGCCGCGCCTCGACCGTGGCGACCGGCGATGCGGTGGTGCGGACCTTGAGAAGGTCGTCCGGCGCCAGGCCGGTGACGACGGAGATGACGAGCTCCGGCGCCGCTTGGGCCATCTCTTCAGCCATAGCGGGGGCAATCACCGGCCACGCCGTCATCAGCAGCGGAGCAGCAATCAGCGCATGGAGGATTGTTCGGAGCGTAACTGTGCGCCTCATCGTTTGGCCGTGCGCTGATACCGTGCCGCGGCGGATCGAGCCCGCTGCAAGCCCGGCCGGTTTTATAAGGGACGACGCGGCGCTATGTAAGCCCGAAAATCGGGCCGCCGTTTCGCCAGCCTTCAGCCGGGCAGGGCCATGAACCCGGTTCTGAGCGCGTGAGCCCATTCCGGCCGGTCCGCTTGTTCGGCCTGCCTGGCGGCCGCCTCGTGGTCGTAGTCGACGGCGATGGCCTCGAAGCCGTCGGGCTGGCCGTTGCTGCCCGAGGTGACGATGCCGTAGCGCGCATGCGGCGAGCCCTGCTCGGAGACATGCGCCGGCGGCGTGGAATCGTCATAGGCAGGGCAGCCGATGCTGCCCGGATTGAAGATGACGGGACCGTCGGGGACGCGGATCAGTTCCGCGCGGTGGCTGTGGCCGCACAGCGCGACGCGGCAAGCCGGGTCGAGCGCCTTCAGCCGCCGCCGGATCGCCGTCAGCGGCGCGCGCACCAGCTGGCCATTGACGATGGTATCAGTGAGATATTTCTCGTCATGGTCGGGACGGGCGTGGAAAGCGATGATTCCGGGTGCGATCTCCAGCGTCAACGGCTGGGCGAACAGCACCTGGCACTGTGCCTCGGTCAGCCGCTCCTGCGCATAGACGTCGGAGGGCCACATGGTGTCATCAGCGGGGTCGGCGGCAACACGGCGGTCGTGGTTGCCGCGCACCGTCGGCAGGTTCAGCGCCTGCAGCCGTTCCATCGTTTCGCGCGGCCATAGCGGGCCGGAAACGCTGTCGCCGAGATTGACGGTCAGCTCGGCGCCGCCGCGCCGGCGCAGGTCGTCAAGCACGGCGTCGAGCGCCAGCACATTGCCGTGGATGTCGGCGAGGACGGCGATGCGCATTTCGGGAAGCTCCTGTGTGACGCCGCTTTTCCTTTTCCCCACGTTCGTGGGCGAAGAACCCAAGTCCTTCAGGGTCGGGCGTGCACTTCGATATCGTGGCCGCCAACCGCCGGCAGTGCGGGATCGTCGCCGGCGGCGGCGATGACGCTGTCGAGCAGGCCGGGGAAGCGGGCGTCGAGATCGGCCCGGCGCAGTGTGATCATGCGGTTGGTGCCGACCACCTCGGCGCGGGTGACGCCGGCCTCGCGCAATTTGGCGAGGTGGTAGCTCAGATTGGTCTTCGAGCCGAAATCGAGGAACTGGCTGCAGTTCAGCGGCACGCCCTGCTTGCTGGCGAGATAGCGCACGATGGCAAGCCGCGTCGGGTCGCCGAGCACGCCAAGCACGATCGGCAGGCTGATCTGGTCCGTATTGGGGTGTGGCAAGGTCATGGCTCGAAACTAAGCACAGTCGGGTCCGATTTCAACGCATCCATCATTGTTGGCTCCACGTGGCCTTTCTCCGTCTCGCGCGAACCCCGCCCGGCCTGTGCTGACACAGGGCTGTCAGGAAGGTTCAGCTATTTTTCCCTGGCTTCATTGACATGATGCCCTGTTATGTCCAATTGTTCAATAACTTTTGAACTAAGGACATCCCGCCATGGACAAGCGCCTCTTCTGGCTCGCGCTCGGATCGTTCACGATCTCGACCGAAGGCTTCGTCATCTCCAGCCTTCTGCCCGACATCGCGGCGGATGCCGGCATCTCCATTCCGCTGGCCGGCACGCTGATTACCGCCTTCGCGCTCGCCTATGCGGTCGGCACGCCGATCCTGGCGACGCTGACCGGCGAATGGGACCGGCGCCGCGTCATCCTGTGGACGCTGGTGTTCTTCGTCATCGGCAACATCGCCGCCGCCTTGAGTTCCTCCTTCGAACTGCTTCTGGTCGCGCGCATCGTCATGGCGCTGTCGTCGGGCCTGTTCGCCGCAACCGCGCAAGGCACGGCGGTGGCGCTGGTCGATGATCATCACCGGGCGCGTGCCATCGCCGTCGTCGTCGGCGGCACCACTGTGGCCGTTGCGCTCGGTGCGCCGCTCGGCGCGCTCGTTGCCACCGTCGCCGGCTGGCGCGGCACCTTCTTTGCCATCGCCGGCCTTGGCGCGCTTGCAGGCGCGATCCTGTGGTACCGGCTGCCGCAGGGCATCGTTGGCACCAGGCTGCCCTTGAAGCGCAGGCTGGCGGCAGCGCTGCGTCCAGGCGTGATGCCGATCCTGTTGACGACAGTGCTGGCGCTGATCGGCGCCTTCACCGTCTTTGCCTATGTCGCGCCGCTTGCCATCGAGGGCGGCGGTCTCAGCCAGATCGCGCTGCCCGGCATGCTGCTCGCCTTCGGCGTCGGCGCCGTCATCGGCAACATTGGCGGCGGCCAGGCCGCCGACCGGTTCGGCGCGACCCGCACCGTCGGCTGGTCGCTGGCGCTGAGTGCAGCCATGCTGGTCTTATTGTCGGTCATCCCGACCTTCCTGCCGCACCATATTGCCGGGCCGGCGCTGATGGCGATGATGGTGCCGTGGGGCATCGTCGGCTGGGCGTTCCCGCCGGCGCAGGCGAGCCGCATCATCAAGCTGGCGCCCGATGCCGCCCCGATCGTGCTGTCGCTCAACGCCTCGGCGCTCTATCTCGGCGTGGCGCTGGGTGCCGTGGTCGGTGGTGCCGTGCTGCGCTACGGCGCGCCGGCCGATCTCGGCCTGGTCGCCGCGATCTTCCCGATCGTCGGGCTTGGCGTCGTGGTCGCCGGCCGCTGGGCGGCTCGGCCTGTAGAAATGCCTGCCGAGTAGAGTCTTTGGCAAACGCTGGCCTTAGGGCGTGGCCGGCGGCAGATCAAAATCCAGCGCGGCGATCTCATCCAGAGCCGCGCGCAAATCTTCGGCCTTGTCCTTGCCGACGACATCCTCGAAACGCTGCTGGGCGATTTGCCACAGTTTCATCGCTTCCTCGATCTTGTCCAGGCCCTTTGGCGTCAGTCGTACACGCTTGACGCGGCGGTCCTCCGGGTCGGCGAAGGTCTCGACATAGCCGTCGCGGATCAGCGGTTTCAGCGTATGGCCGAGCGCCGACAGGTCCATGATCAGCGACGTGGCGATGGCGCCCATCGCCGGCTCATCGCCCATATGGATCTGGTAAAGCAGGCCCTGCTGCGTCGCCTTGAGGCCTGACGGCTCCACCACATCATCATAAAACTTGCCGAGCTTGCGCGCCGCGCGGCGCAGGGCGGCGTTGTTGCAGAGCGTGAGGCCGGGCAGGCTGTCCTTTGACATGATGGTCCCTGGCGCCGGGGAATGAGGCCCGGCTGCTCCCCTCAAATAATCCCCGCCCGTCTCATTGACAAGATAGTGGCATATGCCTACTTCACGATTAGTGGTATATGCCACTAAATCAGATCAAGCGGCTTTCCGACAGCGCGGCAGATGCCACGGTGCCGGGGGTCATTCGAAACGAACAAGATCAGTTGAAGAAGGAACAGGACAATGAGTGGACAGGGCAACAAGGGCACGGCGGTCGTCACCGGTGCTTCGTCGGGCATCGGCGCGGTCTATGCCGACCGGCTGGCGGGGCAGGGCTACGATCTGGTGCTGGTGGCGCGGCGCGCCGACCGGCTGGAGGAACTGGCCGGGAAGCTGCGCCAGACCTATAGCCGCAAGGTCGGCGTGATCAGCGCCGATCTTGCAAACGACGATGATGTGCGCCGCGTCGAGCAAGCTGTAACAGCCGACGAGAGCATCACACTGCTGGTCAACAATGCCGGCATCGGCGGCCAGGCCGTCGTGGCCACCGCCGATGTCGACGCGGCCGAGCGCATGATCAAGGTCAACACCATCGCCTTGACGCGTCTAACCCGCGCCGTGCTGCCGGGGCTTTTGGCACGCAACCGCGGCGGCATCGTCAACATCGCCTCGGTGCTCGCCTTCGACACCTCCTTCGGCGGCATCTACAGCGGCACCAAAGCTTATGTGGTCAACTTCACCGAAGCCCTGCACCGTGAGGTCGAGGGCACCAATGTGAAGGTGCAGGTGGTGCTGCCGGGCGCGACCCGGACCGATTTCTGGGAACTTGCCGGCACCGATATCGCAAACGTTCCGAAGGAGATCATCATGACCGCCGACGACATGGTCGATGCCGCACTTGTCGGCTTGGCCAAAGGCGAGGCGGTCACCGTGCCCGCGCTTGCCGATGCGGCCAAGCTCGACACATTCCTCGGCGCCCGGCAAGCCTTCTACGGCAGCCTGCACGCCGACAAGCCGGCGGCGCGTTACGGGGTTTGACGGTTGAGAGGCTGGTTCGCTTTGCGAACCAGGACCCCAGCCCGCTGCTTCGCAGCGACTTGCCGGGGCGAGCCACGGGTCTGCCCGCCTTCGGACCCCCACAAGGGGGAAGGTTAGGGGCGCGCGCCACCCTCCTTGAGGCTTGGAAAAGGCGCGCTCCCTACCTCCCCCTTGTGGGGAGGTCGGACCGAAGGCCCGGGTGGGGGGCTGGCGCGGGTTTTGGCTTGAGCGCTTTACACCGACCGCCACATCGGAATGATCGAGGCGGCCAGCACCAGCGCCAGCACGACGTTGAGCGCGCGCCATTGCCACTCGGTCTTGAGCAGCCGCGCCAGCACCATGCCGGCCACGCACCACAGTGAAAGCGAGGCGGCGGCCGCGAGGCCGAAAGTGGCGCCGAGCAGCAGCGCGAGCTGCATCGGTCCGCTGGCCAATGCCGCGAACGACGCCGCGGCGCCCAGTCCCATCGCCCATCCCTTCGGGTTCATCCATTGAATGCCGGCGCCGCCGAGAAAGCTGTTCGGCCTGGCCATGGTTACATCCAGATTAGGCGGTCCGCCGCGGCCGATCTTGATCGCCAGCCAGACGAGATAAAGTGAGCCGGTGACCTTCATCGCCAGTTGCAGCGAGGGCACGGCGAGCAGCAGGCCGGCGAGCCCGGCGGCGGCGGCGCTCGTCACCGTGGCGAGGCCGGCGGCGCTGCCGATCAGCAGGGGTACGGAACGGCGAAAGCCGAACTGTGCGCCCGATGCCGTCGACAGGGTCGTGGCGATGCCGGGCGTGGTGGTGGCGACGATGGCAAACAGGATGAGCGGGAAAATGGGCTCGAGCATGCGGCGTCCTCGGTGGGAGGGCTGCCATCGTAGCTGCGCACGAACTTCAGTAAATGCAATGTTTGCTATGGTTGACATTAGCAAGCATAATGCCAACCATGATCCGAAATCTCGACATGGCGCTGATCCGCACCTTTATCACCGTCGCCGACAAGGCCAGCATGACAGCGGCGGCCAATGCACTGCACCTGACGCAAGGTGCTGTCAGCCAGCAGGTCAAACGGCTGGAGGAGGCGTTCGGCTCGAGCCTCTTCGAGCGCGACCGGCGCGGCTTGCGGCTGACGCGCGCCGGTGAACAGCTGTTCGGCAGGGGCAAGCGGCTGCTGGCCTTGAATGACGAGATTTGGGCCGAAATGGCTGGGACACCGGTGGCCGGCCAGGTGCGGCTCGGCGTGCCCTACGACCTTGTCGGCACCTTGCTGGCGCCGGTGCTGAAGACCTATGCCGAGACCTATCCGCAGGTCGAGATATCGCTGGTCTGCGCCTCGTCGCCAGAATTGACTGCTGCCCTTGCGGCCGGGACCATCGACCTTGCCGTGATCGAGGAATGCGCCGGCCCGTCGGCCGGCGAATGCCTCGTCGTTGACCGGCTGGTCTGGGTCGGTGCCAAGGGCGGCGTTGCCCGCGCCAAGCGGCCGCTGCCGGTGTCGATCGTCGCCGACACCTGCGCTTTCCGGCCGGCTGTGCTGGCGGCGCTCGGTGAGCATGGGCTGGAGTGGCGCACCGTGTTCGAGAACGGCAACATCGACGCGACGACCGCGACGGTGCGCTCCGACCTCGCCGTCACCACCTGGCTGGCCTCCACGGTGCCAGCCGATCTCGACATATTGCCATCGGAGTCCGGCCTGCCGCCGCTGCCGAATTTTGCCATCAACCTGCATCTGCCGAGGCATGGGGTAGGGCCCGCGGCGCAGGAATTCGCACGGCATATACGGGAAGGGCTGGCGCGGCGACCAGTCGCTGCTTGAAGCTTCTCAGAACTTGGGTTCCTCTCCCCCGTCGATCGGGGAGAGGTGTCGAGCGAAGCTCGACGGAGTGGGGGTCGATCTTTCATCGTGGGGCGAGGAACCCAGGTCCTGCTACTTCCAGTTCTTCCGCCGCTCGAGCTCGGCTTCCGACGGCTCTCCCGTGACAAACGACCCGACCTTGACCTCGCCCGCGCGTTCGTAGGTCGCCATGATGACGCCGGTGCCGGTTGCCTGCGACTTAATGAGCTTGAAGGCGGCCGGGATCGCGCTGTCGCCGAACAGCCGCTTGCCGTTACCCAGCAACAGCGGGAAGACCATCAGCCGGATCTCGTCGATCAGCCCGTTGGCGAGCAGCGTTTGGATCAGGTTGCCCGATCCCTGGATGAGCAGGTCGGGTCCATCCTCCTGCTTGAGGCGGCGCAACTCCGCAACGATATCAGGCCCGAGCGATTGCGTGTTCTGCCAGGTGAGGGTGTTGGGCCGATGCGTCGCGACATATTTGGTCGCAGGGTTGAAGGCATCCGCGATCGGATCTTTCTGATATGGCCAGTAGGCGGCGAAGATATCGTAGGTCCTGCGGCCGAGAAGCAGGGCGAAAGGCTTGGAGAACAGTTCATCCATCGCCGCGCCCCCCGCCTCGTCGAAGTAATGGAAGGTCCAGCCGCCGAACTTGAAGCCGCCGACCGGATCCTCTTGCGGGCCGCCGGGCGCCTGCATGACGCCGTCGAGGCTGATGAATGTCGCAGAGATGATCTTTCTCATTCCAATGCTCCCGTTCTTCGGTCCACGCCGTCGTGGCGGACTTCAGCCCAAGGACGGGCGACGAGCCACCGGTCCGACAGGACAGGACGAAATTTTGGAAAATCACCGTTGCTTGCGAGGCTCGGTGTGGAGATTTTCCGACGAGAACCAGACATCGCCTGATATGGCGGTGGCGGTGTCGTCCGGCGCCCTGTCCTGCGCCAGCCAGATCGAGCGGCTGCGCGCGGCCTGCTCGCCGGTGGGGATCATCGCCGCGGGGTCCGCGACCGAGGCGCCGACACAGGGAATGAACCACGACCGCATGAACGGATCGCAGGCGAAGCCTTTTTGCGTGCGTGTCACCATCACCGCCAGCGGGACGCGCTCGGCCGGCCGCCAGGGAAAGATCATGCGGCCGCCTGGCCGCAGCGCCTTCAGCCATCCGGCCGGGGGCGCTGCGACCCCGGCATTGACATAGATGATGTCGGATGGCGGCAGGGGCGTCGTCACGGCATCGCCATGTACCACCGTCGCATTGCCATAGGCTTCGAGATTTTGACGCGCCAGATCGGCCAGCTTCTCGTCGAGTTCGAAAGCGGTGACGATGCCGCCTGGCGAAACCAGCCGGGCCAGCACGGCGGTGTAGTAGCCGGTGCCGGCGCCGATATGGCAAACCGCCTCACCGGGTTTCGGTTCAAGCTTTCCAATCCACATGGCGTGCAGGAATGGCTCGCCATTGTTGATGCCCTTGTCGTCGTCGAGCGCCACCAGCACGTTCTGATAGATATGAGCCGGATCGGCGCTCGGTGTTGTGACCTTGCCGTTGCCGGCGACGACCGTCCACGGCCCGGGACCGAGAAACGCTTCGCGCGGCACGTCGGCGAAAGCCGCTTCCAGACGTGGGTCGGGCGAGCCGGCATTGGCGGCCAGCAGCCGCGCGTAGAATTTCCTGATGTCTTCGATCCGGGTCATGATGCCGGAAAACATAGCGCGGATTGCCGATTTGTCGCGAGGCTGCCCCCTGCGCAGAGGGCAGCCGGTTTCCAGGCGAAGCGGAACTCAGCCGACCCCGAACATGGTGTCGTAGAGCAGCTTGAAGTTGAGCACCAGGATGATCGCGGCGACCACCCAGGCAAGGGCTGCGACGCCGCGCGGAATGGCGAGATTGCCCATCTTCTTCTTGTCGGAGACGAACTGCACCAGCGGGACGACCGCGAAGGGCAGTTGCATCGACAGGATGACCTGGCTGAACACCAGCAACTGGCCGGTGCCCTTTTCGCCATAGAGCGCGGTGACGACCACCACCGGGATAATGGCGAGGCCGCGCGTCAGCAGCCGGCGTGCCCAGTTGGGGATGCGCAGGCGCAGGAAGCCTTCCATAACAATCTGGCCGGCGAGCGTGGCCGTCACCGTCGAGTTCAGGCCGGAAGCCAGCAGCGCCACCGCGAACAGGATCGAGGCGATGCCGAGGCCGAGCAGCGGCGACAGCAGCTCGAAGGCCTGGCCGATCTCTGCGACGTCCTGGTGGCCGGTGTTGTGAAAGGCGACCGCGGACACGATCAGGATCGAGGCGTTGACGAACAAAGCCAGCATCAGGGCGATGGTCGAGTCCGTCGTTGCCCATTTGATGGCGTCGCGCTTGCCCTTGTCGGTGCGTTCATAGGCGCGGGTCTGCACGATCGAGGAGTGCAGATAGAGATTATGCGGCATGACGGTGGCGCCGATGATGCCGATGGCGATGTAGAGCATCGCCGGATTGGTGACGATTTCCGACGACGGCACGAACATGGCATGCAGGATCGAACCGGCCGGCGGGGCGGCGACGAAGATCTGGATGGCGAAGCAGCTGAAGATGATGATCAAAAGCGCGATGACGAAGGCTTCGAGATAGCGAAACCCCTTGTTCATCAGGAGCAGCACGAGGAAGGCATCGAGCGCCGTCAGCATGGCGCCGCCGATCAGCGGAATGCCGAACAGAAGCTGCAATGCGATCGCGGTGCCGATGACTTCGGCCAGGTCGCAGGCGATGATGGCCAGCTCGCAGGCGATCCACAGCACGAAGTTCACCGGCCGGGGATAATAGGCCCGGCAGGCTTGGGCGAGATCGCGGCCGGTGGCGATGCCGAGCCGTGCCGCCAGCGCCTGCAAAAGGATCGCCATCAGGTTGGACAGCATGATGATGAACAGCAGCGTGTAACCGAACTGGGCGCCGCCGGCGAGGTCGGTCGCCCAGTTGCCGGGGTCCATATAGCCGACCGAGACCATGTAGCCGGGACCCATGAAGGCGAACAGGCGACGGAACCAGACGCCCGAGTTCGGCACGGCGATAGAGGAATTGACTTCGCGCAGGCTGGGCTGCTCGTCCTCGTCGGGCCTGGCGAACCGCCATGAGGAACGGGAGGCTGTGGCTTCGGCTTCAGACATGAAGGAGGGCTTTCCGCGAGACTGGACGATGTTGGCTTAAGCTATGCCATGGCTCAACATTATGCAATATGCTATATTTCATTGTCGTTGCTTTTTATCCGGCTGGCGGTCATCGGGTGAAACGGCAATCGGAAGCCCCGGTTGCACCTGTTGCGGAATGCAAATAAACGGCCTGAAGAATCAGAGCCCGTGCTATGAAAGCATGGATGGCAAATAGTCCTGGGAGGAGCGCGTATTGGTGCTGAAGAACAGACCAGTTCCGCGCGAGCCGCTGCTCGACGCCGAAATTCATTCGGAGGGCTTCCGGCAGCAGCGCGAAGCGCGCCGCAGTGCGTTGGTCGAGGATTATGTCGAACTGATCGCCGACCTGATCGAAGACGGCAACGAGGCGCGTCAGGTCGACATCGCCGCACGGCTCGGTGTCGCGCAGCCGACAGTGGCCAAGATGCTGACCAGGCTGTGCGCCGACGGTCTGGTGTCGAGAAAACCCTATCGTGGCGTGTTCCTGACCGAAGCCGGCCGCAAAGTCGCGGAGGAAAGCCGCATCCGCCACCAGACGGTGGAAGCTTTCTTGCGCTCGCTCGGTGTCAGTGCGGAGACGGCGCGCATCGATGCCGAGGGCATCGAGCACCATGTCAGCGCCGAGACGCTGGAAGCCTTCCGCAAGGCGATGACGGCGCGCTGAGCGCCAGAGTTCCCGCGTCGCCGGAACCGTCGCACGCCAGACACGTTTGCACCAGATCCGTGCGATTGGCGCGCGAAAGGGAGGAAACGATGGGCATCGAACAAACGCCGGCGGCAAAGGGCAAGCAGGCAGCCGAGGGACTGAAACAGGCGGCGGCCAGGGATGAGCGCAAGACCGAAGCCGAAACCGGCCATCCGCTGAAAAAGGGCGCGGCGCGTTTCGAGGAGCGTTCGAAGAGCTCCGACGGCAAGAGCGCCGGCGCCAAGCAGGAAGATTAGCTCTCTGTCGGGCTTACGTGATCGGCGTAGGCCACGGGGACGATTGCAACGCCGAGCCGCTCGCCACAACGAACTTGGCCGCAAGGCGACCCGTGTGGCCAAAAAGGCCATCGAAAAATGCTGTGACTTGGCGCAACCATTGGGATAATTGTCTGGTGCCCCGGAGCAACGGGGAGGTTTGCTGCACGAGGAGTTGCCATGCTCTGGAAGGGCCGTCGTCAGAGTGACAATATCGAGGACGACCGCAGCGACAGCGGCGGCGGCGGACTCGGCGGCGGCGGTGGCCAGTTCCGCATTCCGATCGGCGGCCGTACCGGTGGCGGCGGCAGCATCTTCCTCGTCATCCTGGTGGTGCTGGCCGGATGGTATTTCGGCTTCGATCCTTCGACGATCCTGGGTGGCGGCGACGGCGGCCTGCTGCCGGGCGGCGGCGGCCAGATCACCGACAACAGCGGCCAGGACAACGGTGCCACACCGGCCAATGACGAGATGAAGCAGTTCGTGGCGACCGTGCTGGCCGAGACCGAGGACACCTGGACCGGCATCTTCAAGTCGCAGGGATTGACCTACGAGGATCCCAAGCTGGTGCTGTTTTCCGGCCAGGTCCGTTCGGCCTGCGGCTTTGCCTCCGCGGCGGCCGGACCGTTCTATTGTCCCGGCGACCACAAGGTCTATCTGGACATGACCTTCTTCCAGCAACTCGACCAGCAGTTCGGCGCTTCGGGCGAATTTGCCCGCGCCTATGTGATCGCGCATGAAATCGGCCATCATGTGCAGAACCTGACCGGCATCATGTCCAAGTTCAACCAGATGCGGCAGAGCATGGGCGAGGTCGAGGCCAACCAGATGTCGGTGCGAATCGAGCTTCAGGCCGACTGCTTTGCCGGTGTGTGGGCCCACTACACCGGACAGAAAGGCATATTGGAGCAGGGCGACATCGAAAGCGCGCTGAACGCCGCCAAGCAGATCGGCGACGACACGCTGCAGAAGAAGATGCAGGGCTATGTCGTGCCGGAAAGCTTCAACCACGGCACCTCGCAGCAGCGGCAGACCTGGCTGGCGCGTGGTTACAAGAGCGGCAAGCTGTCGGATTGCAACACGCTGAGTGGGCCGATCTGACCAGACCGTTGTCGAGCTTCACCTGCCGGCGATGCTGCCGTCAGGTGGTGTCAGGATGAATAGATTCGGCCTGTTCCTGCATTGTTCCTTTCCGCGAGCTCGCCTATAAGGTGCGTCCGCCTGCGCCTGAGGGCGAGCAGAGGAGCTTGATCCTGCATGATCGACCCCAAAACCGCCAGACGGGGCCTTGCGCTCGTCTTCACCACGCTGCTGCTCGACATTATCGGCTTCGGCATGATCATGCCGGTGCTGCCGGCCTATCTCCGGGAATTGACCGGGGTCAGCATCAGCGGCGCGGCGATCGAAGGCGGCTGGCTGTTCTTCGTCTATGCGGCGATGCAGTTCTTCTTCGCGCCGATCATGGGCGGCTTGAGCGACCGGTTCGGGCGGCGGCCGATCCTGCTCGCATCGGTGCTGACCTTCTCCATCGACAATCTGATCTGCGCCGTCGCCTGGTCCTACCCGATGCTGTTCATCGGGCGCGTGCTGGCCGGCATTTCGGGCGCCAGCTATTCGACGACATCGGCCTTCATCGCCGACATCTCGAACGATGACAATCGGGCTAAGAATTTCGGCCTGCTCGGCATCGCATTTGGCGTCGGCTTCGTCATCGGGCCGGTTCTGGGCGGGCTGCTCGGCACGTTCGGGCCGCGCGTGCCGTTCTATTTCGCCGCCGGGCTCGCCTTCGTTAATTTCCTCATCGCGTTGTTTTTCCTGCCGGAAACGCTCGATGACAAGCACCGCCGCCGCTTCGAGTGGAAACGCGCCAACCCGGTCGGCACGCTTCTGCAGATGCGCCAATATCAAGGCATCGGCTGGATCGGGCTTGTCTTCTTCCTGATGACGCTCGGGCATATGATGTATCCGGCGGTCTGGTCGTTCGTCTCCAGCTACCGCTATGGCTGGAGCGAGCAGCAGATCGGCTTCTCGCTCGGCGCCTTTGGCCTGTGCGGCGCGATCGTCATGGCGACGGTGCTGCCGCGCGTCATCCCTAGGCTTGGCGAGTGGAAGACCGCAGTCATCGGCCTGACATTCACGGCAGCCAGCGCCTTCGGCTACGCCTTCGCGTCGCAAGGCTGGATGATCTATGCGGTGATCGTCGTCGGCTGCCTGGAAGCGCTGGCCGACCCGCCGCTGAGGAGCCTCGCCGCCGCCAAGGTGCCGCCTTCGGCGCAAGGCGAACTGCAGGGCGCGATGACCTCGATCTTCTCGATCACCTCGATCATCACGCCGCTGCTCTACACGGCGATCTTTTCCTGGTTCACCGGGCCAAGCGCGCCGGTGACCTTCGGCGGCGCGCCCTATCTGCTGGGAGCGTGCTTCCTGACGCTGGCGGTCATCGTCTTTGTGACGAAAGTTGCGAGGCCGGCAGCGCGCACGAATGTCGCCACCGATGTCGCTGAGGATGGAGCACAGGTGTGAGTCACAGCCGCATTGCGCTCACCAGGGATGGACCATCGCTGTCGCGACTGGTCTTCGGCGCCTCGCGGCTGCTCGGCAGCGCCGCCCGCCCGGATGCCGATCATGTCGCACGGCTGATCGGCACCGCCGTCGATCTCGGACTGACCAGCTTTGACCATGCCGACATCTATGGGCACTATGAGGTTGAAGCGGCCTTCGGCGCCGGGCTGGCGCGCTGGAAAGGCAAGCGCGACGGCATCGAGTTGATCTCGAAGTGCGATATCATGAAGAAAGCGCCAAGCCGGCCGGACAACCGGCTGAAGCATTACGATACCAGTGCCACCCATATCGCAGCCTCCGTCGACCGCTCGCTCGCCAATCTCGGCACCGACTATCTCGACCTGTTGCTGCTGCACCGGCCAGACCCGCTGATGGATGGCGACGAGACGGCGGCAGCCCTTGCCGGGCTGGTCACATCGGGCAGAGTGCGGACGATCGGCGTCTCCAATTTCACGCCGTCGCAGTTCGATTTGCTGGCCTCGCGGATGCCGTTCGCGCTCGCCACCAACCAGATCGAGATGTCGGTGCTGAAGACATCAGCGCTGACCGATGGCAGCCTCGACCACGCGCAGCGCCTTGCCTATGCGCCGATGATCTGGTCGCCGCTCGGGGGCGGCTCGCTGTTCACCTGCAAGGAGGGGCGCGAGGCGCGGGTGCGGACAGCGCTTGCCGAGGTGGCAGCGGAAATCGGTGCCGGCGATCTGGCTGCCGTCGCGATCGCCTGGCTACTGCGCCATCCGGCCCGATTGGTGCCGGTGCTGGGTTCGATGAAGCCGGAAAGGCTGGCGGCCATGGTCAGGGCGCTGGACATCGTGCTCGACCGCCAGCAATGGTTCGCCATCTTGGAGGCCAGCGAAGGTCGGCCGGTGGCGTGAGGGCGAGGCTTGTGCCGCTTGGAGATCTGCCTGCGGCGCTATCGACCATTCGCTTTGCGGAGTCCGCCGTGAATGACGACGGGAGGCAGGTCTCAGCCAAATGTCGAAGTCACGCGATTTGCCTTCGAATGATCAAAGCTTCCTCGTCGAGGATTTAATGCTCAATTCAATCCATTTCACTCGGAATGCCGAATATTGATCTGCGCCAGTTCGGCGTGCGTGAGCCGGCCCCGCAAAATCTCCATGGTCGCGTCAGCGGGCAGTGCTTTTTCGGTTTTCAGCTGAGCCTTGCGTTCGTCGTAGATCGCCACATCTGCGGCGTCTTCAAGGGCTTCTTCAGCGGCATGCAGGTCCGTATTCTTACGCATGTCTTTGCCCCCAAAACTGCGCCGCGCCGTCGCGGCGGTCCGCTAAGCCCGTTCGGCCAGCAATTCCTCACCGCGCTTTTCGCGGATCAAATTGACGAAGCGGCGGAACAGGTAGTGCGAATCCTGCGGGCCGGGCGAAGCCTCGGGGTGATGCTGGACCGAGAACACCGGCCGGCCGGTCAGCGTGATGCCGCAATTCGAACCGTCGAACAGCGAGACGTGGGTTTCCTCGACGCCTGATGGCAGCGAGTCGGCATCCACGGCAAAGCCGTGGTTCATCGAGACGATCTCGACCTTGCCGGTGGTGTGGTCCTTGACCGGATGGTTGGCGCCGTGATGGCCCTGGTGCATCTTGGCGGTCTTGCCGCCCAGCGCCAGCGCCAGCATCTGGTGGCCAAGGCAGATGCCGAACACCGGGATGTCGGTCTTCAGCAGATCCCGGATGACCGGAACGGCATAGTCGCCGGTGGCTTCCGGGTCGCCGGGGCCGTTGGAGAGAAAAATGCCGTCCGGCTGCATGGCGAGGATTTCCTCGGCGCCGGACTTGGCCGGCACCACGGTGACCTTGGCGCCGAGGCCGGCGAGCAGGCGCAAGATGTTGCGTTTGACGCCGTAGTCGATGGCGACGACGTGCATTGTCGGTTCGATCTGTTCGCCAAAGCCTTCGTTCCACACCCAGGGCGTCTCGCGCCAGACCGAGGACTGGCCCGAGGTGACCTCCTTGGCGAGATCCAGCCCGATCAGGCCCGACCATGCGGCGGCGCGGCGCTTCAGATCGTCGATGTCGAACACGCCATCGGGCGCATGCGCGATGACGGCGTTGGGCATGCCCTTTTCACGGATCAGCGCGGTGAGCGCGCGGGTGTCGATGCCCGACAAAGCGACGATGCCGCGCTTCTTCAGCCACTGGTCGAGACCAGTGCCGGCACGGTAGTTGGACGGGTTGGTGACATCGGCCTTGAACACGGCGCCGACGGCGCCGGCGCGGGCGACCGGATTGAGATCCTCGATGTCCTCGTCATTGGTGCCGATGTTGCCGATATGCGGGAAGGTGAAGGTGACGATCTGGCCGGCATAGGACGGATCGGTGAGGATTTCCTGATAGCCGGTCAGCGCCGTGTTGAAGCAGACTTCGGCGACAGCGGAGCCGGTGGCGCCGAGACCGCGACCTTCGATGACGGTGCCGTCGGCCAGCACCAGAAGGGCGGTCGGCTTTTCCGTGGCCCAAGCGGGGGTCAAGGCGGGCGTCATCTCGGCCATGCGGCACTCCTGTCAGGCCGCGCGCTGCAACCGGCCCGGCGGGCCATCTGCGCGGCAAACGGCGCGAAGCGGCGATTTCGCGGCTTCCACGCAGTCAAATTTCCGTTCATGCAAGGCCCAGTACATAGGGGAAGGGGGCAGGGCGGTCAATGATCATGCGAAATGCCGCCATATTTTATTTCGCCTAGCAAAATCAGTGGCTTGCCTCGGCACATCAGAGTTTGCCTTGGCTCGCCCGCGGCGCTATTGTCCGCGCCGATCGAAGGAGAATGCACCATGCGCGGCAAAATCGCCGAATCCCTGAAGAGCGCGATGAAGGCGCAGGACAAGCACCGGCTGCCGACATTGCGGCTGATCCAGGCCGCCATTCACGACCGCGACATTGCCAATCGCGGGTCAGGCAAGGAGCCGGCCAGCGACGAGGAGATCCTGCAGATCCTGGCCAAGATGGTGAAGCAGCGCGAGGAATCGGCCAAAGCCTTCGATGACGGCAAGCGGCCGGAACTGGCCGCGCAGGAGCGCGGCGAGATGGAGATCATCCGCACCTTCCTGCCGACGCAACTGGACGATGCGGCGGTAACCGCGGCGGCGGGCGAGGCGATCGCCGCGACCGGTGCGGCCAGCCAGAAGGACATGGGCAAGGTGATTGCCGCGCTGAAACAGAAATATGCCGGCCAGATGGATTTCGGCAAGGCGAGCGGCATCGTCAAGGGTCTGCTGCAGTAGGGTGCTGCTCATCTCGTCGCTTGGGTGGCCGACCGGGCGGAATCCAGATCCGTCCGGAATCCAAGTCCAGGAATTGGAACCCGGATAGCGCCGAGATGTTTATCCGTCATGCAACTGGAGAGATGCCATGACTGAGAACGAAACCCGCTATGAAACCGGTGCGACGAAATATCCGGCAAAGACCGATGCCGACGCTTCCGATGAATTCTCCCAGGATGCGGCCGCCAACGAGAAGCCTGCCGGCGGAATAGGGCTCACCCGCCGGATGGGCGAAGTGGAAGACCGCACCCGCCAGTCGGAGGGACAAAACCCGCCAAGACAAGTCACGCCGAGCGCCGCAACCGAAAAGACGTCCGGGGCCGGCCCCGCTATCGCGGAGCGTTCAAAGGACGCCAAGGCTCCGAAGAGCGGCCAATGAAGCGAAGGCCGGGAGCACTCCTGCGGCGCTTTGGAGATCGGCGGACAAGTGGTTCGCGTAGTTAGCGTTTGCCGATCCCTTCAACGACGATGCGGATGAGGTGCCTGATCTCGTCCTCGCTGAATGACCCGGCCGAAAGCGCCGAAAGCATCGCCTGGCCGTATATTCCAAGCAGGACCAGCGCCATGAAATTGGCATCGTCATCCCTGCGAATGACACCTTGCCGTTGGCCGAGCACCAGAAGGTCCCGGACCAGGCGCTGGAATGAGGGCCGGTCGGGCGGCGGCTGTAGGGACGGACGCTCGGCGGGGGCAAGAGCCAGCCTGGCAAGCGAGGGATTGGCCAGGCACCAGCCGGCGCTGTCGAGAAAGACTGTCTCGAGCATGACGAATACCTCTTCGTTCGCCGCCATGCGGGCGCGGTAGGCGGCATCGCCCGCCTCCACGCGGGCGATGAGCCGCAACGCGATTTCTTCTTTCGAACTGAACAGATTGTAGACCGTTTTGCGGGTCAAGCCGGCGCGCGTCGCGATCTCCTCGACCGAGGTGTTGGCAAACCCCATCTCCCGAAACGCCAGTTCGGCGGCATCGAGGATGAGGCTTCGCGACCGTTCGGTCCGCTTTGGGGTTGTCATTTTTATACCCTAGTGTAAATTTACACATATGTAAATTTTTGCTGCGTGACCGCCGCATTGCGGCAGCCGCCAATCCCGCGAAGGGTCGACCGTGGCGCATCGGAATTCAAGCGGCTCTATGGGAAGCAATGTGCAAATGGCTGGTAGTCTCAAGGAATTCGGCCTTGGGATCTGGATTGCGGATGATCCGATCGTCACGGCGGCCGCCGGCTTTCACTATCCCACGCGTATGGCCGTTATCGGATTGTCCGGGGGCGGTTTGTTCATCTGGTCACCGGTAGAGCTCACGAACGAGCTGCGTGCCGATGTAGACGCTCTGGGCGTGGTGCGCTTCCTGATCCCGCCCAATTCGCTTCACCACGTGTTTCTCGCTGACTGGCAGCGCGGCTATCCCGATGCCAAGGTCTATGCGCCACCCGGCCTGCGGGAAAAGCGCCGAGATATCCTCTTCTGCGGCGAGCTCGGCGATACGCCTGCCGCCGACTGGGCGGACGATCTCGACCAGGTCGTCGTGCGCGGCAACAGGATCACCACCGAGATTGTCTTCTTCCACCGCGCAAGCAGGACAGTGTTGTTCACCGATCTGATCCAGCATTTCCACGCCGGATGGTTCAAGGGCTGGCGGGCGCTCGTAGCCCGGCTGGATCTGATGGTGGCCGCAGAGCCCTCAGTGCCGCGAAAATTCCGCGCCGGCTTTACCGACCGGCGCGCCGCGCGTGCCGCTCTTCAACGCATACTGGCATGGCCGGCCGAAAGAGTGCTGATGGCGCACGGCGAACCAGTGACGGAGGACGCTCAAACGTTCATCCGTCGCGCTTTTCGCTGGCTGGTTGGCCGCTGACTTCCTCGGCGGATTTCGGCGCTTCGAGCACACGGCGCAATGCCGGCGCTTCCTGCTGGATATGATCCCACAGCCGGTTCGCGATCGGCCCATGCGGCCGGTCGCGGCGGCGCGCCACCACCAGTTCGTCGGTGCGGCCCGGCAGATGACGGCCGGCAATGGAGTGCAGGCGTCCGTCCTGCAGTTCTTCCTCGATCAGGAAGCGGGGCAGGTGGCCCCAGCCAAGGCCCTGCAGGATGATCTCCTTCTTCATGCCCTGGTCGGCGACGAGGCATTGCGGCGCGCCTTCGATCAGCGAATAGTTTTGTTGTGGCGAATGGCGGGCGCTGTCGCGCATGACGCATTGGGTGAGTGCCTGCATCTGGTCCGGGGTGATCGGCTGCTCGATACGCTGAGGCAGAAAGCCCGGCGCCACCACGGGAATGAAGGACACCTTGCACAAATCGACCCATTCCACCCGCGCATTGCCCTTGTCGACCCAGTGCAGGATCAGGTCGGCTTCGTCGTCGAAGAGACGCTCCCATGGGCCGCCCACCGCTTCGAAATGCAGATGCAGGCGCGTGCCGGGCAACTGTGCGAAGAATCGCCCGAGCATGCCCAGCACCTGCGGGCGCGGGCACAGGTCGCCGATCACCACATGGATCTCGCTTTCCTCACCCATCGCCAACTGGGCGGCATGGACGCGCAAACCGTCCAGCTCGCGCAGCAGCGATAGCGCTCGGCGGTGGAACGACAGCCCGGCCTCGGTCGGACGCACGCGATAGCCGCTGCGATCCAAAAGGACGAGGCCGAGCTGTCGCTCCAGCTTGGCGACGGCGGCGAACACCGCGGGGTGCGAGCGATACAGCATGGCCGCCGCAGGCTGAAAACCGCCGGTGCGGACCACCGCATCGAAGCATTGCAGATCGTGCAGGGTGAATTCGGCCATGTCAGTTTTTGTTACAGAGATTGTCTTATCTTTGTAATATCAACAAAATCGCTCCACAGCTAGGCTCTGTCTCGTTCAACGTTCCAGAAGGAATCTTCATCATGAATGAGCTGAATTTCGTCACAACGGGCGACGGCACGCGCATCGCCTACCGCTTCGACGGCGAGGCAAGCAAGCCGGTGCTGGTGCTGTCGAATTCCATCGGCACCACGCTGCACATGTGGGATGGGCAGGTCGGCGAATTGTCGAAGCATTTTCGTGTCCTGCGCTACGACTTTCGCGGCCATGGCGGATCGAGCGTTCCGGTCGGCGCCTATTCGCTGGACCGGCTTGGCCGCGACGTCATCGAGTTGCTCGATGCGCTCGACCTGCAACGTGTACATTTCCTTGGCCTGTCGCTCGGCGGGTTCGTCGCGCAGTGGCTCGGCATCCACGCGCCCGAGCGGATCGACCGGCTGATCCTGAGCAACACCTCGTCGCATCTGGCGCCGGCAAGCTATTTCGACGAGCGGATCGCTGCGGTGCGCCAGGCGCCGGACATGTCGGAAACCGCCGAGACGTTCCTGAGCAACTGGTTCCCCGCGTCGCTGGTTGCCGCCAACGAGCCTGTGGTCGAAGACTTTCGCGCCATGCTGCTGGCTATCGACCGGCAGGGCCTGGCGGGTCTGTTCGCGGCGGTTCGCGACGCGGACCTTCGCCGCACCGTGGCACTGATACCCCGGCCGACGCTGGTGATCGCCGGTCGGCACGACACGGTGACGGCAGCCAGCCACAGCGAGCTGATCGCCGCGACGGTGCCCGGCGCGAAGCTGGTTGTGCTGCCTGCGGTCCATCTGTCGAACATCGAATATCCGGCAGAGTTCATCCAGGCTGTCATCGATTTCTGCGCGGAGCCGAGTGCCGCGACGGCAAAGGCATCCGGCACCAGCCCGGCGGTTGCCGTGCGTTCAAAGGACGCTGCGGTTCACAAGGGCGGGCGCCAGCCGGAGCCTGCGTCAATGTGAGCGCCGGGCCGAGCCGAGCCATCTGGCGAGAAGCTTTTCAACGCCTTTCGGAACGATCCCGTCACCTTGCCATTATCAGCACGAAGGCAGGCTCGGCCAGGCAAACGCCGACCTTAGAGACGGTCGGCGACGCACCACTTTCGGGCGCCGACACGAACACGCCGGAGGAAAGCGATGACTGGACGCAAAACCCACGATCAACAAATTCGCATCATTGAAGAGCGGGAAAACACAAAAAACGCCGGCAAGGATTTTGATGCCGAGGCGGATCTGAAACGATCAGCGGCGGAACGCGAAGCACTGCGCAAGGGAGCGGACATGAGGACCGATACACCGGACCTCGTCGATCCAGACGACCGCAACATGCTTCGCGGCAAGAATCAGGAAAGCGCCCATCACAAGAACCCTGCCGACGACTAAAGCGCGTCACGGACCAGCAACGCTCCTGGAACATTCGTCATAGATTGGAGGCAGCCCATGGCACGCGGCAGCAAGAAGCACATCGGAGCAGGTTCACAAGGAAAGGGTTCCGGCACAGGCGCCATGACCGTGACGCCAAAAGACAAGCTCGAAGAAAACAAGGTTCTGTCCAATCGCGACAAGGCACAGCATTCCAAAGAACGCGGTTTGGACTCCAGGCAGGTCGCGACCGAGCAGCATCAGGATCATGCCGCCAACCGTTTGCGGGACTGACGCCCGACAGGGGCGCCAGCCTCGGCCTGGCTGTCCGGGGAGCCGTCAGATTCGTACCATCTCTATTTGACACCGAGGCTTTCGGGCCAGAGCGCCTGGATTTCCTTCGGCAGCGCATCGCGCACCTTAGCCGATTGGCCAAGATCAACATGCCGTGCAAGAACTCGGAATACCGAGCGTGCTGCATCCTCGGGATCGACGGGGCGGATCGATTTCAATTCCTCGCCGATGTGCTGCGAGAAGTTTTCCAGGGAGCGCGTTTTGTCCGGCTCGGCTGCGGGCCGGTAGTGGTCGTAATAGGCGCCGCGCACCAGGAGCGGCAGTTCCGCCCCAAGTTTGGCCGCAAGCCCGATCTGCAGCCTGTCCCTTACGGTCCGCAGGACCGCGCCCAATATGTGCCATGCAATTCGCCGATCCGGACCATGATCGTCCATGATCTCGTCGAGCCAGATGTTGGTTGTCTGCAGCGTCCTGTCAAAGACATCCAAACCGGTAGCGCTCATCATCGCCTCCTCATCAAATTCATGTCTGGTTTCGAAACGATGCTCAGGGACAATCGTTTCGCTATCTGTCGACAAAATTGGCTCGGCCTGTGATCCGGCTCTGCCCCGGGATCCACGGTAGCGGTCTTGGTTGCGCCGGAACCCCGTCCGAAGCAGTTCGTTCCTGGGTGGGCGGCGTTGAGGAGCTGGTTGGGGGGAGCGCGTCCTGCAACGGGTTTTTTGCGATGCCTGCAAGGAAGACAAAAATCACTGAAGGCGAGAACCGACAGCAACTCCTGCAGATGATGACGACGGAGCATTTGGTGCTGGGGACCGCCAGGGCGGCGACTATTCAGGAGGCGAATCAGCGCGCAAATTTGTTCCTGACTTCGGTATCCAGCGCCACGATCGCCCTTGCTTTCGTGGCCCAGGTGACGAGGATGGGGCTTCCTTTCATGCTGTTCAGCCTGATCCTGTTGCCGTGCCTCTACTTCATTGGGCTGGTGACATTCGTCAGGGCTGTGCAGGTGGCCATCGAAGACATGGTCCACGCCCGCGGCATGGCACGCATCAGGCACTGCTACACCGAGCTCACCCCTTCGATGGCGCGCTATCTGGTTCACTCCACCCATGACAACCAAACGGCTCTGCTGGCCGATGTCGGCCTCAAGCCAAGGCCCTGGCAAGCGTTCGCCGGAACCGCAGGGATGGTGAATGTCGTCAACGGTGCCATCGCCGGTGTCTTTGCCGGCGTGATGCTCAAGGTTGTCGTTGGCTCGATGGTCAGTCTCGCCGTGACTGTCGGCATTCTAGCTTTTGCGGTGAGCAACTGGTGCCTGTGGCAACATCACAGGCGCAGTTGGGCAAGCGCGGAACACAAGCTGAAGGTGCTGTTTCCAAACGTGCCGGACAGCGACGGCGAGGCGAGGATCGGATAACCCGTTCGAGAGGGGCAGGAGCATCAACTCGCGCTAGGCGGAAACCTCAAGCACGATCTTGCCACGCACATGCTCATTTTCCAGCCGTTCTTCCGCTTTGGCGACCTCTCCAAGCGGGTAGGTGGCTTGCACGAAGGGGGTGACCTTGCCGGCCTCGATGAGGCGGCCGATCTCGGCAAGATGCGCCGCATTCGGCTCGGCCAGGTAGGAGACGCCACGCGCCCGACGCAAGTTTGCCTTTTCCTGCGACGGTTGGGAAAGCGTGGAAACGAGCGTCCCGCCAGGCTTGAGCACCTCCCAGGAGCGCTCCTGCGTGTCGCCCGCGACAAGATCGAACACCAGGTCGACCGCATCGACGACCTCTTCGAAACGCTGATTCTTGTAGTCGACCGTCTGATCGGCGCCAAGCTCACGCACGAAAACGACGTCCTCGGCGGAAACGGTTGTCGCGACGAACGCGCCCGCGGCCTTGGCCAGCTGGATCGCCAGATGACCGACGCCGCCGGCGCCGCCATGGATGAGAACCCGTTGTCCGGATTTGAGGCCGCCATGATCGAAAAGGCCTTGCCATGCGGTGATGCCGGCAAGCGGCACCGCCGCGGCTTCGACATGGCTTAGACGATCCGGTTTGGCAGCCGCCTCCGTCGCCTTGACCACGACATATTCGGCATTGCCGCCCCGGTCATGACCAAGCATCGCAAACAACGGGTCGCCCTTCTTCAACGTATGCGCTCGCGTACCGCATATTTCCACCGTGCCGGATACGTCGCGCCCGAGCGTGACCGGCAGGGTCTCGCTCACCGACCCTTCGCGGGTCTTGTAGTCGATCGGATTGACGCTTGCGGCGCGGACCCTGAGCACAACCTCGTCGTCAAGCGGCTGAGGCGAGGGGACCTGATCGATCGAAAGGACCTCAGGTCCGCCAAAAGCGTGGATGCGGATTGCTTTCATGTCGGCATACCTCCTGTTGTCTGGCTTTCGGCGACGCTGTCTGCAGGGCTGTCGTCAGCGGCTGTGCAGCCGAGGTTGCGGCGGCAGGCACGCTGGCCTCCCAGGGGGCCACCGTCAGATGATTTTCCTCCATCATCGGCGACCCAGCGGGATGCCAATTTGTCGGCGGCCAATCCGTCACGATCAGGCCGCCGCAAGGACGCCCAGTCCTGCTAGGCCGTAGACTGCGTCGGCGGGTTCTGGTTCATCATCCACAGCTCGATCGCAGCCAGAACCGCGACCAGAACGCCGATTACAACATGCACGCCCATGGCTGTGGTTGCCTGGAATCCAAGCACCCAGGGAGACACAACTACCCAAAGACCCACAACGAGGTTTAGCCATTCCTCCCAGACAGCAAAGGCGAAGAGGGCGGCAACCGAAAGCACGACAATCACGATGCCGCTGCCCATGGCATTCTGGGACTGTGTCCCCGCCGCGAAGGCGAATATCCATGGAGAGAAGAAGAGAATTGCTCCGAGGACCAGATTTGCTACGTCACAGAGCTTGGCGTTTGACCATTGGTTCATGATTTTCTCCATCAAGCGTGCTCTCCACGCTTCCGAAGCTCAATCGGCGGCCTTGAAACCGTCGGTCACATGGCGGCAAGGCTACAACCAGACTTGCTGGCTTTCTAACTGGAGAGCAGGCCGTTGGTTCCAACCAATCGGCCTGGCACGGCACCGGGAACTCTCCTCGCCGGGAGCATTCAGCCACTCCCGATCCGTTCGCGACATACAACGCGGCGGGAAGGTGCGAGGCGCAGTCGATTACCCATGTGATCGCCTCTCGATCATAGTCGTCACCCGGAGCGCCAGTCCTCGAAGAAGACGTTCAATGTAAGCGTGATGTGTTCGCGTTCTGGCAGCCTTCTGTGCCGCTTCCTTCCTGCCGCGGGTACCCTTGGTCCGGCGGCGGCCGCCCGCGCCATGGGCGCGCGTTGTCTCTGGGGACCATCGCGCCGAGGTTACAAATGAACCTATCCCAGCCTTTGGCTACCGACATCGACGACGCGCGGGGAGTCAGACGCTGCCAAACCTCGGAGATCGGGATCGATACCGGTTCACGACGGCTGATCAATGCGCATGGTTCGCATGCCGAAGCGGACGTCACGGCTGCGTGCAAATCGGCACTGGCTGCGGCGGCGGTGCCGGATGATCCTTCCTGTATTGGGCGATGATCGGCTCGAGGGTCTTTCGCGGCCAGAATTTCGGTGTGCCGATTTCCTTCAGGCAGGACGCGTTCCAATAGGTGCCCGGCTGTGAATGGTTGGCTGCGACCGCGGCGATGTCGCGCGATTCCGGGTAGATGTAGAGCGTCGTCGGATTGTCCTTGACCATCGGGATAATCTGCTGCGCATCCGCCGGCGACCAACTGGTGCAGCCATTGCTGCGACCGCCGGCATAATCCACCAGCTTGCCGAACGGTACGAAGCCGTCATGGTCGGCATGCGAGCTGTTCGGATTTTTGCGCAGGCACAGGCCGTGCAGCACCTGGGCCGCGTGGCCGCCGATCACCCGCTGCCTGGCGTTCGCGGCTTCGCCTTCGCCGTCGAACTGGATGAAGGTGCGCTGGAAAGCCACGTCCCGTTTCGCACCAGTGCGGTAATAACCCTTGAACGAGGTTTTCGCCTCGCGGGTCATATAGGCGCCGCCGGCCGTCAACGATGAATCCATCGCATTGCCGAAGTTCCTAGCGCACCGCTTGCCGTTCGAAAAATCGACGACGCCCTTCAGATTCCGCCCGCTGCCATGACCCGACGAAATCGCGCGGAAGGACTCGCTGGCCTCGCAGATGACGTAGTAGCGGCGGCCGAGCACGCCATTGCCCAGATCGCTGGGGCGTGTGGCATCCATGGCGAAGTAGCAGGGGTTCTTGACGGCCCCTTGGGCGACCTTCTTCCGATAAAGCGCGCGGGCACGTTCGAGGACAATTTGTGAGATCTGGCCGTCGCTGTTGCCGACATGGGCCTGCAGCCAGGCCGGAACGTCAGATGATGCGGCAAAAGATCGAGCCGACACCGTCACGGCGATGACGGCGACGAAAAAGCTGGCGACGACGCCCAGACAAACAGATCTCAACCGCACCGGATCAATTCTCCTGTCGAAGCGAATGGCTATTTCTTGCGGTATTGCCGCGAGAATCGATCATAGATGGCCTCGCATTATCAGGCGAAACACATCTTGTTTAGCGTGCCCGCATGAAGATCCGTAAAGCAGGTCGATGCATGCAAACGCCTACGCCGACATGCTGGCTCCAGGCTTGCGGCGGACGTCTTCGCATCCTTGAAGCAGGGCAACGAACTCGGGTTGGCGGGTTCCTTCGAGCTCGTCGGCGCGTTGGCTGACGGAGCATCAAACGAAAAACCCGCCTGTGCGGCGGGCCATTGGCGCAAATCAGCACCATGGACAAATATGTACCATAGCTGAGTGCAGGGAGTCAAGAAAAAATTCCTATCGCGAAAAGCCGCGAGTTCGGAACCTGATCTCTTGAGTTCCGCGATTTTCGATACGCAGGGATTGAGCTATCATCTGATTCTGGCGTGGCTCACGCCTCCTCCCTCCGCCGGGAAAGCATCATCCATGCAGGGCTCTCTCATCACCGAACCAACTGTTCGAGCGCTTGGCATAAGGAGGGGTTGCGAAAACGGCTCGCACCAGGAGGTTTGTCATGAAGCTGTCCGCGCCCATCTATCATCTGAAGCGTCAAGCCAGGCTGTTGTCCCGCGAGGCCAAAATTCCGCTCCACGAAGCGCTTGATCGCGTTGCAGTACGGGAAGGCTTCGCCAGTTGGAGCCTGCTTGCGGCCAAGGCAGCCGGGGCGGCGCCTGCCGGCACACTGTTTGCGCAACTTGCGCCCGGCGATCTGGTCCTGGTGGGTGCACGACCCGGCCACGGCAAGACGCTGATGAGTCTCGAACTGGCAATCGAAGCCATGAAGTCCGGCAGTCGGGGCGTGTTCTTCACGCTGGAGTATACGCAGCGGGATGTGCTCGACCGGTTTCGAGCCATCGGGGCAGACCCGGTGCAGTTCAACGACCGGTTCGTGTTCGACAATTCCGACGCCATCAGCGCCGACTACATCGTCAAGGCATTGGGCTCGGCGCCGCGCGGCACGCTGGTGGTGATCGACTATCTGCAACTGCTCGACCAGAAGCGGCAAAATCCGGAGCTGATGGCGCAGGTTCGCACGCTGAAAGCGTTTGCCGGCGACAGGGGATTGATCCTCGTCTTCATCTCGCAGATCGACCGGTCCTACGACCCGGCGCAGAAGCCGGTTCCCGATATCGGCGATGTGCGGTTGCCGAACCCTCTGGATCTGTCGCTGTTCAACAAGACCTGCTTCCTGAACAAGGGCGAGATCCGGTTCCACGCGGCAGGCTGACGATCGGGTCAGCCAAGCCTTCATTGGGCGGCTGCCGGCAGATTCACGGGCTGCGCAAGCAATGCCGAGCCGTGCTGCGCCCGCAACGTATCGGCCGCCTGGCGAACCACTTCGGATATAAGCATCAGCTGTTTGGCGATCGGGCTTGTCTTGCGCCAGATCATGCCGATCGTCCGCGACGGTTGGGGGTTGGCAAAGTGGGCGACAGACACCGCCGCCGAGCGCGTCTCCACCGGCACGGCCATTTCGGGAATCAAGGTGACGCCGACACCGGCGCCGACCATTTGCACCAGGGTCGACAGCGAGCTGCCGTCCAGCAACTCCCTTGGCCGCGCCGAATGCATGTTGCAGAACGACAGCGCCTGATCGCGAAAACAATGGCCTTCCTCCAGCAGAAGCAGCCGCATCTCGCGCAGCATTTCGCGGTTGGGGACCGACTTTCCCTCGTCCTCGCCGGGCCGGACCAGCACGAAGTTCTCGGCAAACAGCACGATTTCCGTCAGCGAGGGTTCCGACACCGGCAAGGCGACGATGGCCGCGTCGAGCCGGCCGTCGGCCAGTTCCTGGATCAGCTTCTGCGTTTGCGTTTCGCGCACGTGGATATCGAGCCCGTCATGCATGCGGGCGAGGTTGCCGATGATGGCAGGCAGGAGGTAGGGTGCGATCGTCGGGATCACGCCGATGCGCAACCGTCCCACCAGCCGGTCGCGCGAGGCGCGGGCCAGATCCGTCAGCTCATCCACCGAGCGCAGGATGTCGCGGACGCGCAAGGCGAATTCCTCGCCGAAATTGGTCAGCCGGACCTGGCGTGGGCCTCTTTGGAAAAGCTCCGTGCCCAGCGTTTCCTCCAACTCCCGGATCTGCACCGAGATGGCGGGCTGCGAGATCGAGCAGGCATCGGCGGCGCGGCCGAAATGATTGTGCCGGGCCAGCGCCTCGAAATAACGCAGCTGCTTCAGCGTCAGGTTTGTCATAATGTCATCTTATCGCTGCAATCAGGAAATCCAACTTAAATTAATCAAGCGGCTTTGCTATAGGAGTCGTAACGAAGATGAGGAGCAGCCGGGACCGCCTGGTGAGGCGCATGCCCGCAGCAACAGGACATCCAACATATTCGGTCGCGTATCGGGCTCAGGTCATCGCGCCAGCCATGAAACGGACCGCCTACAGGGACATTTTTGTGTCCCTGTTCACGCAGCAGTTGAACAGCTCAACTCAGCCACGATCGGAGAGAAGAACATGGACGCACAGACCGATGATCCCAGTGCCGGCAAATGCCCCGTTGCGCACGGATCCTCCAGCAGGACGAACCGTGACTGGTGGCCGAACCAACTGGACCTTGGCGTTCTGCATCAGCAGTCGAACCTTTCGGACCCGATGGGCGAAGAGTTCGACTATGCCGAGGAATTCAAGTCGCTCGATCTCGATGCGGTGATCAAGGACCTGCACCAGGTGATGACGGATTCGCAGGATTGGTGGCCGGCCGACTTCGGCCATTACGGGCCGCTGTTCATCCGCATGGCCTGGCACAGTGCCGGCACCTACCGCATCGGCGACGGCCGTGGCGGCGCCGGGGCCGGCCAGCAGCGTTTTGCTCCGCTCAACAGCTGGCCGGACAATGCCAATCTCGACAAGGCGCGCCGGCTGCTGTGGCCGGTCAAGCAGAAATATGGGCGCAAGATCTCCTGGGCCGACCTGCTGATCCTCACCGGCAACGTCGCGCTGGAATCGATGGGCTTCAAGACCTTCGGTTTTGCTGGCGGCCGCGCCGACGTCTGGGAACCCGAACAGGACGTCGATTGGGGTTCGGAAACCAAGTGGCTCGACGACAAGCGCTACTCCGGCGACCGCGAACTCCAGGGCCATCTCGGCGCCGTCCAGATGGGTCTGATCTATGTCAATCCGGAAGGGCCGAACGGCAAGCCGGATCCGCTGGCCTCGGCACGCGATATTCGCGAGACGTTCGGCCGCATGGCCATGAACGACGAGGAGACCGTGGCGCTGATCGCCGGCGGCCACACCTTCGGCAAAACCCACGGCGCCGGCGATGCCTCGCTTGTGGGTGCGGAGCCGGAAGGCGCCGGCATCGAGGCGCAGGGCCTCGGCTGGTCGAGCAAGCATGCCACGGGCATCGCCGGCGATGCCATCACCTCGGGCCTCGAGGTGACCTGGACCACGACGCCGACCAAGTGGAGCAACAACTTCTTCGACAATCTGTTCAACTTCGAATGGGAGCTGACCACGAGCCCGGCGGGCGCGCATCAGTGGACGCCGAAGGGCGGCGCCGGCGCCGGAACCGTGCCGGATGCCCACGATCCGTCCAAGCGCCGCGCGCCTGCCATGCTGACGACCGATCTCGCGCTGCGGGTCGATCCGGCCTACGAGAAGATCTCGCGGCGCTTCCATGAGCATCCGGACCAGTTCGCCGACGCGTTTGCCCGCGCATGGTTCAAGCTGACCCATCGCGACATGGGGCCGGTCGTTCGCTATCTCGGCCCGCTCGTGCCGAAGGAAGAGCTGATCTGGCAGGATCCGATCCCCGCGGTCGACCACGAACTGGTCGGCGAGCAGGACATTGCGTCGCTGAAGGCGAAGATCCTGGCATCGGGCCTGTCGGTTTCCGAATTGGTCTCGACGGCGTGGGCCTCGGCCTCGACGTTCCGCAATTCCGACAAGCGCGGTGGTGCCAATGGTGCACGCATCCGGCTGGCGCCGCAGAAGGATTGGGAGGTCAACCAGCCGGCGGAACTGTCGAAGGTGCTGGCCAGGCTGGAAGCCATCCAGAAGGAGTTCAACGCGGCACAGACCGGCGGGAAAAAGATCTCGCTGGCCGACCTCATCGTTCTCGGCGGTGTCGCCGCTGTCGAGAAGGCGGCGAAGGATGGCGGCCACGAGGCCAAGGTGCCGTTCACGCCCGGTCGCATGGATGCTTCACAGGAACAGACGGATGTCCATTCCTTTGCCGCGCTCGAGCCGAAAGTCGATGGCTTCCGCAACTATGTCAGGGGCAAGCAGCCGATGTCGGTCGAAGCCATGCTGGTCGACCGGGCGCAATTGCTGTCGCTGACCGCACCCGAAATGACGGTGCTGGTCGGCGGTCTTCGTGTGCTCGGCGCCAACACGGCCAACTCGAAGCACGGCGTGTTCACAGACCGGCCGGGTACGTTGACCAACGACTTCTTCGTCAACCTGCTCAGCATGAACACGATCTGGGATCCGGCCGCCGGCTCCGACGAAGTCTACGAGGCGCGTGACCGCAAGACCAAGGCGGTCAAGTGGACCGGCACCCGTGCCGACCTGATCTTCGGCTCGCACGCCCAATTGCGCGCGCTTGCCGAGGTCTACGGGTCGGCGGACGCCAAGGCGAAATTCACCAGGGATTTCATTGCGGCATGGACCAAGGTGATGAACGCCGACCGCTTCGACATCGCCTGAGATCGCTAAAGGTGCTCCGGCGCGGCCGCGCCGGATCGCCGGTCCTCCCAAGGACACAACGCCAGGGCCGCGTTTCCAGTGATGGGAGCGCGGCCTCTGTCGTATAGGGCCGCGCTTTGGTGGACCGTGCCTCCCTGGTCAAGCATGCTATTTTGTGGGCATCGCGTCTGCACCGGTGCACCATGATCGAAATCGTCAAACCCGCGCTCGAACATCTGCCGTCCTACAAGGCGGCACTCGAACGCGGCTGGTCGCCGGACAATGTGCGATTGCTGGAAGCGACGCGCGAGCAGCTTGCGGCAATCGAAAGGGATCCCGTGGCTTTTCTCGCCGACCTCGATGATCCCCAGGCCGGGGGCGGTCCGATCACCTTGCCCGACGGCAAAAAGGTGCCGCGCCTGCCGGGCTTCCGCCGCTCGATCTGGGACGGCGAGGCGTCGGGCTCGATCGGCTTTCGCTGGCAGAAGGGCACGTCGGACCTGCCGCCGCATGTGCTCGGCCATATCGGCTATGCGGTGGTGCCGTGGAAGCGGCGGCGCGGCTACGCTACACAGGCGCTGCGCCTGATGCTGGAGGAGGCGAGGGCGGTCGGCCTGACTCACGTCGAGATCACCGCCAAACCGGGCAATCCGGCCTCGCACAAGGTGATCCTGGCCAATGGCGGCAAGCTCGTCGAACGCTTTTTCGAGGACGCCGCCTATGGCGGAGCAGAAAGCTTGCGGTTCCGGATCGAGCTGTAGGATGTATCTCAACCATGCTCATCGGCGCACAGCGCATGATCCGACAGCGCGCGGATGACGTAGCAATCGCCGACCGTCTGGCCATTGCAGCACGTGGCGATGCGTTCGAGCTCGGCCTCGAGCCGCTTCAACTGGGCAATCTTTTCCCGCACCGAGATCAGTTGCTCCTCTGCGATCTTGTCGGCGTGGCCGCAGGGTTGCTCGGGGTGGCCGCTCAAATCGATCAGAGAGCGGATGTCCTCGACGGCGAAACCGAGATCGCGGGCGTGGCGGATGAAGGCCAACCGCTCCAGCTCCTGCCTGGAATAGCGGCGCTGGTTGCCTTCCGAGCGCTCGGGTGCGGCAACAAGGCCCATCTGCTCGTAGTAGCGGATGGTCGGCACCTTGACCCCGGTGCGGCGCGAGAGATCACCGATCGAAAACATGAATTGCCTCTTGAAGCTCTAGTGACTAGAGCAATTACAGTGCCTGACATCAGCGTTCAAGACCCATGCGGCGACGCCGCGCGGGCAAGACAGACAGGTGATGTGATGACGGCGCCCTTCGACCAGGTAAAAATCAGGCAGACGCGGTTCAAGATCGGCGGCATGGATTGCGCCTCTTGCGCAACCAAGATCGATACGGCGGTGCGTCGCCTAGACGGCGTCGCCGATGTCTCGGTTTCGGTGACCGGTGCCAGCATGACGGTCAGCCATGGCGGCGCGTTGCCGGAAGACAAGGTGCTGCAGCAGGTGGCTCGGCTCGGCTACGGCATCGTCAGGGCCGAGGCACATGTATCGCCGATGTCAAACAAGGCGCACGCCGATCACGTCCACAATGACCATGAAGGCCACGATCATGCGATCCACGATCCCGATCCCGATCATGGCCATTCCGAGACGGGGCAGGCGTGGTGGCGTTCCCGCCGGGCGGTGCTGACGCTCGCCTGCGCGGCAGCGCTTCTCGCCGCATACGGCATCGGCCATCTGTTCCCGGTGGCGGAACGCGGGGTGTTCCTGGCCGCGCTGTTGGTCGGCCTGGTGCCGATCGCACGGCGCGCGCTGATGGCGGCATTGGCCGGCACGCCGTTTTCGATCGAGATGCTGATGACCATCGCGGCGATAGGCGCCGTGATGATCGGTGCCACTGAAGAGGCCGCCGCCGTGGTGGTGCTCTTCCTGATCGGCGAGCTTCTGGAGGGTGTCGCCGCCGGCCGGGCGCGGGCGAGCATCCAGGGACTTGCCGATCTGGTGCCGAAGACGGCCTTGGTCGAGCGCGCAGGCGGCACATCGGAGTGTCCCGCCGAAGACCTTGCGGTCGGCGACATCATCCTGGTGCGGCCGGGCGACCGCATCCCGGCCGATGGCGAGATCATCGAGGGCGCGAGCGAAATCGACGAGGCGCCGGTGACCGGCGAGAGCACGCCGAAGCGCAAGGGCGTTGCGGACGCCGTCTTTGCCGGCACGATCAGCACCGATGGCGTGCTCAAGGTGCGGGTGACGGCGGCCGCTTCCGACAACACCATCGCCCGAATCGTGCGGCTGGTGGAGGAGGCGCAGGAGGCCAAGGCGCCGACAGAGCGCTTCATCGATCGCTTCTCGCGCACCTACACGCCGGCGGTGCTGGCGGTCGGTGCGCTGGTGGCATTGTTGCCGCCGCTGCTTGCCGGCGGCGACTGGAACGAATGGATCTACAAGGGCCTTGCGATCCTGCTGATCGGCTGCCCGTGCGCGCTGGTCATCTCGACCCCGGCGGCGATCGCCGCGGGCCTGGCGACCGGTGCGCGGCGTGGCCTGTTGATGAAAGGCGGTGCGGTGCTGGAAGGCTTTCGCCGGATCACGGCGGTCGCCTTCGACAAGACCGGTACGCTGACCGCAGGCAAGCCTGTCGTCACCGACATCGTGGCGTATGGAAGGGATGAACGCACCGTGCTGGCGCTGGCGGCAGCACTGGAGCAGGGCTCCAGCCATCCGTTGGCGATGGCGATCCTGGACCGGGCCAAGGCCGACAAGGCGCCGGTGCCGCCGGCTCTCGCAGCGAAGGCAATCTCGGGCAAGGGTGTCGAGGGCAGCGTTGGCGGCGTCGCCGTCTTCCTCGGCTCCGGCCAGGCGGCGGGCGAACGCGCCGACATGACGCAAGCGCAGCGCCTCGCCGTCGACAGCTTCAACGGCCAGGGCAAGACGGTGTCAGTGCTCGTCGCCGATGGCGTGGTGGCCGGGCTGATTGCCATGCGCGACGAGCCGCGGCCGGATGCTGCGGCCGGGATCGCGGCGCTGAAGGCCGAGAGCATCCGCGCAGTGATGCTGACCGGCGACAACCGCCGCACGGCGCAAGCCATCGCCGCTTCGCTCGGCATCGAGGCGCGGGCGGAGCTGTTGCCCCAGGACAAGCAGCGCATCGTCGGCGAATTGCAGCGCGAGGGTTTCAAGGTTGCCAAGGTCGGCGACGGCATCAACGACGCGCCGGCGCTCGCGGCCGCCGATATCGGCATTGCCATGGGCGGCGGCACCGACATGGCGCTGGAGACCGCGGACGCGGCGATCCTGCACGGCCGCGTCATGGACGTCGCGCGTATGGTGAAACTGTCGCGGGCGGTGATGGCCAATATCGGCCAGAACATCACCGTGGCGCTGGGGCTGAAGGCGGTGTTCCTGGTCACCACCATTTTGGGCATCACCGGCCTGTGGCCGGCGATCCTGGCCGATACCGGCGCGACCGTGCTGGTCACCGCCAACGCCATGCGCCTGCTGCGCTGGCGCGGGTGAAGTGTTTTTGGTTGATCACGATCTTTTCGGAAAACCGGCGTCCACTTTTCCGGATCGTGATCTACTCGGCTGGGGCTGTCAGCGGCGGCGTGGCGTTGCTGCGCCCTTCCCAGACATAAGAGGCGAGCGCCACTGCCACGGCGACCAGCATGGCGATGGCGCCGAGCAGCGGCAGGCTGCGGTAGCCATAGCCGCTGTTCAGCATCGCGGCGCCCAACGAAGCGGCCAGCGCGATGCCGACATTGAAGCCGGACGGAATGAGCGACGAAGCGAGGTTGGAAGCATCTGCCGTCCAGGCCAGGATGCGGGTCTGGATCGGCGTGCCGATGGCGAAGTTGAGACCGCCCCAGATGACGATCGCCACAACCATCGGCAGGGGATAGGGGCTGACGGCATAGATGACGCCAAGCGTCACCGCCTGCAGGGCCAGCATGGTGATCAATGACGGCATCAGCTTCCAGTCGGAGAGCTTGCCGCCGAGGAAGACGCCAAGGGTTGCGCCGACGCCGTTGAGCAGCAGCACCCACGGCACCAGGTTCTCGTCGAGACCGGTGACTTCCAGCAGTGTCGGGGTGATGTAGGTGAACAGGCCGAACTGGCCGATCATCAGCATCAGCATCAGGATCAGCGATGTCCAGACCTGCTGGCGGGCCAGCACGCGGACCTCGCGGGCGAAACCGGCGGGCTTGGCCGATGAGCCGGTGGTGCGCGGCAAAAGGGCTGCCATGGCAAGCGTTGCCGCGACACCCAGCGCGCACATCACCCAGAAAGTCGCACGCCAGCCCCAGATGTTGCCGATCGCGGTGCCGGCCGGCACGCCGATGACGTTGGAGACGGTGAGGCCGGACAGGATGACGGCGACAGCCATGCCGCGCTGGTCCTCGCGCACGAGACCGACGGCGACGACCATGGCGACGCCGAAATAGGCGCCATGCGCGACCGCCACGGCAATGCGCAACAGAAGCATCGAGGTGAAATCGGGCGCCAGCGCGCAAGCCGCCTGGCCAATGGTGAAGGCGATGGCGAGGCCTAGCAGCAGGCTCTTGCGCGACAATGACTTGGTGGCGAGCGCCAGCAGCGGGCCGCCGATGGCGATGCCGCCGGCATAGCCGGAGACGAGATAGCCGGCGGAGGGAACCGAGACGCCCAGGCCTTGCGCCACCTGCGGCAGCACGCCGGCAATGACGAATTCGGTGGTGCCGAAGGCAAAGGCGGCGATGAACAGGGCGATGAGCGGAAGCGACATGGGGAAGCCTTAGCTGGAAGCGCCTCAAACCACGGATGGGCTTTGCGGGCAATCCAGAAATTTTTGTCGCGAGTTTAGGTTTTCTTCAGTGGGGGCGAGGCGGTGAAGCGCCAATCTCCCCCTTGTGGGGGAGATGGCCGGGGTAAAGGAAGCGCGCGAACCTATCCAAGCGCGCTCCCTTCCTCTCCCCCGACCGACGGGGTAGAGGAAGGGCGCGATCTTATTTCAACTAGCGCCCTTCCTCTCTCTCCGGAGGCCTCGTGGGGGATTGCTATTCTTCAGCTCGCCTTCAACCGCGACCCCGTCAGCAGGCCGCGCTCTTCAAGCACCGGATAGGCCATCGAGGCCAGCAGCGAATTGATCTGCTTCAGGTCGCGGATGGTGTCGAGATGGATCGAGCTGGTTTCGACGCTCTTGGCGGTGCCGTCGCGCAGCCGCACGAAATGGCTGGCGCTGGTTTCCTTTTCGCGGTCGCGCAGCCGGTCCTTTTCCAGCACCAGCTGGCGGGCGGTCTCGGGATCGCGCGACACCAGAACGTTGAAGGCAAGCCGCGCATTGGCCAGAACCGAGCCATGGAAGGCGCACAGCTCGGCCCAGCCCTCGTCGGTGAATTCCAGTCCGCGCTCGAACTTCTTCTTCACATGCACCAGCATGTTGCGCACGATGATGTCGCCGACCTGCTCGAGCTTGACGCAGGCGCCGATCAGTTCCTGGCAGCGCAGCGCCTCGTCCTCGGTCAGCGGGTTCCTGGTCAGTTTGGCGAGGTAGAGCTTGATCGCGGCGTGCTTGCGGTCGACGCGGTCGTCGAGTGCGGCCAGCGCCTTGATCTTGTCGGCGTCGGCACTTTCATAGAGTTCGATGATACGCTTGAGCATGATCTCGATCGTCTCGCAGACCCGCACCACCTCGCGGGTGGCATTGGCCAGCGCCTGGCTCGGCACGTCGAGCGCGCTTTCGTTGAGTGCGGACAGCTCGACGACGTCAAGCGAGGCGGCCGGCACGGGCTTGGTGCCAAGTGCGACGATCTTCTCCGAAGCGCGGTAGACGAAGCCTGCCAGCGGCAGACCGGCGAGCAGGATCAGCACATTGAACAGGATGTGGGCATTGACGATCTGGTCCGCCGCCGTCGAACCGAGAAAGGCGAAGTGCGGCCTGAAGATCATGACCAGGATCAGCATGACCAGCGAGCCAAGCCCGCGCATCAGGAGATTGCCGATCGGCACGACGCGCACCTCGGGGCTCGACGAACGGGTCAGCATCGGCGCGATGATCGAGGAGCCGAGGTTGACGCCAAGGATGAGAACGACGCCAAGTTCGGGCGTGATCAGGCCACGGCCTGCCAGCGTCGCCATCAACAGCACCGCCGCGATGCTCGACTGGAACAGCCAGGTGATCAGTGCCGCCAGCAGATAGGCGGTGATGGAATCGGTCGAGAAGTAGTTGATGATGACCGGCATGAGCTGGCTGTTGCGCAGGGGCTCCGATGCCTGGCCGATCATCTCCAGCGACAGGATCAGAAGGCCGATGCCGACCAGGATGCGGCCGGACTGGCGCCAGTCGCGCCGCTCGGTGGCCATGAACATGACCGTGCCGGTGATCAGGCACAGCGGCACCAGCAAGGTGAGGTCGAAGGTCAGCAGCTTGACCACCAGCGCCGATCCGATTTCGGCGCCGCGCACCGCCAATTGCCCCGCGGCGCCCGAGACGATGCCAGAGCCGGCGAAGGAGCCGACCAGCAGCGTGACGGCGGTGGAGCTCTGCAGGGCGATGGCAAGGCCGGTGCCGGCCAGCACCGCCATGATCGGATTGCGCATGGTGGCGCGGAGGCGATGGCGCAGCACGTCGCCATAGGCGCGTTCAACGCCGGTCTTCACCATGCGGGTGGCAAACAGCATCAGCGCCACGGCGCCGGCCAGATGCAGAAGGACGACGGACCCGCTCATTTCGTCCCCCGCATGCAAACAGGGCGCCCGCCCTGTTTTGCGTGGCGATCAGAAGGAAAAACGAGGGAACGAATCATGTTCATGGCGGTGACTTATAATAGCTCGAATATTTTAGCCGGATAATAAAATCTTGTCGATTTCAAGGGCCGTTGCCGCGCGACAGGCGGTGTCGGAGAATGGACGGACGCGCAAATGGTTGCATTGCGGGGCGGGCGCGAAGCGGCGGATAGGCCGAGTTTGCGGTGCGACTGGCTCCTGCCTTTGCGATCATGTTCAGCTTCCTTGGGTAAATCAAGGAATCCATTACATAATTGTAATGCGTGCGTTCAGTTTCGGTTCATCGATGGGCAGCTACTGCTTCGATATCGACAACCAAGGAGACTTCTCATGAAACGCATCGTCCTTTCCGCACTCGCTTTCTCGATGCTGGCCGCTACGTCGCTCACCGGCCAGGCCGCACCGCTGAATGCGCCGAACGCGCCGCAGTCGAACTACAGCCAGGTCGACTGGCAGAAGCCCGGCCACCACAGCGATGTGAGGAAGCGCGTTTACAAGAAGAAGGTCGTCGTCGTGAAGCGCAACAACTGGCGGCATGGCCAGAAATATTCCGGCTGGAAGCGCCATCAGCCGATCCGCGACTATGGCCGCTACGGCCTGCATCGCCCCGGCCGCGGCCAGGAATGGATCCGCGTCGGCAACGACTATGTGCTGGTCGGCATCCTCTCCGGCGTCATCTTCGGCGCGCTTGCCGCGCATTAATCGGCACCTTGCCGGACATTGAAAAGGGAGGCGGCCCGCTACGGCCGCCTTTCTTTTTGCCTGTGGAAACCGGGTATGGCCCGCATTAAGGGTCGTCGGATTTCGCGGGCGTGATTATATAATCGGGAAACGAGTTCCCCGATGCGCTTTCCACCCGCCTTCCTCGACGAGATACGCGACCGCGTGCCGATTTCATCGGTGATCGGCCAGCGAGTCGTGTGGGACCGCAAGAAGACCAACGCGCCGCGCGGCGACTATTGGGCCTGCTGCCCGTTCCATGGCGAGAAGAGCCCTTCCTTCCACTGCGAGGACAAGAAGGGCCGCTACCACTGTTTCGGCTGTTCGGTCTCGGGCGATCATTTCAAGTTCCTCACCGAACTGGACGGGATGAGCTTTCCCGAGGCGGTCGAGAAGATCGCCGACATGGCCGGGGTGCCGATGCCGGTCCGCGACGCGCAGGAGGAGCGGCGCGAAAAGGAACGCGCCAGCCTGACCGACGTCATGGAGATGGCGACCGCCTTCTTCCAGGAACGGCTGCAGGGACCGGAAGGCGCCAAGGCGCGTGCCTATCTGCGCGACCGCGGCCTGACGCCGGCGACGCAGCAATCGTTCCGGCTCGGTTTTGCGCCCGACAGCCGCAATGCGCTGAAGGAGCATCTCGCCGCCAGGGGCGTGCCGAAAGCCGATATCGAGGCCTGCGGACTGGTGCGCCACGGCGACGACATCCCGGTTTCCTATGACTGGTTCCGCGACCGCATCATGTTTCCGATCCCGGATTCCAGGGGGAAGATCATCGCCTTTGGCGGCCGCGCGCTGCAGCCCGATGCGCTGGCCAAATACATGAACTCGCCCGACACCGAGCTCTTCCACAAGGGCAACGTGCTTTATAATTTCGCCCGCGCCCGCAAGGCCTTGGCCAAGGGCGGCACGGTCATCGCCGTCGAAGGCTATATGGATGTCATCGCGCTGGCGCAGGCCGGCTTCGAGAATGTCGTGGCGCCGCTCGGCACCGCGCTTACCGAGAACCAGCTCGAGCTGCTGTGGCGCATGGCGCCGGAGCCGATGTTATGCTTCGACGGCGACAAGGCCGGGTTGAAGGCCGCGTGGCGGGCCGCCGACATGGCGCTGCCGTCGGTGCAGGCCGGCCGCTCGGCGCGTTTCGCGCTGCTGCCGGAAGGCAAGGATCCCGACGATCTGGTCAAGGCCGAAGGACCGGATGCGTTTCGTAGCGTTCTGGCCGAGGCGCGGCCGCTGGTCGACCTTTTATGGATGCGTGAGACGGCGGGCGGCGTCTTCGATACGCCGGAGCGGCGGGCCGAGCTCGAGAAGACGCTGCGCGAACTGACCAGCCGCATCCGCGATGAAAGTCTCCGCTACCATTATCAACAGGAGATGCGCGAGCGCGTGTTGAGCTTCTTCGGCTCTCAGCGCAGTGGGCGTCAGGATGGCGGCCGGCCAGGTCAGCGCGGCCAGGGCAAGGCAGCCGCTCCCGGCGGGCAGTTCGCCAAGAGCGGTGGCGGCCGCATTGCGATCACCGAAAGTCTCGGCCAGTCGGCTTTGGTCAAACGCGGCGGCGAGGGGATGTCGGTGCGCGAGGCGACGATCATCGTCGCATTGGTCAACCATCCGGCACTGATCGACGAGAATTTCGCCCATATCGAGTTTCTCGATCTTGCCAACTCCGATCTGAGGCGGCTGCATGCGGCAATCCTCGATGCAATGGCGCATGACATGGCCAATGACCGGCAGGCGGTGATTGCGACGATCGAACGCGCCGGCTGCGCCGAGATCTGGGAGCGGGCCGTCGGGTTGATCCGGCGGATGCGGCAATGGCCGGCGCTGGAGACCGCCGCCCTCGAAGATGCCCGCGATGCTTTCAGCCAGGCGCTGCACTTGCAGCGCAGCGCGCGCACCTTACATAAGGAACTGAAACAGGCGGAAGCGGCGCTCGCCACCGATCCCACAGACGAAAACTACCGGCACCTGATCGAAATTCAGGCGCAATTCCAGGATGTGCAAGCCACGGAAGCGCTGATCGAAGGGTTTGGCGTCTCCTCGGGCAGGGCAGGGCGAGCTTAGTTGGAAGCGAGTGAATTGAGAAAGCGTCGTTGCGCGTCGAAATGGCGCGTAACGGGCTAAGTCGGGTAATTGATTCGCTTTTTTCATGCGAATCATGCGAGAGGCGCTTGACCTTCTGGCAGATTGGCGGAATCAGGACGATTCGAAACGTTAACCCGAACCCGCGTCGACGGGAAATAAGCGATGTGAGGTACTGGTCACTGGACAGGCAGCCCGCCTGCCACAGATATCAGGGTTAATCTGGACTTAATGGATGTCGCCCAAAAAGGGGAAACCCGGTTTTGGGGCAACGACATACACCAAACGAAACGAGTTGATGCAGTTACTGGCCCGGTGAAGCGCGTTTCATAAGCGAGCGCATCCGATTTGACTGGTCCGACAGCTTACGCGGCTTTGAAGTTCGGCCGCTAGGAGAAGATAAAGACTATGGCGACAAAGGAAAAGGAAGAGGTCGAAACCGAACGCGAAGGCGCCACCGATGGCCCTCTGCTCGACCTTTCCGATGATGCTGTCAAGAAGATGATCAAGGCCGCCAAGAAGCGCGGCTATGTCACCATGGACGAGCTGAATTCGGTGCTGCCCTCAGAGGAAGTGACCTCCGAGCAGATCGAGGACACGATGGCGATGCTGTCCGACATGGGCATCAACGTGGTCGAGGACGACGAGCAGGGCGAGGAGCCCGAGGCCGCCGACACCGCGGCCGATGCCGAGGAAGACGCCAACGAGCTGGCTGAGCAGACCGGCACCGCGGTCGCCGCCACCACCACCAAGAAAGAACCGACCGATCGCACCGACGATCCGGTGCGCATGTATCTGCGCGAGATGGGCTCGGTGGAGCTTTTGTCGCGCGAGGGCGAAATTGCCATCGCCAAACGCATCGAGGCCGGCCGCGAGACGATGATCGCGGGTCTGTGCGAAAGCCCGCTGACCTTCCAGGCCATCATCATCTGGCGCGACGAACTCAACGAATCCAAGATCCTGCTGCGTGAGATCATCGATCTCGAAGCCACCTATGCCGGCCCCGAGGCCAAGCAGGCGCCGGTGGTCGAGCGCGTCGAGGAAGCTAAAGTCGAGGACAAGCCCCGCCGTTCGCGCGACGACGAAGACGACATCACCAATGTCGGCGCCGATACGCGTGGGCTGACGGATGACGACGACGAAGACGAGGACGAAGCGAGCCTGTCGCTGGCCGCGATGGAAGCGGAACTCCGCCCGCAGGTGATGGAGACGCTCGACGTTATCGCCGACACCTACAAAAAGCTGCGCAAGCTGCAGGACCAGCAGGTCGAGAACCGTCTGGCCGCGGCCGGCACGCTGTCGCCCAGCCAGGATCGCCGGCTGAAGGAGCTCAAGGACCAGCTGATCAAGGCGGTGAAGTCGCTGTCGCTCAACACGGCGCGCATCGAGGCGCTGGTCGAGCAGCTCTACGACATCAACAAGCGCCTGGTGCAGAACGAAGGCAAGCTGCTCAGGCTCGCCGAAAGCTACGGCGTGCGTCGCGAAGAGTTCCTGAAGGAATATCAGGGTTCCGAGCTCGACCCGAACTGGACGCGCTCGATCGGCAACCTGACCTCGCGCGGCTGGAAGGAATTCACCAAGAACGAGAAGGATGCGATCAAGGACCTGCGCGCCGAGATCCAGAACCTCGCCACCGAAACGGCGATCTCGATCCTGGAATTCCGCAAGATCGTCAACCAGGTGCAGAAGGGCGAGCGCGAAGCGGCGATCGCCAAGAAGGAAATGGTCGAGGCCAATCTGCGCCTCGTCATCTCCATCGCCAAAAAATACACCAATCGCGGCCTGCAGTTCCTCGACCTGATCCAGGAAGGCAATATCGGCCTGATGAAGGCGGTCGACAAATTCGAATACCGCCGCGGTTACAAGTTCTCGACCTACGCGACATGGTGGATCCGGCAGGCGATCACGCGTTCGATCGCCGATCAGGCGCGCACCATCCGCATTCCGGTGCACATGATCGAAACGATCAACAAGATCGTGCGCACCTCGCGTCAGATGCTGCACGAGATCGGCCGCGAGCCGACGCCGGAAGAACTGGCCGAAAAGCTTGCCATGCCGCTCGAAAAGGTACGCAAGGTCTTGAAGATCGCCAAGGAGCCGATCTCGCTCGAAACGCCGGTCGGCGACGAGGAGGATTCGCATCTGGGCGATTTCATCGAGGACAAGATGGCGATCCTGCCGATCGACGCGGCGATCCAGGCCAATTTGCGCGAGACCACCACGCGCGTGCTGGCCTCGCTGACGCCGCGCGAGGAGCGCGTGCTCAGAATGCGCTTCGGCATCGGCATGAACACCGACCACACGCTGGAAGAAGTCGGCCAGCAGTTCTCGGTTACCCGCGAGCGTATCCGCCAGATCGAAGCCAAGGCGCTGCGCAAGCTCAAGCACCCGAGCAGGTCGCGCAAGCTGCGCAGCTTCCTGGATAGCTGAGACTTACCGATGCAAAGAGTTCAAGGGCGCCGATGGCGCCCTTTTTTGTTTGTGGGGCGCACTCTTGCGGGCCAGGCCCTTCGGGAGGATAATTTCGCTGTCGGATGCATTTCTGGGCGATAAGCCGGATGCCCGCCCCGGCGAAGCCGCCGTGCTCCGTGGCCCCGGAGGGAGGTGTGCCATGACAAGCTACATCGTGCTGATGAACTGGACGGAGCAGGGTGCCAGAAACGTGCGCGAGTCACCGAAGCGGCTCGACGCCGCCAGAAAGCAGCTGGGAGACATGGGCGGATCGTTCAAGGCGTTCTACCTGACCATGGGCGAATACGACATGGTGGCGGTGGTCGAAGCGCCCGACGACGCGGTGCTGGCGCGCTTCTCGCTGATGCTGGCGGCGGCCGGCAATGTCAGGACGCGGACGCTGAAGGCCTTTCCCGAATTAGCCTACCGCGAGATCGTCACCTCGCTCGGATAAAGCCCGTAGCGGAAGGGCCGGACCGGCTGGCCCGATACATTCTCCTTCGCGCGAGCGACCGAGCGACGTCTTGACGGCGCCCGATCGTTCGTGGTCCTTCAAGTTTGCGCTACCAACCAAATGCCGGAACTATGCTGACCGTCTGGTACAATACGCGCTGCCCGGTCTGCGATGCCGGGATCAGCAGGCAGAAGCGGCGGCTGATCGAAGCGATCAAGGCTGGGCGGATCAAGTTCCGAGACATCAATCTTGAACCGGCAGCGCTAGCCGGATTTGGCGCGTCGCTTGAGGATATCCGCCGCCGGCTGCACGCCACCGATGCCGAGGGCCGACTGCTGGTCGGCGCCGATGTCGCCATCGCGGTATGGAAGGTCACGCCGGGCGAGGGCTGGTTGGCGACGCTGTTCGGCAATCCGGTTGCCTTGCCGCTGACACGCTTTGCCTACGATCGCTTTGCCGATCTTCTCTATGCCTGGAACCGGCGCATGGGGCGCTGGTAGCCGAATTTATCGGTGGCCGCCGTTCGCAACGAAGCGGCCGAGACTGGAAAATCGAGCCCGCTGGTGCTGCATTCAGATACATCGTAAGATATATCTTGACTCCATCGATTGACTTGCCTAATTAAGATATATCGTAAGATACAACTCAAGGAGCAATCAATGCACAAACACAATCATTTCGGGCGCGGTCATTTCGGCGAGCGCATGTTCATGCACATGGCCGGCAAATTCGGTGGCAGAGGGGGCGGCGGCTTTGGCCCGTTCGGCCACGGCGGCCGTGGTGGCGGGCGCGGCGGTCCGGGCGACATGTTCCGCGCCGGACGCATGCTGGCCGACGGCGACCTCAAGCTGATCACGCTGTCGCTGCTGGCCGAAGCGCCGCGTCACGGCTACGACATCATCAAGGCCCTGGAAGAGCGCACCAGCGGCATCTACAGCCCGAGCCCGGGCGTGGTCTACCCGACGCTGACCTTCCTGGAAGAGGCCGGCTATGCCGCCTCCGCCGCCGACGGCAACAAGAAGGTGTTTTCGATCACCGAGGCGGGCCAGGCGCATCTCGCCGACAACCGCGAGATGATCGACGGCGTGCTCGACCATCTCGAACGCTTCGGCCGCAAAATGGCCAAGGCGCGCGACTGGTTCGGCTGGAACGACGAGAGCGAAGAGGGCGGGCGTCGTGGCGGCCGCGGTGGCCGCGGGGATCGTTCGGAAGCGCGCGACGAATTCCGCGCAGTCCGTCACCGGCTGCGCGCGGCTCTGGGCGACTTCGTCGACGCCCCGGCCGACAAGCAGGCCGAGGCCATCGCCATCCTCGAAGCCGCCGCCGAGGCGCTGGAAGCGCTGTCGCACAAGTAAGCTCGTCCGCCGATGGGACGCCGCCCTTGCCCGCTGGGCCAAGGACCGATAGTGAAATTCATCCCGCGTCACTCTACATGGTGCGGGATGAATGCTGTTGGAGGAAGTCCGATGTCTTTTCTGAAGCGTCTTTTCGGCGGTGGCGGCGGCGGAACCCAGACGGCTGAGCCGACGAGTGCAGCGCCAGCCAAGCAGGTCGAGCACAAGGGCTTTCTGATCAGCGCCACGCCCTACAAGGCCGATGGCCAGTACCAGACCTGCGGCGTCGTCTCCAAGGAGATCGACGGCGTGGTGAAGGAACACAAATTCATCCGCGCCGACCGCTTTGCCGGGCTCGACGACGCCGTCGACATCTCGATCAAGAAGGGCATCCAACTGGTCGACGAGCAGGGCGATCGGGTTTTTGGATAGGCAGGACCGGTCGAGGCGAAAATCTTCGGCATCTCGCAATGAGCCCAACCGATCAGCGTGAAGATGCTGTCAAGCGTGTTAGGAACGCCAAACAAGGCCTGGTCTCCGCAATGCCATCAAAGCCGGCTCACTCTACAGGCCGCCTTGCTATGGCAGTAAATGCATGAGTTCGTCCGGCATTGTGGTAACCGCCGGCACTGGAGTAGCCGCCGGCGTGGGATCGGCCGGATCGGCAACATTCGTTCCACCGATGACGTAGCCCGGTTCTTCCGAGTACGAGTAGACTTTCGTTATGATGCCTGATTTGAGCGCTTCAGCGTCCCAGACGTTATAAAGGCCCTGCGGCGTTGCCAGCCCCATCATGGCGAACACATCGGCGCTGTTGACGCCCATTTCGTCGAAATAGTCGGACAGCAACTGCTTCAGCGCCGGATCAGGCACCGTCGAAATCTCATCAAGGCTTCTTCTGCCGTTGTGCATTCGGGGTGTCTTCCGGCCGTTCGTTATCTGATGGACGGCGATCCGGGCATTGGCAGCTGCGGCGCGGACCTGGCCCCCAGCCAAGGCCCATGGGCAGGCCGAGAAACAGTACGCCCCACCAGAATGAACTTCCCCTTCCGACCAGCCGTTCCTGACCATCTTTTGCGGACAGCGTGGCACCAGCATCGGGCAGCCGTTCAACTGCGTCCTGCCTATCGCAGTTTCGAGGCCGGCGGCGCGGATCATGTGTCCCATTTCGAGCGCCGCATCCACGTTCCCGCCGCCAGACTGAAACACGACAGGAAGCCTTTCTCCCTTCAGTTTCCGCAGAAATTTCTCAAATTGCTTGGCGGTATCAGGTTTTATTATGCCCTCGGCAGATATCCATTGGACGCAGTTGACGTTGCAATCGCCGTTCCGAACCAGAATGAAGTTCATCGGCCATTCTTCGGGCGCTTTCTGCTTTGCGACGGCCGATGCAGTTGCAGTCAAGGCGACAAAGGCGATCAAGCAAAAGGTTACCAGCGGACCCAGGCGAGTTGTCACGATGAAAAGCCCCACTTACCGACGAATAACTACTATCGCCTTAGGTCTGTCTGATACAACCTTCTTTAACTCTCCGCTCGACGACGCCGTGGACATCTCGATCAAGGAGGGCATCCAGTTGGTCGACGAGCAGGGCGATCGGATTTTTGGGTAGGCAGGACCACCTCTCCGCTGGAGGTCGCAGATCGCGACCGCCAGCGGGTCAATTCGTCCTGGCGGGATCGATCGTCATCAGGCGTGCCCTTGCCTCGATCAGGTGCCTTTGCGCGGCCCTTATCCGGCTGCACAATGCCAAATTGAGGGCGACGCCACCTTCCTCATCCAGCAAGTCGTTCGCGCACTTCAAAGAGTGCTCAGCTCTCCTTATACGCAGTCTGGCTTTGGCCGCTTCCATGCTGTGAATTTCAATCATTGCGCCGCGTCCTTTGCGGTTCCGGTCCCTTCATGGACTAAACCGCTGGTGATCGCATTGGTTCCGGCCAGGGAATATGCCCGCGGCTTCGGCTATTTCGTTGTCGTGTTGAATTCACGGTTTGCCGTGTAATCGATCACGAAGGTGCCCTCGGGAGCGCGAACGCCCTGCTTCACATTTGATATAGTCACCGTTGTGGTAAGTCCCTTCTCGTCGGTGAGGCTCCATCTGCGCAGATCGAGAGATTTACTGTCGAACACCATGGAGATGCTCGAATTGCCGAAGGTCGATCTGTCGGCCAGCTTGACGGTAACTTGGGCGCCATCGTCCCTGATGCTTTTCACGCGATTGCCGGAGAAGTCGACCTTATTGTCGAGCAGCAGCTTAAGCGGCGTCTTCGAGAGAGCATAAAGCCGCGATGTCTTCAGCTTTCTGTTATAAACCACCAGGGATTTGCCATCTGCAATCACGCTGATCCCTGATTGGCCTGCATAGTTGAATCGGATCTTGCCGGGGCGTTGTAGAAAAAACCTGCCACGGGTCCTCTCCGCATTTGGACCCGACTGGACGAAGTCCCCGGACATGGACTTTACCGATGAGAGGTGATCGGCAATCGTCTTGCCATCAACAGGCGCGGCGGAGATCGCGGCGGTGGATGCCGCATACATCGCGGCAGCGCTGGCAACGGCGAACCAGCAACCCAGCAGTACTTTGATCCGATAGCCCATCGCTTATCCCACCTCCGGAGCAGGCGCGTGATCGAAAGAGATCACGCGCCTCCAGGTCAGTAACCCTCCGGGCATCGTGCAACGTAAACCCGGCCATACTGATCGCGATATCTGCACTGGCCGGCTTCGCTGGCGTGCCCGATGACGGCCCCGGCTATCGCGCCAACCGCACCGCCAACAACCGCCCCTTGCACAGGATCGCCGGCCACCGCGGCGCCTACCGCTGCGCCACCCAAGCCGCCGACGGCAGCGCCTTGTTCTGTACGGGAGCACGCCGAGAGCGGAATGAGCAGGCTCAAAATGAGCAGCGTCTTTTTCATTGGTTCTCTCCTGGGCTACTATTAGCCAAAGCTTAAATGCTCAAGAAAGCTTTTCGATCCATCGTGGGTTGCCTGTCCGTCAAGCGCCGGGCCGTGGCGGACCCGTGTGCCCTCCGGCTCAAACGCCTGCAATCGCCAAAAGCCAGGCCAGGATATCGAGCAGCAGAAACAGCAGCGCAATCTGCAGCGCCACCCGCAGCCGCTGGATAATTCGCCAGTTGCCGGCCATGTCCGCTTTGATGCGAAGCGCAAGCGCGCGGCGCATGGCCGACATCGTCGTCGGCCTGTCGCCGTCGACATATTGATCAAGCAACTCTTCGGGATCGAAGCGGAATGTGTATTGGTGGTAGGGCCAAAGCATGAAGACGATCAGCCCGCCAATGCCGAACAGCAGGGCCACCGCAATCCAGTCCCAAGGCCCGAGCCCGTTGGAAAGGGCCGCACCGCCAAGCAACGAGTTTGCGAAGGCGGTGGCGAAGACAAGGCTGCCGGCGCGGCTGCTCATGTTCTCCACAAGGGTTTGCTGTTGCGTGAGACCTCTCACTGCTTCCTGATAAATGAATGCAAGACGCGGATCGTCGTCGGCAACAGCGCTTGCGGCAATTCTGTTGCTTTCGCTTCCACTCGGATGTTCGACCATCAGGGTGTCCTCTCTGGCGTGGACTGGATGCGCGAGCTCAGTCGAGATCGCTTGGTGCAAACGTTGCCCGTAAACTGCCTCGCGCAAGGGGGAACGGATGAAACAGGGGACAGGATCCGCAGTGAACCGAACGGGCCAGGCTGATTGCGCGCCCGGCCAGCAAGGTGTGGAAATCGACGCGGACTAAGCCGGCTGCAACTCCCTGCGCGGCAGCGGCGGAAACGCGATGGCGATGCCGACCGCCCCGAGCCCGATAAGAGCCGAGCCGATGAACAGCCAGGAATAGTTGGCGTAGGCGTCGAACACCATGCCGCCGGCAAGCGGGCCCAGCGCCATGCCGAGGCTGGACAGCATGGTGGCGGCGCCGAACACGGTGCCGAGGATGCGCTGGCCGAAATATTCGCGCGCCAGCACCGCATAGAGCGGCATGACGCCGCCATAGGTGGCACCGAAGATAACGGCCAGCATGTAGAACTGCTCAAGCCGGCTGATCGAGAGATAGGCGGCAATGACGATCGCCTGGATCGCCAGGCCCGCGATCAGCACCGGCTTGACGCCCAGCCGGTCGGCCAGCACGCCGTAGAAGAGCCGGCCGCCGAGGCCTGCCAGGCCTTCGACACTGTAGATCGAGACCGCTGCCATGGGGGCGACGCCACACAGCATGGCATAGCTGACCATATGGAAGATCGGGCCGGAATGCGCCGCACAGCAGGCAAAGAAGGTCAGCCCCAGCACGATGAACTGCGGTGAGCGCAGCGCCTTGCCGACCGTCAGGCCGGCGCCTTCGGCAACCGGCGCGGAGCCGGTATCGGCCATGACGGGCTTCGGTGGTTGGCGCACCAGCAGCACCGCCGGCAACAGCAATACCCAGGCGGTAATGCCGATGTCGAACATGGCGGTGCGCCAGTCATAGGCGGAGATCAGCCAGCGGGCGAAGGGCGAAATCGTCATCGGCGCCACGCCCATGCCGGCCGAGACCAGCGAGACGGCGAGGCTGCGGTTGGTGTCGAACCAGCCTGTGGTCAGCGCGATCATCGGCGCGAAAAAGGCGCTTGCCGCGAGGCCGACCAGCACGCCATAGGTAATCTGGAAGCTCAGCAGCGAACCGGCCCGGCTGGCCAGCACCAGCGCCAGCCCGAGCAGAACCGCGCCGGTCATCACGACGATGCGGGCGCCAAAACGGTCCGATATCGCGCCCCAGGCGAAGCCGCCAAGGCCCATCACCAGGAAGTTGAGCGTCATGGCGCTCGAAATGCCGGCGCGCGACCAGTTGGTGTCGATCGCCATCGGCTCGAGAAAGATCGCCAGCGAAAACATCGTCCCGATGGCGACACAGGACATCAGCGCGCCAGCCGCGACGATGACCCAACGATAGGAAAAGCTCATTCAAATCTCCCATGCCAGAGGGCAGCGCTCAGCGCTGCTTGCATCCGAAGGACGCCGGCAGCGAGGCTGATCCTACAATCCGGTTGCATTTTTTATCCAGTCTGGCCCGACGCAGTTTTCAGCAGATCAGACCGGCAGTTCCGACGTGTATTTGATCGTCTGGCTTGGGACGTCGGTCTTGACGTTCTGCACGCCCTTGATGCGGCTCAGATGCTCCGACTGGAAGCGGCGGTAGTCGTCGATGCCGGCCGCCACTACGCGCACCATGGCGTCGCAATCGCCGAGCATCAGATAGCACTCCATCACCTGCGGCAGCTTGGCGACTTCGGTGGCGAAATGCTCGATCGTGTCCTCGTCCTGCGTCTTCAGCCAGATACGGGTGAAGAAGGTCAGACCCTTGCCGATGCTGGCCGGGTTGAGCACGGCGACGTAGCGGTCGATGACACCGGCTTCCTCCAGCAGCTTCACGCGACGCAGGCAAGGCGATGGCGACAGCCCGACCTCATTGGCCAGATCATTGTTGGCCATGCGGCCGTCGCGCTGCAGCGCCCGCAGAATCCGCTTGTCGATCTCATCCAGCTTCATGGCTACAGATTCCATCTATTCGAAAATTTGTAACATAAAATGCCAGAATTGGGCGAAATACAACAATCTCCGCAACCAAATTGCGGACCGATTTCGGTATGTTTGCTGCCGACATCAGTTGATTTCAAACGCAGGGAAGCGGCGGCCGCGAGGTCAGCCGATGAAGACACATGAGCATTTCACAGGCAGTCGAGACGGTGGCAGATGGTTCGAAATCCGAATTCCGCCGTGGCGTGGCGTCCTGCGCGCCGGTGCTGTTCGGCACCATCCCTTATGCGCTGGTGCTTGGCGCCCAGGCCACGCAGAAAGGCTTGAGCACGGTCGAACTGTCTGCCATGACAGGGCTGAACTTCGCCGGCGGTTCGGAGTTCGCGGCGATCCAGTTGTGGACGTCGCCGCCGCACATCGTGCTCATCGTCGCCATCACCTTCCTGGTCAACAGCCGTCACCTGCTGATGGGTGCGGCACTGGCGCCGTTCCTGCGCGACCTGCCACGGCGCAAGGTGTTTCCGGCGCTTTTCCTTATGTGCGATGAAAGCTGGGCGCTGGGCTTGGCCGATGCCAAACAGCGTACTGCTGCCGGCATTACGCCGGCCTTTAGCCCGCGCTACTATATGGGCGCGGCGCTGGCGATGTATCTCACCTGGGTGGCCTTCACCACGCTGGGTGCCTTGCTCGGTCCGATGCTCGGCCATGTCGAGACCTATGGTTTTGACATGGCGTTCCCGGCTGTCTTCCTGGTGCTGATGCGCGGCATGTGGACGGGTATGGCGGCGGCGCGGCCCTGGCTGGTCAGCCTGGTCGTTGCAGCACTGGTCTATCTCTTCGTTCCCGGTGCCTGGTATGTCGCCGCCGGCGCCATGTCGGGTCTGGTCGCGGCCTGGCTGATGGCGGGTGATGCATGATCGATGCAACGACCCTTTTCACCATCGTGCTGATGGCCGGCGTCACTTACCTGACGCGGATCGGCGGCTATGTCGTCCTGCGCAACCGCACGCTGGGCGCCCGTGCCACGGCTGTGATGGAAGCTGCGCCCGGCTGCGTGCTGATCTCTGTCATCGCACCGGCCTTTGTGTCGCGGAATCCTGCCGACCTTTTAGCGCTGGCCATTACCTTGGTCGCAGCCACGCGATTTTCCATGCTGCCGACCGTGCTGGTCGGGGTCAGCGCCGCTGGTCTGCTGAGGCACCTCATCGGCTAGAACGCAAAAGGCAGGCGCGAACGCCTGCCTTCGATGCGGACAAATCTCGGCTGTTTACGCGGCAGCCGCGACACCCTGGCTGGCGGCCACAACGGCGTCAACCTTGGCGGTCGCCTTGGCGAGCGCTGCTGTCACCGCGTCAGGACCCATGCCAACGCCTTCGATGCGGATGACATCGACATCGGTCATGCCGAGGAAGCCGAGCACGCCACGCAGGTAGGGAATGGCGTGATCGAACTGCACGGCCGCACCTTCCGAATAGATGCCGCCGGAAGCTAGCACGATATAGACCTTCTTGCCGGTGACCAGACCCTTGGGGCCGTTCTCGCCATAGGAAAAGCTCTTGCCGGAGCGGGAGATGTGGTCGACCCATGACTTCAGGGTCGAGGAGATGTTGAAGTTGATGAAGCCGGTGGCCAGGATCACCGTGTCGGCGGCGAACAGCTCGTCGAGCACGACATCGGAGACGCCGACGACTTCAGCCTGGCGCGGGGTGCGCGCTTCGGCCGGGGTATAGATGCCCGTCGCATAGTCGGCATCGATGTGCGGCAACGGATTGGCGACGAGGTCGCGCACGACGAGCGTGTTCGACGGATCGGCGGCGACGAGCTTTTCGGCGAATTCGGTGGCGATGCGGGTCGAATGCGAGGCAGCGCCGCGCGGGCTCGAAGTGACAAGAAGAATGGACATTTTGGGCTCTCTCCAGCGGTTGGAATGATTTGTCCCGCCAGATATGGGGCTTTCGATCCATTCAATAAACTGGTATATTTTCTATACGATCCATCCATAAATTGGATATAACGATGCAACCCAACCCGACGCTCGATCAACTTCAGATCTTTGTGACAGTCGCCGAAGCCGGCAGCTTCTCGGCCGCCGGCCGCAAGCTCAACCGGGCACAGTCCGTCATCAGCTACGGCATCGCCAATCTCGAGGCGCAGCTTGGGCTGAAACTGTTCGAGCGCGAGGGCACGCGCGAGCCGCAATTGACGGAGATCGGCCGGGCGATGCTGGAGGACGCACGGCGCATGATCGGCGTGCTGCAGCGCATCCGCTCGCGCGTCGACGGCCACCACCAGGGGCTCGAGGCCGAGGTCGCGCTGTCGGTCGACGCGACGCTGCCGTCACCGGTGCTGGTTCGGGTGCTGAAGGCATTCGAGGCGCAGTTTCCGACCGTGATGCTGCGGCTGCACATCGGCACGCTCGGCCTGATTCCCGACCATGTCGTCAGCGGGCAGGCCGACCTTGGCATTGGCGGCCTGCTGGGCGATGTCGACGTGAACCTTGTGCGCATCGGCTTCATGTCGATCGTGCTGGCCGCCGCGCCCACCCACCCGCTGGCCTTGCTGCCGAAACCGGTGGCGATCGAGGATGCACGCGAACACACCCAACTTGTCGTCACCGACCAGTCGGAGCGCACCAAGGGGCGCGACTTCGGCGTCTATGCCTACCGTACCTGGCGGCTGACGGATGTCCGCACCAAGCATATGCTGATGCGCGAGGGGCTGGGCTGGGGCGGGCTGCCGCGCTGGCTGATATCAGACGACCTAGCGAGCGGCCGGCTGGTCGAGATCGACCTCGAATCCTTCAGGGAGGTGAGTTCGCCGCTGTTTGCCATGCATCGCAGCGATCGCAGCCCGAAGCCGGCGGCGGCCTGGCTGATCGACCAGTTCAAGCGCCAGCTCGGCTGCTTCAACGAGTTCGAGCCGGGCGAGGTGCCGGATGAGGAGCACGAGACAGCCCATCGATCAGCGCCATGAGCACGGCGCGGTAATCTTGCGCTGAGGCGCCGGCCTCGATGGCCAGGGCGGCACGGTCGAAGGCGGAGCCGAGCAGTGCGGTCAGCGCGTCGGCCGGCAATCTCGTCATCGTCTGCGCCCGCATCGCCGCGACCAGCCCTTCGCGCAGAGAGCGGTTGCCGTGGCGATTGTCGATCGCGTCCATGGCGGCGCGGCCAAGCACGGCCGGGCCGTCGAGCAGCAGCAGCCGCGTGCGTCCGGGCGCGCGCATGGCGGCGAGATAGGCGTCGGAGCCGGCAATCAGCGCGTCATGGGCAAACAGCGATGGCGGCGAGGCGCGCTCGATCTCCTCGGCGACCGCTGCCGCCTCCTGCTCGACCACGGCAGCAAACAGTGCCTGCTTGTCGGCAAAATGATGGTAGAGCGCGCCGCGCGTCACGCCGGCGGCGGCGACGATCTCCGGCGTGCCGGTCTCGGAATAGGATTTCTCCGTGAACAGCTTTCGCGCCGCGGCAATCAGGTGGGCGCGCGTCGCTTCGGTGCGGTCGCGGTTGGAACGACGCGCGAAATCGTGTTGCATACATGCAGCCTGTATGTTAATTCGGTTTACATGCAGACTGTATGTTAATTGACGGGAGAAGGAAAGATGAAGACCACGAGCTATTACCCGGTGCTGATGACCGGCGACGTCGCCGGCACGGCGGCCTTTTATGTGAAGCATTTCCGCTTCCAGCCCCTGTTCGAAAGCGACTGGTATGTGCATCTGCAATCGGGGGAGGACAGAAGAGTCAATCTCGGCATCGTCCAGGGCGGCCATGAGACCATCCCGGAAGAGGGGCGGGGCCGCGCTTCGGGCCTGCTGATCAATTTCGAGGTTCGCGACCCGGACGCTGTCTATGAGCGCGTCGTCGCCGCCGGCCTGCCGATCCTGCGCTCGCTGCGCGACGAGCCCTTCGGCCAGCGCCATTTCATCACCAAGGACCCCAATGGCGTGCTGATCGACGTCATCAAGCCGATCCCGCCGAGCGAGGCGTTTCTGGCGCAGTATGCGGAAGGGGTGGCGGGAGCCTGAGCGCCCGCCTCAACTGGCCCTTGCCACCGGCGTCACCGTCACCTGGCTGACACCGGTGCGGCGCACGACGGTGCACAGCGTCTCGCGGCCGATGCGTTCGGCGTCGAGCATGCGCACCAGGTCGTCGACGCCGGTGACAGGACGGCCGTCGATGGCGGCGATGATGTCGCCTTCTTTCAGGCCGGCCTTGGCCGCCGGGCCGTCCTTTTCGACGCTGCGCAGGCGAACCGCCGTGCTGGTCGAGACTTGCGACAACAAGGCGGCGCGGCGCGGCAAACTGGCAGTGTCGGCCGAGACGCCGATGAAGGCGCGGCGGACACGGCCGAAGCGGATGATCTCCGAAATGACGAAATTGGCGGTGTTGGAGGCGACCGCGAAGGCGATGCCCTGCGCGCCATGGATCATGGCGGTGTTGACGCCGATCACCTCGCCGGCCGACGAAACCAGCGGCCCGCCGGAATTGCCGGGGTTGAGCGCTGCGTCGGTCTGGATGACGTCGTCGATCAGCCGGCCGGTCGAGGCGCGCATGGAGCGGCCGAGCGCCGAGACGACGCCGGAGGTGACGGTCCATTCAAAGCCGAGCGGATTGCCGATGGCGATGGCGATCTGGCCGCGCCGCAGCCGCTTGGAATCGGCGAGCGGTGCGACATCGGCAAAGCTGCCGTCGGCGCGCACCAGCGCGATGTCGGTGTCGGGATCGCGGCCGAGCACGCGGCCTTCGCGGGAGGCGCCGTCCGGCATCGAGACGCGCACTGTCCTGGCATCGCCGACGACGTGGAAATTGGTGACGACCAGTCCGTCCGGCGCGATGACGAAGCCGGAGCCGTGGCCGCCCTGGCCGCCGACGCGTTCGATGCGGCAGACGGCCGGGCCGATGCGGTCGACGGCGTCCGCAACGGTCGTCGAATATGCGTCGAGCAATGTATCGTCAGGTTCGAATTTGGCTGCGGCGAGGGCCATGGAAGGGCTCCGTATTTTCGGGCGAAAGGATGATTTTTTTCCTGTGCGTGTCGTTGTCCCAAAACCGCTGAGCACTTTTGGGCGACACGCACTATATGTGCGGAGCGGCTGGAACCGCCGCGACCTGACCAGATGGCCAGTCAAACCGGCAACTAGCCGTCAGGCGAGTACCTCTGAACGCGCTGTCGAGCGATATCTGGGGCATGGATGAACCCAGGAGACCAATATGAGCGATTTCAATCTGAGTGCGTTTTCGCAAGCCATCGCCGATCTCGCCGCCCAGGCGGCACCGGCAACGGCTGGCTTCGCCACGCATCATCACCGCACGGCAAGCGCCTTCCACTGGCGTGACGGTTATTTCGTCACCGCCGAGGAGGCTGTCGAGGCCGGCGAGGAGATCGAACTGACGCTGGCCTCGGGTGAGGCGGTGAAGGCAGAACTGGTCGGCCGCGATCCGTCGACTGGCGTTGCCCTGCTGAAGCCGGCTACGGCCATCAACGCCGTGCCGTTGGCCAGGGCTGACGCGGTGCGGCCAGGCAACATTGCCATCGCCATCGGCAATAGCAACGGGTCGGCTCTGGCCGTTTCGGGCTCGGTAGGCGAAGTCGGTCCGGCCTGGCGCTCGATGCGCGGCGGCACCATCGACCGGCGCATCAATCTGGCCGTCGGTGCCGGCGGCCGTTTCGAGGGCGGCCCGGTTCTCGACGCCAAGGGTGCGCTGATCGGCATGCTGCTGTTCGGGCCGCGCCACCGGGCGCTGGTCATGCCTTACGAGACGATCGAGCGGGCGGTTGCGACGCTGCGCGAAAAGGGCCATGTCGCGCGCGGTTATCTCGGCGCCGGCCTGCATCCGGTACGCGACCGCGACGCGCATGGCGCGATGGTGATGAGCCTCGATGACGATGGTCCCGCCAAGGCCGCCGGTCTCTCTCTCGGCGATATCATCGTGGCGTGGAACGGTGAGGCGGTGCATGGCCCGCGCGACCTGATCCGCAGGCTCGGACCAGACAGTGCGGGCGCTTCGGTGACGCTCGGCGTGGTGCGCGGCGGCGAACAGCGCGATGTCGGGCTGACCATCGGCGAAAAGCCGCTGAGCTGAGGGCATCCATGGACACGCTCACCAGCGACCGGATCATGCATGACGGTGCCGTCTCGCGGCGGCTGGTGGTGCTGATTGCGCTTGGCGATGCGTCGCGCGCCGAGCGCCTGGCGGCCTCGCTGGCCGCGAGCGATGACCTGCTGCCGGTGGTGGCCGGCAGGGCTGACGTCGCCATCGTTGACGACAGCAGCGGCGGTGCTGTGCCGGCCGCCATTCCCCGGGTTCTTCTATCGGGAGGCGCCAATGGCGAACGGCCCGCGGGCGAGGTGTTGGCCGTCCTCGAAACGGGCGCGGACGATTTGTTGATCGCTGCGGCGGCGCGGCTGGCGGCGGCCGGCTATCGGGTATCGGGCGAGCGCAGAACCGGACGCCATGAGGATTTCCATACTGGCGATGGCGAGCCGTTCGAAGATGAAGCCTCCGACGAGCATGCCGTCCGTCCTTCGCTGTCGCCGCGCGAGGCGGAAGTGCTGGCGCTGCTGGCCGAGGGCGCACCCAACAAGGTGATCGCGCGGCGGCTGAACATTTCCGTGCACACCGCGAAGTTCCATGTCGCCGCAATCCTGATCAAGCTCGGTGCCGCCAACCGCACCGACGCGATTGCCACTGCGATGCGGCAGGGGCTGGTGCTGGTATAGTCATAAACCCTACGCTGCGTAACGCGGTGTCCGGCGTGTAGGGTCTTGCGCTGTGGTCGCCCGCCGCGCAAAGCTTGGCGTCTGACGTGTTGCAAGGGAGGCGCAAGGAAATGTCGCTCAAGGGAAAGACGCTGTTCATCTCCGGCGGATCGCGCGGCATCGGGCTGGCGATCGCGCTGCGCGCGGCGCGCGACGGCGCCAATGTGACGATCGCGGCCAAAACCGCCGAACCGCATCCGAAGCTGCCCGGCACAATCTATAGCGCGGCAGAAGAGATCGAGCAGGCCGGCGGCAAGGCGCTGCCCGTGCTGTGCGACATCCGTGAAGAGGCACAGGTGGCCGAGGCGGTCGCCAGGACCGTGGAAAAGTTCGGCGGCATCGATATCTGCGTCAACAATGCCAGCGCCATCCAGCTCACCGGCACGCTGGAAACCGACATGAAGCGCTACGACCTGATGCATCAGATCAACACGCGCGGCACCTTCCTGGTGTCCAAAATGTGCATTCCGCACCTGAAGTTGGCCAGCAATCCTCACATCCTGAATCTGGCACCGCCGCTCGACATGAAGGCCAAGTGGTTCAAGAACCATGTCGCCTACACGATGGCCAAGTTCGGCATGTCGATGTGCACGCTGGGCATGAGCGCCGAGTTCGCCAAGGACGGCATCGCCGTCAATTCACTGTGGCCGATTTCGACCATCGACACGGCAGCCGTGCGCAATCTGCTGGGCGGCGCGACGGTGGCGGCAATGAGCCGTTTGCCCGACATCATGGCCGATGCTGCGCATGCCATCTTCATGCGGCCGGCGCGCGAAGCGACTGGCAACTTCTACATCGACGAAGAGGTGCTGCGCGCCGAGGGCGTCAGCGATTTCTCGATCTATGCGCCTGATGCGACCGGGCCGCTGGCCGGCGACTTTTTTGTCCCCGACGAGGTGTTTGCCCGCACGGACAGCAAGATCAGGAATATTTACTAGAGCTCTTTGTTTTGACGCGACGGGCGTCGAGCCAAGCCCTTCGCCACCCGCAGAGTCATGGGAAAGCCCTGCTCGAACAAGGCGGTAGGGCATCGTTCCTGCGGGATTGATTCAACGTCCGGCAGGCGCAGGCTCACGCCTCGTCCTTCTTGCCTTTGCTCAGGCCCATCAGCCGGTCGATATAGGCGAGCATGAGCGCCGAGACGACGAAGGCGAGATGGATGATGGTCAGCCACATCAACTGGTCGGTCGTGTAGGACGATGAGTTCAAGAACACCTGCAAGAGGTGGATCGACGAGATGGCGACGATGGTCGAGGCAACCTTGACCTTCAGCGAACCGACATCGATGGTGCCCAGCCAGTGCACACCGCCGTCCTGGTCGTCGAAGCGGCTGACGAAATTCTCGTAGCCCGAGATGATGACCATCACCACCAGCGAGGCAACCAGCGCGGCATCGATCAGGCCGAGCATCTTCAGGATGGTGTCGGTGTCACCGAGCGTGAACGCCAGGCTAATGAACTCATAGAGCTTCTTGCCGAAGGACAGCGCATAGACGGCCAATGCCAGGGCCAGGCCTATATAGAAAACGACGAGCAGCCAGCGTGAAGCGAGAATGATCGATTCGATGGCGAGTTCGAGACGCTTCATGGGATGATTCCGGCTGGTTATCTCTCAGACAATGGCTGTATTCGACGAGGCCGCCACCGTTTGCAAGACAAAAAACCCCGCCGAACAAGGTCCGGCGGGGCTCAATGCGTCCCGCTGGAGTCGGGACGGGGCAGGGAACGCCCAGCACCGAATCTGGGGTGGCTGCGCTCGCGATTCAATGAGCCGTGTCTAACGCCCGTACAATTCTTCTTGAACCCCGCACATCCATCCACCCCCGGCTGTGCCGGGGGTGGATGCTTCTCTTGCCGATTCCACAAACCGGGTCATGATTTTGAAATCATGACCTAATTGTTGCTGGCGACCGGTGCCACCAGCGAGGTGATGCGGCGGATGGCGACGCGGCGGTTCTCGCGGTTGGGCGCCGCCGTGTTGACCTTCAGATACTCCTCGCCATAGCCCTGTGTCGTCAGGTTTTCCGGCGGGATGCCGAAGGCATTGGTCAGAGCCTCCGCCACCGCTTCCGCGCGGCGATCGGAAAGAGCGAGGTTAGCCTCCGGTGTGCCGACCGCGTCGGTGTGACCTTCGATCAGGAAGGTCTCGGCCGGGTTCTTCTTCAACAGCTTCTCCATGGCGGTCGCTACGCCCTCGAGCTTCTGCACCTCGGTGTCGGAGATGGAGGCCGAACCGAATTCGAAGTTGAGCGTGTCGAGATCGACGCGACGTGCGATGTCGCGCACGCGGGCCGAACGCTTGACCTCGTCGATCGAATAGAGGCGCTGGACCTTCTCGACCGGGGGCTGTTCGAGGAACTCGTAGTAGTCATCGGGGCTCTCGACGTCCTCGGAATCGAGGATGTATTCCCGGCGCGGGATGGTCAGCCGCATCGGCGGCAGGTCGTCGCCGGGATCACGCCAGTCGCTGTCATCTTGATAGTGCCGCTCGTCGACATAGCTCAGCACATATTCGCGTCCATCCGGCGCGATGCGCGAACGCTGGATAACGTCGCCATAGCGGTTGCGGATGGTGACGATCCGGACACCGTTGTCACGCTCGACGATTTCCCGGGTGCGATCGCCCGACAGATCCTCATAGTAGACTTCTTTGGCACCGCGGGTGACGCGCGGGGCGTCATTGCTCTGGACAAATGTCTGGTTGTTGAACTGCAGGATGACGCGATCGCCGAGTTTCCTGACGACGTCGACGCCTTTCGGACGCCGACGATCGCGGGCGATCTCATCGGGCGCACGCTCTACGCGCGTACCCTTCTCCTCGGTCACCGGGACGATCTTCTCGGGCTTGATCTCCTGCTGTGCGGCCCTGTCGTCGGTGGGCGGCGGACCCTGGTCGATGGGAGCAGCCACCGGCTTGCGGCCCTGATCGCCACCTTGCTGGGCATTTTGTCCGCCATTCTGCTGCTCGCCATCCTGCTGAGCATTCTTGTCGCCACGTTTGCGGCCGCCGCCCCTGCGCTCGGCGTCCTTCTGGCTGTCCAGGATGGGAGCGGCGTTTGGATCGGTCGGTGCTTCGCCCTGCACCGGGTTTTCGCCCTGTGCCGGTGCTGCCGTCTGACCATTGGCCGGTTGTTCGCCGGTGGCGGGTTGTTCGGCCGTCGCCGGCTGCTCGCCAACAGGTTTCCTGCCGTGCTTCTTCGTCGTGTCCTGGGGCTGCTCGCCTTGGGCCGCCGGCTGCTCGCCGGCAGGGGCCGTCGCCTCTCCAGCGGGAGCTTCCTTCGGCGCCGGGGCGACTTCAGGTTGGGCTTGCTGATCCTGCTTGTTCTTCTTGCGCGGCTGGGCCTGCTCGCCGGGCTGATTGTCGTTGGCCGGCGCGACCTGTTCGGCCGGCGTCTGCTCAGTCTGCTGCTGCTGATCACGCTTCTTTCTGCGCGGCTGCTGTTCCCCTGCGGGTGCTGCCTGTTCGGCCGGCGCCTGCTCGGTCTGCTGCTGCTGGTCACGCTTCTTTCTGCGCGGCTGCTGTTCCCCTGCGGGTGCTGCCTGTTCGGCCGGCGCCTGCTCGGTCTGCTGCTGCTGGTCACGCTTCTTTCTGCGCGGCTGCTGTTCCTCTGCGGGTGCTGCCTGTTCGGCCGGCGCCTGCTCGGTCTCCTGCTGCTGATCACGCTTCTTCCTGCGCGGCTGCTGTTCTTCGGCGGGAGCGGCCTGTTCGGCGGGCGCCTGCTCGGCCTGCTGCTGCTGATCACGCTTCTTCCTGCGCGGCTGCTGTTCCTCGGCGGGAGCGGCCTGTTCGGCGGGCGCCTGCTCGGCCTGCTGCTGCTGGTCGCGCTTCTTCCGGCGTGGCTGCTGCTCCTCGGCGGGCTGCTCGCTCTGGGCAGGCGCGGCCTGCTGTTCAGGCTCGGCCTTCTTGCGCTCGTGTTTCTGTTCGGGTTCCGCCTGCTGCTTCTGCGCGCAGGCCTCGGCCGATTCGCCCTCGGCGCATGCTGCTTGCGCCAGGATGAATGGGGTTGCCGTGCGCTGGGCAAGACCGGACGCGACACTTCCCTGAAGCGGGAACGCGCCCAACGGCGCGGATGCCATCAACAGGCCAAGTGCGGTGCCTGCCAGAATCCGTGGTTGGCGTTTCATCGAAATTCTCCTTGTGGGGTCCCATCCTTGCCGAAACCGATCTTGTGCCGATTGGTTCCAGTCTGGCACGGATAGAGGCCGTACGGGGCGATTGACCGACCTTTTGAAGGCAACTTCATGTCATTCACCTAGCGATAGCCGCAATTGCGACCATTGCCGCGCTTGACCTTGCCCGCGGCCGGGGCCACATCCGGGAAATGGAAACGCCATTCTGGAAAACCAAGGCGCTGGAGGCGATGAGCCCGGCCGAGTGGGAATCGCTGTGCGACGGCTGCGGTAAATGCTGCCTGTCAAAGCTTGAGGACGAGGACACCGGCGAGATCTACTGGACCAGCGTCGGCTGTCGGCTGTTCGACGCCGAGACCTGCCGCTGTTCGGACTACGCCAACCGGCTGGCGCGCGTTCCCGACTGCGTCGGGCTGACGCCGCAGAATGTGCGAACCATCAGTTGGCTGCCCAGTACCTGTGCCTATCGGCTGGTTGCCGAGGGCCGCGACCTCTACTGGTGGCACCGGCTGGTGTCTGGCAGCGCCGAGACCGTGCATGAAGCCGGCATCTCGATGCGCGGCCGGGTCAAGGCGAGTGAAACCGATCTTGCCGAGCCGGAAGACTATTTTGACTATGTGCTGGACGAGGAGCCGTAGGACCAGCCGCGGCGAGCAACAGCCCTACGTTCGAAGGCATTTGGCCAATCCGCGGGGGGTCGGAATCGGGCGCCGATTCAGGCATTCCGGCCTTCACCAAGGGCTGGGGAGGATGGCGAATGGCCGGAACTTTCCTTTTCCCGCCATATGAACCGGAGATGAACGGCAGGTTCGTAAAGAGTTCAGACAGGCAGGCGCATTCTCCCCCCATCGGTTCACGAGGACGGGCGAAGGCCCGCAAAAAGGAGAGAAGACGATGTTCAACACGATCAAGACGGCAGCCCTTTCGGCCCTGGTCGGTCTCGGCACGCTGGCGGCCGTTCCCGCCCACGCCGACAGCCTCTATCTCGGCTTCGGCAACAACAACGACCCGCGTTTCGGCGTCTATACCGGTGACGACGGTTATCGCCATCGCCGTGATGAACGCCGCGGCGACTGGCGCCGTGGCTGTTCGCCGGACCGCGCCCTCGACAAGGCCGAACGCATGGGCCTCCACCGGGTCCGGATCGTCGACGTCAACCGGCGGACGGTGAAGGTGGCGGGCCGTCAGGACGGCGACCGTGTCGTGGTGGTGTTCGCCAACGAGCGCGGCTGCCCGGTTATCTATCGCTGAGGTTCGACAATTAAGGCCGACCCCTCTTTGAGGGTCAGCCTGGCAGCATGATCTTTAGCAAGATCAGCTGGGACTAGCGGAGCCCCTTTCCGTTTGAAGGGTGTGGCTCGAAAAAACCCCGCGGGAGCAATCCCGCGGGGTTTTTCATGCGCGCTATTGGCTGGTGATGCATCGGTGGCTGGGCAAGACCCAGCCACGGATCCTCAGAGCCGCTTACTTCAGTTCGAAGGTGACGGTCACCTGGACATTGTAGGAATTCTCGCCGGCCTGCACGGGAGCCGCGCCACCCGCCGCGGCATCGAAGGCCTTGGCGTTGATCGGCATCGGCGCCGGCGCAATGTTCTGATCTGATATCTCGAGCACCCGGCCGAGGCTGGCGCCTGCGGCCTCCGCCAGCGTCTTGGCCTTGGCCATGGCGTTGGCGACCGCCTTCTTGCGCGCCTCGGTGACCGTGGCTGCCGGGTTGTCATTGGTGAAGGCGATGCCGCCACCCTGGTTGACGCCGAGCGACACCGCCTTGTCGAGGATCTCGCCGGTCTTGTCGACATCGCGCACCCGCACCGAAAGCGTGTTGGTCACCTGATAGGCGACGAGTTCGGCTTCCTGGCTGCCGTCCGGCTTGTTGGTGTAGTTGTAGCGCGGGTTGATCTGGATGCCGGCGGTCTGCAGGTCCCGGTCCTTGATGCCGGCGGACTTCATCGCCGCGATCACGGCGGCCATGGCGTCATTGTTGGCGTCGAGCGCGGCGCGCGCGGTCTTGGCCTCGCGCATGACGCTCAGCGTCAGGACCGCCAGATCGGGGGCCACGGTTGCTTCGCCTTCGCCCGACACGATGATGCGGGGCGGCGTCGGCAGATCGGTGGCTCCAGCCATCGCCGGAAAAGCGATTGCAGCGGCGAGCGCGAGAGGCAAAAGATGTCTGGTCATGAAAATCTCCTTGGTCTGCGATCAAGTCGCAGACGTCGCGTAGAGCGCGATTATGGGTTGATTTGGGCGATCTGGGGAAGCCCGTCGGGAAAGCCTTGTGCCGCGATGCGAAAAACATTAATCCAGCCCGCGTGGGGCCTGTAGCTCAATGGTTAGAGCCGGCGGCTCATAACCGCTTGGTTGGGGGTTCGAGTCCCTCCGGGCCCACCATAACATTTGATTTTGTTGAGGAAAATTGCCCTTTGCCCACGCCTTGCCCACGCTTTGCCCACGGCACTTTGGCAGCAAAAAAATCCTCTTAACGGGCGCGCTTGGAACAGTTCGCGATTCTTCGTGCTTCATTGTGAGCCGACGATGCTCAAATTGGCCCGCCGCTTCGCCTGATCGCGCTTTTCTTCGCGCTGGTTTATCGCTCTAGCAATGTCGACGGCAATGCGCTTCTTGTTCGCCTCACGGACGTATTCGTCGGTCACCGTCATCGACGAATGTCCCATCGCCTCCATTATGGCACGCGCTTGGATGTTGCACTCGGCGAGGTAGGTTCCAAACGTGCGGCGCAGGCCATGAAGCGTATAGCCATCCGGTATTCCAGCCTGCCGGGTCCAATGCCGCATCATGCCGGTTAGGCTCTTTTCCGAGAAAGTGCTGCCATAAGCAGTCTTTAAAACGGTGCCGCCTTTCGATCGGTCGAGAGGTTCAAGCGCGGCTGCCAGCTTGTCTACGACCGGAATGAACATCTCTCGACCCCCGTGGCGATTGCGGTTTTTCTTCTGCCGAAAGTCAAAGGCTTCGATCAACACCAGCGAGCCGTCGAACAGCTCGATCTCCTCGCTCACCAGATCGCACCATTCAAGAGCGGCGATATCGCCGCGCCGATTGCCGAGCCAGAAACCGAGTGCGTAGCAGGTCCGAGCAGGCGTACCGATTGGATGCCGCTCTTCGTACTTTTCTCTGATCCCGATTGGCCAGGCCGGGTTCTTGGTGGACCTGGGCACGCGTACACGAATGGAGAGCGATGGGTCGTCCTGCGGCTTGATCCATTTCTCCACTTGGATTGCCACCCACAGCAGTTTTTTGATCGCGACGAGAAGGTGCTTGGCAACCGTCCGGTTGGCAAGAAAGATGCCCTCGATTATCGCGCGCAGACGATCGGCATCGAGATGTTCCACCGGGGTATCGCGCCACGTCAGTGGATAGTCAGGGTCGACCTGCATCTCAAGGAAGCGTTCAATGAGCCGCAGGTTCTTCCGCTGCGTCGCCTCGTCCAAGTCCAGCCATTCCATGGTACTTTCGAGTCGCCGTGCTGCATGCCCAAAAGTACGCGGCAAGGCGCGCCCCGGCATGTTGATAATTTCCGCGCTGCCAGCACGACCTTCAACGGCACGCCGGTAGGCGATCTCAAACGCTTCGTCGCCGGGCTGGCCGGGTAAGGTTATTTGCCGAGCATGGCGATTAGCTCGGAAGCGCCAGTACTCCTTGCCACTGACGAGGCGCGAAGATGCTCCAGGGTAGTCAGGATGTTTGGCCATTGAATTAGTGTCCGCGCTACAAGTCCTCGCGTTGGGGCTTCTGCAACAAGTCCTCACTTTTCATGGCAGCACGCAGCAGGACTGGGTAAGGAAAGCCTCTGCCTTGCTCTATGCCTTCAAAGGTGCGCTTCGGTATTCCCAGCACCTTGGCGGCGGCTTCGGCAGTGAACCCTTCCTTGGCCCGCCATGCCTTCACATCTCGCGCAAGTTTCTCATTCTCGTTCACGTCATCCCTTCCGCGCCGGCCATCATCATACTACGCCTGCAGCGCATACGCAATCAGCGTAGTTGCTATCGTTATTCTACGTCCCGTTTGCTTCGTTGCAACAGCTCTTGAAGGCCGCTATCTTTGTCCGGTAACGAGGTGAAAGCGATGTCCAGGGCTACACGATCCCAGACAGCGCGGCTGTTGATGCGCTTGGGCTTCGGCATGCGCCCATCGGCAACCATCTCGTCAAAAAGCGTCGATCCGACACCGATGTAACGAGCTGCTTCCTCACGAGATAGCCCTCGTGGGGCATACGAGATTGCGTCACTCTTCATGGACGCTGCCTCGGTCCTGATATTCCGGGCGTGGTGGTATCGAAGCACAAAGCCACATCCTAGTTGCCATTAGCGGGAGATCGTGTTGGCGTAAAATAAGAAGGGCCTCGTTAAGCGGAAGCGGCCTGAGTAGTTCGTTCGGCGTGAACTGGCAGCAACGTGTGAATGGGGGCATCCCGGCAGGGTAGCAATCCGTGCGGCCAGTCGGCGGGGCGGCATTTCGCTGAGCTGGCGATTGGTGAGCCACTACTCAGACGTCGCATTCGAGGCCGAAAGCTGACAGGCATATCGGACGTTGAGGTCGTCAATCTCGCAACACCCTGGCGAATTTTTTTTGGTCGAGACTGGGCTGGTACAGTCAGTCTGGCTATGGCGCTTACGCCGCACGAACTTCACAGCTGATGTGTCAACTTGCTTCCCCGTCGTTGATGGAGGAGGTAGTTGTGGCCAAGATTGCGCGGATCGCATGGGTAGTCATGACTAAGCCCGGCGCAAGCTAGGAACGGCGAAATCCGGCCTTTAGCTGATCCCGTTTGTTCCAGACTGCGAGGCTCGTGAAAGTGATGATGAGACAGTCGATCGGCGCGCCGTAAGCCCTGTGCAAAAAAGCAGGTTGTGAGCCCGGACCATTTATCTGGGAACGGCACGCGCGGATCTCATCATGGCCCGACCGCAACAGCTGCCCACTTGCGAGAGGCCGGATACATTTGTGCAGACTGCATCGTCCTGATCGAAACGACCCTTGCACGGGCGGGGCGGGTCATACATTTTTTGAAAGCAGCTCGCGAAGGGCGGCCGCGTCGAGCATCTGCTCGGCCAGAAGCTTCTTCAGCTTCGCGTTCACCTCTTTCAAGCCCTCAGCCGCTTCGCCTCGGAAACTTCCATGCCGCCGAATTTGGTCTTCCAATTGTAGATCGTCGCTTCCGAGATCCCATGCTAGCGAGCTAGGTCCAGCATGTCCGATCTTCCCACATTACGATTGTAACCCGTTTCGACGTTGACGCTTCAGAACTTTGGATCTTCATTAAAGGACACGCTCCAATCAGCGCATTCGATATTGAACGGAGGTCCATTTGCCGCTCCGAAAACTTACATCATCTCACTCGGGGCTCAGTCAAAGTGGAAACAGCGTTCGGCTATCACGTTCGAAGGCCAGACTGGCCGACTGCCGGAGCCAAAGCCGATTACTCAGCAAGTCGCCGCATCCGCTACGCCATTGCAGTGCGAGCAGAAGGGAGAAGAGATCGAGGGCACAAGCAACGGCGGGTATTTTGCCGCTAATGAAGCAGATACTTTCCCACCGGATCCCATTGCTCTCGGTCACGGCGAGAATATCTCGATCTTGCCGATCAGGATCAGTGTCGGGTCCAACATGAAGCCGGAACTTCAACTCCGTAGAGGAAGCGCAAACTGAACCGGCCGATGAGAAGGCAGTAAGGCAACGGCGCGAGCGCGAGGTCGAAGACCATACGTTCGAGGGCGCAAAAGCCTGTCAGATAGAACCTGTGCTGAAGCCGGAAGAAGGCGAGGCCGTGGCGCTCCCTATGTCCCAAAGAGCGTCGGGTTGATAATTGAAGATTCTGCACCGCACCGTCACATGTGGTTCAACATCTTCTTCGGTCAAAGGAGCAGCCATGGCTACCGTGAAAGTCGATATCAATAACTTCCAGTCGGAAGTTCTGGAATCCGCAGCACCCGTCGTCGTCGATTTCTGGGCCGAATGGTGCGATCCCTGCAAGATGATTGCTCCGAGCCTCGAGGAAATCTCCGTCGAGATGGAAGGCAAGATCAAGGTCGCCAAGCTTAACATCGATGAAAACCCAGAACTCGCCGCCCAATTGGGCGTGCGCTCCATTCCGACGCTCGCGATCTTCAAGGGCGGCGAAGTGGCCGATTTCTCGGTCGGCGCCAAACCGAAGACAGCTCTTTTGGACTGGATTTCGAACGCTGCCTGATCGATATCGCTCAATCTGTACCGCAATGAAAAACCGTAGATCCGCCCCGTAAAGCGGTAGGGTTCATAGCGATTTATGGGGCGTTTTGTACAGTGCTCAGCTCTTTGAGCTTCAGCCTGATGCCGGAGCCATCGAGTGGCGAAGAAGTTTTTCATTGCGGCGTTGTCGAGGCAGTTGCCGCTGCGTGAATGCTGCGGCTTTCAAGCATGCCGTTGCCGGGTCGCGTGACCGCACTCAAACCAATGATGCCTGTTGTTGACAGGCTTTAGGCGATGCGTTTTGCTGGATCGGAGAGGGAATGGGCAGCACCGGAGAGTTGGTCGGACAAGCAGGGCGTCCTGATAGCGAAGGAGGCCCGCACCGCATCTCCGACGCAATGTCGGACCAGCAGAAGGCGCGCGAAGCGACGCTTTCCATCGCCGGCGCGGTGGCTGCCCGCGACGGCAATCTCGACGGATATTCGGATTCGGAGTTGGCCGATTGGGTGAACCGCTTCAGGAGATGGCCGGACCAGCAGAAGACGCGTGAAGCGACGGTTGCCATCGCCGGCGCGGTGGTTGCCCGCGCCGGCAATCTCGACGGATTCTCGAATCAAGAATTGGCCAATCTGGTGAACGGTTTCGGCAAGTGGCCGGAAGAAGAAAAAGCACGCAAGGCGATCGTTGCCATCGCCGGCGAGCTCGGTTCCAAGGGCCGTCGCTTCAGTACTTTCAGCACGCCTGCGCTAGTCAGGGTCGCCAACGGTCTGTCGCGGTGTATCGAGGAGGGAGAGACCGTCGGCGAGGTCGCCGAACCCGCCTTCCTGAAGGACCGGCTGAAGCTGCTGGCGCACTACCTCCAAGCAGCCGAGGATCGGCTGCCGCAGGCTGATGTCCATGCCATCGCGAGTATATTCAAGGCGTTGGGCAATGCGCAGTTGTTGGACGATCTCGGTGCGCTGGCACGGCCGGGGCTGGACAGGCTCGAGGTGTTACGTGCCGCTCCCGAGTTTAAGCTCGACAACAACCTGGAGACGATGGGGAATCTTTGCGCCTCCCTGCTGCCACTAGCTCGCAGCCCGAAGCCGGTGTTGCGCTGGCACCGCACGTCGGCGCTGAACCTGCTCAACGCCATCCAGCCGGTGGTGGAACACAAGATCGATGCCCATCTCAAACTAGGCCAGGCCGAGCGCACCAGCGGCGCCAATGCAAGCCGCTGCTCGGCGCTTTCGATCTATCAGGTGCTCAAGACCCGGGCGGTGCTGGAGAGGCACTACCGGCTGCCCTATGTCGACGGCGACAAGCTCGCCTTGCAGGCCAGGCAGCAAGAGCTGCACGGCAAGACCAGGCAGATCCTGGACAGTGCCCGCGCCCTCATCTACGCCGACCTTTCCTACAGGAGCTGGAGCGTGATCGCCGAGATCGAGGCGAAGGAGCCGTTCGAAGCGCTCGACACCTTCATGGCGCAGAACGCATCGATGATCCAGGCCCAGCATACAGCCGCCAGCTTCGATGTCCATCGGGTCCTTCAGGCCATGGACCACGAGCCGAGACCGCCGCAAGGCGATGCCGGACTGATGCGGCTGCCGGTGGTCGACATCCAAGGCCGGCCGCTGAGCAGCGAAGCCGAGCTGCGTTATTCCATTTTCCACCGCTTGACCTCGGGCGCGGTGAAGGTGGTGGCGGTGCAGCTAAACGGAACTCCGACTGCCGCCATGCTGACACGCACGTTCACCGTGGAGGGCGTGCCCTACCGCATGGACCTGTTCGGCGGCAGCAAACTGAAGCCGCCGAAAAAGAGCCTGAACCAGCTTGCCTCTCAGCTGCCCTTGGCGGCCGAAGAGGCCCCAAGCGCTAAACTTTTGGCGATCCCCTATGCCGAGACGGCTCCGGGTACGGCCTTTGAGCAGCTGTCGCGGGACTGGGCGCCGTTCAAGGAAGCCTATTACTATACCCAGCGCCGCGGATTTGCTGCGCCGCCGGGCATCCCCGACATTGGCCCGCATGATTATGCGCTGGAAGGGTGCTTCAAGCTGTCCCTTCTGCCCGACCGCCCCGCAGGCGCAGTGCATCCCTTCCGGTTCGAGGGGCGAGACGGCGAGATCGCCTTGCGGCCGCATGACGGCTGCGGCTTCATCAGGGCCTCACTGGCCGAGCGCATGCCGTCCATTGCCCGGGCTCGCCACGACGCTCCCGAGCGGATGCCCGCCTTTGCCGATAAAAGGCAATCGGCGGTACCGCCCTCGGCGCTGCAACATTATCCGCGCAGCGTCGAGGTGGCACAGGAGACCCGCGAGAAGGCTCTGGCTTGGCTCGAAACCCATCAAAGCCTCACCGCCGAGCAGCTGTTCCGGACGGTCACGGGCGGGCATATCGAAGGTTCGGGCGCTATCGCCGTGCCGTCCAGCGACGAATGCCTGCATGTGCCGACGGGCAAGAGCAAGACCTTGACCCGTGACGCTGGCGTGCTTGTCGGACGCTCCCCCTATGACAAGCCCGACCTGCGCCCGTTCGCCGCCGACCGGGTCAGGTCGGCGCGCGATGGCGATCGAACCGCGGCGTTCCTGGATCGGTGCGTGGCCTTCCAATACAGCTTCAACGTCGCGCACAGGTCGGGGGCTGGGCTTGCCGCCGACGATCCGACCTTCTTTGCCAAAGGCATCTTGATCGTTGTGCCCGACGAAATGTGGCCGGCGGACTTCGCCGAGCGCGGGGTGGTGATGTCTGCCGAGGACGTAAAGTGCCATTCGCGCTGGCTGGAGGAAAAGGACCGGGTCACGGCCGACACTGCGCTCGAGTGCGTCGGCATCCTGCAGGCGACGGAGGTGTTCGCGCCCGGCTCTTTGGTTGCAGTTCCGTGCGCCGAACAAAAAATGCTCGACGGCGATTTTGACGGCGACGCCGTCGTCATCATCGGCGACCGGCCTCGCCTTTACGAGCATGTGCGCCAGTTCGACGCGCAGCTGCAGGCGCGCGGCATCACCTCGATGAAGCCGCCGAAGTCGCACACGCCGGCCATTGAGAAAGGCGGCTACCAGTTCAGCCGGTCCAAGCAGATCCTGTCGGCCACCGGGCCGGTGCTGGAGACCTACAGCTGCCTGCAGCGCAACATGCTGGCGCAGCCGCTGGAGGCGCAACGCTGGTTTGCCGAGCGTGCCATCTTCGGCACCTACGAGGGCATTCATCAAGAGCTCAAGGCCGACATTCGCGCACTGTTGCAGGAAGATCGGCCGGATGGCCAGGCCCTCCATGAGCTCATCGCCAGGGCGGGGGAAGACAGCAAGGACGCCAAGCATCCGGTGGCCCGCGAACTGGCCGCGTTGCTAGTGGCCGAGCTCAAGGACTGGAACCTGCAGCTCAATAGCGAGCAGGCTCATGAGCAGTCGGACGTCAAGCAGCAGTTAGCGCGATCCGTGGCCTCAACCGGCGCGAAGCCTGCCGTCAGCGCCGACGTCGGCGCGCTCTTCCCGAAACTCAGAGAATCCTATCCGGCAACCGCTGACGCCAGGAAGCGCATCGACTTCCTGCTCAACCGCTACCAGCCGCGCATTTATCCGCGGCCCGACGGCTACAAACCGGACGATCTGCATGAAAGCGCCATCAATCTGTTGAGCGTCGGCATCAAGGTCGGCACGGACGCCTACAAGTCCGATACCGGTGCGCTGGTGTTCAAACAGAAAACCGCCGAATTGCAGCGGCTCTTGGAGGGGAGGCCGGGCTTCAAGGCGGCGCCCTATGTCAAGGCGCAGGCGGCAAAGCTCCACCAGGGCCGGTTCGACGTCGATCGCAGCCTGGCGCATCTGGAGGACAACCCCACTCTGGCGGCCTCGGTCATGGAGGCCTCGATCAGACTCGCCGTCGAAACCCGCATTCTGCCCAGCGCCATAGCAATCTCGGCCGACGACGACCCCGCCAGCAGGATAACGCTGAGCAGCGAACAGGCCCTGGAGCGCGCCAGGCTCGAAGCCGCCCCCGCCGAAGCGCAAGAAAGCGCGATTACCGAAACTGTGCATGCGGTTGCCGAGCTTTTGCGGCAGGACGGCATTGAGGTGAAGGTGCAGCATCTTGACCAACGGTCGGGCGGGCAGGGCTGGATAGCCGACGAGTTGACCGGCCAGAGCGTGAGCGCGGCGCCAGAGACCCAACTGGTCACCAATGCCGTGCGCCATGTCTTCGAGATCCCAGACGAGGCTTTTACACGCGCCTTCAGGAAAGCGGCACTGGCCTTCGAGGAGCGGGACTGCAGCGAGGTCGAGACCACCAACTGGTTCACCAAGATGGACACGCGGCGGTTACGCGGCGTTCACACGGCGTTCAGAACCGCGCAGAACTATCGCTTCGAGGTCGAGTTCCATACGCCGGCCAGTTACCGGGCCGAGCTCGCCCAGCGCGCGCAGAGCGAATGCAAGCCGGTCCCCATTCCCCGTGGTGCCTTTGAGATATTACAGTGGGGCTCGTCAGGAGACAGCAGGTCGAGGGTGGCAGGGACCTCCAGGCCGCGCGGCGTCGCAAGACAACAGGATAGGGTCGCTCGATCGCCGAAAGCCGGCGAGATCCGCGCGGCCCTCGGCACGCAGCCGGTAGTGTTCGTCGGCATGCCGGCGAGCGGCAAGGGGAGCATCGGCGCCCAGCTTGCCAAGGAGTTGGGGTTGGACTTTCTCGACATCGATAAGCGTATCGCCGCCGCGCACGGCGATTTGATAGAGATGTTCGCCGAGCACGGCGAGGGGCACTTCAGGGACCTGGAGGCCGAGGAGCTCGCCAAGTGCCTGGAGAGAGGACCCGTCGTCATCGCAACCGGCAGTGGCTGCTTTGCCGAGGAGTCGAATCGAGCCCTGATCCTTAATAAGGCGCGCTCGATCTGGCTCGACACCGACCTGAAAGAGCTCAAGAAGCGCCTCACGAAAGACGACAGCCAGCCGCTGCTGCAAGGCGAAAACCGCGAGGAGAAGGTTGACCAGCTGTACGAAAAGTGCAGTCCGTTGTACCAAAAGGCCGATATCAGATTGCCCCTGGTCCCTCCCTTTCAAAAAGACAAGAAGGACGCGCGCATTTGCGTGGACATACTCTACGATCTCCTGTGCAGCAACAGAGAAGCCGCGCTGCCAGCTGCCGAGATATCACATGTCCCCGGTTCTTCCGGCACCGCCACCAGCATGTCCCCAACAGCACAGTGCATGCACGATGATCATCCCAATTGCGGGGAGGGCGTCGCGGAAACCATCCAGGCGCCGGCGGCACCTTTGAGTGAAGCGGAACGGCCGCCGCCCCTCGACTCCACCGCCGCCCCGCAGCCTTTGCTAGCCGGCAGTAACGCACGAGCGGATTTAGCGTCTTCCCCGAGAAGCAGAGAACGCTCAAGTCGAGGTCGATAAGCTTTCGGCGGCAACAATCAGGGTCCTTTCGCAGGTTTGGTGCAGGGGGTGGGTTAGCGCCGAATGCTAACAAAAGGGAATCGCATGCATAAAGTCGTCAGAAGTAGGACGATTTCCGGCCGAGGATTCTGAATGACTTACAGGAACTGGCTGACAACGGGCGTAGTCTGCGCCGCGATCGCCTTTGTCATTGCCGCAGGCGCTTTCTTCCATTCGCAGCGACCGGCTTGCCGGGCGATGATCCTTGCCGTCGACCCGCAGCCGCTGGTCGCGGTGACGAAAGGCGGCGAACGCTCTTTCTCCGTCGAAATCGCCGACACCTCGGCCGAGCTCGAGGCCGGCCTGATGTTTCGCCAGGAGATGGCCGACGATCATGGCATGCTGTTCGTGTTCGAGGAGCCTCGGGATGTCAGCTTCTGGATGAAGAACACGCCGATGCCGCTCGACCTGATCTTTGTCGGTCAGGACGGCAGGATCCGGGCGATCAAGCAAGGCGAGCCGCAATCCGAGGCGATGATCTCGCCCGGCGAGCCGGTTCGCTTCGTGCTCGAGCTCAAGGCAGGCACGGCAGCCAGGAGCGGCATCGCGGACGGCGATTTGTTACGTCACCCGGCAATCGGCACTGCGCACAACTCAACGCGCAGGATCGATCGCAGATGCAGTTTTTCTCCCATGACGGGGTCGGAACAAGAACTTTTCCCAGCGACACGCTAAGATCGAACGGAGCATGAACGTCATGCGGCGTGGCGTAACCGAGCCGGGGTCTGAGCGACCGGAAGCCTTCAGGCCGCTGATGTTCTGTATCCCAGGTGTAGATGCCGGTCAGATTGATGTGTTCCCAGCTCAGCGGCGAGACGTGATTGAGCAGCTGATCCGGAGTCTCGCGATGCATTTCTCGCAAGCGGGTGACGGCCCGTTCGATATAGACCGTGTTCAATTCACGATCGCGCTAACGAGGCCGGAGGCGCGGAAGGCCTGGCTTTCGAATGATCGGTCGCGGATTTCGCCGCGCTCGTGGAAGAAGACGGCGCGCTTCAGCTTATGCGCAGCTTCGCCCTTGTTGAGCCCAGCTCGGCAGTGCCGATGCAATATCGGACTTGAGTACCATTCGAACATGAAGAGCGAGCGCTCGATCTGACCGAGTTCCCGTAGCGCCCTTGCGAGCTGGACGCGGACAGTTTCCTCGGGATCGTAGACGGCACCACGGACCGCGTGGTGATCGACGCCGCCAGATGGAGCAGATCGTCCCATTGGTCGAGAATCAGAGTGGTGTTGATCGGCGCCCCGATGTGGTTCGACAGCGCCGGATATGCATCGCCCTTCATCTGGAACTTCCGATCTTTAAGTTGCGCAGCCGCGGTGCGAACCGCTTGCCGATCAGAGCGAACAGCCCGACGACGGTGGCGGGATGACCTACGCCGATCTGGTCGTGCGGTTGGAGATTCATCTCGGTGATTGGTGTGCCGTCGCTGTTGGGTTCAAAGTGGACGGTCGCGATGGTGTATGAACGGCAGGCTTGCCGCGTCGCCCGATCGAGTTCACTAGCGCGCTTTTGCTCTCGAGTTCATCCAAATAATCTGCCCACCACTGCATCATCTTGACACGCTCTTCCCAATGCTCAGCCCGGGCGTATGCACGACGAACGTCGTTGTTTTCGATGTGGGCCAGTTGCCGCTCTATGGCATCCGAATGCCAATTTCCGCATTCGTTTAGCAGAGTCGATGCCGTTGCTCGAAAACCGTGCGCGGTAGCTTCCTCTTTGCCATAGCCCATACGGCGAAGGGCGGCGTTAAGCGTGTTGTCGGAAATCGGGCGCGAACCCGATCGAACACTGGGAAATAACAGCGATCCACCACCGGAGATTTCTCTAAGTGAGGTCAGGACGCTGACCGCCTGCCTGGAAAGAGGTACACGGTGCGGCCTTCGCATCTTCATGCGTCCTTCAGGGATGCTCCACACCGATCTTTCAAAATCGAACTCGTCCCATCCGGCCGCGCGCAGCTCGCCGGGGCGGGGAAACAGCAGGGCCATCAGCTTCAGGGCGGCTCGGGTTGTTGGCTGTCCATCAAACGCATTGATCGCCCTCAGCAAGCCTCCCAAGGCCTTAGGATCGGTAACTGCGGCACGCGGCGTGACCGTCGGACCGACGAGTGCCCCCCTCAGGGCGATCGTCGGATCTACATCGGCGCGTGCGGTTGCGATTGCATATCGAAACACGCTGCCGATGGTGGAGCGCAGTCGTCTAGCCGACTCGTATCGACCGCGAACCTCCACGCTGCGGAGAGCGGCAAGAATTGTGGCCGGATCAATCTCCCTTATGCTTTTGTCCCCAAATGTTGGATAGGCAAAGTCGAGCAACCATTTGACCTTGGTGATGGTCCGATCGGCACGTCCCTCCTTCTTCAGCTTGTCGACATAGTCCTCCGCGATTGAGCGAAAGGTGTCCTCTGCCGAAGCCTTTTGCGACTTGCGCTCCTGTGCGGGGTCGATGCCACGTAGGAGAAGACGTTTGGCGGTATCGCGCGCCTCGCGTGCCTCAGCGAGGGAGATGAGGGGATAGCTGCCCAATGCCAGAAGCTTCTGCTTGCCCCCAAAACGATAGGCGAGGCGCCATAGCCGAGATCCGGTCGGCTGCACCCAAAGCTGGAGCCCGCCACCATCAGAAAATTTCACGAGCTTGGAAGCGGGTCGGGCATTTCGGCATTTCACGTCTGACAGTGCCATTTTCGGGAGCTCCATTTGGCTGCATCGATACCATCAGGATCTCCAATACCACCGAAAATACCAGCCCTCCGCCTCGTTGGACCAACTACGCCGAAATTCCACAAAACACGACCAACCGCGCCTTGCGTGCGAAATCACCAGGGATTTCAGATATTTGCCGAGACAAAAGCGTAGATGCTTCGGCGAAAGAGACTGTCGGGAGAAGGGGGGATGGTGCCCAGAGGCGGATTCGAACCACCGACACGCGGATTTTCAGTCCGCTGCTCTACCAACTGAGCTATCTGGGCCTGTTCCGGCAAACGAAAACTCGCAGGCCGGAATTCATCGAGGCGCCGTGGGCGCCCCTTGAAAGCGCGTGGGTTATAGCACGGGAATTCGGCCTGTCCAGCGCCTAGGTGGCGATTTCAGGCAGGAAAAGCGATGCCGTGCGGTGCCCCGGTTTCCATGCTGCTTGCAGGCCGGAATGGCGCACGGCATGGCACGATCCGGCCTTCGCCATTCTTGTCCGTGCCGCTATTGCAGGCTGAAACGCCGTGACATGTCTTTTAGCCGGCGGTCGAGGCGCAGCAATGCTCGCGGCACTGGGCGCCCGCAAGTCGCCATCGCCTATCTGGCGCCGGTCACGCCGCGCCGAAAATCGGAAGGCGACATGCCGGCGAGCTTGCGGAACGACTTGTTGAAGGCGCTGAGCGAGCCGAAACCCGAATCCATGGCGACACGCAGCACATTGGCGTCCTGATGCATCAAAAGCGCCTGCGCATAGCTCAGCCGCAACAGGTTCACATACTCATTGAGCGTCATGCCGGTGGATTTCTTGAACAGGCTCATGGCGTATTTGGGATGGATGTCGGCGGCCGCGGCGATGTTCACGCAATCGATGTCATAGAGGAAGTTTTCGGCGATGAAATCGCACATGCGTCCGACATTCCGCGACGATTGCTGGTCAAAGGGGCTGCCTGTTTCCTGGTCGGTCGGAGTTGCGGATACCAGCCGATAGGGCTCGAACCGCACTCGCTCCAGCCGCAGCAGCAATTCGTTGACGGCATGTTCGGCCTTGGCCTGGTCGCCGGACCGGGCGTAGCGGTTCCAGCGCTCGAAATTATGGTTGTCGGACTGGTCGGTGGCTGATGTCACCAGTGTTGCGCCCGTCATCAGCCGATGCCTTATATCCGTGGGCAGGTGCAGCCGGAAGAAATGCACCAGCGGCAGATGCGCTCCGGCATAGATGGCGTCGTCGGACAAATCGTCCATCTGGTGCGGCAGGCCACCCCAGAACAGGCACATCTCGCCGGCCGAAAGCGAAATCTCGTGGTCGTTCATGCGGTAATGCACGCTGCCGCGCACGATGAAATTAACCTCGACTTGGGCGTGCCAATGCGGCTTGAGCATCACCAACGGATTGGTGTGAAACATCTGCAGGAGCAGCGGCAGGCCTTCCACGCTGCTGGCCCCAGGCTGGTAGAACGGCCGTTCAGGCATCTTACTTTCCGCCAATTTCATATTCCCTTTGACGGCGACAGGCCTTGCCCGGTGCATAATCTAGCCACGCTCACAGTGAGAGAGCAAATGAAATGGGAGGATTTCAATGCGCATCACAATGACCTGCGCCGCGCTCGCGCTTGCCCTGGGCTCAGCCCCGGCCTTCGCGCAATCCGGCGAAATCACCATCTGGAGCTGGAATGTCGCGGCTTCATCGCTGAAAGCGACCATTGCCGGCTTCAACAAGCAATTTCCCGACGTCAAGGTCACGGTCCAGGATCTCGGCAACCAGCCGACTTACGACAAGTCGATCGCCGGCTGCGCCGCCGGCGGCGTCGGGCTGCCTGATGTCGTCACCATCGAGAACGGCGAGGCCGAGAATTACTGGAGCCAGTTCCCCGACTGCTTCGTCGACCTGCATACGCTCGGTTACACAGCCGACGACCAGAAAAAATTCCCCGATTTCAAGCGCACCGAGTTGGAAGTGGGCGACAAGGCCTACGCGATGCCGTGGGATTCCGGCCCGGTGGCCGCCTTTTATCGCCGCGATTTCTACGAAAAGGCCGGCGTCGATCCGGCTTCGATCAAGACCTGGGACGATTTCGTCGCCGCCGGCAAGAAAATCCAGTCCGCCAATCCTGGCGTCTCGATGACCAATGCCGATTTCAACGGCGACTCGGAATTCTTCCGCATGATCTCCAACGAACAGGGCTGCGCCTATTTCTCCGAGGACGGACAATCGATCACGGTCAACCAGCCCAAATGCGTCGATGCCATGACCAAGGTCAAGGAGATGAAGGACGCCGGCATCATCTCGTCGGCCGACTGGGGCACCAAGATCACCAACAACACCGCCGGCACCGTCGCCACCCAGATCTATGGCGGCTGGTATGAGGGCACCATTCGCACCGAATCTGCCGGCGAAAACGGCAAATGGGGCGTCTATCTGATGCCGAGCCTCACCGCCGACGGGCCGCGCGCCGCCAATCTCGGCGGGTCCTCGCTGGCCATCACCTCGGCTTCCAAGAACAAGGAGGCTGCCTACGCCTATCTGAAATACACGCTCGGAACCAATGAAGGCCAGATCACGATGCTGAAGGAGTTCGGCCTGGTACCGTCCCTGGTCTCGGCGCTCGACGATCCCTATGTCGCGCAAGGCCTGTCTTACTGGGGCGGCCAGGCGGTATGGAAGGACATTCTCGGCACCTTGCCGAAGGTTGTTCCGAGCCGCGGCACGCAGTTCCAGAGCGACGCCGAAATCATCGTCCGCGCCGTGCAGACCAAGTATCTGGCCGGCGGCTATCCTGACGCCAAGGCGGCGCTCGACGATGCCGCAAGCCAGATCGCGGCGGCGACCGGACTGCCCGTCAAATCTTGATTACCGCTTCTCCTTCTCCCCTTGTGGGAGAAGGTGGATCGGCGCGATAGCGCCGAGACGGATGACGGGTGCTCCAGCGGAGTGAGACGTTTGCGTTCCCTGGAACACCCCCTCATCCGTCGCCTTCGGCGACACCTTCTCCCACAAGGGGAGAAGGGAAGACCCAGGCAACGGCGTGAAACAACAAGCGGTAGAAGGAGGAGCAAGATGCGCAATCGTAACGCCACGGCCTATCGCTTCCTCACGCCCTATCTGCTGATCTTCGCGATCTTCTGGGTGTGGCCGATCATCAGCTCCTTCATGATCTCCTTCCAGGCGACGCGCACCGTGCCGTGGCGGTTCGCTCCGAGCTTCAACTGGGGCCGGTTGATCGGCGATCCGGCCTTCTTCAACGCCCTGAAGAACACGCTGCTCATCCTGGTCATCCAGGTGCCGGTGATGATCTCGCTGGCGCTCGTCATGGCGGTGCTTTTGAACTCGCCGCTCTTGAAGGCGCGTGGCCTCTACCGCTTCGCCTTCTTCGCCCCGGTCGTGGTCGGCGAGGTTGCCTATTCGGCGGTGTTCCGGCTGATGTTCAACCTCGATTTCGGCATCATCAACAAGCTCCTGAACAGCGTCGGCCTGCCCAAGATCGACTGGTTCTCCAACGTCACGCCGGCGATGGCGCTGATCATGATCGCGGTGACCTGGCGCTGGGCCGGTTACAACGCCATCATCCTGCTCGCCGGCATGCAGTCCATTCCCGAAGACGTCTACGAGGCGGCGACGCTCGACCGCGTCAGCAAGCTCAAGCAGTTCTTCTACATCACCCTGCCGCTGCTGAAGCCGGTCATCGTGTTCTGTCTCGTGCTGTCGATCATCGGCACCATGCAGCTGTTCACCGAGCCGTTCCTGATCACCGAGCGCGGCGGGCCGGGCGGCGGCACGGAGACGCTTGGCCTGCTGCTTTACCGCCAGGGCTTTCGGTCGCTCAACTTCGGCTACGCCTCGGCCGTCGCCTACACCATGGCCGGGCTGGCGATCGCCATCACGCTGGCGCAGCTGTGGCTGACGAGGGAACCGAAATGAGTTCGCGCTCCTCCGCCAGGCTGGGACGCAGCATCGCTCTGCATCTGTTCCTGACGCCGCTGGCGCTGATCTGGCTGTTTCCGCTGTGGATGATGGTGGTGTTCTCGACCATGCCCGACAACGGCATCTTCAGCCCCGGCATCGAGCTTTTGCCGCACGGCAATTTCATCGACAATTTCAACAATCTGCAGCGCGACACGAACTTCGTCGGCGCCATCGGCATTTCGGTCTCGGTGGCGGTGACCTACACCATCCTGTCGGTGCTGCTGACGTCGATGGCCGGCTGGGCGCTGGCCCGATACCAGTTCTTCGGCAAGGGCGCGGTTGTCGCCATCATACTGGGCACCATAACACTGCCCTATGCGGTCGTGCTGATCCCGCAGTTCATCATGGTGGCGCGCGACTTCAAGCTCGCCAACACCTGGGTGGCGCTGATCGTTCCGCCGCTGTTCAATTCGCTCGGCGTGCTGTTCATGCGGCAGAGTTTTTCGATGATGCCGGACGACCTCTTCGATGCGGCGCGCGTCGAGGGCGTGAAGGAGTGGCGCATCTTCCTCTTTGTCGCGCTGCCTTTGGCGCGGCCGATGCTGGCCGCACTCGCCATCATCCTGTTCCTCGCCTCCTGGAACAATTATCTGTGGCCGCTTTTGATCAACAGCCAGCCCGGTTCGATGACGGCGCCGGTGGCGCTCGGCACGCTGATCGGCCTCACCAAGGTGTCATGGGGCGGCATCATGGCGGGCGCTGTAATGCTGACGGTGCCGATGCTGGTCGTCTTCGTGCTGCTGCAGCGCCATTTCATCGCCGGCATTGCCGCCGGCGCGGTCAAGTAAGGGGCAGCATGGCAACGGTCACGCTCACCAATGTCGTCAAGCGCTTCGGCGTCTTCGAGGTCGTCCATGGCGCCAGCATGGACATCAAGGACGGCGAGTTCGTCGTCTTTGTCGGCCCCTCCGGCTGCGGAAAATCGACGCTGCTCAGGATGATCGCCGGGCTCGAGGACATCAGCGGCGGCGAGATCGCCATCGGCGGCAAGGTGGTCAATGATGTCGAGGCGGCCGACCGCGGCATCGCCATGGTGTTCCAGTCCTACGCGCTGTATCCGCATATGAGCGTCGAACAGAACCTCTCTTTCGGCCTGCGCATGACCGGCAATCCAAAAGCCGACACCGAACGGCGGGTGAAGCGGGCGGCCGAGATCCTGCGCATCAGCGAATTGATGGACAGACGCCCGAAAAAACTCTCAGGCGGTCAGCGCCAGCGCGTCGCCATCGGCCGCGCCATCGTGCGCGAACCGCAGGTGTTCCTGTTCGATGAGCCGCTCTCCAATCTCGACGCCGAATTGCGCGTCCAGATGCGCGTCGAGATCTCCCGGCTTCACAAGGAACTGGGCACGACAATGATCTATGTCACCCACGACCAGACCGAGGCGATGACGCTCGCCGACAGGATCGTCGTGATGCGCGCCGGCCATATCGAGCAGATCGGCCGGCCACTCGATCTCTACGACAACCCCGACAATCAGTTCGTCGCCGGCTTTGTCGGCTCGCCGAAGATGAATTTCATCAAAGGCCGGGTTGTCGGGCACGATGTACGTGGCGTCGTGGTCGAACTGGCGGGCCAGGAGAAGACCCGCATCACGCAACCGCTGACTGGCACTGCGCCCGAAATAGGCAGCCCAAAAATCGGCAGCAAGGTCATTGTCGGTGTGCGGCCCGAACATTTCGGCAATGCCGGAGAAGGCGACGCCGACCTTGTGGTTGCCATCGACGTGATCGAGCACCTGGGCGGCACAAGTTTCCTCTATGCCAGAACGGCCAACGGTGACGACGTGGTGATCCAGCGCGACGCGGCAAAGGTCCCCGACACGTCCGAGATCACCGTTTCCATCCGCAAATCCTACCTGTTCGACGAAAAAGGACTGCGGCTGCGCTGACCGCCAGCCCTTCCCAGCCTTCAAGGAGAATGACAATGACCGCAACCACGCCCATTCGCTGGGGCATTCTCGGCCCGGGCAGCATCGCCCAGTCCTTTGCCGGTGGCGTGGCCGCTTCGGACACCGGCAAGCTGGTCGCCATCGGCGCACGCAATCCCGCCAAGCCGGGGCTTGCCGAGCGTTTTCCCGGTGCCCGTATCCTCGACGGCTACGACGCGCTGCTCGCCGACCCCGACATCGACGCCGTCTACATTTCGATACCGCATCCAGGCCATGCGCAATGGGCGATCAAGGCGGCCGAGGCCGGAAAGCATGTGCTGTGCGAAAAGCCGCTGGCGCTGACCGCCTTCGAGGCCGACGCCATGATGCATGCCGCGCGCAAGGCCGGCACATTCCTCGGCGAAGCCTTCATGTACCGGTTGCACCCGCAGACCAAGAAGCTGGTGGAGCTGATCAGGTCCGGCGTCATCGGCGAGATCAGGATGATCAAGTCGAGCTTCGGTTTCGCCATGCCGGGCTTCATGCCGCAGCACCGGCTCTATGCCAACGATCTCGCCGGCGGCGGTATTCTCGATGTCGGCGGCTATCCCGTCTCGATGGTCCGGCTGATTGCCGGTGCGGCCGTCGGAAAGCCCTTCAGCGAGCCAGACAAGGTGGTAGGCACCGCCCATCTGGGCCAGTCCGGCGTCGACGAATGGGCCTCCGCGCTGCTGCATTTCCCCGGCGGCATTGTCGCCGAAGTCTCCTGCAGCATCTCGCTCAGCCAGGACAATGTGCTGCGCATCCTGGGCACAAGGGGCCGCATCGAAGTGCCGGACTTCTGGTTCGCCGGCGGCAACCGCGATGTCGGTCTCGGCCGGATAGACGTCATCGCCTCCGATGGTACGCGCCAGACCATCAGCGTCGACGAGAAGCGCCATGTCTATTCCTTCGAGGTCGACGCAGCCGGCGAGGCGATCCGCGCCGGCGGCCAAGAATTCGCCTGGCCGGGCATGGCGTGGGCGGAAAGCCTCGGCACCTTGCGTGTGCTGGACAAATGGCGGGCGGCAGCCGGCCTCGAATACGGTATCGAGAAGGCCGAGCAACGCACCAACACCATCTCCGGCCGGCCTTTGCGGTCCGGCGGCACGGCGATCGCCAAGCGCACCATTCCTGGCCTGTCGAAACCGGCATCGGTGGTGGCGCTCGGCTTCGAGGATTTCCGCACGTTTTCCTCAGGTTCGATCCTGCTCGATGCCTTTTTCGAGGCCGGCGGCAATCTCTTCGATACCGGCTATGTCTATGGCGGCGGCTATACCGAGAAGCTGCTTGGCGAATGGTTGAAAAACCGTGGCGTGCGCGCGAAATCGGTGGTCATCGCCAAGGGCGCGCACTCGCCGCTGTGCTATCCTGATGTGATCGGCAAGCAGCTCGACCAGACGCTCGAACGCCTGCAGACCGATCATGTCGATGTCTACTTCATGCACCGCGACAATCCGGATGTGCCGGTCGGCGAATTCGTCGATGCGATGGATCGCGAGGTCAAGGCCGGCCGCATCCGCGGCCCGTTCGGCGGTTCGAACTGGACGATGGAACGCCTGGATGAGGCAATTGCCTACGCCGAACGCACCGGCAAGCAAAAGCCCGGTGCGCTGTCCAACAATTTCTCGCTGGCCGAAATGCTGGAGCCGATCTGGGCTGGCTGCGTCACGTCCTCCACGGATGCGTGGAAGGCCTGGCTGACATCCAGGCAGATGCCGAATTTCGCCTGGTCGAGCCAGGGGCGCGGCTTCTTCACCGATCGGGCGGGTCGCGACAAGCAAGACAATGAGGAGCTGGTGCGGGTCTGGTACTCCGAGCGGAATTTCGGCCGCCGCGACCGGGCGATCGAACTTGCCGCGAGACTGGGCAAGAGCCCGATCCATATTGCGCTGGCCTATGTGCTCGCTCAGCCCTTCCCCTCCATCCCGCTGATCGGGCCACGCACGTTGGATGAACTGGACGACAGCCTGCGCGCTCTCGACATCACGCTTTCGCAAGCCGATCTCGAATGGCTGGACGGCGGCAGCCTGCGCGCTGCCTAGTTGGCTGCCTGTTTAACCGTGGCGGCGTCAGGCCTCGTCATCGAACGCCCTGACGCCGCGCCTGGCCGGAGTCCGCAAATTCGCGTACATGCCTGTGGTGCGGAACTGGCTCGGTGTGATGCCGTAGCAGCGGCGGAAGACCTTTGAAAAATAGTTCGCTTCCTCGAAGCCGCATAGGATGGCGACCTCCTTCACCGGCAAAAAATCCGCTTTGGTCAGCAGCTTCGCCGCGCGTTGCAGGCGCTGCTGCAGCACGAACTCGGCCGGAGGCAGGCCTTCGCTCTCGGCGAAACAGCGTGAGAAATGGGCTCGGCTGAGGCCGCTGATCTGGACCAGGTCCGCCACCGGCAGCGGCTTGTCGAGATTGGCGTTGATGTGATCGATGACCGGCTGCATGGCGCTTAGTTTTTCGGCGAAGGCATGGGAACCGAAGACATCGTCATAGAGCGCCATCGCAGCCTCGTAGGCTATCGCGGAAGCAGCACCCGGCGAAGCGGCGCCTTTGATCAGGCGCAGGCTGCAATCGGCAAGATGATCGATTGTCGCCGGCTGCAGCCGAAATACAGGACCCGAGACGCTGAGGATCGACTTGTGGATGCGCAGCGCTTCCTCGCCGTTCATCGAAATCCAGAAATATTCCCAGCGCTCATCTCCAGCCAGCCAGTAGCGGTGGTTGTGCGGCACCAGCACCAGCAATGTGTCGTTCTTCTGCAAGCGGTAGTTGCGGTTTTCGTAGCGCAGCCGGCCAGTCCCGCTGATCGTGTGCTGGAGCACGGTGAACGGTGTCTGACCGCGCTTGCGGCCGTCCCAGTCGTAGATTTCGTCCTCGCGCACTTCGTAGCCCGTGCTCGTCGGCATGGCGTGCAGGCGCTGGCGGCCGCGCGGCAGCGAGATCGTGCGCATGGACTGTCCGTGTTCTATCAAATTATGCAGCACAAAATTACCCCTGAAAGCATAATCCTTCTCTGGTCGCGCTCGCGAATAAGCGCATAATCCCCATCGAAAAGCGAGAGAGATCCGCAGTCAAGGAGCGGACAGGGAGGTTGGCGAGCCGGATTCCGGCTTGTCCTGCATACATGTCGCGGCATGTGGCTAGAGCCTCCCATTGTCATTCCTTGCCTGCAATTTAAAATGGAATGAGGTGCGGCTGATGAGTTTCAAAATCGCTATCATCGGTGCCGGCAGCGTCGGCTTCACCAAGAAATTGTTCACCGACATCCTGTGCGTGCCCGAATTCAAGGACATCGAATTCGCGCTGACCGACGTCAGCGAGCACAATCTTCAGATGATCAAGGCGATCCTCGACAGGATCGTCCAGGCAAACAGGTTGCCGACCAGGGTGACGGCGACCACCGACCGCCGCAAGGCGCTCGAAGGCGCTCGCTACGTCATCAGCTGCGTGCGGGTCGGCGGCCTCGAAGCCTATGCCGACGATATCCGCATTCCCTTGAAATACGGCATCGACCAGTGCGTCGGCGATACGATCTGTGCCGGCGGCATTCTCTATGGCCAGCGCAACATTCCGGTGATCCTGGATTTCTGCAAGGATATACGCGAGGTCGCCGAGACGAACGTCAAATTCCTGAACTACGCCAACCCGATGGCGATGAACACCTGGGCGGCGATCGAATACGGCAAGGTCGACACTGTCGGGCTCTGTCACGGCGTCCAGCACGGCGCCGAGCAGATCGCCGAGGTGCTTGGCGCGAAGTCCACGCAGGAGCTCGACTATGTCTGTTCCGGCATCAACCACCAGACCTGGTTCATCGATCTGCGCCTCAACGGCCGCCCCATTGGCAAGGATGAACTGGTGGCCGCTTTCGAGGCGCATCCGGTCTATTCCAGGCAGGAGAAGCTGCGCATCGACGTCCTGAAGCGCTTCGGCGTCTATTCGACCGAAAGCAACGGTCATCTTTCCGAATATCTGCCCTGGTACCGCAAACGTCCCGACGAGATTACGCGCTGGATCGATATGTCCGACTGGATTCACGGCGAGACCGGCGGCTATCTCCGCTACTCCACCGAAACCCGCAACTGGTTCGAGACGGAATATCCGCAGTTCCTCGAAGCGGCGTCCAAGCCGATCGACCGCGAGAAACGCTCCAACGAGCATGCCAGCCACATATTGGAGGCGCTGGAGACCAACCGCGTCTATCGCGGCCACTTCAACGTCAAGAACAATGGGGTGATCACCAACCTGCCGCACGATGCCATCATCGAGTCGCCGGGCTTCGTCGACCGTTTCGGCATCAACATGGCCGCCGGCATCACGTTGCCGGAGGCTTGCGCCGCCACCTGCATCGCTTCGATCAACGTCCAGCGCATGTCGGTGCATGCCGCGATATCAGGCGACATCGATCTTCTGAAGCTCGCCGTGCTGCATGACCCGTTGGTCGGCGCGGTTTCGACGCCGGAGGAGGTTTGGCAGATGGTCGACGAAATGGTCGTCGCCCAGGCAGCCTGGCTGCCGCAATACGCCCATGCGGTTCCGGCCGCCAGGGAGCGGCTGTCGACATCCAAGGTGAAGACCCGCGAGTGGGCGGGCGCCGCACGGCGCAGTGTTCGCTCGATCGAGGAATTGCGCGCCGAAAAAGCCGCGCTGAAGCAAGCCGGCTGAAACGGGCCGGCTGAAACGGGCCGGCTGGAAATTCATGCGGTGATGGTGGATCCATGGGAGGCGGATCCACTGCCACGAAGCCGTTTGAATTCGAGGAGAGGCGGAGCGGGTGCAAACGCTCCGGACCAACAAGAGGGAGAGAGACAGTGAGGAATTTACGCAATATCGGCCTTGCTGCCGGACTGGCGCTGAGCGTCTCGGTCTCGGCACTCAGTGCATACGCTTCCGAGCCGACGGTTCCGCCGGCGCCGACACCGTTTCCCGCCGAAGGCAAGATCAATTATGTCGCGCGCGACTCCATTCTGGAGTTCAAGGCGCTTCCCGAATATCACGAGCCCGACTGGGTCACCGAGAAATACGTCAAGACCGGCAAGCTTCCGCCGGTGAAAGACAGGCTGCCGAAGGAGCCGCTGGTCTTCAAGACGGGCAATATGCAAGACGGCATCGGCGTCTATGGCGATACGATGCGCCACGTCATCGGCGGGCGGCCGGAAGGCTGGAACTACGGCGCCGGTCAGACGCAAGGCTGGGGCGGCATCGACATCGGCCTCTCCGAATGCCTGACGCGTACCGCACCGCTGTTCCAGGTCGAGGCCAAGGACACCGAGCCGCTGCCGAACCTGGCCAGGAGCTGGGATTGGTCGAGCGATGGCCACAAGCTGACCATGCACCTCATCGAAGGCGCGAAGTGGTCGGACGGCGTGCCGTTCAATGCCGACGACGTCATGTTCTACTGGGACGACGAGGTCGTCGATCCCAACGTCTCGCCGCTGAACGGCGCCACGCCGGAAACCTTCGGCGTCGGCACGACGTTGAAGAAGATCGACGACTACACCGTCGAATGGACCTTCAAGGACGCCTTCCCGAAGCAGTACCTGTATGCCATGGCCTACGGCACCTTCTGTCCTGGTCCCGCGCACATCCTGAAGCCGCAGCATCCGAAATATTCGAAGAACACCTATGACCAGTTCAAGAATGCCTTCCCGCCGGAATTCATGAACATGCCGGTGATGGGCGGCTGGGTCCCGGTCGAATACCGGCCGGACGACATCATCGTCATGCGCCGCAATCCCTATTACTGGAAGGTCGACGAAAAGGGCAATCAACTGCCCTATCTCAACGAACTGCACTACAAGCTGTCGACCTGGGCCGATCGCGACGTCCAGGCGGTGGCCGGCGCGGCTGATTTTTCCAATCTGGAGCAGCCGGAAAACTTCGTCGCCTCGCTGAAGCGTGCGGCGGAGGCGAACGCGCCTGCCCGTCTTGCTTTCGGCCCGCGGCTCATCGGCTACAATCTGCGCTTTAATTTTTCCGCCAATGGCTGGGGCAATCCGGACGAACGCGGCCAGGCGATCCGCGAGCTGAACCGCAACGAGGATTTCCGCAAGGCCGTCACCATGGCGCTCGACCGCAAGGCGCTCGGCGACTCGCTGGTCAAGGGGCCGTTCACCGCCATCTATCCCGGCGGCTTGTCGTCAGGAACCAGCTTCTACGACCGCAATTCGACGGTCTACTACCCCTTCGACCTCGATGGCGCCAAGGCTGAACTCGCCAAGGCCGGCCTCAAGGATACGGACGGCGACGGCTTCGTGAATTTCCCTTCCGGCACCGCCGGCGGCAAGAATGTCGAGATCGTGATGCTGGTCAACAACGACTACACGACCGACAAAAGCCTTGCCGAAGGCGTCGTCGCCCAGATGGAAAAGCTCGGGCTGCGGGTCGTGCTCAACGGCCTCAACGGCACCCAGCGGGACGCTTCGCAATACTCCGGCCGCTTCGATTGGCTGGTCCGGCGCAACGAACAGGAACTGACCTCGGTGGTGCAGAACACCGTGCAGCTTGCCCCTGTCGGCCCGCGCACCAGCTGGGACCATCGTGCGCCGGAAAATGGCGAGGTCGATGTGATGCCGTTCGAAAAGGACCTCGTCGACATCGTCAACAAGTTCGTCTCCACGCAGGACAATGACCAGCGCGCCAGCTTGATGAAACAATTCCAGAAGATCTCGACGGAGCACGTCTACAATGTCGGCCTGACGGAATATCCCGGCGCGCTGATCGTCAACAAGCGCTTCTCGAACATTCCGCAGGGCACGCCGATCTTCATGTTCAACTGGGCCGAGGATTCGATCATCCGCGAACGGGTATTTGTCGCCGCAGACAAGCAGGCGAAATATGAATTGTTCCCCGATGAGCTGCCCGGCAAACCCGGAGAGAAGGGGCTGATGAATTAGGTTTACCTCCCTGACTGAGAGACCTCCGGCCGCGCCGCTGGCGCGGCCGGACAAACCAACCTCCGGACGCAACCAAGGGCGCGATCGGCGAGACAAGGAAACGAACCGTCCATGCTGCGATTCCTGCTCACGCGCATAGCGTCGGCAATCCCGGTCCTCGCCATTTTGAGCCTGGCCACCTTTGCCATCATCCAGGCGCCGCCGGGTGACTATGCCGACTACATCCGCTCGCAGGCGATCAACCAGGGTGGAGCTTCCTTTGCCGAGGCCGACGCGCAGGCAAAGGCCTATCGCATCGAGCATGGCCTCGATAAGCCGCTGCCCGTGCAGTATCTCAACTGGATCGTCGGCATCGTCACTCGAGGCGATTTCGGCTACAGCCTGTACTACAACAAACCGGTCGCCGATGTGGTCGGAGAGCGCCTGCCGCGCACGCTCTTTCTGGCGCTGGTCTGCCATCTGCTGGCCTCGGTGCTGGGCATCACATTCGGCATATGGGCGGCGACAAGGCAATACACCTGGATCGACTCGACACTGTCGGCCATCTCCTTCCTCGGTATGACGGTGCCGCGCTTCCTGATGGCGCTGATCATCGTCTATCTCCTGGTCTTCCAGTTCAACGTGTCTGAGATCGGCTCATTCTTCTCGCCGCAATATGGTGGTGCGCCGTGGTCGTGGGCCAAATTCGTCGACCTCGTCAAACATGTCTGGCCGGTGGTGGCGATCGCCACTTTCGGCGGCCTCGCCTACAATATGCGCGTCATGCGCGGCAATCTGCTCGATACGCTGAACGCGCAATATGTCGAGACGGCAAGGGCCAAGGGGCTGACGGGTGCTGCTGTCGTCATGCGCCACGCCGTGCCCAACGCGCTGCATCCGCTCATCATGTATCAGGGCGTGGTGCTGCCCTATATGCTGACCGGCGAGATCGAGACGGCGATCATCTTCGCACTGCCGACCGTCGGCCCGGCGATCGTCGGCTCCATGGCTGTCGGCGACGTCTATGTCACTGCCACCTTCATGATGGTTCTGTCGGCGACGCTCATCGTCGGCAACATCATCGCCGACATGCTGCTCGTGCTGCTCGATCCGCGCGTGCGCCAGTTCGGGGAGCGTTGAGATGCTGGCGCGCGATCCATCCCCTCCACCGCTGCCTGCCGAAGGGCCCATCGTCGCCAAACCGGCGCATGGCAACGAAAGCTACATGGCGCTTGTCTGGCGCCGGCTGAAGCGCTCCTGGACCGGCATGGCCGGGCTCTGGCTCGTCGTGCTGCTGCTGGTGATGGCCGTATTAGCCGAATTCATCGCGCCAATGGACCCGAAGGTCACGGATGTCGGCTTCGCTCCGCCGCAGGTGCCAAGCTTCCATGACAGAGACGGCGGTTTCACCGCACGGCCGAGGGTCTATGCGCTGGCCGATTCGGCGGACCTCGATCCGGTCACTTTCCAGCCCGTCGTCGGCCCCGACTATGATCATCCTAGGCTGCTCGGTTTCTTCGTGCATGGCGCGCCCTACAAGCTGTTTGGGCTGCTGCCGGCGGACCGGCATCTGTTCGGCTCGCTGGACGGCCAGCCGGTGCATTTCCTGGGCACCGACAAGTTCGGCCGTGACGTGCTGTCGCGCGCCATCCACGGCTCGCGCGTCTCGCTGATGATCGCCCTGACGGTCGTCTTCATCATCACCGTCATTGGCACCACCGTCGGCATGGTTTCCGGCTATTTCGGCGGCAGGTTCGATGTCTGGATGCAGCGCTTCGTCGAACTGGTGCTCGCCTTCCCGCAGCTGCCGCTCTATCTGGCGCTGACGACACTGATCCCGGTCACCGCTCCCACCAACGTCTTCCTCGCTTTCGTCATCATCGTCATGTCGGCCTTGGGCTGGGCGCAGATGTCGCGCGAAGTGCGCGGCAAGACGCTGGCGCTGGCGCGGATCGAGTATGTGCGCGCCGCCATGGCGGTCGGCGCCACCGACCGGCGCATCATCATGCAGCACATCTTCCCCAATGTGATGAGCCATGTGATCGTCGCCGTGACGCTGGCGATCCCGACCGTGGTGCTGCTCGAATCCTTCCTCGGTTTCCTCGGCTTCGCCGTCAAGCCGCCGCTGATCTCGTGGGGCCTGATGCTGCAGGACACCGCGACCTATTCCGTCATCGGCACCTATCCCTGGATCCTGTCGCCGGTCGGTTTTGTGCTGGTCACCGTCTTTGCCTTCAACGCGCTTGGCGACGGCCTGCGCGACGCCGTCGACCCTTATTGAGGTGCTGAGATGACCGTCGCGCTCGCCGAATCCTTCGCACCGATCGTCCGTCACGACCATGACGGACGCCAGGACCAGCCGATCATCGATGCCCGCAACGTCGCCGTGGCCTTCAAGGTGGAGCATGGCGTCGTCGAAGCGGTCAAGGACATCTCGTTCCAGCTCTATCGCGGCGAGACGATCGCCATCGTCGGCGAATCCGGTTCGGGCAAGTCGGTGACGGCGCGCACCGTCATGGGCCTGCTGTCGCGGCGCGCCACGGTGTCGCCCGGCTCGAGCGTCTGTTATGACGGGCAAAACATCCTGAAATTTCCCGAGAGCGCCCGGCGCAAGCTGCGCGGCAACCGCATCTCGATGATCTTCCAGGAGCCGATGAGTTCGCTCAACCCGATCTATACGGTCGGCAGCCAGATCGTCGAGGCGATCCGGGTGCATCGTAAGGTCAGCCGCAAACAGGCTTGGGCGCGAGCGCTCGAACTTCTGCAGCACGTGCAGATTCCCGATCCTGCCGCGCGGCTCAGACAATACCCGCATCAGCTCTCGGGCGGGCAACGCCAGCGGGTGATGATCGCCATGGCGCTGGCCAACAATCCCGACGTGCTGATCGCCGATGAGCCGACCACGGCGCTCGATGTCACCGTCCAGGCGCAGATCCTGAACCTGATCCGCAGCCTGCAGAAAGAGCTGCGCATGGCGGTGATCCTGATCACCCACGACCTCACCGTGGTGCGCCAGTTCTCCGACTACGTCTATGTCATGCAGCATGGCGAAATGTGCGAGCACAACGCCACCGAACGGCTGTTCGGCGATCCGCGGCATCCCTATACGAGGCGGCTGCTGGCTTCAGAGCCGCACGGGCAGCCGAAGCCGCTGCCGGAGGGCTGTGGCACCATTCTCGAGGCCAGCGGCGTGCGCGTCTCATTCATGCTGCGCCACGGCACCTTTCTGAAACCCGACTGGCGCGAATTGGTCGCCGTCGACGATCTCAGCCTGAAACTCTGTCGTCATGAGACGCTGGGGCTGGTCGGCGAGTCCGGCTCCGGCAAGACCACCTTCGGCCAGGCCCTGCTCCGGTTGATCGACGCCAAGCGCGGCGAGATCCGTTTCGACGGCAAGCCGATCCACGGCCTGTCGCGGGCCGAGATGCGGCCGTTGCGCTCGCGCATGCAGATCGTCTTCCAGGATCCGTTCTCCTCGCTCAACCCGCGCATGACGATCGGCCAGATCATCGAGGAAGGGCTGATCGTCAACAGCATAGGGGCGACGCGGCGCGAGCGGGTCGAACGGGTGCGCGACGCGCTGGTCAGCGCCGGCATGCCGGGCGATATACTGTCGCGGTTTCCGCACGAATTCTCCGGCGGCCAGCGACAACGGATCGCGATCGCCCGCGCCATAGCGCTCGAACCAGAATTCATCCTGCTCGACGAGCCGACATCGGCGCTGGACCTCTCCGTCCAGGCGCAGATCATCGACCTCCTGCGCAAGCTGCAGGACGAGCGCGGTCTCAGCTACCTCTTCATCTCGCACGACCTCAAGGTGGTGCGCGCGCTATGCCATCGCGTGATCGTCATGCAGAACGGCAAGATCGTCGAGCAGGGCCCCGTCGACGACGTCCTGTCCAATCCCAAGACCGCTTACACCGAACGGCTCGTCAGGGCCGCTTTCGATGTGGCCTGAACATATGCCGGAGGTTAGCATGGCAAGAAATCCCAAGATCACGTTCATCGGCGCCGGCTCGACGGTGTTCATGAAGAACATTGTCGGCGACGTGCTGCAGCGCCCGTCGCTGTCCGGCGCGACGATCGCGCTGATGGACATCAATCCGCAGCGGCTGGAAGAGAGCGCCATTGTCGTCAACAAGCTGATCGCGACGCTTGGCGTCAAGGCGAAGACCGAGACCCATTCGGATCAGCGCAAGGCGCTGGCCGGCGCGGATTTCGTCGTCGTCGCCTTCCAGATCGGGGGCTACGAGCCCTGCACCGTCACTGACTTCGAGGTGCCGAAGAAATACGGCCTGCGCCAGACGATCGCCGACACGCTCGGCGTCGGCGGCATCATGCGGGGTCTGAGGACCGTGCCGCATCTGTGGAAGGTGTGCGAAGACATGCTCGCCGTCTGCCCCGATGCGATCATGCTGCAATATGTCAACCCGATGGCGATCAACACCTGGGCGATAGCAGAGAAATACCCTGCGATCAGGCAGGTCGGCCTCTGCCATTCGGTGCAGGGCACGGCGATGGAGCTGGCTGAAGACCTCGACCTTCCCTACGAAGAGATCCGCTATCGCTCGGCCGGCATCAACCACATGGCGTTCTATCTGAAGTTCGAGCATCGCCAGCCGGACGGTTCCTACCGCGACCTCTACCCAGATCTCGTGCGCGCCTATCGCGAAGGCCGCGCGCCCAAGCCCGGCTGGAACCCGCGCTGTCCCAACAAGGTGCGCTACGAGATGCTGACCAGGCTCGGCTATTTCGTCACCGAGAGCTCGGAGCATTTTGCCGAATATACGCCCTATTTCATCAAGGACGGCCGCCCGGACCTGATCGAGAAGTACGGCATCCCGCTTGATGAATATCCCAAGCGCTGCATCGAGCAGATCGAGCGCTGGAAGGGGCAGGCTGAAGCCTATCGCTCGGCCGATCGCATCGAGGTAGAGCAGTCCCCGGAATATGCCTCCTCGATCATGAATTCAGTCTGGACCGGCGAGCCGTCGGTGATCTACGGCAATGTCCGCAACAATGGCTGCATCACCTCGCTGCCTCGGGATTGCGCCGCCGAAGTGCCGTGCCTGGTCGATGCCTCCGGCATCCAGCCGACCTATATAGGCGACCTGCCGCCGCAATTGACCGCGCTGATCCGCACCAACATCAACGTGCAGGAACTGACGGTGCGGGCTCTGATGACCGAGAACCGCGAGCACATCTACCACGCGGCGATGATGGATCCGCACACCGCGGCCGAACTCGATCTCGACCAGATCTGGTCACTGGTCGATGATCTCTTGGCCGCTCACGGCGACTGGCTGCCGGGCTGGGCGCGGGTGGCGCGCAAGACCGAGGCCGCCTGACGACCTCATTTCGGAGCGTCGGGATCCGTCTCTTCCTCGTCATCGCGGGCCTTGATGACATAGGCGCCCTTCAGCCAGCGGTTGAGGTCGATGTCCTTGCAGCGCGTCGAGCAGAACGGAAAGCTGTCGCGCGCCGAGGGCTTGCCGCATTCGGGACAGGGGCGCTTTGGGCGCAAGGGCGTGACTTTGGGATCGGAATTCACAGCCGGGTTCCCGCCAGCCAGCCGCCATGCACCTTGAAGCCTTCGCCGCTCAGCAGCGCGATGGTCTCATAAAGCGGCAGCCCGACGATGTTGGTGTAGGAGCCGACCAGCTTGACGACGAAGGCGCCGGCGAGGCCCTGGACGGCGTAGCCGCCCGCCTTGCCGCGCCATTCGCCCGAGGCGATATAGGCGTCGATCTCTTCGCGCGGCAGCCGCTTGAAACGCACCCGCGTCTCGACCAGGCGCTGGCGCAGCTTGCCACCCGGGGTGATAAGGCAGATGCCGGAATAGACCCGATGCGAACGGCCCGACAACAGCCCGAGACAGTTGGCAGCGTCGTCGAGGGTTTCTGCCTTGGGCAGGATGCGCCGCCCGACGGCAACCACCGTGTCGGCGGCCAGCACGAAACCCGGCGCATAGTCGGCTTCGGTCTTCAGTGACGCAAACGCCTTTTCGGCCTTTTCCTTCGACAGCCGCTTGGCCAGCGAGCGCGGATGCTCGGCACGCAGCGGCGTTTCGTCGATATCGGCCGGCAGCACGCGGTCCGGCTCGATCCCGGCCTGCTGCAAGAGCTCGATTCGGCGCGGCGAACCCGAGGCAAGCACCAGCTTCTGCAAAATGCTCATCGCGGACCAGTCGGGCTTTGCTTACTTGAAACGATAGGTGATGCGGCCCTTGGTCAGGTCGTATGGCGTCATCTCGACCAGAACCTTGTCGCCGGTCAGCACGCGGATGCGGTTCTTGCGCATGCGGCCGGCCGTATGGGCGATGATTTCGTGTTCGTTTTCGAGCTTTACCCGGAACATCGCGTTCGGCAACAATTCCGTCACGACACCCGGAAACTCGAGGACTTCTTCCTTCGGCATTCGATACCTTTGCTTGGATGGTAGTTCCAGCACCCTGGCCGGAATTTCGGCGGAACCTATATGATAATCGTCCGCTTGTGAACACGCTTAATCCGTCGCGTTTTTTGCCTCTGGAAGCAAGAAACGTCGGCCTATGCGCACCTTCAGCCGCTCGCGGACGTCCCGGTACGCTGCCATGATCTGTTCGCGCGTGCCACCGGCGTCGGTCGGGTCCGGCGTCGGCCAATATTCGACCTCGACGGCGAGCGAGCGGGTGAGTTCGAGTGCGGCGTGGTGCGCTTCGGGTGCCAGCGTGACGATCAGGTCGAAATAGTCGTCCTCGAGATCGTCCATCGTCCTTGGGTGGCGCTCGCCCAGCGTGAGATCTTCTTCGGCCAGCACCGCATCGACGAACGGATCGCGCTCGCCGGCGCGAACGCCGGCCGAAGCGACAAAGACGGTGGCGGGCAGCATCCGGCGCGCCAGCTGCTCCGCCATTGGCGAGCGCACGGCATTCATGCCGCACAGGAACAGGATCGAACGGGGCAGGGCGCCGGGCGACAGGGCTAGCCCCGCCAGTGCAGCACGCAGACCAGCGTGAACAGCCGGCGCGCCGTATCGAAGTCGATGTCGATCTTGCCGGACAGCCGGTCCATCAGCGTCTGCGAACCTTCATTGTGCAGGCCGCGGCGGCCCATGTCGATCGCCTCGATATGGCTCGGCGTCGAGGAGCGGATGGCGTCGTAGTAGCTTTCGCAGATCATGTAGTAATCCTTGACGATGCGCCGGAGCGGCGTCAGCGACAGGATATGGGTGACGACGGCGGTGCCATCCTCGCGCGCCACGGCAAACACCAGGCGCTGCTCGGCCAGCGACAGTTTCAGCCGGTAAGGGCCGTCGCCGCTGTCATTGACGGGCTGGAAACTGTTCTCCTCGATCAGGTCGAAGATCGCCACTGCACGTTCATGCTCGACATCCGGCGTTGACCGGCCGATCGATTCATCGAGTTCGACATCGATCAGCCTGGCGCGGGTTTGATCGGGGCCAGACATCGCCGCCTAAATGTTCAACCGTATGGCGACGGAGCGTCCATGCGCGTCAAGACCCTCCGCCTTGGACAGCGCAATCGCCGCCGGCGCCAAGATACGCAACTGCTCCGGTCCAAGCTTGAGGATCGACGTGCGCTTGACGAAATCGAGCACGGACAGGCCGGACGAGAAACGCGCCGAGCGCGCCGTCGGCAGCACATGGTTGGAGCCGCCGACATAGTCGCCGATGGCTTCCGGCGTGTGGCGGCCGAGAAAGACCGCACCGGCATTGCGCATCCGCGACAGGAAGTCCTCGGCGTCGTCGATGGCCAGTTCGACATGTTCGGCGGCGATGCGATCGACCAGCGGCAGCGCGGCGTCGATGGTCGACACCTGGATCACGGCACCAAAATCGCGCCAGCTCGCCGCTGCCGTTTCAGCGCGTGGCAGGCTCTGCAACTGGCGCTCGACCGCCTGTTCGACCGCGATGCCGAAAGCCGGATCGTCGGTGACCAGGATCGACTGTGCCGAAGCGTCGTGTTCGGCCTGGGCCAGCAGGTCGGCAGCGATCCAGTTCGGATCGTTGCTGCCGTCGGCCACGACAAGCACTTCCGATGGCCCGGCGATCATGTCGATGCCGACGGTGCCGAAAACCTGGCGCTTGGCTGCCGCGACATAGGCATTGCCCGGGCCGACGATCTTGGCGACCGGCCGGATTGTCTCGGTGCCATAGGCGAGGGCGGCGATCGCCTGCGCGCCGCCGACGCGGTAGATTTCGGAAACGCCTGATATGTCCGCTGCCACCAGCACCAGCGGATTGATGATGCCGCCCGGCGCAGGCACGACCATGACGATGCGCTCGACGCCGGCCACTCTGGCCGGCACGGCGTTCATCAGCACCGAGCTCGGATAGCTCGCCGTACCGCCCGGCACATAGAGCCCGACGGCCTCGATCGCCGTCCAACGCCAGCCGAGCTCGACGCCGGCGGCATCTGTATAGCGATCGTCCTTCGGCCGCTGCCGTTCATGATGCGAGCGGATGCGGTCGCGCGCGAACTCCAGCGCCTCGATCGTCTTTGGGTCGGCCGTTTCGTAGGCGGTTGCGATGTCTTCCTTAGACACGGCAATGCCGAGGCCGGTCAAATCGGCGCGATCGAATTTCCGCGTATAGTCGATCAGTGCCGCGTCGCCCTCGGCGCGCACGCGCGCGATGATGTCGCGCACCGCGGCATCGACATCGGCGGAGACCTCCCGCTTGGTCGTGAGGAAGGCGGCGAAACGTTGCTCGAAATCGGCATCGGACTGACGAAGCGTGATGGCCATCGGACGCTCAGGCCTTGTGGATGGGGCGCGAGGTGGCTTCCCACGCGCCGCCGATGTCGGCAAGACGGGCCTCGATGCACTCGACATCGAGCATGATCGCACCGCCGCCCGAGAAGATCAGCTCGACGATGCCGGCCGGCTTGCTGATCTCGATGAAGCTGATCGCCAGCAGCGACAGGACTTCGGCAGGCTTGTCGCGGTCAATACCGCTGGTCTTGGCGCCGAGCACGCGGTCGAAATGCAGCACGGCCTGCCGTCGCTCATTATGCTGGCGAAACAGGCCGGATTTTGCCTCCCAGACGAAACGGTTCATGGTCAGCAGGAAACGCTTGGCCGCGGGGAGGAATTCGAGGTCGCTGACTTTCAGCACGGCATCCTGGACATGAGCCGAAACGATGCTCAGATCCTGGTCGTCGAGCGCGATAAGCTTAAGGGCGGTCATACGGATTTCGCACCTGAAGGTTGATTGTTCAGCCTTCTGTTAGGCGGTCTTGGCGATCGGTGCAACCGCACCAACAGCTGCAGCTCTGCGCTGCCCCTCATCGCCCTGCCGGGCACTTCTCCCCGGATAGTGACGGGGAGAAGGACGCTGCCGCGAAGGATTTCGCCAATCTCCTGCGTTGCTAGAGAGGAGCCGAGGTCGCGGGCTACGCCGAAATCCGTTCGATCACCGCGCCGCAGTTGGACAGCTTTTCTTCCAGCCGCTCGAAGCCGCGATCGAGGTGGTAGACGCGGTTGACCGTGGTCTCGCCTTCCGCCGCCAGGCCGGCGATGACCAGCGAGACAGAGGCGCGAAGATCGGTCGCCATGACCGGCGCGCCCTTCAGCTTCGGCACGCCGTCGACGATCGCCGTCTGGCCCGAAAGCGTGATGTGAGCGCCGAGCCGCGCCAGTTCCTGCACATGCATGAAGCGGTTCTCGAAGATCGTCTCGGTGATGCGCGACTTACCCTTGGCCATGGTCATCAGGCCCATGAACTGCGCCTGCAAATCGGTCGGGAAGGCCGGGAAGGGTGCTGTCGTCACGTCGACCGGCGAAATGCCGGCGCCGTTGCGCCTCACCCGGATGCCGGAATTGGTCGGCGTGATCTCCGCACCCGTCTGGGCGATCACGTCCAGTGCGGTCTGCAGCAGGTCCGCACGCGCGCCTTCGAGCACGACGTCGCCGCCGGTCATGGCGACGGCCATCGCATAGGTGCCGGTCTCGATGCGGTCGGGAATGACGCGCACGCGCGCACCGGAGAGCGATTCGACGCCGTCGATGGCAATGGTTGGCGTGCCGGCGCCGGAAATCTTCGCGCCCATGGCGTTGAGGCACTCGGCCAGATTGACGATCTCGGGCTCGCAGGCGGCATTTTCCAGCACCGTCTCGCCCTTGGCGAGTGCCGCGGCCATCATCAGCACATGGGTGGCGCCGACCGAGACCTTCGGGAAGATATAGCGGTTGCCGACAAGGCGGCCATTCCGGGTCTTGGCGATGACATAGCCGGTGTCGACGTCGATATCAGCGCCCAGCGCCTGGAGGCCCTCGAGGAACAGATCGACCGGCCGCGTGCCGATGGCGCAACCGCCCGGCAGCGACACTTTTGCTTCGCCCATGCGGGCCAGCAGCGGGCCGATCACCCAGAACGAGGCGCGCATCTTCGACACCAGCTCGTAGGGCGCTGTGGTGTCGACGATGTTGCGGGCGGAGAAGTTGATGGTGCGCGAATAGCCCTCATTCTGCTTCTCGCGGCGGCCATTGACCGAATAATCGACGCCGTGATTGCCCAGGATGCGGATCAGCTGCTCAACATCGGCCAGATGCGGCACGTTTTCCAGCGTCAGCGTGTCATCGGTCAAAAGCGAGGCGATCATCAAAGGCAGCGCCGCGTTTTTCGCGCCCGAGATCGGAATGCTTCCGGAGAGCTTGTTGCCCCCGACAATTCTGATGCGATCCATGGAAGAACGTCCCTCTCGGCCAAAAAAGGGCCGGTTCAATCGTTTGAGTAGCGGCCCGTCTAGACCATTGGCCAATCTGGTTCAAGAAATAGGATTTCGCCCACCCCAGGCCAAGAGTGACCTATTTGAGTTAATCTTTTTGTATTTTCTTCGATGCAGCGAGCCCGTCCGGACGCAGGTCGGCCTCGCCGGTCCGCCGCGAGCGCGACTGCGCCTTGCGCTTCTGCAGATTGGCGCGCAATTGCTCGGCGAGCCGATCCTTGCGGATTGTTGCGCTGCTTTTCGGTGGACCATCCTTTTTCACTGGAATTGTCTTGTCGTCCATCGCCCCATCCCGCCGGCGACCCACCAGCTTGCTGTTCAGGGATAGCCAACATTGTGGCACTGCCATGTCATTAAAAGCCATCCGGCAAAGCCTTTCACAGAAGCGTTGCACTTGGCCTTGCGCTTGCCGGTTCGATATGGCAGAAGCCCCGCCATCAGCGGCTGCGGTAGCTCAGTGGTAGAGCACTCCCTTGGTAAGGGAGAGGTCGAGAGTTCAATCCTCTCTCGCAGCACCAGTTTCCAACATCCCTGTTGCCGCACGATCGTCCTCTGCATTTGCGAGGGCGAGGCGGGTACATGGGATGGCGCGGCCCTCGTGCTGGCGGACCCGATCAGCGGTGCATTGCTTCAGAAAATGGCTGCCACAGGCAAATCCAGCCGAAGCGCATTCCGGCAAGACACGATTCATTAACCAAGATGCTATTCATCGACATGACGTATTGTGGCATGGATGCCCGTCTTCGCCGGTCAGATCCATGCTTGTCAGGAAGAGGGCCGAAAGGCTCCTGATCTGGGCGGAAATCTAAATCGCCCGTAACAAAAGAACGTGCAAGGCATGAACGTGAGCGAAAACGTACAAAACGCCCCCGGTGCTTCCCGTCTTTGGACCCTGCCTGCCATCATCGCAGCGTTCCTTTGCCTGTGCGCTACCGGCGCGTTCGCGGAGACGCGTGCTTTGAAGATTCAACATCTCCATACGGGAGAGAAGGCTGAAATCGTCTTCAAGCGCAATGGGCGCTATGATCCGGCGGGATTGAAGAAGATCAATCTCATGCTGCGCGACTGGCGTCGCAACGAACCGACGAAGATGGATCCGCGCCTGCTCGATCTTGTCTGGCAGGCCTATCGCGCCAGCGGCTCGACAGCCTATATCCATGTGGTCAGCGCCTATCGTTCGCCGGCGACGAACGCCATGCTGCGCAGCCGCTCGAAGGGTGTGGCCCGGGAGAGCCAACACATGGTTGGCCGCGCGATGGACTTCTTCCTGCCGGATGTGCCGCTGAAGAAACTGCGCGACATCGGCCTCAAAATGCAGGGCGGCGGCGTGGGTTATTACCCCACCTCCGGTTCGCCTTTCATACACATGGATGTCGGCAATGTGCGGCATTGGCCGGGCATCAGCCGCCAGGAACTCGCCAGGGTATTTCCGAACGGCAACACACTGCATGTGCCGAGCGACGGCAAACCGCTGCCCGGCTATGAGCAGGCGTTTGCCGCCTACAAATCGCGCAAGGGCGCCGGCACGCCCGACATCGAGCTGGCAAGCGTCGACGGCGGCCAACGCAGGCCGCGTGGCCTGCTGGCGACGCTCTTGGGCGGGGGCGGCGCAGACGAGTCCGATGATGTCGCCGAAGCGGTGCCGGCGCCACGCAAACCGGCGAGGTCCGTCGAACCCAGACCGGCCGGACAGGGTATCGCTATCGTGCCGCCGCAGGATGCCCAGCGGGCGGACATCCAGATTGCTGCCAGCGATCCAGGCGAAGAACCGCTTGCCGGGCAGAAGGGGAAGACGCCTGAAGCGATCGTCATGGCGATGGCGCCGGGCTCAGTGCCGCTGCCGGCCTTCGCACCGCGCGCCGAGTTCACGGCACCCGTTCCCACCCCGGAAACCGCACCGTTGGCAATCGCCGGCGCGTCCACGGCGCAGGCCGAGCTGGCCGTTGCCAAGCCGGACGCCGCGAATGCCGATGCCGCTGCCACGAGCGTCGCGCCGGAGATGATGGCGCTCAACGTCCCATTGCCGACATGGCGGCCGGAAAGCCAGTCAAGCCCGACGCGCCAGCTGGAAGCAGCCAAATCTGGCGATGCCATCGGTGTCTTGCTGGCCATGCATCACCCCGACGAGGGGCTGGCCGGCGAGCGGATCGCGGCGCCTGCGTCAAAGCCAGAAGATCGCGTCAGGACGAACCCCAAGGCCGACCGTGTCCAGCGGCGCCCCGATTCCGAGGCAGATCGCGCTATTGCCGGTGGGGCCGCATCAACAGGGGCGCCCATGATTGCCGCCAATTTCATCCGCACGGCGCCGGAGCATGTCTATCTCGATGGATTCCAACCGCGGGGACGGACGTCCGATCACCGCCGCTTCACCGGCTCCGCGGTGAAATTCCTGCCCATCGCCAGTTTCAAATAGAGGGCGAAAGCACCGTTCGATCCAGTATCGAAATGTGTTGCGCCATATCGATGGCCGGGGCGGTCACGGGATTCGCAATGCCGAACCCTTCCGCGCTATAACACTTGGTGAGCAGCGCGCTACTGCAGCGGGCAGTCGGCTCGTTGCTGTCGGCCGCCATCCGTTGCCTTTCGAGCAGATCGCCCCGCGAACTTGCCAGGATCGTGGTGGCGGCGCAAACGTGCACGAGGCATATTTGGCCCCGCCGGCCGCAACCGGCGGGACTAAGCCACAGGCCGCCCAGCGGGCGAGTTCTGCGAAAAGGATCACGCCTGGTGAATCACCAATTCGCTGGTCATGGGAATTCCTCTAAGGGCGCCAAGCACCATGTTGTGCGAGATCGCGCGTTCATGAATTTTCTCCAGATCGGCGCGGGGCGCCGAAGAACACACGGTTGCGCTGAGGTGCAGGGACACGTAGCAATGCCGGGCGTCCACGGGCGCCGTGAGCCCATCAAGTCCGTCGAACTCGCCACGCGGGTCGAACACGCCTTCCGCGATGAAATCGACCGAACGAAGATCGACCCCCGCATGCGCTGCCAGCATCGGATAATCCGAGCCGGCGCACACAGCCGCCGCGGCAAAGATCTGCTCCCAGGGAAAGACGGCGGTCGGCGAATTGTCCTTGAGGCTCGCCGGTCGCTCCAGTAGCGGTGTTGTGTAAGGATCGCCTGATTGCGGGTCGAAGCGGTAGCGGGCACGATAGGTGCCACGCACCGCGTCACCGTGTTTCTTTAGCACGGACACGATATCTTTGACTGTGCTGACGGTTTCTCCGAAGACTACTGGCATCTTTACCTCCCTATAAAATGAGAATTCCACTCCCTATTCCGGTCCGCGGATGCCGACGACGGTTGCCGCGGCCTGGCCCCAATCCCGACAATGTGCCGACAAGGCTCGCGCTACTTGGCAGGCGCGGCAGCCTGAGCGTCGCCGCCGAGATCCTTCTTGAAGGTCTCAAAGTCGACCTGCATGCCGTTGAAGATCGTGCTCCAGTGCCGTGACAGAGCGGCGATAGCGACGGCCTCTTCGATCTCGTCCTCCGTTGCGCCCGCCTGTTTTGCGCTCTCGGTGTCTTCCCAGATGCAATACTGGCAGGGAATTTGTGCGGAGACGGCGAGCGAGATCAGAGCCTTGACCTTCGGCGGCAGGGCGGTTTCGCTGGAGAACTGCAGAGCCTTCACCTCTGCCCAGGCGCCCGGCAGCGCTGCTTTTGAAACCTGATGGAGAAAGGTCGGCACCGAGCCGAGCGTCCGCTCGACGTCCTTATAGGTGGCGTCGACCTCAGCCTGACCGGCCCAGCCTAAGCCTGATGACAACAATGTGGCGCAGACGACAGTCGATGCGAACGCCGTGTGAAGGAGGCGGCGCGAGCGGCTGGGCCCGAGCTCGCCGTGGTGTGCGATGGAAGCAACATGGGAAACTGCGAAGGCGAACATGATCTCTCTCCTCTTTGGAACCATTTGCATCCGGGCCAGATGATGCCCGCGTGCTGTAAGGAGTCACGGACGGGAGAAAAAGTTCGATCAGTCGTCGTCGATTCTAGGCGGACGCGGCGAAAGATGCAGATGCAAGCGTCGGGCCTTGCCGTCTCGCTGAAAGATCACCAGGACGACACCCGGCGGGCAGTGGAAAGGGTCTTCCGGCGGATTGACGAATAGTCCCTCGATCACAGTGACCTGGCTGGCGCTGAGAATGCGCTGCGGTTCCAGGCGGACGCCGGCTTCCGTGTCGGCGTCGACTTCCCAGGCAAGGAATGAGCGACCCAGCACTGGTTTGCTCGTCCCGCGGACAAGATGCAGGTCCTCTGCAAAGTGCCCAAGGAAGCGGTCACGCTCGCCATGCTGGTTGAGCCCATTGAAAATTTCGGAGTAGAATCGCTGGCTCTCGCGAGACTGCGAGCGAGCCTCTGCGTCGGCAAGGCCCGCCGTTTCCAGCAGCATCTCGGCAAGCTTGCGTTTGGCTTGCGACAAACGACTGCGAACCGTCCCAATCGGGACACCCAGAATGGCGGCCAGTTCCTCGTAAGACTGATAGCTTCCGAAATAGCGCAACATGGCGGTAGCCTGCAGCGGCTCGGGAAGCTTGCGTAGCGCGTCCCAAACCCATTCGCGAAGCGCGACTTTCTCCAGCCGCTCCTCAATGCTTGCGCGTTCGTCTGGGCGGTCTGGAATGTCGGCGGTCAAGATCTCGCGTCGTCTTCGACGCAATTGTTGCAGGCAACAGCGGTGCAACACAGTGCGAAGCCAGCCACCGACGGCTTGCGGATCCTTGAGTTCGCCGATGCGCCTCAGCGCGATCAGGAAAGTCTCATGCACAGCATCTTCGGCGTCCGACCCATAGCCGAGCATGTTCAGCGCTATCGCATAGAGCCGTGCGCGATGACGTTCCAGCAGCAGGCCGAGGCAACCACAATCGCCGCCCCGAGCGGCAAGGGCCAGTTCGGCATCACTCGGCACGATATGAGTTTCGTAGCCCATGGACTTAAGATGCATCAACTGGCGAAAAAGTTCGAATGCCAGTTCAGCTTCGTCACGATCCGTGTTCGGCGGGCACCAGTTCACCAATGACGCTTTGATGGGTTTTGGATTGAGGTTATGACCCTCACTTCACGTCCGTAACAACCGGCCCCGGAACGGGGTCCGTGAGAACCAGGCTCGCCGCCAAGATACTCAAGCGAGATCGAAAGTGCATATGGCAGTGAGCAAGGATTGGATTCTGGCGGATGCGGGCGATCTACGCGGCTAGATTCAATCCTGTAAAACTTTTTCCAGATTTGACACCATTTCACAAAATTGTAAGATAATCATCTTCCGTCAGCGATAGGCGATGACCATGTCGATCCGCGAAGAACTGGCCAACACGACCGTGGCGTTCACCTCCGCGGAAGAGAAGATCGTCCAGGTCCTGCTTGCCGATTACCCGATGTCGGGGCTGGGCACCGCAACCCGGCTGGCACGGCGCGCCGGCGTCAGCGACCCGAGCGTGACGCGGCTGATGACCAAGCTTGGCTATGTCGGCTTTGCCGATTTCCAGGCACGCCTGCTCACCGAAGTCGAATCCAGGCTGCATTCGCCGCTTTTGATGATGGAGGCCAAGCGTCCGGGCGGCTCCAGCGAAGGCACCGCACTTGCCTATTTCCATTCGGTTTCCGACAGCCTGGAGCGTACGCGCACGGCTGTGCCGGTGCAGGCCTACACGCGCGCTGTCAACATGCTGCTCGAGAGCAAGGGCCAGGTCGTGCTGCTGGGCGGCCGGTTCAGCCGGCATATCGCCTCCATGCTGGCCGGCTATCTCCTGCAGTTCCGCTCCGGCGTGCGCGACATCGGTTCGTTGAGTCCCGCCGATTTCGACCTGTTGATCGACCTTGGCAAGCGCGACCTCCTCGTCGTGTTCGATTACCGGCGCTACCAGTCGGACGTGGTGAGCTTTGCCCAGCAGGCCAAGGAGCGCGGCGTCTCCATCCTGCTGTTCACCGATGTCTGGCTGTCGCCGATATCTGACATCGCGGACCTGACCATGGTCGCGGCGATCGACGCCAACTCGCCGTTCGACACGCTGGCGACGGCCGTTGCCCAGATGGAAACCGTCTTTGCCCACGCGCTGGAGGGCCATGGCGCCGGGGTGCGCAAGCGCATCGAGGACATCGAGAAGATCCGCAGCGCCAACGCGGTCACGCTCGATACCGTCCTATCGTCATCGGCCGACGACGCCGCCAAATCCAAAGCCACAAGGAAATAGTGTCGTTGCGCTCAGTGCAGCGATGCAAAGCGCCGCGACGCAGAAAAGGAAGCGACAATGCCCGACAACCAGACCATCATCGACGCCGTGCAGGCTGAGATCGAGACCGATCGCGACTGGTTGATCGGCCTGACCCGCGACATGGTCCGCATCCCTTCGGTCAACCCCAAATTCGAGCCCAATCCGGCGATCAACCGCGAGGCGGATGTCCAGGCGCTGCTCGAACCGATCCTCAAGCAGGACGGGTTCAGGACAGAGCAATGGGATGCCTTGCCCGGGCGGCCCAATCTGGTCGGCGAATGGGCGGGAGACGAGAGCCGCAGCCTGATCCTGTGCGGCCATATCGACGTCGTGCCGGTCGGCGCGATGAAGGACTGGTCGGTCGATCCGTTCGGCGGCGAAATCACCAATGGCCGGCTCTATGGCCGCGGCGCCGTCGACATGAAGGGCGGCGTCGCCGCTTGCATCGCCGCCGCGCGCGCGATCCGCAAGGCGGGCATCACGCTGCAGGGCCGGCTCGCCATCCACTCGGTCGTCGACGAGGAAGCCGGCGGCTTCGGCGCCATGGACGCGGTGAAGAAGGGCAAGCTCGCCAAGGCGGTGCTGGTCGCCGAACCGACCTGGGGCGATGTCCTGCCGGTCGAAGGCGGGCTGGAATGGGCGCGGGTGACGATCCGTGGCCGCAACGCCCATTCGGCGCTGCGCTACAACGAGATCTATCCGCAGCGTCACGACAAGGACCGGCTGGAGCCGGGCGTCAATGCGATCGAGATCGCCGCCCGCTTCATTGCCGCCGTGCGCCAGTATGAGCTGGACCGGACGCGAGCAAAATCCCATCCGCTGCTGCCGCTCGGCATGAACACCATCAACATCGGCGTCATGCATGGCGGCACCGGCCTTGGCGAACACGGCCTGCCGACCGTCATGACCAACCCGGCCATCATTCCCGATGTCGCGGTGCTCGATCTCGACATGAAATTCCTGCCCGACGAGAATTCGGCCGACTACCGCCGCGATTTCGAGGCGTTCGTCCACCATTTCGCGCAGACCGATGCGTGGCTGCGCGACAACCCGCCTGCGATCCAATGGGAGCTCGGCGGGCTGCATTTTCCGCCGATGAACACGCCGGTCGACCATCCGCTGGTGAGATCGCTGATGAAGCGCAAGGCCATGGTCGGCAAGGCGCCGCAGGCGCGTGGCTTCGTCGCCGTGTGCGATGCCGCGCACTATGCCGGCGCCGGCGTCGACGGTGTCATTTTCGGCCCGTCAGGCGACGGCTTTCACGGTTCCGACGAGTATGTCGAAGTCGAATCGGTGGTCGAGACCGCCAAGGTGATCGCCGCTTCGGTCATCGATTGGTGCGGCATCCGCTGAGGCGGAGCCGCCAGTCCGAAACGGTCAGGCCGGGCGCTTCAGGCGTCCGGCGACGGCGCCCCATGAAGCTTTGATCATACCGACCAGGCCGCTCGGGTAGGCCAGCATCACGCCGATGATCAGCACCGCCGTGATCATCGGCCGCCACGCGCCGAAATCGGCCATCCATTCGGCGAAGATCGTCAGCACGAAAGAGGCGATGATGGCGCCGTAAATAGTGCTGGTGCCGCCAAGCAGCACCATCGACAGGATGATGGTCGCAAGGCTCATGCCGAAGACGTCGATCGAGGCATTGCGCTGGTAGGCGGCGTAGAAGGCGCCGGCGATGCCGGTGAAGAAGGCGCTCGCGGCAAGCGTCAGCATGCGCTGGCGCACGATCGAGACGCCGCGGCTGATGGCGTATTCCTCATTGTCGCGCAAGGCGACGATGCTGGCCCCGGTGCGTGAGCGCACGAACACGCGCAGGAACAGGGTGCTCGCCACCAGCAGCGCCAGCGCGATGTAGAAATAGGCTGATTTGCCGTCACGGACCATGTTGTGGTCGAACACGTATAGCCCGGGAATGCGCACCAACCCTTGCGTGCCGCCGGTGATGGCGGACTGGCTGATGATCACCTGCATCACCAGCTGCGCGAAGCCGAAAGTGACCAGGATGATGTAGATGCCCTTCAGCCGCAGGATCGGGATGGTCACCAGGATCGCCGCCAGGGTGGCGATGACACCGCTGGCAAACAGCGCGATCCACGGATCGAATTCGGCCAGCTTGGTAAGCAGGCTGTAGGCATAGACGCCGATGCCGAACAGCGCCAGATGGCCGAAATTGAAGACGCCGCCATAGCCGAGGCTGAGGTCCCAGTTCGAGGCGACGATCGCATAGATGAAGGCCATGATTAGGATGTGGCGGGCATAGGTGTCGCCGAAGATCAGCGGCAGCAGTGCCAGAAAGGCGAAGCCGAGCACGAAGCCGATGGCCTCCTGCTTCCACGGCGTGCGGCCGGGAGCGATCGGGGTTGCCGCTTCTGTGTGGCTAAGGGTGATCGGCGATGTCGTGTCGGTCATGCTAGGCCTCGGGAGCGGCTGGCAAAGATGCCCTCGGGGCGCACCATCAGGGTCAGGATCAGCACGCCGAACAGCAGCGCCGGCGTCCAGTACAGGCCGAAATAATAGCTGCAGGCGGCCTCGAAGAAGCCGATCAGATAGGCGGCGAAGATCGGTCCCGAGATGCTCGATATTCCGCCGAATACGACGACGATCAGCGCCTTGAGCAGCGGGTCGCTGCCCATCACCGGCGACATGAAACGATAGCCGCCCATGAAGATGCCGGCGAGGCCTGCAAGCGACGCGGCAATGGCGAAGGCCAGCCCATAGAGCGCGGTGACGTTCAGCCCGACCAGATGGCTGGCATCTTCATTCTGCGCCACGGCGCGCAGCGCCAGCCCGAGCCGCGTGCGGTTGAGGAACATCCAAAGTGCGGCCAGGATCAGCGGCGTGATGACGATGATGGCGATCTGGTGCAGGGAGACGCCGACGCCGCCGATGGTGGTGTTGCCGGTGATCAGCGCCGGGATCTGCTTCGAGCGCGGTCCCCAGATGGTCAGCGCGCCGTTCTCGATCAGCGACCCGGCTGCCAGCGTGGTGATGACGACGACCAGCACGATGTTGGGTCGGCCGATCAGCGGCCGCACGACACTCGCCTGCAGGATCCAGCCGACGCCGGCCATGACGACGACGGCGATGGGAAAGGCGACCGCCGCCGGCAGGCCGAGTTCGACCAGCTGCCAGGCGATGTAGGCGCCCAGCATCATGAACACGCCATGGCTGAAATTGAACACGCCGATCGTCGTCCAGACCAGAGCCAGCCCGACCGCCATCATGGCGTAGAGCGAGCCCTGGAACAGGCCGCCGAACAGGATTTCCGCCAATGCGCTCATCTTCGGATTTTCCTAATGGCCAAAATACATCGACATGATCTCGCCGTGGTCGAGGCTTTCGCCCGGCTTGATCTCGGTCGCAACGGCGCCATGGTTGACGAGGTAGAGTTGCTGCGTCAGTTCCAGCAGGAATTCGATGTCCTGCTCGACGACGATGAGCGGTACGCCGCCGCGCGAAATGTCCATGACGGAGGCGCAGAGCTCGTCCTTGATCTTGGGCGCCAGCCCCAGCGTCGGCTCGTCGAGGATCAGCAGGCGCGGATGGTTCATCAGCGCCGTGCCGATCGACACCATCTGGCGCTCGCCGCCCGACAGCGTGCGCACGCGCTGGCGCCAGCGTTCCGCCAGTTTCGGGAACAGCTTGACCACCTTTTCGCGGTTTTCCGCCTCATGCGGCCGGGCCCGCGGCGAATAGGCGCCGAGCGCCATGCAGTCGGCGATCGAGAGATCGGGAAACAGCCGATTGCCTTGCGGCACATGGATCAGGCCGGCGCCGACGATGGCGCGTGCGCTGTGGCCGACAATGTCTTGCCCGTCGAACAGGATGCGGCCGCTCTTCGGCTGCAGAAGCCCGGAGATCGCACGCAGCAGCGTCGTCTTGCCATGGCCGTTGGGGCCGAACAGGCCGACATTGCCGAAACGGCCGGCCTCCAGCGAGATATCGTGCAGCACGGTGACGCGGCCATAGCCGGCGGTGACGCCTTCGACGCTGAGAATGGGATTCACGCCGCCGACCTCCTCGTGCCGAGATAGGCCTCGATGACGTGCGGATCGGCGATCACGCCTGCCGGATCGCCGGCGGCCAGGACGCGGCCATTGTTGAGCACCAGCAGATGCTGCGAAAGGCTCATCAGGAAGGTCAGCACGTGCTCGATCAGAAGGATGGTGATGCCGCGTTCGGCGGTGCGGCGGATCAGGCCGATCGACGTCTCGATCTCGGGCTTGGTCAGGCTCGATGCCGGCTCGTCGAGCAAGAGCATGCGCGGCTGCATGGCAATCGCCGTGGCAAGCATCAGGCATTTGCGCTCGAACACGGACAATTCGTCGGCAAGCCGGCCGAACGACTGGGATCCCAGGCCGACGAACTCCAGCGCCTCGGCGGCGGCATTGCGGGCCGTGGCCGCTGTCTTTTCCTGCTTGCCGTAGCTGGCGCCGATCAGCGCGTTCTCGAATACGGTCAGCCCGTCGAAGCTGGTCTCGCGCTGAAAGGTCCGGGCAAGGCCGAGGCGCGCGATGGCGTGTCCCGATTTGCCGTTTATGGCAATGCCGTCAAAGCGGATCTGGCCCCGGTCGGGCCCGAACGGGATGCCGGTGATGATGTTGAACAGCGTGCTCTTGCCGCTGCCGTTCGGGCCGGCGATACCGAAGATCTCGCCGGCCTCGACCTTGAACGACACGCCATCGACGGCCTTCAGCGAACCGAAGGCCTTCGACACGCCGTCCAGTTCAAGCAGGGCCATTCCCTACTTCATCCAGGGCTGGAGCTTGAAGGCGCCGGTGGCATATTTCTCAGGCGAGATCAGCGTGCGCTGGCCATCCCAGATCTGGAAGAAGGTGATCGGAATATAGTCGTCGCCCTGCGTGGCAAGGTGGGTGGCGGGATCGAATTTCAGCCGCCCTTCCGCGACCTGCTTGTCGGTCTCCGACAGCGCCTTCATGATCGCCGCATGGTCGGATGCGCCGCCGACCTTCTTGACCGCGTCGAAATAGACATTGGTCATTTCGTAGAGGCCGACGCCGTAGGTGCCGCTCTCGACGCCGTATTTTGCCTTGAACTTGGCTGCCACCTCATCGGCGCGCGGGTTCTTCGGCGTCGTCAGCGCGCCGCCGAGCAGGTTGTAGATGACGCCATCCGATTTCTTGCCGGTCAGCTCGACGAATTCCGGAACGCTCGGCGCGTATTGCAGGAAGACGAGGCTCTTGGTCGGCTGCTCGAGGAACTGGTTGAGGAACGACGCCGAATTGCCCGGCAGATAGTCGGTGTTGATGACGACATCGGGAACGTTCTCGCGCACCTTGGCGAGGATCGAACGCCAGTCGGTCACTTCGCCGAAGGGTACGATCTCGTCGACGGTGATGGTCCAGCCCTTCTCCTTGAACGTCTTCTTCATGCCTTCGGAGATGGTCTTCGAATAGGCATTGTCGGACGAGATGATGGCGACCTTCTTGGTCGGCAGGGTGATCTTGCCGTCGGCCGCGAGCTTCTCGACGAACAGGGTGACGTCGGTGTTGTAGGCGTCGAAGGAAGGCGTCAGTGACCAGCAGCACATGTATTTGTCGGGGCTCGGCGCGATGATGTCCCTGGTCTGCTGCGAGGTGGCCGCCAGCATGTAGGGCATTTCCGCCTCGGCCATGTTGTCGATCTCGAAATTGGTCAGGCTGGCATAGCCGGTCAGCATGAAGTGCACGCCCGGATCGCCAAGCAGGCGTTCGACGGCGCTGGTGACGTTGCCGGCGGACTGATCCTTGACGTCGCCGACCACCAGTTCGAACGTATCCCCGGCAACGCCGCCGGCTGCGTTCGCTTCGTCGATGGCCATCTGCACGCCGCGCTGGAATTCCTGGCCGTCCGCCGCGGCAGGGCCGGTGAGCGGCGCAAGCAGGCCGATCTTGACGACGTCGGCAAAGGCGGGGGCGGCTGATGCGGCAAACATGCCGATCAACGTCGTGCTCATCAGCATATGGCGGATTCGACTTGCGGCGGATTTGGGCTTCATCGTGCTGTTCCCTGTTTTCCTCCCGTTCATCGGGAGTTGGATAATTGACAATCTACGCATAATTGTTCTTATTTGAAAAGGATTTTTCAACGCAACCTGGCCGGGAACAAGGTTCCCGCAAAGGTATGGAAGCCGTGGCGCTTTGCTGCGCAACTGCATTAAAACAGGGCAATTCCCGACGGAGCGGACAATGACGATCTCGCAGAAGACCCTTGAAACCAGCCATGGCAAGATCGCGGTGCGTGAGACCAGCGGCCAGGGAACCGCTGTCATGCTGATCCACGGCAATTCATCTTCCAGTGCCGTTTTCCGCAACCAGTTGGACGGCCCGTTGGGCGAGCGATATCACCTCATCGCTCCCGACCTGCCCGGCCATGGAGCGTCCGGCGATGCGATCGATCCGGAGCGTTCCTACAGCATGGAAGGTTATGCCGATGCCATGACCGAAGTGCTCGGGCTGCTCGGCATCGACAAGGCCATCGTCTTCGGCTGGTCGCTCGGCGGCCATATCGGGCTTGAGATGATCGACCGCTTTCCCGGCCTGCTTGGCTTGATGATCACCGGCACGCCGCCTGTCTCGCCCGAGGAGGTCGGCAGCGGATTCAAGCCGAGCCCGCATATGCATCTCGCCGGGCAGGAGACCTTCACCGGCGCCGACGTGGAGGCCTATGCGCGCAGCACTTGCGGCGAGCCGTTCGAGCCGTTTCTCATCGACACGGTGGCGCGCACCGATGGACGGGCGCGGCGCCTGATGTTCGAAAAGTTCGCGGCCGGCACCGGCCGGAACCAGCGCGAGATCGTGGCCGGCAAGACGCCGCCGATCGCCGTTCTGAACGGCATCGACGAGCCATTCGTCAACACCGATTTCGTCTCGGCTGTGAAATTCTCCAATCTATGGGAAGGCAAGGCGCATCTGCTCGACAAATCCGGCCACGCGCCGTTCTGGGATTCGCCCGATCGCTTCGATCCGATCTTCGCCCGCTTCCTGGCGAGCGTCGACAGAGCGTAGGTCCGTCGGAAAACCGGCGCCACGGACCCGCCTTCGCGTTGGGTGGGTGACAATCACGCGCATCTGCCGTATATTGACATAAAGATATCCTTATGTGACATGAAAAGGCCTGTCGCCAAAGGGATAAAAAATGTCGCAGAATTCTGCCTCGCTGGACGCATTGTTCGGCCCCGTCGCGGCAAAACCCGACGGCTCGGAGGTGCTTGCTGCACTCACCGCGGCGGCGCGCGAACGCATTCTCATTCTCGACGGCGCCATGGGCACGCAGATCCAGGGCCTCGGGTTTAACGAGGACCAATTCCGCGGCGAGGCTTTCGCAGGCTGCGCCTGCCATCAGCAGGGGAATAACGACCTCCTGATTCTGACCCAGCCCGGGGCGATCGAGGAGATCCATTATCAATACGCCATCGCAGGCGCCGACATCCTGGAGACCAATACTTTCTCCTCGACCTCGATCGCCCAGGCCGACTACGGCATGGAAGATGCCGTCTATGCGCTGAACCGCGATGGCGCGCGGCTGGTCAGGCGCGCCGCTGTTCGGGCCGAGCAGCAGGACGGCAAGCGAAGGTTTGTCGCCGGAGCGCTCGGGCCGACCAACCGCACCGCCTCGATGTCGCCCGACGTCAACAATCCCGGCTATCGCGCCGTGACCTTCGACGATTTGCGCCTCGCCTATGGCGAGCAGCTGCGCGGGTTGATCGATGGCGGCGCCGACATCATCCTGATCGAGACCATCTTCGACACGCTGAACGCCAAGGCGGCGATCTTCGCGGCGGAAGAGATCTTCATCGAGAAGGGCGTGCGCCTGCCCGTGATGATTTCGGGCACCATCACGGACCTCTCCGGCCGCACGCTGTCGGGCCAGACGCCGACCGCCTTCTGGCATTCGGTGCGCCATGCCAACCCCTTCACCATCGGCCTCAACTGCGCGCTCGGCGCCAACGCCATGCGAGCGCATCTGGCCGAAATATCCGGTGTCGCCGACACCTTTGTCTGCGCTTATCCGAATGCCGGCCTGCCCAACGAATTCGGCCGGTATGACGAAAGCCCGGACTTCATGGCCGCCCAGATCGAGGATTTCGCGCGTGAGGGACTGGTCAATGTCGTCGGCGGCTGCTGCGGCTCGACGCCGGAGCACATCCGCGCCATCGCCGAGGCGGTGCGGAAGTATCCGCCGCGCGCCATTCCGGACATTGAGCTCAGGATGCGCCTGTCCGGGCTGGAGCCATTCACGCTCACCGACGAGATCCCCTTCGTCAATGTCGGCGAGCGAACCAATGTCACCGGCTCGGCCAAGTTCCGGAAACTGATCACGGCGGGCGACTATGTCGCCGCGCTCGACGTCGCCCGCGACCAGGTCGCCAACGGCGCGCAGATCATCGACATCAACATGGACGAGGGTCTGATCGATTCGAAGAAGGCCATGGTCGAATACCTCAACCTGATCGCCGCCGAGCCGGACATCGCCCGCGTTCCTGTCATGGTCGACAGTTCGAAATGGGAGATCATCGAAGCCGGCTTGAAATGCGTGCAGGGCAAGCCGCTGGTCAACTCCATCTCGATGAAGGAGGGCGAAGAAGCCTTCCTGCATCATGCCAGGCTGGTCCGCGCCTATGGCGCCGCCGTCGTCGTTATGGCCTTCGACGAGGACGGCCAGGCCGACACCAAGGCGCGCAAGGTCGAGATCTGCACCCGCGCCTACAAGCTCCTCACCGAGCAGGCCGGCTTCCCGCCCGAGGACATCGTCTTCGATCCCAACGTGTTCGCCATCGCCACGGGCATCGAGGAGCACGACAATTACGGCGTCGACTTCATCGAGGCGGCCGGCGAGATCACCGCCACGCTGCCGCATGTCCACATTTCCGGCGGCGTGTCGAACCTGTCTTTCTCGTTCCGTGGCAACGAGCCGGTGCGCGAGGCCATGCATGCCGTATTCCTTTACCATGCCATCCAGCGCGGCATGGACATGGGCATCGTCAATGCCGGCCAGCTCGCCGTCTACGATACGATCGAGCCTGATCTGCGCGAGGCCTGCGAGGATGTCGTGCTCAACCGCGCGCCCAAGGCCGGCGGCACCGCCACCGAACGCATGCTGGAGATCGCCGAACGCTTCAAGGGCACGGCCGGCAAGGAAGCGCAGGAGCGCGATCTCGTCTGGCGCGAATGGACTGTCGAACAGCGGATCAGCCATGCGCTGGTCAACGGCATCACCGAATTCATCGACGCCGACACCGAGGAAGCACGGCTTGCCGCCGAGCGGCCGCTGCATGTCATCGAAGGTCCGCTGATGGCCGGCATGAACGTCGTCGGCGATCTGTTCGGTGCGGGAAAGATGTTCCTGCCGCAAGTGGTGAAGTCGGCGCGGGTGATGAAGCAGGCGGTGGCTGGACTGCTGCCGCACATGGAAGCCGAGAAGCTGGCAAACGCCGCCAACGGCATCGACAATGGCGAACGCAAAACGGCCGGAAAAATCCTGATGGCGACGGTCAAGGGCGATGTCCATGACATCGGCAAGAACATCGTCGGCGTGGTTCTCGCCTGCAACAATTACGAGATCATCGATCTCGGCGTCATGGTGCCGGCGGCCAGGATCCTGCAGACGGCGCGCGAGCAAAATGTCGATATCATCGGCCTGTCCGGCCTGATTACGCCGTCGCTGGACGAGATGGCGCACATGGCCGCCGAGATGGAGCGTGAAGGCTTCGACATTCCGCTGCTGATCGGCGGCGCGACGACCAGCCGCGTGCACACGGCGGTGAAGATCCACCCGCGCTACAGCAAGGGGCAGACGGTCTATGTCACCGACGCCAGCCGCGCGGTCGGCGTGGTCTCATCCTTGCTGTCCAACGAGAGCAAGGGCGGCTTTGTCGATACGGTGCGCGCCGAATACAAGAAGGTCGCCGATGCGCATGCCCGCTCGGAAGCCGACAAGCAGCGTTTGCCGCTGGCCAAGGCGAGGGCCAATGCGCATCGGATAGACTGGTCCGAATATGAGCCGCCGAAGCCGTCCTTCACAGGCGTCAAGGTGTTCGAGAACTGGGACCTGACCGAGCTCGCGCGCTACATCGATTGGACGCCGTTCTTCCAGACCTGGGAGCTGAAGGGCCGCTATCCCAAAATACTCGAAGACGAGGCGCAAGGCGCCGCCGCGCGCCAGCTGTTCGAGGATGCGCAGGCGATGCTGAACAAGATCATCGCCGAGAAATGGTTCGCGCCGCGCGGCGTCATCGGCTTCTGGCCGGCCAACGCCGTCGGCGACGACATCAGGCTGTTTACGGACGAGAAGCGGTCGCAGGAACTGGCGACGTTCTTCACCTTGCGCCAGCAACTGACCAAGCGCGACGGCAAGGCCAATGTTGCACTGGCGGACTTCGTCGCGCCGGCGGAGTGCGGCAAGCCGGATTACATCGGCGGCTTCATCGTCACCGCCGGCATCGAGGAGGTGGCTATCGCCGAACGGTTCGAGCGGGCGAACGACGACTATTCCTCGATCATGGTCAAGGCGCTGGCCGACCGCTTCGCCGAAGCCTTTGCCGAGCGCATGCATGAGAAGGTGCGCAAGGAATTCTGGGGCTACGTGCCAGACGAATCGTTGGCGCCGGACGAGCTGATCGGCGAACCCTATCGCGGCATCCGACCGGCGCCCGGCTATCCGGCTCAGCCAGACCATACGGAGAAGGCGACTTTGTTCCGGCTGCTCGACGGCGAAGGCAATGCCGGCGTGAGACTGACCGAAAGCTATGCGATGTGGCCGGGTTCATCCGTCTCGGGGATCTATCTGGCGCATCCCGAAAGCTATTATTTCGGCGTCGCCAAGGTCGAGCGCGACCAGGTTGAGGATTATGCACGCCGCAAGGCGATGCCGTTGACCGAGGTCGAGCGCTGGCTTGGCCCCATCCTCAACTACGTGCCGGCACACTATGCCGAGGCGGCTGAATAGCCGATGCCGGCGCGCCTGACGGAAGCGACAGGCGAATGCCGGTCGCTTCTCCAGTGTCATCCTGGCCCGCTTCGATTCCTGTGGGCTATTGCATGGCCGACGGGTTCATCCACAGCAGCTCCCAGACGTTGCCGTCCGGATCTTCGATGTGGCGGTTGAACATGAAACCAAGATCCTGCGCCGGGTTGGGATCGGCGCGACCGCCTGCCGCCACGCCCTTCTCGATTACGACATTGACCTCGTCCTTGCTGTCGACGGTGAGTGCGATCAACATCTGGCTGTCCCGCTTGGGGTCGCCGATCGGGCGCGCTGTGAACTGGCTGTAATGCTGGTGCGTCAGCAACATGACCCCGATCGAGTCTGAGAACATGATCGAGCTGGACTGGTCGCTTGAGAACTGCGGGTTCAGCGTGCCCCCGATCGCGAGATAGAACTTGGTCGCCGCCTGCAGATCGCGTACCGGTAGATTGAGGAAGATCATTTTGGTCATCGGTCTAAGCCTTGCTGCCGTTGATGGGTACTAGCCAGTCTAGTACTGTGACCATGGCTACCATGCGGGAACGGTACCGTCTAGTACTGGTTGAGAGGCGCTATGAAAATTGATGGTGAGACCAGGTCGGCTCGCAAGGATCGTGAAATCATTGAAGCGGCTACGGCCGCCTTCATCGCCAAGGGCTATGATGGAACCAGCATGGAAGAGATCGCCACCAAAGCAGGCGCATCCAAGCAGACTGTCTACAAGCATTTCACGGACAAGGAGACGCTTTTCGGCGAAGTCGTCGAGTCCACCGCCAGCCAGACCAACGATGTCGTCGAGTCCGTGACGATGCTGCTTTCCGAGGCGAAATTCATGGAGGGTGGGCTACAGCAGCTTGCCCGACGCATGACAACGACGCTGATGGACGAAGAGCTGCTGAAGCTGCGGCGTCTGATTATCGCCAACGCGGATCGGATGCCGCAGCTTGGCCGGAGCTGGTATGAAAAAGGTTTTGAACGCATGCTTGCCTCGGTGGCATCATGCTTTCAAAAGCTTACCAGTCGAGGCCTGTTGCAGACCAGCGATCCCCGTCTGGCGGCCAGCCATCTCTTCGGAATGCTTCTCTGGATCCCAATGAACGAAGCCATGTTCACCGGAAGCAACCCGCGTTCGAAGGCGGACCTCGAGCGGCACGCCGATGCTTCGGTCGAAGCATTCCTTGCCGCCTATGGGGCGCGGCCGAAATAGTCGCGCGCCGCTCCGCCAGCGATGCTTATTGTGGTCGATTGTCCGTCCACGCCAGCATCTTTTGCTTAAGGCCGGTGGCGGAGTCGGCTTAGGCACAGGGTGCTCGCTTACGATCCAAGGCTGCGATAAACCCAGGGCAGCCGTCTTTGCAGCTGGAGCGTCAAATGACCGTACTCACCCGACGCCGGCTTTTGAAAACGGCAGCGATTGCCGGCGCAGGCGGGGTCGGGCTTTCGGCCATGGGCCGGCTTGGTGGCTGGGCCGCTGCCACGCCTGAGCCGGTGGTTTTGCAGACGGCAAAGATCCAGGCGAAGCTGATGGATATCGGCCGGACCAGGGATGTGCTGACCTATGGCAACGCCGGAATGCCGCCCGTGCTCAGAATGAAAAAAGGCCAGCCCTTCGCTGCACGCCTTGTCAACGCGATCGACGATCCGACGACGATCCACTGGCACGGTATTCGCGTTCCAAACAAGATGGACGGCGTGCCGTTCCTGGTCCAGCCCTACGTCTACACCGGCGATCATTTCGACTACGCCTTCACGCCGCCCGATGCCGGCACCTTCTGGTACCACCCGCATTGCAACACGCTGGAGCAGATGGGCCATGGCCTGACCGGCGTGATCGTGGTCGAGAATCCCCACGATCCGAAATTCGATGCCGAAATCGTCCTCAATTTGCGCGACTGGCGCCTCGGCGACGACGGTCAGTTCATCGACCAGTTCCGGCCGCGCGATGCCGCGAGAACCGGCACTTACGGCACGGTGCGCACCGCAAACTGGCTCGACCAGCCGCAATATGATGCGCCGGCCGGCGGACTAGCGCGGCTGCGCGTCGCCATCACCGACGTGACGCGCATCTACGCTTTTCGCGTTGACGGTGCGGAGGCGAGTGTCATGGCGCTCGACGGCAATCCGGTGCCTGAGCGTTTTTCGCCCGATGCCTTGCTGCTTGGACCCGGCCAGCGCATGGAGCTGGCCATACGCATGCCCGACGAGGAAGGCGCGATCGTCAGCTTGAGGGACGTCAGAGGCACCAAGCCAAAAATCCTGGCAACCCTGCGCGCGACAGGAAACTCCCTCAAACGGGACATTCGCGATGTTGCTCCACTGGAGCTCAATCCGGTGGCGGAAGTGGATCTCGCCAGTGCCAGGCATATTTCCCTGGCGCTCAGCGCCACGGCGGAAAATGTCCCGAGCGATGGCATCTGCGGCTCGCTGGGCTACAGTTTCTGGGCTATCAACAAAGTGCCGTGGCCCGGCGACACCAAGGATCCGACCGCGCCTCTGGCCGAACTGAAGCTTGGCCAAAGCTACGTCATCGACATGGAGAACCTGACGCCGCAATCCCATCCGATGCATCTGCACGGCATGAGCTTCAAGGTGCTGTCGTCCTCGACGCGCCAGGTTCAGCCCGTGATTTCCGACACCTATCTCATCCAGCCCAACGAGAAGGTTCAGCTCGGCTTCGTCGCCGACAATCCCGGCGACTGGCTGCTGCACTGCCACATCATCGAACACCAGAAATCGGGAATGACGAGCTACGTCAGGGTGGTGTGATCCAGTCAACGGAGGCGTCGCCGGCCCGTGTGACTGTCACTTGCGCAATTGCGCCTCGATCTCGTCGAGCACTTTGTCCTTGCCGATGCCGGTGAGGAAGGCGAGGCCCTTGATGACCGGCTTGGTCACCGAAGCGGAGATCGGGGTGGTTGCGACGATGAAGTCGACATTGTCGGCCAGTCCGGGCACTTCGGTGGCCTTTGCCTGCTGGGCATTGAAGGTGAGGCCGCGTTTCTTCATTTCCTCGGTGACGGCGACGTTGACCGCGGTCGAGGTGGCGATGCCCGTGCCGCAGGCGAAGAGAATGGTTTTCTGTCTGGACATCTCTGCTTCTCCTTGGTTATCAGCCGAGTACGGCTCGCACGTCTTCGAGGGTTCTGGCCGACCTCAAATCATCCAAGGCTTGCGGGTTCTGGATGGTGGCCATGACGGCCTGCAGCGCCTCAATCTGCTTGTCCTTGTCGTTGATGGCAAGCAGGAAGACGAAGCCGACCGGCAGCATCTCGTCGGGATCCTCCATGTTGGCGAAGATCACCGGTTGCTTCAATGTGCCCATCGCGATGCCAGGCTTCAGCACATGTTCCGGATCGGTGTGCGGCACCGCGACATTGTCGGAGCGTTCCAGCGGCAGTCCGGTCGGGATGGTCAATTCGCGGCGCACGACCGCGTCGGCATAGGAGCTTTTGACATATCCAAGTCTCTCCAGCCGGCCCGCCAGGATGCGGATGATCTCCTCATTGGTCGAGGCATCGGATCCGAGCACGATCGCGTCGGGATCCAGAAGCTGCATGAGGCCGTCGGACATTCTTTGCTCCGTCGATGAAATCGTGCGCCCCGAGGAGGGCGCACGATCGGGCTCCGTCGATGAAATCGGGCGCCCCGAGGAGGGCGCACGATCGGTTTGAAGGGTGGACCCTATCAGGTTCAGGCCGTCTCTTCGGCCGGCTCGTCTTCGGCGCCCGCGGCCCGCTCCCAGCCGAGCGGATTGCGGCGGTAGAGGACAAACAATGCCGCGATGACCACCGCGATCACGATGATGCCGACAAGTCCAAGCCCCTGGATCGCCTCGATGACCACGTAAGGCACCCACAGGAAGCCGTCGACCACCGAGGTGATCTGCAGCGCATCCGCCGGCAGCTTGAAGCCCGATGCGACGGCAGCACTTGTGAACAGCGGCGCCAGCGCGTTGGCGACGTAGAAGCCGATGGCCAGCGTCACCGTGCCGATCACCACCATGCGGAACACGTTGCCTTTGACCAGCGGCGCGGTCATGGCGACGATGAAGGGAATGACCGCAAGGTCGGCGAACAGGATGACGCGGTTGCCCGGCAGGATGATGGACAGGATGATCGCGATCGGCACCAGGATCAGCGACGACGAGATCGCGGCCGGATGGCCGATCAGGATCGCGGAATCGAGGCCAACAAGAAGCTCGCGATCGCCCGTGCGCTTGCGCACGAATGCCTGGGCTGCGTCGGAAACCGGCAGCAGGCCTTCCATCAGGATCTTGACCATGCGCGGCAGCAGCAGCATCACCGCGGCCAGCGTCATGCCGGTGCCCAGAACCTTGGCCAGCACCACGCTGAGATCACCCGCATTGTAGAAGGCGATCGCACCAAGCACGAGGCCGATGATGAGGCCCATCACGACAGGTTCGCCGAACACGCCGAACCTGCGCTCGATCGTATCGGTGTTGATGTTGATGCGGTTGATCCCGGGAATGCGGTCCATGATCCAGTTGAGCACAATGGCGATCGGCAGGATCTGCGCCGAGGCGAGATGCGGCACGGAGATGCCGGGCACGCCGTAGAACTGCTGTACCGCGCGCGCCGACCAGTCGGCGAACAACAGCGAGAGTGCTGCGACAAGTGCTGCGACCGCGATGCCATAGGCCAGGTTGTCGGTTGCGGCGACCACCAGCGAGCCGACAAAGGCGAAGTGCCAGAAGTTCCAGACGTCGACATTGAGCGTGCGCGTCATGCGTGTCAGCAACAGCACGATGTTGACGAGGATGCCGACCGGAATGACCCAAAGGCCGACCGATGAGCCGAAGGCGATCGCGGCCGCGGAGGGCCAGCCGACATCGATGATGTCGCGATGGATGCCGGTGTTGGTGACGATGGCCTTGGCGACGTCGCCAATCGACGTGAACATGAGGCCAAGCACCAGATTGATGCCGATGAAGGCGACGCCGATGGTGACGGCGGCGCGAAAAGCCTTGCTGACCTTGGCGCCCAGAACCACGGCGATGACGAAAATGACAATTGGCAGCAGGATCGTCGGGCCAAGCGTATCGATGGCCCCTTTTAGGCCCGCGAGAACAGTATCCATTTTTCCTCCCCTGGAGCCGCGAGCCTTCGCTCGACGCCTCGCAATGATGCTCCATCCAGCCTTTGACGCCGTGGCGCAAAGACACTCCCCAATTTGCCCAGAGGCGAATGCTTCCCGACTGTCGCGTCGGTGAACATTTGCCTTTGTTGACAAACGAATGTTTTATTGGGGTTGTCCGCTGCAATGTCAATTGGTTGGGCTTCGGCGAATCGAGCCCCGGCGGACGTGCCTTCCGAGACGATTTCGTGGGAAATTGCCGGTCGCGACCGGGTTTCGTTGGCAAATAGAACCCATTCCCTGCTATCCGACCCCAAATCACGAAGCTGTGGACATTCCTGCATGACCAACGTCGCCCTGACCGGGCTTGCCCGTGATCTCGCCAAGCGTGCCGCCGAGAACCGCCCGGTGCGCATCGGTGTCATCGGTTCGGGCGAAATGGGCACCGATCTGGTCACGCAGGGCATGCTGATGCCGGGCATTTCGGTCTGCGCCGTCTCGACGCGCCGCCCGCACACCGCGCGCGACGCTATCCGTATCGCCTATGGCGACGAAGCCATGGCGGTCGAAGCCGACACCGCCTCGAAAGTCACCGCGGCAATCGAGGCGGGAAAAATCGCCGTCACATCCAACGAGATGCTGGTCACCAATCCGCTGATCGACGTCGTCATCGACGCCACCGGCAAGCCGGGCGTCGCCGCCGATTTCGACCTCATGGCGATGGAGCACGGCAAGCATCTGGTGATGATGAACGTCGAGGCCGACGTCACCATCGGCTGCTATCTCAAGCAGCAGGCCGACCGGCTTGGCGTCGTCTATTCGGTGGGTGCGGGCGACGAGCCGTCGAGCTGCATGGAACTGATCGAGTTTGCGTCGGCGCTCGGGCTGACCATCGTGTCGGCCGGCAAGGGCAAGAACAACCCGCTCAACCACGATGCCGTGCCGGACGACTATCGCGCCGAAGCGATCCGCCGCAACATGAACCCGCGCATGCTGGTCGAGTTCGTCGACGGCTCCAAGACCATGGTCGAGATGTGCGCCATCGCCAACGCCACCGGGCTGGTGCCGGACGTCCCCGGCATGCACGGCCCCAAGGCCGATCGCGACGACCTCGCCAAGGTGCTGATCCCGCGCGAGGATGGCGGGCTGCTGTTGAAGAAGGGCGTCGTCGACTACACGGTCGGCAAGGGCGTCGCGCCCGGTGTCTTCGTCATCGTCGAAGCGACGCATCCGCGCATCATCGAGCGCATGGACGATCTTCATATCGGCCACGGCCCCTATTACAGCCTGTTCCGGCCATACCATTTGACCTCGCTGGAAGTGCCGCTGACCGCCGCCCGCATCGTGCTTTTCGGCAAGCCCGACATGGTGCCGCTGCCGCGGCCGGTTGCCGAAGTGTGCGCCGTTGCCAAGCGCGACCTTGCCCCCGGCGAGACCTTCGATGCGATCGGCGAGACTTGTTACCGCTCCTGGACGATGACCGTCGGCGAAGCCCGCGCCCAGCGCGCCGTGCCGGTCGGCCTGCTCGAGGGCGGCAAGGTGCTGAAACCGGTCACGAAAGGCGAATTGCTGACGGCGGATAATGCGTCGCCCGACCAGACGACGAGGCTGTTCGCCTTGCGCCGGCTGCAGGATGAGATGCTGTACGGGACAAACTGAGGATTTATCTCCCCAGTTCGACCGACCGCAGCCGCGCAGCCTCCACCGCTTGCGTCAGCAGATTGGTCAGCCGGTCCTCGCCCATCAGAACGGCCAGCGCCGCGGCCGTCGTGCCGTTGGGGCTGGTGACCTGCCGGCGCAGCACGCCCGGTTCCTCGCCGCTTTCGGCGGCGAGCGAGGCGGCGCCATAGACGGTCTGCATGGCGAGCAGCTTGGCGGTCGCCGTCGGCAGACCGGCCTTCTCGGCGGCAACCGTCAGCGCTTCGATGAAATGGAAGATATAGGCCGGCCCCGATCCGGACACGGCGGTCACCGCATCCATCAGGCCCTCATCGTCGATGGTGGCCACTTCGCCGCTCGCCGACAAAAGGTCGGCGACGAAACGCTTGGTGTCATCGGACACGAGCTTGTTGGAGAACACCACCATCATGCCCTTGCCGATCGCCGCGGGCGTGTTGGGCATGCAGCGCACGATCGGCGCGCGGTTGCCGAGGATTTCCTCGAAGGTGGCGGCAGGCGTGCCGGCGGCGATGCTGACGAAGGTGGTGCGGCCGTCGCCGAAGCGCTTGTAGGCGGCCGTGACGTCGCGGATCACCTGCGGCTTCACCGCGATGACGACGAGATCGGGCAGGGCATCGGCCGGTATGTTACCGGCATCGGCTGATGTCGCGCAGCCCAGCGTTGCCGCGCGATTGCGCAGATCGGCATTGGGCTCGACCACGAAAACCGCCGACGGCGCGAGCTTGCCGGATTTCAGCCAGCCCGAGAGCATGGCGTAGCCCATATTGCCGCAGCCGGCGAGAACAAGCCTGATCGTCATCGAAAGCCCTCCAGAGGAAGGCCTTCACATAGACGCTGGCGCTTCCCTGGGGAAGCCCCATCAGGATCGCGAGCCACGATCGGGATCGCGCACCGCGATTGGCCGCAGCGACACTTGCCTGAGGCCGAGCACGCCGAGCACGAAGAACAGCCAGACCGGGTCGCCGCGATGGAAGAAGAAGCTTTCGAGGAAAGCGTTAAGCGCCGTGAACAGCACCACCATCATGAAGAAGTCGCCGAGAAAGATGTTTTCCCTGCGCAACGGAATGCGCATGTAGTCGCGCAGCGGCGCGATGAGGAAGGTGTAGACCGCCACGCATAGTGCCGGAATGCCCATCAGCACGGCGATGTCGAGATAGCCGTCATGGCCGTGCACGATGGTCCTGATGTCCCAGGGCCGGTCGAAGGGCTGGTCCTGGTTGAGCAAGAGCGGCGTGCCCCAGAAGCTCTCATAGCCGTAGCCGGTCCATGGCTTCTTCGCCAGCATGCTGCCGGCGAACTCCCACAGCGTCGTGCGGCCGGTATAGGTCATGCCGGGGAAATAGATCGCCGCCAGATGTTTTACAGGCGGCAGGAAGACGATGCCCAGCGTGCCGACAGCCGTGGCGATGATGGCCAGCGCAAACAGGATCGGCGTGCCGAGCCGCATGCCTATCAGGCTCGGGAACATGACGATCAGGATCGAGAACGGCACCAGGCCGGCTGTCGTCTTGGAGCCGGTGTGCAGCATGAAGATCATCGCCGCGAAGAAGATCCCGGCGCCCCAGTAGCGCTGCCCGCGCCGGTAGAGATAGAGGCCTGCGAAGCTGAGGCAGGCCATGACCGGCCCGGCAATGTTCTTGTGGGTGAACACGCCGCGCCACAGTCCGGCATGTTCGGGCTCCTGCGAGTCGGCTGTGTGCATCGCCTCGTGCGGAAAGACGATGAGGCCGAGATAGGAAAGGCCCATGACCACGACGGCGGTGAAGATGATCACCTTCGAGAAGGCTTCGGCGTCGCGCGGCAGCACTAGGATCGTCGCCATCGTCAGGATGCCGATCAGGGTGAAGGAGGCGGCGCGCATCGCCGAAGGCGGATCGGTCGACAGGATCACCGAGAGGAAAAAGAAGCCCAGCATCAACACCCAGGATGGGCTCAGCAGCGAGCGCACCACGCGCGGATCGGCAAAGGCCATCAGCGAGAAGATCGACATGGCGCCGAGCGAACCGAAGCCAAGCTGGTTGACGATGTCGCCGCCTTGACCGGTGAGTTCGGCGCCGCCCGGCTGGAACGGCCGGAACGACACCATGATGACGGTGAACAGCAGCGCGGCAATGGCGGTGGCCACGCCTTCGCGCGTGAACGCGTCGCCGAGCGGCGCGCGCTCAGTTTTTCTCAGGCTGGCGGTACTGCTCATTGGCATATCCGAATTCGGCCAGCACGCGGCCCAGCGCCACATGGACGGGGTAGATGGCGATCGCCGGCGATCGGGTCCGCGCCAGCCGGATCATGCCGCGAAACGGCGAGGCGGCAAGCAGTGCCAGGCTCTTCAGCAACACTTTGGCGCCGGCCATTGGCGTGCCGGCGCGCTTCTTCTTTTCGACCAGTGTCGAGATGACGCCGTTGCGCAGGCTGCGGGCGCGGATCCAGTCGGCTTCGATACGCCGCGCCGGAACGGTTTCCAGCACCTTGGCCTCGGCGCACCAGCCCAGCACAAAGCCCTTTTGCACCGACCGGCTGAGAAAGTCGGAATCGCCGCCGCCCATGAAATTGAATCTGAGATCGAGAAAGGGCGGACCCATGGCGATCAGCACGTTGCGCCCGACCAGAAGATTGCCCGACGAATAGAGCGCCGGCACGCGTCCGGTTTCCCGGTAAGGCGGCGCGAACACCGGATGGTCTGCCCATCGCGCATGGGCGGGGTCGGCAAACACGGGCACCTGCGGGCCGCCGACAATGTCGGCGCCGAGCGTTTCGGCAGCCAGGCACATCCGTTCCAGCCACTGCGGATCGGCGATCTCGTCGTCGTCGATGACCAGCAGATGCCTGAAGTTCGGGAATTGCAGGATGGCTGTCTGCCAGCCGGCATTGTAGGCGCTGCAATTGCCGCGCTCATGCGCGATGATCACCAGGCCCGGCATTTCGCCCCGCTCGAACAGCGGCAGCACCGCCTTGGCGCCGGCCCGCGCCTCGGCTTCGTTCTCCATGACGATCACGGCAAAGCGCCTGCCGGTTTGCTGCGCGCGCAGCGACGCCAGCGTTTCCAGCACCTGCTCCGGACGCTTGAAGGTCGGCAAGGTGACGACGGCTTCGACGGCCTCGACGTCAAGCCGCGGCGTGCGTCCCGCGACCGATACCGAACCGTCCGATGGCAAAGGGATCATCCGTGTCCAGCCACATGGTGAGTTGGGCTCTGGTAGCACCACGGTTGATAAGGTTTCGTTAATCACCTTGTACGGAGAAGCCCGCCAGGCAGCGGCTTTCGGCCGTCGAATGTGCAGGCTTAATCAAGGGTTCACCGCACTTTGCTACCGGCTACACCACTGGATAGGTAAGATGCATCTGCTGTTCGCCACATCGATCGTGCCCGACGGCGCTCTCGCCTCGGGCTACGAGATCGCCAACGCTGCGATCATCGCTGCCTTGCGGCGCGCTGGCGCGCGCGTCACCGTCATCGGCTTCACCTGGCCGGGGAAGCCCGCGGCCGACCCCGAAAACACCGTGGTGCTGGGTGCGATCGACGTGCGCACGGACAATGCCTCCGCGCGGCAAAAGCTGGCCTGGGTCGGCAAGGCGCTGCTTTCGGGCCTCACCTTCGCGTCGGTCAAGCTGCGCGCCGTGTCCGACAGCGATGTTCTCGCTGCCATTGAGCGTGCCGGACCGTTTGACGGCTATGTCTTGAATTCCGTGCAGTTCGCTGGCGCCTTCGAAAAGCTGTTCGCTGAGCGGCCTTCGATCTTCGTTGCCCACAATGTCGAGCATCTTTCGGCGCGGGAGAATGCCGCTGCCGCCGGCAGCCTCTTCCAGCGCCTGCTGTTTCGCCGCGAGGCGAGGCTGCTCAAGACTATGGAAGAGCGTCTCTGCCGCCGGGCGCGCTTCGTCTTCACCCTGGCCGAGGAAGACCGCGCCGCGCTCGGTGTCGCCTCCGACAACCGCTCGGCGGTGCTGCCGCTGGTGACCGGTGCCCAGGCGCCAACCCTGAAAAGCCCGCGCCGCATCGACTGCGACGCCGCCCTGATCGGCACCTGGACCTGGCAGCCGAACCGCATCGGCCTCGACTGGTTCCTGGGCAAGGTCGTGCCGCATCTGCGGCCCGATTTCCGCATCCGCATTGCGGGCCACATGCCTTCGGGCGTCGCGTCGAAGCACCCGGGTGTCGAATTTGTCGGCCGCGTGCCCGACGCGCAAGCTTTCGTGCGCGGTGGTGCCGTCATCCCGCTGATCAGCACCGCCGGCAGCGGTGTCCAGTTGAAGACCATCGAAACCTTCGAGCTCGGCCTGCCTTCGGTCGCCACCAGCCGTTCGTTGCGCGGCATCGACCACCGTCCTTCCAATTGCGTCGTCACCGACGATCCCGTTGCCTTCGCCAGGGCGCTCGAGGCTGCGGCGGCCGACATCCGCGACGTTGACGGCAGCGCGTTCCGGGGCTCGCAGGTCAAGGCGCTCGACGCTGCCATCCGGCTCGGCCTCGAAAAGCTCGCACCTCTCAGGCAGGAGGCGTTTGCATGAACATGCATTCCGCCCGCGCCGCGTTCGGGCTCGACACGCTGAAGACGATCCTTGGCATCCCGGTGGTTGCGGTCCGCTGGAACGATGCCATCGCCCTGCTGAACCGGCTGATTGCCGAGCGGCGCTTCACCAAGGTCAGTTTCCTCAACGCCCACAATGCCAACATCGCCTATACCGACCCGGTGTTCGCCGAAGCACTCGATGATTTCCTCATCCTGCCCGACGGCATCGGCATCGATCTGGCGGCGAGGCTCCTCTACGGGGCGCCGTTTCCCGACAATCTCAATGGTACCGATTTCGTCCCGGCCTTCCTGCAGGCCTCGACGACGCCGCTGACCGTCGGGCTGCTCGGCGCGACGCGCGTCAACGCAGAAGCGGCGTCGGTCAAGCTGGCGGCACTGGCCGTGCAGCACCGGTTCGTGGTGATCCATGACGGCTATTTCCCCCCTTCGCAGGAGCAGGAAATCGTCGACCGGATTGCCGCGCTTCGGCCCGACGTGCTGCTCGTGGCCATGGGCGTGCCGCGCCAGGAATTGTGGATCGAACGCCATATCGACGCGCGCCATTGCACGCTGCCGATCGCCGTCGGCGCGTTGCTTGATTTCCTGAGCGGCGCGGTGCCCCGCGCGCCCTTGTGGATGCGCCGGCTGCGGCTCGAATGGCTGTTCCGGTTGGCTGTCGAGCCGGGCCGCCTGTGGCGCCGCTATGTGGTCGGCAACCCGCTGTTCCTGCTGCGCGTCGTCAGGCAGAAATTCTCGCTTGCGCCCGAAGCCGCGGGAGATACCAAATGAACAGCAGGTTCGTGCCAGGTGCCGCTGTCGAGCCAAGCCCGCTCCGGCAGACACCGACGGCGGCCATCGTGACGGCAAGCTATGCGCCCGATTTCGAGCGCTGTCGCCTGCTGTGCGAGACACTTGATCGCCACGTTTCTGGCGCGGCGCACCATTACATCCTGGTCGAGCATCGCGATGTCAGTCTGTTTCGCCAATTGGAGACCGGCCGCCGCACGGTGGTCGACGAGCGGGAATTGCTGCCGCGCTGGCTGCACGCCTTCGACGATCCGCTCAGCCTGTTTCGCCGGCGCGTCTGGCTCAGCCTGAAGACGCAGCCGCTGCGCGGCTGGCATGTGCAGCAGTTGCGCCGCATCGCCATCTCGGCGCATGCATCTCAAGACGTGCTCATCTTCTGTGATTCCGATGTTACGTTCCTGAAACCTTTCGACTGCGGCGCCTTCTGGCGCGACGGCAAGGTGCGCCTGTTCCGCCGCGACGCTGTGCTGGCGGACGAAGGTCATGAGGAGCATCGCATCTGGTCGCGCAATGCGGGATCGGCACTCGGCATCGACCCGTCCCGGACGTCGATCCATGACTACATCTCGACGCTGATCGCCTGGCGGCGCGACACCGTGCTGGCCATGTGCGGCGAGATCGAGAAGGTCCATGGCCGCAACTGGGTCGAGGTCGTCGGTTCGGCGCGCAAATTCTCCGAATGCATGATCTACGGCCGCTATGTCGACGATCTGCTGGACGGAGCCGGCCACTTCCACGGTTCCGAAGAGTTCTGCCGCGTGCACTGGACCGGCGAAGCGCTTTCGGATGACGAGTTCCGCCGCTTCGTTGCCGCCATGGCGCCGGAGCAGGTGGCGATCGGCATGCAATCCTTCATCGGCACCGATATCGGCCGCATCCGCCGCCTGATTGGGCTGGATTAGATCATCCCGAAAAGCGGAAACCGGTTTTCTCGGACAAACGATTTCCGTTTGTCCAGAAGTCATGCACAAATGAGAAAGCCCTAGACGGGCTTTGCCGGCTTGCGCATCGCCGAATAGGTGAGCAGCGTCGAGGCGAGATACAGAAGCAGGAAGACGACATTGAGCGACAGCACCAGCTTCGGCGTGTCGAGGATGGTCGTCAGCACATAGGTCAGCAACAGCGCCTTCAATCCGGCGAGCAGGCCGAGATTGAGCGCCCGCACCAGCGTCTGGCCGCGTGCGAACAAAAGCTCGGCTTGGTATTCGACCAGATTGCGCAATCCCGGCACGCAGATTGCCAGCACCACCAGCGGGGCAGCCTCGGCGACATTCTTGCCGAGTGCATTGGGGAAGAAATGCAGCACGATGCCAAGTGTCAGCAGCGCCAGCGTCGAAACCGCGAACACACCGCCTTCGATGCCGCTCTTGACCGCCAGACGCGACAACAGTTCCGGCGCGCGCATCATGCGCTGCACCAGCATCATCGAGAAGGTGCGGATCGGAATCGCCGTCAGGTCTACCAGCCGCATGATGATGGCGTAGATGCCGGCCAGATGCGGGCCGCCGATCGCCAGCACCAGCAGCTTGTCGAACTCCATCTGCAGGTAGAACAGCACTTCGGCGCCGGCCACATAGATGGAATCGGCCAATCGCCGAAGATACAGCTCGACGCGCAGCCGCAGCCTCTGGCGCGGGTAGAAGAAGCCGAAGGCGATCAGCAGCGAGGCGGCATTGGCGCCGATATAGAACCAGGACCATATCCAGACGCTGTGTTGCGCTGAGAACATGAACAGCACCGCGCCGAGCGCCCGCAGCGCGGTCGCCAGGATGGCCAGCAGCGCGGCACGGCCGAACTTGCCCAGGCCGTTGTTGACGATCAGCGCCGCCTCCACCGGCCGCCACAACAGCGCCTCGGCAAAGACGATTGCGGCAAACACCGACAGCGGCACGGTGTCGGCGAAGAAAAGCAGATAGACGCCGAACGAGGCCACGGCCAGCAGCGGCAGCGACAGCACGCCGAGCAGCAGGAAGCCGGCGGAAAAGGTGCCGATCAGATTGGGGCGGATGGTGGCGGTGCGGTAAAGCGCCGAGATGAACCCGAAAGCGAGGATGCGCGACAGCATGACGCCGGCCGCCGACGCGGTGGCGAACATGCCGAATTCGGATATCGACAGCGTGTTGGCCAGCGCGATGAAATAGGCCAGCGAAAACACCAGTCGCCCACCGGCACCGCTGATCGCTGAGAAATAGTCGCGAAGCAGCCCCCGTCGTTCGGCCAAAAAGCTGCCGATCCGGGCGAGGGGCCGCCTTTGCGGTATGTCACTGGCCTGCGTCATGTCTCAAGGAGAGCCTAGGCCGGAAAACTTAACGTGCCGTTCTGGCGGCTGGGCTTGTGTCGAAAATAGATGCAACCGAAACGAGAAACCGACGCTTCGGCGCGGGAAAATTAACCTTTTGTTTTCCATGCCTGTTTAGCGTGGCTTAACGACTGGCCAATCTCCGTTCGCAGGTCGCCAAGGGTAAAGTTCCAGACGATGGTCGACAGGGAAAACCGCGAAGACTGGAAGCGCGAGCGCTCATTGCTGGCGCTGGGCCAGGCTGTGCGTGGCGACGAACCCGACGCGTCGCTGGTCTCGATCGGCGACCGGGCAGACCCGTCATGGCGCGAGGACGCCGCCACGCGTCATCGCCTCGCCCGCTCGCAGCGCGAGGCGCGCAACCCGAAACTGTCGGGGGATCCGGTCGCGGCCGACGGGGATCATGAGCAAGCTTACCGCGCGCAAACCACGCCACGGACACAGCCCGGTGCCGCCGAAACCGCTGGCGCACGTCGCGCCGATCATACATCGGAACCTTACGCTGCAGGCGACGCGTCGTTATCCCGAAACGACGGCACGGACAGCCAGCAGTGGAAGCCGCTGATCGATCCGATGCAGGTGGTGCGCGGTGTCGGCAAGTCGAAGCTGCTGATCGTGACGACGACACTGCTGGGCGCCGCGCTCGGCATCACCGTTGCGCTGTCGACGCCGAAGAAATATGAGGCCACCACCGAACTGATCGTCGACCCGCGCGACCTGAAGCTCACCGACCGCGATCTCACCCAGTCGGTCGTCGCTTCCGACGCCACGCTGGCCATCGTCGAGAACCAGGTTCGGGTGCTGACATCAGGCACTGTTCTCAACAAGGTCGTCGACAAGCTCAATCTGGTCAACGATCCGGAATTCAATGGGCAAGGCGGCGGCGGCCTCAGCGTCATGTCGCTCATTCGCTCCGTCCTGTCCCGCAATGATGGGCCGGGGGGTGTCGACGACAGCCGTCGCCGCGCGCTTGCTGTCGGCAACCTGGCTGAGAGCCTTTCGGTCGAGCGCGGCGGCAAGACCTTCGTCATCACCGTCAGCGCCACCACGCAGAATGGCGAGAAATCGGCCCTCATCGCCAACACGATGACGGATGTCTTCCTGCAGACTTTCGGCCAGATACAGTCGGACACCGCAGGCCGCGCCACCGACGAACTGACGGCCAGGCTCGACGAGTTGCGCAAGGGCGTCGAGGCAGCCGAGCGCAAGGTCGAGGATTTCAGGGCCACGCACGATCTCGTTGACGCGCAGGGCCATCTCATCAGCGACGATGAGATGCTGAAACTCAACGAGCAGCTGTCGGTCGCGCGCGCCCGGACCCTGGAACTCAACGCCCGGGCGGCCTCGGCGCGTTCGGTCGACGTCAATTCGGTTCTCACCGGTACCTTGCCGGAGGAGATCAACTCCAACACGATGAGCGATCTGCGTTCGCAATATGCGTCGCTCAAGCAGGAAGCTGACCGCGCCGCCATCCGGCTCGGGCCGCGTCACCCCGAACTCCAGGCGATCAATGCCCAGATTGCCGGCGCACGCGACCGCATCGCCTCGGAGCTGCGCCGCATCGGCTCGTCGCTGCAGGTCGACCTCAAGCGCGCCGTCCAACTCGAACAGGATCTTGCCTCTCGCCTGGCGCAGCTGAAGGTCCGCAGCGGCGACGTCAACAGCGACCTCGTGTCGATGCGCGAACTGGAGCGCGAGGCGACCGCCAAGCGTTCCGTCTACGAACAGTACCTGCTGCGCGCCAAGGAGACCGGCGAGCAGAAGGACATCAACACCGCCAACATCAATGTGATCTCGAAGGCCTTCGCGCCGCTCGAGCCGAACGGGCCGTCGCGGGTCGTGGTCGCGCTCGCCGGCCTGTTGCTGGGTTTCGCCTCCGGCATTGGCCTCGGAGCCATGCGTGGCGCCTATGAGAGCCTGCGTGACACCGCCAATTCGCGCTCGCGTCGCGACCATGGCGCGGACGAACGCCGGACGCCTTACGAAGACAAGGCATATCGGGCAGCGCCGCCGCCGGCGCCGCCATTACCACCAGCGCCGCAGCCATCGACACCCCCGCCTGCATCACCACCGCCGGCCGCGCCACCGCCTGTCCAGCAAGCCGAGGTCTCGCCGGCAGAAAGTCCCGGCCGGATCGGTGCCTTGCTGTCGAGGCTGCACAAGTCCGTCTCGCGCAGGCCATCCCGGGAGGAGCCGTTCGATACCGTCGAATGGGCCTCTGCCGAAAACGAGGAGCCAACGCAGGATCCGCAATACCGCGCCTATCCCCGGCCGGCGCCGGCCTTCGAGCCGCGGCAGGCGGTCGCGACAGCATACCCGGCACCACCTTTCCAGCCCGGCGGCCATCCGCAGCAGACGGCGCAGCCGCCACTGCCGCCTCCCATGATGACGCAGCGGCCATATTCCGGGCCGCAGCTCTATCCCTACGCGCAGCCATTGGGCTACGCGCAGCAGCCGGGCTATCCCTATCCGCAATCGATGCCGGCCGCCAATGCCGGGCAGCAGTCCGATCCGGCTCAGCCCGCTTCCGAGTCTTATCCACAGCCGCCCGTCGCGCAGCAGCAGGCGCCTCAGCCTCATCAGCGATCGGCGGAGCCGTCGCGGGCCGTGGAGGATGCCGAGCAGCAAGCGCCAATCGAGGAAATCCGCGCCAGCCTGCGCGAATTCCGCGAAGCGGTTCGCGAACTGACCGAGAGCCGCACGCGCCGCCGCTACTTCTGAGCCACAAAAATCTGCGCGGTGCCGTACAAAAACATGCCGGTTTCGCGTAAACGGCATGGGACGGCGCTTTGGCGGGATTGCATGTTGGATTTTTCGTGAAGATGCCACGCTGTGAAAGATCGAAAAGCGCGTCGCTTCCGGAAGCGACGCGCTTGGGCATTCTGGTGTTGAGGGTGGTCCATGGCTGAAGTGATTGATGGCAAGAGCGTTGCCGGGGACGTTGTGGGGACGGTCAAGACCCTGACGGCTGAACTTGTCGCCAAGGGCAAGGCCAAGCCCGGTCTTGCCGTGGTCATCGTCGGCGAGGATCCGGCCAGCCAGGTCTATGTCGCGTCCAAGTCGCGCACCGCCAAGGAATGCGGCTTTCATTCCGTCCAGCATACGCTGCCGGCCGAAACCTCCGAAGAGGCATTGCTGAAGATCATCGGCGACCTCAACGCCGATCCGGCCATCAATGGCATCCTCGTGCAGCTTCCTCTGCCGGCCCACATTGACGCCGGCAAGATCATCCAGACCATCGCGCCGGAAAAGGATGTCGACGGCTTCCACTTCATCAATGTCGGCAAGCTCGGCACCGGTGAACTCGAAACAGCGTTCGTGCCTTGCACGCCGGCCGGCTCGATGCTTCTGATCGAGCGGGTGCGCGGCAAGGACCTGTCCGGCCTCAACGCCGTCGTCGTCGGCCGCTCCAACATCGTCGGCAAGCCGATGGCCAACCTGCTGCTTGCCGCCAACTGCACCGTCACCATCGCCCACAGCCGCACCAGGGATCTGCCGGCCTTGGCCCGCACCGCCGATATCCTTGTCGCGGCCGTCGGCAGGCCGGAGATGATCAGGGGTGATTGGGTGAAGCCAGGCGCCACCGTCATCGATGTCGGCATCAACCGCATCCCGGCGCCGGAAAAGGGCGAGGGCAAGTCCCGCCTCGTCGGCGATGTCGCCTATGCCGAAGCGGCCAGGGCCGCCAGCGCCATCACACCGGTGCCCGGCGGTGTCGGCCCCATGACCATTGCCATGCTGATGGCCAATACGTTAGCCTCCGCCTACCTTGCGGCCGGATTGAAACGGCCGTCCTTCTGACCCGCCAGAAAGCTGCAGCTTTGCCGAACCCCAGTGTTCCCTCAGAACGGCCGGTCATGACTGACCCCGTTCAAGGCGGCCGGCAGTTCGCATTCCTGCTGGTAGACAAGTTCTCCATGTTCTCGCTGGCTGCCGCGATCGATACGTTCCGGTCGGCGAACCGGTTGCTTGGCCGCGACTTCTACGGTTGGACCACGGTGTCGGCCGATGGCGATCCGGTGATGGCTTCCAATGGCCTGCCGCTCAAGATCGACTACGCCGTTGCCGACCTGCCGCCGGTCGATATCCTTTTCGTCTCGGTCGGGCTGACGACCGAATTCCCCGGCAAGAGCAAGGTGCTGGCGGCTTTGCGAAGCTGGGGCCGGCGCGGCAATGCGCTGGGTGCCCTGTCGGTCGGGTCCTACCTGCTGGCCGAGGCCGGCCAGCTCGAAGGCTATCGCTGCACCATCCATTGGGAAAACCGTGCCGGCTTCGTCGAGCGATTCCCCGACATCAACTGCACCGGCAACGTCTTCGAGATCGATCGCAAGCGCTACACCTGTGCCGGCGGCACCACTTCGATCGACCTGATGCTGGAGATCGTGCGCGGCGATTTCGGCTCGAACCTGGCCAATGGCGTCGCCAACCAGTTCCAGCACGAACGCATCCGCTCGGCCGGCGACCGTCAGCGCGTCGGACCCGAACGCGACCTGACCGGCAAGTCGGAGAAGCTCAGGCGCATCGTCGAACTGATGGCCGACCACCTCGACGAGCCGCTTTCGGCGGTACAGCTGGCCAAATCCGCCGGCCTTTCGGTGCGCCAGGTCGAGCGCCTGTTCCTGCGCCATCTCAGCGTCACGCCCGGCCGTTACTATATGCGATTGCGGCTGGAGCGGGCGCGCGAACTGCTGCGCCAGACCAACATGCCGATCCTCGACGTGGCGATCGCGACGGGCTTCACCTCGCATTCCTACTTCGCCCAGAGCTACCGGCTGCAATTCGGCAGGCCGCCTTCGGAAGAACGCCGCACGACTTACTAAGCTGGTTTTCGTTTTCGTTGAGAGTTCGGCATTCGGCCCGGCGCATCGGGCCAAGGCCATGAATTCGGGTTAATGGGTTCTTTCGGAGCCTTCGCCGCGCGTAGGCTGACGGGTGCAACAAACGAAAAACCCCGCCTATTGCGGCGGGTCACCGGCGCAAATCAGCACCATAGCCAAATATGTACCTTAGCTGAGGTCATGGTGTCAAGAAAAAATTCCTATTACCGGGGAAAAGGCTGCCGCCGCCGCCGAACTGGCTGTCGTCAGGACTTTTGTTAAGCTGGGTCCGCAGCCCTGCGCACCGGCGCCCGGACTTGTGTCCCGGCGCCGCGTCAAATAGCTTGCCGCCCGGATCAGGGGCGGATTTAGGAGATTTCGATGGCGGGACTTGCACGGGGCGTCGCTGCGGCGATCCTCCTTTTGTCGATGACGACGTTCGGCTTCGCCGCAAACAAGGTCATCATCATTCTCGATGCGTCCGGCTCGATGTGGGCGCAGATCGACGGCAAGCCCAAGCTCGAAATCGCCCGCGAGTCGCTTCGAACCGTGCTTCAATCGGTCCCCACCGACGACGAGATCGGCTTCATGGCCTACGGCCATCGCGAGAAGGGCAGCTGCGACGACATCCAGCTGATCGTGCCGCCGCAGGCAGGTTCGGGCAGCGCCATTTCGGCCGCCGCCGACAGCCTGAAATTCCTCGGCAAGACGCCGCTGACGGCGGCGGTCAAACAGGCGGCCGAGGCGCTGAAATACACCGAGGACAAGGCGACCGTCGTGCTTATCACCGACGGGCTCGAAACATGCGGCGGCGACCCCTGCGCGCTTGGCAAGGAGCTCGAGGCATCCGGCGTCGACTTCACCGCCGATGTCGTCGGCTTCGGCCTGACCGCCGACGAGGGCAAGCAGATCGCCTGCCTCGCCGACAACACCGGCGGCAAATACATCCAGGCCTCCGACGAGAAGGCGCTGCAGGAGGCGCTTGCCGAGACCGTGGCGGCGCCGGCACCTGCTCCTGAACCGGCTCCGGCACCTGCGCCGGCACCCGCGCCCGAGCCGGCCAAACCGGACTTCAATTTCCTGCCGATAGCGGTGCTTGCCGAGGGCGGCGATCCCGTCACTGACGGCAATGCCTGGGAGATCTACAAGGCGAAACCCGACGGCACGCGCGGCGACTACGTCAGTACCGAATACGGCGCCTACAAGGCCAATCTGGAACCGGGCGACTATATCGTCGTGGCCAGCGACGGCCAGGCCAAGACCGAGCAGAAAGTCAAGATCGAGGCGGGCCAAGTCTACGCGCCTCTCTTCAACTTGAATGCCGGCACGCTCATCATCCATCCGCGACCGAGCGAGGGGGCAGATGTCGTCGATGGCGCGGCTATCGTCATCGATTATCCGGGTGCTGACATGCCCGCCACCTTCTATGGGACCACGAAAGCCGTGTTGCCGGCCGGCGACGAGAAAGTGACGGTCACGATCGGCCAGGGCGTGGCTACCGAAACGATTCCGCTGGCTGCCGGCAAGACCGTGGAAAAGGACATGATTGTCGGTGTCGGCCATGTCGTTGCCAATGCTTATTATGCTGCCGGCGGCGACAAGGCGGACGGTTCAGGCATCGGCTTCAAGGTGCTCAAGGCAAAAAAGAAGATCGATGGAACCAGGGACGAGGTGACCTATGCCTACGGACCCGACAGCAAATTCGATCTGCCGGCCGATGACTATGTCTTGATTGCGACGGTTGATCTCGCCGTTGTCGAGCAGCCGTTCACCGTCAAGGTCGGCGAATTTCAGGATCTGAAAATCGCAATGAATGCCGGCGTGCTGGCGATCACCGCGCCGGGAGCCTCGAAGATCGAGATTTTCGAGGCCAAAAAGGACATCAACGGCAACCGCAAGTCGCTTGGCTATGCATTCGACCAGAAGTACCAGGCAGCGATCCCGGCGGGCGACTATGCCGTCGTCTCGGAGAAATCCGACAACAGTTCGAAAGAAGGCAACGTGACGGTCAAGGCCGGCGAGCGAGCCGAGCTAACCGTGCAATAGAATCGTATGCACAACCGCAAGAGGGCGGCCAAGTGCCGCCCCTTTTCATGGGTTGCGCAGAACTGCCGTCAGGCCGTGCCGAAGGCGCTGGCGCCATGATCGGCGCGGCCGACCAATTGCCGGAAGCCGGCAAACAGCTCGCGGCCGAAACCGAACTCGTTGCCGATGAGGTCGGCATCCGCCGTCCGGCGCAGCGCGAAATCGCCGGCCGGCACCAGCACTTCCAGCGTGCCGGCATCGGCGTCGAGCCGGATGATGTCGCCTTCGTGGATCCTGGCGATAGGACCCTCCTCGACCGCTTCCGGTGTGACATGGATCGCCGCCGGCACCTTGCCGGAGGCGCCCGACATGCGCCCGTCGGTGACCAGCGCCACGCGCTGGCCGCGATCCTGCAGGATGCCGAGCACGGTGGTCAGCTTGTGCAGTTCCGGCATGCCGTTGGCCTTCGGCCCCTGGAAGCGGATGACGGCGATGAAATCGCCGGTCAGCGTGCCTGCCTTGAACGCATCGTTCAGCCCTTGCTGGCTGTCGAAGACCCTGGCCGGCGCCTCGATGACACGCCGCTCCGGCTTCACCGCGGAAGTCTTGATGACGGCGTGGCCGAGATTGCCTGACAGCACCTTTAGGCCGCCGGTCGCCTGGAACGCCTTGTTGAAAGGCGCCAGCACCTTCTCGTCGCCGCTTGTCCGCGGCGAGGCTTCGCGCACCACGCCTCCGTCGGCGCCGAGCTTTGCCTCGACCGCATAGGGCCGCAGGCCTTCGCCCCACACCGTCTGCACATCCTCATGCAGGATGCCTTCGTCGAGCAGTTCGCGGATCAGGAAGCCGAGCCCGCCGGCGGCGTGGAAATGGTTCACGTCGGCGAGGCCGTTCGGATAGACCCGCGCCAGCAGCGGCACCGCTTCCGACAGGTCGGAAATATCCTGCCATGTGATGGCGATGCCGGCCGCCGCCGCCATGGCGATCAGGTGGATGGTGTGATTGGTCGAGCCGCCGGTGGCATGCAGGCCGACGACGCCGTTGACGATCGAGCGCTCGTCGATCATCCGCCCGACGGGCGTATAGGCGTTGCCAAGCGCAGTAATCGCCAGCGCCCGCTTGGTCGCCTCGCGGGTCAAAGCCTCGCGCAGCGGCGTGCCTGGATTGACGAAGGACGCGCCCGGCGTGTGCAGGCCCATGATCTCCATCAGCATCTGGTTGGAATTCGCCGTGCCGTAGAAGGTGCAGGTGCCCGGTCCATGGTAAGATTTGGACTCGGCCTCCAGCAGTTCGGCGCGTCCGGCCTTGCCCTCGGCGTAGAGCTGGCGGACCTTGGCCTTTTCGTCATTGGGCAGGCCTGATGTCATCGGTCCGGCCGGAATGAACACCGCCGGCAGATGGCCGAAGGTGAGGGCGGCGATCACCAGCCCCGGCACGATCTTGTCACAGACGCCGAGATAGACGGCGGCGTCGAACATGTTGTGCGACAGGCCGATCGCGGCGGCCATGGCGATGACATCGCGCGAAAACAGCGACAGCTCCATGCCGGGCTGGCCCTGGGTGACGCCGTCGCACATCGCCGGCACGCCGCCTGCCACCTGGGCGATGCCGCCGGCTTCGCGGGCTGCATCCTTGATCAGCGCGGGGAAGCTCTCGAACGGCTGATGCGCCGACAGCATGTCGTTGTAGGAGGTGATGATGCCGAGGTTCGGCACCTTGTCGGCGCCCAGCGCTAGCTTTTCCGAGGGGCTGCACACCGCAAAGCCGTGAGCGAGGTTGCCGCACGACAAAACGGCCCGGTTGGCGGCGCGGTTCGACGCCTCGGCGATGCGGCCGAGATAACGCTCGCGGCCGGGCTTAGAGCGCTGGCGGATGCGTTCGGTGATGGCTTCGATGTCGCGTCTGGCGGTCATGGTATCGGTCCTTTCAGGCGAGGTCCCGGAAACATCCTCCCGCCGTTTGCCGGGCCCGGTGTAAATCGAGAATCAGGGTGCCCAGAAAACCTCTACGGGCTTTTGCGCTGCGTCGAGCACGGCGCGGATTGGCTTTCGCGGCCCGGGCGCCACCGCGCCGTCGAAGGCGATACGCTTGTCCTCACCCTCGATGTGCAGCGCGATGAAGCCGGCTTCGACGATGCGGGCCAGCGACAGGGTCAGCCGCGGCTCGCCCGCACTTGCCGCATGAACCGGCAGCACGATCCTGTCGGAAGACGGGTCGAGCAGTGTTGCCAGTTCGGCGGCATCGGGAAAGAACGAGGCGGTGTGGCCGTCCGGCCCCATGCCGAGCACGACGACATCGAGCGGCCAGGGCAAGGATCGGAGCGCTGCATCGTCGGACGAGGCCGCATCCTCGATGCTGGTGGCTTCGTGATAGAGCGGCACGAAACGAGCCGCCTTGGCCGCGTTCTGCAACAGATTGGCGGCCACCAGCCCGGCATTGGAGCGTGGCGAGGAGGCCGGCACGAAACGCTCGTCGACCAGCGTCACGATCACCTTGTCCCAGGCGATGGGTATCGCTGAAAGGGCGGCGAAGAATTTTGCCGGCGTGGTGCCGCCGGAGACGGCGAGCAACCCCGTGCCGCGCTCGGCGATCGCCTTGGTCAGTCTGCCTGCAACATGGCCGGCCAGGGCTGCCGCCAGTTCCTGGCGCCCGCTGAAGCCGTTCCAGCTGTAGGCGGCGCTGTTCAATTGCTCTCGTGCCATGTCCGCCCGTCACGTTCGATCAGCGCTATCGAGGCCGATGGGCCCCAGGTGCCCGCCGTGTAGCCCTGCGCCTCCTGCCTGGCACTTTCCCAGGCATTCTGGATCGGGTCGATCCATTTCCACGCCGCCTCGACTTCGTCACGGCGCATGAACAGGGTCTGGTTGCCACGGATGACGTCCATGATCAGCCGCTCATAGGCGTCCGGTGCGCGGCCGTCGAAGGACTGCGCGAAACTCATGTCGAGCGAAATCTGGCGCAGCCGCATGCCGCCCGGGCCCGGATCCTTGATCATGATGAACTGCTTGACGCCTTCGTCCGGCTGCAGCCGGATGACAAGCTGGTTGGCGAAGATCGGTCCGGCGCTGTCGCCGAAGATCGAATGCGGGATCGGCTTGAATTCGATGACGATTTCCGAAACCCGCGTCGCCAGCCGTTTGCCGGTACGCAGATAGAACGGAACGCCCGACCAGCGCCAATTGCCGATCTCGGCCTTGATGGCGACGAAGGTCTCGGTGTTGCTGTCCTTGCCGAGTTCCTCGACATAGCCTTTCACCGGTCCGCCGGCCGAAGCCCCGGCGCGATACTGCCCGCGCACGGTGTGCTTCGGCGCTTCGTTGCCGTTGATGCGCTTCAGTGCCCGCAGCACCTTCAGCTTTTCGTCGCGCACGGCGTCGGCATCCATCGACGACGGCGCTTCCATGGCGACGAGGCACAAGAGCTGCAGCATATGGTTCTGCACCATGTCGCGCAACGCGCCGGCCTTGTCGTAATAGGTGACGCGGTCCTCCAGGCCGACGGTCTCGGCCACGGTGATCTGGACATGGTCGATATGGGCTGAATTCCACAACGGTTCGTAGAGCGCGTTGGCAAAGCGCAGCGCCATCAGGTTCTGCACCGTCTCCTTGCCGAGATAATGGTCGATGCGGAAGATCTGGCTTTCGTGGAAGTCGTCGCCGACCAGGTCGTTGAGCTTGCGTGCCGAATCGAGATCGCGGCCGATCGGCTTTTCCAGCACGATGCGCGAGTTCGGCGTGATCAGATTGTGCTCTTTCAGCTTGTGCGAGATGTCGCCGAACAGCGCCGGCGCCACCGCCAGGTAGAAGGCGCGGATGCGGTCGCTGTCGCCGATCGCCTTCTTGAGCTTGTCGAAGCCGGCGCCGCTCGTCGCATCGGCGGAGACGTAGGACAGCCGCGCCAGAAAGGTCTTCAGTTCCTTGGCGTCGATGTCGGCCGGTTTGACGTGGTCCGAGATCGCCTGCTTGGCGAAGGCCTGGAATTCTTCGTCGCTCATCTTCGAGCGCGAGGTGCCGATGATGCGTGTCGGCTCCGAAAACTGATGGTCGCGCTGGCGATAATAGAGCGACGGCAGAAGCTTGCGCTCCGACAGATCGCCGGTGCCGCCGAAAATGATGAAGTCGAAAGGATCGACGGGGATGATCTGGCTGGTCATGGTCTGTCCGCTCTGACGCCGGTCGCTGTGACGCGGCTGATATAATCTAATCGATTTAAATTTTCCAGTGCCATGGTGTCACATCTGGGTGTATGCGCCTGCCCCTTGACAGTCCGATGACCCGGAGGCTTGTCGACAGGCGCGGCACCGGAAGCCTTCGCAGTTGCAGCATAGAGCGGGATCGACGCGAAAGCCAAAGGAGAAATCGGCGATGGCCGCACATCTTTCGAGCAATCCGGCCAGAAGCCACGGGTTCGCGCGGATGTGCGCTATCGGCGCGCCGGTTGATCGTCATCAATCATGAGCGGGAAAAACATGCGTCTGGAAAACAAGGTTGCCGTCATCACCGGTGCTGCGTCCGGTTTTGGCGAGGGCATCGCCAGGCGCTTTGCGCAGGAGGGTGCCAGGGTCGTTGTCGCCGATCTCAACGCCAGGGGCGCTGAGCGCGTCGCCGGCGAGATCGGCGAAGCGGCGATCTGGACCCAGACCGATGTCTCGCTGCGCTCCGAATTCGACGAGATGATCTATGCCGCCAAAAGCGCCTTCGGTCGCATCGACATCATGGTCAACAATGCCGGCTACACCCATCGCAACGGCGACATGCTCAATGTCGACGAGGAGACCTTCGACCTGATAACCGCCGTCAACATGAAGGCGATTTATCACGCGGCACTCGCCGTGGTGCCGATCATGGAGCGGCAGGGCGGCGGCGTCATCCTGACCACGGCCTCCACCGCGGGTCTGCGGCCGCGCCCCGGCCTCACCTGGTACAATGCGTCGAAAGGCTGGGCGATCACCGCCACCAAATCGATGGCGGTGGAACTGGCGCCGAAGAACATCCGCGTCAACTGCCTCTGCCCGGTTGCCGGCGAGACCGGCATGCTGGAGAAATTCATGGGCGCCGACACACCCGAAATCCGCGAGAAGTTCCGCGCATCGATCCCGCTCGGCCGGCTCTCGACGCCGCTCGACATCGCCAACGCCGCACTCTGGCTGGCCTCGGACGAAGCCGCCTTCATCACCGGCGTGGCGCTGGAGGTCGACGGCGGCCGCTGCATCTGAACGCCTGGTGCATGTCGTCCAAAAGCGCACAGCGATCTTGGAGCGACGGCATGCATCGGAAAGGGAGACGGACCTGTCGTTGAGCGGCGGGCGTCAGGCGCCGGTCTTGATGTAGCTCTTGTAGATCCAGCCGGTCTTGCCGTTGTAGGTGATCTGGCACCATTTCTTGCAGCTCATCACCTGCACCGAGGTTTTGGCTGGCACCGTACCGATGGCGGCGGCATTTTTCTTCGGGCCGCTTCGCATGGTCACGGCCCTCAGGATGCGTCCTGTTCCGGCGGCTGCGGCTTTCCTTGGCTTCGCCTTGGCCTGGCTGTCATCACCTTCTGCCGCTGGCTCTTGAGCCGGCACTTGCGGTTGCACCTCGGGAATGGCGGCGGTTTGTGCGCCGTCGGGATGGTTGCCCGCGGTTGCGCCGGGCGCGGCTACCTTGGCAAGTTCGGTGGCGGCATCGGTATCGGCTGCCGGCTGCGCGAATGCCGCCGTTTGCTTGTCGGGTGCCTTGTGCGCCACCTGGCTGGGAGCAGTCGAATCGGACGCGGATGCGGCCTTCAGCTGGGAACCGGTCCAGCGTGGGTCATTGGCGGCGAGTGCGGGAATGTTGTCTTGCGCGGCCGCCACAGTTGTTGGAATTGCGTCGGACTTGCGCGCCTGCGGCACGGCTGCCGCAGCGACCGCGGCCCCAACCGGGGTTATTTTCGTCGTCTTCACCGGAACCGTTGGAATGGTCTGTTCGGGGCTCGCTGCCGCTTGCCTGTCGCTGGCCGGCAGCGCCAGCCACAGCGCCACGGCGGCGACGCCAAGCAGTGCGGCGGTGCCGATCGCGGCGATCACCAGATGCGAGTTCGAACGGACTTCCTGCCAGAAGGACGGCCGCATGTCGTATCCGAACTGCATGGCAAAGCGCCGACGTTCCGGCGTACCGAAACTGAAGGGCTCTCTCACTCTTGCCACCTCCATAAGCGGGCCGACGTTCTTTCGATCGGTGCCGGAAGTCCGGCGTCTGATCCGCATCGGTCCCAAAAACAACGCGGGCAGGCCCGCAACAATCCCCGAACAATCGCCCAGAACCGGCAGCTTTCGCCTGCGATTGTGGCATCAGTACGCCAACATAGAGGATTCTGCGCCTTTGCGGGAAATTGCGCAATGCGTCGCACGGGCAACAAATGTTACAACAAATATTACAATATTACATCAGGCCGGCCGGCTAGATCCTGTCGCGCAGCGCAAACCAGTTGAGCGCCAGGAACAGCAGCGGCGTACGGAAACGCCGGCCGCCAGGGAAAGGCGGGATTTTCAGATCCTCGATCAGCTTCAGCCGGTCGCGGTTGCCGGCAACGGTTTCGGCATAGAGTTTACCGAAGTAGTTCGACAGCATGACGCCGTGGCCGGAATAGCCGCCGGCCGAGATCACATTGGGCATCACTTCGCGCACGAACGGCTTTCTTGGCACCGTGATGCCGACATAGCCGCCCCAGCCATGCGTGATCTCGACATCCCCGAGCGCCGGATAGAGTTCCGCGATCTGGCGGCGGATGTGGATGTGGATATCCCGGGGATCGTTGACGCCATAGACCTCGCGTCCGCCAAACAGCAGCCGTCCGTCCTTCGATTTGCGGAAATAACGCACGACGAAGCGGGAATCGTCGACCGCCTCGCCGCCCGGCAGCACGTCCGAGTGCGTATCCAGAGGCACCGTCGCGCCGATGAACGAACCGATCGGCATGACGTGCGCGGCACTCACCGGCTCGAGCGTGCCGCCATAGGCGTTGACCGCGATCAGGCATTTCTGCGCCGTCACCGTGCCTCTCGGTGTCGAAACCTTGACCTTGCCGCCACTGGAAATGATGCCGGTTGATTGAGTCCCCTCGAACAGCTGCGCGCCTGCAAGCGCTGCCACCCGCGCCGTGCCGATCACCAGCTTCATCGGATGGATGTGCCCTGTGCCGGTGTCGCGCGTGCCGCCGAAATAGGCGGTCGAGCCCAGCCGCTCCGCCGTCTCCCTGGCATCCATGAACGAGATATGCGGGTAGGAAAAACGGCTCGCCATGATCTCGGCATGCGCCTTGTAGTCATCGACATAGCGCGGCTTGTGCGCCACCGAGAGCTGGCCCGGCATATAGTCGATATCGATCTGGTTGGCGGCAGTGAATTCGAGGAGATGCGCCTTCGCCTCTTCGGCAAGATCAAACAGCGCCTTGGCGCGGGACAAGCCGTACTCGGCTTCCAGGTCCTCGGCCCAGGCGCGCTGGCCGGTGCCAAGTTGGCCACCATTGCGCCCGGAGGCGCCATCACCGAAGCGATACGCCTCGATCAAAACGACATTGGCGCCCGCCTTGGCCAGATGCGCTGCCGCCGACAGGCCGGTAAAACCGCCGCCGATGACAACGACGTCGCATGTCCGGTCGCCATCCAGCGCCGGGTATTCAGGCCGCGGGCCGGCCGTGTCCTCATACCAGGAACGGCCGGGGGAGATCGGGGATTGGTAGGGCATGATGCTCGCAGGGAGTAGGGGAGTAGGGGAGTAGGGGAACAGGGGAACAGGGGAATAGGGGAATAGGGGAATAGGGGAATAGGGGAATAGGGGAGGCTATTCGGCTGTAAGTTTACGGATGAGAAGTCGAAGAAGCTTTCCCACACTTTCGGTACTCGCCAACAATGGGCCGGACGTCGCTTTCGGCGCGATGCCAATACGTTCAGCAATCAGAAGCTGAGTTTCCAGTTCCTTCAATGATCCTTGGGCAATACGGAGAAACTGCAGATAGGAGCCTCGAATTTCCCTGCCATACCCCTCGGCTATGTTCGCCGGCACCGACGTTGCAGAGCGCCGCACTTGGCTGGTCAGTCCATAAAGTTCTTCTTTGGGCCAGGATTTCGTAGCACCGTAGACCGCCACCGCAAGATCCATCGCCTGCTCCCAAACCAGCAAGTCCTTGTAGGACCCTGTTTTTTCGGTCATCCGTCCCTACTCCCCTACTCCCCTACTCCCCTACTGCCCCACTCCCCCACTCCCCTACACATTCAGCAACAAATACTCCCGCTCCCACGGACTGATCACTTCCATGAAGGTCTCGAATTCCGCGCGCTTGATCGCCGCATAGGTCGCGGCGAACGACTTGCCCAGATGCGCGCAGAGTTCCTCGTCGCCCTCGAACAGGTCGACGGCTTCGAGCAGACCGCGCGGCAGGTCGATCTCGTCGGCATTGGCCGTTGTCAGGACCGGGGGCTCGGCCTTGATCTTGTTGGTGATGCCGATCAGCCCGCAGGCAAGCGATGCCGCCAGCGCCAGATAGGGATTGGCATCGGAGGACGGGATGCGGTTTTCGACGCGCCGTGCCGCCGGATCCGAGCGCGGCACGCGAAACGCCGTGGTGCGGTTGTCATAGCCCCATTTGTTGTTGACCGGCGCCGACGCCGCCTGTGTCAGCCGGCGGTAGGAATTGACATAGGGCGCGAACATCACCAGCGCGTTCGGCACATGCTTCTGCATGCCGCCGATAAAGTGGAAAAAATCGTCGGTTTCCGAGCCGTCAGCGGCCGAAAAGATGTTCTGTCCGGTCTTCTTGTCGATGATCGACTGATGGATGTGCATGGCGGAGCCGGGTTGCCCCTGGATCGGCTTGGCCATGAAGGTGGCGTAGATCTCGTGCTTCAGCGCCGCCTCGCGAATGGTGCGCTTGAACATGAACACCTGGTCGGCCAGTTCGATCGGGTCGCCATGGCGCAGATTGATCTCCAACTGGCCGGCACCTTCCTCGTGGATCAGCGTATCGATCTCCAGGCCCTGGCTTTCGGAGAAATGGTAGATGTCGTCGATCAGTTCGTCGAATTCGTTGACGCCGGCGATCGAATAGCCGGCGCCGCCGCCGATCGCGCGTCCCGACCGGCCGACCGGCGGGGTCAGCGGATAGTCCGGGTCGGGATTCTTGCGCACCAGGTAGAACTCGATCTCGGGCGCCACCACAGGCTTCAGGCCGAGCTTGTCATAGGCGGCCACCACACGCTTCAACACGTTGCGCGGCGTGAACTCGACCGAGCGTCCGTCCTGGTGGACGAGGTCGCAGATGACCGCGGCCGTCGGGTCTTCTTCCCAGGGCACCACCGTCAGCGTCGACAGGTCGGGCATCAGTTTGAGGTCGCCGTCGTCTTCCGGGTAATGGAAGCCGTTGCCATCCTCGGGGTAGCCGCCGGATATCGTCGTCATGAAGACTGCCGACGGCAGCGCCAGCGAGGTGTTGGAGGTGAATTTCTTCGATGGCATCATCTTGCCACGCGCGACGCCTGCCTGATCGGGCGTGATGCACTCGATGTCCTCGATGCCGCGCCATTCCAGCCAGGCGCTGACTTCCTTCCAGTTCTTGACGCCTCGTTGATTTTTCACGAAGGCAGGCGTGCGGGCGCGTCCTCCGCGGCTCGACGGACGGACTTCCTTTTTTGCAGGCGGCATCATTCACCAGATTGGGTTGCGGATTGTGGAGTATAGCCGTGCCCTCCTATGGAAGGGAAGGGGAGCCGCGTCGGGCATTGCCCGGTGCGGTTGAAAAACACGCCAATCGGCTTAGTTTCGGCCGTCCCAATTCCAATCGAGGCGTTCAATGCGGCGCAATGACAAACTGACGACGATCGGCTTCGACGCCGACGACACGTTGTGGCAGAACGAGCAGTTCTTCCGGCTGACGGAAAAGCGCTTTGCCGCCATGCTCGTCGACCATGGCGAAGCGGAGCACATCTCGGCACGATTGCTGGAGGCCGAAAGGCGCAACCTCGCTGTCTATGGCTTCGGCATCAAGGGATTTACCCTGTCGATGATCGAGACGGCGATCGAGGTCACGCAAGGCCGCGTGCCGGGCTCGGTCATAGCGGAGATTCTCGATGCCGGCCGCGAGATGCTGAGCCATCCGATCGAGGCCTTGCCGCACGCCCGCGAGACGGTCGAAAAGCTTGCCGGCGCATTCCGCCTCGTGCTGATCACCAAGGGCGACCTCTTCGACCAGGAGCGCAAGCTGGCTGGCTCAGGCCTTGGCGATCTGTTCGACGCGGTCGAGATCGTCAGCGACAAGAATGCTGCCACCTATAGCAGGCTCTTCAAGCGCCACGGCGATGGTCCGGCGAAAAGCATGATGGTCGGCAACTCGCTGAAGTCGGATGTGGTGCCTGCCATCGAGGCCGGCGGGTGGGGTGTTCATGTGCCGCATGAACTGACCTGGGTGCTGGAGCATGTCGAAGCGCCGGTAACCGAATCGAGGTTCCGCCAGATATCCGATCTCGGACAACTGCCCGGACTGATCGAAAGCATCATCGATCCCTGATCGCCGGGCGATCCGTGGTCGCCCGGCCTTACCTGGTTCGATTCCGGACGGAAAAACCGCTACACACTTTCCCGCAATTGCCTCAGCGGCCGATCAGGCGATCGATCACCGGTTGCAACCGTTCGGGCGTGATCGGCTTGGCGATCACCACGTCGATGACACCAGGCAGGCCCAGGCTTTCCGTGGTGCCATTCTTGGTTGACAGCAGGATTACCGGTGGCAGCGATTTGCCCGAGGCGCGGCGCAACGCGTCGATGCTGGACATCAGATTGTCGCAGTCCTTGTTGTCGGCGCCGCCGTCAAGGACAACCGCGCCGGGAATGAGTGACCGCAAGATCCTTGCCGCCGTGTCGGGAGATTCCGAAATCGGCTTGAGCCCGGATCGCTCGACGATCTTTGAAATCACCACGCGATTGATTGGCGACCTGCCGACGACAAGCACCTGCGACGGATCACGGATCGCCTCGGTGGTTGAGCCGCGGGTCACCAGATTCGGATGTCTTGGAGTCTCGCCTTCGCGATTCACCGGGCACACAAGTCAGCCAAGAAGCTCGCCCCTATTTCAATGCAGAGTTGAATCCGGAGCGCAATTGGCGTGAGATCGCAGCCTATGTCAAGTTGAAATAAAAGTGCCCGAAATCATCGCCGGGACAGTGAATTTCAAGCAACGCTACTGTACTCGACTGTCCACACATGCATTTCATAAAAAGAAAATTCACCTGCGCAGGGGCTGCGCAGGTGAAGAGTCGGTTGCATGAATTTCAGTCAGCCGTGGCTCTGCTGCGTGACGATCACCGGGATCAGCAGATCGCCCCAGTTGCCGTCGCCGCCGTGATGTCGTGCCGAGCGCACGAGTTCCACCGAGACGCCCGCCTCGACCGCCTTCATAACCGACTGGTTGAGGCGGTGCAGGTCGTTGGCCAGCATGCGGATCGTCGCCTGCTGGTCGACGCTCATCGTCGTCGACTGTTCCTCGGCGCGTTCCTTGACGCGGCTTATCGATGCCATTGGTTTTCTCCTTGTGTCCCAAGCCCTGTCGGGCGTTTCCTCTGAGTTCTTCTGTTCGCTATTCGGCGGCCGGTTTGAACTGCGCGTGCTCCGTCGATTCATGCATGGCGGTGGTCGACGACTGGCCGCCGGTGATCGCCATCGACACGGCGTCGAAATAGCCGGTGCCGACCTCGCGCTGATGCTTGGTCGCGGTGTAGCCATCGGCCTCGGCCGCGAACTCCGCTTCCTGCAACTCGGAATAGGCCGCCATCTGCCGCGCCTTGTAGCCGCGCGCCAGTTCGAACATGCCGTAGTTGAGCTGGTGGAAGCCGGCGAGCGTGATGAACTGGAACTTGTAGCCCATGGCGCCGAGCTCCTTCTGGAACTTGGCGATCGTCGCGTCGTCGAGGTTCTTCTTCCAGTTGAACGACGGCGAGCAATTGTAGGCGAGCAGCTTGTCGGGATGATGCTTGCGCACGCCGTCGGCGAATTTCCTGGCCTGTGCCAGGTCCGGCTTCGAGGTCTCGCACCAGATCAGATCCGCGTAAGGCGCATAGGCGATGGCGCGGGCAATGCAGGGCTCGATGCCGTTCCTGACATGATAGAAACCCTCAACCGTGCGCCCGGCGTCGTGGTCGACGAAAGGCTGGTCGCGCTCGTCGATGTCGGAGGTGAGCAGCTTGGCGGCTTCCGCATCGGTGCGCGCGACGACCAGGGTCGGCGTGCCCATCACGTCCGCCGCCAGGCGCGCGGCGTTGAGGTTGCGGATGTGCGCCGCAGTCGGGATCAGCACCTTGCCGCCGAGATGGCCGCATTTCTTTTCCGACGCCAACTGGTCCTCATAGTGGACGCCGGCGGCGCCCGCCTCGATGAAGGCCTTCATGATTTCGAAGGCGTTGAGCGGCCCGCCGAAGCCAGCTTCGGCGTCGGCAACGATCGGCGCGAACCAGGTTTCGACCGAAAGCCCATTGCCTTCGGAGGTCTCGATCTGGTCGGCGCGCTGCAGCGTCCGGTTGATGCGCTTGACCAGTTCAGGCGCCGCATTGGCCGGGTAGAGCGACTGATCCGGATACATCGCGCCAGCCGTGTTGGCGTCGGCGGCAACCTGCCAGCCCGACAGGTAGATCGCCTTCAGCCCGGCGCGCACCTGCTGCATCGCCTGATTGCCGGACATGGCGCCGAGCGCGTTGACGAAGTCCTCCTCGTGGATGAGCTTCCACAGCCGATTGGCGCCCATTTCGGCAAGGCTCTGGCGGATCTGCACCGAACCGCGCAGACGCTTCACATCCGCCGCCGAGTAGGGTCGTTCGATACCGTCGAAGCGACCTTCCGGCGCCGATGGGACGAGGTTGTAAAAATCAGTCATTGGTCACTCCGAGGAATTGCTGATCTGTGTCAAGGCGTCAATCATTTGGGGGTAGTTGGGTATGACTGGATTTACATTTCTGCGCGAAATCAGCCACAAAAATCAGGTAAACTGAGAGGATATAAGAGAAAACCTGTGTTGCGTTTGACAGAAGTGCGTTGTAAATTTGTCATTATTGTAAAAGGCCCGTGCCCAGGAATTCGTGTAAATTGCTGTAAAGGACAGTCCATGGCTGACCAGAAGATCTTCGCCGGGCCGCGCATCCGCCGCATTCGCAACGCCAAGGGCCTGACCCAGACGGCGATGGCCGAGGGTCTCGGCATTTCGCCGTCCTACCTCAATCTGATCGAGCGCAACCAGCGGCCGCTGACGGTGCAGCTGATCCTCAGGCTGGCCTCCGTCTACAAGGTCGATCCACACGAGCTGCAGGGCGAGGCGAGGGGATCTGTCGCTGCCTTGAAGGAAGTGTTCACCGATCCCCTGCTGGTCGGCGAGTTGCCGGGTGATCAGGAACTGATCGAGCTTGCCGAGGCGGCGCCCAATGCGTCCGCGGCCGTGATAAAGCTGTTCCGCGCCTATCGCGAGCAGGCCGAGCGCCTGTCCGACCTCAACGAATTGCTGGCAGGCGAGGGTCGGGCGACGGCGCTCTCCGGCGCCCGCCTGCCGATCGACGAGGTGCACGAGATTTTCGAGCGCCGGCCGAACCATTTTGCTGCCCTCGAGGAGGAGGCCGCGGCGTTCACCTCGGTGCTCGATCCCGGCGACGATCTGTTCGGCGCGCTGAAGGCCTGGCTGAAGCGCGAATATGGCATCGTGGTCAAGGTGCTGCCGGTCGCGACCATGCCGAACTGGCGCCGCCGTTATGATCGCCATTCGCAGCGCCTGTTCCTGTCCGAACGCCTGTCGCCGTTCGACCAGTTGCGCGAAGTCGCGATGGAGGCCTGCCTGATCCGCATGACGGTCGCGGTCGCCGGCGAGATCCAGGCGCTCAAGCTGAGCACCGACGAGGCGCGCCGCCTGGCCCGCTTCGAACTTGGCCGTTATGCGGCGCATGCGCTGATGATGCCCTATCAGGCCTTTCACGCGGCTGCCGTGCGCGCCCGCTATGACATCGATGTCCTGCGTTCGCGCTTCGGGGTCTCCTTCGAACAGGCGGCCAACCGGCTGACCATGCTGCAGCGGCAGGGTGCCTCGGGCGTGCCGTTTTTCATGCTGGAGGTCGACAATGCCGGCAACCGCTTCCGCAAGGCCGGCAGCCAGGGCTTTCCTCAAAGCCGCTTTGGCGGCGGCTGTCCCAAGCTGCCCGTGCATGTCGCCTTCACCCAGCCCGGCCAGGTCTTCGTCGAGGCAGTGGAAATGCCCGACGGCGCCGAGTTCCTGTGCATCGCCCGCACGCTGGAAGGGCCGCAAGGCGCATTCTCGGAACGCCCGCGCCGCACCGCGCTGCTGCTCGGTTGCGACATCGGCTTTCGTGACGATATCGTCTATGGCGCGGCATTGCCCGGTGCGGCAATCACCGCAAAGGCCGGCACCGTCGCGGCGACGCCGGTCGGGCCTGCTTGCCGGCTTTGCGAACGCGTCGGCTGCCTGGCGCGGGCAGAACCGCCGGTGACGCGCCCGCTCGGCCTCGACGAGATGGTGACGGGCCTGAGTGCTTTCGATTTTCAGTGACGCCGTGTTCTTCTGAAATGGAGCAAGGTGCCACAATTGTCGGCGGCCGCTGGCTCAGTTCCGGCCTGCGCCTTTGCGTTACGCCAACAGAGCATCTTTTTGTCGTCCCTTGCGCATCGTCCCGTCCACAAGAGCCCGACAGTGGCAGCCATGATCGATACCGCATCGCCGATCGTCGCATCGCCAGCCGTCTCGCCGCGCGAGGAGCGCGTCGGCATGCTTTTGGTCTTCCTGTCGGCGCTGATGTGGAGTTTCGGCGGCGCCATCGCCCGCTTCATCACTGTCGGTGACAGCTGGACGGTCATTTTCTGGCGATCCGTGTGGGCGGCCGCCTTCCTGGTCTGCTTCATGGTTTGGCGTGACGGCTGGCGTGGCATGCTGAAGCTGTTCCGTGACATGGGGTTGCCCGGCCTTGCCGTCGGGATCTGCTTTGCCACGGCATCGACCGCCTTCGTCGTGGCGCTCGCCTACACCACCGTCGCTAACATCCTTTTGATGCAGGCAGGCGTGCCGTTGCTGGCGGCGCTGTTTGCCTGGGCATTGTTTCGCGAAAGGGTTGGTGTCGCGACCTGGGTGGCAATCGCCGCCGTCATCACCGGCGTCGCCATCATGGTGTCGGAATCGCTCGATGGCGCCGTCTCGCCCATAGGCGATGGGCTGGCGCTGTTGATCGCGGTCATGTTTTCGGTCGCCACCGTCATCACCCGGCGGTTCTCCGGCGTGCGCATGACGCCGGCGACGTGCCTCGGCACCATGCTCGCGGCCGGCTTTGCCGTCTCGCAGGCATCGACCCTCGCCGTATCTGTCAGTGACATGGGCTTTCTGTTTGCCTTCGGCGTGGTCAATCTCGGCCTCGGCCTGGCCTTCTTCGCCACCGGCGCGCGACTGATCCCGGCGGCCATCGCGGCGCTGCTCGGCACGTTCGAGCCGATCCTCGGCCCGATATGGGTCTGGCTCATTCATTCCGAGGTGCCGTCGGGGCGCACCATCATCGGCGGCGCGGTTGTGGTCACGGCGCTGCTCGTCCATATCGGGCTCGAATTCAAGCGCCAGGCAAGGCCCGAACGCGCAGGGGTCACCGGGGTGCCGTCACCTAATTGAAGCGGCCTGCAGCTTTGCCATTGACAACGTCGCTGCGGCACGGGCAGGCTGGGAATACGGCAACAACAAGACAGGCGTATCTTGCCAAGTCTCCCAGCCGGTCCGATCGGGACCGGACCATATCGTCGTATCTCTGCCCGCGCCATGGCGAAAGCCTCTGACGGTATTGGCACGCCTCCCAGGCCGCCTCAGGGGCATCCAGCCATCTCATCGAACCGCCTGCATGGTCTCGGCAGTTCGCGCTTGTCGCCCCTTGGAAAGCTCAATAGTCTGAAGAAAATGCCGGTCGCGCTGATGTCGCGACGAGCCGGTGAAGGAACACTCATCAAAGGAGAATAGCATGATCCGCAAAGCGCTCTGGCTTTCGGCAACGTCGGCATTCCTGACATTTTTCACCGTCGGCGGTCACGCTGAAGATCGTGTCGTCAACGTCTTCAACTGGTCGGACTACATCGACAGTTCGATCATCGACGATTTCACCAAGGAAACCGGCATCAAGGTCGTCTATGATACCTTCGATTCCAACGAAATCCTTGAGACCAAGCTGCTTGCCGGCGGCAGCGGCTATGACGTCGTCGTGCCCAGCGGCAATTTCCTTGCGCGCCAGATCCAGGCCGGCGTGTTCCAGAAGCTCGACAAGTCGAAGCTGCCCAACATTTCCAACATGTGGGATACGGTTTCGGAACGCACGGCCAAGTACGACCCCGGCAACGAATACTCGGTCAACTACATGTGGGGCACGGTTGGCATCGGCTACAACATCAAGAAGGTGCAGGCGGCGCTCGGCACCGACAAGATCGACAGCTGGGATGTCTTCTTCAATCCCGACAGCCTGGCCAAACTGAAGGACTGCGGCGTCTACGTGCTGGACTCGCCGGCCGACATCATTCCGGCTGCACTGAAATATCTCGGCCTCGACCCGAACAGCACATCGCCCGACGATATCGCCAAGGCCGAGGAGACCTTGCTCAAGGTCCGACCTTATATCAGGAAGTTCCATTCCTCCGAATACATCAACGCGCTCGCCAACGGCGATATCTGCCTGGCCGTCGGCTGGTCGGGTGACGTGTTCCAGGCCCGCAACCGCGCGGTCGAGGCCAAGCAGGGCGTCGAGATCGGCTATTCCGTGCCGAAGGAGGGTGCGCAGATGTGGTTCGACCAGATGGCGATCCCTGCCGACGCGCCGCATGTCGCAGAGGCGCTCGAGTTCATCAACTACATGATGAAGCCGGAAGTTATCGCCAAGTCGTCGAACTACGTGCTCTACGCAAACGGCAACAAGGCTTCGCAGCAATTCGTCGACAAGGCACTGTTGGAGGATCCTTCGGTTTATCCCGATGCCGAGACCATAAAGAAGCTCTACACCGTCTCGCCGTACGATCCCAAGACACAGCGCGTCATCACGCGCACCTGGACCAAGATCGTCACCGGCCAGTAAGCAATCCGACACGGTCCCGGCAGTCACCTGCCGGGACCGTTTTTACCTGGGGCAAGAAGCAAGAAAATCAGGACGGAGTGGGACATGAAATCGCTTGGCAGCATCCGCAGGGATTTTGCACCGTGGAACGACCCGAACGCCAAGCCGTACATCCAGTTCGACAACGTCACCAAGAAGTTCGGTGACTTCACCGCCGTCAACAATCTGTCTCTGACCATCTTCGAGCGCGAGTTCTTCGCGCTGCTCGGTGCTTCCGGTTGTGGAAAGTCGACGCTGCTCAGGATGCTCGCCGGCTTCGAGGAGCCGACAGCCGGCCGCATTCTGCTCGATGGCCAGGATCTGCGCGGCATCCCGCCCTACCGGCGGCCGGTCAACATGATGTTCCAGTCCTATGCGCTGTTCCCGCATATGACGGTCGAGAACAACATCGCCTTCGGCCTCAAGCAGGACGGCATGCCGAAGCCCGAAATCGCATCGCGCGTCGCCGAGATGCTGAAGCTGGTCAAGCTCGAGCAGTTCGCCAAGCGCAAGCCGCATCAACTGTCCGGCGGCCAGCGCCAGCGCGTCGCGCTCGCCCGCTCGGTCGCCAAGCGGCCCAAGGTGCTGCTGCTCGACGAGCCGCTCGGCGCGTTGGACAAGAAGCTGCGCGAAGAGACGCAGTTCGAACTGATGGACCTGCAGCAGAATCTCGGCCTGACCTTCGTCGTCGTCACCCACGACCAGGAAGAGGCGATGACCATGGCCGATCGCATCGCCATCATCGACAAGGGCGAGGTGATGCAGGTGGCAACGCCGGCCGAAGTTTACGAGGCGCCGGGATCGCGTTTCGTCGCTGGCTTCGTCGGCAACGTGAATATGTTCGAGGGCAAGATCGCGCGTGGCGAGGCGGGCAGCGCCAGCATAGACGCCGGCAACGGCATCACCATCCGCACCGACAATGCCGGCACCGCCGGGGCTGGGACGGCCGTCACCTTCGCCATCAGGCCCGAAAAGATCAAGGTGTCGTCGAAGAAGCCGGCCGAGGCCGTCAACGCCATCGAGGGCGAGGTCTACGACATCGCCTATCTCGGCGACATGACCGTCTATCATGTCAGGCTGGACGACGGCCAGGTGGTGCGCGCCAGCACCATGAACGCGGCCCGCATCACCGAGGATCCGTTGAGCTGGAACGACCGCGCCTGGGTTTCCTTCCGGCCCGACGCCGGCGTCGTGCTGACGCGGTAGGGGGCGACCATGTCGAGCGCCGCCGTCACCACAGCATCAGCCTCTCCGGCATCCAATGCCGGCAGATCCATCCTTGCCAGGCTGGGTGCTGCCTTCGTTGGCCGACTGGTCATCATCATCCCGTATGTCTGGCTGCTGTTCTTCTTCCTCATTCCGTTCGTCATCGTCTTCAAGATCTCGCTGTCGCAGACGGCGATCGCCATTCCGCCCTATACGCCGGCGCTCGATTTCAGCGGCGGTATCTCAGGGTTCCTGGCTCAGCTGAAACAGCTCAGCCTCGACAACTACACCTGGCTGACGCAGGACGCGCTCTACTTCAACGCCTATGTGACCAGCGTCATCATCGCCGCGGTCTCGACGGTCCTGACATTGCTCGTCGGCTACCCCATCGCCTACGGCATGGCGCGCGCGCCGGCGACGATCCGCCCGACCTTGCTGATGCTGGTCATCCTGCCGTTCTGGACCTCGTTCCTGATCCGCGTCTACGCCTGGATCGGCATTCTCAAGCCCGAAGGGCTGCTCAATCAGCTGCTGCTCGCCACCGGCATCATCCACCAGCCGCTGATCATCCTCAACACCTATACGGCGATTTTCATCGGCATCGTCTATTCCTACCTGCCGTTCATGGTGCTGCCGCTCTATTCCGCGCTCGAGAAGATGGACTATTCGCTGATCGAGGCGGCCAAGGATCTCGGTTGCCCGCCGACCAGTGCGTTCTGGAAAATCACCTTCCCGCTGTCGCTGCCCGGCGTCATCGCCGGTTGTCTGCTGGTGTTCATTCCGGCCGTCGGCGAATTCGTCATTCCCGATCTGCTCGGCGGATCGCAGACGCTGATGATCGGCAAGACGTTGTGGAACGAGTTCTTCGCCAATCGCGACTGGCCGGTATCGTCGGCCGTGGCCGTCATCCTGCTGTTGCTGCTGATCGTGCCGATCATGCTCTTCCAGCGGGCTCAGGCGCGCGCTCAGGAAATGGACAGGTGACCTCATGAACGCCACCTGGAGCCGCTTCAACATCACCTCGATCGTGCTTGGCTTTGCCTTTCTCTACCTGCCGATCGTGCTGCTCATCGTCTTCTCGTTCAACGAATCGAAACTGGTCACGGTCTGGGGCGGTTTCTCGACCAAATGGTACGTCTCGCTATTCCACAACCAGGGTCTCATGGACGCGACCTGGGTGACGGCGCGTGTTGGCCTGATCTCGGCCACGGTTGCGACGGTGCTGGGCACCCTGGCGGCACTCACCTTGACCCGCTACACGCGCTTCAAGGGCAGGGTGCTGTTTTCCGGCATGGTCTTTGCGCCGCTGGTCATGCCGGAAGTCATCACCGGCCTGTCGCTGCTGCTGCTCTTCGTCGCCGTCGGGCTCGACCGCGGCTTCCTCACCGTGACGCTCGCCCACATCACGCTGACCATGTGCTTCGTCGCCGTGGTCGTGCAGTCGCGGCTCATGACTTTCGACCGCTCGCTGGAAGAAGCCGCGATGGATCTTGGCGCAACGCCGGTGAAGACCTTCTTCCAGATCACATTGCCGGTCATCATGCCGGCGATCGTCTCCGGCTGGATGCTGGCTTTCACCCTTTCGCTCGACGATCTGGTCATTGCCAGCTTCACCTCGGGGCCGGGCGCGACGACGCTGCCGATGAAGATCTACAGCCAGGTTCGCCTCGGCGTGACGCCGGAAATCAACGCCGCCTGCACCATCCTGATCGCCGTCGTGGCGATCGGCGTCATCATCGCCTCGCTTGCCAACAAGCGGCGTGAGGTGCAGCGCCAGCTCGACGAGCAGGCCGCGCAGCGCGGGTGAAAGATAGGAGGCGCGGTGGCGGCCTATTCCCCGGAAACGCCGCGGCTGATCGGGGAAATGAACGGCGTGCTCCAGGTTCCGCCGACGAAGAACGACGACTGGTTGGGGCCTTGCTGGCCGTTGGCCTGCGTTGCCGCCTGATCCGGCTGAATGACGCCGCCGGACAAGGCCAGTCCGCGCCCGGCGTAGGACGCGATGCCGGACAGCCAGATCTTGTACTTCGCTGAATTGGCCTCGGCCTTGTCGATTCGCGCCACGCCCTTCGAAATGGTTGCCTTGATCTCGGCACCGTCGATCGGCAACGTTCCGTCGGAGACATCGTCGAGCGCGAAGAAGCCGCCCTGTTCGGTATGTTTGAGGAAGGCCGGCAGGTTGAGCTTGCTCAACGCACCCGGCCCGAAGGTCGCCGAGACCGAGCCGTCGGCATTGTCGAAGATGGAATCCCAGGTTCTGCCCGGCCCCTTGAGGATCACCGAGACGGTGCCCGTGCCGACCGGCACCAGCCGCGTCATCCCCGCCGCCGTGCCGAAAGCACCGCCGTCGATGTCGGACGCCAGAAGGCGGATTTCGACCTGCGAGCCTTCCGGCTTGCGATCGAAGCGAAGGCTGGTCTGGATGTTGCCGCCGAAGGCCGAGGCATCGGAGATGTCGAAGACGGACAGACCATCCTTGACCTGTGCGGTGGCGGCGACGTCGGCGAGCTGGATCGGCCCCGCCGTGGCGTGCGCCGCCGACAGCCTGAGATCGAGATTGATCTTGTCGGCGAAACTTGTGTCGATTTCGCCAGGCCCCGCTCCTCCGGTCGGCACCAGCGGGGTGAAGGCCGACAGAAACGATCTGAGGTCGAGCGTGTCGAAGGCGAGCGTGCCGGAGATCACAGGTTGTGCTTCACCAAGCGAGAGGTCCAGCGCACCCATCCCCGGATTGTTGTCGAGTGCAATCGCCGTGTTGTCGAACTTGACGCGCCCGCCGGTCGCGGTGATCTTGCTCGAAATGCTGACCGAGCCGATCGCCGCACCCGGAGCGATGCCGGCCTGCGACCATTCCAGGACACGCCGCAGCGAGGGTGCCGAGAACTTCGCTTGACCGTCGAAATAGGTATTTTCAGACATGCTGGCCGTGCCGTCGAACGAGAAGGTGGCGGGCGCCGCCTTGAAGGACAGTGTCAGCGGCGCCGTGCCGCCGGCAAACAGCACAAGCGGTTTGGCCGAGGCGACGTCCAGCGCGACGCTTTCGCCCCGCCAGATGCCGGTTGCCGACAGCGTCGCATTGCTGTTCATCGCCGCCCAATTTGCCTGACCGTTCAAACTGCTCAGGATCTCGACGTCCTTGCCGCCGATGGAGGCTACCACGCGGCCGTCACGAAACTCGACCGTGCCGAAGGTGTCGGTAGGCAGCTTGTCGAGGTCCGGTTTGGCGGGGTCGGCGTTGACCAGGCCGCGCGCCGTGTCGATGGAGCGCGTGATGCGCCCGCCGGTCGGGACAGCAGGCAGGAAAAGGCCGGCAGGCGTGCGCTGGACCCGGATCGTCGGCCGCACCAGCCGCGCCGTCGAAAACACCACGTCGCCGCGCAAGGCCGCCATGGCGGAAAGGTCGACCTCGACCCGTTCTGCCTCGACCACCGGCGGCGCCTCGGTGTCGGTCCATTGTGACAGCGTCACATCGGTCAGGATGGCGCGGAATGTCGGCCAGACCTCGATACGCGGCGAACCGTCGATGGCGACACGGAAGCCGCTCCACGCACTCATTTCCCAGGCGATGCGGTCGCGCACGATACGGGTGGAGGCAATCAGCGGCAGGGCGGCAACGACCAGCGCGACGACGATCACGGCAGCGCCGATCGCCCATATTCCGCGCCGGATCATAGATGATGGCATATGGCCCCGTATGCTTCCATTCCGACAATCGCCCGACGGGTGTAACCCCGGTCGTCACCACGGCCCCGGTCGTCACCAGGACTTCCGGCCGTCACTACGACTTCAAGTTGTCACTACGACTTAGGGCTGAGGCATTTCAAGTCTTTATGGCCCGGCGATGGCATTTGCGCACATCTGGTCGCATCAGCCGAACAAAATCTTGCTCTGCTGCGCTGCGATATGCATAAGCGATGGCGACCGTGGAGGAACGATCATGGCTGCCGAACAACCGCTCTGGACACCGACGCAAGACCAGATTGACGCAGCACCCTTGACCGCCTTCACCAAGGCCGCCGGAGTCAAAGCCGGCGTAGCGTTTTCCTCGTATTCGCAGCTTCACGCCTGGTCGGTCGAGGACCGTGAAGGGTTCTGGAGCCTGGTCTGGGATTTCTGCGGCATCGTCGGCGACAAGGGCGACAAGCTGCTCGTCGACGGCGACAAGATGCCCGGCGCTTCTTTCTTTCCCGATGCGACACTGAATTTCGCCGGGAATCTGCTGAAGAAGACCGGCTCAGGCGACGCAATCGTGTTTCGCGGCGAAGACAAGGTCGAGCGCCGGCTGTCCTGGAACGAGTTGCATGCGCTGACCTCGCGGCTGCAGCAGCTTTTCCTGTCGCTCAAGGTGAAGAAGGGCGACCGCATTGCCGCCATGATGCCCAACATGCCGGAGACCGTCGCCGCCATGCTGGCAGCCGCCTCGATCGGCGCCGTCTGGTCGTCCTGCTCTCCCGATTTCGGCGAGCAGGGCGTGCTCGACAGGTTCGGCCAGATCGAGCCCGTCGTCTTCATCGCGCCGGATGGCTATTGGTACAATGGCAAGGCGATCGAAGTCGCCGACAAGATCGCCGCGGTCGCGGCCAAGCTCGGCACTGTCCACAAGATCCTGGTCGTCGACTATCTCGGCACATCGAGCGATGTTGCCGGGACTATCGACAAGGCGGTAGCGCTGGAAGAGGCGCTGTCGCCCTTCGCCGACAAGCCCGTCGCCTTCGAGCCGCTGCCGTTTTCGCATCCGCTTTACATCCTGTTTTCGTCGGGAACGACCGGCATTCCCAAATGCATCGTCCATTCGGCCGGCGGCACGCTGATCCAGCATGTCAAGGAACACCGGCTGCATGCCGGTCTCACCGACGGCGACCGATTTTTCTACTTCACCACCTGCGGCTGGATGATGTGGAACTGGCTGGTGTCGGGGCTCGCTTCGGGCGCCACGCTGCTGCTCTATGACGGCTCGCCCTTCTATCCCGACGGCAATGCGCTGTTCGATTTCGCCGATGCCGAGAAGATGACTTTCCTCGGCACCTCGGCCAAGTTCATCGATTCCGTGCGCAAGGCCGGCCTCAAGCCGATCCGCACGCATGATCTGTCCACTGTGCGGGCAATCTCCTCCACCGGCTCGCCGCTGTCGCCGGAAGATTTCCGCTTCGTCTATGACGGCATCAAGAAGGACGTACATCTGGCCTCGGTCTCCGGCGGCACCGACATCGTCTCCTGCTTCGTGCTCGGCGTGCCGACGCAGCCGGTCTGGACCGGCGAGATCCAGGGACCCGGCCTCGGCCTGGCCGTCGATGTCTGGGACGACGACGGCAGGCCGGTCCGACAGGAGAAGGGCGAGTTGGTCTGCGCAAAAGCCTTTCCGGCGATGCCGATCGGCTTCTGGAACGACCCCGACGGCAAGAAGTACCGGGCGGCCTATTTCGAGCGCTTCGACAATGTCTGGTGTCATGGCGATTTCGCCGAATGGACCGAGCATGGCGGCCTCATCATCCATGGCCGCTCCGACGCCACGCTCAACCCGGGCGGGGTGAGGATCGGCACGGCGGAGATCTACAATCAGGTCGAGCAGATGCCTGAGATCCTGGAAGCATTGTGCATCGGACAGGACTTCGACAACGACGTGCGCGTCATCCTGTTCGTGCGCCTGGCCGCCGGCGTGCAGCTCGACGAGGATCTGGAAAAACGCATACGGGCAAAAATCCGTAGCGGCGCGAGCCCGCGTCACGTGCCGGCAAGGATCGTCGCCGTCACCGACATCCCACGCACCAAGTCGGGCAAGATCACCGAGCTTGCGGTGCGCGACGTGGTGCATGGCCGCGCCATCAAGAACAAGGAGGCGCTCGCCAATCCAGAGGCGCTTGAGCTGTTCAAGAACCTGCCGCAATTGGCCGAGTAGCTGCTAATGCATGTCGCTCAAAAGTGGCCCGGTTTTGAGACAACGACATGCATGAAAAAAGACGTTCCGGCATGGTTAACGAAATATCTCGCTAGAATTTACCTAGATTTCATGAGTGGTACACATTCGTAAATTTTCCGGCGCCCCGGTAAGGAGTTGTTAAGGTCCGGCGTCGATAGTCGCAGGTAACTTGAGGGAGAAATCCCGTTCCTCAGCCCCGAGGATCCGAATTCGCTCAAGCCCCCGTTGTGACAGCAATCCCATCTCTTAAGGCGCCTTTGGGCGCCTTTTTCTTTTTATCGGGATCGAAGCGTGGAGGGCTGATCTATTCCGCGAGCACACGGGTCGATGGAAAAGCGACCTCGACCAAGGTGCCTTCGCCCGGGGTCGAATTGATGGTGAACCGGGCACGGTTGGCTTCCACCATCGCTTTGGTCAAAGGCAGTCCAAGCCCGGTGCCGTCGCCGCGTCCGCGCTTCAGCGCGTTGATCTGCTTGAACGGCTTCAGCGCCTGCTCGATCTCGGCATGGCTCATGCCGATGCCGGTGTCGCGCACCCGCATGACGACGTCGCCCGACGTCTCATAGGCGGTCGAGACGATCACCTGGCCGCCGGCCTGGGTGTAGCGGATGGCATTCGACAGGATGTTGAGCGCGATCTGGCGCACGCTGCGCAGGTCCGCCACCACTTCCGGCAGCCGCGAAGCGAAGCTGGAGCGGATGATGACCCGTTCGCGGTTGGCCTGCGGCTGCATCATCGCCACCGTCTCGGCCAGCGTGTCGTTGAGCGACACCGCCTCATAGGCCATCTCCTGCTGGCCAGCCTCGATCTTGGAGATGTCGAGCAGGTCGTTGACCAGGTCGAGCACATGATTGCCCGAGCGGTTGATGTCGCGCAGATAGTCGCGGTAGCGGTCGTTGGCGACAGGTCCGAACTTCTCGTCGACCATCAGTTCGGAAAAGCCGATGATGGCGTTGAGCGGGGTGCGGATCTCGTGGCTGATGCGGGCGAGGAAATCGGTCTTCTGCGAGGACGCGCGCTCGGCCACCGCACGTGCCTGCGTCAAGTCCTCTTCGGCCCGCTTCCACTGCGTGATATCGCGAACGACGGCGCAGAAGCCGCTGTCGTTGGGCAGCCGGCCGATGGTCATGAACAGCGGAATGAAGCGGCCTTGCGATTCGCGACCGATCACCTCACGGCCGTCGTTCATGACACTCGCCACGCCGGGCTCGGACAGTCCGTTGAGATAGTCGCGTGCCGCGCGCTGACTTTCGATGGCAAACAGCGAGGCGAACGGCTTGCCGGTCACATCGTCGCTGTCGAAGCCGAACAGTGCTTCGGCCGGCCGGCTGATCGATCGGATGGTGCCGTCACGGCCGATCAGCACGACGCCGTCGGTGGCGGTGTCGATAATGGTGCGCATCTCGGCGATGCGCGCCTTGAGCTCGGAAATATCCGGCTGCGTCTGCTCGTCGCCAACCACATGCAGGCTCGCCGGCGCATCATCCTCGCCGGAGCGTCGCACGACCAGCATCAGCGCCTTGCCGTCGCGCCAGGGGACAGAGCGCAAAATGGCCTCGATCGGGAATTCCTGTCCATCACGCGTCTTCAACCGCAGCGCGCGATCGGTGCCGTCGGAAACGCCGTCGTCGGCATAGGGGTCGGCAAACAACGCGCCGAGGCCGCCGGCATCCGCCAGATCGTCGAGCGCCTCGTAGCCGGTCAGGCTGAGGAATTCCTCGTTCGCATAGTGCAACTGGTCTCCGGAATGGATGAGCAGCGGCACGGGCAGCTTACCGAGCAGCGACGTGTCCGGGGCCTTGTGTTCATCTCCCGCGGAAAACGCCGACGGCACGAACCCTTCGGCCTTGAGCGGCGGAACCTGCAGGCGAGGGCGCTCGACGCGTATTTCCGCAGCGTCGCCTGCATTGACGGCTTGCTCGGCAACCGCCTGCTCGTCAGGCGATGCGGCTTCCTCGTCGGGCTGCGCCCAATCCTCGCTGTCTTCGGCATCGCGAAAATCTGCTGACGTCATGCTGTCGTCATCGAGGACGTCATGTGTCGCGTCAGTGGCTTCAGGCTCTTCGCCGGGCGAAACCGCAGCGGTGTTTTCTGGTTCCGCCGCCACGGGGCCACGTTCGTCATCTTGGCCGGCATAGTCCAGCAACGAGCCCGTCACATTCATCCCAGGGGGGGCTTCACGAGCCGCTTCGTCCGGGTGACCGTCAAGCCGTGCCAGATCCTGCTCGTCTTCGGCATCGACATCGGTCTCGGATGGCTCGACCGGTTCGTTCTCTGGCCCTGACGCAGGGATGCCGCCGGCGCGCATCGGGTCGTCGGACGCCTTGACCGGAGCCTCGGTCTCCGCTGCCGACGTCTCCGTAGTCTCGGTCTCTGGTGGCTCGACCGGAGCACTCTCCTTCTTCAGCCGCTCGCCGATTTCGCGGAAGGCGCTGCGTTCCAGGGTCGAGAGGCCCTTGTCGTTGGCTGGCTGGCGATGTTCGGCGAGCCGGATCACCTTGTCGGCAAAGCGCCGCTCCTGTTTCGGCACGATGGTCAGCGCCGGCACCTCGCCCTTGAACGGATCCGATGCCTGAGCGTCCTCGGCCCTGGGCTCCTCAGCGTTCGGCTGTTCGGGCGCGGGTTGGATGACTTGCGGTTCCGGCGTTGCCGGCGCCCGGCCATTGGGCACCAGCGCCATGCCGATGGCCTCCGGATCGACGACCGCGTCGCTGGCGCGGGCGACGCCGAAGCCGCGGAAACCCTCGAAGGCGCGGCTGCGCCCATAGACAGGCAGCGCCGCCAGGTCGACGGGTATCTTCAGATCGGTGCCGACGACCGGCCACAGCACGGAGCGTCCGGACCAGGTATCGCGCCGTTCGAGGAGCCCCGATATCTCGCCCGAGGGGTCGAGGCCGAATGTGGCGGCGACATCCCTGAAGCGTCGGCCAATCACGTCGGCCGCCGGCTTGCCGACGATGTCGGCGAATTCCGGCGACAGCGCGCTGAACTTGCCTTCGGCATCCGTGCGCCAGACGAAGCGCACCGGCGCCGCTGCGCGGTCTATCGCCGAGACGGTCGTCGGCGTGGCCGCGGAGGTGGACTGGACTTCCAGGGCCGCCGGCTCTTGAGGCGCTTCAGGTCCGGACGCAGTTGGTCGCGGCGCCTGTTCCCCTCCGTCCTCGCCGGCGTTGAAGTACCAATGGTCGTGTTGCGCCGGTGTGGGCTCTGCTGCCGCCTGATCGCTGTTGGCAGCCGTCGGCGGCTGCCCGATCGCGTCGGTGATCGCATGCGGCTGCGATGCGGCGACGTCCTCGGTCGGCAGTGCGGCGCCTGGTTCCTCGGTCGGCGTCTCGCCACCCTGTTCCGGCTGCGAAGCCGCATCGCCAGCTGGTGCCGCCTCGGCAATGGTTTGCGTGAGGTGTTCGCCCGCAGGGGCTGTGTCGTCGAGCTGGTCCTCGTCGATCACCACCAGCAGATGCCGCTCCTCGGTCAATCTTGCCAGCCCCGCCGGGTAGGAGGCCGTGCCGCCCGGGACAAGGCGCTTGACGATGCGGTCGCTCTCGGCTGCGACGTCGGCAACCAGTGCTGCCAGCGTCTCCGGCAGGATGCCCAGTGCCGAAAATCCTTCCGAGGCCGCCTCGACGTTGCCCCTGGCATCGACAAAGGCGATGAAATGACCATCCTCGGTGAAGCCGCTAATGGCGCGCGCGGCGATTTCGCCGGCACTGCGTGACCCTGTCTGAGCCGCCGGCACTGCCAGCATGATCGCCTTCTCGGCGTCCGGCATGGTCACCGCACTGGCCAGGAAGCCGACGGCGCGGCTGGTCATGCCGGTCGCCAGCCGCACCATGATGGCGCGGTCGCTGCCAATCTCGGGAAATCCGCTGGTCGCCATGATCTGGCGCCTGGCGATCACGGGCAACTGCGCCGAGGCGCCTATGATCGCCTCGATGTCGGGATAACCGAACATCGCGGCTCCTGGCCCATTGGCCCAGATCACCTGCTCCAGATCCGCCGACAGGATCGCGATCGCGTCGCCTGCGGCAAAGCGCTGGCGGACCGCGTCGAGCACGGCGACATCGAGGAAGGAATATTCGGACGGCATGCGCTTGGCGGACCTCACGGAGCGGCGATTTTGCAGTTAACGCTTTGTTAATAAAAGCCGGAGGCGCGAAGGTCCACAAGCCAGAACGTGCAAAGGCTGGAATCTGGGCTCTTGGTTAACGGCCCAAAAGAAATTTATGGTGCACTGCAACAAAGATATTGCAATGCACAAAATTTGCCTTTATATTGCCATCATACATGAACGAGACGGCTTTCTGTCAAAGCCGCTGCCGCTGAAAAGGATGGAAAATGTCCAGGACCAAGACCGCCGAGACGATCGAAAACGTTGAATTCCCGAGCTTCGACGCTTCCAAGGCGACTGACCAGATTCGCGCTTTCGCCGAAAAGGGCGTTGAGCAGTCGAAAGAGGCTTATGCCAAGCTGAAGACCGGCGCCGAGGAGACCCAGAAGGCTCTGGAGTCGACCTACGAGACCGCCAAGACCGTTTCCAACGACCTGTCGCTCAAGACCATCTCCGCTTTGCGTGCCAATGCCGAGGCCGGTTTTTCCCACCTCGAAGCCCTGATCGGCGCCAAGTCGCTGTCGGAAGTCGTCGAGCTGCAGACCGCCTTCCTGCGCAAGCGCGTCGAATCGACCGTCGAGCAGGCCAAGGACTTCCAGGCCGTTGCCTCCAAGGCCGCCGAGGACGTCTCCAAGCCGATCAAGACCGCCTTCGAGAAGGCGTTGAAGGAAATCAAGGTTGCCTAACATTTGCGCATGATCTGAAGATGCAACAAAAGGTCGCATTTTCTTAAAAACGATCAGGTGTATGATGGCAGCCATCAAGGAATACCCGGTGAGTGGAACCTCCTCCCTCTGCTCCCCGGGGTGACCAGCCAGCACCTCCTCCCGCTGGCTCGTAACAGGAAAAGGCCGGCACCTCCTCCCGCCGGCCTTTTTCTTTGTCCGTCGCCTGGTCCTTGCCTGCGCCTTCTTGCTGGGCGAATGCCGCGCCGATGTGGGGAAGTGACCTTTGCTTTCCAAAAGCCTTGAATTAGAATCCATAAGCCCGTAAGGACGCATCGCCGAACGACAGAGCGGCGGATGAGTTTCTGTTTCGATCCGCTCAGGCAACGTGCCGTTGTAGCTCAGATGGTTAGAGCGCCGGATTGTGGATCCGGAGGTCGCTGGTTCGATCCCAGCCAACGGTACCATAAATAGCGACATAATTTCAAAGACTTAAAGGCTTCTGGTTAGCTAGGCTGGCTTGGGTGTCGGTGCGTCCTATGGACGTGTACCATTCTGGTGCCATAGGGAGGCCGTCCAGCTATGACGGTCAACAAAATGGCGGTTAGCCCGGAGCGAACCCTGCCAATGACGTCAGCCGTCGTTTCGCCTGAGATCTTTGCGCAGCCAAAAAAGCCGTCGTCCACACGGAACCTTTGCTTGCGGAAACCGCAGGCCAAGTTGCTACCCTCTCGCCGGGAGCGGCATTGCTGGCCTGGTGGTGCGCCGATCTGGTTCCGACGCAAAAGCTGCGTTGGCCGCGGCCGGTGCCCTAATTCCCTTCTTGGCCAAGACAGATACTCCAGCGTTCAGTTGGGCTCCAGTGCGTACCGCCTCATTTTCAGCAGCCCTGTATGAGGCGATCTCGAATCATCTCTGCAATCGGGATCGCCGAGGTGGCGGCGGGGGAAGGCGCGTTGCAGACGTGCAGCATGCGGTCCGTTTGTGCGAACAGGAAATCATGGATGAGGGCACCGTCCTTGCGCACGGCTTGCGCGCGGATGCCTGCTTCGTGCGGGAGCAGGTCGGCGAGCTCGAGGCTCGGACAGTATTTCCGGCACTCCTCCAGATAGCCTGGCTTCCAGAGCGAGTTGCGGAGTTCCGTTACCGCAGATCCGCGGTTGGCGAACACGGTTTTCCAGAAGCCGGGAAACAGCGCGTAGTCGGCCATGTCCGAAACGTTGAACGAAAGCCGTGGATAGCCTTCGCGGGCAAAACCGATAACGGCATTCGGCCCGACCGTGACGCTGCCGTCGATCATCCGCGTCAGGTGCACGCCAAGGAAGGGCAGGGCTGGATCCGGGACGGGATAGATCAGATGGCGGACAATGTCGTTCTTCGATGCGGGAAGGCGATAGTATTCGCCGCGGAAGGGAACGATGCGATGCTCGATCGAAAGCCCGGCGAGCACGGCCAGCCGGTCCGATTGGAGACCGCCGCAGACCACCAGTTTTTTCGCCTGCCAGTTTTCGCCGGCCGACGCGATATCGACGGAATCGATGACTTCGCGAATGCCGGTGACGCGCGTCGACAGGCGGATCTCGCCGCCAAGCGCCCTGATGCGCCGCCCCATGGCTTGGCAGACATCGGCATAGCTGACGATGCCGGTCGAGGCCACGAAAAGCGCGCCGAGACCGCGGATGTTCGGTTCCCGCTCCTTCAATTCCCCCTCGCTGACGCGCCGGACTTCGATCGTGTTCTGCTTCGAGCGTTCGTGGAGCGCCTCCATGCGCTGCACTTCGAGTGCGGAGGTGGCGACGAGCAGTTTGCCGCAGACATCAAAGCGGATGCCGTTCTCCTGGCAGAAGGCCTTGGTGGCATCCGCGCCCTTGCGGCAGAGCTCGGCCTTCAGGCTGCCTGGCGGATAGTAGATGCCGGCATGGATGACACCACTGTTGTGGCCGGTCTGGTGCTTGCCGAGAGCCTCCTCTTTCTCCAACAGGATCAGGCTGCAGCCGGGATATGTTTCCAGCAGCCGCATGGCCGTCGCCAGGCCGACGATGCCGCCGCCGATGACGCAGTAGTCGAAAATCATTGTTGTAGTCCTTGCCTGCCCGATTATGCGTGCGCCGTCTGACGATCGCCATAGCCGAAATAGGCCTTTTCCAGCGCATGCCCGTCGGCAAGCTCGCTTGCCGAACCCTCCAGCGCGTTATGGCCGTTGCGCGGCACGTAGACGCGGGAAGCGAGGTCGAGAATGCGAGCGGTGGACCGTTCGACGACGAGCAGGGTCAGCCCGCTGGCGTTAAGCTGGCGGAGGCTTTCGTAGACCTGGTCGATCACCAGCGGCGCAAGGCCAAGCGACGGTTCATCGATCATCATCAGCGACGGGCGCTGCAGGATGGCGCGGGCGATGGCAAGCTGCTGCTGCTCGCCGCCGGAAAGGTGGCCGGCAACGCCGCGGTAGCGGGTCCTGAGGATCGGAAGATTCCCAGAACCCGTTCCCAGATCGGCGGCCGCTTCGGCCTTGTCCTTGCGGATCATGCCGCCGAGCAGCAGGTTTTCCCGCACCGTCAGTGTCCGGAAGATACTGCGGCCTTCCGGCACCGGTGCCAGGCCCTTCCGGCATAGCTTTTCCGGCGCCTGGCCGGCGATCGACTCGCTGTTGAAGGCAAGCGTGCCCCCGGTCGGCGCCATGGCCCGGAAATTGATTTCAGAAGCGTGGATTTGCCGGCGCCGCGATCTGGCCTCGTCGTTCCCGGCAAGCAGCAGCTGACGATCAATCTCCTCGCGTGGTATCGACATCTCACGGCGGCCAGATATCGCTGCCCTGATATCAAGTGCGTAGACCGGACGCCGCTGCGGAATGCCAAAGGATAGTGCTCTTTGACAATCTTCCCCTTCACTGAAGCCACCCCGATCCAGTTCCAGCAGCCCCTGCCGAGGACCTCGGACGTCGTGATCATCGGCGGCGGGGTCATTGGCGTGACCACGGCACTGTTCCTGGCGCGGCGGAACGTCTCGGTGACGCTGCTGGAAAAGGGACGCATCGCCGCCGAGCAATCCTCGCGCAACTGGGGCTGGATCCGGCAGCAGGGCCGCGATGCCGACGAACTGCCGATCGTCATCGAAGCGCAGCGCCTCTGGCGGCAACTGGCACAGGAATGTGGCGAGGACATAGGACTGAAGCAGACGGGCGTTACCTATCTTGCGCGAACAGACAAGGAGATGGCCGGTTTCGCGAAATTCCTGAAGATCGCCCAGGCTCATGGCGTCGACACGCGTCTCCTCGACCAGGGTGAGCTGGCAAGCCTGATCCCGGCCATGTCGCGACTGTTCAAAGGCGCAATGATCACTCCATCGGACATGCGGGCAGAACCTTGGGTCGCCGTGCCCGCGCTTGCTCGCCTGGCGGCCCGCGAAGGCGCGACGATCATCGAGAATTGCGCGGCACGTATGCTCGACATCTCCGCGGGACGCATCAGTGGCGTCTGGACCGAGAAAGGGCTCATCGCGGCCTCGAGCGTCCTCGTCGCCAGCGGCGCGTGGACGTCGCTGTTCCTGCGCGCCCACGGCATCTCGATTCCGCAGCTCAGCGTCAGGGCGACCGTCGCTGCGACAGCGCCGATGGCGGAAATCCACGCCGGTGCCGCCGCGGACGAACGCATCGCTTTCCGGCGCAGGCAGGATGGCGGGTACACGCTCGCATCGGGAGGCAGCAGCCAACTCTACATAGGGCCGGATGCATTTCGCCATGCGGGCAAATATGTCAGCGCCCTGATGGCCAATCCGTTCGGCACACGCTACCTGCCGGTGGCGCCGCGAGGCTACCCGGACGGCTGGTCGACCCCGCGCAGATGGAACGCGGATGAAGAAAGCCCTTTCGAACGGATGCGCGTCCTCAATCCAGCTCCCGAGACGTCGGCGCTCCGCGCCATCGACGGCGGGTTCAGGGAGCTTTTCCCTCAGTTCACGACCGTACCGCTCAAGGCGAGCTGGGCGGGCATGATCGATGCGATGCCTGATGTCGTGCCCATCGTCGATCGCGCCGCTGCGTTCCCAGGCCTCGTTGTCGCGACCGGGATGAGTGGCCACGGCTTCGGCATAGGACCCGGAATGGGCCGCATCCTGTCCGATTTGATCCAGGGCAACGAGCCCGGGCACAATCTCCACAGGTTCCGTCAATCCCGTTTCAGCGACGGCAGCCCGATCCGATTGGGACCATCGCTGTAAGTATTTCTGCCGCCCGCCAGCCCATCCGCACTGGCCTTGAAGAACCGGACGAGGGCTCAGGTGCTGCATGCCCGGGCGTAGATCTCGATGCTTCGCTGGACGTGATCGATCGCGATCTCCTCGACGTCGCAGCCGCGGGCGGCCCAAGCGAGCGCCGAAGGCAGGTGCTGGAGAAACAGCGTCACCGGCACCTTGCGGCCCTTCAACGCGTCGAAGAGCCGGTCGCAGGCGGCACGGGCTTGCGGGGTCGCCCAATAATATCGGATGCGATCGGAATAGGAGTAGTGGCGCAGCGTCCGTCTGTCGGCATCGCTGCCATGATAGTGGCTTGCCCAGTTCTTGGGCGCGGCTTGCATCAGCTCTTCCATGGCGTGGTAAAGCGGCCGCTCGCCATAGAAAGGCACCAGATCGGAAGCGATCAGGTCGAGCGCGTACAGCGCCTCGCGCAGTTTGAAGGTCAGCTCGGGGCCGACCTTGAGGATGGCGAAGCCGTCCTCGACGAGTTCACGCAGCGGCCTTTCGCCCTGATAGTCCGTCGAATGGGCTTCGAAAATGAGCGACGGCAATGTGTTCAGAGTTGCCGCCAGATCGCTGGCCTTGGTCCGATCGTAAAAAATCACATTCTGGTTGCCGAACTCCACGCCCGGCTGCACGACAAGCCCGATGACGCGGGAAAACGCGCTTTCAAGCCCGGCGGCCTGGAATGCTTTGGCGTGAATGGCATGTGTCTGGCGAGCCGCCTCCGGACTGGTCGGGGTGATCGCATCCAAAGCGTGATCGGCGCCACCGGGAGGCGGCACCTCCGTCCCGATGATGTAGACCGGGCTTGCCCCGCCGCTCTGCGCGGCCGCCTGTTCCGCGACGCCCGCCATTCTGGCTGCGCGCTCGGCCACCGTATGGTCGTCTAGCGCCGCCGGTTCACCCGCGCAGCCCATCGATGCATCGAGATGGATCTTGCGGAAGCCGGCGCGGACATAAGCATCGACCATTGTCCCGGCCTGCGCCATCGCCTCCTCGGCGGGCCGGTCTTTCCAGGGATTGGGACCGAGATGATCCCCGCCAAGCACGATCAGCTCTGTCGGGCACTGCTCGACTGCCGCGAGCGCTTTCACCATCGCCGCGAAATCGGACGGCGTCATGCCCGTATAGCCGCCCAGATGATTGACCTGGTTGCACGTCGCTTCGATCAGGACGGTGGTGCCCGTGTCCCGGCCGTGCCGCAGTGCGGCTTTCAGCACCAGGGGGTGCGCCGAGCACACCGAGGTCACCCCGATTTTCTTTCCTTCCCTGTGCAGGCCCGGCACATCTTCGATCGCCACACGCATCAGCTTCTTCTCGCCGTTCTTGCCATGAAATCTTCCAGTTCGGCCCGCGTGCCGGCTCCCTCCATGGGGCCGAGGCGTGTGACGTTGCGCGCCCCTGCCGCATTGGCGAATTTGAGCGAAGTCCGCAGCGGCATCCCCAACCGCCGGCATGCGACATAGGCTCCGCCGAAACAGTCGCCGGCGCCGGTGGGGTCCATTTCCTCGACGATGAGGCCGGGACAATCGGCACTGGCGCCCGTGCTTTGACGGGCTGACGCGCCACGTTCACCGCGCTTCACGGCGATCTCCTTGACCCCTCGTTTGAACAGCGCCTCGATTGCGCGTTCCTCGCCATCCATGCCGGCGGCCAGGAACAATTCATTGCCCGACGGCAGCAGCAGGTCCACTTTGTCCACCAGGCTCGCGAATTTCTCCTCGGTCTGGCCGTGCGCCAGCAATTCCTTGCGCAGGTTCGGATCGAGCGACATGGTGCCGCCGCGTGCCTTGATCAGCGGGATCGCGCGTTCGGTGATCGCCCAGGCTGCGGGGCTTGCGAACACCGTTCCCATGACGTGGATATGCCCGCAACGTGCGATCAGCGCCTCGACCTGCGGGGTCCATTCCAATCGAGCGGCGGCGGATTTGGCGATGTTGTAGACGAAATCGCGGCTTCCGTCCGTGCGGTAGCGGACAAAGGCGCTGCCCGTCGGATAATCCGCGGAAACAGCGATGGCGGAAGTGTCTACGCCGTCTCGCTTCAGGCGCTCCATGTTGACCGCGCCGAAATCGTCGTCGCCCACCACGCCCACCATTGCCGCCGCTCCGCCCATACGCGCGCATTGATCGATGAAGATGGCGGGCGCGCCGCTCGGAAAGGGACCAATGAGGTCGATCGGTTCCCGGAAGCCGGTGCCTGTCTGCCTCGCGACGATCTCTACCAGGATTTCTCCAATCGTCACGGTTGGCCCGAGCGAGTCCGGTGCAAGCGTTTGGGGGAGGTCGTTCATCAAGCGTCCAATCCTGGGTGTGGTGTCGTTTGCGGTTTCACGACGCCGAGGCGTCTGGACCGGAAACCGCGTCCTTGTTGAGCATCTGGTTGTCGAGCGACATGAAGCGTTGATGCATCATGCAAGCGGCTCCGAAGGCAGCTCCATAGATGGCGCTCTCGTTGAAAACGATCTCGGGGATAGGAAAGGTCGCGGCCTGGAGCTCGCGGATATGCGCGTCGACCCGTGCGGCGACCAATGGATACAATTCCGCGACGGACCCGCCCAGCACGATGCGGTTCGGGTCGATCAGCCGCGAGATCTGCACGACTGCAAATGCGAACAAGACAGCCCATTCTTCGGCGAGCTGCACCGCTTGAGGAACACGATCGCGGACGTCACGCAGGAACAAGTCCAAGTCGGCGTCCGGCCTGTACTGGCGATAGGATGACAGGATGCGGTCGCGCCCGAAGGCCTGCTCCAGATTCCGGTATGTCGGGTTCCGTGTCTTGAGGTGGCCGACTTCTCCGGCCAGGCCATTGCCGCCGCGGAACAACTTGCCGTCGATCACAATTCCGCCACCGACGCCGTTCTCGATGACCATGAAGAAGGTGACGCCGCTCGCCGCTTCCGGCTGGCTGTATGTGATGCCGATGCCGAATGCGTTGCCGTCATTTTCCGCGGATACCGGAATCTCGGCCGGAAGAAGGCTGCGGGCAAGGCCTGTGAGATCGACATTGCGCCACCCCAGGATCGGTGCGACGTGGATGAAACCGTCCTGGTTCATTTGTCCGGGCACCGCGATGCCGATGCCCTGACATCGCGCCAGGCTATCCTTCCGCATCTCGAGAAACACCTGTTCGATCGCCATGTGGACCGCGGCCTCCGGATCGCTGTCGTGTCCTTCGAAGCGCGTCATGGCGCTGCGAACGATCTTGCCCGCGAGATCGATCTCGATGCATGTCATATGTTCGACACCGATCTCTATGCCGGCGAAGAAAACGGCTTCAGGCACGATTTCCACGAGGATACCCGGTCTTCCGGCCCTGGGCTGGCCCGCCGGATTCGCGATATCGTTCTCCGCCACTTCGCGAACGAGTCCGGCCTCGACCAACTCCAGGACGATATTGCCGGCGGACGAGCGGTTGACCCCCATATGCCTGGCGAGATCGGCCCGGCTCAAAGGGCCGAAGCGGTGGAGCGCGTTCAGCGTCGCTACCGAATTGCTCTGGCGGATCCTGCGAGGCGAGCTGCTGGCGAAGGTTACATGGTTCATGGCGGACTCCGCATGTTCGTTCCCAGCCTATACTTCACCCGAGCTTGTTTTTCCTCCGGCAACGCAAAGTCCTCAAAAGAATGAACCGCCTGATGTCGGAAGCAAGCAATTCCCGTTGCGCCGGACGCGAAGGAGAATGCCGCGAGCGAGCGGCATCCTCCTGTTGGAGCGTCAATTGCCGACAAGCACCTTGTCGACATTCTCGGAGGTCACCGCCAGCCACGGCACGTAGTAATGCTGGTCCTTGCCGTCGTTCCAGGCGAGCTTGCCGCCGTTTACGTCCCAGACAGCCGCGCGCGGCTTGTAGCTGTCGCCGACGATCTTGTGCAGCGCGAGGTCGATCGCCCCTTGCGCCTGTCCGTTGGCATCCTGGAGGATGGACATCGACTGTTCGCCACGCTTGACGGCTTCAAGCGCGTCCTTGATGCCGTCCACGCCGGCGACCGGAACCGTCTTGGGATCCAGGCCGTGGTTGCGGATGCCCTCGATGGCGCCGACGGCCATCTCGTCGTTTTCGGCCAGGACGCCCTGGATCGCATCGCCATGCGAGGTCAGAAAATTCTCCATCAGCGTGATGGCCTCGGCGCGTGACCAGTTGGCGGTGTTCTGCTCCAGGATGGTCACTCCGGGATTTTCCTTCAGCACCTTCTGGATCCCTTCAAGCCGCTGTACCTGGGCCGACTGGCCCAGCATCCCTTCCAGGATCACGACCTTGGCCTGTGGGCCGGCCTTGTCGATCACCGCCTTGGCCAGCATTTCGCCGGCCTCGACATCGTTGGAATTGATGTAGGCGTCGTAGAGTGCGGTGTTGGAAACCATCGTGTTGGAGCCGAACACCGGGATGCCGGCTGCCTTCGCGCGCTCGATCGGTTCATTGCCGGCGTCGATGTCGACCGGGATGAAGATGATCGCGTCATATTTTTCGGTGATGGCTGTGTCGAACAAGTTCGACTGCGTCAGCACGTCCTGGCGACCGTCGAGAACTGTCAGCGTGGCGGTACCGTCCGCAAGCGCGGGGTGCGCCTTGGCGGCATCGGCCCACAGAACATTGTACTCGGTGTTGAGGCTCTGGACGATCGCCGCGATCTTCAACGTCTTGGCGTCGGCCGAACTCCCCCCGAACACCATGCCTGCAAGGGCAAGGCCGGCCGCTGCTCCCATCAGGAAGCGTCTTGTCGTTTTCATGTGCATTTCCTCCATGTTGCGTGCGGCCGCGCCGCTTGCGCCTGTTACTCTCTCCCGGCTCGGGAGCGGTCGATCAGCACCGCGAGGACGATGATCGAACCCTTGATGATCTGCTGGTAGTATGAGGACACCCCCATCAGATCGAGACCGTTGCTGATCATGCCGATGATCAGCACGCCCACCAGCGTATAGCCGATGCGGCCGATACCTCCGGTGAGGCTTGTTCCGCCGATGACCACCGCCGCGATGGCATCGAGTTCGTAGCCGATGCCCGCCTGTGGCAGGGCGGACGTGGTGCGGGCCGTCAGCATGACACCCGCGAGACCGGCCAGCGCGCCCATGATGACGTAAACCGAAAAGATGATGCCGGTGGTGTTGATGCCGCTCGTCTTTGCACTGCGCGGGTTTCCGCCCACCGCATAGACCCGTCTTCCGTAAATGGAGTAGCGCAGGACGATCGCCGCGACAGCGAAGACGACGGCGAAAATGATCACCGGTACCGGTATGCCGAGCACGAGACCCTGGCCGAGCCAGCGGAATTCGAGGCTGAGATTGGGAATCGGGCGGCCGCCGCTGTAAAGCAGCGTCGCGCCGCGCGCCACGCTCAGCATTCCGAGCGTGGCGACGAAGGCCGGCACCTTGAAGTAGGCGATCAGCCCGCCATTGACGGCGCCGCAAAGCGCGCCCACGGCGACGCCGGCTGCGACTGCTAGGAGCGGATTGAACGCATCCGCGCCGGTGACCAGGCTGGCCGCCACGGCGCCGGCCAGCGCCAGGAGCGAACCGATGGAGAGATCGATGCCGGCCGTCAGGATCACGAAGGTCATGCCGACAGCCAGCACACCGTTCATGGAGACCTGCCGCAGAACGTTCAGCAGATTGTTGGTGGACAGGAAGTTCGGCGACGCCAGCGACAACATGACGAACAGCAGGATAAACGAGATGACGATGCCATAACGGGCGATGAACTTTCCCAGGCTCATGCCGCTCATGCTTTGACTGGCGGATACCATTGGATTCTTCTCCACGAAATGGATCGTCTGGCTAGGAAGCCAGATGAACGAGGGTTTCCTGGGTGGCCTCGGGTCCGGCGACCTCGCCTGCGATGCGGCCCCGGCGAAAAACAACGATGCGATCCGCATTGGCGAGGATTTCGGGCACCTCGGACGAGATCATCAGCACGGCGTTTCCCGCCTTCACGAAATTGCCGAGGAAGGCGTAGATCTCGCGCTTGGCGCCTTCGTCGACGCCGCGTGTCGGCTCGTCGCAGATCAGGATCCTGGGGTTGGTATCGACACAGCGCGCAAGGACAACCTTCTGCTGGTTGCCGCCGCTCAGGGATTGGACGGGCAGGTCCGGCGACGCCGTCTTGATGGAGAAGCGCTTGATGTGCTCGACCACGCTCCTGGCTTCCGCCGATCCGTTCATGAAGCCCTTGCGCGCATAATGCGGCAGGTTGGCCACGGTGATGTTGTGGGCGACCGACGCGGTCAGTGACAGGCCCGTCTGCTTGCGGTCCTCCGTGACCAGCGAAATGCCGGCGCCGATGGAATCGGCGGGCGTCTTGAGATCGATGGGCTTGCCCTCGATCAGCACCTGGCCGGAATCCCGCGGCTCGTTTCCGTAGAGCGCATTCACGAACTCACTGCGACCGGAGCCGAGAAGCCCGTATATGCCGACGATCTCTCCCGCATGAACGGTCATGTCGATGTCGGCGAACTTTCCCTTCGATGCAAAGCCGCGGGCTTCGAGCAGGGGTTTCTGCGGGCCGGTATCCTTCGGTTCGCGATGATGGTCCAACAGGTCGCGGCCGACGATCGACCGGATCAGGCCCTTGCGGTCGATTTCGGAAATCGATCCGCCGCCTACGAAACGGCCGTCGCGGAAGACCGTATAATCGTCGGCGATCTCGAAGATCTCGGTCAGGCGGTGCGAGACATAAATGATGCCTACGCCCTCCGCGGTCAGAGTGCGGATCGCGTCGAACAGCATCTGCGCCTCGCGCTCGCCAATGGCCGAGGTAGGCTCGTCCATGATCAGGATGTCGCTGCGGCGGCTGATTGCCTTGGTGATCTCGACGAGTTGGGCCTGCGCGATCGAAAGATCGCGCAGCCGCGCACCAGCGGGGATGTTGAATTTCAACCGCGCCAGGATCGCCTCCGCGTCGCTTAGCATGCACTTGTCGTCGACGAAGAAGCGGCCGCGCCGCTGTTCCCGGCCGAGATAGAGGTTCTCGGCGACGGTCATGTCCAGGAAGGGGCTAAGCTCCTGGGTGATGATGGCGATACCCGCATCGAGCGCCTCGGCGGGGGAGGAGAAATTCACCTCCCGGCCTCTCACCGTGACGGATCCGGCGTCGCGCCGCAGCATCCCCATCAACACGCCGAGGAAAGTCGACTTGCCGGCACCGTTGCCACCGCACAAGGCATTGACCGTCCCGGCGCGCAACCGAATCCGCCCGTCGACCAGGGCGGGAACGCCTGCAAAGCTCTTCGCGACATTTTCGGCGCCGAGGAGAAGCGGCGCGGTGGCGCCGTTCTCGTTGGTGATAGCTTCGTTCTGCGTCATCTTCCCGTCCTCCTCGGGATGAGATGGCGCGGGCGCTTGTCGGCCCGCAGCCCTTTCGTCTTCAGGCAGCCTTGTTGATCTCGGCCCGGCGCACGGCTTCTTCCCAACGGCTTTCGATGAAAGCCTTGGCATGCGCGGCGAGCGGATTGTTGTCGGTCCAGGTGTCGCGCCAGATGCCGCACACACGCGACAGGGCTTCATCGACGATGGCGCTGGAGAAGCTCTCGAAGGTGACGTCGCGATTGTGGAAGCCAATGTCCACCAGCGCGGAAAAGATGCTCGCGAAATCGATCGTACCGGTGCCGAGATAGCCGCGGTAGTTCTCGTTGAAGTGGAAATAACCGAGCTTGTCCCCAGCCAGACGGATCGCCTCGGCCTGGCTCGCCTCCTCGATGTTCATGTGGAACGTGTCGAGATGCAGGAAGACGTCGTCGCGGCCGGTGTCCTTGATGAACTTCAGGCCTTGCGCGGTCGTGTTCAAGAGGTTGGACTCGAAGCGGTTCACCAATTCCAGAACGATCTGCACGCCGCTATCCCTGGCCACCTCGGCTGTCGCGGCGATGGCGTCGGCGCTGTTCATCCAGCCGGTTCGCGTGGGCAGCCCGTCATACTTGCCGTGCATCGAATAGAGAATGCCGCCCAATCGGATGCCGCCGATGTCGCGGACCGCCTTGACCGCGTCGGACAAGAGCGCCTTTCCCTTGGTGACCACGGCCTTGTCCTCGCTCGAGACGTCCGCATCCGCCGACAGGCCCATGGTGACCACGATCTCGATGTCCAGTTCCTTGGCTTGCTTCGCCAGGCGGTCGAGGTCGAATTTCTCGGGCCGCAGATAAGCGAACTCGATCAGCCGGTAACCATGCTCCGCCGACTTGGCGAGCGCCATTTCCAGGCCCTCCTGGGTCAGGCCGTTTGTCCAGACAAATGAATGGATACCAAGACGCCGCATTCAGATCCTCCGATAATTAGGTTTGCATGTTAAAGATACAAACTTGATCCTGAATGCCTAAAATTCAGCTTCGGCGCAAGAGGAATTCTGGCATTGGTCGGCGCGAGCCAATCATGCCGGATTAAAAAAATGCTGGAAAACAGACAGTTGAGGGGCGTCATGGAGGTGCGAGAAAATTTTCTCTGACCCATGCGAGAAACAGGATATGCAGCTTTTGACAACAAATATCCCGTCACTTGCGCAGACCGAGCGGCATGGACCGCTCGCTCGGCGAGATGCACGGCGAATGCGGAACGAGCGGAACCCGGTCCAACGTTCGTCAGTTCCTGCCAAGGCATTCGCTTGGGACCAGCCGGCGGACGCCCGATCCTCCGGCTTGCCCAAGCGCGCACCCGGACGCGGCGACGCGAAAACCCTCAGCCGGGAAACAGGTCCAGGATCGACGACAGACGGTTGGCACTGAGATCGATGTCGCTGAGCGGGCCGCCGCTGGGGAGATAGGCAACCACGAACAGACCGGCGGCCCGTGCGGCCTTGGTGCCGGTGCGGCTGTCTTCCACAGCGACGACGGATCCCGGAGCTATGGCGAGCTGCCGGCAGGCCTCGCGATAGGGCGTTGGGTCGGGTTTGCCGACCGTAACGTCGTCGAGGCTGATTGTGAGGCTCATATGGTCGAGCACGCCGAGCGCATCGAGATTGGCATTGACGACTTGCCGGCCGGAATTTGACACGCAGACCTGCGGGATGCCGCGGTCAGCCAGGGTCCGGATCGTCTCGACCGCCTCGGGGATCGGGATGGCGTCCGCCCGGTTGGCGACGTAGTGGGCATTGATGGCGGCGAGCCACTCCGCCTGGTCAAGCCCGACTGGGAGGCGCGGACGCAGCATTGTCCAGACGTCGCCCATATGGATGCCGCGAAAGGCTTGGTCGGGCAGGTCGTCAAGATCGACGTTCCAGTTGCGGCAGCCGGCGAGGAGAGATTGATGATGCAACGGCTCGCTGTCGATCAGCGTTCCGTCGATGTCCCAGGCGACGGCGCGATACATCACGATGGCGATCCCGCTTTGGTCGCGCCAGGAGCCGATAGGCGTGTATAGAGATCGCGATAGCGGCGGTAACCGTCGCGGTAGATGTCGGCCTTTCGCGGGTCGGGATGGAGCCGGTCGGCGAAGCTGACGAAACCGGAAACGCCCGACCAGTCGTCGGTCAGGCCGGTGCCTATCGCCGCCGTCCAGGCAGCGCCGATGCAAGAGCCGGGGTGCCCGGTCAGGCGTTGGACCGGCTTTTGCAAGACATCCGCGACAATCTGCATCCAGACCTTGCTGCTTGAGCCGCCGTCGGAGGCGAGATAGCGCTCGGTCCGATGGCCCATGTCGTTGAGCACCTCGACATGATGCGCGATGGCAAAGGCATAGGCCTCGAGCAAAGCGCGCCAGACATGGCCGATATCGTGCGAAAGCGTCAGGCCGTCGATCACGCCGCGGGCCGCTGGATCATGGATCGGCGTCTTCTCGCCAAGGAAATAGGGCAGGATGATGAGGCCGTCGGCACCGGCGGGACGCTCTGCCGCCAGTGCATCGAGCCGCTGGTGTACGGAAATACCCTCGGCCTGTGCCGCGGCCATCTCGCCGCCGGCGAAATTGCGTACGAACCAGTTGAGGGCCGAGCCGCCTGTCGACATGCAGCCATTGGGCATGAACAGGCCCGGCACCAGGTGATAATCGAGATACATGCGCGGATCGGGCTTGATCTGATCGGTAGCGATCAGGATATCGACCGAGCCGCCGAATTTCAGGAGGACATCGCCCGGCTTGGCGACGCCGGCGCCAAGCGCGGAGGCGATCATGTCGGCTGCACCGCCGACGACCGGTGTTCCCGCCATCAGGCCTGTCTCATCGGCGGCCTTCGCCGAGACGGAGCCGAGGATCTCATGCGAGGCGATCTTTCGTGGCACGGCCGAGCGCGGTATGTGCGCGAGCGCCACCAGATCGTCGTCGATCCGGTGCGTCGAAACGTCGACGAAGCCGGCCTCCAGCGCCCAGTTCTGCTCGACCGCACGTTCGCCGGTGAGGCGCCAGTTGATATAATCGTAGGAGCCGAAAACGGTGGCGATGCGGCTGAACACCTCCGGCTCGTGACGCTCAATCCAGCGCAGCTTTGCGGTGACGAGCTGTTGGTTGATGCCGTTGCCGGCCTTGGCGATGAAAGCCGTCTCATCGCATTCGGTCCGCAGTTCGGCCACTTCGGCGCCACAGCGGCCGTCGCTCTGCTGGATGCTCGGCCGCAGCACTTCGCCCTTCTCGTTCAGAAGAACGACCGCCGGCAGCATGCCGGTGGTGCCGACCGCCACGATTTCCTCGGCCTTGATGCCGCTGGTCCTGAGCAACTCCTGCACGATGTCGCGGACATTGGTCCACCATTGCGCGGGATCTTCCTCGGCCCAGCCCGCATGCTCGGAATGCAGCGTGACGGGGCGCGAGGCGAGGCCCAGCACCTGATCGGGAAGCCGGATCAGGATGCCGATCGTCGAGGTGGTGCCGATATCGAGACCGAGAACGAACGCCATGTCGAATCCATTGAAATGCTGGGAAGGGCAGGCGGGCGAAACCTGTCTGCCTCGTTGTGTCGCACTGCTCGATACCAGTCGATCATTCCGGACGCCGGCCTGCAACGATCGATATGATCACCGCGAGCCGGCGCGATGGCCGGCATCGCCGTGGAAGCCGTCCTCAGCGCAAAGTGGCGACAACATCCATGAAGCGCTTGACCCGATCGCCGTCGACGGCGTTCCAGGTATTGCCACCGATCTTGAAATGGGTCCCGATCACGACGCCGCTCGCCAGCGAAAGGACGTCGCGGACATTGTCGATGTTCACGCCGGTGTTGGCGAAGACCGGCACGTCCTTGATCGTCTCGCAGACGCTGCGCAGGTGGGACTGGTCGGCCGGCTGGCCGGTGATCGGACCGGAGACGAGGATCGCGTCTGCCATCGACGAGAACACCGCGCTCTTGGCACGCAATTCAATCGGGCGCTGGTCGAGCGAGTGTGCGAACTCGGCATTGATGTTGAAGAGAAGCTTCATGTCGTCGCGACCAAGGTTGTGCCGCAGGCGCGAGGCGGCGGCGCAATCGGGCTCCCACAAGCCCATATCGGAAGCGAACAGGCCGGTGAAGATCTCGCGCACGAAACGGGCTCCGGTGGCAGCTCCGATCGCGACGCTGGCAGTCGGATCCCAGAGATAGTTGACGCCAAACGGCACTCTCAGCTCGGGCTTCACCGCCTGGACGATGGCAGTCATGGCGGCAATGCCCTCGGGCGGCGCCTTGAAGACATAGGGGCGGTCGTTCTCGTTGCCGAACATGATGGCATCGACGCCGCCGTTCTGCAGCTTGCGGATGTCGGAGAGTACGCCATCGATCAGCTTGTCGAGGCCGCCATCGGCATCATAGAGGGGCGTTCCCGGCAGGGCACCGATATGTGCCATCGAGATGACAGCCTTCTTCTTGTCGCCGAAAAATTCAAATACCATCGAGTCTTCTCCTTGGGGATAAAGTGAAAATGGCGCGCCTCAGTCGCGCGTCAGTGGCGGCGCGATGCGCAGGTCGACCTTGGCCGCGGCGAGCGCCGCGACGATCTTGGCCGGCGGCTCGGCATCGGTGATGAGGATGTCGATGTCCGACAGTGGCGCTATCCGCACCAGCGACATGCGCAGGAATTTGGCGGAATCGCACAGGACGATCTTGGTGCCTGACCGCCTCAGATAGGCGCGCTTCATATCGGTATCATCGAAGGAATAATCGAAGAGGCCGTCCGCTGTGATACCGGAGACGCCGATCACGGCGACATCGAACCACAGCGCCTCGAACTGGGCGATGGCCGCAGGCCCGCCGGTCGACATCTCGTCGGCCCGTACGCGGCCGCCGGCAACATAGACTTCGGGCACACCGCCATTCAGCGCCGCCGCGATCCTGAGGCTGTTGGTGAACACCTTGGCGTGCGGAAGGTCCCTGAGGTGCTCGGCCATCAGATAGGTGGTGGTGCCGACATCCAAAGCGATCGTGCGGTATCCCGAAACCAGCGCGGCCGCGGCCGCGGCAATCGCGGCCTTCGGGTCGCGGCGCTGGCGCAAGCGCGAATCGAAACTCGGCTCTTCGCTGTCCATGGCGACCAGCGGCGGGTTGTCGGCCTCGATCGCGCCGCCATGGATTCGGACCAGCCTACCCTCGCGTTCCAGTTCGACGAGATCGCGGCGGATCGTCATGTCGGAAACGGCAAGTTCGGCCGCTGCCGCGGCGACGGTGAGCGACCCCGTCCGGCGCAGCAAAGCCAGGATGCGTGCCTGCCGGTCGTGCGCGAGAAGGCGCTGACGATCGGCGTCGCGCGGTGCGCCATGCGGCGATGTCTCAGGAAGGGTGGTGTCGTCTGCCATCGATGTATCCGGTGGGTAAGCCGCCGACGAAGCGGTCTGCTGATCTTCACACTACCGCATGATCAAACATTTTCAAACAAAAATATGTTTGCAGTGTTCGATTTTATTGGTATGCATCTCGATATCAACAAAATGCGTTCCGCCATCAAGCAGAGAGAATACGACCATGCCGGCTGTCTCCGTCACGCCTCCCGTGCTTGCCGAACTCGCGGGCAAGCGAGCCTTCGTGACGGGCGGTGGCGCGGGGATCGGCCGGGCGATCGCGACCGCCCTGACGCGGCAGGGCGTCGCCGTGGCGATCGGCGATCTGGATCCCAAGGCGGCACGTCAGGCGGCTGAGGAAATTGGTGGCGGTGCCGCCGCCGTCACGGTCGATGTCCGCCGCCGCGATTCCGTCGAGGCGGCCTTCTCCACCGTACTGGAAGCGCTTGGCGGCTGCGACATCCTGATCGCCAATGCCGGCGTGTCCACCATGCAGCACGCGCTCGATCTGACCGACGAAGAGTGGGACTTCAACTTTTCGGTCAATGCCCGCGGTGTATTCCTGGCAAATCAGATCGCTGGACGGCATTTTGTCAAGCAGGGCACGGGCTGCATCGTCAACACCGCCTCGCTTGCCGCGAAGGTCGGTGCGCCGCTCCTGGCGCATTATTCGGCATCCAAGTTCGCCGTGCTCGGCTGGACGCAGGCCTTTGCCCGCGAGCTCGCGCCCAAGGGGATACGCGTTAATGCCGTCTGTCCGGGGTTCGTCAAGACCGGCATGCAATCGCGCGAAGTCGAGTGGGAGGCGCATCTGCGGCAAGTCACGCCCGAACGGGTGGTCGCCGACTATATCGCGCAGACGCCGCTCGGCCGGCTCGAGCTGCCGGAGGATGTCGCCGACGTCGTCGTGTTCCTCTGCTCGGATCAAGCCCGCTTCATGACCGGCCAGGGCGTCAACGTGACCGGCGGCGTCTACATGACCTGACGGCCTTTCGGCGGCTGTAGCCGGATACTGATGCGGGCACGCGCCTATCCAAAAAAGTGAACACATATGATCAGAAGTTAGGCTTTTAATGTTATATTTTGTTCTCTAAGATGACCGTTCGCTCGACTTCGGCCTTCGGCGTCAGCCGGGTCAGACGGGTTCATGAGGAAAGTCTATGGCGTCTATCGAGCTCGATCGCGTTTCCAAGCTCTACGGCAATGGCAATTACGGGGTGCATGAGGTCGATCTCACCATTCCCGATGGTGAATTCGTGATCTTTCTCGGTCCGTCGGGATGCGGCAAGTCGACGACGCTGCGGATGATTGCCGGTCTGGAGAGTATCTCCTCCGGCGATCTCCGCATCGGTGGCAAGAGCGTCGCCAATGTCGCCCCGCGCGACCGAAACGTCGCCGTGGTGTTCCAGAGCTACGCGCTCTATCCGCATATGTCGGTGCGGCAGAATATGGCCTTCGGGCTGAAGATGCGCGGCACCGACGCGGCGGTCATCGATGCCAAGATTGCAGACGCCGCTAACCTGCTCGGTCTGCAGAATCTTCTCGGCCGCAAGCCGGCAGCGCTTTCGGGTGGCCAGCGGCAGCGTGTCGCGCTCGGCCGGGCGATCGTTCGCGAACCGGCGGCCTTCCTGCTTGACGAACCGCTGTCCAATCTCGATGCGCAACTGCGTGCCGAGATGCGGCTCGAACTCGTGAAGCTGCACCGGCGCCTCGGCCGCACCATCGTCCATGTCACCCACGACCAGGTCGAGGCGATGACCATGGGCGATCGCATATGCATCATGCGCGATGGTCGCCTGATCCAGGCCGGCCGGCCGCTTGAAGTCTATGCCGACCCGGTCAACACCTTCGTCGCACGCTTCCTGGCGACGCCGCCGATGAACCTCATTCCGGCCACGCTTCAGGCCGCACCTGGCGAAGGGCTCTCCGTCCTGACCGACAGCGGTGCCGTGCTTGCCGTCCCCGCCCGCCACCGCAACGCTTATGGCGAGCGTGCCGGGCGCCGCGTCATTCTGGGCGTGCGGGCCGAGGATTTCCACGAAAGCCCCGACAAGCCGGACTGGCAGAAGATTGCCGTACGGGTCGTGGCCGTCGAGGCTCTCGGCGCCGAGAACGTCCTGATCGGCCAGATTGCCGGTCACGCCACCGGCAGGGATGATGCTCACCCCGCGGGGGGCGACAAGCCGTTTGAGATCGCCGCCCGCCTCAGCCGTTATTTCACGGCGCCCGTCGGCTCGATGGTCGAACTCTACATCGACCCGCTGCCGATGCACCTCTTTGATCCCGAAACCGAACTGGTCATCGCGCGGCCGAGCCTCATGGGGGCCACGCGATGACCAGCATGGACAGAAACGAACGGCCGGCCTTTCGTCGCCGCTTCGGCTTGCATTTCGGGCTGATTGTCGTCTGCGCCATCGTGCTGCTGCCGCCGCTCTGGGTGCTGCGGACAAGCTTCGTCCCCGAGCAGTTGTCCTACAGCAACGAGCTGATGCCGGCCTTTACGACGGACAATTATTCGGCGCTGCTGTCGAGCCGCTTCGGTCAGTCGTACCTCAACAGCCTGATCGTCGCGCTCGGCTCGGTTCTGCTCGCATTGCCTTTTGCCGCCACCACCGGCTATGCCTTCGCCCGCTTCCGCACGGGCGGTCGTTGGGCGCGTTTTGCCGTTCTGGCGACGCAGATGTTGCCGCCCGTGGCGCTGGTGCTGCCGACCTTCACGCTGTTCCGAAGCCTGGAGCTCAGCAATTCGCTGACGGGGCTGATCATCGTCTATGCCGCGCTCAACCTGCCTTTCCTGACCTGGATCCTGATGGGCTTCTTCGAGGGCATTCCAGTCGATCTGGAATGGGCGGCGATGACCGACGGCGCGACCGCCTGGGGCGCCTTCTGGCGTATTGTCCTGCCGGTGTCGATGCCCGGTATCGCGGCCGCCGGCGTGCTCGGCTTCATCCTGGCGTGGAATGAGTTTTTGTTTGCCCTGGTTTTGAGCGGGCCGAAGACGGCAACCATACCGGTTGCGCTTGCGGCGTTGCAGACCTCGAACGGCGTCCAGATCGCCAAGGTTTCTGCCGGCGTCGTCCTTGCCATCCTGCCGCTGGTCGTGGCTTCCCGCTTCATCCAGCGTTTCATCGTCCAGGGCTTGACGTTCGGCAGCGTGAAATAGGCCGGCCGCTCCGAGAGCCGACATGGCTCGCTAGCCGGTTATGAAATCGTGGCGGGATCACCGCCGCGTCCAGAGGGAAAGAGGAGTAGAGAGTTATGACTTGGAACAAGCAGACCTTGATCAAAATGCTGATGACGGCCGTGAGCGGGGCAGCTGTTGTCGGCGCATCGCTTCCGGCCAGGGCGGCTGAGCCCATCACCTTGCACGCCTTGATGGAGGACGTGCCGGAAACCAAGATCATTGAAGCGCTGTTGCCCGAATTCGAGAAGCAGACCGGCATCAAGGTCGAGTTCGAGAAGATCGGCTATCCTGACATGCACGACAAGCTGGTGTCGCAGCTGACCGCGCCGCAGAGCTATTACAATGTGCTCGAGGTCGACTTCCTGTGGGCCGGCGAATTTCCGGCGGCCGGCTGGCTGGCCGACCTGAAACCCTTCGTCGAGAAATCCAAATACGATCTGAGCCCCTTCATTCCCTCGACGCTTGACCTGCTCGGCCGAACCAAGGACCAGCTGTTCCTGGTGCCCATGTACAACTACTCGATGGGCCTCCTCTACCGGAAGGACCTGATCGGCGATGAGAAGCTCAAGGCCGCCTACAAGACGGCAACCGGCAAGGAGCTCGCTTTGCCGACGACGCTCGAAGATTATGTGGCGATTTCCAAATTCATGAAGGCCAATGCCGGTGTCGCCGGGGCCGCGATGCAGGGCCAGCGCGGCGATCCCAACAGCATGGAATTCTCCAACTATCTGTTCTCCGCCGGCGGCAGCTATCTCAATGCCGACGGCAAGGCGGGCCTCGACACGGCAGAGGCCAAGAAGGCGCTCGATCTCTATGTCGACAACATCCAGCATGGCGCCCAGCAGGGTGCCGTGTCGGCGACGCTCGATGACACCATGCGCCTGATGTGCAGCGGTTCGGCCTTCAGCATGGTCACCTATTGGTGGATGCTGCCGCAGATGGACGATGCCGTGAAGTGTCCGACGGTCGCCGGCAAGGTCGGCCTGTCGGTGATGCCGGGTGGCCATGGCGAAAGCGGCGGTTGGGGCTGGGGCATTCCCAAAAACACGTCGCCGGAAGAGCAGGAAGCCGCCTGGACCTTCATCCAGTGGGTGCAGAGCAAGGAGGTTTCGGTGAAGCGCGCGCTCGAGGGCCACGCGCCCGTGCGCAGCGATGTCTATGCCGATGCGGCGGTGCTGGCGAAATATCCCTTCTACAAGACCGCCGAGGATGTGGTGGCGACCGGCAAGTCGTTCCCGATCTTCACCTATTCGGCGCAATACGAGGATCTGCTCGGTACCCAGCTCTCGCTGGCGGCTGGCGGCCAGGCGACTTCGGAGGCGGCGCTGAAGGCGGCTTCCGACGGCCTGCAGGGGCTCCTCGACAAGTAGTGGTCCGGCTCTGCCAGGAGATCCGGCGCGGCGGTGTCAGCCGCGCCGGATCTTGTCCAGACCCGGATCTTGACGAGATCAGCAACCGACCAAGGCTCGGCCACGATGCACAATGCGATCAAAAAAGGATGGGCTGCCCGTGGCCGCGAGTGGCGGACCGGCTGGGCCTTTGCCTTGCCCGGCCTCCTGCTGCTGGCGATCGTGATGGGCTTTCCGCTGGCCTATGCCTGCATCCTCTCGATCTCCTCGATGACCTTGATCAAGCCGCAGCTTCTGCCGCTTGTCGGGTTCAAGAATTTCGCCTCGATGATCGGCGATGAGCTGTTCTGGAACGCGCTCTGGCTCACCGTGCGCTATTCGGCGGTGACGGTGGTCGGTGAATTCGTGATCGGGCTCGGCATCGCCCTGATGCTCAACCGGACGGTCCGGATGAAGCCGGTCTATTTCGCGGTTCTGACCATTCCCATGGCGATGTCGCCGATCAGCGTTGCCCTGATCTGGCGCATGCTGCTCCAGCCCAATCTCGGCATCGCCAATCATCTCATGGAGATATCAGGCCTGCCGCGCCTCGACTGGCTAGGCACGCCAGGCATGGCGCTCTGGACGATGGCGGCGATCGACATCTGGCAGCAAATGTCCTTCGTTGTGCTGATCCTGGCCGCTGGGCTCGCCGCTCTGCCGCGCGATCCCTATGAGGCGGCTGAAGTGGATGGTGCACGCGGCTGGCAGCAATTCGTCTACATCACGCTGCCGATGCTGCGGCCGGTCGCGGCGATCACCATCATCATCCAGCTGATCAACGAGTTCCGGACCTACGATCTGCCCTACGTCCTGACCAAGGGCGGGCCGGGCAACGCGACCGAAGTGCTGAGCTTCTTTGCCTACCGCCGTGCCTTTCTCGGCCTTTCGCTCAACGAAGGCGCTGCCGCCGCGTTCGTGCTGCTGCTGATCGTCCTTCTGCTCACCGTGATCTTCTTCGCCGTCCTCGAGCGCTCGCAATCGGGGGAGGGCCGGAAGTAGGGCGTTAAGCCTTGAGCAATCTATGCGGCCTATCCTGGCTTGCAGATTGTCGAGGGAACATGAAACGCCAGCCGCTTCTGCTTTTCGCCTTTCCGTTTCTCATTCTGGCGGTCCTGGCAGGGGAGCGCATGGCGACCTTGTTGCTGGGCACCTATCCGGCCAGCCCCACCGCATGGTGGCTATGGCTTGAACTGCGCCCTCTGTCGACGGTGCTTTGGCAGCAGGTCGATGTCTGGCTTGGTGGCTCCATGGTTATCGACGCCGTCATTCTTGCCGCGGCAGCGATCGTCTGCTGGGTGGCGTGCCACGCCAAAAGGTCGGCATTCTCGTTCCTCGCCAACCATGTCGCCTTGATTTTCGCTGGCCTGATGATCGCCGTCGGCAGCCATTCGGAAACGGCGAGCACGATTGCCGAATTCACCTCGCCCAAGGGTCTTCCATATTCGCTGGCCGTCGATTTCACCTTGAAGAACAGCCTGGTGCTGCTTTTCGGCATCGTGGCCTGTGCCTACTGCCACATCGCCTTCCTCACCGAGGCTCGGGAGCGGTCCGTCCGGGCCATCCGCATCCTGGCGCTGCAGCGCGATCTCTAGAGCAATATATGGCGTCTAGTTGATCCTGCGATAATAGACCTTGCCGTCGGGCTGCTGGATGCGCTGGTAGTTGGAGCTTGGGGCAGGGGGCGACGCCGATGCGATTCTCCTCCTGGGTGCGGGCGCTTCGATGACGCCGGGTTCGCTCGCGCTCTCGCCGCCGAGGGCTTCGGGCGCTTGCGCCAGCGTGCTGGTAGCGATCTCGGACGGTTCTTGCGCACCCGGCATGGTCTCGCCGCCGGCGACCGGCACATTGCGCCCCAACCGGGCAATGCTGGCATCGATCTCGTTGAAGCTGCCTTGCAGCTGGCTGTCCAGTTTCTCGAACCGGCTCTGGAAACCATTGTTGACCGTGTCGAGCCGGGCCGCGATCCGCTGCTCGAACGCGCCGAGCTGCTCCAGCCGCGCCTCGACGAAACGCAGGTCGCTCATGCCCCGATAGAGATAGACCGCGGCCGCCATGTTGACCGCGGTGATCAGAAGCGCGCCGCCGGCGACGATGACGCCGATCGTCTTTGCCTTGCTGGGTTTCTCGGTGGCCGGTTCGCGCTGTTCCTGGTTTCCGATATCGATCGCCGGCATGTCCGGTTCGCTGATCATCGTCATTGGACCACCACCTTTGCGCCGACCGCGACGCGTTTGAAAAGATCGATCACATCCGTGTTGGTGAGACGAAAACAGCCCGATGTCCCATCGAAGCCGACACCCGACGGGTCGTTGGTGCCGTGTATGCGGTAGAGCGTGTCGCGCCCGTCCCGCGACAGGTAGAGCGCCCTTGCGCCGAGCGGATTGTAGGGGCCGGCGGGCACCATTTTCGGCAGCTCCGGCTGGCGGGCGCGCATTTCCTGCGGCGGGCGCCACTCCGGCCATTCGGTCTTCGCCCCGACCTTGACGATGCCGGTCCAGCCGAACCCGTCGCGCCCGACGCTGATCTGGTAGCGCAGTGCCTGGCCCTGGCGGGTCACCAGGTAAAGCGCCTTCTCGTCCTTGCGGATGACGATCGTTCCCGGCTGCTCGGCGGTTCTAAAGGCAACGGCCTTGCGCAGGCTGGGTCCCATCGCCGGCAGCGGCGGCCGCTCCGAAAGTGCTGATCGCGCCTCGGCGAAACCGTGGACGGACAGCGCCAGCGCCACGCCGAGCACGCAGGCGCCGGCGAGCTTCGGGGCGATCCGATATCTATCGGGCAGCGTCATCGAGCCGCTCTTTGAACATCCGCTTCAGATCCTTGTTGAAGCGCGCCCGCCCATCCACTTCGGAAGGCGGGATGGCCCTGTTCAGCGCATCGGTCAAAAGCGCGTTGTCCAGCGCCACCGACTTGATGTGCGGTGCCTTGAAGATCTTTTCGAGCTCGCTGCGCGAAAAATGGTTCCCGAACCATTTGCGCTTGTGCTTGTTGGCGACCAGCGTGATGCTGACCGCATTGCCGCGCAGCTCGCGGATCTTCTTGTAGAGCCGCTTGCCCTGCCGCAGCGAAGCGACATTGAGTTCGAAGACGATGAAGATCTCGTCGCTCGTCGACAGCACGGAATTGTGCCAGGGCGTTTCGAGGTTGGGCAGGTCGATGACGATGTCGTCGAAGCGGTAGGCGACGAGGTCGAGCAGCCGGAAGACGAAATCGCTGCCATGCGGCTCGAACGGCAGTTGCGGCCGCTCGAACGCGTAGAGGGTAAGGCCGGACGGGCGCGACAGCTTGATGACGTCCATCAGCTCGACATCGAGCCGTTCCGGCTGGCCGATGATGCCGGCAAGGTCGAACTGGTTGAACAGATTGAGATAGGCGCCGCAATTGGCGCTCTGGAAATCGAGGTCGACGAGACAGGTGGACGCCGCGCGCTCAGCTGATTTCGACGCCAGGAATTCGGCCGCCGACAGCGCCAGCGTCGTGGCGCCGGCGCCGCCGCTGGCGCTGATGAAGGTGATGATCCGGCTCTTCGTTCCCTGGTTGCCGGTGTCGTGGAAGGTCACCGCATTGAGCAGCTCCTTGCCGTCGAGCGGCTTGTGCAGCCAGTCCGAGGCGTTCATGCGCACCAAAACGCGCGTATGTTCCGAGCTCAGCTCGTCGGAAACCGCAATCAGCGGCACGCTGGCCCACAGCGCGCGCGCTTCGACGATGCCGGGCCTGCCGAGCAGCTCGCCATTGCCGAGATCGAGGATGACGATGCCCGGGCGCGTCTCGGCCGGCGGCCCCTTGAGGAAGTCGCTCGTCTCGGAGACCCTGACGTCATAGATCGCCAGCGCATCGAGCCGCGTCGCCACATCGCGCTTGAAATTCGCATCCGACGAGAACAGCGCCACCTGCTTGCGCTTGGTCGGCGTAACCTTGGTGTTCATGGCATTCATGGGAAGGTGCTCTTCAAATCTTCGCCTGTGACCGTGCTCAGCATGGAGGGCATGGTGATGTTTCTGAATCCGAGCAGTCCGCCCAGGAAGAAGAACTGGAAGGGATGATTGGTGATGCTGACCGTGATGGTCGGCACCGGCCCGCTGGGCCGCGTCCAGTAGCCGAGGCCGGAGGCCTGGTATTGAATCCTGACTTCAGACTTCGCCAGCAGCGGCAGGAATGTCTTCATTCCGGCCCGGCTGCTGTTGCCGCTGAAAATGAAATCAAAGGCGGCTTGGCTCACATTGAGGTTCTGACATGTAGCGCCTGTGCCACAAGTGCAAGTGACGCTTCCCGCGGTGTTGGCGGTGCAGATATAGTTGTAAGTGTTTGCGGGTACCGCAGTGCCGACTTTGGTTACATCGCTCTGCGTTATCGTCTCGGCCAGAAGCCCGCTGGCGACAGGTGTAGAAATCTGCGCCAGCCTTGCGCCGGCTTGCACCGCCTTATTCCCGGCATTCCATTGGTAAAAGGCGTAGCCGAAATCGACAAAGCCAAGCAGGAGCGTCAACAGCAGCGGCATCGCAATGGCCATTTCGACCATTGCCGCACCGGACTGGTTAGCCCAAAACTTGGTGCGCTGCGTCACCATCCAATGACTCGTTCCTGATGGGATACGCTAAGGGTCAGAGCCCCAAAGCCGAGATACGACCAGAATCCAACGCCCGGATAAGAATAGGACGTGCTGACGTTCACGACATCGACATTGGCCGTGCTGCTAAGATAAAGCTGTGTGCCCGTGGCCACATCGACCGCCGGCGTGGACAAAGCCTTGGTGATCAAAACTGTGGCTGGAAGCCATCCGGTCACCCTGGCGCTGCCGCCAGCGACCGCCCCATTGGCGGCAAGGTTTTGAGCCCGCGCCTTGCAAGTCTCCCAGTCACTGCTGCATCGTGCCATGTAGCGACCCGCATCCTCAACGCCGGCTTCGAGAAGCAGGCGCGTGTTCAGGATGTTGGAGAACTCGAACACACCGGCCGATAACAGCAACACGAGTGGTGCGGTAATCGCGACTTCCACCAAAGCGGCGCCACTATCGTCGCCTCGGAACCGCCGGATGATTTTGCCGAACCTGGTCATGTCGACTCTACCGATACAGCTGGGCTTCGTTGCGGAACGCTTTGTCTAGAAGGGTGTTGTTCGCAAACCCTCCATCGACGTCGACGATCTCAAGGCTGATAGGTTTCTCACCAGCCGTGGTGTCCTCATCGTCCTTGCTGTTATCCTGCTTCTGGATGGGGCTGTTTATGAAGACGCTGGCATAGCCATCAGGCTTGAGCTGAGTATGGCCATTGATCTTGGCTCGGTTGGCGATGCAGTTGACGATGGCCATGTTGAGCAGCCGGCGATCGGGATCCAGGGTCGGCGTCGCGCCTTTGAAGCATGCCGGAACGCCGGTTTCCTTGGTCGGCGCCAGGGACTTGTCCGCGACGCGTCCATTCGCAATCTCGTATTTGTAGACGTCATATCTGGAAGCCGGCACAGAGGCGCCGGTCGGATTGGTGGTGCTAGGAACGGAGGGATATGCGGCACCATGATTGATCTGCCAATAATTGCTGCGGTCCCATGTCGAATTCGTCATGCCCGTGGCGGAATCGAAGCTATTGCCCGGCGGCAGCGCCATGGCCGTTCCGTCTGTGTTGGGAGTGTATTTGTTGCAATTAGCGGTCTTGTCCACGCCCTTGCGCACATTGGTTGCCGGCCGATATGCCCAGTCCTTGTCATGTGACTTAAGCGAGGAACTGTAGATGTCGAAGCGGACGTTGAGCCCAGCGTTGACCTGGCCCAAGGTGACGCCGGTTTTCGTGATGAGCTTGTCGCGTTGATAGCAAGTGCCTGCGGTACCGGTAGCCAGGGCGTCGCGCAGCGAGGCCAGGCTGTTGTCGATCAGCCCGAAATTGCCAGGGCCAGGATTCGAGTCAACCTTGAGGATACGGTATTCGCGGCTATAGGTGAGGCCGGCGGCAAAAGCCTGCTGGATGGTTTTGCTGGTTAGCGGGTCGGTCGTCTCGAACGGATTGCACATGAAGATTGGCACCGTTTCGCAGATCGACTGGACAAATCCGGCCACAGCCTGGGGCCGGATATCGAACGTATTGTTGCTGCCGACAAAGCTGGCCGGAAAGATTGTCGCGAAAGCGCCGGGACCATCCGCCAGGCCGGAAGCGTTCACCGTCACCAGAGAGAATGTCACCGCTTTGGGGTCGGTGCTTGCCCAGTTCACGCCATTGGCGTCAACACCGGCGGCATTCAACCCGATGCTGTCGTCGGCAGGTATTCCGGTAAGATATGTGACGGTCACATCAGCCACGGCAAGCGTGTGATCGTGAGAAGTGGGATCGTCGGAGGTAGAGAACTTGGTTTTGTTGGTAAGTAGGGTGGTCTTCGCCAAGTTGGCCCGAGTGATCGAATCTGCTCTGCCATCCAGTTCCGCAGCGGTCGCAAGCGCGAGCGCATCGACACCTTTCTGCAGGTCGTTATGCAGTCCGTTGGCCCGGCTCATATCGATGGCCAGCAGTGCGAAGCCGATGATCACCGGCAGCATGATAGCCACGAGGATCATCGCGACGCCGCGTTGATCGTTCCAGAAGGCTCGAATGGTCCCCAACATGACCCTACTCTCTGCTTTCCTGCGCCAGAGCCCCTCGCAAGCCCGGTGCCCTCCGCATCCTTCCGTTCAGTTTACTGCGTCACACCCGACCCACCGACATTGACTGTGATCGCCGGCGGCGGCGGCGGTGGCGGTGGATATTTGTAGGCTTGAGCAACGGCAGCAGCGCGCGCGCCATCGCCTTCGATCTTGGTATTCCTTGAGTTCGGATTGAGCGGGTCGACCGTCTGCAGCATCGAATTGAACTTCTGCGTGTCGCCGGCGGCCAGGGTCACCGAATCGTAGTGGTTCAGATAGTCCGCGGCACAGCCCGATAGCGCACCGGCGCACAGAATGAGGATCAAGCCGCTATTTCTTGACATAGAGCATCTTGTCCTTCGATTTGAAGTCGAGCATGTGGCCATAGGGGCCGGTGACGCCTTCGCCCAGTTCATATTTGCGAACCATGTCCTTGGTCACTTCAAGCTGGCCGAGCACGAAGAATTCGGGATCGTTGGCGGGCCGTGTCTTGTCGAACGGCGTCGCCAGTTGCTCGCCGGGCTTCACCGGCCGCACGATGTGCGGCGTGACGATAACCACCAGTTCGGTCTCTTCCTTCTGGTTGCTCGAACTGCGAAACAGCGTGCCGATGACAGGCACCTGGCCGAGCCAAGGCACCTGGTCCTGGAGCTTGGTGGTCTTGCTCGACAGAAGCCCGCCGACCGCGAAGCTCTGGCCGTCGCGCAATTCGACGACGGTCGACAGTTTGCGGTTGGTGAAGATCGGGTCGCCGGCGGTGGTGAAGCCGGTCAGGTCGCTGACCTCCGGCGCCAGCTGCATATGGATCTTGCCGTCGTCGAGTACGACCGGCGTGAACAGCAGATTGACGCCGAATTGCTTGTACTCGATGCTTATCTGACCATCCTTGTCGAGAGTGCGGATAGGCACTTCCCCGCCGGCGTTGAAGCTGGCCTGCTCGCCGGAAAGCGTGGTGAGGTTTGGGTTCGCGAGCATGCGCACTGCGCCTTTGGACTCGAGCGCCTCGATGATCAGATCGACCTTGATGTTGCTGTCGATAACGCGGGTGATCAGGGCTCCGAAGGGACTGGAGGTCGACAGAAGGCCGCTGAGCAGACCGCCCGGTCCGAGCACCAGTCCGTCTTCGTCGACGGCAGCAACACCGGTACCGGTACGGGTCGTGCCACTGCCGTTCGTGCTCTTGATCGACACGCCGAGGTCGCGGCCGGTGTTGCGCTTGGCTTCCAGCACGCGCACTTCCAGATTGACCTGCTGGCTGTCGTCGACGATGACGGAGTTGATGACGGCGTCGGGGCCATATTGCTGCGCAACCGCCATGATCGCCGCCAGCGTGGCGCCGTCCTTGACATGACCGGCAAGCCTGACCCTGCCATTGACCGAGCCGACCTCGATGCGCGACTTCGGCGCCACCTGTCGGATCGCCTGCGCCATGTCGCTGACGTCGACGCCGACCTCGATCTGGAGCGCGCCGAGCGAGCGCTTGTCCGTGGAGAACAGATTGACCGTTGTGGTGCCGGCGCCCTTGCCGATGACATAGAGTGTGCGATCGGTCATCGGCTGGGCATCGGCGATCTTCTCGTCACCGACGACGATGTCGCCCAGATTGGCACTCACCTGGATCGTCACCGATTGCGACATCGGCAGGAAAATCCGATGCACGGCGGGGGTCGACACATCGATGAAGCGATCAGCCGCACCGGCCGCAAGGCCAGACAGCAACAGCGCCGCCAGACAGGGCAACACGGCCGCCGCTATCCCTAACCAAGAACCCCGCATCCCCATCTCCCCACTCGCTGCCGGTGACAGCATCCGTTTCGCCGCACTCAGCTATTGTTGTCGCGGTACGTCATATGTCTCGAGCTTCACACCTCGGAACACGCCGATCGTGGCGCGTGCCGGCGGCTCCGGCTGCACGTATTTGACCACTTCCTTGGTCGCCGGTGCCGCGACAGGAACCGGTTTGGCCCGGCCCAGTTCGTCGAGACGGCTTCCCACCCGCTCCACGGCCTGTGTCAATCCGGCAATTCGGTCCTCGGCGCGCTTGCGCTCGGCCGCAGCCTCCGCTTCCGCCGCTGCCTTCTTGTCGAGCTCCGCCTGCCTAGCGGCGACGTCTGCCGGCGTTTCGCCGGTCAGGTCGGAAAGTGTCACCCGTTCTGTCGTCTCGCCTTTGTTGGCGGCGGCCTGGCGCAGCGCCAGCGACAATTGGCCGGCACCTGCCGCCAATGTCAGCTTCTGCGCATCCCTGGTGCTGGCCTCCAGCGTCACGGACTTCACTACCGTCGGGCTGTCCTTGCTTTCGTCGGCCACCTGGTCGATGGCCAGCACCTTTATGCTCTGCAGCAGCACGTCGACGAAACTCTTGTCCGTGCCATCATCGCCGCGCGCCGTGCGGGTGAGTAGAATATCGACTCGATCGCCCGGGAAAACGAAGCCGGCGACGCCGAGCACGTCATTCACCCTGATGGAAACGGCTTTCATGCCTTCGCCAAGCACCGCCGAAAGCGTGGCGCGTTGGCCGGGGCCGGTAATCTTGGTAGCAAGAATCGGCTCATTGACGCCGATCGCTTGCAGTGCCTGCTTGGCGCCGTCACCGGCTAACAGGTCTTTCGTTGTCTTGAACGCCCCGGCCGGAACCGCACCCGCAGGCCATGCGACTTCGCGTAATTTATCCGCGCTCAGCGCATCGCCGAACTTCAGCGGCATTGCCGCAACGACGACGGTGCTGCTCTGGATGGCGCCCGTTTGCGCAATGGCGCTTCGCTGACCAGCGAGCCATACGTTGACAAGTACGACCGCGAGAACGCCGAACACGCCGGCGAGCACGATCATGATCAGTGTGTTGGCGCGCATGAACCCCAAGCCCCAGCAGACGCGGGAATTCGCCCGCGGCGATTTGAACCCAGGCCCGGAAGGTCAATTCCGGGCCTGGGAAATATCGATCAGGTACCGACGCCAGTAGCGCAGGTGCCGACGCCGCTAGCCTGCATCGCCGTGCAAAGACCGGTGAAACGGCCCGTTACCCATCCGCCAATGCCGATGATGAAACCAATCGCGGCGACCGCAATGATACCGATCAGAATGGAATATTCGACCATGGCAGCGCCGTTTTCATCGTCGCGGAACTGCCGGGTCATCGTCATGAGCTTCTTCATGTCAATTTCTCCCTTTGGAGGTTGAACCCGACGAGACAGAGCAAAGGATGAAATCCATACCCAAGCATCCCCCGTCATCTCGATCCTAGGTCCCGAGAAAACGCAGAGTCAAACGACATTAAGGGTTCCTTAACTTTCATATACGTGATTCGGTAAGAAGATTGCAAAGTCAAATCTTACCAAGGGATTGATTCTTTTCATTTTTCGGACATCCTTAACCATTCGTTCACAATTTGGCCGCTCATGTGGCGAAACCAAGAAAGCATTAGCTATAATGCATATTCCTTTATATCTAATGGTTTAGGGGATTTTTTGGCCATTTTGGCGGTGCGGTCGGATGAGCCCGAGAGCCGCAGACAAATTTGGAGAACCCTACATGCCTTTCGTATCAAATAACCGAGGGATTTGTGGCCTGTGATCTTAACTATGCCGAAAGTAATGGCTATGCGCAGGGCATCCAGGCGCTTGTGCGCTCGTTGGTTAACGTTTAGTTTCCGCTAATGCGTGTCCGAGGGGAGTATAAGCAATTATGCTGGGGCGGTTCATCAAGGGGCCAAGCGAACAGCAGGCGGTGATCAAGGTCGAGGCGCTGGCGGTGCAGCCTGTTGCTCCGGCTCTTCTGCCAGCCGCTGATATTCAATCGCATGGTGACGATTTCCTGACGATCAAGGTCGAGTTGCATCGCCATTTGATCGACCGGTTCAACCTGACCGCACTTGAAAGTGCTTCTAAGGATGAGATTCTGAATGAGATCCGTCCGATCGTGCGCGAGTTCGTTCGCGCTCGTGCGGTCCCGCTGAATGCGCGCGAACTCGATCAACTCACCAGCGATACCGCCGACGAGATGCTGGGTCTCGGGCCGATTGAACCGCTGCTCAAGGATGATTCCATTACGGACATTCTCATCAACACCCATAAGCGCGTTTTCATCGAGCGGCGGGGCATCGTCGAAGAGACGCCAATCCGGTTTCGGGACGAGGCGCATCTGCTGCGCGTCATCAACAAGATCGTTTCGGCCATCGGCCGGCGTGTCGATGAATCGTCGCCCATGGTGGACGCACGGCTGGCAGACGGCTCTCGCGTCAACATCGCGGTGCGGCCTGTCTCGGTCGACGGCCCGCTGGTGTCGATCCGCAAATTCTCAAAGAATCCCTATTCGCTCGAACGTTTGATGGCATTCAATTCGATCCGTCCGCCGATGATCGAACTGCTGCGGATCGCGGTCCAGGCGCGCAAATCGATCCTGGTTTCCGGCGGCACCGGCAGCGGCAAGACCACCTTACTGAATGCGCTGTCGAGCTACATCCCCTCGAAGGAGCGGCTGATCACCATCGAGGATGCGGCGGAACTGCAATTGCAGCAGCCGCATGTCGGCCGGCTGGAGACCCGTCCGCCCAATGTCGAGGGTCGGGGCGAGGTGCGCCAGCGTGAATTGCTGAAGAACGCGTTGCGCATGCGGCCGGACCGCATCATCGTCGGCGAGGTGCGCGGCGAGGAAGCCTTCGACATGCTGCAGGCGATGAATACCGGCCATGAAGGCTCGATGACCACAATCCATGCCAACACGCCGCGCGATGCGATCTCGCGGCTGGAGCAGATGGTCGGCATGGCCGGTATGCCGATGACGCATGATTCGATCCGGGCGCAGATTGCCTCCGCCATCGATATTATCGTGCAAACACAGCGTCTCTCTGACGGCGGCAGGCGCGTCACCTCCATATCGGAACTGACCGGCATGGAGGGTAATGTGGTGCAGCTCCAGGAGATCTATCATTTCGTCCGCCGTGAGGTCACAGCCGAGGGCAAGGTCATCGGAGATTTTCGCGCAACCGGTGTCCGTCCGCGTTTCGCTCCGGAGGCCGCGACGCTTGGCCATCATTTCGCCAAGGACGCCTTCAACCCGCAGGTTGCCCTCTGATGCCGACCGGTCAAGCTCTCCTGTACTTCATTTATGTGCTAGCAGCGGCCTCGGTCATTCTCGCCGGAGAAGCCCTTTATCTTTCCTTTGCCGGTCGCCGCTCCCGGTCTCTGGCAGTCAATCGCCGGCTGAAACGGCTCGCCGGGGATGTGCCTGCCGAACAAACGCTACAGGGTTTGCTGCGAGAGCGCGGCCTAACGGACTCCGGCGACTTTCTTTTCGGAATGGTCTGGCTGAACAGGCTCTATACCCAGTCCGGTATCACCGGGAATCCGCTGACCTTCGCCGCAACGTTCCTGCTTGCGGGGCTGGCAATAGCGTTGCTGCTGGCGTTCCTTTTCAATGTCTCCACCTTGGCATCGTTCATTGTCTTTCTGATCGTAGGGCTGGTCTTGCCGCTTCTCGTCCTCCGGCGTGCGCGCAACAAACGAATCCAGAAGTTTGCCAAACAGCTGCCGGATGCGCTCGACATGATCGTCCGTTCGTTGCGCGCCGGACACCCGGCTTCGGTCGCGATCGGTCTGGTCGCGCGCGAGATGCCGGATCCGCTCGGGACGGAGTTCGGCATCGTCTCCGATGAGATCACCTTCGGTCTCAGCATTGAGCAGGCCGTGCGAAAGCTTTCGCAGCGTGTCGGCTTCGAGGGCCTTCAACTGCTGTCGGTGTCGCTGTCGATCCAGGCCAAGACCGGCGGTAATTTGACTGAAATTTTGTCCAACCTGTCCTCTGTACTTCGCGAAAGGCAGAAGCTTCGGATGAAAATCCGGGCGCTTTCCGCCGAGGGGCGCATGTCGGCCTGGGTCATATCACTGTTCCCCCTCGTTATGTTCGTGATCCTTCAAATAATTTCTCCATCTTATTATGGGGGTGTTTGGCACGACCAACTAATATTCCCGATCTTTACATTATTCGGGATGCTGGCTTTGCTAGGAGATTTTATCATGTATCGAATGGTGAATTTCGATTTCTGACAGGAGCGAAGAATAAACTTGTTTTCAAATATTCAGGATATTGGCTTCTTGGTGTCTATCGTCGTATTTGCGGCGGCGGCGTCCTTTTTCCTGTTCGGTGCCCTTGTCTTCTTGCCGGCTCTGCAAACACGAAAGCTTGTCGCGCGGAGCTTGATAGGGGAGGGAATTACAGACCGCCGGTCCATGCTTGGACAAGACGTGCTTGCCAAGGTAGCGGCGCAGCGGCCGGTCGACGCATATTTCAAGTCGATCGAGAAGGAACGCGACGAACCAAATGCTTTGGAGGCGAAGCTCTTTCGCGCCGGCTTTTATAAATCAAGCGCACCACTGGTTTATACGCTGTCCCGTCTGGTCGCGGTCTGCCTTGGCTTTTTGGTCATCTACGCACTTTTGTCTCGGATACTTCCACCACAACTGCCCAGTTTCATAACCTTTGCTGGCTCTGCTCTGTTTGGTCTGGCCTGCATGGTGATTCCGAGCATAATGCTCGATCGCTTCGAGAACGGTCAGAAACGAATCTATCGCCGTGCCTTTCCCGACTTCATGGATATGATGATCACTTGCGCCGATGCCGGTATGAGCCTGGAGGCGGCGGTCGAACGTGTCAGTCATGAAATGGCTGCCACCCACAAATGGCTGGGAATACAGCTGTCGATCATGAATTTGCAACTGCGCGCCGGCAAACCGTTGCGGGAAGCGCTACGTGAACTCGCCGATCGCATCGGGCTTGACGAGGCGCGGGCACTGGCCGTGCTGTTCCGGCAATCGGAAGAACTCGGCACCAGCCTTACCGATGCCTTGCGTGTTTATAGCGCCGAAATGCGCAGTCAGAGAATTCTGAGTGCCGAGGAGCGCGCCAATGCGCTCCCGGTGAAGATGATGATTCCGTTGGGCCTCTGCATCTTCCCGGTCGTGATGATGGTCATCATGTTGCCGGTCATCATTCGCATGAAGGGCATTTTCTTCTAGTTTGGTATATGATTTGGTCCTAATGTGAGTCGGGGCCCCAGGGGACACGTTATGAAGAGGGTTATCGCGGCCGCGGCCTGTCTGCTCATGGCGGTGCTTGCCGGTTGCCAGACGGCGGACACAACCGATGGTGTCGTTCGCACCAACGAGCCGTCGAAGGGCGACGTGACGTCTTTTGGCGATGCTTTCGACGGGCTGAAGACGGTCAGCGACGTCGAGTACTATGCCTCGGACCAGGCTGTCGCCGAAGCCAAGAACCAGTTCCGTGCCGAGAATTATGGCAATGCCGGCGCGCTGTTCTTCAAGGCGACGCAACTGGCGCCCAATGATGGCAACGCCTGGATGGGGCTGGCCGCCTGCACCGACCGGATCCACCGTTTCGACCTGTCCGACAAGGCCTATGCCAGGGCCTTCAAGCTGGTCGGCGCAACGCCCGAATATTACAACAATGTCGGCTATTCCTACCTGCTGCGCGGCAAGCTGCAGGATGCGCGCTCGAACTTCCTCAAGGCTTACGAGCTGGCGCCCAACGACCCGACCGTCGCCAACAATCTGAAGCTTTTGTCGTCAAGCGTGCAGAACGTCGAGCGCTAGCATGCTGCTCATCGAAGCGCTGCTGCTGAAGGTGCTCGCCATCCCTCTGCTGGCAAGGATTGGCTGGCTCGATTTCAAGACGCAGAAGATTTCCAATCGCGACGTGCTGCTGCTGCTCTGCCTGGGGGCCGGGGGCTTGCTGCTGCTGTCGCTCCAGTCCGGCTCGTGGTGGGACATGGGGCTGAGCGCTCTCGCCGGACTTCTGCTGTTCGTCGCGCTCTTCCCCTTCTGGGCCTTGCGCAAGATCGGCGCCGGCGACGTCAAGCTGCTGGCAGTCGTGCCATTCCTGATCAGCGGCGGCTCTCTCGCGGTGTTCTCGGTGCTGCTTCTGGTTTTCGCCTTGGCCACAGCGGCGATCGTGAAAAACCCGCTCATGCTGCCGGCGGGCGCTTTTCGGCTTGTCGTCCAGCATCTGGACCGCAAGGGCGTGGTGCCATTCGGCGTGCCGATCTCGCTCGCCGCGATCTGTACGCTGGCGTTCCTGATCTACAGGAGTTTGATGGTCGCGAGCAGCTCTGGAATCCTCAACCAGCTCAACTGACCCTGACATCTCACGCGGCCGAATTTGTCTCGCGGGAGATTTGACGGAGCATCAAACGAAAAACCCGCCTGTGCGGCGGGTCACGGCGCAAATCTGCACCATAGGCAAAAATGTACCATAGCTGAGTGCAGCGAGTCAAGAAAAAATTCCTATCGTGAAGCGCTGCCAGGCGCAGCTTGCGCTCCGTTCAGTCCCGCAGCAGATCGAACATCAGCTTGAAGAAGCGGTCCGCGTCGACTTCATGGGCGATGCGGGCATTGTCCTTTTCACCGCGCTCGCCCCAGTAATCGGCGATGGTCGCGCCGAAGGCGTAGGTGCCGGACAGGTCGACGCCGATATGGGCAGGGCGCGTGCGCACCAATGTCGGGTCGATGGCCAGCGCCAGCGCCAGCGGATCGTGCATGGCGCCGCCGACGCCCATCGAGTTGCGGTGCAGCTTCTCGTAGAACAGCAGCCAGTCGTTGACGAGCCGGCCGAGCGGCGTGTCGATGGTGGCGAGTTCGGCATATTGCGGCGCCTCGATCAGCACCTGCATGGTGACATCGAGGCCGACCATCAGGATCGGCACGCCGCTGTCCAGAACGATCTTCAGCGCTTCGGGGTCGCAGAACGCGTTGAACTCGGTCGGCGTGATGATCTCGCTCTTGCGATAGAACACGCCGCCCATCCAGATCAGTTCCTTGATCTTGGGCAGCACGTCGCGGTGCTTGAGGATCATCAGGCCGATATTGCTGAGCGGGCCGGTGGCGACGACCAGGATCGGTTCGGGCGCGGCGCGCAGCCTGTCGGCCAGGAAATCGACGGCATGCTGGTCAACCGGCTTGATCGTCGCCTGCGGCAGGTAGGGCGAGCCCTCGAGCCCGCTCGGGCCATCGGCGGTGCCGAGCACCAGCGGGCGCGCCAGCGGGCGGTGACAGCCCTGCGCGACAGGCACGTCGCCGGCGCCGATATACTCCAGGATGCGCAAGGCATTGGCGGTCGTCTTCTCGACTTCCGCATTGCCGCAGGTCGTGGTGACGCCGATGAGTTCGATGGCCGGCGAGCGATGCGCCATGACCAGCGCGATGGCGTCGTCGTGGCCGGGGTCGCAGTCGAACAGGATAGGAGTTGGCTTGGTCATCATGTCGTCTTTCACGCCGCCCGCTCGTAGCGCGCTATGGTTTTCTTGAAGCCGTCGAGGAAACGCCGGCCGTCCAGGCCGGTGCAGATGCGGGTGGTCTTGGGCCCGCCGCCGGGCAGCAATTGCCGGCCGCGATAGGCGACGGTCTGGCCGCGCGCCAGCCTGCCGTCGAGCACGACGTCGGCGAACAGCGGCTCGGTCATCGTCGCCAGGCCGGGATCGAAAGCCAGCGCCACGGTGATCACGTCATCCATCGGGAACCCGACGAGGTCGAAGAATTCGCGCCAGATGTCGATGTAGATCGGGAAGCTGTCGGCGATCATCTCAAGGACGGGATTGTCCTTGGCGACGGCCTGCATGTCGGCGATGTCGTCGCGCGTCAGCATCGAGTCGGCGACGCGGTTGTCCTCGCAGATGTCGAGGGGGACGAGGATCTTCTCGACATCGGCGTTGAGCACGATGCGCGAAGCCTCCGGATCGGCCCAGATGTTGTATTCCGACAGGGGTGTGATGTTGCCCGGCGTCTGGAAATTGCCACCGAGCACGATCAGCCGCTTGAGTGCACCGGTCAATCGCGGCTCCTGCAACAGCGCCATCGCCGCGTTGGTCAGCGGGCCGGTCGTCACCAGCGTGATCTCGCCCGGATTGGCCATGACCGTCTCGATGATGAAATCGACCGCATGTCCCGACGTGGCCTGCCGCACCGGCGTCGGCGCCGGCGGGTTGAACTTCTTCAGGCGATCGCCGAAGCGGGCGACAAGCCGTTTTTCGAAATGCACCGGCGCCTCCATGTCGGCCTTGGCGTTGCCGACGATCGGCCGCCACGCGCCGGCGTGAACCGGGATATCGTCACGCCCGGCGAGCGTCAGCGTGTTGAGGACGACGTTGGTGACCTGTTCGATCGGGCCGGCCGCACCGGTCACGGTGGTCACGCCCTCGAGCCGGAGTTTGGGATTGACCGCTGCAAACAGCACGGCGAGAATATCGTCGCCGGCTGAATCCACGTCGAGGATTATGCGTTCCATAAAGGCTTCCTTCACTGGGGATTTTTGCCGCCGGGTTCGGTGTTCCTGTCTACCGACAGCAGTTTCCGCATCGATTCCAGCGTCTCCGCGATGATCCTTGGACGCGCCCGGTAGGACAGCGCGAACAATGCGATCAGCGCAACGACATAGGGGACGGTGAGAACCAGGTAGGACGGATAGCCAAACGTCTGCAGGCGCAACGAAAAGGCATCGGCGAAGCCGAACAGCAGGCAGCCGGCCAGCACCTTCAGCGGATCGCCGTTGGAAAAGATCAGGATCGCCACCGCCATGAAACCACGGCCCGACGACATGTTTTCGGTGAACATGGTGATGTAGCCGAGGGACAGATGCGCGCCGGCGAGGCCCGCCAGCAATCCGCACAGCAGGGATGCGATGTAGCGGACGCGGGTGATCGAGATGCCAAGCGCCTCGGCGGCTTCCGGCTTTTCGCCGACGACGCGGATATAGAGGCCGAGCCGCGTCCTGTTGTAGCAGACGACCAGCAGCGGCACGGCGATGAAGGCGGCATAGACGAGCGGCGTGAAGCCGGAGATCAGCGGCGCCCAGGAGCCGAGAAGGTCGCGGGCGCCGGGCAGCTGGACTTTCGGCAGGCCGACGATGCCATGACCGACGATCGAACCGCGCGTGCCGAAGATCGCTTTCATCAGCGAGATCGTCATGCCGCCGGCCAGGATGTTGAGCGCCAGCCCGACGACAACTTCATTGGCCTTGAAGCTCACCACCAGGACAGCAAAAACCAGGGCGAAGACGAGCGCCGCCGCAACGCCGCAGGCGACGCCCGCCAGTGCGGAACCGGTCCAGATCGAACCAAGGACGGCGAAGAAGGCGCCGACCAGCATCTGCCCCTCGAGGCCGATGTTGAAGATGCCGGCCTTGGTGGTGAACGAGCCGCCAAGCGCGACCAGAAGGATGGGCGCGGTGGTGCGAAGCGTCGCCGCGATCAGCGCGACGTTGATGAGCTTGTCTAGAATTTCCATCGCCGCTCCCCTGCCTGGCTGTCGCCGCGCTTTCTCACCAGCACCTGGGCCGACACGCTGAGGATGATCAGCGCCTGGATCACGGTGATGATTTCGCGCGACGCGCTGGTATCGACCTCAAGCAGCAGCGATCCGTTGCGCAGGGCGCCGAAGAACAGTGCGGTGAAGATGGTGGCGACCGGCGAGCCATTGGCGAGCAGGGCGGCGATCAGCCCGTCGAAGCCGAAACCGGGAGCAAATCCTTCCATGAAGCGGTGGTGGACGCCGAGCGTCTCGACGCCGCCGGCCAGCCCGCCGACGGCCCCCGAAAGCAGCAGGACCAGGAAGCCCTGCCGTTTCACGTTGACGCCGCCATATTCGGCGAATTTCGGCGCCGAGCCGACCATCGTGACGCCGTAACCCCATCTGGTGTAGCGGAAGACAAGGGCCGCGCCGACCGCCAGCACCAGGCCAATGACCAGGCCCCAGTTCAACCGCGAAAAAGTGAAGATCTCCGGCAGATAGGATGTCGCCAGGATCGGCGGCGTCTCCGACCAGCCGCCCGGCCGCTTGAACAGGAAGATGGTGAAATAGGATGTGAGCAGCACCGCGACGTAGTTCGACAGGATCGTCGAGACGACCTCGTTGGTGTTGTAGCGGGCGCGGAAATAGGCGGGGATGGCGACCCAGGCCGCGCCTGCCACGATCGCCAGCGCCAGTGCTGCCAGCGTGTGGATGCCCGCGGGCAGGGGCATGGCAAAGCCGACCCAGGCGGCGGCGAAGCCGCCGAGGAACAGCTGGCCCTCGATGCCGACGTTGAACATGCCGCCGCGCAAGCCGATGCAGGCAGCGACACCGCAGATCAGGATCGGCGTCGTCTGCAGCAAGGTCCCGGCAATCTTCTCCTGATCGCCGAAGGCGCCGCGCAACAGTGTCATGAACACACGCACCGGGCTTTCGCCGACCATGAGGATGATGATCGCGCCCATCAGCAGTGCCACGCCGATGGCGATGACCTGGCCGGAAACGGCATGCAAATGGTCTTTCATGATGCGGTCTCCGCGGCGAATTCCGGTGCGGCCACGCCTGCCATCATCATGCCGATGCGCTCCTCGTCGGCGTCATCGCCAGAGACCTCGCCCATGATCCGCCCGTTGAACATCACCAGGATGCGGTCGGCAAGGGCGGCCAGTTCGTCGAGTTGCACGGAAATCAGCAGGATCGCGCGGCCGGCGGCGCGCTGGCGCATGATCTCGTCATGAATGGCCTCCTGGGCGCCGATGTCGACGCCGCGCGTCGGCTGGTCGATCAGCAGGAAATCGGCGCCATTGGTGAATTCGCGTGCCAGAACGACCTTCTGGATGTTTCCGCCCGAAAGCCGCTTGACCGCATCGCTCGGTCCGCGCGCGCGAATATCGAAGCTCTTGATCAGCGTTTCGGCGTTTTGATTTATGGCATTCCAGTTGAGCATGCCGCCACGACTCCATGGTGCACGATGCTGGCGGCCCATCAGGGTGTTGGCCGCTATCGAAGCGTTGCGATCGACCCCGCGTACCATGCGGTCGCCTGGAACATGGGCGAGGCCTGCCTGGCGGATCGCGGCGGGCGAGAGATCGGTGAGATTCTGGCCCTTCAGCCAGGCCCCGCCATGGCTTGCCGGCCGCAGGCCCGAAAGCACTTCCGCCAGCTCCGTCTGTCCATTGCCGGCCACACCCGCGATCCCCACCACCTCGCCGGAGCGGACCGTGAAACTGGCATCGCGAAGGGCCGGCAGCAGGCGATCGTCGCGCGCCCACAGATCCTTCACTTCGAGCACTACGTCGCCGTGCAGCGAAGCGCGCGGCCGGCGGTCGAAGCTGACCTCGCGGCCGACCATCATGTGCACCAACTGGTCCTTGCTGAGCTCGGCCGTCGGCCGGGTCGCCACCTTCCTGCCGTTGCGCAGCACCGTCACCGTGTCGGACACTTCCATCACCTCTTCCAGGTGATGCGAAATGAAGATCACCGTCATGCCCTCGGCCACGAAGCTGCGCAGCGTCTGGAACAGTTCGCGGCTTTCCTGCGGCGTCAGCACCGCGGTCGGTTCGTCGAGGATGATGGTGCGCGCGCCGCGCACCAGGACCTTCAGGATTTCGATGCGTTGCTCTATGCCGACCGAGAGCAGCCCGACGCGCTCGGTCGGATCGACCTGCAGGCCGAAGCGCTTCGACAGGTCGCGCGTTCGCGCCACCTGCGCAGCGTGGTCGATAAGTCCATGGCGACGGATTTCCATGCCGAGAAAGACGTTGTCGGCAACCGAGAGCGAGGGAACCAGCTTGAAATGCTGGTGAACCATGCCGAGGCCGGCCTTTATCGCGACGGACGGATCGGCGATCACGATCTCTTCACCGTTCAGCCGGATCGAGCCTTCGTCCGGCTGCAAGAGGCCGAACAGGATGTTCATCAGCGTCGTCTTGCCGGCACCGTTCTCGCCGATGATGGCGTGGATCTCGCCGCGGCGGACCGCAAGGTCGATGCCGTCATTGGCCACGAATGCGCCAAAACGCTTGGTGATGCCGGTCAACTCGACGGCCATCGCGGCATTGCTGTGGAGGGTCGGCGACCCCGGCGTGTTCGACAACATGGCTCTCGCAGATTGGACACTGATCCGCCGCGGCAAGCCGCGGCGGATCAGTCTAGCGCTTTCTTGGGAGGGAGGCGCTGGTGTTGGCTTATTTCGCCTTGGCGATCACGATCTTGCCGTCGACGATGCCCTTTTTGATCTCGTCGAGCTTGGCGGTCATCTCTGCCGGGATCTTGGCGGCGATGTCATCGCAGACCTTGACCTCGACACCGCCCGAGGCGAGGTCGAAAGTGCGGGTGCCGGCGGTGATCTTGCGGCCCTCGACCTCGTCCTTGATCAGCGTATAGACGGCGATGTCGCCGCGCTTCAGCATGCTGGCGAGCACATTTCCGGGGGCCGAGCCGCACATGTCGATGTCGACGCCGATCGAATATTTGTCGACCGCGGCACTTGCCTGCATCACGCCTTCACCCGTCGGGCCGGCGACGTTGTAGACAATGTCGGAGCCTTGGCCGTAAAGCGCCTGGGCAAGTTCGCTTCCCTTGGCCGGGTCGTCGAAGGTTCCGGCGAAGACGGAGTTCACCTTGACGTCGGGCGCGGCATATTTGGCGCCTTGCTCGTAGCCGCCCAGGAAGTTGCGGATCACCGGGATATCGCGGCCGCCGACAAAGCCGATGGCCTTGCCGTCGCCGATCTTGTCGAAGGCGGTGCCCTTAGCTTCGATCATGCCAGCAAGCGCGCCGGCGACGAAGGATCCCTGCTCCTCGGCGAAATTGGCGTAGATCATCTTGGGGTTGTCGAGGACGCCATCGATGAACACGAAGCGCTGGTCGGGATATTCGGCGCTGACCTTTTGCAGCGAGTCCACCAACTCCCAGCCCATCACGAAGATGAGGTCGTATTGCTTGCCCTTGGCGAGATTCTCGAACTGCTGCTGGTAGTCGAGCGCGCGATTGCCGGTGTCGACCAGCTTGAGGTCGATGCCGAAATCGGTCTTGGCCTTGTTGAGGCCGTTGACGATCGAAACGCCAAAACCCTGTGCGAAATATCCCGAGATCGCGGCCACGGAAACCTTGGCCTGTGCGGCGGCCGGTCCGAACGAAATGGCAAGCATCGTGCCGGCCAGAAATAAACTCTTGAGCGCCCTTTTCATGTCATTCCCCTTCAGCTTTTTTCAGCTTTTGAAGCCACGCTTTGACCATCCCCCACACATCGCCGGGACAACGGCGAGTTCGTTGATGGTCATATGAGTTTAGGAGCGGCTTAACAGGCTGTCAATCGTCATCCGATGCAGTTTTCTTGGCCCTTCGCCCGCTTGCTCGACGTCTGTGCTTGACAAATGTCGATAGGCATAATTGTTGATACTCTAACGAGTTTTATGAACGACGGGATGAAGGAAGAGAACAATGCCGGCTGTGGTGGTCAGGAAATTTCTGGTTCAGATCGAAGAGATATTCCATGAGGGCGGACCCCACGCGGCACGTCCGCTCAAGCGAGGCGCGATCGTCGCGCTCATCGCCAACCCTTTTGCCGGACGCTATGTCGAAGAGATCACCGGCTTCATGGAAGACCTGAAGCCGCTCGGTCTCGATATGGCTCGGCGCCTGATCGACTCCATTGGTGAGGGCGGCCAGGCCATCGAAGGTTATGGCAAGGGTGCCATAGTCGGCGCCGCCGGCGAGCTTGAACATGGCGCGCTCTGGCACAATCCGGGCGGCTACGCGATGCGCGAACTGCTCGGCAATGCCAAGGCGATCGTGCCTTCGACCAAGAAAGTCGGCGGCCCCGGAACGCGCATCGACATCCCGATCACGCACATAAACGCCTCCTATGTGCGCAGCCATTTCGATGCAATCGAGATCGGCATTGCCGATGCGCCGCGCAGCGATGAAATGGCGGTCATCCTGGCGATGACCACCGGCGCACGCGTTCATGCACGGGTCGGCGGCCTTGCCGCCGCCGACATCAAGGGTGAGGACGGACTGCGATGAGCCCGGAAATCCGCCGTATCATCACCATCGTCGAGGAAACCCGGATCGAAGGCGGGCGGCCCGTCGATCCGCCGACGCGGCGTGCCGCAGCCATTGCGGTCATCCGCAACCCCTATGCGGGTACCTACGTCGAGGATCTGTCGGCACTCAGCGCCATCGGCGAAGCGTTGGGAGATATCTTGCCCAGGCGCGCCGTCGCTGCTCTGGGCATTGCCGGCAACCGGGTCGAGAGCTTCGGCAAGGCGGCCGCCGTCGGCGCCGATGGCGAGCTCGAACATGCCGCCGCCATCCTTCATCCAAAGCTCGGCGCCCCGTTCCGCGACGTGCTCGGCAAGGGCGCCGCGCTCATTCCCTCATCGAAGAAGCGCGGCGGCCTCGGCGTGCCGCTCGATATTCCGCTCGGCCACAAGGACGCGGCGCGGGTGCGCAGCCATTTCGACGGCATGGAGGTTCGTGTTCCCGACGCACCGCGTGCCGACGAGATCGTCGTCGCTATCGCCGTCACCGATTCCGGCAGGCCGCACCCGCGCGTCGGCGGGCTGACCAAGGACAAGATTGTCGGCATTGACGGCGTCGGCTGACCGTCAGGCCGCCAGGACTTCCGGCACCCGCATCGCCGGAGGCGTATTTCTGCTCCGGCCTGTCCGCACCTCGCCGTCGATCACGACCATGCCAATGCCTGGAAGATTGCCGAGCGCCACGCTGTCGAGCAGCCCGTCGCCGGCACCGCCGATCGCTTGATCCATGAAGATCAGGTCGGCGGCGCGCCCCACCTCGATGATGCCGCGATCATCCAGTCCGCGCACGCGCACCGTGTTGCCGCTGGCAAAACAGAACGCCACTTCCGGCGCGATACCACCAAGCGAAGCCAGCATGGTCAGGGTCCGCAGGATGCCGAGCGGCTGGACGCCGGATCCGGCCGGGCTGTCGGTGCCGAGGATGACGCGCGAAAGTTCGCCGCGCTGCCTTGCCAGGTCGAGCACGAACAGTCCGGTGCGCAGATTGCCGTTATGGACGATTTCAAGCGCCCTCGAACCCTTCTCGCAGATCTGCCGTATTTCCGCCTCGGGCAGGGCGGTTGGCCCGCCATTGACGTGGGCGACGATGTCGGCGTCGACCTCCAGCACGACATCCGCGCCGATGCGGCCGGAGCCGGGCAGCGACGGGCCGCCTGTGTGGGTCATCGAGGTCATGCCGTATTTGCGCGCCCAGGCGATCATCTTCCGGCCGGTCGGCCCATCCTTGACGCCGCCAAGCCCGACCTCGCCGACAAGCGTCACGCCGGCCTCGGCGAGACTGCGGAAGTCTTCCTCGGTAAGGCCGGGTTCCAGGATCGGTGCCCCGGCCAGGATCTTCATGCCGTTCGGACGGAAGTTGGAGAAGGTGCGCTGCGCCGCGATCGCCAACGCCTTCAGCCCGACAAGATCGCGCGGTCGGCCCGGCGTGTGGACTTCCCCCGCCGAGATCATGGTGGTGACGCCGCCATGCACGGTCGAATCCATCCAGCCGATCTGGTTCTGCCGGGGCGTCCAGTCGCCGGCCACCGGATGGGCGTGGTTGTCGATAAGACCCGGCGCGACCGCACAGCCCATCGCATCGATGATCGTCGCCGCGCTGCCGCCATCAATGTCGCCTGCCTTGCCAATGCCTGATATGCGTCCATCGCTCACGACGATGGTGTCGGCGTCGATGATCGGTTGTGCGAGATCGCCGCTCAGCATGAGACCGATATTGCGGACGACGAGCGTGTTGGCAGACGACTGGAGGTCGGACGACATCGGTTCTCACTTTTGCTGTTATGGAAAAAAGGACTGGACGCGGCTTATTTGCCGCCGTCGCCATTCGTTGGGTCGTCGTCATTGATGCGCTGGAGCAGGCGAAGCAGCGTCGCCTGCTCAGCCGGGGAGAGCGGCGACAGGAACCGCCGCCCGACCTCGACGCTGCGTTCGAGCCGTTCCAGCGTATAGTCGGTCCCTTTGCTGGTCAGCGCGATCATCGTCAGGCGTTGGTCGGTTTCGGAGGCGCTGCGCGTGATCAGCCCGTGTTTGAGCAGTTTGCGCATGACGATGCTGATGGTCGACGGGTCCATCGCCGTCAGCCGGCCGAGATGGTTCTGCGAGACTTCGCCATGCTTGAGGATCGTGGCGAGCGCCGCGAATTGCGTTGGCGAAAGGTCTTCGCCGGCCATGACCTGCTGGAAGCGCAGTGTCGCGCGCTGATGCGCCCGGCGGATGACGTGCGCCGGGTGACGGTCCAGTTCATAGCCGGTCTCGGCGTATTGCTGCAGCACTTGCTCGCGGCTCGGGGGTGCATCGCCGCTCGGCGTTTTCGAGGTCGCGCCTTTTTCGGATTGCGGTTTCTTTTCAGTCGTCACACCGGACTCCTATCGCCGCTGTCTCGGATGTCGCCGGTTTGGAAAAGCTCAAGCCGCGACCTCCGCTGGTTGAAGCGACGTCCCGTCGCGGAGGGCTGCGACGACATCAGCCGAATCGCTGACCACGCCGAAATGGGTCGCTATGTCGTAGAGCGAGCTTTCCTGCTCGCGTGGTCCCGTTGCCGCGCAGCAATCGCTTGGCACCACCACCTCATAGCCCTGGAAAAAGGCATCATGGACGGTCGAGCGCACGCAGATGTTGGTGACCACGCCGAAAATGACCAACTGATCGACCTGCATGTCTTTCAGCGTCAGGTCCAGGTCGGTTTGAAAGAAGGCCGAGTAGCGCCGCTTGATGACATGGATCTCATCATCGCGGGCGCCGAGATCCTCGATGATCTCCGGCCCCCAGCTTCCATCCAGGCAATGCGGTGTGCGCTTCAGCCATTCGCGCTCTCGTCGCATGCCCGGTCGGTGGCTGTCATGGACCCAGATCACCGGCACGCCGGCGGCGCGCGCAGCCTCGATCACGGCCAGTTGCGGCGCGACCAGCGTCTCGTACCCAGGCAGGACCATGGCCCCGCCGGGCTTGCAGAACTCATTGACCATATCGATGACGATAATGGCCGCACGGCGTGGATCGAGGCGCACCGCATCATCGTGCCGATGTGAGGAAAAACTGTCCACGGACATGGCGAGCTCCTTTGACCGATCGTTGATGCTCATACAAAAAACCCTAGTGGATGCCAAGTCAATCCCGTTCGACGCAAAGCGTGCTGGTCGGCCTTGCGCACCGCGCTCCGACAAGCGTATGCGCTATTTGCCCATCGCGAAATGGCCTTGACAACGCTTGTCAGGCATGTGCTCGATTTGTATGACCATCAATGATATTCAAGCCGCTGAATTGCGGAGCCGAGGCCGAGATATGAAAACCATCGTCACCGGAGCCAGCGGCCTGCTTGGCCGCCATGTGGCCGAGGCTCTGGTTGCGGCCGGCCACGATGTGCTTGGTGTCGATGCCGTGGTGCCGGGTGAGGTCGCATGGCGCCACGCAACCGCCGATTTGACCGATCTGGGATCGACACTGCAGCTGGTGCGCGATTGCGATGCCGTTGTGCATGTCGCGGCCATTCCGCGGCCGACCGGCCGGGCCGGCGGCGAGGTGTTCAAGACCAACATCGCGACCGCCTACAATGTGGTCGAGGCAGCCGCCATGGCCGGCGCCAGGCGCTTCATCTATGCCTCATCCTTCAGCGTCTTCGGCTATCCCTTTTTCGAAAAACCTGTGCGACCGCCCTATCTGCCGGTCGACCTGGACCACCCGGTCGGCGCGCAGGACCCGTACGGCCTGTCGAAATGGCTGGGCGAGGAAATCGTCGACGCGGCGGTGCGCCGCGGCGCCTTTTCGGCGGTCAGTATCCGCATGCCGTGGATCCAGACGCCGGGTTCATTTTTCGAGGGCGTCGGGCCGCGCCGCGCCACGGCCGACAGTGCCCGCGACCTGTGGGCCTATCTCGACGCGCGCGACGCCGGGCAGGGGTTCCTGCGGGCGCTTGAATGGCAAGGCGACGGCCATCTGCGCGTCCTGCTCAGCGCCGCCGACACCTTCATGGAAGAGGAAACCGAAGCGCTCGTGCGCCGGGTCTATCCCGATGTCGCTCTATCGCGGCCGATCGCCGGCTTTGGCGCCGTGCTCGACACGGTCCATGCGCGCGAAACGATCGGCTTCGAACCACAATATTCATGGCGTTCCTATCCAAAGCCGGAGACCGGGGGATGAAACGATTCGACCAGAAGAAGATCCTTGTCACTGGCGGCGCCGGCGCGATCGGCGGCGCGGCGGTGCGGCGTTTCCTTGACGAAGGCGCGCGCGTCGCCATTGTCGATCGCAATGGCGCGGCGGCGCAGCAACTGGCTCGCTCACTGGGTGAAAACGCCATTGCCATCGAAGCCGACGTCACCGATGAAGCGGATGTGCGGCGCGCCGTCGAGGCGACCGTCGAGACGTTCGGCGGCCTCGACGTGGTGTTCAACAATGCCGGCATTTCCGGCGTCGTCGCTCCCGTTCACGACCTGCCGGTCGAGGACTGGGATACGACCATCCGTATCAATCTGCGCGGTATCTTCCTCGTCCTGCAGGCATCGCTTCGGGCGATGATCAAGGCGGGGACCGGTGGCTCGATCGTCAACATGGGCTCATCCATGGCCGGTTGGGACGTCCTTTCGGGCGGTGCCGGCTATGTCGCTTCCAAACACGGCGTGGTCGGCCTGACGCGGGTTGCGGCGCTCGATGCTGCGCCCTACGGCATACGCGTCAATGCCATTTGCCCCGGCGTGATCGAGACGACGCTTGGCGTGCCGGCTTCCGGTGACGGCGAATTCAAGAGCAGCGTCCAGCATTTCGCCGACCGCATTCCATTGCGCCGCATCGGCCAGCCGGACGATGTCGCGGCCGCCGTGGCTTTCCTGGCCTCGGACGAGGCGAGGCACGTCACGGGCGTGGATTGGCTGATCGACGGCGGCCAGACCTTGCAGAGCTGGGCCAACGCCCCTGATGGCGGTGCGTTTCCGAAATTTCGCTAAAGCTCAATTTCGCTGCTCGATTTGCTTGAGCATTGATCTGCAAGAATTCGGCAAACCAATTGTCGGATGCCGGCCGCTCCCGCTAAAGGCCAGGCCCCATTCGCGATCTACTTCACGCCGATGCCGGCGGTCAGGCCGCCATCGATCTTGTAGTCCGCGCCAGTGCAGAAGCCGGCCTTCGACGAACACAGGAAAGCGATAAGTTCGGCCACCTCCTCCGGCTCGCCGATGCGCCCGATGGGGTGCGCTTCGCCGAAGCGCTTGTAGGCGGCCTCGACATCGGCGTCCGTGCCGTTCTCGCCGCGGGCGGCCTTCTCCAGGATCGGGGTGCGGATCGAGCCGGGGCTGACGGAATTGACGCGGATGCCGGAGCGCGCATGGTCCAGGGCCAGGGCACGCGTCAGCGTGTGGATGGCGCCCTTGGTGGTGGCATAGGCGGCGACGTTTTGCTGGCAGGCAAAGCCCTGCACCGAAGCGACGTTGACGATGGCGCCGCCGCCCCTGCGGACCATTTCCGGGATGCCGAAATGCGCGGTCAGATAGATCGACCCGACATTGACCGCCATCGCCTTGTTCCAGGTCTCGAAATCGGTGCTGACGGCGGTTCCGTACGGATGCACCGCCGCCGAATTGACGACGATATCGAGGCCGCCGAACCGCTCCACGCCGGCCGCGACCGCGTCGCGAACCTGATCGGGCACGGAGACGTCGGCGCCTATGACCAGCGCCCCGGCTGCGGAGCTTTCCAGCTCCGCTTTCAGTAGAGCGTTGGCCGCGCGGTCGATGCCGCAGGCGATGATCGCAGCGCCCCCTGCAGCGAGGCGTCTGGCGGTTGCGAGGCCAATCCCGGTCGTCCCCGTCACCAAGGCAACCTTGCCGTCGAAATCCTTCATTGGGAAAACTCCTTCATTCGCTGTCCGAAACCGGTTCCTAGTTTGACACCCATTGTGGTCCAACAATAGGTTGCCATCCTCTCGCAGAAGGAAGCGGCAATGGAACAGTGCTGGCGCTGGTATGGACCAAACGACCCGGTAACGCTCGATCATGTCAGGCAGGCCGGTGCGACCGGCGTGGTGAGCGCCTTGCACGATATCTATGACGGGCGCGCCTGGCCGCTCGAGAGCATTCTGGAGCGCAAGCGTGTCATCGAGGCCGCCGGCCTGACATGGTCGGTGGTCGAGAGCATTCCGGTCCACAACTCCTTCAAGGTCGGCGCGCCGGAACGCGAGCGCTACGCCGGCTACTATCGCGACTCAATCCGCGCGCTCGCCAAGGCCGGCATTGCGACGGTCTGCTACAATTTCATGCCGGTGGTCGACTGGACCCGCACGGATCTCGCCTATCGGCTGCCGACGACGGGCTATGCGCTGCGTTTCGACGCCATCGATTTCGCAGCCTACGACCTGTTCGTGCTGAAGCGCGTCAATGCCGAAGCCGGCTATACCGCTGCCCGTATCGCCGAAGCGGAAGCGCGGCTGAAGGAATTGAGCAGCGAAGCGATCGACAGGATCGAACGCAACCTGATCGCCGGCCTGCCGGCGACCGAGCGCAGCTATGACAGGGACAGTTTTCGCGAGGCCCTGGCGGACTACGATGCGATCGGACCAAAGGAGCTGCGCCAAAACCTTGCCTGGTTCCTGCGCGAGATCATTCCGGTGGCCGAAGAGGAGGGGGTGCGCATGTGCATCCATCCCGACGACCCGCCCTTCTCGCTCTATGGCTTGCCACGCATCGTTTCGACAGCCGAGGATGCGCGTTTCATCCTTAACGCCGTCGACAGCCCCGCCAACGGCCTGACGTTCTGCACCGGCTCTTATGGCACGCGCGCCGACAATGACATCGTCGCCATGGTCAAGGAATTCGCCGACCGCATCCACTTTGTCCACCTCCGCAACATCACCATCGAGGATGACGGCTCGTTCTACGAAGCCGAGCATCTCGAAGGCGGCACCGACATGGCGCATGTTATCCTCGCTCTGATGCAGGAAGAGGCGCGCCGTCGCAGGGAAGGCCGTGCCGACTGGCGCATTCCGATGCGACCAGACCATGGCCATCTGCTTGCCGACGACATCGGCAAGACCAGGATCAACCCCGGCTATTCGCTGATCGGCCGGCTGAAGGGCCTCGCCGAGCTGCGCGGCATCATGCGCGCCATCGAGCGGTTCGAGCTGGCTTGAAGCCGTCTTGCCGGTCGGCTGGCGGGATTTACAGACGATCACGCGCGATTGCGCTTCCGCTGCGACTTATACGCTGTCGCACTGGAAAGTGCGGTCCACGAGAGGCATGGCGGGTAAAGCACTTGTCGGGAAATTATTTGCCGACAGGTCATAATATGCAGCGCTGACGTTCTTCCATCCGGCCCGGATTGGACTTCCTGTTGCTTTGATCGGCACGCCTTGCGTGTCACTTTGAGATGCATTCATGCTCGAAGCTCTTGCCGGTGGTCGCTTCTACTTCTCCTAAGCCAGGGCAGAGAAAAGAAGGAAGCTGAACATGCCCAGAATTGTGCCGGTGCTTGACCTGAGCCGCCTCGAACAAGGTGCGTCCGAGTATCGTACCTTTCTCCTGGACCTGCGTACGGCAGCCCGGGACGTTGGCTTCTTCTATCTCAGCGGCCACGGAATTTCCGCCCCGGAGATCGACGACGTGCTCGATGCCTCGCGACGGTTCTTCGCGTTGCCGGAGGCCGACAAGCTGGCCATCGAAATGGTCAAATCCCAGCAGTTTCGCGGCTACACCCGCGCCGGCGGCGAACTGACCAAGGGCGCGGCCGACTGGCGTGAGCAACTCGACATCGGCGTCGAGCGCCAGCCCATAGCGCAGGGACCTGGAATTGCACCGTGGACACGGCTGCAGGGGCCGAACCAGTGGCCGTCTGCACTGCCGGAGCTCAAGCCGGCACTGCTTGCATGGCAGGCCAAGGCGACCGCGGTGGCCATTCGGCTGCTGAAAGCCTTCGCACTATCGCTCGATCAGCCCGAGGACGCCTTCGACGCGATCTATCGGGACTCGCCCAACCATCGCATGAAGATCGTCCGTTATCCCGGCCGTGACGCGACCGAAGGCGACCAGGGCGTCGGCGCGCACAAGGATGGCGGTTTCCTCACCCTGCTGCTGCAGGACGACAACAAGGGCCTGCAGGTCGAATATGACGGAAGCTGGGTGAATGTGGATCCGCTCCCTGGAACGCTGGTCGTCAACATTGGCGAACTGCTCGAACTGGCATCGAATGGGTATTTGCGTGCCACCGTTCACCGCGTCGTGACGCCGCCTGCCGGCGTCGAGCGGATCTCCGTTCCCTTCTTCTTCAGTGCGCGGCTGGACGCGACCATACCGCTTCTGACCCTGCCCGAGGAATTGGCGGCCGAAGCGCGCGGGCCGGCAAGCGATCCGGACAATCCGTTGTTCCGCGATGTCGGCACCAATGTGCTCAAAAGCCGACTGCGTTCACATCCCGACGTGGCACGCCGCCACTATGCCGATCTTCTCCAGGCCGGAGCGGCGGGTTCGTGAACTCAGCTCTGCACGAATTTTTGCCGTTTCATATGTTTTTTGGAATGCCATTCGTCGCCAAGGCTTCGAGATAGGCGCAAAAAGGTAAAATCGTTTAGCGGTTTCCTCCCATTCCGCTGGACGGTGTTCCCCTCTGAAGGTTCAAACCTTCTTTTGGCCGGGCCGCATTCGAGCCCGGCCATTTTTTGTCCTGGTCCCGGACAGCGCAAAACCTATGCTGCAAAAGGCCGGTGTGGAGGAACAGGATATCTTCCCGAGTTGCGCGGACCGTCCGATCCTGAGTTTAGGATTCGAGCGCTAGTGCTCGACTGTATCGATCGGTCGAAACGACTTTCATGACACAAAAACAATTGCACCTCGGCGCCTTCATGCGCCCCGTCAGCCTGCATACCGGCGCCTGGCGCTATCCGGGCGCCTATGCCGACGCCAATTTCAATTTCGCGCATCTGAAGCGCTTCGCCCAGACCTTGGAGGCGGCGAAGTTCGACGCCTTCTTCATGGCCGACCATCTGGCCGTTCTCAACATGCCGATCGAGGCGCTGCGGCGCAGCCACACGGTCACCTCGTTCGAGCCGTTCACGCTTTTGTCGGCGCTCGCCGCCGTCACCGACCATATCGGGCTGGTCGCCACCGCATCGACGACGTTCGACGCGCCCTATCATGTTGCCCGCCGCTTCGCCTCGCTCGACCATATCAGCGGCGGACGCGCCGGCTGGAACATCGTCACCACGTCCAATCCGGATGCGGCGCTCAATTTCGGCCTCGACGAGCATGTCGAGCATGACGAGCGCTACCGGCGGGCCCGGGAATTCTACGATGTCGTCACCGGCCTGTGGGACAGCTTTGCCGACGATGCCTTCATCCGCGACGCCGAAAGCGGGTTCTATTTCGACCCGGCCAGGCTGCATGTGCTCGACCATAAGGGTGAGCATCTCTCGGTGCGCGGCCCACTCAACATCGCGCGGCCAATCCAGGGCTGGCCGGTCATCGTGCAGGCCGGCGCCTCGGAGGCAGGACGCCAACTGGCGGCGGAGACAGCGGAGGTCATTTTCGCCGCCCATGCCGATCTCGCGGCGGGGCAGCGCTTCTTCGCCGACGTCAAAGGCCGTGCGGAAAGGCTTGGCCGGTCGCGTGACGACATCAAGATCCTGCCCGGCGCCTTTGTCGTTGTCGGTGACAGCGTCGAGGACGCGCAGGCCAAGCGGGCGAAGCTCGACAGTCTCGTCTACTACGAGAGCGGCATCGCCTCGCTGTCGATCGCCATCGGACATGACGCGTCCGGTTTTGATCCCGACGCGCCCTTGCCCGAAATCCCCGAGACCAATGCCTCGAAGAGTGGCCGCGAGCGCGTCATCGAACTGGCACGCGAGGAGAACCTGACCGTCAGGCAGCTTGCGCAAAGGCTGGGCGGCTATTCCGGCCTTGCTTTTGTCGGCACGCCTGAAACAATCGCCGACGAGATGGAGGAATGGCTGATCGGCGAGGGTTCCGACGGGTTCAACATCATGTTTCCATACCTGCCCGCCGGGCTCGATGATTTTGCCGAGAAGGTGGTGCCGGAATTGCAAAGGCGAGGGATCTTCAGGCGGCAATATGAAGGGTCGACACTGCGCGAGAATCTCGGCCTGAAGCGTCCGCCCAACCGGTTTTTCGAGTAGAGCCTTCTTCGCAGGGAGATTTTCGATGTCGATCCAGTCCAACACCCGCATCGTGCTCGCGGCGCGGCCACAAGGCCGGCCAAAGCCGGATGATTTCCGCATCGAGACGGTTGATGTCGTCCAGCCGGGAGAGGGCGAACTGCTGCTGCAGATCCTCTATCTGTCGCTCGATCCCTATATGCGCGGGCGCATGAACGCTACGAAATCCTATGCCAGGCCCGTCGATGTCGACGGCGTGATGGAAGGCGGTACCGTTGCGCGCGTCGTGATCTCTCGCCACCCGGAATTTACCGAAGGGGATATCGTGTTGTCCCATTCCGGCTGGCAGAGTTTTGCCTTGTCCGACGGTGTGGGGCTGCGCAAGCTGGATCCCGCTGCGGCACCCATCACGACGGCGCTTGGCGTGCTCGGCATGCCGGGCTTCACGGCCTATGCCGGTCTGCTCACCATCGGGCAGCCGAAGCCTGGCGAGACGGTCGTCGTGGCGGCCGCCAGCGGCGCGGTCGGGTCGGCCGTTGGCCAGATCGCGCGCATCAAGGGCGCGCGTGCCGTCGGCATTGCCGGCGGTGCCGACAAGTGCGCCTTCGTGCGAGACGAACTCGGCTTCGATGCGGTCGTCGATCACCGTGCCGATGATTTTGCCGAGCAGTTGAAGGCAGCCTGCCCCGGTGGCATCGACATCTATTTCGAGAATGTCGGTGGTCCTGTCTGGGACGCGGTGTTTCCGCTGCTGAACGAATTTGCGCGTGTGCCGGTCTGCGGGCTGATCGCGCAGTACAACGTCATCGCGGATGCCGGCGTCGACCGCTTGCCGGTATTGATGCAGCAAGTGCTGCACCGCAGCCTGACGATCAGGGGGTTTATCCAGCGTGAATTTGTCGACCAGCGCCCGGCCTTCTATCGTGAGATGGCCGAATGGATATCGTCCGGCCGCGTCCGCTACAGGGAAGATATCGTCGATGGCATCGAAAATGCACCACAGGCCTTTCTCGGCCTTCTCGATGGCAAGAATTTCGGCAAGCTGATCGTGCGTATCGCGGAATAAATGCCGCGCAACGATCAGGCGGGGCTGCTTGGGTAATTTCTGCCGCAGCCGTGGCCGCGGGGCGTGATTGCCAGCAGCCGCCGATCAGCCGGTTGCCCCGGCTGCCGATGACGCCGAGCGGCGAGAAACGCAACTTGCCGATCTGGGCGATGGTCGCGGCGTCGCGCTCGCGCAGGCTTGGATTGCTCACGGCACGGTTTCTGTCTCGAGTGCCGGCAGTGCCGCCGCCAGCCGGTCCGCCCATTCCTCGATGCCGGACCGTGTCGACAAAAGATCCTGCCGGATCTCGACGAGGACGGCGGCGATGCCGCGATCGTCGCCATGGATGGGCACGGCGTAGTCGGCGTCGCGGCTGATCACATAGGGTACATTGGCCGCAACATTGAGCGCCGCATCGGTGCGCAGGCCCGAAAGGATCGCTTCGGCGAGACCTCTTGCTTGGTCATGCAGCACGCCGGCATGCCAGGGCCTGCTGACGCCGAGGAAGACCGGCGTGAAAGAATGGATCGTCACGATCCGCGTCTGCCGGCCTGCTTGTGCCCGGCGGTCGAGATAAGCGGTCACCCGGTCATGGAACGGCGAAAAGATGATCTCGGCGCGCCGGGTCCGCTCCGCCGCATCGATGCCGACATTCCCGGGAATGTCGGTGTCTTCCGACAGTACCGGAATGCTGCCTGGCGTGCCCAGTGGCCGGTTGAGGTCGATCAGCAGCCGCGAATAGCCGCTGAGGAAGGCCGGAGCATCGAGCTTCGACGACAGCAGGCGGGTCACTTCGGCGGCGCCGATATCCCAGGCGATGTGGCGCTGCAGATGGTGGGCATCGAGGCCAAGCTGTCGATACTCGACCGGCATGTGGTTGGACGCATGCTCGCACAACAGCACGATATCGGAACGGCCGTGCTCGTTGAGGGCCTCGACGGCCTCGGGCCAATCTTTTTTTGTCACTGCGGTCATCAATAGAGCGTCCGGTAGAGATCGCAGATGGAGGCCGGATCGAGACCGGCAAGACGCTCGGCTTCATGTCGCTTGAGGCCGACGAAGGTTTCGATGAAGACGGGCGCGAACCATCCCGTCACGGTGCCGTCGGCCAGCAGCGCGTCCAGTGCCGCGGGCAGGGTTTCGGGCAGGCGCACCAGACCAAGACTTGCCCGCTCCGCCTCGCTCATCAGTGTCGGGTCGCCGGTGACCAAAGGTGGCGACGGCAGGCCCGCCTCCAGCCCCTCCAGCCCGGCGCGGATGATCGCCGCCAGCGACAGATAGGGATTGCCGGTGGCGTCGGCGGCCCGGTATTCGATGTTGTATTGCCGCGCCGGATCCCGTCCGCCGATCGTCACCGTCGGGCAGATGCGCAGCGACGCCTCGCGGTCGCGGTCGGCAAGCCAGGTGTAGGAAGAACTCCAGCTGTGCGGCTTCAGCCGGTAGAAGGACGACACGCTCGACGCCGTCATGGCGGTCATCCCAGGCAGATGGCGCAGCACGCCGGCACAGAAGGCGCCCGCTTTGGCGGAAAGGCCGCCCGCCAGTGCCGGATCGTAAGTCATCGGCTTGCCGGCCTCGTCGACGAAGCTGAAATGGATGTGGACGCCGTTGCCGACGGCGGTTGGCGCTGTCTTGGGGGCGAAGCTCGCACGCCAGCCGGCATTGCGCGCCAACTCGCGCGTGATTTCGCGGATGGCGACGGCGCGGTCGGCCGCCGTCAGCGCGTCCGCCGGCTCGTGCGTCACCTCGAACTGCTCGTCGCCGAATTCGGCGATGACCACCTCGGGCGCGACGCCGGCTTCCTCGAGCGCCGCCATCAGATTGGGCGCGAAAGGGTCGGCGCGGCGCAGTGCGGCGAAAGACATTGAATGCGCCTGTGCGAAGCCGCCGTCGGCAACGTTGAATTCGTGCTCGAAAGCGGCGATGACCGACAGGCCGGTTGCGGCTTTCAAATCGGCCAGCGCGTCTTTGAGCATCGTGCGGGTGCAGCCGAGCCATGGGCTGCCGTCGAGCTCGACGATGTCGCCGGCGACCATATCGAATGGCGTTGCCGATCCGGTGCGTGTCGTGCGAAAGCGCGCTTCGAGATCGGGGATCAGCCGCAGGTCGCCCGACGAGCCCCAGGGGTTGGGATCGACGATCGAGTTGAACGGTGTCAGCGACAGATTGGCCTGCAGCCAACCGACGCCGGTCGTGGCGGTCTTCTGCAACTTGCTTTCGGCAACGAAACGGCCCCGCGTGACGGCGGAGAGATCCGTGGTGACGACGGCAACCAGAGGCTCGACAGTCGACGTCATGCCGGTTTTCCCAAAGCGTTGAAGCGGTCGACGACCGTGTCGGTGTCAGCCACCCAGCAGTAGCCGCCGAAGGCCTTGAGCGCGATGTCGTGGCGTTCCTGGGTGATGGTGGCGCAGGCATCCGATACGCAGGTGACAAGATAGCCGCGGTCGGCGCCGTCGCGCACCGCCATGTCGACGCATTGATCGGTCAGCACGCCGACCACGACGAGATAGCGGATGCCGAGGTTCTTGAGGAGATAGTCGACATTGGTCGAATTGAAGATGCCCGACGACGTCTTCGGCAGCATGATCTCGTCGCCAACCGGCGCCAGCGATGCCACCGGCAGTCCTTCGGGGAGACTGGGCGCAACATGGATCGGTGTCAGCTTGTGGTCGAGCGAGCGCTCACGGCCGTCTTCGGTCAGGCTCTGAATGATGGTGTGCAGCACCTCGACGCCATTGGCCCGCGCCGCCGCCAGCAGGCGCTCCTGGTTGGGGATCGTCTGCGAGGATGTCTGCCGGTAAAAATAATGATCGGGGCCACGTTCCGGATGCGACGGATCGGCGCCCGGCTCCAGCCAGATGCGCTGCATGTCGACGAGTAGCAGTGCCGTTTCGCCGGCACGGAAGGCTTCGTCTCGTTTGGGTAGGGCCTGGGTCATGCTTTGTCGTCCTGCTTTGCTGATTTGGGTCCCGGTGTCTTGCGGGGGCCGGGTGTCTTGCGCGCGCCGTTCTCTTGCGGTTCGCTGTCGAGCGTCACGGCATTGGCATGCCGCACCTTTTCGAGTCGCTCGATGCGGGCGCGGGCCTCGTCGCCCAGCGTCGAAACGATATGGGCGACCAACGCTTCCATCTGTGCGATCGCCGGCGCCAGCGTGTCGTAAGGTGAGGCGACTTCGAGCGGGCTGACGATGGTGACTTCGGCGAGATCTGATATCGGCGACAGCCATTGGTCGGTGAACAGGACGATGCGCACATCGAGCGCCGCCGCTTGTTTTGCATAGGCCATCACATCGAGTTGGTAGCGGCGGTAGTCGAAGACGACGAGCACGTCGCGCCGGCCGAGGTCGGCCAGCGTGTCGAAGATCTGCGGAGAGAGCACGCCGAGATCGCGAACCCCGGAGCGGAACTGCACGAGATAGCCGGCCAGCATGCCGGCGATGTGGCGGCTGAACCGGCCGCCAACCATCACGATCTCGCCCTTGGCCTCCATCAGCAAGCGGGCCGCCCGCTCGTAAGTCTGGACGGGTGTCGCGGCGGTGGCTTTCTGCAAGGCCGTGGTGACGCTATCGAGATAGGCCAGCACGGCGCTGTCGTTGGAACCGCTCTGCCGCTTGGCCTCCATCATCAGCAGCGGCGAGTGCAGTCTTGCCTCGACTTCGGCCAGAAGCCTCGCCTGGAAATCCGGAAACCCTTCATAGCCGAGCTTCATCACCAGCCGCACCACGGTTGGATCGCTGACGCCAGCGCGCCGGGCGAGCGATGAGGCGGTGCCGAGGCCGGAGGTCGGATAGTCCGTCAACAGCAGTCGAACGATCTTCTCCTCCGACGGCGTCAGCGCAAGATCCCCGCGCATCAGAACATCGCGTATCGCCATGGGCCTCCCCGGAATCCGTGTTCTCTTGTTTTGTCGAGTTTATTACAGAGATTTAAATATCGGTCAACAATGAAGAGATGTTGACATTGCGCGATCGCTGGCCCTACCTTGTCGAAAAGCAGCCAAGAGACTGTGGGGAACAGCCATGCGAAATGGAAGCGACGTCATCGTCGTCGGTGCCGGTATTGTCGGATCGAGCGCGGCCTATGATCTGGCCAAAGCCGGTGTGAAGGTCACGCTGGTCGAGCAGACCCATCCCGCCGGCGGCCCGTCGGGCAAATCGTCGGCGCTGCTGCACGCCTTCTACCTGATGCCGGAACTGTCGCAGCTATCCATCCGTGGCCGAGAGATCCTGGTGTCGCTGCCCGAAATCGCGGGCGAAGGATCCTTTGTCACCGAAATCGGCATGATGTGGGTCTGCGGCAACGACAACAAGGCGAGCTGGACGTCGGCAGCCGAACGCATCCGCGGCGAGGGCGCGCGCATCAAGACATTGTCGCCGCAGGCCTTTGCCGATGCCGCACCGGGCTTTGCCCTGGACAATGTCGCGCTGGCGCTGTGGGAACCCGAGTATGGCTATGCCGATGCCTTCGGCGCCACCAATGCTATTGCCCGTGCCGCCCGCGCCAGTGGTGCCAGGATCATGCAGAACACGTTGGTCGAGAGCCTCCAGCGGCAGGGCGACCGCATCACGGGTGCCATCTTGACCGATGGAACGATGCTGGAGGCCGATACCGTCGTCCTGGCCGCCGGGCCGTGGACGCGCCGGCTGCTGGCGACGGTCGGCCTCGATCTGCCGCTGCATGTCGAGCGCCATCCGATGGCCGTGCTCGACGCTGCCGGCAAGGCAAGGCAGGTCATGCCGTTCGCCTGGTGCGACGACATTTCCTGCAACTATGCGCGGCCAGACAATGACGGCGTCATCCTCGCCGGGACCTGGGCCGGCGGCGGCACCGGCCTGCGCCACGAACATGCAGGCCGTCCACGCTTCGTCGAAAATCCCGATGATTACATGGAAGGTGTCGAGGAGCAGGAATCGGTCGAGATCCTGGAGACCTTCGCCAGCCGCGTGCCGGCCATGGCCGAGCTTGGCATCCGGCCGGGCTATGCCGGTCTCTACGACATGAGCCCCGACGATCTGCCGGTCATCGGCGCCATGCCTGATGTCGAAGGGCTGGTCGTTTCGGCGGGGTCTTCCGGCCACGGCTTCAAGACCGGGCCGGCAGTCGGCGAGGCGGTGGCCAGGCTGGTCACCGAAGGCGCGCAACCGATCCTGGCCCCGTTTTCACCCGATCGCTTCAGGGCCGCGTGATGGCGTCGGTGACGACGAGCGAGAGCAAGAGTTCCGGCTTCATGCCGGCCGCGTTCCGCAACGCCACGGCCGATGCCCTGTGCATGGTCGCGGTGCTGTTGCTGGTGGCGCTTGCCGCCTTCATCTTCGGCGGCGCCGCCATGCAACGCGTCGTCACCTATGCCGCGATCATGCTGACGGCGGTGCTCGGCCTGCAGATATTCTCCGGCAACAGCGGCATCGTCTCGTTCGGCCAGGCGGCCTTTGTCGGCCTCGGCGCCTATGCGACAGGCATCCTCACCATGCCGACGGCACTGCAGCGAACGGCGCTGCGCGACCTGCCGCAATTCCTCGCCGGCCATCAACTCTCCTTCGTCGCAGCGCTGGCCATCGTCCTGGCTCTGGCGGTCGTCGTCGGCCTGCTGACCGGTGCGCCGCTGCTAAGGCTTTCCGGATCGAGCGCCTCGATCGCCACGCTGGCCATGCTGATCATCGTCTACACGCTGCTGGTCGCCGGGCGCGAGATCACCCGCGGCAGCCAGCCTTTCTACGGCGTGCCGCGTGAGGTCGGGCTGTGGACCGCTGCCGCAGTCGCTTCGGTGGCGCTGGTGGCGGCGAGGCTGTTTCGCGAAACCTCTTTCGGCCTTGCCAGCCGAGCCGCCGCCAATGACGAGCGTGGTGCGGCCGCCGTCGGCGTCGACCAACGCACGGCGCGTCTGGCCGCCTGGGTGGCGGGTGTCGTCGCCGCCATGGCTGCCGGCGCCATGATGGCGCAGTTTCTGGGTGCGTTTTCACCGCGCGATTTCTATTTCGACCTGGGCTTCACCATGCTTGCCATGCTGATCGTCGGCGGCATGACCTCGTCGCTCGGCGCTTTCGCCGGCGTCATCGTCACCATCGTTTTGGTCGAAGTGGTACGCCGCTTCGAAGGCGGCGGCGAAGTGCTCAGCCTGCATCTGCCTGTCCTGTTCGGCTTGACCCAGGGCGTGCTTGCCATCGCCATGATCCTGGTCATCTGGCGACGCCCGACCGGCCTGTTCGGCGAGCGTGAGCTGAACCTGCTGCGCCGGCCCGGACGTCAGGCCGTGACGGCTTCGGCGGCACCTCCGCAGCGTGTCGAGAGTGACCGGCTCTCCGCCGAGCGTCTGTCGCGCCGTTATGCCGGCGTCGTTGCTGTCGACGACGTCAGCCTGAGTTTCGAAACGGACAGCATCACCGGTATCATCGGCCCCAATGGCGCCGGCAAGACGACGCTGCTCAACATGCTGGCCGGTGATGTCAAGCCAAGTGCCGGTACCGTGTCGGTGGGTGGCGCGGTGCGGCAGGCTTCTGCCTTCCGCTTCGCGCGCTCCGGCGTTGCCCGCACCTTCCAGAACATCCGCGTCTTCCCGCACATGACGGTGCTGGAAAACGTCGTCGTCGCCGCACGCCAGGTAGAGCCTGATCTCGTCCATGCCGAGGCGGCGGCAATGGGTGAACTTGCGCGCATGGGGCTGGAGAGATTTGCCGATCAGCCGGCCGCCAGGCTTGCCTATGGCCAGCGACGCCGGTTGGAAGTGGCACGTGCGCTGGCGTTGAAGCCGCGCTTCCTACTGCTCGACGAGCCGGCCGCCGGCATGAACGCCGTCGAGACCGCCGAACTGGTTTCCATCCTGTCGACGGTCCGCACCGAGCGCCGCATCGGCGTCGTCCTGATCGAGCACGACATGCGGCTGGTGATGAACCTGTGCGAACGCATTGTCGTCATCGATCATGGCCGCGTCATCGCCGACGGCACGCCGGGCGACGTTCAGAAGAACCCTGCCGTGATCGCAGCCTATCTCGGCAGCCGCACGGCGCGCGCCAAGACCGCAACGCCTGAAAACCAGACCGCATAGACCGCAACGATCAACGACAAAAATCCAGAAGGAGAACCGACATGCCAAGCCTCTATCGCCTCCATCGCGCCGCCTTCTGCGCTGCCGTGTTCGGCATCGCCACCATTTCGACGGCCAGCGCCGAAGAGATCATCATCGGTGCCGCGACCGCGCAGACAGGCGGTCTTGCCCCTTACGACCAGCCGGCACTTGCCGGCCTGCGCATGTCGCTCGACGAACTCGACGCCAAGGGCGGGTTCGGCGGCAAATACACCGTCAAGCTGCTGATCAAGGACACCCGCTCCGACACCGCGCAGACCGCCACGGTCGCGCAGGAGCTGATCGATGCCGGCGCCAAGATCATGATCACGCCGTGCGATGCCGATCCCTCGATTTCCGCCGGCCAGCTGACCCAGCCTCTCGGCATTCCGACCCTGACGCTGTGCGGCTCCGCCCCGGTGCTCACCGGCGCGGTCGGCGATGTCATGTTCGGCACCTATCCCGCCGACAATGTACAGGCGACGGCGGTTGCCGACTTCGCCGTCTCCGAAGGCAAGAAGAAGGTGTTCCTGCTGACCTCGCCGGACTCCACCTACACCGCCAATCTGCCGGAATATTTCGGCAAGGTGTTCGAGAAGAAGGGCGGCACCATTGTCGGCCGCGGCACTTTCAGCATGGGCCAGCCCGACTTTTCCGCCGAGATCACCAACATCAAGGGCTTGGCCGATAAGCCCGACCTGATCATGACGGCGGCCTATGAGCCCGATTTCCCAGCCTTCATCCAGCAATTGCGCGGCGCCGGCGTCACCATCCCGGTCTATGGAGCCGATGCCATCGGTACGCCGACCATCAAGGCGCTCGGCAAATTGGTCGACGGCGTCGTCTACACCGCGGCCGGCTATGCCGAGCCGGGCAGCAAGCTCGAAGCCTTCAACGCCGCCTTCACCAAATATGCCGGCCATGCGCCGGAATCGACCTATGAGGTCAATGGCTACGAGATCGGCCTGATCCTCGACCAGGCGGTCAAGACGGCCGGCTCCGACGACCCGAAGGCGATCCGCGACGCCATCGCCGGCCTCAAGGATTTCGAGGGCATCACCGGCAAGATCACCTATGCCGGCACGGACCGCATGCCGCTGCGGCCAGTGGCGCTGATGCGCTACGAGGGCGGCGAAGGCAAGCATGTCGAGACCCTGATCCCCGAAGCCGCCGACGTTCCGGCGCCGTGATGTCATGCTGAGCGTTGAAGCCCTGAAAATCCGGTACGGCGAGGTCGAGGCGGTGCGCCGCGTCGACCTCGCCGTCGGCAGCGGCGAGATCATCGCCCTGGTCGGCGCCAACGGCGCCGGCAAGAGCTCGACGCTCGGCGCCGTCGCCGGGCTGGTGCCGGCGGCATCCGGCAAGGTGGTCTTCGACGGTGTCGACATCACCGGCCTGGCGCCGGAGGCGATCGCCCGCAAGGGCGTCGCGCTGGTTCCGGAAGGCCGCCGCATCTTCGCCAGCCTGACGGTGGCCGACAATCTGCGTCTCGGCGGCGCGGTGCATCAGCCGGCGGCCGAGGCGCGGCTGCGCGAAGAGGAGATGCTGGAGCTGTTCCCGATCCTGCGCCGCTACCACCGCGTCAAGGGCGGCAATCTGTCGGGCGGCGAACAGCAGATGCTGGCCATCGCCCGCGCGCTGATGGGCAAGCCGCGCATGATCCTGCTCGACGAGCCCTCGCTCGGCCTTGCCCCGCAACTGATCGACACCGTCTTCGACCTGATCGCCGAACTGCGCCGCAAGGGCCTGACCATCCTTCTGGTCGAACAGAATGTGGCGCTGGCGCTCGAAATCGCCGACCGCGCCGTCGTGCTCGCCAATGGCGAAGTGGTGCTGTCGGGCAGGGCAAAAGAACTCGCCTCTTCGGACCTCGTCCGCCAGGCCTATCTAGGAGCTTAAGAAGCATGATCGCGCAGCAGATCATCAATGCGGTGAGCCTCGGCGGCGTCTATGCGCTGCTGGCGCTCGGGCTGGCGATCGTCTTTTCCATCGTCGGCCTGATCAACTTCGCCCATGGCGAACTGATGACGCTGTCGGGCTATGCGCTGCTGGCCTCGCTGGTGCTTGGCTTTCCGTTCCCGGTGGCGGTGCTTGTCGCCGTGTCCTGCGGCGCGCTCGCCGCTGTCGCCATGGAGCGCATCGCGTTCAGGCCGATGCGCGGCGCCAGCGTCACCAGTCTGTTGCTGACCAGCTTCGCTGTCTCCAGCCTGCTGAAGGTCGTCTTCCAGAACGGCATTTCGGCGCGGCCGCAGGCTGTCGCCATGCCTGGCTGGATGACCGGCGCTTTCTCCTTCGGCGATTTCACCATCGGCGTCGGTCCCAGCATCTCCATCGTCGTCTCCGCACTGGCGCTGATTGCGCTGGAAGTCTTCCTGCGCCGCTCGGTGACCGGGACGGCGATGCGTGCCGCAGCGGAGGATTTCGACGTCGTGCGCCTGATGGGCATTCCGGCCAGCCGCATCATCGCCACCGCCTTCCTGCTCTCCGGCCTGCTCGCCGGGCTGGCGGCCATGCTGTGGGTGGCGCAGCGTGCCTCGGTCGACCCGCTGATGGGTTTCACGCCGGTGCTGAAGGCGTTTATCGCCGCCGTCGTCGGCGGGCTCGGCAGCTTGCCCGGTGCTGTCGCCGGCGGCTTCCTGCTCGGCATCATCGAGGTGCTGCTGCAAGCGACATTGCCGGGAGCGATCGCGCCCTATCGCGACGCCATCGTGCTGTCGGGCGTCATCGCCGTGCTGCTGGTTCGCCCGCAAGGCCTGATCCCGGCGGTTCGCGCCCAGCGAAGCTGACCTGATGTATACCAAGCCCGAGTTCGCGCCACTGTCGCGCGACGAGGTGTTCGGCCTGATCGAGGCCGCGGCCTTTGCCACGGTGGTGACAGCGGGACCGCAGGGCCTTGTCGTCTCTCATCTTCCCTTCGTGCTCGATCGCGCGCGGGGTGAAAACGGAACGCTGATCTCGCATCTCGCCCGGGCCAATCCGCACAGCACCTTGATCAGCGAAGGCAGGGAGACGATCACTGTCTTCCACAGCCCGCATGGCTACATCTCGCCGTCCTGGTATCCGCGCAATCCGGTGCGCGACAGCGCGCCGACCTGGAACTTTGCCGTCGTGCATTGTCATGGGCATCCGGTGCCGCTCGACGATCACGGCACCGCCCGGCATCTCCTGCAGCTTGTCGACGTGCTGGAGAAGGATCGCGACGATCGCTGGGGCATGCGTGAGCTCGGACCAGGCGGCATGGAGCGGCGCATACCTGGTATCATAGGGTTTGACCTGCCGATCGGGCGGCTCGAAGCCAAGTTCAAGATGGGCCAGGATGAGCGCCTCTACGACACAGGCGGAGCCATCAGGGTGCTGGAGCAAAACGATCCGGCGCTGGCAACAATGATGAAGGCACACAACGCGCATCGCCAGGACTGAGCGCCTGCATGCGGCAAGGATAAGAAAAAATGATCCCCAATCTCAACATCGTGCCCTTCGTCAGCGTCGATCATATGATGAAGCTGGTGCTGAAGATCGGCGTCGAACGCTTCCTCGTCGAACTCGCCGGCTACATCGAGAATGATTTCCGCCGCTGGGAGCTGTTCGACAAGACGCCGCGCGTCGCCTCGCACAGCGCCGAGGGTATCATCGAACTGATGCCGACCAGCGACGGCGAAGTCTACGGCTTCAAATATGTCAACGGCCATCCCAAGAACATGCGCGAGGGACGCCAGACCGTGACCGCCTTCGGCATGCTCGCCGACGTCCACAATGGCTACCCGGTATTGCTGTCCGAAATGACCATCCTGACGGCGCTGCGCACGGCGGCGATGTCGGCTCTGGCCGCCAAGTACCTGGCGCCGGCCGGCTCCAGCTGCATGGCGCTGATCGGCAACGGCGCCCAGGCCGAATTCCAGGCGGTGGCCTTCAAGGCGCTGCTCGGCGTCGACAGGCTGAGGCTTTACGATATCGACCGCTCGGCCACCGAAAAATGCATCCGTAATCTCGCCGGTCTCGGCTTCGACATGGTCGCCTGCGGCACCGCGCAGGAGGCGGTCGAGGGGGCTGACATCATCACCACCGTCACCGCCGACAAGCAGTACGCCACCATCCTCACAGACAACATGGTCGGCTCCGGCGTGCACATCAACGCGGTCGGCGGCGACTGTCCCGGCAAGACCGAATTGCATCGCGATATCCTGCTGCGCTCAGACATCTTCGTCGAATACCCGCCGCAGACCCGCATCGAGGGCGAGATCCAGCAGCTTGCGCCGGATCATGAGGTGATCGAGTTGTGGCAGGTGATGTCAGGCGCCGTGCAAGGCCGGCGCGATTCCGGCCAGATCACGCTGTTCGATTCGGTCGGCTTCGCCATCGAGGATTTTTCGGCGCTGCGCTATGTCAGGGATCAGCTGAAGTCGACCGGCCTCTACCAGGAACTCGACATGCTGGCCGACCCCGACGAACCGCGCGACCTGTTCGGCATGCTGTTGAGGGCGGCCCAGCAGGGTTGAGGCATAGAGTGTTCAGCCAGCCGAACCCCACATGGCATCCGGCACCACCACCAGCTTGCCGACGAAATCCTTGGCAATGAAATCCGCCTGCGCATGGTGGAAATCGGAGAGCTTGTAGACGCCACCGACCAGCGGCCGGATTTTCTTCGCCTCGATGTAACCAACGATGCGACGGAAATCCGCGCGCGTGCCCTGGCTCGAACCATGCAACTGCAACTGCTTGAGATACATGGTCCTGAGATCGAGTTGCACGACCGGACCGGCAATCGCGCCGGCGGTCGTGTAGCGGCCTTCGGGCCTGAGAATACGCAAGAGGTCGTTGAAGATCGCGCCGCCGACCAGGTCGGCCACCACGTCGATCGGTTGGCCGCCGGTCGCTTCAATCACGGCTTGCGGCAGGTCTGCGACGCCACGGGTGATGACCGCCTCGGCGCCGATGTCCAGCACCGCCTGTTCCTTGCCCTTGCCGACGACGGCATAGGGAATGGCGCCGCGCGCCCGTGCCAGTTGCACGATGCCGGAACCGACGCCGCCCGAGGCGCCGGTGACCAGCACGCGCTCGCCGGCCTTCAAGCCGGCGCGCTCCAGCATCTGTTCGCCGGTCAGGTAAGCGCAGCAGAAGGTGGCGAGTTCGACGTCGCTCATGTCGGTATCGACGACATGCGTATTCTCGGCCGGCACGGCCTGGTATTCGGCGTAGCCGCCGTCGCGGCCATGGCCCATATAGTCGATGTCGGCGAGCGAATCGTCGTCGCGATTGTAGATGGAGAAATCGACCATCACCCGTTCGCCGATACGCTCCGGCGACACGCCTTCGCCGACGGCGGCGATGGTACCGACGGTGTCGGTGCCCTGGATGCGCGGGAAAACAAGCGTGTTGCCCTGGCGCCGCCATGTCGACACGGCGGCAGCGTCCTCCTCCGTGCCATAGGCGCCCTGGCGCACCCAGACATCGGTGTTGTTCATGCCGCAAGCGCTGACCTTGACCAGCACTTCACCTGGCGCAGGCGCGGGCACTTTCACATCGCTGCGGTAGACGAGTTTTTCCGGCCCGCCGTGCCCGACAAGCAGCACGGCGGCCATGGTGGCGGGGAGGGTTCTGGTCATGGCATTCATAGTCGATCTCAGAGATTGGCAAACACGCTCTTGACCGCATCGGCGGTCTTCGACACGACGATGTCGGCTTCCTCGCGGGTCAGGCAGAGCGGCGGCGCGAAGCCAAGAATGTCGCCCTGCGGCATGGCGCGGCCGATGACGCCGCTTGCGGCAAGCGCTGTCGCCACCTGCGGTCCGATCTTCTGCGAAGCGTCGAAGAACACCCGGTCGTCCTTGTCGGCAACGAATTCCACCGCTGCCAGCATGCCGTCGCCGCGGACGTCACCGACATTCTTGTGGCCGCCGACCGCCTTGGCCAGCTCGGCGCGGAAATAGGCGCCGGTCTCCTTGGCATTTGTCACAAGATCCATCTCGTCGATCAGCTCGAGATTGGCGACGCCGGCGGCAACGCAGATCGGATGTGCCGAATAGGTCCAGCCATGGCCGAGCGAACCGAGCTTGTCGGAGCCCTCAACCAGCACCTGCCACATCTTGTCGGCGACGATGACGCCCGACAGCGGCGCATAGGCCGAGGTCAGGCCCTTGGCGATGGTGATCAGGTCCGGCTTGATGCCGTAATGGTCGGAGCCGAACATGGTGCCCAGTCGGCCGAAGCCCGTCACCACTTCGTCGGCGACCAGAAGCACGTCGTACTTCTTCAACACCGCCTGGATCTTTTCCCAATAGCCGGCCGGCGGCGGCACGATGCCGCCAGTGCCGAGGATCGGCTCGCCGATGAAGGCAGCGACGGTTTCCGGGCCTTCGGCCAGGATCATCTCCTCGAGCTTGTCGGCACAATGCTGCGAAAACTGCTCCTCGCTCATCGAACGGTCGGCGCGGCGGAAGTAGTAGGGTGCCTCGGTGTGCAGGATCGGCGCGCGCGGCAGGTCGAAGGCGTTGTGGAACAGGTCGAGCCCGGTCAGCGATCCCGTCATCACGCCCGAGCCGTGATAGCCGCGCCAGCGCGAAATGATCTTCTTCTTCTCCGGCCGGCCGAGCACGTTGTTGTAGTACCAGATCAGCTTGATGTTGGTTTCGTTGGCATCCGAACCGGAGAGGCCGAAATAGACCCGCGACATGCCCTGCGGCGCGCGATCGATGATCATCTTGGCCAGCGTGATCGAGGCCTCGGTACCGTGGCCGACATAGGCGTGGTAATAGGCGAGGTTCTTCGCCTGGGCGGCGATGGCGTCAGCGATCTTCTGGCGGCCGTAGCCGACATTGACGCAATAGAGCCCGGCGAAGGCATCGAGGCTCTTCCTGCCATTGTTGTCCCACACGGTGACGCCTTCACCGCCGGCCATGATGCGTGTCGGGCTTTCGCCCCGCGCGTGCGTGCCCATATGGGTCGAGGGATGGAAGAAGTGGTCGCGATCCCAGGCGGCGAGTTCGTTGGACTGGTCGAGCATTTTTTAACTCCTTGAGGGATGGCAGGACGAACCTAGGCGACGTCCAGACAGAGATACTTCAGATCGGTGAAGGCTTCGAGCCCGTGGCGCGAGCCTTCGCGCCCGATGCCCGATTGCTTGACGCCGCCGAACGGGATCGGCGCGCCGGTGATCTTGACGCGGTTGATGGCGACCATGCCGTAGTCGAGCGCGCGGCCCATGCGCTGCTGCCGGCCACCATTCTCGGTCACGACATAGGCGACGAGGCCATACTCGGTGGCGTTGGCGCGGGCAATCACGTCATCCTCGCTGTCGAACGGCGTCACGGCGGCAACCGGGCCAAACGTCTCCTCGCGCATGATCAGCGCTTCGTCACTGACATCGGCCAGCAGCGTCGGCTGGTAGAACAGCGGGCCGGCCTGGTGCCGTTTGCCCCCGGTGAGGCAGCGCGCGCCGTGAGCGATGGCATCGGCGACCTGTTCCTCCACCTTCTTGATGGCGCGCTCATGCATCAGCGGCCCGATGTCGATCTTCTCGGCTAGGCCATTGCCGGTCCGCAGCGTCTCGATGCGCTTGGCGAAGGCGGCGCAGAACCGATCGTAGATCGGACGCTGGACGTAGATGCGGTTGGCGGCGAGGCAGTCCTGGCCCGACGTGGCGAATTTGGCGTCGATGGCGATATCAACCGCTTTGTCCAGATCTGCATCGGCAAAGACGATCAGCGGGGCATGACCGCCAAGCTCCATCACCAGCCGCTTCATGGTCGGCGCGCTCTGGGCGGCGATCAGCCGGCCGATCTCGGTCGAGCCGGTGAAGCTCATGGCACGCACGCGCGGATCTTCGCACATCCGGCCGACGATCGTCGAAGCCTTGCCGGTGACGATGTTGAAGACGCCCACGGGCAGGCCGGCGCGTTCGCCGAGTTCGGCCAGCGCCAGCGCCGACAGCGGCGTTTCCGAGGACGGATGCGCGACGATGGTGCAGCCGGCGGCAAGGGCGGCGGCCGCCTTACGGGTCAGCATGGCCGACGGAAAATTCCACGGCGTGACAACGCCGACGACGCCGAGCGGCTCGCGCCGCACCATCATCTCGGCGTTCGGCAGATGGCTGGTGACGCTCTCGGCGTTCGGGCGTTTTGCTTCTTCGGCATACCATTCGACGAAGGAGGCGGCGTAGTCGATCTCGCCCAGCGATTCCTGCAGAGGCTTGCCCTGTTCAAGCGTCATCAGCAGAGCCAGATCATCCTTGGCGCCGACGATCAGCTCGAACCATTTTCGTAAAATTTTCGAGCGCTCCTGCGGCAACAGCGCCCGCCAGGCCGGGAAGGCGCGCGCCGCGGCATCGATCGCCTTTGTCGTCTGCCGGCCATCGAGCGCGGCGACGAAAGCGACGGTCGTGCCGGTGGCCGGATCGGTGACCTCGAAGCTTTCGGCAGCCTCGCTTGCGGTCCAGTGGCCATCGACATAGGCCAGTTCGCGCAGCAGCCGGCGGTCGGCGAGGCCGTCGAGCGCTTCATGGCGATGCGAGCGGGCGAAATGCGCGGACATGGTCAAAGCCTCCCGGTTCGGACTGATAAGGGAAGACTATCCGCCCGATGCAGATAGAGAGGCTGTTTGGAAGTCCTGACGTAGAGAGACTCTCTCTATCGGGTTGCCCGGCGAGAGAATCTCTCCGCTCCTATGACGACGCCGGCAAAAGCTCTGCGATGGGCAGCGCCACCTCGTCCTTCACGGTCTTGATGACGATGTAGGTGAAGTAACGATCGATGCCGATCTCGCGGTCCAGCAAGCCATCGACCAGCCGCTGATAGGCGTCGATGTCGCGCGCCATTACTTTCAACAGATAGTCGACGCCGCCGCCGACAGACCAGCAGGCGACGATCTCGGGAACATCGCGTATAACGCGCTCGAAGCGGTCGAAATCGGCCTGGCGGTGGTTTGCCAGCGTCACCTCCATCAGCACGGTGGCAACGGGTGCCACGACGCGCATGGCGATCCTGGCGTGATAGCCCGAGACGATGCCGGCCTTTTCCAGCTTGCGCAACCGCATCCAGCACGGCGTCGGAGACAGGCCGACCTGCTCGGCCAGCGCCAGCTTGGTGATGCGTCCGTCGCGCTGGATGGCGTCGAGGATTTTCAGGTCGATCGGGTCGAGTTTCGCTGATGTCATCAGGGCTCACTTTTTCGTCCGAGTACCATGACGGCGCATTATTTCGATTGTCAATTGCACTGATTTCGATCTCTAATAAGTCATGACATTGTGGCAACCCGATCCCGCGCTTATCCGGCGGCCGGCCTATCAGTCGCTGGCCGACCAGTTCGCGCGCGCCATCCATGACGGACGCCTTGCCAATGGCGCGCGGTTGCCGACCCATCGCAGGCTGGCCGACGACCTCAAGCTTTCGGTGCAGACGGTCAGCCGCGCCTATGAGGAACTGATCCGGCGCGGCCTGATTTCGGGCGAGATCGGCCGCGGCAGCTTCGTCCAGACGCAGCGCCGCGAGCCCGAGCCGCCCTATCTGCCGGAGCGGCTCGGTGAAGTCATCGACCTTTCGATCCTGAAACCGGTCTGCGAGCCGATGCATCTTGAGCGGCTGAAGCAGGCACTGGGATGGCTGGCTGAGAACCTGCCGTCGAGTTCAGCACTTTCGTTCCGGCCCAACATGGTGTTTCCCCGCCACCGCGCCGTCGCCGTCGAATGGTTGAGACTGTGCGGCCTCGATGCATCGCCGCAGAACGTCAGCCTGACCAACGGCGCCACCGCCGGCATGACAGTGGCGCTGATGAGCGTCGCGCCGCCGGGCTCTACGGTCGCCACGGAGGCGATCGGCCACCATACGCTGGTGCCGTTGGCACGCTATCTCGGCTTCAACCTGGAAGGCCTGCCGATCGACGACAACGGCCTGATTCCGGAAGCGCTGGACGAGGCCTGCCGGCTTTCCGACATCCGCGCGGTCTTCGTGCAGCCCTCGGTCATCAATCCGACGGCGACGCTGATGGATGCGCGGCGGCGAGAAGAGATCGCCGCGGTCGCGCGCAAGCACGATATCGCCATCATCGAGAACGATGTGCTGGGTCCGCTGGTCGAAGACCGGCCGCCGCCGGTTGCCGCGTTCGCGCCGGAGCGCACGCTCTACGTCACCTCCTTCACCAAGATCACCGTGCCCGGCCTGCGCATCGGCTATCTGGCCGCACCCGACCGCTACGTCGCCGCCGTCGCCAACCGGCATCTGGTTTCGAACTGGATGGCGACGCCGCTGGTGGCCGAGATCGCCACCAAATGGGTGACCGACGGCACGGCGATGGAGCTTGTCCACTGGCAGCGCGCGGCTTTGCGGCGCCGGCAGGATATTGCAGCGCAGGTGCTGGCGGGGGTCGACTATCGCGCCCGGCGAGACGGGCTGCATGTCTGGCTTCAACTGCCCGCGGACCGTGCCGAGGAAAGCTTTGTCGCCCAGGCCCGCCTGCAAGGCGTGGCTATCGCGCCCGGAACATCCTTCCGTATTTCGGGTGCGCCCTGGCACCCGGCGGTGCGTATCTCGCTGGGTTCGACCACCGAGGGGGAACTGCGCGCCGGCCTCGGCGTTGTCACCAAGCTGCTGCTTGGCGATCCGGAGCATCTGCTGCTCGCAATCTAGGTCCGGTTTGCCCGGAAATTGTGGGGAATCAGAATAATTGTCATGATATTATTTTCCCAATTGACATGATTTGGCGCGTTCCGCATCGTTAAGGGGCATAGGCTTCTCCAGCACGGGGAAATACATTTGTCCGCACCAGCGCCCATCATCAAGATCGACAGCATCTCGAAAAGCTTCGGCAGCTTCAAGGTGCTGGACGGCCTGTCGATGCAAGTCATGCCCGGCGAGAAGCTGGCACTGATCGGCCCATCGGGTTCGGGCAAGACGACGATCCTGCGCATCCTGATGACGCTGGAGCGCATCGATGGCGGTCATATCCAGATCGACGGCGAGCAGCTCTATCACATGGAGCGCAATGGCCAGCTGTTGCCCGCCGATGAGCGGCATCTGACAAGGATGCGCCAGAAGATCGGCATGGTGTTCCAGCTGTTCAACCTGTTTCCGCACAAGTGCGTCATGGACAATGTCACGCTGGCGCCGATGCTGACCAAGGGCACGCCGCGTGCCGCCGCCGAAAAGCGGGCGATGGAACTGCTCGAAATGGTCGGCATGGCCGACAAGGCCAAGAACATGCCGGCGCAGCTGTCCGGTGGACAGAAGCAACGCGTGGCGATCGCTCGGGCGCTGGCGCTGTCGCCGAAGATCATGCTGTTCGACGAGGTGACGTCGGCGCTCGATCCAGAGCTGGTCGAGGAGGTGATGAACGTCATGCGCAAGCTCGCCGCCGAGACCGACATGACCATGCTGCTGGTCACCCACGAGATGGGCTTTGCCCATGATTTCGCCGACCGGGTGCTGTTCTTCGATCGCGGCAGGATCGTCGAAGAAGGCAAACCGGACGAGATTTTCCGCAATCCCAAGCAGGAGCGCACGCAAGGTTTCCTGAAGAAGATCATCGCGGCCGGACATCGGGTCTGACCGCAATGCCCAGGGCGACGAAGTCGTCCCGAGGCGGCGAGGGCCGCCATGCAACAAAGCAAGACAAGAAACAAGGAGTTGGGAACAATGAACAAACTTGGCATTCTGGCCGGCGTTGCCGGTCTTGCACTGACGGCGGTGCTGGCCGCCTCGATCCCCGGTTCGGCCGATGACAGCAAGCTCGAGCAGCTCAAGGCGCAAGGTTTCGCCCGCCTCGCCATCGCCAACGAGCCGCCCTATACGGCGGTCGCCGCCGACGGCAAGGTTTCGGGTGCCGCGCCTGATGTGGCCCGCGAGATATTCAAGCGGCTCGGCGTCGCCGACGTTGCCGCTTCGATCTCCGAATATGGCGCCATGATCCCCGGCCTGCAGGCCGGTCGCTTCGATGTCGTCACCGCCGGCCTGTTCATGAAGCCGGAGCGCTGTGCTGCGGTCGCCTATTCGGAACCCGTGCTGTGCGACGCCGAGGCGATGCTGGTGAAGAAAGGCAATCCAAAGGGTTTCAAGAGCTATGAGGATGTCGCCAAGGATACGACTGCGACCATCGGCGCGCCGGGCGGCGGCACCGAGGAGAAGCTCGCGCTCAATGCCGGCGTGCCACGCGATCGCGTCATCGTCGTGCCGGATGGCCAGAGCGGCGTGAAGATGCTCCAGGATGGCCGCATCGACGCTTATTCGCTGCCCGTCCTGTCGATCAATGATCTGGTCAAGAAGGCCAACGATCCGAACCTCGAAGTCATCGCTCCGGTGCAGGGCGCACCGGTCTATTGCGACGGCGCCGCTTTCAAGAAGGGCGACGAGGCACTGCGCGACGCCTTCGATGTGGAACTGGCCAAGATGAAGAAATCGGGCGAGTTCGCCAAGATCATCGAGCCCTACGGCTTCTCGGCGGCAGCCGCGATGTCGACCAGCCGCGACAAGCTCTGCGCGGCGAAGTGATCCTTCCTTCTCCCCGTTCAACGGGGAGAAGGTGTCACGAAGTGACGGATGAGGGGCGGCGCCAAACCTTCGCAAGTTCGCGCCGCCCCTCATCTGCCTGCCGGCATCTTCTCCCCGTGAACGGGGAGAAGATGCTAAACCCAACGTTGGAAACCGAATGACCCAGTGGTCCGGCTATTTCGGCCTGATATTGCAGGGAGCGCTTGTCACCATCGAGCTGACGCTGATGGGGTCGGTGCTGGCGCTGATCATGGCCTTCCTCGCCGGCATGGGGCGCGTGTCGCGCTTCTTTGCGCTGCGTTGGTTGGCCACCGCCTACATCGAGTTCTTCCGCGGCACCTCGATCTTCGTGCAGTTGTTCTGGGCCTATTTCGTGCTGCCCTTCATCGGCATTTCGCTGACCCCGTTGCAGGCCGGCGTGCTGGCGCTCGGCCTCAATGTCGGCGCCTACGCCGCCGAAGTGGTGCGCGGTGCCATCCAGTCGATCGGCCGCGAACAGTATGAGGCCTGCACAGCGCTCAATCTCGGCCGCTGGCAAGGCATGCGCCACATCATCCTGCCACAGGCGCTGCTGGTGATGCTGCCGACCTTTGGCAACAATGCCATCGAATTGCTCAAGGCGACCGCCGTGGTGTCGCTGATCTCGCTCACCGACCTGACCTTCCAGGCGCAGGTGGTGCGCGCCCAGACCGGCAACACCCTGGTGCCGTTCACCACCATCCTGATCATCTATTTCATCCTCGCCCTGCTCATCTCGTGGGGCGTGCGCTCGCTGGAACGACGCATGGCGCGCGGCCTCGACGGGGTGCGTGCCTGATGGCCAACTCCCTTCTGATAAATTGGGCCTACTGATGGAATGGGATTGGAATTTCGTCTGGGAAATCATGCCAACGCTGATCCAGGGCGTGAAGATCACCATCCTGGCGACGCTGCTCGGCTCGGTGCTGGCGGCGATCGTCGGGCTTGGCATTGCGCTGGCGCGCCGCTCGCCCAACAAGGCGTTGTCGCGCACGGTCGGCTGGGCGGCTGAATTCATCCGCGGCACGCCGCTGCTGGTGCAGCTCTATTTCATCTTCTACGTGCTGCCCGACATCGGCATCCTGCTGCCGCCGCTGGTCGCCGGTGTCATCGGGCTCGGGCTGCATTACGGCACCTATACGGCCGAGGTCTATCGTGCCGGCATCGACAATGTGCCGCGCGGCCAATGGGAGGCCGCCAAGGCGTGCAATTTGAGCGCCAGTCAGACCTGGACCCACATCATCATTCCGCAGGCTATCCCACCGATGATTCCGGCGCTCGCCAATTACTTTATCGCCATGTTCAAGGAAACGCCGCTGCTGTCGGCGATCACCGTGCTGGAACTGATGAACCAGGCCAAAAGCGTCGCCAACACCTACTATCGCTATATCGAGCCGATCACCCTGGTCGGTGCTTTCTTCCTGGTCATCAGTCTGTTTTCGGTCGTGTTGCTGCGCTGGCTGGAACGCCGCTACGGCAAGATCGAGAGGTAACCGATGAAACCCTTGCCCGAGATCAAGGTGTATCCAAAACGGCCGGCACTGGATGCGCGTCCGCTGGAGCGGCGCATCGGCCTGATCATCCTGGCCACCGACCACACCAGCGAACCGGATTTCCGCCGCATGGTGGCGAGCGAACGCGTCGGCGTCTATGTCGCGCGCATTCCCTATGCCAACCCGACGACGCCCGAAAACCTGCGCAAGATGCAGCCGGCGCTGACGGCGGGCGCGGCCCTGATCCTGCCGGATGAGCCACTCGATGCCGTCTGCTATTCCTGCACTTCGGCCTCGGTGGTGATCGGCGATGCCGAGATCGAGGCGGCGATCCAGGTCGCAAAGCCCGGCGTGCCGGTAATCACCCCGCCGATGGCGGGCGTGCGCGGGCTGCGTGCGCTGGGCGCAAGCAAGATCAGCATCCTCACTCCCTACACGGTCGAGACATCCAGGCCGATGGCCGCCTATTTCGCGGCGCACGGCTTCGAGATCGCCAGCTTCACCTGCCTCGGTTTCGAGGACGACCGCGAGATGGCGCGCATCGCACCGGCGGCCCTCGTCGAACTGGCGCGTGAGGCGACCGACACCAGCGCCGATGCGCTGTTCGTCTCCTGCACGGCGCTGCGTAGCGCCCTCGCGGTCACCGGAATGGAAAAAACTATTGGACGTCCCGTGGTGACCAGCAACCAGGCGACCGCCTGGAATTGTCTGCGGCTGTGCGGAGATGACACGCCGCGTCCCGAATTCGGCCGTCTGATGACGCAGCCATTTGCCGCCTGATTGATGATCATGACACAGGTCACTCTTGAGCACATTCGCGCCGCGCATGAGCGCATTGCCGGCAAGGTCGAGCGCACGCCGACCGTGCTGTCCCAAAGTCTTTCCGAAGGGCTGGGCGTCCCCGTCCACCTCAAGCTCGAACACCGGCAGACCACCGGCAGCTTCAAGCTGCGCGGCGCCTCGAATGCCGTCGCTTCGCTCAGCACCGCGGAGAAGGCGCGTGGCGTGGTCGCGGCCTCGACCGGCAACCACGGCCGCGCGCTGGCGCATGCGGCGAAGCTTGAGGGCATGCGCGCGGTGATCTGCATGTCGCGGCTGGTGCCTGAAAACAAGCTCGACGAGATCCGCCGGCTGGGCGCGGAGGTTCGCATTATCGGCAACAGTCAGGACGATGCCCAGCAGGAGGTCGATCGGCTGGTGGCGCAAGAGGGGCTGGTTATGCTGCCGCCCTTCGACCATCCCGACATTGTCGCCGGGCAAGGCACGCTCGGGCTTGAGATGATCGAACAGGTCCCGGATGCTGCCCTCGTCCTGGTGCAGTTGTCGGGTGGCGGGCTCGCCTCAGGCGTTGCCGCGGCCATCAAAGGCGTCAGCCCCGGCACAAAGATCATCGGTGTCTCGATGGCTCGTGGCGCGGCGATGAAGGCCAGCCTCGATGCCGGCCGCCCGGTGCTGGTGGAGGAATTGCCGACGCTGGCGGATTCGCTCGGCGGCGGCATCGGCCTCGACAACCGGCTGACCTTCGCCATGTGCCGCGACCTGCTCGATGGTATCGTCCTGCTTAGCGAGGACGAGATCGCCGCCGGCATCCGTCACGCCTATGCGCGCGAACGCGAAATCGTCGAGGGCGCCGGCGCGGTCGGCATCGCCGCGCTGCTCGCCGGCAAGGTCAGGTCGGACGGGCCGGTGGTCGTGCTTCTCTCCGGCCGCAACATCGATATGGACGCGCACCGCAGGATCGTCTGCGGCGAGGCGCCATCGCTCAAGGAGCACGCCGCATGAGCCGGATGACGATCCTCACCGAACAAGAATTGCGCGCGATCGTGACACTCGATCTCGATGCAGTCGCCTGCGTCGAAAACGCCTTCCGTGCGCTTGCCACCCTGCCGGTGGCGATGCCGCCGATCCTGCGGCTCGACATTCCCGAGCATCGCGGCGAGGTCGACGTGAAGACCGCCTACGTGCCTGATATCGACGGTTTCGCCATCAAGATCAGCCCCGGCTTCTTCGACAATCCGAAGCTCGGCCTGCCCAGCGTCAACGGCATGATGGTGCTGCTGTCGTCCAAAACCGGGCTGGTCGAAGCACTGCTGCTCGACAACGGCTATCTCACGGATATCCGAACCGCTGCTGCCGGCGCCGTCGCCGCCAAACATCTGTCGCGGCAGGACTCGTCAGTTGCCGCGATCTTCGGCGCCGGCGTCCAGGCCGGGTTGCAATTGGAAGCCCTGATGCTGGTGCGGCCGATTTCCGAGGCGCGCATCTGGGCGCGCGATGTGGCAAAGGCCGAGGCAACCGCCGCAGCCCTGCGCGAAAAGCTCGGCATTCTCGTGCATGCCGAGCCCGACGCGGCAAACGCAGTTGTCGGCGCCGACATCATCGTCACCACCACGCCTTCGACCGAGCCGCTGATCAAGGCGGGTTTCGTTTCCGCCGGCCAGCACATCACGGCGATGGGCTCCGACGCCGAGCACAAGAACGAGATCGCGCCGGCAATCCTGCGCATGGCCGACCTCTATGTCGCCGACAGCGCCCGTCAGACGCGGCGGCTGGGTGAGCTGCATCACGCCATCGCGGCGGGCGTGATGGCCGCTGACGAAGAGGTGACCGAACTTGGCCAGATCATCGCCGGTAAACGGCATGGTCGGCGCTCGGCCAGCGACATCACCATCGCCGATCTGACCGGCACCGGCGTTCAGGATACGGCGATAGCTACGTTCGCCCGCGATCGGGCGCGGGTGGCCGGTTCCGGGGCCATTTTCGAAAGCTGATGCTGGCCAAGGCGTGATCCGGAAAAATGGGAACCGGTTTTCCGAAAGATCACGCCCAAACAAGAACGACGGGCCGGTTTCAACGAAGTTGAAACAGGCTCAAGGCCCAACAAACGAGGACCAAGAACAATGCAACCGAACCTGAGATTCTCGCGCGGCGAATATGCGGATCGCCTCGCCAAGACACGCAAAGCCATGGAGGTGAAGGGCGTCGATCTTCTTGTTATCAGCGACCCGTCCAACATGGCCTGGCTGACCGGCTATGACGGCTGGTCGTTCTACGTGCATCAGGCGGTTATCGTGCCGCCATCGGGCGAGCCGGTCTGGTACGGCCGTGGCCAGGACGCCAACGGTGCCAAGCGCACTGCCTATCTCGCGCATGACAACATCGTCGGCTATGCCGATCACTATGTGCAGTCGACCGAGCGCCACCCGATGGATTTTTTGGCCAGCGTGCTTGCGGATCGCGGCTGGGGCAAGCTGACAGTCGGCGTTGAGATGGACAATTACTGGTTCTCGGCCGCCGCCTTCGCATCGCTGCAGAAGCATTTGCCCAATGCCCGCTTTGTCGATGCCACCGCGCTGGTCAACTGGCAGCGCGCGGTGAAGAGCTCGACCGAGATCGACTATATGCGCAAGGCGGCTCGCATCGTCGAGGCGATGCACCAGCGCATCTTCGACAAGATCGAGGTCGGCATGCGCAAATGCGATCTCGTTGCCGAAATCTATGATGCCGGCACGCGCGGCGTCGACGGCATCGGCGGCGACTATCCGGCGATCGTGCCGCTGCTGCCGTCGGGTGCCGATGCCTCGGCGCCGCATCTGACTTGGGACGACAGACCGATGAAGCGGGACGAGGGCACCTTCTTCGAGATCGCCGGCTGCTACAACCGCTATCACTGCCCGCTGTCGCGCACCGTCTTCCTCGGCAAGCCGACGCAGGAATTCCTCGATGCCGAGAAGGCGACGCTGGAAGGCATGGAAGCGGGGCTGGCCGCGGCCAAACCCGGCAACGCCTGTGAGGACATCGCCAACGCCTTCTTCGCCGTGCTGAAGAAGTATGGCATCGTCAAGGACAACCGCACCGGCTATTCGATCGGACTGTCCTATCCGCCGGACTGGGGCGAGCGCACGATGAGCTTGCGTCCCGGCGACCGCACCGAACTCAAGCCCGGCATGACCTTCCATTTCATGACCGGCCTGTGGCTGGAAACGATGGGACTGGAGATCACCGAGTCCATCCTGATCACCGAAACCGGTGTGGAGTGCCTGGCCAATGTGCCGCGTAAGCTGGTGGTGAAGGATTGAGCCCGATGTCGAATCTACGCTCATCACCGGTCGCGCCGACCGTCGATTTCGACCGCGACGGCGTCCAGCACGGCTTCCTGCGCTTGCCCTACAGCCGCGACGATTCCGCGTGGGGCTCGGTGATGATCCCGATCTGCGTCATCCGCAACGGCAACGGACCGGCAGCTCTGCTGTCCGGCGCCAACCATGGCGACGAATATGAGGGGCCGCTGGCCCTCTACGATCTCGCCAGGACCCTCGATCCCAGGCAAGTCAGCGGCACGGTGATCATCGTGCCGGCAATGAACTATCCGGCCTTCCGCGCCGGCACGCGCACCTCGCCGATCGACAAGGGCAACATGAACCGCAGCTTTCCCGGCCGGCCGGACGGAACGGTGACCGAAAAGATCGCCGATTACTTTCAACGTGAGCTGCTGCCTCGCGCCGACATCGTGTTCGACTTCCACTCCGGCGGCAAGACGCTGGACTTCGTGCCGTTCTGCGCGGCGCACACTTTGCCCGACAAGGCGCTGGAACAGAAAGCCTTTGACGCGGTCGCGGCCTTTGCCGCTCCGTTCTCGATGCGCATGATCGAGATCGACGCCGTTGGCATGTACGACACGGCAGCCGAGGAGATGGGCAAGGTCTTCGTCAGCACCGAACTTGGCGGCGGCGGCACGTCGCGCGCGCAAACCGTGCGGATCGCGAGGCGCGGCATTCTCAACGTGCTGCGTCATGCCGGCATTGTAGATGGTGCGGTCGAGAAGACTCGAACCCAGTGGCTCGACATGCCGTCGGGCGATTGTTTCTCGTTCGCCGAAGACGACGGCATGATCGAAACCATGGTCGATCTCGGTGAGCCCGTCAAAGAAGGCTCGGTGCTGGCGCGCATTCATTCCACCGGCCGCACCGGCGTCGCTCCGCAGGAGATCCGGGCAAAAATGTCGGGCATGCTTGCGGCGCGGCATTTCCCCGGGCTGGTTAAGGCCGGCGACTGCGCGGCGGTGGTGGCTGTGCACGTCTGAGCGGCTCCGCCGGGGCCTGCTCCACCCGGTTCGGGTCCATCGTCACTTGTTCTGCGTCCGTCGCGGAGCCCTTCGGCGCGGCGGAAAGAAGCAGGATAGCGGGCGGAGTCGACATTGCAGGAGGATGTCACTATATAGCGGCGGCTTCGACCCGCGCGCCCGAGGGCAGCACCTCGAAGCAACTGTGAATGTGTAGTGTTTTGCGCCATCTATTGTGACGGAAATCGGCTCGGAAACCGGAAAAAAGCAAATAGAAACAGTGGCGCAGCGCTGGGTGTGACCCAGCCAACGGTACCGACCCCTCCAGAATCAGAAAATGCCCTTGACCCCTCGATTTCCTATGGCTCTGTGGACCTTGGACGGCATTGGCTTGCCGGCTGACCGCGACTCGGCTGGAATGGGGACATGCATCCTTTGCGGGATGTCGACGTTTATGATTACCAACCGGCTTTGCCGCCAGGGAACAGCAGTATGAGCGAACACGCCATCGAATTCTTGCGGGGATGGATCGGCGAAAAGGTCCATTGCCAATCCTCCCAGGCAAGGATCGACAAGCAGGCCGAAACCTTGGCCAAGGAGTGCGCCGCCGAGGCGGCCGAGGTCGGCATTCCGCTGGAGGATATCCAGGAAGAAGTCGGCGATATCCAGGAACTTATCGCATCCCGGCTTGAGGAAGCGGCCGAGGCCGAAGAAAGCCAGCAGGCCCCCAGAAAAGCCGCGGAATGATCAAAGCCGCCGAATGATCGCATAGCGGCGACATTGTTGCAGCGCGGGCTTCTGGCCCGCGTTTTTGTCTTCAGCCAAAGGTCTCCTTCAGCCACGTCTTCGGCAGCGCCGGCACGAAATTCCCGTCCCGTCCGGTCATATCGTCATTGGCAACCAGCGCGTTGAGGATTGCTTCCTCTACGGTCTGGATCACCGCATCGAAAAACGGATCGATGTCGGTATCGGGAATAAAATCGGCACTGGCGATGCGGCCGGATGGCGCCCGCGCGGCGCTCGCATTGGCGGTCGAGAAGGCGATGAAAATGTCGCCTGAACTGTGATACCCGAAGCCTCCGGTCATGGCGACGCCAAGCGGCACCCGTCGGGCCAGCCGCTTCATCTGATGCGGCAGGAACGGTGCGTCGGTGGCGATGACGGCGATGATCGAACCCTTTTCGGCGCGCGGTGTGCCTTCGCGGACAGCCGGTTCGACGAGTTGCGGCCCGGCGCGCAGGCCGCGAATGGTTATATTGCGCCGTTTGCCAAAATTGGACTGCACGAAGGCGCCGACCGTATAGGCACGGCCGTGCCATTCGACGATGCGCGATGCCGTGCCGGAGCCGGCCTTGAAGCCGAAGGTGATCATGCCGGTGCCGCCGCCGACGCTGCCTTCCTCGATCGGTCCGCCGGCGGCACCGTCGAGGGCCTGCGCAACATGCTCCGACGTCAAATGGTGGCCGTTGATGTCGTTGAGGAAGCCGTCATAGGTCTCCGCCGCCACCGGCAGTCCCCAGCCGCTGTCGAGCGCCGCCGGCAGCACGCTTTGCATCCAGCGCAGCGTGCCGTCGCGGGAAACACCGCAGGAATGCGTGTTGGTGATGGTGATCGGGAAGTTGAAAGCGCCGGTTTCCTCGACGATGTGCGAGCCGGTCAGTTCGCCGTTTCCGTTCTGGCTGAAGATCCCGGCGAAGACCGGGTTGGCGAGGTCGGCAAGCGGCCTGGGCAGGATCGCGGTCACGCCGGTGCGCACCGGTCCCTTGCCAACGACAAGCGCGCCATCGCCCGAGATCAGCGTCGCATAGCCGACCGCGACGCCGGGCACATCGGTGATCGCGTTGAACGGTCCAGGCCGTCCGTCGAAGCCGATGCCGAAATTTCGCGCGCGCGGTTTGCCTGAGGGCGTTGCCAGATGATGCGGATTGTCGGTCATGGTGTCAGAATAGGGATCCCTGATTGCCAGGCTCTTTGGCCTTGGCCGCCGGCTTGGCCACGGCTTTCGGTTTTGCCGTGCCGCTGATTGCCACCGCATCGGCGGTCCCGTCGGCGAACTCGAGCGAAAGCGCCATTCCCGACGCCACGTCGGCAGCCTGCTTGACGACGGCGCCGTCCGCATCTCTCACCAGCGCAAAGCCGCGGGCCAGGACGGCCTTGTGCGACAGCGACGCCATCAACCTGTCGGCCTGGACGACGCGGCCGCGCAGGCGCTCCAGCCTGAGCACCACTGCTTGCGTGCCGCGTCTTGTCAAAGCTGTCAGCAAATCCCTCTGCACGCGTTGCCGCCGTGCCGTCGGCTCGATCGTGATGCGGCCTTGCAGCATGGCCAGTTGCTGCTTGTGCCGCTGCAGCGAAGCCCTGGCACATTTTGGCAATTGATCCGCCGCTCGGTTAAGCTCCGCACGCCGGGCTCTTGCCATCGCACGCAGTGCCCCTTGTGCTCGCAAAAGATTGCGTTCGTTGGTGCGCCGGGCCTCTGCAATGCGCTGCGACAGCATTGCCGGTGTCAGTTTCACGGCAAAAAACCTTGCACGCTTGCGTTCGGTGGAGACCAACAGGCCCCGGCCCAGCCTGGATGTCGCCTCATCGAGGCGCCGGCGCGGCAGCGCCAGCAATTGATCGGGCGAGGGCAGAGCCCGGGCGGCGGCACGGGCGGCCTGCCGCTTGCGCTCGAAATTGCGCAGCACCGCCGCTTTCAGCCGCGCACCGAGGCTGGCAAGCGTTGCCTCGAGGTCGGCCTTCACCGGCACGGCGATTTCGGCCGCGCCTGTCGGTGTCGGCGCCCGCACGTCGGCAACGAGGTCGATCAGCGTCCAGTCGGTCTCGTGGCCGACAGCCGAGATCACCGGAATGCCGGAAGCGGCAACCGCGCGGGCGAGCGCCTCGTCGTTGAACCCCCAGAGGTCTTCGAGGCTGCCGCCGCCACGCGCCACGATCAACAGATCGGGCCGCTGGATGGCGCCATCCCATGCCAGCGCGTTGAAGCCGTTGACCGCGGCAGTCACTTCCGCGCCTGACGTCTCGCCCTGAACACGCACCGGCCAAACCAGGATGTGCAGCGGAAAGCGGTCCTTGATGCGGTGGATGATGTCTCGGATGACGGACCCTGTCGGCGAGGTGACGACGCCGATGACGCGCGGCATGAACGGCAGCAATCGCTTGCGGCCGGTGTCGAACAGACCCTCGGCCTGTAGCCGCCGCTTGCGCTCTTCCAGCAGCGCCATCAGGGCGCCGGCGCCGGCAGGCTCCAGATTGTCGATGACGATCTGGTAGTTGGATTTGCCGGGATAGGTGGTGAGCTTGCCGGTGGCGATCACCTCCATGCCCTCTTCGGGACGGAACTTCAGCCGGCTCATCGTGCCTTTCCACACCACGGCGTCGAGCCGCGCGCGGTCGTCCTTCAGCGCGAAATAGGCATGACCTGAGGAATGCGGCCCGCGATAGCCTGATATCTCGCCACGCACCCGCACATTGCCGAAAACGTCCTCGACCGTGCGCTTCAGCGCGCCGGAAATCTCGCTCACCGTATATTCGGCGGCGTTGGTGCGTGATTCGGATGCTGCTTCGCTCATCCGTCGATTGGGGAACGGTTGGGCGCCCGCGTCAAGGCGGTTGCGTCGGGCCAGCCGTTCATAACCCGCACACCTGGACCTGCCTACCAGCCGGGCAGGATCTGGTTCGGCTTGGTTCGCCGCAGCTTGGTGAAGGCGAGCGCTGCGAAATCGAACGTTCCGGGGTCTTCGCCGACCGGCACGGAGATATTGTCCAGGCTTTCCGAAATATGGCGGGCGAGCGCATCGACGATCTCCGGCCGCGACGTCTGGCCGCGCATGATGCCGATGCGGCAATCGGGCAGGGCGCCGAAGCCGTCGGCTTCGCCCAGCACCCGCATGCCGGGCCTGAGCGCGCATTCCGGCAGCACCGAGATTGCCAGCCCGGAAAGCACCGCTGCGGTGATGACGGTGGCCGAGAAACTGGTGAACAGGATGCGATAGTCGCGGTTCTGCTGGTCGAGCACATCGACCGCGGCGCGCCGCCAGATGCAGTTCGGCCGGCCAAAGGCCATCGGCAGCGTTTCCTGCTCATGCGTCGCATGGTTGGCCGAGGTGACCCACAGCAGCGGTTCACGCCGCACCACCTCCGACTGGCCGCGTACGTCGTTGTGCGTCACCAGCGCGAGGTCGAGATTGCCGCGCTTGATATGCTCGACCAGCCCCGGCGTCGGCTCGCAGATGACGGTGAGTTCGACGCGCGGATTGGAGCGGGTGAACCGGGCCATGATCTCGGGCAAGAAACGATCGGCGTAGTCGTCGGGCGTGCCGATGCGGATCGTGCCTTCGAGCCGCCGGTCGTCGAAGGCCGCCAGGGTCTCGCGGTTGAGATAGAGCAGCCGCCGCGCATAGGAGAGCAGCTTGTCGCCTTCCTCGGTCAGCCTGTTGGTGCGCCCGTCCTTTTCGAACAGCGGCTTGCCGATCCGCTCCTCCAGCCGGCGCATCTGCATCGACACCGCCGACTGGGTCCGGTGCACCTCTTCGGCTGCCCGCGTGAAGCTGCCGGTATCGGCGATCGAGATGAAGGTCTGCAATTGATCGAGATCGAGCGGCGATTTCATCGATATGATCCATCACTGGTGTTGATGGTAAAGATTAGAAACATTCGTTGGATTAATCAATCGGCCGATGGCAAATTGGCATTGTCCACATGAAGGCATGTGAATTGGGACCGGAACGGCCGCTGACGCCAGCGCCGATTGCTTGGTCTCGCCCGTTCGAGTCTGAAGGAGACCGACAATGACCACGTTCGATTTCGCCACCGAGACCTCGCGCATCACCTCGCGTCCGGCCGTTGCGACGCGCGTGGCCAACACCGTCTCCAACATCTACCGCGCCTGGAAAAACCGCCGCGCCTTCTATCGCCTTGGCGAGATGTCGGACGCCGAACTCGCCGATATCGGCCTGACGCGCGCCGACCTGCATGTCGCCATCGACGTGCCGTTTGGCCGCGACCCGACGGCGATGCTGCGCGAGATCGCCAGTGATCGCATCGAAACGATCGAGGATTTCGCTCGCAAGGTGGCCTGATCGGTTGCTTGTTGTTTAGGTTGCCGTGAACCTTTTCAGGGTTCGACGCGACTGACGAGTATGCAGGCTCCCACTCCCTGCCGGATCCCCCCGGCCCGCCTGCACTCTGCCCGGTCCTCCCAGGACCGGGCTTTTCTCTTTCTACCTCAGCGAAGACCGCCTACCGCCGGTCCATGTCCCGCTTAAACTGGTCGAAGATCGTCTCCACGCCCTTCTGGTAGTCGTCACGCTGCTGGGCGCCGGTTTCGAACATCTTGCCGAACAGGTCGTCGAACGGGTTTTTCGGACGGCCGCTCGGATTGGCCTGTGGCTGCGGTGCCTGACGTTGCGGGGGCGCTTGAGGCTGTTGCGGCGCCGGCTGTCCGCCAGGGATGCCGCCTAAGCCACCGCCACCTTGCCGCAGCATCTCCTCGAAGATTTTCCCCAGCGGATTGTCTCCGTAGGGGCTTTGCGTCTGCTGGGGCTGCGGCTGCGCCCGCCCCTGCGGCTGCGGCTGAGGCGCGCCACCGCCGAACATGTCCTGCAGCACCTTGCCGAGCGGATTGTCGCCGTAGGGATTGGGTGCCGGCTGCGTCTGGCTTTGCGGCTGTGGCTGAGCCGCGCCGCCGCCGAACATGTCCTGCAACACCTTGCCGAGCGGGTTGTCCATCGGGTTCTGGGGCGGCGGCGCCTGGCGCGGCTGCGGCGCCGGGGCCTGCATGCCGCCGCCTTGCCGCATCATCTGCTCGATGATCTCGCCGAGCGGATTGTTGCCGCCGCCGCCAAAACCACCGGCGGCCTGCATCTGGTTTGCCGTCTGCTTGAACAGCCCGCCCATGACCATCGAGGCGATCGCCGGCAGCATTTGCTGCAGGATCTGCTGATTGACGCCGCTGGCTTGCGCCGCCTGGCTGGCCACGGCGCGAGACAGATCCTTCGAACCGAACAGGTGCCCGAGAATGCCGTTGCCCTCATCGACGCCTTGCGGCGAGAAGGCCCGGGTTGCGTCCTCGAAATACTTGGCGTGCTGGCCGCTGGCCATCGCCGTCATGAAGGCGCCGAGCCCATAGGGGTCGGCGGTGTTGCGTTGCAGCCCCTGCGAAAAGGCCGGCAGCAATGCAGCGACCGCGGCCTGCGTCTGCTGCATCGAAAGCCCGTATTGCTGGGCAAGGGCCTGCATGCCATTGCCGTTCTGGGCCTGCGTCAGCATGTCGAACAAGGTGGGCATCGGCGTCTCCTCCGGAAATCCTCGCCGAAGAAGCCTAGTTTGTTTCCACTTCCGATTGAAGCGACTTTTGCCGGCCGGTCAGCTTTGCCAAATCCGAGGGTTAATAGGCGTATTCCATGAAAACCGGCTCGATCGAGCCGCCCCAGCGCGTGTGATAGGCCGACAGCATCTCCTCGGCGCTGGTGGTGCCCCGCGCCACCACTTCGTCCAACGTGTTGAGGAAGGAGGTCTCGTCGTAGCCGTCGCGGTTCTTCTTGCCACGGTTCTTCAGTCCCATGCGGGAAATGACCATCACGTCACGCGCGATCTCGCGCAGCGTGGTGTTGCGGAACGGTGCGGAGATGCCTTGTTCCGGCACGGCATTGCGCATCGCCAGCGTTTCTTCATACGTCCAGCTCGAGGTCAGCGCCTCGGCGGCATCGAGTGCGGCCTCATCATAAAGCAATCCGACCCAGAAGGCCGGCAGCGCGCAAATGCGCCGCCATGGCCCGCCATCGGCGCCGCGCATCTCGAGGAAGCGCTTCAGCCGCACATCCGGGAACAGCGTTGACAGATGGTTCGCCCAGTCGCCCATTGTCGGCAGCCCGTCCGGCACTTCATTGCGCGCGGCCCCGGCCATGAACTGGCGGAAGGTGATGTGGGTCATGTCGTGATAGCGGTCGTCGCGGATGACGAAATACATCGGCACGTCGAGCGCCCATTCGACATAGTCGGCGAAACCGAAATCGGGCGAGAAGCAGAATTCGAGCAGGCCCGAGCGCTGGTTGTCGGTGTCACGCCATATGTCGCCGCGCCAGCTCTGCAAGCCGTTCGGGTGGCTTTCGGTGAAAGGCGAATTGGCGAACAAGGCCGTCGACAGCGGCTGCAGCTTCAACGACACCTGCATCTTGCGGCGCATGTCGGCCTCGCTCTCGAAGTCGAGATTCACCTGGATCGTGCAGGTGCGGTACATCATGTCGAGGCCCTTGGTGCCGACCTTGGGCATGTAGCGCGTCATGATCTCGTAGCGCGATTTCGGCATTTTCGGCGTCTCGGCAAGCGACCATTTCGGGCTGCCGCCGAGGCCGAGGAAGCGGATGCCCATCGGTTCGGCGATCTCTCGCACCTGCGCCAGATGGGCATTGCCCTCGCGGCAGGTCTGATGGATCGTCTCCAGAGGTGCGCCGGAAAGCTCGAACTGGCCGCCGGGTTCCAGCGAAATCGCACCCTGGCCGGTCGGTTCGACCAGGCCGATGATGCGGCCGTCATCGACGATCGGGTCCCAGCCGAGCTTTTCCTGCATGCCTTCGAGGATGGCGCGGATGCCACGCTCGCCGCCATAGGGGACCGGTGCATTGCCGTCGACATAGAAGGGGAATTTCTCGTGCTCGGTGCCGATGCGCCATTTGTCGCGCGGCTTGTTGCCTTCGGCCAGGTGCTCGACGAGTTCGTCGACACCTTCGATCGGGCGGAAATCGGTCGTATCGCGCGCCATGATGGTACCCTCAGAGGCGGCCGGATGACCGCCGGCGGTAAATGGACGAAATGTCAGCAGACGATCAAGCGAAAAATCCTGAGCCACAGGTCAACAGGAATTGAACGTTGCTGGAACTCTGCGTCCCTTGCAAGGGATGACGTCTCACCAGTCTCCGACCGTTGCCTGCATCACCGCGAATGCGGCCACCGCCGCCGTATCGGCGCGCAGGATACGCGGGCCGAGCGGAATGGCGGTGACGAAGGGCAGGGCGCGCAGCATCTTGCGCTCGTCGTCGGAAAAGCCACCCTCCGGCCCGACCAGCAGCCCAAGCTTCTTTTCCTTGACCGCCTGCAGCGCGGCCAGCGGATTGTTGGTCGAAGCATCCTCGTCGCAGAAGATCAGCCGTCGCTCTGTGTCCCAGCCGGTCAACAGGCGGTCGAATTTTTCGGCTTCGCGCACCTGAGGCACCGCCAGGATGCCGCATTGCTCGGCGGCTTCGACGACATTGGCGCGCAGGCGATCGATCGACGGCTTGGCCACTTGCGTGTGCTGGGTAATGACCGGCTGCAGGATGCCGGCGCCCATCTCGACCGCCTTCTGCACGAGATAATCGAGCCGGCCCTGCTTCAGCGGCGCAAAGCAGTAGACGAGATCGGGCAGAGGCGGCTGCGGCCGCTGCAGCGCCGACACCTTCAGCCGCACCGCCCTTTTCGTCTTCGCCGATATGGCCGCCGACCACTCGCCGTCGCGGCCATTGAACACCAGGATTTCGGCGCCTTCGCCAAGCCGCAGCACATGCAGGAGATAGTGGCTCTGCTGTTGGCCGGCCTCGAATTCGATGTCCGGCGCGAGATCGTCGGTCACGAACAGACGTTGCATTTTGTAATTGGCGCGCATCGCCGAGGAATGAGCGAGCCGGCCGCCGGCGTCAAGCCTCGGCGGTCGGATGCCACACCGGCCGAAAGCCGTGCCGCAGCACGCAGAGCGTCGTGGCCGGCGTCAGTAGCGAGAGTGTCTTGCTTTTGAGCATGTCGAAATCGTTGGGGTGCTCATATCCCGCAAAGGACCAGCGCAGTGCCTTGCCGCTACGCAGGGCATAAACAGTGCCGCCATCCGCAACCACGACGCCGTCCGGCAGGCCGGCAAGGTCTTCAACCGCAATCACCGGCGGCTTGCCGCCTGACGCCAGCCGCTCCTTGTGCAGCCGCTTGTCGACCATCGGCGCGCGCGGTTCGGCGATGCCGAAGGCTTCGCCGAAGCGGCCGACGAAATCCCTGGCCCGTTCGCGCTGGCAAAAGAAGCAGGGGCGATGCCCGGCCGCCAGTGCGGTCACCTCGTCGAGGAAGAACAGCTCGGTCCAGCCCGCTTTACCGCCCTTCCTGTTGCGGCCCATCGGTTCGCGCCGCACATTTCGGAATTGGCAGACGCAGATGATCCAGGCTTGAAGCGCCCAGCGCTTTTTCTTGAGCGTCTTCGTCTCGGGGTCGTGGATGATGCCGCGATTGCCTGTGAACATGCCGCGATCGGGCACCGCGTGGATGATACCGAACGGATCGACCCGGTTCTGCAGTGGCATAGTTTTCTCTCCGGACACGCATCTTGGCTGCAATGCGAGCGGCATGATATCGCTCGTCGCAGCTTTTTCATGTCAGCAGGGTTTTGCGATGCGGGTGCTGGTGGTCCAGAACTACGACAATACCGGCCTCGGCCAGGTCGGCGCAGCACTTGCGGAAGCGGGCGCCGATCTCGACCTGCGTCTCCCTTACAGGGGCGATCCCCTGCCGGATGACGCGGCCGGGCATGATGCCATGGTGGTGCTCGGCGGGGGCCAGAATGCGCTGGCCGATGATGAGTATCCCTATTTTCCGGCACTGCTCGAACTGACCCGCGACTTTGCCGACAAGGATCGCGCCGTGCTCGGCATCTGCCTGGGCAGCCAGCTCGTCGCTCGTGCCTTTGGTGGCGAGAACCGTATCGGCGGCGCCAATGAGTTCGGTTGGCACGGCGTGTCGCTGACGCCTGACGCCAAGGCCGATCCGGTGCTGGGCGCTCTGCCGGCAAAGTTCCCGATCTTCCAATGGCACGACGACACCTTCGTGTTGCCCGAAAACGCCGTGCGGCTTGCCGGCAACGATCTCGCCGAGAACCAGGCGTTTCGCGTCGGCCGCGCCGTGTACGGTTTCCAGTTTCACTTCGAGGCCGACCGGCCGATGGTCAAGGACTGGAGCGCGTCCTTTGCCCCGACCATCGCTGCGCGCCATCCCGACTGGGCCGGCAAGCTCGATGGCGAAATGGCCCGCAACGGGCCCGATGCGGATGCCGCTGGCCTCGCCATTGCCCGGGCCTGGGTAGCGACCATCTGAGCGTTGGTCTCTCCGTACCCTCCAGCGTGACATAATTGGCACGCGGCGGTGAAACCGCCTGGGGAAAACGGTTTCATTCTTGGCTTGTGTCCGCCCGCCATCCTAGAAGGCGCGCGCTCTGCATCTTCTGTGCAACGGCTATGAACCTTTTGTGTGGCCCGCGCGACACACCGTTGATACAGAACATGCCTAGAAGCGCAAAATCGTCGAAACTTTGAAGCGAATTCTCCGTTTCAACGCATTGGTAACCGCCTGGTGCACAGATGCAGAAAGCTCAACAAGAGATGACCTCCGTGAAAGCAGCGCTTCTGTCCTTTGCCATGTTGTCCGCCATCGTGCTGTGCGGTCTCGGCATCTATGCCGCCGACGCAGCCAACAACCACAACGCCGTCGACGGTTACGGCGTCACCGCCTCGCTGCGCTAAAGCGGGAAGCGTCTTTCGCGTCCTCCGACGCGCGGCGCTCAAGCTTCCTTGATCGTCATTGTCAGGATGCGTTTGTCCGCGCCGTCGACGACGAGCGCGCTCAGCATGCCTGATTGCCAGGCAAGCGTGTCGACATTGACGCGGTTTGCCATCACTTCCGCCTCCGGTACCGGCGTGTGGCCGTGCACCACGATCTTCGGATAGAGGTCGGGGTGGTTGTGGAAGACGTCGCGGATCCAGATCAGATCCTGCGGGTTTTGCTTCTCCAGAGGAATGCCCGGCCTGATGCCGGCATGGCAGAAGAAGAAGTCCCCGAAAGTCACGGAAAACGGCAGCGATCGCAGGAAGTCGATGTGGCTTTGCGGCACGGCCTCGACCAGTGCCTGATGTCCTCTGCGCACGGCCGATTCGGCCTTGCCGAACCACACGCTTGTGCCTTCACTGATCGTTACGCCGTAAGACTGTGCCGTCTGGATGCCGCCGAACCGGATGAAAAGCCCTTCCGGGTCAGGGGTCTTGAGAAAATCGAGAAAGCCGATGTCGTGGTTGCCGGCCAGCATCAGGTGACGAGGGTCTCGCTCTTGCGCTTCGATCAGGAAATCGATGACGCCCTTCGAGTCCGGCCCGCGGTCGACATAGTCGCCAAGATGGATGACGCGCCAGTCGGCAGGCGCCTCCTGCTCGATCTCGGCCCTGATGCGCAGATGCATGGCGGCCAGCAGGTCGAGCCGGCCGTGGACGTCGCCGATCGCATAGAGACGGATGCCGTCCGGCCCATGCGCGTCGAGAAAATGGATGCCGGATTCTGCCAATTCTTCGGTGTCTCCGTGGTCAGGCGGTCACGGGACCTGGCGCCGGAGCTGGTCCTTGCCCATGTCGGTGACAAGACGCTTTCCGCACAGCGCCAGCGTGATGTCCATCTCCTTGCGGATGATTTCCAACGCCTTGGTAACCCCTTCCTTGCCAAGCGCCCCCAGGCCGTAAAGAAACGGCCGGCCTATATAGGTTCCCTTGGCACCGAGGCAAAGCGCCTTCAGGACATCCTGGCCGGAGCGGATGCCGCCATCCATATGCACTTCGATCGTGTCGCCGACCGCGTCGGCAATCTCTTCCAGCACGCCGATCGACGACGACGCACCATCGAGCTGGCGCCCGCCATGGTTGGAAACGATGATCGCGTCGGCGCCGGTCTTGGCCGCCATCAGCGCGTCCTCCTTGTCGAGAATGCCCTTGAGGATCAGCTTGCCGCCCCAGCGCTCCTTGATCCAGGCGACGTCCTTCCACGACAGATGCAGGTCGAACTGCTCCGTCGTCCACGATGCCAGCGAGGCCATGTTGCCGACGCCCTTGGCGTGGCCGACAATGTTGCGGAAGGTCCGCCGCTTGGTGCCGGCCATGGCGGCGCACCAGCGCGGGCGGATGGCCATGTCGACGATGTTGGTCAGCGTCAGCTTGGGTGGCGCCGAAAGCCCGTTGCGGATGTCCTTGTGGCGCTGACCGAGAATCTGCAGGTCGAGCGTCAGCACGAGCGCCGAGCATTTCGCCGCCTTTGCCCTGTCGATCAGGTTGAGCACGAAATCCTTGTCACGCAGCACATAGAGCTGAAACCAGAACGGCTTCGTGGTAACCGAGGCGACATCCTCGATCGAGCAGATGCTCATCGTCGACAAGGTAAACGGCACGCCGAATTCCTCCGCCGCCTGCGCCGCCAGCATCTCGCCATTGGCGTGCTGCATGCCGGTCATGCCGGTTGGCGCCAATGCCACCGGCATAGACACTTTTTCGCCGATCATCGTCGATGCCAGCGAACGGTTGTCCATGTCGACGAGGACGCGCTGGCGGAACTTGATCTTCTGGAAATCCTCTTCGTTGGCCCGATACGTGCTTTCGGTCCACGAACCGGAATCGGCATAGTCGAAGAACATCTTCGGCACACGCCGGCGTGCGAGGTCCTTGAGGTCGGCGATGGTCAGGATCTGGCTCATGGGCTTCCCGTTTCGATAGCTAGGAGCGTTTGCGTGCTGGTTCTGTATCGGTGGCGTCAACGCGCTGTTTCAACCTCAGCCGCGAGACGCGCTGCCAGTCGCCGCTGCGCTCGGCCTCCGCCATCGACCGTTCGACATAGGTGATGTGGTCCATCGCCGCCTGGCGGGCGGTGGCCGGGTCGCCGGCCTTCACCGCCGCATGGATCGCCCGGTGCTGCGCGAGCAGGGCGTCGCGCGCGCCGGGCACGGTGAACACCAGCAGCCGGTTCTGGAACACGCCCTCCGACAGCAGCCGATAACAGGAGCGCAGCGTGTGCAAAAGGATGATGTTGTGCGCGCATTCGCAGATCGCGTGGTGGAACTCGACGTCGATCTCGGCCTCGTCGTCGAAGTCGCCGGTCCGGTGCGCATCGTCCATGCGTGCCATGATCTTATCGAGCAGCGCCATGTCGTCTGGGGTGGCGCGCCGTGCCGCATATTCAGCCGCAACCCCTTCGATCTCGCGGCGGTATTCCAGATAGTCGGTCACTGCCTTGCGGTGCATCGAGATCAGGTCCGTCACCGGTTTGGTGAAGAGCTGGCCGATGACATCGGCGACATGCGTGCCGCCGCCGGGCCTTGTCGTCAAAAGGCCGCGTCCTTCCAGTGCCTTCAGGGCGTCACGCAGGATCGGCCGCGATACGTCGAACTGGCGTGCAAGCTCGCGCTCGCCCGGCAGCCGGTCGCCGGTGCGCAGCACGCCTTCGAGGATGAGGCTCTCGATCTGCTGCACCACCTCGTCGGCGGTGCGCGAATGCTCGATCCTGGAAAAAATGTCGCTCAACAGAATGCCTGGAAGGTGAACCGATGCCGCAGAATAGAGCCTGCCTCGCCAACTGGTCAAATTATTTATCCAATTGACAAAAAGCTGGCCGATTTCCCGCCCGATCCCGTGATCTTCGGCTAACTTTGCCGTTTGCGTCGTCAGGCCATTGGCACTAGAGGGACGCGAGTGCAAGCGGGTTCAAGGAAACCCCCGGGGAACAAGCCGTGTCAGACGACCCGTCCGATCTCGAATTCCAGCCGCGCGCCAAGGGCAGCGTCATGGGCTTTCCCGCGCATGAGGGCCGGCCCGGCGCACTCGGCGAGGTTCATGCCCGGCCGCATCCGCTGATCGAAAAGCCACGCGTCCTGATGCAACTCGCCTTCATGACGGAGGGCGGCTCCGGCGTCGACCACGCGGTGCTTTCCGAACTGTCACGGCGCCTCGGCATCGCCGCGCCCGATCGCCAGGCCCGCCACCATGCCATGAAATGGGGCAAGGGCTCGCTGCGCTGGGAGCGGCACACCGAATTCTCGACCTATTTGTGGGAAGGGCCGCTTTCCGAAAGCGGCAGGACGCAGGAGGACTCACCCTTCGGCAACGGGTTTTCCCCGCCGGGAACCTGCATCTCCGGCATCAGGCTCGAAATCCGCAAATGGACGCAAGCAAGCGAGCAACTGATAGCCGGTTTCGATCCGACCAGCCTGTGCTACTCGCTGGTCGAGCGCGGAAACGCCGCCATCGTCACCGATTTTCGCCAGGATGGCGATGGCCTGACGCGCATGCTGCTGCTCGATCGCGGCTTGACCCCGGCGCGCACCGGCGCGTTGTCACAGCGGCTTATCGACATCGAAACCTATCGGACGCTGGCCATGCTCGGCCTGCCGCTGGCATTGACCTTGTCCGGCCGCGCCCGCCGCATCGAAGACCGGCTGGCGCAGACCACGCTGGAGATGAAGGTCGCCGGGACACGGGACAGCCAGACCTTGCTGGCCGATCTGACCGAACTTGCGGCGGAGCTGGAGGCGGACGCGGCGTCGAGCCTTTACCGTTTCGGCGCCAGCCGCGCCTATGACGGCATCGTCGGCGAACGGCTGGACGCACTCGAGGAAGAGGCTGTGCCCGGCTATGACACATGGCGCGGGTTCCTGCAGCGCCGTGTGGCGCCCGCAATGCGCACCTGCCGCTCGGTCGAGGAGCGGCAGGAAAATCTATCGCGAAAACTGACCCGCGCCACGACGCTGCTGCGCACCTGGGTCGATGTCGAGGTCGAGAAGCAGAACCGCGACCTGCTTGCCTCGATGAACAACCGCGCCCGCCTGCAATTGCGCCTGCAGCAGACCGTCGAGGGGCTCTCTGTCGCCGCCGTCTCCTATTATGTGGTCGGCCTTGTCGGCTATGTCGCCAAGGGCGCCTCGATCTTCGGCCATGCCTTCGCCCCGGAGATCATTACCGCTGCTTCGGTGCCTGTCGCCATCCTGCTGGTCTGGTGGGGCGTGCGCCGCGTGCGCCGGATGCACTCCGAACCCGGCAAGCCGCCCGGCGAATAGCAGCGGCAGATTGCCGCTGCGTAAGCCTGTCTCTGCCTTGAAGTTGGATTCGCCGCCATTACAGGATTTGCACCCAACGCGCTTCACTGGTAAAAGATTTTGACCAGTCAAGCGAAATGAGGCTGCTGATGTCCGGCCTGGCCATGCCGAAACCAGACGATGCCACGATGCGCCGGCGCGACGAGATCGTCGCCGACATGCGCATCATCGTGCCGGGTGAGGGCGTTGTCGACGCCGCCAATTCCATGCGCGCTTTCGAGAGCGACGGCCTGACCGCCTATCGGCAGCTGCCGCTGGTTGTCGTGCTGCCGCAAACGGTGGCGCAGGTTTCGCGCGTGCTGAGATACTGCAACGACCGCAACATCCGCGTCGTGCCGCGCGGCTCCGGCACCTCGCTGTCGGGCGGGGCGCTGCCGCTCGAGGACGCGGTGCTGCTGGTCATGAGCCGTTTCAACCGTATCCTCGGGATCGATTTTCCCAATCGCGTCGTCGTTGCCCAGCCGGGCGTCACCAATCTCGGCATCACCACCGCCGTCGAGCAGGAGGGCTTTTACTACGCCCCCGATCCATCCTCCCAGATCGCCTGCTCGATCGGCGGCAATGTCGCGGAGAATTCCGGCGGCGTGCACTGCCTGAAATACGGCCTCACAGCCAACAATGTGCTCGGCATCGAGATGGTGCTGATGAATGGCGAGGTGGTGCGGCTGGGCGGCAGTCACCTCGATGCGGAAGGCTACGACCTGCTCGGCGTCATGACCGGGTCCGAAGGGCTGCTCGGCGTCGTCACCGAGGTCACCGTGCGCATCCTGAAGAAGCCGGAGACGGCACGTGCACTGCTGATCGGCTTCCCGACCAGCGAGCAGGGCGGCCAGTGCGTTGCCGACATCATCGGCGCCGGCATCATCCCGGGCGGCATGGAGATGATGGACCGGCCGGCGATCCATGCGGCGGAAGATTTCGTTCATGCCGGCTATCCCCTCGATGTCGAGGCGCTGCTGATCGTCGAGCTCGACGGGCCGGGCGTCGAGGTCGATCATCTGATCGGCCTTGTCGAGGCGATCGCCTACAAGAACGGCTCGACCACCTGCCGCATTTCGCAGTCCGAACAGGAACGGCTGAGCTTCTGGGCCGGCCGCAAGGCGGCGTTTCCGGCCGTCGGCCGCATCTCGCCCGACTACTACTGCATGGACGGCACCATCCCGCGCAAGGAGTTGCCGCGCGTGCTCGCCGGCATGCGCGAGCTGTCGGAAAAATACGGTCTCGGCGTCGCCAATGTCTTTCATGCCGGTGACGGCAATCTGCATCCGCTGATCCTCTACGACGCCAACGTACCGGGCGAACTCGACAAGGCCGAAAGTTTCGGCGCCGATATATTGCGGCTCTGCGTCAAGGTCGGCGGCGTCTTGACCGGCGAACACGGTGTGGGCGTGGAGAAGCGCGACCTGATGCCGGAGATGTTCACCCAGATCGATCTCGACCAGCAGATGCGGGTCAAATGCGCCTTCGATCCCAACCATCTGCTCAACCCGGGAAAGGTGTTCCCGCAGCTGCGGCGATGCGCCGAGCTTGGGCGGATGCATGTGCACCGCGGGCAGGTGGCGTTTCCGGACATTCCGAGGTTTTGAGGGTGATGACGGCGCGTGAACACCCCCCTCTGTCCTGCCGGACATCTCCCCCTCAAGGGGGGAGATTGGCAGCTTGCGCGCCTCGCCCTTCCGTCATCATTGAAGATTGGCGAAGCCATATGCGACATCCGATCTCCCCCCTTGAGGGGGAGATGTCCGGCAGGACAGAGGGGGGCGCCAGGGAACTCGGCATATCCGAACTCGCATCTGGCGCGGTCTCTTCATGACCACCTTCACCCCGACCACCCCATCCGAAGTCCTCTCCACCATAGCCTGGGCCGTGGCGGAAGAGGCGCCGCTCGAACTCCTCGGCCATGGCTCCAAGCGTGGCATCGGCCGGCCGCTGCAAACCGAACACACGCTCGACCTGTCGAAATTATCTGACGTCACGCTCTATGAACCGGCTGAACTGGTGCTGTCGGCCAAGGCAGGCACACCGTTGGCCGAGATCGAAAAACTGCTGGCGGAAAACGGCCAGCAGCTCGCTTTCGAGCCGATGGATTACGGCCCGCTGCTTGGTGGCGAACCGGGCAAAGGTACGATCGGCGGTGTGCTCGGCGCTAACCTCTCCGGTCCGCGCCGGCTCAAGGCGGGGGCCGCGCGCGACCATGTCCTGGGCATCAATGTGGTGTCCGGTCGTGGCGAGGCCTTCAAGTCGGGCGGTCGCGTGGTCAAGAACGTCACCGGCTATGACATGTCGAAGCTGATGGCCAACAGCTGGGGCACGCTGGCCGTCTTCACCGACGTCACCTTCAAGGTGCTGCCGGCAGCCGAGACCGAAGTCACGCTCGCCATCCGTAGCCTGCTCGACGATGCCGCGGCCGCCGCCATGGCCCTGGCGCTTGGCTCGAGTGCTGAAGTATCGAGTGCCGCCCACCTGCCGGAGCGGATCGCCGCGCGTGTCGCCAGCGGCAGTCTCGGCAGCGAGGCCGCCACGCTGCTGCGCGTCGAGGGTTTCGGCCCGTCGGTCGCCTACCGCATCGCCGCGCTGAAAACGCTGCTCGGCAATGCCGGCCCGCTGGAGGAGATTGGCGGCGAGGCTTCACGGCTGATCTGGCGCGACGTTCGCGATTGCAGGCCTTTCGCCGACGGCAGCGAGAAGCCGGTCTGGCGCATCTCGATGACGCCTTCTCAGAGCCACCAGATGGTCCAGACGCTGCGCATGCAGGCCGCCGTCAGCGCCTTTTATGACTGGCAGGGCGGACTGGTTTGGCTGCGCATGGAACAGGGCGATCCGGAAGCCGCTCTGCTGCGCGGGCTGTTGAGGAAACATGGCGGCGGCTATGCGACGCTGGTGCGCGCCGCACCCTCGCATCGCGCCGCTCTACCGGTGTTCGAGCCGCAGCCGCCCGCTCTTGCTGCACTATCGGCGCGCCTGAAACAGGAATTCGACCCCAAGAATATCTTCAATCCCGGCCGCATGGCCTAGGACATCAGCGATGCAGACCAATTTTTCGCTTGCCCAGCTTGCCGATCCGCATGTCGCGGAATCGGAAAAGATCCTGCGCAAATGCGTGCATTGCGGCTTCTGCACCGCGACGTGCCCGACCTATGTGACACTCGGCAACGAGCTCGATTCACCGCGCGGGCGCATCTATCTGATCAAGGACATGCTGGAAAACGGCCGTCCGGCCGACAAGCAGATCGTCACCCATATCGATCGCTGCCTGTCGTGCCTTGCCTGCATGACCACCTGCCCGTCGGGCGTCAACTACATGCATCTGGTCGACCATGCCCGCGCCCATATCCAGGAGACCTACAAGCGGCCACTGCTCGACCGCCTGACCCGCGCCATGCTGGCCTTCGTGCTGCCCTATCCCCAGCGCTTTCGCGCCGCGCTCAAGCTGGCGAAGCTGGGCAAACCGTTCATCGGCCTGTTCGACAAGGTTCCGGCGCTGAAGCCGCTCAGTGCGATGCTCAAGCTCGCGCCGGCGTCGATCCCGGCAGCGTCGCCGATGGGCTCGCCGGGCATCCATGCCGGGCAGGGGACCAAAAGGGGCCGCGTCGCCATCCTCACCGGCTGCGCGCAATCGGTGCTCGATCCCGCCATCAACGAGGCGACGATTTCGCTGCTGACACGGCTCGGCGTCGAGGTCTTGGTGCCGCCGGGCGAAGGCTGTTGCGGTGCGCTGGTCCATCATATGGGGCGCGAACAGGCCGCGCTTGCCTCGGCGAGGCAGAATGTCGACGCCTGGACACGCGCCCTCGACCAGGGCGGGCTCGATGCCATCGTCATCACCGCCTCGGGCTGCGGCACGACGATCAAGGACTACGGTTTCATGCTGCGGCTCGACCCGGCCTATGCCGACAAGGCCGCGCGCGTCTCGGCACTGGCCAAGGACGTTACCGAATATCTCTCGACCCTCGACCTGCCCGAACCGGTTCGCAAGCCGGGCACTGTCGTTGCCTATCACTCGGCCTGCTCGATGCAGCACGGCCAGAAGATCACCCGCCAGCCGAAAGAACTGCTGGCCAAGGCCGGCTTCATCGTGCGCGAGCCGCGTGAAGGGCATCTCTGCTGCGGCTCCGCCGGCACCTACAACATCCTGCAGCCCGAGATCTCGGCCAAACTGCGCGACCGCAAGGTGAAAAACATCGAGGCGACGGGGGCTTCGATCGTTGCCACCGGCAACATAGGCTGCATCACGCAAATCGCTTCCGCCGCGAAGATGCCGGTGGTGCACACGATCAAGCTACTCGACTGGGCTTATGGCGGGCCGAGGCCGGAAGGTGTTCTGGAAGAGACCCTGATCGCGGCGGAATAGGACGACCTTGGCGGGCGCTTACTCCGCCGCGAGCCTGTCCGCCGTGCCGTAAGTCGCCTCGTAGAGCGCGCGCTGGCGGCTGAGCGCGACCATGGTGTTGCGCAGCAGGATGGCGACCGTGATCGGGCCGACGCCGCCCGGCACCGGGGTGATCCAGGAGGCGACCTCGCGCACGCTTTCAGTGTCGACGTCGCCGACGATGCGGCTTGAGCCGTCGGGGCCGATTTCGGAATTGATGCCGATGTCGATGACGGCAGCGCCCGGCTTGACCATGTCGGCCTTGATCAGCCGCGGCTTGCCGACGGCGACGAACAGCGCATCGGCGCGCCTTGCATGGGCGGCGACCGATCGCGTCATGTGGTGGCAGACCGTCACCGTCGCGCCCTCGCTCATCAACAGGAAGGCGATCGGCTTGCCGACGATTTCCGAATGGCCGACGATGACGACTTCCAGTCCCTTGAGGTCGAGGCCGGTTTCCTTCAGCAGCTCGACCGAGGCGGCCGCCGTGCAAGGCGCGAGATCGAGCTGGTTGTAGACGATGTTGCCGATCGAGGCCGGATGCATGCCTTCGACATCCTTCAGCGGATGCACCGCCGCTTGCAGCGTCTTGATGGGGATATGCGCTGGCACGGGCCGCTGGATGATGATGCCGGTAACGCGCGGATCGGCATTCAGGCCGTGGATCGCAGCTTCCAATTCGCCTGCCGTGATAGTGGCGGGAAAGCGCCGTTCTTCGAAATCGATGCCGGCGAGCTCAGCCTTGGCGCGCTGGTTGCGCACATAGACGTCCACCGCATCGGTGTCGCCGACGGTGATCGAGATCAGCTTGGGCGGAAAACCCTCGGCTTTGGCGATCGCTGCGTCCTCGCGAACGGCGGCGATGATGCGCTGGGCTACCGGGCCGCCCTTGAGATAACGGCTGTCTTCGGACAGAGGCATGGGTGAACTCTTTTGTGGAACTTGCCACCCAGATAGCAAAAGAACGCGGCAAAGGGCAGCATGAAAGCGAACCGCTATGCCCGTTGCGCGACGCGTGGGTGACCTTTTGCCCTCGATTTCTGCTCAAAACGGAAAGGGCAGCGCGGTTTCCCGTGCTGCCCTTCCTGACCGGCCGCATCCCCATACGGCCCGTCCCCCGTATCCCTAAACTGGCCTCGAAACGCGGACTGCTTTGCCGGCCAGGTGATTCGCAAGGACTATTATATCACCTCGACCGTGGTTCCGACATTGACCCGCTCATAGAGATCGACGACGTCCTCGTTGCGCATGCGGATGCAGCCCGACGACACCGCGCCGCCGATCGTCCACGGCTGGTTGGTGCCATGGATGCGGTATTCGGTGGTGCCGAGGTAGAGCGCACGGGCACCAAGCGGGTTCTCCATGCCGCCGGCAAGATAGGTCGGCAAATAGCGGCCCTTGGCGGCTTCGCGCTTGATCATCTGCGCCGGCGGGCGCCAGTCCGGCCACTCGCGCTTGTTGGTGATCTTGTGCGTACCCGACCATTCGAAGCCCGGCTTGCCGGTGCCGACGCCATAGCGCCTTGCCTTGCCGTTCTTCTCGACCAGGAAGAGGAAATTCTGCGTGGTGTCGATGACGATCGTGCCCGGCTTCTGGCCTCCGTCATAGTCGACTTCCTGCGGCAGGTAGATCGGGTTGATCTGGGGACGCGCGACCATGCGCTTGGCCGGCGGCTGCACCGCCGCCGTCTGCACCCGGTCGGGCTGCGCCGGGCGCAGATGTCGCTGCTGCTGCACCACCTGCCGGTTCTGGCGCACGATGCCGGGCGCATGGCCAAGCTGCAGCACCCAGGGTGCGGAAAGGTCGGGGCTCACCATCACCGGCGGCCTGTCGGCATAGCGGTCGCCGGCGGTTGAGGGTGTGACGCCGGCGGCAAACACAGCCACGGCGCCGAGCACGGGAAACAACACTGTCTTCATCGTAACGCACCTTGATCGTCTGATACAAACGGGTGGAAACGTCCTCCCGGTTCGGCGATCATTGGCGCGCAAGCAGCAACCGAAACATGAATCGGAATGCGTAAAATGCGGCTTTGTCAGTAAACCTTTTGGTGTGGTTACCGCCGGGTTCAGGAATCTGGTAAAGCCGCAGTAAATGCCGCGCAAAAGCGCGTTAACGAACGGATTTTGGCCTATGGACAAGGAAAACACCGGCCTGCTCGCTGGCCCCGACGGTGTCGCGCGCTGCTTCTGGCACGGCAATCTGCCCGACTATCTGCACTACCACGATCATGAATGGGGCCGGCCTGTGGCCGACGACCGCAGGCTGTTCGAAAAGATCTGCCTGGAAGGCTTTCAGTCGGGCCTGTCGTGGCTGACCATACTGCGCAAGCGGGAGAATTTTCGCGAAGCCTTCGCCAATTTCGAATTCGACAAGGTAGCAAGCTTCACCGACAAGGATGTCGAGCGCCTGCTCGGCAATGCCGGCATCATCCGCCATCGCGGCAAGATCGTCTCGACCATCAACAACGCCAGGCGCGCCCGCGAAATGGTGGACGAATTCGGCTCACTGGCCGCCTGGTTCTGGAAGTTTGAACCCGGCAAGGACGAGCGGCCGCAAATCGTCGACCTCGCCCATCTGCGCGCGAACCCGACAACGGCCGTCTCGGTGCGGATCTCGAAGGAGCTGAAGAAGCGCGGCTGGAGCTTTGTCGGCCCGACCACGGTCTACGCTTTCATGCAGGCCATGGGCCTGGTCAACGACCACCTCGAGGGCTGCGCCTGCCGCCAAGAGGTCGAGAAGCAGCGGAAGGCTTTCAGGCGGCCGAAATAGGCTCAGGTGCCGTTGGCGCTGGCCAGCACCAGGCCGGCGACGATCGCCACCACCGTGGCCAGGGTCGGATAGATCACCAGCAGGCCGGTCATCAACGCGTCGCGCATGGATGGTCCCTTGCCGGTGTCGGCGGGTACTTCGAACGGTCCGGCAGCCTGGCTGACCATTTTCGGGACGTTGATGTCGGCCGGGCGCAAGCGTGCGGACAATCCGGCATCGCTGTCGATGGCATGGAATCTTGCTGTGCTGGTCATGGCCGCGAACCCCTCATTCCCGCGCTTTATCGGCGGCGATTGTGTCGGCACGATGCCGCACGCATGGCGGGATTGTTTCATTTGCGGTCCGGATTGGTTTCAAGGAGGTGCGGCGTCGCCTTCTCTCATCGGCAGCGCCAGAGGTCTGACCCTTGCCGCATCCGACCTCTTCGGTTAGGACACCCGCGTTGCGAAAATCGCAACATTGCCGACCTGCAAGCATCATAAAACGCCGAGCAAACACCCCATGGCCGATAAATCGGAAAAGACGAAAGCGCGACTGCCGCGCGGCTTTGCCGACCGCAGCGCCGAGGACATCCGCGCCGTCGAGAAGATGATGGCGACGATCCGCTCGGTCTATGAGCTTTACGGCTTTGAGCCGGCCGACCAGCCGCTGATCGAATACACCGATGCGCTCGGAAAATTCCTCCCCGACCAGGACCGGCCGAACGAAGGCGTGTTCTCCTTCCAGGATGACGACGACCAGTGGCTGTCGCTGCGCTACGACCTGACCGCGCCGACGGCGCGTTATGTCGCCGAGAATTACGAGCGGCTGCCAAAACCTTACCGCAGCTATCGCTCAGGCTGGGTGTTCCGCAACGAGAAGCCCGGCCCCGGCCGCTTCCGCCAGTTCATGCAGTTCGATGCCGACACGATCGGCACGCCGGGTGTGGCCGCCGACGCCGAAATGGCCATGATGATGGCCGACGTCATGGAAGCGCTGGGCATCAAGCGCGGCGACTACGTCATCCGCGTCAACAACCGCAAGGTGCTGGATGGCGTGCTGGAGGCGATCGGCCTTGGCGGCGAGGAGAATGCCGGCCGCCGGCTGACGGTGCTGCGTGCGATCGACAAGCTCGACAAGCTCGGGCCGGAAGGCGTGAAGCTTTTGCTTGGCCCGGGCCGCTGGGACGGCGGCAAGGAGGGCGAAGGCGACTTCGCCAAGGGTGCCGGGTTGAACAACGGGCAAGCCGAGGCGGTTCTTCTCGCCACCGCGAGGACTATACAGTCCGGCCAGGATTCCATGGTCAGTTCGAACGCCATCTACCAGGAAGGCGTCGGCGAACTCGCGACCATTGAAGCGCTGGTCAGGGCGGCAGGATATGGCGAGGACCGTATTGCCATGGACCGCTCGGTCGTGCGCGGCCTCGAATACTACACCGGCCCTGTCTTCGAAGCCGAGCTTCTGGCCGAAATCCCCAACGAAGACGGCCAGATCGTGCGCTTCGGTTCGGTCGGTGGCGGCGGGCGCTATGATGGCCTCGTCTCGCGCTTCCGTGGCGAGCCGGTGCCGGCAACCGGTTTTTCCATCGGCGTCTCCAGGTTGATGACCGCGCTGAAGAACCTCGGCAAGCTCGATGCCTCGGACGTGATTGCGCCGGTCGTCGTGCTGGTGATGGACAAGGACACCGACAGCCTCGGCCGCTACCAGAAGATGGTGGCGGAGCTGCGCGCCGCCGGCATTCGGTCCGAAATGTATCTCGGCGGCGCCGGCATGAAGGCGCAGCTCAAATATGCCGACCGCCGCGGCTGTCCGGTCGCCATCATCCAGGGCGGCGACGAGCGCGCCAAGGGCGAGCTGCAGATCAAGGATTTGATCGAAGGCGCGCGCATGTCTGCCGAAATATCAGACAACGCCGAATGGCGCGCCGCACGCCCGGCGCAGGTGACGGTGGCGGAGGGCGAGCTGGTCGTCGAGGTGAGGAAGATATTGGCGGCGCAGGCTGAGGAGAGGGCGCGTGGCAAGTAGAGGCCGCGTTGGCGCCTCTGGTTTGGGACCAGAGGGTCGTGCAGCACTGAGGTCAGCAAGTTGACCTCCCGCACCCCCGCCATCTCCACCGACATCACCAACCTTTTCGCCACGCGCAACACGCATGCGGTCGAGGTCGCCATATTGCAGCCGGCGGACCCGTTCCTCGACATGGCCGGCGAGGATCTGCGCCGCCGGATTTTCCTGACCGAAAGCGAGACCGGCCAGACATTGTGCCTGCGGCCGGAATTCACCATCCCGGTCTGTCTCGACCACATCAGCTCGCAGGCCGGCACGCCGCGCCGTTATTCCTATCTGGGCGAGGTGTTTCGCCAGCGCCGCGAAGGCGGCAACGAGTTCTTCCAGGCCGGCATCGAGGATCTCGGCGACCGCGATACCGCGCAAGCGGATGCCCGCTCGGTGGCCGACGCGCATGCGCTGCTGTCGCTGGTGCTGCCTGGCCAGGCATTGGCGATCACGCTTGGCGACCAGACCATTTTCGAGGCGGTGCTGGCCGCCCTTGGGCTGCCGCGCGGCTGGCGCATGCGTCTTGCCCGCGCTTTCGGCTCGGCGCCGATGCTTGAGGCGGCACTCGCCGATCTCGCCAACCCGCCGCGCAACAGCCAGCTCTCAGGTCCGGTCGCCGCTCTGGTCCTCGACGGTGATCTGGACGGTCTTTCCGCCCATATCGCCAGCGGCATGGAAGAGGCCGGCCTGTCGGCGTCCGCCGGACGCTCGCCGTCCGACATTGCCCGGCGGCTGATCGAGAAAGCCGAATTGCGCAGCGTTCGGCTGTCGAGCGAGGCGTTTTCCGCGCTGAAGGATTTTCTGGCGATCGACGTTCCGCTTGATGGTGCGGCCCAGGCACTGGAGACCTTCGCCACCGGCGCAGGGCTGTCGCTCGATGTCGCGCTGGAAAAGTTCGCTGCCCGCGCCAAGGCGATCGAAGCGCATGGCTTGCCGGCCGATAAAATCCGCTACGACGCCGCGTTCGGCCGCCCGCTCGACTACTACACCGGCCTGGTTTTCGAAATCGCGGCGGACAATGGCGACCGGCCGCTGGTCGGCGGCGGCCGCTATGACCGGCTGCTGACCTTGCTTGGCGCCAAGACGCCGATCCCCGGCGTCGGCTTTTCCGTCTGGCTCGACCGCATCGAGGCATTGCGGGAGACGGCGCCATGATCACGCTGGCGATCCCGTCGAAAGGCCGCCTGAAAGAGCAGGCGCTGGACGTGCTGGCCAAAGCCGGGTTGGCCGTCAGCCTGCCCGGCGACGAGCGCAAATACCACGCCCGCGTCGAGGGCCTGGACGACGTCGAAGTGGTGTTCCTGTCGGCTTCCGAAATATCAGGCGAGATCGGCCAGGGTGCCGTCGATCTCGGCATCACCGGCGAGGACCTGGTGCGTGAAAACCTTGCCGACTGGGAGAGCCGCGCCGAAATCGTCGCCCGTCTCGGCTTCGGCCATGCCGATGTGGTGGTTGCCGTGCCGGACATCTGGCTCGACGTCGACAGCATGGCCGACCTCGACGACGTCGCCGCCGATTTTCGCCAGCGCCATGGCCGGCGGCTGCGCATCGCCACCAAATACTGGCGGCTGACCCAGCAATTCTTCTCGCAGAAGCACGGCATCCAGGTCTACCGCATCGTCGAGAGCCTGGGGGCCACCGAAGGTGCGCCGGCGGCGGGTCTGGCCGATGTCATCGTCGACATCACAACCACCGGCTCGACGCTGCGCGCCAATCATCTCAAGGTGCTGGGCGATGGCCTCGTCCTGCGCTCGCAGGCTTGTCTCGTGGCGTCCAGGAAGACACGGGCGGCGGCCGATGAAGCGGTCCTGCGCGACATCGCGGCGAAGATGGCGACTGCGGTCGGATAGCGGCGGGCCTTCGCCCGCTGCCCCTCAGGGCTCCGAACCGGCTTGAAAACCCTCACGGCGGCCGTCCCGCGGTGTCGGTAGCCTTGCGCCGGGGCCTTCCTGTATAGGAATTATTTCCTTGACTGGTGAGGGCAGCTATGCTACATTTTTGCCCATGGTGCTGATTTGCGCCAGTGACCGCCGCCCAGGCGGGTTTTTGCGTTTGATGTTCATCAACCAACGAAGGCCCCGAAGCGTCGTGGGCCGGATCGTTGCCCTGCCACGACTATCGGCGGGATTTTCACCACCCCCTCAGGCTGATAGGCTCGGCCAATCCCGGGAGGAGAGAGCGATGCCGGTCAATCTCGACGAGCTGAAGAATGCCAGCAATCTGCGCGGACGCGGAGCGCGAGCGGGCGGTGTCTTCGTCGCACCCGTCGATGGTAGGGCGCATGTCTCTGGCGAACGCAGCGTGCCGCTGCTCGACAAGACCATCCCCGCGCTGTTTTCCGACACGGTCAGCAAATACGGCACGCTCGACGCCGCCGTCTTCGTCGACCAGGACAAGCGCTTCACCTGGAGTGAACTTTCGGACACGGTGGATGCGCTGGCCGCCGGCTTCCTGGCACTGGGCTTGGCAAAGGGCGATCGCGTCGGCATCTGGTCGCCCAACCGCTGGGAATGGCTGGTGACGCAGTTCGCCACCGCCCGCATCGGCCTGATCCTGGTCAACATCAACCCGGCCTACCGGTTGACCGAGCTCGACTATGCGCTGAACAAGGTCGGCTGCAAGGCGCTGGTCACCGCTGCCAGGTTCAAGACGTCAGATTATCTCGGCATGATCGAGACGCTGGCACCCGAGATCGCCAAGGCCACGCCGGGCAAGCTCAAGGCACAAAAACTGCCGGCGTTGAAGATCGTCATCCGCATGGGTGACGAGAACTCGCCCGGCATGTTCAATTTCGGTGATGTGCTGGCCATGGCCGGGCGTGACGAGCATGACAGCCTCGACCGCATCTCGGAGAAGCTGAAGCCGGGCGAAGCCATCAACATCCAGTTCACCTCAGGCACCACGGGAGCCCCCAAGGGCGCGACGCTGACCCACGGCAACATCGTCAACAACGGCAACTTCGTCACTTCGGCGATCAAGCTGACCGCCGACGACCGGCTCTGCATACCAGTGCCGCTCTACCACTGCTTCGGCATGTCGATGGGCACGATGGGTTGCGTCTCGAAAGGCGCCACCATGGTTTTCCCGGGAGAAGGGTTCGACGCCGGCGCCACGCTGAAGGCGGTGGCTCAGGAACGCTGCACCGGGCTCTATGGCGTACCGACCATGTTCGTTGCTCTGCTGGATCATCCGGATTTTTCCGCCTTCGATCTCTCCAGCCTGCGCACCGGCATCATGGCCGGTTCGCCATGCCCGATCGAGGTGATGAAAAAGGTGGTGTCGCTGATGCATATGGAACAGGTGACCATCGCCTACGGCATGACCGAGACCAGCCCGGTGTCGTTCCAGAGCGGCGTCGACGACCCCCTGGAAAAGCGCGTCTCGACCGTCGGGCGCATCCACCCCCATGTCGAGGTCAAGGCGGTCGATGCCGATGGCGCTACAGTTGCGGTCGGCGTACCGGGTGAGCTTTGCACGCGCGGCTATTCGGTGATGAAGGGTTACTGGGACGACGACGACAAGACCCGCGAGGCGATCGACGCCGACGGCTGGATGCACACCGGCGACCTCGCCACCATCGACGCCGGGGGCTATTGCAACATCGTCGGTCGGGTCAAGGACATGGTCATCCGCGGCGGCGAGAACGTCTATCCCAGGGAGGTCGAGGAATTCCTCTACCGCCATCCAAAGGTCAAGGAGGTGCAGGTGTTCGGTATTCCCGACGCCAAATATGGCGAGGAGCTGTGCGCCTGGATCGTGCTCAAGCCCGGCCAGATCGCCACCGAGCAGGAGGTCAGAAACTTCTGCGCCGGCCAGATCGCCCATTACAAGATCCCCCGCCACATCCGCTTCCGCACCGAATTGCCGATGACGGTGACCGGCAAGCCGCAGAAGTTCCTGATGCGCGAGGCGATGGTGGAGGAACTGGGCTTGGTGACGCAGAAGACGGCGTGAACGGGTGAACGCTTCGATCTGTCGGTGCGCGAATGCAGCCACGGTTCGCAGCAGCGCGCAGGGGCTTGCATGAGCGGTTTCGGACGTTCGGTGACTTCATATGCGATGCCGCTGGCCGCCTTGGTCATGGCTGTCGCCGTCAGGGCAGGCGGGCTGTCGGCGGACGAAGGTTCGCTGGGCGTCAGGATACTCGTCGGAGCGCTTTCGAGTGCGATCATGTTCACCACCATTTTCGTGGTGCTCGACCACGCCGAGGCGGTGGCTCGGCGTGTAGGAGAGCCCTACGGCACATTGGTGCTGACTTTTGCCGTGACGGCAATCGAGGTGTCGATCATCGTTTCCATGATGCTGCATGGAGAGAACAACCCTACGCTTGCACGTGAGTCCGTCTTTTCAACGGTGATGATTGCATCTACCGGCGTCGTCGGCACGTGTCTCGCGCTTGGCGGCTGGCGCCATCGCAAGCAGGCAATTGTTCGACAAGGGACCAGCGCATATTTGGCGGTTCTGATCGCGCTGACCATCATGACGCTTATTCTGCCGACCTACACACAAGCTACGGGGCCGGGCACATTTTCGGCAGCTCAACTTGGCTTTGTGAGCGTGCTTTCGGTGCTGCTTTATGCAAGTTTTGTGTTCGCGCAGACTGTCCGCCACCGGGAAGACTTTGTCGAAGGGCAGGCCCACGGCGTTTCGCTGCGGACTGCTCCGCACGAAAGCGTCTTTGCCGGCGCATTGCTGCTTTTGATCGGCCTGATCGGCATTGTCATGCTCGCCGAGCAGGTCGCGGCAAGCGTCGAAGATACGCTCGTTGCCTACCAGGTGACCCAGGCTGACAGCATTGTGGGGGCAATGATCGCCGGGCTGGTGTTGATGCCGGAGGCCATTTCGGCGGTTCGCGCTTCACTCAACAATGAGCTGCAACGCGGTTTGAATGTCGCGATGGGTTCCGCTTGCGCCACAATCGGTTTGACAATACCGGCGGTCGCAGCCGCCAGCCTGCTGACGGGCAGAGGGTTAACCCTGGGGCTTCCAGCGACTGACACAGTGCTTTTGATTTTAGCGCTCTTCATATGCAATGTGAGCTTTAGTACTGAAAGAACAACATTCTTGACGGGTGCTGTCCATATCGTGGTATTTCTTACATATGTATTTCTTATATTTGTGCCATGAACTCTGGCTCAGGTTGGCGCTTGAGGGCTGGCTCGCGCTGCGGCTGGGCAATGGCCGACGTCGGCCGGGTCAAGGACATGGTCATCCGCGGCGGCGAGAACGTCTATCCTAGGGAGGCCCGAAAAATCGGAGGCTTTCGCATACGCTGTCAGCTTCAGGGGAACAACCATCGACCTGAGGGCAATCCCGGTCCCATATCTCAAACGGAGACTCTGTGGGTTTCAACCGGAGTGTATCGGGTTAGATTCTCCACGCCGGTCGATGTGACGACGAAGCAATCCCCCAGGTTGGCACCTGCGACCGAGGGCTCTAGCCACTGCGAGTGCAACACAAAGACCATTCCCGGTTCCAAGCGATCAAAATTGTTCGAAGATATGTTGTAAAGAGGCATGCCTGGCATAGAAACCTCGTGACCTAGGTTGGGGTTGTGCGGCCCCCTTTGCGCCGGATAGATATGGTCCAGGCGACGACCCTGACGTTCCCAGTCAGCATCCGGAACATACTGCCGCAGGATCTCCCTTGCCGACCCGTCTGGCATCGACTCCCAGTTGAAGGGCATCGTTCTAGCCTCTGCGTCAGGGAGATATCCGAGTTCTATGAATGGGGAGAACGAGGCCTCGTTGATATCGCGCAACAGAACACCAGGGCGAGCCATAGCGGTGGCGCGTCGAACGCCTTCCGCGCACATCTCCAGGACCTCCTCCTGCTTGGCGCTGATCTTGCCAACGGCAATCATCCGGGAGGATTGCGCGAAGTAGCCTCGATACGTGACATTTGAAACGTAAAGATTTATCAGATCGCCTGGAGCCACAATATGTCCGTAAGGTCGCCCGCAGTGGGTGCCAAACGGGTTGATACCAATCTGATAGCCGTCGCCCGTCTCTCCCCCTCGAGACAACTGCGCAAAGGTAAAGGCGGCATAGATTTCGTAGTCTGTCACCCCGGGCCGGATGACATGATACGCGGCCTGGATGCCGATATCGATGAGTTGCCCTGCTGCGCGAAACAGTTCGATCTCCCTGGGGGATCGAACACGCTGCATTCGGTCGACAATGCCGTTCTCGGCTGAGAACTCGACATCGGGACATGCGGCGCCCAGTTTTGCCCAGTAAGGCGCGGATGTGTGGTCGCCGATCAGCCCAATTCGTCCACTATCCAGTCCCATCTTGGCCAGGATGTCGCGAACCGAGGTCACTGCCTTCTGAATCGGCACCCCTGGCCTGTCCGCATATTCGCGGCCCCAGCAGCCGACCTGCCATATCTTGTCTACCAGCAGAGGTTCTCCAGCCGGCGGAAGCACGACCGAGTCACTGAAGAAGGATACGAGCTGCAGGCCCTTGTCGATATCGGTCGGAATGATCAGAAGGCCTTCGCGCGACCAATCGCAGATGTAGCGCAAATACGAGTTCGAGGTGTGATACCAGCCGACATCGTCGGTATGGACGATGAGCGCGTCATACTCACCAACGACCGCCGCACGCCGGATGCGTCGCAACCGGTCGACGAATTCAGCTTCAGGCAAGGGATCGACGGGTATGAAATCGAAACTCGGCTCGAACCCCTCGAGCAGCTTTTCTGTCCTGTTTGAAAATGCATAATGTCCCATCGATCCCTCAGACGCTTGGCACGTGAAACAGCATCAGATGCTGATGGTGTCGATGATGTCGTTGTAGGCGACCGGCGCATCGATGAGCCCGTACGCGGCAATCATACCCTGATAGCGCATGAACGGTTCGCGCCTCACCGACATATCGGCGGACCAAGTTTGGTGTGAGCGCATTCGCTGCACTGCTGCGGTTAAAACGGGGATCGGTATGGTTTGAAAATCAGGAGAGATCAGGTTCGCGATTTCCTCCGGCGTATGCGCGCCGATCCACTCGCTGGCTTCGGATAGCGCACGAACGAAACTGGTCAGTTCCGTCCTGTTTCCTGCCAGGAACCGGGGGGTCGTGTAGTAAACGCTCCAAGGCACCTCCCCGGCAACCACCGATAGGTCTGCGGCCAGGTGGAACCCCTCCATGAGAAGCGCGTCGGCAAGCGGCGAATAGGTCAGATAGAAATCGGTAAAGCCACCCCGCCATAGCCGGGTTGTGGTGGCTTCATCGAGGTCGCGGATGAACTGAATACGGCTGAGATCGATACCACTTTCGCGCAGCACACCTTTTAAAAACATCCACTGACTCGTCGAGCCGGCGGGAAGAAGGACTTTCTTCTCGTAAAGATCGCTCCATTGGAAATTGAGATATGGCTCGCGCGCGATCAGTACTTGAGTGTTGAATCCGCAGAGTTGGGTGAAGATGCGCAACTCTTCCAGCCTGCCGCGATACATCAACGGAATCCACACGCCGCCCCGCGCGATGTCTGCCTTGCCCTCGGCCAACACATCGGCAAGCCACGAACCGCCCGGACCGGAATCGTAGTTTACCTCGATCGCAAGCCCCTGACGTTCGAACAGACCCAGATGCTCGGCAACGTGGTGAGGAACATATGTGAGGTGTTCTTCCGCGATCAGGCGAATGGTCTTCATTCTGGAACTCCTTGGGGTTCTGTGTGTCAGCAGCTATCGGCGCGAACTGGTTGCCTCGACGCGTCGGCTGGCGATTTCGTAACCAACGGCAATGAGCAGGGTCAGCGCGACAATCACCACGGCCAACGCACTGATTTCTGGAGTCAAGCCCACGCGTATGCGGCCGGCCAGTACGGTCGTGAGCGTTTTGTCGGCCAGGATGGTGAATGTCGTGGCGTTGAATTCCTCCACCGAAGACAACAGCGCGAGCACGGCCGATGAGGCAAGTGCCGGACGAAGGAACGGCAGTGTGATGCCAAAGAAAATCTGCAGTGGAGTTGCACCGAGATCCAGGGCGGCTTCCTCTTGGCTTCGGTCAAAGCGCTGCAGTCGAGCGAGAACAATCAGCATGCACAGGCTGGAGATGAAGGTGGTCTGCGCGATGACGCTGAGGAGCAGCCCGTTATAGAGATAGCTTAGCCCGGCCTGACGGGTGATCTCCCGCCAGAAGACCACGGTGGCAACCCCGGTAATGATCCCGGGCGTCAGCATTGGGGAAATAACGACGAGGTAGTAGATCGATCGGAATCTCGCCTGGAGCTGATTCATGACGATCGCCGCCGCGAGACCGATAGGCACTGACAGAGCCGTGACGGCGACGGCGATGATGATGCTGTTGCGCAACCCTTCCAGCAGATCGCTGCTGGTCGTGAGCTTGCGGAACCAAGCCAAGGTAAAACCCTCGATCGGCCAGGCTTGCGGATAGCTCGGAGTGTTGAAGGCCGAGAGGCCCATGACCGCCAGCGGCGACAAGAGCAGCAGCATGAACAATCCCAGGTAGATGCGGAAAGCTACGCGATGCATCGGTTCGGCTTTCATCGCGCGATCTGCCCTAGTCTCAGCCTGAACAGCCGCAGGGTCACCAGGACGAAAATCACGCAGCTCACCAGGAGAATGAACGCGTAGGCGGCACCTTGAGGCCAGTTCAGGGCCTGATAGAACCGGTTGTAGATGACGGGAGTGAACCACAAGGTCCGTGGGCCGCCGAGCACGAGCGGTGCCGCCAGTGATCCGACGCAGAACATGAATGTCAGCGAGCAGCCGGACGCAATTCCAGGCTTCGCATGCGGCATGGCGACGAATGCGTGAACATGCCACCACGGCGCGCCCAGATCCCTGGCAGCCTCTATCTGGCTCTTCTCCAGGCTCTCCAGCGCATTGTAGAGCGTGAACACCATCACCAGGATGCAGGAATAGCTGAGGCCCCAATACAGACCGACATTGTTGCCGATGAAATCCACCGGCTCCGTCAAAATACCGGTGCCGATCAGGACGTTGTTGACGATGCCGGAATTGGACAGCAGCAGGCGTATCGCGAATACGCGCAAAACCTCGTTCACCCAATATGGCAATATCAAAAAAGCAATGAGGCGGCGAAGCGTGCGCGGATACGCGGACTGCGCCATGAAATATGCAATCGGATAACAGAGTAAAAAATTGAATATGGTTATGCAAACGCTCGCGACAATAGTCGCGACATAGGCGTTAAGGTGTAGAAAATTGAACAAATCGGTGCTGCCTGGCGGCCCGAACAAGAAATACCGATAGTTATCCAAAGTATAATGATCATCCGGGCCGCCGGCCTGCCTGGGCGGCAGATTTGGGCGGAAAGACAAATCCACCATGGCAATCTGGGGAAAAATAATGGTGACGAATATCCATATGAAAGTGGCAAGGACCAGGTAGGTGGCGACAATGGCGCCGTTTCGCTCCAGGAATCCCTGGCCCCGCACCGTGCCCGACCGGCGGTCGTACCGGCTGCTGCCCAGGATCAGCAGGACCACCGTAGTCAGCGGCAGCAGAAAAATCACATACAGGACGACCTGGCTCCTCATGAGCCGCTCCCGTCGGCAGCCATGATTATCCCATCAGCCCGATCGAGGCCGACATGGATCCGTTCGCCCGCGACAGGCGCAAATGTCCTGCTCGTGGTCGCGCGCGCCAGCATGCGCTGGCCAGCGTCCGTTCTAAGCACTATTTGCGAGGTGCTTCCTTCGTAGGACACCTCGGTGACCTCCCCCGAGAAACTGAAATCACATGCTGAGTCTTGCAACCTCAGAGTCTCCGGCCGAATGAAGAACGCGGCCTGATCTCCTTGCCGCAGTGTTCCCGTGGTTCGACCCGCAAGATTCCCCAGTGGCGTCGCTATCACTGCCTCGGCGCCCGACACTTTTTTGACCCGCCCGTGGATCACATTGTTCTCGCCCACGAACGACGCGACGAAAGGGGTCTTCGGGTCGCAATAAACAGATCTGGCCGTTCCGACTTGTTCGATGCGACCGGCATTCATGACGGCGATGCGATCCGACATGGCCAACGCTTCGCCTTGATCGTGCGTTATGTAGATGAAGGTTATGCCGATCCGCTGCTGGATCGCTCGCAGTTCTGCCCGCATGTGCTGACGCAGTTTCAGATCCAGTGCCGAAAGCGGCTCGTCCAGCAAGAGGACCGACGGTTCCACCGCAAGAGCTCGTGCGATAGCCACACGCTGCTTCTGCCCTCCCGACAACTCGGCAATCATTTTCTTGCCCTGGCCAGGCAAGGAAACGAGATCGAGCAGGCGCTCGACGGCGGCATCTCGTGTCGGCCGGGGAACACCGCGAACACGTAGGCCATAACCGATGTTGTCGGCGACCGTCATCAAAGGAAACAAGGCCAGATTCTGAAAGATCAATGCGGTCGGCCGCTTGTTGGGACCGCCGCCTTTCATGTCCACCCCCCCGATCTTGATCTGTCCGACGGTCGGCTCCATGAAACCCGAAATGGTTCGCAGCAGGGTGGTTTTTCCACATCCCGAAGGCCCGAGGAAACTGAAGAACTCGCCGGATTCAATTTTCAGATTTGTGCGGTGGACTGCCACGAAATCGCCGAACCGGACCTCCAGTTCCGACAACTCGACAGATCCTCGTCCCGGTGCGGCATCGGACACGCCAGAAATGTGCAACACAGTCCCTCTGCTTTTGAGTCTAGCTGTAGTCAGGTTGCCGGCCCGCCCCGGGCCGATCAACCCGCCCTTGGTTGCTAGGCTGCCTTGAACTTTTCGGCGTACTCGTTGCGCGCCGCCCCATACCAGCCGGGCTCTTCCGGGCGGCTCCAAAGTTTCGACAAGGCATCTTCAGGATAGGCCTCGGCAAAACTCTTCTTGGTTTCGGCCGAAAGAAAAGCATCAGCTCCCTTCATGACACCATTATAGCCGGAACCCTCCGCCACCATGGCCGAGACCTCGGGCGTATAAAGGAATTTGAGAAACTCGTAGGCCTGTTCAACATTTTTGGACGCGGCGACCACGGACAGCCCGTCTATCCAGGATTGAGCCCCTTCCTGCGGAGCCATGTACTGAATTGGCTTGCCTTCCTTCTTCAATGAAAGTGCCGGCCCGTCCCACACTTGGCCGATGACGCATCCATTCTCCATGAAACCGGACTTGACCAAGTCGGACGTGTCGAAAAACTGCTTGATCTGCGCTTTGTGAGCGACGGCAAACTTCAGAATTTCATCGAAAATCTTCCTCATCGTCGGCTCGTCTTTGTAGCTGTCGAGCATACGATTTGACGGCAGCTTTCCCGATGCATCGAACCAAAGGCCAATTCCAAGCAGCAGCGTGTCCGGCTTGCCTTGCACTTTGCCGACATATTCTTCCCGCCACAGGGTACCGTAGCTCAGCGTCTTGTAGTCGAGCTTCGTCAGGTCGCTACGCCAACCGATGGCTTCCGTGCCCCAGCAATGCGGCAAGCTGAAAAGTCCTTCCGCAGACTGCCAGGCTTTCATTCCCTGCATTACGGCCGGCAAGATATCGTCGATGGGGATCTTGTTTGGGTCGATCGGCGCCAATACCCCAAGATCCTTGAACTGCGCAGCCCGATCGACCGTGGGTTGGCATAGATCGAAACCCTCACCCTCGGTCGCCATGAGCTTGTTCATCTGCTCCTCGTTGGACGAGAACGGCGTGATTTTGATCTCGATGCCGGTTGCGGCCGTGAACTTCTTGGTGACCGAGTCGGGCAACTCCTCGGCCCAACCGAGCACATTCACCTGACCGGACGATGCCCTTGCTCCGCGAATGAAGAGGGGCGAGGCCAATGCGGTGGCTCCCGCGGCGACAATCCCGTTCAATACGGTGCGTCGGCTCACCTGGTTCGCGGCCAGCAGGGTGGCCATAGTTGAGTTTGCGACAGGATCTCTGTTCATTGTTACCCTCTTTTGGTTGAAGCGATCTCGTTGGAGTCTGGATCGTATCGAACATTGTGAACAAAATTTTCCACTCACGTCAACAATCTTTTTCCACAATCGAGAAAAGGCGTGATCTACTGATAACGAAACGTAGGCCGGTGAAGAGGGCTCCGGGTAGGGAAATAGCCCAAAAAGCGATCCCAATCAGGCAACTCGCTTGACAGGCGGTACAATTGTTTACAATCTAGCATGAGATTGTATTCGATTTTCCCTTTCCGGCCGCACCTTCCGACGCATCCAAGTTTCCCTCGAAGGCACAATGAAAATTCTCATCATCAATCCGAACACGACAGCCTCGATGACGGCAACGATCGATATAGCGGCGCGACGGGCGGCGAGCGTGTCGACGACGATCGTGACCGTCAACCCGCAAGATGGGCCACCAAGTATCGAGGGTTATTATGATCAGGCCTTTGCCGTTCCCGGCCTCATCGGCGAGATTATTCGTCATCGCGGCACCGCCGATGCGGTGATCATTGGATGCTTCGACGATACCGGGCTCGATGCGGCGCGGTGCACGACCAGAGCACCGGTGCTGGGGATTGGCGAGGCCGCATTCCACATGGCCAGCCTGATTGCCGGGCGCTTTGGAGTTGTAACCACACTCCGGCAGTCCATTCCCTCGATCGAACAGAACCTCATCCGGTATGGACTATCGGTCCGTTGTACGGGCGTCCGGGCGTGTGATGTTCCTGTCCTGGAGCTGGAGCGTCCGAATTCCAACGCGCACGATCGCATTGCGAAGGAAATCAAGCGGTCGATTGACGAGGACGGGGCCGAGGCGATCATCTTGGGCTGCGCAGGAATGGCCGACCTTGCTCTGGCGCTTACCCACCAGGTGGGCGTTCCGGTTCTCGAAGGTGTATCTTGCGCTGTGCGGCTTTGCGAAGGTCTTGTCCATCTGGGCCTATTGACGGCCGTGCAAGGCGGATATCAACGACCTCGGCCCAAATCGTTCGCCGGGATGTTTTCTCCTTTCTCTCCGGTCGGCTAGCTCGGGCGTGGTGGAAGAACTGGTATTTCGGCATGCAAGATCTTACGTGCTACGCATGAATTGTGCACATCCCAGGCCATGATTGTGGATTTTTGCACTCACTCATGATAGCCAGACAAAATCTGAGAGATCGCCAACCGAGCATGAAGTCACCAAATCAAGGTCAACAATCTGGGGATGCGCAACTCGCGCGCTGGAGCCCGGTATACCGAGCACTAAGCGAAGCGATCATCAGCCATCGTATCCCCCCTGGGACGAAGCTTCCCGAGGACGAGCTCTCGTCGATTTATTCCGTAAGCCGGGCCTTGGTTCGTCAGGCATTGCAGGCCCTTTCTCATGATCGGCTTGTTCGTCTGGAGCCGAACCGTGGTGCTTTTGTCGCCCAGCCGACAAAACAGGAAGCACGAGAGGTATTCGAAGCTCGCGCGCTTATAGAGCCAAAGGTGGCCGCGCTTGCCGCTGAAGTGGCAAAGCCGGCGGCCATCAAGCAATTGCGGCACCATCTGACCATGGAGCACGAAGCCCTGCATGCCAATCAGGACGGCGAAGCGATCGTTCTGTCCGCGAGGTTCCACCTCGCGATCGCCGACATCGCTGGGCACGCCACCCTTGCGGGTTTTGTCAAGGATCTCTTATCGAGATCTTCTCTGATTATAGCCCTTTATTGGAAGCGTCGGGACACAACCTGCGAAAGCCATGCCCATCACGCCCTTGTTGACGCCATAGAACGCCATGACGCCAAGGCCGCGGCAGACTTGATGAGAAGTCACCTTGTCGATCTGCTTTCCGGCCTGGACCTTGCGTTCACAGGCCAGCAGGAGCGAAGCCTCTCGGAAATGCTGCAAACAGTGCCGACGGGGAGATAGTTTGGCTCCTCAGCCTGTCCTATTTGGCGCAACCGCGACCGCAGGCGATGTCCGTTCTCGGGCGCCGCAAAATTCAGTTCCAGGACCGACATGAGGCGTGAAGCTGCCGTCTAGGGCCGAGCCTATTTAAGTCGTCATCGGGAATAGAAGACTTACCGCGTCTATCGTGCCAATCGCGAAGGCGCGGGCCATGGCCCGCGCCTTCGCATATTCAGCCTTCCAAAAAAGCTCAGTCCTTCTCGAAGATGCGCGCCTTGGCGACAACGCCGGCAATGGCGCCGCCGATCAGCGGTGCCACGATGAACAGCCAGAGCTGGCCGATCGCCGCAGTTCCCGAAAACAGTGCCGGACCGATCGAGCGGGCCGGGTTGAGCGACGTGCCGGTCACCGGGATGATGGCGAAGTGCAGCCCTGCCAGCGTCAGGCCGATGACCAGTCCGGCGAACGCCGTCGAGTGCTTTTCGGCCGTGACGCCAAGGATCACGGTGACGAAGGTGAAGGTGCCGATCACTTCCCACAGGAAGGCCGAACTGACACCCCATTTCGTCACATCCCAGCCATTGGCGCCGAAGCCGGTGGTGTGTCCGCCAACCTGGCCGGAGACGATGATCCACAACGCCAGTGAAGCAAGGACGCCGCCGATGACCTGCGCGATCCAGTAGGGGATGACGTCCTTGGCCGGCAGCCGGCCGGCAAGGAAGACGCCGAGCGTCACCGCCGGATTGAGATGCGCGCCCGAAATGGGGCCGATCGCATAGGCCGCGGCGATGAGGCCGATGCCGAACGCCAGACCGATGCCTTCCTGGCCAAGCGGCAGCGCGCCGCCGAAGCCGCCCGTCACCACAGAAGCCGTACCGATGAACACCAATAGAAATGTGCCTAGAACTTCCGCCAGATAAGTCTTCATTGCCCTCTCCTCGTGTCGATCCGCCGGTTCACCTTTTCGCGCCGCGAATCACAATCGGAAGAGTATTCGCAACCAGAAAAGTTGGAAAGCAGAGCGGTTGTGCCGGCCGACCTGCTTGTGCGCGCCGGTTGCGCGCTCTAGAGCAGGGCCGGAATAATTTTCTGCGTGACGGAACAAGACAATGCGACTGGGCGGAAGGCTGGCTGCGGCCATCGAAGTGCTGGAAGACATCGGCCGGCGCCACCGGCCGGTGGCGGACGCGCTGAAGGATTGGGGCCTGTCGCATCGCTTCGCCGGCGGCGGCGACCGTGCGGCCATCGGCAACATCGTCTATGACGCCTTGCGCCACAAGCGTTCCGCGGGCTGGCTGCTGGGGCAGGACACGCCGCGCGCCATTGGCTTCGGCGCCCTGCTGCTCGAATGGGGGCAGACGGCCCAGTCGCTCAACGAGGCGCTGGATGGTGACAAGTTCGCACCGCCGCTGCTGACCGCCGCCGAGCTTCAGGCCATCGCCGACGGTCGGCTCGCCGATGCGCCGGACGCGGTGCGGGCGGATGTTCCCGACTGGTGCGCGCCGCTTTTCGAGCGAGCCTTCGGCCCGAGTTGGGCCGACGAGGGCGCTGCACTGGCGACGCGCCCGCCGCTCGACCTCAGGGTCAACACCTTGCAGGCCAACCCCGACAAGGTGCTGGCCGAACTGACGGGAACCGGCGCCAAACCCGCGGCAATCGCCCCGCACGGCATCCGCATTCCACCGATCGACGGCGATGGCCGGCACCCGAATGTGCAGGCCGAACCGGCCTTCCAGAAGGGCTGGTTCGAGGTTCAGGACGAAGGCTCGCAGATCGCGGCCGCCCTTGCCGGGGCCGAAGCCGGCATGCAGGTGCTGGATTTCTGCGCCGGCGCCGGCGGCAAGACGCTGGCACTGTCGGCTTCGATGGAAAATCGTGGCCAGATCTTTGCCCACGATGCGGAGAAAGCACGGCTGGCGCCGATCTTCGACCGCATCCGTCGTTCGGAAAACCGCAATGTGCAGGTGGTCACCAAGCCCACGGAACTCGCGCCGCTCGGCAACCACATGGACATCGTGCTGGTCGACGCGCCCTGCACCGGCAGCGGCACGTGGCGGCGCCGCCCCGACGCCAAATGGCGGCTGACGCAGAGGCAGCTCGATACCCGCAAGGGCGAACAGTCGGCGATCCTCGATGCGGCCAAAGCCTATGTCAAACCGGGCGGCCTGCTGGTCTACATCACCTGCTCGGTGTTTGATGAGGAGAATGGCGAGCAGATCGCGGCCTTTCGGGACCGTAACAGCGGCTTTGTTCCCGTCGACCACCGCCAGCTCTGGGACAGCCGTTTTCCCGGCCATCCGGCAGCCGCGCGCATCGGCGCCAAAGGCGACATCTCGCTGTCGCCGGCGCTGAGCGGCACCGACGGGTTTTACTTCTGTGCGTTGCGCAGGTCGGCCTGAATCCGATCGGATGTCGCCTATTCCTGGCGGATGCGTTGCGCCAGCCGGCAGGCCAGGCCGATTGTGCAGTGCAGCAAAAGCATTTGCCTGCCGTCCATGCCTCTGCAATAAGCTTATCCGCATAAAGGAAGGCAGCGGCCATGGCAGCAAAGATCGTACCCGCCCCGGACTATGAGGATCGCGTCAGGACCTCCTTCGCACGCCAGAAGGCGATGGCCACGATCGGCGCCGAACTGACGCTGGTGACGCCCGGCATCATCGAGATCGAGATGCCCTATTCGGCGGCACTCACCCAGCAGCACGGCTTCCTCCATGCCGGCGTCATTTCGACCGCGCTGGACTCGGCCTGCGGCTATGCCGCTTTTTCGCTGATGCCGGAAAATTCCGGCGTGCTGACCATCGAGTTCAAGGTCAACCTGCTGGCGCCGGGCAGGGGCGAGCGCTTCCTGTTCCGCGGCTCGGTGACCAAGCCAGGCCGCACCATCATCGTCGCCGACGGCCAGGCCTACGCCTTTGCCGCCGACGGCGAGGCCAAGCTGATCGCCACCATGACCGGAACGATGATGACGGTGGTCGGGCGTGATGGGATAGAAGGGTGAGTGGCCGGTTCGCCGCAGGCGAATTCATCGTGCCGGTGGCACGATGAAAGGCCACGGACGCCGGGAGCTGCCGGAGGCAGCGGGTCCCGGCGAGCGGCGGCGCAGATAAGCAGGTGATCGGGCGGAGAGGAGCAAATCATCATGACCGATAAAATTCGCCGCCTGTCGGGCAAGGACGTCCTCTTCGTCATGGCGGCGCAGGCCGAATACGGTCCGCATCTCAAGCAGCTGTTCACGCCATTGATGACAGGTGTCGGTCCGGTCGAGGCCGGCGTCAGGCTAGGCGCTGAACTCTCCTGGCTGAAGTCGCAAAAAACCCTGCCCGACCTCGTCGTGTCGCTCGGCTCAGCCGGCAGCCGGACGCTGGAGCAGACGGGAATCTACCAGGCGGTTTCGGTCAGCTACCGTGACATCGACGCTTCGCCGCTCGGCTTCGAGAAGGGTGCCACACCCTTCCTCGACCTGCCGGTGACCGTGCCATTGCCCTTCAAGATACCTGATATCAAGCAGGCGACGCTATCGACCGGCGGCGCGATCATCACCGGTGCGGCCTATGATGCTGTTAACGCCGACATGGTCGACATGGAGACCTTCGCCTGCCTGCGCGCCTGCCAGTTGTTCGACATTCCGCTGATCGGGCTGCGCGGCATTTCCGACGGGGCGGCGGATCTCAGGCATGTCGGCGACTGGACCGAATATCTTGAAGTCATCGATGAGAAGCTGGCGGAGGCCGTCATGCGGCTCGAACAGGCCATCGGTTCGGGCACGCTTCTGAAAGATTCGCCGCATGAAGACGCCAGACCGCTCTGAAACTCGCAACCCATTGCGTCGACTCATTTCTTTCTCTAAACGCTCGCCATGAAAACAGCCAATCATCCCGATACCGTCCTGATTGTCGATTTCGGCAGCCAGTTCACCCAGCTCATCGCCCGCCGCATCCGCGAGGCCGGCGTGTTTTCCGAGATCGTGCCGTTCCAGTCGGCCGAAGCGGCATTCAAGCGCATCAATCCGAAAGCCGTGATCCTGTCCGGCGGCCCGGCTTCGACCGGCGATATCGGCAGTCCGCGCGCGCCGCAGATCGTCTTCGACGCCGGCGTGCCGGTGCTCGGCATCTGTTACGGCCAGATGGCCATGTGCGTGCAGATGGGCGGCGTCGCCGAAAGCTCCGACCATCGCGAATTCGGCCGCGCCTTCGTCGAGATCCAGAAGGACAGCCCGCTGTTTGAGGGCCTGTGGGCGCCCGGCCAGCGCCACCAGGTGTGGATGAGCCATGGCGACCGCGTCATCTCCTTGCCCACCGGCTTCGAGGTGTTCGGCAAATCGGAGGGCTCGCCCTTCGCCATCTTCGGCAACATCGAGCGCAAGATGTACGGCATCATGTTCCACCCCGAGGTGGTGCATACGCCCGACGGTGCCCGGCTGCTCAGGAACTTCGTCCACAACATCGCCGGCATCGAGGGCGACTGGACCATGCGCGCCTACCGCGAGCACGCGGTCGAGGCGATCCGCAAGCAGGTCGGCAAGGGCAAGGTCATCTGCGCGCTGTCGGGCGGCGTCGATTCCTCCGTTGCCGCGCTGTTGATCCACGAAGCGGTCGGCGACCAGCTGACCTGCATCCTTGTCGACCACGGCCTGATGCGCAAGGACGAGGCCGCGGGCGTGGTGGCGATGTTCCGTGAGCACTACAATTTGCCGCTCATTCTGGTCAACGCGTCGGACCGTTTCATCGACGCCCTCGAGGGCGAGTCGGATCCGGAGAAAAAACGCAAGACCATAGGCCGGCTGTTCATCGAGGTGTTCGAGGAAGAGGCCAAGAAACTCGGCGGCGCCGAATTCCTGGCGCAAGGCACGCTCTATCCCGACGTGATCGAAAGTGTCTCCTTCACCGGCGGCCCGTCGGTGACGATCAAGTCGCACCACAATGTCGGCGGCCTGCCGGCGCGCATGAACATGCAGCTGGTCGAGCCGCTGCGCGAGCTGTTCAAGGACGAGGTCAGGGCGCTGGGCAAGGAGCTTGGCCTGCCCGAGAGTTTCATCGGACGCCATCCATTCCCCGGCCCGGGCCTCGCCATCCGCTGCCCCGGCGGCATCACCCGCGAAAAGCTGGAGATCCTGCGCGAAGCCGACGCCATCTATCTTGACGAGATCCGCAAAGCCGGCCTCTACGATGCCATCTGGCAGGCATTCGCCGTGCTGCTGCCGGTGCAGACGGTCGGCGTGATGGGCGACGGCCGCACCTACGAGTTCGTCTGCGCGCTGCGCGCCGTCACCTCGGTCGACGGCATGACGGCGGATTTCTACCACTACGACATGGCCTTCCTGGGGGCTGCTGCCACCCGCATCATCAACGAAGTCCGCGGCATCAACCGCGTCGTCTACGACGTGACGTCGAAGCCGCCTGGAACAATCGAGTGGGAATAAAGCTCGGTCGTTCGCCAGCATTCGGCGACTATCGCCGAAACGTCATTAAGCGCTTGAATTTAAGCTGCTTTGGTCTCTACGTCTATCGCTGACTATCGCCCCTAAGCGGAATCATTTGGCGGTAGATCTGACGGCATTCCTTTTCGCGCCATCTTCCCTACAGACTGATGCCGTCACTGCGCCGGATTCAAGCCTGTTGGCGTCTTTCGAGGCAAAGTATTGAATTGAATGGGCTCTCGCAGAGCCTTGACGGTAAAACGAATGACGGTAAAACTAGGCATGAACAACCCTAGATGCGCCCCACCCTTCTCCTCCTATGCTCACCGACATCGCACTTAAGAAGCTGAAATCAAAAGATAAAATATACAAAGTCACCGATCGTGACGGTATGTACGCGACCGTGGCTCCCACGGGGCAAATATCGTTCCGATACGACTACCGAGTGAATGGTCGGCGAGAGACAGTGACGCTGGGCCGCTATGGTGAGGGAGGCATCACGTTAGCAGAGGCGCGTGACCGCTGTCTTGCCGCACGAAAAATGGTGGCCGCCGGAAAATCACCAGCCCAGGAAAAGCAGCGTCAAAAGCGGCGCCTGTCTGAGACTGGCACGTTCGGCGATGCGGGCAGAAGATGGTTTAAAGAGGCGAAGATGGCGGACAGCACGCGCTCCATGCGCAAAGCCGTCTTCGATCGAGACATCTTGCCGGTTTGGGATAAAAGGCTCCTCACAGAAATAACAGCGGACGATTTGCGGGCGCTCTGTGCAAAGGTCAGGGGCCGGGGCGCACCAGCAACGGCAATTCATGTCCGGGATATCATTAAGCAGGTCTATGGTTATGCCATTCTGCAAGGCGAGAAGATCGCCAATCCGGCGGACGAGGTAGGACCGGCGTCGATAGCCACCTTCGAGGCGAAAGACCGCGCGTTGTCACCCGTAGAAATTCGAATCATGCTCAAAGAGTTGGAAAATGTGCCGACTTTGCCAACCATTCGGCTGGGGCTAAGGCTGATCCTGCTCACGATGGTTCGGAAAAGTGAGCTTCTGGACGCGACGTGGGATGAGGTTGACTTCGAGAACGCCGTATGGAGCATTCACAAAGAGCGAATGAAGCGGAAGAAGCCACATAACGTCTACCTCTCCCGCCAGTCCCTCGATATCATGATTGCGCTGAAGACCTGCGCTGCTACCTCTCGATATGTGCTTCCATCTCGCTACGACGCCGACGAACCCCTGTCGCGCGCGACTTTCAATCGGATTACCATGGCGATTGTAGACCGCGCAAAAAAACAGGATCTGCCGCTTGCTCCCTTTACGGTGCACGATCTACGGCGGACCGGCTCCACCCTACTGAACGAGATCGGATTCAATCGCGACTGGATCGAAAAATGCCTTGCCCACGAAGACAGTCGCTCCTCCCGCGGCGTCTATAACAAGGCTGAATACGAACCGCAGCGGCGCCACATGCTGCAGGAATGGGCCGACATGATTGAAGCGTGGACGGCTGGCAATAAACACGCACCAACACTGCAGCCGATTTCCGGGGCAGCCGTCATCCTCGATCCGATTTGACGGGTCTCGTCTTTCGTGACCGCACGTCTGGTCCCGGGGCCAGTTCGATTGAACCAGCAGAGGACGCGTTCCGCCGTTCCTGAATCCAGGCTTCGACTTCTCCTAGGTCCCAAACGACGCAGCGGGGGGCCAGATTGAAACGTCGAGGAAACTCGCCTCGTTGTTCCATTTCATAAATGGTCGTGTCCGATAGCGGGACGATTGCTCGCAATTGCGATCTTCGAACAGTTCGCACGACCTGTCGCTCCTCAATGTGCGGTAGAACCGGAAGGGGGCGACCCGCTGGCGCGGCCTCTATGTCCTGGCAGCTTTCGCTTTGAGTTTGCTTCTGCCGTTTGACCATTTGCATACCGAAGGGCTCCTTCCGGCCAATGATCGCGCATCTGCTCCAATCTGAGTATACCTCTCAATTACGAGCACATCGTCTCCTTCGACCAACCGGCGAGCTTTGCGATGAAGCCTAGGTCTTGCTCACGAGCACACCGACTTCGCGACTGTGTCCCAAATGCGTTCTGTCTCTTGGGCCGTTTGGACCGGTCGTCTTCGCTCAGGGTCAACCCTTTGCATAGCTCCACGTCGGGTGGATTCATGTAGCCCCGGAATCCAGGTCCTCATCGCTCCGATTCTCGGCTTGCGGAATGAACCTGATCGTCGCGGCGCGTGATAGTCCCGATGATCGCGCCGCCATCTCTCATACTGCCTCGCCGTTCGAGGACGGGACGGAGCACCGTGCCATCCATTGCGGGTTCGATCACGCGAGCTCAAACGTGCTCTGCTCGACGACGGCACCCCTTAGCATAACTGTTTTGCGCCCTCATAATGGACATTCAGCAATAGCAAAGTTTCGAACACGACCGGGCAGATGTGCCGGCCAGATCGCGTCGGCAACGTCCACAAATAAGCGATCTTGAGGAGCGAGGCGCGCAATTTGAATATGGTGCTTGGGGCCTTGGGCGTGAGAGCTTGACACAAGGTCAGATGTTCTCTATTTGTTCCGCAGACCTAGTGAAAAAAGAGTAGCTTTCTGGTTTTGCTATCGCGGCGGCTTGAGCCGTCCATTGCCCATCCGCACAAGTTGGCCGCCTTTCAAAGTTGGGGAGATTACGGGGGCGTGAGCCAACGTCATTTGGCCATTGCGAAACTTGCGGATAGGATAAACAAGACAGGCACGCACGGCGTGTTGAGGCGTTGTGGATTCAAAGGAAAGTGACTTGGGCGGTTCGCATAACAAGCCTGATCAACCTGACGTAGCGGTCTTCAGAAAAGATGAAACATTGGACCGGCTAGCGGAAACGTTTAACGTGGCGCAGTTCGTAAGCTTCGCGCCGGCAGTCGGCGGACCCGCGCAGCAGTTCTGCCGCATCGCCGGTTTCGAGGCAAACCATCAGTTCGAATCCGTCGCCGATGCCATACAGTCTCTTTTCGAGCGCAGTTCCGAAGGCACGGTAAACGTTCGCAGCTTTAGCGCTGATCAATCCCAAAGCCGCGAGTTTGTCTACGGCCTGGACACTGCCGCTGCTGCGGTGACCGCGGTCGAGCGCATGGCCGACGAGGGGGCCTTCACGATTGTCAACGAGACGATCGATGTTTCGGACGGTGGTATCTCGGGCGTCGTGATGGGTGATGTAGTCGAGTTCCGCCCCGACATGACGCCTCGCGGAGTAGAAAATCCCGGGTTCGCGCGCCTTCCCGCGGACAAGGCTGTCCAGCTCTTCAAGACAGTCTACGGAGTGGAAGTCGATTTCGCCGACGGCCGAAACGGACGCCTTGAATTCAGTCTGCATCCCAGACCTCGGGGCTGGAAGAAGGGCAACGTGATCTTCTGGGAGCATTCCGAGGACTTCTTCTCGGCCGGGTTGGTCAAGGCCGAGTGGCCCAACGATTTCAGCCGCATGATCGGCGACAAGGCTTATGGGCTTCTGATCGCGGATATAAGCGGGTTTCCCGTTCCGAGAACCACGGTCATAGGCCGGCGAGTCGCACCCTTTTCATTTGGCCGGGCTACGGGTCTTGAAGAGGTATGGATACGAACTAGCCCACGGGAGCAGGTGCCCGGCAAGTTCACCACCGCACGGGGATGGCAAGATCCGTTCGCCTTGCTCCAAGCTGAGGATCCTGACGGCACCGCCATCTCTTCGGTGCTTTCGCAGAAGGGCGTCGCGGCGCAGTGGTCAGGTGCGGCGATCGAGACATCGACTGGTGTTCTCGTGGTCGAGGGGATCAAAGGAACCGGAGACCGCTTTATGGTCGGACTGGCAGATCCCGAACCGGTTCCCGATGGCGTTCTTGCACGGGTACGTGACGTCCATGCCAGGCTAGTCGGTGCTCTTGGCGCGACCAGATTCGAATGGGTCTTCGACGGAGCGGAGCTTTGGATCGTCCAGTTGCATAGCGGGGCCAGCGTATCGGACGGTGACGTCATCGTGCCCGGCGATGCAGGCGAGTGGGTGGACTTCGACGTCTCTCAAGGATTGGAGGCACTTCGGTCGCTCTCCTCCAGCCTGAAGCCAGACACAGGCATTAACCTCGACCGTAGAATCGGCCTGACTAGTCACCTGGCGGATGTTTTGCGGAAAGCACGGGTTCCGGCGCGCGTAGGCGCCCGGTAGTCTTTCTGAAGACGGGTATTCGAAAAACTGGACTTAAACCAACAAGGCGCATGCTCGTTATACCTCGTTCGCAGCGCTCACAGGAGGAAGAATATGGCATACACGGCAGTAATCGAAGCCCGAAAGGCTGCAGAAGCTAAGCAGGAGAGTGTTCGTGAAGCCGTACGGCTCGGGATGCAGCTCAAGCGCGAGGTGGAAGCGAAGAAGGCTGCACAGGAGTTGGTGCGCGCGCAGGCCCAGGTGCGCCGATAGTGCGCGTGAAGATGTACAGCGATGAGGACCGGCAGCGCCAGAATGGCGAGGCCGGGGACTCGGACCCCTGGAGACCACCCTTCGTTAGGGATTTCGGCAGGATTATCCACAGCGCCAGTTTTAGACGGCTGCAAGGGAAGACGCAGGTCTTTCCCGGACACGAGTCCGACTTCTTCCGAAACCGGCTGACGCACTCGCTCGAAGTCTCGCAAATTGCGGAAGGTATCGCGGACCGCCTGAATCATCTATACGACGAAGCTCTAGGTGATCGGAAGATCGACAGCAGGCTGTGCGCGGCGGCTGGTCTTGTTCACGACATCGGACACCCTCCTTTCGGCCACAACGGCGAGCGAGCGCTAGATGGGAAGATGAGGATGTATGGTGGGTTCGAGGGGAATGCCCAGACGCTACGCATCTTGAGCCGCCTTGAGAAGAAGGCGAAGTACGAACAGCCTGTAGATGGTGACGTGCGTGCCGGCATGAACCTGTGTTTTCGTACACTGGCTGCCGTCTTGAAATACGACGTCGAGATAGAGACAGAACGCCCGGAGGCTACCAAGCCGAAAAAGGGGTATTATGCGTCCGAGGCAAAGATTGTCGCGGACATTAAACAGAAGGTCCTGGGTGGAACGCAGGTTCCGGCTAACACGAAGTTCAAGACTGTCGAATGCGCGATCATGGATATCGCGGACGACATCGCCTACTCCGTTTACGATCTGGAAGACAGCCTCAAAGCGGGTTTCCTGACACCGGCGTCAATCTTAGGAACTGATGACGAATTGCTCGGGAGGGTCGCAAAGGACGTAACGAAAGAGCTGAAGGACGAGATCGGCGAGACCATCTCTATGCAGCAGGTCCAGGCGACGTTCGTAGCCATGTTCAGTGACATCTTCGCGACAGGCGAAACCAAGACGTCGGATGTTGAGGATGAACGGCAGCAGGCTGATATAGCCAATTTCATCAATGCGATAAGGGCTTCCCGTGATCTAAACATGGACGCAGGGAAGAGAATGAAGCTTTCCTCGGAACTGGTCCACGAATTCATCAACGACGTGGAGCTAACGATCAACGAAGAGTTTCCGGCGCTTTCGACGGTGAAGCTGGTCAAGAGTACGCGCATCAAAGTCGAAATCCTCAAGCAGTACACGTATCTGTCGACGATCTACTCGAACCGGGTCAAGCTCGGCGAATACCGCGGCACCCAGCTGGTGGAAGATATTTTCGACGCGCTTGAGAAGGAGAACGGGCATCTGCTCATGCCGGACGACGTGCGCAAGCAGGTTCAGGATGCCGATAAAGACAAGGCATTGAAAGCCCGCCACATATGCGACTTCGTCGCCGGGATGACGGACAGGTATGCTGTGGAATTCTGGGCACGGCTTCGGTCCGATACAGCGGAAAGCATCTTTAAGCCGATCTAGTCGAATGACTGCGCAATCGAGGAGGAGCGGCGCTCGCTGTCTACCGCCGTATCTGACGGAACATCGGGTGGCGATGAGGCGCGCTAATGCTTCAATGATTTCCAGTCAAAAGGCAAACACTAGCTGGGGGTTCGATACAGACGCCTCCCGCCTCCATAGCCACGCGTCGAATTCCCGGCGGGAGACGGACAGCAGATCAGCGGCGTAGCAGAAGACCGATCTAAGGAAATCGTAGTCCTCCTCGACGACGCCAAGCGCAACCCGCGTCCCAGCTGTACCTGTGCAAGAGACGAACGCCATTCCTGTCACAGGTGTGTCACTGCAATCCTGACGAGTAGGCGGAATTCGTTCGAAATGATGTAGTGATCGTAAGCGTCAAGCAAGCTCGCGTCTTCGTTTGCGACTCAAGTCGCGTAGCCGATGAAACTCGAGAATTTTGCGATGAGTTGGAGGTCAGTGAGGGAGGGGTCCTCCGAACCCCACCTGGTGGGTGGAGTAGCCTGACGGCCGACTGCGTCCCATCTGCTCGGTGGCATACAAAATCAATGCTGACATTCCGCTCCCGGCCCTTAGCTGCCAGGACACTGCGCCTCAACTCGGTCTTTCGAGCCGGGCAGCGTGGTTTCTGGAACCCGCATTCGCCGAGTTCAATTTGATGCGCGGCCGTCTGGGGCGTTTATTACTCTAGGAGCACGCCAAGACACGCTGTCACAGCTTGGCGGCAATTTTGTTGAAGAATAGTGAAGTAACCACTTCCCTTGCCAGCAAAGCAGCGTAATCTCACGAAAGATTCGAGCTGAATTATGGGGAGTGGGCGGCTTTTGATGTGGGCACGTTTTCAGTCTGAGGCCGACCCGGCTTCAGTATTTTTCAACATAAGGCCAATTGACGCTGTAGCGCCATGACAGCGGAAATCGCGATCTTAAATAAATCCGCAGTGGCCTTGGCCGCTGATAGCGCCGTCACGATTTCGGCGGCTGATGTCGAGGAAAAGACCTACGATTCCGCCGAAAAGCTGTTCGATTTGTCCCATCGGGACCCTATAGGGATCATGATTTACAACGGCATGCAGTTCATGCAGGCGCCGCTGCAGATTCTGATCAGCGACTATCGACGCGACTGCAAGTCCTTCCCTAGATTGCAAGATGCGGCACTGGATTTCTTGACGTATCTCAACGCGTGGGGAAACGATGCCTCGGTGAAGGTCCAGACAGCTGCGGTCGAATCAATCCTCATGCCGTTGATCCGCCAGATCAACGAGCGCATCACGACAAGGCTTGAACGTCTGCTGAAGGACTTCAAGAAAAGCATGCATCTGGAGACCGAACTCAACAGAATTGTTGATCTCGTGCTGGCGACGTTCGAGCAGATTTACCGGCGTGTCAGGCCCGCCAGCTTCATCGGCGGTCCCGCTCCGAGGATTACAAAAGGTCGTGAGACTCAAATCCGAGAAATCGTTGGACAGAGCTTTATGCGTGCGGACGATCGGGGTTTTACCGATCGCGTTGTTGCTCTGGCCAAGCGCGCGGTTTTGAGCGAGACCAGGACGGGCTCGCAAACGGGCATCGTCATCGCCGGGTTCGGGTCTAGGGACCTCTTCCCTTCACTGATCTCCTTCGAAATCGATGGCGTGGTGTTCGGAAAGTTGAAATACGCGCGGACCAACTTCGTCGACATTGATCGCGACGGCGAGCGGTCGCGTGTCCTGCCGTTTGCGCAGAGGGAAATGGTCGAACGGTTCCTGTACGGCCTCGATGAGGGTATCGAGAGACACATAACGACCTTCGTGAACAACACGATTTCAAGCATCTCGAAAGATATCATTGCTCAACTGGATATGCCCGAGGCGGAGCGGCGATTACTGATCCGGCAAGCTGGCGAGGCTGAGACAGCCTTCAAGAAAAGGTTGCGTGAGGAGGAATTTGAGGAAATCCGTTCACAATCCCGTAAGGAGATTGAGGACATGGTCGAATTCATGCCAAAATCCGAGCTGGCCTCGATGGCGGAGGCCCTCGTTAACCTGACGTCATTGAAGCGTCACGTCTCGCGTGGCATGCAGACCGTTGGTGGCCCGATCGATGTCGCGGTCATTTCGCGGGCCGACGGCTTCATTTGGGTGAAGCGGAAACATTATTTCGAGCCCGAATTGAACCTTCGGTACGTGCACCGCGTTCGATCAAATCTGATGATGACAGAGAGCCGCGATGATGAAGCGTAATTCTGCATTCAAGCGTCTGATCAATCGTGAAGAGGAGAGGCAGGGCCTGGCACCTGAGCCTTTGCCGGAAAAGCTGGCCCGCAGCATTGCGGATACCCAAAAGGAGATTCGCGACGTCTTCAAAGGGTCCTCCAAGATACGGGCGACGCTTAAATCACATCGTTCTGGCAACCACGGGAGCTGAGTTCGCCCAGAACAGGTCGTCGTCTCAGAAACGGCGGCCCGGCACTCTGAGACGACCCGCCGAACATCGATGGATGCGAACCACGCGTTGAGAAGTGCCGCAACTGCAATTGCCGCAGCGTTCGGACCCGCTTACTGCTCATCGTCCTTGATGACCGCGAACATCTGGCGCAGGCGTGCCTTGGTCTTCGGCCGCTGCGCTCTGTACTCCCTGTAGAACGCCTGATCTGCAGCGTCCTCTAATTCGACATCGTCGGTCAGGAAATAATCGGTGGTGACGCCGAGCGCCGTGGCGATCTTGCTGATTTTGTCGCCGGACGGTCGGGGCGGCTCCTTGTTCTCGAGCTCCCAGATATAGCTCTTGCTGGAGTCAGCGAGCTCCGCAAGCCTGTCCAGGGTGTAGCCTTTGCCTTTGCGCAGTGTGCGAATCTTGTTGCCTAGCGGCGTGGTCACGGTTGCCTCTTTCTCTCGCGTTCCTCTGTTCAGAGTAGCAGTACAGAGAGTGCTTGACAACCGACATGCTAAACGTCATATCTGTTCGGAGTAGACATACTTCTGATACCGAAACAGACGAAAGGATACAAGATATGGCGCCACACAAGGCGGCCGGTACGCATCACGTGGTGCCCAACCACGATGGCGGCTGGGACGTGAAGAGGGGCGGAGGCCAGCGGTCGTCCGGTCACTTCGACACCAAGAAGGAGGCGGTCGACTTCGGCCGCGGCGTCAGCCGCAACCAAACGACCGAACTCAAGATTCACAACCGGGACGGCAAGATCGCGCAGAGCGATAGCCACGGCCACGACCCCAATCCGCCACGCGGCTAAGCGAAAGGACAGCACAATGGCGCAGGAAGATGATAACAAAGGCCACGACAAGTCCATCACGATCGTGGTGAACGGCACGCCGCACGAGGTGCCGAAAAAAGACGAACTGACTTATGTCGAGGTCGTTACCAATGCCTATCCGGACTATCCCCAAAATCCGGGCGCGACTTATTCGGTCACCTACACCCGGGGCCACAACGACCGAGACGGAATCCTCTCCCCCGGAGGCTCCGTCAAGGCAAAAGATGGGATGGCGTTCCGTGTTAATCGCACTAGCGAATCATAATCCCGACATAAAACGGCTGCTTGACCGGGGCTTCGCGCTCCGGTTCGACAGCGGATATTTGGTTGTGCGCGACATCCCCTACCTAAACGCGCAGCTGGAGCTGTGCACGGGCGCTTTCGTGACCAAGCTTGTCTTCGTCGACGCAGAGAAGGTCCAGCAAGACGACCATCAGGTCTTCTTCGCTGGCGGGGTTCCTTATGAGGCCGACGGGCGACCGATCCCCAACCTGGGCGGTGGTCCGAGGACTCTGCCCCTGTCAAAGGACGACCTAGTGGTCGAGCGTTCGTTCTCGAATAAACCGCCGAGCGGCTTCCCGGATTTCTATGAGAAAATCGAGCATTACGTGGCTCTGCTGTCCGGTCCCGCTATGAGCCGCTACCAGCAGGCGACTCCCCTCACTTTCGCAGTCGACCACGATGTGGTCGCAGACAGTGTCTTCACGTACCAAGACACGCTGACGAGCCGTGCGGAAATCGGCGATCTGGCAGCGCGGTTCAAGGACGAGGTCGTCGCGATCATAGGACTCGGGGGAACCGGTGCGTATGTGCTCGACTTCATGGTTAAGACGAATGTGCAGGAAATCCGCGGGTTCGATGCCGACGTGTTCCACGTCCACAACGCCTATCGGTCTCCCGGTCGACTTCAGGAAGTCGATTTTAAACGGGCCAAGGCTGAGCTTTACCAGGATCGCTATGACAACTTTCGGAGCGGGTTGAAGCTTGAAAGGAAATTCATTGACCAATGGTCGACTGCCGATTTGGAAGGCGTCACCTTTGCCTTTGTCTGCGTCGACAAGGGATCGGCCCGCGCCGGAATTTTCGACCTGCTCATTGGTCTGAAAATCCCATTCATCGACGTCGGCATGGGTTTGAACCGACAGCAGGGCGCGCTGGCAGGCATGCTCCGCGCGACTGTCTATCTGCCTGAGAACGCCGAAGCGATCAGGGCCAAAGCTCTAGCTGAGACCGTTGATCAGGCTGGCGATGAGTATCGCACCAACATTCAGATTTCCGAGCTGAATGCGATGAACGCCTGCATTGCGGTGATCCGGTACAAGCAATACCGGGGATTTTACGTCGAGGAGCATCCGGCTTATCACATCTTGATGGACACAACCCTGCCTCGTTTTTTCGTCGAGCCGCGCTATGAATAATATCCGGCTTCAAAAGGTCCATTTCGTACCCAGGGAGCTGGATCAAGGGGTCCTGTATGTGTCTGATGAATATCAGGTTGCAGTGCACTTGTGCGCCTGCGGCTGCGGGGGCAAGGTTGCCATACCTCTCGGACCTGCAGAGTGGCGGTTTAGCGAATGTGATGGACGGCCGTCGCTCCAGCCGTCAATCGGCAGCGGGCAACTGCCCTGCAATTCCCACTACGTCATCCGCGACGGACGCATCTTATGGGAGCCCAAAATGACGGCCGCCCAGACAGTCGCAGGCATGCTGAGGGATGACAGGCGTAGGCAGGCCTACTATGAGGCCCATAGACCAGCGCCTGGCTTCTTCGCAAATATATGGCAGCTTGTCAGGCGCCTGTTCGGATTATAGCCGCCTCGGTGAGCCTCAGTGTGACATTTTTCTTGTGCACTGAGGCTCTGATCGTGCCGTACTTTTCCTACGGACAGAGCGTGACTAAACGCGGCTTTTTCGCAATCATATTTTCCTAATAAAGCTGCCTGTCCGCAGTCGTGGAGGCTTCGGTCATTCTGGAGCATCGCTCTGGACGTTGCGCCACGGGAGTATACGGGACGATACGGGAAGATTTCTTATTTTGGCCCACGAAAAACTCAGTAAATTCATCGATTTTGATAGATCCTCCGGGCCCACCATTATCGTTAGGTCCGTTCCGGACACATAGGTTACGGTTTATACCGGAGACATGGGTAACACTTTTGGCCCGAAGGGGTTTTGGAGTGGTTCGAGCCTGCATGTCTCATCGTCGAAATATCCCAAATCATAGTCCATGAAGCTAGCCAGCCAGATATGGTCCTCGACCTGTTTGATTCCGACGGTCTGGCCGGCAAAGACAAGGCTGAGGTTGATCTTCTTGCGGTTATAGCAGATGCGGCCGCAGGTGGTGACGGTGACGGCCTTGTCGTGAAACGGGTAGTCGAGATCGGGCAAGCGGGTGTAGGGACGCGTTGAGGGGGTGTAGCGCTCGGCCGGGCAGTCCATGTCGAGCGCCTGGTGCGGGCGTTGTGAGTTGAACTCGTCGATGAAGTCATCGAACCTGGCCTGCTGTTGAAGGAAATTGGCGCCGGCCGGTTTGGTGGTCTCCTTCTTGAGGGTGAGGTGCATGCACTCATGGCGGCCATTCTGCTGCGGACGGCCCGGCTTGATGCGCTCGATGTCGATGCCCAGGCGCAGCCACCAGACCGACAGTTTGCTGAGATTGAACAGCGCGTTGGGGGCTGGCGAAGGGAACGCCATTGTCGGTCCTGATCGCGCTGGGCAGGCCGAACTCTTTGAAAACGCTTTCGAACACGGTGAAGGCATAGGCTTCCTTGGTGGTCGAGAGCGCCTCGCAGGCGATGAGATAACGGCTGGCGAAGTCGGTGATGGTCAGCGGATAGCAATAGCGCCGATCGGCGAGCATGAACTCGCCCTTGTAGTCGGCACACCAAAGATCGTTAGGGCGACAGCCGTTTGAAAATGGTGTCCCCGTCGCCCTGTTGCGCCTGCGCTTGCGGCGCTCGACCATGCCGTGGCGGTCGAGCACGGCATGCACCGTCGAGATCGCGGGCCGGTGCACATCCGGATACAGCCGGGCCAGCCGCTCGCGTATCTTCGGCGCACCCCATGTCGGCTTGTCTTGCTTGAGGCGCACAATCAGCTTCTCGATTTGAAACGGAAGCTGATTGGCGTGGCGATAGGGCCGCCGCGATCGGTCCGTCAGCCCCTCCAGGCCGCTGTCGTTGTAGCTCGTGAGGATCTTGTAGCCGGTCTTGCGCGAGATATCGAACTTCCGGCAAAGCATCGCCATCTTCTCGCCGTCCAGCAGCCGGGCGACGAACTTCAGCCGCTCTTCCATGACGTTACACTCCCTCCAAGGCACCTTGCTCTCCTTGCAAAGGGCCGAAAGTGTAACCCATCTATCCGGAATGAACTGTCACCCATCTCTCGGGAAGGGCATTATTATCAATGGGTTTATTGACAGGTTCGCCACGAGGTTCGCCAAGCGCGTTACCAGCCGTACGACTCGGTCCATGCCCTGCACAGCCAACGCACCTGCGACGCTTCCCGGGAATAGAGTTCGGCATGGTCAATGTCGTCATGGCCGAGACATCCAACATCTGCCTGGTGGATGCCTCCGCTTCGGCGAGATAGACCCCAAGTGACTTCCGCAGACCATGCAGCGTAAGGCCCTTCGGCAATCCCGCGAGAGCGCACCAGTGGGTCATAGCACCGGTCAGAGATTTCGGCGAGAAAGGTTGGCCATATTCCGTGACTAGAACTGTTTCGCCGCGCCGGTCGGCGCGGAGATGCCAAAACAGCAGTTTCGCTACCCCGGAACTGCGCCGTGAAAGGCCAATCCATGATATGCCTGCCACTTCAAGGTTCTACCGTCCCTTGCCGTGCTGCCCAGTCGTATGGGTACAGACAGTAAAAATAGCCGGTACGCTCGGTGGCGATGTATTTGAGGTGGGTGCCGTTGGGCAGCCAGACGATGTCGCCAGGGCGGCATTCGTGGCGGCCGTCATCCAGTTCGATCGTCAGCGTGCCTTCATGGATGAACAGCACCTCGTCATAGGTCACGGTCCAGTCGATCGAGGCGTTCTCCAGATACTCGATGCCGCCGCCCATGGTCCGGCTGATCTCGGCATTGATCACGCGCGCGATCGAAGACGTTCCGGTCGGCGTGACCGATGGCTTTAGGGTCAACTCGCTGTGCTTGAAAATCTTGGCCTTGGACATCGTCATCCCTTTTTTGCGCGAAGATTGGCTTTGGAGGGAGTGACGCCGGACGGAGCCAGCCCGGCGAGCCATCTCGTCACCGGATCGAGCTTGCGCCCGGCATGTTCGAAATCGTCACGCCGACGCACAGCGCCGCGGACAAAATGTGCACCGACAAAGCGAAAGGGTTCGGGCGGGAAACCGCGCGTTACCGGACGAACCAGCGCCGAATGCGTCAGTTCCGATTCACCGTCAGTCAACAGGCCGGTGAGGATCTCGCCGCCGATATAAGCCATTGTCGTGCCATTGCCGGAAAAGCCATAGCCGTAAACGACATCGCGGTTGGCGCGCAAAGCGCCGAAAAGTGGCACGCCGCTCACCGTCCGGTCGATCGGGCCGTTCCATGATGTCTCGAGCGGAAAATCGGCGAGCGCCGGGTGGCCGTCCCGCAGCGCGCGACGCATTTCGGCGACACGGGGGGACTGGCCATGGAAACGCTGGTCGACGATGCCGCCGAAGCCAATAACGCCACCGCTGACGCCGACGGACAGCCGACCATCGCGCGTCGGAGACCAACCGCCAACGAAGACGCGGGAATCGATCATCAGCGGCGCCCGGCGGTAGCCGATCTTGTCGAGAAGGTCTGGAATGGGCTGTGACATGGCGTCGTCGCTGGAGATGTTGAAGATCGCAGGGGCCAGTTCCGGAATCGCGCCGGACCAGGCATTCATGGCAAGCACGACCTTGCCGCAGGATACAGTTCCTTTCGCCGTTTCCACCGTGAGCTTGCCCCGTCGTGAAAACCGCTTCATCGGCGACTTTTCATAGATCCGAACGCCGCGCTTTAGCGCTGCACGACGCAGGCCGCGCACCAGGAATCCGGGATGCACTGTTGCCGACGAAGCGTCGAACGCGCCGCCGAGGTGGCTCGTCGTGCCTGCCATCGCCGCGATCTCGTCGCGCGAAACGCGTCGCGCAGGCACGTAGCCATGCGCCGCCAGCTTGTTCAACGCGTCGTCCCAGGCGCCAAGCTGTGCTTCGCACGTCGCGCCCCAGATCCAGCCGATGCGATCGAACCAGGCGTCGATCGCCTCGACCTTGCAGAAAGCCTCGATGCCGCCGATCGCGGCTTCGGATGCCTTGATGATCGAAAGCGCGTCGGTTCCGTCGCGCAGGGCGACAAGCGCGCTGTATTTGGTCCATGCCGAAAGCACCATTCCGGAATTGCGGCCGCTCGGGCCACCACCACAAATGTCGCGCTCTAAAATGACAACATCGAAGCCTGGATTGTGCTCCTTGAGGCGGATGGCGGTCCACAATCCAAGATACCCGCCGCCGACGATGCAGATGTCGGCCTGCGTTGCCTCTTCGAGCGGAGGCGAAAGGTCTGGGTCCCCGGGCAGGACCTGCCGCAGCCAATGGCTTCGCCAAACAATGTCCTTTTCCGTCAGTTGCATCACGATGCGCCTCTGGCCGACAGGCGGCGCTCCACCAGCCTGACCCAAAGGCTGGCGCCAATCGGCAGGATTGCGTCGTTGAAGTCGTAGTTGGTGTCGTGAGCCGCAGCCTGATGCGCATCGTCGGCCTGGCCGAGCAAGAAATAGCAGCCCGGCCGCTGTTCCAACATGTAGCAGAAATCTTCCGAGCCCATCTCGGGAGGCGGATCGACGACGAGACGTTCCGGTCCCATCACCTCGTTCGCAATCGCGATCATCGCATCGGCTTGCGCCGGGGTGTTGATCGTCGGCGCGAAGGGCGTTTCATAGAGAATGTCGACGCTGGCGCCAAAAGCTTCAGCCTCGTTTTTCGCGATGCGGCGGATTGCCGTCTCCAGCGTCTTTTGAACCTGATGGTCGAAGGTGCGCACGGTGCCGGTCAGAAACGCCGTATCGGGGATGGTGTTGAAGGCTTCGCCTGCGCGCAGGCTGCCAACGGTGACGATTGCCGGAGCGTGCACATCGGTCAGGCGGCCGGGCAGGGCTTCGATTGCGAGCAGGATGCGCGCGGCGATGGGGAGTGGATTGATCGCCAGATGCGGTGTCGCCGCATGGCCGCCCCTGCCGTGGACGACGATCTCGAAGCGATCGGCCGCCGCGGCCACCGTTCCGCGGTGGACGGCGATCTCGCCGAGCGGCCGTTCGCAATTGTGCAGCGCGTAAACTTCATCGCAGGGGAAACGCTGGAAAAGGCCCTCATCCAGCATGGCAAGCGCCCCACCTCGACCCTCCTCGGCCGGCTGGAAGATGAAATGCACCGTGCCGGCGAAGTCGGGCGAGCGAACAAGTGCTGACGCTGCGCCGAGCAGCATTGTCGTGTGGCCGTCATGGCCGCAGCCATGCATCCTCCCGGGGACGCGGGACGCATGCGGCAGCGGCCGCGCCTCGGTCATCGGCAGGGCGTCCATATCGGCGCGAATGCTCAGGCTGCGACCAGCGCCGAGCCTGCCCCTGAGCGTGCCGACGACGCCTGTGCGGCCGACACCTTCGGTCGTCTCGATGCCCCACGAGCGCAGTTTGTCCGCCACGAAACGTGCCGTCTCGAACTCTTCGAAGCCGAGTTCTGGATTGGCATGCAGATGCCGCCGCCAGGCCGTCATCTCTGTCTCTAGTTGCTGCACCGAGGGTACCAGTCTCATGCCGATGCCTTTGCGCGAAGAGTTTGTGAGCGGCTCTGCAGGATGGCGATGACCACAAGCAGGATTGCCGAGAAAGCGATCAGCAGCACGGCGACGGCCGCGATGGCGGGACTGATGGACTCGCGCACCCCGGAGAATATCATGCGAGGCAAGGTTCGCTCTGCGCCCGTCGAGAGGAAACTTGCGACGACGACTTCGTCGAAAGAGATGATGAAGGCGATGATGGCCCCTGTAATGACGCCCGGCGCTATCAGCGGCAGCACTACCTTGAAGAATGTGCGCATGGTGCCGGCGCCGAGCGATGCCGCCGCGCGAACCAACGTCCGGTCGAAGGTCGAAAGGCTGGCGACGACAGTCGTCAGCATCACAGGCACGGCCATGGCCGTATGCACCAGAATGATCGATAGCTTGTTGCCAACGAGTCCCAGTGTGGCGAAGAATGAAAAGGCCGCGACGCCGACAATGACGACCGGCGTCACCAAGGGCGCGGCGATGATCGCATAGAGGATCCGTTTGCCGGCAAAATCGCCCCAGGCGAGCCCGATCGCCGCCGGTATGCCGAGCAGCAGCGCCAGAACCGTGGTGGACAGCGCGATGACGACCGAGTTCCACAGCGCGGTCGGCCAGCGCTGGTCGACCCACAGTTCGGCATACCAGCGCAGCGACCAGCCCGGCGTCGGAAACGCCAGCGAGTTGCTCGAGGTCAGCGACATGGGGATCACGATCAGCAGGGGCAGGATGATGAACGCCAGCAATGTCGCCGCATAGGCATACATCAGCCATTTCCGGAAGCGGTCGGCGCTCATGCGACATGCGCCTTGCGGCGGAAGAGGACGGACGCCGTCCAGAACAGGAATGCAAACAGGACGAGGATCATCAGCAGTTGCAACGAAAGCGCTGCACCCATGCCCCAGTTCAGTGTGCTGTTCGTGTAGAACGCTATGTAGCTGGAGATCATCTGGTCGGTCGGCCCGCCGACAAGCGTCGGGGTGATGTAGTAGCCGAGTGCGAAGACAAAAACGATCGCCCCGCCGGACAGGATTCCTGGCAGGATCAACGGCAACTGCACGCGGCGCCACGCTGTGAGCCACGGCGCGCCCAGTGACAGTGCCGCGCGCATATAGGTGGTCGGAACCCGCCGCATGACGGCGACGACGGAGAGCACCATCATGGGCAGCAGAACCTGAACCATTGCCACGTAGAGTGAAAAGCGTGTGTAAATGAGATTGAGCGGCTCGCTGACGATGCCGAGGCCAAGCAGCGTGGAATTCACGGGTCCGTTCTTCTGCAGCACGATGATCCAGATGACGGTGCGCACCAGCAGCGATGTCCAGAGCGGAAACAGGATCAGCGCGAACATGAGCTTCGACCAGGCCGGCGGCGCGCTGACAATTGCCTGCGCCAGCGGCACGGCGAGCACCGCGCAGATCACGGTCACCACGATGCTGATCCAGATCGTACGCAGCAGCGCGTCGACGAAGATGGCGCGATCGGCTGAAATGGCTTCGATCGAATTGTCCGCGCCTCGCTTCAGGTCAAGGCTCGCAAGCAGATAATAGTCCGTTCGCGCGCTTTGCTGACGCGCGATGACCTGCCAGAGATCGATATTTTTCCAGCCGGCCTGTTTGGAGAGCACCTCGTCGCGCACGGGACGCATAGTCAGCTTGCCGTCGGCCGCATCCTTTGCCGTCTTGATGACGAGGAAACGGCTGCCGACGACGCGCTGGTTCACGAGTTGCGCCAGTACGCCTTCCTTTCCGGCGCGCCGCGCGTCGGCCAGGTCCTCGACGAGTGCTGCAAAGACGGGTTCGCCAGGCAGGCCGCTATCTGCTTTCCAGCCTGCCAGAGCGGCAATTGTGCGCGGCAGGTTGTTCGAAAAATCCGAGTTGTCGACGGCCAGAGCGAGGAAGCGCGCCACCGGCCACAGAAACAGAATGACGACGAACAGGATAAGCGGGGCCGTCAACAGGGCGAGCATGCCGCCCCGTTGGCGCCGCTTTATAGCCGGCTTTGTCCCGACCAACATGCCTGGGTTACTTCGCGAGCCAAGCCTTGAAGCGTTCTTCCAGCGCTTCCTTGTGCTCGGTCCAGAAGTCGTTGTTATAGGCGGCGCCGTACCGGAGGTGCTCCGGCGACGTCGGCAGGTTGGCCTTCCAATCCGCGGGAATGAGGTCGGCGGCTTCCTTGCGGCCGGTGCCATAGGCATAGAGTTTCGAGAAGCCGGCCTGATTTTCAGGGATGGAGAACCACTTGAGGAGATCCAGCCCGCCCTGCTGGTGCGGTGCGCCCTTCACCACGGCCCAGTAGTCGGTGCCGTAGAAGAAGCCTGCGTCCCATGCGATGGCGTAGGGCTTTTTCTCGTTAATGGCTTCGTTGGTGATGCGTGCATTGAACGCGTCGCTGAGCGCCACTTCCCCGCTGTCGAGGTTCTGGATGCCCTGCGTCGTGGTGGACCACCAGACGACGTTCGGCTTGATCTTGTCGAGCATGGCGAAAGCCCGGTCGATACCTTCCGGCGTGGCCAGCACCTTGTACATGTCCTCGCGCTTAACGCCGTCGGCCATCAGCGCGTTTTCCAGCGTGAACTGCGCCTGCTGGTAGAGGCCACGCTTTCCCGGAAATTTCTCGACGTTCCAGAAATCCGCCCAGCTCTTCGGCGCGGCGTCGCCCTTGTAGACATTTGTGTTGTAGGCGAGGACCGTGGCCCAGGTATCGGACGCGACGCCGCATTCGTGCAGGGTGCCCGGCAAATAATTGGCCGCGTCGCCTGTGATTTCTGGCGTCAGCGGAATGAACAGGCCTTCGGCGCAGCCGACTTCCATGGCGGGCGCTTCGACCGAGACGACGTCATAGGTGATGTTGCCCGCCTGCACCTGGGCACGCACCTTGGCGACCTCGCCGCCCCACTCTTCCATGACGATCGGGACGCCCGTCTTTTCGGTGTACTTGTCCCAGACCCCATCCTTGTAGGCCTTGTCCCATGTACCACCCCAGCCGACTACCGTGACGGGGTCGGCCGCGGACGCGACCAAAGCCGAGGTCGCGAGGCAGATCGCGGCGGCAGATACGGCTTGCAGATAAGTCCTCATTGCAGTTCCCCTTTCTTATCGTTGTAGATTTGATCAAATTTCAAACGCAAAATTGATTGATTAGCAACAGGAATTTACGGTACGGTGTAAAAAAGTGAAAAAGCCAAAGGGATTTGATCGAATGCTGCAAGGCACTAGAGACGTGCGCGCCAATGTCAGTCTCGCTGCTGTTCTGGACGAGGCGCGACAGCGTTTCGCTGACGCCAACCCGAACAGCCGGGCGCGTCAGAACGAGGCCGCGGCATCGTTGCCGGGCGGCAATACGAGGGCTGTTCTATGGTATCGGCCATTCCCCGTATCGTTTGTTTCCGGTGAAGGCTGCAGGGTGACCGATCTGGACGGCCATACCTATGTCGACCTGGTCTCGGAATACAGTGCCGGTTTTTACGGCCACTCCGACAAGGCGATTTCGGCGGCCCTTGTGGACGTCATACAGGGTGGCATCATGTTGGGCGCACCCAACCGCTATGAGGCGCGCCTGGCTGCCGCGGTGGTCGACCGTTTTCCGGCCATCGAGCGCGTGCGCTTCTGCAACTCGGGCACCGAGGCGAACATCATGGCGATTTCGGCGGCTCGCGCCATCACGCAGCGCTCGAAGATCCTCGCCTTCCGCGAGGGCTATCATGGCGGCGTACTCACCTTCGCGCATGGCGGCTCACCGCTCAATTTGCCTTTCCCCTTTGTCTTCGCCGACTACAACGATAGTGCAGGCGCCGTGGCGCTCATCAAGGAACAGGGCGACGAACTTGCCGCGGTGATCGTCGAACCGATGATGGGCGGCGGCGGCTGCATCCCGGCGACGCGTGAGTTCCTGGAAGCGCTGCGCGCCGCGACGAAGGAGACCGGCGCGCTGCTGATCTTCGACGAGGTGATGACCTCGCGCCTCGACTACCGCGCGCTCCATGGCGCACATGAAATCTTTCCCGATTTCGTGACGCTCGGAAAGTACATCGGCGGCGGTGCGAGTTTTGGCGCATTCGGTGGACGCGCGGATCTCGTCGACCGCTTCGATCCTGCTTTGCCTGGTGCGTTTTCGCATGGCGGGACGTTCAACAACAATATTCTCAGCATGGCTGCTGGTTTCACCGGTCTGACGCAGGTGCTGACGCAAGAGGCGAGCCGCGCCATCAATTCGCGCGGCGATCGCTTGCGTGAAGCGATGAACGTCTCCCTTGAGCGGTATGGCGTCGAGGGCATCGTCATAGGGCGCGGGTCGTTGATGAACCTGCATTTCGTCAGGGGGCCGGTGGACACGCCGGCGCGGCTCGACGATGCCGATCCATCGGCGATTGCGCTTTGGCATATCGAGATGCTGTTGCGAGGGTACTACGTGACGCCGCGCGGCATGCTGGCGTTGTCACTGCCATTTGGCGACGCAGAACTCGACGGCTTCGCCGCCGCATTCGACGATTTCCTGTCGAGCAACCTCAAAATACTGCCGCGCCGGACAAACTGATGCTCGATCGCAAGGATGCCACTGCCGGCTCGGCCGCGCAAAAGACAGCTCATGTTCGTGTACATACGGGCTTGAAGGAGGCACTGATGAACGGTGACTTCCTGCCCGGCCAGAGACTGGTCGTACGACAGCTTGCCGAACAGTACCGGACCAGCGCCATGCCGGTGCGCGAGGCCTTGCGGCAACTCGTCAGCGACGAGGCGATGTTCGACCACCCAAATCGGGGCGTCATTGTCCCTGAGGCCACGGTGGCGCGTATTTCGGATCTGGTGCGTGTGCGCTGCAGCGTCGAAGGGACGGCGGCCGAGTGGGCCGCGACGACCATCACGCCCGAAGAACTCGATGAATTGGCGAAGCTGAACGGGCTGATGCGCGAATGCGTCGAGAGCAATGTCATGGCTAATTATCTCGGCCTGAACAGGCGCTTCCATTTCACGATGTACCATGCCGCGCGTTCACCTCTCATCCAGCAGATCATCGAGAAATTGTGGCTGCAGGCAGGACCGTTTCTGAACATCGTCCGCTCCGACGTGACCTACGGCCTGGGCCTGGACCATCACGACGAAATGCTCGCGGCGCTGCGTCGCGCCGATGGCGCGGCTGCGCGCAAGGCGCTGGTTGCCGATCTGCGCGAGGCCGCCGACATCATTCTTCGCGCCGCGGCGGCGGCTGAGGCTCAACCTGCGCGCAAACGCCCGGCTTCGGTACGCCGTGATCCGAAGGCGCAGGCGCGGTGATGGGCGGATCCCCGCATGGCCCGGTTCATGTCGAGTTTCGTGGCGTCAGCAAGCGCTACGGGCAGACCGTCCAGGCGGTGCGTCAGCTCGACCTGGAAATCATGCGCGGCGAATTCCTGACGCTGTTGGGGCCTTCGGGATCCGGCAAGACGACGGCGTTGATGATGCTTGCCGGATTCGAGGATACGACCGAGGGCGAAATCCTCATTGACGGTCAGCGCATCGACAACGTTCCCGCCAATCGTCGCGGCATCGGCATGGTGTTCCAGAACTACGCGCTTTTCCCGCACATGACGGTCGCCGAAAATCTGGCTTTCCCACTCGAGGTCCGCAAACTTGGCCGCGAGGAGGTGACGCAACGTGTCAGGAACGTTCTCGACATGGTCCAGTTGCCCGAATTCGGCAACCGGCGTCCGGCGCAGCTTTCGGGTGGGCAGCAACAACGCGTCGCGGTTGCCCGCGCCCTGATCTTCGAACCAAATCTTGTCCTGATGGACGAACCGCTCGGCGCCCTAGACAAGCAACTGCGCGAGCAGATGCAGTTCGAAATCAAGGAAATCCATGCCCGGCTTGGCGTCACGTTCGTTTATGTGACCCACGACCAGACCGAGGCGCTGACCATGTCCGACCGGATCGCGGTGTTCAGCGCCGGCCGCATCGAGCAGCTTTCGACACCACGCGAACTGTATGAGCGTCCGACGGGCAGCTTTGTGGCGAGCTTCATCGGCGAGAACAACCGCATGTCCGGCACCGTGCTTGCCGGCGGTGAAAATGGTGGCGTGGCCGTCCATCTCGACGATGGCGATCTGGTGTTGAACGCCATTTCCCCTGGCGCGACGCCCCCTACGGGCGCCAGGGTGACGCTGTCGATCAGGCCCGAGCGCATGTCCTTATTGCACGAAGGCTCCACCGCCCTCAACGTGATCGCGGCAACCGTCGTTCAGTCCGTCTATGTCGGCGATCACATCCGGCTCGTCGCTGTGACGGCGGGCGGCCTGAAATTCATTGTCAAGCTTGCCGCATCGTCGTCTCGGTCCGAACTCAATGCGGGCGAGGCGGTTCGATTGGGCTGTGGTCGTGAGGATTGCCTCGCTCTCGATAGATAACAACAAAAGGCAGACAAGGGAGAGTTCAACCATGAAGAAATCGCCGAAAGTCGTCATCACCTGTGCGGTCACCGGCTCGATCCACACGCCGACGATGAGCCCGTATCTGCCGATAACGCCGTCCGAGATCGTCGACGCCGCTGTCGGAGCAGCCGAAGCCGGGGCGTCGGTGATCCATCTGCATGCCCGCGATCCGGAGACCGGCAAGCCTACCCCTGATCCCAGGCTGTTTATGGATTTCCTGCCGCGCATCAAGCAGCAGACCGACGCCGTGATGAACATTTCCACCGGCGGCGGGCTGAAGATGACCCTCGAAGAGCGCCTTGAAGCGGCGCACGCTTCGAAGCCGGAACTCTGCTCGCTCAATATGGGATCTATGAATTTCGCCTTGCACCACATCGCGCCGAAATACACCGACTGGAAGTACGACTGGGAGAAGGGCTATCTGGAAGACACAAAGAAGGGCATCGTCTCCAACACGTTCGAGCAGATCGAGCGGATCATCGTCGAGGTCGGCCAGGCTTATGGCACGAAGTTCGAGTTCGAGTGCTACGATGTCAGTCACCTCTACACGCTTGCGCACTTTCTCGACCGCAAGCTGCTGAAGCCGCCGCTTTTCGTCCAGACGATCTTCGGGCTGCTGGGCGGTATCGGCGCCGACCCAGAAGACATGATGCACATGCGCAGGACGGCTGATCGGCTGTTCGGAGACGACTATCTCTGGTCGATCCTTGCCGCGGGCAAGCACCAGATAAATCTCTGCACGATGGGCGCGATCATGGGCGGCAATGTACGGGTCGGTTTGGAAGACAGCCTCTATGTCGGCAAGGGCACGCTCGCCAAGAGCAATGCCGAACAGGTGGCCAAGATAAAGCGCATTCTCAACGAGTTGTCGCTCGAAATCGCGACGCCCGACGAAGCCCGTCAACTGCTGGATCTCAAGGGCGCACATGAGGTCGGGTTTTGACGCCCCCGGCATCGAAACCTATGTCGGCGTCGTGCATCCTTGGATGTGCGACGCGATGGGCCATCTCAACGTTCGTCATTATGTGGCGATGTTCGATGACGCCAGTTTCCAGTTGCTGGGCAGGATTGCCGATCCTCGTTTGACGCCGACCCTCGGCTGGGCGGATGTGAGGATGGAGATCGACTACGTGCATGAAACCGCGGTGGGAACTCTGGTCACCGTTCGCAGCGTTATAGAAAAGCTTGGGAAATCGTCGCTGACTTATCTGCATGAAATGCGCGGTACGCTGGACGGAGTCCTGCATGCGCGCATGCGCACCGTAACGGTGCGCTTCGATCTTCAAGCGCGGAGCAAGATCGAGATCGAAGGCGAGGCCCGGCAGGCGAGCGCGAAACTCCCGAGGGGTGAAGCCGGCAGCTTTGCGCCTCAAGTCGGTCGTTAAGACCAGCTTCGCCGTTTCCCGAAAGCCGACGTCATCGGACTACGCTGGCTTAAGATGACTGCGCCTCTAGACGGACGGCGGCGACAGGATGAAAAGCGCTTGCGCCTGCTTGGTGGCGGAACTGTTGCGGAAGGTGTGGAGGCGTCTTGGGTCGAAAGTCATGGCGTCGCCTTCGAGCAGGACGAACTCCTCGCCTTCGAGCAACACGGTCACGCTGCCCTCGACGACGAACACGAATTCCTCTTCCGAACGCCAGCTGTAGAGCTTGTCGCCGCCGGTGCCGCCCGGCGCCATGATCGACAGGATCGCCTGCGTCCGAACCGCGGATTTCGGGCTGAGCAGGAAGTCTGAAAGGTCGGTGCCGCCGAGCACCGCCGGAGTGCGCGCGTCAACGCGGACGACAGCCGTGTTGTCATGCTGGAACAGGCTGCCGATCGTAATTCCAAGAATGTCGCACAGGCGAACGAGCGTTGCCACCGAGGGCGAGGCCTTGTCGCGTTCGACTTCGCTGAGAAAACCCTTGCTGACTTCAACGCCATCCGCCACGGCCTGGAGGGTAAGGTCCAGTTCGCGCCGTCGATTGCGCAGGGCATCACCGATGCGGGCCGTGGACGGCCTCTGGGTGCCACTCGTCATGATTGCGCTCTCAGCATGTTCAATCCCATACCGTCAGCTCGGTCCGCCGTACAAGCCGGAATTTTATGTGTTCTGTATAGAACAACTTTGTTGACTTATACAGAATTCCCCACCAGCATCCAGATGAATTTCGAGGAGGCGGCGGTGCCATAAGGCGAGCCTTCCCCGCCAGCATACGGATGAAGGAGCGATGATGAGCCAAGACGATATTGCCGAAGCCAGGCGCAGTTCGCAGAGTTGGTACTGGTGGGGCATCGCGACGTTTTTCCGCTGCCCGGTAGCGGAGACTCCGACCGATGTGGATATCGGCCTGGTCGGCGTGCCGCACAGCTCCGGAAACGGCTCGACGGAGCGCGACCAACATCTTGGCCCGCGCGCGGTCCGCAACGTGTCGGGCTACTATCGCCGCTCGCACGGGGTGCACGGCTTTTCGCCATGGGATGCCGCCAAGATCAGCGATCTTGGCGACGTTCCCCTGCCCGAGGCCATGAACAACGAGGCCTGTGTCCGCGACATCGAAGCCTTCTACGCCCGGCTCGACGCCGCCGGCACAAACCCGGTTTCCATCGGCGGCGATCACTCGATCACCGGGCCTATCATCAAGGCCATCGCCGGACCGGGCCGGCGCCTGTCGGGAGGCCAGCCCTGCTCGCTGATCCATTTCGACGCGCACACCGATTCCTACGACAACATGCCCCACTGGCTTGGCGCGAAGCGTTCGGCGGCGCACTGGGCGGCCTATACGGCAAAGGAAGGTGCGGTCGACCCGGAACGCAGCATCCAGATCGGCATGCGCGGTCATCCGGCGGCGGATATCCACACCGGCGGCGTTGGCGGCTCGAGTCGCGCTCTGGGCTATCGGGTTGTTACGATGGACGAGTTCGAACGCTTGGGCATAGAGCGCATGGTGGAGATGATCCGCGAGCGGGTTGGCGATCGCCCCGCCTACATCACCTTCGATCTCGACAGCCTCGACCCCTCCGTCGCTCCCGGGGTTTCGAACCTCGAGCCGGGCTTCGGCGGCCTGACCATCCGCGAGGCGACGCGCCTTCTGCAAGGATTGAAGGGGCTCAACATCATCGGTGGGGACGTCGTCTGCCTGATGCCGACCAAGGACAGCCCCAACCAGATCACGGCGCAGGTCGCCATGGTGATGATGTACGAACTGATCTGCCTGATCGCCGCAAAGAATGCCGAGACGCACTGACGCGTGGCCTTGGCCGCTACAGGAGCGCGCCGACGCCATCGGTGATGGCGTCGCGGCTCGCGGCTCCGGACTTTCGATGCCGGTTGCCGATGCGGTGGCGCCATTCTTTCGCTGTCTCCTGTTCTCTTAAATGAATTATGTTGACTATTGATGAACTTTCGGCAAGCGTTCCTTGAGGCCGCCAAGAGCCCAAACTAGAGGTGAACCATGAACCGCAAGATCCTTCTACTCATCGCCCTCGCGGCCGCCACGCCGGCGGCAGCACAGCCGCCGAGCTTCGCCGCCGACGGTAAACTGCAAGCCTGCGTCGATCCCACTTTCCCGCCGATGGAATTCATCAAGACGGCGGGCGAGGCTCCCGTTGGCGTCGACATCGACGTCATCAAGGCGCTGGCCGCGCACTGGAAGGTCGACGCCAATATCACGACGATGGACTTCAGCGGCCTGCTTCCCGGCCTGGAATCGAAGCGCTGCGACATCGTCATCAGCGGCGCCTTGCTGAAACCCGAACGGCTGGAGAAGCTGAGCGGCGTGCCTTATCTGAAGACCGGCGTCGTCATGATCGGCAAGGCCGACGATGCGTCCGCCTCCAAGAGCTATGAGGATTTCTCCGGCAAGACCATCTCCGTCCAGTCCGGCACTTCCCCATAGGCCTGCTGGAAAAGGTGAACGAGGACCTGGCCAAGGCCGGCCGCGACAAGATCACCATGCAGACCTATCCCAAGCAGACCGATGCGATGCAACAGGTGGTGCTGGGTCGCGCGGTCGCGACGATCAGCCAGGACACCGAATTCGCCTACCGCGACTTGCAGCAGCCCGGTGAGTTGAAGATCGTCTACTCGGCCGGCGCGCAGGATCAGTACGCGGCCTATTTCCGCAAGGATGAGGCTGACGCGGCGGCGGTCGCCGCTACTGTCAAGGAGCTTGCCGCGAACGGCACCATGAAGACCATCGCCGAGACGTGGAAGCTTCCGATGTCGACCATCAGTGGCATCGGTCAGTAACGGCGCGATCGGCAGGGTTCCGTGAGCTTTGACTTTGGCTTGTTCTGGTCGACACTTTTTTCCGGGACGTTCTTCAGGGCGGCGCTGGTAGCGCTCGCCCTGACAATACTCGCGCATGCGGCGGCGATCCTCCTGTCGCTGCCGCTTGCCTTGGCGCTCAACGGGCAAAACAAGGTGCTGCGCTGGGGAGCGACGGCCTATATCGCTGTTTTCCGCGCACTGCCGGCGCTTCTGCTGCTGCTGTTCGTCTGGAACGGCCTGCCGCAAATATGGCCGATCTTCCGCGAGACCTGGTTTTCGCCCTTCATCGCGGCCCTCCTGGCGCTGACGCTGAACGAGGCCGCCTATCAGGTCGAGATCAACAGGGCGGCGCTCAGCGCCGTCGAAGAAGGGCAGTTTCAGGCCGGCGCCGCACTTGGCCTGCGCAAGCCGCAAGTGTTCTTCCTGATCGTCGTGCCGCAGGCGCTGCGCATCGCCCTGCCGCCGACCGTCAACGAGTTCATCACGCTGCTCAAGACCACGTCGCTGGCCTCGGTGATCTCATTGACGGAACTGATGGCGGTCACCCAGCAAAGCGTCGCCTCAACGTTCCGCTATGCCGAGTTCTACGCCGTCACCTCCCTCTACTACCTGGCGATGGTCTATGTACTGATGATCCTGCAGAAGCGGATCGAACGGCGCTTCGCCTGGGCCAAGCCCCACGCGGCCGGAAACGATACCGACAAAGTGCCCCATCACGCATGACGGGCACAAAACGGTGGGCCGCAGCGTGCGGCACGCCATTGACATCCATCGACGCGACGGCATGACGCTGCTCCGAAAGGGCGCCAGATGCCTGAGCCGCGCAGCAATTCAGGGGGACGCGTAATGTCAGGGGCTAGTTCAGAACAGATGCCGGAACAGGCTGATGTCGTCATCGTCGGCGGCGGCATTGCCGGATGTTCGGTCGCCTATCACCTCACCAAGCTTGGCATCACCGACGTCGTACTGTGCGAGCGCAAGCAGCTGACATGCGGCACGACATGGCATGCCGCCGGCCTGGTGACGCAGTTGCGGGCGACGCGACAGATGACGGAGCTGGCGAAATACACCGGTGAGCTGTTCGGCCGCCTCGAAGCCGAAACCGGACAGGCCACCGGCTTCATGCAGCGCGGCTCGCTGCGTGTCGCCAACACCGAGGCGCGCTTCGAGGAGCTGGCACGCGGCGCCTCGATGGGGCGCAATTTCGGCCTGCCGGTCGACATGGTCACGCCCGGCGAGATCAAGGAACGCTGGAGCCCGGTCAACATCGACGGCATCGTCGGCGGCTTCTGGTTCCCCAATGATGGACAGGTCAACCCCACCGACGTCACCATGGCCTATGTCAAGGGCGCGCGCACCGGTGGCGCCTGCATTCTCGAAAACACGCCGGTCACGAAAATCCTGGTCGAGAACGGCCGCGTTTGCGGCGTGGTCACCGACAAGGGCGAGATCCGCGCCGACAAGGTGGTGATATGCGGTGGCATGTGGTCGCGCGATCTCGCGGCACAGATCGGCGTGACGCTGCCGCTGCACGCCGCCGAGCATTTCTACATCGTCACCGAGACCATCCCCGGCCTGCCCGCCAATTTGCCGGTGCTTTTCCTGGGCGACGAGTGCTCCTACTACAAGGAAGACGCCGGTAAGCTGCTGCTCGGCTGCTTCGAGCCGGTGGCCAAGCCGTGGGGCCATAACGGCATCTCGCCCGATTTCTGCTTCGACAGCCTGCCCGAGGACTTCGAGCATTTCGAACCGATCCTCGAAATGGCAATCAGGCGGGTGCCGCTGCTGGCGGATGTCGGCATCAAACTGTTCTTCAACGGACCGGAAAGCTTTACGCCGGATGACCGCTATCTGCTGGGCGAGACGGCTGAGGTCTCCGGCCTGTTCTGCGCCACTGGCTTCAATTCCGTCGGCATCCTCTCCTCGGGCGGCGTCGGCAAGGCGCTGTCGGAATGGATCCGCGACGGGCGCCCACCGGTCGATCTCGCCGATGTCGACGTGCGCCGCACCATGTCGTTCCAGTCGAACAAGAAATATCTCTACGACCGCACCACCGAAACGCTTGGCCTTTTGTTCGACATGCACTGGCCATACCGCCAGTTCGCCACGGCGCGCCACATCCGCAAGAGCCCGTTCCACGACCGCCTGATGGCGGCGGGTGCCTGCATGACCGAGGCCGCCGCCTACGAACGCCCTGGCTTCTTCGCTTTGCCCGGCATGAAGGCCGAGATCGACTATTCCTACGGCCGCCAGAACTGGTTCGGCGCCTGCGGCGAGGAAAGCCGCAACACGGCTGACAACGTTACGCTGTTCGACCATTCCTGCTTCGTGAAATACTGGATCGAGGGGCGTGACGCCTGCGCGGTGCTCAACCGCATCTGTGCCAACAATGTCGACGTACCCGCCGGCCGCGTCGTCTACACGCAATGGCTGAACGAGCTAGGCGGCATCGAAGCCGATGTCACGGTCACCCGCATCTCCGAAACCGCCTACATGGTCGTGACCATCGCCGTGTCGCAGCGGCGCGACCTGGCCTGGCTCAAGCGCCATATCCCGGCGGACGCGCATGTCTTCGTGCAGGATGTCACCTCCGGCCTGCCCATGCTGGCGCTGATGGGGCCGAAATCGCGCGATCTCCTGCGCGCCGTCTCGCCCGATGACTTCTCGGAGGCGGCGTTTCCCTTCGGCACCAGCCGCGAGATCGACCTTGGCTATGCGCGGGTGCGCGCCAGCCGGCTGACCTTCGTCGGCGAGCTTGGCTGGGAGCTCTACATGCCCGCCGAGTTCGCCGCCCATGTCTTCGACAAGCTGGCCGAGGCGGGCGCCGATTTCGGCCTGCGCCAAGGCGGCTACTTCGCCATCAATTCGCTGCGCATGGAGAAAGGTTACCGCCACTGGGGTCACGACATCGGCGAGGAAGACAGCCCGCTGCAGGCAGGGCTTGGCTTTGCCGTGGCGTTCGACAAGCCAGGCGGCTTCATCGGCCGTGATGCGCTGTTGCTGCAGAAGGAGGCGGGCAAGCCGCGCCGCCGCTTGGTGCAGTTGCGGCTGCAGGCCGAAGATGCGCCTCTCCTCTATCATCACGAACCGATCTGGCGCGGCGGCAAGATCGTCGGTTCGGTCACCTCCGGCGCCTACGGCCACCGCATCGGCGCCTCGCTCGGCATGGGCTATGTCGAATGCGAGGGCGGTGTCGACGATGCCTGGCTGGCAGCCGCCCCTCTGGAGATCGAAATCGCCTGGAAGCGATACAAGGCCATTGCGCAGCTCAAGCCGTGGTACGATCCGAAGGGGGAACGCCTGAGACCGTGACAGAACCTCCTTTTGGATCAGTCGGAGGCCCTAAGTCCCAGCCACGCTGAAGGTCCGCTTCGGCTTCCGCTGACGCCTGAAGCTACCAGTCCGCTTTCGGCCCAGTCGTGACCGAGCATGGGCTGTCTGATTGAGACTTCTGCCTCGGCCAGCTAGCCGCCGGCACAAAATCAGCATCGTCGGCCTATAATGTCATCAAGAGCTTCGATCCTTGAAGCGGTTCCAGAGATGTATGCGGTTCGCGACCTGCACGGCGACCGGATGGAACGGAACCGGTTTCATGTTGGTGACCGGCAAAGGCATCTGCTCGTCCCGGCGCCGGCCTGCCGCCCAGCGGCCGATTTCCTGGCCAAGAGACATTGCCAATGCCACGCCGCGGCCGGAATAGACGCCGCCAAACACGAGGCCGGGTGCCAGGCGATAGAGGCGAGGTCTGCGATCAGGCACCACGGCAAAGGTGCCATGCCAGTATTCCACGATCGGCGGTTCGCCGCCGAATGCGCGAAAAGCCTTGCCCAGCATGCTCGAGACCTTGGCGCGACCGCGGTCGGCCTCGTCAAACCAGAATGTATGCGTGCCGCCGCTCACCAGCCGGCCGTCGACGTCGTAGTGGAAATAGCGGATGTCGTTGCGCATGTCGGACACCGCGGGGTTGCCGACAAGGATCTGGGTGCGCAGGCCTTCCGGCAGCGGGTTTGTCGCGGCCTGGAAGACCTTGAACGGCATCAGTGTCTTCTTCAGCCCAGCCCAGAGGTCGCCGGTAAGCGCATTCGTGGCAAGCACCACTTCTGGCGCCGTGACGCTTCCCGTTGCGGTGAAGACGCGCCAGCCGCCTTCCACCTTCTCGATGCGAGACGCCGCGGCGTTCTCGAAGATGGTCACGCCTTCGCGCTCAAGGGCGCCGGCAAGGCCAATGGTCATGGCGAACGGATTGATGTGGCCGGAATTGTGCACCATCCAGCCGCCGAGATAGGGGCTGCCGATGCGCGCGCTGGCTTCGGCCCGGTCAAGCCAGGAGACATTGGCGCCGAAGGCTTTCCACTCTTCGTAGAACTGGCGCGCGCGGGCAAGCGTGGTGTCGGTGTGAGCGGGCTGGATCCAGCCTTCCTGAACCTGGTGGGCGTCTATGTTGAAGCGCTGCATCAGGCCGAAGGCTACGCCGGCCGCATCCGCAACCATGCGATTGTAGCGCTCACCGATCGTCTTGCCGTAGACCGCCTCGAACTCCGCCGGCGAGGCCTTGGAATGGTGGGAGATGACAAGGCCGTTGTTGCGGCCCGACGCTGCCGATCCGATCTCGTTGCTCTCAAGCAGGATGACATTGACGCCGCTGTCGCGCGCGCCGAGTGCCGCGGCCATGCCGGTGAAGCCGCCGCCGACCACCAGCACGTCCGTCTTCAGGTCGCCTTGCGGTGCCGGTGCGGCCGGGCGCCTGTTCGCGGTCTTGCGCCACAGATGCGGCGTCTTCCAGTCGACCTCAAACATGAAGGACGTCCTCGCTGGCGCCGCCGAGATAGTGTTCCCTCAGGGCCGAATGCGCGGCCATTTCCTGCGCCGGGCCATGCAGCTTCACCTTGCCGGTGTTGAGCAGGTAGGCGTAGTCGCCGCATTCAAGCGCCAGCTGAACGTTCTGCTCGACGAGCAGGATCGAAATGCCGTGGCGCGACAGGTCGAGGATGATGCGGAAGATCTGGTGGACGATCTTCGGGGCAAGGCCGAGAGACGGCTCGTCGAGCATCAGAAGCTTCGGCTCGGCCATAAGCGCGCGCCCGATCGCCAGCATCTGCTGCTGGCCGCCGGACATGCGGCTTGCCATGCCGTTGCGCCGTTCCTTGAGCACAGGAAACAGCTCGAACACCTCGGCGCGCAATGCCTCGAAACTCTTCCCGCCGCGACCGATATGGGCCGCGACCAAGTTTTCCTCCACCGTCAGGCGCTGGAAGATCTGGCGGCCTTCCGGGCAGTGGGTGATGCCGAGACGCACGACCTGTTCGGGGCGCATCCCGGTGATGTCGCGGCCCTCGAACGCGATGCTGCCTGCGGTGGGCCGCGCCACGCCGGAAACGGAATTGAGCAGCGTCGTCTTGCCGGCGCCGTTCGGACCCAGGATGACGACGATCTCGTGCGGATCGACGTCAATGCTGATGGCCTCAAGAACGCCGACGCGCCCGTATCCCGAGCTGAGCCCGGCGATTCTGAGCAGCGGCCCGGATGTCGTCGATGTCATTGGCGGTTCCCAGATAGGCGAGTTGGACGTCGGTGCTTGCCTGCACTTCGGCGGGCGTGCCCCGGAAGAGCAGTTTCCCATGATGCATGACGATGATGCTGTCGCAGAGTGTCATGACGAGATCCATGTCGTGCTCGACGACGATCATGATCCGGTCGGGCGAACGCAACGCGGTGAGTTTTGCCGTCAGTTCCGCCGTCTCGTGGTGGTTCAATCCGGCGGCGGGCTCGTCGAGCAGCAGGACGCGCGGATTGGCGACCAAGGCGCGGGCGATCTCCAGCATGCGTTGTCGGCCATAGGGCAGGCCCCCGGCATCGACGTCGGCGTAGCCCTGAAGGTCAAAAAACCGCAGGATTTCCATGCATTTCTCACGCCGGCGCCGGCGCTGGGCGTTGGCATAGGGTGGCCAGATCACTTCCCTCCAGGCGGCCGCAACCTCGGCGGGATAGAAACAGACTTCAAGGTTCTCGATCGCCGACATCTGGTCGAAGAGGCGGATGTTCTGATAGGTGCGGGCAATTCCCGAATTGGCGATCTGGTATTTCTTGAGTTTGTCGAGACGCTTGCCGTCGAGCGTGATCGAGCCCGACGACACTGTGTAGGAACCAGCCGTCATGTTGATCAGCGTCGACTTGCCGGCGCCGTTCGGTCCGATCACGCCGTGGATTATGCCGGGAGCGAAGTCGGTCGACACGCCGTCGATGGCGACGACCTCGCCATACACCTTGCGAAGGCTCTGAAAGACCAGCGTCATTTTCCGAAAAGCCCTCGGATCAGTTTCTCCGGCCCGAAGCTGCGCGGCACGATGCCGGCCGGGCGCGCGATGATCAGCGAGATCATCAAAAGACCGAGGAAGAGGATGCGCCATTCGGCGAATTCGCGCAGCAGCTCCGGCAGCAGGATCAGTATTGCCGCGCCGGCGACGATGCCGAAGATGTTGCCGATGCCGCCGACCACGATCATCAGCACGATCAGCACCGATTCCTGCAGCGTGAAGCTTTCCGGGCTGACGAAACGCTGCGATGCGGCGAAGATCGCGCCGGCTATGGAACCGATCGTGGCCGAGGTGGCGAAAGCGGCAAGCTTGGCATTGGTGGTGTTGATGCCGATGCCGCGCGCGGCATCCTGGTCCTCGCGGATCGCCGCCCACGCCTTGCCGAGGATGGAGCGCTCGAGCCGCCAGACCACGGTGCCGACGATGAGCACGGTGATCAGCAGCAGCCAGAAGAAGTCGATCGGCCGGGCAATCTGTATGCCGAGGATCGACGCCTTGTCCAGCCGGGCAATGCCTTGCGGCCCTCCGGTCAGCCAGTCGAGATTGTTGATGATGATGCGGATGATCTCGCCGAAGCCAAGTGTGACGATGGCCAGATAGTCGCCGCGCAATCGCAACACCGGAATGCCGAGCAATATGCCGGTGACCGCACCCAGGCAGGCGGCGACGAGCAGGATGAGCAGGAACGGCATATGCAGGCCGAGCTGCGGGCTTGCCAGCAGCCCATAGCTGTAGGCGCCGACCGCGTAGAAGGCGACGAAGCCGAGATCCAGCAGCCCGGTATAGCCGATCACGATGTTCAGGCCGATGCCGAGCAGGATGTAGATCAGCAGGCTGTTGAGGACACGGACATGGTAGTTGGGCAGGAAGGGCGTGGCCATGATCAGCGCGATCGCGATGGCGAAGACGAGCCAGGAGATGGTCCGGTTCGCACGCGGCCGGGCCGCGGCGAGAGTGTCGGCGGCGGCCATCAGAATTCCCTCTTGTACACGATGCTTTCCTCGGAGACGGCCTCGCCGAGTATACCGGCAGGACGGACCAGAAGCACGAGTATGAGGATCGCAAAGGCGAGAACGTCGCGATACTCGGTGCCGAGCACGCCGTTTGTGACAATGGGCAGCAGCGCGGTTCCCCACACTTCGATAAAAGCCAGGATGAAGGCGCCGAGCATGGCGCCGGGGATTGAACCGATGCCGCCGAGGATGGCCGCGGTGAAGGCCTTCAGCCCGATGACGGCGCCCATGCTGGGCGACATGATGCCATAGTAACTGGAATAGAGGATGCCGCCGGCAGCGCCGAGAAGCGGCCCGACGAAGAACACCATGGAGATGGCGCCGTTGACGTTGATGCCAAGCAGCTGTGCGGTCGGTCGGCTTTCCGATACGGCGCGCACGATGATGCCGATACGGCTCCGGTTGACCAGGACATGCAGGCCGAACATCAGCACGAAGGCGGCGATCAGGATGCCGATCTGCATCAAGGTGATGGTGCCGCCCATCACCTGATATCGGACGACGGGGAAGAAGCTGGGAAAGGCGACTGGCTGTGGGCCGGCCAGGATCTGCACCCCGGTGACGAGCGACAATGAGACGCCGAGCGAGGACAGCATCGGCGCGAGCCGGGTGGAGCTTCTCAGCGGTTTGTAGGCGACCCTTTCGATGCCGACTCCAATGAGGCCGACGAGGAAGATCGCCACGAGAAAGGCCGCGGTAAGCGCCAGCGCGCCCGACATCCCGACATCGCCGACCAGCAGGCTGAGCGCCAGAAACGCTACATAGGCGCCGAGCATGAACATCTCGCCATGGGCGAAGTTGATCATGCGCAACACGCCGTAGACCATGGTGTAGCCGAGCGCGATCAGGGCGTAGATCGAGCCGATGGTCAGGGCATTTACCGTTTGTTGGATAAGATTTCCCAGCATGGGCCGGCGTCCTGTGCCTGCAACCCCATGGACCGGTCGAACCGGGAAGGGGAATCGTCGACGTGGCCGCCCGTACTTGCGGCAGGCACGCCCGTCAACAGGTGAAGGAGCCGCTTCGCGCGTAGCGATGCGGCTCCGGCGGTCTGGCTGCTATTTCGAACCGACGAGATGGAAGCCCGTTCCCTCCACCTTGTAGAGGTAGGATGGGGCGACTTTGAGTTCGCCGGTTTCGTCGAATTCCAGCTCGCCGACGACGGTCTTCGCCTTAACTGCATGCAATGCCGCGTTGAGGTCCTCACGCGTGAGGCCTTTCGTCGTTTTCAGCACCTGTTCCAAAATCTGGCCCTGTACATAGCCGTAGATCGAATACGGGCCGGCTTCCTCACCATACTTCGCCTTGTAGAGTTTGGCGAAATCGGCGATCTCGGGGGAGGCATCCATCGGCGGCACCTGGATCGCGACAAGCGTGCCCTGGACATTGGCTTCGCCGGCCTGTTTGATGAGGTCCGGCGTGTAGCCGCCGTCCGGCACCATTAGCACGGCGGCGATACCTTGCTCGTGCATCTGCTTGGCAAACAGCGCAAGCTGCGGCATGACGGCGCCGAGATAGATCGCATCGGGCTTCTTGGACTTGATCTGGGCCAGCACAGCGGTGAAGTCCACGTCGGATGGCGCCACGGCAATGGTATCGAGGACCTTGCCGCCGCCGGTTTCGAAGTTCTTGGCGAAGATTTCGGAAATGCCCTGGCCGAAGACCTGCTTGTCGTTGACGATCACGGCAGTCTTGGCGCCGAGCTTGCCCAGCGCATATTCGGCTGGCAACAATGCGCCGGCCAGATCGTTGGCCACCGGGCGCACCATGAACTTGTAGCCCTGCTTGGTGAGAGACGGATTGGAGCCGAAGGTCATGGTTGGCAGCGTGCAGTCTTCATAGATCGGCAGCGTCGACTGGGCGACGCCGGAATTGAAGTTCACCAGGCCAAGCACGACCTTGTCATTGTCGCAGAATTTCTGGGCGACGAGCGTTCCCTCGCGCGGGTCGGCCTTGTCGTCCTGCTGGTCATAGGCAATGGTGACGCCATTGACGCCGCCATCGGCGTTCAGCCTGTCGACGTAGAGCTTGAAGCCATTGTGCCAGGTGCTGCCGAAATAGGCCTGCGCGCCCGAGAGCGGCGCGGACATTCCGACGGTAATCTGCTCGGCCATGGCCGGCGCTGCAAAAAGCGAGGCGCCGAGAAGAAGTGTGGCGATAGATTTTTTCATCATGGTTCCCCTTAGCTGCTGACTACGACAGGGGAGGCCGTTGCGGTCTTCTTCCCCGTGTAAGCCCATCGAAGCAGACAAAGGGATCGTCGTCAAGAAAGTGTCGACACTATTGCGTTCAATTTTGTGCTCAGATATCGACTATGCGTCGCGAGCCCTTCGGCGACGCTTCAGCTCGGCGCCATTGTCGGGCGCGAAAACCTTGAGCAAGGCGTCCTTGAGCGCTTGCTGCGTGGCGGAGACGGTCATTTCGATATGTTCGCGCAACAGTTTCGCGCCGTTCTCGGCATCGCGCTTGACGGCAGCCTCGACGATGGCCGAATGGGAGGTGATCTGCGCCTTGTCATGCGAAGGATGTTCGATCTGGATGCGGCGGATGAAGCGGATGCGTGCATTGATGGAGCTGAGCTGGCCGACAAGTTCCGGATTTCCGGAGAGTTCGGCGATGAGCAGATGGAAGCCTTCGTCCTCGGCCAGGATGACATCCGGCGGCTGGTCCGGGTAGGCGTCGACGATCGCTTCCCAGTAGCTCCGCAGCCGGTCGATTTCGCTGTCGTCGGCGCGCTCGCACATCAGTTTGAAAGCAGCGCACTCGATGATCGAGCGGAACTCGTAGAGGTCGAGCAGGCCCTCGGTGCTGAGGCTCCTGACGAAAAAGCCGCGATTGGGCGTGAGCGAAACGAAACCCTCGGAGGCGAGCCGGTTCAGCGCCTCGCGGATCGGTGTGCGCGAAACGCCGAGGCTGCGCGAAAGCTGGACCTCATTGATGCGTTCCCCGGGCTTCAGCTTGAACTCGACCAGAAGCTTGCGGATGGTGTTGTAGGCGCGTTCGCTGCTGTCGGCTGCGCGGCGCGTTTCGGCCTCGTTGGCAAGGGACGGATCGCTATCGGCACTGGTATCGGCTCGTTCGGTCACGGCGATTCTCATCTGATTTGTATGCAGGCTGTGTCTACACTTTGTAGAGCGCCTTTCTTTCCCAAACTCGTCTGAATGGCAAGCAGCAGGTTCAAATCCGGGGGACAACAATGATTGTAGGCATTCTTGGTGTCGGGCATCTGGCAACGTCCATGCTGGCTGGTTTCCTGCGTTCCGGGCTCGATCCCGCAGCAATCGTGCTGTCGCCGCGCGGCAAGGCAGCGGCACTCTCCGCCCGGCACGGTTTTCGGCTGGCGATCGACAATCGCGATCTCGTCGAACAGTCCGATGTCGTCATTGTCGCCGTGCGGCCAGCGCATGCGCCGGACGCGGTCGCCGGCCTGCCATGGCGCACGGATCAAACAATGGTTTCGGTTTGCGCCGGCGTAGCGCTGTCGCGGTTTGCTGTCGCGCCTGCGCGCCCGGTGCGCGCCATGCCGTTCACGGCTTCCGAAATCTGTGCCAGTCCGACGATCTATTTCCCCGACATTGAGCAGGCGCGGGCGGTTCTCGACCGGCTCGGCCCCTCGATTGCGCTCCCCAGCGAAACGGACTTCGAGGTGGCGACGGTCAATGCAGCCGTCTATGGCTGGGTGCAGGATCTGATCCGCAAGACGGCGGAATGGTCGAGCACGCAAGGTCTCGATCCGGCAATCGGCCGCCGGCTGACGGCGATGACATTCGTGGCCGCAGGGCGGCTGATTGAGGAGAAAGACCAGCCGATGGATCAGATGCTCGAGGAGCTGGTGACACCGGGCGGCATCACCGAGCGGGGTCTACAGGTGCTTTCGGCGCGCGGTGTGCCAGCCGCCTGGGAGGAGGCTTGCAGGGCCGTGCTCGACAAACTGACCGAGCCGGACTGAGGCGCGGCGTCGCTGACGCCACGCGCGCTCATCGTTGCGGCGCGGGCGGATAGGTGTGGCCGCCGGGTGCCTGTTCGCTTGGCGCAACGACCAGCTCGGCGATGTCGACATGGTCCGGCATCCGCAGCGCTGCAACAAGCACGGCGGCAATATCGGCCGGGCCGAGCGGCCGCTGTTGCGAGTACATGCGCTTGCGTAGGCCCTCGCGGTCGCCGTCGAAGGCCTTCAGATAGAAATCCGTTTCCACGCGGCCGGGGGCGATCTCGGTCAGCCGCACGCCGGTGCCCGCGAGATCATAGCGCAGGATGCGGCCGGCCTGGGAAAGGCCGGCCTTTGCCGCACCATAGGTCGCCGTGCCGGGAAAGACGCCACTGGCTGCCGTGCTGGTCAGGTTGAAGATGTGGCCACGCTTGCGCGCGATCATGCCCGGCAGCAACAGGCGGATAAGTTGCAAGGGCGCGGTGAGGTTCAGCGCCACCACCTCGGCTGTTTCCTCCGCGCTCTGCTCATGCAGAGGGCGCACTGTCGCCAGACCGCCGGCATTGTTGACCAGCACATCGATTTCCGCCGCACCGAGCGCAGCGGCGATCGCTTCGTGGTCGCGCACATCGGCGACAAGCGATTTTACGTGTGGCCCCAGCTGTGCCTGCAGGGCCTGCAGCGCGTCGCGGTTGCGCGCCAGCGCATGGACGGTCAACCCTTCCGCGATCAAGCTCTCGACGATCGCTGCGCCGATGCCTTTCGAGGCGCCGGTGACGAGGGCGGTGCGATAGGTCATGACCATTCTCCTGAGCCGTGATGATCAGAGCAATTCCAGGAAAAGTGTGAGACGGTTTTCCGTCCGGAATTGCGTCAAAACAAAGAGTTAGAGCGCGCCGTGTTCGGCCACCGTTTTCAAAATGCCGACAAGGCCTGCCTCGCGCGCGGCCTTCAGGTCCTCGTGGCTGCGCCCGTCCACCGCCGCATTTGTCGAAGCTGTGATCGAGCGGATGGTCTCGCTGTCAAGCTTTGCGTCGAGCAGCGTGTCCCAGATCGCCTGATAGGTCGGGCCATATTTGCGCAGGAAGTCCTCGATGCCATCGGCGTTGAGGCTGTTGGAGATGAACGAACCTTGCAGGGTCCATTTCGGGCCCGGCCCATACATGAAGGCACGATCCACGTCCTCGACCGAGGCGACGCCGTCTCGCACCAGAGCGATCGCCTCGCGCCACATGGCGCCCATCAGGCGCAAGGCGATATGGCCGGTCACCTCCCGGTTGAGCGTTACCGGCTTCTTGCCGATGGCTTCATAGATGGCGCGTGCGCGGGCGATCGCTTGTGGATCCGATGTCTTGCCGCCGACGATCTCGACCAGCGGCATCAGATGCGCTGGATTGAAGGGATGGCCGAGCACGACGCGGCCGGGCAGGCGGCACTCGCCCTGCATGTCGGACACCAGCAGGGCCGAGGAGGAGGAGGCGATGACGACCTCGTCACCGACATGATCTTCGATCTCGGCGAGCAGCCGGCGCTTGAGGGCCAGGTCTTCCGGACCGTTCTCCTGCACGAAATCGACGCCTTGGAGCGTCTCGGCGAGCGTCGGAAAAAGATGGATCTCGCCGGGCGAGGGCGAGGATCCCTTCAACGCGTCTAGGTCGGCCATGAGTGCAGGCAGCACCTCGTTGAAAGCCGCTTCGCGCCGCTCTGTCGGGTCGAACACGCGCACCGCGTGGCCGGCATGGGCAAAGCAAGCCGTCCAGCGCTGCCCGATGACGCCGAAACCGACAATGCCGATGGTCAGTTTTTCCATCATCCGGCCCTCCTGCCGTCAAGCGCAGCGCGGAAGGCCTCGTTGAGGTCGTTCCACGGGATGAGAAGATCGATCCAAGCGCCGACCCGCCCGGTAGCCAGGATCGCCTCGTCGATCAGCGCATCGAACGGATAGTCGTCTTCCATCGCCGCCTTGAGCCGGAAAAGCAGGGCAGGCGTTTCCTCCATGTGGCAGAAATCGCGCAGCCGGGTCGCGGTCTTGTCGAGCGCGATTGCTGCCGCCTGGCGCAGCACCAATTCGTCCTTCCGGCCGCGCTCGGCGCGGATCCACCAGAGGAATTCGTGCAGCACCCGCGCTTCTGATTCCGCGGTGAAGACAGGCCCTGCCGGGTGCATGATGGCGCGTGACGCGGTGACCCGGCTGATGTCGGCGGGACAGGCCGCCCACAGCGCCTTTCGCGCGGCGATAATGTCCTGTGGCAGCGGCGACGGCGCCCACGGCTCGGACACGCCGCCATCCGACCGGACAAGCGTGCCTTCCAGGATGCGGCGGCCCTGGTCCTGTTTCAGTGTCGCGGCAAGTTCGGCAATGCCTTCCACCGGCGCGTCGAGATGGCCGAGAACGGTGATCTCGGCATTCTCCGCCTGAAGCGGCGCGAAGGTGATTTCGAGGAACTGCCGCACCGGCCAGTAGATGAATGCGCCGGCGGTCGCGGAAAGCACATGCGTAGCACCCTCGATATCCTCGACGAAGGGAGCATGCCAATAGATATGGCTGCCGGCGATCTTCGGCGTGTGCAGCTGCAGACGCATCGGCAAGGCCGAAAGCAGCGCGCGGCGCGTGCGCTCGGCATCGCCAGTCAGGCGCAGCGGCCAGCTGCGCCCCTCGGTCGAGAAAGTCAGGTCCATCTTATTTTCCCGGATTGAAGAACGAGACGGGTTTGAGGATCTGGTTGCGCATGTCGAGCAGATAGTCGGTCTCGATCACCTTGCGCCGGTAGGCCTGCCATTCCGGGTCTGCCTCCATGCGGTCGCGCCGCTCCTCCCGGTCGGCAAGGCTTTCATATCTCCACAGATGCACGGTGCGCGAGAGGTCGCCGATATGCGTCTGGAAGAAGCCGAAGGGCTCGCCCAGATAATGCCGCTGCATCGGCAGGCCGACGTCCTCGTAGAGTTTGAGGAAATGCGACAGCTTGTTGGGGCGGGCGGTGTAGGTGCGATGGTCGAAGATCATATCGGCACTCCTTCTGACATTCTGTCGTGGCGCCCTTGACGCGGGCGTGATGGTCTTGCCGGCTCAGCCGGCACTTCGCACCGTCTCGGCGATCAGCCGGGCGGTGAGCGCCGGTGCCTCTATCTGCGGTGCATGGCCGATGCCATCGAGAAGATGAACGGCAGTGAAGCCCGGCGCGCGGGCCGCATGGGCGACCGGAATGACGCGGTCGAGCCTGCCCCAGAGGAGCCGGGTCGGCACGGCAAGCTCTGCAAGCGCGCCCGCGAGATCGAACCCCTGCGTGCCGTCCGGGAACAGGCTTTCGGCCATCGCAGCGAGCGCGTCGCGATTGCCGGTCTTTTCCATCTGTCTGAGCGCGGCCTGCGCATAGCCGGTCGGTAAGGCTGAGGGGTCGCCGACCATCACCGCCAGCCACCGCTCCAAGGCCTGCACCGTGGTCGCGCGGGCAAGACCGGCGATGAAGCCGGCATTGATCTCGGGGCCAAGCCCGCCAGGGGCAAGGAGCGTCACAGAGCGCACCGTAAGACGGCCCAGCCGGGCGAGCGCGAGGGCCGCCGCACCGCCCAGGGAATGGCCGACGAGATGGGCATTGCCGACGCCCATCTCCTCCAGTTGGTCGCAGAGGAGGAAGGTGATCTCCTCGATGCTGCTTGCAGGTCTTACCGCTTCCACGCCATGGCCGGGCAAGTCGAGGCTGATCGTCTCGGTCTCCGGACCGAGCAAGGGCACGACCTGCCGCCACACCGAGCGATCCGCCCCGAAGCCGTGGATGAGGACCACGGGCGCCGGCTGTCGGGTCAGCGTTGGCGCGGCAATGGATGGCGTCTGGGCCGTCGCCGGCGTTCGCTGGGCTGCGCTGTCATGTTCATTGGAGAGGGCGGCTAGGGTGGCATCGATGTCGCGCTTCTTGATGCGCCCGCGCGGGCCGCTTCCCGCAATGGCGGCAAGGTCGAGCCCGGCCGCAGCGGCAAGCCGCCGGGCCAGCGGGCTTGCGACTGCACGGCTGCCGGGCGGCCGGATGGAGGAAGGCGCTTCGCTGGTCACAGGATCGCGCGGATTGGTTTCGGCAGCCGTCGCCGTGGCCGGCGCGATCGAAGCGGATTGGCCAGCGATCAGCTTCTCGCCAACTATCGGTTTCTCGTCCGCGATCGTGCCGAGCACGGCGCCCACCGGCGCTTCCTGTCCCTCGGCGAAGAAGATCTCAGCCAGCCAGCCGTCGCGGTCGGCTTCGATTTCGGTCGCGGCCTTGGCCGTCTCGACGGTGACGACCAGATCGCCGGCCTTGACCGGATCGCCTGGCTTCACGGCCCAGGCGATCACCAGCACGGCTTCCATGTATTCGCCGCCGGCGCTGTCGATGCTGATCGGATGGGTCGCCATCGCCGCCGCCTCCGTCACTTCAGCGTCTTCAGCGCGGCGGTGCGGATCTTCTCGGCACTTGGCAGCATCGCCGTTTCCAGCGGCTCGGAATAGGGGATCGGCATGTCCGGCAGCGTGACGCGCGCGACCGGCGCGTCCAGCTCGTCGAAGGCGTGATCCATGATCGTTGCCGAAAGCTCGGCGGCGTAGCCGCAAAAGCGCCAGCCCTCGTTGACCACCACGGCATGGTGCGTTTTCGCGATCGAGGCGACGATGGCGTTGACATCCAGCGGGCGCAGCGACCGGAGATCGACGATCTCGGCCGAAACACCGTGGGCTGCGAGAAGATCCGCGGCTTTCAGTGCCTCGACCACCATCTTGGAGGTGGCGAATATCGAGATATCGCTGCCTTCGCGCAGGGTTGCCGCCTTGCCGAGCGGCACGGTCACATCGCCTTCCGGCACCTCGCCGCGGGTGTTGTAGAGCAGCTTGTGCTCGAGGAAGACCACCGGCTGGTCGTCGCGGATCGCGGCCTTCAGCATGCCCTTGGCGTCGGCGGGCGTCGAAGGAGCAACGACCTTGATGCCGGGTATGTGGGCAAGCATGGAATCGAGCGACTTGGAGTGCTGCGCGCCGGCGCCGGCGCCGCCGCCGCCCTGCGTACGCAGCACGAACGGCATCTTGACCTGGCCGTTCCAGATGTAATTGTAGATCGATGCCTGGTTGACCAGCGCATCGAGCGTCAGCGGCACGAAATCCGCATACATGATTTCCAGCACCGGCCGCGTGCCGGTCATCGCGGCGGTCACGGCCATGGCGGTCAGCGCCTGTTCGGAGATCGGCGTGTCGCGCACCCGCGTTTCGCCGAATTCCTCCATCAGCCCTTTCGTCACCTTGAAGACGCCGCCATAGCGTCCGATGTCCTCGCCAAAGACGAAGACGGAGGGGTCGGCCTGCATCTCTTCGCGCAGTGCCGCATTGAGCGCTTCGGCATACCGCATCATGGCCATGTCAGTGTGCCTCGCTGTAGGGGTTGCAGGCTTCGTCGAGCGAGAATTCGGGCATCGGGTCGGAGAGGGCCGCCGCGAATGCCTCGTCGACCTCAGCTCTGGCCGCCACCTCGATTGCCGCGAGTTTCGCCTCGCCGACGTCGCCCAAAAGCGCCTTGCGCGAGACGAGCAACGGGTCACGTTCCTTCCAGGCCGCAATATCCTCCGGCTTCTGATAGCCGCCCATGTCGGAAGTGGAGAAACCTTCGACGCGGTAGGTCTTGCATTCGACCATGCCGGGGCCTTCGCCGCGCCTGGCGCGCTCGACCATGGCCGACACGGCGCGGTAGACAGCCACCGCGTCATTGCCGTCGACGATCTCGGCCGGCATCGCGTAGCCGGCGGCGCGGATCGACAGGTCCTCGACCGGCGACTGGACTTCTGAGGGAACGGTCAGGCCGAACTGGTTGTGTTCGAGCACGAAGACGACCGGCAATTTCCACAGCCCCGCCATGTTCATGGCTTCGTGGCAGATGCCGGTTTGCGCGGCGCCGTCGCCAAAGACGCACATGGCGACATTGCCGGTGCCGAGGATCTGCATCGACAGCGCCATGCCGGTGGCGGCTGGAATGCCTGCGCCGACAATGGCATTGCCGCCGATCACGCCCTTTTCGGCATCGGCCACAAGCATGTGGCCGGCGCGCCCGCCGCAGGCACCGGTGGCCCGCCCGAAGATCTCGGCCACCACCGGGTGTACGGCCATGCCCTTGCCGATATAGACCGCGTGGCCACGATGGGTGGTGGCGACCTTGTCGCCGGCCTCCAGCACGGCGGTCGCGGCGACGCCGACGGCTTCCTGGCCATCGCAGCGATGGATCGGACCGCGCGTGCGTCCTTCCTTGTGAAGCGCCCCAAGGCCCTCTTCGAGATGCCGCACCAGCAGCATCCGGCGATAGATTTCCAGATGTTGTTCGACGGAAGGAGTGTTTTTCACCGATATCCCCGAGTTCGTGCCGAAATTAAATACAAAAGTGTCGACACTTTGCAAGCGCTTCTGCAAGATAGGGCAAAACAAGTTTGTGAAAAGGGGATCGATCATGCGTTTGGAGGGCAAGGCGGCCATCGTCACCGGAGCCGGCGCCGGTATCGGCGCGGCCGTCACGGAACTGTTTGCGAAGGAGGGCGCGCGCGTTCTGGTCGTCGATCGCGACGGCGCGCGGGCCGGCGAGGTGGCCGGCAGGACCGGAGCGCTGGCCTGGGAGGCGGACGTCTCGGACGAAGTCTCCGTGGCGACGATGGTGCGCCGCGCGCAAGAGGCCTTCGGCCGGGTGGACATTCTGGTCAACAATGCCGGTTACGGCATACGCGGTTCGGTTGTCACCACCGCGGCGGCGGATTGGGACGCGCTCATGGTCGTGAACCTCAAGGGCGTCTTTCTCTGCTCCAAATATGTCATTCCCGTCATGGCCGCGGGCGGCGGCGGGGTGATCGTGAACACCGCTTCCAACGTGGCCCATGTCGGACTTGCCGATCGGGCGGCCTATGTCGCCTCCAAGGGCGGCGTCGCGGCGCTGACGCGTGCCATGGCGCTTGACCATGTTGCGGACAAGATCCGCGTCAACGCCGTGGCACCGGGTGTGACCTGGTCGAGCTATTTCGAAACCATGCTGGAAACCCATCCCGATCCTCAGGGGTTTGTCGCGGCATTGAACGCGCGCTCACCGATGAATCGCGTCGCGCAGCCGGTTGAAATCGCAAATGCAATCCTGTGGCTCGCCAGTGACGAATCCTCTTTCGCCACCGGCTCGATCCTGACGGTCGACGGCGGCATGACCGCCTGGTAAGGCACGCCCCTGTCGTTGCGTAAGACGAAGCCTGCCCGTTTCAGGCAACGGGCCGGATGGAACGCAGGGCACGCAGCATCTCGTCGAGGTCGGCGCAGGGCAGGCAGCCTAGGTCTGCTATATCCTTGGTCACGTCGACCGGCAGGCCCGAATTGGACTCCTTGGGCACTTCGTTCAATCGTCCGCCGATGAGCACCGGCAAGGCAAGTCCGCGTGCCGCCATCGCTGCTTTCACCGCCTGTGCATAACGCAGCGCCACGCCATTGTAAGTGCTGACGGCGATCGCATCGGCCCCGGTTTCGGCGGCGCGGGCGACGAGTGTTTCCGGGTCGACGGCCACACCGGCATCGGCGATGACGATGCCCAGGCCTTCAAGCGCCTGTTCGACGAGATATTTTCCGTGCTCATGCACGTCGGTCGTGCCGATGCAGACGGTCAGGGGTCTAGGGCTTTCCAGCGGCTTTTGCGTCGCGACCCAGGCGACGGCCTTGTGGTTGAGCTCGCGCGCCCATTCGGCATGGATCAGCGGCGTGCGTCCGCGGATGCCGTCCGCGCCCGGGCCGAACAGCGCCTCCATGCGCTTCGGCCCCATGCGGCGGATGGCGAACATCAGCGCGGCCGGGTCTTCGGTATCCACCCCGCGCTCGGCCAGCCCTTTCATGACGGCACCGGCAAAGCGACGCCCGCCTTCGACCAGCACATCGGCCATCGCCTCCACCCTGGCCCAGTCGAAGACGGGGTCGTAGAAGGGGGCGTGCAGCGTGAGCCGGTGCGCGAAGGTTTGTGCGTCGATGATCTCGTCGACATCGGGAATGCGCTGGTTCTCGGTTACCGGTACCGGATTGATCGCATGGCCGGAGGGCCATCGCCCGACAGCCAGTATGTCGGCCAGGAGATAACTCGCCAGGGTTGCGTAATTGCCTGCCGGGGTCGACTGGTAGGAAACGGTGTTGCCGAAGATCATGGTGCCCGGCGTATCGCTGACCCGCACCAGCGCGGCATGGAAGGCAGCGCGCGACAGTGGATCGCTGAAGTGGTGGCCGTAGCAATGGCCGAGCCGCGCGCCGATCAGATCCTCGACGATGTGCTTTTCGACCAGCACCATGCCGAGCGCGCAGGCCATGTCGATGAACAGTCCGGCGAAGCCGTCGTCGAGATTGGAATGGACAAGGATTTCGGCATCCTGGGCCGCGATCAGGCCGAGGGCGGTGACGGTCGCTTCGGTGGTCGCCACATCATCGTCCCAGTAGGGCAGCCGGAAGGTGAAATACTGCCCCAGATTGCCGATGGCCGTTGCACCGGCGGCGATGGCGGCGCGGGTGTTTTCCACAGCACCCGGCAGGCCGAGCATGAAGTCGCCGAAATGCGCGGCAGCGGGCGCGGCGTTGGTGATGCGGGCGAAATCCTCTGGGCCGGTGAGCACGATGCCGGTACCGCGCGCAGCCTTTGCACGCATGGCTTGGGGATATCCCATCGACCAGTCGAGTGTGATGCCGAAACGGTCGACCGTTACCCCTGCCTTGCGGCATTGCTCATGCACCTCGCCGATCGCGGCCACGGTGCGGTCGACGCTTCTGAAGCCGATATGGGCGTGCTGCATGACTCGCTTTTCGGCCGCTGCCTTGCGCTTCCATGCGGCTTCGGACGACATCCCAGTCTCGGTAAGGAAGCGGCAGCCGCCGAGGCGCCACTCGCGCGCCATGGCGCGCCCTTCGGCGAGGAGATCGACGCCAGGCTTGAGGCGCAGGTCGAGGAGGGCGGGAGCGATTTCAGCGGTCATGATACTAGCTGTCGGCCTTGGCAATGAAATGGCGAATGATGGCGGCAAAACCTTGGGGGTCGGCGAGGGGATGAAAATGCGCACCAGGAACTGAAACAAACCGGGCATCCGGTATCGAAGCGGCGATCGCCTCTGAAAGGGCTGATGGCGTCAGGATATCGCCGGTGGCCGCAATCACTTGAACCGGGGCGTCGATGCGCGGCAGATCGGCGAGGCGATCATGGTCGAGCAACATGCGAACGCGCGCAGCACTGACTGTCAGCGGCGCCAGGGTGCCAGGGGCGGCGGCGACGGCTGCGTCGAGTTCCCCGGCATGCGTTTCGAGGTAGGACGGTTCGTGGCAGAGCACATGGCCGAGGCGCTGATAGGTCTCGGCCAGGCCGGCCTCCAGCAGTTCGGCGCGAGCGCTGAAGAGCGTGCGGAAACGGCTGTCGGCTCGCGCCCAGGAACTGCTGATCGTGAAGCTCAGGCCAAGTTCCGAATGATCGAGCGCCAGCACCTGCGCGATGGCGCCACCAGTGGAATGCCCGACAATATGGGCGGGACCGCCCGTCTGCGCCAGCAGGCCGGCAATGTCGCTGGCGATCAGGGGAATGGAATAGGGGCGTTCGGGGCGATCGCTGCGACCGGCGCCGCGATGGTCGGTGACGATGACGCGATGGTCGGCCTCGAGAAGGCGTACCACGCCGGCCCAGAACCTTCCGTCACCGCCAAGTCCGGGGATTAGGATGAGGCGCGGGCCGGCGATTCCCGATGTCTGGTAGTGGATGCGGCAGCCATCGGCGGCGGTGAAGAAGGGCATCAGCTGAGGCCCTCCCTGTCGAGCAGCTCGCCGAGCGCCGCGACGAGACTGTGCGCCGTGAGCATCGAGGTCTTCGGATTGCTGGCTGAGGGCGTGTTGACGAGGCGGAAGGAAGCCGTGCCGGCGGTGCTCTCGACCTCGATTTCATGTGTGTTGCCGGCAGCCTTCGGATCGGCAACCACGCTTACGGTGACCTTGTCGATACCTGAAGCGAGCGCCACCGCGAAGGCGGCGTTGAGGTTTTTCGGATAGAGCTTTGCCGCTTGCGCGGGCGTGCCTTCGAAGAGGGATACCGCGTCGTCCTCGGCTGACAGGCCAAGGGTGGCAAGCTCGGTTATCCAGGCTGCCGGCGGCTTGCGCGAGGTGTAGCGCACTCGCGCTTCGGGAAGCGCGGCTATCGCCCTGAGGTAGTCGAGGCCGCCCAACGCGCCTGACGGCAGGACCAAGCGTGCGCCGCCGTTGCGTGAAGCATCGGTCAGCCTCGCGGCAAGGATCGGATCGGCGAACGCACCGATCGAAGCGATGATGGTCGGGATGCCGGCGTCGAGAAGCGCGGGCACATAAGCGGCCACCGCCTCCTGGCTTGCCGCCTCCACCACCGCCCGGGGGCGCGGACCGATCAGCGCGTCAAGCTGCGTGACAGTGCTGACATTCGCCGGCAAGTCGCGGCGGGTACCTTCGCGCATCAGCGCCACCCAGCAAACCGAGTCCACTGGGAAAGCTGAGACGATCTCGCGCGCGATCGTGCCGAAGCCGATGAGGCCGAGCGTCACCATCCGAGGCTTCTTCAGGGATTCTGCTTCAGGGGATCGAACTTGTCGGCGAGGTCTGCCCCGAACACCGTCTTGCGCTCGATTTCCAGGACGTTTTCGGGGCGCGGGAAATTGGACGGCACACGGTCACCTGGCTTGCGCGGCTTGCCGATCAGGCGAAAGAAATCCTCGAGCCCGTTCGGCACGATCAACCAGATCCAGCGCAGGCGCGTGTCGCCGTCGTTGATGAACATGTGTCGGACATTCTTCGGCAGGAACACCACGCTGTCCGGTTCCAGCGGATATTCCTTGCCGTCGATGACGGCGCGGCCATGGCCTTCGATGACATAGACCGTCTCTTCGTTGCGGTCATGCGTGTGTTCGCGCACATAGCCGCCGGGCGCTACCGACTGCGTGCCCAGCGCGAAGGGGTGCTCCATGCCGACGATGTGCGGCGCGAGCGCCACGTCGATATGGCCGTTTGCGGGAACCGGCTGCCAGTAGCTTTCGCGCGTTTCGGTTCCGGAAACATGGATGCCAGAGGGCGCGGGTGGAAGGTTGGTGTCGTCCATGGCTCTGCCTGTCGAATGGAGCTGCGAAGGTCGTTCGGGCGCGTTGCTGACCTGGAGAGGGTACAGCGCAAAAAGTGTCGACACAATAGTAGACAGATTAAATTTCGTGCCTCTATATAGTGCTGTGTCGATGATGGCAGGGGAATGCCGATGGGCGAGTACGATGTTCTGGTGATCGGTTCGGGATCGGCGGCCTGCTCGGCAGCGCTGCGGGCCGCCAAGGGTGGCTTCAGGGTGCTCGTCATCGAAAAGAGCGAATGGTTGGGCGGCACCTCGGCCATGTCCGGTGCCGGGGTCTGGATACCCGCCAACCATGTCGCGGCCGAAGCCGGCATCGCCGACAGCCGCGAGGATGCGCTCGCCTATCTGCGTGCGGTCGCGCCCGAAGGATGGGAGCAGAAGGAAGATGCGCTCTGGGGCGCTTTCGCCAAGGCCGCGCCGGACATGCTGCACTTTCTGTCCGTCAACACGCCGCTCGATTTTCGCTTGATCAACGAGCCCGATCCCTTTGCCGAAGCGCCGGGCGGGAAACTCTATGGCCGCATGCTCTCGCCGAGGCCGCTCAGCCGCCGTCTCCTCGGCAAGTTTGCGCGGAGTCTGCGCCGCTCCACCTTGCCGCACAGCTTTACCTACCAGGAGATCGTCGACCTCGATCTCTATCACCATCCCATCCGCGCCGGGTTCAAGGTCTGGCCGAAGCTTCTATGGCGATGGCTGACGAATTCCGGCGGCCAGGGCACGGCACTGATGACCGGGCTGATCAAGGGCTGCCTCGATGCCGGCGTCACCTTTCAGCCGGGAACGCGCGCCGTCACCCTGCTTCAGGATCCGGACTCACGCATCGCCGGCGCGGAGGTGGAGAGCAAGGGCCGGCGCACGAAGATCGTCGCGCGCCGCGGCGTCGTCATCGCAACCGGCGGCTTCGAATGGGACGCCGAGATGCGCGCACGCCACTTCCCCGGCGCCTTCGACCGGATCGGCAGCCCGCGCGGCAATGAGGGCGACGGCCAGAAGCTTGCGGCTTCCGCCGGCGCGCAATTGGACCGCATGGATCAGGCGAACGTCTATCCCTGCCTGCCGACGCGCTACCAGGGACAGTCGCACGGCTTGCCGATGACCTTCCAGGCCGAGCCGCATTCGATCGTGGTCGATCGCGAGGGAAAGCGCTTTGTCAGCGAAAACGCCTTCAACATCGGCGAGGCGATCGATGCGCGCGGACCGGATGGCGAGCCCGTCCATCTGCCCTGCTATCTCGTTGGCGATAATCGTTTCCTCAAAACCTCGCTGCCTTTCCGCTGGTATGCCTCCTACGAGCGCGACTGGATCAAGAAGGCCGATACCATCGCTGGCCTTGCCGCCAAGCTCGGGTTGCCGGCGGCGGCGCTGGAGGAGACGATCGCGCGCTGGAACGGCTTTTGCGAGAACGGGCACGATGCGGACTTCCACCGCGGCGATAATGGTTGGGAGGCATACAAGGCGCATGGCCCCGAGAACCGGCTGAAGCCGATCGACAAGGCGCCCTACGTCGGCATGACGATCAATCGCTCGATCCTCGGCACCAAGGGCGGGGCCCGGACCAACGAGCGGGCGCAGGTGTTGAGACCGGACGGCTCGATCATTCCCGGCCTTTATGCGGCAGGGCTTGCGATGGCCAACCCCATCGGCACGCGCGCCGTAGGGGCCGGCACCACGCTCGGCCCGAACCTGACCTGGGGCTTCATTGCGGCCGAGACGATCCTGCATCAGAACAGGTGATCGCGGAAGCCTACATGGCAGACGTCACCGAACCCCAGAAGCACACCGGAGGCATGGGGGTGATCGCCGGAGCCTACGGTCTTGCACGATCGCCGGTGTCGCCCTGGCCTGAACGTCCCGGAAGCGCTTCATGATTATTATCCGGCTGTCGCCGTGAATTGCAGGGAGCCGTAGGGGTGTTGGTGGATGTTTCATCTTCGCCATCTAGCGGATTGGTTTTTGATAGTTACGCCCGCTTGTCGTCCGGATGGCCAAGCTCGCAGAACCATCCGCCCAGATACTTCACCGATGGCGCCTTGGGATCCGGAATCTGCGTCTTCGCCTCGACCGCTGCGCGGAATGGCTCGGCGCTGTCTTGCGGGATGAACCCCAGATGGTTGGCGCCGCTGTTGTCGACCATTTTCAGCTTGTTGTCGGATATGCCGAACGAGATTGTGTGCCCGACGCGCGGCGCCGTCAGTGCTGCTTCGACCAGACGAACGCAGTCGGCGAAGGAAAGATACGACCACAGCATGCGTCGGTCGGCCGGTTCGGGAAAGGACGAGAAGATACGCAGGCAAGCCGTCTCAATGCCGAACTTGTCCCAGTAGAGCCGGCTCAGGCTTTCGACGAAATTCTTCGACACGCCGTAGAGGCTGTCGGGGCGCACCGGCGCATCGACGCCGATATGGGCTTCGACTTCATGATAGCCGATGGCATGCACCGAGGAAGCATAGATAATCCGCTTCACGCCGTGTTTCCGGGCGCCTTCGTAGATATGGTAGGATCCGCGAATGCTGGAATCCAGGATCGTTTGCCATTCGCATTCAAGCGGCGCACCGCCGAAATGCACGATCGCGTCGCAGTCCTTGGTGGCCGCGATTGTCGCCTCCATGTCGGCGAGATCGAAGACCGCTTCTTCCTCGTGAGGAGCAAGATCGCCGAACGGTTCGCGACCCGCAAGGCGGATCGTTTTTGCCAGCGGCACCAGCCCCTTTCGCAGTTCCGAGCCAAGCCGGCCGGCGGCGCCGGTGATCAGGATGCGTTCGTAATGCGGCATGGTCTACTCCACTTGCGCGACGGCGGCGTTGATCCGCGCGATCGCCTCGGCAAGCACCTCCTCGCTGGTGGCGGTGGAGATACGAAAATAGGGTGAAAGTCCGTAGGCAGTGCCCGGCACCGAGGCCACGCGGCCTTCGTTCAGAAGATAGGTCGCCACCGCCGTATCGTCCTCCAGCATGACGCCTTTTGGGGTCCTGCGGCCGATCAGGCTGGCGCAACCGATATAGGCATAGAAAGCTCCTTCCGGCGGCGGCAGCGTCAGGCCGTTGATGCGCCTTATGCCATCGACGACCAGGTTCCTGCGCGCCTCGAATGCATCGCGGAAACGAGCCACCTCGTCCTGCGGGCCGTTCAGTGCGGCGACCGTCGCCGCCTGGGCAATCGAGCAGACCGAAGTGACCGACTGGCTCTGGATGATCGACATCGCCTTGACGAGTGGTGCCGGGCCGGCTGCATAACCGACACGCCAGCCGGTCATCGCATAGGCCTTGGCCACACCGTTGACGATGAGGCTTCGGTCCTTGAGGTCAGGGCAGGCCTTGCCGAAGGATACGAATTCGCGGTTATCGAAGATGATGTGCTCATAGATCTCGTCCGACAGGATGAGCACCTGCGGATGCCTGGCAAGGACAGCGCCAAGCGCCTTGAGATCGTCGCCCGAGTAGACCGCTCCGGATGGATTGCCGGGCATGTTCAGGAACAGCCACTTGGTTCTCGGCCCGATCGCCTTTTCCAAGAGTTCGGGCGTCAGCCTGAAGCCGCCGCTTTCCCTGCATTCGACCGTGACGGGCGTGCCGCCTAGCAGCTTCACCATCTCAGGATAGGAGACGAAATAGGGCGCGGGCAGGATGGCCTCGTCGCCGGGTTCCAGCGTCGCCATCAGCGCGTTGAAGATGATCTGCTTGGCGCCGTTGGCCACGACGATGTCGTCGGCCGTGTAGTCCAGCCCGTTCTCGCGCCTGAACTTCCCGGCCACGGCCTCGCGCACTTCCGGCGAGCCGGCTGCGGCGGTGTAGAGGGTCTGGCCCGCTTTGGCGGCTGCATAGGCCGCTTCGATGATGTGGGCAGGCGTCGGAAAATCAGGTTCGCCAAGGCCAAGGTCGATGACGTCGACGCCTTTGGCCCGTAGCGCCTTGGCCGCCTGCGAGGCGGCCATCGAAGCCGACGGCTTGACCACGGACAGGCGCGAGGAAATGTAGCTCATCGGCTTTTCTCCGAAATATAGCCCCTGGACACGTCCTGTGCCCGCGCCTCCGTACTGCGCCTGGAGGGATCGCCATAGCCGCCACCGCCAGGAAGTTCCAGCACCAGGCGACGCCCTTCCGGAACGTGCTGCCAGCCCTTGGGGCGCATCAGCGTGCCATCGTCGAGCCTGACGATGCCGGCGGTTCCGTCCTTGCCGCCATCGCGCCCCTTGGCTGGATGCCTGACCCGGTCGAACATGGCGGAAAAATCGAACTCGTGGCCTTCAGTGGCCGCGATTTCGAGGATCTGGCCGAGGCCGCCGCGAAATTCCCCGTCGCCGCCGGAATCGGGACGCAGTTCCTTGCGCCAGATGACGATCGGCCCGGTGTGCTCGGTCGCCTCGATCGGCATGGTATGGACACCGGACGGAAAGGCGGTGGCGGACAGCCCGTCCAACGTCGGGCGGGCCCCCATGCCGCCGGAATTGAACATCAGCACCTCGGCGCGGCGTCCATCGCTCCCGGCGACCGGCCTGACCGAGATGTGGATGTTCCACAGTGCCGCCGCCCCTTCGGCAAGGATTTGGCCCGGCAGCGCCTTGGCCAGCGCGCCCAGCACCAGATCGGGCACCATATGGCCGATGACGTGCCGCAGGGAGACCGGCGCCGGCCGCGGGGCGTTCAGGATGTTGGTCGGCGACGATATAGTGAACAGAGCAAGCGAGGCCGCATTGTTCGGGATCTCCGGCGCCACGACGCATTTCAGGGCGTAGCAGGCATAGGCCTTGCTGTAGATGATCGGAACGTTGATGCCCCATCGGCTTGTCGGATCGGTGCCGGAGAAATCGACATTCAAATGGTCGTCCTCAATCGAGACAGCTGCCACCAGCTTGACCGGCGTATCGTAGCCGTCGGTCACCAACTCGTTCGACCAGGTGCCTTTCGGCAGCGCCTTGATGCGCTCCAGCGTCGCGTCATGCGTGCGCGTGAAGATGAACTCTCCCAGCCTGTCCAGCGATGCCAGGCCGATCTCCTTCATCATGTCGACCAGGCGGCGATGGCCGACCTCGTTGCAGGCGGCCAGCGAATAGAAGTCGCCGACGACCTGGTTCGGCTCGCGCACATTGGCGCGCAGGATCTTCACCAGATCGAGGTTCACCTTGCCGCGCTCGGCGAACTTCATGATCGGGATCTGGATCCCTTCCTCGTAGACTGACTTGCCGTCGGCGCCGAAGCCACGTCCGCCAACATCGACCACGTGCGCGGTGCAGGCGAAGAATGCCACCAGTTCGCCGTTCAGGAACGAGGGCGAGACCATGGTGATGTCATGGAGATGGCCGGTGCCTTTCCAGGGATCGTTGGTGACATAGGTGTCGCCCTCGTACATCTCCTCGCGCGGGATCTCGTTCATGAACTGCAGCACGGCCTCGGCCATGGTGTTCACATGCCCTGGCGTACCGGTCACGGCCTGCGCCAGCATCTCGCCGCGCGGATTGAACACGCCGGCCGACAGATCGCCCGATTCACGCACCGACGTGGAGAAGGCCGTACGCAACAGGGTCAGCGCCTGCTCCTCGACCACCGAAATCAGGCGATTCCACATCACCTGCATGCGGATTTCCAAGATGTCGCTCATGCCTGGACCCCTTTGCGGATCAGGAGGATCGAACCGTCGCTCTGTAGCGCGGCATCGAAGAGAGTGGTGACGACCGTCGACGTCTCACGCTCGACGATCACCGCCGGGCCGCTGATGCGATCCCCTGGCGAAAGGTCGGCGCGTTCGATGATGGCTGAAACCTGGACCGTTCCGGTCGCCGGATCGAAAACCTCGCGCGTTTGCGAAGCGGCGACGGTCCTGGTCCCCATGGTGATCTCGTGCCTTGCGGGCGCCGGCCGCACGTCCTGCGCCTTGACCGACCAGGTGACGATCTCGATTTCCAATCCGTCGAGGCCATCAATGGCACGGCCGAAGAAGCGCGCATAATTGTCCCGGAAGGCGTCCTTGAGGCTCACCTCGTCGCCGGGCTTGAACGCCCTGTCGGGCAGCGGCACCGGGATTTCCCAACCCTGGCCGGCATAGCGCATGAAGGCGGTGATCTCGCGGGTGATGGCATTGTTCGTGCCGGCTCGCACGAAGCTCTCGGCAGTCGTCTTCAGCCCGTCGAGCAGCGCATTCACCTCGCATGCATCGAAGCGCGACAGCCGCATCAGCTTGGAAGCCAGCGCCTCGTAGCCGAACGGCGCCTTGAGGAAGCCGATGGCCGAGCCGACGCCGGCGCCTTGCGGGACAAGGCACTGTTCGACGCCAAGCTTCTCGCACAGCCGCGCCGCATGCAGGGGCGCTGCACCGCCAAAGGCGATCATGACATTGTCGGAGATGTTCTTGCCGTTTTCCACCGCGTGGACGCGGGCGGCATTGGCCATATTCTCGTCGACGACCTCGCAGATGCCGAAAGCGGCGGAAACGGAATTGAGCGAAAGCCGGGTGCCGACATCGCGGGTGATCGCCTGCTCGGAAGCCTGCGTGTCGAGCCTGATGGCGCCGCCGGCGAAATTGTCGGGATCGAGCTTGCCCAGCACCAGGTCGGCATCGGTGATGGCTGGGCGGCTGCCGCCACGCCCGTAGCAGGCGGGACCGGGTTCGGACCCGGCACTTTCCGGGCCGGTCTGGATGCGGCCCATGGCGTCGACCCAGGCGATCGAGCCGCCGCCGGCGCCGATCTCGATCATCTCGATGACCGGGATCGAGATCGGCATGCCGGAGCCTTTGCAGAAGCGATAGGTGCGGGCGACCTCGAAGGTCCGCGCCGTGCGCGGCGAATAGTCCTCGATCAGGCAGATCTTCGCGGTCGTTCCGCCCATGTCGTAGGAGACGACGGAGTCCAGGTCGAAGCGCCGCGCCACGTCGGCCGCAAAAATGGCACCGCCGGCCGGACCGGACTCGACCAGGCGCACCGGAAATTCGGACGCGGTTTCCACCGAGATCAGTCCGCCGCCCGAGTGGATCATGAACACCGGACAGTTCGCCCCCATCTCCTTCAGCCGCACCTGGAGGCGCACCAGATAGTCGGCCATCTGCGGCCGGACATAGGCATTGGCGCAAACCGTGTTGAAGCGTTCGAACTCGCGCATCTGCGGCGAGACCTCAGCGCTGATGGAAATCGGTATGTCCAGCTTTCTGGCGAGGATCGCGCGTGCCCGCTGCTCATGCACCGGGTTCATGTAGGAATGGATGAAGCCGATGGCGACGGCGCCGAAGCCGCCCGCGGCGATGCCGTCGGCGATCTCGTCGAGCGCTGCTTCGTCCAGCGGCTGCAATTCCTTTCCGTCCGCGCCGATGCGCCCCTTGACCGTATAGCGATGCTCGCGCGGGATCAGCGGCGGCGGCAGCTTCAGGTTCAGATCATACTGTTCGAACCGGTTTTCCGTGCGCATCTCGATGACATCGCGAAACCCTTCGGTGGTGACCAATGCCGTCTTGGCGCCACGCCGTTCGATGAGCGCGTTGGTCGCCAGCGTGGTGCCGTGAATGACGATGTCGAGGTCCGCCAGCGTGATGCCGGCGTCGCGCACGACGATCTCGATCCCGTCGAGGATAGCCTGTTCGGGGGCGGCATAGTTGGTCAGGATCTTGGTGGAAAAGATCGTGCCGCGCACATCGACCACAATATCGGTGAACGTGCCGCCGATATCCGCGCCGAGACGGATGTCATTTGCCGTACTGGTCATGCGTTGGCCTTATGCGAAGCGAGCGCTGCGTCGCGCATTTGGGAAAGGGTTTGACGCGGCGTGATCGCCTCCGGGGAAATATCCAGCTCCAGGACCGCGCCGGTCGCGGATGCCAGCGCCCTGCCGAAAGCGCCGGCGAACTCCCCCGTCGCGCCGACCCGCTCGGCGTGGAAGCCATAGGCCCGGGCGATGCCGACAAAATCCGGGTTCTCGATGTTCGTTCCCGACACGCGCGCCGGATAGTGCCGCTCCTGATGCGCGCGGATGGTCCCGTAGATGCCGTTGTTCAGGATGAGGACGATCGGCTGCGCCCCGGCCTGCATCGCCGTCCCCAACTCCTGGCAGTTCATCTGGAAATCGCCGTCACCGGCAAAGCAGACCACCGTGCGTGAGGGAAAGGCCACTTTGGCCGCGATGGCCGCCGGCAGGCCGTAGCCCATGGCGCCGGATTGCGGTGCAAGCAGCCGCGCCTTCTGTCCGAATTTGAAGAACTTGTTTGGCCACACGGTGAAATTGCCGGCGCCGTTGGTCAGGATGACGTCGTCGGGCAGCGTTTCGCGCAGCCAGCGGCTGACTTCGACCATGTCGACCGGGCCCGGCTGGGCAGGCGCGGTGAACGTGCCCTCATAGCTTTGGCGTGCCTGCGACCGCCACGCGGCCCAGTCGCCCTTGACCGGCGAGAGCGCCTTGGCGAAGGCGTTCGGCCCGGCATGGATGCCAAGCGCCGGCACATAGATCTTGCCGATCTCGCGATCCGAAGCATGGACATGGATCAGCTTCTGCTTCGGCTCGGGCACGGACAGCAGCGTGTAGCCATCCGTGGTCATCTCGCCGAAGCGCACATTGATCGCCAGGATCACATCGGCGTCCCGGATCAGCTTCTTGACATGCGGGACCATGCCGACACCGGCCTCGCCGACGAAGACCGGTGAGCCATTGTCGAACTGATCCTGGAAACGGAACGCCGCGACCACCGGAATGTCGGAGGTTTCGGCGAAAGCCTGGAGCCCGGCACGCCCGTCAGCTGACCAGTTGGCACCGCCGATCAGGATGACCGGTCTGCTGGAGGCGGCCAGCATGGACCGGGCCTCGGCCAGCGCATCGGCATCGGCCGCGGCCTCGAACACCCTGGCAGGCCCGCTGAGCGCCGCGACATCGGTCGGCGTGGTCAGCATGTTCTCGGGCAGGGCGATCACCACCGGGCCGGGCCGCCCGGTGAGCGCCGTGGTCCAGGCCCGGGCAATGATTTCCGGCAGGCGCTCGACAGCGTCGATCTCCACCGCCCATTTCGCCATCGTGCCGAACACCGCGCGGTAGTCGATTTCCTGAAACGCTTCGCGGCCGCGCATGTCGGTGCCGACCTGGCCGACGAACAGGATCATCGGCGAACTGTCCTGCATCGCCGTGTGCACGCCGATGGACGCATTGGCGACACCCGGTCCGCGCGTCACGAAGCAGATGCCCGGCGAACCCGTCAGCTTGCCATAGGCCGAGGCCATGAATGCCGCGCCGCCCTCGTTGCGGCACAGCACGTAGTCCAGCTTTCCACGAGTGTCGTGCAGCGCGTCCAGCACGGCCAGATAGCTTTCGCCCGGCACACCGAAACTCTTGGTCGCGCCGAGCGCGATCAGGCATTCGACAAGAAGGCGACCGCCATTGCGGATCATGCTGCGACATCCTTCATTCAGGCGGCAAGCGGATCGAGCCTGCCTTTCGGATTCATACGTGCACGCTGGCGCATCGAGACGAAACCAAGAAATGCCGTCTATTCGAAAGTTTTTCTTTCCCGAGAGGCGCGCACCAGGACGTCCGGGTTCATCGTGCCCAGCGGATCGAACGCGCCTTTGAGCCGCGCCATGAGCTCTCGCTCCACCAGGCCGCGATTGCGGTCGGCCATGACCACCTTTGCCCGGCCAAGCCCATGCTCGGCGGCAAAGCTGCCGCCCATCTGAGTGGCAAGAGATGACAGCGCCTCTGCGAACAGCTCGGCCTTGCCGTCGAAATCGGCACGACCTTCCGGCGGAGACAAATTGTAATGGATGTTTCCGTCGCCGAGGTGCCCGAACGGGTTTATCCGCACACCGGGAAGAATGCCGCCGCAGATCTTCGCGCCAGCCTCGACGAAACGGGCGATTGCACCTGGAGGGACGGAGATGTCGTGCTTGAGTTGCTCGCCTTCCAGCCTTTGTCCCTCCGGTTGCTCCTCGCGCAGCCGCCAGAATTGTGCCCGATGCGCACCTGTCGCCGCCAGCGCGCCGTCGCTAACCAGGCTCTGTTCCATGCCCCATTCCAGAGCCGAAGCCAGGATCTCGTCCAGGGGAACGCGTGACGACCCCGATGCCAGTTCGACCAGCAGATAGACGTCGCCCCGTGTCTCCAGTTGGTAGGCAAGGTCGGGCACGTGCTTGAGCGCCAATCGCAGGCCCACATCGGAGAAGAACTCGAGGCCAGTCAGGAATTCCCCGGCCTCGCCGCGCAGGAAGGCGCCGAACGAAACGGCGGCTGCAAAGCCGGGCAGGACCAGAAGGGCGCTCGCTTGCTGCCGAGGCTTGGGGTAGAGCCGCAGGATCGCGCGCGTGACGATGCCGAGCGTGCCCTCAGCGCCACAGAACAGCTTGCGCAGTTGATAGCCGGCATTGTCCTTCTGCACCGCGCGCAGTCCGTCCCAAATCCCGCCATCAGGCGTCACGACTTCGAGACCCAGGGCGAGATCCTGCATCATGCCGTATCGGAAAGCCTGGCTGCCGCCCGCATTGGTGCCGATCAGGCCGCCGATCCTGGCGCTGCCTTCTGCGCCCAGACGCATTGGAAACATCAGGCCATTCGGTTCCAGCGCCTCGTGCAGCGTTGCCAGCACGACACCCGCCTCGACGACGATCGATCCGCTGTCCAGATCCGGCTTCCCGATCGCCGTCATGCGTGACAGCGAGACGATCACCGCATTCGGCTGCTCGGCGACGGCGGCGCCGCAAAGCCCGGTGTTCCCGCCCTGTGGCACCACCGCCAGCCCTGCCTCGCGACATAGCTTGACGACACTGGCAACCTCCGGCGTATTCGCGGGCCTGGCAACGCCCAGAGGTGCGACGCCGTAGCGATTGAGCCAATCGCGCCGGTAGGGCTCGGCATCCCGGCCCGAAAGCCAGCCTTTCGGCCCGAGAACCTCGTGCAGCGCGGTGGCGGGATCGGTCATTGATTTACCCGAGTTAGCTGAGGGCGTGCCGTCCGACACGTCCCGGATCGTTGCTTCCAATCAATGACCCAGCACCTGCGACAGGAATTGTCGAGTGCGCTCGTTGCGGGAAGAGGTGAAGAACTCGTCCGGAGGCGCTTCTTCGAGGATCTCGCCGCCGTCCATGAAAAGCACCCGGTCCGCCACGCGACGCGCAAAGCCCATCTCATGCGTCACGCAGATCATCGTCATGCCTTCCGAGGCAAGCGTGACCATGACGTCAAGCACTTCGGAAACCATTTCCGGATCGAGCGCCGAGGTCGGTTCGTCGAACAGCATGATCTGCGGCTGCATGCAAAGAGCGCGTGCAATGGCGACGCGCTGCTGCTGACCGCCGGACAATTGGCTGGGATATTTCATGGCCTGCTCGGGAATGCGCACCTTCTCCAGGTAGTGGCGGGCGGTTGCCTCGGCTTGCGCCCGCGGCTGCTTGCGCACGATCATCGGGGAGATCATGCAGTTCTCCAGCACCGTCATGTGCGGGAACAGGTTGAAGTGCTGGAACACCATGCCGACTTCACGCCTGATCTCGTCGATATTGCCGACATCGTCGTTGAGCTCGGTCCCGAGCACCGCGATGCGGCCGCCATTGTGCTGTTCGAGGCGGTTGATGCAGCGGATCATCGTCGATTTGCCGGAGCCGGAGGGTCCGCAGACGACGATTTTTTCGCCCCGTTGTACGGAAAGGTTTATCCCGCGCAGTGCTTGGAACGTGCCGTAGTATTTGTCGAGGTTTTCGATGCGGAGCGCTGGCTCACCGGTCGAATTGGTTGAGATCACCTGCACGCCTCCTTACCGTTCGCTGACCGACATGCGGCGCTCGAGAAAGGCGCCATAGCGGGATAGGCTGAAGACGAAGATGAAGTAGATGAAGGCGATGAAGGCATAGACTTCGACATAGGCGAAGCGCCATTCGCCGGTGCCATAGGCGGCATTGCCGGAAGCCAGGATCTCGAAGAAACCGACGATGACCACCAGCGAGGTCTCCTTGAACGAGATGACGAACTGGTTGATCGTGGCCGGCATCGCGTTGCGCATTGCCTGAGGCAGGAGGATGCGGCTGATGCGTTGCCAGTAGCGCATGCCGAGCGCCATGGCAGCCTCCTCCTGTCCTGTCGCAACGCCCTGCATGCCGCCTCTCACGATCTCAGCCTGATAGGCGGAGAAGAACAGAGCGGAGCCTAGGATCACGCGGTAAAGCTTGTCGCCCTGCAGCCATTGCGGCAGCGCGAACGGCAGAACCACTGCAAAGGTGAAGAGGATCGATATCAGCGGAAGCGACCGGACCCCGTCGATGATGAGGCCGGTGGTCCGCGAAATCCAGGGCAGCTCCGACCGGCGCAGCAAGGCCAGGCAGATCGCCAAGGGGAAACCGATCAGGCAGGTGGTCACGAAGATGAACAGGGTCAGCGCCAGCCCGCCCCAGGCTTCCTCGCCGACATGGGCAAGGCCAAGCACGCCGCCTTTCATCAATACGTAGAAAAGGCCTGTTCCGGCTCCCCATACCAGCGCGATCCGGCGGCCCGTCCAGAACGCCGGGATACAGCTCAGCACCGTCATCACCACAACGGCGACGCAGGCCAGCGCCGAGCGCCATTGTTCCTCGTAGGGATAGAGGCCGAAGAAGATGATCCGCCATCTCGCTGCGATGACCGACCAGCAGGCTCCCGCTGCCGCCTGGCAGGCTTCCGGCCCGCCGCTGGTGGTGAAGACAGCCGAGAAAACCGCCCAATTCAGCAGCTTCCAGACCAGGAAGACCATGATCGTCAGACAGGCCAGCGACACCACCGCCTGAAGCGGCGTCGCGAAGAAGCGTCGCCTCAGATCCTCAAGCCTGCCGGGAGCGGGTGGAGCGACAATGACCATCTCCATCTCTCAGCCCCTCAGTTGATTGCCCTTGAGGGCAATTGCCTTGTTGATGCGGTTGAAGACGGCGGCAAGGCTGAGGTTGATGGCGAGGAAGCCTGCCATCAGGATGCCGATCGCTTCGAGGGTTTGCCCGGAATGGTTGATCGTCAGCGCCACAATCATGAAGAAGTCGGTGAAGCCCACGGCGATGCCCATCGTCGTCGCCTTCATCAGCCAGACATACTGATTGGCAAGGATCGGCAGCATGGCACGCAGCGCCAGCGGCAGCCGCACCAGCGTGAAGACCCGCCAGGGACTAAGGCCCAAGGAAAGAGCTGCCTCGACCTGGCCGGTGCCGACAGATTTGAAGCCTCCGCGCACGATCTCCGCAATGTAGGAGCCGCCATAGATGGCGATGGCGATGGCGAGGGTGGCGAACTCCGGAGGGATACGCAGGCCGCCTCTCAGATTGAGGCCTTGCAGGGCAGGGAAGTCCAGCAGCGGCGTATCCGGCAGACGTCCGAGAGCCAGAATGATGGTCGCGCAGGCCAGTGCCGCTGCGGCGGCGGCAAACTGGATGGTGCGCCGCTGGCCGATCGGCTGAGCAAGGAGCGACGTCCTGCCCAGCCAGGCCGGCAGCACGATGGCCGCGATCACAGCCACTGTGGCTGCGGCAAACGCGGCACTGCCGACGTTCGGGAATGGGATGTAGAGTCCTCGGCTGGTGAGCAGGAAGCCCCAGGCTTCGTGCGCGCTGCGCGGCGTCGGCAGGTGCGTGATGATCGCATACCAGAAGAAAACCTGGAGGATCAGCGGAATGTTGCGGAAGATGTCCACATAGGTACGGCCGAGCAGCCGCGCCAAATCGTTCGAAGACGTCCGCGCCAGACCGACGATCGTTCCCACGATCGTCGCCAGTATCAGGCCGACGCTCCCCAGGAACAGCGTGTTGATGATGCCGATGAGGAAGTACCACCAATAGGGATCATTGGCCGTGGCGGGCAGCAGCGAGAAATTCACATCCCAACCCGTCGACTTGAACAGAAAGTCGAATCCGGAGGTGATCCCCTGATCAGCCAGGTTGCGGCGGGCGATCACGATGCCGGCAAGCACCATCGCGGCGATCGAGCCGACATAGAGGACCTGCAACAGCGCGTTGCGGACCTTTTGATTTCTCAGCAGGCTGACCATCCAAAGATCCTTGCCGAATTGTCGCCGACCCCGCCCGGCTGTGCCGGGCGGGGCCTGGAGCGGGTGAGTTAAGGACGGATCAGTCGATCACCAGCGGGAACAGGACACCGCCATTGTTCCAAAGGTTGGTCAACTCGCGGTCCATCTTGTAGGGCGAGTCCTTGCCGAGGTCGCGCTCGAAGATTTCGCCGTAATTGCCGACGTTCTTGATCACCTTGTAGGCCCAGTCATCATCGAGACCGAGACCCTTGCCCATGCCTGGCGTGACGCCGAGGAACTTGGCGACTTGCGGCGAGGTCGGCTTGGCCTTGACCTCGTCGACGTTCTTGGAGGTGATGCCTTCCTGCTCGGCGAAGATCAGCGTGCTCAGCGTCCAGTTGGCGATGTCAACCCAATTGTCGTCGCCTTGGCGCATGATCATGACTTCAGGCTCGACGGCGAGCACGTCGGGCAGGATGACATGGTCGTCGACCTTGCTCTTGGCGATGCGCGCAATGGCGAGCGTCGGGCCCCACTGCGCATAGAGATCGCAGCGTCCGGAGAAATAGGCCTGCTCGAGCTCCTCGGTCTTTTCGATGAGCACGGGTTCGAGCTTGATGCCAAGCTTGGCCGTATAGGCCGCGACCTGCTGTTCCTGCGACGTGCCGGCGGGAATGCAGATCGTGCCGCCGGCCGCATCCTTGAGCGACTTGAGGTTTAGCTCCTTGTGCGCCATCACCTTGGTCGTTCCGAGGTAATAGGACATGGAAAATTGCAGCCCGAGCTCGGTGTCGCGGCTGAGCGTGCCGCCCGACGCCTTGATGATGATGTCGACATCGCCCGATTGCAGGGACGGCCAGCGCTGCGCCCAGCTGATCGGAACGACCTTCAGTTTTGCCGGGTCGCCGAGCACGGCCGTGGCCACCGCCCGGCAGAGATCGATGTCCATGCCCTTCCAGTTGCCCTTGTCGTCAACTTCGGCGAAGCCGAGGTAAGACCCGTCATGGCCGGTGCAGTTGAGCACGCCGCGCGCCTTGACGGCTTCCAGCGTCTTGCCGCCGGCGGCTTCTGCCGGCGCTGCAAAATGCACAAGTCCAAGGGCCATGGCTGCGGCCCCCCATTTCATCGTCTTCATGTTCCGTCTCCACTGTTGAGGTTGTTTGGTTTCTTGTTGTTGGAGGCCCAAAAGTTCTTTTTCGGAGCTCTGTCTCAAAGCCGCTCCTAATCGGAAAGCGGGGTCGGTTTCGGCACGGAGGAAATCTTCAGATCGCTGCCCCAGTCCTGCTGGGCGAGCCATCGATGAAGGGCGGCGACCGCCTTCACGCGCAGGTGCCCGCGCGGGACGATCAGGTAGAACCCAGGAACTTCTTCCGGCCGCATATCGGCAAGGGCGTCGCGCCCGACCGGCGCGACCAGCGCGCCCGACCTCAAATCTTCCTCGGCATCGATGACGGAGACGAGACCGACGCCGATGCCTTGCAGGGTTGCACGGCGCATGGTCGCGGCATCGTCGAAGCTGATGCTTCGGTTGCCGTCCGTCTGCTCGATGGCAAGGTGGCGTAAAATGTCTGGCCAAAGGCGCTTCGACTTGACGGTGTCCAGCAACGTGAACAACGTCAGGTCCTGCGCCGACTTGATGCTCTCGCCGATGGCCGGAGTGCAGCAGATGACCTTCGGATCAGGCACCAGCAGTATGGTCTCGTAGTCCGGCCAATTGCCGTAGCCCCACTGGACGGTCATATCGATGTCGTCGCGTCCGAAATCGGGCAGATCGACCATCGTCGTCAGGCGCAGATCCGCACCGGGCAATATCTCCCGGAACAGAGATAGGCGAGGCAGCAAATAGTGGGTCGCGAAATAGGGGCTCGCATTCAGGTTGATGCGGTCCCGGTAATTCGACTTGGTGACGCGGCGAACACCTTCGGAAAATTCATCGAACCCAGCTTTGACATAGTGCGAGAGAAGGATGGCAGACTCGGTCAATTCGACCGACCGCCCCTTGCGTTCGAACAGTGTCACCTGAAGCGTGTCCTCCAGTAGCTTGATCTGCTGTCCGACGGCCTGCGGCGTGACCAGCAATTCATCCGCCGCCTGCCGAAAGCTCTTGTGCTGCGCGACGGCGTGGAAGACGCGAAGCGCATTCAGCGAGGGAAGGCGAAGCTTGCCGGTCATCGTCTATTCCACCTCCTTTCGCTTGCGTTCCTGTTGGACAATTCAGCGCCGCCGGCGCCGCGAAAATAGCTCAGGCGTATATATAACCACCTGAAACAATTACGTTTTCTCCGGTCATGTAGGTATTCTTGGGGCCGCCGGTCATGAGAACCCACTCGGCAATCTCCGCAGGCTCGGCGCCACGACCCAGCGGGCTCGCCTTGGCCAGTTCCTCGAGGAAGCCGAGGGCCTTGGCCCGCTCCGTGGCCATGCCTGCGGGGGCCACCGAATTGACCAGGATCTCGTGTTTTGCGACGTCATGGGCAAAGGAGCGCGTCAGGCTGACCACGGCGGCCTTGGTTGCCGCATAGTGGGCGTTCTGCGGATGCGCCTTGAAGGCATCGACAGAGGTCAGGTTGACGATCCGGCCACGCACATGGCTCTTCGGCTCCTGCGATTGCATGTGGCGAACGGCTGCCACCATCATGTGATAAGTGCCCTTGATGTTGATGCCATTGGAGGCATCCCAATCGGCGTCGCTGATCTCGAGGAGCGGGCGGCGAGGGTAGATCGCGGCGCAATTGATCAGCGTGTCGATACGCCCGAGCTTCGAAACGATGGCGTCGAAGGCGGCGTGGCACTGAGGGCCGACCTGGATGTCGCACAGGGCGGCCGCGGTCGGCAGGCCGTTGGCCTTTGCCGGTGCGAGAGCGGCTTCGGCGGCGTCCTGGTTGATGTCGATGATGCCGATCTTTGCAGCCCCGGCCTCTACAGCCATCCTGGCCAAAAGCGCGCCGAGGCCAGCGCCGCCGCCTACGATCAGAACGGAAAGATCCTTCATTCCAGTTTTTCCTTACTTGGTGCCGCTTGGCGAGGTTGGCCATGTCGGCATGATGTCGAAACGGGTAACGTCGGCCCATGCGGGCAGGCCGAGCACCGCGACCACCATTCTGGCCACGTCATCCGGCTGCACCACTTTGCTGGCGTACATGGCCGCGCGCGCCTTTGCGTCGAGGATGTCCTGGTAGAGCTGCGTCTCGACACGGCCGGCGACGATCTCGGTGACACGGACGCCTGATGGGGAGAGGTCGGCGCGCAACGCGGCGGCAAAGCCTGATATCGCCGCCTTGGTGGCCGAATAGACGGCAATGTTGGAATATGCCGCGTGGCCCGCGGTGGAGCCGGTGAACAGGATGTGGCCAGCCTGCCGCTCGCGCATCTGCGGAACGACGAGGCGGGTAAGCAGGATTGCCGCGCTGAGGTTGACCTCCAGCGTGGTGTCGATGTCGGAGATTTTCATGTCGGCGAAATTGCCCAACGGTGGCATGATCCCGGCATTATTGATCAGCACGTCGATGGTCAGATCCGCCAGAACAGCTTCCAGCGCCTCGCGATCGGTCACGTCGACGGCGATGGGCACGATGCCGGATCGCTCGGCCTGCAACGCCTTGAGCGCGGCCTGGCTGCGCCCGACCGCATAGACATCGTAGCCGGCGTCGCTCAGTGCGATCGCCATGGCCCGCCCTATGCCGCTTGTTGCACCTGTGATGAAGGCTGTCGTCACGTTGGCTTCCCTGATTGCCTGATTCAGTCTGCGGCCTGGGCCGATGCCGCGAAACCAAGAAAACCAGCAAAAAGGAAAGATAAACTTTCGAATTCTCTTCTCCCGCCCGAAACCTGGACAGGTGGTGACCTCGGCGCCGAGGCTGAAAACCGAAGGAAACGACGGGAAAACGATGTTCTCAGCCTGTGGGAAACGGTTCAGGTCAGCTGGCGGAGCAAAAACATGGCTTTCGCAATACGTGGCTAATTTGAGTGAGTGCGAATGCCTGGGTGATCGAAGCCGGGGCCTATCCGCCGGTCGAAACAGGTCTTTTCATATCGGTAAAGAGCGAGGCCGCAGCCGCCTGATGCTCTGCCTCTGTCGCCGCGACGCCCGAAGCCCGTGCCAAAGCGCGCACACGCCCGAGGCTGTTGTGCAGATGCTTGCGCATGGCCTGGCGAGCAGCACGACCGTCCTGCCTTTCGATGGCGTCCACGATGGTTTTGTGCTCGTTGTGAATGCGTGCGTAGTAGCTGTCCTTGAGCGCCGGCGTGACCACGTAGCCCAGTTGAAGGCGCGGAACGATCATCGGCCTGAGATAGCTCAGGAAGCCATGGATGAATTCGTTGCGCGCGGCTTTGGCGATCGCCAGATGGAAATCATAGTCGTAGTGGATCTGGACCACAGCGGGATCCGCTTGCTGGGCGTCGACCTGTTCCATCAGGGCTCGGATTCCGTTCGCCTCCGCATCGGTGCGCCGTTCCGCGCATAGCCCGGCGGACTCCACCTCGACACTCAATCTCAGTTCGAGCAGGGCAATGGTTTCCGGCAAGGTCCTCAGCGCCTCGTCCGGTATCGAGAAATTGCGCGGCGCCGGCGTTTCGCTGACGAACATGCCGCGGCCCTGCTGCGGCACCACCATCCCTTCGGAGCGCAATCGCGCCACCGCTTCCCGCACCACCGTCCGGCTGACGTCGTACTCGGCACAAAGCTCCGCCTCGGTCGGCAATTGCGCGCCGGGAAGCAGAGATCCGGAACGGATCTTTTCGGACAGACTCTCCGCCACGACAGTGGAAAGCGGTTTGCGCTTCGTCATCAGTCTCCCCTTAGCCAGATTCGCGATGATGCCCGAACCGGCAAGGCCATTCAAACCGCCGCGGTGACGATCAGCTCGACCAGCATTCCAGGCTTGGCCATCCGTCCTTCGCCGGAAGAGCGCGCGGGTGCATGCTCCTTCGGCATCCATCCGTCCCAGACCGTGTTGACCTCGTCGAAATCCCTGATGTCGTCCAGCCACATCTGCACGTGAAGGATGCGTGTCTTGTCCGTACCGGCCTTGGCAAGCAGGACGTCGACCTTGCCAAGCGCCTCGCGCATCTGGTCGGCTGCGGACTGACCCGGCTTTGCGACCTGGCCGGTGAGGTAGAGGGTGCCATTGTGGATGACCCCGTGGTGGATGCGGGTGTCGAAGTCGAAGCGCTTGATGTCACTCATTGGATTGTCCTTGTCAGATTTCCGGCCTCCGCCGGATGGGTCAGATTTCCGGCCTCCGCCGGATGGGTCAGATTTCCGGCCTCCGCCGGATGGGCTCAGATTGCCGGCGTCTGGCGGATGGGGTTTCCCTGCAGATATTGTGCGTAGGGCGCCTGAATGAGCCAGCCGGCGTCGACGGGCAGGGTGACGCCGGTTATCGATGCGGCCCGGTCGGAGCAGAGGAACAGTGCGGCCTCGGCAACGTCGCGCGGCTCGACGAAGCGGCGCAGCGCGGTGGTCGCCTGGATGGCTTCGGGGTTGCGCTCACCCTTGGCGATCCTGGCTTTCAGCCCGTCCGAAAGCGTGTAGCCGGGTGCCACCGCATTGACGCGTACGCCGTGCGGACCGAGCTCGGCGGCCAGGATCTGGGTCAAGGCCAGGACGGCATGCTTTCCGGGCGTGTAGGCGGGCAGGGACAGCGGCGCGAAGGAGGCAAGCGAGCCGACGTTCAGGATCGCGCCTCGCCCGGCAGCCGACATCAGCCGGCCGAACACCTGGCAACCCAGCAAGGTGCCGCGATAGTTCACTCGCCACATCCTCTCGTCTTCGTCCAGATCCTGGTCGAGGACGTGCTTGCCACTCTGCAGGATGCCGGCGCAATTGACGACGACGTGCGGGGCACCGAACGCGTCGCAGACGGCCTGCGCCAGCGCTTCCACCGAGCCGGATTCGGAGACATCGGTCTGGACAAACAGCGCGCGCGGTGCGCCGACCGCCGCGCAGGCGCCAACCGCCTCATCGCCCCGTGCCGCATCCCTGCCGGCGACCACCAGATGGTAGCCGTCCTCGGCGAAGCGCAGCGCTATCGCGCGTCCGATGCCGGAAGTGCCGCCGATGACGACGGCCGTCAATGTCTCAGCCATTGCCGCGACCTTTGCCTTCGATGTCGAAGAATTCGGACATGGCCCGGACCTGGAAATCCATCATCGGGCGCCCCGGCTGAATGCGGCAGCCAATCTCTTTCGCCGCCTTTAGCAGGGGGGTCTCGGCGGGCTCCATGATGATGTCGACGACCGTCATGTCCGGGGTCAGCCGGCTCACATCCAGCGGCAGCGGGTCGCCGGCGTGCATGCCGACCGGCGTGGCGTTGATCGCCATATGCATGCCGGAAGGCTCGGCCTCTCCAACCTGGATGCGGCATTTCGGGAAGACCTGCGCGACCAGCGCCGCCAGTTTTTCGGCGCGACCGGTATCGATGTCGGCCAAGCGGATTTCCTCGGCACCGGCTTCGGCGAGACAATAGGCCAGGGACGCGCCGGCGCCGCCGGCGCCGACCTGAAGGATGCGGCGGCCGGCAATCTCATGTCCGCCTGCCTTGAGGCCATCGATAAAGCCGACGCCGTCGAAATTGTCGGCGTACCAGCTGCCATCGGGCAGCCGGCGCACGGAATTGGCGCTCTGCACCCTCGCGGCGCGGTCGTGAGCGGCGGTGCATTTGTGATAGACCGCAACCTTGTACGGCACCGAGATGATCACGCCCCTGATATTCTCGGCTGCCGTAATGCCAGCCCAGAAGGCCTCGAAATCCTCCGGGCGGCAGCTCAAGGGCACCATGAGGCTGTCGAGGCCCTTCTGCTCGAAGATCTCGTTGAATATGCCGGGGCTCTTGGCATGGGCCACGGGATGGGCCAGCATCACGAAGATCTCGGCCTTGCCGGTTCCGCGCATCGGTTTTACTCCTTTTCTTTTGACAGTTCGTGGCCGCTGAGGATCTCCAGCGCCTGGACGAGGGACGAGTGGTCGGCCTCCGCGCCGCCTGGTCGGGCTGAGCAGGCGCTCATCAGTTGTTGCGCCATAGCGGTGTTCGGCAGCGAGACGCCAAGCGCGCGGGCGCTTTCGAGCGCGAGGTTGAGATCCTTCTGGTGAAGCCGCATGCGAAAGCCCGGGGCGAAGGCCCGGGCGATCATGCGCTCGCCATGCACCTCCAGCACGCGGGACGAGGCAAAGCCGCCCATCAGCGCGGCGCGCACCTTTGCCGGGTCGCAACCGGCCTTGCTGGCAAAGACGAGCGCTTCCGCCACGGCCTCTATGTTGAGCGCGACGATGATCTGATTTGCGATCTTGCAGGTCTGGCCGGCGCCATTGTGCTCGCCGATCAAGGTGATGTTCTTGCCCAGCGTCCGAAAGATCGGCAGCGCGCGCTCGAACTCTGCGGTCGGCCCGCCGACCATGATGGTGAGGCTCGCCGCCTTGGCGCCGACCTCACCGCCCGAGACCGGGGCGTCGAGGTAGCCGGCTCCCGCTTGCCGCAGTTTCGCTGCGAATTCCGCAGTGGCGATAGGGCTGATCGAGCTCATGTCGATGACCAGCTTATCGGCCGACAGCCCCTCCAGGACGCCGTTTCCTCCAAGCAGGACACGCTCCACATCTGGCGTGTCGGGCAGCATGGTCACGATGATCTCGGACATCCGCGCCACATCGCCAGGAGAGGCGACGACCGATGCCCTAAGGTCCTTCGGCAGAGGGGAGCGGTTCAGGACCGTGAAGATCTCATATCCCGCGTCGACGAGATGGTGCGCCATCGGTGCTCCCATCACACCGAGCCCGATGAACCCGATCTTCATTCTTGAACCCCTGTACGAAGGTTGGTGCGTATTACATCTTGCAGCAAATTATTGCCGTATGATATAGGACATCATACAAATTTCAACGTCCTTTCGCTCATCGGAGACCGACCGCAAAATGCAAGAGCGCCTCAACACGCTGAAGGCTGCCGTGTCGGCCGGCCGGGCCCATATCGGCATCTGGTGCTCGCTGGCTTCGGCCCTGACGACGGAAATTGTCGCGGGCTCCGGCGCCGGCTGGCTGCTGATCGATGGCGAGCATAGCCCCAATCATCTGCGCAGCATCATGGCCCAGTTGCAGGTCATGGGCGGCTTCGACAGCGAGGCCGTCGTCAGGCTGCCTTCCGACGATCCCAATCTGATCAAGCAGGCCCTGGATATCGGTGCGCGCAGCCTGATGATCCCCAATGTGCAGACGGCCGATCAGGCCCGCGCCATTGTCGCGGCTATGACATATGCGCCTGGTGGATTTCGCGGCTTCTCGGCCGGTCACCGTGCCAACGGCTTCGGTCGCATCGCCGGTTACCACGCCAAGGCGCGTGAGCAGCAGCTTCTCGCGGTACAGATCGAGGATGAATTGGGCGTCGCCAATGCCGCGGAAATTGCGGCAGTGGACAGCGTCGACGTTCTCTTCGTCGGGCCCGGCGACCTTTCCACCAATATGGGTGCGATGGGTAATCCCGGGGCCGCACACGTTCAAGAAGCGATCGCCTCGGTGCGCAAGGCGGCAACGGCGGCAGGCAAGGCCAGCGGGATCCTGGCTCCCGCAAAGACCGATGCCGACCGCTACCTCGCCGACGGCTTCACCATGGTTGCCGTTGGTTCCGACCTCGGCCTGCTGGCGCGGGGCTCGGATGCCTTGGTCGCTTCGTTCAATCAGTAGACCGGAGATACAGCCATGCCGATCCCCCGGTACAAAGCGCCGTCACGCACCGCCTACGACATCGTCATCGTCGGCGGCGCCGTCATCGGTTCGTCCACGGCCTACTGGCTGAGCCAGGCGCTGGGCAGCGGCGCCTCGATCCTCGTCGTCGAACGCGACTCGAGCTACGAATTCTCGTCGACGGCGCTCTCCACCAGTGCGATCCGGCAGCAATATTCCAATCCGATCAATGTGAAGATCAGCCAGTTCGGCATCGAGATCATCCGCGGATTTCAGGAGCGTATGGCACCTTTCTACAAGGACGAACCGGCGCCCGACCTCGGCTTCAAGGAGCATGGGTACCTTTACTGCTGTTCACCCGACGGCGTCAAAGCGGCCCGCGAGCGCGTCGATCTGCAACGCAGTTTTGGGGCCCACACGGTGTTTCTTGAGCCGGGCCCGCTGAAGGATCGCTTCCCCTGGCTCAATGTGGAGGATCTCGGTGGCGGTTCCTGGGGGGCCAGGGAAGAGGGCTGGTTCGATTCCGTGGGGCTGATGAACGGTTTCCGCCGCGCAGCCCGCGCCAGCGGCGTCGAGTATATCGACAATGCCGTGACAGGGCTGGACATCGCCGATGGGCGGGTCATCTCGGTGCGCCTCGCGACCGGACAGACGGTTGCCTGCGGAACATTGGTCAACGCCGCGGGCCCGCGCGCTCAGCAGGTGGCCGCCATGGCCGGCCTGTCGATCCCGGTCGCGCCCTACAAGCGCTACAGCTTCGTCTTCGCCAGCGCCAACCCGATCCCCGGCCGGATGCCCAATGTCATCGACCTTTCCGGAACATTCGTGCGTCCCGAAGGCGAGCTTTTTCTCACCGGCAACACGCCGCAAGGCGACGGACCGGCCGGCTACGACGACTTTGAAATGCACCATGAAGAGTTCGACGACTACATCTGGCCGGCACTCTGGCACCGCATTCCGTCTTTCGACGCACTCAAGGTCCAGACCAGTTGGACCGGCCACTACGAGTACAACATGCTCGACCACAACGGCATCGTCGGCTTCCACCCGCAGGTGACCAATTTCATGTTTGCCAACGGCTTCTCGGGGCACGGGCTGCAACAGTCGCCAGCCGTGGGCCGGGCCGTTTCAGAACTTATCGTTCACGGGGCTTTCCAGACGCTCGATCTTTCGCCGTTCTGTTACGAGCGCATAGATCGCAACGAGCCGTTTCTCGAGGAAGCAGTGATCTAAAGCGAGACGATCGGTCCCCCATTTTATCTCGGGCATTCAGCGTCCAATGAAATTGCATCTTAGTCAGAGACGTCGTGAAAACTACTCGCTTCTCGCCGGGCCTGTTTCCAACGACTGACGAGTAGCCACTCGACTGTCAGTGACAATTGGTTTGGGATCGCTCTATCTTAGCAGGGGCGTCACGAACCCACGGTCGATCGATTTGGTTGCGGCGCTGCCAGATCTCGGCCAGAGGAGGCCTCGTGGCGCATGAGGAAACGCTCTATGGCGCGGATGATGGCGATCAACAGCAGATTGATCACAAGGTAGAGCACGCCGGCAATGGCGAAGATCTCGAAGATTGCGAAGGTCTGGCTCATCAGCCGCTTGGCGTAGCCGGTGATCTCGAGCACCGTGATCGTCGAGGCAAGGCTGGTCCCCTTGACGACCAGGATGAGCTCATTGCCATAGGCCGGCAGCGCCTGGCGGATGGCGAGCGGAAACTCGATGCGCCGGAACCGCAGCATGCGCGACATGCCGCATGCCTGCGCCGCTTCGACGAGGCCAACCGGAACCGACATCAATCCGCCGCGCAGGATCTCCGACGTGTAGGCAGCCGTGTTCAGCGCAAGCGCCAGCACGGCGCAGCGCGCGCCGTCGCTGATCAACCACCACAAAGCTGCGTTGTCCTTGATCGAGGAAAGTTGGCCAAGCCCGTAATAGAACAGGAAAATCTGCACCAGCAGTGGCGTCCCGCGAAAGACATTGGAATAATATTTGGCAAAGCCTGACAGGAAGCGGTTCGACGACAGTCGCATCAGCGCCAAACCGAGGCCCAGATTGAAGCCGATCAGCACCGAGACGAACGTTAGTGCCGCTGTGACCCACAGGCCCTTGAGCAGGACGGGAACCGCTAGCTGGATGAGATCCATCATAACTACTTTCTCGTCCTCACCCTGAGCAGGCGTTCGATGCCGTCGAACCCGGCCTGGCTGACGAGCGTAATGGCCAGATAAACCACAGCCGCGATCAGGTAGAAGATGAACGGGTGGCGGGTGGAATTGGCGCCAATGAAAGAAATGCGCATCAGCTCCTGAAGGCCGACCACCGAGACCAGGGCCGTGTCCTTGATCGTGGTCTGCCAGACGTTGTTGATTCCGGGAACCGCGATGCGCAGCATCTGCGGCGCGATGATGCGGCGAAAGATCCGGCCGCCCGATAGCCCGAGCGCGCGCGCGGCCTCGATATGCCCATTGGGGATCGCGCCCAGGGCCCCGCGCACGACCTCGGTCGAATAGGCGCCGGAGATCGCGCCGATGGCGATGACCGCGATGACGAACGCATAGCCGCTCTCCGCGACCCCGGCATAGCCGAAAGCGGTCACGACCTTGGTCACGAATTCAACCGAACTGAAAAACAGGAGGTAGATGATGAGCAGCTCGGGCACGCCGCGCACCAGCGAGGTATAGGCATCAACGAGCAGCGAGAGCGGAAATATCCGGGCCCATTTGATCAAGCCGCAGACAATGCCGATCACCAGCCCGGCCGCCATGCTGACGAGACCCACCAGGATCGTTATCGACGCGCCACGCAGGATGGCGGTCACCCAACCCGCTTCCCAAACCTGCCAGAGACCGAATTCCATCTGAGTTGCCCTAGTCTTGTCGTGCCAGCGAAGCGCATGCGCCCGGCGCTCCGGGCGCATGCGAGGGTTCCAAGGCGTTATTTGCAGGGCCGGGAAATGTCCGTCTTGAACCATTTCTCGCTTGCCTTGCCGACCGAGCCGTCCGCGATCAGCTCGCAAAGCGCCTTGTCGATCTTGGCCTTGAGTTCGGTGTTGTCCTGCGCGATACCGACGCCGATGCCTTCGCCAAGCGTCGGGTCGTATGTGCTCTTGATCTCAACACCGACCAGTTGGAAGTTCTTGCCGTCAGGCTTGTCCAGAAAATCCTGCAAGGCGGATTGATCGGCGAAAGCCGTGTCGATACGGCCGCTCGCCAGGTCGATCTGCATCTGGTCAAGCGTGTCGTAGGTTTTCAGGTCGGCATTCGGTGCACGCTTCTCGAGGAAATGCGCGTGGGTCGTGCCAGCCTGCACGCCGACCTTCTTGCCGTCGAGCGACTTCAGCAGCGTGTCGACGTCGGTGATCGCGGCCAGATCAGAACCCTTGGCCGCTACGAACATGTTGGCCAGTTCGGCATAGCCGACGCTGAAATTGATCTCCTTCTTGCGATCGGCGGTGATCGACATGCCCGAGATGATGACGTCGAAGCGCTTGGCCTTCAGCGCCGGGATCAACCCGTCGAACGCCTGCACGACAAAATGGCAGGTCACCGCGAGTTTGGTGCACAGCAACGCGCCGACATCGGCGTCGAAACCGGTGACGTTGCCACTGGCGTCGGACATGCTCCATGGCGGGTAGGCGCCTTCCGTTCCGATGGACAACTCGCCTTCGGCCGCCAATGCGCTTCCCATGCTTCCCGCGAGACATGCGAGCAGCGTCAAGACTTTCAGTTTCATATCAGTTCCCCTTGTTGTTGGTCTTCATTGCCGTTGTCCGGTACGAACCGGACGCTTCGAGAATGCTTCCCTCACAGTGTCCGTGCCAGGAATTGGCGCAGACGCTCCGAGCGCGGGTTGCCGAACAGCTCCGCGGGCGCACCCTCTTCCTCCACCTTTCCCTGGTGGAGAAACAGAACCTTGTGGGAGACCTCGCGCGCGAACTGCATCTCGTGCGTTACGAGGATCATGGTGTTGCCTTCCTCCGCCAGTTGACGGATCACGCGCAGCACCTCGCCGACCAACTCGGGATCGAGCGCCGATGTCGGTTCGTCGAAGAGGATGACTTTGGGACGCATCGCGAGCGTTCGGGCGATCGCGGCGCGTTGCTGCTGGCCGCCTGATAACTGGCCCGGATAATGAGCGTGCTTGTCGGCGAGCCCGACCTTCTTCAACAAGGCGTGCGCATGTTCGATGGCCTTCTCGCGGGGCTCCTTCAAGACGTGCCGGGGCGCTTCGATGATGTTCTCCGCCACCGTCATGTGCGGCCACAGATTGAAGTTCTGGAACACCATGCCGACGCGGGCGCGGATGCGTTCGACCTGCGCCATATCGGCTGGCCCAAGACGGCCGCTCGACAGCGGCTTCATCTTGATCACCTCGCCATTGATGGCGACCTTGCCGCCATCCGGCTGCTCCAGAAGATTGATGCAACGCAGGAACGTGCTCTTGCCCGAGCCCGACGAGCCGATCATGGAAATGACCTCACCGGCATGGGCGGTGAGATTGACGCCCTTCAACACCAAAAGCGAGCCGAAGCTCTTGTGAAGCTCGTCGATCTGCACGGCCGGCGTGGTGATCTTTGCCTTATCAGCGGGCGCCGGATCGGCCGCGACGGCAGGAAGGGTTGGCGGCGTCTGTTCGCTGCTGGTGTCCTGGGTTATCTCGACGGTTCGCAGGTCCGCCAGCGCACGATCGAAATAGCGCAGGCTGCTGGACAGGCAGGTGCGTTGCCAGTCTGGGTCATCCGGGATGAAGGCGCAACGCAGAGTGTCGCGGATCCGCTTGCCCAACGGCGAATCGAGCTTGCCGAACAGATGCAGCCAGTTGTCGGCCTGGACCGCTTCCATGACAGCCGGCCCATCCAACGTGCCGCATTCAACGACAAGCGGCAGCACGCGCGCGTTCGGCATCGCCTTGCGGACGGCATCGGAGACATAGCCGGTCGCCGTTGCCGTGATGCCGGTATCGGTCTTGGCGCCCTGGCCTGTCAGGACTGTCGCCAGCGCCGGCCCGAAGATGGATTTGCCCCAGGCAAGGCCGTCATGCTCGGAACTCGCCACAGAAAGCAGAGCCGGATAACCGTAAGGCCCGGCGCCGGTATGCAGGTCGAAGACGATGGCCTGGCGCGCCGCGCCGGCAAAGGTCTTCAGAATTTCGTTCAAGGTGCGGTTCGACCAGACCGGGCCGCCACCGCCGTAGAACATGCCGTCGGCGAACTCATACTGGCCGGCTTCGACGATCGCCGCCAGCCCGGCATGCCCAAGCCTTTTGCGCGCCACGGCGAGCTTCTCGTCGGCCGCTATGCGGTCCGGTCCCTCCCACTCGCGATACGCCATGGCGTCGTGCAGGCCGGCATAACCGTTGTTGACGGGAGCACTTGAAGACCAGTCGATGAAGTTGCGGTTGAGGTCGACATTGTCCTCGTTGACGCGCCGCGACCAAGCCGTACCCCAGGGATTGATGAGGTGAATGGCAAGGATGGCTGTGTCGCCGGGCAGACGCCGCAGGTTCTTCCGGCCGAGCCAGGCGGTCTGGCAAGTCGAGCCGAACGGGCCCTCGACACCATGCGTACCGGAAATGAGCACGATCAGTTTGCGCGCATCGCGGCGGCCAAGCAGCGCCACATCCGTCGCCAGCGTCTCGCCATCGGGGCCGTTCAGCGGATGAACATATTCAGACAGTTCCGCGCCGGCCCGCTCGGCGGCTTCGCGAAATCTCCTGCGAAGGACGGCGAAATCACGGGCATAGGCGGGGGCTGGCTCATCATGGCGCATGGTCGATCCCACCGGATCGCTGGCGGTTGCGGTCAATCCGTTCATTCCCTGTCGTTCCACCGTGGGGCTATTCATCGTTGTGATCGCTCGTGTTCTGAGGTGGCAATCGGCGCTCATTGCCGGAAAGGAGCGGCCTGGAGGACCGGACAAACCAGGCGTCGGAGGGAAGCACCTTGTCGGGGTTCATGATCGACTGATCGTCCAGCGCTCGTTTCACCCGCTCCATCGCGGCGAGCTTCGTCGGGTCAACCGTCGCCAGCAGCGAATGGATGCGCTTGGACCCAACACCGTGCTCGGCGGAAAAAGAACCGCCAATCTCCCGCAGTTGTTGGTACAGGACGCTCTCGGCAGCCTCCGCTACGTCAGGCGCCAGCGGACCCTGACGGTTGAGGATGATATGCAGGTTTCCATCGGCCAGGTGACCGAATACATAGGGCGCCAGACCCGGTTCGATCGCTGCGAGCCGGGGCAGGATTCTGTTGAGATAGGCCGGAATTTCCGACAGAGGCACCGACACGTCGAAGGAAGGCGCTTGGGGATGGGCGCGATAGAGCACGCCGGTGTCTTCGCGCAACCGCCACAGGTCTTCCTCTTGCCGCCGCGAGCCGGCAATGATGCCGGTGGCTTCAGGATAGCGCTCCATCACTTCCGAATAGATACGCTCGAAATCTTCGCGCAGCGCCTCTTCGCGCGCGCCGCCAAGCGACAGCAGCAGGAACAGTGTCTGGTCGAGCGGCACGCTCGGTTCGGACCATTCATGCGCGGCTGCGGCCAGGCTGAAATACGAGGTCCACATCGCCTCCGCCGCGCGCAAAACTCCGGTATCCGATTCAAGCGCCAGATGAATGACTTGCAGCGCCGCTTCGACAGACGGCAGCCCGAAAAGCGCGGTGGCGGTGGCTCGGGGCGAAGGGTCGAGCTTGACGACCACGCGGGTCACGATTCCAAGCGTGCCCTCCGCACCGATGAAGAGATGCTTCAGATCGTAGCCGGCGGAATTCTTCACCACCCGCGTCAGATCGGAATAGACCGATCCGTCGGCCAGCACGGCCTCCAGGCCAAGGACGCGGTGGCGCATGACCCCGTTGCGAAAGGCCATCACGCCACCCGCATTCGTGGACACCATGCCGCCGATCGTCGCCGAGCCGCGCGCGGCAAGATCGATACCGGGCTCCAGCCGGTGCTCAAATGCGGCAGACTGCAAAGCTTCGAGGGTAACACCGGCACCGACGATCGCCACGCGCTCGACCGGATCGAGCCGCTCGATCCGGTTCATGCGTGCCAGGGAAAGAACGATGTCGCCCGGCCGCGAGACACTTCCGCCGACCAGGCCGGTCCGCCCGCCCTGCGGCACGATCGGAATCTCATTTTGACTGCAGATGCGCACCACCGCCGCGACCTCACCGGTCGATGAAGGCGCAACGACGATGCCGGCGGCGCAATCCGTCCCGTTCGAACCAAGGTCGATCGCCCCGGTATCATCACTGGTCCGCACATTCGAGGCGCCAACGACACGGCGGATCGCGTCGACAACCGACAACGGCACCGCTTGCTCGATCCAGTTCGTTTGCCTGGGAGACGCGTGGCCGCTCATCGCCCCGCCAATCCCTGAAGCGCCGTGATCAGCCGGTCGTTGTCGGCCGGCAAGCCGATGGTGGCGCGCAGATAGTGCTCGTAGCCGGTTTCGCGCCACGCCTTGACGATGATCCCCTGCTTCAGGAGACCGGCGGCAACGCTGGAGCTGTCGCCCTTGCAGTCGAAGAACAGGAAGTTTGTCTGCGACTGGGCAACCCGGAAACCAAGGCCCTCAAGTGCGGCGGCGGTGCGCACGCGCTCGGCTCTGACGCGGCCCGCCGACGCCTTCATCCAGCTTTCGTCGGCCAGTGCCGCAATAGCGGCGACCTGTGCTGCTGCATTGACGTTGAACGGCGTCTTGGCGGCCGCGATCACTCTTGCCAGTTCGAAGCCCGAACAAACGGCATAGCCAACGCGCAGCCCCGCCAGGCCATAAGCCTTCGAAAATGTGCGCAGCACGACATGGTCGATGCTGCTGTTGCGCAGGACCTCGATGCCGTCGGGCGCGCCGGGATCGGCGAATTCGAAATAGGCCTCGTCCAGGACAAGAAGCGTGCCGGGCCGCACGGCGCCGATCAGCCGTCGCAGGCCAGCGTGGTCGAGACCCGGCCCGACCGGATTCCACGGCGAGGATATGAAAACGATCCGTGGCCCAACGGCGATCGCCGCTTCGAGCGCGGCAAGATCGAACCCCATCTCGGGTGTCATCGCAATCTTGACGACATCGGCACCGGCAGCCAGCGGCTCTATCTCATGCAGCCCGAAGCTCGGCACCGTGGTGACGACCGAGGCGCCCGGCACCAGGACGGCGCGCGAGATGGCGGCGATCATCTCCTCGGAACCATTGCCGGCAACGATCATGCCAGGATCGATCGCCAGTTTTTCGCCAAGCGCCGCCCGCAGCGCCGTGCAGGCCGGGTCGGCATAGCGCCATGGCTCGAAGGATGAGGAGGCCAATGCGGCCATGACGGCGGGAGAACACCCATCCGGGTTCTCGTTGCTGGCCAGCCGGGCGACATCGTTGCGGCCACTCAGCGCCCGCGCCATCGCGATGTTCATGCCGGCATTGTAGGGCGGCAAGGCGGCGATATGCGGATTGAGCGGCAGGCTCGACGCTGGTTTGACCGACTGTTCCAAATCCCGACTTCCGTTTCCCCGCGCCCACGCGCGGCAATCTTGTCAAATATCGAGGACGACTGATCCGCGCGGCTTGGAGCAGCACAACAGCACTTCGCCGCTTCCAAGCTCGTCCAGCGGTTCCTCGAAATAGGCGATGTCGCCCGAGATCAGCCGCGACTTGCATGTGCCGCAGATGCCGGCCCGGCAGCTGAATTCCGGCAACAGACCTTGGTTCTCGGCGAAGTCGAGCAACGATACGGCCGAGCCATCCCAGACGGCCGTCAGGCCCGACTTCCGAAATTCCACGGTTGTCGCTTCCCCGGCCGGCTCGATCCTTGCCGGCTGCGCTGGAACCGCGGGAACTCGCACTGCATCGGGCTCAAGCAGCGTCGCCGGGCCGAAGAATTCGTAGGCAATGCGATAGCTTGGCGCGCCAAGCTCGCGCAGCATGACGTAGATCGCCTGCATGAACGGCGGCGGGCCACAGAGGTAGAAATCATAGTCATCGATCGGCAGCAGACGCTGCAGCACGTCCCGCGAAATCATGCCTTCGCTATGGAAGCGCTGCTCGGCCTTGTCGCGCTCGGACGGGTGCCGGTAGCAGAAGTGTGCGGTCAGGCCGGGACGGGTCGAGACCAGGCCGGTCACCTCATCGCGCAAGGCATGCACATCGCCGTTGTCGCAGGCGTGAATGAAGACGGCACGGCGGTCCGGCAACGAAGCCAACGCATGCAGCATCGACACCATCGGCGTCAGCCCGACGCCGCCGCTGAGCAGCACGACTGGACGGTTGCTGGCCTTGTCGAGCACGAAATCGCCGCGCGGCCCTTCCGCCTGAAGCACATCACCGACGTCGATACGGTCATGCAGGAAGCACGAGCTTATCCCATCGGGGAGCCCCGGCCCGGGTGCTGCCTCACGCTTCACACTGATCCGATAGGAAGCGCTGTCTGGGGAACAGGAGATACTGTAGTTGCGCAGCACATATCCCCTTTCGCCGGCGGCCTCCCGCGCTACCGGAATCCGGAACACCAGGAACTGGCCCGGCTGGAAGTCGCGCCAGTCCTGTGGATCGACCGGCTCGAGATGGAATGAAGTGATGAGGGCGCTTTCGCGCACCTTCGCGACCACTTTCAGGTCGCGAAATCCGCTTCTTGCGATGGTGTCGCGAGCGGTGAATGCATTCATTCGGCAGCTGCCAATTGCTGGCTCTCGCTGGCGATCAGCTTGGCCAGGTTCCGGCGAAAGCGCAGCGGTCCGACATCTATCTTCAGATCGAGATTGGGCGTGCGCTTGTTTGCCATGCCCTTGTGCACGGCATTGAGCACGGTGCGGTCCTCGTCGAAGGCGCCGCGCACAGAGGTGGCGAACTGGCGGGAAACCTCCAAATCGTCGGGGGCGAAATTGCGCATCTGGAACCAGTAATATTTCGTCTGGTTCTCATCGACCGGCGTCATGAAGTTGTAGCTGTCCATGAGGAACACGTCCTCGTGCAGCGGCTTGCCCTCGCCGCCGGTGCGGGCCGGCACGAAGATCGCCTTGATGATGGCGTTGGAGGGGTAGCGCACTTCGTAGTGCTGCTTGCGGTCGCAATTGCCTGAGAATTTGAGGAAAGGCGCATAGAAGGGCGCCGGCGCGGCATCGACCACCCAGCGCCACACGGTCACGCCGTCCGCGCCTACGGTGGTTTCGAGTGGCGCATCCTCCATCGCCTGAACGCCGCCGAAGGAGGACTGGTGGACCCAAGACACATGCGAGGGGTCGAGCAGGTTGTCGGTCATGTAGAGGTAGTTGCAATCGAGCGCCATGGACTCGCCGCGATTGACGCCCCATGCCGGATCGCCCCAGTGGTCGACCGCGAAAATCAGCGCGGGGTCGGCCTTTGCCGCTTCGCCCATCCATATCCACAGCAGCCCGTAACGTTCGGCGATCGGATAGGAACGAACGCATGCCACATGCGGTATCTTTTCAGCACCGGGCACGCGCGTACAGGTTCCGGTGCTGTCGAAGGTCAGCCCGTGATAGCCGCATTCGACAGTGTCGCCCTTGATGCGGCCCATGGACAGCGGCAGCTTGCGGTGGGGACAGGCATCCTCGAGCGCCGCCACCACGCCATCGGTCCGGCGGTAGAGGACAATATCCTCGCCAAGTATCCGGGTCGGCACCAGCCTGTCGGCGACCTCATGGTCCCATGCGGCAACGTACCAGCAGTTTCGAAGAAACATGGCGTCCTCCCGAGCTTGTGACGCCTAAACGAATATCTTGCGGGCCTGGGACGACATAGGGCTTGCATCTGCGTTCTATTTTAGAAAAACTAAATCAAGCTGACCCCAGGATCGTTGCCCAGGTGAAGAAGACGCCCCCACTGCGTGCGATACAGGCCTTCGAGGCTTTCGGGAGGCGTGGCAGTGTGACGGCGGCCGCCAACGAACTCGGCGTCTCCGTCGGCGCGGTCAGCCAGCAGATCCGCAAGGCCGAAGACGCCCTGGAGGCGCGGCTTTTGGAACGGCGCGGCAGGAGTGTCGCCCTTACCGCGCTGGGCCGCGTTTACCACGCAGCGGTTGCCGTCGGCTTCGAACACATTCGCGACGCCCAGGATCTCATCGAACAGGCCCGGTCCGCGGACACTTTGACCATCTCCTGCCTGCCGTCGTTGGCCAGCAAATGGATCGGCCCGCAGCTCCTGGATTGGCAGGTCGACCACCCCGGCGCGACCGTGCGGCTGGTGGGCGCCGAGACGGAGCCAAGGCTGGGCGCCGAACAAGTTGACTTCCGTATTTCGTACGGCACGAAATATCGTGATTTCGAGCACTACACCGAACTGTTCACCGACTGGGTGGTGCCGGCCTGCTCGCCGACGCTGCTGGCGAAACATCCGGTCGGCAAGCCCGCCGATATTCTCGATCTGCCGCTTCTCAGCATCGAATGGGCCCGCGATCACCGCTCGCCGCCGACATGGGCGGAATGGGCCGCAAGCATCGGCGCGGTGCACCGCAGAACATCCGGCGAAGTGGCCTTTTCCCTGTCGAGCGCGGCGATCGATGCGGCGGCCAACGGAAGGGGCTTTGTGCTGGCGCAACTGTCGATGGCTGCCGACGATATCGCGTCGGGCAGGCTCGTCGCCCCGTTCGACAAGCGGATCAGGCTGCCGGAACCTTATTTTTTGGCTTGGGATCGGGCCATTCTTGAGAAGCCTTTTGGTCCTGAGCTGCGAGCCTGGATTGTTTCGATTTCCAAGCGACTGGGCGCAACCTTAGCCGGATAGTCGAACACCGATCTGGAGACACAAGTTTGCATCTGCCGAGTTCGCGCGCACCAGCGTCTTAAGAGATCCAGACATTGGTCGGCGGTGTGCGGTCCCACGGATTGCTTCAGTTTGCCCTAGATATCTCGACAAAAGTCCGCTTTTTTCGCCCTTCTTGCACCGCTAGCCGTCGGGCGGCTTTGCGACCCAAAACAGCAGCGTTCGCGCCCTCAAGTCAACAGGGGTTCACTCAACTTCCCTGCTGTACGAGATCCCGGCGAACTCGGAGCCCCTGCTTGAGCAAATCCCGACGTACACGAAGTCCTGGCCCCGCCCACAATCGTAACGCCGGCTTCCTCATCAGCGTCCTGTAACCGGCGGCGGGTCTCCAACGTGACCGTGTCGTCATTGCCTGTAACAATTAGATCAAAAGTTTTCTGGCCTGCGAGAGGCGGCCTGCTGTTTTGCTCGAATCACTTGCGATGGAAGGTGCGGCGTTTCGGTGGCAGCCCCAGCGCGCTTTGAAATGGGATAATCCCTCGCAGATCGCCTTTGCAACGGGGATACCAATCTCGGATCGCGAAAGATCGGCGAACCAGACCTGCGAACCACAAACTTCGCCGATTTCATTCAGCAGGTCGGTGACGTTGCTTTCGCCAGCGCTTTCCAGGCCGTCGGCAGGCTTGCCGATGGCGAAACGAAAGTTGCGCACGTCAGCGAAACGCTTCCAGCGGGTCATCCGACAATCGTCATCGCTCATCGTTTTATTACGGGGCCGTTCTGCCCTTTCGGCATGGGCCTGCATTGCAGCTTCGGATTGTATCAATTCCAAAAACGCGGACCGGGCGGCAGCAACCATATCGAAGCTGCACCCGAAACCCACCGCCATATGCTCGCCACTGTCTTCGCAGCTGATCGCCGCCGTCACGATGGCCGTGCGGAAGGACGAGATATCGAGAAGCCAGAGCCTGCGTCCCGTTTCTTGGCGATGCTGCTGGATGTGAGACGCCAAGCCTTGGTCATCAAGCCGCGCGATATCCAGCCGCTTTCTCAGGGAGCCTCGGTGCCACCATATCCCTGTGGCGTCTCGTTCGACGAGTTCAAGCAAGGCGCGGGTTCTTGCATCGGCCCGCGTTGTGCCAGCGGCGCAACCATTGGTGTCGACGTTCAAGCTGCAATCGCCATATGCGACGTCACCAAAGCGGCCATAGCAGAGAAACGCCGGACAAAGCGCGACCCTATCGTCATGGAAGCTGCGAACGGACGCCCATAGCTGGGGATTGTTCAGATGATCCGTTGAAGGGATACTGTCCCAGCCACGCCACACTCTGTTGAGCCGATCGCGATGTCGGATCTGTTCCAGCGAAAAGCCCAATACCTGAATCGCATCGATCCTCATTCCATCGCCTGGAGAGCCGATGCGTGCTGACGCCGTGACGTCTTCGGCTCTGCAGGCCCAGCTGGAAATCTCCGCGGCCTCTCCGAGGCAAGACAGCACGGCCGTGCCGGCATCAAAGCCTTTGCCACTTGCTGTGAATCGTTTCTCATTCCCTTCGAATGGAGCAATGTTGGACATAGCCAGGAATCCACCCGGAACATCGAACACTTCAACGCCAATGTCGTAGCGTGTCGCGAAGTGCAAAAGGGGCAGCCCATTCTCGGGCGCAGCGACAAGGGTCGCAGCCAGATTCTCCAAAACATCCAAATCATCTTCACTCGACTGGCGGTCCCAGGTCGGGTCGTCTTGGTTCACCGTCATCGGCCGGTCGTGATGCATCAGCAGAGCAAGCGTTGTCCAATGCGACCCGCGCAACAGCATGTTGGCTCTTTCAATATCTTGGCTTCTGCTGTTTACGTAGGGTAAGCGGTGGGCGCCCGTTGGCGACCGAGACGATAGCCGGCGGAGTTGACAATTTCCACAGACGGTCTGGCGATTAGGCTAATCGGCGGTTTCGAGCTTCGCAAGGGCTCGGAGACGTTCTCGTTGGGCAAGCGGAAGGCCTGCGCGATTCTCGCCTATCTGTTACTGAGCGGCAGGTCACGCGAGACGCGCGGGCGACTGGCGGCATTGCTTTGGAGCGAGCAGGACGAGGAGCATGCGCGCGGATCACTGCGCCAGTGCATAAAGGATCTCCGACGCCTGGCAAGCGAGACCAGGCTTAATTACCTCGCGGTCGACAAGCTCGTCCTGGGAATCGATCCGACTGCAATCCATTCCGACATCGATGAGCTTGAACGTGCGCTCGACGACCGCAATTATGACGGTGCGCTGCTCCTGCTGGCCAAAGCCAGGGATGGACTTTGCGCCGGGTTGGACGATTGCGATCCTGTCTTCGACAACTGGCTGAGAATGCAGTCGACGATGATAACCGACAGGCTGGTGACACGGCTCGCAGCGTGGCTGGCGGCCGAGACAGACCCGAGACAGCGCAAATCCATCGCTGCGTGCATCCTGCAACTTGATCCGTTTTTCGACGATGCCGTGGTGGAGACCATTCGGAGGGTCTGTGAGGAAAGCGGTTATGCCCGCGCCCTAGCGTTCTTCGACCGCTACGCGGCCGAACTCAAAGCGGACATGGATCTGCGACCACCGGCAGAAATCCTCCACCTTCTAGAGGCGCTCAAGCCGGGCAACGACGGTGAAAAGCGGGCGGCTGACCCCGACCTTGCGCAAAGCGATCACGACAGCCGCATCCCAGGGAAGCCGACAATCGCCATCATCATTGCCAGGCGCGAAGCAGAGAACGAACACCTGCAATTTGCCTTGGCGACAGAGCTTCTGGCTTCGATTTCCCGATTTAGGCATTGGACAGCCGTGTCAACGGAGTTGCAAGCCGGTGAATTCTCACTGGATCAGATGCATCAGGCGGCAGGCGAACACGTGGATATCGGCGTCCTCATCCGTCTGATCGACACGGATGGACCAGCAGTATTCCAAATTACCTGCTATGACTTCCTGCAAGAAGAAGAAGCCTTCGTTCTCACCGTTCCGTCGGATCCGTCTTCCTGGCGCTCGGCCTTCAATGAAGTTTGCGCACGCTTTTCCGCGCGCCTGCAGATTGCCTTGTCCAGTGCCAGGCTGCATCGCATATCGCAAGCTTCCCCGAACCATTTCTCGGCCTATGATTGCTGGCTGGACGGACAGCGGCTTTCGATCATGTGGCGAAAGGACACCGAAGAAGCTGCCATCGCCCGCTACGAGGAAGCCATCCGGCTTGATCCCGATCTGTCCTGCGCCTATTCCAGCCTCGCTGCGGTGCTCAACTCGCGTTGGATCGTCGTTCCGGGTGCATCGTCGATCGAGCAGGATCTAAAGCGCGCATTCGAACTGGCCAAGCGTTCGGTCCTGCTCGACCCATTCGACCACCGCAACCAGGTAAATCTGGCCTGGAGCCACCTTCTGGCGCGACGCTGGGAGCTGGCCGATTTTCACTTCAGCCTTGCACATGAGCAAAATGCCGGGAACCCCGCGACGTTGATTGCCTACGCGCTGGCCAGCTCCTTCATGGGTGATCATCAACGGGCATCGGAGCTTTCGAAGCGCAGTTTCGACCTCAATCCCATGCCCGACGCTCACTATCATGGCTACCAGGCGACCATTGCCTTTCTCGCCAATGATCTGGAGGGGTGCGTGGCCGCTGCGGTCAAGAGCGATCAACTGTTCGCCGACATCCACGGCTGGTCGGCGGCGGCACTTGCGTTGCTGAAACGCAACCGCGAGGCCGGGGATGAGTTCAGACGTTTTCTACGCAACCTAACGGCGGCGTGGCAAGGGCCGGGTAGGCTTGACCGCGCTGTCGCCGTGGAGTGGTTCAAGACCGCTTTTCCGATCCGGTTACCAGTCGATCAGGAGAAGCTGGCCCGTGGCATCGAATTGGCAGCCCAGTCGGGCTGACACGGCCGAACCGTTGCTCGCAATTGCGCCGGGTTTCACTTGCAGCGTGACATCACGTAGTCGCCGAGGCGCTTATGATATGCGCTCAAACGGTTTTTCTTTATTTGATCGGGCGGGCCGGCGTTCGGGTCGAGATTGTAGTGATCGGGAAATGTATAGTCCTCACCGGGTCCATCCGCCGGCGCAATGGTGGCGATCGTTTGCTCGACGTCGCCGGTGAAAGGAAAGGCGATGTTCACGATCAGGTCTTGGTCGAAGTATGGTTGGATGGTGATCTCCTCCCAGGTTTTGTCCCTGGGCGTCATGAACCCACGCAGTAGGTCCTTCATCGCCTCCTGATCTCCACTTCTGAAGATCGCTTGCTTGGCCGGATCCTTGATCAGGTCTCGGATGAATTCGCCAAGCGCCTCGAACTGCACATCTTTGAACTTCACCATGTCCACTTCCCCCGCTAAACCAGATTGAGCACTGTAGCGCTGCCGTTATCAGCGCTATTGAAAACCCTGACTGCCGAGCAGGCCGCCAAGCACTTCATCCGATACCTTCGCAGTATCATTGAGATCGAGCAGTCCTGCCAGCGTTTTTGGCTCTACGTCCGGAATGAGCCTGCGAGAGGTGATATCCGTATCGGCAGCCTTGAACAGTGCGGATGCGATCGTGGCGGCCACCACATAGGAGCCAACTGGGCCAAGATGGCTGCCGTCATTACCAAGAACGGACGCCTCCTGGATGATATAGTAGGAGAGAGGTGTTTGCCTCAGGAACTCCGGGTACCGTTGCAAAGCGGTCCGAAGTCGGCCGGCGTTGTAGACGTAACGTTTGGCGCAGGCGGCCGTGGGAAGCATGTCATTGCCCGTCAGGACCGGCACATCGATACTGTTGTCGCCCAGGGCGGTCTTCACCGCACCGGCCACGTCCTGCCCGGATGGCAAACCAAGGTCGTAACAGCGCCAGCAATCCATGAAGGCAACCGGCCGGACTGTGCCGTTCAATTCCGCACTCAGGCCGGCAATCGTCAGTTCTTTCGACAGGAATGGTCCTATGCGCCGGGCACTTTGAGCTTTCGACGGGGTGTCGGTTGAGGCAAACCGGCTCCAGTCGACAATCCAGTTCTCGGGTATTGGAATCTCCCCACCCGGGCGCAGGCTGGAAAAGGACAGCATTTTGCGCAGATTGGCTGGTTCTTCGACCGACCTGTCGTTCACGACATAGAACTGCCGGACCATGGCGTGGGCAAAGCGCGACGCACCGAAGGTGAATTCCAAAGGCAGCGCATTGAAAGTTTCAAGTGCCGAGACTCCGGCGCCAAGAAAATCGTCACTGGCGAAAAAATGGTCCCATATTTCCGGAGCCAGAACTTTTCTCAGATAGTCGTTGATGATCACAGTGCGGTAAACCGAGGTCAGATAGATCCTGGCACGCTTGTAAGCTTCTGCTGGGTCGGTGCCGATGCCAAGCAGTAGATCCACGATCCTGTTGTGGATACCCATGAGTGTGCAGAGCAGTTGCGACAGGACAAGATTGTCGTCGTTTCGCGGATCCGCCACCAAGGGCCGATAAGGCGATCGCCGACCCTCGACACTGATAAACTTGCCCGAGAAGTCGATGCGCGGCAAATCACGGCCTTGCATGGTCTTACCGTCGACCGGAAGCATACTGCCTTTCATGCAAGGCAAGCCGATCGGAAAGCGGCAAGCCGACAGGTCCGCCCCATCCGCAACATCGTAGAGATGGGCGTCGACGATTGGCCCCCGCCCATAGAGCCCCGAAAGGTCAAGGCCTTGCGAGGACGCGTTCTTCAAATGATGGGTTTTGCCTGTCGGCTTGGGCAATCCGAATATTTGGCTGAAGACGATGTCATGGAACACGAATTGACCGAAATAGGTAAAGCCGGCTGGTGTAGGGCTGAGATCACTGCCTTCAAGTCCATCGGTCGGGCCGACCATTTCCGCCGTGATGTCCAGCAAGCCCGCCTTGGTGCGGTCGATGGCGCTCTCGTCTTCGGTTGCGTCAAACAAGGCGATCGGCATGTCCGCCAGGGACGGGAAGAGCCTGATGCCTCGCAAGGTCGGCTTGTCGTTGAGGCCGTCGTCTGAATTCTGGTTTGACCGGTTCGGTATGTTGGCGGCTTCGAAGGAGGACGTTTCGCCGTGGAGCATCGAAGTAGACCTCGTTTTCCAGAAGGATGAATGCGGCCAGGCGAGTAGCTTGGCATGAATCCGGGAGTAGAAACAGACTTGCCCGTCGGTGGTTTGAATGGCGCGGCCCCAGAGCAGAACGACATTGCCGAGGCGATCATGACACTGACGGATCGAGCTTCGGGCCCGCCGAGACGGCGGTGAACAGCACACAGGACAGAATGACGCCCGCACCCAGAAGGCCGTCGGGCGAAAGCCGTTCACCAAGCAGAGCGGCAGCGGAAATGGCGGCGAACACACCCTCTCCGCTGCAAATCACCGCCGCATGGGACGAAGTGGTGTAGCGCTGTGCAGAAGTCTGCAGGCAAAAGCCGACAGCGGTCGAGAACACACCAAGCATGATGAGTTCTGGCCATGCTGCCATAATTGCCTGAAATGTCATTGTGCCCTGCAGGGCGAAAGGTAGCGTGGCAACGGCCGTGCCGATGAACTGTGCGGCCGCCGTCGCGAAGGGGTGGCCATGTGCCTGCACATGCCGCCCGAGTTCGACCGTCCACACTGCAAAACAGATTGCAGTCAGGACGGCGAAAGCGTCGCCGGCGGTTGCCGAACCATTGAAGCCGCCCGCCAGGAGAGCCGATCCCACGACCGTCAGAATTGCGACGAATAGGATCAGTGCACTTGGACGCTCCCTCATGATCAGCCACGCGGCGATCGGCGTGATAACAGTGGAAGCGCTGATAAGGAGGCTCGAGTTCGTCACCGTCGTGCTGACATAGGACAATTGCTGGACCACACAGCCGAGGGCAAAAAGCAGAACCACTCTCGCCACACTTGGAAACCAGCCGGTGTTGGTTTCGGGGTCGCGCTCCCGCACCGCGAATGGCAACGTCACCAGTCCGGCGATCACGCTGGTCAGGAAAACAACCGCCATGGGATCGAGGTGGGCCAGTATGGTCTTGTGGGACACATTGCCCACTCCCCAAATGAGCGCAGCAAGCATTAGCAAGGAATTTGCCTTGAATCTGGACATGATTGATCGCATCACCACAGCGGGCAATGGCTCCAACGGTTTGTGATCGGGTTTGAAAGCGATGATCGGGGCCGATGGACCCCGTCATCGTCGAGGTGGCTGGTGTTGCGCGGAAGAACGCGTCTTTTGGTTCGCGATCTATCCGGGGCCAGCACTCGATATATGTGATCTGCGCAAGACGGGGATGGTGGGCAGCAGGACGGGCTTTGGCGGTTCGTTCTGCTCGAAACTGACGCTGCGCTGAAGAAGCGGAAGGATGGCCTCCGGGGTTGCCGAAACCATTTGCGTGCATCGGGTTGACGAGTTCATGAAGCCAGCCTCGGACATGCTCTCGAAGACGCCGAGAAGTGGTGACCAGAAGCCTTTGAAATTCGCCAGGACCAGCGGCTTGCAGTGCCTTTCCAGCTTGCGAAGCGTCATGACCTCGGTCAGTTCCTCAACGGTTCCGATGCCGCCAGGCAAGGCTACAAATGCATCCGCGTAGTCGAACATGAGCTGTTTGCGGATACTCATGTCGGGAACTGAAATCGTCTGGCATCCCGATAATAGCATTCTCATCCGCTCGATCAGGAACTGCGGGGTGATCGCGATCACGGTTCCACCCCCTTCTGCTGCGGCAATAGCCACCTGGCCCATCAGGCCGTCACAGCCACCGCCATAGACCAGGCGAATACCTGCTGCGGCTATCGTCTCGCCAAGGATGGTGGCGCAACGGGCGTGGTCGGGATCGTTGCCAAGCATGGCGCCGCCGAAAACGCAGATCGTGCCGATGCGTCGCTGCAAGGGATAGGAGCGGCCGATCTGTTCTGCGGAATTGTCGGATGATGATCCAAACATGGTGTCTCTCCAAATGAGGTTGGAATAGCGAAGCTTGATCAGCCGGCGGAATGATCGCGGGCTGCGCGAGGTTGGCTCGATCGGAACAAAAGCAGGTCAGCCCAGGACCAGAGCAGGTAACAAACGAGAAGGCTGGCGGGCGTAGACCAATGCTGTGGCTGTTCGACTTCGAATTTGAACAGCGATGCACAGAGTTCTGTCCCGGCGGCGATGAGGGCCGGCAGCCGGCTGAGAAGGACCATGACGCGAAACGGGTCGGGGCCGTATTCCGACAAGTTGAGGATCCGGACACCGGGTCGGTGGCAAGCACTGCCGAATTTTCCAACGGAATGAAGCAGGCCCGATGTCAACGCCAGCAACGGATGGCCAAGTTCAAACAGGGCCAGGCCAAGGCAAACGGCACCAACGCCGGACAGGAAATCACCCAGGCGGTTGAGATTTTCCCTAGGCTTGAGACGCCCGTTCCAAGCGCGATGGTAGATCTCGCCGCTGGCGAAGAAGATCGCCGTCGCCGAGGTCATTGCGATCGCAGCGAAATTGCCGGTCAAATAATGGCTGATGGCGGCCGGCGCGCCTGTCCAGAGGAGTTGGTTCAGATCGCCGGATACGAGAATCTGCGCCGCAATCCCCTGACAAAGACCAATGAGGTTGCCGACATTGTAGGCTCCCCCAGGGCCAGACATCCGTGCCGTTAACGCGCTGCGCCAAGCAAGGAGGCGCGGAGACCGGACCGTGAAGGATGAGGCTGTTTCGCGAGCTGAAATCTCGACTGGGGCTACACGCAGCGGCTTATTGATGTTGAGCGTCATGTCGGGTTCCTCCCTTATGACGCATGCTTTGCAGTGCTCCGCGTGATCTCAACGTGAATTGCGCTGGAATGGGTCCGTCCAGGCTAACAGGCAGATCGCATTGGCGGTTCCTGCAAGGTGACGGTTGATCTACTTCTCTCAATTGCCTCGGCCAGCCTTATCCCGCGGCGAGCTTCTGTGTCGGCGGGGCCTTGCAGCCCTGGCCGACGACATTGTCTAAGCGGGTCGCCTGCCGAGCCTCCATTGACAGCCATCCGGATGCACGGACCGCGAAGACCGGAAATCATCTCTCGACGATCATGCGAAGACACCGGGGAACGATGATCGTTATTTCACGCTGAATTACGCTGAGTTGCCCAATATCACAGCCGCAACGCCAGACTGACATCCGCAAAGGCTGAGCGGTCGAACCTGAACCTCAACTGAATCCAAGGATGGAATTCGATCATGCTACGCAGCTTGACGAAAACATTCACCGCCATCTCGACAATCGCCGTTCTCATGGCACCTCTGATGACTCCCAATGCGGCCTACGCGAACAGCACCACCGTTCCGCGCAAATGCATAAACGGCGTTTGGGGTTCGGTGAAATATTATGGTGGCAAGGTGCGCATCTCGCTATTCCAGCAAGCTTTCGAGACCACCCATTTCAATTCAGCGGGACAGTGCAACGCACCTTACTTCCGAGGTTGGCGCAATGCTCTCCGGGTCGGCATCCATCTCAAGCTCCTTCGAACGCCCGGCTTGTCTGAGGGTCTTCACAAAATGTTACGTAAGGGAACGTTCGCGCCTGACTCTTCTTAGGCAATCGAGGCGGTTGTCGCCTCGTGCATTGTGAAGGAGAAGAAGAATGCCCAATCAAGGTGGTAGCCACGAACAGCATGTGAAGGCAGGCCAGCAGAGCCACAAGAATGCCGACAATAAAAACCGTCAGCAACAGCAGGCCGCTGGTGGTGGTCAACGGCAGCAGGGCGATGGATCCGGCATGCGTGGTGGAACCCACGAACAGCACGTGAAAGCTGGCGAACAAAGTCACAAAAACCGCTGATCGCGGGTGATTTCAGCAGACCCACCCCGAAGTATCGGGGTGGGTCTGATTGCATCTGAAAGAGGTGCTATCGACGACGCCGCGGTTGGGGTCGCGAAAGTCGCCCCGGCGGCTTCGCCGGGGCGACATCAGTCAGGACGCCCAGTCAGGCAGCTTGCTCCAGGGCGCGCTCATTGACACCGCCTTCGCCCAGCCCGGAAAGCGCTTCGTCCGTCGCGACCTCCTCTTTCAATGTCTCGTTGAGGAGCTTGACCACGTCGCTCTTGCCAAGCTGTTCAGCCCACGCGACCAACGTGCCGTAGCGCGCGATTTCATAATGTTCGACGGCCTGTGCCGCGCCGACCAGCCCAGCATCCAGGGCTGGGTCGCCCTTGTATTCGTCGAGAATTTCCGACCCTTCCTCAAGAATGCCGTCGATCGCCGGACAGGTTTTGCCGCGAGCCGGTTTGTCCATAAGTTCGAACACTTGCTCGAGCCGATCGACCTGGCCTTCGGTTTCCATGCGATGTTTCTCGAAGGCCGCAGCCACCTCCTCGGATTCGGCGCCCTTTGCCATCTTCGGCAAGGCCTTGAGTATCTTCTTTTCAGCGTAGTAGATGTCCTTCAGCCCATCGAGGAACAAAGCCTCCAGTCCCTTGGTCGTCGCTCTTTTTGCAGTCGCCATGATTTGTCTCCCTTGGATCGTCGTGAAAGCTCACCGGCGGTGTAGCCATGGACTAACTTTCCATGGAAGCAGTTGTTCCCTGGGGGCGACGTGGAAGGGCAGCGCGTCGAACACCGCTTTTATCGAGGGCCGATCGACATCAAAAGGCGATGGACGATGACGGTGTGAGAACCGCCGGCAGGGGGGACGGAAAGCACCGGGGTTCGTCGCGCCGTATGGAGTAGATGGTGAAAAGAGATACTTCCGATGGGTTCATATACGAAATCATATTTACATATAAAACAAATCATGATGATCTTGCTGTCGTGCAACGGCGGCTAAGGTGGTCGGTTCCGGCGTCCGTCGCCGAGCCTGAATGCCAGCAGACGGTCGTGCACAATGAAATCAAAGATGATGTCGCGGTCGAGTGAGCCGTGCATTGGTCGGATGTAGGGAGTGCGGCATGCCCTTTGATGTCATCGTTGTCGGAGCCGGCGCAGCCGGGGCTGTCCTTGCCGCCCGGCTCACCGAAGATGCGGGCACGAACGTGCTTTTGCTGGAAGCGGGGCCGGACTACCGGAGCGGCGAGCAACCTGCCGAGATGGCGAGTCCAAATCCCTTCAACCTGCTGCTTCCCGATCATTTTCAGCAACAATACATGTACCCCGATCTGATGGCTCGTCGCACCAAGCGGCAGGAGCATCGGGTCTACTGGCGCGGCAAGGGGCTTGGCGGTTCGACGGCCGTCAATGGGCAGATTGCCATTCGCGGCGTGCTCCATGCCTTCGACCGCTGGGAGGAAATCGGATGCAAGGGCTGGTCCGGAGCCGACGTGCTGCCCTTCTTCTGCCGCCTGGAGGATGACCCGATCGCGGCCAATTTTCACGGCAGCGATGGTCCGATTCCGATCTACCGCGCGCCTGTCGAAAGCTGGGGAAGCGTCGACAAGGCCATGCGCCAAAGCGCGATGGCTCTCGGCCATCCCTGGCATGACGATCTCAATGCTCCGGATGCCGAAGGGGCTTGCACCTATCCCATCAACAGTCGAGCCGGCAAGCGCGTGTCGGTCAATGACGGCTATCTGGAAGCTGCCCGCGACCGGCCGAACCTCACCATCATCGGGCAGGCGACGGTGGACAAGGTGCTTTTCGATGGCAAGAAAGCGATCGGCGTTTTGGCCATCGTGGCCGATCAGGTTCGCAAATTCGAGGCGCCACTGGTCATCGTCTCGGCCGGCGCCATCCACTCTCCAGTCATCCTGCAGCGCTCGGGCATCGGTCCGGCGGCTCTCCTGAATCGAAAGGACATCGAGGTGCTTGCCGACCTGCCGGTCGGCGAAGGTTTCTTCGACCACCCTTATTGCCGCATCGAACTGAAGCTGAAGCCGGAATTCAAGGCGACCGATGTCGACGCGCGGCATACCAACTGCTGTGTGCGGATGAGTTCCGGCGTGCCGGGTGCCGAGCGCGACGACATCCTCTACGTCGCCATGAACCATGGCGGTATCGGCGTGGAGTCCGACAGCGCCCAGTTCGGCGAGGCCATGGTCAATCTGATCCTGATGGAGGCCAAGAGCCGGGGCACCGTGCAGTTGCGCTCCGCCAATCCCTTCGACCAGCCGATCGTGGAAGAGAACATGCTGGACGATCCAATGGATCTTCAGCGCATGCGTATCGCCTATCGCCACCTTGGCGAGATTGCCCGGCAGGCGCCGATCCAGGCGATCGCCGAGCGCGTCCTGCTGGGGGATTCCGATCTGCCTTTGTCATGGCTCGAAACGGCAAGCGACGAGGAGGTCGACAATTTCCTGCTGGCGCAGTCTTCCGATGCGCAGCATGGGATCGGCGGCTGTTGCATGGGTAGGCCCGGTGAGGCCGTGGTCGATCCGGAATGCCGGGTCTACGGTTTTGAAGGGCTGCGGGTTATCGATGCGTCGATCATGCCGCTCGATTGCCAGGCAAACACCAACCTGACCTCGATCATGATTGGCGAGAAAATGGCCGACAGCCTGCGCCGGTCCATCTGACAGCTCGAAGGCAAGCCCGCGCACTAGGCCTTGGATGTCAGCGGGTGATATCCACCGTAATCGTCTTCAAATCGCACATTTCCATCAGCGTGTGCCGCCCCCCGGTGCGGCCGAGGCCGCTCTGCGTCCCGGCGGCGCCGCCGGCAGGAATATGCGGTTCCCAATAGCAGCTCATCTCATTGATGTTGACGATGCCGACCCTCAGGCTTTCAGCAAAGGCAAAGGCGTTCTTGATGGTGCTGGTGAAGACCGCGGCCGACAGGCCGTAAGGGCTGGACGCCGCAAGTTCCATCGCCTCCTCGTCGGTCTCGAAGGTCAGCACGGGTGCAATCGGCCCGAAGGATTCCTCGACGTTGAGCAGGCTTTCCCGGGTCAGTCCTGTGACGATCGACGGCTCGAAATAGAGATTGGTGGCAAAACCCGACGCCACATTGCCGCCGGTGACGATCTCGGCGCCACGAGCGCGGGCGTCCGCAATGTGGCTGAGCACCTTGTCGACGGCGACCGCATTGTTGATCGGCCCCATCGTCGTCGCGGGATCGAAAGGGTCGCCCATTTTCACCTTCGCGGCCGCTTTCACCAGACCTTCGATAAACCGGTCATGGATGGATTTATGCACCAGCACGCGTTCGGTGGCCGTGCAGATCTGCCCGGCATTGGCAAAGCAGCCGGCCCCCACCTGGGCGGCGGCCATGTCGATATCGGCATCGGCTAGCACGATGGTCGGGCCGTTGCCGCCCATTTCGAGCAGAAGCGGCTTGCCCGCGCCACGCCGGGCGATCAACGCGCCGGTGGCGGAACTGCCGGTGAAGCCGATGGCATGGGTGCCCGGATGAACGACGGCCTCGTCGCCCACCTCCGCACCATCTCCCAGAACGAGATTGATGGCGCCGTCCGGCAAGCCCGCCTCGATGAAGCATTCGACAAGTGCCGTGGCAATCAGCGATGTCGTCGGCGCCGGCACCCAGACAACGGTGTTGCCCGTTGCGACGGCCGGTCCGAGATAGTAGAGGCAGGGCAGGGCGAGCGGGAAATTCCATGGCGTGATGATGGCAAAGATGCCCTTCGGCTGCAGGAAGCTGAAGGCGCGCTTGTTGGCATCGGCCAGGGGAAACGCCGCCGTCTCCAGCCACTTCATCTGCTCTGCCGCATTGCGGAAACCGAGAGCTGCCGCCGATGCTTCGGCCTTTGCCTCGCTGTGGAAGGGCTTACCCTGTTCCAGGCAGAGCAGGTGGGCAAGCTCTTCGGCGCGCCTGTCGATCGCGTCGGCGATGCGTATGCACAATTGAGCGCGTGCGAAGGTTCCCATCTTGCGCATGGTCTCGCGTGCGCCTTCGGCGGCTTTCACCGCGCGACCGACATCGGCGCGGGTGGAAAGGGAGAGATAGCCGAGATGCTCGCCCGCGCCGAGGGCAGCCTGGAAAAACAGGTCAGCATCATCGAGAATTTCATCAATCAGGGCGCGCCTTCAGCGGGCTTGCATTGTTCGGCAGGTAGATGGTGGCGGGAGCGCCGGCCCGGGCAGCCACATAGGCGGTGGCCAGGCCGTGATTGCCGCCGGATGCGGCGACCAGTCCGTTTTCGATCCGGCCCGGCTCGAGCGTTTTCACCCGGTTCGTGGCGCCCCGGATCTTGAAGGAGCCGCTCACCTGGAGGCATTCGAGTTTCAAATAGACATCATTTTGGAGGTTCGCGCCCGTGGCATGGTCGAGCTTGACGACCGGGGTGCGCCGTATGAAGGGGGCAATGCGCCGGGCAGCCGCCATGATGTCTTCATGGCTCATCGGTCAGTGCCTCCGGATATTCGTTGGCCAGCACGAAACAGCAATTCCCCGGGCGCACGCGGCCGGGTTGACGCTTGGCGAAAACGATGCCGTCGATGGGGTGAAGGAGATCGATGGGCGCGCGCGACGGCGTGTGGAGGAAGTGAATGCGTCCGGCAAGGTCGCCTTTGCTGACGGCACTGCCGAGCGGGCTCAAGGGTTCGAAGACACCGTCCTCCTCGGAAAGCAGATAGCCTTCGCTTCCGGGCACCTTGAGCACGCGTGCGTTGGCGCCAGGGGCAATGTCAGGCGCGCCCTTCAGGACGCCTGCATGTTTCAGCACATTGCGGATGCCCCTGCGGCAGATGGCCAACGCATCCGGACTGACAAGGCCGCCGCCGGCCATCTCGCTGCCGATGACGATCAGCCCCTGGTGATTGGCGGACGCGGTCGAGGTCCGGGTTTCACCGAGATTGTCGACCATGACAACGGTCGGCGCCCCGAAGGCGAGCGTCGCCTTGATGTTCTTGCGATGCCCCTGCGCGGTCGGGGAGGGCTCGATGATCGCGCTCGGCAGGATCATCAGGGACGAACCGCCGGAGTGGAGATCCAGGAAATAGTCGGCCTTCGGAAACAGGATGTCATGCACATAGGCCGCTATCTGGCTTGTCAGCGTGCCGTTGAAATCGCCTGGAAAACTGCGGTTGAAATTCAACCCGTCGATCGGGGAGGTGCGGGTGCCGGCCTCGACGGCCCGAATGTTGATGGCCGGAATCGCGATGATGCGACCGGCTATATCCCGTGGATCGATCTCGCGCAGAAGCTCGCCGAGCGCGATCGGCCCCTCATATTCGTCGCCATGGTTGCCGCCCTCGATCAGGACCGTCGGACCGTCGCCGTTCTTGATGACGGCGAGCGGAACGCGGACCGTGCCCCAGGCATCGTCGTGCGGCGATTGGGGCACATGGAAGAAGCCGATCTGCTTGCCCTCGCGATCGAAATCGACCGACGTGTAAACACTGTTGTTCCGGGGCGTGATGGTCGCGCGGACAGTGTTTGCTGGTCTCTGTACGGTCATTGGTCGGCCTCGAAATTCATTGTCCCCGTCATCATGTCAGTTTTATATATGGTGTCAAGTTTGGATATAAAACCAATGGCAATTCCGATTTCTTGTCTCTATCGTGCGTGGACCACCGGGGATTCTTCGAATGGCAGATGACGCAAAAGAGAGTGGCAAACCGACCTATTCGGCCCCGGCGCTGACGAAGGGTCTGGATGTCCTGGAGCTGCTGGCGGAGGCGCGGGCGCCCTTGACGATGAAGGAGATCGCGGAAGGCCTCGGTCGTTCGAAGAATGAGATTTTCCGGATGCTGATCGCGCTCCAGGAGCGTCAATATATCGAGCGCAACGCCGAGACCGACGCCTATTCGTTGACCGACAAGCTTTTCAAGCTGGGGCTGCACACGCCGAGCGCTCAGGATCTCATGTCCGCCGCAATGCCCGAGCTGACGCGGATTGCCGGGGACTCAAATCAGTCGCCGCACCTGGTCGTCTTCAATCATGGCTTGACTGTCGTGACCGCGGCCGTTCCCGGCGGCGAGGACATGGCGTTCACGCTGCGCCTCGGCTACGGCCGCCTGGCCACCGACGCGACCTCCGGCCATGTGATCCTTGCCTTCCAGCCGCCAAAGGTCGCGACGCGGATGATCGACGAATGTGCGGCACATTCGCCGGCGCCGCTGGATCGAGAGGCGCTGGAAAAGCAGCTTCGTACCATCCGCGCGGACGGTTACTGGATGCGCGAGAGCCGTGATTTCGTCGGCATCACCGATATCTGCTGTCCGGTCATCGGACCGGACGGCAGCGCCGTCGCCTCCATTATCGTCGCCTATATCAATCGCCATACGCGTGAAAGCCGCCATGCCTTTACTCTGGAGGTCCTGCGTGCTGCCTGCGATCGCATCTCCATGAAGCTGTCACCGCGGGTTCGCTGAGGGGTCGTGGTGCGCTGACGGCGCAGACGAGGCACCGCCCGCGGGACGTTTGCACCGGATTGATAATACCAGTATGGGTCCAGTCAGGAATGTTTTGATCCTGGATGCTTCTCGCGCGGGAGGAAGAGCAATGACAACCGTGAACCTGATCGGGCTTGTCAGTCGGGAGATGGAAGCGACAGCCTGCGATGTGCCGCTTTACCGACGGTTGAAATCGGCGATCGAGGCAGCGATCCGTTCCAATGCGTTGAAGGCCGGCGCGGTTCTGCCGGGCGAGCGGGTTCTGGCGGAAGCCCTGTCGATCTCGCGTGTCACTGTGAGAAAAGCTCTGGCGTTGCTCGAAGAGGAAGGGCAGCTCAATCGCCGGCATGGTTCCAAAACCGAGATCGGGTCGCGGGTCGAAAAATCGCTTTCGACGCTGACGAGCTTTTCGGAGGACATTCTGGCGCGCGGCCTGAAGCCTGGATGCCTATGGCTTTCCAAACAGATAAGCCGTCCATCGCCAGCCGAAATGATGGCTCTTGGTATTGCCGCAAACACCAATGTAATCCGCATGCGCCGTGTGCGGACGGCCGATGGCGCGCCGATCGCCGTCGAGGTCTCGGCCGTGCCGGTTCGCTTCCTTCCTTCGCCCGAGATGGTTCAGGATTCCCTCTATGAAGCGCTAGATGCACGCGGCTTCCTGCCTCAGAGGGCAATCCAGCGCATGCGCTCGCGCGGCGCGTCGCTGGAGGATGCAAGACACCTTCATTGCGAGATGGGCGCACCGCTGCTGATGACCGAGCGCCGCTGCTTTCTCGCCGACGGACAGATCGTGGAATACTGCGAGACACGCTACAAGGGAGACGTCTACGACTTCGTCTTCGAGCTGCAAAGATAATACCAGTTATGAACTGGTTGTAATCTGGTATTTTCCATTTATCGTGATGGCGACAGGGGAGTGCCGACGTGCAGCGACAAGACATCGCCAACAGTCTCATCGTGTCCTGCCAGCCGGTTCCCGGCGGCCCGATGGACAGTGCGCAATTCGTGACGGGCTTTGCCAGGGCCGCTCTTGAAGCCGGAGCCAAGGCCCTGCGCATCGAATCCGTGCCCTATGTCGCGGCCGCCCGCCTGGCCGTCCGCGAGCCGATCATCGGTATCGTCAAGCGCGATCTGACCGACAGCCCCGTGCGCATCACGCCCTATCTGGCCGATGTCGAGGCGCTGGCCGAGGCGGGCGCCGATATCATCGCTTTCGATGCGACGGACCGTGTCCGTCCCGTTCCTGTCGAAGCGCTTGTGAAAGCCGTCAAGGCCAGGAACAAGCTGACCATGGCCGATTGCTCTTGCCTTGACGATGCGCGCCGGGCCCTTGCCGCGGGTGTCGATTTTGTCGGCACGACGCTTTCCGGCTATGTCGGCGGGCCGGAGCCGGAGGATCCGGACATCGCCCTCATCGCTCAGATGCGAACCCTGACCCCCTACGTCATCGCCGAAGGGCGTATCCGGTCGCCGGAGCAGGCGGCCGCCGCCGCGCGCGCCGGCGCCTGTGCCGTGGTTGTCGGATCGGCGATCACCCGTACCGAGCACGTCACCTCGTGGTTCCACCAGGCGATTTCCGAGGCCTATGCGGCAAGAGGCACGCAAACCGTGCTTGGCCCAACCGTGCTGGGCATCGACATCGGCGGAACCAAGACCATGGCCGCGCTGGTCAGCGGCGGCAAGGTGATCGAGGACATGATCGTGCCGACGGCGCGAGAGGCTGGACCCGACGCCTGGCTGGCATCCCTTGCGCAAAGCACGTCGGCCTGGTCGAGCCGCTTCAGTCGTATCGGCATTGCGGTGACGGGACTGGTGCACGATGGACGCTGGTCGGCGTTGAACCCGGCGACGCTTGGCATTCCCGACGGCTACCCGCTGGTCGAAAGGGCATCCGCTGTTTTCGGCAAGCCCGTCTGTGCGTTCAACGATGCCCAGGCAGCCGCCTGGGGCGAATACAAATTCGGCGCCGGGCAAGGTCGCGACATCGTCTTTCTGACCATCTCGACCGGAATTGGCGGCGGCATCGTTTGCAACGGCCGATTGCTGTCCGGTCTTGCCGGTCACTTCGGTCTGATCCGTGGTTTGTCTGCAGACCATGCCCCACTCGAAGACAGCACCTCTGGCCGCTGGATCGCTTCGCAGGCCCTCAAGGCCGGCTTCAAGGCCGATGCCGCCGATGTGTTCGGGCATGCGCTGAAGGGCGAGGCCTGGGCCGACGCCATCGTCTCGCGGAGCGCCTCGCGGGTCGCGACGCTGTGCCGGGACATTCAGATGATGTTCGATCCGAAATCGATCGTCATCGGCGGCAGCATCGGTCTTGCCGATGGCTATCTCGACCGGGTGCGCGCGCATCTGGGCGAGGTTCCACCGCGCCTTTCCTCCAATCTCGTTGCGGCGAAGCTCGCGGGCCACGCCGGCGTCATCGGTGTTGCCGATCTTGCCGAATGGGCAAGGTAGCGGCGCCGCCGGTCATGCCATGCAAAAATCATCAAAAAAGAAGGGAACGATCATGAAATTGAGCAGGACGTCTTTTGCGCTTATGGCCACCCTCCTCGCGGGGACAGCTTTGCCGACCTCTGCCAACGCAACCGTGACCGTGCTCGGCTGGCCTGGCGGGTCCGAGGAAACCGCACTGCGGGCAACCGTGGAAACCTACAACAAGCAGGCAAGTGATGCCGACAAGGTGGAGCTGCTGTTCTTCAACCGCGAAGGCTTTTACGACAAGCTGCAGGCCGACATGGCGGCCGGATCCAACGCCTTCGACGTGAACCTCGTCGCCACCTACTCGCTCGGTCGCTACGCGCCCTATATGGAGCCGGTCGATCTTGGCGCGGATGCGGCCAAGGTTTTCGGCGAATCCGTTCTCAAGACGATGCAGTTCGACGGCAAGCAATACGGCGTGCCGACAGACCTTTCGCTGCACTTCATGTACTACCGCAAGGATCTCGTCGACGCCTTGAACAGGGATGACGCCGCCAAGAAGACCTTTGGTGAAATCGCCCAGAAATATCTCGGCAAGCCGCTGCAGCCGAAGGACCCGGACAGCTGGACCTGGGACGACTGGGCGGCCACCGCCCTCTATTTCACCAAGCAGGTGAACCCCGACAGCCCGGTGCGCTACGGCACGGTCCTGCAGATGAAGAACCTGCTGTTCAACATGATGGTCTTCCAGTCGCTGCCGCGCTCCTACGGCGGCGACTGGATGGACAAGAACGGCAATGTCACGGTGGATTCCGATGCCTACAAGACCGGCCTCGAGCTCTACAAGAAACTCTATGATGCCGGGTCATCGCCCAAGGATTCGCTGAGCTACGAATATGCGGAAACCAACGCGGCCTTCGCATCCGGTCAGGCCGCGACGGCACTGCAGTGGAATGCCGCGGCGGCGGATCTGACCAGCACCGAAAAATCTCCGGCGGTCGCCGAGGTGACCGGGATCGTCGCGCCGCCGGCAGGTCCCGACGGACGCGCCGATCATATCCACGGCCTTGGTTTGGGCCTCAACAAGAACGCCAAGAACAAGGAAGGCGCCGTCAAGTTCCTGAAGTGGCTCGCCACCGAGGATGCGGCCTTGCTCTATGCGCGCAGCGGCGGTTCGCCGGCATTGTCTCCCGATGTCGTCGCCAAGGTTGCGAAGGAACGTCCCGATCTCGTCAAGCTCGGCGAATTCGCCAGCAAGTACGGCTATGTCATGACCGGAGCGACGTCCGCGAGTGCGCTCCCGGTCTATGAGCTGCAGGCAAAGGAGTTTACCGGCTACTGGTCCGGCCAGCAGAGCCTCGAGGATGCGCTCGCCCACACCAAGGCGGGCATGCAGGACCTTCTCAAGAAATGAACCATTTGCCGGACGCCGGGTCGAGCTCGGCGTCCGGCGCGTTTGGCGGATCGACATGGCCCTTGTGACACGTGCCGAAGGCAGGATGTATCTTACGCCGCTGGTCGGCTTCCTGCTGCTGTTCCTCGGCTTTCCGGCGATCGTCAATCTGATTTATTCCATTTCGGCCGTCACATTCGAGACGCTGCGCAGTCCGGTGTTGAGCGGTTTCAGCAACTATGTCGCGGTGTTGAACGACCGCGAATTCTGGAGCTCGGCCTGGTTCTCTCTGCGCTTCGGTATTCTTACCGCATCAGCGGAATGTCTGATCGGTCTTTTCCTTGCCATCTTCCTGGCACCGCTTCTGAGCAAGCGACCAGTCCTGATGGCGCCGTTGATGCTGCCGCTGATGGTCGCGCCGGCCATGGTCGGTCTCATGTACCGGCTGGTGCTGCATGAATTCGTGGGACCCGTCCCCTACTATCTCTTCCAATGGTTCGGTGACAGCCCGGCCTTCCTCGACATCAACAATGCCTTCCGCACCCTTGTCGTCGTGGAGACGCTGCAATGGACGCCTTTCGCCTTCCTGCTCTTCTACATGGCCTATTCGGCCATACCGCTCGACGTGCGCGAAGCCTCCTCGCTCGATGGCGCATCACCGTTTGAGATCGTCCGGTGGATCGACCTGCCATTGATGAAGCCGACGCTGGTCATCGCGTTTTTCGTCCGTTTCATCGACGGTTTCCGGGTGTTCGACAATGTCTATGCATTGACCGGCAGTGGTGCAGGAGGTTCAACGACGTCCTTGTCGATCTACATCTACCAAGCCTTCTTCAAGGAAGGGGCTATTGGCAAAGCGGTCGCCGCCTCGGTTGTCCTGTTCATGGCGTCGTTCATCGTTCTCCACTGCCTTAACCGGCTTGCCGGCCGCAGGAAGCGTTGACGATGGCCGGGGCACTGCGCTGGATCGTTTTTGCCATCGCCGTGCTGGCGATGAATTTCCCCATTATCGTGACGCTGATCACATCGCTCAAAAGCCAGCGCGAGCTTTCGACGAACCCCGGTTTGTGGATCAGCCAGCCGACGCTCGACAACTATCTGGAGGTCCTGACGCAGACCAGCCGCTTCAACATCTATGCCTATCTGCTGAACAGCACCGTGGCGGCGCTGATCGGAACCGGCCTTGCGATCGTGCTCGCGTTCCCGGCTGCCTATGCGATCGCGCGCAGCGAGGCGGGAAAGCGCTTGGTCCTGCCGATCGTCATCAATCTTCGCGCCGTGCCGCTGATCATCTTCGCGATCCCGCTTTACATGATGTACCAGTGGCTGGGCCTGCTCGATACGCGGATCGGGCTCGGGCTCATCCTGACCATCGTCAACGCGCCGCTTGCACTCGTCATCCTGGTAAACGCGATTTCAGATGTACCAGTCGAACTCGACGAGGCGGCGAAAGTCGATGGCGCAAATTCCTTGCAGGTGATGATGATGATCGTCCGGCCCGTCATCCGACCGGCGCTCGTCACAACCTCCATCTTCGGCTTCATCACCGCCTGGAACGAATTCCTCTTCGGCCTCATGCTGACAACCAGTCGTGCCGTGCCGATGACGGTCGGCGCATCCTTCTTCTTCGCCGCGAGCGGCGGTGGCGTAAAATGGGGAACCGCTTCCGCCGTCATGATGCTGGGCGCCTTGCCGCCGGCACTGCTGGGTCTTGTGATGTATCGGCAGATATCGGGATCCATGACCGCTGGGGCGGTCAAGGGCTAAAGCAAGAAGAAGTTCGTCTTTCCGACAAATTGGACAACCCAATCCGACAGCGCCAGCGCACTTGTCAGGCCAGGTGACTCGATTCCGAAAAGACGGATCAGCCGTCCGGACGGATCTGCCAGAATGTCGAAATCGCCGAACTGCAACCCGTTCGTTAGGCCGTAGCCCACAATAGCTCGGCTCCAGTTCCCCCTCTCTCAGCCCCGGCCAATAGATGGCGCGTAAAATGGTGTGGCCTCGGGCTGGCCGAGGAAGGAAGAAATGGTGCAGCTTGCTGATGGCGAAATCGCGATGGCGCAGACGCAACGCAGTCTGGTTAGGTCCAGCCTAAGCCGAACTACTGAAAATCATAATTTGTGCAGCGCACCCAACGTGCTTTGCTCCGCCATCGGCTGAAAGAAAACAAGAAAAGAATGTCAGGCGACAGGCTTCGGCGATGCCTCCGGAGCGGGTTTCGTTCGGGCCGGGATAACGCCCGACTTCAGAAAAACAGGGGAACGTGATGACGACAATAATCTCGAAGTTTCGCCGGGCCGCGCTGGTGGCCGGCATTGCGCTCAGCGCCATATCGGTGAGCCTCCACGCCGAAGCTGGCAGCTTGAAACTGGGCATGACGACCTGGGTGGGGTACGGACCGCTCTTCCTTGCCCGTGACATGGGCTACTTCAAGGAAGGTGGGCTCGATGTCTCGCTTGAGATCATCGAGGAAGCATCGCTGTATATGGCGGCTGTTGCCGCCGGCGAGCTCGACGGCAGCGCCTCGACCGTCGACGAGATCATGAAGTATCGTTCGAAGGATGTTTGCTTCAAGTCGGTCTATGCGCTGGATGACAGCCATGGCGGCGATGGCGTGCTCGCGCCCAGCGGAGTCAAGAGCATCGCCGACCTCAAAGGCATGGACGTAGCGCTGAACGAGGGTTCAGTGTCGCAGTTCTGGTTCAATATCCTGCTCAAGCAGGCCGGTCTCACCCAGGCCGATGTGAAGATCACCAACATGACGGCAGACGATGCCGCCGCCGCCTTCATGGCCGACCGCATTCCCGTTGCCGTCACCTGGGAACCGCATCTGACGCTGGCCAAAAAGGAAAACAAGGGACAGGTGCTGATCGACTCCTCCAAGACACCCGGCTTGATCGTCGATGTGGTGGCGCTCAACTGCGACTACATCACGAAGAACCCCGGAGATGTCGAGGCGCTGGTGAAGGGCCTCTACAAGGCCAACGAGTTCATCAAGGAGAATCCTGAGAAGGCGTATGAGGTGATGGCCAAAGGCGTCGGCGGCTGGCTGAAGGATCCGAAGGACTTCGCTTCCTCGGCCGCTGGCGTGAACTTCTACGGTAAGCAGCGCAATGCCGAATTCTTCGCCGGTGGCGAGACTGGCGAAGCCGGCAAGCTGATCAAGCTGGGCGGCGATATCTGGGGCGGCTTCGGCAAGCTCAAAATGGACGTCAAGTATGACGACCTCGTCGATACATCCTTCCTTGGGAAGTAGCTTGGCCTTGGAAAGTAGCTTGGCCTTGGAAGTAGCTTGGCCTTGGAAAGTAGCTTGGCCTGCGAAGTAATTTGACCTTGCAAAGTGATTTGGCTGAACCGGAGGCGGACCTCGCGCCTCCGGTCCAAGCGGCCCAAAAGGGTATCCCGTGACACTAGCACCGAACACGAGCTCTCTGGTCAGCAATGGCGTGACCGCGAGAGTTGAAGAAGGTCAGGCCGGTCGATCCGTCCTGAAAGTCATCGCCACACCGTTTCGGGCTGTGCCGCGCTCTCTCTCCATTACGCTCGGCTTCATGGTCTGGATCGCCGTCATCGGCGGCTGGTTCGCGCTGACCTATTCCGGAGCGGTCAAGGAAATGTTCCTGCCTCGCCCCGAATCCGTGTTGTCCACCACCATCAGCATGGCGCTTGACGGGTCGTTGTGGGAGCATGTTTTCGCCAGCGTCCAGGTGGTGTTGATCGGCTTCGTCCTTTCGAGCATCGTTGCGGTGCCGCTTGGATTGACGATGGGCACCTATCGCATCGCCCAGGCCGTTCTCGAACCGTTGGTCAATTTCATACGCTATCTGCCGGTGACGTCCTTCGTGCCGCTTTTCATCCTGTGGATCGGCATCGGCATCGAGCAGCGCGTTGCCGTCATCGTCTTCGGCGTCTTCTTCCAGCAGCTCGTCATGATCGCCGACAGCGCTCGCAGCGTCCAGCGCGACCTTGTCAACGCAGCCTATACGCTCGGCACGAAACGAGGCGACACGGTCTTCCACATCGTCTTTCCGGCCACGCTTCCGAGCGTGCTGGATGTGCTGCGCGTCACCATGGGCTGGGCCTGGACCTATCTCGTCGTGGCCGAACTCGTCGCCGCCCGCAGCGGACTTGGCTACATCTCGCTCAAAGCCATGCGCGGCTTTCAGGTCGACGTGATCTTCATGGCCATCGCCATGATCGGCATCCTTGGTCTTTGCACCGACCAATTGTTCCGGGGCATCCGCCGCCTCGTCGCTCCCTGGGCCAATTGAGGAACACGCACACATGGACGCCCTGAATCTTACGACGAAACCAAAGAGTTCCGACATAGGCATCGACAATGTGGTCCTGCGCTACGGCAAGGGTGACAATGCGGTGCTGGCGCTGGATGGCATTTCTTTTCACGTCGTGCCCAACGAATTCTGTGTGATCGTCGGCCCATCCGGCTGCGGCAAGTCGAGCCTGCTTTATCTCGTCGCCGGTCTTGAGGAGCGCACCGGCGGCATGATCGTAGTCGGCGGCAAGCCTGTTACCGAGCCGGGCCCGGATCGCGGCATGGTGTTTCAGGCATATACGCTGTTTCCCTGGCTTACGGTGGCGCAGAACGTCGAATATGGCCCGAAGCGGAAGGGCATTGCGCCGGCCGAGCGCAGGGTCATTGTCGAGCATTTTCTCCACGAGGTCGGTCTGGCAAAGTTCGCCAACCATTACCCGTCTCAGCTGTCGGGCGGCATGAAGCAGCGCGTTGCGATTGCGCGCGCGCTCGCCAATGATCCGGACGTGCTGCTGATGGATGAGCCTTTTGGAGCGCTCGACAGCCAAACCCGTCACAGCATGCAGAAGCTTTTGCTGAGGATCTGGGATCATTCCAAGAAGACGGTCCTATTCGTTACCCATGACATCGACGAAGCGATCCTGCTGGCGGACAGGGTGCTCGTCATGTCCGGCCGGCCCGGTCAGATCAAGAAGGAAATCCGCGTAGGCCTCCCGCGTCCACGCAGCATGGATCTGGTCATGGAGCCGAACTTCATCGCCATGAAGCGGGAGATCCTCGAGCTCCTGAAGAATGACGAAGACGACGAGCACTAATGCATGTCGCTCAAAAGTGACCTCGGTTTTGGGCAGACGACATGCATGAAACAGACATCGGCAGTCTTCGGTGTGGATGACGAAACGGGCAAGGCATGAGCATCGAGGCGGCGGAATTTGACTATATCGTCATTGGCGCGGGCTCGGCCGGCTGTGTCTTGGCAAACAGGCTGAGCGCAGACCCGGCAGTTCGTGTCTGCCTGATCGAGGCGGGCGGCAGCGACGACCGCACCAGGGTGCGCGTGCCGGCCGGCATTCTCTCGCTCTACGGCAATCCGAACTTCGACTACGGCTACAAGGGCGTGCCGCAGCCGCTGCTCAACAACCGCCGCATACCGGTCAACCGGGGCAAGGTTCTTGGCGGGTCGAGTTCGATCAACTCGATGGTCTATATTCGTGGCGCCGCGCAGGACTACGATGAATGGGCAGCGCTTGGCTGTGCCGGGTGGTCCTATGCCGATGTCCTGCCGGTCTTCAAGAAATTGGAGCGGAACTGCCTGTTGCAGAGCCCCGCCTATCACGGATTCGACGGCGAATTGCTGGTCGACAATCCGCGCGATCCCAACGTGGTATCCAGCCTGTGGGTTGAGGCGGGCAGAGGCGTAGGCCTGCCCGAGAACCGCGACTTCAATGCCGGTGGCCAACTCGGCCTCGGCATCTACAACGTCACCCAGAACAGAGGCGAGCGCTTCTCGGCCTACAGCGCCTTTGTCCGGCCGGTTCTCGGCCGATCGAATCTGCGGATATTGTCAGGCGTCGAGGTTCTTGATCTGGCGATTGAACGCGAGCGCGTCACCGGCGTCAACGTGATCAGGGCAGGCGCAACCCAACGGTTGGGGTGCCGAGCGGAGGTCGTCCTCAGCGCGGGTGCGATCGGATCGCCGCGCATTCTGCTTGCTTCCGGCGTCGGCCCGGCCGGGGAGCTGAAAGCAGCGGGGATTGAACCGGTCGCGAACCTGCCAGGCGTCGGTAAGAACTTGCGCGACCATGTCGATGGCATGATCACGGTGCGATCGAACAGCCGCAAGACGCTCGGCCTTTCACTTGCCAATCTTCCGGCGATGCTGGCGGCGCCGTTCCAGTATTTCGCCCGGCGCAAAGGCATGCTGACGACCAACTATGTCGAAGCCGGCGGCTTTGCCAGGACGAAGTATGCCGGGAGCATACCCGACATTCAGTTCCACTTCGTGCCGGGCTATCGCAGCCATCGCGGTCGGCTCGTCGAATATGGCCACGGCTATGCCGTGCACACCTGTGTGTTGAGACCCGGGAGCGTCGGCGAAATCACACTTCAACGCGACGGCACTCGCCGCAATATGCTCATAGACCATCGCTTCTTCAGTGACGAACAGGATGCCCTGACCCTCGTCGAGGGCATAAAGGTCGCGCGTTCGATCCTGGCTTCGCCGGTTTTCGGCGGCATCCGCGGACCGGAAATCCTGCCTGGGCCCAACGTGAACACCGATGACGAGATTCTCGCCTATCTGCGTGCCGAGGCTCTCACAGTCTATCATCCGGTTGGCACGGCCAGGATGGGCAACGACGCCATGGCGGTGGTTGATCCCGCCGGTCTCAAGGTGCGCGGTTTCGACAATCTGCGCGTCGCTGATGCCTCCGTCATGCCGACATTGATCGGTGGCAACACCAATGCGCCATCCATGATGATTGGCGAAAAGGCGGCTATGGCAATACTGGCGTAACCGTCTGCGCGCGGCCAATTCAGCATTTAGGAACAAGCTAACCACTGCCACATGAAATCGTAATTTTCGCTGCCCGGTCCCTCCAGTAAACCAACGATCAGACCCCGCCGCATGCGCAGAAACTCTCGGGGAGAGCCAGAAAGGGCCGCTGAATGCCAGTCGAAACAGTAGACACGCTTGTTGTTGGCGGCGGCCAGGCGGGGCTGGCGATGAGCGAGCATCTGAGCAAGTGCGGCGTGCCCCATCTCGTCCTAGAGCGGGACCGCATCGCCGAACGCTGGCGTAGCGAAAGATGGGACTCGCTGGTCGCCAATGGTCCCGCCTGGCATGACCGTTTTCCCGGCATGGAATTTCCCAATGCCGGTCCGGATGCCTTTATCGGCAAGGAGAAGGTCGCCGACTATTTTGTCGCTTACGCCGACATGATCGCTGCCCCCATCCGCTGCGGCGTGGAGGTCAGGAAAGTGGAAAGGCTTGTCGGCCGTCCCGGCTTCCGGATCGAAACCTCGGATGGCGTGATCGAAGCCAGGAGCGTGGTTGCCGCCACCGGCGCTTTCCAGCATCCGGTCATCCCGGCCGTCGTTCCCGGGGACGCCGGACCTATACAGATACATTCCAGCGCCTATCGCAATCCCGGCCAACTGCCCGCAGGCGCGGTGCTGGTGGTCGGCTCCGGGTCTTCGGGGGTGCAGATCGCCGACGAACTCCAGCGTGCGGGACGGCGGGTTTATCTCTCGGTCGGGCCGCACGATCGGCCGCCGCGGGCCTATCGCGAACGTGACTTCTGCTGGTGGCTGGGGGTTTTGGGCAAGTGGGACGCGCAGGCGCCTGCGCCCGGCACCGAACATGTCACCATCGCGGTCAGCGGCGCGCGTGGCGGCCAGACGATCGACTTCCGGCGCCTTGCCGCGCAAGGGATGACGCTGGTTGGCCGGACCGAATCCTACAGGCACGGTGTGATGACCTTCGCACCCGATCTGGCCAAGAATATCGCGCGCGGCGATGCGAATTACATATCGGTTCTGGACGAGGCAGATGCCTATGTCGCCCGCAACGGCCTCGACCTTCCCCCAGAGCCCGAGGCCCGCAAGATCGGCCCGGACCCGCGATGCATGACCGATCCCATTCTCGAGCTGAGCCTGTCGGAAGCCGGGATAGGTTCGATCATCTGGGCGACGGGATTCACCATCGACTACAACTGGCTGAAGGTCGATGTGTTCGACGAAAGGGGCAAGCCGAAGCACCAGCGCGGTGTGTCGACCGAGCCCGGCATCTATTTCCTCGGACTGCCTTGGCAATCGCGCAGGGGGTCGAGCTTCATCTGGGGCGTCTGGCACGACGCGCAGCATGTGGCCGACCATATTTCCACGCAGCGCAAATACCTGGCCTACCATGCGTCCGCGAAGCGCCAGACCAAGGTGGCATAGACACGGCACCTCAAACGGGATGCCCCGACCTCGAGCCTGATCCGACGGAGACCAAGATGGCGCATACAAGAATTCGAAAGTTCAACACCAAGGACACTTATCCCGAGCAGAAGCTCGACAATGATCTGTGCCAGGCGGTCGTTACGCGGGGCGGCAGGACCGTCTATCTGCGCGGCCAGTGTCCGCAGGACCTCGACACGGCCAAGAACATCGACAGCCATGATCCGGTCGAGCAGACGCACAAGGTCATGCAGAACATCCGCCAGCTGATCGAGGAGTGCGGCGGCACCATGGAGCACCTGGTCAAGGTGGTGGTCTACATCACCGATGTGCGCCATCGTGAGGCGGTCTACCGTACCATGGGCGAGTATATCAGAGGCGTGCATCCCGTCTCGACCGGCCTTGTCGTGCAGGCCCTGGCGCGGCCGGACTGGCTGGTCGAGATCGACGGCACCGCCGTCATTCCGGACTGATTGCGATGACCTTTTCCATTGTCGCGCGGTGCGGCCGCACCGGCATGTTCGGGGTCGCGGTGTCCTCCTCGTCGCCTGCTGTTGCGGCGCGCTGCGCCTATGCGCAGGCGGGCGCCGGGGCCATTGCCAGCCAGAACGTCACCGATCCTACGCTTGGACTGCGCGGTCTCGAATTGCTGGCGCGCGGCGCGTCCGCGGCGGAGGCGATTGCCATATTGAAGCGCACCGGTGCCTATCCCGAATACCGGCAGGTGCTGGCTGTCGACGCCGCTGGAGCGACCGCGATCCATTCGGGTCCCAAAGCTCTTGGCATCTGGGCGGAGGCGCGAGCTGACAATGTCGCCTGCGGCGGCAACATGCTGGCCCATGATGGCGTGCCGCAAGCGATGGTCGAGGCCTTCCTGGCGTCGGAGGGGCATCTCGGCGACCGCCTCATCGCGACTATGCGCGCGGCGCTGACAGCCGGCGGCGAGGCTGGCCCTGTCCATTCCGCCGGCATGAAGCTGGTGCGTGAGGTGGCGTGGCCGGTCGCCGACCTGCGCTGCGACTGGACCGACGATTGTCCTATCGAGCAACTGGCGGCGCTGTGGCAACTCTACAAGCCACAGCTCGATGCCTATGTGACCCGCGCGATCAACCCATCCGATGCGCCGAGCTACGGCGTGCCGGGCGACGAATAGTCAAGACAGGGGTCACCTGCGATGAGTGAACTCAGCCACAAGGACTGGATCGGCAAGGCGTCCGCGATCCGTTTTCGTGACAAGGCGTTCATCGACGGCAAGACGGTCGCGGCGCGTTCGGGCCGGACCTTTGCCAGCGTCAATCCGGCAACCGGCGAGGTGCTGGCCGAAGTGGCGTCCTGCGGCGAGGAAGACATCGATCTGGCGGTTGCCGCCGCTAGGCGCAGCTTCAACGCCGGCGTCTGGTCGCGCACCAGCCCGGCGCACCGCAAGGAGGTGTTGCTGCGGCTGGCGCAGCTGCTGCGCGACAACCTGCATGAACTGGCCCTGCTTGAATCGCTGGACATGGGCAAACTGGTCAGGGATGCGGCCTCGGTCGACGTCCCCGGTTCGGCGGCGATCTTCCAATGGTATGGCGAGGCCATCGACAAGATCTATGGCGAGGTGGCGCCGACCGGCGAAGGCGATCTGGTGCTGGTGCGGCGCGAGCCGCTTGGCGTGGTCGGCGCGGTGGTGCCGTGGAACTTCCCGCTCGACATGGCGACCTGGAAGTGCGCGCCGGCGCTGGCGGCGGGCAATTCGGTGGTGCTGAAACCCGCCGAGCAGTCGCCTCTGTCGGCCCTGCTCCTGGCGGAGCTGGCGATGGAGGCGGGCCTGCCTGCCGGCGTGCTCAATGTCGTGCCCGGCCTTGGCGAAACCGCCGGCCAGGCGCTTGGCCGCCATATGGATGTGGATTGCCTCGCCTTCACCGGTTCGACCGCGGTGGGCAAGATGTTCCTGCAATATTCCGGGCAGTCGAACATGAAGCAGGTCTGGCTGGAGACCGGCGGCAAGAGCCCCAACCTCGTCTTTGCCGACTGCGGGGATCTCGATGTGGTGGCCGATATGGCGGCCTTCGGCATCTTCTTCAACCAGGGCGAGGTCTGTTCCGCCAATTCACGCCTGCTCGTCCAGCGCGGCATCAAGGATGCCCTGGTGGAGAAACTGGTGCAGCGTGCGGCGGCCACGCAGCCCGGCGATCCGCTCGATCCGATTTCGAAAATGGGCGCGATGGTCGATAGTCGCCACGCCGCCAATGTCATGCGCTTCGTCGAGGCCGGTAAAAAGACCGCGCGCCTGGTCGCGGGCGGCGACATGGTCACGGTCAATGGGCGCGGCAGCTTTGTCCAGCCCACCATTTTCGACGATGTCACGCCTGCCGATCCGATTGCCCGCGACGAGATCTTCGGGCCGGTGCTTTCGGTCATTGCCTTCGATGACGAGGCCGACGCGATCCGCATCGCTAATGACAGCCCCTACGGGCTCGCCGCATCGCTGTGGACCGACAGCCTGTCGCGCGCGCACCGCATCGCCGGGCGGCTGCAGGCCGGCACAGTTTCCGTCAACAAGGTCGACGCTCTGAGCCCGATGACGCCGTTCGGTGGTTTCAAGCAATCCGGCTTCGGCCGCGACCTGTCGCTGCATGCGCTCGACAAGTACACCGCGCTCAAAACGACATGGATCAAATATTGATGGGCGCCTAAAGCGCATCGCGATCGAACGGATTCAAGTGATGCGCTTTAGGCCTTTGCTCCATGCATGTCGTTTGCGCAAAACCGGGGCCACTTTTGCGCGACATGCATTAGGCTTGATCGAAGCCCTCAAACCGGCAACATAGCCAGCCATGCCGCTACGCTTCACGCTCAGACAGCTGGAATATTTCGTTGCCGTGGGCGAAGCCGGCTCCATCGCCAAGGCGGCCGAGCAGGTCAATGTGTCGCCGCCATCGATTTCGGCCTCGATCGCGCAGTTGGAAACCGAGTTCGGTGTCCAGCTTTTTGTCCGCAAGCATTCGCACGGCCTCTCGCTCACCGCCGGTGGCCGCATCTTCCTCAAGGAAGCCGCCCGGCTGCTCAACGATGCCGATGCCTTGCATGACGTCGCCGGCGATTTTGCCGAGAAGGTGCGCGGCCCGCTGGCGGTGGGATGCCTGCTGACCTTTGCGCAGATCGTGCTGCCGGCGCTGCGCATGCGGTTCGAGCGCGCTTATCCCGATGTGCACGTGCGCCAGTTCGAGCGCAATCAGGGGCAATTGCTTGAGATGCTGCAGCGCGGTGAAATCGACCTTGCCCTGACCTACGATCTCGAACTGTCGCAGGATATGACCTTCGAGCCGCTGATGTTGGTGCCGGCCTATGTCATGCTGCCGGCGGGCCATCGTTTCGCGACCAAGGCGTCGATCACGACGGAGGAACTGGCCGACGAGCCGATGGTGCTGCTCGACCTGCCGTACAGCCGCGAATATTTCCTGTCGGCATTCCACCAGCGAGGGATCCGGCCCAATATTGCCGAGCGCACCGGCGACATTGCGGTCATGCGCTCCATGGTGGCCAACGGCTTCGGCTACGGCATCGCCAACATGCGGCCGCTCAACACGCTGGCGCCGGACGGCAAGCCGCTGGTCTTCGTGCCGTTGGACGGTGACCTGCGGCCGCTGACCATGGGCGTCGCCTTGCCCAATTCCGAACATCGTACGCAATCCGCCCAGGCGTTCATCGACCACTGCCGGCATTTTGTCGTCGAGCAAGGTGTGTTCGGCGCCGAGCGGGCCGTCGGCCAGGCAGCGCTTCCGCAGAAGTAGCGCCCGGTTACGCCAGTTGCTGGTCGGCAAGCCGCTTAAGCAATTTTTCCAGCATGTCGTCGCAGCGGCGCATCTGCTCGACGCTGACGAATTCGTCCGGCTTGTGCCCTTGCGCCATCGACCCCGGTCCGCACACGACCGTCGGCGTGCCGAGATCGCGGCTGAACAGGCCGCCTTCCGTGCCGAAGGCCATCTTGATGGTATTGTTGGCGCCGGTCAGCGATTTGACGAAGGCGACGGCTTGCGAACTGGCTGGCGTGTCCAAGCCGGGATAGGTGTTGGTGATGTCGATGTCGATTGCTGCCTCGGGCGCGATGGTCGAGGCTTCGGAAGCAATATGAGCAGCCTCCTTGCGCAGGCGGTCGAGAATCTCGTGCGGGTCGTCGGCTGCGACATTGCGGATCTCGAAGTCGACCTGGCAAAGGTTCGGCACGATGTTCAGCGCCGCGCCTGCGTTGATCTTGCCGACATGGACGGTCGTGTATGATATGTCGTAGTCGCCGTCGCGGGCGCCATCGCGCATCAGCCGGTCCTGTTCGCGGCGCAAGGCGGCGACGAAGTCGCAGCCGAGATGGATGGCGTTGAGCGCCAGCGGGGCCAGCGCCGAATGGCCTTCGCGCCCCTTGCAAAGCGCGCGTGCGGCAAGCTTGCCCTTGTGCCCCGTCGCCACCTGCATATCGGTCGGCTCGCCGACAATGCATAGCAGCGGCCGATGCGGGGCCGCTTGCAGCATGTCGATCAGGCTGCGCACACCGATGCAGCCGATCTCCTCGTCGTAGGAGAGTGCCAGGTGCAGAGGCGTCTTCAGCGTCATTTTCGCGGCCTTGAGGCACGCGGCGAGCGCGCAGGCCACAAAACCCTTCATGTCGGCCGCGCCACGTCCGTAAAGCTTGCCGTCACGGTTCGTCATCTCGAAGGGCGGCAGCGTCCAGGCCTGGCCGTCGACGGGAACGACGTCGGTGTGACCGGACAGCATGATGCCGGAAGCATCAGTCGGTCCGATGGTGGCAAAGAGGTTGGCCTTGTGGCCGTCCTCGCTGTGGATGACCCGGCTGGCAATGCCGTGCGCGTCCAGCAGGTCCGCCACGTAGCCGACGAGGGCGAGGTTCGAGTCGCGGCTCACCGTCGGGAATGCGAGCAGCTTTTCAAGGATCTGGATGCTGTCCATGCGTCTTGTGTCTCATTGGCCGTCGGTACTTCTAGCATCGCGTGGCCGGGGCCTTGAAGTCGCATTTGGCTCAGTCGGGATTTAGCGGATGCTAATCCGGATGTGTGCGATTAGGCGCGGCCTAACCGGCACAGAAGAAATCTGTTGTTTTCCGGCGCTTGCCGCAACTTATGAATGGTCTCACGGCATCAACCCACTGGGCTGGCCGGCTTGCGTCACGCCTCGAAACCATGATCGGGCGTGCTGCAGGGCGACGCTGGCAGGAAGGCACGTTCCATGCGCGATCCGCGCTATGATATTTTGTTCGAGCCCGTGAAGATCGGTCCGGTGACCGCCAAGAACCGCTTCTATCAGGTGCCGCATTGCAATGGCGGCGGCTATCGCGACCCTTCGGCCGCGGCCGAGATGCGCCGCATCAAGTCGGAAGGCGGCTGGGGCGTCATCTTCACCGAGCAAACCGAGATGCACCACACATCGGAGATCACGCCCTTCATCGAGCTCAGGCTGTGGGACGATGCCGATATTCCGGCGCTGGCGAAGATGGCCAAGGCCATGCACCAGCATGGCGCGCTGGCCGGCATCCAACTGGCCTACTCAGGCATCAACGGGCCGAACCTCTACACCAAGGAAGTGCCGCGCGGGCCGTCGGCCCTGCCGATCCGCACCTTCACCAACGATCCGGTGCAGGCGCGCGCCATGGACAAGCAGGATATTCGCGACCTGCGCCGCTGGCATCGCAATGCTTTCAAACGGGCGAGGCTCGCGGGCTTCGATTTGGTGTGCCTCTACGGCGCGCATGGCTTCGGCATCATCCAGCACTTCCTGTCCACGGCCACCAACCAGCGCAGCGACGAATATGGCGGCTCGCTGGAGAACCGCTCGCGGCTGATGCGTGAGCTGATCGAAGAGGGCAGGGACGCTATCGGCGACACGTGCGGCCTGACGCTGCGGCTGTCGCTGGACGAGATGATCGGTGAGCTCGGCTTTGCCAATTCCGAAGTGCGCGACATGATCGAGATGCATGCCGATCTGCCCGACCTCTGGGACCTGGCGCATGGCGCTTGGGAGGATTGTTCGGGGCCGTCGCGGTTCAAGGAGGAGGGCGCGCAGGAGAGCCTGGTGTCCGGCATCAAGAAACTGACCTCGAAGCCGGTCGTCGGCGTCGGTCGCTTCACCTCGCCGGATGTGATGGTGAAGATGATCAAGTCCGGCACGCTGGATTTCATCGGCTGCGCGCGCCCATCGATTGCCGATCCCTTCCTGCCGAAGAAGGTGGAGGAGGGGCGCATCGAGGACATTCGCGAATGCATCGGCTGCAACATCTGCATCACCGGCGACATGACCATGTCGATCTCGCGCTGCACGCAGAACCCGACCTTCATGGAGGAATGGCGCAAGGGCTGGCATCCCGAACGCATGCAGGCCAAGGGCGATAGCGACAGCGTGCTGATCGTCGGCGCCGGCCCGGCCGGGCTGGAGGCGGCGCGTGCGCTCGGCCTGCGCGGCTATCAGGTGGCCATCGCCGAGGCCGGCACCGAACTTGGCGGCCGCGTGGCGCGCGAGTGCCGCTTGCCTGGTCTCTCGGCATGGGGACGCGTGCGCGACTACCGCCAGTACCAGATCAGCCAGATGTCCAATGTCGACGTCTATTTCGAAAGCCGATTGTCGGCGCAGGAGATACTGGACTTCGGCTTTCAGAACATTGCGCTTGCCACCGGCTCGACATGGCGCCGAGACGGCGTGGCGCGCGCGCATGTCGTGCCGATGCCGATCGACCCGGCCATGCCGGTCTACACGCCGGACGATCTGATGGCCGGCACTGTGCCGACCGGCAGTGTCGTGCTGTTCGACGACGACCACTACTACATGGGTGGCGTTCTGGCCGAGCTGATGGCGCGCCAGGGTGCGAAGGTGACGCTGGTGACGCCGTCAGCCTATGTGTCCGACTGGACCCGCAACACGCTGGAGCAGGGCGCCATCCATCGCCGGCTGGCCGAACGCGGCGTCGAGATCGTGCTGAACCGGACTGTGACGCGCATCGTGCCGGGCGGTGTTGCCACGGCGTGCGCCTATACGGGCAGCCAATTTGACATCGCCGCGGACGCCGTGGTGCTGGTCACGTCACGCCACCAGGACGATAGTGTCTGGCAGGAATTGAAGGCGCGGCGGGACGAATGGGCCGATAGCGGCATCCGCTCGGTCAAAATCATCGGCGACGCCGAGGCGCCGGGTCCGATCGCCTGGGCAACCTATGCCGGCCACCGCTTCGCGCGCGAGCTGGATGAAGCCGATATCGGCGACGCACTGCCCTTCCGGCGCGAGGTCACAGCGTTGGCCGCGGAATAGGGCGCCTGCGGCGCGGTCAGCGAATATCGGATTGTTCAACCATACCGCATTGCACAATTCCTTCGCTTGGTCACAATGCAGGCATGGTTCGAACCGCACTCGCCGTCCTGGTGATCGATGAAAACCGCATCCGCGCCGCGATCATCGAGGCGGGGTTGCGCGAGGCCGGCCATGAGCGGGTCACTGTCATCCATGATGTGACCGGCATTGCGCGGCGGATCGCCGAGATCGAGCCCGATGTCATCGTCATCGATCTCGAAAACCCGAATCGCGACATGCTGGAAAACATGTTCCAGCTGTCGCGTGCCGTAAAACGGCCGATCGCCATGTTCGTCGACCGCTCCGACCAGGCCTCGATCGAGGCGGCGGTCGATGCCGGCGTTTCGGCCTATGTCGTCGACGGTCTGCGGCAAGAGCGCGTCAAGCCGATCCTCGACATGGCGGTCAGCCGCTTCAACGCTTTTTCGCGCATGGCGCGCGAACTGGAAGAGGTTCGCGGCGAGCTCGAGAGCCGCAAGGTGATCGACCGCGCCAAGGGCATCCTGATGAAATCGCGCGGCCTCTCCGAAGAGGCCGCCTACACGCTGCTGCGCAAGACGGCGATGAACCAGAACCGCAAGATCGGCGACATCGCCCAAAGCCTGGTGACTGCCGCGGGGCTGCTGGGACCGGCGGAGGACGAATGAGCATGACTGCCAAGCACCAGATCACCGCCGGCTTCATGCCGCTTTTCGACAGCGCCGTGCTGGTCGCGGCCGGCGAGCTTGGCTTCGCCGCGCAAGAAGGCATCGATCTGAAGCTGCACCGCGAGACATCCTGGGCCAACATCCGCGACCGCATCGCCATCGGCCACTTCCATCTCGCGCATATGCTGGGACCGATGCCGCTCGCCTGCAATCTCGGGCTGACGCCGCTGGCCTCGGAAACCATCGTGCCGTTCTCGCTCGGCCTCGGCGGCAATTGCGTCACCATCTCCAATGCCGTTTGGGCCGGTATGGCGGCACACGGCGCCGAGGCCGACCTAGACCCGGCGCGCGCCGGTGCCGCACTTGGCGCGCTCATTCGCGAGCGCGCTGCGGCCGGTGGCGATCCGCTGCGCTTTGCCGTGGTGCATCCGCATTCCGGGCACAATTACGAATTGCGCTATTGGCTCGCCGCCTGCGGCATCGATCCGAGCCAAGAGATTGAGATCGTCATCGTACCGCCGCCCTTCATGGCCGATGCGCTGGCCGCCGGCCGTATCGACGGCTACTGCGTCGGCGAACCCTGGAACAGCGCTGCGGTGGCCGCCGGCACCGGCCACATCGTCACCGTCAAGGCGCGGATATGGCGCAACAGCCCGGAGAAGGTGATCGGCGTGCGCAAGGCTTGGGCAGACGAAAACCCCGAGGCCTTGGCGGCGCTGCTGCGCGCGCTGCATCACTCGGCGCGCTGGTGCCAGGATCCGGCCAACCATGGCGAACTGGCCGGGGTGATGGCGCAGGCCGGCTTCCTCGGCCTGCCGCCGACCGTGCAGATGCCGATCCTGACCGGCCATCTCCAACTGGGCGGCGGTGCGGAGCGGACCATCGACGACTTCTTCCTCCCCTTCGATAAGGCGGCGAACTTTCCGTGGAAGAGCCATGCGCTGTGGTTCTACACGCAGATGGTGCGCTGGGGGCACGTGGCGCACACGCCTGAAAGCCTTGCCATCGCCCGCGACTGCTACCGTCCCGACCTCTACCGTTCGGCGCTGAAGCCGCTCGGCGTCGCGCTTCCCGGCGCCAATTCGAAAGTCGAGGGTGCGCTCCAAATTGCCACCGCGGTCGGCGCGACAGGCGCCGGCCTTGTGCTCGGTCCGGACGGTTTCTTCGACGGTCAGATCTTCGATCCTGACGAGATCGATGCGTACATTACCGGCCAGAAATCTGCCGAGATCCAGGCCTGATCATTTCCGCGCCATCCTTGTGCATTGCACAAAAATTGTGCGCGCGATTGCCCTAATGAACAATCTTTGGCCTTCCGGCCATAGGGTTCGATGCGCCGGCGATCAGCGCGGGCTGCTGATTTCATTGGCCTTTTTCACCTCTCTCAAAACTGGCACGGTTCCTGCTTTGAAATAGACAGGCCCTTCGCGGGTCACGGAACAGGCGTCCAATGGCGGGCGCCACAGGCAAAGCTGCCGCTCAGGTTAAAGCGCGCTCCCGGTCACCCGGACGCGAAGACCTGGCTGGCGGCTTTTTTGTTTTGATCAACACGCAATCGACGACGCGGATCCCAAGCCGCGCCCAACCGGAGACGACGATGACGAAACGGATCAGGACTGGAACGACCCTCAAAGACATGACGCGCCGCGATTTTCTGGTCAGCAGCGCGATGACGGCCGGCCTGTTCGTGGCGGCCCGCAAGCTCTTCCCTTCCGGCGCCTATGCCGCGACCGCCACTCCGGAGGTCACCGGCGCCAAGCTCGGCTTCATTGCCCTCACCGATGCGGCCCCGCTGATGATCGCCAAGGAGAAGGGGCTGTTCGCCAAGTTCGGCATGCCCGATGTCGAGGTGCTCAAGCAGGCCTCCTGGGGTGCGACACGCGACAATCTGATGCTCGGCGGCGCGGCCAACGGCATCGACGGCGCTCATATCCTGACACCGCTGCCTTACCTCATGCACACCGGCAAGGTGACGCAGAACAACCAGCCGATGCCGATGGCGATCGTGGCTCGGCTCAACTACGACTGCCAGGGCATTTCGGTCGCCCAGGAATATGCCGGCACCGGTGTCGGCCTCGACGCCTCGAAGCTGAAAGACGCGTTCGCTGCCAAGAAGGCGACCGGCAAGGAAATCAAGGCCGCCATGACCTTCCCGGGCGGTACGCATGATCTGTGGCTGCGCTATTGGCTGGCCGCCGGCGGCATCGATCCCGACAAGGACGTCTCGACCATCGTCGTGCCGCCGCCGCAGATGGTGGCCAACATGAAGGTCGGCAATATGGACGTGTTCTGCGTCGGCGAGCCGTGGAACGAGCAACTCGTCCACCAGGGCGTGGGCTTCACCGCCGCCACGACAGGCGAATTGTGGAAGGGCCATCCCGAAAAGGCGCTCGGCCTGCGCGCCGAATTCATCGAGAAATATCCGAACGCCACCAAGGCGATCCTGATGGCCGTCATGGAAGCGCAGCAATGGTGCGAGGCCACCGAGAACAAGGACGAGATGGCCGCTATCATCGGCAAGCGGCAATGGATGAACGTGCCCGTCGCCGACATCATCGGCCGCCTCAAGGGCGACATCAACTATGGCAATGGCCGCGTCGCCAACGGCACCGATCTCTCCATGAAGTTCTGGAAGGGCGGCGTCTCCTATCCGTTCAAGAGCCATGATGCGTGGTTCCTTGCCGAGAACATCCGCTGGGGCAAGTTCGCACCGACCACCGACATCAACGCGCTGGTCGACCAGGTCAACCGCGAGGATCTGTGGCGCGAGGCGGCCAAGGATCTCGGCGTCGCGGCAGCCGACGTTCCGGCGTCGTCGTCGCGCGGCGTCGAGACCTTCTTCGACGGCAAGATTTTCGATCCGGCCAACCCGTCCGCCTATCTCGACAGCCTGAAGATCAAGGCATCGGCGTAGCCTGATCGCAAGCGGTGCATGCGCCGCTTGCGATCACTACCTGCCCCAAGGAGTTTTCCCCAGACATGTCGATCCAGACTATCGAGGACACCAAGGTGAAGGCCTTTCCCGCCAAGCCGGCGGAGGTCATCGCCTTCACTGCCAAGGCACGGCGCCGCTTCGAGCCGCTCGCCATCGCCGGCAAACTGGCGAGCGCGCTGGTGCCGCCCATCATCGTCATCGCGCTGATGCTGGTCGTCTGGCAGATCGCCTGTTCGTCGCCGACATCGAGCCTGCCGCCGCCGACCCAGGTTTGGAACGAGGCTTACGACCTGATAGCGCATCCGTTCTTCGACAATGGCCCGCAGGATATAGGTCTGGCCTGGCGCGTGCTGATCTCGCTGCAGCGCGTCGCCGTCGGCTTCGGCCTGGCGGCGGTCGTCGGCGTCGCGCTCGGTGCGCTGGTCGGCCAGTCGATCTGGGCGATGCGCGGCCTCGACCCGGTGTTCCAGATCCTGCGCACGGTGCCGCCGCTGGCCTGGCTGCCGCTGTCGCTGGCGGCGTTCCGTGATTCCAGCCCGTCGGCGATCTTCGTCATCTTCATCACCTCGATCTGGCCAATCATCATCAACACCGCGGTCGGCGTGCGCAACATTCCCGAGGACTACCGCAACGTCTCGCGCATCCTGCGGCTCAACCAGTTCGAATTCTTCGTCAAGATCATGGTGCCGGCCGCCGCGCCTTACATCTTCACCGGCTTGAGGATCGGCATCGGCCTGTCCTGGCTCGCCATCGTCGCCGCTGAAATGCTGACTGGCGGCGTCGGCATCGGCTTCTTCATCTGGGATGCGTGGAACTCGTCGCGGCTGCCCGACATCATCGTCGCGCTCGCCTATATCGGCGTCACCGGCTTCTGCCTCGACCGGCTGGTCGCGGCGGTCGGCGCCTTCGTCACCCGCGGCACAACGGCAAAGTGAGGAGAGGGGCGATGACGGCCTATCTGAAGCTCGACCATATCGACAAATCCTTCACGCGTGGTGCCCAGGTCAGCGAGGTGTTGAAGGACATCAGGCTGACCATCGACAAGGGCGAATTCGTCTCCATCATCGGCCATTCCGGCTGCGGCAAGTCGACCCTGCTCAATCTGATCGCCGGGCTGACCAAGGTGTCGGCCGGCGCCGTGCTGCTCGAGGACAAGGAGGTTGACAGCCCTGGACCGGAACGCGCCGTGGTGTTCCAGAACCACTCGCTGCTGCCGTGGCTGACCGTCTACGAAAACATCAACCTGGCGGTGTCGAAGGTCTTCGGACGTTCGAAGAGCAAAGTTGAGCGGCATGACTGGATCATGCGCAATCTCGACCTCGTGCAGATGGCGCATGCCAAGGACAAACGCCCGGCGGAAATCTCCGGGGGCATGAAGCAGCGCGTCGGTATCGCCCGGGCGCTGGCGATGGAGCCGAAGATCCTGCTGCTCGACGAGCCGTTCGGCGCGCTCGATGCGCTGACGCGGGCCCATCTGCAGGACGCGGTGATGGACATCCATTCCAGGCTCGGCTCGACGACGATCATGATCACCCATGACGTCGACGAGGCGGTGCTGCTCTCCGACCGCATCGTCATGATGACCAACGGTCCGGCGGCGACCATCGGCGAAGTGCTTGCCGTGCCGCTGGCGCGGCCGCGCCGGCGCGTCGAACTCTCTTCCGACCGGACCTTCCTGCGCTGCCGCGAGGCGGTTCTGAAGTTCCTCTACGAACGCCACCGCTTCGTCGAAGCCGCGGAGTAGCACCATGAGCGAAAGACTTGTCATCATCGGCAATGGCATGGCCCCCGGGCGCATGCTGGAGCACCTGCTGGAACAGGCTCCGGGCCGCTACACCGTCACCATCTTCAACGCCGAGCCGCGCGTCAATTACGACCGCATCATGCTGTCGCCGGTGCTGTCGGGCGAGAAGGCCTATGAGGAGATCATCATCCATGGCGACGGCTGGTACATCGCCAACAACATCACCCTCTACAAGGGCCACAAGATCGTTGCCATCGACCGGACGGCGAAGACCGTCACCTCCGATCATGGCGTCACCGAACCCTACGACAAGCTCGTCATCGCCACCGGCTCGGTACCGTTCATCATTCCGGTGCCGGGCCATGATCTGCCGGGCGTGCTGACCTATCGCGATCTCGATGACGTGCAGGCGATGATGCTCGCTGCCCAGTCGCGCGCGAAGGCGGTGGTCATCGGCGGCGGCCTGCTGGGTCTGGAGGCGGCGGCGGGCCTCAACGCGCAAGGCATGGACGTCACCGTGCTGCATGTCATGCCGACCTTGATGGAGCGCCAGCTCGATCCGGCCGCCGGCTATCTCTTGCAGCGCGCGGTGGAGCAGCGCGGCATCAAGGTCATCACCAAGGCCAACACCCAGGCGATCACCGGCAACGGCAAGGTCGGGCAGGTGGAACTTGCTGACGGCACCATTATCCCAGCAACGCTTGTGGTGATGGCCGTCGGCATCAGGCCGAATTCGGCGCTGGCCAAACAGGCCGGCATCGCCGTCAACAGGGGCATCGTCGTCGATGCCGGCATGCGCAGCAACGATCCCGACATCTACGCGCTCGGCGAATGTGCCGAGGTCAACGGCCAGGTCTATGGTCTCGTCGCGCCGCTCTACGAGATGGCGCGCGTGACAGCCAGCCAGCTTGCCGGCAACGAAGCGGCGGCCTTCGTCCATATGGACACGCCGACCAAGCTCAAGGTCACCGGCATCGACCTGTTCTCGCTCGGCGACTTCGCCGATGGTGACGACCGCCAGGAGATCGTGCTGCGCGATGCTTCGGCCGGCGTCTACAAGCGGCTGGTGCTGAAGGACGACCGCATCATCGGCACCGTGCTCTATGGCGAGACGGCCGACGGCGCCTGGTTCAACGACCTGAAGAAGAAGCAGACCGACATATCGGAGATGCGCGATACGCTTATCTTCGGCCAGTCCTACCAGGGGGGTGCCCCGCTGGACCCTATGGCGGCCGTTGCAGCCTTGCCGGATGATGCGGAGATCTGCGGCTGCAACGGCGTTTGCAAGGGGAAGATCACCGGCGCGATCACGGCCAAGGGCCTGACCTCGCTCGACGACGTGCGCGCCCACACCAAGGCGTCGGCCTCCTGCGGCTCCTGCACCGGGCTGGTCGAGAAGCTGATGGTGCTGACCATCGGCGACAAATACAATCCAGCGGCGGTGCAGCCGATGTGCGGCTGCACGACGCTCGGTCATGACGAGGTCCGCCGGCTGATCATCGCCAAGCGCCTGAAGACCATTCCCGCCGTCATGCAGGAACTGGAATGGACGACCTCCTGCGGCTGCGCCAAATGCCGGCCGGCGCTCAATTACTATCTCGTCTGCGACTGGCCGGACGACTACGCCGACGACTACCAGTCGCGCTTCATCAACGAGCGCGTCCACGCCAACATCCAGAAGGATGGCACCTATTCGGTGGTGCCGCGCATGTGGGGCGGGGTGACCAATGCCGCTGAACTGCGCGCCATCGCCGACGTTGTCGACAAGTTTGAAATCCCGATGGTCAAGGTCACCGGCGGCCAGCGCATCGACATGCTCGGCATCCGCAAGGAAGACCTGCCGGCGGTGTGGGCCGATCTCGGCCAGGCCGGCTTCGTCTCCGGCCACGCCTATGCCAAGGGGTTGCGCACGGTGAAGACCTGCGTCGGCTCGGACTGGTGCCGCTTCGGCACGCAGGATTCGACGGGCCTCGGCATCCGCATCGAAAAATTCATGTGGGGCTCGTGGACGCCGGCCAAGGTCAAGATGGCGGTGTCGGGTTGCCCCAGGAATTGCGCCGAGGCGACCTGCAAGGATGTCGGCGTCATCTGCGTCGACTCCGGCTACGAGATCCATTTTGCCGGCGCGGCCGGCCTCGACATCAAGGGCACCGAAGTACTCGGGCTTGTGAAGACTGAGGACGAGGCGCTGGAGCATATCGTGGCGCTGACGCAGATGTACCGCGAGCAGGGCCGCTACCTCGAGCGCATCTACAAATGGGCCAAGCGCATCGGCATCCCCGAGATCAAGCGCCAGATCATGGACGATGGCGACAAGCGCAAGGCCTATTACGAGCGCTTCGTCTTCAGCCAGAAATTCGCCCAGGTCGACCCGTGGTCCGAACGCGTTTCCGGCAAGGACAAGCACGAATTCCGGCCAATGGCCTCGGTCGGTTTTGCGCAGGCGGCGGAGTGAGCGGGATGAACTGGATATCGATAGGCTCTCTCTCCGACATCCCTCGCCGCGGCGCGCGCTGCGTCGCCACGCCGGAAGGAAAAATCGCGGTCTTCCGCACCCAGGACGATCAGGTCTACGCCATCGACGATCGTTGCCCGCACAGAGGCGGACCGCTCAGCCAGGGCATCGTGCACGGCACGGCGGTGACCTGTCCCTTGCACAACTGGGTGATTTCGCTGGAAACGGGCAAGGCGCTCGGCGCCGACGAGGGCGCGGTGCGCACCATTCCGGTGCGGATCGAAGGCGAGCATCTGTTCATTGCGCTGGAAGCGCTGGCCAGCCGCGCGGCCTGACCCCATGGAGATCGATGAAGCGCGCGAGGTGAGGACCACCTGCCCCTATTGCGGGGTGGGCTGCGGCGTGCTGGCGAAGGTCGCCGCGGACGGGCAAGTGTCCGTGCGCGGCGACCCCGACCACCCGGCCAATTTCGGCCGGCTCTGCTCCAAGGGCTCGGCACTGGCCGAGACCATCGATCTCGACGGCAGGCTGCTTCATCCGGAGATCCACGGCCGCCGCGCCGGCTGGGACGAGGCGCTCGACCTCGTCGCCTCGACCTTCTCGCAAACCATTGCCGAGCACGGGCCCGATGCGGTCGCCTTCTATGTCTCCGGCCAGTTGCTGACCGAGGACTACTACGTCGCCAACAAGCTGATGAAGGGCTTTGTCGGCTCCGCCAACATCGACACCAATTCGCGCCTGTGCATGGCCTCTTCGGTCGCCGGCCACCGCCGCGCTTTCGGCTCCGACACCGTGCCCGGAACCTATGATGATCTGGAGCTTGCCGACCTGATCGTGCTGGTCGGCTCCAATCTCGCCTGGTGTCATCCGGTGCTCTACCAGCGCATCGCGGCGGCCCGGGAAAAGCGGCCGGAGATGAAAGTCGTTCTGGTCGACCCGCGCCGCACCATGACCGCTGACATTGCCGATATGCATCTGGCGATCGCGCCCGATGGCGACGTCGCTTTGTTCACCGGGCTGCTCGCCTATCTCGGCCGGCACAACGCGCTCGACCGCGCCTACATCACGACGCACACGACCGGCTTCGGGCAAGCGCTTTTCGCCGCATCGGCGCTCGACCTGGTCGGCGTCGCCGCCGCCACGGGCCTGAGCGAGGACGAGCTTGACCGGTTCTACAGCCTGTTCGCGGCGACCTCCAAGACCGTGACCGTCTACAGCCAAGGGGTGAACCAGTCGTCTTCGGGCACCGACAAGGTCAATGCCATCATCAACTGCCATTTGGCCACCGGCCGCATCGGCAAGCCAGGGGCAGGGCCGTTTTCGGTGACCGGCCAGCCCAACGCCATGGGCGGGCGCGAGGTCGGCGGCATGGCCAACATGCTGGCTGCCCATATGGAGATCGAAAACCCCGATCATCGCGACCGCGTGCAGCGCTTCTGGAACGCGCCGGCCGTTGCCGGAAAGCCCGGCCTGAAGGCAGTCGAGATGTTCAAGGCGGTTGCCGACGGGCACATCAAAGCGCTGTGGATCATGGCCACCAACCCGGTCGATTCGATGCCGGACGCCGATGCCGTCGAAGCGGCGATCAAGGCGTGCCCGTTCGTGGTGGTGTCGGACGTGCTGGCCCGGACCGATACCGTCCGCCACGCCCATGTCCGGCTGCCCGCCGCCGCCTGGGGCGAGAAGGATGGCACCGTCACCAATTCCGAACGCCGTGTGTCGCGCCAGCGCGCTTTTTTGCGCGTGCCCGGAGATGCGCTGCCTGACTGGCGGATTATTGCCGAGGTGGGCAAACGGATGGGGTTTGGTGAGGCGTTTTCCTACGCGTCGCCGGCGGAGGTGTTTGCCGAGCATGCCGCGCTGTCGGGTTTCGAGAATGATGGTGCGCGGGATTTCGACATCGGGGCTTATGCCGAGGTTGATGCGGAGGGATATGAGGCGCTTGAGCCGTTCCAATGGCCAGCGCCGAGCCAAGGCGCTCCCCTCTGGCCTGCCGGCCATCTCCCCCTCAAGGGGGGAGATCGGCTGTCATGGCCGTCTTCGCCAATTCACAACGTCGCAAAGCGAAAGCAGTCGGCGAAGCTGCCAATCTCCCCCCTTGAGGGGGAGATGGCCGGCAGGCCAGAGGGGGGCGCTCAAGCTGGAGGTTGGCCAGAAGGGGTCGGCACGACTGGGCTCCAGGCTCGCTTCTTCGCCAACGGCAACTTCTTCACACCCGACCGCAAGGCGCGCTTCATCGCCATCCGTCCCACCACGGAAATCCGCACCAGCCCCGATTATCCGCTGATCCTCAACACCGGCCGGATCCGCGACCATTGGCACACCATGACGCGGACGGGGAAAAGCCCGCGTTTGTCGCAGCATATCGCCGAGCCCTTCGTCGAGATCCACCCGGCGGATGCGCAGCGCTTCGGCATCGGTGACGCCGACATAGCGCGCGTTTCCAGCCCGCGCGGTGATGTGCTGGTGCGCGCGCTGGTGACGGCGCGCCAGCGCCAGGGCAGCCTGTTTGCGCCGATGCACTGGACCGATCAGTTCTCGGCAAAGGGCCGGCTCGACACGCTGACCGCGCCGCTGACCGATCCCATTTCCGGTCAGCCGGCGCTGAAACATGTCGCCGCCCGTATCGAGAAATTCGCGGCCAAGGCCTTCGGCTTCGCGGTGACGCGGCGCAGGCCTGAGCCCGATACCGCGGCCTACTGGGCCGTGGCCAAATGCAAGGGCGGCTGGCGGGTCGAACTTGCCTTTGCCGAAGACGACATCGACTGGGCCGGCTTTGCCGGATCACTGTTCGGCGCGCCAGTGGGCGCCGAAATCCTCGCCTATCATGACCGCGACGCCGGCCAGCACCGCATCGCCGCCTTCGACGGCGACCAACTGTCAGGCGCCTTGTTCGTCGCGCCCGGCCCGGTCGCCGTGTCGCGCGGCTGGGCGGCGGAACAGTTGAGTGTCGATCATGTCGACCGGCGCGACAGGCTGGCGATCGTGGCCGGGCGGCCGGGCGGGATCGACGTCGATCGCGGCGCCATCGTCTGCTCCTGCTTCGGCGTTGGCGCCAACCAGATCGCGGAAGCGGTACGCCGCGGCTGCGGCAGCGTTGCGGCAATCGGCGCGGCCCTGAATGCCGGCACGAATTGCGGCTCCTGCCGCGCCGAGATCAGGGTCATCATCGACGCACAGAGCCTCCAAGCAGCCGAGTGATCGTCCTGACCAAAAGGGGCCTGCGCGACGGTGCTGGTTGGGCTATGGTGGCTCAGGCGTGCTACGTCGCGCACGAATCATCCTCAGTCAGGGTCATCCAATGGCAAATCCTCCGCGCCGACCGACAAATCCGATGGCGGCCGCCGAGGCGGCTTTCAAGCCGGTGAAGAAGCCGGCTGCCCCGGTCCGAGAGCCCACGGCCGCTCCAGGCGTCAGGGAGCTTGTTTCGATCCGAATCGACCGCGCCGTGCTGGACCATTTCCAGGAGGATGGACCCGGCTGGCAGGACCGCATCAACGACGCCTTGCGGCGTGTGATAGAAGGCAAGCCGATCGTTACCGGGGGTGATCGTTCAGACGACGAGTAGCGGCTGTTCCAGCCGGCTCACGCTTCGAAGTGCAGGATGTAGAGCTTCCGCGTCTTCTCGTGGATCGTCCATTCGCCTTTCCAGCCTTTCGGCAGCACCAGCATTTCGCCCGGACCAACGTCCTCGCTGCGGCCATCGGGACCATGCAGCGAGACCCGGCCTGACACGATGTGGCAGGTTTCGGAATTGGTCTCGCGCGAGGCGGTGAAGCGGCCCGGCGTGCACTCCCAGACGCCGACTTCCAGCATGCCGTTCGGCGAGGTCCACAGCGTCTTCGAGGCTTCGAACTGATCGCCGCTGATCGAGGTCGGCTTGGGCTCGGGCTCGCCGAGATCGATGGAGGCGAGGTGGGCGAAGGTCTGGAAGTCGGTCATGGCAGTCTCCGGGCAGGCACTGAAAATGCAGAAAGTTTTGGGATCGCTCCGAGGCTCAATGCCCGGTGATCCGGTCGGCGATTGCGGCCAGTTTCGACGTGTGCTGGAGGCCAGCTTCCTCGCGCTCGTCGGCGACGCGATAGAGCTGATACATCGAGTGGACGCCGAGCCAGCGCATCGGCTCGGGCTCCCATTTGCTGACCTGGCGGTTGACCCAGGGCAGGCGGGTCAGTTCGGTGTCGCGGCGCAGGATAAGGTCGCGCAGCGTGCGGCCCGACAGGTTGGAGCTCGACACGCCGAGCCCGACATAGCCGCCGGCCCAGCCGATGCCGGTTTGCGGATCGAGCCCTGCTGTCGTGCACCAGTCGCGCGGCACGCCGAGCACGCCGCACCAGGCGTGGTCGATGCGAAGCCTGGCTGTCTGCGGCAGCAGCCGGGTGAGGATGGCGTGCAGGCTTTCGATCGTCGCCTGCTGCGTCTGGCCGCGTACATCCGTTTGCGAGCCGTAGCGATAGGGTACGCCGCGTCCGCCCATGGTGATGCGGCCTTCCCTTGTGCGCTGCGCATAGCAATAGGCGTGCGCGGAGTCGCCCAGAAGCTCATGGCCCTCCCAGCCGATCTCGTCCCACAGTGATTGCGGCAGCGGCTCGGTGATGATCTGCGCGCTGTTGAGCGGCAGCCAGAGCCGTTCATTGCCTGGTATGCCGGCCGTGAACCCTTCCGTGGCACGGATGATGATCGGCGCGCGCACGGTGCCGCGGTTCGTCGTGACCTTGCCCTTCTCGATGCCGGTCACGGTGGTCTGCTCGTAGATCGGCACACCGAGCCGCTCGACGGCTTCGGACAGGCCGCGCACCAGCTTGGCCGGCTGCACACGCGCGGTGCCGTGGTGGATATAACCGCCAAGCACATTCCTGATGTTGATGCGGGCCTTGGCCTCTGCCTGGCCGATCAGGCTGACACGCTCGCTCGGCACGCTCCAGCCGATCGCATCGGCATAGGCGGCGTTGATCCGTTCGAGCTGCGGCGGGTTGGTCGCCACCGTCAGATTGTCGACGCGGCGGATGTCGGCATCGATGCCTTCGGCTTCGGTCACCTTGATCACTTCGTCGACCGTGCCATGCATGGCCGTTTCCATGTCGATGACAGCGCCGCGCGTCGAGGTCTGCAGATATTTCTCGCGCGACCAGCTGAAGCCGCCGGACAACCAGCCGCCATTGCGGCCCGACGCGCCGAAGCCGGCGAACTCCCGCTCGACGATGGCGATGCGGATCGATGGATCGGCCTTCTTCAGGTAATAAGCGGTCCACAGGCCGGTGTAGCCGGCGCCGACGATGCAGACATCGGCTTCGAGATCGCCCGGAAGCGGCGCGCGATAGGGCGGCAGGCCGATGTCGGCATACCAGAACGAGACGTTGCCGTTGACTTTGGCGTCCATGTCTAAAAATCCTGCGGGGAAAGAGCGATCAGGTCATCGTCATGTCGGCGCGGTCGTCGTCGGCAAGAAGTTTTGCATCGACGACCGACCAGCGCAGATCGACCGTGTCACCAATCGAGAACGGTGTGGCTTCCAGCGACGCGCGTACGATGGCGACCGAGCCGTCGCGCAACGTCACCTGGTATTTCGAGCCGGAGCCCAGATAGATCGCCTCGCTGACTTGACCGGTGAGGCTGTTCTGCCCGGCGGCGGGAGGCGTGTTGGTGCCGGCAAGCGAAAGCTTCTCCGGCCGCAGCAGGACCACCGGTTTGCTGCCGCTGGCGAGCTTGCCGTTGGCCACGATCTTCTGGCCGGCGATCGTCAGGCTGGTTTCGTTTCCGGACGTCAGGGCGGTGCCACGCAAACTGGTCGATTCGCCGATGAACTTGGCCACGAACAGGGTCGTCGGCTCGTCGTAGAGCTGGCGGCCGGTTCCGACCTGTTCGATGCGGCCCTGATTGAAGACGGCGATGCGGTCGGACAGGACCAGCGCTTCTTCTTGGTCGTGCGTCACATAGACGAAGGTGGTGCCGAGTTCGCGGTGGATGCGCTTGATCTCCAGCTGCAGCCATTCGCGCAGTTTCTTGTCGAGCGCGCCGAGCGGTTCGTCCATCAACAGCAGCGGCGGATCGAAGACGATGGCGCGCGCCAGCGCCACGCGCTGCTGCTGGCCGCCGGAAAGTTCGGAGGGATAGCGATGCGCGAAGTCGGCCATCTTGACCATGTCCAGCGCGCGCACGACGAGACGGTCGCGCGCCTGCTTGTCCATGCCGCGCAAGGTGAGGGGATAGGCGACGTTCTTGCCGACCGTCATATGCGGAAACAGCGCGTAGTGCTGGAAGACAACGCCGATGTTGCGCTTGTGCGCCGGCAGGGCGACGATGCTTTTGCCGCCAACGGCGAGGTCGCCGGAGGTGAGGTCGGTGAAGCCCGCCACGACGTTGAGCGTCGTGGTCTTGCCCGAGCCGCTGGGGCCGAGCAGCGTCATGAACTCGCCCGGCTCGATATGCAGGCTGACATCGTCGAGTGCGGTGAAATTGCCGTAGCGCTTGGTTGCGCCCTTGATGTCGATGGCCGCGCCGCGTTTCCTCGCAGTCATCTCAACTCCTCGTCGATTTCGAGCTGATGATCAGCCCGGCGCTGATGATCAGCGTCGTGGCAATGAAGATGATGGTTCCGACGGCCGTCACCGTCGGATCGGCGTCGCGGGTGATGCTGGTGAAGATCTGCACCGGCAAGGTCTTCAGGTAGGGACTGGTGATGAACAGCGCGACGATGATCTCATCGAAGGAGGTGACGAAGGCAAACAAAAGCCCGGACAGGATGCCGGGCGCGATCAGCGGCAAGGTCACGGTGCGGAACGTGGTGAAGCGGTTGGCGCCGAGGCTTGCCGCCGCCGTCTCCAGCCGCGCGTCGAAGACTTCGAGGCTTGCCGACACGGCGATGATGACGAAGGGGATCGCCAGCATCGTATGTGCGATGACGAAGCCGGTGGTGGTGCCGACGAGCTGGTAGTCGAGATAGACGGCGTAGATGCCGATGGCCAGCACCACGCCGGGCACGATCATCGGCGTGATCAGGATGGCGCGCAGCAGGCCGGCGCCGGAATGTTTCATGCGGCTGAGGCCGAGCGACGCCAGCGTGCCGATCAGCGTGGCGGCGACGGCGACGAGGCCCGCGACCCTCAGCGAATTGAAGAAGCTCGACAGCCAATCGGGGTTGGTGAAGAAATTCTCGTACCATTGCCAGGAGAAACCGGACGGCGGGAAAGCGAGCGACTTCTTCTCGTTGAATGACATCGGGATGATGACCAGCGTCGGCATCACCAGCCAGACGGCGACCAGCAGGCAGAACAGACCGAGCAGAAGGCGGGATGGTGCCAGTCTCATGATCTGGACACCTGCTTGTGGCGCTGGCGCATCAGCGGGGCGGCGAGCGCCAGAAGCACGAAGGTCGCGACCAGCAGCACGACGCCCATGGCGCCGCCGCGGCCCCAGTTGAGCAGGCTGAGCACCTGGCTCTGCACCAGCGTCGACAGCATGGTGCTGCGCGGGCCGCCGAGCAGGGCAGGCGTGATGTAGAAGCCGAGCGACAGGATGAAGACGATGATGGCGCCGGCGAAAACGCCGGGCAGCGACAGCGGCAGATAGATTTGCAGGAAGGCGCGTGCCGGGCGCGCACCAAGGCTGCGCGCCGCCTGCACGAGGCGCAGATCGATGCCGCGCATGACCGAATAGAGCGGCAGGATCATGAACGGCAGCAGCACCTGCGCCATGCCGATGACGACGCCGGTCTGCGTGCGGATCAGCTTCACGCCGTCAAAGCCGAGCAGCCTGATGACCGAATTGATGATGCCGGAATCCTGCAGCAGGATGACCCAGGCCAGGGTGCGCACCACGCCGCTGACCCAGAACGGCACCAAAACGCACAGGATGAGGACCAGCCGCAGGCGCGGTCCGACCGCCGTCATGAGATAGGCATAGGGGTAGGCGGCGATGACGCAAACGATGGTGACCCAGGCTGCGATGGAAAAGGTGCGCCACAGGACGGTGACGTTCACCGGGGTGGAAAAGAACCAGACATAGTTCTGCAAGCCCCAAGATGGGTCCGAGAAGCTGCGCAGCGTGACGGTCAGTAAGGGATAGCCCATCGCGGCGATGAGCAAAGCCAAGGCGGGCATCGCCAGCAGCGAAGGATAGGCAGCAAGGTGCGGGCGCCGCTGCGGCGCCCGCACGGCACCTGGCGGCCGAGGATGATCACCCCCGGCCGTCGGCGTATGCGATGTCTGGCTCACGCCGTCACCTCAGCGGTAGCCGGCTCAGTTGCCGGCCATCAGCGCTGTCCACTTGTCGGACGCGGCGGCGAAGTTGGCGACCCAGAACTTGATGTTCTGCTGATAGCCGAGCTTGGCGTGGTCCGGCGTGTTGGTCAGAAAGGCGGCGACGGATGCGTCGACCTTCGGCTGTGCCTCGTTGTTGATCGGCGAGTAGGAGGTCTGCTCGGTCAGGATCTCCTGCGACTTCTTGCCGAGATAGGCGTTGATCAGCGCGTAGGAAGCGTCGGTGTCCTTGGCGCCGACCGGGATGGTCAGCTGATCCATGACGACCAGCCAGTCCTTCCAAACCGGCGTATAGGCAGCGCCATTCTTGACCGCCGTCATGGCGCGGCCGGTCCACATGATGATCATGTCGGCCTCGCCGGATTCGGCGAGCTGCTGGGATTCTGCGCCCGTCTTCCAGAAGATCGTGTCGGGACCGATCGCCTTGATCTTGGCGATGCCCTTGTCGATGTCGGCCGGCGTCATGGCGTCGACCTTGCCGCCGTCTGCCAGGATGGCCTGTTCGATCAGGCCGCCGAGCGGGCTGCCGCTGCCGTCGATGGCGCGGGTGCCGGGAAATTTCGCGGTGTCGAAGAAGTCCTTCCAGTCCTTCGGCGGATTGTCCTTGTACGTGTCGTTCTTGTACATCAGGACCATGCCGTAGTTCATCGCCGGCACGCTGCACTCGCCGACCTGTCCGGGCGGGATGTGCGAGATGTCGAGCTTGGTCAAATCCAGCTTCTGGAACAGTTTTCCGCAATGCACGAAGGGCGGAAAATCGTCCGTATCGACGACATCCCAGGTCACATTGCCTGATTCGACCTGCGCCTGAAGCTTGGCGATTTCGGTCGGCCCATCGTTCAAAAGCTTGACGCCGCTCTTGTCGACGAATTCCTTGAGGGCGGCGACCTGGCCGTCCTGGTAGATGCCGCCATAGGAGACGAAGGTCAGCGTCTTTCCCTTCAGCGAGCCGTCCACCACGGTCCCGGCCGGCGGCGCGTTCTGCGCGTGAGCGGCGGCCGCAAGCAAGGCCAGTGCGGCGGCGCCGACGAACCCGGCCAATCTTGATCTGCTTCCCATTTTCTAACCCTCCGATGGCTCGCTGTTTGATTTTGGTAGGCCGGGCGCGAGCGTTTTCCGGGCTACATATTGGTCGAGGTCGACGGCGCCGCTGGTCGGCGGCGCAATGATCCACAGCACTTCGGCCACCGTATCGCCGACATTGATCGTCCGGTGGGGCGTCGAGGTCGAATATTCGATGCTATCGCCCTCTTCGAGGGTGAAGCTCTCCTCGCCGAGCGTCAGTTGCACGCGTCCGCGCAGCACGAGGAACATCTCGCTCGCGTTGCCGTGCGTGTAGGGCACGTCGCCGGTCGAGCCGCCGACGGCGAACTCGCCGCAATAGACTTCCATCTCGCGGATCGGCCGGCGCGACAGCAGCGTCTTGCGGTAGCCTTCGCTGGTCGGCAGCGCCGGCCGCTCGCTGCGTGTCAGCACCGCGTGCGGCGACACTTCGCATTCGTCGAAAAGATCGGCGAGGCTGATGCCGAGTGCATTGGCAATCAGCATCAGCGTGCTGGTGTTGGCGCCGGAAAGGCCGCGCTCGAGCTGGCTCAGGAAACTGGCGGTGGTGCCGATCATGTCGCCGAGCTGGCGCAGCGTCAGGCGCCGCGTCGTGCGATAGGCCTTGATCCGATCGCCCAATACCGTCGAGCGGCGCGCTTCGGCGCTGGTCGCGGCATTGTCGTTGAGTGCGTGATCCGCAGCGATTTTCATGGCGATCTCAGGGTTCACTTAACATGCTATTAAGTGGGGCGTCCTGGCAAGCGGATTCGCCTGGTCACCTGAAAATCATCGATGGACCTGCAGAGGGGCATGATCGGCCGACCGGCAACTCGGTTCAGCTCGATCACTGGATCATGAAGCGCGAACTGAATGGCAGGCTTGCCGCGCCGACGGCCTTCGGGCTGATGGTGACGCGCGCCGGCAGCGCTTCGATGCCGGGGAATTCCCGGCCGATGTCGTCGCACAAGGCCTCGGCAATCTTTTGCGGCGCATAGCTGGACAGGACGACCGTCCTGAACTCGACAAACTGGGTCAGCGCGGAGATCGACGCTTTCAAGCGGTCGGAACACTCGCCCAGCCATGCGCTGTAGGCCTCGCCCAGATCGGGCCACTCAGGGCTGCTGCTCCAGATGATTTCGGACGGGCGCCCGCGCATGGCCAGTTCGCTCTCCAGGCGCATCAGGCCGTGATCGAAGCTGGCGCTGGAGTTTCCCTTGTAGATCTGGTGGTTGAGGATGAGCCTGCTCTGCAGCCGTGCTCCGAGATAGAAGAACAGATAATCGTTGAGCGGCTTTGCGACGCCGAACATGCTCTCGCCGCCGGCCGCAGCGGTGATGTCGTTCTGCACGAAAACCGGCAGCTTGATCTGTTCCTCGATTTCAGCCTGCAAGGCCTTGAGCGAGGTGCTCGATCCGTTGCGGGTTGCAGCCATCGTGTCGACATCGTCGGGAACCGCCAGGCCGATGCCGGCAACCCGGCTGCGCGCCTCGACCGGCAGGCTGGTCATGGCTTGCCCGATCGCGCCGAACAGATCGCTGCTTTGCGGAAACGGATTGGCTTCATCCGCCGGCAACTGCGTGTGGAAGCGCACCGTGCCGATAAAGTCGATAAGCGCGATGTCGATCCTGCGCCGGCTGAAGCCGACGCCAACCGCATAGGCGCCCTCCGGGTTGAGCGAAAGCGGGATCGTCGGCGGCCCGACGCGGCCGCGCTGCGCCTCGCCCTGCGAGACCAGGCCTTCCTGCTCGAGCGAGCGAACGATGACCGAAGCCGTCTGCGCCGACAGGCCGGTCTTCTCGCCGATTTCCATCCGCGAAATGCCTTCGTTCTGAAGCAGCAGGGATAACACCAGCCGCTCGTTGTAGCTGCGGACGCTCAATGCATTCAGCCCGCTCGCACGATCGGCGATGCGCAAGGGATTGGGTGGTGCGAATCTCATGTCAGGCAAAGGTCGCCCCGTCGGTAAGAGCGCGTTGCCTGGCGGCGGTATGGTTGCTCATGTCGAGCGGCTCCAGCCGATGGCATCGACCGCGCGGGCGAGCGCGGCGCCCAGCAATCTGTGCGCCTCGGCATCGATGTGAAAGCCGTCCGCCTCGCTGCACGACACCACCGAGCCGGCATCGAAAAAGTGCAGTTCGAGCGAGTCCGCCAGAACTTCGAATTCGAGCGCCAGCAGGCGCGATTTCTCGGGTGCGCCGGCGAAGATGGACTTCCATTCCTTGACGTCGTCCTGCATCGGCGGCGGCGCCACGATCATGATCTCGGGCGTCGAGCCGCCCGGACCTGGCGCCAGCTCCTTGATGTCGTAGACGAGGCAGCCGATGCCCATCGCCACTTCCGACGGCGGCTTGTTGAAGCGGATCTTCAGATCGTTGGTGCCGAGCATAATGATGACGAGGTCGAGCGTCGCATGGCTCTGCAGGCAAGGACGAAGATAGGTTCGGCCGTTCTTGTGGGCGCCCTCGATCGGGTCGTCATGGACAGTGGTTCGGCCGCTCAATCCTTCCTCGATGACATACCAGTCAGGGCCCAGCTGAGAACGCAATATGCCCGGCCAGCGTTCACCCGGACCATAGCGCTCGAGCGGCCCCCTGCCGGGGATCTGGCCGTGCGTGTTGGAGTCGCCGTAGCACAAGACTGATCGCATGTTTTTCCCGCCGGGACAGACTGCGCGCCGAAGCCGGCGAGCGCCATTCATGATGGATAGTGGAGCGGTGAAAGGCAAGCAAGGGAATAGTCATTCAACCTGACTAACTATTGACAGGGCGAATCCGCTGTGCTTCTAAGGTGCCCGGAGGAGTTCTCGACCGTCATCATCGTCCAGCAGAAGTTGGGCTTCGACACGCATGTGTTCGGGGGCGGGAGAATTGCGCGCATCGGTCGGTTTGTGACGGGGGCATGCATTGGGAGAGCGTCTCGTGGCCATACGAATTTGTAGGCCGGAGCAACCACAAGGAGGAGTGTTCAATGTTAGGATTGCTGAAAACCGTCGGCCTGGGGATGCTCGTTGCGTCCACGCTTGCCGTGACGTCCCTGGCGCATGCGCAAGACGTCAAGCTGATGGACGGCGTGGCGCCGCGCCCCGACGACACGCGCATGACCGCCGCCGGTGCGTTCAAGAAGGACCCGCCCTGGGTCATCGGCATGAGCGACTTCGGTGTCAACGCAAACACCTGGACGGTGCAGGTGGCGCATGAGGCGGAGAACGCCGCGGCCAAGGACAAGCGCATCTCGAAATTCATCCTGCTCGATGCCGGCTTCGACCAGAAGAAGCAGGTGGCCGATATCGAGGACCTGATCGCACAGCATGTCGACGCCATCATCGTTCAACCGGTGACCAGCACGTCGGCCAATGCCAGCATCGCCAAGGCGGTCGCCGCCGGCATCCCGGTCATCCTTCACACCGGGCGTATCGATTCCGACGCCTACACCACCGAAATCCAGGGCGGCGCCGAGCACTTCGGCAAGGTCATGGGCGACTGGCTGGTGAAGACCGTCGGCGACAACGGCAAGATCTGGGTCCTGCGTGGCCTGGCCGGCCATCCGGAAGACACCAACCGCTATAACGGCCTCCTGGAATCGCTCAAGGGCACGCATGTGCAGATCATTGCCGAGGAGCATGGCGACTGGCAGTACGACAAGGCCAAGAAGCTGTGCGAGACGCTCTATCTGAACAATCCGCAGGTCGACGGCATCTGGTCGTCCGGCGCCGACATGACGCGCGCCTGCGTCGATGTCTTCAAGCAGTTCGGCACACCCATTCCGCCGATTTCGGGCGAGGGAAACAATGGCTATTTCGGCCAGTGGATTACGGATGGGTTCAAGTCGATCTCTCCGGAATACAGTCCCGCCCAGGGCGCTGCCGGCGTGCGCGCTGCCGTTGCCCTTCTGGAAGGCAAGCAGCTCTACAAGCGCTATGTCTACAATCCCGACGGATGGGACCAGGACAAGGCCAAGAAATACTATCGCGACGACCTGACCGCCAATGTCTGGTGGCCAAGCGAACTGCCGGAAGACAAGCTCAAGGAATACTACGGCAAGAAGTGACGGCGCCGTGGCTGGCGGGGAGTGGACAAACATTCCCCGCAGGCCGTTCCATGTGTTGAATCCGGTTCGTTCGAGGGTTTCGTGACCAATCTTGTCGAGATGTCCCACATTTCGAAGGCGTTCGGAGGGAGCAAGGCGCTCCACTCCGTTTCCCTCGACCTCAAGGCGGGCAGCGTCCACGCCCTGATGGGCGAGAACGGTGCCGGCAAATCGACGTTGATGAAGATTCTGGCGGGCGTGCATCAGCCCGATTCCGGCGAGATCTTCATGAGCGGCGAGAAGCTCGATCTGAAGTCGCCGCGCGCCGCGCTCGATGCCGGCATTTCGACCGTTTTCCAGGAGCATTCGCTGCTGCCCAATCTGTCGATCGCCGAGAACATGTTCCTCGGCCGGGAGCCGACGACCCGGTTCGGCTCGATTGACTATCCCGCGATGAAAAGCCAGACCGCCAGGGCGCTTGGCGAACTCGGCCTCACGCTCGACCCGTCGCAACTCGTTTCCAGCCTGACGATCGCCGAGCGGCAATTCGTCGAGATCGCGCATTGCATCCAGGCCGACGCCAGCGTGCTCATCCTCGATGAGCCGACGGCGGCTCTCAACGCGGCCGATGTCGATGTGCTCAACCGCAACATCCGCCGGCTGCGCGACAAGGGAAAAGCCATCGTCTACATCTCGCATCGCATGGAGGAGATCTTCGAGTTGTGCGACACGGTGACGGTGCTGAAGGATGGCGCACTGGTCGGCACCAGGACGGTGTCCGAGATCACCACCGACGAACTCATCGCCATGATGGTCGGACGCGAACTCCAGGACCTTTTTCCCGATCATACGGGCGATGTAGGCGATGAGATCCTGCGCGTCGAAAACCTCAAGATCACCGAGACATCGCAGCCGCTGTCGCTGACTTTGCACAAGGGCGAGATCGTCGCCCTGGCCGGGCTGGAAGGGCAGGGCCAGCAGCGCTTCCTGCGATCGCTGATTGGCCGCTACCATCCCTTCGCCGGGACGATTTCCATCAACGGCAAGGCGCTGAAGATGCCGCTCCCGGCGTCGGCGGGCGTTCGGTATTTGCAGCAGCTGAAGGTCGGCTTCGTTCCCGAGGACCGCAAGGAAGAGGGGCTCTTCCTCGCTTTGCCGATCGCCCACAACATCGCCATCGGATTGCATTCGAGGCGCCCTGAACTTGCGCCGGCGCGGCCATATCGAAACGTCATCGCCCGCATGATGGAGGTCATGAACATAAAGGCGGCGGGCCTGTCGGCTGCGGTCGGTTCGCTGTCGGGCGGCAACCAGCAAAAGGTTCTGCTCGGCCGCTACCTTGCCGCCGATCTCGATCTTCTGCTGGTCGAAGAGCCGACGCGCGGCGTCGACATCGGCGCCAAGTCCGAGATCTACCATCTTCTGCGGGACTTCACCGCGAAGGGCGGCGCGGTGCTGGTGCTCTCGCGCGAGACGATCGAGCTGATCGGGCTCTGCGACCGCATCTACGTCGTCCATCACGACACGATCGTGGCCGAAATGCCGGCAGCGCAGGCGAGCGAACACAAGATTCTCGACGCGGCCCTCATGGGCGGCCCCACGCGCCAGCATTAGGGGCCTGCCATGGTTCGTTCGGTTTTCAACATCCTGAATGGCCGGAACACGCGGCAGGGCCTGTGGGGCCTGCCGCTGCTGGTCGCGTTGCTCATTTCGCTGTGGCTGACTGTCGAGACGACGCAGTTCGCCACGGCCGAAAACCTCTTCAACCTGGTTGCCCAGGCGATGCCGCTGATCATCGCGGCGATCGGACAGCTCGTCGTCGTGCTCATCGGCGGGCTCGACCTGTCGGTCGGCTCGGTCATCAGCTTCACCACCGCGGTGCTGGCGCTCGACCAGCCAGCGATTGTGTTGATCCCGGCGGTCTTCGTGCTGGCGGCAGTCATCGGGCTGATCAACGGTCTGGCGATCACCCGTTTCAACGTCCATCCGATCATCGCGACGCTGTCGACGCAGTACATCGTGCTCGGCATCACGCGCATCCTGCGGCCCGTCTCCGGCGGCACGGTGCCGGAGATCGTCATCGATGCCGTCTCGGGCAGTTTCCTCGGCATTCCCTATCCGGTTTTCTGGGGCATCGTCGTGATCCTGGCAGCGTGGAAACTGCTCTACGGATCCCGGTATGGGCTGCATCTGTTTGCGATCGGCGGCGGCATCGCGTCCGGCGCCGAGAGTGCTGCCCGCAATTTCGGCGTCTCCGACCGCCGCAACATCATCCTCGCCTATGTGATCTGTTCCTGTTTCGCAGCCGTTGCCGGTGTCTTCCTGGCCGGGCGCATCGTGTCGGGCGATCCGAATGTCGGGCTGCTTTTCGAACTCGATACCGTCACCGCCGTGGCGCTTGGAGGCACCCAGCTTTCCGGTGGCATAGGCAGCCTGCACGGCACCGTGATCGGCGCGCTGGTCATGGCGCTGCTGGCCAATGGCATGAACCTCGCCAACGTCTCGCCGTTTGTCCAGACCGCGATCAAGGGCGGCATCCTGCTGGCGGTGGTCGGGCTGCAATCCCGCAAGAAGATGGGGCTCTGAAAGATGGCTGCCGTTCTCGCAAATCCGATCGCCCGGCGCCTGCTGCGCATACCGCCGTCCTATTTTGTCTTCCTCGTGCTGCTGGCCACGCTGTGGGTCGCACGGCCGAACATGCTCAACCTCAACATCATGGGTATCTTCGTCAGGCAGATCGTCCCGCTCGGCATCCTGGTTCTGGGGCAGCTCGTCGTCATGCGGGTGAAGTCGATCGACCTTTCCGGCGGCGGCATCATCCTGCTCATCAACTATTTCATTTCGTCGGGCACTTTCCCCGGCGCGTCGATGCCTTTCTTCGTCGTGCTGGCGCTCGGTACCGGCCTCGTCATCGGCCTGTTCAACGGCTTCATGATAGGGAGCCGGCGGGTGTCGGCGGTCATCGTCACGCTGGCGGTCAGCATCATCCTGGTCGGGCTGGTGCAGTTCCTATCGAGCGGCAATCCGCCCGGCGATGTGCCGAAGCTGTTCAACGACCTCTACAACACGAAATTCCTGTCGGTTCCGACGCCGGTGCTGTTCTGGGTCCTGCTGACCGCTTTGGTGTGGCTGCTGCTGTCGCGGACCGTCTTTGGCCGCTACGTCGCCTCGGTCGGGGAGAATGCCGAAGCCGCGCATTTTTCCGGCGTGCCGGTCCAGCGCACGGTGATCCTTGCGCACACGCTCGCCGGCCTGATCGCGGCGATCGCGGCCCTGGTACAGACCGGTTCGATCGCCGTCGGCAGCGTCCGTGTCGGCCTCGACCTGCCGATCCTGGCGGTCGCGGCAACGATCCTCGGCGGCGTCGTCTTCGGTCGCGGCGACGGTGGCGTCTGGGGACCTTTCTTCGGGGCGTTGTGCTTTGCGCTGCTGTTCGTGGTGATGACCGTGCTCGGCATCGACGAGCCCGGCAAGCTTATCGCGCAGGGCGTCATCATCCTGGGTGCCGCGATCTTCTACGGAGTGCGGGTGCGAAACCCCTGACCTGAGACGGCGAAAAGCAAGCCGACCGGCGTTCGCCGGGACCGACAAATCCACGCGTTCAGACAATTGCAAACAGATGGAGAAACATGGATGTCACCGCCAAAAAACATCATGTGCTACGGCGACTCGCTGACCTGGGGCTGGGTTCCGGTCAAGGAGGGGTCGCCGACCTACCGCTACCCCTATGACCAGCGCTGGACCGGTGTGATGGCGGCGGCGCTGGGAGGGGGCTACCACATCATCGAGGAAGGCCTGAGCGCGCGCACGACATGTCTCGACGACCCCAACGATCCGCGCCTGAACGGGGCGAACTACCTGCCCTCGGCCATCGCCAGCCATCTGCCGCTGGACCTCGTCATCGTCATGCTCGGCACCAACGACACCAAGTCCTATTTCCGCCGGACGCCTTATGAGATCGCCAATGGAATGGCGAAACTGGTCGGCCAGATCCTGACCAGTGCCGGCGGCATCGGCACCCCTTATCCGGCGCCGAAGGCGCTGGTCATTGCGCCGCCGCCGCTGACCCCGATGCCCGATCCATGGTTCGAGGGCATGTTCGGCGGCGGCCACGAAAAATCCAGGGACCTGGCCAGGCAGTACAAGGCGATGGCGGATTTCATGAAGATCGATTTCCTCAATGCCGGCGATTTCGTCACCACGGACGGTGTCGACGGCATCCATTTCACCGCCGCAAACAACGCCGATCTGGGGCGCGCGATCGCCGACAAGGTCAAGTCGATCCTCGAGCCGGGCCAGGTCAGCACCGCCGCTTGAAGCCGCCACGCCCGTCGGCTTGCGGCACACAGGCCTACGGCGCAGGTGTGTCGCAGGTTCCTCCGGCGATGCACATCGATGCGGGGCCGAACGATGCGTTTGGCCCCGCGTTGATATGGCGCCTGGCGCCGGCAGATGTGCGTCGATCTAGGGGCTTGGCCTCGGAACATCATCGGCCGATGCTTTGGTTTGACGATCGAAGACGACCGCCAGGCCGTTCTTGACGGCAAGTGCGGCGACCATGTCGTCGAGCTCGCGATCGGGAATGGCGGGTTTGAGGACCTGCCGGATGGCCCGATAGGCCTGCTCGGTCGACACATAGTCATAGCGCTTTTTACGCGCTTCCACATATTGCTCGATGAGAATGCCCAATCGGCGGGCGGCTATGTCATCTGGCTGCTGCAAGGGAGCCTCCTCAAGCGTCGATCGTTTGCAGACCCCTCGGATGTAAAAACCCACGCTGCGAAAGTTAAGGCCTGCGGCTGGTCCGAAGCCAAATAAATACGCTGTGGTCATCGACGATCCGCACGGCAGCCAAGCCAAGCGTCGGTCAAAGCCTTGGGCGAAATAGGGCGGCAGCGATCGGCTCCCAAGCGCGGAGCGATCCGCCCAGACGTGCATTCACAACAGCGCCGACAGAGCGGCCATGAAGTGGTCGTTTTCCGAAGTCGAGCCGATGCTGACACGCACATAGGTGTCAAAGCCCTGCTGCTTCCAAGGTTTGACGATGACCCCTTGCCGCAGCAGGCCTTCGACGAAGACGGAGGCATCTTGCCGGCAGTTGAAGAACAGGAAATTGCCTCTGGAGGCGGCGACGTCGAGGCCCTTGCTCGCCAGGAAAGTCTCGACGCGTTTTCTCTCCGCCCTGGCCAGAGCTACGACCCTGGCGAGGTGTTCGTCATCGGCCAGCGCCGCGAATGCTGCGGCCTGGGCCATGCCGTTGGCGTTGAAAGGCGTGCGGACGCGGTCCAGCAGCGCGCGCAGCTCCGGGTCGCCGACGATGCCGAAGCCGATCCGCAATCCGGCCAGGCCGAACGCCTTGGAAAAGGTCCGAAGCACGATCCAGGGCCGGTCGAGCTTTCCCAGATAGGGCAGGGATGACGCATAGTCGTCGCCCTTGGCATATTCGGCATAGGCTTCGTCGATGACGATCAGCGTCTCGTCGCTCGTCGCATCCAGAACCCTCGACAGATCGCCGCCGGAGAGCCAGCTGCCGACCGGGTTCATCGGGTTCGAGAACAGCAGCATGCGCGGCCGTTCGCGCACCGCCTCGACCAGCGCATCGACATTGATGGTCAGATCGTCGTTGACGACAACGCGCTTGACGGTAGCGCCCATCAACGTCGTGTAGTCCTCATGCAGCGGAAACGACGGATAGAGCGTGACGACGGCGTCGCCCGGCCGCAACACGGCGCGGCTGATGACGGAGAGAAGATCTTCGGAACCATTGCCGAGGATAATCTGGTCCTCGGCGACGGCATATTTGTCGCCGATCGCCTGGCGCAGCTTGCGCCCGGCAGGGTCCGGATAGAGGCGGAACATCTCGGAGCCGGCATGCATCGTCGTGGCGAGGGTCGGGCTGGGCCCGAGCGGGTTTTCGTTCGAGCCCAGTTTGGCGATTCTGGCCGGTGCGTATCGTTTCCGCACCTCGTCAATGGTCAGTCCGGAATTGTAGGGCGACAGGCGGTTGACTTCGGTGCGGACCATATCCGAGGCTTTCGACACGGGCTGGCTCCTCTGCGGTGGATTTCGTCATCCGTACCGCAGCTGAAATGCTTTGTATATGCTTGTATATGTAAGCTGACCTGATAGTCTCTACGCCGAAGCGGAAACCGACACCGACCAGGAGGATCATATGCGCAACGCTTCTCTCTTCGATCTCTCCGGCAGGAAGGCGCTTGTCACCGGCGCCAGCCGTGGCATCGGGCGCAGCATCGCCGAAGCGCTGAGCGCTGCCGGCGCCGACGTCGCGGTCACGGCGCGCAGCCTGGCCGCGCTGGAGCACACGACGGTCGCCATCCGCGCGGCCGGTGGGGTGGCGCATGCCGTCGCTCTCGACGTCACCGATGTCGGCCGCTGCCGCGCAGCCACCAACGAGGCTGCCAGCCTGCTTGGTGGTCTCGACATTCTCGTCAACAATGCCGGGACGGAGGAGGTGCGGCCCTCGCTCGATGTCGACGAGGCGCTGTGGGACAGGATCGTCGACACGAATCTGAAGGGAGCGTTCTTCTGCGCCCAGGCCGCCGCGCGGCAGATGCGCGACGCCGGCCGTCCCGGCACCATCATCAACCTGTGCTCGCTGACGTCGGAAGTCGGAATCCCAACCGCGGTGCCGTATGGCTCGTCGAAGTCCGGCCTGCTCGGCATGACGCGGGCGCTTGCGGCCGAGTGGGCGGAGCTTGGCATAAGGGTCAACGCCATCGCGCCGGGCTATTTCAGGACGGCGATGACGGACGTTTTTTACAACAACGAGGCATGGCAGCACTCCATGCTGGCCAAGATCCCGCAGCGGCGTTTCGGTGATCTCTCCGATCTGCATGGCATCGCCGTGTTCCTCGCTTCGGATGCGGCGGCCTACATAACCGGCCAGTCCATTCCGGTCGATGGCGGCTTTCTCGCCTCGATCTGATGAGGCAGGTTTATCTCGGTAGTTTCGACGGGAAGGATGATGGAAAAATCGCTGGCGACCATCACATAGACATGTATATACTTTTGGCCGAGTGAAGCCTCTCGACGGCTTTGATCCTTGTTCAGGGTCGACCTGTCGGCCCGCAGCATATGGCCGGCCTGCGCCAGCCGTCATTGCGTTCCAAGAGTTCCAGGAGAACGAGCAGCCATGTCCGACATCAGCTTCCACGATTTGTCATCCATCGATGCCGACCAGCGCGCCAGTCTGCTGAAGCGCGCCGAGGCCGATCTGACGGTCTTCGTCGAGAAGGTCCGGCCGATCATCCAGGCCGTCAAGGACGAAGGCGACGCCGCCTTGATCCGCTTCGCCAGGGAACTCGACAAGGCCAATGTCGCCGAGGGCGAGCTGCAGGTGTCGGAAGCCGAGTTCGACGCGGCGTTCGACAAGGTGGAAAAGGACGTCGTCGAGAGCATCCAGTTCGGCATCGACAACATCAGGCATTTCCATGAGGAGCAGAAGCCGGAAACGATGTGGCTCAAGGAAGTCCGGCCGGGCGCCTATGCCGGCGACCGGTACACGCCGATCGCTTCCGTTGCGCTCTACGTGCCGCGCGGCAAGGGTGCTTTCCCATCGGTGACGATGATGACGTCGGTGCCGGCGGTGATTGCCGGCGTGCCGCAAATCGCCATCGTGACGCCGCCGACATCGGATGGTTCGGTGGACGCGGCAACGTTGGTCGCCGCACGCCTCGCCGGCGTCGGAACCGTCTACAAATGCGGCGGCGCTCAGGCAGTTGCCGCCGTCGCCTACGGCACGGAGACGGTGAAGCCCGCGCTCAAGATCGTCGGCCCCGGCAGCCCCTGGGTGGTGGCGGCCAAGAGCGTGCTGTCGTCGGTCATCAACACAGGCCTTCCGGCCGGGCCGTCCGAAGCGATCATCTTTGCCGATGACAGCGTCGACGGCGGGCTTGCTGCGCTCGACCTGTTGATCGAAGCCGAGCACGGGCCGGATTCTTCGGCCTATCTGGTGACGCACAGCCGCAAGGTCGCCGAAGCCGCATTGGCTGCAATCCCGGAGCACTGGTCGCGGATGACCGAGCAGCGTGTCGAGTTTTCACGCGCGGTGCTGACCGGCAAGCGCGGTGGCATCGTGCTGACCGCGTCGCTGGAAGACAGCTACCGCTTCATCAACGACTATGCGCCCGAACATCTCGAGATCCTGTCGAAGGAGCCGTTCGCGCATCTCGGGCGCATCACCGAGGCGGCTGAAATCCTGATGGGGCCGCACACGCCGGTGACGCTGGCCAATTTCGTGCTTGGACCCAATGCGGTGCTGCCGACCAGCCGTTGGGCGCGGACCTACGGGCCGCTTTCGGTGACGGATTTCGTCAAGCGCTCGTCGGTCGGCTATGTCACCTCGGTGGCCTATCCGGAACTCGCTCTGCACGCCCGCAGGCTCGCCCGCTACGAGGGCTTCAGCTCGCATGAGAACGCGGTCTCGGAGATCCGCGACCGCTATCTTGCCGGCTGAGCGGAACCGATCGAGATGAAGGCGGCACGACTTTACGGGCCCGGCGATCTGCGCGTCGAGGACATCGCGACGCCGGGCGCGCCGGATGCAGGCTGGGTGAAGCTCAGGGTCGATGCCGCCGGCATCTGCGGTTCGGACCTGCATAATTTCCGCACGGGACAGTGGATAAGCCGGTCGCCTTCGACGGCCGGCCATGAGCTGACCGGCACGGTGACCGCCACCGGCGAGGGCGTCGACGCCTTCGCTATCGGTGACAGGGTTGTCGCCGATTCCCGCTTCTGGTGCGGAGACTGCGCGCAATGCCAAGCCGGCAGGCATCATCTCTGCGCGTCACTGGGCTTCGTCGGAGAGGTCTGCGACGGCGGTTTTGCCGAACAGGCGGTGCTGCCTGCACGGCTTTTGCATATCATCGGTGCCGGGCTCGACGAGCGGGTCGCGGCAATGGCCGAGCCGCTGGCGGTGGCGCTGCACGCGGTGCGGCGCCTGCCGAAAACGACAGGCTCCGTGCTGGTCGTCGGCTGCGGGCCTATCGGCGGTCTTGCCGCCCTGCTGTTGTCGCGGACCTTCGCCGGCACCGTGCTGATCGCCGACCGCAACCAGAGCCGCTGCGCCCGGGTGGCGCGGGTGACGGGTGCCCGGATCGTCGATCTGAGCCGGGACGCCGTTGCCGCCGCAACTGCCAATGCCCCGCTGCTCGCGGCCATCGAGGCGACCGGCAGCGTCGCGGCGCTCAATCAGATGCTCGGCGTTCTCGATCCCGGCGGTACGATCGCCATGGTCGGCATCTTCCACGGCCGCCTCGACATTGATCCCAATACGCTGGTCGAACGCGAAATCGGGTTGCTGGGATGCCATGCCTTTGCCGACGAACTGCCCGAGGCCGTGCGGATGCTGGGTGAATTGAGCGAACCGCTGCTGGCGCTGATCGACCAGGAGATCGGCCTGGATGACATTCCGGCTGCCTATGAGCGGCTGTTGGCGGGGCGCAGCGACGGCTTGAAAACAATCATCCGCATGCGGCAACCTGTCGAGCAGTCGTGATTTCCGATGAATCGCCGGAAAGGACTTTTGAAATGATCACTTTGCCCGACACCGCCAGCCCTCTTTACGAGAAGGTGAAGGACTACATCCTGGCAAACATCGGAACGGGCCGGTGGGGCAAAGATCGCAAGCTGCCGTCCGAGAATGAGTTGGTCGCTTCACTCGGCGTCTCGCGGATGACGGTTCACCGGGCACTCAGAGAATTGACCTCGGCCGGGTTTCTGATCCGCCTGCAAGGTGTGGGGACCTTCATCGCGCCGCCTAGGCCACAGTCGACGCTGATCGAGATCAACAACATCGCAGCCGAGATCGTCGAGCGCGGCAACAGACATCGTTCCGAAGTCCTCGTCCTCGAAACCATCATGCCGACAAAAGAGCTGGCGCTGTCGTTCGAATTTCCAAAGCGCGTCTCGATCTATCATTCCGTCGTCGTCAATTTCGAGAACGATCTGCCGGTGCAACTCGAAGAGCGCTTCGTCAATCCGAGCCTTATCCCCGACTATGACAAGCAGGATTTTTCGAAGACGGCGACCTATGACTACCTCATGCAGAAAACCCCGGTGACCGAGGTCGAGCATATCATTTCCGCCGTCCCGGCGGATGCCGAGACGGCGCGGCATCTGGGCATCGATGTCGGCGCCTGCTGCCTTTTCCTGCACCGCCGGACATGGACGGGTGCGGTGGTGGCGACGATCAGCAAGCTGACTTATGCCGGCAGCCGCTACTCGCTCGGCAGCCGCTATTCCCCTTCAAAAAGCAGCTGACGGAAGCAGGTCGAATGCAAGAGCGACAGATGACGCCGGCGCCGAGCCGCACGGCGCGGATCCGGGCACTCGCGCAGCATGATGTTGCCGAAGCACAAAGCGCGCTGGCGGCATTGCTGGGCGACCTGTTCGCGATGCGCCCCCGCGATGTCCGCATCAACTTCGATAAATACAGCCTCAATTCGTTGAACGGCTTCTTCGAGGACGACGGCAAGGCCTACTTCTTCAAGTTCCATCAGGAGGAGCGGGAAGAGGCGATGACGGGCGAGTATTACCGCGCCGAGATTCTGTCGCGCGCCGGCCTGCCGGTTGATCAACCCGTGCATATGTCGGCCCAACCGGGCGAGCAGATCCTTGTCTATCGGCGGCGCACGGATCCGAGGTTTTCGGATGTGCTGTTCGCGCTGGATGCGCAGGACGATGCCGGCAAACGGCGAGAAGCCGTTCTTGCCGAGCGCGACCTGTCGGCCAGGCTGCTCAAGGTCTATCTCGAAACGCTGCATCCGGTAGCCGTCGAGGAGGTGGCGGCGGAACCGATCCACAGGCCGTTTCATGAGCGGCTGATCGATGCCGAGACACGCTTGTCGCCAGGCGGCCGGCTGGCCGATTTCTATGTCGGCAAGCCGTTCGTCTTTCCCGGTGCCGAGCTGGATTGGGATCGGTTTTCCCGGCTGAAATTCGTCATCAACGGCCAGCAGTACACCGACAGCGTCGGTGAGCTTTTCGATGCCGCCGCAGTGCGCTTGCGGCCGGACCGGCTTGCCGATGCAGGCGGCGTGGTCGCGCATGGCGACGCCCACAACGCCAATGTCTGGTACACGGCGAAGGCGGGGAGGGCGGAGCTGTCCTTCTTCGATCCCGCCTTTGCCGGCTCGCATATCCCCACGCTGCTGGCGGAGGTGAAGGCGACGTTCCACAACATCTTCGCCCACCCGTTCTGGCTCTATGATCCGGCGACCGCGACCGAGGCTTTTCGCGCCCATGCGCGGCTGGACGGAAACCTGCTCCATGTCGACACGGACTGGGACCTGAGCCCCGTCCGCCGCGACCTGCTGGAGGTCAAGGCCACAGCGCTGTGGCGGCCATTGCTGCTTGAGCTCAAACGGCGCGGCATGCTGCCGGCCGATTGGCGCGCGGTGCTCCGGGCCGGTCTCTTCCTGTCGCCGACGCTGGTCATGAACCTGCGCACCGGCGTGCGCAGCCACACGCCGGTTTCTTCCCTTATTGCCTTTTCGGTGGCGGTCATGGTCGGCAGCGAACCTGTCGCCGGAACCGATCGGGTGACCGATTTTCTAGACCGGATCGATCCCGGAGAGCGTAAAAATTGAGTCTTTCCAACTTGTATATGCATGTATGTATTTTAGCCTTGACATCCGCTCCCGCTGACGCTGAAATATCCGCGCACTTCACCATGAAGTGGCAGGTAAGACGCCGAGGCACAGTGCCGCAAGAGCAGAAACCCGCAGTCTCACCGGACCGGCTACCTCCGTCAGAAAAAGCGGTCCGATCATCAAGGGGAACAAGGATGATGCGTAACCTAACAGGACAATTTCGCGCGCTCGTGATGGCCGCCGCCATCGGGCTCGCCGCCGCCCCGGCGGCCTACGCGGCCGATGCGGCCATTCCCACCACGCCCGAGGCAGGAGCGTTCAAGATCGGCATCGAGCCCTGGCTCGGCTATGGCCAGTGGCATGTCGCCGAGGCCAAGGGCCTGTTCAAGACGAACGGGCTGAGCGACGTCCAGATCGTCAACTTCGCCGAGGACAAGGACATCAATGCAGCACTTGCAAGCGGCCAGCTCGACGCCGCCAACATCGCCACCCACACGGCGATGGGCATGGTTGCGGCCGGCCTGCCGGTGAAGATCGTGCTGCTGCTCGACGTCTCCATGACCGCCGACGCGATCATCGCCGGCAAGGACGTCACCTCCATCGCGGACCTCAAGGGCAAGCAGGTGGCCTTCGAGGAAGGCACGACGAGCGACATCCTGCTCAAATACGCGCTCACCAGGAACGGCATGTCGATCGACGATGTGAAGCCGGTTCCGATGCCTGCGTCCGACGCCGGCAGCGCCTTGATCGCCGGCCAGGTGCCGGTCGCGGTGACCTATGAACCGTACCTCACCGTCGCCATGGCGCAGAACAAGGACCTCAAGCTGCTGTTCACCGCCGGCGAGGATCCCGGCCTGATCAGCGACGTGCTGGTGGTGCGTGACGAGGTGATCAAGTCGCGGCCCGGCCAAGTGCTGGCCATGATCAAGAGCTGGGACGCAGCGCTCAAGGACTACAATGCCGATACGCCCGGTGGGCGCGCCATCATCGCCAAAGCTGTCGGTTCGGACGTCAAGGACCTCAACACCGCCTTTGACGGCGTGCGTTACTACTCACTCGCCGAAAACAAGGCGGCGCTGACCGGTGATTTCACCACCAAGACCTTCGCCGATGTCGAAGCCGCCGCCAAGAACGCCAAGCTGCTGCAGGCCGATGTGACGCCGGAGCAGATGATCGACCCGTCATTCGTCAAGGCGGCGGAATGACCAAGGCCGGATCGCGGTGGTGACGCAGATGCCCGGGGAGCGTCCCGCTCAAACGGATCCGGCTCGCCCCACGAAACAGGCGAGGCGTCGCCGATCCTCCGGCATCGGCGTGCCCATCGCCAGGTCGCGCTTCCTGGTGATCGCGGTGGCCGTGTTCGTCGGGCTCGGCCTTGCCTGGTGGGCGGCGACCGGACTGGGGTTGGTAAAGCCGATCTTCCTGCCATCGCCGGGCAGCGTCGCTATGCAGATCGCCAAGCTCGCGGCCGACGGCACGTTGTGGCTGGACCTCAAAGCCTCGATGTACCGTATCTCCATCGGCTTCCTCATCGCCTCGGCCCTGTCGATACCGATCGGCGTGCTGATCGGCAGTTTCCGTTCCTGGGAAGCGGCCATCGAGCCGCTGGTGGATTTCATCCGCTACATGCCGGTCGTCGCTTTCGTGCCGCTCTCCATCCTGTGGGCCGGCACCGGCGATTCGCAGAAATTCCTGATCATCTTTATCGGCACGTTCTTCCAGCAAGTGCTGATGATCATGGACAATGTGAAACGGGTTCCAGCCGATTTCATCGGCCTTGGGCGCACGCTAGGCCTGCCGGATCGCAAGATCCTGACGCGCATCGTCGTGCCCAGTGCCTTGCCGGGCATCTGGGATACGCTGCGCATCAGCTTGGGCTGGGCATGGACCTGGCTGGTGCTGGCCGAACTCGTCGCCGCCACTTCGGGGCTCGGTTATCGCATCACCGTGTCGCAGCGCTATTTCCAGACCAACACCATCATCGGCTACATCCTGCTGCTCGGCCTGCTTGGCCTCATCACCGACCAGGTGATGAAGGCGCTGGAAAAGGTGCTGTTCAAGCAAGAGGGCCGCTCGCAATGAGGTCCAGCCGATGAGCCCCAAATTGCGGATCGCCGGTCTCCACAAGAGCTTCGGCACGGGCGAGCGGCGCACGGAAGTACTGCGCGGTATCAACCTCGATCTTGCCGACAACGAGTTCGTCTCCCTGGTCGGCACGTCGGGCTGCGGCAAGAGCACGCTGCTGTCGATCGTGGCCGGACTGCAGGACTTCGACGCGGGCGATCTCAGCATCGATGGCGCGCCGATCCTGCAGCCTGGTCTCGACCGTGGCGTCGTCTTTCAGTCCTACACGCTGCTTCCCTGGCTGACGGCGCGGCAGAACATCGAGTTTGCCCTCAAGGCCGCTGGTTACGATCGCCCGACCTGCCGCAGGATCGCGCTGGAGCATCTCGAACTCGTCAAGCTGTCTGGTAGTGCGGACCGCTATCCGGCCGAACTCTCGGGCGGCATGAAACAACGCGTCGCCATTGCGCGCGCGCTTTCCTACCGGCCCAAGATGCTGTTGATGGACGAGCCCTTCGGCGCGCTCGATGCCTTGACCCGGCATCAGATGCAGGAACTGCTGACCCAGATCTGGGAGGAACACAGGTTGACCGTCCTGTTTGTCACCCATGATGTGGAGGAGGCCGTCTATCTGTCGGACCGCATCGTCGTCATGGGCATCGGCCCGGGACGTATCACGCAGACATTCAACGTGGATATCGAGCGCCCGCGCCGCGAAGAGGTGATGGAAAGCCCTGTATTCATGGATCTGCAACGCGGCGTGCACAAGGCCATCCGCGAGGGTTCAAAACGCCCCGAAATGGCCTAGGCGCCTGCGGTCGTTTGCAGGTCCAATCAGGTCGCCTTGCCGACTGCCGCGTCCAGTTCCAGCTCGCCTTCGGAAATGTCGTCGAACGAGGCGTAGTTCATGTTGTAGAGGCGGGCGTAGAGGCCTTTTCTTGCCATCAGCTGTTCGTGGTTGCCGCTTTCGACGATCTCGCCGTTCTGCAGCACGATGATGCGGTCGGCGCCGCGGATAGTGGCCAGACGGTGGGCGATGACCAGCCCGGTGCGGCCTTCCAGCAGCGTGATCAGCGCCTTCTGGATCAGCATCTCGGTGTAGGAATCGATGCTGGCCGTGGCTTCGTCGAGCACCAGGATCTTTGCATCCGCCACCAGCGCGCGCGCAAAGCTGATCAGCTGGCGCTGGCCCAGCGAGAGATTGCCGCCGCGCTGCTCGAGTTCGGTATCGTAGCCATCTGGCAGGTTCTCGATGAAATCGTGCGCGCCGACGGCTTGTGCGGCGCGGACCACCTCCTCGCGGCTGGCTGATGTCTTGTGGTAGCGGATGTTTTCCAGCACCGAGCCGGAAAACAGGAACGGCTCCTGCAGCACCATCGCGACCTGATCGCCGAGCGAATCCTGGGTCAGGTCACGCACATCATGGCCGCCGACCAGAACCTCACCCGACCAGACATCGTAGAAGCGGTGCACCAGCGCCATCGAGCTCGACTTGCCCGATCCGGTCGGGCCGACCAGGGCCACGGTCTCGCCCGGGTTGACGCGGAAGGAGATGTTCTTCAGCACCGGCTGGTTCGGCCTATAGCCGAAGGTGACGTTCCTGAACTCGACCGAGCCGTCCATGTCGCGCGACAGCGCCACGGCACCGTGCCTGTCTCTGATGTCGACCGGCACGTCGAGCACTTCGGAGATGCGCTGGCCCGAAGCCATGGCTCGCTGCATGACGCTGTATTGCATGGTCAGCGAGCGGATCGGGTCGAAGAAGCGCTGGATGTAGAACAGGAACGCCACCATGACGCCGATGTCGAGGCTGTGCGAGAGCACCATCGACCCGCCGACGACGATGACAGTTGCCATGGCGATGCCGGTCAGCGTGTCGACGATCGGCACCATTACCTGCGCGTATTTCGCCGACCTCAAATGGGCATTGAGGTTGGCCAGCACCTTTTCGTCGTAGAGGTCGAAATTGACGTGCTGGCGCTCGAGGCTCTGCACCGTGCGCACGCCATGGATGCCTTCGGCCAGTGCGCCGTTGGCGATCGAGTTGGTTTCGTGCGCGGCCATGAAGGCGACCTTGGCGCGCGGCAGCCAGAAAAGGCGCACGATGAACAGCACCGGCATGGTCGACAGCGTCAGCAGGCCCAGTCGGAAATCGAGCCACAAAAGCACGCTGACAATGCCGAACAACAGCACGATGTCGCCTACCGACATCACCGATGTTTCGAGGAATTCCTGCATCGAATTGACGTCGCCCTGCAGGCGCGACATCAGCCGCCCGACCTCGGTCTTGTCCATGAAGCTCAGCGAGACCCGTTGCAGATGGCTGAACATGGCGCGGCGCAGGTCCGACAGCACGTTTTCGGCCACCTTGCCGACGACGCTTTCCTGCACATAGCTGGCGGCATAGTTGATCAGGATGATCACGGCGAAAGCGCTGATCGCGGCGATCATCACCGATTGGTCCAGCTTGCCAGCCGTCATGCCGTGGTCGATGGCGTAGCGGATGACCAGCGGGATCGCCAGTTGCGTCAGCGTGAACACCAGCACCGCGGCGAGTGAGATGAAAATCCGGTTCTGATACGGCCTCACGAAGCTCCAGATACGCCGCACGATGCGCGGGTCATAAGCTTTGCCGAAGACCTCTTCGTCGTCGCGGTGCGAGCCCACGACCGCCTTTGTCGGTGGCCCGCTGGTGTCTTCCTTCTCGTCGTCGGCCGGTGTCTGCATCACGCGGCTCCCGCCACGGGCCGCTCATCGTCCGGCCGCAACTGCAGGTCATGGAGCGCGCGGTAGCGTCCACCGAGCGCCAGCAACTCCTCATGCGTGCCGCGCTCGACGATCCGGCCGCCCTCGACGAACAGGATCTGGTCGGCATGCATCAGCGAACTCAGCCGGTGCGAGATGATGAGTGTCACGCGATCCCTGGCGAAGCGTTTCATCGCTGCCCGGATCCGCTGTTCGGTGCCGGCGTCGATGGCCGCGGTGGAATCATCGAAGACCAGCACGGACGGCCGCAGCATCAGGCTGCGGGCGATGGTCAGGCGCTGCCGCTGGCCACCGGAAAGCGACGCGCCGCGTTCGCCGACGACCGTGGTGTAACCGGCTGGGAGGCCCATGATGTAGTTGTGCAGCTGCGCGTACTCGGCTGCCTGCCCGATGCGGGTCTCGCGCGCCCAGGGATTGCCGTAGGCGATGTTGTTCTCGATCGAGGTGGTGAACAGGAACGCGTCCTGCTGCACGACGCCGACGGCCTTGCGCAACGATTGCAGCGTCACCTTGCGGATGTCCTGGCCGTCGATGGTTATCGCGCCTGAGGTGACGTCGTAGAAGCGCGGGATCAGGTGCGCGATGGTCGACTTGCCGCTGCCTGGCGGGCCGACGATGCCGATGGTCTCGCCGGACCTCGCCTCGAAGGAGATGCCCGACAGAGTCGGCCGGTCGCCCGCGCCCTCGTAGCGGAAGCCGACATTGTGGAAGCGCAGCACGCCATCGGTGACGACGAGATCCTTGGCGCCGGGCGCGTCCTCGATGTCGAGTTCGGCGTCGAGCAGTTCGAATAGCCGGCTGCCGCAGGTCGAGGCGCGCGCGAAGGAATTGACCATCAGCCCGAGCTGGCGCACCGGCATCTGCAGGATGGTCATGAAGGTGAGGAACTGGGCGAGCGTGCCGACGCTGATCTGACCCGCGATCACCTTCTGGCCGCCGAACCAGAGCACCAGCCCCATGGCGACCAGGAAGGAAAAATTCATGGCGCTGGTGTTGGAGACGCGGATGTCGACGCGCCGATTGGCAAGCTCCAGCGCCGACAGCTTGGCGCGGTCGAATTTGTCGAGCTCATGCCGCTGTGCCGCAAAGGCCCGCACGACGCGGATGCCGCCGAGGTTCTCATCCATCACCCGGCTCAGCACAGACAACCGCTCCTGCAACGTCAGCCAGGTGCTGCGCAGTTTGAGCTGGGTGACCGAGGACCGCCAGGCAACGAACGGCACGAAGCTCAGGCTGAGCAGCCCGAGCATGAGATCGGTGCTGATCAGGAGATAGGCGCCGACGCCGATCAGCACGCCGAGCAGGACGACGCGCAGGATGCCGGTGGAGAAGAACATGCGCACGCCGTCGAGATCGAGCAGGCCGAGCGTGATCAAATCGCCGGTGTGGACCCTGTCGTGGTAGGCGAAGCTCAGGCGCTGGATCTTCTCGTAGAAGGCGAGCCGCAGTTCATAGCCGGTGCGATGACCGACGGCCTCGCCATAGTAGTTCTGCGCCATGGTGAAGAGGCCGCGCAGGATCGAGACGACGAGCAGCGTCAGCGCCGTGTTCCACAGCGCCTGTTCCGCCGCAGCGCCGGCACCCGCGGCCATCACACCTTGCGCCTGGTCGATGGCGCGTCCCAGCAGGCGTGGAATGAAAAGCTGCAGCGTCGCGGCAATGAAGGTCGAGACGATGGTGATGGCGACCTGCCAGGGATGGCGCAGTGTCATGCGCACGATGCGAAGCAAGGTGCTGAGGCCCTTGCCCCAGGACGCTTCCGCGACGTGAGCAAACGATTTGCCGCGCTCCGGCGCGCTGCTGGTTGCTTGCGTGTTCAAGGAAAATATCCAAACCAATCCGGACGTTAGTCCGGACTAATAAAGCAGACTCAATGTGAGCGGTTGACTTGGCGCTATGTTACGCGGGTCTGGCTTGGCCCTTCAAGAGCCAATGCCGGCATCGCACTGTGCCTGAAGGAAAGCGAACATGCGGCTGTGACCCGGCTGGCACCAGCGGCGGAATCCTGCCGATCTTGCCGAAGGGCGTTGGCCGGACGAGGCCAGCACTTAGCTGTACGCAAGCGCCGGCCGGACGGCATGCGACCTTCCATCCGGCCGGAATCCGGTTTGCTAGGCAGGTATCAGGATGGCGATCCGATGCACGCCGACCTCCTTGCTTGTATTTGTCGCCTCGTCGGTCTTGCCTTTGGCGCAGGTGTACATGTCACCCGTCTTGAGCTTGAATTCCTTGTCGGCCTTCTTGATCGTGAACGCACCTGAAGCAATGGTGCAGACCATATCGTTGTCCATCACCATCTGAGGCGCGTGTGCGCCGGGCTGAAATACCACGTCGACAATTGCGATGCTCTTGTAGGCGGGAATGTCGGAGTTGCCGGTGCTGACCTCAACCACCCTGACACCGGGCGCAATCTCCTTGCCTTCCTTCGGGCCGTATTTCTTCGCTGATGCCGCCAGGGTGAACAGAGGCGTTATCGCGGCAGCCGTCACACCGAGAGCAATTGCAGACCTGCGATTCATGGTTTTCATTGCATCCTCCCACGTCTTCGTCACGAACGAATGTGCATGACAGTTATATATTAGCACAAATGAATGTACTTGTATGCGAGGAAGCGGCCCAACCACGGCGGCAGGAACTCCGCAGCAGCCGTCGGAGAGGTTCCAGACATCGACGATCTGCTTGCCGCTAAAACCCTGCCACTGCTGCGGACCTTCGGGCGCTCAGACACCCTTGCCGTGCCGCCAGCAGGCGATCAGATGCCCTGCCGCGGTCTCTCGGGCCGGCGGCTCCGCCTTTCGGCAGTCGGGCAGGACCAGCGGGCAGCGGTCGGCGAAGGAGCACCCCGTATTCGGGACACCGGCTGCCTCGATCTCGATTGGAGCGGATAGTCTCGGCGCAGCTTCGTCGGAGGACGCAGCCAAAAGCAGGGCCGTATAGGGGTGGTTGGGGCCGCGAAAGATCTGGTCGGATGTGCCGGTTTCGACCAGGCGTCCGCGATAGAGCACGCCGATCCTGTCGGCCATGTAGCGCACCACCCTGAGGTCGTGGCTGATGAACAGATAGGTCGTGTCCTTGTCGCGCTGCAGGTCGTTGAGCAGGTTGAGAACGGTCGCCTGGACGGAGACGTCGAGCGCGGAGGTCGGTTCATCGAGCACGACGACCTTCGGCACGCCGGCGAAGGCGCGCGCGATTGCCGCCCGCTGCCGCTGGCCGCCGGACAGCGAACGCGATTTCTGCTCGGCCGTGGCGCCGGCGAGGCGAACCGATTGCAGCAGGTCGCCGACGCGGGCTCTCACCTCGCTGCGGCGCAGGCCGGCGAGCCTGCGCAGCGGGCGGCCTAGGATCGTGCCGATCCGCTGGCGCGGATTGAGCGTGCGATCCGGCGACTGGAAGACCATCTGCACGTCGCGGCGTTCGGCAAGGTTTCTCTTCTCGACGCGCGGCGCGACCGTCCTGCCGAACAGTTCGACCGATCCGGCGCTTGGCGTCTGCAGGCCGGTGACGATCCGTGCCAGGGTCGACTTGCCAGAACCGGACTCGCCGATCAGCCCGAAGGTCTCGCCCTGGCCGATGTCGAGATCGACGTGGTGCAGCACTGGCTGGCTGCCGAAGGCATGACTGATGCCTTTGCAGGCGATCGCGATGCGGCGTTCTTTTGGCAGGCCGGCGTCTTCGCCTTGGGCTGTTGGGTGCGCTGGCACGCCGTCCGTCTCCGCCAGTCTTCCGTCCCGCTTGGTGTAGTTGAGCGCCGGGATCGAGGCGATGAGCGCCTTGGTGTAGGCGTGAGAGGGGTTGTCGAAGACATCGCTCGCAACGCCGCTTTCGACCACGGTTCCCGCCTGCATCACTGCCACCCGGTCGCAGGAGCGGCGGATCATATTGATGTCGTGGCTGATCAGCAGGATGCTGGTTTTGTGATCCTTGCGTAAGTCGGAGAGGATGGCGATGATCTCGGACTGGACGCTGGCGTCGAGCGCCGTCGTCGGCTCATCCAGCACCAGCAGCGATGGGTCGAGCGCAATGGCAATGGCGATGTTGGCGCGCTGCTGCATGCCGCCGGAGAGTTCGTGCGGATAGAGATCCAGCACCCGCTCCGGATGGCTGACCCGGACGCGGCCCAGCAGTTCGGCGGCGCGCCCGCGCGCCTCTTCGAGGCGAACCGGGCGATGCCGCATGACCGTCTCGGTGATCTGGCGGCCGATCGTCATGCTTGGATTGAGGGCAGCACCGGGATGCTGGTAGACGGCGGCGATATGATTTCCCCTGAGCCGGCGCAGCTGCTCGGCGGAAAGGTCGCGGATTTCGCGGCCGTGGAATTCCAGCGCCGACGCAGCGATGCGGGCGTTTTTCGGCAGATAGCGCAATATGGCGAGCGCCACCGAGCTTTTGCCCGATCCTGACTCGCCAACCAGGCCGAGCGCTTCGCCTTCGCCGATGTGCAGTGACACGCCGCTGACGGCGGGATGCGATCCCTTGCGCCCGTCATAGGCCACGGACAGCTGGTCTACGTTCAGAACCGAGGAGGACATGGGGACTTGAAACCACTTTCTTCCAGCGCCGCCATCGAGGGCAATCGCTTCCGCTTTCGCAATGTATTATCTCTATAAAATTACTCGAATTAAGCCGGAGCGCAATCTACCTTTCTCGCATCAGCAGAGATTGTCGCCGTCTGCCGAGGCAGCGCGACGGTCTCCGGAGCAGATCTGGAAGGAGGCCCGGCATGGCTCGAGACCACATGATCCTCAGCGCATTCTTCTTCAACCCGCAGGGCGATCATCGGATGTCGTGGCGCCACCCGAGGGCGCCGGGGCGGGAGGTGCTGGATTTCGAATTCTACCGCGATCTCGTGCAGGCGGCCGAACGCGCCAGGATCGACACCATCTTCGTCGCCGACCACGTGTCGATCTGGGATTCAGTCAAGAGCGGCGTCGCCCATTACGCCAATGCCCGCCTCGAACCGCTGACGCTGCTATCGGCGCTGGCTAGCGTGACCAAGCATATCGGCCTGATCACCACGGCGTCGAGTTCCTACAGCGAGCCGTACAATGTGGCGCGCATGTTCGCCTCGCTCGACCATATCAGCAAGGGCAGGGCGTCGTGGAACGTCGTCACCTCGGCCATGGATGAGGAGGCGCGCAATTTCGGCCGCGACGGCAATATCGAACATGCTTTCCGCTATGAACGCGCGGCCGAATTCCTCGATATCGTCAAGGCGCTGTGGGACAGCTGGGAAGACGAGGCGCTGCTGATCGACAAGGCGTCAGGCCATTTCGCCGACCCCGACAAGGTCCATCCCATCGATCACAAGGGCAAGCACTTCAAGGTGCGTGGGCCGCTCAACGTCTCGCGGCCGCCGCAAGGCCATCCGCTAATCGTCCAGGCCGGCTCGTCCGAAGATGGCAAGAACTTCGCCACCGCCCAGGCCGATGCGCACTTCGCCATCTACAGCACCAAGGAGGATGGCATCAAATACCGTCAGGACATCAACGAGCGGCTGGCCCGCCACGGCAGGCGGCCGGAGAGCTTCAAGATCCTGCCCGGCATCCTGCCGATCGTCGCCGCCTCCGAAGCGGAAGGCCGGGAAAAGCAGGAATACCTGCAGACCTTGCTGCCGGATCAGGTCGGCATCGACCTTCTGTCGAGCTGGAGCGGGTTGGACCTGTCGCTGTTCCCGCCGGACGGGCCGCTGCCGCCGCTGCCGGACGAAAGCACGTTCAATGGCGGGCGCACATCGCTCAACCGGGTCAAGCAGTGGGCGAAGCAGAATCTCAGCCTGCGCGAGATCGCGCGCAAGCTCGCCAACAGCGGTTCGGTGCCGACGGTTGCCGGCACGCCGGTACAGATCGCGGACCAGTTGCAGGACTGGTTCGTTTCGGGTGCCGCTGACGGCTTCAACCTGATGTTCCCGCTGCTGCCAGAAGACTGGGTGAATTTTGCCGAACAGGTGGTGCCGGAGCTGCAGCGGCGCGGCGTCTTCCCGACCGAATACGGGCCGGGAACGTTGCGCGACCGTTTCGGCCTGGCGCGGCCCGCCAACCGCTTCGCCGAGCAGCGCGACAATGCGCGTGCCGTGTCCTGACCAGAAGAACGATCATGACCGTCGCACCAAGATTGCAGCCGCGCGAAGCGACCGCGCCGCAGCTCGTCAATGTCCTGCACAGCCCCAAGCGTGTGCGCGTCAAATTCGGCGGCCGCACCATCGCCGACAGCCGCAACGTGCTGGTGCTGCGCTCCAATCATTTCCTGCCGATCTATTTCTTCCCGCCGTCAGCGGTCGACCCATCGGTGCTGAAACCTTCGCTGCATCGCGAGCCGCATCCGGTCGGTGGCGAGACCGCCTATTGGGATATCGACAGCGGCGACAGGCGCAGCGCCAACGCGGCGTGGTCGTTCGTGTCGCCGCCGGATGAAAACCTGGCGCCGCTGGCCGGCCGCATTGCATTCACCTGGAAGGCCGTCGACCAGTGGTTCGAGGAGGAAGAGGAAGTCTTCGTCCACGCCCGCGATCCCTATGCACGCATCGATGTTCTGCAAAGCTCGAGCCATTTGCAGATCTGGTTCGACGGCGAGCCGATCGCCGACAGCCACCGCCCGGTGCTGCTGTTCGAGACGCATCTGCCGACGCGTTTTTATCTGCCCGCGGAAGACATCCGGCTGGAGCGGCTGACGGCGTCCGTCACCACGACGCGATGTCCCTACAAGGGCATCGCCTCTTACTGGTCCGGCCTGCTGAGCGACGGTTCGGTGCGCCCTGATATCGCCTGGAGCTACCGGGATCCCATTGAGGAAATGCCGAAGATCAAGGGCCTCATCGCCTTCTATCCGCAGGCCGTCGACCGCATCCATCTCGACGGCGAGCCCGTCGCATAGATTTTCAATCTTCATTTCAAAGCAGGGTTTCAAAATGACCAGACGCAGAGATATCGACGCAGTTCGCAATCTGTCGGGGGACATCTGGAATGTCGCCGTCGACGAACATCAGGGCGGCTTTCTCAAGCGCCGCGATCTCCTCAGATATGCCGCACTGCTCGGCCTGACCGGCTTTGCCGCCTCGCAGGGGTTGGGAGGCGCACGCGCCGCGGCTGCCGGCGGCGGCACGGTTCGCGTCGGGCTCGGCCAGCCGACCAAGGCGATCGATCCGGTTTCGGTCACCGATCCGGCCAGCATCGGGGTGATCAGCCAGGTCGGCGAGTATCTGATCCTCGACGATCCGAAGGATGGTCTGCAGCCGAAGCTGGCTCTGTCCTGGGAGGCCAACGAGACGGCCAGCCGCTGGACCTTCAAATTGCGGCAAGGGGTAAAATTCCACGATGGCCGCGCGGTCACCGCCAAAGACGTTGTGGCGAGCTTCGAGCGGCTGGTCGATCCGGCCAGCGGCTCGTCGGCGTTGTCCGCCTACAAGGGCATCCTGTCCAAGGGCGGCGCCAAGCTGGTCGACGACGAAACCGTCGCCTTCGATCTCGACGGTCCGAACAGCAACTTCCCGTTCTATGTCTCCTCCGACGTCTACAATGCCGTCATCCTGCCTGCCGACTATGCCGGTGATTTCGAGAAGACTTTCAACGGCACCGGTCCGTTCAAGCTCGAATCCTTCCGCCCCAAGCAAGGCGCCAGCTTCGTGCGCAATGAGAATTACTGGGGCGACAAGGCGCTGCCCGACCGGATCGAGATCAAGTTCTTCGACGACGAGCAGGCACAGGTGCTAGCTTTGCAGGCCGGCCAGCTCGACGTGATCCCAAGCACGACGCGGCTGGAGCTGGCGATCGAGGGCAATCCCAACTTCAAGCTGCTGAGCGTGCAGGCGAGCTCGCACGACCAGGTGCATCTCAGGACCGACCAGGCGCCGTTTACCGACAAGCGCATCCGCCGCGCGCTGGCGCTCACGATCGACCGAGAGGCTGTGGTCAAGGGCCTGCTCAAGGGCCGCGCCATCGTCGGCAACGACACGCCGTTCGCGCCGATCTTCCCCTCGGCCGATCCATCGGTGCCGCAGCGCAAGCAGGACACTGCCGAGGCCAAGCGGCTGCTTGGCGAGGCGGGCGTGCCCAACGGCTTCGAGGTGACGCTGACCACCGAACGCGCCTATGACATTCCCGACTATGCGGTCATCATCCAGAACTTCGCCAAGAAGGCCGGCATCGACGTCAAGCTCAATGTCCTGCCGCAGGACGCCTATTACGGCTCGGCGACGTTTGGCAGTTCGCCATGGCTGGATTCGGTGCTCGGCATCACCGACTATGGCCACCGCGGCACGCCCGACATCTTCCTCAACGCCACGCTAAAGAGTTCGGGAGCTTGGAACGCGGCACATTTCAACAACCCGGCCTATGACGCGCTGCTGCTTGACTACTCGAAGGCGCGCGACCTGCAGGCACAGCGCCTTGTTGCCCGCAAGATTCAGACCTTGCTGCTCGACGAGACGCCGGCGATCATCAGCTACTTCTCGCAATACAGCCGCATCGTCAGCTCCAAGGTCGAGGGCGTGCGCTTCACCGCGATTTCGCATCTCCTGCTCGACCGCGTTTCCTTCGTCCAGGCATGATCGCGACATGCTGACCGGTCGCATTCTGTCAACGCGTGTGGGCACACTTGTCCTCACCCTGTGGCTGGTCAGCATTCTGGTGTTCTTCGCCGGGCAGGTCCTGCCCGGCGATGTGGGCCGTGTCATGCTCGGGCCTTTTGCCGACGCGCAAGCGGTGGCGGAACTGAACAAGCGGCTAGGCGCCGACCAACCGGTTCTCGTCCAGTATTGGCTCTGGTTCAGCAAAGCGGTCACCGGTGACTTCGGCACCTCGCTGTCGATGCGCGGGCCGGTGGCGCCCTTCGTGCTGGAAAGCCTCAAGCGCTCCGCGGCGATTGCCGGGATTATTTTGCTCTTCCTCGTTCCGCTCGGCGTTGGTGCCGGCGTCATCGCCGGTCTCAATGCCGGCCGCCTCATCGACCGGCTGATCGTGATGGCGGGCGTCTCCTTCGGCATTGTGCCTGATTTCGTTTCCGGCCTGATGCTGCTCATCGTTTTCGGCCTGTGGCTGAACTGGTTCCCGATCTCCGGCGTTGCGCCCGATGGCGCGGGCTTCTGGACGCATGGCTATTATCTGATCCTGCCGGCGCTGCCGCTGGTGCTGAACCTTTCCGGCTATATCGCCCGGATGACGCGAGCAGGCGTGATCGAGGCGATCGCCGCCGATTACACGCGCACCGCCGTCCTGAAAGGGCTCGAGCGGCGCGAGATCATCTTTCGGCACGTGCTGCGCAATGCGCTGACGCCGACCGTCGCGGTGCTGGCGACGCAGACCGGATACATGCTGGGTGGGCTGGTGGTGATCGAGGCGTTGTTCGGCATCCAGGGACTTGGCAATCTGGTCCTGAACGCGGCCAAGGCCCGTGATTTCCCGATGCTGGAGGCAGGCGTATTGGTGATGGCGGCCATCTTCGTGCTGTCGGCGGCGGCCGGCGACCTCTTGCTGGCGCTGCTCGATCCGCGGCAACGCCGCCGGACCTCGCCATGACGGATCTGGCCGAGTTTCCCGCACCGCAGCGCGCCGTGGCGGGCTTTTCGACAATGCGCCGGATTCGCAGTGCTTTCGCCGGATTGCCGCCGTCGGTCGTGGTCGGATTGCTGCTGCTTTTGTTCTGGGTCGCTTGCGCCATAGCAGGCAACCTCTTCGTTCCCTACGATCCCTATGCCGAGGATTTCCTGGCGACGCTGACGCCGCCCGATGCGCTGCACTGGTTCGGGACCGATCAGCTCGGCCGCGATGTGCTGTCCCGCATCATCGTCGGTTCGCGCGACATCCTGCTGGTTGCGCCGCTGGCGACGCTGGCCGGGGTTGCCGCCGGCAGCATCATCGGCCTGGTGCTCGGCTATTTCGAGGGCCTCACTGATGCCATCGGCGCGCGGCTGCTCGATACGCTGATGGCGTTTCCGTTCATCGTTCTCGTCACCATGACGCTGGTGGCGATCGGCCCGTCGAACCTGACCGTCATCCTGGTGATCGGCATCGCCTACGCGCCGCTGGTGGCGCGCACCGTTCGCGCCGCCGTGCGTGAGCAGAAGCAGCGCGACTATGTCAGCGCCGCGCGCCTCGGCGGCGAGGGCGCGCTCGCCATCATGTTCCTGGAGATCCTGCCCAACATCAGGGAAACGATCCTCATCGAGCTCGTCACAAGGCTGGGCTACGCGTTCTTCTCGATCGCGACGCTGAGCTTTCTCGGCCTCGGCATTCAGCCGCCATCGGCCGACTGGGGACTGGCCGTCGCCGACGGCTATGGCTTCCTGACCGGCGGAAAATGGTGGGTCGTCGTCTTCAATTCCGGGGCAATCGTCTCGCTGGTGATGGCGACCAACCTGATCGCACAAGGCATTGGCGCCTTCGAGAATAGCGATGCATGAGCCTTGATCCGGGCGCCAAAAAATCTCTTTTGCATTGAAGCCTGACGCGCATCCTTATATCGCATGACTATGAAGAAAATCGGTTTCCTGTCGTTCGGGCACTGGACGCCCTCGTCGCAATCGCAAGTGCGCTCGGCTTCGGACGCGCTTTTGCAATCCATCGACCTCGCCGTCGCCGCCGAGCAACTGGGCGCGGATGGCGCCTATTTCCGCGTGCATCATTTCGCCCGCCAGCTCGCTTCGCCGTTCCCGCTGCTGGCGGCAGTCGGCGCCAAGACCAGCCGCATCGAGATCGGCACCGCGGTCATCGACATGCGCTACGAGAACCCGCTCTACATGGCCGAGGATGCCGGTGCCGCCGACATCATCGCCGGCGGGCGCCTGCAACTCGGCATCAGCCGTGGCTCGCCCGAGCAGGTGATCGATGGCTGGCGCCATTTCGGCTACGCGCCGCCGGAAGGCAAAAGCGACGCCGACATGGCGCGGCATCATGCCGAGGTCTTCCTCGAGACGCTGCGGGGCGAGGGGTTCGCCCAACCCAATCCGCGGCCGATGTTCCCCAATCCGCCCGGCCTCTTGCGCCTCGAGCCGCATTCGGAGGGTCTGCGCGAGCGGATCTGGTGGGGTGCGGCCACCAACGCCACGTCGGAATGGGCAGCCAGGCTCGGCATGAACCTGCAGAGCTCGACGCTCAAATTCGACGAGAGCGGCAAGCCGTTCCACATCCAGCAGGCCGAGCAGATCCGCATCTATCGCGAGGCCTGGAAGGCAGCCGGCCACAAGCGCGAGCCGCGCGTCTCGGTCAGCCGCAGCATCTTCGCGCTGGTCGACGATCGCGACCGCGCCTATTTCGGCCGCGGCAATGAGAGCCGCGACCAGATCGGCTTCATCGAGGAGAACACCAAGGCGATTTTCGGGCGCAGCTACGCGGCCGAGCCGGATGTGCTGATCAAGGAATTGGCGCAGGACGAGGCGATCGCCGAAGCCGATACGCTGCTGCTCACCGTTCCGAACCAGCTCGGCGTCGACTACAATGCGCATGTCATCGAGGCGATCCTGACCCATGTCGCTCCAGCGCTGGGCTGGCGCTGACGCCGGATCGATCAGGGCCGAGTTTTCCAGGGAGGTACACAATGCCAAAGAAGGCCTTGATCGCCTGGGGCGGCTGGGAGGGCCATACGCCGGAGCAGAGCGCGAAGCTCGTTCGCACCTTGCTTGAGCGAAACGGCTTCGACGTCACGCTCGGCGAAGGCACGGCGATGTTCGCTGGTCCGGAGCTTGCTTCCTTCGATCTCATCGTGCCCGTCATCACGATGTCGACGATCGAAAAGGCCGAGTTGCAGAACCTGACGCTTGCGGTTCGCGGGGGAAGCGGGCTCGGCGGTTTCCACGGGACGATGGGCGACAGTTTCCGCAATGAGCCCGACTATCAGTTCATGACCGGCGGCCAATGGGTGGCGCATCCCGGCAACATCATCGACTACACTGTCGCGATCACCCGGCCGGACGATCCGATCACAAAAGGCATCAGCGATTTCGCCTACCGGTCGGAGCAATATTACATGCATGTCGACCCAAGCAATGAGGTGCTGGCGACCACCACCTTCACCGACGCGCATTTTCCGGGGATAGGCGGCGTTGTCATGCCGGTCGTCTGGAAACGGCGCTATGGGGCGGGGAAGGTTTTCTACAGTTCCCTTGGTCACACGGCGGATGAGTTCGCGGTGCCGGAAATGGCGCTGATGGTGGAGCGGGGTTTGCTTTGGGCGGCGCGGGGGTAGAAGCAGGCGAAGTTCGTGAAAATCTGATGGAATTCACAGGAAATCTACGGAGATATCCAATGAACGATTCCAGTTGGTCCGCTTCCGAAAAGAAGCTCGCCCGCCACGCCTTCGATAAGGCTCTTGAGGCGGCCCTCGCAAAGACGATGGCCGAATTCAAGAGCAAGGCCAGTGCGGTGACGGTTCCCTCCCAGATGTGGGAGCTGGAAGCCTATTTGCGTGAACAGCGGCGGGATATCGATCGGACGTTCGACTACCGCTATTCGCAGCTCCTTTATGTCTTCACTCATCTCATCCGAGCAGGCTGCCTCGATGAAAAGCTGCTTGCCGGTCTGTCGCAAGACAAGCGGGATGTCATTCGGCGGGACCTTGCCTTTGCGGCGGGACGCTCGGCCAGCGGATGACGACGGCAGGGAGTGCGGCCGCGTCCCAATCCCTGCCATGCTGGAAAGCGGCCGTTGTCGTACTACCATCCCGTCACATGGCGAGGGGGATGAGATGGACCATCAGCGTACTGTTTTTCTGATCGGAGCAGGTTCCGTTGGTGACGACGAGCAAGCCGTGTTCACGCTGCACGTGAACGGCGCTGCCTGCAATCTGAAATGCAGTTATCGGGACAAGGTGATCGAGGCAGAAGAGGAAGACTTTTTCGAGGCTCTGTTCCAAATCCGTCAGGCACTCGAAGTCGATGGCCTGCTACCCTTCTGTTACGGAGCAAGCGCCAATGTTTATCCGGAAAATACCGTGATGGAGAAAAGTCGCGGATTGATAGCCTGCAAGGTGAAGACGGGGCAATTTCCGCAAGAGAGCGATCTGGTCGACATATTTGATGATGGCGTCGACGTGGTTCCGGTTTTCGTCCATATGCAGCAGGAATTTTGGGAAGAATGGCTGACTTCGCTGCCTTCCTAGCTGCTGGCGTTCATCCAATCCCGCCCGTAACCAGATAGGCGCCGGCGCTGCGCCCATCCTCCAGCCGCACAATAGCCGTCACGATCGAGCCATACGAGCCACGCCAGACGCTGTGGAACCGCTGGTGCTCTGCGGCCGGAACCAATGCCTGTCCACAGCAGCGCGCTCCGCTTCGCTGGATGGCGACAGGCTCGCCGTTGACATGCACCTTGACGCTGGCGTGTTCCGCCTCGGCGTCGATCGGCAGGTCGAGGGTGATGGTGATCTCGTCCTGATCGCCGGTCGTGCGCGTCTCGGCGGCAAGCGCAATGACGAGCGGAGGTGCCTTGCCGTTACCGGTTTGCGTGGGCCGGCGGGAAAATACATCTTCAGTCAGTTCCGGCGTGCGTGGGGGCAGGGTGCGGCGCCGGGTCGACTGTTCGTAGTCGCCGGCCATGCGCAGCAGCCTTTCGTCGTCATAGGCCTTACCGGCGAAGGTCAGGCCGACCGGCATGCCGATATCGGCCATGGTTCCCATCGGCACGGTGACGGTCGGGATGCCGAAATGGCGCCAGACCAGATTGCCGTTGGCGACCCAGGTGCCATTGCGCCAGGCAAGGGCGGCGGATGCCTCGTCGATGTCTGCATCGGCCGGTCCGACATCGGCGGCGGCGGGCAGCACCACGGCGTCGATGTCTTGGCCGTCCAGCCAGACCTCGAAATCGATCCGCCTTGTTGCTTCGAGGCCCTTCAGTCCGTCTTCCAGCGTTGGAATGTCTGCGAACGGCGTGACGCCGGACCGGGCCCGTTCCACATATTCTCTCAGATCGAAGCCGCCCTCATAGCGGTCGGGCAGCGTGCCGGGCGGCTGCGGGAAGATCTTTGGGCCGTCGACGGAGACGAGATCGGGCACGGCCGGGTCGGCATTGGCGCGCAAAAAGTCGTCCCAGCCCCAGATGCTGAGATCCCAGAGTTCGCGCTCGGCGAAGTCCTGCGGCACCAGCCCGCGCTCGACCATGGTGCGCGCCCCGGGGCGGTCGCGCTCGTAGTTGGAGACGACGGGGAAATCGACCTCGATCACCTCGGCGCCAAGCCGCTTGAGATCGGCCGCTGCCTGTTGCCACAGGGCAAGCACCGAGGCGCGGGTTTCGATCGGCGCATCGGCCTCGCTGTCGCGGCCGATATACATTCTGGGCACGCCGAGCCGCTTGCCTTTCAACGACCCCGCCAGTGCGAGATCGGTATAACGGGGCGGCCGCACATCGGAGCTTTTCGGCAGCTTGACCCAAGGCTGCGCGCGCCAGAAATCGCCTCGCGCCTCGGGATCGTCGGAAACGATCACATCGAGCAGTTCGAGCATGTCGAGCACGCTGCGCGTATGCGGCACGACGACATCCATGGTCGGCACCAGGGGCCAGTTGCCGCGCACAGAAATGACGCCGCGCGACGGCGTGTAGGCGACCAGCGCATTGTTGGTGGCCGGCGCGCGGCCGGACGACCAGGTTTCCTCGCCAAGCCCGAAGGCGCAGAAGCTGGCCGCTGTCGCCGTGCCGGAGCCATTGGACGAACCCGATGCGAAGGCGGCGGTGAGATAATCGCCATTGTACGGACTTTCGGCGCGGCCATAGACGCCGCGCTGCATGCCGCCATTGGCCATTGGCGGCATGTTGGTCAGCCCGATCAGCACCGCACCGCCGGCGCGCAGCCGGGCTATGGTGAAGGCATCCTCATTGGCAATGAGATGCTCGAAGGCCGGCGAGCCGGCGGCCACCGTCAGGCCTGCAACCTTGTAGCTGTCCTTGGCGGTGTAGGGGATGCCGTCGAGCGGTCCGAGCACGGCGCCGTTGCGGCGCCGCTGGTCGGAGGCCGCCGCCTGCTCAAACATGTCAGGGTTGAGCACTGGGACGGCATTGAGGCTGATGCCGTGCCGGTCGAAATGCGCGATGCGCCTGAGATACGCCCCGACCAGTTCGACGCTGGTGACGGTGCCGTCATCGAGCGCGCGGCGCAGTTGGTCGATCGTCGCTTCGACGAGGTGAAGGCTGGCGTCGGTCATCACGGATCCCACATTTCCACGCACCATGGATGAGCGAGGCCGCAGGCTTCGGCAAGAGCCTATCGCGGTCTTCTCGGAACTTTTGTCCGGCTGGCGGTTTTGGATGTATGGTGCGATTCCGGAATGGCCAGAAGGGTGTGCCGATGACCACGAAATGCGTTGCGATCCTAGCTCTCGCGGTTGCTACGGGCGCGAGTCTTTGCGCCCCGGCCTTGGCTGGCGACCGGCATCACGACCGCCGGGTCCACTCCGAACGCTACGTTCCCGCCGAAGGCGATCTCATCGATATCCTGTTCGGCGGCCCGCACTACTACGATCAGCAGTTGGTGACGACGGCGGCTGGCGCGTGCTCCTACCATCGCGTTGGACCCGACGCGAATGCATTGAACAAGATCAACGATCATCACTGCGGGAAATAAGGCAGTAGGGCAGTAGGGCAGTAGGGCAGTAGGGCAGTAGGGCGGCAGTAGGGCAGTAGGGAGCGCCTCAACGCTGGCCGCTCTCCTTCATACGCTCGATGATTTCGGCCATCAGCGCCAGGTCGCGGCGGGAATCGGCGAGGTCGGTCAGCGGCTTTGTTCCTTCGGCGATGTGGCGGTGGAAAATCTCGAGTTCATTCGAGAAAGCATCGCCGTAGAGAGGGCCGAAGGCTTTCGTCACCGGGCCGAGCGGGCCGGCATCGGTGACCTCCAGCCGCGTCGGCAGGCTGCGGATGTAGGGCGTGTCGTAGATGATGCGCACGCGCCTGGTGTTGGAGCGCACCTCGATCATTGCGTCGAACAGGCCGAGATCGTCGACCACCGCGTCGTAGAGACAAGCGAAATGGCCATAGTCGAAGGTGACCGATGTGTTGGCGCCGCCATTGGTGCGGTGCGCGGCCAGCACGCGCGCCGGCTCGCCGATCAGCCCGCGCATCGCCGAAATGTGGTGCGAGGAAAGCGCCGTCAGCCCGCGATAGGCGCGCACCAGGTCGGCCGGCGCGTCGGCACCGACGACTTCGCGGATCAGCGCGTCGCGCTCCTTGGCGCCACGCGCCAGCAGGGCCGGGTCTATGTCCTTGGGATAGAGGACGTTCTGGCTCTTCTTGAGGAAATGCCGGCCCTCCGAGATCAGGTCGAAGATGCGGACATGGGTGATGTCGGCGAAGGCCGGCAGCTCGTCCCTGGCGGCCAGATATGCCGGCGCGTAGCGGCGCATATAGCCGACGAACAGGGTCTTGTCGTAGTCCGGCATCAGCGCCAGCAGATCGTCGATCTCGCGCACCGTCAGACAGGCGGGCTTTTCCAGCAGGATGTGCTTGTTGGTGGCAATCGCCGCGTGCACGAAGCGGCTGTGGGTGTCGTCGGATGACAGCACGAACACCGCGTCGATGTCGGGTGACGCTATTAGCGCCTCGGCCGTCTCGAAGGTTCTTGCCGTCGGGTGTTGCGAGGTGCACAGCGCCACCAGGCTGGGCGACACGTCGTACACGCCCATGCCGACGGTTGCGCATGTTTTATAAAAAATTTACACGCGTCAAGATTTAAAATGTGCGTAGCGATTTTTGACTGCGCGCCCTGCGGGCATGACTGTCCTGCCGGCATGCGCTACAACCAAGGCGCGAAAAAAACTGCCGGCCTAGGGAACCACTAGGGGGATGTCCGCGTTGGTCGCTACTTTTGTGCAGAGGGAGGTTTGGGGTGGGGCGTTTCGAAATCGTGGAAGAGCCAACGGGTACGTTTTCGATTTTCGACACCGTCACGGAATTGCCGGCAACGGCCAAAGGGGGCGTGTGCATTGGGCTTTATCGGCACGAAGTGCCTCTGGCACTGCTTGCAGCGGTTGAAACGGTCCAGCCCGGCCATTTTTCGCTCCTGCCCTCATTGTCGGTGTTGAACGACTGGCGGGCTCATCGAGACGATCTGCTGGCATGAGCAAAGCTGCCCGATGTCGCATCAAAAATCATACGGTATGGGAAATCACGCCCTGTTGTCGAAAGCGGCGGTGAGGCATGGAAAGCAAGGGGAGGTTGCAGTGCGTTGGGAGGTGAAGCAATGTCTGATCAGGACGACCTGATCCGAGCTGCCATCGGACGGCTGCTCGCCGAGAAGACAGGCGCCGCCGTCATATCGATGAGAGAGAGCGTCACCGAGCTTCTGGCGCTGACCGGTGCCGCACTCGACGAAAGACTCCAAGACCTGCTGCTGGAAATGGCCGAAGTCCGCGGCATGATGGTCGCTCTCGACTTCTGAACATATCCGGCTGGGATGCCGCAGCATGGACCGGCAGCGCTTTCATCGCCGGCAGCCTCGGACAGGCAGCTTTGGACTTCCGATGAAGATAGCTGACCAAAGCCGAGAGTAGCGGTCGAACAATTTCGCGGGCGACCGGCAGTGTGATCGCCGGCCGCCGTCCAATGCACTATGCCACGGCGGCCAATGCGGCCGCTTTGACCGACAGGGTCGGGTGGACCATCACCCCGAATGCCGAGACAAATGCTCGTAAAGATTCGGGTTGGTGCGGGTTGAACTACTGAGCCCATGACTGATATTCGATTGTTGGGGTCTGACATGGGCGGCAAGATTGCGTGCGAACTACTGCGGATGAAATCGGTTCCATTGGCTCGACAACGACGCCGGTGCGGGAATTGACGCCTGCCGAGCGCGACCGGATGTTTGCCTTGTATGAGACCTACTACGAGGCAGTCGATCGCAATGTCTTCGAACGTGATCTCGCTGAAAAGGATGCTGTCGTGATCATCCGGTGCGACCGGGAGATAATCGGCTTTTCGACTTACCTTGTCAGACCACAGACCGTCGGCGGGGAGACTGTTCACTATCTCTTCTCCGGCGATACTGTTCTCCATTCCGCGCGTTGGGGCGACCCCGTGTTGCTGCGCGGTTTCTTTCGCGCGGCCGGCGCCGCCAAGGCCGGGGTGGCGGGCCGGTTGTTCTGGTTCTCCATCATCGGAGGGCATAGGACGTTCCGCATTCTCCCCAATTTTTTCTGCGACTTCGTTCCAGCCGTCGATGGTCCGGTTTCGGCCCGCCTGCAGACGATCCGCGATGCCATCGCAACTGCCCGATACGGGCGTCAATTCGAGCCGTCGACCGGACTGATAGACTTCGGCCTGTCGCAAGGCCACTTGCGGGAACAGTGGGCAGATGTCGAGGAAACAGCATTCCGCAACCGTTTTGCCGCCTTCTTTCTCCAGGCCAATCCCTTCTACTTCCGAGGTGTCGAACTTGCCTGCCTCGCGGAATTCGAACTCGGCAATCTGAAGCGCTACGCCGCCGCGAGTTTCGCCGAAGGGCTGCAAGATGGGCGCTGAAGCCTGGGCACGGATTGCCGGCGCGACCGCTGCCGGGGATGCCGGTTTTCGGGCGCGGCTCGATCAACTTGAGGCCACGCAGCGCTCCCTCTTGCGGCGGCTCCTAGAAGCCAATCCTGCGACTGTGTTTGGTGGTGACCACAACTTCGCCAACGTCGCTTCGGCCGAGTCCTTTCGCGATCTCGTGCCGATCCGCGGCTACGAGGCCTTGTCGCCATACATCAATCGTGTCGTCGCCGGAGAGGAAAATGTGCTGACTGCCGAGCCGGTCCGGTTTATCGAGCAAACCGGCGGCAGTTCCGGTGGCGCGAAATACATCCCTTATACCGACACGGGCCTGCAGGCCTACACCGATTGTCTCTATCCCTGGATGTCGGAACTGATACGGCGCCGGCCGGGCGTTGCGCAAGGGCACAGCTATTTCGCGCTAAGCCCGGTAGGCCGCGGCGCAAGCGAGCGCGTCGGTGCGCGCAGGTTGGGCAGTCCCGTTCCTTTTGCTTATTTCGGCGCCTTGCGCGACAGCCTGATCCAAGTTTCGGCGGTGCCGATGGATTTGAGGCTGCTCAGCGATTTCGCCGAGTGGCAAAGGCAGACCTGCCTGCACCTGCTGGCGGCCGAGGATCTGAGCCTGATCTGGGTCTGGAGCCCGACCTATCTCACCGAAATCCTGCGCGCGATGCAGCGCGATGCCGAGAGCCTGTTGCCGGAGCTCGCGGACAGGCTGGGCGCCGTGCGGCCGGCGGACGTGGTGCGCCGCCGCATTGCTGCGCTGGAGGGCGCGCTTGGAAGTTCGCAGCTGTCGGCGATCTGGCCTCGCCTCGACACGATCAGCTGCTGGACAGACGCTTCCAGCAGTGGCTTTGCCGCCGCATTGCAGGCGCAATTTCGGCATGTCTTCATCCAGTCCAAAGGGCTGATGTCTACCGAAGCTGCCGTTTCATTTCCCTATGGCGACGGGTCCGGGTGCATCCTGGCATCGCAAAGCGGGTTTTTTGAATTTGTCGATGACAGCGGTGCCAGCTATTTCGCGTGGCAGTTGGAGGCAGGCCTGACCTACCGGCTTATCGTGACCACCGGCTCCGGCCTCTATCGCTACGATACGCAAGACATGGTCGAAGTCACCGGGTTCACCGGCGACACGCCGCGCCTGCGTTTCAGCGGGCGTATCGGCATGGTGTCCGATCTCTGTGGCGAAAAGCTCACGGAAGCCTTTGTCGTGCGGTCGCTGGCCGAGGCCGGTCTCGATCATCGTACCTATTCGCTGCTGGTGGCGGTCGCGACGCCGCACCCGCACTACCGGCTTTTCGTCGAGACCGGTCCGGGGCCGGCCGTTGAGGTGCTTGGCGGTGGCCTCGACCATGCGCTCAAGGCCAACCCGCAATATGAGTATGCCCGCCGCATCGGCCAGTTGGGGCCGCTGCGGACGACCGGCGTGGACGACCTCTATGGCAGGCTGAAGCGCCACCGCATGAAGGGCGGCACGAGCATTGCCGGAATGAAGGCGCCGGTTCTGCTCACTCGATCGGACGCAGCGCTTCTCGCGGCGCTCGGGGCGGACAAGGAGGACGCTTAGGATGATGCGGCATCCCGTGTCGCGGAAATGGGTCGCGCAAAGGCATGAAAACCGGACAAGCGACCATCCGGTCAGGCTGTCAGCCGCAACGCCAGCGCATCCAGGCCGCGGATCGAGGAATTGTCCATCCAACGTGCAGCAACAGGCTCGATGGCTCTCCAGTGGGTGAGTGCGGCTTCCAGCACCGCGACACCTTCCATTTCGGCCAGCGCCCTGCCGATGCAGACATGCGCGCCCCGGCCGAAGGCCAGGTTCTGCCTGCCGGCCCGGCCGAGGTCGAAACGCGATGCGTCGGCAAACTGGGCCGGGTCGCGGTTGGCAGCGCCGACAAGCAGCACCATCAGCCGGTTCTTTTCGATTTCCTGGCCGCCGATGATTACAGGCTCGAGCGGCCAGCGGCAGATCTTCTGCACCGGGCTTTCCAGCCGCAGAGTTTCGGCAACGGCACTGGCAGCAAGCCGGCGGTCGGCCCGCAGGGCCGCCCACTGGGCGGGCTGGTGAGCAAGATGGAACAGCATGTTGCCGATGAGGTGCACCGTGGTCTCGTGGCCGGCGAAGGCCAGGAAGGCGATGTTGCGACCGGCAGCCGTCAGCCCCAACGCATCGACGAGGCCGGCCAGCCCGGTCAGCAGCGGCGGCATTCGCCCAGCGGCAAGCAGATGGCGCAGATGCTCGACGAAGTAGCAGGACATCTCGTCGGCGGAGTTGGCGCCGCCGAACGCATCATCGAAACCAGTGTCGAGAAGGGCGCGGATCGAACCCGACCATGCCCGGACCATCGGCATGTCCTGGTCCGGTACGCCAAGCAGGCGGCAGATGACACGTTCGGGCACGGCGCGCGTGAAGGCGGCCACGACTTCGGTCGTCCCGGACAAGCCGGAATCGCCCATGAGGTCTTCGATCGTTTCAGCTACAATGAGACGCAAAGCCGGCATGCCCTTGCCGACAAAGGGCTGCTGCAGGGCCTGGCGCAGGGCGGCGTGAGCGCTGCCCTCCTGATAGATCAGCCAGTCGCGGATCGCGGAATCCGAATCCGCCATTACATCGGCCGGCGGCACGTGCGAAAGCTTGCGATTTGCGAGGCTGCTCGAAACGAGATCGTAGCCGGTGAGATAGACATCGCCCCACGGCGCCTGCCAGACCGGAGCGTGCCGTCGCATTTCATCGTGGATAGCATAGGTGTCCGTGGCACCTTCGAAAGCACCGGCGCGAATCACTTGCCAGGGATGCCGGCCGGATTTGAACAGAGCATTGGAGGGGAATTCGGTATGCATTGCGTTGGGGGAAGTCCAATCTTGTCGGCTAAGACAGTCGTGTGTCATGCATGCCAGGATATCGACGCCCGGCCATGACCAACAATCAGGGGCCGATCTACTATTTCTGCACACGCCAACACGCTTACACGATGGGCGTACTGCTTGGCTATTACCAGCATGGGCTTGGTGATCTTGTTCGGATCATTCCCTACGAGCTGGCCGCGAGGCTCGGGCCCCTCTCTCCGGGCACCTTCGTCTTTACGGATTTTGAACGGCTGGCGCCGGCGCAATTGCAGGCGGCGGTCTCACTTCATGAGCGCATCGCCTCGCTCAATCCAGGCCTGTTGCTGCTCAACGATCCAGCAATCGTGCCAAGTCGCTTTGACTTGCTGAAACGCCTGAAGGCCGCGGGCCTCAACCATTTCGATGTGCATCGGCTGGGTGAGCGCAAGTCCGTACGCCGCTTTCCAGTTTTCGTGCGCTGGGAAAGCCAGCATGAGCCGCCGCTGACCGGGCTGATCGACGCCGCGGATGCGCTGGAAGCAGCGATTGCCCGTCTGCCGGGCCATGTCCGTCAAGACCCGGACCTGATGATCGTCGAATACGGCGCGGCTCCCTCGGCCGATGGGCGGTTCCGCAAATACTCGGCTTACAAGGTCGGCCCAACCGTCTATCCGCAGCACTGCTTCATCAATGAGAACTGGTACATCAAGTTTCCGAGCACCCGCTTCACCGAAGCCGATAGGGCCGAAAGCCGCGCTTACGTGGACGACAATCCGCATGCCGAGCAGATCGGGCGTGTCTTCGCCCTGGCCGGCATCGACTATGGGCGCATCGATTACGGCATCGTCGACGGCCAGGTCCAGACCTTCGAAATCAATAATAACCCGTCCGTTCTGACGCGGCCGCCTGGCTGGGACGCGGGGGTGGATTACAGCCGCTACGCCGAGATGCACGAGCGGGCTCTGCGTGGCATCATGCGCCCGGTCTCGGGCCCCGACCTTTTACTCGGCAACGGTACCATGAGCGTCGATGCCATCCACGCCGATGCCATGCATGCGGTGCGGCAGAGGATTGCGGGATTCTCCCGGCGTCGGCGCCTGTCCCTGCGACCGCTCAAGAAGCGGCTGGCGCGGCTGTTTGGCTGGGGGTGACATGAGCGCAATTGGGCTTCACATTTAATGCAATGCAGCCCCTAATCGCTCCACTGCCCACGCGGCGCGGCATCATGCTTCTTCCGCCCTATCGCCAACATTGCCGGCATGTCGCGGATCGTCGCCGCGACAGCGCGCCTCGCCAAACCTTGGCTCTTTTTCCGACCCTCAAACGTCTTAGCTACAGTGAAGCTAAGGAGCAGGGTCGATGAGCCTCAGGAATAAAGAAATCGTGGTCACCGGTGGCAGCCGTGGGCTTGGCCTCGGATTGGTCGAGGCGCTGGTCGAACAGGGCGCCAGCGTGACCGTCGTTGCCCGTGGCGTCGAGGCGCTGGATGCGGTCGGTGCGCGGCTTGGGGTCGCCACTATCCGCGCCGACGTTGCGGAGGAGGGCGCGGCCTATCGCATTCTTAGCGAGGTTCGTCCTGACGTCGTGGTCCTGAATGCTGGTGCCACGCCCCGGATGGGCCGGTTGGACCAACTGAGCTGGGAAGATTTTTCAATCGCCTGGGAAACCGACGTCAAGGCCGGGCTATACTGGCTGCAGGCGGCGCTCAACCTGCCGCTCAAGCCGGGCAGCCGTGTTCTGGTGGGATCGAGCGGTGCCGCCGTCACCGGGTCGCAGTTGTCGGGGGGCTATGGCGGCGCCAAGCGCATGCTGTGGTTCATGGCGAAGTACGCCAATGGCGTTTCGCTGGAGAAGAAGCTCGGCATCCGCTTTCAGGCGATCGTGCCGCGGCAGATGATCCTCGGCACCGGAACAGGCGATGCGGCGGCCGGCGCCTATTCCGGATCCATGGGCATCACGCCCGAACAATTCGTCACCCGCTTCGGTGCGCCGATGCCGCCCCGGACCTTCGGCGACAGGGTGGTTTCCGTGCTGGAAGACCCGCAATATGCGGAGGGCATCGTCTTCGGCCTCAATGGCGACGCGGGCGTAACCGTGATGGAGGGGGCTGCGGCTTGAGCGAACGAGATCCTGCCGTGGACCGCGACCGACGGGAAGGGCTGCTTGCCCTTGCCGCCGCGATGCGGCCAGAGCTGCACCGCTATTGCGCGCGCCTGATGGGCTCGGTCATCGACGGGGAGGATGTCGTGCAGGACACGTTTGCGCGAGCCTTCGTTGCGCTGAATGAGCTGGGCGAGGTGCCGCAGCTCAGGCCCTGGCTGTTCCGCGTCGCCCACAACCGTGCGCTGGACCTGCTGCGCAGCCGCGCGATCCGCGCGGCGGAGCCTATCGAGGCGGCGCTTGAAATTGCCGACGACACCAAAGCCGACCCGGTGGAGATGCTGATGCGCAGGCAAGCTATACAGACCGCAGTGTCGCGCTTCGCGGAGCTTCCGCTGCTCCAGCGCAGCGTCGTCATCCTCAGAGATGTGCTCGACGAGCCGCTGGCCGAGATCGCTGCTTTGCTCGGCATCACGGTCGATGCGGTGAAAGGGCACTTGGCGCGCGGCCGCGCCCGGCTTAGGGAAGTCAGTGCGCAGGCCAGCTCGGCTCCCGATGCGCGTATCGCGTCGGCCGCCGTGGTCCGTTATGCGACCCTGTTCAACCAGCGCGATTGGGACGGCTTGCGCGCCCTGCTTGCCGACGACGTCAGGCTTCATCAGTCCCTGCATGCGACGCGCTCGGGTGCGGCGGATGTCGGCATGTTCTTCACGATCTACGCCAAAAGCGACCGCGTGTGGCTGACGCCGGCCTGGCTCGACGGCCGCGAGGTGATCGCTGTGTTCGAAAGCCATGCCGACCAGAAACCGCATCATTTCATGTGGCTGGAGTGGCGGGAAGGTCAGATCAGCTTCATCCGCGACTATCGCTATGTCAGCTATGTTACCGACGATGCCGAGCTGGTGCTGGCCAAGGACGCCAGGTCCTTCGGTCGCGGCACCGGGCACTGAAGAGCGGGCGCGCATCTGACCATCATACGGGCGGTGCTGTTCCTGCCAAGGGGCCGATGCGGGGCTGGGCGTCACACCGCATGAGAATAACTTTGACGTGCCCACGCGTGGTACGCCCTTAACTCTGCTCGATCAGCGCGCGCGCCGCAGCTTTCCCTGCCGCAAGGATACGATCCGACAATTCCGTTCCCTCCACGGCACGGGCCAGCTGAAGCGTGCCAATGAGGGTCGCAAAGATAGCGAACGCAACGCCCTCCGGATCAGGAGTTTGCGGCGGCAGCTCTACCGACACCTGGTGCACCTGGGTCAGCAAACGCTCGGTATAAAGCTGACGCGTTTCGGGTGGCTCACGGGCGATTTCCGCCAGCAAGGCGGCAGAGGCGCAGCCCTTCCCGGGGTTATCCCGATGCGCCGCCGACAGATATGTGTCTATGGCCATTGCCAAGCCGCCGGAGGCCAATGCTTGCCGTATCTCGTCGGACTGATCCTCGAGAGCTGCAGCGACCGTTTCACGGACAAGCGCCGCCTTTGATTGAAAGTGGGGATAGAAAGCCCCGTTCGTCAGCCCGGCGTCGCCCATGATGGTTGCCAGTCCGGACGCCGCTATGCCGTTTTTCCGAAAGCGTTCCGCGGCGACCTCCAGGATCCGGCCGCGCGAGGCGTCCTTCCTGCCCTTTTCGTAGCGCATGGCTGCTATTCCTTTCTGCTATTGCATTATGATCATAATCTGATATTACGACTGTAATTTAACAGATGCAAAAAAGCTAGCCCCCATGAGTTTGGAGCACGAAATGAAAACGAATGCCGGAAAAACCGCTGTTGTGACCGGAGCCTCTTCGGGCATCGGCCGCGCCAGTGCCGAAGCCCTTGCGCGGGCCGGGTTCACCGTCTTCGGAACCAGCCGGCGCAAGGCCGGCAACGATCCGGACGGGGTGACCATGCTGATCTGCGACGTGACCGACAGTGAGGCCGTTGCCGCACTCGTTTCGACGGTGCTCTCGCAGACCGGCCGGATCGACCTCTTGGTCAATAATGCCGGGGTCGGCCAGCTTGGAGGCGCCGAGGAATTCTCGATTGCCCAGGTGCAGGCTCTGTTCGACGTCAATCTGTTCGGCGTCATCCGCATGACCAATGCGGTGCTGCCGTCGATGCGGCAGCGTGGCGAGGGGCACATCATCAATATCGGCTCTGTGCTGGGACTGGTGCCGGCGCCGTATTCAGCGCATTATTCGGCGGTCAAGCACGCGCTTGAGGGCTATTCGGAATCGCTCGACCACGAGGTTCGCGCCTTCAATATCCGCGTTTCGGTCATCGAGCCGGCATTCGTTCGTACTGTCTTCGACCAGAACGGGATCCAGCCGGATTCGCCGTTGCAGGAATACGATCAAGCCCGAGCTACGCTGGAAGCGCTGCTTCGCGACGTGATGCCTGTCGCCGACCGGCCGGAAGTGGTGGCGCAAGTGGTCGTCAAGGCAGCGACCGATGCCCGTCCGCAACGGCGCTACACCGCCGGCAAGGCTGCGCGCCAGGTCAGCCTGCTGCGTCGCTTTGCTCCCGCTGGGATATTCGACAAGAGCCTGCGGAAACAATTCCGCCTGCCCGTTTGAACGCAGCGAGCAGAGGATTTCACGCACATGCGACACACCAAAATCACTCTCAGAAAGTCACTGCCATGAAGGCATTCGTCGTCGACAAGTACAGCAAGAACGGCACTCTGCGGCTAGCCGAAATGCCGGAGCCGAAACTCGGGGACAGCGATGTCCTGGTCGAGGTCCACGCAGCGGCGGTGAACCTGCTCGATTCCAAGGTCAAAACCGGAGAGTTCAAGCTGATCCTGCCCTATCGCCGGCCCTTCATCCTGGGTCACGACGTGGCCGGGAGGGTTGTGCGCGTGGGATCGAAAGTCCGCAAATTCAAACTCGGCGACGACGTCTATGCGCGGCCGCGCGATGGCCGGATCGGGACGTTCGCCGAGTTCATAGCCATGGATGAAGCCGACGTGGCCCTGAAACCCGGGAACCTCAGCATGGAGGAGGCGGCCTCGATCCCGCTGGTCGGCCTGACCGCCTGGCAGGCGCTCGTCGAAAGGGCCAAGCTGAAGAAGGGACAGAAGGTCTTCATTCAAGCCGGTTCCGGCGGCGTGGGGACATTCGCCATCCAACTGGCAAAGCATCTCGGCGCGACCATTGCGACCACCGCCAGCGCGGCGAGTGCCGGTCTGGTCAAGGGGCTCGGCGCCGATATCGTCGTCGACTACAGGAAAGACGATTTCGAGAAAGTCCTTTCGGGCTACGACGTCGTCTTGAACAGCCAAGACGCCAAGACACTTGAAAAATCACTGAATGTGCTGAAACCGGGTGGCAAGCTCATCTCCATCTCCGGCCCACCGGATCCGGAATTTGCCAGGGAAAAGGGACTGAACGTGGTGCTGAGGCTGGTGCTTCGCCTGCTGAGCCGCGGTATTCGAGCGAAAGCCAAGCGCCGTGGCGTGACGTTCTCGTTCCTTTTCATGTGGGCGCAGGGCGAGCAGCTGAGCAAGATCGCATCGCTCATCGAATCCGGCGCGATCCGCCCGGTCGTCGACCGGATATTTCCCTTCGAGGCGACCAATGAGGCGCTGGCCTATGTCGAAACAGGACGCGCCAAGGGCAAGGTCGTCATCAAGGTCAGATAGCAACTCAGCCGCGATCGAGGTCAGCCGCGCCGGGCTGCGTCGATCGCCGCGACGTCGATCTTCGTCATCTCCATCATCGCATCAAAGGCGCGTTTGGCTTCCTCGCCGCCGGCCGCCATGGCCTCGGTCAGCGTGCGCGGCGTGATTTGCCAGGACACGCCCCATTTGTCCTTGCACAGCCGCACACGCTCTCCTGGCCGCCATTGCCGACGATGGCATTCCAGTAGCGGTCGGTTTCCTGCTGATCGTCGGTGGCGATCTGGAACGAGAAGGCCTCGTTCTGCTTGAATGTGGAGCCGCCGTTCAATCCGATGCAGGGAATGCCGGCGACGGTAAATTCGACCGTCAACACGTCGCCTTTCTTGCCGGACGGAAAATCGCTCGGCGCACGGTGAACGGCGCCCACGCTGGTGTCGGGAAAGGTCTCTGCGTAGAAGCGCGCCGCAGCCTCGGCGTCCTTGTCGAACCAAAGGCAAATCGTGTTCTTCGGTATCTTTGGCATTGCATGTTCCTTTCGGCGTTGGAGTTGGCGGAGGTCAGCCCAGGAGATTGCGTGCCGTGCGCATGAAGATCCTCGACCCGATCGGGATCAGGTCGTCGGGAAAGTCATAGTCGGGATTGTGCAAGGCGGGGTGCCGCTCGCCCGCACCGAGGAAGAACATCGCCGACTTGGCACTATGGCCGAACAGGCCGAAATCTTCCGAGGCGCGCATCGGCAGGGCCTCTTCGCCGTGCGATACGCCCTCTTCATCGAGCGCGCGCCGCAGATGCTCCACCGCGTCCGGCGCGTTGACGCTGGCGACGAAGATCTCGTGATAGTCCCAGCGGGCGGTAAGGCGATGCTCGCCGGCGATCCTGGCGACCAGTGCTTCGGCAGCAGCGCAAAGGTTCGCCATGCGCTCGTCACGCCGGGTGCGCAGCGTTGCCCACACCTGCGCATGAGCAGGCGCGATGCCGAACACGGCCTCGCCCATCGCGGCATGGGTGACGGTCAGCATGGAGAAGTCGTCGTCGGCGAAGGTTCCGCGCCCGAGCGCCGGCAGCGCCGGCATCAGCTCACTGATCGCCAGCATCGGCGAGGTGCCGGTCTCCGGCATGGACGAATGGGCGGTCTTGCCCTCCAGCACGATGCGCATGCCGCGTGACGCACAGTTGACCACGCCGGGCTTGAGCCGCACCTCGCCGAACGGCACGCCAGGCAGGTTGTGCAACGAGAAAGCGAAATCCGGCGCGATCTCGCCGAAGCGGGGATCGGCAACGACGCCGGCTGCGCCATTGCCGGTTTCCTCCGCCGGCTGGAACATCAGCACGACGCGGCCGCTTGCAGGCCGCTCGCGCCCCAACTGCCGGCCGAGGGATGCCAGGATGGCGGTGTGTCCGTCATGGCCGCACATATGCGACTTGCCCGGCACGCGCGACGCATGCGGCACGCCTGAAAGTTCTTCGATAGGCAAGGCATCGAGTTCCGAACGGAACAGCACCGTCGGCCCTGCTTTGCCGCTGTCATATGTGACCGCGACGCCGTGCCCGCCGAGCTGTGTCAGCACCTTGTCCGGCCCCGTATCGGCGAGGAAGGCGACGACCTCCTTTGCCGTCTTCTCCTCTTCATTCGAGATTTCCGGATACTGGTGCAGCTGGCGCCGCCACGCCGTCAACTCGACGATGTCTCGGTTGGTCAGAGTCATGCTTTTTCAACCTCCGCTGCATTCTTCATCGACACGTCCAGGCACAGGGGTGCCGCAATGATGAATTGCTAGCGACAAAGGGCAGTTCCCGCCACAGTCCAAGTTTCAGGCTTCGGCAGGCCAGAAACGGCCGTTCTCCCGGCCATCCGCAGCCTATTGATTGATCTCGGGCTCGACGAGCTTTGCCAGATTTCTGAGCGATTCCTGCCAGCCGAGATAGCAGGCCTCGACCGGAATGACGTCCGGAATGCCGGCCTGGGTGATGTCGATTTCAGTGCCGACCGACACTTTTTTCAAGACCACGGTCACCCGTATCTCGCCGGGCAGGTTCGGATCGTCGAACCTGTCGGTGTAGAGCAGGCGCTCGCCCGGAACGAGTTCAAGGTATTCGCCGCCGAAGGCGTGGCTGTCGCCGGTGGTGAAATTGCGGAACGACATCTTGAACGTGCCTCCGACCTTTGCCTCGAAATTATGGACCGTGCAGGTGAAGCCGTTTGGCGGAAGCCACTTGGCCAGCGCGTCCGCTTCAACGAAGGCGCGATAGACCTTTTCAGGGCTGGTCGTCAGAACGCGGTGCAAACGTACGGTGCCGGGCATTGCTGGATCCTTTCATGAATGCCTGTTCGATACCCCAAGGACGGACGAAGCCTAGCCAGTCCGACATTGGTTTGCGAATTTTTTGACGGGAGGCGGCCTGCCTACGCCGCGGACATGCGTTCGACCCCGAGCTATCAACACGAAGCTCGGGCGAGGCGGCGGATGAACTGCACCGGCTTCGGAGCTGGCGCTCACCTGCTAAATCGAGCTCCTGAGCCATCTTGTTGTTCGGGCGTGTTTTTGTCGATTGCCGCGAACGGCCGCGCGTCCCCGTCAATGCTTCGAACGCCGCCAAATAGGGCAGCGCGTCTTTGCCGTCCATGTGCCGATCATTAGAATTTGCATCTGATCAGAGTTGATTTCCTATCAAGCCGTTAATGCGGCCATGCTGTTAATCAGCATTTGCTAATGAGTCTTTCGAACCTGAGGCAAGCAATGACCAAGAATCTCGGCAATGCACGTCATACGCCGGCGAAGGACCCGCAGGTCTCCCTTCTGGGCAAAGCCGCGCCGGCGCTGTTTCCGCTGGTCGTGGCGGCACTGGGTTACATGGTTGGCAAGCAGTTCTTCGGCATCTAGGCGCGAAGTTCCGTTCCCTCAAACGTCTCGGCGGACCGACCATCTCAGCGCGCGGGCCGCCGTTTGCGTTGCAGCGGCGTGTTGCCGGGCATCAACGTCAAACATGCACGTCGCCAAAGGACAGTTCGCCGTCGTTATCGGCCGTGAAAAAGACGATGGCAAGCAACCCGACATAGAATGCGGCCACGACAACCACGATCGCCACACCGGGAACGGGGCCAAGGGCGGCGCTGTCTACGGCTTCGCGAAGCGAACCGGCAAAGCCGGTCCTGACGCCCACGGTTTGAAGGCTGGGCGTGGATATCTTGAGCACCCATGCCAGCAAGAGGATCAGGAACAGGTAGATGTAATTTCGCCGCAGCCGACGGGCTAGCGCGACGCGCTGCGACAGCAGGAACTTCGGCGCGCGTAGGCCTTCCCCGACGATGAGCAGCCAGTCCGAGGCAAAGTCGGGCTGTGGGGAAAAGATCTGCGCGAAATAGTGGCGCTCGAACTGGCGTACGCGCGCCCTATAGAAATCGAAGAACCGATATCGGCGGGCCTCGATCCATAGCAGCAGCAGGATCAGCAACATGGCGAACAGCAGAACGCCGTGATGCGCACTGGCCGTCGACAGCGATACCGAAAGCAGCGCCGCCACCACCGTGATTGCCCAGTTGGTTGTCCTGTCCAGCCGGTCGCGCCATCCCGCCATGCGAGCGATCTCGGCGCGGTGAAAATGCGACAGCGTGTTGACGCGCTCCGCCGATGAAAGGACGGGGCCAGCGGGCTGTGCCGACGCGTCGTTCATGGCATCCTCCGGCAAGGAACAGAACGGCCTGCCAGCGGCATTGTTCCCTGTCCTCGAGACCGCCGATCCAGCCGACCAGCCGCGCGTTGAGGCCGAGGCGGCTCCGGTCCAGCAGACATCAAGCTGGCGGTTGACCACTGTTTCGCGACATGCCGATCGAAGGGCACGGCTGATGTGGACAGCACCGGTGACGCAGGCACCTGCATGCACCAATCACATTACATTACGAGGTCTTGACCCACCCGCGACGGAGTCCAAAATCCTCCGCACCAGTGCCGACGAGGCGCCGGCTTCACGGGCGCCGCGCGGGTCAGGGGCGGTGGCCCTCGGGCAGGCTCAGGTGCGCGAGCCCCGCCACTGATCCAGGCGTTCTCAACTGGACCGGAGCGCCAATGGCGCAGACGTGCATCGTCCGAGCATGGCAACCAGAGCATGCAAACGAACGATAGACAGGATCAAGAAAGGAGCAAGTGCAATGACCATTCGTGATCTGATGCCATGGGGTCGCGATCCGAACCAGGTTCAGACCCTCTCAGGCGACCGCGATCAGGACCCATTCATGAGCCTGCATCGCGAGATGAACCGCCTTGTTGACGACATGTTCCGCGGTTTCGGTTCACGTCTCCCATCCTTGGGCAGGCTCTCTTCAGCGGGCGGTGGCTGGCCTAGCGTGGAAATCTCGGAAACGGACAAGGAAATCCGCGTGACCGCCGAAATACCTGGCATGGAGGAAAAGGACATCGAGGTGTTGCTCGATGACGGCGTCCTGACGTTGCGCGGTGAAAAACACGCCGAAACCGACGACAAGGAACGTCAGTTCTCCGAGCGATTCTACGGCCGCTTCGAACGTCGCATTCCGATCGGCTTCGAAGTCGAAGAAGACAAGGTCGCTGCCGATTTCCGCAACGGCGTGCTGTTCGTCACCTTGCCGAAATCCGAGAAGGCACAGAACAAGATGAGGCGCATCCCCATCGGCGGCAAGAGCACCAAGCACTAGAATGATTGGAGCCGGGCGGGAGGGTCACCCGCCCGGCATCGGCCGAATTTTGCGCCGGTCACATGGACCCTTGAGAATCCCTCTGCCTTCGGCAACATGACGGCGACGGTAGAGGGTATGAAATGAACCAGCCGATTTCTGCCATATCGCCGCGCAAGTCCGTGCCGCGCAACACGCCGATGGCGCTGACCGAGGCGTTGGTCGCGCGCACTATGCGTGCTGTCGAGGATGCCGGGCCGACGCCGGGCATGGTTCACATGACCGACGCCGACTATGCGCGCATCCGCGACGAGGTGCTGGCCGGCGCTCCGGCCGGGCCGCTGAAACTATTTGCCTATGGCTCGCTGCTGTGGAAGCCCGCCGGCGAGGTGAGGGGCGGAGAACGCGCGGTGGCCAGCGGCTGGCATCGTTCGTTCTGCTTCACGGTGCAGCGTTTTCGCGGCACGGTCGAGCAGCCCGGCTTGATGATGGCGCTCGATCGCGGCGGCCAGTGCCAGGGCGTGGTGTTCGAGATCGCGGAACCGGTGGCGGCCAACCTCGAAGCGCTGCTGCGCCGCGAAATGACCATCCTGCCCGCCGTCAACGTGCCGCGCTGGCTGCAGGTCAGGACCGAAGGCGGCCCATGTCGCGCGCTTGGTTTCGTCGTCGATCCCGCCAATCCGCGTTATGCCGGCAAGCTCGACAAGCAGGCGATCGCGGCGACGCTGGTGACAGCCGTCGGTCATTGGGGCTCGGGCGCGCAATATCTATTCGAGACGATCCGCCACCTCGAAGCCTGCGGCATCCGCGACCGCAATCTGTGGCGGCTGCAGGAACTGGTGGCGGAAGAGATCGGGCTGACCGTCGCCCAGAAGTGATCCGCCCAGAAGTGATCCGCTCAGACGCGGCACGCTTCAGTCGTGTTTGGCTCCGGATGCTTGCAGGCCACAGCACCTTGCGAAGCAAATCTCTGATTTCGTAAGTCTCCGCAGTGAAGGTTTAATGAATTGAAAACAGTTCTGGGCCAACGATGACCTGAACACCGGCGCAGGACACGGTGCGCGTGGACCAATCATGAAATCCTCGACCGGAGAGCACTACCCAGCGCTGGATCATGTTCGTGGCCTGGCGGCCTTTCTTGTCTTTACCTGGCATTTCCTTCATGCTTCTCCTGAAGGCCCCGTGCCTTATGATTTCGTGCCGGCTCTTCCTATCTTCAGCGTTCTGGATGAAGGGCATACTGGCGTTTCCCTGTTCATGGCGCTTTCCGGCTACCTGTTCGCCAAGCTGCTCGATGGAAAGCAGATCAACTATCTGCCCTTCTTTGCCAACAGGGCCCTCAGGCTGCTTCCGCTTCTCCTGGTCGTGCTATGCATCGAGGCCTGCCGCAGGTACGTGGCCGGCCAGTCCCTCGACGGGTATTTCACGGGCGTCGGATTGGGGTTTCTTTTTCCCACCCTCCCGAATGGCGGCTGGTCGATAACGATCGAAGCGCACTTCTACCTGTTGCTGCCGTTCTTGCTGATGGTATCCAGGCGGTTTGTGTTCGCGCCCTTGCTGTTCATCGCGGCAGCCATTGTGCTGAGGTCCGTCCTGTATGTGCAGATCGGCGAAGTGCAGTCGGCGGCGTCCGCAACCATCATAGGCCATGCGGATCAGTTCCTGGCCGGCATTCTTGCCTTTCACCTGCGTGCCCACGCGAAGAACCAACACTGGCTGGCGCTGGCCGTTCTCATGGCTTTTTCGGGGTTCTTCTGGTGGTTCGATGCAGCCGGCGGATTTTACCAACTGGGCCGCTATCCGTCGCCTCATTGGATATGGATCATCCTGCCGACCCTGGAGGCGGCAGCCTATTCATTCGGCATCGCCTACTACGACACGAGCTTTTCGAGAAAGCGAACAAGCCCGCCGTTCAGGGTACTGGAGAAGGCTGGGGCCTACAGCTATTCGATCTATCTTCTGCACCTGTTCTTCGTCATGCAATTGGCAGCGTTCATAGACACGAATGTCATGAGCATCAGCAATTTCTACGTCGCATGCCTCTGGTCCGCATTGTGCTTCGTGGCGACGATCCCGATCGGCTATCTCAGCTATACCTGCGTCGAGGCGCCATTCCTGCGCCTGCGTCTGCGCTATATGGACCAAAAGCCCGAAACCGCGGCATCGACCGCGGCTGAGCTTGGATCGGTCATCGCCGATACACCGACCTCGTTCAGCCGTCCCTGAGCCATACCAGCATCTCGCCGGGCTCGCGGTTGTTCCAGGCGAAATAGGGAATGGCGGTCAGTCGCGTCTCGGCGGTGGCCGGCGGCTCGGGCCTGTAGAGCCCGTCCTGCCAGCCGTCGGAGACATCGGCAAGTGCCGCGGTCGACAGCGTCACCACGCCGCCGAGAAGTTCCGGCCGGTGCTGCGCTTCGATGGTGGCCGTCCGCGGCAGCGTCAGGCGATGCGGCTGGCTGTCATTGTCTGATGCCTCGACGCAATAGATCAGCGGGCCGCGTGACAGCGCGACGCGGCCAGCATCCTGGCGCACCTGCGGGTTGGCATAAAGCCGCTCGATCGGCATTTCGAGATCGAGCCGGACATTGTCGCCCTTTTTCCATGTCCGCTTGATCGCGGCGTAGCCGTCGCTGGTGATATCCGCCAGCCTGATGGCTTCGCCGTTTATCTTCAACCCGGCACTGGCGCTCCAGGCGGGAATGCGCAGGTGCAAAGTGAACTCGACCGGCGCCCGCGGTTCGAGCATGATGTCGACGGCGCCGTCCCAGGGATAGCTGCTGACCTGCGTCAGGCTCACCGGGACGCCCGATATATCGAAGCGCGCGGTCGAGTCGCCATAGAGGTGGACGGCCAGCGCATCGTCGGCCAGGCTGTAGAAATAGCTGCCGATCGAGGCGACCATGCGCCCGATATTGGGCGGGCAGCACGGGCAGCGGTGCCACTTCCACCTGTTGTGCTTGCCCAGGCTTTCCAATGGATTCTCGTAGAAAAACAGCGAGCCGTCGAGCGACAGGCCCGAGATCGAACCGTTGTAGAGGGCGCGTTCCATCATGTCGGCGTAGCGCGCGTTCGGCCCCATGCCGAGCATGCGGCTGGCCCAGAACACCAGGCCGACCGCCGCACAGGTCTCGGCATAGGCGCTTTCGTTGGGCAGGTCGTAGTCGCTGGTGAAGCCCTCATTGTGCGCCGACGGCCCCAGTCCGCCAGTGATGTAGAGACTCTTGGTGGTGAGATCGTCCCACAGAAGGTCGAGTGCTGCTCGCAGCGTATCATCGCCATATTCGGTCGCGATATCGGCCATGCCGGAATAGAGGTACATCGCCCTGACAGCATGGCCGACGACCTTGTTCTGTTCTCGCACCGGGATATGCGACTGGCTGTATTCATAGGTTTTGAAATGATAGGCCTTCGGGTCGGCGCCGCGGGCGCGGGCCTCCTCGTCGAAATAATGCGGCTGCTGACCGCGCTGGTCGATGAAGTATCTGGCCAACTCCATATATTTCCGCTCGCCGGTCACCCGTGCCAGCTTGACCAGCGCCAGCTCGATCTCCTCGTGGCCGCAATAGCCCTTCTTCTTGCCGGGCTCCGGGCCGAGTACCGACGCGATGTGGTCGGCATAGCGGCACATGATATCGAGCAGCTTGCGTTTTCCCGTCGCCTGGTAGTAGGCGACCGCGCCCTCGATCAGATGGCCGGCGCAATAGAGCTCGTGGCAGTCGCGCAGATTGGTCCAGCGCTTGCCGGGCTGGATGCGTTGGTACCAGCTGGAGAGATAGCCGTCCTCCTGCTGCAGCCTGCCATACATGTCGATGACGGCGTCGATCTTCTTCTCCAGTTCGGGATTCTTGCGCCGGTACAGCGAATAGGCCGCGGTCTCGATCGTCTTGCCGAGATCGGAATCCCAGAACATCTGCGTGGTCACCGTCGATCCGGTGAATTCCGCGCCTTGGCGGTCGGCTTCGTCGGGAGAGGGCGAGTGGAAGGGGATGACTATGCCGGGCGAGGGACGGTCCGGATCGATCTGCTCCAGCATGCGGGCCTCCACGCAGCGCTCGTAAAGGATATCGGCGGTGCGGGCGGCGACAGCGTCGGCGCGATCGCCCCAGAAGCCGTGCACGTCGACCTGCGGCACCGGCAGCGGGCGGAAGGCGAGCTTCGGTTTCCCGGTTTTTGCGGATGGCGATGCGGTCATGAATTTACTCCATTCTATTTGACGGCCCCGGCCATCAGGCCGCGGATGTAGAAGCGCTGCAGCGCCAGGAACAGGATGAGGCACGGCACCATCATCACGGTGACGCCCGCCTGCACCGCGCCCCAGTCGATGGCGCCGAAGCGGCCCGACTGCAGTGCGGTCATCATCACTGGCAGCGTGAATTTGGATTGGTCGGTCATCAGCACGAGGGCGGCGAGGAATTCGTTCCAGGCGCCGAGGAAGGCAAACAGGGCGATGGTCACGACGCCCGGCCAGACCAGCGGCAGCATCACCTTCCAAAGCATGGTGAGATTGCCGGCGCCGTCCATGCGGGCGGCTTCCTCGATCTCGCGCGGCACCGCGTCGAAGGCGTTGCGCATCATGAAGATCGAAAACGGCAGTTGCAGCGTCACATAAACGCCGACCAGGCCGGTCAGCGTGTTGTGCAGGCCAAGCTTGGTCAGCACCAGGAAGATCGGCGTCAGGATCGACTGGAACGGGATCATGATCGTCGACAGGATGAGGATGAAGAACAGGTCCTTGAACGGAAACCGGAACCGCGAAAAGCCGTAGCCGGCCAGCACGCTGACGGCGACCGACAGCACGACGGTCATCACCGAGACGTAGATGCTGTTTTGCGCCGAGACCCACAGCCCGTCGCCGAAGCTGTTGAGCGTGGCGTAGTTCTCCAGCGAGAAGCCTGATGTCGGCCAGGGCGGCAGCGGCGGCAGGCGCGCTTCGGCCGCCGGCTTGAACGCCGACAGCACCGCCCACACGATCGGCGCGGCAAACAGCACCGAGGCGACGATGCCGGTCGAATGCTCGCCGATGCGGCTCAAGAGCCGGCGGTTGCGGGAAGCGGCCTGCGCCATCAGTCGAGCCCCTCCGGCTTGCGCAGCAGCCACAGCTGGACGAGGCTGAGCGCCACCAGGATCACCAGCAGCACCATCGACAAAGCCGCGCCGTAGCCGAGCTTGAACGACACGAAGGACTGGTTGAAGATCCAGTAGACCGCCGTCAGCGTCTGGTTGCGTGGGCCGCCGCGCAGGATGATGTAGAACTGGTCGAAGGCGAGGATCGAGCCGGCGACCGACAGGATCAGGGCCAGCGCCAGCGTGCGGCGCATCAGCGGCAAAGTGATCGCCCTGAACCTGGCGAACGGACCGGCGCCGTCGATGACGGCCGCCTCCTGCAGATCCTGCGGGATCGATTGCAGGCCGGCCATCAGGATGATCATGGTGAAGCCGGCGACCTTCCAGACGACCATGGCGATGATCGACCAGAAGGCCGGCTGGAAGGTGGCCAAGAGGTTGAACTTCCTGTCGATCAGGCCAAGGTCGTAGGCGGCCGGGCTGAACAGGCCGGAATCGACGTTCAACAGCCATGACCAGAGCAGGCTGGCCGAGGCAAAGCCGACAACCGCCGGCATGAAGAACATCGTCCGGTAAAGATTGGTCAGCGGCCGCGGCCGCTCGACGAACAGCGCCAGCGGAAACGCCACCACGAAGATCGCGATGGTGACGATCACGGTGTAGTAGGCGGTGAAGCGCAGCGCGTTCCAGAACCGGGTGTCGCGCAGGATGGCGACATAGTTGCCGAGGCCGATAAAGCTGTGCTCGCCCATCAGGGGCCAGTTGTGCAGCGACATCCACGCCGTCATGCCGAGCGGGATCAGGAAAAAGACGACGACCAGCGCGACAGCCGGCGCGACATAGAGCAGGCCGATCCATTGGTGGCGGCTGGCGACCTTGCGGGCGCGGGGCGGGGCAGGGGTTGCTGCGGTGATGACGGTCATGGCTGCGCGCTCGGTGCTATTGGGACATTGGCAAAGAACCCTCTCACCCGGATTGCCAACCGAATTGAAGAGAGCAATTCGGGGCAATCCGACCTCTCCCCGAGGGGAGAGGAGGTTGCCGGGGATGGTGCCAGCCTCTTCTCCCCGGCGGGGAGAAGGTGGCCGCGAAGCGGCCGGATGAGGGGGTCTTTTCTCAACGTGATAGCCCTGCCGTTGGCGATGCGGTATCCGGCCAAGCGCCCAGGGAGACAGGCGGGCGGCCGGCAGGCGTCCGCTACTTCTGCGGCGCCTGGTCGATGATCGACTGCATCGTTTCCTGCGCATTGGCTATCGCGCCATCGACATCGTCGCCGAAGAAGACCTCGTTGATCATCTGCGTCCACGGGCCGTTGGCGGAGTTGATCAGGTCGTTGAACACCACCGAATAGGGCGTCTTGCCCTTGGCCATGGCTTCGGCGGCGATCTGGTAGCGCGGATCGAGATCCTTCAACGCGTCCTTGGCGATGTCGCCGCGCACCGGCAGGCTTCCGTATTTGGCAAGGATGGTCTGGCCCTCGAGCGAATAGGCGAAGTCGAGGAACTCCTTCACCACGGGCAGTTTCGTGGTGCCCTTGGTGACGACGAAATTGTCGCCGCCCGCAAAGGACGACCAGCCGCTGTCCTTGCCCGGCAGGAAGGTGACGCCGTAATCGATGTCGGGATACTGGGTGTTGAGCGCGCCGATGGCAAAGGCGCCGGACGGCGAGATGCCGATATTGCCGGCGGCGAAGGCGGCAAAGAAATTGGCGCCGGTGTCGGTCTGTGCGCCTGCCGGTACCAGATCCTTCTTGACCATCGAGCGGTAGAGATCGATGGCGCCGCGCAGCTGCGGGCTGTCCAGCGTCGCCTTCGAGCCGTCTTCGCTCAGGATGTCGCCACCAGACGCCCAGATCAGGGGCGTGAAGGTGAAGATGTTGCAGCCGCCGCAATTGCCCGAGAAGTAGAAGCCCTTGATGTTGCCGCCGAGCGCGTTGACCTTCTCGGCATCGGCCGCGATCTCGGCCCAGTTGGCCGGGCCTTTTTCGGGATCGAGGCCGGCCTGCTTGAACAGCTTCTTGTTCCAGATCAGCACCGAGGCGTCGGCGGAGAAGGGCAGGCCGTAAATGTGGTCCTTGTAGGTGCCGGTCTTCACATGCGCCGGCGACAGGCTGGCAAAATAGGGCAGGGACTTTGCCCAGTCGGTGATGTCCTCCAATTGGCCGGCTGCGGCGAAGGAGGGCGTGTAGATCAGGTCGAGCGACAGCGCGTCGGGCGCTGTGCCGCCGGCGGCCGCGGCACCGTATTTGGGGATGATCTCGGCATTGGGGATGATATCGAGCTTGACCTGGTTGGTGTGCGCCTTGTTGTAGGCATCGACGATCCTCGGCATGAAATTCGAACCGTCGGCGCGCACCCATATGTTGGCCGTCTCGGCGGCGGCAGTGCCGAGACCGCCGCCCAGAACGGCAGCGGCCAGGGCCAGTTTGGCAATCAGGTTCCTCATGTTCTCCTCCTCCAAGGTTGGCCGCGGTCCGCGGCTTGGCGCCGATTGCGCGGCGCTTCGTTTTCAGCCACCCGGCGGATGGCCGCATGACTGCCGCACCACCAGCCGGCACGGCAGTTTTCGAATGCCGGGCGCGGCGGGCTTGCCGCCGACCAGCGAAAGCAGGGTCAACCCGGCCTCGCGCCCGAGCGCGACCAGGTTCATGTCGACAGAGGTCAGCGGCGGGCGCGTCGCCTCGGCCACGATCTCCCAATTGTCGAAACCGATGACGCCGACATCCCTGGGTACGTCGAGGCCGCGTTCGCGCAGAGCATCGATGATGCCGCGCGCGATCTGGTCGTTGCCGCAGAAGACCGCGTCCGGCCTTTCGCTTTTGCCGTCGAACAGTTGCGCAACCGCCTGGTGACCCCAGGCTTCCGACCAGGAGCCGAGCAGCGGCTCGCTGACCGTCAGGCCGTTTTCGGCGAGCACGTCGCGGTAAGCCTGGACGCGCGCGTGTACCACGGCAAAGCTCGCCGGCCCGGTGACGTGGGCGATGCGCTTGCGGCCAAGCCGGCAAAAATGCTCGACGGCCAGCCGGGCGCCGCCAACATCGTCCGAGACGAAGGCAACGGCGTCGGGGTCGGGCTGCGTGAAGGCATAGATCACCGGGACGCGCAGATTGGAGAGGTCGACGGGCAGATGACGATCGATGCGCTTGCCAGTGGCGATGATGCCGTCAACGCGCTTGTCGAGCATGGCGTCGACATGCATCTGGCCCAGCCGCGGATCCTCCTCGACATTGCACAGGAACACCGAGACGCCATTGTCGACCAGCGCGTCCGAAATGCCCGACATCAGCGGCAGCGAGAAGCGGCCATAGGTATCGTTGGTGAGCAGGCCGACGGTGAAGCTGCGGCGTCGGAGCAGGCTTTGCGCCAGGCTGTTGGGCCGGAAGCCAAGCCGCCGGGCGGTCTCGCGAATGCGTTCGCGCGTCTCGGCTGTCATCCGGCCCTGGCTGTTGAGCGCCTTGGATGCGGTAGCGACGCTGACTCCGGCCTGCGCGGCCACGTCACGCAAGGTGACTGGCTTGGAAAAGATCGGAACAGGCAGATCGTCCGATGGCATCGCGCCGAGAGTCCTTAGTTGGAAAAAGGTTTTCTCTTACCGATCTGAAAGAGGCCCGGCAGGTGGCCGAGCCCGACTGAAATTGTTTGAGAAAACCTTTTCTCAGCTGAGGCTAGACCAGATTGGATCGCCGTTCAAGGGAAAAGCTGGTTGGGCCTCTGCTCTCTTCCTTCGAATGCAAACGCGGGTTAAAGCAGCGCCGGCAGCACTTAGCTCAGGGGAAGAGCGCCAGTCGCAGTACTGGAGGCCCTCGGTCGAGACGGGGCGGGCTGCCGCTTGAGGCGTGAAGGATCGCAGCGTGCGCGGGATGCGAGGTCCGGCAAAGGGTTGGCGCTGCCGGGCAGCAAACCTGGCCGCAATATGTGCTGGCGGACGGTCTGAAGATCGTGCCGAAAATTCTGAACAGTCCCTCGGGATTAACCTTTCCGTAAATATTTGGCCGCTACTTCAACAGCCATGGCCTCGTGGCGGAGCGGCTACGCTGGAGACGGCAAATCTCTGAAGCCTCGGTTCGATTCCGAGGCGAGGCCTCCAAAATTTCGCGTCGAACAGCAGTCCCAATCTGCCCCAAGGGCAGTCAGTCCCCACGAATAGATTTGTGCGTTACGAAGGCGGTGCGGACCGGACGTTAAAGCAGTCCTGTCTTGCATTTGGCATGCCGGCACGCGCGAAAAGAGTGGTATGGAAGGGAGTCGAGCGTTCTTGCTTCGCTTTTTCCTGACATTCGAGGCCTTTCGTGCGTGAACCGTCGCTGCTGCCCGTCTTTGGAAAACTTGGCCTCAAGGCTCCTGCTGCCCTGGCGGCGGCACCGGCCTCGTCGGCAGGTGTGTCGCACCTGCGGAAGCTTCTGGCCGTGCATGGCGGCATGGTGCTGAAACTGTCGGTCGTCGCCTGGACGGTGCTGATCCTGGGCGCCGTGTTTTTCACGATGCAAGGCTGACCGGCATGGCCAACCGCTACACGCTGCGTATGGAGCTTCCCCAGAGCTGGAGCATCATCGATGTCTTCACCGGCCAGCCTGCGGTGGTCCGGCAAAAGGTGATGGTCGGGATGGGGCCGCGCGAGGCCGAGGACATGGTCGTGCAGATGAATGTCCGCGATGTCAAACGCCGCGAACGGGCCGAGCGCAAGGCCTGATCCGTAGCGGCCCGCCGGCGGAAGCCTGCCGCACCGCAAATCAAGGGATTCCCGTGAGAGCCAGCCTGAAGCAGAAGATACTGGAGGTTTGCGACCGCAAGATCTCCGAGAAGGGGGCCGGCGTCGGCGTGTCGTTCTATGCGTTTTTCGCCAACAGAAACGACAACCCCGAACTCCTGATGGAAGCCGCCGAATGGTGGATCAGAACCCACCGCCTCGACCATTTCGAAAAGGCTGCGAAGATACGCGCGATGGTCGAGGAGATGGATCTTTAATCGTCGTTTTGAGCGACATGCAATGGACTGATCAGCCGAAATCGGACGCCGTCAGAACATACATGCTCTTGTGGGTGCGGTCGTAGGCCTTCGACGCGACCTCGCGGATGGCACTGCTCTCGGTGTCGAATGTCTGGAGATAACCGGCTTCATCGGCCGCGGTTCCCGGCCGCATCTTGGCCATGGCGTCGGCGGCGACGGAAAACGAGATCTGGAACATGCCGTCATGGCCGACGAAACGAATGCGCTGGCCCGCCTCGTCATAGCTGCGGCTGCGGTTGGGGAAGGTGAGGCTCATGTGTTGGCCTCCGTGACTTTCTTGGTCACCCGCTTCTTCTTCGGCGTCGGATTGAGGGCCTCGGCGACACGATCAGCCTCTTCCTTGGCCAGCCGAAGCTCCCTCAGCCTTGCCGTCTTGATCTCCCTGGCTCTTGCCTCGGACATATATTCAGCGGTCGCCTTGTTTTTCTCCGCTGTCTTCTTCTGCTTGTCGACAAAGCGGGCTTCAGCTTTTTCCATGATCGTCTGATTGCCTTCGGCCATCGAAGAAATCTCCCTTGTGCCTGAAACCGTGAAAGTGAACTTGTCCGATAAATAGGCACTCGATCGGCAAAATTCAATCTTTTGAATTATTTGACATTCTGCGGATATCACGAAACGGCCAGCCGAAATAATACTTTTGAATATTTAATGTGGCCGCGAATAATTTTTGGCACTCCTATCTATCGAGTGCCAACGCGTCTATAGAGGAGGGGCGTGGCCGCCTGTGCCGGCCCCCAGAAAGAAAGTTCCCATGAAATTTCGGCCACTCCACGACCGCGTCGTCATTCGTCGCGCCGAAGGCGATATCAAATCCAAGTGCGGGATCATCATCCCCGACACTGCCAAGGAAAAGCCGCAGGAGGGCGAAGTCATCGCTGTCGGCCCTGGCGCACGCGACGAAAACGGCGTGCTTGTTCCGCTCGACGTCAAGGCCGGCGACTTCATCCTGTTCGGCAAATGGTCGGGCACCGAGGTCAAGATCGACGGCGAGGACCTTCTGATCATGAAGGAAGCCGACATCATGGGCGTCATCGACAAGGACGAGACTGGCATCATCGACAAGGGCGAGACCGCTGCAACCGACAAGACCGTGGCCGCCAAGAAAGCTGCCTGACCTTATTTTCTCCGAACGTACTGGATAAAAATCATGTCTGCCAAGGAAATCAAATTCTCCACCGACGCGCGCGACCGCATGCTGCGCGGCGTCGAGATCCTTACCAATGCTGTGAAGGTCACGCTCGGCCCCAAGGGCCGCAACGTCATCATCGACAAGGCCTACGGCGCGCCGCGCATCACCAAGGACGGCGTCACCGTCGCCAAGGAAATCGAGCTTGCCGACAAGTTCGAGAACATGGGCGCCCAGATGGTGCGCGAAGTGGCCTCGAAGACCAACGACCTCGCCGGTGACGGCACCACCACCGCCACGGTGCTGGCCGCCTCGATCCTGCGCGAAGGCGCCAAGCTGGTCGCCGCCGGCATGAATCCCATGGATTTGAAGCGCGGCATCGACCAGGCGGTTTCCGCCGTGGTCAAGGAAATCCAGGCGCGCGCCAAGAAGGTCAAGTCGTCGGCCGAGATCGCGCAGGTCGGCACCATCGCCGCCAATGGCGATGCCAGCGTCGGCGAGATGATCGCCAAGGCTATGGACAAGGTCGGCAATGACGGCGTCATCACCGTCGAGGAAGCCAAGACCGCAGAGACCGAACTCGACGTCGTCGAAGGCATGCAGTTCGACCGCGGCTATCTCTCGCCCTATTTCGTCACCAATGCCGACAAGATGCGCGTCGAGCTGGAAGAGCCCTACATCCTCATCCACGAGAAGAAGCTCGGCAATCTGCAGGCGATGCTGCCGATCCTCGAAGCGGTGGTGCAGAGCGGCAGGCCGCTGCTGATCATCTCCGAGGACGTCGAGGGCGAGGCTCTGGCGACGCTGGTCGTCAACAAGCTGCGCGGCGGCCTCAAGGTCGCGGCCGTCAAGGCGCCTGGCTTCGGCGATCGCCGCAAGGCGATGCTGGAAGACATCGCCGTGCTGACATCAGGCCAGATGATCTCGGAAGATCTCGGCATCAAGCTCGAAAACGTCACCATCGAGATGCTCGGCCGCGCCAAGCGCGTGCTGATCGAGAAGGACACCACCACGATCATCGACGGTGCCGGCACCAAGGCGACCATCCAGGCGCGCGTCGCTCAGATCAAGGGCCAGATCGAGGAGACGACGTCAGACTACGACAAGGAAAAGCTGCAGGAGCGGCTGGCCAAGCTCGCCGGCGGCGTTGCCGTCATCCGCGTCGGCGGCGTCACCGAGTCGGAAGTCAAGGAAAAGAAGGACCGCATCGACGATGCGCTGAACGCCACCCGCGCGGCGGTCGAGGAAGGCATCGTGCCCGGCGGCGGCGTCGCTCTGCTGCGTGCCCGCTCGGCGCTTGGCGGCCTGACCGGCGCCAATGCCGATGTCACGGCCGGCATCACGATCGTGCTGCGGGCGCTCGAAGCGCCGATCCGCCAGATCGCCGAGAATTCCGGCGTCGAAGGCTCAATCGTCGTCGGCAAGCTCACCGACAGCAAGGACCACAATCAGGGTTTTGACGCCCAGAACGAGGTCTATGTCGACATGATCAAGGCAGGCATCGTCGATCCGGCGAAAGTGGTGCGCACCGCACTCCAGGATGCCGGCTCGATCGCAGCCCTTCTGATCACCGCCGAAGCGATGATCACCGACGTTCCGGCCAAGGATGCAGCACCTGCGGGTGGCGGCGGTGGCGGCATGGGCGGCTACTAAAACCCAGGATTTGTCCGATCTGTTGGAGATGTGAATGGCGGCCCCGATCGGGGCCGCTACGATTCTCAAGATGATCATCGCAAAGTTTACGCAGTCGCCCGGCTCAATCCCGGGAGGCAATCATGATCTTGCGGCTTTCGAAGGGGACGCAATCCACGCTAGACTGTCCAGGCGGCCGTCTGGTTGCGGAGCTCGCCGGACTTTGGCAAGCGATCGGACGAACCGCCATCCCCGACACGGAGACACGTTCATGTTTGCGGCCAAGGCCATCGACACCTCAGACAAGCCCACGTTCTACCGCGACCTCGCCACCCAATTGAAGGCGCTGCTCGAGGGTGAGCGCGATTCGATCGCCAACGCCGCCAACACCGCAGCACTCATCTTCCAGATGGTGCCGGACCTCAACTGGGCCGGTTTCTATTTCCTGCAGTCGGACGAGGAAATGGTGCTCGGGCCGTTCCAGGGCAAGCCGGCCTGTGTGCGCATCGCCGTCGGCAAGGGCGTGTGCGGAACGGCGGTCGAACTCGGCACCTCGATGCTGATCAAGGACGTGCATGATTTTCCCGGCCACATCGCCTGCGATGCCGATTCGCGCTCGGAACTGGTGGTGCTGCTCGAGGACGATGAAGGCGTCTTCGGCGTGCTCGATCTCGACAGCCCGCTGCCCGGCCGCTTCGACAAGGCCGACCAGGCCGGCATCGAGACGCTGGCGGCGATCTATGCCGCGGCGAGTTCGTTCGAGGACTGATCAGCCTACGAACTTCACCAGCATCAGGCTGAAGCAGCCGATGAACAGCAAGGCCGAGAAGGCGAGCGCCAGCGGGCGCAGGCCGCGCGAGCGCAACTGAGAGATGTCGGCCTGCAGGCCCATGGCGGCCAGGCCCATGGTCAGCATGATGGTGGTGGCGAGCGCCATTGCCGATTTCACCTGGATGGGCACCGTGACCAAGCTGTTCAACGCCACGACAGCGACGAAGGCGGCGACGAACCACGGCATGGGCGGCCGCGCCGCCACCTCACTGCTGCTCCTGCCGCGCGCCATCAGGCCGAGCGCGACGACCATCGGCGCCAGCATGGCAACGCGGGTCAGCTTGGCGACGGTGGCGATCTCGCCGGACTGGGTGCCGTTCTGAAAGCCGGCGCCGATGACTTGCGCCACCTCGTGGATCGAGGCGCCGGCCCACAGGCCGAAAGCGTGCTGGTCGAGGCCGAGCATGGGCGCCATGAGCGGGAAGCCGAGCATGGCGACGGTGCCGAACAAGGTGATCGAGGCGACGGCGTAGGTGACGTCCTCGTCGCGCGCATCGGTGACGATGTTGGTGGCGACGATGGCCGAAGCGCCGCAGATCGAGGTGCCGGCGGCGATCAACTGCGCCAGCTTGGCGTCGACGCCGATCAGCCGGCCAAGCGTGATGGTGAAAACGAAGGTTGCGCCAAGCGTCGCCGCGACAATGCCGACGCCGCCGGCGCCGATCGAGACCACCTGGCCGAGCGTCAGCTGGAAGCCGAGCAGCACGATGGCGAAGCGCAACAGGCGCTTTTGCGAGAATGCGATACCGGCTTTGGCGTGCACGGGCGTGCCGAGCACGTTGGAGTAGATCATGCCGGCGACGACGGCGAGGATCATTGGACTGAACAGCGCGAAGCCGGAAACATTGCGCGCCGAGAAGGCGACGGCAGTGATCATCGTGACCAGCACGATGCCGGGGACGATGCCATTCCAGCTAAGGGATTTTCGCCCTTGCGCGACATCGGCAGGAAACGCGCTTTTTGGAATATCGTTCGCGAAGTGGGAAACGGAAGACAATGCAATGCTCCAGGCGGGTATGCCGGGAGAATGCCATTCCTAAACCAATCTTTCCAACGAATTATTTTCGTTAGAATGATCGATTTTTACGAACGATCCACGGACGCTGCCGCGCAGACGTCGCTTTCTGGGCGACTTGGACTAAAGCTGCGCCTCGATCGCGGCCTTGTCGATCACCGACCAGACGTTCCTGATCCGGTCGTCGAGGAATTCATAGAAGACGTTCTCGCTGAAGGACACCTTCCTGCCGTTTATAGGGAGCCCGAAGAAGGTTCCCTTCGGCGTGCAGTTGAACTGAAGCCGGCTGGCTAGGAACGGCGGTTCGGCGATCAGCAACTGGATATCGAAATAGAGGTCTGGGATTTCCCGAAAATCGCGCTCCAGCATGTCCTGGTAACCCGACAGTCCGACGCGGTCACCATTGTAGTGCACCTCGTCATGAACGAAGCGATGCAGCTTCTGCCAGTCCTGATTGTTGAGGCAGGCGATGTAGCCTCGATAGAGGTCGGTCACGGTCACGGCGATGGCTCCGGTGCTGATGCCCGCCATATTGCGACAGGGCTGAAGGCCAGGACGTACAATAAAAGCAACACATAGCGGGCCGTAGTCCTGTTGCCAGTGCCCAAGTTCAGGGAACAATTCCGAATTCGTGTCCGCTCATCACCTGGTCCAACGCACGCTGATCAACGTGCTCGCTGTCAACCGAGGCCTCAAGTTGGGTCAACGGTGCTTGCAGCGTCCAGGTGACACCGTGGCTATCATGCTCGAGAACACCGGTGCCGCTCACCGCGGCTGGAGCGACGCGCCGCAGCACCACGCTGCCGAAACCACCATGGCCGATCGTCTGTACTTCAGGACCATCTCTCTCTTTCCAGATCAGCTGGAACTGTTTCTGGCCGACCAGTCCGGTTACCTTCCATTGCACCGTTATCGTTCCCTCTGCGGCCGAAAGGACGCCGTATTTAGCGGAATTGGTCGCGAGTTCATGAAACGCTATGCCGAGGTACTGGACGGCATTGGGGCTCAGCGTCAGGGAAGGGCCCGACATTGAGATCCGCTCCTCGTTGCCGAACGGTTTGGCCTGCGCAAGCAGCAGTTCGAAGATCGTGGCGCCCTTCCAGTCGCCGGAAACCAGAAGGTCATGCGAGAGCGACAACGCCATGATGCGCTCGCGCACCTGACGTTCGAACTGGGCCGGCGTCGATGACCGCTTGCTGGTCTCCCGGATCATCGAGATGATGACGGAATACTGGTTCTTCACCCGGTGGTTGACCTCGCGCATCAGCATGCGGATGCGATATTCGTTCTCCTTGGCTACTGATATGTCGCGGGCGATCTTCGAGGCGCCGACGATCTGCCCGACGGCGTTGCGCACCGGCGAGATTGTCAGGGATACGGGCACAAGGCTGCCGTCCTTGCGGCGGCGGATGGTTTCGTAGGTCTCGACCTGCTCGCCTTTGCGGATGCGCTCCAATATGCGCGGCTCTTCGTCCAAATGGTCGTCCGGTATCAGCATAGTTACCGACCTTCCGATTGCTTCGTCGGCGGTGTAACCGAACAGACGTTGGGCGGCTGAGTTCCAGCTCCTGATGACTCCGTTCAAATCCTTGCTGACGATGGCATCGAAGGAAGACTCCACGATGGCTGACAGATGATGCCTGGCCTCGTCGGCATGATGGCGGTCAGTGAGATCGAACAGCATATTGACGGCGCCGACCAGTCTGCCCTGCTCGTCATGAAGCGGTGTGGGATAGGGAAGGAACGGCACACGCGTGCCGTCCGGGCGTTGGGAGATAGCCGACTGGTTTCTGACCGGCCGGTTCTCCTTTAGCGCGACAGCCATCGGGCATTGGTCATGCGGCAACACTTCACCGTCGGTCGTGAACAGCTTGTGCGTCACACACCATTGGTCTTTTCCGAGCTCGGGTTCGCGCCCAGCGAAATCTGCCGCGGCCCGATTGAAATAGGTGATCTTGCCTTCGGTGTCGGTGGTGTAGATTGCTACGGGAAGATTATCGAGGATTTGGTGGGGCAGATCAAAGGTCGAGCTCGAGGTTTTCGTCACTTGCGCCACGTATAGGAGTTCCAGTTAACCGCAGTGAACGCGGTGCCGCGGAAATGGTTCCGCGACCATTTCCGGGGATAGTCACCGCAGGCGGCGGCGAGTCAAAGCCGGGTGGAAGCTGCTCACCGACTTACTCCTTGCCCCGGTAGCGCAGCGCTTCGACCAGCAGCGAGAAGGCCGGCGTGGCTTGCCGGCGGCTGGGGTAATAGAGATGGTAGCCGGGGAAGGGCCCGCACCAGTCGGCGAGCACACGCACCAGCCGGCCGTTGGCCAGATGGGCCGTCACCTGCTCCTCAGGCAGATAGGCAAGGCCGAGGCCGGCGAGCACCGCGTTCATGCGCAGCGCGGCCGTGTTGAACACAAGCTGGCCTTCGACCCGAACCTTCAGCTCGCGTCCGGCCTTCTCGAACTCCCAGGCATAGAGCCCGCCATAGGTGGGCAGCCGCAGATTGATGCAATTGTGGGTGGTCAGGTCCTGCGGCGTGCGCGGCTTTGGTCGGGTAGCGAAATAGGTTGGCGAGCCGACCACCGCCATGCGCATGTCGGGGCCGATGCGCACCGCGATCATGTCGCGCGCCACCTGTTCGCCCAGCCGCACGCCGGCGTCGAAGCGCTCGGCGACGATGTCGGTCAGTCCATAGTCGACGATGATCTCGACCTTGATGTCGGGATAGTCGGGCAGCAGCGGGGCGATCGCCGGCCACAGGACCGCATCGGCGGCGTGCTCACCGGCGCTGATGCGGATGGTGCCGGCGGGTTTTTCCCGCAATGCGCTCAAGGCAATGAGCTCGGTCTCGATCTCGTCCAGCCGCGGCCCGACGGTGCGAAGCAGCCGCTCCCCGGCTTCGGTGGGCGACACGCTGCGCGTGGTGCGGGTCAGGAGCCGTACACCCAGCCGCTCCTCCAGCGCCCGCACCGTGTGGCTGAGCGCCGATTGGGAAACCCCGAGCTTGGCCGCCGCCCTGGTGAAGCTTTCCTCGCGCGCCACAGCGAGGAAGGCGGTTAGCTCATTCAGGTTGTCACGTGGCATTCATGAGCCCCCTTCATAAGATCATGCTGGATATAGCACCTAATCGGCACCAATCGCAGACCCTAGATAGGCGTTATCACACCGGGCACCTCCGGCCGTCTTTAAAGCCGGGCGGGTCGTGTCATGGCTGTTGCCAGGAAGGGACAAAACCATGGACATCACGCGAAACGGCTCTCAGGCATCGGCCAAGGGATCGGCCGACTATTTCACCGGTGCGGTGCGTATCGACGCGCCGTTCAAGGGCAGCGAGCCCGCCCGGGTCGGCGGCGCCACCGTGACTTTCGAGCCCGGCGCGCGCACCGCCTGGCACACGCATCCGCTCGGCCAGACGCTGATCGTCCTGTCGGGCGCCGGCCTGGCGCAGCGCGAGGGCGGCCCGATCGAATCGATCCAGCCCGGCGACATCGTCTGGGTTCGCGCCCGGAGAGAAGCATTGGCATGGCGCCGCGCCGACCACGGCGATGAGCCACATCGCTATCGCCGAAGCGCTCGACGGCAAGGTCGTCGACTGGTTGGAGCATGTCAGCGACGAACAATACGGGATTTGACCAGGTATCGGCGCGTGGCGCCGAGTTCAACGCCCGAACTCTACGAAGGAGACCACCATGACCGATGTTCCAAGGCTGAAAAGCCCATTCTCCGATATCGCTCCCGCGCTTGGCAGATACAGCCCTGGATCGTTCCGATCCCCGGCACCACCAAGCTCAATCGCCTCGAAGAGAACATCGGATCGGTCACTGTCGCGCTGACGGCGAACGATCTTGCCGACATCGAGGACGCGGTCTCGGCGATCGCCGTACAGGGAGCGCGCTATTCTCCGCAACAGGAAGCAAGGATCGATCGCTAGAGCCAGGCGCAGGCTGAGGGCACTCGACGACCGGGTAGCCATTCCGGCCGACGGCGCAGGAGTTGAGGGGATCGTGCGCGGATCGGGCGGCAGCGTTTCAGTTTGAAATTTGGCCTTCTGCGAACTCGCGTCTTGCGGCCGTGAAAACCTCGCGGGCAGCATCCGCATTCATGATGGCGATTGCCAGCCCAATGACAATATCTGGCCAGGCCGAATTCCACACAAATGCCGTGACCAGGCCGGCGACAATGATTGCCACATTGGCCAGGACGTCGTTGCGCGCCGACAGGAAGGCGGCGCGGGTGAGGCTGCCGCTGTGATGGCGATAGCGAGCGAGCATGAGCGCGCACGACAGGTTGACGAGCATCGCGCCAGCCGCCGTGAGCGTTAGCGGAACGGGAGCTGGCGGAATTGGAATGTTGAATTTCTCCCAGGCTGTCCAAAGGGTCGCCAAAGCGGGGATCAGAAGTATCCCGGCCAGCGCCATTCCGAGCCGCGCTCGATTGCGGACGGTCCAGCCCAACGCGACCATGATCAGGAGATTGACGGATGCGTCCTCCAGAAAATCGATGCTGTCCGCGAACAGCGATACCGATCCGATCCAAACGGCTACGGCAAATTCGATCCCGAAATAGGCCAGGTTCAGGATGGCCACCATCCGCACCGCTTTGTTCAGCGTCCCGGTCATAGTTCGCCCATCGATTAGCTGCCGTTGGCACAAAGCATATAGCGATTCTATGCCCTGCGGGCGCGGGGACCAGAACCTTGTCGCCATGCGAGACACTGTCGATCGAGCGGTCGCCTTGACATCGCCGCGCTTCCTGTTCCAACTTGGCGCCATGTTCGTTTTCGCGCCCGCCAACACCAAGCGACGTCGCCCCTGCACAGTGCGGAGCGGCAAGCTGATTGCGCGACGACAAAGACCGGCAGGATAGACCCGGTTCTTTCGTTTCCAGCCCCGCCCGCGAAACCGCCGGCGGGATTTTTCATGTCTGGAGCAGTTTGATGACCAACAATTCGTCCATCCGGCTTCGGCCGGCCGCGCCCGCTGACGCCGCCGCGATCCGGGATATCGTGCGCGCCGCCTATGCCAAATGGGTAGCGGTGATCGGCCGCGAGCCTCTGCCGATGCGCGCCGACTACGAGAAGGCTGTTGCCGAGCATCCGTTCGATCTCGCCGTCGAGGATGATCGGATCGTGGGACTGATTGAAACCATGCTGGCCGAGGATCACCTGTGGATCGAGAATGTCTGTGTCGCACCGGATGCGCAGGGCAGGGGGATTGGCCGGCTGTTGCTGGAGTGGGCCGAGCGCAAGGCGATCGAGTCGGGCCGCGACGAGCTTCGCCTGCTGACCAATGGCGCGTTCGAGGCGAACGTATCGCTCTACAAGAGGCAGGGCTATATCGTGGATCGGGACGAGCCGTTCATGGGCGGCATGACGGTCTATATGAGCAAGAGGCTAGCGGGATCACCGGCGATCTGAGGAAGGATTTCGATAATGGCTGCCAAGGTCAGGCTTAAGCAACTCCCGGGGTCTTACGCGGTTTCCCGGCTGGCGGCGGGCGAAACCATTCCCGGTTGGGCGGACGGACCAGGCTTCGTCAGCATCACAAGGACCGACGACGAGCTTTCGATCGTTTGCCTGCAGGACCGCGTGCCGCATGCCGTCAAGCAGGATATCGACTGGGTGGCCTTCAAGCTCCTGGGCCCGTTCGCCTTCGACGAAACCGGTATCGTGCTGTCGGTCATCAGGCCGTTGTCGGAAAACGGGTTGGGCATCTTCGTGGTGTCCACTTTCGATGGCGACCATCTCCTGGTGAAAGCCACGGATCAGGCCGCGGCGAGGCGGTTTCTGGTCGAGGCCGGGCATACCTTGCTGTAGTCCATCCTCACCAAGCCGGTTGCTGCCCAACCGCTCTGGCTCAATCACTGCCGCACTGGCTCAACCACTTCGGGGGTTGTGTTTGACAGCGGCGTTTGTGCATCGTTATCTCCAGCCAGATATGACGGCCCGGCGCGACCATGCGGCCAAGGAGAAAACCATGTCACACAATCTGCAGTTCTACATCGATGGCGCGTGGGTCGATCCTGTTGTGCCCAACACATTGGACGTCATCGATCCCTCGAATGAGGACGCTTTTGCGCAGATTTCGCTCGGCTCAAAGGCCGATGTCGACAAGGCGGTGGCTGCCGCCAAGCGCGCCTTCAACAGCTTTGGTTTCACCGAAGTTAGCGAGCGGCTCGACCTGTTGAATCGCATCATCGCGGTCTACAAGAAGCGCAGTGGCGATCTTGCGGTTGCCGTGTCGCGCGAGATGGGCGCGCCGCGCCAGATGGCGTTGGACAGCCAGGTCGGCATTGGGCTGGCGCATCTGACCAAAATGGCCGAGACGCTGAAGGCTTTCGAATTCCGCCACGTGAAGGGCAATCATCTCGTGGTCAAGGAGCCGATCGGTGTCGTCGGGCTGATCACGCCGTGGAACTGGCCGCTCAACCAGATCACCTGCAAGGTGGGTCCGGCGCTCGCCGCCGGCTGCACCATGGTGCTCAAGCCATCCGAGATCGCGCCGCTCGACGCCATCATCTTCGCCGAGATCCTCGACGAGGCCGGCGTGCCGAAGGGCGTCTTCAACCTCGTCAATGGCGACGGACCGGGCGTCGGCCAGGCGTTGTCCAGCCATCCTGACATCGACATGATGTCGTTCACCGGTTCGACCCGCGCCGGCATCCTGGTGGCCAAGGCCGCCGCCGACACGGTCAAGCGCGTGCATCAGGAGCTTGGTGGCAAGTCGGCCAACATTCTGTTCCCCGACGTCGACCTCGCAAGCGCGGTCAGCAAGGGCGTGGCCGGTTGCTTCAGCAACAGCGGCCAGTCCTGCAACGCGCCAACGCGCATGTTCGTGCCGCGCGAGCGCCATGACGAGGCGGCCGGCTATGCCAAGGTTGCGGCGGAAAAATTCACCGTCGGTTCGGCCGACGCTGCCGGCACCAAGCTCGGCCCGGTCGTCAGCCAGGTTCAGTTCGACAAGATCCAGGACCTGATCCAGGCCGGCATCGACGAGGGTGCGACGTTGGTCGCCGGCGGCCCCGGCCGTCCGGCCGAACTCAACCGCGGCTACTATGTCAGGCCGACAGTGTTCGCCGACGTTACCCACGACATGCGCATCGCGCGCGAGGAGATCTTTGGGCCGGTACTGGCGATCATGCCCTATGACAGCGTCGACGAGGTGGTCGAGACCGCCAACGACACCGTCTATGGCCTCGCCTCCTACATCCAGGCCAAGGACATGAAGAAGGCGCGCGAAGTCGCGGCGCGCATGCGCACCGGCAATGTCTACATCAACTATCCCCAGTGGGACGCCGGCCTGCCGTTCGGCGGCTACAAGCAGTCGGGCAATGGCCGCGAATATGCCGAATACGGACTTGAGGATTTCCTCGAGATCAAGGGCATCGCGGGATATGAGGCGGCTGAGTAGGCACCGTACAGTGTGATGCAATAAAGGGCGCGGCCTGCGGTGTGGCCGCGCCTTTTCATTTTGCAGCCAAGCCTTGCCATCTCCGCATTCTTGCCAATTGGCAAATACATGCTATATATCTGCCAATCAGCAAGGTGAACGCAATGCAGCTTCAATCCATCGTCACCACGCCGGCCACGTTCGGAGCCGCTATCTCGGATGAAGAAGCGGGCGCGCTGGCGCGCACCACGGTCAATCTGTTCAAGGCCTGGAACCTCACCGACCTGGAGGCCTGCATCCTGCTTGGCGGTATGTCGGCGCGCACCTGGGCACGCTGGAAGACTGGGGCGAAGGAAGGTGGCATCGGCAGGATCGACCGCGACCTGCGCACCCGCATGGCGCATCTGATGGGCATACACAAGAGCCTGCGCTACCTCTTCACGGAACCGGCGCGCGGCTATGCCTGGATCCGCAAGCCCAATGCCACCTTTGGCGGCCAGTCGGCGCTCGACCTGATGCTGCGCGGCGAAATCTCCGATCTCTCGGCGATGCGCGAATGGCTCGATGCGGAGCGTGGTGCATGGTGAGTGGGCTTGCGGTCCGTCGCCGCGTCGACTGGCACCAGACCTTCCGCATCATCCGTTCCATCCACCCACCGATCGACCTGTTCGAAGACATTGCCGACCCGCGCGACTGGGAGGCGCTGGCCGCCGTCGAGGCGAAGACCAACCCGCGCGTACGGTTCGAGATCGGCGACCTCGGCAAGGTGGCTGCCGCAAGGCGGGTTTCCGGCCCCGGCGCCAGCTTCGTGATGGCGCCCTTCGTGCATTGCTCGACGCTCAGACCAGGCCGCTTCTCGGATGGCAGCTACGGGATCTATTATGCCGGCGACAGCGAGGACGTCGCGCTTGCCGAGACCATCCACCACCATCAGAAATTCATGCGCGCCACAGACGAAGGGCCGGGCTGGACGGCGGATTTCCGCGTGCTGATCGGCAACGTCGACCGCGATCTCGATGACGTCAACGCCGTGCCCGGCGTGCTCGACCCGGACGACTATTCCGCCTCGCAGGCGGAAGGGCGGGCGCTGCGGGCAGCAGGCAGCGACGGGCTGGTGTGGAACAGCGTGCGCATGCCGGGCGGTGGCTGCATCGGCATCTTCTGGCCCGACGTCATTGCCGTTCCAGTGCAGGGCCGCCACTACAGCTACCACTGGGATGGTGCCCGGGTGGACTTCGTGCGCCAGCACGATACGGGAAAGGTGCTTGCCGTCACATCATAGCGGCGGACACCCTTTACAGATCGCGGGGGAGTCGATATTCACGAATCCATAAATCCAAGGATTCGGATATATGAATAGGAAGGGCACTTTGAACGCGCTGGCCGCACTTGGCCAGGAGACGCGGCTGGATGTCTTCCGGCTGCTCGTGCGTGCCGGTCCGGAAGGCATTCCAGCCGGCGAGATCGCAACGAGGCTGGACACGGTCCAGAACACCATGTCGGCGCATCTGAAGGTGCTCGCCCATGCCGGGCTGATCCGTCCCGAACGCGACGGAAGGACCGTGCGCTATGTCGCCGACATGACCGGCTTGCGCGACCTGCTGGCCTATCTGATGGAAGATTGCTGCAATGGCGCGCCGGAGCTCTGCCGCCCGGTCATCAATGCCGTGACCTGTGACTGCTGAGGGGCTTGTGACTGTCCGCCGCGCGCCGTTCGAACAAGGAAGCCATCATGACCGATCATGCTCTGAACGCAGCTGAGGCGGTGCGGCCCGGCATCGGCTTCGTCGAGAAATATCTGACGGTGTGGGTGGCACTGTGCATCGTCGCGGGCATCGCGCTTGGCCATCTGCTGCCGGGCGTGTTCGGCGCCATCGCGTCGGCGGAGATCGCCGGGGTCAACATTCCTGTCGCCGTGCTGATCTGGCTGATGATCGTGCCGATGCTCTTGCGCGTCGATTTCGCCTCGCTGGCCAAGGTCGGCACCTATTGGCGCGGCATCGGCGTGACGCTGTTCATCAACTGGGCGGTGAAGCCGTTCTCGATGGCGCTGCTGGGCTGGCTGTTCATCGGCTGGTTGTTCCGGCCGTGGCTGCCCGCCGTGCAGATCGATTCCTACATTGCCGGGCTGATCATCCTTGCCGCGGCACCGTGCACGGCGATGGTGTTCGTCTGGTCGAACCTGACGCGCGGCGAGCCGAATTTCACGCTGTCGCAGGTGGCGCTCAACGACGCGATCATGATCGTTGCTTTCGCGCCAATCGTCGGCCTGCTGCTCGGCCTGTCGGCGATCACCGTGCCATGGGGCACGCTGATGCTGTCGGTCGCACTCTACATCGTCGCGCCGGTGATCGTCGCGCAGTTGGTTCGTGGCCGGCTGCTGGCAGCGAGGGGACAGGCCGGGCTTGAGGCCCTGCTTGCCACGCTGCAGCCTCTGTCGCTGGTTGCCTTGCTGGCGACGCTGGTGCTGCTGTTCGGCTTCCAGGGCGAGCAGATCATTGCGCAGCCGTTGGTGATCGTGCTGCTGGCAGTGCCGATCCTGATCCAGGTCTACTTCAACTCCGGTCTTGCCTATCTGCTCAACCGCCTCAGCGGCGAACGGCACTGCGTGGCTGGACCATCGGCGCTGATCGGCGCGTCGAACTTCTTCGAGCTGGCGGTGGCCGCCGCGATCGCGCTGTTCGGGCTGAATTCTGGCGCGGCCCTTGCCACTGTGGTCGGGGTGCTCATCGAGGTTCCGGTCATGCTGTCGGTGGTGTGGATCGTGAACCGCAGCAAGGGCTGGTACGAGATGAGCGGCGCCGTCCGGAATACCATGTCGGCTGAGAGGACCTCGAAATGACCATCACCATCTACCACAATCCCGATTGCGGCACGTCGCGCAACACGTTGGCCATGATCCGCCAGTCGGGCGAGGAGCCGGAGGTGATCGAATATCTGAAGACGCCGCCATCGCGCGAAAGGTTGGTCGACCTGATCGCGGCGATGGGCATCACACCGCGCGCCCTGCTGCGCGAGAAGGGCACACCCTATGCCGAACTCGGCCTTGCCGACCCGAAATGGTCCGACCAGCAGATCCTCGATTTCATGCTGGCACATCCGATCCTGATCAACCGGCCGATCGTCGTCAGTCCGCTCGGCGTCGTGCTGGCGCGGCCGTCGGAAAAGGTGCTGGACATTCTGCCCAATCCGGACATCGGCACGTTCACCAAGGAGGATGGCGAGGTGGTCATTTACGCCTCGGGCAAGCGCGCCGGCTGATGCTATTTCCATAATTTTTGAAATTGGGTTGACGGCGCGAAAAGTGCCGCGTAGCTTATTTCCATGAAACTCGAAAAAGCAGCCGCGCAGCTTGAAGCGCTCGGCAATCCGACGCGGCTTCAGCTCTATCGCATCCTGGTGCGGGCCGGTGATGACGGGCTTGCCGTCGGCAGCGTCCAGGGCAGGCTCGACATTCCGTCCTCCACGCTGTCGCATCACCTCAAACGGCTGGTCGATACCGGGCTTGTCACGCAGGAACGGCAAGCGACGACGCTGATCTGCCGCGCCAACTATCCCGGCATGAATGCGCTGATCGGCTATCTCGCCGACGAGTGCTGCGCGGATGCTGTCTGCGCGCCCGCCGTCGGCAAAGCACTGGCCTGATTTTTTTGCGCTTATAATTCGAACATACCGGAAGGATCGAATCTATGGACATGATGGCAAACCTTCCCGTCGCGGTAATTGGCGCCGGCCCGGTCGGCCTTGCCGCCGCGGCGCATCTGGTCGAGCGCGGCATCCGTCCGCTCATCCTGGAGCGCGGCGAAAGTGTTGGGGCCGCACTGCTCGAATGGGGCCATGTGCGGGTGTTCTCGCCTTGGGAATACAACATCGACGCGGCGGCGCGGGCGCTGCTCGACCGCTCCGGCTGGACGGCGCCGGACAGCCAGGGCCTGCCGACCGGCGGCGAGATCGTGCGCGACTATCTGGCGCCGCTTGGCCGGCTTCCGGCGATCGCCGCCAATCTGAAGCTCGGCGCCGAGGTCACCGCGATCACCCGTCAGGGGCACGACAAGGTCGCCAATGAAGGCCGCAAGGACGCGCCCTTCGTCATCCGCCACCGCGATGGCGGCGGTGAGCACCGCTTTCTCGCACGCGCCGTCATCGACGCATCCGGAACATGGTGGCGGCCAAACCCGATCGGCATCGACGGGCTGCCGGTTGCCGGCGAAGGCGCGGCGTCGGCGCGCATCGCCTATGGCATTCCCGACGTGGTCGGCAAGGCGAGAGAAGATTATGCGGGCAAGCGCGTCCTGGTCATCGGCGGCGGCCACTCGGCCATCAACGTCGCCCTGGCGCTGATGGAACTGCAGGATGGCGCGCCTGGCACCGAGATCTTCTGGGCGCTGCGGCACGCCAGCATCGAGAGATTGCTCGGCGGCGGGCTGAACGACCAGTTGCCGGAACGTGGTGCGCTCGGGCTGGCCGCCAGGCAGGCGATGGCGGACGGCAGGCTGAACATGCTGACGGGCTTCGCCGTCGACCGCATCGAGACGCAAGGCGAGAAGCTTGCCGTCGACGCCCACCTCGCCGGCAAGCCGTTCAGCATGGCCGTGGACCGCATCGTCGTCACCACCGGCTTCAGGCCAGACCTGTCGTTCCTCGGCGAAATCCGCATCGCGCTCGATCCCGTCGTCGAAGCGCCGCCGGCACTGGCGCCGCTGATCGATCCGAACTTCCACTCATGCGGCACGGTTCCCGCGCATGGCATTGCGGAACTCGCGCATCCCGAACCCGGTTTCACCATCGTCGGCTCGAAATCCTACGGCCGTGCCCCGACTTTCCTGATGGCGACCGGCTACGAGCAGGTCCGCTCGGTGGTGGCCGATATTGCCGGAGACCATGCCGCGGCCCGCGAGGTGCGGCTGGTGCTGCCGGAGACCGGCGTGTGCAGCGCCGTCGGTGTCGCGACGGTATCGGAAAGCGCCGGCTGCTGTGGCGGGCCTGCTCCCGCCGCTGTCGATGCCTGCTGCGTCAGGGATGCGGCCGCCAAGACAACGGGCGCGTCGGGTTGCGGCTGCGCAACCGATGCCGAGCCGAGAAGAGCCGTATCGGCCGGCATCGATGCCTGACCGATCCGTCCTGCGCAAGGCAATCTGGGCGCTTGGGCTGACCCAGATCATCGGCTACGGCACGCTCTATTACAGCTTCTCGATCCTGGCGCCGGCAATGGCACGCGAGTTCGGGCTCACGGAAGGCTGGGTATTCGCAGCCCTGTCGGCCTCGCTGTTTGCCGGCAGCCTGTTCGCGCCGACTGCCGGGCGGTGGGCCGACCGCTTCGGCGCCGGCCGCATCATGACCGTCGGCTCGGTCGCGGCGGCTGTGGCGCTGGCGCTGTGCGCCGTCGCACCCGGCCGCGTGAGCTTCGTTCTGGGATTGCTGGCGATGGAACTGGCCTCCAGCTTCGTCCTCTACAGCGCTGCCTTCGTGGCGATCGTGCAGGTCGGGGTTCCCCGGCCGCAACGCAGCATCACCCATCTGACGCTGATCGCCGGGTTTGCCTCTACCCTGTTCTGGCCGCTGACCTCGGCGCTGCATGCGCATCTCACATGGCGCGAGGTCTACCTTTTGTTCGCCGCTCTCAATCTCGGCCTATGCCTGCCGATCCACGCCTGGCTGATGCGCCTGTCGCGTCGCCACGCAACGGTCACGCCGCATGAGCGCGGTTCCGCCCCCGATGAAGCGGGAATGCCGCTCGATGCGCGGCGCGGCCGGGCCGCATTCCTGCTGATGCTGGCGGGGTTCGCCACCGAGGGCTTTGTGCTGTCGGCGATCCTCATCCACATGGTGCCGCTGACGGCGGCCCTTGGGCTCGGCACCGCAGGCCTCTTCGTCTCGACCCTGTTCGGGCCGGCGCAGGTCGCCAGCCGGTTGATCAACATGCTGTTTGGCGGGCGGCTGCAGCAGACGCACCTTGCCGTCATTGCCGCGTCACTGCTCACGGCCGGGCTGTGTGCGCTGTTGCTGACCACGCCATGGCTGCCCGGCGCCTTCGTGTTCGTGTTCCTGTTCGGCCTCGGCTCCGGCCTCACCAGCATCGTCGGCGGCACCTTGCCGCTCGAACTCTTCGGCCGCGAAGGCTATGGCGCGCGGCTGGGATGGGCGAGCGCCGCCCGTCAGTTCACCTCGGCCTTTGCGCCGTTCGCGCTCGCCTTCATGATGGCGCGGACATCGGTCGCCAATTCCCTGTGGGTGCTGGTGGTCGTCGCCGCGAGCGGCGTCATCGCCTTCCTCGCCATCGCGCTGCTCAGGCGGCGCGGCGGCCCGGCAGCGTTTGCGATTGGCGGCAGCGCGGAAGAGGCGACCTGACCGCCCGCCTTTAGTGCCGCAGAATCTTGCTCAGGAAAGCGCGGCTGCGGTCGGTCTTGGGGTGTGAGAAGAACTCGTCGGGCGTGCCGCTTTCGACGATGGCGCCGGCGTCCATGAACACCACGCGCTGGGCGACCTTGCGGGCAAAGCCCATCTCGTGCGTCACCACCATCATGGTCATGCCTTCCTCGGCGACCGCCACCATGACGTCGAGCACTTCGGAAATCATCTCGGGATCAAGCGCCGAGGTCGGCTCGTCGAACAGCATGATCTTGGGCCGCATGCCGAGGCAACGCGCGATCGCCACGCGCTGCTGCTGGCCGCCGGAGAGCTGTGCTGGATAGGCATTGACCTTGTCGGCGAGGCCTACCTTGGCCAGCAATTCGCGGCCTGCTTTTTCAGCCTCGGCGCGCGGGATCTTGCGGACATGGATTGGGGCGAGCGTGACGTTTTCGAGTGCCGTCTTATGCGGGTAGAGGTTGAACGACTGGAAGACGAAGCCGATCTCGGTGCGCAGCTGGGTCATGTTGGTGGCGGGGTCGCCCAGGCGCTGGCCGTCGACGACGAGATCGCCGTCCTTGATCGCCTCCAGGCCGTTGACGCAGCGGATCAGAGTGCTTTTGCCCGAGCCGCTCGGGCCGCAGACGACGACCACTTCGCGCGGTTCGACGCTGAGCGTGATGTCCTTGAGCACGTTGAGCGAGCCGAACCACTTGTTGACGCCGCGAAAGTCGATCATGCCGGTTTTGGCAAGGCCCGTTTTGGTCATGTTTTCTGGACCTTTGGGGTTGGAAGTCACAACTGCACCTCGCCATGCGCCGCGCCCATGCGCTGCTCCAGCCGGCGGGCCAGCATGATCAGCGGATAGCAGACGATGAAATAGCCGGCGCCGACAAGGAAGAAGACCAGCAGGCCGTTGGGCACACGCTGCACCACCAGCCAGCCGACGCGGGTGAGGTCGGTGAGGCCGATGGCCGAGACGACGGAAGAATCCTTGATCAGCAGCACATATTGCCCGACCAGCGGCGGCAGCACGATGCGCATCGCCTGCGGCAGCACCACCTGGCGCATGCGCTGCCAGCGCGACAGGCCGGACGCCAGTGCCGCCTCGACCTGGCCTGTCGGCACCGAGCGGATGCCGGCGACGACGATCTCGCAGATGAAGCAGGCAGCCAGATTGGTCAGCGCGATGATGCCGGCGGTGAAGGCGTCGAGCTCGATGCCGAACTCCGGCAGGATGAAGAAGATCAGGAAGATCTGCACCAGGAACGGCGTGCCGCGGATCAGGTCGACCCAGGCGCCGATCAAGCCCGAGATCAGCCGGTTGCCGCCGGTGCGCAGGATGCCGAGGCCGAAGCCGAGCAGCGTGCCGAGCACCAGGCTGATCAGCGACAGCAACACGGTCATGCCGAGGCCGCGCAGGGCCAGTGGATAGGAGCCGGCGAGGCTTTGCAGTTGTTGCCAGATCATGTCCGCGCCCCCGCTGTGCCGAGCCAGCGGCTGGAGAGCCCAGCCAGTCCTTTCAGGCCGTAATAGAGCAGCAGATAGAAGGCGGCGATGGTGAGGAAACCTTCCGCCGGCATGAAGCGGTCGGAGGCGAGCAATTGACCGGCGCGCGTCAGTTCGGAAACCGAGATCAGCGACAAAAGGGCGGAATCCTTGACCAGCACGATCGCTTGGCCGAGCAGCGGCGGGATCGTCACCTTGAAGGCTTGCGGCAGGACGACAAGGCGCATGCGCTGGACATAGGTCATGCCCGAAGCGACGCTGGCCTCGACCTGGCCGCGCGGGATCGACAGGATGCCGGCGCGAATGATTTCAGCGATATAGGCGCCGCTGTTCAGCGACAGCGCGAGGATGCCGACGACGAGTTCCGGCAGAACGAAGCCGAGCCGGGGCAGGCCGAAATAAAGAAAATAGAGCTGCGCCAGCAAGGGCGTGGCACGCACCGCATCGATATAGGCCTTGGCTGGGGCGCGAAACAGCCAGCCGCGCTGCAGATTCATGGCGCACAGCACGATGCCGACGATAAGCGCGCCGACAAAGGACAGCGCCGACAGCCAAACGGTCGTGACCAGGCCCTGTCCGAACAACGGCAGGTATTCGACGATGGTGCGGAAACTGAAATTTTCGAGCATCGTTGGGTGAAATCCCCAGAGCGCAGGCAACGACAGATGAAACGAAATTCCGGGCGGCTTCGCGGCGTTTAAGATGCGCGCGAAACCGCCTGGATTTATCGCTGCTTAGTGATCCTTCTTCCAGGCGTCGGAATTGACCCAGTAGTCGAGGTTCTTCTGCAGGCGGCCGTCGATAGTGACCTGGTTGAGGAACAGGTTCATCCAGATCAACAGGTCCGGCTCATCATAGCGGGTGGCGAAGGCAAGCGGCTCCTTCGACAGAAGGTCCGGCATGATGGTGAAGGTGCCGGCCGGATAGGCGGTCGACTGGCCTTTGACCGCCGAGACGTCGTTGACGCCGCAATCGGCCTGGCCGTTGTTGACGGCGTCGAGCAGCAGCGGACCGCCACCCTTGTAGCTCTTGATGTCGGCATCGGGGAAGGCGTTCTTGGCTTCCTTCTCGCCGGTGGCGCCGAGCAGCACGGCGATCTTGGTGCCCTTGGCCTTGCAGTCCTCGGTGGTCTTGAACTTGCTGTCGGCCTTGGTGAAGACGGTGCTGCCCGTGTACATGTAAGGCGTGGTGAACGCGACCTTCATGCCGCGCGCCAGCGTCGGTGTCATGTCGGCGACCAGCAGGTCGGCCTTGCCCGACAGCAGCGCCGGGATCAAACCATCCCAGTCGAAGTCGAGGAAGGTGATTTTCACACCCATTTCCTTGGCCATCAGTTCGGCCAGTTCGACCGAACTGCCGGTGCGTTCGCCATTGGCGCCGACCAGCGAGAAGGGCGGTCCCTGGGTCTGCACGGCGACGCGCAATTCGCCGCGCTTGGTGATGTCGTCGAGCGTACCCGCACTGGCCGCAGCGGTGAGCCCGGCGAGCGCAAGCCCGGCGATGAAAAGTCTTCCGGCGATGAAAAGTCTGGCAATCTTCATTTCGGTATTCCTCCCTGTTGTCGTTAATGTGTGCCCGCGGTTCTCCTTGGGCTCCTTTTTGAGCGGCAGCGCCGTTGCCGGCGGCAGCCACCGTTCGAAAATCTTTCGCCTCAGTCCCGTGCCACCGTCTCGGAAACCGTGATGCCACGCCTGGCCAATTCATCGAAGAACCTGATGTCGGGCACATCCAGCAGCGGGTTCAAAAAGCCGGGTCTGGTGATCTCGCCCCTCGCCAGCATCTGCGCCACGATGCTGGCGGGATAGCCGACGCCGAGGCTCATGCCGAACAGGCCGGAAACGAGATCGCGTTCGATGATCAGGTCCGACGTCACCGTCTTGGCGCGGCCGCCTTCGAGGCCGGAAAAGACATTGCGCATCACGCAAAGATCCTTTTCGCCGGGGCCGTATTGCAATTGCGGGCCGAGCAGCCGGCCAAGGAATTCGCGCGGGCTGTTGGAGGTGCCGGGCACCTTGTCCTCAGAGAGGAAACCGAGTTCCTTCAACGGCGCCCAGAAGGCCGACCATCCCGGCCAGCGCAGTGTGTAGCGGCCGGAGCGGCGCAGCCCTTTTGCGGCGTCCAGCATCTCGACATAGTGCAGCGCGTCGCCATTGGGGAAGGCTTCGAGCCTGCCGAGACCGGCAACCTCGATTTCATGGATGAACGGATTGTCGTGCTGCTGGCCGGCAGGCACCGCGACACGGTTCCCGTCCTCGATCATCACGCTGTCGCGGTTCTGGCTGACCAGGACCATGTCGAAATTCCAGCTCACCTTGTAGCACAGCGGCTTGGCCATCGCCTTCGGCTCGGGGATGCCGCCGCAATAGGAATCGATCGAAGAGATCGAGTCGAACTGCCTGGCGGCGCGCGCGTAGAGCACGAGGTCGATGCCGGGGTCGAGCCCGCATTCGGTCATGATCGAGACACCGGCCTGTTCGGCGGCCGGCGCCAGGTCGGCGATCGACTTGGCGTAATTGGTGGTGACCAGCGGCGTGCGCGTGGCGATCGCGGCCTGCACCGCCTCGCGCATCAGCGGCTGCGGCAACAGGTCGATGACGGCGTCGACATCATCAAGCACAGTGGCCAGCGCCTGGCCGATCGCGCCCTCAGGCACGACGAAGCGCACGCGGGCAAGATCGGTCAGGCCGGCAAGCCGGGCAGGGCCGTCCGGCGCGGTGTCGACGCAGACAATTTCCTCGACGCCGTCGCTGGCGACGAGGTCGGCGATTGCCGCCCGGCCTTGCAGGCCGAGGCCGCCGAGAACCGCGATCTTCATGCCGGCTCCTTGCGGTCGTCCGACCAGCAGCCTTCCGGCAGGCTGACCCATTTGTTGCAGGACGCCATCACGACGAATGTCTCGCTGCGCACGACTTCGCCTGGCTCGCCGGCGCCGGGGATCAGTTCGCTGGTGACGCGGTAGAGATCGGCGACGTCACCGGCCACCGTCACGTCGACGATGATATCGAAGCGCCCGGTGACCACCGAAGCCGAGTTGACGAAGGGCAGTTCGGCAATGCGCTGCGCCAGTTCGCGGGCCCGGCCGCGCCCTTGGGCATTGATGCCGACAATGGCGGAGATCAGCTCGGGGCGCTCGGTCAGGTTCAGCAGCCCGACGATCTTGAGCAGGTTGCGGTCGAGCAGGTTGCGCAGCCGCGAGCGCACCGTCGGCACCGAAATCGCCAATATCTCGGCGATCCGGTTGATGCCCGGCTGGGCGTCCTGCGACAGCTGTTTGACCAGCCGCCGATCGGTCAGATCGAGATGTTCCCGCAAAGTCCCCGTCTTTCACAAAAGGAAAAAAGTTTGGCGATTTTTTTGCCAATGTGCAAACAAGCTACGTCACGAACATTTGAAAAGCAAGGCAATGATTCAGCGCTGATGAGGATAGGTGCTCGCTGTCCGGCTCACGCCAGCGCTGTCGCGAGCAATTTTGCCTGCGGTGTCAACTCGTCGAAGCGGCGGGCGCAGAGGTTGAGCTGGCGCGTTGCCCAATCATCGGTCAGCCGCAGTGTGCGTAGCGTCCGCGCCGAGCGGCGGGCGGCACTTTCCGGCACGATGGCGATGCCGGCACCTTGCGCGACCAGCCGGCAGACATTGTCGAGGCCGGGAACGTGGATGCGGATATGCAGATGGCCGCCAAGGCGGGCCGCCTGGCGGGCGATGTGCTCCTGCAGCGCATGGCCGGTGCTGAGGCCGACGAAAGATTCGCCGAGAAGCTCAGTGAGGTTGACGGTGCGGCCTTCAAGGCCGGGCCGGTTTCGCGCGGCGATCACCACCAGCCGGTCTATGAAGAACGGTTTCTGCTCGAGGTGCGCAAGGCCGGCCCAGGTGGCGGCGATGCCGAGATCGGCCGCACCACTGGCCACGGCTTGCGCGATCTCATGGCTGGGGCGCTCGTCGAGCTCGATGTCGATGCCGGGGTGCGCGACAAGGAAGGCGGGCAGGATCTCGCGCAGCAACTCGGCTGTGGCGGCGGTGTTGGCCATCAGCCGGACGCGGGCGCGCAGGCCGGTGGCATAGGCGGCGAGGTCGCCGGCCATCGCCTCGATCTGGTTCTGCACCGCGCGCGCATGATGCAGCAGCGCCTGTCCGGCCGCCGTCGGCACCACCCCACGGCGCCGGCGCTCCAGCAGCGGCGCGCCGAGCCGCTCCTCCATGCCCTTGATGCGGGCGCTGGCCGACGCCAGGGCCAGTCCGGCAAGCTCGGCGCCATGGGTGATGCTGCCGCGTTCGGCGACCAGCAGGAACAGGCGGAGATCGACCAGATCGAAGCGCATTCTCTTGCTCCTGCGAATATTCAGCGCCGGGAAGGCGGTCGGCCAACCAGCCTTCGTCGTGGCCGAAGGCTGGCAGCGCAACTTCCACATTGTGATCGGCCAGGATTTTCGTCAAACAGTTTCGAAGGAGAATTGCGATGAACGAACGAACATCAGGGCGGCTCGGCATTCTTGAAAGCACGGCGATCGTGCTGGCCATTGCCGTGGCCGGCCTTGCCATGGCGCGAGCGGGATCAGGCGTGCGGGGATGCGCGGCGACGGTCGTATCCACCGGCCGCGATGCGGCGCCGGCAAAGGCCGCCAGCCCGGATGCCGACGCAACCGATATGCTGCTGCATGACTGATCCGGCCCTGAAGATACGATCATGCTGAGCGCCGGCATCCTCGCCTGGATCGGCGCCGTGTTCCTCGCCGCCGGCTTCGTCAAGGGTGTCGTCGGCATGGGGCTGCCGACCGTGGCGATGGGCCTGCTGGCGGTAACGATGCCGCCAGCACAGGCCGCGGCACTGCTGCTGATCCCGTCGCTGGTTACCAACCTCTGGCAATTGCTGACCGGCCCGTCCTTCGGCCGGCTGTGCAAGCGGCTGTGGACGATGATGGCCGGCGTGATGCTCGGCACCGTTGCCGGCGCCGGCCTGCTGACCGGCACACACTCTGGCGTTGCCTCGGCCGGGCTCGGTGCGGCGCTGGTGCTTTACGCCATTCTCGGCCTGCTCAAGCTTGGCTTCACCACGCCGGCGCGCCGCGAAGCCTTGATGTCACCGCTGGTCGGGGTGGCGACCGGGCTGGTCACCGGCGCCACCGGCGTCTTCGTCATCCCGGCGGTGCCCTATCTGCAGTCGCTGCGGCTGGAGAAAGAAGACCTGATCCAGGCGCTCGGCCTGTCCTTCACCGTGTCGACGGCGGCTCTTGCCTTCGGGTTGTTCAGGACCGGCGCCCTGGCGTCGCCGAGTGCGCAACTGGTGGGGTCGGTCGCAGCCCTTGTGCCGGCGCTGGCCGGCATGTTCGCCGGCCAGGCGCTGCGCCAGAAGATGAGCGTCGAGACCTTCCGCAAAGTGTTCTTCGCGGGGTTGCTGGCGCTTGGGGTCTATCTCGTGGGGGAGTTGGTGTTCTAGGCGCCGGACTTCCCCAGAGCACTGGCAGGAAGTCGTCAGCCAATGCTTTCGCTGAGATCAGCGAGCGTGACCATGAGTGTCAACGGCTCGACCGGCGAGGGCTCGAACCCGATGGTGATGTAGAAAGCTCGCGCATCGTCGGAAATCGCATGCACCACTATGCCTTTGATGCCCAGTATTTCAGCAGCCTGGAGAACTCGTAGACCGGCATCCCTTACCAGCGCCCGACAGATGCCCCGACCGTGATAGGCTTGGTCTACGGCCAACCTGCCTAGCACTGCGACGGGGATCGGATCGGGCATGTTGCGCCGGAAACGGCTGGAAGCTTCGACCATTTTCACGGCGCCGCTGGCAACGGCATAGTAGCCAATCACACGGTTGCCTTTGCAAGTCACATAGGTCCGGGATGCACCGCCCGCTTGATTGGTGCGAGCACGTTTTTTCAACCAATCGTCGAGCGCTGTAATGCCCGACGAAAATTCCCCGAGTTCGTGATGATCCGCGAGTGGAACCGGGACCGACAGCGTCACGCAGCTTCCCACGGAGCCTTTGTCGTCATCGTGCGGCGCAATCGGTCGTTGGGCTGCGGCGGCGCGTCGAGGCGTGCCAGAAACGCAGCGTAGACATCTGGTTCGACGGTAAACACGAGACGGTTGAGCAACGCTTCCTCAGCGGCGCGTTGCGAGGCTTCAAGCATGAAGTCGGTGCGATTCTTACCGAGCAATTCGGCTGCGCGGTCGATCAGATTGCGAACTTCCGGCTTGACGCGGATGTTGAGCGGAACGCTCTTCGGCACCGGATGATGTGACGTTGGCATGGACGGCTCCTTCGTTGCGCATATCTAGCACAGCGTAACGACATTGTCATTACCCGTTCGATGGAGCATGCGATCCGTAGTAGCCCTACCGCACGACCAGCACCGGGATCTCCGTGTAGGACAGCACTTCCGCCGTCTGGCTGCCGAGGAGCAGCTTGCCTAGTCCGCGGCGGCCGTGCGAAGCCATCACGATAAGGTCGCAGTCCAGCGCCTGCGACAGTTCCAGGATCGCCTCGGCGGGCCTTTTGTCCTCGACATGCACGACCTCCGCCGAGACGCCGGCGGCGTCGGCCGATGCCTTGCACTTGTCAAGAACTTCCTTGGCGTATTTGCGCGCCTCTTCCTGATAGGCGGCCAGTTCATCGCCGGCGGCGTAGCCGGCCATGGCGCCGCCCCAGGCGAAGATCGGGAATTGTTCGGAGACGGTGATGAAAGTAACAGAGGCGCCGAGGCCCTTGGCCAATGTCAGGCCGTGGGTAACGCCCTTGTCGGCCAGTTCCGATCCGTCCGTGGCGATGAGCAAATGTTTGTACATGATGACATGACCTGTTGCGCAAGGGCCGATGCCCTTGAGGTGGCGGGAGCCTGTGGAGGGCTGGCCTTGATATAGTTGCGGCCTCGGGCCGATCACAGGGCCGGCCCCGCCGCGGATCAAGGCCAGGCGACCACGCAGTCTTGTACCAAGCGGATTCCCCTTTGCCGCATCGTCGCCTAAGGTGCCGGTGACATTGAAAGGCAGTCCATGAGCAACCCGTATCCGCAAATCCATCTGGTCCGGCATGGTGAAACGGCGTGGAGCCTTTCGGGGCAGCATACCGGCCGCACCGACATGCCGTTGACCCCGGTTGGCGAGGCCGCCGCGCGGGGTCTCGCGGACAGGCTCGAGGGCCTGTCTTTTTCGGCGGTATGGTCGAGCCCGTCGCAGCGCGCCTACAACACCAGCGTACTGGCCGGCTTCGGCGCGCAGAGCGTCAAGAAGGACGATCTGCAGGAGTGGGACTATGGCGCCTATGAGGGGCTGACGACAAAACAGATCCTGGCCGAGCGCCGCGGCTGGAGTGTGTTTCGCGATGGGTGTCCAAAGGGCGAGATGGCGGCCGATGTCGGCGCGCGGGCCGACAGGATTATCGCTGGGCTGCGCGAGGCCAATGCCAGCATATTGGTGTTTTCCAGCGCACATTTTCTGCGCGTGCTGGCGGCGCGCTGGATCGGGCTGCCGCCGGAGGGCGGCGCGCTGCTGGTGCTCGATACGGCCAGCATCAGCGTGCTCGGCTACGAGCATGATTTGAGCGAGCCGGTCATCCGGAAATGGAACCAGAAATAGAGCAGCTTCGGCAGCGGCGCCGCTTACGCCTATCTGTCGAATTTCCTGATCGCCTCAGCGGTTACCGGCGTGAAGAAATTCACCAGATTGCCGTCAGGGTCGCGAAACAGCAGCGAGCGGTTGCCCCAGGGCATGGTGGTCGGCTTCTGCACAGTGATATTCCTGAGGAGGTCCGAGAGCCTGGCGAATTCAGCATCGACGTCGCCGACGCGGAACTCGATGATGGCGGTGTGGTTGTCGGCGGGGCGGGCGATGTCGCCGCCGAACAGCATCAAGGTGCGTGTGCTGCCGATTGCCAGCGTGCAGGTCGGCGTCGCCAGTTCGGCGAAGTCTTCCGTGTACACCGTCACGGGCATGCCGGTGATCTCACCGTAGAAGTGAACGAGACGCTGGACGTCCGACGTGATGATGCGGACGGAGACGAAATTCATTGCATTGGCTCCCTGATCGTTGAAGCCGTGGCCGGCTCCCATCCGACCTATAGGCCAGGCCTGCTGACAGCTTTCCGTCAGGAGGGATCGCCGTGCGCCTGCACCAGCGGCACGCCCTGCTTACCCCCTCAGCAGCGCCAACTCTTCTGCTGTCAAATGCCGTGCCGTACCCTTGGCGAGGTCGCCGAGCGGCAGGCGGCCGATGGCGATGCGGATGAGGCGCAGGACCTCGACGCCGTGCGCGGCGAGCAGGCGACGGATGTGGCGGTTACGGCCTTCGTCGAGCATGATCTCCAGCCAGGCGGTGCGGCCGCCACTGCGCAAAAGTTCGATCGCGTTCGCGGTGAGCACCTCGCCGTCGACGATCACGCCGGCGCGCAACGTCTCCAGCATCGGAGCATCCGGTACCGTGCCGATCTGCACGTGATAGGTTTTCGGCAGATGCGAAGCCGGGTCCATCAGCCGGTTGGCAAACCGGGTGTCGTTGGTCATCAGCAGCAGGCCTTCGCTCGCCTTGTCGAGGCGGCCGACCGGGGAGACGAAGGGCAAGTCGAGCCCTTCGAGGCAGGCATAGACGGTGTCGCGCTGCTGCGGGTCGTCGCGGGTGGTGACCAGCCCGCGCGGCTTGTTGAGCATGAGGTAGACCTTGCGCTCGGCAACCACCGGCCTGTCGTCGACGACGATGCGGTCGCGGTCGAGGTCGACGCGCAGCGCCGCATCGCGCACCACCTTGCCGCCGACGCGCACGCGGCCTTCGGCGATCAGCACCTCGGCCTGCGTGCGCGAGCACAGGCCGAGCTTCGACAGCGCCCGGTTGAGACTGACGCCGGGCGCCCCCTGCCTGCCGCTCTGCCGTGTCTGCCGTGGTGTCATGGTGCCGCCTGCGCTGGTGGAGCCGACAGATGCCACGGGCTGCAATGGCTTCGCAAGCGTGGTGCTGTCTTCCTATACAGGGCAAGGGGCAATGGCGGCATCCGTACCGCCTGGAACAGCGATATTGTCGCCGCCGCATCCGCTATAATCTGCACCCCATGAGTGAGTCCGCTGCGCCGATAACCAAGACCGTCGTCATCGGTGCCGTGCCGGCCAAGGTCTGGCGGATACTAACGACGCCAGAAATGATCCCGCAATGGATGTCCGACGAGGAGTTGACCGTCAGCCTGCAAGGGCAGGCCGGCGGCGCGATCGTCATGCGCGGACTGCTGCACGGAATACCGTTCGAAAACCACGGCACCATCCGCACTTTTGAGCCGGGAATGAGCTTCGCCTACAGCTATTGGAGCACGCTGTCGGCCTCGCGTCTGGCGGACGTGCCCGAAAATCACACCGTGGTCAGCTTCGACCTGGCGCCGGCGGATGGGGGAACACTGTTGACACTGACGCTCAGCGACTTCGCCGAACCGGCGATCCGTCCGCACGCCAATCTCTACTGGGGACCGACCTTGCAGATCCTGAAGGCGGTCTGCGAGCGCGCTTGAGAGCGGGCGGGAGTCATCGCAGCGGATAGGTCGTCCCGCCCTTACTCTTTGGGGTATCGGGCGAGAGCCAGCGCGCGGATGCGGTCGGCGACGGCGCTGTCGACCGGGTTGTAGACGGTCAGGCTCAAATCCGGCCGGCCGTCGACCGCGAAGCCCGAATATTCCAGTTCGATATCGCCAAGTTCCGGGTGCTTCAGGCGCTTTGTCCCGTCGCCATGGCTGAGCACGCCGTTTTCCCGCCACAGGGCGGCAAACTCGGGGCTGGCGCTGCAGAGTTCGTCGACGAGTTCACGCACCTCGGAGACAGCGCCGGCGCGTGCCGCATCGGCCCGGAACGCGCCCACCACGAAACGGGCGAGGTTTTGCCAGTCGTGCTGCCTGGCGCGGATATGGGGACTGAGGAACATGAAGCGCAGAATGTTGCGCTCGCCCTCGGGCAGGGTGCTGTAGTCGGTCAGAACGACCCTCGCGGCACGGTTCCAGGCAACGACGTCCCAGGTGGCGGTCCTGACTATGGCGGGGCTGGCATCGAGCGTGTCGATGAGGCGCTGCAGCCGGGGGCTGACGCCTTCGACGCCCCTGTAGCGGACCTCGGGCGGGCGCCCCAGCCCGAGCATGAAAAGATGTTCGCGCTCCGCCTCGGTCAGCAGCAGCCCCTTGGCGATGCGGTTGAGGACATCGGCCGAGGGTGCGCCGCCGCGGCCCTGTTCCAGCCATGTGTACCAGGTCGGGCTGATGTTGGCGCGCTGCGCGACCTCTTCGCGGCGCAGCCCCGGCGTGCGTCTGCGTCCGGAAAACCCGAATGATGCGGGATCAAGCCGGGTGCGCCGGTCTTTGAGGAACGCTGCTAGTGAGCCGGAATTGGAGGGCATCCTGTTAGCCATTATACCACGATAAGATCACTACTTTAATAGAATAATAGACCGGCAATATTATGCAGGCAACTGTACAGGAGATTTTGCATGCGTATCTTTCTCACCGGCGCGACCGGTTTCATCGGTTCGGCGATCGTTCCCGAACTCATCAAGGCAGGCCACCAGGTGGTCGGCGTGACCCGCTCCGACGCCGGCGCCGAGGCGCTGGCCGCCGCCGGTGCTGAAGTGCATCGCGGAACGCTCGAGGAGCCCGAAGGGCTGTGCGATGGCGCGGCCAAGGCGGACGGCGTGATCCACACGGCATTCGACCACGACTTTTCGCGGTTTGCCGAGAATTGCGAAAAGGACAAACGCGTCATCGCCGCACTGGGCGCCGCGCTCGCCGGCTCCGACCGGCCGCTGGTGATCACCTCCGGCGTCGGCATGGGCAGCCCCGGACATGGCCAGTTGGCGATCGAGGACGTCTTCAACGCCAGCCATCCCAATCCGCGCATCGCCTCGGAGCTGGCCGGCAATGCCTTGCTGGACGCCGGCATCAATGTGTCGGTGGTGCGGCTGCCGCAGGTCCACAATCCGGTCAAGCAAGGCCTTATCACGCCGCTCATCGAGATCGCGCGTGAAAGGGGCGTCTCGGCCTATGTCGGCGAAGGCCGCAATCGCTACTCCGCGGGCCACCTCCTCGATGCGGCGCGGCTTTACCGGCTCGCCGTGGAAAAGCGGCAGCCGGGCGCGCGCTATCACGCGGTCGGCGAGGAAGGTGTCGAAGTGCGCGCTATCGCCGAGGCGCTCGGCCGGGGTTTGAAATTGCCGGTGGTTTCCATTGCGCCGGAAAAGGCGGCGGAGCATTTCGGCTGGATGGCGATGTTCGCGCCGATGGATCTGCCGTCCTCCAGCGCTCTGACCCAGGCACGGCTCGGCTGGCACCCCACCGGCCCGACGCTGATCGCCGATCTCGACGCCATGCGGTATTGATGCGCTTAGCAACGCTCGAGGTGAGCCGAAGTCTCTGACTTCGTCATCCCTGGACGAAGCAGGAGCGCAGCTCCGTCGCGGAGACCCTGGGCCACGCCGCGACCTTTCGGGATTATGCTCCAGGGCTGACCGCGTAGCGCAGATGGACGAGCCCATGCGCCAGCGCCTCGCAGCTCTTCAGGGACAGCTGCGTCTTGCCCGCCAGGCCGCTCTCGCCGAACTCGACGAAACCCTGATTGGCGGCCCGCCCGTCGATCGCGGGTGCAACGAGAAGGCTCAATTCATCGACGAGCCCGGCGGCGAGGAAGGAACCGTTGATGCTGGCGCCGCCCTCGAGCAGCAGCCGGCTTATGCCGAGTTCGCGTCCGAGGACCTCAAGCATGGCGGCGAGATCGATATCGCCGGTTTCCGCGACGATATAGGACACGCCGTCGGCGGCAAGCTCTGCCAAATGGCTGTCGGCAACGTCGCGCCCAAGCAGCACCACGACATGGTCGCCACCGATGTCGGGTTTGGAAAAGTGAAGCTTGCCCGAGGCATCGAGCGCCACGGCATAACTGCCCGCACCTATTTGCGCGAAATGATAGGGCCGGTCGACCTTGCCGGCATTGGCCGGCGGATGCGCGCCGGCCTTGCTCATCTCGGCCATGGTGACGCGCCCGACGATCCAGGCATCAGCCGCGAGATCATTATGGATATGCTCGTAGAGGCTCGACCACTCGGCCCGGGTGCCATCGGGGCTCGAGGTATAGCGGCTGGGGTGGAGGCTGCCGTCAAGGGATGCCAGCATATGGCAGATGATTTGCGGCTTCATGTTGTTCTCCAGTCGAGTGCTTTGGGTTCAGTCCAAAGTAGTGCCACGCCGGGAGAATGGAAGCCGCACGCCTCATGACGTACCCAGCCGTTGAGACGGCATGTGCCGGCAGGTATCATGACCGGATGTCCGCGAACATAATCCTGTTTCATTCGGTTCTGGGGCTGCGCGAGCACGAGCGGCATCTCGCTGGAAAGCTGGGCGCCGCCGGTCACGCCGTTTCGCTGCCGGACCTCTATGCGGGCGTGGCGACGGACGATCTCGAGCAAGGCTTCGCGATCAAGGCGCGGATCGGCTGGGAGGTCATTTGCCAAAGGGCGCGCGATGCCCTGGCCTCGACGCCCGGCGATACGGTGCTGGCGGGGATTTCGATGGGTGCAGGCGTGGTCGCGTCAGTCTGGGCCTTGCGGCCGCTGACGGCCAAGGTGCTGCTGTTGCATGGGCTGGCAACCGTGCCTGCGAACATCCGGCCCGGCCTGCCGGTTCAATTGCATGTCGCCGACACCGATCCGTTCTTCCCCGAGCCGGATGTCCGCGCCTGGCAGCACGCCGCCGAGGCCGCGCAAACCGATGTGCGGATCTTCCGCTATCCAAACTCGGGACATTATTTCTCGGATCCAGCTCTGCCCGACTACAACGACACAGCCGCGGCGCTGCTTTGGCAGCGTGTTCTGGCGTTCCTGGATTGAGAAGCAGAAGGGCGGCCTTGCAATGGAAGGTCTTCCGACAAAGCGGCTCCCACGCCGGAAATCCAAAATCCGACAATTCCGATAATTTGCCTGGCACCGCTGTTATATCGATGTTGCACAAATGGTTGGCCCTGGGTTAGCATCCCTGCGCAGGCGTCGGTGGGAGGCTCTTTTTACAGCGGCGGCCAGCTGGAGCGGCATGCGTTTTCGGGCGCAGGGAGGATGCTCCACACTTTGAACCGACGCATGATCCTTCCTGAAACCGATCCCGGTTTTCGGGTCGTGCGTTCTTGTGGAGGAGGATCCCATGAACAGACGTGAATTCCTGCTGTCGTCCGCGGCTTTCGGCGCCATGATGGTTGCCGCGCCTTCTGTGTTTGCGCAGGACAAGCTCACCATCCTTGGCTCGGTGCCCAGTCTCGGCTTTCCGTTCTTCGTGCACATGCTGAACGAGATCAAGGCGGAAGCCGCCACGCAAGGCGTCAATCTGACCGAAAGCGACGGCCAGAACTCGGCCACCAAGCAGACCGCCGACATCGAGGCCGCCCTGGTGCAGAAGGTCAACGCCATCGTCATCTCGCCGCTCGACGTCAACGCCCTGGCGCCGGCCATCGAGGAAGCGGTCAAGGCCGGCGTTCCCGTGGTGACGATCGACCGCCGCGTAGACGGCGTCGAGGGCATCCTCGCCCATGTTGGCGCCGACAATGTGAAGGGCGGCGAGGCGGAAGCCAACGCCGTGGTGGCGGCGTTTCCCAACGGTGCCAAGCTGTTCCATCTGCAGGGCCAGCCCGGCGCCGGCCCGGCGATCGACCGCAACAAGGGCGTGCACAATGTGCTCGATCCTCTGAAGGACAAGTATCAGATCGTCTTCGAGCAGACCGCCAACTTCGCCCGCGCCGAGGCGCTGTCGGTGACCGAGGCTGGCCTTGCCGCCAACGGCAAACCCGACGCCATCGTCTGCGCCAATGACGACATGGCGCTGGGCGCCATGGAGGCTTGTGCCGCGCGCAACTTCACCGACGTCAAGATCTACGGCTTCGATGCACTGCCCGAAGCGCTGGTCGCCGTACGCGACGGCAAGCTTGCGGGCACGGTCGAGCAATTCCCCGGCGAGCAGTCGCGCACTGCGGTGCGCATCGCGGTGGCCTTTGCCAAGGACAAGACCGAGCCGAAGGAGAAGCTGGTGCTGCTGACGCCAATCGTCATCGGCAAGGACAATCTCGACAAGGCGGAGCGGATTGGCGAGACGAAGTAGGGTTTGGCGGGGATCGGCCGATTGGCAAAGCCGGCGGGACAGCGCCCCCCTCTGTCCTGCCGGACATCTCCCCCTCAATGGGGAGATCGACTGTTCCTCCTGCTTTCGCCAGTTCCCAAATGTTGAAAGAAAAGGTGTCGCCGGTGACACAGCCAATCTCCCTTGAGGGGGAGATGTCCGGCAGGACAGAGGGGGGCGTTCAAGCGCTGACAGGCGACATCAACTGCATGGAAGGAGCCACCCTTGCCGCCAGCCGCTGAAGCCGCCTCGCCCGAACCCATCCTGCTTGCCGTCGAAGGCATCACCAAGCATTTCTCGGGCGTCACCGCGCTCAGCGATGTCTCGCTCGATATCCGCCCCGGCGAGATCCTCGGCCTGCTGGGCGAAAACGGCGCCGGCAAATCGACGCTCTTGAAAATCCTGTCGGGTGTGATGCCGCCATCGGGCGGCCGCATCACTTTCGACGGTGCCGATTATCATCCCTCCAGCCCGCAGGATGCCAAGCGGCTTGGCATCGTCACCATCTATCAGGAACTGAGCCTGATCCCGACGCTGACTGTGGCGGAGAACATTTTCATCGGCCGCGCGCCGATCGGCCCGCTCGGGCTGGTGAGTTGGCGCAAGATGGAGGAAGATTCCCGCACGATCATCGCCCGCGTCGGTCTCTTCATAGACCCGATGACGCCGGTCTCGGCATTGTCGGTGGCCGAGCAGCAACTGGTCGAGATTGCTCGGGCGCTGTCGCTGGAAAGCCGGCTGATCATCATGGACGAGCCGACTTCGGCGCTGACCGAGACCGAGGTGCAGCGGCTGCTGTCGATCATGGACCGGCTGCGCAAGGACGAGGTCGCCATCATGTTCGTCACCCACCGGCTGGAGGAAGCGTCCGCCATATGCGATCGCATGACGGTGCTGCGCGACGGCAGGCTTGCCGGCCACCTTAACCGTGAAGGCGGGCCGATCGCGCTGCCCAAAATCATCGAGAAGATGGTCGGCCGCGCGGCGTCCGAGCTCTACGCCCGGCCGGCGCAACGCGCGGTGGCCGGCGATGTCGTGCTGTCGGTGCGCGGCCTGCGCACTGTGCGCGACCCCGAGGCGCCGCACGCCATCGTGCTCGACGGCGTCGACATAGACCTCAAGGCTGGTGAAATCCTCGGCGTTGCCGGGCTTGTCGGCTCAGGCCGCACCGAACTGGCGCGCGCTATCTTCGGCGCCGACCGCATCGCGGCCGGCACCATCACGCTCGACGGCAAGCCGATCGCCCCGTCATCACCCGCGGACGCCATTGCGCTCGGCATCGGCCTGGTGCCGGAGGACCGCAAGCACCAGGCGATCTTTGCCGCGCTGGGCATCCTGCCGAATTTCTCCATCGCTTCGCTGGGCAGCTTCAGCAACGGTTTCGGCTTCATGGCCGAGCGGCGCGAGCGCGATGCGCTGTCCGGGTTTCGAAAGATGCTGTCGATCCGCATGGCTTCGGCCGAGCAGGCGATCGAGGGCCTGTCGGGCGGCAACCAGCAAAAGGTGATCCTGGCGCGCTGGCTCGCGCGCGATCCGAAAGTGCTGATCGTCGACGAGCCGACGCGCGGCGTCGATGTCGGCGCCAAGACCGAGGTGCACCAGATCCTGGTGCAGCTTGCGGCGCGCGGCATTGCGGTGATGATGATCTCGTCCGAACTGCCCGAGGTGCTGGCGGTTTCGGACCGCATCGTCACCATGCGCCGCGGACGCATCACCGGCCAGATGCCGGGCGTCGAAGCAAACGAGGAAAGACTGATGGAACTGATGGCACTCGACCGCAAGGAGACACTATGAGCGTGGCGGGGGAGCAGGATCAGCGCGGCGGCATCAACTTCGCGCGGCTTTTGATGAGCTTCGGGCCGCTGCTGTTCCTGGTGGCGCTGATCATCGTCTTCACGGTGCTGAAGCCGAGCTTCATGGACCCGATCAACCTGTTCAACATCACAAGGCAGATCTCGATCACCGGGCTGATCGCGCTCGGCATGACCTTCGTCATCCTTACCGCCGGCATCGACCTGTCGGTCGGCTCGCTGCTCGCCTTCTGCGGCATGGTCGCCGCCGTGGTCGCCAAGGGCGGCACGGCCAACACGCTGTCGCTGTCGACGAGCGGCACGCAAGGGTTCGGCTGGTTCGCCGCGCTGCTGGCCGCCATCATCGTCGGAGCCGCTGCCGGCGGCGTGCAGGGACTTGTCATCACCCGGCTGAAAGTGCCGCCCTTCGTCGTCACGCTGGGCGGGCTGACGGTGTTTCGCGGGCTGACGCTGACCATCTCCAATGGCGGCCCGATCTCGGGCTTCGACGCCTCGATGCGCTGGTTCGGCACCGGGCTGATCGGCCCGGTGCCGGTGCCGGCGCTGATCTTCGCGGCGGCCGCCATCCTGTGCCACATCGTGCTGCGCTACACGCGCTATGGCCGCGCCGTCTATGCCGTCGGCGGTAATGCGGAAGCAGCGCGGCTGTCGGGCCTGCGCGTCGACCGCATCCTGGTCTCGGTCTACGTCATTGTCGGCTTCTTCGCCGGGCTCGCGGCCTTCGTGCTGTCGGCCAGGCTGAACTCCTCGGAAGCGGTGGCGGGCATCGGCTACGAACTAACCGTCATTTCGGCCGTCGTCATCGGCGGGACCTCGCTGTTCGGCGGCATCGGCTCGGTCGGCGGCACGGTGGTGGGCGCGGCGCTGATCGGCGTGCTGCAGAACGGGCTGCAGTTCAACAATGTCTCGTCCTACACGCAAAGCATCGTCATCGGGCTCATCCTGATCCTGGCGGTGGCGTTTGATCGGTGGCTGAAGTCGCGGGTGCGACGGTGAGGGGCGAAGGGAGATGTTAACGCCCAGGCGCCCCCCCCTCTGTCCTGCCGGACATCTCCCCCTCAAGGGGGGAGATCGGATGTCATGACTGCTTTCGCTAATTTTCAACGTTGAAGAGAAAGCGGCGAGGACGAAGCTGCTGATCTCCCCACTTGAGGGGGAGATGTCCGGCAGGACAGAGGGGGGCGCCTCGCTCTGCCCCCTGGCAGGAGACCCCACCCCATTCCTTGCAAAACAATCATGCTTTGCTAGAAAGATTTGGCGGGTGGCATCGTGAGAGAACCTCATGTTTGCCGATATCATCAGACCGATCACCCTAGGTTTTTCGCTGCTGCGGCGGTTCTGGCCGCAGCTCATGGCACTCGTGCTGGCCGGCGTGATGGTCGGCGATCTCCTCATGCTGCTGGCGGCGAAGGTGGCGCTGGCCAATCACTTCGCCGGGTTGGCGATGCTGACCCTGGTGGCGCTGGCGCAGCTGGTGGTGACGGTGGCGATGTTCCACGTGCTGCGCCCCGGCCTGCCGCATGTGCTGGCCGCGCAGCGCGGCGCCGACAAGGCCGCAACCACCGAGGCGCAAACGAAGCCGGGTGCCGAGGCTGACCGGCGCGGCTCGCGGCTGGTGCGGATGATCACCATCGCGCTTCTGCCGTTCTTCGCCTATTATGCCGCCTGGGGATTTCTGGGCGACATCGTGCGGCAATATTCGCGCGAAACACTCGACCAGGCCGATTTCGGCCAGAGCGCTGATGTGCTCGACGTGCTCGACTCGCGCTGGCTGCTGATCTCCGTGGCGGTGTCCTGGCTGATCCGCCGGCTGGCCAAATTCATGCAGGCTAGGACAGGTGCCGAGTCGTTCTGGCAGATCGTGGTGGTGATCTGCGAGACCAACTGGATCTTCGTCGGTCTCTACGTGATCAGCCGCTGGAAGGATTCGGCCCTGCAATGGCTGATGAGCCGCAATTTCTGGTCGGCCCTGCAGGCATCGGTGGACGGGCTGGCAAACCCGGTGCCGATGGCCTCGGCCGCACCCATGGTGCCGGTCGAGATCTCCTCGATCGCGCCGTCGACGGCTGCGATCAACCTGTTCTTCTTCATGCTCCTGCCGCTGATCTGGCTGGTGATGACGGCGCTGATCTACGGCTATGACGTGCGCGACGATGCTGCCCTGATGCGCGTGCACGGCCGGCTGGAGCGTGTCGGCCGGCGCTATGCCGGGCTGCCGAAATTCCTGCGCGATTTCGTCGAGCATTTCATCGCCGGCTACCGCTCGCGCTATCTGCCGATCGCCAACGGCGTGCGGCTGACGGTCAGCGCCAGCCTGGTGCTGTTGTGCACGCTGGTGGTCGGCTACCGGTTGCTCGACTGGGGCGCGGCCTGGCTGTGGCTCGGCGCGACGCGGCTGATCGGTCCACACGAGCTCGATATCTGGCAGATTTTTTCGCATGCCGTGACGCTGCTCTTCGGCAGCCCGTTCCAGGATTCCTCCACCGGCATCCTGATCGAGCCGCTGCGCATATGCTTTCTCGCCGCCGTGCTGGAGACGGCGTTTTCGATGGCGAAGCGGGCGGGGAAATGAGCTTTCTTTACGGGGAGAAGGATGCTGTCACTTCGGCGGCCGCTGAAAACGCAGGAACCAGGGGCGCTCGCTGCCCAGGCCAATGGCTGGGCGGATGGTCTCGATGGCATCCTCGGGCACGATGAAGGTCCCGCCGACGCTGATGATTTCGCCCTTTTTGGCGCCGGAGAAGATCGCCGAGGTGCAGTTCATCACGCCGTCCGGCAGGCTGACGCCGGGGATGAAGTCGGGCAGCCAGCGGCGGCCGGCGGCGTCGGTCAGCATCACCTTGCAGCTCAGCCACTGCTTTTGCAGATCGGGATCGCCGACCGTGACGGCGAAGGTGGCGATGACGGCCATGGCATGGTCGGGCAAGCGGCCGGCCTTGCCGCCGCGCAAATCGGCCAGCCGCCATTCGCTGCCGCCGAACGGCGCGCCTTGGCCAAACTCGACATCCCTGGCGATGAGGTCCTCGCCATGCAGCCATTCACGGATGCTCTCGTAGCTGGTTTCGGCCAGCGTCAGCGGCAGCAGGATAGCGAGCGCGGCAAGACCGCGCCGTCGCCATTTTTTCTCGCCACCGCCGGCTGGGTCGATGTCGGTTGAAACCGCGCTCATGTCTTGCCCTGCCGTGTCTGGCCCTGCCGTGTCTGGCCCTGCGGCGGTGCAGGAGCGTCGAGATCGTATAGCGGCAAGACATCCGCCGGTTGACCATCGGCACCGGTCGGAACGGCATCGAGGCTGATGCGAGCCTGGGCGTCGAGCGGGCCGAACTGACGTGCGGCGATAAGCAGGCTGGCGCCTCGGATCTGGTCGGCCGGCAACTCGAAGACGAACAGGCCGCTTCTCTCCAGCCCTGGATCGACGGCATGTGGCGGCATATCCTGGCGATAGCTGAGCCGCTCCGTCTGGCGGTAGCGCAGGCCGGTCGGGCCTTGCCAGGTGCCGTCGGCGACCGTGGTGGAGGTGCTGGTGGCGGTGAGATTGGTCGCTGCCACCGCCCACAGGCCGCTGGTGGTCAGCAGCCTTTCCTGGCCGAACTGGTTGGTCTTCAGCGTGCGCGCAAAGACCATTCTGTCGAGGCGGACATCGAAGCTGCGCGCCCGCACCGTGTCGTGCATGGCGCCATCAATGGGGATCGGCGCGGTGAGTTCGGCATAATGCGGCTTCGACACCTGCATGCCGTAGCTGAGCACCACGGTGGCGGCGACGATCAGGAGATTGCCGATGGCGCGGATCCTCATGAGCCGCTCTCGGGCAGGTCGGCGACCGGCATGGTGACGGTGCCGAGCCGATAGGGATTGAACCAGCCCGGCGTGCCGTAAAGATTGTCGCGCGGCTTGAAGATCTCGGCGGTGACGCCGAAGCTGAGATTTGCCGGCACGGCGGCGTTACCGGCAAGCGGCCAGACATAGGCCATGCGTTCGGTCATGCCGGGATGCAGTTCCGGCGTCAGCGTCGAATCGCGGGCCAGCGCGATCATCGGCGTGGAATCGGGCAGGTCGATCCCGTCCGGCTTGAAGACGTTGAAATAAGCCTTGTCGGATTGCGCCGTGCGATTGGTCAGATCGGCCTCCAACACCAGCGCCTTCTGGCCTGGTTTCAGCGCCACGCCATAGAGTTTGGCGCGGCTGACATAGGCGCGCGCGGGCTGGACCCGCCAGCGCCCGGCATCGATGGCGGCATCGGGCGGCAATTGCGGCGGGGCGTGGGCGGGCAGGGCGCCGAACGCGCCCATCAGGCCGGCGACGAGCAGGGCGGCGATGGTTCCCGCGCCGGCCGTTATCCAGGTTTGAAATTTTGAGCGGGCAGTCTTGAACATTCCAAACTATGCACGTCGAACGGTCAGCCACCCCTGCGCAGTCTAGAAAGAAAAAATGGCTGATGGAACCCGCAAATGGCTGGTCCAGTCCTCACACCGCTTCCCTTGCCCAGAGCCTGTGGCTATGGCGGCGGAAATAGCGCGCCACCAGGCGCTGCTGCTTGGCCCTGATCAGGTCGGGCAGGCGCCGCTCCTGGCGCCAGCGCGGTATGTTGCGCCAGCAGGCTATGAAGCGGGCGGCGTCCTCGATTACCTCCTGCGCCGAGAGTGCCGGACCGATAGCGGCCAGGAACAGCGCCTCCGACGGTTTCAACTCGTCGATCACCGCCTTGCGCCTGACGTGATCCTGACGGGCGTGGGCGATGCCGCTGCGACGGATTGCTTCGAAGGCTTCAAGCAAGGCCAGGCTGTCGCCGGCGTAGCCGCAGGAACGGGCAAAATCGGCGGCAAAAGCGTCCATTATCGCTCCCGGGTCTGATGCAGTGGGCAGGTCCGTGCCCGACTCACATTTTCATACATTTATGAAAGCATAACTCAAATTACGCCAGAAGAAAAACTTCTGGGAAAGTTTGAAAACTGCGACTCGACTCCCGGCGTAAAACACAGGAATATGCGAACAAATCAGGAACAAAGACGAGGCAGGGGCGATGGCATTGCCGGGCAAGGAACCAACGATCGCGCATGTCGCCTCGATCTCGGTCGAGTGCGCCGATTGCGGCCGCAATAGGTGGTGGCGACCCGATCAGCTGAAGCGGTTCGGGGTGACGGGGAATACGCCGCTGTCCACTCTGTCGGGCCGCATCGTCTGTTCGGCCTGCCGCGCCGACGGACTGCCGGGGACGGCGATTTCGATCCAGGCGGCGTTTATCGACGAGCGCCAGCGCGTGCGCAGCGAAGCGCGGATGCTGAGCGACAGGGATGTGCCGCTGGAGGGATCGCGGCGGGCTTGAGTGGGAGGGTGCCAGCGCTGGTTCTTCCTTCTCCCGCAGGGGGAGAAGGAAGAGCGTCCCTTGCTCAATACCCCAGCAATTCCTTCAGCGGAATCACGCGCCAGACATGTTTGATGGCGTAGCGGTTGAAGGTCAGCGTCTTCGGCGGGTTGTACTGCTCGACGACCAGCTCGCCCGCCGTGCGCTTGACCAGCTTTTTGATGAAGGCCTTGCCGTTGCGCTCGTTTTCCTCCGGGAAGGTCTCGATCACCACATGGTCGCCCGGTACGGCGTCGCGGCCGCCGCAATAGATCAGGTCGCCGGGCTCGTAACGCGGCACCATGGAATCCGAGAGCACGTGCAGGGCGAACACCTTCGGCAGGTTGCGCACGCCCGGCGGGCGCTGGACGTAACCCGCCGGCTCGCCGTTGAAGGTGAAATCGCCATCGTCGCCACCGACGGCCGCGCCCAGCACCTCGATGTCCATCGAGCTGGCGGGTAGCGGACCTGCATCGGTGACGATCTCCGCATCGGCAACCGGTCCGGCATCGTCGAGAAACACGACCTGCCCCTGGCCCAGCGCAACCGGGTCGACGCGCAGGAAGGCGGCAGTCTTCAGCAGGTTCTCGGTCTTGGGCAGATTGCGGCCGGTTTCCCAGTTGCCGACGGCGGCGACATCGGTGTCGTTGTGCTCGGCGATGTGGCGCATGACCAGGCCGCGCTGCTTGCGCGCCTTGCGGATCGCCGCTCCGACCTTGATCGACAGTTCCGTTTTTGCCATGGCGCCCATGTGAGGGATGAAAGCCGCTCTCGTCTATGAAAGAATGGCTTGCATCTATTTTCGAGTTATGCTTATATCCGGTCATGCAAAACCTGTCCAGCTTTGATGGCGCCGAGTCGCCGGCCTCACGCGACGCGCGCCCGGCGGTCATAACCGCCCATTCCCTTTCATCCCGGCCGTCCTCCTCCCCGGCCCGGATGAAGCCCGAGGCCCAGTGCCTGACCGCACGAGCCTCGGGTCCGGTCCGCCGCCTGTCTCCGGCGACCGGAACGGCCGGAGCCGCCGCTCCCAGCGGCTTCGGCCCCCAATTCGGCCGGCATGGCGCCGGCGCTGTTTTTGCGGCAGGCCGACGGCACCGTCATCCTGTTCGACAGGCTGACGGGCAGGGCGGTTTCCGCCCTGGACAGAAACACGGCCGAAGCGCGGCTTCTGCACCTTGCCGGCGGGAAATCGGTCCAAGCCGGCTGAGGCTGGCCGGCTGAGAGCCGGCTCTTGAAAAACAACTGACTGCGGCCTGGCGACCGGGTCGAACCTTGACGCTGCCCGACGGCGCGCGGCCGAACTTTGGATGGAGCTGGATATGGCAAGCTATAGCGACGCGGAATTGCACGAGATCGCCCGCTGGCTGAAGGATGGGTTCTCAGCCTCCAGGATTGCAGTCGCGTTCAGCGCGTTGCGCGGCAGTCCGGTGTCGCGCGACGCCATCATCGGCATCGTGCACCGCAACGCCATGCTCGGCGCGATCGGCTTTGCCAATGGCAAGGGGCCGCCGCCGCGATCCAGGCAGGCCGTGGGCAAGCGCGCTGGAAGCAAGCGGGCGAGTGGCGCGTCGGCGAAAGCGACGCCTGTCGTCGGCAAGATGGAGGGCGTGCTTGCCGCCAAGGACATCCATGCGCGTGAAGTGGCCCGGCCCAGGCGCGCGCATTCGTTCGTGCGCGAGGTGGGCGTGCTGATCGCCGACGGCGTGGCCTATCGCCTGGAGGCGCCGGCGCCGCCGCGCGCGGCCATCGGCCGGCAGCCGCATGGCGTGGCGATGCGCTTCATCGATTGCCTGTTTTCACGCTGCCGTGCGCCGCTGGATCTGACGGTGGAGGGGGATCCGGACATTTCTATTGCCGAAGAGGGGGCGCCAGGCAGCCGCCCAGGTGCCGACATGCTGTGCTGCGGCATGCGCACCGGGGCGCTGAAAAGCTATTGTACCTACCACCAGGCGCGCTTCCAGCGCCGCGTATTTGTTGCGACGGGGTGAGGTTTGATCTCTTCTCCCCCGTTCACGGGGAGAAGGTGCCGGCAGGGCAATGAGGGGCAGCGCTGACGAGGCAGGATGGAAGCTGACATGAAATTCAAGCATCCGATTCAGATGCCACTTACCGAAGCGCTGGCGCCGCCCCTCATTGCCCTGCCGGGCGTTCGCTGTTCGAAAAGCCAAGCAATTGGCTTTTCGTCCGCTGCGCGGATCACACCTCACCCCCGTAAACGGGGAGAAAGAAGCAAAGCCCTATTTCGGCATCTGCCGGCCTTGCTTGGGCGTGCGGCTCTGCATGCTCCTTGCGTCCATCGCCATCGGCGGGTTGCCCTCGCCGACCAATATGCCAGTCACCCGGGCAAAGCCGGTAAACACCTTCATGGCGTCGGCTTCGGAAATCTGGGCGGCGATCGCCGCGCTGCAGGCGTTCAACGCGCTGCGGTAGACATGGCCGCGCCGCTCCAGCGGCCAGCGCTGGAGAAAATCGGCGGCTTCGCTGACGCTTTCGATCTCTTCGATCTCATCTTCCACCCGCACTTTGAGCGGCACTCCGGTTTTCATCGTACCCACGGCGTTCACCTTCGCTTTGCGCGCGGCTCCAGCTACCGCACCCATAAACGCGCCCCGCTGGGGGCCGGTTGCATCAATTTTTCGGCCGGCGCCCGCTCCTCACGGGCTAGCCACCGCATCCAGCCAGGCATGGGCGCGGCTTTTGGGTCTGTCGACCAGTATGTTCTGCTGCTTGGCCGCCCTGGTGAAGGCGTCGAACGCGATGCGCTGGCAGCAGATGCCGTCCACGGCGAGCGTAACCAGCCGGGAAGCCTCGAGATAGCCAGGCGCTGTCTTGTCGGGCCATTGGTGGCGCAGTGCCTCGGCGGCTCCGGCCACCGAACTGACCAGCATGGTTTTGTTGTCGCAAAAGCGCACGGTAACCGGCATGAAGGCTGTCATCGGCGAACCTCCCCTTGGCATGGACGCGACATAACGTCGAAAACTCGCGCCGGTTCCATCAGCCTGGATGCCGGACGGCAGGGATGCTGGCGCGGCGGCGAAGAGGCGACGACCTACGGTTCATTGAAGGCCAACCGAGCAGCGCTCCGCTCCGCTCTGCCACCGCGTGGGGAGATGCCCGGCAGGGCCGAGGGCGCGCGAAGGATCGCCACTTGCCGGCCTCCACCACCCATCCCAACCAGGAGCCTCCCATGAGCAAAAAGACCAGACCCGCAAAACCGCAGGCGCCGAAATTGCCGAAGGGCGAGGCCGAGCAGGTGCGCATACGCCGCGAGATCGGCCATGATTTCGCGCTCAGGGATGACGCCTTCGGCCGCAAGCGGCTGGCAGCGGGCACGCTGGAGGCTGCGCGTGTCTACGAAGTGTCGAATGACGGCTACGCCGCGACCGGCGGCATCGTGCGGCTGCGCGCCATCGATGCGCTCGTCGGCATCACTTCGCTGTCGCGCCAGCAGCGCGAGGCAGGCCTGCGCTACCGCGAGGATTTCCGCTGCAGTCAGCAGGCTGATGTCAAGCCGATGCGCTGGACCGAGCGCATCGACGGCGGCCGCGAGGGCGGCGGCATCGCCGACAGCGTTCTCGACGCCGGCAGGGCCTATGCCGCCGCCACAAGAGCGTTAGGCCATTGGGAGGTGGCCGCCGTGGTACGACAAGTCTGCTGCGCGGACGGTTCCCTCAAGCGCCTGTCCGAGCAGACCGGCGAGGGCCGGAACGTGGTGACGAAGCTGCTGAAGGTGGGGCTGGATCTGCTGGCGGTGCATTATGGGATGATGATGAGGAGGCGGGTGGGGTGAGCGGCGCAAATATCCGGCCGGCGGCGCCGGCCGGATCATTTTTCACAGGATCAGATCATCGGCAGACGCGGATTTCCTCGACGATCCTGTGGTGATGGCGCCAATGCTTGACCAGTGCGATGTGGCAACGGTGGTGACGGTGGTAATAGCGCGGCCTGTAGCCGTTGTCATAGGCGTCGTACTGGTAATAAGGGCGATAGTAGCGATCGCCATAGTCGTAACCATTGTAATAATCGTCGCCGTAATAGTCGTCTGCATAGCCGCCAATGCCGATACTGATACGGCTGCGGGCGTCGGCGGGGGCGATCATCGCCGCCGCCGAAGCAATGGCGATAACCGAAACAAGCAGGAGCTTTTTCATAGCTGCCTCCTTTTCAAGGTTAGGCTAATATAACTGCCGAGTTGCAGCCTCGTTCCACAGATTCGTAAGATGTGACGAACAATGCAGACCGGGGCGCAGATGCCCAGGCGTCTAAAACAAGGCCCTCTCCAATGGCCCCGCCAGTGTCTCGGCAAAGCCCGTCGCCAGATGGTGCCTGTCACGAAACGCCAGCTTGCCTGATATGACGACGTGGCAGGTGGTCGGGCCGCAGAATTGGTTGGTGAGGTCGATGTAGCGGGTGTCGGGCACGCTGGTCACCACGGCGCGCTCGGTGGCGGCGGTGCTGTCGTTGGCGGCTTCGGCCCTTGGCGTGTCGCAGTGCGGCGAGGGTGCCTCGCGCCACCACAGGGTGCGCGCCACGCAGGAGCCGGCGAAGCTGGCGTTGATCGGCGTGTCGCGGATGACTGCCGTCTCGACACCGGCCCGGCTGAAGGCCTGCAAGGTCGAGCGCAGGCCGGCCTGCCAGCGCGCTACTTCGGCGGTGCGTTCGGCGGCGGGCAGATCGCGGGTCAGATTGCCGATGGAAAATTCGGAGATCACCACCAGGCGCGGCTTGCGGCGGATGATCTCTGATATGGCCTGCTCGCGCCAGGCGTCGCATTCGGTGTAGTCGCGCTTCAGCACCGTGTTGAAGGTGGAGAGCCGCGAGGCGCGGCACGATGATTTGAGGTAGGTGACCACCTTGGTGTCGTTGCGCCTGGCTGCTTCGATCAGCGGCGTCGACCAGTGGTCGGCGTGCGAATCGCCAAACAGCACGATGGTGCGGGTGGCATCGGCCGGGCCGAATGTGCAGGGTTTCGGCGTCACCGTTTGGAAGTCGGCCAGGCAGTTCTTGTCGACGGCCCGCGCGATGGAAGGTCTTTCGGCCGCCTGCTCGATGCCGCGCTGCTCGGGACCGATGTTGCGCGTGGCCAGATGCGCATTGGCGTAGGCGACCGCCACGCCGGCACCGGTCAGCGCCAGCGCGGGTGCGAGCGCGCGAGCGCCCACCGTCAGCCAGGCGCCGCGTCGTGCCGGGTTCTCGATGAGGTGATAGGTGAGCACCGACAGCGCCAGCGCCAGCACGCCGCAGCCCAGCCGCTGCGGCACCGTAAGATCGGGCGTCAGCATCCCGGCGTAGACGATGACCGGCCAGTGCCAGAGATAGAGTGAATAGGAGAGCGTGCCGATCCATTGCAAGGGCGGCAGCGACAAAGCGGTGGCCGGGCCAAGGACGTGCCGGTCGGTCCGCCCGTTGGTCTGTTCCCCGCAGCCGCCGCTCAGCAGCACCAGCACGGTGCCGGCAACCGGCAGCAGTGCATACCAGCCGGGGAAGGGCAGGTCCTCGCTCAACAGGCGATAGGCCGTCGCAATCAGCGCCAGGCCGAGCCAGCCAAGGGCTGGCCGCAGCCAGATGCGGTGCTGCAGCAAAGCCATGGGGACCAGCGTCGCCAGGCCGCCGGCAGCGAACTCCCAGGCGCGCAGCGGCGAGAAATAGAAGGCCCAGGCCGGCGCCGCGCTGGTCAGCCACAGGCAGGCGGCGAAGGAGGCGAGGCCGACCACGCCGATCATGGCTGCGGCCGTTCGCCGGCCCGGCCGCAGCCAGGCGGCCAGCAGAAGCAGCGCCGGCCAGGCTAGATAGAACTGCTCCTCCACCGACAGCGACCAGAAGTGGATGAAGGGATTGCTGGTGGCGTCGGCGGCGAAATAGTCGAACGACCAGCGCAGCAGCCACAGGTTGATGGCATAGGCGGAGGCAAACATGGCGCCGCGCGAATAGAGCGCCTGCTCCTGCGGCGCCAGGATGAAGTAGCCGGCGGCCAGCGTGACCAGGATGACGAACAAAGCTGCCGGCAGGAGCCGCCGCGCGCGCCTGGCATAGAAGCGCCAGAGGTCGAGCCGGCCGGTCTCGCCGAGCTCCTGCATGAGGTGGGTCGATATCAGCCAGCCCGAGATGACGAAGAAGATGTCGACGCCGGCAAAGCCGCCGGGGAGCGCGGTGAGGCCGAAATGGTAGGCGACGACGCCGCCGACGGCGAGCGCGCGCAATCCTTGTATGTCCGGCCGGAACGATGCTGCCACGACGGCTCCCTCGTGCAAGCCCAGCCCCTGTGCAATGTCGGCGGTGCAGGCCGATATCGCAATGCAACAAATTTATCGCAGTGCAACATGGCAGAAATGGGGAGATGGGCCGGGTGCCGGCCGGGCCCGATCCTTGCGTGGCTGGCTTGTCTGCACACCTGCGGCAGACGCAAAACAGCCCCGCGCGGGGCTGTTTCTCATTCGGGTTGCTGGACTGCTACTTGCTGCCGCCGTTCGCTTTCACGCTGCTGCAGAATTCGGGATGGCTGTTGGCCGCAGTGGCGTCCTTCGCCTCGTCCTCGCAGGCCTTCATCATCGCGGTCTGGTCGTCCGGCGTAAGGGCCTTCCAGGCTTTCACGAAGTCGTCGTTGCTGACCATCGTCTTCATGCTGCTATCGGTGTAGAAGGGCTGCATCTTGGCTGGATCGTCGAGAGCCGACGTTTTGGCAAACGCCGCGCCGCCGACCATCGAAAGTGCCATGGCGCCCAAGCAGATCATCTTGATGTTCATGGGTACTCTCCTGTTGCTTTGGGATCGTCGAAGCAACGATCCATTGGAAAACGACAGGTTTGGGTGAAAGTTCCGGCATTTTTTGCGCAAAAAAGCCGAAACGAGGAAAAATATAGCCGAAAAACTTGAAACTTTCCCCGATTTTTCCCGTAGGGGGCGAGTTTATCGGGTCTCTCGTGCGAGACTGACCACCAGTCGATCGACGCTGGGGTCGTCGAGGCTGACGATATGGGCCATCTGCAGCGCCCGCTTCATGCTGACCCTGGTGACGTCCTGCCGCATGATGACCGGCACAAAGGCCGGCCCCGATCCTGTGAGGACGATCGCCTTGCCGACCAGAACCGGTTCGGAGATGGGAGCCCACTGTACGGTCATGATCGAGGGCTCGCTTGTCTGGCGGCGGTTGATGCCTGTGAAATAGATCCAGTTCAGGCGCGAGATCGCTACGCCGTAGTGGTTGCCGGGCATTCTGGCGCCACCCTGGCCATCGCCCGGGGCCCACCGCGTCACCCGCCGGAAGGTGACCAGCTCGGCCTCACGTCGCAGGAAGGTGACCGAGCGCATCAGAAGGTCGGGGCGGCCGGGAACCGAAAAATAGGTGAAATAAGTGCCGCCGGCGATGGCGGGCGACGGCGGCCGCACCATGTTTTCGTACAGTGCCTCGCGCAGCGATGCGTTGCCGTCGCCCTTGGCTGGGGGAATAGCCGGCTCGCGATACAGCTCGTTTTCGTCGATCTTGAAATAATCGCAGATCAGCCTGGCGGTGGTTTTGTTGGGCACCGCCTTGCCTTGCAGATAGCGCTCGAACTGGGTGCGATTGATGCCAAGCTCACGGCACACCGCGCTGACGGAAGCGTGGCGCTGGACCAGCCGCCTGAGATTGGCGGCGAGATTCTCGCGAATTGGCACGACATCTCCCCGACAGACGTACGGACCAGTATTCAAGCGATAGCTTATATACACTTGCATGCCGTGGCGCTGGCGCGAAGATGGACCTTTGGCCAATAGGCAACGATCCCGTAGAGCGTAGGCTGTACGATTCTGACAGTCCGGCTATGCAAGCCGCGTAAATGGGCGTATTTCGGTGGCAAGAGCGACCTCGGATCGGCCTCTCGACATCCTGTAATGGAGGGCGGTTTGGATCATACCGACCTGGTCGAGCTTCTGGACTACACGCAGGCGCAATTGACGAAAATCCGCCAGGCGGTCGCGGCAAGCGATCACGCCGGTGCCATGTTCACCATTGATTGCCTTGTCGGAGCGGCGGCCGAGCAGACGAAGTGCAAGCTTGCAAGCCTGGAGCATGCCGGCTTGCCGATCAGCAAGGATGGGCCGATCGGCAGGGATGGGCCCATAGAAGGCGGTGCGGCACCGCCCGGCAAAGCGACATCGGGCAAGCCGGATGCCGGCAGCAGCCGCTCCTGATCAGGCCGCGCCGATCTCGCCGATCAGCCTTGCATATTCGGCCTCGGCTTCGCCGTAACTGCCATTGGCGAGTTCCAGCAGCCCGGCGCGGTCGCGAATGACGATCTCGCCCCGTCTCGAGCGAATCAACGCGCGGCCTTCGAGCAATTGAAGCGCGACGGTGACGCCTGGCCGCCTGACACCAAGCATGATGGCCAGGAATTCGTGGGTGATGGCGAGATGTTCGCCGGGCACCCGGTCGTCGCACATGAGCAGCCATCGCGCCAGCCGCTCCTCGAGCTTCAGCCGCGCGTTGACGAGCGCGGTGCAGCCGGCCTGGGTTTGTAGTGCGTTGACGAAGCGCAGCAGGAACATGCGCAAGGTCGTACTTGCCGCCAAAGCTGCCTTGAAAGCGCCGGCTTCGATGCGGATCGCTTCGCCTTCGAGTTGGACATAACAGGCATGCGGCGCACGGTCGTCGCCCATCACCAGGGAGTATCCCGTCATGCCTTCGAAGCCGATGAAGCCCACTTCGGCCTCTTGGCCGCTTGCCGTGCTGGCGACCACCGAACCAATGCCCTGTTCGATGAAGTAGACGGCCTCGATCGGAACATTCGGGGTCACCAGCATCATGCGCAATGGCAAGTCGCAGCGCTGCATGTGCGGCTCGAGCAACGCCAGATCATCCGCAGGCATGCGCCGCAGCAGTTGGTTTCGGTACGGATGGTTCCCGTCGGGATCAGAGTTTTTGTTGGGATCAGACATGGCGTGGCCCAATGCAGGGCAAGAGCCATCCAATCTCCCAGCCGTCCGTGCCCGTAAAAACGTGAGGACGATGGCCTATGCTTAGGGGCTCTGAACGCAGAAAGATATCAATGCGATATGAAATTCGAAGCACGGCGCCCCCCAACGCCTGTTCGCATATGAAAAGATCGGCCTGAATGTTAGTGTCGGAAACGTACCAAACGCCATTTGGTACAAAACCGACATATTTCACGAGAGCGCCGGATCACGCCGATAAAATCCGCTGGCCAATGAAAAGCGCCATGTCGCGCTGGGCCTGGGGACCGTTCGAAGAAGGGGGAGGACCGGGGGGAGAATTGTACGATAGTTACTGTGATGAAGGCCGATGTTGACTCTTGCTCAGCCCGATTTCATTTTTTGACCCACAGCGTCTAAAGCGCATCGCGTTTGATCCGATTTATGCGATGCGCTTTAGGGTCTTTGTTTATGCATGTCGTTCTCCCAAAGCCGAGGTCACCTTTGGACGACATGCATTAGAAAGTGGCGCTGCTCCGAAAGGGGCTTCTTATGTCGAGCCTTCGTAAGCGCAATCCCGGTCTCCATCCTTCCGATCTGCAACTGTGCCAGCGCGTCTTCGATCGGGTCTGCCTGGAGCGCAAATTTGATCGCATGTCGGGGGAGTCGGACGTGCAACTTCTGGCAGCCACGGTGTTTTCGCTGTTCCAGAATGGCTGCCGCAATGAAGGCGAGTTGCTTGAGAGTTTCAGGCGGACCCGCCAATGACCAAGGCCAGGATCACGTCCGCGGCACCGGCCGAAAACGAACCTTACGACGCTGCGGTCTTCGCCCGGAAATACGGCATGTCGCGGAAGGCCGCGAAGGTCGTGCTGTCCGCGAATGGACCGTCCAGAACAGCCTGTGACGCTGCCGCCCGCTCTTTTATGGAAGCGGTTGCCCGCAGAGCGAAGAGCAGCCATAAACACTGATGCTGCGCCTGGAGCGATTGCCGTCTCGCCGCCGACCCGCGGGCGCCTCCAATGCTACCTTCATCGAACACCGTGAGGCGTCAGCCTGCCGGGCCTGTCGGGCCGATCGGACCGGTCACTCCTGAAGTGGCTTGCTGCGCCGTCACGGCGGAGAGTTTCTGCCGTTTGAGCAGCATCGGCTTTTCATAGATCTTCTTCATGGTCACGGCCTCCCTCCGCAAAGTTCGATTGCGGTAGCGTCATCGCCGGCCGCGCTCCTGTCAAGCCGACCTGGTCGAGGGCCGGCCAACCCGAACGAAAATCCACGCCTCAATTCCTGTCGGCCGGCTTGGAACGCATGCGCGAAACCGTCTCGCGCTCGGCGCGTTTGGAGCGCAGCGGCGGCAGGTCGCGGTCGATCAGGTCCATGTCCTCCAGCACCATATCGCCCATGCGCTTGAAGGCGATGTCGAGCGCGCCGGCGCGGTGAGCCGAGCGCAGGAAGCCGGGCAGGGCGCGCACCGGATGGTCCCGCGCCAGCGGTTCTTCGGGGAAAACGTCGCTGGCGGCGACGATGTGGCCGCTCTTCACCGCCGCCATCAGCGCCGGGAAGTCCACCACGCCGGCGCGGCTGAGCAGGATGAAGGCAGCGCCCTTGCGCATGCCGGCAAAGGCGTCGGCACCGAGAAAACCCTGGTTCTCGCTGGTCACCGAGGCAACGACGAAGATGAAGTCGCTGGTCGACAGCACCTCGTCGAGGGAGGCCGGCTCGACGCCATTGTCGATGAGGATCGATGGCGGCAGCCATGGATCGAAGACTTTGGTGCGGGTGCGGAAGCCCGACAGCAGCCGGTTGAGCGCCCGGCCGAGATCGCCGAAACCGATGATGCCGACATCGGCGCCGGACAAGAGCCGCGCCGTCTGGTTGCCGTCGCCGCCCCACAGTTCCTGTCCCTGGCGGAAGGCGAGGTCGGCATCGACGATGCCGCGGGCGAGATTGAGTGCCATGGCAAGGCCAAGCTCCGCGACCGGCTCGGCGAACACCAGGCCGGTGGTGACGACATGGATGCCGCGCGCGAACAACGTCTCGTAGGGCATATTGTTGATGAGGTTGGTCTCGACATTGAAGACGCAGCGCAGTGTCTTCATCCGATCGAGCGTTTCGGGCGATATGGGCGGCTGGCCGATGATATAGCGCGCCTCGGCCAGCACGTCGGCCGGCAGTTTCGCGACGCCATCAGCGGTCGTCTCGACGATGCGATAGTGCGCCTTGAGCCGCGCCAGCTGCCGGGCTGTGAAGATCAGGTCGAGCGTGCGTGGTTCAGGCGCACTGATGACCAGCGGCAAGGCGCTGTTGGACATGACTATTCCCTCTGTTCCCCAATGGCCAAAATACCTTGGATGAAACGATTTACAACATCGCGCGGCCGAGGAGAGCGGGATTGGCGCTGGGGATGAGGTGCCCTGTCGGAGCCGATATGTGCCGGCAATGCAACAGTGAAGAATCGTTTGACCGCGATGGCGTGGATACGACGTAAGAACCAGTAATGGCACAATTGACACGGGGCAGGGAATTGGTTCTGCTGGCGCCGTATCAATTCGGAGGGCACTTTACAGTGAAGAAATACGAGAAACCAACCTTGCAGAAGCGCGACAGGCTTTCGGGTGTCACGGCCCAGACTGCCCCATCGACACCTCCGCCGACGGCAACCTGAGCGGTTGGCGACTGACGCCTTCGCCCTATAAGGGCAATCAATATCGGCGATAGGGCGCCACTGGTCGCGCCCTATCGCATATTGGCCACGGGTGCCCGCCGTTGTCCCAGATGCCGGACCTTACGGCCGATGATCATCAGCTGGCGCGCGGTGTTGTTGCGCAGGCGCCGCACGCGCCATTCCAGCCCGGTGTCGGCGGTAATCGACTTGGCATAGTAACTGACCCGCATGCCATCCTCATCGGCAGCCACCTTGACCGGGTCGTCATAGAAGGCGTTGATCTTGTCAGCCGCCATGCCTGGAGTTTCGAGCCAGCGTGGAATGTGAACCGAATGGAGCTGATCGACATCGGTCATCACGCGGCCGATGCCGACGCCCGGCGTCGGACACGTGGTACAGAAAGCATCGCCGATGAAGATGACCCCGTCGCGGCGATGGCCTTGCGTCGTGCTCAGACTGATCTGCCTGACCTCGACAGGACTCGCGACTTCGAAGTTGCCGCATCGCACGGCTATTTCGGGCATCAATTCGCAGAGCATCTTTTGCGGCTCCTGGCGGAACGCCCGCGTCCACGGCTCGGCCACATTGCGATAGAGGAACATGTTCGCCCGCATCTTGTCGCCGAGGGGAAAGATGCTGATGTAGGCGATACGGTCGGCGGCCCGCCTGCTGTAGCAGGTGACGGACTGATGACCGAAATCGCTGGGCGAGATGGCGAGGTCGAATCCCATCGACAGTGAATGCGCCTTCGATTGCTCGATACGCTCGACGCCGACGGCGCGCCGCACCGCCTCGCCGTGACCGGTTGCCACCACCAGCAGGCGGGCATCGATGGCGGTGCCGTCGGCCAGCACAAGCCGCTGCCGGTCCGGTCCAGTCGAGACTTCGGTTACCTTGCCGACCGTCAGCGGCACTTGCGCAGGCAAGGCGTCGCGCAGGCCATTGATCAGCGCGCCATAGGAGAATGTGAATTCAGCCTTCTTCTCATGCGCGAAGAACTGGCCGAGGCGAAAGACATGCGTGTCGGTCGTGGAGGTGACGAGACGCTTGAGTGTCGCATCGAGGCCGAGCTTTTCGAACAGCAGCATCTGGTCCATGCCGATCTTCTCGGCCCGGAATTCCTCGTGGTGGACGCGGTGCGGATCGATCAGCGCCACCTTGCGGCCGGCTCGTCCCAACAGAATTGCCAAGGTCGTGCCGGCCATTCCGGCACCGACGATCGCCACATCGACTTGGGCCGGGCCAGCCTCTGAGATACTCATTTTGCTGCTCTTTCTGATGGCAACGGCGCGTTTCACAATCTCCGGTAGAAAATATCTTCCGGACCTAAATCAACCGCAAGCAACCGGCGCGCGTGCTTGGTAGTAACCAATGTTTAGGTTAATCGCGGGCCCGCTGCTTCCAGCGCGGTGCGATCGCCGAGCCATCGATGAACTCAAAGCCGCCAGCCTCGTTGAGCGTGTGAAGTTTACGCCCACTCCATAGCGCACCTGGATTTAAGATGGTTTCAACGACCTGCTCCATGCCGATCAAATCAAGGTGAGAAATGCGTGCGATGCCAAGCGCCGCGCCGTAGCTCCTGCGGCAGTCCTGGACCGGGCGCAGCAGGTCGTTGCCGCGCCTGACCATGCGGCCGGCCGGCCGCGCCGAGGCGATATCGATCAGCACGGGATTTTTGGGGTGCGGCGTCCAGGGGCCGCGAAAATCCGGCGCCGACCACAGATGCAGCGCGTCGGAGAAGGCGCCGCCGCCGTCGCGGACGGTGGCGAACAGCCACCAGGCGCCGCCATGCTCGACAAGCGTGGCGTCGCTGGCGACGACACCGGACAGAAGCGTCGCCTCCTTGACCCATCCGCCGGGAAAAGCTGTGGCCCGGTAGAGATCGACCGTGCCGTTGGCGCAGCTTTCCGGCACCATCCAGACCTCGCCGTCGCGCTCGAAGACGAAGGGGTAGGAGAGATGGTAGGGCAGCTCCAACACCGGTTCAGGCCTTCCGAGCGGGCCTGCCGGGCCGAAGGGAACGGCGGAGATGATGGCTTTGCCGAGCCGATGGATATAGTCCTCGACGAACAGGGTCAGCTGGCCCTGGTAGAGGATGGGGAACGGATCGGCGTAGAAGCGGCTGCCGTCGTCCGGCAACTCTTGCCAACCCGACGCCGGATGCGCGCGCAGCTCGAACAGATCGCGGCTCCCGGTTTGCCGCCAGCCGACCTTCCAGTGCGGCGCGTTGTAGCAAAGGTGATAGATCTTCTGGATGATCCGCCGCGCCAGCGCCTTGCCGGCCCTGACCCCAAGCTTGCCCGCCGAGGGCATTGGCGGCGGGCCGCCCACCTGCGCCGGTTCGGGCAGATCAGGCACGGACTTTGCCGCGCCTGACATGGCAGCTATGATCAGGCTTGCTGTGCGCGCCAGCATATCCTGGAAGGACGCCAGCGCGATGCCGCCATATTCGGTGCCCAGACGCCCGGCGGCGATCGCAACGCCGTTCTCCTCGATGCGGGCAAGCGGCGTGCGACCTGCGAGGATCAGGGCCAGCAAGGCCGCTTCGCCGCTGGCGCCGTCATAGGTGACGCGCCAGATCCGTGTGTTTTCCAGCCTGACATCGCCGCAGAGGTCGATGACCAGGTCAGGCGAAGCGGGGGACTGCCGGTAGGGCGCGAGCGCCGAAAGCGGCACACGCTTGGCCAGTCCATCGTGGGACAGTCCGTGGATCGCCGTTTCGAGTTGAAACAGGGCCGCGGCGCTGCGCGGAATGCCGCCGCCCGCCGGCCTGACATCGACGGACAGTTCGACGTCTTCGAGCGCGGCGAGGCGCTCCAGCAGCGTGACGTGAAAGGCGCGGACGCAGTCGCCGTCCAGGCGGAGGCTTATCTGCATGTTGGAGGTCCGAAAAGGCGGTGCCCGGCCTTGCCGGCCAGACCGGTCCGGTCAAATTGTAACCCCATTTGCATTCGTCTCCGCTCGCTGCGTAGCCAACATCTCGAGTATGTATATTTTTAAGCAAACCGCGTGCCAAAATTCACGTCACCTCTCAACATAATTAACAATGTTTTAACAGTTGGAGGAATAGCTAGGTTAGCGCCGCAAACTGATCTTGCCGGCATATGGAGTATTGTCGGAGGCAGCCATGCAATCATCCCTGCCCATGGTTCCTCAGCAACACTCCCCGGATCCGGCACGCGCGGGATCATATGCAGCCTCCACTGTCGAACTGGGCGATCTGAAGCGCATCCTGGTGCGCCGCCGGTTCTGGATCTTCGGCACCGTCGCACTGCTGACGCTGGTCGCCCTGCTCTACGGCCTATTCACACCGGCGCTCTACAGCTCGGCGGCGGAAATCCTGATCGATCCGCAGGACCTGCAGGTGGTCACCAACGACGTCAATCCCAGCCGTATCTCACCCGATGGCGGCATCACGCAGGTCGAGAGCCAGGTCAGCGTGGTCCAGTCGACAGGCGTGCTGATGCGGGCGATCGCGGCGACAAACCTGACGCAGGATCCGGAATTCAATGGGCAGGGCTTGCTGTCGCGCCTGCTCGGTTCGGCATCAGCCGAAGGCGACAGGTCGGTGCAGACACTCGACGCACTGCGCCGGCGCCTGGCGGTGAAGCGGGCCGACAAGGTCCTGGTCCTCGACGTCATCGTCACTGCCAAGAGCGCCGACAAAGCCGCCCTCCTGGCCAACGCCATCGCGCAGGCCTACCTGGTCGACCAGGCGAGCGCGCGCGCGAAAATGGCCAAGGACGCTTCCGAGTCGATCACCGCGCGGCTGGACGAGCAGCGCAAGCGCGTCCAGCAAGCCGAAAACGCCGTCGAAGCCTACAAGTCCGCCAACAACATGGTGATGGCGGCAGGCAATCTGGTCAGCGACCAGGAACTGACCGAGATCAACACGCAGCTTGCGGCGGCGCAGAGCCGCACCGCGGCGCTGAAGGCGCAGGTCGATCAGATGCGCCGGCAGAGCGGCACGCCGGACGCAACTTCGGAAGCAATGCGCTCGGCGGTGATCTCGAGCCTGCGGGCGCAAGAGGCGACGTTGGTCGACCAGGTCTCGCAGCTCGGCACGGAGTTGGGGCCGCGTCATCCCTCGCTGATCGCAGCCCAGCAGCAACTGCGCGACACGCGCCAGCTGATCGCGCGCGAACTTGGCCGCATCGCCACCGCCACCGAGACCGACTACGAACGGGCGCTGGCCAACCAGCAGGCGCTGGAAGCCAAGGTCGCCGGCATGAAGAGCAAGTCGCTCGACACCGATCAGGCCTCGGTGCGGCTGCGCGAATTGCAGCGCGACCTCGAGGCGCTGCGTTCCGTCTACTCGAACTATCTCCAGCGCGCCCAGGAGACGCGCGAGCAGATCAATGTCGACAGCACCAATGCGCGCATCATCTCCAACGCCATGCCCGCCTTGAAGAAGAGCTGGCCGCCTCTGCCGCTGCTGTTGCTGGGCGCGATATTCGGCGGCCTTGGGCTCGGCACCGGTCTGGCGCTGATCGCCGAATATTCCTCGCCGACGGTGCTTTCCAGCGCCCAGATGCAGTCGGCCATCGACGCGCCGGTGCTGGGCGTGGTGCCGGCAAAGTCGGACACAGGCCGGCGCTGGTGGCCTTTCGGCGGGGCGCGCGCCGCCGCCTCCAGCCAGAAGACCGATGCCGTCGTCGGCCTTGCGCTGAGGCGCATGTTCAGTTCGGGCCAGCGTCCGGCGGACTGGCCGCTGGTGCCTTCCATCTTGGTGACATCGTCGCCGGGCGAGGGCGCGCAGCGCAGCCGGGTGGCGCGGCTGCTGGCCAATGCCGCGGCATCCAGGGGCAGCCGTGTGCTGTTCATCGATGCCAATGCTGGCGGCGGCGGCCAGAAGGATCCGCAGCCGGGGATCCTCGATGTTCTGCGCGGCGAGTACGCGTTCGAGGCCGTCAGCCATTACGCCGCCGGCAGCAACGTTGCCGTGCTGGGCAGGGGCCGCTCAAAGGCGGTCTTCCAGGAAGCGCATGGCATCTATTTTGCGCAGCAGATGCTGGCGCGGGCCAGCCGGAGCTTCGAGCTCGTCGTCATCGACGGTGGCGCGCTGGCCGACAATCTCAATGCCTCGCCGCTGGTCGCCATGGCCGACGAGATCGTGCTCGTCGCCACGCTGAACGCCACCCCGATGCGCGACGTCACGACGACTTCGCAGGCGGTCTCCGTGATGGGGCGCCTGCCGACAGCCGCCTTGCTGGTCGACGAGGCCGCCTGATATGGCGGCCAGTTGGAGCGCAAGCGCTTCGAACCATGGTGCTGCCGCACCCCGCGCCGGCACGCCCATCTCCGGCACCTCGGTCGATGCGCTGACGCGCTTCGGACTGATCGCGGCGGTAGCGGTGCTGTTCAGCATCTCGGGGGGCATGCTGTGGCTGGTCGGCTACAATTATGATGGCCTGTTCGGCAACCCGGCGACCAAGATCCACCCGTCCACCTATCTCATCGTCCTGCTGCTTGCCTGGCGCTCCTGCGCATCAGGCAATCCGGTCGGCCATATCGTCCATCTCGCTGACAGGCGGCCGGCCAGCGCGCTGATGGCCGCCATATCGATCGTGCTTCTGGTCGTTGTCATCGCCAGGCAGCGGCCCGGTATGGCCGGCATGATCGATACGTTCGTGGCTGCGGCACTTCTCGTGCTGATGCTCAGCGAGGACGACGAACGGACCTTCGCCGGGCTGCAGACCGTCGTCCACGTGGTCATGACGGCGAATGCCTTGCTTGCCCTTTTCGAGTTCGCCACCAAGACGCTTATCTTCCCCTATCGCCTCGACGGCGTGGCGTTTACCACCGATCTGCGCTCGAGCGCGCTGCAGGGGCATCCGCTTGCCAATGCCATGGTGACGTCGATCTATGTGCTTGCGCTGCTCTCCGGTGCCAGATCCCTGTCGATGCCTGTGCGGATAGGGTTGATCGGCTTGCAATGCGCGGCACTCGTCGCCTTCGGCGGCCGCACGGCGATGGTGACGACGGTGGTGCTCGGCGGCTGCTACCTGCTTTTTCAGGGCATCACCAAATTGCGCCAGGGCCGCGTCAATCTCCTGGGTGCGGCACTCGGTTTCATGCTCGCCGCCCTGCTGCCGGTCGTCATCATCGTGGCGGCATATCTGGGCTTTTTCGACGCGCTGCTGGAGCGTTTCGTGTCGGACAGCGGCAGCGCCAATGCCCGGGTCGAGATGTTCGAGCTCTTCAAGCACCTGGAATTGCGCGATCTGATCGTGGGGCCGGATGTCGACCTGATCGACAGCCTGCGCCGCATCAACGGTCTCGAACAGGGTATCGAGAACCCGATCATCCGCACGGTCCTTTATCAGGGCGCCTTCTTCACCCTTTTGCTGACGTTCGGCTTCGTGCTGTTCCTGTTCGAGGTGGCGCGCCGCTGCCATCCCGGCATCTGGCTGCCGATGCTGGGCTGGGTCATCCTGATCAACACTTCGGAAAGCGTCGCGTCGAAGACGACGCTGCTGACCAAGTTCGTGGTGCTGGCATTGGTGCTCTACCGGCCGGCGCGGGCAGCGTTCAGGCCGGTCAGTCCGCCGGCATGGTCAGGCCAAGCGCCGCGATGATATCGGGGTCCAGCGCCCGGGTGGTGTCGTCCATCATGCCCATGCCATCGAAGAGATCCCACAGTGCCCAGGCGAAGCCGAGTTCCTCGGCGCTCCGCCTGACATCGGCGATGTAGCGCCCGCGATCCGGGTTGGGCGCGGCGACATAGCGGGCGTCGGTGCGCAGCGCGCCGAACTCACCCATGATGATGCGTTCCGACGCCAGGCCATGGCCGTCGGCCCAATCGCGGACCTGGCGAAGATATTTGTCGACAAACCAGCGGTCGGGCTGGGCGTCGAAATAGACTTTCAGCACACGCTCGGTCTCGGCATAGGCTGCTTGCTTGGCGTCTTCAGGGGTTTCGGTGTCCTGCGCCATGCGCGCCCTGACCGATGCCAGCGTCTGTTGCAGCGAGCCGGCGGATGCCGGCCACGGCACATTGTTGAGCGACCGATAGACCGGCTCGCGCATCCAGGGCGCGCCCTGATGGCTGAACAGATAGGGCTCATAGAAGTGGAAGGTGAACAGGATCGGCTCGAAGGGCGACAGCGGGCCCGGATCGAGCGCGGTCAGTCCGCTCACCATCGAGCCGCAGCCTCCGGTGACGACCAACGGCAGGGTCGCTGCCGATGCCCTTGCCGCGGTCAGAAGCGCGAGCTGGATTTGCAACCAGACGTTCGACGCGCAGGCCTGCGCCGGTTCGTTGACCGGCTCGAGCGCCACCCTGCCGGGCTGGAACCGCGCCAGCCTGCCGGCAAGCTCGCCGACCAGCCCGCGATAGAGATCGAAAGCGGGTGCGGCGGTGCTGGAGACCATGCGGTCGGGGTTCCAGTAATGGGTGGCAGCGTTGGCCTGGATGTTGACGATGATGCCAAGATCGGCGTCGAGGGTGGCGGTGACGGCGGCGTCCAGCATGTCCAGCAACTGACTGCGCGTCTTGGCGTCGGCGGCCAGGAAAGGGCCGGGATCGACGGGCAAGCGGATGAAATCGAGCCCGGTCTCGCGCAACCGACGCAGGTCGTCTGGGGTCGGCACCGGCCGTTGCGACTGGAAGGGCGGCCAGCCGTAGTCGGTGCGGGGTGCGGGAAATTCACGCGTCAGCGAGAACCAGGGCCAGGCGTTGACGCCGCGCCGAAACCGCGTCCCGGCGGCGGCGCGAGCGATTGGTGCGACCGGGAGCGAGCCGAGAGCCGCTGCAGTGGACAGCGCGGTCCGCAGCACCCGCCGGCGCGACCAGCCTATCATACGGTTCCTGGCGATGCGTGATCCATCGCAGTGGTCTTGGCGGCGGTCATGCCGAGCAGATGATAGGCCTCGTTTTCATAGGCGAGCAGGACATCGTCCCAGCGAAAGGCTTCGCGGGCCCGCGCCCTCGCGGCAACGCCGCAGGCCTTGACCAGGGCATCATCGTCCAGCGCCTGCTGCATCCGCTCGGCGCAACTGTTCTTGTCGGTGAAGTAGATCGCCGCAGCCCCTGCGGTCCACCTGTTGTAGGGATTGTCATGCGCGATCACCATGTTGCCGGCCGCCAGCGCCTCGACCAGCGACGGGTTGGTCCCGCCCACCGTGTGGCCGTGCAGATAGGCGCGGGCGTGGAAGCGCAGGGCCTTCACCGTTGCCTGGTCGTAAATGGCGCCCGGCAGCACCACCGAGCCGTTCGCCGCCTTGCGGATGGCGGCATGGTAGGGGATGTCGTCGGACAGCGTTCCCAGCACCACCAGCTTCATGTCGCGCTTGGTGGAGCAAAAGGCTTCGACAATCGGCAGGATGTTGTTGTCGGGTTCGATGCGCGCGATCGAGATGAGATAACGCCCGGGCTCGAGGCCGAGCGCCCGGACCGGCGCCTCGGGCGCTGATGCCACCGGATCGGCGCCATAGGCGATGGTGGCGATGGCGCTGCGCGGCCGGCGCGTCGCCAGGTGATCGGCGATGGCGGGATGATCGGCGACCAGCCGATGCGAGGCCCAAGCGCCGATCCATTCGTTGAGCCAGAACCAGGTTCGCGCCGCCATCCCCCATTTGGGGCGACGCCACTCGATGCCGTCCATGTTGGTGAAGATCTTGCGCCGCTTCAGCCTGAGCCAGGTCAGGAAGACCGCGCCATTATAGCCGAGCACCAGGCAAACGCCCTGTCGCCTGGCAGCATCGCGGGCGCATTGCCAGTCGAATTCCAGGGTCGCGCGCGGTCCTTTGGAGGCGACCTGGATGTGAATGAGCTCGATGCCGCGCCAGGTTTCGCTGCGCACCCGCTGGTCGATCCGCTCGACCTCATCCTGGCAATAGACGCCGACCTTCCAGCCGCGCCCGACAAGAAACAGCGCCAGTTTTTCGGCAAAGGTTTCAAAGCCGCCATGGGCCGCGGGTATGCCGCGGGTCCCCAGGATTAGAATGGCGGGCTTTTCTGGTTTCATGGCCGGCGGCACTTTCACACATCTCATATATTAGATATTGCTTAATTTATAATGAGCAGACCGCAACTTTCGTGCCATCTTCCGATTTCGGTATCCTGGGAGGGGATCATGGCGCGGGGTTGTAAAAAAACGGTGTTGAACCCGGTGGTTGTTTCATTCTCGGTCAACCCTTCTGTGCGTAGCTGTATCGAAACGAAGCAATGCCAGGGGCGTACGGCCGGCAGTCGGACATATCGAACCGATAGTCGGACATATCGAACCAGGCATGATTCTTGCGGACGGGGTTCTGCCACAATCGCCCAGCGCGATGGTTGTAGCACCCGGCGGGGAACAAAGATGCGGATTGCCTGCGTTCATCAGGGTTATGAACTCTATGGTTCTGACCGCAGCTTCGCGGAGAGCGTGGCTGCGCTGCGCGCCGCGTTTCCGTCGGCCGACATCGAGGTGGTCTTGCCGCGCAGCGGGCCGATCGTCCAGATCCTGGAAGCGCATGCCAGCCGGATCGTCTTCGAACCGCTCTGGGTATTGAGGCGCCAGGCCATTGCGCGCCTTGCGACAGTCGAGATGGCGCGATTGCCGGTTGCCGTGTTCAGGGCGTGGCGGCGCCTCAAGGCCTGCGACCTCGTCTATGTCAACACCTCGATCGTTGCCGACTATGCGCTGGCCGCGCGCTTGCTGCCTTACAAGGCCGTCCTGCACATCCACGAAATCCCCGAAGGCGCCATGCGCAGGGTACTTGTCGGCCTGATGCGCTGGAGCCATGCGGATCTGATCTTCAACTCGCGCGCGACGCGCACCGCGTTTGGCGATCCCAAGGCGGCGCGCGCATATGTCGTCTACAACGGCGTTGCCGGGCCGGCGGCGGTCGAACCAATGACGTATGACGGCAAGCGCCCATTGCGGGTGCTGCTGCTCGGCCGCATCAACCGGATCAAGGGGCAGGAGGTCCTGCTGGAGGCGATCGCCTCGATGCCGGCAGAACTCCAGGCGAGGGTCGAGGTCAGGCTGGTCGGCGGCGCCTTCGAAAGCACCGAGCGCGAGCGTGCGCTTGCCGAACTGGTCGAAACCATGGGGCTTGCCGGGCGCGTCGGAGTCCTGCCTTTCATTCCCGATCCCTCGGAGCATTATCGCTGGGCCGACATCGTCACCGTGCCGTCGCGGCGTCCGGAATCGCTGGGCCGCGTCGCCATCGAGGCGATGGCTTATGGCCGGCCGCCGCTTGTGTCGGCGATCGGCGGGCTGGTGGAAGTGGTCAGCGACGGGCAGACCGGCTGGCATGTTCCGCCCGGCGACGCAGTAGCTCTTGGCGCGAAATTGCAGGAGATCATCCTCGCCCCTGAGGCCTGGCGCGGGTTTGTCGCTGCCGGGCGCGCGCGCTACGAGGCGATCTTCAGCGAGCCGGTCGCGGCCGCGGCGATCACCGCGATCGCCGCCGAAAAGCTGAAGACGACCATCGCGCGGCCGGCCAGGGCGCCCGCTGCCCGCGCAGCGGAGACACGGCCGTGAAGTTAGCGTTTCCGAGCCATCTGGTTCGACGCCTCGTGCTGATGATCGGCGGCGAGGCGATGCAGAGCGGCTTTCATTTCGCCCTCAACATCATGCTGTTGCACATGCTGTCGGCGCAGGGCTACGGCCTCTTCGCCATCGGCATGGTGATGGGCGGGGTCGGCCTGTCCTATATCAGGTCGCTCACCGCTGTTCCCGCCAGCATCTGGATGAGCAAGAGCACCAACAGCGCCGGCGTCGATACCTATGACGTGGCGTTCGGAACGGCGGCGCTGATCGTGGCGTTGCTGATGGCCGTCGGCACGGCTGTTCTGATGCATGTCCTTGGAGATCCAAGCGGAATTGCCGCCGGCTGCTTCGTCGGTGCCTGGTCGTTGCGCAGCCATATGCGCACGGCTTTCTTCGCACGGCGCCAGCAGGTTGTCGTCTCCATCAGCGATGGCGCTTTTACAGTCGCCGGCTGTGTCCTGACCGGGCTGTCGATCTGGTTGGTCCAGGACCCGCTGCAGACCGTATTCTATGCACTTGCAGCCGCAAATGTGTTCGGCATTTTCGTCCTGGTCCGCCTGGCTCGGCGCTCGCTTCGCATCAGCTTCCGCATGCCGACGCGCCGACGCTATGTCAGGCTCTGGCCCCAACTGCGCTGGTCGGCATTCAGCGCGACCACCACCAACATCCAGGGTCAATGTCTGGCGCTGCTGGTCGCCGGCATTGCCGGGCCAGCCGCCTACGCACCGCTGGCGGCGGTTCTGGTGCTGTTTGCTCCGCTGCGCATCATCAGCCTTGCGTTCGTCAACATGACGCAGCCGGATCTCGCCAGGCTGATGCGGAACAATGAAACAGGCCGTGTCTGGACGCAGGCCAAGATCTGGGCGCTCGTCATGGGGCTCGGCGGCCTTGCTTATGGATGTGCGATCATGTTCGTCCTGCCGATGATAAAATCCCAGGCTCTCCAGGACGCTTCGACCTGGTTCATCGGGCTTTTCGTGATCGCGAATTTTGTCCCGATCATGCTCTATATCATGCCCCGCATCGTGCTTGAGATACTCGGCGATTTTCGGATCGTCGCGTTCATCACCACGGGCGGCGCGGTCGTCGGGCTGGCGCTGATCGCGGCCCTGCTGGCAATCGCGTCTCCGCCGTGGGCGTTGTTGGGTTCCGCCGTCTCGGAGATGTTCGTACTCGTGGCATCGTGGTATTTCGCGCATCACCGCAGGTGGAATATCGAGCATCCCGATGAGGCGCGCGACAGCCGGTTGGGCGCGTGGCGGCGGACCTTGCCGTTCGCTACGGCAAAGCGATAGGAAAAAACATGGCAGTCCAGGCGGTGCAAATTGCTGCGGTGACCGGCTCGCCCGATGGCCAGTCCTCCCATCCGGCCACCGTCGTCGCCATCGATGCCTACACGGCGCGGCTCCACACCAGCTTGGAAGCGGTGAGGCCGCTCTGGCTGCGCCTCCAGGCGGACGGTGTGTGCACCGCCCACCAGAATTATGCCTGGGCCGAGGGGATCGTCGCGCGGCTAATGCCGGAAGGTGCGGAACTGCTCATCGTGGAGGTAAACGATGCCGTGACGGGCGCGCCGCGAATGCTGGTGCCGCTGATACGGCGGCCGGCCTTCCGCCATCGGGTGATCGAATGGCTGAGCTGTGGCGTTTGCGACTATTCGGCACCGCTGCTGGCAGATGCCAGCCCGTGGACGATGCAATCGGCGCAGGCCGCGTGGGCTGCGGTGCGTTCCGTGCTGCCGCCGGCGGACCGCATCCAGATCACGGGAATTCCGCAATCGATCAGCGGCGTCGCCAACCCTCTGGCCTTGCTCGCAGCCACGCGCGATTCCCTGCATACCAGCTTCGGGCTCGCCATCGACGGCGACCCGGAAACCGTGCTCAAGCGCCTATGCCGGCCATCCTTCGTCAAGGCCTTCAACAAGGACTGGCGCCGCCTCGAACGGCTTGGCGACGTGGAACTGGTCGAAGCCAACACGCCGGCCCTGGTGGAGGTCATCTTCGGCGGCCTGGTCCGGATGCGGCTCAGCCGCTTTCGCGAACTGGGCCGCTTCGACCTGCTGACGCAGGCGACGGCTGTCGACTTCTATCGAAACGCCGCTCTCGAGGGCCTGTCGGATGGATCGGTGCGGCTCTTCGGGTTGCGTGTTGGTGAAGCTCTGATCGCCGTACAATACCTGCTGATCCATCAAGTCACCGTTCATGCTCTGCTGATCTCAATCGATCAGGGCGCGGTGCCCAATGTCTCGCCGGGACTTCTGATCATGGGCAAGTTGATGAGCTGGGCGCGCGGCCGCGGTTTCGATTATTTCGACCTGTCGGTCGGCAACCAGAGTTATAAGGAACATATGGGTGCCGTGGGTTCGGGCCTGCGCGAGCTTTGCCACGGGATTACGGTGCGAGGCAGCGCCGTGAGCGCAGCCATCGAGGTCCGCAACCGGACCGAGGTGTTCGTGCGCTCCAAACCTCGGCTGCTGAAGAGGCTCCAGGGACTGATGCGGGACTTGCGGCGCCTGCGTGGGGGATCGGAATGACGGGAGAAGCATGTGGCAAGCTACGCGGCGCGAACGACTCCGATAAGGGATTTGCCCGGTGGGCGGCTTTCCCCGACTGTCGCCAACGCTGATGCAACCGCGCACTTCACGGCTCGGCTGCACACCAGTTTCGACACCGTAAGGCTGCTATGGCTGCTGCTTGAGGCGCACGGCGTCTGCACTGCCCATCAGCACTATGCCTGGGTCGAAGGAATCGCCGCACGGCTGATGCCCAAGGACGCGAACCTGGTCGTCATCGAGGTGAGTGACGCCGTGACCGGCGCGCCGGCCATGCTGCTGCCGCTGATGCGGCGCCGGGCCCTCGGCCACCACGTCATCGAATGGCTGAGCTGCCGCGTGTGCGACTACTCGGTGCCGCTGCTGGCGGATGGGAGAGCGTGGACCAGGCAGAGTGCCGACGCCATGTGGGCGGCGGTCCGTGCCGTTCTGCCACCGGCGGATCGCATCCATATCGCCGGGATCCCGCAGCAGATCCACGGCCTGGTCAATCCGCTGGCACTGCTTTCGGTGGCGCGCGACTCCATCCAGGTCACCTCCGGCCTCGTCCTGCATGGCGACCCGGAGACGCTCATCAAGCGGATCTGCAAGCCGTCCTTTGCCAAGGCCTTCCGCAAGCATTGCCGCGGCTTCGAGCAGCTTGGTGGCCTCGCTCTGGTCGAGGCCGACACGCCTGATCTGACCGAGGAGCTCCTGGATGTGCTGCTGGAATTGCGGCTGAAGCGTTTTCGTGAGCTTGGGCGTTTCGACCTCCTGACGCAGGTCCCGGTCGTCGATTTCTACCGCGCCGCGGCGCTGCAAGGCCTGTCCAATGGATCTGTGCGGCTCTTCGGTCTACGCGTCGGTGAAGCCTGGCTCGCCTCCATCTATGTGCTGGTCAGAAAAGGCACACTTCACGCCCTCCTGCTGGGCATCGACCAGAACGCGGTCGCCAATGTCTCACCCGGCCTGACGACGATGGGCAAGCTGATGATGTGGGGATGCGAGCGGGGCTTCGACTATTTCGACCTGTCGGTCGGCGGCCAGGGCTACAAGCAACATATTGGTGCCGCGAGTTCGGTTCTGGCCGAGATCTGCGAACCGGTGACGGTGCGGGGCAGGGCTGCGAACGCAGCCATTCTGCTGCGCAGCCGGGTCGAAGGCATGACGCGGTCGCGCCCCCGGCTGCTCAAAGCCGTTCAGGGCCTGACGCGCCGCTTGCGGCGATTGAAGGACTGAGGACGAGCGTTTGCCGGTCCTGCCGACGACCGATGCAAAGAGGCACCAAGGCCGGCAAGGTTGTTGACAGGGTTGGTTGGCTCTATATTTGAAAGCGCGCTTGACGTTCAGAAATGAGTGTCGTCGGCAGATTTTCTCAAATTGGCGTTTTCGGCAGATCATCTCGATGAATGCAAGTTTAGGAGATGGGATTCGTTCCATCCTCATTATTCAAACGAAGTACATTGGAGATGTCGTTCTGACATCTGCTTTGGTTCGCAATCTGCGTCTTTCTTATCCACAAGCATCGGTAACCATGCTTTGTGCGCCGGGACTCAAGCAGTTCATCGTCGCGCAAGGGATCGCCGATGTTGCCGTTGGCTTTGAATCCCGCGGCAGAGGAAGGACTCTGCTCAAGCGTTTGAGCGACTATCGTGGCGTCATCTCTGATCTGCGGCGTCGAAAATTCGATCTTAGCATCGACCTTACCGATTCAAAAACCTCGCGGATAATGCATCGTTTGATCGGCGCTCCACTTCGCGTCGGCTTCGATCCTTCCGAGCATCCGATGAAGTTCTGGGAAATCCAGCTTGCAAACGTTCTCGCCGCGACTTTCGGACAGGGTGGCCCCCATTATCTCTACAGGAACCTGTCTCCACTCCACGCGCTTGGGTTGGATTGTCAGGACCCAACGCCTCGGCTGCAGCCGAACGGGACCGCCCAGGAAGAGTGTGCCAGGATTCTTGCGGAAAACGCTTTGGCAAAGAAGTCATATGTGGCCGTGCATGCCGGCGCTAGGTTCGAAGGGCGTTGTTGGCCGCCGCAACATTTTGCTGCGGTCATCGACGAGGTATACGCCAAAACCGGGTTGCGATCTCTGCTCGTTGGTGGGCCGGACGAGGGGCTTGCCGCGCAAAGGATCCTTGAAGTGGCAGCGTCGCCGGTCGCCAGTGTCGTCGGAAAGGCCTCGCTTGAAGTCCTGACGGCATTGTTGGCCGAAGCATCAATCTTTCTAGGCAATGAGAGCGGCCCGATGCACATCGCGGCATCTGTCGGAACTCCAGCGGTGGGGTTGTACGGCCTGACGTCGCCTGAGCAATGGGGCCCGTTCGGTGTCCCGAACCGGACGCTCCAGCCGGTCATGCCCTGTCCATGCATCGCTCCAGGTGTTTGTAAAGAAAACAACCCCGGTGGGGTCTATTGTGTGCAGCGGCTTCAGGTTGCCGAGGTCGCGGCAGCGACACTCGATCTCATCGGGGAAGTCCGGAAATCCACTCATTCGGGTATGCCGGCCGCTTCGTAGGCTGGCGGTAACAGGCACGATCACGCGCGGCTACGTCTTCGCGCGCTTTACATCGTGATTCAGGCCGAGACCCGAGCATCTTCAAAAGACTGCAAAAATTAACCGGACTGCAACCTGCACTGCCACGAAATTGACAGGACACCTCGTCTCCGGCATCCTTGGAGCCAGTCGCAAGGCCGCCGGCAGCGGCCGCGTTGCGTGTCAGGGCGACCGAGGGCAGTGTCATGTTCAGTCCCGTCACAGGTCAGAATTCCAAACGCGCCGCGGTGCGCAAAGCGCTCGATCGTCACAAGGTCTACATCACCGAGCAGCGTTTTTCGGAGGGCACCTACCAAGCCCGGGTTCTGGTCGATGGCGAGGCCTATTGGGTCGACGAATTCCGGCTGAGCCAGTTGCAGCAAGGGCTGTCGCCGGCGGAGCTCGAGTTGACGCCGGCCGCTGACGATTGAGAGCGTGACTGGCTTGTTCCTGGCCGCCGTGCTTCGATCTTTGCGATGACAACTCCACCAAAGCTCAAAGCCTATCGCGCCAAACGCGAATTCGCCAAGACGCCGGAACCGGTTGGCGGGCTCGTCAGCAGCGACGGTAACCGCTTCGTCGTGCACAAGCACCACGCCACCGCAGACCATTATGATCTGCGACTGCAGGTCGGCGATGTCTTGAAGAGCTGGGCGGTGCCGCGCGGGCCTTCGCTCAATCCGGCCGACAAAAGGCTGGCGGTCGAGACCGAGGATCATCCGCTCGAATATATCGACTTCGAGGGTGTCATTCCCGAAGGCGAGTATGGCGGCGGGCCGATGATCGTCTGGGACACCGGCAGCTGGGCGCCGATGGACGATGTCGAAAAGAGCTTGCGCACCGGCGCCTTCAAGTTCCGGCTGGCCGGCGCCAAGCTCAATGGCGGCTGGATGCTGACACGGCTGAAACCGAAACCCGGCGAGGACGAAAACAAGAAGAACTGGCTGCTGTTCAAGGAGCGCGACCTCGCCGCCGACACCGCGCTTGACATCCTCACGGCCCGGCCGGAGAGCGTCAAATCCGGATTGCGCATCGAGGAGCTGGCGGCGCCGGCAAAGCCCGCCGCCAAACCCGCGCCCAGACAGGGATCGCTGAAGCCCGGCACGCTGCCGGGCGCCTTCAAGGCCCCCATGCTTGCCCGTATCGAGCCGCAGCTGGCGACGCAGGTGCCAAAACCGCCCGATGGCGAAGACACCAAACAAGTCTGGCTGCACGAGATCAAATTCGACGGCTACCGCACCATGGCGCATCTCACTGACGGCGTGGTCAAGCTGATCACCCGTGGCGGCATCGACTGGACGAAGCGTTATGGCGACCTGCCGCATGCGTTCGCCAAACTGCCGTGCCGCGACGCCATCATCGATGGCGAGATCGTGGTGCTCGACGCCCGGGGCATCAGCCGTTTCGCGCTGCTGCAGGATGCGCTGGCGGAGGGCGCCGGCAGCAAGCTCCATTTCTACGCCTTCGATCTTCTCCATCTCGACGGCTGGGACCTGACCAAGGCGCCGCTGGTCCGGCGCAAGGCGCTGCTGGCGCAGATGCTATCGGGCCTCGGCGCCAATTCCGCCATCCAGTTCTCCGACCATGTCGAGGGCTCGGGGCAGGGGCTCTACGACCAGGCGTCGGAACTGGGGCTGGAGGGTGTCGTCTCCAAGCGCGCCACGGCCATCTATCAGAGCGGCCGAAGCAAAAGCTGGACCAAGACCAAGGCGCTGCAGTCGGGCGACTTCGTCATCGCCGGCTTCACCATCTCCGATGCGGCCGAAGGGCTGGCGGCGCTCGGCATGGCAGAGTTCGAGGATGGTGAATTGCATTATCGCGGCAAGGTCGGCACCGGTTTCGATGCCGCCACCGCCGGTGAGTTGCTCGCCAGGCTGGAGCCGCTGCGGGAAGGCGCCACCGCGCCCGAGGGCGTTCCGCGCGAGGTCATGCGCGAGATGAACTGGGTGCGGCCGCTGCTGTCGGCGCGCATCCACTACGCCAACCGCACAGCGGACAACGCACTGCGCCACGGCGTCTTCCGCGGTTTGAGGGATGTCGGCCTGTCGACGCCGGTATCCTCGACACGCAAGCGGCTGATCGCCGAGGCTGACCTTGCCACCATCTGGGTGACCAACCCGACGCGCCGGCTGTTCGGCAAGACCGGCCCGACCAAGCTCGACATCGCTGTCTATTACGCGCTGGTCGGCGATTTCATGCTGCCGCACATTCTCGGCCGGCCGGTGTCGCTGGTGCGCTGCCCGACCGGCCTGCCGAAGGATTGCTTCTTCCAGCGCCACGCCTTCACCGGCATGCCGCCCTCGGTGGTGACATTCGAGGCGACAAATTCCGAGGGCGAAACCAAATCCTATCTCTCGGTCGAAGGCGCGAAAGGGTATCTGGCGCTGGCGCAGTTCGGCGTCGTCGAGTTCCACACCTGGGGCACCCACCGCGCCAGCCTCGACAGACCCGACCAGATCGTCCTCGATCTCGATCCGGGCGAGGGGATCACCTGGCGCGAGGTGGTCGAGGCCGCCGTGCACATCAAGGACGAATTGGAGCGCCTGGGGCTGGTGCCGTTCGCCAAGACCTCCGGCGGCAGCGGCATCCACATCACGGTGCCTGTGACAGGCAAGCAGAACTGGAAGAAACTGCACCAGGCAACCAGCGCGATCGCCACGCATCTGGCGATAACGGCGCCTGATACTTTCACCACCACCATGGGCAAGGACAACCGCAAGAAGCGCATCTTCATCGACTACCACCGCAATGCGCGCGGCCACACCTCTGCAGCACCTTACTCCTTGCGCGCCCGCACCAATCTGCCGGCCTCGACGCCGGTCAGCTGGAGCGACCTCGAATCCATCGATGCGCCGCAGGATCTGAATTATTCGTCGCTGCCGGGGCTGTTGGCGACGTCGGGCGATCCGTGGGCGGAGATTGATAAGTTTGCGCGGGATCTGCCGGTGGTCTCGGGGGCGACGAAGTAGTTGCAGAAGACGAAGTAAGTAGTTGCAGAACAAGGACCGCCGCGATCCGTGGCGCCCCCCTCTGTCCTGCCGGACATCTCCCCCTCAAGGGGGGAGATTGGCCACTACCCGGGCTTCCGCTAATCTGCAACGCTGCTGAAGTGGGCGAGACGCCGAAGCTGTTGATCTCCCCCCTTGAGGGGGAGATGTCCGGCAGGACAGAGGGGGGCGCTGTCCCGCCAGCGTTTCAAATTCCAGTCCATCGACGCTTCCAACAATTTGAATTATTCTCTGTCCACGACCTCAAATGCATGGCGGAAGATTTCGTCAGGGATTTGCCGGTATTGTGTGCGGTCGGTGTAGGATTTGCTCAGCCTCAATCGTCCTCGGACGAAAGCGCTGCAGGTCTTTGTCAGTGCATGACCGCGTAGGAGTGTTTCATGGCGCCCAGGGCAAGTTGGAAAGGTTACCTCAAACTCAGCCTCGTGAGCTGTCCGGTGCGGTTGTATCCCGCCACCAGCGCCAGCGAGCGCATCTCGTTCAACCAGTTGCACAAGAAGACCCATAACCGCATCAACATGAAGCCGGTCGACCCCGAACTAGGGCTCGTCGAGCGTGCTGATCTGGTCAAGGGTTACGAATACGAGGACAAGCAGTACATCATCATCGATGATGCAGACCTCGACGCGGTGCGCATCGAATCCAACCATACGATGAACATCGAGGCTTTCGTCGACGAGGACGAGGTCGACGTCATCTACCAGGACGCGCCCTACTACATGGCGCCCGACGGCGCGATGGCGGAGGAAACCTTCGCCGTGTTGCGCGAAGCGATGCGCAAATCCGGCAAGCTCGCCATCGCCCGCCTTGTGCTGTCGAGCCGCGAGCGCGTGGTGACGATCGGCGCGCGCGAGAACGGCATGTTCGTGTGCACCTTGAGGAACCCGAACGAAGTGCGTGGAACGGCTGAATATTTTGGCAATATTCCAGCTGGCAAGCCCGACCCCGAAATGCTGCAGCTCGCCGAAGCGCTGATCAAGCAGAAGGAAACCACCTTCGATCCGAAGAATTATGAGGACCGCTACGAGGCGGCGCTCATGACGATGATCCGCGAGAAGCTGAAAGGCCACAAGCCGATTATTGCGGCGGCACCGGAGCGCGGCAATGTCATCAACCTGATGGATGCGCTGAAGGCGAGCCTGTCGCAATCGAAGCCGCCAGCCAAGTCGAAGAGCAAGGCCGACGAGGTTGCCAAGCCAGCCGCAAAGAAAGCGGCAGCGGGTGGTGCTGCTGAAAATCCGCTGAAGGCCAATCTGCTGAAGGCGGTCGGCAAGAGCAAGAAATGACGGCACCGGCCGGCGCTGTTTTCGGCACCATAGGCGCGCTGGCGGCGTTTCCGCTCAGACTGGCCGCGCGTGAAGTCGAACGTCAGCACGGCCAGCTGCGGCGCGGCGTCACCAGGCGCACCACGCATGTCGTGTGCGGCCGCACGCTGCTCGCTAAGGCCGGGCTCTCCAGGAACGGCGATGCCGAGATCGAGCGCCGTGTCGCCGCCGAGCGCGCGGCCGGGCACAAGGTCCTCAGCGAGAACGGATTCCTGCGCCTTCTCGGACTGATGAAGACACCGGAAGCGTCTTCGTTGTCGCGGCAATCGCTGATCGAGCAATCGCGGCTATCCGGCGCCGACCTCGATTTGTTGTCACTGTTCGATGCGTTCGAGCATGACGCAGAACCCTATTCCTTCCGCGACCTGATCCTGGCGCGCAAATATGCCGGGCTCGTCGCCGGCGGCGCGACATGGGGGGCGATCGCGCGCTCCGTCCACCGCTCCGGCCCGGTGGCGTCGCTGACCGCCAAGTCGCTCAATGTCGGCTCGCAGCATGGGCGCGCCGATGCGATCTATCTCGAAGGCGGCCAGAGCGAACTCGACGGACAGCTTCTGTTCGATTTGGGCAGCGCCGGTTCGGCAGGCGACGACACACTGGAAGAGTTGTTTGCCGAGGCCGAAGCGGCGGAGGAGGGTGGCGACCATGATGGGGCAGCCGCACTCTACCAGCGCTGTCTCGCCATCGATCCGAGCGATGCGATTGCCGCCTTCAACCGCGCCAACTGCCTGCGCGCCGGCGGCCACGCGGCGGACGCCGCGCACGATTATATCAATGCGATAAAACTCGATCCGGCCTTCGTCGAGGCCTGGTTCAACCTCGCTGGGCTGATGAGCGAGCAGGGCCGCGAGGCCTCGGCGCGAAGGCACCTGCAGAAAGCGATCGCGCTCGACAAAAACTATGCCGATCCGGTGTTCAACCTCGCCCGGCTCGAATTCGACGCCGGCGATCTGCCGGAGGCGCGGCGGCTGTGGGTGCGCTATCTCGAACTCGATGCGGAGTCCGAGTGGTCGCGGGTGGCGGCCAAGGGCGTGCAGTTCGTGGATCTGCAGTTGGCGCGTACGGCGGGGTGAGGGATGCTGGCGCTTGAACACCCCCCTCTGGCCTGCCGGCCATCTCCCCCGCAAGGGGGAGATCGGCAGCTTGGGCGTCCCGTTCCTGCTTGCAAAGTGGGAGATTGGCGAAAGCGGTTGAGCGCGCAATCTCCCCGCTTGCGGGGGAGATGTCCGACAGGACAGAGGGGAGTGTGACGGAACTCGACCTCTCCAGCGAGACCGCTCCATGACCACCTTTCTCTTCGACGGTCCCGACACCGCGCCCATCACCATCCTGCTCGCCCATGGCGCCGGCGCGTCGATGGATTCTCCCTCGATGACCGCCACCGCCAAGGCACTGGCCGAAGCCGGCTTCCAGGTCGCCCGCTTCGAGTTCCACTATATGGCTGCCCGCCGCTATGGCCACCGCAAGCCGCCGCCGCGGGCCGAGACGGTCAACCCGGAATATATCAAGGCGATAGCCGACCTCAGGGCGAAGGGCGTGACCGGCCCGCTCGTCATCGGCGGCAAGTCGATGGGCGGGCGCGTCGCCTCGATGGTCGCCGACGAGATGTTTGCCAAGGGCGAGATTTCAGGCCTGCTGTGCCTCGGCTATCCCTTCCATCCGCCGGCCAAGCCCGATCAATTGCGGACCAAACACCTCGCCGATCTCAAGACACCGACGCTGATCTTCCAGGGCACCCGCGACGAGTTCGGCACCAGGGACGAGGTTGCGACTTATGACCTTTCCGATCGCGTCGAGGTGATCTGGCTGGAGGACGGCGACCACGATCTCAAGCCTCGCAAGAGTGTTTCGGGGTTTTCGACCGCCGATCATCTGAAGACGCTGGCCGAGACGGTCAAGGCGTGGTCGGGTCGGATCGCTTCCTGAAGCGATGAAGATCGCCTCCTTCAACATCAACAACATCAACAGCCGGCTTGAAAACCTGCTGACATGGCTGGCTGTGGCAAAGCCCGATGTCGTGTGCCTGCAGGAGTTGAAGGCACGCGACATGCAGTTTCCGCGCTCGGCATTGGCGGCGGCCGGCTATGGCGCGGTGTGGAAGGGCGAGCCGACCTGGAACGGCGTTGCCATCCTGGCGCGGAGTGCCGAGCCCGTGTTGACCCGCGATGCCTTGCCCGGCGACGAAGCCGACAGGCAGAGCCGCTACATCGAGGCGGCGGTGAATGGCATTGTCGTCGCTTGCCTCTATGCGCCGAACGGCAATCCCCAGCCCGGCCCGAAATTCGCCTACAAGCTCGCCTGGCACGCGCGGCTGGAGGCGCATGCCGAACAGTTGCTCGACACCGGCCTGCCGGTGGTGCTGGCCGGCGACTACAACATCGTGCCCGAGCCGCGCGATATCTACGCCACCCGCTCCTATGACGACAACGCGCTGGTGCAGCCGGAAAGCCGGGCGTCGTTCCGGCGCCTGCTCGACCAGGGTTGGCTTGATGCCCTGCGCAAGAAGCATCCGAAGGAAACGCTTTACACATTCTGGGACTATCGCCGCAACCGCTGGCCGCGCGATGCGGGCCTCCGGCTCGATCACATCCTGCTGTCGAAGAAACTGGCACGCCGCCTGACCGCCGCCGGCATCGATCGCGACGTGCGCGGCGAGGACGGTGCCAGCGACCATGCGCCGGTGTGGGTGGAATTGAAGTAAGGCGACTACTTTCATGCGTCGCGCTTGAACGGATCCATGCAACGCGCTTTAAGTCTTTTGTCTTGATGCATGTCGCTGTCCCAAACCGGGGTTCGCTTTTGGCCGACATGCAATAACCTGTCGGCAAAGTATTCCAACGCAGCCGGATCGCCCATGAACGCAATCCTCCACGAGATCTGTGAAAGGAGGCTCCATGCCTGACTTGGGCGCTGTCGAGATACTGTTCGCCGCCATTGTGGTGCTTGCGGCAGCTGTCGTGTCCTGGCGGCTGTGGCGGAAGCGCAGCCGCCGCAAGGGACGGCGGCAGACCAATCCGGCTGCCGACTATGCCGTCCGCACCGACTGGAGCGGCCGCGGAGGCATGCTCAATTACTCGTCCTTCGTCTATTTCGATGTCGATCGCGACGGCAAATACGGCGCCGGAGACCGGCCGATGGCCGGGATCATGGTGCGGCTGTATGATAAAGCCGGCAAGCTCGCCGCGTCCGCGCGCACCAACAATGCCGGCTTTGCCAATTTCCCCATGTCGGTGAAAAGCAGAAAGGCCGTGATCCGCAAGCCGGGCAACTGGCGCTTTGTGGTTTCGGTGCCGCCCGGCTGGCAGGCGAAAAGCGAAAACGACATTCAGTCCCGACACTTCCTGCCGCTGCCGGGTTCGCCGGCCGGGATGGTATCACAGGAGATGCTGCTGCCGGTCGGTCTGGCGCCGCCGCGCCGCGTCAGCGGGCGCGTTGCCGGCGATGGACCCGCGACCCTCTCCGTGTCGGGGGACGGGCACGTCCTGGAGACGCGGACACTGGCGCCGGGTGCCGTCTTCAGCTTCGACCTGGCTGAAGAAGCCGACACGGTCAGCATCAGTGGCGAAGGCTTGGAGCGGCGGCTGACGCTGTCGCCCTACTCGGCGGATCTCGGCCTGCTGTCCGCGCAACGCGCCGGCATTGCCACTGATGCCGTTCTCGAAACGATCGGTTTCGACGATGTGACGTCGCGCACCTTCAGGAAAATTCCGGCCGGTCATGCCGGATTGGCGTGGCGCAACCTGAATGCGATGGCGCGCGACTACACCAAGGACAGCCAGGGCTATGTCAATGGCAACGTCTCCGGTGACCATGTGCTCTACACCAGCAGCGGGCTGCCTGCCGAATTCAGCTGCGAACGGCCGTTCGGCTTTCACTCGGTCATGCTGAGCGCCGCCTGGCTGGCGTCGGAAGGGGAGGTGGCGCTGATCGAAAGCTGGCTTGGCGAGCAGCTGATTGCAAGCGATCAGATCACGCTGTCGGCGCTGACGCCGTTGCACTATGCCCCGATGCTCAAAGCTGTAACGCGTGTTCGCCTGTCGACGAAGCACTATTGGCAAATGGTCGTGGACGATTTGGTCCTGACACGCTGAGATTTGGAAGCGTCAGGCTCAGGCGGTGCTGGAATTATTGTGGCGTCGGATTGGAGGCGCCGTTTAACGCTGTGATCGCTGAAAGACGGCCTTTTTTCAAAAATGTCGGCTTTGCATAGGTTTTCTTCATTTTCAGACTCTCCTAAAATCCCAGCCTGATGATGCCATACTGCGGCCATCTGTCAACCATGCGAGCTGAAAGCAACAAACAATAAACCCAACAATGCGCGACAAGGGGCCAGGGTCCCTATTCTTTGTTTCGGGCCATCCCAAAACCCATTGCACCTGGAGTTTGCTCTCCAGCGCCGGCGCGATCCGCCAGAGATGCGCCGGATTAAAGCGTGACGCTGCTCGGGGCGTTTGCCGTGACGGCGGAAAGCTTGCCCTTCTTGACGAAGGTCGGCTTCGCGTAAGTCTTCTTCATCGTGATCTCTCCTGAATCCTCGGCGAGCATGGCAGATGCGCGACATGTGTCAACCAAGCCGGGCGCCGACGGCGGCCCTCCTGGCGCTATCGGCTGGCGGCCAGCGCCTGGCCTCCGGCTCGCTCGACGGCACGGCCCGGCTATGGGGCATGGACACCGGCCACCAGATCGCGCTGTTCGACAGCAAGACCGGCCCGATCTATGCGGGCGTCCGCCGCGGTGCTGACTGGCGGCAATGATCGCACCATCCGCGACTGGCCGCCCGATGGCGGTGACGGCGTCGTGCTGTTTGCCGGCGCGTCGGAATGAGCAAATCTTGATCACCTTGTCCGCCGTGCTATGTAAAGCCCATGCCAGCATCCAGCCTCCCAGACAACGCGCCGCTCATCGTCATCGATCTCCAGACCGGTATGTTCGACGGCGTGCACGAACCGCCGATCCATGATGCGCCAGGCATAGTCGAGCGCACCAAAGCGGTGATCGACTGGGCGCGGGGCGGCGGGCGCAAGGTCGCATTTGTCAGGCATGATGGACCCGAAGGCGATCCGTTGGCACCGGATCAGCCGGGCTGGCCGGTTTGGCCCGCACTTGGCCAAGCTGCGGACGAGCCGACCTTTGCCAAATCCGTGCGCGATGCTTTCAGCAATCCCGCCTTCGGCGACTGGGTTGCCGGGCAGGGTGCGGGTGCTGTCGTGCTCCTGGGCGCGCAGACCGATTTTTGCGTAGCCGCGACGGTCAAGGGCGCGATCGCCAGAGGGCTCGGCGTGACCGTGGTGTCCGATGCGCACAGCACGCTGGACAATGCCAGCGAGAGTGCCGAGCAGGTCATCATCAGGCACAATGGCGAATTCGCCGAGGCCGGCGTCAATCTGGTGACCACAAAGGCGCTTGTCGGCGGCTGAGCCCGAACGTCGCCGCAGGCCGCATTATCAGGCAGGCCGGCTTGAGGACTTCGCGAGGGAAGACAGCGCCGGGCGCCTGCCGTGGTCGACGCGGACGGGGGGGCGCATTGTTGGGATGGCTCGGGCGCCCGCGTCAACCAGGGCGGCTCGTACCGCCGCATTAGCAACATTGCACATTGCGTGCCGCTCGAAACTTCCGCGAAAGCGGAATAGGCCGGAGCAAAAGGGCGGATTCGGCTGAGACTTTCGGCGCGCTTTCCCGGTCCGGGAGTCAAAAAGCCTGCTGGTTATTGGGAATGTCGTTCAAGGCGTTTGCCGGTGCTGCACCGGATCGGCGAGGAACGACACCGCAATCAGGTCGTCGCCATCGATCCGGCCGTGACGATCTTCCATGATGGCCGCGACCTTTTGAAAGGTTTTCATTTCGGCATCCGTCACCCGCGCATCGCGCATCCGGGCTTGGAGATCGGCCAGGCGAACGCCCAAAGCAGGGGATGTCACAGCTTTGCTTATCATCTTCACTCGTCCTGATTGGAAACTGACATGGGCAACCCGCCGCCATGGCTGGCGGCGGGTTTGGGACAATTCCAAGTTCAGTCGTAGACCTTGACGATCTTGCGGGTGCCCGGATCCACCAGGACGGTGCGGTTGTCGACCACTACGTAGCGGTATTTGACGTCGGGGATCTCATGAAGCTCGACCGTATCCGGCAACGCGCTACCAACATTCAGTTCCACGCCGGGAATCTTGACCGAAGCGAGGGGCTGCTTCTTCACATACTCGCGGATGACCGTGTCCTGTTCAGGCTGGATGACAACGTCCTGAGCGGCAACGGCGCCCACTCCGGCCAACAGCAACAGCGCCGCTGCGGCGCCCGTTAGGTGCATTTTCATACTGTTTCTCCTTGCGAGTCAGCATGACAAGATCGTCCAACGCTGACGGCAACTGAACTTGAGCCAACTGAAAATGTTCCTCAGATTGGGCTTCGGTCGGATGCTGTCTGCGACTTAAGTCTGGCCCGAGAGCGCATTGGTCTTACCGACGGGAACGGCTCTCTGTTCACGGCTGTTTGTCTCCCGGAATTCGGAGAAACAGATGGACAAAAGTGTTGGCCAAGCGCGCTGGTTGCTCGCACCGATTTTCGCGACAGCCGTTACCTTTCTGGTGATGGGAATAGTCCTTGGCTGACATGTCGTCGATCGGCGCAGCAACGTCCCTTCCTGCGCTGAGAGGGTTCGCAAGCCGCTTCGGCGCCTGGCGAACCCTCTATCTTCACCATACGCCGGCCTGCTCGTCGCTATCGTCCAGCAGTTGCTCATCCAGTTTGCCGCTCGGTTATCGGGCCGTGTGTATCGATCGAGCCGGCGGCGAAGACAAGACACGTTGATCCGTAGGCTGCTCGCTGAAGTAAAGCGAACTGCCGAGAATGAGGAACACGATGCCCACCGCCGTCAATCCAACCATGAGCACGGCAATCGCCGTTCCTGGGCCATAGCCTGTCTTGATGATGGTGGATCGGTGGGCCATCGCGGCGTTCTCCAGACACCCGGCGGTGCCGAGTTCTGCGACAAACGACAAGCGAGGCCCGATGTTCCCTCATTGGAAGCCTCAATCGGTCACTTTGGGCTTTTGCTTTTTCCTGTAGGACCAAGGTCTTATCTGCCGAGCGCAAAGGTCCAAGGGGCCTTGTTCAGTTCCGATAATGTCCCTTGGATGTTCCGTTACTTTAGGTAAACCTGATATATTGCCTGGGCGGAAAACTTAGCTGGCCAAGCAAAATCGCCCGCGAACCGGGCATAGAAAATGTGGCTTTGGCAAGTTCAACAACAGGCAGTCATGTCTCGGGCGACGAATAGCTCACGTCTCGTCGAATCCGTCCTCTCGGGTCTGATCGTGCGTGATTGCGGCTTCTTCCTCATCATCGGGGAGGGCGTCGTCGCTGTCCTGGTACGCGTTATCGTCGTCCTCGTCCGGCAGATCGCCGTCTTTTTCGACGCCGTAACGCATGTCGCCGTTTTCCGGCGCGGACTCTGGCAGGATCTCGCCGCCCTTGATTGCATCCCAATCCTGCTGCTCGATGGTCGGCCCATCCGCCCGCGGTGCGTCATCTTCGATATCGGCGCTTGGTTTGTTGCGAGGTGCCATGCTGGCCTCCAATCGTTGAAGAACTGGAGGCGAAACTCGGCGTGCCGGCGTTTGTTCCGGACCCGAAGTGCAAAGACCGGGCGTGCTCCTGGATTGTCGACGGCTGGCGTGTCAGCCCAGCCCCGCCAGCACCGCGGCCGCGGCCCGCACGGTTGCCAAGTTGCCGTGCAAATGGAGAACGCATTGCGGCGACTGACCCCTTACTTGCGAAGTTGCTAAAATAATGAAATGTTGTCCGCGGGAAATGAAATGAGGCAGGGACTGGTTGGAACCGGCGCGGTTTCGACGGTTTTGGAAACCATGTATTTTGGACAGTTTCTGGTAGGAATGTCAGCCACGGCCGTCATCGTCGCGGTCTGGACCTATATGACCACCGGCTCCTTCTGGGAGGCATTTGCCTGGACGATAGCGACGCTGCTTGTCCTGCAGGTCGGCTACTTCGTGCTCGTCGTGAGGCTGATCTTCAGGCGCGCACATGACATCGTGCCGAGCCAGGATCCGGTAGACGCCTTTCCGCCATTGCATCGCGACGGTGTCCAGCTTTGAGACCGGGTGACCAGGACCGGTCAGGAATGGCGTTTCCATACCAGGCCGTCCACTCGAGCGCGTTCGCCCGGGCAAACTCGGGGAACGTCGCCACCAGCGCGATCACGACCGACGGCAAGGTGTTTGGTCGCTGAGACGGCGCCTTCTGAGCATATCCCTGCTGGAGATTTCGGCCCAGCGTTATCATGGGAACAGGATGCATGCGCGACCGCTCCGCATTGTGCTCAGGCCGACAGGTTGGGAACAAGTGCTGATGCTTCGCGTTCTCTGGCAGTGTCGATGAGGTTGCCGCCTCCATCGGTACTGTTATGGCTCGCTCTGCTCCCGGCGGGGCGAGCCCTTTTCGTGCCGGAGCCTTTCAAATCGTCCAGATGAAGAGGCGGATGCGCGGCCGATTTGGCGCACTGGTGCTCAGATTGAATTTTTTCCCTCTAAATATCCGTATATATCTGTGCAAGTTTTCAAACTCTTGAACGCTGTCTGCCGAACGTTTGATCAGCAACCAATCAATATCCAGTCTGCAATCGTAATATCTCCAATTCTGAAGTTACGATGGAACCGCATGGCAGCGGTGGAGTTTTTATGGAGGGCGGAATTCAGTTATCACTAGGAGATGGCCATGAGACTTTATCTTACGAGCGCGGCGACCGCCGTCGTCCTGATGGGTGGGATTGGTGCGGCGCTGGCGGAAAACGTCGTCGTCGTCCAGCCGGAGCAGGAGACAGTCGTTCGCGAATACATCAAGAGAGAACCGCTTGCCTCGGTGAACCTTCTGGGCGTCGAGCTCAAGCTCGGCTCGTCGGTGCCGGATACGGTCGAACTGCGTGAGGTGCCCGACGTCAAATACCGCGTCGCGGTGATCAACGACCAGACGGTCCTCGTCGATCCGGAGACCCGCCAGATTGTTGAAGTGCTGCACTAGGGATTCCCGCAGTACTGGACCTTGGGAAAAACCCGCCCCGACGTCGCGTCGGGGCGGGTTTCCTTTGCCGCGACCCGCGATGGCCTATTCGGCGGCCAGTCTATCCTGCGTCTTGGTCTCGAAATCGCTGGCGTCGTGGCGTTCATGCAGTTGCATGGCAGGCTCACCGAAGGCGCGGTTGACCATGCGGCCGCGCTTGACCGCCGGGCGGGCGTCGATGGCCTTCGCCCAACGCTGCACATGCTTGTACTCGTGCACGGACAGGAACTCGCCGGAATCATTGTACATGCGGCCGAGTGCCAGCCCGCCATACCAGGGCCACACCGCCATGTCGGCGATGGAATAGTCCTTGCCGCCGAGATATTCAGTCTCGGCCAACCGGCGGTCGAGCACGTCCATCTGACGCTTCACCTCCATCGAGAAGCGATCGATGGCATATTCGAACTTTTCCGGCGCATAGGCGTAGAAGTGGCCGAAGCCGCCGCCCAGATACGGCGCCGAGCCCATCTGCCAGAACAGCCAGGACAGCACCTCGGCGCGGGCCGGCTGTTCGGTCGGAAGGAATTCGCCGAACTTTTCGGCGAGATAGACCAGGATCGAGCCGGATTCGAAGATGCGCACCGGTGTGGTGCCACTGTGGTCCATCAGGGCCGGAATCTTGGAGTTTGGATTGACCTCGACGAAGCCGCTGCCGAACTGGTCGCCATCGTTGATCCGGATCAGCCAGGCATCGTATTCGGCACCCTTGTGGCCGCGCGCCAGAAGCTCTTCCAGCATGACGGTGACCTTGACGCCGTTCGGCGTCGCCAGCGAATAGAGCTGCAACGGATGCTTGCCGACAGGCAGTTCCTTGTCATGCGTCGGCCCGGCGATCGGCCGGTTGATGCTGGCAAAGGCTCCGCCGCTCGGCTTGTTCCAGGTCCATACTTTCGGCGGTGTGTAGTCGGTCATTTCGTGGCCTCGTGTCGGGGAAGGATGGCAGGTCGCCATTAACTAGGGCTGCGGATGTGTAAGTTCAACTTGCGTTGAACTATTATCGCTGCCCGCAGTGCCAACATCGGCAATTGGGCTCTTCCTTACCCTTGCGCCTTCTCCTGCGTGGCATACCTATAGAAGATGTCGCCAAAGCCCACCCAGGACAAAAGCATGACCATCAATCCCAATCCGCGCTCGGTCGTTGCCGTGCGGGCCACTGTTCCCGAAGATGCCTTTACGGCCGGGGCGCTCGGCACGCTCAGGGAAGGCAGCGGCGTCGTCATTCGCAATGACGGGCTGGTGCTGACCATCGGTTATCTCATCACCGAAGCGGAAGAGGTCTGGCTGACCAGCCATGACGGCCGCGTCATCCCCGCGCACGCGCTGGCCTATGACCAGGAATCGGGCTTCGGCCTGGTGCAGGCGCTGGCGCCGCTCGGCCTGCCGGCGGTGGCGCTGGGCGATGCCGGCAAGGCCAGGATCGGCGACGCCGTGGTGCTGGCCGACGGCATCGGCCAGTCGGTGCAGGCCAGGATCGTCACCAAGCAGGAATTCGCCGGCTATTGGGAGTATCTGCTCGACGAGGCGATCTTCATTGCGCCGGCGCACCCGTCCTGGGGCGGTGCCGGGCTGTTCGGCGCCGATGGCTCGCTGCTCGGCATCGGTTCGCTGCGTCTGCAGATGAGCCGCAATGGCGAGGTCGCCGATATCAACATGGTGGTGCCGATCGATTTGTTGCCGCCCATACTCGACGATCTCCTGACGCGCGGCCAGGTGGCCAAGCCCCCGCGTCCATGGCTCGGCGCCCTGTCGGCCGAAAGCGATGGCAGAGTGGTGGTGATGAGCGTGACCGAAGGCGGTCCGGCGGCCAAGGCTGGCCTGCGCCAGGGCGACATCATCTCGGACATCCGCGACGGCGCGGTCGATGGACTCGCCGATTTCTATCGCAAGCTGTGGGAGAGCGGCTCGGCCGGTGCCGAGATTCCGATGCGGGTGCTGCGCGACGGCCGCGAAACCTGGCTGCGCGTCAAGTCCGCCGACCGCGGCAGTTTTCTGAAGAAGCCGCAGCTGCAATAGCGCGTCAGCCACACGATGCATCCAAGACTGCTCAAAACCTTCCTTGCGGTGGCGCGGAGCCGCAACATCACGCGCGCCGCAGAAGTGGTCCACCTCGCGCAATCGAGCGTCAGCGACCAGATCCTGGCGCTTGAGGCCGAGCTTGGCGCTCCCCTGTTCACGCGCGCGAAGTCCGGTCTCGAGCTGACGCCGGCAGGCCTAGCGCTGAAGCCGATCGCCGAGGATTTGTTGCGGCTCGACGGCGAGGCGCGCGCGGCCGTGCAGGCGGCGGCAGGTTCGACAAGCGGGCACCTGACTATCGGCGCGCTGGAGACGATCGCGTCGGCCAGGCTGGCGCCTTGGCTGCCCGGGTTCCAGGCCGGCCACCCCGACATCACCGTGCGGATGAAGGTGGCGGGCAGCGGCGCGCTGCTGCGCCAATTGGAGGATGGCGACATCGATGTCGCTTTCTGCTTCGACCGCCGTGATTTCGCGAAGGGCGCGTCGGATAAACACTTCGCCAGGCGCACGATAGCAGCCGAACCGCTGGTGCTGGTCGCGGCTCCCGGGCAGGGCAGCCTGCCAGGCGACCTTGCCGCGCTTGGCGAACTGCAGTTCGTGGCAACGGAGGCCGGATGCATCTACCGACACATGTTCGACACGGCCTTTGCCGAGGCGGGCGCTGCCGCACCTAGACTTGCCAACGAGGTCGGCAGCATCGGCGCCATTGCGCGGCTGGTGGCGGCCGGCGCGGGGCTCGCCCTCGTTCCACGCCTGGCCGTCACCGATGCGCTCGCACGCGGCGACATTGTCGAAATGCGATGGCCCGGCCAGATGCGGACGGCGCCGCTGGTGATGATCTGGCGCCGCCGGCGCGTCCAGCTGCCGGCGCTTAAGCAATTGCTCACTGCCGCGCGCGACACGCTGGTGCCGGCCCTGCAGCCCGCCAAGGCTGGTTCAGGACTTGAATCGTCGAACCGCTCCAAGGCCTTGTTTGCAAACAACTCCTGACGGAAGCAGCGGCGGTTCAGATCAGGCGGTGGCCGCCCTCGACATGCAGCGTCGTTCCCGTGGTAAAGCCATTGCCGATCAGGAAGGCGATGGCGTCGGCGATATCATCGGGTTGGCCAATCCGCCCGACCGGCAGCCGCTTGGCCATCGCGGCCAACGTCTCGTCCTTCCTGTCGCCGGCCACTTGCGCCCAGATCGTGGTGTCGACCCAGCCGGGTGACACGGCATTGACGCGGATCGGCGCCAACTCGACCGCCAGCGCCCGCACGAGGCCTTCGAGCGCTGCGTTGACAGCAGCAACGACGGAGCCGCGTGCGGCTGGGCGATAGGCGGCGATACCGGAGACGAAGGTCATGGAGCCGGATGCTGCCAGCCGCGGCGCACCGTGCTTGGCGAGCAGCAGCGGGCCATACAGCTTGCTCTCCACCACCTTTTGCGCCGCCATCAGGTCAAGCTCCGGCAGCAGCCGGTAGGCGCCTTCGATGTCGGCTGCGGTGCAGACGATGTGGTCGAGTCCGCCAATCGCTGCGAACAGCGCCGAGACCTGGTCTTCGCGCGCGATGTCGACGACGGCCGTCTCCAGCCCGGCGGGATTGCCGAGCGCCTCGCGCGCCTGCCGCAGCCGGTCTTGGCCGCGCCCGGCGATGACAACCGCCGCACCGGCCTCCACGCAATGCCGGGCCAGCGCCAGACCCATGCCGGAGCCGCCGCCGACGATCAGGATTTTCTGTTTCGAAATGCTCATTTCGCTCTGCCTTTGCTTGGATGGACAAGGGCAGGAATTGGCAGTTCGGCGCGACAGAAGGAAACGGAAGAAACCGATAGTGCCATCGGAAAGGCCGATGGAGCAGGGCGGACGAGCGCCGTCTCTGGCTCAGCGCACCAGCGGACTTTCCCAGACGACAAACAGCAGAGCTTTCAGCTGGGCAAAGCGCTCCGGCCCAAGTTCGGTGCGCCATTCCTCCTCGATGTCGCGCAGGATATCGACCATTTTCCAGGACGCGGCATGACCGCGTTCCGTGGATCGCACCACGCGCGCACCGCCATCGCCGGGAATGTCGGAGCGGACGAGGTAGCCGTACCCTTCGAGACTGCTGAGCAGCTGGTTGATGGCCTGTTTGCTCATGCCGGCACGCTCGGCGATGGTGCCGGGCCGCGCGCCGTCCGGTCCGGGAAACTGCAACACCGCCATATGCGGCAGGCGCAATTCGTCGAAACCGGCGGCGTTGAGCTCCTTGATCAGCCGCCGCTGGATCGCTTGTGCCGGCACGCGCAGCAGGGCGCCGATCAGCAGGTTCTCGGTCTTGGTCTGTAGAACTTCCGTTGAGGTAGGCATTGACGATCCGGTAAATTGAGTTTACTGATAGCGAGTAAATGTAATTTACCGGAGGGCTTTGCGCAATGTCGGTCATGAATCTTCAGGTCAATCCAGCCAATGAGACCATCGGCGACAAGGGGCTGTCGATTCGCTTCCTGGTGACGGGCGACAGTTCGAACGGCAGCATCGCCGCCTTTGAGTTGAGGGTTGCCAGCGGACTGCGCCTGCTGGCGCCGGCGCACAGCCATGATCACTACGAAGAGACGATCTACGGCATTGAGGGGGTGCTGACCTGGACCGTCGACGGCAAGCCGATCGAGGTCGGACCGGGAGAAGCGCTGTGCATCCCGCGTGGCGCAGTCCATCGCTTCGACAACAATGGCAGCGCGGATGCGAAAGCGCTGTGCGTCGTCACACCAGCGGCGATCGGTCCGGACTATTTCCGCGAGATATTCGCCATGTTCCACGCCGCCGCCGGCGGTCCGCCGGACAAGGCTGGGATGATGGATATCATGCGCCGCCACGGGCTGACGCCGGCAGCGCCGCCGCCAAGCTGAAGTCGGTCGAAGAGGCGTCGATCACGCGCCGCAAGCGCTGAAGGTGGTGCCGGGGTTCCAGTCCTTGAAGGCGATGGTCTGGCCTTCGACCGAGACGTTCCTGTGCTTGGTGCTGCCGTCCGGCTGCTTTTCGCTGCTGGTGCCTTTGCCGGTCAGCACATTGTACGCGCAGGCGCTTTCGGCATTCTCCTTCAAATAGTCATAGTGGTCATAGGCGAAGCCGGCGACGATGAAAGCATCATTGCGCCAGGCGATGGTCAGCGTCATGTCGGTCCGTTCGCTGCCGATCTCCATCGCTGGCAGGTAGAATTTGATCGAGCCGTTGGGCAGCATCGTCAGTTCCGGCTCGGTGTCGGAGTTCTCGTAGCCCGCCCGCTCGTAGCCGTTCCATTCCCCTTGGATCTGCTCGTGCACGATCTCGACGGGTTTGAGGTAATTGTGCTCCTTGTCCCTGAGGAAGAAGTGGACGTCCATCGGATGGCCGGGTTCGGTCTCCACCACCATGGCAAGATCGACGGCGCCGTCGCCATTGAAATCGCCAGTCACAGCCGTGATGATCTTCCGGGTTTCGATCGGCTCGGCGAGGGTGGCCGTGGGGAGAAACAACACGAAGGCGAGCAACAGAGATTTCATGGCGTATTCCCCCGGGAGCGAGACGGCGTGCCCGAGCACGAGCATGGCAGGTATTCCGGGACTTTCTACAGGGGGGCGGGAAGAAAAATGTTCGGGCCGAGGGGCGCGAAGGAACGCCGTCCGCGCCTGCCAAGTCTGCTGCCGGAAACTGACAGCAATTCATGCCACGATGCTGGCCAATGACGATGGGCATGATGCCGGAGGCAGGACGACAGTGAGAGCGATGACGCGAGCGGCAACAGCATCGAACGGGCAGGCCGACTGATGGCGCCGATCAAGGTCGATCCCGCCAAGGTTCACGAATTCGCGGATCCTGCCGGCTTCTACGCCTGGCTGAGCAAGCACCACGCCACGGAAGCCGAAGTCTGGATCAAGATGCACAAGGTGGGGTCCGGATTGAAATCGATCACCCCCAAGCAAGCCATCGACGTGGTGCTGTGCTTCGGCTGGATCGATGCGGTGCGCAAAGGGTTGGACGACAAGAGCTTCCTGCAGCGCTACACGCCGCGCGGCAGGAAGAGCATCTGGAGTCTGATCAACATCGACAATGTGGCGCGGCTGGTCGAGGAGGGCCGCATGACCGAGCATGGGCTCAAACAGGTCGAAGCGGCGAAGGCGGACGGGCGCTGGGCGCGCGCCTATGGCAGCGGCAAGGAGATGAAAATTCCCGATGATTTGCAAGCAGCCATAGACGCCGAACCCGCTGCGAAGGCGATGCTTGAAAAACTCAACGCGCAAAACCGCTTCGCGCTCGCCTTCCGCATTCACAACATGAAGACCGAGGCTGGGCGCAAGAGGAAGATCGAGACGTTTGTGGCAATGCTGAAGCGTGGTGAGACGATCCATCCGCAAGGCAGGAAGTGAGGTTGGCGCGAATTCGTCTTCGGCGCCGCAAGCCTGTCCTCACGGGATCCCTCGTTGCGCGAAGCGCTTCAGGATTTGAATCGCGAAATTGTTCCAACTGCTTGTTTTCGCGCAATTCGGGGTCGGTGTGGCGCGGCCGCTTCAGCAACGACATCGCTGGTGGACGGAGGAGGGCACGGCGGCTACCCTTCGAAAGCCGCGACGATCGAGCGGCGGACCGGTCGCTGGGAGTCGTTGCCGTTGAGAAGAGTTGCTTCGTGGACGATGGCGCTGGGTCTCATTGTCATCGTCGCGTGTGTGGGAGCCGGGGTCACGCTTGCCCAGACTTCGCCCGATCAGCCTTCTCCCGACCTGGCTTCCCCCTCGGCCTCGCCGGCAAAAGAGATCTCGGTCGGGATAAAACAGGCGCCGCCTTTTGCGTTCAAGCTGCAGGACGGCAGCTGGTCGGGATTGAGCATCGACCTCTGGCAGAAAATAGCCGGGCGGCTCAACCTGCGCTTCCACTATGTCGAAGTGCCTGCCGTGCAGGACCAGATCGATGGCGTGGTCAGCGGCAGATTCGATGCGGCGATGGCCGCGATCACGGTCACGGCCGACCGCGAAAAGGCCGTCGACTTCACGCAGCCCTTCTTCACGACCGGGCTCGGCATCGCGACGCCGCTCAACAACCAGCCGTCATGGCGGCCGGTGCTGCATGCCCTGACGTCGTTCGGCTTCCTGCAGGCGGTGCTGGCGCTGGTCATCATATCGGTGGTGGTCGGCGTCCTGATCTGGATGTTCGAACGCCGGCACAATGACGATTTCGGCGGCGGCGTCGCCAAGGGACTGTTTTCCAGCATGTGGTCGTCGACCATCGCCGCGACGCAGGCCAGCACCGGTGATTTCGGCCCGCGAACCGTGCCGGGGCGCGTGCTGGCCGCGCTCTGGATGATGGGATCGATCATCGCGATCGCGGTGTTCACCGCGGGTGTCACATCGGTGCTGACGGTGACGCAGATGGAAGGCATGGTGCAGGGCGAAAGCGATCTCGCCGCGGTCAGGGTCGGCGCGGTGCAGAGCTCGTCGACGGCGTCCTATCTGGATTCGACCCAGATCCGTCATCAGGACTTTGCCTCGATCCAGCAAGGCCTCAACGCGCTTCGCGCCGGCAAGATCGACGCGCTGGTGCACGACAAGCCGCTGCTTGGCTGGCTGGTCGGGCAGAATTACGCGACAAGCCTGCAGGTTCTCGATGCGACGTTCGACCAGCAGCAATATGCCATTGCGCTGCCGCTCGGCAGCCCGTTGCGCAAGTCTCTCGATGTCGCCCTCCTGCAGACCATCGAAAGCGATTGGTGGAAGCAGGCCGTCTTCCAGTATCTGGGCGAGAAGTAGCCGGCAGGAACTTCCGCAGTGCGGTGCGCTGGAAGAACCGCCCTCGCTATCCGAGAGTGGCGGCCTATCTTTCAGGGATTGGTGTTGCTGTCACTGGTCCAGGTCGACCGGTGTCACGCCAAGAAGTTTCAGGGCGTTGGCATAGGTCCGGATGCCTTGGGCCTGCTTGCGCTCGGCACAGAACTGGTTCGCCTTGTCCTGGAGTGCCGTTGCCTCGGCGATCTGGCTCGCACTGGCACCGGGTTTGGCTTTGGTCTGGATGGCTCCGTCGAGTTGAAGACCGAGCCGGTTGCAATATTCGCTCCGGGTGACCGCTGCTTCCGCCCCCGATTGTGCGACGGCCAGCATGGCGAGCGAAATGCCTGTCAGGGCACCCATCCATCCGGTCGAACGTCGTTGCATGTTTCGGGACCATTTCTTCGCGTTGTGCCGCAGGCCGCGTGACCGCCGCGAGGGTGGTTATGACAGGCGATGTTTTCGCGATTTTTTCCCGGATGTTGAATCTTGTTTCTGGAGTGTGTCTGGCGGTGAAGCTGCCAATCTCCCCCACGAGGGGGGAGATCGGCGGAGTGCGGCGCTTGCGCCTCTTCCTTTGCGGCTATCCTTCGCGTAAGGCGCCGGGCAAATCGTTTCACGCAAGCAAAATTCCCCGGACACCGCATGATCAGACTTGAAAGCATCAGCAAGCAGAACGGCCGTCAGCTTGTCTTCGTCGAAGCGTCGGCGTCCCTGCAGAAGGGCGAGAAGGTCGGCCTCGTCGGGCCGAACGGCGCCGGCAAGACGACGCTGTTTCGCATGATCACCGGCCAGGAGCAGCCAGACGAAGGCCAGGTGCAGGTCGATCGCGGCGTCACCATTGGCTATTTCAGCCAGGATGTCGGCGACATGGAAGGCCACAGCGCTGTCGCCGAAGTGATGAACGGCGCCGGGCCGGTCAGCGAAGTCGCGGCCGAGATGGCAGCGCTCGAGGCGGCCATGGCCGATCCCGAGCAGGCCGACCAGATGGACGAGATCATCGAAAAATACGGCGAGGCGCAGCACCGCTTCGAGGAACTCGACGGTTATGCGCTGGATGGCCGCGCCCGCGAAGTGCTGGACGGTCTCGGCTTTTCGCAGGAGATGATGGACGGCGATGTCGGAAAGCTGTCCGGCGGCTGGAAGATGCGCGTGGCGCTGGCCCGCATCCTGTTGATGCGGCCCGACGCCATGCTGCTCGACGAGCCGTCGAACCATCTCGACCTGGAGAGCCTGATCTGGCTGGAATCCTTCCTGAAGAACTATGACGGCGCGCTGTTGATGACCTCGCACGACCGCGAGTTCATGAATCGCATCGTCAACAAGGTGGTCGAGATCGACGCCGGTTCGCTGACCGCCTATTCCGGAAACTACGAATTCTACCAGCAGCAGCGGGCGATCGCCGACAAGCAGCAGCAGGCTCAGTTCGAGCGCCAGCAGGCGATGCTGGCCAAGGAGATCGCCTTCATCGAGCGCTTCAAGGCGCGCGCCTCGCATGCCGCGCAGGTGCAGAGCCGGGTGAAGAAGCTGGACAAGATCGACCGCGTCGAGCCGCCGAAGCGCCGCCAGACCGTGTCCTTCGATTTCCTGCCGGCGCCGCGCTGCGGTGAGGATGTCGTGACGCTGAAGAACGTCCACAAGGGCTATGGCAGCCGCAGCATCTATGAGGGGCTCGATTTCCAGGTCCGCCGCCGCGAGCGCTGGTGCATCATGGGCGTCAACGGCGCCGGCAAGTCGACGCTTCTGAAGCTGGTCGCCGGCGCTTCCGAGCCCGATACCGGCACGGTCGCGCGGGGCCCAAGTGTCAAGATGGGATATTTCGCCCAGCACGCCATGGAGGTGCTGGAAGGCGAGCGCACTGTGTTCCAGACACTGGAAGACGCGTTCCCCCAGGCCGGCCAGGCGCCGCTCAGGGCACTCGCAGGCTGCTTCGGCTTTTCCGGCGACGAGATCGAGAAGAAATGCCGTGTGCTGTCAGGCGGCGAGAAGGCGCGGCTGGTGATGGCGCTGATGCTGTTCGACCCGCCCAACCTTTTGGTGCTGGACGAGCCGACCAACCATCTCGACATCGCCACCAAGGAGATGCTGATCACGGCGCTGTCGCAGTACGAGGGCACCATGCTGTTCGTCTCGCACGACCGGCATTTTCTGGCGGCGCTTTCCAACCGCGTGCTGGAACTGACGCCCGAAGGCATCCACACCTATGGCGGCGGCTATACGGAATATGTCGAGCGCACCGGGCAGGAAGCGCCGGGCCTGAGGAGCTAGCCCTTACCGCAGCGAGATGCTCATGCCACTGAGGTCGGCGTTGACCTGCAGGCCGACCTGCCTGCCTGTCAATTCGAGCTGGGCGCCCTTGTCATTGGTCATGACGATCACCTGAGCCCCTTTGCCAAGCGCGCCGCCACCGCCCGCCGCACCATAGACCCCGGTCACATCCCGCGCACGTTTGATGTGGCGCACGGTACCTCGGAAATAGGTCTTGGAAACGCCGAAGGCGAGACCGCCCGAGACGCCGCCGACCGAGATGGGATAGCGGCGGCCATGGAAGGTCAGCGTTCCTTCGCCTCCGGAGCCACCGACGAAGAAGGCCGCCTTGTAGACGGCGAAGCGGATGGTGCCGCTGTCGGCATGCGCGGCGCTGGCAAAGCCGATGCTTGCGGTGGCGATGGCGGCAACCGCGATGGAACGAAATCCGGATGAAATCTTCATGGTGAGAACTCCTCAATGTCGCCGCTTTGCCGGCCGGGATGTCAGCGTGGGATCAAAGTTACAACTGAACAGTCTCGCCCGTGGTTTGGTTCCAGGCCCCGTGATTTGGTTCCAGGCATCGTTCGAATCCGGCTGCGGGAAGGCCGGGGAGAGGGCGGCGGGTTGCGGAGGGTGGGGAGGGCACCTGACCGCAGCTATCGCCTTGTGGGATGAACAGGTCTATGCAGGCCCTTCACAAGGCTTAGGAGAGGCTTCGGATGAGAAACGCAATCTGCCTCGCATTGACTGCGGCAGTGGCTGGGTGCGCGACCTCCCCGGTCGACTATGAGGCGTCGCTTTCGCAGCAGGACCAGAAATGGGCCTCCCCGGCATGCCAGCAGGCCCGCAGGGCGGCTTCGGATTACGAGGCTCGCGAGAAAGAGCATCCGGGATGGGGTTTCGGCGTCCTGCTTGGTCCATACTCGATGGGGCTCGTAGCAGCCATCAAGGAGCATGAGCAGAAGCAACGAAAGCTGTTCGCCCGCGAAGTGCACCTGCAATGCTCAAGCCTGCCGCTGCCGAAGGAACTGCAGGGCGATTTGAACCCTGCCGTACCGCCGACCAAGTATCCATAGACTGCCGCGCCTTCCGGGCGGAAGGCGCCGGGGTGGCCGCCGTCATTGGCGGCACCTCGATCTTCGGGGGCCGCGGTGTCTACACCGGCACCATCCTCGGCGCCCTGATCCTGACTGTGCTGACGACGCTCTTGACCATCCTGCAGATGCCGGAGGGGGCAAGGCGACGGCTTATTTGAGGGTTGTGGAGGGAGAGATAGGGGCGGGTTGAGGTGAATGGCTGCGTTTGGGCCGAATTCAGACAGGCAGCTTTTTGGCGCAAGGATGCGAACTACTGCCGTTCAACCAATGATAAAGGCTCAGATCGAATTTTGGTGCTTCTTCAAAATTTGCACCTATTGAGGATGCGCCACGGCCAGCCCGCGAGGACCGATCCGCTCTCAAAAAGCGTGTACAGGTTGACAACACCTTGGCCGCTGCAACATCCTGCCGGTTTTTAGACTGGGAGGTAGCATGACTATTTCGATCAACCGCCGCACCTTTTCCATAGGCGCGGGCGCTCTGGCTTTGGCTGCGGCCGGATTTTCGCCGGCACGCGCGCAGCAGGCGTTTTTCCGCATCGGCACGGGCGGAACGTCCGGCACCTACTATCCGGTGGGCGGCCTGATCGCCAACGCCATCTCGGCAACCGGGGCGGCCGGCGTCGAAGGCTTGGTCGCCACCGCCACGTCCTCCAACGGTTCGGTGGCCAACATCAGCGCCATCCAGTCGGGCGCGTCCGAATCGGGCTTCACGCAATCCGACGTCGCCTACTGGGCGCATTCGGGCACCGGCCTCTATGAGGGCAAGCCCAAGATTGACGACCTGCGCCTCATCGCGACGCTTTATCCCGAGACGATCCATTTGGTCGCGCGTGCCGACGCCGGCATTAAGTCGGTGGCGGATCTCAAGGGCAAACGCGTCTCTCTTGACGAGCCGGGCTCCGGCACCATCGTCGATGCGCGACTTGTGCTTGGCGCTTACGGTCTGGCTGAAAAGGACGTGCAGCCCGAATATCTCAAGCCTGGCCCGGCCGGAGAGCGGCTGCAGGATGGCGCCATGGACGCTTATTTCTTCGTCGGTGGTTATCCGACCGGCGCAATCGTTGAGCTTGCCACCACCAACAACATCACGCTGGTGCCGATCACCGGCCCCGAGGCCGACAAGCTGCTGTCCGAGCAGAAGTTCTTCTCCACCGATACCGTGCCGGAAGGCACCTACAAAAATGTCGGCGAAACCAAGACCATTTCCGTCGCCGCTCAATGGGTGACCAGCGCCAAGCAGACCGACGACCTCGTCTACAAGATCGTCAAGTCGCTTTACAGCGACGAAACCCAAAAGGCCCTGCAGGCAGGCCACGCCAAGGGCAAGCTGATCACGCTCCAGAACGCGGTTACCAGCGCTGGCATTCCGTTTCATCCCGGCGCAGAGAAATTCTACAAGGAAGTCGGCACCCTGAAATAAGAGCCATTTGGACCGGCTGACAACAACGAGGCGGAAGGGATGCTTTCCGCCTCTTTTGTCTGGAAATTCAGGACACGGAACCGGCCATGAGCGATGACGACAAGATCAAGCTTTCCGCAATGGAGTTCGATGAGGAGAACGCTCGCGAACTGGAGGAGAAATTCGACTCCGAAATCCGCTTCCGGCCACTGACCCGTGTCGCGGGCTGGCTGGTCGGCTTCCTCCTGGTGGCGCTGTCACTGTTTCACTACTACACCGCCGGTTTCGGCCTGCTGCAGGAAATGCTGCACCGGGGCATCCACCTGTCGATGGTGCTGGCGCTGATCTTCCTCGTCTTCCCGCTGGTGAAGAAAAGCTACGACCAGCCCGCGCGGTCCAGCCTCCTGCGGCCGCTCGGCATACCCCTTTTCGACTGGCTGCTGGCGATCGCTGCGGTCGTCGTCGTCATGCACGTGCCTATGATCCCGCTCGACGACCTTGCCTTCCGCGTCGGCAATCCCACGGCGCTCGACGTGGTGTTCGGCCTTATCCTCATCCTGCTTCTGCTGGAGGCGACGCGCCGCTCCGTCGGCATCCCGCTGCCCATCATCGCCGTCGTCTTCATGGCCTACGCGCTGTTGGGGCGGTACATGCCGAGCATTCTGGTGCACCCCGGCGCGTCCGTCTCCCAGCTTGTCGATCACCTTTATCTGACGACGCAGGGCATCTACGGCATCGCGCTCGGCGTCGTCGCCACCTACGTCTTCCACTTCGTGCTGTTCGGCGTCTTCGCCACCCGCATTGGCCTCGGCCAGCTCTTCCTCGACTGCGCGGCGTGGGTCGCCGGCCGCTACGCCGGCGGTCCCGCCAAGGTGTCGATCTTCGGCTCGGCGCTGTTCGGCATGATTTCCGGCTCGTCGGTCGCCAACACCGTTACCGTCGGCTCCCTGACCATCCCGGCGATGATCAAGCTCGGCTACAAGAAACATTTCGCCGCAGCGGTGGAAGCGGCGTCCTCGACCGGCGGTCAGGTGACGCCGCCGATCATGGGCGCAGCGGCCTTCCTGATGATCGAATTTCTCGAACTGCCCTACACGACCATCATCCTTGCCGCCATCGTGCCCGCCTTCATGCACTTCTTTGGCGTGTTCATGCAGGTGCATTTCGAGGCCAAGCGAACCGGCCTCAGGGGGCTCAGGCCGGACGAGATGCCCGATGTCGTCGAGGCGCTGAAGCGGGACTGGCCGACGATCATCCCGCTCGTCGTTCTCATCGGCGTGCTGCTCTCGGGCTACACGCCTTACATGGCCGCCTTCTGGGGCATCACCTTGTGTATTCTCGTCGGCTTGCTCAATCCGCGCCGGCGCATGTCGGTCGCCGACATCGTGACGTGTCTGCGCGACGGCGCCAAATATGCGCTCGCAGTCGGAGCCGCTGCCGCAACCGTCGGCATCGTCGTGGGCGTCGTCACCCTGACCGGAGTGGGCTTCAAGCTGTCCTACATCGTCACATCGACGGCCGGACACCTTTCCCTTCTCTTCGGCACCTTCATCCCCGAGGCGATCTTCTCGGCCCAGGGCCTGACCCTATTGTTCACCTTGATCATGACTGGCGTCGTCTGCATCCTGATGGGCTGCGGCATCCCGACGACCGCGAACTACATCATTATGGTGACGATCGCGGCGCCGGCGCTTGTCATGCTCGGCACCGAGCCGATCGTCGCTCACTTCTTCGTGTTCTACTACGGACTGCTGGCGGACATCACACCACCGGTGGCGCTGGCGGCGTACGCCGCCGCTGGCATGGCGGGGGCGGACCCGTTCAAGACCGGCAACACCGCCTTCCGGCTGGGGATGGGTAAGGCACTGGTTCCTTTCGTGTTCGTCTTCTCACCGTCCCTGCTGCTGGTGACGAAGGATTTCACCTGGCCGAACTTCTTCCTCGCCTTTTTCGGCTGCGTGCTGGGCATCACCTGCCTGGGCGCCGCGCTATCGCGCTATCTTCTGGTGCGCACACGCCCATGGGAAAACGTGCTGCTCGTGTTCGCCGCCCTGCTTCTGGTGGCACCCGAACTCTATTCCTCGCTACTCGGCGTGGCGCTTTTGGTCCCGGTCCTGCTGCGCCATTGGAACGCACGCCACACTGAAGAGGCGCAACCAGTCTGATCAGCGCCGCTCCAACGCAATCCTTCTCGGGGTTTTCGACGTCGCGCATATGCGGTGGGCGGACGGAAAGATGAGAGGGCCGACCATCGAGTCCATGACATTCCGCTGCGGGTTCTCGGCGCCGAGCGAGCTTCAGCCTAGTCGCGAAGATGTCCGCTCGTGAGAAGAGGCGATGAGCCGTGGCGATGACCGGCATGGGGCGCAAATCAGACCCTCCTCCCGGTCGAATCCAACAGCGGTTTTTGGCCTTCTTAGAATTACGGGAATTACGGTGACAGTGCACCTTTTACCCTGCCATGTGTCCGCCTATCCCCCCGCCAGCCGCGGCAGCAAAAAAATCTCCGCCCCCTGCGGCAGCTTCTTCGACCACGTATCGCGATAGATCGTCCCGTCGATGGCAACCGCGATGCCCTTGTCGATCAAGGGCTCGAGGCCGGGATACTGTTCAGCCAGCTTCCTGAACAGCTCCCTTATGTCCTTGGCCTCGATCTCGACCTTGCTGTTGCCTCCGGCGGTCGCGGCGAGCGAGCCCCAGAGCGTTACTTCGACCATTCCCGTTCCGCCTCGATCGCCGCCAGGATGCGCGGCGGCGACATCGGGATGTGCGTCATGCGCACGCCCGCGGCGTTCGACACCGCATTGGCGATCGCCGCCAGCGGCGGCACGATCGACGTCTCGCCGACACCGCGCACCCCGTAGGGATGATTGGGGTTGGGGATTTCGAGGATCTGGGTGTCGATCATCGGCAGGTCCGAACAGACCGGGATGCGGTAGTCGAGGAAGCCGGCGTTCTGCAGCCGCCCGTCCTTGCCGTAGATATACTCCTCGTTGAGCGCCCAGCCGATGCCTTGCGCGGCACCGCCCTGGTACTGTCCCTCGACATAGGTCGGGTGCACCGCCTTGCCGGCGTCCTGCACGACCGTGTAGCGGATGACCCTGGCGGCGCCGGTATCGGGATCGACCTCGATATCGCAGATATGGGTGGCGAAGGAGACGCCGGCGCCATCGGCGACGAGCTCGCTGTGGCCGGCGATCGGCCCGCCGGTCTTGCCCGACTCGACCGCGATCTCCTTCAGCGACAGCTTGCCGAGATTGCCGTGCTTCTCGCCCTTGGCGATCGCGTGGCCCTTTTCCCAGACCACGTCGTCGACGGCAATGTCCCACATCTGCGCGGCGCGCTCGCGCAGGATCAGAATCGCATTGCGGGCGGCCGAGATCGTCGCCATGGAAGAGGAGAAGGTGCCGCGGCTGCCGTCCGTCATGTCGTTGTAGCCGAGGCTGGACGTGTCGGCGACGATCGCCTTGACCTGAGAATAGTCGATGCCCAGTTCCTCCGCCGCCACCAGCGACAGCGACGCGCGCGAACCACCGACGTCGACTGTGCCGACGGCAAGCGAGACCGAGCCGTCCATGCCGATGTTGAGGTCGGTGCAGGTCTGGCCGCCGAAGTTGAACCAGAAGCCGCAAGCCATGCCGCGGCCCTGGTTCTTGCCCAGCGGCGCCTTCATGTGCGGATGGCTCTTCACCGCCTCGAGCGTCGGGCCGATGCCGATCGGGCCGTAGACCGGACCGTAGGAGGACCGTGTGCCTTCCTGCGCGGCGTTTTTGATCCGGAAGTCGACCGGGTCCATGCCGATCTTCTTGGCCAACTCGTCGACGGCGCTTTCCACCGCGAAGGCTGCCATGGGTGCGGAAGGCGCGCGATAGGCCGCGGTCTTCGGCCGGTTGACCAGCACTTCGTAGCCGACCGTCTTGACGTTATCGAGCTTGTAGCAGGCGAACGCGGTCATGGCGCCGATCTCGGCCCAGGAGCCGGCATACGGGCCGCAGCTGTAGCGCAGCGTCGCTTCGGCGGCGGTGATCGTGCCGTCCTTGCGGGCGCCGATCTTGACGTCGATCGAGGTGGCGCTGGTCGGGCCCGAGGCGCGGAACACCTCGTCGCGGGTCATCACCAGCTTCACCGGCCGTCCTGCCTTGCGCGACAGCGCCAGCGCCACCGGCTCGGCCCAGACATGGGTCTTGCCGCCAAAACCGCCGCCGATCTCCGAGGAGGTGACGCGCAGTTTCGAGGCTTCCATGCCAAGCAACTGGGCGCAGTGCTGGCGGTAGACGAAATGGCCCTGCGTGCACACCCAAAGGTCGGCGGTGCCGTCGGAACTGAAATTCGCCACGCAGGCATGCGGCTCGATATAGCCCTGGTGCGTCTGCTCGGTCTTGAAGGAGCGCTCGACGATGAAGTCGGCCTGCCCGAAACCCTGATGGACATCGCCATGGCCAAACTGGCTGCGCTTGGTGACGTTGGAGGGTTTTACCGGTTTTTCCTCAAGGCCCTCGGTGAAGATGGCATCATTGATCAAGGGCGCCGTGTGCTTCGCCGCCTCGTCGACATCGGTGACGTGCGGCAAAAGCTCGTACTCGACCTCGATGAGCTTCAGCGCCTGCCTGGCGGTGCGGGCGTCGATCGCGGCGACCGCGGCCACCGCGTGGCCGTCATAGAGCGCTTTCGTGCGCGCCATGCAATTGTCGAGGACGTCGTACATGGCGGCATCGCCATCGGTGAGGTCGGGCAGGTCGGCCGCGGTGATCACCGCCTTGACGCCGGCGAGCTTTTCCGCTTTCGACGTGTCGATCTTGACGATCCTGGCGTGGGCGTGCGGGCTTCTCAGAACGCGCCCGACCAGCTGGCCGGCCATGTTGAAGTCGGCGCCGTAGCGCGCGCGGCCCGTCACCTTGTCGATGCCGTCGGGACGGATCGGACGTGTGCCGACGGAGGCGAATTTACGTCCGGAAAAACGTGGATCGAAATTCATCTCAGGCTCCCTTCATCACGATGGCCGCATCCTGGACGGCGCGCACGATCTTGTCGTAGCCGGTGCAGCGGCAGAGGTTCCCGGCAAGGCCGAAGCGGATTTCCTCCTCGGTCGGGTTGGGGTTCTTGGCCAGGAGGTCCTTGGCCGCGATCAGGAAGCCCGGCGTGCAGATGCCGCATTGCAATGCGGCGTGCTCGAGGAATTTCTGCTGCAGCGGGTGCAGCGTATCGCCATGCGCCATGCCCTCGATGGTCTCGACGCGACGGCCTTCAGCCTCGGCGCCGAGCACCAGGCATGAGCACACCAACCGGTCGTCGAGGATGATCGAGCAGGCGCCGCAGTCGCCGGTGCCGCAGCCTTCCTTGGCGCCCGTCAGCCCCAGCCGATCGCGCAGGACGTCGAGCAGCGTCTCGTCGGGCTGGCACAGATACTCGACAGCATCGCCGTTGATTGTCGTTGAAACTGCAATTCCAGCCATCATTTGCCTCCTGCACGTGCATAGGCTGATGTGGCGGCCCGCTGGGCCAGCACACCCGCAACTTTTCGTCTGAATTCGATAGTGCCGCGCTTGTCGTCGATGGGACGGCAGGCGCCCGCACAGACCTTGGCGAGCCGCTCCAGCGTCGCCTCGTCCAGCCTGGAGCCGACGAGCACCTCCGCGGCCTCTTCAACCAGAAGCACCGTCGCCGCCACGGCGCCCAGCGCCACGCGGGCCGATTTGACGACACCGTGCTCGTCGAGCGTCAGGTTCACCCCGGCGCTGACCACCGCGATGTCCATCTCGGTGCGTGGAATGAAACGCAGATAGGCATCGCCAGACCGCGGCTCGCGCTTGTCGAGCAGGATCGCCTCGATGATCTCGCCTTTGGCCAGCGACGTCTTGCCCGGCGCGGTCGGCACGCTCTGGACGGGGATCGTGCGCCGGCCCGCCGGCCCGACGACCACTGCCTTGGCGCCGGCGGCAACCAGCGCCGGCACGCTGTCGGCAGCCGGCGAGGCGTTGCAGAGATTGCCCACGATGGTGCAGCGGCCCTGCACCTGCTTGGAGCCGATCAGCTTGGCCGCCTCGACGACACCAGGCCATGCCTTCTTGAGGGCGGTGTTCTCTCCCAGGACGGCGCAAGGGACCGCGGCGCCGATGCTGAAGCCTTCAGCCGTCTCCCGGATCTCGCTCAAGCCATCGATCGCCTTGATGTCGACGATCAACTCTGGTTCGGCAAAGCCGCCCTTCATCCTGACCAGGAGGTCGCTGCCTCCCGCGAGGATGGCGGCCGTACCAGCCGACCCGGCCAACTGGCCAACGGCATCTTCTATTGAAAGCGGACGTATGTAGCGCATCGTCTCCCCTTGGTCATCGCGATTTCAGCGACCGTTATAAACAGTCTCCTCATAATGGCTATCCGGTTCGTCATCTGCGGCGATTAGGCCAGGCGCCGCAATATCCAGTCCAACAGGCCGAAAGTGGCGCACTGAATGGCAGCAACCGGCTTTGGGTCGATTTTCGTGAAACTTCGGTCTGGATCAAGTGCGCTCATTCGCTTTTGTCCGCTTTTGGACCGGAACGGCCCTTAAGCCGGCAGAGCCGCTGCTTGGCCGCCCCGGCTGAAGCTCCCTGTGTTCGGCGGCCGCCCGAAACGCCTGCGGCGGCTGGCCAAGGGTACGCAGGAAGGCGCGCCGCATGCGTCCGGGATCGCCAAAACCGGCGGCTTCGGCGATGCGCTCAAGCGGGAGATGGCTGGTCTCGATCGCCGTGCGGGCCGTCTCGAGGCGCATGCGCTCTACCGCCTTTGCCGGCGTGAAGCCGGTCTCGGACTTGAAGGCGCGGGCGAAGTTGCGGGGACTCATGGCCGCGTGATCGGCCAGGCATTCGACGGTCAGCGGTTCGGCCAGGTTTGCCCGCACCCACTCGATCAGCGCGGCGAAGCGGCCGGTTCGCCCGCCCAGCTCGACGAAGGCCGAGAATTGCGACTGGCCGCCCGGCCGGCGCTGGTGCATGACGATCTGCTGTGCGGTGCGGCGCGCCACTTCAGCGCCAAGGTCATCTTCGACGAGGGCAAGCGCCAGGTCTATTCCGGCCGAGATGCCGGCCGACGTCCAGATGTCGCCATCCCTGATGAAAATACGCTCGGCATCCAGCCTGACCTTCGGGTAGCGGCGGTGGAAGTCGTGACTGCTGGCCCAGTGCGTGGTGGCGCGGCGGCCGTCGAGCAATCCCGCCCGTGCCAGCAGGTACGCGCCGGTGCAGACGCTGGTGGTGCGCCGCGCCGGCACCCGCCTCAACCAGGCGACGATCTCTTCCATCGCCTCGATGGAACGGATGATTTCGCCGCCCGATACGATGACGGTGTCGAAAGGGCCGTCGCGCAGAGGTCTGGTGAGAAGCTTCAGGCCAGAGGAGCTTTCAACGTCGCCGCCGCCGGGCGACAGCAAAACCAACTCATAGCTGTCCGGGCGGCAGCGCTCCGCAATCTCGAAGACGGTTGTCGGCCCGGCCGCATCCAGAAGCTGGAAACCGGGGTGAACGACGACGGCAACGTGCCTGCGCATGGCAGTATTCGCCCGATTTATGTCATTTCGGACGAAACCTAACGCCGGTAGCCTCGTCGTCAAGCCATCTGGAGACCGGCAAAAGTCCTGGACGAAACGCTGCGTGCCATCGCTGCCCGCCATGGTGCCCGCACGGCAGACTTCGTCGCCATGCAACTCGAATATCCCCGGCCACGCGCATCGCCGTGACGTCGCGAAGTCGACGGGCATCTGACCGGCTCGGGGGGACTTTTCACGGCAAGGGAGTGACTGATGAAAGCATTGATCGCCGGGGCCGGTATCGGCGGCCTCACCACTGCTCTGTTCCTGCATGAGACAGGCATCGAGGTCGAACTTTTCGAGCGGGCCGACGACATCCGCGAACTTGGCGTCGGCATCAACATGCTGCCTCACGCTGTCAAGGCGCTGGCCGGGCTTGGGCTGATGCCGGCGCTCGACGCGGAGGGGGTGAGGACACGCGAGCTTGTCTACACCAACCGCTTCGGCCAGATCGTATGGCAGGAATTGCGGGGCATCGATGCCGGCTATGAGGTTCCGCAAATCAGCATTCATCGCGGCCGGCTGCTGGGGCTGATTCACCGGGCCGTGGTGAACAGGCTTGGCGGCGACGTCATCAGCACGGCAAGCCGTGTCGATGCCTTCGAGCAGAACGAGGGCGAGGTCGTGGCGCATTTCCGCCGGCATGACGGCTCGCGCGGCGAGGCCCATGGCGACCTGCTCATAGGCGCCGACGGGATTCATTCCGCCGTCAGGGCCGTGCTCTATCCCGAAGAAGGGCCGCCGATCTGGAACGGCACGATGCTGTGGCGCGGCGCCACGCCATGGCCGGTGTGGCGCGACGGACGCACCATGGCGGTTGCCGGCGGCAATTTCGCCAAGTTCGTCTACTATCCGATCGAGCCGGATCGCGAAGAGACCAGGCTGACGAACTGGGCGGTGATGGCCAATACCGGCGATAGCGGCACATCACCGCTGCGTCCCGGCGACTGGAGCCGCCCGGGCGTGATCGACGATGTGCTGCCCTTCGTGCGTGACCGGTTTCAGCTTGATTTTGTCGACCCTGCCTCGATCATCCAGGCAACGGATGGCTTCTACGAATATCCGAACTGCGACCGCGACCCGCTGCCACGATGGTCGTTCGGGCGGGTGACGCTGCTCGGCGATGCGGCGCATCCCATGTACCCGGTGGGGTCGAACGGAGCCAGCCAGGCAATACTCGACGCTGGTTGCCTTGCGATGCATCTGGCCGCAGGACCGACCGTCGAAGCCGCGCTAACACGGTATGACGGGGAGCGGCGGCCGGCCACATCGGCCATCGTGCTCGCCAATCGGCAAGGCGGACCGGAAGCGGTCATAGACATGGTCGAGGCCCGGGCGCCGCATGGTTTTGATGACATCGACGCCGTCGCTTCGCGCGAAGAACGCAAGAGCGTGGTACGCGGCTATGCGTCCCTGGCCGGGTTTGCAAAGCCGAGTTGATCGCGAGTGGCGCGTTTTGCAGCCTACAGGTTTGCCTCGGCGAAGATGCGCGAGGCCCAGTCGAGGAAGACGCGAAGGCGCGGCGAGAGCTGACGGTTCTGCGGGTAGAGCGCCGACAGCGGCGTCGGCGATGGCGGATAATCAGCCAGCACCTCGACCAGCGTCCCATCGGCAAGATCCTTCTCGAAACGATAGCGCGGCGCCTGGATGAGGCCGAGGCCAAGCCGCGCCAGGTCGGCGGCGGTATCGGAATTGTTGGCGGTGACGCGGCCGGGCAGCCGCACCTCACGGATATTGCCGGCGACAGTGAATTCGAACGGAAGGGTCTCTCCGGTGCGCGACGAGACAAAGCCCACCGCCTGGTGACCGTCGAGCGCATCGGGGGAGGCGGGCGTGCCGTGGCGCTCGAGATAGGCGGGGCTGGCGCAGGTGATCTCGCGGATCATCGCGAGCCGCCGCATGATCATGCCGCTGTCGGGCGGCTCGCCGACGCGGATCACGCAGTCCACGCCTTCACGCACGAGATCGACCAGCCGGTCGCTCTGGCCGATCTGCAGGTCGATGCGGGGATAGCGGTCGAGAAACTCCGGCAGGCGCGGCAACAGGAATGTGCGGGTGAGCAGCGTGCTGGCGTCGATGCGCAGCAGGCCGAAAGGCTCGGCGTTGCGGAAGGCGGCCTCGGCATCCTCGATCTCGGCCAGGATCGACAGGCAGCGCCGATAGTAGGCTTCACCATCCTGGGTGGCGTTCACCTGCCGCGTCGTTCGTTCCAGCAGCCGCGCGCCGAGTTGCTCCTCCAGCCGCCGGATGGCTTCCGTCGCGGTTGAGCGCGGCAGGCCGAGATCGGCCGCGGCAGCGGTGAAGCTGCGCCGCTCCAGAACGCGAACAAAGAGCCGCATCGTGTCCAGCCGATCCATGCTCTTTGTTCGCAGTTCCCGAATAGTGATGTCAATGGGTGGATGATTATCCGGAATTCGGCTTGGCCTATATCCGTGTCACCAACAACGCGGAGAGACTTCGATGACAAATCAAACCAGAACCGCGATCGTGACCGGCGCCTCCAAAGGCATCGGCGCCGCCATCGCACAGCGGCTCGCCCGTGACGGCGTCGCCGTTGTCGTCAACTATGCACGGGGCCGCGCGGAGGCCGAAGAACTGGTCCGCGCGATCGAGACCGGCGGCGGCAGGGCGATCGCCGTGCAGGCCGATATCGCCAATCCGAACGGCATCGCCGTGCTGTTCGACGCCGGCGAGAAGGCGTTCGGCGGCATCGACATCCTCGTCAACAATGCCGGCATCATGAAGATTTCGCCGATCGCGCAGACCGACGATGCTTCGTTCGACACCCAGATCGCGATCAATCTCGGCGGCGTGTTTCGCGGCATGCGGGAAGGTGCGCGCCGGCTTCGCGACGGCGGCCGCATGATCAATTTTTCCAGCAGCGTCGTCGGTCTCTACCAGTCGGGCTACGGCGTTTACGCCGCCACAAAGGCGGGTGTCGAGGCGATGACCCACATCCTGGCCAAGGAGCTTGGCGCGCGCCGTGTCACCGTCAACGCGGTGGCGCCCGGACCGATCGAGACCGCGCTGTTCACGGACGGCAAGAGCGAGGCGCAGATCGAGGCCATCGGCAAGATGATCCCGCTCGGCCGGCTCGGCCAGCCCGACGACATTGCCGGGCTGGTCTCGTTCCTGGCCGGTCCGGACAGCTTCTGGGTCAACGGGCAAATCATCCGCGCCAATGGCGGCGTGGTCTGAGGCGGCAACCAGGCCGGCTTGGCTCTCCTGACTGCCTGACTTCCACACTCGAAAAGCTAAGGAAACATCATGCCATTCGCCAACATCAAGCTACCGCAAGCGGCCCTCTCCAAAGCGCAGAAGGAAGACCTCATCCATCGAACGACCGCGATGTTCGTCGACTTTTTCGGTGAGGGCGTACGCCCCTACACGATGGTGCTGGTCGAGGAGGTCGCCGACGGAGGCTATGGCCGGGCCGACGAAGTGTTCGTCGTGCCGGAAGTTTTTCGCGCGAAGGAGTAGTGCAGGGCTAGACCTCGAAGAGGTGCCTTTCACAAATTGAACCTTTGCCGCATCAGCCATCCTTCGTCGCACCGACCCAGTCGGCGGCCACTTCGGCAAACAGCCAGTCGCGGAACGCCTTGATCTTTTTCTGGCGCAGCGCGCCGTCACGGTAGACGACGTAGTAGCGCGAGGCGGATTTCAGCGCGAGATCGAAGGGACGAACCAGCCGCCCCGCAGCGAGGTCGGCCGAGACCAGCGCGCTTCGGCCGAGCAAGACGCCTTCGCCATGCACCGCGGCTTCGACGGCGAAGGTGGCGGAATCGAAGCGCACGCCGCGCTTGGGATCGATGCCGTCCACGCCGGCCTGTTGCAGCCATGTTGCCCAGTCGATGCGAAAGGCGTCGTGGATCAGCTTGTGATGCCGGAGATCCCCGGGCTGGCGCAGCGGATGTTCGCCTTGCAGCAGTTCCGGGCTGCAGACCGGGAAGACCTCTTCATCAGCGAGAAACTCCGCCGTCACCCCGGTATAGCCGCCCTTGCCATAGCGGATGGCGATGTCGATGCCGTCGCTGACGAAATCGGAAAGCACGCCCGAGGTCGACAGCCGCACGTCGATGTCGGCGTTGGCGCGGTGGAAGCGATGCAGCCTCGGCACCAGCCAGCGGCCGGCAAAACCGTCCGATGTGCTGACATTCAGGATGCCTGCCGTGCGGTCGGGCGTGGCGGCGATGGTGGCGGCGGCGATCTGGTCCAGCGCCGTCCTGACTTCCGATGCGTAGGCCGCGCCGACCGACGTCAGGCGCACGGACCTCGTTCCCCGATCGAAAAGTTGGATGCCCAGTCTGTCCTCGATGTTGCGGATGGCGCGGCTGACCGCGCCATGGGTGACGTTGAGCTCACCCGCAGCCTTGGAGAAGCTCAGATGCCTGGCGGCAGCCTCGAAGGCGGGCAAGGCAGTGAGGGGCGGCAGTCTGCGCGGCATGGTCCACCTGTGAGCGTTGCTCACAAATCATGCACAAAGAGTCGTTTGTCGTCCAGCCCGGAAATGTCCAATCTATAGGGGTAGCAGCGGATCTTGATCGGCTTTCCCACCTCGCCGCTGCGCTGAACGACCAGAAACAGTGTGAGCAATCGTCATGCTTGTCCCCTTGCGGACGGCGTCGGCACGCTTGCGCCTACTGAACCACAGGAGACGAACCATGAAACCGATTCTCGAATCCATCAGCGCCGCGACGAGCGGTCTTGCACTCAGAGCCTCTGCAGTCGTCGAGCGCCGCCGCATGCTGCGCCAAGTTTCACGTTTCTCGAACCATCGCTTGCACGACATCGGATTCGAGCGCGACTGGGACGGCTCCATCCTGCGCAACGGGAGGTCGATATGACCAGCACCCTGATCATCGGCGCGACGGGGCTGCTGGGCAGCGAGATGGCGAAGGCCAGCGCCCGCAATGGCGATCGCCTGCACGTTCTGGTTCGTCCGGCAACACCCGGCGATGAAGAGCGCCTGCGTTCGCTGAAGGAGCTCGGCGCCAAAATCCACGTCGGCGATCTCGACGACTATGACAGCCTTGTCCGCGCCGCCGGTGCGGTGGACCGCGTCATCAGCTCGGTGCATGTGCATTCGGCCAGCGAGATGACGCTGGTGCGGGCGCTGAGCGATGCCGGCGTTTCCCGCTATGTGCCTTCCGCCGGCTTCGGCCTCGACCTCGCCGCCGCCGCACCGGGCTCGATCCCGCCACTCGACCTCAAGCGAGCAGTGTTCGACGCGATCAAGGAGGCCGATCTGCCCTATACGGTGATCTACACCAATGGCTTCTTTTCGACATGGGTGGCGACGCTGGGCGATCTGATGCGCTTCGGCTCGTCGCCCTTGCCGCCCGAAGAGGTGACACTTTATGGCGACGGCAATGTGCCGGCGACGTTCGTCAGCGAGAAGGACATCGCCGCCGTCACCTTGCGCGCGCTGAACGACCCCAATGCCATCCGCAGCGAGATCCGCATCGCCCGAAACAAGATCACCCAGAACGAAATGATCGATCTGTGGCGCCGGGTGAGCGGCCGCTCGCCGCATATCGTGCCTCAGAGTGCGGCGGAGCTTGAGGCGATGATCGCGTCAGCCCCCTGGCTCGGACTGCTGCGGGCATTCTGGATACGCGGCGAGACCGCGCTCGAGACGGCCACGCCGGAAGCCGGAGTGCTGTATCCGGAGCTGGCTTTCGAGACCATCGAGAGCGCCTTTGTTGCGATGGCGGGCGCCACTGGGCGGTAGGAACAGGAGCGCGGCGCTGAAGCTGACGTCGTCGGCGCGGCCGATGAATCCGGCTCGCGGCGTGAGCCGCCCGAGAAGGGCTGGCCTCACCCGTGCGGGCCTGTATCATGGTCATGTGAATTCCTGGGAGGAGGCTTGTGCATGCGGCTGAATCGGAATCTCTGTCAGTGGAGGGTTTGGGTCTTCATCGCCGCAATGGCGCTTTGGCCGCACGCGGCGCCGGCCGATACCCTCACGCCCGAGCGCATCACTGCTGCCCTGTCGAAGCTCGAAGCGCTTGCCGAAGCCGCCGTCGCAGACGGTGCCGTGCCCGGGCTCGCCATCGGCGTCGTGCGCGATGACGAGGTGATCTTCCTCAAGGGTTTTGGGCATCGCGAGGCCGGCAAGCCTGAGACCGTCGACGCCGACACGGTGTTCCAGATCGCCTCCCTTTCCAAGCCGGTTTCCGCCACCGTCGTAGCGGCGTTGGTTAGCGACAGGATCGTGTCCTGGGATTCGAAGATCGCCGATCTCGATCCGGCCTTCAGGTTGGCCGATCCTTATCCGGCAAGCCAGCTCACCGTCCGTGACCTGTTTTCGCATCGCAGCGGGCTTCCAGGCACCGCCGGAGACGACCTCGAGGACATTGGCTACGACCGCGTCGAGATCCTGCATCGCCTGCGGTTCGTGCCGCCATCGTCGAGCTTTCGGGCCGGGTATTCTTACAGCAATTTCGGATTGACAGAGGGTGCCGTGGCAGCCGCGACACCGACGGGAAAGCCCTGGGAGCAGGTCGCCGAGGAGAAGCTCTACCGTCCGCTGGGCATGGCCTCCACGAGTTCCCGCCATTCGGACTTCGTCAAGCGAACCAACCGCGCCGCGCTTCACGTCAAGGTCGATGGCGCCTGGGCAGCGAGGATAGAGCGCGATCCGGATGCGCAGGCGCCCGCCGGCGGCGTCAGCTCTACGGCACGTGACCTCTCGCAATGGGTGCGCCTCATCCTCCACAATGGCGTTTATGCCGGCAAGACACTGATTGCCGCCGATGCGCTAAGCCAGACGCATGTTCCGCTGATAGCGCGCGGCAACAACCCCGTCTCCGGCGGCGCATCGTTCTACGGCCTCGGCTGGAATGTCGAATTCGGCCGACACGGCCTGAGCTGGGGCCACGCCGGCGCTTTCAGCGTCGGCGCGCGTACCCTGGTGACAGTCTTCCCAAAGGAGAGGTTGGGCATAGTCATCGTCGCCAACGCCTTTCCGACTGGCCTGCCGGAGGGATTGTCCGACAGCTTCGCCGATCTCGTCTTCGACGGTAAGGTCGAGAAGGACTGGGTCAAGGCGTGGAATGATATCTATGCGGGCCTGTTCGGTCCGGCGGTCGCGGCGGCCAAGGCCGCCTATGCCGCGCCGCCGTCTCCGTCACGGCGAGCCGGGCCGGGCAGTGTCTATGCTGGCCGGTACGCCAACGACTTCATCGGCGACGCGATTGTGTCGAAAGCGGGAGACGACCTTGTACTCAAGGTAGGCCCGGCCGCCGGCCGGTCCTATTCATTGAGGCATTTCGACGGTGATCTTTTCCTGACCTTCCCCGACGCGGAGACGCCGGACAGCCCCTCGGGTGTAAGTTTCGTGGTCGGCGCTGACGGCAAGGCGTCGGCCATGACTGTAGGTTTTCTCGACGACAATCATCTCGGCACGCTGCAACGTGTGGGGGACTGACTTCCAAATCGACCGGTCCCGCCGGGAGTCAGGATGCCGGGCCGTATCGGAGCAGTTTGAAGCAATCGCCGTTGCCCGATTTCGTCTGTGCCAGCAAGGGCTTAGATCTGTCGATCCATTCCTGATGTGACGTCGCGTCGGCTTCGATCGCGTCGACCGGCGCAAGACTGACAAAGCTGCGTCCGTGGCTGAGAAGCCAGCACGCACGGCCGAGAAAACGCCTGCTGCGCTGGCGCAAGAGGTCGGCATCGTAGAAGATGTCGAGCACCTCGTGCTTGATCTTGCGCTCGGTTTCAGGATTGGCGATCGCAACCTCGATCGGCTCGCCGCCGATCGCATCCTGCAGGTCCTTGTAGTCGAGGGTGAGTTGGGTGATGGCATATTTGATCTCGCTCTCGTCGCGCACGATGTCGAACCATAGCGTCGGATCGAGCTCGTTGACGACGAACGACGACTCGAAATCGCGCGACAGGTTGAGGATGTCGAAGTCCCGGATGTCGACGTCGCGCTCAACCAGCAGGATTTCGCGGATCTGCTTGCCAAGCTCCGCTCCCTGCGCGCCGATGGCGGCGTTGGTTCCACCAAGTTCGGGACTAACGTAGGCCCCGCCGTCATCCAGCAGCGCGTCGAATTCGCCAAGTGACTCGACGAGGGGAGCGCCGCGAGCGATGCGCGCCGCCAGCTTGGCCAGAACCTGCTGGAGATCCGTTTCGCGTCTGCGCTGGTCCTGGTAATTCTGCTGGAAAAAGAAGATGAACAGCGACACGCCGATGCCGATCAGGATCACGCCCAACTGCGAGAAGATGTTACGGTAGTATTCCAGCAGCTTTTCGCGATGACGCACGTCGTCGCGCACACTGTGGGCGACGCGCAGATTGACGATCAGCGACAGGATGAGCAGCCCAGTACCGACGAGGATGAGGCCGCCGATGAGCAGGTAACCATGGCCTGTGCTGAAGTCCATTCGTTTTCCCTGAAGCCCAGACTGCGCAGAATAGTGCCATTTTGGCTAAATACCTACGGATTTGCAGGCGGTGGATTTGATGGCGGCGACCACCCCAGAAGGTTGACCCGCCTGGCCATCCGGCCGATAGCTCCGCCAGAAACTGCCCCGAGAACCCTGATGACTTCAGACACGAACCTCCACGATGCACGCTCCGCCGATCCTGACACCGCCTGGCAGGCGGACGTCCGCGCCGGCGTGCGCCACGTCCGCGACCTTGACCGCCTCCCGCTGTCGTCAGCCGAGCGCGCAGCCGCCCAGGCCGCGGCGGCGAACCACAAGGTGCGCGCGCCCAAAGCCTATCTCGACCTGATCGACTGGAACGACCCGGCTGATCCGATCCGGGCGCAGGTCATCCCCTCTCCGCAAGAACTGCAGGAGGTGGAAGGCGAACTCGACGATCCGATCGCCGACCATGACTTCAGCCCGGTGCCGCGCTTGACGCATCGCCATGCCGACCGGGTGCTGCTGTTCCCGACCTATCAATGCGCGGTCTATTGCCGGTTCTGCTTCCGCAAGGAATCTCTGACCTCGATCGGCAGGGGCTATACGCGCGAGGCGCTGGAGCCGGCGCTGGCCTATATCGCCAAGCATCCCGAAATCCGCGAGGTGATCCTGACCGGCGGCGATCCGCTGTCGCTGCCCGACAAGGCGCTGGCCGAAATCCGCGCGCGCATCGAAGCGATCGCGCATGTGCGGCTGCTGCGCATCCACACGCGCGTTCCGGTGGCGCTGCCGTCGCGCATCACGCCGGGGCTGGTTGCGGCCCTGCAGGGCCGGCTGATGGTCACCATCGTCACCCATTTCAACCACGCGCGGGAAATCACTCAGGCCACGGAAACCGCCTGCCGCACGCTGCGGCAAGCCGGCTTCGTGTTGCTCAACCAGAGCGTTCTGCTCAAAGGCGTCAACGACAGCGTCGAGGCGCTGGAGGAGCTCTGCCGCGAGCTGATGTATCGCCTCGGCGTCAAACCCTATTACCTGCACCATGGCGACCTCGCGCGCGGCATGGCGCACCGGCGCACGACTATTGCGCAGGGGCAGGCGCTGGCTGAAGCGCTGCGCGCGCGGCTGTCGGGCATCTGCAACCCCGTCTATGTGCTCGACCTGCCGGAAGGCGGCGGCAAGGTGCCGATCGGACCTTGCCATGTCGAGGGACGGGACGGCGAGAACTGGCGGCTGCGCGGGCTCGATGGCGAGGTGAGGGCGTATACGGAGATCGTTGGCGAATAGGACTGCGCGCTAACCCCTGTCTTTCTCGACAAACGCCAGCACCACCACGCGCGGGGCAACGCAGTAGGCGAGCCTGGCCTTGCGGCCTGTCTTCGTCGTCGCACAGCCTGCGTTCAGGTCGACGGTGATGTCCTCATAGCCCAGCACCTCGCGATCGAGCGGATAGACGGCCTTGTAGACGGCTTCCTTGGCGGCAAAGAGGATGCGGCCGGCAAGATGCCGGTCGGCTGCGTCGGTGCGGTCCGCGGGTGTTGTCACGAGCGCCAAAATGTCATCCGGGAGAGGCTGCGCGGGCTCGACGTCGATGCCGAGCGAGGCGATATCGCCAACCGGTGCAACCGCCGCTACCGCCATGTCGTCGTCGTGCGCGAGCGAACCCATTATTCCCTCGGGCCAGACAGGCGCGCCGGACGGCGTGCGCAGGATGGCGGCGTCGCCGACGCCAAGCTCCGCCAGCAGTCCGTGCGCGATCCAGCGGGCCGCGCCGCTGGCGCGCCGCATGCCAGGCTGGCGCGCGGCGATGGAATGCGCTTCCCCAGGCAGCAGATGGGCTTCATCGCCTTCGCGGATCAGGCGGCATCCGATCCGGACACCGCTCGGCGCGATCGCGGCCATAGCCTCCAACAGGGTCGTTTCCTCCGATGAATTCGCAGCGGGCGGCGTCAACGATCGACCATCGGCAGGACGGCGATCATTTCTCCGTCCTCGTCGATGCCTTGTTCCACGAAGCCGGCGCCGCGATAGAGGTGGCGCGCGGCCTCGTTCTCGGGCTCGTAGCAGATCGAAACCTCCCTGATATGGTCGAGATTGCCGATCTCGTCGAGCAAGGCGCGCAATGCGGCCTTGCCATAGCCTTTGCCCTGGTGGGCGCGGTCGATCATGAAGCGGTAGACCAGCGCCTCGTTGTCCGACGCATCGTACATCAGGAAACCGACGACACGGGTCCCGGCCATGATGGCGCGCGGCCGCGCGTCTTCGTCGGTTTCGGCTTCTTCGAGGGACTCCGAATTGCTGGCGACGAAATCCCTCTGCTCCGGAGCCAGTTCCAGGGCCGCGACCAGGGCGCGGTTGGCCCTGGTCACGGCAACGAGACGGATGTCCTCGGTGTTCAAGCCGATGCCTTGGCCGAGGACTCGGTGATCGGCTCGACGAAGCGATGCAGCTTGGCCGGGTTGCCGCGCCAGATCGAGTTGGGCTCCAGCTCTTCGCCCTTCATGACGAAGGAGTCGACATCGACCACCGAGCCTTCGCCCATGACGACGCCGTAGTGGACAAACGCGGAGGGTCCGAGCGTGCAGCCCTTGCCGATGCGGATGAAGTCGGACTTGAAGGCGCCTTCCTCCAGCGAATGGGCCTGGATGACGCAGCCCTCGTTGAGGGTGGCGTCGTCGCCGATCTCCACCAGCGAGCGTTCTGTCAGATTGCTGCCGCCGTCATAGACACGGCTGCCGATCTTGACGCCCAGCATGCGCAGGATCATCGGCCGGAATGGCGTGCCGGCGAACAGCCGCACGATCGGCGAATCCGCCAGCTTCCAGTGGCGTTCATGACGCCAGAACGCGACGTCATAGATCGTCGTCATCTGCGGCTTCAGCCTGCCGAAACCAAGACTTGCCCGTTCCACGAAGATGTAGAACGGAATGGTGATCGCCGAGGTCAGCAGCACGGCGACGAACAGTGCGACTTCAGCCCATTCGGTGTAGTAGTTCAGCGCCCGGTCCCAGATCGCCAGCGTGGCGAACAGCATGACCCATTGCGTTGCCACGAACAGCAGGATCGTCACCAGATTGTGGCGGTTCTTCAACGGGATGCGCCGGCGCCGGTCGTCCTCGTCGATGCCGGCGATGAGTTCCTTGTCGCGGTTCACCATGCGCGGGATTTCAAAGGCAGGCGAACCCAGAAGCCCGACATTCTCGCGCAGCGGCCCGTCGATGGGGATCATCACCTTGGTGCCGAGCAGGACGTTGTCGCCGGTGCGGCCGTCCGGCGGATAGTAGATGTTGTTGCCGAGATAGTTGCGCTCGCCGATTCTCGTCGGCTCGAGCCTGAAGGCGGCGGCGGATTTGTGCATGTTGATCATGAACAGCCCGTCCGACACCATGGTCTCGGTGCCGATCTCGCACAGAAGCGGGTTTTCGTGCTGCTGGTTGGAGCCGAAATTGGAGCCGGTCTGCACCACTTTGTTGAGGTTCCAGCCGATCGCTCGCATGTAGTGCACGATGGCCGAGCTGTCGCCGGCCAGCAGGCCGAGCACGCGCGAGTTGCTGGAGAATTCAGCGACGGTCTGCAGCCAGTAGCGGAAGCCGTACAGCGTGTAGGTGCGGCCTGGCTTCAACAGCAGGCTGACCAGGCGCGGCACCAGCGTCGCCGCCAGGAAGGATGCGGCCATGTAGCCGATCAGCGTCACCGTGGTGCCGATCGCGACGACGCCGATGGTTTCCTGGTAGTCGTCGCCGACATTTTCCCAATAGCTGTGGAACAGGAGCGGCAAGGGGGTGACGATGGCAAACAGGCCGATCAGCTGAACCGCTTCGAACAGGAAGCGCCGGATGTTGGACGGATCGACATTGCGCACCTTGCAATAGTCGGCCGTGGTCGGCACGGCCGGCGAGCCATGCCAGCGTTCGCCGTCGGGGATGCTTTGGCCGCGGTGCAGCGAGGACGAATGGCCGAGCTGGGCGCCGTCGCCGATCCTGGTGTCGATGTCGAGCGTCGAGCCGACGCCGACAAAGGCATCGCGGCCGATGGTCAGCGGCCCGGTGTGGATATAGCCGGACTGTGCCCGGAAGCCGAGGATCATCGATTCCTTGCGCAAGATGGTGTTGGCGCCGATCGAGATGAGATCCGTGCAGACGGGCACGGATTTCGATTCGATGACGGCGTTCTTGCCGAGCCTGGTGCCGAGAAGCTGCAGGTAGATGCTGTAGAGCGGGCTGCCGCGGAACAGCACGACGGGCGCGGTGCGGATCAACGTCTTGACCACCCAGAAGCGGAAATAACGCACGCCCCAGATGGGAAACTCTTCCGCCTTCCAGCGGCCGACCAGCACCCATTTGGCGAGGACGGCAAAACCCGACATGCCGAAGAACACGGCGGCCGAAAGCGCCACGCACCTGATGTAGAGCTGCAGCGGATCGTCGAGCGCGTCGTACATCCAGTTGAGGCCGCCATTGATCGCCCACAGGGCGCCATAGCTGTAGAGCCCGTAGAACATCAGCTGTGCGGCGCCGCAGGTCCAATAGGCAAGATTGGAGGCCCGCCGCGTGAGGACGGGTTCGTTGGTGGCCGTCGTCATCTCGTCCACTACGCCCAGATGCAGCGCCAGCCGCGCCACGGTCGGGTGGAGATAGATGTCGCGCATCGACGCCGTCGCCCATTCCTTCCTGGTGCGCACACGGGCGCAGAAATGCGCCATCAGCAGCGAGTTGGCGCCGAGATCGTCGAAGAAATTGTCCTCGACGGACACTTCGTCGAATTTCAGCACCGCGGCCAGCGCGTCGGCCAGGAAACGCTCGTCGTCATTGTTGGGCGCGACCATGGCGCGATCGCCCGAAAGCCGCACGCTTGTCGGCTTCGGCAGCTGGCGCAAATCCACCTTGTTGGAAACGGTCATCGGGATCGCCGGCAGCTCCTCGAGATAGGAGGGCACCATGTAGTCCGGCAGCCGCCGCTTCATCGTCCTGGCGAGGTCCGCGCGCGAGATCGCCGTCTGGCCGGCCTTCGCTGCGAAATAGGCGACGAGTTCGACGCGGCCGGGCTCGATCTCCCAGGTGGTGACGGCGGCTTGAGCGATCTCGGGCTGGTCGAGCAGCACCGCCTCGATCTCGCCGAGCTCGATGCGGTAGCCGCGGATCTTCACCTGGGTGTCGATGCGGCCGTTATACTCGATCTCGCTTTGGTCGTTGATGCGGCCAAGGTCGCCGGTGCGGTAGATGCGCTTCGACGGGTTGTTCGGCAGGCCGACGAAATCGGCGATGAATTTCTGTTCGGTCAGGTCGGGCCGGTTGAGATAGCCGACCGCGAGCCCGATGCCGGCAATGCCGATCTCGCCCAGTTCGCCGGGTTCGGCGAGCTGCGGCAGCGAAGCGTCGAGGATGACGATCGAGTAGGTCGGCAGCGGTGCGCCGATGGTGACGGGACTGTCCGGCGTCAGCGCGCCCATGGTGGCGGTGACGGTCGCCTCGGTCGGGCCATAGGTGTTCAGGATCTGCCGCCCCGGCTTCGACCAGCGCACCACCAGATTGTGCGGACAGGCCTCGCCGCCCACCAGCAGCGTGCGCAGGCTGGGCACATCCGATGTCATCGACGACAGCAGCGTCGGGCTGCAGGCGATGCAGGTGATGTCATGGAGCCGCAGGAAATCGGCGAGTTCCTCGCCCACCAGCGGCATCTGGCCAGGAGCGGGCACCACCGTCGCGCCGGCGACGAACGGCACCCAGATTTCTTCGGAGGAAAAGTCGAAGGCGATCGTCATGCCCTGGTAGACGCGGTCGCCCGGCCGGTAGCCGTAGGAGGCGGCGGCGACGCGGATGAAATTGACGAAACTCTGGTGCTTGATGACGACGCCCTTGGGCTTGCCGGTGGTGCCCGACGTGTAGAGGATGTAGCAGGTGTCGTCCGCTGAAGCGGCCTTCGCATGCGGCTTCAGCGGCGCGTCGGACTGTTTGGTGATTTCGGCAGCAGTGCTGTCGATCAGCAGATGCGGGACCGGCAGCTGGCCGGCGCGCGACGCATAGGCGGCGATGGTGACGATCAGGCTGACGCCGGCGTCTTCGATGATGAGCGCCATCCGCTCCTCAGGGAACGCGGTCGCCAGCGGCACGAAGGCAGCGCCCGCCTTCATCACGGCGAGCAGCGCGACATAGGTCTCCGCCGAGCGGTCGAGGATGAGCCCGATGCGGTCGCCCGGCTTCACGCCGCGCTTGACCAGCAGGCGGGCGAACTGGTTGGCCCGCCTGTCCAGTTCACGATAGGTCCAGACACGCCCGTCGGAGATTACCGCCGGCAGCGCTGCGAACATCTCGGCAAGCTGTTCGAAGACGGTGTCGAGCCGCTCGCCGGGCAAGCCTTGGCGGGCAAAGTCGGCGCCCGTCAGGATTTGCCCGCGCCTGGCTGTCGCGGGAGCCGTTCTTACCAGCGCATCGACACCTGCCGGGCCGCTTTCCAGCCCCGATCGTTCCGCGTCCAGTTCGGCGACATCGACACCGTGATCCATTTCCATACTTTCCCGTCCAGGCCGGGCATTGCCCGGCACGGCCATTTTTCCAGTTGTTGTGGGATGCTTATGCCATCCGATCTTTTCGGCAGTTTTTCCGAACTGTTGAATATTGTTTCTGAACTGTGTCTGGGCGGGGTTTTGAGCCTCCCTTGGCGGCTGCGCCCGGCGGCAACGCCGGCGCGCGCGCCAGCGTTTTTCTGGAACCAGCCTTGAGGCCCCGCATTCTATGAGCAGGGACTGAAGGAGCGTGTCGTGAAAGCGGTTTTGGGACTGGTCTGCGGCTTCGTGCTGACCCTTGCGGTCTTCGGCAGCGGACTGGGCTTCGCCGCCTGGCTGCTTGCCGCAAAGCCGCCGCGCCAGGCAACGGCCACCGTCAGCGTGGCGGAGCTGTGGACCAAGAAGGCGCGGCCGGTGAACAAAGCCGGGCAGGGCCTCGAACGCCTGCCGGCCGCCCAGCCGGCGCCGCCCGACATCCCCGCCAAACCGCCGGAAACGCCGCCCGACCCGACGGTCACCGGCGCCATTGCGCCCAAGGCAACCGACCTGCCGCGTCCGCATCTCGCCTGGTGCGCCAGCCGCTATCGCTCCTACCATCCGGACGACAACAGTTATCTCTCCTACAGCGGGCAGCTGCGCCCCTGCATCTCGCCCTATCTCGAAGCCGCCGGTCAGGCCGGCCAGCCGGCCGCCGATGGCGGGGAAAACGGCGCTGGCCTTGGCGTCTACCTTGCCGACGATGACGGCGAAGCGCTTTCGGCCGACCATGTCGATTCCTGCTTCAGCCGTTACCGCTCCTACCGCCCGGAAGACAACTCCTACCAGCCCTATTCCGGCGGCCCGAGACGGCAATGCCAGTAGCCCCCGCGCGCCGCCGGCATGGCGATCCGATCGCGCGGATTTTCCGGAGCGTCCGCATTGGCGCGGCGTTCAACCCTGACCCCAAGGAGGACTGACCATGAGCGACGACCGGGACGACAGAATTCGCGAGCGCGCCTACCAGATCTGGGAACGGGAAGGCCGCATGCAGGGCGACCCCGAGCGGCACTGGCACCAGGCCGAGGCCGAGATCGACCGCGAGGGAGCCCTGCCGCTGACGGCGGACGATGCGCAAACCGGCGAGATCGCCAGCTCCGACGTGCTGGAGGTCGAGGCGCTGGCGGTGCGCACCGGCATCTCCGGCGACGAGGCACAGGAACTGCTCGACCGCCTGGGCAACGACCGCGCCGCGGTCGAGCAAGCCGCGCGCAGCCTCAAGGCCAAAGGGCGGCGAAACCCCGATGAGGGACTGGCGAAATAGTCGGAGGACGAAAAATGCCGGCTAGGCTGCGACGGCTGATCGGCACGAAAAGCCCGCGCCTCTGGCGGAGGACGCGGGCCGATCGGAGGGCCGATCTTCGGCAGGCGATGGAGGGCACCACCTGCCGCATCCACTAACAATTAGCTTTGGCTAATGTTCCGTCAAGTTGGATCTGAATTTACTGCGTTGAATGTCGGCTGCCACCGCAATTGCGCCGCTGGCCTTGGTGGCCGCCGGCAGGCAGCTTGCATCGATGGATAGGAATTTTTTCTTGACGGGTGAGGGCAGCTATGCTACATTTTTGCTTATGGTGCTGATTTGCGCCAGTGACCCGCCACCCAGGCGGGTTTTTGCGTTTTGGCTGGCGCTCGCCGAATTTCGACGTTGCCAGAAAGCGCCGACGCCAAAGCTGCCAATCTCCCCACTTGTGGGGGAGATGGCCGGCAGGCCAGAGGGGGGGCGCCGTAGAGTGCCGCCTTCGAACGGGTGGATCATTTGGATCGGAACGGCGTTGATCCCTGACACAACCGGGGGATGAGCATGGCGACAAGGCGCAGGCGCTGGTCGGCAGGCCGGGCCGCCCGGCAAGCGGAAACCTCGATCAGGGCCAATCCTAGCCAGGGAGAGCGAGATGATCCGAAAACTCAAGGACGGCAAATACCGGCTGTATTCGCGCAAGAAGGACGACAAGACCGGCAAGCGGCGCAACCTCGGAACGTTCGATACGCGCGAGGCGGCGGAGAAGCACGAGAAGGAGGTGCAGTATTTCAAGCGGCATTGAGAGGGGGCCTCTGGCTGTCGCGATGGTGACTCACCAAACGCCAATGCGGCCGGCGCTGAATATAGCCGTCACCCGCAAGATGTCTACGCCACGCGTGGTTGAGCTGGCCTGACCCCGGTGGCAAGGACGATGCCGGCGACGATGAAGGCCGCACCGACCAGATCGTAATCGTGCAAGCCCTCGCCGAGCAGCAGATAGGCGAGCACGGCCACGAACACCGTCTGCAGGTAGAGCAGCATGCTTGCCCGGCTCGCACCCAGCGTTTGCACGCTTTTGTTGTAGAGATAGTACATCAGGGCGCCGCCGGGGCCTGCCAGATAGGCGAGCGCGAGAAGGCTGTGGAGGTTCATGGCGGAGCGTTCGTCGTTGAACAATTCCCACAGATGGAAAGGCAAGGCGACCAGCGCACCGGCGCCGAGCAGCAGCACGACCATCGGCAGAAGTTCGATGCTGAATTTGGCACGGCGCAAAAGCACGGTGTAGAGGCCCCAGCAGAACGCGCTGCCGACGATCCACAGCTCGCCCGCGTTGACCTTGAGTTGCAGCAGCGCCGTCAGGTTGCCGTGGGCAACGATGAAAATCATCCCGGCAAGCGCAACCAGCGCGCCAAGCGACTTCCACAGGCCGAGCGGCTCGCCAAGCACGAAACGGGCGAGCACCATCGTCATGACCGGCGACAGCGCCATGATGATACCGGCCGTGGTGGCGTCGGTGTGGTTGAGGCCGTGGTAGATCATACCCTGGCATAGCGTCAGGCCGATCGCCCCCACCGCGACGACCTCCACGGCGCGCGTTCGCAAAAGCCTGATCATCGCCTCGTGATGACGGTGCACGATCGGCAGCAGGATGGCGCAAGCCAGCGTCAGCCGCCAGAAGCAGAGACCCCAGGGCGGCATTTCAGGCGCCACCCATTTGGCCGCGATATAGACACCGGCCGAAAGCAGCCAGCACAGGACGGCGGCCGGATAGCCGGCCAGGGAGGATATGGGGCGCACGGGTTGCGCGGCTTGATGCGCTATCGGCATTGCCTGCATGTCATGCCCCCTTCGATGATTTCGGCCAGACGGGGCAACATAACCTGTGTCGTGGGATCGTGCATCCGTTTTGAAAGGGTGAAAAGGAACTGGGCAGCCGCGCGGACCTCAATGGCAAGGGGAAATCCTGATCAGGGCCAAATCCTAGCCAGGGAGAGCGAGATGATCCGGAAACTGAAAGGCGGAAAATACCGGCTGTATTTACGCAAGAAAGACGAGAAGACCGGTAAACGGCGGAATTTTGAGACATTCGATGCGCGCGAGGCGGCGGAGAAGCATGGGCGGGAGGTGCAGTATTTCAAGCGGCATTGAGGGGGTGGTGACGCGCCTCGTCGCTCTCGGCCCGTTCATCGTCGGCGCCGGCGTGATCTCACTCAGCGGGTGGCTGGCTACATGCCGATGAAGCCGACGGCATATTGACAGCTCAGTCGCCAGGTGATGGCCAGGTAATTCCCTAAGGCTTAGCCGCAAACCAGCGGTCGGAGATAGCTCGAAAAAGAGGCCGCGATCTTAGATCCCAACTCCCATGACATAGGCAACAGCAAGAACGCTGAAAAGACCAATATTGCCCGCCACACAAACATATGAGCTATCGTAATGCAGGTGATCTTTAAATTATTGGCGTTGCGGTTTTTAACGACTGACTGTAGAATATGACGCAACAAATTCTGCTTAACTTCCGTCTTTTCCCATATATCCACAATATCGCTAACGTGCACGTCGTGATAAACGCCAACTTGAATCGTCTTTAAAGACCATCTTCCCGCCGAGAACAGATAGCAGACACCGATAAACAGCAAAACAAAAGCCGTCAATTTAAGGGCGGAATCACCTCCCGTCATCCATGAAAACCCACCTAGAAATGTTACCACAGGAGTCAATGCCCCGATCAGTAACAGAAATGTTGTGGCGCGCCCCTCGGCTGTCCGACGTCGCGCATCATCTGAATCGACCAATCGGCGGGCCTCCACTAGAGCGGTATCCGTATCGCTGCCCCAATCCATCTGACCGATATGGTCTATTTGCTCTCCGAGTCTCTGCGCCGCCTGCTGCTGCTCCGCAGGAGTAAAACGTTCCAATGTCGGCCAGAAAAAATCTAACACTTTGCGCATTATTTACATACTCATGAGTTCATTTGCTATGGCAGAAGTTATTGGATGCCCAACCCGCTTTTCTAACCAAGCCCATTGCCCGTTTGGGTTTACTTCAAGGAACCAGTACTCGCCATCCTCATCTAATATCAGATCAATAGCGCCAAACCGAAGGCCGAGCCTCTTTACAAGACTGCGACATTTATCTGCCAATGTTTCTGGAATCTCATGAATTTCATGGGCTATATCCGACATGTGGCCCTTCCGCCAGTCGACCACTGAATCCTTCTCAGATTGTGATTCTATAGCCGTTGCGAATACTTTCTCGCCAACGACGGTTATCCGTATATCGCACCGCTTAAAAATTTCCCTTTGATATATTGCAGGGCAGAGTTCAATCGATGGTGAATCGTATTCGGTGACGGCATCGACGCGCGTGGTAAATATAACCCATTCTGATACTGAGTCTTGTAGGTGGCCTGAAGCAAGTGGCTTAGCAATCGAATCTCCGTCATCCAGGAATCTTCGTACGTTTTCGAAGGTGTTTGATATCAAAGTATTTGGAACCGAAAACCCTGCAGCGATTGCATTGGAAAGCTGCTTGGGCTTGTCCTCGGCGCTCCAAATAGCATTAGGGTCTGAGAACCATTTCCCCTCAAGGGCGGCGCACATGCTTCTAATAAGCGCCGACCATTCACCAGCAAAATGTCGTGCGTCAGCCTCAAGAATAGCTGGAGGAACGGCGGGGCGCCCCGGCCTTCGAAAATAAGCCGCCTTAACGTCGGCCAGATTAAAACGCCTGCGGCGAACCTTAAGGTGCCAAGATAGACGATTGTCTAATACTTCGCATTCGACAGCTAAATCCCCTACAGATTCGAGGTTAACTCGGGCAAAAGTTGCTCCCCTGCGGCGGAGCTCTTCGACCAAAAAATCAGTTGTCAGGTCTCTTCGATTTGAGAAAAGCAATATCAACTAATCGTCCTTTTCCGACTTCACTTCGGTCAAAGTAACAATAGATAACATTGCGAGGCTCATTTCTGTATCGTCTGCCTCATTTCTAACCGCTGTGTGTGTCCCCGGCATGTTCCCTTCATCGTCCTGTTCATTGCTCACTTTAGTTTTTGTGACGAGTTCTGCAACCTCCAAGTCTGCTTTTATGAGAGCGACTTCAATCCCCGCCTGGTTCACGACCCACAATTCTTTATCTTCAGCGTATCTTCCGGGGATCTCATTGCTGCCGGTTCGCTCAACCGCGAAACGTGAAAGGAATGGTCGCAATGGAGTACTTTCTTGGCTCTTGGGATTCAAAGACATACGGGACCTCCATAAACGCTTTATTTGGCAATGCTAGTTGGGCGATGGTGTGCACTCGCTGCTTTCAAGTCGCAAGTGGTCAGGTCGTAATTTCTCACCCCAAGGGTTTTAAAAACGCAGCCCTGTGGCGTTGGGAGGGCGTATACGGAGGCAGTTTGCGATTAGGTTATATCAAGGCCAAGATAAGTTTTTCTGTTGCAATAGCGTCACGAGGCGCTGAAAACGACCATCTTGCTCAAGTTCCGCATTCGCGGTTCGAATTTCCTTCAGGCAGTCTTTAAAATCTTCAGACAGCCATTGAACATTCGTCGGAGTGATCAGATTGAGAAAAGCCAAAGCATCGTTCGGGAACAGGGTGCACAATCCCGCCTGGTGCAGCAAATGAGTAACGTAGCTGACATCATCGATAGGCTGGAGCCAGTCACTAAACAGAGCCAACGCCTCAGGAAATGCATCGCCCGCTGCCGAACAGAGCTTGGCAAAATTTGCTGAGACTGCAGGTGTCCTAGCTTTCAATGTGTTTGGCCAGATGCGCTTCATATAAAGCGTGATACGATTTCGGAAAAACTCTGCGCGTTTTTCGCCTGCCCCCTCTAAAGCGCGGAATAAGGTTTCTGCTACCTCGGCTAGCGCCGATGGCGGCAGTGCTTCGGTCGTTTTTTTGAAATCCTTGGTTGTGAATGTCCCTCCTGGCTCAAGTGTCGCGTACGTTAGAAAGGCCGCATACTGCCGCGCGTATGTTTTCCCTAACGTCTCGTAGTGCTGTGCAGTCGAAAGGAAGTCACTCTTTAGTGTATCCAAAAGGGGCCAGTGTAGCCGTGGCGAACGCAGAAAATTCTGCCACATACCTACAACGTAATCCTCGGGTTCTTGCCACCGGAAATAGGGAACGAGATGTTGCTCGGTCCAGTCAGGATCAACACGGTAAAGGACGATGACGCTACCAGCAAGCGTGATCCGGCCATACTGCATGCCGGGAGCGGTGGGGTCGCAGATCAAGTCAAGAAGCGGTATCATTTCGCGCCGCAATCCTTGGCCGTCTTCAATATTTTGCCTGAACCACCAGCGCAAGATCGCATTGGTAGAGAGTCCGACTGGGTGGTTGAGAGCGCGGCTAACGGCATCATCCAGGTGCTGAAGGCTCTCTTGCCGGTAAGCAATGAGTATTCTTTCGATTAAATTAAATAGTACTTGTTCGTTAGATGTAAGTATTTTTGCGGCTTCATCCAGCCACCATGCTATCGAGCGGGCGAGCTCTGCTAATTCAGATTTTGGCATAGCAGCCAATGTACAGGCGACGTACCTCCATGATCGGGCGATCATATCTTGGCTGGACCATGCCTGTAAGGCTTGACGCCAACGATCAACGGGCCAAAATGATTGTTTGGCAAGACCGAGCAAGGCGGATGCTGTACGCGAAAAATCTTTTGTGCAGCGCTCTGACCAATTGTCGGACTCATGAAGGTCATCGACTAAAGGGTAGTCACGCAGCCAAGTTTCCAAGTCTCTGCGAAGCTTGGGGGTTGGGCGGTATGTTCGCCACTCTTCTCCGCTGCCCGTCCAATAGGGAAACTCGTCTCGCTCGTCGGAGGCCAATTGCCAATCCGGATATGTTCTGACGAGAGCCTGAAGGCGATTGGTTGCTTCGGCAGTCAAGTCGGCGCCGGATGAGTGGATTTTCTCCAGAGCTAGCCAAACCTCTCTGTCGCTAGCCCGTTGCAGAGTTTCCGGCTCCATGTCGTCGCGCAACATATTGCGAGGAGGCCCTTGTAGAATAGCCGCTTGCAGAAGCTCGCTCTGCACTAACGTCAGGCGCGTCGACAAAGAAACGAGAAGTCGCATGGTTTCGCGCTGTGTCTCAACCGTCCAAAGCCACCATCTATTGTCTGCGAGCAGCCACGAGAGCGCTTCGTCGGCAGAAATTAGGTCGGGTTCATGGGCAGCCGCAAAGAACGCGAGGCGGCGAAAGACAGGATATCGAATTGTGAGCCATCTCTCGAGTTCAGCTCTCGCTGCTTCCGGGTTCGTCTTCGCGGTCGCTAGCCACGCATCGCGCGCAAGTTCGATTAATGCCGTCCAGTCGTTGAAATCCGTGTTTTGCACATGATTGCCAATTGACGGTTGATGGATGTAAGAACTGTCATAACGGTCATCGGCTCCGTCCAATTCCTTCATCAAATCGAGGGCATCTCGCAGCAGCGCTGTGGCATCGGGCAGCAGCTGTGGCAAGATTGCCGACCATTCCGATTTCTGGCGAAGACTGTCTAGAACAGAGTGGACGTGATCGGCGGCGAGGACAATCTCCCATCGCACCAGATTTGAGACTGAGCGAGATTCATTCAAACTCGATCTCTGCTCTTCTTCAACTTCGTTGTCGAATCCACGAAAAGGCTCACTTAGATCGACGCACGGTGTTAGCGCGGCTCGAAGCCGAAACCTCATGGTTGGTGAGAAGCCGTGGCGAATAAAGTTTTGTTGCCACGAGTAGAGATCGTGCGACCGTGCCCCGGATTTTAGACGTTCTGCGATCACCAAGTTCCATAGCTTTTGCACCGATGAAGGCGGAGGATTCTTCTCAAATTCTCGCGTCAGGTAGAACTCAAAGCTAGGGTGCAGTTTGCCGCCCCTTGCTGCAACCCATAACAGCAGTTTGGGATCGTGGGCATGTCTCGCGAGCCAACGCGCGATTTGCTCCATCACATTGTCCCAGTTGCCGAGGCTTCCAAAGGCTCGCCGAACGGGAGTCATCCATGGTGCGTGGACATAAGAGGTCGGCCTGTCCAAGACGCTAAACAAAAGCTTCTTGTCTTCATCTTGATTGACCTGGATCCCAAAACGGGAAAGATCCTGATGTCCAAAGCGCCTTTCGGTTAGCGGTTCGAGCCAATCCAGTGAAGGGACGGGGTCGAAATCAGCAAAACGTTTTGCTGGAAGTCCGGTGCTATCGCTTAGCGCCCATAGCATTCGGCGAACGAAATCGTCTTGCTTTGTGCTCCCGATCGGCTTGATGGCTCCATATCGAGTAACGATTGATTCTTTGCCTCTAACACCATCTCTGTAAGTGCCAGCCCAAACGCGCAATGTTTCATGAAGATAGAAGTGCCGCCGAAATTCTGGGTATAGAATTGGCGTTACGTTCTTGGCCTCCCATTCTTGCGCAGCTACAGTCTCCTTTCCCATTGCATAGCTGCCGAATGCAAACGCCTCTGCAGGAGCTTCGCCCATCAACCTGTCAGCAGCCAGCGCATCCATCATGTAGCGCATGACCGGGTCATTGATGCTGTATCCAACGAAGCAGACAGTGTAGGCACGGAACAATTCACTTACGAAACGCGCTCCCCAGCGCTCTGTCAGATAGGCAAGCCCGAAGTCACCACTCGCCACAACCAGCCGATTTAGATCATCGTCGGTTGGGGACTTGGGCAATAAACCGTGGAGATAGACAAGGCCGCTCCAACGGTTCTTCGGGACAGGCAGTAAGGGAGCCTGAAACGTTGGGATTTCAAGCTTCTGGTCAGCGATCACCGCTTCGAAAATGCGGTCAAAGTTGGTTGTTACCAGTCTGAGTTGCCCTCTTCGGTTCTGACTCAAAACGATCAGCGCTTCATGAGCTTGTGTCGCGCGTGGCAGGGTTAGATCGGGTGTTAGGACGGCGGCCAATTGCCTTCTAACTGCCGCACGACCTCCAGTAATCCTCCCCTCTAAGAGGCCGATAGTCGCGTCGTGCAGCCCTGTTTTCTTGGCGACACTCTCGACTGGCGTTGGCGCCGCGCCCAGCCCAACGTAGAGTTTGTCAACCAATCCCCCAAACCCCGGCAACCCAGCTGGGTACGATATTCCCGCTCCACAAAAGAATACGACATGCCCTTCTTCGTGCAGCTGAAGCAATCGGTCAGGTATGTCCGGGCCATTCTTTATGAACTGCATGGAACCTGATCCCCCATTTCGATTTGTCTTCTTCGCCGAATTGCGATCGATTCGGCAACCTAGGAATGTCATTCTCTGAATTGGCGGGCAGAATAATATTCTGTGATCTTCGTTGAGCAGCCGAGGTACAAGGATGGCGAATAGTCCTAGGTCGTACCTAGACTGTAGCCAGCGCCCCCGACGCCGCCTCACCCGCACGGTCAACAAGAATTCGTAGAAGCATCGCTGGTTTGGCGTATGAAGCCTCCGGGGGCTCTCAGGAACCTCCGTTCCGCCCCTCATCTATCCCACCCATTAACCATTCATTAACCATTCCCTCGCTAGCGTTTACCTCTCAGTAAGGATTCGCCAGCCGTGACCTTTGCCGCCCCCCTCGAGGCCAAATCCATTCGCTTTCGCGCCCGCTCTTTCGTCGCTTTCACATTGACGCCGGAGGCGCCTTTGGACGTGTGGCTGGAGGGGCTGGATCACTGGATCGGCAACTCGCCGGGCTATTTTGCCGGCCGCCCGGTGGTGCTTGATCTCAATACGTTGAAGCCCGATGTCGCCGCGATCGAATCGCTGGTCGGCGTGCTTGGCCATCGCGGCATCCGCGTCTACGCCATCGAGCTCGACGGCCACGCCGCACTCGCGCCTAACCTGCCGCCGGTGCTGGTCGGTGCCAAGGAGGCGACGACGGATGGGCTGCTGCCCCGCAAGGCGCGGGAGGATGTTTCCGGAGAGGGCAAGGCCGAGGGCAGGGCGCCTGAAGCCGGCCCGGACAAGGTCGCCGACGGCAAGGCTGGCGCAAGCAAGGCGGGCGATAGCGAGCCGCAGGTTGAAGCTTCGGGCACGCTGATGATCAAGGCGCCGATCCGCTCCGGCCAGGCGATCGTGCATCCGCATGGCGATGTCATTGTGCTCGGCTCGGTCGCCTCCGGTTCGGAGATCATCGCGGCGGGCTCGATCCATGTCTATGGCACGCTGCGCGGGCGCGCTTCGGCGGGTGCGCTGGGCAACAGGGGCGCGCGCATCTTCTGCCGCAAGAACGAGGCCGAGCTGCTGGCGGTGGACGGCTGGTACGTCACCGCCGAGGAGATGGAAGGCGTTTCGCGCGGCAAGCCGGTGCAGGCGTTTCTCGACGGCGACGCGTTGCGGGTTTCGACGCTGAGCTGACATTCGTTTCGATATTGGGGCGGCCGATGGCCGCCCGACCAAGAACAACAACAACGGAGGCTTTTCAATGGGCAAGGTAGTGGTGGTCACCTCGGGCAAGGGGGGCGTCGGCAAGACGACCTCGACGGCGGCCCTCGGGGCGGCCGTGGCCAAGACCGGCAAGAAGGTGGCGCTTGTCGATTTCGACGTCGGCCTGCGCAACCTCGACCTGATCATGGGCGCCGAGCGGCGCGTGGTGTTCGACCTCGTCAACGTCATCCAGGGCCAGGCCAAGCTGTCGCAGGCGCTGATCCGCGACAAGCGGGTCGAGACGCTGTTCCTGCTGCCGGCCTCGCAGACGCGCGACAAGGATGCGCTGACCGAAGAGGGCGTCGGCGAAGTCATCGACAAGCTGCGCTCGGTGTTCGACTACGTGTTCTGCGACAGCCCGGCCGGCATCGAGCGCGGCGCGCAGCTCGCCATGCGCTTTGCCGACGAGGCGGTCATCGTCACCAATCCGGAAGTGTCGTCGGTGCGCGATTCCGATCGCATCATCGGCCTGCTCGATGCCCGCACCTTGCGGGCCGAGCAGGGCGAGCAGATCGCCAAGCATGTGCTGGTGACGCGCTACGACGCGGCACGCGCCTCGCGCGGCGAGATGCTGTCGATCGACGACGTGCTGGAAATCCTGTCGGTGCCGCTGCTCGGCATCATTCCGGAAAGCCAGGACGTGCTGCGCGCCTCCAACCTCGGTTCGCCGGTGACGCTGTCTGAGCCGCTCAATTCCGCTGCCAAGGCCTATATCGACGCCGCCAGGCGGCTGGAGGGCGAGGAATTGCCGGTCATCGTGCCCTTCGAGCGCAAGGGCTTCCTCGATCGTCTTTTGGGAAGGAGGGCGGCATGAACCTGCTCGACATCTTCAAGCGGCGCTCCAGCGCCCCGGTGGCGCGCGAGCGGCTGCAAGTGCTGCTCGCCTATGAGCGCCGCAACCGCAGCCAGCCCGACCTCGTCTCCATCCTGCGCGAGGAGATCATGGCCGTCATCGCCAAGCATGTGCAGATCGACCAGGACTATCTGCAGGTCTCGATGGACCGCGGCGAGACCATGTCGACGCTGGAAATCGACATCCAGATCCCCAACAAGAGCGCCGTGCCGCTGGCCATGGCGGGGTGAGGGCAACTTAGGGGGAGCCGCGATCCTTCGCGCCCCCCTCTGTCCTGCCGGACATCTCCCCACAAGTGGGGAGATTGGCAATTTCTGCGCTTCAGTTCTTCTTGCAACGTTGGCGATTGGCGAAAGCCCGCATGACGTCCAATCTCCCCCCATGTGGGGGGAGATGTCCGGCAGGACAGAGGGGGGCGCTGTCCCGCCGGCAGAACCGGCTTCGCACCCTCGCACCGCATCGCTCGCAGCGTCCAAACCCCTAAAATGTCCCAAATTTACCTTTGTGCCGACGGGGCTTCCCCTGCGCAAGCAGCGGATGTAAGGATATATTAGCAATTTGTTAAGTTCTAAGCGAGGTATGCGTAAGGGGAGTTTGGCGATGAACTTCAGAGGCCTGATCAAGCGTGCTGAAGACGTGGATAAAGCAATCCAGGACCTGCAGATCGATTTGGCGGACGCGCTGGATGCAAGTCTCGACGCCGACGACCTGGCGCCGCCAGAGAGCGACGATGTGCCGGATGCCCAGGCGGCACCCGATGACGGGCCACCCCAGGCCGATGCGGCAAATGACGACAATGCCGGGAATGCCGAGGATGCGGGCGCTGCGGACAGTTCCGAAACCGCGCCAAGACTGACCGCCCATACACAGACCCGGCTGGCTGCATTGAGCGCCTTCGAGGGGCTCTTCCACGACGCCAGGGACTATCTGGAGGAGATCAACGACAAGCTGTCGGAGATCGGCACCTCACACCATCTGACGCGCGAATTCCTCAACATCCTGCACAGCGACATCCTGCGCGCCAACGAGCTGGAGGTCGCCAATGCCGCCCTGGCCGCCGAACAGAGGGCGCTTTCGGAAAAGCTGCACGACGCGGTGAAAAAACTGCGCGAGCGTGACGGCGCGTTCGAAGCGCTGCAGCAGCGCGAGACAAGCCTGGTCCAGGACCGGGAGACGCTTCGTGCGGCACTTGCCGCGGTCAGGCTGGAACTCGTCGAGACAGCCAATGCGAGCGCCAAACGCGAGGCGGAGTTCGGCGACATCGCCAAGCGGCTGACCGCCAGGACGGTCGAGGCCAACAGGCGCTTGCGCGAAAGCAAGATGCTGCGCGAAAAGCACGTCAACCTGTCGATCGAACTCGACAAGGCGCTGAAGCGGGAATCGCAGGCGCGCCACAGGCTCGACGAGCTGTCGGCGGTCCATGCCACCGAAGCAGCGCGGCTGGCGGAGCTGCTGGCGGCGCTCGGCAAGAGCGAGAAAGAGGAGATGCGGCTGCAGAAGTCGCTCGAGGCGGCACAGGCGAAACTGTCGGAAACGACCGAAGCGGCCCGCATGATGGAAGGCGACAAGGAAGCCGAGCTGGCTCGCAGCCAGGCGGAAATGCGCGGGCTGAGCTCGGAGATCCAGAACCTGCAATCGCGGCTTGAGCAAGTGTCGAGCGAAAACGGCGAAGCCGCGGGCGAGATCGCCAGGCTCAAGAGCGAACTGAACGATGCCCTGGCCGAAAAGAAGATCGCCGATGAAAGATTGTCCGCGCTGAGCCAGGAGAGCGAAAGCGACAAGATGAGTCTTTCCAAGGTGAACGCCAACCTTTCTCAGCTGACGCTGCAACAGGCGTCCGAACAGATACAGTTCGACGTGCAGAGGCAGGAGTGCGAGGACCTCAAGGCCGAAATCGCCTCGCTCAATGCCCGGATCAAGGAACTGCTGCCCTATGAGCGGCTCCACAAGGCCACCAATGGCAGGCCGCGCGAGGACGGCGTGGTCGAGATGGCCGGGGCGATGGCGAAGAAAGCACGGACGACGGGCAGGCGGCGCATGCGCAGGAATGTCGGCGCCGCCACCTGAAGCGTGTCGCGCCTGAAGGATTCAGGCGACCCGCTTCAGATCTTTCTTTTGTGCATGGGAGGCCGGCACCTCACCCGGAGAGTAAGTCCAATGGGGCACCGGCCAGGCGGATCGACAGGTCCGCCGCACAGGCAAGGTAGCGCGCCTCGGTCCCGCACGGCATTGGTGCGATCACGGAAGGTGCCAGCGGCAATTCCCCTGGCTTGTGATTCGAACCCTTGCGACGACCCGCCGGCCGGAGGCTGCAGACACGCCCGGAAACGATCGCGGGCCGGCCCGGCGCCTTCTCAGTCGAGCGGTTCGTGCTGGTAAAGCTCGTCCATGCTGAGCGAGGCCAGGGCGCCGAAAGGGGCCTGCTTTTTCACGCGGCCGCCGCTCAGGATGACCACGTCGTCGCAGAACGAGATGGTGCTGTGGTGATGGCTGATGACGATGGTCGTGCGGCGGCCGGCTCTCGACTTCAGGGTCTCGACGATGGCCGCTTCCGACAGCCCGTCCACGGCATTGGTGGCCTCGTCCAGGATGAGGAGATCGGGATCGCGCACCAGGGCTCTCGCCAGGGCGATGCGCTGCCTCTGTCCCGCCGACAGATTGACGCCCCTGTAGCCAACCAGGGTCTCGTAGCCCTGAGGCAGCCTTTCGATGAATTCATGCGCTTCGGCCAGTCTTGCGGCGGCCTCGGCATCGCCGGCTGTCGCGGCATCCTGGCCGTAGATTATGTTTTCAAAAATGCTGCCGTCGACCAGTTCCAGTTCCTGGCTGGCCAGGGCGATGTGCCGGCGCCACTGGCTGGCGTCGATCCGGTCGAGCGGCGATCCATCGACGAGGATGCTGCCGGTGTCCGGTTCGACGAAGCGGCACAGGAGATTGACGATCGTCGTCTTGCCGGCGCCCGAGCGGCCGATCAGCGCCGTCGAGCGGCCGCCGCGGATTTCGAATGTCGCCGCATGCAGCACCACCTCGCGCCGGTCCGTGCCGGAATAGGTGAATGTCACATCGTCGAACTTGATGCCCTGGCGCAGGCCGTGGAACGGCCCGGCGCCTTGCGGCGGTTGCGGCTTGCCGGCGGGATCCAGCAGCCATGTCACCTCTTCAAGCGATCCGCTCAGGCCCTGCAGCTGGCTCCACGACCCCTGCAGGGCCCGCATATGCGGCTGCAGCCTGTAGAGCAGGATGACGAAGGCGATGATCAGCGGGAAACTCACCTGCGCCAGCCAGGCGCCGATCACCACCGCCAGGAACAGCATGGCGTGGAGAACCTCCGTCAGCGGCGGCAGCGCTCCCTGGCGCACGAGCAGCGCGAAGGAAGCGCGGCGAACCGCATCCGACGCCGTGTCGAATATCGCCTTTTCCCGGTTCTCCTGTCCGAAGATGCGGATCAGCCGTCCGGCATGCACAAGGTGAAGCATCTGCGAGGCGAGGTGGCCGTTGCGCGAGGCGACGCTGCGGCTTGGCTCCTTCAGATTGGCTGAGAGGATGGCGTGCGCGATCTGGACGAGCGCCAGTCCGAGCGTGACCAAAAGCGTCATGCGCCACGAAAGCAGCAGCAGGAAAGCCAGGAGGATGATGGCGGCCGATGCGCTGACGATGGCCGACAGCATGATCTGGATCGCATCGGAAGCCCGCCAGGATTCGTTGGAGATGATGTTGAGCAGGCGTCCGGGGCTCTGCCGCAGGAAGAACGGGTAGCCGACCCGCAACAGCTGCTCCGACAGGGCGCTGCGGATGGAATGGCTTGCCTTGCCGGAGATGAAGGTCGTCAGCAGCGTGTTGGCGAAGGCGAAGACGTTCTTCAGGATGATCGAGCCGAGGATGGCGGCCGAAATGACGATCAGCCGGTCGCGCTCGCTCAAGCCCGATCCGACGTGCTGGAGGACAGCGGAGAAGCCTGCCATTCCGGCGGCATCCCCGTGTCCCATGATGATGCCCAGCAACGGGATGATCAGGCCGATGCCGAACCCTTCGAGGACGGCGCTGACCAGGCCGAGAACCACTACCGCCGGAAGCAGGCGCAGTTGCCGCTTTCCGAACGCCCGGAACAGCATCGGCAGGTTTGGCGGCAGCATTGGCATTACAGCGTTTCACCTCGCCTGGGCATTGGCTTGTTGATCTTGGCGCACCGGTTCGGCTCGCGGCCGTCTGACCAGCAGGAGAACCGCGAACCTGGCCGCGCCGAGCAAATTCATGGCGACGATCGGCCAGTGCGACAGGTTGAGTTCACGATCGAAGGCGGGTCCTCCCGCCAGTTCCCGGAAAGCCCCTCTTGCGGCCCAGTAGAAATGGCGAAGCAGCCAGGGCGCGTGGCGAACATGCTTCAGGCAGAGCCCGCCATTGCCCAGGCTGTAGTCGCGATGCAGCTTTTCGATGGCTTTGCGATCCCGCCGGCCGTGATGATGGAAAATCGTCATGTCAGGCACATACTCGACCGCGATGCCGAGCAGCATCGCGCGCACGAGGTAATCGGTATCCTCGGCCGACCGCAATGGTCCGCCGGCGCCGAAGCGTTCGTCGAAATAGCCGATGCGGGCCGCGACATCGCGGTGCATCGTCATGTTGCAGCCCAGCACGAAACCGCCGGGATGAACATCTGGCGTCAGCCGCTCGCGCGCCCACGACCGCTTGATGGTGAACGGCAAATCCCGGGGATCGCCAAGCTCGACACGGCCGCCCCGGATGAGCCATTGTTCCCCGGACGCATAGTGTCGCTCCAGATCGCGCAGATAGTCGCGATGGACCGCGCAGTCGTCGTCGACGAAGACCAGCACACGGCCGCGCGCGCGCCTCAGCCCGGCGTTGCGCGCAGCCGCCAATCCGGGGCGCGGCTCGCAAACGGGCGTGAACGGAATGTCCGACGCAGCCGCGATGCTGGCCAGGCGTTCGGCCGTGCGGTCGCTCGAACCGTTGTCGACGACCACGAGTTCGGCGGCGAAGCCGGCATGTGCGCGGCATGCGGCTTGCACCGACTTGATGCAGGCATCGAGCACGGCGACGCGGTTGCGCGTGCAGATGATGAAGCTGACTTCCGGCGCCGCTCGTTCCGGGCGGGGACCGGCCGGGGCGGGGCCAAGCGCCGTCGAACGATCGCGCTGCAGGGGTTGGTTGGCTTTGACGATCATGCCTCAGCCCGCCTGATAAGGTGCCAGAACCGCCGCGGCGGGCGCGGATTTGAAGAAGTATGCCATGGCATCGGCCTGCCTGGCGGCCGACAGCGAAGCGCGGCTGAGCCAGGGCGCCCAGGCGCCGGGCCGCAGCGCATATTGTTCGCGGCGCCGGATGACGTTCCATTTGGCGGTCCGCGTCAGCAATTCATGGGTGAGCGCGGGCTGCTTTTCGTCGGCGACGAGCTGGTAGAGGAAATAGAACAGGTTCAGCGCGCCGGCCTCGAAGCTCGGCCGCGTCGCCGCCGGCAGCGAGGAAATCTCCTGCTCCAGCGCGACGATGAAGTCGGCCGCACGGGCGACGGTGCCGTGGCCGACCGCATCGCCAATGTCGCGCAGGTCCCGCGTGGCCTGCGCCAGGTCCTCGCGCTCGAGGTTCTCGGCCACGATCCGCAAATGCGTCCTGCGCATCTCCTTGACGTGCCGGCTCGTCACGCTTGCCTCATGGACGCGGTAGACGACCAGGTTTTCGGGCATCATGGCTGCCGGGTAACGGCCGGCCAGCCGCCTGAAAAGATCGAAGTCCTCGGCATGCCGGTAGGCCTGGTCATAGTGCAGGACGCTGTCGTCGATGACCTTCCTGTTGTAGACGACCGTCGGGTGCATGAAGATCGTGAAGAACATCGCCAATACGGGGATGCGGCCGAACTGGAAGACCGGATCGGGCCTGCCCCTGGCGATGCGGCCGCGGATCAACATGTCGACGCCGGCGCCGCAGAAGCCCAGTTCGGGCCGCCGCTCGAACAGCGCCACCTGGCGCGACAAACGCCAGGGATAGGCGACGTCGTCGGCATCCATCCGCGCGACCAGTTCGCCCCGGGCGATCGCCAGCCCTTCGTTGAGGGTCGCGACGAGGCCACGGTTTTCGCGCGAGATGATCGAAATGCGGCTGTCGGCCTTTTGGCATCGCTCGAGTATCTCGAGCGAATTGTCGGTCGAACCGTCATCGATCGCGATGATTTCCAGGCGACTGTGATCCTGCCGCAGGATGCTTCCCAGCGCGGTGGCGAGATAGGGACCGGCATTGTAGACCGGCAACAGGACGGAGACGAGCGGTGCGGCGGTCATCGTCTTGCATCCGTGCGCTGGAGTTCGAGCGCCGGTGTGCGGCCATCGGGCGATCCGCCAGCCGCCGTCGCGAGCCAGCCGCCATGGCTGCCCTGTGCGGAGCGGGTGCGCGCGACATAGGGGAAGTGGCGCTTCAGGCTGTTGAGCGGCCTCTCGAAAACCACCCAGGAAATCGAGGCCGCGACAATCGTGGCGGCACTCGCAACCAGGAAACGCCCTGGCCCTTGCTCCGAGACGTTGAGCGGAATCCAGGGTTGCGCCTTGACGGCGAGCGACAGCAATATCGGATGATAGAGATAGACGCCGTAGCTGATGCGGCCGAGGCCAAGCAGCGGCGGCAGTTCGGCAAGCTTTCCCAAAGTGCCGCCAAGGCCGCGCGAACAGGCTGCGACGATGACCATCAGCGGCACCAGCGGCAGGACTTGCCGCACCAGCCAATGGGTCCATTCGAGCATCGGATCGGCGGGCGCAGGCACAAACCACTCGATGACAAGGAATGCGGCCGCGAAGGCAGGCCAACTGAGCCGCATCCAGTGCGGCAGGGCCGCGCCCCTGGATCGCCAGCAGGCAAGCAGCGCGCCCGTCGCCAGCGCATCCATGGATGCCGGCGGCAGCAGGTCGCGCGCCAGCGTCGTGTTGGCGGTGAGCGGCCAGTAAAAGCGATAGGCCAGCGACAGTGCGATGACGCCGATGCAGATCTGTTCGAAGCGGCGGCGCGGGGCCAACAGGACGACCAGCGGCCAGGCAAGATAGAACTGCTCCTCGATGCTCAGGCTCCAGAAATGGCACAGCACCCAAGGGTTCCAGTCATTGCGCAGCGCATACCAGAAATTCGACAGGTAAAGCGCATGCCAGACCAGCGATCCCCTGGATTGGTCCAGGTCGACCAGCCAGACGAAACCCAGCACGGCGAAATAGGGCGGAAATATCCGCAAGCCCCGCCTGATATAGAAGGATCGCAGCGCGGGGCCGGTCTCGAATTCGGCGGCCGAACGCGCTTCCAGGAGCAGGCGCGTGATCAGGAAGCCGCTCAGCACGAAGAACAGCCGCACGCCGATATGGCCCCAGAATGAAGATCCTCCAGCGGCGAAGAAATGGGAATACAACACCATCGTCACGGCGATGGCTCTCAACGCATCCAGTTGGATGTCGCGTGCGCTTCCCATCAGCGGCATCCGCCAGCGTGATGGTCGCGACCAAGCCGCCAGCCGGCCGTTTCGAGCGGCAGGCCAAGGCGGACGAGACCCGCCAGAGCGCAGGCATCGTCGAACCTACGCCCGAAATCGACGGACGGGTGGCTCAAGCTGGTCAACCTGGCGGGATCCTCCACGGCGCATATCCAGTCGCAAACGAGTCCCCCAGGAGATCGTTCGGCTACGGCATTGTGCGGCGCAACACAAAAAATCTACCCAGCTGAAATACTTATGTGAGCAAGCGCTAAAAAATTGAGAAAACCGAGCGTTTCTCGTCAATTCTGGCGATTTTTCTCAGAACTTAAACGCTGTGGTTTAAATTTTGCCGATGTTCCCGCCTCGGTTGATTTGCGAGCTCGTGGCTTGAGAGCCTAGTTCTTTGTTAGATCACAGGAAATTCCGTAATCTATATTTTATCTATATGGATCCGGCCCTGGCTCCGTGAAGAAATGATTTGGAACCATTAGCTTTGCGCGGTGCAGCATCGTCTCTGTTTTTCGTCGTTGCCACGCGCAACGCCCATTACTCGGCTGACCGCCAACCCTCACACCGCGTCGAACACCACCGTCTGCTCCAGCCCGCCGCCCCGGCGGTTTTCCAGTGTTACCGTGCCTCCGTAGCGCTCGATGATTTCCTTGGCGATGGCGAGGCCAAGACCAGCTCCGGGGATCGATTGCAGGCGGCCGGGGTCGACGCGGAAAAAGGGCTCGAACGCCTTGTTCAGGAGTTCCGGGGGGATGCCCGGCCCATGGTCCGATATGGTCAGCACGGCGCGATTGTCGGTCGCGGCCAGGTCGATGCGGCACGCCTTGCCATGGGTGGCGGCGTTGACGATCAGGTTGCGCAAGGCGCGGCGCAGGCCGAGCGCGCCGGCGCGCACGCAAACCTTTTCCAGGTGCCCGATCGAGACGGCATGGCCGAGCGACACCATCTCGGCTTCGATATCGCGCACCGTCTTTGCCAGGTCCACCGCTTCGACGGCGTCCTGGTTGACCTCTTCGCGCACTAGGCGGATGGCGCTGTCGGCGATGCGATCGAGTTCCTCGAGGTCGTGAAGCCATTTGTCGCGTTCGTCGTCCAGGAATTCGGCGCGCAGCCGCATGCGCGTCATCGGCGTGCGCAGATCATGGCCGGCAGCCGCGACCAGCCGCATGCGGCTTTCCATGGCGGTCCGCAGCCGCGACGAGAGCTGGTTCAGCGCATGCGCGGTGGCCTTGACCTCGGCCGAACCCACTTCCGGCACCGCCGCCAGCACGCCGTCCGATCCGATCTTGGAGACGGCGGCCTCCAGCATTTCGAGCGGTCGGATCAGCACCGAGGTGAAATAGACCGATACCGCCGTGGCGCCGGCGACGATCAGCGAGATCCAGCCGGCCAGAACCAGCCATTCTCGCCGCGGCGGCTTGAGGTGCGGCACCTCAATGATCGCCCATCGGCTGTCGGGCAGGTGCATCGATGCGATCTGGCCGGGTTCGTCCGGCTTCTCGTTGACGACCGCGGGAAAGTCGAGGCCACGGCGGTGCAGGATGTCGTTGAGCATCGCCGTTTCCGCACGAGCCACCTTGCCGCCCGCTGGATGGTCGGCGAATTGAACCCGCAGGACGTCGGGGATCGGCCCCGGCAAGAGCCGCACCACCAGTTCCATCTGTTGGGCAATCCAGGGCACGGTCAGTTCCGGCGGCGGTCCGCCACCGCGCACGCTGATGACGGCGGCCGTCGCCAGGCCGACGACGCCGACGATCGAGGCGACCAACAGCAGGATGAGACGGCGGCGCAGTGAATTCACGCGTGGCTCTCCACGGTCTCGACACGCGCCGTGAGCTGGTAGCCGCCATTGCGCACGGTCTTGAACAGCGGCCCGTCGCCGGTGTCGGAAAATTTCCGGCGCAGCCGGCTCACCAGCACATCGACGGAGCGTTCGAGCGGATCGCGTTCGCGGCCCTGCGTCAGGTCGAGAAGCTGGTCGCGCGACAAAAGCCGGCCGGGACGGTCGAGAAACACCTGCAAAAGAGCGAACTCGGCGCCGGTGAGGTCGACGGCCACGCCTCGCGCATCCGTCACCTTGCGGGTCTCCGGTTCCAGCCTGTAACTGGCAAAGCGGTAGATGCGCGCGCGCGGCGGCGCGGGCGCTTCCTCGGGCGTCGAGCGCCTGAGCACGGCGCGGATGCGGGCAATGAGCTCACGCGGGTTGAACGGCTTGCCGAGATAGTCGTCGGCGCCGAGTTCCAGGCCGATGATGCGGTCGACATCTTCCTTCAGCGCGGTCAGCAGGATGATCGGGGTGTGCGGCTTGCGGTCGCGCAAACCGCGGCAGATATCGAGCCCCGAGCCGTCCGGCAGCATCACGTCGAGCACGATCAGGTCGAATTGGCCGGAGCCAAGCCGTTGCTCGCATTCGCGCCGGTCCGCCGCCGCCGTGACGCGAAAGCCCTGGCTGTCGAGGTAACGCTGGAGAAGCGTCCTGATCTCGCGGTCGTCGTCGACGACGAGGATATGGGGTTGTGACTGCATGACCGTGCCGTTGCCGATGAATATTGGGACCCGTGATTGCAGGGGCTTGCCGCGATTATAGGAGAGCCGCGCCCGAGCGGCGTGGAAAATTGCAACCGAACGTTTCCGGCGGGCCATGGGAAACATTCGGAAACAAATTGCCCTTTTGCGGAAACCTTCGGCAACACGCCGACGCGAAGCGGACAAAGACGCTTCCTATCCTCTGAACCGTCCGAAGCATGAGAGAAAGGAACATCTTTATGCCAAGCAGACTTCTTGCGCTCGGCCTGTTTTCCGTCGCCGCAATTCACCCCGCGCTGGCGGCGCAGCCCGACCCCGGCGCCGGACCCGGTGAGCCGCCCCCTGTCATGGCCATGCAGGATGGGGCAGGCCACGGCCGGAATGGACCCGGCCCGCATGGACCGATGCGACCTGGTTCGCAGGGTTTCGGCCCGCAAGGCTTTGGCCCCCGCCGCATGGGTCCGCCGCCGGAATTCATGCTGGCCGCCCGGCTCGCCGCGCTGGAGACCCGCGTCGGCATCCGCACCGAACAACTCGACGCCTGGCGCGACTACACCAGCGCGCTGCAGGCGGTGCTTTCGCAGCCTCGGCCTGACCGCGGGCGGCCCGTTGGTGCTGAAGCGAAGGACCCCGACGCAGCAGGCCCGGGCGGCAAGCCCGATCCCTTCGCCTTCCAGGAAAAGCTGGCCGACGACGTTACCGCCCGCGCGGTTTCGGCCGGCAGACTGAAGGAGGCGATCGCTGAACTGCGCGCCAAGCTGACGCCCGAACAACTCGAACTCCTCGCTTCGGCGGAACGTCCCCATGGATCACCCCCCGGTCCCTGGGGCGGTCCGCCGAACGATGCAGCCGGCCCCAGAGGTCTGCCCAACGATGGCAGGCAGCTCCCGCCCCAGCCCGGGAACGACGAGCAACTCTGACCGACTGCACCGGCCGGCCCGGTACCCAACCCGTTCTCGGGTCGGCCGGTTCTCCGGGGATGGCGGGCGTATCTCCGCCATCCTCGTTTCGATCACGCCCAGTTCGAATCGCGCCAATTCGAACCATGCCCAATTCGAACCCTGCAATGGAAGCACGACAATGTGGGAAGCCATGATCATGCTGCGGCTGCTCGCGTCCGCCAGCCCGAGGCTCTCGTTCGGTCCTGTCGGGCGAGGCATGCCGCTGGCCCCGCCGGCCGACACGCTGAAGGGCGCGATCCGCCTGAGTTTCGCCGGCTGGCGGTTGTCGCTCCCGCTGTCGCAGCCGCTCGACAACCATGGGCATCATGACCGCAAGATCGCGTGAATTCCGGCAAGGCGCTTGGCATGTCCTCGCTGATCGGCATAATGATGTTGGTGGGCATCGCGGCCGGCTACTCGACCTTCGAGCAGCTCTGGCCGCCGAGAAGGAGCGCGACATGAGCCGCTTCGAAGCATTGCTCGTCGCCGCCCGCAGACCGGCGCGGCCCACCATCAAGATATCGGCCGGCATGCCTCGACCAAGCGGTCGATTGCCCGCGCCCGCAACTCCAGCGAAAGATCATTCAGTCCATGTCTATCCAGCCTAGCCCGTCTTTGCAGCCGGCACGCCGTCTGGCGCCCTGGGCCGCGATGTTCGCATCCGCCTTTCTGCTGGCGGCCTGCTCGCAGGAGAGCAGCGCCCCCGCAGGCATGGGCGCGCCCGGCAAACCGGAAGTCGGCGTCGTCACCCTGCATCCGCAATCGGTGGCGATCACCGCCGAACTGTCGGGACGCACGGCGGCCTCGCTGGTTGCCGAAGTGCGCCCGCAGGTGAACGGCATTATCCAGCAGCGCCTGTTCAAGGAGGGCAGCGAGGTGGCGGCTGGACAGCCGCTCTACCTCATCGATCCGGCGAGCTACAAGGCGTCCTACGACAGCGCGGTCGCCGCACAGCAGAAGGCGGAAGCGGCGGTGCCTACGGCGCAGGCCAAGTTCGACCGTTATGCCGGCCTGTTGAAGCAGAACGTTGTTTCCAAACAGGATTATGACGATGCCGCCGCCACGCTGGCGCAGGCGCAAGCCGATGTCGCCTCGGCCAAGGCCAGTGCCGAGACGGCGCGCATCAGCCTCGACCGGACCTCCATCACGGCACCGATCGCCGGGCGCATCGACAAGTCCACGCTGACGCCGGGCGCGCTGGTGACCGCGAACCAGGACACGGTGCTGACCACCATCCGTGCCCTCGATCCGATCAATGTCGACGTCACGCAGTCGAGCACCAACCTGCTCAATCTGCGGCAGGCGATCTCGGAAGGGCGGCTGAAGTTCAGCGGGCCCAATGTCAGCGTGAAGCTGAAGCTCGAGAACGGCACCATCTACACGCAGACCGGCAAGCTGGAATTCGCCGGCGCCAATGTCGACCAGACCACCGGCACCTTTGCGCTCAGGGCCGAGTTCCCCAATCCGGACCGCCTGCTTCTGCCCGGCATGTATGTGCGGGCACTGGTCGAGGAGGGCGTTGCCCAGAACAGTTTCCTGGTGCCGCAGCGTGCCGTCAGCCGCAACGCCAAGGGCGAGGCCACGGCGATGGTCATCAACGCGCAGGGCAAGGTCGAGACGCGCGTGCTCGCCGTGCGCAACAGCGTCGGCAACAACTGGCTGGTGGATTCGGGTGTCGGCGACGGCGACCGCGTCATCGTCGAGGGTATGCAGCTGGTGCGCCCCGGCGGCGATGCGACGGGCGTCGAAGTGACGATCGACGAGACGACCGGCGAGGTCAAGGACCGCGGGCAGAGCACGTCCGCCGCACCGGCCGCGTCCAATGCGGCGAAACCGGCGCCTGCCGCCGCGACCGGGAACTGAGCGATGTCACTATTCTTCATCAACCGGCCGATCTTCGCCTGGGTGATCGCCATCGTGATCATGCTGGGCGGTCTCCTGGCGCTCACCTCGCTGCCGATCTCGCAATATCCGCAGATTGCGCCGACGACAGTTAACATCAGCGCCACCTATCCGGGCGCCGACGCGCAGACGGTCGAGAACTCGGTGACCAAGGTCATCGAGCAAGGCATGACCGGTATCGACAATCTCGACTACATGACGGCGACGTCGACCTCGACCGGTTCGGCCTCGATCACGCTGACCTTCACCACAGCGGCCGATCCCGACACCGCCCAGGTGCAGACGCAAAACAAGCTGCAGCTGGTGCAATCGCAGCTGCCGCAGGTGGTGCAAAGCAACGGCATCACCGTCTCCAAATCCTCGACCGGCTTCCTGATGGTCATCGGCTTCGTCTCGACCGACGCCAAGATGAACTCGACCGATCTCGCCGACTATGTCGACGCCACCGTCAACGACACGCTGAAGCGCGTCGAAGGCGTCGGCTCGACGCAGCTGTTCGGCTCCGGCTATGCCATGCGCATCTGGCTCGATCCTGACCAGCTCGCCAAATACGCCTTGATGCCGAGCGACATTGCCTCGGCGATCGAGGCGCAGAACACGCAGGTTTCGGCCGGCCAGCTTGGCGGCCTGCCGGCGCGCAAGGGCCAGCAGCTCAATGCCACGGTGACGGCCAAGAGCCGGCTGCAGACCGCCGAACAGTTCCGCAACATCATCCTGAAGAGCCAGACCGATGGCTCTCTGGTCCGCCTCAACGATGTCGCCACCGTCGAGCTCGGCGCCGAAAGCTATACGACGCAGGCCAATTACAATGGCAAGCCGGCGGCCGGCGTCGCCGTCAATTTGGCGACCGGCGCCAACGCCATCAACACCGCCGAAGCGGTGCGTTCGACGATCGCCCGGCTGAGCTCGACCTTCCCGCAAGGGGTCGAGGTCGTCTATCCCTACGACACCTCGCCTTTCGTGCGGCTGTCGATCGAGGAGGTGGTCAAGACGCTGGCCGAAGCGATCGTGCTGGTGTTCCTGGTGATGTTCATCTTCCTGCAGAATTTGCGCGCCACCATCATCCCGACGATCGCGGTGCCAGTGGTGCTGCTCGGCACGTTCGGCGTGCTGTCGCTGTTCGGCTATTCCGTCAACACACTGACCATGTTCGCCATGGTGCTGGCCATCGGCCTCTTGGTCGACGACGCCATCGTCGTCGTCGAGAATGTCGAACGCGTGATGCAGGAGGAAGGCCTGTCGCCGAAGGAGGCGACGCGCAAGTCGATGCACGAAATCACCGGCGCGCTGATCGGCATCGCCACGGTGCTTTCGGCCGTGTTCGTGCCGATGGCTTTCTTCGGCGGTTCGACCGGCATCATCTACCGGCAATTCTCGGTGACCATCGTCTCGGCGATGGTGCTGTCCGTGCTGGTCGCCCTTGTGCTGACGCCCGCACTTTGCGCCACCATCCTGCGGCCGCCCAAGGACCATGCGACGCAGACCGGCCCGTTCGGCTGGTTCAACCGTGTCTTCGATCGCGGCACGCTTGCCTACCGCGACGGCTCGCACGGCATCATCAACCGATCCTGGCGCTTCCTCGTCGTGTTCCTGGCCATCGTCGTTGCCGTGGGCTGGATGTTTGCCCGGCTGCCGAGCTCGTTCCTGCCGGAAGAGGACCAGGGCATCCTGATCACCAGCGTGCAGCTGCCGGTCGGCGCGACGCAGGATCGCACGGAGCGCGTGCTGGCAGAAGTGACCGACCATTATCTCAACCAGGAGAAGGACGTCGTCGACGGGGTGTTCACCGCCTCCGGCTTCGGCTTCGGCGGCGCAGGGCAGAATGTCGGCATCGCTTTCGTGCGGCTGAAGGATTTCGACCTGCGCAAATCGCCGGCTTCCGCCGCGCAGGCCATCGCCGGCCGGGCGATGGGCGCGTTTTCGAAGATCAGGGACGCGCAGGTCTTCGCGCTCGCGCCTCCCGCCATCCAGGGCTTCGGCAACACCAACGGCTTCGACTTCTACCTGCAGGACGTCAACGGCGCCGGCCATGACGCGCTGATCCAGACGCGCAACCAGCTTCTGGCCCTGGCCGGGCAGAGCAAGGTGCTCGCCAACACAAGGCCCAACGGCCAGGAAGACCAGCCGCAACTCTCGGTCGACATCGACCAGGAGAAGGCCAGCGCGCTGGGCGTCAGCCTGGCCGACATCAACAACACGCTTTCGACCGCCTGGGGCAGCGATTACGTCAACGACTTCATCGATCGCGGGCGGGTGAAACCGGTCTATCTGCAGTCGGACCCGAACTTCCGCATGCAGCCGGAAGATTTGGACAAATGGCAGGTCCGCAACGCCAGCGGCGCCATGGTGCCGTTCTCGGCCTTTGCCTCCAGCCACTGGACATTCGGCTCGCCCAGGCTGGAGCGCTACAATGGTTCGGCGGCGGTCGAGATCCAGGGCGCGGCAGCCACGGGCGTCAGCTCGGGTGCCGCCATGGACGAGATCGACAAGCTCGTCGCGCAACTGCCCGCCGGCTATTCGCACGAGTGGACCGGGCTGTCGCACCAGGAGAAGCTTTCCGGCAACCAGGCGCTGTCGCTCTACGCGATTTCGGCGCTGGTCGTGTTCCTGTGCCTGGCCGCACTCTACGAGAGCTGGTCGATCCCGTTCGCGGTCATGCTGTCGGTGCCGATCGGCATCTTCGGCGCGCTGCTGGCGGCCAGCCTGTTCGGCCAGTCCAACGACGTTTATTTCAAGGTCGGCCTTTTGACCACGATCGGTCTCGCCGCCAAGAACGCCATCCTCATCGTCGAGTTCGCCATCGAGCGGCAAGCCGCCGGGATGGGGCTGGTCGAGGCGACGCTGGAGGCGGCGCGACAACGGCTGCGGCCGATCCTGATGACGTCGCTGGCCTTCATCCTGGGTGTGCTGCCGCTGGCGATCGCCAGCGGTGCGGGCTCGGGCGCGCAGAACTCGGTCGGCATCGGCGTGATGGGCGGCATGATCGCGGCGACGGTGATCGGCGTCTTCCTGGTGCCGCTATTGTTCGTCACGGTGCGGCGCATCTTCAAGGGCAGGGCGGCCAAACCAGATACGGGCGAGACGCCGGTGACGGCCACCCAGCAATAAGGAAAACTTCACATGACAGGTTTGGAACGTGGCTCGGTGGCCGCGAGGCGGCTTCTTGCGCCTATGCTCACCGCTGTCCTGCTCGCGGGATGCGTCGTCGGTCCGGATTATCAGACACCGATACTGGCAATGCCGGCGAATTGGAGCGGCCAGAAGCCGACAAAGCCTGCCCAGCCGGCACGACTGTCAAAATGGTGGCAGCGGCTACGCGATCCCGAGCTGAACACGCTTGTCGAGGAAGCGGTTGCCGGCAATCTCGATGTCGCCACCGCCAAGGCAAAAATCCGCGAGGCGCGCGCCAGCTATCGCCAGAGTGCCGGCACATTGCTGCCTTCGGCCGACGGCTCCGGCTCGGCCTCCCGCAACAAGTCGGCCGAGACCACATCAGGCTCTGACGCCACCTACAGCGAGTACCAGGCCGGCTTCGATGCAAGCTGGGAGCTCGACCTGTTCGGCGCCAACCGGAGGGGCGTAGAGGCCGCGCGCTACGGGCTGAACGCCTCGCAGGAGGAACTGCGCTCGACGCTTCTCACCCTGGTCGGCGATGTCGCTTCCTATTATACCCAGGCGCGCGGCTACCAGGCCCGCATCGCGCTCGCCCGTCGTTCGGCCGCGTCGCAAAGACAGACCGCCGAACTTACCCGCACCATGGCGCAGGCGGGCACGGCGACCGCCGCCGATGTCGCCAAGGCAATGGGTCAGGCAGCGAGCACCGAAGCCGCCGTTCCGACGCTGGAGGCAAGTTATGCGCAGGCCGTGCATCGTCTCGCGGTGTTGGCCGGCCGGCCGCCTGCCTCGCTCAACGAGCGGCTGAAGCGGGTCGCGCCCATTCCTGCACCGCGCCTGCCGATGCCCACCGGAATTCCCGCCGACCTCCTGCTGTCGCGGCCCGATTTGCGCATGGCGGAGCGCCAATATGCGCAATATACCGCCAAGATCGGCCAGGCCGAAGCCGCCCGCTATCCCTCGGTCAGCCTGACGGGAGACATCAGCACGGCGGCGCTGAAGCTTGGCGATCTCGGCAAGAATTCGTCGATCGGCTGGTCGTTCGGGCCGACGCTGAGTGTGCCGCTGTTCAATGCCGGCCAATTGCAGGCGGCCGTCGAGGTCGCCAAGGCGCAACGCGATCAGTATTTCATCGCTTACCGGTCTTCGGTGCTGACGGCGCTCGAGGATGTCGAGAACGCGCTGGTGCTGTTGTCGCAGGAGCGCATCCGGATCGGCAAGCTCGCCTCGTCCGCGAAGTCCTATGGCGAGGCGGCAAGTCTCGAAGGCACTCTCTACAAGGCCGGCGAGACAAGCCTCCTCGACGTGCTCGACGCCCAGCGCTCGCTCTATTCGGCCGAGGACTCGCTGCTGCAAAGCCGCGTCCTGCTGGCGACCAACTACATCGCCCTCAACAAGGCGCTCGGCGGCGGCTGGGATGGCGCGGTCGACAGCGCCAAGCCGGAGATCGTCGACGTCAAGACCGGTCCACGGCTGGCGTCGAAGCCGGCCTCCTGAGGCACTCTCAGGCAGCGGCGTCAATTCGGCAGACACGCCGCCATCGCCGATGCGGGGCGTGAAAATGCGGACTCCATGTTTGGCGATGGCGGGGTGATCGCATCGCTGTTATTGATGGTGCCCACACAGCACAGGCGCCGCAGATGACATCCGATACACAGAAGGCCGAAGCGGTCGGGCAGTTGCTCGAAACGCCGGACCTTGCCAGCGCGCTCGAAAGCGAACAGTTCAAGAAGTTCCTCGACCAGGTACCGATCGCCATTGCCGTCTCGGACCTGGGTTCGAAGGAGCGTGTCATCTATGCCAATCCGGAATTCGAGAAACTGTCCGGCCTCAAGGCGGCGACGCTCGCCCGGCAACACTGGGCGGCGCTTTCCGGCACCGGCCTGCACAAACAGAAGGACCGGCCGCTGTTCGAGGCCGTGGTCGAGGACACCGATTTCATCGGCACGTTCCGGCTGGAGCGGAAGGAAGGCCAACCGACTATCGTCGACGTCTATTCCAACGTCATCGAGGACGACAATGGCAAGGCCTGCTTCCGGCTGGTGGCGCTGGTCGACGTTTCGGCCCATGGCGAAACCGAAGATGCGCGATCGATCGACGAGCGCATCCGTGAGAAGGACACGCTGCTGCGCGAACTGCAGCACCGGGTGAAGAACAATCTGCAGATGATCACCGCGCTGATCCGGATGGAGACGCGCAACGCGGCCGAACCGGACCAGAAGCGTTTCGAGAGGCTGGCGGGGCGCGTCGATGCGCTGGCGATCCTCTACCAGACGCTGTCGGGGGACGATGGCAAGGATGAGGTCGATCTTGGTGTCTATCTCAGCCAGATCGCGTCGGCGGTCATGAACTCGCATGCGGTCGAGGGCATCCGCCTCGACATGAAGGTCGACACCTATCCGGTGTCGATCAATGTCGCCATGCCGACCGGGCTGGTGGTGAACGAACTTTTGACCAATGCGCTCAAGCATGCCTTCCAGGGGCGCGACGGCGGTACGATCACGCTGCACAGCATCGTCGACGGCGATGGCTGCCGCATCGTGGTCGCCGATGACGGCATTGGCCTGCCGGACGGCGAGAGCTGGCCCAAGCGCGGCAAACTCGGCGCGCTGATCGCCCGCTCGCTGACCGAGAATGCCAAGGCGGAGTTCGACGTGACGTCGAGCGCCGGCGAGGGCACGCGGGTGACCATCCTGTTCAAGCGCTCGGCTGCCACCGCAGCTTAGCGCGCGCGGGAGCCAAGCGGCATAGGTGGCCGTCTCCGCTTGGCTGATCTTCGACCTACTCATGCCGGCCTTGCCTTCCCCGCTATCTCCCTTCGCGTCAATGCCCCTACTCCAGCGGCAGGGTAGGGTGAAACCCAGGTGCATCGATGCCAGTCGCAAGCCGCGCTTTGCCGTGCTTGACAGGCTTAATTAATTTATTAACATTAGAAAATAATAGGGAGGAAGAATGGGCGCGCACCACGGAGCGATCCTGCGAATCCTGCGCGACGACGGTCCGCAGTCGCGCGCCGAACTGGCGCGGCGCACCTCGCTGTCACCCACCGCCCTGACCCATCTGACGGCCCATCTCCTGCGGGAAGGCACCGTGGTCGAGCTCAACCAGGCCACTGCCGGCGATGCACCCGTCGGCCGGCCGGCGATCGGCGTCGCGCTGGTGCCCGACGCCCTGTCCGTGGTTGGCGTGCACATTGGCGCGGGAACGATCGACGCGACCATCACCGACCTCAGGGCCGCCCCGAAAGCCATGGCCTCGCAGCATTTCGACACCGCCACCAGCGAACCCGCCGCGGTGATCGGCATGGTGGTGCGGATCGTCGAGCAATTGATCAAGAAGACCGGCGTCGACCGTTCGCGCCTGATCGGCCTGGGGCTCGGCGTGCCGGGACCGGTGGACACCAAGCGCCGCCGCAACCTGCAGTCGGTCAATTACGACTGGAAGGACGTGCCGTTCGCCGACGAGCTCGAAACGGCGCTGCGCATGCCGGTGGTGGTCGAGCACAATGTCAGCGCGATGGCGCTGGCGGAATCGCGCTACGGCATCGGGCGCGACACGACCGCGCTGCTCTACATCTATCTGCGCACCGGCCTCGGCGCCGGCCTGGTGATCAACGGCATGCCGTTCCGTCCCGGCGGCTACGGGGCCGTCGAGCTCGGCCATGTCCAGGTGGTCGAGGATGGCGAGCGTTGCGCCTGCGGCAATGTGGGCTGCCTGGAGACATTCCTGTCCGAACGCGCGCTGGCCCGCGCCGCCCATATCGACACGCCTCATCCCAGGCGCCTGCTGGCCGCGGTGGAGAAATATCCCGACGTCTGGAACGCGGCGCTCCGGCATCTGACGACGGCCATAGCGACGGCGACCAATTTGCTCAATCCCGATCTGATCGTCTTTGGCGGTCACCTGGCCGAAGCCCCGGAAAGCTTCATCGATCATATAAGGCGGGGCGTTCCGCCACGCGTCCTGCCGCCGATGCGCGACGTGCTGCGGGTCGAGCGGTCGAGCCTCGGTCCTGGTGCCGGCGCCATCGGTGCTGCTGCGGCGGCGCTCGACCATTTTTTCTATTCGGGAGTGTCGCGATGAGCGAAGCGTCGAAGACGACACGCTCCGGCGGCGGCTCGAACGAGGATCGGGGTATCGACTATCGCGGTCTCGCGCTCAATCTCTGCGGTCTCGTCGCCGGCATCGCCATCTGGTGGGTGTTGACGGCGGGCGGCGCGGTGGGCCTGCCGCCACCGCCACAGGTTGCGTCCAGGTTTATCGATCTGATCGCAAACGGGCAGCTCGTCACCGACATCACGTCGAGCCTTGCTCGGGTGATGACCGGCTTTCTCCTCGGCGTCATCCTGGCGATCCCGGTCGGCTTCGTCATGGGCTGGTACAAGGTCGCGCGCTCGCTTATCGAGCCGTATCTGCAGTTCTTCCGCATGATCCCACCGCTGGCCATCATTCCGCTGGCGATCGTAACGATGGGCATCGACGAGACGCCAAAGGTCTTCGTCATCTTCCTGGCCTCCTTCCTGGCCAGCGTCGTCGCCACCTATCAGGGCGTCATCAGCGTCGACAAGACGATGATCAACGCCGCGCGCGTGCTCGGCGCCAAGGACATGACCATCTTCCTGCGCGTCATCATTCCCGCATCGACGCCGTTCATCCTGGTCGGCGTGCGCATCGGCCTCGGCTCGGCCTGGGCGACGCTGGTGGCCGCCGAACTGATCGCCGCGCAGACCGGCCTCGGTTTCCGCATGCAGCAGGCGCAACTCTACTACGACCTGCCGACCATCTTCGTCAGCCTGATCACCATCGGCCTTCTCGGCCTTGCCATGGATCGCATCCTTTTGGTGATCGAGCGCCGGCTGACCGTCTGGCAGGAGCGCGTGTGATGCCGCCCAGGATCGCCCCAAAGATCGTCTTCGACAAGGTCACGCGCCGGTTCGACCTCAAGGACAATGCCTTCGTCGCGCTTGACCGGCTGTCGCTCGACATCGCCGACGGCGAGTTCGTCACCGTCGTCGGTCCGTCCGGCTGCGGTAAGTCGACCGCGCTCAACATCGCGGCCGGCCTGCTGAAGCCGAGCGAGGGCACCGTGCTGGTCGATGGCAAGGCGGTCGAGGGGCCGGGTCCGGAGCGCGGCATGATCTTCCAGCAATACGCGCTGTTTCCCTGGCTCACCGTACGCCAGAACGTCGAGTTCGGGCTGCGCATCAAGGGCGAGGAAGCTTCGCGCCGCCGGCAGATCGCCGAGCGTTTCATCGATCTCGTCGGCCTTGGCGACTTCGCCGACGCGCTGCCGAAGACGCTTTCGGGCGGCATGAAGCAGCGTTGCGCGATCGCCCGGGCCTATGCGGTCGATCCCTCGATCCTTTTGATGGACGAGCCCTTCGGGGCGCTCGACGCACTGACCCGCGTGCAGCTCCAGGACCAGTTGCTCGACACCTGGAGCCGGGAGCGGCGCACCGTGATGTTCATCACCCACGATGTCGACGAGGCGGTCTACCTCGCCAACCGCGTCATCGTCATGGCGGCGCGGCCCGGCAGGCTGAAGGAGATCATCGACGTCGGCCTGCCTTACCCAAGAACCGAGGAAATCCGGCTTTCGGCGGAGTTCATGAGCATCCGCAACCGCGTCTGGCAAGCCGTTTACCACCAGTAACAGTGACAGGAGGAGAGTATGGTGACACTGACAAGACGTAACCTCATCGCATCATCGGCGGCACTTGCCGCGTTCGCTGCCTCTGGCATCCGTGCCGGAGCGGCGGGAACGGCGGCACGCATCGGCTACAACGGCGATTTCTGGGGCGCCAGCGTTGCCGGCGTTGCGGCCGACCAGGGCTTCTATGCCAAGCACGGCGTCGATGCCAATATCAAGGTCTTCACCAACGGCCCCATCCAGGTCCAGGCGCTTGGCGCCAACAGCCTGGAATTCGGCTATCTCGGACCGGGCGCGCTGTGGCTGCCGGCGAGCGGCAAGGCCAAGATCATCGCCGTCAACGATGTCGGCTTCTCGGACCGGGTGATCGCCCAAGCCGGCATCACGTCCATCGCCGACCTCAAGGGCAAGAAGGTCGCGATCGCGGCCGGCACCTCGGGCGACATGCTGTTGCGGCTGGCGCTGCGCAAGGCCGGTATGGCGATGACCGACCTCGACATCGTGCAGATGGACCCGAGCACCATCGTGGCGGCCTTCGCCTCCAAGCAGGTCGACGCGGCCGGCATCTGGTATCCGTTCGTCGGCATCATCCAGAAGAGCGTTCCCGATCTGGTGGAGCTGGCCAAGAACGACGACTTCTATCCGCAGACCACATTTCCGAGCGTCTTCATTGCCCGCAACGATTTGGTGGAGGGCAATCCCGATCTCGTCCGCAACGTGGTGCGCGCCATCAAGGACGCGCAGGATTTTCGTGCCGCCAACCAGGACAAGGCGATCGAGATCACCTCCAAGCTGCTCGGCATTCCGGCCGACCAGTTGAAGACGGAGGCCGGCTATGGCCGCTTCATGACCTCGGCCGAACTGATCAAGCTGACCAAGGACGGCACCGTGAACGGCTGGTTCTCGACGATGAACGACCTGTTCAAGACCTTCGGCAAGCTCGAGACCTCGCTCGATCCCAAGGACTATTATCTGGGCGATCAATACATTTCGGCCTGACGGCCATCTTGAAATCGCCCCTTGCAAACCGCAAGCCCCGGCAGCGAACCGGGGCCTGTTTCCTGACAATCACAGCAGCGACGAGCCATCCATGAACGTTCTCTATATCGACATCGACAGCCTCAGGCGCGACCACCTCGGCTGCTACGGCTATCATCGCAACACCTCTCCCGTCATCGACAGCCTTGCCGGCGAGGGCATCCGCTTCGAGAACGTCTATGTGTCCGATGTGCCTTGCCATCCGTCGCGCACGGCGCTGTGGAGCGGCCGCCACGGAATGCGGACCGGCGTGGTCGGCCATGGCGGCACCGCCTGCGAGCCGTTCCGCGAAGGCGCCGAGCGAGCCTGGGCCGGCACCTTCTACGAGGAAGGCTGGATGCGGGCGCTGCGCGATCTTGGCTACCACACCACGACCATCAGCAGTTTTGGCGAACGGCATGGCTGCTGGCATTGGTATGCCGGCTTTAACGAGATCATCAATCCCGGCAAGGCCGGCATGGAGAACGCCGACGAGGTTTCGGGCCTGGCGATCGACTGGCTGAAGCGCAATGGCTCGGCAAAAAAGTGGTTCCTGCATGTCAATGTCTGGGACCCGCATACACCCTATCGCGCGCCGGACGCTTTCGGCGACCCCTTCGCCGACCAGCCGCTTCCCGACTGGATGACCAGGGCGGTGTTCGAGAAGAGCCATGCCGGCTACGGCCCGCACAGCCCGCAGGAACCCTCGGGCTTCGACGTCGAGCCGGGGGGATCGAAATACCGGCGCATGCCGTCGCCGATCAGCGACATGGACACCGTCAAGGCCTGGTTCGACGGCTACGACACCGGCGTGCTCTATGCCGATCATCATGTCGGTCTCATCGTCGAGGAGTTGAAGCGGCAAGGCCTGTTCGACGACACGATCATCGTCATCGGCGCCGATCATGGCGAAAACCTCGGCGAGCTCAACGTCTGGGGCGACCATCAGACGGCTGACGAGTTCACCTGCAACGTGCCGCTGGTCATCCGCTGGCCCGGCGCCGAGGACATGCGCGGCGTCAATGGCGGCCTTCATTATCATTTCGACTGGGCCGCCACGCTGATCGACCGGCTCGGCGGCAACGTTCCGGCGCTTTGGGACGGGCGCTCCTTTGCACCGGCGCTCGCCGCGAAGGAGGAAGGTGGCCGCGATTTCCTGGTGCTGAGCCAGGGTGCGTGGGCGGTACAGCGCGGCGTGCGGTTCCGGCTCGGCGGGGCCGACTGGCTGATGCTGCGCACCTATCATGACGGCTACAAGGATTTCGGCCCGGTCAGCCTGTTCAATCTGAGTGAGGATCCGCATGAGCAGCATGATCTCTCAGGCTCCCGAAGCGATGTGGTCGATCATGCCAGCCGGCTGCTCGAGGACTGGCGCAGCGCCATGGCCATCCGCAGCGACAGCGATGTCGACCCGCTGGTGACGGTGATCCGGGAAGGCGGGCCGTTCCATTGCCTTGGCGAGTTGCCGGCCTATCTCGAAAGACTGCGCCGGACCGGCCGCACCGATGCGGCTGCGGCCCTCGAGCAGCGCCACCCGGCACCGCCGCCACGGCGCAAATCCCTGAACTGACCGGCCGGCGGCACTTGGCCGTGCCCTAGCAGCCAGTTGCCGCTGCCTCACGACAGGCCGGCCGGTTCGCCCTATCTCCATGCCGCCGGTCGGGTTTGGACCCGGCGATATGGAGGATGGGATCACGTGACATCGACGCCGATTGCCCGTCGCGAAGCGGCGCCCTTGCCTGTCGCGGCACTGATGGGCGCCATGGTGTCGATCCAGATCGGCGCCACCTTCGCCAAAGGCCTGTTCCCGCAGATCGGCGCGCAAGGGACGACGACGCTCAGGCTGGTCATCGGTGCGGCGATGCTGATCGCGGTGCTGCGGCCCTGGCAGATGCGGCCCTCGCGTGCCACCATGCCGTGGCTGGTCGCTTATGGGGTGACGCTCGCCGCCCTCAACCTCCTGTTCTACGCAGCGCTGGCCAGGATTCCGCTCGGCATCGCGGTGGCGCTGGAGTTTACCGGCCCGCTTCTGGTGGCGACCTTGACTTCGCGGCGCGCCAGCGACTTTGCCTGGATCGCGCTGGCGGTGGCCGGCATCCTGCTGTTGTCGCCCTTCGTTCGTTCCCTCGCGCCGCTTGATCCGATCGGGGTGATGCTGGCGCTGGCGGCCGGCGGCTTCTGGGCGCTCTACATCGTGCTGGCCCAGAAGGCCGGCGCGGAGCTTGGCACCCGCACCACCGCCTACGGCATGGCCATCGCCGCCGTGCTGGTGCTGCCCTTCGGTGTCGCCCAGGCGGGATCCGCGCTGCTGGCGCCGTCGATCCTGGTCAGCGCGCTGCTCGTCGGCCTGTTTTCCAGCGCATTGCCGTTCTTCCTGGAGATGGTGGCGCTGACCCGCATGCCGGCGCGCATCTACGGCACGCTGACCTGCCTGGAGCCTGGGCTGGGTGCACTGGCCGGCTTCCTGTTCCTGCATGAAAGCCTGACCGCGACGCAACTGGCCGGGATCGCTGCCGTTGTTGTCGCCGCCTTCGGCACGGCGCTGACATCACGGCCGCCGGTTCCATCGCCGGAGTAGGGGAACGATTCGTCGGCACTGGGTATTTTCGAGTAATCCGAAATTCAGCCAGCCAGATCCGCGAAATCAGGCCAATCCTTGTCCAGGACGGCACTGAAATTGTCGCCTGGCGCACAAGTATTTCCGGCTCTGGACAGACCGTGATCTGGTCCAATACGGTGCGTGTCGAAATGAAGACGCGATTGTAGAAAAGGCCGGTCGTCCCTTGCAAAAGAACGTCTTCTCATCGGCGGATCTGCCGCCGCATCTGGATCATCGCGCACGCTTCGCGCTCTGGCAGGACATCCATGTCGCCGAGATATGGTCGGTCGAATACACGATTTCGGAAAGACTGTCGTTCGAAGCCGCGATCGAAGCCACCGCTGTCGGGTCGCTTGTGCTTGGGCAGATGGCCGGGACGATACGTCATGCCAGCCGCAAGGCGGGCAATATCGCTGCCGACGGTCGCGACGGCTATCTGCTGCTGGTCAATAATGGCGATACGGTGCTCAGCGGCACGCAGATTGGCCGCGATTATCACGTCGGCAAAGGCGAGGCCGCCCTGGTCTCGGCTTCGGAAGCGTTGCAGATGACCGGCGGCGACAGCAATGTCTGGGCCAATGTGGTGCTTCCCCGTGCCGTGCTGGAAAATGCCTTCGCCCATATAGAGGATCGGCTGGCGTTGACCGTCGGAGCCGACAATGAGGCGCTCGGCATGCTCAAGCGCTATTGCAGCTTCCTGGAAGCAGGCCCGGCCCTGGTCTCGCCCGACCTCATCGGCCACGCCACCGAAACGATCGTCGACCTGATCGGCCTGGCGACCGGTGCCAAGGGCGAAGCGGCCGAACTGGCGGGCCTGCGCGGTCTGCGCGCGGCAAGGCTGCAGGCCATACTGCAGAAGATGCGGGACAATTTCGCCGATCCCGCCATTTCGGCGCAGGGCGTTGCCGGGCAATTGCGGCTCTCCGTTCGCTATGTCCATGACCTGCTGCAGGAAACCGGGGTGAGCTTTGCCGAGCGCATTCTCGAACTGCGCTTGCAAAGGGCGCATCGGATGCTGTCCGATAGGCGCAACGACCGCATGCGGATCAGCGAGATCGCGCTGCTCAGCGGCTTCTCCGACGTGTCCTATTTCAACCGCTGCTTCCGCCGCCGCTTCGGCTCGACGCCGGGCAGCGCCAGATAGTTTCCGACAGCCACCGAATGCACGGCGCGCCGATCGACTGAGGCTGAAAAGCCACACCGACCGGGAAAGCGCCGTGGTGCTTTCCCCGACAATTCGGGTGCGGCCCAGCCCAAGACGCGGCCGGCGGACAATGCAACACCGGATTTCTCGACAACAGCTGGTCCTCCGCTGGCATCCGCGGCGGCGACCACGACAATTTTGGGGCGGCAGACAACAATGAAAATTCTTCTTCTCGCAACGGCATTGATCCTCGCGCCGGCCGGCATGGCGTGCGCCGCAGATATCAGCGAGGCTTCGCCCGTCGCCTCCTCCTACGACTGGTCCGGCCTCTATGCCGGCGCTCACTTCGGCTATGCATCCGGAAAGTCCAATCTGTTCATCGGCGGCGCTGGCCCCGGCGGCACCGACATCAACGCTCCCCTCGATCCGAGCGGTTTTGTTGGCGGCGTGCATATCGGCGTCAACCAGGAATTGGCGAACAGCTTCGTGCTCGGTGCCGAGGCTGACATTGCGTACAGCAATGTAGACGCGGTGGGCACCTTCGCCGGTGCCGGCGCGCTGTTCAAGAGCGAAGTCAAATGGTCGGGCTCGGCGCGGCTGCGGGCTGGTTATGCTTTCGATCGCACCTTGCCTTACATCACAGCAGGCGTGGCGGCTGCCAAATATGAAGTGAGCGTGATGACCACCGGCCCCGGCGGTACAATACCGGTCCATGACGAAACCCATCTTGGCTGGACGGCTGGGGCTGGCGTTGAGCACGCCTTCACCGACAGGTGGATCGCGCGGGTCGAATATCGCTACTCCGACTTCGGCAAAAAGGACGTTTCGGTACCGCTTTTTGGTCTTGGAACGGTTGCGAACTTCGATCTCAAGACTCACGATGTCAGGGTCGGGCTCAGCTACAAGTTCTGACCTAGCGTCGCTGAACAAACCCCCGCGCTTTTTTCGCGCGGGGCGAGGCAATAGTTTCGGGATAGCAAACGATGAAAACCATTCTTCTCGCCACGGCCTTCATCCTCACGCCTGTCGGTATGGCGTCCGCAGCGGACACCAGTGAAGCCTTGCCTGTCGCGGCCACCTACGACTGGTCCGGCGGCTATATTGGCGCGCATGCCGGATATGCCTGGGGGAACGCAAGGGCAGGGCAAGTCTTTGCCCCGGACAGCTTCGACAATTACGGCTGGGGCTACAGTCCGTCCGGTGGTTTCGGCGGTCTTTACGCCGGCTACAACAAGCAGTTCGACGGTGGGCTGGCTCTCGGCATCGAGGGCGACTACAGTTTCGCAAGCGTGAAGGACACGACGCTCTATCGGGCGCTCGGCATCGATGACCCGGCCTTTGGCGGCGAGCTCAAGATGGAGTCAGTTGGCTCCGTGCGCCTGCGGGCCGGCTATGCGATGGATCGCTGGCTTCCCTTTGTCACCGGCGGCCTGGCTGTGGCAAGCTACAAGCACACCACCACCGACATTCCGGGCGGTCCCTATGCCGACGTGAAGGATACCGTAACGGGCTATACGCTGGGCGCCGGCGCCGAATACGCCGTCACCGACAATTGGGTGGTTCGCGGTGAGTACCGGTTCGCCGATTTCGGCCGCCACAACTCCCTGCGTCACGCATTCGTCAACGGCGCTCCCCTCAATCCCGACGAGATTGAACTGACGACGCATGATGTCCGGATCGGCGTCGCCTATAAGTTCTGACCGTTGGAACTGCCGAACTCCTCCAAGCGGGCTCCGAGGGGGAGTTCGGCAGCTTCGGTGCCACCGCCCTTAAATCAGCTTCTCCAGCGTGATCGGCAGATCCCTGATCCTCTTTCCCGTCGCATGGAACACCGCGTTGGCAATCGCCGGCGCCACGCCGACAATGGCCAGTTCGCCAACGCCCTTGCCGCCGAGCACCGAGGAATGCAGGTCGGGGATGCCGACCGAGATCACCTCGATGTCGGGGATGTCGGCATTGGTCGGCACGAGGTAGTCGGCGAGGTTGTCATTGACGATGCGGCCGTGGCGGCGGTCGACGATGCCTTCTTCCAATAGCGCCTGGCCGATGCCCATGATGATGCCGCCCTTCCATTGGCTTTCGGCAAGTTTCGGGTTGTAGAGCCGGCCCGAATCCAGCGCCGACACCACGCGCGATACACGCACCGTGCCAAAGTCCTCGTCGACGCGCACCTCGATGAAATGCGCGCACCAGGAGTGGCGGGAATAGTCGCCCTCGGTGTGCGGCACCGACATGGCGATGGTGGTGTAGTTCTTGTAGCGATCCTCTGGCGTCGAATTGGCCGGCATGGTGTCGCCGGTGGCTTCGATGTGGTCGCGGCCGACGCTCTTGAGCAGTTCGGCGACGGAGACATCGGGGCCGTCGCCGCGCGGCGAAGCGATACGGCCATTGGCGACGACCAGCGTGTTGGCCTGCAGCGCGTGGAAGGGCGAGCGTGGATCGCTGATGGCGAGGCCCACCAACTGGTCGAGGGCCGAGGTTGCCGCTTTGTAGACCGCACCCGTCATCACGCCGGCCAGCCGCGAACCGCCGGTGACGCCGGCGCGCGGAAAGCGGGAGTCACCGAGCTTCACCACCACGTCGTCAGCTCGTACGCCGAGCGTTTCGGCGGCGGTCTGCGCCAGGATGGTGTAGGTGCCCTGGCCCATGTCAATCGAGGAGCTTTCGACCTCGACCGAACCATCGGCCAGGATGCGCACGAGCGCCTCGCCATAGGCGCGTCGCACCGGATAGGTGCCGGCGGCGACGCCCCAGCCGATCAACTGGTTGCCGTCGCGCATCGAGCGCGGTTCGGGTGTGCGCCTGGACCAGCCGAAGCGTTCGGCGCCTGCAGCAAAAGCCTCGCGCAACTGCCTGGTCGACCAAGCTTTTTTGGCATCTGGATCCTGCTCGGCATAGTTTCGGAGCCGGATCTCCAGCGGATCGATGCCGACCTCGTAGGCAAGCTCGTCGATGGCGCTTTCGATGCCGAAGGCTGAGGGGTTTTCGCCCGGCGCGCGCATGGCGCCCGGCACCACCGAATTGACCCGTACGACATTCTGCTTCGAGGAGAAATTCGGCGTTGTGTACATGATCGAGGTGACCGATCCGAGCGGCTCGACCCACATGCCGTCGATGGATGTTTCATTGACGCCGCGATGCACGATCGACTGGATCTTTCCCTGCACGTCGGCGCCGATCGTCACCGTCTGGCGCGTCGCCGCGCGGCCGCCATAGCCGGTAAAAGTCTGCGGCCGGGTCATCACCAGCCGCACCGGCCGGCCGAGCATTTTGGCCGCACAGGCGGCCACCGCGCCATGGCTGAGCGCCAGCGCCTTGGAGCCGAAGCCGCCGCCAATATAGGGCGACACCAGCCGCACGTTCTCGAACGGCACACCGAACCATTCGGCATAGGTGCGCGCCATGCCGTCCAGCCATTGGCTCGGCTCCCACACGGTGAGGTGGTCGCCCTCCCAGCGGGCGATCAGGCCATGCGGCTCCATCGGCGCCTGGTACTCGCGCGGCGTGTTGTAGGCGGCGCAGATGCGGACCGGCGCCGAGGCAAACGCACCTTGCGCGTCGCCCCACTCCTTGGTCATGGCATCGATCGCGATGCCATCGCCGGCCTTGCCGTCGCTGAGGTCGACGATGGCAGGCGTTTCCTCATAGCTGACCTTGACCAGTGCTGCCGCCGCGACCGCCCGCTCGAAGGTCTCGGCGACCACGGCGCCGACATGCTGACCCGAAAAGGTGATGTCGCGCGCGAGCGGGCAATACGGCTTGTCGGGCGGCGGCGTGCCGAACCAGTCCGCCGCGGTTTTCAGGCTGATGATGGTGTCCGGCGTCAGCACCTGCAGCACGCCGGGCGCAGCCTCGGCTGCCTTGGTGTCGATCGCGAGCACCTTGCCCGATGCAATCGTGCTTTCGACCAGCACGGCGTAGGCGAGGCCTTCGAGCTGCTGCTCGACGGCGTATTTCGCCGCACCGGTGATCTTGGCCGGGCCGTCGATGCGCGACAGCCGGCCGCCGACGGCTTCGGCAAAAGCGCCGTCGGACGCATCCCCATGCCTGATGTTGTGAACGGTCATGCCGTCTCTCCCAATTTGCGGATGGCGCGGGCGACGACGCGCGGCGCCAGTTCGACCTTGTAATGGTTGGCGCCATGGTCGACAGAGCCTTCGACGGCGAGCAGGCTGGCGGCGCGCACAGTGTCCGGCTCAAGCACCTTGCCCTTCAGCGCGTTTTCCACGGCCCGCGCACGCCACGGCTTGGTCGCGACGCCGCCAAGCGCGACGCGCAAATCGCGGATCGTTCGGCCGTCAGGTTCGAACTCAATGCCGACCGCTGCGCTCGCGGCGGCAAACTCATAGGATTGCCGGTCGCGGATCTTGAGATAAGTCGAACGCCGGGCAGGGGCCGAGCCGGGGATCTCGATCGCGGTGATCATCTCGCCCGGTTCGATCGCATGTTCCCTGTCCGGCGTGGTGCCGGGCAGCAGGAAAAAGTCGTCGACCGGGACGTGGCGCTCGCCCAGATGCACGATCGCATCGAAGGCGACCAGCGCCACGGCGAGGTCGCCCGGATACATGGCGATGCACGCGTCGCTGATGCCAAGCACCGCATGGCCACGGGTAACGCCGCCGATCGCCGAACAGCCAGAGCCGGGCTGACGCTTGTTGCAGGCTGGGAAATTCGCAGGATCGCGGAAATAAGGGCAGCGCGTGCGCTGCATCAGATTGCCGCCGATAGTCGCCATGTTGCGGATCTGCGCGGAAGCCGCCTGCCACAGGGCTTCCGATACCGCAGGAAAGCGGCTTTTGATGTCGGCATGGTCGGCGACATGGCTCATCCTGGCCAGTGCGCCGATGGTGACGCCGCGCTCGTTCACCTCGATCCTGCCCAACCCCTTGAGATGGGTGATGTCGACCAGCGTCTCGGGCTCGGCGACGCCGCATTTGGCGAGGTCGATCAGCGTGGTGCCGCCGGCCAAGAGCATGGCGCCGGGCAGGGCGGCCGCCTGGCGTGCTGCATCGAGCGAATTGGCGCGCACATACGAAAAATCCCTCATGATGCGGCCTCCAATGCTGCCTGGCGGACAGCGGCGACGATGTGCGGATAGGCGCCGCAGCGGCAGAGGTTGCCGGCCATATACTCGCGGATTTCTTCGTCGGAGCCGGCATGGCCTTCGCGGATGCAGGCGACCGCCGACATGATCTGGCCCGGCGTACAATAGCCGCACTGGAAGGCGTCCTGTTCGAGGAAGGCAGCCTGCACGGGATGCATTTCGCCCTCCCGTGCAAGCCCCTCTATGGTGGTGACGGTGCGGCCCTCGACTTGTGCGGCCAGCGTCAGGCAGGCCAGCACGCGCTCGCCGTCGACATGCACGGTGCAGGCGCCGCACTGGCCGTGGTCGCAGCCCTTCTTGGTTCCGGTCAGGCCGAGGCGATCGCGCAAGGCATCGAGCAGCGTGACGCGCGGTTCGAGTTGCAGATCGTGATCACGGCCGTTGATGTCGAGATGAACTGGGATCGTTGTTTTGGTCATGGGCGTCGGGCTCCAGTTGCTTGACGCGAAGTCGTTGATTTCATCTTTGGCAGCCGGCGGGGACCTGGCGCCGGCTGTGCGGCCCTTCGCTGCCGCTCCCCGCCTTCGGGCGTTCAGCCCCTTAGAAAGGTCCACTGGACCTTTTGGTGCGCCCGAAGGCGGACCGGGCTTTCACCGTTCGTCGTTCGGGAAGCCAAGCAATTGGCTTCCCATCCGCTAGGTGGACCACTCCTCACCCCAGCAGGTCCTCGATGCGGACCGGAAAGCGCCGCGGCCGCACGCCGGTCGCATGCCAGACCGCATTGGCGACGGCGCCGGCCGTGCCGGTGATGCCGATTTCGCCGACGCCCTTGATGCCGAGCGCGTTGACGTGAGGGTCGTCCTCGTGGACCAGCAACGCCTCGATCGATGGAACGTCGGCATTCACCGGGACATGATATTCGGCGAGGTTGGCATTCTGGATCCGGCCAGAGCGCCGGTCGGTGATGGCTTCCTCATGCAGCGCGAACGAGACGCCCCAGATCATGCCGCCATAATACTGGCTGCGCACCAGCCTGGGATTGATGACCCGTCCGGCGGCGAACGCGCCGACCAGCCTTGTGACACGGATCTGGCCAAAATCCGGATCGACCTTCACCTCGGCAAACACGGCGCCGTGCGCGTGCTTGGCATAGGCCTCCTGAGACGCCGGGTCGGGAGCGCCCTTGCCGTGGCCCTCGATCTCGGTGAGGCCCGCGCGCGTGAGGATCTCGGCGTAGCTTTCACCGCGGCTTTCATCGTCGCGCCGATAGAGGCGGCCGCCGCGCGCCAGCACGCCTTCATTGCCGGCGCCGTAGAGCGGCGAGCCCTCGTCGCCGGTGGCGAGATCGGCGAGCCTGGCGATGACGGCGGCGCCCGCATTGTGGATCGCCATGCCGGCCGTCGCCGTGTGGCCGGAGCCGCCGGCAATGCCTGCATTGGGCAGATCGGAACTGCCGGCCCTGAAATCGACCTGGTCGATATCCAGTCCCAGTCCGTCGGCGGCGATCTGGGCGAAGGCGGTCCAGGCGCCTTGCCCCATGTCCTGAGCGCCGGTCTCCATCACGCCGCTGCCATCGGCTCTCAGCACCGCCCGCGCTTCGGCCTGGAACATGATCGCCGGGAAGGTCGCCGTGCCCATGCCCCAGCCGGTCAGGAAACCGTCGGCGTCGCGCATCAGCCGAGGCTGAAGCGGGCGGCTCGCCCAGCCGAACGTTTCGGCCGCTTGCCTGTAGCATTCGCGCAGCGCCTTGGAGGAAAACGGCTTGCCGGTCATCGGCTCGACCTCGGCATAGTTCCGCAGCCGGAATTCCAGCGGGTCCATGCCGCAGGCGTAGGCTGCCTCATCGATAGCGCTCTCCAGCGCGATCGAGCCGGTGGCTTCGCCGGGCGCCCGCATGAACAGCGGCGTACCGGTATCGAGCCGCACCGCATCGTGCGAGGTGGCGATGGCCGGGCTGGCATAGAGCGTGTGCGAGGCATCCGCCGCCGGTTCGAAGAAATCGTCGAACGTGCTCGACGCGGTCTTGGCGTGATGGTCGAGTGCCGTCAGCCGCCCTTCGCCATCCATGCCCATGCGCAGCGTCTGGCGCGTCGGCGCACGGTGGCCGACCGGCCCGTACATCTGCTCACGCCGCAGCACCAGCTTGACCGGACGGCCGACGAGACGCGCCGCCGGGATGCCGAGCACCTGCGGTCCGGAGATCATGCCTTTCGAGCCGAAGCCGCCACCCAGGAACGGGCTGCGGATGTGGATGTTCTCCGGCGCGATGCCGAACAGGCCGGCGATGCGGCCCTGCGCCATGGCAAGGCCCTGGCTCGGTGTGTCGATCGACAGTGTGTCGCCTTCCCAGGCGACGACGATCGCATGCGGCTCCATGGCGTTGTGGTACTGGGCCGGCGTCTCGTAGGTGGCTTCGATCCGCGTCTTTGCGGATTTAAGGCCGACCTCGACATCGCCCTTGTGCTGCACGGCCGGACCGCCGACGCCGACAGCACGCGGCACGAAACTTTCGGCGCCGTCGAGGCCAACGCGCGCCGGCATCACTTCATAGCGCGGCGACAGCAGCGCCGCCCCCTCGGTCGCCGCCTCCAGCGTCTCGGCGATCACCACGGCGATGCTCTGATTGGGGTAGCGGACCCGGTCGTTCTGCAAGAGGTCGAGCCGGAACATGAAGGGATGGTCCTTGGCGTCCGGATCGGCGGCGAGCGCTGGCCGGTTCTTGGGCGTCATCACCTCGACCACGCCCTTGTGTGCCTTGGCCGCCTCGACATCCAGCGCAGCGACGCGGCCGCGCGCGATGCTAGAGACAGCGAGCACGGCGTAGAGCATGCCGGGCGGATGGTTGTCGGCGGCATAGCGCGCGGCTCCGGTGACTTTCAGAAAGCCGTCGCGGCGGGTCAGCGGCTGGCCGATGCTGGAGCCTTGCCGGGCATGGGCGGGTTGCTGGTTGAGGCTGAGTTCAAGCGTCATGGCGCGCTCCAGGAATGTTCGAGAACGGGGAGGCAGGAAGGGCCGGCAGACGCTCGGGCGTTCCCGAAAGCGCAGAGATCAGCGCCCTGATCACGATGCGGCGGGCAAGCTCGATCTTGAAGGCATTGTCGCCGGAGGGGCTGGCATCGGCCAAGGCAGCGTCCGCGGCGCTGGCGAAGGTCGCCTCGCTGGCATCCGCGCCGAGCAGGACGGCTTCCGCCGAGCGTGCCCGCCACGGCTTAGCCGCGACGCCGCCCAGCGCCAGCCTTGCGGCGCGGATCTTGCCGCCGTCGACGACGAGCGCTGCCGCGGCCGATACGACGGCAAAGGCATAGGAGGTGCGTTCGCGGACTTTGAGGTAGCGGGCATTGGCGGAGAAGGAGGCAGCCTCCGCCGGCAGGCGCACCGCCACGATCAGGTCGCCGGGCTCCAGCGCATTCTCCCGCTGCGGCGTTTCGCCGGGAAGCCGGTGAAATTCCTCCAGCGAAACATGGCGCCGGCCCTTCTTGCCTTCGATCTCGACCACGGCGTCGAGCGCCACCAGCGGCACGCAGAAATCCGACGGGTGGGTGGCGATGCAGGCGTCGCTCCAGCCGAGCACGGCGTGCAGGCGGTTTTCGCCTTCCAGCGCGTCGCAGCCGGTGCCTGGCTGGCGCCTGTTGCAGGCGCTGGCGGTGTCGTAGAAATAGCTGCAGCGCGTGCGCTGCAACAGATTGCCGCCGACGGTGGCGGCGTTGCGAAGCTGCGCCGAAGCGCCCGACAGCAGCGCCTCGGCCACCGCCGGATAGGATTTGGCGAACGCCGGATGGTAGGCAAGGTCGGCGTTACGCACCAGCGCACCGATGCGCAGGCCACCATCGTCCAGCCGTTCGATGCGGTTGAGTTCCGGCAGCCGGGAGATGTCGACGATACGCTCGGGACTGGTGATGCCGCCTTTCATCAGGTCGAGCAGATTGGTGCCGCCGGCGAGATAGGCCGAGCCCGGCTCGGCTGCCGCGGCGATGGCGTCGGGAATGGTGGCGGGCCTGATGTAATCGAAGTCTCTCATGCCGCGGTCCTCCGGTCGGCTTTGACAAGCTGTTGCTGGGCTTCCAGGACGGCCTCGACGATGCCGCCATAGGCCGCGCAGCGGCATATGTTGCCGCTCAGCCCCTCGCGGATGCGTTCGGGATCGTCGCCGGCCTGTCCCTCGGCGATCAGGCCGAGCGTGCTCATGATCTGGCCGGGTGTGCAGAACCCGCACTGGAAGCCGTCATGGGCGATGAAGGCGGCCTGCACCGGATGCAGTTCCTCGCCGTTGGCGACGCCTTCGATGGTCAAGACCTGGGCGCCGTCATGGCTGACCGCCAGCGCCAGGCATGAGTTGATGCGCTTGCCGTCGACCAGCACCGTGCAGGCGCCGCATTGGCCGCGGTCGCAGCCCTTCTTGGTGCCGGTGAGATCGAGCCGCTCGCGCAGCAGGTCGAGCAGGGTTACGCGTGGATCGACCTCCAGTTGGTGTCGGTGGCCATTGATGGTGAGGGTAATGGGAAGGCTGGTCATGGGCGTCTGGCTCCAGTTGCTTGACGCGGATGGGATTGAACTGGTGCCTTGCCGCAGAAGGGCAAGGTAACCGTTGGGTCAGGTCTTGACGGCGAAAGCGGAGATGGCGGATCTCCCGCGAGGCAGGCGGGCAGGGGAGATGTCGGCTTGCGTGTTCGAAAGACGTGACATACCGGTTCCCCTGATTATATGATAAAGGTGCTCCACTAAAACGGAGGCGCCTCCGTTTATTACGTGGTGGCTGACCCTGCCGGATTCAAGCCCCCTGACACGATGTGGAGAAAAAATTGGCCAGCGAGCCGTCCGCCATTGCTGAACAGAAGGCCGAGGCCGTAGACGCAAAGCCGCTGCGCGCCGATGCGCGGCGCAACCGCGACCGGCTGGTCGAGGTGGCGGTGTCAGTCTTTGCCGAGCGCGGCATCGATGGCTCGCTGGAGGAGATCGCGCGCCGCGCCGGCGTCGGCATCGGCACGCTCTACCGGCATTTCCCGACGCGCGAGCATCTGGTCGAGGTGGTCTATCGTCGTGAGGTGGAGGCGCTGTGCGCGGCCGCCGGCGAGCTTGCCCAAAAACATCCGTCCGATGTCGCGCTGGAACAGTGGATGCAGCGCTTCGTCGACTACATCGCCACCAAGCGCGGCCTGGCGACCAGCCTGCGCATTGTGCTCACCACCAATTCGACGCTGTTTTCCGACACGTTCGGCCGGGTGTCGCAAGCCTTGCGACGCCTGGTCGAGGCGGCGGTGGCCGACGGCACCATCCGCGGCGACGTCGACGCTTCCGACGTGCTGCACGCGCTGGGCGGCATCTATTCAGCGCCCGACACCCCCGAATGGCGCGACCGCTCGCGCCGGCTGGTCAAGCTGTTGATGGACGGGTTGCGGTTCGGGGCTGCAAAGGCACAATGAGGCGACCAGATTCCGGCCGTGCAAAACCAGACCTATCGATGAGTTGAGGGGATACGATGTATGTAGGCCGTTCCTACAAACTGATCGATTTCGCGCTGTGGTCGCGGCGCAGCGTCATCTACATGGTGGTGGTGAGCGGTCTGGCCGTGGCGGCCTACCGTCTTCCAGGCATCGCCGGGTTTTCGGTGCCATGGTCGGTGGTGCTGGTGCTTGGCACCACCGTGTCACTCGTCGCCGGGTTCAAGAATTCGCAGGTGTTCACCCGCAGCAGCGACGCGCTGCAGGCTTTTACGCAAATTACGGCCAGCAGCCGTTTGTGGTCCAATTTCTGCAGGGATTTCCTCGACGCGCCGACGGCCAGACAGCTCATCTATCGCCACATCGCCTGGATGACGGCATTGCGCTTTTCCCTGCGCCGGCCGATGCCATGGGAGTCCATGGCGCGGGCCGCCAATATCGAATACCGGCGGCGCTACCGTATCCATGAGGATGCGAGCTCGGTCGGCGACGAATTGCGTCCGCTGCTCGCCGAACAGGCCGAGGACGTCCTGAAATCGCCCCAGCCGGCGATAGCCCTGCTCGAACTGCAATCTGTCCAGGTCAATGCGCTGTTCAAGGACACAAAGCTCCCTCCTCAGATCTATGGCGAACTGACCAAGCTGATCCGCGACTTCCATGACCAGCAGGCGCGCTGCGATCGCATCAAGAACAATCCCTATCCCCGGCAATACGCCATCGTCAGTTCGATGTTCGTGATGATCTTCTGCACACTGTTGCCGTTCGGGGTCGTTCCCGTCTTTGCCGATATGGGCAAACTGGGTGGCGCGCTCGGGTCGATAGCGATCTGGCTGACGATCCCGTTCAGCACGCTGCTCGGCTGGGCCTACATGTCTCTCGACCAGGTCGGCGAAAGCAGCGCCAACCCGTTCGAGGGCAATGCCAACGACGTTCCGATCTCGCAGATTTGCCGCGACATCGAGATCGAGTTGCGTAGCGGGCTCGGCGAGAGCGACCTTCCCAAGCCCCTGCTGCCGGTCAACGACATCGCGACCTAGGCAGGATCACGACGAGGCGCGGCCCCGGCGGTCCCCTTCATCGTGCTGCTGGCGGAGGACGCTCAAACGTCAAGGCAGACCTTGCCGAAATGCTTTCGGGATTCGTAATGCGCGAAGGCGGTGGCGATGTCCTGCAGCGGAAAGTGGCGGTCTATGACGGGCTTCAGCCTGTTGGACTCTATCGCGCGGATCATATCCTCCTGGTCGGCCCGGCTGCCGATGGAAATGCCGCTGATGCGGATCTGGTTGGAAAACAGGGCTGGGATAGACACTTCCGCCGCAAAGCCGGTCAGGACGCCGACCAGCGCGATGTGACCGCCCGTGCGGCAGGCGACAATCGACTGCGCCAGCGTGGCGGGTCCGCCGACCTCGATCACGTGATCGACGCCGCGCCCGCCCGTCAGATCCTTGGCCTTGCGGCCCCAGTCCGGGACGGACTTGTAGTTGATGACGGCGTCGGCTCCGAGGCGCTTGAGCCTTTCCAGCTTCTGCTCGTCGGATGAGGTGGCGATGACCCGGGCGCCAGCGGCCTTGGCGAATTGCAACGCGAACAACGATACACTGCCCGAGCCGAGGACCAGCACTGCGTCGCCCGGCTTCACCTTGCCGCACACAACCAGGCCGCGCCAGGCAGTAACGCCCGTGCAGGTGAGCGACGCCGCCTCGACATGCGTATAGCCTGCCGGTGCCCTGGTGAAAGCGTGCGCCGGCATGCAGACATACTCGCTGGCGAAGCCGTCGAAACTGTCTCCCGGAATATCGCGCCGGGTGCAGGGCGTCATGTTACCGCCCAGCCACCAGGGATAGAAGACGCTGACGACGCTGTCTCCGGGCCTGAGTGCATCGACACCGTCGCCGAGGGCAATCACTTCGCCGGCGCCGTCGGAGAGCGGAACGCGGCCGTCGGCGAGAGGCATCTTGCCTTGCACGGCAAAGTCGTCGCGCATGTTCAGCGCGCAGGCCCGGATCCTGACCAGCACCTCGCCCGGCCCTGGCTGGGGCGGATCTTCCTCGACCAGGTCGAGATTGCCCAAGCCGCCCGGCGCTCTCAGCCTGACCAGTCTCATTGTCTTCTCCGATGTGTGGGGTGTCTAGAATTGGAATGGCCTAGCGGGCCTGCCGGCCGGAGATCACCCGCAGCCAGGGCGCCAGATGGAATGCGCTCATCAGCAGATACATCGCGGCCATGCCCGTGAGGGGCGAGGCGTCGGTGCCCATGCACTGCATGGCCGCATCGCCGCTGAAGATGCAGGTGAGCAGCGCCATCACGGCGAAGGTCGGTGCCGCGGCAAGGCAAAGCCAGTCGGCCAGCCCGAGGGTGGCGGCTTCTGGGATCGTGCTGCCGGCACCTGTGTGGATATCGCTCATCGCCTTGATCCTTGATGATCATGCCAGTCACGACAGGTTCCTCTCTCCACGGAGTGGGAGAGGAACCCAGACTGGACAACCGTTACTGCTCGCCCTTGTCGCGGAATGCAGCCTCGCCGGCAGCAGACACTTCTTCCCATTTCTTGTCGGCCCCGGCGTCGTAATTGTCGTGCCAGTTCCACCAGGAGTAGAGTGGAGTCTGCGGATAGCCTTCGGGCGAATCCTCCCAGATTTCCTGGCGGCCGAGCGGCGTCGCGTCGAGATAGCTCCAGACGGTGCCCATCGCTTCGTCGCCGCGGCTGTTAATCAAGTAGGTGCGGAAGATGCGATCGCCGTCACGGATGAAGACGTTGTGGCCGTGCCATTCGTCGACACCGAAGTCCTTGTCGAAACTGTCAGTGATTGTGTACCAGGGCATCTGCCAGCCCATCCGCTGCTTCAGCCGCGCAATGTCGGCCTGCGGGGCACGCGAAGCGTAGGCAAGCGTGGTGTTGCGGGCGTTGAGATGGGCGAGGTGGCCGACCTGGTCGGCGCCCAGCGAACAGCCGCGGCAGGCGTGATCGGGCCAGCCATGCACGCCGGGCTCGAAGAAGGCGCGATAGACGATCAGCTGGCGGCGGCCTTCGAACAGATCGAGCAGGCTCGCTCTGCCGTTCGGTCCCTCGAACACATAGGCCTTGTCGACTTCCATCCACGGCATGCGCCGGCGCTCGGCGGCCAATGCGTCCTTGGCGCGCAGTGTTGCCTTTTCCTTCACCAGCATCTGTTCGCGGGCGGCTTCCCAGTCCTGCCTCGAAACGATGGGCGGGGTCTTCATTGCGATGTGCTTGGTCATTGGTCGTCTCCTTTGCCAGTCAGTTGTCGCTTGCTGTCAGCCAGAATAGGGCGGTGAAGCGGGAGGGTGGGAGTTACAAGTGTGACGGGATTTGCAGGAGCCGGCCCGTCGCAGCAGGGGTGGCGCATCCTCACGGTGCCTTCGGCCGGGTGGAGAGGAGTGTCGGTTGGCATTGTCGGTTCTCCCTTGGCGTGCCGCGCGTTGCCGATAGTTGCCGATGCGGCTTGCCGGTTGACGGTACGGATTTAAGTTAGGGCGGCGACGCACAAGGGTGGGAGTTACAAGTGTGACGGGATTTGAATGGATTCGCTGATCACCGCGGCTGCGCTGGCACTGGCCGGAGGCGACCCGCTCGGCGCGCTGGATCGCGTCGCCTTGCGCGAAGACCCGCCGGCGCTGGCGCTGCGCGGCATTGCCATGGCGCAGCTCGGCGATCTCGATCGCGCCAAGGCGCTGCTGCGGCGTGCCGCGCGCGGCTTCGGCCCGAAAGAGGCGGTAGCGCGTGCCAGATGCGTCGTTGCCGAGGCCGAGATCGCGCTGGTCTCGCGGGATCTCGGCTGGCCGGCCAAGGCTTTGGATGCGGCGCGGGCGACGCTGGAAAAGCGTGGCGACCGGCTGAACGCAGCGCATGCCGGCCACCTCAAGGTGCGGCGCCTGCTATTGATCGGCCGTCTTGACGAGGCCGAAGACGTGCTGGCGGGGCTCGACCCGGCACCGCTTCCGCCGGCCTCGCGCGCCGCCCACGAACTGGCCGTCGCCGGCATCGCGATGCGGCGCCTCAAGACGAAGCCGGCGCGCAGGGCGTTGGAGTGGGCACGCCACGCCGCCCGCCAGGCCGGCATTGCGGGGCTCATCGCTGAAGTCGACCGCGCATTCCTGGCGCTGGACACGCCGGCGGCACGGCTGATCGCGGCTGGCGAGCAGCGCCCGTTGCTGCTTGAGGACGTCGAGGCGTTGCAGGCGTCGCCGGCGCTGCTGGTCGATAATTTCCGATATGTCGTGCGCCAACAGGAGAAAACGGTCTCGCTGGCCACGCGCCCGGTTCTGTTCGCGCTGGCCCGTACGCTCGCCGAAGCGTGGCCAGGCGATGTGTCCAGGGCGACGCTGATCGCGCAAGCCTTCGGCGGCAGGCACGCCGATGAATCGCATCGGGCGCGGCTGCGGGTCGAGATCGGTCGGCTGCGCACCGAATTGCGGAGCCTGGCCGACATCGGCGCCACCAGCCAGGGCTTCGCGCTGGCGCCGCGCCAGGCACGCGAGGTGCTGGTGCTGGCGCGGCCGATCGAGGAGCGGCACGCGGCGGTGCTGGCTTTCCTTGCCGACGGTGAATCCTGGGCGAGTTCGGCGTTGGCGCTGGCGCTTGGCACCGGCCAACGCAGCGTGCAGCGGGCGTTGGAGCAGCTTGGCGAGGCCGGCAAGGTGCAGTTTTTCGGTCACGGCCGGGCGCGCCGCTGGATGACGCCTCCACTGGTGGGATTCACGACCACCTTGTTACTCCCGGCCCCGCTGCCGAACGGTTAGGAAGTGACATCGGATCTCAGTGAGGACAAGGACATGAAACAGTCAACGGCCGAAATCCTGCGCGAATACGGGCCCTTTGCCGATGTGGAGAGGGTGCATGGGGTGAGCTTTGACGGCAACAATGTCTGGTTTGCCTCGGGCGAGAAGCTGAACGCCTTCGATCCGGAGAGCGGGCAGAACCTGCGCTCGATCGATGTCGCGGCGCATGCCGGCACCGCCTGGGACGGCCAGCATTTCTTCCAGCTTGCCAACGACCTGATACAGAAGATCGACCCTGATACCGGCCAGGTGCTGGCGACCATTCCGGCGCCCGGTGGTGGCGGCGATTCCGGGCTGACCTGGGCCGAAGGAACGCTCTGGGTGGGACAATACCGCGAACGCAAGATCCACCAGGTCGATCCGGAAACCGGTGCGATCCTGCGCACCATCGAATCCAACCGCTTCGTCACCGGGGTGACATGGGTCGAGGGCGAGCTGTGGCACGCCACCTGGGAAGGCGACCAGAGCGACCTGCGCCGCGTCGACCCGAAATCAGGCAAGGTTCTGGAGAAGCTCGACATGCCGGCCGGGATGGGTGTGTCGGGGCTGGAATCCGATGGCGGCGACCGCCTTTATTGCGGCAGCACATCCGCCGGGGTGGTGCGGGCGGTGCGCCGGCCGCGGTGAGGATGCGGCCGACGCCGAAGTCACACTTGCAGGCGCACTTCACACGGCAATTTGTCCGCTGTCGGCTGGCCGTTGCCCCTTGTCGGACCTAGATAGGCTGTGCGCCGGGCGGACGCCCGGCCCAGCTTTGCAAAGGATCCCTCATGCCTGAACAGCCCACCATGCCCGAACAGATTGCATTGAACGACGGCTCCGCCATTCCCCAACTCGGCCTCGGTGTGTGGCAGGTCGACCAGGACATCACCGCCGACGTGGTGGGTTGGGGCATCGAGGCCGGCTATCGCCTGATCGACACCGCCGAAGGCTATCAGAACGAGGAAGGGGTCGGAGAGGCGATCCGCAGTGCCGGCGTGCCGCGGGCTGAGCTGTTCATCACCTCGAAACTGCGCAACGGCGCGCATCAGCGCGATGCCGCGCTGCGGGCCTTCGACGAGACGATGGAGAAGCTCGGCGTCGAACAGATCGACCTGTTCCTGATCCACTGGCCTGTGCCCAGCCAGGACAAATATGTCGAGGCCTGGAAGACGCTGGTCGAACTCCGGCAGGCCGGCCGCATCAAGTCGATCGGCGTTTCGAACTTCAACCAGGACCATCTGGAGCGGATCATCGGCGAGACCGGTGTGACGCCCGTCGTCAACCAGATCGAGCTGCATCCCCAGTTCCAGCAGCGCCGTGTCAGGGACTTTCATGCCAAGCACGACATCCGTATCGAAAGCTGGAGCCCTCTGGGCAGCGGCCGGCTGCTCGGCGATCCGACCATTGCAGGCATCGCCAAAAAACATGGCAAGTCCGTCGCCCAGGCGATCATCCGCTGGCATCTCCAGGAGGGGCTGATCGTCATTCCAAAGTCGATCCGCAGGGATCGCATCGCCGCCAATTTCGATGTCTTCGATTTCGAACTGGATGCGCAGGACCTGCAGACGATCCGCGGCATGGATTCGCCCGAGGGCCGCAACGGACCCAACCCCGCCACAGCCGCGTTCCTGTTCTGAGAGGCAAGTTTTAACGAGCTGGCAACGAAACTGCCAATCTCCCCCACGAGGGGGGAGATTGGCAGCTTTGCGGCTTTCGCCAATTTCTTGCGCCCCTCAAATCCCGGACCCATCCAACTGCTGGGCGTCTTCGCCTTCCCAGGGCGCCGGCATCGACGCGCGGCTAAGGTTGGCGGTGGGCAGCGGCATCCAGCACTTCAGTTCCGGGTCGGCGTATTCGATGACGCGCCCGGGCGAAGAGTCCGACGCGCGCCAGCCTTCCGAGGCGAACTGGTCGGCACGCGACCAATAGGCAAGGTCGACTTCCGCCGGTCCCTGTTCGGACGGACGCACAGTGACCAGGATGCGGCTGCCGTCCTTCGGCGCCGTCGACATGTGGCGCCACCGTTCGGGCTCGTCCATCGCATTCCTCCTCGCACTCGTAGCGTTGGGAGGAGTGTCGCCTCGTGGTCCGAAGGGGTCAACCCAAAGTTTGCGCCAGGCATCGGCTGATGACCCCTCCAGACGGTGCCTGCACAGTTGTGCGCAACACGCCGCGGGCGGTCATGCACGCTCGACGGGCCGTGACCCAGTTGATAAGCCCGTCTGCGAAAGGAGCGCCTGAGTCGAGATGACCGTTGCGATCGAGATGGGACAGACGACCGCAGGCGCCCCGGCGAAGCTGGATCTCGAGGAACTGCTCGCGACGCGCCTTTTGGTGCAGGGCAATTCGGGCTCCGGCAAGTCGCATCTGCTGCGGCGCCTGCTGGAGCAGAGCGCGCCCTGGGTGCAGCAGACCATCATCGATCCCGAGGGCGACTTCGTTTCGCTGGGCGACCGTTACGGCCATCTGGTGATCGATGCCGAGCAGCATACCGAGCGCGGCCTGCAGGCGGCCGGCGAGCGGGCGCGCATGCATCGCGTCTCCACCGTGCTCAATCTCGAAGGGCTCGACGCCGAGAACCAGATGCGGCGTGCCGCCGCCTTCCTCGGCGGGCTGTTCGAGGTCGCCCGTGACCACTGGTACCCGATGCTGGTGGTGGTGGACGAGGCGCAGCTGTTCGCGCCGGCGGTGGCCGGCGAGGTTTCCGACGAGGCGCGAAAGCTCTCGCTCGGCGCGATGACCAATTTGATGTGCCGTGGCCGAAAGCGCGGGCTGGCCGGCATCATCGCCACCCAGCGGCTGGCAAAGCTCGCCAAGAACGTCGCCGCCGAGGCGTCCAACTTCCTCATGGGCCGCACCTTCCTCGATATCGACATGGCGCGTGCCGCCGACCTTCTGGGCATGGAGCGGCGCCAGGCGGAGGCGTTTCGCGACCTGGAACGCGGGCAGTTCATGGCGCTCGGCCCGGCGCTGTCGCGCCGTCCGCTGGGCCTGCGCATCGGCCCGACGGATACGAGCCCGCGCAACGGAACGCCGCGGCTGATGGCGATGCCGGAAGCAGCACTCGAGGATGCACGCGCGATCATCCTGGCGGCGCCGCCGCCCGAAACGGTGCGCACGCCGCGCCGCCCGGCGTCGCCGGACCTGCTCGACCAGTTGATGGCGGCGAAGTCGGCGGCCTTGGAAATCCGCCCCGAACCGGCGGAGCCGCAAGTCAGCGCCGAGGATCTGGCCGAGCGCCGCGAGCGCGTGGACCGTGTGCTGCGCGCCATCCTGGCGCAGCCCGACGCCGGTTTTCGCGTGATCGGCGTGCTCTATCAGGAGTTCGTGGTCCGCTGCCGCATCGAAGGCCTGGCCTCGGTGGTGCCAGATTTGCCGGAGTTCCGCCGCATGCTGACGCGCGCCCGGGCCGGCCTTGGGTCAGAGACGACGCAGGACGACGCATGGCGGGACGTTTCCGTCCGCGCGTCGCTGCTGCCCGACGACATGCAGGGCGTGTTCATGATGATTGCCCGCGCGGCGAAGGAGGGCTGGCCTTGCCCGAGCGACGCCGCGATCGCCCGCGCCTACGGCTCGCACTCGCTGCGCCGCGCCCGGCGCCTCTTGACCTATATCGAGGAGCAGGGCCTCATCGTCTGCCAGCTCGACGGGACAGGCCGGCGCACCGTGACACTGGTCGAATTGGCCTGGGCCACCGCACCGGGAGATCCGAATGCCGAGGAGGTGGAGCAGGGAAGCCTGGCGCTGTGAGGCGGCACGGGTGCTTTGAGCGAATGATGCGATAGGCTTTTTCAGTCACCGTCATCGCGACAAATTTCTGATGGCAACCGTGAAATCGCCGACGGCGAGATGCGTCATGCAGGCGCTTGCGTTTCGATGGCGCTCACCGGTTCGCCCCAATCACCCACTGTTCCTGATCGACGAGCGTGCCGGTCATCGGCCCGGCAGCATCCGAAAGCAGGAAGACGGCGAGGTTGGCGATATCGCTCGTCGAGAACAGGCGGCCGAAGGGTTGCGAGGCGTTGGCGGCATCGAGCCAGCCCGGCCCGTTGCCCAGCGTGTCGGCCTGCATGACGCGTTCGGCCGGCGTGTCGGTCCAGCCGACATTGATGCCGTTGACGCGGATGCGATCGAAGCGATGGGCGTTGGCGGCGTTTTTGGTCAGCGTGGCCAGCGCGCCCTTGCTTGCGGAATAGACGGCGAGCTCCGGCGAGCCGCAATGGGCGTTGATCGACAGGATGTTGACGATGGCGCCGCGCTCTCCGCGCTTCTTCATGTCGGCGATGGCCGCCTGCATGAGGAAGAACGGCGCCCGCGCGTTGACCGCGAACAGCGAGGCCCAGCCGTCGAGATCGGCATCGACGAAGGAGGCCCGGTCGGTCAGCCCTGCGGCGTTGACCAGCGCATCGATGCGGCCGAAGCGCTCGATGCAGGCTTGCGCCAAAAGGGCAGGGGCTGCCGGGTCGGCGAGGTCGGCGGCGACGAAAACCGTCGGCGTGCCGAGCCGCGAAAGCTCTTCCGCCACGGCATCGCCGCGCGTCTTCTCGCGCCCGGTGACGAGCAGGCCGCCGGCGCCGCAGCGCGCCAGCGTCTCGGCGATGGCGCGGCCAATGCCTTGCGTCGAGCCGGTGACCAGCGCCACCTTGCCGTTGAGTTGGAGCTCCATTCCTCTTCCCCGCCTCGCATCTGATTTCAGGCTAGCGCGGCGCGATCGTTTTACAATACGGAAATTGGAAATCTTGGAGTGGAGGTTGTTGGCTGTCGCGCTGCGTGGGGCCGGCGGGAGCCTGCCCCAATGTCGTGACGTAGCGGAGGCCGTCGCAAAGACCCTAGTGGACCGTGATTATGCCCTCGACGGCCCGCCATTCCGAAGGCTGGATGAGCCGGTGATGAGCAACGCGAACCGAGTGGAGCGGACCATCGAGTTCGCGCTCCCAATATTGGAGAAAACCCTTGAGTTCGGGAAAGGCTGGAGCGAGATCATAGTCCTGCCAGACATAGAGCTGAAGCAGGCTTGGATGATCGGGCAGGTAATAGTGGATTTCGGCCGTCGTCAGGCCATAACCTTCCATTTGCAGGCGGAATTCGTTGCTGACCGTATCGGCCATGTCTTTCTCCTTCTCCGCTGAGGCATCCAGCCGGCGGGCATTTGTGTTGAACCCGCCCAATGCCGGGCCGGGCCGATCGGTTCTGTCGGCCCTCTTCAAACAACGCCGCGAGAAGCTCGCGGGTTCCGAAAATAGCCACGCCATAACAGTGCCTTGGCGCTCATTCTTGTCGAATATAAAAATTTTTGCGCTGGTCTCTTGAAACCGAAAAACGGCAAAACTAGCTCGATATGCGCCGCGATGCCTGACGAAGGGTCGCGGCGTTCCGCACCGGTCCGATATTGCCGGTTCGGTGCGGAGGAACCTCAAAACCTGTTTGTCCACGAGGAGAACGACATGGCGTTCCGTCCATTGCATGACCGTATTCTGGTCCGCCGCCTTGAAGCCGAGGAGAAGACCTCCGGCGGCATCATCATCCCCGATACCGCAAAGGAAAAACCGCAGGAAGGCGAAGTGCTCGCCGTCGGTCCCGGCGCCCGCGACGACAGCGGCAAGCTTGTCGAACTCGATGTCAAGGTCGGCGACCGCATCCTGTTCGGCAAATGGTCCGGCACCGAGATCAAACTCGACGGCGAGGACCTGCTCATCATGAAGGAGAGCGACGTGATGGGGATCATCGATGAGATCGCCGAAGTGAAGAAGGCCGCCTGACGGCTTCTTGTATCCAACCAGTCAACGAATGCTGCCTAGATAAAGGAGTGATCCAATGGCTGCCAAAGAAGTGAAATTCCATACCGAAGCGCGCGAGAAGATGCTGCGCGGCGTCGACATCCTTGCCAATGCGGTGAAGGTGACGCTCGGTCCCAAGGGGCGCAATGTGGTCATCGACAAGTCGTTCGGCGCGCCGCGCATCACCAAGGACGGCGTCACCGTCGCCAAGGAGATCGAACTGGAGGACAAGTTCGAGAACATGGGCGCCCAGATGGTGCGTGAGGTGGCCTCCAAGACCAACGACCTTGCCGGCGACGGCACGACGACCGCAACGGTGCTTGCACAGGCGATCGTCAGGGAAGGGGCCAAGGCGGTTGCCTCGGGTATGAACCCGATGGATCTGAAGCGCGGCATCGACAAGGCGGTCGATGCGGTGGTCGCCGAACTGAAGACCAATGCCCGCAAGGTCACCCGAAACGACGAGATCGCGCAGGTCGGGACCATCTCCGCCAATGGCGATGCCGAAATCGGCCGCTTCCTCGCTGAGGCGATGGAGAAGGTCGGCAATGAAGGCGTCATCACGGTGGAGGAGGCCAAGACCGCCGAGACCGAACTCGAAGTCGTGGAAGGCATGCAGTTCGATCGCGGCTACCTCTCGCCCTATTTCATCACCAACCAGGACAAGATGCGCGTGGAACTCGACGAGCCCTATGTGCTGATCCACGAGAAGAAGCTCTCCAATCTGCAAGCGATGCTGCCCGTGCTCGAAGCCGTGGTGCAGTCTGGCAAGCCGCTCCTGATCATCGCCGAGGATGTGGAGGGCGAGGCGCTTGCCACGCTGGTCGTCAACAAGCTGCGCGGCGGCCTCAAGGTCGCGGCCGTCAAGGCGCCGGGCTTCGGCGACCGCCGCAAGGCCATGCTGGAGGACATCGCCATTCTCACCGGCGGCACCGCGATCTCGGAAGATCTCGGCATCAAACTGGAAAATGTAACGCTGCAGATGCTGGGCCGCGCCAAGAAGGTGGTGATCGAGAAGGAAAACACCACCATCGTCGATGGTGTCGGCCGCAAGGAAGAGATCCAGGGCCGTGTCGCACAGATCAAGGCGCAGATCGAGGAGACCACCTCCGACTATGACCGCGAGAAGCTGCAGGAGCGGCTGGCCAAGCTCGCAGGCGGCGTTGCGGTGATCCGGGTCGGCGGCTCGACCGAGGTCGAGGTCAAGGAGCGCAAGGACCGTGTCGACGACGCACTGCATGCAACCCGCGCGGCCGTCGAGGAGGGCGTGCTGCCCGGCGGCGGCGTCGCCTTGCTGCGGGCGGCCAAGGCGCTCGATACCGTGCAGACCGACAATGCGGACCAGAGGACAGGTGTCGACATCGTGCGCCGTGCCATCGAAACGCCGGTCCGGCAGATCGCCGAGAATGCCGGCGCCGAAGGCTCGATCATTGTCGGCAAGCTGCGCGAGAAAAGCGAATTCGGTTGGGGCTGGAACGCCCAGACCAATGAATTCGGCGATCTCTTCGGCCAGGGCGTTATCGACCCGGCCAAGGTGGTGCGCACCGCCCTCCAGGACGCGGCATCGGTCGCCGGCCTGCTGGTGACCACGGAGGCCATGGTGGCCGAGAAGCCGAAGAAGGAAGCCGCCGCCCCGGCAATGCCCGCCGGCGCCGGCATGGACTTCTGAAGTCGCGGCCCAATCCGCCCGCTCCCCTGGCGGGGAGCGGGCGTCAGTCGAAGAGAGAGTGGAGGCAAAGATGGATGCAATGGCTGGCCTCGGATCCGTACCGGCTCCTACGCATCAAGCGAAGGAATTCCTGGCCTATGAAACAGAATGCAGGAACGTGCTGAAGCCGCTGGCAGGGCTGCTCGACATGGCTGAAGCCGCCGGCTGGAACCGGCGAACCGCGGCGTCGGCGCTGATGTTCCTCGCGGCGCAGCAAGTGTCGGCAACATCCGAGGTATCCGCCGGCAGCGGCTGAACGGAAATCGGCCAGTCCCTTCACCTATCCGCGGCGGGCCGTGCTTCCCGGTGTTCGGCCCGCTGCAGGCCCTGAACAATCGAGAGGAGGCACAAGCCATGAATCGCGGGCAATTCGAAGAACCGGTCACACTTCTGGTCGGAATGGGCTTTCCGAGGAAGATCGACAGCGTGATGGAAGCCTATGCACTGCTGCAGGACTGGCCGAGCGCCGGCCGCAACGGCGCCCATGCCATCGCACTCAACGCTTGCAAGGCGGGCATCGTCGGCGAAATCGATCCGGAGACGGTGCGGGCCACGCTGGTCAGCTTCGCGCGCCGCCACGACATACTGGTGCCTGACATGGTTACGCCGCTCGCGACGGTGGCGGGTGGTGCGCTGCGCACCAGCTGAACTACGATGACGGCGCTGCAACAGCGCCTGAACACGCTGTTCTTGCGATAGGCCAGGCGCCCACCGGACACGTTGGAATTCCGTTTCGGGCGGTAGTGTTCTCGTTGGTCAGTCGAGCGAACGCGTCAGCAAGACTGACCTGTTCTGCCCGAATAGCGCCTCTGAGCGGCGCCCTTCCGGTTAAAAAAGTATCATCCGTTGTCTTGAATCGTGGTGGCGCCTGTTGTCACGAGCCGGTACCGTGGCTCTTGAAATGCAGAGCCGAAACCAATTCGGCCGGTTTAGGGAATTGGGCCGAACGCGGCAAATATCCGTGCCGGCCCGGGAGGAAACGGACATGGAACCGGACCTGGAAGTTGTCCAGATACGACGCGGTGAGTCCTTCAAGGCGTGGTCGCACGGCTACCCCTTCCACACGGTGCGCTGGCACTTCCATCCCGAATATGAACTGCATCAGGTGATCTTCACCAACGGCCGCTATTTCGTCGGCGACTTCATCGGCGAGTTCGAGCCGGGCAATCTGGTGCTGACGGGTCCGAACCTGCCCCACAATTGGGTCAGCGACATCCCCAAGGACAGCTCGATCCCGCTGCGCGGCCGCATTATTCAGTTTTCCGAAAGTTTCATCGGCGATGCCATGCATGTGCTGCCGGAGCTGGCGGGGCTTGCGGCTCTGCTCGAGGCGTCGCGGCGCGGCGTGCTGTTTTCCAACCGCACCAGCAAGGCGCTGGCGCCATTGATGGAAGAGATGATGCAGGCGCAGGGCGTGCGCCGCATCGAGCTGTTCATGATGATCGCCGGCCTGCTCAGCCGCGCCCAGGAATTCCAGCTGCTGGCCAGCGCCAGCTATCGGCCCGATCCGTCGGGCTACATGACCGCCGGCATGAACAAGGCGCTCGCCTATATCAGGGAGAACCTGACGCAGCTGTTCGACGAGGCGGATCTCGCCGCCATCGCCGGCCAGTCGACCGGGGCCTTCTCGCGCTCGTTTCGCCGCCACACCGGCATGTCGCTGGTGCAGTATGTCAAGCGGCTGCGCATCAATCTCGCCTGCCAGATCCTGATGAGCGATGAGCAGGCGTCGATTACCCGACATCTGCTACGAGGTCGGCTTCAACAACCTGTCCAATTTCAACCGGCAGTTCCTGGCGGAGAAGGGCATGCCGCCCTCGCGCTTCAGGCGCCTGCTGGCCGACAACATCAACGCGGGAAAAGCCGCTTAACGGAGGAGCCAGGGAGGAACCAAGGGAGGATTTTTCTTTTGCATGACGGACGTGAGCCGCGTTGAGCGGTTCGCGATGGAGAACGCTTGTCTCGAATTCCTTCGTCGGCGGAGGACGTCGGCGCGGCTCGAAAGTCCAGCGCCGGACCCTGGTTCCCCTGCAGTTGGGGCGAGGGTGGATGGGTGTCTTCAGACCACCAAAGCAGTCAACGACCTTCTTACAACATATCCAGAAACGGAGAAGACCGAATGACCAAACTTTCAATTTCATTGAAGTCCACTGGCAAGTCCGCCGGCATGGCAGCGCTTGCGCTGTCGCTGCTGGCAGGCACCGCCGCTATCGCCAAGGCAGCCGAAGTCACCGACGCCACCGTCGCCTTCCTGATGCCTGACCAGGCCTCGACCCGTTACGAACAGCATGATTATCCCGGCTTCGCCGCCGAGATGAAGAAGCTATGCCCGGGCTGCAAGGTGCTCTACCAGAACGCCGATGCCGACGCCTCGCGCCAGCAGCAGCAGTTCAACTCGGTGATCTCGCAGGGCGCCAAGGCGATTGTGCTCGACCCCGTCGACTCGACCGCCGCCGCCTCGCTGGTCAAGCTGGCGCAGAGCCAGGGCATCAAGGTCATAGCCTATGACCGGCCAATCCCGACAGCGCCGGCCGACTTCTATGTCTCGTTCAACAATGAAGGCATCGGCAAGGCCATCGCCGATTCGCTGGTCGAGCACCTGAAGGCGCTGAAGGTCGATCCGGCCACCGGCGGCGTTTTACAGATCAACGGTTCGCCGACCGACGCGGCGGCCGGCCTGATCAAGAAGGGCATCCATGCCGGCCTCGACAACAGCGGCTACAAGATCCTGGCCGAATACGACACGCCGGAATGGGCGCCGCCGAAGGCGCAGCAATGGGCCGGCGGCCAGATCACCCGCTTCGGCCCGAAAATCCTCGGCGTGGTTGCCGCCAATGACGGCACCGGTGGCGGCGCCATCGCGGCCTTCAAGGCGGCCGGCGTCGATCCGGTGCCGCCGGTGACCGGCAATGACGCGACCATCGCAGCCTTGCAGCTGATCATCGCCGGCGACCAGTACAACACCATCTCCAAGCCGAGCGAGATCGTGGCGGCGGCCGCCGCCAACATCGCCATCAAGCTACTTTCTGGCGAGACGCCTAAGGCCGAGATGACGCTGTACGATACGCCCTCGCAGCTGTTCACGCCGGCTGTTGTGACGCAGGAAAACCTGAAGGCCGAGATCATCGACAAGAAGATCAACACCGCGGCCGAGCTCTGCGTCGATCGTTACGCGGAAGGCTGCAAGAAGCTGGGCATCGGGAACTGACCGCGACCCTTGCCCGCTCCGCTGCCTGGCCACCCGCGTGGTGGCCAGGCAGCGCTCATGCGAAATTTTTGAACCGGTTTTGAAAGGCTTCCTGGCATGACCGATACCTCGGACGAACCGGTTCCGGCAGGCGAGCTGGTGCTCAGCCTGCGCGGCGTTTCGAAGAATTTCGGCGCCGTTTCGGCGCTCACCGACATCGATCTCGATGTCCATGCAGGCGAAGTGGTGGCGCTGGTCGGCGACAATGGCGCCGGCAAGTCGACCCTGGTCAAGATCCTGGCCGGCGTGCATCAGCCGAGCTCAGGCACGATCAGTTTTCGCGGCAAGCAGGTGACACTTGCCGATCCGAGTGCCGCGCTGACGCTCGGCATCGCCACCGTGTTCCAGGACCTGGCGCTGTGCGAGAACCTCGACATCGTCGCCAACATCTTCCTTGGCCGCGAACTCAGCCCGCTGCGGCTGGACGAGGTGGCGATGGAAGTGCGCGCCTGGACGCTGCTCAACGAGCTTTCGGCGCGCATCCCGAGTGTCCGCGAAGTGGTCGCTTCACTGTCGGGCGGCCAGCGCCAGACGGTGGCGATCGCGCGCTCGCTGCTGCTCGAACCCAAGCTCATCCTGCTCGACGAGCCGACGGCAGCGCTTGGCGTGGCGCAGACGGCGGAAGTGCTCAATTTGATCGAGCGGGTGCGCGACCGCGGCCTCGGCGTCGTCATCATCAGCCACAACATGGAAGACGTGCGCGCCGTCGCCGACCGCATCGTCGTGCTGCGGCTTGGCCGCAACAACGGCATCTTCTCGCCCGATGCCTCGAACCAGGAACTGGTCAGCGCCATCACCGGCGCCTCGAACAATTCGGTGTCGCGGCGCGCCGAGCGCAGGCAGGCCAGGCAAGACCAGACCCAGGAGCCACGCCCATGAGCCGCGAAGCCGAACAGGCCGCCCCTGTCCCGCCGCAGCTCGACCGCGCCGATGTGCGCGTCAAGCACGAGGCGGGGATCGGCGGCGCCATCCGCCGGTTCTTCGACCGGGTCCGCTCGGGCGATCTCGGCTCGCTGCCAGTGATTGTCGGGCTGGTCATCATCTGGACGGTGTTCGCCAGCATCAACCCGATCTTCCTGTCGAGCAGCAATCTGGTCAATCTGCTGTTCGATTGCTCAACCGTCGGCGTCATCGCGCTCGGCATCGTCTGCGTTTTGATGGTCGGCGAGATCGACCTGTCGGTCGGTTCGATCAGCGGCTTTGCCTCGGCCATGGTCGGCACGCTGTGGGTCAACCAGGGCTGGCCGGTGGCGCTCGCGATTCTGGCCGCTGTTGCCGTCGGCGGCTTCATCGGCGCCCTCTATGCGCTGCTGTTCAACCGGCTCGGCATGCCGAGCTTCGTCTCGACGCTGGCCGGCTTGCTGGCGGTGCTTGGCCTGCAGCTCTACATCCTCGGCTCGACCGGCTCGATCAACCTGCCCTACGGCTCGAACCTGGTGAATTTCGGCCAGTTGCTGATGATGCCCAAACTCGTCTCGTTCGCTCTGGCGGCCGTGCCGGGCATCGTCATGCTGATCACCGGCCTGCGCACCGTCGCGCGCCGCCGCGCCGCGAACCTGTCGGCGCCGTCGACCGGCGGGCTCGTCACGCGCGCGGTGGTGATTACGGTCATTCTCGAGCTCATCGTCTTCTATCTCAATCAGGCGCGCGGCATTCCGTGGATGTTCGGCCTGTTCGTCGGCCTGGTCATATCGATGCACTACGCGCTGACGCGGACCAAATGGGGCCGCTCTATGTCGGCGGTCGGCGGCAACCGCGAGGCGGCGCGGCGCGCCGGCATCAATGTGCGGCTGATCTATTCCAGCGCCTTCGTGCTGTGCTCGATGCTGGCGGCTTTCGGCGGCGTGCTGTCGGCGGCCCGCCTGGCCTCGGCCAGCCAGCAGGCCGGCACGGGCGACGTCAACCTCAACGCCATCGCAGCGGCCGTCATAGGCGGCACCAGCCTGTTCGGCGGCAGGGGCAGCGCCTATTCGGCACTGCTCGGCATCATCGTCATCCAGTCGATCGCCAGCGGCCTCACGCTGCTCGATCTGTCCTCGTCGCTTCGGTACATGATCACCGGCGCCGTGCTTGCCATCGCGGTCATCGTCGACTCGCTGGCACGCCGCTCGCGTGTCTCGCATGGCCGGGCCTGAACCCATCAACAGGAAGCAAGACATGAGCCAAGAACTGTCCGGAAAAGTTGCCGCCGTCACCGGTGCCGCGTCAGGCATCGGCCTCGAATGCGCCAGGCATATGCTGGCGGCCGGCGCCACCGTGGTGCTGGTCGACCGCGCCGAGGCGACGCTGAACAAACTGTGCGCCGAACTCGGCCCCAAAGCGATCCCGCTGGTGATCGACCTGATGCAGCCGGCAAGCGTCGCCACCATGATGCCGCAAATCCTGGAGAAGGCCGGCCAGCTCGACATCTTCCATGCCAATGCCGGCGCCTATGTCGGCGGCGAGGTGGCGACCGGCGATCCCGACGTCTGGGATCGCATGCTCAACCTCAACATCAATGCCTGCTTCCGTTCGATCCAGGCGGTGCTGCCGCACATGATCGAACGCAAGACCGGCGACGTCATCGTCACCAGTTCGATCGCCGGTCTGGTCCCGGTGGTCTGGGAACCGATCTACACGGCCTCCAAGCACGCCGTGCAGGCCTTCGTCCACACGGTGCGCCGGCAAGTCGCCAAGCACGGCCTGCGCGTCGGCGCCGTGGCGCCCGGCCCGGTGGTGACGGCACTGGTCGACGACTGGCCAAAGGCTAAGCTCGAAGAGGAACTCGCCGCCGGCGGCCTGATGCAGCCACGCGAAGTGGCCGAAGCGGTGATGTTCATGCTGACCCGGCCGCGCAATGTGACGATAAGGGATTTGGTGATTTTGCCGCAGAGCAATGATCTCTAGGGGGAGTAGGGGAGTAGGGGAGTAGGGCAGTAGGGCAGTAGGGCAGTAGGGCAGTATGATTGCTCTGCCGTTCAATGCCCGGGCCCGAGCCAAGCCACCATCTCCTATTCCCGTACTGCCTTAAACCGAAGGTTTCCCCCAATGTCCCACTTCCTCGGCATCGACGTCGGCACCGGCAGCGCGCGGGCCGGGGTGTTCGACCACATGGGAAACCTGCTTGCCTCGGCCAAACGGGACATCGAGGTCTGGCGCGAGGCCGGCGACATTGTCGAGCAGTCGAGCAACGACATCTGGCGGGCGGTTTGCGCGGCCACGCGTGAAGCGGTCGCGCAATCGGGCGTGGCGCCCGAGGCGATCGCCGGCATCGGCTTCGACGCCACCTGTTCGCTGGTGGTGCTGGGCGAGGGCGGCGTGCCGCTGCCGGTAAGCAAGTCCGCCAATCCGGAACGCAACATCATCGTCTGGATGGATCATCGCGCGGTCGAGCAGACGCGCGGCATCAATCGCAGTGGCGAGGCGGTGCTGAACTACGTCGGCGGCGTCATCTCGCCGGAGATGGAAACGCCGAAACTCTTGTGGCTGGCCGAAAACCTGCCCGCCACTTTCGACGCCGCCTGGCAGTTCATGGACCTCGCCGATTTCCTCACCTGGCGGGCGACCGGCAGCCTTGCCCGTTCGGTCTGCACGGTGACCTGCAAATGGACCTATCTGGCGCATGAGAGCCGCTGGGACGAGACGTATTTCCGCAAGATCGGCCTCGGCGCTCTGGCCGACGAGGCATTCACGCGCATCGGCACCGAGATCGTGCCGGCCGGTGCCGCACTCGGCGGCGGATTGACCGCGCAGGCAGCAGCAGACCTTGGTCTCAACCCCGGCACCGCGGTGGCGGCTGGGCTGATCGACGCGCATGCCGGGGGCGTCGGCACGGTCGGCGCGCGCGGCGATTTCGGCAGCGTGCTGTCGCGCATGGCCTATGTCTTCGGCACCTCGGCCTGCACAATGTCGTCGACCGCCGAGCCGGCCTTCGTCGACGGTGTCTGGGGTCCGTATTTCTCGGCCATGGTGCCGGGCCTGTGGCTGAACGAGGGCGGCCAGTCGGCAGCTGGTGCTGCGATTGATCATCTGGTGCGCATGCATCCTGCAGCCGGCGAAGCGACCGCCAAAGCGCAAGCCGAGGGGCTCAGTCTCAGCGCCTGGCTGTCGCTGCAGGCGCAAAGCCGCAATGGAGCCGCGGCCACGCCGGCCCTGGTCGGCGGCATCCATGTCGTGCCGGAGTTCCTCGGCAACCGCGCGCCCTTCGCCGACCCGGACGCGCGCGCGCTGATCGCCGGGCTCGATCTCGACACCAGCCTCGACAGCCTGGTCGGGCTCTATGTCGCCGGGGTCTGCGGGCTGGGCTACGGCGCGCGCCAGATCGTGCAGGCCGAACATCAGAAAGGCATTGCCGTCGACACCATCGTGGTCAGTGGCGGCGCCGGCCAAAGCCCGCTGGTGCGCCAACTGCTGGCCGACACCACAGGCATGGTGGTGGTGGCCTCGACCTCGCCGGAACCGGTGCTGCTCGGCTCGGCGATGCTGGGCGCGGTCGCCGCCGGTGCCTACAAGGATGTGGCGGCGGCGATGGCCGGCATGTCGGAACTCGGCGAGGTCTATCATCCTGACCCTACGTTGGCCGGCTGGCATGCCAAACGCTTCGCGGCGTTCGAATTGCTGCAGCAGGCGGGCAAGGCCATCCGAGGCTGAAGCGCGCGGCTCCTGTCGAGCCATGTCAGGAGCGTAGCGAACACCGCTTGGCGGTTTAGCCGGAAGCTGGCAGCTTTGTTCCGTCGTGGACCCTCCAGCAGCACGCGACGAGGGCAGGGCGACAGGATCAGGAGGCCCTAATGGTGGACGAAGCTAAACCGCCGCTACCATTCGCATCGGATGAGGTGCCGTGGACGGAATGGTCCGACGTGCCACGGTTCGGCCTGCGCTACCGGCATTTGTCGCTGGCCGCCCTTGGCGAAAAACACCGTGTCGGCGTGGCAATCGAGGAGCTTCCGGCTGGCAAGCAGTCCTCGCCGGCGCATTACCATATTTTCGAGGAAGAGCATGTCTTCATCCTCGAAGGGGCGCTTACCGCGTATGTCGGCGACGCGGCCTATGCAATGAAGGCCGGCGACTACATCTGCTTTCCCGCCGGTGCCGCGGCGGGGCATTGTCTGATCAATACCAGCGACGCACTGTGCCGCTATGTCATCGTCGGCGAGCGCAACCCGAATGAAGTGGTCGTCTACACCGCCTCCAACAAGGTGCTGGTACGCGCCCTGGGCCGCCGCGCGATCTTCGATCTCGCTGCAAACCGAAGCTACTGGGACGGCGAGAACACCGGCCTTGCCGCCGGCGATCCGCTGCCGTCGGATGTGACGGCCGGTGTCACCAAACCCCCAGCCGCGCCGATCCCGCCGATCGCCAGCGATGCTGTCGAATGGAAGGTCGAGGGCGAAGGTCCGCGGTTCGGCGGCCGGTCCAGGCACCTGACTTATGCCGCGCTGGGACGCTCCGACTATCATGTCGGCATGCTGATCGAAGCGCCGGCGCCCGGCATGCGCCTGGCGCCCCGGCACTATCACATGCTGGAAGAGGAGCATGCGCTGATCCTGGAAGGGGAGGTGACGCTGCTGCTTGGCGAGGAGCGCCACGAAATGAAAGCCGGCGACTATGTCTGCTTTCCGGCCGGCCTGGCGGTCGGGCATTCCTTCCTCAACAGCGGCACGGGGCCGTGCCGCTACCTGATGATCGGCGAGAAAAATCCCAACGAGGTCTGCGTCTATCCAGATTCCAACAAGATGGCGGTCGACGCCTTGCGCCGGCGCGACGGCATTTTCGACATGGGAGCGGTGAGGCGGTACTGGGACGGCGAAGAGATGGAGTAGCCCCCGGCTTCACAGCTCCTTCTCCGCCAACTCCCTGAATTCGTCGGGAACCGAGCGCGCCGCCTCCAGTGCCACGGTGCCGTAGCCGACCGCCTGTTTGCCGAAGCGCTCGCGGATCTTGTCGATGGCGCGATCGGCGTCGAAGCGTGCTAGGCCCTTCTTCGTGCCGGGCCGGCGCCTCTCGTCGGCGAGGCCAAGCGGCAGGTCGAGCTGCAACTCGAAGCTTTCCTCAAGATGCGAGACCGAGATCGCCAGCAGCGAGATCATTTTCTCCTGTGGATTGTCGGCAAGCACGCCGCGCACCAGATCGCCGGCGATCTCGGCCAGCATCGCGGTCGCCGAGATCGGCTGGTCAAGCGTGATCGAGCGGGTGACGGCTCTGAGATCGGCAAAGCGCACGCGTACCGTCACCGTGCGGCCGGGCCTTGCCTTGGCGCGCAGCCGACTGGCGACGCGGTCGGCCAGATGCAGCAGTGTCGGCACGATGACCCGTGCCATAGCCGGCTTCTGGCCAAGCGCCGATTGGGCGCCGGCCGAATGCGCGCGGCGCTTCGTCTCCAGCTTTCGCGGATCGCGGTTCCAGGACAGGGCGGCGAGCTTTTCGCCGGCGGCGGGACCGAGCAGGCGCGTCAGCGCGCCGCGATGCGTCCTGGCCAGTTGACCGATGGTCTCGACGCCGATCTCGGCCAGCCGCGCCCTGGTCGCCGGGCCGACGCCCCACATCAGTCCGACCGGCAGATCATGCAGGAAGGCGAGTTCGGTGCCGGGTTCGACGACCACCAGCCCGTCGGGTTTGGCGACCTGCGAGGCGATCTTGGCCAGATGCTTGGTGCGCGCCACGCCGATCGAGATCGGCAGGCCGAGTTCGGCCCGCACACGGCGGCGGATGGTTGTCGCGATCTCCTGCGGCGAGCCGAACAGATGCGTGCAGCCGGCGACGTCGGCAAACGCCTCGTCGATGGAAATGCGCTCGACTACAGGCGTAAAATCGTCGAGCACCTTGATCGCCGCATCGCCCAGCCGCTGGTAATGGCTGAAATTGCCGCCGACGAAGATCAAATGCGGGCAGAGTTCGCGCGCCTTGCGCCCCGGCATGCCGCCACGCACGCCGAAGGCGCGCGCCTCATAGGAAGCGGCGAGCACGACGCCGCCGCCCAACGCGATCGGCTTGCCGCGCAGCGACGGATCGAGCAACTGCTCGACAGAGGCGTAGAAAGCGTCGAGATCGGCATGCAGGATGGTGGCTGTCGTTTCCATCGACCGCACATCCGCAGTTGCTGATAGAATAGAACAAATAAAGAACAAAGATGGATGGTTGTCAAGCGAAGAGCGATTGGGTGCGGCAACAGCCATGCCGGTTCGGCTTGAACGCAACCGCCTAGACACTATGCTCCGTTCGCAGCGCCGCTTTCATCTTTTCCAGCGCTGCTTCGCCGCCTGCCGCCAACTGATCGGCAATCCTGGCCAATCTCTCGTCGGCCTTGCGGTGCCTGCTGCCCCAGGCGCCGAGCGTCGCCAGCACCGGCAATAGGTCGATGCCTGCTTCGGTCAGCCGGTAGACCGTTCTCAAGCCATGCGTCGGGTCGTCGCTTCTGGTGAGGATGCCTTCGTCCTGAAGCGTTTGCAGTCGCTCGGCCAGCGTGCGCGAGGAGATGCCTTCGTCGGATTGCAGGAATTCGCGAAAGTGCTTTTTCCCGGCGAAGACCATGTCGCGGATGATGAGCAGCGTCCAGCGGTCGCCGATGAGTTCGAGCGACAGGTTGATCGGGCAGTCGGATTTTTCGCGCGTCGCCATCTATGGTTCCATTTCTAAATCACTTTACTATTGACATCGTTTTGGCTTTGCGTCAACAGTTCCAAATGTAAACTGTTTTGCGATAGCCGTGAGGAGAATGACGGTGAAAAAGCTGGTCCTGCAGATGCAGATGTCGGTCGACGGCTTTGTCGGCGCCACCGAGGACCATTCCTGGCAGCTCTGGGAGTGGGGTGACGAGAGCGCTTGGGACGATGAGCTGAAGCAGGACTTCAACGCTGTCTTCACAGGCGTCGATACCATCCTGCTCAGCCGCAAGATGGCGCAGGAGGGCTATCTCACCCATTGGGGCAATGCCGCCAAGAAGTTTCCGCACGATCCGTTCTACGCCTTTGCGCAACGCATCGTCGACGCCCGCAAGGTGGTGCTCAGTGATAAGTTCAAGCAATCGGCCGGGGAGCCGGTCTGGGAGCGCACGAGCGTGGCCAGCGGCGACCTGCCGCGCGAAGTCAATGCGCTGAAAGCGGGCGAGGGCGGCGACATGGCCGTGTTCGGCGGCGCCGGTTTCGCCTCGGCGCTGATCGCGGCCGGGCTGGTCGACGAGTTTCAGCTTTTCATCAACCCGGCGGTGCTGGGTGCGGGCCGCCGGATTTTTGATCAGGGCGGTTTTAGAAACCTGCGGCTGCTCGGCTCGAAGGCCTATGACTGTGGCATGGTGGTCAGTCGCTATGCACCGGCGGGGTGAGGGGGACCTCCATCTTCTCCCTGCTCACTTCGCATCGTGAAAAATAATCCCGACCGTATGCCGCATGCCTGAGCGGAGCCGGCTGACGCCGTGGCGCAAATTGACGCGGTAGTTGCCCTTGGTTTCCTGTACCGGCCGGTTGTGGACGGCGAAGACAACGGCATCGCCCTGGCGCAGCGGCACCACTTCGACGCGGCTCTGCATGCGCGGCCGCTGCTCGGTCAGCGCGAACTCACCGCCGGTGAAATCCTGGCCCGGCTCGGAGAGCAGGATCGCCACCTGCAGCGGAAAGGCGAGGTCGCCATAGAGATCCTGATGCAGGCAGTTGAAGTCGCCAGGCACATATTGCAGCAGCAGCGGCGTCGGCCGCGTCTGGCCGGCGGCATGACACTGATCGAGAAACGCGGCATGCGTCGCGGGATAACGCATGGCCTGCCCCATCCGCTCGCTCCACCGGTTGGCGACCTCGGCCAGCCTGGGATAGAGCGCGCTGCGCAGGCCACCCAGCAGGTCGGGCAAGGGATAGCGGAAGTAGCGGTACTCGCCCTTGCCGAAGCCATGCCTGGCCATATGGATGTGGCTGCGGAAATGCTTCTCCTCGGGATAGAGGCCCGCGATCTGCCGGCACTCTTCGGGCGACAGCAGCTTTTCAATCACCGCGCAGCCGAAGCCGTCGAGTTCGGCGGCAAGGGCGGGCCAGTCGTAACCCGCGACACGCGTCTGAGCAGCTTCAACCGCCGATGCGGCAACCCTGGCATGGGCATTCATATCGTAGCCTCCTTGTCGATCAGAGCGCGCTTGCGCTCGACGCCCCAGCGGTAGCCCGACAGCGTGCCGTCGGCGCGGACAACACGGTGGCAGGGAATGCCCAGCGCAATCGCGTTGGCCGCACAGGCCGTCGCCACGGCACGGGCGCCGTCCGGCTGGCCGAGGCGCTGGGCCAGCGCGGCGTAGGTGATGGTGGCGCCGCACGGGATGCCTCGGAGCGCCTCCCACACGCGCTGCTGGAATGGCGTGCCGCGGCGCAGGTCGAGCGGCAGGTCGAGGCCGACGCCAGGTATTTCGACGAAGCGCGCGATTGCCGCGAGATCGTCGCGCAAGGTGGCCCCGTCTTCGACCAGTAGCTTGCCCGGGAAGCGATGGCCAAGATCCCGCTCCAGTGTGTCGGCGTCCGAGCCGATCAGGATGGCGCAGACGCCGATAGCGCTGCGTGCCGCCAGGATTTTACCGATCGGGGATTCGCCGATGGCGTAGGTTATGATATCGAGGGCGGCGAGCTTGGTGACTGTCGCCGGAATATTGGTTTGTACGAGGTTCATTGCCTTCACTCCTTTTGTCTGTGCCTGAACCCTAGCCACCTACCAGCCGTGTCTCACTCCGGTGCTTGCTTTCAAATTCGAATCCCCAAGGCAGGTGCTCTACGGCGCCGTAGAGCGCTGATTTGGATCATTGGCACTTGGCCTGAGGATGTCATGCGACACGGGTGACGGAAATTTCGCCCAGCATGAACACTTCGCCTGATGACAGGCGCAACTCAACCTCGCCGGTTGCGGTGCGGCTCCATTCGGCTTTGCCATCATCGACCATCTGGCCGATGGCGGTCATCACCCGTGATTTCGCGTCAGGGGCGCGGCGGCTGCCGGCAGCTTGGGTCTGGATGTTCGCATCGGTGGTGGGAGACCTTGCCATCGCGCGCATTGCCGGTCCTCGTCAGGCCCGCACCGACCGGTTGGCATTGTCGGACGCTGCCTCGCGGTCGAGCAGTGCGCGCTTGCGCTCCGCGCCCCAGGCGTAGCCGGAAAGTGCGCCGTCCTTGCGGATGACGCGGTGGCAGGGAATGGCGACGGCAAGATTGTTGGCGGCGCAGGCGGCGGCGATGGCGCGGGTCGCCTTAGGTGCGCCTATGCGATGCGCCATCTCGGCATAGGAAACCGTTTGGCCGGCGGGGATGGCGCGCAAGGCCTGCCAGACGCGCTGCTGGAACGCCGTGCCGCGGACGTCGAGCGGCAGGTCGAGGCCGAGCGCTGGAGCCTCGACGAAACCGACGACGCGGGCGACCAGCGCCTCGTAGTCGCGGTCGCCACCGATCAGCCGTGCCCTGGGGAAACGATCCTGCAGGTCGCGCACCAGCGCGTCGGGATCGTCTCCGAGCAGGATCGAGGCGACGCCCTTCTGGCTGGACGCGACCAGGATGGTGCCGAGCGAGGTCTCGCCAACGGCGAAGCGGATCTCTTCGTCGGCGCCACCGGCGCGATAGCGCGTCGGCGTCATGCCGAGCATGCCAGTGGATTTCTCGTAAAAACGCCCGCTCGAATTGAAACCGGCATCGTAGATCGCAGCCGTCACGCTGGTGCCGTCTTCCAGGCCCTGGCGGACCCTGGCGGCGCGGTGCGCGGCGGCATAGTCCTTCGGCGTCAATCCGGTGACCGCCTTGAAGATGCGGTGGAAATAACCGGCGCTGCGGCCGGCGGCATCAGCCAATTCAGCGAGCGAGGGTTCTTCCTCGCTCTGCTCGATCCTGCGGCAGGCAGCGGCGACCATCGCCGCGTTGCCGGCCTCGAGCGACGGGCCATGTGGATCGCAGCGCCGGCACGGGCGAAAACCGGTCGCCCTGGCCTGGTCCAGCGTGTCGTGCAACTGCACATTTTTCGGATTGGCGCGCCGAGACGGACAGGAAGGCCGGCAATAGACGCCCGTCGTCGCCACCGAATACCAGAATGCGCCGTCGGCGGATTTGTCGCGCGACGATGCGCGCCCAGCGCGGATCGTCGGTGATTTGCAGCGGCGCGGACTTCAGATTCTTGGCCAGGGTGATGAACATGACCGCATTGAAGCCACCACAAGCCGGCCCCGCCACCCGTTTCCTGACAAGTGCCTGGAGAACCTCACTTGCCTTTCCCAATTTGGGAAAAACCTCTTGTTCCCAATTTGGGAATTTGCTATATCAGGTCATGCAGATAATTGCCAAGAAGGCGCTGAAGGATTTTTGGGCAAAACACAATCAGGCCGAAGCTCCTTTGACGGCTTGGTATGTGGCTGTCGGGAATGCTGATTGGAAGACCCCGGCTGACGTCAAGGATGCGTTTGGAGCGACAGTCGATTTCGTCGGTGACAATCGCATCATTTTCGACATTAGCGGCAACAAGTATCGTTTGATTGTCCACGTCGCCTACAAGTTTCACCGCGTTCTGATCAAATTCGTCGGCACGCACAAAGAGTATGACAAGATTGATCCGGAGAAGGTGTGATGGAAAACATTCGACCCATTAAAACCGAAGCCGATTACGATTGGGCGATCGCCGAAATCACTAAATATTTCGAAAATGAGCCGGAGGTCGGCTCTCTCGATGGTGACCGGTTCGACGTTCTCGCAACCCTGATCGAGGCTTATGAGGATAAGCACTACCCGATTGAAGCACCGGATCCCGTTGAAGCCATTCATTCGCACATGGAACTGTTCAACCTGTCGCGGAAGGCGCTGGCCGAGGTGATCGGATCATCACCCCGGGCGACCGAGGTGTTGAACAAAAAGCGCGCACTCACCCTGGATATGGTCTTCAAACTGAACAAGGAATGGAAAATTCCCGCCGAAGTCCTCGTGCAACCCTATCACCTTGCAAATGACAGGGGCCGCAGGCGCGCCTAACATGCACCGATTCTCCTAAGCCGCGCGCTTGGGTTCCACCGCGAACGGGCTGAGGCCGAGCCAGGTCTGCATCTTCCTGCCGATGGCCTGGTCGCCGGTCAGGGCAACCCTGGCGCCGGCCTTCTCGACGGTCAGCACTCCCATCCAGATCGCCGTCATCGTGTGCAGGTCGGTCGAGACGTAGAGATCGACATCGAAGCCGGGATCGTACCAGCACAGATCGACTTCACCGTGCTTCTCGACGATCAGCCACCACGACCGTTTGGACGCCGGGAGATCCTGATACAGGAATTGTATCACCGTGCGCCCTTCAGGCAGCGGCGAGGGGTTTAGATTGCGCCGCATGTCCCACATCAGCAACGACGGATCGAGGTTCTTCAGCGACAGCCGGGACTCGACCCATTTCTGCCCCCAGAAGCCCATCGCCTCGACGACAGGACGCAAATCCCGGCCGGCTTCCGTCAGCCGATATTCGAAGATGCCTTTTTCGCCCGGCACTTCCTTGCGCTCGACGATCCCGGCGATCTCAAGTTCCTTCAGCCGTTGCGACAGAAGGGTCGGCGACATTTTGGGGACGCCGCGGCGAAGATCATTGAAGCGGGTCGAGCCGGCCACCAGTTCACGCATCAGCACCATGGTCCAGCGGGTGCACAGCACCTCAGCGGCCATCGATAGCGGACAGAATTGTTTGTATCCGTGCTGGCTCATGATTGGTGCCTCTCCCTCAAACCTGACCGAATATTAGGCCTTCATGAATGAAGCGGCCAGTACGGAAACTGTACTGCCCCGGTACAGATCGCGGACTGGTTGGCGAGGGTCCTGCCATGCGAGCCTTTTGGCCGGTTGCACGGGATACGCCTGTGCACCGCAACCAGGAGACCACCATGACCGCCTACGTTATCGCAGACATCAAGATAAACGACCCGCAGTGGGTGCCGGCTTACGCCGCCTCGGTGCACGATCTCGTCCACAAGCATGGCGGCAGATATCTGTCGCGCAGCGGCAATGTGAAAACGCTTGAAGGCAAGCCGCTCGATACCACGCTGATCGCGCTGATGGCGTTCCCGTCGGAAGCGGCGGCGCGCGCCTTCACCACCGATCCTGCCTACGCGCCCTTCGTCTCGGCCCGTCAGGACGGCAGCGACAGCCGTTTCCAGATGATCGACAACACCGATCTGGCCGGAACGATCCCGTATCTGCCGAAGGGATGATCCTTTTCGGTAGCCGTTACATCAATTTCGGGATCTCCAAGCAACAACAGCCACAGCGCTTGCCTGCCGGGCCTCCGTATTTTCGGCGGCCGGCCAGCTGTGCTTTTTCAAGAAGAATGGAATGAAGATGATATCAAACTTTCGCAGCGGACTTCTTATGGCAGGGACCATGCTGGCAATCTGCACCACCCTCGCGCAGGCGCATCAGGAGCCGGCTGAAGCTGCCTCCGGCCCCAACCCGCTGGCCGACAAGGTGCGGGCTGTCAACAGCCGGTTTGTCGACGTCAAGGCAGCGGTATCAGAGGGCTATGCGCCTATTCCTTGTGCCAGCGGCATCACCGGCGGCGCCATGGGCATCCACTATGTCAACGGCCAGTATCTGAAGGACGACAAGATCGACATCGCCCGTCCCGAAGCTGTGATGTACGAGCCGATGGCCGATGGCACGCTGAAGCTGGTGGCGGTCGAGTACATCACTTCGAAAGGACCGGCATCGTTGGACGGCCAGCTGTTCAACTTCAACAGCGCCCCCAACCGTTATGGCCTGGGTGAATTCTACGAGCTGCATGTCTGGGCCTGGAAAGGGAACCCGACAGGCACGTTCGCCGACATGAATCCGAAAGTGTCATGCGAGCACGCAATGGCGCCGAGCCAATAAGCAATGAGGCCAGGCGGCATTGACGCCGCCTGGCCCGAACGATCGTTTTGCCTGATCGCCTCAGGCGGTCTTGATCAGACCGAGCTGGGTGAGGACGGCGACGCCGTCATCGAGGCCGATTTCCTCGACGATCCTGCCGTCAACCACCTTCAGCACCGTGGTGCCGGTGAAGCGCATGGTGCGGCCGGTGGCGGCCGGCAGCGAACCGACGAGGAAGTCGCCGAAGGCTGGGCCGGTATGCGTGCCGCCGCCCTCCCACTGGCCGACGACATAGTCGCCCTCGGCAATCAGGTCGGCGGTGGCCCAGAAGTTGAGGTCCGGGAAGGCGGCGCGGAAGTCGGTCATGAAGGCCTTGATGTCGTCGCGGCCGCGGCGCGGCTCGTGCAGCGAATATTTCAGCAGCATGTCGGGTGCCGTGATCTCGTCGACGACGGACAGATCGCAACGTTCACCCCAGAAGTGGGTGAACCATCTGACGACGACGGCCTTGTTGTCTTCTTGCTTGGTCATTGGAAGGTCCTTGTTGTTGTCGTGCATGGGATCATCGGCGCCGCCGATGATCCAGGGGTCACCGGCTTGCGCCGCTGACCTGGGCAGCAGTAGGACGATCCGCCAGACACAAAACTCCGGTTCCTGCCGGCCAATCGAAAAGGCGGGTTCGGCGCCGGGCAGGGCCGCCTGGGCCGGAACCCGTTCCGCTGAGCCCAAGCATGGCTGCCCCGCCTCAGCTAGACCCTGGAAATCGGATGGCCACGGGAGAAGGCGATGGCAATGAAGAAGACCTATGAAAAGCGGAGGCTCGAGAAGCGCGAAAGACTGTCCGGCGTGACGGCGGGCAATGTCGTGTCGTCGACCTGGGGAAATTGACGGCTGCCTGGAGTAGTTCGGTACGGCCTTGATGAACAGGGGCTCCCAATCAGACGTCGACAACTCCGCCCGCGCGGTAACTGTTTCTTCTCTGGTTTTGCCGCAGATTGCGCCGCGGTGGAGCAGGCGAAGCAGACGATGGCGCGTCAGGGTAAGAAAAGTCGCAATGGAACGTTCTGGGCAAAAGCCCTGGAGCGCGCGCATCTTGGCGTCTGGGACTGGGATCTTGTGACCGGCGACTGCTTTTATTCCGCGACCTGGGCGCGGATGCTAGGCTACGATGAGAGCGAATTGGCCAACACCAGCGACCTTTGGCTGCAACTGACCCATCCCGACGACCGCGAGCGGGCGCTGGCCAGCGGCGACCGCCACATTGCCGGCCTGACCGACGCCATCGAGACCGAATTGCGGCTGAAGCACAAGCAGGGACATTGGGTGTGGGTGCTCGATCGCGGCGGCGTCGTCGAGCGCGACGCGATGGGAAAGCCGCTCAGGCTGATGGGTGTGCAGACCGACATCTCCAAGCAGAAGGCCGCCGAGGCCGAACTCGAGCAGGTCAATGTGCGCTTTCGCCTGGCGCTCGCCGCCAGCGGCACCGGCATCTGGCACCACGACCTCGCGGGCGGCAAAAGTTATTGGGACGAACGCACCAGGGAGATTTTCGGGCTCGTCTCCGACACCGCCGAAGTCGAGCGCGACCACTGGTTCGGCTATCTGCATCCGGACGACAAGGAGGCCGCGTCGCGCGCGCATCTGGTGCCGCTCGAAACGGACAAGGTCACCGCCGTGCAATACCGCATCGTGCGGCGCGACGGAGAGGTCCGGCACATAGAATCCCTGCTGCGTTTCATCGCCGACCCGCAAATCCGGGACCGCCGGCTGGCGGGGCAGATCCTGGGCACGGTGCGCGATATCACCGAAGACAAGCAGCGCGAGCAGGAGCTTGCCTATGCGGCCCGCCATGACGCGCTCACCGGTCTCTTGAACCGCGCCGCGTTCGACCGGCTGCTGGCCGATCATATCGCGGCCGCGCAGTTGCTGCCGCTTTCCGTGTTCTATGTCGATCTCGACTACTTCAAGGCACTCAACGATTTTGCCGGCCACGCGGCCGGCGACCTGGCACTGAAAAGCGTTGCGCAAGGCATTCTGGGCTGCCTTCCCGCGACGGCGCATGCCGCGCGCCTGGGCGGTGACGAGTTCGCGCTGCTGATGCCCAATTGCGATGCGGCGCAGGCCGGGCGGCTGGCCGACGCGGTACTTGCCGCGGTTCGCGATGCCGAACTTGGATCGACGGCCACGTCGCGCAAGCTGGCGGCCTCGATCGGTATCGCTTTCGTCGATGACGCCGACACGACGGTGGCCGACGCGCTGGCCTGTGCCGACGACGCCTGCTACGCGGCCAAGGCCGCCGGGCGAAACCGATTTGCCGTCTTCTCCACCGATACGGCATCGGGTTCGGGTGGCCTCAACGCGGCGCGCATCGTCGCCGATACGGTCGATGCCATGGAAGACGGCAGGCTGAATCTGTTTGGCCAGGAAATCCATCTTCTGGGCCGCCCCTGGCAGGAAAGCCGTCATGTCGAAGTCTTGGCCAGGCTCGCCGCACGCAACGGCCGGCTGGTGCCACCCGGCGAGTTCATTCCGGTGGCCGAGCGGTTCGGCATCGCGTCGCGGCTCGATCGCTGGATCATCCGCACCGCGCTGTCGCGGCATGGTGCCGCCTTGCGTTCGGGGGCGCTGACGCTTGGCTTCAATCTGTCGGCGCAGACGCTGAGCGATCCGCAGCTTTGGGACTTCGTCGACAGCGTCATAGAAGAAACCGGGGCGCCGCATTCGGGCATCGGCTTCGAGATCACCGAAACCGCCGCCGTCACCAATTTCGATGCCGCCGAACAGTTCGTGCGCAAGGCGCGCGAGCGGCGCTGCCGGGTCGGCCTCGACGATTTCGGAGCCGGCATGAGCTCGTTCGAATATCTCCGGCGGTTCCCCGTCGACACGATCAAGATCGACGGTTCCTTCATCGAGCACATCACGCAAAGCCGCTTCGACCGCGAGATCGTGCTGGCCATCACCAGCATTGCCCGTAGCCTCGGTTGCGACGTGGTCGGTGAGAAGATCGAACGGCAGGACACGCTGGCCATGTTGAGCGACATGGGGGTCGCCTTCGGCCAGGGATTTTTGCTGCACCGGCCGGAGCCGCTCGAGCGAATTGTCGCGCGCGCAACCAAGGGAGCGACGGCCCGCAAGGCATCGTGATCCGGGTGCGGCGAGTTTCAGGCCAGGCCGGACTGGCCTGAAACTCGACACTTTCTATCCGGTTCGCCGCGCCGTCGATTGCGGGAACTCCAGCACTCCAGCCTCGGGTCGCCTGTGCTGCGCCTCCGTCACCGCTTCGATCAACAGATCGAGCGCGTCACAGGCGGCACGGCTCGTCTCGTCATTGCCTTGCAGATAATGATAGGCGCGTTCGAGGTGGATGCGGGCGGCTGAAAAATCGCTGGTCAATGGTCCCTCCATGACCCCGCCCTAAAAAGAGCTTGCCGGAGACGAGGGAACGCCGGGTAAATATCCACAAGCGGCTTTTATTCAAATGCCGCCGAATGTTGTGAGCAGGCGCGCGGCGTTGAAGCTGCCGATCTCCCCTACGAGGGGGAGATTGGCAGTTTCAACGCCGCACAGCTACACTGCGGCCCCTTGCGCAAGGTGACATCGATGATCGTCCAGGCCTGCATCAACGGCGCGCGTCCGCGCGATTTCCACCCGAAGCTGCCGCTGACCGCCGAGGCAATGGCCAGCGATGCGGCAGCCTGCGTCGCCGCTGGAGCGGCCGAACTGCATATCCATCCGCGCGGCACCGACGGACGCGAAAGCCTGGCAGCCGTCGACGCCACGGTGCTGGCGGTGCGCCGGACCTGCCCGGGAACACTGGTTGGCGTGTCGACCGGCGCCTGGATCGAGAACGACGTCGAGCGGACCCGCGCGGCGATCGCCGGCTGGCGAGACCTGCCTGACTATGCTTCGGTCAACCTGTCCGAACCGGATGCGCCCGCCGTGATGGAGTTGCTGCGCCAGCGTGGTGTAGGCATCGAGACGGGGCTTGCCGTCGTCGCCGATGCCGAGCGCTTCGTAGCGCTTCCCGGCCACAACCAGGTGCTGCGCAATCTGATCGAGATCGACATCCCCGATCTGTCCGCTGCACTCGATGAAGCGCATGGCATCGCCGCCGTACTCGAGCGCGCCGGGGTACGGCAGCCGATCCTGCTGCATGGCGTCGACACAACTGTCTGGCCCCTCGTCGAGCTTGCGCATCGCCAGCGCTGGTCGACACGGGTCGGTCTGGAAGACGGCAAGACGCTCGCCGACGGCAGGACAGCCAAGGACAATGCGGAAATCGTCGCTGCCGCCGTGGCGATCTTTCGCGGTGCGCCCGTCGTTGCCTCATAGGCAAGCGGCTTGACGTCTCCGTGCGTGCGAAGGTCTCACGACAAAGGTCGTCGCTCTCCGGCATCCAGCAACCATTGCCGCACGGCTTGCGTCGGCTCGGGGTGGCGCTGTTTTCTCGGCATCACGACATAAAAATCCTGCGTGCCGCGCATTTCGCCGCTGACGGGCTGAACCAGACGGCCGGCGGCGAGGTCGGCGGCGACGAGAAAGCGGCTGGCCAGCGCAATGCCCTGGCCGGCGACGGCCGCGTCGATGGCGAGGCCGGTCTGGTTGAAGCGCATGCGTTTGAGTTCGGTCGTCATCTTCAGGCCGACCGCCTTTTCCATGAATTCCGGCCACAGATTGTGGGCATCGTGCAGCAGCACGTGGCGCTGGATTTCGGAGGCCGCGATCTCGATCGCGTCGGCCGGCAGCAGGGCCGGGCTGCACACGGCGACGATCTGCTGGGGAAACAACAGGTCGACGACCAGCCCGGCGCCGAAGGGTGGGCGGCCCTGCCTGACCGCGATGTCGACGCCATCGACCTGGAAGCTCGACAGGCTTTCGCTGGCCAGTACGCGCAGGTCGACCAGCGGGTTGTGCGCGACGAAATCGTGCAGCCTCGGGATAAGCCATTTGGTGGCGAAGCTCGGCGTCACGCTGATCGTCAGCCGCGCCGGCTCGGGACGAAGCAGCAGCGTCGCCTCCGAGATCAGGTCGAAGGCGCGGCGGATGTTGGGGACATAGGCGCGGCCCTCATCGGTCAGCGCCAGGCCGCGCGGCAGCCGCTCGAACAGCTTCGTGCCGAGATCGGCCTCCAGCCCGCGAATGTGCTGGGCGACCGCCCCTTGCGTGACGTTGAGCTCTTCGGCCGCGATGCGGAAGTTGAGATGACGCGCCGAGGCTTCGAAGGCGCGCAGCGCATTCAACGGCGGCAAGCTGAGGAAGGTTTCGGGCATGCAGTAGTTTTTCTACAGGTTGATTTCAGGCATTCTGGTTCGAACCGACGGGGAAAACCAGCTATATCAACGCTCAACTCCCGAAAACACCGCTTGCGGTGCCCGCAAACCCTGAGAGGGAAATCCGATGAGTGTAGAAAAAGTAGCTGTGGTGGTGGCCGGCGGCAGCGGCATGGGGGCGGCGGCGGCCAAGCGGCTGGCGGCGGACGGCTTCAAGATTGCCATTCTTTCCTCTTCGGGCAAGGGCGAGGCGCTGGCCAAGGAGCTTGGCGGGCTCGGCGTCACCGGCTCCAACCAGTCGAACGACGATCTGCAGCGCCTCGTCGACCTGACGCTGGAGCGCTATGGCCGCATCGACGTGCTGGTCAACAGCGGCGGCCACGGGCCGCGCGCGCCGATCCTCGAGATCACCGACGAGCAATGGCACACCGGCATGGACGTCTACCTCCTCAACGTCATCCGGCCGGTGCGCATCGTGGCACCCCAGATGGTCAAGCAGAAGGGTGGGGCCATCATCAACATCTCGACGGCCTGGGTGGTCGAGCCGAGCCCGATGTTCCCGACGTCCGCCGTGTTCCGAGCCGGCGTTGCCGCTTACACCAAGATCTTCGCCAACACCTATGCCGCCGACAATGTGCGCATGAACAATGTGCTGCCCGGCTGGATCGACAGCCTGCCGGCCACCGAAGAACGCCGCGACAGCGTGCCGATGCAGCGCTACGGGACTTCGGAAGAGGTCGCCGCGACCATCGCCTTCCTGGCGTCGGAGGGCGCCGGCTACATCACCGGCCAGAACATCCGGGTCGACGGCGGCATTATACGCGCTATTTGAGGGCGTCGGCCGGGAGGGGATTCCGGCATCTCACCCCAAGGAGCAAATAATGCGGCTTTTGATACTCGGCACCGGCTGGATGGCGCAGGAACATGCCCGGCGCTTCAGCGCCATCGAGGGCGTCGACATTGTCGGCGCGGTCGATGTCGATCCGGCGCGGGTCGGCGAGTTCGCCGACAGCTTTGACATTCCCAACCGCTTTACCGCGCTGGAGGAGGCGCTGGCATGGGGCGAGTTCGACGCGGTGGCCAATGTCACGCCCGACCGCATCCACCACCCGACCACCATGGCGCTGATCGCCGCCGGCAAGCCGGTGCTGTGCGAAAAGCCGCTGGCCGAAAACTTCGGCAAGGCGACCGAGATGGCCGATGCCGCCGAGGCTGCCGGCATCGTCAACATGGTGAACCTCACCTATCGCAATGTGGCCGCGCTGCAGAAAGCGCGCCAGATGGTGCAAGCGGGCGAGATCGGCACCGTCAGGCATGTCGAGGCGTCCTATCTGCAGAGCTGGCTGGTGTCGAAATTCTGGGGCGACTGGCGCACCGATCCGAAATGGCTGTGGCGGCTGTCGCGCGGCCACGGTTCCAATGGCGTGCTCGGCGATGTCGGCATCCACATCCTCGATTTCGCCAGCTATGGCGCAGCCGTCGGCATCGACCATGTCTTCTGCCGGCTGCGCGCCTTCGACAAGGCGCCCGGCAACCGCATCGGCGACTACGGACTCGACGCCAATGACAGCTTCGCCATGACGCTGGATTTTTCCAACGGCGCCTTCGGCGTGGTGCATGCCAGCCGCTGGGCAACAGGCCATCTCAACGAACTGCGTCTGCGCATCTATGGCGAGAAGGGCGGCATCGAAGTGGTGCACAACCTCGACGGTTCGACGCTCAAGGCATGCGTGGGGGAGAATGTCGAGAACGCCATATGGGAAGAGCGCGACCCCGGCACGGTGGAGACCAACTACCAGCGTTTCACTGACGCGGTGCGCACGGGCGTGCAGGCCGAACCGTCCTTCCGCCATGCGGCCGAATTGCAGAAGGTGCTGGATCTGGCCGTGGTGTCGGACGAGAAGCGGGCGGAGCTGCGGGCGAACGCGGAAACGCGGTGAGGGCTCGCACCTCGCGCCCATACCGCGGTAGCTGGAAGGGGCCGAGTTCTGTCAGACTCCCCTCTGGCCTGCCGGCCATCTCCCCCGCAAGGGGGAGATGGCAGCTTCAATTGCTGCGCCTGTCTTGCAACGCTGGAAATTTGCCGAAAGCAGAAATGAGAGCACAATCTCCTCCCTTGCGGGGGAGATGTCCGGCAGGACAGAGGGGCGCTGTCCCCCCGGCATTTCGTGGTAAGTCATCAGTGCCCGCCTCCTGATCCGTGTCAGGTGGCTTCAGGGGCCGGTCACGAGCGAAAAAACCAGTTTCTGCAAATTGCCGCCATTGCCGAATTCGATACGGTCGAAGTCGCGGCTTGCCTGCACCCGCGCCTTCGAGATCGCGTCGAGCCGCTTGACCACCTCGGCCCTGGTCTTGCTGCATTTGGGATCGTCGGCGACGGTCAGGCCGTCCGTCGCGGCTTGGATGTCGTGGACCATCTGGACCATGCTGGCGCCATGCACCTTCTCATGGGCGGCGACGCCGGCGATGAAGGTGTCCCAGTTCTTCTGGACGGCCGGCGGCAGGGAGCGGGAGGGTTTCGGCAAAGTGTAGGTGACGATCAGCTTCGGCCGCCCGGCCGTCAGCACGCAGTCCTTGCCGCTGGGCTTGTAATCCCTTAGCCCCCAGGTCAGCTTGAAATTGGTGTAGGCGATGGCGCGGGCAATGCCGAGCTTTGGCCCTTTCTCGCCGATCGAGCGGTAGAGTTCGGCGCCGGACTGGCCCGAGATCGCGTAGGGCTCGATCTTCTCGACCGGCTTCCACTCGGCATGAGCGGTGAGCGGCAAGGCCAGCAGGGCGACAAAGGACAGACACAGGCGAACGCAGGCTCTCAATCCAACTCTCCGCGAAACAGGACCGGCTGCCGCAAGGGGCAATGCCATCGGATCGCTTTTCCTATATGCTGGCGACGGGCGCTGCAAATGCCCTGAAGGCAGTCAATTGGGGGGAGCCATGAGAGTTGCACATCTCGTCGTCGCCGGTGCGGTAGCGGTCCTGCAGGCCGCGCAACCGGCGTTTGCCGCGTCGTGCGGCGGCTGGAGCGCCAGGATGGAGGAAGACGAGGGCGGCAGCGTGCTGACGGCCTCGGTCTGCGGCGGGCCGAAAGGCGATGCGTATCTGATGCTGACCTGTTTCGACACGCCGGTGCTGAGCTACGATCTCGGCGCCAACGGCCGGCAATTGGAGCCTGGCATCAGCGGTTCGTTCGCGTTCAAGGCCGACGGCAAGACGGTAACTAAGGCGCTGCAGCTGGAGGCCATGTACAACTACTTCGTGGTCAACCTGGCGAAAGCCGATCCGCTGCTCGACCTGTTGCGCGGCAAGGGCGATGTGTCGGTCAGTTCAGCCAAATATGGCGAGATCAGCTTTCCGCTGAAGGGTTCAAGCGCGGCCATCGGCAAGGTGCTGGCGCAGTGCGGCAAGGCCCAGCCCGCCGATGGGGATTGAGGACTTCGTCATCCGAAGGCCTCCGAGACGGAGCTGCGCTCCTGCTTCGCCCTAGGATTGTTTGAGCAGGATCAGGTAGTTTGGCGGCCGGGACTGGGGCCCATCACCCCACCCAGTCGTACCGTCGCGGCCATCAGTTCCTCGTCCGAAAACCCGGAAAAACCCAGCACCAGGCCTTGCCGGGACGCCCCGCCGATGAACATCGAGGACAAGGCCCTGGCGCCGACACCTGCCGCCTTCGCCGCCTCGACGATCGCCGTGTCCGGCCCGGCGTGCTTCAGCGTCGCCATCAAGTGCAGCCCCTGTTCGGGCACGGTTACTTCGAGGGCATCGCCGCAATGCGTCTCGAGGCCGGCGACCAGCACGTCGCGCGCGGCTTGCACCCGGCGGCGCACGCGCCTGAGATGCGCGGCGAAATGGCCCTCGTTCAACAGGTCGGTCAGCGCGCCTTCGGCAAGCGTCGAGGGGAAGCGATCGGAGCGCGCCCTGACCGCCATCACGGCATCGAGCAGCGCTTCGGGCACCACGACATAGCCGATGCGCAGGCCGGGGAAGAGGATTTTCGAGAAGGTGCCGAGATAGGCGACACGGCCCGAGCCGTCCATGCCCTGCAGCGAGGTCAGCGGCGGGCCGGCATAGCGGAACTCGCTGTCGTAGTCGTCCTCGATGATCCAGGCATCGTTGCGCCGCGCCCAGTCGAGCAAAGCGAGACGGCGGCGCATCGTCATCGTCACGCCGAGCGGGTATTGATGCGAGGGCGTGACATAGGCCGCGCGCGCCTTGGAGCACAGGCTTTCGCCGATCTCGGGATCGAGCCCTTCGGCGTCGACTGGTACGCCAAAAACCCTGGCGCCGCTGCCGGCCAGCACGGCGTGCGCCATGGGATAGCAGGGGTTTTCGATCCAGACGGCATCGCCGGGACGAAGTGCTGCACGCACCAGGAGATCCAGCCCCTGCTGCGTGCCCGACGTCAGCACGATCTGGCCGGCGTCGCAGCGCACGCCGCGTGCGGTCCTGAGATAGGTGGCAATTGCCGTGCGCAGCGGCAGGCCGCCGCGCGGATCGCCATAGCGGAAATGCTCCGGTCCGGGGCGGGTGAGGTGGCGCGACAGAAGGATGCGAAACATATCAAGCGTGCGCGGATCGGAGACCGCAACGCCAAGGCCGCAAGGTAGCGACGCCGCGACGTCGATCTCCGCTGGACGCGGCTTGATCAGCGTCAGCGGCAGATGCGGCACATCAGGCGCGACGAAGGTGCCGGCGCCGACCTTGGCGACCGCAAACCCCTCCGAGATCAGCATTTCGAAACAGGCAACCGCCGCCGAACGCGACAGGCCGAAGCGCTGTGCGAGATCCCGGGTGGTCGGGAGTTTCGCCCCGGTGGCCAGCGCGCCGGTCTCGATCAGCCGCCTGAGCGCCGCATAAAGCTCGCGGCTGCGCGGGCCGTCGCCCGGCAGGACCGGGATCAGCGCCGACCAATCCGGAAAATTGGTCTGGTTTTTCTTCATGGGATTGGTTCTTTTATCGACCAATGTCATGGCGCATGGTTGGCAGACGACAACCAAGGATGCAAGCCGTGAACGACACGCCAGCCAGTTTTCCGACCACCAGCCGCAACCGCGTCAAGCGCCTGCACGAGCGCGGCAGCTACGACCATGCGGCAGTCTTCGCGGTGCTGGATGCCGGGCTGCTGTGCCATGTCGCCTATACGTTCGATGGCCAGCCCTATTGCACGCCGACCATCCACTGGCGCGAGGACGACATGCTGTACTGGCACGGCTCGTCGGCCAGCCGCATGCTGCGCAATCTGCGCGGCGGCACGCCGGCCTGTCTCACGGTGTCGCATCTCGACGGGCTGGTGCTGGCGCGCTCGGGCTTCAACCATTCGGCCAACTACCGCTCGGCGATGTGTTTCGGCACGGCGCGAATCGTCGACGAGCCGCAGGAGAAACTGAAGGCGCTGGCCGGCGTCGTCGACCGTTTCTATCCCGGCCGGAGCGAGACCCTGAGGCCGATCTCGGCGCAGGAGGCCAAGGCGACGACGGTGATCGGCATGCGTATTGAAGAGGCATCGGCGAAGGTGCGCGCCAAGGGCGTCGGCGACGACGAGGAGGATTACGGGCATCCGGTTTGGGCCGGCGTCATCCCGGTGCGGATGGTGGTCGGCGCCGCCGAGCCGTGTCCGAGGCTGATGCCTGACATGGAGCGGCCGCGGAACCTGGCTGGATATGCCGAGGGCGCGCGGCTCGATGAGGCGCTGACGCAGGCGCAGCGGGTTTATGAGGGCGAAGTTTAGCCCGCGCCTAGTGGGAACGTATTCAAATCTTGCCGCTGCCGCCGCCTCGCGATATCTCGACACCATGATCACCTTCCGCCGTGCGCAGGCCTCCGACCTGCCTGATATCGTGGCCATGCTGGCCGACGATCCGCTTGGCGCCGGCCGCGAGGACGCTTCCTTGCCGCTGGCGCAAGGTTATGTCGACGCTTTCAACGCCATCGACGCCGATCCCAATCAGCTGCTGGCGGTGGCCGTGGGTGGCGGCGAGGTGGTCGGCACCTTGCAGATAACTTTCCTTGCCGGGCTCTCGCGCAAGGGCGCGTGGCGCGGCCAGATCGAGGCGGTTCGGGTCGCCGGCCACAGGCGCTCGGACGGCATCGGCAGGCAGATGATCGAATGGGCGATCGACGCGTGCCGCGCGCGCGGCTGCGGCCTCGTCCAACTGACCACCGACAAAGGGCGGGCGGACGCGCATCGTTTTTACGAAAGCCTCGGCTTCACCGGCAGCCATCTCGGCTACAAGAAGAGCCTTTAGGCGGTCGGAAAACGCTGCAACACTTTTGTGGAACTGCTCGCGGCGTTCGAGCAGTGCGCCAGCGCTGGCGCATTCGGGAAACCGTTCAGGCACACTTCAATTCGCAGCCAAGAGGGGATATAGGTCAGTCAAGTTGACCTATATTGCAGCGTCCGGGGAGGCGTGCCGTGACCCTTATGAACCTGTTGGCTTCGCGCTCGTCGCGCATGAAAGCGTCCGAAATCCGCGAGCTGCTGAAGCTGCTCGACCAGCCGGACATCATCTCGTTTGCCGGCGGTATTCCCGATCCGGCGCTGTTCCCAGCCGAGGCGATCCGCGACGCCTATGCCGATGTGCTGGGTGGCGCCGAGGCGGGCGCTGCGCTGCAGTACCAGGTCTCGGAAGGCTATCTGCCGTTGCGGCGCTGGCTCGCCGGGCAGATGGGCAAGCTCGGCGTCGCCTGCGACGAGGCCAACATCTTCATCACCTCCGGCTCGCAGCAGGCGCTGGATTATCTCGGCAAGCTGTTCCTGTCGCCGGGCGACACCGCGCTGGTGACGTGGCCGACCTATCTCGGCGCGCTGCAGGCTTTCAACGCCTATGAGCCGCGCTACGACCGGCTGACCCCGGCCGGCGGCAACATGACGCCCGATGCCTATCGCGCGGCGGCGGCCGCCAATGGCGGCAAGGCCAAATTCGCCTATCTGGTGCCGGATTTCGCCAACCCGACCGGCAACACGCTGAACCGTGAGCAGCGCGAGGCGGTGCTCGACCTTGCCGGCGAACTCGACATCGCCGTCATCGAGGATGCCGCTTACCGCGCGCTGCGCTATGACGGCGAGGGCGAGCCGCCGATCCTGGCGCTCGATTGTGCCCGGTCCGGCGGCATCGACAAGGCGCGCACGCTCTATTGCGGCTCGTTCTCGAAGATCCTGTCGCCGGGCATGCGGGTCGGCTGGGTGTGCGCGCCGCGCCACATTGTCGAGAAGCTGGTGCTGATGAAGCAGGCCTCGGACCTGCACAGCCCGTCGATCAACCAGGTGGTGATGCATCGCGTCGCCGAAGCCGTGTTCGAAGGCCAGGTGGAAAAACTCATCGACGCCTATCGCGAGCGCCGCGACGGGCTGCTCTCGGCACTGGAAGCCCACATGCCCGAAGGCGTGACCTGGAGCCGCCCGGAAGGCGGCATGTTCGTCTGGGTGACACTGCCGGAAGGGGCCGACGCCACCGAGCTTCTGGCTCGGTCGGTGAAGGAAGCGCGGGTCGCCTTCGTGCCGGGCAACGCCTTTTATGCCGATGGCACCGGGCGCAACACGCTGCGGCTGTCCTTCACGCTCGCCGACCGGCGCGCGGTGAGCGAAGGCATTCCAAGGCTAGCCGCCATCCTGAAGGGATAGGCCGGCGCTGGAAGCCGGCTTTTCCTCCGCCGTTACAGTCACCAGCCGCTCAAGCTTTGAAAGCCTGGTGCGAGCGAGCTTGCGGACCGGCCTTTCGAAACCTTCTTCGCCGTTTTCGACGACGAAGACCAAGGTCATGAAATCGAGCATGAATTCGTCGATGGCTGCCGCGACCTCGCGCGACCTGCCCTTGAACCGGCGCAGCAGAGCGGTTGCTTCCTCGATATCGTCGACAGCGGCGCTGTCGACCAGCGCTTCGAGCCTCTGAAAACAATCCAATCGCAATTCCTCCCACCGCGCCACCAAACCCGGTTGCGAGCGGAAAGTTCCAAACTGTGAGTGGTCTCGCGAAGAAATCGCCTCCATTGCTTGAATTCCGCGGACGGGCCATCGGCAATTTTTTTGTTCGGGTGGAACCTCCGCGGCCAACAAAGGTTCTTACCAGGTCTGATCCCCCCTCAGACCCCTGAAGGCTAGACATGCTTTCCAAAGGCCCGCCGGATCCCCTCCCGGCGGGCCCTTTGTTTGCTGGGAAGTATCCGCGTTGACGACGCCCTATCCCAACCTAAATTCGAACCCACACGAGGAGGCGTTTTCATGGAAACCCAGGAATTGCATCGCGGCCGGCTCATCGACCACATCCAGCTGGTGGTCAGAAACCTCGCGGCCAGCCGGCGTTTCTACGAGGCGGTCCTGCAGGCGCTCGATGTCCCGATCGGAGGTAGCGGCGCCGACTTTTTCTGGGCCGACGAGCTGTTTGTCTCCACTGCCGACAGCCGGGCCGCACAGAGAAAACTCACCGGCCGCCATCACCTGGCTTTCCAGGCAAGGGACCACGCCATGGTCGACGGCTTCTACAAGGCCGGGCTGGCGGCCGGCGGCACGGACAATGGCGCGCCGGGCGAACGGCCCTATCACCCCGGCTATTACGCCGCCTTCCTGCTCGATCCGGACGGCAACAACATCGAGGCCGTCCATCACGGCCCGCATCGTCGCAGCGCCGCTTCGGTGAAGATCACCTTCTAAGCTGCCGATATTCAGCCGGCCGGGATCGCGGGTGCATGGGCGATGCTGGAGAGAGGCTGCCTTGCGTTGCCAGATCGGTGGCCCCGATGCTAACCGTGCAAATGGCGGATGGGAATCGGTCCCGAAGCAACGTCCGCCACAAATTTTCAATAAAACTCCCCTTACCCCCCCGTGGAGATATTTTTTTTATGCAAAACCCAGCAAGGGCGATCTGTGCCGCCACGCTTCTATTTGCGATCGGGGCCGTTGGCCTCACAAGTATATCATCCTTTGCTTATATTTCATCGGCGCAGGCCCAGGAGGAATATCTTCCGACCGAGAAGGATTTTGTCGGCAAATGGAAACTCAACGGCGGAGCCATCCGGCCGCCGCGCGATATGAAGGATGCGCCGACACCGGAACAGGAAGCGGCCGCCAGTGAGTTCCAGCAGACGGTGACCGCGTTTTACGGGGCGTTCGATTATCTGGAGATCACGGCGGACGGCCGCTACAATTTTCACCAGCCCGGGGATCCGACGTCGGGGCCTTGCGTCTGGTGCGGAACCTGGTCGTTCAGCAAGAGTTCGGCGTGGCTCGAGCTGGATACGGCGCCCCGGCTGGATATCTACGCCAAGGACGGCGACATGCAGATGACCTACACTGTCGAACCCTACGAAAAATCGAAATATGCGTGGCTGGTTTTCGGCTGGGCGAAGGCCGAGTAGGCGGCGCGCAGCATTCACCACGTTCGTCATCCTCGGGTCTCCGCGACGGAGCTTCGCTCCTGCTCCGCCTGTGGATGACGAAGGCGGGAGAGGCTTCCGCTAACCCCGGATGTCAGCGATGGTTGACCGAAACGGAAGATGACATCTTCTGGGTCGCGCCACTGAATGTCACGGCTTTTCATCCATCTCGTATCCTCGTATACGAGATGGAACCAGCCGACCGAGGAGACCGCATGAGCCCGCCGCCTGAAACCGTGCCGTTTTTCAGCCAGTGGGAAACGCCTGACATGACGCTGGACGTGCTCGCCGACGGCGCGGATGTTGCGCTCAGGCGCGATCCGCTGTGGAGGCGATCCGGGGCGGAGACCCTCGATGAATACGCAATCTGGGCCGCCAACATCTGCGGCATGGCCTGCCTTAAGATGATCCTGGCCAGCCGCGGCGAGATCGTGCCGACGATCGAACTTGCCAGGCGCTGCACCTTATATGGCGGCTATGTCGTCAATGAGGGATCGATCAAGGGGCTGATCTACGCGCCCTTCGTCAGCTTCGTGAAGGAAGCTTTCGGCCTGCGCGCCGAGGTGATGACCAATGTCGCCACATCAGACATTCCGGCGATCATGCAGCGGACGCGCTTCTTCATCGCGTCGGTCAGCAGCTCGATCCGCTGGCCCGAGCGCGAGCCGCCCTCGAAGGGCGGCCATCTGGTGCTGATCACCGCGGCATCCGACGAAGGTTTCCGCTTTCACAACCCGTCCGGCCATGAGCCCGCCACACAGGCAGACGCAGTGTTGTCACCGGCCGATTTCGACCGCTTCTTTGCCAATCGCGGCATTGCCGTCGCCATTTGATTTTTTGACAGTCGAGGGATTTTGATGACCGACAAGACAAGAGTGGCCATCCTCTATGGCGGGCGTTCGGCCGAGCACGACGTGTCGCGCCTTTCGGCCGCCAATGTGCTGAAGGCGATCGACCGCACGCGCTACGATATCGTGCCGATCGCCATTTCGCGAGGCGGCAGGTGGCTGCTGCAACAACTCGATCGCGCCGCGGCGATCGGCGATGAGGCGGCAGGGGCGCCGGCCTCCGAAGACGGCCCGGAGGTTGCTTTGTTGCCCGGAGGCAAGGGCCGGCTGGTTGCGGTGTTGCGGGATGGTACGCAGCCTGAGCTGCCCCCCATCGACGTCGTGTTCCCGGTGCTGCACGGGCCGTTCGGCGAGGACGGCTCGGTGCAGGGCTATGCCGAGGTCGCCGATGTCGCCTATGTCGGCTGCGGCATTCTCGCCTCGGCCGCCGCCATGGACAAGGACGTCGCCAAGCGGCTGATGCGCGAGGCGGGACTGGCGGTTGCCCGCTCCATCACCGTGCATCGAAACGGCAAGCATTCCTTCCAGGAGATTGCCGGGACGCTCGGCCTGCCTTTCTTCGCCAAGCCGGCGCGCCAGGGCTCGTCCTTCGGGGTCAGCAAGGTGAATGACAGGGACGGCTTCGAGCAGGCCATCGACACGGCTTTCCGCTACGACGGCAAAGTGTTGATCGAGGAATTCGTCGAGGGCCGCGAGATCGAGTTCTCGGTGCTGGAGCGCGCCGACGGGTCGCTGACGGTGTCGCTGCCCGGCGAGATCATTCCGGCCGGCAAGCACGGCTTCTACACCTATGAGGCCAAATATCTCGATGCCGACGGCGCGCTGGTCAAGGTGCCCGCCGATGTCCCGGCCGATGTGGCCGAAAAGGCCAGGGATATGGCGCGGCAGGCGTTCCAGGCGCTTGGCTGCGAAGCCATGGCGCGCGTCGATTTCTTCCTGCGCGCCGACGGCAGCCTGCTTGTCAACGAGGTCAACACCATTCCCGGCTTCACCGACATCTCGATGTATGCCAAGGCGCTTGCCGCCTCAGGCATCGGCTACAGCCAGACCATCGACGTGCTGATCGAGCACGCGCTGGCCAGGCATGCGGCGCGCTGATCCGATCGGGCGAGCCTGACTTCCATTTAGCCCTTCGGGAGCGGCCGGTGCGGGCCGGATCATTGCCTGTGAGTGCGGCGTATTTCATCGTTGGCTAAAGTTGCACGTCCGCTCTATATGCCCGATCATGGCATTTGGCAGGGAGGCATCACGTGGCCAATCGTCGAAACGGCACGGCGTCTCCGGCTGATGGGCTGGGGGACGCCCTTTCAGCGGCCGCGCCCCATCCGCGAACCTCTTTGCCCAATGTGGCGGCCATCGTCACGACAGTGGCGGCACTGTATTTCGGGCGCGAGGTTTTCCTGCCGATCGCCATCGCGCTGCTGCTGACCTTCGCACTGGCGCCGCTTGTCGCAGCGCTAAAAAAGGTCGGCATTCCCCGGATTGCCGCCGTCATCGCCAGCGTGCTCGGCGCCTTCGCGGCGCTTGGCCTGTTCTCCTTCATCGTCGCCACGCAGGTCAGCGAACTGGCGCAGAACATCCCGGTCTACCAGACCAACATCCTGACCAAGATCCGCTCGCTCAAGGAGACCGGGGTCGGGGGCGGGATCCTTGCCAGACTGAGCAAGGTGGTCGAGCGGGTCGGCCAGGAGATCGACAGGCAAGACCCCTCGCTGCCGGCCGCCGCCCCGGAAAAGCCGCCGCGCGAGCCGGTGCCGGTCGAGATCGTCGCGCACGAAAGGCCGCTTCAGGTCCTGCAGAATGTCGTCGGGCCGCTGATCAGCCCGCTTGGGTCGGCCGGGCTGATCATCGTCGTCGTCATCTTCATGCTGCTCGAGCGGGAGGATCTGCGCGACCGCTTCATCCGGCTTGTCGGCTACGGCGACCTCCACCGCACCACCGAGGCGCTTCAGGATGCCGCCAAGCGGGTGGGCCGCTATCTCCTGATGCAATTGGTCGTCAACATCGTCTACGCCATACCGATCGCGATCGGGCTCTGGGCCCTCGGTATTCCCAATGCGCTGCTGTGGGGGCTGCTGGCACTGGCGCTGCGTTTCGTTCCCTATATCGGCCCGATCATAGGCATGCTTTTGCCGCTGTTCCTGGCGCTGGCCGTGGCACCGGGCTGGTCGCTCGTGCTGTGGACAGCCGCCCTGTTCGTGGTGATGGAACTGATCACCGGCAATGTCATCGAACCCTGGCTCTACGGTTCGCGAACGGGACTGTCGCCGCTGGCGATCATCGTCGCGGCGATTTTCTGGACGTGGCTCTGGGGGCCGCTCGGGCTGATCCTGTCGACGCCGCTCACTGTCTGCCTGGTGGTGCTGGGCAGGCACGTGCCGCAGTTTGAATTCCTGGACGTGCTGTTCGGCAACGAGCCCGTGCTCGAACCCCATGCGCGCCTGTACCAGCGGCTGCTGGCCGGCGATCCGGAAGAAGCCACCGATCATGCCGAGGAGATGCTGGAGGAGAAATATCTGGTCGAATTCTATGACAAGGTTGCCATTCCGGCGCTTCTGCTGGGCGAACAGGACCGTGTGCGCGGCGTCATGGGCGATTTGCAAAGGCGGCAGGTGGCGGCCAGTGCCCTGATGCTGGTCGCCAATCTCGACGACAGCGCGCAGGAGGAGGCAGGCGAGGAGGAGGGGCCGCCCGTGGCCGCAGAGGCGAGCGACGATGACGATCCCGGCGGGGAGGACGAGACCGAACTGCCCGATGGCACGGATATGTCCGTGCTTTGCGCCGGGGGGCGTGGCGAGCTCGACGACGCCGCTGCTGCGATGCTGGCGCAGGTGCTGGAGGTCCAGGGCGCGACGGTGTCGAAAGCCAGCTTTGCCGATATGGAACCCGCCGGCATTCGCCGCCTTGAGCTCGAAACCGTCGACACCGTCGTGGTCGGATTCCTGAACCGGGATTCCATCAAGCACGCCCGCTTTCTGGTCCGCCGGCTGAAGCGTGCGAAGGCCGCACTTCGGGTGGGAATCGTGTTCTGGTCGGAGGCCGACAGCGAGGACAAGGAGACGGCGGGCAAACTGGCGCGTGACATGAACGCGGATTTCGTGGCGCATGGCATGGTCGACGCCGTGCTGGGCGCGCTGTCAAACGAGCCGCCGGTCGCGCTCAAGCTTGTCGCCAAACGGCGCATGCGGCGACAGCGGGCCGCGTCCAAGAAGGTTACCGCGGCAGCGGCGGGTTGACCGAAATCGGCTGAAGGCCCATGGAACAAGGCGGCCCTCCGCGCGGCCTTACGGATTAGTTACCCGTCGGCGGTGAGAAATGCTCGAAATTCGCCCAGCCCAGGAAGCCGACCGGTCGGCGATCGTGCAACTGTGGCATCAGGGCTGGCATGATGCCCATGCGCATCTGGTTCCAGCCGAATCCTGGCGTACCGAACGCCGGCGCATTTTGCGCTGTGGCTGGAGCAATCCACCGATGCCTTCCATGTGGCGGCTGCCGATGGATTGCTTGGCTTCGTCTCGATAAACGGGGCGGAGCTGGTCAAACTCTATGTAAGCCCGCAAGCACGGGGAAGCGGAACCGCCCGCGATCTGCTGTCTTATGCCGAGCATCTCTTGTGCGAACAGGGCGTGGCAGAGCTTTTCTGCACGGCGGGAAATGTCCGCGCGCAGAGATTTTATGCCCGCGAAGGGTGGCGCTTGAGCCGCAGCTTCGAAGACGCACTTTGGCTGCCGGATGATGTCGCCGGCAGGTTCACCGTGGAAACCCACTGCTATCGGAAGCATCTGGGCTTTCGTTAGCGTCACTATTCGGAACGAGCTTGGCGAGATTGTCGCGGACGCTGGAGCAGGCGCCCCCTACCGGTCGACCATCGCCATGCCCCGCTCGGTGTAGCGCGGGCCGGAGATTTTTCCCGGCGCGAGCGCTTCGTTGAGCGCGGCCATCTCGGCGGCATCGAGTTTGATAGCGGCGCCGGCGACGTTCTCTTCCAGGTATTTTCTGCGCTTGGTGCCGGGGATCGGCACGATGTCGATGCCAAAGCCGTCGCCCTTCGCCAGCAGCCAGGCCAGCGCGACCTGGCCGGGCTTGACGCCGCGGGCAGCGGCGATGTCGCTCACCTTGGCGGCCGCCTCGACATTGGCGTCGTAGTTTTCGCCCTGGTAGCGCGGGTCGTTGCGGCGATAATCGCCGTCGGGATAGTCTTCCGCACGCTTGACCTGGCCGGTGAGAAACCCTCGGCCGAGCGGCGAGAACGGCACCAGGCCGATGCCGAGTTCGCCAAGCAGCGGGATGATCTCCGGCTCCAGATTGCGCTCCCACAGCGAATACTCGCTCTGCAACGCCGACACCGGATGCACGGCATGCGCCCGGCGGATGTTGGCTGCACCCGCTTCCGACAGGCCGAAGAAGCGCACCTTGCCTTGCGCGACGAGTTCGCCGACGGCGCCCGCGACATCCTCCATCGGCACCGCCGGGTCGACGCGGTGCTGGTAGAGCAGGTCGATACGGTCGGTTCCGAGGCGGCCGAGCGAGGCTTCCACCGCCTCTCGAATGTGCTCGGGCCGGCTGTCGGTTCCGGTCTGCTTGCCGTTTTCGATGCGGAAGCCAAATTTCGTGGCGATCGTCACCTGGTCGCGCTTGCCCTTCAATGCCCGGCCGAGCAGGGCTTCGTTGTCGTAAGGGCCATAGACTTCGGCGGTGTCGAGGAAGGTGCAGCCGAGGTCGATGGCACGGTGCAGCGTGGCGATGGATTCGGCCTCGTCGGCCGGGCCATAGGACTGGCTCATGCCCATGCAGCCGAGGCCGATAGCCGAGACCTGCAGCCCCTGGCTGCCGAGCTTGCGTGTTTTCAGGGTCATGGCAGGCGTTCTCCGGAGGGGGCGCAGCGATTATAGCGTCAGCAGGTTCAATCGATACGCCTATTCGATCACGATGTGGCTATTCGATCAGGATGTGGCTATTCGATCAGGATGTGGGCTTCGCGCGCTGCTTCGACGAGCGCCGCCCTGGCGACGTCGGGGGCAACATCGCCGCTCGTCGCCCGCTGGCAGGCGCGCAGTGCGGACCGATGCTTCGGGCTGCCTGCGTCACGCCAATGTGTGGTGAGCAAATCAATGGCCTGCTGTGTATTGGACAGATGATGGATGGAACCGGTGACGCCGACCGAAACCGCCACAGGTTTGGAGAACCATGCCGTTTGCATTGGAACCACCTCAATTGGGCTGAAGCAATAAACGCTTATGTCCGCTCAAGGTTTCGTCGCTACCAATCAATCTGGCGTGATAGATTGCCGATACCCCCAGCGGCATTGGGCCCCACATTGTCCGCGGGGCTCACATGTTCGAGGCGACGTCGCGGGTGGGCGGTGTTTTGGGTTTGTGGGCGGCGCGTTGCCGCGTCGCCTGGTGGGCAGGGCGGGGTTTGACCGTGTTCACGGTCGTGAGCGCCTGCGCCTTGCGGCGCTTGAGCCAGTTGGCTGACAGTTCGGCAAGGAGACTGCGCAAGTCTTTCACGACGTCCTCCTCTTGTAGGGCGACAAGGTAATTGCCGTCGCCCCAACTTGTTCCACCGCAAACTCCTTCCGCCAGAAATAAAAGTTCTTGCCGGCGAAAGCAGCCGGGCATCACCTGCCGATATAGGCGGCCAGTTCGTCCGGCGTCCCGTTCGGGAAGGCCTGTTTCAGAAAATCCAGGAACGCCGACACGCGCGGGCTGAGCAGCCGCCGGGAGGGGTAGAGCGTCCAAAGAGCGATCTCAGGGGCGTCGATGTCCCCCCAATTCACCAACGTGCCGTCAGCCAAATCGTGGGCCACCAACGAAATGGGAAGACGTGCCGCACCGACCCCCGCCCGCACCGCATCGCGCACCATAATGAGCGTTCCCAAAGCGAGGACCGGCTCGATTTTGATCGTCGACCGGCCACCCTCGGTCTTCACGTGCCATGTTTGCCGTTCGCCTTTCCCGCGCGCAACGGCAGGGGCCGGTCCACCGGTGCGAGGAAGGTGAGGGCTCGCCACGACGACCAGCCGGTCGCGGAGAAACGCCCGTCCGACCAAGCTTTCGTCGGGATCCGGGTTGACCCGGATCACCAGGTCGTAGCCTTCCTCGATCATGTCCACAGCCCGGTCCTCCGTCGTGACCTCCAGCCTCACCTCCGGAAATTTGAGGGCAAATCCCGCGGCGATCCTCCCCATCGCGGTCTGAGAAAAAAGCAGGGGCGCGCTGATCCGCAGTCTTCCCTTGGGTCTTTGACCGCCCGAGGCGATCGCCGCGGCCGTCTCGTCCAGTTCGGCAAGCAACGCCCCCGTCCGCTCGAAAAGCGCCCGTCCTTCCTCGGTCAGCTTCAGGTTACGCGCACCCCGTTCAAACAGGCGCAGGTCAAGGCTGCTCTCCAAGTCTCCAACGCGCCGCGACAGGGTTGCCTTGGGCCGGCCGGTGGCCCGTGCCGCCTTGCCGAAACCGCCATGGCGGGCAACGAGGTTGAAATCGGTGAGGGCCAGAATATCCATAGGTGTTCCACCAGTGAGACGGTGCGTCTAAAATTTCGGTCTGTTTGAGTGTTTGTGAGCCACACATATTGGGCCTGTCAAGCAACCCAACAGGAGAAATTCCATGACCATCCTCGTTACCGGCGCCACAGGCAATGTTGGCCGCCAAGTCGTCGAGCACCTCGTCAAGCGCGGCGCCGACGTCCGTGCTCTCGTCCGCGATCCGTCGAAAGCCAGCTTCCCGGCGGGCCTATCGGTCGCGCAAGGCGACTTTCTCGATGTCGATTCACTGCGCAAGGCCATGTCCGGCGTTTCCACCCTGTTCCTCTTGAACGCCGTGGTGCCGGACGAATTCACCCAGGCTTTGGTCGCGCTGAACGTCGCCCGATCGGCGGGCATCGAGCGGATCGTCTATCTCTCGGTGATCCATGCCGACGTGTATGTGAACGTGCCGCATTTCGCCGGCAAGTTCGGCGTCGAGCGAATGATCGAGCAGATGGGCTTCCAGGCTACGATCCTGCGCCCGGCCTATTTCATCCAGAACGACCTGATGATCGAAGACGTCATCACCGGCTACGGTACCTACACAATGCCGATCGGCGCCAAAGGCCTCGCCATGGTCGATGTGCGTGATATCGCCGAGATCGCCGCTCTCGAGCTGCTGCGCCGCGAACGGTCCGCGGAGCCGCTTGCGCTCGAGCGGATCAACCTCGTCGGTCCGCAGACACTGACCGGGACGGATATCGCGGCCATCTGGTCCGACGTGCTCGCCCGGCCGATCAGCTACGGCGGCGACAACACCGAAGGTTTCGAGCAGAATCTCAAGCAGTTCCTGCCGGCCTGGATGGCCTACGACATGCGCTTGATGGGCGAACGGTTCCTGACCGACGGCATGCTGCCCGAGGCCGGCGACGTCGAGCGCCTGACCGCGCTTCTGGGCCGCCCTCTGCGTCCCTATCGCGACTTCGCCTCACAAATCGCCGGCTCTGCCTGACGGAACGGCTCCGGTCATCACCCGGTTCAGAAACAGCAGGGCGGCCTTTTGAGAAGGCCCCCTGTTCAGCCGGTACCGTCTTACTGCAGGGTGGCCGGACCAGGCCCGTCGCGTTGGGCGATCATCCGCCCGCCATCGTCGCCACCGAGACCATCCACGAACAGGCCAGCCACGCCGTCGAAATTGGTGAGCCCGTCGAATTCAATTGCGGCGCCAATCAGCTGGGCTGCCTGGAAGACAAGGTATTCGACGTCCTCGAGGGCGATGTTTTCGGCCAGGTTCCTGACCCTTACATGTTCCGCCACCGCCGTGATACTGACGATGCCGGTCTTCCTGAAGGCGATCTGGACCGCTGAACGGACGTCATCGCGCAGTCGCGCCGAGTAATCATACCGCATCGAAACCTCCCAAAGGGAACGGTTTTCTGTTCAGGTTGCACAATGCGGCAGAGGCTTCGTCTTGGCAAGTCACGAATTAAATAATATCTAAACAAATCAGCTAGTTAGCATAGTTATGCAAGTATGCGCCTTACGCCGAATACCATCAGGCTCATCATGCGCATGAGAAGCAGTTCACTCATCCCGAGGTCTTGACGCGCTAGGAGCGCTTTCCTAACTATTAGGTAAGCGAGTTGAATACTCATTCGAGGTATCGGGATCCTGAGCGAGGGAGCGCGATGACTGAACTGGAACGCCCGGAACGGTTGCAGATCATGCTGACGTCAGACGAGCTGGCTGCGCTGGAAAACTGGCGCTTCGACAAGCGTATGCCGAGCCGTTCGGCAGCGGTCAGGGAATTGCTGCGGCGCGGGCTTGCCTCGGACGGGTTCCTGACGGCGGAGCAAGGGGCGAAGTCGCAAGACTTCGGCATCCTACCAACCGCCGGCGGCAACGGCATTTCCGAAAGCGGCAAGGAGTAGCGGGTCACCGCGCGTGAGCCGCTCGAGTCCTTTCAGGCTGCCGGTCGCCGCAACGCGGTGCCGGCCGGCCCAGCGGACCATAACTCTCGATTCAGAGGATGTTGGTCGTCACTTCGACGACGATCGCGGCACCTTCCAGGCTGCCATTGGTGACGTGCACGACACGCGATACCCGCAGATCCTGCGTGGTTCCATCGATCGACAGCGCAACGCTTTCGCCGATCCGCGGAACCGCCTGAAAAACCGCGTCCGTGGCCTCCGGCCGGTTGTCGATCGATATGCGGCAGTTGACGGTCATGAGATGTCTCCTGTGTCGGCCCGGTGGTCAACGCGGGGTCCGCGAAATGGTTTCAGGAGCCGGATGCAACTTGACGGCGCCCGGATCCGTAAAGCAGTAATTGCTCCATTGTTCATCGTAACGGAGCAACAGGGCTCGCCGGGGAGGGCGTTGGGGCTGCCCCGGCGAGCTTGATCCGCCTTACCAGGGGCGTGGCATCACCGGGGTATGGAGACGAGTTTCGGCGCCCGCAATTCCCCGGCCATCCTTGCCGCCTGGAAAATTGTCATCAAAACCAGGATGGGCTCACCCTCGGTCGGGTTGATGGTCAGCACGACGCGGCCAAGCTCGTCGCTCATGCCGCAAGACCAGTCCTTGACGGCTATCACCTTTCTCGCGGCCATATGCCGTTCTCCTGCACGGGAGGTTCTCTGCCGGCTACGCCGTCTGGAGTTGGTCGACAGAACCTTCGCCTGACATTGCAACCAGCCGAAATGCGGCAAATGCGGCCACTATCATGAAAACCGCCGTGACGTTCAGGGACATCGTCGACGCAAGGACGCCCCCGTCAAAGCAACTCAGTTCCATGCGCTGTACCCCTTCAAGCCACTGACGGCCTGGATGATGATCCTGCTTCGAGTGAAATACAAGCGCGCGCTAATGTGCTGAAGCCGGCTGGCCAGTCTGCGCGCGGCTTCGAACCAGCCAAGCGCTTGGTTGCTGGTTCCCGCTCAAGGGCTCGAACCTCGATTCACGCCTTCAAAGGGCGCTGTCCTACCATTAGACGAAGCGGGAAAATGCACGTTGCGCCCCACCCCTAGCCGGTTCGCGCGCCGGGATCAACGCACTGCGGCGGCAAAGCCGATTGGAAGCGCGGTGTCAGTCCGGAAAGTTGGTGACAGGTTCCTCGCAGCGGTAGACCGGGCAGCTGCCGTCACGGGTCGGGACATAGGCCGACATCGGCACCTCCGGCCAGTCGCATTCGTTGCCGAACTGCCTGACATAGCGGTCATAGGTGTTGGGGCCTGTGGTCAGCACCACGGCATGGCGGCTTTGGAGCAGTTGCCGGAGCTGGTCGCAACTCATCGTGCGGGTGTCGGGCCTGGCTTCGGCGAGGCCGGTCGCGGCCAGCAGGATCGCTGCCGTCATGAAGGCAATTCGGCGCATTGGCATGGCTGTTCCTCGAATGGACATATCGGCCGAAACTCGCATCCCGCCGGGTGGTTCCGCAACCGCCGGCTCGCCGTCTGTGGCAGCGCAACCAAATGGTCCGTCGTGCATTGCTGGGGATGGATGGCAGGAAGCCCTACAAAACTCCGCAATGGCGGCCCGGAAGCGGGGATCGCGAGGCCATGTGCTGTTCCTTCTGCGGCGGGCGCGACCACAGCTACGAGGACTGTCCGCAAAGGAATCCCGACGCCGATGCAGTGCCCGTTGCGCCGCCCAACGACGCCGGCTCCGAAGAAGCAGGCCGATGAGACGGACAGGGCGAAGCGGCCACCGGGCTTACAGCAGCTCGACTGGATCGGCATTTACGGCCGCAGAGGCATTGCCGAGATGGAGGGCCGGGCATTATCGTGACATGCGTGTCCGCGACCGCAAATGCGGAATGCTGCGCACCGACTGCAACCAAAATGCCCGGTCAGGCATTTCTGGCAGGAGGGGAATCCTCACGCAGACGCTGGCGGGAGGCGGCAAGGTGGGGCCACGACGGGGCAATGACAGAATTGGCAAGCGTCGATAGCCTGCTCGAAATCACTGCCCACGCTCGGCTGGCGGCGATTGTCGATTCGTCCTTCGACGCCATCGTCAGCAAGGACCTGAACAGCATCATCACCAGTTGGAACGCGGCGGCGCAACGCATGTTCGGCTACACCGCCGAAGAGGCCGTCGGCCGCTCCGTGCTCATGCTCATCCCCGATCATCTCAAGGATGAAGAGACCGACATCATCAGCCGGGTTCGCAAGGGCGAACTCCTGGCCAGCTATGAGACGATCCGCCGGCGCAAGGATGGCGGCCTCATCGCCGTGTCGCTGACCATTTCGCCGATCAGGAACGCGTCCGGCGAGATCATCGGCGCATCGAAGATCGCCCGCGACATCACCGCCAGCAAGGAGAGCGAGCGCCGGATCAGGCTTTTGCTCCGCGAGGTGAACCATCGCGTCAAGAACCAGTTCGCGGTGATCCTCTCGATGATCCGGGAGACCAGCAAACGCTCGACCGATCCGCGCGAGTTCGAGGAGATGATCCGTTCCCGCATCATGGCGCTGTCGCGGTCGCACGATCTGCTGGTGAACTCGGAATGGGCCGGCGCCAGCCTCTTCGACCTTGCCCAGGAGCAGCTCAAGCCGTTCGGCCACGAAGCGCGGGTATCGCTTTCCGGACCGCTTTTGACCCTGCAGCCGAATGCCGTGCAAAATCTCGGCATGGCGTTTCATGAACTCGGCACCAACTCTTCCAAATATGGCGCGCTGGCGAGCGAGGCCGGGCGGCTGGAGATCACCTGGCGGATCGTCGAAGGCGCTTCGGACAAGCTGGAAATCCATCTGCTCTGGGACGAGACGATGCCGGTGCGTGAGGGAGAGCGGCCCGGGGGGCGGCAAGACGAAAGCACGCGCAAGGGTTTCGGCACCGTCGTCCTGCAACGGGTCGCGCCGCAATCGCTGAACGGCTTGGCGGTGCTGGATCGCAGTCCGGGCCATCTCAGCTGGTCGCTGACGGCGCCGCTGGATTCGATCATCGTTCCGCAGTTGGGCGCCGACCTGCCTGAAACCGAAACGTCCTGAGCGCTTGAGGGTCGGGCTCTTGGCGGCCGCCAATTAAGCGCGGGGTTTGCCGTCGCGAGATGTGTTCGCGTTTTCGCTATCGACCTTTGCCCGCCATTGCTTGGCGAGATCACGACGGCGTCCCGGATAGCGGTCGATCTGTAGTTTCGCCCGGCCAACCCGATCCATGCGAAACAGCCGGAAGTCTTGCCGCAACTCGCACCAGCTGGCGATAAAGCGCTTTGTTTCGACGAAGCCGAGCACGATCGGCCAGATGATCCGTTCGGTCTCGGGCCCCTTCGGGTCATGATAGGTTATCAGCAGCTTGCGTTGCTCGCGCATCGCCTGGCGCACCATTTGCATATCGATCTCGTTTGCATGGTCTGGCGCGCGGCCGACATGGAAGGCGTTCTCATTCAGGATTGGGCGGAGCTCGACAGGGAGCACCGCGCCGATCTTGCCAAGCAAGTTTTCCGCGGCGCGCGCCAGTCCCGCATCTGTCTGCCGGCTCACCCATTGCGCCCCCAGCGTGAGCGCGTGCATTTCCTCCTCTGAGAACATCAGTGGGGGCAAAAGGAAGCCGGGCTTCAAAATGTAACCGAAGCCCGGCTCACCTTCGATTTGAGCGCCCAAAGCCTGCAAGGCGGCAATGTCGCGATAGATGGTCCGCAAAGAAACCCCGGCTTCGCGCGCAAGCTCCGTGCCCGGCACCGGGCGTTGGTGCCGTCGCAACATCTGCATAAGCTCGAAAAGCCGGTTGCTCTTGGACATGGAACTATCCTAGCACAGCTGGTGCCAAAATTTGGCAGCGAGCTGTCAGGCCATGGATACCAAGGCTTTTCCGCCCAGTTTGCGGCCTCCTTCAAGGGCGATCACCAAGGGGATCGCGTCCTGAAGCCGAACAATCTCGGCAACCGGCAGCTTGAGTTGCGCTTCCCCTGCGGCCCGGGCAAGGCCATCCAGGATGTCGGCCCCCGGTGTGCATATGATCGGCTTCAGCTGCCGCGTGAAAAGGGCACGGATGAACTTGGGCAGCGTCGGCTTGATGTCTAGATATATGCCATCCTTGCGCAGCAAACCGAGGCCCACGGCCACCGTCATGATGCCAGCGGTGTCGTAAACGACGTCGTAGCGGGCGCCGAGCTTGGACAGATCAATCGTGCGATAGTCGAATACTTTTTGCATGCCGAGGTCGACAGCCCTTTGCATCGCTTGCGCGCTGCAACTGCCCGACACCGTGGCGCCGAGCATACGGGCGATTTGAACCGCCGATTCACCGACGGCGCCGCTGCACCCGTTGATGAAGACCTGCTGCCCGCCCTTCAGGCGCGCCTTGTCGACGAGGCCATTCCAGGCTGTGATGCCGGGGGTGGCAAGACACGCCGCCTCCTCGAAAGAGATGGAGTTCGGCTTCTTGGCAATGAAGGTTTCCGGCACGATCACGGCTTCGCCGAGTGCGCCACCATCCTTGATTGGGGCGAGGCCAAACACGGCATCACCAACCTTGACGCGCGAAACGCCGGGACCAATGGCGGTGACGGTCCCTGAAAAGTCGCTGCCCAGGGCGCGCGGGAAGGTTTTCCCCGTCACCATCTTCAGCGCACCGTTGCGCACTTTCCAATCGATGGGATTGATGGCCGCGAAGCTGACCCTGATAGCAACCTCACCCTTTCCGGGGGTGCGAAGCTCGAAATCCCTGAGCTTCATCAATTCCGGGCCGCCGTAGCGGTCATACTGGATGCGTCTCATAGCAGGGCTCGGTGTGGAGGCGACCACCTCGGCCAAGGTGCCTAGCCGTTGTGTCGTAGGGGCAATGATAGTCATTGGGGGACTTCTTTCTGCCGGCGCGGCTCAGTGCGGTTGAACCGTTTTCATGTACTCGGCGAAGGGCGTGCCATCGTAAATCACGGTCGTCGATGCGATCTTGCCGTGCTTGACGATGATGTGCTCGGCCACGATCGCGTTCGGAACCGGATAGGTTTCCGCATCGTAGACAATGACGGCGTGCTCATCGTCGCCGAAGGCTGCGAGCAGGGTCAGCTTCTTGATCATCTTGGCGAAGCCTTCCTGAAAGCCACGGAATGCTTGCACGCCCTGAAGCTCGCCCACCGGAGAAATACAGGCCACGTCTTCGGCAGAAATAGAGACGATATTGCCGGCGTCCTTGTTTGCCATCGCTTCGAAATAGGCCTGCGCGATCGCCAGAGCCTTGCCGTTTGTTCCAGTCATCGTTCGTTCCTTTTGTTCGGTGTTGATGGCCAGCATATAGAGCAAGGCAGTGACAGATTTTGTCAGTATGATGCACGCAGCTTGGAATTGGCCCAAAGGCGAGGCCAACAGGCGAGGCGAGAGTGACGAGACCCGGCCACTCGACCCCGAACTACTTGCTGCACCTCTTTCAGCCGTCGAGAAGCCTGCCACGATCGTCGTGGCTCGGGCCACCTTGAAGACAATCCTGGGGGAACCGTGACCCGGCGGCCGCGTTGTTGGCGTCAGGCCTTCAGGGGACATCATGGAACAGCTCGTCGAGGAATTCGGCCATCCCACCTACACCTCGTTTCCGGTCATCGCGGCAAGGCTGTTGCTGGCGACGCTCTACGGCGCGGTCATCGGTTTCGAGCGCGAATGGCGTAACCGCCCGGCCGGGCTTCGCACGCATATTCTCGTCTGCGTCGCCGCCGCCACCTTCGGCATCCTGACGATCGAGATCGTGCATGCGCCGATGTTCGCGCGGGAAGCCGTCAAGGTCGATCCAATCCGGGTGGTCGAGGCGGTGACCGCCGGCGTCGCCTTCCTCGCCGCCGGCTCGATCATGTTTTCGCGCGGCGAGGTGCATGGGCTGACGACCGGCGCCGGCATGTGGCTGGCGGGCGCGATCGGCGTAGCCTGCGGCCTTGGTCTTTGGCAGGTGGCCGGGTTAGGCACGCTGATCGTACTGGTCGTTGCCGGCTTCCTGCACCGGTTCGAACGCGGACCCGGCCTTGCCGCCGGTGATGAAGGCAGTCAGGCCAAGGTGCAGAAGGAGGCGGCCTCGACCCCATCAAAGGGAAGGCGAAGGTAATTCCGATCGCGGGGAGATGCCGTGACCGGTCTCACTGAAGAAGCCGGCCAGCAGATCGGCCGTCCGCGCCGGGTCCTCCTCGGGGAAGAAGTGTCCGCCCGGCATCGGCTGGCCGCGCACGTCGTCGGCCCAGCCGCGCCACAGCGCCAGCGGCCCGCCTTCGCCGGCATACCAATCCGCCAACGCGCCCTGACCGCTCCATAGCGCCAGCAGCGGGCAGCGGATGCGCCGGCCGGCTGCCTTGTCGGCATGGTCATGCTCGCGGTCGAGCGTGGCTGCCGCCCGATATTCCTCGCAGATGGCATGGGCGTGGGCAGGCGTACGGAGGGCCTCGACATAGGCCTGACGCACTTCGGCTGGAAACGCCGATGGCTGTGAGCCCCAGCCGTTGAGCGCATTGTCGACGATCGCCTCGGCGGCGCCGGACAGGATCTTTTCGGGCAATGGCTCGGGCTGCGCCAGCAGCGACCATGGCCAATAGCCCAGCGCCAGCCTGGCGTCGGCGCGGTCCCAGGCATCGGCGGCCGGCACGATGTCGAGGACGGCGAGCCTGTCGATGCTGCCCGGATGGTCGAGCGCCATGCGGTAGGCGACACGCCCGCCGCGATCATGGCCGGCGACCATGAAGCTGCTGAAACCCAGCTTCTCCATCAGCCTCACCAAATCGTCCGCCATGGCGCGCTTGGCATAGGGTGCGTGGTCCGGAGTGGACGCCGGACAGGAGCTGCCGCCATAGCCGCGCAAATCGGCGCAGACGACGCTGAACCGGCTGGCCAGAGCGGGCGCGATGTCGCGCCACATCAGATGCGTCTGCGGAAAGCCGTGCAGCAACAGCAATGGCGGCCCGGTACCGGCACGCAGGCAGAATATGCCGGCATCGCCGGTGTCGATTTCCGCGCTTTGAAAACCTTCGAACATGACCGCCTCCGGCACGCGCAACGGCCGGCGAACGGGTTTGGTTGCAATGCCGCCCGGCGAGGCGGCCAACCTTTTTCGTCGACAGGCGTTGTCCCTGTGAAGGGAAGGTCGCCGCAGGCGACCGTGAAAGAAAGAAGGAGGCAGTGATGAGAACTCTCGCCATCATGCCATTCGGCCTGATGCTGGCGCTGGCAGTGCCGGCCGCAGCCCAGCAGCAGAACGACAGCCAGGCGCCGCAGGCCGACAAATGCAGGGCTCAGACCGGGCAAGAGGCAAAACAGCAGCCTGAAAAGCAAGCCGATGACGGCAATTTGACCGCGAAGCTCAACGACTGCGGCGGCGTGCTGAAACCGCCCCCGACGGGAGACCAGGGCATGGCGGCGCCGGCCCCCGACGAAGGCAAGACGCCGGTGATCAAGCCGGGTGAAGTTCCACCCCAGCCGCCGAAGCAATAAACGCCGGCTCCCTGGTATTATCGCACAAGCTAATGGAACCTCGTTTTCTCGGGAGCGTTTTTCTCACGACTTGGAATTTGGAGAGATTATCGTGAGAGATATTGCAGCCACAGCCACGTTGCTTGCATCGATCGCCATCGTGATTGCATTGATTCTTCTGGTGCCGAAGAGCTTTGGATTCGAAACCTCTCAGCCGATTGTCCAGGGCGAGCTTCCAACGAAATGACAAAGCAGGCGAGGCACGACGCCCCGTCTGCTTCTTTGACATCTACCGCACCAGTACGCCGGCGTGGCTGCAGAGCGCTGCGAACGCTTCCTGCGCCTCGGCGGCGCCTGTCTGGGTTTCCAATGCGGCTTCGATCTTCTCGCGCGCCGCCTGGTAGAAAGGGCCGCGCTTGGCCTGCGGCCAGTCGATCAGGATTTCGCTGGCGTCCCTGAGCGTGGCGACGTCGCGGATCGTGTCCGAGCCATGCGGCTTGATCCGCATCGGTGTGGGCAAAATGAGCTCGGACATGGCCCTGTTCCAACTACTGCAGGAGTTTTGCTTCGCGCGCGGCGTCGATCACCGCCCGCATCGCTTTTTCCGGCGGCGTCCAGCCATCCAGCGCATCGCGGCAGCTGCGCAACGCCGCCCGGTAGCGCCGTCCCTGGCCAGCCGGCCAGTCGCCGAGGCATTCCAGGCCTTCCCAGGCGCTGCGGACGATGCGCTCGCGCTCAGGCGCGAATTTCAGCCTGATGGGGCGGGGAAACATCTTGTCGTTCAACGGTCGTCTCCATGATTGCCGCAAGTCGCAGGGCGACATGCGTGAGAGGCGTCCGGTAACGTCGGCGGCAGGGCAGGGTTCCCTTGCCCGGAGATCAAATCTCTGCGTCGATGTCCGACAGCGATCTCGGCGTCGGCGCTTCGGCGTTGTACGCCGCTGGGCGGTCATGCTCGAACTGTTCGGCGCCGGGCAAAGCGTGCAGCCAGGTCTCGCGCCTGGAGGTCCACAATTCATATTCGGGCACGAGATCGGTCGGCGCGATGTCGAGGCTGCCGATTGCCACCTCGGCCTCGTTGTCGTCGACCCAGGCGACGCGGCCGCCGCATGTCGGGCAAAAGCTGCGCGTGCCATAGGAGCTGACGAGGCCGGTGGTCTCGAAGGCCTTGCGCGGCCAGATGGCAAAGGCCGAATAGACCGAACCGCCGGCCTTGCGGCAATCCTTGCAATGGCACAGGCCGACGCGCAGCGGCGCGCCGTGAACCTCGAACTGCACGCCGCCGCACAGGCAGCTGCCGGTCCTGCGTATGGTGTCGGACATGACAACCTCCCTCAATGCGTGGCGCTGCGGGCCGGGTGGGACAGATGCTCGTCTGCCGTTTCGTTGGCCAGGATGAGAAACCGGGAAAAAGACATCCTGTTCACCGTACCACCAGGCCCGGTTGACGCAGCCCGCAGCGTCTTCAACGCCGCCCAGGCGAAATGGTTTCGGCTAGCCGCGGGCCGCCATATGGGCGTCGAGCTTCTTGCGCGAGGGTCCGTAGCGCTTGATGATGGTCTGTGCCTCGCTTGGCGGAATGCCGTATTTGCGGGCAAAGGCGGCAACCTCGTAGGGCTCTTCGCCCGAGACCTGCTTGCGGTCCTGTTTCGTCTTCGACTTGTCGTCAGCCATTTCAGGCCTCGCTTTCTGTTGTCGGGGAAACGCGCAACCTTCGGCGCCCGCGATCAACACGACATAACACAGATCGGCGCCGCCGGTTCCACCAGGCGACACGGCCAGGCTGCAACCGGCCTGTATCAGGCCGATGGCCGCATCGGGTCGGCGTCGGCAGCGTGGTCGCCGTCGCATTCGGAGCATGCTGCGCTGAGGCCGGGGCAGCCGCGCCGGTGGGTGCCGGCAGGGCAACAATGGCCGTTGGAACTCGTCCAGCGCGGACATTGGAAGACCTGGCCAGCGCCGCCGCAGCCGCTGCATTCCAGCGTCGCCGACCCCACGCCACGAGGTATCGCCCCAAACCTGACGCTTGTTCGCAAATTTCAGCCCACCCAAAATTGCTGCACCGGCACACCGCTGCATTAGCCCCGGCTAACAATATCACATTCGTGATTACCAACAAGTTTTCAATCGCGATGCGCCGGAGAGCCGTTCGGGCCGGCGTGTCGTCAGGCCGGCTTCAGCCGCATCGCGGCGAGATACATGAGCGCCGAGGCGGCCTGCCCGCGGTCCCAGCCGGCAGCCTCGACCTTGCGGAGCAGGGCGTCGAGATGCGGAGCCAGCATATCCCTGCATTCCTGTTCGTAGGCGGTGCTCATCGCCGGATGCCGCGGTGCGCCGATGGTCAATGCCTTGGCCATGTCCGTTTCCCCCTTTGAGCGAGCAACGCTATACCGTCGGCCGACAAACCGAAGATCGCTCCCTGCCGTCGGTGTGAGGCTTCGAAGCCTGCTTCGACCCGCGGCAAGCGCCCTGTCGAGAAAAATTGGCCTGGCGTGTCGGATCTGGCTCCAGTCGCGCGTCCTAGGAGCGAGCAACCTGCAAAGCTGGAGAACGAGCATGTCGTCGCAAATCACTCAATCGCCGTGGCAGACCGCGGCCCTTCTCATCGCCCGGCTGATTTTCGCCGGCGTCTTCCTGATGGCCGTGACGTTCAAATTCATGGGCATGGCGGCCACCGCCGGCTATATCGCCGCCGCCGGCTTTCCGTTTCCGCTGTTTCTGGCCTGGTGCGCGGCGATCCTGGAAGTCGCGCTGATGCTCTGCTTCCTGACCGGCGCCTTCTTCACGCAGGCGGCCCTGGTGGCCGCCGCCTATGTGCTGTTCCTGGCCCTTGCCTTCCACGGACCCAGCCACTGGGCCGGCAACCAGGCCGAGTTCGGCTTCTTCATCGACCATTTTTCGTTCCTGGCCGGACTGCTGTTTGCGGCGGTACATGGACCGGGCAAGGTGCTTTCGCTCAATTTGGGATGGCCGGGCAGGGCTTGAGGCGAGGGCAGTGGGCCACCGCGGACGCATGCCGGCCCGCCGGCACCGTTCACAGCTGGTCGTTGTAGGGTTCCTTTATCTTGCCGACCATGCGGGCCAGCTTTGAGAAGGACGGCAGCTCCGCCTCCGGCTGGCACTGGTTGGCGAGTTCCAGCAGCCGGATCGGAAAGTTGACGGCGTCGCGGCTGGATGCGGACATGCCTTCGGATCGTTCCTCGTTGGTTTCGCCGGCCTCGGTCTTGCGCAGGGCCAGGTCGATTTCCTCCGCCGTCAGCACCCCCTTTTGAACCAGGAGACGATTGATCGAGGCGACGGCCATCAACAGGCCTTCGAGTTGCAGGTTGGCGACATTCATGGCGATTGCTCCCGTGGCTGGGGTTGAAACGCACGAGCGGCATTTCCGCTCCAGAGAGGCTGCGGGCGAATGCCTATTCCTGCGTCAGCCGTTCGCCATATTCGCGCCACAGCGCCTTGACCTCCAGGTTGCCGAGGCTGCCGATCGAAACATCCCCACAGCTGATGGCGACGGCGCCGACGTCGTATTGGGGGTAGGCGTTGGCGACGAAACGGATGGCTTCGCCCAGCGAACGCACGCGGATGACTGGATCGGCCTGACCCTGGCCGGTGCTGCACACGCCGGAAACCGTGGCTGGTGCATGCCGCATCCTGAACACGGATGCCATGGCTGGTCTGTCCATCGTCCTCTCCCACAAGGCCGTGCGACGGGAATCATTCCATGAGCTTCGACGAATGATTTCACACCTGCCGGCTTATGACCAGCCGCCGGCAAAAGCAGGGTTTTACGCGCTTTGCCAGCGTCGCTCAGCGCGGGAGTTTCGACCAGACTAGGAATTTTTTCTCAGAAAGTGGTTGACGGGGTGAGTGCAGCTATGCTACATTTTTGCCCATGGTGCTGAGTTGCGCCAACGACCCGCCGCCGAGGCGGGTTTTTTGTTTCTGGACCGGTTTCATTTGCGCCACATGGAAACGTCGGCGGGACAGCGGGGGCGCCAAGGAATGCCATCCTTCGCCCGATGACTCATTTCGCAATCCGAGAGACACCATGACCCGCTACGCCACCATCATCACCGATGCTGACGGCCAGGAAATCGTCAGCGCCATCGGCGAATTCGAAGGCACTGCGCCGCAGCCATGCCTGGGACGTGTCGAGCAGGTGGCACCCGGCGTAAAGATCGGCGTGGTGCGGGATGCGGCCGGGTTCGACCGAATTAGGAATTTTTTCTCAGAAAACGGTTGACGGGGTGAGTGCAGCTATGCTACATTTTTGCCCATGGTGCTGAGTTGCGCCACCGACCCGCCCCGAGGCGGGTTTTTTGTTTCTGGGCTAGACATGTCGGCGGGACAGCGCCCCCCTCTGTCCTGCCGGACATCTCCCCCACACGGGGGAGATTGGCAGTTTCAGCGCCCCGCCGGCCTTTGCAACGTTGATGTTGGCGAACCCGGCGTGACAGCCGATCTCCCCACCCGTGGGGGAGATGTCCGGCAAGACAGACGGGGGCGCCAAGGAATGCCATCCTTCGCCCGATGACTCATTTCGCAATCCGAGAGACGACCCATGACCCGCTACGCCACCATCATCACCGATGCTGACGGCCAGGAAATCGTCAGCGCCATCGGCGAATTCGAAGGCGCCGCACCGCAGCCACGCCTGGGGCGTGTCGAGCAGGTCGCACCCGGCATAAAGATCGGCATGGTGCGGGATGCGGCCGGCGGCTTTTGTTTTCCGCAGGCCGGCATTGCCGGACCCCTTCTCGTCATGGCGCGGCTCAAGGCGCGGGCCGGTGTGGCAAAGCCTGTCGGTGCGGCGAAGCCCGCCCAGGTGACAGGGCCGAAGCGCGCCAAGAAGGCAAAGAGGAAAACGGTTCGCTCGAAGAAGCGAGCCAGCCGGCCCGGACCGGCGGCGCCCAAGGTCGAAATGGTTTCCGCTGCCGGTGCCAGCGCCATGGGCCAGGTCCATGACTGATAAAACCGCAACCGGGCCGACGCGCCGCAAGCCGGCGAGACGCAGGCCCGCCGCCAAACCGGCCGCGACACAGAAGCCGCCCCGCAAGCGCGCCAAGAAAACACTGGGCGACGATTTCCTGGCCGCCGTGCGGGCCGATTTCCGTACACATGGCGCCGGCGTCATCGCCGAAGTGCGGGCCGACAAGCCGGACCAGTATCTGAAGATCGTGCTGTCGGTGCTGCCCAAGGATTTCGATGCCAAGATCAACCAAATGGACGGCCTGAGCGATGACGAAATCCGCAGCCGCATCCGCGCCCTCGAGGCCGTCGTCAAGCCGTTCCTCGAAGAGGCCGGTGATGTCCGTGAAGACGGAATATCTGGCGCTGCTGACGGAACTGGACAGACGGCGCCGGACCAATCAACTGGCGGCCTATAGACCGTATCAGCGCCAGGCCGAGTTTCATGCAGCGGGCGCCCAGAACCGCGAGCGCCTGTTCATGGCCGGCAACCAGCTCGGCAAGACCAGGGCAGGGGGCGCCGAATGGGCCATGCACCTGACCGGCCGTTATCCCCGGTGGTGGCAGGGCAAGGTGTTTGACTCGGCCGTCAGGCTATGGGCGGCCGGCGTCACCGGCGAAGGCACGCGTGACAATCCGCAGCGCGTGCTGGTCGGCCCGCCGCAACAGCAGGCGGCCTGGGGCACCGGCATGATCCCGGCCGACGCCATTGTGCAGACCTTCATGGGCCGCGGCGCACCGGGCGCGCTCGACAGCGTCGTGGTGCGCTGGGGTGGCGGTGGCGACGTGCAGGCCGATGAATCGGTGCTGTCGTTCAAGAGTTTCGAGAAGGGCCGCGAGAAATGGCAGGGCGAGACTTTACACGGCGTCTGGTTCGACGAGGAACCGCCGCTCGACATCTATTCCGAGGGCCTGACCCGCACCAATGCAACGGGCGGCATCACCATCGTGACGTTCACGCCGCTGCTTGGGATGTCGGACGTGGTGCTGCTGTTTTTGTCGGCGGCGCAAGTGGAGGGGATGGCGAAGGGGTGATGCGCCCGACTTCTCCCACAAGGGAGAAGAACCGTCGCGTTGATCCGAAAAACACCATCCGAACAATACGGTACAGTCGGCATCTCCCAGGCTGATTCAGGACCCCTTCATGTCCCGACACGTCACCTTCATGACCATGGACGATGCCGCGCACCACACGCCGCAGGAGCGAGCCGCAACCATTGCGGCTCGCTCGCTTTCTGGAATTGCACCCGTCAGGCAAGGAACTACCGTGTCAACATGTTGTTGGAAGACAAGCCCAGGCCCCGGTTTCGGTATTCACCCAGCATTTGTAGCACTGCACAGCGCCAAGGGTCTTCTCCTCCGCCCTCAGCATGATCGCTGGCTCGCTGCCGGACGACACGTCCGGGATTCCATTCTTCCATTTCACCAAAAATTCGCGGCCGTCGACTTGCATGATGACGTCGCCATCGCCACTTGCCGGGCGCGGCGGTGTATTCAACAGCATTACGGATGTGTTGCTCTGCATTTTTTTCATCTGTCGTACTCCGATTGGGTTGCAGGAAATTTCTGTCTGTTCACAAGAAAGGCCATAGGTTGGCATTTGACTGGTGTCGCGCTTGGCGGTTGCCGAGCGTCATGCTGCGGTCCTCCTTTCTGGTGTGTCTTTTGCGATACCCAGCGTGATGCCAGCGTGAATTGCACCGGTACGCCCCCGTCAAAGGTCGCAATGAATGGATGAGGTGCGGCGACAATGGTCGAACCGCGCAGAGGGAAATCCGCCATGTCCCGACACGTCACCTTCATGACCATCGACGATGCCGCGCACTACACGCCGCAGGAGCGCGCGGCGATCGTCGCCGCCTATCCCGAGCATGAGCGCGAGGCCCGCGCCCGCGGCATTCCGGTGCTGGGTTCCGGTCGCATCTTTCCGGTGGCCGAGGCGCTGATCGCCTGCGAGCCGTTCCGGCTGCCGCGCTACTGGCCAAGGCTCGGTGCGCTCGATTTCGGCTGGGACCATCCGTCGGCCGCGGTCGAACTCGCCTGGGATACGGAGGCTGATGTCGTCTATGTCACCAAGGCGGCGCGGGCCTCGCAGCAGACGCCGGCGATGCAGACGCTGACCTTGAAACCGTGGGGCGAATGGCTGCCCTTCGCCTGGCCGCGCGACGGCCGCCGCGAGACGCTGGAAGGGGCAGGCGTGGCGCTCGCCCGGCAATATTCGGCGCATGGGCTGAACATGCTGACCCGCCACGCGCAATTCCCCGACGGTTCGGTCTCGGTCGAGGCCGGGCTGATGGAGATGCTCGACCGCATGCAGTCCGGCCGCTTCAAGGTGTTCTCGACACTGGCCGACTGGTTCGAGGAGTTTCGGCTGTTTCGCCGCTTCTACTGGGACGCTGTGCTCGGCGCCGAGTTGCCCGATGGCGTCGATCACGCGGTATTCGATTTCGCCGTCAACAGCGGGCCTGGCCGGGCGGCCAAATATCTGCAGGCGGCCGTCGGCGTTGCGCAGGACGGCCGGATCGGACCGGTCACCGTCGCGGCGGCCAAGGCAAAGCCGGCCGGTGTGACCATCGATGCGCTTTGCGATGCGCGGCTGGCGTTCCTGAAGCGGTTGCCGACATGGGCAACATTCGGGCGCGGCTGGTCGGATCGGGTCAGGTCGGTGCGGGTTCAGGCCCTGCTGATGTCGGCGCAGCGCTCCGCCGCACCGGTGACCGCGGCGGCGCCGCCCAGGGTCGAAACATCGGCCAATGGGGCGCCGTCGGTTCGTCTCGAGCAGCCGACGCCCGGCGGCAAGACGGCTGCCGTGGCCGGCATCCTCGTTCTCATGGCCGGAGCGCTCGCGGCCGTCCGGTATCAGATCGCCGATTTTTTCGGGAGCCTGTTTCGATGACATGGTTCAACACCAATGCGCTGCACAATCTCCTCAACACGCTGATCGCCATCATCTGCGGCGGCGCGCTCGCCGGCTTTGACTGGACGCTGCTCGGCGTGAGCGACCGCACCGCCCTTCAGATCAGCGGCGCCATTGCCCTTGCCAAGATCATCATCAACGCGGTGCGTGACGGGCCGCGCGGCATGGTCGCGCCGGCCAAGGAGACATGAGATGGGAACACTCGCTTTCGCGCTGCTTGGCCAGGCCTGGCCGTATCTTCTGGCAATGGGCGCCGCGCTCGCCGGTGTCTGGACGCCTACGCCAAGGGCAAGGCCAACCAGAAGGCCAGGCAGGATGCCGCCGACGCCGCGGCGCGCACCGAAGCCCAGGAGATCGACGATGCCGTCGCCGGCCGGGCGCCGGACGACAACAGAGGGAGGCTGGCCAGATGGTCAAAATCATAGCGCTCTCGCTCCTGCTGGCCGGCTGCACCACATCAGGCGGATCGTTCTGCGCGGCCGGGCATCCCATCCGGCCGACAAGGGCAGAGGCGGCGGCCCTTTCCGACGCGTCGGTGGCGGCGATCCTGGCTCACAACGAAAAGGGCCAGAAATTTTGCGGCTGGAGGCCATGATGAACGATCTTTTCGACCTGCTCGGCATCAAGGGACCGGTCGTGGCGGCGGGTCTCGCCGGCGGCGTTCTGCGCGCGCTGTCGCGGCATCGCTACAAGCTGCGCGAAATGGTGGCCTCGCCGATCTGCGGTGCGCTTGCGGCAGCTTATCTGACGCTGCCGGCGGTTCCTACGCCAGGATCGCCGGCCTGCCGATGCCCGATCCCGCCGACGACACCACCACACTGGCGGCCGCCTTCCTGATCGGCGTCTGTGCGATGTGGATTTCGGACGTGCTGTTCGAGTTTGTGGTGCGGAGATTCAAGCCAGGGGTGGAGGAGTAGCTGTTGGCACCGCGTCGTCTGTTGGCTGCTGCCTGACGGAATTACCGAGACAGGTGGACCTGGCGCGGCGTGGCTCTCATTTCCAGGACCGACCGCTGCCCGCTTCGGCTCACGCCGGGGCGGGCTTTTTTGCATTTCCGATCGGCCATTGCTGAGCGGCATTCGAGTTGACCGGTCTCGTCGTCGTCCGTTGTGATAAGCAAGTTAATCATGTCGGTTATGCATAATGATTATTGTTAATTTTTGATTGAAGCACCGAAACTAGATAAAGACTTGAGCGGATGAAGTGTTCATATATTGTTAAGCAAGAGGTAGACCACAGAAGACGGAAGCCATCTCCATCATCAAACGGGAGTAGCTTTCATGAACAAGTTCACTGTTATTTTCGCAGCTGTTGCAGTTGCATCGTCCGTTGGAGCCGCCGAGGCAGGTTGTGGGTGCGGAGGTTCGGGCGGCTGGGGAGGCAATTCGAGCAGCCTGATCAATGTTTCGCCGTCCATCGACCTTGGCAAGATCACCGCGCTGAACGACGTGCTCAGCGGCAACAACATCCTGAGCGGCAATGTCGTCTCAGGCATTCTGAACGGCAACAAGACCGGCATCGTCGGTGGCGTTCTGAGCGGGCTCGGCGTGAACCTGCTGGGCGGCAACAGCTACAGGCTGGGCAAGCGCCACTAGTCCGGCGCTGCATTTCAACTGTCGAAGGCAACCCAAAATAGCCCGTTCCGGTGCGCCGGGCGGGCTATTTCGCGTGTCGGGCCGATCAAGCGAGAATGTTGACCGCGCGTGCCGCGACCAGCGCGATGGTCAGCAGCGAGATCATGGCCTCGGCCATCATCAGCAGCTTGGCGCGCTGGGAAAGGGGCAAGGTATCGGTGGGTGAAAACGCTGTCGCATTGGTGAAGGCGAGGAAGAAATAATCGACGAAACCGGGCAGCCAATCTCGGAGGTCACGGTCGTTCAACGTCATCTGCGCGAACAGGAAATCGGCCTGCGCAAGCTTGACGAGGCCGCAGGTCGGCGGGCCGCCGCGGTCGGTGCTCCAGAACCACAAGGCAAAGACGATGACGTTGGTGACCCAGATGTTGAGTGCGTCGATCAGCAGCGTCGTGCCGCTGTTGCCGGCATGGCCCTCCAGCAAGGCACGCACCAGCAGGACCAGCGAACCGCAGTTCATGATGCTGATGATGGCGGTCATGGTCAGGGCTGTTCTGCGGATCATGACCCGAAACTGGCCGATCGCATGCCACTCGTGGTTCTCGACCGCCTTGCGGGTGGCGGCCTGTGTCCAGGCGGTGGCCACCGACAAGGGCAGCAGCAGAGCGGCCTCCAGCGCGGGCGCTAGCCAGCGCGGCCCGAATGAGAGATTGTTGATGACCAGAAGCTGCAGGCAGATGATCACGAGAACGGCCGCACGGGCCATCCAGAAATCGAGCGCACGGTAGTGGATGACGGCATGGTGGTGGCGCATTTATCAAATCCTGGATGCTTTTTTGGGGACGGGAACCGGTCAGGCGTAGGCGACGCCTGCCGCGATCACGCCCGATCCGCCGTGCCCGGCATGTTCAGGGCGCCCCGGGACGGCGTGTTCCATTGTTGTCCTGCTGGCATGTGATGATGAGAGAGGCGGCATGGTGGCGCGAAACTCTGCCTCAATCTTGGTTTTGCCATGGTCGCCCAAGTATACATTTTCGTAAGCTTCGAGTTCTGGGCTGTTCCAAAAACCGTCCGGTGTGATTTATCCACCGCATGACGCGAATCGACGAACCCATGAACGGTTGGCTGCCGGTCGGCAGTTCTGTTCCAGGCGACTGGCGGCAGTCGTCGATCTGGCAGGGGCTGACGCGCTATCCAGAAGCCGGCCTAGCGCTTTTATGCCTGACACAGATCCTGTGCTGGACCGTGGCGCCCGCGCTTGTCGACGTGTCACCGCCCAACGATGTCGTCGAAGGCTTCATGTGGGGCCGCGAATGGGTGCTGTTGACCTATAAGCATCCACAGCTTCCCGGCTGGCTGCTCGAGATCAGCCATCTTCTGACCGGATCGTTCCGCTGGCCGCAATATCTCGTGGCTCAGCTAACGATCTCGGCCACTTTCGTGCTAGTCTATCTGCTGGCCCGCGACATGCTCGGGCGAACCCGCGCGCTGGCCGCCGTGCTTCTGATGCCGTCGCTCTATTTCTTCGGCTGGCCGACCCCACAGTTCAATCATGACTACGCGCAGATGCCCTTCTGGGCCGCTATCTGCTGGCTGTTGTGGCGTGCGGGCCGTGGTGGTGGGCCGGGCTGGTGGCTGGCGCTCGGGCTGGTGTCGGGCGTCGGGCTCTATGCCAAGCTTTCCACCGGCCTATTATTGCTTTTCGGGGCGATCTGGCTGCTGTCGGACACACGCGCACGCAGTCGGCTCGCCACGCCCTGGCCATGGCTCGGGCTCGCGGTTTTCGGCGCTGTCGCCGCTCCACTGGCCGCCGAACTCTGCCGCGTCGATTTCCTGCCGCTGACCTATGCCGCCTGGCGCGATCAGTGGGTGGTGGCTCATCGCTCCCGCTTTTATTATATCGGCGTCCAGATGGCCGGGCTCTGCGGCTTTCTTCTGGTGCTGGCGATATCAGGGCTGCTGCGGCGCTCGCCCGCGCCGCAAAAGCCCGTCGGGCGCGGCACGCTGGTCTATCTCTTGTGGATGGGGGTTGGCCCGGCGATCCTCGTCATGGTGGCGTCCCTGTTCACCGGCGCCGGCGAGGCCTGGGGCGCGCCGATGTACAATCTTGCTGGCGTTGTGGCGCTCGCCTTGCTGGGCCATCGCCTCGGCGCCATCGAGATGCGAAAGCTGGCGATCTGCGCGCTCATCTCCATTGTCGGCATATCCGGTGCCTATGCGGGCATCCGCTGGACGAAATGCAATCTGCGTGGGCGCATGGACGCCGTCTGCTGGCCGGCGCAAAAGATCTCGGATGAGGCAGAGGCTGTCTGGCACGCTGCGACGCCCGATCGGCTCGACATCGTCGGCGGCCATGCCCTTATTGCGCCGCTGGCGGGCCTCAATGCCTATGACAAGCCGTCGATCTTCACCGAACTGAACATGCAGTACGCCCCCTGGATCACCAAGGAGCGGCTGCGCGAGCATGGCATATTGCTGGTCTGGCCCGGGCGCGATGTGCCATCTTATCTGCAGGCGTGGGTGGGCGACATCCCGGTCAAAACCGTTCTTTTCGACTGGTCGCTCAAGGCGCCGCCGGTGGCGATCAGCTTCGCAGCCATTCCGCCTGGCGCGCGGCAGTTGCCGGGTGCTATCGACGGCCTCGCCCGACCGAGCAACTGAAGCAGATCCGCCGGTCCGCTGGACGAAGCAGGTGACAATGCCCATCTATGTCCAGACAAACTTGCCTTTGAGGAGACGTGATATGGCGACTTCGACCGAACGCGCAGTCCTTGCCGGTGGCTGCTTCTGGGGTATGCAGGATTTGATACGGCGCTATCCCGGCGTCATTTCCACCCGTGTTGGCTACAGCGGCGGCGACGTGCCCAACGCCACCTACCGCAACCACGGCAGCCATGCCGAAGCCATCGAGATCAATTTCGATCCGGCCATCATAAGCTATCGCACGCTGCTGGAACGCTTTTTCCAGATCCACGATCCGACGACCCGCAACCGCCAGGGCAACGATGTCGGGACGAGTTATCGCTCGGCGATCTATTACACCAGCGACGAACAGAAGCGCATCGCCGAGGACACGATCGCCGATGTCGATGCCTCGGGCCTGTGGCCGGGCAAGGTCGTCACCGAAGTCGCACCCGTTGGCCCCTTCTGGGAAGCCGAGCCCGAGCATCAGGACTATCTGGAGAAATATCCCAACGGATACACCTGCCACTTCGTCAGGCCGGGGTGGAAGCTGCCGGTTCGGGAAAAAGCGGTGCCGTAGATACACTGATACGACAGGATTTGAGAAGCCGCGGAGCGCTCGCTCCGCGGCTTCTTTTCATTGCAATTCCTACTTGCCGCAATGGTTGTCATTAACTGTCGGCGCGGTGGTGCCCGGCGACGTTCCACTGGCATCGGGCTGTGCGCCCTGCGGATGGGCAGGGCAATTTTCATCCGCGTTTGAATTCGTGGTGCCCGGTGCTACCGTCGTACTGTTGGTCGTGCCGGGGTCTACCGTGTTCGGCGAAGCCGGCGTATTTGGGTCGACGGTGACCGACTTGCCGCTGCCGCCGGATCCGTCGGTGCCGCTTGTGCCATTGCTCTGCGCCATGGCCGATGTCGCCAGGCCAATGGTGAGCGCCGAAGCTGCGAGGATTTTCATGAACATGGTTTGTCTCCATTGTCTGTGAACTCGTCGCGTAGCGACTGGTGGGACAACCTCGCGGCCTGGTGAAGGTTCCCGATAAATTCTCGCGCCGGCAGAGCCAACTGCTCCCGCCCTGGCGCAATGCTTTTGGCGCAGTGCGATAAAAAAACGGCTTTTCCTTCAACTCGAATGATGCTTTAAGGCGCACATCCACAGGGGTGCTCCGTACGGTCGGGGCTGAGACGGGGGCGGCAAGCCCACAGACCCTAGAAGCTGATCTGGGTAATACCAGCGGAGCGAGGCGGGCGATGTTTTCAGGCGCACAGATTTCCCTATATCCCATGACCGACGATTTCGTCGGTGTCATCCTTGGCGCGCTCGGTGCGCTCGATCCCTGGCGCGACAAACTCAGGATCGAGACCGACGACATCTCGACCTTGCTGGTCGGGCCGCCCGAAGTGCTGTTTCCTGCCATGCGCGACCTCTTCGTGGCGGCGGCACGCAGCGGCAAACATTGCGTGTTGTCGGCCACCATCTCGCGCGGCTGCCCTGGCGAGCCGGACGATCCGATCTGCCGCTCCGATGCGTTTGGCGGGCCCGTCGGTCCACTCGGCCCGCGCAAGGACGCGGCCATCGCGGCGGTGCGCAATGCTGCTGCCACCGGCCAGCCTGCGGCGGCGCAGTTCTCGCTCTATGTGATGGGCACAGACGACCACATGGACGAGATCTACGGCTGCATAGACTTTCTCAAGCAGTCCGGCGTCTATGAGCGCTCCAAACATTTCTGCACGAAACTGCGCGGTGATGCCGGTGCGATCTTTTCGGCGCTGGACGAGGCTTTCTGCCGTTTCGGACCAGGCGCTGGCCACGTAACCCTCGACGTCACGGTCTCGGCCAACAGCCCGTCGGCCGTCTGAAGCCGCGCCGCTCTCGCGGCCGTCAAAGGTTATCTCCCGTGGTCTCATCATCAGTCGCTTCGCGCCCGATCGCGAGCTTTCTCGTCAAGGCAATGCCGGCCATGATCTCGGCCGGTTTGCTCCTGCTGGCGTGGGAGCTTTATGCCACCTATTCCGGCATCAGGGCCACGATACTGCCGGCGCCGTCACGCGTCTTCGAGCAAGCGATGCTCAATCGCGAGGCGCTGGTCGACAATGCCGTTCCGACCATCCGTGCCACGCTGCTTGGCTTTGCCTGTTCGCTCAGCGCCGCCTTCGTGCTGTCGATGCTGGTCGACTTCTTCCAGCCGCTGCGGCGTGCGTTGTTTCCCGTCTTCATCGTCAGCCAGACCTTGCCGCTGGTGGCGGTCGCGCCGCTGGTGGTGCTGTGGTTCGGCTTCGGGCTGGCGCCCAAGATCATGCTGGTGGCGCTGGTCACCTTCTTTCCGATGCTGGTCGCATTGGTCGAAGGCTATGAGGCGACCGAGGCCGAGATCGGGCAAATGCTGCGCGCCATGGGGGCAGGGCGCTGGCGCATCTTCCTGCTGGCGCGGCTGCCTTCGGCGCTGCCTTACTTCTTTGCCGGGTTGAGGATCTCCATCACCTATGCGGTGGTCGGCGCCATCTTCGCCGAGTATGCCGGTGCCGCGAAGGGTCTGGGCATCTACATGCTCAACGCCAAAAACAATTTCCGTCCTGATCTGGTTCTTGCCGCCGTCGGTGTCAGCGCGGCGCTGACCCTTGTCCTGTTCGGGTTGACCGTGTTGCTGCAGCGCCTTGCCATGCCCTGGGAGCGAGCCGACAGGGAAACTGCCGGGAAGGGGGCCTGGCGATGAGCCGGCTCGAACTGCGGCATGTGCACAAGGCGTTCGGTGGGCTCGACGTGCTGGCCGATATTTCGCTCAGCGTCGGCGCTGGTGAATTCGTCTCGATCCTTGGACCCTCGGGTGCCGGCAAGTCGACGCTGTTCCAGCTTCTGACCGGCGCCGAGCATGGCGAGGGCGAGATGTTGTTCGACGGCGCGCGGCTCGACGACCACGGCAGGCACTTCGCCTTCATGCCGCAGCGCGACGCGCTGATGCCATGGCGGCGCATCCTCGACAACACGACGCTCGGGCTCGAAGTGCAAGGTATGAGGAGACAGGCGGCGCGGGCGCGCGTTGCGCCGTTGTTTGCCGAATTCGGGCTTGCCGGCTTCGAGCGGCATTTTCCCGCGCAGCTGTCCGGCGGCATGCGCCAGCGCGCGGCCTTGCTGCGCACCGTGGTGCAGGAGCGCGACATGCTCCTGCTCGACGAGCCGTTCGGCGCGCTCGATGCGCTGACCCGCACCGCCATGCAGCGCTGGCTCGAACAGATGTGGCGGCATCATCGCTGGACGGCGCTCTTGATCACCCATGACGTGCGCGAAGCCGTGTTCCTGTCCGACCGCATCTATGTGCTGTCGGCGCGCCCGGCCCGCATCGTGCGTGAAATCAGGGTGCCGTTGCCGCGCCCGCGCAGCCTTGGCGGCGATGCCGCGCGCCAGGCAAGCGCGCTCGAGGCCGAAATCCTCGACATCATCCTCAACCCCAATCCATCCAAAGGACACGATCATGACTGACTTGACGCGCCGGCAGGCCTTGTTGCTGACCCTTGCCACCGGCCTTCCCTTGATTGCCGGAACGCGTCGGGCTCGAGCACAATCGGCGGCACAAAAGGTCACCGTCGCCCTCGACTGGACGGTCAACACCAACCACATCGGACTGTTCGTCGCCCGCGACAAAGGGTTTTATCGCGAGGCCGGACTCGAGGTCGACATCCTGCCCTACAGCGATACCGGTGCTGGCACGCTGGTCGCAAACCGCGTCGCCGATTTCGGCATCAACGGCACCATCAGCCTGTTCACCCAGAGAACCGCCGGGGCGGATCTGAAGGGCGTCTATGCGGTGGTGCAGTCCGAAACAGGCCGCGTGGTCTTCAATGCGGCGCGCAACGAGATCAAAAGCCCAAGAAGCCTCGACGGCTTGATCTATGGCGGCTTCGGCAGTGCCTGGGAAAACGCGCTGATATCGACCATCATCCGCCACGACGGCGGCAAGGGCAATTTCGAGACGGTGACGCTCGGCACCTCAGCCTATGAGGCGCTGGCCAATGGGTCGGTCGATTTCACGCTCGAAGTCTCGACCTGGGAGGGTGTCGAAGCCGAACTCAGGGGCGTCAAGCAGCGCAGCTTCGTCTATGCCGATTATGGCGTGCCTGACGAGCACACGACGCTGATCTCTTCGAGCGAAGCCTATCTCCAGGCCAATCCTAAGCCTGCGGCCGACTTCGTTCAGGCGACGCGACGCGGCTACCAGTTCGCTGTCGACCACCCCGACGATGCGGCAACCCTGCTGATCGCTGCAAACAAGGATGCCTTGACCAATCCGGCGCTGATCCACGCCTCGCTGAAGGCATTGATCGACGGCCATTATCTACGCAGCCAAAGCGGGGCCATCGGGACGATGGATCCGGCCAAGATGGAAGCGATTGGCGACTATCTCTTCGCCTCCGGCATTTTGCGCGATTCCGACGGCAAGCTGGTTGCTCGACGCCCGGATTTCGGGAGCTATTTCCGCAACGACTATCTGAGCTAGTCTGGCAAAACCAAATGACATGGGTCGCCAGTCTTTCTGGGCGACCGCGTGGAGCAGGTCGTCTGGAAGTGGCGCCCTGGCTCCCCGACAGCCAGTTTAAGACCGATCTGATCTTGTTGATTAACTGCCCGGCAATGGTTGCGTGCAAAGGTCGCCCTGAGGGATCATTGGGGTGTTTGCATTGCTGATATCAAAAAGCGAGGCGCTTTCGCACGTCAGTGACGGCACGATTCTGTCCGCAGCCCGAAAGCGTGAGATCCTGGTGGATTTGCGCGAAGGTTTCTTTCGGATCTGCGCGCTGGCCTTCGCGGGCATGTTCGTCTACCGCGGCGTGTATCACCTGATGCTCGACCCGACGCGCATCAATGTGGCGCTGGTGGCGATTTCCGAGATCCTGACCTTTACCTGGCTGCTTCTGTCGCGTCGGCCGAAGGTTCGCGACTGGAACCCGCTCACGGTGGTTGTCTCCGTGATCGCCAGCTTCGGTGTCGGTTTCATCGACCTGGAGCCGGGCGTGGCGATCATCCCGGTCCATGTTGCGGCGCCGCTGCAGGCCCTGGCGTTGGGGTTCGTGATCTGGGGAAAGATATCGCTGGGGCGTTCTTTCGCCATTCTGCCGGGCAATCGCGGCGTGATGACAGGCGGTGCCTACCGTCTGGTGCGGCATCCGATCTATGCCGGCTATCTTGCCGGCCATCTCCTGTTCCTGCTATCGGCCTTTTCCTTCTACAATCTAGCCGTCTACGCGGTGATCACCTTCTTCCAGGTGCACCGCATCCTGCGCGAAGAGGCGCTGCTGGCCGCCACGCCGGAGTACCGGGACTATATGAAGCGCGTCCACTACAGGCTGTTCTACGGCGTCGTTTGACAGCGCCCCGGCGCGCAGAATCGTTCGGTCTGCAATCACGCTGGCAACGTTGATCGTCAATAGACCTGCGCATTGTTTGTGCAAACTAATATTACAACTTTATTATTTCAGAAATTTTGAGATATATATACCACACTTTAATTTCAGTATTCTCTCTGTGAAGCTGAAACTCACTACCTCGCGTAATTGCTTCTGCAATCGGCTTCTCGCCATCTCCGGCCGATCGGAAAGCCCGCCACACTGGTGGGCTTTCTGCGGTCCACAGGCGTGCCGGAATTAAATTCTGGTTGCCATCACCTGGATGGCCGTTTCTGTGCTGGCGTGACTTCTTCCGCGCGATGCCCGCCACAATCGCGGAACGGTAGGCCTTTGGAGCGCTCGTCTTTTGAACATCGCAGCTGCGACGTGCAATCCTACGGCGCCGGCTCCTATCGCGGCGGCGGCCTTGGGCTCGTGCTGCTCATCGTCATCGTGCTTGTCGTACTCGGGTGCATCTAGCCGGGTTATCGCCAACTGATCGCAATCTCGTGAGCGCCCCAATGTCGGCGTGCACCGGATTGTGATGCAGGCAAGCCGGCTTGTGATCCTGCACTCTGCAAAACTTTCGTATGGTCATTGCGGTCCACACCCCCCCGTGGAAACAAGAGGAGAGGGTCCCACCCCTTGTCCTCCTCCAAGGCCCGCTCCGGTTCACCGTAGCGGGCTTTTGCTTGCTGGCGAGGCAAAACCGGCTCGCATCAAACCCTATGGGCGAGGCGTTCAGATGCTGGCGCCAGTCGACTACTCCATGTCAGGCACGTCACCGCTGACGAAGAGCGTGTTCGGCGGACCATATTCGCCCAGCGTCGGATCGGCCTCACGGCTCCAGGCGATGACGCCGGAATGCTTTGCCGTCAGAGCCCTGGCGGTGCGTATGGCGCGATCCTCGCTCTGCTGGTCGGCGGGTCCAAAGGCTGGGAACAACTCGCCATCCTCACCGCGATCGAACGCGACCACGACGATCAGCCTGGGATTTTTCTGGCCACTGGAATCGGACATCTTGCACCTTTGGCGCAGAACCTATCACATTGCTCGGGGTTGAAGGCCGCGAATCGATGAATGCCGACTTTGGGGAGTGGCATCGTGCAAGATCAGCGTTTCGATGAGCCGGTCAGGATTGCGCTCGGCCGATCGCGAAACTCGATCTTCAACGTGGAGCGGGTCGCTCAGGCTGCCGACATCCTGCTGAACCGCTGGCCGGTTGCGACCGGGCAAAAGCATATGGTTGCCCGCAAGGCCTGTCTGGCCGTGCTCGAGGGAAAGAAAGAAGTCTCGGCGGCAAGAGCGGCGTTCATCAACGCCGCTATCGAGGCGGACATCCTCGTCGAACCGCGTGAGGTGTCGATCCCGTAGCCTGCCCCTGCTGAAATTGAATCAGGATCTGGCTCCATCCCCTTGATGTATGCCTCTTTTTGGCGATCGCCGACCGGCTTTTCAGGGCTATTGACCTGCCTCTCGGCACGCCCTGCACGGTTATCCCGCACATTTCGCTGCCTGTTGGTCAGTCTTCGGCATCTGTTGACATAGCATCCGGGCCTCGGTATTGAACAGGATTATACAGGTTCATTGAACAGGTACCCTTATGAAGCGGCGCGCGGTTCAACTGTCTCCCGGTACGGGCAAGCCCGAGCAGATCGCCACCGTCCTCGAACATGAGATCCGTTCCGGGGTCCTCGGTTTCGGCGACCGCCTTCAAAGCGAGAACGAACTCGTCCAGCGCTTCTCCGTGAGCCGCAATACGGTCCGCAAAGGCCTCGAGGAACTGTCCAGCCGCGGGCTGATCACGACCAAGGTTGGTATCGGCTCGTTCGTCACCTTCGACGGCAAGCCGGTCGACGACTCGATCGGCTGGTCGCGCGCGCTGGCCGATGCCGGCGCCAATGCCGAGACGCGGACGCTGCGGCTGGAGGTCATCGAAGACCCCGATCTGGCTGCGCTGCTTGGCATCGAAAGCCCGTTCTTCATCGCCGTCGACCGGGTGCGCACCAACGCCAGCGACGGCCATGCGATCTCCATCGAGCGCAGCCGGTTGCCATTGTCCTCCGAGCTCGAGGACGTACCGTTGCGCGGATTGCGCGAGGGCTCGCTGCACCAGACGCTGCGCGTCGCCGGCCTCATTCCCGACCATGGCGAGGAATGGGTCGAGATCGAGATGCTCAATGCCGAGGATGCGGCCATCCTCGGCTGCCCGCAAGGCACGCCTTTCCTGCGTGGCCGCCGGCTGACGCGCGCCGCCGACGACCGGCCGATCGAGTACGTCACCAGCCTGCTCAATCCGGCGCATTTTGCGCTGCATATGAGGTTCTGAGCGATGTCGGATGCAACCAGCAAGGCTATTGACCGCGCCATGGGGGCGCTTGTCGGCGGAGCGCTGGGCGATGCGCTCGGCATGCCGACGCAGCTTCTGTCGCCGGTTCGCATTGCCGAACTCTACGGCCATGTCGAGGATTTCATCGAGCCTTTCCCGGATCATCCGGTGTCGAAGGGACTGGCCGCCGGCACCATCACCGACGATACCGAGCAGGCGTTGCTGCTCGGCCGCATCCTGGTCGAATCCGGCGACCGTTTCGACCACGCGCGCTGGGTCAATGCGCTGCTCGACTGGGAACGCGAGGTTAAGGCGCGTGGCAGCTATGACCTTTTGGGGCCATCGACCAAACGCGCAATCGATGCCATCAACAATGGTGTGCCGGCTGAGGAAGCGGGGCGCAGCGGCGACACCAATGGTGCGGCGATGCGTATCGCGCCGGTCGGCATCATGATGCCGCTCGAACCGTTGGAAGGGTTCGTCGGCAAGGTGGCTGAGACCTGCCGGGCCACGCACAACACCTCGATTGCCATCGCCTCCGCCGCTGCCGTTGCGGCAGCCGTCAGCCGCGGCGTCGCCGGCGGTGGCTGGCGCGACGCTTCCGCCAGCGCGGTCGCGGCGGCGAGGCGAGGGGCGACACTCGGACATTGGGTGACCGGCGGCGACATCGCCGCGCGCATCGTCTGGGCGCAAGACATCGTGCACGGCAAGGCGATCAGGGATGCGATCCGGCTGATCACCGATCTGGTTGGCACCGGCGTCGCCAGCCAGGAATCCGTTCCGGCGGCCTTCGCCGTGCTGGAAGTCGCGCGTGGCGACCCATGGCAAGCAGCCGTCATCAGCGCCAATCTCGGCGGCGACACCGATACGATCGGCGCCATCGCCGCCGGCATGGCCGGCGCCTGCAGCGGTTTTTCCCGATTGCCGCAACAGCATATCGCCCGGCTTGTCGGCCTCGACATGTCGGAGGTTCGCGCGCTCGCCGCCGATCTCGTGGCAGCAAGGATGGCGAAAATCGGTTCCGGCAAGGACGCGGCGGAATGAGCGGCCGTCTCGTCCATGTCGGCAGTGCCGTGGTCGACTATGTCTACCGCATCGACGCCCTGCCGGCGCCCGGCATGGAAAAGACGGCATCGAGCTTTGCCCAGGTCGCCGGCGGCGGCTTCAACATGATGGTCGCGGCCAGCCGCACCGGCATGCAGGTGGTGTTCGGCGGCCAACTCGGCAGCGGGCCCAATGGCGATTTCCTGCGCGCTGCTTTCATAGCCGAGGGTATCGAGACACTGACGCCGCGATCGCCCGTGATGGACAGCGGCAACTGCGTCGCCATGATTTCGAGCGACGCCGAACGCACCTTCGTGTCGTGGCCTGGTGCGGAGAGCGTTCTCAGCCTCGACATGATGGCGCCGGTCGCGGTGGCACCGGGTGACTGGGTGTTCACCTCCGGCTACACGCTGAGCTACCCCAAGAGTCGCGATGCGCTCACTGATTGGATCGAGGCGCTGCCGACAGGTATTCCCTTCGTCTTCGACCCGACGCCGGTCATCACGGACATTCCGCGTCCCATCCTGTCGCGGGTGCTTGCCCGCACCACATGGCTGAGCTGCAACACGACGGAAGCCGCCGAGATTGCCGGCCCAGGCGATGTCGAGGGCCTCGCGGCACGGCTGCTGGGCGACCACTGCCCGAAAGCAGCGGGCGTGGTCATCCGCTCCGGGGCAAAGGGTTGCCATATCAGGTTGGCCGACGGCACGGCGCAGACCGTTGCCGGCTTCAAGGTCACCGCCATCGACACCAATGGCGCCGGCGACACCCATATCGGTGCTTTCGTCAGCGCGCTGGCGCGCGGCATCCCGCCCTTCGAGGCAGCGCGCTATGCCAATGCGGCAGCGGCCATATCGGTCACCCGCCATGGCGGCTCGTCGGCGCCGACCGACCACCAAATCCAGACATTCCTGAGCCATGCCGCCGATCCGTCGGGAGCAGGCCGGACACAGAAGGCCAATGCATAACAGCTGTAAAGCCTGACAAGCCCGGGAACCGGGCAAACCCACAGAGAGGAACCAACCATGCGCATGCCTGACTTGACTGCTCTGCTGACGGCGACCGCCGTCTTTACCTCCGCACTCGCGTTCGCTGCCAAGGCTGACGAAGTGCATGTGCTCAACTGGAAGGGATACGGCGCCGACGAACCATGGGCGGTGGAGGCTTTCGAAAAAGCGACCGGCAACAAGGTCGTCAACGACTTCTTCAATTCCGAACAGGAAATGCTGACCAAGATCCGGACCAATCCCGGTCTCTACGACGTGGTCATGATCAATGCCGCCTTCAACGACCAGGCGATGGACGGCAAACTGATCCAGCCGATCGACGTCTCCAAATTGCCGAACTACGCCGACATCAGCAAGGACAAGGCGGGATCGCCGATGCTCGTCCATGACGGCAAGGTCTATGGCGTGCCGTGGGTGTGGGGCCTCACCGCGCTCGCCATCAACGACAAATCCTTCGACAAGCCGCCGACGAGCATCGCCGAGATGTGGGATGCCGCCCACAAGGGCCGCGTCGTCATTCGCGACGATGCCGTCGAAGCGGTGCAGTTCGGCGCCATCGCAACGGGCCAGAACATCAACGACATCAAGGATATGGATGCGGTCAAGGCGAAGCTCACCTCGCTGATGCCGCAGATCAAGACCTTCTGGAGTTCGGAGAACGACTGGAACCAGATGGTCGCCTCCAACCAGATCGACATCGGCACCTACTGGAGCGGCTCGGCCGATCGCGCCAAGACGCATTTCAAATTGCCGGTCTCTCTGGTCGTGCCGCAGGAGGGTGCCGTCGCCTGGCTCGACGCGTTTTCCATTCCGGTCGGCGCCAAGAACGTCGCCGGCGCCGAGGCTTTCATCAACTACATGATCGACCCGAAATTCTACGTCGAATGGGTCACCAAGGTCGGTGCTCCTGTCTCCGCCAACACCAAGGCGGTGGGAGCGCTGCCCGAGGATGCCTTCAACCGCAAGGTCATGGGCGACCCCGAGGTGGCCAAACGCATCCAGTTCCAGGCGCCGATCACCGATGCCCAGCGCGAAGCCTATCTGGCGCTGTGGCAGCAGCTGAAGGTCGACGTGAAATAAAGCCGACATCCCGGCCAGCCGGCGGTTCGCGCCGGCTGGTTCTTCCAACCCTGGGGAGGAGGATATCATGGCAGCTGCGACAGCGTCGCGAAGCGGGCTGAGATCGGCATTGCCGCTGCTGGCGCCAGCCTATCTCTGGCTGACGGTGGCGATCTTCCTGCCGTTGTCGGCCATGGTCTTCTTCTCGTTCATGACCGAGCTGCCGCTGTCGGGAAAGCCGTGGGCATTCACGCTTGGCAACTATGCCGCCTTCTTCTCGCAAAGCCTCTATCTGACACTGCTGCTGGCCTCGCTGCGCCTTGGCCTCGAAGTGACGCTGTGGTGCGTCGTCATCGGCTATCCCGCCGCTTACGTGCTCGCCAAGGTGCTGAAAGGGCGCAGCCGCGAGGCGATCTTCCTGCTCGTCATACTGCCGTTCTGGTCGAACGGGCTGGTGCGTATCTTTTCCTGGGCGATGGTTTTGCGCGAGGGCGGCATTCTCGACACTGCGCTCAACGCCGTGCTGCCGTTCAAGATCAACATCGACCTGATGTATTCCTATCCAGCCGTCATCATCGGGCTGGTGCATTCCTACGTGCCTTACATGGTACTGACCTGCTATCTCACGCTGCAGGCGATCGATGACTCCCTGATTGAGGCCGGGCGTTCGCTTGGCGCTTCGCGGCTACAGGTGCTGAAGCGGGTGATCATCCCGCTGTCGATGCCCGGATTGGTCGCGGGTGCGGCCCTGATCTTCGTCCCCGTCGTCGGCTCGTTCATGGAGCCGCGCATCCTCGGCGGTCGCACCGGCACCCTCTACGGCACGGTCATCGAGGACCAGTTCGTCGCCGTGTTCAACTGGCCGCTCGGTGCCGCGCTTTCCTTCATCCTGCTGGCCGTGGTGCTGGTCATCCTGGCGGTGGCGTCGCCGGTGCTGCGGAGGGCCGCGTGATGGCGACGACCCGCGTCCTCGAATGGCTTGGCCGCTTCTACATCGGTCTGCTGCTCGCCTTCCTCTATCTGCCGATCATCATCATGGCGCTGATGTCGTTCAACGTCTCGCCCTTCTACCAATTGCCGTTCGAATGGACGACCGAATGGTACGCTTCGCTGTGGCAGAACGACCAGCTGATCGCCGCCACCTGGAACAGCGTCGAGATCGCCGTCATCACCACCGTCATCTGTGTCGTGCTCGGCTCGGCGGCATCGCTGGCGCTCTATCGCTATGAGTTTCGCGGCAAGAAATTCCTGCAGGCGCTGTTGTTTCCGCCGATCGCCATTCCGTGGCTGATCACCGGCACGGCGATGCTGATCTTCTTTTTCGGCGTCGGCATCGGTCGCGGGCTGCATGCGATCCTGCTTGGCCATGTCGCACTGGCGCTGCCCTATGTCATCGTCGTCGTCTCGGCCCGGCTGCAGACCTTCGCGCCGGAGCTGGAAGAGGCGGCACGCTCGCTCGGCGCCAACCAGTGGCAGGTAACGAGGCGCGTCACGCTGCCTTGGATCATGCCAGGCGTCATTGCCGGAGGGCTGTTTGCGTTTGCAGTGTCGTTCGACCAGTTCGTGGTGTCCTATTTCCTGGCGACGCCTGGGCAGACGACGCTGCCGGTGGAAATCTACGCCGCGATCCGCAAAGGATTCACGCCCGAGATCAATGCGGTCTCGACGATCATCATTGTCGTGTCGATGGCGCTGATGCTGCTCACGGCGCGGTTCTTCAAATTCGGCGGAGAGAAATAATGGCCGGCGTGCAGGTATCTGATGTCTCGCGCAGTTTCGGCGCACACAAGGCGCTGGACAATGTCTCCATCGATTTCGCCGATGGCGGATTCTATGCGCTGCTGGGGCCGTCGGGCAGCGGCAAGACCACGCTGCTGCGCCAGATTGCCGGTTTCGATTTTCCCGATTCGGGCCGCATCACCATCGGCGGCGAGAGCGTCGAGCGGGTGCCGGTCGAAAAGCGGCGCATCGGCATGGTGTTCCAGAACTATGCGCTGTTTCCCAATATGAGCGTCGCCGACAATGTCGCCTTCGGCCTGTCGGTGCGCGGCGAGGCCAAGGCGGTGATTGCAACGGAGGTGCAGCGCGCGCTCGATCTGGTGCAGCTCGGCAAGCTTGGTGGCCGCCGGCCGCACCAACTCTCCGGCGGGCAGCGGCAGCGTGTGGCTCTCGCCCGCGCTATCGTCACCAAGCCGCGCGTGCTGCTGCTCGACGAGCCGCTCGGCGCGCTCGACAAGGCGCTGCGCGTCGATATGCAGATCGAGCTCAAGCGCATCCAGCGCGAGATCGGCATCACCACCATCTTCGTCACGCACGACCAGGAAGAAGCGCTGACGATGAGCGACCGCATCGGCATATTGCGCGACGGCAGGCTGGTGCAGGAGGGGCCGCCGGAGGAGATCTATGACAGGCCGAAGAGCGAGTTCGCCGCCACCTTCCTCGGCGACGCCAACATTTTTCGCGGCGACAGCACGGGCGATGGCATCAGGCTTGCGGACGGAACGGCGATTGTCGCTGGTGTGGGTGCCAAGCTTGCCGCCGGCGCCAGGGCGAGCTGCGCCGTGCGGCCCGAACGCATCCGCATCGCCAGGGATGCCGGAGCACCGGATGGCAACGCCAACATGCTCAAGGGACAGGTTTCCAAGCGCATCTTCGCCGGTAGCAACAGCACCTATTTCGTCGAGCGTGCTGGTCAGACGTTGAAAGTGATTGTGCAGAATACCGGCATGGAACGGCTGGCAGAAGGTCAGGATGTCGTGCTGCGCTGGTCGCCTGAAAGCACGGTGTTGATCGCGGCGAACTGATCCTCACCGGGTCTTGCCAGACCGTCCGCAATCAGGGACAGCATAGACGGGCACGACCCGGAGCATACCGATGACCCTGGAACTGACTGCACGCGACCGATCCATGCTCGACGGCGAGCATGGCCTGTCAGCGGCTGCTGCCATGAAAATCCTGGTCGCCTTTTCCAACGCGATCGGCGCGGGCAGCCTGCTCGACATTGCCGGCGCCCATATCGACGGCTGTCTCTACCACGGCAAGGCCGGTCTCGACTTCGTCGAGCGGCTGGTCGAAGGCGGTGGCCGCGTGCAGGTGCCGACGACGCTCAATGTCGGTTCGTTCGATCTCATCCATCCCGGCATGGTGAAAATGCCGGCGGCGGAAGAGGTGCCGGCGCGCCGGCTGATGAAAGCGCATCTGGAGCTCGGCTGCCAGGCGACTTTCACTTGCGCGCCTTACCAGACGCGGTTCCGGCCAAGCTTTGGCCAACAGATCGCCTGGGGGGAATCCAACGCCATCGTCTTTGCCAATTCGGTGATCGGCGCGCGCACCAACCGCTATGGCGATTTCATCGATCTGTGCTGCGCCATGACCGGACGTGCGCCGGCCTGGGGGCTGCATCTGAGCGAGAACCGGCGCGGCCGGATCTTGTTCGAACTGGCCTTTGCCGACCCCGAGCCGAGCGACAGCCTGTTCGTCGGCATCGGACTTGTCATCGGGCAGGCGAGCGGCGACCGCATTCCGGTGATTGCCGGCCTGCCGCAACCGCGCGACGAGGACCAGCTGAAGGCGTTGGGCGCGGCGGCGGCAACGACGGGTGCTGTGGCGCTGTTCCATGCGGTCGGCATCACGCCGGAAGCGATGACGCTCGACGAGGCGTTCCAGGGTCATGCGCCTGACGAGACGATCCGCATCAGCCGCGCCGACATCGATCATGCGCTGGCCAGGCTATCGACCGTGCCCGATGGCGCGCCGCTGGCGGCCGTGTCGCTCGGCACGCCGCATTTTTCGCATGAGGAATGGATGCGACTGTTGCCGTTGCTGCGCGAGGCAGCACCGGGTAGGCGCATTCCGATCTATGTCAACACCGGCCGCGCGACGCTGACGCGATTGCAGGAGGAGGGCGCGCTGGCCGGTATGGAGGCGTTCGGCCTGATCCCGGTCGCCGATACCTGCACCTATGTCACATCGATCCTGGAACGCCTCGATGGCGTGGTGATGACCAATTCCGGCAAATGGGCGCACTACGCACCCGGCAATATCGGTGTGTCCGTCGCCTTCGCCGAGATGCGGGATTGCATCCGCTCTGCTGCGGCCGGGCATGTTGTGCGGAGCGCGTCATGACGCGACCGGTGGAACGAACCGGCACTTTCCAGCTGGCCGGTGACGCTGAGGGTCAGGCGCTGGTGTTTTCGCAACCGCTCAGCTTCTGGGGCGGTATCGATGCCGAGACCGGCGAGATAACAGACCATTCGCACCCCGGCCTCGGCCGAAATGTCGCCGGCAGGATTTTGGTCATGCCGAGCGGGCGCGGCTCGTCGTCTTCATCCTCGGTCCTGGCCGAGGCGATCCGCAGGGGCACGGCGCCGGCCGGTATTCTTCTGGAGCGGCCGGACCCGATCCTGGCGGTCGGTGCCATCGTTGCCGAATTTCTTTATGACATCCGCATGCCGCTGGTGGTGTGCGATATTTCGAACCTTGTCTCCGGTGATCAAATTGATATCGGCATCGGCAAAGACCGCGGGCCGATCATCAGAGTTCACCCCGCCATCAATCCGGCAGAGCCACGCCGCCAATAGGCCGCCGCCAGCGTTTGATCGCGACCAAGCCCCAGCGTGTCGCGCCAACATTCGCGCACGATCTTGGCGGCAGCGGCTTCCGCGGCGAACCAGCCGAAGGCCGAACCGTCCTGCGGCCACGCCACCGAGCGGACAGCCTCGGCCAGCAGTCTGTCCTCGCCCGCCGCCACGCCATCCCGTGTCAGCCAATGCACCTCGATGCCCGTGCCATTGTTGATCACTTGTCTTTCACCATCATTGGCGATCTCGACGAAGGCGACGCCTTTTGTCCCGGCCGGTAGCGTCTCCAGCAGCCGCGCCAGCGCCGGCAAACCGGTTTCGTCGGCGCCCATGACGTACCATTCTGCCTGCCGCACCGGACGGCCGACCGGGCCCATGATGCCAACCTTCATGCTGGGCGCGGCCTGCATGGCCCAGGCGGAGCCGACGCTCTCGCCGGGATGGATCAGGAAGTCGACATCGATGATGCCCTTTTCCACGTCAAGCGCGCGGATGGTGTAGACGCGCGCCACCGGGCGCCGGTCGTCGGTGGGCCAGACCGGTAAGCCATTGCCGCCCAGCACCGGCCACAGCGGATCGGGGACGTCCCTGGTCGGAAACAGCATGCGGATATGCATGCCGCCGAACTTGGCGAAGCGCGAGAGATTCTCGCCGGCCAGACGAATGCGGCGCATATGCGGAGTGAGGTCGCGAACATCGGTCACCACCATCTCGCGGAACTGGGCGAGGCTGGTTTCGCCTGAGAGATCGCCGGTCCAGACGATCTCGGGGTTTTCCTCCTTGGCGTAGACCTGTACGGCTGTGGCGAGCAGGTCCTTGATACGGGCGAGCCCGTCGCGGTCGGCAGCATTGGCCCGCATCACCAGCCGCTCCATGTCGAACGAGGCGCCGCCGAAGGCAAAGCGGAAATCGATGCGCTGTCCCTGATGCGAAGCATCGGCCTCGAAGCTCCGCAGCCTGTCGGAGATGCTGTCCATGTAGTCCGGCAGACGCCGCAGGTTGAGCCGTGCCTCGCAGGCCAGTTCACGCACCGATGCTTCGTTCATTGTCAGCCTCCCATCCTGCCGGTGAGGGCCACCTTGAAGGTGCGGCCCTTGCCCTGTTCTGTTGCCGCCGAGGTCGACCATGCGCTTTGCGGATCGGTGTAGGCGGTGTTGAATATGTTATCGACGCCGAAATCGAGCTTGAGGTTGTCGTTGACGCGCCAGTTGGCGAAGACATTGACCAGATCGAAACCGTCATCGACGACCGGCACGGCGTTGGGACTGGTGCGGCTGGTGCGGGTGATCTTGCCGACGCTGAGATATTGCGCGCCGACGGTGAGCTGGTCCTCCAGCATGCGGAAGCCGATCGTGGCCGAGAAGCGGTCGAGCGGCGTGTTGTTCAACGCCTGGCCGGAATAGACGCCGCTGACGACCTTGGCGTCGATCAGCGCGCCGGAGAAGTTCACGAAACCCCAGCCATAATCATAAACCATCTCGGCCTCTACGCCCTTCAGGCGTGCGTCGCCGATGTTGATTGCCGTGCGCGGCAGCACGGTGAGGTCGACGTCGATGTAGTCCTCGACGTCAGTGTGGAAAACGTTGACCTTGGCGCGCAGCCGATCACCCGCCGTCAGCACATCGTCATATTTCACGTTGACGCCGGCCTCCCAGTTCTTCGCCGTCTCGGGCTGCAGCAGAAGATTGGGCCGATATGTATCACCGCCGCCATGCGCGCCGCCGCCACGGAAGACATCCTGCAGACCCGGCGCCCGGTAGCCTTCGGAATAGGTGCCATAGAGCTGGAAGCCATCGAATGGCGTGACGCCGACGGTGAGGCGCGGCGACCAACGATCGCCGGAGATCGAGGCTTCCTGCGGTGACGGGATGCGCGTCTCGCCATCGAGCTGGTAGCCGTCATAGCGCATCGCCGCGATGACCTGCAGCCAGTCCCCGTAATCGCCCTGCCACTGCAGGAAGCCGCCATAACCCTGCTGTTGGCCAGCGCCGAAATGCGCCGCTTCCGAGGAGGCCTCGAGATAGTAGTAGTCGAGTCCGTAGGTCAGCGTATGTGTTAGTCCCCAGACGTCGAAACGCGAGGAGTTCTTCACATTGAAACCTGTCGTGGCCACGTCGTAGAAGCGGAAATTGCCGATCGCCGAGGTCGGCCAGACCTGCGTCTGCTCGGCGCGGGTGCGGTTGTGATAGGCATTGGCGCTGAAGTCGATCAGCGCGTTGTCGTCGGGCTTCCAGGTGTAAGCGGCGGTGTAGGTCTGGTTGGTGGTGTCGGTGTCATAGCGGCTCAGGGTCGGCGAGGCCGAGCCGCTCGATCCGGTGATCTGGTCGTTGTAGCGCTGCAGGATGGCGCCGAGCTTCAGCTCATGGCCATCGGCCGGCCGCAACGTCGCCTTCAGATAGCCGCTGGTCACCCGCTCGCCGGTCTATGGCACGGTGTCGCCATTGCCATCGGTGTAGCTGTCGCGGTCGCGGTAGATGAGGTTGCCGATGATATCGGCATCGTCGCTGAAGCGGTAGGCACCGGTGGTGCTGGTGGTGAAGCCGTCGCCATTGTCCTCGTAGCCGAGCTTCTCGCTCAGCGCCCAGCGCTCATCCTTCTTGAGGAAATCGCCGGCATCCTTGGTCTCGAAGGAGACGACGCCGCCGATGCCGCCGGAACCATAGGCATTCGAGACCGGACCGCGAATGACGGTGGCTTCCTTGATCAGGTCGGGTTCGACATAGAACGAGCCAGAGCCATGACCGACGCGCCAGTAGTCCTGGCGGGCGCCGTCGAGGGTGACGACGACGCGGCCATATTGCTCCAGGCCGCGGATGTTGATGGCGGTTGCGGGATCGTCGCCATTCATCGAGGCAGCGACGCCCGGTGTGGTGCGGAAGATGTCGGCGGCTGTGTCGGGCTGGATGCGGTCGAGTTCGTCCTGATCGACGGCGCTGATGGCGGCCATCGATTCGATCACCGCCGTTTTGATCATCGTTGCCGAGATGGTGATCACGTCGAGCATCGTCGCCGGCTGGTTCTGCGCGACACTGGCCGGCGCCAGGCGGCCGGTCTTGGCGGCGGCCTTTTTCTCCCGGTCCTGTTCCTGCGCGCTGGCAAGAGGCACGGCGCAGAGGCCGAGCACGAAGGCGAGCGCCGTGCTCGCCATCAATGTCGTGTTTGTTGTCGTTGTCATGCAGCCCCCAAGCAAAAGCAAAACTGCTGGCGGTGGCTGAGCGGCCTTGGCTGGCATTATTGAAAATCCCTCGACCAGGCAGGTCAGGGCACGGGTCACATATTAAAACATGATGACATAAGTCAACTTTAAATTTATAGCCGACCATCCTCGAGAAGCATCTGGCACGGGAACAGCGGCATGGTCGGCAGTTTAGGCGAAGGCAAGACGATCCACTGGTCGCAACCGGGCAGGATCGCGGCGGTGCTGCTTCTGGCACTGTCGGTGCTGGTGCCTTCCTGCGGCTTCAAGGCGCTGGCCGCCGAGACCGTTGTCGATGCGCTGGGGCGAACCGTCGTGCCGGGCGCGGCGACCCGGATCGTGACGCTCGGTTCCGACGTCACCGAGATCGTCCACGCGCTGGGCGCCGGCGGGCGAATCGTCGCTATCGATCGCGGCAGCAAATATCCGCCTGAAGTCGCGCAAAAACCCAATGTCGGCTACCGCCGCCAGCTTTCGGTCGAGGGGCTGGCCAGCCTGCGTCCCGACCTGATCCTGGCCGCAGAAGACAGCGGGCCTCCTGAAGCGGTCGAGGTGCTGAAGTCGCTGGCAATCCCGATCGTCTTGGTCCCGCAGGACAACAGCCCGCAAGGCATCGAGCACAAGATCACGTTGATCGCCGCCAGCCTTGGGCTCGAGGACAAGGGCAAGGCGGTTTCCGCCGAGGTGCTCACCGCCTTTCAGGCTGCCGCGGATCTGGCGTCGCAAATTCCGCCGGAGCGGCGCAAGAAGGTGGTGTTCTTCCATGGCCTGGTACGTCTGAGCGCTGCCGGCGCGGGTACTTCTGCCGACGCCATCATCCGCTATGCCGGCGGCCTCAACCCTATGGACATCGTACAGGGCTACAAGGCGGCGTCGGAGGAAAAACTGATCGAGATGGCGCCTGACGTCATCCTGATGATGGGCGACGGCAAGGGCGGGCCGTCGGCCGAGCTGGTGTTCGGCAACCGCGCGCTGGCGGCAACGCCGGCGGCAGCCAACAAGGCGCTGGTCGTGCTCGACGGCGCCTACATGATCGGCTTCGGCCCGCGCACATCGGATGCGATCCGCGACCTGGCGAAAGCGCTCTATCCGGAAGGGGAATGACGTCGCGAAAATCGCAAGACGGTTCGGCTGGGCAGTACAATTTCGTCACCGAACCCCGTTGCGCTTCATAAATGCTGTCCGTCCGGATTTCTCCGGATCGGCTTCCGCCCGAACAAACTTGGCGGCTCGGCCTGAAACATTGGCACGATATTCTAAGCCGCGCGGTTGACCGTGAATGCGCCCTCCAGCTTATAATTATACTAAATTCATAGACTAACTGCGAACGCTCGGAGCGCTCGCATCTTGGCCTGTGAAAATGGTTGCACAAGGGAGCGCATCGATGCCGAAAACAGAGTCCAATCCGGTCGACCTCGGCACCAGGGCCGCCGACTTCCTGCTGCCCGACGCACAAGGTGTGCTGCACCGCCTTGCCGATTTCGACGCCAAGCCGGCCTTGCTCGTCGCTTTCATCTCCAACCGCTGCCCGTTCGTCGTGCTGATCCGCGAGCAGCTTGCCGCTTTCGCCAGGGATTATGCGGGCAAGGGGCTGCAGGTGGTGGCGATCAACGCCAATGACCACGAGGCGCATCCGGAGGAGAGGCTCGCCCATATCGGCGAGGAGGCCGAAAAATTCGGCTATTCCTTCCCCTATCTCAAGGATGCGTCGCAGCAGACGGCGAAAGCCTATGGCGCGGCTTGCACGCCCGACTTCTTCCTGTTCGGCACTGACCGGCGGCTCGCCTATCACGGCCAGTTCGACGATGCGCGGCCGGGCAACGGCAAGCCGGTGACGGGTGCCGATCTGCGCGCGGCGGTCGATACGGTGCTGGAGGGCGGCAGGCCCACTGCCAGCCAGGCGCCGTCGATCGGCTGCAACATCAAGTGGAGCGCGGGCAACGAGCCGGTGGTGTCTTCCAGCGCGGCCCGCGCGGCCTAGCGCCTGCTTCGACTTTATTCGCCAGGTCTCCATGCCCAGGCCGCAAAAATCCGCTTCCGACAGCTTGCTGCTCCAGGCCGACGTGCTGGTGCTGGGCGGCGGTCCGTCGGCAGCTTGGGCAGCAGTCGCCGCGGCCGAGGCCGGCGCCAAGGTGGTGCTGGCCGACAAGGGCTATCTCGGCACCAGCGGCGCCACCGCGCCGTCCAACACCGGCACCTGGTGCGTGCCGCCGGGCGACAACAGGCATGCCGTGGTCGAGCGACGCTGGCAGCGCACCGGCGAACTCGCCGACCCGCGCTGGATGCTGCGCTGCGTTGACACCGCCTACCGCAACCTGCTCAGGCTCTCCGAATGGGGCTATCCCTTCCCGAGCGAGGATGACGGCCGGCTCTACATCGCCAATCTGCGCGGCCCGGACTACATGCGCTTCATGCGCCGCCGCGTGCTTTTGGCCGGCGTCACCGTCCTCGACCATCATCCCGCGCTCGAACTTTTGTCGGACGGCGATGCCATCGTCGGCGCCGCCGGTGTCGCCAGGCAGATCGGCCAGGATTGGCGCGTCGACGCCAACGCGGTGGTGCTGGCGACCGGTGGCTGCGCTTTCCGCGAGCGCATCCTCGGCGCGACCGGGCTGACCGGCGACGGCTATCTGATGGCGGCGGAGGCCGGCGCCAGCCTGTCGGGCATGGAGTTCACCGGCAAATACACGCTGGCGCCCTACGGCTCCTCGTTGAACAAGGGGCTGCCGTTCCGCTGGGCGTCGTTCCATCGCGAAGATGGCTCACCGATCGTCGGGCCGACCGGCGAGCCGTTGCGCAACGGCATCGGCGACCGCGAGGAGGAAGTGGCGCGCGCGCTGATCGACGGCCCGGTCTACGCGCGGCTCGATCAGGCCGAACCAGCGCTGCAGGGCTGGCTGCTCCAGGGCCAGCCGAATTGCTTCGTGCCCTATGACCGCGCCGGCATCGACCCTTTCAGCGAGCTGTTCCGCATCACCCTGCGCGCCGAAGGCACGGTGCGCGGCACGGGCGGCATAGACATCGTCTCCGACGATTGCGCCACCGGCGTACCCGGCCTCTATGTCGCCGGCGACGCGGCCAGCCGCGAGATCATGACCGGTGCGGTGTCGGGCGGCGGCGCCGTCAATTCGTCCTGGGCGCTGGCCAGCGGCTGGTGGGCGGGCAAGGGCGCTTCGACCCATGCCAAGCGCCGGACCGGCAAGGCATTCCGCACTGAGGTGCAGTCGCTTGGCCAGGCTGGATTACGTCCTGCATCATCGCCGCGCGTCGACATCTCGGCAGGCGAAGTCATCGAGGCGGTGCGCAGTGAGGTGACGCCGCTCGACAAGAATTTCTTCCGCACCGGCGAAGGCCTGGAGAAAAGCGGCGAGCGGTTGGAGAGTGTCTGGCGCGACGTGCGCGACCATCTGCAAGGCGACGGGCTGGATAGGGTCCGTACCCGAGAGGCAGCTTCGATCGCCGCCGCCGGGCGCTGGTCCGTGGCCGCAGCGCTGCACCGCACCGAGAGCCGCGGTATGCATCGCCGCACCGATTTGCCGGGCAAGAGCCCGGCCTTCGCGCACCGGCTGGTCATCACCGGTGTGGATGCGTTCCGCATCGCAGGCGCGCCTGAGCGGCTGGCGGAGCTGGCGTCATGATCGAGATCGTCTCGGCCACGCGCTGCGTCGAATGCGACATCTGCGTCAAGGTGTGCCCGGCCAACGTCTTCGACGCGACCGAGAGCGGCGTGCCGGTGATCGCCCGCCAGGAGGACTGCCAGACCTGCTTCCTGTGCGAGATCTACTGCCCGACCGACGCGCTCTATGTGGCCGAGTTCGCCGAAGGGCCGACGGGCATCACGGAAGCTCAGGCCGACGCCCGACAGCTGTTTGGCTCCTATGCCCGCGCGCTCGGCTGGAAGCGCGGCAAGGCCGGCGGCTCGGAATTCGACCCGACGCACCGCATTCGCGTGGCGCAGTGAACCGATCGGAGACAGATATGGACCGTATCGTCGTCAGCGACATCAGCAAGACCTTCCAGCTCAAGCCGGGGCAGTTCGTCACCGTCGATGGCGAGGCGACCGACCGCGTCACCGTGCTCGATGGCGTTGACCTCTCGATCCGCAAGGGCGAGTTCATCACGCTGGTCGGCCCCAGCGGCTCGGGCAAGTCGGTGCTGCTCGACATCATTGGCGGGCTGACGCAGGCGACCGGCGGCGACGTCAAGCTCGATGGCCGGCGCATCACCAGGCCCGACCCGAAGACCGGCTATGTCTTCCAGCAATATGCGCTGTTTCCCTGGCGCACGGCGCTCGCCAACATCGAATATGCGCTGGAAGTGCGCGGCGTGGCCAAGGCTGAGCGCACGGCGACGGCCCACCATCTGTTGTCGCTGTTCGGCCTTGCGGGCTTCGAGGACCGTTTTCCCAACCAGCTGTCCGGCGGCATGCAGCAGCGTGTGGCGATCGCGCGTGCGCTGGCCAGCAACCCGGAAGTGTTGCTGATGGATGAGCCGTTCGCGGCGCTCGACCAGCAGACGCGCGAGCTTCTGCAAGGCGAGCTGCTGCGGATCTGGGGCAAGATCAACACGACTGTCATTTTCGTCACCCACTCGATCGACGAGGCGATCTTCCTCGCCGACCGGGTGGTGGTGATGACGGCGCGGCCGGGCGCGGTGAAGGAGATCATCGATATCGACCTGCCACGGCCGCGCGACGGCGACATCCGCGCCAGCGCCGAATTCAATCTATATCGCGCTCGCGTCTGGGACGTGCTGCGCGACGAGGTCAACAAGGCGCAGAAGGACTGGACTCTGTCGCCAGCCTTCAGTCACTGAGGAACTGGACCCATGGCCTATCTGACCGAGAAGTTTGGCTCCGCTGGAGCGCTCCACCTGTTTGCCGGCGCTGGCGAAACGGTAGCCGCCGCCAGGGTCCCCGCCATCAAGGCCAACGCCAAGATCCGGAGCAAGAAAGCGAGCCGCGGCACATTCCTCTATGGCTTGCCGCTGCTCGGCCTGTTCTTCCTGCTGTGGGAGATCGCGCCCCGGCTCGGCTGGCTGAACCGGATCTTCTTTCCGCCGCTGAGCGAGGTGCTGGTCGCCTGGTGGGCGCTGCTCGCCTCGGGCGTGCTGATCGAGCATATCGGCATAAGCCTGCAGCGCGCTGCGATCGGCTTCGCACTCGGCGTAGTGGTCGCCATCCCGCTCGGTCTCTTGATGGGGCGCTATTCGCTGTTCGAGAAGGTTTCCGACCTTTTGGTGCAGACGCTGCGCAACACCTCGCAATTCGCGCTTCTGCCGGTGTTCATCCTGCTGCTCGGCATCGGCGAGGAATCGAAGGTCGCGATCACCTTCTACTCCTCGGTTTTCTTTCTCCTCGTCAACACGATCAGCGGCGTCAAGTCGGTCGATCCGCTGCTCATCAAGGCGGCGCGCTCGATGGGCACGTCCGACTTCGACCTGTTCCGGAAAGTCATCCTGCCGGCCAGCATTCCCTCGATCGTCGCCGGCGCTCGGCTGGCGGTGAAATCCTCGCTGTTCGCGGTCATCGGCGCCGAGATGCTGGCGGCCAAATCCGGCCTCGGTTTCCTCATCCAGAATTCGCAGCTGATGATGGAAACGGCCGACATGTATGCCGGCATCCTGACGCTCACCGTCATCGGCCTGACCGTCAATTACCTGCTCGTCTGGTTCGAGCGCTGGGCAACAGCCTGGAAGGGCCAGTCCGAGACCTCGCTCATTTAAGCGGCCCCATTCATTCCAAACAGGAAGGATTTTCCCATGCCCAACATTCCATTCGACGCAATTCGCCGGCTGCTGCTGAAGGGCGCCATTGCCGTCGTCATCGGCCTCGGTGGCATGCCTGCCTTCGCACAGGACAAGCCTGACATCATCCGCATCGGCAGCACGGCGCCGGGGCACCTCAAATTCGTCCTCGCCCAGAAGGACGGCTGGTGGGACAAGGAATTCGCCAAGGACGGCATCAAGGTCGAACTGGTGACCTTCAACGGCGGCTCGGAAGCCACGACGGCATTGGCGACCGGCGCCATCGAGTTCACCTATACCGGCAACAATCCGGCGCTGCGCGTTGCTGCGTCCGGCGCCGACGTCAAGCTGATCGGCCTGTCGAGCTACGTGAAGGCCGGCGGTTCCTACATCGTCGTCAAAACCGACTCGCCGTTGAAGACGCTGCAGGATCTCAGGGGCAAGAAGGTCGCCTATCTCACCGGAACGGTACGGCATTCGAACTTCAGCAAGGCACTGAACAGCGTCGGCCTGACCACCAATGACGTCGAAGGTCTGAACCTGCCTTTCGAGGCATCCGGCCCGGCGCTGCTGCGCGGCGATATCGACGCCATTGTCGAGACGGATTCGACGGCGGCCAAGCTGGTCGACACCGGCGAGGCGCGGGTGCTGTTCGACACCAGCACCCATCCGGAATGGAACGTGCCGAACGTCATCTCGGTCAACGGCGCCTTCGCGGCGAAATATCCCGATCTGGTCAAGCGGCTGCTGAAGATCGACATCGAGATTTCGCGTTGGGCCGACGCTCATCCGGACGAGACGATCAAGACGTTTGTGGAGGCGACCAAGTCGTCGGAAAAATCCGTCCGCAAGACCTATGCCGACGGGGTGTTCCACCAGGATCCGAAACTCACCGACGACGCGATCGCCGCCTTGCAGGGCGAGGAGAAATTCATGGCCAGCGCCGGGCTCCTGAAGGGCTCGATCGACTACGGCAAATGGGTCGACAAGAGCTTTGTCGATGGCGCCGCGGCTGAAGTCGCTGCCGTCCAATAGACTGGAAGCATCGAGCGGGGCGGGCGCTTTACCGCGCTGCCCCGCTCGTCTGGTCCGTCAAATCTCAGGGATGTTCTCCTTGAAGATCACCTGCAGCCTTGGCTGGTGCAGTTCATAGGGCAATCCGCGGACCGCATGGGTCAAAGTGTTGAGCGCTTCGCGGGCCTCGACGCGCGGGTTCTGGTCGATGACCGCGTCGAGCGTGCCGTCGAGCAGAAGGTCCTTGGTGCCGTCCGTCACCTCGTGGCCGAGGAAGACCATGGACTGGGCGCGGCCGTGCTCCTTGAGCGCGCGGGCGATGCCGGTGTTGCCGGCGCCGACATTGTAGATCGCGGCAAGGTCGGGGTGCCGCTCCAGCAGGGCCGATGCCTCCGAATAGGCCTTCTCGCGGTCGTCGAGCATTTCGCGCATCTCGACGATCTGCAGGTTGGGTGATTCCTCGGTCAGGACGTGGCGGAACCCCATCTCGCGTTCTTCGTGGCCGCGATAGGACAGCGAGCCGGCGAACAGCGCCACCTTGCCCGGATGCCCCGATCCCATGAAGCGGTTGAGCAGATAGCCGGCCAGCCGCCCGGCGGCGCGGTTGTCGATGCCGATATAGGCGACCCTGGGCACATGCAGGATGTCGGAGGCGATGGTCACCACCTTGATATCGTTGGCCGACAGGGATCGGATCGCTTCGCGCACCGTCGGATGGTCGAGCGCTATAACGCCGACGCCTTGCGTCTGTCCGCGCAGGTCCTGCAGCAGGCGGGCGAGCCGGTCAGGATTGAAGCCCTCGATGGTGGCGATATGGACATCGAGGTCGGGCCGCGCCAGAGCCTGTGCCTCGATGTGCCGGTGCAGCATCTTGATGAAGGAATTGGTGCCGGCCGGCAGCGCGAAGTCGAGCCGGATGACCTCGCCGGGCGCAGGCCGTGGCGGCGCGCCGTTCGGGCCTTCGGCGATGTAGCCGAGGCGCTGCGCCATTTCGAGCACGATTTCGCGCGTGCGCGCCCGCACGCCGGGTCGGTTGTTGAGCACGCGGTCGACGGTGGCGGCCGAGACGCCGGCTTCCCGGGCTATGTCAGTCAGGGTGGAACGCACCGTCTTTCATCTCCTGCATGCGTCAGATCGGCTGGTGACGGCTTCCCCGCCATCGGCGATTCTGATGGGAAATGATGTATCCGCCCTTAGCCCATGCGCAAGCCGCCGCGCTAAATCAAATGGTCCGGCAGGGCTGCGCAGGGCCGGGAAGGGTCGTGTGCCCTCAAATTGAAGCACCCGGCATGATGCATGGATCCCGTTTTTGTGCATTTCCTTGCCCTATTGCGATGTTGTGAGGTGTTTTGATTATTTATGATGTTGACAGCCTTGCCATGCTGCCGTCAATATCCCTCATAAGGGCCGTGGAGGAAACGTGGCCCTGAGGGAGGAGTTTCAATGTCTGACTTGATCCGCATCTCGCGGCGCCGGCTGCTGGCATCCGGAGGAAAGGCGGCTGTGATCATGGCCGCCGCTGGTATCGCACCCCAATTCATTCGTCCCGGCCGCGCCTATGCGGCCGACGCGCTGGCGCCAGGCATGATCGGCGGCCCGACGGGCTTCGATGGAGCCGAGCGCTACCAGTATGGCGCCGACACGCCGGAAGGCCGCGCCATCGAGGCGGCCAAGGCGCTGAAGGGCGCCGGCAAGGCGCCCGCCAAGATCGTGCTCGGCCTGTCCGACGGCTCGATCGGCCAGCTCACGCAGCCGTTCCCGGCCGGTGCGCCGTCGATCAAGGAGCTGTGGGAAAAGGAAACCGGCATCGCGATCGAAATCGTCGGTTTGCCGAACGGCCAGGAATTCACCAAGACGATGCAGGACATCTCTACCAAGGGTGGGGCCTACGACATCTATTCGACCGAATGGAATCGCCTCGGCGACCTCGCCGAAACCGGCGGCATCGCCAAGCTCGATGACTTTGTCGCGCAGCACAAGCCCGAATGGGACGATCCCGTCAGCGGCTATGTCAACGGCGCCAAGGGCGTGTCGCTGCTCAACAAATACCGCGGCTCCAACTATGGCGTGTCGCTGGACGGCGACTTCCAGACCTGGGTCTACCGCACCGATTTGTTCGGCGACGAAGCCGAGAAGAAGGCCTTCAAGGACAAATACGGCTACGATCTGGCGCCGCCGAAGACCTGGAAGCAGCATGGCGACATCGCCGCCTTCTTCCAGCGACCGGACAAGGGCCTGTTCGGCTCGACCGACCTGCGCAACCAGGGTTGGGGCTATACCAATTGGTACCAGCGCTATGTCTCGATGGCTTCGCCCAACCAATTCCTGTTTGGCGATGACGGCAAGCCGATGATCAATTCCGAGCAAGGCATCGCCGCCACCAACGAATATGTCGCTTCGCTCGCACATCATTCGCCGGATGCGATCTCGTGGGGCTGGCCGGAGCAATACGGCAACTTCGCCAAGGGTGGTGCGGCGATGACCTGCGCCTTCTCCAACCTGCCGAAATTCCTCGACAATGCCGGCAACAAGGATTCGGCCGTCACCGGCAAGATCGGCTCGATGCTGCCGCCAGGCCGCGAGATCGACGGCAAGCTGATCAGCCGTTCCGTGCTGTGGTTCTCGCTGACCGGCATGGTTTCGTCGCAGTCGAAGAACCAGGAGGTTGCCTATCTCCTGCTGCAATGGCTGGGCTCGGCCCGTATCTACGCCTGGATGAGTGCCAATCCCGGCGGTTATCTGGACCCGTTCCGGCTTTCGGACTTCTCCGATCCGCTGGTGCGCCAGACCTATCATGCCTACCACATGGACGTCGTGCGCGAGACGGTGGCGCGCACCGTGCCGACCATCAACTATCCCGGCGCGACAGCCTTCCACAATGCGCTCGACGAGAACCTCATGGCGGCGCTGACCAAGGCCAAGACATCCGAGCAGGCGATGGCCGATACCGAGGCGGAGTGGAAGAAGATCGTGCGGCGCACCGGCGAGGACAAACTGCTCGAAGCCATCAAGACCAACAAGGAGGCCTGGCCGACAGTTCTCGACCCGATCGTCTGATCCATCTCCCTGGATCACATCGAAGGAGGGGAGGAGCTTGCTTTTCCCCTCCGCCCACAACGCCACCAGCAAAGCCGCCAGATGAAGCGTTCCGTTCCTTTCCTGATATTCCGCTATGCCGCGATCTTCGCGGCCATGGCGGTGACGCTGGTGCCGATCCTGTGGATGGTATCGATGGCGTTCAAGCCGATCGCCGAATGGTCGGCGACCGGCGCCGACCTGACCTGGTGGCCGAAGAACCCGACGCTCAGCAATTTTCGTTTCGTCTTCGGCGAGTCGACCAACAATTTGATCGTCGCGCTCGACCGTACCGCGCTGAAGCCGATCCTCGCATCGCTGCTGTCGGCGGTTTTCGGCACGGTGATCGCCATGTCGGCGGGCACTGCCGCGGCTTATGGGCTCTCGCGTTTCGGCTCCGGCCAGAACCTGCCGCTGGCGCTGATCCAACTCAGGATCTTTCCGCCGATGGCGGTCATGATCCCGGTGATGATCATGTGGGCTTTCCTCAACTTCACCGACAGCTGGTGGGGCCTGGCGCTGATCTACGGCATCGTCACCTTGCCGTTCGCCTTCTGGCTGATGAAGACCTTCTTCGACGACATGCCGCGCGAGATCGAGGAGGCGGCGCTTGTCGAGGGCTGTTCGCGGTTGCGCGTCTTCACCCGCATCACGCTGCCGATGATGCGCGCGCCGCTGGCCAGTGCCGCGCTCTTCGTCTTCATCCTCAACTGGTCGGACTATCTGATCGCGCTGCTTCTGACGACGCGCGAATGGGTGACCATCCCGGTCTACATGGCCTCGCTATCCTCCTCGATGACCGGGCAGCTCTATGGCGCCAAGGCGGCGCTTGGCCTGATCGCGGCCGTGCCGCCGGTCATCATGGGCATCGCCATCCAACGCCATCTGGTGCGCGGGTTGACGTTCGGGGCGCTCAAGCAATGAGCGCGGTGACTGTCATGACTTCCAAGGATGAGGTGAAAGCCGTCGGAGCAAAGCCGGTTTCGCGCGATGAGGGCGCAAGGCTGGGTTTCCGGCTGACATTGCCTGCGCAGATCCTGGTGCTGTTCATCTCGGCCTTCCCGCTGTTGATGCAGCTCTACATCAGCGTCACCGACTGGTCGCCCCTGTCGGGCACCGGCTGGTGGAACGCCTGGTCGATGTGGAACAGCTTTGCCAACTACACCGATCTCGCCGCCGACGCGCGCTTCTGGAGCGCGCTGAAGCGTACGGCCATCGTCATGATCGTCTGCGTGCCGGCGGAATTCCTGCTTGGGCTGGCGCTGGCGACACTGTTTGCCGACGATTTCCCGGGCAAGCGCGTCTTCTATTCGATCCTGCTGATGCCGATGATGGTGGTGCCTGCCGTGGCCGGCTACATGTTCTTCATGCTGTTCCAGTCGGGCGGCCCGGTGAACGACATCTTGTCGGCGCTCACCGGATCTCCCGTCACCATCGCCTGGCTGTCGGATCCGACTCTGGCGCTGATTGCGGTGATGGTCGCCGACATCTGGCAATGGACGCCGCTGATGTTCCTTATCCTGCTTGCCGGCCTGGTCGGCGTGCCGGAGGACCAGATCAAGGCGGCGACGCTGCTCGGCGCCAATCCGTGGCAGCGCTTCGTCACCATCGTGCTGCCGAAGATGAAGACGATCATCATCATCGCGTTGGCGATCCGGGTGATCGAGAACTTCAAGATCTTCGACACGCTCTACATCATGACCGGCGGCGGTCCAGGCGTCGCTACCGAAACCATCTCGGTCTACATCTACAAGCTCACCACGCAGGACCTGATCTGGGGCTATGTGGCGGCGATCGCGCTGGCCATTTTGGTCGTGCTGTCGATCGTCGCGGTGTTTGCCATGAAGCGCATGGCGCGTGCACGCGAGGTTCCGGCATGAGCGCCATCCACCTGCAAAACCTGGTCAAGAAATTCGGCGACTTCACCGCGCTGAAGACCATGGACCTGGCAATATCAGATGGCGAGTTCATGGCGCTGCTCGGCCCGTCGGGCTGCGGCAAGTCGACGACGATGAACATGATCGCCGGCATGGAAGAACCGACCGGCGGCAAGATCCTGTTTGGCGAGCGCGACATGGCCGGCGTGCCGATGGGCCGGCGTGGCGTCGGCTTCGTGTTCCAGAACTACGCCATCTTCACGCATATGACAGTGCGCCAGAACCTTGCCTATGGACCAAAAATGCGAGGGGCTGCCAAAGCCGAGATCGATCGCCGTGTCGGCGCCATCGCCGAGATGCTGCAGCTTTCGCCGCTGCTCGACCGCAAGGCCGACAGGCTGTCGGTCAACATATTGCAACGGGTGGCGATCGGCCGCTCGGCGATCATGGAGCCGGCGATCTTCCTGCTCGACGAGCCGCTCTCCAATGTCGACGCCGCTTTCCGGGCCGTCATGCGCACCGAACTGAAGCAGCTGCAGCGGCAGTTCCGCCAGACCATGGTGTATGTCACCCACGATCAGCTCGAGGCGATGACCATGGCCGACCGCATCGCGGTCATGGATCATGGGGTTTTGCAGCAGGTCGGCACGCCGCTCGAGGTCTACAACGATCCAGCCAATGTCTTCGTCGCCCGCTTTATCGGTGCGCCGGGCATGAACCTGCTCAAGGGCAGGCCGGCGGAGAGCGACCGCGGACTGGTCGTCGATCTCGGACCGTTGGGCGTCACGCCGCCGCTGCCGGGCGAACTCGCAGCGGCCATGCGTGGTGCACGCGGCGAGGTGCTTTACGGATTCCGGCCTGAACAGGCGACGTTGGTGCAGAATGGGCAGGGCCTCGCAATGCCGGTGACCTTTGTCGAACGGATCGGTGCGCGCACCATCGTTCATCTCGGCCAGGGCGAGGCGGCTGTGAAAACGGTGTTCGACAATGATGTCGGGCTGGCTATCGGCGACACCGCTGTCATCGCTCCTACTACGTCGTCGGTGCGCGTCTTCGACGCCGCTACCGGCCTTGCGATGAAGGCAGGTTGAGATGGCCGATATCGTCTTCCGTAATGTGACCAAACGCTACGGCAATACACTCGCCGTCGACGACGCCTCGTTCACCGTCAACGACAATGAGTTCTTCTGCTTCTTCGGTCCGCCGCTGTCGGGCAAGTCGACCATCCTGCGCCTGGTGCTCGGGTTGGAGACACCTGACACCGGCGAAATCCTGATCGGAGGCAGGCCGGTCAACGCGATGTCGCCGGCCGAGCGCAACGTGGCGATGGTGTTCCAGAACCTGGCGCTGTTTCCGCATATGAGCGCGCTCGAAAATGTCCGCTTTCCCCTGGTCGAACGCGGGGTCGCCGAGGCCGAGATCGAGCGGCGGGTCACCGACGTCGCGGCGAAGCTGCATATCGGCCCTATCCTGCACAAGCCGCCGGGACAGCTTTCGGGCGGGGAGCGGCAGCGCGTGGCGATCGCCCGGGCTCTGGTGCGCGATCCCAATGCCTATCTGATGGACGATCCGATCTCGGCGCTCGACGCCAGGCTGCGCGAAGAAACGCGCGTCGAGCTGAAGCGCATCCAGCGCGAACTCGGCAAGACGCTGATCTACGTCACGCACGACCAGGAAGAAGCGATGTCGGTCGCCGACCGCATCGCCATCCTGGAGGACGGCAAGATCAGGCAGATCGGTACGCCGGCAGAGATTTACGACCGCCCGGCCAGCACCTATGTGGCAAGGCTGCTTGGTTCGCCGATGATGAACATCCTCAGATCGGCGCGCGGCGATGGCGGTGTCGAAGCGGCTGAAGGCACGATCCGCATCGACGACAAGACAGCGCCCGCCGACGCCGTGGAGATCGGGCTGAGGCCGGAGGACATCAAGGTCAGACCGTGGGCGGATGGGGGCCCGGGCCGCCCGGCGCGAGTGTTCGAGGTCGAGCCGCTTGGCGGCTACACCGTGGTGACGCTCGCTGCCGGGCAGGCGCGACTGAAGGCGTTGCTGCGCGGCCAGCCCGACATCCGGCCGGATGCCATGGTGGCGATATCCTGCGAGCCGGCCAGAGTGCATTATTTCGAACAGAGCGGCGGGGCGTTGGCACGATGACGGCCGCCGCAAGGAAAGAGTTTCGGGAGGAAGAGATGGCAAGCAAAGGCTTCGAGCCGGACGTGAAGGTCCGCACGAAGGAATACAAGATCGGCTGTGTCGGCGCAGGCATGATCATGGCCGAGTGCCATCTCGCCGCCTACAAGGAAGCCGGGTTCCCGGTGGTGGCAATCGCCTCGCGCACCAGGGCCAGCGCCGATAAGGTGGCGACGCGCTGGGGCATTCCGACCGTCCACGACACACCGGAAAAACTGATCGAGGACGAAAATGTCGAGATCATCGACCTTGCTTTCCCGCCCGACCTGCAGCCGGCGCTGATCCGTCACGCGCTGAAGCAGAAGCACATCAAGGCGATCCTGGCGCAGAAGCCGTTGGCCTTGTCGGTCGACGAAGCGGTCAAGCTGCGTGACGAGGCGGCCAAGGCCGGCAAGATCCTCTCGGTCAATCAGAACATGCGCTACGACCAGTCGATGCGCGTCTTGAAGCAGATCATCGACAGCGGCGCGCTGGGCGACATCGTCTTCGCCCAGATCGACATGCACGCCATCCCGCACTGGCAGAGCTTTCTCGAGGATTATGACCGGCTGACGCTCGCCAATATGAGCGTGCATCATCTCGACGTGCTGCGCTTCCTGTTCGGCGATCCCGACGAGATCACCACGCTGACACGCAAAGACCCGCGCACGACATTCGACCACTCGGACGGCATCACGGTGTCGACGCTGCGCTTTCCGTCCGGTGTGCTCGCTGTGTCGCTGGAGGATGTCTGGTCCGGTCCGCGCCAGGATGGCTACAAGGACGACCAGCACATCAACTGGCGCGTCGACGGCAGCAAGGGGGTCGCGAAGGGCACCATCGGCTGGCCGACGGGCGCTGCCTCGACGCTGACTTACGCTTCGACCGAGACGACCGGCGGCGAATGGGTCAGCCCGAGCTGGGACACGATGTGGTTCCCGCATGCCTTTATCGGTGTGATGGAGCAGCTCCAGCACGCGGTGAAGACCGGCACGCCGCCGGCGCTGTCGGTCGCCGACAACGTCAAGACCATGGCGCTGGTCGAGGCGGGTTATCGCTCGATCGACGAGGGCCGCACGGTCAAGCTTTCCGAAATCGCTACATGATCACCGCAGCTGAAACACCAAACAACTGAATCGCTTACAGGGAGGAATTCATACCATGATGCAGGCAGGTATTTTCACGGGCTATTTCCCGTACGGCCTCGAAGAGACGGCGAAGAAGATCCGCGGGCTCGATTTCAACACGGTGCAACTCGACCTCCACTTCAAGGACGTCGACCTGTCGGCGGGGCAGATCACCAAGGATAAGGCCAAGAAGGTACGCGACGTCTTCCGCGATCATCACCTGCCGGTGTGCTGCATTTCCGGCTACACAAATATCATCCACCCGGACAAGGCCGAGCGCGACAAGCGCGTCGGCTACCTCAAAGAGATCATCCGCAACGCCCGCCATTTCGGCAGTCCGTATGTGATCTCGGAAACCGGCACCTACAACACCGAATCCGACTGGGTGCATCACCCCAAGAACAAGACCGAGGAAGGGTTCGAGGAATGCCGCAAGGTGGTCGCCGACCTTGCCCAGACGGCCTATGACCACGGCGCGGTCTTCCTGCTCGAAACCTATGTCAACAACGTCGTCGGCTCGGTCGAGGAGACGGTCAAGATGTTCGCGCAGGTCGATCACCCCGGCCTCGGTCTGCTGATGGACCCGACCAATTATTTCGAGACGCATAACATCGACAGGATGGACCAGATCCTGAACCAGGTGTTCGACACGCTGACCGACAAGATCAGAATAGCTCACGCCAAGGACGTCAAGCGTTCGGGCGGCGACAAGTCCGAGAAGCACGCCGATATCGGCGACGAGGACGCGCTGGAGAGCCATACATTCCGTGGCGTCGGTGAGATCGAGCTGCCGGCGCCGGGCCTCGGTTCGCTGAACTACGACCTCTATCTCCAGCGGCTGGCGGAAAAGCATCCGAACATCCCGGTGATCATCGAGCATCTCTCGGAAGACGACGTGCCGCGCGCCAAGAAATTCCTCGACGGGAAGTTCCGCGCCAATGGTCTGTGACGATCACTGCGCGCCGTCGATTTGCGGCGGCGCGGCCCAAAGCAAGGGAGGAGAAAAATGTTGAAATTCGCATTGAAACTGGCGGCTGCCGTAACGCTGCTCGCCGGCGTCTCGTTGAGCGCGCCGGCAATGGCGCAGGATGGCCAGAAGACGTTCTACTTGCTGTCGCATGGCGGTCCGTCGGATGCGTTCTGGCTGGACTGGAATGCCGGCGCCACCAAAGCCTGCGACCAGCTCAAGGTGACGTGCAAGATCTCATTCAGCGGCGGCGACATGGCGGCGCAGAAGGAGGCCTTCAATTCCGCGCTTGCGGCCAAGCCCGACGGCATCGCCACCACGTCGGCCCAGCCGGGCTTGTGGACGGAAGAGGTGAAGGCGGCCAAGGCAGCCGGCATCCCGATCGTGTTCTTCAACACAGACGACCCGGCGACCGGACGGCAGGCTTATGTCGGCGCCGATCTCAAGGAGGCGGGGGTCATCTGGGCCAAGTATCTTGTCGACCACAAGATGGTGAAGCAGGGCGACAAGGTGTTCCTGCCGGTGGAAGTGCCCGGCGCCAGCTATCAGCAGCTGGAGACCGAAGGCATCGCCAGCGTCTTCGATCCGTTGGGGATCAAATATGATGTGGTCGATTGCGGCACCGACCCGGCCGGCATCATTGCCAAGATGACCGACTACATGGTGGCCAACAATCCGCCGGCGATCATCGCGCTTGGCGATTCCGTCGCGGCCAGCGTCAAGCGGGTGTTCGACGGCGCCGGCGTGCCGGCCGGCAAGATCCCGGTCGTCGGCTGGGGCAATTCCAAGGAAACCGCGGAAGCCGTCAAATCCGGTTTCGTCAACGCGGCCGCCTGGCAGTTCCCGTCTGCGCAGGGCTTCATGCCGGTGGCGCTGCTCGGGCTCGCCGCTTCGGGTGAGCCGATCGGCTACGACATCCATACGTTCAGCCTCTACGACGCCTCGAGCGTCGAACCGATCCTGAAACTCTACGACACGAAGTGAAAACGGTGCCCGCGGCGTAAGCTGCGGGCGTCTCTTCAAAGCATGGTTGAAGCAGTCATGATGATCGCCGCAGAAGACGAAATGCCTGTCGGGAAACGCAGATCGAGCCTTATGCGCTCGCCGCAATTCTCCTCGCTCGTCATCCTCATTGTCCTGCTCGCGGTGTTCGCCATTGCCGATGCCAATTTCCTGTCGCCGCTCAACATCTCCAACATGATGGCGTTCCTGCCCGAGCTCGGCATCATCGCGCTCGGCATGACGCTGCTGTTGACGGCGGGCGAGTTCGACCTGTCGGTCGGCGCCGTGTTCGGGCTGGCGCCGGTCGTCGTCATGCTCCTGGTGCAGAACGGCGGCGTGGATATAGGTGTCGCCCTTCTGGCCGGGCTTCTGCTGTGCATCGCCATCGGCGCCATCAACGGGCTGATCGTCACCAAGATCGGCATTTCGTCCTTCCTGGTCACGCTGTCGATGCTGCTCGTGGTGCGTGGGGCAGCGCTCTACATCACGCAGGGCTTTCCGCTGAAATCCTGGGACCAGCCGGGTTTTTTCGTGACGCTGCTGGCCGGCAGCTTCAATGTCGGCTCGTTCCGGTTCTACACCTCGCTGTGGTGGTTCATCGGTCTCTCGCTGCTGGCAATCTACGTGCTGCGCTATGCCAAGCTCGGCAACTGGATCAGCGCCATCGGCTCGAACCGCAACGCGGCGGTGGCGCGTGGCGTGCCGGCGGACGCCGTCAAGGTGTGGCTGTTCATCCTGACTTCGGTTCTGGCGGGGCTGGCCGGCATGATCAGCGCCTTCCGCATTTCGGCCGCTTCACCGGTGGCCGGCACCGGCTACGAGCTCGAAGTGATCGCCATGGTGGTGGTCGGCGGCACGGCGCTGACCGGCGGACGCGGCACGATCCTCGGCACCATCGTCGGTGCGCTGATGCTGCGCGCGATCCGCAACGGCATTGTGCTGATCGGCGTGCCGGGCCTCGCCTACAACATCTTCGTCGGCCTGATCATCCTCGCCATGCTCATCCTGCACGCTTTGCTGCAGAAGAACGCCGCAAGGGGCTGACGATGGAAGTTCTCCGGCTGCAGAATCTGCAAAAATCCTTCGGCAGCGTCCGCGCACTGAAGAATGCGTCCTTTGCCCTCAAGGAAGGCGAGGTGGTGGCCCTGCTCGGCGACAACGGCGCCGGCAAATCGACGCTGATCAAGGCGATTTCCGGTGTGTTTCCGATCGACCGTGGCGACATCTATGTGCGCGGTGAAAAGGTTTCGATCCGTTCGACACGCGACGCGATGGACCTCGGCATCGAGACCATCCACCAGGATACGTCTCTTGCGCCGGATCTCAGCATCGCGCGCAATCTTTTCCTTGGGCGCGAGCCGGTCAAGCTGAAATGGCTGGGCGTGTTCGCGCCGCTCGATTTCGCCAAATTGCGAGACGCGGCGTCGGCGCTGTTGAAGCGCGTCGGCATCTCGAAAAAACTCGACGCCGATGCGCTGGTCTCTACGTTATCGGGCGGCGAGCGGCAGTCGATCGCGATTTCTCGCGCCATGCAGTTCGCTGCCAAGGTCATTATCCTCGACGAACCGACCAACAATCTCGGTGTCGAGGAAACCCATGGCGTGCTGCGCTTCGTCAAGGAGGTGCGTGACGCCGGTCATTCCGTGCTCTTGATCACCCACAACATCCATCACGTGTTCCAGGTCGCCGACCGCATCATCGTCATGCGCCGCGGCGAGATCGTCGCCGAGCAGACGGTTGCCGATACCGATCTCCTGACCGTGGAAAGCATCATCACCGGCGCCGACATGTCGGCGCTGCTGAAAGAGACGAGAGCGAAGTGAAGAAGTTGGCCGTCACATGGTAGAACTTTACGGCAAGACGCTTTCGCGCCGGCAGGTGTCGGAACGTTCGGGCATGCTGTCGCAATTTGCCGGCGTGCGGCTGATGACGCTTGGCGACGGGGTGGAACGCGGCATCCGCATGCTGGAGTTCCGCACCGGCTCGGGCCTGCGCTTCACGGCACTGGTCGACCGGGCGCTCGACATCGCTGACTGCGACTTCAAGGGACAGGCGATCGGCTGGCATTCGCCGAGCGGTTTTCGCCATCCCGGCCTGCACGATTATGAGGGGGAAGGGGGGCTCGCCTGGGTGCGCTCCTTTTCAGGGCTGCTTGTCACCTGCGGCCTCGACCACATATTGGGCCGGGAAGAAGTGCCGGCCGATAGCTACAACTACCCGGGCAGGAAGACCGTGATCCATTCGCTGCATGGCCGCGTCGGCACCATTCCGGCGCGGCTGACCGGTTATGGCGAGACCTGGGACGGCGACCGCTGCGTGCTGTGGGCCGAAGGCACCGTGCAGCAATCGGCAGTGTTCGGCGAGGATCTGCATCTGATCCGGCGTATCGAGGCCGATGTCGGCGGCAACGAGATCCGGCTGTCGGATCGCGTGGTCAACCACGGTTTCAATCGCACGCCGCACATGTATTTCTACCACGTCAATGTCAGCCATCCCTTGCTCGACGAGGGTTCGCGCTATCTGGCGCCGATCCGCGACGTCGTCTGGGCTGGCCATGCCGGCGAGCGCTACCAGGCGCAGAAGGTGGGTTACCGCACGATGCCGGCGCCGCAATCGGGTTTCAGCGAGCAGGTCTGGCAGCACGAGATGGCGGCGGGCGCCAATGGCGAGGTGCCGGTGGCAGTGGTCAACGATCAGCTCGGGCTCGGCTTCGAAGTGGTGACGCGCAAGGACCAGCTGCCTTGCGCCTATCAATGGCAGAATTTTCAGGCGGGGCAGTATGCGCTGGGCATAGAGCCCTCGACACACCATGTCTTGGGCAATCTCGCGGCGCGCGAGCGGGGCGAGATGATCTGGCTGGAGCATAGTGAAAGCCGTTCTTACGACGCGGTGTTCCGGGTGCTCGACGGCGCCGGCGCGATCGCCGAGGCCGAAACGAAGATCGCGTCGATCGCAAGGCAGCCGCAACAGGATTATCCTGCGCCGTCGGGAAATTTTCCGGGATTGGCGGACAGGGCATGAGGCGAAACGAACGCTCCGGCTGGCGGGCCGGAAATCGGAGGTCGATGTGACGGAGAAAAAGCGCGACTACAGCCTGGTCGGGGAAAGCACGCGCATCGCGATCGAGACCGGGCTGGCCTCGGCCGAGTGGTATCACACCGATGTGCCGCGCAAGGCGATGAAAGAGCTGATGCAGCGCTCGGACGGCCCGGCGATCCGCGACACGATCATCTGGATCGTTGCCATATTGGGTTCCGCCGCCGGGATCGCCTGGTTCTGGGGCACGTGGTGGGTGGTGCCGTTCCTGCTCGTCTATGGCGTGCTCTACGGCTCGTCCAGCGACTCGCGCTGGCACGAGTGCGGCCACGGCACCGCCTTCCGCACACGCTGGATGAACGATGCCGTCTACCAGATCGCCAGCTTCATGCTGATGCGCAATCCGGTGACCTGGCGCTGGAGCCATGCCCGCCACCACACCGACACGATCATCGTCGGCCGCGACGCCGAGATCGCGGTGATGCGTCCGCCGGACCTGCTGCGCGCCGCACTCGCCTTCACCGGTGTTCTCGATTTCCGCTATTCGCTGCCGACGCTGGTGCGCAATGCGTTCGGCAGCATCTCGCCGGACGAGAAAAGCTTTATTCCCGAGATGGAGCTTCACAAGGTGGTCACAGCCGCGCGCTGGCATGTCGCCATCTATGTCGCGGCGATCGGGCTGGCGCTTTATCTGTGGTCGTTCCTGCCGCTGGTGCTGATCGGCCTGCCGCGCCTCTACGGCAGCTGGCACATGGTGCTGACCGGCCTGCTGCAGCATATCGGCCTGGCCGACAATGTCACCGACCACCGGCTGAATACGCGCACCGTCTACATGAACCCGATCAGCCGCTTCATCTATTGGAACATGAACTATCATGTCGAACATCACATGTTCCCGATGGTGCCCTATCACGCGCTGCCGAGGCTGCACGAATTGATCAAGCACGATCTGCCCGAGCCGAACCCTTCGATGTGGCATGCCTATCGCGAGGTCTGGCCGGTGCTGCTGAAGCAGCTTCAGTACGAGGATTATTTCCTCAAACGTGAATTGCCGCCGACGGCGCGGCCGTATCGGGACGAATTCCATGCACTGACCGTTCCGGCTGCGGCGGAATAGGGGAGAAGCAGATGGCCGACTGGGTTGAAGCGTGTGGCGTCGACGATGTCGAGGAAGAGGATGTCATCCGCTTCGATCATGGCGGCCGTACCTTCGCCATCTATCGCAGTCCCGATGACGAGTACTTCGCAACCGACGGGTACTGCACGCATGAGAAGGCGCATCTGGCCGATGGGCTGGTGATGGACGACATCATCGAATGCCCCAAGCACAATGGCCGCTTCAACTACAAGACGGGCGTGGCTCGAGGCGCACCGGTATGCGTCAATCTCGCCACCTATCCAGTGAAGGTCGAGGCTGGCAAAGTGATGATCCAGATCGGCTGACCTGCCGCCGAATGCAACTGAGGGAACCCTTTTGATGAGCCGAAAAAGACCGACGGTGGCGGATTTGCGCGCCATGAAGGGCAAGCGACAGCTGACCATGCTGCGTGTGCTGACGATGGACGAGGCCGAGGCCGCGGAGCGCGCAGGGGTCGACATCGTCTCGGTGCCGCCCGAATTGGTGCTCAACCCTGAGTACCGCGACGCGGCGCCCAGCCTGTTCACCATGCCGGGCGACAATTTCTACGAGATCGGCACGGCGGACGATTTCGTGCGCTGGGCCTTCCGGCTCTACAAGGCCGGCGCCGACGCGGTCTATTGCAGCGCCGGCTATGCCACGATCAAGCGGATGGCCGATGACAATATCCCGGTGATCGGCCATGTCGGGCTGATCCCGTCACGGGCGACCTGGACTGGCGGCTTCAAGGCGGTCGGCAAGACCGCCGACACCGCCATGGATATCTTCGCGGCGGTGAAGCAGCTGGAGGCCGCCGGCGCCATCGGCGCCGAAATCGAGGTGGTGCCGGTCGAGGTGGCCAAGGCGATCTCGGAGCGGACGTCGCTGATCATGCTGTCGATGGGAGCGGGTACCGGTTGCGATGCGCAATATCTGTTCGCCGACGACATTCTCGGCCAGAACCGTGGCCACATGCCCCGTCATTCCAAGGTCTATCGCAATTTCGCCGCCGAATATGATCGTTTGCAGGCCGAGCGTATCGCCGCGTTTTCGGAATATGTTGCCGACGTGAACAGTCTCGCCTATCCCGAAGACAGGCATGTGGTGCATATGGATCCGGCTGAACTCAGCCTGTTCATGAAGAGGGTCGACGGGGCGTGAAATCTCAAGGCAATGATGCGACGGACGAGGCCGCGCCGGTTCATATTCTCACGCTTTCCTGCGAGGATCGGCCGGGGATCGTCGCCGCCGTCACGGCGGAGCTTGCCGCGAACGGCGCCAACATCGCCGAAAGCAGCCAGTTCTGGGACCGGCAGACCAATCGCTTTTTCATGCGGATCGCCTTCATCAGCCCGTTAGGCTCGACCGGGGACAGTCTGGAGCGGGCCCTGGAATCAAGCGTCGATCGCTTCGGCATGAAGACCGCGCTGGTCGATCAGGGACGCCGCCCGAAGATCATCGTCATGGTCTCCAAGTTCGACCACGCGCTTCTCCATCTGCTGTACCAGATCAGGGTCGGCTGGCTGAACGCGGAGGTTGCAGCCGTCGTCTCCAACCACGAGGATGCCCGCCGCTTCGCCGAGCTGGAGGGCATTCCCTACCACCATTGGCCGACCACCAAGGAGAACAAGGCCGAACAGGAACAGAAGCTGCTGGACCTGGTGCAGCGGACAGGGGCCGAACTGGTCATCCTGGCGCGCTACATGCAGGTCTTTTCAAAAGGTCTGTCGGACCGGCTGTTCGGACGGGCGATCAACATCCACCATTCGTTCCTGCCGAGCTTCAAGGGCGCCAAGCCGTACCACCAGGCTTTCGACCGCGGCGTCAAGCTGATCGGTGCGACGGCGCATTACGTCACCTCCGACCTCGACGAGGGCCCGATCATCGATCAGGAGACCGAACGCGTCACCCATGCGATGAGCGCCGAGGATTTCGTCGCCGTCGGGCGCGACATAGAAAGCCGGGTACTGGCGCGCGCCGTCAAGCTGCATCTCGAAGCCCGCGTTATGCTTAACGGCCACAAGACCGTCGTCTTCTGAGAAGCCGCGTCAGGCCGGCCAATTTCCGCCGGCGAGCGCGGCGTAGAGCGCTTCGGCGTCGATACCGAGCGGCCGGTCCTCTTTCAGCATGGGGACGAGAGCGCGTATCACCGCGTGAAGTGCGGCCGTGCGCGGCGCCAGTGTGAAGCCGTCACGCAGGTCGACGGCCTGTGCCGCGGCCATCAATTCGAAGGCGATCAGCCACCGCCACAGCGCGATCATCCCTGCGCATTTCGCAACCGCCAGAGGTGTCTGCGTGGCGTGATCCTCGACGCCCTCCGACACGGCCAGAAAGTCGAGCATCACCGGATTGGCCTTATGGCGGATGGCGGCCAGGATCGAGGTCACTGTCTTCTGTAGCGGTACGAAGCCGGCGGAGGCGCCGCCGACCGGCGACAGATATTTCGGCAGGCCATTGCGGCCCGAACCGGTGAGCTGGATGAAGCGCGCGGCACTGGCCGCGGCACATTGGGCGATCGCCAGGCCGAGCGTCTCAAAGGCGAGCGCCAGTGCGGCGGTGTGGAAATTGCCGGTCGACAGCACCAGTTCATCATCGCCCAGCACCAGCGGGTTGTCGGCGGCGGCGTTGAGCTCGATCTCGACAGCCTGTCTCGCCTGGCCGATCGCCTCGATCAGTGCGCCATGGACCGACGACATGCAGCGGATCGACAGCGGGTCCTGCAAGGTGGTCGGTGCCGGCGCGTCGTCTCGGACGAGCAGATTGTGCAGCACCTTGGCTGCTTCCTGCTGGCCGGCCGCCGGGCGCGCCATATGCAGGCGCGGGTCGAGGATGGTGCGGTTGGCACCAAAACCTTCCATGGTCAGAGCCCCGGCATGCTGTTGCTGGGCCAGGGCAGTGAGGGCATCCGTCACCGCAAGTGCGCCGCTGCCGGCGGAAACCGCCGATGCGTTGATCAGCGATAGCCCGTCCTTGGGCGCCAGGCTGATCGGGGCGAGGCGCGCCATCATCAGCGCCTTGGCCGCCGGTATGCGACGGCCCTGATAGTCGGCTTCGCCTTCGCCGGTGAGCATGCGGGCGAGTGCCGTCATCAGCACCAGGTCGCCGGCGCCGATCGAGCCGAGCGACGGCATGACGGGATGGACGCCGGCATTGAGCGCGTCGACCAAAGCAACGAAGACGGAAGGCGAAAGGCCGGATCCGCCAACCGACAGCATCGCTGCACGCGCGGCCATGCTTGCCCGCACCGCATCGACCGGCAATCCTTCGCCGACGGCGCCGCTGCGTCCCTCCAGCAACTGGCGCTGGAAGGCTCCGGCATCGCCCTCTACAGCAGTGCCGAGATTGGCGCCGAGCCCGGTGTTCAGGCCATAGATCTGCTGGCCGGACGCTGCAGCCTGGTCGAGCACTCTTCGTGCCTTCTCAAGCCTGCCGATGACATCGGGTCCGATCTCCACCTTGCGCCCATCGCGGGCGACTGCAGCGACATCGCCGACGCCGACGCCGGTTCCGGTGAGGACGAGCGCGCTCATGCGAAGCGCAGCCTCTGACCGATGCCTTGCGCCTGCGCCTTGGCCAGCATCGCCTTGCCCAACGCGATATCAGACAGCGACAGGCCACGATGCCAGAACAGGATCGTTTCGTCGTCGCTTTCGCGCCCAACTTTCAGGCCGGCGGCGATCTGGCCGAGCTCGGCATGCAGCGTCTTCTCGCTCAGCCGCCCGGTCTCGACATGGGCGCGTAGCGAACCGAACTTGCCGCCCTTGCACTGGCCCCAATCGTCGACGACCATTTTCTGCATGATGTCGGTCAACGACAGTTCCACCGCGCTCATCGTGCCATAGGGCACGACCAGCGCGCCGGGCTTGATCCATTCGGTCTTCAGCAACGGCTGCGGCTCCGGCAGCCGCGAGGCCTCGACGACGATGTCGGCGCCCTCGATGCAGCTTTTCCAGTCGGCCACGGCTGTGACCGTCTTGCCGAGATCGGCGGAGAGTTCGGCGGCAAAACCGTCGCGGCTTTCCGGGCGGCGCGAATGGACGCGAATCTCGTCGAAGTCGAAGAGATGGTCGAGCAGGCGCACATTCCAGTAGGCGGTGCCGCGCGCGCCGATATGGGCCAGCACCTTGGAATTCCTGCGCGCCAGATGCCTGGCGCCGATGGCGGTGACGGCGCCGGTTCGCATGTCGGTGATGACGGTGGCGTCGAGGATGGCGCGCGGCGCGCCGGTGCGCGGGTCGAACAGGTTGAGGATGCCGAATTCGGAAGGCAGGCCATGCAGGTAATTGTCGACATAGTCGCCGACGATCTTGACGCCGGCCGTGTCGAGCGGCGCGACGTAGCCGCGCAACACGTTGAAATGGCCGTGGAAGGACGGGTCCGGCTCGAGATGGACGCGCGGTTCGATCACCGTCTGGCCCTTGCCTTGCGCCACCAGGCCAGCCTCGACGGCGGCGATGATTTCGCCATCGGTCATGGCAAGGGCATCGATATCGAGGGCATTGAGGTAGTCGATGTAGATGGGCTTCATGTTACGCGTATACTCTCCTCGACGGCCCCATCCATTCCATAGCAGGCCATGGCGGCACACGAAAGTTTGTTGCGACGTCTCTGGACGTCGCCGGGGAGATGCTGTTCAAACCGGTTCCGTCATGACTGCCATTCCCGAGATCGCAACCTTGTCCGAAACGGCCACCCATGCGCGGCGCGTGGCGTTGATCGTCGCCATCGCCTTCTTCATGCAGTTGCTGGATTCGACGATCATCTCGACATCGCTGCCGCAGATGGGCGCCTCCTTCGGCGTGTCGCCGGTGGCGATGAGCATCGGCATCACCGTTTACATGCTGACCATGGCGGTGTTCGTGCCGCTGTCGGGCTGGCTCGCCGACCGGTTCGGGGCGCGCAACATCTTCCTGCTGGCGATCGTCCTGTTCACCCTGGCTTCGCTCGCCTGCGGCCTCTCGCAAACCCTGACCCAGTTCGTCGCCGCACGTGTCGTGCAAGGGCTCGGCAGCGCGCTGATGACGCCGGTTGGGCGCATTCTCGTCCTGCGCAATGCGCCGAAATCCGAACTGCTCAACGCCACGGCGCTGATCACCTGGCCAGCACTGTTTGCGCCGGTGGTCGGGCCGGTGCTCGGCGGCTTCATCACCACCTATCTGTCCTGGCACTGGAATTTCTTCATCAACATCCCGCTCGGCGTGATCGGGCTGGCGCTGGTCGCCCGTTTCATCCCAGGCGACCGCGAGGCCGACCCCAAGCCGCTCGACTGGCCCGGTTTTTTCCTGACATCGGCGGGACTTGCCTTGCTGCTCTACGGTCTCGAGCGTATCGCGCATCCCGAGGACGGCGTGCTGCCGACAGCGCTGCTGATCGTAGCCGGCATCGTCCTCGGCTGGCTGGCGGTGCGCCATCTCAGGCGCGCGCCGCATCCGCTGCTCGATCTCTCCTCGTTCAAGGTGCTGACCTTCGCCATCTCGACGCTTGCCGCCGGCACCATTTTCCGGGTGGCGATCAACGCCACGCCGTTCCTGCTGCCGCTGCTGTTCCAGGTTGGCTTCGGCCTTTCGCCTGTCGATGCCGGCTTGATGATCCTGGCCTATTTCCTTGGCAATCTCGGCATGAAGACGGTGACCACGCCGACGCTGCGCCGTTTCGGTTTCCGCTCGGTGATGGTCGTCAACGGCATCATCGCCTCGGCCTCGATCATGGCTTGCGGAGCGATCTCGCCGCAGACGCCGCAAACGCTGGTGGTGGCGCTGATGCTGATTGCCGGCCTGTCGCGCTCGATGCAGTTCACCGCCCTTAACACGCTGGCCTTCGCCGACATCGATGCGTCGCAACGAAGCTCGGCGGCGACGCTGTCCTCGATGCTGCAGCAGGTGGCGATGCTGTTTGGCGTCGCGGTGGCGGCGGCGATCCTTAATCTGTCGCAGATCGTCAGGGATCGCCCCGCTCTCGATCTTGTGGATTTTCGAGTAGCCTTTCTGGTGATCGGCGCCATCGGGCTGGTGGCGGCGTTGCGTTTTCTCGTGCTCCCGCCAGGTGCGGGCGCGGAGGTTTCCGGGCACTCGCCGGGAAATTCAGATCGATTTTTCCGCCTGATGCGGAGATAAATTCCGTCCTGTCCCTTCGCCTTGGTGCAGCGCTTTCGCGTGCGGCCGCAATGGCGCAACCAATTGCCAAAAGCGCAGAGTTTTCCGCGCATTGCGCCAGCTTCGGCAATCGATGCGTCCACTCGATAAATATCGCAGCCGGCCTGGGTTCCGGGCGCGGATTCATTTGACGAACCGGCGTTGGGCCGATTAGCGTTCTTTCCCAGGGATGGCAGCGCTGCCATCGGGGCAAACGCAGACATGAACACCATCGGCTGGCCAAATTTCAGGAGCCTGAACCAGGAAGGCATTGTCTTTGCCATCGCCGTGGTGCTGTTCGTTGCAGCGGCTATAGGCCTGCCAGGTTTCATCGACCCCAACAATCTCGTCGCCATCGTCCGCTCCGTGTCGGTGCTGGGCATCCTTGCGCTCGGCATGGCCGTGGTCATCATCGGCCGCGGCATCGACCTCTCTGCCGTCGCGATCATGGCGATGTCGGTCGCCTGGTACCTGCAACTGCTGAATTCGGGGACGCCGGACGGGCTTGCCTTCGCCTATGTGCTGGCCGGTGTGCTGGCCATCGGCCTGCTCAATGGTTTTCTCGTCGCCTATGCCGACGTGCCGGCGATCTTCGTGACGCTGGCGACAGGCTCCTTCGTCTTCGGCTATGTACGCTCGCAACTGATCACGCAGGATGCCGTGCCGGTGCCGCAGGGCCATTGGGTCGAGTTGCTCGGTGGCCTGCGCTTCCTCGACATTCCCATCGAGGTTTTCGTCTTCGCAGGGCTGGCCTTCCTGTTCTTCCTGTTCCTGCGCTACACCAAATGGGGCCGCTATATCTATTTCGCCGGCGATAATCCGGTGGCCGCCCGCAACATCGGCATGCCGGTGCGGCCGATGCTGGTGCTGCGCTATGTGCTTTCCGCCTTCGTTGCACTGGTCGCCGGCCTGCTGACGGCGGCCAGCCTGCATTCGATCAATACCCGCGTCGTCAATTCGACGCTGCTCTACGATATCGTGCTGGTGGCGGTTATCGGCGGCATCGGCCTGTCCGGCGGGCGCGGCGGGGTGCGCAACGTGCTGGTCGGTGCGGCACTGATCGGCATCCTGCTCAACGCCATGACCATCATCGACATTCCGCTGCTCTACCAGAACCTGATCAAGGCAGCGATCCTGCTCGGCGCCATCATCGTCGACGGCATCATCAATCCACGTGACGAGCAGACCGCCCAGCAGGGCGACATTTAGACCTGAACTGCGGCGGACGGTTGGGGCCGGCCGCTGATAACAACGACCAAAGCAAAAGGATCCGACATGAAACTGATCAAGACACTCATGGCCGCCGCCACGGCGCTCGCTGTCACCGCCTTCGTGGCGCCAACCTTCGCCGCCGACGATCCGGGCCCGGCTGCGTACGCGCAGGCGCTCAAGGGCAAGCGCGTCATGCTGGTGCCTCTGGCAATGGGCTTCGACCTGGCGCAGGGCTGGGCGCACTATCTGAAGACCGAAGTCGAGGCCTGGGGCGGCGTGTTCGAGACGCGCGACCCGAACTGGGTCGTCGATGCCGGCGCGCAGGCGATCACGGACGCCATCTCCTCGGACACCAGGCCGGATGTGCTGATCATCCACGCGCCGGACCTCAACTCCTATTCCAAGCTGATGAAGAAGGCACAGGCCGCCGGCACCTATGTCATCCTGGTCGACAATCCCGCCAACTTCCCGGCCGACGCCTTTATCGGCAGTGACTGGGACCGGCTTGGCCAGCTCGAGGCCGAAGCGGCGATCAAGGGCTGCGGCCCGAACTCGTCGAAGAAGATCGGCCTGGTGCAGGGTGACCAGGCGAACTCCTCCAGCCTCTATCAGTATGCCGGCATCATGAAGGTGCTGGACAAGAATCCCGACTTCAAGGTGGTGGCCAAGCCCGATTCCAACTGGGATGCGACGACCTCGCGCAACGTGACGACGACGATGCTGCAGCAGAACCCGGATATCTGCTCGATCATCGATTTCTGGGATGGCGACGCCACCGGCGCGTCCGCCGCGATCCGCGATGCCAAACTCGACGGCAAGGTGTTCCTGGTCACCACCGGCGGCGGCGAGAAGGCGGCCGATTGCGACAAGCTGGTCGACGGCACCTATGGCGCTGTGGTGATGACCGATCTTGCTCGCCAGTCGGGCGACATGAACGCCATCATCAAGTTCCTGCTGCAGAGCGGCCAGCCGGCCGGCACCTCGCACACCTACATCTACACGCTGGAGAAGGCGACGACCAAGGCCGACCTCAAGCCCGACAGCTGCTGGGACCTGAAGGCGCTGCAGGCACAAGCGGCGGCGGCAAAGTAAACCGCACCTTTTCGACTGAAGTACAAGCGAGGTGACCGGAAGGATCCGGTCACCTCGTCCCCTCATGGAATAGCAGCAGCCGATGTCCTTTCGCGAACGCCTCCAGTCCTGGCGCTACAATCTCGTGCCCGACCATGTCGTCGGCGAGATACTGACCAAACGCTGGACCGACAACGCCATTCCGTTCCTGGCGCTGGTGGCGACATTGGCGACCTTCGGCTCGGTCATTCCCGGCTTCTTCAAGCTGACCGCTTTGCAGGAATCGACCCGCCAGCTCGGCGAGTTCTCGATGGTCGTCACCGGCATGACGGTGGTGATGCTGGGTGGCGGCATCGATCTGTCGGTCGGCTCGATCTTCGCGCTGTCGTGCTTTTCCGCCGTCTATGTCTTCTTCATCCTCGAACAGTCGATCTGGCTGGCGCTGGCCGCATCGCTCGCCACCGGCCTCATCTTCGGCGCCATCAACGGCTACCTTGTCGGCTATCTCAGGCTGCGCGCCTTTCTCACCACGCTGGTGACCTTCATCTTCGGCCGGGCGCTGTTCGACATCCTGGTCACCACCTATGCCGCCGATGTGCAGCTCTCGACCGCGACATCGGATGTGCTCGACTTCATCGGCGACAGCACCTTCTGGGGGCTGTCCGTCTCGGTGTGGCTGGCGATCATCCTGGCCATCGTCACCCATATCGCGCTGACGCGTTCGCGGCCGGGCTGGCACGTGCTGGCGGTCGGCGGCTCCAGGCGCTCGGCGCACAATGCCGGCATCCGCGTGCGCCGCACCGTGTTCATGACCTATGTCTTCTCCGGCTTCTGCGCCTCGATCGGCGGCTTCCTCATTGCTTGCCGGTTGAGCGGGGCAGGGCCGGGAACCGGCCTCAACCTCGAGATCATGGCGCTGACGGCGGCGGTGGTCGGCGGCGTCAGCCTCGGCGGCGGGCGCGGCTCGGTGATCAAGGGGCTGATGGGCGCAATCATCGTGCTGACCATGACCAACGGTCTGATCCGCTTGGGCTACGGCACCGGCACCAACCAGATGGTGCTCGGCATCATGTTGGCGGTGGCGGTGACCATCGACATCCGCTGGCTGAAGAACCGGCACAAGGTGCTGAATGAGGTCTATGTCGCGCCGGTCTATCTCAAGATGGGCGAGACACAGTCGGCCGCACCCGGCTCGGGCACGCCATACGAACTCGACAACAGGCTGTCGGCCGCAGAGCATATCGGGCTTGGCGAGCTGGAGGGGCCGGAAGACGTCATCCTCGACCGCGACGACAACCTCTATTGCGGCACGCGCCATGGCGAGATCGTCCGCTTCTTCGCGCCGGACTATGTCAGGTCGGAGGTGTTTGCCCACATCGGCGGTTTCCCGCTGGGGCTGGCCTTCGACAAATCAGGCAATCTGATCAGCTGCGTCGGCGCGATGGGGCTCTACTCCGTCTCGCCGGATCGTGAGGTCAAAAGACTGTCGGCCGAAACGTCGCGCTCGTGGACCTCGATCGTCGACGATGCACGGCTGCGTGACCCCAACGACTGCGATATCGCACCGGACGGCCGCATCTATTTCACAGATTCAACTAAGCGATATGACGCCCACGATTGGGCGCTGGATTCGATCGAGAACCGTGCCACCGGCCGGCTGCTGGTCTACGACCCGAAGGACGGTTCGACGAAGACGCTGCTCGACGGTTACCGCTACACCAACGGTGTGTGCATGGCGCATGACGGCAAGTCGCTGTTCTTCGCCGAAAGCTGGGCCTGCCGCGTGCACCGCTACTGGCTGGAGGGGCCGAAGGCCGGCACCGCCGAATGCGTCATCCGCGACATGCCGGGCTATCCCGACAACATCAACCGCGCCTCCGACGGCAATTACTGGATGGCGTGGCTCGGCATGCGCACGCCGAGCTTCGACCTGTCGCTGCGCCATCCCGACATGCGCAAGCGCATGACGCGCCGGCTGCCGCAGGACGAATGGCTGTTCCCCAACATCAACACCGGCGGTGTGGTGAAATTCAATGACAGGGGCGGCATCGTCGAGGCGATGGGCGATCTCACCGGCGGCGCGCACCCGATGGTCACCTCGATGCGCGAGCACAAGGGGTATCTGTTCGTAGGCGGCATCCTCAACAACCGCATCGGCCGCTACAAGATTTCAGGCGCCGACCCGAACTGGACCAGCCCCGCTTCCTATTGGGGAGCAAAGCCATGATCCTCGACCCGGTGCTCGACCTGTTCCGCGGCAAGGCGGTGACCATCCCGCCGCTCGACGGCGCTTTTCGCCCCAATACGCGGCTGGATGATGCGCCGGCTTTTGCCGAGCTGACGGAACCGGATAATCTGCTGGTTACCGGTGACAGGCTGGTGGTCTCCAGCGGCAACGCCATCCATTCGATTGCTGCTGGAGCGCAACCTGTCGTGGTCGAGACCTTTCCGTCTGCCGTCACCGCGCTGGCGCTGTCGCCATCCGGCGAACTGACCGTCGGGCTGGAAAGCGGCAAGTTGCTGATTGGCGGCAGCGACGTTTCACTGCCGGCCGGGATCAGCTGCATCACCGCACTAGCCTATGCGGATGACGGCACGCTGTGGCTGGCCAACGGCTCGGCCGAGCATGCGCCATCGCAATGGGCCGCCGATCTGATGAAGAAGGGCGTGTCCGGTTCGCTCTGGAAGCGAGGCGCCGCAGGCGGTGATTTCCGCAAACTCGCCGGCGACATTGCCTTTCCCTACGGGCTGCATCCTGTCGGCAAGGATGTGCTTGTCAGTGAAAGCTGGCGCCATCAGTTGGTGCGTTTCGGCGGCGCGACGGGCAGCCGTTCGACGGTTCTGACGCATCTGCCAGGCTATCCCGCGCGGCTGTCGCCGTCCGCCGATGGTGGGGCCTGGCTGACCTTGTTTGCGCCGCGCAACCGGCTGATCGAATTCGTGCTGCAGGAAACGCATTACCGGCAGGACATGCTGAGCCAAGTGCCGCCGGCTTACTGGATCGCGCCGGCACTGGCGTCCAGCCGCAGCTTCCTCGAGCCGCTGCAATGCGGCGGCATCCGCACCATGGGCATCCACAAGCCATGGTCGCCAAGCCGCTCCTACGGGCTGGTGGTCAGGCTCGACCAGAAGATGCAGCCGCAATTCAGCCTGCACAGCCGCGCCAATGGAACGCGTCATGGCATCTGCAGCGTTGCGGAAAAGGACGGCCGGCTGTTTGTCGCCTCCAGAGGCGGCGACTGCGTGCTGGCGATCGACCTCGCTTCGGGAGGTTTCTGATGGAACCGATCGTTCGGCTGGAAAACGTCACCAAGAATTATCGCGGCGTGCCCGCGGTGAAGAACGTCAGCTTCGAACTGCGCAAGGGCGAGATCCATGCGCTGCTCGGCGAGAACGGCGCGGGAAAATCGACGCTGACCAAGATCATCGCCGGTGTGGTCGATGCCACCTCGGGCAAGATGTTCCACAAGGGCCAGGAAATCGCCTACGCCTCGCCGCACGCAGCGCTTGAAGCCGGCATCGCGATGGTGTTCCAGGAGACCAGCCTGGTGCCGTCGATGACGGTGGCGCAGAACCTTTATCTCGGCACCGAAAAGTTCCTCAACCGGCTGCGCGGCACCTACATTTCAGCGCAGCAGTTCCTGCAGTCGCTGAATTTTCCGGTCGACCCCAACGCCATGGTGGCAACGTTGGGCGCCGCCAAGCGGCAGATGGTCGAGATCGCGCGCGCCGTCCACCACAATGCCGAGATCATCATCTTCGACGAGCCGACGGCGACGCTGACGCCGGAGGAGAAGCGGCACTTCTTCGCGCTGATCCGCCGGCTGAAGGCGGGCGGCGTCTCGATCGTCTTCATCAGCCATGCGCTGGAAGAGGCGCTCGATATCGCCGACCGCATCACCATCCTGCGCGACGGCGAGCTGGTCATTACCGACGACACATCCGCCTTCGACCGCGACAGGATCGTTTCCGCCATGGTCGGGCGCACGCTATCGGGACAGATCTACCGCCAGCGCGACGAAGCGAAGCTGCGCAAGGCGGGCAAGAAAGTGCTGTCGGTGCAGGACATTTCGATGAGCAATGTCGTGCGCAACACCTCTTTTTCGATCTTCGAAGGCCAGATCACCGGCGTGTTTGGGCTGATCGGCTCCGGCCGCACCGAGACATTCAAGATCGTCTCAGGCATCTACAAGCGGGATTTCCTGCGCGGCGGCGCGATTGAACTCGATGACAGACCGGTGCGCTATCTCGTGCCGAGCGAAGCGGTGGCCGACGGCATCGTCTATGTCACCGAGGACCGCAAGAGCGAAGGCATCTTCGAGACGATGGGCATTGCCGAAAACCTGTTCGGCGGACTGCTGGCGGCGGGCCGCGAAAAGGCCTGGGTGATCAACACGCAGGAGATGCGCGCGCTCTCGGCCGAATGGACGAAGACGCTGAACATCAAGGCAATCAACGACAATGCGCGCGTCGTCGAGCTGTCAGGCGGCAACCAGCAGAAGGTGGTGATCGGCAAGGGGCTGGTGCAGAAGCCGCGCATCGTCATCTTCGACGAGCCGACACGTGGCGTCGATGTCGGCGCGATCGCCGAGATCCACCAGATCATCAACCGGCTGGCCGATGAGGGGCTGGCCGTCGTCGTCATCTCGTCCTACCTGCCGGAGATCATGAACCTGTCCGACCGCATCCTGGTCTGCCGCCAGGGCCGCATCGTCGAGGAGTTTTCGCCGGCGGAGGCCACGGAGGAGAAGATCATGTACGCGGCCGTGCATTAGATTCAGGTGAGGCCGGCCTGCAAATGGCGGTTTCCTGCGCTTCCGGTGCTCACGTACGAAAAGTACGCTCCGCTCCGGTTCTCGGAACTCACCATTTTCGACTCGGCCTGACCTGAATCTAGACGCCGGCGCTGGAAAAGTGAATCGGACGAGTGGATTGGCCGCAATTGCTCAAGACCTGATTCAATTCACGCAACGATCCAACGAAGGAAAAACCCCATGGCCACCACAAAACTCCTCAGCGATGCCGAGGTCGAAAAGATTCCCGCCGTGAAAGCCGTGTTCGACGACATCCGCGCGACGCGCAAATCCGATTTCGTCAACAATTTCTGGCGCGGGCTGGCCAATGATCCTTCGGCGCTGAAGCGGATCTGGGAACAGTTGAAGGTGGTGATGGTCGCCGACAGCGCCATCGATCCGCTGACCAAGGAGATGATCTACATCGCGGTGTCGACCGCCAATGGCTGCTCCTACTGCGTCCACTCGCACACGGCGGCAGCCCGCGCCAAGGGCATGACCGATGCGCAGCATGGCGAACTGGTGTCGATCATCGGGCTCGCCGGCCAGACCAACCATCTGGTGACGGCGATGCAGATTCCAGTCGATCCGCAGTTCGAGGTGAAGTGAGGCGTCACACCGGCCGGTAAACCTTCTCCGCCGTGTTCCAGAAGATATCCGCCTCGGCCACCGCACCATGCTTGGCCACCGCGTCGCGGTGCGCCTTGATCAGCTCAGCGTGGCTGGTCCACAGTTTCTCGATCGGGAAGTTCGAACCGAACATCAGATGGTCGGCGCCCAGGATATCGATCGCGTTGTCTACGACATAGGCGATCAGCAGGGGATCGTTGCGGTGGACGAAGGTGCCGAGGCCCGACAGCTTGGCGTAAAGATTGGGCGCCGCCGACAGCGTTTGCAGGCCTGCCTTCCAGGCCTCGGTGGTTTCCGGTTCCATGCCGGTCAGCATGCCTGCATGGGTGAGGATGAAATTCGTTTCGGGGTTCTCGCCGACCAGCGTCAGGCCGTCCTTCATCTGGGCGGGGAAGAGCTGCAGGTCGAAGGACAGGCCATAATCCTTGAGCCGCGCCACATTGGCGCGCACTTTCGGGTCGATCACCTGATCGGCGGAGGCGGCGAAGCGGAAGGCCGGGGTCTCGTGCCAGTGCAACTGCATGCGCACGCCGCGCAGCAGCTTGTATTTCATCAAGCGATCGATCTGAGGCCTGATATCGTCGACGGTCATGTCGGTGTAGCCGACGATGGCATGCGGCCAGCCGGTTTCGTCGGACGTCTTCTGCAGGAAAGCGACTTCCTTCTCGAAATCCTCCTTGGCCCAGTTGGTCTGGACGTAGACGGCCTTCTCGACGCCTGAATCCCTCTGGTCTTCGAGAAATTCCTCGATCGGATAGTCGCGCCGGATCGGTTCGTAGGGGCCGAAGATGCGCGGCACCATCGGTCCGACCAGCCATGGCTGGTCCTGTTGGCGCCAGATGTGAAAATGTGCGTCGATGGTTTTCTGCATCATGAAACCCTCTTCCAGATTGTCGCCGCCGCCGGAGCAGGGCGGGCGAGCGACAGGATGAAATCGGTGAGACCGGCAAGCGACGAGCCGTCGACGAGATCGTCGAGGTCAGGCAGGATGGCGCGAAGTGCCGCCGTTGCCGGCCGGAAGCGCGGGTCGCCGGCCAAAGGTGTGGCCAGCGACAGCCGGAAGGCGCGGGCGCTCAGCCGCCGCATGGCTGTCTCCAACTCGGCATGATCGCCGCGTTCCAGCGCGTCGGACAGGATGACGATAGCGGCACCGCGTGCAAAGGCTGAAAAGCGCGGCACCGAGAGGAAAGCGAGCAGCGTCGGCCCCATCCGGGTGCCGCCGTCCCAATCGTCGACCTGGGCAGCGGCGCGGGCCAATGCCTGGTCGCGGTCGCGGATGCGCAATGCCGTGGTGATGCGGGTCAGCCGCGTGCCGAAGGTGAAGATTTCGGCGCGGTCGGCACCTTGCACGGCGGCATGCGCCAGCTTGAGATAGTCTGCGGTGTGCAGCTTCATCGAGCCGGAAACGTCGATCAGCAGCAGCAGCTTGCGCGGCACGGTCTGGCGGCGGCGCAGCAGCGGCGAGGGCACGTCGCCATCGGCGCTGACGATTTCCCGCAGCGACCGGCGCAGATCGAGCTTGCCGCGCGAATGCGTGCGCACGGTGCGGAACGAGCGGCGGGCGGGCAAGGCTGAAGCGAGCCTGCGGCGGAAAGCGGCAAGGTTGTCGTCGTCGCGCTTGAAATCGCGGGTACTCAGTTGTTCGGCGCCGGAAGAGAGTTCGCCACCTTCCTGATGGCTGATGACCTCGATCTCTTCCTGGCTCGCACCGCCATCATCCTTGATGCGGGTTTCCTCGTCGGCGTCGCCTTCGACCACGGCGGACCTGTTGCCATAGAAATGGCTCTGGAAATGCGCTTCGAATTCGTCGCGGCGGTCGGGCGGCGGCGCCAGCGTGGCGAGGGCGGCCTCGCGGATGTCCGCCATCGAGCGCGGCCCGAGCAACGTCACCGCCTGCATGAAGCCGGAGACTTGCTCGGGGGCTATGGCAAAGCCGTAGCGTCGCAAGAGCCTGGCAAAACCCAGGAATGGCGAGGCGGCGCGGGGGAAGCTTGTTTCCCGCATCATTCTGTGTCGCCCCCCTCTGTCCTGCCGGACATCTCCCCCTCAAGGGGGGAGATTGGCAGCTCCGGCGCTTCGCTCTGTTCGGCGACGTCAGCGATTAGCGAAAGCGGGGATGACATCCGATCTCCCCCCTTGAGGGGGAGATGTCCGGCAGGACAGAGGGGGGCGCTGTCCCGCCAGCCTTGCGAAATGACCTCCCGCGTCACGCCAGTGCCTCCTCGACGATCCGTCCAAGCTCCGGCGCAATGTAGGAAAGGTCTTCCTCGTCCTTGATCAGCACGCCGATGGCGCGGCGGAAGGCTTCCGGCCACGGGCTGCCGCCTTTCTCCAGGATGGTCGCGGCATTGGCCCATTCGACGGCCTCGGCAATACCCGGCGGCTTGGCCAGCGGCCGGGCACGGATGGTCTGCACGGCCGCCGCCACCGCGCGCGCCGTTACCTCGGCCACATTGCCGGCGCGCAGCATGATGATGGCGGCCTCGCGCTCGGCGTCGGGATAGCCGATCCAGTGGTAGACACAGCGGCGGCGCAGCGCCTCGGCAAGCTCGCGGGTGCGGTTCGAGGTCAGGATGACGATCGGCTGTGCCGTGGCGCGGATTGTGCCGCGTTCGGGAATGCTGATCTGGAAATCGGAGAGGAATTCCAGAAGCAGCGCCTCGAATTCATGGTCCGAGCGGTCGATCTCATCGACCAGCAGCACCCGCTGCTCCGGCGCCTTCAGCACCTGCAGCAGCGGCCGGGCGATCAGGAAACGGTCTTCGTAGATGTCGATCTCATGCTCGCCGGCGTGGCGAATGGCGAGCAGCTGGCGTTGATAATTCCATTCGTAGAGCGCATGCGCAGCGTCGATGCCTTCATAGCATTGCAGCCGCACCAGATCGCGGCCGAGCAGCGCGGCGATCGCCTTGGCCGCTTCCGTCTTGCCGACGCCTGGTGCGCCTTCGAGCAGCAGCGGCTTCCCCAGCCGGATCGCCAGAAAGATCGCGGTCGCAAGACTGTCGTCGGCCAGATAGCGCGAGGCGGCAAGATGCTGCGCCACCGCGTCCGGTGAGATTGCGACAGTCTCGGCGCTTGTCCCGTTCATTCCAGCCTCAGTTCGCCGCTTGCGCCTTCAGCGCGCGCAGGATGCGCTCCGGCGTGATCGGCAGCGTGTCGATGCGCACGCCGACAGCGTCGAAGACGGCATTGGCGACCGCCGGGATCTGCGGGTTGGCGCACATTTCGCCCGGCCCCTTGGCGCCGTATGGTCCGTCCGCCGATGGCCGCTCCAGCACGATGATCTCGGTCTCGGCGAGGTCGCCGGGGCCGGGCATCAGATACTGGTTGAAGTCCGTGCCGCCATGGTCGCGGTTGGGATAATAGGGCTCGGTCGTCTCGTAGAGCGCATGGCTGATGCCCATCCACGAACCGCCGACCAGTTGCTGTTCGACCATCTTCGGGTTCAGCGCGCGGCCGATCTCGAAGACGTTCTTCACAGTCAGCACGGTGACCTCGCCGGTCTCGTCGTCGACCTCGACCTCGGCCACGGTGCAGGCATGCGCGTAGCAGGTCGACGGCTTCATCGCGCCGGTTTCTTTCTCCGGATAGGAGCGCGGAATCAGGAACATGCCGCGGCCCGAGATCGAGCGGCCGCGCTTGAAATGCGCCGACAGCGCGACATCGAAGATCGAGATCGATTTTTGCGGGGCGCCCTTGACCAGGATGTTGCCCTGGCCGTCGGTCTCGAGGTCGGAGGCGTTCACCTCCAGTTCCTCGGCGGCCACTTCCAGCATCACCTGCCGCGCTTCCCTTGCCGCCTGGATGACGGCGTTGCCGGCGCGGTGCGTGCCGCGCGAGGCGAAGGTGCCCATGCAGTGCGGGCCGGTGTCGGTGTCGGCGGTGTCGACGACGACGCGGTCTGTCGGCACGCCGATGGTCTCGGCGCAGATCTGCGCCATGATCTGCTTCATGCCCTGCCCGAGATCGACCGATGACAGCGTCACCATGAAATTGCCTGTCGGCGTCGAGTGCACCAGTGCCTGCGTCGGGTCGCCGCCGAGGTTCATACCGGTGGGATAGTTAATCGCGGCAACGCCGCGTCCGCGCCTGATCGCCATCTCAAGCTCCCTTCACGTAGGAGGACATCGCCAGGTACTTTTCCGCCACCGGCCAGTTGGCGGCGCGCGAGGCTTCCTGCATGCATTCGATCAGCGCGGCGCCCTCTGTCGGCTGGCGGTGCGCCTTCATGTCGCCATCGCGATAGGCGTTGATGAAGCGGAATTCGAGCGGGTCCATGCCGATCAGGCGCGCCAGCTTGTCCATCTGCACCTCCAGCGCGAAATCGCCGATGGTGACGCCGAAGCCGCGCATGGCCGACGACGGCGTGCGGTTGGTGTAGACGCAGTAGGTGTCGATCCAGACGTTCGGAATAGTGTAGGGGCCGGGATAATGCCCCGCGCCCTTCTGCGCGCCATAGGGCGAGTGGCGCGAATAGGCGCCGGCATCGGTGTATCCGGTGACCTTGCGCGCGACGATGCGGCCATCTTTCATGACGCCGTCCTTGATGACGACCTTTTCAGCGGCGCGCGGCGACGAGATCTGCATCTCCTCCTCGCGGCTGTAGATAAAACAGACTGGTCGTCCTGTTAGTTTTGCGCCGAGGATGGCGATCGGCTCGACGATGACGTCGACCTTGCCGCCAAAACCGCCACCGACTGTGCCGCCGACGAAATGCAATTTGCTGCCCGGCATCTGCAGGATGATCGAGGTGTTGTCGAGCGTGAAGAACATCGCCTGCGTGTTGGTATAGCAGGTGAAGCGGTCATTGCCCTCGGGCGCCACCACGCAGCCGGTGGTCTCGGTCGGCGCGTGCTCGATCGGCGAAGACTGGTAGCTCTGCTCCAGTATGTGGTCGGCGCCGGCGAAGCCCGCCTCGACATCGCCGAAGCGCACCTTGCGGCACTCGCCGCTATCATAGAGGTAATAATTCTGGCCGTGATATTCGTTGACCAGCGGCGCGTCGGGTTTCAGCGCCTCTTCCATGTCGAAGACGGCCGGCAGCACCTCATAGTCGACCTTGACCTTGGCTGCGGCCTCTTGTGCCGCGCGCTCGGTTTCGGCCAGCACCGCCACCACGGCCTCGCCCTTCCAGCGCACCTTGCCGTCGGCAAGCACCGTCTCGTCCTCCGGCCCGATCTGGATCAGGATCAGGATGGTGTAGACATTGTGCGGCACATCCTTGGCGGTCAGAATTTTCACCACGCCTGGATGTTTCTCCGCCTCGGAGGTGTCGATCGAGCGGATGCGGGCATGGTGATGCGGGCTGCGCACCATCTTCAGGTGCAGCATGCCGGGAAAGTTGCGGTCGGCGAAAAAGGCGGTCTTGCCGGTGACATGGCCGGGTGAATCCGAGCGCGGCCGCGGCTGGCCGATCTCGTGCAGATCATCCTTGCGGACATCGGCGAAGTAGTTCTTGCGCAGTTCCATTGTTTTGGACCCCTCAGGCCGCGTTCTGCGAATTGGCGCGGGCGGCGGTCAGCACCGCCTGGATGATCGGCTCGTAACCGGTGCAGCGGCAGATGTTGCCCGACAGCGCCTCGACCACCTCGTCGCGGCTGGGATTGGGCGTGTGGTCGAGCAGCGCCTTGGCCGCCATGATCATGCCCGGCGTGCAGAAGCCGCATTGCGTGGCGAACGTGTCGAGGAAGGCCCGCTGCAACGGGTGCAGCACGCCGCCTTCCGCAAGACCGGATGTCGTGGTGATGGTTGCACCATTGCAGGTCTCGGCCAGCGTCAGGCAGGAGAGCCGGAGTTCGCCGTCGATGATGACCGAACAGGCACCACAAGTGCCCTGATGGCAGCCGCCCTTCGGCGAGGTGTCACCGATCTTGTCGCGCAAGGCGTGCAGCAGCGTCGTGCCGCTATCGATAAATTCGGCCTTTTCAGAACCGTTGAGCGTGAACTGAACCGGGATCTTTGCCATGTTTTCCTCCTTGCGCGCCTGCCCGAACCAGCGGACAGACGCGCGCCCCCGAACAAATATTATGCGAGCAGCAACCGGCCGAGATGAACCGGCAGGACTTCGGCGCGATACCAGGCGCTGGCGATCGGGTCGGTGATGGGCGAGGTGCCATCACCGGCCGCGGCCAAGGCCGGCGCGATGCCGTCAGCGGTCAGCGTTCGGCCGATCAGCGCTTTTTCCGCCGCCCTGGCGCGCATGGGCCGATCCGCCATGCAGCCGAGCGCGATCCGCGCCGAGGTCACGGTGCCATCCGACGACAATTCCAGAGCACCGGCTATGCTGAGCACGGAGATGCCCTTGGGCTTGACCCTCGACACTTTCAGGAAGCGGAAACTGTCGGCCTTCGGAAGCGTGAAGCTCACGGAAGTGACGACGGCGCGGCTGCCGTCCCGATTGGCCAGGAAGGTCTCGATCGGTGTTTCGCCGCCATCGGTACTGACCGTCGCATCGAGCGCCAACAGGGCAACGGCGAAATCGCCATAGGGGGCCGGGGCAAAAAGATTGCCGCCGACGGTCGCCATGTTGCGGATGGCCGGGCCGCCGACGGCGCGGGCGGCCTTGGCGAGCGTGCCGAGCCCCGGATGGCCGGCGATCGCCGCCATGGTCACCGAAGCGCCGATGCAGACTTTATCGCCGGCAACGGCGATGGTGGACAGGGACGGCTCGGTCGACCTGATAAGGCCGGAAACCGAAACGTCGCCTTCATTGGCCGCGCGGACGACCAGCGTGCCGCCACCGAGATAGCGGGTGCCGGCCGCCTTCAGTGCCGCGTTCGCGTCTTTCACCGTTGCAAAAGTCTGCAGTGCCAGCGCCATGGTCTGGCTCCTGTCAGCTCTGGCCGGCGAAATGGCTTTTCAGGGCGTTGAAGCCGCCCTGAAAGACATTGGCGCCCATGCCCTCGGCCAGCTTGTCTGCCTCCTCGGGGGCGGCGTCGAAGCTGGCGGTCCATTCGGCGTAGGTGCGGTCGCCATCGGTCACGCGCCGCAGCTGCAGGGTCGCCTTGTGGTTGGTCAGCGGCTGCGGCGTCTCGAGGATGGAGTAGCTGACCAGGAAATTCTGATCGGAGAAGTCGAGCAGCTTTTCGCGCAGGCGGGCGCCGCTGGCGAGCTGGAAATTGCGCACGCAGCCGATTGTGGTGGCATCCTTGCCGTCTTCAATGTGGCTTTCCACCATGCGCGGATGCCAGCCCGGCAGCCCGTTGAAGTCGCGTATGCGCGCCCAGACCTTTTCGACCGGCGCGTCGATGACGCTGGAGATGGTGACTTTGGCCATTCAAAATGTTCCCTTGCAAAAGCGATCCGGTGCAAAGGTAGGGCGGCCATTTCAGCGACGCTTATCAATGCGTCTTGAGCGCCTATCAAGGAGTCTGAAAAAGGGCGGGGAGTCTGAAAAAGGGCGGGGAGTCTGAAAAAGGGCGGCTGGCTCAGGCGATCGCCCGCGCGGCCTCGCGGTAGAGCGTCGGCGGCACGCCGACATGGTCGCGGAAAAAGCGCGAGAAATTGCCTTGCGTGGTGAAGCCGAGATTGCAGGCGACGGAGATCAGCGGTTCCTGCGACCATTGCAACTGCCGCACCGCTTCCTCCATGCGTAGCGTGTTCCAGTAGACATTGGGCGTCAGATTGGTCTGTTCCTTGAACAAAGCGAAGAAATGCGGTCGCGACAGCCCGACGCTGCGCGCCACATCGTCGAAGCAGATGCGCTCGCAGACATTGGCCTTCATCAGCTGGATTGCCTTGCGGACACGAAAATCCTGCATGGTGTTGATGCGGACACGGCCCTCCTGCGGCGCCGAGGCGTCGGCGGCGTCGAGCACGCTATCGATGAAACGCTCGATCTCGTAGTTGGCGATGTCGTCGACGCTCTCATTGTCGCTGAGGTGGTCGAGCAGATTGGCGGCGGCCTGATGCAGCCACGGTTCCAGCGTGATCGCGGCTTGTGAAAACAGCGGCGCCGACGAAGGCAGGTCGCGGCGGCGCCGCGCCCAGTCGGGATCGATGTAGAAGGCGAGAAACAGACCGGGCGTCCCGTTTTGCGACAGAACATGGCTGTGCGGCTGGAAGGAGTTGATGCCGGCGGCCGTTCCAGGCCCAAGCCGGACGGTCTCGCGGCCGATGGTCATTTCGCCGGCCGTACCTTCCAGCCAGATGATGAGATGGGCCTCGACATGGGCATGGGTGACGAAGTCGCTTGCGACATTCAGGATAGAAACATGTCCGAACCGGCCCCAGTAGAGCCTGATCGCTTCCGTCATGGGTATATCCTCCCGCAGGCGACTGGCCTCCCTTCGCCTGCAGTGGGGATTGTGCGGCCGAGTTCGGGGCCGCGTCAAGACGCGCGCGGGCGGCGAGGGCGAATGACGGCCAGTGAGGCCGGATTTTCAGACTGAGCGATACGCACTGGAACGAATGGCGGTCGGGAGAATTGCCAACCTCAAACCGAAGCCGTCATGCCGCCATCGACATACAGCGTATGGCCGTTGACGAAGGACGAGGCATCTGACGCCAGAAACACGGCGGCGCCGATCAACTCGTCGACATTGCCCCAGCGCCCGGCCGGCGTGCGCTTTTCCAGCCAGGCGGAAAATTCGGGATTGTCGACCAGCGCCTGGTTCATCTCGGTGCGGAAATAGCCGGGCGCGATCGCATTGATCTGCAGGCCGTGTTTGGCCCAATCGGCGCACATGCCCCTTGTCAGGTTGCGGATCGCGCCCTTGGTGGCGGTGTAGGGCGCGATGTTCGGCCTTGCCAGTTCGCTCTGCACCGAACCGACGTTGATGATCTTGCCCTTGCCGCGCGGGATCATGTGGCGGGCGACCGCCTTGGCTGCATGGAAGGCGCCCGACACATTGGTCTTGAACAGGCGCTCCCATTGCTCCTCGGGAAAGTCCTCGAGCGGGGCGCGGAATTGTATGCCGGCATTGTTGATGAGGACGTCGATGGCGCCGATCTCGGCCTCGATGCGGGCAATGTCCTCGTTGACCGCCTGAAAATCGGTGACGTCGAATACCGAGGCGTGCGCCTTGAAGCCGGCGTTGCGCAGCTTTTCGACGGCGCTATCGATCCTGGCGGCGTCGCGGCCGTTCAGCACCACGCTTGCCCCATGTTCGGCCAGGCCCCGAGCCAGCGCGAAGCCGATGCCCTGGCCGGAGCCGGTCACCAGCGCCAGCCGGCCCTCGAGGCTGAACAGGGAGTTGGCCATCAAACCGTCTTTTGTTTGACCATGATCTCCGGACAAACGGTTCCGTTTGTCCGAGAAAACCGGTTTCCACTTTTCGGGATCATGGTTCTAGTCGCTGCGGCGGAAATTGCGGATGCGGTCGAACAGCACCGCCAGCAGGATGGCGCCGCCGATGAAGACGCCTTGCCAGAAGGCATTGATGCCAAGCAGGCCGAGACTGTTGCGGATCACCTCGATCAGGGCCGCGCCGACGATGGCGCCGAAGGCGGTGCCGACGCCGCCGGCCAGATTGGCGCCGCCGATGACGGTGGCGGCGATTACCTGTAGCTCCATGCCGGTGCCGAGATTGGTGGTGACGGCACCCAGCCAGCCGGTCTGGATGATGCCCGCAATGCCCGCCGACAGCGCCGAGATCATGTAGACGGCAACCTTGATCTGGCGCACCGGAACGCCGGTCAGCGTTGCCGCGTGCTCATTGCCGCCGATGGCGAAGATATGGCGGCCGAACTTGGTCCAGCGCAGGATGAAGCCGGTGATCAGCGCCAGAAGGATCATGTAAAGCACCGGGTTGGCGATGCCGAACACCCAAGCGCCGCCGCCCAATGACAGAAGCTTGGCATGGTCCGGCCCGAACTGGAAGACCACCGTGTTGTTGGAGGCGACCATGGCGAGGCTTCGGGCGATCGACAGCATGCCGAGCGTCACCACGAAGGGTGGAAAGCCGAGATAGGCGATCAGCACGCCGTTGAAGGCGCCAATGGCGAGCGCGGTGGCAATCGAGGCCAGGATGCCGACCTCGATCGAGTAGCCGGCATGCATGGTGACGGCCAGCACCATCGACGACAGGCACAGCACCGAGCCGACCGACAGGTCGATGCCGCCGGTGATGATGACGAAGGTCATGCCGAGCGCGATGATGGCGACGAAGGTGATGTTGCGGGTGATGTTGTAGAGGTTCTTCGAGGTGGCGAAAGCGTCGGTGGCAAACGACAGGAACACGCAGGCAAGGATGACCGCGATCACCACCCAGAAAGTCTGGCTGGCAAACAGTCTCGCGGCCAAGGATTGCTGCTTATGCTCGATCGGCTGGTCAATTGTTAGTGCCATCGTCGACCTTCATCTGCTGTGCGTGGTGGAATTCGCTTGAAATCAAACCTGTTCGATAGCGCCGGTGATCAGCCCCGTGACTTCCTCGGGCGAGCTCGACGCAATCGTCTTGTCGGCGACCTTGCGCCCGCGCCGCATGACGATGACGCGGTCGGCGACGGTGAACACGTCAGGCATGCGGTGGCTGATCAGAACGACGGCGATGCCCTGATCGCGCAAATGGCGGATAAGGTTCAGCACTTCGGCGACCTGGCGCACCGAGATCGCCGCCGTCGGTTCGTCCATCAGCACGATCTTGGCCTGCGACAGCATAGTGCGGGCAATCGCCACCGCCTGGCGCTGGCCGCCCGACATCTGCTTGACGAGGTCGCGCGGACGGGTCTCGGACTTCAATTCGGCGAAGAGCTGGCCGGCACGCTTGTACATCGAGGCATAGTCGAGGATCCGGAACGGCCCGACGCCGCGCCGCAACTCACGGCCGAGATAGACATTGGCGGCGGCAGTCAGATTGTTGCAGAGTGCAAGGTCCTGGTGGACGATCTCGATACCGTGCTGGCGGGCTTCCGCCGGCTTGTGCAGGATCAATTCCTTGCCGTCCATGTGCATGGTGCCATGGCTCGGGCGGAAATTGCCAGCGATCATCTTGACCAGCGTCGACTTGCCGGCGCCGTTGTCGCCCATCAGGCCGACCACCTGTCCGGGCTCGATCGACAGCGAAACGTCGTTGACGGCCTGGATAGCGCCGAAATGCCTTGAGATGTTGGTGAGTTCGAGAACCGCCACCAGCCTTTGCCTCCCCGTGCTTTGCGACCTGCAGCTGTTACCGGCGTGGATGCCGACGCTGCTTGGCCTCGCTCTCCCCGGCTCCTCCCGAAGACGGCGTTAGCGTTCTTTTACGCAAAAGCCGGCGCACGTCAATCAATTGTCGGACGAATTGGGCCAGGACTATTTTAAAAATCCGTTTTGTAGGACAAATAGCATTGACGTTGGCGCCAAGCCGATATTAGCTAAGCGTCGGAGGAGATTATGCCGATCCCCGCTGGCGGTTCGCCGGCCGGAATTGGCGGAGGTTTGACGGTCCAGGATCCGGCGGCACCTGTGTGTGAGCTGATCTGAAGCCGAATCTGGAAATGCTTATCGATCTGTCCTGGCGACACGAGCGCTCGCGAAACGACCCTCGGTCATCACGCATCCGGTCGATCTGTATGGCGGGCACGCCGTGTCCGTTTGTTTCAAGGGAGGACTGACATGAGGAAAACACTTTTGCTCGCCGCCGTCGCCGCCATGGCGTTGGGTGCCGGGCCGGCTTTGGCCAAGAAACAGCTCGTCATTGTCGTGAAAGGTCTCGACAATCCGTTCTTCGAGGCCATCCACCAGGGCTGCGAGAAATGGAACAAGGAAAACGCCAGCTCGGAATATGAATGCTTCTACACCGGTCCGGCGTCGACTTCGGACGAGGCCGGCGAGGCGCAGATCGTCCAGGACATGCTGAGCAAGGCCGACACGGTGGCGATGGCGATCTCGCCGTCCAACGCGCCGCTGATCGCGCAGACGATCAAGAGTGCCAATCCGTCGATCCCGATCATGACGGTCGACGCCGATCTCAGCAAGGAAGACGCAGGCCTTCGCAAGACCTATCTCGGTACCGACAATTACCTGATGGGCAAGAAGATCGGCGAGTACATCAAGAAGGGCAAGCCGAATGGTGGCACGATCTGCACCATCGAAGGCAACCCGGCAGCCGACAACATCCTGCGCCGTGCGCAAGGCATGCGTGACGCACTGTCGGGCAAGGAGGGCCTCGCCGCACTTGCCGGTGAAGGTGGCTGGACCGAAGTCGCCGGCTGCCCGGTGTTTACCAACGACGATGGCGCCAAGGGCGTGCAGGCGATGACCGACATCCTCGCCGCCAACCCCAAGCTGGACGCCTTCGGGATCATGGGCGGCTGGCCGCTGTTCGGCGCGCCGCAGCCCTATCGCGATCTGTTCGGACCGCTCAAGGACCGGATCGCCAGCAACGACTTCGTCATCGGCGCCGCCGACACGATCGGCGACGAGATTGCGATCGCTCGTGATGGCCTTGTAACGGCTCTGGTCGGCCAGCGGCCGTTCGAAATGGGCTACAAGGCACCGTCGGTGATGATCGACCTGATCGAAGGCAAGGCGGTCGCCGATCCGGTGTTCACCGGCCTCGACGAGTGCACCAAGGATACGGTCGACACCTGCATCCAGAAGTAGGTTCTCGATTTCGGGGCGCCCGGCTGCGGGCGCCCCGTCATTCCTGGACGGAAGCGATAATTCCCGAACGGACGCAATGGTTGGGGCAACCGGCTCCGGCTTTGCTGCGCCCGTGATCTGGATTTTTCGGCAACGAGATCGGCGCCCGTGCGGTTCGGACCAGTCCGGACGACAGACGGTCGACGCATTGGAACGTGGATGCCGGACGAGAAGTCAAGCAAGCGAACCGACCGGGCCAAGGCACAAGCCGGCCACGGCCCGGCTGTCATGCGCAAGGCCGGTGCCGCGCATTTTGCGGGAGCGAGCGTCCATGTCTCGCTGGCCGGCGAGATTGGCCTGCGGATCGTGCGTGGCGACTATCCGCCCGGCACCATCCTGCCCAACGAGTCCAGATGGGCCGAGATCTTCAATGTCAGCCGTTCGGCGGTGCGCGAAGCCATCAAGATGCTGATGGCGAAAAGCCTGTTGGCCTCACGCCCCAAGATCGGCAGCTGGGTCGAGCCGAAGGAGCGCTGGAACCTGCTCGACCGCGACGTGCTGGCCTGGTACGCGACGGCGCCCGACCGCGAGGCGTTCCTGCGAACCGTGCAGGAGTTTCGTCATATCATCGAGCCGGAAGCATCGGCCTTTGCCGCCATACGGCGCAGTGACGAGCAAATGGCGGAAATCAGCCAGGCCTGCCGCGAGATGGGCGAGGCCTTGAGCCTGCAGGAGCGTATCCGCGCCGATACGCGCTTTCATCTGGCCATCCTGCGCGCCTCCGGCAACGACCTTCTGGTGCCGCTCGGCGTGCTGATCGAGTCGGCGCTCGACCATCTCTTCGCATTCACGACACAGCAGGTCGCCGATCAGCGCCAGGCGCAGAAGCTGCATGAGGCGATCGAAAAGAACATCCGCCTGCAGCGCCCGGCCGCGGCGCGCAACGCCGTGCACAAGCTGCTTGCGGATACCGATGAAGGGATCGGGCGCTGGAGGCGGTGATCGGCGCCTGCGTTGGGCAATCGGTTAAATGGTCTGCTTCTTGCCATCCTTCATCGGCATCAGGTCGACGCCGTTCACCTTGCCGATATGTGTTGCCAGCATCGGTACGAATTGCTCGGCCGGGCCGGTTGCGTGGGCACCGGCGAAGGCGTTCTTGGTGGCGTTGCCGAGCGGGTTGGCAATGCCGGCCGCACCCGCCATCGATTCCAGATAGGTCAGGTCCTTGAAGGCATTGGCGATGGTGAATTTGTGCGCGTCGCGGTCACCTTCCAGCGTCCAGCGCATGAAGGTCTGGTAGAAGCCGCAATCCATACGGCCATTGCGGATGACGCTGTCGAAGCGCGGCGGCGAGATGCCGACCTTCTCAGCCAGTGCCAGTGCCTCGGAATAGATCGCGGCGTAGCCGAGCGAGATGAAATTGTTGAGCAGCTTCATGCGATGGCCATCGCCGGTGTCGCCGATATGGACGATGCGGCCGGCCCAGGTTTCGATTACCGGTTTCACCCTGGCAAAGAGGGCGTCCGGCGCGCCGACCATGGCGTCGAGTGTGCCTTCCCAGGCTTCCTTCGGCGTGCGGCTGAGCGGTGCGTCGACAAAATCGATGCCGAGCGCCTTGAGTTCAGCGGCAAGCGCAATGGTCGAGACGGGGTCGGAGGTCGAGCAGTCGACGACGACGGAACCTTTCTTCAAACCCTCCTTGAGGCCGCCCGGGCCGCGAATGATGGCTTCGACCTCGCGCGAACCGGTGACGCAGATGAAGACGATTGTCGATGCCGCCGCCACATCGCGCGAGGTCGATGCTTCGGTGGCGCCGCGGCCAAGCAGGTCTTCCGCCGGCTTGCGGTTCTTGCGGCCGAGAAAGGTCAGGCTGTAGCCCTTGTCGACGATGTTCTTGGCGATCCCGTGGCCCATCAGGCCAAGCCCGATGAAGCCGATCTTTTCGCTCGCGGCAGTCGTGTTCATGTCTTCAAGTCCTGTTGCAATGATTGATGTCAGGCGCTGCCGTTTTGCAGGCGTGGGTGGTTGCGGATGGCGATATTGTCTGACAATACACATAAATTCCTGAGGATGTGGAGAGCAAAATGACGAAGCGGATCATGTTCACCGGCGGCAGCGGCAAGGCCGGACGCCATGTCGTCCAGTATCTGGTCGAGCAAGGCTGCCAGGTGCTCAACATCGACACCAGGCCGCTCGACAACCCCAAGGTGCGCACGCTGATCACCGACATCACCGACAGCGGGCAGGTGTTCAACGCACTGTCGAGCTATATGGGCCTGCATGAATTCGACCCCTCGCTGCGTCCGCAGCCGGTCGATGCGGTGGTGCATTTCGCCGCCATCCCGCGCATCATGATCACCACCGACAACGAGGTGTTCCGCATCAATGCGCTCGGCACCTACAATGTCATCGAGGCGGCAGTTAAGCTCGGTATCCGAAAGGTAATCATCGCCTCCAGCGAGACCACCTATGGGCTGGTCTTCGCCAACGAGCCGCGCGATCCAAAATATTTCCCGCTCGACGAGGAGTATGACGTCGATCCGATGGACAGCTATGCCTTGTCCAAGGTCGTCAACGAGAAGACGGCGCGGGCCTTCGCGCAGCGCAACGGCACCGACATTTATGCCCTGCGCATCGGCAACGTCATCGAGCCGCACGAATATTCGCTGTTTCCGAAATGGTTCGCCGATCCGGGTTTCCGCAAGCGCATCGCCTGGAGCTATGTCGACGCGCGCGACCTTGGCCAGATCACGCTGCGCGCCATAGAGAAGGACGGGCTCGGCTCTCAGGTGTTCAACGCGGCCAATGACGACACCTCGTCCGACCTGCCGACAGCCGAACTCTTGAAGCGGTTCTACCCCGGCGTGCCGGTCAAGGCCGAACTCGGCGAATACGAGACGCTGCTCTCCAACCGCAAGGCGCGTGACGTGCTGGGCTTCCGCCCGGAGCATAGCTGGCGCAAATACGTCAAGCAGGCCTAGGCATGTCGACATTCAGGTGATGCCGGCCTGCGAATGACGGCTTTCTGCGCTTCCGGCCTTCGCCGGCCGAAGCACTTATGAGGGACGGTGACAGTCAAGGCTACGGTCGGCATAGGCCGGTGCTTACGTACCCAAAAGTACGCTGCGCTCCGGTTCTCGAAATCCATCATTCTCGGCTCGGCCTGACCTGAATATCGACATGCCAATCAAGCGGCGGATCGGGGCTGATCTGTGCACAGCGGGCAGCTTTGCGATGCAAGCCGCTTGCCGCGCTTGACAGCCTGCTCAATACGGACTTTCTGGACCCCATGCGGGACGCGAAGCCGAACAAGGAAGAATCGTTGGGGAAAGCGGCCTCCGGGGACCGTCCGGGCGGCGTTCGCCGGGCGGACGCCGCGCGTATTCCCGGCTCCAGCGTCCACGCCTCGCTGGCCAGTGAAATTGGCCTCAGGATCGTGCGCGGCGATTATCCGCCTGGCACCATCCTGCCCAATGAAGCGAAATGGTCGGAGACCTTCAGCGTCAGCCGCTCGGCGGTGCGCGAAGCGATCAAGATGCTGATGGCCAAGAGCCTTTTGGCCTCACGTCCCAAGATCGGCAGCTGGGTCGAGCCGAAGGAACGCTGGAACCTGCTCGATCGCGATGTGCTGGCCTGGTACGCGACGTCGCCGGACCGCGAAGTGTTCCTCAAGACGGTGCAGGAATTCCGCCATATCATCGAGCCGGAAGCGACCGCGTTCGCCGCGATGCGAAGAACCGACGAGCAGATGGCCGAGATCAGCCTGGCCTGCCGTGAGATGGGCGCGGCGACGAGCCTGCAGGAGCGGACCCGCGCCGACACGCGCTTCCATCTCGCCATCCTGCGGGCTTCGGGCAACGACCTGCTGGTGCCGCTCGGCGTACTGATCGAATCCGCCTTCGATCATCTCTTTGCCTATACGACACGGGAGATCGACGATCTCAACCACGCGCAGAAGCTGCACGAGGCGATCGAGAAGAACATCCGCCTGCAGCGCCCCGACGCGGCGCGCAATGCTGTGCGCAAACTGCTCGCCAACACAGACGGCGTCATCCGCGCCCGGTAGGGCTGGACCGGCCGCTAATCATCCTTGTCACGTCCGAAGGCGCTGCGCAGCTCGCCCTTGGCGTCCTCAAGCACTTTTTTGCGCGCGGCAGGCAAGTTCTTGCCGGCGCGGTTGATGTAAAAATTCAGCATCGACATGGCGGATTGAAAAGGCTCGGCCTTGCGCCTGTGGCTGTGTTCGGCGGATCGTTTCAGCGAGGCGGCGATCTTCCTGGCGTCGTCGGATTCGAAGACGTGATCCTCAAGATCCATTGCGTTGCTGTGCTCGGTCACCTCGGCCGACCATTTTTTCCTGGTGGCGGTCATCGCAGGACTCCTTTGCGGGGTGGTTGCCGGGAAACTCCGCACATCGGCATCGGTTCCGCCCTGGCTCTGGAGCCACGGATTTGCCCGCTGTGGCGCTGCTGCGGCCTGAGAATGCGCCGATAGTGGCGCAAACGGCAGCCGATCTCCGAGACCGCCGACAGGAAACGCCTTGACCCGAACCGACAGCCTCCAGCCCGGCCCCGGCATCGACAGCTCCTATGCCTGGATGCGGCTTGCCATCTCGATGCTGCTGGCGACGATCGGCGCCGTGGGCATGTGGGCTGTCGTCGTCGTGCTGCCCGCCGTGCAGGCCGAGTTCGGCGTCGACCGCGCCGCGGCGTCCATGCCTTACACGGCGACCATGGTCGGTTTCGCCGCCGGCAACGTGCTGGTCGGCCGCGCCATCGACCGGATGGGTTACTGGATCCCGGCGCTGATCTCTTCGATTACGCTTTCCGCGGGCCTGCTGCTCGCGGCGCTGTCGACCTCGATCCTGCAATTCACGCTTGCCCAGGGGGTGCTGATCGGTATCGGCACGTCGGTGATCTTCGGGCCGCTGATCGCCGATATCTCGCACTGGTTCAACCGCCGTCGCGGTGTTGCGGTCACGGCGGCGGCGGCCGGCAATTACCTTGCCGGGGCGTTGTGGCCGACCATCATGCCGACGCTGATGAAGGCGGAGGGCTGGCGCTTCACCTATGCGGCAATCGGCATCTTCTGCCTGGTGACAATGGTGCCGCTGGTGCTGATGCTGCGGCGCGGTGCCCCGGAGGCGGCCGTCGCGGGTTCGCCCGGAAGCCGGTCGGTGCAGCCGATCTCGCTGTCGCCGGCGGCCTTGCAGGTGCTGCTGGTCGTCGCCGGGCTCGGCTGCTGCGTGGCGATGTCGATGCCGCAAGTGCATATCGTCGCCTATTGCATGGACCTTGGCTACGGCGTCGCACATGGCGCCGACATGCTGTCGATCAGGATGGCGGGCGGCGTCGTCAGCCGGCTGGCGTCCGGCTTCCTCGCCGACCGTATCGGCGCCGTGTGGACATTGATGATCGGCTCGGTCCTGCAGTGCCTGTCGCTGCTGTTCTACATCCCGTTCGACGGGCTTGCCTCGCTCTATGTGGTGTCACTGGTGTTCGGCCTGTCGCAGGGCGGCATCGTGCCTTGCTACGCGATCATCGTGCGCGATTACATGCCGGCCAGAGAGGCCGGCCAGCGTATCGGCATCGTCATGATGGCGACCATCTTCGGCATGGCGATCGGCGGCTGGATGTCGGGCTGGATCTACGATTTGACCGGCTCTTATGCGGCTGCGTTCCTGAACGGCATTGCCTGGAATATCTTGAATATACTGGCTATCGTTCTGTTATTGTGGCGGTCGCGGCGATCATTGACGGTTGCAGCTTAAGCCTTATTCCGGGCGCACAAAATGCATCTCGATCTTCACGGTAAGCCCATTCTTCTAACAATAGCGGTGTGGGCCTGCACCGCGGGATGCCTCGCAGGCGCCGCCGCAATTTTCTATTCGATTATCCTGGTGCTCGGCAGAACCGGGGCGCTTGTAGACACTACTGAGGAAAGATCACTTGGTTGGAGCGAGCGAGCCGGCCGCAGGAATAGCCGTTTCAACAGATTTCTTGTTGCTGACGAATTCCGATCGCTTCGCAAGCTCCTGTTTGGAGCATGGGCCGGATTTTTAGTCTCGTTTGGTCTTCTTTCTCTGCTGATTTTTCTCTTTGGGGAGCGGACATTGACCTAGCGTCGAGAAGGAAGCGCGCGGATAAATATCCCACTTTGACAACATATGACGGCTGCGGGCGCGATGGCTTCCGATCTGTATCTTGCGAGGACTCGATTTTGACCAAGCTGCGCACGCGCCGGGGCGGCGGCCGCCCGACCATCGCGGATGTCGCGCGCAAGGCCGGCGTCGGCGCCATCACCGTGTCGCGCGCCCTGCGCGAGCCGGAGCGTGTGTCCGAAGAGCTGCGCCGCCAGATCCAGGCCGCCGTCGACGAACTGGGCTACGTGCCGGACCCGAATGCCCGGGCGCTGGCCTCGGCGCGCGCCGAGGTGTTCGGCGTGCTGGTGCCGTCGCTTACCAACAACGTCTTCGCCGAGGTGGTGCGCGGCATCTATGACAGCCTGTCGGCCAGCCCGTTCCGCATCCAGCTTGGCAACACCCACTATTCCGGCCTCGAGGAAGAGCGGCTGCTGCAGCTGTTCGGTTCGCAACGGCCAGCGGCGCTGATCGTCGCCGGCATCGATCAGACGCCGGCTTCGCGAAAGCTGCTGGAAAGTGCCGGCTGCCCTGTGGTGCAGGTGATGGAAACCGGTCCCGATCCGGTCGACATGATGGTCGGCTTCTCGCATCTCGATGGCGGGAGGGCGGCGACCGAGCATCTGATCGAGGCCGGCTATCGCCGCATCGGCTTCATCGGCGCGCGCATGGATCCGCGTTCGCAGCGGCGCCTTGCCGGCTATCGCGCGGCGATGGAGGCCGCGGGCCTGTTCGACCCGCGCCTCGTCACCACCACGCCGGTGCTGTCCAGCGTGTCGCTCGGCCGCGAGATGTTCCGCGACGCGCTGGCCAAGGTGCCGACACTCGACGGGGTGTTCTGCAACAATGACGACATCGCGCTCGGCGTCTTGTTCGAATGCCATCGCGCCTCGATCGCGGTGCCGAAGACGATCGGCATCGTCGGTTTCAACGATCTCGACATGATGCAGGTGGCGTTTCCTTCGGTCACCAGCATCCGCACCCATCGTTATGAGATCGGCCGGCGTGCCGTCGCCATGGCGCTTGCTGCGATCGCCGGCAAAAGACCGGAGCAACGGATCGTAGATCTCGGTTTCGAGCTCAAGCGCCGCGAGAGCACGGCGCGTTGAAACGCACAGAAGCGACTGTGCGAATGCCGGTTTACACGCCAATTTGGTAGCGCTACCATCTCCTACAGGCAGTTGCATGAACGACAGGTCGCACCTGTTTATTATACATAAGCGACAACTAATACTTGTTTATTATGGATAATATGATAGTTTTCGCCCCGCTGGCGGCGACAAGGGAGGTACCGGGTCGGCCATCACGGGCGGCCGAGGAAGCGCATGGCAAGGCGGGAGGTGCCGGTCCATCGCGCGAAAAATTCGCATTGCGAAACGAACAATCAGAACTGCAATCGGGAGGATTATCGATGATCAAGTCACTCGTTGGTGGCGTCGTTGCCGCCACTGCATTCGTCATGCTCAATTCGGCCGCCATGGCCGCCGGACCCGAAATCGTGTCGGGTCCCGCCGCTCAGGCGGACTGTTTCGCGCCGTGGAGCGCGGAGACCAAATTCTTCAAATATCCCAAGAAGGAAGGGCCGTTCCGCATCGCCTTCGCCAATGGCTATATCGCCAACACCTGGCGCATCCAGATGGTGCAGACGGCCAAGGCCTACGCCGCGCAACCTGAAGTCAAAGCCAAGATCAAGGAATTCAAGGTCGTCTCGACGGGCGAGGACGTGCCGGCACAGATCTCGGCGATCAACAATTTCATCGATTCCGGCTATGACGCCATCGTCACCGACGCCCAGAACCCGACGGCCTTCGGTCCGGTCATCAAGCGTGCCAAGGAAGCGGGCATCGTGCTGGTCGCCTTCGACAACATTCTCGACACCAAGGACGCCATCAACGTCAATGTCGATCAGAAGGGTCTTGGCGAATTGTGGGCCAAGTGGCTGGTCGGCAAGATACCGAACGGCGGCAAGATCCTGGAAGTGCGCGGCGTCGCCGGCACCTCCGTCGACACCGATCGTCACAACGGCATCCACGAGGTCTTCGATGCGTCCGGCAAGAAGTGGGACGTGACCGAAGTCGCCGGCAAATGGGATGACGGCGTGGCGCAGAAGGTGACTGCGGATGCGATCGCCACCAACGGTCCGTTCGACGGCATCACCGGGCAGGGCGGCGACACCGGCATCGTGCAGGCGATGATCGACGCCAAGCATCCGTTCGTGCCGTTTGGCGGCGAGACCGAGAACGGCTTCCGCAAGTTCTGCGCCGCGCATTCAGCCGACGGGCTGAAGTGCTCGTCCGCGGGCTCGGGCCCGGCTCAGGTCGCCGTCGCCATCAAGACCGCGATCGCCGCACTCGAAGGCGAAGTCGTGCCACAAGAGGTGAAGCTGCCGCTGGCGATCGCCGAAGACCCGAACATGAAGGAAGGCACGGATTACTTCCCCAAGGAATCCGACAATTTCTTCGTCGGCAATTCCTTCCCGACCTGCGGCATCAATTTCAGCGCCCAGGAAATCATGGGTCAGACCAAGGAAAACCAGTAAATCATCGCTGGCTGTCACCTGGCGCCGCGGCTTGAGCCGCGGCGTTTGTCTCAATTCCACAATCGCCCTGGGAGGGCCGATGGACGGTGCGGCTCCGCTCTTTCGTATGGAAGGCATATCCAAGCGCTATGGCGGTGTACGCGCGCTGGAAAAAGCCGAGCTTGTTGTCGAAGCCGGCAGCATCCACGCCATTCTCGGCGAAAACGGCGCCGGCAAGTCGACGCTGATCAAGGTCATGGCAGGTGTCGTGGCGCCCGATGAGGGCCGCATGACGCTGGACGGGCGCGAGGCGACCTTCGCTTCTCCGGGTGCCGCCAACAAGGCCGGCATCGTCTGCATCTTCCAGGAACTGTCGCTTGTCCCCGAGCTAAGCGTTGCCGACAACATCGTCATTTCCGACCCGCCCAAACGCTTCGGCATGATCGACCGCAAGGCGCAGCGCCGCATCGCCGAAGAAGCACTTGCTCGTGCCGGCGCCGCCGACATCCACCCGCTGGCGCTGGTCAAGGACCTGCCATTGTCGCGCCGGCAGATGGTCGAGATCGCCAAGGCATTGGCACGCAAGCCGCGCATCCTTATCCTCGACGAGGCGACCTCCGCGCTGACTGCCGCGGATGTCTCGAAGATCTTCGCGGTGCTCAAGCGGCTGCGCTCGGAAGGGCTGGCGCTGCTTTACATCTCGCACCGCATGAACGAGATCGCCGAACTGGCGGATCAGTGCACGGTGTTCCGCAACGGCCGCAATGTCGCCAGCTATCCAGCCGGCTCGAAGAGTGACAATGAGGTGGTCGAACTGATGATCGGCCGCGAATACAGCCATATCTTTCCGCCCAAGCCGACGGCCGTGCCTGCCGCCGCGGCCCCCAGGCTCGAGGCCCGCAAGCTCTCATGGGCCGACCGGCTGCACGACATCTCGCTGACCGTCAGGGCAGGTGAGGTGGTCGGCCTTGGCGGCCTCGACGGCCAGGGCCAGCGCGAATTGCTGCTCGCCTTCTTCGGCGTGCTGCGCGGCCTCAGCGGCCAGATCCTGATCGACGGCAAGCCTGTGTCGATCACCAGTCCATCCGTTGCGCGCGACGACGGCATCGGCATGGCGCTCATTCCCGAGGACCGCAAGACCGAAGGTCTGATGCTGCCGATGACGGTGCGCGAGAACCTGTCCTTCGCCGCCCTCGACCGGTTGTCGAAAGCCGGCATCATCGACCGTGCCGCCGAGCAGCGGCTGATCGACGACATGGTCGGCCTTTTGGCGATCAAGACGGCGGGCCTCGACATTCCGGTCGGCGCGCTTTCGGGCGGCAACCAGCAGAAGGTGGTCATCGCCAAATGGCTGATGCGCCAGCCGCGCATCATCCTGCTCAACGATCCGACGCGCGGCATCGACGTCGGCACCAAACAGGAGCTGTACCAGCTGATGCGCAAACTGGCCGACGCGGGTGCGGCGATCCTGTTCTACTCGACCGACTATGACGAGCTGATCGGCTGCTGCGACCGTGTGCTGGTGCTCTACGACGGAGCGGTCAAGCGCGAGCTGGTCGGCGCCGAGATCACCGAGCGGGCGCTGATATCAAGCGCGCTCAACATCCATGGCGAGGACAGCCCGGTGGGCCTGGGAGTGGGCGCATGAAGGATTGGCGTTACTGGCTGGCCGAGCAGCGCGGAACGCTGCTGGCGTTCGGCATCTTCATTGTCATGTTCGTCATCTACACCTCGAACCATCCGGCCGGCTTCACCGCCAATGTGGTGCAGACGGCGGCCAACAAGGGCGTGCTGCTCGCCTTCGTCGCCATGGCGCAGACGCTAGTGGTGATCACCGCCGGCATCGACCTGTCCGTCGGCATGATTTTTCTCCTCACCAACTGCCTGGCTTCGTGGCTGGTGGTGGGAACGCCGATGCAGACGACGCTCGGCGTCATCGCCGTGCTGGCGGTGGGGCTGCTGTGCGGCGCCATCAACGGCGCCATCGTCATCTATGGCCGGCTGCAGCCGATTGTCGCCACCATTGCCACAGGCGCCGTCTATTACGGCATCGGCCTGTTGCTGCGGCCATTTCCGGGCGGCTCGGTCAATGAGGACCTGGCCGATGCGCTGACCGGCCGTGTGTTCGGCGTGGTGCCGGCAAGTCTCGTCGTGCTGCTGGCCATCGTGCTGGTGATCTGGGTGCCGTTCAGCCGCTCGGTGCTTGGCCGCGCCGCCTACGCGGCAGGCTCATCGGAGACGGCGGCCTACATGTCGGGTGTGCCGATCCGGCGCGGCAAGTTCGCCGCCTACACGCTGGCCGGCCTGCTGGCGGCGATCGGCGGACTGTTCCTGACCTTCTTCACCTATACGGGTGAGGCGGCCTATGCCAGCGGCAACTCCTACACGCTGTTTTCGATCGCCGCCGTGGTGCTCGGCGGGGTTTCGCTGTTCGGCGGCAAGGGCAGCGCCATCGGCGCCATCTTCGGCGCACTGGCTTTCCGCACGATCGGCGACCTGTTGTTCGTCTTCGATTTCGATCCGCTCTGGCAGCCGCTGTTCCAGGGCGTTATCCTGCTGGTCGCCGTCAGCCTCGGCGCCTTCGCCCTGTTTCGGGTCCGCAACCGGCTGGAGTGGTTCCTGTGAGCGAAACGACGCTTGGCGGCATTGCCGGCCGCATGCCAAGATTCATCCGCCGCGCCGATCCGGCGGTGCTGACGGCCTTTGCCTGCATCGTGCTTTTGCTGTTCTTCGGCAGCCTCTATTCCAGAAGCTTCCTGTCGCCTGAATATCTCCTGCAGCAGCTCAAGGTGGCTTCATTCCTCGGCGTCATCGCGACAGGCATGATGCTGGTCATCCTGCTCGGCCAGATCGACCTGTCGGTGCCGTGGGCGGTGGCGGCGGGCGCCATGATGGCCTGCGCCGCGGCGGCGTACGGCCCGGTCGGCGTGGCGTTGGCCATCCCGTTCGGCATCATCTGCGGCATGCTGATCGGCGTCGTCAACGGCATCGGCGTCGCCTATCTGCGCATCCCCTCGATGATCATCACATTGGCCACCAACGCTGTCGCGCAGGGGCTGATGGTGGTCTACACCGGCGGCTTCTCGCCGCAGGATTCGGCGACGGGCGCGATGCGCTACCTGGCGACCGGTTTCGCCATTCCGGGCGTGCCCAACGCCGTCATCATCTGGGCGCTGATCGGGGCCGCGATGGTGTTCGTGCTGACGCGGACCGGCTTCGGCCGCACCGTCTACGGCATCGGCAACCGCGAGCGCGCGGCCTATCTCTCCGGCATCGACACAAGGCGCGTGGTGATGATCGCCTTCGCCGTCTCCGGTGGGCTCTCGGCTTTCGGCGGCGTGCTTCTGGCCGGCTATGCCTCCAAGGCGGCGCAATCGATGGGCGACGCTTATCTGCTGCCGTCGATCGCCGCGGTGGTGCTTGGCGGCACCTCGATCCTGGGTGGGCGCGGCTCCTATCTCGGCACTGTCGCCGGTGTCATCCTCATCACGTTGCTGCAATCCATCTTGTCGGTCATGCAGATGCCGGAGGCGGGGCGGCAGATCATCTACGGTGTCGTCATCGTCGCCATGCTGCTGCTCTACGGCCGCGCGCCGGCAAGCCGCTGACAGTGGACGAAGCGGCAGCACAGGCGCCGACGAGCGCCCCCGGCTCGGTGCCGGCCATCGTGGTTATGGGCGTCGCCGGCTGCGGCAAGTCGGCGGTGGGCGTTGGGCTTGCCGCCGCTCTGGGCGTTACCTTTATCGAGGGCGACAGGCTGCATCCTCCGGAAAACGTCGCACGCATGGCAAGCGGCGAGCCGCTTACCGATCAGCTGCGCGAAGGCTGGCTCAACGCGATCGGCGAGCGCATCGCCGCGTCGGTGGGGCAGGGCAACGGCGTGGTCGCCGCCTGCTCGGCGCTGAAGCGCAGCTACCGCGACCGGCTGAGCGGCTTCTGCCCGGAAATCGTCTTCCTCTATCTGGAGATCGACCCTGGTACGGCCAGGCAGCGCGTCGGCAGCCGCAAGGGCCACTTCATGCCGGCGAGCCTGGTCGACAGCCAGTTCGCCATCCTCGAGCCGCCGGCTGCGGATGAGCGCGCCTCGAAACTCAATGCCACACGCCCGGTCGGTGAGCTCGTCGCCGCCGCGGTCCGCCTGATACGCCGGTCATGAGCCTTCATCCATTCCGATGCCGATGCTGTCCGAGACCTCGGTCAGCCGCTGCCGGCGGGACCACGTCAGCATCTGCTCGGGGTAGAGCTTCAGCGCTTCCAGCAGGCGGTCGCGCTTGAGCAGGATGTAGTGCGCCTGCACAGTCATGTTCTTGGCGCCATCCCTGGCCATGTCCGTTGCCGGGCTGACAGATGCCTCCGGCGTCAGCTCGGGGCTGAGCACGGCCCGGTATTCGATGAAGGGAACCACTTCGAAGGTCGACATGGCAAACAGGGCGGTCCCGCCCCTGGCGGCGAAATTCGCCGGTGCCGAGGCGAGATGCGTCCAGCCGCTTTCGCCCATGGCTGCCTCGGTGAAAGTCGTGCCGGCGTGGACGGTGTTGGTCATCGTCACCACGCCATTCTGCTTCAGGATCTTCTGGATGCGGATGGTGACCTGATAGGTGTCGTCGCGGCCAAAGACGACCCGGCTTTTCAGGAACCGGTTTTCGACATCGATCAGCGGCGGATTGAGGAAACGCAAGCCGAACGCCGATTCGGAAATACCGTGGGTGTTGACGCTCACCTGATGCGCTTCGATACCGGCCTCGTACAGCGCGCGCTTGCCGATGATGGTCTGGGCGGTGAACTGATCGCACCAGAGGATGGCGCCGTGGCCGCGCTGCAAGGCCGACCGCAGCCCCGCCAACCCCTCCAGCCGGATCGTCGGCGACCAGCGGCCGGCCACCAGATGTGCGGCGAGCTGCAAGCGGCGGCGGTGGCGCGCTGCCAGCAATCCCTCGAACAGCTTGCGTGCATCGATACCATCGCCCAGCACCGCGAGCGTGGCGGCAGCGTAGGCCGGGAATTCCTTGCGCATATGGCGCTTGAGGCGAAACCTCGATACGCGGCCGCAGATCGGCGCCCACCACCGCACCGGCAGTGCCGCCGCCACCACGAGATAGAAGATAGACAGCAGGCCTTCGCGAAGATCCTTGTTGGAAAAGCGGCGAAGCCGGCCAGGGCGAACCAGCTTGCGGCTGAAGAAGCGTACATCCTCCGCCCGTTCCGGGACGAAGACGTCTGCGATGATTTCAGTGCGGAAACTGGCTGCCGACGGCAGCTTGCGGGCGGCCTTGCGGGATTTTTCTAACCACCACAGCCTCATCGGTCCAGCCCGTTCTTCGAACCCCGCTTTACCGCGTCGGCTTGGGCCGTGCAAGGTCATGTCCGCGCTCGAGACTTCTGCAAATTTCGCTTGCCCTAGACTTGAGACAAGCGCGCCGCTTACGAAGTGTTGATTTCGAAGGCCGGACGAAGATAGTCGTATCGCTATTCCATATATGGCATCAGCACATCTTCGATCCATTTCATGAACGCGCGGACTCGGCGCGATAGATTGCTCCGATGTGCGACGACGAGGGACACGGCGAGCGGCCGGCGACGAAAATCGGGTAGGATCTCGACAAGCGCTCCACTCTCCAAGTATCGGCCAATGCCCAAGAGTGGCGCCTGGATCAGGCCAAGGCCGGCGAGGGCCGCTGCTTCGTAGGTCTGTGCGCTGTTGACGTGTAGCGCACCTAGCAACTGAAGCGTCGCGTAGCTGTCGCCGTCCGGATATTCCCATCCATAGGGTCGCGCGCCCAGCAGCGTCGAAAAATGAATTGCCCTATGTTCCTGACGCTGGAGATCTTCCAGCGATCGAGGCACGCCATAGCGCGCCAGATAGGCGGGACTGGCTGCGTTGGCCATGCGCAACAGGCCCAACGGGCGGGCAATCAGGGTCTCGTCGCGAATGGGTCCAAGCCGCAATACACAATCGAACCCCTCTTGAACCAGATCGACTTGCCGATCCGTACTCGACACCTCCAGCTCCAACTCGGGGTGAGCCGCCATGAAATCCGGCAAAGCCGGTACGATCGTTGTGCGCGCCACTTCGGTCGGAAGGTCGACCCGCAAACGGCCGCGAAGTGCCACGCGGTCGCCTGCGAACATCGAGTGCAGATCATCGACTTCAGCAAGCAGATCGCGGGCGCGGGCATGAAATGCGCGTCCGTCCTCCGTCAACCGCACGCTGCGCGTCGTCCGGTGCAGAAGCCTGACACCCACATCTTCTTCCAGCTTGCGGACCGCCGTTGAGGCTCTCCCCTTTTGGATGCCCAGGCTATCGGCCGCGCGGGTGAAGCTCCCCATTTCCGCGACGGTTGTGAAAATGAGGATGGGTTCGAGATTCTGCATTTTCGTGCCTCGGATTGTTCCCCAAAAAGAGAACAGTTGGTTTATTTTCCCGGCATTTATCACACTTGAGAGGCACAGTAAGCTTCGAATATGGGATCTCCCCATCGGAGAATGACAAGTGTCCGAAACTGTGAACCTGCATCAGACACCGGAAATTATGACCTTGCATCGCGCCCCGTGGGCCGGCCGGATCATGAGCGCGTTTGTCGTCATCGCCCTGACGGCAGATGGCACTGTTCAGCTTTTCGCGCCGGCACAGATCGCCAGCATGTTGCAGGAAACCGGGTTTGCGATGGACCTGACCCGTGTCGTGGGTCCGATCATCCTCGCCTGCGCCATCCTCTACGCCATCCCGGTCACCGCCGTCCTCGGCGCGATCCTGGTGACGGGCTTTTTGGGAGGTGCCATCTGCGCCCATCTCCGCATCGGTGAGTTGGGGTCGCCGCCGGAAATCATCTCCCTGCTTCTGGGCGCGATGACCTGGGGCGGCCTCTATCTCCGCGATCCCCGTATCCGGGCCATTCTGCCGCTCATCCATTGAACCAACAGGGGCAGCTCTGTCCCCCGACATCAGGAGAAAACACATGTTCCTAGTAATGGGAATCACGGGAAAAGTTGGCGGCGCAACGGCAGAGCATCTGCTGGCGCACGGCAAGGAGGTACGCGCACTCGTCCGCAATCGCGACAAGGCGGCCAATTGGGCGAACCAGGGCGTGGAACTGGTAGACGGCGACTGGAATGATTCGGCAGCCATCGAGCGAGCCCTCAAAGGCGTCGAAGGCGCGTTCGTCATGTTGCCCCCTGTCTGGGCGCCGTCGCCCGATTACAAAGAAGCGAGGAGCGTGATTGCTAGCTATGTCGAGGCTCTGACCAAGGCAGCGCCGCCGCGAGTGGTTGCGCTTTCGTCGATGGGTGCGAACAGAACAAGCGGGCACGGGGTGATCGCGGCCTTGTCGCTTCTGGAGCAAGGGTTTCGCGGCCTGACATCGCCAACCGCATTTGTGCGCGCGGGGGGATTCTTCGAAAATTTCCTCTACGGCTTGCAGGTCGCGCAGGGCGGAATGCTACCGGTCTACTACAATCCGACAAACCGGAAATCGACCATGGTTGCGACGAACGACATCGGCGCAGAGGTCGCAACTCTTTTGACCGGGTCGACGTGGTCAGGGCAGCGCATCGTCGAGATCGGTTCGATGGTCACCGCGGATGAAGTCGCCGAGCAGTTGGGTGAAGTCCTGAATCTCGCCGTGAAAGCCTTTGCAATTCCGCGTGCGGGGTGGGCGGAAGCGTTCGAGCAATTCGGCATCCCGAAGGGTCACTCCGGACCTGCCGAAGAAATGTTCGAGGCCGTGAATGCGGGATGGATGGACCTCGGTGTGGCGGGTACGGAGCACGTAGCGGGTACGACGTCCGCACGCGCTGTATTCGAGGCTGCGTCTAATGTGAACGGATAGGCCAAAACTGCATGAGGTTCTCCGTGATTTCGAGCTTCGCAACCCGAGATTTGGAGAACCTCTCCTTCAATGCAGGAATCTCTATCTGAACGCGATCAGCTTGAAATCGGTGGTTTAGATCTGCGACGTCAGCTCGACCGGGAAATCGTCATTGTCGGCATCGCGCATGGCGGCGAGGCTGCGATTATCCAGCACTTCGGCGATTGCCTGCCGCACCTCCAGCATCATGTGGCGGACTTGGCAGGTCGCCTCGTCGCAATCCTCGCAGCGTTGATACTGCGTGCGGCTGGCGCAAGGGATCGGCGCCAGCGGCCCGTCAAGCACGCGCACGACATGGCCGATCTTGATTTCGGAGGCCGGCCGGGCAAGGCGGTAGCCGCCTTCCTTGCCTTTGCGGCTCTGGACGAAGCCGGCATTGCGCAACTCGCCCAGGATGGCATCGAGGAATTTCTTCGGGATGTTGTTGGCCACAGCGATGTCATTGACAAAGGCCAATTGGCCGGCCGGCAGGCCAGACAGATGCACAAGGGCCTTGAGGCCGTATTTGCCTTTTTTTGTCAGCATGCCCAGATCAACCCATAAAAGCCCCAACCACTCGCATCTGGCGACTGTTTGTGTGCAAATAATGACGTCTTCGCCGCGCGATGATGTTTCGCGAAACAGCCACCAAATTGCACGTTAGGCATAAACGCGTTGATTCTTTGTAACGTTTTGCACTGAGAACGCGGATATTCCGCTGATAACCAGGTTATCGGCGTTCAAAAACGAAAAAAGCCGGCAGCGCGCCGGCTTTTTCGTCTGCTGTGCAGGTATCGCTGCCTCAGCGGCTGCCGTAGGTCTGGTCGAGCAGGCCGCCGGCGGCGAAATGCTCTTTCTGCACCTTGTCCCAGCCGCCGAAAACGTCTTCCACCGTCAGCAGCCGGACATCGGGGAAATCGGCCTTGTATTTCGCCGCCACAGCGGCGTCGCGGGCTCTGAGGCCGTTGCGGGCGGCGATGTCCTGGCCCTCCGGCGTGTAGAGGAAGTCGAGATAAGTCTTGGCCAGATCGCGCGTGCCGTGATCGTCGGCAACCTTGTCGACGATGGCGACCGGGAATTCGGCCAGCAGGCTGACCGAAGGCGTAACCTGCTCGAACTTGTCGTCGCCATACTCCTTGCGGATGCCGCGCGTCTCCGACTCGAAGGTGATCAGCACATCACCGATCTCGCGCTGCACGAAGGTGGTGGTCGCGGCGCGGCCGCCGGTGTCGAAGATCGGCACGTTGTTGAACAGCTTGGTGATGAACTCCTTCACCTTGGCGTCATCGCCCTTGAAGGCTTCCTTGGCGTAGGCGGTGGCCGCCAGATAGGTGTAGCGCGCATTGCCGGATGTTTTCGGGTTTGGGAAGATCACCTGCACGTCGTCGCGCACGAGATCGTTCCAGTCCTTGATGTGCTTGGGGTTGCCCGCGCGGACAAGGAACGAAGGCAGAGAATAGAAGGGCGAGGCATTGTCAGGGAAATCCTTCTGCCAGTCGGCCGAGACGAGGCCCTTCTTGACCAGGAAGTCGATGTCGATGACCTGGTTGAAGGTAACAACGTCGGCGCCAAGGCCCTCGGCGATGGCGCGTGCCTGCGCCGAAGTGCCGGCATGCGACTGGTCGACGGTGACGCCCGGATGCTGGGCGATGAAAGCCTTGTTGACCTGCACGAACAGTTCGCGGCCGACATCATAGGATGCGTTGAGCAGTTTGTCGGCCGACCAGGCTTGGGAGGATGCAAGGAACAGGCCGGCGACGGTGGCAAGCCCGAGGAAAAATCGTTTCATGAAAACAGGCTCCGATGCAATGCGTTGATGGTCGGACCATAGCCGTGACGTATCATGCGCGACGAGGCATGCGCTGTCGGTTCGCGGCCTCGTCGTGGGAAAATATATCGCCTAAGTTGGCACCTGTTGGAATTCTGTTCCAGGAGATGGCTATCTTCGTCGGAGTTTTTCTGCGCCTTGTTTGCGGTGCTGCATGGCATATACAAAAGGCATATACAAAGAGCTGCCGCCATGCCCCAGAACCGTCTTTCAACAACGCCGCCCAAGGAGGCGAAGCTGTTTCGCAACAACCGCAGCCCAACACGGGAGAGTTCACCCGGATCAGGAATCTGAAGGCCGAAAACCGGTTCGCGTAGCGCTTGAGCCGAGAATCAAGCCGCCGGAAAAAGCTTCCAGCGGCCGGGGCGGAACGCCACCCGGCTTTTTTGCGCCGCGGGATGATCGACCGGCAACTCGATTTCGACCCGCTGACGCTCACCACCGATTTCAAGCTCGACCCGGCGCGTGCCGGCGACGCGCCGGCTGGCGGCGACCGTGCCGGCGATGCAGCCGCTGCAGCCGTCCAGCAATTCGACATCGTGCGGGCGGAAGTAGAGCGTCGCATCGCCCGAGGGCTCGTTGGGCGCGGCAAGCCCGATCGGACGGTCGGCGAGCCAGATCTCGCCATTCTCGACTTTGACGGGAAGCGAGCTCGATTCACCGATGAAGCCGTAGACGAAGGGCGAGTTCGGCGTGTCGTAGATGTCGTCGGCGGTGCCGACCTGCTCGATGCGACCCTGGCTCATCACCACGACGCGGTCGGCAAGCTCCAGCGCCTCTTCCTGGTCGTGGGTGACGAAGACGGTGGTGTGGCCGGTGGCGTCATGGATTTCGCGCAGCCAGCGGCGCAATTCCCGGCGCACCTGCGCGTCAAGCGCGCCGAACGGTTCGTCGAGCAGCAGCACCTTGGGTTCGATGGCCATGGCCCGCGCCAGCGCCACGCGCTGCCGCTGGCCGCCGGAAAGCTGCGCCGGATAGCGCTTTTCCAGCCCCGACAGCTGGACAAGGTCCAGAAGCTCGGAGGCGCGGCGGCGGATCTCCTGCGCCGGGGGGCGCGACGGCCCGTGCCGGACCTTCAGGCCGAAGCCGATATTGTCGGCCACCGTCATGTGCCGGAACAGCGCATAGTGCTGGAAGACAAACCCGACATTGCGATCCTGGATCGACTTGTGCGAGGCGTCCTCGTCGCCGAAGAAGATGTTTCCGCGCGTCGGCCGCTCCAGTCCGGCGATCAGCCTGAGCAGCGTCGTCTTGCCGGAGCCGGACGGCCCCAGCAACGCGATCAGTTCGCCCGACTTGATATCGAGCGACACGTCGTGGAGGGCCGGAAACCGGTCAAACTCCTTGCGCACGTTGGCAACGCGAACTTCCATGCAAATCCCTCTGTCAGTGTCCGCGCGTCGCGGCGATCTCGGCGCCGTAGCGCATCTCGAGAAGTGTTTTCAAGACCAGCGTGACGAGCGCCAGGCCCGCAAGCAATGAAGCGACGGCGAAGGCGCCGACGGCGTTGTACTCGTTATAGAGGATTTCGACATGCAGCGGCATGGTGTTGGTCAGGCCGCGTATATGGCCCGACACCACCGAGACCGCGCCGAACTCGCCCATGGCACGCGCATTGCACAGGAGCACGCCGTAGAGCAGCCCCCATTTGACGTTGGGCAAGGTCACGTACCAGAAGGTCTGCCAGCCATTGGCGCCAAGCGAAAGTGCTGCCTCCTCGTCGCCATTGCCTTGCTCCTGCATCAGCGGGATCAACTCGCGGGCGACGAAGGGGAAGGTGACGAAGATTGTGGCCAGCACGATGCCCGGCACGGCAAACAGGATGACGATGCCATGCGCTTTCAGCCAGGTGCCGAGCAGCCCCTGGGCGCCGAACAGAAGCACATAGACGAGGCCCGATATGACCGGGGAGACCGAGAAGGGAAGGTCGATCAGCGTGGTCAGGAAGGCCTTGCCCTTGAACTCGAACTTGGCGATCGCCCAGGCGGCGGAGATGCCGAACACAATGTTGAGCGGTACCGAGATCGCGGCGACCAGCAGCGTCAGCCGGATCGCCGAGCGTGTGTCGGGATTGCCGAGCGCTTCGGTGTAGGCACCGATGCCCTTGGCGAAGGCTTCGTTGAAGACGATGATCAGCGGCAAGAGCAGGAAAATGCCGAGGAAGGCAAAGGCGACGGCCATCAGGGCCAGGCGCGCCGGGCGGCTTTCCGTGACCGCCGCCGATTGGCTTTCATGGTGCGGTTCGTAGGATTTGATCTCCGGATCAGCCATAGCGCTTGCGGCTCCACGACTGTGCGAGATTGACGACCAAAAGCATGATGAATGACAGGGCGAGCATGATCGCCGCAATCGCGGTTGCCGCCGGGTAATTGTATTCCTCCAGCCGGATGACGATCAGCAGCGGCGCGATCTCTGATTTGTAGGGCAAGTTGCCGGCGATGAAGATGACCGAGCCGTATTCGCCGACGCCGCGCGCGAAGGCGAGCGCGAAGCCGGTGACGATGGCCGGCGCCAGGCCCGGAAACAGGATGCGGGTGATGATCTGGAAACGATTGGCGCCAAGGGTGGCCGCGGCTTCCTCCACTTCCTTGTCGATCTCCTCCATGATCGGCTGCACGGTGCGCACGACGAAGGGCAGGCCGATGAAGATCAGCGCGATGACGATACCCAGTGGGGTATAGGCGACCTTGATGCCGAGCGGCATCAGCAATTTGCCGATCCAGCCGTTCGGCGCGTAGAGCGTGGTCAGCGCGATGCCGGCCACAGCCGTCGGCAAGGCGAAGGGCAGATCGACCATGGCATCGACGATGCGGCGGCCGGGGAAGCGGTAACGCACCAGCACCCATGCGACCAGCGTGCCGAAGACGACGTTGACAGCAGCCGCGACGAAGGCAGTGCCGAAGCTGATTCTCAGCGCATTGACGGTGCGGCGATCGGTGGCGATCGCCCAGAATTCAGGCCAGCCAAGGGCGGCCGAGCGCCAGAGCAGCCCGGATAGCGGGATGAGGATGATGAGGGTGAGGTAGGCAAGCGAGAAGCCGAGCGTCAATCCGAAACCCGGAATGACGCTCGGCTGCCTGAATCGCCACCCCGCTTGGGCGGGTGCTGTGGTCATGTCGTCCTGAATATCGACTGCTTACTGGGGCTTGTAGATCTGGTCGAATATACCACCATCGCCGAAATGATAAGGCTGTGCTTTTTTCCAGCCACCAAACTGTGGATCGTCGATGGTTACAAGTTTGATCGGCGGCAGCTTGGCGAGGTCCTCGGCCGGCACCAGATCGGGCTTGGCAGGACGATAATGGTTCTTGGCGATGATCGTCTGCGCTTCCTTGGAGTAGAGCCAGCTCAGATAGGCTTCGGCGATCTTGCGCGTGCCCTTGGCATCGACATTGGCGTCGACCACTGCCACCGGCGGTTCTGCCAGGATGGAGGTCGGCGGGTAGATGATGTCGAAATTGTCGGCACCGAACTCGTCGAGCGCCAGATAGGCCTCGTTTTCCCAGGCGATAAGCACATCGCCGAGACCCTTTTGCGCGAAGGTCACGGTCGAGCCGCGCGCGCCGGTGTCGAGCACCGGGGCATTGGCGTAGAGCTTGCCGACGAACTCCTTGGTCTTGGTCTCGTCGCCGCCGTCATTGGCGTTGGCGTAGGCCCATGCGGCGAGATAGTTCCAGCGCGCGCCGCCGGACGTCTTGGGATTGGGCGTGATCACCTGGACACCGTCCTTGACGAGGTCGCTCCAGTCGTGAATGCCCTTGGGATTGCCCTTGCGCACGAGGAAGATGATGGTCGAGGTGTAGGGCGCCGAATTGTTTTCGAATTTGGTGCGCCAGTCCGGATTGATCTTCTTCGACTTCGAGACGATGGCATTGATGTCGCCTTCGAGTGCCAGCGTCACCACATCGGCGTCGAGGCCGTCGATCACGGCGCGGGCCTGGGCGCCCGATCCGCCATGCGACTGCTGGACGGTGACCGTCTCTCCGGTCTCGGCCTTCCAATGGGCGACGAAAGCTTCGTCATAGGCCTTGTAGAGCTCGCGTGTCGGATCGTAGGAGACGTTGAGAATGGTGGTATCGGCAAACGCGAAACCGAGCGTGCCGAACTGGACAGATGTGGCGACCAGTGCGCCGAGCAGTTTCCTGAAATGAGGTTTGGTCATTTCTGCCTCCGTTGAACCCGCGCCAAATCTACCGAATTGGTAGAAATTAGATGCATTCAATGTTGCCTTTTTTGCCCCTCTTGAGAAAATGTTCGGCGCCATTTCGTCCTTTGGAGAAATATTTTCCTCTTGCGGCCAAAGGAAGAATCCATGGCCCTGCCACTCAGCCTATCTAGCAATGGGTAGTGCCGAGGCAAGGTGTGGAATTTGATCCGGTGCCTCAATCGGCGGTGATGGGAAAGTCGAAACGCTGTTTGGCGAACGGTTCGCTTTTCAGCGTGAAGTGCCACCATTCCCTTGCATAGTTCTTGAAGCCGCCGGCGCGCATGGCTTCGACAAGCATCTTGCGATTTGCCGCCGCTTCACTGGCAGGGCCGCGGTATGCGGTTTCGCTCATTGAATCAAAGCAGTCGAAACCGGTACCGAAATCGAGCGTGTCGGCATCCCCGGTGCCGCAGGCCGGGTTCGGGCTGGACCTGCGGTCCATCCGGGCGACGGCGACGTCGACGGTCGAGCCACGTGAATGAGTCGACAACTCTCCGACATAGCCCTTGGCGATCAGGTCGCTGCGCCTGACCTCCGGATACCATTGCGGATCGGGCGGCCCGCCCTGTTTTGTCCATTCGCCCATGTCGGCGACGGCGCGGGCAGGGCGGTAGCAATCGAACACCACCAGGGTCAGGCGTTTGGCCGCGATCGCTTTCTGGACAGCGGAGAGTGCCTTCGCCGCATCCTCGGTGAGGATGCAGACCGGGGCGTCATAGCCGTTCACCTTGCGGTGCAGAAAATTATCCGATCCGGCGTAGCGGATGTCCTGGCGGATCGAGGGGTCGACATCGGCGAGCCGGACAAAGCCGGCGGGGAGTGGGTCAGCGAGAGCAGGGAGGGTGATTGCCGTGACAAGGATTGTTGCTGCCAGTGCTGAGGCTGCCGACAGGAAAGGATCGCGCGAGGCACCCCCCTCTGCCTTGCCAGGCATCTCCCCCGCAAGGGGGGAGATTGGCAGCTTTGGCGTCCTGCTCCACCATTGATAACTGGCGAAAGCGGCAAGGACATCCGATCGCCCTCCTTGCGGGGGAGATCGCCGGCAGGCCAGAGGGGGGTGCCTCGGAACAGGCATGGGTGAGTATCCTGCTATCCGCTGAGCCTGTGGAAAGCCAATTCCACGAATCGCTTGCAGCCGTCTATTCGACAAACACCTTCACGCTCGCCGCACGTCCCGCGGCGTCGATGACGGTCAGCGTCGAATAGCCAGCGCCGTCGGGCTGCCAGGTCGCGGTGCGGCGACGGTCGATGCCCACCAGCGGCTTGCCGTTGGCCAGCCAGCGGAACGGCGCACGGCCGCCTTGCAGTTTCAGCACCAGCGGCGAGGCGTCGACCGAATTGGTGCCGAGATCGACGCGGGCGCCGTCGGGCGGGAAGATGATGGTCGGTGCGGGTTCGGTCACTGTCGCCTGCACCAGACCGTCCGCTCCGGCGCCGAAGCGGGCGAGCGTCACCGGCAGGTCCTCGCGCCTGGGGCTGAACAGTCCGGGCGGCTTGCCCGGCAAGGGGACGGCGACCAGGCCCGAGCGGACAAAACCCTCGAACAGGATGGGAGCGGCCGAGACATAACCGGACAGTCCGGGCACCGCGCCGGCGTCGGGACGGCCGACCCAGACACCGAGCACATAGCGGCCGTCGAAGCCGACCGACCACGCGTCGCGGTACCCGTAGGACGTGCCGGTCTTGTAGGCAATGCCGCGCTGCAGGGCACCCTCGGGCGGCTTGACGCCCGACAGTATGTCGATGATCTGCCAGTTGGCCTGACCGTCGAGGATGGTGGCGCTGGTGCGCTCGGCATTGGCCGGCTCGGTGCCGTCATGCAGCGTGTGCGTCTTGCCGCCATTGGCGAGCCCTGTGTAGAGCTGGACGAGGTCGCGCAGCGTGACGCCTACGCCGCCAAGGCCGATGGCCAGGCCCGGCGCCTCGTTGACCGGCAGTATGGGGCTGACGCCGGCCTGGCGGAAGCGCGCCATCAGCCGCGTTGGCCCGACCGCGTCGAGCACGCGGATCGCCGGCACGTTGAGCGACAGTTGCAGCGCTTGCCGGATGCTGACATCGCCCTGGTAGCCCATGTCGAAATTCTTCGGCCGGTAGCCGGAGAAATCGACAGGGCTGTCATCGATCAGCGTCTCCTGCGCCACCAGGCCCTGTTCGAAGGCAAGACCGTAGATGAACGGCTTCAGCGTCGAGCCGGGCGAGCGGACGATCTTTGTCATGTCGATCCAGCCGGAGCGGTTGGCGTCGAAGAAATTGGCCGAGCCGACTTCGCCGAGAATGTCGCCGGTGCGGGAGTCGGCCAGCACCATGGCGACCGACAGGCGAGGGCCGAGCTTGGTGGCGGCGTCCCTCGCCACCTGTTCCAACCCTTCCTGGACGCTCTTGCGGATCGTCAGTTGCAAGGGCTGGCCGGGGACGGCCTTGGGCAGCATCGCATAGGCTGCATGCGCAGCGAGGGCCGGCAGGGTACGGCGCAGGCCCGAGACATCGTCGAGGGCGGCACGCGCGGCCTCGCGCTCGCCGAGCAGTCCGGAAGAGACCATGCGGGTCAGCACCCGGTCGCGGGCGGCGTGGGCGATCTTCAAATTGCGGTCGGGGCGGCGTTTTTCCGGCAGCTGCGGCAGGGCGACGAGCAGGGCGGATTCGGAAACGGTGAGCCGTTTCGGCTCCTTGCCGAAATAGGCCAGCGAGGCGGCGCGCACGCCTTCCAGATTGCCGCCATAGGGCGCCAGCGTCAGGTAGCGTTCGAGGATTTCGCGTTTCGACAGCCGCCGTTCGATCTGGATGGCGCGCAGCATCTGCTTGATCTTGGAGCCGAGGCTGCGGCTTTCGCGCGGCTCGATCAGCCGGGCAAGCTGCATCGAAAGCGTCGAGCCGCCGGAAACGATGTGGCCGCTGGTGGCGAACTGGCCGGCGGCGCGCGCCAGCGCCAGCACGTCGACGCCCTCATGGTCCCAGAAACGTTTGTCTTCATAGGTGACCAGCATGTCGACGAATTGCTTGTCGACCTGGTCGAGCCGGGTTTCGAGCCGCCAGTAGCCGTCCGGCGTGGCGAAGGCGCGCAACAACTGGCCATCGCGGTCCTGGACTTCGGTGGAGACTGTGAGTTCGGCTGGAAGCGGGGGCGGGAAGGCGCGGTCGAGTTCCCAGAGGGACGCGGCGGAAAGGGCGAGGATGCCGGCGCACCCTGCCGCTCCAACAGCGAATTTGCGAAGCATCTTCATGGCAGTAAAGATGCCCCCTCATCCGGCCGCTTCGCGGCCGCCTTCTCTCCGGTGGGGAGAAGAGACTGGCGCCAGCGCTGGCCGTCTCCTCTCCCCTCGGGGAGAGGTCGACCAAGCGAAGCGGAGGGCGGGTGAGGGGGCACTTTGCTCATCGCGTCCATCACCATCAGCGCCTTACGGCGCCTTGATCTCCATCATGCCGGTGGCGGTGCGGGCCGAGTATTGCGGCCGATACATGTCTTCCACCGTTGCCGCGGGGTGCGCATAGGTACCCGGCGTCACGGCGCGCACGACATAGGCGAGGGTCAGATTGTGGTCGTGGTCGCCGTCGGCCGGGTTGAATGCCGCGACGAAACGGTCGTCGCGGAATTCGAGATGGGCCGCATCGGTCTGCGCCAGCCACGAGAAGTTCGTCAACTGGGCGCTGGAGACCAGGCCGGGATTGTCGATCTCGAAGCCGGCCGGCAACAGGTCGGTGACCAGCAGGCGCGATGGCCATGTGTTCTGCTCGTTGACCTTGAGCACGACGACATAGCGTTCGTTCTGCGTCGCCTCGGTGACATTGGCCTCGGTGCCGTCGAGCTTGTAGTAGGTGCGGCTGATGGTGAAGCCATCGCCGCCGGCCGGCAGGGGCTGGACCGGCGACGCCACCGTGGTGACGACGGCCTGCAGCGGGGTCTTGCCGGTGTTGGCGATGGTCAGCGGGCTGTCGACAAGGTCAGAGCCTTCGACCTGGTCGGAGTAGCCGCCGGAATGTGCCGCGCCATTGACGGTCAGCGTGATCGTATCATTGCCTTCTTTCAGCGCGCGGGCCGCCAGCAGCATCCAGGATTCGTCCTGGGTGCTGGTCCAGCGGGCTTCGGCGCGTTCCCTGGTCACCAGCCTGATCAGCTCCGGCACGATTGTCGGTACCGGCTTGGATTCCGCCGCCAACGCCAGCATCGCCGCGCCATCACGCAGCCGCGAACCGTAGTCGGAGCGGTAGTAGTCGTAGTCGGTGGTCGACTTGGCCAACTGCAGGGCAGTCTTGAACGTCGATTCCGCACGCGGTGTATCGCCGTAGAGCGCCAGGCTTGCCGCCAGCTGGGCAACGGCCATCGGGCTGGAAAAAGCTTCGAGCTGCGTGTCCGCATAGTAGCGCAGGTCGCCGATCGAGGCCTTCTTGTTGCGGGCCAGAACGTAGAGGGCGTAGGCGATCTCGCTGCCCCGGTCCTGGACGCTCTGGTCGTAGCCGAGTGAGTTCTGCAGGTTGCTGAGCGCCTGGTTCATGGCCAGGCTCGGCACGTCGTATTTCTGCTCGCGCGCCCTGGTCAGGAAGTCGGTGACATAGGCATCGAGCCACAGATCGCCGGAGCCCGGGCCCCACAGGCCGAAGCTGCCGCCCGAGGCCTGGTAGCTCAGAACCTTGTAGATGGCGTCCTGGATGCGGCCATGGATATCGGGATCGCTGGCCATGCCGATGCCGGACGCCAATTCATTGACGTAGAGAAGCGGCATGGCGCGGCTGGTGGTCTGCTCGGCGCACCCATAGGGGTAGCGGTCGAGCGTCATCAGCAGCGAAGGCACGTCGAAGGCGGCAGCCTGCGAAACGCCGACGCTGACAGAGGCGCCGTCGAGCAGGCTTGCCGCGAGCAGCTCCTTGTCGACGCGAAGCGCGCCGCCATCGCCCTTGAGGTCGACCACCAGGCGGGTGGTGACCGGTAATTGCGCCGGGCGCACCGGCACATAGAGCGTCTGCTCGACCTTGGTGCCGTCGGCATGGGCAAGCTTGATGGTGAGCGAGGCATTGCCGGCCGTCTGAGCGATCAGCGGCACGGTCAGCGTCTGGCGCTTGCCCTGGGCGAGCGTCAGCTTCTGGGGCAGGGGCTTGTCGCCCGTCGACAGGTCGCCCGTCGTTTCGATCGAGAACGCATAGTCGCCGGCCGGACCATCGGTGTCGGCGACGTCGAGGCGCATAACGGCGGCGTCACCAGGCGCCAGGAAGCGCGGCAGGCCGGCGGTGATGACCACGGGATCGCGCACGATCACGTCGGACTGGGCGTGGCCGACCGCGTCCTTGGTCCAGGCGACGGCCATGACGCGCACGGTGCCGTTGAACTGCGGGATGTCGAAGTCGACCCGCGCCTTGCCGTCGGCGTCAAGCTCGACGACGCCGGAGAAGAAGGCGACCAGCTTTTCGGTCGGCGGGCTGCCTTGCGCCTGCATGTTGGCGCCGTCGCCGCCGGTCCTGAGCTTGCCGGCGTTGCCCAGAGAACCGTCGATCAGGCGACCGTAGATGTCGCGGATTTCCATGCCCAGCATGCGCTGGCCGAAGAACCAGTTCTCCGGATCCGGCGCCTTGTAGCTGGTCAGGTTGAGGATGCCGACATCGACGGCGGCAACCATGACATAGGCATTGCTGCCCGGCTGCACGCCGGCGACCGAAACCGGGATCGACAGCTGCTGGCGCGGCATGGTCTTGTCCGGTGGCGTCAAGGTGATGGCGAGCTTCTTCGAACCCGGATCGACCTTCAGCCATTTCACGCCGATGGCGCGGGCCGGCATGCGCGTCTCCTGCGCATCGCCCGGCCGGAACAGGGTTGCGGTGACATAGGCGCCGGCGCCCCAGTCGTCGCCGACCGGAATGTCGACGGTGCTGCCGCCGGCCGGCACTGACGCCGTGATGGTCTTCAACAGCTTGTCGGAGCCGATGTTGATCAAGAGTTCGCCGGCAAAATGCGGCGAGATTTTCAGCTTGGCCACTTCGCCGGCGGCATAATTGTCCTTGTCGAGGGCGATTTCGAGGCCGTCAGGCGTTTCGGTGGTGGTCGAGGAGACATACCAGCCGGCGTCGAACTCGTAGCTGGTCGCCGGTCCTTCGGGATCGGCGGTTTCAACCTCGAGCCTGTACTGACCCCAATCGACCGGCACGGAGACCGTTGCGTCGCCGTCGGCGTTGAGGTCGACCTGGCCGTTGGCGATCGACTTGGTGAAGGTCACCGGCTCGTAATTCCACGAATTGTTGGAGCGGTACCACTGGTAATTGCGTTCGACCTTAACCAGCGTCCATTGCGCGCCTTTCAGCGCCTCACGCTTGCCGTCGGGATCGACGGCGATCAGGCTGAACTTGGCCGTGCCGCCCTGTGGCACTTCATTGTCGGCGAAATCCGGACGAATGCCGATCATATGGCCCTGCGGGCGGATGCCGATGTTGAGCGAGCGCTCGATGGCGCGGCCGCCGGTTTCGCGCATCCTGACCGTCACCTTGGCGTCGACCAGCTTGGTGGTCGAGGGCAGTTGGTCGACGGAGACCGGGAAGGTCACCTTGCCGTCATCGCCAACCACCGGCAGATCGGCGAGGGGGGTGACCGTGGGTTCGGCCGACTGCTCGTCGGCGAGACCGAAGGAAAAGCCCTGGAAACGGTCCCAGTCGCGCGACGTCGACAGCGTCAGCTCGCCTTCCAGCGCCAAGCCTGCTGCCGGCGCGCCATAGAGGAAGCGGCCGTCAATGTCGATGTTGGCGGTTTCGCCCTGGGCGATTTCCTGCTTGTCGGCCTTCATGTCGAATTCGATGCGATCCGGCACGAAATCCTCGACCAGGAACATCTGGCTGGCCACCGCGGGCTGCTTGGGATCGGTGTAGATCGACACCGACCAGGTGCCGCGCATGGCGTTGGGGGCGAGCGGCAGGTCGACGGCATGGCCGCCGGCCGATGCGCCGTCGCTGACGATACGGCGGTCCTCGACGCCGTCGGGGCGCGAGAAGATGAAGGTCAACGGCAGGTTTTCGACCGCCTTGGCGGCACCGTCGCGAGCAAGTGCGGCGACATGAACATCCTCGCCGGCGCGGTAGATACCGCGTTCGGTCCAGGCATAGACGTCGAGCGCACCTGGCGCCGCGCGCCCGGTGACGCCGCGGTCGGACAGGTCGAAGCCGGCCCGGCCCATGTCGAGGAAGACGAAGTCATTGTCGCCCTGCTTTGCCATCAGCACGGCCGGCACCATGCCGCCGTCGCCGCGCGTCAGGCCGGGGTTGAAGACGGCATGGCCGTCGGCATCCGACGTCGCCGTGCCCAGAACCTCATTGTTCCTGGCGACCAGCGTCAGTTCGGCGCCGGCGATCGGCTTGGCGCTGCCCAGCGAACGGGCAAAGACATTGAGCCCGTCCTGACCGGTATAGGTCGACAGGCCGATGTCGGAGACGACGAACCATTGCGTGGCCATCGAGTTGTAGTCGTCGCTCTTGTCGTTGACGGCCTGGGCGGTCAGCACGTAGACGCCGGGCTTGCGCTGCGGCACCGCCTGGTCGACCGGGAAGGAGGTGGTGACCTCCTTGTTGAGGTCATTGGCGATGTCGAGCTGGCCTTGCCAGACCGGCGCGCCCATCTGCTCGGAAATGTTGGAGATGTCATAGCCGTCCAGCTGGTGCAGGAACTGGTAGCCCGACAGAAGCTGGGCGAGCGAACGATCGCCGATGCGATAGAGCTTCATCTCGGCAGCGTTCATGTTGACGGTAACGATCGGAATGCCACGGCGCGCGCCGGCCGGCAGCACGAAGCTATCACCGGTGAAGCGGGCGGACGGTGCGCGGTCCTGGACATAGATCGACAGCACCACGGGTGCCGCGGTCACTTCGCCGATTGCCGCCGGCAGGCCGGCGCGGAAGGTGACGTCGTAGTGCTGGCCATGCTCCAGCCCTTCGACGCAGATCTGCTTGTCCTTGGCCTCGACGCCCTTGGGCGGTGCATTGTCGACGGTGACGAATTGCGCGTAATCGACGCCGGTCTTGACCAGATCTTCGGAGAATTGCGCGCAGATGCGCGGCGCGCTGGTGTCGGCGTCGATGGTGTGGTCGATAACGCGGAAACCCTTGCGCGCCTTCAGATCGGCATAGTCGGCCTGGACCGCCGGCGACGGGTTCAGGGCAAGGCTCGCCTCATAGGCCTGTAGCGCCGGCCGGTAGAGATCGCGCTTGTCGAGGCCGTTGCCGAGCAGCGCCAGCACTTCGGCGCGCGTCTTGGTGGTGCGCAGTAGTTTATAGGCATTGAATGCGGCCGAAGTGCCGTTCGTCGGCAAAGTGGAAGCTTCGGATGTGCTGGCGGCGGGCTGCACGGCCAGCGTTTCACGCGCCAGGTTGAGCCAGAGCTGGCCATCATCGGGCAGTACCGAGACAGCGGCCTCGTATTTCAGCATGGCGGAGCGGTGGTCGCCGGTCAGCACGGCCTGTTCGGCGGCACTCAGCAAGGCAGCCATGCCTTCTGTCGGCTTGTCATAGGCCGGGCCGAGCAGCTTGTTGCGGTATTGCTGGGCCTGGTCGGCCATCCAGTTGGGGAAGAAGGCGAGTTCCGGCGGCGCGCCGATATCAGGATCGCCATCGATGTTGACGACCTTGCCGGCGACCGCGCCATTGAAGGTTTTCAACTGGTTGTAGTCGGATTTGAGGAAGCACCATTTGGCCTTTTTATTGTAGGTGAAGGCGCGGCAGGCCGGGTCTCCCAGGCATGTCGTCTTGCACTGGTCGATTGTCACATTCTGGTCGGACCTGAGATCAAAGCCGAAATAATCGGAATTGTCCGTTGTCGCGATACGCCGGGCTTCGGCCGCCTGCGAGACGCTGCTCCAGGCCAGGACATTGGCCCAGGCAAAAAACAGGAGAATCAGAATCGAAAGACCACGAGCCGCGCGCATTGCCATAACACCCCTCCAGACACAGCTGACGTCCGGGCATGATCAAGCTTCAGTCAGGCTTGTCAACACAAGGACGCGGCAGGGTTCCGCCTGCCAACGGTTTCCTTTCCGGCCGATGACCGGTAGTACCTCCATAGGACAGGGGATCACGCTTTCTTGCGGCAACGCAAAAGGTGTGAATTCCAAGCCCGTCCTATTTCAGACAATTGGATTGTGGCCCCTTTACGAGCGCTTCAGAACTTCATTCCAATTTTAGTTTTGTAACCTAGGTTGTCTTAATGCCGGCGCATGAAGAGCAGATGTCAGGAGGTCGCGCGCCAGGGCGTGCGCTTCTGCGCGCCCTGCTGCTGGCCATGATGTGCTCGACCGTGCTCGTCGCCGAATCGCCCCCGGCGGCCGCTTTCGAGCTTTTCGGCTTCAAGCTGTGGGGATCGTCCAGCGACGAGGATGCCGACATCGTCGATCCGCTGCGCTACGCCGTGACCATCAATGCCCCCGACGCGGACAAGGACCTGGTCAAGAAGCTCGAAAATGCCTCGGCGCTGAAGAGCGACGAGGAGCGTCCGGTTTCAGGCTCGCTCGGGCTGATGGCCAAGGCGCGCAGCGACCGCGAACAGCTTGTCGCCGCGCTCTATGCCGATGCCCGCTACGAAGGCGTCGTCACCGTCACCATCGACGGCAAGCCGCTCGACGATTTGCCGCCAGATGCCGAATTCAAGGGTCCGCAGCCGGTTCCCGTGGCGATCGACATTGCTACCGGGCCGAAATTCACCTTGGGCAATATCAGGCTGCAAGGCGACGCGGCAGGACTGATGAGCGCCGATTATGGCCTGATATCAGGCGGCGACGCCGGATCCGGCGCAGTGCTCAAGGCCGAGGCGCTGATCGTGCGGACGCTGAAGGAGCAAGGCAGGCCGCTGGCAGAGGTGACGGACCGCCAGATCGTCGCCGACCATGCCACCTCGACGCTCGACGTGACGCTGACGGTCGCCGCCGGACCGGTCGCCGGCTATGGCCCGACCACCGTGGAAGGCACCGAGAAGGTCGACCGCGACTTCACCGAATACATGACTGGCCTCAAGCGCGGCCGGCAATACTCGCCGCAAGAGATCGACGACGCGCGCGACCGGTTGCTGGCGCTCGAGGTCTTCAACAGCGTGACGTTCAAGGAAGCCGACAAGCTCGATGCCGACGGCAACATTCCGATCGGCGTCCAGGTCAGCGAGCGCAAGCCACGCTATTTCGGCGTCGGCGGCACTTTTTCCAACACCGAGGGGCTGGGCCTTGAGGGCTATTGGGGCCACCGCAATTTGTTCGGCCGGGCCGAGAAGCTGCGCATCGATGGCAAGATCAGCGGCATTGGCAGCAACGATCTCGGCGAACTCAACTACAATGCCGGCATCATGTTCGAGAAACCCGGTGTGATCGGACCGGCATCGAAGTTCTTCGCCGGCGTCAAGACGGTGCTCGAACATCCTGATGCCTATGACCATTTCTCGGTCAAGGGCAGCGCCGGCCTGTCCTACGAACTGACCAAGAAGCAGACGGTTTCCGCCGAGGTGGCGCTCGACTATTCCCGCATCCACGACGCTTTCGGCAAGCACAAATACCTGATCGCCAGCATTCCGCTGCAATATGTCTACGACAACAGGGACAACCGCCTGAACCCGACCAGCGGCTTCCGGGTGCTGGCCTATGCCGAGCCGAGCTACGACATTTTGAATGGTGCGGCCTTCCTGAAGCTCAAGGGCGAGGGATCGGCCTATCAGTCGCTGGATTCGGCTTCCAAGTTCGTGCTGGCCGAACGTGTCGCCATCGGGTCGATCGTCGGCACCGGGCTTCAGAATGTGCCGGCCGACCGGCGCTTCTATTCCGGCGGCGGCGGTTCGGTGCGCGGCTACGCCTATCAGGGCATCGGTCCGAAGGATTTCACCGGCCAGCCGATCGGCGGCCTGTCCTTCTTCGAAACCTCGGTCGAGATGCGCATCGCCATCACCGACACGATCGGCATCGTGCCGTTCGTCGATGCCGGCACCGTGTCGACCAAATCGGTTCCCGATTTCTCCGATGTCAAGGTCGGCGCCGGCGTCGGCCTGCGCTATGTCACGCCGTTCGGGCCGCTGCGCATCGACGCGGCCGTGCCGCTCAACCGCGATCCGGGCGATCCGCATTTCGGCATCTATGCCGGCATCGGACAGGCATTCTGAGCGATGAAAACAGTCTGGCGCATCCTCCGCATTGTTCTCTACACCCTGCTGATCGTAATTGCGGGGGCGATCGGCGCGCTGGTGGTGCTAACCAAGACCGAGCGCGGCCGCGACAATCTCGCCGGCATCATTTCGCGGCTGGCATCGACCGACGACCGCAAGATCACGGTCAGCGGCATAGATGGCATCTGGTCCGGGGCGCTCAGCGTCGACCATGTCGTGCTGGAGGACCGCGAGGGCGCCTGGCTGGTGGCGCGCAAGGTGGCCGTCGACTGGTCGCCGCTGGCGCTGCTGTCGAAAAACTTCAGCGCCGACCGTATCGCTGCCGAGCGTATTGAACTGGCGCGATTGCCGGTGGCCAGCACGCAGCCCGCGCCGAGCGGCGGCACGACGACGCTGCCGGTTTCCATCGACATCAAGCAGATCGACCTGCCCGAGATAGCGCTTGGCCAGCAACTGGCCGGCAGCGGCATCGCCGAACTTGCCGCCAGGGGCATGCTCAAGGCCGACGCCGCGCCGCTAGCGGTCGAGACGGTGCTCAACGTCACCCGCCATGACGGCAAGCAAGGCAATGTCGACGCCAAGATCCACTTTGCGCCGGCGGACAACAGGCTCGATCTTGACCTGAAGGCCTCGGAGCCGGCAGGCGGCATCATCGCCAATCTGCTCAAGCTGCCCGATACGCCGCCGGTCGACATAATTGTCTCGGGCACCGGGCCGCTCGCCAATTGGAACGGCATCGGCACGTTCTCGGTCGACGGCAAGATCGTCACCCAGCTGACAGGCCGGCACCAACTGACCGACAAGGGTAATCATGTTGAGGCCAAGGGCGACGGCGATTTCGCTCGCTTCCTGCCTGAGAATCTCAAGCCGCTGTTTGCCGGCAAGACCAGCTTCGATGTCGCCGGCACCGCCACATCGGCCGGTGGCGTCAGTGTCGACCGCGCCAACATCGACAGCGATGCGGTGCACGGCACCGCGACCGGCATTGTCGATCCTGCCGGCGCCAGCGACCTCTCGATCGAACTCGCCGCCAAGGGTCCGCCCGTTGTGATCAGCGTCGGCAGCAAGGCGCAACCGATCACGCTGGCGATCAGCAATGCCACCGCCCGCGCCTTCGGCGACGGCAAGGCACCGATCATCGACATCGGCGCCTCCTTCGTCTCCATCGTTGCTGGCGGCACGCGGCTGGATGATCTGGCGGCGCAGATCCATTCCGACGGCTTTGACATCCAGAACCGCGCCGGGCCGGTCACCGTCAAGCTGCAGGCAGGTGGCCTTAACACCGACGTGGCGACGCTGGCGCCGCTGATCACCGGCAAGATCGATGTCGATCTGGCCGGGTCGGTCAGCAAGGATGCCATTGCCATCGACCAGGGCACGCTGCGCTCCGACGCGCTCAACGCCTCTCTGACGGCGACGGTGGCGCTTGCCGACCTGTCGATGCAGCTGAAGATGAACGCGGATGCCGTGGCGACGGCCTTTCCGCCGCAGATCGCCTCGGTGCTTGGCGCCCGGGTAAAATTCTCGGCCACCGCGGCCCGCGATCCGCAGGGATCCTTCGCCGCCAACTCGATCGAATTCACGTCCGGCACGCTCAGCGCCGCCGGCACGGCCAGCATGCAGGGCACCGACATCCAGGCCGACATCAAGGGCAAATTGGGCGACGTTTCCGTGCTGTCGCCGACAGTCGGCGTGCCGGTTGCCGGTGGCGTCGATTTCGCGCTGTCGGCAAGCGGCGCGATGACGGCGCCGGATTTCACCGTTACCGCCGATAGCGACAGCCTGACGGCATCGGGCCGCACGGTGAAGAGCATCAAGCTGACGGCGAGCGGCAAGGCCGATATCACCAGTCCCGCCGCCAACGTATCGCTGACCGGCTCCGTCAACGACCAGCCGCTCGATATCAAGGCAGCACTGGTGACAAGCGAGGGCAAGCGTTCGATCAACGGATTCCTGGTCTCGCTGGGCGACAACAAGGTCTCGGGCGATCTCGCGCTGGACGACACGTACATGCCGCTCGGCACGCTGACGCTCGACGCGCCCGCTATCGACCAGTTGGCCGCACTGGCCGGCCAGGCGGTGACGGGCGACATCGACGGCACCATCGGCTTTGCCAAGGAGGGCGACGCGCCCTTCGTCACGATCGATGCGAAGAGCACTTCGATCGCGCGTGGCGACGTGACGGCCAAGGCCATCACCGTCAATGCGCTGATCGCCAATTATCTCAAGGCGCCGGCGATCGCCGGTTCGATAAAGGCTGACAGCGTCACGTCCGGAACCACCGAAATCAGCGGCATCGGCGTCGACCTGAAGCGCGACGGCGATTGGACCAATTTCACCGGCGGCGCCACCATAGCGGGCGTTCCGGCGACCGCTGCCGGCCGGGTGAAGATCGCCGACGGCAAGACGAGCGTCGAGATTGCCTCGGGCGAGGCGACGGTTCGCGGCATCAAGGCCGCAATCGCTCAGGCGTCGACACTGAGCATCGCCAACGGCACGGCCAGCATCGAGAAACTGGCGCTCGATGTCGGCGGCGGTTCGGTGACGCTGTCGGGCACTGCCGGTCAGACGCTCGACCTCGCGGCGCAATTTTCGGCACTGCCCGCGGCGCTCGCCAATGAATTTTCGCCCGGCCTCGACGCTGTCGGCACGCTCAGCGGCACGGCTGGAGTGACCGGGCCGCCGGCCGCTCCCGATGTCCGCTTCAATGCGCAACTGGCCGGTATCGAAACCAGCCAGACCCGGCAGGCCGGGCTCGGGCCGCTCGCCGTCGATGCGGCCGGCAGCTACACTTTGGCCGGCGGTGTTGTGCTCGATCAGGCGACGCTGACCGGCGACAAGATTTCCGGCAAGGCAGCCGGCACCCTCAATCCGAACGGCGCCAGCGATTTTGCGCTCGATCTCATCTCATCCGGCCCCAGCCTGCCCCTGACTGTCGGCAGCGCCGAGAGCCCGGTCAAGATCGAAATCCGGTCCTTGTCGGCAAAGGTGGCGGGCGAGAGCACGCGGGCCCGCCTGGATGTCTCTGCGATCCTGCCCTCGATCGTCACCAGTCCGGCGAGGGTGGACGGGCTTGCCCTGGCGTTGCACTCGGATGCGTTCGATCTGAAGAACCGCGCAGGGCCGGTTTCCGGCACAGTGTCGGTGGACAAGGTCGGTCTCGACAATCCGGTGATTGCGCCGCTGATCGCCGGCAAGGTCACGGCGGCGCTCAGCGGTCGCCTGACAGCCGATGCGGTTGCCATAGACAGCGGCTCGCTCAAGAGCGATGCGCTGAACAGCCAGGTTGCCGGCCAGGTATCGCTGCGTGACGGTGCCATCGACCTCAATCTGAAGGCGGATGCCCCATCGTCGGCCTTGCCGGCGGCGGCACGCGGCATGCTTGGCGAACGCGCTGAGATCAGCGCCACGCTGAAGCGCGACCCCAACGGCAGTATCGCTATAGGCGGATTGAAGCTGACCTCGGGCGCGCTGACCGCAGACGGGCGAGCCAGCCTTGCCGACAACAAGGTAGCCGCCGACATCAAGGGTGCGCTGAGCGACATCTCGCTGCTGTCGAAAGACGCCAAGGGCGCCATCGCTTTTGCGTTGAACGCGCAGGGCCCGGCCGCGGCGCCGGACCTGTCGTTGACCATCGACAGCGACCGCCTTCTCGTGGCGGCGCGCGAGATCACCGGGCTGAAGCTGACCGCCACCGGCAAGGCCGATGCCGCCAATCCGGCGGCGAATGTGCAGCTGACCGGCAATGTCGCCGGCCAGGCGCTGCAAGGCAGTGCGGTGCTGGCGACGGCGGACGGCAAGAGCGCCATCAATGGCCTGCTGCTGTCGCTCGGCAAGAACAGGATTTCCGGCGATCTGGCGCTGGACGAGAAGTTCGTGCCGGTCGGCACCATCGCGCTCGACCTGCCCGATATCGGCCCGCTGGCAGCACTTGCCCTGGAGAAGGCCGAAGGCGATGTGCGCGGCACGATCGCCTTTTCGAAGAACGGCAATGCGCCACAGGTCGCAATCAAGGCGGCGACAGCATCGATTACGCGCGGCGACCTGCAGGCGAAAGCCGTCTCGATCGATGCGCTGGTCGCCAACTATCTGGCGGCGCCCGTGATCTCCGGAAAGATTCGCGCCGACACCGTCACGTCGGGCGGCACCGTGATCAGCGGCATCGATGTCGACTTGAAGCGCGACGGCGACTGGACGGGCTTCTCCGGCGGCGCAACCGTCAAGGGCATTCCGGCACAGGCCGCCGGCCGGGTGAAAGTGGCCAACGGCACGACGACCATCGAGCTTGCCTCCGGCCAGGCGACCGTACAAGGCATCAAGGCGGCCATTGCCCAGGCCTCGACCGTCAGCATTGCCAACGGCACGACGACGCTGGACCGGCTGGTGCTCAACCTGGGCGGCGGCACGGCGACGGTGACCGGCAAGGTCGGCACGGCGCTCGACATCAATGCAACACTGGCGCGGGTGCCGATGTCGCTCGCCAACAGTTTCTCGCCGGGGCTCGACGCCGCCGGTTCGATCTCAGGCACGGTCAAGGTGACGGGTGCGCCGGCGAACCCCGCCATTGCCTTCAACCTCGACGCGGCCGGCGTGCAGACCTCGCAGACGCGCGGTGCCGGTGTCGGTGCGGTGAGTGTCTCCTCGTCCGGCACCTTCGGCGGCAACAAGCTGACCTTCGATGCCAATGTCGGCGATGGCGCCGGCCTTGGCCTCAAGGGCGGCGGCACCGTGACGACGGCCGGCACGCCGTCACTGGTGCTCGACTTCAATGGCGTCGTGCCGTTCGGCCTGCTCAGCCAGAAGCTTGCCGCGCAGGGCCTGTCACTGTCTGGAACCGCCAATGTCAACGTACAGGTGCGCGGTCCCGCGACATCGCCCGTCATCGGCGGCAGCATCAGCACCTCGGGTGCGCGCCTTGTCGATGCGCGCTCCGGCCTCGCCGTCAACGATCTCGCCGCCGATGTCTCGATTGCCGGCGGCGTCGCCAGGATCAACCGGCTGACCGGAACGCTGTCGACGCGCGGCAGCCTGTCGGCCAGCGGCACGGTCGGCATCAACCCGGCGCAGGGTTTCCCGGCCGACCTGTCGATCAAGCTGGTCGACGGCCGCTATACGGACGGCAGGGTGGTGACCGCCAATCTCGGCGGCGACCTGACGATCAAGGGACCGCTGACCTCAGCACCGGTCATCGCCGGCACCGTCAATCTCGCCAAGACGGTGATCACCGTTCCCGACAAATTGCCGGGCTCGCTGGCGGCGCTCGACGTCAAGCACAAGAACGCGCCGGGCGCGGTCAAGGCGCAGGACAAGGCGCTGCGGCCGCCGACGACCAGCGGCAAGGGCGGCGGCAGCGGCCTTGCGCTCGATGTCACGGTCAACGCGCCGAATCAGATCTTCATCCAGGGCAGGGGCGTTGATGCCGAACTTGGCGGCTCGCTGAAGCTGACCGGCCCGGCCTCGTCGCCGCAAGCGGTCGGCACCTTCACCTTGCAGCGCGGACGACTGTCGATCCTCGGCAAGCGGCTGACCTTCACCGAAGGCACGGTCGGGTTTTCCGGCTCGCTGGTGCCCTATCTCAATTTGACGGCGACCACGACGACGACCAGCGCCACCGTCACCATCGTGGTGTCGGGCGAAGCGACCAATCCGAAGTTCACCTTCTCCTCGGTGCCGGCGCTGCCCGAGGATGAGGTGCTGGCGCAATTGATCTTCGGCCGCTCGATGTCGAACCTGTCGCCGCTGCAGATCGCCCAGCTCGCCGAAGCGGCGGGGCAGCTGGCCGGCGTCGGCGGCTCGACGTCGCTGCTGGAAAACCTGCGCAGCGCCATTGGCGTCGACGATCTCGACGTCACCACCGACGATCAGGGCGGCACGGCGGTTTCGGCCGGCAAATACCTCAACGACCGCACCTATGTCACCATCCAGAAGGGCGACAAGCCGGGCTCGGGCAAGGCGACGATCGACCTCAATGTCGGGCGCGGCGTCAAGCTGCGCGGCGAGGCCAACGATGCCGGCGAAGCCAAGGGCGGCATCTTCTACGAGAAGGAATACTGACAGTCCGGCGGGGCTTTTGGCCTCATGGTGGATCGATTCTGGTGCTGTGCGGGCCAGAGCAAATGTCTCAGTTTAATCGACTATCGCGATTCCAGAAGAATCCGTCGGGCAGTAGCAAATTTGCGCCAAGACTGTCGTTATCACGCGAACCGCTCCCCTTTCAAAGTTGCACATTCCCTAACATGTTCTCAATCCACGCCCTCTTTGACATCATGGCCTGGATGCGGAATGTTAAAAGGCGGAAAGCCAACAATGGGAGTTAAGTCATGACAATTTATAAGAGTAATGGCGATCGCGTTCCGGATCACATCCTGGCCATGGCCGAAGAAGCCAAGGCAGGCAAGGTGGACCGCCGCGAATTCCTGGCCATGGCCAGCGTCTTCGGCGCATCGACGGCAATGGCTTACGGCTTGCTCGGCCTCGCCGATCCGACGCCGGCGAAGGCCGAAGAGGTAAAGGGCAAGAAGGGCGGCACGCTGAAGATCGCCCAGTGGATCAAAGATCCCAAGGACCCGCGCAAGGCCGACTGGTCGGAAATCGCCAATGCCGAGCGCCAGGCGCTGGAGCCGCTGGTCAAGTACACCTCCGAATACACGTTTCGCCCCTATCTGCTGGAAAGCTGGGACGTCAACGACGACGCCACGCAGTATACGCTGCATGTGCGCAAGGGCGTCACCTGGTCGAATGGCGATGCCTTCACCGCCGATGACGTCATCTTCAACCTGAAGCGGTGGGCTGACAAGAAAGCCGAAGGCAATTCCATGCCCGGCCGTCTCGGCTCGCTGGTCAAGGACGACAAGCTCGACGAAAGCGCCGTGACCAAGCCGGACGACCACACGGTCGTGCTTAAGCTCAGCAAGCCGGACATCGCGCTGATTCCGAACATGTGCGACTATCCCGGGCTGATCGTCCACAAGACCTTCGATGAGAAGGGCGGCGACTTCAAGGCCTGCCCGATCGGCACCGGTCCGTTCGAACTCGTCTCCTACGATGTCGGTCAGAAGGTGGTCTACAAGCGCCGCACCGATGACAAGTGGTGGGACGGCGAAGTGTTCCTCGATGGCCTGGAATTCATCGACTACGGCACCGATCCGGCAGCCATGGTCAGCGCTTTCGAGGCCGGCGAAGTGCACACCAACTTCGAGACTTCGGCCGACTATGTGTCGATCCTCGACGGCATGGACCTGGTGAAGTCGGAAATCGTCACCGCGTCGACCATCGTCTGCCGCACCAACGTCAACAACAAGCCCTATGGCGACCAGAAGGTGCGCAACGCGCTGCAGCTTGCGGTCGACAACAATGTCGTCTTGCAGCTCGGCTACGGCAATGCCGGCTCGGTCGCCGAAAACCACCATGTCTGCTCGATCCATCCGGAATATTACGAGCTGCCCAAGGTTGCCCGTGATCCGGCCAAGGCGAAGGCGCTGATGGCGGAAGCCGGCCAAGCCGACTTCGAACACGAGCTGATCACCGTCGACGAAGACTGGCACAAGAACACCGGCGATGCGATCGCCGCCCAGCTGCGCGACGCCGGCATCAAGGTGAAGCGCACCGTTCTGCCTGGTTCGACGTTCTGGAACGACTGGACGAAGTATCCGCTGTCGATGACCAACTGGAACATGCGTCCGCTCGGCGTCCAGGTTCTGGCCATCGCCTATCGCACCGGCGAGGCCTGGAACGAGGCCGGCTGGTCGAATCCGGACTGGGATGCCAAGCTCAATGCGGCGCTCGCCGTTGCCGACGCCGCCAAGCGCAAGGACATGATGAAGGACATCGAGCAGATCCTGCAGGATTCCGGCATCATGATCCAGCCGTACTGGCGCAAGCTCTACAGCCACTCGGTGAAGGCGGTGCAGAACTACAAGATGCACCCGACCTTCGAGCGCGACTACGGCAAGGTCTGGCTCGACCAGGCTTGATATCGCATCGACATGGAGGGAAGGGGCTCGCTCCCTTCCCTCGCTCTTTGCATTGTCCGTCCCTGCTGGTCCGCACATTCTCAAAAAAGTTGCGGACTCGCGGGCAAGGCCATGCAACAAAAACAGGGTTGATCGCATCCGAAGGCCTGTTTGACAGCCAGCCCCGCCGGTCACGGCAGGGTTGGCTTTCATAGCCGGCTCAAACCCCAACCCATCGGCAGGGGGCCGCCATGCTTTCCTTCGTTATCAGGCGTCTTGGCACCATGGCATTGACGATGCTGTGCCTGACCATGGTCGTCTTCTTCCTGATCAACCTCGAACCCAATCTGAAGAAGCTGGCGATCAGCCAGACCGAAATGCATACGTCGGCCGAGCAGCTCGAGAGCTGGCTGGTCAACCATGGCTACCGGCAGAACTTCTTCGTCCGCTACGGCCAGTGGCTTGGCGTCTTGCCCAAGCAGCCGGTAACCGACCCGGCGACCGGTAAGCCGGCGCAGCGTTTCTCCTTCTGCAACGATCCGCTCGTGCCGACCTTTGCCGGCGTTTTCCAGGGCGATTTCGGCTGCTCGACCAAGTTCAAGGCGACCGTCGCCTCAAAACTGTTTCCGGCACTCGGCGCTACCGGCATCCTGATGTTCTGGGTGCTGGCGGTGATGGTGCCGATCTCGCTGCTGATCGGCATTCTGGCCGGCATGCGTGAGGGGTCGCGAACCGACCGGGTGCTGTCCGTGGCGTCGATCGCCTCGACGGCGACGCCTGAATATGTGTCGGGCGTCATCTTCACCGTCATCTTCGCCTCATGGCTAGGCTGGCTGAACGGCTCGGCGGCTTCGGCCAGCCAGGGCATCACCTTCTACAATTTCACACTGCCGGTGATGACGCTGGCGATCTACGGCATCGGCTATATCGCCCGCATGACGCGAGCTTCGATGGTCGAAGTGATGACGCAGCAATATATCCGTACCGCGCGGTTGAAGGGTCTCTCCTTCGGCAGCGTGGTGGTCAAACATGCCTTGCGCAACGCGCTGATCGCACCGTTCACCGTCATCATGCTGCAGTTCCCTTGGCTGCTCACCGGCGTCGTCATCGTCGAGGTGATGTTCCGCTACCAGGGCTTCGGCTACACGCTGGTCGAGGCGGCCGGCAACAACGATATCGACCTTTTGCTCGGCTGCTCGCTGGTCTCGGTGTTCATCGTCTTGATCACGCAGCTCATTTCCGATGTCGGCTACGCATTTCTCAATCCGCGTATCAGAGTTCAGTAGGGAGCGAAGCCGATGCCGGTTCAATACATCAGTGGCTTCACCGTCGTTTTCGAAGTGCTGTCGCGCTTCTGGCCGGTCTGGATCGCGCTCGTCATCGTCATGGGCGCGAGCTTCGCCTACAAGAAGAAGCTGGCGCTCTACGGCCAGCTGTTCGACAGCGGTGTCGGCATCGTCGGCGTCGGCATCTGCCTGTTCTGGCTGTTCACGGCGATCTTCGCCGCGACAATATCGCCCTTCGATCCGCTGGCCCAGATTCCGATCATGAAGGACGTGCTGCCGGGCGCCGTCGAACCGCAGTCGGGGCTGACCTATCTGTTCGGCGGCGACAAGCTGGCGCGCGACGTGTTTTCGCGCATGGTCTATGGCAGCCAGATCGTGCTGATCATCGCGCCTGCCGCGACCGGCTTCGCGCTGATGGTCGGCATCACGCTCGGCCTGCCCGCCGGCTATTACGGCGGCAAGATCGACACCGTGCTGTCGTTCCTGGCCAACCTTGTGCTCGCCTTCCCGGTGATCCTGCTGTTCTACCTCTTGGTGACGCCGGGTATCATGGACACGCCGATCCCCTATGGCATGGCCGGCGTGTTCTTCCTGTTCCCGATCATCTTCTTCAGCGTGCTGTTCTGGACCCGCTACAAGAACCGGCCCGACCGGCTTTACATCCTGCTCGGCATCACCCTGATCCTCGGTGGCTGGATCTATCTCGGCCTTGTGTTCGATAAGGACCCGCTGCACATCGTCCATATCGATCCAAACCAGCTCAACATCTTCGTGGCGGTGGTGTTCGCCTCCAGCCCCGGCGTGTTCCGCATCGTGCGTGGCCTGGTGATGGACATCAAGACGCGCGACTATGTGGCGGCGGCGCAGACGCGCGGTGAATCGCCCTGGTACATCATGCTGTGGGAGATCCTGCCCAATGCGCGCGGGCCATTGATCGTCGATGCCTGCCTGCGCATCGGCTACACCACGATCCTGCTCGGCACGCTCGGTTATTTCGGCCTTGGCCTGGCGCCGGAAAGTCCGGACTGGGGCACCGCGATCAAGGACGCCAGCCGCCTGCTGCGCTCCTTCATCCATCCGGCGCTGCCGCCGACCATCGCACTGATGTCGTTCGTGCTGGGCTTGAACCTGCTCGCCGACTCGCTGCGCGAACAATCGATGAAAGACTGATGTCGCGGGTTTCGACCCGATGGGCCTGAGAGAAACAGGCCTGGAAGAACCAGGATTGGAGCGACCCATGAACGAGGCAGTTCGAAATCCCGCCAAGCCGACCCCCGGGCCAACCAAAGGGCCGATCATCGAGATCGAGAACCTGTCGATCTCCTTCTTCACCCGCAAGGGCGAGATACCGGCGGTCATGGATTTTTCCTGCACCGTCATGCCGGGCGAGGCGATGGGCATCGTCGGCGAATCCGGCTGCGGCAAGTCGACCGTGTCGCTCGGCATCATGCGCGACCTCTCCAACATCGGGAAGATCGTCGGCGGCAAGATCAAGTTCCAGGGCAAGGACATGGGCGAACTCTCCGACGAGGAGTTGCGTTCCATCCGCGGCAACAAGATCGCCATGATCTACCAGGAGCCGATGGCGAGCCTGAACCCGGCGATGAAGGTCGGCCAGCAGCTGATGGAAGTGCCGCTGATCCACGACAAGGTGTCGAAGGAAGAGGCCTATAAACGCGCCCTCGATATGGTGCGCTCGGTCAAATTGCCCGATCCCGAGCGTATGATGCGCTCCTATCCGCACCAGCTCTCCGGCGGCCAGCAGCAGCGCATCGTCATTGCCATGGCGCTGCTGTCGAAGCCGGCGCTGCTTTTGCTCGACGAGCCGACGACGGCGCTCGACGTGACGGTGGAGGCGGGCATCGTCGATCTGGTCAAGGGGCTGGGCGAGAAGTTCGGCACGTCGATGATCTTCGTGTCGCACAATCTCGGCCTGATCCTGGAAACCTGCGATCGCATCACCGTGATGTATTCGGGCGAAGCGGTGGAGACCGGCAAGATCAAGGACGTGTTCGACCGGATGCGCCACCCCTATACGCAAGGGCTGTTCCGCTCGATCCCGCTGCCGGGCGCCGACAAGAACTCACGGCCGCTGATCTCCATCCCCGGACAGCTGCCGCTGCCGCACGAGCGGCCCAAGGGCTGCAATTTCGGCCCGCGCTGCCACCATTTCGTCGAGGGTGTCTGCAACGCCGCCGAAATCCCGATGATCGAGGTCGCTGGTCATGAAGGCCATTTCTCGCGCTGCGTGCGCTTCAACGAGATCGACTGGGAAGCGCTGCCACCCGGTGCCAAGAAGGTCAATGAGCGCGTCGTGCCCGGCGCGCCGGTGCTCAAGATCGAGGACCTCAGAAAATATTACAGGGTCGGCGGCAGCGAGGTGTTCGGCTCGAGCGAGGGCCGCGTCGTCAAGGCCAACGAGACGATCTCGTTCATGGCGCGCGAATCCGAGACGGTCGCCATCGTCGGCGAATCCGGCTGCGGAAAGTCGACGCTGGCCAAGGTGCTGCTCGGGCTGGAGACGGCAAGTGCCGGCACGGTGACGCTGGGCAACACGGAAATCCAGTCGACGGGGATCGACAAACGGAGCGTCGACACGGTGTCGTCGATCCAGATGGTGTTCCAGAATCCGTTCGACACGCTCAATCCCAGCCATTCGGTCGGTTCGCAGATCATCCGCACGCTGGAGAAGTTCAATGTCGGCAAGACGGTTGCCGATCGCCGCAAGCGCATGCTGGAGCTGCTCGACCTGGTGAAGCTGCCGCGGGCATTCGAAACCCGCAAGCCGCGTCAGCTTTCGGGCGGCCAGAAGCAGCGCATCGGCGTGGCGCGAGCCTTTGCCGGTGACGCCAAGGTGGTGGTGGCCGACGAGCCGGTCTCGGCATTGGACGTGTCGGTGCAGGCGGCGGTGACCGAACTGCTGATGGACATCCAGCGCAAGAACAAGACGACGATGCTGTTTATCAGCCACGATCTGTCCGTCGTTCGCTACATCGCCGACCGCGTCGTCGTCATGTATCTCGGCTACATCGTCGAGCAAGGCACGACCGACCAGATCTTCGCACCGCCCTATCATCCCTATACCGAGGCGCTGCTGTCGGCGATTCCGATCGCCGACACGAGTGTCGTGAAGAAGCACATCGTGCTGGAAGGCGACATCCCGTCGGCGATGAACCCGCCATCCGGCTGTCCGTTCCAGACCCGTTGCGGCTACAAGAAGCTGGTGCCGGACAATCTCTGCGAGACCAAGGTGCCGCCGGTCAAGCATCTCGGCGACGGTCATATGAGCCTGTGCTGGCTCTCCGACGACGTGCTGGCCAAGATGGAGCCCGTGATCAAGTTCGACAAGGAACACGCCGCGCACGAAGGTATGCCGGACGACGCACCGCATGGCGATGGCCCCGGTTTTGCTGGCACGCCACCAAAGCGTCCGCGCGGCAAAAGGCCGAGCTGACAGTCCGAAGATCGAGATCAACGATGCGGCAAGATCAGTTCCCGCACTCGCTCAACTGCTGGGCATAGTCCCGCGCCATCTTGTCGGTGGCCCGGGCATAGCCCTGCACACCGGCATCGCCCCTGTTGCCGCGGCCATAGGCGGTCCAGCCGAGATAGTAGGCAAGGTAGAGATTGTAGGTGTCGTTGCGGGCGACGCCGTAGGTGTCAGATGTCTTGGAATGATACCAGCCGACGAAATCGACCGCATCGGCGAATTTCGTCCGCCGCGCCGCCCAGTTGCCGGTCTCGCGCTGATATTGCGACCAGGTGCCGTCCAGCGCCTGCGAGAAGCCGGTGGCCGTGGAGACGTGCTTCCACGGAATGAAGCCGAGCAGCTTGGTACGCGGCGGCCTTGCATTGCTCTTGAAGCCCGATTCCTTGCGCACCGTCGCCATCAGTACGGGAACGGGGATGCCATATTTCTGTTGGGTGCGCTCGGCGGCAGACTGCCAGTTGTCGAACCAGCCGTCATTCTGGTCGAAGACGGCGCAGACATTGTTGATGTGGCTGGGCGGCGTGGCGCAGGCCGAAAGCGCCAGCAACACGCAAACCGCACCAATTTTACTAAAACTCGAACTACGCATCGGCAGAGCAATAGGCCGAAATCATAAAGGGAATCTTGCAGCGTCCATTAACGCTTCGCCCGAGCGGTCGCTCGAGGAAATCCCATATCAACAATCCGACATATTTCGTCGTATTCTATAAATGGATACTGCGGAAATGCCGCCGTGGCTAAAATCACGCCCGCAAACGGCGTATTTATGACAGCTTGCCTGGTTTGCCGGGGCTTTGATGCCAAGGCATGAACGAACCAAGACGCAAACGCGGCGCCGAGCGCACCAGCAATCGGGGGCCATCGGCCATTCCGCAACTGCCGCTCAGGCGGGTGACCAATCCCTATCCGCCAATGGCCATGCTGTCGCCCGATCAGATCGAGCAGATCCATCAGGCGTCGATGCACATATTGGAGAATTTCGGCATCGAGGTGATGAGCCCGCGGGCGTTGTCGCTGTTCGAGAAGGCCGGCGCCAGGGTCGATCATGCCTCAGCGAATGTCCGCATCGATCGCGGCCTGATCGAAGACGTGCTGAAGACCACGCAGCCCAGCTATGTGTTGACGCCGCGCAACCCGGCCAACGCGGTTCATCTGGGCGGCAACACCATCAATTTCACCCTCGTTGCCGGGCCGCCCAATGTCCATGACATGGAGCGCGGCCGCCGCGCCGGCAATTTGCGCGACTATTCGGATCTCACACGGCTGGCGCAGCATTTCAACTGCATCCACATGCTGGGCAACCAGGTCTGCGCGCCGGTGGAACTGCCGGCAAACTCCCGCCATCTCGACACTTATTTCACCAATCTGACGCTGACCGACAAGAGTTTCCATGTCTCGGCGATCGGCCGGGGCAGGGCATTGGACGGCATCGAGATGATGGCGATTTCGCGTGGGCTGACGCTCGACCAGATGCGCGACGATCCCGGTATCACCACGATCATCTCGGTCAACTCCCCGCGCCGCTTCGACGAGATGATGGCCGAAGGACTGATGACCATGGCCGAGTTCGGCCAGTCGGTGGCGGTGACGCCGTTCACGCTGATGGGGGCGATGAGCCCGGTGACGCTGGCCGGGGCGCTGGCGCAGCAGAATGCCGAGGCGCTGTTCGGCGTCGTGCTGACGCAGCTTGTCCGTCCGGGCGCGCCGGTCATGTATGGCGCCTTCACCTCCAATGTCGACATGAAGTCGGGCGCGCCGGCCTTCGGCACGCCTGAGAATACCAAGGCCAACATTGCGTCAGGGCAACTGGCGCGGCGCTACGGGCTGCCGTACCGCACGACGCCGGGCTCGGCCTCCAACGCCGCCGATGCGCAGGGCGCCTATGAGACGCTGATGGCACTGTGGGGCGCGGTGCTCGGCCACGGCAATCTCGTTTACCACGCCGCCGGCTGGCAGGAGGGCGGGCTGACGGCGTCGTTCGAAAAACTCATCATCGATGTCGAGATGATCCAGCATATGATGGAGTTCTTGCGCCCGATCGAAGTCAATGAGGCGGAACTCGCCGTCGAGGCTTTGGGTGCGGTGCCAACCGGTGGGCATTTCTTCGGCGAGCCGCACACGCTGGAGCGCTACGCCACTGCCTTCTACCAGCCGATGCTGTCCAACTGGCAGAATTACGAAGCCTGGCAGGAAGCCGGCGGCCTCGACGCCACGGCACGCGCAACGCGGCTGTGGAAGAAAGCGCTGGAGGACTATGTCGAGCCGGTGATGGATATCGCCGTGCGCGAGGCACTAGAGGCTTACATGGCCAGGCGCAAGGAAGCGATCGGGCAGGGCGAGCCGTGATCGTTCCCCAGCTTGAATCCATTCACCCATTCAACTCACTGATATCAGAGAAAAAATCCATGAAATCGCATGCAAAGGTCGTGGTCATTGGCGGTGGCGTCGTCGGATGCTCCGTGTTGTTCCATCTCGCCCGCCACGGCTGGACCGATGTTGTCCTGCTGGAGCGCGACGAGCTGACCTCAGGCTCGACCTGGCACGCGGCCGGGGGCATGCACACCATCAATGGCGACCCCAACGTCGCCAAGCTGCAGAAATACACGATCAATCTCTACAAGGAGATCGAGGAGCTTTCCGGCCAGGCGACCGGCGTGCATCTGACCGGTGGCGTGCTTCTGGCAGCGACCGAGGCGCGGCTCGACTGGCTGCGCGGCGTCGTCGCCAAGGGCCGCTATCTCGGCATAGAGCTCGAGGAGATCTCGCCCAACGAAGCGGCCGAACTGATGCCGCTGCTCGATCCCAAGCAGTTCGTCGGCGCGGTCAGGAACAAAGAGGACGGCCATCTCGATCCCTCCGGCGTCACCCACGCCTATGCCAAGGCCGCGCGGAAACTTGGGGCGGAAGTGGAGCGTTTCACCAAGGTCGAGGACATCGTGCGGCGCCCTGACGGGCTGTGGCGGGTCATCACCAACAAGGGCGAGGTGGTGGCCGAGCATGTCGTCAACGCCGGCGGCCTGTGGGCGCGCGAGGTCGGCCGCATGGTCGGCCTCGAACTGCCGGTGCTGGCCATGGAGCACATGTACCTGATCACCGAGGACATGCCGGAGGTCGCCGCCTGGAACGCCAAGACCGGCACCGAGATCATCCACGCGGTCGACTTCGATGGCGAGCTTTACCTGCGCCAGGAGCGCGGCGGCATGCTGATGGGCACTTACGAAAAGGCCAACAAGCCATGGTCCGAATACCAGACGCCATGGAATTTCGGCCATGAATTGCTGGCGCCCGACATCGACCGCATCGCGCCGTCGCTTGAGGTCGGCTTCCGCCATTTCCCGGCCTTCCAGAACACGGGCATCAAGCAGATCATCAACGGGCCTTTCACCTTCGCGCCCGACGGCAACCCATTGGTCGGGCCGGTGCGCGGGCTGCCGGGCTTCTGGGTCGCCTGCGGTGTCATGGCCGGGTTTTCGCAAGGCGGCGGCGTCGGCCTCGCTTTGTCGAACTGGATGATCGAGGGCGATCCCGGCGCCGACATCTGGGCGATGGATGTCGCGCGCTACGGCGACTGGGCGACGATGGCCTATACCAACGCCAAGGTGCGCGAGAATTATTCCAGGCGCTTTTCGATCCGCTTCCCCAATGAGGAGCTGCCCGCCGGGCGGCCGCTGAAGACGACGCCGGTCTACGACCTGCTGTCGGCCAAGGGTGCGCAATGGGGCGTTGCCTATGGGCTGGAAGTGCCGCTGTGGTACGCGCCGGAAGGCGTCAAGGACGAATTCTCCTGGCGCCGCTCGAGCGATTTCACGCAGGTCGCCAAGGAGGTCGCCACAGTTCGCGACGGTGTCGGCCTGTCGGAGATTTCGAGCTTCGCCAAATACAAGGTGACGGGTGAGGGAGCGGCCGCTTGGCTCGACCGGATGCTTGCCTGCAAACTGCCCAAGCCCGGCCGCATGACGCTGGCGCCGATGCTGAAGGAAGACGGCAGACTGATCGGCGATTTCACCCTCGCCAATCTCGGAAGCGAGGGCTGGTTCCTCGCCGGCTCCGGCATCGCCGAGCAATACCATATGCGCTGGTTCGAGAAGCACCTGCCTGACGATGGATCGGTCCGCATCGAGGCGCTGGGCGCGAAGCTCACCGGTCTGTCGATCGCCGGCCCGAAGGCGCGGGATGTGCTGGCAAAGGCGACGCGCTCGGATGTCTCCAACGCGGCCTTTTCCTTCATGGCCATTGGCCGGATGGATATCGGCATGGCGCCGTGCCTGGTCGGCCGTGTGAGCTATACCGGCGATCTCGGCTACGAGATCTGGGTGGCGCCGGAATACCAGCGCGCCGCCTATCAAGCACTGATGGCGGCGGGCGGGGAATTCGGCATCGGCCTGTTCGGCTCGCGCGCCCTCAATGCGCTGCGGCTGGACAAGAATTACGGCTCATGGGGGCGCGAGTACCGGCCGATCTACGGGCCGCTGGAAGCGGGGCTCGACCGCTTCGTTGCTTACGGCAAGGACGCCGATTTCATAGGCAAGGCCGCGGCGCTGGCCGAGCGCAGGCAGGGCGGCAAATTGCGCCTGCGCGCTTTTATCGTCGATGCCGACGATGCCGATGTCATTGGCGATGAGCCGATCTGGTTCGATGGTGCGGTGCGCGGCTGGGTGACGTCGGGTGGCTATGCGCATCATTCGAAGAAATCCGTCGCCGTCGGCTATGTGCCGAAGGAGATCGCTGATGAGAGCGACGGCTTCGAGATCGAGCTGCTGGGCAAGCGCCATGCGGCGCGCATTCAGGCGGTGCCGCTGTTCGACGCCAATTTCGAACGGATGCGTGCTTGAAGCGCTTCGGCTTCGCCGATGCGCTTCAGATTCCTGTTTTGTGCATGTCGTTGTCCCAAAACCGCCGGGCACTTTTGGGCGACATGCACCAGGCCCGCATCCTCTTTCTGGCGTCAGGCGCTGCGGCGGCTGTCCAGCGCGAAAGCGCCGGCGCCGGCAAACACCAGATAGAGGAAGATGAAGCAGAACGAGATCGCCGAATCGCCGCCATTGTTGACCGGGAAGAAGTCGCGCGGCATGTGCGCCATGAAATAGGCGATCGCCATTTCGCCGGCCAGAAGGAATGCCACCGGTCGCGTGAACAGGCCCAGCGCGAGCAGGATGCCGCCGGCGAATTCGAGGATGGCGGCAGTCGTGGTCAGCCCGGAAAGGGCGTGGGGATCGACGCTGACGGGGAAGTTGAACAGTTTCTGGCTGCCATGCTCGATGAACTGCAGCGCGGTCATGATGCGCAACACGCCGAGCGCCTGCGGCTGGTATCTGGCGAGGCTTTCGAAAAGCTTCATAATGACTCCATTTTCAATCCGTCCGGCCATAGATTATCGCCCAGGAATGGACCATTCACTTCCCATGGCCTGGCGTCAACAATCGGTGATTGAAAATGTCCCCAGCTTGACCCTTCATATTTTTCCCGCAAGGGTTGCATTTCTATCGTTGCGGTTGTATTAGTGCGGCCACTCTAGAAATGTGGGTTCCCTTTGCCATGAAAAAAGTCGCCATCAGCCTCTTCGCAATTCTTGCAGGCACCAGCTTTGCCATGGCCGAGGATGCCGGCTGTGAGGCCTTCAAGTGGCCCGTGACGCGGGAGCAGACCCTGTTTGCCGCGGCACCGGCAACGCCGTCCGGAGCGGCACTGGCGGTTGGTGCGGCTGCGGACCTGGCGCTGGTGCCGGTAGAGAAAGCCGGTTTTGCGGTAGCGCCCGAACGTGCGCCGGCATCAGACAGTTTCGGGGCCATCGCCAGCGTGGAGGTGCCATCCGAGGGAGCCATCCAGATAAGTCTCTCGGGGGAGGCCTGGATCGATGTCATCCAGGATGGCCAGGCCATCAAGTCGGCGGGCTATAGTGGCGTGAAAACATGCCCTGGCATCCGCAAGAGCGTGCGCTTCAAGCTTGCGCCCGGCCCGGCCACCGTCCAGTTCAGCGGCGCGAAGAAAGCTGAGTTGAAGGTTGCGGTGCTGGCGCCGGAATGAGGCGGCGCCAGGCAGGGGGGAGAGGCCTTCATCGGTGGTCCGATGAAAGCCCGCACTTTGTGTCAGCGGTGTTCGATCGCCGTCAGCGGACTGGCGCCATCAAGGCGAAGTGCGCGCCTTGCGGGTCCTGGCACTGCACGATCCAACTGCCGCCGGGGACCTCCATCGGCCCCATCAGGATCTTGCCGCCATTGTCGGTGACCCGTTTGGCCGCCGCGTCGATGGCCGCAACGTTGAAGTAGAATTGCCAGACCGGGACCGGGATCTGCGCGGGCTTGTTCATGATGCCGCCGCCGGATTCGGGGCCGGCCGTAAAAGTCTGGTACGTGCCCATCGGGCCCATGTCGAAATCGCCGGCGTCGATCCAGCCGAACTGGTCGGAATAGAAATCGAACGCGGCTTTCCAGTCCGACGTGTAAAGCTCGTGCCAGCCGATGTGGCCCGGCGTGCTGGCCGGCACGACAGGCTGGTCGGGACCGTTCGGCTGCAGGAACATGAAGGTCGCGCCTTGCGGATCGGCGACGACGGCAAAGCGGCCGACGCCCGGAATGTCGTCGGGCTGGCGGTGAACGGTGCCGCCGGCTTTCTCCAGCGATGCAGTTGCGGCATCGACATCCCTGGTGTGGATATAGCCGAGCCAGGCAGGCGGCATGCCCATCTTGGCGGCATCCTCGGGCAAGGTCATCAGGCCGCCGACGCCACGTTCGCCGACATTCATGACGATGTAGCGCGGCATGCCGGGTGCCTTATCGAAGGGCTGCGCCGTCCAGCCGACCACTTGGGTGTAGAACGCCTCGGCGGCGTCGAGATCTGATGTCATCAATTCGTACCAGAAGAAGGGCATCGGGGTTTTTGGCATTTTCGGTCTCCTCACCTTTCATGGATCGATCGTCGTCCATCATAGGACGATCCTCACGACGGAAATCCGACACCGCCCGGACAACAATGGGTGTGTGTGCCAAGCGTTCCCTGATTGCGCATCCAGCGGTTTTCGATTTCTCTGCGGGCATGAGGGGTTGTCGTCCATGCGCTTGATGTCGCTCACGCCCGAGCTTGTCGCACTGTGCCATCGGGAAGAGGCCGATCCCGGTCCGGACCCGAGCTGGACAGACATGAACGACGAGGACTTTCGAACCCTCGCCTTGCGACTGTCCAATGAAGCCGATGAGGGACCGTTATGGGTGTTCGCCTATGGGTCGCTGATCTGGAAGCCGGAATTCGAGTCGGTCGAGCAACAGCTCGCCACCGCGTTCGGCTGGCACCGCTCCTTCTGCCTCGACATGGTGCGCTGGCGCGGCAGCGCCGAGCAGCCTGGGTTGATGATGGCGCTCGAGCGGGGCGGGCGCTGCAACGGCGTGATCTATCGCTTGCCGGAGGGTGAGAAGCCGGCGCAGATCGAAAGGCTGCTGCGGCGCGAGATCAGCGACCATGAAAGCATCGAGACGGTTCGCTGGCTGCCGGTGCATACGCCGCAGGGTAAGCTGCGCGCGCTCGGCTTCTGGGTCGGCGTGAAGGGCAGGGGAACGTCGCTGAACCAGCCGCTGGACAGAGTGGCGAGCGTGCTGGCCAGAGCCTGCGGGCATATCGGATCCGGCGCCGAATATCTCTACAACACGGTCAGCCATCTCGAAGCATTCGGCATCCGCGACCGCAATCTGTGGCGATTGCAGGAATTGGTGGCGCAGGAGGTCAGGGCCATCCATGGCCGCAAGCTTGAGCCTGGCCTTTCGCTCGCACTGCAAGCCCGACCGCAGTCGCAATAATATGAGTAAAAAAATCATATTATTGCCGAGCCTTTTCAGTGACTTGCGTCGAAAATTGACCAATTGATAAAAAAATAAAACGTGCTAGCCTTCTCCAAAAGAAAACATGGGGAACTGACGATGCCAGAAGGCCAATTCAGGGAAGGCATTGCGGGCGGCAGGCTCTCGGCCGACCAGTATGCGGATAATTTTTCCGACCTGCACCCGCCGCTCGACCACCACGAGGCGCTGGTCGAATCCGACCGCTGCTATTTCTGCTACGACGCACCGTGCATGAATGCATGCCCGACTTCGATCGACATTCCGCTGTTCATCCGCCAGATCTCGACCGGTAATCCGATCGGTTCGGCCAAGACCATCTTCGACCAGAACATATTGGGCGGCATGTGCGCCCGCGTCTGCCCGACCGAGACGCTGTGCGAGGAAGTCTGCGTGCGCGAGGTGGCGGAAGGCAAGCCGGTGCAGATCGGCCGCCTGCAGCGCTACGCCACCGACGTCGCCATGGGCGAGAACAAGCAGTTTTATCCGCGCGCCGAGCCGACCGGCAAGACGGTCGCCGTGGTCGGCGCCGGGCCGGCCGGCCTTGCCGCCGCGCACCGGCTCGCCCGCCACGGCCATGACGTGACCATCCTGGAGGCGCGCGCGAAGGCCGGCGGCCTCAACGAATACGGCATCGCCGCCTACAAGAGCGTCGACGATTTCGCCCAGGCCGAAGTCGACTACGTGACCGCGATCGGCGGTATCGACATCCAGAACGGCAAGGCGCTCGGCCGCGACTATCAGCTGTCGGATCTGATCCGCAATTACGACGCGGTGTTTCTCGGCATGGGCCTTGGCGGTGTCAATGCGCTGCGTGCCGATGGCGAGGACGCTGACGGCGTCATCAACGCGGTCGAGTTCATTGCCGAGCTGCGCCAGGCCAGCGACCTTTCCGGCCTGCCGGTTGGTCGCCGCGTCGTCGTCATCGGTGGCGGCATGACGGCCATCGACGCCGCGGTACAGTCGAAGCTGCTCGGCGCCGAGGAGGTGACGATCTGCTACCGGCGCGGCCAGGAGCACATGAATGCGTCTGAGTTCGAGCAGGATCTGGCCGCTGCCAATGGCGTCAGCATCCGTCACTGGCTGCAGCCGAAGCGGGTGATCGCCGAGAGCGGCAAGGTCACTGCCGTCGAACTCGAATACACCGCCCTCAACGGCGACAGGCTTGCCGGCACCGGCGAGACGCTGACGCTCGTTGCCGACCAGGTGTTCAAGGCGATTGGACAGAGCTTTGTCCCGGCCGCCCTCAACGGCAGCGGTGCATCGATCGAGCTCGAAGCCGGCCGCATCAAGGTGGATTCGGAAGGGCGCACGTCGCTTGCCAAGGTCTGGGCCGGTGGCGACTGCATCTTCGGTGGCGACGACCTGACCGTCTCGGCGGTCGCGCAGGGACGCGACGCTGCGGAGAGCATCAATCGGGCACTGACCTCGAACGGGAGGGCATGAGCATGGCGGATATCAGAAACAATTTCGTCGGCATCAAGTCGCCCAATCCGTTCTGGCTGGCCTCGGCGCCACCGACCGACAAGGCCTACAACGTCATCCGCGCCTTCAAGGCCGGCTGGGGCGGCGTGGTGTGGAAGACGCTGGGCGAGGAGGGCCCACCGGTGGTCAACGTCAACGGTCCGCGCTACGGCGCGATCTGGGGCGCCGACCGCCGCCTGCTCGGCCTCAACAACATCGAACTGATCACCGACCGCGACCTGCAGGTCAATTTGCGCGAGATCAAGCAGGTCAAGAAGGACTGGCCCGACCGCGCCATCGTCGTCTCGCTCATGGTGCCTTGCGTCGAGGAAGCCTGGAAGGCGATCCTGCCGGTGGTCGAGGAGACCGAAGCCGACGGCATCGAGCTCAATTTCGGCTGTCCGCACGGCATGTCGGAACGCGGCATGGGCGCCGCCGTCGGCCAGGTGCCGGAATATATCGAAATGGTGGTGCGCTGGTGCAAGCAGAACACCCGTATGCCCGTCATTACCAAGCTGACGCCCAACATCACCGATGTGCGCAAGCCCGCGCGCGCAGCACATGCCGGCGGCACCGACGCGGTGTCGCTGATCAACACCATCAATTCGATCACTGGTGTCGATCTCGACAGCTTCGCGCCGCAGCCGACCATCGACGGCAAGGGCTCGCATGGCGGCTATTGCGGGCCGGCGGTAAAGCCGATCGCCATGAACATGGTGGCCGAGATCGCGCGCGATCCGGAAACGCAGGGCCTGCCGATCTCCGGCATCGGCGGCATCACCACCTGGCGTGACGCGGCCGAATTCATGGCGCTCGGCGCCGGCAATGTGCAGGTCTGCACGGCGGCGATGACCTACGGCTTCAAGATCGTGCAGGAGATGATCGCGGGCCTGGAAAACTGGATGGACGAGAAGGGGCACGCCTCGCTCGACGACATCGTCGGCCGCGCCACGCCCAATGTCACCGATTGGCAGTATCTCAACCTGAACTACGTCGCCAAGGCGCATATCGACCAGGATGCCTGCATCAAGTGCGGCCGCTGCCACATCGCCTGCGAGGACACTTCGCACCAGGCGATCACCAGCATGGTCGACGGCGTCAGGCACTTCGAGGTCATCGAGGCCGAGTGTGTCGGCTGCAATCTCTGCGTCAATGTCTGCCCGGTCGAGAACTGCATTACCATGGAGCCGCTGGCAGCCGGTGTGATGGACCAGCGCACCGGCAGGCCGGTATCGCCGGTCTACGCCAACTGGACCACGCACCCGAACAACCCGATGGCCAAGGTGGCTGCGGAGTAGGAACTACCCCCAAGAGAAAATCGGCGCTTTCGAGCGCCGTTTTTCATTTTCCTATTGCAGATATGAATTATCCACGATAGTATGTATCCATGAATAAGGAACCTGTTCGATGAAGCTGGGCGAGGGTGTTGAAGCAGCCATCCATTGCGCCGCCACGCTGGCCAGTGTGGAAGGCAATAGCACCATGCCGGGCGCCGCTCTCGCCGAGGCCTTTGGCCTTTCGCCGAGCTATCTGCTCAAGCATCTCAACATGCTGAGCGCGGCGCGCGTCCTGGAATCGGTGCCCGGGCCTGCCGGTGGCTATCGGCTGGCGCGGCCAGCCGAGCGCATCACGCTGCTCGACATCGTGCTGGCCGTCGAGGGCCGCGAGCCGGCCTTCCGCTGCGGCGAGATCCGCCAGCGCGGTCCGGTGAAGCTCGATGCGTCGGCCTATGTGAAACCCTGCGGCATCAACGCCGCGATGCTGAAGGCCGAACGCGCCTATCGCGCCGCGCTCGCCGAGACCAAGCTGTCCGATATCGTGGCCACCTATGCGGCAGAAGGCGATCCCAGGTCGCTTGCTGCGAGCTGCGCCTTTGTCGAGCGCCACCAGCGGCCGCAGAAATCCAGTTAACCCCAAAACCTCAAAACCCAAGCAGACGTGAAAGGACAAGACGATGAAACAGAGGCTGCAATTTTTCGCCAAAGCGCCGGAGATCATGAAGGCGGTGTCGGCGCTCAACAAGGCGGTGGACGAATGCGGGCTCGAGGTGAGCCTGCTGCACCTGATCAAACTCAGGGCTTCGCAGATCAATGGCTGCTCGTTCTGCGTCGAGATGCACAGCCGCGAGGCCAGGCGCGACGGCGAGACCGAGCAGCGGCTCTATCTGGTTTCAGCCTGGAAGGAATCGCCGCTGTTCTCGGAGCGTGAACGCGCGGCTTTGGCCTGGACCGAAGCCGTCACCCTGATCGCCAGCAATGGCGTGCCGGACGAACTTTATGCACGTACGCTGGAGCATTTCTCAGAAGAGGAGCTGGTCAAGCTGTCCGTTGCGCTCGGCATGATCAACACCTGGAACCGGCTGTGCATCCCGTTCCAGGCCATACATCCGATGCCGGCGGCCAAGGCTGCCTGATTGTCCAATCATGTTGGGAGCGCCGTAGAGAGCGCGCTCCCACTGCCTTGAACCTTTAAAGGGGAGAGTTTGATGCCTGCGGATTTGCCTTCGACCTTGTTGTTTCTCGCTCGCCTGCTGCTCGGCGGCGCCTTCGTTTTCGCCGGCCTGCGCAACATCCAGAACGCGGCCTTCCTGACCCAGCTGATGGCCGCGCGCGGTGTGCCGCAGGCGCGGTTGGCACTGTGGACTGGTATCGTACTTCAGGTCGCCGCCGGTGTGCTGGTCATCGCAGGATTGTGGACGGCACTCGCGGCCACGGTGCTGCTGCTGTTCCTCATCGTCGCCACGCCGATGTTCCACAATTTCTGGGACCATCAGGGTCCGGACCGTGCGTCCCGCATCAATGGCTTCGTCGGGAATGTTGCCCTGAGCGGTGGCTTTCTGACCCTGATCGCGCAATCCGTTTGACGCACAGTTCCATGCCGACTGCGGCCTCTGGTGCCGACGGCTCGACCATAAAATCGGAACCAATCGAGCCGTTGACGCATTTCACACCTGCATGCCCAGCATCCAGGATGAAATATGAAAATCGCCCATGTCGCGCCGCTTTATGAATCGGTGCCGCCAAGGCTCTATGGCGGCACCGAGCGCATCGTCTCGTATCTGACCGAAGCGCTGGTCGATCTGGGTCATGAGGTGACGCTGTTTGCCAGTGGCGACAGCCAGACCTCCGCGAAGCTGGTACCCAGCCGGGAACGCGCGTTGCGCCTCGATCCGCGTCCGCTCAAATCCGAGATCGCGGCGCATCTTTCGATGCTTGCGCAGGTGAGGGAACGGGCGTCGGAGTTCGACGTCATCCACTTCCACCTCAGCCACTTCCTGCACTTTTCCTTCTTTGAGGATATTGCGGAGCGGACGGTGACGACGCCGCATGGCCGCCTGGATTATGTCGACCTGGCGCCGGCCTATGAACGGTTCCCGCGCTTTCCCCTGATTTCCATTTCGCACAGCCAGAAGGCGGGCCTTGCCAACGCCAACTGGTTGGCGACGATCCATCACGGATTGCCGACTGCTCTCTACGAACCGACGTTCGAGACGGCCGCCGAAGAACCCTACCTTGCCTTCCTCGGCCGGTTCTCACGCGACAAGCGCCCGGATCGCGCCATCGAGATCGCCTTGCGTTCGGGGCTCAAGCTCAAGCTCGCGGCAAAGATCGGCGACGACGATCGCGCCTATTTCCGTGAGGTGGTCGAGCCTTTGATCGATGGCGATCGCGTTGTCTATGTCGGTGAGATCGAGGAAAACCAGAAGGCGGAATTTCTCGGCAAGGCGGCAGGCCTGCTGTTCCCGATCGACTGGCCGGAGCCGTTCGGCCTTGCCGCTATCGAGGCAATGGCCTGCGGTACACCGGTCATCGGCTGGAATTGCGGTGCGCTGCCGGAGATCATCGATCAAGGCGTCACCGGTTTTATCGCTGACACAATGGATAGCGCGGTCGCTGCGGTGCCGGACTTGCTGCAACTCGACAGGCGAAAGGTGAGGGCCGTTTTCGAAAAGCGGTTCTCCGCCAGGAGAATGGCCGGCGACTATCTGGCCGCCTATGCGGGCCTGATCGGCGTCCCGAGCACGGCGAAGGCGTCTTGAGCAGCGACGTGCTCGAGCCACGGCAACGAAACAACAGGGATCTTTGACGAATGGCCCAACTCGATGAGCGCCAGCTCGATCCTGCGGTTGCGCTTGCATCGCTCGACGCCACCGCCCCTCGCGAGCCGCATCGGTTGTTTGCGCTCAAGCAGGGCGATTGCTTCGCCGTTGCCGACGCCTATGGCGACATACGTGGCGCCGGCGACGGTTTCTTTCGCGACGACACGCGGGTTCTTTCCGAGTTCCGGCTGACCGTCGGCGGCAGGCAGACATCTCTGCTCGGCGCCTCGCTCAGCCAGGACAATGTGCTGTTCACCACCAATTTGACCAATCTGCCGATACAGAGCGCCGGTGGACGCGACATCCCGCAGGGAGCCATTCACATCGAACGCGTCAGACTGCTTTGGCAGGACAGGCTGTTTGAACGCATCACCCTTTCCAATTACAGCCGGGAACACTCGACGATCAGCGTTTCCCTGCACTATTCCGCCGATTTCCGCGACATGTTCGAAGTGCGTGGCTCGACACGGCCGAAGCGCGGGCTGGCCCATGCCGCCGAAACAAACGCGACGTCGGTCCTGCTGCGCTATGATGGGCTCGATGGCCTGGCCCGCCTCTCGGCGATATCGTTCTCGCAGGCGCCGGACCAACTGAGTGCCAACCGTGCCGATTTCCTGATCGCCGTGACCAAGCGCAGCAGGAAGGTGCTTTATGTCGAGGTCGGTCCCGAGGTGGCCGACAAGCCCGACCGCGACCGGTTCCGCGCCGCTGCCGCCCGCGCCCGTTTTGGCATGCGGGCCAAACGTCGCCATGGCGCGACGGTGCGCAGCTCGGGCCGTGTCTTCAACGACTGGGTCGAGCGCGCTCGCGCCGATGTCGCGTTGCTGACCACCGAGCTGGCGACCGGCCCCTATCCCTATGCCGGCATCCCCTGGTTCTCGACGGCGTTCGGCCGCGATGGCGTCATTTCGGCGCTGCAGATGCTGTGGCTCAATCCGGGCCTGGCGCGGGGCGTGTTGGCCTTTCTGGCCCAGCATCAGGCGACCGAGACATCGCCGTTCAGCGATTCGCAGCCGGGCAAGATCATGCACGAGACCCGCAAGGGCGAAATGGTGGCGCTGCGGGAGCTTCCCTTTGGCCGCTACTACGGTGGCGTCGATACGACACCGCTCTACATCTACCTTGCCTGTGCCTACGCCGATCGTACCGGCGACATGGCGTTCATCGACGGCCTGTGGCCGTCGCTGTGCGCCGCGGCCGAATGGACGGAGGAGGCGGGCCGGGAGACCGGATTCGTGACTTACCAGCGAGCGGCCGAGTCCGGCCTCGCCAACCAGGGATGGAAGGACAGTTTCGATTCGGTCTTCCATGCCGATGGCCGCATTCCCAAGGGCCCGATCGCCCTTGTCGAAGTGCAGGGCTACGTCTTTGCCGCCTTCCGGGGGCTGGCGGCACTTGCCCGTCGCCGGGGCGAGAACGACAGGGCCGACCACTGGGATGATCGCGCCGAAGCGATGCGGGTTGCCGTGGAACGGGATTTCTGGCTTGACGATCTCGGCTTCTATGCGCTGGCAATCGACGGTGCCGGCGAGCCCTGCAAGGTGCGGACCTCGAATGCGGGGCATCTGCTCTTTGTCGGATTGCCTGAGCCTGCGCGGGCCCAGATGGTGGCTGACCAGCTGCTTTCCGCCTCCTTCCATTCGGGCTGGGGACTGCGGACGCTCGCCGACGATGCCGTGTTCTTCAATCCGATGTCGTACCACAATGGCTCGATCTGGCCGCACGATACCGCCCTTTGCGGTGCCGGGCTGGCGCGCTATGGCGAGCGCGAAAGCGTGGTTCGCCTGATGAGCGGCACGTTCGAATCCGCGGTCCATTTCAACATGCGGCTGCCCGAACTGTTCTGCGGTTTTACACGTGCGCCGGGCGAAGCACCCATCGCCTATCCCGTCGCCTGCCTGCCGCAAGCGTGGTCGGCGGGCTCCGCTTTCATGTTGATGCAGGCCTGTCTTGGCCTGGAGATCGACGGCTGGGAGGGTGAGATTCGCGTTGGCCGCCCCAGGCTGCCGATCGGCATCGACACGCTGACACTGCGGCACCTGGGCGTCGGCGACCGGGTCGTCGATCTCACCTTCCAGCGCGTCGGCGACCGGGTCGTCGCTTTCCTGGCCGACCGCCATGAAGGGCTGGTGCCGCTCATAGTAAGAACATGATCCGAACAAAATTGGCGGAACCGATCCAGGCCTTGTGCGTTGCAAAAACACTGGTCCGAACGCCGACCACGTGGCCGGCGGACCGTTTCAAACGGGAAACACGAACAAACGGTCGCCGACGGCCGGGGTGAGTTGACGTTCAATGACAAACTACGGTGCGGACCTGCTCTGGGTTCTGATTTTCGCGAGCCTCGGTTTTTCCGCTCTTGCCGTATTCCTCTCCATATCGCGGCACCGTCGCCGTCATCCTCCTGCCGTCCCACATACGGCAGGCGAAGATGTGGCGGCGGAGGCCGCGCGCAAGGTGATACGGGAGTTCGAAAAGAACGGCCAATCGGCCGATGCCGCGCTGGTGACCTGGTCGCCAGAAACATTGCGCAAGATCCTGGCCGACGATCTGCCCGATGCGCAGGTTATCGTGGTGTCCAATCGCGAGCCGTACATCCACAATGTGAAGGACGACGGCGTCGAGTTGCTCGTCCCGGCCAGCGGGCTGGTGTCGGCGCTCGAGCCCATTACCCGCGCCTGTGCGGGCACCTGGATCGCCTATGGCGGCGGAACGGCGGACCGCCTTACCGTCGACGACCACGATCGCGTGCAGGTGCCGCCTGGCAACCCGTCCTACACGCTGCGCCGGGTCTGGCTGACGGAGGAAGAGCATCAGGGCTATTATCTCGGTTTCGCCAATGAGGGCCTTTGGCCGCTTTGCCATATCGCCTTCACCCGGCCGATTTTTCGCGCCTCCGACTGGGCTGCCTATGAAGCCGTCAACCGGAAGTTTGCAGATACCGTGGTTGCCGAGGCGCGCAACGAGCGGCCGATCGTGCTGGTTCAGGATTACCATTTCGCGCTGCTGCCGCGCATGATCCGCGAGCGCCTGCCGGAGGCGATCGTCATCACTTTCTGGCACATCCCGTGGCCAAATTCGGAAGTGTACAGCATCTGCCCATGGCGTGAACGCATCCTCGAAGGCCTGCTCGGCAGTTCGATCATCGGCTTCCACACTCAGTTCCATGCCAACAATTTCACCGAAAGCGTCGATCGCTTCCTGGAAAGCCGCATCGAGCGGGCCGATGCGGCCATCTCCTACGGCGGACGGACCACATTGGTGCACGCCTATCCCATCTCGATAGAATGGCCGGCGGACCTGCTGGCGAAACTTCCCGCTGTCGACGATTGCCGCGCTCGCATGCGCGAGAGGTTCGGCCTTAAAGCGGATGTGAAGCTGGCCGTCGGGGTCGAGCGCCTCGATTATACCAAGGGCATTCTCGATCGGTTTCACGCTTTGAACGAATTGTTCAAGCGACAGCCTGAGTGGATCGGAAAACTGGTCTTCCTGCAGATCGCGGCGCCCAGCCGCGGCACGCTGCCTGCCTACAAGCTGCTCCATGACGAGTGCCACCGTTATGCCGAAGAGCTCAACCGGCGTTATGGCAGCGAGGGCTACAGGCCGGTGATCATGGTGGCCGAACATCACTCGCAAGAACAGGTCTACGAGATCTATCGGGCCGCCGACATATGCATGGTCACCAGCCTGCATGACGGCATGAACCTCGTCGCAAAGGAATTCGTCGCCGCGCGCGACGACGAGCAGGGCGTTTTGATGCTCAGCACATTCGCCGGCGCCTCGCGTGAATTGCTGGAGGCGCTGATCGTCAACCCTTACGATGCCGCCATGATGAGCGGAGCGCTGTTGCAGGCACTGACCATGTCGCCCGAAGAACAGCGCGAGCGCATGCGCCCCATGCGCGAGACAATCCGCAACAACAATGTCTATCGCTGGGCCGGCAGCATGCTTCTGGATGCGGCGCGTTTGCGCAAGCGCGGGGACCTCGATCGGGTGACCGGTGCCATCAGCGACCCGCCGCCCAGCGTCGACAATGTCGTCTCCATTTTTGAGCGCAGACGGGTGGCGATGTCATGAGCGATGCGCTGCAAAACATTGTTGGCGAGACCCTGCACAAGCCACAGGCCGTCATGGAGAAACCGCACACTGTGCTGACCGGCGAATGGGCGTTGTTCCTCGACATCGACGGCACCCTGCTGGAACATGCCGAACACCCGGACGCCGTCTCGGTCAGCGACGAGCTCCGCTCCTTGCTGCAAGGCCTGGATCGCAAGCTGAACGGGGCATTGGCCTTCATAACAGGCCGTTCCGTCGCGGCTGTCGATCATCTGTTTCAGCCTTTGAAGCTGCGCGCCGCCGGGCTCTATGGCCTGGAACATCGGCTCCTACCGAACGACGACGTCGAAGTCGCGGATGAGCCGGCGGATATTTCTGCGCTTGCCGACGAGATCGAGGCCGAGCTCGGTCGCGGCGCCTATATCGAGCGCAAAGGACGGGTGCTGGCCATCCACACGCGCGCCGCCCCGCATCTGCTTCCGCGCGCGACGCAGCTTGTCGAGCAGGCGCTGGCCACGCTGCCAAAGGGCTACCGGGTGGTTCCCGGCAATGCCGGTGTGGAACTGCTGCCGCTCGAGGCCGCTAAGGGCGCCGCGATCCGGCGTTTCATGGAAATTGCGCCATTCACGGGCCGTCGCCCGGTCTTCCTGGGCGACGACACGTCGGATGAAAACGGTTTTGAGGCCGTCAATGATGCCGGCGGCATATCGATCCGCGTCAAACCACCAGCGCACACCGCAGCGCGGTACGGGCTTGCCGACGTTGTCGAGACGCTGGCCTGGCTGAGAGGTCAACTTTAGATCCAGCCGACGCAACCGCGATCGCGCCTCCTGGAAAGGGCAAGGAAAGGAACGGTTTCGATGGGACGCTTTGCACAATTGGTCCGAGAGATCACCCCGAACTGGCTGCACTCTCGCTCCTCCCGCCATGACATTGCCGACGTTTCACCGTCCGACGCGGATTTCAGCTGGCAAGAGGCGATCGACAACAAGATGTATGGGGCTGATACGCCTGATTATTCCTATGTTCCGGAAAAGACCGCTTCAGATGCGGTGAGACCGGGCGGTGACAGCCCCGGCGAAAAGAGCGTGCGGGGTGATCCAAAGAGAGCCAATTGAGGGTGAAAAGCCTGTCGGCGCCCGGAACGCTACGCCGCAAATCGCAGTCCGCCGTCGCAGGTCAGCACCTGACCGGTCATGAAGCCGTTGGAGACGAGGAAGGCTATTGCCGCGGCGACGTCTTCGGCGCGACCGATGCGGCCGACCGGGGTCCTGCCGGCATAGTCGGCAAACAGCGCCTGCCTCTGCTCCTCGGCCAGAAAGTCCCACCAGGGTGTGTCGATGACGCCTGGCGCCACGACATTGACGCGCAGCGGTTTCAACTCCATCGCCAGGATCGGCACCACGGTCAACAGCATGCCGTTGATGGCGGCGATACCGGCGACGCCGGGCGTTGCGAGCTGCGCCGACACCGCCGAGATGAAGGTGACCGATCCGGCCTTGTTGAGTGTCGGCAAGGCGGCCTGCAGGCAGGACAGCTGCGGGCGGACCTTTTCCTCCACGCCACTGCCGATGTCACTCAGGTCAAGCGCCGGGAACGGGCCGAGGCCCCTGCCGCCGCTGGCCGCCAGCACCAAGTGATCAAAGGGGCCGAGGCGCTCGAAGAATTGACGGACCTCATCCGGCTTCGACGCGTCGAAAGCGGCCTTCTCGGCAGCACCGCCAAGGCTCTTCCAAGCGCTCTTCAGCTTGTCCTCGTTGCGGCCGGTGATGGTTACCTTCATGTCCGGGCCAAGCAGTTTGCGCGCCGTCGCCAGCCCGATGCCGGACGAGCCACCGATGATGACGGTGTGTTGGATTGCCTTGGTCATCAATGCTGTTCCTTCGATGTGGGGGAGGCCGGGCCGATGAAGTCGAGGCTCAAGCTTCTCAGCTGTTGCCTTGCCTTGGCGTCGTAGGCCTGAGCATCGGCGCGGGATTCCCGCAGGCCGTCGAAATAGAGGCCGCTTTTCCCGTTGAGCGTGGGTGAGGTGGCGAGATTGAGGATGGCATCGGCGCCGGTCTCGACCGAGCTCCACGGCGTCACCCCGGCCTGCCGGACCATGGTTGTGTTCATGTAGCTCGCCGGATGCAATGCGTTGACGGTGACGCCGGTGCCTTTCAACTGTTCGGCCAAATCGACGGTGAACAGGATCTGCGCCAGCTTGCTCTGGCAATAAGCGCGCACCCCGTCATAGGAGCGGGTCAGCATGACATCGCTGAAGTCGATCGCCTGCTGCCCCGCAGAGGCGACATTGACGATGCGCGCCGGCGCACTCACCTTCAGCAATGGCAGGAGCTCCGATGTCAGCAGGAAACCGGCGAGATAGTTGACCGCGAAGCGCAGTTCATAGCCGTCGGCACTCACCTGCCTTTTGGCACCTTGGCCCGCTGTGCCGATGCCGGCATTGTTGATGAGGATGTCCAGCCGGTTCGTCCGGGCGCGCACCGCCTCGCCGAGGTGGCGCACCTCGGCCAGCGAAGAGAGGTCGGCGACCAGAAGCTCCGCCTTGCCGCCGGCGGCTTCGATCTCGGTGACAACAGCCTTGCCGCGCATCGCATCGCGGCCGTGCACCAGCACACGGGCGCCCGCGGCGCCGAGCCGTTGTGCGACAACGCGGCCGACGCCGTCTGTCGAGCCGGTGATGAGGATCGTCTTGTCTTTGAGTTCCATGTTCAGAGCCTCCGTTCTGTTGCTCTGAACGGAAGATGGGGCAGTTGGCGCTGGCCAAACAGTTCAAACTTTATCCTGGTATCAATACTGCTATAATACGCGCATGGAGTCCCAACCTCACGCGGCCCCCACACGTTCGGCTGAAGACAGCCGCCGGCGCGAACTCGGCGCCTTCCTGCGCTCGCGCCGCGAAAGGCTGACGCCCTCGGCCGCAGGCATCGCCACCGGTCTCAGGCGACGTACGCCGGGCTTGCGCCGCGAGGAGGTGGCGATGATCGCCGGTGTCGGCACGACCTGGTACACATGGCTGGAGCAGGGGCGGGAGGTCAGGCCCTCGGTCGAGGTGCTGACGGCGCTCGCCGAAGCACTGTGCCTCGACGCCGCCGAAAAACAGCATCTTTTCATCCTCGCCGACCGCCAGCAGCCGGAGCGCCGTGCCGTAGCGCCGGAAAAGGTCGATGGCCCGTTGCTGCACATGCTGCAGAGCCTGGTGCTGCAGCCGGCCTATGTCGTCGGGCGGCGCTGGGACGTGCTGGCCTGGAACCCGGCGGCTGTGGCGGTGTTCGGCGATTATGGTCTGCTGGAGGGTGACGCCCGCAACATCGTCCACATGGTGTTCACGAGCCCGCATCACCGGCACCTGCTGGTCGACTGGGAGCAACTGGCGCGCACCGTGCTGGCCTCGTTCCGGGCCACGAGCGCCCGCTATGTCGGCGATCCGGATTTCGAGCGGCTGATCGAGTTGATGACGCGTTCGAGCCCCGAATTTCGTGCTTGGTGGCCGCAGCGCGACGTCGCGCATCGGTTGTCGGGGGTGAAACATGTCCGGCACCCGAGCGCGGGCGCCATGACCTTCGAGCATATGAGCCTGTCGATCGGCGACGGCTCGGACATGAAGCTGATCGTCTACACGCCGTTAGCCGAGCAGAATTCGATCGCCAAGCTGCAGGCATTGCTGGACGCGCTGCCGGCCGAGCGGCGCAGCGCCTGAGGTTGGCTGGCGTCCCCCTCGGCTTCGTCATCCACGGGCGAAGCGGACGCGGAGACCCGAGGATCCATGCCGGGGCGTTTGCCGAAGAGTACTACTGAGCAGAATTTGGACCTTTGCGGCGCGTTGAAGTCGCGGCATGGATTCTAGGGTCTGCGCCGCGTCGCTTCGCTCCTTGCTTCGCCCTAGAATGACGAAACCATTTAGCCCTTCGGCTTCAACCCATCGAGGAACAACTGCTCGAGAAATCTTGCCGCATCCTCGAAGCGGCCGTCGCCGCCGCGGTTCGGTCCGAGCACGGCGCGGACCTGGACGTCGAAATCGGCATAATGCTGCGTCGTCGCCCAGATCGAGAAGATCAGGTGCCACGGGTCGGTCTTGGCGATCTTGCCGGCGCGCATCCAGCCCTTGATGACGGCGGCCTTCTCGTCGACCAGCGTTTTCAGTTCGCCCGCCAGCAGCGGCATGATGCGCGGCGCGCCTTGCAAGATCTCGTTGGCGAACAGTCGGCTCTCGCGCGGAAAATCGCGCGCCATCTCCAGCTTGCGCCTGATGTAGCTGCGTAGTTCGGTAAGGGGATCGCCAATGTCGTCAAGTTCGCGCAGTGGCGCCAGCCAGGTGTCGAGCAGGCGCTGCATCAGCGTTTCGTGGATGTCTTCCTTGCGCCGGAAATAATAGAGCAGGTTCGGCTTCGACATGCCGGCAGCTTCGGCGATCTGGTCGATGGTCGAGCCGCGAAAGCCGTTGGTGGAGAAGACCTCAAGCGCCGCCTCCAGGATGAGTTCGCGCTTTTCCTGCTGGATGCGGGTGCGGCGAGGGGCATCCGTGCCGATGGTCACCGTTGCAAGCCCTCGTGTTGAGGCTCATCTGGACCAATTCTCTGGACCAGTTTTTCCCTAGCCTGTGGAACGCACTTCAGGTGCCGCATTTCCGCTAGTAATCCTTGACCGCCTAAAGGGCGGTGCTAACGTTTGTCCAATCGGTCAAAAATTTGCGTAGCATGAAAACGCGGCAAAGACCAAGCGTTGGGCGCAGCGAAACAGTTTACAAGGGGAAGTCCTGGTCATGTCCAACCGGCTGAAAGTCACGCCGAACGATCTCAGTGCATTCTGGATGCCGTTCACGGCAAACCGGCAGTTCAAGCAGGCGCCGCGCATGATGGTGTCCGCCAAGGACATGCATTACACAACCAGCGACGGCCGCAAGGTGCTCGACGGCACCGCCGGCCTGTGGTGCGTCAATGCCGGCCACTGCCGTCCGAAGATCACCGAGGCGATCCAGCACCAGGCTGCCGAACTCGATTATGCGCCGGCCTTCCAGATGGGCCATCCGATCGTGTTCGAACTGGCCAACCGCCTGGTCGACCTGGCGCCCAAGGGCATGGACCATGTCTTCTTCACCAATTCCGGCTCGGAATCGGTCGAGACCGCGCTCAAAATGGCGATCGCCTATCACCGTGTGAAGGGCGAGGGCTCGCGCACCCGGTTGATCGGCCGCGAGCGCGGCTATCACGGCGTCAATTTCGGCGGCATTTCGGTCGGCGGCATCGTCACCAACCGCAAGATGTTCGGCACGCTGCTCGGCGGCGTCGACCATATGCCGCACACGCATCTGCCGGAAAAGAACGCCTTCACCAAGGGTGTGCCGGAGTATGGCGCGGAACTCGCCAACGAGCTGGAGCGTATCGTCGCCCTGCACGACGCTTCGACCATCGCCGCCGTCATCGTCGAGCCGGTCGCCGGCTCCACCGGCGTCATCCTGCCGCCGAAGGGTTATCTGGAGAAGCTGCGCGAGATCTGCACCAAGCACGGCATCCTGTTGATCTTCGATGAGGTCATCACCGGTTTCGGCCGTCTCGGCACACCGTTCGCCGCCGACTATTTCGGTGTCACGCCCGACATCATGACCACCGCCAAGGGCGTCTCCAACGGCGTCATCCCGATGGGCGCGGTGTTTGTGAAGAAGGAGATCCACGACGCCTTCATGACCGGCCCCGAGCACATGATCGAGTTCTTCCACGGCTACACCTATTCGGGCAACCCGATCGCCTGCGCGGCCGCACTCGGCACGCTTGACACCTACAAGGAAGAGGGCTTGCTGACCCGTGGCGAGGAGCTGGCGCCGTACTGGGAAGACGCGCTGCATTCGCTGAAGGGCGAGCCGAACGTCATCGATATCAGGAACATCGGCCTGATCGGTGCGATCGAGTTGGCGCCGATCGCCGGCCAGCCGACCAAGCGGGCCTTCTCGGCCTTCGTCAAGGCGTTCGAGCGCGGCGCGCTGATCCGCACCACCGGCGACATCATCGCGCTCTCGCCGCCGCTGATCATCACCAAGGGCCAGATCAACGAATTGATCGACCATGTTCGCGATGTGCTGAGGTCAATCGATTGACGGACTGACGCGGTCGGTTGAGGTCGGCGCGGCAGCGCGCCGACCTGACCTTTTGCTTGCAACGAACCATTACAGTCAGGCGGGCAACGCACCGATCCCGGTCAGGATCACCCGCTTGATATTTTCCTTGGCTTCCCGCCATTGCCGGTCGGACAGAGGTTTTCCGCCATTGAGTGTCTCGATCTGATGGCCGAAATCGGCGTAGTGCTGGGTCGTAGCCCAAAGCATATAGAGCAGATGGCGCGGATCCACCGGGTCCATCTTGGCTTCCTCGATCCAGCGCCTGATGATCTCGACGCGGCCGTCGGTCCATTCGCGCAGCGTCGATTCCATATAGTCCTGAAGCACCGGCGCCCCGTGCATCACTTCGGAGGCCCAGACCTTCGAGCCGTCCGGATGGCGGCGTGATATTTCCATCTTGGCGTCGATATAGGCACTGATGCCGTCTATGGGCCCGCGCGCCGCGTCGAAGCAATTGGCCGCCTGTAGCCAGATTTCAAAGATGTTTTGAACGACCGACCGGTAAAGCTCTTCCTTGGTGGCGAAATAGTAGTGGAGATTTGCCTTCGGCAATCCCGCCAGATCCGCAATCAACTGCATCGTGGCGCCGCCAAACCCTGCCTCCGCAAACACCTTCTCTGCAGCGACGAGAATGGTTTTTTCATTCTCTCGGCGGATCTCCTGTCGCCGCATGGGGCGGGTGGGTTCTGCCATGTCTACCCCAAGATTCTAGTTGACCGCTTGGTCAGGTTGTGTAGTTTAAAAGCTGACCATACGGTCAAGCTGTAAATCACTCAAGGGGCGACAAGACCCCTGGTGTAGATGGGAACTCGAGATGGCCGCACCCGGCGAGAATCTGCGAATCAATTCAGACCGTTTGTGGGATTCCATCATGGAGATGGCGAAGATTGGCCCCGGCATTGCCGGCGGCAACAATCGCCAGACCGTGACCGACGAAGACGGCGAAGGACGGCATCTGTTCAAGCGCTGGTGCGATGCGGCCGGGCTCGAAATGGGCGTCGATGAAATGGGCACGATGTTTGCCCGCCGCGAAGGCACCGATCCCAGCCTGCCGCCGGTCTATGTCGGCAGCCATCTCGATACGCAGCCGACCGGCGGCAAGTATGACGGCGTGCTCGGTGTACTGGGCGGGCTTGAAGTGGTGCGCTCGCTCAACGATCTCGGCATCAAGACCAAACATCCGATCGTCGTCACCAACTGGACGAACGAGGAGGGCTCGCGCTTCGCGCCGGCTATGATGGCGTCCGGCGTGTTCGCCGGCGTGCTCGACCAGGCCGATGTGTACGGGCATGTCGACAAGCAGGGCAAGAAATTCGGCGAGGAACTGGAGCGCATCGGCTGGAAAGGCACCGAGAAGGTCGGCGACCGCAAGATCCATGCCTTCTTCGAACTGCATATCGAACAGGGTCCGATCCTCGAGGACGAAGATATCGACATCGGGGTCGTCACCCATGGCCAGGGCCTGAAATGGCTGCAGGTGACGCTGACCGGCAAGGAAGCCCATACCGGCTCGACGCCGATGCCCAAGCGCCGCAATGCCGGGCTCGGCATGGCGCGGGTGATCGAACTGGTGCACGAGATCGCCATGGACTACCAGCCCGATGCCGTCGGCGCGGTCGGCCACATGGAGGTCTATCCCAATTCGCGCAACATCATCGCCGGGCGCACCGTCTTCACCGTCGATATCCGCTCGCCGGAAAAGGAAGTGCTGGACGCGATGGATGGCCGCATCCGCGAAGGCATCGACACGATCTGCGATGCACTCGACATCCGCTACGAGATCGAACAGGTCGGCGCTTTCGATCCGGTGACTTTCGATGCCGGCTGCGTCAAGGCGATCCGCGATGCCGCCGACCGCCTTGGCTATTCCCATCGCAACATCGTTTCCGGTGCCGGCCACGACGCCTGCTGGATCAACCGCGTCGCGCCCACCGCCATGGTGATGTGCCCTTGCGTCGATGGCCTCAGCCACAACGAGGCCGAAGAGATCACCAAGGAATGGGCTTCGGCGGGTGCCGATGTCTTGTTCCACGCGGTGGTGGAGACGGCTGTCATCGTGGAGTGAGCTTAGAATCCACCTTCCAAACGACGCTCGTAAAGAAGCGCGAAGAGAACAAGGGAACAGTCAATGACCAAAGTCATCCGAAACGGCACCATCGTCACCGCCGACCGCACCTGGAAGGCCGATGTGCTGATGCAGCACGGCAAGATCGTCGCCATCGGTTCGGGCCTGCATGGCGACCATGAGTTCGACGCCACCGGCTGCTACGTCATGCCGGGCGGCATCGACCCGCACACCCATCTCGAAATGCCGTTCATGGGCACCTATTCGGCCGATGACTTCGAGTCCGGCACGCGCGCGGCGCTCTCCGGCGGCACGACCATGGTGGTCGATTTCTGCCTGCCGGCGCCACAGCAGTCGCTGCTCGAAGCCTTGCAGATGTGGGACAACAAGACCTCGAAGGCGTCGTGCGACTACTCCTTCCACATGGCGATCACCTGGTGGGGCAAGCAGGTGTTCGATGAGATGGCCACGGTCGTCGACAAGGGCATCACCTCGTTCAAGCATTTCATGGCCTACAAGGGCGCGCTGATGGTCGACGACGACGAGATGTATGCGTCGTTCCAGCGCTGCGCCGATCTCGGCGCGCTGCCGCTCGTTCATGCCGAGAATGGCGACGTGGTGGCGGCACTGTCGCAGAAGCTGCTGGCTGCCGGCAACAACGGCCCCGAGGGCCACGCCTATTCGCGGCCGCCCGAAGTGGAAGGCGAGGCGACCAACCGCGCCATCATGATCGCCGACATGGCCGGCGTGCCGCTCTATGTCGTGCATGTCTCCTGCGAGCAGAGCCATGAAGCGATCCGCCGGGCGCGCCAGAAGGGCATGCGGGTGTTCGGCGAGCCGCTGATCCAGCACCTGACGCTGGACGAGAGCGAGTATTTCGACAAGGACTGGGACCATGCGGCCCGCCGCGTGATGAGCCCGCCCTTCCGCAACAAATCGCACCAGGACTCGCTGTGGGCCGGCCTGCAGGCGGGTTCGCTGCAGGTGGTGGCGACCGATCATTGCGCTTTCACCACCAAACAGAAGCGCAACGGCGTCGGCGATTTCACCAAGATCCCGAACGGCACCGGCGGGCTTGAAGACCGCATGCCGGTGCTGTGGACCACAGGCGTCAACACCGGCCGGCTGACGATGAACGAGTTCGTCGCGGTGACCTCGACCAACATCGCCAAGATCCTCAACATGTATCCGAAGAAGGGCGCCATCGTAGAGGGCGCCGACGCCGACATCGTCGTCTGGGATCCCAAGCGCAAGAAGACAATTTCGTCCAAGAAGCAGCAATCGGTGATCGACTACAATGTCTTCGAGGGTTTCGAGGTGACCGGCCTGCCGCGGTTCGTGTTCTCGCGGGGCGAACTGTCGATCCAGGAGGCCGAGGTCAAGGCCAAGCCCGGCCATGGTGAATTCGTCGGCCGCGAGCCGAATGCGGCCGTCAACCGGGCGCTGTCGACGTGGAAGGAAATCTCCGCGCCGCGCAAGGTGGAACGCACCGGCATCCCGGCGACCGGGGTTTGAGGTGCGGCGCGGGGGACTTCTTTTCGCGGCAGTTTTGGTTCTGGTGGCCAGCCAAGTGTCGGCGGCCGGCATCGACCTAGCCAAACCTTATGGCAACAAGTCCGGCTGCATCAACAAGAACGGCCAGGAAGTCTACGCCGAGGACATGCTGCTTCTAACCAACACCGACTTCATCACGGCGACGAGCGCTTGCACCTTCACCGGCAAGAGGGTCCAGGCCGACGGCTCGCTTGTGGTGAAGGCGGAGTGCGAGGCCGAAGGCGAAGAGGGCAAGTCGCCCGCCACCTTCATCATCAAGCACAGCACCAAGAACGCCAAGAAACTGGTGATCGCGGATACGGACGGCACCGTCTATGGGGAAGTGTCTCGGTGCCGATGATTGCCGAAGCTGGCGGGCGCAAACCTCTAGCAATTGGCCGACGGGCGCCTAGCCCGGCGAAGTCAGCTTCCGGCGACCAGCGCATCCAGTTCCGGCAGCAGGACGACGCTCTCCTGTTCGTTGGGATCGGTGCGCGCAATGACGGCAGAGGACGGGGCGCCGCTCAGGTTGGCCGGCAGATGCGGCACGCCGGCGGGGATGTAGAAGAGATCACCGGCCTTGACAACGATATGATGCTCGAGCCGGTCGCCATACCAGGTGTGAACTTCGCCGGAGAGCACATAGATCGCCGTCTCGTGGCTCTCGTGCATATGCGCCTTGGCGCGGGCGCCGGGCGGCATGGTGAGCATGTGCATGCAGATGCCGGAGGCACCGACGGTCTCGGCGGCAATGCCGGCGAAATAGGTCAGCCCCTGCTTGCCTTCATAAGTGCTTTCAGGGCGGATAAGATGACAAGTGGGTTTGGGCGACATCGGGGAAACTCCGGGCGTCGGTCGCGTGGGACAAGGTCAGAGGGACAGGGCCAAATGGGACAGGGTAAGTGGAAAACAACATCGCGATAAAAGCAATCGGATTCCAGCCGCCGCGGGAACGGAAACAGGCAGGCGGCAACCGATGACGGGGAATTCGCCAGCCGTCGTCGCGGCAAGCAAACTCGGGCTGACCTTCCAGACCAATGACGGGCCGGTGCAGGCGCTGTCCAATGTCGATCTGACCATCGGCAAGGGCGAGTTCGTCTCCTTCATCGGGCCTTCGGGCTGCGGCAAGACCACGCTGCTGCGCGTCATCGCCGATCTGGAGAAGCCGACCTCGGGGGCGATTTCCGTCAATGGCATGACAGCAGAGCAGGCGCGTGAGAAACGCGCCTATGGCTATGTCTTCCAGGCGGCGGCGCTGTTTCCGTGGCGGACCATCGAGCGCAATGTGGGGCTGCCGCTGGAGATCATGGGCCTGTCCAGGGCGGAGCAAGGCGAGCGGATCAAGCGCACGCTCGGCCTCGTCAACCTCTCTGGATTCGAGAAGAAATATCCCTGGCAGCTCTCGGGCGGCATGCAGCAGCGCGCCTCGATTGCCCGTGCGCTGGCCTTCGACGCCGACCTGCTGCTGATGGACGAGCCGTTCGGCGCGCTGGACGAGATCGTGCGCGACCATCTCAACGAGCAGCTGCTGGAATTGTGGGGACGCACCAACAAGACCATCTGCTTCGTCACCCACTCCATTCCGGAGGCCGTCTATCTGTCGACGCGCATCGTCGTCATGTCGCCGCGCCCCGGCCGCGTCAGCGACATCATCGAATCGACGCTGCCGAGAGAGCGGCCGCTCGACATCCGCGAGACGCCGGAGTTTCTGGCGATCGCAGCGCGGGTGCGGGACGGGCTGCGGGCGGGGCACAGCTATGATGATTGAGGGAGCAAACGACGGGCTCCCTCCTCTCCCCAACGGGGAGAGGGTGGCCGGAGCGAAGCGGAGGTCGGGTGAGGGGGCGGCCAACCGCGCCATCCTAGGGCGCCGCGAAGCGGCGCGCGTAAAGGGAGCGGCCAACCACGCTTTCGTCATCCTAGGGCGGAGCAGGCGCGAAGCGGCCTGCGCAGACCCTAGGATCCATGCCGCGACGTCCGCCGAAGGGCGCAAGCGGCTGAGAATACCCGCCAAGCAGGGCGAGGCACAGGGAGCCATGTTCAGCACCGTTGCGGAGCATAGAGGTAACGGCATGGATCCTAGGGTCTGCGCCGCGTCGCTTCGCTCCTTGCTTCGCCCCAGGATGACGAAGACCTGGGATTGCCGCCCTCTCCTGTTGGCGAGAGGAGGGGAGCGACCCTGATGGACACCTTCCGCGATAAGCTCGTTCCCGTCACCTCCATCCTCGTTGGCGTGGTCGCGCTCTGGTATGTCTTCGCCGTCATCCTCAACACGCCGTTCCAGCGCGATCTCGATCGTCGCGCCGGTGAAACATCCACGTTCAGCCAACTCATCGGCAAGACGCTGTCGCAGCCGAAGCCGACATTGCCGGCGCCGCACCAGGTGGCGGTGAATTTCTTCGAGAACACCTTCCTGCGGCCCATCACCTCCAACCGCAGCCTGGTCTACAATGCCTGGGTGACGCTTTCGTCGACGCTGCTCGGCTTCGCTTTCGGCACGGCGCTCGGCATCATCATCGCCGTCGGCATTGTCCATGTGGCGACGCTCGACCGCAGCCTGATGCCGTGGATCATCGCCTCGCAGACCATTCCCATCCTGGCTGTGGCGCCGATGATCATCGTCGTGCTGGGGGCGATCGGCATCAGCGGGCTCGTCCCGAAGGCGATGATTTCGACCTATCTGTCGTTCTTCCCGGTGACTGTCGGCATGGTGAAGGGGCTGCGCTCGCCCGAGATCATGCATCTCGACCTGATGCACACCTACAATGCCAGTCGCGCGCAGACCTTCTGGATGTTGCGCGTGCCTGCTTCGGTGCCGTTCCTGTTCACCTCGATGAAGGTGGCGGTGGCGGCAAGCCTGGTCGGCGCCATCGTCGGCGAACTGCCGACAGGCGCTGTCGCCGGCATCGGCGCCAAGCTGCTCGCCGGCGCCTATTATAGCCAGTCCATCGACATCTGGTCGGCGCTGGTTGCTGGCTCAGTGGTGGCAGCCCTTCTGGTCATGGTGGTCGGCATTGCCGGGCGCCTCGTCGACCGCGCTATGGGCGGGAGGCCGGCATGAACTGGCTGAAACCCTCCTGGCAGGCAGTGCTGGCGATCGTGCTGTGCCTGATCGCAGTGGCGCTCGGCCCGATCGCCGCGCCGAAAGTCGATGCACTGGCGCAGCCTGCAGGGACGTTGATATACCCCTATGTGGCGACGACCTGGCTGATTTTCGGCGTGCTGCTTGTCGCCGCTTTGATCTCGGTGACCAGAATACCGTCCATCGTCGAAGCCGTTGTGCTTTTCATCGGCGCGCATCTGGCCGCCTGGCTGCTGATTGGCGGCATCACCGGTTTCGAAGGCCTGGCGCGGACGCCGTACTTCCTGCTTCTCACCGCCGCATGGCTGCTTGGCTGGCGCTGCGTGGCGGTGCTGTCATCATTGCGTCCGTTCGCCAAATGGGCTCGCACCGCGCTGCGCCTGATCATCCCAGCCATCTTCGGCGCCTGGATCCTGATCATCTGGGAAGCGGTGACGCGTGGGGCCGGCATACCCTTCATCCTGCTGCCGCCGCCAAGTGCCATCGGCGCGCGCATCGCCGGTTCGCTGCCGGTGCTCGGCGCCGATGTCCGCCAGACCATCTTCAAGGCGGTCATCTTCGGCTATGTCGTGGGCAGCGGCGCCGGCTTCATCACCGCGGTGCTCGCAGACCGTGTGCCGTTCCTGCGACGCGGCCTGTTGCCGATCGGCAACATGGTCTCGGCGCTGCCGATCATCGGCGTCGCGCCGATCATGGTGATGTGGTTCGGCTTCGACTGGCAGTCCAAGGCGGCGGTGGTCATCATCATGACCTTCTTCCCGATGCTGGTGAACACGGTCGCCGGTCTGGCCGCCTCCGGCCATATGGAGCGCGACCTGATGCGCACCTACGCGTCGGGCTACTGGCCGACGCTCTTGAAGCTTCGGCTGCCGGCAGCAGCTCCCTTCATCTTCAACGCGCTGAAGATCAACTCGACGCTGGCGCTGATCGGCGCCATCGTTGCCGAGTTCTTCGGCACGCCTGTCGTCGGCATGGGCTTCCGCATCTCGACCGAGGTCGGGCGGATGAACATCGACATGGTCTGGGCCGAAATCGCAGTTGCAGCACTTGCGGGTTCGGTCTTTTATGGCGTGGTCGCTCTTGTCGAAAGAGCCGTCACGTTTTGGCATCCCTCTGTCCGTGGTGGATAGGGGCGGTGGGTTTAGGGCACTAACTTCAGAGGGTAACAAAATGAAAAGACTGATTATTCCCGTTCTGGCTGGCGCGATGTCGCTTGCCGCTTTCCAGGCAATGGCCGCCGACAAGGTGACGTTGCAGCTGAAATGGGTCACGCAGGCCCAGTTTGCCGGCTACTATGTCGCCAAGGCCAAGGGTTTCTATGAGGCCGAGGGTCTCGACGTCGACATCAAGCCGGGCGGTCCCGATATCGCGCCCGAGCAGGTGATCGCCGGCGGTGGTGCCGACGTTATCGTCGACTGGATGGGCGGTGCGCTGGCTGCCCGCGAAAAGGGCGTGCCGCTGGTCAACATCGCCCAGCCGTTCAAGAAGGCCGGCATGGAACTGGTCTGCCCGAAGGACGGCCCGATCAAGACCGAAGCCGACTTCAAAGGTCACACGCTCGGCGTCTGGTTCTTCGGCAACGAGTATCCGTTCTACGCCTGGATGAACAAGCTCGGCCTGAAGACCGAGGGCGGCCCGGACGGCGTCACGGTGCTCAAGCAGAGTTTTGACGTGCAGCCGCTGATCCAGAAGCAGGCGGACTGCATCTCGGTCATGACCTACAACGAGTACTGGCAACTGATCGACGCCGGCTACAAGCCGGAACAGCTGACCGTGTTCAACTACTCGGCCATGGGCAACGACCTGCTCGAGGACGGGCTCTATGCGTCCGAAGACAAGCTCAAGGATCCGGCCTTCGAAGACAAGATGGTGCGTTTCGTGCGCGCCTCGATGAAGGGCTGGAAATACGCCATCGACAACAATGACGAAGCCGCAGGCATCGTCATGGACGGCGGCGGCCAGGACGAAAACCACCAGAAGCGCATGATGAGCGAAGTCGCCAAGCTGATCGACAATGCCGACGGCAAGCTTGACCCGGCGACCTACGAGCGCACCGCCAAGGCGCTGCTCGACCAGAAGATCATCACCAAGGAGCCGACCGGCGCCTACACCACCGCCATCACCGACAAAGCGGTCAAGTAAGCCTAGCCGGCAACACATCTATCCAGAAAGCGGCGCCTCCGGCAGAAATGTCAGAGGCGCCGTTCCTTTATGGTGTTCATGACGAAGCTGGTCTCGATCGAGGCGACGCATTTCAGCCGCGCGATCTTTTCCTTGATGAAGCGCTCGTATTGTTCGAGGCTTCCCGTCACCACTTTCAGCACATAGTCGCGCGAACCGGTGACGAGGTGGCATTCCAGCACCTCTTCCCAGCCGCGGATCGCGTCCTCGAACATCACGATCTCGTCTTCGTTCTGGCGGCTGAGCCGGATGGTGGCGATGGCGACCATGCTCCAGCCGAAGGCTGAGGGATCGACCAGCGTGGTGTAGCCTCTGATGACCCCGGTCTCCTCCAGCCGCCGCACCCGCCTCAGGCAGGGCGACGGCGACAGGCCGATGCGCTCGGCAAGCTCGTTGTTGGTGATGCGGGCGTCGGCCTGCAGCTCACGCAGGATTTTCAGGTCGAAATCGTCGGCTATCTTCTGCTGCACTTTTGGTCTCTCCAGGCAATTTGTTGCGGGAATGCAGCCATGTGAGCCCAAAAATAGCAAGGACTGGTGGAACGAGATCGCATAAATTGCCGTTCACTATTTCACTCGAACAGGCAGGAAAAGCCATGACCGCGCCACGCCCGTCGAAAACCCATATCGGCAACCACAAGCTCCATCCGGAGACGCTGATGCTGAGCTATGGCTTCGATCCGCAGCTGTCGGAGGGCGCCGTCAAGCCGCCGGTGTTCCTGACCTCGACCTTCGTGTTCAAGTCGGCGGAGGAGGGACGCGACTTCTTCGACTACACATCCGGCAGGAAGGAGCCGCCGAGCGGCACCGCCTCCGGCCTGGTCTATTCGCGCTTCAATCATCCCAACAGCGAGATCGTCGAGGACCGGCTGGCGATCTATGAGGGGACGGATGCCTGTATCCTGTTTTCATCGGGCATGTCGGCGATCGCCACGACACTGCTCGCCTATGCCCGTCCGGGCGACGTCATCCTGCATTCGCAGCCACTCTACGGCGGCACGGAGACGCTTTTGACGGGCACGCTCTCCGGTTTCGGCATCGGTGCTGTCGGTTTCGCGGATGGCGTGGACGAGCCGGCGGTGCGCACGGCCGCCGACGCGGCCGTCGCGAAAGGCCGCGTGTCGGTCATCCTGATCGAGACGCCGTCAAACCCGACCAACAGCCTGGTCGACCTCGCGCTGATGCGCAAGATCGCCGACGAGATCGGCGCGAGCCAAGGGTCAACGCCGATCATCGTGTGCGACAACACATTGCTGGGTCCGGTGTTCCAGCGGCCGATCGAACATGGTGCCGACGTGTCGGTTTATTCGCTGACCAAATATGTCGGCGGCCATTCCGACCTGATCGCGGGTGCCGCCATGGGCAGCAAGGCTATCACCAAGCCGATCAAGGCGCTGCGCGGCGCGATCGGCACGCAGCTCGACCCGCATTCCTGCTGGATGCTCGGCCGCTCGCTGGAGACGCTGTCGATCCGCATGGAGCGGGCCAACGACAATGCTCGCCTGATCGCCGAATTCCTGCGCGACCACGCCAAGGTCGACAAGGTGCACTACCTGCCGTTTCTGGGCGAGAATACGCCGGCCGGCCGCGCCTACAGGGCGCAATGCAGCGGCGCCGGATCAACCTTCTCCTTCGACATCAAGGGCGGGGAGAAGGCGGCTTTCGCCTTCCTCAACGGATTGCAGATCTTCAAGCTGGCGGTGAGCCTCGGCGGAACGGAATCGCTGGCCAGTCACCCCGCGGCCATGACCCATTCGGGCATTCCCTTCGAGGTGCGCCAGCGCATCGGCGTGCTGGAGACCACGGTCAGGCTGTCGATCGGCGTCGAGCATCCGGACGATCTGATCGCCGACCTGACGCAGGCGCTGGCGGCGGTCTGACCGCTATCGCTGAAGCCGGACAGGACGGCCCCTAGGATCTCTATACGTCATCACAAAAACGTGTGGTTGGATACATTGTGCCGCCAGGCCGTTCCGTTGGCGCATGCGCGCGCCGGGGAGCCGCGACGCGTGCACAGTCAATCGGAGGTTCTTCATGCGCACCCAATCCTTCTTACCGGCGCTGTCGGCGCTGGCCATTTCGACCGCTTTCCTGTTCGCATCGCCGGCCCTGGCAGCCATGGAAAAGTTCAAGGCGACACTAGACGGCAGCCAGCAGAGCCCGCCCGTCACCACGAAGGGTAAGGGCACGGCCACTTTCACCTTCGACACGACCAAGAAGAAGCTCAACTGGAACGTCAAATATTCCGGCCTCAGCGGACCGGCGACGGCCGCGCATATCCATGGCCCTGCGGCGATGGGTGAAAACGCCGACCCTGTCATCCCGTTCAAAAAACTCAAGAGCCCGATCAAAGGGTCGGAGACGCTCACTGATGCCCAGGCGGCTGACCTTGAGGCCGGCAAGTATTACGTCAACGTCCACACCAAAGCGAACCCGAATGGGGAGGTCCGCGGCCAGATCGAGAAGGCGAAGTAGCTGACCGTTGAAGGTTGGCGGGACAGCGCCCCCCTCTGTCCTGCCGGACATCTCCCCCTCAAGGGGGAGATCGAATGTACTTCGGGTTTCGCCAATCGCCAGTGTTGGAAGAAGGGCGAGACGACGAAACTGCCAATCTCCCCCCCTTGAGGGGGAGATGCCCGGCAGGGCAGAGGGGGCGTGAAGGAACTCGACTTGCCCCGGTCGGCTCTCAAACCTTGTCGCGGATCTGGGTCATCGTCCGGGTCGGGGTGATCGCTTCGGGGTCGAGCCTGATCTCGACGATCGCCGGCTTGCCGCTGGCGCGGGCGCGTTCGAAGGCCGGGGCGAAGTCCGCCGTCTTCTCAACCGTTTCGCCATGGCCGCCATAGGCGCGGGCGAGAGCCGCGAAATCGGGGTTCTTGAGGTCGGTGGCCACCACGCGGCCGGGATATTCGCGCTCCTGATGCATGCGGATGGTGCCGTAGATACCGTTGTTGACGACGACGACGACGATCGGCAGGTCGTATTGCACGGCAGTGGCGAATTCCTGCCCGTTCATCAGGAAGCAGCCGTCGCCGGCGAAAGCGACCACGGTGCGCTCTGGAAACAGCTCTTTGGCGGCGACTGCCGCAGGCGTGCCATAGCCCATCGAGCCTGACGTCGGCGCACCTTGAGTGGCGAAGCGGCGGAAGCGATGGAAGCGATGCACCCAGGTGGCGTAATTGCCTGCGCCGTTGGTGAGAATGGCGTCGTCGGGCAGCATCTTTTCGAGATAGTTCATGATCGGGCCCATCTGGACCGGGCCGGGGCCGCTTTCGGGTGGTGTCGACCAGTCGAGATAGGTGGCATGCAGCTTTGGCGTCTCGGCTGCCCAGACGGGTGCGGAGGCCGGCTTGCGTTTGGCGAAAGCGTCGACGAAGGCGGACGGCGAGGCGTTGATCGCCAATGCCGGCCTGTAAACGCGGCCGAGCTCGCCGGAATCGGCATGGACATGGACCAGTGTCTGGGCCGGGTAGGGGCTTTTCAGCAGCGTGTAGTCCGAGGAGGGCATTTCGCCCATGCGGCCGCCGATCAGCAGCACGAGGTCGGCCTGCTTGATCGCTGTGGCCAGCTTCGGGTTGATGCCTATGCCGACATCGCCGGCATAGTTCGGATGCAGATGATCGAACAGCATCTGGCGGCGGAAGGAACAGCCGACCGGCAGCGACCAGGCCTCGGCGATCGTGCGCATTTGTGCAACCGCCTCGGCGTCCCAGCGCGTGCCGCCAAGGATGACGAAAGGCCGCTTGGACTTGGCCAGCAATTTCTCAAGCGCATCGAGTTCGGCTTCCCCGGGCCGCGTTTCGACCGGTGTGTGCGGCAAGGCGACGGGCGCCTCGACTACACTGGTCAGCATGTCTTCGGGCAGCGAGATCACCACTGGGCCGGGACGGCCCGATGTCGCCACGGCGAAGGCGCGGGTGACGAATTCTGGGATGCGCGAGGCGTCGTCGATCTCGACTACCCATTTGGCGATGTCGCCGAAGAACCTCTTGTAATCCACCTCCTGGAAAGCCTCGCGCTCTTTGGCGTGGCCGGCGACCTGGCCGATGAACAGGATGACGGGTATCGAATCCTGCATGGCGATGTGGATGCCGGCCGAGGCATTGGTGGCGCCGGGGCCGCGGGTGACGAAGCAGATGCCGGGCTTGCCGGTCAGGCGGCCGTGGCAATCGGCCATCATGGCGGCACCGCCTTCCTGGCGGCAGACGATGGTGCGGATCGCTGAATCGTGCAGCGCGTCGAGCACCGCCAGATAGGATTCACCGGGCACGCAGTAGATGCGGTCGGTGCCGTTGGCTTCGAGCGCGTCGACGATGAGTTGTCCGCCGGTCTTCATTGTCCAGACTTCTCCAGTTCGGCAAGGATTTCTTGCGTGTGCTCGCCCAGGCGCGGCGAGGGGCGCTCATAGACCAGCGGCGTGCCCGACATCACCATCGGCGCGCGCACCGAAGGCAGAAGATTGCCATGGCCGTCGTCCAGGTCGAGCCGCATGCCGCGCGCGATCGTCTGCGGGTCGGCGAACATCTGGCCGATCGTGTTGATCGGGCTCGCCGGCACGCCGGCCGCTTCGAGCTTTGCCAGCAGCGGATCGCGGTCGAAGATCTTCAGCGCTTCGATCACATGCTCGCGCAGCTTGACCCGGTTGGCGACCCGGGCGGGGTTGGTGGCGAAGTCGGGATTGGCCGGCAGATCGTCCAGCCCGACGGCAGCGCAGAATTTGGCGAACTGGCCGTCATTGCCCACCGCAAGGATGATGTGCCCATCCCGGACCGGCACCACCTCGTAGGGGGCGATGTTCATATGCGCATTGCCCATCTGCACCGGCGATTTGCCGGAGACGAGATAGTTCAAATTCTGGTTGCCGAGCGCCGAGATCTGGGTGTCGAAAAGCGCCATGTCGACATGCTGACCTTCGCCGGTCTGCTCGGCATGGCGCAGTGCTGCCTGGATGGCGATGACCGAATAAAGGCCGGTGAAGATGTCGGAGATGGCGACGCCGGCTTTTTGCGGCTCGCGGCCGACCTCGCCGGTGATCGACATCATGCCGGCCATGGCCTGGATGATAAAGTCGTAGCCGGCGCGCGGTGCGTACGGACCGTCCTGGCCGAAGCCGGTGATCGAGCAGTAGACGAGGCGCGGGTTGATCTTGCGCAGGCTGTCATAGTCGAGGCCGTATTTCTTCAGGCCGCCGAGCTTGAAGTTCTCGATCAGCACGTCCGAAGTGGCGACCAGGCGGCGCACCGTCTCGGCGCCTTCCGGGGTCGAGAAATCGATGGCGATGGAGCGCTTGCCGCGGTTGCAGGAATGGTAATAGGCGGCCGACAGGTTCTCGCCGTCCTTGCCCATGACGAAGGGCGGGCCCCATTTGCGGGTGTCGTCGCCGCCATCGGGGCTCTCGACCTTGATGACATCGGCGCCGAGATCGGCAAGCAACTGCCCGGCCCATGGCCCGGCAAGGATGCGGGCGAGTTCGACGACGCGGACGCCTTTCAGCGGGGGCTCAGCCATGGATCACCGTGGTTGCCGCAATCACTGCGATTGCTGCGAAAGCAGAGCCTCTATCAAGCCCTGCAACGGCTGTCACGGCTCTTGCAATGGGCCAATCCGTCACGCTTTGAGGACTTCGTCGGCCCAGGCGGCGAAATCATCCATGATAATGTCGCGATTCACCTCGTTCAGGCTTTCGTGGCGGGTGTCGGCATAAACCTTTGAAACCAGATTCGAAAAGCCCATCTTGCGCATGCGATTGGCAAGATGGGTGATCCCTTTGCCATAGTCGGAAGCCGGATCCTTCTCGCCTCCGACGATGCTGACGGGCAGGTCGCGCCGTATACCGGCAAAGCCGGCATCCTTGCCGCCGTTCAGCGCCATACCGACGACGTCGCGCCACATCGACACCGAAGCGTCCCAGCCGCACAAGGGATCGGCAATGTATTTCGCCACTTCCGCTTCGTCGCGCGACAGCCAGTCGAACACTGTGCGGTGATTGGGCACCGCCTTGCCCCAGGCCTGGAAGGTGAGTTTCGGCAGCAGGCGCGATGGCACGTCGGAGCCGAGCCGCATCCGTTCCCAGGCAAGGATGCCGAGCGCAAGCTGCCCAAGCGGGCCTTGGGAGAAATTGCCGTTCCAGATTGCTGCCGCGTGAACGCGTGGCGAGTGGCGCAACAGGTAGTTCAGCGCCACCGACGCACCCATCGAATGGCCAAACAGGATGACCGGTCTGTTTGGCCGTTCGCGGGCGATGAGATCATGGATGACGTCGACGTCGGCGATCACCTTGGCGGCACCGTCCCTGTCGGCGAACCTGCCGAGCGGAGCGTCGGACGCCTTGGTCGCGCCGTGGCCGCGATGATCGTGGACATAGACGTCGAAACCGCGCGAGCCAAGAAAATCGGCAAAGCGGGCATAGCGCGCTGCGTGCTCGGCTAGCCCGTGATTGATCTGGACGACGGCGCGTGCCCGGCCATCGGCCTGCCTGACGAAAAGATTGAGCTCGGCACCGGTCGGCGAGGCAACCACGCGCTGCTGGCTGAATGACATGCCGCCTGATCCCGCCCCTGCTTTTGTCGTCGTTGGCTTTGTTTGCGCCGGCCCACATTATGCGTCAATCCGGCAAACCCGCTTTTCGCGACGATGTTTCTTGCGTTCGGTCAGCAAAATATCGCAATTCTGACATGGAGACAGCTTCAGTCTGTCGCCCACTTCTTCAGCCGGGGATTCTCCATGCGCATCGGTGTCGTTTTCGGATTGGCCATGTTGGCGGCGTCGCTGGCCGGGGCCGCGCATGCCGACGTGAAGATGAGCGGCAGCTTCGTCGCCGACGCCGCCTGTCCGGCGACGCAAGCGATCAAGAACGGCAAGAACCCCGGCAATGTCTCGACCGATGCCGGGCAGAGCTATCAGTTGCTTGCCGGCAACAAGGATACGCCGACGCATTATCTCATCCTGGTGCCGGGCGCCGATCCGGAGCGCCGCTGGGTGAAGGTCAGCTGCGGCCATGTTTCCGGCAGCAGCGCGGCGACCGTGCCGGCCGCGCCTGACGGGCAAGGCAAGCCGGCGGCATCGGGGAAGCCCGAATACGTCTTCGCGCTGAGCTGGCAGCCGGCGTTTTGCGAGACAAAGTCGAACAAGACCGAATGCAGGGCACAAAGTGCCGGCGATTTCGACGCCACGCATTTCACCTTGCACGGCCTGTGGCCGCAGCCGAATGGCAATTTCTATTGCCAGGCGACGGCGAGCGACAAGGCCAACGACAATCCGGCCCACTGGAAAGACCTGCCGCCGGTCAATCTTGACGCCAATACCCGCACGGAACTCGATCAGGTGATGCCTGGAACGGCCTCCCATCTCGAACGGCATGAATGGATCAAGCACGGCACCTGCTACGGCAAGAGCCAGCAGGACTATTTCTCCGACGCGCTGAATTTGATGCGCGCGGTGAACAGTTCGCCGGTGCGCGATCTCTTTGCCAAGAACATCGGCGGCAAGCTGACGGCCGACCAGATCCGCGGCGCTTTCGACACTGCCTTCGAGGCGGGAGCAGGGGACCGCGTGCGCGTTTCCTGCGTCATCGATCCGTCGAGCGGCAGGCGGCTGATCGGCGAACTGACCCTCGGCCTCGCCGGCCCGATCGGCCCGAACAGCGCGCTCAAGGACCTGCTGCTGGCTTCGGTGCCGACCAACAAGGCAGGCTGCCCGACCGGCACCGTCGACGCTATCGGGTTCCAGTAAGGGCGGTTGAACGGCCCCCAGACTGCACGAGCAGCGGTCCACACTTGTCCGTGTGATTGGCCTGATCTGGCAAAAGCGATTGCCGTTCGCCGCCGCATCGCCTACATAGCGGCCAACCTCCATTCAATTCGACAAATCCAGTCGGTTTTTCAGGGAAAGCGCGCGTGGCACGCCAGTTCATCTATCACATGGCCGGCCTCAACAAGGCCTATGGCACCAAGAAGGTGCTCGAGAATGTCCATCTCTCCTTCTATCCGGACGCCAAGATCGGCATCCTCGGCCCCAACGGTTCGGGCAAGTCGACGATCCTCAAGATCATGGCCGGGCTCGACAAGGAGTGGAACGGCGAAGCGTGGCTCGCCGAAGGCGCCACTGTCGGCTACCTGGCACAGGAGCCGGCGCTCGATCCGGACAAGACCGTGTTCGAAAACATCATGGAAGGCGTCGCCGCCAAGACCGCCATCATCGAGCGCTACAACGAATTGATGATGAACTATTCCGACGAGACGGCCGACGAGTCGGCCAAGCTCCAGGACGAGATGGATCGGCTGAACCTGTGGGACCTCGAACAGCAGGTCGAGATGGCGATGGAAGCGCTGGGCTGCCCGCCCAAGGATTCGGAAGTCACCAAGCTTTCGGGCGGCGAGCGCCGCCGCGTCGCGCTTTGCCAGCTTTTGCTGCGCCAGCCCGACCTTCTGCTGCTCGACGAACCGACCAACCATCTCGACGCCGAAACCACGGCATGGCTGGAAAAGCATCTGCGTGCCTATCCGGGCGCCGTGATGATCATCACCCACGATCGCTACTTCCTCGACAACGTCACCGGCTGGATCCTCGAACTCGATCGCGGCCGCGGCATTCCCTATGAGGGCAACTACACCAAGTACCTCGAAGCCAAGGCCAAGCGGCTCAAGCAGGAAGGCCGCGAGGACGATGCCCGCCAGCGCGCCATCGGCCGCGAGCGCGAATGGATCCAGTCGAGCCCGAAGGCCCGCCAGACCAAATCCAAGGCGCGTATCCAGGCGTTCCAGGATCTGTTGGATGCAGCCGACAAGCGGCGTCCGAGCGATACGCAGATCGTCATCCCGCACGGCGAGCGGCTCGGCAATGTCGTGATCGAGGCGGAAGGCCTGTCGAAGGGCTTTGGTGACACGCTGCTCATCGACGGCCTGGAATTCAAGCTGCCGCCCGGCGGCATCGTCGGCGTCATCGGCCCGAATGGCGCCGGCAAGACGACGCTGTTTCGCATGATCACCGGCCAGGAAAAGCCGGATGCGGGTTCTGTGCGCGTCGGCGAAACGGTGAAGCTCGGCTATGTCGACCAGAGCCGCGATGCTCTCGATCCGTCGAAGACGGTGTGGGAAGAGATTTCCGGCGGCGCAGAAGTGGTCAAGCTCGGCAAGTTCGAGGCCAACACGCGCGCCTATTGCGCGTCGTTCAACTTCCGTGGCGGCGACCAGCAGCAGAAGGTCGGCAACCTCTCCGGCGGCCAGCGCAACCGCGTGCATCTGGCCAAGATGTTGAAGACCGGCGGCAATGTGCTGCTGCTCGACGAACCGACCAACGATCTCGACACCGAAACGCTGGCCGCGCTCGAAGACGCGCTGGAAAATTTCGGTGGCTGCGCGGTCATCATCTCGCACGATCGCATGTTCCTCGACCGCCTGGCGACGCACATCCTCGCCTTCGAGGGCGACAGCCATGTCGAATGGTTCGAGGGCAATTTCGAGGATTACGAGCAGGACAAGATCCGCCGCCTCGGGCCGGATGCCGTCAACCCGCACCGCATGACCTACAAGAGGCTGACGCGGTAGGGGGGGTCCGGGCGGCGATCTCAACCGGCATGAGGAGCTCAAATGGCTGATTGGTCCGCCGCCCAATATCTGAAATTCGAGGACGAACGCACGCGGCCCGCGCGGGATCTTGTGGCGCAGGTGCCCGTCGACTTTCCACGCCGGGTCGTCGACATCGGCTGCGGGCCGGGCAATTCGACCGAGTTGCTCGTCGGGCGCTGGCCGGATGCTGGGGTGAGCGGCTTCGACACTTCGCCCGACATGATCGAGAAGGCGCGGGCGCGCTTGCCCGAGGTCACCTTTGATCTCGCCGATGCCTCCAAATGGCAGCCGGCGGAGCCGGTCGACGTGATTTTTGCCAATGCGGTGTTCCAGTGGCTGCCCGAGCATCCCGCAGTCTTCCAGCGGCTGATGGGTTTCCTCGCGCCAGGCGGCGCGCTGGCCGTCCAGATGCCCGACAATATGGGCGAAGACTCGCACCGCCTGATGCGCGAGACCGCCGCCGAAATGCCGTTTGCCGAAAAGTTCAAGGGCGCGGCACGCGGGCCGTTGCCGCCGGCGTCGTCCTACTATGACCTCCTGTCGCCGCTCAGTGATCGGCTGGATATCTGGCATACCATCTACAACCACCCGCTTGCCGACGCCGAAGCGATCGTCGAATGGGTGAAGTCGACGGGCCTGAAACCGTTCCTCGATCCGCTGGATTCCGACGAACGGGCGATGTTCCTCGAAAGCTACACGGCCAAGATCGCCAAGGCCTATCCGAAAACGGCTAGCGGTAAGGTGCTTTTGCGCTTTCCACGCATCTTCATCGTTGCCAAGCGGGCCTGATTATCCATGTTGCACGAGGACCAGTCCGGCCTAAACCTTTGGTTTAAGCCGGCGTAAACCGCCGCGGTGAGAAAACTGTTGCGCCGGAGCGTTCCGGCGCCCACATGAAGCCCGCAACGCCTGCGGATGGGACGGACTGGACATGCATCGCGTCATCATCAGCGGCATCGGCGTTGAAATCCCTGAAGCCACAATCACCAATGAAGAGCTGGTGGCCAGCTTCAATGCCTGGGTCGACGCGGAGAATGCGCGCCGCCTGGGCACCGACGAGCCGCCGCTGGCGAAATCGGATAGCGACTTCATCGTCCACGCTTCGGGCGTGCGCACCCGTCATGTGATCGAGCGCGAAGGCATTCTCGATCCGACCCGCATGTCGCCGCGCATTCCGGCTCGGCCCGACGATGCGCTGTCGCTCGAAGCCGAGTTCGGCATCGCCTCGGCGAAGAAGGCTCTCGAGCATGCGGGGCTACAGCCGTCGGATATAGACCTGGTGATCTGCTCGGCCTCGCATCACCAGCGGCCCTATCCGGCGATCGCCATCGAAATGCAGGAGGCGCTGGGCACCAAGGGCGCAGGCTTCGACATGGGGCTCGGCTGTTCTTCGGCGGCGGCGGCCTTGCACATCGCCGTCAATTTGGTGCGGTCCGGCGCGCACAAGCGCATTCTGGTGACGACGCCCGAGATCATCACCGGCCATCTCAATTTTCGCGACCGGCAGACGCATTTCATTTTCGGCGACGCTTCGGTGTCGATGGTGGTCGAAGGCCTGGCCAAGGGCGACAAGCGGCCGGGGCGCTTCGAGGTGCTCGACACGCGCATCTGGACGCAGATGTCGAACAACATCCGCACCAATCTGGGCTACCATACCCGCACCGCCCAGGATGATCCTTACATGATCAATCTGGAAGGCAATCTGATCAAGCAGGTCGGCAACAAGGTGTTCAAGGAAGTCACCGTCGCCGGGCAGAAATTCATCGTCGAATTCCTCGCCGAGCACGGGCTGACGCCGCAGGCGATCAGGCGCTTCTGGCTGCATCAGGCCAATGCGCGGATGAATGCGATGATCCTGAAGCTGTCGTTCGGCCACGAGGTCGATCACGACCGCGCGCCAATGGTGCTGGAGCGGCTGGGCAACACGGCGGGCGCCGGGGCCATCGTCGCGCTGTCGGAGAACCACGCCGATATGAAGCCGGGCGATTTCGGTCTGATCTGCGCCTTCGGCGCGGGCTATTCGATCGGCGGCGCGCTGCTGAGAATGCTTTGAGGCTGCCGCGTCATGCTGGTGCGAACGGCACCAGCATCGGAACGCGCGCGGCATAGTCGTCATAGGCGCTGCCCAGTTCGCCGCGCAGGAAATTTTCTTCCAGCCTGGCTTTCGTCACGATGCCGATGATGAGCAGCGCGGTTCCGGCTATGCCCCAGACGGTGCCCTTGGCCGCCATGGTGGCGAGGATCGCCAGCAGCAATCCGGTGTAGATCGGATGCCGGACAAGGCCATACGGGCCGGTGTTGACGACACGGTGCCCGGCCTTGGCGGTGATGGTGCCCGACCACAGCCTGCCGAGATGCAGGCGCGCCCACCAGGCAAAGGCGATGCCGATGGCGATCAGGGCGACACAGATCCAGGCTTCGGGGAGATCAGGCATCCACAGCCTGAGCCGGCCTTCATAGCGGTGCGCCGGAATGAACAGCAGCACCGCGCCGGCTACCCAGAGACCCCGATAGCGGGCCTCCGCCTTGAACCCGGCGCGCTTCTGGGCAGGGTCGGACCACAAAGCGGCGACGGCCCAGCTTCCTGCCCAGATCAACCAAAGCAACGTGATTGCCGTCACAGGTCGCATGATCAGCCTCCGCAAACCGTCTGGACGTCACTATGAAACCGGCACCGCGCGCCGGCAATGCGGTGCGAGATCGATGACAGGTAAGAAAAGCGTGATCGCGATCCTATCGGTGCTGTTGATCGGACGATCAGCACTTTCGACTGGACGCCGCGAAGCGCGCCCGGCTAATTCGCTGGATGACGAATAGAAAGAACGCCATGCCGGATCTCTTCCCCGAGGCTGAAAAGCCGGTTGAAATCATCGCCGCGCGAAAGCTTGCCGCCAGGGCGGCAGCGCTTTACGTGGCGTCGGCGGATCATTTTCAGACGCGCCCGGTGGACGAATTGCGGCTGGGTTTCGACGGCATATCAGGCGATTTCCATGCTGGACCGACGCGGCGCTCGGGCGGGCGCGAGCCCTGGTATCCGCGCGGCACTGAAATGCGCAACGAACGGCAGCTGTCGATCGTGGCAGCGGATGAACTCGCCATCGTCGCCGAGCGCATGCGCCTGGCCGAGATCAGGCCGGAGTGGATCGGCGCCAATCTGGTGATCGAAGGGGTGCCGAACCTCTCCATGCTGCCGGCCGGCACGCTGCTGTTCTTCAAGGGCGGCGTGACAGTCAAGGTCGACGCGCAGAATGGCCCGTGCCGCATCGCCGGCCGGTCGATCGCGGAGAACGCCGGAATGGCCGACGTCGAAGCCGGCGCTCTGCTGTTCCCGAAAGCGGCGAAGCGGCTGCGCGGCATTGTCGCCTGGGTAGAGAAGCCAGGCACGGTTAGGGCAGGCGAAGAGATATCGCTGCGCGTGCCGGAGCAGTGGATTTATCAAGCCTGAGGGCCGGCTACGCCGCCCATGGAGCGGCGCAGCAAAAGCGCTGGACTTCAGCCCTTGCGGTTCTTCTTCGCGCCTTGCGCCATGATGGAAACGTCGTCCCACTTCTCCCAGGTGGCAATGCGGTTGGCGTATTCCTGCTTGATCATCGGCAGGCCGCCATCGCCGAAGAACACCCGCAGCGGTGGCTCGGCGGCGTCGACAATGGCCAGCATGGCCGGTCCGGTGGCGTCTGGATCGCCGGCGACCGAATTGGCGCGGCGCTCGGCCATCTTGGCACGGGCGGGCGCATAGGCCTCGATCGGTTGGGACACCTTGGCCGACGGCCCGGCCCAGTCGGTGGAGAAACCGCCCGGCTCGACCAGCGTCACATGGATGCCGAATTCCGCGACCTCGATGCTGAGCGACTGGCTGAAGGCCTCCAGCGCCCATTTCGAGGCGTGGTAGAGGCCGAGCGAGGCAAAGGCATTGACGCCGCCGATCGACGAGATCTGGATGATGTGGCCGGAACGCTGTGCCCGCATGATCGGCAGTGCGGCCTGAGTGACCCACAGAGCGCCGAAGACATTGGTTTCGATCTGGTCGCGAGCTTCCTGTTCGCTGACCTCCTCGATGGCGCCGAAATGGCCGTAGCCGGCATTGTTGATGACGACGTCGAGCCGGCCAAAACGCTTGTGCGCCTCGGCGACAGCGGCATCGACGGCTTTCTTGTCGGTGACGTCGAGCTTTATCGCGGCAATCCTGTCGCCGTATTTATCGACGAGATCGGCGAGCGTGCCGGCATCGCGGGCGGTGGCCGCGACGCTGTCGCCACGCGCGAGTGCAGCCTCGGCCCAGACGCGGCCAAAGCCTTTCGACGATCCGGTGATGAACCAAACCTTGTTTGTCATGATCTTGGAGTCCTTGCCCCTGCGGGCGTGATTTTGGATTAAAGCGGAGGCTTCTCCGCTTTCGGGCATATACGGTCGATCCTCTGATTTTCCAGAGGCGACGGGAATCTTTTGACAAAGACGCCTGAATTATCGGGGATAATTCACCTGAGACGACCAGGCCGGGTCATCGTGCTTTTGCCAGTAGCGCGCCATCAGCCGGCTGGTGATCGGTCCGACCTTGCCATTGGCGATCGCCGCGCCGTCGATCTCGGTCACCGGCATGATGCCGCCCGCAGTGGAGGTGATGAACACCTCGTCGGCCTCGCGCAATGCGGTGACGCTGAGATCGGTCGCCGTGGCGGCAAGGCCTTCTTCTGCACAGAGATCGAAGACGGTGCGGCGGGTGACGCCGGGCAGCACGCCGGTGGCCGGCGTCGACAGTTTGCCGTCCTTGACGCAGAAGACGTTGAAGCCCGGGCCTTCGGCGACATTGCCGTTGAAGTCGAGGAGCAACGCGGTCTCTGCACCGCGATCATAGGCATCGTAGAGGCCGCGCACCAGATCGAGCCAGTGGTAATTCTTGATCGCCGGGTCGATCGAGGCCGGCGGAATACGCATCTTGTCGCTGATGGCGACGCGCAGGCCGCGCTGCAGCTGCTCGGCGTTGGCGACCGAGCCGAACGGCACGGCGAAGGCCATGAAGCGGTTGACCGCCTGGCGCGGGTCGCGGCTGAAGGTCGGAGAGGCGCCGCGCGTGCACAGCATTTCGACATAGGCGGCGCGATGACCGGACAGCGCCACGCAATTGTGCAGGATTTCGGTCACGCCGTCGCGGTCGAAGGGAATGGTCATGCGCAGCTTTTCCAGCCCGCCGAGGAAGCGGTCGAGATGCAGATCGAGGCGGAAGAAGCGGCCGTTCCAGACATGCACGGTGTCGTAGGTGGCGTCGGAATGCAGAAAACCCCAGTCCAGCACCGAGATCTTGGCCTGCGACATCGGCAGGTATTGGCCGTCGAGAAAGGCGATGCCGTCGGGGTAGGAATGCGGGTCGACATGGCGGTCGCCAACCGCGGGCAGTTGCTTCTCGTCCTGTGTCGTCGCCGTGTGGCTCATCGGGGCCTCCTGTCACGCAAGGCGAGTCAGCAGGCTATCGGCGCAGGGCAGAACGCATAGAGCCACCCGCCCGGTGCTGTTCGGCCTCGATGACGATCTCGCCGATACATTGGATCGGAATTGCCTTAGATTGCGCGCTCTGAACGGGAGGGGGAAGATGGGCAGGCTTGGGGCCGTCATAGCAGCCATGACGATGTTCGCCGCCGCGGGCGAAGCCAGCGCCCAGTGCACGCGCGAAGGCGAGGAATTGTGCCAGGGCGGGCAGACCTATCGCTGCGAGAAAACCGGCAGCGAATTGACACCGATCTTCCAGAACCTGCCTTGTGCGGTGAACGTGCCGTCGCTGAGCGGCACCTGGGTCGGCAGCGGCCATCAAAGCCCGGCGGGTGACGCCGGGGCCGACTGGCCGATCGCCATGACCATCAACGATGGCAGCGCGTCGATCGACTATCCGTCACTCGGTTGCGGCGGATCGCTGTCACAGACGTCCAGTGACGGCATTTCGGTGGAATACCACGAGAGCATCACCTACGGTCAGGACAAATGCATCGACGGCGGCAACATCACCGTCAGGTTTTTCAAGGAAAATCTGTCCTGGACCTGGATCGGCCAGGCCGATGGTCAGCCCTATAATGCGGTCGCAGTGCTTAAGCGGAAGTAGCCGTGGTCATTCCTCCTCGTCATCCGCGTCGAGCAGGCGCGTCGCGCGCCAGCGGGTGAGCACGACGTTGGTCTGCTCGATGACGAAGAAACGCGCCGAGTCGCGGTCGTAGCCTTCGCTCAGCAGTTTCTCGTAATCTGTGTGCATGTGGCGGATATGGGCAATCGTCGCCAACCATACGGCGATGCCTGGTGGTAAGGTCTTCATGTGGACCGCGCCGGCGTCGCCGCGGATCTTCTCCATGTCGGCATAGGGTGCCAGCGGCAGAAGTGCTGTCAGCGCCTTGGCGATGGCGCGGCGGCGACCGGTGGGCGCCGTCATCGCCGACCCCCGGGCTCGTCGCGCCCTTCGATGGTCGCCTCCGGTATAGCGTCGGTCGAGGCGAAATAGGGTTTTATGTCGATGACCGGAGTGCCGTCGAGCACGTCGATGGCGTCGAGATCGATGCGGCCGGTGTTCTGGTCGAGCCCGACGAGCCTGGCCACATGCAGCCCGATTGGGTTGGGGCGGGCAGGGGAGCGCAGCGAAAATACGCCTTTTGCTTCGGCCGCATGGCGTGGTTTCTGCACAATCAGGTCCCGCGGCGCGTGATGCAGCCAGGACAGGATGATGACGTGGCTGGCGCGCTCCAGCCCCCGTAAGCCATTTCGGTAGGGCGCGTCGATGGTCAGCACTGCCTTCTGCCCGGTCTCGCGCGCGGCGCGCATGTTCTTCGGGCAGGTTTCGCGCGTCGTCCACGGCGAGGCAATGCGGCCGATGAAGACGATGCCGTCATCCGGCGGCATCAGTGCGGGATCGTTTTCCAGCCTCTGCTCGCCTTCGCGGGCCTCGAACATCTCACGCGGTCCAGTCATGGCCCATGTCTCTTAAAACGCCACACAAGCGGCATTTTCTTGTCCGGAAGCGACATAGCGCTTGCAAGGTTTCGAAAACTGACATAAACATATGTTTATATCTTTTCAAAGAGAGTACGCTGATGCATGTCTCGCTCGACACTATGGTGGATACGTTAAAGGCGGCGGCCGAATCCAGCCGATTGCGCATACTGGCACTTCTGTCGCGCGGTGACCTCACCGTTTCCGATCTTACCGAAATTCTCGGCCAGTCGCAGCCGCGCGTTTCGCGGCACCTGAAGCTGCTTCTGGAGGCAGGGCTGATCGGCCGCTACCAGGAAGGGTCCTGGGCCTTCTTCCGCCTGTCGGATGCGGATTCCGCGCGTGACTTCGTCATGGGCCTGGTTTCCGGCATTCGCGGCGCCGATCCGCAGGTCGAGCGCGATCTTGAGCGCCTGGCCTCGGTCAAGCGCAAGCGGCAGGACCGGGCGGTCGAGTATTTTTCCGTGAATGCGGCAAGCTGGGACCATATCCGCTCGCTTCATGTGCCGGACCGCGCCGTCGAAGCCGCAATGCTGAAACTGGTCGGCAAGCGGCCGTTCCAGTCGATGCTCGATCTCGGCACCGGCACCGGGCGGCTGCTCGAAATCTTCTCGCCGCTCTATCGGCGCGGTGTCGGCATCGACATGTCGCGCGAGATGCTGACCGTGGCGCGCGCCAATCTCGACAAGGCCGGCGTTTCGAACGCGCAGGTTCGGCAGGGCGACATCTTCGCGCCGCCGGTCGAGCGCGATGCCTTCGATCTCGTCACCATCCATCAGGTGCTGCACTATCTCGACGATCCCGCCCGCGCCATCCACGAGGCGGCGCGGCTTTTGCGTCCGGCAGGACGCCTGGTCATCGTCGATTTCGCGCCGCATGCGCTGGAATTCCTGCGCGAGGAGCATGCGCATATGCGGCTCGGCTTTTCCGACCGGCAGATCGCCGACTGGTTTTCGGAAGCCGGCCTCGATCTCGAAGATTCCCAGGAGTTCGAGCCGCGCGGTGGCAATGAGGCGAGGCTCACCGTGAAACTCTGGCTCGGCCGCGATCGGCGCCTGCTGATTGCCGATCCTTCCAACGACACAAGGCAGGCCAAAGCGAACTCGATGGGGGAAATCGCATGAACCAGTTCCGCTTTTCCCGCCGCCCCGACATCGGCGACAAGGTCAGGGTTTCCTTCGAATTCTTCCCGCCGAAGACGGACGAGATGGAAGCGAGGCTGTGGGAGACGGTCACAAGGCTGGAGCCGCTGAAGCCGAAATTCGTCTCGGTGACTTACGGCGCCGGCGGCTCGACACGGGAGCGCACCGCGCGCACTGTAAAGCGCATCTTGACGGAAACCGGTATTCCTGCAGCGGCGCATCTGACCTGCGTCGGGGCAACGCGCGACGAGGTCGATGCGGTCATCCAGGATTACAAATCGATCGGCATCAACCGGTTCGTGGCGCTGCGCGGCGACCCGGCCTCCGGCGTCGGCGAGCCCTACCGGCCGCATCCCGGTGGCTACGAGAATGGCGCGGAACTGGTCGCCGGGCTCAAGACGATCGCGGATTTCGACATCTCCGTCGCGGCTTATCCGGAAAAGCATCCGCAAAGCCCCGATTTCGCCACCGACATCGAGATGCTGAAGCGCAAGGTCGACAATGGCGCGACGCGGGCGATCACCCAGTTCTTCTTCGACAACGATCTCTACGAGCGCTATGTCGAGCGCGTCCGCCGCGCCGGCATCTACATCCCGATCGTGCCGGGCATCCAGCCGGTTCACAGTTTCAAGCAGGTCGCGAACTTTTCCGCGAGGGCGGGCGCGCATGTGCCCGGCTGGCTGGCGGAGCGTTTCGAAGGCCTCGACAAGGACCCGCAGACGCATGCGCTGGTGGCATCGGCGGTGGCAGCCGAACAGGTCATGGACCTTGTCGAGCGCGGTGTCGGCGATTTCCACTTCTACACCATGAACCGCGCCGATCTGGTCTTTGCCATCTGCCATATGATCGGTATTCGCTCGCACGAGGCGGCGGCCGCCGGATCAGCCGCGGCATGAGGTCGGGCTCAACAACAAAAGGCCGGGAAAACCCGGCCTTTTGAATTGGTTGGACTATTTGGGTGCTGGTCTTCCCCGCTTTGGCGGTCAGGGAAGGAAGCCCATAATGAGGGCTCCGATAAAGGCGAACGCAGCACAGATCATCAATGCGTTGATAGGCCTCGTAAGTCCCATGACATAGCCTCCTCTTAAAGAGCTATGTCATGGAGTCTAGGTTCATTTGTGCCACAGGCAAGCGGAAAATGTGCTGCATTGCGACGTGATTGTGAAATCCGCGACATGTCTTTTGCCGTTAGGCTTTGAAACTCCTAGGCAAATACCGACTTCAGACCTGTGAATAAAATGTGGCCGGCTCGTGTCGCTGCCGTGTCATGGCAGCGCTACCGCCGCGAAAGTCGAATTCGACTTTCGCGGCGATGTGGGGGTTCAAAGGACGCGCTAACGTCTTCCAAGGACGCGCCCGTCGATGGTGATGAGGCCGAGCGCGATCAGCACCACCCCGCCGATTTCGAACAGATCCAGCCGCTCGCCTAGGAACAGGAAGCCGAGCAGCATGGCGCTGGCCGGCACAACAAGCGTGACCAGCGAGGCGTTGGTAGCGCCCGCCGAGGCGACGAGGTTGAAATAGAGGATGTAGGCGACGGCTGTGGACAGAAGTGCCAGCGCCAGCACCGCCGCCCATACCGGCGGCGAGGCCGAGAACACGCCGGATGGGCCGTAGGTGAAGAGCACGATCGGGATCATGATGATGGTCGAAGCGGTCAACTGCCCGGTGGCGACGACCGGCGAGGGCACGCCCTTGAAGCGGCGGGCGACCATCAGCGCAATGCCATAGGACAGCGAAGCGCCGATCAGCGCGAATTTGGCCCAGACCGGGCCGCCAAGCCCGGAAAGCAGGCCGGGGCCGATCATGACGGCCGTACCGGCGATGCCGAGCGCAATGCCGGCGAGCTTGTTCCAGGAGAGCTTTTCGTCCGATGTCAGCGTATTGGCGAGAATCAATGTCCAGAACGGCGTCGTGGCGTTGAGCACCGAGGCGACGCCGGCGCCAAGCTCCGTCTGGCCGGCGAAGATCAGCGAAAAGGGCACCACATTGTTGGTGAGCGCCAGCAGGAAGAACAGGCCTGCATGCGGAAGCGCGAGGCGGAAGGACGGGCCGCGCAGGCCGAGATAGATCTGTAGCGCGATCGCGGCGATGGCGACGCGAAACAGCACCAGCACCAGCGGGGGGAGTTCGGCCACCGCGATGCGGGCAAAGAAGAACGAGCCGCCCCAGATCGCGCCGAGCAGCAGGAGCTGCCCCCAGTCCTTGAGCACCATCGGCCCGCGCGGTGCTGATGTCGCGGCTATTGTCATGTGAGTCGCCCTCCCAGACGGCCTGAATGCCAGTCAGTCAGGCAGAAGCCATATCGGACTCAGTGACAAGAGCCACCCGAAACCTGATCGCTGGCAAACGTTGCTGGCAAAGACCTAGCGCCCCAGCGTCAGCCGCACGAGACACAGAATTGTTTTCATTAGCCGCTAGCTTGGATTAATTGTGCGCAGCCGAAGTGAGGATTCGTCCATGCAGCGATTCGAGAATGCCCGCGAGGCGGCACTGGCGCTTCGTCCGGACGATCCGGTCTATTGCTTCCGCCCGCAAGTGCTGATGGCGGATGCCAGGCAGTTCATGGGCATGTTCCCCGGCAAGACCGCCTATGCGGTCAAGACCAATGGCGAGCAGATCGTGCTGAAGACGCTGGTCGAAGCCGGCGTCAAGGCTTTCGACGTCGCTTCGCCGGGCGAGTTCGCTGCCGTGCGTGCCGTTTCCCCCGATGCCGAGATGCTCTACATGCACCCGGTCAAGGCGCAGTCGGACATCAAGCTGGCGCTGGAGAAATACGCCATCCGCGTCATTTCGCTCGATCATGAGGACGAGATCACCAAGCTGACGCGTGTGGTGCGGGCTCTCGACATCGATCCGGGCTCGATCAGCGTGTTCGTGCGGGTGCAGACCAAGGGGCATGCCGCCTACGAACTGTCGAAGAAGTTCGGCGCCGGGCCGGCCTATGCCGTCGAGCTCGCCGAGCGGCTGAACCGCACCGGCTACAAGGTCGGCCTGTGCTTCCATGTCGGCAGCCAGATCGAGGATCCCGATACCTATGAGCGGGCGCTGGCTTCCGCCGACTGGGTGCGCAACCGGCTGACCTTCGATATTGCCGGGCTCGATGTCGGCGGCGGTTTCCCCGCCGAATACGGCCACGATCCTAACCGCAAGCAGATCGAGATGCCGTCGCTTGGCCAGATCATGTCGCGGCTGTCGGGCGATCTGAAGGAGTATCAGTTCGACCAGATGCCGCTGGTGGCTGAGCCCGGCCGGGTGATCGTGGCGCGCTGCCTGTCGTTGATCGTGCGGGTGCTGCTGCGCAAGGGCAAGCGGCTCTACATCAACGACGGCATCTGGGCATCGCTGTCGGATTCATGGACCGGCAAGATCACGCTGCCGGCGCGCTTCATTCCCGACCCGGCGATCCGCTCGCGCAATGGCGAGGAGAAGAACATCGTGCCGTTCAAGGTCTGCGGCGCGACCTGCGATTCCGTCGACATCCTGTCGCGGCCGTTCTGGCTGCCGGAAACGGTCGATACCGGCGACTGGATCGAGATCGGCCATATCGGCGCCTATTCGCTGTCGCTGAGGACCCGCTTCAACGGCTTCTATCCCGACACCTTCGTCGAGGTGACGACGCCGTTCGACGAGGGCGACGCGCCACAGGGGTTTGCCAGTTTGGAGACGATGGCGGATTGAGGGGAATAAGGCAGTAGGGGAATAGGGGAATAGGGGAATAGGGGAATAGGGGAATAGGGGTGGCGGCAGTCACTGCTTCGGGCTAATTTGCCCTACTGCCCTATAATTTTCCCAAAAGCTCCGGCGTCGGCCAGCCATCCACCGGCAAACCTAGCCGCGTCTGCTCCTTGCGGATCGCCTCGCGGGTGTTGGTACCCAAAATGCCGTCGACGGTGCCGACATCGTAGCCCTTGGCTTCCAGCTTGGTCTGCAACGCCTTCATCTGCTCATTGTTGAGACCGGTCTCGGGATTGCGCGGGTCCAGCGGCGGCGCGCCTGCCAGCCGTGCGGCAAGGTTGGCTGCCGTCAGCGCATAGGTGAAGGACTGGTTCCATTCGAGGTAAACGTCGAAATTGTCGTAGGTGAGGAAGGCTGGCCCCTTGCGGCCCATCGGCAGCGCGAGGCCTGCTTTCAGGCCGTTATCGACCAGCGGCGCGCCGCTGGGGTAGGTGACGCCCCATTGCGCCCACTGCGACAGCGGCAGCTTGTTGGTGCGACCGGTCTGATCCCACGGCATGTCTTCGGGCACGCGGACTTCCTGGATCCAGGGCTGGTCGCGTTTCCAGCCGCGCGACAGCACCTTGTTGGCAGTGGTCATGATCACATCAGGCACGCTGCCGCGCAGGTCGATCTTGCCGTCGCCGTCGCCGTCGACGCCGCGTGCCAGATAGTCGGAGGGCAGGATCTGCGTCTGGCCGATCTCGCCGGCCCAGGCGCCCCTGACATCGGCCGGCAGCACGCCGCGATCGATCAGTTCCAGAAGCGGCACCAGCTGTTGCCGGAAGAGCTGCGGCCGGCGGCAATCATGGGAAAGCGTCACCAGGGCGCTCAGCGTGTGGAAGTCGCCCTGCACGGCGCCGAAATCGGTCTCCAGCGCCCAGAAGGCGGCGATGATCGGCGCCTGGACGCCGAACTGCTGGTCGGCGCGGGCGAAGACATCCGCGTATTTCTTTATGTTCGCCGCACCTTGCTTCAGGCGATAGGCCGAGATCATCCGGTTGGAAAACTCGACAAAGGTTTGGGTGAAGACGCCCTGGGCGCGGTCGCGCGCCAACACCTTGTCATCTAAGGTTGCCGCTTCAAGGGCGTCGAGACCCACTGTACCTACGCCGGCCGCCTTGGCTTCCGCGGCGACGCCCTGCTTCCAGGATTCGAAGTCGCCGCCGCATTCCTGCGCCATCGCCGGCAAGGCCGTGGCGCACAGGGTCAGCGCAGCCGCGAGGACTTTGGAACGCAGTCGCATCAGCTTCCTTTCGAAACGAACAGGGGGTCATTTGTTGTGCTCCCCCCGGGAAGCCCAACGCCCTGAATTACCGGCGGTTGCACTCTTTACCGCTGGCTGTGTCGAAAAGCAGGCGGCAGGCCCGGTGTCAACGGTGTTCTGCGGCAGCTTCTCTGCTGGAGTGATTTGATGCAGGGCAGTGCTGCCATCGCACCGGTTCAACGGAAGCTCTGCTGGAGTGATTTGATCCAGGGCGGTGCTGCCGTTGAACCTGACGTCAACGGGTGTTCTGCCGCAGCCATTTGTTCCAAGCGGCTTCGCTGCCGTTGAAGACGTTGATGTCGGACTTGCCGGTCATGCCGGGAACGATGCCGGTTCCGGTGTACTGCCAGAAGGTGAAGGGGTGGCTGCCGTATTTCTCACGCGGATGGCCGGCGACGGAACGCAGCCAGTAGGGATAGCCGCGGAACCCCGACAGCCCGTTGTCGTCGAAGAAGTCGACGGAAGTGTAGATGATCGGCTTCTTGCCGTAATGGCGTTCGACGATTTCGAGGAAGGTGGTCATCTCCGCGCGCACCGTGGCGGCGTCGGGACGCAGCCTGCAGGTCGGCGATTGCGGGTTCCATTCCATATCGAGGACCGGCGGCATCGCCGAGCGATCGACGGGGACGTTGCGGATGAACCAGCGCGCCTGAACGGCAGCCGGGGTGCAGAAATAATAGAAATGATAGGCGGCTCGCGGAATCCCGTTGGCCTTCGTGCGCGCCCAATGCTCGCTGAAATACTCGTCGAAACGGTCGCCGCCCTCGGTCGCCTTGATGAAGGCGAAGGAGATGCCGCTGGCCCTGGCAGCCGGCCAGTCGACCGAGGTCTGGTATTTGGAAACATCGGTGCCGTGGACGGCATAGTTCCACGGCGCGCCGCTCTCCCATTCATGCGGCTTGGAGTCGGCAAAGCGCGGCGCGCGCACGGCAACCGTCGGGCTGCTCGAAACGGATGGCGACAGCGGCGAGAGATCGTCGACGGTCGAGCAAGCACCAAGCAGCGCTAGCATGATCAGGCCCGCAAGACGGCGCATCGCAATTCCCGAGCCGGATTCAGCCGGTCGCTGATGGGTCTCTACACTGATGGCCTGCTTTGTGATCGGGCCCCCTCCGAACGATCGCCCCACAGCATCGCTCAGCATATCCTGTGATCGCCGATCATGGTTGATAATCCGTTGATGGCGCTCGACAAGCAGTGTGATTTGCGGAAGCAATGGCGGCAAATCGATGACATAAGGGTCGGGCAGGGCCCGGAGGAAATAAATGCGGATCGTGGTCAAGATCGTCAAATGGCTGCTTGGCCTGATCGTCCTGGCGGTCGCAGCACTTTTTGCCTGGCTTTATATCGCGCCACCGGAGTTGATCAGGGTCGGCTCGGGCTACTCGGCCAAGATCGTCTGTTCGAACGTTTTTATCGCCGGCCGCGATCCCAATGAGGTGCTGGCCGTCGACGTGCAGGCACCCGGGCATCCCCTGCTGCGGTTAATGCGGGTTTCGGTGGACAAGAACAGGGGAACGGTGTCTGCCGGCCTGTTCGGTTTCCTCGGCAAGAGCGTCGCCGTAGCCCGCGACGGGCTTGGCTGCGCTTCGGTTCCGGACGGCGACGTAGGAAAGGTGCGGCGGACCGCGATCCAAGCGGAGCCGTCCGCAGTCACCATGGGCGACCTGTGGCCGGAAGGCGAACGGGTCGAGGCATCACAGGATCCGGTTGTTGCCAAGCTGCTGGATGATGCGGCGCTGATCGGCACCGGCATGCGCGCGGTGGTGGTGGTCAAGAATGGCCGTGTCGTCGCCGAGCGCTACGGCGATGGCTTTTCCGCCAGGACGCCGCTGCTCGGCTGGTCGATGACCAAAACGGTGAATGCCGCCATCGTCGGTACGTTGGTCAAGGACGGCAAGATGGCTTTCGACAACAAAAACCTGTTCGCGCCGTGGAAGGCGGACGGCCGCGCCGCGATCAGCCTTGCCGACATGATGGCGATGTCGAGCGGGCTGGAGTTCAACGAGGATTATGGCGACGTCGCCGACGTCACGCGCATGCTCTATCTCGAACCTGACATGGCGGGCTTTGCCGAATCCAAGCCGCTGGCTGCAGAGGTCGGCAAACAGTTTTCCTATTCGAGCGGCACGGCGGTGATGCTGTCGCGCCTCTGGCAGGACGCGGTCGGCGACAAGGCCAGGGCGCTGACGTGGCCGCGCACCGCCCTGTTCGAGCCGCTCGGCATGCACAGCGCAGTGTTCGAGACGGACGAGCAGGGCACTTTCGTCGGCTCGTCCTATCTCTACGCGACCGGCCATGACTGGGCGCGCTTCGGCCAGTTCCTGCTGCAAGGCGGGGTGTGGAACGGCAACCAGATCCTGCCAACCGGTTTCGTCGACTGGATGCGCGAGCCGGCATCCGCCTCGAAAGTCTACGGCAAGGGTCAGTTGTGGATCGAGGCCCCGGGCGATGAGGAAAACCCCGGCGCCGGCGTCGCGGCAGGCCTGCCCAAGGACACGTACTGGATGGAAGGCCATGACGGGCAGACGGTTGCCATCATTCCCTCGGAGCAGTTGGTGGTGGTGCGGCTGGGGCTGACGCCTGCCAAGCTTGGCTATCGGCCGCAGACGATGGTGGGGGCGCTGATGAAGGCGCTGCATTAAGGTGCATTGACATTCAGGTGAGGTCGGCCTGCAAATGGCGGTTTCACCTTGGCTAGCTGCGCGGCCCGATAACCGCCAGCCAGGCATAGCCGCGATAAAGCGTGCGGAAACGGAAGCTTGCGCCGGTTCGCCGAGATTCCGATTCCAGCACTTCGCGCAGCGATTCACGAGGCGCGACGTGGAATTTTTTCAGCCAGCCGCGCAGCAGTGTGCGAAACCAGCGCGGCAGGCCTTCCTGCTGGCCGAAATCGACGATGTGCAGCGAACCGTTCGGCGACAGGGCGGCAAGTGCCGCCGATACTGTTTTTTCCCAGCCGGGGATCATCGACAGCGAATAGGACACGAAGACACGGTCGAAGCGTTCGACATCGAAGAGTGCACGGGCATCGAAATCGGTGGCATCGCCCCTAGCCAATATGACGCGACCGGACAGGCCCTCGCGATCGATCGCCTTTCCGGCCGTCTCCAGCATTTCGGCCGAAATATCGAGGCCGAAAAAGCGCGCGTCGGGATAGTGACGGGCGGCGAGGATGACATTGCGGCCGGTGCCGCAGCCGAGTTCCAGCACGGTGCCACCGACAGGCACGTCGAGTCCCGAGATCATTGGGTCGCGGCCGAGCAGGTAGTATTTGCGGGTCAGGTCGTAGATGTGGCGCTGCCAGCGGTAGACGCCGTCCATCAGTTCGGCATGGCCGGCCTTGAATTCGGGGCTGGCCGGCAGCTCGCTGGTGCTCATGCCGCGCGCTTTACGTAGAGGTGGAAGCCGCCATAGATGGCCGAGCGGTCGCGGGCCGAAAATTCCCGCGAAGCCTGGTCCTGATAATCCCATTGGTCGAGCAGCGAACTGGAGACGCGACCCGGCAACAGGCTGGGTTCGGCGGCGGTGCGGAAGATGACGCGGGCGCCGGCCGAAGCCGTGCGGGTGATTTCCGCCCACAGCGCGTTGAGCTGATCGTCGGTCATCCAGTCCTGTGCGTCGAGCAGGACGACGCGGTCGACCGCGGCTGCATCCTTGCCGGCGAGAAACTCGATCAGATTGGCGTGGTGGATGGCGACGCGGCCGACATTGCCGCGGATGGTCTCGTAATTCTGCTTTTCGAGATAGGCGGGCAGGGCGGCCTCGCCGGGGTTCGGATAGCGGCGGGCAAAGGCCTGCCAGGCGAAGTAGTTATTCTCCAGCGGAAAATCGCAAGCGAGTTTTTCCAGCCGGGCTTTCAGCACGCTGGCCATGGTGCCGTCGCCAGAAGTGATCAGCGAATCGTACTGCGCCGGTGGAATGCCGAGGCCGAACAGTGAAGCCTTGCGCGACGTCGCCCATCTCAAAAGCTTGTTGTCGAAGACCGGCGCCAACTCCTCGTTGAAGAAGCGGCGCTGCTCGCCGATGTTCCTGGCCTGCATGATGCCGGCTGGGTCGACGCCGAAGAATTTTCCCGTGCGATGGCCCATGGCGATGAACAGGCCGAGCAGGCCGGTCTGGTAGAAATTGCGGTCGAACACAGTGATCCTACGGCGGCCGCGCCAGTTGCGGCGCTCCCAGTAGTGACGGCTGACAGGATCGAGATGCGGCGCGATGAAACGGTCATACGCTTTCGAATTGTGGCTGGTGTCGGCGGCGCCGAAGAAGCGGAACAGGTCGCCCTGCGATGGCAAATGGCGCACCGCCTCCAGCTTCATGCGGTTCAGCGCGATGTGCGCGGTGTTGAGGTCGACGGCGTCGACCCGGGCCGGCGAGCGCGTGAGGTAGGCCAGGATGTTGCAGCCGCCGGAGGCGATGGTGACGACACGGTGGCCCTGGCCAAGCTGCATCGCCTCCATGTCGACATCGGGGTCTTCCCAGATCTGCGGATAGACGAGGCCGGAGAACAGGAAAGCGAACAGCCGCTCTGAAATGCCGGCCTTCGACAGCGGGCGGTTCTGGTAGACGGCCTTTCCAACTTCCTTGCCGCGGCGAAAAACCAGATCTGCGGAAACGTCCGTCATGGCAAAGTGATTCCCCATTTGCTTTGCCGCAAGCGGGTAGCGCTCGGCGATGACAGATGGATGACAGCAGCCGGCTAGCAGCCCGGGGGCGAGGTCATCGCCGGCCAAATCCCCCCGGCGTCGGCGTCGTCAGGATGACGGCGTCGCCGGCCTGCAACATGGTCTGGTCGCAGGCTTTCAGCAGGTCGATCGTGCCGTCCTTGCGGCGGATCTTGGTCGAGCCGACCTCGCCATCGCCGCCTCCGTCCAGCCCCTTGGGAGGACGGTTGCGGTGCGAGGACAGGATCGCGCATTCCATCTTTTCGAGGAAGCGGATGGTGCGTTTGGTGCCATCGCCGGCGCTCCATCTGCCGTTGCCGCCGGAATTTTCCCGAATGTGGAAATCCTCGAGCAGCACGGGAAAGCGCAGTTCCAGCACTTCGGGATCGGTGAGGCGCGAATTGGTCATGTGGGTGTGGACGCCGGAGGTGCCGGCAAAGCCGCGGCCGGAGTTCATCTGGCCGGCCGGCGAGCCGGAGCAGATCGTCTCGTAGTACTGGTACGTCTTGTTGCCGAAGGTCAGGTTGTTCATCGTGCCTTGGGCGTTGGCCATGGCGCCCATGGCGCCGAACAGCGCGTTGGTGACATGCTGCGAGGTCTCGACATTGCCGGCGACGACGGCGGCGGGGTAGGCGGGTTTCAGCATGCAGCCATCGGGAATGATGATGTTGATGGGCCGCAGGCACCCGGCATTCATCGGGATCATATCCTCGACCATGACGCGGAAGGCGTAGAGCACGGCGGCGCGGGCCACCGGCTCGGGCGCGTTGAAATTGTTCTTCATCACCGGCGAGGTGCCGGTGAAGTCTACCGTCGCCTCGCGCTTTTGCCGGTCGACCGTGATCTTCACCTTGATGATCTGGCCGGTGTCGGTCGGGTATTCGTACTCAGAACTATCCGGCAGCCGCTCCAGCACGCGGCGCACGCTTTCGGCGGCATTGTCCTGGACATGGCCCATATAGGCCTCGACGACATCGAGGCCGAAATGGGTGACCATCTTGCGCAGTTCGGCTACGCCCTTCTCGTTGGCGGCGATCTGCGCCTTGAGGTCGGCGATGTTCTGGTGCGGATTGCGGGCCGGGTAGCGGTGATCGGTGAGCAGCGTTTCCAGCTCCTTCTCGCGGAAGCGGCCACGGTCAACGATGCGGAAATTGTCGAACAGCACGCCTTCCTCGTCGACCGTGGTGGCGAGCGGCGTCATCGAGCCGGGTGCCGTGCCGCCGATATCGGCGTGATGGCCGCGCGAGGCGGCCCAGAACAGGATTCTTTCCTTGGCATCATCGAAGACCGGCGTCACGACAGTGATGTCCGGCAGATGCGTGCCGCCATTGTAGGGTGCGTTGAGGGCAAAGACGTCGCCGGGGTGGATGTCGCCGGAATTCAGCCGGATGATGGTTTCGACCGAGCGGTCCATCGAGCCGAGATGTACCGGCATGTGCGGCGCATTGGCGACCAGCGCGCCGGTACGGTCGAAGACGGCGCAGGAAAAATCCAGCCGTTCCTTGATGTTGACGGAATAGGCGGTGTTCTGCAGCGTGACGCCCATCTGCTCGGCGATCGACATGAAGAGGTTGTTGAAGACCTCCAGCATGACCGGATCGGCCTCGGTGCCGAGCGCTGCCTGCCGGCGCTTTTTCTCGACGCGGCGCAGGAGCACATGGTTCCTGGCGGTGATTTCGGCCAGCCAGCCCGGCTCGATGACGATTGTCTGGTTCGGCTCGATAATCAAGGCAGGTCCCGCAACCCTGTTTCCCGGCTTCAGCGCCTCGCGGCGGAAGATGGGTGAAGTGCGCCACTCTCCCTCGGTGAAGATTTCGCGGGTCTGTGAAGGGCTTACGGCAAGGTCTTCGGTTCGCGATTCAGTTTCGTCGCGCCCAGTGCCGCCGGTGTCGGTGCCTTCGACGCCGACGGTCTCGACGATCATCGGCTTGTCGTCATAGACGAAACCGAACTGCGCCTTGTGGGCGATTTCAAAATCGCGCCTGGCCTGGAAAATCGAATCCGCCTCGAAATTCACCGGCAGTGTCGTGTCGGTGCCGTCGTAGCGAATGTGCAGCACCGGCTTCGTGGCGACCGTATCCTCGCCGATGCCTTGCGCCGCGAGTTCTGCGACAACGGCTTTCCTCAAGATGGCAACGAGGTTGCCGATCTCCGTTCTGGACTCTTCGGCAAGCGGTTTCAGCAGCGCCTGCTGGCGCGAGGCAAAGACCGAGGACAGGCCGATGCCATAGGCCGACAGAAGACCTGAGAAGGGATGGATCAGCACCGCTTCCATGCCGAGCGCATCGGCGACCAGGCAAGCGTGCTGGCCGCCGGCGCCGCCAAAACAGTTCAAGAGATATTCGGTGACGTCGTAGCCGCGCTGCACGGAGATCTTCTTGATGGCATTGGCCATGTTTTCGACGGCGATGGTGACGAAGCCCTCGGCGACAGTCTCGGGCGACCGGCCGTCGCCGATTTCGGCGGCGAGTGCGGTGAATTTTGCCCGTACCGTCTCGACGTCGAGCGGCTCGTCCTGGCCGGGTCCGAAAATGGCCGGGAAGAAATCGGGCTGCAGCTTGCCCAGCATCACATTGGCGTCGGTGACGGCGAGCGGGCCGCCGCGCCGGTAGGCTGCCGGGCCGGGATTGGCGCCTGCGGAATCCGGCCCGGCCCGGAAGCGGCCGGCCTCGTAGTGCAGGATCGAGCCGCCGCCGGCGGCGACGGTATGGATGCGCATCATCGGCGCACGAATGCGCACGCCGGCGACCTCGGTGTCGAAGGCGCGCTCATATTCGCCGTCATAGTGAGCGACGTCGGTCGAGGTGCCGCCCATGTCGAAACCGATGACCTTGTCGAAGCCGGCGAGCCTGGCCGTCTCGACCATGCCGACGACGCCGCCGGCTGGTCCTGACAGCAGTGCGTCCTTGCCCTGGAACATGTCGGCGGCGGTGAGACCGCCCGACGACATCATGAACATCAGGCGGGGAAATTGATCGCTCTCCCCCACAAGGGGGGAGCTTGGCGCCGCACCCAACTCTCCCGCCACCCTTTGCACATAGCGCGACAGGATCGGCGACAAATAGGCGTCGACCACCGCGGTGTCGCCGCGGCCGACCAGCTTGATCAGCGGCGAGACCTCATGGCTGACCGAGACCTGGCTGAAACCGAGTTTGCGGCAGACTTTCGCCACCGCCTTCTCGTGGTCGGGGTATTTCCAGGCGTGCATGAAGACGATGGCGACCGCATCGATGCCATCGGCCCTGGCCTGTTCGATCGCCGGCCGGCAGGCGGCGATATCGAGCAATTGTTCGACGCAGCCATCGGCGCGCACACGCTCGTTGATTTCGATGACGCGCTCGTAGAGCTGTTCGGGAAGGATGATCTCCTTGGCGAAGATGTCCGGGCGCGCCTGGTAGGCGATCTTCAGCGCATCGCGGAAGCCCTTGGTGATGAGCAAAAGCACGCGGTCGCCCTTGCGCTCCAGCAGCGCATTTGTGGCGACCGTGGTGCCCATCTTGATGTCGCCGATCAGGCCGCTCGGGATCGTGTCGCCGGCCGACAAGCCAAGAAGGTCGCGAATGCCCTGGATGGCGGCATCGTTATAGGCTTCGGGATTTTCGGAGAGAAGCTTGCGCGGGTGCAGCCCGCCTTCCGGATCTCGGCCGATGATATCGGTGAATGTGCCGCCACGGTCGATCCAGAAATCCCATTTTTCGGTCATGACAGCCCCTGGCGCTCTTCTGTTCGATCGGTGTTTCGGCACATGCTGTTAGTTCGCTACGGCCTGAGCGGCAATCGCAAATGAACCAGACGATGTTACATGCGGAAACGCAACGTTATGAAACTCATGGCCGGCTGACGCATTTGTCCTTCGACCGCTCACGGCAACGTGAGCGTGTGTTGAAGGAGAGACAAATGAAAAAGCTCATTCTCGCGTCCGTTTCCGGTTTGGCTTTGCTTGGCGTCGCCGCCTGCAGTGACAGCGGTACGGACAACACCACCACCCAGAGCACCAACCCGCCGGCCGCCGAGGAACCGATGAAGCCGGCCACCCCGGAAGCCACGCCGCCGGCCGCGACGCCTCCGGCAACGGATAATTCGACCACGAAGAGCATCACACCCGAGAAGCCCGCCGAGCCGGCTCCGGCAACACCAGCTCCTGCGCCCGCGCAGTAGTGAGCAAGCAGTACTTCTTGTGATGAATGAGGAAGGCCGGCTCGCGCCGGCCTTTCTCATGTCGTCCGAGCGCCGTGGGCCAATCCCTCTCGCGCGCCGGATCGATTTGTCGCGCAAAGCCTGCGGCACTGTCCCGGCTTGATAGGAGGGAGCGGTGGCTCTAAGAAGCAGGCCATGTCGATTTGGGATCGCCTCGGCGAGTTCATCACCCGCGTTTCATCCTCAACCTCGTCGGGTGTCGCCGACGTTGTCGAGGCTGTGCGCACGGTTTTCTCCGGCGATGCGGATTTGCGCCGGCGTGTCGCCTTTTCGGTGGCGATGATCGCGCTGTCGGCCAAGATGGCCAAAGCCGATGGCATCGTCACCCAGGACGAGGTGCGCGCCTTCCAGGAGATATTCGAAGTGCCGCCGAAGGAGACGCGCAATGTGGCGCGGCTGTTCGATCTCGCCCAGCGCGACGTGGCCGGTTTCGAAACCTATGCCGAGCGGATGGCCCAGATGTGCGGTTCGGGCCATTCCAACTGCGTGATGCTTGAAGACATACTCGACGGTCTGTTCCATATCGCCAAGGCCGACGGGCTGGTGCACGAGCGCGAAGGCCATTTCCTGCACCGCATCGCCGAGATTTTCCGCATCGACGAAGCGCATTACGAAGCCATCATGGCCCGGCACGTCAATCTCGGCGCCGGGGATCCCTATGTCGTGCTGGGCATCGAGCGCGGCAAGCCGTTCGAAGAGGTCAGGAAACGCTATCGCAAGCTGGTTTCCGACAATCATCCGGATCGGCTGATCGCGCGCGGCCTGCCTCAGGAATTCATCAAGATCGCGACCACCAGGGTGGCGGCGATCAATGCCGCCTACGAGATGATCGAGCGGGGCCTGCGCCACGCATGAGCGGCTTTCTGCCCGACGAGCCACGTGCCGAAGTCAGGGTATCGCCGAATTTCGGCCCGCGGCGCGAGACACCCAGGCCCGACATGATCGTGCTGCACTACACCGGCATGGCGACCGGCGCCGGGGCCGAGGCCTGGCTTTGCGATCCGGCCAGCGAGGTCTCGTCGCATTATCTGGTCCACGAGAATGGCCATATCGTGCAGATGGTCAGGGAAAGCGACCGCGCCTGGCATGCCGGCAAGAGTTCGTGGTTCGGACGCGCCGACATCAATTCCTGTTCCGTCGGCATCGAGATCGTCAATCCGGGGCATTCGCTGGGCTATCCCGGTTTTCCCCGGCGGCAGATCGATGCCGTGATCGGGCTGTGCCGGGGGATCGCCGGTCGGCATTCGATCGCCGCCGAGCGGGTACTCGCGCATTCCGATGTTGCGCCGGGGCGCAAAATCGATCCCGGCGAGAAGTTTCCGTGGCGGACGCTATTCGAGGCCGGTGTCGGCCATCTCGTTGCGGCCGCGCCCGTCAGGCGAGGCGCCACTCTGACAACCGGCGACACCGGTGGCGATGTCGAAGCGTTGCAGTCGATGCTGGCGCTCTATGGCTATGGCGTTGAAATATCCGGCGTTTTCGACCGGCAGACGGAAGCTGTGGTCGAAGCCTTCCAACGGCATTTCCGGCCGCGCAAGGTGGACGGCGTTGCCGACGGCTCGACGCTGCGGACGCTGCAAAGTCTGCTTGCTTCCGTGAAGCGCTAATCCCCGGGAGACCTCTCCCAAGCAATTCTTTCCAATCCTTAAGTTACAGGCTGTCACTCAAAGTGACTTGCCTGGCCTTGTTTGACACCAATTCGGGCGTCAAACGGCTGACGTGTAGATGTCGGACCCCAAGCCCCCCGGGTTGTTCCGACGTTGGTTAGGCGTTGCTGCGTGAACATCTTCGCGCGGTTCAGACAGAACAGGATCACATGCAGAAATTTACCGTTTTAACGGCAGCTCTTGCTGCCGGCGTAATGACTTTTGCCTTCAGTGCGGCGCATGCAGCGTCATTCAGCCCGCGGGCCGATCAAGGGTTTCCCGTGGTATCCGCAAAAAGCGGCAAGGCAGGCCACGACGCCAAGGCGACAAAGCAGGCATCCGCCAAAGCGGAGACGAAGCGGGCTTCCGCCAAAGCGGAAAAGGCAAGCTGGTCCAAACCGAAGAAGTCCATTGCCAAAAGGCAGACGAAGCGCGGCCGCAAGACCGTCGACATGACGAGAACGGCATCGATCGGCCTCAGGAACGCGGCGGAGTCGACGGCCGCGGTGGCGAGCAGCGGCCAGTATTCCGCAATCGTTGCCCGCTATGCGGCGATCGAAGGCGTGCCCGTGTCGCTCGCCTCGGCGGTCATCAAGATCGAGAGCAACTACCGGCCCAACATCGTCGGCAGCGCCGGCGAGATCGGCCTGATGCAGATCAAGCCGGCCACGGCTCGGATGATGGGCTATAGCGGCTCCGCCAAGGGCCTGTTCGATCCCGACACCAACATCAAATACGGCATGAAATACCTTGCCATGGCACGGAGCCTCGGTGGCGGCACGACCTGCGGCACCATTCTGAAATACAATGCCGGGCACGCCGCAACGCGGATGAACCCCGTGTCGGCAGCCTATTGCGGCAAGGTCAAGGTGCAGATGGCTGCGCTTGGATCGCCCGCATAAGTCAGCTTTTTCGTTTGCGTTTTCGGGCGTGAACCCCTTTATACGCTCTGCCAGCTGGCTGGGCGGCCGCACCCGCAAACGCCGAAAGGTCGTGGGTGAGGAAAGTCCGGGCTCCATGGAAACACGGTGCCGGTTAATGGCCGGCGGGGGCGACCCCAGGGAAAGTGCCACAGAAAGCAAACCGCCACGATCCGGCTTGCCGGATTCGGGGCAAGGGTGAAAGGGTGGGGTAAGAGCCCACCGCGCGACTGGCAACAGGAGCGGCACGGTAAACCCCACCGGGAGCAAGACCGAATAGGGACGGTGCGAGGGGAAACCCTCGAGGGCTGTTTCCGGCTCACCGTCCGGGTAGGTTGCGTGAGGCGCATGGCAACATGCGCCCAAGATGAATGGCCGCCACGTTCTCGCCTCGCAAGGGACGAGGGCCATACAGAACCCGGCTTACAGGCCAGCTGGCAATTTCTCTCCCCCGATATCAAGAGAAATCTCTTGAAATCAGCAGGTTGCGCCCTCGGGCGCGCCTGTTGATTCAAGCCTGTCCGGCCGTTCATCCGAGCCGGGAGCCGCTGATCCCGTCCAGCGACGTCTCGATCGCTTTCCAGAGCTCTTCCACCGGCTCGCAGCCGACCGAGAGGCGGACGAAACCGGCGGAGACCGCATCGCCTCGCTTCAGGCGCCGCTCGGCGGAGGTGTGGACGCCGCCGAAGGATGTCGCGGCCTGCATCAGGGCACAATTGTTGATGAAGTCCTCGGCTTTGTCTTCCGAGGCGAGTTCGAAAGAGATGAGAAAGCCGAAGCGCTCCATCTGGGCGCGGGCTAGGTTGTGCGACGGGTCGCCTTCAAGCCCGGGATAACGCAGGCCGCTGATTGCCTTGTGGCCCTGCAGTCGCCGCGCGATGACTTCCGCCGAGGAACACATGCGATCGAAGCGCACATCCAGTGTCTCCAGGCCGCGGTGCACCAGCCAGGCTTCGAACGGACCGGGAATGCTGCCGGAAACTTCGCGCCAGCCGGTCACGGCGGCGATGATATCGGCATTGCGACTGGCGACATGGCCGAACAGCACGTCGGAATGGCCATTGGGTGCCTTGGTGTCGGCGGCAACGACGATATCGGCGCCGTGGTCGAGCGGTCGTTGGCCGAAGGGGGTCATGGTCGTGTTGTCGACCACAAGAATCGCGCCGGTTTTGTGGACAGCATCGGCAACGGCGGCGATATCGCAGATATCCAGCCCCGGATTGGCAGGGGTTTCGACAAATGCCAGCCGATAGCCATCGAAGCCGCCATCGAGGAAGGTCGAAGTCGGCCTGACATCATAGGTGGTGCCGAGCGGCTTGAGGAAGCGCTCGGCCAGCGCTCGTGTCGTGTGATAGCCGTCCGATGGCAGCAGGATACGGTCGCCGGCCTTGAGCACGGCAAAAAAAGCCGCCGAGATTGCCGCCATTCCGGAAGGGAACGCGACGCAGGGCGCGTCCTCCAGATGGGCCAGCATATGCTCGACCGCGTCCCAGGTCGGGTTGCTGAATCGCCCGTACTGGTTGAAGCCGGTGGCGTCGCCGGGCGCATGAAAGATGGCGGCCATGGTCAGCGGCAGGGGAATGGAATCGCCCATGGCAAGCCCGCTGCGACGCAGGTGAGGAAGCGCTGCAGCGCGTGACTTTGCTGTTTCAGACATCAAATTTCAGACCCTGTTGGTGACCGGCTGGATGTGGCGAGACGCTATGCCCGGCAGCGGCTCGCGGCAAGGCGCGTCCGGTTGGGCCAGGCGGCTCTAAACGCTTCGTTAGGCTTAATAGACCATAAAGACGAGACGTGTCGTCACGGCTGCTCTCTTTGGTCGGGGCGCGCGTGTTTGTGAAGCCTATTCCCGTTGACGCCCATAGTGCCCCATGATATCCCATCCAGACATCAAAGCCTTCGTTCCGTGTCAGGGTAAAGCGTACGCCAATCGGGCAGCCGCGGCGGCTGCGCGTTTGCCGGTTTTTGCCTGTGCGGACGAGGCTGATACGGGGCAGGGAACGCGCTGCGGCGGCGCGTGCGACAAGATGCAGAGGGGTGCGGCGGCGCAAGCGGCTGTAGCGTTTAATGGACCGGTTTCTGTCAAACACGGTGAGCAGGATCGATGCGAAGGGGCGGGTGTCCGTTCCCGCGCATTTCCGTGCCGTCGTGCAGAAGCGCGGCTATTCGGAACTCTATGCGCTGCGCTGCCTGGACCTGCCGGCGATGGATGTCGGCGGGCTCGACCTGCTCGACCGCTACGAGCAGCGCATAGCGCTCGAGGATCCCTTCCTGCAGACGGCGGACGATATGTCGTTCTTCTGCCATGGCGACGGAACCTTCTTGAAACTCGACCAGGACGGCCGCATCACGATGAGCGATTTCCTTCGCGAACACACCGGCATTTCGGCGGAAGTGGCCTTTGTCGGGCGCGGCAATTTCTTTCAGATCTGGGAGCCGGGACGGCTTGCCGCCTACGGGGCGCAGGCGCGGGCACGGCTTTTGCAGCTTCGGCAGGGGACGAAGCCTGGGGAGCGACCGGAATGACGGCAGGCCACGGCGATGACCTTCCTCGCGCCGTAGATGGGCACGCCGTTGGCGGATCGGCTCGCCACATTCCGGTCCTCCTTGCCGAAGTGCTCGAAGCACTGGTGCCGGCGCAGGGCGACCTCATCATCGACGGCACGTTCGGCGCCGGCGGCTACACCAGGGCCATTCTGGCGACAGGCGCCTCCGTGGTGGCGATCGACCGCGATCCGGATGCCATTGCGGCCGGGCGCGATCTTGAAGTGCAGTCGGGTGGTCGGCTGCGGCTGGTGCAGGCGCCGTTCTCGACGCTGGACGAACATGTCGAGAGCGCCGACGGGATCGTGCTCGACATCGGCGTGTCCTCGATGCAGCTCGACCAGGCGGAGCGCGGGTTTTCGTTCCGCGCCGACGGGCCGCTCGACATGCGCATGGCGCAATCGGGCCTCAGCGCCGCCGACGTCGTCAATTCCTTCAAGCCGGGCGATCTTGCCCGCATCTTCGGCTTCCTCGGCGAGGAGCGCCATGCCGGACGCATTGCCCGCATGATCGAGGCGCGCCGCGAAAAGCGCCCGTTCGAGCGCACGTTGGAACTCGCCGACGCCATCGAGACGCATATCGGCCGGGCGCCGAAGGACAAGATCCATCCGGCGACGCGCGTCTTCCAGGCGCTGCGCATTTTCGTCAATGACGAGCTTGGCGAACTGGCCAAGGCCCTGTTTGCGGCCGAACGCGCGCTGAAGCCGGGCGGACGGCTCGCCGTGGTCACCTTCCATTCTCTGGAAGACCGCATCGTCAAGCGTTTCATCGCCGACCGGGCCGATGTCGCGACCGGCTCGCGTCACCTGCCCGAGGCGCATGCGCGCACCGCGACGTTCCGCAAGGCTGGCGGCGGCGTGACGGCCGGCGACGCCGAGGTGGCGGCCAATCCGCGCGCCCGTTCGGCCAGGCTGCGCGCGGCGGTCCGCACCGAGGCGCCGGCGCGCAGCAGCGACTTTTCGATTTTCGGCCTTCCAAAGCTTCCCGGTATCGACCGGCCGGGGGAGAGGTAGCTAAGTGTTTCGTACCAGCGACATTGTCCTGATCGCCGTCATGGTTGCGGTCGCGGCCCTTACCTACAAGGCCAAGCGCGAGGCCGAGGAACAATTGGCCGCCGTGCAGAAGATCCATGCGCAGATACGCTATGAGGAGGACACGATCGACCTGCTCAAGGCCGACTGGAGCCTGCTTACCCAGCCGTCGCGGCTGCAGAAGCTCGCCGAACTCTACAAGTCGCAGCTCGAACTCGAGCCGGTCAGCGCCCGCCAGATCGGCGGTGTCGGCGACCTGCCGGCCAAATCCCTTGACATCCAGGACATCTTGTCGGGACGCCAGGGCGGCATGGCTGATAGTTCGGGCGGCAAGGCGCCGTCGGACGGCAGGGATCCCGTGGTGACCGGAGGCATCGCCCAATGATCGGTAAACTGCTGAAACGCCGCGCCAGGACGAGTGAAGATGGATCGATCGTGGTCGAGGGCGCCCGCAAGGCGACCGGCGGCAAGGGCAGGACGCGCATCGTCATGACGATGGCGGTGTTCTTCGGCATCTTCTCGACCATATCAGGGCGGCTGGTCTATCTCGGCTTCCAGACCCCCGATATGTCGGGCGGTCCGCAGAGCCGGGTGACGGCATCGCGGCCCGACATCGTCGACCGCAACGGCGAAGTGTTGGCCACGGACATCAAGACGGCGTCGCTGTTTGCAGAACCACGCCGGATTGTCGACGCCGACGAGGCGATCGAGAAGCTGTCGACGGTGCTTCCGGACATCGACTATGAGCAGACCTACCATAAGCTGAAGAGCGGCGCCGGTTTCGTCTGGCTGCAGCGGCAGCTGACGCCCAAGCAACAGTCCGACATCATGCAGCTCGGCATTCCCGGTTTCGGCTTCCGCACCGAAAAGCGCCGCTTCTATCCAAGCGGCGAGACCTCGTCCTACATTGTCGGGCTCACCAACATCGACAACCAGGGCATCTCCGGCATGGAGAAATATGTCGACGAGCAGGGGCTGAGCGACCTGCAGGCGTCGGGCCTTGCCATTGCCAAGGATCTCAAGCCGGTAAAGCTTTCGATCGATCTGCGCGTGCAGCATGTCGTGCGCGACGAGATCGCCGCCGGCCTGGAGCGCTATCGTGCCATGGGCACCGGCGCCGTTGTGCTCAACGTCAAGACCGGCGAAGTGGTGGCCATGGCCTCGGTGCCGGATTTTAATCCGAACAATCCCTACAACGCACAAGACAAGGACCGGCTGAATCGCATGTCGGCGGGCCTCTACGAGATGGGTTCGACCTTCAAGAGCTTCACCTCAGCCATGGCGCTCGATTCCGGCAAAGCGACGATGGCGAGCCGCTTCGATGCTTCGCATCCAATCCGGGTCGGCCATCAGGCCATTCACGATTTCCATGGCAAGAACCGTGTGCTGTCGTTGCCGGAGGTGTTCCTCTACTCGTCCAACATCGGGTCGGCCAGGGAAGCCGAGATGGTCGGCATCGAGGGGCATCGCGAATTCCTGCATCGCCTTGGCATTCTGGACAGGATGCAGACCGAATTGCCGGAGACTGCCCGTCCGACTGAACCGAAGGTCTGGAAACAGGTCAATTCATTCACCATCGCCTTCGGCCATGGCGTGTCGACGACGCCGCTGCAAGCGGCTGTGGGCTGCGCGGCGTTGATGAATGGCGGTTTCCTGATGAACCCCACCTTTCTGGTGCGGACGCAGGCGGAAGCGATGGCCACCGCCAAGAGAGTGGTGAGCGAAAAGACCGTCGAAGGCATGCGCTACCTCTATTCGCTCAATGCCGAAAAGGGCTCTGCCAGAAACGCCAGAGTCCCCGGCTACCGCGTTGGCGGCAAAACCGGAACCGCCGAGAAGGTCATCAATGGCCGCTACTCGAAGGACTTGAATTTCAACACCTTCGTCGCCGCCTTCCCGATGGACGATCCGCAGTATCTGGTGTTTACCATTGCCGATGCCCCGCACCCGGAAAAGCCCGGCATGACGGATGTCGCGGCCGCGAATGCTGGGGTTATGGCCGGCAATATCATCAGGCGTTCAGCTGCCATGCTTGGCGTGAAGCCAGATTTCAGCCATGAAAATGGTGCAACGCTGGTTTCCTATCAGTGATTCTTAGGGCGCGCCGGCAACAGCGCGCTATTTTGTTGCGGTGAACGGGATTCGATGAAGCTCAGAGATCTAGCCGGTATCCTGCCCGTCGAGGGAATAGCTTCCGTCGATCTGGAGGTTACAGGGATTTCTTCGGATTCCCGCGAGGCAAAAGCGGGCGTTGTCTTTTTTGCGCTCGCCGGAACCAAGGCCGACGGTGCCGTTTATGCCGCAGATGCCGCCGCGCGCGGTGCGGCCGCGATCGTGGCGGGCAAGGGCAGCACCATTGCCGGGCTCCCGGTTCCGGTGCTGGCGGTCGACGATCCGCGCCTGGCGCTGGCGCAGAGTGCGGCACGCTATTTCGGCAAGCAGCCTGAGATCATGGTCGCGGTGACCGGCACCAGCGGCAAGACCTCGGTCGCAGCCTTCACCAGGCAGATCTGGGAGCAAGCCGGTTATGCCGCCGCTTCGATCGGCACCACCGGCGTGGTGGCGCCTGGGCGCAACGACTATGGTTCGCTGACGACACCCGATCCGGTCGCCCTGCATCAATTGCTGCGGGAATTGGCCGATGCCGGCGTCACCCACGCCTCGATGGAAGCCTCCAGCCATGGGCTCGACCAGCGCCGCCTCGACGGCGTGAAGCTGGCCGCCGGCGGCTTCACCAATCTCGGCCGCGACCATATGGATTATCATCCGACCATCGAGGATTATCACCGCGCCAAATTGCGCCTGTTCGACACGTTGCTGCCGAAGGGCGCGCCGGCCGTGATCTTCGCCGACGATCCATGGTCGGCGTCGACGACCGTGGCCGCAAAGGCTGCCGGGCTCAATGTGCTGACGGTCGGCCGCCATGGCGACTTCCTCAGGCTGAAACGGGTCGAGCACGAACGCCACCGCCAGCGGGCCGAAGTCGAGGCCGACGGCGTGCTCTACGAGATCGACCTGCCGCTGGCCGGTGATTTCCAGATTTCGAACGCGCTGGTTTCGGCGGGTCTTGCCATTTCCACGGGAACACCTGTCGCCAAAGCCTTGATAGCGCTGGAGAAACTGAAGGGCGCGCCGGGCCGGCTCGACCTCGTCGGCACCACCGGCAATGGCGCGCCGGTCTATGTCGACTATGCCCACAAGCCGGACGCGCTGGAAAACGTGCTGGCTTCGGTACGGCCGTTCACCACCGGTCGTGTCATCGTCGTGTTCGGCTGCGGCGGCGACCGCGACCGGGGAAAAAGGCCGATCATGGGCGAAATCGCGACGCGGCTTGCCGATGTCGTCATCGTCACCGACGACAATCCGCGCTCCGAAGTGCCGGAAACGATCCGTGCCGCTATTTTGGCCGCTGCTCCAGGTGCCATCGAGATCGGCGACCGGCGCCAGGCGATCCACGAAGCGGTCGCCATGCTGCATGCCGGCGACACGCTGATCGTGGCCGGTAAGGGCCACGAGGAAGGCCAGACGATCGGCTCCGAGACCTTGCATTTCTCCGATCATGAGGAAGTCCGCGCGGCACTCACGGAGCGCGCAGCATGAGCTTGCTGTGGACCTCCGAAGCGCTGGTTGCCGCCATGGACGGGCGGCCGCTCGGGCCGATGCCGGATGGCATTTCAGGCATTTCGATCGACAGCCGCAGCCTGCAGCCGGGCGACGCCTTCTTCGCCATCAAGGGCGACGCGATGGACGGCCATGACTTCGCAACCGCCGCCATCAAGGCTGGCGCTGGCGTGCTGGTGGTGGCCGAAGGCAAGCTGCCGTCGCTCGGCCGGCTGACAGCGCCGATCATCGTCGTCGAGGACGTGCTGGTCGCGCTGGAAAAGCTTGGTGTTGCATCGCGCGCCCGCTCGAGCGCGAAAATCATCGCTGTGACCGGTTCGGCCGGCAAGACCACCACCAAGGAAGCGCTGCGCCATGTGCTGCAAGCCGTAGGCAAGGTGCATGCCTCGGCGCAGTCCTTCAACAATCACTGGGGCGTGCCGCTGACCTTGGCGCGGATGCCTGATGATTGCGACTATGCCGTGTTCGAGATCGGCATGAACCATCCCGACGAGATCCGTCCGCTGGTCAAGATGGTGAGGCCGCATGTCGCCATCGTCACCATGATCGCGGCGGCGCATCTCGGCTTTTTCCGTAATCTGGACGAGATCGCCAAGGCCAAGGCCGAGATTTTCGAGGGGCTGGAGCCCGAGGGGGCCGCCGTCCTCAACCGCGACGATGCCCGATTCAAGCTGCTCGACAAGATGGCCCATGCCGCCGGTGTCGAGCACGTCTACGGCTTCGGCGAGAATGCGCGCTCTACCTTCAAGCTCACCAAATGCGAACTGCATGCCGATCATTCCGACATCACCGCCAGGATCGGCGGCCACGAAGTGACGGCGCGGATCGGCGCGCCCGGCCGCCATATGGTGCAGAACGTGCTGGCGGTGCTGGGTGCGGCGCATCTGGTCGGCGCCGATCTCGACAAGGTTGCTTCAGCACTGGCCGATCTCTCCGCCGAGCGCGGGCGCGGCAAGCGCCATGTGCTGCGCCATCCCGGTGGCTCGACTTCGAGCCACCCCGGCGGGTCGATCACGCTGATCGACGAGAGCTACAACGCCAATCCGGCATCGATGGCTGCAGCCATGGCATTGCTCAACGCGACGCCGGTGACGGGCGAGGGCCGCCGCATCGCCGTGCTCGGCGACATGCTCGAACTCGGCGACCATTCGACCAAGCTGCATGCGGCCCTTGCCGATCTCATCGTCGGCACGGGCACGCAGACCGTTTTTCTTGGCGGCCCGGAAATGCGGGCGCTGGCCGAAGCGCTGCCGGCTGAGATCAAGACGGAATACCGCGCCGGTGTCGAGGAGCTGAAGCCGGTGCTGCTTGCCGCGCTCAAGCCGGGTGACGTGGTGATGATCAAATCGTCGAAGGGCATCGGTTTTGCAAAACTGGTCGATGCGCTGCTGGGCAAGTTCCCGGCTGAATCGACAGCCAGAAAACAGACCTAGGTCGGGGGACGAAAGCGCATGTTCACACTGCTCGTCGATTTTGCGGACAAGGTCTCGGTCTTCAATGTCTTCCGCTACATCACCTTCCGCACCGGCGGGGCACTGATCACGTCGGCGCTGATCGTCTTCATCTTTGGACCGACCATCATCAATTCGCTGCGGCTGCGGCAAGGCAAGGGCCAGCCGATCCGCGCCGACGGGCCGCAGACGCATTTCAAGAAGGCCGGCACGCCGACCATGGGCGGACTGATGATCCTGTCGGGCATTATCGGCTCGTCGCTTTTGTGGGCGAACCTGTCGAGCATCTATGTCTGGGTGGTGCTGCTGGTGACGCTGGGCTTCGGCTCGATCGGCTTTTACGACGACTATCTGAAGGTGACCAAGCAGTCGCATCTCGGCTTTTCCGGCAAGGCACGGCTGGCGCTTGAGTTCGTCATCGCCGGCATCGCCGCCTGGGTGATCATGCACAATGGCCAGGCGCCGTTCTCGTCGTCGCTGACTTTTCCCTTCGCCAAGGAATTCATCGTCAATCTCGGCTGGTTCTTCATTCCGTTCTCCTGCTTCGTCATCGTCGGCGCCGGCAATGCGGTGAACCTGACCGACGGCCTTGACGGCCTGGCGATCGTGCCGATCATGATCGCGGCTGCCTCCTTCGGCGTCATCGCCTATCTCTCCGGCAACGCCGTGTTCGCCGAATATCTGCAGATCCATTTCGTGCCCGGCACCGGTGAACTGGCGGTCGTGCTCGGCGCGGTCATCGGCGCTGGCCTCGGCTTCCTCTGGTTCAACGCGCCGCCTGCGGCGATCTTCATGGGCGACACCGGATCGCTGGCCATGGGCGGCCTGATCGGCACCGTCGCGGTCGCCACCAAGCATGAGATCGTGCTGGTCATCGTCGGCGGATTGTTCGTCGTCGAAATCCTGTCCGTCATCATCCAGGTCGGCTACTTCAAGATGACTGGCAAGCGGGTGTTCCTGATGGCGCCGATCCACCATCATTTCGAAAAGCTCGGCTGGACCGAAAGCCAGGTGGTGATCCGCTTCTGGATCATCGCCGTCATCCTGGCGCTGGTCGGCCTGTCGACCCTCAAGCTGAGATAGGAAGCCCTTTGATCCCCGCCGCATCCTTTTCAGGCAAGCGCGTTTCGCTCTTCGGGCTTGGTGGCTCGGGGATCGCGACGGCGCGCGCGCTGATCGAGGGCGGCGCGGACGTGCTGGCCTGGGACGACAATCCCGACAGTGTGGCCAAGGCCGCCATTGCCGGTATCGCGACCGCTGATTTGCGCGGCGCCGACTGGGCGAAATTCTCGGCCTTCGTGCTGTCGCCTGGTGTGCCGCTGACGCATCCCAAGCCGCATTGGACGGTGGAACTGGCGCGCGGCTCAGGCGTCGAGATCGTCGGCGACATCGAGCTTTTCTGCCGCGAGCGGATGCTGAGCGCGCCGACAGCGCCTTTCATCGCCATCACCGGCACCAACGGCAAGTCGACGACGACCGCGCTGACCGCGCACATCCTGAAAGCCGCGGGACGCGATGCCCAGATGGGCGGCAATATCGGCCGCGCGGTGATGACGCTCGATCCGCCCGAGCCCGATCGGCACTATGTCGTCGAGTGTTCGTCCTACCAGATCGACCTCGCGCCCTCGATCAATCCGACGGCCGGCATCCTGCTCAATCTGACGCCCGATCATCTCGATCGCCATGGCACCATGCAGCACTACGCCGCGATCAAGGAGCGGCTGGTGGCCGGCAGCGAGACGGCGATCGTCGGCGTCGACGATTCCTGGTGCGCGCAGATTGCCGAGCGGCTGGAGCGGGCGGGGCGGCATGTCATCCGCATTTCCAAGCGCCTGCCGCTGACCGACGGCTATTTCGCCGATGGCAGCAATTTGATGGAAGCTGTGCACGGCCGTTACAGCCGTGTCGCCTTCCTCGAAGGCATCGGCTCCTTGCGTGGCCAGCACAATGCCCAGAACGCTCTGGCTGCGGTCGCCGCTTGTCTCAAGATCGGGCTGGAGCTTGGCGAGATCCAGTCGGGACTGGAAAGCTTTCCCGGCCTCGCGCACCGCATGGAGCAGGTCGGCCGCAAGGACCATGTGCTGTTCATCAACGATTCCAAGGCGACCAATGCCGATGCTGCGGCGCCGGCGCTGTCGAGCTTTGCACGCATCTACTGGATCGCCGGCGGCCTGCCCAAGGAAGGCGGCATCGAACCCTTGCGCGGCTTCTTCCCGCGCATCGCCAAGGCCTATCTTATCGGCGAGGCGGCGCCGGCGTTTTCGGCGACGCTGGGCGAGGCCGTGCCCTACGAGATTTCAGGCACGCTGGCCGCGGCGGTCGAGCACGCCGCGCATGATGCGGCTAAGGACGACAGCGGCGAGGCGGTGGTGCTGCTGTCGCCGGCCTGCGCCAGCTTCGACCAGTTCAAGAATTTCGAAGTTCGCGGCGAAGCCTTCAGGCAAGCTGCGAATGCTATCGAGGGTGTGAAACCCATCGGAGGGGCACGATAATGCAGAGCCGTCTCGACAAAAGTCCGGTTGCGACCTGGTGGTGGACGATCGATCGCTGGTTCCTGGCGGCGTTCCTGTCGCTGATGGGCCTCGGTATCGTGCTGTCCTTCGCGGCGAGCCCGGCGGTCGCCGAACGCATCGGCCTCGACAGTTTCCACTTCGCCACCAGGCAGATCATCTTCACCGTACCGGCGCTCGGCGTGATGCTGGCTGTGTCGTTCCTCGATTCCAGGCAGATCCGGCGCATGGCGCTGATCATGCTGTGCCTGATGCTGGTGCTGATGGTGGCGGTGCTCTACATCGGCGTCGAGGTGAAGGGCGCACGCCGCTGGGTGTCGCTTGCCGGCCTGTCGATCCAGCCGTCGGAATTTTTGAAACCAGCCTTCGTCATCATGTGCGCCTGGCTTTTCGCTGAGCACAAGCGCCAGCCCGACATTCCCGGCAATCTGTTCGCCATGTTGCTGCTGGTACTGGTCGTGTCGCTGCTGGTGGCGCAACCGGATCTCGGCCAGACCATGCTGACGACCGGCACCTGGGGCATCATGTTTTTCATGGCCGGGCTGCCCTGGCTGTGGATCGTTGCGCTGGGTGCCGCCGGCGTCGGCGGCGTTTTCGCCGCCTATACGGTGTTCCCGCACGTTGCCTTGCGCATCGACAAGTTTCTTACCGGCGAAGGCGACACATTCCAGGTCGATATGGGACGCGACGCGCTGATCAATGGCGGCTGGTTTGGCGTCGGACCAGGTGAGGGCACAGTCAAGCGGGTCATTCCCGACAGCCATGCCGACTTCGTCTTCTCGGTCGCAGGCGAAGAGTTCGGGCTGATCATGTGCTTCTTCATCATGTCGATATTCGCCTTCATCGTGCTGCGCGGCCTCAACACGGCGCTGAAGGAGCATGACGATTTCACCCGCTACGCGGTCGGCGGCCTCGTCACCGTCTTCGGCCTGCAGGCGGTCATCAACATGTGCGTCAACCTCCAGCTTGTGCCGGCCAAGGGCATGACGCTGCCGTTCATCTCCTATGGCGGCTCCTCGCAGATCGCCATCGCCATCTCGATGGGGATGGTGCTGGCGCTGACACGCAAGCGGCCGGAAAAGCGCAAGCAGATGGGCTTTGGTCTGTCGCAACGCGCCGTGCCGGCGGAGTGATATGGCCAGAGGCGTCATCCTTCTCGCGGCAGGCGGCACCGGTGGGCATCTTTTCCCGGCCGAGGCGCTGGCGCATGAGCTGAACGAGCGCGGCTGGTCGGTGCACCTGGCAACCGACGACCGTGCCGAGCGTTTCGCCGGCCATTTTCCGGCTGCCGCCGTCCACCCGATCCAGTCGGCGACGATGGGCTCGAAAAACCCTTTTGCCCTGCTTGGTGCCTTCTGGAAAATCTGGCGCGGCGTGCGCCAGGCTTCTGCCGTCATCGCCAGGATCAAGCCGGATGCCGTCGTCGGCTTCGGCGGCTATCCGACCTTGCCGCCGCTCTACGCGGCGACACGGCGCAAGGTACCGACCCTGATCCATGAGCAGAACGCGGTGATGGGGCGCGCCAACCGGGCGCTGGCCGGCCGTGTCGACGCGATCGCCGGCGGCTTCCTGCCGCAGGACAGCAGTGCAGCCGGGGTCAAGACGGTGACGACAGGCAATCCGGTCCGGCCTGCGGTGCTGGAAGCGGCCAAGACTGCCTATGCGGCATCTGCCGGGGATCAACCGTTCCGCCTGCTGGTTTTTGGCGGCAGCCAGGGCGCCCAATTCTTTTCCGATGCCGTGCCGGGAGCCATTGCGCTGCTTTCCGACGCCCAGCGCAAACGGCTGGTCATTACCCAACAAGCGCGCGCCGATGACGTGGCGCGGGTCAAGGCGGCCTATGCCACCCTTGGCGTCGCCGTCGAGGTCTCGCCCTTCTTCACCGATATGGCGGCACGCATGGCGGCCGCTCATCTGGTGATCTCGCGTTCCGGCGCCTCGACCGTCTCGGAGATCGCCGTCATCGGCCGGCCGGCGCTGCTGGTGCCTTACCCCCATGCGCTCGATCACGATCAGGCGGCGAACGCGGCGGCCCTTGCCGCTGCCGGCGGCGGCGAAGTGCATCCGCAATCCTCGCTCTCGTCCGAACGCATCGCAGCGCTTGTCGGCGGGCTGATGGACGACCCCGATCGGCTGACGGCGATGGCGGCGGGTGCGAAATCGGCCGGCAGGCCGGACGCGGCACGGTTGCTCGCCGATCTTACAGAGGCTATTGCGTCCAAAAAAACCGTTTCGGATTTCAGGAAGGGGACGCAAGCATGAAGATGCCGCAGACCATCGGCCTTGTGCATTTCATCGGCATTGGCGGCATCGGCATGAGCGGCATTGCCGAAGTGCTGCACAATCTCGGCTACAAGGTGCAAGGGTCCGACCAGGCCGAAAGCGCCAATGTGCAGCGGCTGCGCGACAAGGGCATTGAATGCTTCGTCGGCCATAGGGCCGAGAATCTCGGCGATGCCGAGGTGGTGGTCGTCTCGACGGCGATCAAGAAATCCAACCCTGAGCTGAAGGCCGCGCGCGAAAAGCTGCTGCCGATCGTGCGCCGGGCCGAGATGCTGGCCGAACTGATGCGCTTTCGCCAGGCGGTGGCGATCGGCGGCACGCATGGCAAGACGACGACGACCTCGATGGTGGCGACCTTGCTCGATGCGGGCGGGCTCGATCCGACCGTGATCAATGGCGGCATCATCAATGCCTACGGCACCAACGCCCGCATGGGCGACGGCGAATGGATGGTGGTCGAGGCCGACGAGAGCGACGGCACCTTCCTGAAACTGCCGGCCGAGATCGCGGTCGTCACCAACATCGACCCCGAGCATCTTGACCACTATGGCAGCTTCGACAAGGTGCGCGAGGCGTTCCGCCAGTTTGTCGAGAACGTTCCGTTCTACGGTTTTGGCGTGATGTGCACCGATCACCCCGAAGTGCAGGCGCTGGTCAGCCGCATCGAGGACCGCCGGGTCATCACCTATGGCGAGAATGCGCAGGCCGACGTGCGCTTTACCAATCACCGCATGTCAGGTGCCATTTCGGAATTCGACGTGGTGATCCGCGACCGCAAGACCGGCGGCCAGACTGTCATAGCAGGCCTGCGCCTGCCGATGCCCGGCCGTCACAACGTCTCCAACGCGACGGCAGCAATCGCGGTCGCGCACGAACTCGGCCTGTCGGCCGAGGCGATCAAGAAGGGCCTGTCGTCCTTCGCCGGCGTCAAGCGCCGCTTCACCCATACCGGTTCGTGGGACGGCGTCGAAATATTCGACGATTACGGCCACCATCCGGTCGAGATCTCGGCGGTGCTGAAGGCGGCGCGCAGCGCCACCCAGGGTCGTGTCATCGCCATTGCCCAGCCGCATCGCTTCACCCGGCTGCATGATCTGTTCAACGAGTTTTCCACCTGCTTCAACGACGCCGACACAGTAATGGTGGCGCCGGTCTACGCGGCCGGCGAAGAGCCGATCGACGGCGTCAGCTCGGACGCGCTGGTGTCGCGCATCCGCGCCGGCGGTCATCGCGACGCGCGCTACATCGAGGGCCCGGCGGCGATTGCGGCCATCGTCCGTGACCTGGCCAAGCCGGGCGATTTCGTCGTCTTCCTTGGAGCCGGCAACATCACCCAATGGGCCTATGCGTTGCCCAAGGAGCTTGGCGGGACCGTCTCATGATGCACGGCCAGGCCCTGATCGACAGACTTGGCGACCGGCTTGCCGGCCTGCGTGGCCGCCTGACGCCGAACGCCGAGATGAACAAGATCACCTGGTTCCGTGCCGGGGGGCTGGCTGAAGCGTTGTTCCAGCCGGCCGACGAGGAGGACCTTGCCGCGTTCCTGAAAGCCGTTCCCGAAGAGATACCGCTGACGGTCGTCGGCGTCGGCTCCAACCTTCTGGTCCGCGATGGCGGCATCGAGGGCTTTGTCATTCGGCTTTCGGCCAAGGGCTTCGGCGATGCCGAGGTGATTTCGCCAATCAGGATCAAGGCGGGAGCTGCGACCCCCGACAAGCGCGTCGCAGCGGTGGCGCTCGAGGCCGGCATTGGCGGCTTTCATTTCTACCACGGCATTCCGGGTGCAATCGGCGGTGCGCTGCGAATGAATGCCGGCGCCAATGGCGTCGAGACGCGCGAGCGCGTCATCGAAGTGCGAGCACTCGATCGCAAGGGCAATGTGCAGACGCTGAGCAATGCCGATATGGGATACGCCTATCGCCATTCGGCGGCTCCTTCCGGGCTGATCTTCACCTCCGCCGTGTTCGAAGGCTTTGCCGAGGACAGGGCGACCATCAAGGCTGCGATGGAGGCCGTGCAGAACCATCGTGAGACCGTGCAGCCGATCCGCGAGAAGACCGGCGGCTCGACCTTCAAGAATCCCGACGGCACATCGGCCTGGAAGGAGATCGACAAAGCGGGCTGCCGCGGCCTGATGATCGGCGGCGCGCAGATGTCGCCGATGCATTGCAACTTCATGATCAACACCGGAACCGCGACCGGCTACGACCTTGAATATCTCGGCGAGACGGTGCGCACGCGGGTGCTGGAGAATTCCGGTATCCGGCTGCAATGGGAAATCAAGCGCATCGGCAATTTCCGGCCAGGGCATGCCGTTCAGGAGTTTCTCGGGCAGCTCCTTTAAGGTGCGCTGATATTCAGGTGATGCTCCGCTCCGGTTCTCGAAAGCCATCGTTTTCGACTCGGCCTGACCTGAATCTCGACACACCTAGCGCGTGTTGAAGTTCATGTGATGCATGAACTTCAACGAGGCGAAAAACGGTCCGCGACCGTTGCCGCAAAGACTCAACGACACGCTTTTCGCATCCATTTTCTCAGAAAGTGAATCTCTCGGAATCGTAAGCACTTGCCAGTGAATCAACTCTCTGATTCTCTGCTCGAAAGCGTTTCCTGATTTGAGTCGTTCGACGCGTTTCAGCGTTTTCCGTCTGGGGGGCAACCTGCCGGGAGACTCTGACTCAATGTTGCGGAAAATCTGGTTTTGGTCCGCCGTGAGAGAGGGGATGCCGGGGAATGAAAAACAAGCATGTGGCCGTCCTGCTGGGTGGTTTTTCGTCCGAGCGGCCCGTGTCCCTGTCCTCCGGAAAGGCTTGCGCCGATGAGCTTGAGAAGGAAGGTTACCAGGTCACCCGCGTCGATGTCGGGCGCGATGTCGGCTCCGTGCTTGCCGAGCTCAAGCCCGATGTCGCCTTCAATGCGCTGCACGGCCCCTTCGGCGAGGACGGCACCATCCAGGGCATCCTCGAATATCTCGGCATTCCCTACACCCATTCCGGCGTGCTCGCCTCGGCTCTGGCCATGAACAAGGAGCAGGCCAAACGGGTTGCCAAGGCGGTCGGCATCGTGGTCGCCGAATCGAAGGTCGCCAGCCGCTTCGCCATCCAGAACAAGCATCCGATGAAGCCGCCCTATGTGGTCAAGCCGGTCAATGAGGGTTCGAGCTTTGGTGTCGTCATCGTGCATGAAGGCCAGTCGCATCCGCCGCAGGTTCTTGGCTCGTCGGAATGGAAATATGGCGATACCGTCATGGTCGAGCGCTACATTCACGGCAGGGAGCTGACCTGCGCGGTGATGGGCGATGTGGCGCTGGGGGTCTGCGAGATCATCCCGACCGGCCATTCCTTCTACGACTATGATTCAAAATATGTCGCCGGGGGATCAAAGCACGAATGCCCCGCAAAAGTTTCACCGAATATTTACCAAAAAATACAAACACTGGCGCTCAAGGCTCACCAAGCGATCGGCTGTCGGGGCGTTTCCCGGTCGGACTTCCGTTATGACGATCGGCATTCCGAAAACGGCGAGATTGTCTGGCTCGAGGTCAACACCCAGCCGGGTATGACGCCGACGTCCTTGGTGCCTGAAATCGCCGCCCAGGCCGGGCACTCGTTTGGCGATTTGTTGAGTTGGATGGTGGAGGACGCTTCGTGTCTGCGTTGAAATGGGGACAGGGTAGGGAGAGGGGCGCGGCCGGTCCGGCGCTGTTCGGCCTGTCGTTGTCGTTGGACCATTTCGTGCTGCCGCGGATGCTGCGCCGCCCGGTGCGCATTATGGCGCGCCTCGGTGTCGGGGAATTCCAGGCGCCGCGCTTTTCCGCGGCCATGATGTCGGCCGTGCTGATTTTCTCGAGCAGTGCCTATGGCGCCTATCTCGGCGGTCATGTCGACGGTATCGTGCAGAGCATCACCGCCCGTACCGGATTTGCCGTCGATCAGGTCAAGGTGGTGGGCAATCGCCAGACCTCGGAAATCGATATACTCGACAGGCTTGAACTCGACGGCTGGACGTCGCTGATCGGCTTTAATGCCGAGGCCGCGCGGGAACGAATTGCGACCTTGCCGTGGATCGAGGTCGCGGCGGTGCGCAAGGTCTATCCGCATACGCTGGAAGTGCGTGTCGAGGAGCGTGAGGCTTTCGCGCTCTGGCAGCAGGGTGACGAGCTTTCGGTCATCGAGAGGAATGGCGCCATGATCGCGCCGTTCTCGGGCGGCAAGCAGGTGCTTCTGCCGCTGCTGATCGGCACCGGCGCGCCGGCGAGCGCGCCCGATTTCCTGGCCAAGGTCGAAAAATATCCCGAGCTCGCGAACCGGATCAAAGGTTATATCCGTGTCGGCGAACGGCGCTGGGACCTGAAGCTGGACAATGGCATCACCATCAAGCTTCCCGAGGACGACGAGGATCAGGCGCTCGCCGAACTCGTGAAGATGGATCATGACAACGGTTTGCTGTCGCGCGACATCGCCGCCGTCGACATGCGCCTGACGGACCGGCTGGTCGTCCAGTTGACGGCGGAAGCGGCGACGCAGCGCGAAGCCGCCCTCAACGAGAAACCCAAGAGCCTGAAGCGCAAGCCGGAGACGAAGATATGAGCTGGCTTGGCAGTCCTGGCGATGCCGCGTCGCGCCGGTCTGGCACCCTGACGGTGCTGGATGTCGGTTCGAGCAAGGTCTGCTGCATGGTGGCCAAGCTCAAGCCGTGCGATGACGGCAAGCTGCTGCGCGGCCGTTCGCACCGGATCCAGGTGATCGGCATCGGCCATCAGAAGTCGCAAGGCGTGAAGTCGGGTGTCGTGGTCGATCTCGACAGGGCGGAGCATGCCATCCGCCTTTCCGTCGACGCAGCCGAGCGCATGGCCGGGCTGACGGTTGATTCGCTGATCGTCAACATGACGGCCGGCCGGCTGAAGAGCGAAGCCTTCTCCGCCACCATCAATCTTGGCGGCCACGAGGCCGACGAGGCCGACATCAAGCGCGTTCTCGGTGCTGGCGCCAAGCAGGCGCTGAAGGCCGAGCGCGAAGTGATCCATTCGCTTCCCGTCGGCTTCTCGCTGGATGCCGAACGCGGCGTGCGCGATCCGCGCGGCATGGTCGGCGACGCACTCGGCGTCGACATGCATGTGCTGACCGGCGACGCCGCGCCGATGCGCAATCTGGAGCTGTCCATCAACCGTTCGCATCTGTCGGTCGAGCGCATGGTGGCGACGCCCTATGCCAGCGGGCTGGCGGCGCTGGTCGACGACGAGCTGGAAATGGGTGCGGCCTGCATCGACATGGGCGGCGGCACGACCACGATCTCGGTGTTTTCGGAAGGCAAGTTCGTCCATGGCGACGCCATCGCCATCGGCGGCAACCATGTCACGCTGGACATGGCCAAGGGGCTGTCGACCTCGCTTGATGCCGCCGAACGGCTGAAGGTGATGCATGGTTCGGCGCTGCCCGGCAGCGCCGACGATCGCGACCTGGTCTCGATCCAGCCGATCGGTGACGATGGCGACGTGCCCTTGCAGATCCCGCGCTCGGTGATGACGCGCATCGTGCGCGCCCGCATCGACGAGACGCTCGAACTGCTGCGCGACCGGCTGAACAAGTCCGGCTATGGCAATGCAGTGGGCAAGCGTGTGGTTCTTACCGGCGGAGCCAGCCAGCTTGCCGGCCTGCCGGAGGCGGCGCGCCGCATCCTGGGACGAAATGTGCGCATCGGCCGCCCGCTCGGCGTGGCCGGCCTGCCGGAAGCGGCGAAGGGGCCGGCCTTCTCGGCCGCGGTGGGGCTTCTGATCTACCCGCAGATGGCGAGCTTCGAGAGCCATCCGGCGAAAGGAATTTCCGGTCTCAAAATGACCGGAACGGGCGGAAAACTGCATCGCATGAGTCAGTGGTTGAGAGACAGTTTCTAAAATTGACGGGGACAGCCCCATAGGCGGCCGCGGCGGCGAAGCGGCGTGAAAGGCAAAGGACGGAGACAATGACCATCAATCTGCAAAAGCCGGACATCACCGAGCTTAAGCCGCGCATCACCGTGTTCGGTGTCGGCGGCGGCGGCGGCAATGCCGTCAACAACATGATCACCGCCGGTTTGCGCGGCGTCGAGTTCGTGGTGGCCAACACCGACGCGCAGGCGCTGACCATGTCGAAGGCAGGCCGCCTGATCCAGCTCGGCGCTCACGTCACCGAGGGGCTCGGTGCGGGATCGCAGCCGGAAGTCGGCCGTGCGGCGGCGGAAGAGTGCATCGATGAAATCCTCGATCACCTGACCAATACCCATATGTGCTTCGTGACAGCCGGCATGGGCGGCGGCACCGGCACCGGTGCTGCTCCCGTCGTTGCCCGCGCAGCGCGCGAAAAGGGCATCCTCACCGTCGGCGTCGTCACCAAGCCGTTCCACTTCGAAGGCCAGCGCCGCATGAAGACCGCGGACTTCGGCATCGAGGAATTGCAGAAATGCGTCGATACGCTGATCGTCATCCCCAACCAGAACCTGTTCCGGCTGGCCAATGACAAGACCACCTTCGCCGATGCCTTCGCCATGGCCGACCAGGTGCTCTATTCCGGTGTCGCCTGCATCACCGACCTGATGGTCAAGGAAGGCCTGATCAATCTCGACTTCGCCGACGTGCGCTCGGTCATGCGCGAGATGGGCAAGGCGATGATGGGCACCGGCGAGGCTTCGGGCGAGGGCCGCGCGATGGCCGCCGCCGAAGCGGCGATCGCCAACCCGCTGCTCGACGAGACCTCGATGAAGGGCGCCAAGGGCCTGCTGATCTCGATCACCGGCGGCCGCGACCTGACGCTGTTCGAAGTCGACGAAGCGGCGACCCGTATCCGCGAGGAAGTCGACCAGGACGCCAACATCATCCTGGGCGCCACTTTCGACGAGGAACTCGAAGGCGTCATCCGCGTCTCGGTGGTTGCCACCGGCATCGACAAATCGGCGGCTGAAATCGCCGCTGCGCCGATCTCGATCCGCACAGCGCCTCCGAAGCCGGTCAGCCGCCCGGCGGCTCAGATCGCGGAGGCTCGCCCGGCGCCTGTTCAGCAGGCGGCCTACGAGCCACGCGCTGTCGACCCTGTCGCCGAAGCCATCCAACTGGCCGAAGCCAATGCCGCGGCGATGGCGCAGGCGCGCCCGGCTCCTGTCGCTCACGCAGAAGATTTCCGCCCGCAGAGCAAGATCTTCCAGGCGCCGCCAGCACAGCCGATGCCGCAGCCAGTGGTCCAGCAGATGCAGCCGGCCCCGCAGCCGCGCGAGATGCTGCGCGAAGCCCCGCAGCCTGTTGCCATGGCACCTCAGCGTATGCCTCGCGTCGAGGACTTCCCGCCCGTCGTCAAGGCCGAGGTGGATGCCAAGAGCCGCCCGGTGGACCACGAGAACAACAGCGGGCCGATGGGCCTGCTGAAGCGCCTGACCAACGGACTGACCCGCCGCGAGGAAGAACCCGCAAGGCTGCAGCCGGCGCAGCCGCGCGAGCCCAAGCTGCGCCAGGCCGCGCCCGAAGTGCGCCGCCTCGCCAGCCAGGATGCGCAGCTCTATGCGCCGCGCCGTGGCCAACTCGACGATCAGGGCCGCCTGACGCCGCAGGTGAGGACGACTCAGGAAGACGATCAGCTGGAGATTCCGGCGTTCCTGCGCCGCCAGGCCAACTGATTGGTAAACGGACTGTAACATTTGTTAACAGGCAAGCGAGGAATCGCTTGCCTGTTAACGTTTTAAATGATGTGATTTCAACCGCTTACAAAGTCGCACCCATTCCAGTTCGCGGTTACACAGAGTAAGAAACCGTGATTTGGAGTCTCCCTGACGGGACATTATCTTCGCTGCCTACCATCATCGGTTTGCCGGGATTTCGGGGGAAGTCGCCCTGCCAGCCGATTCACACAAGAGCCGCGCCCTCGGGCTGGAGAAGCGGACCTAGGCATTACGGGCTTATGGGGATTGTCTTGCACGACTATCAGACGACATTGAAGACGCGCGCGTCGCTTACCGGCACCGGCGTCCACAGCGGCAAGGAAGTGTCCATCAGCTTCATGCCGGCGGATGCCGACACCGGCATCGTTTTCCAGCTTTTCAACGGTGCCGAGCAGGGCCGCGAGTTTCGTGCCCTGGTCTCGGAAGTCGGCGCCACCGACCTGTGCACCATGCTTGGTGATCCCGCCGGCGAGCATATCGCCACGGTCGAGCACATCATGGCGGCGCTGTTTGGGCTCGGCATCGACAATGTCGCTGTCGAGATCGACGGTTCCGAGGTTCCGATCTTCGATGGCAGCGCCATGGCGTTCGTCGAAGCCATCGACCAGGCGGGCATCGAGACGCTTTCGGTCAAGCGCCGCTATATCAGGGTCATCAAGCCGGTCCGCATCGAGAACGGCGCCTCGTGGGCGGAGTTTCGGCCCTATGACGGAACCCGTTTCGAGATCGAGATCGACTTCGAAAGCCCGGCGATCGGCCGTCAGCTGTTTGCCTCCGACCTCAATGCCGATATTTTCCGTCGCGACATCGCGCGCGCCCGCACCTTCGGCTTCATGAAGGATGTCGAGCGGCTGTGGGCTGCAGGCTATGCGCTCGGCTCCTCGCTGGAGAATTCGCTGGTGATCGGCGACGACAACCGCGTCATCAATATGGGCGGCCTGCGCTATCCCAACGAATTCGTGCGCCATAAAACGCTGGACGCCATGGGCGACCTGGCGCTGGCCGGCGCCCGTTTCATCGGCTGCTTCCGCTCCTATCGCGGCGGCCACAGGATGAATGCCGCGGCCCTGCGCCGCCTGCTGTCGGATCGCACGGCGTTCGAGATCGTCGAGACGACGCGCCGGGAGCGTGGCCGCAGCGCCGAGATGAACGCCGTCAACGCGCCGCTCTACGCGCCCTGGATGATCTGATTTTCCCAGGTTTTTCGGGTTCCATGGGCGATTGCGCGTGTTGCAGGAATGCACCACCCGCCAGTGAAATTGCGTTGATGTCCAAGCTGTGTCCGGCCGCCACAAAAATGTGCGATTGGCCGGAGATAGCGTTGCCGGGCAAGGCGGTTATGGTTTATGGCTGCTGCCGTCGATTAGTGCATGTCGTTCAAAAGTGGGGACCAGTTTTGAAACAATGGCATGCAACTGGCATTGAAATAGCGCCGAAAGGGCGAGATCCAATCATGTTCTTCAAGCGAGTTGGTCAATTGAAAGCACCGCAGAGGGCCGTTTTCCTGGCGCTTTCAGTAGTTGTTCCATCGCTCTTCCTGTCGGCCTGCATGTCGTCGGAGAAAGATATCGACCTGTCGACCTATGTCGACCAGACCGAGCCGGCCGATGTTCTCTACAACCAGGGCCTTGCCAATCTCAATGCCGGGCGCCTGCAGGAGGCGAGCCGCAAGTTCGACGCCGTCGACCGCCAGCATCCCTATTCGGAATGGGCCCGCAAATCGATGGTGATGGGCGCTTTCGCCGACTATCGCCAGGGCAATTACGACGAGGCGATCGGCTCGGCCAAGCGTTATCTCACGCTCTACCCGTCGACCGATGACGCCGCCTATGCGCAGTACATCATCGGCTTGAGCTATTACCGCCAGATCAAGGACGTGACGCAGGACCAGAAGGAAGCGCGCCAAACCGTTCAGACGATGCAGGATCTGGTGACGCGCTGGCCGACATCGGAATATGTCGACGACGCCAAGGAAAAGATCCGCTTCGCCAACGATCAGCTGGCCGGCAAGGAAATGCAGATCGGCCGCTACTATCTCGAGCGCCGGGAATACATCGCCGCCGTCAAGCGCTTCCGTACCGTGGTCGAGAACTATTCCAACACGCGCCATGTCGAGGAGGCGCTCGCCCGCCTGACCGAAAGCTATTACGCGATGGGCCTGACCTCTGAGGCACAGACCGCCGCCGCCGTGCTCGGCACCAACTATCCTGACAGCTCGTGGTACAAGGATTCCTACAAGCTGTTGCAGAGCAATGGGCTTGCACCGCGCGAAAATGCCGGGTCGTGGATATCCAAGGCCGGGAAATTGATCACCGGCGCCTGACCCCCAAGCAGACGCCGCGGGCTTCGCCGATGCGCCGTCTGCCTGGTTTCGTTGCTTGTCGCAGGTTCTCGTCGCAAAACCGCAGAACTTGCTTGGAGCATCGGATCGAAGCGTACGCAGCGCTTTTCGGATTGATCCGGTGCTCAAACAAAAAGATAGTGCGGCGCTGGCGACTGCAAATGGTCGCGTGCCGTCCTAGATTCGGGTTCTGATGCTCTCCAGACTGTCGATCCGCGATATCGTCCTGATCGAGAAGCTGGATATCGACTTCCAGCCGGGGCTTTCGGTGCTGACCGGCGAAACCGGTGCCGGCAAGTCCATCCTGCTCGATGCCCTGTCGCTGGCGCTTGGTGCGCGCGGCGACGCGTCGCTGGTGCGCCACGGCGCGGCGCAAGGCCAGGTCATCGCCGTCTTCGACGTGCCGCGCAACCATCCGGCCCGCACGCTGCTTGCCGACAATGCGATCGAGGATGACGGCGACATCATCCTTCGCCGCCTGCAGACCGCGGACGGCCGCACCCGTGTCTTCGTCAACGACCAGCCTTCGAGCGTCACCTTGATGCGCGATGTCGGGCGCGTGCTGGTCGAAATCCACGGCCAGCATGACGAACGCGCTCTGGTCGATCCCGGCGCGCACCGCGAGGTGCTCGACGCTTTCGGCGGCCATCTCGGCGCCGTTCGCTCGACTGGCGAGGCATGGCGGCATTGGCGCGCCTGCGAGCAGGAACTGTCGCGCCACCGTGCCAAGGTGGCGGCGGCGGCGCGCGAGGCCGACTATCTGCGCGCGGCTGTGGCGGAATTGACCAAGCTCGATCCGCAGCCGGGTGAGGAGACCGATCTTGCCGATCTGCGCGCGTCGATGATGCGGGCCGAGAAGATCGCGTCCGAAATCCATGACGCGCAGGATGTGCTGTCCGGCCCGTCGTCGCCCTTGCCGCAACTGGCCAGCCTGCTGAGGCGGCTGCAACGCAAGGTGACGGAGGCGCCCGGCCTGCTCGACGACGTGGTCAAGTCGCTCGACGAGGCGATGCTGTCGCTCGACGCGGCGCAATCGGGCGTCGAGGCCGCATTGCGCGCCACCGAATATGATCCGCAGCGGCTGGAAAAGGCGGAGGAGCGGTTGTTTTCGCTGCGCGCGGCCTCGCGCAAGCACAGCGTCGCCGTCGACGATCTGGCGCAGCTGCGCGACACGATGTCGGCCGATCTCGCCGACCTCGACGCCGGCGAGGAACGCCTGCACGGGCTGGAAAAGCAGGCCGCCGCGGCACGCGAGACCTACGACATTGCCGCCGCACAGCTGTCCTCGCTTCGTCATGCGGCGGCGGTCGGCCTGACCAAGGCGGTCATGGCGGAACTGCCGGCCCTGAAGCTCGAACGCGCGGCCTTCATCGTGGAAATGAAGAGCGATGCCGAGAGCCGCATGGAAGAGGGCATCGACCAGATCGAATTCTGGGTGCGCACCAATCCAGGCACGCGGCCAGGGCCGATGATGAAGGTGGCGTCGGGCGGCGAGCTTTCGCGCTTCCTTCTGGCGCTGAAGGTGGCACTGGCCGACCGTGGCTCGGCGCCGACGCTGGTTTTCGATGAAATCGACACCGGCGTGGGCGGCGCTGTTGCTGACGCCATCGGCCAAAGGCTGGCGCGGCTGTCGAAGCGCGTCCAGGTGCTCTCGGTGACGCATGCGCCACAAGTGGCGGCGCGCGCGGCGACGCATTTCCTGATCTCCAAATCCGGCACCACCGACCGTGTCGCGACTGGCATTGCCGAGATGGACCGGCCGGCGCGGCAAGAGGAGATCGCACGCATGCTGGCCGGCGCCACCATCACCGACGAAGCGCGTGCCGCCGCCGAACGATTGCTGCGCGAGAACATCGTGGCGTCCTGATGGCGCACGGTTCGGCAGTGGGTCGAAGCGAAGGAAGCCGAGAAGCCAACGGTTCGCGGGCCGTACAAGAAACACTCAGAGGCTTAGGAGAATCCGATGGATTTGGAAGAGGAAACTGTCGAATTGACAAAACTTCTCTCAGGAAAAACGGTGCGCCACGTTCGGCGGTTTCGTGCGGCAGAAGTACTGATTGAATTCACAGATGGAACCCGACTGTTCGTCGATGCACGGTCCGACGCGGTTGAGTGCTCAGTGACCGATGGGATTTCAGACTGACCTACCACCCACCGTTCGCTGACCGGTGAAAATCCGGGCTTTGCAACAGAGTCAGCATATGGCTCCATCCCGCTGTTTCGGCGTGGTTTTGTCAGAATTCAGCTCCCTTCCATCCGAATCCTGATCTATTGTCCCGGGCCAACAGCAGCCAGGTGCAAAGCCATGTCCGAAAAACCAGTCGATGCCCTGACCGAAAGCGAGGCCGAAGCCGAGCTGAAGCGTCTGGCGGAAGTGATCGCCGAGCACGACCGGCGCTACCATACCGAAGACGCGCCTATTATCACCGACGCGGAATATGATGCACTGGCACGGCGCAACCTTGCCATCGAGGAGCGCTTTCCAGCGCTGGTGCGCGAGGATTCGCCATCGCTCAGGGTCGGTGCGGCACCCGCGGAAGGCTTTACCAAGGTGCGCCATGCGGTGCCGATGCTCAGCCTTGCCAAGGCTTATACCGACGATGACGTCGCCGATTTCATCGAACGCGGCCGGCGATTCTTCGATCGCGACAAGGAGCTCGACATTGCCTTCACGGCCGAGCCGAAGATCGACGGGCTGTCGGCTTCGCTGCGTTACGAAAACGGTGTGTTCGTGCAAGGCGCAACGCGTGGCAACGGCGCTGTCGGCGAGGACATCACCGCCAATTTGAAGACGATCGCCGATATTCCGGCGAAGCTGAAAGGCTCGGGCTGGCCCGAAATCATCGAGATCCGCGGCGAGGTCTACATGACCTATGCGGAATTCGAGGCGTTGAAGCAGCGGTCAGCGGCGGTCGGCGGCCAGGACTACGTCAATCCGCGCAACACGGCGGCCGGTTCGCTGCGCCAGAAGGATCCGTCCGTTACCGCCAGCCGCAACCTCAAATTCTTTGCCTATGCTTGGGGCTATACGACAGCGGATCCGGCACCGACCCAATATGATTCGGTGCAGAAATTCGCCGAATGGGGGTTCAAGATCAGTCCGCTGATGGTGCGGGCGAAATCGGCCGACGAGTTGATCGCGCATTATCATCGGATCGAGGAGCAACGTTCGGCACTTGGCTATGACATCGACGGCGTCGTCTACAAGGTCGATCAGCTGGAATTGCAGCGCCGATGGGGGTTCGTGACCGGTGAACCGCGCTGGGCCGTCGCGCACAAATTTCCGGCCGAACAGGCGATGACGACTGTGCAGAAGATCGACATCCAGGTTGGCCGTACCGGCACGCTGGCGCCGGTCGCGCGGCTGGCGCCGGTCACTGTCGGTGGCGTCGTGGTCGAGAATGTCACGCTGCACAATGAGGACTACATCAAGGGCCTGGACAGCACCGGCCAGCCGATCCGCGACGGCATCGACGTGCGCATCGGCGATACGGTGGTGATCCAGCGGGCAGGCGATGTCATTCCGCAGATCGTCAGCGTCGTCATCGACAAGCGGCCGCCCGATGCCGTGCCCTACGAGTTCCCGCACACCTGTCCGATCTGCGGCTCGCCGGCGACGCGCGAGATCAACGAGAAGACCGGCAAGGAAGATTCCCGCCGCCGCTGCACCGGCGAGCTGATCTGCCCGGCGCAGGCGGTGGAAGGATTGCGCCACTTCGTGTCGCGCGGTGCCCTGGACATCGAGGGGCTGGGGGCCGAGAACATAGACACGTTCTTCAATGCGGGATTGATCAAGACCGCCGCCGATATCTTCACGCTCAAGGATCGCCGTCCGGCCGTCACCAGGGCGCTGGCCGAGCGCCGCGAGGAGCAGGCCAGGCAGCGCGAGGCCGCATCGGGCAAGACACGCAAGAATGTGCGCAGCGTCGAGGATCGCAACTATGAAAGCCTCGACAAGCTGTTCGCGGCCATCGACTCGCGCCGCGAGCCGGAACTCGACCGTTTCATCTTCGCGCTCGGCATCCGCCATATCGGCGAAACGACGGCGGCCGTGCTTGCCCGCACCTTCTCGACCATCGAGGAGCTGATCCGCGTCGGCAAGGAGACTGCGGCCGCGGAGGATCCACATACTGTTTTCCCATCGGTCAACGGCATCGGCGATACGGTGATCGATGCGCTGCGCGGCTTCTTCGGCAATGAGCGCAACGACGAGGTGCTTGAGAAGCTGCTCGAGCAGGTCAAGCCGAAGCCCTATATCGTCAACGTCTCGGCCGACAGTGAGGTCGCCGGCAAGACGGTCGTGTTCACCGGCTCGCTGGAGAAGATGACGCGCTCCGAAGCCAAGGCCATGGCGGAGCGCCTCGGCGCCAAGGTCGCGGGCTCGGTTTCGGCGAAGACGGATCTGGTGGTCGCCGGGCCGGGCGCCGGCTCCAAGCTCAAGCTTGCCAGTGAGTTCGGCATCGAGGTGATCGACGAGGATGCCTGGCTGGCGCGGATCGGCAAGGCGTGATGGAAGGTGCATTCAAGGGGTTCGGCCCAAAGGCCATTCCGTTCCTCAAGGCTCTGGATTTCCACCAGAGCCGGGAATGGTTCCTGGAGAATCGCGACCTGTTCGAAAAGGAATTGCGCGATCCCTTCGGCGATCTGGTCGACACGCTGACCGAGCGCTTCGCAAAGGCGGGGCTCGGCCTGCGCGGCGACCGCAAGAAGTCGCTGTTCCGGATCAATCGCGACGTGCGCTTCGCCAAGGACAAGCGGCCTTACAACAGGCATTTGTCGGCCATCCTGTCGCCCGACGGCACCAAGATGGAGCAGGGCGTGTTCTACGTGCATGTCGGGCTTGAGCGCTGCTTCGCCGACATTGCCTGGTGGCAGCCGGAGCCGGCGCTGCTGCTGGCGATGCGCAAGGCCATCGCGGCAAGGCCGGACAGGTTTCGCGCCCTGGTGGCGGCGTTGAAGAAGAACCGGCTTGAACTCGAGACCGAAGGCCGTATGAAGCGTACGCCACGCGGCTTCGAGGAAATCAGCGATCCCGACCTTGTCGCCGCCATCCGCAACCGGCATTTTGTCGTCCAGCATGTTATCGATCCCGCGGGAATCCATACGGCTGATCTGGTCGACGAGCTCGTCGATTTCACCTTGCGCGCCAAGCCGCTGCTCGACTGGGGCAGGGCGATCGAGGGCAAGATCCTGAAGGAATAAGCGTCTAACTCAGCCGATCCAGCGATCATTTCCGCTGATCGTTTGGCTCAAGCGAATTCGTGTGACACGGCAAGCCGCGCCACCTACATACCGCGCTTCCCTTGTTGTTGTGCATGTCGTTATCCCCCTTTTGGGCGACATGCATCAGGAGTGGTTGATGGCGACGGACGTAATTTCCGAGAGCGGCGACAGAAGCGATTTCTGGCAAGGCGTGCGGCTGTCGATGCCTGTGGTGGTGGCCTCGGCGCCCTTTGCGGTGCTGTTCGGCGCGCTCGCCGTGGACAATGGCTTCTCGGTCCTGGAAGCCTTTCTGATGAGTGCGCTGGTCTATGGCGGCGCCAGCCAGATGGTCGGCATCCAGTTGTTCGGCCAGCATGTGGCGCCGTGGCTGATCGTCCTGTCGATCTTCGCCGTCAATTTCCGCCACGTGCTCTATTCCGCCGGCATCGGCCGGCGCATCGCGCACTGGCCCCTCATCCAGCAGGCGCTTGGTTATTTCATCCTGACCGATCCGCAATTCGCGGTGGCCGAAGCGCGGGCGCAATCGGGCCGGACGGTCGGCTTTGCCTGGTATCTGGGACTTGGCTTGCCTGTCTATCTGTTCTGGATCCTCGAAAGCGCGCTTGGCGCGCTGTTCGGCAAGCTGATCCCCGACACGCACGCGCTAGGCATCGATTTCCTGCTGCCGATCTATTTCCTCGGTCTCGTGCTGGGCTTCCGCAAGCGGCCTCTGTGGCTGCCGGTGGTCATTGCCAGCGCTGCCGCCTCCATCATCGCCTACAAGACCGTGGGCTCGCCCTGGCATGTCTCGATTGGCGCTGTTGCCGGTGTGCTGCTGGCGGTCATCCTGCCTCCCCACCATAGCGGCGTAAAGGCACGGCCATGAGCACGACCTTCTGGATCATTATCGCCGGCGCAATCGCGACCTATCTGACGCGCATCGGCGGGCACCTGGTGATATCGCGCTTCGATACCATCCATCCCCGCGTCGAGGCCGGCCTCAATGCCGTGCCGGCGGCGGTGCTGACGACGCTGGTAGCGCCCGAGCTGTTGAACGCCGGCCCGGCGGAATGGGCCGCACTGGTGGTCACCGCCGTGGTTTCGCTGCGCGGTGGGTTGATGGCGATGTTTTTGGCGGGCGCGGCGGTGTTGATCGTGGCGCGGCAGTTCGTCGGGTAGGGCGTATCGATATTCAGGTGATGACGGCCTGCAAACGGCGGCTTCCTGCGCTTCCCCGTTCTACCGCGTCGCGGTAGAACTGAGCTCACGTACCCAAAAGTACGCTTCGCTCCGGTTCACGGAACCCATCGTTTTCGCTCGTCCTGACCTGAATCTCGACACGCCCTCGGCGCCTCAGAAAAATCAAATCTTCGCGTCGTGCGGCAGCGGCGCGGTGGCCTTCTCCAGCCAGGCCAGCGTTTCGCCGTCGAGCATCGGGCCGATCTCGGCCAGCACGCGCGCGTGGTACGAGTCCAGCCAATGCAACTCGTCACGCGTCAGAAGGTCCGACTGCACCAGCCTGGTATCGATCGGCGCCAGCGTCAGCGTCTCGAAGCCGTGCATGGCGATGTCGCCGCCCTCGATCTCTTGCGCCGGCGTCACCAGGATCAGGTTCTCGATGCGGATGCCGTAGGAGCCTTCCTTGTAGTAGCCGGGCTCGTTGGACAGCATCATGCCTTCGAGCAGCTTTTCGGTGCCGGTGCGGGCGATACGCTGCGGGCCTTCATGCACGGCCAGATACGAGCCGACGCCATGGCCGGTGCCGTGGGCGAAGTCGCAGCCGTGCTTCCACAGCGCCATGCGCGCGACGGCATCGATCTCGGAGCCGCGCGTGCCGGCGGGAAAGCGCAAGGTGGAAATGCCGATCATGCCTTTCAGCACCAGGGTGAAGCGTTCGCGCATCTCCTGCGTCGGCTGGCCGATCGGCACGGTGCGCGTGATGTCGGTGGTGCCGTCCTGATACTGCGCGCCGGAATCGAGCAGGAACAGCTCGCCGGCCTGCAGCTTGCGGCTGGTGGCGCGCGACACGCGGTAATGCATGATGGCGCCGTTCGGGCCGGCGCCCGAAATAGTGTCGAAGGAGACGTCGCGCAGCGGCATCTGGGTTTCCTCGCCGGTCTGCCGGCGCTGTTCCTCCAGCCTGGTGACGACAGCGATCTCGTCGAGCGAGCCGGGTTTTTGCCGCTCCAGCCAGCACAGAAGCTTCGCCACGGCCGCACCGTCACGCCGATGCGCGGCGCGCGAGCCGTTGATCTCGGCCTGGTTCTTGGTGGCGCGCGGGATTCGGGCGGGGTCGGCTGCCGCAATCACCGTGCCGCCATTGTCCTCGACCAGCATGCGCAGCCGGTCAGCCGCCAGCACCGGGTCGAGCGCGATTTTCGCGCCACTCTTGGCAAGCGCTGTGATCGCGGCTTCGAATTCGCCGGGCTCATGCGGCTCGGCGAGCTGGGTGAGGTAGGCGGCGACCTGGCGCGAGAATTTGCGCTTATCCATGAAAAGCTGGTGCGACCCATCGGCGGCGAGGATGGCGAAGCCGAGCGCCAGCGGCGTGTGCGGCACGTCGCCGCCACGGATGTTGAAGGCCCAGGCGATGGAGGAGGGGTCGGTCAGCACCGCATGGGTGGCGCCGTCCTTGGCGATCGCCGCCGCCAGCCGCGCCAGCTTGTCCTTGGCGAGCTCGCCGGCAAAGCCGATCGGGTGGAGCTCGACCGGGGCCACCGGCGCGTCGGGCTGATCCTTCCAGATGATGTCGATCGGGTTCTTGTCGAGCGGCACCAGTACGGCGCCGTTCTTGTCGACTGAGGCCTGCAGCGCCTTGACCTCGCTGATCGTGTGCAGCCATGGATCGAAGCCGAGCCGTGCGCCCTTGCCAAGATTGTCTTTCAGCCAGACAGCCGGCGGATTGTCGACCAGGCTTTCGATTGAAAAGACGTCGAGATCGACCTCGCTGCGCACCTGCAGCGTGTAGCGCCCGTCGACAAAGACGAAGGCGCGGTCGCGCAGGATGATGGCGACGCCGGCCGAGCCGCTGAAGCCGGTCAGCCATTTCAGCCGCGCCGAACGATCGGCGACATATTCGCCCTGATGCTCGTCGGCACGCGGGACGATGAAGCCGTCCAGCCCGTTGGCTTCAAGCCATTGGCGCAGCAGCGCCACGCGCGGTTTGCCGACGGCCGGGTCGCCCGCGGAATCGAAGGTCTGGAACATGGTGGGCCTCCTGCATGTCCGCGCAACCGTAGCGTACGGTCGCGGAAATCGGAATCGATTTCCGGCTGCGCGCAACCTGCTACAGCATCGCCGGACTGACAACTGGGGGAATTTGGTCCGGGCTCGGTCGGTGCCGGTCTAATGCTTCAGGTGGATCGTCACCCAGCCCTCGCGGTGCAAGGTTCTGACATGGCGGAAATTCTGGCCGACATAGGCCGAGATGACCGCGTCCCGCTGGCGCTCGAGGATGCCCGACAGCACGATCGAACCGCCAAGTGCGATATGATGGGCCATTTGCGGCGCCAGCCGCATCAGCGGCCGCGCCAATATGTTGGCGACGATCAGATCGAAGGGCGCGCGCGTGCCGAAGATCGGATGGTGAAAGCCGGGCGCGGTTGCTGTTTCCACCAGTGCCTTGACGTGGTTGAGCCGCGCATTGGCGGCAGCCACCCGCACCGCCACCGGATCGATGTCGGTGGCCAGCACCGGAATATGCGCCAGCTTGGCGACGGCGATCGCCAGTACCGCGCTGCCGGTGCCGAGGTCGAGCGCATTGCGCGGGTGTTCGCGCCGGACCACTCTTTCCAGCATTTCCAGGCAGCCGGCGGTGGTGCCGTGATGGCCGGTGCCGAAGGCGAGGCCGGCTTCGATTTCGATGGCGAGTTCGCCGCTGTGGCGTTTCCTGCGGTCATGTGCGCCGTGGACGAAGAAACGTCCGGCACGCACCGGCTTCAGCTCTTCCAGCGAATGCGCCACCCAGTCGATGTCGGGCAGGGGCTCGCGCTCGATCGGCTTCGACAGGGAAAGGCCGGCAAGGATGTCCTTCAAGCGGGTCTCGACCGCATCGATGTCGCCATCGGCATAGAGCGATACTTCGTGGATGTCCTTGTCCTCGTCGACCTCCAGCACGGCGATCGGCAGCCCCTCTTCCTCGAAGGCCGCCTCAAGCGCCGCGAAAATGCTGACGGACTTGATCTTTCCGGTGGTGAAGTAAAGGCGCGTCTGGGTCATGAAATGGTAATCAGCCTTTCGCCGCCAGCCGCTTCAGCTTGGCGATGGCCGTATCGGCGCTTTCGCCGTAGGCGATTGTGCCGGCAAAATCGCCCTTGGCGTTGAGCAGCAGCACCGAGGCGGTATGATCCATCGTGTAGTCGCCGTCGCCGGTGTCGACCTTCTTCCAATAGATGCCGAACGACTTGGCCATGGCATGGACCTTGTCCGGAGCGCCCGTGATGCCGACGATACGGTCGGAGAAATTGCTGACATAGGCGTTCATCACCTCAGGCGTGTCGCGCTCCGGATCGACCGATACGAAATAGGCGTGCAGGTTCTTGCCGTCGTCGCCGAGCGTCTTCAGCCAGCCGGCCAGTTCGAACAGCGTGGTCGGGCAGACCTCGGGGCAATGGGTGAAGCCGAAGAAGACGACGCTGGGCTGGCCCCGGAAGGCGGCTTCGGTGATCGGCGCGCCTTTCTGGTCGACCAGAGTAAAGGCGGCCCCGAATGGCTCGCCGCCATAGTGGCCGCGATACCAGTCGAAGGTCAGCCAGCCGATGCCGGCCGCCATCAGGACGAGAATACCGACCAGGATAGAACGCATCATCAGAAAAGTCCGTCTGCAGAAATCGTCGCGCCGGCTCAATGCCGCGCCTGTGTGACAGTCTTAGCGGTTCGGCCCCGCACAGGCAAAGTGCCGCGTTGCCGCAACCGCTGCGGTGTCGACCTATCTGCTTGCAAAGCCGGGCCGCTCGCCCCACCTGTGACCGGCAACTCGAACCGCAGGAGGGTCCCTTGCAACGACTGATTGGGCACGGACTGATTGGGCGAAGACTGATCGGCGGTGCCTTGGCCGCGTGCGTTGTCCTAGGTGCCGGGGCCGCCGTGGCCGATGAAGTCGGCAAGGTCGGCGTCGACTGGCTCGGCAACGACATCATCGTCGAGGCGATCAAGGACCCCAAGGTGGAGGGCGTGACATGTCACGTCTCCTATTTCGATCGCGGCATCATCGATCGCCTGCACAAGGGCAACTGGTTCGAGGATCCGTCCGATTCCTCGATCTCCTGCCGCCAGACCGGCCCGATCACCATCGGCGACATCGACATGAGCGAGGGCGGCGAGGAAGTGTTCAAGCAAGGCATCAGCCTGATCTGGAAGAAGCAGGTGGTGAACCGTATCTACGACAAGGCCAACGAGACGCTGATCTATCTCTCGCATTCGCGCCAGGTGCAGAACGGCTCGGCGAAAATGTCGGTCACCACCGTGCCGCTCTACGGCCAGAACGTGGTGTGGAGCAAAGGCAAGCCGCAATAGGCGATTCAGTTCCTTCCCGGGCGCACGATTGGCCCCGCTTGCGGGACCAATCGCCTGGGCGAATCCTTGCCGGGAAACGATCTGACGGACGATTGGCCCCGCTTGCGGGACCAATCGCCTAGGGGTAAAGCCGCCGGCATGGACCGTTCCGAAGATCTCGTCCCGAAAGACCCCGAGCCACGCATCCATCCGACCGCGGAGTTGAAGGCGTGCAAGCTTGGGCGTTATGCCTCGATCGGCGAGCGGGTGGTGCTTCGCGAGGTCACCGTCGGCGACTTCTCCTATTTCGAACGCCATTCGGAAGCGATCTACACGACGATCGGCAAATTCTGCTCGATCGCCGCCAACAGCCGCATCAATGCGCTGGAGCATCCCATAGAGCGGCTGACCCAGCACAAGCTCAGCTACCGGCCGAACGAGTATTTTCGCTGGCTGGGCGTCGATGCCGCCTTCCGCGAACGGCGGCAGGCGAAAGCCGTGACCATCGGCCATGATGTCTGGATCGGCCACGGCGCGGTGATCATGCCCGGGGTCACCATCGGCAATGGCGCGGTGGTCGGCGCCAACGCAGTGGTGACGCGTGATGTGCCGCCTTACGCGATCGTCGCCGGCGTGCCGGCGAAGGCTCTCCGGCCACGCTTCGCTCCGGATATCGCGGCGCGGATCGAAGCTCTCGCCTGGTGGAACTGGCCGGTCGAAAAGCTCGCCAGAGCGGTTCCCGACATGCAGGCAATGCCGATCGAAGCATTCCTCGATCGTTGGGAAAACGACGCCGTCTGACCAGCTCAAGACGTCGACGGTAACCAATTTTCTTAACGTAAAATATTAAAGTTAAGAAATGGAAAACGGATTGTATCCGTGAAATTAAACACTCCAAGGTTGCAAGACTTTCGGCAAAATGCACTACTCGTTTCGGGGGTAAGTCGTAAGAAGTCGAAGAAAACACTACTAGCAACAATGGAGAGAAGTCATGAAGAAGTTCGCTTTTGTACTCACCGCTGCTATGGTTTCGTTCTCGACTGTCGGCGCCTATGCCGGCGGCTGGGGAGGTAGCTCGGGTAGCCTGATCAATGTGTCGCCGTCCATCGGTGTCGGCCAGGTGACCGCGCTCAATGGCATCCTGAGTGGCAACAACATCCTGAGCGGCAATGTCGTCCAGGGCATTCTGAACGGCAACAAGACCAACGTCCTTACCGGCGTTCTCAGCGGTATCGGCGTCAATGTCCTTGGCGGCAACAGCTACAAGCTGGGCGGCCGTCACTGAGCAGGAAAGTCACGGGCATCCTTATGTCACGTGTCGTGGGCAGGAGGGTCTTCAACACCCTCCTGCCTCCGCTTGTGGGCCTACCCAGTCAAGCGCGGGAATGAGCTAGATCTTCGCCCGCAGGCCCACAAATGCATCGACCGTGTGTTCGCGCTCGTCGATCACGGTCTTGAAGGTCTCGGAAACGTCGACGCGAACGACAATGGCCATCGATTTGGTCGCGTTGTACGTCGCTTCGGCATAGACGCCCTTGCGGCGCTCCTGGTTCTCGTAGAGCAAATTGTCCTTGAGCTCATAGAAGATGCCGGAAGCGATGCCGAGGTTTTCGCGCACCTTCATGCCAAGTTCCAGTTCCGCGCGCTGCAGCCACGAAGCCAGGGGGTCGTCGGTTTCGGACGTTTCGTAGCGGCCGAAATAGGTGCCGCGCAGCTCGAAGCCGTGCGGCAGAGGCTTGCCGAAGGTGACTTGCCAGGTCGGACGCCAGCGCTGGTAGATGTTATCGGCGCCACGCAGGAACTGCGCACCCAGCGCCACGCCGAGCGTCGAACCGTCGGTGGCCTTGTAGGCCGCCTCGGCGCGCAGCGTATAGGCGTTGAACGACAGGAACAGCGGCGGGTAACCGATTTCCTCGACGCTGGCGAAGAGCGCAGACGCGGACGCGCCGAAGGCAAGCTGGCCAACTGTCCGGGTGACCCGAGCCGCCAACTGGAAGAGATTGCGGTCGGCATGCAGCTTCGCCGGCAAGATGAGATCTTCCTGGAAATGCGTCGCGCCGAGCTTTTCGTAGCTGTCGGCGGCCTCGAGGATCAGCGATGTGGCGTTGCCGAGGTCGATGCCGAGTTGTGTCTGGGCGCCGAAGACCTGCTTGAACTCCCGCGTACCCAGCGTCAGCGGGCCGATATCCAGATTGTCGCCGGTGCTGGAGACGCGATAGCTCAGCGATCCCCTCAGTTCGAGACCCGGGCCGAGCCGGCGGAAGGCCTCGGCCGACAGCGACAATCCGCGGTCGTCCTCGATCGACGTCTTGTCGTAATGCGTTACCTGGAAGTCCGCGCTGAATTTCGCGTTGGCGTCGTTGTCGCCCCATTGCTGCTGCAGCGAACCGCGCAACAGTGTGTACCAGTCCTTGACCGCATGGTCGCTGTCCAGCGCGTTGTTGGTCCAATGCCTTTCGAGACTGCCGGTGATTGTCGGATCGGTCGCTATTTCGGCAGCCGGTGCTGTTGATGGTTCTGCCCTGGCGGTCACGGCCGCGCAGGCCATCAGCAGGCCTAGGCCGGCGCTGCCAAGCAATCTGCGGGAAAGTGGAGCGACCGTCTGTCCTTCTGCCGGTCGGCGCTTTCGGGAAACCATGCTCCGCGCTCTCCGGACTGAAACCCCTTCCGCCATGCGGGGGTGGCGCAGCGGAAGGGGCTGGAGGTAAACCGCTGTGAAGCGGAAGGAACAGGCACTCTTGCCTGCAGGAGTACTGTGGCATTGAACCCATAAGGTGTGTTTTCCAGACTATTCTCCCTATGCGTGTAGGCAATTGTACCTGAGGTATTTGTTCGCATCGGGAACCTGAAGCGGTCGCTGATTGTTTCTCATCGCGCCGCAGCGTCGAGGATTTCGATAGATGGAAAAGCATTTCACCAAGGTTGCCAACTGGGTCGCCCGCATAGCCGGCCTGCCGCCGACATTCGCCGTCTGTTGCCTCATCATCATCGCCTGGGGGGTGAGCGGTCCGTTCTTCGGCTTTTCGGACACTTGGCAACTCGTCATCAACACGGGCACGACCATCATCACCTTCCTGATGGTCTTCCTGATCCAGAACACTCAGAACCGCGACGGCGCGGCGATCCAGGCCAAGCTCGACGAACTGATCCGGGTCGGCAAGGGCCACAACCACTTCATCGGCATCGAGCATCTGACCGAATCCGAAGTCGAGGAAATCCGCGCCAAATGCGAGCGTGCGGCAAAGCGGCATGACGAACAGATCGCCGACATCGCGGCGAAGAAGGCCGTGGCACAGAAGCGCGGGTCGAAAAAGCAAGCGGCCTGAAGATCAGCCTTTCATGAAGGCTGCGAAACTGCCTTTGTGGTCCGGATGCCAGCGCGACAAAGCGGGGCGGTTCTCGATGATGTCGCCGATCGCCCAGGCCATGCGCTTTTCATCCAGCGGCCGGGCCGCCTCATTGTCCGGGCACAGGATGTAGAAATCTCCCCTGGTCAGGGATTCCAGCATGAAATCCACAACCTGTTCGCCGGTCCAGGCGCCGGCCGGTTTTTCCGTCGCACCCTCGGTCAGACCGGTAAAGGTGAAGCCGGGGATCAGCAGATGGGCAGCGACATGGGCGCCGGGTTCGTTGCGCAACGCGTGCGCCAGGCCTTCCGTGAAGGTTTTCACTCCTGCCTTGGAGACATTGTAGGCAAGATTGCCGGGCGGCGTGGTGATGCCTTGCTTGGAGCCGGTGTTGACGATCAGACCCGGCCTGGCCGAGGCCAGCATGCGCGGCGCGAAGGCCTCCACGCCATTCACAACGCCCCAGAAATTGATGTCCAGCAGCCGTTTCCAGGCATCGCGGTTTTCCCACGGCTTTCCGGGGTTGTCGCCCACGCCGGCATTGTTCATCAGCAGCGACACGCCGCCGAAGGCGCCGAACGCCCTCTCGGCGAGACGGTCCACCTCATCCGCCTTCGAAACGTCGGCGGCGACGGCAAGCACGGCACCGTCGCCGGCAATCGCGGAAACGGCGCGCGAGGCGTCGTCAAGCCGCGCGCCGCCAATGTCGGCCAGCACGATCTTCATGCCTAGCAATGCAAGCCGCTTGGCGGCCGCCAGACCGATGCCGCTGGCAGCGCCGGTGATCACGGCGGCATTGCCTGGAGCAAGCGCGGGCAGGGCGGTCTGGATCTCGGCGTCGGTGATCATGGGCAATGGATTCCTTGTTCGATGGCGCCGAACTTAGCGCCGGAATGGGCCGGTGCAAGCCTCTGCTCGTCTTGTCGGTTGACCAGTCCGGCCGAGGCTGCGCATGTTGCCCCTTGTCCCCGCAAAAGAGATTTAGGCCTGGGGACAAACGGAGGTTCCTGATTGACGGACTGGGTTGCAATTCTGAAGGAGCAGACCGCCATTGGCGACCAGATGGGCCGCGAGGTGCCGCAGATGCTGGCCAATCCCGACATCAGCGAAGCGCAGGTGAAGACACTCTTTTCCGCGCTGGAGAAACAAGCCGAGTTCGTCGAGAAACTGCGCATGGCGCTGGAAAAATTCGGCCATGATTTCTCGATCATCAAGGCCGCGGAACGGCTGGAGGAGCTCTATGCCGACCTCGCTGCATCGGTGGCGGAAAAACTGAAAGCGATGCGCAAGTAGGGCAATTTGGGAAAGCCGTGCAGCGCTCTACCTTGAAAATGTGTGAAGACAGCTACTTTTCGATCACCCGCGCAAAGCGCCTATCCGGTACGAGCCATATCATCGCGACCAGCACATAGAGCGCGACGCCGATCCACTGGCTGACGAAGGTCAGCACGACGGCCACGATATAGACAGCCAGCGAGAGCTTCCCCTTGCGGTCATTACCCAGCGCCTTGGCAAAGGCGGTATCATTGCCGTGCAGGCGATGCAGCGCGGCGGCGAGTATGGTGTAGGCGATGGCGCATAGCGCGAGGTCGGTGCCATAGACTGCTACCGGCACCGGCGCAAAGTGGTTCTCGCCCATGAAGGCTGTGGTCACCGGCATCAGCGACAGCCAGAACAGCAGATTGAGGTTCGCCCACAGCACGCGCCCGTCGACCCGCTGAACGGTGTGGAACATGTTGTGCAGATTGTTCCAGTAGATGCCGACATTGATGAAGGACAGCACGTAGCAGAAGAAGATCGGCCACAACGGCACCAAGGCGGAGAAATCCTCGCCATGCGGCACTTTCAACTCAAGCACCATGATGGTGATGATGATAGCCACGACGCCATCGGTGAATGCCTCGACCCTGCCTTTGCCCATGGATCCCACCTTTGCCCGCGATGAATTGTCGAAAGAGAGTAACGCTAGCGGATGTTGAGGAGCCAATAAATGGCAACCGCGAAATTCCTCAACCATGTCCAAGGAAAATCCGGCATCAGTCCCGCTGGCCAGGACGGTTACGGCCGCCCACCTGTTGACTTTTCTTGGCTTGGCCGCTCCTCTTGCAGGGCAGTCTTGGCCGAAGCAGGTGAACGGCCGGGATTCGAATGGAGGGGACTGATGAGATTTCGTTTTTTGCTTGTGGCCGCGACCATCCTGGCCGCGGTGTTCGGGACGTCCGCCGCGGCCTTCGCCTACAGCGCTCACACCTCGACCAACCTCAACGTCCGCAGCGGGCCGGGAGCGGGATACGCCAAAGTGGGAACGCTGCCCGCCGGCTTCAGAGTCAATGTCACCGGCTGCCAGCCGGGCTGGTGTAGAATCCATGGCGGCGGCGTGAGCGGCTGGGCCAGCGCCGGTTATCTTGAACGCACCCAGATCGTTCGCCCGCCAATCATCATCGTGCGTCCGCCGCATCGGCCGCCACACTGGCACAAGCCGCACCGTCCTCCGCACCATCGGCCGCCGCACAGGCCGCGTCCCGGCAAGTGCAAGATCGCGCCCGGCTTTGCTTGCAGGTAACGCCGACCGATTGAACGATAGATGACGGATCGGAGCCGCTGGCCCCGATCCGAGCCTGTTCAGCCGGCGGACATCCCGCTCAAGCAATGTCCACCGTGCTGTCAGGAGCCTGCCTGCCGGCTGGAACGTCGTGGATGAAACCGCGTTAGACCCTCGATCCCCGAAAGTGGTGACGAGGTTGGCCATGGCCATTCGCGATTTTGCGCATACGCACGAAGGGGCAGGTGGCGATGCTCTCGCAATCCCCACCGTCGCCGCGATGATTGCGGTGCTGTTTGCCGGCAGCACGGTGCTGACGCCGCTCTACATCGTCTACAAGCAGCAATTCGGCTTTTCACAAATCACCCTGACGCTGATCTACGCCGTGTATGTCGTCGGCAATCTGGCGGCACTTCTGATGTTGGGCAGCGTCTCCGATATTGTCGGACGCCGGCCCGCGAGCCTGGCGGCCATGCTCGTCGCCATCGTCAGTGCGCTTGTCTTCCTGTTTGCCGTAAACGTCGTCTCGCTCGACGTCGCCCGCATCCTGAGCGGGCTTGGCATCGGCGTCGGCGCGGGGACCGGAACCGCGTGGATTGCCGAGCTTTTTCCCGGCGCGGACAAGTCGCGCGCCAGTGTGATTGCCACCAGCACCAATTTCCTCGGCCTCGGCCTCGGCGCACTGATTTCGGGATTTCTGGCTGAATACGAGCCATGGCCGTTGCGGCTGATCTTCATCGTCTATCTGGCAGCACTTGTGGTGGTGACGATCCTGGTCTGGCGCATTCGCGAAACGGTGGCGAAGCCGGGCGGCCTCGGGCGGATCTCCTTGCGGCCGCGACTTTCCGTCCCGGAGGAAATCCGTGCGCGCTTCGTCGCGCCGGCGGTGACCGGCTTCGGCGCGATGGCGCTGGTCGGGTTCTACGCCGCGTTGGCGCCGAGCATCCTGGCGCAGCAGCTGCATGAGACCAACCATGCCGTCGCCGGCGCGCTGTTCTTCGAGCTGGCGATCGTCACCGCGATCAGCATTGTCGTTCTGATGCACATGAAGAGCAACAAGGCGATGCTGGCTGCGCTGGCATTGATGACCCCAAGCGTCTCGTTGGTGATGGCGGCGCAGATATTGGCCTCGATGGCACTGATGGTTGCTGCGACGGCCTGTTGCGGCGTTGCGGCGGCGCTTGGTTACCGTGGCGGCCTGCAAGTGGTGAACGAGATCGCGCCCAAGGATCGTCGCGCCGAAGTGGTGTCCAGCTTCTTCATCTGCTGCTTTGTCGGCAACGCCTTGCCCGTCATCGGCATCGGCATCGTTTCGACCTATGCCAGTCCCGTCGCTGCCAGCCTGGCGTTCGCCGGCATGATCGTGGTGTTTGCGTTGGTGGCGCTGGCTTTTGGGCTGAAACAACAACGGCGTTGAGGGCCTGGAGCGGTCCAGCGGAACCGGGTTGGCTTCAGCCGTTCGGTGTTTCAGGCGAAAGATGCGCGCGTCCGCGCGGCACGCCAAGACCGGTGTCCGGCGGCTCGCCGGCGGCCGGCCTGTCCTCGATCATGTGCGTGGTGCGCCAGCGGCCGAAACGGTAGTAGGCCGCCGCCAGTACAAGCGAGCTGATCGAACCCGCCGGGAAGCTCCACCACAGCGCTTCCTCGCCGATCACGCCACGCATGAAATAGGCAAAGCCGGTGCGCACGACCAGCACCGAGATGACCAGGATGATCAGCGGCGGCATCACGGCACCCGTGGCTCGTACGGTGGCAAACAGCACGATGGTTATGCCGAACAGGATGAACGACCACGAGGCGACATTGTTGATGTGGACGGCGATGTCGATCGCCGCGCTGTCGCGGCTCAGGAACAGGCTCAGCACCGAACGGTCGAAAACCGACAGCACGGCAACCAGTGCGCCGGTCAGGACGAGGTTGAAGCCGACGCCTGAGGCGGCGATGCGGCCGATCCGGTCCCAGCGCCCGGCGCCGACATTCTGTGCCGCCATCGAGGACACCGCGGCGCCGATGGCGAGCGCCGGCATCTGGATGTAGGTCCACAGCTGGGCGGCGATGCCGTAGGCGGCGGCGACCTGTGAGCCGTAGGAATTGACGATGCCCATCACCGTCAGTGCCGCCGCCGAAATGACGATCATCTGCAGGCCCATCGGCACGCCCTTGAAGACGACGATGCGCAGCAAGGTGGGATCGGGCCGCAGCAGAGCGAGGTTGGCGCCGGCCAGCCGCAGCGGATGCTTGCGCACATAGAGCACGATCAGGATGGCGATCACGCTTACCGTCTGGCCGATCAGCGTGGACGTGGCGGAGCCCGCGATGCCGAGTTCGGGAAACGGTCCGATGCCGGCGATGAGCAATGGGTTGAGCACGATGTCGAGGACGACGGCCAGCGCCATGAAGAAGAAGGGCGTGCGTGAATCGCCGGCACCGCGCAGCACGGTCATGACGAAGGACAGAAGGTTCATCATCGGCACGGCGACGAAGATGATGCGCAGATAAGAGCGCGCCAGCGGCAAGGCGTCGGCCGGTGTGCCGAGCGTGTTGAGAATGGCGTCGACCCAGATCCAGCCGCAGACCGCGAAGACAACCGAGACGAGGAAGAAGAACGTCGCGCTGGTGCCGACGATGCGGCGCGCCTCAGGCAGGTCGCGGGCGCCGACCGACTGGGCCACCAGGATGGTGGCCGCCATGCCGATGCCGAACACAGTGCCGAGGATCAGGAACAGGACGAGGTTGGCGTTAGAGGTGGCGGTCAGCGCCGATTCGCCGAGAAAACGGCCGACCCAGACGGCGTTGATCGAGCCGTTGAGCGACTGCAGCACGTTGGAGCCGAGCACCGGCAGGGCGAACAGCAGAAGCGTGCGCGGGATCGGGCCGCTGGTCAGGTCGCCGGTGCGCCGGCGCGCGGGCATTTTTTCGTCCATGGCGGGCAACTCGGCGGATGGTGATTTGGATCCAGTCCACGATGATATCGCAGGCGGGACCGAGATGCACCCTTGCGAACGCGCCGCACTGAAAGCCGCTGCTTCGTTCATGCCCAGCCGCGAGCCCCAGCGGACGCGCCAAGCGCGCCCGCCTGGGCAGTGGTGGTTACTTCCTGGCGAGACCCGGCAGCGTGACCTGATAGACCAGGAACATGGTGTCGACATCGGCGCCGTCTTCCGCCTTGTAGGGTGCGCCGACCTGAAAACCGTCCTGGGCGAGGAAGTCGTTGTCGTTGGCGACGAACAGGAAGTAGTCGTCGGGCAGCTTCGGATCGAGAACGCTGACCACCGACATCGCCTCCCACTTCTCCGACAGGTTGTTCTTGTCGTTCGGCGCGCCATTGTGCAGGCCGAAGCGGCCGAGTTCGCCCTTGTCGTTGATGTCGATGAACGGCGTCAGCTTGGCCGGCATCACCGACGGGTCGAGCACGCCCTTGGGCGCCAGCGGCTTGTCGGCGGCATCGAAGGCGCCGCCGGCGATGTCGGTCGCGGCCGAGACGTCGACGACGAAGATCTGGCGCACCAGCGAGGTGTCGCCCTTCAGCCCCTGGCCGTTGCCGCTGTCGCGCGCCAGCATCAGGAAGGTCTTGTCGGAGAGCGCCACGATCTCGCTCTGCGCGGCGATCTTGGTCTTGCCCTTGGCATCCTTGAACACCGGCAACGGCACGACATACTCATGCGCCAGTTTGAGGTGGGCGAGGTCGGACGCGTCATAGACCAGCGCACGCGTGTTCTGGCGCGTCGCGGGCGAATCGCCGCCATCCTGCCGGGGCGCCGATTGCAGCACCGCGATCAGGAACTTGCCGTCCGGCGTCATCGCCATTCCCTCCAGGCCCTGGTTGTTCTGGCGGCCGGTCTCGGGGTCCTTCGGATCGGGCTCGGCGGCACCGGGTCCCGGATTGTCCGAGGCGAAGTTCGGCGTGCCGTGGCGCATCGGCACGAAGGCGGCCGGTGGCTGGGTTGCCGACAGCAGATGCCCGTCGGCGGAAAACCGATAGATGTTCGGGCCGTATTCGTCGGAGATGAACATCGAACCATCGGGCAGCCGCACGATCGCCTCGTTGTCGAGCGCCAGCTTGCCATTGTCGGCTTGCGGCAGGATCGGCATGTCGCCGCTTGCCGCGCGCACGCCGTTGAGTGGGTCGAGGCCTGTGGCATCAGCCCCCTTGTCGTCGGTGAGAAGCATGGTGTCGGCGAGCGTTGCCCTGACGCCCGTCTGCTCCTGGCCGGCAGCAGGTGCCGCGCCCGGTGCGACCGGAGCAAATTCGATGGCGATCGTGTTGAGGCGCGGCCGGTAGTCGGTGGTGCCGACGACATTGTAGCCACGGTCCGGCAACAGCCAGAGCGAACCCCTGTAGCCGGCGGTGTCATGCGTCCAGCCTGATGCGTCGATCGCCATGCCGGAACCCGAGCCGAAGGTCTCGCCGAACTTGTCGCGCTGAGCGGCCGGGATGCGGCCGACGCCGACCAGCCCCTTGTTGACGAGGCCGCCGACGGTCGCGGTGCTGTCGGCGAGCGCCGGCGCCAAGGCGGTGAACAAGGCCAGCGCGACGCCAAGCGACGCGGGTCGATACAGGTGCTTCATGGATAATCCTCTTTGTGACGGATGTGCCGGAGCGGCCGCGGGACGAAAAACTGAAAGAGGTGCGACATCGATGATGCTGCGCAAGCCTCCCCGAAATGCGGTCTACGGCGCGAACATGATGCTTGCGTGACAGCGCGCAGTGCATGCCGGCGGTCGACGAAAAACGATGCGCGCGCCGGCACTGGACACTTATGTCCAGTGGATATATGCTCCAGTCTTCGGACCAACCGTGGAGGGGAAGCCTTGAAGTCGCACTACCGCGCAGTCGTCATCGGAGGTGGCGTGGTCGGAGCCTCGGTGCTCTATCACCTGACGCGGTTCGGCTGGAGCGATGTGGCGCTGATCGAGCGCGCAGAACTGACGGCCGGTTCGACCTGGCACGCGGCGGCAGGCTTCCATGCGCTCAACGCCGATCCCAACGTGGCGGCGCTGCAGGACTACACCATCAATCTCTACCGGGAGATCGAGGCCGAATCCGGCTGGGATATCGGCCTGCACATGACGGGCGGCGTCAACATCGCCAGCGATCCCGCGCGCTGGGAGTGGTTGAAATCAGCCTGGGCCGTGTTCCAGTCGGTCGGCATCGAGACCGCGCGCCTGGTCACGCCCGACGAGATCAAGGCGATCTGCCCGATCGTTGACGTCAACGGTGTTCTTGGCGGCCTGCATGATTCCAACGAAGGCCATCTCGACCCGTACGGTACCACGCATGCCTATGCGGGTGCTGCGAAGAAGCGCGGCGCCGACATCATCTTGCGCAACCGGGTCGTCGAGCTGAAAGCACGTGCCGACGGGCGCTGGGACGTCATCACCGAGCAGGGCACCCTCATCGCCGAGCATGTCGTCAATGCCGGCGGGCTGTGGGCGAAGCAGCTCGGCCGCATGGCCGGCGTCGACCTGCCGGTGACGCCGATGGAGCACCACTATTTCATCACCGATGACATTCCGGAGATCGCAGCACTTGACAGGGAAATCGGCATCGCCGTCGATCTCGACGGCTTTTCATACCTGCGGCAGGAGCGCAAGGGTGTGCTGCTTGGCGTCTATGAGCAGAACCCAAAGCACTGGAACATGGACGGAGCGCCGTGGGACTACGGCATAGAGCTGATCCCGGAAGACATCGACCGCATCAGCCCGGAACTCGCCAAGGCGCATGAGCGCTTCCCTTGCCTGGCGACGGCCGGTATCCGCAAATGGGTCAACGGCGCCTTCACCTTCACGCCGGACGGCAATCCGATTGTCGGGCCGGTGCGCGGCCTGAAGAACTACTGGGTCGCCTGCGGCGTCATGGCCGGTTTCAGCCAGGGCGGCGGCGTCGGCAAGTCGCTGGCCGAATGGATGATTTTCGGCGAATCGCAGGCCGACATCTTCGGCATGGATATCGCTCGCTACGGTGCCTTCGCCGCCAACCGCGAATATCTCAGGCAGACGACGCGCCAGTTCTATTCGCGCCGGTTCGTCATGACCTTTCCCAATGAACGGCTGCCCGCCGGCCGGCCGCTGAAACGCCCCGGCGCCTATGACGGCATGAGCGCGGCGGGATGCGAATGGACGGCTTCCTGGGGGTTGGAAATCCCGGCCTATTTCGCGCCGATGGGATTTGCCGAGAACACGACGCTGCGGCGCTCCAACGCCTTCGACATCGTCGGCGAGGAGGCGCTGCAGGTGCGGCGCGCCGCCGGCCTGGTCGATATCTCGGCCTATGCGCGCTATGCGGTGTCGGGGCTGGGTGCGGAGGCGTGGCTGGACCGGCTGCTCGCCTGCCGATTGCCGAAGCCGGGGCGGGCCGGCCTGGCGCCGATGCTCGGCCATGACGGACGGCTGAAGGGCGACCTCACCGTCTTCAACTGGGGCGGCGGCTCTTATTGGCTGATGGGCTCCTACTATCTCCGGGAATTCCACATGCGCTGGTTCGAGAGCCATGCGGCGGAGGGCGTCACCATCGCCGACCTCTCCGACACGATGAGCGGCTTCCTGCTCACGGGGCCGAATGCGCGGGAGATTCTGGAGCGCACGACGCATCAGGATGTTTCCGGCGCAGCATTGCCGTTCATGGCCTGTGGCGCATTCGACATCGGTATGGTGCAGGCACGTGTGGCGCGGCTGTCGATCGCGGGCGAACTCGGCTTCGAAATCAGTTGCCCCGTGACCATGCACGCCACTCTGCGCGACACGCTGCTGGCTGCGGGCGAGGATCTGGGCCTTGCTGAAATCGGCTACTATGCGCTCAATGCGCTGCGGCTGGAGAAGAGCTTTGGCATCTGGTCGCGTGAATTCACGCAAGGCTATACGCCGGGCCAGACCGGTCTCGACCGCTTCATCGCTTTCGGCAAGAGCGACTTCATCGGCCGCGAAGCAGCGTTGAAACAGCGGGAGGCCGGCAGCGGCCAATGCCTGGTGACGCTGGAAATCGATGCGCTCGACGCCGATGCCAGCGGTTTTGAGCCTGTCTGGCATCAGGGCCGACGCGTCGGCTTCGTCACCTCGGGCGGCTATGGCTATACGGTCGGCAAGAGCCTGGCGCTGGCTCTGGTCGACCGCGATTTCGCGGGCGAGGGCACCGCGCTCTCCGTGCATGTCGTAGGTGAGGAACGGCCGGCGCATGTCGTCGCGGCCTCGCCCCACGATCCCCTGGGCAAGGCAATGCGGCAATGAGGAGGATTTCCGATGGTCGATGACGCGGCACGGGACGGCAGGCGCGAGCGCCGGCGTGGACGCACGGGCGAGGCCGGCAGCGAAAGCAGCCGCCGTCCCAATTACCATTCGCTGAAGAACCCGTTCCTGCCGCAGCCGATCTTTTCGGACGACCAGGTGGCTTCGATCCACGACACGGCGCTGCGGGTGCTGGAAGAGCTCGGCATCAAGGTGCTGCTGCCGCAAGCGCGTGAGCATTTTGCCAATGCCGGCGCCCTGGTCGATCCAGACACCGACATGGTGCGCATCGGCCGTGACATGGTGACGGCGGCACTTGCCTCGGCGCCGAAGTCGATCCACGCTTACGCCGGTTCGCGCGCCCGCGATCTGACGCTGGAGCTCGGCTCGATGACCTTCCTGGCCGGGTGCGGGGCGCCGAACGTCACCGATCTCGAGCGCGGCCGGCGGCCGGGAACACTGGCGGATTTCGAGGATCTGATGCGGCTGGTGCAGCATTTCGATGTGCTGCATATGCTGGGGCCCTGCATCGAACCGCAGGATGTCGACAACCGCTTTCGGCACTATGCCGTCAACCGCGCGCAGTTGACGCTGTCGGACAAGCTCCCGTTCGTCTTCGCGCGCGGCACGCCGCAAGTCGAGGATGGGTTCGAGATGCTGCGGCTGGCGCGCGGCTTGTCGGAAGAGGAGTTTCTGGCAAGCGCGCATTGCTACACCGTCATCAACACCAACTCGCCGCGTCAGCTAGACATTCCGATGGCGCAAGGCATCATCGATTTCGCTCGCGCGGGCCAGCTCTCCGTCATCACGCCGTTCTGCCTGGCGGGCGCCATGGCGCCGATAACGGTCGCCGGCGCGCTGACGCTGCAGCATGCCGAAGCGCTGGCTGGGCTGACGCTGGCGCAGATCGTGAGGCCGGGTGCGCCGGTCGTCTACGGCTCGTTCTCCTCCAATGTCGACATGAAATCCGGCGCGCCCGCCTTCGGCACGCCCGAGCACGTCAAGGCGACGCTGGGCGCCGGCCAACTGGCGCGCTTCACCGGGCTGCCTTGGCGGTCCGGCGGCGGCAGTGCGGCCAACATCTCCGACGCGCAGGCCGCGCACGAGACGCAGTTCGCGCTGTGGGGCTCGGTGCTGGCCGGGGCGACGATGTGCATCCATGCTGCCGGCTGGCTGGAGGGCGGCCTCAGTGTCTCCTTCGAGAAACTGATCACCGACATCGAGGCGCTGCAGACGGTGGCTGAACTTTGTGCTGCGACGCCCGGCGACACCGACACGATTGGTTTCGAAGCTATCGCCGAGGTGCAGCCGGGCGGGCATTTCTTCTCGGCCGGCCACACCATGGCGCGCTATCGCACCGCCTTCTATGAACCGCTGGTGGCCGACTGGTCGAATTTCGGCAACTGGACGCAAAGCGGCTCGAAGACGGCGAGCGAGCGCGCCACCGGCGTCTGGAGGCGGGTGCTTGCCGATTTCGCGCCGCCGACCTCGGCCGTCGCCACATCAGGCGTGCTGGACGAGTTCATCGCGCGGCGCACGGCAGAGGGCGGAGCAGCGCCGGTGTCTTGAGGCTGGCTCCCGCTGATCGCCCTGGTTGTGGCGTGATCCGGAACCTATAGCGCCTCCCGCGCATTCAAGGCTGCGGCCGGTGCACTGCGCACCGGTGTGCTGTTTGAGGGGAGGACGACATGGGTTTCGACCAGTATCACGAACCGCCTGAAGAACTGTCGCAGGAGGTGCGGACCTTTGCCCGCATGATCACCTCGCTGATCGAGGAGGCGGAAGCGATCAGCTGGTACGAACAGCGCATGTCGGTGGAGAAGGACCCGCAGGCGCGCGCCATCATGAAGAACGCGCAGGGCGAGGAGTTCAAGCATTTCGGCATGGATCTCGAATTCCTGCTGCGCCAGAAGAAGGACTGGCGCGCGGAACTGAAGGAAATCCTGTTCACCACGGGCGACATCGTCAAGGCCGGGGAGCGGGGCGAGAAGAAGGTGGACTAGGGTATGTCGATATTCAGGTGAGGCCGGCCTGCAAACGACGGCTTTCTGCGCTTCCGGTGCTCACGGACCCGAATGTCCGCTCCGCTCCGGTTCTCAAAAGCCATCATTTTCGGCTCGGCCTGACCTGAATCTCAACACACCCTGGCTCAGCGTTTGACAAATTCGCCAGGTCCTGCTGCTGCGATTAATCGCTGTCGCGCGCGACCAGTTCCAGCGGCCAGACCTCGCGGATGATCCGCGGACCCTCCGGGCCGGCGAAGGCGGGAAGCGACGCCAGCAGCATTTCCGCGAGCCGTTGTCCCATCGGCTCCAGCGCCGGGCGGAAGGCGGTCAGGGCTGGCGAGAAATAGCGGCAGAGCGGCGTGTCGACGATGACGGTCACTGCCATGTCGTGACCCGGCCTGATACCCATCTCTGCCAGCGCCTTGCAGCCGCCCAGCGCCATCGCGTCATTGTTGAAGATGATGGCGGTCGGCGGAGCCTTGGAGCGCATCACCTGCGGCGTCACCCCGTAGCCGCCGGCCTCGTTGATGAAGCCGGACGCGATCAGCTCGGGGTCTACCTCGATGCCGTGCCGCCGCAAGGCCTTGCGATAGCCGACCAAAAACAGATAGCCGAAATTAAGGTCGAGCGACGGGCGGACGGCGGCGATGCGGCGGTGGCCGCGCGCCACGAGGCGGTCGACCGCGTCGGCGCCGGCCTTCTCGAAATCGAGGTCGAGGGAAGGGTAGGACTTGGTTTCGGAGCGGCTGCGGCCGAGCGTGGCGAAGGGAAAGCCGGCCTGGGTGAGATAGTCGATGCGTTCATCCTCGCGCCGCGTCCAGGCCAGCAGCACCGCATCGGCGCGGCGCGTCTCGACGACGCGGCGCAGGCGCTCCTGCTGGTAGTCGCCCGGCGCGCCCATGACCACGGTCAGGTCGAGCCCGCTTTCCGCAAGCCTGGCCTGCAGCCCGATCAGGAACGGAATGAAGAACGGCTCGCCATATTGCTGGTCGCCCGGATGCGGCTGCAGCATGAAGGCGATCGAATGGGTGGCGCCTTGCCGCAGACTGCGGCCGGACTGGTTCGGCGAATAGTTGAGCGTCCTGGCCGCCTCGAGCACGCGCTGGCGCGTGTCGGCATTGACGTCGGCGCGGCCGTTCAGCGCCCGCGACACCGTGCCGATCGAAATGTTCAGGTGACGGGCAAGGTCATGAATGCTGGATGCCAAGTGACTGTACTCCCCTTGCTTGGCTAGCACCGGTAGCCGCTCAGGCCAAGGCGACAGGACGATTTTCACGAGCGGCCAATTGACATTCTACGCCTTCGGGTGTGTTCTCGTAAACGTTTACGGAAAAACGTTTACGGTCATGCCGTGGATGCCGTGACGATCGGTCTGGAGGGACCGAGCGGAGGAGGAGCGCCGGATGATCAATGCCGTCCTGGTCGGCTGCGGAGCGATGAGCAAGGCCTGGCTCGATGCCGCGCAGCAAGTCGACGGGCTCGCCATTGTCGGCCTTGTGGATCTCGATGCCGACAGGGCACGGGCGCGGGCGCACGAATACGGCCTCACCAATGCCGTCATCGGCAGCAGCCTCGATACCGTCCTCGATCAGATCAAACCGCAAGCGGTGTTCGATGTCGTGGTTCCCGCCGCCCGGCGCGCGGTCGCGCTGTCCGCCTTTGCGCACAATTGCCATCTGCTGACGGAAAAGCCGCTCGCCGACAGTCCGGAAAATGCGCGCGCCATCGTCGAGGCCGCGCGCCGCGCCGGGCGCATCCATGCGGTCGTGCAGAACCGCCGCTATGTCGCCAATGTCAGGCGCATCCGGAGGTTCCTGGACTCCGGCGCCATCGGTGCGCCGACCAGCATCCACGCCGACTTCTTCGTCGCGCCGCATTTCGGCGGTTTTCGCGAGGAGATGGCCCATGTGCTGCTGCTCGACATGGCGATCCACACCTTCGACGCCGCTCGCTACATGGTGAATGGCGAGCCGGCCGGCGTCTATTGCCAGGAATGGGAGCCGGCCAGTTCCTGGTACAGGCAGGGATCTTCGGCCAGCGCCGTCTTCGATCTCGGCGACGGCAAGGTCTTCACCTACGCCGGCAGCTGGTGCGCGGCCGGCTTCCGCACCAGTTGGGAAAGTGCATGGCGCATCGTTGCCGAGCGCGGCAGCCTCATCTGGGACGGTCATGACGATTTGAGGGCAGAAGCAGTGATGCCGGGCCGCGAGGGAATGTTCGACAAAACCCAGCCGATCGAGGTGCCGCCGCTCGATGCGTCCGATCGCGTCGGCGGCCATCTCGGCATTCTCCAGGATTTCATGCACGCCATCGAGACCGGCACCGAGCCGGAAACGCGCGGCGGCGACAACATCAAGAGCCTGGCCATGGTTTTTGGCGCCATCGAAAGCGCCGAGACCGGCCGCCGCGTGACAATCGCAGAGGAAGCACAATGACGCCGAACCCGCTTCTCGACATCCGGATCGGCACCATGGTGCGGGCCAATCTCGACGACCCGGCGGCTTACATCAAGCAGATCCTGCCGCTCGGCTTCGAGAGCATCCAGCCCTTCTTCTGGCAGACGCTGGGCGGCAAGGATTTGCCGCGGCTGGCCGGCCAGATCCGCGAGGCGATCGGCGATGCCGACGTCACCGTGTCCTCGCTCGGCGTGTTCGGCAATCCGCTGGAAGACGGCGAGGTCGATCGCGGCGTGCTCAAGGCCTGGGAGACGGTCATCGACAATGCGCATCTGTTCGGCACCTCGATGGTCAGCGGCTTCACCGGCCGCCTGCGCGGCAAGAAGCTGACCGACAGCCTGCCGCGCTTCAAGGAGGTCTGGGGACCGCTGGCCAGACGCGCCGCCGACAAGGGCGTGCGCATCGCCTTCGAGAACTGCGCGATGGACGGCAACTGGGCCGCCGGCGACTGGAACATCGCCCACAATCCGGACGCCTGGGAGCTGATGTTCAACGAAGTGCCGGACGACAATCTCGGGCTGGAATGGGAGCCCTGCCACCAGCTCGTCTATCTGATCGATCCGATGCCGCAGATCCGCAAATGGGCGCCGCGCATCTTCCATGTCCACGGCAAGGACGCGACGGTGCGCTGGGATGTCATCCGCGAGCATGGCGTGTTCGGCCGGCTGCCCTTCGTGCAGATGCGAACGCCGGGCTTCGGCGACAGCGACTGGACGCGGGTGATCAGCGAATTGCGGCTGGCCGGATACAAGGGCGCCATCGACATCGAAGGCTGGCACGACCCTGTCTATCGAGGCGATCTCGAAATCACCGGGCAGGTGCGGGCGCTGGAATATCTCAAGCAATGCCGGGGAGGGGCCAGCTACCTGCCGAACCCGATGTGAGGATCGGCCGGCGGGAGGAGCCGGCCGGGATGTCTGCAACGCACATTGCCGAAGCGAATGTCGAAACCCCTCGCTTGCGAGGACAAAAAGGGAGGATAAGTGCATGAGCATGACGATGAGAAGGACAGTTCTGCGCTCGACCGTCGTGGCCGCCGCCACGGTGCTTGCCGCTGCGATCTCCACCTTGCCCGCGCAGGCGCTCGACGCCAAATGGTGCAAGGACGTCCACATCCGCTTCTTCGTCGGCGGCGCCGAGGGCGACGCTTTCGGCACCATCGTCTACAACGGCGCCAAGCAGGCAGAGGCCGATCTGGGGCCGAAGGTCGACTACATCTTCTCCCAGTGGGACATCGAAAAGATGGTGCAGCAACTGCGCGAGGCCGTCGCGGTCAAGCCCAACGGCATCGCCATGATGGGCCATCCGGGCGACGCATCAATCATGCCGCTCGCCGAACAGGCGCACAAGGACGGCATCAAGATGATGTACCAGAACGTGCCTGTGCCGAAGGTGGTGGAAGCGTTCGGCGGCGGCTATGTCGGCGCCCAGCAGGAACAGCAGGGCCGCGCGCTCGGCGCCGAGGCGTTCAAACTGGGCAAGCTGAAGGCCGGCGACAAGGCGATCATGATCGGCCCGTTCGAAAACGAAAGTCGCGGCGCGCGCGAACGCGGCACGGTGGCGGCGCTCAAGGAAGCCGGCGTCGAGGTCATCCAGTTGTCCTCACCGCCGAGCGGCGAATGGGCGTCCGATCCCAACCTGGCCATTCCGGTGATCACCGCGGCGCTGCTCAACAATCCCGACGTCAAGGCGGTCGGCTATCCCGGCGGGCAGATGCTCGGCAATGTCTCGACCTATATGCAGGCGGCCGGGCGCAAGGCGGGCGAGATCTTCAATTTCGGCTTCGACACCAGCCCGCAGATCGTCGAGGGTTTCAAGGGTGGCTGGGTGCAATTGACCGCCGACCAGCAGCCGTTCCTGCAGGGCTATCTGCCGATCCTCAGCCTCTGCCAGCAGGTTGTGCTGGGGCTGGCGCCGATGAATGTCGACACCGGCGCCGGCTTCGTCACGCCCGAAAATTACGAGATCGTCGCCGAGCTCGCCAAGCAGGCGCTGCGCTGACCTCCCAAGCCGCCGGCCGGGATCTCAGGCCCCGGCCGGCGGGACCGCTGGCGACGACGCCGGCACGAGACAATGAAAGCGAGCATCCGATGGCCGAACGCCTCATCGAACTGCGCGACATCAGCAAGTCCTATGGCCAGGTCTATGCGCTGGGCGGGGTCAATCTCAGCGTCGACCGCGGCGAGGTGGTCGGCCTGCTCGGTGACAATGGCGCCGGCAAGTCGACGCTGATCAAGATCCTCTCGGGCGTGGTCAAGCCGACCAGCGGCGAAATCCTCGTGCGTGGTAAGCCGGTGACCGGGTGGAGCGCGGCGCGTTCCCGCGAAGCCGGCATCGAGACGGTGTTCCAGGACCGGGCGCTGGCCGTGCAGCAGACCATCGTTCGCAACATCTTCATGGGCCGCGAGCTGACCGGATTCTTGGGCTTTCTCAGGGTCAACAAGGAGATCGAGGAGGCAAGCCGGCTGATGCGCGAGATCGGCTTCACCTCGAAAGTGTTCACGCCGCAGTCGATCGTCGGCCAGCTTTCGGGCGGCGAACGCCAGGGCGTGGCGATCGCCCGCGCCATCTACAAGCAGGCCGAGCTGATCGTCCTCGACGAACCGACGACGGCGCTGTCGCTGACCGAAACCGCCAAGGTATTCCATTTCGTGCGCCAGGTGCGGGCGAGCGGCCGCTCGATCCTGTTCATCGGCCACAACATCCATCATGTCTTCGACATCGCCGACCGCTTCGTGGTGCTGGATCGCGGCAGGATCGCACTGACGACCGACCGCAGCGAGGTCAAGTCGGCCGAAGACCTCATCAACTTCATGGAAGAGGTTGCGCATCCCGGCGGATTGGCCGGGCTGCACGATGCCGGCGACGCGGAGCAGAGAGCACGATGAGCAAGACCATGGAGCCCGACCTGCACGAGCCGTCCTCCGGCATTCCCCGTCCCAGTTCTCAGAAGGAATGGAGGCACCCATCCGATCACTGGATGCGCGGCTTCATCCTCGACAACCGTGCCGCGCTCGGCACGCTCGCCGTGTTCATCGTCATGATGACGGTGTTCCTGATCGCCAACCCGACCGTTTTCACCACCTGGTATCTCTACCGTTCGGTGCTGACGACGCTCCCCGTTGCGCTGTTCGTGGTGGTGCCGCTGGTCTTCGTCGTCACCTGCGGCGAGATCGACCTGTCGTTTCCGGCAACGATGGGCTTCGCCTCATGGGTCTTCGCGCTGGTCGTGCAGGCCGGTTACGATCCGTTTCTCGGCATCGCCGCGGCACTCGTCACCGGCATGCTGCTCGGCTTCCTCGTAGGCTCGCTGGTCGTCTATGGCGGGCTGTCGTCGTTGATCGCCACGCTGGGCATGAATTTCCTGTTGCGCGGCCTGATCCAGATCATCAACGAGGGCAAGTCGATGGCGCTGACCAGCCTCAGCGACAGCTGGGCCTACACGATCTTCTCCAGCCAGCTCCTGGGCATTCCGGTGCAGATCTTCTGGGCCATCGGCTTCGTCGTGCTGTCGGCGATGCTCTATAACCGCCATCGTTTCGGCGCGCAGGTGAGGGTGGTGGGTGACAATCCCGACAGCGCCCAGCAGATGGGCATCGACGTCAAGCGCGTGCGGGTGAAAGTGTTCGTCTTCGTCGGCATCGGTGCGGCGATCGCCGGCACCTTCTCGGTGATGATCAACTTCACCTGGTGGCCGACCGCCGGTGACGGCTATCTCCTGCCGGTGCTGGCCTCGGTGTTCGTCGGCGGCACGCCGACCTGGGGCGGCATCGGCACCGTCGTCGGCGGCGCCATCGGCGCGGTCACCGTGTCCTTCATCCAGACCGGCGTCGTGGCGGCGGGATTGAGCGGTTTCTATGTGCAGTTCTTCAACGGGCTGATCATCATCCTGTCGCTGCTGGGGCACAAATGGAATCAGGCGCGGTATCGGTGAGGGGCTGTTTCGTTGGCGGACCGCATGCCTTGACGATTGGCGTAGACATCAATCACTTCGTCATCCTCGGGTCTGCGCCGCGTCGCTACGCTCCTTGCTTCGCCCGTGGATGACGAAGGTGAGGCTTCCGCGGGGAAAACGCCATCTTCACACCGCAGCCACAAACCCATCCAGCACGCGTTTCTGGCCGGCTTTGTCGAAGTCGATGGTCAGCTTGTTGCCTTCGATGGCCGAGATGTTGCCGTTGCCGAATTTCTGGTGGAAGACACGGTCGCCGACGTTGAAGGCGGACGGCTTGTCGGAGACGGATTTGGCGACCAGCTCGCCGTCGATGGTGCGGCCCTTGACCGAGGTGCGGCCGGCGCCGTAGCCGCTGTCCGTCTCGCCGTAGCCGATGCGCTCGACCTGGTGGCCCGAGCGCGAGCCCCAGTTGCGGTCGGTCGCCTCGGTGCGGTTGGCCTGCGCGCGCTGCCAGCCCGGCGTCGCATAGGTGTTGGAGAAGGCGCCGGATTTTTCGCTGTCGGCGCCGACATTGTCGAAGCGCGAGGCGCCATAGGGGTTCTGCCGTCCTGCGCCCTGGCCGCCGCGGCCGGAGGCAAAGGAACCGCCGCCATAGGAATTGCCGTAGCCGCCGTAGGAGTTGCCGCTTTCAGCGACCTCGACATGGGCGTTCGGCAATTCCTCGAGGAAGCGCGACGGGATCGTCGACTGCCACAGGCCATGGATCTGGCGGTTGGAGACAAACCAGATATGCAGGTTCTTCTTGGCCCGCGTCAGGCCGACATAGGCGAGGCGGCGCTCTTCCTCCAGCCCGGAGCGGCCGCCTTCATCGAGCGCGCGCTGATGCGGGAACAGGCCTTCCTCCCAGCCGGGCAGGAAGACGGTCTCGAATTCGAGGCCCTTGGCCGAATGCAGCGTCATGATCGAGACGGCGTCGAGCCCGGCATTCTGCTCGGCGTCCATGACCAGTGCGACATGCTCGAGGAAGGAACGCAGCGACTCGTATTCCTCCATCGAGCGGATCAGCTCTTTCAGATTCTCCAGCCGGCCGGGGGCTTCGACCGAGCGGTCGTTCTTCCACATGTCCGTGTAGCCGCTCTCTTCGAGAATGGTCTCGGCGAGTTCGGTGTGCGGCGTGGTTTCCAGCGCCTTCTGCCAGCGCTCGAAATTGGCCGCCACTTCGCGCAAGGCGGCGCGCGGCTTCGGCTTCAACTCGTCGCTTTCGGCGAGCTTGGCGGCGGCCTCCAGCATAGGGATGCGCAGCGCACGGGCGGTGTCGTGGATCTGGCGGATGGTGGCTTCGCCCAAGCCGCGCTTGGGCACATTGACGATGCGTTCGAAAGCGAGGTCGTCGGCGCCCTGCGCGACGACACGGAAGAAAGCCATGGCGTCGCGGATTTCCAGGCGCTCGTAGAAGCGCGGGCCACCGACGACGCGGTAGTTGAGGCCGAGTGTGATGAAGCGATCCTCGAAGGCCCGCATCTGGAAGGATGCACGGACAAGAATAGCCATGTCGTTGAGATTGTGCTTCTGACGCTGATAGGCCTCGATGGTCTCGCCGATGGCGCGGGCTTCTTCTTCGGAATCCCAGGCGGCGTGGACATTGACCTTGCCATCCTCGGGATCGTTGCGATCCGTGAACAGCGTCTTGCCGAAGCGGCCCTCATTGTGGGCGATGAGGTGGGAGGCGGCACCAAGGATGTGCGCGGTCGAGCGGTAGTTGCGCTCCAGCCGGATGATGGTGGCGCCGGGAAAATCCTTGTCGAAACGCAGGATGTTGTCGACCTCGGCGCCGCGCCAGCCATAGATGGATTGATCGTCATCGCCGACGCAGCAGATGTTAACGGTGGCGCGGGTTTCGGCCGAAGAGCGCCCAATCTCCCCCTCAAGGGGGGAGATCGGCTTGCCTTGAGGCCGCTGCGCCAACAGCCGCAGCCACATGTACTGGGCGGTGTTGGTGTCCTGGTACTCGTCGACGAGGATGTACTTGAAGCGCTTGTGGTATTCCTTCAGCACGTCCGGATTGGCGCGCAAGATGCGGATCGGGTGGCAGAGCAGGTCGCCGAAATCGCAGGCGTTCAGCGTCTTCAGCCGCTCCTGATAGGCCTTGTAGAGTTCGCGGCCCTTGCCGTTGGCGAAGGCACGCGCGTCGCCCTCGGCGATGTCGGCGGGGCCTTGCCCCTTGTTCTTCCAGCCGTCGATCATCTGGGCGAACTGCTTGGCCGGCCAGCGCTTGTCGTCCAGCCCCTCGGCCTGGATCAACTGCTTGATCAGCCGCACGACGTCGTCGGTGTCGAGGATGGTGAAGTCGGAGCGCAGGCCGGCGAGTTCGGCATGTCTGCGAAGCAGCTTCACTCCAATCGAGTGGAAGGTGCCGAGCCATGGCATGCCCTCGACATTGCCTTCGCCGATCAGGATACCGATCCGCTGCTTCATCTCGCGCGCAGCCTTGTTGGTGAAGGTGACGGCGAGAATCTCGGAAGGCCAAGCCCGTTTGGTATCAAGTATGTAGGCGATGCGGGTGGTGAGCACGCGGGTCTTGCCGGTGCCGGCGCCGGCCAGCACCAGAACGGGGCCTTCGGTGGTTTCCACCGCCAGCCGCTGCTCCGGGTTCAGGCCCTTCAGATAGTCGGGTGCGTTGTTGTGTCCGCTGCGGGCAGCCATGGCGCGCGCGGCAATGCCCGACGGGGCCGAGGGCCGCGCATTGGGTTCGTCGAAAAAGGGCATGTCTTCGGAAAAGCCGGACATTGCCCCGAATGTAGTGATTCGGTGGGGAAAGACCAGAACTGTCTACGTTTTGTTCCGCTAAAGTGCTGGCGGCAAGGATGTACGGGCTGTTCAGGCCTTGCGGTAGCCGAGAGCGACGAAAAATCGCTGCCCTAACGAACGCGCCTCATCGGTCATCACGGCGCCGAGTGCCGTCTGCATCCGGTCGTAGTAATGGCTGCCCGCAGGGGACGCGAGAAATGCCGCGTAAAGCCTGAGATCGTCGAGCGACAAGTCACGATAGGCGAAAGCATTTCCTTCCATGATCCCCTTTTCGGCTTTTTCACGAAGGTTGCCGGCCTGCTTATGCACCAGCACCATTATCTGCTGATCCGATAAAGGCTGCCCGGCTGCCGCGAGCATTCCCGAAACCATCGCATAGCCCATGTTCAATGCGATCGCTTCAGCCATGTCCACGGCGCTGGTATCGTCGACGATTTTCCGGTACAACGCGAGCCGTGCCGGATCTCCCGCCTGAAGTCCTCCAAGGATTTTCGGACCTTCGATCTTCTTGCGCCCCACGGCTTGCGGATCGGACGCTTGGATCTCCAGGGCTGTGACCCGCCTGCCCAATGGTGAATCGAAGAAAGCAGCCAGATCGGTGAGATCGACGGGCTGCAACCGGTCCGTCATCCGCGCCTCTACGGCTTTCTCCATCCTGTCAGCGTCAAAAGCGCCTTCAGCGGCGGCGGACAAGGCTTCCTTGACTTTTTCCGGCCCCGGCACGGATTTGATGCCGGCGACTATGCTTGGGCCGAGGCCGGCCAGCATCTCGTGGAAGCCGCTTGCCTTGTTGATCTCCTCGAGCGTTTGTGCCGACGCGGGTTGACTGCCAGCCATAAGCACGACGAAGCCGAACAGCGCGCCGGCAATGCGCATCCATGGCGGAAAGACGAAGGGCATGACTCGGTCTACTCCACGGTGATGCTGCGACGGAGACTGCTCGATAACCCGACCGCAGGCAAGATGAATTGCCACCTTGGCGTGTGGGCCAGCTTGACAGGCGGGGCGGGCAGGAGAAAGCTGTGCGCAGGGCAGGAACGGGACATCGGGCTGTCCTTGGCGTGGCAAAGCGCAACAGTCGAAGGAGTATCATCTTGGCTGTCACCATCACCTCCCTCATTCTTTTCCTCATCGGCCTGGCACTCGGCGGCGGCGGCATCCGCCTGGCGATGCTGGGCGGCAGCTGGTACTATGTCGTTGCTGGCCTTGCCTTCCTGATCGCCGCCTGGCTGCTCTACCGGCGCCGGTCCACCGCGCTGTGGCTCTACGCGGCGATCGTGCTCGGCACGCTGGCCTGGGCGGTCTGGGAAACCGGCTTCGACTGGTGGGAACTCGGGCCTCGCGGCGGCGTCATCGTGCTTCTCGCTTTGTGGCTGCTGACGCCGTGGGCGAGACGGGGTCTTGTCGGCCCTGACGCACGCGCGCCGCTGATCCTTGCCGTGCTGGCATCACTGGCCGTCGCCGGTTATTCGATGACTTCGGATCCGAAGGACATTGCCGGCGAACTCGGCACCGACAAGGTGGTCGCCAACGCCAATCTCGGCAATGACGTGCCGGCCGGCGAGTGGCATTATTACGGCCGCACGCAGTTCGGCCAGCGCTATTCGCCGCTCGACCAGATCACACCGGACAATGTCGCCAAGCTGCAGCCTGCCTGGACCTACCAGACCGGCGACGTGAAGGGACCGGACGATGTCGGCGAGACCACCTATCAGGTGACGCCGCTGAAGATCGGCGACACGCTCTACATCTGCACGCCGCATAATTTCGCCATCGCCATCGATGCCGCGAGCGGCAAGGAGAAATGGCGCTTCGATCCCAAGGTCAAGCTTGACAAGGACCGCCAGCACCAGACCTGCCGCGGTGTGGCCTATTACGCCGATGCCGCCGGCGCCGCCGGCCAGCCCTGTGCGACCCGCGTCTACCTGCCGACCTCGGATGCGCGGCTGATCGCGCTCGACGCCGCCAACGGGCAGATCTGCCCGGCTTTCGCCGAGGGCGGCACGCTGAACCTTCTGACCAACATGCCCTATCCGAAGTCGGGCTATTATTACTCGACCTCGGCACCGCTGATCTCAGGCGGCAAGATCATTGTCGGCGGCGCGGTCAACGACAATTATTCGACGCAGGAGCCGTCCGGCGTCATCCGCGCCTACGACGCTGCCACCGGCGCGCTGGTGTGGAACTGGGATTCCGGCAATCCGGACCAGACGACGCCGCTGCCGGCCGGCCAGACATATACCGCCAACTCGCCCAACATGTGGTCGACGCCGAGCGCCGACGAGAAGCTCGGCCTGCTCTACGTGCCGCTCGGCAACCAGACGCCGGATCAGCTCGGCGCCGGGCGCAGTGCCAATGTCGAGAAGTTCTCGTCGTCGATCACCGCGCTCGACCTCAACACCGGACAGGTGCGATGGGTGCGGCAGACCGTGCACCACGATCTCTGGGACATGGACGTACCGGCGCAGCCGAGCCTGATCGACATCACCAAACCCGACGGCACGGTGGTGCCGGCGCTGGTCGGACCGACCAAGCAGGGCGATCTGTATGTGCTCGACCGCCGCACCGGTGAGCCGGTCATCGCGGTCAACGAAGTGCCGGCGCCCGGCGGCGCGATCGAAGGCGACCACACATCGCCGACGCAGCCGGTCTCCGATCTCACCTTCATGCCGAAGCCGCTGACCGGCGCCGACATGTGGGGCCTCACCATGTTCGACCAGTTGGCCTGCCGGATCGAATTCCAGGGCCTGCGCTATGAGGGTCGCTATACGCCGCCTTCCGTCCAGGGCTCGCTGATCTACCCCGGCAATTTCGGCACCTTCAACTGGGGTGGCGTCGCCGTCGACCCGGTCCGGCAGGTGCTGTTCGGCATGCCGACCTATCTGGCGTTCAAGTCGCAGTTGATCCCGCGCGATCAGGTGCCGCCGCCGGACGAAGGGCGGGGCAGCGAACAGGGGCTGAACCGCAACGAGGGCGCGCCCTATGCGGTGGTGATGGGACCGTTCCTGTCGCCGCTCGGCATTCCTTGCCAGGCGCCGCCCTGGGGCTATGTCGCCGGTGCCGATCTCAGGACCGGCAAGATCGCCTACAAGCACCGCAACGGCACCGTCTACGACATGACGCCGCTGCCGCTGCCGCTGAAGGTCGGCGTGCCCGGCATCGGCGGGCCGATGATCACCGCCGGCGGCGTCGCCTTCCTGGGGGCCGCAGTCGACGACTACCTGCGCGCCTACGACCTGACATCGGGCAAGCAGCTGTGGCAGGCGCGGCTGCCGGCCGGCGGGCAATCGACGCCGATGACCTATACGGTCGCCGACGGCCGCCAGTTCGTGGTCATCGTCGCCGGCGGCCACGGTTCGGTCGGCACCAAGCCTGGTGACTATGTGATGGCCTACGCGCTGCCGAAGTAGGGGCGACAGGGTAACGCGATCTTTCAGAGGTCGCGCCGCCCCTCATCTGTGCCGGTATCCTTTCCCCGCACAGTGACGGGGAAAAGTGCCCGACTGGGCGATGAGGGGCGGGAATCTTCCGATCGGCCCGTTGTCGATCAGCCAATCCCCAAATGACCCTTCAGGCTGGGCACCGAGCCGAGCACCTTGTTGGTCAGGTCGGGGCCGGCGGCGGCTTCGGCCTGCTGGATCAGCGTCGCGCCGGCCTTCTGGATCTGCGCCATGTCGAGCCCGGATGCCTTGAGCGCGGCGATGCCGTTGATCAGCGCGCCGGCCTTCTCGCCGAGAACGCCGCCAAGCGCGCCCTGCAACGACGACAGAAAACCGCCACCGCCGGCCGGAGCGGCGGCCATGACGTCATATTGATGGGCGAGGTCGTCGGCGCCGGGGATTTTGGCGAAGAACGCCGAGGCGCTGGTGCCTTCCGCCTCGTGTTCGAGCACCGAGAAAATGGTGCCGACGACTTTCTCCGTCGTCGCCTGGTCGAGGCCCGCCTTCTGCGAAACGGTGTTGACGATGTCCTGGACGTTCATGGCGTCACCTCAACCCTGGGTTTTCGTGTTGCGGTTCCGCTCAGCGCGGACCCTGATCAACGATAGTCTGCCTGCATTCACAACCATCGAGCGTAGGGCCAAAGCGGCGGCCCCCGCAAGGACGACCGCGCTGGCGAGGATCGGGGAAGGCATGGTCATGGTCTCGCTTCCTTCTGGGTCTGAGGCACGCGGTCAAGATACCGTCGATAGCCACCTTCCTTCACGATTGTGGCAGCGCCAGCAGGATTTATCGCCAATGACTAAAAAGTGATGACACGGCCGCGCATGGGCACCGGCTTTGCTGCCCGGACGCGGCCGGCGGCATACGCCTGAGGCGATCGACGGCAGCGATGAGTGCTCGACTGGATGATGCCGGCTTGGTCCCTATGTAGCTGGGAATTGAAGCCCGAAGCAGAGGAGCCCATCCATGACGAGACCCGACGCCAAGCCCACCATCACCCAGGCGATGATCGACGCCTATGACGAGTACACGCATCTGACGCTCGATCGCCGCCGGTTCATGGAGCAGTTGACCCGGCTTGCCGGATCAGGTGCGGCGGCGGCAGCGATCGCGCCGCTTCTGGCGGCCAATTCGGCGCAAGCAGCAATCGTCGCCGACAACGATCCGCGCGTGAAGGGCGAGGACATCAGCTACCCCGGCGGCAGCGGCGAGATGAAGGGCTATCTGGTCAAGCCGGCGAACCAGGCGGGCAAGCTCGGTACCGTCATCGTCGTGCATGAGAACAGGGGGCTCAACCCGCATATCCGCGATGTGGCGCGGCGCGTGGCGCTGGAAGGCTTCGTGGCGCTGGCGCCGGATTTTCTGTCGCCGCTCGGCGGCACGCCGACCGACGAAGACAAGGCGCGCGACATGTTCGGCAAGCTCGATCCGGCGCAGACCATCGCTGACGGTGTTGCGACCGTCGCTTTCCTCAAGAGCGACAAGGACGGCAACGGCAAGGTCGGCGCTATCGGCTTCTGCTGGGGCGGTGGCACGGTCAACATGCTGGCCGTCAACGCGCCCGATCTCAGTGCCGGCGTTGCCTATTACGGCATGCAGCCGAAGGCCGCCGATGTATCCAAGATCAAGGCGGCCTTGCTGCTGCACTATGGCGGACTCGACGAGCGCATCAATGCCGGCATCGACGCCTTCAAGAACGAACTCGACGCGGCGCATGTCGACTACACGGTCTATGTTTATGAAGGCGCCAACCACGCCTTCAACAACGATACGTCGGCGGCGCGCTACGACAAGAAGGCGGCTGACCTCGCCTGGGGCAGAACGATCGCCTTCCTTCGGGAAAAACTGAAATGACTTCAGCTGTCATGCCGCCGGCGCCCAGGCGGTTTCGAAGGCCGGCGACAGGGTGAAGCCGGCCGGCCGCGCCGAAACGGGGGGCGGGCGGCGCACGCCTTCCTGCAGGTACCGCAACGCCGACGTCAGCCCGTTCATCGTGTAAGGCTTGGCTATGACGCCGATCGCGCCGGCGAAATGATCGGGGATGCGCTTCGGATTGGCGGTCATGAACACCACCGTCGAACTCTTCCTTTCGCCTATGTACTTGGCCACGTCGATGCCGGACGGCCCGTCACTCAGATGGATGTCGACGAAGGCGATATCGGCTTCGGTCGCATCCGCCATGGCCATGGCTTCCGCCGAAGAGGTCGCCCAGCCGACGACGCTGTGGCCGGCGTCCTCGACAAGGCTCTCCAGCTCCATTGCCAGCAGCGCTTCGTCCTCGATGATCAGGACCTTGAGCGGCTCAATCATGACACATTCCCTTTTTCCTGAGGTTCGTTCGGGATCGAGATAACGACCTTCGTGCCGGGGCCGGTGTCGCGCCATTCGATCTCGGCATGCAACTGGCGGGCGAGCGATTTGATCAGCCGCATGCCGAACGAGGCATCGCCGTTGGCGTCGGCCATGCCGACGCCGTCGTCCGACACCTCGATATTCAAGTGGCCGTCGGGCTGGCTCATTTTGATGCCCAGGCGGCCGGCCGACATTCCGTCGGGCTTGGACTTGAAGGCATGCTTGAGAGCATTGGTGACGAGTTCGTTGACCATCAGAGCGACGGGCGTTGCCTTTTCCGCGGAAATGACGATCGGTTCCAGGTCGAGAGCCGGACTGATCTCAGAGCGTCCCGACGCCGTCAGCAGGTCTGTCACCAGATCCTTGGCGAAATCCGCCACATCGAACTTGCTGACGTCCTTCGACTGATAAAGCCGCCGATGCACCGTGCTCAGGGCTTCGATGCGCTCCAGCATGGTGGTCAACGAACGCCTGATCGCTTCGTCCCGTATGGTCCGCCGCTGCATAATGATGAGGGAAGAGATCATCTGCAGGTTGTTTTTCACCCGGTGATCCACCTCATGCAGCAAGGTGGTCTGCGCCTCGAGGGCGGCTTCCAGTTCCGCGGTGCGTTCCTTCACCGCCTTTTCGAAGCGGTCCTTGTCCGCGTTGATGCGACTCTCCGATTGTTTGCGATCCGAGACGTCGAGCTGCGATGCGAAAAAGAACTGCAAATCGCCTTTGTCGTTCGAAACGGGGCTGATGTAGAGCGCGTTCCAGAAGGTCGAGCCGTCCCTGCGGTAGTTCAGGATATCGACGCTGACATCGGTTTCATCCTCGATCGCCGCGCGTATCTGTTCGACAGCGGCCTTGTCGGTCTTCGGTCCCTGCAGGAAGCGGCAGTTCCTGCCCAGAACCTCATGACGCTCATATCCGGTCAGTCGCAGGAAAGCGTCATTGGCGAACACGATAGGATTGTCCTGCTGTCGGGGATCGGTAATGATCATCGACATGCGGGTGGCGCGGATAGCCGCCGCGAACGGATCGCCCTTGCCGTGCTCGACATGCAGATCGTCCGTCATGTGCCATGCGTCGGCAGGCTCCCTGGTCCGTTTCCATTCCATTCTGTCACTCCAAGCCATTTTCGCGGGTGACAACGGATCAGACGCCGATTTGGTTCAATCTTGAGCCTTCCTGTCGCAGTTCGTACCGAGAATCAGGCCTCCGGAGTTAGCCGGCCGATGCCGGCTTGTGGAAGGCGACGCCGGCGACCACCAGCGCAATGCCGAGGCAATCGATAAAACCCGGAATCTGGCGCAGCACGACGACGCCGATCAGCGTCGCGGTGACCGGCAGCAGCGACAGCATCAGCGCGAAGCTCGCGCGTGGCAGCCGCGACATGGCGAGCTGGTCGCAGATGTAAGGAATGACCGACGAGCAGATGCCGACGCCGATGGCGGCGAGCAGCAGCGGCAGTGAGAAAAAGGCCGGCAGCGCATCGGTGAAGCCGATCGGCAGCACGACGATGAAGGCGACCGCCATGGCAGCACCCAGGTCGGCGATGCCGCTGCCGGCGCCTGAAGCGGCGACGCGATGGCCGAGTACGATGTAACCGACAAACAGCGCCCCGTTGAGGATGGCCCAGAACAGCCCGATGGGATCGTCGGACCATCTGACATCGATGAGCAGCAAGGTGCCGGCGACGGCGATGGCAAGGGCGGCGAGATTGCGCGTGCTCCTGAGGCCGATCGCCGCGACGCCGATGATGCCGACGAATTCGATCGCCGCCACCAGCGAGATCGGCAGTCGGTCGAGCGCCAGGTAGAACGAACAGTTCATCACCGCCAGACAGGCGCCGAAGGCCAGCAACAGCAGCCGCGTCGTGCGATCGGCGCGTGCGAAGCTTCGCCATGGACGGGTCAGGGGTGCGAAGATGAGTGCTGCCGTGGCGATGCGCAGCCACGCCATGCCGAGCACGCCGACATGCGGGAAAAGCAGCACGGCGAAGGCCGGCCCGAGATAGTGGAAGACGGCGCTGACGCCGAACCAGACATGCGGCGGCAGTTTTTCCGTTAGCTTGCCCAGGGTGAAGTTGCCCGGGGCAGGGGTCGCCGCGAGAGCTTGCGTTTGATCATCCATCGGATCAGTATCGCAGGCAGATTTGCCTATTTATATAGATGATGATTAGCTATTTCGGCTATCTTTCTCCCGGAATAAAGGAGTTTTCCATGAAGCGCCTTCGAACTGAAAGCGCCGATCTCGATGCCGCCGACATGAAGATCCTGCGCCTGCTGGAAAAGGACGCGCGCACCAGCACGGCGGAGCTGGCACGCTCGGTGGGCCTGTCGGCACCGAGTGTGGCTGAGCGCATCAAGCGGCTGCAGGAAAGCGGCGTCATCGAGGCCTATTCGGTCAGGATCAACCCGACGGCACTCGGCCTGCCGCTGTCGGCATGGCTGCGCATCCGGCCAGTGCCGGGGCAGTTGGCCGTCGTGGCCGAGATCATCCGCGAACTGCCGGAGATCGTGCAATGCGACCGCGTAACCGGAGAGGATTGTTTCATCGCGCTGGCGCATGTCGGGTCGGTGGTCGACCTCGAGCGGGTGATCGACCGCATCATTCCCTACGCGATGACCAACACGGCGATCATCCAGTCCTCGCCGGTGGTGGCGCGTTCGGCCCTGGCGGCGTTGAGGCGCCAGGCTTGACCTGCGGGGATTGTTCCGTTCGAGGACCTTATGCGTGGCCGCGCTTCATGCGCGCCTGTTTCAGGATGGCGCGCCAGCGGATCATGTCGAACGGGATCGGCTCGTTGTTGTTGGCGATGTGGAAGATCTCATTGTTGACGTTCTTGAGCGAGCGCCAGAAATCGTAGTCGGTGATGCGCGGATCGGCAGCCAACCTGTCCACCTCGACCTTGATGTCGGTTTTCATGCACTTTCCTCGAACCGGCGCCGCGCCGCCCGTGTCGCTACCTCGATGCAGATCGTTTTCGACCGGCCCGCTGAGTCGCGCAACGGCTCAAATGGCTTGTTCCCGTTAAAACCTTGGTAAGGTTAACGAGGGCGCCGCGCCGCTTCAAGCGCCGCCGCCGGTCGATGGCAAGGTTCTGCGATTTTAGATCGCCGGTGTGGCTTTGAAGCCGGAAACGAGACGTGTCGGCATCGCCCTATTTGCGTTTGATGCCGATCGAGCGGCCGGCCCGTTCCGGCATCGGCAGGGCCGAATGGGCGGCGCGCATGTCTTCGACCCTGGCCAGCACATCGGCGGGGAAGGGCGCCACCTTCGGCCCGGACATGTCGACATGCAGCGACAGCGATTCGGAAGTCGCGGCCAGCCAGCCGTCGACATGGCGGATTTCCTGATAGGCCCGCAGCCGCTTGTCGTCATGGTCGATGAGCTGGAAGGAGACCGTGACCTTGTGCTCGAGATGCAGCTCCTGCACGTAGCAGACATGGACTTCGGCGGTGTAGATGGTGAGGCGGCGATCCCTGGCATAGTTCGGTCCCATGCCCATTGCCTCGAAGGCGTCGTCCGAGCAGCGGTCGAACAGCACGTTGTAATAGGCCATGTTGAGATGGCCGTTGTAGTCGATCCAGTCCTTCTCGATGTCCATGGGTTTCGAGACGAAGGGAGTGGGGATGGGCATCGAAACTTCCTTGTTCTGGTGCTGGACAGAGCGTGGCTCCGGAGACTCTATTTGTTCTGACGCAATTTCGGACGGAAAACCGCTTCACACTTTTCCTGGAATTGCTTTACGCATCCATAGACGCATAACAAGCATGGACGCTGGTCCATTCGCGGAGGAATTCATGGCTCTGAGCGACCTCAACCCGGTCGAACGCAACGAGGAAGGCATCGCCGCGGTGCTCGGCATCCTCAAGCAGCAGCTCGGCGAGCGATTCCAGACCGGCCAGGCGATCCGCTCGCAGCACGCGCACACCACCACCTACATTCCGACGCAGGCACCGGATGGCGTTGCGTTCCCCGAGACGACGGCCGAGGTGCAGGAGATCGTGCGCGCCTGCGCCGTGCATCGCGTGCCGGTCATCGCCTTCGGTGTCGGTTCCTCGCTGGAAGGCCACACCAATGCTCCGGGCGGCGGCATATCGGTCGACACCTCGCGCATGAACCGCATCCTGGCTGTCAATCCGCAGGATCTCGACTGCACGGTCGAACCCGGCGTCACCCGCGAGGATTTGAACCGGCACCTGCGCGACACCGGCCTGTTCTTTCCGATCGATCCCGGCGCCAATGCCTCGCTGGGCGGCATGGCCGCAACGCGGGCCTCCGGCACCAACGCGGTGCGCTACGGCACGATGCGCGAGAACGTGCTGTCGCTGACCGCCGTCATGGCCGACGGCGAAACGGTGACGACCGGCAAGCGCGCGAAAAAGAGCTCGGCCGGCTATGATCTGACGCGGCTGCTGGTCGGCTCGGAAGGCACGCTCGGCATCATCACGTCGCTGACCTTGAAGCTGCAAGGCATCCCGCAGGCGATTTCGGGTGGCGTCTGCCCGTTTCCGAGCGTCGAGGCGGCCTGCAACGCGGTTATCGCGACGATCCAGATGGGCATCCCGGTGGCGCGCATCGAACTGGTCAACGCCTTGCAGATGCGGGCGATGAAGAATTATTCCAAGCTCGACTATCCTGAAAGCCCGTGCCTGTTCGTCGAGTTCCATGGCAGCGATGCCGGTGTTGCCGAACAGGCCGAGACCTTCGGCATGATCGCGGAGGAGAATGGCGGCGGGCCGTTCCTGTGGACCAGCGTCGCCGAGGAGCGCACCAAATTGTGGAAGGCGAGGCACGACGCCTACTGGTCGTCGCTGACCCTGCGGCCCGGCGCCAAGGGGCTGTCGACCGATGTCTGCGTGCCGATCTCGCGCTTTGCCGAATGCGTCATGGAAACCGAGGCCGATATCGCCGAGATGGGCCTGATCGCGCCGATCGTCGGCCATGCCGGCGACGGCAATTTCCACGTGCTGGTGCTGATGGATGTGAACGATCCCAAGGAGATCGCGCTGTCGGAAAAGTTCGTCGCGCGGCTCAACATGCGAGCCATCGCCATGGACGGCACCTGCACCGGCGAGCACGGCATCGGCCAGGGCAAGATCGGCTTCCTGCGCCACGAGCTCGGCCACGGCGTCGACATCATGCGCACCATCAAGCAGGCGCTGGATCCGCAAAACATCATGAATCCGGGCAAAATCCTGCCGCAAAACTAGCCAGTCCTTCGACGCAAGGTTCGCATGCGGCTTTGTCCTGGACCGAGCCACGTTTCAGGCCGAGATCGGCCGCACGGTGGGCCTGGAATTGCCGGCACCTTCGGAACCGATTCCCACCTTTTCACGTTGCGGCAACCGACGCATATCGTCAAAGCGGAGCGGCCGCCCATGAACTGGAAAGGCGTCTGGAAGAATCAATACGGGTCCATTGTCGAGATCACCGATGATGCGGACAATCGTATATCGGGATCGTTTCGAACCGCGCTGCCGGATAGCGGTTTCCATGGCCAGGAGATTCCGATTTTAGGCGTCCACCGCGGCGACTGCATCAGTTTTGCCGGCGGCGGAAAGACGGCGGTTGGGGATGCGATCGTTTCCTACACCGGCCTCCTTCGGGCGGGCAAAATGGAGACGTTGTGGTTTGTCGTCTCGGATGCGGCGATAAAGGCCGGCGGCGAGGGCCAACCCGCGAAAATCGAAAAGCTGAATTGGTGGCGTTCGATGTCGACCAGCGCGGACACGTTCCAAAGAAGCTAGTGTCGACGGCAGCTCGTTCGGGGTTCACGCGCGACGCACCGGCTCGGCCTGATGAAGATAGCCGGTGAACGTGTCGGGAGACGTGGGTTTCGACAATTGGGTCACGATCCTGCCGACCTCGCCGCGATGATAGCCGCCATGGGTAATGACGTGTGCCAACATCTCCTCGCGTGACATTTCCCCTGGAGCACCACTGGTAAAGGTGAAGGGGATCGGCTCCGCCAGAGCTTCGGGCTCCAGCTGTTCGACATAGCGCAGATACCACTGGTCGGTTTCGGTGATCGCCTTCGATAACTCGGCGAGTGTCGGCGTGCTGCTCGTGCCTGTATCGCGAAAACCGTGCTTCTGCTTCTGGACGTTCGAGGCAAAAATCTTGTCGACGACATGCGCGTGATTGATGGTCTCGAGGATCGTGCCGAACTGCTCTTCCGATACGTCGCTCTCGATCCCTGCCAGCAAGGCAAGCAGTCCATCATCAGCCCATGATTTGTAGCGGAATAGGGAGTGAAGCAGGGTCTTGCTGCTCATGATGGCCTCTCGTTTTTTAGGTGACAGGCGGGACTTGCTTGTCGCGGCCCGCTCGATAAATGTGAGCTGACAGTCGCATTTTGCGGAAGAAGCCCCGATATGGCTACTCGCGTTCCCTTGCAATCTGGAAGCGTGCGCAAAGCACCACGGCAGCAGCGTTCGCGTGCGACCGTGGACACGATCGTGGAGGCGGCGGCTCGCGTTCTGGCACGGCGCGGCTGGGCGGATTTCACCACCAATGAAACGGCGTCCGTGGGCGGCGTCAGCGTCGGTTCGATCTACCAGTATTTCCCCAACAAGCTGGCCTTGGCGGAGGAGATCCGCAAACGCCATCTCGACGCAGTGCTCGCGGCCATATCCGGTTCGGATGAGCGCGGCTCAGCGGTCGCGGTGGAACAGCGGGCGGCCAAGCTTGTCGATGGCGTCGTCGCCGCCCACAGCGTCGATCAGGAACTGCATCGCGTCCTGCTCGACGAAGTGCCGCTTGCCGCCCGCTCGACGCAGGATCAGTTCGAGGCGGAGTATCTGCGCCGCTACCGGGCGGTAATCGCGTCGGCCAAGGGCAAGGCCGATCCCGAACGCGACGACATTGCCGCGCGCGTGCTGTCGGGCGCGGTCGAAGGGGTCGTGCACGCAGCGGCGCGACATGGCGAACTCCAATCGCCGGCCTTGCGAGCGGAACTCATCGAACTGGTCTGCGCCTATCTGCGCAGCCGACGCACGGGCTGATCCGGCATCTAACTGAGCCCGACTAGTTCTCCTGCGCGCCCTCAACAAGTGTCTGCAGCATGGGGCGGGTTGGCGCGAAGAATGTCGTGCCGGTGTACGGCGTGGAGAAATCGAGCAGGCGGTCGTAAGCGCCCGGCGGCTCGCCGATATACATGCGCTGCAGCATTTTTTCGGTGACCCAAAGATATCTGGAATAGCCGATGAAGTAGGTGCCGAACTCGTTCTGTCCCGGCCTGCCGAACGGCATGTTGTCGCGCAAAATATCGTACTCGTTGCTGGCGGCATCCTCGATGGTGGCCAGCGACTTGTGCGATTTGCGCGGCGCATCGTCATCGTCGATTTCGATGTTGTCGATCTTGGTGCGGCCGATGATCGCTTCCTGCTCGGGCGTCGGAATGCGCGCCCAGGCCTGCATGTCGTGGAGATATTTCTGGACGACGACATAGCTGCCGCCGGCAAAGTCGGCGTCTTCATCGCCGATAAGCGCAGAGGCGGGCAAGTCGAGGCCGGTCGGGTTGGCGGTCCCGTCGACGAAGCCGAGCAGGTCGCGCGCATCGAAATAGCGAAAGCCGGAAACCTCATCGATGACGCTTACGCCGTCACCGAGATTGTCGAGCAGGATGCGCTCGAACTCGAAGCACATGTCGGGTCGCTCGGAGCGGATGTGGAAGAGAAGATCGCCGGCGGTCGAAGGCGCCGAATGAACGGCACCCTTGATCGGCGCGAACGGTTTCAGTTCCAGCGGCCGCCGGTCTGGAGAGAGACGATCCCAGAGATCGCGGCCGATGCCGGCTATGCACGACAGCCGCCCGGAAAGGTCGCGGAATCCGACATTTTTGACCAGGTCGTCGAGTTTGCCGAGCACCGACGCAACCTTGGCGAGCGCGCTCTGCCCACTGGCGACGGCGACGACAAGAAAGACCGCCGAAAGCGACAGCGGAGCGTCGACACTTTGCGCATCGATCGGCACGCGATCCCAGTTCTTGCCCGACATCCGATTTCTCCGCTTCGCCGGGATTTGTTTCAGATCACCGGAGATCGCGCAACTGGATGAATTGCCTCTTTATCGACACGCGGATGCGGGTAGAGTGCGGCGGAAATTCAACCAACCTGTTCGGAGCTGATGCTCGCACGCCTGTTCGTGATCTTTGGTGGCCTGTTCGTGCTGGTGCTGTGTGCGGCGCTGGTGGTGCCGTATTTTATCGACTGGACCGGCTACCGCGCCGACTTCGAGCGCGAGGCGAGCGCCATTCTCGGCCGCAAGGTGACCGTGCAGGGCGACGCCACGGCAAGGCTGTTGCCGTTCCCTTCGGTGACCTTCTCGAATGTCGCCGTCGCCGGCGGCCCCAACGGCCAGCCGGCCATGACGGTCGAGACGTTTTCGATGGATGCGGAACTGGCGCCCTTCCTGCGCGGTGAAGTGCTGATCTTCGACATGCGGCTGGTGCGGCCGAAAGCGACCATCGATATCGCCAATGACGGCACTGTCGACTGGGCGATACGGCCGTCCTCGCCCTTCGACCCCAGCCAGATCTCGATCGAGAAGCTGACGGTGACGGAGGGTCAGATCGAAGTTCGCCATGCCGCTGGCGGGCGCAGCCATCTGTTTTCCGAGATCAATTCGACCGTCTCGGCCAAGTCGCTGGCCGGCCCATGGCGCATGGACGGCACGCTGCGGCTGGACGGGTTGCGCACCGCGGTCACCGCGTCCACCGGCAAGGCCGAAGGCTCAGGACAGATGCGGTTTCGGCTGAAGGCCGATCCGGACGCGTATCCGCTGGTCATCGAGACCGACGGCAATGCCGGCATCGTCAATGGAGCCGCCGTCTACTCCGGCCAGTTCAAGATTTCCGGTGCCGACAAGAACAGCGCCGAGCTGCGCGGCACCGATGGCGAGACGGTGAAAGCCTCGGCCGGTGAGCCCGATCCGGGCTTTCGGCTGAACGGCAAATTTTCGCTCGACCACCAGAAACTCGGGGTCGACGAATTCCGCTTCGAGACCGGGCCGCTCGACAACCCCTACACCGCCGATGGCAAGGCTTCTGTCGATCTCGGGCTGAAACCGAGTTTCGCCATCGAGGCCAATGGCGCGCAGGTGCAGTTCGACGAGGCGGTGGGCGCCGAAGCCGGCGCCGGCCTGACGCTGGACCAGCGCATCGCGGCGTTCGAGCAAGCGCTGCTCGATATGCCGAAGCCGACCATCCCCGGCACGGTCGAGGTCAAGCTGCCGGCGGTGGTGGTCGGCGACACCACGGTGCGCGACGTGCATCTTTCCGCCGAGCCGGTCGATGGCGGCTGGTCGGTGAAATCGCTTGCCGCGACCTTGCCCGGCCGCACCACGCTGGAAGCGGATGGCATGCTGGTGCTCAATTTGGAGGGTCATTTCGGCTTCAACGGCTCGCTGCTGCTGGCCGTGGCGCAACCTTCCGGCTTTGCCGCCTGGCTGTCGAAGGATGTCGACGAGGCGATCCGCCGCCTGCCGGCCGCGGGCTTCAAGGCCAAGGTCGACCTCTCGCAGAAGCGCCAGGCCTTCAGCGATCTCGAACTGATCCTGGGCAAGGCGAAGTTTTCCGGCCGCATCGATTCCAGCCAGCCCGACGATGCCAAGCCCTCGGTGCTGATGCGGCTCGAAGGCGGTGATCTCGATGTCGACGGGCTGGCGGCCTTCGCCTCGATCTTCGTCAGCGACAAGGGCGCCAATCGCTTTGCCGACCGAGACCTCGATTTCCAGATCAAGGCCGGGCCGGTCAACGCCGGCGGGTTGACCGCCGACACGGTCGACACGGCGCTCAGGCTGCGCGACGGGCTGCTCGAAATCGACCGGCTTTCGGTGGGCGGGCTGGCCGGCGCCTCGATCAGCGCCACCGGCCGGATCAAGGATTTCCCCGCGAGCCCAACCGGCAAGCTCGATGCGTCGGTGGTTGCCGTCGATCTGAAGCCGCTGATCGATGTCGCCGCCCAGCACTATCCCGACAGTGCCGTGCTCAAGGGACTGTCGAGCCGTGCTGCTGCCTATCCCGAGCTGTTCCAGGATGCGCGCATCGACCTGGTGGCCAGTGCGGCCGACAATGGCGACGGCACCACGGGCCTGGCGGTAAGCGGGCAAGGCAAGGCCGGCGGCTCGGCCTTTTCGGCGTCGCTGTCGGGGAAGGGCGCGGTGGACAAGCTTCTCGAAGCGCCGGTGGCGCTGACCTTCAACGCCAAGAACCCCGATGCCACCGCGCTGCTGGCGCTCTATGGCCTGCCGGCGCTGCCGCTCGGCATGCTGGGCGAGGCAAACACCGATATTCAGGCCAAGGGCACGTTTGGCGGCGGCCTGGCGACGAATTTCAGCCTTGCCGGCAATGACTTCAAGGCCGGTTTCGAGGGAACGATCGCCGACACGCCGCAAGGCCTCGCCGCCAAGGGCAAGCTCAGCCTCGATGCCGCCGACATCGAGCCATGGCTGATGACGTCGGGCATCGGCCTGCCAGGCATGGGGGCGGGCATGTCGACGTCGCTCGCGGCGCAGGGCGACTACGGCAACGGCCTGCTGGTGCTGGACGAACTCAGCGGCGCCATCAACGAAGCGGCGGTGTCCGGCGACGTCAATATCGATGTAAAGGATGGCGTGCCACATCTGGCCGGGGCGCTGGCGCTCGACGAACTCGACCTCGATCCCCTGGCGGTGGCGCTGTTCGGCGACTCCGCCTTTCTGGCCGACAAGGAGGGCGCAGCCAAAGACGGGGCAGGCAAGGGTGGCGTGTGGCCGGCGACGCCGTTCAGCCAGAAATCCAGCCTGCCATTCACCGCCGACCTCGACCTGACGACGGCAGCACTGGCCGCCGGCCGGTTCGCCACCGCCTATGACGCCGCCTTTTCGCTCAAGCTCGACCAGGAAGGCATCCGCGTTTCGGATCTCAAGGCGAAGTTGCTGGGCGGGGCGCTGACCGGCCTATTCGAGTTGAAGAACAACAACGGCACCGGGCTGTTCTCTGGCCAGATGAAACTGGCGGGCGCCGATCTGGCGACCGTGCTGCCGGATGCCGGCATCAGCGGCATCGGCGATTTGTCGACGGCGCTGTCAAGCAGCGGCAAATCGGTCGAAGGGATGGTGGCTGCCTTGTCAGGCTCCGGAACTGCGGCGTTGAAGGGCGTGAAAGTTGCTGGCCTCAATCCAGATGCGTTCAGTGCGTTCCTCGCCAAGGCGGATGCGATCGGGCGCGACATCGATGCGGCCAAGACCGCCGGCTTCGCGCCCGAGATCGCCGCTGATGGCAGTTTTGCCGCCGGCGATACCGACATAGCCTTCACGGTTGCCGGCGGCACGCTGCGGGCGCCGCCGGTCAGCCTGGAAAATCCAGCGGCGACCTTGTCCGCCGACATCACGGCGGATCTCAACGCGGCCACGGTGTCGGCCAAGGGTGCGATCACCTATCGGCCTGGCGACGAGGCGCTGGTCGGCTCCGAGCCGGTTGTGAATTTCACCGCCGAGGGGCCGTTCGGCGCGGTCAAACGAGCATTCGACAGTGAGCCGCTGGCGCAGTTCCTGACCCAGCGCGCGCTGGAGAAGGAGCAGCAGCGCGTCGAGGCGATGCAGGCCGCGCTGCTCGAGAAGCAGCGGCTGCGGCGCGAGGTGCGCTATTACGCTGCGCTGCAGGATGCTCGCGACAAGGCGGCCGAGGAATTGCGCCGGCAGGAGGAAGCAGCGCGGCTCAAAGCCGAAGCTGACGCCAAGGCCAAGGCCGAAGCGGATGCACAGGCTCAGGCTGAGGCGGACGCAAAGGCTCAGGCCGACGCGAAGGCGAAAGCCAAGGCGGACGCAGATGCCAAAGCCAAGGCCGATGCCGATGCGAAGGCGGCTGCCGAAAAGCAGGCCGCCGACGAGGCCGCCAAGGCGCAGGCCGAGCAGGAGCAGCAGAAGGCGGAAGAGGCGATGCGTATTGCCTCGCAGGAAAAGGCAAGGCTCGAAGCCGAACGCAAGGCCGCGCAGCCTCCGAAGGTGGAGCGGGCGCCGCTGCCGCAGGCCAACGACAATCCGCCGCCGGCCAAGCCGAAGGCCAATCCGTTCACGATCGACAATCTGCTGAAGTCGCTGCAGTAGTAGTCGACTACCCACGGTCTCGATCGAGCAGCCGCCGCAGCATCGGTTCGATGCGTGACAGTTCGTCGAGATGCGCCGCCGACAGCTCGGCCAGGCAATCGTCGGCGCGCTCGGTCAGTTGCAGCAGCACGCGGCGATGGTCGTCCTTGTCCTGATCCCTTGTGACCAGCCCTGCCTCGCCGAGACGGTTGACCAGTTCGACGGCGCTGTGGTGGCGAATGCGCAGGCGTTCCGCGAGATCGCCAACCGTCACCGGGCCGCCGCCGGGGAATCCCTTGATCGCCAGCAGCGCCTGATGCTGGCGCGGGGTCAGGCCGGCGTCTTCCGCCTGGACCTGGCTGAATTCGAGGAACCGGCGGATCAGGTAGCGAAACTCCGACAGCCGCTGGTAATCGGCCTGGCTGATGGCGGGACGTTGTTCTCGTGGCTGCGACATATCAGACATGTGTTCGTTTTCCGGCGAAAGCTCAAACGGATTTCGGGCGAAACCGGCTTGAATATTTATATCGTGTTACGATACATAGCCACCGACAAACCCGGCTGGCCGCTTCGACCGTGCCGCACCCCAGACATACGGCCGCCGCCAGGAAGCAACTGCCATGAAGACCCATCATTCGAACCCGGAGCACCTGCGCGATTTCACCACGGATCCCAGGGTTCTGCTCGTCGCCGCCATTGCCGTGGTGGTGGCGACAGCCGGGTTGTTTGCCGGCATCGCGCTTTTGAAGCTGATCCGGCTTGCCACCAACATTGCCTATTTCGGCCAGTTCTCGCTTGCCGACCTGAAGCTCGAGAACACGCCGCTTGGGCTTGCCGCCGTCCTCGTTCCGGTGATCGGTGCGCTGATCATCGGCCTGATGGCGCGCTATGGCAGCGAGAAGATCCGCGGCCACGGCATTCCCGAAGCCATCGAGGCGATCCTGCTCGGGCGCTCGAAACTCGACGCCAAGGTGGCGATCCTGAAGCCGCTGTCGTCGGCGATCTCGATCGGTTCCGGCGGACCGTTCGGCGCGGAAGGACCGATCATCATGACAGGCGGCGCGATCGGCTCGCTGATCGCGCAGATGCTGCCGGTCAGCGACAACGAGCGCAAGACCCTGCTGGTGGCTGGTGCGGCAGCGGGCATGACCACGGTGTTCGGAACACCGATCGCCGCCATCATGCTGGCGGTCGAACTGCTGCTATTCGAATGGACCCCGCGCAGCTTCATTCCGGTGGCGGTCGCGGCTGTTATCGCCGAGGTCGAGCGCACCATGCTGCATCTGCCCGGGCCGATCTTTCCGTTTCAGGGCGGCATGGAGGTGTCTTTTGTCGGCCTTGCCGGCTGGGTGGCGATCGGCGTTTGTGCAGGACTTCTGTCGGGACTGCTGACGCAGATGGTCTATGCCTGCGAGGACGGTTTTCAGAAGCTGCCGATCCACTGGATGTGGTGGCCGATGCTTGGCGGACTGGTGGTCGGCATAGGCGGGCTGATCGAACCGCACGCGCTCGGCGTCGGCTATGACAACATCACCGACATGCTGGATGGCCGCACCGTCGCGACGGCGGCACTCCTGCTGCTGGTGGTCAAGGCGATCATCTGGTCGGTAGCGCTCGGCTCGGGAACGTCGGGAGGTGTGCTGGCGCCGCTGTTGATCATGGGCGGGGCTATGGGCGCTGTGCTCGCCGGCGTTCTGCCTGCCGCGGATCCGGGTTTCTGGGCGCTGCTGGCAATGGCCGCCACCATGGGCGGCACGATGCGCGCGCCGCTGACCGCCACGTTCTTCGCCGTCGAACTGACCGGCAACACACATATGCTGGTGCCGCTGATTGCCGCCTGCGCCGCGGCGCATGCCGTGACCGTGCTTCTGATGAAGCGTTCGATCCTGACCGAAAAGATCGCCAGAAGGGGACACCATCTGGTTCGCGAATACCGTGTCGACCCTTTCGCCCTGACCAGGGTGCGCGAGGTGATGACGTCGCAGGTCGAAAGCGTGCCGGCGACGATGACGCTGCATGGCGCAGCAGCCTTCCTGACGGCGCCGGAAACACGGCATCCGAGTTTCCCGGTGGTCGACGAGAACGGTCAGGTGCTGGGCCTCATCGATCCGCCGGCGATATTGCGCTGGAGACGCGCCGGCACGCACCGCACCACCACGCTTGGCGCGTTGCTGGCCGGCAGCAAGGTGACGCTGGCCTATCCGGACGAATATCTCGAAGGCCTCTCCGACAAGCTGCTGATGGCCAACGTCTCCCATCTGCCCGTCGTCACTCGCGAAGGCTCGTTGCTGGTCGGCTATGTCGGCTGGAAGGATTTGATGCGCGTGCGGTCCAGGAAACAGGCCGAGGAGCGCGAGCGTTCGACCTTGCTTGGCTTCGGCACCAGACGCAGGAAAAAGGACGACGCGGTCGAAAGCCTTTAGATACTCTCTCCTCGCTTCGCCCACTCCAGCACATAGAGCCTCAACGCCGAGGACAGGTTGGTGTCGCGGGGCCGCGTCTCGTCGACTTCGGCGACAAGAGCAGCGAGCGTCAGCTCCCTGGTCGCCGCGATCGCGACGAGGTCGTCATAGAAGGGCTTTTCAAGCGAGTAGCTGGTGCGGTGACCGCGAATGGTCACCGAACGCTTTTCGACCGGGCTCATTGACGGTCGGGGTCGCCGGGCTTTTCACGACGATGCCCGGCGACAAAATTATCGGCCTTGTCGGCGACCATGCGGTCGCGTTCCTTTTCGGCCTTGGAGCGGCCGTGCAGCGCGCGGTTCTGTTCGGCGGCGCGCAGCTTTTCGTCCCGCGCCTTTTGCTTGCGGGCCTGGCGGAGATTGACGATTTCGGCCACGGCGTAAGTCGCCGGCCTATTTCTTGCGGAAGGCGTCGAGCGAGACCACTTCGGCGCCCTTGGTAGCGGCGTCCGCGGCCGCGGGCTTCTTCTCCGCCTCGGCGGCGGCCTTCTTCTCGGCCTTCGGCTTTTTCTCGGAGACGATGGTCAACGGCTCCGGAGTTGGCGCAGCCGGTTCATCGGCTGCCGCACCATCCGTCTTGACGTCGAATTCCAGTTCGAAATTGACCGAGGGATCATAGAAGCCGCGCACGGCCGAGAACGGGATTTCGAGTTTTTCCGGCACATCGGAGAAGGACAGGCCAACCTCGAAGCCGGTATCGGTCACCTTCAGGTCCCAATACTGGAACTGAATGACGATGGTCATCTGCTCGGGATAGCGCTCGCGCAGCCGCGAGGACACGCGTACGCCCGGCGCGCCGGTCAGGAAGGTGATGAAGAAGTGGTGGTTGCCGGGGAGGCCGGTGCGCGCGACCTCGGCCAGGACCTTGCGCATGACGCCGCGCAACGCCTCCTGGGCCAGAATGTCGTAGCGGATGTGGTCGTCGGCCATGTGGCGGTCGGGTTCCGTTGAATCGTCCGCATAGCTGTAATCAAGCTTGAGCGCGGCGTAAACCGCATATAGATCACCCTCGCGCGGAAGCGAAGACTATTGCCAGCGATTTGATCGCTCAGGCGCTGGCGAGCGCGCTTTGCTTTTCGGACGATGCCGCGGAGCGGCGCTTGCCGAAGGCGCGCAGGAAGGTACGCACGCCATTGGTCGCGGATTGCAGCACCTCGTCCTCGCGCGGCGAGCCGCCAAGCATGAACGTGGTCTGCAGTTCGGCATTGACGAGGCCAAGGAACTGGCGTGCCGCCACGTCCGGGTCCTCGATCGTGAGATAGCCGCCATAGGCGAGGCGGGCGAAGCGGGCGGCGATTGCCGGCCATGTCCTGCCCGGTCCCTGTTCGCGCCATTCGGCAAACAGTTCGGGATAGCGCTCGCCTTCGGTCTGGATCAGCTTGCGCAGGAATTTTCCATCGCGGTTGCAGATGCAATTCTGATTCAAACGCACCGCAAAGCCGATCAGGTCGGCTTCGAGATCCCCCGGCTGATCGGGGAAGGTGGCAATGGTGGCGAAGATTCCGGCATTGCAACGTTCGGTCAGATCACGGACCACAGCGACGAACAGTTTTTCCTTGTCGCCGTGATGGTTGTAGATGGTCTGGCGCGAGACGCCGGCTTCGGCGGCGATCAGGTCGATGTTGGCGCCGGCGAAACCTTCGCGGCAAAACACGGTGGCGGCGGAGTCGACGATCGACAGGCGCTTGGCCTCATGACCGCGTGGCGGGAAAATGTCAGGAGAAACGTGCAGCTTCATAAAAAACTATATAGAGGCGATTGACGATTTAGACAAGAGTGTCTAAATTTGTGGACACAAGATAAAGAGATTTCGCATGAGAGAGACGAACAGAACTCGCTCTCGAGGTGTCGGAATCTCACGGGATGGAACGTCCTAGGTTAGACGCCGCCTGGCGGCGGCAACCAGATTTGAAAGAAGCCTCTATCATGAGTCCCAAATTCCTCCGCATCGCGGTCGTGCTCGGCTTGTTGTCCGCCATCGGCCCGTTCGCCATCGACATGTATCTGCCCGCGCTGCCGTCGATCGGCGCCGATCTGCATGCCGGCACCGCTGCCGTGCAGATGAGCCTGTTGATCTTCTTCCTGTCGATGGGCTTTGGCCAGATCGTCGTCGGGCCGATCTCCGACATGGTCGGCCGCAAGCTGCCGCTCTACGGCGGTCTTGCGCTGTTCATGGTCGGCGGCATCGGTTCGGCAATGGCGCCGACCATCGAATGGCTGATCGCTTTCCGTTTCCTGCAGGGCCTTGGCGCCAGCGCCGGCATGGCCGTTCCGCGCGCCATCGTGCGCGACCTGCACACCGGTAATGAGGCCGCCAAGCTGATGTCCTTGCTGATGCTGGTGTTCTCGGTGTCGCCGATCCTGGCGCCGCTGACAGGCAGCGTGATCATCGAGAGTTTCGGCTGGCGCGCCGTGTTCTGGACGGTGACGGGCGCGGCTTTGCTGGCCACCATCCTTCTGGCAACCTCGCTCAAGGAGACGCGGTCGGTGGAAGATCGCGCCGGGTCCTCGTTCGGCACCGCGCTGTCAGCCTACCGCTTCCTGATGGGCGACCGTAACTTCCTTGGCCTGACGGCGATCGCCGGCTTCGGCATTGCCAGCTTCTTCGTCTATCTGTCGAGTTCGTCGTTCATCCTGATCGACCATTACGGGCTGTCGCCTTCGGTCTACAGCGTGTTCTTCTCGATCAACGCGGTCGCCTTCATCGGCATGTCGCAAATGACGGGGCTGCTGGCCGAGCGCTTCGGCCTGAGGCGCGTGGTGCGTGTCGCGGTGACCGGCTATGCGACGACGATGGTGGTGCTGTTCGCGGTGATGGCGACGGGGATCGATCGGCTCGACGTGATGGCGGCGCTGCTGTTCGTCGGCTACGGCTTCCTTGGCCTGGTCATTCCGACCACCTCGGTGCTGGCCATGGAAGAACATGGCGAGATTGCCGGCACGGCGTCGGCGCTGATGGGCACGCTGCATTTCGCCATCGGCGCACTCGCCATGGGTGTTGCCGGCGTGTTCTTCGACGGTACGCCGCTGCCGATGGTGGCCGGCATCACGCTCTGCGCGGTGATTTCCTTCACGCTGGCCAAGTTCACGCTCGGCCGCTCGCGCGAGGCCGTCGAGGTGCCGGCTGAGTAGTAGACTTTCGATGAGAACGAAGGGGCCGGCTCATGCCGGCCTCTTTGCCATTGGGCGCGGACAGTTCCGTCCGAAAGGCGTTGACGACGCCCGGTTTCGGCTGTAGCAGCGATGGTCATGATGATCGCAACGGCTCTCGTGGTGGTAGGAAAGCGCATGGGCAGGATGGTGTAACCATCCGGCGATAGCCACCCATGCGCGGTAAACAGGCTCCTGACGGGGCCTTTTTTTATGCCCGAAATCCGGGCGATGCCCCGTCAATCATCCTCATCACGCAATACACCACGGATCAGAACCATGACGGGCGAGAACCCTATTCAAACCGCGAGCAAGCGCATGACAGGCGCGGAGATCGTTCTCCACGCACTCAGAGACAATGGCGTAGAGCATGTCTTCGGCTATCCTGGCGCCGCCTTGCTGCCGATCTACGACGAGATATTCCAACAGGATGACATCAAGCATATCCTCGTGCGCCATGAGCAAGGTGCGGGCCATGCCGCCGAAGGCTATGCACGGTCTACGGGCAAGGTCGGCGTCATGCTCGTCACATCCGGTCCAGGCACGACAAATGCGGTAACGCCACTGCAGGATGCGCTTATGGATTCGGTGCCGATCGTCTGCCTGACAGGACAGGTGCCGACAACGCTGATCGGCTCCGATGCCTTTCAGGAATGCGACACGGTCGGCATTACGCGGCCCTGCACCAAGCACAATTCGTTGGTCAAGGACGTCAACGAACTGGCGTCAACGATCCACAGGGCTTTTCACATCGCCAAGTCCGGACGACCGGGACCTGTCCTCGTCGACATGCCAAAGGACGTCCTGTTTGCCACCGGCGTGTACACGCCGCCCTCGGATGCTGCTGCACTGAAGAGCTGTCGGCCGACGGTGGAGAGCGACATCAACGAGATCGGCAAGGCGATAGAGTTGATGGCCAATGCCCGTCGTCCAGTCATTTATACCGGCGGTGGCATCGTCAATTCCGGCATGGAGGCATCGAGACTGCTGCGGGAGCTTGTCGAACTGACTGATTTCCCGATCACCTCGACTCTCATGGGGCTTGGCGCATATCCGGCATCCGGCAAGAACTGGCTGAAAATGGTCGGCCTGCACGGATCGTACGAGGCGAACATGGCCATGCATGAGTGCGACGTTATGCTCTGCATCGGCGCCCGCTTTGACGATCGCGTGACTTCGCGCGTGGAGGCTTTTTCACCGAGCTCAAGGAAGATCCATGTCGATATCGATCCCTCCTCGATCAACAAGACCGTCCGTGCCGACGTCGGCATCCAGGGCGATGCCGGCAAGGTGGTGGACAGCCTGGTTCGCTCATGGCGTGCGCTGCCGCAAAACCCTGACAGAAGACGCCTCGACGAATGGTGGAAACAGATCGCGCGCTGGCGCGGGCGCAACTCCTTCTCTTACGAAATGAGCAACGAGGTGATCATGCCGCAATACGCGGTCGAGCGTCTCTACGCGCTGACGAAGGATCGCGACACCTACATTACGACCGAAGTTGGCCAGCATCAGATGTGGGCGGCCCAGTTCTACGGTTTCGAAAAGCCGCGTCGCTGGATGACGTCGGGCGGCCTTGGTACGATGGGTTATGGCTTGCCGGCGGCATTGGGCGTGCAGATCGCGCACCCGGAAAGCCTCGTCATCGATATTGCCGGCGACGCATCTGTCCAGATGACGATGAAAGAGATGTCGGCGGCGGTTCAGTACAATGCGCCTATCAAGATATTCATCTTGAACAACTCTTACATGGGCATGGTTCGCCAGTGGCAGCAAATGCTTCACGGAAACCGGCTTGCGCATTCCTATTCCGAAACTTTGCCCGATTTCGTCAAACTGGCTGAAGCGTTCGGTGCGGTCGGCGTACGTTGTGAGAAGCCGGCCGACCTCGATGATGCGATTCAGGAAATGATCGATGTAAACCGGCCGGTGCTCTTCGACTGCCGTGTTGCCGAACTCGCCAATTGCCTTCCGATGATCCGGACGGGCAGAGCCCATAATGAGATGCTCTTGCCCGGCGAGACCTTCGCCAGTGCAACCGATGAGATCGGCCAGGGACTGGTATAGACCCCAGAGCGGGATGCATTCGAATTGAATAGTGCATCCCGCTCGATTGCGTCCGACTTCAAGGCTACACCCCGGTTTGCGCCAGCACGAAGCGCAGCCGCGCCTCGACGGGGGCCAGCGGCAACGGAACCATCTCATAGCACAGTTCCGTATAGACGCCGACCAGCGCATGGTGGGTACGCTCGGCCTCGTCGAGCGTCTGCCTGCGCTCTTTGTCCTGCGCGAAGATCTCCGGCCAAAGCGGGGCGACGAAGACGCGCCGATGATAGCGGAAGCGCTCTGCGGCAGCGTGGGCGTGTTCGGGTATCGGCAGGCCGCTCAGGCTGAGATAGCCGAGCGTGTCCGGAACGCCGCGATCGAAAAAAACAGGACGCCCGGTCTGTTCTTGTGCAATTTGATACGAGCGCATCTCCCATGACAGCATCAACTCGACGAACAGGGCGCGATCGTGCCAGGGCAAAGCGGGTCCGCCAATGGCGGACTGGTCGCGGATAATGCCACGCCCGGCTTCGACCGAGGTGGCAAAGCCTGCGTGGCGCAGGGCTTCGATCAAGGTGGTCTTGCCGGAGCCGGGACCGCCGGTCAGCACAAAAAAGCGATCGGAATCGTTTTGCATGTTTTGTCCATGGCGAGGGAGCACGCGGCAGGGCGCGTTCGCGGCGGAACTGCCGTCGCGCATGCTGGATATCGGAGGAGGGGAGAAGTGGAGGTTTCTGTTGCCAGGTACCTCCGAACCCCGCCTAGAAGTGCGAACCTCTAGGGCTTGATTTGAAGCTATCGCACCGCTTACGCGGCGAGACGTGCTTCCGCATAGTTGTCATTTGCAACTACAGGTTTAGCCCGATGACGGTGGTACTATGCCGGGCAAAAGTACGATCTTTACACCTTCGTCGATCCTATTTCGCCCCCAGCAAAAACCGCTCTGTCGTCAACAGCGGCTTTTGGTGGAGGCGCCGGGTACCGCCCCCGGGTCCGAACGGCTTATTTCATCGCCCATTTATCGCCATAGTCGGTCAAGCCGACAAACCGAATATAGGGGGCGATCGCAGGAAATGAAAGGCCGCAATGGCACTTTGTCCCCGTGTCAAAACCGCAAGTCCGAAGGGTTGACTTGAGCGCGGTCTCAACCGAAGCTTTGCCCCGGTGAGGAGTTACCGACATAGCGCACAAGTTGCAGCAGCGCGCCACAGCCCTCATCGATCGGATCCGTGGCGCCGACGAGGGAATTTTGATGGCCGACTATCTTGCAGACGTGAAGAAATACGATGCCTCGGCGAGTGCCGACGTGGTCGACAAAATCGTGAAGCATCTTGGTATTGCGCTTCGGAACCGCGATTCCTCGCTGGTGTCTTGCACCGATCCGAAGGAACTGGAGCGCGTCAAGGCTGGCTGGGTTGCCAAGAAGCTCGGCATATCGGACGACAACAAGGCTGACGCTTCGATCGAGAAGGTCTGCAAGGCGATGGCCGCCGACAATACCAAGAACCGGGTTACCTTCTACTACCTGGTTGCCAAGGACCTGGGTAAACTCGGCTCCCTCTGACGGCCGCGCTTCAATTCGCCGGGCTGGCGCGGTCCATGCGCCAGCCGGTGATGTTGTTGGGGACTGGCTGGCTTCGGGCATGGCTTGCGCGCTGCTTTGTGGTGTTCGATCGCCCGTCTGTCAGTTATGATGGCTGGACAACCGAATCGAGCCGGAACCGATGCGCCAGTATCTCGACCTCCTGCAGCACGTGCTGGACAACGGCGCCGACCGCGGCGATCGCACCGGCACCGGAACGCGCTCCGTCTTCGGCTACCAGATGCGTTTCGACCTGGCGCGCGGCTTTCCCGTCACCACAACCAAGAAGCTGCATCTCAAGTCGATCATCCATGAGCTTCTGTGGTTCCTGGCCGGCGACACCAACATCAAATATCTCACCGACCATGGCGTCTCGATCTGGGACGAATGGGCCGACGAGAATGGCGATCTCGGCCCGGTCTACGGCAAGCAGTGGCGTTCCTGGCCGGACGGCCATGGCGGCTCGATCGACCAGATCGCGAATCTTCTCAAGGAAATACGCAGAAATCCTCAATCGCGGCGGCTGATTGTTTCGGCATGGAACCCAGCCGAGGTGGAAGCGATGGCGCTGCCGCCCTGCCACTGCCTGTTCCAGTTCTATGTTTCGGAAGGGCGGCTTTCCTGCCAACTCTACCAGCGTTCCGCCGATATCTTCCTTGGCGTGCCGTTCAACATCGCGTCCTATGCCCTGCTGACCTTGATGGTGGCGCAGGTGACAGGGCTGAAACCCGGCGATTTCGTCCACACACTTGGCGATGCGCACCTCTACTCGAACCATTTCGAGCAAGCACGCGAACAGCTGCGGCGCACGCCGAGGACGCTGCCGACGATGTGGATCAATCCGGAGGTGAAGGACCTCTTCGCCTTCCGCTTCGAGGATTTCCGGCTGGAAAACTACGTCGCCGACGCGTCGATCAAGGCGCCGATCGCGGTCTAAGGCCGCAAATTTCAGTCGATGCCGACCATCACGTCCGAGGCTTTGATCACGGCATAGGCCTGCTTGCCCTTTTCGAGCTTGAGATCGGCGACGGCCTCGTTGGTGATCGAGGCGGTGACGATGGCGCCGCCGCCAATGTCGATCCTGACATGCGAGGTGGTGGCTCCCTTGACGATCTCGGCGATCGTCCCTTGAGGACGTTGCGGGCGCTGATCTTCATCGGAGTTTCCTTTCCAAGGTTTCTTTGCCGGTCTTACCAGAACAATTGGTGTCGTACAGACGCTTTCATGAGGCGCCGGGCCTTCCCTTGTTATATTCATACGGATATATCGGTCAGCAGGCTTCGAGCCGGCCGGATTTCAAACCAGGGAGAGTTTTCCATGACGCGCACAGGTTTTGGATCTAGGGCGATCGCCATTGGCGGTTTGGCTGCGGCGCTGATGGCAGTCGTGCCGGCAGCGCATGCGGAAGACAAGGTGGTGGTGTTTGCCGCAGCCAGCCTCAAGGACGCGCTCGACGCGGTGAACAAGGCCTGCGAGGCCGATGTCGGCGAGGCGGCGACTGTCTCCTATGCCGCGAGCTCGGCGCTGGCCAAGCAGATCGAGGGCGGGGCGCCTGCCGACGTCTTCATCTCGGCCGATCTCGACTGGATGAAATATCTCTCCGACAAGAAGCTGACCAAGCCGGACACCGAAGTGAAGCTGCTCGGCAATCGGATCGTGCTGGTGGCGCCGAAGGACTCGGCGGTCGACACCAGGATCGAGAAGGGTTTCGACCTCGCCAAGCTGATCGGCGACGGCAAGCTCGCCATGGGCGATTTCAAGGCGGTGCCGGCCGGCAAATACGGCAAGGCCGCGCTTGAATCGCTCGGCGTCTGGTCCTCGGTCGAGGGCAAGGTGGCGCAGGCCGAAAACGTGCGCGCGGCGCTGAAACTGGTTTCGACGGGCGAAGCCGCCCTTGGCATTGTCTATGCCACCGACGCGCATGCCGAAAAGGGCGTCAAGGTGATCGGCACCTTCCCGGAGGATTCGCATCCGCCGATCATCTATCCGGTTGCCCAGACCGCCGATTCGAAGGACAAGGATACGCCGGCTTTCCTGAAATGCCTGCAGTCGGCCAAGGCGGCCGCGCTGTTCAAGGATCAGGGATTTACCGTGCTCGCGCCGAGCAACTGAGTTCCAAGGGGCACTATGAACTGGCTGCTGGACCTCACTCCCGACGAATGGAATGCGGTCCGGCTGTCCATCAAGGTGGCAACGGTGGCGATGCTCGCCAGCCTGCCGCCGGGCATCTTGATCGCGCTTCTGCTTGCCCGGGGACAGTTCTGGGGCAAGGCCGTTCTCAACGGGCTGGTGCATTTGCCGCTGATCCTGCCGCCCGTGGTGACCGGCTATCTGCTGCTGCTCACCTTCGGCCGGCGCGGCCCGGCCGGTGCCTTCCTGGCGGAGCATTTCGGCATTGTCTTCTCCTTCCGCTGGACGGGTGCGGCGCTGGCTTGCGGCGTCATGGGCTTTCCCCTGATGGTGCGGGCGATCCGGCTGTCGATCGAGGCGGTGGACCGTAGGATGGAAGCGGCGGCGGGAACGCTCGGCGCCAATCCGCTCTGGGTGTTTGCCACCATCACGCTGCCGTTGATCCTGCCCGGGCTGATCGCCGGCGCCATCCTGGCCTTCGCCAAGGCGATGGGCGAGTTCGGCGCCACCATCACCTTCGTTTCCAACATTCCCAATGAGACGCAGACATTGCCGTCGGCGATCTACACCTTCACGCAGGTGCCGGGTGGCGATGAAGGGGCGCTCCGCCTGACGCTGATTTCCATTGTCATCTCCATGGCAGCACTTGTGGCTTCGGAGGTGCTGGCGCGGCGTGTCGGCCGGCGGCTGGACATCGAATGAGCGTTCTCGTCGACATCAGCCATCGGCAGGGCGGTTTCGCCATCGGCGCCCGCTTCGAAAGCGCCGGGCGGCTGACGGCGCTGTTCGGAGCGTCGGGGTCGGGCAAGACGACGCTGATCGGCATGATTGCCGGGCTGATCCGGCCCGACAAGGGACGCATCGAGGTTGACGGCCGTGTGCTGGTCGATACCGGTGCCGGCATTTTCGTGCCGAAGCACAAGCGCCGCATCGGCATGGTGTTCCAGGACGCAAGGCTGTTTCCGCATTTGAGCGTTGCCGGCAATCTTCGCTACGGCCGCTGGTTCACGCCGCCGGCGGAGCGCTACGCCGATATCGATGCCGTCGTCGACCTGCTCGGCATCGGGCCGCTCATGAACAGGCGGCCGGCAAAGCTCTCAGGTGGCGAGAAACAGCGTGTGGCGATCGGCCGGGCATTGCTTGCCAGCCCCAGACTGCTGCTCATGGACGAACCGCTGGCCTCGCTCGACGAGGCGCGCAAGGCCGAAATCCTGCCCTATGTCGAAAGGCTGCGCGACGAGATCAAAATCCCGATCGTCTATGTCAGTCATTCGGTCGCCGAAGTGGCGCGGCTGGCCAGCGACGTGGTGATGCTGGCGCAGGGCAATGTCGTTGCCAGCGGGCCGACCGAGGCGGTGATGCAAAGGCTCGACCTGTTGCCGGCGGAGGAGCGCGGCGAGGGCGGCGCCGTGCTGGACACCAAGGTGCTGCATCACGACGAGAGTTTCGGCATGACCGTGCTCGGCTCGGCTGCGGGCGAGCTCCGGGTGCCACAGCTGGCGATGAAGACAGGTACGCCGGTGCGCATCCGTATCCGCGCACGCGATGTGATGATCGCCACCGAAAAGCCGAGGGGTCTCAGCGCGCTCAACATCCTGCCGGGAACCATTACCGCGATGAGCCCCGGCGAGGGACCGGCGGTCGAGGTCGGTATCGACTGCAATGGCGCAACCGTGCTTGCCCGCATCACCGAACAGTCGCGGCAGGCGCTGAAGCTTCATCTTGGCGGCAAGGTTTTCGCGGTGATCAAGACGGTGAGCTTCGATCGGGCGAACACCGGCGCCGGCCTGCCCGCCGAGACGGATGGATGATCCCGCTATGTCTTTTTGGAATAGCGGTTTCGCCAGGGAGCTTCTAGTATGACGTTGGGATGTGACCGCGGAGAGCAAAGATGCCGTCGCTGAGCTTGCGGATAAATCTCGATCCCGACGGGCGCGTCGGGCCGGGCAAGATCGAACTCCTGGAACAGATCGCCGCCTTCGGCTCCATCTCGGCCGCCGCGCGCGGCATGGAGATGTCCTATAAGCACGCCTGGGACCTGGTCGAGGACATGAACCGGGTATTCGGCAAGCCGCTGGTGGCGGCACAGACCGGCGGCCGCAAGGGCGGCGGCGCACAGTTGACGGCGGTCGGCCTGGCAGTGGTCAGCCGCTTCCGCGCCATCGAGCGCGCGGCGGCGGCCGCGGCAGCGACGCATATGGAGGCGTTGCAGGCGGAGATTGAGGCTGGGTGAGGGAGTAGGGCAGTAGGGCAGTAGGGCAGTAGGGCAGTAGGGCAGTAGGGCAGTAGGGCAGTAGGGCAGTAGGGCAGTAGGGCAGTAGGGCAGTAGGGCAGTAGGGCAGTAGGGCAGTAGGGCAGTAGGGCAGTAGGGCAGTAGGGAGGCATTCGCGTGCTGTCTTCCAACACAAAACGTCATTCACCTACTGCCCTACTGCCCTACTCCCTTACTCCCTTACTCCCTATTGCCTTCCTATTCGGGCTTGCGCAGCAAATAGCTGTCCATGATCCAGCCCTTCCGCCGACGGGCTTCCTCTCGAACTTTTTCGATCTTTGCGCCGATGTCACCGATCCTGCCGGAGAGAGTGATCTCGTCTTCCGTTCCGAGATAGGCGCCCCAATGGATGACGACATCCTTGTCGGCCAGCGTGTTGAAGGCGCATTTGCCGTCCAGCAGGACGACCGCGCTGCCGGCATTGTCCGGCATGCCTTCTTCGGTCAGGCGGCGGCCGGTGGTAATGAGGACGGAATCGCCGATGCGGTTCAGCGCCATCTTGTGGCTGGCGGCAAGTGCCTGGACGGCGGTGATGCCGGGGATGACCTCAAGCTCGAACGCCACATCGCCTCGCAGGCGCACGCGCTCAAGGATGCGCAACGCGCTGTCATAGAGCGAAGGGTCGCCCCAGATCAGGAAGGCGCCGCAGCCGTCGCCTGCAATCTCGTCGCGGATCAGGCCTTCGTAAATGGCGGCGATGGCTTCATGCCAGTCATCGACGGTCGAGCGGTAGGAGGGCGCCGGACCATCTTCTACCGGGAGGTCTCGCACCGGCACGTCGAATTCGACGCGCCGCGACTTCGGATTGGTGACGAAGCGGTCGCAGATCTGACGGCGCAGTTCGGCCAATTCATTTTTTTTCGCGCCCTTGTCGGGAATGAACAGCACATCCGCCTGGTTCAGGCCTGATATGGCCTGAACGGTCATGTGGTCGGGATTGCCGGCGCCGATGCCGATGACGAGAAGCTTGCGCATGGGCGAACTCCTGCCCGATCGGAACCCGTTAGTCCAGACCGCACAGGCGCCCAGACCGCGCAGGCGCGTGTCCAGACCGCAGTCCAGCTCCCTTTGGTGCGTCCGCGGATACGGAAGGGCTTTGAACGCCACATTGAAACGGCTAGGGTCCTGCAGGCATTCCAGCCGAGGGGGCTTCCATGTTGCGATATGTTCTGACCGCCGTGCTGGCCTTGTCGTCCGCACCCGCTTTCGCCAATGATTCGGTTGCCGAACTTGGCACCGGCGGCCTGATCCTGTCGCGCAGCGATGCCGTGGCGATGCAAAGCGAGGACCTTTTCATCTCGCCGGAAAAGGTCACGGTCGACTATGTCTTCCACAACAACACCGATCAGGATGTCCAGGCCATCGTCGCCTTCCCGATGCCCGACATATCGGGCAATCCCGAAGAAATCCCGGCGATTCCTGAAAATCAGAGCGATAATTTCCTCGGTTTCGAGGTGACGATCGACGGTGTCGCCGCAAAGCCGCAGCTCGAGCAGAAGGTGTTGGCGCTCGGCATCGACATCAGCGCTGAGCTGAAGGCGCAAAACGTGCCGTTCTATCCTTTCGGCGATGCGGCGAAGGCGGCGCTGGCGAAGCTGCCGCAAGCGGTTGTCGATGACTGGGTCAACCGCGGCATCATCATCGAGGACACCGGCAGCGACGGCACCGAGACGAGCAAGGTCTACACCCCGTTCTGGCAATTGCGTTCGACCTACTGGTGGCGCTCGACCTTTCCGGCCAACAAGGACGTCCATGTTTCCCACCACTACAGACCGAGCGTCGGCGGCACGTCTTCGGTCAGCTTCTTCTACGACGGCAAATTCCAGGGTCAGTATGCGGCCTACAAGACCCGGTATTGCATGGACGGCACATTCGAAAATGCGGTGCGCAAGGCGGCCAAGGACGACCCTGACGGCTACCCCAAATATTTCGAGAGCCGCATCGCCTATATCCTGACCACCGGCGGCAACTGGGCTACGGGCACGATCGGCAAGTTCAAGCTGACGATCGACAAGGGCAATCCGAAAGCCCTGGTCTCGTTCTGCGGCGACAATGTCAAAAAGACTGGACCGACGACCTTCGAGATGACGGCGGATGATTTCTACCCCGAGCGCGACATCGACATCCTGATCCTCGAGCCGACGGACGAAAATTGATGCATGTCGCAATCTACGTTGCCATTGCCGAGAACGGCGTGATCGGGCGGGACGGCGGGCTCCCGTGGCGGCTCTCCACCGATCTCAAGCGCTTCAAGGCCGATACGATGGGCAAGCCTATCATCATGGGCCGCAAGACCTATGAGGGCATCGGTCGGCCGCTGCCGGGCAGGTTGAACATCGTCGTGACCCGCGACGAGACCTGGCGCGCCGAGGGCGTCGAGGTGGCACATTCGCTCGAAGCCGCGATCCAGCTGGCGACGGTGCGCGGGCGCGGCATGGCCGATGTCGACGAGGTGTGCGTCATCGGCGGCGGCGAAATCTATGCCCAGGCCATGCTGCTGGCCGACCGGCTGCACGTCACCCATGTGCTGGCAGCGGTCGACGGCGATGCGCATTTCCCGCCGATCGATCCCGATTCCTGGCGCATTGTCAGCTCGCAGGACGTCCCAGCCGGGGAAAAGGACAGCCACCCGACGCGCTATTCGGTTTACGAGCGGCGTCGCGAGAGACATTGAACGAAAAAAGAGCCATTGAAGGAAGACAAAGGGTCGCGACTGGACCAAATCGGACGAAGTCGGAAGCGCATCGCGTTGAAAGCGCCCCGTGGCGTGCCTATAGAAGAACAATACTGGATTTTGCGCCGTAATGCCGGCGCTTGAGGGAATTCCAAGCGAAAGGACATTCATGCCCTGGAACGACAAAAGCGGCGGTGGCGGCGGCCCATGGGGTGGCGGCGGCAACAATCAGGGACCCTGGGGGCAGGGTCCAAAAGGACCGAGCGGGCCGCAGGGCTCGCCTCCCGATCTAGAAGACATCATCCGCCGCGGCCAGGACCGGCTGCGGCGCGCTCTTCCGGGCGGCGGCGGCGCGAGCCCGGCTATCTTCGCGCTGATCGCGGCTGCACTTGTGGTGCTGTGGGCGTTCAAGGCGGTTTACACCGTGCAGCCCGATGAGGTCGCGGTCGAACTGCGCTTCGGCAAGCCGAAGACCGAACTGTCGCAGCCTGGCCTGCATTTCCATTGGTGGCCGCTCGAAACCGTCGAGACGGCCAAGATTTCCGAGCAGCTCGTCGATATCGGCGGTGGCGGCGCGACAAGTGGCAATACGTCCGGGCTGATGCTTACCGGCGACCAGAACATCGTCAACGTCCAGTTCTCCGTGGCCTATCAGGTCTCCGACCCGCGCGCGTATCTGTTCGATGTGTCCGATCCCGACGGCATGCTGCGGCAGGTTGCCGAAAGCGCCATGCGTGAAGCCGTCGGCCGCCGGCCGGCGCAGGACATCTTCCGCGACGACCGCCAGGGCATTGCCGCCTCGGTGCGTGAGATCATCCAGACGACGCTGGACGGCTACAAGGCCGGTCTCAACGTCAACGCCGTCTCGATCGAGGATGCGGCACCGCCACGCGAAGTGGCCGATGCGTTCGACGAGGTGCAGCGCGCCGAGCAGGACGAGGACAAGTTCGTCGAGCAGGCCAACCAGTACTCCAATCAGAAGCTCGGGCAGGCGCGCGGCGAGGCCGCACAGATCCGCGAAGACGCGGCCGCCTACAAGAACCGGGTCGTGCAGGAAGCCGAGGGTGAGGCGCAGCGCTTCATCTCGGTCTATGACGAATATGCCAAGGCGCCCGATGTAACGCGCAAGCGCCTCTACCTGGAAACCATGGAGAAGGTTCTGAAGGATTCGAGCAAGGTCATCGTCGAGCAGGGCAACGGGCAAGGGGTCGTTCCCTATCTGCCGCTGCCGGCATTGCAGCCGAAAGCGCCGGCACCGGCCGCCCCCGTTACGGGAGGTAACCAGTGATGGCCAACCGTCTTCCCATCATCGTCGTCGCAGCAGCGGTTATCCTGTTCCTGCTCTATTCGTCGGTCTTCGTGGTCAATGCGCGCCAGCAGGCACTGGTGCTCAGGTTCGGTGAGATTGTCGACGTCAAGAGCGAACCCGGCATCTACTTCAAGGCGCCGTTCTCGTTCTTCGACGCCGACACCGTGCAGCTGATCGAGAACCGGGTGCTGCGCTTCGATCTCGACAACATTCGCGTCCAGGTCTCGGGCGGCAAGTTCTATGAGGTCGATGCCTTCATCGCCTATCGCATCTCGGATCCGCGGGTCTTCCGCGCCGCGGTGTCCGGTCAGATCGAATTGGCCGAGGCCCGGCTCAGGACGCGTCTCGACGCTGCCTTGCGCCGTGTCTATGGTCTGCGTGATTTCGAGGCAGCACTCTCCGAAGAGCGCGGCGTGATGATGCGCGAAGTCCGCGACCAGCTCAGGCCCGATGCCACATCGCTCGGCCTGCAGATCGAGGATGTCCGCATTCGCCGCACCGATCTCACGGCCGAAGTCTCGCAGCAGACCTTCGACCGCATGAAGGCGGAACGCCTGGCGGAAGCTGCCCGGCTGAGGGCGCGCGGCAATGAGGCGGCACAGCGCATCACCGCCCGCGCCGATCGCGAAGTGGTCGAGATCGTCGCCGAAGCCCAAAAAGAGTCGGAAATCCTGCGCGGCGAGGGCGAGGCCCAGCGCAGCGCCACCTTCGCGGGAGCCTATCAGCGCGATCCGGCTTTCTTCGACTTCTACCGGTCGATGAATGCCTATGGCACGGCGCTGGACAACACCGGAACGACGATGGTGCTGTCGCCGAACTCGGAGTTCTTCCGCTTCTTCCGCAATCCCGACGGCAGCGAGGGACCGGCAAAGCCGGCTTCGCCTGCGCCAAACGCTCCGGCGACGGCACCCGCCGCGCCGGCGGCACAGCCCAGCACCGGCCAGTAGCGGCCGGTGCAGGATTTTCTTGCCGCCATGGGCCTCGTCCTCGTCATAGAGGGTCTGGTCTATGGCGGCTTTCCCGGCCTGGCCAGGAAGCTTGCCACCGAAGTGCTGTCGCTGCCCGAGAACGCGCTGCGGATTGCCGGGCTGGCGGCGATCGCGATCGGCGTCGGCATCGTCTGGCTGGTACGAGGCGCATGAGGGCGGCGATGATTTATCCTCTGCCGATAGTCATAGCCGCAAACGTGCCGTATTTTTTGCCAACATGGCGTGACGCGGCGTTTTCGTCGAAGCGCTTTTCTTTTCAAGAATACCGGGAGGCTTCTCGATGACATCCAATACAATTTTGCGCGCGGCGCGGCGGACATTCATCGCCGGCGCGGCGGCACTTCTTGTCAGCGCCGTCGCTGTCCCGTCCTTCACGGCGCCGACATTTGCCGCCGATGGGCCCGCTTCGGTCGCCGATCTGGCGCAAGGCCTGCTCGGCGCGGTGGTCAACATATCGACCTCGCAGACGGTCAAGGGTACCGAAGGCCCGGGCGCGGTGCCGATGCCGCAATTGCCCGAGGGTTCGCCCTTCCAGGATTTCTTCGACGATTTCTTCAAGAACCGCGGCGGTGACAAGGACAACGGCTCGCAGAAGGTGCAGTCGCTGGGCTCCGGCTTCGTCATCGATGCCGAGCAAGGCATCGTCGTCACCAACAACCATGTCATTGCCGATGCCGACGACATCGAGGTCAATTTCTCCGATGGCGTCACCTTGAAGGCGACGCTGGTCGGCACCGACACCAAGACCGATGTCGCCGTGCTCAAGGTCGATCCGAAAGGCCACAAGCTGACGGCGGTGAAGTTCGGCGATTCCACCAAGATGCGCGTCGGCGACTGGGTGATGGCGATCGGCAATCCGTTCGGCCTCGGCGGCACGGTGACGGTCGGCATCGTCTCGGCCCGCAACCGCGACATCAATTCCGGCCCCTATGACGACTTCATCCAGACCGATGCCGCGATCAACCGCGGCAATTCCGGCGGACCGCTCTTCAACAGCGCGGGCGAAGTCATCGGCATCAACACGGCGATCATCTCGCCATCCGGCGGCTCGATCGGCATCGGCTTCTCCATCCCGTCGCAGCTCGCGTCCGGTGTCGTCGACCAGTTGCGCCAGTTCGGCGAGACGCGGCGCGGCTGGCTCGGCGTGCGCATCCAGCCGGTGACCGACGACATCGCCGAAAGCCTCGGCATGGCGACCGCAAAGGGTGCGCTGGTTGCCGGCGTGATCAAGGGCGGCCCGGTCGACAATGGCACGATCCAGGCAGGCGACGTCATCATCAAGTTCGACGGCAAGGATATTCATGAGATGCGCGACCTGCCACGTGTCGTCGCCGAAAGCCCTGTCGGCAAGGCGGTCGACGTGCTGATCGTGCGCAAGGGCGTTGAACAGACGGTGAAAGTGACCCTCGGCCGGCTCGAGGATGGCGAGAAGGCCGCCAACGCCGAGGAGGGCAACACCGATCAGGACAAGGGCGACAAGGCTCCGGCCGTTTCCACTGCTTCGGTGCTCGGCATGACGGTCGGCGAACTGAACGACGAGACACGCAAGAAGTTCAGCATTGCGGCCGATGTTTCGGGCGTCGTCATCACCGACGTCACCAAGGACTCGGCCGCCGCCGAACGCGGCATCCAGCCCGGCGAGGTGATCACCGAGATCGCACAGGAATCGGTTGCTACCCCCAAGGACGTCATGGACCGGATCGGCGCCTTGAAGGAACAGGGGCGCAAGAATGCGTTGCTGATGCTGGCCTCGAAGACCGGCGAGCTCAGGTTCGTGACGATCAGGATGGACTGAGGTCCGGAAGATCGACAACACGACAACACTGAAAAAAGGGCGGCTAGCGAGCTGCCCTTTTTCTTGCCTGCCAGTCCTGGCGCGACAGTCTGTAGAGGACATGCCGTTTGAGATGCGGATGGCTGTCGGGAATGCTGGGGTGGTCGAAATCGCCGGACGGATCCGCGCTCATGCCGAGGCGTTGCATGACGGCGGTGGAGCGGCGGTTGGCCGCGACGGCGAATGACACGATTTCATCGAGGCCAAGTGTCTCGAAGCCGTAGGCCAGCCACGCTTCGGCTGCCTCGGTGACATAGCCTTTGCCCCAGAACTCAGGTGCCAGCCGCCAGCCGATCTCGATGGTGCCGGCTGGCAGGGATGGCACATGATCGGTGTCGAGGAGACCGATGAAGCCGATGCATTCACCGGTGGCGGTGATCTCGGCGGCAGCAAAACCGTATCCGTCCTTCGTGGTCCAGGCCCGGAGCTCGTCCATCTTGGCATCCGCCTGGGCGCGGTCGCGGCGGAATGGAAAGAACTCCATCACCCGGTCGTCGGAGTTGATGCGGTGGAACAGGTCGCGGTCGCGATCCTCCCAGTTGCGCAGGATCAGGCGCTCGGTACGCATTGGTTTCATTGCACAAAGTCCTCCTGCCTGTAGCCCTGCATATAGAGCAGCGCGGTCAGGTCGCCATGATCGATGCGGACCTTGGCCTGTGCCGCCACCGTCGGCTTGGCGTGAAGCGCGACACCGGTACCGGCAAGGCGGATCATGTCGAGATCATTGGCGCCGTCACCGACGGCAATGGCGTCGGCGGGCGTCAGGCCGAGGCGCGCTGAAATTTCGATCAGCGCGTCGGCCTTGGCGGCGCGGCCGAGGATCGGTTCGCCGACCAGGCCGGTGAAGCGGCCGTCCTGTTCGAGCAGGCGATTGGCGCGGTTCTCCTGGAAGCCGAGCATTGCGGCGATGCGCGTCGTGAACACCTCGAACCCGCCAGACACGAGTGCCGTCCAGGCACCGTTGGCGCGCATGGTCCGGACCAGAACACGGCCGCCCGAGGCCAGCGTCAGGCGATTGGCGACGATGCGATCGACCACGGTGGCGTCGAGGCCCTTCAGCAACGCCACCCGCTCGCGCAAAGCCGGTTCGAAGGCGATCTCGCCATTCATGGATCGCGCGGTAATCGTGGCAACATGATCCTTTACGCCGATCTCGTCGGCCAGCTCGTCGATGCATTCCTGGTCGATCATGGTCGAATCCATGTCGGCGATCAGGATTTTCTTGCGGCGGGTTTCTGCTTCTTGGACGATCACGTCGACCGACTCGCTGGCGAGTGCCGTGCGCAAGACGGCACTCGCAGCGGCGGCGTCGGCTGCCTCAGGCAGGACGAGATCGCAGGCGATACCTTCAGCCAGCCAGACAACAGCGCTTGCGCCGACCGACCGTGAGGCCATATTCGCAAGCGACAGCGACAAAGCGCGCTCAGTGGGACGGGAAACAAGCGTGGCGATGAGCGGCATGGAACATTCCGGCGGGCAGGCGGGCAAGGGCCGCGTGAAGAACGCGATCCTGATAGCCGGGCCGACCGCCAGCGGCAAGTCGGCGCTTGCGCTCGATCTGGCCGAGCGCAGGGGTGGCGTGATCGTCAATACGGATTCCATGCAGGGCTATTCGGTGCTCGACGTGCTGACCGCCCGGCCGGAGGCGGCCGACCTCGCCCGCGCACCGCATTTCCTCTACGGCCATGTCCATCCGGCGACACCCTATTCCACCGGCGCCTGGCTGCGCGACGTGATGAAACTGATCGACGACGGCACATTCTCCGAACGGACAGCGATTTTTGTCGGCGGCACCGGGCTCTATTTTCGCGCATTAGCCGAGGGCATTTCGGAAATGCCCGACATTCCGCAACGGGTCCGCGACCGTTGGCGCTACGAATTGAAGGAGCAGGGCGCCGTCAAGCTGCACAGCCTGCTGCTGCGCGAGGATTCGGCGGCCGCCATGATGCTCAAGCCAACCGACAGCCAGCGCATCGTGCGGGCATTGGAGGTTCTCGATGCGTCTGGCCGTTCGATCCTGGAATGGCAGGCAGAGCGCGGCCAGCCGCTCATCGACAGGCAAAGCGCGCATTTCCTGGTGATCGAGCCGGATCGGGCGGCGTTGGTCGGACGCATCGACAAACGCTTCGACCAAATGCTGGACAAGGGCGCGCTGGACGAGGTCAAGCGGCTTGCGGCACTTGGCCTCGATCCCGAATTGCCGGCGATGAAAGCGATCGGCGTTCGCGAACTGCAGGCGGCGATGGCCGGAGGGATTGGCTTTCCCGAGGCAATCGAACGCGCCAAGATCGCGACCAGGCAATATTCCAAGCGGCAAACCACCTGGTTCAGGCATCAATTGGGGCCGGAATGGCTGAGGTTGCACCCCGGTGATGATCTGGAAACCACGATCTCAGCGCTTGCTTCCGATGCAACCTGAAAAGTTTACCTGCAAGGAAAGGTTCCCGTTGTGGTTGTCCAAATTAACCCTCCGTAAGCCCGCCCATGCCATAAGGTCGATGGGCACTTTTCCAACGGGGAGCAGATGCGTTTTCACAAGGCGGAATCAGCATTTTTCGTCTTTATATTCGTGATCCTGGCCGCCGGCCTGGTGACGCTGCATGCTTATGGACTTCTGCAGTCCTTCGCCGACGAGTTGCATACGGCTTCGGGTCTGGACAAGGTCATCTATCTCAACAAGCTCTTGTTCGCGACCGGCGTGCTCCTGGCCACCGCGCTGTTCTTCGGCATTTTCTTCATCTATCCGCTGATTCGAAAACAGGCGACGGAGGAGGGCAAGCTGCGCGCCATGACGGTCTCGCTCAGCGCGCGGTCGGAAACGCTCGAGCATGCGGCGCTGACCGACGGCCTGACCGGCATGCAGAACCGGCGCTATTTCGATGATGCGCTGAAGGAGTATCTCGAGGAGTTCCGGCGCATCGAAAAGCCCGTCGGGCTGATGATCCTCGATCTCGACCATTTCAAGCAGGTCAACGACACCCACGGCCATGACGTCGGCGACGAAGTGCTCAAGGCCGTCGCAAGCTGTCTCAAGGATATGACGCGCTACCACGATGTGGTGGCGCGATTGGGCGGCGAGGAGTTCGCCGTGGTCACGCCCAACATGGACGCCGAGCTTCTGGGCAAGTTTGCCGAGCGCATCCGCAAGGCGATCGCCAACATGTCGGTGCTGTCGGGCAATGTCCGCCTCAAGATCACCACCAGCGTCGGGCTAGCTGTCTGGGACCGCAAGGAAACAGCGGAAGAGTTCTATCGCCGCGCCGACCGCCAGCTTTACGAGGCGAAGAGGCAAGGCCGCAACCGCGTCTGCGCCTAAAATCCCGTCCCTGAATTCGTGAGGCTGGCCGTCTGGCGCCGTTTTCTGCGCTTCCGATGCTCACGGACTCAAATGTCCGCTCCGCTCCGGTTCTCGAAAATAGCACCACCCGACTCAGCCTGACGAATTCCCTGACGGGATTTACCCAAGCGGTCCAGGCAGGGCGCGAGCTTAGCGCGGCTTCTCAATCGGCCGGCAGAACAGCCGGGTCGCAAGCTCAATCGTTTTGCGGGCGCAGGCCGAAGGTTGCGGGCTTGAGGCCGTAGCGCATGTCGAAATCGTCGTCCGATGGCGGGCGTGCGGCGGGTGGCTTGCGGTAGTCGGGGTCGCCGGCCTGGCGGCCTGAATCCACGACCTCGGCGAAGGCCATCGCCTGCTGCGTCGATTTCGGCACGTTGCGCAATCGTTCCACGATCGCCACCAGATCGACATCGTCGCCCGGCTTCGACGTGGCCTCTTCGCGTTTGGCGGTGCCGGGAAGCAGGTGGCTCGGCAGCTTTTCGAACTTCAGCCGCATGGTCGTCGCCACGCCTTCGCCGAAGGCGATGGCTTCGCGCTGGCCCATCGAGGACAGAAAGGCAAGCGTCGAGGCAGAAGAGTCGGCAATCGCCGAGCGGATGATCGCCTGGTCCTGCTCATTGGCAAGCCGCATGGCGAAGAAGGTCGAGCATTGCGACAGGATGGTCGGGTCGAGCTCGCCGGGGCGCTGGGTGACGACGCCGAGATAGCAGCCATATTTGCGGCCTTCCTTGGCAATGCGCGACAGCGCATGCCTGGTCGGCGCGAAGCCGAGCCGCGGGTCGGCCGGCATATAGCGGTGCGCTTCTTCGCACAAAAACAGAAGCTGCAGCTTGCCTTCGCTCCACAGAGCGAGATCGAAGGCCAGGCGCGCCAGCACCGAACAGACGGAATTGACCACTTCGGACGGCATGCCGGCCATCTCGAAGCAGGTCACGGGGCGGCCATGATGCGGCACGCGGAAGATGTTGCCGATCGTCTCGTGGATGGTGTCCTCGATCAGGCGCGAGTTGAACATGAAGCGATAACGTGGATCGGCCGCCGCCGATTCGATGCGCGTCTTCAGCGATTTGAGCGTCGGGCGATCGGTCTTGCTTTCGAGCATGCCCATGCGCTCATCGATCTGCTTGAGCAGGTCGGCGATGCGGTAAGGCACTGGCGTATCGGCGGTCAGCGCATCGCTGCCGCGCCTGATATAGGAGCCCGAATTCGGGTTGCGGTAGAGATTCTTGGCGGCCGGGATCAGGTCGCGCAAGGCATCGATTTCTTCCGGCTCGGTCTCGCGGCCCCGGAACAGCACCTCGGCGAATTCCTCCAGCGTGAACATCCAGAACGGAAGATCCAAGGTTTTGGAATCGACCCTGACGCAGTATTCGGGCAGCGATGCCGCGAACTCGTTGTGCGGGTCGAGGATCAGGATGCGCAGATCCGGCCGTGCCGCGATCGACTTGCGCAGCAGCAGCGAAACGGCGGTGGATTTGCCGACGCCGGTCGTGCCGACAATGGCGAAGTGACGCGCCAGCGTATCGTCGATAGCGATGTTGGCGGCGATCGTCTCGTCCTGCGCGAGCGTGCCGATCGTGATCGAATGACGCCCGGCAAGGTCATAGACCGCCTGCAGGTCGCGGGTGCGGATGCGATGCGCAACGGCGCCGATATGCGGATAGGTGGTGATGCCGCGGTCGAAGACCGGTCTGGCGCCGGGCTCCGCACCGTCACGGACTTCGCCGATCAGTTCGATGCTGACCTCGATGGCGTTCTGGCCCTCATTGCTCCAGGCGCGGTCCGACTTGCCGATCGCGTAGACAAGGCCGACGGTTCGCGTCGATCCGAGATTGATGGAAATCATCTTCCCGACTGTCCACAGGCCGGTCACCGCGCCGTCGGCATCGTCCGCATAGGCGCTGATGGTGGCGCGAGCGCCGTCGCATTGCACGACATTGCCGAGGATGCGCTTGTCGTTCTGCTCGGTCTGGCGGCGCTCCTGCGAGGTCGGTTCCCCCACGGAGGCTTCGCGTTCGACATACATGGACAGGCCAATCCCCATTTCCCTGGAGAGTCGATCCTACCCGAATGGGGTTAAGGCCCGATGAGGTCGGATGGTGTAGAGAGCATTAAGGGGCCTGTGAAAATTGTCGCAAGGCGGCTCTTCTCCGGCGTCAATATTTCGCTATAATAGACATATGGATGATATAGCGAACGAAATTTCCTCGACGATAGGCCGCAGGATACACGCCGAAAGGGTCATGCGTGACTGGTCCCTGGCTGAACTGGCGGAGCGTTCCGGCGTCTCGAAGGCGATGCTCAGCACGATCGAACGAGGCAAGACCAGCCCGACGGCGGCGCTTCTGGTGCGCATCGCGTCGGCCTTCGGCATGACGCTGTCGACCTTGATCGCGCGCGCCGAGCTGCAGGGCGGCGGGCTGCTGCGCGAGGCCGACCAGCCGGTATGGCGCGATCCCGATACCGGCTATGTCAGGCGGCATCTTTCGCCGGCTGGCGATATGCCGCTGGAACTGATCAAGGTGCATCTGCCGGCGGGCGCCAGGGTCAGTTTTCCGGCTGCTTCATACGCCTTCATCAAGCAGCAGATATGGCTGATTTCCGGGCGGCTCGAATTCATCGAAGGCGATATGGCGCACAAGCTCGAGCCCGGCGACTGCCTGGCGCTTGGGGCGCCGTCGGACTGCACCTTCCATGCCCTGGAGCCCGGCGCCGACTATCTGGTCGCCCTGGTCAGAGGCTGACACAATGGCAAAGAGACCAAAGCGCTCCCACAATGGGGGGCCGCCTCTCGATGAGTACAAGGGCCCGCCATGGGGCACGGGCGATCCCTATATCTTCCTGGCCTGGCAGGCAGCGCACGCCAAGGCGTGGAAGGCGCCGAGCCACGAGGTCATGCTGTTGCGCATGGACAGAGCCGAGCGGCTTGGCCTGACCTACGAGGAGTACACGCTCGAGATTCTCGAGCGCGGGCGGCACCTCGGGCACGAAGATGCCGACCGCATCAGCGCCATCAAGGCGGCGCGAAAGCGTCGCCGCGCGCGCCATCTGGAGTGACGGCAATGCGCCCGCTTCTATCGCAATCACAGGATATCCCGCACATGAACTCGATCGAGATCGCAACCCTGACCCCGGCTGCCGAGACGCAGGACGGGCTGGCCGAATTGCTGGTCGCAACGGTGGCGGCAGGCGGTTCGGTCAGCTTCATGCATCCGTTGGCGCCGCAGGCGGCGAGGGGTTTCTGGGAGAAATCGCTGGCCGCGGCGGCAAGGGGTTTCTGGGAGAAATCGCTGGCCGCGGCGGCAAGGGGCGAAAGAGCGGTGCTTGGCGCCTGGGACGGCAAAAACCTGGTCGGCACCGTGACCTTGCTGCTCGACTGTCCGCCCAACCAGCCGCACCGGGCCGAGATCGCCAAGCTGATGACACGCACCGACTACCGGGGCAGGGGCGTGGGAACGCGCCTGATGCGGGCCGCCGAGAGGCTTGCGGTGGAGAAGGGCCGCACGCTGCTGGTTCTGGACACGGCAACCGAGGAGGGCGCCTCAGGCCTCTATGAGCGGTTGGGCTTCACGCTGGCCGGTGAGATACCGGACTATGCCCTGAAGCCGCATGGCGGGCTGACCGGCACGCTGATCTACTGGAAGCGAATCGGGCAAATCTCGTAACCGGTCAAGCCGGCGCGGAGAGGCGCGACAGCAACCACTGGCGGAAATCCTGCTCGGCGCCGGTCAGGCGCGCTGTCGACGCCTTGGTCAGAAAATGGCCCGATGTGCTGGAGAGTTCGAAGTCGGAAAGCCTGACCAGCGTCTTGCTGTCGAGCGCCGCATCGACCAGCGGCCGCGAGCCCAAAAGCACGCCGGCGCCGGCCTTGGCCGCTTCCATGGCGGCAACGAAGCTGTCGAAGCGGTGCGATCGCCTGGGATGGCCGGCCAGCCTGGCGGCAGCGAACCATTCCGCCCACATCTCGCGCGCGCCGGCAACCAGAAGCAGCGGCAAGGAGGTCCAGTCTGCGTCGCCCACCAGACCCGGAGCCGCCACCGGCACAAGCCGCTCGGCGGTCAGCCTGTCGGCTTCGCGGCCGGGGAAGGATCCGTTGCCGAAACGGATATCGAGCACCGAGCCCGGCAGGTCGTAATCGGTAGGGCGATGGATCGTCACCAGGTCGAGCTGGATGCGCGGCAGTGCCTTCGCGAGATCGGGCAGCGCCGGAACCAGCATCAGCAAGGCAAAGGAAATCGGCGCCCGGATGGTCACGGTCTGGACGGCGCGCGGCTCGAACAGTTCCGCGGTGCTGTTGCCGATGGCGGCGAAGGCCGACTGGATGTGGGGGAGGTAGGCTGCCCCCTCCGGCGACAGGGCGACGCCGCGCGCCAGCCGCGAAAACAAACGTGTCTTTAGCCGCTCCTCGAGAAAGCGGATGTGTTGGCTGACGGCCGCCTGGGTGAGGCCAAGCTCGGCTGCCGCCGCGGTGAAATTCGACAGCCGCGCCGCAGCCTCGAAACTGCGCAGCCAGTCGAGCGGCGGCAGGGGTGTGGTTCGAGACATTAGTATATCGTGGTCATTGGCCAAAAAAGGATAATTTGAATTATGCCTCTCGCGCGATCAACATGCAATCGAAACCCTGCGGATCAGCTGCGGGGGACGCAATGGACAGGAACGGATCTCCATGCTCACCCACGCGCTGATCGGCGACGAAGGCAGAACAATCGAACTTGGCTGGAAGGACGGGTCGCGCAGCCGCTTTCACGCCATGTGGCTGCGCGACAATGCGCTGGACGACAAGACGCGCAGCGCCGGCAATGGCCAACGGCTGATCACCATCCTCGACATTCCCGCCGACATCAGGATCGGCGCGGCATCGGTCAAGGGCGGTGCCTTGGAAGTCAGCTTCGTGCCGGAGCAGAAAACAGTGAGTTTCCCGGCGGCATGGCTGAGCGCCAATGCCTATGATCGTGACGCGGCCCGCCAGCCCGGCTGGACGGACGAGGCCACCGTGCGATGGACCAAGGCCTCGATGCAGAATTCGGTGCCGCGCGCCGGTTATTCTGCTGCCAGTGGCGACCAAGCCGTCTTGCGGCAATGGCTGTCGGCGGTGAAAGCCTATGGCTTCGCGGTGATGGACGATCTGCCGACCGAATCCGGAGCGCTGTGCAAGGTGTCCGATCTGTTCGGCTATATCAGGGAGACCAATTACGGGCGCTGGTTCGAAGTGCGCGCCGAGGTCAATCCGAGCAATCTCGCCTACACCAATCTCGGGCTCCAGGCGCATACCGACAATCCCTATCGCGACCCCGTGCCGACGCTGCAGATCCTGTCCTGCATCGAGAATACGGTTGAGGGCGGCGAATCCAGCGTCGTCGACGGGTTTGCCGTCGCGGCTGCGCTGCAGGCTGAGAACCCGGAAGGCTTCCGGCTGCTGAGCTCATGCCCGGCGCGCTTCGAATATGCCGGCTCTTCCGGTGTGCGGCTGCAGGCGAAGCGGCCGATGATCGAGCTCGGGCCCGATGGCGAGCTGATCTGCATCCGCTTCAACAACCGCTCGCTGGCGCCGACGGTCGACGTGCCCTTCGCCGACATGGAAGCGTACTACGCGGCCTACCGCCGGTTCGCCGAACTGATCGAGGATCCATCCTTCGAAGTGACGTTCAAGCTCGAAGCGGGGCAGGCTTTCATCGTCGACAACACGCGCGTCATGCACGCCCGCAAGGCGTTTTCCGGAACCGGCAAGCGCTGGCTGCAGGGCTGTTACGCCGACAAGGATGGCCTGCTGTCGACGCTCGCGTCGATAGAACACGGGTTCAAGGAGGCGGCGGAATGAGCAGCCAGGATTTGAACGCGGACAATATTGTCGAATTCATTGCCGACATCTTCGAGCGCCGGGGTGCGGAATCCTACCTCGGCGAACCCGTCACCATGTCGGAGCACATGCTGCAGGGCGCCTGGTTCGCCGAAAAGGACGGCGCGCCGGACGAGCTGGTGGCGGCGGCGCTGCTGCACGACATTGGCCATTACACCAGCGAGTTCGGCACCTATTCGCCCGAGGATGTCGAGGACAAGCATCATGACGAAGCCGGCGGCGAAGTGCTGGCGCCGTTCTTTCCACCTGTCATCGTCGAATGCGTCAGGCTGCATGTCGCCGCCAAGCGCTATCTCTGCGCCACCGATCCGACTTATTTCGGCAGGCTTTCGCCGGCCTCGGTGCATACGCTGTCGCTGCAGGGCGGGCCGATGAATGCCGAGGAGGTGGCCGAGTTCCGCAAGAACCCGTTCCATGAGGAAGCGGTCCGGGTCCGCATCTGGGACGAGAGCGGCAAGATTGCCAACATGAAGACGCGGACGTTTCGCGATTACGTGCCGCTGTTGCAGCGGGTGGTGACGCAATTCGCGGCGGGTAAGCCGGCGTAATTCCCTCAAAGGAAGGAGGCAGGGTGCAAGCCCTGCCTCCTTTCTTCCGGCTTCGCCGGAATCGCGCTCGCCTACCCCTTGTGATGCACCTGCTGCAGCCCGTAGACCGGCGTCGCCAAGCCGGCCTGCCTGGCCTTCAGCTGCAGCGCCAGGAATTGTGAATAGTGGCGTGACTGGTGCAGGTTGCCGCCGTGAAACCACAGCGCTTCCTGCTGTGTAGGCTTCCACATGTTGCGCAACTCGCCTTCCCAGGGGCCGGGATCCTTGGTGGTGTTCGAGCCGAGGCCCCAGCATTTGCCGACCTTGTCGGCGGTTTCGCGCGATATCAGATCGGCGGCCCAGCCGTTCATCGAGCCGTAGCCGGTGGCGTAGACGATGAGGTCCGCAGGCAGTTCCGACCCGTCGCTGAGCAGAACCGAGTGCTGCTTGATCTCTTCGACGTCGACGCCGCTCTTCAGCTTGATCGAACCATCGATGACCAACTGCGATGCGCCAACATCGATGTAATAGCCAGAGCCGCGCCTGAGGTACTTCATGAACAGGCCGGACTCGTCGTCGCCCCAGTCGAGCATGAAACCGGCCTTTTCCAGTCCCTTGTAGAATGCCGCATCGCGTTTCTTCATCTCGGCATAGGCCGGGATCTGGAACTCGTGCAGGATCTTGTAGGGCAGCGAAGCGAAGATGAGATCGGCCTTGGCGGTGGTGATGCCATTCTGCAGCGCCTGCTCCGAATAGAGCGAACCCAGTCCGATTTCCATCAACGTGTCGGACCTGGAGATATGGGTACTCGAGCGCTGCACCATGGTCACGTCGGCGCCGGCTTCCCAAAGTGCGGCAGCGATGTCATGGGCGGAATTGTTGGATCCGATGACAACGGCCTTTTTGCCGGCATAGGCGTCGGGACCCGGATGCTTCGACGAGTGGTGCTGATCGCCCTCGAAAGTCTCCATGCCCTTGAATTTCGGCAGATTGGCTTTGCCGGACTGTCCGGTCGCCAGCACCAGCTGCTTCGGCTTCAGCGTGATGTCCTTGCCGTCACGGTGGACGACAACGGTCCATTCCTTCGTCTTGTCGTCATAAGAGGCGCTTTTGGCCTCGGTCGAGGACCAGTAGTTCAGCTCCATTACCTTGGTGTACATTTCCAGCCAGTCGCCGATCTTGTCCTTGGGCGAGAAGACCGGCCAGTTCTTGGGGAAATCGATATAGGGCAGATGGTCGTACCAGACCGGGTCATGCAGGCAGAGCGACTTGTAGCGCTTGCGCCAGCTGTCGCCGGCACGCTCGTTCTTCTCGATGATGATGGTCGGCACGCCAAGCTGCCGCAGCCGCGCGCCGAGCGCGATACCGCCCTGGCCGCCACCGATGATCACCGTATAGGGCTGCGTCTTGAAGCCGAGCTCGGCGGCTTCCCTCTCGCGCTCTTCCTTCCATGTCGGACGGTTCTTGCCCGAGCCGTGCCTGGCGCCCATCGGCCGCGCGAAGCCTGCCGGCTCCTCGTGGCCTTTCAGTTCGGCCATGGTGGTCAGCAGCGTCCAGATCTTGCCGTTCTTCAGCCTGATATGGCCGAAGCCGCGTGCCGCCTCCGTCTCGAAGCTGATCCAGCCCTCGATCAGTTCGCCGCTCTCGGTCGCGTCCTCGCCCTTGGCGATGGCGAAGTGCGATGGCCTGGTGTTCGACAACTGGCTTTTCAGCATGTCGCGGACCTGGTCGCGGCCTTCCATGGTCTTGATGTTCCAGGTGAAGGTAACGAGGTCGCGCCAGTAGCAATCTTCTTGAAAGCAATCGACCGCCTTCTCGATGTCATTGGCAGCAAGCGCGGCGCCGAATTGGTCGAGTACGTCAGACAGTTTCTTGCTAGAGGGCTTGTCGAGCATCAGGTTTCCTCCCGTGAAATCCAGATCGTCATGGTGGTGGCTCCGACGGGCTTGCCGCCGGACGATCAAGTATCGTCAGAGATGGCGGCCCTCGTCACGCCCCACCATAGTTTCCAGCGGTTTCAATGGTTTATTCGCAAAATGGGATCACCCGGCGGTTTCGCAATCGCCCGGGCGCCGGAAACGACCGTCCCATTTGTGAATGCCGCGCCGGTCGCGCAAAGTTGATGGTCAAATGCCGCAATGCGGTCACCGGGGACGATGACAACCGATCGGTGAGAAGCCGGGAAGCGGTGGCGGGCAGCAGGGCGGTTCCTGGGATTTTCTGGATGCGGAACTCTGGAGCCCGTTATGATTATCATATCCTTTTTCCAAGCGTCTTCACGCCACTTTCTCGGCCGGCGTGGACGTGCTGCAGCAATGGCCGCGGTCATCGCCTTGAGTGCGACGCTGACCGGCCCGCTGGTGCTGCCCGGAACACAGGCGCATGCGGCGGAAATTTCCGTCACCGTCCGCGAAAGGCTTTCGAACTATGGCGGATGGCGAACCTCCAGCCGCTTCGGCGATGTCTGGGTTCCCTCGGTGCATACCCAATGGCGGCCCTACACCGAAGGCAGGTGGGTCTGGACTGACAATGGCTGGTACTGGCAGTCCACCGAGCCATTCGGCGATGTCGTCTATCACTATGGCCGCTGGGCGTATGATCCCGATTTCGGCTGGGTGTGGATCGCCGGCGATCAATGGGCGCCAGCCTGGGTGGTCTGGCGTCAGGGCGGCAATGATGTCGGCTGGGCTCCGGCGCCGCCCGACGTCGGTGCCGCCTTCGACGACGCCTGGTGGTGTTTCGTGCCGGTGGCGGCGATCGGCGCGGTGGATCTGGTCAGGGTGGTGCGGCCGGTTCAGGAGAACGTCGTCATCGTGCGCAACACGACATTCATCAACCAGACGGTCGCGGTCAACAATGCGCCACGCGTGCGGCTTGGCAACCAGGTGGTTGCGATCAATGCCGGACCCCGGCTGCAGCAACTCCCGAAGCCCGTCATGGAATCGATCAAGGCGGCAAAACTGGTTCCTCCGCCCCAAGGCGTGTTTGCCAGTGCACGTCTCGATGCTTCCAGGGGCGCCGAAATCAAGAGGCTTGCCGGCAATGCAATGGGGAACGGGCAAATCGTGGCGGGCCCCAAGACTGCGATCGGCGGCAAGGCCATTTCCCCGGGCGCGGTGGCTGCCAGCAATCCAGCCGTCGTGAAGCCTGGCAACACTGTGCGCAAGCGGATGGTCGCCGGCAACGGCGCGAAGGCCGATGCGCTCAAGCTGCATGCCGACAGGACCGCGGGCGATGGACGTATCGTTGTCAAATCGTCGGCCAAACCGGGGTCGGCCAAGCCGGTCTCGGGGCAGCGTCCTGCACGCGGTGCCGGGCAACAAAAGCCGCATCAGCAGGCGTTGGCAATGCACATGCCCCAGCACCATGGCCCGGCAAGGGTGGCACCTCACCATCCGCCAGCGAAGATGCAGGCGAGGAAGGTGTCCGACTGCGATCCGCGCGTTTCCCGCTGCAAGGCGCCGGGCTGATCGCCTCAATCGCGCCGGCACGCTGTGCGCGCCGGCGCGATTTTTCCCGTTGACAGGTCGCCTTGCCCGCCCTTAGTGTCCGCCACCATGAAAACAGCACTCATTCTCGTAGGAAAGCGCGTGGGCAAGGCGGTGTAACCGCCGGGCGAAAACCCCCCATGCGCAAGACACAGGCTCCCTCGGGGGCCTTTTTTATTGCCTGAAACACGACTAAACGACCAGCAAACGCCCAATGGCGACAGTACGGGACCAGACCGATGAGCAACGGACAGAACGAGCGGCGCGAGATGACGGGCGCCGAAATGGTGGTGCAGGCGCTGAAGGACAATGGCGTCAAGCATGTCTTCGGCTATCCCGGCGGCGCTGTCCTTCCGATCTATGACGAGATTTTTCAGCAAGACGAGGTCGAGCACATACTGGTGCGCCATGAGCAGGGCGCCGGCCATGCGGCGGAAGGCTATGCGCGTTCGACCGGTAAGGCCGGCGTGATGCTGGTGACCTCCGGCCCGGGCGCCACCAATGCGGTGACGCCGCTGCAGGACGCGTTGATGGATTCGATCCCGCTGGTCTGCCTGACCGGGCAGGTGCCGACCTCGCTGATCGGCTCGGACGCTTTTCAGGAATGCGATACGGTCGGCATCACGCGCCCCTGCACCAAGCACAACTGGCTGGTGAAGGACGTCAACGAGCTCGCCGCCACCATCCACGAGGCCTTTCATGTCGCGACCACCGGCCGTCCCGGTCCGGTCGTCGTCGACATCCCGAAGGATGTGCAGTTCGCCAGGGGATTCTATGTCCCGCCGCAGATCGCGCCACGCACCAGCTACCAGCCAAAGGTCCAGGGCGACCTGGAGAAGATCAAGGCGGCGGTCGAGTTGATGGCGGGCGCCAAGAAGCCGATCATCTACAGCGGCGGCGGCGTCATCAACTCCGGCCCGGAAGCGAGCCATCTGTTGCGCGAACTGGTCGATCTCACCGGTTTCCCGATCACCTCGACGCTGATGGGCCTCGGCGCCTATCCGGCATCGGGCAAGAACTGGATGGGCATGCTCGGCATGCACGGCACCTATGAAGCCAACATGGCCATGCATGATTGCGACGTGATGATCTGCATCGGCGCGCGCTTCGACGACCGCATCACCGGCCGGCTGACCGCCTTCTCGCCGAACTCGAAGAAGATCCACATCGACATCGATCCGTCGTCGATCAACAAGAACGTCCACACCGAGGTGCCGATCATCGGCGATGTCGGCCGGGTGCTGGAGGATATGGTGCGGCTGTGGCGGGCGAGCGCCAAGGCCGACAAGAAGGCGCTCTACCCCTGGTGGGAGCAGATCGCCAAATGGCGTGCGCGCGACTCGCTCGCCTACAAGATGAACAACGACGTGATCATGCCGCAATACGCCATCGAGCGGCTCTACGAACTGACCAAGGGCATGGACACCTACATCACCACCGAGGTCGGCCAGCACCAGATGTGGGCGGCGCAGCACTATCGTTTCGAGAAGCCGAACCGCTGGATGACGTCGGGCGGGCTGGGCACGATGGGTTATGGCCTGCCGGCAGCACTCGGCGTGCAGATCGCGCATCCCGACGCTTTGGTCATCGACATTGCCGGCGACGCCTCGGTGCAGATGACGATGCAGGAGATGAGCGCGGCGGTGCAGCACAATGCGCCGATCAAGATCTTCATCCTCAACAACCAGTATATGGGCATGGTGCGGCAGTGGCAGCAGTTGCTGCACGGCAACCGGCTGTCGCATTCCTATACCGAGGCGATGCCGGACTTCGTCAAGCTGGCCGAGGCCTATGGCGGCCACGGCATTCGCTGCGAAAAGCCGGACGAGCTGGACGACGCGATCAAGGAGATGATCTCGGTCAGGAAGCCGGTGCTGTTCGATTGCCGCGTGGCGACGCTCGCCAACTGCTTCCCGATGATCCCGTCGGGCAAGGCGCATAACGAGATGCTGTTGCCCGACGAGGCGACCGACGAGGCGGTGGCCAATGCCATCGACGCCAAGGGCAGGGAACTGGTGTAGCCGGCAGAACCAAGGCAGGGCTGTCGCGAGAAAGCCCTGCGCAAACAACGAATTAGCTCAAGAGCTTGAAATCGAGATTCATGTCATGAACGCACAGCTACAACCGACCGGTTCGGCCTATTTTATCGCCAAGGAAACGGAAAAGCCGGAAAACCACACGCTTTCCGTGCTGGTCGACAATGAGCCGGGCGTGCTTGCCCGGGTCATCGGCCTATTTTCCGGGCGCGGCTACAACATCGAGAGCCTGACCGTCTCCGAGACCGAGCATGAAAAACACCTGTCGCGCATCACCATCGTGACGCGCGGCACGCCGCATGTGCTGGAGCAGATCAAGCACCAGCTGGAGCGCATCGTGCCGGTGCACCGCGTCGTCGACCTGACCGTGCGTTCGCATGAATCCGGCCAGGAGCGGCCGCTGGAGCGCGAACTGGCGCTGGTCAAGGTCGCCGGCATCGGCGAGGCCCGGGTCGAGGCGCTGCGGCTGGCCGATGCGTTCCGCGCCAGCGTCATCGACGCCAACACCGAGCATTTCATCTTCGAGATCACCGGCAAGGGCTCCAAGATCGATCAGTTCATCGCCATCATGAAGCCGCTCGGCCTGGTCGAAATCTGCCGCACCGGCGTGGCGGCGTTGAACCGCGGCCCGCAGGCGATGTAGGCCTTCGGTGCTGGCGCCGGGCGCGCCAGCCAGCTTCCACAGTGAGGCTTCTGGCCCCGCTGTGGGCCGTCCGTGGGCCTTTGCGGGTTGCCTAGAAAAGACAACGATCCTGACTTGTCGGGGAGGATATCCATGTCGCTTGACGCTTTCCTTGCCCTGCTTGTCTACGCCTTGGTGACTTCGATCACGCCGGGGCCGAACAATCTCATGCTTCTGGCATCGGGCGTGAATTTCGGCATCGTCAGAACCGTTCCGCACATGCTTGGCATCAGCATGGGTTTCCTCGTGCTGCTGCTTGCCGTCGGTCTTGGCCTTGGCGCTGTGTTGACGGCGTTTCCGGCGCTGCATACCGCGCTCAAGATCGCCGGCGGCGCCTATCTTCTGTACCTCGCCTGGAAGATCGCCATGTCGCGCACGCTGACCGGCAAGGGCGAGACGAAGGCGCGGCCGATGCGCTTCATCGAGGCGGCTGCATTCCAGTGGGTCAATCCCAAGGCGTGGGTGATGGCGATCACCGCCATGGCCGTCTATGCCAATGCCGAGCACCCGTTCCTGTCGGTGGTGTTGATCGCTGTGGCCTTCACCGTCGTCAATTTGCCGAGCGTCTCGGTGTGGGCTGGGTTCGGCACCGCGCTGCGCGGTTTCCTGTCGGACCCGGTACGGCTGAAATGGTTCAACATCGCCATGGGGGTGCTGCTGGCGGCGACGCTTTGGCCGATGCTCAAATAGGTCGAGACGCGCACATTCTGGTCGTCTCAGGCCGGAAGGCGATGGCTCGCAAGCCGTCGGATGGGGATTCAGCCCGTGTTGCACATCCATTGTGCAGTGCACATTAAATCTTCGTAATGCCGTGTTTTGGCCCTTTTCCGACAAAGGCGCGTCCTATCTATTCGGCGAAATCGCGGCAACGGGCCGTGATTTGCGCTAGAGTAGAACCATCGGACCACGACGTGTCGGGTGGAGAGGGCCTTTGACCATGCGTGGAAAAGTCGTTCTTTCGTTGCTTGCCGTCGCCTGTGCGGGCGCGGCCTGGCTCTATGTGTCTCCGGACGCGCTGAGCAAGGCTCAGCAGCTCATCGGCGCAAAGCAGGTCGCTGCCGCGGACAAATCGGCAACCGGCAAGCCGGCAGCGGGCGACAAGGCGGCAGGTGGCGGCGGTGCCGCCCGCTCGGCTTCCATCCTCTCGGCCGTCGCCTCGACAGCCGATTTCCCGATCCGGCGTTATGCGATCGGCTTCGTCTCTTCTCCCGCCGTCGTCAACATCAACGCGCGGGTGTCCAGCCAGATCGTCTCGATCGACGTCAAGGATGGGCAGATGGTCAGGGTCGGCGACGTTCTGTTCTCGCTCGATGACCGGGCGCTGAAGGCGCAGCTGGCAAAGGATCAGGCTGCGCTCGCCAAGGACCAGGCGCTGCTTGCCAGTTCGAATTCCGATCTCCAGCGCGCCAAGGATCTGGTTGCCAAGCAGGCCGGCACGCAGCAGACCTACGACCAGGCCGTCGCCGCGCAGAAGGCTGCCGCTGCGACCGTTGACGCCGACAAGGCGACAATCGACGCCGACAATGTCCAGCTTGGCTTCGCCACGATCACGGCGCCGATTTCCGGCAGGTTGGGCGCGGTCAGCGTCGCCGTCGGCGATCTCGTCACCGTCAGCAATGGCAACAGCAGCACGGCGACCCCGCTGGTGACCATCACCCAGATGGACCCGCTGCAGGTCAACTTCAATCTGCCGGAAAGCAATCTCGCCCTGCTGCACAAGGCGCTTGCCAATCCGCAGCAGGGCGCGGTGACACTGACCAAGGATGGTGACGCGACGCCGATCGGCAAGGGCACGCTCGATTTCGTCGACTCCAGCGTCGACACCGCGTCGGGCACGATTGCGACGCGGGCAAGTATTCCCAATGCCGACCTTTCGCTATGGCCGGGCCAGTATGTGAATGTCGTGCTCGACGCCGGCATCATGCCGCAGATGACATCGGTTCCTACCGTCGCCGTGCAGCCAAGCCAGAAGGGCCCGTTCGTCTATGTGGTCAAGCCGGACAACACGGTCGAGATGCGGCCGGTGCAGGTGGCGCTGACCGAAGGCGACAACAGCGCCATCAGCCAGGGGCTGAAAAGCGGTGAGAAGGTTGTCACCGAGGGCCAGACACGGCTGAAGGACGGCGCCGCGGTGCATGAAGGCAAGACCACGGCGGGTGCCGCTGCGCCCAAGGTGGCCGAGGCGACCAGCGCCGGCGAGGCCGCCCAATGATTTCCGAATTCTGCATACGCCGGCCCGTCGCCACCCTTCTGATGTCGTTCGCTCTCGTGCTGGGCGGGCTGTTCGCCTACAAGTTCCTGCCGGTGGCGGCACTGCCCAGCGCCGAATTCCCGGTGGTCAACGTCTCGGCCTCGCTGCCCGGCGCCTCGCCGGAAACCATGGCGACATCGGTGGCGACGCCGCTGATCAAGCAGTTCGCCACCATCGCCGGCATCGATTCGATCTCGACCACCAACTCGCTTGGCCAGACCTCGATCGCCATCCAGTTCGTGCTCAACCGCGACATCGACGCGGCGGCGGCCGACGTGCAGGCGGCGATCGCGCGCACGCAGAAATCATTGCCGCCGCAGATGACGGCGCCGCCGAGCTATCGCAAGGTCAATCCGGCCGACGCGCCGATCCTTTTGATGTCGCTGGTCAGCGACACGGTTCCGCTGACCGACCTCGATGCGTTCGCGGAAAACGTCATCTCGCCGTCGCTGTCGACCATCGACGGCGTGGCGCAGGTCTCGATCTTCGGCCAGCAGAAATACGCGGTGCGCATCCAGATCGACCCGACCGCGCTTGCCGCACGCGGCATCTCGATCGATCAGCTGCAGGCGGCGGTTGCCTCGGCCAACAGCAACACGCCGCTCGGCGTGCTCCAGAACGACAAGCAGCAGCTCACCATCACCGCCAACACGCAGCTGACCGACGCCGCCGGTTTCTCCAACATCATCATCGCCACCAAAAACGGTCACCCGGTACGGCTGGGCGAGGTGACCCGCGTGGTCGATTCGGTGCAGACGACCACGACGGCGAGTTGGTACGATGGCACCCGCGCGATCATCATGGCCGTGCAGCGTCAGCCCGACGCCAACACTGTCGACGTCGTCGACAAGGTCAAGGCGATGCTGCCGTCCTTCAAGGACCAGATGCCGGCCGCCGCCGACATCAAGCTGCTTAACGACCGCTCCAGTTCGATCCGGCAGGCGGTCAGCGACGTGCAGTTCACGCTGCTGCTCACCATTGCCCTGGTCATCATGGTGATCTTCGTGTTCCTGCGCCGGGTGACGGCGACAATCATCCCGGCCGTGGCGGTGCCGATCTCGCTGATCGCCACGCTCGGCGCGATGTTCCTGTTCGGCTTTTCCATCGACAACATCTCGCTGATGGGCCTGACCCTGGCGGTCGGCCTCGTCGTCGACGACGCCATCGTGATGCTTGAAAACATCTTCCGCCACATGGAGGAGGACGGGCTGTCGGCCTTCGACGCCTCGCTGAAGGGCGCGCGCGAAATCGGCTTCACCATCATCTCGATCTCGATCTCGCTGGTGGCGGTTTTCATCCCCGTGCTGCTGATGGGCGGCGTCATCGGGCGCATCTTCAACGAGTTCGCCGTGGTGGTGACGGTCGCCATCCTGGCGTCGATGTTCGTGTCGCTGACGCTGACGCCGATGCTGTGCTCGCGGCTGCTGTCGGTGACCAAAGCCGACCGCGACAAGCATGGCCCCGGTCACAAGCAGGACCTCGTCACGCGCGGCTACGACAGGGTCTTGAGCTTCTGCCTGCGGCACACCTTCCTGGTGTTCCTCGTCTTCGTCGGCACCGCGGCAGCGTCGGTGTGGCTGATCCAGATCTCGCCGAAGGGCTTCTTCCCGCAAGAGGATATCGGCCAGATCTCGGTGACCACCATTGCCCGCCAGGACATCTCGTTCGACGCCATGTCCAGGCTGCAAGGGCAGGTCGCCAGCGTCTTCTCGCATTCGCCCTATGTCGACCATGTGGCGTGGTCGGCGGGCAGCGGCAACAACGCGCTCAACCAGGGGCAGCTCTTCGTCCAGCTCAAGGGCAAGGACCAGCGCCCCGATATCGAGAAGGTGCTTGCGGATCTGCGCAAGCAACTGGCCGGCGTGGCGGGCATCGAGACCTACATGCAGCCGGTGCAGAATTTGAGGCTGGGCTCGCGGTCGTCCGCAAGCGCCTACCAGCTCGTGGTTCAGGGCCTTGATACCGGCCTCACCGATATTTGGGCGCAGAAACTGAACGACGCGATGGCGGCCGACCATGCGAACTTCACCGACGTCACCAGCGACCTGCAGAACAATGCGCTGCAGGCGACGTTGGTGGTGGATCGCGACAAGGCCGCCCAACTCGGTATCGATACCGACACGTTGCGCTCCGCCCTCTATGGCGGGTTCGGCACCGACCAGGTTTCGACCATCTTCGGTTCGGCCGACAGCTATGAAGTCATCACCGAACTCGATCCCAAGATCGAGTGGTCGCCCGAGCGGATGCTGGCCATCCAGATGAGGACGGCGAGCGGCAGTCTTGTTCCGCTCGGCGCCTTCGCCCGCGTCGATCGCACGGCCGGCGCCCTGACCGTCAACCAGCTCGGCCAGCTTCCAGCCGTGACCATCTCCTACAATCTGCCGCAGGGCGTGGCGCTGGGCGACAGCGTGACGCGTATCAATGCGCTGAAAGAGCAGATCGGCATGCCGACGGTGATCTCGACGACCTTTGCCGGCACGGCCAAGACCTTCCAGGATTCGCTGGCCAACCAGGGTTTTCTGGTCGGCGGCGCAATCCTGACCATCTACATCGTGCTCGGCATCCTCTACGAAAGCTTCATCCACCCGCTGACCATCCTCACCGGCCTGCCGTCGGCCGTACTGGGAGCGGTCGTTGCGCTGCGCTTCGCCGGCATGGATCTGTCGGTCATCGCGGTGATCGGCATCCTGATGCTGATCGGCATCGTCAAGAAGAACGGCATCATGATGGTCGATGTCGCGCTCGAACTGCGACGAGAAGGCATGTCGGCGACCGAGTCGATCCACAAGGCCTGCCTGATGCGCTTCAGGCCGATCATGATGACGACGCTGGCGGCACTCATGGGCACGTTCCCGATTGCGCTCGGCACCGGCGCCAGCGCCGAACTGCGCCAGCCGCTGGGCGTTGCCGTTGTCGGCGGCCTGCTTGCCTCGCAGGCACTGACCCTGTTCGTGACGCCGGTGATCTATGTCTACATGGAGAATTTCTCGGGCTGGCTGGTCGGGCTTTGGTCGAAGCGCAAGGGCGAGCCGGGCTCGGTCGAAGCGGGGGATCAGCCCTCGCTGTTCAAGCCCAGGGAAGACATGCTGCCCGAGCCGCAGCGGGCGGCCGCCGAATAGGGGGTAGAGCTGGCGCCATGGTCCGCTGGCCCAAGCCGTCGCGCTTGCGGCGGCATCACTGCAAACGTAGTTTGTAGCCATGTCACACGATCATGACCACGACAACGAACTCGATCCGTTTGCCGCCCGCGTGCGTGCGCTGGAAACCATCCTGACCCAGAAGGGGCTGATTGATCCGGCCGCGATCGACGTCATCGTCGATACCTACGAGACCAAGATCGGTCCGCGCAACGGGGCCAGGGTGGTGGCGAAAGCCTGGAGCGATCCAGCCTTTGCCGACTGGCTGAAACGCGACGCGACGGCGGCGATCGCATCGCTGAGCTATACCGGCCGCCAGGGCGAGCACATGCAGGCGGTGTTCAACACGCAGGACACCCATAATCTCGTCGTCTGCACGCTGTGCTCCTGCTATCCATGGTCGGTGCTTGGCCTGCCGCCGGTCTGGTACAAGGCGCCGCCCTATCGTTCGCGCGCGGTGATCGATCCGCGCGGCGTGCTGGAAGAGTTCGGGCTGACGCTGCCGGCGGACAAGAAAATCCGCGTCTGGGATTCCACTGCCGAGCTGCGCTATCTCGTCGTGCCGATGCGGCCCGAGGGTACCGAGGGCTGGAGCGAGGAGCGGCTGGCGGAGCTGGTCAGCCGTGACGCGATGATCGGCACCGGCCTGGCCCAAAGACCTGGAATAGAGGGGCAGCCGGCATGAACGGGCCGCAAGATCTCGGCGGACAGATGGGGTTCGGCCCGGTCGCGCCGGAAAAGGACGAACCTTACTTCCATGCCGCCTGGGAAAGGCGGGCGCTCGGCGTGACGCTGACTGCCGGCGCCATGGGCGCCTGGAACATCGACGAGAGCCGGCATGCACGGGAATCGCTGCATCCGGCTGTCTACTATTCATCGAGCTACTACGAGATATGGATCAAGGCGCTGGAGGTGCTGTTGAAGCGCCATGGCTTCGTCAGCCAGCGCGATCTCGAAGCGGGCAAGGCAGTCGATCCAGCAGCGACTCCCAAGAGGGTGCTGAAGGCGGAAAACGTGCCCGCGGTGTTGGCCAAGGGCAGCCCTTGCGACCGGCCGGTGGCGCAAGCGGCGCGGTTCAAGGCGGGCGACGCCGTGCGGACCAAGAACTTCAACCCGACCGGCCACACGCGGCTGCCGCGCTACGCACGCGGCAAGCACGGCGTGATCGAGGCGGTGCACGACGGTTTTGTTTTTCCCGACAGCAACGCGCATGGACACGGCGAAAATCCGCAATGGGTCTACACCGTGGTTTTCGAAGGATCGGAGATCTGGGGCGAGGGGGCCGACCCGACGCTAAGCGTGTCGATAGACGCCTGGGAGAGCTATCTTGAGCCTGCGTGAAGAACTGCCGCCAGGTTTCGACGAGCCGGTGTTCGCCGAGCCGTGGCAGGCCGAGGCCTTCGCCATGACGGTGGCGCTGCACGACAAGGGCCTGTTTTCGTGGAGCGAGTGGGCGCAGGCGCTGTCGAGCGAAGTGAAAAGACCGGGCGCCGCAGCGGACGGCCATGATTATTACGAACATTGGCTGGCGGTACTGGAAAGCCTGCTTGCCTCGAAGGGACTGGCTGCCAAGTCGGATGTCGACGCGATGGCTGAGGCCTGGGAGCGCGCCGCGCATGCCACCCCGCACGGCAAGCCGATCCTGCTGGAGAACGATCCCCAGCGGATTCGATAAGGTCTGGGGTGAGCTTGTATGTTCCCTTTACGTTCTTGTCTGTGCCTGATAGCCTGACCCGTCGGCGGCACTGAAGCGTCCCGGCGCATCGATGATGATGGCGGCTGTCTTGTCTTTCCCTTGCGAATCCGGTCTCTCGCGCTGATGGAATTCTCTCCCCAACAGGACGAGGCGCTGCAAGCGGTCGCCCGCTGGCTGAAGATCGGCCAGCCACAGCTGTTCCGGCTGTTCGGCTATGCCGGCACCGGCAAGACGACGCTGGCGCGCTATTTCGCCGAGCATGTCGACGGCCAGGTGCAGTTCGCCGCCTTCACCGGCAAGGCGGCGCAGGTGCTGCGCTCCAAGGGCGCGGTCAACGCCCGCACCATCCATTCGCTGATCTATAGGCCGAAAGGCGAGGAATCGGTGTCGGACGAAATCACCGGCAAGACGTCGATGTCGCCGACTTTTTCGCTCAACCGGCAGAGCCCGATCTCGCGCGCCAAACTGGTCGTCATCGACGAATGTTCGATGGTCGACGAACAACTTGGCCGCGACCTGATGAGTTTCGGCACGCCGATCCTGGTGCTCGGCGACCCCGGCCAGCTGCCGCCGATCTCGGGCGGCGGCTTCTTCACCGACCACGAGCCGGATTTTCTGCTCACCGAAATCCACCGGCAGGCGCGCGACAACCCGATCCTGCGGCTGGCGCTCGATGTGCGCGAGGGCCGCGAGTTCATGCGTGGCGACTATGGCACGGCGCAGGTGATCGGCAAGGAAGACGTTACCCAGGAACTGGTGCTGAAGGCGGACCAGGTGCTGGTCGGCACCAATCGCACGCGGCGCCGCTACAATCAGCGGCTGCGCGAGCTCAAGGGCTTCAATGCCGATTATCCGCAAGCCGGCGACAAGCTGGTCTGCCTGCGCAACGATCCGGCAAAGGGCCTGCTCAACGGCTCGCTGTGGAAGGTGATGACATCGTCGCGCGAGACGGTGAAGCCCGGCATCAACCTTCTGGTGTCGCCGGAAGAGGACGATCCGGATCGCGGCGTCGCCAAGATCAAGCTGCTCAAGGCGGCGTTCGAGGATCCGGACGCCGATATCCCCTGGCAGCAGAAGAAGCGCTTCGACGATTTCGACTATGGCTACGCGCTGACCGTGCACAAGGCGCAGGGCTCGCAGTGGAACGAGATCGTGCTGTTCGATGAAAGCTGGGCCTTCAAGGAAACCCGCCAGCGCTGGCTCTACACCGCCATCACGCGGGCGGCCGAGCGGCTGACGATCGTCAGGTAGGGGCGCCGGATGCTGTTGCCCCGATAGGCTGTGCGGCAAGCCATTGCCAGGCGGCAGCCTCGTCCTCCGTCCTGAAATGCCTGATTTCGATGGGTGGTGAGGACGGCAGAAAGCGTTGTGCGTCCGCTATCCAGTCCGGTTCGCCGATCGTCGCGCAACGGTCGACATGTTCCAATGCATGAATGGCGCCCTGCTTCAGGGTCTCGTCAGCGATGTCGGCCCAGTCGACGCCGTCGTGGTCGACGAGGCGCACCAGCACATCGACGCGCGGATGCAGGGCGTAGGCTGCCTCCAGCAATCCGAAAAGATTTTCACCATCGGCCGCGGAAACATGCCCGACGACATCGATGGCGAAAAGGTCGTCACGGCTGGTCTCGATACGGCGGATTGCCGGCACCTCATCAAGAAAATTCATCGGCGCTACCTTTCCCCGCTGGTTCATCAGGCTTGGAACACCCGAAACCCCCAGTCTGTTCCCACCAAAGGCATTACTGTTCCCGTCAAAGGCATTATAGGTGGGCGCGTCTAACGATTTCCGAGGCCACCCGCATGCCTGCAAAGCTCTCCGTCAACCTCAATGCCATCGCCATGCTGCGCAACCGGCGCGACCTGCCGTGGCCCAGCGTCACCGGCATCGGCCGCATCGCGCTGGCGGCCGGAGCGCATGGGCTGACGGTGCATCCACGCCCCGACGAACGGCATACAAGACACTCCGATCTGCCCGAGATTCGCTCGCTGATCGACGACGAGTTTCCGCGCGCGGAATTCAACATCGAAGGCTATCCGACCGAGGATTTCCTGTTGCTTGTGGAAAAGCATCAGCCCGAACAGGTGACTTTGGTGCCGGACGATCCGGCTCAGGCGACATCGGACCATGGCTGGAACTTCGCTACCCAGGCCGCGTTCCTCACACCGATCGTCAAGCGTCTGAAAAAGGGGGGCTTTCGCGTGTCGCTGTTTTCCGATCCGGACCCCGATTGGGTGGCGGCCGCATGCGACACCGGCGCCGACCGCATCGAGCTCTATACGGGTCCATACGGCAGCTATCACACAGATTCCGCCAAAGCGGCCAAAGAGCTGGAAAGGCTGGGAAAAACAGCAGACGCCGCGCTTGCCGCCGGGCTTCAGGTCAATGCCGGGCACGATCTGGTGGTCAGCAATCTGCCGGCACTTGCCAGGCGCATTCCGGCATTGGCCGAAGTGTCGATCGGACATGGGTTGACAGCCGACGCGTTGGAGTATGGCATGGCCGGCACGGTGGGTCGGTTCCTCAAGGCCTGCGGGTGGTAGCAATGGCAGCCTCGCATGGCAGGCATGGCTGCCATTACGCGACGGCACTTGATATTGCATTGCAGCAAGCGTAGAGCACCGCGCGCTTATCGGAGTGTCGTCCATGGCCCTTACCAATAATGGTAGTGAGGCAGAACCCGTCGAACAATCGAGCCATTCGGAAGTCGAACAGCACAGCACCAAGGTTCTGATGCTGGGCGCGCTCGGTGTCGTCTATGGGGATATCGGCACCAGCCCGATCTACGCCTTTCGCGAGGCGCTGGTGGCATCTTCCGGCGGAGAAGTGGCCGACCGCGGTGACATCCTCGGCGTTTTGTCGCTGATCATCTGGTCGCTGACCATCATCGTCACCATCAAATACATCATGTTCGTGCTGCGGGCGAACAACCGCGGCGAGGGCGGCGTGCTGTCGCTGATGGCGCTGGCGCGCGGCAGTTTCCCCAAGCGCTCGGCGCTGATGCTCGGCATCGGCATCGTCGGGGCGTCGCTTTTCTTCGGCGACGCCGTCATCACGCCGGCGATTTCGGTGCTGTCGGCGGTCGAAGGCATGAACGTCGTCACGCCGACCTTCCAGCCTTATGTCGTGCCGCTGACACTGGTCATTCTCGCCATGGTGTTCGCGGTGCAACGTTTCGGCACGGGCGGCGTGGGATTGGTGTTCGGTCCCGTGACGGCGGTGTGGTTCCTGGCGATCGGCCTTTCCGGCCTCAACCACATCATCGCCGATCCGGAAATCCTGTGGGCGATCAGCCCGCACTACATCGTCGCCTTCCTGATCAATTCGCCCGATGTCGCTTTCGTCACCATCGGCGCCATCTTCCTCGCGGTCACCGGCGCGGAAGCGCTCTATGCCGATCTCGGCCATTTCGGCCGCAAGCCGATCGTGCTCGCCTGGCTGTGGGTCGTGTTTCCGTGCCTGCTGCTCAATTATGCCGGGCAGGGCGCTTTCGTGCTGGCCAAGAACGGCGTCGTCGGCCATCCGTTCTTCGAAATGAATGAAGGCTGGACGCTGATCCCGATGGTCGTGCTGGCGACCGCCGCCACGGTCATCGCCAGCCAGGCGGTGATCTCGGGCGCCTTCTCGTTGACCAGGCAGGCGGTGCAGCTCAACATGCTGCCGCGCCTGGAAATTCTACATACGTCGGAGAAACAGTCCGGCCAGATCTACATGCCGCGCGTCAACCTGCTGCTGGCGCTGGTGGTGATGATGCTGGTGGTGGGCTTCGGCGAGTCCAGCAGGCTGGCATCGGCCTACGGCATCTCGGTGACCGGCAACATGCTGGTGACCACGGTGCTGTTGTTTGTGGTCATGACGCGGATCTGGAAATGGAAGCTGTGGCTGGCGGTCTCGCTGACGGCGCTGTTCGGCTTCATCGACGTCGGTTTCTTTGCCTCCAACATCGTCAAGGTGTTTGAGGGCGGCTGGGCATCGCTGGCCGTTGCCTTCACCATCGTGCTGGCCATGTGGACCTGGGTGCGCGGCAGCCGCTATCTGTTCGACAAGACCCGCCGCAACGAGATCCCGCTCGATTTCCTCGCCGGCAATCTGTTGAAGAAGAAGCCGCAGCTGGTGTCAGGCACCGCCGTGTTCCTGACCAGCGATCCGCTCAGCGCGCCAACCGCACTGATGCACAGCCTGAAGCACTACAAGGTGCTGCATGAGCAGAACGTCATCCTTTCAGTGGTGACCGCGCCGCAGCCGGTGGTGCCCGACAGCGACCGGGTCAAAATGGAGACGGTCAACGAGCTGTTCATGCGGGTAACGCTGACCTTCGGCTACATGGAGCAGCCCAACATCCCGCGCGCGCTGGCGATCTGCCGCAAGCAGGGCTGGAAATTCGACATCATGACGACTTCGTTCTTCCTGTCGCGGCGTTCGCTCAAGGCCTCGCCCAATTCCGGCATGCCGGTGTGGCAGGACCGGCTGTTCATCGGCCTGGCGCGCACGGCGGCCGACGCGACGGAGTATTTCCAGATCCCGACCGGGCGCGTGGTGGAGATCGGCACTCAGGTGGCCATCTAGGACATGCCGATATTCAGGTGAGGCCGGCCTGCGAACGGCAGGTTCCTGCGCTTCCGGTACTCACGGACCAAGTGTCCGCTCCGTTCCGGTTCTCGGAACCCACATTCTCGGTCCAGCCTGACCTGAATCTCGACATGTCCTGGCGAATGAGCTGTGTCTTGCGGCACAGTCCATGTCACTCCGCTTCAACCGGCCAGCGCGGCCTTGTTCGCCTCGAGGAACTGCTTCAGCGTTCTTGGCTTGCGGCCGGAAAGCGTCTCGACCGAGTCCGTCACCATGGCGATGCGGCCGGAGCGCGTGTTGACGTCGAAGGACACGATGACTTCAGCAAAATCCTCGGGAACGCCTGATGCCTTTACCCCTTCGGTGAGCGCTTCATCCGGAACCTGCACGACATCGAGCGACTTGCCGGTGACCTCGCTTACCAAGGCGGCAATCTCTGCGGTGGTGTAGGCGTGCGGACCGGTCAAGGTGTAGGTCTTACTTTCGTTTGAAGCGCCAGCGAGGCTGGCGGCGATCGCCGCTGCCATGTCGTCGCGCGCACCGTGGGCAATGCGCCCGTCGCCGGCCGACGTGTACCATTTTCCCGAGGCGATCGCGTGCGGCAGGGCCATGAACAGGTTCTCCTGGTACCAGCCGTTGCGGAAGATCGTGTAGGGGATGCCGCTCGCCTTGATCGCCTGCTCGGTGCTGTAGTGGTCATCGGCAAACAGGACCGGCGATACCGGCTCCGGATTGGGCATCGAGGTGTAGAGCAGATGCGAAATGCCGGCATTTTTGGCCGCGGCGACGGCATTTTCGTGCTGCTTCAGGCGCCTGCCGCTTTTTAGATCGAGATCGCCGGTCGAAATGATCAGCACCTTGTCGGCGCCTTTGAATGCGGTTTCCAGCGACGCCGCGTCGTTGAAGTCGGCGGCCCTGACAACGACGCCGCGCAGCGCCAGATCGGCCACGCCTTCCGGATTGCGTGTGGCGGCGATGATGTTTGCCGGTGGAACTTTGTGCTTGTCCAGGAGATATTGGACGACACCGCGGCCGAGCTGGCCGGAAGCGCCGGTGACGAGAAGGGTTTCGGTCATGGAAGGTCCTGACATTGCGCCGCTAAGGCGGTTCGAGTGGCAGTCTCAAAAAGAGACCAGCACTAAAATAGGAATTGACCTGGTGCCGTAAAGAAGGCAGTTTTTCGGGAGGTAGGCACACGCAGGGAACCAGCCATGGACGGCAAGGTCATCAATCTGAAGTCGAAGTTGGAGGTCTACAAGGCCATCTCAGGCGGCGGCAATATTGCCAATTGTCCGGTTCGCGAGGTCATCCAGGGGGTGAGCGGCAAATGGAGGTCGCTGCTGATGATGGCGCTGGCTGAAAAACCCTATCGCTTCGGCGAGTTGCGGCGCCTTGTGCCCGACATTTCGCAGCGCATGCTGACCCAGACGCTGTACGATCTTCAGCGCGATGGCTATGTGCATCGTGAGGTGTTCCCGACCAAACCACCAAGCGTCGAATACAGCCTGACCGATCTCGGGCGCTCTATGTTCGGCGCCTTTCATCAATTGATTCTGTGGGCCGAACTCAACCATGATGCGGTGCGCGCAGCGCGCGCCGATTTTGATGCGTCCCAGGCTTGAACGGCCGCCAAGGCCCAGGCTTGAACGACCGCTAAAGCCCCAGGGTGCGGCTTGATTTCGCCGGGCTGCTGAAGGATTGTCCCGGCCAGTTCGGCTGTGGGGGCATTGGCATTTCCTACGACATCGCAATAGCAGGCGCCGGGCCGGCGGGACTGGCCATGGCGCTCTATCTCAAGCGCGCCGGGCATCGGGTCACGGTCTTCGAGCGCTTCGATGAGCCGAAGCCGGTCGGCTCCGGGCTGATCCTGCAGCCGACAGGGCTGACGGTGCTGGCCGATCTTGGCCTGCTCGACGACATGCTGGCGCTGGGCAGCCGCATCGACCGCCTGCATGGCGCCGATGCCACCACAGGCCGTACCGTGCTCGATGTCCGCTACGATGCGCAACGCGGTGGCCGCTTCGGGCTGGCGGTGCACCGGGCGGCCTTGTTCGGCGTGCTCTTCCGCGCCGCCCAACGCGAAGCGATCGCCATCGAAACCGGCGTCGAGATCGAGGCCTTGGAGACGGGCGAACGGACGACGCTGATCTGCGGCAACGGACGAAGGGCGGGGCCGTTCGACCTCGTAGTCGACGCCAGCGGTTCGCGCTCGAAACTGTGCCGCGCAAGCGCTGCAGGCGAGCCACGACCGCTCACCTATGGCGCGTTCTGGGCCTCGCTTGGCTGGCGCGGCGACGGTTTCGATGAGCGCGCGCTGCTGCAACGCTACGACAGAGCGAGCGTGATGATCGGCGTGCTGCCGATCGGCCGGCCGCAGCCGGGCTCTATACCTGCAACCTTATATGTAGGAGCTGTTGGCCCCTTATGTTGTGAATGGACCGCAGAACGCCAATTGTTCAAGTCTGCAGCAAGTGCATCACCTGACTTGGTGTTAGGATCTATCGTACCGAAATCTGATTGGCTCATGTGTGTTTGCTCCCGTAACCTTTGGCAACCCAGTCGATCGTTCGCTGGACTGCGGTGCCTACCGAATTGAAGAACTGGATCGTAAAGCCCGCCTCACTCTTAGCAGTGATAACCTTACGATCGCCTGTAGCCATATCCTGATCTGCTGTTGCAATTCCTGACAGTTCAAGGTTCCGGTCAGTGTGGCATAAGCACCAGACGGATTGACTAGAACAAATGCACCAGCACCAGCATTCGCAGCTGGATCATAGTTGATGATATATCGCACGCCATCCAAGATGTCGTTAGCAGCCAATGCAACATCCACAGCAGTGACAATCTTACGGATTGCCTTTGCGCCAATACCAGAGATGTTGATAGTTGCAAGCGCCAGTATTGTTAGCAGCGGCCTCAAACGAGTACGTATCCAGATCGTTGTACGCAGTTGATGCTGGAGACGGAGTCAGTACAAGAGCATTGGCAGTACCAGTTGCCAAGGGGTAGTTCAATTGGCTCGCAGAACTGATAGGATATGCCACATTGGTTGTAGCATTGATTGCCATCGTAGGAATCCAGTCAGCACCATCATAGCGCTTCAGGATCCAGGGAGTAGCCGAATCATCTACGGCCGTGGCCAGACCATCCGCATCGCGGCCAAGGGGCGAGACATACGCCGCCAGATGTGGGCTGTGTACGGACGCTCGATCGCCGAACTGGTTGGCGCCAAACTGTCGGCGGATGAGCTGACCATGGTCTCGGCACTGCTTGGACGGTTGCGCCATCCGCCAGCCAGCGATTAAGCGAGCCTGTCGCGCCAGCGCCTGTCCATTTTGCAGATATTTTGCTCTCGTCCTCTTGCGCACGGCCTCGGATCGCGCAATATGCCGAACCGTAACGTACGGTACGGCTTATCGGGAATGCCGACCTTTCGAGAGAAGAGCGTGTTGCACATCGTGCCTGACATCGACACCAGCGAAGCGCTGACAGAGCGGCAGAAGGCCGTGCTCGACGCGGCGTTGCGGCTGCTGGTCGAAGAGGGCGACCAGCTGACCATGACCGCCGTGGCGCGCCGCGCCAGCTGTTCCAAGGAAACGCTCTACAAATGGTTCGGTGACCGCGACGGGCTGCTGACGGCGACGGTGCAATGGCAGGCCTCTAAAGTGCGGGTGGCACCGGTCGACCGCAAGGGGCTCGATCTTGCCTCGCTGACCGCGAGCCTCGAGCGCTTCGCCTCGGATTGGCTCAAGGTGATTTCCAGCGACACGTCGATCGCGCTCAATCGGGTGGCGGTCAGCCATGCGGGCTCCGGCAAGGACAATCTCGGCGCCGTGGTGCTGGAGAACGGCCGCTTCGCATTGGCCAAGCGGCTGAAGCCGGTGCTCGAGGCCGGCCGACGGACCGGGCTTTTGGATTTCGCGGATGCCGAGACGGCGTTCCGCACCTTTTTCGGGCTGGTCGCCCGCGATGTGCAGATCCGTCTGCTGCTCGGCGACCGGCTGGAATTGACTGAGGCGGCGATCGGCGGCGATGCCGCGCGGGCGACGCAGCAGTTTCTCGCTCTTCATGGAGCAACAACCGGCCGCAAGGCCCTAGAGCCGGATGATTTCAGGTCAAGTCGACCTGAAATCTGAATCCGTCTCTAAATCAAGAAGATAGAGCATGATGTCGTCCGAAAACCGCTTCACACTTTTCGGCATCATGCTCTGATTTATAAACGGGAAGGAAGACAAAATGCGCGTCTATTACGATCGTGATGCCGATCTCAATCTGATCAAGGGCAAGAAGGTCGCCATCATCGGCTATGGCAGCCAGGGCAGGGCGCATGCGCTCAACCTCAAGGATTCCGGCGCCAAGGAGATCGCAATCGGCCTCAAGGCCGGCTCGGCAACCGCCAAGAAGGTCGAGGCCGACGGTCTCAAGGTGATGAGCGTGGCGGACGCGGCCAAATGGGCCGACCTGATGATGATGGCAACGCCGGACGAACTGCAGGCCGACATCTACAAGAACGAGATCGCGCCGAACATCCGCGATGGTGCCGCTATCGCCTTCGCGCACGGCCTCAACGTGCATTTCGGCCTGATCGAGCCGAAGTCGACGGTCGACGTCGTCATGATCGCGCCGAAGGGTCCCGGCCACACGGTGCGCGGCGAATACCAGAAGGGCGGCGGCGTGCCGTGCCTGGTCGCCGTCAACCAGGATGCCTCGGGCAATGCGCTCGACCTGGCACTGTCCTACGCCTGCGGCGTCGGCGGCGGCCGTTCGGGCATCATCGAGACCAATTTCCGCGAGGAATGCGAGACCGATCTGTTCGGCGAGCAGGTCGTGCTGTGCGGCGGCCTGGTCGAGCTGATCCGGGCCGGTTTCGAGACGCTGGTGGAAGCCGGCTACGCGCCTGAGATGGCCTATTTCGAGTGCCTGCACGAGGTCAAGCTGATCGTCGACCTGATCTATGAAGGCGGCATCGCCAACATGAACTACTCGATCTCGAACACCGCCGAATGGGGCGAATATGTCTCGGGTCCGCGCATCATCACCGCCGAGACCAAGGCCGAGATGAAGCGCGTGCTGAAGGACATCCAGACCGGAAAATTCACCTCGGAATGGATGCAGGAATACCGCGCCGGCATGTCCCGCTTCAAGGGCATCCGCCGCAACAATGACAGCCACCAGATCGAGGAAGTCGGCGCCAAGCTGCGCGCGATGATGCCGTGGATTTCCAAGAACAAGCTGGTCGACAAGGCGAAGAACTGAGCGAAATCCACAAGCGCTCGAAAATAGCAGCTTCCATGAACAAGAAACGGCGCCACGTGGCGCCGTTTTTTCATTCTGTCGGTCAGCTCAGCTACAGGGCCAGCCCATCAATAGGGTGAGTAGCACTGCTGGCGCGGGCCGTTGTAGGGCTGGAACGTGTTGTCGTAGGCCCGGTACGACCGGTAGCGGTTGTAGCACCATTGGACATGGGCGCTCGAAAGCCGTCCCGCGCGGTAGTAGCGGCGCGGCGCCGGCCGGTCATAGTAGTCGTAGTTGTTGTACATGCTGCCGAGGCCAAGCCCCAGGCCAAGGCCCAGGATCGCGGCACTCGCGCCATCATCGTAGTAACGGCCGCCGCGATAGTGATGGCGACCATGGCGCCAACGCCAGTTGTCTCCACCATTCCAGTGACCGCCGCCGCCGTGCCAGTGCCGACGGCCGCCGTCCCAATTGCCCGACCGGCGCCATCTCCAATTGTCGTTGTTGAACTGACGGTTGTTGTTGCCGCCCGCCCAGCTGTCGCGGACCGGCGTGACATTCGGCGCCGCGGTGCTGGTGGGAATCGACAGGTCCGGCTGCATGATCGGGCCGGCGGCGGACGGTGCGGTGACGCCGGAGAGGATACCCAGGGCTATCAGCCCCGATTTGACCGTGGAAGAAAAGAGCGAATTCATTGCACTCTCCAAGAGTTACAGGCCCCACGCCCACCCGAGGAATGGGGCAACAATGGATGTTTGCATCTGAACGGCGGATGAACGGAAAGGTTCCGTCAACCATGACGCGAACGCACCCAGGACCAATCGATCTCAGATGGTGGTCCTGCGCGCTTGTTTTCCGAAGCACTTGCGGGCAAAGGTCATGGCATGTCGCTGCGCCTTGCCACCTTCAATGTCGAGAACCTGATGAACAGGTTCGATTATTCCGGCTATCGCAACCAGCTCAACGAGGATCGAACGCTGGCGCTGTTCGATATCCAGAGCGAGGCGGAATACAGGATGCTGGAGCAGGCCCGCGCCATCGCCCAATCCGACGACACGCGCCAGCTGACGGCGCTGGCAATCGCTGCCACCCGGGCCGACATCATCTGCATGCAGGAGGTCGACAACATCGAGGCGCTGAAGGCCTTCGAATATGGCTATCTGTTCAAGATGGTGGGGCAGGGCTACCGGCAGAAATACACCACATCGGGCAATGATTCACGCGGCATCGACGTTGCCGTGATGATGCGCAATGAGACCGCCCAGGGCCAGCCGATCGAATTCGTGCGCATGACCAGCCACGCCTATGTCACCTACGAGCAGTTCGGGCTGCACACGCCGGAACTCGAGGCACTGGGCAATCAGGCCAATGAGCGCATTTTCCGGCGCGACTGCCTGGAGATCGACGTCACCGTGGGCGGCGTGCCGCTGACGCTCTATCTCGTGCATTTCAAGTCGATGGGTTCGCCGCGCAACGGGCTCGACGGGCGCGAGGCGACGATGCCGGTGCGCATCGCGGAGGCGCAGGCCGTGCGGCGCATCATCGAGGAGCGCTTCGGCAAGGACTATGCCGCCGACAAACGCTGGGCAATCTGCGGCGACATGAACGATTACCGCCAGCGTGTGAAGGTGGCCGGCGATGCGATCGACGGCTATCGCTTCGAGGTGGTCGACGAAGCCCTGTCCTGCATCAACGTGCTGACGGCCGGCGGCTTCTGCGAAAACGTCGTCGAGCGGCGGCCGGAGATGAACCGCTGGAGTTTCTACCACACGCGCGGACCGGAAGAGCGGCATCTGTGCCAGCTCGACTACATCCTGCTGTCGAAGGGGCTCGCCGCCAGCAACGCGACGGCTGTTCCCGACATCATCCGCAACGGCCAGCCCTGGCGCACCATTTTTCCGCCGGGGCAGGAGGTCGACCGCTTTCCGCGTGCCGGCTGGGACCGGCCGAAGGCGTCGGACCATTGCCCGGTGGCGATCACGCTGGACATGACCTGACGCATGAGTTTCGACCTGCCACGCAACGTCATCCTGCCGGTCGACGCCATCGACGTCCGGCTCGATCCCGGTCCGCACCCGTTCGCAAGGGACAATGCAGAGGCGATCGCCGAGAACTGGCAGCACGAAATCGCTGCCAATCCGGCGCTGTTCGACGGCATGGTGGTGCTGCTGTCGCAGCTTGCCTACCGCGACAACCGTCTCGCCGGCCGCTGCCATGCGGTCAACTATTCGACTTTCATGCTGTGGCGGAAGCGGCGCGAGAATTCGGGCGCCGAGCATGCCTATGCCCATGCCATGCTGGTGGCTGCCGACAATGCGCTGGTGGCGATCCGCATGGGTCCGCACACGGTCAACGCCGGCCGCGTCTATTTTGCCGCCGGCTCATTCGAGCCGGTGGATTTTCGCGATGGCCTGGTCGATGTCGATTTCAACATGATCCGCGAAGTGCGCGAGGAAACCGGCCTCGACCTGTCAGGGGCTCATCGCGGCAAGCGCTACCACGCCATGTCGACCAACAGCGGCACGGTGATCTTCCGCCGCTACCACGCGGCGGCGCCCGCCGACGAGATCGCCCAGCGCATCTCAGCCTTCGTCGCCACCGAAACCGAGCCGGAGATCGACGGGCCAGTGATCATCCGCCATGCCGCCGACCTGCCGGTCGGCCTGTCACCGCACATGAAGCCGCTGATCGAGTGGCATTTCGCAAACGGGAGTTAAGGGCGCGTCTTGTTCTGTGCCGCGTTGCGATCGTTGCGGGCGGCGACGAGGAACAGGATGAAGCCGATGCCCAGCAAACCGCCCATCGCCATTCCCATGGTCTGGCCGACGACTGCCTGAAAATCGGCTGTGACGCGATCGGGATTGGCCATGCCGAAGCGGGCGAGATACCACCAGATGCCTGCAAGGAAGGCCTCGATGATGACCATCGCCAGGATCAGTCGCGCCTTCTTGCTCATCGGCTATTCCTCCACCCAAGCGTGAATTGCCCTAGCATCATGAACGGCGCGACGACAGTGGCGGGGCTGGGTGGAAATGTCGAAGATTGTGCAAAAACCCGTCGGAGCGCCGGCCGCGTTTCGGCCGGTTGCCCTATTCGTGCCTAAGTGCGTCGATCGGGTCGAGCCTGGCGCCGCGCAGCGCCGGGAAGAAGCCGAACACCATGCCGATCAGGGCGGAAAAGCCGACGGCGAGCAGGATCACCGCCGGGCTCGGCGCAAACGGGATGGTCAGCGTCACCGCGGCGAGGCCGGCCAGCGCCAGCCCGATCAGGATGCCGATGATGCCGCCGAGCAGCGACAGCACCGTCGCCTCGACCAGGAACTGGATCAGGATGTGCTTTTCATGCGCGCCGATGGCGAGCCTGATGCCGATCTCGCGGGTGCGTTCGGTGACCGACACCAGCATGATGTTCATGATGCCGATGCCGCCGACCAGCAGGCTGACGCCGGCGACGGCGCCCAGCATGCCGGTCATGGTGGTTGTGGCGCTGGCCATGGCGTCGGCGATCTGGGTCATGTCGCGGATGGCGAAATCGCTTTCACGATCGGGCGTGATGCGTCTGGCGTCGCGCAGAATGTCCTCGACGCGCGGCTGCAGCTCGCTGGTCGGCGTGCGGTCATCGGCGGCGATGTAGATGTTGTCGATGTCGCGGTTGCCGGCGATGCGGCGCTGGTAGGCGTGCAGCGGCATCAGCACGACATTGTCCTGATCCTGACCGAAGCCGGTATAGCCCTTGGGCTCGAGCAGGCCGATGATCTTGCAGGAGGTGCGGTTGACGCGGATGATCTCGCCCTCGGGATCGCCAGCGCCGAAGAATTGTTGGCGCACCGTCTCGCCGATCAGGCACACGCCGGTGCCCGAGCGGGTTTCGGAATCGCTGAACGGGCGGCCCGACACCAGTTTCCAGTCGCGCGCATCGAGATAGGCGCTGTCGGTGCCGGTGACGCCCGAGGTCAGGCTCTCGGTGCCGAAGATGACCCGGACCTGCTTTTGCGAAGCCGGCGAAATGGCGCGGGCGCCAGTCAGATGCGCAACCAGCGCCGCCAGCTCCTTTTCGGCCAGCGGACGCACCACCTGGTCGAGCCCGCCCGGGCCACCGGGACCGGCCGGGCGACCGGAGCGGACGACCAGCAGATTGCTGCCGAGCTTGGAGATGTCGGCCTTGACCTTCTGCGTGGTGCCCGAGCCGATGGTGAGCATGGCAATGACGGCGGCAACGCCGATGACGATGCCGAGCAAGGTCAGGAACGAGCGCAGCACGTTGCGGCGGATCGAGCGCAGCGACAGGCGGACGGTTTCCCAGATCATGGTTGTGCGATCTCCAGCTTCCTGGAATCGGAGGCGACGTGGCCGTCGAGGAAGCGGATGGTGCGTTCGGCATAGTCGGCGACGTCGGCCTCGTGGGTGACCATGGCGATGGTTAGGCCAAGCTCCTTGTTGAGCCGCGTCAGCAACTCCATGATCTCGTGCGTGCGGGCGGTGTCGAGGTTGCCGGTCGGCTCGTCGGCGACGAGCAGCGTCGGGCGCGTGACGATGGCGCGCGCGATCGCCACGCGCTGCTGCTGGCCGCCGGACAGTTCGGCCGGCGTGTGGTGCTCGCGGCCGACAAGGCCGACCTCCGCCAGGGCCTGCATGGCAAGGTCGCGGCGCTCGCGGGCGGCCACGCCGCGATAGATCAGCGGCAGTTCGACATTTTCGGCCGCCGTGGTGCGGGCCAGCAGATTGTAACCCTGGAAGACGAAGCCGACATAGAGGTTGCGCAGCATGGCGCGGCGGTTGCGGTCGAGGCGGCCGGCGTCGATGCCCATGAAGGAATAGGTTCCGGCCGTCGGCGTGTCGAGGCAGCCGATGATGTTCATCGCCGTCGACTTGCCGGAACCGGACGGCCCCATGATGGCGACGAATTCGCCACGCCGGATGGCAAGATCGACGCCGGCCAGCGCATGCACCTTGGCCTCGCCCTGGCCATAGCTCTTCCAGACCTTGTCGAAGGTGATGAGGGCAGCACCGGCAGCCACGGTATCAGCTCCGCTGCTGCGACGCGGTGATGACCTGTGCGCCTTCGTCGAGGCCAGAAATGATCTCGGTCAGTTCGCCGTCGGTCGAGCCGATCTTGACGTTGACCGGGTGCGGACGCCCGTTCTCCAGCACATAGAGCGTGCGCGAGCCGTCGGTGGGCACTGTGGCGGCCTGGCGCTGGCGGTTGCCGCCGGGGCGGCCCATGCGGCCGGTGAACAGGTCGCTGAGGCTCCAGCCGCGTGCGGCCTGCTGGGCAGGACGATAGCGGAAGGCGGTGGCCGGTACGGTGAGCACGTCCTTGGCCTGCTTGGTGACGACCGAAACGGTGGCGGTCATGCCGGGCCGCAGCAGCAGCTCGTTGTTGTCGACCTCGAGCCGCGCATTGTAGGTGACGACGCCGTCGGTGGTGACCGAGGCATAGGAGATGTCGCGGATCTCGGCATCGAACGGCCGCTCGGGGAAGGCATCGACGGTGAAGCGGGCATGCTGGCCGGATTTGACCGCACCGATGTCGGCCTCGTCGACCGCCGCCACCAGTTCCATGTTCCTGAGATCGGCGGCGATGATGAACAGCACCGGCGCCTGCAGCGAGGAGGCGACCGTCTGGCCGGGATCGACCGAGCGCGTCAAAACGATGCCGTCGATCGGCGCATAGATTGTGCTCTTGGCAAGGTCGGTCTGCTGCGCCTTGAGGTCGGCCTGGGCGATGGCGAGGTTGGCCTGCGCACTGTCGAGAGCTGCCTTGGAACGGTCGCGCGTGGCGGTTGCTGCTTCAAGCGACTGGTCGGTCGCCATTCCGCGCTTGGTGAGCGCTGCGGCGCGGACAAGCGCCTTCTCGTTTTCGGCCAGCGTAACCGCGGCGTCCTCGACATTGGCGGCGGCGGCCTTGGCCGAAGCTTCGGCGCGCTCGATCTGGACTTCGAGTTTCACCGTGTCGAGTGTCGCCAGCACGTCACCCTTCTTGACCTGCTGGTTCTCCTCGGCCGAGACCGAGCGGATGATGCCGGACAGTTCGCTTGAAATATCGACTTGGGTGAGTGGTTGCAGCGTGCCGGTCGCCGACACCGCGACTGTGAGGTCGGCCTTGGCGGCAGGCACTGTGGTGTAGTCAATCCTGGCCGGCGAGCCGGCATACCATTGATAGACGCCAAGCGCGGCGACGAGCACGATCAGCGCCAGCAACGCATAGAGCCACCCACGACGGCGCGATCTGCGCCGGCCTGTCTGGTCGAGCCCAAGCGCCGTCTCGATGGCGGAATCCGATTCCGTCTTTGGCAGATTGACAATCTGGTCCACGCTGGACCCCTATAATGCGCAATGTCCCTATCTGTGCACAGATCAGGCTTACCGGTTCAAATATCAAATTAAATTTCGCCCATGTTGGGATTGAGGCAGGAATGAAAACCCGGAATTACTTGCTTTACGATGTGTTTACGACCGAGCGACTGGCCGGCAATCCTTTGGCCGTCGTGCTGGACAGCAAGGGATTGGACACGGCCGCGATGCAGGCCATCGCGCGCGAATTCAACCTGTCCGAATCGGTGTTCGTCCTGCCGCCGGACAATCCCAAGCACAAAAACCGCATCCGCATCTTCACGCCCGACTATGAAATGCCGTTCGCCGGCCATCCGACGGTCGGCGCCGCGATCGCGCTGGCCGAACTTGCGGAGGAGGGCGGCGCCGGCATCTTCGTGCTGGAGGAAAACATCGGTCCGGTGCGGTGCGCCGTCAGCAAGCATGACGGCAACACTTTTGCCGAGTTCGACCTGGCCAAGCTGCCGGAGCCGCTGAAGCTCGATGCCGATCCGGAGGCGATCGGTGCCGCGCTTGGGTTGACGCCGCATGAGATCGGCTTCGAGAATCACCGCGTCGCGTTCTGGTCGGCGGGCGTGCCCTACGTCACCATCCCGGTTGCCAATCTCGAGGCGGCGGGTCGCATCCGGCTGGACAACCAGGCATGGTCGGAACTGGCGCCGCGCAAGAGCGAGTGGGCCTTCGCCAGCCCCTATGTCTACTGCCGCGAAACGGTGAACCACGAAAGCGCCTTCCATGTGCGCATGATCGTGCCTGGCACGCCTTCCTATGAGGATCCGGCGACCGGCTCGGCGGCAGCCGCCTTTGCCGGCGCCATCATGCATTTCGACGCGCCGACCGATGGCATTTCACAGCTGTGGATCGAGCAGGGGCTGGAGATGGGCCGGCCATCGCGCATCCGCCTCGAACTGACCGTGCAAGGCGGAAAACTGGCCTCGGCGCGCATCGGCGGCAACGCAATCAAGGTGGCGGAGGGCAAGCTGTTCGTTTGATCGAACGCATGCTCGGTCGATTTGTCGGGAAATGATTCCGGCAGGGCTGGACAGGACCGATGGTGGCGGCTATATGCCCGCCAACGCCGGTTTTTGCCGGCCGAGTGGGTGCGTAGCTCAGTTGGTAGAGCAGCTGACTCTTAATCAGCGGGTCCACAGTTCAATCCTGTGCGCACCCACCAAATTCCTAGAAGAGTTGGTGGAAAGACCCTGAAAGCGAGACGCGTTTGGCGCATCTCGGGCAAGGCTGTCCGACCGTGATTCTTCAAACGCGCTATCCGGATCTTCTGGCGATTCAGCCGCGTTGGAAAATGCGGGTCAGAAACCGGCCGAATCGAAAAGCAAGGCTCCTTTCCCCGGCTGCAGCTTCGTTGGCGCCAGTTCCGTCTTTTCCCCCGGAGAAATCGCTGACGAGCCACCAGAAGAAGACCAGGAAGACAACGAAAATGCCGGTGTCGATCGGGCCATGACTTGAATAGCTGCTGTGACGGGACACAACAGCGACCGCCCCGGCGATAACACCGCAGCTGCGGCAGGATGAAATTCATCCACGAAAATCTGTTTGAGAATCGCCGTTGCGGTAAGATGCCCCCTTTGTCGTGACAACGGCATCTTTGTCGGCCGATACGGGGAATGAATAACTACTTCTCCGACACGCCAGCCTCTGCAAAACTCGCCATGCGGGCATGGCACTCCAGCGCCGAGCGGACGATGTTGACGGCGAGGCAGGCGCCGGAGCCTTCGCCGAGCCGCATGCCGAGATCGAGCAGCGGCGGCAGGCCGAGCGCTTCGAGCAGGCCGCGATGGCCTGACTCAGCGGAGACATGGGCTGCGATGGTGTGGGCGAGGCCGGTTGGATGCAGCTTTGCCAGCGGGGCTGCGGCGGCGGTGCAGACGAAGCCGTCGAGCAGCACGGGTATGCCCAGATGGCGGGCGGCGAGCGTCGCGCCGAAGATGGCGGCGAGTTCGCGGCCGCCGAGTGCGGCAGCAATGCCAAGCGGATCGGCGAGGGCTGCGGCGTGGCGCTTCAGGCCGGCTTCGATGGCGGCCACCTTGCGCTTCAAGCCGGCATCGTCGACGCCGGTGCCGCGTCCGGTCCATTTTTCCGCACCGCCACCGAACAGGGCTGCTGAAATGGCCGCTGCCGGCGTCGTGTTGCCGATACCCATTTCGCCGAAGCAGATAAGGTCCAGATCCTTCGTCACCGCATCATAGCCGGCCGAGACCGCCGCCAGAAAGGCCGCTTCGTCCATTGCCGGACCTTGGGTGAAGTCGCCGGTCGGATGGTCGAGATCGAGCGGAATGACGTCGAGTTCGGCGCCGGCCATGCGGGCAAGCTGGTTGATGGCGGCACCACCGCCGGCGAAGTTCGCCACCATCTGCACGGTGACTTCCGAGGGATAGGCCGACACGCCTTGCGCGGTGACGCCATGGTTGCCGGCGAAGACGAAAACCTTCACGTGGTCGAGTTTCGGCATGTCGCGGCCCTGCCAGCGCGCCAGCCACGCGGCGATGGTCTCGAGCCGGCCGAGGCTGCCTTGCGGCTTGGTCAGCGTGTCCTGGCGGCGTGCGACCGCATTGGCCGCGGCATCGCTGCCAGCCGGCAGGTCGAGGCAGGCGGCGCGCAATTCACTAAGGGACTTGAAGGACATGGGGGCAAAGTCTCCGAAAAGGAATCAGGCCATGGGGATCAGGCCAAAGGGATCAGGAAAGCGCTACGGAAGCGACGAGCAGCACCGCGATCTCGCTTGCCTGCTGCAAGGCGCCGATCGTGTCGCCGGTCTGGCCCTCGATCTGGTTGAAGCAAAGGGCGCGGAATGCGGCAAACAGCAGGCCAAGCAGGATCAGCGCGAAGACGGCGCCGCCCAGCCCGAGCAAGAGAAGCGGGATCGCGCCGAGCAAGGCGCCGGCTATGGCGGTTTCCTGCGAGACGGTGCCGGCGTCGACCGAGAGGCCGTCGACGCGCGCTGGAGGCAAGAGATGCATGAAGGCGCCAAGCAGGCCGCGCGAGGCCGCGTGTGCGGCCAGGAGGGCAAACAGGGCCTGTATGGGATCGACGAACTCCGACAGCGCGCTCCAGCGGACCAGCAGCGACAGAGCCAGCGCCGCCGCACCATAGGCGCCGATGAGGCTGTCGCGCATGATCTCAAGTTTGCGGCCGCGCGATTTGCCGCCGCCAAAACCGTCGGCGACGTCGGACAGGCCGTCCTCATGCAGGCAGCCGGTGGTGAGCAGGGTTGCCACAAAGGCAAGTGCGGCCGCCGGCCCCATGGCAAGGCCGAACCGTTCCGCCGTGGCAAAAACGATGGCGCCGATCAGGCCGACGACGAGACCGGCGATGGGGGCGGCCCAGATCGCCGCGGCAAGGCTGCGGCCGCGAAAATCGAAGACGGGCAGCGGCAGCCTGGTGAAGAAGACCAGGCAGAGCGCGATGTCGTCGACGGCCTGCCGTGGTGAAAGGGCCAGATTCCCGAATTTCATGCTCTAGCCCCTCGCGATCGCATGGAAGAAGGTGCCGCTGACATGGCCGCGCCGGTAGCCCGAGGCGCCGATCGGATTGCCCTGGCCGTCGGCAAGGTCGGCCAGCGGCTCGTCATTGCCGGTGGCCGTCATCTGCGCATAGTGGAATTCGTGGCCCCGGATCAGCGCGGCCTGTGCACCCAGCGGACAATCGGCACGCAGCCGCGCCTCGCGGTAGCCGAGGTTCATCTTGCGCCTGGCGAAGCTGGTGGCATGGCCGAGCAGGCCGAGCATCGCATGCGTTTCGCCCGACGCGTCCTCCAGGGCTTCGCCGAGCACCATGAAGCCACCGCACTCGCCATGGATGGGCTTCGTCGCGGCGAAACGCGCCATGCCGGCGCGGAAAGTCGCGGCGGCGGCGAGCTTGCCGGCGTGAAGCTCGGGATAGCCGCCCGGCAGCCAGCAAACGTCGCAGGTCCCGTCGGGCGCTTCGTCGACGAGCGGCGAGAACGGGACGATTTCCGCACCCGCCTTGCGCCAGTAGGCGGCGACATGCGGATAGAGGAAGGTGAAGGCGGCATCCTCGGCCAGCGCGATGCGTTGGCCCGGCGGCGCCAGCGCGTCGTCGAAACCGCCGGGCGCCGGGGTGAGGGGCGTCGCCAGGGCCATGATCGCATCGAGATCGAGCGACTTTTCCGCCATGTCGGCCAGCCGGTCGAGATGCGCCATCAGGTCGTCATATTCGCCAGCCTGGACAAGGCCGAGATGCCGCTCGGGCAGGTTCAGCGTGGGATCGCGCAGGATGGCGCCGACGACCGGCAGGCCGATCGCCTCGATGGCCTCGCTGCACAGCTTGCGGTGCCGCTCGCTGCCCAGCCGATTGAGCGCGACACCGGCCATGCGCACGTCAGGATCATAGGTGGCAAAACCCTTGGCGACAGCCGCCGCCGTAGTCGACTGGCCGGAGACGTCGAGCACAAGCAGCACCGGCAGGCCATAGAGCCGCGCCAGGTCGGCCGCCGAGCCGGTTCGGCCGGGAGCCGCGGGTATCCCGTCGAACAGGCCCATGGCGCTTTCCAGGATGACGAAATCGGTGTCATCGGCGGCTTGCGCGGCAAGCGCGTTGAGCAGCGATGGCGGCATCGCCCAGCTGTCCAGATTGACACCGGAGAGGCCCGTGGCGGCGGTGTGGAAGCCGGGGTCGATATAGTCGGGCCCGGATTTGGCGCCGCGCACCTTCAGCCCGCGCCGGGTCAGCGCCCGCAGGATGCCGATGGTGACGCTGGTCTTGCCGGAGCCGGAGCGCGGCGCGCCGATGATGATGGCGCGGGCCGTCATGCTTGCCCCGCCAGGGCCGCGCGCATGGCAACGATGCCGCCAACGACGATCAGCGCCGGCGAGGCCAGACCGGCGGCCGCAGCTTCCTCGGCAATGGTGGCGAGCGTGGCGACGACGGTCCGCTCCTGCGGCGTCGTCGCGGCGACGATCACAGCCGCCGGTGTCGACGGCGCCAGCCCGCCATCGAGAAGGGCGGCTGATATCAAGGGCAGATTGGCCATGCCCATATAGACGACGACAGGCTGGCCGGTGCGGGCGATCGCCGCCCAGTCGAGATCGTCATCGGTGCCGGCGGCGTGGCCGGTCGCCAGGATCACCGCCTTGTTGATGCCGCGCATAGTGGCGGGGATGCCGGTCGCGGCCAGCGCACTGAGGCCCGAGGTCAGGCCGGGCAGGACGCGGAACGGGATACTTTCCCGCGCCAGCGCCAGAGCTTCTTCGCCGCCACGGCCGAAAATATAGGGATCGCCGCCCTTCAGCCTGACGACGCGGCGGCCTTCGCGTGCGAGCCGGACCAGCAGGGCGGTGATGTCGTCCTGTTTCATCGACGGTTTGCCGCCGCGCTTGCCGGCAAAGAAAAGCTCGGCATTCTCCGCAACTGCGACAATGTCAGGGGACACCAGTGCGTCGTAGACCAGCGCATCCGCCTCGGCCAGCGCCGCCAGCACTTCCAGGGTCAGGCAGCCGGGGTCGCCGGGGCCGGCGCCGGCCAGCCAGACATGGCCCGGCTCCAGTTGGCGCGGCTTGAAGTTCAGCCGGGACAAGGCTTTTTCGAGCGTGGCGTTTTCGCCGGTGTTTTTGGTGCTGCCGCTCACAATCCGTCCCGTCCGCGAAAACGCCGCTGATAATGGGCGTCGTATAATGAACTCTCGCCAAAACCTCGCGCCGCCAGCGAGCGGCCGACGAAGATGATCGCCGTGCGCTCCATCGGATCGGCGGCGAGCTGTGCCTCGATGGTCGCCAGCGTGCCGGTCAGCACGCGCTCGTCCGGCCAGGAAGCGCGGAAGACGACCGCCACCGGGCAATCGCCGCCATAGTGCGGCGTCAGTTCGGCGACGACGCGATCGATGGCGTGGATGGCCAGATGAATAGCGAGCGTGGCGCCGGTGCGGCCGAAGCCGGCCAGCGTCTCGCCGGGCGGCATTTTTGAGGCGCGCCCGGAAATGCGGGTCAGCACAAGGCTTTGCGCCACTTCGGGAATGGTCAGCTCGCGGCGAAGTGCGGCGGCGGCGGCGGCGAAGGAGGGGACGCCCGGCGTCAGCGTATAAGGGATGCCGTGCTTTTCCAGCCGGCGGATCTGTTCGGCGACCGCGCTCCATACCGACAGGTCGCCGGAATGCAGGCGGGCGACATCCTGGCCTGATTTGTGCGCCTCGAGATAGGCGGCCTCGATCTCGTCGAGCGACATCGGCGCGGTGTCGACCAGCTTTGTCCCCGGCGCGCAGTGCTGCAGCAATTCGGGCGCGACGATCGAGCCGGCATGCAGGCAAACCGGGCAGTTTGCCAAAAGCCTTGCGCCGCGTAGCGTGATGAGGTCGGCCGCACCTGGACCGGCGCCGATGAAATGAACGGTCATGGCGCATCTCCGCTGATGGCGATGGCGCAGGTGACCGGGCCGAGCACGGTGCGGGGGCCAAGCAGTTTTGCGCCTGTGCCGGCCACGGCGAGGGCGGACGCCTCGGAGACCGATGGTGTGCCGGCAACATCCTGCGAGAGATCGGAATGGCTGAGCGTATCCGACGAGGCAGCTTGAAGTGCTGAGTCGTCGACGACGATGACGGGAAGACTCAGCGTGCGGCCAGCGGCGGCGATCGCTTCTTCATCCTTCTTGAACGCGGCAGTCGCCAGTGCCGACAGCGCCGTCATCGCCAACCCATGCGCCTCCAGCGCCGTTTCGATCGCCGCAAGCACGGCTTCGACGCCCACGCCCTTTCGGCAGCCTATGCCTGCGACCATCATGACTTCACCCAGCTCCATTGCGTCACTGGCATGGCCGGCCGCCAGGCCTGCATCGAGCCGACCGGCGAGGCCCGGGAGATATTTATACGCGTGAGATCGCCGCCGAGCTTCGTATGTTGGGCAAGAAGCAGGGCTTCCATCTCCAGCGTCACCGCGTTTGCCACGAGACGGCCGCCAGTGTGCAGGGCCTTGATGGCAGCGTTCAAGACACCGGCATCGCTGCCGCCACCGCCGATGAAGATCGCGTCTGGCGTGTCCAGTCTGGCAAGCGCCTTCGGCGCGCTGCCTTCGACCACGACAAGGCCGGGAACGCCACAAGCGGCGGCGTTGTGGCCAATACGGGCAGCGCGCACCGGATCGGCCTCGATGGCAAAAGTGCGCATGGAAGGGTGGGCCAGCATCCATTCGATGCCGATGGAACCGGAGCCGGCGCCGATGTCCCACAGCAACTCGCCGCGCCGCGGCGCCAGCGCCGACAGGGTGATCGCGCGGATTTCGCGCTTGGTGATCTGGCCGTCATGGTCGAACAGGTGATCGGCAAGGCCTGATGTGAGCGGCAGCACGCGCGCGTCCGGACCGGATTCAACTTCGACCGCCAGCACGTTGAGCGGATTGAGGTTTTCGAGGTCGAAGGCATCGGCGCGGACCGAGCGCTGGGTCTCGCTTGGCCCACCCAACGCCTCCAGGATTGTCAGCCGCGATGCGCCGAAGTCGAGTTCCGCGAGCAGGCGGGCAATCGCCGCGGGAGCCTCTGCATCCGAGGTCAGCGCCAGGATGCGCGCGCCTGGCTGCAGCAGTGGCCGGATCAGGTCGAGCGGCCGGCCGTGCAGCGAGACGGTTTCGATATCCTGCAGCGCCCAGCCGAGCCGGGCGGCCGCCAGTGAAACGGCTGAAGGCGCGGGGATAACGTGCATCTCCTGCGCCTTGACCTTGCGGGCGAGCGTGGCGCCGACGCCATGGAAGAACGGATCGCCGGACGCGAGCACACAGACGTTCCTGCCGGCAAGCGCCAGCACGTCAGCCATCTCGGCATCGAAGGGAACCGGCCATGGGCGCGGCTCGCCCTTGGCGAAGGAAGCGACAAGGGCGAGGTGCCGCTTGCCGCCGAAGATGATCTCAGCCTGGGCAATCCGCTGCTTGGCCTCGTCGCCGAGACCCGCTAAACCGTCCTCGCCGATGCCGACGACTGTCAGCCAGGCGGCTCGCGATTGACGCTCAGCAGGCATAATGACCCACCGTATCCTGATCCTCGGCGGCACCACCGAAGCGCGGCAACTGGCCGGAAAACTGGCGGCGCGTGCCTCGGTCACGCTGTCGCTGGCCGGCCGCACCGAAAGCCCGGTCGCGCAAGGCGTGCCGGTGCGAAGCGGAGGCTTTGGCGGCGCCGACGGGCTGGCCGCTTACCTCACGGAAACGGCCACCGATCTGCTGATCGACGCCACGCATCCCTATGCGGCGCAAATCTCCGCCAATGCCGCACAAGCCGCGCGCATGGCCGGCGTGCCGATCCTTGCCCTGCGGCGTCCCGGCTGGGAGCCTGCCGAAGGCGACCGCTGGACGTTGGTCGGTACGGTCGGCGATGCCGCGCAAGCGCTTGGACCGGCGCCGCGCCGCGTGTTTCTGGCACTGGGCCGGCAAGAGGTTGCGGCTTTCGAAGCAGCGCCCCAGCACCACTATCTCATTCGCAGTGTCGATCCGGTCGAGCCGAAGCTGGCCGTGCCCGACGCCGAATATCTGTTGGCCCGTGGCCCGTTTCGCGACGCGGAGGAACGCGCGTTGCTCGAAAGGCACCGCATCGATGTCGTGGTGTCCAAGAACAGCGGCGGCGAGGCGACCTTTGGCAAGATCGCCTCGGCGCGGGCGCTTGGCATCGAGGTGGTCATGATCCGCAGGCCTGATCTGCCGGACGTGCCCTCGGCTGAAACCGTCGAAGCGCTGGCCGCCATTGTCGATCGATTTGGGGTCGATCATTTTGTCCGTCCCGTGGACGAGCGCGGCGTGTAGACCAGCGCCGGCTTCTCCGTGCGCTTGATAATCCTGGTTTCCGGCGAGCCGATGATGATGCAGGTCGCCATGTCCGCCTTTTCAGCCTCGACATCGGCCAGCAGGTAGACCTCGATACGCTCGTCCGGGCGACCGGCGGCGCGGCCGAAGATTACCGGCGTGGTGCCCGGCAGGATGGCGGTCAGGCACTCGAAGGCGCGGCCGAGTTGCCAGGGGCGGGCCTTGCTGATCGGGTTGTAAAGCGCGATGACGAAGCCGGCACCGGCCGCCGCCAGCAGGCGCAGTTCGATCAATTCCCATGGCTTTAGATTGTCGGAGAGCGAGATGGCGCAGAAATCATGGCCGAGCGGCGCCCCGATGCGGGCGGCAACCGCCAGCATGGCGGTGATGCCGGGCACCACGGCGACATCGACCGCGCGCCATTCGACCGGACCGGCCTCGATCGCCTCGCAGACGGCCGCCGCCATGGCGAACACGCCGGGATCGCCACCGGAGACCACGGCGACCTCATGGCCCTCTGCGGCCTTGCTCAATGCGTCCTTGGAGCGGGCGAGTTCCTCGCGGTTGTCGGAAGCGACGCGGGTCTGGTCCGGGCGCAGGTCCAGCCGGTCGAGATAGGGTTTGTAGCCGTAAAAGAATTTCGCCTCGGCGACAGCGCGGCTGGCTTCCGGGGTGACCTGATCGGCGTTGCCGGGGCCAAGGCCGATGACGATGAGACGGCCACTCATACCTGCGCTCCCACGGCGCCGGGGCGGCCGGACCAGCCGGCGACCAGCACGATGGCGAAGTAGGGTGCCTTGTCGTCCTTTTTGTCGGCAAGCTTCATCGAGACGCTGCCGGCCATGGTGCCGCGCTCGACATAGACGGCGCGCGACAGCTTGGCCGTAGCCTCCAGCGCCCGCCTGATCTTGGGCAGGTTGCGGCCGACCTTCATGATCACGGCGGCATCGGTGTCGGCGAGCCGGCGGGTCAGTTCGAACTCGCTCAGCGTGCCCGGCAGCACGGTGAGCACGTCATCGCCCTGGACGATCGGAATACCGGTCTGCGACCAGCAGCCGGACATGGCGGTGACGCCGGGGATGACTTCGGTCGGAAAACGATGGGCGAGGCGCACATGCAGATGCATGTAAGAGCCGTAGAACAGCGGGTCGCCCTCCGACAGCACCGCAACCATTCTGCCGGCTTCGAGGTGCTCGGCGACCTTCTCGGCCGACTCCTCGTAGAAAGCCGTGATCTGCGAGCGGTAGTCGTCGTGATCCCTGGCGATTTCGGTTGTGACGGGATAGAGCAGCGGCAATTCCGTCATTTCGGGCCGGAACTGCGCTTCGACGATGGCACGGGCGTTGCTGTTGTTGCCGCGCTTGGCGAAATAGGCCACGACATCGGCCTCGGCCAGGATGCGGGCGGCTTTTAGGGTCAGCAGTTCGGGGTCGCCAGGACCGGTGCCGACGCCAACGAGGTGGCCTTTGAGAAAGGCGTTCACAGGCCAGGCCTCGCCAATGAATTGAGCGCGGCGGCGGTCATGGCACTGCCGCCAAGCCGGCCACGCACGATGGCGTAGGGAACGCCGTAGGAATTCTCGGCCAGCGCATCCTTGGATTCGGCCGCACCGACGAAGCCGACCGGCATGCCGATGATGGCCGCCGGCTTCGGTGCGCCATCGCGCAGTTTTTCCAGGAGATAGAATAGCGCGGTCGGCGCATTGCCGATGGCAACCACAGAGCCGGCCATGCGCTCGCCCCAGAGGTCGATGGCGGCGGCCGAGCGGGTGTTGCCGATCTCCCTGGCGATGTCGTGCGTACGCGGGTCGCGCAAGGTGCAGATCACCTCGTTGCCCGCCGGCAGCCTGGCGCGGGTGACGCCATGTGAGACCATTTCCGCGTCGCAGAAGATCGGCGCGCCGGCCGCCAAAGCGGTGCGGGCGGCGGCAACGAAATCGGTGGAGAACACAAAATGATTTGAAGCTTCGACCTGGCCGCAGGCATGGATCATGCGAATGGCGACATCGGCCTCAGCTTCGGAGAAGCGCGACAGATCGGCCTCGGCGCGGATGATGGCGAAGGAGCGCTCGTAGATCGCCGTGCCGTCATGGATGTAGTCGTAGGCGGCCATGCTCATTTCCGTTTTTCAGTTTGGGCCTGTCGGTAGGCCTCGGCGATACCGGCCGGCCCGAGCCTTGTCAGGCAAGCGGCGGCGGTTTCACCTTGATATCGTGTGCTGCGGATCATCGCCGCGACGCGGCCGATGCCGCGCGCGGCGTCATAGCCCGGCCTGTAGCCGGCAGGAAGGGCCTTTGCCGTCGCGTTCACGACAAGTCCGGCTCCATTTTCGCCGCCGACGATCGTCAGCGCTGCCGGACCGGGGTGGGCGCAGCCTTTGGCACAGCCGGAAATGTGAAGGGTGAAGTCGAGGATGTCGGCTGTTTCAGCGGCTATCGTCTCGGCGATGTCGCGTGTGGCGATGCGGCCGGAGGCGCAGGCCGGCATGCCCGGGCAAGCGGCAATGCGCGTGCGCGGGTCGGTGGGGGCGATGACGAAGCCGAGGGTGGCGGCTGTGTGCTGGAGGGGGCGGTTGGCGGCGGTTGGCTGACCGAGGAAGAGCAGGGCGCGACCGGGGGCGAGGCGGATTTCGGTTGTACCGAGGGTGAGGGCGTGTTGGGCGAGGGCGATGATGTTGTCCGCCGGCATGCTGCCGTAGGGCAGGGCGATGCCGAGGGCGGTGGCGTGGCCGGCTAAGGGGAAAAGGCCGATAGGTTTGCGCGAGGCGCCCCCCTTTGCCCTGCCGGACATCTCCCCCTCTAGGGGGGAGATTACGCCGTCACCGATGGTTTCGCCAATCTCCGGTGTTGTTAAGGAAAAGCCGGCGTCGAAGCTGCCAATCTCCCCCCCTGAGGGGGAGATGTCCGGCAGGACAGATCGGGGCGCCTCGCGCAAACTCGTCGAGCATAGCCAACCCGCCAGAGACACTAATTGCCTCTCCGATAAATCCCTTGCGTGAGCCTCGCGGCCTTTCTCTGCAACCATCCTTAGAGCTGCAACGGCAATATCGCGCGCCGCACCTTGATCGGCAAACGCCAGCGGCCTCGCATTCTGCCCGTCACCCGCGACAGACACCCGCCACCGAACTCCCGCATCGGTGCGCATTGCAGCAAGTCGCACATCTGCCGTCACTGCATCCAGCCCAAGCTGTCCGCCACCCTCAACAATCACCGAAACCTTCGGCCCCAGCCGTTGCGAGAGCCCAGCCTCTTCGACCGCCGCCCTGATCCGTTCAGCCAAAGGCCGCGGATCGGCGACCTCCTGCGGATCGATGCCTGCCAGCGGCCCGGTCTCGACCGAAACGCCGGTGCGCACCGCGATATCAAGCGCATCGACCTCCGCCGCCAGCAGCGCCGCGCTACCCGCCGTCAGGCCGCGTATCTGCAAACTGCCGCGCGCGGTGACTTCCATGATGCCATTGCCGTGCCGCAAAGCGGATTCGGCTAGTCCGATCAACGACTCTGGCGACATCCCCCCAGCGACCGGGTTGAGCCGCACCAGCAGGCCGTCGCCGGTTTGCATCGGCGCCGACAAAGCCGGACAGGCGCCGCGGCGCGAGAAGGCGTTCATGCCGCCACTCCAAGCGCTTCTGCCTCGGCAATCAGGGCTGCGAGATCGTCGTCGATGGAATTGCGCAAGGGGTGCCAGAGACTACGCCGGCGCGCCGACAGGAAGCGTTCGGCAATGATTTTTGCCGCGGCGGGGTTCTCGCGCAGGATGAAGGCGCGGACCATGGGATCGCCTAGATAGGCATCATGAACCGCCTCGATCAGCGTTCCCGAAATGGCGTGCGTGGTTTCGGCGAAGCCGACCAGCCGGTCGACGGTTTCGGCGAATTCGGAGGCACCGCGCGGGCCGTGCCGCATCTGGCCTGATATGAAGCGTGGATTGACGGCGCGGGCACGCACGACGCGCGCTACGGCCTCACTGATCGAGCGTGGCTTCGGCTTTTGCGGGTCCGTGGTGTCGAGCACGATGACGTCGGCATTCCTGCCGAGCGCCGCAAGTGCTGCGGAAAAGCCGCCGATGAAGGCCACATCGGCGGAGCCCTCGAGGATGTCGCGGCCGGGGTCGTCGCCGGTGTGGACGAGAAGATCGGCTTCGGCGATGCGGCCCTCGAAGGCGCCGGGCGCGGAGATGCCTTCGCCCCCGGCGCCGCCATAGGCGTGCGATGTAGCGTCGAGATAGGCGCGGCCGATTTCGTCGCGTGCCGCCCAGTCGCCGGAGGACATGAGATCCTCGACGCCGGTGCCATAGGTGCCCGGCGAGGTGCCGAAGATGCGCGGGCTGATCTTGCCGTCGGCGCGGGTTTTGGCCGCGAGCGGGTTTTCCGAATCGTCCTCGTCGCGCGCGGCAACCGCGTTGGCTGCGGCATCGATCAGCGCGATCTGGGTCGGGAACATGTCGCGGAACAGGCCCGATATGCGCCATGTGACATCGACGCGTGGCCTTCCGAGCGTGGCCGGCGGCAGCACTTCGATGCCGGTGATGCGGCCGGTGGCCAAATCCCATTGCGGCCGGCAGCCCATCAGCGCCAGGCCTTGAGCGATCTCCTCGCCGCCGGTGCGCAGCGATGCCGAGCCCCAGAGATCGATGACCAGCGAGCGTGGCCAGTCGCCATGCGACTGCATGTAGCCGCGCACGACTTCCTCCGCCGCGGCCTTGCCCAGATCATAGGCGGTCGGCGTCGGCATGGTGCGCGGGTCCGAGGTGAACAGATTGCGGCCGGTGGGCAAGACGTCCGAGCGGCCGCGCGCAGGCGCGCCCGCCGGACCGGCCTTGACGTGGCCGCCATCGAGCGCGGCAAGCAGCGCCGTCTTCTCGGCTTCAGCGCTTTGTCGCCGCATGGCGTCGGGCTCATCCTCCGGAGCGCGGCCATAGATATGCAGCCCGTCCTTGATGGCAAAATCCTTGAGATCGCAAAGCCAGGCGTCGATGCGGCGCAGCGCCTCGTCCGGTGCATCGGTTCTCGCGACGCCGGCTTCGGTGGCGAGGCCGGTTTTTTGCGCGGTGTCGACGATCAGTTTCGCCAGTCGGTCACGGCGGCGACGGTCGAGCCCGTCGGCCTGGGCATATTCATCGACCAGCCGCTCGAGCTTATGCTGGTTTTCGTCCAGCCCGGCGCCGGTCAGCGGTGGCGGCAAATGGCCAAGGGTGACGGCGGCAATGCGCCGCTTGGCCTGCGCCGCTTCGCCCGGGTTGGAGACGATGAAGGGATAGATGACGGGCAGGGGACCGGTGACGATCTCCGGAAAGCAGTTTTCCGACAGAGCAACGGTTTTGCCCGGCAGCCATTCAAGCGTGCCATGGGCGCCGACATGGACCAGCGCGTGGACGCCGAGCGACTTGCGCAGCCAGAGGCCGAAGGCGATCAGCGCATGGCGCGGGGGCAGCGTCGGGTCGTGGTAGTCGGCGCGGCGGTCGACGGAGCGGCCGCGGTCGGGGGCGAGGGCGATGGTGACGTTGCCGAAGGTGGCGGCGCGGAAGGGGAAGCTTCCGCGCAAACCTGTTTCGTCTTCCGCTTTGCCCCAAGCGGCTTCGACCGCAGTAATTGCCGCAGTCGGCAACTCCGTCGAGAAGGCAATGTAGTTATCTAAGGCCAATCCAGTATCGCTGGCTTCCAGCAAATCCAGCAACCCACGCGGCGTCTGCGGAATCCCCTCAATCACATAGCCCTGCTCCTTCAGGTCATGCAGCATGGCGAGCACGCTGGACGGCACGTCGAGGCCGACGGCATAGCCGGTTCGACCAGGAGCGCTAGGGTAATCCGGGATTAGGATGGCCAGCTTGCGCCCGGCGCGGGGTGTCTCCTGCAACTTGATGAAGGCCGCGACGCGGTCAGCGACCTGCGCCACGCGATCCGGTTCCGGCCGGTTGGCGAAGGCGCGGTGGCCGAGTGCGGGATCGGTCTCGGTCTCGCCCTTGAAGGAAATGGCGCCGGCGAGGACGCGGCCGTCGAGTTCGGGCAGCACGACATGCATGGCGAGGTCGGCGGGTGCCAGGCCACGCTGGTTGTTTTGCCAGATGTCGCGGCGGGTGGTGGCGACGATGACCTGGAAGACAGGCACGCCGGCGCGGTCGAATAGCGTTTCGATGCCGGGTTCGGCGCCTGAGGCGAAAGCGGTCGCGGTGATGATGGCGGCGGGCTTCAGCGCCGTCAGTGCTGTTTCCACGAAGGCGAGGGAGGTTGGGTCCTTGAGGCTGGAGACGAAGATCGGGACTGGGTCGATGCCGCGCTGCCGCAGCGCTTCAACAAGCGCATCGATGGGCGCGACATCGGCGGCCAGCAGCATCGAGCGATAGAACAGGATGGGGATGATAGGAGAGTTGACGTTGTAAGCGCCAGCATTCGATAAGTCCCGCTTCTCCACAACTCCACATCCGGGCACGTAAAAACCAGCTTTCGGCACCACCACCGGGCCGATAACTTCCGCATCCTGTCCCGCCAACCCCGCCAATTTCCGCACCAGTGCGCTCATATTCGCCGGGCCGCCCTCGCGGAAATAGTCGAGCAGGCCGTCCAACTCCTCGCGCGGCAGCGTCGAGGCTTCGATCAGGCGCAGATCCTCGTCGCGGCATTCGCCGGGCAGCAGCGCCAGTTTTATGCCGCGTTCGCGGGCGGTCGAGGCAAGCTGGTCGCAGCCGTAGCGCCACCAGTCGTAGCCGCCGAGGATGCGCACGAGGATGATCTTGGCATGGCGGGCGACGCTGTCGACCCAGAGGTCGACGGACATGGGATGGCGCAGGTCGCGCAGTGCGGCCAGCCGCATCGAGGGCAGGCGGTCGGCATCGGTCCTCCACGCCGCCGCCAGTCCGGCGAGGTCGCTGTCGGTGAAGGACAGGGCCACGATATCCGCCGGCGTCTGCCGCAGATCGACCGGCTCGGCGAGGTCGTCGAGCGAGGCGGATGTCGTGGTGAGGATGTGCATCGCGACCCGTGTCCGAAATCAGCCGGCGAGTATACGCTCGATCGCCGGGCGGTTCAGCCCTTTCAGGCCGATGACGACGAGACGCGAGCGGCGGTCATCCTCAGCGGTCCAGGCACGGTCATAGTAATGATTGACGCGCGGCCCGACGGCCTGCAGCAACAGCCGCATCGGCTTACCGCCGACCTCGACGAAGCCTTTTACACGCAGCACGTTCTCTTCTTCTGCGACCGTGGCGACGCGTTTTGCCAGTTCATCGGGATTGGCGACCGAGGCTATGTCGACAATGAAGGTGTCGAAGTCGTCATGCTCGTGGTCGAAGGCGCCGTCATGATGGGATTTGCGGTTCTCGATGTCGTCCTCGACGGCGAGACCGAGCCCGAGCAGCACGGAGGGATCGACCTTGCCATGCGACGTCGGCAAGATCTTCACTGCGCGGGCGGAGTGTTCGCCAATGATGGCATTGGCGCGGGCGGTGCCGGCGGCGTCCATCAGGTCGCTCTTCGACAGGATGATCAGGTCGGCGCAGGCGATCTGGTCCTCGAACACTTCTTCCACCGGATCGTCGTGGTCGAGCGTCTCGTCCCCGGCGCGCTGCGCCTGGAGGGCCTCCATGTCGTTGGCGACGCGGCCTTCGGCCAATGCCGGTCCGTCGACCACGGCGATGACGCCATCGACGGTCACCCGGCTTTTCACGCTCGGCCACTGAAAGGCCTGGACCAGCGGCTTGGGCAGTGCCAGGCCCGAGGTTTCGATCAGGATATGGTCGACCTTCGGCGTCAGCGACAGGATTTGGTCGAGCGCCGGGACGAAGTCGTCGGCAACGGTGCAGCAGATGCAGCCATTGGCCAGTTCGACGATGTTTTCCTCGGGGCAGGTGTCGATGCTGCATCCCTTGAGGATCTCGCCATCGATGCCGATGTCGCCGAATTCGTTGACGATGATGGCGATGCGCTTGCCGCCGGCGTTTTCCAGGAGATGGCGGACCAGCGTCGTCTTGCCGGCGCCGAGGAAGCCGGTGACGACGGTGCAGGGAACGCGGGAGAGGTTTGCAGACGAATCTGGGGCAGTCATGGTCAGTCCTTCAGCATGTCGATGGGTGGAATGCGGGCCACGAGGCCGCGCTTGAGGCTATCGGGGCGGCCACGCCACGGGATCAGGCCATCTTTCGAGGTGGCGAAGAGCTTTGCGCCTGTCACGAGGTCGGCGCCGCTTGTCGCGGTCAGGTCGCCGAAGACATAGCTCCAGCAGCCGTCGCGCAGGATCGCGGCGCTGAGGCGCCGCTTGCAATTGCCAAGGCATTCGACGCTGCGGATGCGGATATCGTCGCCAGCGGCGGCGCGGCGCGTGTCGTCCGTCAGCAACTCGCCGGCGCGGGGATGAGCGTCGGAGCCGGTCTCATTGCGGCAGGAGCCGCAGACGATGATGGTGACGCCGGCCAAGGCATCATCATGGCCGGACGAAATATCCGCTGTGCCAGCCGAAAAACTGCTGTCGTGGTCCAAAGATCGGGCTCCTTGCCCGGAAACCCGCCGGGCGATCGGATTCTACAGTCGCAGACGGCAGGTCTCCTGGCTCGCGCGTCATCGCCTTGGGTAGCCGCCTTCCCGGGAACTCCCAGTGGCTTTCGGCCTTGGCTCTTCGCTTACAGTTGCGGGGACAGCCGCGGATTTGGGATTTTGCCCCGCACCGCATTCCCTCTTAGCCCTTGCCGTTGCGGGCAAGGGACCATCTGGAACCGGATTTAGGCTTTTGCGGGCGGCGGTGTCAACGCGAGCTTACGACACGGCTATGTCGGCCAGCGCCGGCCCCAAATCCCCGGCAGGCGTCACTTCGATGCGTTCGAGCCCGAGCCAACCTTGCATCTGCTTCAATTCCTCGAACAGCTCCGCAGCAGTTTCAGGCGGCGCACCGGGCTCCGCATAGGCTGCATGGACGCGCAGTATGCTGGCCGGGCGATCTGCCTTGAGGTCGATGCGCGCCACGATCCGGTCGCCGAGCAGGAACGGCAGGACATAATAGCCATACTGCCGCTTGTCGGCCGGTGTGTAGATCTCGATGCGGTAGTGGAAATCGAACAGCCGCTCGGTGCGCGAGCGCTCGAAGACGACCGGATCGAAGGGTGCCAGCAAGGCGCGGGCCTCGACTTTGCGCGGCAGACGGGCGTCCCGGTGAAGATAGGCCGGCTTGTCCCAGCCTTCGACACGCACCGGCAGCAACTCGCCCGTTTCAACCAGTTCCTCCAACCGGCCTTTCATATCGGCCGGCGACAGGCGGAAATAGTCGCGCAAATCGCTTGAAGTCGCCACGCCGTGGGCGCGGGCGGAAATGCGCAGCAATTCGCGGTGCGCGTCCTCAGGCGTCGGCACCGGCAGATCGAGGATCGCCTGCGGCAGCACGCGCTCGGGCAGGTCATAGAAGCGCTCGAAACCGCGGCGGTGCGCCGTGGTGATGCGGCCGGCCCAGAACAGCCATTCGAAGGCGTGTTTGGCATGGCTCCAGCCCCACCAGCCGCCCGAACCTTTCTGGCCCTCCAGCGCGGAAGCGGCGATCGGGCCGCGCTCGGCGACCTCGCGGTAGATCTCTTCGATGTAGGCGGCGTGTTCGCGGCCCCATTTGGCGAGACCCAGATACATTTCCTCGCCCCGCTCGGCGCGCTGCATGCGCCAGCGCATCAGCGGGTATGTCTCGACCGGCAGGAAGGAGGCCTCGTGCGCCCAATATTCGAAAACCATGCGCTTGCGCGTCACGGCCGCGTTGTCGAGCAGAGCGAGCGGGTAGGGGCCAAGGCGCGAATAGAGCGGCATATAATGAGCGCGCACCACCGCGCTGACGGAATCGATCTGCAACAGGCCGGTGCGGGAGAGCGTGCGGGCAAAATGCCGGCGGTCGGGCGTGCCGGTCGGGCGAGGATCGAGGAACCCTTGGGCGGCAAGGGCGATGCGCCGGGCCATCGGGAGCGAGATCTTTTCCTTCATGCAGGTATCACTTTGAAGTGTTTTGACCGAGGGTCGAATGGCTGATTCCAACCCATGCTAGCAGGGTTTTGGCAGCATTCATGTCAGGAGAGAAAAGTGGAGTAAAAAGCGAAGGAAATCAAACAGGAGCGGATCGGACCAGTTTGCCGCGATATGCCGTCCAGGTCGATGTTTTGAACAAGGTTTGACTTGCTTCGCTGGAAGTGCTGCGCTAACCCTCGCCGCGTTGCAGCATAGGCCCTTAAAACGGTTCAGCGGTTAAACTGTCACGCTTCCGCATTAGGGTCCGGTGCTGTAATCAACGTGGATTGGCGCCAACGGAAAGCCGAGCATGAACGCACTCTTGAGCTCATACCTGCCCATCGTCCTGTTCATAGGCGTGGCGCTGGTTGTCGGCCTGGCGCTGCTGGCCGCGCCCTTCCTGGTGGCCTACCGCAATCCCGATCCCGAAAAGCTTTCCGCCTACGAGTGCGGTTTCAACTCGTTCGACGACGCCCGCATGAAGTTCGACATCCGTTTCTACCTGGTGTCGATCCTGTTCATCATCTTCGACCTGGAAGTAGCCTTCCTGTTTCCGTGGGCGGTGTCGTTTTCGAAGATCGGAATGCTCGGTTTCTGGTCGATGATGGTTTTTTTGGCGGTGCTGACCATCGGCTTTGCCTATGAATGGAAAAAAGGAGCGCTGGAATGGGATTGAACGACAGTTCAGGCACCCTCGTCGCGCCGAAGCCCAAGGGCATCATCGATCCCAACACCGGCAGGCCGGTGGGGGAGGACGATCCCTTCTTCCTCGAGATCAACAACGAGTTGGCCGACAAGGGCTTTCTGGTCACTTCGACCGAGGCGCTCATCACCTGGGCGCGCAGCGGGTCGCTGATGTTCATGACGTTCGGCCTCGCCTGCTGCGCGGTCGAGATGATCCACACCTCGATGCCGCGCTATGATTCGGAGCGGTTCGGTGTCGCGCCACGCGCGTCTCCGCGCCAGTCCGACATCATGATCGTCGCCGGCACGCTGACCAACAAGATGGCGCCGGCGCTGCGCAAGGTCTACGACCAGATGCCGGAGCCGCGCTACGTCATCTCGATGGGCTCCTGCGCCAATGGCGGCGGCTATTACCACTACTCCTATTCGGTGGTGCGCGGCTGCGACCGCATCGTGCCGGTCGACATCTATGTGCCCGGCTGCCCGCCGAGCGCCGAAGCGCTGCTCTACGGCATTCTTCTCTTGCAGAAGAAGATCCGCCGCACCGGCACGATCGAACGGTAAATCCATGACCGCATCCCTGAGCGAACTGTCGACCTATCTCGGCGAGAAGCTGATCGGCCGCGTGAACGAGGCTGATATCGCCTATGGCGAACTCACCGTCCATGTCGAGCCGCGCGATCTGGTCGAGGTGATGACCTTCCTGCGCGACGATGCGCGCTGCCAGTTCATCTCGATCATCGATGTCTGCGGCGCCGACTATCCGTCGCGGGCCAAGCGTTTCGACGTCGTCTATCACCTGTTGTCGCCGAAGCAGAATGTGCGCGTCCGCGTCAAGGTGCAGGCCGACGAGGAAACCATGGTGCCGTCGATCACCGGCGTCTATCCCGGCGCCGACTGGTTCGAGCGCGAGACCTACGATCTCTACGGCGTTTTGTTCTCCGGCCATCCCGACCTGCGCCGCCTGCTGACCGACTATGGCTTCGAAGGCCATCCCTTGCGCAAGGATTTCCCGCTGACCGGCTTCGTCGAGGTGCGCTACGACGACGAGGCCAAGCGCGTTATCTATGAGCCGGTCGAGCTCAAGCAGGAATTCCGCAATTTCGATTTTCTGTCCCCGTGGGAAGGTACGGATTACGTGCTGCCGGGTGACGAGAAGGCAAAGCAGTAAATGGCTGAAACCTCCGTCCGCAACTTCAACATCAATTTCGGCCCGCAACACCCCGCGGCGCACGGCGTTTTGCGCCTTGTGCTGGAGCTGGACGGCGAAGTCGTCGATCGCGTCGATCCGCATATCGGACTGCTGCATCGCGGTACCGAAAAGCTGATCGAAGCCAAAACCTATCTGCAGGCGGTACCCTATCTCGACCGGCTCGACTATTGCGCGCCGATGAACCAGGAACATGCCTTTGCGCTGGCCGCCGAGCGTCTGCTCGGCATCGAGGTGCCGAAGCGTGGCCAGGTGATCCGCGTTCTCTACAGCGAGATCGGCCGCATCATGTCGCACATCCTCAATGTGACGACGCAGGCGATGGACGTCGGTGCGCTGACGCCGCCGCTGTGGGGCTTCGTCGAACGCGAAAAGCTGATGGTGTTCTATGAGCGCGCCTCCGGTTCGCGCATGCATGCCGCTTATTTTCGGCCCGGCGGCGTCCATCAGGACCTGCCGCGTCAGCTGGTCGAGGACATCGGCAAGTGGATCGACCCGTTCCTGAAGTCGATCGACGACCTCGACCGGCTGCTGACCGGCAACCGCATCTTCAAGCAGCGCAATGTCGATATCGGCATCGTCTCGCTGGCGGATGCCTGGGCTTGGGGTTTTTCGGGCGTGATGGTGCGTGGCTCGGGTGCAGCCTGGGACCTGCGCAAGTCGCAACCCTATGAATGCTATTCGGAGATGGATTTCGATATTCCGATCGGCAAGAACGGCGACTGCTTCGACCGCTACCTCGTGCGCATGGAAGAAATGCGCCAGTCGGCGAAGATCATGCGCCAGTGCGTCGACCTTTTGCTCGGCAAGGAGAGCACCGGCCCGGTGTCGAACCTCGACGGCAAAGTGGTGCCGCCCAAGCGCCAGGCGATGAAGCGCTCGATGGAAGCGCTGATCCATCACTTCAAGCTCTACACCGAGGGTTATCGCGTGCCGGCCGGCGAGGTTTACGCCGCTGTCGAGGCGCCGAAGGGCGAATTCGGCGTCTATCTGGTTTCCGACGGCTCCAACAAGCCCTACCGCTGCAAGCTGCGCGCGCCGGGTTTCGCGCATCTGCAGGCGATGGATTTCCTCTGCCGCGGCCACATGCTGGCCGACGTCACCGCCGTTCTCGGCTCCCTCGACATCGTGTTTGGTGAGGTCGATCGCTAAATGTCAGTCCGCCGTCTCGCAGAAGCCAGCGTCCAGCCAGCATCCTTCGCCTTCAACCGGGCGAATGCCGCGGCTGCGAAGCAATGGATCAAGAAGTACCCGAAGGGCCGTGAACAGTCGGCCATCATCCCGCTTCTGATGATAGCACAGGAGCAGGAAGGCTGGGTGACGAAGGCGGCGATCGAGACGATCTCCGACATGCTCGGCATGCCCCGCATCCGCGGGCTGGAAGTCGCGACCTTCTACACGCAGTACCAGTTGAATCCGGTCGGCACGCGTGCGCACATCCAGGTCTGCGGCACCACGCCCTGCATGCTGCGCGGTTCGGAAGCGCTGATGGATGTCTGCCGCTCCAAAGTCCATCACGACCAGTTCCACACCAACGACAAGGGAACCTTGTCCTGGGAAGAGGTGGAATGCCTCGGTGCCTGCGTCAACGCACCGATGGTGATGATCTTCAAGGACACGTTCGAGGATCTGACGCCGGAACGCCTGGCTGAAATCATCGATCTCTATGACGCCGGCAAGGGTGCTGCGGTAGAACCGGGGCCGCAGAATGGCCGCACCGGCTCGGAGCCGGCCTCCGGCCTCACCACGCTGAAGAGCGAAAAGGCGATCCTCAAGTCGACCCGCGACAGGGAAGCCAGGGAGGCGGCCAAGGCCGCCAGGGCGGCACCCGACGCGATCGTCGCAGCGCCGGTGCCGGCGCCGGCCGCGGCCCCTGTCGCACCGTCCAACACCAGCAAGCCGAAGACCGACGCCCCTGAAACCAGCCCGGCGTTGAAGACGCCTTCAAAAACCAAGGTCGCGCCGGCGGTTGAAAAGGCGGCGAGTGTTGCCGCTCCACTGCATTCGGCCGCCAATGCCAACAAGGCAGACTCCAAAGTCGAGCAGGTTTCCAAGCAGCGCAGTGGCCCCATCACCAAGGCCGAGCCGGCCTCCGCCTTCAAGGCGCCAGAGGTCAAGGTACCGGCCGCCAAGCCGGCCAAACCGTCGCTCGGGGACAAGAACCGCCCGGCCGGCATCGACAGGCCGGCACAGGTCGATGACCTCAAACTGATCTCCGGCGTCGGCCCCAAGATCGAGGGCATCCTGCATACGCTGGGCATCTTTACCTTCGCGCAGGTCGCGTCGTGGAAGAAGGCCGAACGCGAGTGGGTGGATGGCTATCTCTCTTTCCAGGGCCGCATCGATCGCGACGACTGGGTCAAGCAGGCCAAGGCGCTCGCCAAGGGTGGCGTCGCCGAATACATCCGCGTCTTCGGCAAGAAGCCGGTCTGAGGGACGAAAAATGCTCGGGGATAAAGACCGCATCTTCACCAATATCTACGGCCTGTTCGACAAGTCCTTGGCCGGCGCGATGGCGCGCGGCGCCTGGGATAACACGCCCGGCATCGTCGCCAAGGGCCGCGAGTGGATCGTCAACGAGATGAAGGCGTCGGGCCTGCGCGGCCGTGGCGGCGCCGGCTTCCCGACCGGCCTCAAATGGTCGTTCATGCCCAAGCAGAGCGATGGCCGGCCGAGCTACCTGGTCATCAATGCCGACGAATCCGAGCCCGGCACCTGCAAGGACCGCGACATCCTGCGCAACGACCCGCACACGCTGGTCGAGGGCGCGCTGCTTGCCGGTTTCGCCATGGGTGCGGTTGCCGCCTACATCTATGTGCGCGGCGAGTTCATCCGCGAGCGCGAGGCGCTGCAGCGCGCGATCGAGGAGGCCTATGAGGCCAAGCTGATCGGCAAGAACAACACGTCCGGCTACGATTTCGACATCTACATGCACCACGGCGCCGGCGCCTATATCTGCGGCGAGGAGACAGCGCTCCTCGAAAGCCTCGAAGGCAAGAAGGGCCAGCCGCGGCTGAAGCCGCCATTCCCGGCCAATGTCGGCCTCTATGGCTGCCCGACCACGGTCAACAATGTCGAATCGATCGCGGTTGCGCCGACCATTCTGCGCCGCGGTGCGGCCTGGTTCTCGTCCTTCGGCCGGCCCAACAATGTCGGCACCAAGCTGTTTTGCATCTCCGGCCATGTCAACAATCCGTGCACGGTCGAAGAGGCGATGTCGATCCCGTTCCGCGAACTGATCGAGACGCATTGCGGCGGCATTCGCGGCGGCTGGGACAATCTTTTGGCGGTCATACCGGGCGGCGCTTCGGTGCCGCTGGTGCCGGCCGAGCAGATCATCGACGCGCCGATGGATTTCGACGCGCTGCGCGATCTCAAATCCGGCCTCGGAACCGCGGCTGTCATCGTCATGGACAAGTCGACCGATGTCGTGAAGGCGATCGCGCGGCTTTCCTACTTCTACAAGCACGAGAGCTGCGGCCAGTGCACGCCATGCCGCGAAGGCACCGGCTGGATGTGGCGGGTGATGGAACGGCTGGTGCGCGGCGAGGCGCAGAAGCGCGAGATCGATATGCTGCTCGACGTCACCAAGCAGATCGAAGGCCATACGATCTGCGCGCTGGGCGACGCGGCGGCATGGCCGATCCAGGGCCTGATGCGGCATTTCCGCGGCGAAGTGGAGCGGCGCATCGACGAGTTTTCGCGCAATGCGCACCGGGCCGAGCCTGTGATGGTGGCGGCGGAATAGAAGAACGTTTTACGCGGACGAAAGTCCGCAGCGAAGGGCGGGGCGAACGACGAAACGACCAGGAGAACTCTATGGCGCCGTATTCGAACCCGCTGATGCCCAATTTGGACCAGATCGACAAGATGAACCAGGACTTGACCAGGATGATGCCGAAGGAGATGGCCAGTGCCGTCAACCTTTTCGTGCATCCTGTGGCGGGCGCGGCGGCGATGTCGGCGCTTGGCCTCGGGCTTGCCAATCATGCTTTCGGCGTCTGGCTGGGCGCGTTTTCAGGCGCGGCAGAAGCCTCGCAACGGCTGCTGCAGCCGATCGTCGATGATTTCGAGGCGCGCGTCGCGCAGTTCGATGATCCGAACTCTTCCTCCACCAAGGCGCGGGCGACGGCGAAAACCATGATCGCCGAGGCGCAGTCCTTCGCCAGGGAGGTCACCGATATTGCCGCCAAGGAAGCCGCAACTGCCGTGCCGGCCGCAAACGCCGCTCCAGCAACAAGCGGCGTCGGCGATGCGCTGTTGCCCGAGGATTTCAGGCAGCCCAAGGCCGTGGAGAAGCCGGCGAAACCGGCGGATCTCAAGGCGATATCGGGCATCGGGCCCAAGCTGGAAAAGGTTCTCAACGGCCTCGGCATCTGGACGTATGCCCAGATCGCGGCATGGACGCCGCAAGAGGTTGCCTGGGTCGAGGACTATCTGTCGCTCGGCGGCCGCATCGGCCGCGACGATTGGACAGCTCAAGCGGCGGCGCTCGCCGTCAAGAAGTGAATGAAGTGCCCGACGTGGTCTCGACCGCGTCCGGAAAAAGAGATTGCGGGAACTCCGCAGGGGTTTGAGGCGAATGGCAAAGCTCAAGGTCGACGGGAAAGAGATCACTGTACCCGACCACTACACGCTGCTGCAGGCGGCGGAAGACGCTGGCGCGGAAGTGCCGCGCTTCTGCTTCCATGAGCGGCTGTCGATCGCCGGCAATTGCCGCATGTGCCTGATCGAGGTGAAGGGCGGGCCGCCCAAGCCGCAGGCTTCCTGCGCCATGAACGTGCGCGACCTGCGTCCCGGCCCGAATGGCGAGGCGCCGGAAATCTTCACCAACACGCCGATGGTCAAGAAGGCCAGGGAAGGCGTGATGGAGTTCCTGCTGATCAACCATCCGCTGGATTGCCCGATCTGCGACCAGGGCGGCGAATGCGACCTGCAGGACCAGGCGATGGCTTTCGGCGTCGATTCCTCGCGCTATCACGAGAACAAGCGCGCGGTCGAAGACAAATACATCGGACCGCTGGTGAAGACGGTGATGAACCGCTGCATCCACTGCACGCGCTGCGTCCGCTTCACCACCGAAGTCGCCGGCATTTCCGAACTGGGCCTGATCGGCCGTGGCGAGGATGCCGAGATCACCACCTATCTCGAACAGGCGATGACCTCGGAGCTGCAGGGCAATGTCATCGACCTTTGCCCGGTCGGCGCGCTGACCTCGAAGCCATTCGCCTTCCAGGCGCGGCCGTGGGAGCTGACCAAGACCGAATCCATCGACGTGATGGATGCGGTCGGCTCGGCGATCCGCGTCGATAGCCGGGGCCGCGAAGTGATGCGCATCCTGCCGCGCGTCAACGAGGCGGTGAACGAGGAGTGGATCTCCGACAAGACCCGCTTCATCTGGGACGGCCTGCGCACGCAGCGTCTCGACCGCCCCTATGTGCGCAAGGACGGCAGGCTGGTTGCCGCCAGCTGGGCCGAGGCCTTCGCCGCGATCAAGGATGCAGTGTCGAAGACGGCGCCCGAAAAGATCGGCGCTATCGCGGGCGATCTCGCCGCCGTCGAAGAAACCTATGCGCTCAAGCTGCTGATGGCTTCGCTCGGCTCGAAGAACACCGATTGCCGCCAGGATGGCGCTGCACTCGACCCGGCGCTCGGCCGTGCGAGCTACATCTTCAACCCGACCATCGAAGGCATCGAGCAGGCCGATGCGGTGCTGATCATCGGCGCCAACCCACGCTATGAAGCCTCGGTGCTCAACGCCCGTATCCGCAAGCGCTGGCGGACCGGCAATCTGCCGGTCGGTGTCATCGGCGATGTCGGCGATACCCGATACGACTACGAACAGCTGGGCGCCGGGCCGGATTCGCTGAAGGATTTGGCCGACGGAAACGGCAAGTTCTTCCAGACGCTGAAGAAGGCGACACACCCGCTGATCATCGTCGGACAGGGCGCGCTGGCGCGTGCCGATGGCGCAGCCGTGCTCGGCCAGGCGGCCAAGCTCGCGGCCGCCGTCAACGCTGCTCGCGCAGACTGGAACGGCTTTGCCGTGCTGCACAATGCGGCCGGGCGCGTCGGCGGTCTCGATCTCGGCTTCGTGCCGGGCGAGGGCGGCAGAAACGTTGCCGGCATGCTGGGCGAAATGGAGCTCTTGTTCCTGCTCGGCGCCGACGAGATCGACATGGCCAAGACCGGCGGCGCCTTCGTCGTCTATATCGGCACGCATGGCGACCAGGGCGCGCACCGCGCCAATGTCATCCTGCCGGCGGCCGCCTACACGGAAAAATCGGCCACCTATGTCAACACCGAAGGGCGCGTGCAGCAGACCAACCGCGCCGGCTTCGCGCCGGGCGAGGCGCGCGAGGACTGGGCGATCCTGCGGGCGCTGTCGGATGTGCTCGGCAAGAAACTGCCGTTCGATTCGCTGCCGCAGCTGCGCGCCAAGCTTTATGGCGAATACCCGCATCTGGCCCGTATCGACCAGGTCGCGGCCGGCAATGCCGAGGATATCGCCGAGGTGGCGAAGCTCGGCGGACGGCTGAACAAGGGCACCTTCACCTCGCCGGTGACGGATTTCTACCTGACCAACCCGATCGCGCGGGCATCGGCCGTGATGGCGGAATGCTCGGCACTGGCCAAGAGCGGCTTCAAGCAGGCGGCAGAATAAGCATGGACACTTTCTTCTCCTTCTACGTGCTGCCGGCGCTGCTGATCCTGTTGAAGTCAGTCGTGCTGATCGTCGTTCTTTTGATCTTCGTCGCCTACATCCTCTACGCCGACCGCAAGATCTGGGCGGCGGTGCAATTGCGCCGTGGCCCGAACGTCGTCGGCCCCTGGGGCACGCTGCAGGCTTTCGCCGATCTGTTGAAGTTCGTCTTCAAGGAGCCGGTCATCCCGTCAGGCGCCAACAAGGGCGTGTTTCTTTTGGCGCCGCTGGTGTCGGCCGTGCTGGCGATCTCGGCCTGGGCGGTCATCCCGGTCAGCCACGGCTGGGCGATCGCCAACGTCAATGTCGGCATCCTCTATGTCTTCGCCATCTCCTCGCTCGAGGTCTACGGCGTGATCATGGGCGGCTGGGCGTCGAACTCGAAATATCCGTTCCTCGGCGCGCTGCGCTCGGCCGCGCAGATGGTGTCCTACGAAGTCTCGATCGGCTTCGTCATCGTCACCGTTCTGCTCACCGCCGGCTCGCTCAACCTCACCGATATCGTGCTGTCGCAGCATGATGGAATTGGTACGCGGCTTGGCCTGCCCAACACCTTCCTCGACTGGAACTGGCTGGCGCTGTTCCCGATGTTCATCATCTTCTTCATCTCGGCGCTGGCCGAGACGAACCGCCCGCCTTTCGATCTGGTGGAAGCCGAATCGGAACTGGTCGCCGGCCACATGGTCGAATATTCGTCGACCCCGTTCCTTTTGTTCTTCCTCGGCGAGTATGTCGCCATCGTGCTGATGTGCGCGCTGGCCACCATCCTGTTCCTCGGCGGCTGGCTGCCTCCGTTCGACTTCGCGCCGTTCACCTGGGTGCCGGGCGTCATCTGGTTCGTGCTGAAAGTCTGCTTCGTGTTCTTCGGCATCTCCATGGTGAAGGCCTTCGTGCCGCGCTACCGCTACGACCAATTGATGCGGCTTGGCTGGAAAGTGTTCCTGCCGATCTCGCTGTTCATGGTGGTCGCCACCGCGGCCTTCCTCAAGATCACGGGGTTTGCGTGATGTCCGCTCTTTCCCAAGCCGCCAAATCGCTGCTGCTGCAGGATTTCGTCAGCGCCTTCTTCCTGTCGATGCGCCAGTTCTTCGCGCCGAAGGAGACGATCAACTATCCGCACGAGAAGGGGCCGACCAGCCCGCGCTTCCGCGGCGAGCATGCGTTGCGCCGTTACCCGAACGGCGAGGAACGCTGCATTGCCTGCAAATTGTGCGAGGCGATCTGCCCGGCGCAGGCCATCACCATCGAGGCCGGCCCGCGCCGCAATGACGGCACCCGCCGCACGGTGCGTTACGACATCGACATGGTGAAGTGCATCTATTGCGGCTTCTGCCAGGAAGCCTGCCCGGTCGACGCCATTGTCGAGGGGCCGAATTTCGAGTTCGCGACGGAGACGCGCGAGGAACTCTACTACGACAAGGACAGGCTGTTGGCGAATGGCGACCGGTGGGAGCGCGAGCTGGCGCGCAACATCTCGCTGGACTCGCCCTACCGCTGATATTTGACGCATGGACGGGGCGAGGGGCCTCGTCTAAGGACACAACGAAACTTGCGGCCGGAGGCGGCAGCAAACATCGAAACAGGACGGTTGTCCTGTTTGTACAGGAACCCGGGGGATCCCCAATGTTGAGTGGACTAGAGGCGGCCTTTTTCTACCTCTTCGCCTTTGTCGCGGTGGCATCGGCGTTCATGGTCATTTCGTCGCGCAACCCCGTGCATTCGGTGCTGTTCCTGATCCTGACCTTCTTCAACGCCGCCGGCCTGTTCATGCTGACCGGCGCCGAGTTCCTGGCGATGATCCTGCTCGTCGTCTATGTCGGCGCGGTGATGGTTCTGTTCCTGTTCGTCGTCATGATGCTCGACGTCGATTTCGCCGAACTGAAGAGCGGCGCCCTGCAATATGCGCCGATCGGCGCGCTGGTCGGGCTGATCCTGGCGGCGGAGCTGATCGTGGTTCTCGGCGGCTACACCTTCGCGCCGCAGCTCGCTTCGACGGTCTCCAAGCCCATTCCGGATCTTGCCACGCGGACCAATACCGCCGCGCTCGGCGACATCCTCTATACGGACTACCTCTACTACTTCCAGATTTCGGGCCTCGTGCTGCTGGTCGCCATGATCGGCGCCATCGTGCTGACGCTGCGCCACAAGCCAGGCGTCAAGCGGCAGTCGATCGCAGCCCAGGTCGGCCGCACACCGGCGACCGGCATGGAAATCCGCAAGGTCAAGACAGGCGAGGGACTCTGAGATGGTTGTCGGCATCGCACATTATCTGACCGTATCGGCTGTTCTGTTCACGCTCGGCGTGTTCGGCATCTTCCTGAACCGCAAGAACGTCATCGTCATCCTGATGTCGGTCGAGCTGATCCTGCTGGCGGTCAACATCAATTTCGTCGCCTTTTCGGCAGCACTCGGCGATCTGGTCGGCCAGGTGTTCGCGCTGTTCGTGCTGACGGTCGCGGCGGCCGAAGCCGCCATCGGACTTGCCATTCTCGTCGTCTTCTTCCGCAACCGCGGCTCGATCGCGGTCGAAGACGTGAACATGATGAAGGGTTGACGGAACCACCATGTATCAGGCCATCGTCTTCCTTCCCCTGCTCGGCTTCCTGATCGTCGGCCTGTTCGGCACGTCGCTCGGCGCCAAGGCGTCCGAATACATCACCTCGGGTTTCCTGGTGATCGCGGCCGTGCTGTCGTGGGTCGCGTTCTTCACCGTCGGTTTCGGCCATGGCGAGGTGTTCACCGTGCCCGTGCTGCGCTGGATACAGTCGGGTGGGCTGGAAGCGTCCTGGGCGCTGCGGATCGACACGCTGACGGTGGTCATGCTGGTGGTGGTCAACACCGTGTCGGCGCTGGTCCACATCTATTCGATCGGCTACATGCACCACGATCCGAACCGGCCGCGCTTCTTCGCCTATCTGTCGCTGTTCACCTTCGCCATGCTGATGCTGGTGACGGCGGACAACCTCGTGCAGATGTTTTTCGGCTGGGAAGGGGTGGGGCTGGCGTCCTATCTGCTGATCGGCTTCTGGTACAAGAAGCCGTCGGCCAATGCCGCGGCAATCAAGGCCTTTGTCGTCAACCGTGTCGGCGATTTCGGCTTCGCACTCGGCATATTCGGCGTGTTCGTGCTGTTCGGCTCGGTCAATCTGGGCACCATCTTCGCCAATGCGGCGACGTTCATCCCCGCTGAAGGCGCGCCGCAGGGTGCCGCGGTGCTGACTTTCCTTGGCCATGCGCTGGACAAGCAGGCGGCCATGACGATCGTCTGCCTGCTCCTGTTCATGGGCGCCATGGGCAAGTCGGCGCAAGTGCCGCTGCACACCTGGCTGCCGGACGCCATGGAAGGCCCGACGCCGGTTTCGGCCCTGATCCATGCCGCCACCATGGTGACGGCGGGCGTGTTCATGCTGGCGCGGTTGTCGCCGCTGTTCGAACTGTCGCATTCGGCGCTGACGGTCGTGACCTTCATCGGTGCCTTCACGGCCTTCTTCGCGGCCACCGTCGGTCTCGTCCAGAACGACATCAAGCGCGTCATCGCCTATTCGACCTGCTCGCAGCTCGGTTACATGTTCGTGGCGCTCGGCGTCGGCGCCTATGGCGCGGCGATCTTCCACCTGTTTACGCATGCCTTCTTCAAGGCGCTGCTGTTCCTCGGCTCGGGCTCGGTCATCCATGCCGTGTCCGACGAGCAGGACATGCGCAAGATGGGCGGCCTCAGGAAACTGATCCCGACCACCTACTGGATGATGGTGATCGGCACGCTGGCGCTGACCGGCGTCGGCATTCCGGTGACGGTCATCGGCACCGCCGGCTTCTTTTCCAAGGACGCCATCATCGAGAGCGCCTTTGCCGGCCACAATTCGGTTGCCGGCATGGCCTTCGTGCTTTTGGTCATCGCCGCCTGCTTCACCTCCTTCTACTCCTGGCGGCTGATCTTCATGACCTTCCACGGCAAGCCGCGGGCGAGCCATGAGGTGATGCACCATGTCCATGAATCGCCGCCGGTGATGCTGGTGCCGCTGTTCATCCTGGCTGCGGGCGCGCTGTTTGCCGGCGTCATCTTCCACAACGCCTTCATCGGCGAGGGCTATGCCGAGTTCTGGAAGGCATCGCTGTTCACATTGCCTGACAATCACATCCTGCACGACATCCACGAATTGCCGCTGTGGGTCGAACTGTCGCCCTTCATCGCCATGCTGATCGGCTTCGCGCTGGCCTGGAAATTCTACATCCGCTCGCCGGAAATGCCGGTCAACCTGGCCGCGCAGCATCGCGGGCTCTACGCCTTCCTGCTCAACAAGTGGTATTTCGACGAGCTCTACGACTTCCTGTTCGTTCGGCCCGCCAAGCGCCTCGGCCACTTCCTGTGGAAGACCGGCGACGGCACCGTCATCGACGGCCTCGGCCCCGACGGTATTTCGGCGCGCGTCGTCGATGTCACCAACCGCGTCGTCAAGCTGCAGACCGGCTATCTCTACCACTACGCCTTCGCCATGCTGATCGGCGTTGCCGCACTCGTCACCTGGATGATGCTCTGATGACCGCCTGGCCAATCCTCTCGCTGGTCACCTTCCTGCCGCTGGTTGGTGTGCTGCTTATCCTGTTCATCAATGACGACAGCGAAAATGCACGCCGCAACATCCGCGCCATCGCGCTGTTGACGACGACTTTCACGTTCATCATCTCGCTGTTCATCTGGACCGGATTCGACAATTCGCAGTCCGGCTTCCAGTTCGTCGAGAAGGTCGCCTGGCTCGATTCCGGCATTTCCTACCATATGGGCGTCGACGGCATCTCGATGCTGTTCGTCATCCTGACGACCTTCCTGATGCCGCTCTGCATCCTGGCCTCGTGGGAATCGATCGAGAAGCGCGTCAAAGCCTACATGATCGCCTTCCTGCTGCTCGAAACGCTGATGATCGGCGTGTTCTGCGCGCTGGATATCGTGCTGTTCTACGTCTTCTTCGAAGCCGGCCTGATCCCGATGTTCATCATCATCGGCGTCTGGGGCGGCAAGCGGCGCGTCTATGCCTCGTTCAAGTTCTTCCTCTACACGCTGGCCGGTTCGGTGCTGATGCTGCTCGCCATCATGGCGATGTTCTTCCAGTCCGGCACTACGGATATCCCGACGCTGTTGACCCACAATTTCCCGGCCAACATGCAGACATGGCTGTGGCTTGCCTTCTTCGCCTCGTTCGCGGTGAAGATGCCGATGTGGCCGGTGCACACCTGGCTGCCCGATGCGCACGTCGAGGCGCCGACGGCGGGCTCCGTCATCCTGGCCGGCATCCTGTTGAAAATGGGCGGGTACGGCTTCCTGCGCTTCTCCTTGCCGATGTTCCCGCTGGCGTCGGAAATGTTCGCGCCGCTGGTCTTCGCGCTGTCCGTCGTCGCCATCATCTACACCTCGCTGGTGGCGCTGATGCAGGAGGACATGAAGAAGCTGATCGCCTATTCGTCGGTTGCCCATATGGGCTTCGTCACCATGGGCATCTTCGCCATGAACCAGGAAGGCGTGCAGGGCGCGATCTTCCAGATGCTCAGCCACGGCCTCGTCTCCGGCGCGCTGTTCCTGTGCGTCGGCGTCATCTACGACCGCATGCACACACGTGAGATCGCGGCCTATGGCGGGCTGGTCAACAACATGCCGAAATACGCCACGGTGTTCCTGATCTTCACCATGGCCAATGTCGGCCTGCCCGGTACCAGCGGCTTCGTCGGCGAGTTCCTGACCATGCTCGGCGTGTTCCGGGTCAACACATGGGTGGCGTTCTTCGCCGCCACCGGCGTCATCCTGTCGGCCGCCTACGCGCTCTGGCTCTACCGCCGGGTGATCTTCGGCGCACTGACCAAGGAGAGCCTGAAGGGACTCCTCGACCTGTCGCCGCGCGAGAAGGTGATCATCTACCCGCTGGTCGTGCTGGTCATCTTCTTCGGCGTCTATCCCGCCCCGGTCTTCGACGCGACGGCCCAATCGGTCAAGTCGCTCGTCACCAATGTCACTGCATCCATCGGCGCCGCGCAGACCGCGGCGGCGAACTGACCAGAGGTTTTGCGAACCATGACGCCGGACCTTCTCTCCAGCCTGTCGCTCTCGACGCCAGAGCTGATCCTTGCCGTCGGCGCGCTGGCGCTGCTGATGGTCGGAGCCTATTCGCGCGCCAACACGGCCAACACGGTAACCGGCCTCGCGGTTGCCGTGCTGGCGATCGCGGGCGCCTGGCTGATCTTCCGAACCGGGCAGGGCAGCGCTTATGGCAATGCCTTCATCCAGGATTCCTTCGGCCGCTTCATGAAGGTGCTGGCACTGGTCGGCTCGGCGGTGACGCTGGTGATGTCGATGCGCTTCGCCAAGGCGGAGCGTTTCGACAAGTTCGAATATCCGGTGCTGATCCTGCTGTGCACGCTCGGCATGATGCTGATGATCTCGGCCAACAGCATGATCGGCCTCTATCTCGGCCTCGAGCTGCAGTCGCTGGCGATCTATGTGCTGTGCGCGATCAACCGCGACAATCTGCGCTCGACCGAAGCGGGCCTCAAATATTTCGTTCTCGGTGCGCTGTCGTCGGGCATGCTGCTCTATGGCATCAGCCTGGTCTACGGCTACACCGGCAACACCGGCTTCCAGGAAATCGCCACGGCACTCGGCAGCGGCGAGCGCCAGCTTGGCCTCGTTTTCGGCCTCGTCTTCGTGCTGGCCGGCCTTGCGTTCAAGATTTCCGCGGTGCCGTTCCACATGTGGACGCCTGACGTCTATGAGGGCGCGCCGACTCCGGTGACGGCCTTCCTGGCGGCGGCGCCGAAAATGGCGGCGATGGCACTGATCGTGCGCGTCACCATGGGCGCGTTCAAGCCGATCGCCGCCGACTGGCAGCAGATCATCGTCTTCATCTCGATCGCCTCGATGGCACTCGGCTCCTTCGCCGCAATCGGGCAGACCAACATCAAGCGCCTGATGGCCTATTCCTCGATTGGCCATATGGGTTACGCGCTGGTCGGCCTTGCCGCCAACAGCCAGGCCGGCGTGCGCGGCGTTGCCATCTACATGCTGATCTATCTGGTGATGACGCTCGGCACCTTCGCCTTCATCCTCGCCATGCGGCGCAAGGAAGGCAATGTCGAGCAGATCAGCGACCTGGCCGGCCTGTCGTCGACCAATCCGGTCATGGCGACGATCCTGACCATCCTGATGTTCTCACTCGCCGGCATTCCACCGCTCGCCGGCTTCTGGGGGAAATGGTACGTCTTCCTCGCCGCCATCAACGCCAATCTCTACGTGCTGGCGATCATCGGCGTGCTGGCCTCGGTGGTGGGCGCCTATTACTATTTGCGCATCATCAAGATCATGTGGTTCGACGAACCGGTCGGCGGCTTCGTGCCGATGGCGACGGAATTGCGTGTCGTGCTCGGCGTCTCCGGCGCCTTCGTGCTGTTCTACGTGTTGATCGGTGGGCCGATCGGCACCTATGCCGAAGCCGCCGCCAAGACGTTTTTCTAGACGGCATGGCATTTCGGCTGGCTCCAACCTCGGCGTCGGAAGGGTTCCGGCTCGAGGCGCATGAGAGCGTCGGCTCCACCAATGCGCTGGCACTGGACCACGCAAGGGCAGGCGACTCCGGCAAATTGTGGGTCGTTTCCAAGAAGCAGGAAAGCGGGCGTGGCCGGCGCGGCCGCGTCTGGGCGACCCCGGAAGGCAACCTGGCGGCGACGCTGCTCGTCATCACCAAGGCAGAGCTTCGCCTTGCCGCGACGTTGGGCTTCGTCGCAGGACTGGCGCTGGCCGATGCACTCGATGCCGTGGTGCCGAAGGGCCGGATCGCCATTGGCCTCGACGGTGGCAGCGAAGGAAAAAACCGTTTCGAGCTGAAATGGCCGAACGACGTGCTTGCCTCCGGCGCCAAGCTGGCCGGCATCCTGCTGGAATCGGCAATCCTCGAGGGCGGCCGTTTCGGAGTGGCGGTCGGCATCGGCGTCAATGTGGTGGCATACCCTGAGGATTTGCCGTATCCCGCAACTTCCTTGCGCGCGCTGGGCGCGGCATGCGATGCGGAAACACTGTTCCTGGCGCTGTCGGATGCCTGGAGCGAGAATGCCCGATTGTGGGATGAGGGGCGCGGACTTGCCGCCGTCAGGCGACGGTGGCTTGATCGTGCCGCGGGGCTCGGCGGCGAGGTTGCCGTCAGAATTGACGGTAATGTGGTGCGCGGGGTGTTTGAGACCATTGACGAGGACTGCCGTTTCGTGATCCGCGACGATGAAGGTTCGGTTCGGACGATCGCCGCCGGCGATGTGCATTTCGGCGCGGTCGCTTCGGCCAGGGCATAGGGCCGTTCATGAACGGTTCTAACTGTTTGTTTTTGCGCAACTCCGGTGGGAAAACCGTTACACACTTTTCCCGGAATTGCTTTTGAGCTTGGCCTGAGGGCCAGGAAGGGAAAAATCATGGCGAAAGCGGAAAACGCCGAACTCGTCTTCGTGCCGCTCGGCGGCGTCGGCGAGATCGGCATGAACTTCGCTCTTTACGGCTACGGGCCGCCCAGCGCGCGCGAATGGATCGTCATCGATGTCGGAGTGACCTTCCCCGATGCCAGCCTGCCGGGCGTCGACCTGGTGCTGCCCGACACACGCTTCATCGAGGAGAACCTCGCCAATCTGCGCGGCATCATCATCACGCATGCGCATGAAGACCATTACGGCGCGCTGCTCGACACATGGCCGAAGCTGAAGGCGCCGGTCTGGATGACGCCGTTCAGCGCCGGCCTGCTGGAAGCCAAGCGGCAAGGCGAGCAGGGCGCACCGAAAATACCGGTCACGATCTACCGGGCGGGCGAGAAATTCACCGTCGGCCCCTTCGAGATCGAAGCCATTCCGGTCGCGCACTCGATTCCCGAGCCGATGTCGCTGGCGATCACCTCGCCGGCAGGCACCGTCATCCATACCGGTGACTGGAAGATCGATCCGGAGCCGACGATCGGGCCGAAGACCGACGAGGCGCGTTTCCGCGCCTATGGCGACAAGGGCGTTCTGGCGCTGATCTGCGATTCGACCAATGCGCTGCGCGAAGGCGAGTCGCCTTCGGAAGTGGCTGTGGGCGAGGGCCTCAAGGGCGTCATTCAGGCTGCCAAAGGCCGTGTCGCCGTCACCACGTTCTCCTCCAATGTCGGACGCATCGTCTCGATCGCCAAAGCGGCCCGCGATGCCGGACGCCAGTGCCTGGTGCTTGGCCGTTCGCTGAAGCGGGTCATCGATGTGGCCGGCGAACTTGGCTACATGGACGGTCTGCCGGAGTTCATCGCCGAGGAGGATTTTGGTTTCATCCCGCGCGAAAACCTGGTCATCATCTGCACCGGCAGCCAGGGCGAGCCGCTGGCCGCACTGGCCAAGCTGTCGCGCGAAGAGATGAAGTCGGTGTCGCTGACGGCAGGCGACACGGTGGTGTTTTCCTCGCGTACGATTCCCGGCAACGAGAAGGCGATCCTCGAGATCAAGAACCGTCTCATCGACCTCGGCGTCAAGATCATCGAGGACGGCGATGCGCTGGTGCATGTCTCCGGCCATCCGCGGCGCAGCGAATTGCGCAAGATGTATGAATGGGTGCGCCCGCAGATCGGCGTTCCCGTGCATGGCGAGGCGGCACATCTGGTGGCGCAGGGCTCGCTGATGTCGACATCGGGCATCGGCCAGGTGGCGCAGGTGCGCGACGGCGACATGCTCAGGCTTGCTCCCGGCCCAGCCACCATCATGGATCAGGTGCCGTTCGGCCGTATCTACAAGGATGGCAGACTGATCGGCACCGATCAGGCGATGGGCATCCGCGACCGGCGCAAATTGTCCTTTGCCGGCCACGTGGCGGTCAATGTCGTGCTGGACGACAAATATGAGCTTGCCGGCGACCCCGATCTGGTCGCCATCGGCGTCGCCGAGGCCGATGGCCGTGGCGAGTCGCTGGAAGATCTGATGATCGATGCGGCAATCGGCGCGGTGGACTCGATCCCCCGTCAGCGCCGAAAAGACCTCGACCTGGTGCAGGAAGCAGTGCGGCGCGCCGTGCGCGGCGCCGCCAACGAAGCCTGGGGCAAGAAGCCGCTGGTGACGGTGTTCGTTACTCGCTGAGGGGAGTGGGGCAGTAAGGGAGTAGGGCAGTAGGGATTTCGATACGAGGCAGGTCAGCTTTTCCCCTATTGCCATACTGCCCTATTGCCATACTGCCCTGAGGAAAACCTATGCTCGGACGTCTGAACCATGTCGCGCTTGCCGTGCCGGATTTGGCTGCTGCCGTAGCGGCCTACCGCAACACGCTCGGCGCGGAGGTGACGGCGCCGCAGGCGCTGCCGGAGCACGGGGTGACGGTGGTGTTCGTCAATGTCGGCAACACCAAGGTCGAACTTCTGGAGCCTTTGGGCGAGGGATCGCCGATCGCCGCCTTCCTGGAGAAGAACCCCTCCGGCGGCATGCATCACCTTTGCTATGAGGTCGACGACATCCTGGTCGCGCGCGATCAGCTCAAGGCCGCCGGCGCCCGCGTGCTGGGCGACGGCAACCCGAGGATCGGCGCGCACGGCAAGCCGGTGCTGTTCCTGCATCCGAAGGATTTCTTCGGCACGCTGATCGAACTGGAGCAATCATGAGCTGGGTTTCGTTCACCGCCCTGTTTTTCGCGACCTGGTGGGTGGTGCTGTTCGCCGTGCTGCCGTTCAGCGTGAGGACGCAGGACGACGATCACGACGTGACGCTCGGCACGGTTCCGAGCGCGCCGCGTGGGCCTCACATGCTGCGCGCCGTGATCCGCACCACCATCGCCACCGCGATCCTGATGGGCATTTTCTATGGCCTGACGCATGGGCTGGGATACAGCCTCAACGACATCCCGCACATCGTGCCGGAATTCAGCCAGACGCCGGCTAAATAGACTGTCCAGCGACGGCGTTTTCATATGTCGGAACCGGGCGGGTTTCGGCGGGGAATGTCGTGCCGTTTTGCGGCCTGACGAGCGCTGACGCTGGGTAAGGTGGTTTGGCAACGCGTTGCGCTAAGCAGATGATTGCACAAAAAAAATGCAAGGCACGAGGCCTTGCAATTTAAACGCGTCCGATCTGTTTCCGGTTTCCGGCGGCAGCGAGTAACCGCGCCTAGATCGCATCCTCCCAAGACTTTGACCGCGTAGGAGAGCAGATTTTTTTCTGCCCTCTCGGTTATCGAGGTACATTAGCCTAAGGCGAATGAAAATGTCACGAAGAATTTTGCCTTGAAACGGGCATTCTCGTGCTGCACTGCACAATAGTGTGGCAGGCGTTGCTTGGCGAACGATCACCAAGACGCGCACAATGACCGGGAGGCCTTGCAGCGCCATGGGTCTTCTGGACGGGCGAACGGCGGTGCGACGCTTCTGATCCCGGCTACCCATGTTTTTTGGAAATCGATTCCGCTTTTCGGGCCGAAGCGTCCGGGTTCCCATTCCGCCTTGAAATGGCTATGAAGCCGGGTCAAGCAAGCCAAAGTCGCGCCGATTCTGACGCGGCCCTCCTCACTCACGGACCTGCCCATGCGTTTGTCGCGCTATTTCCTGCCGATCCTCAAAGAAAATCCGCGCGAGGCCGAGATCGTCTCGCACCGGCTGATGCTGCGCGCCGGCATGATCCGCCAGCAGGGGCAAGGCAGCTTCTCGTGGCTGCCGCTCGGCAAGCGGGTGCTGGACAAGGTATGCCGCATCATCCGCGACGAGCAGGATCGCGCCGGTGCGCTGGAAATCCTGATGCCGACCATCCAGTCGGCCGATCTGTGGCGCGAAAGCGGCCGCTATGACGACTACGGCAAGGAGATGCTGCGCATCAAGGACCGGCAGGACCGCGACATGCTCTACGGCCCGACCAATGAGGAAGTGGTCACCGAGATCGTCCGCGCCTATGTGAAGTCCTACAAGGACCTGCCGCTCAATCTCTACCACATCCAGTGGAAGTTCCGCGACGAAGTGCGGCCGCGCTTCGGCGTCATGCGGTCGCGCGAGTTCCTGATGAAGGACGCCTATTCCTTCGATCTCGACTTCGAAGGCGCAAAGGCGGCCTACAACAGGATGTTCGTGTCCTATCTCCGGACTTTTACGCGCATGGGGCTGCAGGCAATACCGATGCGGGCCGACACCGGGCCGATCGGCGGCGATCTCAGCCACGAATTCATCATCCTGGCCGACACCGGCGAGAGCCAGGTCTACTGCCACCGCGACTATCTTGCGCTCGATGTGCCCGGCGCCAACACCGATTTTGCCAACGACGCCGAGATCGCCGACATCGTCAAAACATGGACGACGCCCTACGCCGCCACCGACGAGATGCATGACGAGGCGGCGTGGGAGAAGATCGGCGAGAGCGACAAGGTTTCGGCGCGCGGCATCGAGGTCGGCCACATCTTCCATTTCGGCGACAAATATTCCAAGCCCATGGGCGCCAAGGTGACCGGACCCGACGGCAAGGATCATTTCGTCTCCGGCGGCTCCTACGGCATCGGTCCGTCGCGGCTGGTCGCGGCGATCATCGAAGCCAGCCATGACGATAACGGCATCATCTGGCCGGAGGCGGTGGCGCCGTTCGACATCGGACTGATCAACATGAAGGCGGGCGACGCCGAGTGCGACGGCGTCTGCGACGAACTGCATGCCGCTTTCGTCGCCGCCGGCAAGGACGTGCTCTACGACGACACCGACCAGCGGCCCGGCGGCAAGTTCGCCACCGCCGACCTGATAGGCCTTCCCTGGCAAGTGATCGTCGGACCGCGCGGTGTCGCCGCCGGCGAGATCGAGATCAAGAACCGCAAGACCGGCGAGCGCGAGACGCTGCCGATCGCGGACGCGAAGAAGCGCTTCGGTGTCGCCGCATGAGCGAGGCGGTGGCGGCAAGATCGGTCGGCGCCGGACCCTTTTCCATCTTCGAGCGCATGGTCGCCTGGCGCTATCTGCGTTCGCGGCGCAAGGAGACGGTGATCTCGGTGATCGCCTCGATCTCGTTCCTCGGCATCATGCTGGGCGTCGCCACGCTGATCGTGGTCATGGCGGTGATGAACGGTTTCAGGGCGGAGCTTTTGACGCGCATCCTCGGCGTCAACGGCCACCTGATCGTGCAGCCGCTCGATTCGCCGCTGGAGGACTATGCGCAGGTCGCCAGCCGCATCAACGGTGTAGCAGGCGTCAAATACGCCATCCCGCTGATCGATGGCCAGGTGCTTGCGCAAGGCAATGTCGGCGGCGGAACCGGAGCGCTGGTTCGCGGCATACGCGGCGAGGATCTGAGCAAGATCGCCATCGTCGCCAGCAACATCAAGCAGGGTTCGATCGCCGATTTCGATTCTGGCGAGGGCGTTGCCATCGGCAAGCGCATGGCTGAGAATCTCGGCCTGACGCTTGGCGATACCATCACCTTGATTTCGCCCGACGGCGACGTGACGCCGATCGGCACCACGCCGCGCATGAAGGGCTACAAGATCGCGGCGATCTTCGAAGTCGGCATGTCCGAATATGACACGTCCATCGTCTACATGCCGTTTTCCGAAGCGCAGCTTTATTTCAACATGGACGGGCGGGCGCAAACGATCGAGATTTATGTCGACAATCCAGACGATGTCGATGCGCTGAAACCGAAAGTGGAGGCGGCGGCGCAGCGGCCGATCGACATGGTCGATTGGCGCCAGCGCAACGAGACCTTCTTCTCCGCGCTGCAGGTCGAGCGCAACGTCATGTTCATGATCCTGACGCTGATCGTGCTGGTGGCGGCGCTGAACATCATCTCCGGCCTGATCATGCTGGTGAAGGACAAGGGCCACGACATCGCCATCCTGCGCACCATGGGGGCGTCGCGCGGCGCCATCCTGCGCATCTTCCTGATGACGGGTGCGGCGATCGGCGTGACCGGCACGCTTGCCGGTGTGCTGCTCGGCGTACTGATCTGCACCAACATCGAATCGATCCGCCAGTTCTTCTCGTGGATGACCGGTAAGGTGCTGTTCAATCCTGAACTCTATTTCCTCAGCCAGTTGCCGGCGAAGATGGATCCGCGCGAGACGACCTATGTCGTCCTGATGGCGCTCGGCCTGTCCTTCCTGGCAACGGTGTTTCCGGCATGGCGCGCCGCGCGTCTCGATCCGGTCGAAGCCTTGAGGTACGAATAGTGGCCGAGGTCATTATCGAGCTGAAGAGCGTCGAGCGGCACTACGTCCAGGGACCGCGAAAGCTCACCATTCTCAATGGTGCGGACTTCTCGCTGAAGCGCGGCGAGATGGTGGCGCTGGTGGCGCCGTCTGGCACCGGCAAATCGACGCTGCTGCACACCGCCGGCCTGCTGGAGCGTCCCGACGCCGGCGACGTCATCCTGGCCGGCCGCGCCTGCGGGCGGCTGTCCGACGACGAGCGCACGGCGATCCGCCGCAACGATGTCGGCTTCGTCTACCAGTTCCATCATCTGCTGCCGGAATTCTCGGCGCTGGAAAACATCATGATGCCGCAGCTCATCAAGGGGCTCAGCCGCAAGGACGCGGCCGAGCGCGCGGCGCAGCTGCTCGATTACATGCAGATCGGCAAACGCGCGGCGCACCGGCCGTCCGAGCTCTCCGGCGGCGAACAGCAGCGCGTTGCCATTGCGCGTGCGGTCGCCAATGCGCCGCTGGTACTGCTGGCGGACGAGCCGACCGGCAATCTCGACCCGGTCACCGCGTCCTATGTGTTCGAGGCGCTGGCGGCGCTGGTCAAGCAATCGGGCCTCGCGGCGCTGATCGCCACCCACAATCACGAGCTGGCATCGCGCATGGACCGGCGCGTCACCTTGGCCGACGGCAAAGTGGTGCCGCTCTAGGGCACGGCGATACTGGGGGGAGGCCGGCCTGCGAAAGGCGGCTTCCTGCGCTTCCCGTTCTACCCCGTCGCGGTAGAACGGTGCTCACGTACCCAAAAGTACGCTCCGCTCCGGTTCTCGAAATCCACCATTCTCGGCTCGGCCTGACCCCAGTCTCATCGTGCCTGGTCGGCGCTGGGCAACCGTCGTTCGCCCGTCAACCTTTTCTTAACCCTGCCGATTTGATCGCCCGGAAATTCGGACACGGCCGGATTGTGTCCGTTGACTTTGAAACAAAATTAGAACAAAATACGAACATATCAACAACAGGAGAGAGTTATGACCGATCTGGTTCAGGATGTCATCTCACTGGTTTGCATGAGCACCTTTCTCGTCTCCATGGCAATCTGGATTGGAGCCATGTGATTTGGCGGCGTTCGCCGCCGTGGGTCCCATGCGGTCGAAGACCGCTCCGCCGTTAAGCTTTTCTTGCCGCAGCGACGTTAGAGTGCCCCGGCAAGACAGGGAGCAACGTCCAGGTGTCGCCCATCGTCACGGCCATTCTGGTGGCCAGCAATCTCGGGCTGATCTTTCTGTTGATGACGGTGCCGCTTGGTTTGCGCACGGTCCGGCTGACCCGTCTGGTGGCGATGGATCGGCAGCGCCTCTGGCAGGCGCTGTGGCCGCTCGGCAGCGATGCCGGCTGGTCCGGTGAGATCCTGTCCGCCGAGGCCCCGGACGGCGAGGGCGTGGCCCGCATCACGCTGTCCTGGGAAGGTCGCGACGGCAAGCCGATCGAACGCAAGTCGCGGTTTGAAGACGTCGTCGAAGGCAGCCGCTTCTCGATGCGTGTCATCGAGGATACGGCACTCGACGCTTCGTTCTGGAAGGATTTTCGCGAAACCGCCGAACTCGTTTCGGAAGGCAACAGCACGCGGGTGACGCTCAGCCAGACCGATCGCTATCGTGGCGTTGCCTTCCTGGTGTTCCGCTATTTCGCCCTACGCCGCGAACTCTCCAAGCTGCAGCGCTGGGCGCGGACCGGAAAGCATCGCAAGGGCGGCTGGTTCGAGCATCCGCTCAGTCAGGTCGGCTTTGCCGGGCTTTCGGCGCTGATCCTGTGGCCATTCTTCGGCCTTCACTTCGGCGGTTTGGCACTGGCCGCGATCCTCACATCGGTGGTCGCCCTGCATGAGCTTGGCCATATGGCGGCGTTCCGGCTGATGGGCCACAACCGGGCGCGGATGATCTTCATTCCGCTGCTCGGCGGCATCGCCATTGGCGGGCGGCCCTATGACAGCCGTTTCGAAGTGGCTTTCGTGGCATTGATGGGCGCCGGCTTTTCCGCCTTCCTGGTGCCGATCGCCATCGCCGCAAGCACCTTTGCCGGCACGGAAGGTCACCGGCTGGCGGCGGCCCTGCTGGCGGCGCTGGCGGGCTTTGCCGCCCTGTTCAACATCGCCAATCTGGTGCCGGTGTGGAAGTTCGACGGCGGCCAGGTGCTGCGCCAGATCTGCCCGGGGCCGATCGCGCTGGCACTGGCCTCTTTCTTCCTGCTCTCGGCTTTCCTGGCTGTGGGCTGGCAGGCCGGCTTTTCCTCCAGCTTCCTGCTCGCGACAGGAGCGGTGTTTTCGATCCTCAGCCTGCTGACGATGAGCAGCGGGTTTAAACCACGCCACGAGCTGAAGCCGATCCGCACCGTCGACCGCTTCGCCATGGCGGCAGCGTTGCTGGCGGTGTTCGCCATCCATGGCTATGGCGTGTTGTGGGCCTCCGCCCAGCTGATTTGAGCCGTACCGGATCCGGAAGGATCAGCCGGCTTTGCGGGCCGCTTCGACAGGCAAGGCCGTGGCGGGACCGAACACATCCTCGAAGGCGGATTTCAACGCCAGGTCAAGATCGGCCATGGTCAGGGGAAGGCCGAGGTCGACGAGGCTGGTGACGCCGTGGTCCTGCACGCCGCAAGGCACGATGCCGCTGAAATGGTCGAGATCGGGCTCGACATTGATGGCGATGCCGTGAAAACTCACCCAGCGCCGCAGCCGGATGCCTATGGCCGCGATCTTGTCCTCCGCCGGCGAACCGTCCGGCAGAGCAGGGCGATCCGGCCGCACGACCCAGACGCCGACCCGGTCCTCGCGGCGCTCGCCCCGCACATTGAAAGCGGCAAGCGTGCCGATGATCCACTGTTCGAGCGCCGCGACGAAGGCGCGGACATCCTCGCGCCGCCGCTTCAGGTCGAGCATGACGTAAGCGACCCGCTGGCCCGGCCCATGATAGGTGTATTCGCCGCCGCGTCCGGCCGCGAAGACCGGGAAGCGGCTGGCGTCGATCAGATCCTCGCCACGGGCGCTGGTGCCGGCCGTGTAGAGCGGCGGGTGTTCGACCAACCAGACCATTTCGCCGGCAGCGCCGCTGCGGATCGCCTCGGCGCGCGCCTCCATGAAGGCAAGTGCCTCGGGATAGGCGGTAAGGCCGGGCTCGATCAGCCATTCGACCGGTGCCGAGCCGGGAAGCGGCAGGAACGACGTGGCGATCTGGCTGCGTTCGGTCATGGCGTCGTCTTTTCGTTTGTCCATGGCGCGCCCAAAAACGCCTCGCACCTTTGGGCGACATCAACTTGCCTTCCATATGGCGATATCAGGCGCAAACGTCCAGTTCCGGCGCTGCGTTCGGGCCCTGTGGAGCATTATGCCAATCGCCTGACATTATTGCTTGCCGTGCACTTGTTTCACCGGAAACGATTTGCTACACGCCGCGAGCCGGTCGGTTCCGGCTCTACCACGTGCGGTCGTGGCGGAATTGGTAGACGCGCAGCGTTGAGGTCGCTGTGGGGCAACCCGTGGAAGTTCGAGTCTTCTCGACCGCACCATTCTCTTCCCATAATCCGATTTGTGCCGGTCTCGCCCGCTGCGGGCCGGACGCATTTCGTTGATATTCCCGCACTTTACGCCACTTTCTTTTTGAGCGTCGGCTTCTCCAAAACCGGTTTCCCCTTTTGGGTCCGATGCTCTAGACCTGATTTGCACCTTTTCCGGGATTCTTGTGGCGGGAGGCGCTGGTGGAAGGCGAGCACGAACGGACGACCGGCGCCGGGGCCGCCGAGGACAACCACGCCGACATCTATGGCGAGGACGGCGCCGTGCTTTCGTCCTTCCTGGCGCGGATCGGCGCGGCGATCGCCGACCGCGACACGCTGACCCTCAAGCATGAAGTCGACGACCTGCACCAGTCGGAGCTCGGCGATCTGCTCGAGGCGCTGCATCCCGAACAGCGCCGCGCGCTGGTCGAACTCCTGGGCGCCGATTTCGACTTTTCCTCGCTGACGGAGGTCGACGAGGCGATCCGTATGGAGATCGTCGACAATCTGCCCAATGCGCAGATCGCGCAGGCGGTGCAGGAGCTCGATTCCGACGACGCCGTCTACATTCTCGAGGATCTCGACCAGGAAGACCAGGACGAGATCCTGTCGCAACTGCCGTTCACCGAGCGGATCAGGCTGCGCCGCTCGCTCGATTATCCCGAAGAGACGGCCGGCCGCCGCATGCAGACCGAGTTCGTCGCGGTTCCGCCGTTCTGGACGATCGGCCAGACCATCGACTACATGCGCGAGGACAACAATCTTCCCGAGCGCTTCAGCCAGATCTTCGTCATCGATCCGAGCTTCAAGCTGCTCGGCGCCATCGACCTCGACCAGATCCTGCGCACCAAGCGTTCGGTCAAGGTCGAGGAGGTGATGCACGAGACGCGGCACGCCATTCCGGCCACCATGGACCAGGAAGAGGCGGCGCGGGAATTCGAGCAGTACGATCTTTTGTCGGCCGCGGTCGTCGACGAGAACGAACGGCTGGTTGGCGTTCTGACCATCGACGATGTCGTCGACGTCATCCAGCAGGAGGCCGAGGAAGATCTGATGCGCATGGGCGGCGTCGGCGACGAAGAGCTTTCCGACAGCATCTTTTCGACCTCGCGCTCACGCGTTCCGTGGCTGCTGATCAACCTTCTGACCGCGTTCCTGGCGGCGTCGGTGATCAGCCTGTTCGACCGCACGATCGAACACATCGTGGCACTGGCGGTGCTGATGCCGATCGTCGCGGGCATGGGCGGCAATGCCGGCTCGCAAACCATGACCGTCACCGTGCGGGCGTTGGCGACCAGGGATCTCGACATCTACAATGCCGGCCGCATCATTCGCCGCGAGATGGGTGTCGGCTTCATCAACGGCATCGTCTTCGCCATCCTGATCGGCATCGTCGCGGCAGCCTGGTTCCGTGATCCCAATCTGGGCGGGATCATCGCGGCGGCGATGATCATCAACATGTTCGTGGCCGCCCTGGCCGGCATCCTGATCCCGCTGCTGCTCGATCGTTTCAAGGTCGATCCGGCGGTCGCTTCGGCGGTCTTCGTCACCACGGTTACCGACGTCGTCGGTTTCTTTGCATTTCTCGGCATTGCCACGTGGTGGTTCGGCGTGCCCTGAAGGCACGCCTTTTGGCTCAATTGACTTTTACGTAAATGCCGTGCGAGGCTCGCGCGGGGCGCCATGTCGATTCCGGCATGGCATGGGTTTTGGTTCGGGACAGAAGGGTGACGCCGCGATGGCGATCGCCCCGGTGTTTCGGCGTGTGGGAGTGGCAATGCGAGAATATTATTCGATCACCGAGTTGACCCGCGAGTTCGACGTGTCGACGCGGACGCTGCGCTTTTATGAGGACGAAGGGCTGGTGCAGCCGGTGCGGCGCGGCCGCACGCGGCTGTTTCGCCCCTCCGACCGGCAGCTCATTCGCCAGATCATGCGCGGCAAAAGGCTTGGCTTCTCGATCAACGAGATTCGCGAAATCATCCAGATGTACAAGGAGCCGCCCGGCGAAGTCGGCCAGCTCAACCTGATGATCAAGCGCATCGAGGAAAAGCGCGAGGATCTCCGGCAGAAACGCCGCGACCTCGAGGAGACGCTGGCTGAACTCGACCAGGCCGAGGAGTCTTGTGTGGAGCGGCTGGTGGAGCTTGGCGTGAATACCTAGGCAGAGAGTTTGAGGGACAGCGCCCCCCTCTCTCCTGCCGGACATCTCCCCCACGAGGGGGGAGATTGGCCGCTTGAAAGCCAGCTCAAATCCAGCGGCGCACGCGTTTGGCGTAGTCGCGGTATTTCTTGCCGAATTTTGCCGCCAGCACCTTTTCCTCGCCTTCGATCGCCACCTTCTGCGTGGCATAGGCGGCGATGAACGCCAGTGGCAGGAACCACACGATGCCCGAGACAAAGGCGACGCCGATCAACAGCAGCGTGTTGGCCAGATACATCGGATTGCGGGTGACGCCGAAGGGACCCGTGGTGACCAGGTGATCGGGTACAGCGTTGGGGTTGAGCGTGGTCTTGGCCCGGATCATGGTGCGGATCGCGGTGAACCAGAGTGCGGCGACGGCAAACAGCGCCACCCAGCCGGCCGCGAACAGGATATCGCCCAGCAGGTCGCCGATCCAGGGCAGGGGATAGAGCAGGCCCAGTGCGATGCTGATGGCGATGGCGGCGATGTAGATCAGCGGCGGCCACGGTATGAGCCCCGGCTTCGGCTGGTTCTCGGTCATTCGGCCCCTCCCTCCATCAACTTGCTGTCGGTCTTGGCGGTGCACATGCCGGCGAGATCGGACAAATGCGCTTTCCACTCCGCAGTCTGATCGTTGTTGTAGAGCCTATCAAGCGTGGACTCGCCCTCGAGCGTATCGAGCATGCAGACACAGTAGCTCGTACAGAACTCGGTGTCGCGCGACTGCTCGCAGGACAGCTGGCAGGTTTTGAGGAAATTCACCTGCGGGGTTTCGACCTGCGCCGGCATGATTTGCGAGAACAGCCAGACGCAGCCGATCAGCAGCGGCTGGTGGATCAAATAGAAAGCCAGGCTGTGCCGGCCGATGAAGACCAGCGGGTTGGCCAAGCGACCGGGCGCCAGATTGGCAAGCCTGGCAAGCAGGCCGGCACCTGCGGCGAGTTTCGTCACCGCGATGCCCGCAAGTACCGCGCCGAACCACGGAAACAGCGGAACGTAGTCGTTGGAGCGCGGATTGGTCGCCGACAGGCCGACCCACCACAGCCATGGGTGATCGAAGGCCTCGAAGCGCAGATAGACGGGGGCGGCGATAACGAGCGCGGCGACGACAAGCGTCAGCAGCGCCGGCAGGCGCAGGAAGGCGAGACCGAGCAGGCTGGCCAGCGCGATCTCGTGCAAGATGCCGAAGAAGATGAAGCCGTCCGGAGTGGCGATGCGGGTGACGACCGAAATCGCGATCGCGGCTCCGGCGACCATGGCGAACCGCTTCCAGAAGCCGTTCCAGCGGATTTGTCGGCCGTGGGCGAGATACAGGCTGACGCCGACCAGGAACAGGAAGGTCGAGGCGATGCAGCGCGCGTAAATCTTCCACCAGCCGAAGGCGGTCAGGCCGGGATCGGTGTAGCCGAAGAACTCCAGATCCCAGGTGAAATGGTAGCTTGCCATGGCGATCAGCGCGATGCCGCGCACGATGTCGATGGCGACGATGCGCTTTGGTCGATCCTGAATGGGCGCGGTCGGCGTTTGGATGCTCATGGTCTCGCATTCTGATTCAGCCCCGCTGGAGGACTATCACGGTTGCCCAGGACAAAAGAAGACCGGCAACCCTGCCGATAACGCCGGATCAGCCGCGGCATTGGGCCAGTGCCGGAAAGCCTTTGGCCGGCTTCGCTTTTGCCGGATGCACGTCGGTTTCCTCTTATTGGCGCTGAGGTCGCCACGGCAGATTTGACCCGGTGAATCTGCTTCGGGGAAAGCAATGTCCACCCATGTGCGCCATCCGATCTGGCTACCGGCCCTCAAGGCCGCGGACGCGCGCACCTTCGCTTCGCTCTATGCGGTCGAATCCTTCGCCCGCGCCACGGTGTCGAGCGTCATCCCGATCCAGGCTTACGAGATCCTGCACAACGAGCAGATCGTCTCGATCCTCTACACCGTCGTGGCGATGCTCGGCCTGTCGGTGACATTGTTCATGCCGATGCTGATCCGCCGTTTCGCCCGGCGCTGGGTCTACACGGCGGGCGCCTGCCTGCTGGCCATCGGCTCGCTGTTCTTCGTCACCGACACGCTTGCCGGGCAACTGGCCGGCATGCTGTGCCGGGTGATGGGAGCCAGCGCGCTGTCGATCACGCTCAACCTCTACATCATGGACCACATCCGCAAGACCGACTTCATGCAGGCCGAATCGCTGCGCATGGCGTGGTCGATGCTGGCCTGGACCGGTGGGCCGACGCTCGGCATCTTCCTCTACACGCGCTTCGGCGTCTATGCCGCGCATGGCGCGGTGGCCGTGTTCGCGTTAGCGCTGCTGGCATTGTTCTGGACCTACCGGCTCGGCGACAACCCGTCGATCCGTCCCGGCAAGACGCGACCAGCCAATCCGCTCGCCAATATCGGCCGCTTCATCGCCCAGCCCAGGCTCAGGCTGGCCTGGCTGATCGCGTTTGGGCGCTCCTGTTTCTGGACGACGTTCTTCGTCTATGGGCCGCTGTTCATGGTCATTACGGGTGAGGGCAAGCTGGCCGGCGGCCTGCTGGTTTCGGCCGGCAACGCGCTTTTGTTCATGGCCATCTTCTGGGGCAAGGCGGGAAAGCGCTTTGGCGGCCGCAGGACCATGACATTTGCCTATTTCGCCATGTCGGTCGCGCTTCTGGCGGCGGGCTTCGTCGGCGAAACCGTGCCGCTGCTCACCGGCGCCTTCCTGCTCTGCGGCGCCTTCTTCACCATTGCACTCGACGCGCTCGGCTCGACCGCCTTCATGCGCTCGGTGCGCTCCTATGAAAGATCGCAGATGGCGGCGGTCTATCGCACCTATCTCGACTTTTCCGAGCTGACGCCGCCGCTGGTCTATTCGGTGGTGCTGGCCTTCTTCGGCCTGGGCTCGGTGTTCGTCACGCTTGGCCTGCTGGCGGCGGTCTGCGGCTTCGTGACGTGGCGCTATCTGCCGAAATCGCTTTGACCTTCATGGCGCATTCGCAACGGTCGCCGGCGGAATTTGGTTTGCCGGACGCGAGGATTCTGCCTATAGTCGCCGGTGTCGCCGGTTCCATTTTGGAGCCAAGAGGGAATGCGGTAAGGGCGGATTTCGCCCAATGCCGTGGCTGCCCCCGCAACTGTGTGCGGTAGTCCTCTCCATATGCCACTGAAGATTTTTCTTCGGGAAGGTGGGGAAGGACGCTGATCCGTGAGCCAGGAGACCTGCCGGCGACAGGAAACTGACTTCGATGCCCTCGGGTGGAGGGCGAAAGGACAAGACATGACTACCGCTTCCGTCTCCCTCGGCGCTTCCGTCTCCTCGCAGTCGCGCTTCATGCAGCTTGCGCTCGCCGCGCTGCTCGGCATTTTCGTGATGGGCTTTGTCGGCTTCTCGCATATCGATGCGGTCCACAATGCGGCTCACGACTATCGCCATTCGATGGCGTTTCCCTGCCACTGACGAGGGGCTGACATCATGAACCTGTTTCGCAACGTCGTGTTCATCGCGGCGATCGCAGGGCTCGTGGCCGGCGTCGTTCTCGCCTGCATGCAGGCCTATGCGACCGTGCCGCTGATCCTGAAGGCGGAAGTCTACGAACAGGCGGGCGGCGGGCATCACCATGACCATGCCGCTCCGGCAGCAACGGATAGCAATGCCATGAGCACAGCCGCTCCGGCCCCTGCCGAAGCGACTGCTGCGGCGGAAGACGAGGGCTGGGCGCCGGCAGACGGTTTCGAGCGTTTCGCCTTCAGCGTGCTTGCCAACATCGTCACCGGCATCGGCTTCGGGTTGATCCTGGTCGCGGTTTCCGAATTCGCCGGCGGTATCGGTGGTTGGCGCCAGGGCGTGTTCTGGGGCTTGGCCGGCTTTGCCGTGTTCACGCTGGCGCCGGGCCTCGGCCTGCCGCCGGAACTGCCGGCCATGCCGGCCGCCGATCTCACCCAGCGCCAGATCTGGTGGTGGGCAACGGTGGCGGCAACCGCTGCCGGTCTCGGCCTGATCGCGTTCCGCAAGTCGCTGCCGCTGGCGATCCTTGCCGTCCTTTTGATCGTCGCACCGCATGTTGTCGGGGCACCGCAGCCCGACAGTTACGAGACGGCGATTCCGGAAGGGCTGCATCACCAGTTCGTGGTGGCGGTGACCGTGACCAATCTGGTGTTCTGGCTGGTGCTCGGAGCGGTAGTCGGTGTGGTGCGCGGTCGTTTCACCGGCACCGCGACCAGCCTGCGCGACAGCTTTGCCTGATCGCAAGACACTGACCTTCCTCATCGGCGGTGCGCGCTCCGGCAAGAGCGCGCACGCCGAAATTTTGGCGACCGCCTTGCCGCCGCCCTGGACCTATGTCGCCACGGCGCAAGCCTATGATGACGAGATGCGTGAGCGCATCGCGTTGCACCGGTCGCGGCGCGGCGACGGCTGGACGACCATCGACGCACCGCTCGATCTCGCCGGCGCGCTTGCCGCCTTGCCGGGCGATCGGCCGGTGCTTGTCGACTGCCTGACGCTGTGGCTGACCAACCATATGCTGGCCGAACACGATCTGGACCTTGAATGCCGGCGATTGGCGGAGGTGTTGTCGCGGCCGCGCGGACCCTGGTTCGTGGTGTCCAATGAAGTCGGCCAAGGCATCGTGCCGGACAATGCACTGGCGCGCCGCTTTCGCGATGCCGCCGGCCGGCTCAACCAGCAGGTCGCGGCGATTGCCGATACGGTGCTGCTGATGGTGGCGGGGCTGCCGCTCAAGGTGAAATGATATGACCGATATCGACAATAAGGATGAAGAGCGCCACCGCGCCAAGATGGCCAAGCGCAAGGCGGTGCAGGATGCCGAGGTGGCGAGCAAGACGGTCGAGAAGGGATTGCTCATCGTCAACACCGGCCCGGGCAAAGGCAAGACCACGGCCGCCTTCGGGCTGGCGCTGCGGATGCTCGGCTACGGCAAGCGCGTCGGTGTCGTCCAGTTCATCAAGGGCAAGTGGCACACCGGCGAGAAGGACGCCTTCGCCGCCTTCGGCGACCGTGTCGTGTGGCACGCGATGGGCGAGGGGTTCACCTGGGAAACCCAGGATCTGAAGCGCGACATCGCTGCCGCCGAAGCCGCCTGGGCCAAGGTGCTCGAACTGATGGCCGATCCGTCGATCAGCCTGCTGGTGCTCGACGAATTGAACATTGCGCTGCGCTACGACTATCTCGATCTCGACAGAGTGGTTGGCGCGCTAAAAGCGCGGCGCGAGGGCCTGCATGTCGTTGTCACCGGCCGCAACGCCAAGCCGGCGCTGGTCGAGGCCGCAGACCTCGTCACCGAAATGAGCGTGACCAAGCATCATTTTTCCGCCGGCGTGAAAGCGCAGCAGGGGATCGAGTTCTGAGTGTTCCTCAACCTCCCCAGACGGGGGAGGGTGAGGTTAGGTCACAACGATGACAACGACCGAAACCAACCCGAACAGAGCGATCAGCAGATAGTCGGCGACGCGATAGAGTTTCAGCGCCTGCCTGATGTCGAGGCTGTCGGCTTCACGCCGCCCACCTTCGCCCATGAAGACGTCGTCGACCAGCACGCCGCCATAGAAGCGCGGGCCGGCGAGCGCCAGGCCGAGCGCACCGGCCATCGCCGCTTCCGGCCAGCCGGCATTGGGCGAGCGGTGTTTTTTCGCGTCGCGCCGCACCGCATGCCAGGCTTTTTTCGCATCAGCGCCTTTGACGAAGAACGCCGCCAGCACGATCAGAAGCGCCGTCAGCCGCGACGCCGGCAGGTTGATCCAGTCGTCGAAGCGCGCCGCCGCCCAGCCGAACGCCTCGTGGCGCGGGGTGCGGTGGCCGATCATCGAATCGGCGGTGTTGGCGGCCTTGTAGGCGGCGCCGCCAGCCAGGCCGCCGACGCCGGTCCAGAAGGCAGGGGCGACGATGCCGTCGGAAAAGTTCTCGGCCAGGCTCTCGATCGCCGCGCGGCAGACACCGGCCCTGTCGAGCGTTTCAGGGTCGCGACCGACGATCCGCGAAACGGCAAGGCGGGCCAAAGCAAGGCCGCCGGTGTCGAGGGCGTCAGCCACCGCCTCGACATGCTCATAGAGGCTCCTCTGCGACAGCAGCGACGTTGCCAGAAGGGCCGTGATGACCAGGCCCATGGGAACGAACCAGAACAGGATCTGTACGCTGAGGCCGATCACCGCCGGCACCAGCACGATGACCAGCAGCGCCTGGACACCGCGCTTGCGACGCAGCGCGTCGGGATCAGTGGCGCGGTTGAGCCTGCGGTCGAGAAAGGATATCAGCCTGCCGAACCACGTCACCGGATGGCCGATGGCGCGAAACAGCCAGTCGGGGTAACCGAGGGCGAATTCGACGACCAATGACAGGAAAGCGATCAGGACTGACATGAAGCTTCTTAATGGGGCGGTTGTGGACCATGGTGGAAGTCTTGGCCGCGCGAGGGTGCTTTTCCCCAACGCCCTGCTGCCTTTCGTCGACCTCTCGACCGGTATCAATCCGCACTCCTACCCGCTTTTCGACCTGCCCGCCACCTCGCTGTCGCGGTTGCCGGAAGCCGCGCGCACACGCGACCTGACAGAGATCGCGGCCAGTACTTACGGCGCGCCGTCGCCAGCCAACGTCGTGGCGGCGCCGGGCACACAGATCCTGTTGCCGCGCGTTGCGTCGCTCATTTCGCCCGGCAAGGCGTTGGTGCTGGGTCCGACCTACGCCGAACATGCCCGCGCTGCCGCGATCGCCGGGCACCAGGTGGCGGAGGTCGATAATTTCGAAGCGTTGGCGGACGCCGACCTCGTCATCATCGTCAATCCGAACAATCCGGATGGACGTGTCATAGAGCGCGACCGGTTGCTGGCTCTGGCCGCCGGATTGCGCGCCAAGGGCGGACTGCTGGTCGTCGACGAGGCGTTCATGGATGTCGGCCCGCGTCAGCACAGCCTCGCGGGCGATGTCGGTCGGGGCGGCCTCGTCGTGCTGCGCTCGTTCGGCAAGTTCTTTGGCCTGGCCGGACTGCGGCTCGGCTTTGCACTTTCCGATACTGCGACGGTCGACCGGCTGGATACGCAGTTCGGACCATGGGCCGTCGCCGGCCCGGCGCTGGAATATGGCATCCGCGCGCTTGCCGACATCGGGTGGCAGGACGTGATGCGGGCGTCGTTGGCCGGTGAATCGGCGCGTCTCGATGCGCTTTTCGGCCGCTTCGGCGTTCCTGTTGCGGGCGGAACCACACTGTATCGTTTCCTCAGTCTGACCAATGCCGCCGATTTGTTTGCAGCGCTCGGCGAGCGCGGCATCCTGCTTCGCCATTTTGCCGACCGGCCTGACGTTCTGCGCGCCGGCCTGCCGGGCAGTGAGGAGGAATGGCAGCGGCTCGAATCCGCACTTGCCGAATGGGCGTCGCGGCGCGAGCATCAATCGAAGGGTTCAAAACAATGATCCATGTCTGCTCGCTGGCAAAGATCGAGGAAACGGTGGCCAGGACCGGCGCCGACCGCATGCTTTCGCTGCTCGCCGCCGGAACGGAGGTGGTGCGGCCGGCCTCGATCTCGAGGGAAAACCACCTGCATCTGGTCATGCACGACATCGCGGTGGCGCAGGACGGCATGACCATGCCGGGCGAAGATCATGTCCGCAATCTGCTCGATTTCGCGCGCCGGTGGGACCGGGCAAGGCCGATGCTCGTGCATTGCTATGCCGGCATCAGCCGCTCGACGGCTTCGGCCTATATCATCGCGGCAGCACTGGCGCCGAAGCGTGACGAGGCCGAATTGGCGCGGACGCTGCGGGCGCTGTCGCCTTCGGCAACGCCCAATCCGCGACTGATCGCCGTGGCCGATGCGTTGCTTGAGCGCAACGGCCGCATGGTCGAGGCGATCGAATCGATCGGGCGCGGCGCGGACGCCTTTGAAGGCACGCCCTTTGCGCTGAGGATCGATGTGTAGTTTTGAGCGGAACGATACGACCGTTGTAAGTTAGCTGAAGCCTCCCCGTCTTCGTCATCCTCGGGCGGAGCAGGAGCGAAGCTCCGTCGCGAAGACCCGAGGATCCATGCCGCGACCTTTGTCGAGGAATGCAGCGGAGCAGACTTCTGCACCGTAGCAGCGCTTCCGAGTCCCGGCATGGATCCTGGGGTCCGCGCCGCGTCGCTTCGCTCCTTGCTTCGCCCCAGGATGACGAGGGCAGAAAGGCTTCCGCTAAATTGGGAGCCGGCGATCTGCCATCGGACGGTCAGAACATCTGTGCCTCGCAGTTAGGCTACTTCAGCCAGTCGGCAAGCTTCGCCTTGCGCACATCTTGCAGCAGGCTGATGAAGCCGTCGGCCTGATATTCTGCCGTCAGCCGGCCCTTCTCCGCCGTCGCGATGCTGGCGTCGCCGACGACGCCGTTCGGGTTGAGATCGCTGGCGATCCAGGCGAAGGCGTGGGTGCCGGTGTGGCGCAGCAGCGAAAATTCCTTTTCGGCCTTGGCGACATTGGAAACGAAACTGTCTGATTTGCCCATGTCCACGAGGTCCGGCCGGAAATGCAGCATCAGCGAGGTCTCGACATCGCCGCCATGGATGCCGTGACGGTCCTCCAGTTCGGTATACATGCCGGCCGGACGACCAAAACGCTGCCAGCTGGTCTTCACCGCCAGCATCTTTTCGCGCACGCGCAATTCGCGCGTGACGATGCCCATGATCTCCTCGTTGCCGCCATGCGAATTGACCACGATCAGCTTGCGCACACCGGCGCGCGCGATCGACAGGCCAAGCTCGGTCCAGGCTTCGATCAGCGTGGTTGCCGGCAGAGTGAGGGTACCCGGCGCATGCAGGTGTTCGTTGGACTTGCCCACGGCCTGCACCGGCAGGATGCGGATGTCGAGATCGTCGGGCAGGCGCGAAATGACCGTGTCGAGCATGCCGTTCATGATCGACGTGTCGGTCGAAACAGGCAGATGCGGCCCATGCTGCTCGATCGCCGCCACTGGCAGCACGGCGATGGTCGCCTCGGGATCGATCGAGGCGTATTCGGTGGTCCGGTAGTCGCCCCACCACACGCGTCTTTTGGGTACGGTCATGTCATGCCTCTTCAATGGTCAGGCAGACCTAGCGCGGGACGGGCGGCCTGTCGATCACCCCGCCGCGATGGCCTCGATTTCGACCTTGAATTCGGGCCGGGCAAAGCCGGAAACGATCATCAATGTCGACGCTGGCGCGGGGCTCGAAAACAGCCGGTCGCGGACGTCCATATAGGGCCGCAGATGCGCGCGGTCGGTGACATAGGCGTTGATGCGCACGATATCCCTGAGACCCAGGCCGGCTTCGCCGAGAACCGCCGCGATGTTTTGAAAGCAGAGTTCGGCCTGCGCTCCGGCGTCTTCGGGAATCAGGTCGTCGGCGGTGATGGCGACCTGGCCCGAGCACAGCACAAGCCGCTTGCCGGCCGGCACCTCGACGCCGTGACTATAGCGGGCAAAGGGCGGCTTGATGGACTTCGGGGTGAGGAATTTGAACATGGCAATCTCCTGGATGCCGCCACCTAAAGCCGGACTCATTACACCTTCAAGATGGCGGTGCATGTTGCCCGGGCGATTGTGGACAGCCGTTCAAAAAATAGGCACGATGCCTTCCGTACAGCATGACCCGTTCGCGCTTGGCATGGCAACGTCTTTCAAGCGGGCGGTCCCGGCGCCAGACGCCGGTGGCATGTGTCTTGCTTCTTGAATCTTTGGTGTCGAGCCTGGCGCGTGGCGCGCCGGAGCAAACAGAGGGTGGTGTCGATGTACGGAAAACAGAAGATCTCGGTGGCGGTTGTGGCCCTGCTTGCAGCCAGCACGCTGGGTGCGGCTGCGAATGAGAAAGTCACCTTCGGCACCAACTGGTTGGCCGAGCCGGAACATGGCGGATATTACCAGTCCGTGGCGGACGGCACCTACGCCGCCTGTGGCCTCGACGTCACCATCATGCAGGGCGGTCCGCAAGTCAGCGGCCGGCCGATGCTGCTGGCCGGCAAGATCGATTTCTACATGGGCGGCAATCTGCTGTCGGCCTTCGATGCGGTCCAGCAAGGCATACCGATGCGCGTGGTGGCGGCGGATTTCCAGAAGGACCCGCAGGTCATCATGTCCCACCCCGGCGAGGGGCTCGACAAATGGGAGGACCTGAAGAACGCCGACCAGTACATATTGGGCGACGAGGGCGTGCAGACCTTCTTCCAGTGGATGGTCATCGAACTCGGCTTCGACGCCTCCAAACGCGCGCCCTACACCTACAACACCGCTCCCTTCCTCGCCAACAAGAAGTCGATCCAGCAGGGCTACGTCACCTCAGAGCCGTTCGCGGTCCAGAAGGAAGGCGGCTTCGTGCCGAACCAGTTCCTGCTCGCCGACTATGGCTGGGACACTTATTCGACGACGATCGAGGTGATGCAGGACACGATCGACAAGAAGCCGGAGGTGGTCCAGTGCTTCGTCGATGGCTCGGCCAAGGGCTGGTACAAATATCTCTACGGCGACAACAAAGCCGCCAACGACATGATCAAGAAAGACAATCCCGACATGAGCGACGAGCAGATCGCGTTCTCGATCGAGCAGATGAAGAAGTTCGGCCTGGCCGATTCCGGCGACACCGAAAAGCTCGGCATTGGCGCCATGACCGACGCGCGGATCAAGAGTTTCTACGACAAGATGGTAAAGGCCAAGGTCACGCCAGCCGGCATCGACATCAAGAAGGCCTACACGCTGACCTTCATCAACAAAGGCGTCGGGCTCGAGCTGAAGAAATAGGCCGCCCCGGAATGATAAGGGAAAAAGTGGCGCAAGCGCCGGCTGCGTCGGGTGCGGCCCCGACGCTCCTGGCGCTGAAGGGCGTCGGCAAGGTGTTCTCCAACGGCGTGACGGCGCTCAGCGACGTCGACCTGACCATCCGGGAAGGCGATTTCGTCAGCCTGCTCGGGCCGTCGGGTTGCGGCAAGTCGACGGCGCTGCGGCTGATCGCCGGCCTGTCGACGCCAACTTCCGGCGTGCTCGATTGGCGCGGTGGCGGCTCGCTCGACCGCTCGAACATCGGCTTCGTCTTCCAGGAGCCGACGCTGCTGCCTTGGGCCAATGTTTTCGACAATGTCTGGCTACCGCTTCGGCTGAAAGGCATTTCGCGCGCCAAGGCGACACCGACGATAACGGAGATGTTGGCGCGGGTTCACCTGACCGGTTTCGAAGACGCAGTGCCGCGCGAACTGTCAGGCGGCATGAAGATGCGCGTATCCATAGCGCGCGCCATGGTGACCAAACCGCGCGTACTGCTGATGGACGAACCGTTCGCGGCACTCGACGAGATCACCCGCTTCAAGCTCAACAACGATCTCCTGGAACTGTGGCAGGACGAACGGTTCACCGTCGTCTTCGTCACCCACAGTGTCTTCGAAAGCGTGTTCCTGTCCAACCGCGTCGTCGTCATGGCGGCGCGGCCGGGCAGGGTGTTCGACGAACTCGCCATCGAGGCCTCCTATCCGCGCGACGAGGCGTTTCGCACCTCGCCAGACTATGCGGCACTGTGCCGTCAGGCCTCCGACGTGCTGGTCAAGGCCATCAACTCAACAGCAGGCGCGCATTATGACGGCCATTGACGAGCGGATGCTCCAACTCGATCCCGAGGAAGCACGCCGCGTGCGCCAGGCGCGGTTCGAACGGATCGGCCGCTGGGTGCTGCCGCTGGCGATCATGATCCTGGCGATCTGGCTGTGGGATCGCATCTGCGTGTGGAACGAGATCCCGCAATACATCCTGCCGCGTCCCGGCGTGGTGCTGTGGACGCTCTACAACGATGCCGGCCTGCTGTTTTCCTCGCTGCTGGTCACCTTGCGCATCACCTTTCTCAGCTTGGCTCTGGCGGTCATAGGCGGGGTCGGGCTGGCGGTGCTGTTCGCGCAGTCGAAATGGGTCGAGATGTCGTTCTTCCCTTTCGCCATCGTGCTGCAGGTGACGCCGATCGTGGCGATCTTTCCGCTGATCAACATCTATGTGAACGACCAGACGACCAAGCTTCTGCTGTGCGCCTGGATCGTCGCCTTCTTTCCGATCCTGTCCAACACCACGCTTGGCCTCAACTCCGTCGACCGCAATCTGCGCGACATGTTCAAGCTCAACGGCGCGACGCGATGGCAGCAATTGCGCTATCTCAGGCTGCCGGCGGCGATGCCCTATTTCCTCGGCGGGTTGAAGATCGCCGGCGGCCTGTCGCTGATCGGCGCCGTGGTGGCCGAGTTCGTTGCCGGTACCACCGGCCAGTCGTCCGGCCTTGCCTCGCGCATCATCGAGGCCGGCTACCGGCTCAACGCGCCGCGGCTGTTCGCGGCGCTGTTCCTGATCTCGCTGACCGGCATTTTGATCTTCCTCGTGCTGTCGCTGATATCGCATCTCATCTTGCGGCGCTGGCATGAAAGCGCGCTGAAGCAGGAGCGCTAGGGTGTGTGACGTGATTGATATGTTGGTGCGAGGCGCCCCCCTCTGTCCTGCCGGACATCTCCCCCTCAAGTGGGGAGATTGGCCGCTGTCACGATCTTCGCCAATCTCCAACATTGAAAAAAATGAGCCGGCACGGACGCTGCCAATCTCCCCCCTTGAGGGGGAGATGCCCGGCAGGGCAGAGGGGGGCAACGCTTGATACCAACCTCCGGCTCTTACCATCTCGCCAATGTTCGCCTTCATCGCTCACTGACGCCAGGCCTTTCCGCGCCCTTCGATGCTGACGGCTTCGGGCTTGCCGACATCGCTGTGGCCGACGGCAAGATTTCCAGCATCACCGCGCATGGCCGATCCGCTGATGCGGTCGACCTGGGCGGCCGTATAATCCTGCCGTGCTTCGTCGACTGCCACACGCATATCGACAAGGGCCATATCTGGCCGCGAAAGCCCAATCCCGACGGCACGTTCATGGGCGCGCTGAATGCCGCCGATGCCGATCGTGTGGCACGCTGGAGCGCCGAGGATTTGGCGCGGCGGATGGATTTCTCGCTGCGCTGCGCCTACGCCCATGGCACAAGGGCGCTGCGCACCCACATCGACAGCGTCGCGCCGCAGGAGGAGATCTCCTGGCCGGCGTTCGAGGCGATGCGCGAGGAATGGCGCGGCCGCATCGAGTTGCAGGGCGCCTGCTTGCTTGGCATCGAAGGCGTGCGCGACAAAAAGTGGTTCGACAGGCTGGCAAAGAGGGTTGCCGCGGCAAAGGGCGTGCTCGGTGTCGTCACCTATATGGCGCCGGACCTCGAAGAGCTGCTCGACCACGTCTTCGCGCAGGCCATCAAGCATGGCCTCGATCTCGATTTCCATGCCGACGAGACCAACGACATTTCCGCCATATCGCTGAAGAAGATCGCCGAGGCCGCTCTGTGGAACGGTTTCGAAGGAAAGATCCTCGTCGGCCATTGCTGCTCGCTGGCGCGCCAGCCGGATCTCGATGTGCTCGACACGCTGGACAAGGTGGCGAAAGCGGGGCTCGCCGTCGTCTCGCTGCCGATGTGCAATCTCTATCTGCAGGACCGGCGCGCCGACGGCACCACGCCACGCTGGCGTGGCGTGACGCTGCTGCACGAGATGAAGGCGAGGGGCATTCCGGTGGCGGTTGCTTCCGACAACACGCGTGATCCCTTCTATGCCTATGGCGATCTCGACATGCTGGAGGTCTACCGCATGGCGACGCGCATCCTGCATTTCGATCATCCGGTCGCCGACTGGCCGCAAGCGGTCACCGCGACGCCGGCCAAGGTGATGCGGTTTGATGGCTTCGGCACGCTGGCTGCCGGCGGTGATGCCGATTTCATCGTGTTCAAAGGCCGAAGCTGGACGGAATTGCTGTCGCGGCCCGAATCGGATCGCATCGTGGTGCGCGGCGGCAAGGTGATCGACCGCCAATTGCCAGATTATGCCGAACTCGACGAACTGATGGTGGAATGATGGATGTTTCGGCGCTCAAACGCGATCTCGAAGGCCTGAAGGTCGACGACAATCCGGCCATCGTCCAGCAGAAGAGCCGTGACTTCTACTGGTACAGCCCGGTGCTGAAGCAGCAGCTCGACCATGTCACCGGCGACCTGATCGTGACGCCGAAGAACGAGGCCGAACTGATCCGCGTGCTTGCCGCCTGTCATCGTCATGGCGTGCCGGTGACACCGCGCGGCAGCGGCACCGGTAATTACGGCCAGGCGATGCCGCTCTCCGGCGGCGTCGTGCTCAACCTTGCCGAGATGAACGAGATCAAGTCGATCGCTCCGGGTCGCGTCGTGACCGGGCCGGGGGCGATCCTGGCCGATATCGACAAGGCAACGCGGGCGCATTCCGGGCAGGAACTGCGGCTATCGCCCTCCACCTACAACACAGCCTCGATTGGCGGCTTCATCGCCGGCGGTTCGGGCGGCGTCGGCTCGATCAATTTCGGCGGGTTGCGCGATTTCGGCAATGTGCTTCGGCTGCGCGTGGTGACCATGGAGGTCGAGCCGAAAGCGCTCGAGCTCACCGGCGCGGATCTGCACAAGGTGACCCATGCCTACGGCACCAACGGCATCATATCGGAAGTCGAGATGCCGCTGACCGCGGCTTATGACTGGATCGACGTCATTGTCGGCTTCGACGCTTTCATGGATGCGGCCCGCTATGGCAATGCGCTGGCGTGTCAGGACGGCATCCTGACCAAGCTGATCACACCGATCGCCGCACCCGTGCCGCAGCTCTATTTCAAGCGGCACCAGAAATTCCTGAGCGACGGGCAGAGCATTTGCCTCGTCATGGTGGCGCAGCATGGGCTGGACGCTTTTCTTGCCTTCACCCGGCGTGCCGGCGGCGAGGTGATCTACAATGCGGCCACGGCGACGCCGGATGAGAAAAAAGGCCTGCCGCCGGCCTATGAATTGGCTTGGAACCACACCACGCTGAGGGCGCTGCGCGTCGACCCTTCGATCACCTATCTGCAGTCGCTCTATCCCTTTCCCAACCAGCTGGCGCTTGTCGAGAAGATGGATGCGATGTTTCCGGGCGAGGTTTTCTCGCATCTCGAATTCGTGCGGCTGGACGGCAACATTACCTGCTTCGGCCTGCCGCTGGTCAAGTTCACGACCGAAGCGCGGCTCGACGAGATCGTGCGCCTGCATGAAGCGAACGGTTGCCCGATCTTCAACCCGCATCGCTACACGCTGGAAGAGGGCGGCATGAAGCAGACCGACGCGGTGCAACTCGCCTTCAAGCGCGAGACCGATCCGCAAGGGCTCCTCAACCCCGGCAAGATGATCGCCTGGGAAAACCCGGACTACGACTACCGTTCCGGGCGGACTTTTTTGTTCAAGGGGCTGCAGAAGGTAGGATGATGAACATCCTCGTCCTCTACGCCCATCCGGTCGAGACCAGCTTCAATGCCGGCCTGCATCGGATGATCGTCGAGCGCCTGACGGCGGCGGGCCATACGGTCGACGACTGCGATCTCTATGCCGAGGGTTTCGATCCGCGACTGACGCGCCAGGAGCGGCTGGACTACCACAACCCACGGGGCCCCGCCGACGCTGTCGCTCCTTATGTCGAGCGCCTGCTGCGCGCCGATGCGCTGGTGCTTTCCTATCCCGTCTGGAACTATGGCTTTCCAGCGATCCTGAAAGGCTTTTTCGATCGCGTGTTCTTGCCCGGCGTGTCGTTCAAATTGGTCGACGGCAAGGCGCAGCCGTCGCTGCACAACATTCGCAAGGTTGCGGCGGTGACCACCTATGGCGGCAGCCGGTTCCGCGCCATGCTGATGGGCGATCCGCCGCGCAGGCTGATCAAGCGGATGCTGCGCGCCACCGTCAAACCGGGCGCGCCGGTGACCTACCTCGCGCACTACGCGATGAACCTGTCTACCGACGGCTCGCGCAAGGCTTTCACGACCAAGGTCGCGGCCAGCATGGATGCCTTCTGATGCGCGCGCTGGTGGTCTACTGCCATCCGGTACCCGAGAGCTTTTGCGCCGCCATCCGCGACACTGCCATCGACGTGCTGATGCGACGAGGCTGGGAGGTGCGGCTGCTCGACCTCTATGCGGAGAAATTCGACCCGGTGATGGGCTGCGGCGAGCGGCGCTCCTACAATGACCAGGCGCCGCAGGACCCGGCACTGAAGCCGCATTTCGAACTGCTCAACTGGGCCGAAGCGATCCTGTTCGTCTATCCGACCTGGTGGTACGGACTGCCGGCGATGCTGAAGGGCTGGCTCGACCGGGTGTGGGCAACGGACGTCGCCTTCAAGCTGCCGGCCGGCAAGGGACGGATCAAGTCGCTGATGACGCATGTAACCAAGGTCGGCGTCATCACCACCTGCGGCGCCCCGACCTGGTGGAGCGTGGTCGTCGGCCAGCCGGGACGCAAGACCCTTTTGCGTGGCATGCGGGCGCTGTGTGCCACGCGCTGCCGGACCTTTTTCCTGGCGCACTATTTGATGGATGCCTCGACACCGGCGACAAGGGCGGCGTTTCTGGCGAAGGTGCGAGGGAAGCTGGAAAGGTTTTGAGAGGGCGACTTTCCCTTCCTTCCCCCACAAAGGGGGAGGCGAGAAGGCACTACATCCTCGTCCGCTCCGATTTCGGATCGTACATCGGCTTCAGCGAGGCTTCCGCCGCAAAACGCTCGCCGGCGATTTCGATCTCATAGGACGACGCCAGCACATCCGCCTCGCTCTCGCCCTCGCAAGGCACATAGCCCAGCCCGACGGCGCCGCCGAGGTGATGGCCGTAATTGCCAGACGTTATCGGACCAACGATCTTACCGTCGCGCAGGATCGCCTCGTTGTGGAAGAGCAGGGGTTCCGGATCCTTCAGCCGGAACTGTACGAGCCGGCGTGACAGGCCGGCTTCCTTCTTGCGCAGCACCGCGTCACGGCCGATGAAGTCGCCCTTGGCGGTCTTCACCGCGAAGCCGAGGCCGGCTTCCAGCACATTGTCCTCGTCGGTGATGTCATGGCCGAAATGCCGGAACGCTTTTTCGATGCGGCAGGAATCCAGCGTGTGCAGGCCGCAGAGTTTCAGGCCGACATCCACACCTGCCTCCTCGACCACCTCGAAGACATGGGCCGCCTGGTCGGTCGAGACATAGAGCTCCCAGCCGAGTTCGCCGACATAGGTGACGCGGTGGGCGCGGGCCAGGCCCATGCCGATTTCGATCTCCTGGAACGTGCCGAACGGATTTTTCTCATTGGAGAAATCGTTCGGGCTGACCTTCTGGATCAGCTTTCTCGCGTCCGGGCCCATCAGGCAGAGCACGCTTTCGGCCGCCGTTACGTCGGTGACGACGACGAACTCGTCGTCGACGTGCTTGCGCAGCCAAGCCAGATCGCGCTGCAGCGTGGCGCCTGGGACGACGAGAAAGAACGCCGTCTCGGACAACCGCGAGACCGTCAGATCGCTCTCGATGCCGCCGCGCTGGTTGAGCATCTGGGTGTAGACGATCTTGCCCGGCGCGACATCCATGTCGTTGGCGCATAGTCTTTGCAGGAAAGCACAGGCGTCGCGGCCCTCGACACGGATCTTGCCGAACGAGGTCATGTCGAACAGGCCGACGCCATTCCTGACCGCAAGGTGTTCCTCGCGCTGGTTGTCGAACCAGTTCTGGCGCTTCCAGGAATAGCGGTATTCGCGCTCCTGGCCCTCGCGGGCGAACCAGTTGGCGCGCTCCCAGCCGGCGACTTCGCCGAAGACAGCGCCGCGCGCCTTCAGATGCTCGTGCAGCGGCGAGCGCCTGACATTGCGCGACGTCGCCATCTGACGATAGGGGAAATGGTCGGCATAGAGCAGGCCAAGCGTTTCGGAGACGCGCTCCTTCAAATAGCGGCGGTTCCTCTGGAACGGCTGGGCGCGGCGGATGTCTACTTCCCACAGGTCGAAGGGGGCTTCGCCGTCATTGATCCACTGCGCCAGCGCCATGCCGGCGCCACCGGAGGAGACGATGCCGATCGAATTGTAGCCGGTCGCCATCCAGTAGCCGGACAGTTCCGGCGCCTCGCCGAGATAGTAGCGGTCGTCGGGCGTAAAACTCTCGGGACCATTGAAGAAGGTGTGGATGCCGGCGGTCGCCAGCATCGGCATGCGGTTGACGCCCATTTCGAGGATCGGCTCGAAATGCTCCATATCCTCCGGCAGTTGGTCGAAGCAGAAATCTTCACGGATGCCGTCCATGCCCCAGGGCTTTGCCACCGGCTCGAAAGCGCCCAGCATCATCTTGCCGGCGTCCTCCTTGTAGTAGGCACACTCGTCGGGCACACGCAGCACCGGCAGGCGGGTGAGGCCGGGGATCGGCTCGGTGACGAGGTAAAAATGCTCGCAGGCGTGCAGCGGGATGGTGACGCCGTTCTGCGCTCCCAGTTCGCGCGCCCACATGCCGGCGCAGTTGACGACGATGTCGGCCTCGATGGTGCCTTGCTCTTCGCCTTGTGTCCAGGACACGCCCGTGACGCGGCCGGCCTTGCTGTGGACCTTGGTGACCTTGACGTTCTCGACGATGGTCGCACCGCGCTGGCGCGCGCCCTTGGCCAGTGCCATGGCGATGTTGGCGGGGTCGCACTGGCCGTCGAGCGGCAGATGCACGGCGCCGACGACATCGGAAACATTGAGATGCGGGTACATCTCGCTGACTTCCCTGGGCGAAATCTCGCGCACGTCGACATCGAAGGCACGCGCCAGCGACGCTTGCCTGTAGATCTCGTGCTTGCGCTCCTCGGTCAGCGCCACGGTGATCGAACCGACCTGGCGCATGCCGGTGCCGACTTCGGTCTCTGCTTCCAGCTTGACGTAGAGGTCGGCGGAATATTTCGCCAGCCGCGTCATGTTCTGCGAACCGCGCAGCTGGCCGATCAGGCCGGCAGCATGCCATGTCGTGCCCGACGTCAGCTGCTTGCGTTCGAGAAGCACGATGTCGGTCCAGCCAAGCTTGGCCAGGTGATAGGCGACCGAACAGCCGGAAACGCCGCCGCCGATGATGACCGCTCTTGCTTTGGCGGGAACTGCCTTGACGGTCATGCTGCCTCGCGACGGTAGCTGGAAGCAAAGCGGCGCAGACGAAGTGCAGCTTCCTGCAGCACCGGTTCGGGTTGGCAGAGGCTGATGCGAATGTGGCCGGCGGCCGCCTCGCCGAAGCTGGAGCCGGGCATCACGCCAACCTTTTCCTTGTCGAGCAGGGCCCAGGCGAATTTCTCGTCGTCCGGCTCGACGGCCGAGATGTCGAGCATGACATACATGCCGCCCTCCGAACCGCGCACGGTGACATCGTTCATGCCCCGCACGGCGTCGAGCAAGACGGTGCGGCGTGCCGCGTAGCGTTCGGCGATCTCCTTGACGCCGTAACGGTTCTCCAGCGCCTCGGAACAAGCGATCGAGATGAAGGCCGGCAGGCCGTAGGTCGTCACCAGATTGAGATTGATCATGAGCGTGATCATCTGCTCCGGTCCCGTCAGCCAGCCCATGCGCCAGCCGGTCATGCCGTGGCTCTTGGACATCGAATTGATGACCAGCGTGCGCTCGGCCATTCCTGGCAGCGAGCGCGGCGAGACGTGCTCGCCGCCGCCGAGCGTCCAGTAGACTTCGTCCGACAGCAGCCAGAGGTCGTGCTCCCGGCAGACTTCTGCCAATTGTTCCAGCCGCTCGCGCGAATAGACCGCACCGGTCGGATTGTTCGGCGTGTTGATCAGGATGGCGCGCGTGTTCGGCCGGATTGCCGCGCGGATCATGTCGGCTCGCGGCTGGAAGCCATCCTCGGCCGGTGTCTCGACGACGGTGAAATCAGCGCCAGCGGCGCTGAACGTGTTGGGATAGGTGGCATAATAGGGCGCCACGACGATGGCGTGATCGCCCTGGTCGAGCACGCCCTGCACGGCCGCGTAGAGCGCGGCCTGGCCGCCCGGCGTGGCGATCACCTGATCCGGCGATGTCTCGACGCCGGTGCAGGCGCTCGAGGCCGCGGCCATCGCCTTGCGCAGGCGCGGCAAGCCGGGAAGCGGGGTGTAATGATGATTGCTGCCGCGAACCGCGGTCACACAGGCTTCGATGGTCTGCGAAGGCGTGTCGAAATCATGGTCGCCAACCGACAGCATGATGATGTCTTCGCCGGCCTCCTTGCGCGTCCAGGCGGCGAAATGGACTTCCCAGCCGTCCTTGCCCGAAGGCACGATGCCGGAAATGCGCGATGATGGTCTAGGCATGCAAAACTCCCGAAATTTCGTAGCCGGCCTGTTCGAGCCGGTCGCGCAGGGCGGCGATGTGCGGTGGTCCGACTTCGCAGCAGCCGCCAACGATGCTGGCGCCAGCCTCCACCCAGCCGATCGCCTGGTCGGCATAGGCATCCGGGCCAAGGTCGTGACGAGCGTGCAGTACATCGACGGTGCCGCCGTGCTTAAGTGCTTCGGTTGACGTGAAGCCATTGGCATATGCGCCGACCGGGCCGCCGAGGTCGATCAGTTCAGGCAAAGCCGCGGCGATTGCTTCCGGCCGGCAGCAATTGACCAGCCGCGCGGCGACTGCCAGGCCGTCGAGCGCGCTTGCCGCAGTGGCAATGGCTTCGCCGCTGCGCAGCCGCGGCTTGCCGTGGTCAGCCAGCGTCCACGATACCCATACCGGCTTGCCGCTTTCCGATGCAGCGGTCACCGCTGCGCGGGCTTCGTCCGCCGACGCCATGGTTTCACACAGGAACAGGTCGACGCCATCGGCCTGCTCGGCAACGATGCGGCGGTAAATCTCGAGCGTCTCCTCGAAGGAAATGGTCAGTGCCGGTGCATAGCTGCCGAAAAGCGGCGACAGGCAACCGGCGATGGCTGCATCGCCGGCCTCGTCGCGGGCCTGCCTGGCCAATTCGATGCCGCGCTTCTGCAATGGCTTGAATAGGTCTTCCGCACCTTCGCGCGCCAGGCGTTCGGGTGTCGCAGAATAGGTGTTGATGGTGATGACACGTGCGCCGGCACGGATGAATTCCGTGTGCAGGTCGCGCACCAGATCCGGTTCGTCGATCAGCACCCTGGCCGACCATAGCGGCGTCGGCTCGGATTGGCTGCGGCGGACCAGTTCCTGGCCCATGCCGCCATCGGTGAGGATGATTTTCTTCATGCGCGCAGCCTTTCGTTCTTCGGATCCCACAGCGGTTCATCCTTCTGCACGATTGCCTGAAAGCGGTCACCGAAGATTTCGACCTCGACTGATGTACCTGGTTCGGCCAGGTCGGCGCGCAGCATGCCGAGCGCGATCGACTTGTCGATGCGATGGCCCCAGCCGCCGGACGTCGTCTCGCCGACGATCTTGCCGTCATGCCAGAGTGTAGAAACTGACGGAGCGTCGCAATCGCCGGGGTTTTCCACCACCAGCGTAACGAAGCGCTTCTTCACGCCTTGCTGCTTTTCGTTCAGCAGTGCCGCCTTGCCGCGGAAGTCGGGCTTGTCCCATTTGACGAAGCGTTCGAGCCCGCCCTGCAGGATCGAATAGTCGGTCGACAGGTCGCCTTTCCAGGTGCGGTAGCCTTTCTCAAGCCGGAGCGAATCCAGCGCGTACATGCCGAAAGGCTTCAGCCCGTGCTGCGGGCCTGCGGCGCAGACGGCATCGAAGATGGCGGCGGTGTCGTCGATCCTGGTGTGGATTTCCCAGCCGAGTTCGCCGGCGAAGGAGACGCGCACGAGTTTGGCCCAGCGGCCGGCGATCTTCGTCTCCTGATGCGTCAGCCATGGCAGAGTGAGGTCGGCTTCGCAGACATCGGCGAGGATTTTTCGCGAGTTCGGGCCTGCCAGGATCTGGGTCGAGAATTCCTCGGTCCGGTCGATCAGCTTGAACGGTGCGTCCTTGGGCATGCGCGACTTCAGCCATTCGAAATCATGCCACTGCGCGACCGCCGCGGTGATCAGCGTCATCAGGTTCTCGTCGTGACGCACGACGGACATTTCGGTGACGATGCGGCCCTTGTCGTCGGCGAAATAGACGAGACCGATGCGGCCTGGCTTCGGCACCAGTCCGGTGACCTGCAGGCTCAGCCATTCGGCGGCACCTGGACCATCGAGATTGAAGCGCGAGAACCCAGGCAGGTCCAAAATGCCGGCAGCGTCACGCACGGCCAGGCATTCCTCGCGCACACGATGCTGCCATGGCCCGTCGCGGCGGAAGGTCAGCGTGGCTTCCTCGGAGATGTCATCGCCGTCCTGCGCGTACCAGGTGGCGCGCTCCCAGCCATTATAGGCATCGAAGCGGCCACCGAGCGCCTTGATGCGATCGTGGATCGGCGACAGCTTGCGGTCGCGGCCTTCCGGCCAGGCATGGCGCGGGAACGGGATGGCGTATTCGTTGCCGTAGATCTCCATGCCCTTGGCGACGCAATAGTCCGGCGCCGCGGCATAGGAAGTGAAGCGGCGCGGGTCGCACGACCACATGTCCCATTCGGTCCGGCCCTCGGTCACCCATTCGGCCAGCACCTTGCCGGCGCCGCCACCCTGGGCGATGCCGAAGGTGAAGACGCAGGCCTCGAAAGCATTGGGAACGCCAGGCATCGGACCGATCAGCGGATTGCCGTCCGGCGTGTAGGGGATCGGCCCGTTGATCACCTTGGACAGGCCGGCCGTGCCAAGGATCGGCACGCGGGCGACGGCGTCGGCCAGATAATGTTCCAGCCGGTCGAGATCGTCGGGGAACAGCTGGAAGGAAAAGTCCTCCGGCATCGGGTCATTGTGGGTGGCCCAATGCGCGCGGCAATTGCGCTCATAGGGGCCGAGATTCATGCCGTTCTTCTCCTGGCGCAGATAGTAGGAGGTGTCGACGTCGCGCAGCAGCGGCAGCTTCTTGCCTTGTTCCTTCGACCATGCCGCGAGTTCGGGGATCTCCTCGAACAGAATGTACTGATGGCTCATCACCATCATCGGCACGTCGCGGCCGAACATCCGGCCGACTTCGGCGGCGCGGTAGCCGGCGGCATTGACGACGATCTCGCAGCGGATCTCGCCCTGTGCCGTCTCGACCACCCACTCGTCGTTCTCGCGGCGCACGCCTGTGACCGGGCAGAAGCGGATGATCTTCGCGCTCATGTCGCGCGCACCCTTGGCCAGCGCCTGGGTGAGTTGCGCCGGATCGATGTCGCCGTCGCTCGGGTCGTAGAGCGCGCCTTTCAGCTCATGCGTCTCGATGAAGGGATAGCGACGCTGGATCTCGTCGACACCGACAATGTCTATGTCCATACCCTGGTAGAGGCCCATGCCCTTGGCGCGCTGGAATTCCTGCATGCGCTCGAGCGAGTGGGCAAGGCGAAGCGAGCCGGTGACGTGATAGTTCATGGGGTAGTCGACCGCGTCGGCCAGCCCGCGATAAAGCTCGGTCGAATAGCGCTGCATGTTCATCAGCGACCAGGACGAGGAGAAGGTCGGCACGTTGCCGGCGGCATGCCAGGTCGAGCCGGAGGTCAGCTCGTTCTTCTCAAGCAGCACGCAGTCGGTCCAGCCCGCCTTGGCGAGATGATAGAGCGCGGAGGTGCCGACGGCGCCGCCTCCGATGATCACCACGCGCGCCGTGCTCGGCAAACCCGCCATGTTCTTCTCCAAACTTGAACTCAATAGAGGGGTGGTGAAACCACCCAGATGACAATTGCCGGCTCGGCACCCGGATTGCGCCAGCGGTAGGGCTTGCCTTCGAAGCGAAAGGAGTCGCCCTCGCCAAGCCGATGCCAGACACCTCCGATCTCGATGTCGAACAGTCCGGACGCGACGTATCCGGCTTCCTCGGTCGGCCGCTGCGCCTCGGCCTTCAGTTCCGCGCCCGGCGCGAAGACCGAACGCACCATCTCGAAGCTACCGCCGAGATCGGGCGACAGAAGCTCCTCCACCAGGCCGGATTCGCTTGTGCCAAGCGTGCGGCGCCTGCCGGCGCGCACGACCACGCCGCGCTCGCTTTCGACAGGTACGTCATGGCTGAAGAACAGGCTGATCGGCACGCCGAACAGTTCGGCGAAGGCCCTGAGGTCACCGAGCGACGGCGTCGACAGGCCACGCTCGACCTGGCTGACCCAGCCGACCGAACGGCCTAGCTTCAGTCCGATCTCGGCGAGCGTCAGCCCGCGCGCCTTGCGCAGGGCCCTGATGTCGCCGGCCAGCACGCGTTCGTCAGGTCCCTGCAATGTTCTTGCGGTAGTCGAAGGCAAAACGCTCTCTTTATGAAAAATCACCGACAAATTTCATGAGAAATCAAGCTCATGAAAAAATCAAGCAGATTTTCACGGATGCACAAGATTTGCTTGCGCGATTTTGACGGTTCATGCAAAGGCTCCGCCGAGAGCGGCGAGTGGGGACGTCCGATCGAGACAAAGGGTAAGGGACGGCCCATGCTGGAAAATAACCCCCGAATCGAGGGCGACGCCGAGATTGTCGACGAGGCGATCCTGTCGCGCCGTTCGGTGCGCGCATTCCTGCCCGACATGGTCGAAGACGACATCATCCGCGCCATTCTGGCGGTTGCGGCGCGCGCCCCATCCGGCACCAACATGCAGCCATGGAAGGTCTATGTCACCAAGGGCGAGAGCAAGCAGCGGATATCGGACGCCATTCTCAATTCCGGCATTCGCGCCGAAAAAGCCGATTGGGACGAGTACCGGTATTATCCCACGCAGTTCTTCGAGCCGTACCTGACGCGACGTCGCGCCAACGGTTTCGGCCTCTATGGCGCGCTCGGCATCGGTCGCCGCGAGGTCGACAAGATGCGCGCCCAGCACGACCGCAACTTTGTCTTCTTCGACGCGCCGGTCGGCATGATCTTCACCATCGATCGCCGCCTCAACCAGGGCTCATGGATCGACTACGGCATGTTCCTGCAGAACATCATGGTGGCGGCGCGGGGCAGGGGTTTGCATACCTGCCCGCAAGCGGCGTTCGCGCCCTATCACCGGCAGATCAGGCCGGTGCTCGACATTCCCGACGAAGAGATCGTCGTCTGCGGCATGGCGCTTGGTTATGAAGATACGTCAAAACCTGAAAACGCCTTCCGCACCGACCGCGTGCCGCTGCAAGAGTGGGTGACGTTCAGCGAATAAGCCAGCCAGCCTCATTCCGTGTTCATCTGTGCGCCGTGGCCGCTGACATGGGCGCCGTCCTGGGGCGTCAGCTTGAGATAGGCGAGCAGCGCGCAGAGCGTGATGACGCCCTCGATCACGAACAGGATGCGGAAATCGTCGGCGACGGCGGGGCCGCCGCCCGCCAGAAACGACAATGCCGCGGCGGCCAGGCCGACGCTGATCGCCACCGCCAGCTGCCATAATATGTAATAGAGCGCGCTGAAACGGGCGAGCTGCTCGGGCGCGATGTCGGAATAGGCGAGGTTGCCGGTCGAGGCCCATTGCGCGGAGCGGAAGACGCCGAAGACGAAGATGTAAGTGAGCACGATCCACACCGGCGTCGTCGCCTGCATCAGCGCGAAGCCGGCAACCAGGGCGGCGACGATGGGCGTGTTGTAGACCAGCACGCGGCGAAAGCCGAAACGGTTGAGGACACGCGGCATGAAGAACCGCATGGCCACCGAGCCGACCGCGGCGACGAAGGTCAGCGATCCCGCCTGCACCGCGCTCATGCCGAAGCCGAGCTGGAACATCAGCGGCAGCAGGAAGACGACCGAGCTAAGGCCGATCGTGTCCAGCCCGCCACCGGTGAGGAACGAAATGCGGAAGGTACGGATGCGCAACAGCTTGAGATCGAGCAGCGGATTGCGCACGCGCAGGCAGTAGAACGAGGCGATGGTCAGGATGACGAGCGCCAGCGCCAGTTCGCCGGCGATGATGCCGCCCGCGGCGTCCTTGGCGGCAAGCGAATCCATGCCGAAGACCAGCAGGACCATGCCGCTGCCGACCAGCACGAAGCCCGGAAAATCGAACGGCGTGCGCACGGGCTTGGTCATCGTCGGAAACAGCGAGGCGGCAAGAATTGCCGCCGCCAGCGCGAACGGCACGTTGATGAAGAAGATCCAGCGCCAGGAAATGTAGGTGGTCAGCGCACCGCCGACGAGCGGACCGACCAACGGTCCGGACTGGCCGGCCAGCGAGATGTACATGTTGATCTTGAGCGTTCGGCTGCGCGGAAAAGTCGACAGGATGACGACCTGGCCGAGTGTGCCCATCAAGGCGCCGCCGAAGCCTTGCAACGCACGCGCACCAACCAGCGTCCAGATGTTGTCGGACAGCCCGCAAAGCGCCGACGAGGCGGCGAACACCAGCAAGGCAAAGCAGTAGACGTTGCGCAGGCCGAAGCGGTCGGCGGCCCAGCCGCCAAGCGGCATCGAGATGATCAGGCTGGCGACATAGACGGTGATCAGCAGGCCGAGCTGGCTGGGCGGACGGCCGAGGCTTTCGCTGATGCCCGGCAGCGCGGTCACCACGACATTCTGGTCGAGGCTGGTCATGAACACGCCGCAGGCGACCGTCAGCGGCAGCAGGAGCAAGGCTCTGGCCGGCACATCGGCGCGGTCCGTGGCGCCGGCGGATAGTTCTGCGGTCATGGAGATGTTCGAACCAAACGAATGTGCCGACTCTTGAAGAAGGGATTTCATATCCCCTGTGCCGGTTGGGCGGCCGCGTTTTCGCACCATGGGCGCCTGCGGCCTGATTCTCTAGCGGCAGAAACGGCTGGCGTTGATGCCAGAAGCAGGAGCGATGCGACCGTTCGGCGCCGCCTATTGCACCTCGTAGCCGACTTCCTCGCTGGCGTGGCAGAGCGCCTTCCAGAACGAGCGTGCAAACGAGCGGAAGACATAGATGTCGAACTGGTCGGCGCCGGTGCGCTGGATCTGGGCGAAGACGTCGTGATGAGCGGTCGAGCGGCCGGCGCCATTGGGAAAGGCCGGCAGCGAAAAGTCGATGGCGAAGAATTTCGCCAGCACCCATTCGGCCTTCGGCCCGGCAATACGGATGGCGGTGCGGCCGTGCGAGAGATCGGTCACCGTGCCGATGGCCGAGGTCACCACCTTGGCAAAGGCAGCGGCCAGCCCTTCGGCCTCGTCGGCAACGGTGAACTTCCCCGGCGCGAAGCCGAACACCGACTTGACCCCGTCGTTCACTCCGCCGCCGGCGCCATCGGGAAGCGCCAGCCCGGTGACGGTGCGGATGGCTGCGATCAGCCTCTTCTCCTCGCCGGGCCAGGCGGCGAGTTGCACGATCGAGCCCGGCCTCGCCTCGGTCAGGATGATCTCGACGCCATGCTCGAAATTGCCGTGCGAGCCGACGTGAAATTCCGGCTCAAGCGGGGATTGGTGCTCAACCATGCATGCGGCTCCCGTCCGGATCGAAGAAGTGGTTGGAGACGATCTCGACCGGTCCGAACCGGTTGCGCAAGGGATCGGAGACGTGGGCGCGCGTGCCGTGCCGTGCCTTGCCGCCCTCGACCAGCGCCAGCGCGATATGTCTGCCGAGCGCCGGCGAATAGCAGCAGGCGGTGATATGGCCGATGGAGTCGTGCGGATTGGCTTCGTCAACCTCCTCGACGATGTGGGCGCCACCGTTGAGCGGCCGGTTATCGAGGGCGATCAGGCCGACCAGTTCGAGGCGGTCCGATGCGATCAAGCCTTCGCGGTCCATCATCGCCGAGCCGATGAACGGCTTCTTCTTCGACAGCATCCAGTCGAGATGCAGGTCGCGCGCCGTGGTGCGGCCGTCGATCTCGGCGCCGGTGACATGGCCCTTTTCGATGCGCATGGTGCCCAATGCCTCAAGACCGTAGGTGACCAGCCCGAACGGCTTGCCGGCTTCGACAAGCGCTTTCCAGACATGGGTGCCATGGCCGGCGCCGGAATAGACCTCGAAGGCCATTTCACCGGAGAAGGACAGCCGGCAGATCATCACCGGCACGCCTGATATTTCGCCGCGCACGATGCCCATGAAGGGCAAGGTGGCGTTGTCGACCGACGTGCCGGTGACACAGGCGGCGAGGATCTGCCTGGCCTTCGGGCCGCCGATCGCGGCACCTGCCCATTCGTCTGTCACCGAGGTGACGTGGACTTTCAGGTCCGGCCAGATCACGTCGAGGAAATATTCCAGATGCTGCATCACCTTGCCGGCGTTGGCCGTGGTGGTGGTCATCAGAAAATCCTGCTCGCCGAGCCGCCAGGTGGTGCCATCGTCGAAGGCGAGGCCGTCCTCGCGCAGCATCAGCCCGTAGCGGGCCTTGCCGACGGCCAGCGTCGAAAACATGTTGGTGTAGACGCGGTCGAGGAATGCGGCGGCATCAGGGCCTTGCACCGCGATCTTACCCAGTGTCGAGACATCGACGATGCCGGCGCTTTCGCGCGTCGCCTTGGCTTCGCGCACATAGGCCTGCTCGACCGTTTCGCCTGAAAGCCCATAGATCATCGGCCGGTACCAGAGGCCGGCGGAATACATCGTCGCGCCATTGGCCAGATGCCAGTCATGCATCGGCGTCAATCGTTCTGGCTTCAGGTCGCCAAAACGCTCGGCAGCCAGCGAGCCGATCGACACCGGAGCAAAGGGCGGCCGGAAGCGTGTCGTGCCGACCTCGGGGATCGGCTTGCCCAGCGCCTCGGCCATGATGGCAAGGCCAGGCACGTTGGAGCTCTTGCCCTGGTCGGTCGCCATGCCGAGCGTGGTGTAGCGCTTGAGATGCTCGACCGAGACAAAGCCTTCCCGGTGAGCCAGCCGCACGTCCTCGGCCGTGACGTCGTGCTGGAAATCGACAAAGCTCTTGCCCTTGGCCCTGATCTCGAACACCGGGGCGGGGTCGGGATCGCCAGGCACTGCTTCGACGGTCGGCAGCATGGACGGTGTGCTCTGCCCGCCTGCGGCGGCGAGGCCGGCGGCGCGGCCTTCGGCGATGGCTTCGGCCGTCGAGAAGCTTCCGGTGAAGGCGCCTGCGCCGATCCAGCTCTGTGTCGGCTTTGGCGGCAGGAAAGCCTGCCGCGCGGCGTTCCATTCTGCCTTGGCGCCGGCCTGGCTGGCCAGATGGATGGTCGGCGACCAGCCGCCGGACATCAGCAGGCAATCGGCATGGATACTGCGTGCATCACCGATGAGTGCCCCATTGGCCATGTCGAAGCGCTGCAGCTTGAGGCCGGACAGCGCCTTGCCGCCTTCGGTGGCGACGACGGCATGGCCGGCAAAGATCTCTGCCTCGGCTTCCGCGGCCAGCTTGCGCATCTCCGGCGAAAGTTCCGGCCTGACATCGGCGATGGCGACGACCGCGGCGCCGGCCTTCTTCAAGGCGACAGCCGCCCGATAGGCGCTGTCATTGTTGGTGAACAACGCGATCCGCTCGCCCGGCAGCACGCCGAATTCGTTGGCATAGCGCTCGGCGGCATGCGCCAGCATCACGCCTGGCCGGTCATTGCCGGGGAAGATGAGCGGCCGCTCGAACGCACCAGTGGCGAGGACCACGGATTTGGCGCGGATCGCCCAATAGCGATGGCGCGGCTCGCCCTTGCCGGGGTGCTCCTTATGGTCGCTGACCCGTTCGAGCGCGGCAAGCGTGTTGTTGTCGTAGTAACCCCACACCGTGGTGCGCGGCAGAAGCCGGACATTGTCGCGGCCTGCGAGCTGGGCGACGGTGCGCCGCGCCCAATCGGCGGCAGGCGCGCCATCGATCGTTTCCTCGGACCAGTTGGCCGAACCGCCGAAATGCGGCTCGAGATCGGCCAGCATGACGCGCGCACCCTGATCGGCGGCGGCCTTGGTGGCCATCAGGCCGGCCGGCCCCGAGCCGACGACCAGCACGTCGCAAAAGGCGTTCATGCGTTCGTAGCGGGCCGGGTCTTTCGCCGATCCGGCACTGCCGAGACCGGCTGCGCGGCGGATGAAGTGTTCGCAGAACATCCAGAAACGCGTGCCCTTGAGCGGGCCGAACACCGGTCCCATGAAGGTCTTGTAGTAGAACCCGGCCGACAGGATCTTGCCGCCGAGCTGGTTGACGGCGTTGATGTCCCAGGCAAGCGAGGGAAAGCGGTTCTGGCTGATGGCAACCAGCCCGTCATGGATCTCGACCATGGTCGCTGGAATGTTGGGCTCGCGAACCTCGCCCTTCAGCACCGTCACCAGCGCGTTGGGTTCCTCGACGCCTGCGGTGAGCAGGCCGCGTGGGCGGTGGTATTTGAACGAACGCCCGTACAACGTGACGCCCTTGGCCAGCAGGGCTGACGCCAGCGTGTCGCCGGCATGGCCAGTGTAGGCCGTGCCATCGAAGGTGAAGCGGATGGTTTTCAGCCGGTCGATGCGGCCGCCGGTGTCGGCACGGCGCGGGCTCATGCCTTGTCCTCCGCCTTGCGGCGCGCGGCCGGCCCATGATCGCCCCGCGCAAAGGCAACGCTGGAAATCTCATGCGTCAGCGTGTTGCGCACGACCTTGAGATACGCGCGGCAGCCGCCGGAATGTTGCCAGATCTCATTGTGGTCGCCGGCCGGATTCAGCCGGTCATAGACATAGGCGTTCCACGCCTCGAAATTCTGCGAGGCGGGGTCGGGACGCTCACGATTGCCGTCACCCTGATAGGTGAACTCGATGACGTCGCGCGGGCCGCAATAGGGGCAAGTGATCAACATTGGACTCTACCTATTGCCTAATGCAGCCGCGGGTTTGCACCCTGGCCCTTGTCGTCGATCAGCAGTCCGCGGTGGAAGCGGTCGAGCGTGAAGGGCGCGTTGAGGTCGTGCGGCTGGTCCTTGGCGATGGTCCAGGCGAAGCACCAGCCGGAAGCCGGCGTCGCCTTGAAGCCGCCATAGCACCAGCCGCAGTTGAGATACATGCCGGGCAGGGGGCCGGCGGTGATGATCGGCGAGCCGTCCATCGACATATCGCAAACACCGCCCCAGGAGCGCAGCATGCGCACGCGCGCGAGTCCCGGAAACAACGCCAGCATTTCACTCATCACCTCGTCGACGACAGGCAGATTGCCGCGCTGGGCGTAGCTGTTGTAGCCGTCGATGTCGCCGCCATAGATGAGGCCGCCCTTGTCCGACTGCGACATGTAGAAATGGCCCATGCCGAAGGTGACGACCGTGTCGATGAAGGGCTTCAGCGATTCCGTGACGAAGGCCTGCAGCACATGGCTCTCGATCGGCATCGTCTCGATGCCGGCCATCTGCATGACGCGTCCGGTGCTGCCGGCGACCGCCACGGCCACCTTCCTGGCGCGGATGTCGCCGCGCGAAGTGGTGACGCCGGATATGCGGTCGCCGTCGCGCAGGAAGCCGGTGACCTCGCAATTTTCGATGATGTCGACGCCGCGCCGGTCGGCGCCGCGCGCATAGCCCCAGGCCACCGCATCGTGGCGGGCGGTGCCTGCGCGGCGCTGCATCAGGCCGCCGACCACCGGGAAGCGAGCGCTGTCGGAGATATCGAGCGCCGGAATCAGGCGTTTGATCTCAGCCTTCGTCATCAGTTCGGCATCGACGCCGAGATGGCGCATGGCGTTGCCGCGCCTTGCATAGTCGTCGAACTGGGCCGGCGTGTGCGCCAGGTTCAGGCAGCCGCGCTGCGAGAACATGACATTGTAGTTGAGCTCGTGCGACAGGTTCTCCCACAGCTTCATCGAGTGTTCGTAGAAGCGGGTGTTGGCAGGCAGCAGATAATTCGAGCGCACGGCCGTGGTGTTGCGGCCGACATTGCCGGAACCGAGCCAGCCCTTTTCCACAACGGCGACATTGGTGATGCCGTGTTCCTTGGCAAGATAATAGGCGGTCGCCAGCCCATGACCGCCGCCACCGATGATGATGACGTCATAGGACGCCTTCGGGTCAGGCTTGCGCCATGCCGGCTTCCAATCCTTGTTTCCCTTGAGCGCGTTCGCGAGCAGCGAAAAGGCCGAGTACTCTGCCATTGATGTCATCCGGTTCGGGCGATGCGGCAGACTATAGAGCAGGCCGCATCCGCAAAGCCAATATTGCGCCATCGCCTTTCGACTGGCCGACGCCCGGGATGGGATCACTCGGCGTGAGTGATCGGTTGGGGCCAATGATCGGATGGGCTCGCGATACGACGGCTTGCCCCATGATAGGGCCGTCTTTATCAAGGACAGGCTTTCAAATTGCCTTTGCCGCCGATGAGTCGCCAACAAATCATGCTTTTCCGATTGCTTCGTCTCATCCTGGTACTCACGCTGGTCGTTTCGGCGCCGCTTTCGTTTGAGGCGATGGCGCAAGCGCTCGGCCAGGGCTCGGCCGGTTTGGTCGCCGATCAGCAAAAGGTCATCCAGGATCTAACGGCCAAGACGGACGATCTCGAGAAGAAGATACAGCAGGACGGTGAGGACGATGCCTCACTCGTGGAGATCCGTCTGCAGCTGGAGGATCTGTCGCGGGCGGCACTCACCAGTGCGCTGGTATTCCGCTCGCGGCTCACCGAGATCAACAATCGCATCGAGGTGCTGGGTCCTCCACCGGCGGCGGGCCAGCCGCAGGAGCCCGACATCGTGACGGGCGAGCGTCAGGCGCTTGCATCGGAAAAGGCCGAGATCAACGCGGTCGTTGCCAGCGCACAGAACCTGTCGATCCGCATCAGCGGGCTGATCGACAAGATCGGCAATATGCGCAGCGAGCTGTTCCGCAATCTTTTGACCAAGCGCTACGTGCTGTCGGATGCGCTCAGCCCGCAGGTGTTTTCCGACGCCCGCGACGAGTTCGGCAATCTCTACAAGGCGGTGTCGTCCTGGTTGAGCTTTGCCTTCAAGTTCAAGTTCCAGGCGATCCTGGCGGCAACCTTCGTGGCGCTCGGGCTGGCGCTGGTGCTGCTGGTCGGCGGCAGGCGCCTGTTCGGGCGGGTGTTCGAAGCCGACCCCACCAATGAGGACCCATCCTATCTCAGCCGCCTTTCGGTGGCCTTCTGGTCGACCTTGCTGCCGACGCTGGCGGTTGCCGCCTTTCTTGGATCGACGATTTTCTTTTTCAATTATTACAATGTGTTGCGCGGCGACATTGGGCTCTTCCTCAACGCGCTGGCGACCGTCATCGGCGTGGTGTTCTGCGTCAACCGGCTGACCAATGCGGCGCTGGAACCGCGGCTGCCGAACTGGCGCCTGATCCCGGTCGAAACCGGGCCGGCGCGCTGGCTGGTGCGCCTGGCCACCGCCATGGCCGTGGTCATCAGCGTCAACACCTTCCTGTCGGTGATCAACGACAAGATGGGTTCGCCGCTGTCGCTGACCATCGCCCGCAGTTTTGTCGCCACCATCATCGTCGGCATCATCCTGATCCTGATGGCGATGCTGAGGCCGTTCAAGGCGCGTGACGGAAGCTGGCGGCCCTGGCCGGCATGGCTGCGCTACTTGTCGTTGGGCCTTGGCCTATTCACCATCATAGCCGCCTTGCTCGGCTATATCGGCCTTGCTCTGTTCGTTTCGTTGCAGGTCGTCGTTACCGGCACCGCGCTGATCACCGCCTATATCGGCTTCCTGTCGGCGCAGGCGATCGGCGAGGAGGGTGCTTTCGCCAACACCTCCGTCGGGCGCTGGCTGTCGGCCAATTCCAGCTACGAGGATACGGCCCTCGACCAGCTCGGCCTTGTCGTCAGCGTTGCCATCAATGTGATGATCGTGCTGGTGTTCCTGCCGCTGATCCTGCTGATGTGGGGTTTCCAGCCCGGCGATATCCAGGCTTGGGCCTACAAGCTCGCAACCGGGATCAACATCGGCTCGGTGACGATCTCGGTCACCGGCATCCTCTCCGGCATCGTCGTCTTCGTCATAGGCTATTTCCTGACGCGGTGGTTCCAAGGCTGGCTCGACGGCTCGGTCATGGCGCGTGGCAAGGTCGATACCGGCGTGCGCAACTCGATCAGGCTGGCGGTCGGCTATGCCGGCGTCGCGCTGGCGGCACTGGTCGGCATCTCGGCGGCGGGCATCGACCTGTCCAGCCTGGCACTGGTCGCCGGCGCTCTTTCCCTCGGTATCGGCTTTGGCCTGCAGAACGTGGTGTCCAATTTCGTTTCCGGCCTGATCCTTCTGGCCGAGCGGCCGTTCAAGGTGGGCGACTGGATCGTTGCCGGCGACGTCAGCGGCACGGTCAAGAAGATCAGCGTGCGCGCCACCGAGATCGAAACCTTCCAGCGGCAATCGGTGATCCTGCCCAATTCGAACCTGATCAACAACGCCGTCGGCAACTGGACGCACCGCAACAAGCTCGGCCGCGTCGACATCAAGGTCGGCGTCGCCTATGGCAGCGACGTCAAGCAGGTTCATGCCGTCCTGCTGGAGATCGCCCGCAGCCACCCGATGGTGCTGAAGAACCCCGAACCCTTCGTGCTGTTTTCCAATTTCGGCCCTGCCGCCCTGGAATTCGAAATCCGCGTGTTCCTGGCCGACGTGATGAACGGCAACATCGCGCAGAACGACATCCGTTTTGCCGTCCTCGAAAAATTCAGCAGCGAACACATCGAGATCCCCTCGACGCCGCGCGCCGTGGTCGAGGCCCACAAGCCCAAGGCCTGGCCGACGGACGACGACAAGATCGAGGCCGACTTCGCCGAACAGGAGCAGATAAGGGCCGAAGCCGAGGCGGAGAAGAAGCGACTGGTCAAGTCTCGCAAAACCAAGAAGCCGGACCCGGACTAGGCTCGGACTCCGTCGACCTCAATCCTGCCCGGAATCGATTGCGGCATGAATGGGGCATTCAGTTGCGGTTCAGCTTCCATCTCATATAAGCTCCATGCAAAGGCGAAAATGCCTTGCCAATGCAACAGAGGCGGTGGGAACACCGATATTGCACCATGTGGAAGTCTCTCGTCGCTGCAGTCGCCCTGGTCGCCGCCATCGGCTCGGTCCATGCCGCGAGCGCGGTCAACAAGGACGCCGAGACCCGCACGCTGGTCGTAACGGAGGGCGGCAGCAAGACCGACCTTGCGCTGGCCGGTGGCGAAACGGTTGAGTTCTGCCCGAACGGCTGCTTCGTCACCTTGCCCAATGGCGATCTCGAAGCCCTGACCGGTTCGGAAACCGTCGAGATCTCGGGCGGTGTCGCCCGCATCAAGTAATCTTGGCGTCACGATTGTAGAGGCCGGGCATTTGCCCGGCCTTTTATCGTTTCCGGTAGCGGTTGTTTAACAATGACACCGGAAATACCGCCATGGCAGCCGCCTGCAACCGTGCGTTTTAACGTTCGCTACGCCATCGCCCGCTATACCAGCCTCAAGACGCCGAAAAGCGGCGCGCAACTCTACGCGGGCAGGGCAGGACGGACATGGATGCGCGATCGGACAGGAACGCAATACCGCTTGCGGTCGATCTCGACGGCACGCTGATCGCAACCGACCTGTTGTGGGAAGGGCTGTTCATCCTTCTCAAGAAGAACCCGCTCTATATCTTCCTCGTACCGTTCTGGATCGCCGGCGGGCCGGCGCGGCTGAAGCAGGCGATCGCGCAGCGCATCGACATCGATCCGGCATCGCTGCCCTATCGCGAGGTGCTGCTTTGCCGCCTCCGGACCGAGCACGCCGAGGGCCGCAAGATCGTGCTGGCGACCGGTACGCCGCGCAAGTTCGCCGACGCCATCGCGGCCCATCTCGGCATTTTCGACCAGGTGCTGGCCACCGATGGTCTCGCCAATCTCACCTCGGGCAGGAAGCGCGCCTCGCTGATCGCAGCCTATGGCGATGGCGGTTTCGACTACGCCGGCAACAGCCGCCATGACCTCCAGGTCTTCGATGCCGCACGCAACGCGATCGTCGTCGCGCCCGACCGCCATGCCGCGCGCTGGCAGGCGGCACATGGCGCCGAGACGGTGCCGGCGCCGAAGCCGACTTTGCGGACCATCGTCAAGATGCTGCGCGTGCATCAGTGGCTGAAGAATTCGCTGATCGCAGTGCCGATGGTGCTCTCGCATGAATATTTCAACACCGACATGATCTGGGAATGCCTGCTGGCATTCGTCTCGTTCAGCGCGGTGGCATCGGCCATCTACATCCTCAATGATTTCTTCGACCTCGCGCTCGACCGCAAACACCTTACCAAGCGCAACAGGCCGTTCGCCAGCGGTGCGCTGTCGATCCCGTTCGGACTTGGCGCGATCGCGGTGCTTCTGGCGATCGGCATCGGCACCGGGCTGTTCCTGTCGCCCGAATTCATGGCTGTGCTCGGCGGCTACATGGTCGTCACCACCGCCTATTCGCTGTCGTTCAAACGCATGCTGCTGGTCGATGTGCTGACGCTCGCCGGCCTCTACACGATCCGCGTCCTGGCCGGTGCGGCGGCGACCGGCGTCGACGTCTCGTTCTGGCTGCTGGCCTTCTCCATCTTCTTCTTCCTGTCGCTGGCGCTGGTGAAGCGCTTCGTCGAACTGCGCACCACCGCCATTCCCCCCGGCGAGCGCATTGCCGGTCGCGGCTATCGCACCGAAGACCAGGAGATCGTCGCCCAGGCCGGCATGGCCTCGGCCTTCTCCTCGGCGCTGGTGCTGGCGCTCTACATGGACAGTGTCGCGGTGCGGGAACTCTATCCGCATCCATGGCTGATCTGGCCGCTGGCGCCGATCGTGCTTTATCTCACCATGCGCGTCTGGATCCTGGCGCGCCGCAACGAGATGCATGACGATCCGGTCGTCTTCATCATCCGCGACTGGCGCAGCCAGATCGTGGTGCTGATCGGTGCGGTGATGCTGGTCATCGGGGGCTGGTAGGCATGGCCACGCAGCGGTTCCCGAGCTTTGGTCTTGCCACACCGCCGGCGCCACGCGCCATCGGTGCCGACGAGGCGATCGCGCTGCTGAAGGGCGGTCAGGCCAAGCCGGCGTCGCTGCTTGCCTATGGCAATGGCCGTTCTTACGGCGATTCCTGCCAGAACGGAGCCGGAGCGGTCGTCGACATGCGATCGCTGAACCGGATCCACGCCTTCAACGCCGAAACCGGTGTTCTCAAGGCGGATGCCGGCGTGCTGTTGTCCGACATCATCGCCCACGCTGCCCCCTACGGCTTCTTCCCCGCCGTTGTGCCAGGCACGCAATTCGTCACGCTCGGCGGGGCCATCGCCAATGACGTGCATGGCAAGAACCATCACCGGCGCGGCACCTTCGGCTGCCATGTCGAGAGCTTCACGCTGCTCAGGTCCGATGGAAGGACCCATCGCTGCTTGGCGACAGACAATGCGCGGCTGTTTGCGGCGACGATCGGCGGCATGGGGCTGACCGGCCTCATTCTGTCGGCCTCGATCCGGCTGATGCGGGTGCATTCCCTCGACATCGTCGAAAGGGCGACGCCGTTTCGTGACCTCTGCGAATTCTTCGACCTGGCCGCGGCGGCCGATCAGGCCAACGAATATGCGGTCGCCTGGATCGACCAGCTTGCCGGCGGTCGCAACAGCGGTCGCGGCCTGCTGCTCACTGGCAATCACGCCGAGCACGGCTCGCATGCCGCTTCGCGCGCCGGCGGCAATTTCTCGGTGCCGGTCCAGCCGCCGTTCAACGTGCTCAACCGGCCGTTCCTGACCGCCTTCAACGCTGCCTACAGGTGGAGGAAGAGCCGGGCAACGGTGCCGCGCCAGGCCGGCTACCAGGGCTTCTTCTTCCCGCTCGACGGCGTGCGCGATTGGAACCGGCTTTATGGGCCGAAAGGGCTGTTCCAGCACCAGAGCGTGGTGCCGGAACAGACGGCGCGCGAGGCCGTGCCGGCATTGCTGGCGGCTGCAAGGCAAGCCGGGCAGGGCTCGTTCCTCACGGTGCTGAAACGCTTCGGCTCCATCCGCTCGCCGGCGCTGCTGTCGTTTCCGCGTCCCGGCTACACGCTGACACTGGATTTCCCCAACAGGGGCGCCGCGACGCTGACACTGCTGCGGGAGCTCGACCGCATCACGGTCGAGGCCGGCGGCGCGGTCAATCCGTACAAGGACGCCCGCATGGGGGCCGAAATCTTCGCTTCGTCCTTTCCCGAATGGCAGCGGCTGGAAGCGCTCCGCGACCACGCCTTCATGTCCGACTTCTGGGCGCGCACTGCGAAGAAATTGGATGTGCGGCGAGGCTCGGTCGAGGCAGCCGAATAGATAAAATCCGAATAATTATTGGTTAACAGATGGTTGATAGCGCGATTCACTCAAAACAATGTTGGGACTTCACCAAATGTTTGCGGGTTTGTAGTAGGAAGTGTGAAGGGGTGGCTTGGAACTCATGAAATACATCGTCTTCATTCTCTTTACAGTCATGACCAATGCCGCGGCGCAGCTGATGCTGAAGCAAGGCATGATGTCGCTCGGACCGATCTCGTTCGAGGGCGTCAATCCGCTCGTCAAGCTGCTGCAGATCGTCTTCAGCCCCTGGGTGTTCCTTGGCCTGTGTACCTTCGTCATCTCGATGGCCTCGCACCTCTATGTGCTGTCCAAGGTCGAGCTCTCCTTCGCTTATCCGTTCCTCAGCCTCGCCTATGTTGCCGTCGCCATCTTCGCTTATTTCGTCTTCCGCGAGGACCTCAATGGCTGGCGGATCGCCGGCATCGCCTTCATCTGCGTCGGCACGGTGCTGATCGCGCAAAGTGGCCGGGATTTGGGTGGGCAAGGGCATGAGGACCAGGCCGCTTCCATCACGCCCGACAAGATCCAAGCAAACGAGATCCTTCGATGAGACATATAATTTTCGGCGGTGACGGTTTCGTCGGCCGCCATCTTGCCCCGAAGCTTGTGGCCGATGGTGAAGAGGTTGTCGTCGCCGACATCGTCAAGAGCGACCTGCCGCATTACCGCAGCGTCCGCTTTATCCAATGCGACGTCACCGATCCGGCCTCGGTCGCCGCGATTGGGCTGAAGGCCGACGACATGGTCTACAATTTGTCGGCCAAGATGCTGTCGCCGATCCAGGTGCGCGCCAAGCGGCATGACTTCTTCTTCCCTGTAAATTTCCATGGCACCGAGCACATCATGCAGGCCATGGACGGAGCCGGTGCGTCAAAACTCGTCCACTACACGACCGACATGATCTACGGCCACACGGTCACGCAGCCTATGACCGAGGAGCACCCGGTGGCGCCGCTGGGCGAATATGGCTGGTCGAAGCAGAAGACCGAGGAGCTGGCGGCCGAGTGGCGCAAGCGCGGCATGTCGATCTCGCTGTTTCGCCCGCGCCTGATCATCGGTCCCGGCCGGCTCGGCATTCTCGAAAAACTGTTCAAGCTGATCGACTGGAATTTTCCGGTGCCGATGATCGGTTCGGGCAGGAACCCTTATCAGTTCATCTCGGTGTTCGACTGCGCCGAAGCCGCCCGCGCGGCCTGGAAGGCCGGCGTGCCAAACGAGGCCTATAATCTGGGTTCACTCAATCCACCGCCGGTCAAGAAGCTGCTCGGCGATCTGATCAGGCATGCCGGCTCGAAATCGATCCTGATCCCGACACCGGGCTGGGCAGTCAAGCGCACGCTGGACCTGCTCGACCTGATGAACATGCCGATCATGGACCCAGAACAGTATCTGATCGCCGACGAGGAATGCGTGCTCGACGTGTCCAAGGCCGGGCGTCAGCTCGGCTGGGCGCCGCAATATCGCGACGAGGACATGCTGATCGCCGCCTATAGCGAGTACCGCGCCAAGAAAGCCGGTCTCGCGGTCGCCACCACACATGTGCCCGCCGAATAGCGGCTCGCAAAACAGCTTTCGTTGCGCACGATTGCGGTCGTGCGTGCAGACAGGAGATTGAAATGACCGTCATGGCCAAGCCCGAACAGACGAATGCGCGCACCATGGTCAGTGCGCCGGCGCTGTCGCCCGCCACCATCGCCAAGCCCAACCTGATCAGCGTCGAGCAGGCCAAGGCGATGGACGTCGCGGCAATGACCGACCTGTTCAAGGCGCATCTCAACCCCGGCCAGCTGCATTTCATGAAGCTGCTCGGCTTCCACAAGATCAAGATCGAGCGCGCCGAAGGCATGTTCTACATCGACCAGAACGGCCGCAAGATCCTCGACTTCTTCGGCGGCTTCGGTTCGCTGGCCTTTGGCCACAACCATCCGCGCATCCTGGAAGCACGCAAGAAATTCCAGGAGGAGAAGCGCCAGGAAATCGCCATCGCCTTCATGTCGCAATATGCGGCGGCACTTGCGCACAACATCGCCAAATGCTCGCCCGGCGATCTCGACATGGTGTTTCTGGGTTCGTCCGGCTCGGAAGCGATGGAAGCGGCGGTTAAGCTCGCCGAGCGCGCCGCCGGTCCGAAGCGGCCGAAGGTCGTCTATGCCGAGAATTCCTTCCATGGCAAGACCAAGGGCGTGCTCGGCATCACCGACGGCCAGCTCTACCGCGCCGACTTCAAGGTGGCCGAAAACACGGTCCGCATCCCGTTTGCCGACATCGAGGCGGTCGAGCGCCTGTTCCGTTCCGACCCGGAGGTCGGCGTCATCGTGCTGGAAACCATCCAGGGCGGCGGCGGCATCATCCAGGCGCCTGCCGAGTACTGGCAGAAGCTGCGCGCGTTGTGCGACCAGTATGGCGTGCTGTGGGTCGCTGACGAAGTGCAGTGCGGCTACGGCCGTTCGGGCCGCTTCTACGCCTTCGAACATTACGGCGTCGTTCCCGATGTTACGGCGCTGGCCAAGTCGCTCGGCGCCGGCAAGGCGGCGGTCGGCGCGATGATTGCGCGGCGCGAGGTCTACATGAAGGCCTATGGCACACCGAAAACGGCGATGATCCATGCCATGGCGACCTTCGGCGGAATGGGCGAGGCCTGCGTCACCTCGATCGAAGGGCTCAACGTGCTCTACGACGAGGGGCTGATCGACAATGCCGCCGTCACCGGCGACTATTTGCTGCAGCGCCTGCAGGCGCTCAGGGAAAAGTACCCGAAGATCATCAAGGATGTGCGCGGCAAGGGGTTTATGGTCGGCCTGGAGTTCCACGACTTCTCGCAGACCTTGCCGATGGTGCTGCGGCCGATCGTCAGCGTGCTCGACGACAAGCTGAAGGGCTCGCTGTCGGGCTTCGTCGGCGCGCTGCTGCTGCGCGACTACGACGTGCTGGTCGCCTTCACCGAGTACAACCGCAACGTCATCCGGCTGGAGCCGCCGTTGATCTGCCAGCGCGAGCATGTCGATCGCTTCGTCGATGCCTTCGACAGCCTGCTGTCGCGCGGCATCGTGTCGATCGTGAAGGATTTCGTCAAAAGCCAGGTTCGTTAAGCGAGTTCGCTGGGTACAACGATGCTGACCAAGTCGCCCGCTCCACAAAACCCACTCGACCGGCTCACCGGAGCCGGCCTGGCGTGGGGCGAGGGGACTTATGCGCGGCTGGCGGCACCGATCGGCGCTGCGGCCTTCGCGCTCTACATCCTTTTTACAGCGTTCACGGCATGGGTAATGCCCGACGCCAATTGGGACATGCTGCCCTATCTCGCTATATCGGAGGAGGGCACCTATCCCGATGCACAGGCGCTGCACGACTATGCCTACAACACAGTCAAATCGGGCGTTTCGGCAAGCGATTATAAGGCGCTGACCGATGATGGCGGCGGCTTCCGCAGCCACATGACAGAAAATGCCGCCGACTTCCATTCGCTGCTCGGCATGTACAGGATCAAGTTCCTCTACGCCGAGGTCCTGTCGACGATGAGCGCGGTGATATCGCCGGTCGAGGCGATGCGCCTAGTCTCAGTGGTCTCGGTTCTGCTGTTCGGCGCGATCGCCCTGATGTGGCTGCGCTCCGAGGGGGCACTGGCCTTGGCGCCTGTGGTCGGCGCGGTGCTGATCATGGCCGATTTCGGCGATGCGGCGCGCGCTTCGACGCCGGATCTGCTCACGTCAGCGCTGCTGCTCGGCGGGCTCTATGCCTATGATCGCGGGCGCGAGATGGCGACCGCGATCCTGCTCTTCCTCGCCTTCATGGTGCGCCCGGACAATATTGTTTTCCTTGCTGTTTTTGCCGTGCTGCTGGTCGCCTTTCGGCAGAAATCGTGGGGCGCGCTGGCCGGCTTTGCCGCTTCCCTCGTTGCCTATTTTGCCATCTCGCACTGGGCGCATCATCCCGGCTGGTGGCCGCATCTGTGGTTCTCCAGCATAGAGCAGCATTACAATATGGAAGAATTCGAGCCGCCATTCTCCATCGTTGCCTATCTCAGGGCATTTGCCACCTCGCTGCTGCGTGCCGTCAGCCTGAACAGCTGGGTCGGGGTGTCGGTGCTGGCACTGGCCGGCTGGTTTGCCGCCGCCCGCGCCGGCTTCCGCCTCGACCGCCGCGCCGGCATCCTGTTTGCGGCACTGGTGCTCGGCGCGCTGGCGAAGTTCACCGTCTTCCCGATCCACGACACGCGCATCTATTTCCCGCATCTGATCCCGCCATTCCTGCTGCTGGCGACGCCGCTCATGGCGTTGTGGGCGGCCGCGGCTCGCGGTCAGAATCGCGCTGCCATGCAAATCATTCCTGGAGACAAGTCATGAGTTCGCTATCCAGCCTGGCGCGCGTTGCCCTGTCGCTCGGTCTTCCCAGTGGCGTTCTCGACCGCGGACCATCGCTGCGCGGCACGAAGTTCCTGGCCAAGGCGGCGCTGAAGGCGCGGTTCGGTGGGGCAGGGCGGCCGTTCCAGATGGTCAATGTCGGCGCCTGCGACGGCGCGCTGTTCGACGATGTGACGCCGTGGCTGCACCGCATAGCTGGCGCACGCGCGATGCTGGTCGAGCCGATCCCGTACAATCAGAAACGGCTGCGCGCCAATTATCCCGACACCGGCCGGTTCATCATCGAGCCGGTGGCGGTGACAAAGGCCAAGGGGACGATCACCGTCCACACCTTCGATGCCGCCGCGCTCGAGTCCGGCACGCTGCCCATCGAATTCATCGGCTGTTCGTCGGTCACCGACACCAATCTGATGTCGGGCAAGAATGCCTGGGGCGAGGCCGACGCCAACTTCAACAAGTTCGCCCCGCACCTCAGGGACATCGAGGTGCCATCCGAGACCTTGCAGACGCTGCTCGACCGCAACGGCATCATCCATATCGATGCCTTCCTCGTCGATTGCGAGGGCGCCGACTGGATCGTCTTCGAACAGCTCGACCTCAAGCGCTACCGCCCCGGCATGATCAAGGTCGAGGTTGGCGCGCTGCCGGCCGCCGAGATCGGCCAGGTCGTGGTCAAGCTGAAGACATCAGGCTATCAGGTCGGCTTCCAGGCCGAAGACATCTGGGCCTTCGCCTGAGTTAGCCCACCGAAAAGCGAACCGCCCCAGGCGCCCGATGTGAAGCATTCTGCCGTCTGGTCGCTCGGCTTTTTGCCAATGTCGCAAACAGGCTTCAATCGCCCTGCCGCTCCGCCCTATAGTCCGCCCGCTTTATCACTTTGGAGTCGCGGGCAATGGCAGAGTTTCCGAAAAAGGCGAGGGTCGTCATCGTCGGCCTGGGCGGTATTGTCGGCGCATCGATCGCCCATCACCTGATCGAACGCGGCTGGGATGACATTGTCGGCATCGACAAATCAGGCATCCCGACCGATATCGGCTCGACGGCGCACGCCTCCGACTTCTGCTACACCACCAGCCACGATTTCCTGTCGTGCTGGACGACGCTCTACTCCATCGATTTCTACGAGAAGATGGGTCATTACGCGCGTATCGGCGGCCTCGAGGTCGCGCGTGTCGGCGACGACAGCCGAATGGAAGAAATCAAGCGCAAGATCGCCTCGGCCAAGGCGTTTGGCACGCGCGCGCGCCTGATCGAGCCGGCCGAGATCAAGGAAAAATTTCCGCTCATCGAAGAAGCGATTGTTCAAGGTGGTCTTTGGGATCCCGATGCCGGTCTGGTCATCCCGCGTTCGCAGACGGTCGCCGGCAAGCTGGTCGACCAGGCGGAAGCGTCGGGCAAGCTCAAATCCTTCGCCAACACATCGGCCCGGTCGCTGGTCGTCAAGGACGGCCGCATATCAGGCGTGGTAACGGACCGCGGCACCATCGAGGCCGACTATGTCGTCGTCTGCGCCGGGATTTGGGGCCGGCTGATAGCGGAAATGGTCGGCGAAGACCTGCCGGTCATGCCGATCGACCATCCGCTGACCTTCTTCGGCCCCTACAACGAGTTCGCCGGCACCGGCAAGGAGATCGGCTGGCCGCTGCTGCGCGACCAGGGCAACTCGGCCTATATGCGCGACACCGGTGATCCCAAGACCGCCGAGGGCGGGCAGATCGAATGGGGTTATTACGAAGAGACCAATCCGCGCCTTTGCCACCCGCGCGACCTGCTGGAGAAGGACCAGGCGCGGCTTTCGCCGTCGCAACGCGATCTCGACATGGAACAGATCCTGGCGCCGCTCGAACGCGCCATGGAACTGACGCCGATCCTCGGCGAACTCGGCTATAATGAGAGCCATTCGTTCAATGGACTTCTCCAGGTAACCGCGGATGGCGGCCCGTCGATGGGCGAAAGCCAGAAGGTGCGGGGTCTGTGGTATGCCGTTGCCATCTGGGTCAAGGATGGTCCCGGCATGGGCAAGCTGATCGCCGACTGGATGACCGACGGCCGCACCGCAATCGATCACCATGCCATCGACTATGCACGGTTCTATCCGCACCAGACCAAGGAGCAGTTCATCTGGGACCGCTGCACCGAGACGGCGATGAAGGTCTACAATCCGGCGGTACATCCGCGCGAGCCGTTCTCCAAGGCCCGCAATATCCGGCGCTCGCCGTTCTGGGAGCGCGAGAAGGAACTCGGCGGTTATTTCATGGAACTCGGCGGCTGGGAGCGCGCCCACGGCTATGCCGCCAACGAGCATCTCCTGGAGAAATACGGCAACCGGGTGCCGGTGCGTGAGAACGAATGGGACAACCGCCATTTCTGGCGCGTCTCCAATGCCGAACATCTCGCCATGAGCGAGGATTGCGGCATCGTCAACCTGTCGCATTTCGCCATGTACGACATCGAAGGTCCAGACCATGTCGCGCTGCTGGAATGGTTGTGCGCAGCCAAGATTGGCGGCGACAACAACATCGGCAAGGGCATCTACACCCACTTCCTCGACGAGGAAGGCATGGTGCGGGCCGACTTTACCGTCATTCGCATGGCCGACCGCTGTCGTTTGATCGACGGCGCGGACGCTGGCCCGCGCGACTTCCAGTACATGCGCCGCACGGCACAGGACAAAGGTTTCGACGTCACCATCACCGACGTGACCGAGAACTATGTGACCATCGGCATCTGGGGGCCGAACGCCCGGGCGACCTTGCAGAAGGTGGTCGAAAACCCGGACGGGCTCTCTGTTGAGAACTTCCCATTCGCGGCGATCAAGCCGGTCCGGATCGGCGGCAAGGACGTCACCGCTTTCCGCATCTCCTATGTCGGCGAGCAGGGCTGGGAACTGCATATGCGCTACCAGGACGGTCTCGCTGTGTGGGACGCGCTGCGCTCGACCGGCGTGATGCCTTTCGGCGTCGAGACCTATGCCAACACGCGCCGCATGGAAAAGAGCCTACGCCTGCAGAACGCCGACCTTCTGACCGAGTACAATCTGCTCGAAGCGGATCTCGCTCGTCCAAAGGTCAAGGAGAACGATTTCTGCGGCAAGGCGAAGCACGTCGAATACCGCGCCCGCGAGCAACAACCGGCCATGCTGTGCACGCTGGTGATGACCGAGAATGTCGATTCCAAAGGCGTTGCCCGCTATCCCGTCGGCACCATGCCGGTGATGGATCCGAAGACCGGCGAGACGCTGGTCGACGAACTCGGCCGGCGGTCCTTCACCACCTCGATGGCCTATGGCCCGACCATCGGCAAGAATATCGGTCTTGCCTATCTGCCGTGGGCGTACGCCCAGGAAGGCCGCAAGCTCACGATCGAGTATTTCGGTGAGACATATCCGGTCGAAGTGGCGGCTGTCGGCTACAAGCCGCTCTACGATCCGGAGAATTTGAAGCCGCGCAGCTGATTGCTAGCCGGCGCAAAGGGCATGAAGGCAAAAGCCTGGCCATCGGCCGGGCTTTTCTCTTTTTAAGCCGACGGTTTTCGCTTACCTTCGCGGCATGTCTGCTTTTGCCTGCGCAAGACATTTCCTTTCAGGCTGCGCCGCGTTCGCACTGACGCTCTGGTTGACGCCTGCGGCCCAAGCTGACGAGCCCGTCGATGTCGAGCTGGTGCTGGCCGTCGATGTCTCGCTGTCGATGTCTCCGGACGAACTCGAGATCCAGCGTCACGGCTACGCCGCGGCACTGACGCACGACAATGTGCTGCAGGCCATTGCCGATGGCGCTTATGGCAAGATCGCCGTCACCTATGTCGAATGGGCCGGCACCAACTGGCAGCGCGTCATCGTGCCGTGGACGGTGATCGCCAGCCGCACCGACGCCGAGCGGGTGGTTGCGCAACTATCCGCTCAGCCGCCCAACAGCGCGCGGCGCACCTCGATCTCCGGAGCGCTGGAGTTCGGCAACGACCTGTTCGCCGAAAGCGGCTACCAGGGCACGAAGCGGGTCATCGACATTTCGGGCGATGGCCCCAACAATCAAGGCGCGCCGGTCAACCTGACCCGCGACGATCTGATCAAGCAAGGCATCGTCATCAACGGCCTGCCGCTGATGACGCGAGGCGGTTTTTCCGGCGCCTACGACATCAGCAATCTCGATCGCTACTACAGCGACTGCGTCATCGGCGGACCCGGAGCCTTCATGATTCCGGTCAATGACTGGACGCAGTTTCCCGAAGCCATCCGTCGCAAGCTGGTGCTGGAACTCGCCGGCCCGGCCTCGCCGCAATGGGCGGCAGAAGAAGCCACGCATCCGCCGGTGGTATTGGCGCAGGACAAGCCCGCCACCGACTGCCTGGTCGGCGAGAAAATGTGGCGCAACCGCAGCTGGATGTTTGACAGCCGCTAGGCGACCGAAGCATTGGCAAATTGGCCGGACCGCGCTATCCAGTCGGAGGGGCCGCGGCAAAAACCGAGGAAACATCAGATGAAACGTCTAGCCATCCTGACTGCTGTCGCGTCCGTGCTTTTTGCCGACGCCGCCAGCGCCCAATACAATGATGAGCCCGCCTGCATGATGTTCGAGCACGCGAATTTTCGCGGTCGGTCCATCGGTATGGGCCCCGACGATTCCGTGAACTTTCGCGGCGGCCAGTTCTGGAACGACCGTGTGTCGTCGGTGATTGTGCGCCGGGGTTGCACACTCATTGCCTATGAGGACTCCCGGATGGGTGGCCGCTCGATCGAGATCCGGCGCCGGATCCGCGATTTCGGCGGCAGCGACTGGAATGACCGTATATCGTCGGCGGAGTGCACCTGCGACGATTATTGAGGCCATTTTGGATTAGCCACGATGGATTTCTGGCGGTGGTAGCCATTGGCCGACAGCAGAGCCGGGCCTGCCGGTTGCCTCACCAAGCTGTTCATTGACAAGCCGATTGGCGTCTGTGAGACAATTCCCCAGCAAAAACAAAAGGGGAACCGACATGAACAGGATCGCCGTTCTTACCGCAACTCTGACACTTGCCGCCGGCCTGTCCGCACCGGCGATGGCTGCCACCTCGGTCACTATCGGCATCAGCGGCTGGACAGGCTTCGCGCCGCTGACGCTTGCGAAGCAGGCGGGCATCTTCGAGAAACACGGACTCGACGTGACCTTGAAAAAGGTGCCGCAAGCGAGCCGGCCGCTCGCCATCGCCAGCGGCGACCTGCAATGCGCGGCCACCACGGTGGAGACCTGGCTGGTGTGGAACGCCAGCGGCGTCACCACCAAGCAGATCTTCCAGCTCGACAAATCCTACGGCGCCGACGGCATCGTCGCCCGCAACAACATCAAGACCGTCGCCGATCTCAAGGGCAAGAACGTCGCGTCATCGGCGCCGGGCACGTCGCCCTATTTCATGCTCGCCTGGGTGCTGAACAAGAACGGCATGTCGACGAAGGACGTCACCGTCGTCAATCTGGAGCCTGATGCGGCGGCGCAAGCTTTCCTCGCCAGGCAGAACGACGCCGCCGTCACCTACGAGCCGTTCATCTCGGCGGTGCGCGACAAGTCGGACCAGGGCCATATCCTGGCGACGACGCTCGACTACCCGATGGTGCTCGACACGGTGGGCTGCACACCCGAATTCCTGAAAACCAATCCGGATGCCGCCAAGGCGCTGGCCGACAGCTATTTTGATGCACTCGACCTGATCAAGAGCGATCCGCAGAAATCCTACGAGACCATGGGTGCCGACGTGAAACAGTCGGCCAAGGAATTCGAGGATTCGGCGAAATACCTGAAATGGGCCGACCGGGCGGAGAACAAACAGTTCTTCACCAAGGAATTCCAGGACTTTTCCAAGACCGCCGGCGAACTGCTGCTGCAGATGGGACTGATCAAGGAAGCGCCCGACGTCACCACGTTGGCTGACACCAGCGCGGTTTCGAACTGATCGTTCGGCCTTTGACCATCAAGCGGCGGCGCCTGGCGCTGCCGCCTTCTCTTGGACAAAGCGCGATTTGAGCATGGGGACCATTTGAAAATGGCGACGATTTGACGATGCGCCCCTTGCATCCAGTCTCGCCGGGCATCCGAACCGTGCTCGGCATTTCCTTCTTCGTGCTTTTCGTGGCCTTCTGGGCTTGGATCACGCTAGGCGGCCACGTCAACCGCATCTTCCTCGCCGATCCGCTGTCGATGCTGCGGGATGGCTGGCGGCTTTTGGTCGAAGACCGTTTCTGGCTCGACGTTCTGATCACCATCTGGCGCGTCTTCGGCGGCTTCCTGCTTGCCTCGGTCGTCGCGGTGCCGCTTGGCATCGCGATGGGCGCTTGGAAGCCGGTGGAGGCGTTTCTGGAGCCTTTTGTCTCCTTCGCCCGCTACTTGCCTGCGTCGGCATTCATCCCACTGCTCATCTTGTGGGCCGGCATCGGCGAGCTGGAAAAACTGCTGGTCATCTTCGTCGGCTCGGTGTTCCAGATCGTCCTCATCATCGCGGTCAAAGTTGGCGGCACACGACGCGATCTGGTCGAGGCCGCCTACACGCTGGGTTCCACCAACAGCGGCATCGTCAACCGGGTGATCATGCCGGCCAATGCGCCGGAGATCGCCGAGACGCTGCGGCTGGTGCTCGGCTGGGCCTGGACCTATGTCATCGTCGCGGAACTGATCGGCTCGTCATCAGGCATCGGCTACATGATCATCAACAGTCAGTCGCGGCTGGCGACGGGTCAGATCATCTTCGGCATCATCGTCATCGGACTGATCGGGCTGTTGTCCGACTTCGCCTTCAAGGCCTTCAACCGCTGGCTCTTTCCGTGGAGCCTGGCGTGAACAAGCTTCTCATCGAGGGCGTTTCGCGCACCTTTGCCGGCGTGCGCGGCGGTCAGCCGGTCAAGGCGCTGATGCCGATCGACCTGGCGGTCGCCGCCAACGACTTCATCACTATTCTGGGGCCGTCCGGCTGCGGGAAGTCGACACTGCTCAGGATTGTCGCGGGCCTGGAAGCACCGAGCGAGGGCCGTGTGCTGCTCGACGGCAAGGCGGTGACCCGGCCGGGGCCGGATCGCGGCATGGTCTTTCAGTCCTACACGCTGTTTCCCTGGCTGACTGTGGCGCAGAACATCGCTTTCGGCTTGCGCGAATGCGGAATGCCCGAAAAGGAGCGGGACGGGGTCGTCGCTTCCTACGTCAATCTCGTCGGCCTGAAAGGGTTCGAGAACCATTGGCCGAAGCAGCTCTCCGGCGGCATGCAGCAGCGCACGGCGATCGCCCGGGCGCTGGCTAACGATCCGGAGATCCTGTTGCTGGATGAGCCGTTCGGCGCGCTCGACAACCAGACGCGCGGTCTGATGCAGGAACTGCTGCTCGGCATCTGGGAACGGCGCCAAAAGACGGTGCTGTTCGTCACCCATGACATCGAGGAGGCGATCTTCATGGCCTCGCGCGTCATCGTGATGACGGCGCGGCCTGGCCGCATCAAGTCGGATGTCGCCATCGACCTGCCGCATCCGCGCCATTACACGCTGAAGACCAGCCCGGAATTCTCGGCGCTGAAAGCGCGGCTGACCGAGGATATTCGGGTCGAGGCGATGCGCACGGCGCAGGCGTAGTCAGACCGACACAGCCTGATCATCTGGAAAGATACTTGGCTCGCTCAACAGACGCTTGAGGCGAGGAAGATCACGTTTCGGGGCGTCCAGAGCCGCCTTGAACGCTACCCATTTTTCGACATCGAGAGGAAAGATGCGCCGGTCGGCCAGCCTTTCGGGTCGAGTCGTTCTCGTACTCACGTGACACCTCTGCTCAGGCGGCCAGCAGCTGCTTGCGGTCGACGCGCTCCTGCTGCGGCGAGCGGGCGTAGAGTTCGCGGTAGCATTTGGAGAAATGCGAGGCCGAGACGAAGCCGCAGGCGACCGCCACCTCGACCACTGGCATCGAGGACTGGATCAGCAGGTGCCGAGCGCGGTCGAGCCGGATTTCGAGATAATAGCGGGCGGGGGAGCGGCCCATCTCGGTGCGGAACAGCCGCTCGATCTGGCGGCGCGACAGGTCGACATGATCGGCGATCTCGATCAGTGACAGCGGCTCCGACAGATTGCCTTCCATCAACTCGATGATGGTCAGCACTTTCGAGTTCTGGACGCCGAGGCGGGCGCGCAGCGGCAGGCGCTGGCGGTCGGTGGGGCTGCGCACGCGGTCGGTCAGCACCTGCTCGCAGACGCGGTTGACGAGGTTCTCGTCAAAGTCGTCGCCGATCAGCTTCAGCATCATGTCGAGTGCGGCGGTGCCACCGGCGCAGGTGTAGATGTTCTGGTCGATCTCGAAGAGGTCGGCAAAGACATTGGCCTTCGGGAACGCCTCGGAAAAGCCCGGCAGGTTCTCCCAGTGGATGGCGCAGCGCTTGTTGGACAACAGGCCGGCGGCGGCGAGGATATGCGCGCCGGTGCACAGGCCGCCGACGGCGACGCCGCGATTGTATTCCTCGCGCAGCCAGGCGAAGGCGGACTTGTTTTGGTAGCGCTCGACATTGATGCCGCTGCAGACGATGGCCATGTTCGGCCGATCGGGACCTGCCATCTTCTTGCGTTCATCCTCGAGCGACGTGTTGACCGCGCATTCGACTCCGTTCGAGGCGCGCACCGGCTTGCCGTCGATGCTGGCGAGGCGCCATCGATAGGCCTCGTAGCCGAGCATGCGATTGGCCGAGCGCAGCGGGTCGAGCGCGGTCGCAAAGGCGATCATGGTGAAATCGGGAATAAGGAAGAATACAAACGACCGCTTGATCGGATGCTTTACGGCGTTCAAGGGAACCTCACACAGCCATGGCGCGAACAGGATGTCGCGAATAGCATAGCGACATCAGGAAAAACCATGTCTGTCAATCGGCTACGCCGCTACGACAAGATTAAATTTGCGACATGGGTCGCAAATGGGCATCGGCGTGCAGCGGGGCCCGGAAGTGGCACGAACTGTTCAAGGGACAGGCAGCGTACAGCCTGTGCGCAGAACAAAAACGCCGCTCTGGCTGGAGCCAGGCGGCGTTGCAGTTTTAAAGCAGCGGCAGGGATGCGCTGCCTGGAAAATCTTCAGGCGACGAAGCCGAGGCGCGCCGCATTCATGGCGCCAGTCTGGCCGGGCATGGTGTTGGCGAGACGCTGACGCTCGAGAGCGGTGGTCAGGTTCATCTCGCGGCGGGCAAAGAGGCGGGCAAAAAGCTTCATAATCATCTCCATTCGGTTGCTCAGACGGGTCGCCTTCGCTTGATGGAGTGGGGCAGCTCGTTTGCTGGCGCTGATATAGGCTTGTGTAAGCAGAAACTAAATCGCAAAAGCGAACCGCTTGATATGAAATGCGACATCGATTGCGACAGATTTGGGCAAGGTGCCCAAAATTTACGATCATTTACAAGGCATTAAGTGAAAACAGGAGCTGCTATGCGGCTTTCTCATATGCGTCATGCGTTGGCGACATGGCTCCAAAACTCATTTGTATACAAATAAAATAAAGAAGGCCTGCCGGGCGGTTCGCGCGGCAGGCCTTCAGCACATAGTACACACGATCTACTTTGCTCCAGCCCAGGATCCGATGCCATTGCGAGTACCGGTCTTGGTGTCGGAAGCCTCAGGCCAGCCGATATCCTTCTGCAGTTCGATCGGCAAGGAACGGATGGCGCGCTCGGTCTGGTAGCGGGCGCGTGCCGCGCTGAATTCGGTCGCGATGCGACCAAGAGACGACAGGATAGACATTTCTTTCTCCTTTGGTGGCTGGCGGGTGCCAGACAGCGCGTTGGTTACGTCGGGTTTGTTTCAACTTCATTTCGTGTCGAATGCAGGTCTGTGTCGGGGTCGTTTCATGGCTGCTTGTGGCAGCTGCCTCATTCGATGGAGTTGACTATCCTCCCAATCTGATGTTCAATCAAACGAAATGGAATGATGTTTTGTATCAGAAAAATTGAAGGTCGGTTGCCATGAACGCCCCGCTCAATCATCCGCTGCCACTGCTCGATCTCGACGTTTTGCGCACTTTCGTGGCGATTGCCGAGACCGGCAGCTTCACCACCGCCGCCAATGCCGTCTTTCGCACGCCTTCGGCCGTCTCCATGCAGATCAAGAAGCTGGAGGACATTCTCGGCCGCTCCGTGTTCGCGCGCGACGCCCGCTCGGTGTCGCTGACCACGGACGGCGAGATGCTGCTCGGCTATGCCCGCCGGCTGCTGTCGATCAACCGCGAGGTGGTGTCGAAGTTCATCATTCCCGAGATTGTCGGTGTCGTGCGGCTTGGTTCGCCGGACGATTACGGCGAGCGCGTGCTGCCGCATGTGCTGAAGCGTTTCGCGCAGTCGCATCCGTCGATCGCCGTCGACGTCACCATCGACCAGAGTAGCAATCTGCGCCGGCGCATGGACGACCGGGCGCTCGACATCACGCTGCTGACCAATTCCTACAAGACCAGCGCGCTCGGCGCCGAGGTGCTGCTGACCGAGCCGATTGTCTGGGCCGGCGCCAAGGGTGGCTGCGCGCATCTGCGCGAGCCCTTGCCGGTGTCGCTTTGGGAAGAGGGCTGCGCCTGGCGCGCCGGAGCGCTCGATGCGCTTGGCCGCGAGGGCCGCAACTACCGCATCGCCTATATGAGCGCGCACACGGCCGGCCAGCGCGCCGCGATCATGTCCGATCTCGCCGTGGCGCCGCTGCCGAAGTCGTTTCTCGGCAACGACATGGTCGAACTCTGCCCGAAGGACGGCATGCCCGACATCGGCACCTACAATCTGGCGATGGTGGTGGCGCCGGACGCCAGCGCGCCGGTCAAGGCCGTCGCCGACCACATCCGCGCGACCTTCGAAGTGTTCCGGGAAACCGGCAAGTTCTGACCGGCTGGTAAGGACGACAATATAGAGCTACTCCGCCGCTTCGGCGGGGCGCTGTTCAGGCCTTACTCTCGTGTCTTGCACGATCCGGCTCTCCCCGAGAAATTCGACGATGCGCTCGCGGGCGCGCCGGGCCTCCGGCATGTCGATCAGCGGCCAGACGTGGAACATGCCTTCCTCATAGACAAGATCGATTTCAACGCCGGCGGCGCGGGCTTTTTCCGCGAAGATCAGATTGTCGGGCGTCAAAAGATCGCGCGAGCCAGTCAAAAGCAGTGTTCTTGGCAGCACTGACAGGTCTCCATAGACCGGGCTGATATGCCAGTCGCTGGGATCGATGCCGGCACTGTACAGACGAATCGCCTCTCGTCCGCCAGCTATGCCCAGCCAAGGGTCGTTGCGTTCCGCCTCGAACACTGCGGGATTGGTGAGCGACACGTCGAGACCCGGCGAAATGAGCACATGTCGTGACGGCAGGGACAGTCCTTCTTCGGCGGCCATCATGGTCAGCACCACAGCCATGTTGCCGCCGGCGGAATCGCCCATGAAGACGATGTCCTCGGCCTCCGTCTCGGCGAGCATCTGCCGGTAAACATCGCCAACCATTCCGAACATGGCGTGGAAATCATGTTCGGGGGCGATTGGATAGATCGGCACCGTGATTGCGTAGCCCAACCGATCCGCCATGTCGGCAATCAGGTGCCAATGATAGGGCGTGATTTCAAAGACATAGGCGCCGCCGTGCAAGTAGAGAATCCGCTTCTGTTCGCCGGACTTGGGTGGGATTTCGTATACGGGGAAGCCACCGACCGTATGCATCTCGATATCGAGACGCTGGTGTAGCGAGGCGGGCGGCCGGTGGTTCTCGGTCTTGCGCGCGGCCGCGATCCAGCGCTGCAGATTTTCCGGACTGGCAAATGCCTGCTTACGGCTGTGCCGCAAGACAAAAGACACGACATGGCTTTTCAAACTTGGCATGCGGATACACGAACTTCGGCCAAAGCCGACTAAGAGAACCCCCTAAATCGAAAGATTGTGCCGTGGCTGAAAATGTCAAGATTTGCGCCCGCGTCTACACGGCGGTTTGATCCGCGCCGCAGTGGTCAGCGACGCGGTAAAAGTGCGGCTCGCAGCCGGTTGCTGGTGGTCGCCGGGGACATGCGAGGTTCCCGGCGCATGCCGAGCAATTTGCATTTCTCGGCGAAGGTCATCAGCGCGCGGCGCTCCAGATAGCGTTGCTGAGGGATGCCCTTTCACTGGATCGCGGCGACACCGGCCAGCCGATGTCCTTCTGGATTTCGGGCGGCAGGCTGTTCAGCAGGCGCCGCGCTTTGCTGCGGTCATGGGCTTGTCTGATGGCGGTGCCATAGCGGCTCAGGCTTTCGAGCATTGACATCGTTGTCTCCCCCTGGAGCGTTGCAGCGGCTGAAAGATATTTCCTGCCTGCCGTTCGATGCCGGTTGAATGCGCCTGCCATGTATCTGGCGAATTTCACGAAAACAGCGTTTTGGTTTCCGGATCAGACGATCCGGAAACATTTGCATGCAAATGAGTTTCGAAAGGTGTTGGCGGGGGCGGGCCGCTTATTCCCGTCCACGCCTCCGCCCCTCGTGGCCTTCGCGCGAACGCCGGCGCGGAGCGGCGTCGCCGGCAACGCCATCCTCGCTGACCGTCTTGCGCGGCGGCAGTTTCACCGCTGCCGACAGTTTCGGGAACGGATCGACCTTGTTGGGCAGCGCCATGGCGTAGACGAAATGCTCCTGGAATTTCGGTTCCAGCGCCGTCTCGATCTTCTCGATCTTGCTGACCGTGTCCTCGATCTCGCGGCGGTAGCCGCGATTGAGCAGCGCCATGCGCGCGCCGGCACCGGCGGCGTTGCCGACCGCCGAGACCTTGTCGAGGTCGCAATCCGGGATCAGGCCCAGCACCATGGCGTATTTCGGATCGATGAAGGAGCCGAAGGCGCCGGCGAAATGAATGCGGTCGACATGCTCGGTGTTCTGCTTTTCCATCAACAGCTTGGTGCCGGCATAAAGCGCTGCCTTGGCAAGCTGGATGGCGCGCACATCGGTCTGGGTGATGGTGATCTTCGGCCCATCTTCCGTCAATGCGGCGGAGCCGTCCTTCAGCACATAGGAGAAGGTGCGGCCGTTGGCCGTAACGCGTGGCGAGCGCGCCGAAAGCCCGCCGTCGATGACGCCGTCCTCGGAAATGATGCCGGCGAGATACATCTCCGCCACCACTTCGATGATGCCGGAGCCGCAGATGCCGGTGACGCCGGTCGCCTGGACGCTTTCCAGGAAGCCCGGCTCGTCGGACCACAGTTCAGAGCCGATGACGCGGTATTTCGGTTCAAGCGTATCGGGATCGATGCGCACGCGCTCGATGGCGCCGGGCGCTGCTCGCTGGCCGCCGGAGATTTCGGCGCCCTCGAAGGCAGGGCCGGTGGGCGAGGAGGCCGCAACCACCCGCTGGCGATTGCCGAGCACGATCTCGGCATTGGTGCCGACATCGACGATCAGCATCATCTCGTCCTGGCGATGCGGGCCTTCCGACAGCGTCACCGCCGCCGCATCCGCACCGACATGGCCGGCGATGCAAGGCAGCATATAGAGCCTGGCGCCCTGGTTGAGCTTGAGGCCGATGTCGGATGCCTTGATGTGCACCGCGCCCGAAACGGCGAGCGCGAAGGGGGCACCGCCAAGCTCGGTCGGATCGATGCCGAGGAACAGATGGTGCATGATCGGATTGCCAACGAAGACGCTGTCCAGGATGTCGTTGCGCTGGACATTGCCTTCGGCGCAGACCTTGTCGACGAGACCCGAGATGGCCTCACGCACGGCGACCGTCATGCCCTCGCGGCCGTCCGGGTTCATCATCACATAAGAGACGCGGCTCATCAGATCCTCGCCGAAGCGGATCTGCGGGTTCGAGGTGCCCGACGAGGCGGCGACGCGGCCCGACAGCAGCGACACCAGATGCATGGCGATGGTGGTCGAGCCGATGTCGCAGGCCAGCCCATAGGCTTCGTTCTTGAGGCCGGGCCAAAGTGCTACGACGCGCGCTGTCTCAGAGTCGGCATCCTTGTAGATGGCGGCGGTCGCGGTCCAGTTGCCCTTGCGCAGGATGCCTTGCACCTGCGGCAGCAGATAAAAATCGAAATCGAGGCTTTTCAAACCCCAATCGTGCATCAGCGCGATCTTCAGCCGGTCGAGATCACCAAGCGGCTTGTGCATGTCGGGTTCTTCGATCTCGACATAGCACATGCGGATCGCCGCATCGCGGGCGATGACCCTGGTGTCGGCATCCTTGCGGATGGTCTGCGCGTTGATGACCGTATCCTGCGGCACGTCGATGACGAGGTCGCCGAGGATTTGTGCCGAGCAGGAGAGGCGACGCCGTTCGGGTAGGCCGCGGACGCGCTCATAGCGCTCTTCCTTGGCGCCCTTGGGCGTGATGTGGTCGTTGGAGGAGGTGATCTTGTGCTTGGCGAAATTGCCTTCCTGCACTTCGATCTGGCAACGCCCGCAAGTGGCGCGTCCGCCGCACACACTTTCGACATAGACGCCGAGCTGGCGCGCGGCATCGAGCACCGGGGTGCCGACAGGAAACCGCCCGCGCTTGCCCGACGGCATGAACAGCACGAGCGGGTCGGTGATGTTTGCAGGTGAATTCATTTTTAGCTGATGCCACCGTTCACAAAGCTACCATACAGATGAATGTGGGCTCGCTTTCCGGGAAAAAACGCGTCTTCCTTGTCACGCCACTCGAATTCCAAATCACAACGCCAGTCAAAATACTTGCAAAGACGCTGCACTATTTTCATCGCATCTTCAGCTGAAACCCCTTGGTACGAGTATTTCTTTTCGGCGAGATACTTGTAACCCTCGTCTTCTTTTCTACCATTTTTCAAGTTGGCGCCGGATACTTTTCTCAACTCATCGAGATCATTCAGCTTTTCCAATGCCGCATTCAAAGCGACCACAAGGAAAGCGTCCCAAGCCTTCTTTTCGGGTGACTTCCCGTCCAGATTTCCATCCAAAAATTTCGCATGAGTTAGAGGAGGGATCTCCGTAAACATCATCGGCAACGGGTTGGCTTCAGTCCCCTTTTTTTGGTCGGAATGGCCAGAATATCGATCGAGCAATCGCCCTATAACCGTGGCTGGAGTGTCAACAAACGGCTCGGCAAGCGCCTTTAGGCGTTCGTAGTCAGCGTCCGAAATTTCGATACGTTGCATCAAAACCTCCTTCAAGTTACGGAAGGGGTCTATATGGAAATATGAGTAGGCACAATCCATATTTTCATATTTCTATTAAATCATCAAATTCCATATTGAATCGCTATCCTCGACCCATCCGGGCCTCACGACCGCCACGGCGGCGGCCGCCATTGCCGGCGCCGTCGCCCGGCGCATTGACCTGAGTCGGGGCGGCGACCGCCTGGCCGCCTTCGGCCGGCTTATAATCCTTGTAGGTGCGGATCCAGTTGGTGCAGTTCTCGTCGGTGCCGTTCAGCACATTGGCGCCGCGCACGGCTTCCATTTCCTGCGGCCGCACCGGGTTCATGATGGCCGAGGTCATGCCGGCGCCGATCACCATCGGGATGAAGGCGGCGTTGATGCCGTGGCGATGCGGCAGGCCGAAAGAGATGTTGGACAGGCCGCAGGTGGTGTTGACCTTGAGCTCTTCACGCAGGCGACGCAGCAGCGCGAAGACCTGGCGGCCGGCATCGCCCAGCGCGCCGATCGGCATGACCAGCGGGTCGACGACGACGTCATGCGCCGGAATGCCGAAATCGGCGCAGCGCTCGACGATCTTCTTGGCGACGGCGAAACGCACGTCCGGGTCCATCGAAATGCCGGTTTCGTCGTTGGAGATGGCGACGACCGGCACGTTGTACTTCTTGACCAGCGGCAGGATGGCTTCGAGCTTTTCTTCCTCGCCGGTGACGGAGTTGACCAGCGGGCGGCCCTTGGCAACCTTGAGTGCGGCTTCGATCGCGGCGGTGACGGAACTGTCGATCGACAGCGGCAGGTCGACCAGCCCTTGCACGATCTCCAGCGTCTGCACCAAGAGGCCGGGTTCGGTCTCGTTCGGGTTGACCGAGGTGACGCCGGCATTGACGTCGAGCATGGTGGCGCCACAGGCTGCCTGCTCGAGTGCGTCCCGGATCACGGTCTCGAAATTGCCCGCGATCATCTCGGCGGCCAGCTTCTTGCGGCCGGTCGGGTTGATGCGTTCGCCGATCACGCAGAACGGCTGGTCGAAGCCGATGATGATTTCTCGTGTCGCCGAAGCGACGATGGTACGGGTCATAAATTCTCTCCGCCGTGATATAAAGATTTCTTTATATCGTTGTCTGGTTTCGTTCAAGCGAATGGGTGGCCGTCCGCGCCGTCAGTGCGCGGTCTTCACCATATCCACCTGCGTTTCGGTAATATCGTCGTGCAGTATGTGCTCGAGCCGATCGGCGACCATCTGGTCGTCGCGGCGGATCTCGCGTTTCCACGGCTGGCGGCCCTTCAGCACGCCCGATTCATCGACGATCTCGGCGACATATTCCTCCTGCCGGTAGGCCATCACATGGACGCCGGAAACGCCTGATATTTCCTTCACCTCGTTGATGATGTCGATGCAGAGCTGCTTGCCCTCCTTCTTCTGATCCTGGGCGCCTTCCAGCCGCTTGATGACGGAATCGGGAATATGGATGCCCGGCACGTTCGAGCGGATCCACTTGGCCGTCTTGGCCGAGGCGAGCGGCCCGACGCCAACCAGGATGAAGCATTTTTCGGTATAGCCGAGGTCGCGCACCTTTTGCATGTAGGTGCGGAACATGGGCACGTCGAAGCAATACTGGCTCTGTACGAATTGCGCGCCGGCGGCGATCTTCTTGCCCAGCCGGTGCGGGCGGAAGTCGATCGGCGGCGCGAACGGATTGATCGCAGCACCCAGGAAAAGCTGCGGCGGCGTCGTCAGCTTGCGGCCGGACAGGAACTTGCCGTTGTCGCGCATGATGCGGCAGGTTTCCAGGAGCGACATACAGTCGAGATCGAACACCGGCTTGGCGCCGGGCTGGTCTCCGGCCTGCACGCCGTCACCTGTCAGGCACAGCATGTTGGCGACGCCCATCGCAGCCCCGCCCAGCACGTCGCCCTGGATGGCGATGCGGTTCTTGTCGCGGCAGGCGATCTGCATGATCGGCGCATAGCCCATGCGCGTCAAAAGTGCGCAGATGCCGACCGAGGACATGTGGCAGTTGGCGCCCGATGCGTCGACGGCGTTGATGGCGTCGACCCAGCCGTCGAAGATTTTCGCCCTGTTGTAGACGTCTTCCGGATCGGCGCTGTCGGGCGGGTTGAGCTCCGTCGTCACAGCGAACTCGCCGCGCCGCAGTACGCGCTCCAGCCGACCGCGCGAGGTGTGGCCGGGCAGGGGTTCGAGCGGCAGGTGGATGCCGGCCGGGTTTTCGTCGCGCTGGCGGCCGATCATGCCGACGCCCCGGTGCTGGCCGCCTCATTCTTGGCGGCAGCGGCGGCTTCGCGCGCGGTGGCCGCCTGCGCGGTCACCCGCAGCCAGGCCGAGGTTTCACGCAGCGACTGGTCGACCGGCTTCTGCACGGTCAGGATCCTGTCGCTGTGCACCATGTTCTGCGAGCCTTCCCAGGCCTTGACCCAGACGCAGGGCATATCGGGCTCGACCTCGCAATTGCCGTTGGCGCGGACACCGCCGCAAGGGCCGTTGCGCAATTGCTTGGGGCAGTTCATCGGGCAAGACATGCCTGTCGAGGACAAGATGCACTGGCCGCACATGCGGCAGTCGAACATGAAGCCCTTGACGCGCTTCTCGACAAATTTGATCGGCCCTTCGACACGGCCATAGCCTATGCCTTTCCATAAGGGATGGAGGAGCAGGAACATGTCGGCGAATTTGGCGTAGAACCATTCGAGTAATCGCGAGTGCCGCACCGACCATAATCTGACCGCGAAGGAACGCTGCACGCGCCGCTGCGGCGATACGTCGGCCGGCTTGTAGTCGGATTTCGGCGCTGCCTTCTTGACCAGAGTGGCCTGGGTAACAGCCGGCCTCTCCTTGGCAGGAATGGTTTCAGACATTTTCTTTGCCGCCCGCCTTGACCAGAGCGACCAGCCGCTCGCGGTCATATCTCGTGTCGATGTCGTTGAATGCCTTCTCGACTTCGGCTTCGAGGTCGTCGCCGACCGGAATGGGATCGGCTTTGCGCCATTCGGCCAGATAGTCGTCTGTACCGCCGGCGCCGGTGCGCATGGCGCACATGTCGATCGCCTCGGTAAAGCGCAGCGGCAGTTCGCGCTTGGCGTTCTGCCGGCCCTTCTTGACGATCACCTGGGCAGGGATGTCGCGCCAGTAGACGACGATCAGATCGGCCATGAATTCTCACTCCTCGAACTATCGAGCATTGCCGCAAGCGCAGTGGTGCCGCTTGTTATGGGACGACGCGCGCGCATTCAAAAGCGACGCATATCGATGTCGTAAAATGAAAGGTGGGTTTATTCGTTTGCGGCGTGTGCCGGCGCCCGGTCCAGCGCGTCGGAAACGCTGGCGCGCAGTATGCCGTCCAGGACGAAAAACGCGCTACCAGATGCCAGTTCTGAGGCCCGTCCAGACGTAGAACCAGATCGTCGGATGATACCAGAGTTTCGAAGGCAGGCCGGGATCGATCGTCGTGAGTTTTCCAGCCAGTGCATCGCTGACAGCCTCGACGCAGATGTCGCGCGAGAACGCCGTCTGGCGTAGCGCGTGACTTGAGATGGTGTCGCCTTTTTTCGATCTGCCGCGCGCCTGCTTCAGCACGCCACCAGTGTCGACGCCAGCGTCGACGAGGTGGACAGTCGTGCCGAAATTCTGCGCATCGCCTGATACCAGAGCCCAATAGCCGCCATTCATGCCGCGATATTTCGGCGTGATGCCCGCATGGTAGTTGAGCACCGGGCAGGGCATTTTGCTCAGCATCTCAGCCGAGATTAGTCGGCAACCGTTGAGCAGCACAACGCCTGGCCGGATCTTCTGGATCGCCTGCAGGCACTCAAGCCCATTGGCCGAGGCTACCGGGATGATCTCCTGGCCTGGTCGCGGCTCAACCTCCAGCTTCTCCTCGGCAATCAGTCGCGCGCTATGGCCGGCCAGGAATCGCTTGCCCAACCTACTCAGTACCATCGTGCCAAGCTGGCCGATGGCGGAAATCCAGCCTTGGCGGCGAGCCCGGCCACGCAGCAATTGCTTTTTGGATTCAGGCGTTTCGAGGACGACGCTGACAGGACCTACGCGGTCGGCGATCGCATTGATCATAGCCCAGACATGCTGGCCGCCTCCGGTGACGACCACGATCGGACGCGTATTGGATTCTGATGCTGCCATGGATCTTGCCCCCTCCAAGCAACCGTTCTCGACAATAGACGGGATGCTAGGGTGTCCGGGTTAATCCTTGGTGATGAGCTCTTCGATACACAGTCAGCGCTTGAATTCGATGATATCGAGCTTCGATTCATAGTAGGGCGCCGGAAATTCGATGCGCCATTCCTTGGCGCTGTTGCGGAAGGCGTAGCCGACCTGGTCGGTTTGCGGACCGCTGCCATAGGGCTTTGCCGGATCGCTGTTGACATAGAAGGAGCCGAGATAGATCGCGCGTTTCTCGCCATCGTCGAAGAAACGGCCCCTGGTGCGCTGCGAGCCGCTGATCTTCTCCAGCCGCCAGCCGGAACCGTCATCGGTCACCTTGCACTTGAACCAGCCATAGATGACGAGCGGCAAAGGTCCGCCGGCCTTGATGGTGCGGCACTGCCAGTTGCCGGTCAGGTCCTTGTCGGAAAAGGCCACCAGAGGCTTTGCCAACAGGGCATCGAGTTGCTTGACCTCGGCCGGGTTGCCTGTCTTCGCCTCGGCAAGGGCTGCCTTGCGGGTCTCGCCATATTTGTCGAGCCGCGTCTTGTCGGCCGGGGTGATGAGTTTCTGTATCTCGCCGTCGGCATGGGCGGGCAGGGCCAAACAGAGGAGGCCGAGTGCAGCTATCAAGAGGCGAGGGGTCATCAGTGCGTTTCCATGGCTGGCAGTCTGTTTGCTTGTGGCGCACACCTTACCCGTCCACGGCGGCCTGTCATCTAGCCTTGAGTCATCGCGGGGCAAGAATTGCTTCAGGCGCCTGCAGCCGCCTGCGCCATCCCGGCCGTCAGGTCGCCATAACCGGTGGCGCGGCGTTCATAGACGAGACCGAGCATTCTGGCGGCTTTTTCGGCGACCTTGTCGAGTTCCGGATCGTTGGTCTGGGCGAGGTAGATCAGCTTCTCGTAATTGCCGAAATAGTCCTTGATCAACTCCGGGTGCTTGTCGAGGCCGAGCGGTTTCATGAAGAAAGCGTCGAACTGCCGGCAGAGGAAGTCGGTCATGTAGAACGACATCATGTCGTCGTCTGCGACTTTCGCATAGGCCTCCATGCCCTGGTAGAAGGCGAAGCAATGCGGGCCGGCCATGCGCTCGACGCCATGCTTCTCGCAGATGCGGTCGAGCAGACCGCCGGTGCCGCAATCGGCATAGCCGACGAAGATGTTGCTGTAGCCTTCCGTCTTGGCTTTTTCGATCGCCTTGTCCATGGCCGGTGCGATGCGGTCCGGGTAGAAATGGAATTCCGCCGGCAGGCAGGTCAGGTCGAGGTGATCCAGCCCGAGCTGTTCCTTGACGGCCAGAACTTCGCGCGCAATCATCCCGCAGGCGATGACGAGCAGCCTGTCGTCTTGATTCGGTTTCGTTTTTTGCGTCTTGGCCATGGAACCAGTCGAGCGGCTTTCGTTGTTGTGGCGCTAATTTATCTGTTGAGGGAGACACCGTCCATGAAACTGCTGCGCATCACGCCGATTGCCATCCTGGCCTGCGCCTTGGCCCTTGCGGCCTGCGCGAACACCGTCCGTGGCGTCGGCAGGGATGTCAAATCGACGGCCAAGGCGGTCGAGGACACCGTCACCAAGCCCTGATCCGCACGCGGCCACCTCATCATCTGGTAACAAAAAAGCCGCGCTGCAAGGGCGCGGCTTCTCCTGTCGTCCAGGCCGAATTGGCCAATCAGGCCGAAGCGCGCACATTGTGCTTGCGCTTCATGAAGTCCTTGGCGGTCTCGACCGCCACCGCCGCGTCGCGGCAATAGGCATCGGCGCCGACGGCCTTGCCGAATTCCTCGTTCAGCGGTGCGCCGCCGACCAGCACGACATAATCGTCGCGGATGCCCTTTTCCTTCATCGTGTCGATGACGACCTTCATATAGGGCATGGTCGTGGTCAGCAGTGCGGACATGCCGATGATGTCGGGCTGGTGCTGTTCGATCGCATCGAGATATTTCTCGACCGCATTGTTGATGCCGAGATCGATGACGTCGAAGCCAGCGCCCTCCATCATCATGCCGACAAGGTTCTTGCCGATATCGTGGATGTCGCCCTTGACGGTGCCGATGACCATCTTGCCTTGCTTGGGCGCGCCGGTGGCGGCGAGCAGCGGGCGCAGGATGAACATGCCCGCCTTCATCGCATTGGCGGAAAGCAGCACTTCCGGCACGAACAGGATGCCGTCGCGAAAATCCTCGCCGACGATGCGCATGCCTTCGACCAGCGCCTCGGTCAGCACCTTGTAAGGCGCCCAGCCGCGCTCGAGCAGGATGTTGGTGCCTTCTTCGATCTCTTCCTTCAGCCCGTCATAGAGATCGTCGTGCATCTGCTGCACCAACTCGTCGTCGGAAAGTTCGGAAAGGATGATCTCGTCGTCGGACATTTGTATCGAGCTCCTGCCGGCATCGCGACCATGTCGCAAGGCACATATCTTCGCGTTCATACCTAACCCGCTGAGGGCATGTATCCATAGCTGATTTGCGACTTCCCGCAAAAGGAAAGCGACCGTAACTCTCTTGGAATTCTTGTCGATTTTGCGACAGGCGTTGGCGCTGGCGGGCCGTTTCGAATAGGGTGCATGGCTACGATCTGGCAAGAAGCGGCGAGAGCAGCCGCTATGGATTCCAGACAAGAACAGATTCAGGGAAGAACACCATGAGCGAACACGCGGCAGTCGATCAGGAAGCGTCAAACGCGCGACGTGGGCGCGGCGCCAGCGGCGGGGCTGCTGCCCGGCGGGCCGCGCGTTCGGGCGGAGGCCCGGGCACGCAGCTCACCTACATCAAGCGCAAGATCAACGTTTACGAGGTGCTGGACGAGGAAGGCCTGGCGCTGATCGAGAAGAACACCGACACGGTTCTCGAGGAGATCGGCATCATCTTTCGCGACGATGCAGAAGCGCTGCAACTGTGGAAAGAGGCCGGCGCCGACGTCAAGGGCGAGCGCGTGCATTTCCCGAAGGGGCTGTGCCGTTCGCTGCTCAAGACCGCACCGTCCGTCTACACCCAGCACGCCCGCAATTCCGAGCGTTCGGTGCAGATCGGTGGCAATGCCACCGTGTTCGCGCCGGTCTATGGCCCGCCCTTCGTGCGTGACCTCGACGGTGTCAGGCGCTACGCGACTATCGAGGATTTCCAGAATTTCGTTAAGCTCGCCTATATGGCGCCGTCGATCCACCATTCGGGCGGCACGGTATGCGAGCCGGTCGATGTGCCGGTCAACAAGCGCCACCTCGACATGATCTACAGCCACATCAAATATTCCGATAAGCCGTTCATGGGCTCGGTGACCGCGCCGGAACGCGCCGAGGACACCGTCGCCATGGCCAAGATCGTGTTCGGCGACGATTTCGTCGAGAACAACACGGTGCTGACCAGCCTGATCAACGCCAACTCGCCGATGGTGTTCGACGAGACCATGCTCGGTGCGCTGAAGGTCTATGCGCGCCACAACCAGGCCTGCATCGTCACGCCGTTCATCCTCGCCGGCGCGATGAGCCCGGTGACGGTTGCCGGCACGCTGACGCAGGTTCTGGCCGAAGTGCTGGCCGGCGCCTCGTTCACGCAGCTCATCCGGCCAGGCGCGCCGGTGCTGTTCGGTACCTTCGCCTCGTCGATCTCGATGCAGTCGGGGGCGCCGACCTTCGGCACGCCGGAGCCGTCGCTGGTTTCCTATGGCGCCGCACAACTGGCGCGCCGTCTCGGCCTGCCGTTCCGCACCGGCGGCTCGCTCTGCGCGTCCAAGGTTCCGGATGCACAAGCGGCTTATGAAAGCGCCAACACGCTGAACTCGACCATCCTGGCCGGCACCAATTTCGTGCTGCACTCGGCCGGCTGGCTCGAGGGCGGGCTAGCCTCCTGCTACGAAAAGTTCATGATGGACATCGACCAGCTCGGCATGACGCAGAAATTCTCCGAAGGCGTCGACCTGTCGGAAAACGGCCAGGCGATGGACGCCATCCGCCAGGTCGGGCCGGGCAGCCACTATCTCGGCTGCGACCACACCCAGGCCAACTTCCAGACCGCCTTCTACCGCTCCAACATCGCCGACAACAATTCCTACGAGCAGTGGCTGGCCGAAGGCGAGAAGACCGCGCCGCAGCGCGCCAACGAACTCGCCCGCCGCTGGCTGGAAAGCTATGAGGCGCCGCATCTCGATCCGAGCATCGACGAAGCGTTGAAGGACTTCATCGCCAAGAAGAAGGGGTCGATGCCCGACGCCTTCACTTGAAAGGAGCCCGAGTCAGGCGGGGCTAAAGTCGCCAACATCATCCACAAGGAAGTCTGGCGGAGCGCGTTCTCCGATCCGGACAAGAAGGGATGATTACGCCCGCCGGCAGCGTTGACCGCATTGCTGCGGCGCTTCTCGCCAACGGCCTTGTTCTTCGCGGCGGCTTCAATTTTACGCCAAGCGATGTGCCGCCAACGGGATCATCGGGTGCGCCGGCAGCGGCCGTCCTGCTGGTGGGGCAGGCGGGCGCGGCACCCTGGCCGCATTTCCTGCGTTGGTGGGAGCAACAGCCACAGGCAATCGCCAATCCGCTCGACACATGGTCGCGCGAAGTGATCGGCGCCGTGGCGCAGGATTTTGGCGCACGGGCGATTTCTCCGTCGGACAAGCCCTATCTGCCGTTCCAGCAATGGGCGATGCGGGCGGAGGGGCTGAAACCGTCGCCGCTCGGCATCCTCATGCATCCGCGCTACGGGCTATGGCATGCCTACCGCGGTGTGCTGCTGTTTGACGACGAAATTCCAGTTCAAGTTGCCGAGGCAGCGCCTCACCTTTGCGATAGCTGCGTCGAGAAACCCTGCCTGAAATCCTGCCCGGTCGACGCCTATTCCGCGCAAGGATTCGCTTATCAATCCTGCCTCGCGCATGTGGGGGGAGCGCATGGCGAACCCTGCCGCAGCGGCGGTTGCCTCGATCGCAATGCGTGCCCCTATGGCGCGGGGTATCGCTATCCGCCGGAGGTCCAGGCGTTTCACATGGCGAGCTTCGCACGAGCCACCAGCTGATCCGTTCCCATTGCGTGGTGCTCGTTGGCTTCGATGAGCATCTTGACGGCAGCTAGAAGCAGGCCTATTCATCAAGTCATCTGATGACTTATGAATAGGCCTATGCAACCCGCCACCAGAACCAATCTCACCGACAGCGCCACCAGCAGCCTGCGTGCGGAGATCGTCAGCGGCCGCTGGGGCGTCGGCGAGCGCATTCCCAATGAGGCAGCCCTGACCGACCTTCTGTCGGTCAGCCGCGGCACGGTGCGCGAGGCGGTGCGGGTGTTGGTCTCGCAAGGATTGCTGGATACGCGCCAGGGCTCGGGCACATATGTGCGCTCTACCGTCGATGCCTCTGCCGCGCTCGACCGGGTCAAGCGCACCGGCCTGCGCGATCAGTGGGAGGCGCGGGCGGCGCTCGACCTGGAGGCGGCACGGCTCGCCGCCATGCGCCACACGCCAGCCGATCTTGAGACGATGCGGCAACTGCTTGCCGAACGCGGCACCGTCGCGGGCGGCGGAAGCGATGCCTTCATCCGGCGCGATCTCGCTTTCCACAAATCGGTTGTCGCGGCGTCCGGCAACAAAGCGATGATGGAGCTCTACGACTTCTTCACCGCCGCCATCACCGAGACCATCCATGCCACCATCGACGGCGATCTGCCCGAGCCGGACCACCAGGCGCATGCGGCTATCGTCGACGCCATTGCCGCGAGCAATCCCGAGCGCGCCGTTGCCGCCGTTCGCGCCTTCATGGCGCCGGTGCTTGCCCAACTTGAAAGACTGCTTTCGCAATGAACCAGAGTTTTCGTCAGCCTGACCCGACGGCGCAATCCGCCGCCATCGAGGGTCTGGAACTCATCGATGCCGAGGCCGACAGCCTGCCCGTGCCGCAGCCGCCTGAACTGCGCAGCCGTGCGGCGCGCATCGTGCTTGGCGCGAGCCTTGTGCTGATCGCCTTCAGCCTGCGGCCGCTGTTTTCCAGCCTGTCGGTACTGCTGCCCGAGGTGATGCAGGCAACCGGACTCTCGACGACGGGCGCCAGCCTGCTGACGACGCTGCCCGTTCTGTGCCTGGGTCTGTTCGCGCCCTTCGCGCCAAGACTTGCCCAGCGCTATGGAGCCGAGCGCACTTTGCTCGGGGCGCTCACCTTGCTGGTGCTGGGAACCGGCCTGCGCTGGTTCGGTACGGTTCCCCTGCTGTTTGTCGCCACCTTCCTTGCCGGCGGCGCCATTGCCATCGGCAATGTGCTGCTGCCGGGCCTGGTGAAGCGAGATTTCGCCGACAAGGCCGCCGTCATGACCGGGCTCTACACCATGGCGCTCTGTGCCGGCTCGGCGGCCGCCGCCGGCTTCACACTGCCGATCGAGCATTTTGTCACCGGTTCATGGTCCGGGGCACTTGCTGCCTGGGCGGTGCCTACACTGGTCGTGCTTTTGATCTGGATTCCGCAGGCGCTGGGCAGCCGTCGGCAGGTCAGTCATCGGGGCTTTCGCGTCGTTGGTCTCTGGCGCGATCGCCTGGCTTGGCAGGTGACGCTGTTCATGGGCCTGCAGTCGGCACTTGCCTATTGCATCTTCGGTTGGCTGGCGCCGATCCTGCGCGAGCGTGGCTTCGATGCGGCCACCGCCGGCGCCATGGTTTCGGTGTCTGTCATGGCGCAGGTCATCACCTGCCTCGCCGTGCCGTCCTTCGCGATGCGGCTGAAAGACCAGCGCGGCATCAATGTGGCGCTCGTTGCCACGGCGGTGATCGCGCTGCTCGGCATTCTGTTCGCACCGACCTCGACCGTGCTGTTCTGGGCGATCCTGCAAGGCATCGGGCAGGGCGGCCTGATCGCGGCTGCCATGAGCCTAATCGTGCTGCGTTCGCCGGATTCGCATGTCGCCGCGCATCTTTCAGGCATGGCGCAAGGCGTCGGCTATGTGCTGGCGGCATTCGGCCCGCTGCTGGTGGGCCTGATCCGCGACTGGACCGGCAGTTTTTCGGGAACGGCGTTCCTGTTCGTCGCGCTCGGGCTTGGCGTAGCCATTATGGGGCTCGGTGCCGGCCGCGCGCTGCATGTCGGTGCGCGGACGGTGCGAGAAGGCTAGCAATAGCGTCACGCAATCCCGCACGAAATTTTGACTGCCATGCTCAGGGAGCGCCTTGCCGTATAGGCTTGCACGGATATGTATCGCGCATCTGTCGAACGGAGCGAGCGATGACGAAACACACGACCTTCAGATCAAGACCAGGAATGGTGTTGCCAATGCCGGGCTTTTCCGCTCGGCAAACGCATCTCCTGCCAAGGCCGGCGTCATTCTCTATCAGGACGCCTTTGGTCCGCGGCCGGCGCTCGACAGTATGGCCGAGCGGCTGGCGAATGAAGGCTATGCGGTGCTGGTGCCCGACCTGTTTTACCGCAATGCGCCTTACGGGCCGTTCGACGCCAAGACCGCCTTCGCCGAGGAAAAGACCAAAATCCCGCTGATGGCGCTGGTCACCGGCACGACGCAGGAGATGACCATCAGCGACAGCGGTGCGTTCCTCGATGCGCTTGCTGCCGAGGGCATTACCGGGCCGATCGGCACCATCGGCTATTGCATGGGCGGCGGTCGATCATTGAATGCGGCTGCAACCTATCCCGAACGGATAAAAGCGGCCGCAAGCTTCCATGGCGGCAATCTCGCCAGCGACGCCGCCGACAGCCCGCATCGCAAGGCAGCCTCGATCAAGGCGCGCGTCTATGTCGGCACATCCGGCGTCGACAGGAGTTTCCCGCCGGAACAGTCGGCGCGCCTGGCCGAGGCGCTCAGGGTTGCGGAAGTAGATCATGTCATCGAGAACTATGCCGGCATGGCGCATGGCTGGTGCGTGCCCGATCATAGCGTTTTCAATGCCGCGGGCGCCGAACGCCACTGGAAGCGCTTGACGATGCTGTTCGCAGAGACGCTGATCTGAGCCTTTGCTTGGCTGTTCTTGCCTGTTGGCTGTCCGCCCCGTTCGCGGTATCAGGCAGCACAAATGCGCTGCGCCGGATGAGTGGGCCGAGCGGGAACGAACAGCCTGATGCAATCCTATGATGTCGTGATCATCGGCACGGGTGCCGCCGGAATGATGTGCGCCGTGGAGGCGGCCAAGCGCGGCCGTTCTGTGCTGATCCTCGATCATGCGGCGGCGCCTGGCGAGAAGATCCGCATCTCCGGCGGGGGCCGGTGCAATTTCACCAACATCCATGCCAGCCCGAAGAATTTTCTGTCGGGCAATCCGCATTTCTGCATTTCGGCGCTCAGCCGCTATACGCAACGCGATTTCATCGCCCTCGTCGAACGCCACCGCATCGCCTATCACGAAAAGACGCTTGGGCAGTTGTTCTGCGACGGCTCCGCACGCCAGATCATCGACATGCTGGTCTCGGAAATGCAGGACAAGGGCGCCGAACTGGTGCTGTCGACCAGCGTTGAGGATGTCCGCAAAATCGTGGAGGGGTTTGTGCTCACTCTCTCCACGGGCACGATTAGCTGCCAGTCTCTGGTCGTGGCCTGCGGCGGCAAGTCGATCCCCAAGATGGGGGCGACCGGTTTCGGCTACGAGCTTGCCGAACGGTTTGGGCTTGCCATCGTCGAAACGCGGCCGGCGCTGGTGCCGCTGACCTTTGACGCAAACACGCTCGAAGGGCTCGCGCCGCTGGCCGGCAACGCCGTCGACGCGGAAGTCGCCTGCGGCAAGACGCAGTTCTCCGAAGCGATGCTGTTCACGCATCGCGGCGTCAGCGGACCATCCATCCTGCAAATCTCGTCCTATTGGCGCGAGGGCGACGAAATCCGCATCGCCATGCTGCCGGGAGTTGATGTGGCGGACCTCATTCGTAGTGCCAAGCGCGGTAATGGGCGGCAGGCGGTGCAGACCGTGCTGGCAAATCACCTGCCGAAGCGGCTGGCGCAGTCGATCGCCGAACGCACCGGGATCGATGGCAACCTCGCCGATCTTGCGGACGCCCAGATCAAAACCATAGCTGCCGCAGTCAATGACTGGCGCATCAAGCCTGCCGGTTCTGAGGGCTACCGCACCGCCGAAGTGACACTGGGCGGGGTCGACACCAACGGGCTGGACCAGAAGACGATGCAGGCGAAATCCGTGCCGGGCCTGTTTTTCATCGGCGAAGTCGTCGATGTCACGGGTTGGCTGGGCGGTTATAATTTCCAGTGGGCATGGTCGTCGGGCTGGGTGGCAGGCCAGGCAGCATAGACTTACTTCCGTGGCTTCGCCCCAGTAGCTGCCGGCGCCTTTTTCTTCTTTTTGGCCTTGTTGTAATCGATGGCGGCACGGACGAGCTCTTTCAAAGCGCTCTCATTGAGCGTGTCGCCCTTGAACACATCGATAGCCCGCCACACCTTGCCGCCAAAACCATTGTTGAACAGCCTGTCGGGATCCGGCAGGCTGGCGCCATGGGAAAAGGTCAGCTTCACCTTGTCCTTGTGGGCGTTGCCGACCACGATGTTGCCGTCGAGGCACCATACCGGGCTGCCCATCCACTTCCACTCCTCGATGATGTCCGGGTCGGCTGCAAGGATGGTCTTGCGGATGTCGGCGAGCGTCTCGCCGCGCCAGTCCGAGAGACCGGCGATCAGCTGGTCGATCTGTTGCGAGGGGGTCATTTGGTGTCTCCTGTGCGTCGACGCGTTCAACCGCTGCCTGTCACCAGCGCGCCAGTTGGGTAATCTGAACGAGGTTGCCGCAGCTGTCGTTCAGCTGGGCGATGGTTGAACCGGTCACCTCGGTCGGCGGCATGGTGAACGCGCCACCCTTCGCCTTGATGCGCTCGTAGTCGCCCTTGACGTCGTCGGTGAAAAACATGACCGCAGGCTGACCCTGCTGGAAGATGGCTTCCTGATAGGCTTTGGCGGCCGGGTTGTCGTTGAGCGCGAGCTGCAGTTCGGTTCCATCAGGCTCTTCAGCCGAGGTCACTGTCAGCCAGCGATAGGGCCCGTTGCTGAAATCGGCCTTCTTGGTGAAGCCCAGCACGTCGGTGTAGAAGCGCAATGCGTTTTCCTGGTTGTCCACATACACGCTGGTCAGCTTGATCTTCATCGCTCTTTCTCCTCTGTCGTATTCTTGCGTCTGTGGCCGCTACGGGGTCCAGCCGGGCAGGGCGGCGGCCTGCTTGATCCATTCCGCCATTTGCGCCTCCTCGAACCGGTCTTCGCGGATGTCGATCCAGCGCACATCCTTGCTCTTGGCCGTGCCGCCTGGTGGGATCGGTTGCAATGAGATGCCACTGAAAAAGGTCATCTTCACATAGTGGGTGAATACATGGAAACTCGCGAACCAGCCCTGGCCTTCGATGCCGTAGAAGGGTGAGTTCCATCGCACGGCCTTGCGGACGTCAGGCACGTTGCCCACGATGAGCGCGTCGAGGCGCTCGCCCAGGCCGCGCTTCCAGTCCGGCATCGCAGCGATATAGGCCTGCACCGGGGCGTCGCCGTCGCCCTTGGCGATTTGCGGGTTGCCGCCGGAGAGCAGCACTGGCGCAGCCTTGGCCTCGGTCGATTGTCCCTGCGTCCTGGCCACTCTGCCCCACTCCCTATCCGCCGGCACGCTGCACGCCGCGTCCCTTGGCGGCATAGGGCAGCACGAACATGTACAGGCCGCTGAGCAGCAGCAGGAGGAGCGGCAGGAGCGGCGAGTAGACCACCCAGGCGGGAGGCTGCCTGAATGCCATGGTGGCGAAGTTGGCGATGACGGTCAGCGCAAAGATGATCGACAGCCAGCGATGCATTTGCCGAACCCACTTGTTCCAGTCCAATAGATCCTCCTGTCAAAACAGCCGGTGCGGACCACCGATCCGCACCTGCGGGTTTCAATCTATCCGCGCCAGGACCTGACTCAGATTTGCAAAGTACTGCCGCCACCCGCTCGTCGCGCCCCGATACGCCTGCTCCTGATCCGGCCGGAAGCCGGACTGTTCCATACGCAACCGGGTGCCTGTGCTGGTTGGCACGAGGGTCCAGGTGACGACACTCTCAAGGCCATAGGCCTGCCACGTGTAGGACAGTGTCTTGTTCAACTCGACGGCTATTACCTGACAGTCCACAACGATGCTTACGTCAGGTTGCGGTTCCTTCCGCAGCTTGAAACGGTGGTCCACGACTGGCTTGAAGTCGTTCTTCATCAGCCATTCCTCGATCAGATGCGGTTGGGTCAGCGCGCGCCAGATTTTTTCCGGCGGATAGGGGATCTCACGTTCGACGATGACAGAGCGCGTTTCGGTCGCAATGTTGGTCATTGGTCCATTCTTTTGAGCAAATTTTCGAGATCGTCGAACCGGCTCTGCCAGAACGCGTTCATCTGGTTCGTCCAGTCGGTCAGTGGGGAAAGTGCTGCCAGTTGGGCGCTGTAATGGGTCTGCCGTCCTTGATGGCGGTCGCGCACCAGCCCGGCCTGCTTGAGCACGCCGAGATGCTTCGACACCGCAGGTTGAGAGACCCCCGACTGAGCCGTCAGGGCGCCGACCGTCTGCTCGCCTTGCCGGCACAGGCGCTCGAAGATCGCGCGACGCGTCGGATCGGAGAGCGTTCTGAAGAGGACATCGTGAGCGTTCGTCATCCGGGATCGATAACCCTGTGGCTATTGATTTACGTATAACTGTCGAGATATGGATATGTCAAGCGGGGGTGTTGGCGGTCCCGATCCGGCGGTTTCCAAAAAAATCTTTCCATTGCCCCAAGGATTAGCCATTAGCCTTCGTCCAACAGGCAAATGATGGCGATGATGCTGGATGAGAGCGAAGCCTCCGACGCCGAACTGATCGGGCGGGCGAAGGGCGGAGACAGGAGGGCCTTCAGCACATTGCTGGAAAGGCACTATGACTTCGTCTATCGCGCCGCCTATCGCTGGTGCGGCAGGAAGGCCGATGCCGAAGACATCGCCCAGGAAGTCTGCGTCAGGCTGGGCAAAGCGATCCGCGACTATCGCGGCGGCGGCGCCTTCACCACATGGCTCTATTCCGTGACGATGAACGCCGCGCGCGACGTGATGCGAAAGTCCGCCCGCGAGACCGTCAAGACCGAGGCCTATGGCGTCCATGCACTGATCTCGAGCGAGGCGTCGGTCGAACCGGAAGACCCTGCCGAAGCGTTATGGGCGGCCGTCCGGCGATTGCCGGACAAGCAGCGCGACGCAGTTTTGCTGGTCTATGGCGAAGGGTTGAGCCATGCGGCCGCGGCCGAGGCGATGACAATCTCGGAGACGACGGTTTCCTGGCACATCCATGAAGCGAAGAAACGGCTGAAGACGCTGATGCGCGCGGCCGGGGAAGTGTGACCATGGTTGACGACAACGAACTCAACAGACTGCGCGATATAGCAGCGCCGGCGCCCGCCAAGGATGCCAAGGCACGTGCTTTCGAAGCCGCCCTGCGCGCATACGATCAGGAAAATATTTCTGCCGTTACCCAAGGATCGGTTGGCGGGCTTCGTCTCACAGAGCGAGCACAAAAGCTCTGGAGCGAGATCATGCAAAAGAAACTCATTGCCACGCCGGTTCTTGCCGGGCTCGTCGCCCTGCCGATCGCCGGATACGCCACCTTCCATATGCTGAGGGAACAGCCGCCGAAATTCGGCGGCGACGAGAAAATCACCGAGACGCTGGCCGACAAGCCGGCGACGGTGAAGCCGACGACCGCTCAGCCGAAGCCGGCTCCGACCGGGCTGGAGAAGGACAAGAAAGCCGACGCCGATGTGGAAAGCCGCGACGCGGCCGATGCGCTTGTGGCGCCGGCCTCGCCGCAGAAATCCGAATCGACCGTTGCCGGCGGCGCGGCACAACAGAATGCGCTGGAGCGCGGTGTGCTGGCCGAGCCCGCGCCACCGGCTCCGACAGGCGAATTCGCATTGGATGGCGCCGTAAGTGCGCCCAGTACGTCGCGGGCCCGCATGCCGGCCGAGTCCAAGCTGATGGCGCCGCAGCAGCCGTCGACCTTGCCGGCCGACCAGATGCAGCCGCAACCGGAAAACCACGACCGCATCGAGGATTTCAAGACCAATCCGGTGCATGCGGCACTCGAGGATCCGGTCTCGACCTTCTCGATCGACGTCGACACAGCCTCCTATTCCTTCGTGCGCAGCTCGCTGAAGCAGGGCACCCTGCCGCAGGTCGATACTGTTCGCGTCGAGGAGATGATCAACTACTTCCCCTATGACTGGAAGGGTCCGGAGTCGGCCTCGACACCATTCAACTCGACCGTCAGCGTCATGCCGACGCCGTGGAACACGCATACCAGGCTGATGCATGTCGCCATCAAGGGTTTTGACGTCAAGCCGACCGAGCAGCCGAAGGCCAATCTGGTCTTCCTGATCGATGTCTCGGGCTCGATGGACGAGCCGGACAAGCTGCCGCTGCTCAAATCGGCTTTTCGGCTGCTGGTCAGCAAGCTGAAGGCCGACGACACGATCTCGATCGTAACCTATGCGGGTGACGCCGGCACGGTCCTGGAGCCGACCAAGGCGTCCCAAAAGGACAAGATCCTCAGTGCCATCGACAATCTGACGCCCGGCGGCAGCACGGCCGGCGAGGCGGGCATCAAGGAAGCCTACAGGCTGGCGCAGAAATCCTTCGTGAAGGACGGCGTCAACCGGGTGATGCTCGCCACCGACGGCGACTTCAATGTCGGCCAGAGCGACGACGACGATCTGAAGCGGCTGATCGAAAAAGAGCGCAAGACCGGTGTCTTCCTGTCGGTGTTCGGCTTCGGCCGCGGCAATCTGAACGACCAGATGATGCAGACCATCGCCCAGAACGGCAACGGCACCGCCGCCTATATCGACACGCTGGCCGAAGCCGAGAAGGTGCTGGTCGAAGATGCATCGTCGACGCTGTTCACCATCGCCAAGGACGTCAAGATCCAGGTCGAGTTCAATCCGAACAAGGTCTCGGAATATCGCCTGATCGGCTACGAGACCCGCGCCTTGAACCGCGAGGATTTCAACAATGACCGCGTCGATGCCGGCGATATCGGCTCGGGCCATTCCGTCACCGCGATCTATGAAATCACGCCAAAGGGCAGCGGCGGCGAACAGATCGACGCGCTGCGTTATGGCCAGGCGTCGGTGGACAATGGCGGCGTTGCCAATGCGGACGAATATGCCTTCGTCAAGATCCGCTACAAGCTGCCGAATGAAGACGTCTCGAAGCTGATCACCACGCCGGTGACCTCGGCCAACGAGATCTCGTCTTTCGACCAGGCCAGCACCGACCAGCGCTTCTCCGTCGCGGTCGCCGCCTTCGGCCAGAAGCTGCGCGACGAGGATGCGATCGCGAAGTTCGGTTACGACAAGATCATGGAGATCGCCACTGCCGCTCGAGGAGCCGACCCGTTTGGGTACAGGTCCGAGTTCCTCTCGCTTGTGCGCCTTGCCTCGGCGCTGGGCGGTAATCGGTAGTGGTGATGACGGCCGGTTTCTTTCAGATGGGATCGTTCTGACAGGGGAAACCGACCGCGGGCGGGTGAGGCATGCCGGCGAGGGGTTCATTCCCTTGCCGGCCTTTTTTCGGAGAATCTCCAGGTCGTTAAATTGCGCGGCATTTCCGGTAGCGGATCGCAACCCCCTGCTTGTTACGCAGGACAGGTGTACCGGGCTTGAGGGAGCCGAAATTGCAGATCAGGACTATCGCCAACTCGACACCGCCGGCACGAGATGCTTCGGCGGTTTCATCGGCCCCATCATCGGAATCCAGGCGTATCAGTGACGATGTCGCGCAGGCGCGCCACACCGCCATGTCGGCGCTGACCAATGACCGCTTCCGCATCATGCTGGAGCAGATAACCGATCCGGTTTCATCCGGCGCGCTGATGACGATGCACAGCGACAATGTGGTCGACTTCAAGTCGGCGCAGTCGAGCTACGCCGACAACAGCGAATAATCGAAACCGATAAGCTCAGGCCCGGCTGCGGCGGCGCTCGCGGCGGGCTTCGCTGGTCTCGGCGGTATTTTCCGTCGCCACCTTGTTGCGCATCGGGCCGATGCGCTCGACGATCGCGGCAACCGTCGGACGATCCGCCTTGGTGTGCGCGTCGAGCGCCTTGCGCATGGCGGCAAGGTGCTGGAACGAGGTGCCGCAGCAGCCGCCGATTATTTTGGCGCCGCCATCGACGGCGAGCCTGACATAGTCGGCCATCAGTTCGGGTGTGCCGGAATAATGGATTTCGGTGCCGCGGAATTCGGGAATGCCGCAATTGCCCTTGACGATCACCGTTGCCTCCGGCTTCGCCTCGGTCATGTCGAGCAGCGAGGCCAGGATGTCAGACGCGCCGACGCCGCAATTGGCGCCAACGCCAAGCGGCGCCTGCGACAGCCCGTCGGTGACGCCGTGGATATCCCTGGGTAGCAGGCCCATCATGGTGCGGCCGGCGGTGTCGAAGGAACCGGTATAGGTGTAGGGCAGGCCGACGCGGATGGCAGCCTCGGCGGCGGCGCGGATCTCGTCGGGAGCAGACATCGTCTCGATCCAGGCGACTTCGGCGCCGCCTTCCTTGAGACCCTCGATCTGCTCGGCGAAGGCGTCGACCGCCTCGTCATAGGTCATGGCGCCGAGCGGCACCAGCAATTCGCCGGTCGGGCCGACCGAACCGGCGACGATCACCTTGCGGCCGGCCTTGTCGGCGACGGCGCGCGCGAGCTCGGCGGCGCGCTTGTTCAGCGCATGCACACGGTCCTGCGCATGATGCAGCTTCAAGCGGTGACGGGTGCCGCCGAACGAGTTGGTGAGGATGATGTCGGCCCCGGCATCGACGAAATTCTGATGCAGGCTGGTGATGGTGTCGGGCGCCGTCTCGTTGAGCAGCTCTGGCGCCTCGCCGGCTTCCAGCCCCATGGCGAACAGGTTTGTGCCGGTGGCGCCATCGGCCAGCAGCACGCCCTTTTCGGCCAGCAGAGCATCGATCGGGTTGGTGGTCGTCATCGGATTGGCTTTCATGTTTCGAAGTCGAATAAGGATATAAAGAAGTCTTTATGTGTAGTCAATGGAATGGCGGCAACGCGGCCACCAATGCGGAGGCCGGTTTCCGTCCAAAGGATCATTGTTGCCGAAGATCAGGCAGTGCCTGTTGAGAATGACATACCGGCCAGTCTGTGCGCGAAGCCGGACGCCTCGTGCGCATTGATGTCGGCGGCCCGGATCAGATTGTCGAAGTGCTGGATCAGCGTCTGGATCGGCTGGGTGGCGTTGAGCACCAGATACATGTCGCCGACATAGATGGCGGCGCGATAGGGTCCGAAGATGGTGTAGGGGATCGAATAGCGCATCCGCCCGTCATAGAGAAATAGCCGGAAGGTCGGGTAGAGGTCGTCGAGCAGCGTCGCCATGTGCAGCAGCTGGGCGCGCCGGTCGGCTTCGGGGAAACGGTCCCAGACACCCAGCCCGCGGGCAAATATCTCCAGCGTGTGGCGCGGCATGCAGACTTCCATGTCGGTCTCAGGCCGCCTGTTGTAGTCGATGCGGTATTGCGTTTCGCCGGCCTGCGCCAGGCGGCTCTTGTTGGCGATGCCGGCTTCGTAGTCGACCAGCGCTTCGGTGCGCAGAAGATCGGGAATGCCGGCAGGCACGTAGCGGATCTTGGTGCCTGCCGCCTCGGCATGCCATTTGGCCAACAGCGTGCGGTCGAAACCATCCGGTGCCTCTTCGATCTCCAGGCTTTCGCGGATTTCGCCGGTGAGACCTTCGTCCTGGCTGAGGCCGAGGAGCCAATCGAGCGACACCTTGAACTCGGCGGCGATGTTGAGCAGTGTTTCGGCGCGGGGCAGGCGCGTCGAGGCGCCCGACAGCAGTTGCGACAGCGCCGAGCGGTCGATGCCGACCGCGGTTGCGAAGGCCGACTGGTTCAGGTCGGAGCGTGTCAAGAGCATTTTCAGTCGCTCGCGGAAGATCGTCGACAGGTCGCGCTTGTCCATGTCCGTGCTCCACCTGGATTGAGGAAAAATTTGCGCCGGAACCGCTCCGAGGGTGGCGTTAGGCGTAAATGAATCCCTAAGTCTGTTTACAATGTATAACATGTGCAGTCAAAAATGCGCAATCGCAACAGTTTGTGCACTTTGTCTCGTTGAGTGGAATCATTTCTCCTGACACAATGCTGTCAGGAATCAATTGGGATTCCGGCGACTGAGGGGCAGTGGTCGATAGCATGACGAGCAAGAGCATCAGGCGACACAGCGTACGGGCCATTGAGTGGCCAACCGTGGTACTCGCCTTCTTCTGCTACGCGACATGGCTCGCCACCGGTTTCCTGCTCTGGCCTTCCTATCCCGTCCTGGCGCTCGCCGTCCTCGCCTTCACCGCCGCATTGCAGTCGTCGATCATGCACGAAGTGCTGCACGGGCATCCGACGCGCAACGCGCGGGTCAACGAAGCCTTCGTGTTTCTGCCGATCGGTCTGGTCTGGCCGTTCCGCCGCTTCAAGACCATTCATCTGCGTCACCACGCCGACGAGCGGCTGACCGACCCGCTCGATGACCCGGAAAGCTATTATCAGGCGCTCTGGCAGCATGACGAGCTGCCGCCGACGATGAAATTCCTGCTCAAGATCAACAACACCATGGCAGGCCGCTTCGTGCTCGGCCCGTGGCTGTCCTGCGTCGGCTTCTTCATCGACGATGCCAAGCAGGTGATCGCTGGCGACAAGCCGATCCGCAAGGCCTGGCTGCTGCATGCGATCGGCCTGGCCGTCGTGCTGCCGATCGTTCAGTTCGGCTTCGGCATCCCGCTGTGGCTTTACATTCTGGTGCCGGTCTGGCTCGGCCAGTCGCTGATCTCGATCCGTACGTTCGCCGAGCATCAATGGTCGGAACATCCGGAAGGCCGTACGGTGATCGTCGAGCGCTCGCCGCTGTCGTTCCTGTTCCTCAACAACAATCTGCATTTCGTCCATCACAAGACCCCGACCGTGGCCTGGTACAAGCTGCCCAAGCTGTTTCGCGACCGCCGTGAGGAATGGCTGCGGATGAACAATGGCTATGCCTATCCGAATTATTTCGCGCTGGTCAAAGCCTATGCGTTCAAGGCGAAAGAGCCGATCGTGCACCCGGTGCTGCGGCGTGCGCCTGAGCCGGGCAGGGCCTTCAAGCCGCGCATCAGGGCGCGCAGCATCAGCGGGCTCGGCAGTGCGCCGGTTCCCGCCGAGCCGCCCAAGGAATAATTCCGGCCTACCCGGAATCCGTGTCGGCCAACTCTGATTGGACGCCGCGTTTTCGCGATCCTTTTTCCAGACATGATGATTTGATATCGGCATGAGTGAATTGGTTGCGGCGTTGCCGATGTATGATTGGCCCGAAGTGCGCGATGAGGTCGACGCGCAATGGGTGCTGCTGCGCGATGCGTTTCGGCAAAAGGGGATCGACGCGCCGGAAGCCATCGTGCGGCGCAATGGGGACCTGCCGCCGGTGCCGGGCGGAATTCGCGATGCTGCCGGTGCATTGATCGCACCCGATCCCGCGACATTGCCGCCGGATGAACTCGATTTCCATAGATTGTGGCTGCATCCGTTGCTGCTGTTCGCGCAGACCTGCTGGGGGCCGATGGAACTTGGCCTGTCCAGGCATGTGCAGGTGGTCGGCCAGCCGAGCTATGACGCCTATGAAGGCGGGCAGGGCGAGCTCTATTCGAGCGCTCTGGTGATGCGGATAGGCGAGGGACCGGAAGTTCGATCGCCTGCGGATGGCAGCGCTCTCATCCCGCTCGATCTGATCCGCGGCAAGCGCTTCACCTTCAACAGCCTCGATTCCATGTCGGGCATCATTGCGCTGACGCGCGACCTGCGAGCGGCCGACGAGGGCTTGGACATCTTTTCGTCGCGTAGCGAGAGCGGCGGTCACCGCGCTTCAATCGTCGCCATTGCCGAGGGCTGGGCCGATGTTGCAGCGATCGACTGCGAAAGCTGGGCGCTGGCGCAGCGCTTCGAGCCAGCAGCGCGGAAAGTCGCGATCGTCGGCTGGACCGGACGGCGCAAAGGCCTGCCGTTCATCACGGCGAGGGCAACGCCGGAAAAGACAGTCAGGGCAATGCGAGAAGCGCTTGCCGGACTATCCGAGCAGCCTCGTATCCAGCGGGTAGGTTGAGAGCTGTTCGTTGCCGGCCTCGGTGATCAGGATCTGCTCTTCGAGCTTGACGCCTTCGCGCCCGCCAAGCCGGCCGATATAGCTTTCCACGCACAGCACCATGCCAGGTTCCAGCACGCCGTCCGGCGTGTCCGATGTCCAGTCGCTGGCATGCGGCAAGGTCGGGTATTCATCGGCCAGACCGACGCCGTGATAGAGCACGCCGTAGCGCGTCGGGAAGCAGTCACCCGGCGGCACCGCCGAGGCTTCGACGAGGTCGCGAAACGAGATGCCTGGCTGCATCAGAGCCGTGTTGTGTTCGATCTGGTCGGCGGCGATGCGGAACAGGGCGCGCTGTTCATTCGACGGGTTTGCATCGCCGCACAGCCAGGTGCGCGACAGGTCGGCGCAGAAGCCGTAGGGGCCGATCAGGTCGGTGTCGAAGGCGACGAGATCGCCAGCCTCGATCTTTCGCGAAGAGCATTCCTGGAACCACGGATTGGTGCGCGGGCCTGACGTCAGCAGTCGCGTCTCGATCCACTCGCCGCCGCGCGCGATGTTGCCACGATGCAATTCCGCCCATAGCTCGTTCTCGGAAATGCCCGGCTTCAGCGCCTGTTCCATCTCGCCCATCGCCGCTTCGCAAGCGACAATCGCCCGGCGCATGGCGAGGATTTCGTCCGGCGATTTGATCAGCCGCGCGTTCTCCATCACGGCTTCGCCATTGCCGATGGAAATGCCGAGGCGAGCCAGCTCCTCGACGCCTTCGGGATTGATGTGGTCGACGGCGATGCGGCTGTTGCCGCTACCATATTCCCTGACCAAATCGGCTATTCCGGCGGCCCAACGGCGGACCTTTTGCTCGGTCAGCTCACCGCCATAGAGATACATCCACGACACCGCCGGCCGCACCTCGTTGACGACGCCGGAATGGTCGGACAGGTGCTCGCAGGAAAAATAATCGAACAGCACCACCGGGCCTTCAGTGGCGACAAAGCAATGCCGCGTCGGATTGTGCGCCACCCAAAGCTGCATGTTGGTGCTGTCGGTGGCGTAGCGGATGTTGACGGGGTCGTAGAGCAGGGCGCCGGCATAGCCGCGCCGCTTCAACTCGGCGCGGATACGCTCCAGCCGGTATTTTCGCATCGCCGCCAGGTCGGGCGCGGCAATGCCTGCCGCCGCCCACTCAGCCTCGGCCTGCGGGCCATAGCCCAGCACATGCTGATTGAGCGAACCCGCCTTCTGACGGGAGGCGTCGCGCAAAGCTTCGATCGAGCCCGGCTCGAACGGCATGATCTTGCGGTGGCGGCCAAAGCTGCCCTTCGGCCCCGCGCTGTCCATCGTCGAACCTCAGGTCCGCATCTTCTCGCCGCTCGGATCGAAGGGCGCTTCGACATTGATGCGGGCCGGGCGCCGGTGACCGAGGATCTCGATCTCGAACAGCCCGGCACTTTCGTCCTCGGCAAGCGCTGCGGGGATATAACCCTGCGCCATCGACTTCTGCACATAATGCGCATAGCCGCCCGACGTGACCCAGCCGACCACGCGCCAGTCGCCGTCGACGATGCCGCGCACGGCGGATGCGCCTTCGGCAGCCTTGGAGCCACGTATTTCCTTGCCGCCCTTGTCGAAGCGCGGCGCGCCATAGCCATGCGGCTTTTCCACCGTGCCGTAGTCCTTGCTGACCTTGGCCCAGATCGGCTCGTCGCCCATGACATCGGCGTCGGCGGCATCGACGATGAAGGAGACGCGGCGCAGCTTTGGCCCCTCGGCCTGTTCCTTGGCGGCGGCCTCGCGGCCGATGAAGTCATTCTTCTCGAGCTTGATGAAGCGGTCCATCGCGCCTTCGAACGGTCCATAGATCGGCCGCAACTCGCGGAACCAGGTCGGAAAGTTCTTTTCCAGACGCATGGAGAGCAGAGCGCGCATGCCGAAATCGACAAGGCCGAATTCCTCGCCGGCGTCCTTGATCGCTTTGTAAACCAGGCGTTCGTAGGCCGGCGCCATCCAGATTTCATAGCCGAGGTCGCCGGTGTAGGTGATGCGGTTGACCATGCAAGGCGCCCCGCCAACAGCCATCTCGCGGAAATCCATGAAACGGAAGGCTTTTGTCGAGACGTCGACATCGACCAGTTTCTGCAGCAGGTCCCGTGATTTCGGCCCGGCGATCGACAGGCCGACCAGCGTCTGGTCGAAGCGGTGGATGCGCACCGTTCCGTCCTTCGGCAGGTGCTTCTCGAACCAGCGCATGTGGTATTTCTGCGCCGCCGAAGAGCCCCAGATCATGAAGCGGTCTTCTGCCGCCTTGGCGATGGTGAAGTCGCCGATCAGCTTGCCGAACTCGTTGAGCATCGGCGTCAGCACGATGCGGCGGGTCTTCGGCATGCGGTTGGTCATCAGCCGGTTGAGGAAATCCTCGGCCGCGGGTCCCGAGACTTCGTATTTGGCAAAATTGGCGATCTCGGTGACGCCGACGCGCTCACGCGTGGCGCGCACTTCCTCGCCGATCGGCCCAAAATCGTTGGAGCGATGGAAGGAGACGATATCCCTGGGTTCCTTGCCTTCAGGTGCGAACCAGAGCGGGGTTTCGAGGCCCCAGCTGTCGCCCATGACGGCGTTATTGGCCAGCATCGTGTCGTAGAGCGGCGTCGTCTGCGCCGGACGTGCCGCCGGCAGTTCCTCATTGGGGAAGCGGATGGAGAAGCGGCGCGAATAGTTTTCCCGCACCTTGGCGTTGGTGTAGCGCAGGCCGGCCCATTCACCGAAGCGTGTAACATCCATGCCCCAGACATCGAAGCCAGGATCGCCATGCACCATCCAGTTCGACAGTGCCAGACCGACGCCGCCGCCTTGGCTGAAGCCGGCCATCACGGCGCAGGCGCACCAGAAATTGGTCAGGCCCTGCACCGGGCCGACCAGCGGGTTGCCGTCCAGCGCGAAGGTGAAGGGGCCGTTGATGATCTGCTTGATGCCGGCCTTCTCGATGCCGGGGAAATGCTTGAAGCCTATTTCCAGCGACGGCGCGATGCGGTCGAGGTCCGGCGGCAGCAATTCGTGGCCGAAATCCCATGGCGTGTTGACCGGCGACCACGGCTTGCAGGCCTTCTCGTAGGTGCCGAGCAGGATGCCGTTGCGCTCCTGGCGGGTGTAGATCTCGCCCTTGAAGTCGAGCACGCCGATCATTTCGCGGCCGGTCGATTTGTTGAACTCCTCGACCTCCGGCATCGGCTCGGTGAGCAGATACATATGTTCCATGGCCAGAACCGGCAGTTCGACGCCGACCATGCGGCCGATCTCGCGCGCCCACAGGCCGCCGCAATTGACGACATGCTCGGCCTTCACCGTGCCCTGTTCGGTGACGACATTCCAGGTGCCGTCGACCTCCTGCGTCAATTCCACGACGCGGTTGCGCAGCACGATCTCGGCGCCGAGTTTTTTCGCCGCCTTTGAATAGGCGATGGTGGTGCCGGACGGGTCGAGATGGCCTTCGACCGGATCCCACATGGCGCCGACGAAATTGGTCTCGTCCATCAGCGGGAACATCGCCTTGGCTTCGGAAGGGGTGATCAGCTCTGTGTCCATGCCGAGATAGCGGCCCTTGGCGTGGGCAAGGCGCAGGAAGTCCATGCGCTCGGGCGTATCGGCCATCATCACGCCGCCGGTCAAATGCAGCGAGCAGGACTGGCCGGATATCTCCTCGATCTCCTTGTAGAGCTGCACCGTATAGGCCTGCAGCTTGGCGACGTTGGGGTCGCCGTTCAGCGTGTGGAAGCCGCCCGCCGCGTGCCAGGACGAGCCGGAGGTGAGCTCCGAGCGCTCGATCAGCATGATATCGGTCCAGCCGGCCTTGGCCAGGTGATAGAGAACCGAGCAGCCAACGACGCCGCCGCCGATGACAACCGCTTTTACATGAGATTTCATCTAGATAGATCCGTTTTTGAAGAGATGGAATCGAGTGAATGAGGCGTGCCTGTCTCGCGACGGCTGCGTGTTTCGTGAATGGCTTCCCCCACTCCGTCGCTGCTTCGCAGCGCCACCTCTCTCCCCTCCGGAGGGAGAGGAAGGGCGCTAGCCGGTATAAGCTCGCGCCCTTCCTCTACCCCATCGATCGGGGGAGAGGTGTCGAGCGCAGCTCGACGGAGTGGGGGTCGACCGTTCATCAACAATACTGCCGATCAAAAATCGGTCGGCGCGCCGCCTTCGGACCGGCGCTTGGCGACGAAGGCGTTGAGTTCCTCGCGGACGGCCGGGTCCATGTAGGGCTCCTCATAGGACGCCAGCCGCTCCTTCCAGACCTTGTTGGCCTTCTCGAGCGCCGTCGGCGAGCCGGCTTCCGCCCAGGTCTCGTAATTGCGCCAGTCGGAGAGGATCGGCGAGTAGAAGGCGGTCTTGTAGCGGTCCTGCGTGTGCTGGGTGCCGAAGAAATGGCCGCCCGGGCCGACCGACTGGATGGCGTCGAAGCCGAGTGCCTCTTCGGAAAGGTCGAGCGGGGTCAGGAATTCGGCCACCATCTGCAGCAGGTCGATGTCCAGGATGGTCTTCTCGTAGGAGCAGCGCAGGCCGCCCTCGAGCCAGCCGGCGGCATGCATCATCAGGTTGCCGCCGCCCTGGATGGCACCCCACAGCGAGAATACGCTTTCATAAGCCGCCTGCGCGTCGACCGTGTTGGCGGCGCAGGTGTTGGAGGTGCGGTAGGGGATATTGTAGCGGCGGGCAAGCTGGCCGCCGACGAGCTGCGCCTTCATGTATTCCGGCGTGCCGAACGCCGGTGAACCGGACTTCATGTCTACATTGGAGGTGAAGCCGCCATATCCGACGGGGGCGCCCTTGCGCACCATCTGGGCGAAGGCGATGCCGGCAAGCGCCTCCGCGTTCTGCTGCACCAGTGCGCCGGCGATGGTGACAGGCGCCATCGCACCCGACAGGGTAAACGGCGTCACGACGACGACCTGGCCCTTGCTCGACATCTGGATGATGCCTTCCATCATCGGCACATCGAGTTTCAGCGGCGAATTGGTGTTGATGATGGTGAAGACGGACGGCTCTTCGAGCATCTGCTCGTGGCTGATGCCGCGCGCGATCCTGGCGATCTCGATGCCGTCGACATTGCGCTCCTTGCCGAGCGAATAGATGTGGAACACCTTGTCGGTGAGCACGCTGAGATCGCGGATGCATTCGAGATGGCGGACGGATGGATGGATATCGGTCGGCTCGACCGGGTAGCCGCCCGTGCAGTTCAGAATGTTGTGCATCTGCGCGAGCTTGAGGAAGTTGCGGTAGTCCTGCTGGTTGCCGGGCCGGCGGCCGCGATCGATGTCGGAGCAATTGGGCGCCGACGCCATCATCGAGACGATCACATTGTTGCCGCCGAAGCGCACATTGTGCGCAGGATTGCGGGCATGGATGGTGAATTCCGACGGGCAGTGCGACACCAGGTCGAGGATCATGTCGCTGTCGAAGCGCACCCGCTCTGAACCGTCACGCACGTCGGCGCCATGCGCCTTCATGATGCTGCGGGCCTCGTCATGCAGCACGTCGACGCCGATTTCCCGCAGCACGCGCAGGGAAGCGAGGTGAATCGATTCCAGCTCGTCGTCGGAGACCAGCCTGGTTGGCGCCAGCGGGTTCTTCAACTGGCGAAAAGCCGGCTGCTCGAACGCGGCCGAGCCGCCGGCGCGCTTTCCAGCACGGCCGCCGCGACGGGCGCGGTCGGTGGCCAATGCCGGTTCTGAGGGTTGTAGGGCGGCGGTCATGATGGTCCTCGTGGGATGCGATAGCGGGCGGCATAATGGACCGGCGGCTGTCCGGCCATTGCGGAGGCGACGACCACTAGGGCGAGGGAAGCGACATGCCGGAACGGCAGGTGCCCGGCCGCGACATCGGCTTGATCAGGTTGCCGCGTTGGAGCAAGCGGATTTCGGTGGCCGGCCCTTTCCTTCCGGGGATCGAACCGATAGCTACTTGGCTTGCCGGCCTGATGGCCAGCAGTTCATCTGGATGGCAGCATGGTCGCGACCGGCTCGAGCGAAGGCGAAGCAGGAACGCAATGGGCAGCGCTTGCCGGCGTCACCGCGGCACTTGCCATGTTTGGCGCCGCGCAAGGGCTGAGCTCGCCGCTGTTCACATTGCTGATGCAGAAGCAAGGCATGTCGCCGGCGCTGATCGGCCTGTCGGCGGCGATGATGCCGCTCGGGCTGATCCTGTCGGCTTCCTTCGTGCCGGCGGCGGTGCGGCTGGTCGGCGGGCGCAACCTGGCGGTCGGCTGCTCGCTGATCGGCGCGCTCTGCTTCCTGGGCATCGGCTATCTGCAGGACTGGGTGGCGTGGTTCGTCATCCGCTTCATCATCGGCGTGGTCATCAATCCGCTTTATATCCTTGGCGAGGTGTGGGCGCTGTCGCTGGCACCGCCGTCGCGGCGCGGCCGGGTGATGGGCGTGTTCAACACGCTGATGGGCGCCGGTTATGCCGCCGGACCATTCGCGCTGACCCTGCTCGGTACGTCGGGCTGGGCGCCTTTCATGGTCGGCGTCGCCGGCTTCGCGCTCTGCGCGGTGATCCTGCACGCCGTCTCGTCAAAGCTCACCGGCTTCGAGGATGACGGCCAGCCTGCCAGCGGCCTTGTCGGGTTTGCCAAAATGGCGCCGGCGCTGCTGCTTGCCGTGCTTGTCTCGGCGGCGGTCCAGCAGAGCACCTATGCGCTGGTCCCGGTCTTCGGCGCCAGCTATGGCCTGGCGGAAGCCGTTCTGGCCTCGCTGGTGATGGCGCTTTCCCTCGGCAACATCCTGCTGCAGATACCACTCGGCCTTCTGGCGGAGCGTTTTGGCGGCCGCGCCATGATCATCGTCTGCGCACTGGCAACAACCGTTTGCGCGCTTTTGCTGCCTCTGCTGATCACAACGCCGTTGATCTGGGTGGTGCTGCTGGTGATGGGCGCGGTCGGTTACGGTGTCTACACCATGGCATTGGTCGAACTCGGCAGCCGGTTCAAGGGCTCTGTGCTGGTCGCCGGCAACGCTGCCTTTGCGCTGATGTGGGGCGTTGGTGGCATCGTCGGCCCACCCGGTGCGGGCCTGCTCATGCAAGGCATCGGCCCACTTGGGCTGCCGGTGGTTATTGCCGCTCTCGACGCGGTGCTGGTGATGTTCGCGCTGTACCGCTCATCCATGCGCCGAGCTTCCTGATAAGCCCAACCTCCTGACAGGCCCAGCCTCCTGACAGGCCCAGCCTCCTGACAGGCACTGTCTGGAGCAAGCAGTTTTCGCCCGCCAGGGGCTTACCTCTGCGCAACTCAATCGCTAATCCTGCAGCCCGACAGCGGTGCGTACATGAATTTGGTTGAATCGAACAAGGACGAGACGATGCAATGGGCGGCGATCACCGGTGTGATCGCGACCGTCTCGGTGTTCGCCATCGCGCAAGGGTTGTCCTATCCGCTGCTGAGTTTCATCCTGCAGCGCCAGGGCGTTTCGCCAGCGATGATCGGCTTGTCGGCGGCCATGACGCCGATTGGCTTCATTCTGTCATCGCCGTTGATCCCGGCGCTGGCCCGCCGATTCGGGGCAGGGCGCACCGCGCTCACCTGTGCGGCCCTTTCGGCTGTCGTGCTGGCGCTGATCGGCTGGACGCAAAATGTCTATTTGTGGTTTCCCCTGCGCTTCCTGATCGGCGTCGTGACCAATCCGCTCTATGTGCTGAGCGAGATCTGGGTGATCGCGCTGGCACCGCCGGCCCGACGCGGCCGCGTCATGGGTGTCTATTCGACGATCATCTCGGCCGGTTTCGCGACCGGGCCACTGTGCCTGCTTGCAGTCGGCACTGAGGGCTGGCCGCCCTTCCTCGTCGGCATTTTCGCCTTCGTGCTGTGTGGCATTTGCCTGGCCTCGGTGCTGCCGCGTTTGCCCAAGGTCGACGAGGCCGGGCACCAGGTTTCCGTCCTGGGTTTCGTGCCGCTGGCGTGGCTGCTTTTGTTCGCCGTCATAGTCGCCGCCGGCTTCGAACAGGGTGCGTTGGCGTTGCTGCCGGTCTATGGCACCCATCACGGCATCACCGAAACCCGCATGTCGGCGCTGCTGTCGGTGATGATCGCCGGCAACATCGCCATGCAGGTGCCGCTCGGCCTTTTGGCGGAAAGGCTTTCCGCGCGCCTGGTGCGGCTTGCCTGCGTCGCGATCACGGTGCTCGGCTGCGTCCTGCTTCCGCTTCTCATCGAGTCGCCGCTGATCTGGCCAATGATCTTTGTCTGGGGCGCGGTTTCCTACGGCATCTACACAATGTCGATCATCGAGCTCGGCGAACGCTTCACCGGCTCCGCACTGGTCGCCGGCAATGCGGCCTTTTCCTTGATGTGGGGCGTCGGCGGCATCGCCGTGCCGCCGCTGGCGGGGGGCGCCATGGATGTTATGGGCGCCGGCGGACTGCCGATCACGCTTGGGCTGCTGTGCCTGGCGCTGGCCATTGCGAGCCTCGCTGGTCGGCGGAAAGCCTCAATTGTGCGCTGAACATGGTGAATATCGACGGCCTGTCGGCGTTGGCTTTTTCAAAGCAACGCGTTTATCGGAGACCTCATGACCAAGCCTGCCACCCAGACGCCGAATTCCGCCCCCACGACCGACGATCCCTTTCTCTGGCTGGAGGACAGGACGGCCAAGCAGTCATTGGACTGGGTACATCGCCAGAACGAGATCACGGTTGGTGAATTGCAGGGCGATCCGTTCTATCAGGCGTCGTTCCAGACCGCGCTCGACCTGATGACGGCCGAGGACAACATCGCTGTCGGCGCGGCAAAAGCCGGCCATGTCTACAATTTCTGGCAGGACAAGACCAATGTGCTCGGCCTCTGGCGCCGCACGACCGTCGCTTCCTACAAGACCGAGAAGCCCGACTGGGAAACGATCATCGACTTCGACCAGCTTGCGGCGGAGGAAGGGATAAAATGGGTTTTTGGCGGCGCCAGCCGGCTCTATCCCGACTTCAACCTTTGCCTTGTCTCGATGTCGCCGGATGGCGGCGACGCCAGCGAGATGCGCGAATTCGACATCGCGACCAAGTCGTTTGTCGAGGGTGGGTTTCGTGCACCCGCTTCCAAGTCGGGTTTCAGCTGGCTGGATAAGGACACCGTGATTGTTTCGGCCGCTTTCGACGAGGCCGACAAGACCGAGTCCGGCTATCCGCGAATCATAAAGCTGTGGAAGCGCGATACCAAGCTGGAAGACGCAACGCCGATCTTCGAGGCGCAGAAAGAGGATCTCGCCGTTGGTGCCGCTGTCGAGTACGACGGTGACAGACGCTATCTGGTCCTGGCTCGAACGCTGAATTTCTTCGCTTCGCACATCTTCCTTCGGCTGCCTTCCGGCGAAAACAAACAGCTGCCGCTACCGGACGACATGACCGATACGGCAATATTCAGGGATCAGCTCGTGTTCGGCGTGCGCAGTGCATGGACGGCGCCCGACGACACGGTTTGCAAGCCCGACGGTCTTTATTCGCTGGACCTGGCGCGCTGGGTCGAGACCGGCGCGATCGGGCCTGTCGAAACCTTGTTCGAGCCGGCCTATCGCGTTTCCATAGCCGGCATTGCCCGCACGCGGGACCGGCTGTTCGTCAGCCTGATGGACAATGTGCGCGGCAAAGTCGTCGTCTGCGAGCGCATGGATGGCAACTGGTCGCTGAAACCGGTGGCGCTGCCCGAAAATGGCAATGTCGGCATCAGTCATGCCGAGCAGTTCGGCTCGAGTGTGTCCTTCTCCTTCACCGATTTCCTGACCCCGAGTTCGATCATCTGGTCCGACGACAATGGCGAGACGCTCGCCACCGTGAAGTCGCAGCCGGCGCGTTTCGATGCCTCGCCGCTGATCTCGGAACAGTTCGAGGCGCGCTCCAAGGACGGCACGATGATCCCCTATTTCGTCGTCAGGCGGCGCGACCAGAAAGGTCCGGTGCCGACGCTGCTTTACGGCTATGGCGGCTTCGAAGTGCCGCTGCTGCCCGGCTATGCCGGCGTGCGTGGTAAGCTGTGGCTGGAGAAAGGCAATGCCTATGTGCAGGCATGCATCCGCGGCGGCGGCGAGTTCGGCCCGGCCTGGCATCAAGCGGCGCTCAAGGGCAATCGCCAAAACGGATTCGACGATTTCGCAGCGGTCGCGCAGGACGTCGTCAAGCGCGGCATCGCGACAGCAAGCTCGCTCGGCATCCAGGGTGGTTCGAATGGCGGCTTGCTGACCGGCGTTTCCTTGACGCAGCATCCCGAGCTTTTCGGCGCCGTCATCATCGAGGTGCCGCTGCTCGACATGCTGCGTTACGCCGAATTGCCGCCTGGAGCCTCGTGGATGGCCGAATATGGCGATCCGTCGAAACCCGAAGACGCGAAGTGGCTTTCAGCCTACTCGCCCTACCAGCATGTCGACGCCGCTGCCGCCTATCCGCCTGTGCTGCTGACCACATCGACCGCTGACGATCGAGTCCATCCCGGCCATGCGCGCAAGATGGCCGCCCGCTTGCAGGAAGCCGGCCATGCGAGGACGCTGTTCTTCGAGGAGACCGAGGGCGGCCATGGCGGGCGTGGCGACCGCCGGCCGCGGGCGGCGCAGACGGCGATGAAATATGTCTTCCTGCAAAGGGCGCTGACAGCCAAGGCCTAGAGTCATTCAGTTATGGGCCAAGCAAAGGGTGGTTCTCCTCGAGCAGCCTTTGCTCTAAGGTGGCTTCCATGGCTCTCGTCAGGACGTTGATTGACGCATTTGAGGCTCGCGCATTGCGGGTCGCGGTGACGCCGTCACCGCGCACGCTGCGCGCCGAGCTTTTGCGGCTGTGTGCCCGCATCGGCTATTCGCCACCTCTCTGCCTCTGAAGCATTCGCCCCGGCTTGGCCGGATAGAATCCAGAGGGAAGATCAGACATGACCTATCAGAATTATTCGCTGACGCAGCTTCAGCAGATCGACGCCGCGCATCATCTGCATCCGTTCACCGACCACAAGGAAATGCGCGGGGCCGGGTCGCGCATCATCACCCATGCCAACGGCCCTTTCATCTACGATTCCGAGGGGGCTGAAATCCTCGACGGCATGGCCGGGCTGTGGTGCGTCAACATCGGCTATGGCCGTGACGAGCTGGCCGAGGCCGCCTATGCCCAGATGAAGGAACTGCCTTACTACAACTCCTTCTTCAAATGCTCGACGCCGACGCCAGTGCTGCTGTCCAAGAAGCTGGCGGAGATCGCGCCGAAGCACGTCAACCAGGTATTCTACGGCTCTTCCGGGTCGGAAGCCAACGACACCGCGCTGCGCCTCGTGCGCCACTATTGGGTGCTGGAGGGCAAGCCGGAGAAGAACCGCATCATCTCGCGCAAGATGGCCTATCACGGCTCGACCGTTGCCGGCACCTCGCTCGGCGGCATGGATGGTATGCACAAGCAGCTCAACGGTGCGGTGCCCAACATCGTCCATGTGATGATGCCCTATGCCTATGAGCTGGCGCTGCCTGGCGAGAGCGATCATGATTTCGGTCTGCGCGCGGCCGGGGCTGTCGAGGAGGCGATCCTCGAAGCCGGCGCCGACAAGGTTGCCGCGTTTATCGGCGAGCCGATCATGGGAGCCGGCGGCGTGAAGATACCGCCGGCGAGCTATTGGCCGGAAGTGCAGCGCATCTGCCGTAAATACGATGTCCTGCTGATGCTGGACGAAGTCATCACCGGTTATGGACGCACCGGCGAATGGTTTGCCGCACAGACACTCGGCATCGAGCCAGACACGATCACCACGGCCAAGGCGCTGACCTCGGGCTATCAGCCGCTGTCGGCATTGCTGGTTGGCGACCGCATCGCCTCGACGCTGGTCGAGAAGGGCGGCGAGTTCAACCATGGCTACACCTATTCCGGGCACCCGGTGGCCTGCGCCGTGGCGCTGAAGAACCTCGAGATCATCGAGCGCGAAGGGCTGGTCGACCGCGTCCGGAACGACACCGGCCCTTACTTCGCCAAGGCGTTGCAGGAGCGCATTGCCGGACATGATCTGGTCGGCGAGGTCCGTTCGATCGGACTGATGGGCGCGATCGAGATCGTCAAGGACAAGGCGACCAAGGAGCGGTTCCTGCCGGCTGGAAGTGCGGCGGTAACCGTGCGGGATCACGCCATCACGAATGGCATGATGCTGCGCGCCACCGGCGACACGATGATCCTGTCGCCGCCGCTGATCTGGACCCGCGATACGATCGATATGGCCTGCGACCGCATCTCGAAGGCGCTGGATCTGGCGCAAGCCGATCTTCGCAAGCGGTAGAACTCGACCCCTTGGCTGGGCGCTCTTCGGCGGGCGCGCCCAGCCTTGAGACCATGCCGAAGCGGCGAGGGAACGAATTCCATCACAAGCGCGTAGTGTGTGGGGCAGCGGCTGATTCGGCCGCCACAAGGGGTTTGTTTCCATGAGAAAAACCGGCAAGAGCCGACGGACGCGAGAAGCGGCCAGCATCGGCGGCGACCTGATGCTGGCGCCGCTGGTGGCGATGATGCGGCTGCCGTTGATGGCCATGGATGGCGCGAGCCGCCAGCCATGGAGTACGGAGACGGCGCGTGCGGTCAACGAGAAGACCGCCGCTATGGCCGAAGGCGCGTTTGCGGCACAAATGTCTTTCCTGCAATCGGCATCGCGGTTCTGGCCGGAAGTCTTTTCCGGCCGCACGCCGTCGCTGTTCAACGGGGTTGCGGCGGAGCGCTCGATCAGCGCCGCGCTGAAGCCGGCAAGCCGTGCCGTGAAAGCGAATTTTCGCCGGCTGTCCAACAAGACCTGACCGGGGTTGCAAAACTTTGATTTTGCGCATCGAGGAGCGCATGCGCTAGAATCAGTCCGTACGTTACCGATTGGGGACATGATGGCCGGACAACCGCTCAACCAGCCGGCTGAAATTCCAGCCGAACTCGACCGCTGGAACTGGGGCGCCTTCTTCCTCAACTGGATCTGGGGCATCGGCAACAGCACCTTCATTGCGTTGCTGGCGCTGATCCCTGTCGTCAACATCATCATGATCATCGTGCTGGGCGCACGCGGCAGCCGCTGGGCCTGGCAGAACCGCGCCTGGCGCGACCCGGAGCAGTTTCGCAAGACGCAGCGCAACTGGGCAATCGCCGGCCTTGCCGTCTGGGTGGTCGGGATTGGCGGCTGCGCGACGATGGTCGGCAGCATTCCCTACGTCCTGAAAGGCAGCGATGCCTATCTCATGACGATGGACAGGCTTCGCGCCGACGACCGCGTCAAGGCGGCGTTGGGTGATGATTTGACCGACAGTTTCTGGGTCGGCGGCCATCTCAACGTCGATGCGAATGGGGCTGGTGACGCCCAGTTCGGCATTCCGGTCCACGGCGCCAGGGGCAAGGGCACGGCCTATTCGACGGCTGTCCGGACAGCCGGCACGTGGAGCCTGCGCCTGCTGGTCGTCAGGGTCGAGGGAGCCGATGCGCCGATCGTGCTGATCAACGAAGATCATGTCCCGATCCCGAATGCTGCAATCGGAATATAGCTGGGCAAAACGCAAAAAAGCGGCCTGAACGCGGGCGGGACAGCTGACAGTTCGGCCGGCTTCGTGGCCCAACAGTCGGGTGACCGCTGCAGCGTTCCAGACAAGGAAATATGCTGAAAAGCCGGATGCTGTCTGACAGTATGCGCATGCGTTCATGTGGACCGGTGGCAATTTCAGACAAGGGCACGCGCATATGGTGAGTTCCTTTCGTGCGGTCGTGGTCGGTGGCGGCTGTGTGGGCGCCGGCATTCTCTACGGCCTGGCAAAGCGCGGCTGGACCGATGTGGCATTGCTGGAGCGAACACAGCTTACGGCCGGCTCGACATGGCATGCCGCGGGGCTCATCCCCTCTTACGCGCGCAGCCGCAATGTCGGCCGCATGATCGCCAGATCGATCGCGATCTATGAAGGCCTGGAGGCGGAGACGGGCCAGAACGTCGGCTGGCACAAATGCGGGCAACTGCGCATTGCCAACACGCGCGACAGGCTGGACGAGTACAGAAGCTACATGGACGTTGCCGAGGTCCAGGGAGTGCGGGCCCGGATCGTATCGCCCGCGGAGGCGCGCGAGATCTGGCCGCTGCTCGACAACAACACCATGCTGGGTGCCCTCTACCATCCCGATGACGGCCACATTGCACCCGCCGATGTCACCCAGGCCATGGCCAAGGGTGCACGCGACCTCGGCGCGAAGATCCATCTTGATACCGAGGTCGTGGGTTTCGAGCGGATGCCGAGCGGCGAGTGGAGAGTCAAGACCTCACGCGGCGAGATCGTCTGTGAACATGTCATCCTTGCAACAGGCAATTACGCACGCCAGACAGGCGCCATGCTGGGCCTGGACATTCCCGCGATTCCGATCCTGCACCAGTATTGGATCACCGAGGCGGTTCCCGAAATCGTGGAACGCAAACGGCTTGGTCTTCCGGAGATGCCGATCCTCAGGGACGAGGGTTACGAGGGCTATCTGCGCGAAGAGGGAGACGGGCTGATGTTCGGTCCCTATGAGCGCACCGAGCAGCTCAAGCTGTTCGCCGAAAACGGCGTCCCGGAATGGTTCGGCGCCGATCTGCTCGATGAAGATTTCGATGCCGTTTCCTGGAACTGGGAGCGCGCCACCGAACTGGTTCCCGCGCTCGGGCGCGCCGGCATCAAGCGCAATGTGCGAGGACCTTTCCAGATGACGGCCGATGAGCTGCCGCTGATGGGGCAGGCGTGGGGCCTGGAGAATGTCTGGCTCGCCGAAGGGGTGCCGGGGGGCATCCTTTGGGGCGGTGCGATTGGCTACTACCTCTCCGAACGGATCGTGGAGGGTGGCAACAGCATCGACACGGCGGAGCTGGATCCCCGCAGGTTCGGCCGCTATGCCAACAAGAACTGGACCCGGGCCAAGGTCCGGGAAGCCTGGGGCACCCACGCCGTACAGCACTATCCGGGCCAGGACATGCCGGCGGCGCGACCGCAGAAAACGGCCCCGTCCTATGACCGCCTAAGTCAGCTTGGCGCGGTATGGGACGTGTTGAACGGCTGGGAGATGCCGAGCTGGTTTGCGCCCGCGGGTGTCGAGGCGCGCAATGTCTACAGCTGGCGCCGGACCCCCAAGGGGAACCACGTCGCCGCAGAGGTCCAGGCTGTCCGCCAGGCCGCCGGTCTGGTCGAGATGACACCAATGACCAAGTTCGAGGTCGGCGGGCCGGGCGCCGAGGGCTGGCTCGACGGAATCCTGGCCAACAGACTGCCGCGTCCCGGTCGTGTCGCTCTTGCCCATCACCTGACGCCGACCGGCGGCGTGCAGGCCGAGTATGTGGTGGCGCGGCTGCAGAGCGACCTGTTCTATCTCATATCGACGCCGCGCGCCGAACGCTGGAACCTTGACGATCTCGACCGGCTGTTGCCGAAGGACGGCAGCGTGCATCTGCGCAACGTCACGGAGGATCGCGGCAGCTTCACGGTGATTGGGCCGAAGGCGCGCGACATACTGCAGCCGCTGACGGAGATCGACCTCTCCAACGAGGCCTTCCCATGGTTCAGCGTACAGTCCGGCACCGTCGGCATGGCCAGCGACGTACGGCTGCTGCGTGTCAACTATTCGGGTGAGCTGGGATGGGAAGTCTATCATCCACTCTGCTACCAGCGGCATTTGCTGGATGCGCTTCTGGCATCGGGAGAGGCACACGGGCTGAGGCTGGTCGGACTTCAAGCGCTGGAATCGCTTCGTCTCGATAAATCCTACCGGGCCATGTACCGCGATATGAACCCCGAATTGTCCGCCTGGGAAAGCGGCCTCGAGCGCTTCATCAGCCTCGACAACAGGGACTTCATCGGCCGGGCGGCACTGGTCGCGAAACAGCAGCAGGTTACACGCCGGATCGCCACACTGTCGATCGACACGGATGGTGCGAGCGCATTCGCCTTCGAGGGCGTTTACCGCGAAGGCGAGCTCGTCGGCCACATCACCTCGGCGGGCTATTCCTACACTTTTGGTCACGACATAGCACTTGCGCTGCTGCCCCTGGAACTTGTGTCGCCCGGTACCGAGCTCGAGGTTTCGATCCTCGGCGAGCGCCGCGCGGCAAAGGTGATCGCCGACTCGCCCTATGATCCGGAAAGCGCCCGCGGGCGCATGTGAGGTATCCCGGAGTACAGTTTCCGGTTCATCGATGTCTCAAACGTGCTGCAGGGTAAAACGCAAAAACCGCGCTCCATCGGGAACGCGGTTTTGCCAGATACGCATGGCGCTTCGCTACGCAAACACTTTGCGAAACTTATGGCACTTGTCGAAACTTACGGGCTCCGGTACGCGAGACCTGATCCGGAGCGCCGGACGGATGAGATGTCCGCCTCACAGTCCGTTTTATAGGGACATCGTTACCGCGGAGTTATCGAGAGCTTAAGCAAATCTAAATTTTCATTTTTTCCACCGAAGGAAACCGGAAAAATCCGCCAAATCCGCCAAATCCGCGGGTTACGCCGGGCTACCCCTGAGAAAATTAATTATGCCGGAGAAATCGACGCCGCCATGTCCCTGGGCGTTGAACAAGGCATAAAGCTGAGCCGCTTCGGCACCAAGCGGCGTTACAGCACCCGCACCTTGCGCGGCTTCCTGGGACAATTTCAGGTCTTTCAGCATCAAGGCGGCTGCAAATCCTGGGTTGTAGTCCTTGTTTGCGGGCGAAGTCGGCACCGGGCCGGGCACCGGGCAGTAGGTGGTCAAGGACCAGCATTGGCCCGACGAGGTCGAGGCGACGTCGAACAGCGCCTGATGCGACAGGCCGAGTTTTTCGGCCAGAACGAAGGCTTCGGCGACACCGATCATCGAAATGCCGAGGATCATGTTGTTGCAGATCTTTGCTGCCTGGCCGGCGCCGTCGCCGCCGCAATGGACGATGCGGCCGGCCATCGGCTTCAGGATCGGCTCGGCGGCAGCGAAGGCATCATCGGAGCCTCCCGCCATGAAGGTCAGCGTGCCGGCTGCGGCACCCCCGGTGCCGCCCGAGACCGGTGCATCGATCGACGACAGCCCGTGCTTCCTGGCGACGGCATGGGCTTTGCGGGCTGACTCGACGTCGATGGTCGAGGAATCGATAAAGAGTGCGCCTTGCCTGGCCTTGGGCGCGATGTCTTCGTAGACGGAGAGGACATGCTTGCCTGCAGGCAGCATGGTGATCACCACGTCGGCATCCTTCACCGCGGCCAAGGCATTCGCCATAATCGTCACGCCATGTTCCTTGGCGACGGTGAGGTTTTCCGGAACGAGGTCGAAACCGTTCACCGCATGCCCGGCCTTGACCAGATTGGCGGCCATTGGATTGCCCATATTGCCGAGGCCGATGAAGGCGATCGTCGTCATTGTCTGTCTCCCAGAGTTGCTGGCTTCAACGGCCAATCAGCGCGCGAGCGATGATGACGCGCATGATCTCGTTGGTGCCTTCGAGGATCTGGTGCACGCGCAGGTCCCGCACCAGTTTCTCGATGCCGTAGTCGTGCAGGTAGCCGTAGCCGCCGAGCAGCTGCAGTGCGTCATTGGCGACATTAAAGCCGGTGTCGGTGACGAAGCGCTTGGCCATCGCCGACCATTTGCCGGCATCCGGCGCCTTGCGGTCGAGCTTCGAGGCGGCGGCATAAAGGAAGATACGCGCCGCCTGCAGCTCGGTCTCCATGTCGGCCAGCCTGAATTGCAGCGCCTGGAATTGATTGATCTTCGAGCCGAAAGCCTTGCGCTCGGCGGTGTAGGACAGCGCCTTGTCGAACGCCGACTGCGCGCCGCCCAGCGAACAGGCGGCGATGTTCAGCCGGCCGCCGTCGAGCCCGGCCATGGCGATGCCGAAGCCAGCGCCTTCGTCGGACAGAAGGTTCTCCGCCGGCACCTTGCAATCCTCGAAGATGACCTGGCGGGTCGACTGCATGTGCCATCCCATCTTGTACTCGTTTGCCCCAAAGGAGAGGCCCGGCGCATCTCTGGGCACGACGATGGTGGAAATGCCTTTCGGCCCGTCCGCGCCGGTGCGCACCATGACGGCATAGACATCGCTGTCGCCGGCGCCGGAGATGAACTGTTTGGTGCCGTTGAGCACATAGTCGCCGCCGCTCTTCACCGCACGGGTCTTGAGCGCCGCGGCGTCGGAGCCGGAGCCTGGCTCGGTCAGGCAGTAGCTGGCCAGCCATTCCATCGAAGTGAGCTTGGGCAGGAAGCGCTGGCGCTGTTCGTCATTGCCGAAACGGTCGATCATCGAGGCCACCATGTTGTGGATCGAGATGAAGGACGAAAAGGCCGGATCGGCGTGCGACAGCGCCTCAAAGATCAGCACGGCGTCGAGCCGGCCAAGTGCCGAGCCACCGACATCGTCCCTGATATAGATGCCGCCGAGCCCGAGCGGGCCGGTCTCGCGGATCACGTCGGCCGGGAAATGCTTGTTGCGGTCCCAATCGAGCGCATTCGGTGCGACACGGTCGGCGGCGAAGGCCTGCGCCATCTCCTGGATGGCGCGCTGCTCCTCGTTGAGTTCGAATTGGCTGGTGCTCGCATCGACCGCGGCGTCCATGGCGTGCTCCCTGTGTGCTGGCCAGCTAGCTCGCTGGCCTGTTGTTTTTGGCTTTGCGCGCGCACCAATCTAGACCAATGATGCCGCCGCGCAACCCGATCCCCTGCGGAGCGGCTGTGCATCAATGCATGTCCGGAGCAAGATGTGACGACAAAATTCGATGAACTGCTGGGCCGGTTCCACGCATACCTTGCGACCGTGGATCACGTCCTGATGCGCGATGCCGTGGCCCGGATCGGCTGGGACATGCCGGCTCGCACGCTGGAGCCGCGTCCGCTTGCCTGCCTGCGCCATCTCGATCGCGCCGCCGAACTGGCGCCTCCGGATGCCAAGCCGCTGGTGCAACTGCTTGCCGGACGTCGGAATGATTTCCGCTGGGGGCAGACTTATGGCGAGGCGGACTTCGGGAAAGAGTTCATCGAGAATTACGGCTGGCTGGAAGTGTTCGGCACACGTGGCCACTTTGCCAATGACGCGGCCGCCGCCGGCCTGCTGATCCTTGGACCAGATATCGTCTATCCCGACCACCATCACGTCGCCGAGGAAATCTACATTCCGCTGACCGGCGGCACCGAATGGCGCATGGGCGAGAGCGGCTTTTGCATGCGTACGGCCGGCGAGGTCGTCCATCACGCGTCCAACGTCAATCACGCCATGCGCACCGGCAAGGAGCCATTGCTGGCGCTGTACATCTGGCGCGGCGGGCCGTTGGCGGCAAAATCGAACATCACCGGGACCGTGGCGCAGGGCAGGGACTGATGGCCAAAGCGATCATGCTGCAAGGCACGGGTTCCGACGTCGGCAAGACCGTGCTGGTCGCCGGCCTCTGCCGCGCGGCAAAAAAGCGTGGGTTGAAGGTGCGGCCGTTCAAGCCGCAGAACATGTCGAACAATGCCGCCGTCGCCGATATCCCCGGGGATAAAGCCGGCGGCGGCGAGATCGGCCGCGCGCAATGGCTCCAGGCGATCGCTTGCGGTGTCGCACCATCGGTCCACATGAACCCGGTGCTGCTGAAGCCGCAGACCGATGTCGGCGCGCAGGTCATCGTGCAGGGCAAAATGTTCGGGGAAGCGCGGGCGCGCGACTACCAGGCGATGAAGGGCCGGCTGATGGACGCCGTTCTGGACTCCTGGGGCAAGGTCGGCGAGGGCGCCGATCTTGTCATCGTCGAGGGCGCCGGCTCGCCGGCCGAGATCAACCTGCGCAACCGCGACATCGCCAATATGGGCTTTGCCACGCGCGCCGATGTGCCCGTGGTGCTGGTGGGCGACATCGACCGCGGCGGCGTCATCGCTTCGGTAGCCGGCACGCATCTGATCCTGCCGGAGGAGGACCGGCGCATGATCGCCGGCTACCTCATCAACAAGTTCCGCGGCGACGTTTCGCTTTTTGACGACGGCCTGAAGTCGATCGAGACATTCACGGGCTGGCGCTGTTTCGGTGTCGTTCCGTGGCTGAAGGCGGCGGCACGCTTGCCTTCGGAAGATTCGGTGGTGCTGGAGCGGCTGGCGTCCGGCGAAGCGCGCGCGCTGAAGGTGGCGGTGCCGATGCTTGGCCGCATCGCCAATTTCGACGATCTCGACCCGCTCAAGGCTGAGCCGCAGGTCGAGGTGGTGTTCGTGCCGCCGGGAAAGCCGCTGCCCGCCGATGCCGGTCTGGTGGTCATTCCAGGCTCGAAGTCGACAATCGGCGATCTCTTGAAATTCCGCGAGAACGGTTGGGATCGCGACCTTCTTGCGCATCGCAAGCGCGGCGGCCATGTCGTCGGTATCTGCGGCGGCTTCCAGATGCTCGGCCGTATGGTGCGCGATCCCGACGGCATCGAAGGCAGCGTCACCGAAGCCGAAGGGCTCGGCCTGCTCGACATCGAAACGGTGATGGAGCCGGAAAAGACGGTGCGCAACGTCAGCGCCCGTTCGGTGCCGTTCGACCTGCCGCTCGAAGGCTATGAAATCCATCTCGGCCGCACCACCGGGCCGGATACGCTGAGGCCGTCTGCAGTCATCAATGGCATCGATGACGGGGCAGTGTCGGCCGATGGCAAGGTGATCGGCACCTATATGCACGGTCTGTTTGGCGCCGACGGCTTTCGCGGAAGATTCCTCGAAAGCCTCGGCATCAAGGGCGGCGGCATCGACTACCGAGCCGAGGTCGAGCGGGCGCTGGACGAGGTCGCAGCCGAGCTGGAGACCCATCTCGACTGCGACGCGATCTTTGCACTGGCGCGGTAATTCGCGGTTGGCTCAGCCCTTGTCGCCTGCCTTCGGCCAGTAGGTACCGAAGGACCAGACGTTGCCTTCCGGGTCGCGGCAGATGAACTCGCGGCTGCCATAGTCGCGGTTGGTCAATTCCTGGATGATCGTGGCGCCAGCCTTCCTGGCCTTGGCATAGGCGGCATCGGCATCATCGACGGCGATGTAGATCGACTTGCCGCCGCCTGAGCCGGGTTCGCCGACCATCTTGCCGTAGTCGTCGTCGCGCACGGTGCCCAGCATGATCATCGAGGAGCCGAAGACCAGTTCGGCATGGTGCACGACGTCGCCTTCGCCATAGCGGGCCCGGACGCTGAAGCCGAAGGCTTCGCCCAGCCAGTCGATCATCTTTGCCGCGTTCCTGTAGCGCAAGGCGGGGTAGAGGCGGGGCGCTTCGGTGGTGGTGGTCATGTCGATCTCCTTCAGTGGGGTTGGTCGATGCCCCACTGTGGGTAAAGGCCACTCCAGCGTCTTGAAGAAATGTTACCTGGCCGAGATTCCGGTTGGTGTCTCGCCGGCGAGGTCGCGGAATTCGCGCACCAGATGCGCCTGGTCGGCATAGCCGCAATCGGCTGCGATATCGGCCCAGTCGACGGCCTGCTGCCTCGACAGGCCGAGCGCGCGGTTGAAGCGGACGATGCGCGACAGTGTCTTGGGGCCCATGCCGATGGCGTTGGAAAAACTGCCGGTGAGATGTTTGCGGCTCCAGCCCAGCCTTTCGGCGATCGATGCAATGCGGGTCCGGCCGCCGGATGTGATGATGCGGTCATAGGCCCAGGCGATTTCAAGTGGCGTCTCGGCGGCATTCTCGAGACGGGCGGTGACGAAGGCTTCGGCCATGTCGAAACGCGTCGTCCAATCCGGCGCATTGCCCAGCCGTTCACGCAGCGCCAAGCCCTGAGCGCCAAGGACGTCGTCGAGGACGACCATGCTGTCTGTCAGTTCGCTCATCGGCAGGCGGAAGAAACGGCGTGCGCCAAGCGGCGTGAAGTTGACCTGGACGCAGCAGGCGCCGCCGAAGGATTCGATCACCACCGGTCCGGCAAAGAGGCCGGCGGCGAAACTGGCGAAGCGGTCATTGTCGCCGGGCGCCTTGCCGAGGCCGATGGCGAAGGGTTCGGCGAAGCTGATGACCAGCGGTACGGTGAGCGACGCATATTCGACGTTGCGCATATGGCCGGGCGCCATTTCGCGATAGCCGCAAATGTCCGACACAATGCCCTGAAGTCGAGGATCGGGCAGGCGCCGGCGCATCTCAAACCGCCCGGCGACGGACCGGTCCTGCTCTTGCTGGGGTTGCATCTTGACTGGCATCGGCCATCCTCGCGCCAGTCAAATCTAACAGACCAAGGGCCGGAATCAAAAGCGCCCGGCTTTTGGCCGGGCGCTCCTCGTCCCCACTTCAAGGGAAATGGTCAGGCGCCGCGCATCAAGCAGCCGCCGGCAAGCACGATGAAAGCAATAAGCACGATCCACGTCGATGCGAGTGGAATGAATGAGAGAACGCCAAGCGCGGCGAGAACGCCGATGATGGCGATAACAACGGAGATGATAAAAACGATCTGGGTAGGTGCGCTAAGATTCATGTCTGCCTCTCCAACATGATTCGAACAGCGGCATCCTATCAGGGCGCGGGATCACACACCAATCAAGGCCCGCAGCGGGTTCGCCGGGTCAGCCAGCAACTTCACAGCAAGCGCCAGGCATACGATCACCAGCAGCGGCTTGATCAGTCTTGCGCCGATGCGCATGGCCAGGCTGGCGCCGACGCGAGCGCCGAGGAACTGGGCGACGCCCATCATCAGGCCGATCTTCCAGTAGACGACGCCGAAGGCCGCGAAGACGATGAAGCCGCCGATGTTGGAGGCGAAGTTGAGCAATTTGGTATGCGCCGTCGCCTTGAGCACGCCGTAGCCGGCAAGTGCCACGAAGGCCAGCATGTAAAAGGAGCCGGCGCCTGGCCCGAACAGGCCATCGTAGAAGCCGATGGCGGGCACCAAGGTCAATCCAAACAGGAACGGCGACAGGCGCTCGGCGCGGTCGACATCGTTCATGTTGGGCTTGAACGCGAAGTAGAGCGCGATGGCGATCAGCACGATGGGCAGGGCAGCCCGCAGTATGTCACCCGGCACGATCGTCGCCAGCAAGGCGCCGATGGCGCTGCCGACAAGGGCCAGAAGCGCCGACGGCAATTGCCGGCGCAGGTCGACATGACCCTTCGACGCGTAGTGGATGGTCGCCGAGCCCGAGCCGAACATGCCTTGCAGTTTGTTGGTGGCGAGCGCCTGGACCGGCGTGAAGCCGGCAAGCAGCAGCGCCGGCACTGTGATCAGCCCGCCGCCGCCGGCGATCGAATCGACAAAGCCCGCGGCAAAAGCGGCGAAAGCGAGCATGGCGACGGTCTGGATGCTAAGGTCGATCATCTGATGTATGGGGGTGTCCGGCCGGCTGAAATATCGGGCGTTCGACCACGGCCGCCCTGTTTGCGCAAGATCGATTCCGCGCTACCTCTATCCCGGCGCATCGCGCCTGGATTGTGTTTGTGTAGTTAACCCGGAAAAGAGGGGCTCCTGATGGCATTCGCATTGCTGGACCAGATACGTCAGATATTCGACGGCGACCCCGGCGTGCGCAAGGTGGCGGACGATCCGGTCCTATCGGCGGAACTGCTGATGCTGTTTCGCATGATCCTGGCCGACGGGTCGGTCAGCGAGAGCGAAATGGTTGCCTTCCGGCGCATCTGCAAGGACGCCTTCGGCATTCAGGAAAGCAGCATCGACAGCGTCATCGAATATCTCAACGAGTTCGGCTACGAGACCAATGGCTCGCAGGCGATTGCACTGTTCCGCGATCTCGACGTCGAGCGGCGCCGGCAATTGGCCAAACATATGGCGGAGATCGCCAAGGCGGATTCGCAACTGGCCGAGAGCGAGATCCGCCTGCTGCGCCGCACGCTCGACCTGCTCGATATCAGCCCGGTCGATGTGGTCAAGACGCAGGAGTGATCGGGCCGCCTTCTCTCCTGATCAGCCTTGCTCCCGCAGCCGCTCCGCGATCGCCCGGTGCAAGTCAGGGGCGGCGGTGACAAGCGCCTTGGCAGCCTCGGACTGCGGGTGGTCGAGCACTTCGCTCGTCTTGCCGCGCTCGACGATCTTGCCGTCATGCATGACCAGCACCTCGTCCGTGATGGCGCGGGCCACGGTCAGGTCGTGGGTGATGAAGAGGTAGGCGATGCCGAGCTTCTGGTTGAGCTCTGCGAACAGATCGAGGATCTGGGCGCGGATCGAGACATCGAGCGCCGAGACCGGCTCGTCGGCAACGACCAGCTTGGGGCGGGTGATGATGGCGCGGGCGATCGACAGGCGCTGGCGCTGGCCGCCGGAAAATTCATGGGGGTATTTGTCCATGTCGCTGATGCCGAGGCCGACTTCGTGCAGGGCATGCGCCACCATCTCGCGGCACTCGGCGCGCGTCGGCTTTTTCTCCAGCACATGCAGGGGTTCGGCAACCAGCTTTTCCACCTTCTGGCGCGGGTCGAAGGAGCCATAGGGATCTTGAAAAACGACCTGCATATCGCGTCGCGCCGGCTTTAACTCGGCTTCGCTCTTGCCGGTTATGGTCCCGCCGCGGAACGAGATTGAGCCCGATGTCGGCCGATCCAGCGCCAGGATCATGCGGGCGAGCGTCGACTTGCCGCAGCCGGAGCGACCAACCAGTGCCACTGACTGACTCGGCGCCATCGACAGCGAGACGTCGTCGACGGCGCGGATACCAGGCGCGCGCTTAAACAGCGAAGTGCGCCGGCCGGGATAGTCGCGGGTCACGCCCTCGACCTGAAGCAAAGGGCGGCCCGTCTCGATGCCATGCGGCCTGGCGCGCGCCGGCACATGCATCGAGGCCTGCGCCAACTGGCGCGTGTAGGGGTGGAGCTGTTCGGATAGCGTGCGTGCGGTGTCGCCGGCTTCCATCACCTCGCCGCGGCGCAGGATGGTGATGCGGTCAGCCATCTCGGTCACCACGGCGAGGTCATGCGAGATCAGCAGCAGGCCCATGCGGCTCTCCGCGACGATGTCGCGCAATAGATCAAGGATTTGTGCCTGCAGCACCACGTCGAGCGCCGTCGTCGGTTCGTCGGCGATCAGCAGCTTCGGCTTCAGCGCACAGGCGATGGCGATGACGACGCGCTGGCGCTGGCCGCCCGACAGTTCGTGCGGATAGCGCGACAGCGGGAATTTCGCTTCGGGCAAGCCGACACGGTCGAGCATTTTTCGCGCCCGGTCTTCGGCCTCGGCGCGGCTGGCCCTGGTGTGCCAGCGTATGCCTTCGGCAACCTGTTCGCCGATGGTCTTGACCGGATTGAGCGCCGTCATCGGCTCCTGGAACACCATGCCGATGTCGTCGCCGCGCAGCGCGCACATCTGGTCCTCGGTTGCTGCCAGGATGTCGATGCCGTCGAATGTGACACGTCCGCTGGCGCGCGCGGCATGGGGCAGAAGCTGCATCACCGTCAGCGCGGTCATCGATTTGCCGGAACCGGATTCGCCGACCAGCCCCATCACCTCACCGGGCGCGACGGAAAGCGCCACACCCTTGAGGATCTGCGTGTCGCCGATGGTCAGCGACAGGTTCTCGATGTCGAGCAGGCTCATCGCTGCCGCCGCGATTTCGGATCGAGGATGTCGGCGATGCCGTCGCCCAGCAGGTTCAGCCCCAGCACGGCGACAACGATCGCCATGCCCGGAAAGATCGCCATCCATGGCGCCACCACCATGCGGGTCTGCGCGTCGAACAGCATGCGGCCCCAGCTCGGCATTGGCGGTTGCGCACCCAGGCCGAGATAGGAAAGCCCGGCCTCGGCCAGGATGCCCAGAGCGAACTGGATGGTGCCTTGCACCAGAAGCAGCGTGGCGATGTTGGGCAGCACATGTTCGATTGTGATCTGCGTGCTGCTCTTGCCGGCGGCGCGTGCGGCGAGAATGAACTCGCGCGGCCAGATCGCCAGCGCGCCGGCCCGGGCGACGCGCGCAAAGACCGGGATGTTGAAGATGCCGATGGCGATGATGGCGTTGACGGCGCCCGGCCCGAAGATGGCGGTGATCATGATCGCCGACAGCAAAGCCGGGAAGGCGAAGACGAGGTCGTTCAGCCGCATCAGTGCCTCGTCGACGAGGCCGCCGCGTGCCGCGGCAAAGGCGCCGAGCGGCACGCCGACCCCCATGCCGATGCCGACCGCGACCAGCGCCACGGCAATCGAATTGCGGGCGCCGACCATGACCATCGACAGGATGTCGCGGCCGAAATGGTCGGTGCCGAACCAGTGCGCCAGCGAGGGCGCTTGCGTCTTATCCGATATCACCAGTTTCGTGACGTCATAGGGCGTCCAGGCATAGGAGACGACAGCCATTGCCAGGATCAGCAGGGTGATGACGAAACCGGCAACGAAGGCGGTATTCCCGAACGCCTTGCCCAGGATGCTGCCGAACGTCTCTTCTGATATGTCGATGTGCAATGTCATTGCCGGCTTCTCAGGCGCGGATCGACGACCGCATAGGAAAGGTCGACCAGCAGATTGACGGCGATGACGGCGGCGACCAGCAGCATGACGACGCTTTCGACGACGATCAGGTCGCGCTGGGTGATCGCCTGGAACACCAGCCTGCCGAGGCCGGGCAGATAGAAAACATTCTCGATGATGATGGTGCCGGCAAGCAGGAAGGCGAACTGCAGGCCCAGAATGGTCAGCACCGGAATCATGGCGTTGCGCAGCGCGTGCCGCCACAGCACAGCTCGGTAGGGCAGACCCTTGGCGCGGGCGGTACGGATATAGTCCTCGTTCAGCACCTCGATCAGCGCCGAGCGGGTGACGCGCGCCAGAATCGCGGCTTGCGGCAAGGCAAGCGCCACTGCCGGCAGCAGCAGCGACTTCAAGGCTGGCCAGACGCCGGCACTCCAGCCGGGAAAGCCGCCAGCAGGAACCAGCCGCAGCCAGACGGCGAAGACATAGATCAGCATCAGCGCGAACCAGAAATTGGGCACGGCGACGCCAAGCTGTGCGGCGCCCATGGAAATCGTATCACCGGCCCGTCCACGCCGGCTGGCGGAAAACAGGCCGACGGGAATCGCGATGAGGGTGGAGAGCGCAAGCGCAATCAGCGCCAGCGGCAGCGAGACGGCCAGCCGCTCGCGCACCAGATCGATGACCGGCACCGAATAGGTGTAGGAGCGGCCGAAATCGAGGCTGAGCAGGCCGCCCGCCCAGTGCAGATAGCGCCAAGCCAGCGGCGCGTTGAGGCCCATCTGGTTGCGCAGCAACTCGACCTGGTCGGCACTGGCATTCATGCCCAGCATTAGCCGCGCCGGATCGCCGGGCAGGATCTCCAGGACGGCGAACACCACCATGGAAGCCAGCACCAGCGTGGCGATGGCGATGGCGAGGCGTTTTAGGAGGTAGGCGGTCATGGAAGGTGGGGGATCATTCGCTCCACTTCACCTTGGTCAAATCATTGGCCTGGATCGGGGCGTTTTCCCACAGCCCTTGCAGCCTGGCGTCCCAGACGCCGATCTTCGGCAATTCATAGAGGAAGCCGACCACCGCATCGTCGGCCAGGATCTTCTGCGCTTGCCCCAGCAATTCCTTGCGCTTGGCTTCGTCGGAGGTGACGCCGAGATCGGCAATCACCTTGTCGAAGGCCGGGTTGTCGTAGTTGAAGTAATAATCCTTGCGCGAATAGATATCGATGTCGTTGGGCTCGGTGTGGGAGACGATCGTCAGGTCGTAATCCTTCTTGGTGAACACCTGGTCCAGCCACTGTGCCCATTCGACCGGAATGATTTCCAGATCGATGCCAACGTCGCGAAGCTGCGAGGCGATGATTTCGCCACCGAGACGGGCATAGGTGGGCGGCGGCAGTTTCAGCGTCGCCTTGAAGCCGTTCTCGAGGCCTGCCTCTTTCAGCAATTCCTTGGCCTTGGCGACATCATGCGGGTAGCGGCCGGTGAGGTCGACATAGTCCTTGTTGGCCGGCGACATATGCGAGCCGATCGGCTGGCCGAGGCCGGCCGAGGCGCCGTCGATGATGGCCTTGCGGTCCAGCGCGTAAGAGATCGCCTGCCTCACCTGCAGCTTGTCGAAAGGCGGCTTCTTGTTGTTGATCGACAGGATGGTCTCACCCTCGGTCGCGCCGATCACCACCTTGAAGCGCGGGTCGTCCTTGACCTGGGCGACGCTGTCGGCATCGAAGAACGGGAAAGCCTGGATGTCGCCCGAGAGCAGCGCCGGCACATAGGCCGCGGCATCCGGCACGATGCGAAACTCGGCCTTGTCGAGCGACGCCGGCGTGCCCCAGTAATTGTCCGATTTGACCAGCGTGATCGACGATCCCTTGGCCCAGCTCTGGAATTTGAACGGGCCGGTGCCGATCGGTTTCTCCTTGTTGGTGTCGGCAGATTCCGGCGCCACGATCACCGCGTCGCCCCAGCCCATATTGTAGAGGAACGAGCCCTGCGGGTTCTTCAGCGTGACCTTGACGGTTGCCGGATCGACGACGTCGACCTTGTCGATGGCGGCGAACAGGCCCTTTTGTGCGTTGACGGAGTTGTCGGCTCGCGCCCGGTCGAGCGAGAATTTCACGTCGGCGGCATCGAAGTCGGTGCCGTCATGGAATTTCACGCCCGTGTGCAGCTTGAAGGTGTAGACCTTGCCGTCATCGGAAATGTTCCAGCTTTCGGCCAGATCCGGCAGCACCTCGCCATTCGGCCCGATGCGCGTCAGGCCTTCGAACACATTGGCGTAGAGAACCTCGTCGATCGCTGCGGCGGCACCGGCGGTCGGATCGAGATGCGGCGGTTCGAGCGGAATGCCGATGACCAGGTCGGTTCGCGCGGCGAACGCAGAGGTGCCGGCGGCCAGCGACAGCACCGCGGCCGCCAGAATGGTTTTCCACAATTTCATCGTGCAACTCCCCATGCGTTCAGACACGTGCTCGAACCCGAGTGATAGAAGCGTGATTTCGCCACGGAGTAAATTGCGTTTCGTTCTGCCCCTTGGCGTGGCCGGGAATGTTTTTATCCTGGCGGTCGCATCGGCAGGTCGAAGCTTGTCGCGGTGCGCACCTTATCCCGTGGCTGTGCCGCGCAGCAGCACGTTGAGCCCTATCGCCATCACCTTGGCCGATTCCACCATGTCCGATATCCCGACCCATTCGTCCGGCCGATGGGCGAGGTCGAGAATGCCAGGCCCATAAGCGATGCAATCATAGATATGGCCGATGCGAGCTATATGCTTCTGGTCATAGGTGCCGGGCGAAATGACATAATCGGGTTCGCGGTCGAAGATCGCCATGATGCCTTGCGCAACCGCCTTGACCACCGGCGCGTCGCGCTCGGTCATCAGCGGCAGCACTTCCATCAGGTCGCGGATTTCATAGTCGAATTTTGTCCGCTCGCGTTTCAACCGGTCGAGAATGCCGGTCACTTCACCTTTGACGGTGTCGAGATCCTCCTCGAGCAGGAAACGGCGGTCGATGGTCATCCGGCAGGAGTCGGGCACGTTGGGCGACGGCAGGCCGGGCCGGAAATCCTCGGTCTGGCCGCCATGGATCGAGTTGATGTTCATGGTCGAGCGTTTTGCTCCTTCGGGCACGACCGGCATGCGCGTCATCTTGCGGTCGAGCGCGGGAAACAGTTCGTCCTCGAAAGCCCGCAGCACGGCGCCCATGTGGCGCACCGCATTGTCGCCGAGAAACGGCATCGAGCCGTGCGCGATCTCGCCCTTGGTCTCGATCTCCGCCCACCAGACGCCACGATGGCCGAGGCAGATGCGGTCCTTGTTCAGCGGCTCGGGAATGATGACATGGTCGACCCTGGGTTTTGAGAAATAGCCGAGCCTGGCCAGATGCGCGACGCCGCCGAAGCCGCCGGATTCCTCGTCGACGGTGCCGGATATTTCGATGGCGCCGGGAAAATCGGGGAAGACTTCCAGGAAGGCCTCGGCTGCGATGATAGAGGCGGCAAGGCCGCCCTTCATGTCGCAGGCGCCGCGGCCATAGACCCTGCCGTCCCTGACGATGCCGGCGAAGGGATGGACGGTCCAGCCATCACCGGCTTCGACCACGTCGATATGCGAGTTGAAGTGGACGCAGGCGCCCGGCGACCTGCCTTCGGAACGGGCAACGACATTGACGCGCGGGTAGCGGTCGGTGTCGCCGGGCGTGCCTTCGGCGCGGATGAACTCGGTCTCGAAACCGCTCTTCTTCAGCCGCGCGCCGAGATATTCGGCGCATGGCCGGTAGGCCTCGCCAGGTGGATTGATAGTCGGAAAACGGATCAGTTCGGCGGTCAGCGCGACGACGTCGTCGCGCCTGTCATCGATTGCCTGGAGGAGTCGCTGGTTCATGCGCAGAGTTGAGCAGCGATCCCAGCGGTTTTGCAAGCCCGCCGGCGATCAAGCCGGTGCGGCGTGTCGTTGCGGCAACTATTGCGGGAAATCGTTCAAATTCGCTGCTTTGGATTGGCGAATTGGTCAAGGTGTGTGTGTTAGCCCGTGCATCTGCCATTAAAAAGATGAAAAACAATCAGGCAGGCAGGTTAGGGGCAATCAAAGGGGTTTGATCGCATGAAAAAGACAGTTCTCATGGCAACCATGTTTGTTGCAATGCTGTTCGGTGCTTCGGGGCAGGGCTGGGCAGCCAGCCTCGTTGCAAATATAGACGTGTCGTCGCAGACGATGACCGTCAGATATGGCGCGTCGGTTTACCGGTGGAGTGTCTCCACCGCCCGCACCGGCTATTTCACGCCGCGCGGCACCTATCGGCCGCAGCGCACGGCCAGGATGTGGTATTCGCGCAAATACCATATGTCGCCGATGCCCTATTCGGTGTTCTTCCATGGCGGCTATGCCATCCATGGAACCGGCGCCGTCAGGCAGCTCGGCCGCCCGGCGTCGCATGGCTGCGTGAGGCTGCACACGGCCAATGCCGCCACGTTCTATTCGATGGTGCGGGAAGTGGGTTTCGGCAACACGCGCATTGTCGTCACCAACTAAGGCGGTTCAGGTTCGCTGTTGTCTGCTGGCGCTGGGCTAACCCCACGCCAGCAGCTCTGCCTAAGCGTTTGGGACCGCCTTTGCCTGCGGTCGCTTTCGACGCCCGCCGCTGATCTCCCACCTTTTGTGGAACCACATCCACTGGCCGGGATCTTCTCGCACCCAGCGCTCGACGACGTCGTTGAGACGCTGGGTGGTGGCACGGACATCGACGCTGCCGTCAGCGGTGCGCGGCAAGGTTAACTTGTCCTCGATTTCGAGCCGGAAGCGGTTGCCCGGCAGCCTGACGCAGCGCGCCGGATAGACGTCGCAGTCGTAGTGGCGGGCAAGGGTGGCCAGCACGCGATTGCTCTGGCAGGGACGGCCGAAGAATGTCGTCTCCAGTCCATTGGAGAATTTCTGGTCGACGAGGATGCCTATATTGCCGCCGTTCTCCAGAACCCCGGCCAGGGCGAATGACGCGCCCGCCATGGATGGCAGCAACGAGCCCATGGTCGAGCGGCGCGTCGAGAGGATGTAGTCGGCGAGATAGGGATTGTTAGGCGGGCGAAACAGCGCAGTGATGTTCATGCCGAAAGTCGCGGCCGCCACCGGCAGCAATTCGAAATTGCCGAGATGGCCGGTAAAGACGATATGCGGCTTCTCTTCGCTGGCTATTTCGACGAAGTGGTCAGCTCCCTTGACCTCGACGCGGCCGGGCTCGCTGGCCGCGGGGTCGTAGTCGAAGAGGGCGTCGAGAAAAATGTATTCCGCGGCCAAGCGGGCCATGTTGCCCCACATGTCGGAGGCGATCGCTTGGATTTCGGCTTCGCTCTTTTCCGGATAGGCCTTGCGCAGATTGTCGACGGCGACCTGATGGCGTCCCACCCGGGGGCCGACCAGGCGTGCGACGCGGTCGGCGAAATTCAGCGCACTGTCGGCCGGCAGCAGGCGCAGGACCGAGATGATCATCATCGCTGCCCGCGCCACCAGCCAGTAATTGAGCTGGCGCAGTTGCCTGCCGTAACGAAATTTGAGGTCCCGGCGGAACTTCTTGAATACAGAGGTCAAGGCTCTAGCCGACGCGCAGGATGATCTTGCCGAAAACGTCGCGGCCTTCCATGCGCTTCAGCGCGGCGTCGATACCGTCGAAGCCGACTTCGGTGTCGATGACGGGTGCGACTTGTCCCGCCGCCATTTTCTGCATGGCGTTGGCCATGTTTTCCATGCGGCAGCCAAAGGAGCCAAGCAGTTTCAATTGCTGCTGGAACAGCTGCATCAAATTGATCTGCGTCGACACGCCGGAGGTCGAACCGCAGGTCACCAGGCGGCCGCCACGCTTCAGGCACAGCATCGAGGCGGCGAATGTGTCGGCGCCGACATGTTCAAAGACGACGTCGACGCCCTTCTTCTTGGTCAGCTTGCGCACGACGCCCTCGAAACGGTCGTCGCGGTAGTTGATGACATGGTCGGCGCCGAGCGCCTTGGCCTTGTCGATCTTGTCGTTGGAGCCGACCGTAGTGATGATCGTGCAGCCCATCCGCTTGGCCAGCTGGATGGCCGCCGAGCCGATGCCGGATCCGCCGGCATGGATAAGGATGGTTTCGCCGGGTTGAAGCCTGGCGTTGTCGAACAGCATGTGCTCGACGGTGCCGAAGGTGACGGGCGCCACCGCCGCCCCGATGTCGGTCACGCCGGGCGGGGCAGGGACCAGCAGGCGGGCCGGCAGATTGATCTTCTCCTGCGCGAAACCGTCGAGATGGAAACCGTGCACGCCCGAAACATGTTCGCAGAGGTTGTCGCGGCCTTCGCGGCAAGCTCGGCAGAGGCCGCAGGTGCGCGCGCCATAGATCGACACCAATTGTCCGGGCAGCAGGCTGGAAACGCCGGGGCCAACCGCCTCGACCTCGCCGGAGGCCTCCGCGCCGACGACCAGCGGCAGCTTGCGCTTGGCGAAGGCCATGCCGCGCCAGCCCCAGACGTCGATATGGTTCAGCGCTACTGCCTTGATGCGCAGCGTGACTTCGCCGAGTGCCGGCGGTGGAGGAGGCGGCAGGTCCACCGTCTCAAGACGGCGGTCCTCTATAAGTTGCAATGCGCGCATGGGGCCTGTCGGTTCAGTCTGGCTGAAAAAGGTCGCTTAGACCGGTTCCCGCGCCATGACAAGGCAAGTGTTCTGGCCGCCGAAGCCGAAGGAGCTCGACAGAACGGTGCGGACCTCGGCGTTGCGCTTCTTGTTCGGCACCACGTCGAGCACGATCGCGGGGTCGGGATTGTCATAGTTGATGGTCGGCGGAATGACGCTTTCGCGCATCGTCATCAGCGAGAAAGCCGCCTCGACAGCGCCCGCCGCCGACAGCGTGTGACCGATCATCGATTTGTTCGACGAGACCGGCATAGAGCCGATCCGCTCGCCGAACACCGTCGACAGCGCCAGATGCTCCATCTTGTCGTTTTCGGGCGTCGAGGTGCCGTGGGCATTGACGTAGTCGATCTCGTCTTCACCCAGTCCGGCATCGACGAGGGCGGCGCGGACCGCGGCGATGGCCGGTGAAGCGTCCGGTTTGGAGCGGGTGCGGTGGAAGTCGTCGGCCTTCTCGCCGCAACCGCCCAGGACGCCGAGAATAGTCGCGCCGCGAGCCAATGCCGTCTCAAGCGATTCCAACACCAGCGCCCCGGATCCCTCGGCCAACACGAAGCCGTCGCGATCCCTGGAGAAGGGTTTCGACGCCTTTTCGGGGATGTCGTTGTGCGTGGAGAGCGCCGAAAGCAATGAGAAACGGATCAATGCCTCGGCGGTCGCGGAACCGTCCGCGCCGATCGACAGCGCACGGTCGCATTCGCCGCGTCGGATCGCCTCGACACCGAGCTGAATCGCGGTGGCGCCTGAAGCGCAAGCCGTCGACAGCGTGATCGGCAGACCACGCGTGCCAAGGCGATCGGCAAGGCGGCCGGCGATCGAACCGAACTGGGTGGTCTCGAAAATATCCAGCTCTTTCAAGCTACGCGCGACCCGAAGCAGTCTTTCGGCGGCGGTGACATCCTTGTCCTTGTCAGAATTGTAGAGCGAGAAGCGCTCGGCCCAGTCGAGTTCGACTGGCGGCGATGCGAGGAAGAGCGGTCCGCCGAAATCGCTGGAATCAAGACCGGCTTCGCTCACCGCTTCTAAGCCCGCAAGCTCGGCTAGCTCATAGGTGAGTGGGCTGGCGCCTTTCGAGCTCGACGGCAGGAAATCGACCATGCCGGAGATGCGGGTGTTCAATTGATCGATGGGAAAGCGGGTGATCGGGTGAATGCCCGACTTGCCGGAGGTCAGTGCCGCCCAATTGTCTGATTTGCCGACGCCAAGCGAGGTCACCACGCCGATGCCGGTGACGGCGACGATCGGCCTGCCCATGTGATCTCTGAGATTGGCCATCCGGGAGCCCTCTTATCGTTGCAGCATGGGTCGTGGAGCCGCGTTACGCGGCATTGACCAGCGCCATGCCCTCGAATTGGTGATAGCCGATCGCCGTTGCAAGGACGGATTGGGGAACGCCTTCGAACGGCGTCTCGGCTGCGGCATCAAAAACAGGATAGGCGGCCTTGCGGTCGACAGCGAGTGCCGCCAGTGCCACAGCGAAAGGAAACTGTGCTTCCTTCATGTGCCCGGTCAGCGTCGAGAAGCCACGCGCGGCGATCGCCGGATTGGCATCGAGCGCTGCCTTCTCGGCTGTTGTCGCCGCATGCGCCCCCGATGCGCCCGACAGGGTCAGCAATTTGCCGTTCGGCAATGCAGCCTGCTTGAGCAGTGCGGCGATCTCGGCGTCGAGTTCTCCCCGTGGCCGCCGGGCGCGGCCGGAGACGACCGGTCCAAGTTCTGCATAGATCTTGCGGCCGCGGCTCATCGCGTGTTCGCGCTGCTCCAGCACCAGGAAGGCGCCGCCGGAGCCGGTCACGACGCCACCGCCCTCAGTGCCCTGTCTTTGCCAAACCGGCTTCCATGGGCCGCGATGCAGATAGCCGGCGAGTTCATAGCCGAGCAGCATATCGGAATGTTCGGTCTGGAAGGCACCGCCGACCAGGATATGCGTCGACTGACCCGAGCGGATGCGTGCGGCGGCCGTTTCAACCGCGGCGACACCGGCACCTTCCTCGCCCATGAAGGTTCTGGACGAACCGGTGACCTTGTGGACGATGGAGATGTTGCCGGCGAGCAGGTTGGACAATTGGGCCAGAAACAGTGTCGGGCGCAATTCGGTGGTCAATTTCTCGTTGAGCAGTACATCGCGGTCATTGCGGCTTTCCGAAGCGGCGAGAATGGCGGCATCGACCGCCTCGTCGCGCTCGCCGCCGCCCGCCGCCACAACCATGTCCATGGTCGCGCAGAGTTCGTCATCGCCCTTGATGCCGGCGTCGTCCAGTGCAAGGCCGGCAGCATAGGTGCCGAGCCTCTGCCAGGTTTCCATCTGGCGCTGATCGCCACGCTTGGCGATCTGCAGGTTCCAGTCGATCTCAGGCAGCGGATGGACAGTATAGGGTGCAAAGCGCGTCGCTTCGAGCATCGGCTGCGGGCCCGGTTGCGCGAGCTTCTGCCAGTGGGCGTCAGGACCTTCCCCCAGCGAGGAGACAAGGCCGATACCTGATATGACGACGTCGCGGGGGCTGCTCATGTGCGGCTTTGTGGGTCAGGCGGCAGAGCGCGTCAAGATCGTGCGTTTAACTGACGTCAGGCAGTCTTGGCGGCGACCAGCGCGTCGATCTTGGCGCACAGGTTCTTCATGACGAAGTAGTCGTCGGTCGAAGCTTTGCCGTCATTGACCTCCTGGGTCCACTTTTCCAGCGGCACCTTGATGCCGAATTCCTTGTCGATGGCAAAGACGATGTCGAGGAAATCGAGGCTGTCTATGCCGAGATCGTCAATCGTATGGCTCTCGGGCGTGATGGTGTCGATATCGATCTCGCTGGTGTCGGCAATGATCTTGGCGACTTTGTCGAACGTGGTGGACAAGGGCTTTTCCTTCGGTTGCGGGCGGAATCTGTCCGCATCTTGTTTGGGCGCTGTCTAATCGGTTTTTTCCGGCAGGAAAAGGCCTGATACGCCGGGCGCAGATGGGTAGGGTTCCTTCGAAACGCAAGAAGGGCCGCCGGTTTACCCGGCGGCCCTTCTGTTGACGCAACGTCAGCCTTATTTCGATGCGTGTCGTTTTTCCAAAAGCGGAACACTTTTGGCGACATGCATCAGCTGTCGCGAAGCTTGACCAGATCGTTCAGCAGCCCGCCCGTTCCGTTGTGGACGGTCAGCCGCTCGACCTTGCCGGCGATGGTTTCCAGCGCCTCGAGCTCCTTCAGCCGCAGCATCACCGGGTTTTCCGCCATCACCCTGGCCGTGTTGAGGAGGGAACGGGTCGCGTTCGTCTCCTCGCGGCGACGGATGATGTTGGCCTCGGCCTGCTTTTCGGCCGACACCACCTGGTTGAGGATCTCGCGCATCTCGCCCGGCAGGATGACATCCTTGAGCGCGATATCGCTGACCTCCACGCCGATCTCGGCCATGTCGGCGCGGACCTTGGCTGCCGCTTCCTCATCGACCGTCACCTTCTTTTCGAGGATCTGATCGAGTGTCAGCGCGCCAAGCGTCTTGCGGAAGGCATATTGCAGGGCGCGGTAGAGGGCTTCGGAGAAGTCCTTCACCATGCTGACCGCCTTGACCGGATCGACGACCCGGTATTCGGCTGCGATGTTGACGCGGATCGTCACGCGATCCTTGGTCAGCACTTCCTGCCCGGCAACGTCGAGCGACTGGCGCTTGAGGTCGACGACCTTGATCTGCACCATGCGTCCGACGTTCCAGAAGCCATGCACGCCCGCCGTCAGCGTCCTGACCAGGACACCGTCGATGAACAGCAGTCCGGCCTGACCATCGACGACCGGATGGACGGACATCAATTCCGCCTTCCGGGCCTGGCCGAGCCGGCGCATGATCGCCGCATCGATGGCGAGATCGACTGACGTGTCGATCAGCGTCACCTTCCAAGGGCCGGCATCCGTCCACAGCACGAGCTTGCGGTCCGGTGCCAGCACGGCGTGCAGATTGCCGTCACGCTCGATGACGGCGACATCCGTGCGCCCGGTGCGAACGACGGTGAAATGACGCGCGGCCACATCCGGAAGCTTGTCGAACAACGCCTTCTCGTATGCCGAAACGAATTCCGGGTTCTTCAGATCGTGCCGAGACACTTCGAGGCTGCCGCGCCGGTTGGCGAGCCAGTGCTCGCCCGGCAGCAGGACAGCCTTGATCTCCCCCTGGTGGAGGGCGAGGGCACGTTCGTTTTCCTTTACGAGGACGCGCTCGCGTCCAAGAACCTTGTCGAGAATGGTCATTGTCTTACTCCTGTCGGGCATGGCCCCATGCGAGGCGTCACGTCATGCGTCGATCTTCCCTTCGTTTCTCGTTTCACGTCGTCTCTTGCGTCGTAGCCCGGGCACGAATGATCCGGAGACTGGTGGCATCGAGCCGTGGCGGGCCTTCGGGAGCGGATCGCGGGGCAGCGAAGCGGGCGCAGGAGGCCTTAGCCTCCCTTGCCGGCGACACCGCGCCTTGATCGTCACCGCGGGCCTGGCCGCGAGCCGATGGCGAAAGACGCTTGGGATGATCCGCGCCCGAAAGCTTGGGTCACCCGTCCAGTCTTTCGCATTCCAGTCCCCGGACCGTTTTTCGGATGGCTTTTCAAAGGCCAAATGGAGAAGGAATCGAACCTTCGACAGTCAGATTAACAATCTGATGCTCTAACCAAACTGAGCTATCCGTGGTGCAGATGAAGGGACTCGAACCCACAACCTCCGGATTATGTCCGGCGCTCTCCCAGTTGAGCTACATCCGCGATCCCAATCCCCAAAGCGGCGCCGTATGCAGGGCGGCAATGCCGCCTGCACGGGCGGAGACGAAAGCTCCAACCGTTGTGCTCGCTTCGGTTCTCGTGACCGGGAGCGCGCCTATAGCCCCTGCGACGGGTTGTCGCAAGCGGCATTGTCACGGCGAATTTGCGGCTTCTTTCAACGGTGGCATTTCAGCAACACCGCTTTCGGCGTCAGCGATCGCGCGCAGCACGCTCAGAAGGTGACGCGGCCGAGCACGCGCAGGCCATCGCCTTGCGGCTCGACGACGACGGCCTCACCTTCGCGCGGTGAGATGCCGGTCAGTGCCACGATGTCTTCCAGATGGGTGACCATGACCAGATTGTCGGAGCCGGAATAGGCGCGGATTTCCTTCAGGATCGCAGCGGTCTGCGCGGCCTTCTGCGTCTCGTCGCCTTTCAGGAGATCGAGCGGTGCAAAGAGTTCCGGGTCGGCCTCGAAGGCGATGCGGGCGGTGTCGAGGCAGCGGCAATAGCGGCTGGACAGCACGCGCTCGATCGGTGCCGCCCGAGCGGCAAACAGAGCGCCGATCTTGCTCGCCTGCTGCTTGCCGCGCGCCGACAGGTTCATCTGGGTGGCGCAGCTGTCGATGTCGAAATTGGCCGGATCGGTGGTGCCGGTGACCATGGCATGGCGCAGCAGCACGACGTGTCCGCCGTCGCGCAGCAGCGCCCAGCCTGCATCCGTGGCGTGCGCCACGCCGGGAACAACAAGCAGGAACAACGCCAAGGCAAATCGAATCATCCGCTATCCTTCTGCGGTTCCCGGCAAGGGGTTCCGGTGGCAGGACATATAGGGACGGTAAAGCCGGCCGAAAGACAAGGCGCGGTCGGCGGGAAGCGTAGACCTACTTCTTCGCCATCTGCTTCTTCACCAGATCGACCTTCTGGTCGGTGAGAGGGATGGCTGGTGTAGCCGGCTTCGGTAAAGCGCTGCTTGGCGTTCTCGAAGAATCCGATCGCCTTTTGATATTCGGCCTTGCCGCCGCCATAGCTGGCCCGATTCCAGCTGACATCCCCGAGATTGTTCTGCGCGAAGGCCATTGCATCGGAAGGCTTCCCTGGTGAATACCTTCAGCGTCGCCGTGAATGCGGCCTCGATCGGTGACGCTGCGCGCGTCGCTTTTCGTCTCGGCAACTGCAAGCGCGGTCGCGGCAAGACAAAGCAGTGCGGCGACGAAAGCCGTCAGCCATGCCCGCTGCAAAAGACGGAGGTTCGAGAGTCGGACAAAGGCTATTTGTCGTCCGTGTCCGCCCTGATGATCCAAGCCCTCTATAACGCTGCCAGCCGACGATGATCAAATTCAGGCGCGATTGCGTCGCGGTCCCGGCTCGCCTATCACCGGGAACCCGCCCCTCACGGTAAAAATGTCTCCGCTCACCGAAACCGTTCTTTTCGTCTTCAGCCTTGTCGCGCTCGGCTACCTCGCCGGGCTCACCGGCTATCTGAAGCCGGCGAGCGGCGAGGGGATTTCGGAATTTGCCATCAACGTGGCGATGCCGCTGCTGCTGTTCCAGACGATGGTGAAGTCCGACTTCCATGGCGTGGCGCCTTGGCCGCTGTGGGGCGCTTACTTCACGGCGGTTGCAATGACATGGGCTGCCGGCCATCTGGTGACGACGCGGATCTTCGGGCGGGACGCACGCGCAGGCATCGTCGGTGGAGTGTCGTCGTCCTTCTCGAATGTGGTGCTGCTGGGCATTCCCTTCGTTCTCGGCGTATTCGGGTCCAGGGGATTCGAAGTGCTGTCGCTGCTCGTTTCCGTGCATCTGCCGACCATGATGATGGCTTCGATCATCATGTTCGAGATATTTGGCCGCGGTGGCAGTGAGCCCGTACACCCGCTGCGCATCGTCCAGAGCTTTCTGAGAAGACTGTTCACCAATCCCCTGATCATCGGTATCCTGGCCGGGCTGGCCTGGCGCCTAACCGGCGCGCCGCTGCCGAACCTTGCCACGCGGCTGGTCGATACGCTGGCTGGCACTGCCGGGCCAGTGGCGCTGTTCGCCATGGGGCTCAGCCTGCGCCGTTTCGGCATATCGGGCAATGTCCGGCCGGCGTTGGCGCTTTCGGTGCTGAAGCTGTTCCTGATGCCGGCGCTGGTGCTGGTCTTCGTCTGGTTGCTCGGCATGCCGCCCTTGACGGCCAAGGTGGCGGTGATGGTGGCCGCGATGCCATCCGGCGTCAATTCCTATCTGATCGCGGTGCAGTTCAACACCGGCCAGGCGTTGGCGTCGAACCAGATGACCCTCGCCACGGCCTGCGCCGCCGTCACCACCGCGTTCTGGCTGACTGTTGTCTTGTACGTTTTCGGGTAAGGCATCGGTGTAAGCACGTCAGCCTGCTCTCGTCTCGCTCTGGCCCAAGCCCTATATGCCATCTTGCGATTGCTTGCGTGCCTTGCCCTCGGTAAAGAGCAGTGGCTCCGGCGTGCCGGCCTCAGTCCATGGCGCACGCGCACCGAAGATTTCACAGACCCGCCCGTCAGGGCGCCGAACGGAGGATAGCATGCTTCAGAAAACCAGCCATTTCATGCGGCAGGCCAATCTCATCAATGGCGAATGGGTGCAGGCCGACAGCGGCCAGACGGTCGACGTCAACAACCCTGCCACCGGTCTCAAGATCGGCACCGTGCCGAAGTCGGGCAAGGCCGAGACCCGCCGCGCCATCGAAGCCGCCGCGGAAGCTTTCAAGACCTGGCGCAAGACGACCGCGCTCGAGCGCTCGAAGCTGCTGCGCAAGCTGCACGACGCGATGATGGACAATCAGGACGTACTGGCCGAACTGCTGACCATCGAGCAGGGCAAGTCGCTGTTCGAATCGAAGGGGGAGATCGGCTCGGCCGCGTCCTACATATTGTGGTTCGCCGAGGAAGGTCGCCGCACCTATGGCGACGTCGTGCCGTCGCCATGGGCGGACCGCCGCATCCTGGTGACCAAGGAGCCGGTTGGCGTCATCGCCGCCATCACGCCGTGGAATTTTCCGTCCTCGATGCTGGCCCGCAAGCTCGGCCCGGCGCTCGCCGCCGGCTGCACCGCCGTGGTCAAGCCTGCGTCGCAGACGCCGTATTCGGGTCTCGCCTGGGGCGCGCTCGCAGAGGAAGTCGGTTTCCCCAAGGGCGTCGTCAACATCCTGACCGGTTCGGCCAGCGAGATCGGCGACGAGATCTGCGCCAATCCGCTGGTGTCGAAGATCACTTTCACCGGCTCGACCGAGGTCGGCAAGCTTCTCATCCAGAAGTCGTCGGTCACCGTCAAGAAGGTGTCGATGGAACTCGGCGGCAACGCGCCGTTCATCGTTTTCGACGACGCCGACCTCGAGCGTGCCGTCGCCGGCGCCATCACCGCCAAGTACCGCAATTCCGGCCAGACCTGCGTTTGCACCAACCGCTTCCTTGTCCAGGCAGGTGTCTATGACAAGTTCGTCGAGAAGCTCGCTGCCGCCAGCAACGCGCTGAAGGTCGGCTCCGGCCTCGAGGACGGCGTGCAGCAGGGGCCGCTGATCGACGAGAAGGCGGTCGAGAAGGTCGAGGAACTGATCGCCGACGCCACATCAAAGGGCGGCAAGATCGTTGCCGGCGGCAAGCGCCATGCGCTCGGCGGTTCGTTCTTCCAGCCGACGGTCATCGCCAACGCGACACCCAAGATGCGCTTCATGAAGGAAGAGATCTTTGGCCCGGTCGCACCGGTGTTCAAGTTCGAGACCGAAGAGGAAGCCGTCGCCCTCGCCAACGACACCGAATTCGGCCTTGCCTGCTACTTCTACACCGGTGACCTCGGCCGCGCCTTCCGAGTGATGGAAGGGCTGAAATACGGCATGGTCGGGGTCAATGAAGGCCTCATCACCACGCCGGAGGCGCCGTTCGGCGGCGTCAAGGAATCCGGCCTCGGCAAAGAAGGCGGGCATCAGGGCATCGAGGATTATCTCGACACCAAATATGTCTGCATCGGCGGCCTCGGCCTCTGATAGGCTATCCCTGAGATGGGGAGGCCGATGGCCTGCCCATCTCTCATGGAAAAACCAGCCGAAGTCTTCTGGATCAACTGGCATTTACGGGCATGGCGATGAAGGACGGCGAGGTTTTCGGCACGACGCAGGCTGGCGAGCAGGTGCGTCGCTTCACGATCAGGGGCGGCGGCATCACAGCCAACATCATCGGTCTGGGCGCGATCATCCAGGATTTGCGCCTGACCGGGCACGATGCTCCGCTGGTGCTCGGCTACGACAGTCTGGAAGGCTACGAGACGGATACGGCCTTCTTCGGTGCGGTCGTCGGCCGCTATGCCAACCGCATCCGCGACGGCCGCTTCACCATTGGCGGCAGCCGCTACCAGACCGAGCAAAACTTCCTCGACAAGCATACGCTGCATGGCGGCTCGCAAGGTTACTCCCACCGGGCGTGGACGGTTTCCTTGCATGGCAGGGATTTCGTCACGCTGACGCTGCACGATCCCGACGGCACGATGGGTTTTCCCGGCGCGCTCGACGTCACCTGCACCTACCGGCTGAAGATCCCCGGCACGCTCAGCGTCGAGCTGACCGCCACCTGCGAGGAGCCGACGCTGTGCAATCTCACCCAGCATTCCTATTTCAACCTGGATGATGGCGGCGCAGGCGACATTCTCGACCACAGGATGATGCTGAATGCCGGCGCCTACCTGCCGGTCGATGGCGACATGATCCCCACAGGCGTGGTCAAGCCGGTTGACGGCACGCCATTCGATTTCCGCCAGGCGCGGCCGCTGCGCATGGAAACCGAGGGTGATCAACTGCCCTACGACCAGAATTTCTGCCTTGCTTCGGCACGCGGGCCGCTCAAGCAGGCGGCATGGACGCAAGGCGCCAGTTCCGGTGTCGAGATGGAGGTCTGGACCACCGAGCCCGGCGTCCAGCTCTATACCGGCCAGTATGTGACGCCGCGCACCGGGCTGGAAGCGCGGAACTACAAGGCCTTTTGCGGCTTCTGCCTGGAGCCGCAAATTTGGCCGGACGCGCCGAACCGGCCTTATTTCCCGCAAGCAACGCTGTGGCCGGGCGCGATCTACCACCACGTCACGGAATACAGGTTCCGCCTGCCCTAGTTTTCCGACCTTAGCCTTCGAAAGCCGCCCGCAGCGTCTCGAACGGCGCCAGCGCGCCGCGCACTTGCACCACGGCGGCGGCGACACGATGCGCACGGCGCGCGGCTTCCTGCGGGTCGTGGCCGGCGAGACGAGCCGCAAGATAGCCGCCGTTGAACGAATCGCCGGCGCCGGTCGTATCGGCGGGGGCGGCGACATGGATCGCCGGGACTTCGCGTAGTGTTTCTCCTTGGGCAATCAGGGCGGGCTGCTCGCCGTTCTTGACGACGACCTCGCTAACCAGTTGCCTGAGTCGCTCTGCGGTCGCTTGCGGTGTTGCATCGCCAAACAGCATCTGCTCGTCGGGGAAAGTCGGCAATGCGATGTCGGTGGCGGCAAGGGCTTCGACGATCGCTGCCTGTGCATCCTCGCGATTGCGCCAAAGCCGCGGCCGGTAGTTGGGATCGAAGGCGACAAGTGAACCGGCCGAGCGCGCCTTGGCGACGGCCGCCAGCAATACGGCGCGCGCGGCCTCATCCAGAATTGCCAAAGTGATTCCGGAAAAATAGACAAGCGCCTGATTTACCAGGTTTTTCGACAATGCAACCGGGTCTGAGGCGAGCTGCCGCGCGGCGGCGTCGCCGCGCCAGTAGGTGAAGGAACGCTCGGCCCCGGTCAGCGTGATGGCATAGAGGCCAGGCCGTGCGCCCGCTATGATCGGGCTGGAGCCGATGCCGATGCCGTTCTGGCCTAAGAAATCGATCTGGGCTTGCGAGAACGGATCGTCGCCGAAGGCCGAGACATAGGTTGCCGGCCGCTCAGTGCTCAGCGCGTGCAGCGCCCACAGCGTGTTGAACGTGTCGCCGGCAAAGCCCATGCGCCAGTTCGGTCCGGTCTGGCCCGACAGTTCGAGCATGCATTCGCCGATCGAGGCGACGCCGGTTCCCGCCATCTACAATCCTCCAGTGCTTCCCGGTGCTGTAGCTTTTTGCCATCGGCAGCGCCATGCTTGGCAAGCAGGGTTTTTTCCGCCACAGCGTTTTCCCACAGGCTGGCGGGATGCGATCCGTTCGGCAGAGCGTTGTCTGCAGAAGAGGAACCGGTTTGGCATCGATATGGCGTTATCTTCTGGCGGGTCTTGGTCTGGCTGCCTTGCTGGTCGCCATTCTCGCGGTCGTCTTCCTGACGGCGCCGCGTTCGTCGCTGCCAGCCGGCCCGGATGTCGCGCGGACGAAGAAAACCGACAACGGGCTGTACGTGGCGAGTTTCGTGCCGGAACGGGGCGTGGTGCGGCAGGGCGAACTGGAATCCTGGCTGCTGACCCTGAAAACAAAGACAGGGGCTTCGGTGGAGCGCGCCGCGATCGCCATCTCCGGCGGAATGCCGCAACACAATCACGGCCTGCCGACCAGCCCGCAGGTCACCGATTACCTGGGCGAAGGCCGTTACCGCATCAAGGGGCTGAAATTCACCATGAGCGGCTGGTGGCAACTTCGTTTCGCCATCTCATCCGGCGCCGGCTCCGATACCGTACTGTTCAACGTGGTGCTGTGAGCGATCGATGAAGCGCCTTTTCCGCTTTCTGGCGCTGATGGTCGCCGTCGTCCTCGTGGGCTGCGGCAAGCCTGATTTTTCCGACGCAGAAAAGAAGACTATCGCTTCGCTGGCGCTGTCGTCGCTGCCGGCGCTCAAGGCCGACACCACCAATCGTTTTGCCGATGTGCCGGCCGCCGCCGCACTCGGCTCGACGCTGTTCTTCGATCAGGGCATGAGCGGTGACGGGTCGGTATCCTGTTCGACCTGCCACAAAATCGACCGCCAGTTCCAGGACGACCTGCCGCAGGCGGTCGGCGTCGGCCACGCCAACCGGCGCACCATGCCGCTGGCCGGCGTGGCGCACGATCCCTGGTTCTTCTGGGATGGCCGTCGCGACAGCCTGTGGGCGCAAGCGTTGACGCCGCTCGAAAATCCGCTGGAGCAGGCGGGAAACCGCGCTGCCTACGCGCATTACATCAAGGCGCGCTTCGGCGAGCGCTATGAGCGCATTTTTGGGCCGCTGCCCGATTTTTCCGGCATGCCGTTGAATGCCAGCCCACTTGGAAACGATGCCGAGAAAGCAGCCTGGAATGCCATGAGCAGCGCGCAGCGCGACGCCATCAACGGTGTCTTCGTCAATATCGGCAAGGCGATTGCCGCCTTCGAACGCTCGATAGCGCCAGCGCCAGCGCGCTTCGACCGCTTTGCGCTGGACCTCGCCACCGGTGCCGAGCCGAAGGGCGATGCTGTCTTTTCCAAACAAGAAATCCTTGGGCTTAAACTGTTCATCGGCAAGGCCAATTGCGTGACCTGTCACAACGGCCCGCGCTTCACCGACAACAGCTTTCACAACACCGGCGTGCCGCCTGTTGCGGGCCTGCCGCCGGATCGCGGCCGCATCGATGCCGTGCACCAAGTCGAGGCCGACCCGTTCAACTGCCTTGGCGCCTATCGGGACGGCGACGTTGCCGCCTGCGGCGAACTGCGCTTCATGGTCAAGAATGCGCCACAACTCATCCGCGCCTACAAGACGCCGTCTCTGCGCGGAGCGGCAACGCGACCGCCCTATATGCATGCCGGGCAGTTTTCGTCGCTCGACGAGGTCGTGGCGCATTATGCGAAGGCCGCGCCCAGCGTCGAAGGGGTATCAGAGGTTCACCCGTTGGAGCTTTCAGACCGAGAACGCGCTGCTCTGGTGGCGTTTTTGAAGACGCTTTCGGAGTGATCTACCGATCCTTCACGGTCTCCATCGCCACAAAGGTCGAGGTCTGGGCGACATGGGGCAGGGCCGAGATGCGCTCGCCGAGGACGCGGCGGTAGGCGGCGATGTCCCTGGTGCGGACTTTCAGCAGATAATCGAAGCTCGACGCCATCATGTGGCACTGTTCGATCTCCGGCACAGCCTGTACGGACCGGTTGAAGGCGTCGAGCGCGGCGGATCTGGTATCGGACAATTTCACCTGGACGAATGCGACATGGCCTTCGCCCATGCGCTCGCGGTCGACGATCGCCTGGTAGCCTCTGATATAGCCGTCCTTCTCAAGCCGCTTCACCCGCGCCTGCACCGGCGTCTTCGACAGGCCGACCTTTGCGGCCAGTTCTGACATGGAAAGCCGGCCATCGCTTGCAAGTGCGGCCAGGATATTCCGATCTATGCGGTCCAATTGGTCTTCTGTCATCGAAATCGCAGTCCAAATGTCAATTATATGCCGCTAGGATAGATCGAATGACCTCCAATGTCGATTTCTTTGGACCGGCCGAAATTTTGCACTTGTGCTAGCTTGCGCCATTCGGTCCGGTGACCGCCGGCACGATCCCCTTTGCTCGATCCACGGGACCGCCATGCCAGCGCTCGATGCCATCCGCCAGCAGATCCGCGCCAACTACCTGCCCGACGAAGACGAGGCCGTGAAGCGGCTTGCCGAGGCGACGGGACTCTCCGGGAAAGACCGCAAGGCGATCTCGGCTCGTGCCGCCGATCTGGTGCGCGCGGTGCGCGGTTCGTCGGATCCAAGGCTGATGGAAGTCTTCCTCTCCGCTTACGGTCTCTCCACCAAGGAAGGCGTGGCGCTGATGTGCCTGGCCGAGGCGCTGCTGCGCGTGCCCGATACCGAGACGATGGACGACCTCATCGCCGACAAGATCGCGCCGCACGACTGGTCGGCGCATTCGGGCGGTTCGAGCTCCATCTTCGTCAACGCCTCGACTTGGGCGCTGATGCTGACCGGCCGCGTCCTCGACGAAGGCGAGGGCGGCATCGAGGGCACGCTGCGTTCTATGGTGCGGCGGCTGGGCGAGCCGGTCATCCGCAAGGCGGTGGCCGCCGCCATGCGCGAGATGGGCGAGCAGTTCGTGCTCGGCCGCACCATCACTGAAGCCGTCAAGCGCGGCCGGCCGATGACCCAGAAGGGTTATCTCTATTCCTTCGACATGCTGGGCGAGGCGGCCCGCACCGAGGCCGACGCCTTGCGCTATCACAAGGCCTATGCCGACGCGATTTCGTCGCTCGATTCCGGCTCCAACGGTCCTGATATCAGGCAGAACCACGGCATCTCGGTCAAGCTTTCGGCACTGCATCCGCGCTACGAGGTGGCGCAGAAGGAAGAGATGCTGCCTGTGATGGCCGAGCGGCTTTTGTCGCTGGCGCTGGCCGCGCGCCACTCGCGCATGGGTCTCAACATCGATGCCGAGGAGGCCGACCGCCTCGATCTATCGCTCGACGTCATCGAGCGGGTGCTGGCCGAGCCGGAACTTGCCGGCTGGAACGGGTTTGGCGTGGTGGTGCAGGCGTATGGGCCACGCGCGACCTTCGCCATCGACTGGCTCTATGCGCTGGCCAAAAAATACGACCGCAACATCATGGTTCGGCTGGTCAAGGGCGCCTATTGGGACACCGAGATCAAGCGGGGGCAGACGTTGGGACTCACCGGCTATCCCGTCTTCACCCGCAAGGCCAACACCGACGTCTCCTACATGGCTTGCGCCAAGAAGCTGCTTGGAATGACCGACCGCATCTACCCGCAGTTCGCCACCCACAATGCCCACACCGTCGCCGCCATCCTGTCGATGGCTGATAATAACCGCGATTCCTTCGAGTTCCAGCGCCTGCACGGCATGGGCGAGGCGCTGCACGAGACGGTGCGACGGTCCGAAGGCACGCGCTGCCGGATCTATGCGCCGGTCGGTGCGCATTCCGATCTGCTGGCCTATCTGGTACGCCGGCTGCTGGAGAACGGCGCCAACTCCTCCTTCGTGCACCAGCTGACCGATGAGGATGTCGCGCCGGAGGACATTGCGCGCGATCCGCTCGAGACGGTCGAAAGCCAGGGTCCGGCAGCCAATCCGGCGATTGCCCGGCCTTCCCAGATTTTTGGAGCCGGGCGTCGCAATTCGAAAGGATTCGACATCACCGACACGGTGACGCTGGCGGCGATCGACAAGGCCAGGGCGGCCTTCGCCGGACCGGATCGCTGGCATGCCAAGCCGATTACGCGGGCCGCCGGCTATGGCAAGCAGCGTCCGATCGTCAACCCGGCAAAGCCTTCCGAAGTGGTCGGCACGGTCAGCGAAGCAGCTGCCAAGCAAGTCGCGACCGCCGTGCGCTTTGCGGTGGAAGCGCAACCGGCCTGGGCGAAGCGTCCCGTCGCCGAGCGCGCCGCCATCCTCAACCGTGCCGCCGATCTCTATGAGGCGAATGCCGTCGAGTTCTTTGCACTCGCCACCCGCGAGGCCGGCAAATCGCTGGCCGACGGCGTCGCCGAGGTGCGTGAAGCCGTCGACTTCCTGCGCTACTACGCCACCGAGGCGGCCAATGCGGAGACGGGCACGCAAGCGCGCGGCGCCATCGTCTGCATTTCGCCGTGGAATTTCCCGCTCGCCATCTTCACCGGCCAGATCGCGGCAGCGCTCGTTACCGGCAATTCGGTGATCGCCAAGCCGGCCGAGCAGACGCCGCTGATCGCCTTCCGCGCCGTCGAACTGCTGCGCGAGGCCGGCGTGCCGGAAGACGTCATCCAGTTGCTCCCTGGCGACGGCCCATCGGTCGGCGGGCCGCTCACCGCCGATCCGCGCATCGCTGGCGTCTGCTTCACAGGTTCGACCGAGGTTGCCAAGCTGATCGAGAAGCAGCTGGCCGAGACGGCCGCGCCCGACGCCATGCTGATCGCCGAGACCGGCGGCCTCAACGCCATGATCGTCGATTCCACCGCGCTGCCCGAACAGGCGGTGCGCGATATCCTCGCCTCCGCCTTCCAGAGTGCCGGCCAGCGCTGCTCGGCGCTGCGCGTACTCTACGTGCAGAAGGACGTCGAGAAGAAGATGCTGGAGATGCTGAAGGGCGCCATGGAGGCGCTCAACGTCGGCGATCCCTGGCGGATTTCGACCGATGTCGGCCCGGTTATCGACGACGAGGCGCAAAGCTCGATCCGCGAGTATTGCACGAAGATGGGCCTGCAGGGCAGGCTGATCGCCAAGCTCGAGGCGCCCAGGGAAGGTCGCTTCGTCGCGCCGCATGTCTTCCGGGTCAAGGGTATCGAGGACATGGAGCGCGAGGTGTTCGGGCCGGTGCTGCATGTCGCCAGTTTCGACGCCGACCAGATCGACGCCGTCATCGCCGCCATCAACCGCAAGGGTTATGGCCTGACCTTCGGCCTGCACACCCGCATCGAGGGCCGCGTGCAGCATTTCGTCGATGGCATCCATGCCGGCAACATCTATGTCAACCGCAACCAGATCGGCGCCGTCGTCGGTTCGCAGCCGTTTGGCGGCGAGGGGCTTTCCGGCACCGGGCCGAAGGCCGGCGGTCCGCACTATCTCCGCCGCTTCCGCAAGGGGCCGGAGGCCGGCACCCATGTGCAGGATGGCCACAAGGTCACGGCGACCGAGCTTGCCGACAATCTGCCTGATCCCACACTTGGCGGCTGGTCGACGCGTCCGGACCGGATCGCCATTCTGAGGAAGCATCTGCGCGGCAAGGGTGCTGCGGCCATTGGTGCGGCCGCCGGCATCGATTTCGGCCAGGTCGACCTGCCCGGGCCGACCGGCGAAGCCAACACGCTCTCGCTGTCGCCACGTGGACGGGTGCTGTGCCTTGGTCCCGATGGTGATACGCTGCTGGCGCAGACGATCCAGGCGCTCGCCGCCGGCAACGCGGTGCTGGCCGTTGCACCGGGCGCGCCGGCAGCCCTTTCCGCTCTGACCGGCAAGGGCCTCCCGCTGGCCGCCATCGACGGGCGGCCTGATCCGGTCGAGGCACGCTCGCTGCGCGTCGATATCGTTGCTTTTTCCGGCACACCAGAGGCCGCGCGCATCGTGCGCAGGGTTATCGCTGATCGCTCAGGCCCGATCGTGCCGCTGGTCAGCGAAGTGTTGAACCCGGCGGCTTATGCACATGAGCGGGCCGTCTGCGTCGACACCACCGCCGCGGGCGGCAATGCGAGCTTGCTGGCCGGAGCCTGACTCCGGCCGGTCGTTAGAGCCATTCACCGTTTCGTGGAAACGGTGAATGGCTCTATCTCTTTCGGTTTATGCATGTCGTTGTCCCAAAACGGGACCACTTTTGGGCGACATGCATTACGCGCCTTCGACGACCGAAAAACCCTCGAACTGGGGGTGGCCGAGATAGTGGACCTTCGTCGTGCCGACATTCCTGTGGGCAGCGCGGAAATTCTCGGACTTGGTCCAGGCGATGAAATCATCGTGGCTCGCCCACACCGTGTGCGATGCAAACAGCGTGTAGCCTTCGGTCTCGTTGACTGGGCCTCGCAGCAGGTGGAATTCGCGGAACCCCTTCATCTCCGCAAGGCTGGAATCGCGGTTCTTCCACACGGCCTCGAAATCGTTCTCCGAGCCGGTCTGCACCTTGAAGCGGTTCATGGCGATGTACATGGTGGTTTCCTCTCACAGGGATGTTGATGATTTGCGGCCGCAGCGTTTTGTTCTGCGCACATTCAAAATGGGCCGATTTCGGTCTCGAACTCCAAACTTGCGCTTGCTGCCTGTGGTGGAATCGAAGGGAAGGGGGCCGCTTTGCGGATAATGCCAAGCGCCGCCTGATCGAAAGCCGCCGACCCTGAGGTCTCCAGGATGCGCAACTCATTTATGTTGCCCTTCCTGCCTATGACGAATTTAACAACCGCATTGTTGCGTGCCGCCAGTTGTAGGGACGGCGGCAGAGTGCGATTGACGCTGCCGAGCTTTCTAAAGACATCGCCGCGGTAGTTATCTTCCGCGGCAGTGCCTGCCTCGTTTTGCCTTTTGCCCTTGCTGGCCGCTTGCGCCGACAGGTCCTGGCCATCCGCCGTGCCGCGCTTTTCATCCGCCGTCTTTGAAGGGGCTGCTGCCGGACTGGGCCTCGCGCTGGGGATCGGCGGCTGTTCTGGAACGGCGACAGGCGTCTCGGTGCTCCTGGGCTGAACGGTCGGCTGTGCCGGCGCTTCGGTCTTGGGAGCCACGCTCTGATCATCGGGGCGAGGGGCGCCGGCCACCAGTATGTCCGGGGTGACCGCCTGCGGTTTGACAGCTTCCGGCAAAGACTTGAGCGGCGGCTTTGCCGCTTCCGCGGCAGGTTGGGAGGCCTCCGTTGGCTGCGACGGCTTGGGCGGTGTTGCCGGCTGTGGTTTGGCCGGTTGCGGGCTGGGCACCAGTGCAACGTTTATTGCCGTCGGGTCCTTGTCCAGCGCGCTGCCGACCACGTTGGTGCCCGACTGATCACTGCCTTCCGGCTGCTCGGCATTCTGGGAACTCGAAATCCCCGAAGGCGAGATCAGAAAAGCCGCCGCCACGGCGGCATGGAGCGCGCAGGAGACGACGATCGCCGCCGTCCATTTGCGGTTCCAGGCCGACGGCCGCGGCAGCGCGAGCGGCTCGGTTGGCTCTATCGCCAGCTCGGCGCCGGCTTCGGGGAGGGGGCTGATATCCTGCATGTCTCGCCGCGAGACCTGCAGCGACAAGAGCAGAATTGTCAAATCAAGATCGTTCGCTCGCAGCGGCAGTCGGCAGTGGCCGGCAGCTGGCCACGCCGCTTTGTTTTGCAGGAATGCGGGATGCAGTCCCACCTCAGACGCCGAAGGCGATACCGGTCTTGGTGTCTGTCTTCAGCTTTCGCATGCAGGCGTTCGGTTCGACGCCGGTACCGGTGCATTCGGTCGCGCTGTTGATCAGCACGCGGCTGACTTTCGAGCACTCGGTGCCGGCCAGATCGAAACGCGTCACCTTGGTCTTGCCGGCCGGCAATTCCTTGAAATCGAGCACGGTCAGCCGGTCGACGACGCCTGCCTCGTTGAACAAGGCGATCTCGAAGGCAGCCTTGGACAGGTCGGCGCCGAGATTGTTGTTGACCACGAACGTCAGGCGGCAACCCTTGTCGGAAGGTTGCGCACCATTGAGTTCCAGGGTGAGCGCGGGGACCGGCGCGGACTCTTGCGCCCACGCCGAAACCATCGCAAGCGACATCGCCAGCATCGAGGTCAGCAGACGAAGGGGTGTCGTCAAGCTCGTCATGGCAATCAGCCTCCAAACCGCATCGTTGCCGCCAGCTTCAGCGTTATGCCGGGCTCGTAGGCCTCGAAAACCGGCTGCGGCGGCTGGCCGGCCGTGGTCAGGTTGAGCGGGTTGGCGTATTTGACATCGAACAGATTGTCGGCGCGGAAATCAATCTTCAAATTGTCCGTTGCCTGGTAGCTGGCAAAGGCATTGACCAGCGTGTAGTCCTCGGCGATCGGATTGCCCTTGGGCTTGCCATTGTATTGCACTTCGCCGCCGACGGTCAGCTTGTCCTCGAGGAAGCGCAAGCCGAGCTGCGCGGTGACCTGGGATGATGGGATCGTGGCGAGATCCGCTTCCACACCCTTGTAGGAAATGGTGTGACCATTGGTGATTGAAGCCGAGAGCCCGGCATAGCCCCATCCGGCATCATAGACGCCCTCCAGTTCGAAGCCGTCGATCTTGGCCTTGGCAAAATTCTGGTACTGGAAGCATATCGGGATACCGGGTCCGCTCGGGCAACCGGCTGTCGGGTCAAACCGCGACAGGGTAACGCCATCGATGTAATCTTCGACATCATTGTTGAAATACGCTGCCTTGATGCGCAGCGCATCGCCGGCTTCGAGGATGTCGTTCTGCTTGTAGTTGACGCCGAATTCGACGGTCTTTCCAGTCTCCGGCCGCAGATTGGGGTTGGGCAGGAACGGGAAGGTGACGCCCGCCGGATGGCGACCGCTGATCAGTGTTTCCGACAGGGAGGGTGACCGGTATCCTTCAGCATAGGTGCCGTAGAATTGCAGGCCGGCAAGGCTGGCGCTGTCGAAAGGCGAGACGCCGACGGTGATGCGCGGCGACAACCGGTCCCCCGACGTTTCGTGTGTGTCATCCTTGAGGCTGTAATTGTCGTAACGCACCCCGGCAATGACTTCGAGCCACTGCCAGGTGAGCTTGTCCTGGACATAGGCGCCGGAGACGTTGCGCTTTCCGGAAGGCGTGTAGAAGCTGTCGCCGCCTGCGGTGCCGCCTGTCTTGACATTGTCGCCGGCCCAGTCGCCGCCATATGTCAGCTCGTGCGCGATTCCCGCGGTTTCGAATCTGGATGTGTTCCAGAGGTCGATGCTGGTCGTGCCGATGTCGAATGTCGACGTCGAGCCAGCCGGCAAGACAACGGGAAGGCCGGTGACCGGATCAAAGCGGTTTTGCGGGACAAGGCTGGTCAGATCGAGGTTGGTCTTGTTGTAGGAGGTGTTGATGTGGAGATCGAGCCAGCTCTTGTCCTCATCCGTGATGTTGTAGCGCGCCGTGAAGGTGTTCGACTTCAGGTCGGCGTCATTGACCGGCGCACCGCCGCTGATCTCGTTCCAGCCATCGCTTGAGCCGACCCAGCCGAGCTTCAGTTCGCTGTTGTCGGTCGGGCGTATGCTGGTCTTGAGCAGTCCGCTCAGCACGTCGAAGCCGGTGCCCTTGACGGTGTCGCCGCCGCCATCCTTATAGTCGTCATAGTCGCGGTAGACGATGTTGCCCAGCACGTCCCAATTCTCGTTAATGCGGTAGGCGCCGGATGCACTTGTGGTCCAGCCCTTGCCGTTGCTCTCATAGCGTCCCGTGACGGAACCGGCCCATGTCTCGTCAGGCTTGAGGAAATCCTCGGCATCCTTGGTGTCGAAGAAGACGACGCCGCCGATGGCGCCCGAGCCGTAGGTGTTGGCTACAGGACCACGGATAACATCCACGGATTTGACGAGTTCGGGGTCGATGTAGAAGGTCGACTGCGTGCCGTGGTCGGAGCGCTGGAAATTCTGTCGTGCGCCGTCGACGATGACTGCGACGCGACCGAAATCCTGCAGGCCGCGGATGTTGATGCTGGTGCTGACGCGCCTGGCGTCGGCCTGCGCCGCGACACCGGGCACGCCGAGCAGCATCTCATTGGGCGTCGTCGCCATGCGGCGGTCGAGCTGTTCCTGGCCGACATGGCTGGCCGATGCCAGCGATTCGATCGCCGTCTCGCCGGTGCGGCTGATGACGAGGATCTTGTCGAGCAGCGTTGCTCCCGCTGGTGCTGCCTTTTCCTCTTCAGCCTTCTTCGTTTGATCTGTCGGCTGCGCCGCCTGCTGGGCGTTGGCCAGTTGCGCCGATAAGGCAATCGCCGCCACACTTGCCAGCAATGCCGCCGCGCCGTTCGCCGCCGACCGGCCGCGCCATTCCCAAGTCACAAACCCCATGCCCCAACTCCAAAGTCCAGGTTTGATGCTGGCTGGCCCGGGGCTGGCTGGCATTTTTGATCGTCGCCGGCGTCTTAAATGTTGACTCATTTAATCCGGTATTGCACTGACTAGTAAACATGAGTATTCAAGTCAAGAAATGAATCGGATTACGCAACGCCTAGCCAGACGCCCGGCACAGGAAAGGGATCGATCCAGATGAACACCCACAATCCCAACGATTTTCGCTATCGCGTCCGCCGTTCCGACGATGCCTCCCCCCGTTTCGACCGGGTTCCGCTGGCGGTACGAACCCTTTCCAGCAACACCCTGTTCCAGGGCGAGCACGAGATAGGCATCGAGCATCACGGTGCACTCTACCGGCTGAAGATCACCCGCCAGGGCAAGCTCATTCTCAACAAGTAAGACAAGGCAACAGGGACCGAGACATGGATCAGCGCGTAAAATCCGCCCCGCATGAAATCCGGCGGGCACGGACAGACAATCCGAAGACGCGCGAGCGTGATCTGGCTGCCCATCTCGGCATTTCGGAAGCCGAACTGATCGCGGCGCATTGCGGCGACGGCGTCGTCCGCATCGAGCCGCGCGTCAACGATCTTCTGACCGGCCTCGAGGCCGTCGGCGAGGTCATGGCGCTGACCCGCAATGAAAGCGCGGTGCACGAGAAGATCGGCGTCTATGACAAGGTCGTCACCGGCACCCACAATGCCATGGTGCTTGGCGAAAACATCGACTTGCGCATCTTCCCGAAGGTCTGGGCGCACGGCTTTGCCGTCGAGAAGCGCGACGGCGACGAAATCCGCCGCAGCCTCCAGTTCTTCGATGCGGCAGGCGAGGCCGTGCACAAGGTGCATCTGCGGCCGGCCTCCAGCCTCTATGCCTATCAGAAGCTGGTCGCCGCGCTCGAATCGTCCAACCAGGAACCGACGGTCGACATCTCGGGGCCACTCCCCGATGACGAGATCCATGGCGACGAAGCGGCCGCCAATCTCGACGATCTGCGTGACCGCTGGAGCCGGCTGACCGACGTGCACCAGTTCTTTGGTATGCTGAAGACGCTGAAACTAAGCCGCCGGCAGGCGGTGCGCCTGGTTGGGCAGGACTATGCCTGGCAGCTCGACAATGAGGCGGTCCGGGCCATGTTTCATCATGCCGCGGAGGGCGAGATGCCGATCATGTGCTTTGTGGGAAACCGCGGCTGCATCCAGATCCATTCCGGTCCGATCAAGTCGATCAAGCCGATGGGACCATGGATCAACGTGCTGGACGAAACCTTCCACCTGCATCTGCGCACCGACCACATCCACGAGGTCTGGGCCGTGCGCAAGCCGACCAAGGACGGTCATGTCACCTCGCTCGAGGTCTATGACGCCGACGGCAAGATGATCATCCAGTTCTTCGGCAAGCGTCATGAAGGCGAAAGCGAGCGGGACGACTGGCGCTTCCTGGCGGAAAACCTGCCGCGCATCCCAAACCCGACCGCAGCCTGAGAAAAAATGCTATGAGTGTTTTCCCAAGATTGTCGGCTGTGCGCGAATTTATTTTGGGGCCGGTGATCGGTCTCTCCATGGCTGCTATCGCACTGCAACCCGCCAGCGCCGCGGATGGCACGGCCGTGTTTGCCGATCCTTCAAAGATCGTGGCCATTGGCGGCTCGATCACCGAGATCGTCTATGCTCTCGGCCAGGAAAAGCATCTGGTGGCACGCGATTCCACCAGCCGGTTCCCAAAGGCGGCGCTTGAGCTGCCCGATGTCGGCTATATGCGCGCGCTGTCGCCGGAAGGTGTGCTGTCGGTCGACCCGACCGGCATCCTGGCGCTGCATGGCAGCGGCCCCAAGGAAGCAGTCGATGTCTTGAAGAAGACGAGCGTGCCGTTCATCGAGGTGCCCGAGCACTACAGCCACGAAGGCATTCTGGAGAAGGTCCGCATCGTCGGCAAGGCGCTCGGCGTCGACGCCAAGGCCGAGGTGCTGGCCAAGGAGCTCGATGCCAAGCTCACGGCCGCCGAGAAGCAGACGGCTTCGATCAAGGAGCGCAAGCGCATCCTGTTCGTGCTGTCGATACAGGGTGGCAAGATTCTGGCGGCCGGCAGCGAGACCGCCGCCGACGGCATGGTCAAGCTGGCCGGCGGCGTCAACGCGGTCGAGGGCTTTTCCGGCTACAAGCAGATGTCCGACGAGGCGATCATAACCGCCCGGCCGGACGTGATCCTGATGATGAGCAATGCCGGGCCTCCGGTTTCGGACGACGAACTGTTCGGCAATCCGTCGATCGCCTCCACGCCGGCCGGAACGGCGCACAAGCTGATCCGCATCGACGGCGCCTATCTGCTCGGCTTCGGGCCGCGCACGGCTGATGCCATCCACGACCTCGCTGTCTCGCTTTATGGCGGGCAGGTCACGGACTGAGCAGGCAGATCATGGTCGATCAATCGATCGCCGGCCCGGTGATGGCAAGCGTATCCGAAGGCGACCGGTCGGGCCGCGCCCGCATCGTCATCCTTCTGCTGTGCCTGGGGCTCGCGACTGCCGTTTTTCTGTCGCTGACATCGGGGGCTTCGGACGCATCGGTCGCCAACGTCATCGGGGGCCGGCTGTTCGGCGCAGTGCCTGACGACGCCGCGTTGAGCGCCCGCGACAGCCTGATCGTCTATGACATCCGCCTGCCGCGCGTCATCCTCGGCATGCTGGTCGGCGCGGCGCTCGCCGTCTCCGGCGCGGTCATGCAGGGGCTGTTCCGCAATCCGCTGGCGGACCCCGGCCTGATCGGCGTCTCGGCCGGCTCCAGCCTCGGCGCGGTTGCCGTCATCGTGCTCGGCGCGACGATATTGGCTCCGGTGACAGCCTTGCTCGGCACGCTTGCCCTGCCGCTGGCGGCCTTCTGTGGCGGGCTCGCCACCACGCTGATGCTCTATCAGGTCGCGACGCGGCGGGGGCAAACCTCGGTTGCCACAATGCTGCTCGCCGGCATCGCGCTGGCGGCGCTCGCCATGGCGCTGACCGGCATCCTTATCTTCATGGCCGACGATCGCCAGTTGCGCGACCTGACCTTCTGGCAACTCGGATCGCTCGGTGGTGCGACCTGGGCGAAGATCGCGTCGGTAGGGCCGATCATCGTCCTGGCGCTGGCGGCGATGCCGTTCCTGGCACGCGGCCTCAACGCGCTGGCGCTTGGCGAGGCGACCGCCGGCCATCTCGGCATTCCGGTGCAGCGGCTGAAATACACGGCCATCGTCGGCGTCTCCGCCGCGGTCGGCGCATCCGTCGCCGTCAGCGGCGGCATCGGCTTCGTCGGCATCGTGGTGCCGCATCTGCTGCGCCTGCTGATTGGTCCGGACAATCGCTATCTGCTGCCGGCGTCGGCGCTGCTCGGCGCCTCGCTGCTGCTTCTGGCCGATGCGGTCGCACGCACCATCGTTGCGCCGGCCGAACTGCCGATAGGCATCGTCACCGCGGTAGCGGGCGCGCCGTTCTTCCTTTGGATCCTGCTGCGCAAGCGCGGCGTGGTTGATTTGTGAGGCTTGATGATCGAGGCAAAGGATGTTTCGGTTGATATCGCCGGCAAGCCTATCGTCAGTGGTGTCGATTTCCACGCGCGGCCCGGCGAGATCGCCGCCATCGTCGGCCCCAATGGTTCGGGCAAGACGACCTTCCTCAAAGCGCTCTCCGGCGAACTCGCCTATACCGGCCGCGTTGCCCTCAACGGCCGAGATCTCTCGACGATGAAGCCGGCCGAGGCAGCCGTCCATCGCGCGGTGCTGCCGCAGGCGACGATGCTGTCGTTCCCGTTCACCGTGCGGGAAGTGGTCAAGCTTGGTCTTGTCGGCGGCCGTTCGGGCGCCTTGCCGGGCGAGGATGCGCGGCTGCCGGAACGGGCGCTGGCGCGTGTCGATCTCGACGGCTTTGCCGGCCGTTTCTACCAGGAGCTTTCCGGCGGGGAGCAACAGCGCGTTCAGTTGGCGCGCGTGCTATGCCAGGTCTGGGCGCCAGTGCTCGACGGCAAGCCGCGCTTTCTGTTCCTCGACGAGCCAGTGTCCAGCCTCGACATCAAGCACCAGCTGATCATCATGAACATTGCCCGCGACTTCGCCAGAAGGGGCGGTGGCGTGGTCGCCATCCTGCATGACCTCAATCTGACGGCCATGTATGCGGAGCGGATCTTCGTCATGCATCGCGGCCGGCTGGCCGCCGCCGGATCGCCGCGGGACGTGCTGAGCGATGATCTGATCGAGAAAGTGTTCGACTGCCGGCTCAAGGTCGGCGTGCTGCCGGCGGGCAATATGCCGTTCGTGCTGCCGCAGTCGGCGGTCTATTGATATTCAGGTGAGGCCGGGCCTGCGAATGGCGGTTTCCTGCGCTTCTCCCGCCAGTTGTCGAAGTCGGCGCCGCCCCTCATTGCCCTGCCGGGCATTTCTCTCCGCAGAACGGGGAGAAATACGCTAGGCAGCCGGGGCGCGGCGCTCCATCAGCATGTCGATGCCGAGCAGGTTGCGTACATTCGGCCGCGCCGCTACCAGATCGGCGATCGTATAGCGGGCGAGCACTGCGAAAAACGCATTCAGGGCCTCGCGCAGCGCCGAGTTCAGCGCGCAGCTGTCGACGAGCGGGCATTCGGCGGCATCGTTCTCGAAGCATTCGGCCATGGCGAAGCTCTCTTCCGTCACGCGCACGACATCGAACAGGCTGATGGCTTCGGCCGCCCGGCCAAGCTTGACGCCGCCATTCCTGCCACGCACGGTCTGGACGAGGCCGTGCTCGACCAGCGGCTGCAGGATCTTGAACAGGAAAAGCTCCGACACCGAATAGGCGGCCGCGATCTCAGGAATACGGCTCAATCGGTCGTCATTTGCCGCGCAATACATCAAGATGCGCATGGCATAGTTGGTCTGGCGCGTAAGCCGCATATTGTCCTCACAAGGCACTGGGGCGGTGCAACCCACGCCAGATCTGGAAATTTTGCTGATGCGGCTTTGACCCGAAATTCCGGATTCGCCACATTGGCCAAGGCGGAATATGGCCTATACCTTGGAATAATTCCAGACTAGCTTGGCGCGATAGATGAATTTTCTCCTCAACTTTGTGTGCGCAGCCGGGCAAGATGCCGGGCGAAACCGGCTGTCGCGGGTATTCGGCCGTCGGAACACTAGATAGGCTGAGATCGACGAGGAGCGGCTCACCCATGTCACAATCGGCTTCGCCCTTGACGCCGGTCCGTTTCGATGCCGAAGCGGATGCCAAGCTTTCCGCGTTGCGGCGAACGAAATTCCTCGCGGCGGCCGCGCTGGCGCTTTGCGTACTGGTGTTTGCGCTCGCCAAATCGTTCGAGCACATCCATGCGTGGCTCGGCTTCGTCGCTGCCTTTGCCGAGGCGGCGACCATCGGCGGCCTCGCCGACTGGTACGCGGTGGTGGCGCTGTTTCGAAGGCCGCTGGGGCTGCCGATCCCGCACACCGCCATTATCCCCGAGAACCAGAACCGCATCGCCGACAATCTCGGCCGCTTCATCGAGGTCAACTTCCTGGCGCCCGAACCGGTGCGTGAAAAGCTTGCCGAGGTCGATTTCTCGGCACTCGTCGCCGATTGGCTGGCCGATACGGAGCGCGCCGCCGGCCTGTCGCGCTTCATCGTGCGGCTGGTGCCGCAGACGCTTGCGGCGATAGAGCAATCCGGCCTGCGCGGCTTCGTCACCAGCCGCATGCTCGAACAGATCGAAAAGGTGCCGCTGGCGCCGCTGGCCGCCGAACTGCTCTCGGCGCTTACCGATGATCGCCGCCATCAGAAATTGTTCGACGAATTCACCAAGGTGATCGGGCGGTTCCTCAATGACGAAAAAGCGCTGGCAACGATGCGCGAAAAAATCCGCGAGGAACTGCCGTCGCTGTTCAACCTGTTCCGCGCCGACGCCTATCTCCTGAAGAAGATCGTCGCCTCGGCGGGCTCGCTGCTCGACGAAGTGAGGGCCGATCCCGACCACCCGATGCGCGCCGAATTCGACGGCTTCGCCCAAGGCTTCATCGATAAGCTGAGGACATCGAAACAATACGCCAAACGGGCCGAAAAGCTGAAGCGCGACTTCCTGGGCCGGCCGGAGGTCAAGGGATTGGCCGGCGACATGTGGGCAAGCCTCAGCCAGTTCATCGAGCAGGATGCCAAGGCGCCGAATTCGGTCATCCGTGCGCACCTCGCCAACATGTTCGTCGAGGTCGGCCGGCATCTTGCCGGCGATGCGCAGATCCGGGCCGACATGAACCAGGGGTTCGTGGTGGCGCTGGCGTCGTTCGTGGAGAGCCAGAAGGCCGGCGTGTCGACATTCATCGCCGACCAGGTCAAACGCTGGGACCTCGCGCAACTGACGCGGCTGATCGAGATGAACATCGGCCGGGACCTGCAGTACATCCGCTTCAACGGCATGATCATCGGCGGCCTCGCCGGTGTCGTGCTCTATGTGGCCGAGCGGCTGTTCCTCGTGAATTGATGCGCGGCCAGACTGGCGCTCATTCCTCCGCGTCCGAATGGACTCACGGCACGCGAGTGTTATTCTCCATCCGAGGGTGCCCGCATCCGCGGCAAAGGGGAGCAAACAAGCATGGCAAAACAACCGGAATCCGATTCCTTCATGGACATGTTCGGCAGGTTCGGCCGCGACCTGAAGGTGCCGAATGTCGATGTCGAGGCGATCCTCGCCCATCATCGCAAGAACCTCGAAGCGCTGGAGAAATCGGCACGAGCCGGTGCCGCCGGCGCCACGTCGCTGTTGTCCCGGCAGCGCGAGATGCTGCAGGATACGCTGCGCGAGGTCACCGATATGGCGCAAAGCTACAGGGCGCCGGGCAATCCGCAGGAACTGATGGCCAAACAGACGGAGTTTGCCAGAAAGTCCTTCGAGGCCGCGTTGAAAAATGCCGGCGAAGTGGCTGAACTGGTCAAGAAATCCGGTGCCGAATCGGTCGACATCCTGCGCACCCGCATCAAGGAGGCGATGGAGGAAATCCGCGCCGGCTACGAGAAGAAGTAGCGGATGTGGCCGGGACCGGTTCATGGCTGCCGGCCGCCCTGAAGCCCGGAAAGCCCGAGTTGGCCTGCGACTGCGCCGGCGGCGTGGCTCGATTGCGGCCGAGATCGACGGAACGGATTCGCGTAGAGCGAATTGACAGAGGCCGTCAGTTCGTGGTCCGGAGGCTCTGGAAGCGATCGGGAAACCAGGAATGAACGAAATACGGCCTAAAACGCCGCCTACCTACGAGCAGTTGAGGACGATGGCCGGGCTGGAACTCGGCGTGTCGGAGTGGACGACGGTCGACCAGAACCGCATCGATCAGTTCGCTGAATGCACCGGCGACCATCAATGGATTCATGTCGACCCTGAAAGGGCGCGGCGGCAAAGCCCGTTCCGCACGACGATCGCGCATGGCTATCTGACGCTGTCGATCATCGGCGCGCTGGCGCTCGGCATGGGCATCGTGCCCGAGAATACGCAGGCCGCCTTCAATTATGGCTTCGACAAAGTACGCTTCCTGGCGCCGGTCAGGGTCGGCGCCCGCATCAGACTGCGCATCACGCTGCTGTCCATGGAGGACAGGGGCCCGGGCCAGTATCTGATGAAGGCGGCCAACACGGTCGAGATCGAAGGCGAGGAAAAGCCTGCCTTGACGGCGGAAACGCTGGTCATGCTCTATGAACGCCGCAAGCGGGCAGGTGCCTGAGCCTGTTTGGAAATTCTACTCTCTGAGCGGTGTGCGCGTCACGAAGCCCTGGATTCTGGGCGGCCTGTGGCGCGGGCCGAGAGCAGTGCGAGGAACAGCGCAGCCAGCGCCAGCACCGTCGCCGTCTGAAAGGTGACCTGCATTCCCCGGGCGGCGGCCTCGGAACTCAGAAGACCAATGCCTTCGTGCCCTTCGGCCGATGCGACGGCGAATATAGCGCCCATCAACGAGGCGCCGGTGATGAGCCCGAGATTGCGCGAAAGGTTGAGCAGACCGGAGACGACGCCGCGCTGACCCGCGTCAACACCGGTCATGACGGCTGCATTGTTCGACGTCTGGAACAGCGCGTAGCCGATGCAGGTGACGGTGATCGCAACGACATAGCCGGCAATGCCGAATCTGGTCACGGCGAGCGACAGCAGGAACGTGCCTGTCGTGAGGCTGAGCAGGCCTGCGACCATCATCCTATGAGCGCCGAAGCGGTCGGTCAGGCGTCCGGCCACCAACGCCGACAAGGTCGAGACGAGCGGGCCGGTCGACAGCACCACACCCACCATTGCAGCATCCAGCCCGAGCCCGCGCGACAGGTAGAACGGAGCCACCACCAGCGTCGCCATCATCACCGTGGCGACGACGAGGCTCATGGCGAGACTGGCACTCAGCTGAAGATCGCGGAAGCTGGCAAGCCGGATCAAGGGGTTTTTCACTCTCGCCTGCGCGGCGGCGAAAAGAAAAACGCCGGTGCCGGCGGCGATCAGCAGGCCGATTTTGAGCGTGCCGAAATTGCCTCTGCCCAGCGTCATCGCCAGCGCATAGGCGGCCAACGTCAGGGCCAGCAGGGCGGTGCCCACGACATCGAACGTGCCTCGGTCGAGCCGCGCGGTTTTATTGCGTGCCGGCAGGGCACGCCAGGCAAGAGCGAAGGTGAGCACTCCCAGCGGGACATTGACGAGGAAGATTGCCCGCCAGCCGAAGCCGGTGATCAAAAGGCCGCCGAGCAAGGGGCCAAGTGTCGTGCCGATCGCGGACATGGCGCCGAGCAGGCCCATGGCGCCGCCGATTCTGTCTTTGGTCACGGTTTCGGCGACGAAGGCCAGCGTCAGCGCCATCATCAGCGCTGCGCCAAGTCCCTGCACGGCGCGTGCGGCAATCAGCAGCCAGAGTGTCGGCGCCAGGCCGCAGAGCACCGATGCGGACGTGAACAGCGCGATGCCCCCAAGCAGCAACGGTCGGCGCCCGAACATGTCGGCCAGCCGGCCGGCGCTGACGATCAGTGTGGTGATGGCGAGGAGATAGGCCAGAACAACCCATTGCACGGCCTGGAACGTCGCGCCGAAATTCTGCATCAGCGACGGCAGCCCGACGCTGGCAATGCTGGTTCCCAGCGACGACAGCAGTGTGGCGAGCGACAGGCTTGCCAACGCCCAGCCGGCGGATTGCATCCGTGGTGGCGCCGATGTCAGCCCGTCCGGATTTTGCTCAGCGATTGCCACGGCGGTCTCCTTCCATCAGTCCCACAACCGGAACTGCTGGAGATCTAGTTCCTTGGCCAATGTGGCGGAAGGCGCAGCATTTGCATCTTATTCGTGCGTTTGGCGCCATATCATGTCATGATCTGCCGATGACATCACCCGATCTCAACTTACTGTTCGCTCTCGACGTCCTGCTGACCGAAGGCAGCGTGGCGCGCGCCGCCAGCCGCCTACGCCTCAGCCCTTCGGCGATGAGCCGCACGCTGGCGCGACTGCGCCAGGCGACGGGCGATCCGCTGCTGGTTCGCGTCGGTCGAGGCCTTGTGGCGACGCCGCGTGCGGAAGAACTGCGACAGCAGGTAGGCCGTGTCGTCCAGGATGCGGAGGCGATCCTGCGCCCTGCCACCTTGCTCGATCTCCCGAACCTGGACAGGGTCTTCACGCTGCGCACCAATGAGAGCTTCGTCGAAGAGTTCGCACCTCGTCTCGTTGCCCGTATCCAGGCCGATGCGCCCGGCGTGCGGCTGCGCTTTGCACCGAAGTCCGACCGGGACGTCATGTCGTTGCGCGACGCGGCGATCGATCTGGACATAGGCGTCGCTGGCGAGACCGGCCCGGAGGTGCGCATCCAGGCGCTGCTTCGCGACCGCTTCATCGGCGCCGTGCGAACGGGCCATCCCTTGACCGAGGGCGCGGTGACGCCTGAGCGCTATGCCGCAGGCCGACACATCAGCGTTTCACGGCGTGGCCGCGAGAAAGGGCCGATCGACGAGGCTTTGAACCGGCTCGGGCTGCGGCGGACCGTCGTGTGCATGGTTTCCGGTTTCTCGGCAGCCCTTGCCATGGCCCGCACATCAGACCTGATCGCCAGCGTTCCGGAGCGGCATACCGAGGGCGCACGCGCCGGCATGCGCAGTTTTCCCCTGCCGGTTGCCACCGCGGAAGTCACTATCTCCATGCTCTGGCATCCGCGCCTCGATGCCGATCCGGCGCAACGCTGGTTGCGCGACTGTGTGCGGGAGGTGTGTGCGGCGTCGCGCTGACAACGATGAGAAGCCTGAGCCAACCGCCCAGGCTTCTCATCTGTCCAGTCTATTCGGTTTGGCGTTTCTGCAAATGCCTCAGTGCGCTTAGTGTGAGCGTCGCCATGACCGAACAGTAGGCGACCAGCGGCCACGCCGTGTCTCCGCCGAGCAGGACGACGAACAACGTGCCGAGGATGCCAACGACAAGGCTCTGGATGCAGAAGTAGAGTGCGACTGCGGTTCCCGCGACATCGCCAAACGCCTCGAGTGCACCGTTTGCGGTGACTGAGACAGTGAAGACGATACCCACGGCAACGACCCACATCGGCAAGATAAATGTCGCGAAGGACGGCTGTGCGAACAGTTGCCCCACTGCCAATAGCGCCGCGCCGAACAGCAGCATCGCCATGCCCCTGATGGCACTGCCGGCGATGCCCCAGCTTGCAATGAACCTTCTGGCGAAGCGGGTGGTGACGATCATCACCAGCGCCGCGGTGGCGAAGGCTAGACTGAAGCCGAACTGTGAAAAGCCGGCCCGATCCATGAGCACCCGTGGCGCAGTCGAAAAGAACACGAAGAAGGCGCCCATAGCGGCACTGAATGCAAGCGTGTAGGTCCAGAAGGCAAGACTGGAGAGAATGGGTCGAAGCGCCATTCGCCTGGTATCGCCATTCGAGGGGCGGGTTTCGTGCCATTTCGGCCATGCGTTGAGGGTAGCTGCCGTGGCCAGGACTCCGAGCGTCAGGAGGATCGCCCGCCAGCCGAAATTGTCGGCAATCAACGCACCGGCAACCGGCCCCAACGCCGGCACGAAAGCCAACATCGAGCTGAACAGGCCGTAAATGACGGCACTTTCGGGTCTTTGCGCAAGACGTCGCGAACCGTTGCGAAGGTTGCAACGAGAATGGCGGACGCACCAATGGCCTGCACGACGCGCAGGACGACGAAGACAGCGGCCAGCGAGGTGCTGGCGAGCAGAAAGGAAGCGCCTGAAAACAAAAGCGCGCCACCGATCAGCACCGGGCGCCTGCCGATCCTGTCGGAAATCGGGCCGAAGACGACTTGGCCGAGCCCAAGACAGATCATGTAGAGGCTCAGCGTCAGCTGGATGACATCAGGCGATGTCTCGAGGATCCCCGGCATCGCCGGGACAATCGGGAGGTAGATGTCCATGGCCAGCGAGGCCAGTATGTCGAAGGGCGCCATCAGCACCATGGCTGCTGGCAGGGAAGTGGTCCATGTCGGGTTTTTTGGAAAAGGCATGATTGAACATCCGCTCAAATGGCTACATTTGGCGGCGATCTGCCGTTCTCACTGAAGATGGGAAATGACGGGCCGCCGCAACAACGAAGTGCTGTTGCGGCCTACTTGTCTGCTGACTTGCTGGTTCCCATAAACGCTATCCCGGAAAATGACGGCGCAGACATTCTCTCGAGTGCGCTCGCGTTTCCCTAGCAGCCGAAGGTTGCCCAGGCAACAGGATCAGCTTGATGCGCGTCAACGCGCCATCGCCGCCTCGAGCACCCTGAAAATCCGCTCGTCCGTGCATTGGGCAACGTTGAAGCGCAGGAAACGGCCAGCCGTTCCGGACAGGCTGAATGCGTTGCCGGGCGCCAGCACGATGTTGTCGGCCAGCGAGCGGCGGGCGACTTCGGCCGCATCGACGCCGTCCGGCAGGCTGCACCACAGGAAGAGGCCAGCCGGCTGGTCGATCCACGGCGTGATGCCGATCGCTTTCAGGTGGGCGGCCGTCTCGCCCATGGCGCGCGCAAGCTTCGCGCGCAGCAAATCCATGTGCTTGCGGTAGCTGCCGTCCTTCAGCAACGTCAGCACCAGTTCGGCCGCGAGCCGGCCGCCGCCGAAGGTCGTGGCGATCTTGAGGTCGGTCAGGGGCTCGATCCAGTCGCGCGGTGCGGCGATGAAGCCGCAGCGAACCGATGCCGACAGTGTCTTGGAGAAGCTGCCGATATGGACAACGCGGTTGAGACCATCGAACGCCGCCAGCCTGGGGGCGGGCGCATGTTCGAAATCGGCGAAGATGTCGTCCTCGACAATGGTCAATTGCGATTGATCGGCGAGTTTCAGCAGCCGGTGCGCGGTGACTGGCGACAGCACCGCGCCGGTCGGATTGTGGATGGCGGAATTGGTGATGTAGAGGCGTGGCCGATGCTCGGCCAACGCCTGCGCGAACAGATCGATATCCGGCCCCGACGGCGTGTAGGGAACGCTGACGACCTTGGCCCGGTGAGCGCGCAACAGGGCGTGGAAGTTGAAGTAGCAGGGGTCGTCGACCAGCACGGTGTCGCCGGGCTCGATCAGGAACCGGCACAGGAGGTCGATGGCCTGCGTGCCTGATTCCGTCAGCATGATCTGCTCGGGCGAGGCCTCGATGCCATGCCCGGCCATGCGCCGCGCCAGCAATTGCCGCAGCGGTGGCAGGCCGAGCGGCGTGCCGTAATCGGCCAGTGCGACATCGTCGGCACGCGCCACCGTGCGCAGCGCCCGGCGCAGCCCTGCCTGTGGCATCCATGAAGCGGGCAGCCAGCCACAGCCGGGCTTCAGCATGTCATCGCCGGCCTCCAGGGACTGGCGCGAGATCCAGAGCGGATCGACGGCGCGGTCGAGGCGGGGGCCGATTTCGGCCAGCGACAGCGGCGCCAGCGATCCGGCGGCATAGAAGCCGGAGCCCGGCCGCGAGCGGATCGCGCCTTCGGCGGCGAGCCGCTCATAGGCTTCGACCACGGTGGATTTGGACACTCGCATGGATTTGGCAAAGGCGCGGATCGACGGCAATTGCGCTCCCGGCGTCAGGCTGCGCGCCGCGATCCGCTGGCGGATCGTCGCCATGACGCCTTCGACCAGCGTACCGCCGCTCTCGCTTCCTGTAGTCTGCTTGTCCATCCGTACTGCTCTGCTGACCATGACAGTTTTGCATAATTGTACCGCATTGTCTCTGGCGATACTACCGGCTCCGCGCGATACGGAGCCGACAAACGGAGCATACGATGGACAAGACCGCGAGTGGCTGGATGAATGGATTCATCGGCGTGTTGATCTTCAGCGGCTCGCTGCCGGCGACGCGCGTGGCGGTCAGGGAATTCGATCCGACATTCCTGACCTCGGCCCGGGCGGCGATTGCCGGACTGCTTGGCCTTGCGCTGCTGCTCCTGTTTCGGCAGAAACGCCCGGAGCGCGGCGATCTGCTGTCGCTGGTGATCGTGGCACTTGGCGTGGTTGTCGGCTTTCCCTTGCTGACCGCGCTGGCGCTGAAGCACGTCACCACGGCCCATTCCATTATCTTCGTCGGCCTGCTGCCGCTGGCCACTGCGATATTCGGGGTGCTGCGCGGCGGCGATCGGCCGCGCCCGGCGTTCTGGTTGTTTTCATGCATCGGCAGCGCGCTGGTCGCGGGCTTTGCGCTGACGCAGGGCGTGACTGCCTCGCCGGTCGGCGACGGTCTGATGCTGGCTGCCATCATCGCTTGCGGCCTCGGCTATGCCGAGGGCGCCGCGCTGTCGCGCAGGCTCGGCGGCTGGCAAGTGATCTGCTGGGCGCTGGTGCTGTCGCTGCCGATCATGCTGGTGCTGACGCTGCTGACAATGCCGCCGTCGTTCGACGGCGTCGGCGTCAGTGCGTGGATGGGGCTTGCCTATGTCTCGTTGTTCAGCATGCTGATCGGCTTCGTGTTCTGGTATCGCGGGCTGGCGCAAGGCGGCATCGCCGCGGTTGGACAGTTGCAGCTGCTGCAGCCATTTTTCGGGCTGGCACTGGCAGCGACGCTGCTGCACGAGCAGGTCAGCCCGCTGATGGTGGTCGTTACGCTTGGCGTCGTGCTTTGCGTCGTAGGCGCCAAGCGATTCGCGAAGCAGGAATTGCCCACGACGCGCGATTGCCTGACGACGGTGCCGTCCTCGCCTAAAACTTCGTGACCACCCCAATGCCGATGCCCTCGAAGCCGCCCATCGCCATCAAGGCTGCGGGCGCCTCGTCGAGGCTGATCTTCTTGCCGACGAGCAGTTCCGGCTTGAGCTTGCCGTGGCGGATCATCTCCATCATCGCGGGGTAGCGATAGGCCTGCATGCCGTGACTGCCGAGGATTTCGAGTTCGAAGGCGATTACCTTGTCCATCGGCACCTGCGGCCGGGCGTGTTCGCCCAACATCAGGCCGACCTGCACATGGCGGCCGCGCCGACGCAGATTGGCGATCGAGTTGAACGAGGTGGTCGGGTGGCCGAGCGCGTCCATCGACATATGCGCGCCGCCATTGGTGATCTGCTTGACCGCCTTGACCACGTTCGGCGTTGTAGATGCATTGATGGTGGCGACGGCGCCGATCTTTTTGGCGAAATCCAGTTTCTCGTCGGTGAGATCGATGGCGATGACATTGGCGCCCATGGCGCTGGCAATCATAATCGCCGACAGGCCGACGCCGCCGCAGCCATGCACCGCGACCCATTCGCCCGGCTTCACCCGGCCCTGGTCGACAATGGCTCGAAACGAAGTGACGAAGCGGCAGCCGAGGCTGGCGGCGGTGGCGAATTCCATCTCGTCGGGCAGGCGCACAACATTGGTGTCGGCATGTTCGATGGCGACATATTCGGCAAACGAGCCCCAGCCGGTGAAGCCAGGCTGTGTCTGGTGCTCGCAGACCTGGTGATTGCCCGAATTACACTCGAAGCAGCGGCCGCAGCCGACGGCGAACGGCACTGTGACGCGCTCGCCGGCCTTCCAGCGCGTGACCTGCTTGCCCGCGGCGACGACGATGCCGGCAAGTTCGTGGCCCGGCACGTGCGGCAGCGTGATGCCTTCGTCATGACCCATCCAGCCATGCCAGTCGCTGCGGCACAGACCGGTCGCCTCGACCTTGATGACGACGCCATCGGCTGCCGGCTTCGGATCAGGAACGGTCTGGATCCTCGGCGCTTCGCCGAATTTCTCGAAGACGACGGCTTTCATCGATAACTCCAAATAATTTCACGGACCACGCGCATCGAAGCGCGAAGATAGCCGATTCCTTGGCGCGGCGAGTCCGAAATTGATGCCGTCGATCAGGCCTGGGACGCGGGAGCCGTGTCGAGCAGCGGCTGCCAGGCTCGGAACCAGTCGTCGGCCTCGGCGTCCCATGGCCAGATGCCTTCAGTCGTCGGAAAAATCAGCTGCACGACACGGAAATCCGGGCCGTCGTAGAACCAGAGATCCCAGCCGAAATGCTCGGGGTAGTGCTCGATATGAACAGCGTCGAACTGGCAGTCGAAGTCTTTGACGAAGCCGGACGTTCGCTGTCCTGGTTCGAAAACCTCGCCTGAGTGGACCCGTCTGCAATACTCGTTGATGATGGACTGCGAGATTTCAGGCCTCAGACCTATCACGACCAATTCTGGAGCCCCGAAATTGTGCTCGATACCGACTGAATAGGCGAAGGGCGCCAGGTCGCCTTCCTCCAGCACGTACAGGATATGGCAGCCATAGGCCTCGATGTCGGCAAGCACCTTTACTTCCTCTGGATCGGTGGCTTCTCTATTCGGCATCGATCTGGTTCTGGGGCGCCGCTTTCTGGAAGGCCGGCAGCGCCATGCAGGCGGCGTTGATGCGCGCGATCGTCGGGTAGGGCGTCAGATCGACGCCAAAGCGGGCATTGCTGGCAATCTGTGCGGCGAGGCAGATGTCAGCCAGACCCGGCGCGTCGCCATGGCAGAATGTTCCGGTCTCCGCCGACAAGGCCAGGATCTTTTCAAGCGGCTGAAAGCCCTCGTTCACCCAGTGGCGGAACCAGTTGACGACGTCCTCGTCGCCGGCGCCGAACAGCGTGCGCAGCGAGGTCAGCACGCGCAGATTGTTCACCGGGTGGATGTCGCAGGCGATCATCTGCGCCAGCATTCTGACCCGTGCCCGACCGGCCGCATCCCCTGGCAATAGCGGTGGTTCCGGGCTGGTCTCGTCGAGGAATTCGATGATTGCCAGCGATTGCGTCAGCAGCGTGCCGTCGCCGAGCACCAGCGCCGGCACCAGCCCTTGCGGATTGACCGCGAGATAGGCTGGTTCGAGGTGCTCGCCATGGCGCAGATGATGCGGGATGTAGTCGTAGCTCAGCCCCTTCATCTCCAGCGCGATCCGCACCCGGTAGGAGGTGGAGGAGCGATAGTAGTTGTGCAGGACGAGTTTGCTCATGCGCTCACTTCGGCTGGCCGATGGTTATTTCGATGGTGCCGATGCCGTCGACGCCGCCGGTCATCGTGTCGCCGGGGCCAACCGCGCCGACGCCTGCCGGCGTACCGGTGAAGATCAGGTCGCCGGGCTCGAGCTCCATCGCCTCGCTGCAGATCGACACGATATCCGGTATCGGCCAGATCAGTTCGGCGAGGTCGGCATCCTGCCTGACCTTGCCGTTGACGGCGAGCCAGATGCGGCCCTTCTGTGGGTGGCCGGATTCGTGCGCTTGCACCAACGGGCTGCAAGGGGCGGAGCGGTCGAAGGCCTTCGACCAGTCCCAGGGCCGGGCGGCCTTCTTGGCCTCGTCCTGCAGATCGCGGCGGGTGAGGTCGATGCCGACACCATAGCCCCAGACATGGTCCAGCGCCTTGTCGCGGGGAATGCGGAAGCCGGCTTTGCCGATCGCGGCCACCAGTTCGATCTCGTGGTGCAGATTGGCCGTCAGCGGCGGGTAGGGGATAGCGGTGCCGGAATCGACCACCGCGTCGGCCGGCTTGGTGAAGAAGAAGGGCGGATCACGCTCGTCATTGCCGAATTCGCGGGCATGCGCCGCGTAGTTGCGGCCGACGCAGTAGATACGGCGCACCGCAAAACGATCGGACGAGCCGGCAACGGCCACCGATGCGGTTGCGGGCAGGGGAAGGACGAATTCTGTCATCAAGGGTCTCTGCTTGGTTGCCGGAACATTCGACCGATTTGGGGGCCTGGACAAGGCGATTTGGTCGAGAAAGTGCCGGCGGCACTTTCCGCCGGAGATGGCGATATACTATTTGGCAATAATCTGGCCATGGTGGAGAGGTTATTCTAATCGCTCACGAACTGAAATGAACCCCATGACCGCAACCCACGATCGCGCCCGGTTCCTGATCATCGACGACCATCCGCTGTTTCGTGAGGCGCTGCACAGCGCCGTGCAGATGGCCTATCCGGAAGTCGACACGGTGGAGGCGCGCTCGATCACCGAGGCACTCGATCTTCTGGCCGATGCCAAGCCGTTCGACCTCGCGCTTCTCGACCTCTCGATGCCCGACGTGCACGGTTTTGACGGCCTGCTGCAGCTCCGGACCCGCTATCCGCGCCTGCCGGTGGTGATCGTCTCTGGTTACGAGGAGCCGAAGATCATTTCCGAGGCGCTGTCCTATGGTGCCGCCGGCTTCATCCCGAAATCGGCGCGCAAGAGCGACCTCGCCGCCGCCATACGCTCGGTGATGGAAGGCGCGATCTATGTGCCGGAAACCTATGAGGGCCGCACGCCGGATGCCGAAAGCGTCGACCGCGCCGACATGGTGCAGCGCCTGTCGACACTGACGCCGCAACAGCTGCGCGTGCTGCAGATGCTGCGCCAGGGCCTGCTCAACAAGCAGATCGCCTATGAGCTGCAGGTGGGCGAGACCACGGTGAAGGCGCATGTCTCGGAAATCCTGCGCAAGCTCAATGTCTACAGCCGCACGCAGGCAGTGATCGAGGTGTCGAAACTGGACAATGCGGAGCTGTTTCGCGATCAGGCTGGGTTTTGAGCTTTTACCCTGCCGTTCAAGGGGAGGGTATGAAGCTAAGCCAGCAAATGCGCCAGCAGCGCCCTTAGTTGGGCCGGCTTCAGTGGCTTGCGCATCAGTTCGATGCCGCCGGAGCGGGCGGCTTTGGCGACCGCTTCCGAACTGTCGGCGGTGACGATCAGCGCCGGCACGGCGCGGCCGAGATAGTCGCGGACTTCGGCGATGGTCGTGGTGCCGAGATCGCCGCCGTCGAGATGCTGGTCGGCAATGACGATGTCGGGCACCCAGTCGGTGTCGCCAAGCATGTCTAGCGCATCGTCGGTCGAGGTCGCGGCCCGCACCAGGCATTGCCAGCGTTCGAGGAGGAAGGTCATGGCCTGCAGCACTTCGATATCGTTCTCGACCAGCAGCACCTTGGTGCCGAACAGGCCATAGCCGCGCGGCCGTTCCATATCGGCAACGCTGGCGATGGCATCGGCTGGCGCACCGATGCCGACGGGTACATCGATGTGGAAGATCGTGCCGCGTCCGACCTTCGACGAGAATGTCACGGGATGGCCGAGCGCGCTGGCCATGCGGCGCACGATGGCGAGCCCGAGCCCGAGACCGCCACCGTCCAGTTCGGCATTGGCCGGCGAGGTGCCGCGGTGGAACTCCTCGAACACCGCCTCGCGCTGGTCGTCGGGAATGCCGCAGCCCGTGTCGGCGACGTCGATGCGGATGGTGTCGCCGCGATGCCTGGTGCCGACAAGCACGCCGCCCGAGCGTGTATAGCCCAGCGCGTTGGAGAGAATGTTCTGCAGGATACGGCGCAGCAGCGTGCGGTCGGAGCGGACCACGGCATGGACCGGCCGGAATTTCAGCGACAGGCCTTTCATCTCCGCCACCGGCAGGAAATCCGAGCGGAGCGACGAGAACAGCGCCTCCAGGCTGACGTCGCTTATGTCGGGCTGCACCACGCCGGCATCGAGCTTGGAGATGTCGAGCAGGGTTCGCAGCAGGTCCTCCATCGTCTCCAGCGAGCGCTCGACCTGCCGCACCAGTTTCTTGCCCTCGTCGCTGGTCTGAACTTCGGCGAGCGCCGAAACCGAAAGGTGGGCGGCATTCAGCGGCTGCAGCACGTCGTGACTGGCAGCGGCGAGGAAACGGGTTTTTGACAGGTTCGCAAGTTCGGCGTTTTCCTTGGCGGCACTGAGGTCAATGTTCGACTGCTCCAGCCGCCGCAAGGTCGAGTGAAGTTCCTCGGTACGTGTACGCACCCGGTTTTCCAGCGAGATCGTGGTCTGGAACAGCGAAAAGGCGTTGCCTTGCTGGTCCATCGAGCGCTCGACGCGGCTGACCAGTGCCGCGTTGATCTTCTTCAGCTTTTCAAGATCGTTTATGTCCCTCAGCGGCATCTTGTTGCGCCGTCCTATTCCGCCGCCTGGCGCTCGCCGAAGGCGATGCCGGTGAAAGTCTGGTTCAGATGCATCGACCGGTACTGTTCGCCATAGGTGCCGAAGCCGATGACATTGTTGACCCGGTAGAGTTCCGAGATCTCGCGAAACACCTGCCGATTGCGTGCGTCCAGCCGGCGCAGCACGCAGTCGAAGCCGAGGATCATGTCGATGCCGCCAAGCCTCTCCTCGACGTCGCGCAGGGCGGCGCGCGTCGATTCCACCATGTCCTTGGGCTGAGCGATCGACAGCACGACGCCATCGTCTATGGCGCAGAAGAACGACAGCGAGCCGTCGGCATGCATCTTCTGGATCGACCGGCAATAATATTGTCCGCCCACCTTCACCACCACGGGATGCGAGGCGAAGCTCAGTGGCGTCAGCATCTGCGCGACGATACCGACGGACGCGGCGTATTCCTGCGCCGCATTGGTGGCGTTGAACTCGCGCACGATGCGGTGATCTGGATCGGAAGCCGTCACCACCAGTTTCTCATCGGTGGGAACGAAATTGTCGGTCTTGAAGACATGGAAGGGAATTTCGGTCGATATCAGCACGATGATGGCGCTGTCGGAGGTGACCTTGCCGTTCGAGATCAGGCGCGTCGTCTCGAATTTCAGATCGTCGCCGGCGGAGCCGCCAAGCAGCGGAATGTCATCGAGACCCCAGTGGATGGCTGAACTCACCGCTTCTTCGGCATAGGAGAGCCCGTCGATGAAGCAGAGCGCGAAAGTGCCTTTGGTCCGATCGCAACCGAGGCGCGCGCGCAGCGATCGCCGCAGGGTCTCGACCTCGCCGGTGATCCTGTCCATACCCGACGAGGACAGATTTTCGACCATCACGCTGACGGCGGTAAACGCGGTGGACGGAAGCAGCATGGCCAGCACATGACCATCCTCGAGACCTTGCGGCGTGATCTCGCCGGCAGTCGAGCAGCCGGCGTGGTGGAGCGCCGGCGCGTGGGTCATGAGCGCCTGGGAAAGGGCGCTGGCTTCGACCAGGCTCTGGGAAAAGAACAGCAGGGCAAAGCCCGCGTCGATGGCGGCTGCTTCCAGTGCGATCGCCTTGGCGAACGCCTCCATGTCGGGCTCGTCCGTGGTGAGCGCCGACAGGCCGCATGCATAGCGCGTCTGTGAATTGGCCAGCGATGTTCTCCGCATTTCCTCCGACGCTTTTTTGTGCGCGGCTGTTTTAAATGCTTCTGGCGCGCGGGCGTCGACCGACATTGTTGCCTTCAATCGGCGGTTTGGCAATGGGGCCACCGGCACCGCATGTTTGGGCGCGGCCATGACCGAAAGTACAATGTGCCGCGTTTGCGACGTGCTGTTTTTTGTCCGATGTGCGGTGTACCAATAACGCATGGCCGATGCGCCAACGCCGCGTTGGCAACGTGATGACCAAGGTTGATACCCAGGGAGGGACCATGTCGGACGTTTCGTTGATAGTGAACGGAAAGCGGGTCAGCGGTGCTGCCGAGGACCGAACACTTCTGGTTCACTTCCTGCGGGAAAATCTCGGCCTTACCGGCACGCATGTCGGTTGCGACACCTCGCAATGCGGTGCCTGCGTCGTCCACGTCGACGGCAAGGCGGTCAAATCCTGTACGATGCTCGCGGTGCAGGCCTCCGGCTCGACCGTGTTGACGATCGAGGGCCTGGCCAATGGCGCCGACCTGCATCCGGTGCAGGCCGCCTTCAAGGAACATCACGGGCTGCAGTGCGGCTTCTGCACGCCGGGCATGATCATGACGGCGACCGACATGATCGGCCGCCACCCCGAAGGGCTCGACGAGGCGACGGTGCGTGCCGAACTCGACGGCAACATCTGCCGCTGCACCGGCTACCACAACATCGTCAAGGCGATCCTCGCCGCATCGACGACGATGAAGGGGTCGAAGGGTAAGGCGAAACAAGCGGCTTGAACGAGGCAGTAGGGCAATAAGGCAGTAGGGCAGTAGGGAATCGGAGCCAATTTTTCCCTACTGCCGTACTGCCCTACTCACCTACTCCCCTACAATCTCGGGAGGAATTTCTGATGGGCATTGAAGGTGTTGGCGCTCGGGTCGCGCGCAAGGAAGACAAACGATTCATCACGGGCGCCGGCCGCTATGTCGACGACATGGTGGTTCCCGGCATGAAGCACGCCGCCTTCGTGCGCAGTCCGCACGCGCATGCGCAGATCAAGAAGATCGATGTGAAGAAGGCCCAAGGCATGCCCGGCGTCATCGGCGTGCTGACCGGCAAGGAACTCAAGGCCGATGGCATCGGCAATCTCATCTGCGGCTGGATGATCCACTCCAAGGACGGCTCGCCGATGAAGATGGGGGCATGGTCGCCACTCGCCTTCGACCGGGTCCGTTATGTCGGTGACGCCGTCGTCATTGTCGTCGCCGAGACCAAGGGGCAAGCGCGTGACGCCGCCGAGGCGGTCGAGGTCACCTACAAGGAGTTGAAGGCCGTCGTCGACGCCTCCAAGGCGATGGACAAGGGTGCGCCGCAGATCCACCCCGAAGCGGACAATAATCTGATCTTCGACTGGGACATCGGCAATGCCGACGACACGGAAGCGGCCTTCGGGAAGGCAGCCCATGTGGTCAAGATGGACATCATCAACAACCGGCTGGTGCCTAACGCCATGGAGCCGCGCGCCGCACTTGGCCATTACGACAAGGCCGAGGATCACTACACCTGCTGGACGACCTCGCAGAACCCGCATGTGGCGAGGCTGGTGATGAGCGCCTTCTACAATGTCGCGCCGGAAAACAAGCTGCGCGTGATTGCGCCCGATGTCGGCGGCGGTTTCGGCTCGAAGATCTACATCTATCCCGAAGAGATCGTCTGCCTGTGGGCGTCGAAGAAGACCGGGGTGCCGGTCAAATGGGTGGCTGACCGGACCGAGAGTTTTCTGACCGACGCGCATGGCCGCGACCATCACACCCATGCTGAAATGGCCTTCGACAAGGACCACAGGATCCTCGGCCTGAAGGTCGAAACCCAGGCCAATCTCGGCGCCTATATGTCGCTGTTTTCGTCGGCGACGCCGACCTACCTCTATGCGACGCTGCTGTCGGGCCAGTACAATATCCCGGCCATCCACGCCAATGTGAAGGCGATCTATACCAACACCGCGCCCGTCGATGCGTATCGCGGGGCAGGGCGGCCGGAAGCGACCTTCGTCATGGAGCGCATGATGGAGACGGCGGCCCGCCAGTTCGGCGTCTCGCCGGCCGAGCTGCGGCGCAAGAACTTCGTCACAGCGTTTCCGCATCAGACGCCGGTCATCATGTGCTATGACGCCGGCGACTATGCCGCTTCGCTCGATGCGGCAATGAAGGCGTCGGATTATGCCGGCTTTGCCAAGCGCAAGGCCGCCGCCGCCAAGAAGGGGCTGCTGCGCGGCATTGGCATGAGCTGCTACATCGAAGCCTGCGGCATCGCGCCGTCTGCTGCCGTCGGCTCGCTCGGCGCCGGTGTCGGCCTTTGGGAATCGGCGGAAGTGCGCGTCAACGCGGTCGGCACGATCGAGGTGCTGACTGGCTCGCACAGCCACGGCCAGGGCCATGAGACGACCTTCGCGCAACTGGTCAACGAGCGCTTCGGCGTGCCGCTCGATTCGGTCTCGATCGTACATGGCGACACCGACAAGGTGCAGATGGGCATGGGCACCTATGGCTCGCGCTCGGGTGCAGTCGGCATGTCGGCCATCGTCAAGGCCCTCGACAAGGTCGAGGCCAAGGCCAAGAAGATCGCGGCACACCTGCTCGAAGCCGACGAAGGCGATATCGTCATCGAGAATGGCGCGCTGAAGGTCGCCGGCACCGACAAGAACGTGCCGTGGTTCCAGATGGCGCTGGCCGCCTACACTGCCCACAACCTGCCGGGCGGCATGGAGCCCGGGCTGAAGGAGACGGCGTTCTACGATCCGTCGAATTTCACCTTCCCGGCGGGCTGCTATATCTGCGAGGTCGAGGTCGACCCGGAAACCGGCGTCACCGAGATCGTCCAGTTCGTCGCTGCCGACGATTTCGGCAACATCATCAACCCGATGATCGTCGAGGGCCAGGTGCATGGCGGGCTGGCGCAAGGCATCGGCCAGGCGCTGCTCGAAGGCGCCCATTATGACAATAGCGGCCAGCTTTTGACCGCGAGCTACATGGACTACACCATGCCGCGCGCCGGCGATCTGCCGTCGTTCAAGGTTTCGACCTCGAACACGCCTTGCCCGGGCAATCCGTTGGGGATCAAGGGCTGCGGCGAGGCCGGCGCCATCGGCTCGCCGCCGGCGGTGATCAACGCCCTCACCGACGCCATCGGCAGCAACGATCTTGCCATGCCGGCTTCGCCGTCCACCGTCTGGGCCGCGATCCGCGCGACGAAACACTGAAAGCGAATAGCGAATAGGGAGTAGCGAATAGGGAAGAGAAGGCGGTGCGACTGGATAGATCCTATTCGCTATTCGCTACTCCCTATTCGCCCATTCACCCCAGGGAGAATTCCATGTACGCAGTCAACTATCACCGCGCCGCCTCGGTCGCCGATGCTGCCAAGCTGGTCAAGACAGGCGACGCCAAGCTGCTTTCGGGCGGTATGACGCTGATCCCGGCGATGAAGACGCGGCTTGCCGCGCCGTCCGACCTTGTCGACCTGTCGCGGATCGCGGAGCTGCAGGGCGTCAAGGTGTCGGGCAAGACCGTCACCATCGGCGCCGCGACCACGCATCACGCCGTTGCCAATGACGAGAAGCTGAAGAAGGCCTGTCCGGCGCTTGCCCATCTGGCGTCACTGATCGGCGATCCGGCGGTGCGCCACAAGGGGACGATCGGCGGCTCGATCGCCAACAACGACCCGGCGGCCGATTATCCGGCGGCGCTGCTGGCGCTGGGCGCCACCATTATCACCAACAAGCGCGAGATCGCTGCCGACAAGTTCTTCAAGGGTCTGTTCGAGACCTCGTTGAAGGAAGGCGAGATCGTCACCGCCGTCACCTTCACCGCGCCGGCCAAGGCGGCCTATGAAAAGTTCCGCAATCCGGCATCGCGCTACGCCATCGTCGGCGTGTTCGTTGCCAAGGGCAAGGATGGCGTCAGCGTCGCCGTCACTGGAGCCGGCGATGACGGCGTCTTCCGCTCGAAGGAGATCGAGGCAGCATTGGCCAAGAATTTCGCGGCCTCGGCACTGGAAGGTGTGAAAGTGCCGGCGAAGAATCTGATGACCGACATCCATGCCTCGGCCGATTATCGCGCCAATCTGATCGCGGTGATGGCCAAGCGCGCGGTTGCGGCAGCCAACGCCTGAGAAACTGTTTGGAAACTCTACTCCGGCGGCCATCTGATGGCGTTTTCTGTGCTTCCGGTGCTCACGTACCAAAAGTACGCTCCGCTCCGGTTCTCGAAACCACCACCATATGACTCGCCAGGGCGAGTTTCGAAACAGTTTCTAATACGATCGGTCGCAGACAAGGAAAGGGGGCCTCCGTGGCCCCTTTTTTGTCGTGCGGCGGCCTGCATCCGTTCAGTTGCTGCTGGCATGGCCGCCGCACTGCTTGAAGCAATTCCGGCCGATACATCGCCCGGACCTGATCCGGCAGCAATCTCGCACTTGCACAAATTCATATTGCACTGCAATATGGACTGGGCGGGAATGCGAGCTGGGTTCGAAATGTACCGTCGTACCCTTCGCATACCTATTGCGAGAGGATCGGCATGACCGACATTTCCGCGACGCATGTCGTTCCGTCCCGATCCGCCGCCGACAGATCAACCAGAACAAGACTGGCCTATCTCGACGGCTGGCGCGGGCTTTCGATCGCGCTGGTTCTGATCGGCCATTTCTTTCCGGTTCCGGGAATCAATCTTGGCGTGCTGGGCGTCGAATTCTTCTTCGTGCTCAGCGGCCGGCTGATGGGCGAGATCCTGTTCATCGAACGCTACCCGCTGAAAAAATTCTTCAAACGCCGCTTCTCCCGCATCTATCCGGCTCTTCTGGTCTTCGTAGTCGTCGCGATGATCGCGCTCTCCGGCACGTTCCTCGCCTTCAAATGGAAGGCCGCGCTGACGGCGCTGACATTCACCTACAATTATGCCGGCATTCTCGTGGCTCGGGCAGGGGCGCTCGACCATATCTGGTCGCTCTGCATCGAGGAGCACGCCTACATCATCCTGGCGCTGATCAGCGTCATCGTCTCAAGTCGCTCTCGCGTGGTCGTGCTGCTCCTGGCGCTGGCCTTGCTGGCCATGGCCAATGGCGCGGTTTCGTACTGGGTCTTGGGGATGGACTACGAAACCACTTATTGGCGCACGGATGTGCACATCGCGTCGATCCTGCTGTCGGCTTCGATCTGCCTGCTCAAGGCCGACGGCAGGCTGCCGGCGTTTTTGAGAGGCAAGCATGTGGCCCTGGTGGCGACGGTCTGTGCCGTTGTCCTGTTCCTGGATCGGGTGCCGACGCCGATGCACTATCTCTTCGCGGTGCCGCTGCTGGCTCTGGCCGTCAACGCACTCGATTTCAGCCCACGGTATTTTTCCGGATTGCTGTCGTCCTGGCCGATGGCGACGCTGGGGCTGTGGTCGTACTCGCTCTATTTATGGCAGCAGCCGTTCTACAAATTCGTCTATGAGCAAGGCAGCGCGCCGATACCGATGCTGGCCGCGGTCTTCGCTTGCGCGGCCTGCAGCTACTACCTCATAGAGCGCCCGGCTCGCGAATGGCTCAACCGCAACTGGTGAATGCCGTCGTGCCCGGCCAGATGATCGTGAGGGCAGGTGGAGGGATCGCGCTTCATAAGAAGACAGTCAATTAATTGTTTCTAATCTAACTTTCGGGAAAGCAATGACCTGCTTTCCGATATGGGCCAGTCTCATTAGACATTGGTCGTATGGCAGGCATTCCTTATTGCCTCGCCGGCTTACCCGCCTAGTTTGTTCGCAGGACACATCTGAGAAGATGGTTCGAAGACGCATCTGGGAGGATGGAATGGATACGACCGGGGAAAGGGCGGGCGGCTGGCTCGACCGCTCACGCACCGTCGCCGAGCCTGGCTTCAGCAGGTGGATGGTGCCGCCGGCGGCGCTCTGCATCCACCTTTGCATCGGCCAGGCCTATGCGTTCAGCGTTTTCAACTTGCCGATGTCTAAGCTGATCGGCATCACCGACTCGGCGCCCGACGACTGGAAATTGACCGGCCTCGGCTGGATTTTCTCGATCGCGATCCTGTTCCTGGGCATTGCGGCGGCGTTCGGCGGTGGCTGGCTGGATCGCGTCGGTCCGCGCAAAGCCATGGTCGCTTCTGCCTGCTGTTTCGGCGGCGGCTTCATTGTCTCGGCGCTCGGCGTCTATCTGCACCAGTTGTGGATCATCTATCTCGGCTACGGCGTGCTGGGCGGCATCGGTCTCGGCCTCGGCTATATCTCGCCGGTCAAGACGCTGATCACCTGGTTTCCGGACCGGCCGGGCATGGCAACCGGCATGGCGATCATGGGCTTCGGCGGCGGCGCCTTCATCGCCTCGCCGCTGTCGGTTTATCTGATGAAGCTGTTTTCGACGCCTGAGCACATCGGCGTCGCCGAAACCTTCCTGGTGCTGGGCATCGTCTATTTCGTCTTCATGCTGATCGGCGCCGTTATCGTCAGGGTGCCGCCGGAGGGCTGGAGGCCAGCCGGATGGACGCCGCCGGCGGCACAGAATGCGATGGTGACGACGTCCAATGTCCATCTCGACGATGCGTTGAAGACGCCGCAGTTCTGGCTGCTGTGGGGCGTGCTGTGCCTTAATGTGACGGCAGGGATCGGCGTGCTCGGCCAGGCCTCGGCGATGAGCCAGGAGATGTTTCCGGGACGCATCACGCCTGCCGCTGCCGCCGGCTTCGTCGGCCTGCTGTCGATCTTCAACATGCTCGGCCGCTTCTTCTGGGCCTTGACCAGCGATTATATCGGCCGCAAGACAACTTATGCCATCTTCTTCGCGCTGGGCGTCGTCCTCTATGCGGCGGTGCCGTGGACCGGCCAGACCGGCAGCGTTTTCCTGTTCGTGCTGTTCTACGGGATCATCCTCAGCATGTATGGCGGCGGCTTCGCCACCATTCCCGCTTACCTGCGCGACGTCTTCGGCGTGCGTTACGTCGGCGCCATCCACGGCCGATTGCTGACCGCGTGGTCGGTGGCGGGCGTGCTTGGCCCGGTGCTGGTGAATTATATCCGGCAGTACCAGATCGACAGCGGCGTTGCGAAGGCCGACGCCTACACGGTCACCATGTACATCATGGCCGGCCTGCTGGTTGTCGGCCTCCTGCTCAACCTGATGATGCGGCCCGTCAATGCGCGCTTCCACATGAAGACCGAACCAGCGGTGGCTTAGAGTCAGTTCCATCCCGATAGAATCGGGATGGGCTCTATCTTATTGTTTGAGCATGATCTTTTCCGAAAACCGGAGTCCACTTTTCGGGATCAGCTCTGAGGAGACCGACCATGGCGCAAGACAACGAGAATTCGATCAAACTCACGCTGGCCTGGCTGCTGGTCGGCATCCCGTTGGTCTGGGGGTTCTGGATGACGCTGGTGAGTGCGACAGCCCTGTTCCAGTAGTCCTCATCTTCGTGCGCAGATCTGCCTGGTCTGTCAGGCGCTGATCTGCCTGGCGTAATAGCGCACCGCTTTCTTGCCGCCATGGATGACGGCGTCGCCGGCCTCGACGAAGCCGAGCGCGGCGTGAAAGGCATCCGAGGCGGGGTTCGGCGGGGCGGTGTTGACTTCGCAGGTGACCAGCGTGTGGCCGGCGCGCTCAACATGGCCGAACAGGTCCTGATAGAGCCGGCGGGCGTGGCCGCGGCCGCGTGCGTGCGCCGCCACGACGACCCGGTCGACATAGACGAAGCGCTCATAGCGTTCGCGGAACCACAGGAAATTCGGGCTGTCGTAGCGGGCGTCCTGGTCGAAGGTCATGATGAAGGCTTCGAGATCGCCGATGCGCCTGGTGTAAAATGCTTCGCCAAGCAGGAAGGACAGCCGCTCAGCCTCCAGCCACGACAGTTCGGCGGCATGCTCGTTGTTGAGCACCAGGATCGCCGCTTCGTCTTGGGCCGATACACGGGCTATCGGGGCAGGGCTCGAGGTCATGCCTTGGCTGCCGCGATCGTTGCCGCCACCAGCGCTGTGTCGGTCAGCGTGTTGCGGTACTCGCGATCGAGATCGGAACCACCCATGCCGACATGGGGATTGCGGTAGTCCATGGCACTCGGCACATCCTTGAGGGCGGCAAAATGCATTTCGGACAGGCCGGTTCTGCTGCGCACTTCGGCAATGTTGTGCAAATCCAGTCCGCCGCAGCCGAGGATGACGATGCGGTCGCCGGCCTGCCGCACCAGATCCGCCAACAGCGGCAAGCCTTCGATGGCAGTGTCACGCTGGCCGCTGGTCAGCACGCGGCCGACCTTGCTGCGGATCAGCGATTCGAGCGCCTCGGCCGGCTCGCGCGCCATGTCGAAGGCGCGATGGCAGGTGACGTTCAAGGGGCCGGCGGCCTGCGTCAGTTCGCTCATGCGCGCCTCGTCCATGGTACCATCGGCGTTCAGGCAGCCAAACACCACGCCGGGCACGCCGAGTTCGCGCAGTGCCGAGACATCTGCCAGCATCGAGGCATATTCGGTCTCACTGTAGAGAAAATCGCCGCCGCGCGGCCGCACCATGACGTGAAACGGCACGTTTGCCTGCTCGATGGCGGCGCGGATCGTGCCGAGGCTTGGCGTGATGCCGCCTTCGACGAGGCTGGCGCACAGTTCGATCCGGTCGGCGCCGGCGGCTTGCGCCGCGAGAAGGCCGTCAATGCCTTCGACACAGATTTCGATCAGCGGCAGGCGGAGAGCTTTGGTCAAGGGGCGATCCATTCCATGATTTCCCGGCCAGCCCTACCACCGCGCCGGTTGCTGCGAAAGCGCGAACAGACTTTCGCGCCGGGCACGGACTTCGCGGTTATTGGCGCAATTCCGTGTTCTTGGCGCCTTGCTCGACCTGATCGATCACCAGAAGCTTCACCTCGATATCACCGATATTGGTGGCCTGATGCCACTGGCCGATCATTTCGATGATGAAATCGCCGGCCTTGTAGGTGTTGCTGTCGCCGGTCTCGACATTGGTGACCTTCAGCGTGCCGGCCTGGACATAGGCATAGCGCGGGAAAGGGTGCCTGTGGACCGGCAAGGTCGCGCCCGGCGCGATGTCGTAGGTCGAGACCAGCACCTGCACGTTCTTCTGCGGCAGCGTGATCGGTTGGCCGGACGCGGTCGTCGTGCGCGACGCAAGAGGGGTCACGACGACAGGCGTGCCGCTGCTGTCCAGCGCGTGGGCCGGGTTCGCGGAAAAGGCTGCCGCGAGCAGCAGTCCTGACATCAAAATTTTTCGCATGATTCGCATCCACCCCTGGCGTCAACATCGCGCAGTGGCCACCAGCACGCAAGGCAGCGCCTTGGGCACCTGCCTGCCGGCCAAAAATATTTTTGTCGCCCCTCTTGAAGGAAAAAAACACGATTACCAGATCGTTTTCCGTCGAGGCTTCGGCTCGACATACTGGCGTCGCAGCGACGCTGCGACAGCCTCGTAATCCATGTTGCTTCACGGAGGATATGGCTATGAGAAGCTCTGATTATACCCCTCTTTACCGCACAACGGTCGGCTTCGACCGTCTCTTCGATATGCTCGAAAAAAGCGTACGCTCCGACTGGCCTCCCTACAATATCGAGAAGACCGGCGAGAACGACTATCGCATTACGATGGCTATCGCCGGCTTCGCTCTCGATGAGGTCGAACTCATGCAGAACGGCCCCGAATTGTCTGTCGTCGGCCAAAGGAAACCCGACCAGGAAAATCGGGAGGTCCTTCATCGCGGCTTGGCGACGGGCAACTTCAAGCAGGTGTTCAAACTTGCCGACCACGTAAAGGTCAAGGCGGCCAACCTCGAGAATGGCTTGCTGTCAGTGGACCTGGTCCGCGAAGTGCCCGAGGAACTCAAGCCTCGGCGCATTGAGATAGGGTCCGAAGCCAAAGCGGTTTCGCTCGAGCAACCCGGCAAGAAGCAGTTGATCGACTCGGATGCGGAGCCTCAACGCGAGGTCGCCTGATTCCCTGGACCTAAATCTACGGTCCGCCTCCCGGTTCGGCCGGGAGGCACAGATCGCGGAGAATGGAGATGAGAACCGGAACTTACAGTTTTCACCAACCTGAACCGAAAAATCTTGCCGCGGAATCCGCCGGATTGCGGACGCCGGATGATGTGCTGAACGAGGAGACGATGACGATCGGTGCAAAGCGGGCTTTGCTCGCTTTCTGGGCTTCCGACGTTCATGCGGTTCCTGACAATCCCGCGTTGCGGCAATTGGACAACGGCGCCATCGTGGAAGTCAGCGACATACTTCGCGCACTCCGCCTTCTGGACGAAACCGGGCGGGAACCGCGTGTTTCAAAGGAGTCGGGAACCGTCAGCCTGTCTTTCGACCGGCGCCGCAAGAAGAGCCGGCTCGGTTGGATGCGGCGCCCCTGGCGGGATGACGATGATGATCCGCCGCCAATCCCGGCCTTTGCGACGGTGCCGCCCGGGCGTGGAGGCGGCGGCATGTTGGCCGAGCCGGAGCATGCAATCGCATGATGACCCAAGCCAGCAACAACCAACGTGCGGAATGGAGGATCACATGAGTTACAGGACGTTCGACCGACCGGTCCTGGTCAAAAATGGCGAGTTCGTTCAAGAAATTGGGTGCCTCGACGATGCGTTCGACTTCTTTGAGGAGTGGCCAAGGGAACGGCGAGGTCCGATTTTCGAAACGGCCTTTCGAGCTTGCCAGCGTGCTCACGACGGCCAGGTTCCGCTGACGGTGGCGCGCGATGCCGTCGCCGGCTTCGCAAGATCCGTCAAAATCTTGCAGGACCCGCTTGCCCAATTCCCTTGGATGGACGGCACAAGGTCAGGTCGTGGTGGGGTAACCGCTTAGCCTTGATAAGGGGCGGCGCCATCAGGATGGTTCGGCTGCATGGTCGTCGTTTCCGCATCGCTACAAGGTGAACTGCCCTGCCAGCTCACCTTTGGCGGGCGGTTGTTGTTCGAGCCGTTAGTACGGTTTTTTGGCGGGCGCGTCCGCGTCGCCATCAGCGGCATGCGACACTATCGCAGATTATGCCACGGCCCTCAGCGGAGGCTCCGCCATTGTCCCCAGGCCGTCGCATTCCGTGCAGGCACCCGTTTTTCCGGGGCAGCCACCCCGATGGGTCCCCTGAGGGCAGCAGTGTCCGTTTGACGCATACCATTTGGAGCAGTCGAAAACCCTGCCGCTGCCATGACAGCGCAGGCATTCCATATTTGATGAAATCATACCCAATTCTTGCCCAACCCAAACGCACTCGCCCCATGCCGCAAGTAACAGGAATCATTGCGCTTTCAAGCACACTGCCCTGACTTAAATTGGGGGGATCGACGGATGGCCGGCATCGATGGCGAGCTATCGTTGCGCCGTAATTGCGTTGCTCGTGAAAACCTTGCTCGTCACAAGCCGGGTTGGGCATTGGTCGGCACCAGCAGGCTGCGCCGCCTTGTCCGGTTCCTTGTCGGCAGTGACAGCGACTGCGTCGCCGGGCTGCGCGTTGGCGGCCTGTGTGGCCGTGGACGCGAAGAGGACCGTCTGAGTGATGAGAGCCGAAACCGCGGCAACCTGGACCAGCACGGCGGCAAGGGCGATCTTCTTGAGCATGCGAGAAAACGCTTTTTGGCGCTCCCGGTTCCCCCATTCAGGTTTTCGGCTTGCTGCGGGAACAAGGGACCGGCAGTGCGGTTAACTCGATTATGCCGAGCAAGATCAAAGAACCACCATCGAAGCCCGAACCGGAGAAGCTACCTGTCCGACGTCGGGACAAAGAAGCCCCGCCAGAGCTTGAACATGTCGACCCGCCACCACGAGATGTGCGAGAGGCACCGGCACCCAACCCGAACGGTGACAAGAGATGAAATCCTGATGAGATCGCGGTGAAGAGATCGCCGTGATCGAAGCGCGCTGCATAGCGGCGCCAGGTCAAGTTGAGGATCAACCTGCTGCTGCCTGCGGTTTTCCAGACATGCCATAGATCAGCCCCTATGGGCGACCTGACCGTCTCAACGCTTTGAAGAATTTGGCTCCCCGGGCCGGACAAATTTGGTAAATCGAACCGGGTGCAAAAAGACCAGAAAAGTCTTTATTTCCAATCGGTTGCGGCGACCGCTTCTCCAAAGCGTCGACCGCCTTGGTGTATCTCAAGAGGTAGCAGCGGTGTATCTCTTGGTCAAGCGAAATGACGATGCAAGATGAGGATCGCAAATCAATGTCGCTCTTGCAGGGCCACCACGCTATCAGCCACTCGGAAGTACGTTATCAGCAGGGGAGAGATTGTCCGGAAAGCGTTCGCTTGTCCCGCAAGGCTTCCTACCGCACTCGACATCTGCTGTGTGACGTTGGCGAAACTCCGATAGACGTCCTTCAGGCTCTTCGTTTCGCCGATCACTGCATAGGTCTGGGCATCTGCTCCCTTGAGTTCGGTCAGGAATGCAAACTGCTGCTGGGTGAGTTCTTCATCAGGAAGGAAGGGAAGTACGGCTTCCATCTTTTTGGCTGCGTCTGCAAATAACTGGGCCGCTTGCTGGAATTGTTCGCCACCGGAGCCTGGCAGAAGCTCCCTCTGACGAAGCCCTTCGATCACTTTGCCCACGGCTTCGAGTGCTGTTGCACTGGCGTCCCGTGACTGTCCTGCACCCGCTGAACCGCCGAGCACATTTCCGAACTCTCCGGCGTGGGTGCCGGTGCAAAGTGCAATACAAATCAAGGCCGGAGCAAAGAACCTAATTCGCACACCACGCCTCCCTCATAGCCACGTAGTTTTGGGTGATTCTCTTCTCGGCCAGCATCTCGTCGAATGCCTCCGCCATGCTTTTTTCAGAAAGCAATTGGCAAAAATCCTGCCCGAAGGCGTCGCCAATCTTCTCGTTGATTCCGCCAGCCTCAAGTTGCCTGTAGACAGAAAGATAGAAATTAAGCATCGCCCAGAAGTCGGTTTTTGCTTCCTCACGCTCCTCCGTTGGCAACGTTCCTTGTCTCAATTTTTTGACAAATCCGCGCGAAAGTACCTGTGCAGCTAACTCTCGTGCATCGTGTTGAATGGTGTAAGTGTTAGACGCTTGGAGCGAATAATTTGCTGAACGAAGCTGCCACGCAGTCGCACCGAACCCTATGATACCAACAACAACGCCGAGAATTGCCGCCACTGCCTGGATTTCACCACTCTTTTCCCCAAGCCAGTTGCACATCTTTAGTTCCCCCTTTGAGTAACATACCGCAATCTGGGGCCGGCGATAGAGAGGGTCCTGAGTAGTGCACCGCCATGTTTGAGCTTCAGCCCCCGACACACCTCTTGGGGCGATGCATCGGGGGATGGGATAGGCGTCACTCAGTGAAGGCTGTGCCGGTCTTCCGGGCGGCTGCTATGGCTTGGGCATGGCCGTGGAAGACGTGCCATTCGCCCTTGGCCGCAGCCCTGCGGAGCGCCGGGTAATCGGCCTCGTCCACATGCTCGAAGTAGGTCGCCAGCGTCAGCCCATGCTGCCGAAGGACGTTGCGGTCCAGATGCTGACTGAATGCAGTCTCGACCACAGCCGCTTCAACCGGGTCGATGCCGTAGGCTTCGCCGGTAAGGATTTCTCCGGTTTCCACGTAGGCGTCCACGATGAATTGCTGTTGGGGTTCGCTATGCGTGTCACGGAACCGATCAAGGCTCTGGTCGGCCATGCGTACAAATTCGTTATGTTCCTTTTCCTCCTTCTCGTCGTTGGTCAGTTCCTCGTTCTGGGCCTTGTCATCCACGGCAGGCAATTCAGGGGCCGCAGCCCCCTCGTCACTCTCGGCCTCCGTGGTTACCTGAAAGAATAACCGTAGGGGACCAGAGCCGCGTTCACAGCCGCAACGTAATCGCCCTGGCTGATCTCCCCACGTGCCGCCATGTCCTTGGCTTGCTGGGGTCCCAACTGGATGCCACCAACGGTCACCGCAAGCTGATCCACAAGGGCCTGCGGTGCCGAGCCATTCATGGGCTTAGCTGCTGCTATCTGAGCCTTCTGGCCCTCGTTCAGCGCCTGTCCAGTGTTGATGCCCATACGCTTGGCCTGCATCTGTTGATTGGCCCGCAAGCCTGCCTCCGTCTGGGCCGCGATCTGCTCTCGAAAGTCGGCTTCCTTCCGGGCCTTCTCGGCCTGCTCGTGGTCGCGCCGCATCTGGTCCACGCGGTCTTCGACGGCCTGTCGGTCCCGCGCCTCCTGCTCCCGGATGTTGACATGGTCGCTGTTGATCTGGAGCCCAGAGGCCCTGTTGAAATCGTTCATGCTGTTCGTTCCTTCAATGTGAGTGTGTTGACCTCGGAGCGGTATTGCCCCGAGACGTGTTGATGCGGTGGTGATGGAGGGTCAGCGTTGAGGCGTGAACCCGCAGGTCATGGTCTCTCGGCCCTCAGGACGTGCGTCGGACGTGGCTGGAGTGGACGGCGTGGAAAGCCCGTGGGTGCCTCCGGCGGGCTCTCTGCGGGGCGCTGTGGGCCTCATGAAGACCTCAGTCATGCCTCGAGCAACCGCTGCCGGCTCTAGCTCTGGATACCCGTAAACCATGTAGCAGCGGTCGGCGACGACAAGGACATTGGAGATGCCGGTCAGCCGCTCCAGTTCGCTCGACGTCCCTGCTTGGCCCTTACCGAGCGCTTCGACGATGACTAGGGCCGTCTCCCGGCTGGGGTAGTCTTCGGGTGGCAGGAGGCCGCGTAGACCACTCATGCCCGATCGCCCTTCGAGGTCATCCGACCCATACGGTAGAGGTACGCAATCGGTGATGCCTCGGGGTCCGCGACCTCATCCACCATGAGCGGGTCGAGGGTGCCCATTGCAACCAGCCGGTCCATGGTCTGGTGATACTCCTTCACATCGTTTCGGTTCATGTCGCGCCACTGATCCTTGCGCGGCTGAACCACGATCCCCTCCGTTGTTGCTCGTCTCAAGCTCCTTCGCTCCTGTGCTGCTTTAAGTGACTTCGTTCGGCGCATCTTTGCGCGCTGTGGAAGGGCATGGTCGGGTATCGCCCGCTGGCCCGGTAAATGGTCGAGCGTCAGCCGTTCGCGGCTGCCTCGCTTTCCTCGGTCATGGTCAAGTTTGTGCCGCTTGCCTCGCCTGTCCGCTTCCTGTCGGACCTTGGCCCCCAGCATCTCGCCCGCGACCATCTGGCTCCAGTCGGCCTGGGTGTAGCTTTCGCTCTCGGTCGAGGTCATGACCAAGAACAATACTTCCCGGTCGGTTAGTGCCTTTGGGTCACAATGCGCCTGCATGATCTGGAAGGCAGTCGGGCGATAGACACAAACGCCGGTCTCGCTCACCATTCCGCGCCATGGCTGGCCGGTTTGGTGTTCGATGGTCGAGGTCCCATCCGGGTGCTGATCAAGATAGGGGGCGAGATACGCGGTGACGGCTTCTGAGGTGACGAAGCGGTCATGGGGGTCAAAGTCTGGCCGTCGCATGGTGGCCAGAGCCTTTTCATCGGTGGTCATTTTTCGACGATGTAACTCCTTGTGTAATGTAGGTATCCAGTCGGATGACGATCATGGTGACGTAGTCAGTGAACGCCCGAAGGCGAACCAATTTGGGGACTAGGGGAACCCTCGGGTTGAAGACCAATGAGAGAGACCAAGGAGGGAAATCCCACTCCGGGCTCAACTCGAGTCCAGCCTCAGGTGTCAATCAAGTCGGGACTGAGGGTGTCATCCCTGATTCGGGAGAGCCTTCGCTTTCCAAGCCTTCCATGCCCTTATTTGGTCTGCTCGGGTGTTCACATGCAGGGAAACCATTCGGGGCGATGCTCCGGTGATCCTGCAGATGTCGACCTGGAGGAGGTCAGGGAAGTGGTCGGACAGGAAGCAGACTTCCATCTGTGGTGTCATCTCTGACCGACGAGACGCCTTGAACCTATCGAGGCATTCCTTGGCAGTCGTGACAATTGGGTTTGACGCGATCTCTGACGCCATGGTCTTGACCGCACCGTCCCACCTTAGGTCGGCCCAAGATTGCCCCTCGGGTGACAGGACGTCGAAGGGATAGCTCCCCGCCTTCCTCGGATAGATACGCTTACCTAGCCCGGCTCGGATCGCTTCGTCAGTGAGGCGTCTTCGGGTGACCCTAGCGTTGCCCGTACTGGATACCTCAAGCTGTTCTTGGAGTAGACCGAGGTGAGATAGGATTGCTCGGACTTGCCGAGATCCGACACCCTTGTAAGTGCCGTATTCAGTCACGGAGACCCAATTGCCCAAAGAGACGGTCTTGAGATCGCCGGTGGTTCGGTCGAGTACTTCGGTTGTGTATTCCATTGCTCCTTTGTTGGCGTGGTCGATTTGGGCGATTGTCCACCCTCAAATGCATAGATGAGCAGACACGCGTCTGAACATTCGCACCTCACCAAGACTGACCACCCCGGAGACACCTTCAAGCGCCCCCGGAAGGAGCAACGAGGGTGCCTGTCGGGTCTGCACAGGGTGGTCGATCTGGGAGAAGAGCGTTGCGTAGGTGCTAGTGGAGGCCTTAATCGCCTTCGTCGTGCGGGTGCAAAGACCCTGCTCAGTGCTAGTGGGCACCCTATCCGTTTCGTAGTGCTAGTGGGGGCCTTTATCGCCCTTCCTAGTGCTAGTGGTGTGGGTTGTCCCTTCGTAGAGCTAGTGGAGGGGCTTGTCCCGAGAGGGAGCTGTTGGGTGGTGCTAGTGGGTGGGTTTATGCCCCTGCCAGCACCTTCTGGACCGCTGAGGGTGAACACCCGGCTTCCTTTGCAATCTGCCTCACAGAGCAGCCCTCAGCCTTCAGGGCCTTGATCAGGGCATGGTCGAGCGTCACGGGCCTGCCGGTCTTCCATGGCTCGCCTTGGGCCGCTGCCTTTGCCTTCGCCTTGGCGATGCCTTCCATCTGCCGCTCCTTGCGAAGCGCCGTCTCAAACTCCGCGATGCTGGCGAGGATGCCGAACACCAACTTGCCCGTCCGGGTGGTCGTGTCGAGCGAGGCGTCGTCCAGCACTTTGAAGCCAACACCCTTCTTGTCGAGCGTCCCGACGATCTGGTGGAGGTGCGCCGCTGATCTCGCCAGACGGTCCACCTTGGTCACCACGAACACGTCGCCCTCACGGGCAAACTCTAGAGCCTTCTCAAGCTCGGGTCTCATCTCGTCCAAGCCAGACCGCTTCTCGCTGAAGACCTTCTCAGCGGCGGCAGCCGTCAGCTTCTCAAGCTGGGTGTCGAGGTCTTGGCCGGTGGTGCTAACGCGGGCGTAGCCGATGATCATCGTGTGCACTATCCTCTAAGATCGTTGGTGAACGACACTTAGTGGACGATTAGTGTACATGTCAAGCGACGTGTTCACGAACGTATAGGTTTGTGAACGGTGCGCTTCCAAATCGCGGCGATATCAAAGCGCGGAGACCAATGATTAGGTCGGTTGCGTTTGAGGCAAGAGGCGAAATCGGCTATCGTTGCGGAAAGCAGGAACGCGAGATGGAAGACAACAAACTTGGCAATGGCGGAAGCGTCGTTGAGATCGTCATGATCGTCGTCCTCCTCTTGGTAGCAATCGGCCTAGTCATAATCGTCGCGACTGGAATGCCTTGAACATCCCGCCCTGGAATGCCTCGACGTAAGGAGAAGTGTGGTGCTTGGTGCGAGCTGGCCGCGCGGTGTGTGGTGGATCGAGAGGGGTACGGGGGGACAGCGCGCGTGCCAGTTATCCGATCACCCGCTCAGAAATTTCTACCAAATATTCCGACCACATAATGTGATTTGGTTTTTCAGCAGGTTCTCACAATATGCCACTGAGGGGGATTGGGAGGTCACGCGGATGGAACGCCTATTGAAGTCCGACGACGTCATACAGCAAGCCATAGACCACGCCATTCAGGGCGAAATCATCTCCCTTAAGAAGGCCGTCGCGTTCATCCGAACGAAGCGCCCTGACCTAAAGGACGAGCTGGACGAACTGGGCGACGACAACCCACTATGTGAAAAGGTGGTCCAAATAGCCGCGCGGACCGGGAAAGCCGTCCTCTTCGACCTGCACGATTAGACCAGCGCCAGTTGTTTGAACCTCACATATCAGCGGATCGCAATTCGAACCCCGCAAAGGGAACCATTTGTCGGACAAGAAGTTATAGGCGCCAGGACGCTGGGGACACCCTGATGACGAAGCGTGACAAAGCCGGTCACAAGACCGTCGCCGACCATCTTCTGGAGCTGATCCGAAACGAGGACAACCGCCATCACGTTCGGCAGGCCTTCGGGTTGGAAGTTGACGCTGAGTTGCCACCAACTCTAGCCTCATTGCTCGACGCCATTGAAGACGCCCATAAGAAAACCCTAAATTACCTTCATGAGCCAGTTGAGATACGACCTGAGGCAAGACCCGGACGGGACCTGGACGGTGTTCGATGTGTTCACTGGGCAGCCGGCTGAGCCTAGCGGTAGACCTGCCACAGGTCTCGACATGGAGTATGCCGACGATCTGGTTGACCTTTTGAATGCCGCCGATCTGAAGCGCAGGCTCGCCACCGGGAGGTTCAACTAATGGCACTCCATTGGCTCAACCTTGCGGGCTGGATGCATCATTCTCCAGCAGCCGAACGTAGTGTGCCTCCGGCAGCCCGTAGATGCCATTTGCAGATGTTTTAAGGCCTTTGCGGTCTCGGATATCCACTTCGCCACGCCGGGAATAGATGAGACCGCGTCCTTCCAGCACCTGCAGCCCGACGGTAACGCCTGGGCGCCTTGCCCCGAGCATGACGGCGAGAAACTCATGGGTGATCGCAAGGCGTTCGCCGTGGACCCGATCGTCACACATCAGAAGCCAGCGCGCCAACCGCTCTTCAAGGTTTGATTTTGCGTTGATCAGGGCCGTATAGCTGGTCTGGATGTGGAAGTATTGGACATAGCGCAAGAGGAAGAGGCGCAACGTTGGGCTGTTCGCGAGTGCAACCTTGAATGCCTCAGCTCCGATGCGGTAAGCGCTGCCGGGCGACTGGACGTAACATTCATGCGGGGCATAGTCAGCGCCCATCACGAGCGCGGCACCGGTCATTCCCTCGAACCCGACAAGCCCAACCTCGGTTTCCTTTCCTGCCCCTCTGGCCACCACAGAAGCAATGCCGTCCTCCAGGAAGTAAACCGTCTCGATCTCCGAATCGGCTTTCTCTAAAGTCATTTTCAGCTTGAGGTCACACAGTTCAAGGTGTGGCTGCAAAAGCCCCAGGTCACCAGGGTTAAGTCGACGCAACAATTGGTTTTTATAGGAATCGTTCTCCGGATTGGTCATAGCTCAATCCCGCTTGGGGCAAGAGCTTTCCAATCTCCCTGCCGTCCGCGCCCGTAAACACGTGCAGACGATTTCGAGAAGATACGCCCTCTGGCGCGCAATTGACAGTGAAATGCGATTCGATGCACGGCTTCCCCCTGCCGGTAAATCACAAAACATCTACGTCCAAAGTTAAAGGGTTGGAATCGTACAGAACTCTGCTTGGTACGAAATCGACAATCCTATCACTACCAAAAGGACAAGACGTGTATTAGCTTGCACTAATGGCACTCCATTGGTTCAGCGCTGTAGTCCCCGTCAAGACTGAGAAGGTCGGCGTCACGCTGGGCGTCAGCAACGTCAAGACCGCCTTTGAGGAACTCATGAAGTGGCCCGAGAAGGGACCTGAGTGGAACAAGGCGGTGCAGCTCTGCATCGAATGCTTTGAGGACCGAGCGTCACCCCAGGATGTCCAGAAGGCCTTCGAGGAGGCTGCTAAGGAGCAGGGGATGCTCAGGTCTTTGTAGAGGCTACTCAAAAGGAAAGACCCGCTACCGGAGGGAACAGGCAGCGGGCCCCTTGAGCGGCTACATCCCTTGAGGAATCTACCCGCTCTGCATGGTTAACTCGCATCACACACGATTCGTTCCGAGTAAGTTCCTCGCTGCTCATGAGCGTATCTTCTGATCGGAAGCATGAGAGCGCGAAGATGTGCGCAGACAGTCTTGCGATGACAGGCGTTGTTTTTATTGCTCCGTAGCGGTTGCGCTGATCTTTTCACATGAGGCTACGCCGGCTACCTCAGGAACTAAGTGGGGCAAAAATCAGTTCGAGATTAGGTGTCCCGGAAATAGAATAACTTTGTGCAAAACTGTCTGTTCTCTTGCCTTTTTGCTGTTTGGCAGCCTTAGGATCGCCTATAGAGAGCGGGGATTAACGGGAGCTGGACATGAGTTGGAGCTACGACCGCGCACGATCTCGGATACAGGGTTTCGTGGCAGGAGCGCCCAATGTGGCCGTCGAACGCTTCGATGAGGGGTTCACTCCCCGCTTGCAGGCGATAAGACGCAGCATCGGCCGCGACGCTGGCTCTGGCCGGCCACTCTATGATCTACCGGAAAATGTGGCAGTCGTGGCTGACACCGTCCAAATTTATGTGAATTTGGTCAACTATGATGAGATGCGCCTTGATGCAGGGACAGAAACAGAGCGGAGCCACGCACGCGCCTTAGCTTATCTGCATCTGCACTATGCGGCGCTTGACCGGGTTGTAGCCGAGACAGGTGCGCAACGGGTCGACTTTCATGGAGCGCGCCTTCACGCGGTAGTAGCTGAGCCTGCTGGCCCTGAGAATGCGCAAGAGCGCGTCGCACGAGGTCTGAGCCTTGCGTTGGAAATGATAGCTCTTGCCGATGCTGCAAGCGCAGCAATCTTCGGCGGTGACTATTTGGCAAGATATCGTGTCGGAATTGATGTCGGCATGTGCGTCGCTATTGATTCTGGTCGCCAAGATGAGCGTGAGCCCCTATTTGTTGGCTCGCCAGCAAATCATGCTGCTAAACTCGCCGATGGCTCGGCTCCGGGCATCTTTTTGTCACCTCGGGTACGCGGCCTATTCAGCTTGACGGACTCGAACATCCTGCTGGGTTCCGTCCCTGAAGCAAGTTCCGCCGAGTTGGACGAGGTTTTGCGTGCGGACCCCCGAACACTAGGGTCACAGATTCTCAGAGACGCCGATACCAGGCGTCGCGCAGCAGATTGGCAATCTGACATTCGCGAGCATCGGACGACGACCGCCGGTAGTGACGATTTCGTATTCCATCCTCACGTGCTGCCGCTTCGTTCGATCGACTACGAAGCGCTTATGCCGAGCCGCAGCATTCGAATGCCCATGGTTTCCGTGTTTGCCGACATTGAGGGCTATACGGCATACGTTGACAATGCAGTGGCGACGAACACTGTCTCAGAAGCAGTTCGTAACTTGCATGTGATACGCAGTGAGCTAAACGCGGTCGTGCAGGAAGACTTTGCCGGCCGCAAGGTTCGTTTTGTGGGAGACTGTATCCACGGTCTTCTTGCAGATGGTCAAGGCACCCAAGTTGACGAGGCTGACAGCGTCGACATAGGAGCTCAGTGCGCAGGGGCGCTTCGCTCTTCTTTTGATCTGTGCCGGAGTATTCTGTCGGGGATAGACTCACTCGGACTTGCAATTGGCTTTGAGCTCGGTCCTACTCCCGTAAGTCGCATTGGCATTCGGGGCGACCGGGCGGTCCGAGTAGCTTCCAGTAAAGCGACCATTAGCTCTCAGGTTCGCCAGGAAGTCTGCAGCGGCGTAGAGACAAGGATCGGAGACAAAGCCTATGAAACGGCCTCCTATTCAATCCGGGCTCTTTTCCCGGGTCAGGTCGCTCAAGACCTTCACTATGATGACGTAGCGTTCCAAGGTCCCGAGTCGCGAGCAGCTGCTGCTGCGCCCGAGCCGGTTGGCGCAGAGAGGTCGCATCTCGATCAGTGAACGCGCTGGCTCTCCTAATCGCCGAAGCGCTGCCGGACTGGGCTCGCATCGTCAATGATGGCGAGACTTGGTTGCGAGTGGGAGTGGCCCCCAGGCGTCAAAGCGGTGCACCCGCAGCCGATTTTGATCTTCTTATTGATACCGACACTCCGGCAGCAACGGTTCGCGAGTCTAGGATTGGCTATAGGCTTCCGGCCGCTTGCCCGGAACGACACATAAATGGCGATGGTACGTTCTGCTTAGGGCTTGGGCGCTCCGCGATCATAGATATAGACGGGGCACAGGCCTTCTGGCTGACACTGCGAACGTATCTTCTAAGCCAGCAGTTTGCCGAGAAACATGGCAGATGGCCCCCCGGCCGGGGTCTCTCTCACGGTGACGCCGCTGCAATACAAATCGAAGCCGAGGAAGCTGCGGCCCGATGTGGACTTTCTGTCGAATATGCGGCTGCCATCGACTACAAGATAGGTTGGCTTGCTGGGCCTTTGCCCCTGTCTGTCGAGGACACCAAATCCGAGGGAACCCACGTTTGCCCCCTGGGGCCGACGCCAGGTTACATTTTAAGGTTGAGGGTAGGGTGTTCACGATGTGAGGCCCTCGCAGAACTGGTAGATCGGGAAGCGGCTCGGCGGGCGGAAGAAGCTGCATTCGCTGAGTTAATGAGGACGTATCGGCCATGCTGCGGGACCATGCCGAGGTGCTCGTTGGGGGAATTTAAGGGACAGAAAGATGCAGACGCCATGTAGCGGTGGCGGTGGTCGACTGTGGCGGTAAAAGGCGATGACTCAACTGTGGGAATGGTGCACCCATTGAAAAGTAGTCTCGCGGTCCGTAAATACCATCCGGGCGGAGATCTCCTTAAATGACATTGAAAGATGACCTCGCGACTGAGGTCAGCACGATTTTTAGAGGCGCGTGGACGACGCGTGACGGAAACGTGGTGCCTTCTGATGCCAGTATTAAGCTCGGCAACGATTCGATCGATATCGAAGCAACAGTTCTCTATGCAGATATGTCCGAATCAACGAAACTTGTAGACAATAGAAGTGCGCAGTTCGCTGCTGAGGTTTATAAGGCGTTTCTTCACGCAGCAGCCAAAATCATAAAGAGCTTGGGCGGTGCAATCACGGCCTATGACGGTGATCGCATCATGGCGGTCTACATTGGAGATCGTAAGAATACGGCAGCCGTTAAAACTGGACTTCAGATCAACCATGCTCGGACGCAGATCATCCAGCCGGCCTTGAAATCAGTTTACAAAGATTCCGATTTTGTCCTGAAGCACACTGTCGGAATCGACACTTCAAAACTCAAAGTCGCAAAGACGGGCGTCCGGGGCTCAAACGACTTGGTGTGGGTCGGCCGGGCCGCCAACTGGGCAGCTAAGCTCTGCACTCTCGGTAACGACTATCCAACACGGATAACGAAGGCCGTATTTGACGCCATGAACAAAGAGGTAAAAATCTGGGACGGCAAGGAAATATGGGAGGCGAGATTGTGGACGGCCATGAATAACGCACCAATCTATAGATCTAATTGGGGATGGGCGGTTCCGTGAACGCCGAGGGCAACCCAAGCGTGGTTTCGATCGAAGTCGCTGAACGTCAACTCGATCGAATACAAGGATTTTTCCCACGCATCGACAACAAAGTCTCTGCCTTATTCGCAATAGCGTCTGCTCAGATAGCGGCAGTTGGACTAAATTTGACGTTTGGCGATCTCAAGGCTTGGTATATCACTATTTTATTGGGTCTTTTCGTGGCCGCGGTAGGGTGGACGATTCTTAGCCTTTACTACTGTACCTATCCTCACCTTTCAGGTGGGCGTAAATCGCTCGTCTATTTCAATGAAATCGCATCATTGACAGAAGGCGACTACAGTCAACGTTACACAGCCCTGACCGAGGTGGAATTGAAGCGCGATATCGTGGGTCAGATTTGGCGCAACTCAGAAATCGTCAAAATGAAGTACTGGTACCTTAAGAACGCAACGGTGGCCTCAATGCTGGGTGTTGTTCCTTGGTCGATGATACTGATAGCGACTTCGCTCAACCACGCTCGATTGCCTGTTATCCAATAGACCATACAGGTGCGCCTCTACCTGCGTAGGCGGCGTGGAAGCTTCCGCCCTATAAGAGAGGCAGTTGACGCTCTCAGACTGTTGGCCGTCCGAGAATTTGGTCATGTCCCCCAGGGCATCGGTCCGCTGGCGGATGGCCTGTTGCGACGTGGTCAGGTTGTCGACGTTGCACATGGAAGCTCCGATTAGGCGGGCTTCGCGTTCCTCAGCTCTTCGAGCCAGGCACCCAAGGCCAGGCCGTCCCTTAGCTCAAGTCGGTAGGGCATAAATTTGGTGAACTCTAATGAAGTGACCACTCCCGGTTTAAATGCCGAAGTAGTAGTGATTACTGCCTTACATGCATTCAGATCCCCTGATAGCACCCCGAGCTCGCCCGAAGGTCATCGTGACCGACAAGATGGCCAGCCGAGTAGGCTTTTGCTTGATCTAAGATTCGAACAGACCCAAATCCGTCCTTGGACGCGATGATGTCTCTGCCCAAATCCCCTCGCTGGGGCGTGAGAGTGACGCTGTAGCCGGCCCGCTGGTAAGCCCCTGCTAGGAACTCCTCGAAACTCCTTGGGGCTTGGGCAAAGTGGAAAAGGAACTGAGGGTCCTTTGCAATCTCGGATAGGATTGCCATCCATGGCAGTGTGACGGTTACTATCCGGGCACCTTCGGCGACCTTCTCACCCGCGACAACCAACGATTGAAGCACTGGCGGCTCCTCGCTCTTCCTTTTGACGATGGCCCTCCCATTGGAGGATGCCAACACCCCTAGCATCATCGAACTCGCCCTTAGCCTAATGTGATGTCACGCTCTCAGATTCCTGTGGATAGCGTAATTGATGCCTTTGCGCGGTTCCAAGCTGTTAGCCGCAAACGCGCCGCGTTCGGCCTTAAACCGTAGCGACAACTGTTGTGCGCGCATGCTTCGGATAGGAATCAGTTTGGGACGCAAACAAATGGACACTCTTGAAATAGCCGCCTGGGGCATTGGCATTCGAGGCGTAGGGCCCGTAGGCAGCATCGGCGCCCTCGTCGCGTTGTTTTTAATACTCGCCTACATGGCCTACACTTTGTGGCGACGGAACAGACCGTGAGTCGACGGATACGACAACCGCTCTTGATTGCAAGCGTAATAGTTGAGGCGTTCTGCACCGCAAGGGGGCATGGGAGGGGAAAGTGGCAGTCTTCGTCAAGCTGTGCGCGTTTTTTGGGGTGTTGGCCAATTTCATCGGCTCAATCATGCTGTTGCGGGATTTCCGCGACATTGTCCAACTACCTTTCTTCCGGTTCCGCTCTAAGTATCTGAAGACCAGGGCGCTGACCCTTGTCGAGAAACACGCCCCATCTGGGTTGCCAGTGCTAACTCCGCTGTCAGCAGACACAAGGAGAAAGGGCACCAAGACTTCCTATAGCTTCTTCGCCATCCTCCGTGCGAAGCCAGCGTTTAGGGAAATCATGGTGCTTGTAAACAACCACAACACCCTGCGAGCCAATTTGCATCTCGGGCCTTATCAAATTAGCGACTACGAAGCGCTAAACAGAGGCGCGGTTATGAGGAGTTTCGTGGAGATCGACAAGACACTGGAAGACTGGCAACAGGAGCAGGACCCCGAAGAAAGAACCGACAGGAGCCGCGCGCTTTGGCTTTTTATCGCAGGCTTCGCGCTGCTTCTGCTCGCGTCGTTCGTGGATTTAATCACTTACATGATTGGTTGGTGACTTAAGGCTTAGCCAGCGGCCTTTTCAATCGCCCGTCTGGCCATCTCAAGCCGCGCCTCGTCGCCACCATAGTCCTCCCCAACGCTGCCCGAGGAATGACCCAGAACAATGTCTTGGTCCGACTTACTGACACCGGCCAAGCGTAACCGGTCCTTCATGAGGTGGCGTAGGGAGTGGGTGGTGGCTTTTGGATCAGCCACACAGGCCCGAACATGCTTGCCCAAGGCGGCCGATGCTGAGGATGCACCCTTAGGACGTCCGTAGGTTGGGAACAGCATTGCGGCATTGCCGGCGGCTTTGAAGGCTTCCTTTGCGGCATTCAGAGCGTCTCCGATCAAAGGCACGTTGCGGCGCGACACTGCATTCTTAATGCGGCGGTCGTCGTGCCACTCGACCGTGATGTGCGGGGTGGCGTGTTCGAGATGCACGTCTGCAACCCGCAAACCCGAGACCTCGGCGAGGCGACATCCAGTCCCTTTAAGAATGCGCCAGATGTGCTGGAGGTCGGTCTTGGCGTGTGACACAAGGCGCGCCGAGATGGCGGCAGTCTCATCCAACGTAAAGGGCCGCCGTTTGTCTTTATCAGGCTCTGCCTTGTCCTTGGGCGCGGCCTCCAAGTTCATGAAGGGATTGGTGACGCCGGTGAGGTCAAATTCTCTGATGGCGTGGTTGATCATCGCACGGACCACATTCAGGTAGCGGTCCACGGACGACGCTTTGCGGCCATCGAGCATGTGATCCCTGACCTCTTTGGCGTCTTCCCGCTTGAGGCTGCTTAATGTTCGGTCCTTGCTAAGAGCCGCGCTGACGAGCTTGAACACTCGCTCAAGCTCCATCTTCTTCGTTTCGTCAGTGCCAACCTTCTCTTTGAGGTACAGCCTCTTGGCATCCTCCAAGGTCGGGGCAGGGCGTTGCTGACTTTGACCAAGGACAAGTGCGTGGATCAGGGCGCGGTCCGCCGACTCTATGCCGACTGGATTGCCTCGGTCGTCGACTGGATATTTTTCGGCAATCTGCTCAGCGATTAATTCCCGAGCTAATGCTTCGGGGTCATCCTCGTGCTCTGGACCGATCCATTCGGGGTCGAGACTGAGCGCGCGAAGCCGTGCGCGGCTCAGCCTATGGTGCTCAAAGTCGGTCAGGGTAGGGGTGCCGGCCAAGCTGCTTAGGGCTCGCGCATCCTGCGGCCGAGACCAAAGGCGCAACTGCTGCTCTGCCTGTGCATGCACCTTGGGGTAAGCCTTCAGTGCTTGATGTTCGGTCGCGCCGAGCGGGACCAGGATTTCCAACTTGCCCGCAGCGGCCTGGAGCTTCTTCGGAATTTTCCGCCGATAGCGCCAGCCGGCAATGCCACGTTTCTGTAAGTGCTTCACGTCGATCTTCATAGTTCAGGGTACCCCGCAGTGTATCGCGCGGTGTATCTCTGGGGAAGCGGAAACCCTTGCGAGGCTTGGGTTTCAAGGCATTTCTGGAATAAGTGGCTCCCCGGGCCGGATTCGAACCAGCGACCAACCGGTTAACAGCCGGTTGCTCTACCACTGAGCTACCGGGGAACGGAGGCTCTTATGTGAGTGGCGCAGCCTATAGCTGCCCTTTTCGGCTTTGCAAAGAAGCTTTTCACATTTTTCCGAGGCTTTTTCGCATAGGCCTTTCTCGCAATCGTCGAAGGATGCCCTCATATTAGCCGTCTTGGCAGGGATATGGAACCGAAAGCGCGGCGGCGGCTTTGGTTTGAGCATGCTTGCGAACGATCGAAACGGGTCAATCTTTCGAGACGATGACAGCACAAGACAACCAGATGCCGGCGCGCAAAATCTCCGTTTTCGGGCGCGAGTTCAAAATGCCGCGCTCGCGCGGGCTCAGAATCACGATCGGCATCCTGCTGACCATCGGTGGCATCCTCGGTTTCCTGCCGATCCTCGGCTTCTGGATGGTTCCGCTCGGATTGCTGGTGCTGTCCTATGAATTCGCCATGGTTCGCCGTCACCGGCGTCGCTTTGTCGTCTGGTGGGAACGGCGTCGCCGGCCCGATTGACCGCCGATAGCGCAAGGTGGTGTTTCAGTGGGCGGCGTGCTCTTCCAGTGCCTCACGGATCTGCTTGAGAACAGCCGCGGCGGAGGCAAGCCTTGCCCTGTCATGCGGCGACAGGATGCGTTTCTTCTCCCATCAGGCTATGCTTAACTGTCCGCTAATAAAGCGGTCCGATGATTTGCCGGACGCCGTCCGGACTGACGCGAGGAAACCGTTCGGAATGCAAGGTGGCCGCTTGACGGCATTTTCGCCGCAACCTATTGGAACCGGGTGGAACGCCGGGAGCAATGAGGCCTCGTGGCGGAGTGGTTACGCAGAGGACTGCAAATCCTTGCACCCCGGTTCGATTCCGGGCGAGGCCTCCAATGCCCGGGCCCCCGCGCGGCAGCGCAGGGGCCTGAAGTTCCTGACACAATGGACCGCGGTTCTGGCGCGGCAAGCGGACTGGTTGGGACATGAGCGCTGATTTCTCCGAACTACGCGTCAAGATGGTCGACGGCCAGGTCCGCACCACAGATGTGACCAGCGCGCCGCTACTCGATGCAATGCTTGTCGTCCCAAGAGAGATGTTTGTCGGCGCCGCCCAGCGCGATCTCGCCTATATCGACGAGGACATCCGCATTGCAGCCGGCGCGGACGGTTCGCGCTACCTGATGGAAGCGTCGCCGTTGGCCAAGCTTATCCAGCTGGCCGAGATCAACCCGACCGATTCGGTGCTCGATGTCGGTTGCGGAACGGGCTACGCCTCGGCCATCCTGTCGCGGCTGGCCGGGTCCGTAGTGGCGCTGGAAAACGATTCGGCGCTGGCGGAAACCGCCAGATCGACGCTTTCGTCGCTTGGCTGCGGCAATGTGACCGTCGTCCAGGGCGCGTTGCCGCAGGGGCATGCCGCCAAGGCGCCTTATGATGTTATCTTTATCGGTGGCAGTGTCGCGGAAGTGCCGGCCCCGTTGCTCGACCAGCTTGCCGAAGGCGGCCGACTCGTCGCCGTCGAAGGGCAGGGCAATTCCGGCGTGGCCCGTCTCTTTTTCAAGGCCGGGGGGGTTGTAACCGGAAGACGTGCATTTAATGCGGCAATTAAGCCACTACCGGGGTTTGAACGCATTCGTGCTTTCGAATTCTGAATGATTTGGCCTTGCAGCAGAGGCTTTGTCATGGTCGCTTGCATTTGAACGATCGCTGCTGATGCCAAACTGGGGGCACTTTGGGGGTGAGCAGCAGGGAACACGAACACGCGGCGCCGGCTGATCTATGAGAGAAGCAGGCGCGGCGCGGTTCCCATGGAAAACGAATGAGGGTTTAACCGTGCCGTCTTTACGCAAGTCACTTTTCACCGCCGTCCTCGTTTCGGCGACCATGCTGTCCCCACTGGCCGCTTCAGCCGAAACCATCTCCGGCGCGCTTGCAAAGGCCTACCAGTACAATTCTTCACTGAATTCGGCCCGTGCCGGCGTTCGCGTCACCGATGAGGGTGTCGCCATCGCCAAGTCGGGCTACCGCCCGGTTGTCACCGGCTCGGCGGATATCGATTATTCGAGCAGCCATCTCAACGGCACCAATTCAAGCGTGCGGCTGACCACCGGCAATTTTGGCGTCCAGATCGACCAGACGCTGTTCGACGGCTTTCAGACCAGGAACAATGTCGCTGCCGCCGAAGCGCAGGTCCGGGCTTCGGTCGAAAGCCTGCGCAACACCGAAGAGGGCATCCTGTTCAGTGCGGCGCAAGCGTATATGAACGTGATTCGCGACCGGCAGGTCGCCGTGCTGACCGAGCAGAACCTGCAGTTCCTGACCGAAACGGCGCGCGCGGCGCGTTCGCGCTTCGAAGTTGGCGAAGGCACGCGCACCGATGTCGCCCAGGCCGACGCTTCGCGCGCCGCCGCGGTGGCGTCGCTGAGTGCTGCCCGGGCGCAGGCGCTGGCAAGTGCGGCGCTCTATCGCCAGATCGTTGGCGACGAGCCGGGCAAACTCAAGGGCGCTTCGCCGGTGGCAAAGCTGTTGCCGTCGAGCCTCGCCGCCGCCGTCGGGGTGGCCTCGAACGAGCATCCGGCCATCCTTGCCACGCAGCATCTGGTCGACGCCGCGGCGTTTTCGGTGAAGTCGGCCGAAGGCGCGCTGTTGCCGCAGCTGTCGGCTTCCGCCGGCGTTTCGAGCGCCTATCGCAATACCTCGCCTTTGCCAGGCGTCGGTTCGCAGGATGGCACGACCAATTCGGCCAGTGTCGGGGCAACGCTGACCATCCCGATCTATTCAGGTGGCCGCACCTCGGCGATCGTGCGCCAGAACAAGGAATCACTCAGCCAGGCCCGCATCCAGGTCGACGTCAGCCGCGACCAGGTGCGCCAGGCCGTCACCGCCGCCTGGACCGAGTACACCGCCGCGCAGCAGCAGCTGACGGCCAACAGGCAAGTGATCGAAGCCGCGAAGCTGGCACTGAACGGTGTCATCGAAGAGCGCAATGTCGGCCAGCGCACCACGCTCGACGTCCTCAATGCGCAGGCGACGGTCATCACCGCCCAGATCAACCAGGCCGGTTACGAACACGATGTGGTGGTGGCGAGCTACGCCATCCTGCAGGCGACCGGCCGTCTGTCCGTCGACCGCCTTGGCTTGCAGGTAGCGAAATACAAGCCTGAAGAGCACTACAACGCGGTCAAGGACAAGTGGTACGGACTGCGCACGCCGGACGGCCGCTGAGGCGTTCGGCCTGAACTGGCCGTGTTCCCTGCTTGAGCAGGATCTTTCGCGCTGCGGCTCTCGGGTTCAGATGGCGCTAATCTGTTGAAATCCCACAAGTCCCCAGATTGGGGATTCTCGTGCGGCGATCCGTCGGTTACGCTGTGGCCATGATTCGATCCGGCTCTGCCGGAGCGGAAAACCCAACAGGGGTCACAAGGGCGGCGGATGTGACGATGGCAACGGCAAGCAGCGCACAGCGCGAACCTTCCATGGAAGAGATACTGGCTTCCATCAGGCGGATCATCGAGGACAGCGACGGCGGCCGCAAGCAGCCGGGCGACGCCGATGAGCTGAGCCAGGATCTGGAGAGCGCGTCGAGCGCCTATGCAGCCCCCGACGTGGAAGCTTTTCGTGCCGACCTGCATGCCGCCCCCGAGGGCAGGAAGCCTGTCACGCTGGCGGAAGTCCAGTCACAGCTGCCGCCGGCCGAGCCGGTGGTGGCGCGCATGGAAACGCCGGTGCGCCCCGATCCCAGCCCGGCAAGGCCATCGATGACACTCGCCGAGGTCAGCGCCCGCGTTGCAGCGGAGCCAATCACGGCTGAAGCGCCAATATCGCGTCCTGTCGCCGACGCTTCCATCGCCGATTGGCGTCGCGAGATCGCCGCGGTTGGCGAGCAGGCGAGGGCGGCGGTGCCAGACCGGAGCGAAGCCCGCAAGACAGCTGCCCAGCCGTCGATGGAGGCTCCAGGGGATGAACCGACCGCGAAACCGGCTACCGAGCCGTCTCGTCCGGATGCAAGCGTGGTGCGGCCGGTGGCGGCCAGCGACGCGCCGCGTCCGGCGATCGTTTCCGAGCACACCGGCCGTCAGGTCGCGGCTGCCTTTGGCGAGCTTTCCGACGCATTTGCCAGCCGCAGCAAGAAGACATTCGACGAGATGGCCGAAGAGATGCTGCGGCCGATGCTGCAGGATTGGCTCGACAACAATCTGCCGACACTGGTCGAAAGGCTGGTGCGCGAGGAGATCGAGCGCGTGGCGCGCGGGGCGCAGTAGTTCCCCATGCCGATTGCCCAGAGGAAACGGCGCCTTCGTGGCGCCGTTTCTTTTGGTGAAGTCGTTGTCGGCAGGACGACGGATCGCTTTGCGTTGAAATGACTGAGGCCGCGCCTATCTGCTTGTGAGGGTCCGAGACTGCCCTTGCGGTTGACTTGGCCAAAACCTTCCGATTTACACCGGACCAGCAAAACTCCCGACAGCGCGGACCATTTTCCCATGCTTGAAAAGACCTACGACGCCAAAACCGTCGAGCCGAAGATCGCCAAAGTCTGGGAAGAGGCCGACGCGTTTCGCGCCGGTGCCGGGGCCGAGGAGGGGGCGGAGGCCTTCACCATCGTCATCCCGCCGCCGAACGTCACCGGCTCGCTGCATATGGGACACGCGCTCAACAACACGCTGCAGGATATATTGGTGCGCTTCGAGCGCATGCGCGGCAAGAACGTCTTGTGGCAGCCGGGCATGGACCATGCCGGCATTGCCACGCAGATGGTGGTCGAGCGGCAGCTGATGGAAAAGCAGATCCATCGCCGCGACCTGACCCGCGAACAGTTCATCGAGAAAGTGTGGGAGTGGAAGGCCGAATCCGGCGGTGCCATCTTCAACCAGTTGAAGCGGCTCGGCGCCTCGGCCGACTGGTCACGCGAACGCTTCACCATGGACGAAGGCCTGTCCAAGGCGGTGCTCGAAGTGTTCGTCACGCTCTACAAGGAAGGGCTGATCTACAAGGACAAGCGTCTTGTGAACTGGGACCCCAAGCTGCTCACCGCGATCTCCGATCTCGAGGTCGAGCAGCAGGAGGTCAATGGCAATCTCTGGCACTTCCGCTACCCCGTCGAAGGCAAGGTCTTCGACCCGGAAAACCCGAAAACCTTCATCACCGTGGCGACGACGCGCCCGGAGACGATGCTGGGCGATACGGCCGTCGCGGTGCATCCCGACGACGAGCGCTTCCGGCATCTGGTCGGCAAGAACATCGTCCTGCCGATCGTTGGCCGCAGGATTCCCGTGGTGGCGGATGAGTATTCCGATCCGGAAAAAGGTTCGGGCGCGGTCAAGATCACGCCGGCGCACGACTTCAACGATTTCGAGGTCGGCAGGCGCCACAAGCTGCCGGCGATCAATATCCTGACCACGGAGGCGGCGGTAAGTCTCAGGGACAATGAGGATTTCCTTGCCGGTCTCGAGGTGACGCCGGAGCGCCAGGCGGTCTGGGACGAACTCGACGGCCTCGATCGCTTCGTCGCGCGTAAGAAGATCGTCGAGCTGATGGAAGAGGGCGGCTTCCTCGAAAAGGTCGAGCCGCATCGCCACGCCGTGCCGCATGGCGATCGCGGCGGCGTGCCGATCGAGCCGTTCCTGACCGAGCAATGGTATGCCAATGCGGCGGAGCTGGCCAAACCGGCAATCGCTTCAGTGCGCGAAGGTCGCACGAACTTCGTGCCGAAGAACTGGGAAAAGACCTATTTCGACTGGATGGAGAACATCCAGCCCTGGTGCATCTCGCGCCAGCTCTGGTGGGGCCACCAGATTCCGGCCTGGTACGGGCCGGACGGGCGCGTCTTCGTCGAGAAGACCGAGGAAGAGGCGCTGAGCGCCGCGATCGAATTCTATCTGGCGCTGGAAGGACCGTGGAAGGCCTGGGTCGAGGACAAGCTGGAGAACTTCAAGCCGGGCGAGATCCTGACCCGTGACGAGGACGTGCTGGACACCTGGTTCTCGTCGGCGCTGTGGCCGTTCTCGACGCTGGGTTGGCCCGATGAGACTCCCGAGCTGAAGACCTACTACCAGACCGACGTGCTGGTGACAGGCTTCGACATCATCTTCTTCTGGGTCGCCCGCATGATGATGATGGGCCTGCACTTCATGGACGAGGAGCCGTTCCACACCGTCTATGTCCATGCGCTGGTGCGCGACAAGAACGGCGCCAAGATGTCGAAGTCGAAAGGCAACGTCATCGATCCGCTCGACCTGATCGACGAATACGGCGCCGATGCGCTGCGCTTCACGCTGACGGTGATGGCGGCGCAGGGCCGCGACGTGAAGCTCGATCCGGCGCGCATCGCCGGCTATCGCAATTTCGGCACCAAGCTGTGGAACGCGACGCGTTTTGCCGAGATGAACGAGGTCGCGCGCAATGACGATTTCTGGCTCAACGACGCCAAGCTGGCGGTCAACCGCTGGATCCTCACCGAGCTGACGCGGGCGGCGCGCGAGATCACGGACGGCATCACCTCATACCGCTTCAACGAGGCGGCGGGCGCTGCCTACCGCTTTGTCTGGAACCTGTTCTGCGACTGGTACCTGGAACTGCTGAAGCCGGTGTTCATGGGAACCGACGAGGCGGCCAAAGCCGAAAGCCGAGCCTGCGTCGCCTTCGTGCTCGACGAGATCTACAAGCTGCTGCATCCGATGATGCCGTTCATGACCGAGGAACTGTGGGCGCAGACCGCTGGCGAAGGCAAGCAACGCCCCTCGCTGCTGTGCCATGCCGCGTGGCCGTCACCGGACTTCGAAGACGCCGAGGCTGCAGCCGACATCAATTGGCTGGTCGACCTCGTCTCCGGCATCCGCTCCGTGCGTTCGGAGATGAACGTGCCGCCGGCAGCCATCGCACCGCTCGTCGTGGTCGGCGCCAACGATGTGACACGCGAGCGCCTCGTTCGCGAGGATTCGGCGATCAAGCGGCTGGCGCGGGTCGGCGACATCTCGCTTGCCGATGTCGCGCCCAAGGGTTCGGCGCAGATCGTGCTCAACGAGGCGACGATCTGCCTGCCGCTTGGCAGCCTGATCGACCTCGCCGCCGAGGCTGCACGGTTGCAGAAGGAACTGGCCAAGGTGACCGAGGAGATCGCGCGCCTGCACAAGAAACTGTCGAACGAGAGGTTCGTGGCCAGCGCGCCGGCCGAGATCGTCGATGCCGAGCGTGAAAAGCTCGCCGAATACCGCGATGCACAGGACAAGCTGTCGGTCGCGTTGGCCAGGGTTCGCGACGCCGGTTGAGGATAGATTCGCGAGACTTTAGACCCCTCTAAAATGCTGGTTTTCCGCCTGGAAAATCAGCATTCCGTTGCGTTAATATTGACGTAAACGGAAGTTTTAGCCGCATTGTTGCCATAATGTAACAATGGGGCTCCCGGACCCCAAAAAAGGCCTGTTTTCGAGCCTTTTGGATGGTTTTCCCTGTTTTTTGAGAGCCGCTCAGCCTTCACAGACCATTTTTCGGCCTTGCCGCACCCGGTTGCATTTCCTCGAAAATGCGGCTGGCCAGTGTGTACATGTACGCCCGCGAATTCGTTGTTGCACCGTTAACCTGAATTGGTTCTAGCTTGGTGCACTCGAATTCGGGGGAGGACATTTCATGACTATTCTGCGACTGAAGGCGCTGCTGGGGGCGGGCTGCTTTTCGCTGGCTTTGATCGGGACGGCGATGAATCCGGCACATGCCGGCGGCCTGGAGCGTGGCGGCTACGATATCGATCTGCTGTTCGATCCTGCCCAAGTCACGGGTGAGGTCTCCGGCACCTATGTGATGCCGCAGCGCGACCTCAAGAACGTGAAGGACACCGACCCGTCCGACGGCCCCCTTAACCTCATGGGTTTCTCCAACAGTGCTCGCGATACCGAAAGCTATTGGGTGCCGAGCGTCGGCATCAAGGCGGGTATGGGCCCCGTCGATTGCCTCGTGGACTATGGCCAGCCGATTGGTGCGTCCAGCAACCCGGGTCGGAATTGGGCCGGCGCGAACAGCAATGTTGAAACCCAGGTGAAGAGCGAGGCTGTGGGTGGAACCTGCTCCTACAAAATGGATCTCGGCAAAGGACAGTTTCGTTTTATCGGCGGCGTGTTCCACGAGAATGTTTCTGGCTTCAAAGAACAATTGGTGGCTCCCATTCCCGGTGCGGGCATAGGGCGGCTTGACCTTGAGGGTGACGGCTGGGGATGGCGAGCCGGCGTTGCGTATGAGATTCCGGATATCGCCCTGCGCGCCAGCTTGGTCTATAATTCGGCGGTCAAGCTCAACAATTTGGACGGAACGCTGGATCTGTCTCAGGTTCCCGCGGCCCTCAATCCTTTAAATCCGTTTTTGGGCAAAGTGACGAATGTTAGTGGTTCCTCGCAGGTTCCGGATTCTGTAGAGCTCAAGCTTCAGTCGGGCATAGCTCCTGGCTGGCTGGCATTCGGATCCATCAAGTGGATGAATTGGAGCGAGCTACAGAGCATTCCGTTTTGTCCCACCGGCACGGCATCCTGCACGACGACCAGCCCATTGCGGCTTACCTCGCTCGATCTACTCTATCGCGATGGCTGGACAGTTTCCGGCGGCGTCGGCCACAAATTCAATGATCAGTGGAGCGGTGCGGCGGTTATCACGTGGGATCGCGGAACGTCGACCGGCCTGAGCGCCCAGACCGATACCTGGACCCTCAGCGGTGGCGTGGCCTACACGCCAACTCAGAACATCGAGGTTCGACTTGGGGGCGCGGTGGGAGTGCTGACCAGTGGATCGATCCATACGGCCGTAAACCCAGATGATGGCCTAACATATGACAATGGCTATACCGCGGACTTCGGCAACGACCTTGTCACGGCACTTTCAACATCATTGAAGGTCAAGTGGTAACGAATTGAAATTGCGCATGAAAGGCCGGGCACTGCCCGGCTTTTTTCGTTTGAGATCGCATTGCCCGCGATTGTCTCATCCAAGCTGCATTGCACGTAATCCAAACCGCTTGCGCCTCCTGCTATTGTGACGTTTTGGCAACACTTTCTGAACAACCCCTGCGGTAGAAGCTGGGCTGAGGAAATTGCCCATTTCCCGCCATAAACCCGGCGCACCTCGATCTTGTCTCGGGACACGCGCCAAAAGGCTCGGCGAGGGGGCAGGCCGCTCCGCCCCATTTGCAGGGAAGATGGGGCAAGGAAGAGTATGGACGCCAAAGTCATCTCCAAGGCTAAGCTCCCTAGCCGCTATGTGACCGTCGGTCCGGCGCGTGCGCCGCATCGTTCCTATCTCTATGCCATGGGTTTGTCGGCGGCCGAGATTGCGCAGCCGCTGGTCGGGGTCGCCTCCTGCTGGAACGAGGCGGCGCCCTGCAACATTTCGCTGATGCGCCAGGCGCAGGTGGTCAAGAAGGGCGTCGCGGCCGCCAGCGGCACGCCGCGCGAATTCTGCACCATCACCGTCACCGATGGCATCGCCATGGGTCACCAGGGCATGAAGTCGTCGTTGGTGTCGCGCGAGGTCATCGCCGATTCGGTCGAGCTCACCATGCGCGGCCATTGCTACGACGCGCTGGTTGGGCTCGCCGGCTGCGACAAGTCGCTGCCCGGCATGATGATGGCCATGGTGCGGCTCAACGTGCCGTCGATCTTCATCTATGGCGGTTCGATCCTGCCCGGCAGCTATCGCGGCCGCCAGATCACCGTGCAGGATGTTTTCGAGGCGGTCGGCCAGCACTCAGTCGGCACGATCAGCGATGACGAACTGCTTGAGATCGAGCAGGTCGCGTGTCCCTCGGCCGGTTCCTGCGGCGCCCAGTTCACCGCCAACACCATGGCGACCGTCGCCGAGGCGATCGGCCTGGCGCTGCCCTATTCCTGCGGCGCGCCGGCGCCCTATGAAATGCGCGACCGGTTCAATTTCGCCTCGGGCGAAAAGATCATGGAGCTGATCGCCAGAAATATCCGGCCGCGCGACATCGTCACGCTGAAGGCGCTGGAGAATGCGGCGACCGTGGTCTCGGCCACCGGCGGTTCGACCAACGCGGCACTGCATCTGCCGGCGATCGCGCACGAGGCCGGCATCAAGTTCGACCTGTTCGACGTGGCCAAGATCTTCGAGAAGACGCCTTACATCGCCGACCTCAAGCCGGGCGGCAAATATGTCGCCAAGGACATGTTCGAGGCCGGCGGCATTCCGCTGCTGATGAAGACCCTGCTCGACCACGGCTATCTGCATGGCGATTGCATGACGGTGACTGGCCGCACTTTGGCCGAAAACATGCAGCACGTTGTCTGGAATGAGCATCAGGATGTGGTCCGCCCGGCCAACAGACCCATTACCCAAACCGGCGGTGTCGTGGGCTTGAAGGGAAACCTGGCCCCCGAAGGCGCGATCGTGAAGGTCGCCGGCATGGCGGAGTTGAAATTCTCCGGTCCGGCCCGCTGCTTCGATTCGGAAGAGGAATGTTTCGAGGCGGTGACCCATCGCAACTACAGGGAGGGCGAGGTTCTCGTCATTCGCTACGAAGGACCGCGCGGCGGCCCCGGCATGCGCGAAATGCTGTCGACGACGGCAGCACTCTACGGCCAGGGCATGGGCGGCAAGGTGGCGCTGATCACCGACGGGCGCTTCTCGGGCGCGACGCGCGGTTTCTGCATCGGCCATGTCGGCCCCGAAGCAGCCGTGGGTGGCCCGATCGGACTGCTCAGGGATGGTGACGTGATCTCGATCGACGCGGTGAACGGCACGATCGATGTGGCGTTGTCCGATAGCGAACTGGCGGCGAGGGCAAAGACATGGAAGGCGCGCGCGACCGATTATCAGTCGGGCGCGATATGGAAATATGCACAGACGGTAGGGCCGGCGCGCGATGGCGCGGTGACCCATCCGGGCGGTGCGAAAGAAACACACTGTTATGCGGACATCTGAGTTGTTGAGGTCGTCTGTCTTTTCGGCACTGGTCGTGGCCGCCACGTTTGGCGCGACCTTTGGCGCCGTCGGCCAGGCCATGGCCTTCGACGACAAGGTGTTCGACGACAAGACCGGGGTGAAGCCGCAATCGAGCCCCTGGGCGGTCTTCCAGTTCGGCTTCTCCGCCTACAAGAACGGCCACAAGGAGCAGGCTGCCGAGGCCTACAAATACGCCGCCGAAAACGGCCAGATCGGCGCCACCTGGAAGCTTGCCCGCATGTATGCCGAGGGCGACGGCGTGGCGCGCGACGACTATGAGGCGTTCAAGTTCTTCTCCGAGATCGTCGACCAGGATGTCGAGCCCGGCTCGCCCGAGGAAAGCTATGTCTCCGATGCGCTGGTGGCGCTTGGCGACTATTTGCGCACGGGCATTCCCGGCAGCCCGGTCACCGAGAACGAGGTGGCGGCCCAGGAATACTACATGCGCGCGGCTGCCAACTACCGTAACCCGAACGCACAGTTCGAGATGGGGCAGATGTTCCTGAAGGGCGAGGGCGGGGTGAAGGCCAGTGTCAAGCAGGCCGGGCGCTGGTTCCAACTCGCCGCCGAGAAAGGCCATGCCGGCGCCCAGGCGACGCTGGGCCATCTGTTGTTCCAGAGCGGCAAGATCGTTCGCGGCCTGGCGATGATGACGGCAGCGCTCGAACGCGCTTCGCCGGCTGACCAGCCCTGGATCCGCGGCATGCAGGAAGAGGCATTTGCCACCGCGGGCGAGGCCGACCGTCGCACCGCCATCTCGCTGGCCGATGATATCCTCACCAAGGGCAACAACGCGGACCAGTAGTTTTGCTGGCGGCTGAACTGCCGATCTCCCCCACGAAGCGGGAGATTGCTCAGTTCGCGATCGGCTCCGTCGGCACCATGCTGGGCGCCGGCGTCGAGATCGGCGTGACATGGGGGTGTGGCGCCAGCGTGTTTTCCGGGCAGCTATCCCCGATCTTCGTCCACGAGGTGTTGTTGAGCACCATATCGCAGCGGGCCAGATGGCTCTGCTCGGCCACCGTCAGGCAGGCGACCTGACCGATCTGGTAGGATTTTCCATTGGCCAGGCATTCCTGGTCGGCAAATGCCGTACCAGGAACGGCCATGGCAAATGCCAGGCCAATGGGACAAAGATGAAATCGTGTGCTCATGGAACCCCAGCCGCCATGCTGGTCTGCAATGAACGGCGCGAAATGTGGCGATATGAGGGTTCAGCGCAGACGGGCCCGGCGAGGTTCTCTCAAGCCGGCTGAAGCGCGAGATCGATCGCCACCGGGACATGGTCGGACGGTTTTTCCCAAGCGCGCACATGCTTTTCGATAGAGGCCGATGAGAATCGGTTGGCGGCTTCCGGCGACAAAAGCAGGTGGTCGATACGGATGCCGTTGTTCTTCTGCCAGGCGCCGGCCTGATAGTCCCAGAACGTATAGGTGTCGCGCGCGTCGGTGACCGCGCGCACCGCCTCGGTGAAACCAAGATTGAGCAGCCGACGGAAGGCCTGTCGCGTCTGCGGCTGGAACAGGGCGTCGCCCAGCCAGTTCTCCGGAAACCGCGCGTCGATCGGCTCGGGAATGACGTTGTAGTCGCCGGCGAGCACCAGAGCCTCCTCAAGTCTCAGCCGTTCTTCGGCCCAGCGCTCAAGCCGCGCCATCCAGGACAGCTTGTAAGGAAACTTCTTCTCGTCATCGATCGGATTGCCGTTCGGCAGATAGAGCGAGGCAACGCGCAAGGCGCCCTTGTCGGTTGAGAAAACGCCTTCGATGAAACGCGCCTGTTCATCGGCATCGTCGCCGGGCAGGCCCCTGATCACCTCGTCGAAGCGCAGCTTCGACAACAGCGCGACGCCGTTGAAACCCTTTTGGCCATGGGTTTCGACATTGTAGCCAAGCGCCTCGATCTCGGCGCGCGGGAACTGCTCGTCGACCGTCTTGATCTCCTGCAGGCAGACGATGTCGGGTGCGCTCTCGGTCAGCCAATGGGTCAGGTTGCCGATGCGGGCGCGGACACCGTTGATGTTCCAGGTGACGATTTTCATGGCGGTCTCGATGCTGTTCAGTTGGGCTCTTGCGGCGGATGGCGTTCGACGAGGCCGATCGTATTGCCAGCCGGGTCCTTTAGGAAGGCCATCCATTCGCTTTCCCCCGCTGGACCGAACTGGCCGTCCGTGTCGCGATGGACAAGCGTTGGCGGCGCGGTGAAGGGCACGCCGGCGGCAGCAGCCGAGGCATGGAACTGATCAAGGCCCGATATGTCGAGATAGACGGTTCCGGCCGGTACGCCGTCGGTGAACAGCAGCCTGATTTCTCCGGCCATGATGAAGGCGATGCCCGGCGGATCGAAGCGTGCATGGACGGCCATGCCGAGCACGTCGCGCCAGAAAGCCAGCGTCACGTCGAGGTCACGGCCAGCCGACAGCGCGATCTGACGGACCGCACCGATGGCAGGCATTCTATATGGAGAAACTCGTGCCGCAGCCGCAGGAGGCGACGGCGTTCGGATTGCGGATCTGGAACGACTGGCCCATCAGATCGTCGACGAAATCGATCACAGATCCGCCCATATAGACCAGCGACAAATCGTCGATCAGCACGGTGGCGCCGTCCTTCTCGATGGCGACGTCGTCGTCGTTGCGCGTATCGACCAGATCGAACTTGTAGGAGAAGCCCGAGCAGCCGCCGCCTTCGACCGAAACGCGCAGCGCCGTCTTGCCGGCTTCGTTCGAGACAATCCTGGCGATCCGCTTGGCGGCGGCCTCGGTCATATCGACTTTCATGGCAGTCTTGGCATCAGCGCCCATGGGCGTCACCTTGCTTTCGGTTTCACATGATAGGTATGAAGCGCGAGGGGCCAAGTCAACCTGGCTAAGTCAAACGCGGCAGCATCAGCCATGACCAGTGAGTTGGGCGACATCGGATTCGGCTATCGGCCACGCGCCGCCTATGCCTGCGATCCGGCAAACTCGCGCGGGCGGCTGTTCGACGAGGTGGAGAGCCCGACCCGCACGCCATTCCAGCGGGACCGTGACCGCATCATCCATTCGACGGCCTTCCGGCGGCTGAAGCACAAGACGCAGGTCTTCATCGCCCATGAAGGCGACCACTATCGCACCCGGCTGACCCATTCGATCGAAGTGGCGCAGATAGCGCGCGCCCTGGCACGGGCGCTGCGCGGCGACGAGGATCTGGCCGAGGCGGTGGCGCTGGTGCATGATTTCGGCCACACGCCCTTCGGCCACACCGGCGAGGACGCGCTCAACGAGAAGATGGCCGCCTGGGGCGGCTTCGACCACAACGCCCAATCGCTGCGCATCGTGACAAGGCTGGAGGCGCGCTACGCCGAATTCGACGGGCTCAACCTGACCTGGGAAACGCTGGAAGGCCTGGTCAAGCACAATGGGCCGCTGACGGATGCCAACGGCAAGGGTCTGAAAGGGCCGGTGCCACAGGCGATCCGTGATTATTCGCAACTGCACGATCTCGAACTCGACCGGTTCGCCGGCATCGAGGCGCAATGCGCGGCGATCGCCGACGATATCGCCTACAACACGCATGACATCGACGACGGGTTGAGGGCAGGACTCTTGACGCTGGACATGCTGGAGACGGTTTCGCTGCCGGGAACGATCCTGAAAGGCGTGCGCGAACGCTATCCCTCCCTCGATGCCGTGCGCACCGGCCACGAACTGATGCGGCGGCAGATAACGGCCATGGTCGAGGACGTGATCAGGTCGACGACCGCCAATCTCGATCGCATCAGGCCGCGGAGCGCCGATGCAGTGAGGGCAGCTGGCGAGACGATGGTGGTTTTCTCGGCCGAAATGGCTGCCCTGGAGAAGGAACTGAAGGCCTTTCTGTACAAGCACCTCTACCGGCACGCGGAGGTTATGAGGGTGCGCGCGGATGCCGAGCAGATCGTCAAGGATCTGTTCGACGCCTATTTCGCCGATCCGCGCGCCATGCCGGATGGCTGGCGCGAGGGGCTGGATCGGGCCGATGATCGCATCAAGGCGCGCAGCGTCGCCGACTTCCTGGCGGGTATGACCGACACCTACGCGCTCAAGGAACACCGGCGTTTGTTTGACCATACGCCTGAATTGGGCTAGGGCGGGCTCGATTTTGCCGGCCAACGAGCCGGATTCGCTGCAAAGCCGCCAGAGCCAGACCCCAGAGTCACACAAATGAACATCTTCGCCGATTTCACCGCGCGAATCATAAAAGCCGTCGAAGCGCTTGATCTGAAAGACAAAGACGGCATTTCGCCTGACCTGTCGCGCATTGCCGTTGAGCCGCCGCGCGACGCCAGCCATGGCGACCTGGCGACCAATGCGGCAATGATGCTGGCCAAGCCGACCGGCCAGAACCCGCGCGCGCTGGCCGAAAGACTGGCGCAGGCGCTGCGCGACGACAAGGATGTCGCGGCAACAGAGGTGGCCGGCCCCGGTTTCGTCAATCTCAGGCTGAAGGACGGCTTCTGGCAGACACATCTGACCGCACTGCTCGGCGAGGGCCGCAACTATGGCCGCTCGATGGTTGGCGGCGGCAGGAAGACCAATGTCGAATATGTCTCGGCCAATCCGACCGGACCGATGCATGTCGGCCATTGCCGGGGTGCTGTCGTCGGCGATGCACTTGCCAATCTGATGGCCTTCGCCGGTTACGACGTGACCAAGGAATACGTCATCAACGACGCCGGCTCGCAGATCGACGTGCTCGGCCGTTCCGCATTCCTGCGTTACCGCGAAGCGCTGGGTGACGACATCGGCGAGATTCCGGCCGGGCTTTATCCGGGCGATTACCTGGTGCCAGTTGGTCAGGCGCTGGTCGCGGAATTCGGCCGCTCGCTGCTGCAGATGCCCGATGACGAGGCGCTCGCCATCGTCAAGGATCGCACCATCGATGCGATGATGGCGATGATCCGCGAGGACCTGGCGATGCTCAACGTGCATCACGACGTGTTCTTCTCCGAGCGCACGCTGCACGCCGACAATGCCAGGAAGATCCGCTCCGCGATCAACGATCTGACGCTGAAGGGCCATATCTACAAGGGCAAGCTGCCGCCGCCCAAGGGCGAGAAACCCGACGATTGGGAGGACCGCGAGCAGACGCTGTTCCGCTCGACCGCGGTCGGCGACGACATGGACCGGGCGCTGGTCAAGTCGGACGGCTCATTCACCTATTTCGCCGCCGACGTTGCCTATCTCAAGGACAAGGTCGATCGCGGCTTCGTCGACCTGATCTATGTGCTCGGCGCCGACCATGGCGGCTACGTCAAGCGGCTGGAGGCTCTGGCGCGGGCGATTGCCGGCGAAGAGGTCAAGCTCACCGTGCTGCTGTGCAATCTGGTCAAGCTGTTTCGCGAGGGCGAACCGGTGCGCATGTCGAAGCGGTCTGGCGATTTCGTGACGCTGCGCGAAGTGGTGGAGGAGGTGGGCCGCGACGCGATCCGCTTCATGATGCTCTATCGCAAGAACGATGCGCCGCTGGATTTCGATTTCGCCAAGGTGACCGAGCAGTCCAAGGACAATCCGGTGTTCTATGTCCAGTACGCCTCGGCGCGCTGTCATTCGGTGTTCCGGCAGGCGAGCGAGCAACTGGGCGAAGCCAATTTCGACCGCAACAGCCTGGCGTCGGCCGCGGCATTGCTGACCGACGAGGGCGAGATCGGCCTGATCCGCAAGCTTGCCGAATACCCGCGGCTGATCGAGTCCGCCGCCCTTGCGCTCGAGCCGCATCGGCTGGCATTTTACCTCTATGATCTGGCTTCCAGCTTCCACGGGCACTGGAACCGTGGCACGGATAATCCGGACTTACGTTTTGTTAAGGTTAACGACCGACAATTGACGCATGCCAGACTAGGGCTGGTGCAGGCTGTTTCGGACGTTTTGACGTCCGGCCTGACGTTGATCGGGGCCGCCGCGCCCACTGAAATGCGTTAGGTTTGACTAAATAACCTGTCACCTTTTGCCCACATTGCGCTGGTAAGGGCCAACCCTACGCGACGTCCATGGCGTCCGAATGAGTGCGAGTTCGGGAACAATAATGGCAGACAGAACCCAGCTGAGAGTAGCCGACAACAACGACATCGCTGAGGATGATCCGTTCGCGGAACTGACCAGGATCATGGGATTCGACCCGCGCCAGCCGGTCAGGCCGCAATCGCCCGCCCAGCCGCAGGCCCCAGCCGCCGATCGCGGGCTCGAAGAGGGCGATTTCGATATCGATCTCGAGAAAGAAATGATGGGCGAGTTCGGCGCTGACGACAGCGACGCCGCTCCGGTTGTCCAGGCTTATGAGCCGACTTTCGTGCATGAGCCGGCATTCGAAGCGGCTGACGCCAGCGCGATGGACGACGAGCTTTCGGTGTCGCTCGACGACGATTTCGAACTGGACATGGCTGAGATCGACGACCACGTCGCCGGCGCCAGCCATGCGGTCGCCGCTGAAGCCGTGCCGTCCGTCGAGCCCGCTTTCGCGTCCGACATTGGCGATGCCGTCGCCGGTTCGCTCGAGGACGTGTCCCCCTTCGAGGACGATCAGTCGATGGCGGACGAGCTTGCCGCCTCGCTCGACCAGGACCTTCGGATCGATGAGGAAGCCGAAGAGGCCCTGTACAGCGTTGCCGATACGCCCGCTTCTGTCGAGCCGGTTGCCTCCGATGACGAGTTCGACGATGCGGTGGCAATGTCGCTTGAAGACGAGCTGATGCTCGACGACCATTCGGCGGCGGAACAGTCATTCATGGCCGCCGATCCCGTCGAGCATGCCATGCCGGAGCAGGCGGCGGCGCTTGACGGCCAGGCAATCTCCGACGAGAGCTTTGCTGGCCTCGACGATGCCATGGCCGATGTCGACATGGATTTCGACGTTCGCGCGGATGAGCCGATCGCCTTCGACGAGCCGGAAGCGCATGAAGTGCTTGCCGATGCTGCGGACTCAACAAGCGAGATTTCCAGCCCTGAAGGCCTGTCGGACGATGCCTTCGACCTGAACTTTGAAGATTCGTTCGCCGAAACGGTCGAAGAGCCGGTCGCCGAAGTTGCTGCCGCTATGGTCCAGCCGGCGGCGCCAGAAGCCAATGTCGCGCCGGCGGTGCACGCCCCGATTGCGGACGAACGGAGCCTGGAAGACGAGTTGAATGCGCTGCTGGGCGCCATGACTTCCCGCACGGCGCCGGCGGCCAGCGAGCCTGTCACGGCTCAGCCGGCTGTCGCTGCCCCGCCGCCTGTTGCCCAGCCTGCCGAGGAACCGGCCGACCTTGTCGGCGACCTCGACTGGGATCTTGACGAAACCACGCCTGAGCAGAATCGACATGTTGGCACGGCCCAAGCGGCCGACGCGGATATTGACGATCTTATGCTTGATGAACTCCAGGATCCGAACTCGGACACCATTGGCGATGTCGATTTCGACGATGATGCGTTGGACGCGGCTTTGGCCCAGGGCCTTGATCCGCGTGACGAAGCCGCTCCCCGGGACAATTCGGCGGATTCTTTCGATTGGCTTGCGGAGCGTTCCCAACCGACAGAGCCGACGCGTTCGTGGAGCCGCGTGACGCCGGTTCCGCAGCAGCCGTCATTCAGCACGCAGCCTACGTTTAGCGCTCAGCCGGCCGCTTCGGTGGCATCATCCATGGCCGCAGCGCCGGCAGTCGCCGCCACGACGTCCTATGGTTCGTCCGAGCCGGTCGAAACCTTGGCTCCCGCTGCACCAGTATCGGCGCCGCAATCGCGCCAGCCGGCGCGTTACGAAGACATGCCCGATGTCGAGACGGTCGATGTGCCCGAGCGTGTCGTGGCGCTGGCGGACGATCTCGATATCCCCGAACTGCACTTCGAGGAAGACCAGCCGGCGTCGCCTGGCTATGACGATCTCGATGCCGAGTTCTCCAGCCTTCTCTCCGAGATGAACGCGGTGGAGGTCGCTGCCGCTCCCACAGGCAACGCGGCCGGCGCATCTTACGATGATGGCTCCTATGCCGCGGGCTTCAAGCCGGGCTATGACAGCCTCAAGCCGGGCTATGAGGGGATCAAGTCGGGCTATGAGCCGGAAGCGCGAACCTATGCGGCGCGGCCGATGGAAATGTCTGCCCGCGCGGCGCCGCCTACGGGTTATGCCGACGCCTCGGGCTACGACCTCGACAACCTGCCGGGGAGCCAGCCGGCTTCCCAAGCCGATGATTTCACCGTCGATGAACTCGACTACGATCCCGAACTCGACGAGGAGATGGCTGTTCCGGGTCTCGGCGAGCGTGAGGCCGCAAGGCCGTCGCGCGGACGCGGCCTGTTCATCGCCGCGATTGTCGGCGCGGTCGCGGTCGCGGGCGGTCTCGGTGCCTTTGCGCTGTCCTTTGGCGGCAAGGGCGGCAGCGAAGCGCCCGTCATCGTCAAGGCCGACAACGCGCCGATCAAGGTCAAGCCGGAGAATCCGGGCGGCGCCGTGGTGCCCAACCAGGACAACAAGGTCTACGACGCGGTCAGGGGCGCCAAGCCCGCCGAGCCGGTCCAGGAAAAGCTGGTCACCAACACCGAAGAGCCGGTGGACGTGCAGGCGAAGGACCCGGCCCGCGCCATCGATCTTTCGCCGGACCAGAATGCAGCCGGCGCTGGAACCGATGTCGGCAACGCCGCGCCGATGGCCGGCGCCGCTTTGGCCGACAATACGGCGCCAACTCCCAAGTCCGAGGACCGCATCGCGCAGGTGCTGCAGGATGCAGACAAGGGCACAAATGCCGATGTCGTCGCCATTGCACCGCGCAAGGTGAGGACCATGGTGGTCAAGTCGGACGGTTCGCTGGTGCCGCGTGAAGATCCGGCGGCGCCCGCCGCTCCGCAAGTGGCCGCTACCGAGCCGGTCGATCCGGCGCCGCAGCATGTCGCCCCGGCGGCGCAAGCCGATGCCGACCAGACCGGTACCGTGGCGCCTGCCGCCGCCCAGGCGGACGACGAGCCGGCCCTCAAGCCGGTGGCCAAGCCGAAGGCCGAGGCCAAGGCCCAATCGGCCAACACGCCGGCAAAGGTTCCGCTCGCGCCGCAGCGTCCGTCCGACCAGCCGGTCGATGTCGTCGGCGAGGTCAAGCCCGATCAGGTTGCGTCCATCGATCCGGCATCGACCGCGGCCGGCGGTGGCTCGTGGTCGATGCAGATCGCCTCGCAGCCGACCGTCGAAAGCGCCCAGTCCAGCTATCAGGATCTGCAGCGCCGCTATGGCAGCGTGCTTGCCGGGCGTACCGCCAACATCGTCAAGGCCGAGATCGCCGGCAAAGGCACGTTCTACCGCGTGCGCGTTCCGGCCCAGTCACGCAATGACGCGATCAATTTGTGCACCAGCTACAAGGCCGCCGGCGGCAACTGCTTCGTCTCGCGCTAAAGCCGGAGCCAACCGATTGAAAGCCGGCGCGGTCACCGCGCCGGCTTTTTTCATGGGGAAAGCATATCCGGCGTTGCCGTGGATGAATCCCTGGCGATTCCCTTTGATCGCACAAAGCCCTAAACTGCCGACATGACCGAATCAAAATCCATGATCCTCGGCTGCGCCGGGAAATCGCTCACCCGCGAAGAAATCAATTTCTATCGCAATGAATGCCCGTGGGCCTTCATCCTGTTTGCGCGCAACATCGGCGAGACCGAACAGATCCGCGATCTGGTCGCCGAGATGCGAGACTGCATAGGGCGTCCGGACGCGCTGGTGTTCATCGATCAGGAAGGCGGCCGTGTGCAGCGCTTGCGGCCGCCGCTGGCGCCGAATTATCCCGCCGGCGGCGCGCTGGGCGCGCTGTGGCGCGACGATCATGATGCCGGCGCCCGCGCGGCCTGGCTGATGGCGCGGCTGCATGCTTTCGATCTGTTACGCTACGGCATCACAGCCGATTGCCTGCCGGTGCTCGACGTGCCGATCGAAGGCGCCAGCGATGTCATCGGCGCGCGTGCCTACGGCAAGGACCCGCGACCCGTGATCGAGCTCGGCCGCGCAGCCGCGGAAGGGCTGATATCGGGCGGCGTGCTGCCGGTCATGAAGCATATTCCGGGCCATGGACGTGCCTTTGCCGACACGCATTTTGAACTGCCAGTGGTCAATGCCTCGCTCAGTGATCTGCAGCGGCATGATTTCGCCCCGTTCAAGGAGCTTAGCCATCTGCCGATGGCGATGACTGCGCATGTCGTCTACAGCGCGATCGACCCTAACAATCCGGCGACCACCTCCGGCAAGGTCATCGACGAGATCATCCGGCGCGAAATCGGCTTCGACGGACTGCTGATGAGCGACGACACATCGATGAAGGCACTTTCTGGGGATTTCCCGACAAAGGCGGCCTCGATCCTTGCGGCGGGCTGCGATCTGGTCCTTCACTGCAACGGCGTTTTCGAGGAGATGGCCGGCATCGCATCGCGCACCACTGGGCTTGAGGGCACGTCGCTGGAGCGCGCCAAGCGGGCGCTGACCTATATAAAGGACCGTGACACGGTCGAAGAAACCGAAATACGCGCCGAATTCGCCACCTACTTCGATGCGGTGGCATAGCAAGGGAAAGTGACAGGCAGTGGCGGAGACATTGGAAAGCAAGGCCGCGAAGGCCGCACCGATGGACCGTCTGTGGGCCGAAAATGACGATTCACGCGTCACCGGCGACCCGTCGCTGGTCGTCGACGTGGCCGGCTTCGAAGGTCCGCTCGATCTTCTGCTGCATCTTGCCCGCACCCAGAAAGTCGATCTGGCGCGCATTTCGATCCTGGCGCTGGTCGAGCAATATCTGACCTTTGTCGAGACGGCGAGGGCGCTCAGGCTGGAGCTTGCCGCCGACTATCTGGTGATGGCGGCATGGCTGGCCTTCCTCAAGTCCAAGCTCCTGATCCCCAAGCAGCCAGGCGACGAGGGCGAAAGCGGCGAGGAACTGGCGGCGGTGCTGCAGTTCCGACTGAAGCGGCTGGAAGCCATGCGCGACGCCTCGGCGCGTCTGGTCAACCGCAACCGGCTCGGCCGCGACGTGTTCGCGCGCGGCATGCCGGAAATGGTCATCATCGAAAAGCGCAACGCCTATTCTGCCTCGCTCTACGATCTCTTGACCGCCTATGCCCAGCAGCGCCAGAAGCAGGCGATCAACAATGTGACCATCGCCAGGCGCGGTGTCTGGTCGCTCAAGGACGCGCGCGACATCCTGACCCGCCTTGTGGGAGCCGTGAGCGACTGGACGACGATGGAGAGTTTTCTGATCGCGTACATGACCAGTCCCGAGGAGCGGCGCACGGCGATCGCGAGCTCGTTCGCTGCCACGCTGGAACTGGTGCGCGAAGGCAAGATGGATGTGCGGCAGGATCAGACGTTCGCGCCGATCTACATGCGCGGCCGAACGCAGACAATCAAGGCAGTCGAGGTGGCATCATGAGCGAACGCGCCAACGCTTCGGTTGTGCCGTTCAAAGTCGGCGATGAACCCGAAGAGGGCCTGCTTTCCCAAGATCCGGCCGAGCAGCAGCTACAAAACCCGGCCGAACGGCTGCATCTGGCCGAGGCTGTGCGCATGGCCGAGGCGATCGTGTTCGCCAGCACCGAACCCGTCAGCGAAAAGCAGCTTGCGGCACGCCTGCCGGACGGCATCAACATCGCCCTGGCCATGTCCGAACTGCAGCAGATCTATGCGCGGCGCGGCGTCAATCTGGTGCGTGTCGGCGATGCCTGGGCGTTCCGCACCGCCGGCGACCTGGCTTTCCTGATGAGCAGGGATACCGTCCAGCAAAGGAAGCTCTCCCGCGCGGCCCTCGAAGTGCTGGCGATCATCGCCTATCACCAGCCGGTGACGCGTGCCGAGATCGAGGACATCCGCGGCGTCGAAACCTCGAAAGGCACGCTCGACACGCTGCTGGAAACGGAATGGGTGCGCATGCGCGGTCGGCGAAAGACACCCGGACGCCCGGTCACCTACGGCACCACGGAGACCTTCCTCGACCATTTCGCGCTGGAAGAGATCCGCGATCTTCCCGGCATGGAGGAACTGAAGGGGGCCGGCCTGCTTTCGGGCCGCATGCCGTCGAATTTCTCCATTCCGCAGCCGCCGGCCGATCCCGATGCATTGACCGACGACGAGGATGCGCTGACCGATATCGATCTCGAGGAACTCGGCCTGCTGACGCCGCGCGTCACGGAAGATTGACTGGCATTGGCGGCCGATCTGTCGAGGATGTGCGGATTCGTAGCGGGGCCGCCGCGTCGAAAATGCGTGACATCCGCCACCCTTTCATAAACTCTGTCGCAGTTGTGTTTGAATCCCAACGCGAAAACGCATAGATCATCGCCAGGGAAAACATTCGAGAGAGATTTGCTATGGGTTCATTTTCGATTTGGCACTGGATGATCGTGCTGGTGATCGTGCTTTTGGTGTTCGGCCGCGGCAAGATTCCCGAGCTGATGGGCGACATGGCCAAGGGCATCAAGAGCTTCAAGAAGGGCATGGCCGACGACGACGTTGCCGAAGACAAGCGCACCGTCGAACATCGTGCCGACGAGACCGTTGCGGCCGCGAAGGAAAAGGCCAGCAAGAGCTGAGCCCAAAGGTTCTAGTCGGAACAGAGTGTCATGTTTGAAGTCGGCTGGACCGAAATGCTGGTCATCGCGATCGTCATGATCGTGGTCGTCGGGCCCAAGGATTTGCCCAATATGCTGCGCACCTTCGGCCGCACGACGGCGAAGCTGCGCGCCATGGCATCCGATTTCCAGAAACAGTTCAACGAGGCGCTGAAGGAAGCCGAGCTCGACGACGTCAAGAAGTCCGTCGACGAGCTCAGGGGCATGAGCCCGATGGCCGAGATCAGGAAGCAGCTCAATCCGTTCGAACAGGCCGCGGCCGACGTTCGCTCCGGCGTCGACGCGGCGATGAAGCCGAAGCCGGCAGCCGATCCGGCAACGCCAGCCGCTTCGACCCCGCAGGCGGCCGAGCCGCTGAAGAACGGTGCAACGACCATGCCCGGCGTCAACGGACCGGAAGCAGCGCCGGCAGCGCCGATTTTCCCGGCGATGACCGACGAATCGGTGGTGACGTCATCGGTGCCGACGACACCCGTCGTGGCGCCGAAGGCGTCCACGGCGAAGAAGGCAGCCAAGCCTGCACCGTCAAGGGCGACGCCGGCTATAAAGGCTTCGGCAAATGGCGCTAAAGCTCCTGCAAAAACGGTCACCGCTAAGGCCACGCCTGCGCCCAAGGTGCCAGCGAAGCCGGTGACGGCGGCAATGCCTGAAACGCCCAGGGCCAAGACGCCCGCTGCGGCCAAGGTGATCGCGTCCAAGACCGTAGCGACCAAGACGGGGGCGAAAATCGAACCGAAACCTGCTGCGGCCAAGAAGCCGGCGGCCAAGAAGACGGCTGGAGCCGCCAAGTGAGCGTTTCGGACACCGAAAAGGACGAGATCGAGAAATCGTCGGCGCCGCTGATGGAGCATCTGATCGAGCTGCGCCGGCGGCTGATCTGGTCGCTGGGCGGTTTCTTCGTTGCCTTCCTGGTCTGTTTCTTCTTCGCCAAGAAGCTGTTCAACCTTCTGGTCGTCCCGTTCAAATGGGCGACGCAGTGGGCAGGCCTCGATCCGCACAAGGTCGAGCTGATCTACACGGCGCCGCAGGAATTCTTCTTCACGCAGGTCAAGCTCGCCATGTTCGGCGGCATGGTGATCGCCTTTCCGCTGATCGCCACGCAGATCTACAAATTCATCGCGCCCGGCCTCTACAAGAACGAGCGCAACGCCTTCCTGCCGTTCCTGATCGCGTCGCCAATCCTGTTCCTGATGGGTGCGTCGCTGGTCTATTTCTTCTTCACGCCGATGGTGATGTGGTTCTTCCTCGCCATGCAGCAGGCCGGCACCGACGATCAGGTGCAGATTTCGCTGCTGCCAAAGGTGTCGGAATATCTCAGCCTGATCATGACGCTGATCTTCTCCTTCGGCCTGGTGTTCCAACTGCCGGTGGTGACCAGCCTGATGACACGCGTCGGCATGCTGTCGTCCAAGGGGCTGGCCGAGAAGCGCAAATGGGCGATCGTCATCGCCTTCGTCGTCGCGGCGGTGCTGACGCCGCCCGATCCGATGAGCCAGATCGGCCTCGCCATTCCGACCATCCTTCTCTACGAGGTCTCCATCTGGGCTGCCCGGCTGATCGAGCGCGATCAGGAAAAGCAGCGCGTGGCACGCGAGAAGCAGGACGCGGCGGAAGAGGTCGCCGAGAAGAAGCCGGCGGACGCGTCCTCCACCTGAACGGCGCCGCCGCGTCTGGCCAGCCTTGATAGGAATTTTTTCTTGACCTGGTGAGGGCAGCTATGCTATGATTCTCGGTATGGTGCTGACTTGCGCCAGCGACCCGCCGTAGAGGCGGGTTTTTCATTTCAGGCTCTCCTCCGCCTTCAGCCGAAAGCGCGTCAAAGCGTGATCGCATGCTTGCGTTCCCCATGCCCCATCTTGCATCGATCGAGGATGCGGTTTACGCCCTCTGGCTGAAAACGCATCGCACTGAAAGCGATGCGTTTCAGTTTTGTTTGAAGCATGTCGTTGTCCCAAACCGCTGCGCACTTTGGGCGACATGCTACCCCGGAGCGTTCAAACCATGCTTGACATCAAATGGATTCGCGACAACCCGAAGGCCCTTGTCGAGGCGCTGGTGAAGCGCTCGTGGTCGGCTGACGAGGCGCAGTCCACGGTCGGCGGGCTGATCGCCTCGGACGAGGCGCGGCGCGAACACGTTACCGAGCTACAGACCAAGCAGGAGCGCCGCAATGCCGCGTCGAAAGAGATCGGCAACGCCATGCGTTCGGGCGATGCTGCCCTGGCCGAGACGCTGAAAGCCGAAGTCGGCGAGATCAAGGTCTTCATCCAGAACGGCGAGGCGCGCGAACGCGAGCTCGACAAGGCGCTGAACGATGCGCTGGCGGTGCTGCCCAACGTACCGTTCGACGACGTGCCTGTCGGCAAGGACGAGCACGACAATGTCGTCAAGCACATCGTCGGCAAGGTACCGACGCGGCCGAACTGGGTGAAGGAGCACTTCGAGATCGGCGAAGCGCTCGGCATGATGGATTTCGAGCGCGCGGCAAAGCTGTCGGGCTCGCGCTTTACGGTGCTGAAAAACGGACTGGCGCGGATGGAGCGCGCGCTCGGCCAGTTCATGCTCGACTTGCACACGACCGAACACGGCTACGAAGAAGTCATCCCGCCGCTGATGGTCAAGGACGATGTTTTGTTCGGCACCAACCAATTGCCGAAGTTCGAGGAAGATCTGTTCTTCACGCCGCACGGGGAGGGCAGGCTTGGCCTGATTCCCACCGCCGAGGTCCCACTCACCAACCTTGTGCGTGAGGAAATCACCGCGCATGAAAAACTGCCGCTGCGCTACACCGCGCTGACACCGTGCTTCCGTTCGGAAGCGGGCTCGGCCGGGCGCGACACGCGCGGCATGCTGCGCCAGCATCAGTTCTACAAGGTCGAGCTGGTGTCGATCACCGATCAGGAATCGTCACTTGCCGAGCATGAGCGGATGACGCAATGCGCCGAGGAAGTGCTGAAGCGGCTCGGCCTGCCGTTCCGCACCATGACGCTCTGCACCGGCGACATGGGTTTTGGCGCACGCAAGACCTACGACATCGAGGTCTGGCTGCCCGGCCAGAACGCCTATCGCGAGATCTCGTCCTGCTCGGTGTGCGGCGATTTCCAGGCGCGCCGCATGGACGCCCGCTACAAGGACAAAGACGGCAAGGGCAACCGCTTCGTCCACACGCTCAACGGCTCGGGCACAGCCGTTGGCCGCGCGCTCATCGCCGTCATCGAAAACTACCAGAACGAGGATGGCAGCGTAACCATTCCTGAAGTGCTGCGGCCTTACATGGGCGGTCTGGAAAAGATCGAAGCGAAATAATGCGTATCCTCCTGACCAATGACGACGGCATTCATGCCGAGGGCCTGGCGTCGCTCGAACGCGTCGCACGTACGCTGTCCGACGATGTCTGGGTGGTGGCGCCCGAGCAGGACCAGTCCGGCTATGCGCATTCGCTGTCGATCTCGGAGCCGCTGCGGCTGCGCAAGATTGGCGAGAAGCATTTTGCCGTGCGCGGCACGCCGACCGATTGCGTCATCATGGGCGTCAAGAAGATCCTGCCTGGCGCACCCGACCTGATCCTGTCCGGCATCAATTCGGGCGCCAACATCGCCGACGATGTCACCTATTCCGGCACCGTCGCCGGCGCCATGGAGGGCGCGCTGCTCGGCATTCGCTCGATCGCGCTCAGCCAGGGCTACAGCTATGTCGGCGAAGATCGCGTCGTGCCCTACGAGACGACGGAGGCGCTGGCGCCGGCGCTGCTGAAGAAACTTGTCGCGACGGCATTGCCCGACGGCGTGCTGCTCAACGTCAATTTTCCCAACTGCACGCCCGAGGAAGTCGCAGGCACGGTGGTCACCTCGCAGGGCAAGCTCGTGCACTCCCTGTGGGTCGACGAGCGCCGTGACGGGCGCGGCCTGCCTTACTACTGGCTGCGTTTCGGCCGCGAGCCGGTCGAAGGCAAGCAAGGCACCGACCTCTACGCCTTGCGCAACCGGCTGGTGTCGGTGACGCCGCTGCAGCTCGACCTTACCGCCCATGAAATCCGTGACCAACTGAGCAAGGCGCTCGCATGAACCAGGGCCTCCCGATCGACGACCGCGAAGGTTTTGCCGCCTTTCTGCTGCGTCTGCGCGGCCGGGGGACTGTGCCGAAGGCGCTGATCGCGGCCTTCGAGGCGACGCCGCGGCGCGGCTTCCTGGCGGCCCAGTTCCATCAGATCGCCTGGTCGGACCGCATGCTGCCGATCGAATGCGGCGAGGCGATCGAAGGCGCCGACATGCAGGCGGCGGTGATCGCCGCACTCACCATCGAGCAGGGCAACCGCGTGCTCGAGATCGGCACCGGCTCGGGCTACACCTCGGCGGTGATGTCGCGGCTGGCCGCTCGGGTCATCACCACCGATCGCTACAAGACGCTCGCCGAGCAGGCGCGGCAGCGCTTCGAGGCGCTCGGCATCGGCAATGTGATCGTGCGCCACGCCGATGGTTCCGGCGGGCTGCCGAATGAAGGGCCATTTGACCGCATCGTCGCCTGGGCTGCCTTCGACAGCCTGCCGCGTTTCCTGCTCGACCAGTTGTCGAGCGGCGGTATCGTCATCGCTCCGATCGGCCCGGAAGAGGGCGAACAGGTGCTGGCCAAGCTGACCAAGGTCGGCAGCCGCTTCGAGCGCGAAGACATCGGCCTCGTTCGCCTGCAGCCGATCCTGCGCGGTGTTGCCGCTATTATCTAGCGCGGATGTCGATGTTCGGCCGCGTCGTGCGCCCGTCTTCGACCCCGGCTGGCCTGACCCGAAATCTTCGCACGGCTCGCTCTCTAATATTTTAAGAAAAATTGCGTCGGATTCCATGAGGTTAACCGTCGAGTAACATTAACGCGCTTTAATCATGCCTAGTTTGTACCGGGTATGTGCGGGTTAGTGCGATGCAACTCAGTGTTTTGAAGACAAACGGTCGCAATCTGGCGCGAGGCTGCGCCATTCTGATGGTCGCGGGTGCTGCTGCGGGGTGCAGTTCCCAGGTTTCGCGGTTCAATGGCGTCGACGACGTCTTTACATCCTCGACCAACAATCAGCGCGCCATCATCAACAAGCAGGATGCCGTACAGCAGCCCTATCCGGGCGATGTCGCCGCCGCTCCGATCGATGGCAGCCATACACAATCGGTCAGCCGCTCCAGCCTCGAGCCGGTCTCGACGCGGCCGCTGCCGCCGCCCGTTGCCCAAGCGCAGCAGGCGCCGGCATCGAAGCCGGTGCGCACCGCATTGGCCCCGGCACCGCATGTCGACAGGACCACGACCGGCACCGTCGCTCCGGCGGCGTCGCCTTTCAAGGTTTCGCAACCTGACGAACCCCGCGTGGCTGCTTCCGGCACTCCGCATGCAACCGAGATCGTCGTCAGGGACGGCGAAACGATCGGCGGCCTGGCGCAGCGGTACAAGGTGCCGTCCGACGTGATCATGAAGGTCAACGGGCTGAGCGCGACCAAGGGGCTAAAGACCGGCCAGAAGCTGGTCATCCCGGCCTATGCCTATTCCAGCAAGAGCGAGGCGAAGGTCGCGGATGCCAAGCCGGCGAAAGACGGCAAGCACAACCTGCCGGCCACTGCGCCGGACAAGGTCGCCGTTCTGCCGCAGCAGCCGAAGCCTAAGGAAGGCAAGTCCGCCGCTCAGGTCGACGCGTCGGCCGCAGCAAACCAGCCCAAGGAGCCCAAGCCGCAGGTTGCCAAGACGACCGGCGCTGCCGGGACCTACACGGTCCAGTCGGGCGACACGATGTCTTCGATTGCCAGGAAGACCGGCGTCGGCGTCGTTGCTCTAAAGCAGGCCAACGGGATGAAGGACGGACTGCTCAAGATCGGCCAGACCCTGAAGGTGCCGGCCGGCGGAACCGCGACCGTCGCCGCTGCCAAGCCGGCCAAGGTCGATCCGGTGACGACGGCCACCACGCAGCCCGCGGCAAAGACCACGCCGTCTGAAACGCTGGCGTCCTACACGCCGCCGAAAAAGGATTCGAAGGTCATCCAGCAGGCCGAGGCCGACGATGCCGTCGCGCCTGATGCCACCGGCATCGGCAAGATGCGCTGGCCGGTGCGCGGCCGCGTGATTTCCGGTTTCGGCTCGGGCAAGGACGGCGTCGATATCGCCGTGCCGACGGGCACGCCGGTCAAGGCGGCCGAGAACGGTGTCGTCATCTATGCCGGCGACGGCCTCAAGGAATTCGGCAACACGGTGCTGGTGCGCCACGAGAACGGCCTGGTCACCGTCTACGGCCATGCCAGTTCGATCGAGGTGCAGCGCGGCCAGAAGGTCAAGCGCGGCCAGGAGATCGCGCTGTCGGGCATGAGCGGCACGACGGACTCGCCGAAGCTGCACTTCGAAGTGCGCAAGAATTCGGCGCCAGTCGATCCCTCCGGTTATCTCGAATAGTCGGGGCTGTTTCGAATAGAAGAAAAAAAGCAATTTGCGGGCCGTCTGACCTCCAGTCCGGCCCGCCGGCTCAGCCCGTTCCGAAAGGAGCGGGCTTTTTCAGTTCCGGTGCGACGCGCCAGTCTTCAAGCTTCAAAGATGGTCGCGCAGAGTGTCGGCGATCATGACGCCAAGGCTGCTGGCCTTGACGCCGAGAAGCGTCTCCGCGTCGGAGGAATCGACCAGCAAGGGTTTGTCGAAGAGATAGCTCATCTCGATAAGCTCATGCATGCCCAATGCTTCCATTTCGGAGATGGAATAGGAGCGTGTTCCTGGAATTTCACGGTGAAGCATTGCCGCGGTCGCTCGGATGAGTTCCCGGGGTGGGGCGTGTTGCGATGGAACATGGAACGCCCGTCCCCATTCGCCCGCGTAGCGCGAGGCAGCGACCAGTGTCCTGGCCACGTCCTTCGTGAAGGACCAGGCGTGAGTTGCGTCGAGGTTTCCGATGAAAGCCGTCGGTTTCCCTTCGATTATGGAGGGCAGCGCGACCAGTGAGAAAGAGCTGATCGCGCCATGTCCAAGATAATCGCTGGACCGCACTTCGACGGCCGGCACGTCCGCACGGACCGCCCGCTGCCACATGATCGTCCGCGCGGTTCCTTTCTTCGAAGTCGGATCCAGAGACAGGTCGGAGTGAAGCGGGCTTTCGGCATCTTTGCCATAGCCATAGAGGTTTCCGAGCACCACAAGCTTCGCTCCGACCGCTTCGGCAGCCCGCACGGTGCCGTCGATGATTGGGAAAAAGTCGGTCGGCCAGCGGTGATAGGCGGCCATGGCGCACATGAAGATCGCGTCGGCGTTTCGGCTGATACGCGCCAGTTCCGCGGCATTGGTGGCGTCGGAGTGCACGGTCCGGACGTTTTGCAGCGCGTTCGAACCGACACTCCGGCTCGTCAAGACAACATCATGGCCTTCTTCGCCCAGAAGCCGCGCGGTCTCGCGACCAACCGGGCCTGCTCCCACAACAACATAGAAACTCATGGCATAACCTCTCATCCAAGTTTTATGGAGAGGCGTAGGTACATAGCCACGGCATTGAAAATCGCGCGGGAATTGCCAAGTCTTGAACAGGTTTTGCCATGAATCGAGAAAGCATGCTCTCGCAAGTCGCCCCGGCCCGATCCCCGTCCGACGTAACATTGGCCTCCCGGCATGTCGAAGCCGGGGTCCATCGTCTGCTCCGGGCGCCACACCATCGCATCATGGTGCATGCAAGTGCCGCGACGCGCTCCTACTGCCATGAGGTTGGACGGTATTTCGTCAGGCGCGCCGGCGACATCGACCTGGTGCCCGCCGGTCAGGAGGGTGGGTTCGAGGCTGAGACCCCGTTCGACACGATCGAGATCGCGTTACAACCGGCCTTGATGGAAAGGGTGGCAGCCGAACTTGGCGGCAAGGCGCGCGCATTGCCGCTCGGCACACGTCACCTGCTTCGTGACCAGCGCATCGAGCATCTCGCACGAGCACTGGAGAGCGATCTCAATGCGAAGGCGCCAGGCGGGTCGTTGTTTGTCGACAGCATCGGCGCCGCGCTCGCTGTGAGGCTGCTTGGCCTCGGTGAACCTGATATCGATCGCGCGAGCCGATTGTCGGATACTCAGCTCAAGCGCGTGCTGGAGCATATCGAGGTTGCGCTGCACGAACCCCTGTCGATCCATCGACTGAGCCGGGTTGCCCGGCGCCAGCAGTTCGCACTTGCGGACATGGTTCAAGGCGGCGACGGGCTTCACCCTGCACCGCTACGTGCTACGGCGTCGCGTCGAACGCGCACGCGTCCTGCTGCAGCAAGGCGATCTCAGCACAAGCGAAGTGGCGGAATTGACGGGCTTCGCGCACCAGTCACATCTGGCGCATTGGATGCGGCGTGAGATCGGCCAAACGCCGCGTGATTTGCGGCGGTCGCAGCCGCCCAAATGATCTTGTCATCGGATGGCGTTGGCGACGCTATCCAACGCATTAGTCCTTCAGCGGTTTGCCGAGCCGGCCAGCCAAATCCTGGGTGAACTGCCAGGCGACGCGGCCCGAGCGGCTGCCGCGGGTGGTCGCCCATTCCAGTGCTTCGGCGCGCAGCGTGTCGGGATCGATTGTCAGCCCGTGATGGCGGACATAGCCGTCGATCATGTCGAGATACTCGTCCTGTGAACATTTGTGGAAACCGAGCCACAGCCCGAAGCGGTCGGACAGCGACACCTTTTCCTCGACCGCTTCGGACGGGTTGATGGCGGTCGAGCGTTCATTGTCGATCATGTCGCGGGGCAACAGATGGCGGCGGTTCGAGGTGGCGTAGAAGATGACATTGGCTGGACGGCCCTCGACGCCGCCTTCGAGCGCTGCCTTGAGCGATTTGTAGGAGGTGTCGTCATGGTCGAAGGAGAGGTCGTCGCAAAACAGGATGAAGCGGAAGGGCGCCGCCTTCAGCAGACCCATCAGCTTCGGCAGCGTGTCGATGTCCTCGCGGTGGATCTCGATCAGCTTCAACGGCAGGTCGGACCTGGCCTTGGCGTTGATCTCCGCATGCACGGCCTTGACCAGCGACGATTTGCCCATGCCGCGCGCGCCCCACAACAACACATTGTTGGCCGGGTAACCGGCGGCGAAGCGTTCGGTGTTGTCGACAAGGATGTCGCGGACACGGTCGACGCCACGGATCAGTCCGATGTCGACGCGGTTAACCCTGTGCACCGGTTCCAGATAGCCCGGATCGGCCTGCCAAACGAAGCAATCGGCCTCGCGGAGGTCGGTTTGAGGCACCGGCGGCGGGGCAAGGCGGCTCACTGCTTCGATCAGCCGGTCGAGTTTCTGGTTCAGGGCCTCAATGCTGCTGTCGGTCATGTCTGTCTTTTGTTTTCGCGTTTTTGATGTCTTGGGGCGTGAAGCTGCCCGATTCCGCCTGATACAAAACCGGTTGCAACCTTTTGTTCGAGCATAATTTTTTGCGGAAACCGGCTCGCGCTTTTTGCGATCCTGCTCTAACACGGCTCAACAGGCCGGAAAAGCAGCCGATTTGGCCGGCCGCGCAGTTGCATTGACAACTTTACCGACTATATTCCGGCCAAATTTCAAGGGGCCGCCAGATTGGCGGCTGTTTTCAAAATTCAGGAGTACCTCGATGTTCGTGACACCGGCATACGCCCAAGGCGTCGGCGCTTCTCCCGACATGTTCATCAGCATTTTGCCGTTTGTCCTGATTTTCGTGATCATGTATTTTCTGATCATCCGGCCGCAGCGCACGCAGCTGAAGAAGCGTGGCGAGATGCTGGCCGCGGTCCGTCGCGGCGACACGGTCGTCACCGGCGGCGGCTTCGTCGGCAAGGTGACCAAGGTGATCGACGACAACGAGCTCGAGGTCGACCTTGGTAATGGCTTGAAGGTGACGGCGCTGCGCTCGACGATCGCCGATGTGCGCGTCAAGGGCGAGCCGGTGGCCAACCAGAACGCCAAGAAATAATCCAATTTTAGGCGGAGCGATCCGCGGACACGCTCTGACGGACGACGCCATATGTTGTATTTCTCGCGCTTCAAGATGATCCTGATCTGGGTGGCCGTGGCCATCACGGTGATCCTCGCCGCGCCCAACCTGTTCTCCGCCAGCACGCTGGCGCAACTGCCCAACTGGGTGCCGAAGCGGCAGATGACGCTCGGCCTCGACCTGCAGGGTGGTTCGCACATCTTGCTGGAAATGAACCAGAACGATCTGATCAAGGACCGGCTGGAGACGACGCGCGACGAAATCCGCACGCTGCTGCGCGACGCCAAGATCGGCTATACCGGCCTTGCCGGCACGGGGCGGACCCTGCAGGTTCGCATTACCGATCCCGCCCAGATCGATGCCGCCAAGACGGCGCTGAAGACGCTGACCGATCCGGTCGCCGCCGGCCTGTTCACCGGCGGTTCCGTGCAGGAAATGACGCTCGACGATTCCGAGCCCGGCCTGCTCAAGTTCAACGTCACCGATGCCGGCATCAAATACCGCACGTCGACCGCGCTGACGCAGTCGATCGAGGTGGTCGAACGCCGCGTCAACGAACTCGGCACGACCGAACCCATCGTGCAGCGGCAGGGCGATGATCGTATCCTCGTCCAGGTGCCGGGCCTTCAGGACCCGCAGAGGCTGAAGGAGATCCTCGGCCAGACCGCCAAGCTGACCTTCCAGATGGTCGACCAGTCGATGCCGGTGCAGGACGCGCTCAATGGCCGTCCGCCTGCCGGTTCGTCGGTCCTGTATTCGCAGGACGATCCGCCCGTCCCCTATCTGATCGAGAACCGCGTCATCGTTTCGGGGGAAAACCTCGTCGATGCGCAGGCGACCTACAATTCGCAGAACAACGAGCCGGTGGTGTCGTTCCGCTTCGATTCGAAGGGGGCGGCGCGCTTCGGCCAGGCCACGGCGCAAAATGTCGGCAAGCTGTTCGCCATCATCCTCGACAACCAGGTGATTTCGGCGCCGCAGATCCGCGAGCCGATCCTCGGCGGCACCGGCCAGATCTCCGGCAATTTCACCGCCCAGAGCGCCAACGATCTCGCCGTGCTGCTGCGCGCCGGCGCACTGCCGGCGACGTTGACGGTGATCGAAGAACGTACAGTGGGTCCGGGCCTTGGCCAGGATTCGATCCATGCCGGCAAGGTCGCCGGCATCATCGGTTCTATCCTCGTCGTTGCCTTCATGTTCGTCGCCTACGGCTTCCTCGGCTTCCTCGCCAACATCGCGCTGGCGGTGCACGTGGCGATGATCGTCGGCGTGCTCTCGCTGCTTGGCGCGACGCTGACCTTGCCTGGTATCGCCGGTATCGTGCTGACCATCGGCATGGCGGTCGATTCCAACGTGCTGATCTACGAGCGCATCCGCGAGGAGCGGCGCGCCGGCCGCTCGGTCATCCAGGCGATCGATACCGGTTTCACCAAGGCGCTGGCGACCATCGTCGATTCCAACATCACCTCCCTGATCGCCACCGTGGTGCTGTTCTATCTCGGTACCGGTCCGGTGAAGGGCTTTGCCATCACCTATGCCATCGGCATCCTGACGACCGTCTTCACCGCCTTCACCTTCACCCGTCTGCTGGTCTCGATCTGGCTGCGCCGGGCTCGCCCGAAGGAATTGCCGAAGGCGCCGGTGACCTTCGTTCCGCCCGGCACCAAGATCCCCTTCATGGGCATCCGTCGCTGGACGTTCACGCTGTCCAGCGCACTTTCGGTCCTGTCGGTGGTGCTGTTCATGACCGTCGGCATCAACTACGGCATCGATTTCAAGGGCGGTTCGCTGATCGAAGTGCAGGCCAAGAGCGGCAATGCCGATCTCGCCGACCTCCGCGCGCGGCTGACCGAACTCAACATCGGCGAAGTCCAGGTGCAGCAGTTCGGTACGCCGAACGACGTGCTGATCCGCGTCGGCACGCAGGATGGTGGCGAAAATGCCGAGCAGACCGTCATCGACAAGGTGCGCGGCGAGCTGCAGGATAATTACGATTTCCGCCGCGTCGAAGTGGTGGGACCGACCGTGTCCGGCGAGCTCGCCAAGCAAGGCACGATCGCCATGCTGATCGCGCTGCTCGGTATCCTGATCTATGTCTGGTTCCGCTTCGAATGGCAGTTCGCGGTCGGCGCCATCGTGGCGACGGTGCACGATGTGGTCATGACGCTCGGCTTCTTCGTCATCTCCGGGCTGGAGTTCAACCAGTCGTCACTGGCGGCGATCCTGACGATCATCGGCTATTCGCTGAACGATACGATCGTGGTCTATGACCGTGTCCGAGAGGATCTGCGAAAATACAAGCGCATGCCGCTGCCGCAACTCCTGAACAACGCCATCAACGAGACGCTGTCGAGAACGACGCTGACCTCGGTGACGACGATCCTGGCGCTGCTGGCGCTGGTTCTGTTCGGTGGCGAGGTGATCCGCTCGTTCACCATGGCCATGCTGTTCGGCGTGATCTTCGGCACCTATTCGTCGATCTTCATCGCCGCACCGCTGCTGATCCTGTTCAAGCTGCGGCCGCAGGCTTCAGCCGACGAGGAGAAGCCGGTCAATGGCGGCAAGGCGGTCGCGACCTGACGCGCCCCCCCCGAAGAGGTTTAACGGTGACCAGCAAAGGCATCGTCATCCGCGAGGCGCATTTCCCGGGCCGCGCGCCGATCGAAGCCTACGGCAATGGCGGATTCCGCTTTGCCGACATGTCGCATCGCGGTTCGCTGCTCTGTCTGCCATCCGGCATCCATGGCTGGGAGCCGGTGGACCCCTTGGCGCTGACGGTGGCGGATTTTGACAGGCTGCTGTCCGAGGCCGACAAGATCGAGATCCTGCTGGTCGGCATGGGCAGGGATCTTCGGCCGTTGCCCGCTGCATTGCGGGCCGCGCTGAAGGCCGCCGGCATTGCATCCGACCCGATGTCGACGGGTGCCGCGGTGCGGACCTACAATGTCCTTCTGGCGGAAGAGCGCGCCGTGGCCGCCGCGCTCATTGCCGTCGATTGATATGCCTCGAAGCGCTGAAATCGTCATGGACGCGGTGCGTGCCGCCGACCATGATCGCTATCTGACCGCGCTCTACGCGCCGGACGGCAAGCGCTACGCGCTGTTTTCGCTCTACGCCTTCAACGCGGAGATATCAGGTATTCGCGATCGCATCCATGAGGCGCTACCGGGCGAGGTGCGGCTGCAATGGTGGCGCGATGTCATTGCCGCCGGCGGCGAGGCCGGCGCCGGCCATCCCACTGCCGAAGCCGTGAACGCTACGATAGCGACATTCGGCCTGCCGAAGCCGGCCTTCGAGAACATGCTCGATGCGCGCATCTTCGACCTCTACGACGACCCGATGCCGTCGCGCACCGATCTGGAAGGCTATTGCGGTGAGACGGCCGCAGCACTCATCCAGCTTGCGGCGATGGTGCTCGACCCCGGCGAGGCGCCGCGCTTTGCCGAACTGGCGGGCAGGGCAGGCTGCGCACAGGCGATGACCGGCCTGCTGCTGCTGTTGCCGCTGCACCGCCAGCGCGGACAATGTTTTGTCCCGGCCGACATTCTGGCGGCAGCGGGATCGTCGCCGGAAGAATTCGTCACCGGCGACGGCGGACCCGGCGCCAAACGCGCGGTGGCGGCGATGATGGCGCTGGCACGGGAACATCTTTCCGCCTTCGAGAGGGGCGCACCGGCTCTGCCGGTCTCGCTGCGTCCGGCATTCCTGCCACTTGCCCTGTCACGCGCCTATCTCGGCAAGATGGAGAATGGCTCGCCGCTCGAAGGCGTGGCGCGGCTGTCGGCCTTGCGCCGGCATTGGCTGCTGCTGCGTCGTGCGAGCAAGGGTTGGCCTGCTCTTTGACGTAAACGTCAACCGTGCTAAGAAGTCTCCGCGCCAAAACTGTCGCCATAGACGACAGGCCGGCCGGAGGAGATACCCATTCAATGAGCTTGCCTTTGCTGGTTGCGATCGTCGCCCTTGGCATCGCGCTGTCGGTTGCCGCGGTGCATTTCACTGGCGGCAGCAAGACGGCGACGCTCAGTGGCGCAGATCATGCGAAGAGCCGGTTCGCCGAAGATTTTCCCGACGAGATCGTGGCGGCGGTCCGCCTGACAGCGGATGCCAGGACAGCGTTTTTGAATATCGGGCGACGGCGCATCGGGATCGTCCACAGCATCGGCGACTGCTTTTTGACCCGCATCGTCACGCCCCGGGATGTCGGGGTTTTGACCGCCGAAGAAGGGAATACGGTCTCGCTGCGGCTCGCCGATTTCACTTGGAAGGGCGGCCGCTTCCGCTTTGCCAGCGCAACGGATGCGCAAGGCTTGCTGAAGGCGCTTGAGCCGCAGAGTTTCGGCGGAGAGGCGGCATGATGGACGACTACAATTTTCCGCAGGTCACTCAACTGGCCATCCCGTTCTTCGTTGTCGCGATCCTGATCGAGCTTTGGTTGGTGCGCACCGGCCGTGCCAAGGGTTCGTTCGAAACGCGCGACACATTGACCAGCCTGATGATGGGTACCGGCAATGTCGTTGCCGGGCTGCTGCTTGGCGTCGTGTCCTACTGGGCGTTGCTGTGGCTCTGGCAGTTCCGCGTCTTCAATCTCGGCCTGTCGATCTGGGTCTTTCTGGTGGCCTTCCTGCTCGATGATCTGCGCTACTATTTCTATCACCGCATCGCGCACCGGGTGCGCTGGGTGTGGGCCGAACACGTCAACCACCATTCCAGCCAGCACTACAATCTGTCGACGGCGCTGCGGCAGAGCTGGACGGGCCTGTTCACCTTCATGTTCGTGCTGCAGGCGCCGCTGGTGCTGCTCGGCTTCCACCCGGCGGTCATTGCCTTCACCTTCGGCTTCAATTTGGTCTGGCAATTCTGGATCCACACCGAGACCATCGGCAAGATGTGGGGCTGGTTCGAGTTCGTCTTCAACACGCCCTCACACCACCGCGTCCACCACGCCACCAATCCGCGCTATCTCGACGCCAACTATGCCGGCACGCTGATCATCTGGGACCGCATGTTCGGCACCTTCGTCGGGGAACTGGAAGAAGACCGGCCGCGCTACGGCATCGTCAGGAATCTCGGCACCTTCAATCCGCTGAAGGTGGCATTCCATGAATGGATCGGCATGTTCAGGGATGCCTTTGCGCCCGGTCTGACCTTGAGCGATCGCCTGAACTATCTGATCAAGCCTCCCGGCTGGAGCCATGACGGCTCGCGCGAGACTTCGGAGAGTTTGAAGGCTGCCTATGTCAGGCGAAATCCTGCTGAGGCGGGGAAGCCGGGATTGCCAAGCGTGGGTGTCGAGCCCGCCGAGTAGAACTTCTTATGTCAGGAGGGTCCGTCGTCATCGCTGTCGTACGCCAATTGCGCGATTCGTTCCCTCACTTGCGAGATGGCGTGATCCAGCGGAATAGCGGGACGCGTATCTTCGATCGAAGCCTTTATCTTGGCCCGGATCGCGGCTAGGCGCTCGGCATGCTCCTCTTCCTCGCGCTGGAAGGCCCGGAGCGCCGCGCGGATGACTTCGCTCGCCGAGCCGAAAGAGCCGTCTTCGACTTTTTGGCGGATAAGGCGGGCCATTGCTGGCGTGACTGTGACAGAAAGTTTCTCGGCGAATTCCGTGGAACGGCTCCCATTGGACAGCAAGTGGGATTGTATCCTGCTTCATCCGTGCGGCCAACGATGAGGTCCTAGCGCCTGGGTTTCGCCCGGCCGGCTTCCGAACCATCCGGCATGGTGGCGCTAATGCGCCGAGTTGTGCCGAAATGCCGGCCGAATTCATGGCCCCCCAAATCTGTAAAATTGGCTTCGAACTCAACCAGCGCGTCGACAATAGCCGGCGCCTCCGAGCTGGGAGCCTCCTGCGTGAATCGTGCACTGAGGTAGACGCCATGAGGATGTGAGGGATCCAGACGGGCTTGGATCGCCCAGAAGGATGACAGCGAATAGATCGCTTTCATGAAATCCAGAATTAGCCGGTCATTGTAGGGACCTTCGACAGGCTGAACGGCAATGATTCTCTTCAAGCTTCGATCACGGTTCTCATTGTAATTTTCATTTTCGTACAGCCAACCTTGGCCCCCGTGAGGCTGACCTATTAGCGCCTCGATAGCGGGTATATGAACTTCGCGCAGCTTCCGCAGGTTGGTGCATCTGACATAGATGCTCCAGCAAATTTCGTAGTCGCCGGCGAAAGGTTCGCCACTCGGCGGCAGGTCCGACGGCAGAAGCTGGTGCAGCTCGGAGTGCTTGGCCACGGACTACTCGGCGGCTTGCGCTTGTGCCGGCAGCCCTAGCCATTCTCGGCAATCAGCCTGCGCACGCGATGTGATGGCGTGCCGCTTGGCAACGGTCTTGTCCTTGCCGCGCATGCGTTTGCCCTCGGCCTTCGGAGCTTCGACAGGTGGGAACAGGCCGAAATTGACGTTCATCGGCTGGAATGAGCGCTTTCCCGGCTCGTCATCGGAGACAATATGACCGCCGGTGATGTGGTTGAGCAGAGCGCCGAAGGCCGTGGTCAGCGGCGGCAGGGACGGAGCAAGGCCGAGCCGCTCCGCTGCGGCGAAGCGGCCGGCGAGCAGGCCGATGGCCGCACTTTCGACATAGCCTTCGCAGCCGGTGATCTGGCCGGCGAAACGCAGGCCGGGCCGCGACTTCAGTTGCAGCGAAGCGTCGAGCAAGGTCGGCGAGTTGATGTAGGTGTTGCGGTGCAGGCCGCCGAGACGGGCGAAATCAGCGTTTTCGAGACCCGGTATGGTGCGGAAGATGCGCACCTGCTCGGCATGCTTCAACTTGGTCTGGAAACCGACCATGTTGTAGAGCGTGCCCAGCGCATTGTCCTGCCGCAACTGGACGACGGCATAGGCCTTTACCGTCGGATTGTGGGCATTGGTCAGCCCCATCGGCTTCATAGGCCCGTAGCGTAGCGTCTCGACACCGCGCTCGGCCATGACTTCGATCGGCAGGCAGCCGTCGAAATAGGGCGTGCCTTCCCATTGCTTGAATTCGGTTTTCTGGCCGTCGACCAGCGCTTGCACGAAGGCAAGGTACTGGTCCTTGTCCATCGGACAATTGATGTAGTCCTTGCCGGTGCCGCCTGGCCCGACCTTGTCGTAGCGCGACTGGAACCAGCAGGTATTCATGTCGATCGTGTCGAAATGGATGATCGGCGCAATGGCGTCGAAGAAGGCGAGCGCATCGGCGCCGGTCGCTTCCGCGATCGACTGGGCAAGCCCGGGGGCGGTCAACGGACCCGTGGCAACGATCGCCTGGTCCCAATCCGTCGGCGGCAGACCTGGCACTTCCTCGCGCCGGATGGTGATCAGCGGGTGTGCTTCGAGTTTTTTCGTCACGGCATCGGCGAATCCGTCGCGATCGACGGCCAGCGCGCCGCCGGCCGGAACCTGGTTGGCGTCGCCGGCGCTCATGATCAACGAGCCGGCCAGCCGCATTTCGGCGTGCAACAGGCCGACCGCGTTGTTGTCGGCGTCGTCGGAGCGGAAGGAATTGGAACAGACGAGCTCGGCCAGGCTATCGGTCTTGTGCGCATCGGTGCCACGAACGGGCCGCATTTCATGCAGGATGACGGGCACGCCGGCTTGCGCTGCCTGCCAGGCGGCTTCGGAACCGGCGAGGCCGCCGCCGATGATGTGGATTGGGTTTTTGCTCATGAGCGCCGGAATAATCGCTTGGTGCGGCGATTGCAATTGCCGTGCGCGGTGCGGGGCAAACAGCTGCTGATGGGAGCGCCTCGTGAAAACAACAACACCCGCCGGGGGAGGAGGTCCGGCGGGTGTCGTTTTTCGGGTCGACCTTCGGGAGGAGGTGAAGGCCGGCCATATTCGTCATCGCCGGGGAGGAGGTCGGCTTTGACGAAATTCCTTTCGCCATTTTTAGAAGGGGCGAAACCTCTGGAGCAAAATTCGTCTTGCCCCTGGGAAACAACGCCCGCCGCGGGAGGAGGTGCGGCGGGCGCCGTTTTTGTGGCCAACCCTCGGGAGGAGGTGAAGGTCGGGCCGATTCGTCATCGCCGGGGAGGAGGTCGGCTTTGACGAAAACTCTTTCGCTGTTTGAAAAGGAGCGAAACCTTTGGGGCAAAATTCGATTTGCCGGGAACAACGCCCGCCGCGGGAGGAGGTGCGGCGGGCGCCGTTTTGGTGGTCAACCCTTGGGAGGAGGTGAGGGGTGACCGTATTCGTCAAGGTCGGGGAGGAGGTCGACCCTGGCGAAATTCTGTCTAGATCGCCTGGCGGGCGATGATCTTGATTTCGTCGCGGACGATACCGAGATCATGCAGCTGGCGGTTCGAAAGGCGACCCAGCTCGGTAACCGTCTCGCGATAAACGCGCCAGTTACGATAGTTGCGGATCAGGTTCATTGTCGTTCTCTTTTTCAAAACTGGTTCGGACCATTCGCGGTCCGAAGAATTAGACCGCCTTGCGAGCGACGTAAGGAATGTCGCTGCGGCTGATGCCGAGGTCGGTCAGTTCACGGTTGCTCAGGCGGCTCAGCTCGGACACGGTGTCCCTGTAGCGGCGCCAGTTGCGGTAGTTGCGGATCAGGTTCATGGTAGTTCTCGTTTCGTCTTTCTTGCGGATCATTCCGTTTGTGCACGAACTATAAATAGGCGGACCCATATCGATTTAAAAGCGCTATGGCTGCATGGCAGCAATGCAAATTGTGCAATGCAGCATTAACGCTCGTTCACGGACCTGACACAAAGAAACCCGAATCGGAAAATGCCTAAGCGTCAACGGCTTGACCGGATCGGCTGCAAAAAAGACCAAACTTGGGGGGAGAAGCAGCATGGCGAGCTATTCGTCGCGGGTCAGGGCGGATATCGCGCGCTGGCAGCAGGCCGGCATGATCGACGCCGCGACGGCCGATTCGCTGGCGCGCGATGTCGAGGCCAACGAGCGCAAGTCGCTGAGCTTCGGCTCGATCCTGGCTATGATGGCCGCCTTGCTGTTCGGCGCCGCCATCCTGATTTTCGTCGCCGCCAATTGGGACGCGATCCCGAGGCTGGCGCGCGTGGCGGCGCTGTTTGCCGTCATCCTTGGCGGCTATGTCGGCGGCGCGGTGCTGAAGGCCCGCGACCATGCGGCAATCGGGGAAGCGCTGTGGATCGTGGCGGCCGCGGCTTTCGGCGGCTCGATCGCGCTGATCGGCCAGATGTATCATCTCTCGGGCGACGAGGCCTCGGCTCTGGTGACCTGGGGAGCCGGCACGGCGCTGGCGGCGGTTGCGCTGCGATCGAACCCGCTGACGGTGGCTTCGGTCGGCATCGCCGATGCCTGGCTGGTCCTCAAAGGCTTCGACTATTACAGCCGCAGCGATTTTCCGCACGGCTTCGTCGTGATGGCGATCGTGCTGTTTGCCGTCTCGTTCTGGACCCGCAGCCAGGCGGCGCGCCACCTGATTATCCTGTCGGTGCTGTTCTATCTCATGCTGCTGGTCACCAACCACGACACGCTGCAGGTGGCGATCCCGCTGGTCGTCGCCTCGGCGCTGCTGTTCGCGGCCTCGGTCTTCGCGCCTGGCCCGGTCGACCGGGTCGTGCAACTCGGCGGCCGCTTGCCCTTGCACGCGCTGCTCGCCTTCCTCACCGGCCTCGCAATGATCCAGTTCGAACTCGCCGACGAGAGCACCTACAACAGCGGTTTTGCCCTCGCTTCGGCGATCGCGCTGGCCGGTGTTGTCGCCGCGATCGTGCTGGCAGGACGGGAGAGCCGTGGGCTACGCTGGCTTGCCTATCTCGGCTTCGCCTTCGAACTCGCCATCATCTATGTCGTGACCCTGCAATCGATGCTCGATACGGCCGGTTTCTTCCTGGCCGCCGCGGTGCTGCTCGGCATCCTCGCGATCGTCATCATCCGCGTGGAAAAACGCATGAAGGGCCCAGACGCCAAGGGAGCCACGGCATGATCACCGGGAAAAGGCTTGTCATCTCGGCGCTGGTGCTGGCGCTCGTCCAGATAGGCTTCCTGAGCTGGATCATCGCCGGCCGGGCGGCGATCCTGCGCAACGGCAAGGAAGTGCTGCTGAAGATCGAACCCGTCGATCCGCGCGACCTCCTGCGCGGCGACTATATTATCCTGGGCTACGAGATTTCACGCATACCGGTGAAAATGATCGCCAACATTCCGCCCGACAAATTTTCAAGCGACGATACGTCGATTGTGGTGCGCCTGAAGAAGGGCGCCGACGGCTATTGGCAGCCGACGGCCGCCTGGTTCGGCAAGGCGCCAACGATGGCAACCGCCGACGAGGCCGATATTCTAGGCCACATCGCCGAAGGCTGGGACCTTCGCGGCGAAGAGGCGACCATCGCGCCGGACTATGGCATCGAGCGCTTCTATCTGCCGGAAGGCGAGGGGATGGCGATCCAGAACGACATGCGGGTGCGGCCATTCGGCATCCGTCTTGCGCTTGCCGGCGACGGCACCGCGCAGATCAAGGCGCTGGTCGACGGCGACAAGACGCTGTTCGAGGAACCACTCTACTAAGTCCCTTATTTCCGATGGTGTGAAGCATGCCAGTTAGCCTGTCGACGCGTGAAGACATCAACCTCGACACTGTCTTCCGCGTCGCCTGGAAGAAGGACACGGTGGAGATCAGCGAGAAGGCCTTGCAGCGCATCGCCGAATGCCGCGTCTCGTTTCTGAAGCTGATTGAATCCGATCCGCCACCGGTCATCTATGGCGTCACAACCGCCATGGGGGAATTGGCAAGCCGAAAGCTCGAACCTGACGAGCGTGATCGCCATGCGCGCATAAAGGCGTTTGCCGCCGCCACCTCGTTCGGCGATCCCTTGCCGGATCGCGTGGTCAGGGCGATCGTGCTTGCCCGTCTGACAAACTTCATCGAGGGCAACGCCGCCACCACGCCGCGCATCGCGCTTGCCGTGGCCGCGATGCTCGACGGTGGGCCGATGCCTGTCGTGCCGGCCTCCGGCCAGGGCGGCGCCGGTGAGATCCTGGCGCTCTATCCCTTGTTTGCAGAACTTTCGACGCGCTTCGACCTCGAGGTCAAGGAACGCGGCTCGCTCATCAACGGCTCGCCCTGCGCCGCCGCTTTGGTGGCCGACGCAGCGCTCGCGGGGCGCCGCCGCATCCGCATGGCGCAAAAAGTTTTCGCGCTGTCGATCGAAGCGTTTCGCGCGCCGCTCGAGCACTATGACGCGGCGCTCGACACGCTCTGGGGCGATGAGCATGAAACGGCTGCCCTGCAGGGATTGCGGGAGTTTCTGGTTGGCGCCGGCGATGGGCGACGCAACTATCAGGCGCCGGTCAGCTACCGCATCGTGCCGCGCGTCCTCGGCCAGGCGCATCGTGCGCTGGCGACGGCCGAGCGGGCGGCCAATGTGTCGCTGGCCTCGATATCGGACAATCCCGTCTACATCCCGCCCGACGATGCAGATCGGCTCGGCCGCTGCATCTCGACCGGCGGCTATCACAATGCGATGGCAACGCCGGCGCTGGACGATCTGGCGGCGATATGGGCCGACATCTGCCTGCTCTGCGACCGCCACGCCTCGAAGCTTCTGAACGGCAAGGTGTCGCTGCTGCCGGATCTGCTGATGACCGGACGTCACTCAGCCGATAGCGATGGCCATGGCAATGTCGGCTATGTGCCGATGGCGATCACCGGCTATCTCGAGCAGGCCAAGCTGGCCGCACAGCGCACCTTCATTCCGGGCACGGAATCGGCTGGCGCGGGGCAGGACGACGTCGCCACGACGGCATTCTTCGCATGGACCAAGGAAGCGACCGCCGGCCGCTGCGTCGATGCCGCCATGGCGATGCTGGCAATGATCGCCTCGCAGGCGCTGCACGTCACCGAACGGACGCCGCCGCCGGCACTGCGTTCCTTCGTCGATCAAATCAGAGCTATCGTGCCGCCTGTCGGCGCCGATCGCGTGCTGGGACCGGAGCTTGCCAGGTTGGCGGAATGGTTCACTGAGAAAGTGTTCGAGGCGTAGAGATGCCGACAAGCTGTAGCCAGTGAAATTGGTGCGCCTGAACGGATGAAGTACGAACCTGAGAACACTCCTTCATCTAACGAACTTAGGGTGGCACGCCACCGAAGCTCGAAGAGCGAAGGGTGGTGCGGACGACGGGAATCGAACCCGTACGATCAGAGATCGAGGGATTTTAAGTCCCTTGCGTCTACCAATTCCGCCACGTCCGCAGGCCAGCCCTTTTCAGACGCCAGACACAGGCCGTCAAGTCGTGTTGTTGAGCGTTCGCCGAACGTGCAAACAGACCGGGCGGCTTGATGATACTGGCGCGATCACGGAATTATCGGCGCGGCGGGTAGTGGTAGGATGCCTTGTGGTGGATTTGATCCGCCAAGGCCGGCGCCTCTCAGGCCCAACCCATTCCCCCCGCCCACTGGGAGCGTCGGCCACCCTTCCATGAAGAGAGCCCCTCAAGTGGTCGCCTGGGCCGGCAGCGTCGCGATTGTGGGCCTGGTCAGAACTTGTAGCTCAAATTGATCCCGACCGTATTCAGCTTCACGTTCTGATCGCGATCGTTAAAGGGTTCTGCCACCTCGTAGTGCTCGGAGCCGAAATCATAGTAGCGATACTGCGCGCCGACGACGAACTTGTCGGTCAGCGCGTAGTCGACGCCGGCACCCACGGTCCAGCCGACATTCGTGCGCGTGCTGTCGAACGCCGGACCCGCGACTTGCGATGTTTCGATGCCGGCAAAGGCGACGCCGCCAATGCCGTAGACCAGCAGGCGGTCCATGGCGTAACCCGCCTTGGCGTTGACCGACCCGAACCACTTGATGTCGGTGCCGAATGTGCTTCCCAGCGCCGATACCGTCGTGCCGCCGACCGAGGAATAGTTGAGGTCCGCCTCGGCGCCGAGCACCGCCTGGTCGAATTGCCACAGGCCGGCGACGTGGCCGCCGACAAAACCGCCGTCAATGTCGGGCGCGATGGAAAACGGCGCACCTTCTGTCACCGATACATCGGATTGGCCCCAGCCATAGCCGGCCTGCAGACCAGCGTAATAGCCCGTCCAGTCGAATCCGGGCGCGGTCATCGGCACGTCGACCGCTGGGTCGGCTGCAAAAGCCGGCACGGCCAGAACGGCAAGGAAACCGGCACTAGCGACCATCAATCGACGCATCGAACTCCCCGAAATGACGGTTCAGAAAGATCCTCGTCAGAAGGATAACCGCATTCGCCGCAATCGCAATCCCCCTGTCGCCGTACAGAATCCTCTATTTGGCATCGATGAAGTCCAGCACAGCCTGGCTATATTCATCCGGCGCTTGCAGCATGGCGAAATGACTGGCGTTGGGCAGGACGATCAGCTTCGCACCTGGGATGGCGGAGGCGATATAGTCGGTGTGTTCGCGCTTGATCGCCTCATCGTGGTCGCCGGCAACGATCGCCGTCGGCGTGGTTATCTCGGCAAGCTGTTCCTTGCTCCACGCCGGCTCGCTCTCCCACATGTGGCTCATCTGCGCCACGAAGGCGTCATACTGGTCCGGTGTTTTCGACATCTTCTTGTAGTCGCGGCCGGAGCGGTCGATGTAGGCGGCAAAGGTCTTGTTGGTCATCACGCCCGGATCAAGGCCGTCGGCGGTTACGTTGGCGGCTTGCGCGAACAGCCTTGTCAGCCGCTCCGGATGATGCAGTGCGATGTCGATACCGATGATGCCGCCATCGCTCCAGCCGACAAGCGCGGTCTTGTCGATCTTCAGGTGGTCGAGCAGCGCCAGATAGTCCGACGCCATCAAGTCGTAGCCATAGGGCTGCTCGGTGCGGGTGGAGCGGCCGTGGCCACGGCTGTCGGCGACGATCACCTTGTGCGTCTTGGAAAGCGTGGCCACCTGGCTGGCCCAGATGTCGCCGTGGCCGAGGCCGCCATGGATGAGCAGCACCGGATCGCCCACGCCGAAAACGGCGTAGTACATCTGGATGCCGTTCACTGGCGCGTATCCGCTCTGATCGGGTTTGGGCATGGCCGCTGGTTCCGGCAAGGTCTGCCAACGCTCCTCGGCCACGGCAGAAGTGGTCGACGCTGCGAACAGGATAACGATGGCGAACGCTTTCCAAAAACGGGTCATGTCTTCCCTCATATGGTTCGGTTCGCGGTCAGCATCGCCTTCCAGCCGGATTAGTCAACAAGCTCGCCCTGACGCGGTATGTCGGACCGACGGCTCTGGCGGCGCCCGCCGACATTTGCGAGACTGGCGGCAACCGAGGAATCGCCCATGACGAAAGCAACGCCCGCAAAACCCAGACCTTGGACCGAGATGGCGACACATCTGGTCGATGTCGCCGTGGGGCGCAAACCCGCTGACCTGGTCGTGCGCAACGGCCGCTGGGTGAACGTTCATTCGGGCGAGATCATCGCCGGCACCGACATCGCCATTGCCGGCGGGCGCTTTGCCTATTGCGGGCCCAATGCCAGCCATGCAATCGGCCAGGGCACCAAGGTGGTCGATGCCGGCGGGCGTTATCTGGTGCCCGGCCTCTGCGACGCGCATATGCATGTCGAGAGCGGCATGGTGACGGTGACCGAGTTCTGCCGGGCCGTCATTCCGCACGGCACCACCTCGATGTTCATCGACCCGCACGAAATCGCCAATGTTCTGGGTCTGCCCGGCGTGCGGCTGATGCATGACGAAGCGGTCGCCATGCCCATCAACGTGCATGTCCAGATGCCGTCCTGCGTGCCTTCGGCGCCGGGGCTGGAACATGCCGGCGCCGAGCTGACGGTCGCCGATGTCGCGGAAGCGATGACCTGGGAGAACATTATCGGCCTGGGCGAAGTGATGAATTTCCCCGGCGTCGTCGCCAATGATCCGGTCATGTCGGGCGAGATCGCCGCGACTGTCAAGGCAGGCAAGACGGTCGGCGGCCACTATGCCTCGCGCGATCTCGGCCTGCCGTTCCACGGCTACGTCGCCGGCGGCCCCGAGGACGATCATGAGGGCACGCGCGCCGAGGACGCCATCGCCCGCGTGCGCCAGGGCATGAAGGCGATGCTGCGGCTGGGCTCGGCCTGGTACGACGTTGCCTCGCAGATCAAGGCGGTGACGGAGGGCGGAATCGACCCGCGCAACTTCGTCCTGTGCACCGACGACAGCCATTCCGGCACGCTGGTCCAGGAGGGCCATATGGACCGCGTGGTGCGCCACGCCATCCAACAGGGATTGAAGCCGGTGACGGCGATCCAGATGGCGACGCTCAACACCGCCCAGCATTTCAAACTGGAGCGCGAGATCGGCTCGATCGCGCCGGGCCGGCTGGCCGACCTGCTGATCGTCTCGGATCTCGCCGCAATGACCATCGACGAGGTCTATGCACGCGGCGTCAGGGTGGCCAAGGGCGGCAAGCTCGAAATCGACATTCCGGCCTATGATTACCCCCGGACGGCGAAGAACACCGTCAAGCTCGGCAAGAAGTTGAAGGGCGACGACTTCGATATCGCCGCCCCCAAGGGCGCCAACGAGGTTCGGGTGCGTGTCATCGGCGTCATCGAGAACCAGGCGCCGACGCGCGCGCTGGAGGCCGATCTGCCGGTCGAGGACGGGCTGGTCGCCATGGACCGCCGCAACGACATCTGCCAGATCGCGCTGGTCGAGCGTCACAGGGGCACGGGCGGCGTCACCAACGCCTTCGTTTCGGGCTTCGGCTATATGGGCGACTGCGCCATGGCGTCCAGCGTGGCGCATGACGCCCACCACATCATCTGCGTCGGCACCAACAAGCAGGACATGGCGCTGGCGGTAAACCGTCTGGGCGCGGTCGGTGGCGGCGTCGTGCTGTTCTCCAAGGGCAAGGAACTGGCGCTGGTCGAAATGCCGATCGCAGGCCTGATGTCGGACGAACGGGCGGAAATCGTCGCGGCCAAGGCCGAGAAGCTCACCGAGGCGATGCGCAAGATGGGCTGTTCGCTGAACAACGCCTACATGCAGCACTCGCTGCTGGCGCTGGTCGTCATTCCGGAGCTCAGGATCTCCGACGTCGGCCTGATCGATGTGACGACATTCCAGAAGGTCGATCTGTTCGTCTAGGATTGTTGATATTCAGGCCATGCCGGCCTGCAAGTAGCGATTTTCTGCGCTTCCGGTGCTCACGTACTTAAGTACGCTCCGCTCCGGTTCTCGAAAACCACCACTTTCGGCTCGGCCTGACCCGAATCTCAACAATCCTAGCGCCAATGCCGCCCGCTGGCTCACCCGCCGGTGGCGATGGTCAGCACCTTGAACGGCGTGGTGATGACGATCTCTGCGACCGAGCCGACGGCCTTGCCGAGGCCCTGGCCGAGATTGTTGAGCTGTGTCGGGTCGGGTTCGTCCGAGGCGAGGCCCGCCGGCGCCCGCAGCCGGTCGCCGAGCAGTTGCACCAGCATCGGGTTGTCGGCGAATTTGGCGTGGTTGAGGCGGTCGCCGCCCTTGGCCTGGGAAAGATCGACCACCGACACGCCATAGCTGGCGAGGTCTGCAGCGTTGCCGTAGTCGCCGACGCGCGGCTTGTCGCCCGAGATCAGGGACGAGAGCTTGAGAGCCCGGTCATCCGCAGAGAGCAGGATGGCGAACGGCTTGTCGGGTTTGCCGTAGCGGATCATCTGCTTCTTGAAGACGTCGACATCGATGTCGGGCGAGGCCAGGATGACATAGCCCAGCTTGCCGCCGAGATCCCGGTCGCCCGTGATGGCAAGCTGGCGCAGCGCCTCCATGGTCACCCAGGTTCCCATCGAATGGGCGATGATGTCGATGCTCTTGACCTTTGTCTTGGCCAGCATCCGGAGCGTCGCCTCGAGGTCGTCGCGCGCTGCGTTGGCGCTTTCCTTGTCGTAGATATAACCCGTGGTCTTGCCGCTCGAAGCCCAGGAGAACAGCACCGGGGTGCCGGGATATTTGGTGTCGTGGGCGATCTGCGTCAGCCGGTAGATGCCGTCGTCAAAACCGTTGTTGAAGCCGTGCACGAAAACCAGCGCACGGTCGCCGCGCATGGAAATGTCGGCGCCGACCGCTTTGGCGAACTGGGGCGCGCCCTCATAGAAAGTGACGTCCTTGGCGGTAAAATCCTTGGCAGGATTGCTGTTTGCCGATCCCTTGGCCCGCTCGATGGCGCCGACCTGATGGCTTTTGGGAACGGTGACGTCGACACGGGCAAAGCTGGTGGTCAGCGAGCGATCGCCGTCGTAAACCTGTCGCGGCTCTTTTGTTGCCCTCTGGCGGGTGGTGGCGACGAAGATTTCATGCGTGGCCGCGATGTCGGATGCGGGCACCGAGACCGTCGTCCTGTTGAGCAGGTCGTGCGTTTTCCCGCCAGCGCAGCCGGTGACAGCGAGCGCCAATGCAACGACGAGGTAGCTCTTCGAACGCACGGTCACACGCAGGCTCCCGCAAAAGGGGACGTCAAACGCGTGACGTCGCTGGCTATTCCGATAAGGCCAGAGACCGGCGCGGTCCAGTTCAAAGTGAATCCATACGTCCGCGATGCCGGGCAGGCATGGCCGCGAGACCGCACCTATTGGCCAAGCAGGCTGATGCGGTCAGTGACATCACGGTCGCTGGCAAAGCCGTCATCCTCGCGCAGCCGCTGGCCGATCATCTTCACCAGCGTCGGATTGTCGGCGAACTTCGTATGGTTGAAGCTATCCGATCCCTTGACCTTGGACAGGTCGACGACCGTCACGCCATAAGAGGCAAGATCGGCGGCATCCTTGTAGTCGCCGACACGCGGCCGCGAACCGGCGATCAGGCCGGAGAGCCGCAGCGCACGGTCGTCGTCCGACAACAGCAGGATGAACGGCTTGTCGGGCTTGCCATAGCGCCGCATCTGGCTCTTGAACACGTCGACATCGATGTCGGGCGAGGCCAGCACCACGTCGCCGAGCTTACCGCCGAGATCGCGATCGCCGGTGATGGCCATCTGGCGCAGCGTTTCCATGGTGACCCAGGTTCCGAGCGAATGTGCGACGATGTCGATGCGCCGCGCGCCGGACTGCTCCAGCATCCTGAGCGTCACCTCCAACTGGTCGCGGGCAGCGCTGGCGCTTTCCTTGTCGTAGACATAGTCGGTGGTCCTGGCGCCCGATGCCCAGGAAAACAGCACTGGCGTGCCGGGATAGCCGGAATCATGGACGATCTGGGTCAGGCGATAGACGGCGGCATCGAAGCCGGTGTTGTAGCCATGCACGAAGACCATGACGCGGCCGCCGCGCGCCGCGATGTCGGCGTTGAGCGCGCTGGAGAATTTCGGCTGCGTGTCGTAGCCGACGACCTCGGAAGCCATGAAATACTTGGCCGGGTCGTCCGACTTGCCGCGCGAGCGGCGCTCGATCTGGCCGGTCTTGTGAAGCCCCGGAACGGTGACGTTGACGCGGGCATAGTTCAGCGTCGCCGACCGTTCGCCGTCGAAAACCTTGTTGGGATCGTCGGATTTCTTGCGCGTCGTGGCGATGAAGATCGAGTGGTTGCCGGCGATCTCCGTCACCGGCGCGGACACCATGGCGCTGCCAAGCAATTCCTGTGTTTGCTGGCCGGCGCAGCCGGCGACGAACAAGGCCAGGACAACGGTAAAAATCTTCTTCAAAGGCACGCCTGAATTTCCAACTCCGGCCGAAAGGCCTGTCTATCCTCACGATACCTCCCGGACAGGCAGAGTGCGGCAGAACTAAGTCCTGTCGAGTCGAAATGTGGTCGGCGCCCCGCTGCGGCCATCGCAGTGTTGCGCGAAAGCCAAAATGGCGGGAAACGCCTGCGTGATGTGCGCAATGAGCGGCGTCGCCGCTGGCCCTCCAATCCCCGCGGAGATAGCGATTTCATACCGCCCGATGCGAGGGGGCATGAGAATGCACCCGCAAGTAGCTGAAAATATTTCGCAAAATTTCCGCCCGGAAGGACGTAAATGATGGACGATGGCGCTGGGGAGCCGGATATGTGATAGGCGGGCTCGCGCCGCACCTGGTCATGGCGCTCAACAACCGAACGTTCGCGACCCGATTAATGATAGAGATCCGCGGACAGCATGCAACGCAAGGTGATTTTCCCCAGGGGTGGTTTCCGATGAACAGTTTCTCTTCCCGCGTTGCTGCTGCCGCCGCCGCGATCCGCCAGATCTTCCCGGAAACGCCGCTGCAGGAGAACGACTATCTGTCGAAAAAGACCGGCGCGCGGGTTCTGCTCAAGCGCGAGGATCTGTCGCCGGTCCGCTCCTACAAGATCCGTGGCGCCTTCAACTTCTTCCGCAAGACGCTGGCGGTGGGCAACGAGGCGGAACTGTTCGTCTGCGCGTCCGCCGGCAACCATGCGCAGGGCTTTGCATTCGTCTGCCGCCATTTCGGCAGGCGAGGCGTTGTGTTCATGCCGGTGACGACGCCGCAGCAGAAGATCGACAAGACCAGGCTGTTCGGCGGCGAATTCATCGAGATCAGGCTGGTCGGCGACTTTTTCGACGACTGCTATCGCGCCGCCTTCGAATTCACCGAAAGCTCCGGCGCCCATATGGTGCCGCCCTTCGACCATAAGGACATCATCGAGGGGCAGGCGACCGTCGCCTACGAGATCGCCGACCAGATGCCGGGCGCCCGCATGCCCGACATCATCATGCTGCCGGTTGGCGGCGGCGGGCTTGCCGCCGGCGTCACCCATTATTTCGCCGATCAGGGCCGGGAAGCGCGCTTCGTCTTCTGCGAGCCGGCCGGTGCGCCGAGCCTGCGCGAGAGCCTCGCTGCGGGAAAACGGCTCAAACTCGCCAAGGTCGACAATTTCGTCGATGGCGCGGCGGTGGCAGAGATCGGCCGCGAGCCGTTGCGGCATCTCAAGGATTTTCCGGCCGACACGGTGCGGCTGATCCCGGAAAACCGGCTCTGCGCCACCATGATCGAGATGCTCAACGTCGAAGGCGTCGTGCTGGAGCCGGCCGGCGCGCTGGCGATCGATGCGCTCAAGGATTTCTCCAGGAAGGAGATCAGGGGCAAGACCATCGTTGCCGTGGTTTCGGGCGGCAATTTTGACTTCGAGCGGCTGCCGGACGTCAAGGAGCGGGCGCTGCGCTTCGAGGGGCTGAAGAAGTACTTCATCATCCGCTTTCCGCAACGACCGGGCGCGCTACGCGACTTCCTCGAATTGCTCGGTCCCGACGACGATATCGCCCGCTTCGAATATTTGAAGAAATCGGCACGCAATTTCGGTTCGGTGCTGATCGGCATCGAAACCAAGGACCGTCGCAATTTCGACCTGCTCAAGGCGAATTTCGAGGCCGAGGGCGTCCAGTATCAGGACATCACCGACAACGAGACACTGGCCGGGTTCATCATATGAGCGATCGAATGGTTGATCCGGGAAAAATCTTCGTCGCGCTGTTTTCCGGCATCAATGTCGGCGGCAACCGCATCGTCAAGATGGCGGAGCTGCGGTCGTTCTTCGAGGGCCTCGGCTTTTCCGACGTCGCCACCTACGTGCAGAGCGGCAATGCCGTGTTCCGGGCGAAGAAAGGCGACGCGGCGGCACTGGCGAACCTGCTCGAAGCAGCCTTCGAGACGAAATGGGGGTTCCATTCGCGCATCATGGTGCGCGATCTCTCCTGGTTCGAGAAGCTGGTGCGCGAAAATCCCTATCCGGAAATTGCCGCGGACCACACGAAGCTGCACGCCTATGTGCTGGAACGCGAGCCGACCGCCGATGAGGTGGCGCGGCTGACCGAAAAGTGCACCGGCCCCGAACGCTTCGAGATCAAGGGCGATGTGCTCTACCTCAGCGCACCGAATGGGCTGGGCAAATCGGTGTTTGCCGGGCTGATCCCGCGCACGCTGAAAGTGCCGGGTACCGCGCGCAATTGGCGCTCGGTGCAGGCGCTGCTGGAGATGGCCGCACACGCCGGTGAGAAGTAGTTGGCCGGCTAGGCGGAAGTTGGTTTCCAGTCGAAGGTCAGTTCTTCGCGGAAAGCAAAGCGCTTGATGTGATCGGCGACAACGCTTTCCAGGCGCTCGATCGATCCTGCTTCGTCAGTCGACACCGTGATATGCAGCGCTGCGGCATCGGCAGCCATGACGGTACGGCCCATTGAGAGATCGATGGTGCCATGGGTGGGATCGAACTCGACCGGGAATTTGTGTGCCCAGTGCTTGCACAACTGCTGCAGATAGCGGCTGGCATGTTCGGTGGCGACGTCGGCATGGCTGGTCGGCATGAATTCTCCTGGGCAAGCGCCCTTTTGCATGGCTGGGCGCCGGCCCAAGCCTGGCGCCTCAGCCAGACAGATAGGCGCCGCCCCTGAAAAACCAAACGGTAGCGGGGCCGTCAGCCTGGCATTGTCCGCTCAAGACAGCGTGATCGGCTACCAGCTTCCGGTGTTCGCCATCGAAGCCCAAGGCTCGGCCTTGGCCTTGGCCGGGCCTTTCTGCAAAAGCTCGATCGAGATGCCGTCCGGCGACTTGACGAAAGCCATGTTGCCGTCGCGCGGCGGCCGGTTGATGATGACGCCATTGTCCATCAGATGCTGGCAGGTGGCGTAGATGTCGTCGACCTCATAAGCGAGGTGGCCGAAATTGCGCCCGCCCTTGTAGTCTTCGGGATCCCAATTGTAGGTCAGTTCGACCAGCGGTGCCTTTTCATTGATGCCGCTCTCCTCGTCTTCCGGTGCGGCGAGGAAGATCAGCGTGAAGCGGCCCTGCTCGTTTTCGTAGCGGCGCACTTCCTTGAGGCCGAGCTTATTGCAGTAGAAGTCGAGCGAGGCATCGACGTCGGCGACGCGGATCATGGTGTGCAGATAGCGCATGTGATTTCCTCGATAAATTGCGTTGCGGCGCAACATAGGGTCGGCCCTGTCAAAGGGCAATCGTGCGGCGGTGCGCAATGCCGGCAAAGAACAAATCCGGTATTGCCCCAATGAACCGTGAAAAAAGGCACGGCAGGTCTTGCACACACCGGAAGCCGCAGTGTTAATCTGTTGGCAAGAATCAGTTGCGGTGTTCTTGAAAAGAGGGGGCATTCTTATGGGGGAAAAGGCCTCTTTCATGGGGCGGGACGGAACCCTTGGCGACGCCTTGCAGCGTGACGAAGGCGGCGACGCTTCTGATCTGCTCGAAGTAGCCGGCGCTATCAAGTGGTTCGATGTGGCCAAGGGTTATGGTTTCATCCTCCCGGATGACGGCATCTCGGGCGACATCCTCCTCCATGTGACATGTCTTCGAAGAGACGGCTTTCAGACGGCCCTGGAAGGCGCGCGTGTGGTCTGCCTCGTCAAGCATGGCGAGCGCGGATTGCAGGCCTTCCGTGTGCTCTCCATGGATGTCACCACCGCGGTCCACCCGGCCGAGATGCAGGAGCAGCGCACCCATGTCGCGGTGACGCCGGAGAGCGGTCTCGAACGCGCCTTGGTGAAATGGTTCAACCGCACCAAGGGGTTTGGTTTTCTCACCCGCGGCGAGGGTACCGAGGATATCTTCGTCCATATGGAGACCTTGCGCCGTTACGGTGTCACCGAGCTTCGGCCCGGACAGGTCGTGCTGGTTCGTTTCGGGCGCGGCGACAAAGGCCTTATGGCCGCCGAAATTCACCCCGATATGGGGACCTTGCCGGTCTCGCACTAGGGCGTTTCCGGCCGAGGATCTCGAATGGCTTACAGGAACTGGCTGACCGCGGGCGCGATGTGCGCGATTGCCTTCATCGCCGCCGCCGGTGGTTACTTCTATTCCGAAAAGCCGACCTCGGCGGACAGCCGGGCGATGATCCTTCCGGCCGATCCGGCGCCATTGGTCGTGGTGACGAAAGGCGGTGACCGCTCTTTCTCCATCGAAGTCGCCGACACCGCCGCGGAGCGCGAGGCTGGCTTGATGTATCGCCAGGACATGGCGGACAACCACGGCATGCTGTTCGTCTTCGAGGTCCAGCAGCAGGTTGGCTTCTGGATGCACAACACCCCGATGCCGCTTGATCTGATTTTTGTCGGCCAGGATGGCAAGATCCGGGCGGTCAAGCACGGCGAGCCGCAATCAGACGCCGTCATTTCGCCTGGTGTACCGGTGCGCTTCGTGCTCGAGCTCAAGGCCGGCACTGCCGCCAGGAACGGCATCGAGTATGGCGACCTTTTGCGCCATCCGGCGGTGGGCACGGTGTCCGGCCCGAGCATGCCGCCCGCCGACAATGGCGATGCACCAAATGGCGGTGGCGGTTGAGTGCGCAAGCGGGGTCGCTGATGCAGTTTTTCACCCATGACGGCTTCGATCTTGCTTTCCTGGAGCGCCAGCCGGAATCGGGCGAGGGCGATCCGGTGCTGATGATCCACGGCTTCGCTTCGAGCCACTATGTCAACTGGGTGTCGCCCGGCTGGTTCAAGACGCTGAACGATGCCGGTTACCGCGCCATCGCCTTTGACAATCGCGGCCACGGCGCGTCGTCCAAGAGCTATGATGAGGCGGACTATACGCCGGTCAAGATGGCCTCCGATGCCACTGCCTTGCTCGACCATCTCGGCATCGAGCGCGCCCACGTCATGGGTTATTCGATGGGCGCGCGCATCGCGGCGTTCATGGCGCTGTCCGATCCGGACAAGGTGGCGACGCTGGTCTTCGGCGGCCTCGGCATCGGCATGATCGACGGTGTCGGCGATTGGGATCCGATTGCCGACGCGCTGCTTGCCGAAGATCCGGCCGCGACCAGCCATCCGCGCGGCCGGTCGTTTCGCGCCTTCGCCGACCAGACCCGCAGCGATCGCCGTGCCTTGGCGGCTTGCATCGCCAAATCGCGCGAATTGCTGAGCGAGCAGGATGTTGCCCGCATCGCCCAGCCGACGCTGGTCGCCGTCGGAACGACCGACGACATAGGCGGCTCGCCCGATGAGCTTGCAGCGTTGATGCCGAACGCCAGCGCTTTTCATATCGAGGGCCGGGACCATATGCTGGCCGTCGGGGACAAGACCTTCAAGCAGCGCGTGCTGGAGTTCTATGCCGAAAATCCGCTCTGAGCGGAGGGCCAGGGCAGCGAGAAGCAGTGCCGTAGTCGGGGACGAGGCTGCTTGGCATCGTGATAGGCGCCTATCCTGATTGTCCTTAGCCGTTTGCAAGGGCCGCCAGCGATCGCGCGATGTTTTCCCGGGCCTGCGGTTCGAAGCGCTGGCGAAACTCTTGCGTGTGGAAGATATGCGGGCGGGCGAGGAAACTCTTCAAGACCGCACTGCGTCCGGCTCGCCACATCGGCTCCTCCACCCAGTGGTACTCGCGCCGCACGGCGCGCTCATAGGCGTCGAAGGCGTCCGGTGCGGCACCCAGGATCGACAGGTCCATATCCAGGAAAAGACTTGCGTCCCGTGTGGCCGTCGCGTCGTCGAACGGCGGGACCTGGTGCGTGGCGGTGGCGACGATCATTGCCGAGATGCGGTTGATACGTGAAGGATCTGCGCGGCCCGCCAGCTTTTTTTCGGCAAGGGCGGCACTTTGCGCCTCATTGTCCTTGGCCTTGCTGTCATAGACGGCATCGTGGAACCAGATCGCCGCTTCGATCGCCTCGGGATCGGCCAGCAACCTTCGATAGTCGCCAGCCAGCGCCAGCATCGCCTCGATATGGGCAAGGTTGTGGTAGTGGCGGCCCTGTGCCCGGTAGAGTGCTGAGAGCTCGCTTTTCAGCGCGTCGTCGATCAAGGGTTCGTTTTCCATGGCTGCTTGAATTCCCGCGAACCAAATCCATTTGACAAAGCACTAAGGAAAATTGAGTTCAATCGTGCTATGATCTGGCTTATATGTGCGGCCGGGCAGCAGGCAAGCACAACAGGCAAGCCAGGCAGGACGCAGGACGAGACGGCGATGAACAGCATCAGCATTTCCCGACACAGCGCATTGAAGCCGGTCGATCCGATCTGGCGTTCGATCCGCGACGAGGCCATGGAGGCTGTCAACCGCGACCCGCTGCTCGCTGCATTCCTCTATTCGACCATCCTCAACCAGGACAGCCTGGAAGAAGCAGTCATTCATCGGCTGGCCGAGCGGCTGGCGCACCAGGACATCGGCTCCGATCTCATCCGCCAGACCTTCAAGTCCATGCTGGCCGACGACAAGGAGTGGCCGACGACGGTGCGTGTCGACATCCAGGCCTATTACGATCGCGATCCGGCTTGCGACCGCTTCATCATGCCGGTGCTCTATTTCAAGGGGTTTCACGCCATCCAGACCCATCGGCTGGCGCATTGGCTGTGGAACCAGGGGCGCAAGGATTTCGCGCTCTATCTGCAGAGCCGCTCGTCCTCGGTCTTCCAGACCGACATCAACCCGGCCGCCCGCATTGGCAAGGGCATCTTCATCGACCACGCAACCGGCCTCGTGGTCGGCGAGACGGCGGTCATCGAGGATGACGTGTCGATCCTGCATGGCGTGACGCTGGGCGGCACCGGCAAGGCCGGCGGCGACCGCCACCCCAAGATCCGCTACGGCGTGCTGATCGGCGCCGGCGCCAAGATACTCGGCAACATCGAAATCGGCCATTGCTCGAAGATAGCGGCCGGCTCGGTGGTGCTGTCGCCTGTGCCGCACAACAAGACGGTTGCCGGCGTGCCGGCCCGCGTCGTCGGCGAGACCGGCTGCGATCAGCCGTCGCGCCAGATGGACCAGCTTTTGCCGTCGCAGACGATGGATCAGGTCGTCAGTTTCGACATCTGATCGTCATATGTCCGCTGCCTGAGGCCGTGGGCAGACATGGGCGATTGTTCTCGCCCAAGGTCTTTTGAGATTCAGGTCAGGCCGAGCCGAAAATGGTGGGTTCCGAGAACCGGAGCGGAGCGTACGTTTGGGTACGTGAGCACAGTTCTACCGCGACGCGGTAGAACGGGGAAGCGCAGGAAACCGCCATTTGCAGGCCGGCCTCACGTGAATATCAACAGACCTTAATCAGGCCGCTTGCCTTTACATCGCCATTGTCGACGTGCCAGAAGCGCGTTCGAACGAGCAAGCCCGATGATCGGAGAAGACTGTTGAAGCCGGACGAAATCAGAAAGCTGGACGCCTATTTCAAGCGCGTCTTCCAAAACCCCAGGCTCGAGGTCAAGGCGCGGCCGCGCAAGGACGATTCGGCCGAGGTCTATGTCGGCGACGAATTCCTCGGCATCGTCTTCAAGGACGAGGACGACGGCGACTACAATTTTTCGATGGCGATTCTCGACATCGATCTGGCCTGAGCCAGAAAATCTTGCGGTCGGCCGGCTTCATGGAGCCGGCCAGCCGGGTTCCCTTGAAGCGTTCTTAACGTCCCGCCTTCAGAACGCGCCCGGCTTCAGTGGCGATTGCCGCATCGAGCGCCTGCCAATCGCCCAGAAACTCCCTTGGGAAGCGATAGGTGAGGCTGAGTTCGTCGCCGACCTGGATGTCGCGCTCGCAAGGCGCCAGCGATTGGTCGGCACTCGGCCCGCTCAGGCAACGGGCCACGAACGGCTCCTTGCCGGGGCGATTGCCGACAACCAGCACCTCGTTCAGATAGCCTGATTTCTCGTTGAAACCATAAATCATCGTGCCGCCAGGCCCGGCAGTGCCGGGTCGGGTGATCAGCGCGCTGTAGATCGGCGCGAAGCGGCCGCTCATGTCACGCGACATCATCTGCTGTTCGAAGGACAGGAAGACGATGCTTTTGGCTGTCCCCGTATGGTTGAAATCATCTCGCGCGGCCTCGCTGTAGCCGTCCATCTGGGGATAGCGCAGATAGAGGTCGAGCCGCGAGGCGATGCCGTCGCGCCGGGCCTGGGCGAAACGGATGGCATTGGCCGGGACCGTGATGACATTGTTGCCGATCACCACCTGGTGGGCCGTTGCGTCGTCGGTGTATCCGGCCATGGCGATCGAATGGCCGAACCATTTGCCGGCAAGGCTGATCGCCACCGACAACAGGGCGAGCGCCGCGAACCCGTAGAGCACCCGCTTCATCAGCGTGGAATCGACCACGGTGAGTTCGTTGGCGAGCGCTGCCTGCTTCATCTCAGTCCTCGGATCTCGGGCCGCCCGTCCGCCTCCAGTGTCCCCGGGCGGCACACATCGCACGGCATGGCTCTTGCAGCCTGCATGGAACGACTGTGCAATTTCATGGTAAATGGAAAGTTAAGATGGGACCGCTGGAACTCACACTCTTTGCTTTTGCCGTCGGGTTGACGGCCTGCGGGCTGGCCGGATCGGCCATGGAACTGGTGTCGGGCCGCAAGGTCGCCTTCACCGAACCCTATGTGTCGCCGTCACATGTCTTGCGCTCGCTGCTCGCCACGGCCTGTGCGGGACCGTTCATGCTGGTCAACGACGCCATCGATGCCCGGCGTCAGCGCCGCATTTCAACGTTGGCGCTGATGTCCTGCGGCTGCACGGCAATTGCGTGGACCTTGGCGCTGGGCGTCGTCGTGCTTGCCATTGCCTCATGGTCGGTCCGTCTCCTAGGGTCCGAGCTGCCAGCTTGAGACGATTCGGAGACCAGAAATGCCGCTTTATGCGATCGATGGAACAGAGCCCAGCTTCGCCGATGCGGACTCGAACTGGATCGCGCCCGATGCGACGCTGATCGGCGACGTCAGGGTCGGACGCAATGCCGGCTTCTGGTTCGGCGCCGTCATCCGCGGCGACAATGAGCCCATCGTCATCGGTGCCGACACCAACGTGCAGGAACATACGGTCATGCACACCGATCCCGGTTTCCCGCTGACGATCGGCGAAGGCTGCACGATCGGCCACCGCGCCTTGCTGCATGGCTGCACGATCGGCGACAACAGCCTGATCGGCATGGGCGCCATCGTGCTGAACGGCGCGAAAATCGGCAGGAATTGCCTGGTCGGCGCCGGTGCGCTGGTTACCGAGGGCAAGGAATTCCCGGACAATTCGCTGATCGTCGGCTCGCCCGCCAAGGCGATCAGGGTGCTGGACGACGCGGCCGTGGCAAGGTTGCGCGGCTCGGCGGCGCATTATGTCGCCAACGGCAAGCGCTTCAAGGCGGGGTTGAAGAAGGTTTGAGGCTAGCCTGGCATTTGCTGGTTTCTTAGCGCCTCAACTCACTGTTCGTCAGTTGCGCCCAGCCATCGCATCGCGCAGCAAGGAAGCACCGCCTTCAAAGCCGGCAATCTCGGCTTCCTCGATCGCGGTCCTGTAGTCATCGATGCGGGTTTCGAGCGCCGGGTCGGCGCCCGCCGCCAAAAGCAGACGGATCGCATCGACACTGCGGATGGCCACCGAATAGTGCAGCGGAGTCCAGTCGTTGACGCCCCGCATGTTGGGGTCGGCGCCAGCTTCGATCAGCACCCGCACGATGTCCAGCCTATTGGCGCGATCGGTGGACAGCGCCGCAATGATGGACGGAAACCCGCCATGATCCTGATAATTCGGATCCGAGCCCGCATCCAGCAAGGTCGAGATGAAGCCGACGGGACTCCAATAGATCGCATATTCCAGCGGATGCCCAAGGCCGAACTCAAACGGCATGCGCTCGTCGAACCAGCGCGAAGAGCCGCCCAAGGCTAGACCGAGGCCGTCGAAGTCGCCGGCCTTGAAGGCATCGTCGATCGCCTTGAAGAGGCGATGACGCTCGCATCGATCTTCCGGGATTTCCAACATCGCCGTGTTCCAGAAGGCGAAAACCAACGGCCTATATTGCCCCGATCCCCTGCGCGTGGAAAGGCGGTCGTCCGATGCGTCCAGTAGGTCGACGATGCGCATAACATTTCACGGATTGCTGATATAAGTCATCGCTGAATAATAATCTGCATCGCGGAGGTAGCTTTCCGGCATGCCATTCCAGCTCAGTGAGCAAACGCAGCAAATTCTTTCGCTAATTTGCATTCTGTTAGCTGGCGTCTTCATTGGTATGGCCTTGGAACGTCTCCTATCGAGGAAACGGAGGCAGGCATGGAGGGAGAGCAATAGCAGGCGCTGGGCGAGAGAGCGCAGAGGGGGCGACATTCTTAGCGGCCTATGGGTTGCCCCGAAGCCTGTTTCCGCGCCACCGAAACCGATTGATCCTGCTGACCAGTTGCGGATCGTCATGGGTGCGAGCTTCACTATTCAACCGCTCCTCAACAGGAGTGAAGTGCGCGTCTTCAAGGAACTTGATCGCATGGTGATCAGCTGCAATCCGGGATGGCAGGTGATGGCCCAAGTGTCACTGGGCGAAATTTTGCGCAGCGCGAACGCTGACGCCTACAGCTGCATCAACTCGAAACGAGTGGACCTTCTTCTTGTGGACGAGACTTGTCTGCCTCGACATGCGCTCGAATACCAAGGCCATGCGCATCACCAAGGCACAGCAGCAGCACGTGATGCGGTCAAAAAGGAAGCGCTGCGACGTGCTGGCATCAGTTACCATGAGATCGTCGGCGGTCACACGACACCTTCGGAACTCAGGCGACTGGTTGAGAGGCTGGTGGACAAGCCCACCGCACCGCAATAGCTGACCTTTTGCAACGCAGATTTCTCGGAACCTGATTGGTTTTCGAACGGCCATAGCCAGAAATGGCGGAGCCGGCCCGGGGACGGGGCCGGCTCCTTTCACCCGGTCGTTGGGGACGGGGAGGGTGGGGACTCGACCGGGTTTCTCCTGAAGCGCCTCGCATTCACGCGGCGCGCTTGAGCTCTGTTTTAGCGGACGCTGGCGACCGCGTCGGAGCGGCCGTCATTGATCGTCACCCAAACGCCGGAATTCTGGTCCGACTGGCGCTTGAGATAGGTGTAGTCGGTGTCCGTCCAGGACAGGACCTTGGTCTCAAGATTGTCGAGGATGAATTCTCCGAGGCTGGTGCGCACGGTCAGCACCGCGTGGCCGTCGCCATTCGGCTGGCGCGCCACCGTCATCAGCAGATTGCCGGCGGGGACGCCCGCATCCATCAACTCGCGGCGCTTTTCCAGCGCGTAATCCTCGCAATCGCCATAGCCATTGGCCGGATAGGCCCAATATTCCTCGACACCGTAGTTTTCCATGTCGGTGCGCGGCTTGATGCGGGTGTTGACCGAATTGTTGATGTTGACGATCGTCGCCCACAGCTTGCGGGTCAGTTCGACCGGCGCACCCCTGGGGGTCCGTTCGCTGCATTCGCCGGGAATGCGCTGGCAGAACTCATAGTGACCAACAGGCTGGGTGGTGCGTCCACCGGTGTGCATATAGGCCGGTCCCGCGGCATATGCTGATCCCCAAGCGGAAAGCTGCATCGCCATTGCCGCCAGCAACAGCTTGCCCCTCGTTTTCTTCATTGTTGTAGTCTCCCCGTTCGAAGGAGACATTGCCACGTGTGGATTTATTTGACGCAAAAGCGCGAAGTAGATATTGAGTAAAACTCCAATAGAATAAACGTAAAATTTGAATCATTTGAGTATTAATTCGTTTGGATCTGAAGGCTCCCACCTCGGGCGCGGAGCGCTCCCAGAAACAAGCTCCCAGAAACAAAAAACCGGCCGCAAGGGCCGGTTCCTGGAATGTTGCTGTCGGGCCTGCTCAGGCGCGTGGCGTGTTGAATTCGGAATCAAGCGTTTCGGGACGCTGGATCACAGCGAATTCGATGGCGACGCCATCCTCGAAATGACGCACGACCTGCCCGCGCATGGTGCCAAGCATGACCTGGATGCCGATCGCCGGTTTGACGTCGATTTCGACAGCGGCGCCGGAGAGCGAAAGGTCGATGATGCGGCACTGGTACTGGCGGCCGTCGGTGAGCTGCAGCACGCTTGTCGGATTGCGCGGTGCGACGCGCTCGTGGCGGCGATCTTCCGGCAGGTCGAGTTCATGCTTGTTGGCCAGCCAGGTCAATTGCGCGGCCAGCTTGTCCTTCTTGCGATCCGATGCAATGACGGTCATCGCGAAACCGTCCTGCAGGGTGCGTGTGACGACGCCTTCGATGCGGCCGATATGATCGATGTAGGCGATGATTTTTTCGCCGGGCATGCCGATGCGGTCGGTGCGAAACGCAACATTGCCCGGTGACATGTCGACGACCTGGCAGGGATGTTCGGTGCGGTCTTCCAGCATGAAGCGTCCGTAAATTTTAACCCGGACGCGCTGAAAGTTTCGCCTTTCAGCTTGGGACGGCGCATAGTCGACCGCCGCTGACCTCATGACTGCCTACACCCCGTTTGGCATCCCGCGCGCCGATGCGAGGAACTTCATCACAGAAGTACAACAAAGCGGGTTAACAAAGGGGAAAAGCGGGCGCTCCAGCGTTTTCCTTTTTGCAGGCCGTGGTGCCAAAACCGCCGCGCAGTTTTGGGCGACGTGCATCAGGTCTCAAAAAACAGCGGACTATTCCTCGCGCCCGCCATCGAAGACGACGAGATGACGGATGCGACGCACCCGGCCGAGCGCCGAGATCGTCTCGGGTGCCCCAAGTTCATCGGGAACAAGCGAGGGAACATCGATCGCCGGGCGATTGTTCAGAAGCTCCTTCTCCGGATCTATGACGCGGATTGAATCGATCAACGCATCGGTGATCGGATCGGCACCCAGCCAGAAGGGTTTCTCCACGGCGCTGATGACGCCCAGGCAGCGCGGATTTTCGACGCCGCCGTCCAGCGGCAGGGCAAGCAGTTCGAACTTATTGGAGCGCCCGTTGCGGCTGAAGCCCTCATAGCTGATGAGCACGACCGATTTCTGCTCGAACACGCCATGGATCAGGCGCGAGACGAGCCGCTGGTCCTTCTCGCGCCACAGCGATGGAAAGGAAAACCCCTTGAGCTCGCGGCCGTAGCAGGCGCAAAGCCTTGTGCCGGCCAGCCGGAATACGGCCTGTCCGCGCGTGTCACGTTCCAGGATAAAGGTGTCGGCCAGCAGCGACTTGATGTCGGCCGGTTCGACCTCCGAACGTTTCGGGGCGGGGCGTCCATCACGCAGGCGGTTCCAATATTGGAACAGCGTGATCGATCCATTCTGGTTCATGCTATGCTGCTCCGCGCAATCTGTCGTCTGATGTCCCATCGGTGAACAGAAGGGCGCCCTCCGAGGACCTACATGCGTTGCGGAGCAGGAAGCGTGCCAGCGTCGTTAACACTTGTTCACGGGTCGGGGTCGTTAAGGTTAACAAGTGGTTTACGTTGCGTCTGAGCCAGCCCCGTGGCACACAAAAACCACTCCAGAAGCGGTCGTTTCGCGACGATCGGCAGCACTTCAGTCAGAGTTTTAGGGGAGCAGGGGGCTCGACCGGCCGTTCAAGGGAAACCTTGAACGGCTTCTTTTTTGATTCGCGCCAGATGATTCGCGGTTTGCTGTTCGGTCCGCGTTAATCTAGATGCTCGAACCTGGAATCCCGCAGGGAGTGCAATTTCAAATGAGTGAACCGGCAATTCCCTCGGAAGCCGACCCGCTCGAGGGCGCGCCCGAGCCGCGGCGCGAGCCGGTGTTCAACCTGCCGCCCGTCGTGCTGGCGGTGATCGGCATCTGCGTCGTCGTCTATCTGTTGCAGCAATATGTGTTGAGCGAATCCCAGCAGATGACATTGCTGTATGACGGGGCCTTCATCCCCGTTCTCTACACCGGGCAATACGGCTTCGACTGGTTCCTGTTTTCGCGGCCCTTCACCTACGCGTTCATGCATGGCGGCTTTGCCCATATCGCCATCAACATGGTGTGGCTCGCCGCGTTTGGTTCACCATTGGCAAACCGTCTGGGAACGCTGTGGTTCGCGCTGTTCTTTGCCGCAACCGGGCTGGCTTCGGTCGCGCTTTTCTGGGCACTGCATCCTTACGGTGAGGCGCCGCTGGTCGGGGCTTCCGGTGCGATATCAGGCATGATGGGGGCTGCGGCGCGTTTTGGCTTCCGCACCGATCGTTCGGCCGGCAAAGCCGCCTTCGCCGGCCCGGTGCTGCCGATCGCATTCGTGTTGCGCTTACGCGGTGTCGTGATTTTCCTTGCCATGTGGATGGTCATCAATCTCGCCACCGGCCTGCTCGGTTTTGCCCCGGGGGTAGACGGCCAGATCGCCTGGGAGGCCCATATTGGCGGCTTTGTCGCCGGCTTCCTCGGCCTGCGCTGGTTCGACAGGCGATGGCAGGCGCCCGAATGGGAGACGGCCGACCACCACACTTGAAATGCAACCGATCACGGCGCACGATGTTCACTCTTACGTGAAGGCCGGTCAGGGCAGGAACCGGCAGGCAAAGCAGAGGAGGACGCCATGACGGTTAAGGCAATTCTCGAGAGAAAAGGCCATGACGTGTTGACGCTCGGGCCGAACGAAAAGCTTAGCGAAGCCATCCGTATCCTGGCAGAGCACAAGATCGGGGCGCTGGTCATCACCAATGGCGATCGCAAGATCGTCGGCATCCTGTCAGAGCGCGACATCGTCCGGGTTGTCGCCCGCGAAGGTGGAGCCGCGCTCGATATCCCCGTGCGTTCGGCGATGACGCCGAAAGTGAAGATCTGCAACGAAAACCACACCGTCAACGAGGTGATGGAGATCATGACCCGAGGCCGCTTCCGCCATCTGCCGGTGGAAAAGGACGGCATGCTCGATGGCATCGTGTCCATTGGCGACGTGGTCAAGCGCCGCATCGAGGATGTCGAGCGCGAGGCCGACGAGATCAGAGCCTACATCGCCACCGCCTGAGCGGTGAGGCGAACCGCCGGCCGGAGAACCGACCGGCGGAGCCGTGGTTACCTGTTGTCGAGTTCGGAGCGGACGAGTGCGAGCCCGCGCCGGGTGATGCGGTAGGGTCCACCGTCAGACGAAGAAACAGCCTTCTTCCGCTTCAGTTTTCGAAACAGCTCGAGATCGACGCCCGGATAATGCCAGCCGTCGCGGGTCAGGCATTTGACGGAGGCGATCCGTTTCTTCTCGTTCTTTTCGATTTCAATGCGTCCGCCCTGCGCGAGCAGGTGCAGGATGCGCTGTTTCCACAGCGCCGCGCGTCCTCTTGGACGCGCAAAGGACGCTGTGGCACTTATGATTTGGCGCATGATCCTTTCCGAAAATCGATACCGATTTTCGGGGTCATGCGCTGCGCGAAATATCCATGTGAGAGTTTTCCGGGAAAACAAAAAATGCCGCCGCCGCGAAGCTTCGCGGCACGGGGTTTCAGGTTTTCTGCCCTGCCTCGCCAGGAGGTCAGGGCCTTACCGGGACAGAGCGTAAGTGGACATCCACTCTCCATTGGAATGGACCTCCTATAGGCGAACGCGGCTGAAAAGGCCAGTCCGCGGCTTTGCGCTTGTGTTTTTTGGGCGCTTGTCTCTTTTGGCGGTTTGCACTAGCGAAGTTGCACACCAAAGTGTGCGAAACGCATTATCCGCAGTTCCAATACGCAGGCCACCATGTCCCTCATCGACACCCGCACGCCCGACGCCAAGCGCCTTGTTTCCGGTGCCACCGGCGACTGGGAGATCATCATCGGCCTCGAGGTCCATGCCCAGATTACATCGGAAGCAAAGCTGTTTTCCGGCGCCTCGACCGCTTTCGGCGCGGCGCCCAACGCCAATGTCAGCCTGGTCGATGCGGCGATGCCCGGCATGCTGCCGGTCATCAACGAGGAATGCGTCAAGCAGGCGATCCGCACCGGCCTTGGGCTGAAAGCGCAGATCAACCACAAGTCGGTCTTCGATCGGAAGAACTACTTCTATCCAGACCTGCCGCAGGGCTACCAGATCTCGCAGTTCAAGCAGCCGATCGTCGGCGAGGGCACGGTGATCGTTTCCGTTGGCCCCGATCGTCAGGGCGAATTCGAGGACATCGAGGTCGGCATCGAGCGGCTGCATCTGGAGCAGGATGCCGGCAAGTCGATGCACGACCAGCATGTGACCATGTCCTATGTCGACCTCAACCGCTCCGGCGTGGCGCTGATGGAGATCGTCTCCAAGCCCGACATGCGCTCGGCCGACGAAGCCAAGGCTTATGTCACCAAGCTGCGCACCATCGTGCGCTATCTCGGCACCTGCGACGGCAACATGGACGAAGGTTCGATGCGCGCCGACGTCAACGTTTCGGTGCGCAAGCCGGGCGGCGAGTTCGGCACGCGCTGCGAGATCAAGAACGTCAACTCGATCCGCTTCATCGGCCAGGCCATCGACTTCGAGGCGCGCCGGCAGATCGCCATTCTCGAGGATGGCGGCAAGATCGACCAGGAGACGCGGCTGTTCGACGCCGTCAAGGGCGAGACGCGTTCGATGCGCTCCAAGGAAGAGGCGCATGATTACCGCTACTTCCCCGATCCGGACCTCTTGCCGCTGGAATTCGACCAGGCCTATGTCGATGCGCTGGCCAAGGAATTGCCGGAACTGCCAGACGACAAGAAGGCGCGGCTGATCGCGTCGCTCGGCCTGTCGGCCTATGACGCCTCGATCCTGGTTTCGGAAAAGCCGATCGCCGACTATTTCGAGAAGGTGGCCGCCGGCCGCGACGGCAAGCTAGCCGCCAACTGGGTCATCAACGATCTGCTCGGGCAATTGAACAAGGCCGGAAAAGACATTGAAAACGCTCCGGTTTCCCCCGAGCAGCTTGGCGCGGTCATCGATCTGATCAAGGACGGCACCATTTCCGGCAAGATCGCCAAGGACCTGTTCGAGATCGTCTGGAATGAGGGCGGCGATCCGCGCCAGCTGGTCGAGAGCCGTGGCATGAAGCAGGTCACCGACACCGGCGCCATCGAGAAGGCCGTAGACGAGGTGATCGCAGCCAACCCCGACAAGGTCGAACAGGCGCGCGCCAAGCCGAGCATGGCCGGTTGGTTCGTTGGCCAGGTGATGAAGGTGACCGGCGGCAAGGCCAATCCACAAGCGGTCAACGACCTCGTCAAGACCAAGCTGGGCATCGAGTAGCGCGGTGTTTGTCCGCACCGCAGGTGAACGTGATCTGACGGCCATCCGGGCGCTGCTGGTCGAAACCTGGCACACGACCTATGACGCGGTCTATGGCCCTGATCGGATCGACCGGGTCATCGAGGATTGGTGTTCGCCGGCGAAATTGAGAGCTAGCCTTGAGCGGCCGAATGCCGAATTCCTGGTCGCCGACGACGGCAAGCGCATCGGCGGCGTCGCCTATGCCGAAAGCGTCGAAGGCGGCACCGTGGTCGACCTGCAACAGCTCCATGTCGCACCCGACCTGCAAGGCCGGGGTATCGGCGGGATGTTGCTCGATGAGGTGATCGAGAATTTTCCGGAAGCCCGCTCTCTACGCATCGAGGTCGTGGAGCAGAACAGGCGTGCGGTCGCCTTCTATCTGGCCAACGGCTTTGCCGAGATTGGCCGGGCCGACAATTATGGGCCGGCGCAGTCCGGTATTGCTGCGTTGATTCTTGAGCGGATGCTGACCGCCTGAGCGCTCGATGATCGCGCGATTGCATCACGTTGTTGCGAGTGGACCCTCGAGCGCACGGCTTTCATTTGACGGCGCAAATATCGAGCGCAAAGCTGTGGCCGCTGACCCCAGCCATGATCGGTGTTTGACCGGTGGCATGCGAGGCAGCTTGGGGAATCGTCATGCCAAGCTTGCCGGAACTGATGCCGACACAGGTGTCGGACGAGACCTTTGGCAGCGTCACCTATCATATAGCGGGCGAGCTGGTGCCGGTGCTTTCGGTCGATGTCACGCGCATGCCGGTCTATTTCGAGCACCACATCCTTTTGTGGAAGAATTCCACCATCACCATCGGCCTGAAATCGCTGAAGGGCGCCCTGAAGCGCATGATGGCCGGCATCCAGATCTTCGTCACCGAGGCGTCGGGGGCGGGCATCATTGCCTTCAGCCGCGATGGGCCGGGCCACATCGTGCCGATCCATCTCAGGCACGGCGAAGAGATCCAGGTGCGCGAGCACCAGTTTCGCGCCGCCACCGGCAATGTCGACTACACCTTCGAACGGGTGCGCGGCCTGGCGACGATGCTGTTCGGCCAGAGCGGCTTTTTCATCGACCGCTTTCGCGGTGATTCCGGCGATGGCATCGTCTGGCTGCACGGCTATGGCAACGTCTTCGAAAAGACGCTCGCCGCCGGCGAAACCATCGACATCGAACCGGGCGGCTGGCTGTTCAAGGATGCCTCGGTCAGGATGGAGACCAAGATCGATCGCCTGTCGAGCGGCTTCTTTGGCGCCAACATGAATTTCATCGTGAACCGATTCACCGGACCGGGCCGTGTCGGCATCCAGTCGATGTATCTGCATATGCCGACCGAGGAATAGTTCGGCGAAGGCCACTGGCGGGCAGCAATGGCGGCCACGATCCGGCCATGCGTCATCGCGGCGTTTGCCGTGCCGGCTCACCACGGATATGCAAGGGCCATGACCAAATTGTTCCGCACTGCGGCGCTGGCGCTGCTCGCCATCATCATTTTCGCGACCTTGTCGCCGATCCAGATGCGGCCGCACCTCGCTGAAGCAAATGTCGAGCGTGCCTTGGCTTATGTCCTGCTGGGCTTCGCCCTGGCGGTCGGCTTCCCCAACCGACTGTATCAAGTGGTGATTTTCGTGGCTGTGATCGCCGGCATGCTGGAACTGCTTCAGCTCATTGATCCCGGTCGCCATGCACGCCTCATCGATGCATTGGTGAAAGCCTTTGCCGGGGTGGTTGGGATCGTCGCGGGACACCTGATCGTCAGGGCCGGCCGGCAAAAGAGCGAGAGCTAGGCGCGGCAGCAATCCGCCGCGGAGGATCGAGCCTTCGCTAGGCAGCGGGAACCCCCACATTGTCGATTAGCCTGGTCTTGCCGAGCCATGCTGCTGCGAGAAGACGCCCTTCGCGGTTTCGACGCCATGGCGCAAGCGTCAGGCTTTCGCGTGCCTCGACATAGTCGACCTTCTGGAAGCCGACGGCGATGAGGGCGCGGCTGGCCTCTTCGGTTGCGTCGCTCTGGTCGGCGCCGCCCGCCAGAGCCACTGCCGTTTTGCGCAATATCACGTTGAGTTGGCGGGCGACCTTCAGTTCGGCCTCATCGAGATAGGCGTTGCGTGACGACATGGCGAGACCATGCGCGTCGCGTATCGTCGGGGCGCCGACGATCTCGACGGGCAGGTCGAGATCGCCGCAGAGCTGTCTCACCACGCAAAGCTGCTGGTAGTCCTTCTCGCCGAAGACCGCAAAGTCGGGCGTTGCCTGCAGGAGGAGCTTTGCCACCACGGTGGCGACGCCGTCGAAAAAGGTCGGCCGAAAGTCCGATTCGAGCCCGGCGGAGGGGCCGCCGACCGAGATTTTCGTGGCGAAGCCGGCGGGATACATCTCGCCAACCGTCGGTGTGAAAGCAAGGTCGGCCTTTGCCGCGCCGAGCCGGTCGAGATCGCGGGCGAGTTGGCGCGGGTACTTGTCGAGGTCTTCGCTCGGCGCGAACTGTGTCGGGTTGACGAAGATCGACACGACGCAGCGCTCGGCTTTTTCGAGCGCGATCCTGACCAGCGAGATGTGCCCGTCGTGCAAAGCGCCCATGGTCGGCACCATGGCGACACGAAGGCCGTCACGGCGCCAGTCATGGATTTGCGTGCGAAGTGCGGCAACGCTGTCGACGACGACGGGTTGGCTCATGCGTCATCCCTGCTGTTTGTCGCCGAAAAGACATGGCCGGGGCCCGGGAAGGTCCGGTTTCGCACTTCTGCTGCATAGCTCTTTGCGGCATGCGAGATCGCGCTGCGCAGGTCGGCGTATTCCTTGACGAATTTCGGCACGCGATCGACGGTCAGCCCGACCATGTCGTCGATGACCAGGATCTGGCCGTCGCAGTCGCCGCTGGCGCCGATGCCGATGGTTGGAATGGCGAGGCGGCGGCTGATATCGGCGGCGACCCTCTCGACCGTGCCTTCGATGACCACCGAGAAAGCCCCGGCGTTCTCGACGGCGAGCGCATCGCGAAGCAATGCCGCAACAGCCCCCTCGGTGCGGCCTTTGATCTTGTAGCCGCCGTCCTTCTCGACCGATTGCGGCTGGAGGCCGATATGCCCCATGACCGGAATGCCGGCGGCGACGATGGCCGCGATCTGGCTAACCATGTCGACGCCGCCTTCGAGCTTCACCGCCTGGCAGCCGGTTTCGTCGACGACCCGCCGCGCCGAGGCGACGGCAAGTGCTGCCGTGACCTCATAGCTGCCAGCCGGCAGGTCGATGACGACGCAGGCACTGGCCGAGCCGCGCATCACGGCTTGCCCATGCGCGATCATCATCTCCAGCGAGGCACCCAGTGTCGTCTTGTGGCCATGGAGGACCATGGCGACACTGTCACCGACCAGAAGCAGATCGACATGGTGATCAAGCAGACGGGCGATGGGATAGGTATAGGCGGTCAGGCAAACGATCGGCGTGCCGCCCTTGCGGTGGCGAATCGCCTCGGCGCTGATGCGCATGTCGGTGGTCGGCAATTCCGTGGCCAATCGTCACCTCCTTTGGCCTCAAGCCGGGCTGGATACAAGCATGGGCGCGCAGAGCTTTAGAAACACCGCAAAGGCTTGGCAAGCGTGCATGCAGCCACCGGCAGGATCACAGGCTTGTGTCGGGTTTCGGGAAAGCCATTTGCGCACACGCCGTGGCAAAACCCTTGCCTTCGGCAAGGCCTGACGCCATAAGCAGGAAACGGGCGCTGCCGGCGCGAGGGTTTTGAAATGAAGACTTTCCTTACGCAGTTTTTCACCTGGTGGAACAGCCAGACGATAGGAACCCGCCTGCACACGTGGCGGTATGGCAAGAAGGTCGGCCAGGACGAGACCGGCAATTTTTACTACGAAGGCGGCATCGATTCGGAAGGCCGCACGCGCCGCTGGGTCATCTACCGCAATTATTCGGAAGCTTCGGCGATACCGCCCGGCTGGCACGGCTGGATGCACCACCGTGTCGACGTCGCGCCGTCCAGCGAGGACTACAAGCCACGCGACTGGCAGAAGCCGCATCAGCCCAATCTGACCGGCAGCCCGGCGGCCTATCGCCCGAAGGGCTCGGTGCTCACCAATCAGCATCGCCCGCAGGTCACCGGCGACTACGATGCCTGGACACCCGGGTCGTAGCGACAGGGTGCGAGCCGGTCCTTTATCGCCACAATTGGTGTTTAGCTGCTTGCTGATCAGAAAACGGCGACTAGCCTTGGCGATCGACAGAATCACCCGGGCGCGAACCACCGGTATCTTTGCATGAGCTTTTCTTACTCAATATCGGCCAGTCTGGCGCTAGCCGCCGGTCTTGCCGTCAGCACCGTGGCCTTCGCCGCTTCGCCTGAGCCCGCGGCACCCGCGCCGGTGCCGCCCGCGGGAGCGGACCGGGTTACCAATGCCGTTGCCGAGTTTGCCGGTATCGACAAGATCACCGGCCGGATCATCACCTTCGATGTCTATATCGACGAGACGGTGCAGTTCGGCGCTTTGCAGGTGACGCCGCGCGTCTGCTATTCGCGGCCGCAGGCGGAGGCGCCGAAGACCGATTCCTTCGTCGAGGTCGACGAGATCACGCTCGACCGCAAGATCCGCCGCATCTTCACCGGCTGGATGTTTGCCGAAAGCCCCGGCCTCAACGCCGTCGAGCATGCCGTCTACGACGTCTGGCTGAAGGCCTGCAAGCAGAAGTCGGATGTGCCGGCGCCCGACGGAGCCAAGGCTGACGCAACCAAAGCGGAGGCTCCCAAGCCCGCCGCAGCCAAACCGGAAGCCGCGACCACTCCGGACGTCACAACGCCTGATGTGACGGAGCCGGACGCTTCGGAACCCGATACTACCGACACCAACTGATCCCCCGGAACCGTCCTGGCCACAATGCGTTGGGCCACGGACGAGCGCACATTCATGCGCAAGGAGGATCTTCCGATGTCAGACAGCAAACGGATCACGGCTAGCAAGGCCGAATTGCTGGAACTCGAAAAGGGGTTCTGGACGGGCGACTCCGCCTACTACGCGGCCAACGCCGACACCGAATGCCTGGTGGCATTTCCGCAGATGGCACAGGCGATGGACAATGCGGATCTGGCCAAGACCGCGGCCAAGCCCAACCGCTGGCGCAACCTGCAGATGGATCTCAAGGGCATTATCGAGCCGGGCAGCGACATCATCATGCTGACTTACGAGGCGCGTGCGACACGGGAGAATGGCGAGGCTTATGCCGCGCTGGTCAGCACCGGCTACGTCCATCGCGCCAACGGCTGGAAGATGATGTTCCATTCGCAGACTCCATTGGAAGCCGCTACCGGGAAGTAGGCTCAATCCTCAGGGATAGAATATTGCCTCGCCCTTCAACGCATCGGCGAGCATCTTCTCATACTTGCCGCGCGGCACGTCGACCGCACCGAACCGCTTGAGGTGCTCGGTGGTGAACTGCGTATCAAGCAGAGCAAAGCCCCGCGCCTTCAAGCGCTCGACGAGGTAGAAGAGGCAGGTCTTGGAAGCGTCCGTCTCCCTGGCGAACATGCTCTCGCCAAAAAACACCCGGCCGAGCGACACGCCATAGAGGCCGCCGACCAGCCGGTCCTCACGCCACGCTTCGACCGAATGACAATGGCCTATCCGATGCAACTCGATATAGGCTTCGCGGATCGGCGCATTGATCCAGGTCGAGCGCCGCTCCGCGCGCTTTTCGGCGCAGCCGTCGATGGTCGCCTCGAAATCGAAATCGAAACGGATGTCGAAGGGATGTTTCTTGATCGTTTTCCAGAGACTTTTCGGCGTGTGAAAGCCGTCAAGCGGGATGATGCCGCGTGTCTCCGGCCGCACCCAGAACACCTCCGGGTCGCCGGCACTTTCTGCCATTGGGAAAACGCCCGAGGCGTAGGCCTTGAGCAGCAGGTCGGTGGGGATGCGATAGCCGGGCGCGTAGGGGCGGGTCATCGCGTCTCCGCGCTACTCTTCCTTGGCCAGGTATTTTTCCAGCCAGTGGATGTCATAATCGCCATTGGCGATGTCGGCATTGCCGACGAGATCGCGAAACAGCGGCAGCGTCGTCTTGATACCGTCGACGACGAACTCGTCCAGGGCGCGGCGCAGGCGCATCATGCACTCGACGCGGTTACGCCCATGTACAATCAGCTTGCCGATCAGGCTGTCGTAATAGGGCGGGATCTTGTAGCCGGAATAGACGCCGGAATCGACGCGGATGCCCAGACCACCCGGTGTGTGGAAATGGGTGATCGTACCGGGCGAGGGGGTGAAGGTGCGTGGGTCCTCGGCGTTGATGCGGCATTCGATGGCGTGGCCGTTGAACTTGATGTCCTCCTGCTTCACCGAGAGGCCGCCGCCGGAAGCGACGCGGATCTGCTCATGCACGAGATCGATGCCGGTGATCGCTTCCGTCACCGGATGCTCGACCTGCAGGCGCGTGTTCATCTCGATGAAATAGAACTCGCCATTTTCGTAGAGGAACTCGATCGTGCCGGCGCCGGAATAGCCGAGGTCGGCGATCGCCTTGGCGCAGATGCCGCCGATACGGGCGCGCTCTTCGGCATTGAGGGCCGGCGAGGGCGCCTCTTCCCAGACTTTCTGGTGGCGGCGCTGCAAGGAACAGTCGCGCTCGCCGAAATGCACGCCGCGGCCAAAGCCGTCGCCGAACACCTGCACCTCGATATGGCGCGGCTTTTCCAGGTATTTCTCGATGTAGACCGCATCGTCGCCGAAGGCCGCACCGGCTTCCGTGCTCGCCGTTTGCAAGGCGACCTCAAGGTCGGCCTCTGTAAGCGCCACCTTCATACCGCGCCCGCCACCACCGGCCGATGCCTTGATGATCACGGGATAGCCGATCTCGGCGGCAATGCGCCTGGCTTCCTTTTGGTCGGTGACGGCGCCGTCCGAACCGGGCACAACCGGAATGCCGAGGCGCTTGGCGGTTCGCTTGGCCTCGATCTTGTCGCCCATGATGCGGATATGGTCGCCGGACGGACCGATGAAGGTGATGTTGTGCGCGGCCAGTATGTCGGCGAACTTGGCGTTCTCCGACAGGAAGCCGTAGCCCGGATGCACGGCGTCGGCGCCGGTGATTTCGCAGGCCGCAACGATCTGATGGATGTTGAGATAGCTGTCGCGCGATGGCGGCGGACCGATGCAGACGCTCTCGTCCGCGAGCCGCACATGCATGGCGTCGGCATCGGCGGTCGAATGCACCACCACCGTCTGGATGCCGAGTTCCTTGCAGGCGCGCAGCACCCGGAGGGCGATTTCGCCGCGATTGGCGATGAGGATCTTCTGAAACATCAGGCCCGCTCTACTCGATCACGACGAGCGGCATGCCATATTCGACCGGCTGCGAATCCTCGAAAAGGATCGCGGTCACCGTGCCGGCGCGTGGCGAGGGGATCTGGTTCATCGTCTTCATTGCTTCGATGATCAGCAGCGTCTGGCCTTCCTTGACCTTCTGGCCGACTTCGATGAATGCCTTGGCGTCCGGCGACGGCGCCAAATAGGCCGTGCCGACCATCGGTGAGGTGACCGCATTCTTGGAAAGGTCCGCCACCACAGGCACGGCAACGGCGGCAGCCTGCGCTGCTGCCGGCGCATAGGCCGGTTGCGGCGCCGCGATTGCATGAACGGCCGGCGCCTGCCGCGAGACGCGCACCTTCAGGTCGCCCAGTTCAACCTCGATCTCGGTGAGGTTGGTGTCGTTCAGTATGCCCGCCAGATCGCGGATCAGTTGCTGGTCAACACCGGTCTTCTTTATCGACATTTTCGAGCCTTCTGTTTGTTGGCCGGTCATAGGCGTGCGGCCAGCGCCTGTAGCGCCAGCGTATAGCCGAGCGGCCCAAAGCCACAGATCATGCCGACGGCGACCGGCGCGACCATGGAGACGTGGCGGAATGGTTCCCGCGCATGGATGTTGGAAAGATGAACTTCGGCCACCGGCAATGGTGCGACGGCGCGGATGGCGTCGTGGATGGCAATCGAGGTGTGGCTGTAGGCGCCCGGATTGATGACGATGCCGACAGCCTTGTCGCCGGCTTCCTGAATCCAGTCGACAAGGTCGCCCTCATGGTTCGACTGGCGGAAATCGATCTCGAACCCCAGCGCCGTGCCTGCCTGCTTGCAGTCGTCGGCGATCGCGGCAAGCGTCTTGCCGCCATAGATGCCCGGCTCGCGCTTGCCGAGCGCGTTGAGATTGGGACCGTTCAGGACGAAAACCGTTTTCAAAAAAGCCGACCTTTCCCGGCGCCGTCATCAAGCCGGCGCGCTGGGCCCTCTATAATGGGCATAGCCGCCCGCGGAAAGAGCGCAAGTGCGTTCTTTCACTGTCCACAACAGGCGGAAATGTGCCAGTGAGAGATAGCTGGCGAGCAAGATCAGAGCGCGGCTTTCGCCGCCTCGATCTTTTCAGCCAGCACTTCCTGCCCGAGCGCCCCGAACACCACCTCGTTGCCGACGACATAGGACGGCGTTCCGGTGATCGCCAGCTTGTTGGCAAGATCGTAGGTCTTGGCGAGGGCCTCGTTGATTGTCGGGTCCTTCATCTTCTCGCGCAGCGCCGCTTCGTCGGCGCCGAGCGACAGCGCGACCTTCATGGCCGCCGCCTCGGTGGCGCGTCCCTGACCGCCGAGCAACGCATTGTGGAACTCGCCGTACTTTTCCGGGTGCATCAGGTGGAAGGCCATCGAGACCACGCTCGCCTTCTGCGAATCCGGTCCGAGGATGGGGAATTCCTTGAGCACGAAACGCAGGTCCGGATCGGTCTTGGTCAGCGCCTTCATGTCGTCGATGGCACGTTTGCAGAAGCCGCAATTATAGTCGTAGAACTCGACGATGGTGACCTTGCCGGTCGGATTGCCGACGACGCCGTCGAAGGCGGAGTTGAAAATCTGGTCCTTGGCATCCTTGATCACGCCGAGATGAGCGATGCGCTGCTCTTCCTTCTGCTTGGCCTCAAGCGCGTCCTGGACCTCCAGAAGAACTTCCGGGTTTTTCAACAAATAGTCGCGGATGATGCCTTCGACCTCGGTGCGGTCGATCTTGGTATCGGCCGCCGCCGTCTCGACCGGCTGTGCGGTCCCGGCCTTGGCGATCTGCGGGTTTCCGGCAACGAATCCGAAAGCCAGCATGGCCAGAGCGACCGCAACCCCCGTGGTGCCCAGCAGCAGTGCCTTTTTCATCGTTCCTGTTCCTTCTGCCTGTTTTCCGGTCTGGCTATGTCGTGGCGCGGGGCCGGAAGGTTCACTTGATCTTGGTTGACGGCTTGTAGTTTATGATATCCTGGGCGCGAAGCCAGCGCGGCTCGCCGCGTTTCATCTGCTGCTGCGCCCGCATGGCGAAAATCTTCGCATCCTTGTAGTTGCCGGAATAGAAATGGCTTTCGGCGGTGGCAAGTTCAGCGCCAGGTATGTCGCCCAACTCGCCATAGGCCTGCGCCAGATAGCGATATCCGGCTGAATTTTCCTTGTCGCGACCGAGGCCATTATTGATCTGCACGACGGCTTTTTTGAGGGAGTCGGGCGTGCCGACGGCCATCAGCGCCTGGCCCACGGACACCGGCAGCAGACCGGACCGAGCCGAATCGAGGCTGACCGCCTTGGCATAGGCGTCCGCGGCTTCCTTGGGTTTGTTGGCTTTCATCAGGATGTCGCCGCGCAGTTCCTGGAAGTAGGCATTCTTCGGTTGCGCCTTGATCAGTGCATTGGTCTTGGCGAGGGCGGCGGCGATGTTGCCGAACAGGTAGGTCGACTGGGCGTCGCCGTACTGGGCGGCGAGGGTTCCTTGCATCTTTCGCATCAGCCGGGACGCGGCCGCCTGGCCTTCCATGTAAACGGCGATCTTCACCCGCATCATGTCATGGCGCTGCTGCAGCGCGGGCGGGTCCGGCCTGTCGACATTGGGGTCCTGTTTCACCAGCACTTCGAGATTGGCGATGCGGTCCTGCGGCATCGGATGGCTGATCCGATACGGATCGACCTGGGCGCCCGAAAGCGAAAGTGCGGTCTGGAAGCGGCGGAATGTCTTCAGCATGCCCATGCCGGACTGGCCGGTGGCGTTGAGATAGGTGATCGCCGAGCGGTCGGCCGTCATCTCCTCGGTGCGCTGATAGGCGAGGATGCTGCGCTGTGCCATTTCGCCGCCGCCGGCAGCCACGCCCATGCCGGCGCCGGCGAGACCGCGGCTGCTGGTTGTGGCACCGGCGACAATGGCGCCGGCGCCAAGCAATGTCGCGATGACGGCCATCGTCTTGGCTCGTTCGAGCTGGTCGCGCAGCTTCTGCTGGTGGCCGCCGGCAATATGACCGGCTTCGTGCGCGATGACGCCGATGATCTCGTTGGGCGTTTCAGCCGTCATCAGCGCGCCGGTGTTGATAAACAGCCGACGCCCGGTGACGAAGGCGTTGAAACTCTGGTCGTTGACCAGGACGATGTCGATGCCGTCATTCGCCAGGCCGGCCGCCCTGAAGATCGGCCGCGCGTAATCGCGCACCAGCGCCTCGATCTCGGCGTCGCGCACCACCGGCACGTTCTGGGCGAAGGCGCTGACCGAGCTCGACATTGCAACGGCAACGCCAAGCGAAAGCGTCGCGAAGACGCGCGCTGCCTGGGCAATCGTCGATCTGGGTCGGCTCAACATGATGTGTCCACTGGTAGACGAGCGGGCGAAAGATGAAAAGTCGGCGCCGGAAACTTCCTCAACTTGTGATCCTCACATCAATCGGGCATTTGTGCGGCACATGCGCCAGTGCCTGGCGCCGTCAGTCATCGGGAATACTGGTTAAATGGTCGTTTCGCTCTCACGCCGTGGCAATGTCGAGCCCTTCCATGCGATGGACATTCTGGCAGAGGCAAACCGGCTGAAGTCCCAGGGCGTGCCGGTTGTTTCGATGGCCGTCGGCCAACCCTCCGATCCCGCACCGGTTCTGGTTCGCGCCGCAGCAGCCAAGGCGCTGCAGGATGGGCGCATCGGCTACACCGACGCGCTCGGACTGGCAGGTTTGCGCAAGGCGATAGCCGGACACTACGCCGATCACTACGGGCTTGAGATCGAGCCCGGCCGGATCGCGGTGACCACGGGATCGTCGGCCGCCTTCAACCTTGCCTTCCTGGCGATGTTCGATCGGGGTGACCGCGTCGCCATCGCGGCACCCGGTTACCCTGCCTACCGCAACATCATGGCCGCACTCGGCATCGAGGTGGTCGAGATCGAGCTCGGCGACGCCGCCTACCTGCATGCCGGCCATTTGGAAGCCGCGCATCGTGAAAAGCCGCTGAAAGGCGTTCTCTTCGCCAGTCCCGCCAATCCAACCGGCGCGGTCATACCAGCCGATGAACTGGCGGCCCTGGTAAGGACGGCACAGGACCTCGGCATCGCCGTCATCTCCGACGAAATCTATCACCGGCTGGCCTATGCCGCCCCCGACACCACGGCACTTGCCTATGGCGGCGATGTGACGGTGATCAATTCCTTCTCCAAATATTACTGCATGACCGGCTGGCGAATCGGCTGGATGGTGCTGCCGCAGGAACTGGTGCGGCCGGTCGAGCGCGTCGCCCAGAGCCTCTACATCTCGCCGCCGGAGCTATCGCAGATTGCCGCGATCGAAGCGTTCAGGGCGACCGAGGAACTGGAGGCGGTAAAAGGCCGCTACGCCTGGAATCGCGAGCTCTTGATGAAACGCCTGCCGGAACTCGGCTTTCCGCTGGCGGCGCCCATGGACGGCGCCTTTTATGCGTTCTGTGACGTCACCAGGCATACCAATGACAGCATGGCCTTTGCGCGAAAGATGCTGGCCGAGGCGCATGTTGCAGCAACGCCCGGCCGCGACTTCGACACTCAGGCTGGGCACCGGACCATGCGTTTCTCCTATGCCGGCAGCCACGACGACATGGTCGAGGCAATGGTGCGCATCGAACGCTGGTTGAGGTAGCACCATGCCGGAACTTGAACAGGCCCCCAAACTTGATCGGGCATTGGCCGAAGTCGCCGCCGAAATGGCCGAGCGCACCGATCGCGGCGACGTCGCTTCCTACATTCCGCAGCTGGGCAAGGTCGATCCGAAGAAGTTCGGCATCGCGGCGGTCACCAATGACGGCCGCGTGCTGATGGCCGGCGATGCCGACCAGGCATTTTCCATCCAGAGCATCTCGAAAGTGTTCACGCTGACACTGGCGCTCGGCAATGTCGGTGACGCGCTTTGGCAGCGGGTAGGCCGCGAACCGTCAGGCAATCCATTCAACTCGATCGTGCAGCTCGAGCATGAGAACGGCATTCCGCGCAACCCGTTCATCAATGCCGGCGCCATTGTCATTTCCGACATCCTGCTTGCCGGCCACCAGCCGCGCGAGGCGATCGGCGAAATCCTGCGCTTCATCCAGTTCCTCGCCGACGACGAAACGATCATCATCGATCGTGAGGTCGCGGCGTCCGAACGGGCCACCGGCTATCGCAACTTCGCGCTTGCCAACTACATGAAATCCTTCGGCAATCTCCACCACGCGCCGGAGCTGGCGCTGGGCGTCTACTTCCACCATTGCGCCATCGCAATGAGTTGCCGGCAACTGGCGCTCGCCGGCCGCTTCCTCGCCAATGGCGGCAAGAACCCGGCGACCGGGCATTCCGTGGTGTCGGCCGAACGGGCACGCCGCATCGGCGCGATGATGCTGACCTGCGGTCACTATGATGGCTCCGGCGATTTCGCCTTCCGCGTCGGCATCCCCGGCAAGAGCGGCGTCGGCGGCGGCATATTGGGCATCGTGCCGGGCGTGGCGTCGCTTGCCGTCTGGTCGCCCGGCCTCAATGCCAACGGCAACTCCAAGCTGGGGTCGATCGCGCTGGAAAAGCTGGCCAGGATGATGAACTGGTCGATCTTCGCGCCGTGATGCATGTCGCCCAAAAGTGCGCAGCGGTTTTGGGACAACGACATGCATAAAAATCAAAGAAGCGTTTTAGCCTTTCGCGATCCGGAATAGCGCCAGATAAGAAAATCCCGCACCGTCTTCGAGACGGCGCGGGATTTTTGTCAACAAACTAGCTCAGGTGGCTGAAAGGCTTAGAAAAAGCCCTTCCGCTGCCACCATCCGCCGCGTTTCGGCTTGTCGTCGGTCTTGTCCTCGGCCTTGGCCGCGGGTTCTTCCGCTACGGTCGAAGACACCACCGGCTCGACCGGCGCATTCACCGCCGCCGGCTTGCGCCGCGACGGGCGGGCCTTCGGTGCCTTCTCGACAGCCGCTGCTTCGTCGGACGCCGTGGCCGGCGTCTCGACCGGTGCTTCCGCCTCGGCAGCCGGCTCTTCGGCGACGATTTCGGCTGCGGCCTTCTTCGGCTTGGCGGCACGGCGTGGCTTCTTCGGCTTCTCCGTGCTCGGCGCGTCGTCATTGGCCGGAGCAAGCACCACCGGCTCTTCGGCCGCTGCGGTAACCACCGGCTCGCTAGCGATCACCTCGGTTGCCGAGACTTCGCCTTCGGACGCGTCGGCTGCTTCGCCAGCACTTGCCTCAGCCTCGCCTTCACCGTCTTCGCGGCGGTTGCGCTTGCCGCCGCGCTTGCCGCGCCGGCGCTTCTTGCCCTGGCCTTCGTCCGAAGCTTCAGCTGTGGCAGGAGTTTCGGAAACACCAACAGGGGCATTGTCGTCCGCTTCCGCGTCGCCATCTCCGGCGGCCGAGTCCGAGTCCGAAAACTCGCCGGCCGGAGCCGAGACGGAAGCACCGTCCGCAGGGGCGCCATGTTCGCGATCGCGATCCTTGCCGCCACGCCGACGCCGACGCTTGCGGCGCTTGCGGTCGCGGCCTTCGCCTTCCTCACCACCGGCAGCGGGCCGCGGCTGCTGTTGCTGCGGCTGCTGGCGTGGCTGTTCTGCCTGGATCGGCGCCTCGTCGTCTTCCTCGATGACGGCAATCTCATCCTCGGGCTCGTCCGGCTCGACATAGGCCGGGAAGCTGCGCGCCTCGACAAAGCCTTCCGGCTTTTCAGCCAACGCGCCGCGGAAGATCGCATAGTGCTGCGAACCCACCGAATCGTCGGCCTCGACGGTGATCGTCAGCCCGAAGCGGCTTTCGAGTTCCACCAGCGTGCCGCGCTTGTGGTTGAGCACGTAGAGTGCTGTCGCCGCCGGCGTCCGCACCGTGATGTGGCTGCGCGAATCCTTGAGCAGGAATTCCTCGATCGCCCGCACCACCATCAGCGCGACCGACGAATCGGAGCGCACATGGCCGGTGCCGCCGCAATGCGGGCAAGGCTTCATGGTCGATTCCAGCACGCTGGCGCGGATGCGCTGGCGTGACATCTCCATGAGGCCGAAATGCGAGATACGGCCGACCTGGATGCGCGCACGATCGTTCTTGAGGTGATCCTTCAGCCGCTTCTCGACGGAGCGGTTGTTGCGGTTCTCCTCCATGTCGATGAAGTCGATGACGATCAGGCCGGCAAGATCGCGCAGCCTTAGCTGACGCGCGACTTCCTCGGCCGCTTCCAGATTGGTGTGGAGCGCGGTGTCCTCGATCGAGTGCTCCTTGGTGGAGCGGCCCGAATTCACGTCGATGGCAACCAGCGCTTCGGTCTGGTTGATGATGATGTAGCCGCCGCTCTTCAGCGTCACTTGCGGCTGCAGCATGCGGTCGAGCTGTGCCTCGATGCCGTTGCGCACGAAGATCGGCGTCGTGTCGCGGAACGGCTGAACCACCTTGGCGTGGCTCGGCATCAGCATGCGCATGAAGTCCTTGGCCTCGCGGTAGCCTTCCTCGCCGGAGACAAGAATCTCGTCGATATCCTTGTTGTAGAGGTCGCGGACCGAGCGCTTGATCAGGCTGCCTTCCTCGTAGACCAGGGCAGGGGCCGTGGACTGCAAGGTGAGATTGCGGACATTTTCCCAAAGCCGCATCAGATATTCGTAGTCGCGCTTGATCTCTGCCTTGGTGCGGCTCTCGCCGGCGGTGCGCAGGATGACGCCCATGCCCTGCGGCACTTCGAGATCGGCGACGACCTCCTTGAGCCGCTTGCGGTCGACCGCGCTGGTGATCTTGCGCGAAATGCCGCCGCCACGCGCCGTGTTCGGCATCAGCACCGAATAGCGGCCGGCCAGCGACAGATAGGTGGTCAGCGCCGCGCCCTTGTTGCCGCGCTCTTCCTTGACGACCTGCACCAGGAGGATCTGCCGGCGCTTGATCACTTCCTGGATCTTGTACTGGCGGCGCACCGGCTTGCGGCGGTTGCGCACTTCTTCCAGCGCATCCTCGGCGCCGACCGATTCGACTTCGTGATCGTCCGGATGCGAGGACTGCACTTCTTCCAGCATGCCGCGATCATTGTCGCCGGAGGTCGCTTCGCTGCCTTGTTCGGCCAGCGGGACGGCTTCGGAAATCACATCGGCCTCGACCGAGGCGGCGATCGACGTCGGGCCGCCTTCGCGGATTTCGCCTTCGTCCTGCTCGGCCGAATCCTCACCATGCTCGGACGCATCGGCATGTTCGGACGAATCAGCCGCATGTTCGATGATCTCGGACGTGTGCGAGATGTCCTCGACACCAGCGTCGGCACCTTCTTCTGCCTCGTCGGCAGCGTCGCTCGCCTCGCCGGAATCGGCTGCATCGCGCTTGTGCTCGCCCCGGTCGCGGGGCTTGCCGCCGCGCCTGCGGCCGCGCCGTCCGCGATCGCGGCTCTGGCGATCATCGCCGTCGCCGTCCTCGTTCTCCTCGTCCTCAGCCTCCTGCGCTTCCGCGCGCAGCAGTGCCTGACGATCGGCGACCGGAATCTGGTAGTAATCGGGGTGGATTTCACTGAAGGCGAGAAAACCGTGACGGTTGCCGCCATATTCGACAAAGGCTGCCTGAAGGGAGGGCTCTACGCGCGTTACGCGGGCTAGGTAGATGTTTCCTTTGAGCTGCTTCTTGTCCTGGGATTCAAAGTCGAATTCTTCAATACGGTTACCGCGTATGACGACAACGCGTGTTTCCTCCGGGTGGGAGGCGTCTATCAGCATTTTGTTGGGCATTATTTCGTTTCCCCCCGGCAGCCGTCAGCCGCAGCTTGCGAGGCAAAGCCTGCTGCTGCGTGTCTGGAATGTGGGTGCCGGATATTTGAACGTCCGTCGGCCGCCGCTTGAGCGCCATGGCGGTGCCGCCCGCAGCCATAATGGCGCGGTTTGATGCGGACCTTTCCATGATTGCGCTTGAAGCCATCGTCACCAACAGAACCTTTTGAACCAAAGCCCGGACGAACCGGACCAGCTTGTTTGCTCATACAGAGCCGGCACGGGAACAAACCCGGCCGTTTTCCTCACGCAGGCGATTCCCCCGCCACGGGAGCACGCCTGCGAAATTCGTCGCGATCACCTGAACCCTTTTCGCCTGAAGCGAAAGGAGCCGCCTTTACGTCTGACCCTGTAGCAAGAAGCTGCGGAGGAGGGCGGTTCCAGGATTGCAGTGATCCACCATCGCTTTTATGATTTGGCGGGGTGGAAGGCAACCCCGATTTCCGATGCCGGCAAAAAGCCGTTCCGTAGCGTAAAGCCAGGCTTGCGGCCCTGCATGAAAAGGCTTGGTTAACCTTCTCTGGATACCAATCGTTAATCGAGTTCGCGGCCTAACCGGCATTTCGACGAAACGACCGGGCGCCGGGCGCCAAACCGGGAGCGACTGCAAGAGAGATGGGATTGGCGGACTTCACAGACAAGGGATGTCCTGTCGGCGGCCGGATCCTGGCCGCTTTCTGCCTCTTGCTGCTGCTGGCGGCCTCATCCGTCTTGTCTGCAAATGCCAGTGCCGCCGACGCTCCGCTCGTGGCAAAAGGCTACAAGATGGCCGGCGATGCCACCAAGATGCGCATCGTCATGGATTTCGACCGCGAACCCGATATCAAATGGTTCCTGCTGCGTGGTCCCAACCGTCTTGTCATCGATCTCGCGAATACGAGATTCGCCGTGGATGCCAAGGATTTGAAGGCGCGGGGCCTGGTCAAGGGCGTGCGCCTGGGCGAACTCGGCGAGGGCGTTTCGCGTCTGATCCTCACCGGCAAGGGACCCTTTGCCGTCGACAAGCTCGACGTGCTCAAGAACGAGGACGGAACCGGCTACCGCATTGCCATCGATATGTCAGCGGCATCCGAACGCGAGTTCGATGCCGCACTTGCCAATCAGGCGCTGACCACCGGATCGACCGTTTCGACCGACAAGGGAGGGCGGGTCGGCACCGGGCCGGTCTCCAATCCGGGCCATCGGTTCACCGTCGTCATCGACCCCGGCCATGGCGGCATCGACGGCGGTGCCGAGGGCCTGAACGGCACCATCGAAAAAAACGTCACGCTGGCCTTCGCCACGGAGCTGCGCGACAAACTCGCGGCGGTCGGCAATTATGATGTGTTCATGACGCGCGACACAGACGAATTCCTGCGTCTGGACGACCGCGTGCGCATTGCCCGTCAGCATGAGGCCGACCTGCTTATTTCGATCCATGCCGACACGATCAGCGTCAAGGGCATTCGCGGCGCCACCGTCTATACCGTCTCCGACAAGGCTTCGGACCCCGAGGCGCAGGCGCTTGCCGACCGTGAGAACCTCTCCGACCAGTTCGCCGGCATGGAAATCAAGAACGACAACAAGGAAGTCACCGACATCCTGATCGACCTGATCCGCCGCGAAACACACAACTTCTCGATGAGTTTCGCCCACACGCTGGTTGGCCAGTTGTCGACCAGCGTCGGTCTTATCAACAATCCGCAGCGCTCCGCGGGTTTCAAGGTGCTCAAGGCACCCGATGTGCCGTCGGTGCTGGTCGAACTCGGTTATCTCTCGAACGCCAAGGACGAGGCGCAGTTGCTCAACGCCGACTGGCGCGGCAAGGCGGCCCAGAGCATAACCAATGCCGTCGCGCTGTTCGCGTCGGCCAAGGCCGGATCGGGAACCGGAGGTTGACATGACCGGCGACGCCTGCAACCAGAGGCGGCGTTGCGCGACGACAACACCCAGTGCTTTTATTTCCGGCCAGCAGCCGTGAAATCAGGCATTGCCGTATTTTGTCCACATGGCGGCGACAAGGGTTTTCGATTACGGATTGGGACCGGCTCGAAAGCTTGCGTGAAAGGCGGCTTCGTTTAGGAAATTCCCGAACCAAGGACTGGAGCGGGTATGATTCGTCTCATTGGCTATTTTTTCGGCATCGGCACGACGCTGGCCCTTCTGGTCGCGGCGGGCGTTGCGATCTACATCGGCCATTTGTCGAAGGATCTGCCCGACTACGAGGTGCTGGCCAAATACGAGCCGCCGGTGACCACCCGCATCCATGCGTCCGACGGCGCGCTGATGGCCGAATATGCGCGCGAACGGCGCCTGTATCTGCCGATCCAGGCCATTCCGGACCGCGTCAAGGCGGCCTTCCTGTCGGCGGAAGACAAGAATTTCTACAATCACCCGGGCATCGATGTGACCGGCCTCGGCCGCGCCATCATCGTCAACCTGCAGAATTTCGGCTCGGGCCGGCGCCAGGTCGGCGCCTCGACGATCACCCAGCAGGTGGCGAAGAATTTCCTGTTGTCCTCGGACCAGACCTACGAGCGCAAGATCAAGGAGATGATCCTCGCCTTCCGCATCGAGCAGGCCTATCCCAAGGATCGCATTCTCGAGCTCTACCTCAACGAAATCTTCTTCGGCTTCGGCGCCTATGGCGTCGCCGGTGCGGCGCTGACCTATTTCGACAAGTCGGTCAACGAACTGTCCGTGGCCGAGGCCGCCTACCTGGCCTCCCTGCCCAAGGGGCCGAACAACTATCACCCTTTCAAGCATGCCGATCGCGCGATCGAGCGCCGCAACTGGGTCATCGATCAGATGGTCGAGAACGGCTATGTCACGCGTGAGGAAGGCAACAAGGCCAAGGCCGAGCCGCTGGGCGTGACGCCGCGGCGCAGCGGCACCTATCTGTTCGCCGGCGAGTACTTCACCGAAGAGGTGCGCCGCCAGATCATCGCCCGCTACGGCGAGAATGCGCTCTACGAAGGCGGCCTCTCCGTCCGCACCACGCTCGATCCGAAGATCCAGCTCATTGCCCGCAAATCGATGCAGAACGGGTTGATGAAATACGACACGCTGCGCGGCTATCGCGGGCCGGTGACATCGATCGATGTCTCGGGCGACTGGGGCGTGCCGCTTGGCGCCGTCAAGGGACTGGAGGATGTTCCCGAATGGTCGCTCGCCGTCGTGCTCGACAGTTCGGCGACCGGCCTGTCGATCGGCCTGCAGCCCGCACGGCAGGCGTCGGGCGAGATCGTCAAGGAGCGCGTCGAAGGCACCATCAGCAAGGAGGACATGGGTTTTGCCATGCGCCATGTGGTCGCCGGCAAGACCGTCAAGGCCAGGTCGCCGGCGGAGGTGCTGAAGCCGGGCGACGTCATCTTCGTGCAGAAAAACGATGGTGCCGAGGGCACCTACAGCCTGCGCCAGGTGCCCGAAGTGGAAGGCGGCCTGATCGCCATGGACCCGCACACCGGCCGCGTGCTGGCCATGGTCGGCGGCTTCTCCTATGCGCAGTCCGAATTCAACCGCGCCACGCAAGCCATGCGCCAGCCGGGCTCCTCGTTCAAGCCGATCGTCTATTCGGCAGCGCTCGACAATGGCTATACGCCGGCCTCGGTCATCATGGACGGGCCGATCACGATCCAGAGCGGCAACACGAGCTGGACGCCGAAGAACTATGACGGCACCGTCGCCGGTCCGGCGACCCTGCGCTCCGGCATCGAGAAGTCGCGCAACCTGATGACGGTGCGGCTTGCCAATGACATGGGTATGAAGCTGGTGGTCGAATATGCCGAGCGCTTCGGTGTCTACGACCATCTGGCACCCTATCTGCCAATGGCGCTGGGTTCCGGCGAAACCACCGTGATGCGCATGGTGTCGGCCTATTCGATCATGGCCAATGGCGGCAAGTCGATCAAACCGTCGCTCATCGACCGCATCCAGGACCGCTACGGCAAGACGGTGTTCAAGCAGGACGAACGTGGCTGCCAGGGTTGCAATGCGCAGGAATGGCAGAACCAGCCGGAGCCGGAGCTGGTCGACAATTCCGAGCAGGTGCTCGACCCGATGACCGCCTACCAGATCACCTCGATGATGGAAGGCGTCGTGCAGCGCGGCACCGGCGCCACCATCGGCGAACTCGGCCGTCACATCGCCGGCAAGACCGGAACCACCAACGACGAAAAGGACGCCTGGTTCATCGGTTACACGCCCAACCTCGTCGTCGGCCTCTACATGGGCTATGACACGCCGCGCGGCCTCGGCCATGGCGCCACCGGTGGCGGCCTCGCAGCCCCGATCTTCAAGGACTTCATGCGAGTGGCGCTGGACGGCACGCCCAATGTCGACTTCAAGGTGCCGGAAGGCATGAACCTGGTCGCCATCAATCGCAAGACCGGCATGCGTGCCGCATCGGGCGATCCCGGCACCATCATCGAAGCCTTCAAGCCGGGCACCGGTCCCGCCGACAGCTATTGGGTGATCGGCATGGGCGCCGACGGCTCAAATGCCACCGGTGGCGCGCTGTCGCCGCAGGCCAATCAGGCTATCCAGTCCGGCGGCGGCGGCCTCTACTGACGATTTTCAGGGGCGGATGGGCTGGCCTTGGGCCGGCCCATTTTGCTTTACAGCCGGCGGCGGCGTGCCTATGTATCGCGCCGACCGATTTCAGCAAACAGGACAGAACAGCCAGCCATGCGCGCGGAAACGCAGAATATTGTCGACGAGATCAGGCAGGCGATAACCCTGCTGAGGAGGCATCTTTGACTGGGATCAAGCCATAAAGCGGCTTGAATACCTCAATGTGCGCGCCGAGGACGCCAGCCTCTGGAACGAGCCGCTGGAAGCGCAGAAGCTGATGCGCGAACGCCAGAGCCTCGAAGAAGGCATCGCCTCGGTGAAAGGTCTGACGCAGGCGCTGGAAGACAATATCGGCCTGATCGAACTCGGCGAGGAAGAGCGCGATGAGGGCGTGATCGCCGAGGCGGAAGCCGCGATCCGCTCGATGCAAGGCGAAGCGAAGGCCCGCCAGGTCGAGACGCTGCTGTCGGGTGAAGCAGACTCCAACGACACCTATCTCGAAATTCATGCCGGTGCCGGCGGCACAGAAAGCCAGGACTGGGCCTCGATGCTGCTGCGCATGTACACGCGCTGGGCCGAGCGGCGCCGTTTCAAAGTCGAAGTGCTGGAAATGCATGACGGCGAAGAGGCCGGCATCAAGTCCGCCACGTTGATGATCAAAGGCCACAACGCCTATGGCTGGATGAAGACGGAATCGGGCGTTCATCGCCTGGTGCGTATTTCGCCCTATGACAGCAATGCGCGCCGGCATACGTCCTTCGCCAGCGTCTGGGTCTATCCGGTCATCGACGACACGATCGAGATCGACGTCTCCGAATCCGACGTCCGCATCGATACTTATCGCTCGTCCGGCTCGGGCGGCCAGCACGTCAACACCACCGATTCGGCGGTGCGCATCACGCATCTGGCCACTGGCATCGCGGTCGCCTGCCAGGCCGAACGTTCGCAGCACAAGAACAAGGCCAAGGCCTGGGAGATGCTGCGCTCGCGCCTTTACGAGGAAGAGCTGAAGAAGCGCGAGGCGGTTGCAAACGCCACCGAAGCATCGAAGAGCGATATCGGCTGGGGCCACCAGATCCGCTCCTATGTGCTGCAGCCCTATCAGTTGGTGAAGGATCTCCGCACCGGCGTCGAGAGCACCAGCCCGTCGAGCGTGCTCGATGGCGACCTCGACGATTTCATGGAAGCCTCGTTGTCGCAGCGCATCGAAGGCGGTGCCGGCGAAGCCGTGGCGGACCTGGACTAGGATATGCCCATATTCAGGTGAGGCCGGCCTGGCCTCATCTGAACATACCCCTGCGCACCACAGCAATGGAGGAGAGAGTGCCGAGCAAGCTCACCGGAAAATGCTTTTGCGGCGCGGTTCACTACGAGGTGGCCGACGAATTCCTCTATGCCGCGAATTGCCATTGTTCGGACTGCCGGCGCACCACCGGTTCGGCATTCAAGCCTTTCGCCGGTATCGAGCGTGAAAAGTTTGTCCTCACCGAAGGCGAGGACAAACTCCTGATCTTCGGCGACCAAAGCGGCCACAACGCGCATTGCTGCCGGTGCGGCTCCTTGCTTTATTCGCTCGTGCGCGACGGCGCCTACGTCCATGTCGCCATGGGAACGCTCGTCGACGACCCATCCATTCGTCCAACCGAGCACATCTTCGTCGGTTCGAAGGCGGGCTGGTTCACCATCACCGATGACCTGCCGCAGTATCAAGAGCACGTGATTGCCGGCTCCGACCAGCAATAGGCTGGAACCACAGCGGGCCAATCCCGTTTATTCGACGCCCGTTTGCCGGGAATTGACCTTGGCCTCATCTCGTCGGCGGTAGCGGATGCCTGACGTCTGTAGAACGATGTCGGGAATGCATGTTCTTGCGCCGACCAAGGAATCAGCCCAGCATCCAAGGGCTGGGAGAGAAAAAGCATTTATGGCCGGACGCGGCATATCTGCGACCCGACGATCCGGCCACTGGGAAGATACGTTCCGGGAACGGGCAAGCGAAACGCTTGATGCTCGTTTGAAAGGAACGTTTCCATGTCTGCTGCCACACTCAGATCGGCCAATGCCGTTCAACCGGCTGGCCGACTTTTGTTTTCCCTGTTCGCGATCGGCGCGATGGCAATGCTGACGGCACCTGCCTTCGCGCATGACGCCACGCCCACGGCGGCAAAGCCACAAGGCTGGAGTTATCCGTTCGCATGCTGCGCCAACTATGATTGTCGCACGACCCATACGGGCGAAGTGCTGGAGAAACCCGAGGGCTATGTCATCGCCGGAACGGGTGAGGTCGTTCCAATGACCGACAAGCGTGTCAAGGACAGCCCGGACGGCGAGTTCCATTGGTGCGCGCACCAGGGGGGCCTCGACGCCGGCAGGACAATCTGCCTGTTCGTGCCGCCGCGCTCTTATTGACGATAGGAACGCATTCCGACGTCCGCCTGATCGCGTGTGACGGGACGGGCTTGCTGAGACGCGCCTGTCGCGGTAGCGCCGGGTGATGCTTGCTGACAGACAGTTGTCAGGAGCACCTCTTTATGCTGCCTTTGCCGCACAGGGTGGCGGCGACAGGAGGAGTTCGTTGATGACCATCAAGGCAAGCTGTCATTGCAAGGCGACGACGTTCGAGGTTTCGCAAGCACCGCAGACGGTGACGCAATGCACCTGTTCTTTCTGCTCGAAACGCGGCTCGCTCTGGGCCTATTACGTGCCTTCGCAATTCAAGCTCACCAGCCCGATGGAGAACGTCTCTTTCTATCGTTGGGGGTCGAAGACCGTAAAGCACGGTTTTTGCGCCACCTGCGGCTGCGGCACCTTTACCGAAACGCCGGACTGGTCGACAGGCGAGCCGGATTTCGACAATCCCAAGATCAGCGTCAACTCGCGGCTGTTCGATGATTTCGATCTCGACAAGGTCGAAGTGGTTGTCATAGACGGCAAGAACCTCTGGTAGCTTATCCAAACCATTCCGGCACGGCGATGCGGCGCCACCACCGGGTATTGGTCTCTCGGGAAAAGCCGTGAACGGCGCTTTTGCCGTTCCGCTTTTCGCCGCAATTCATGGTACAAGTCGCGGGAAGGGCTGATTTGGCGCCACCGCAAGGCGTGACTTGGAGAGGGACCATCCTATGAAAAAGACTGTGCTCGTCGTCGTGGCGACGGCTGTGCTCGTGAGCGCCTGCACCACCACCGATCCGTATACAGGCGACCAGAAGATTTCCAACACGGCGGCCGGCGCCGGCCTTGGCGCCCTGGCGGGTGCCAGCCTTGGCCTGCTTGCCGGTGGCAACGACCGCCGCAACGCACTGATCGGCGCCGGCATCGGCGCGCTGGCCGGCGGCGCCATCGGCGCCACGATGGACCAGAACGAGGCCGAACTGCGCCGGCAGCTCGAGGGCACCGGTGTCAGCGTCACCCGCAGCGGCGACCAGATCATCCTCAACATGCCGTCCGACATCACCTTCAACTCGGATCAGGATGCGGTGAAGCCCGGCTTCTATCAGGTCCTGAACTCCGTCGCGCTGGTGCTGAAGAAGTTCAAGCAGACCACGGTCGACGTGTTCGGCCACACCGATTCGACCGGTGGCGACCAGCACAATTTCGATTTGTCGCAGCGTCGTGCTTTGGCGGTGGCGAACTATCTGTCCGGTCAGGGCGTGGATCAGCGGCGCTTCGCCGTCACAGGCTTCGGCAAGACACGTCCGGTCGCATCCAATGCCACAGCCGAAGGTCGGGCGCAGAACCGCCGCGTCGAGATCCAGCTGTCGCCGCTCACCTGATCCGTCCGGCAAGCGAATGCGAAACGGCCCTCATGCGGGGCCGTTTTTGTTTGAGCTGACATCGGCGCTCTGGATGGGTACGGTATAGATTTAGTTACTGCTAAAATATAGCTTTCCGGCGGCCATGGAAAGGAATAGCATCATGGCAGTCCAGCGGGGATGAGGCGGTGTAACCGGCCGCGCAATCAGCATTTTTCCGCCTCGGTCTTGCACGGCCAGATCAGAAATCTGGGAGGAATGCATGACAAGAACAGCCAGCCTTGGGCGCTGTGGCGTCCTCGTTTTAACAGGTTTGGTAGGCGCGTGGCTGAACGTTGCTTCGGCTCGGGCCGAGGACGCCAACAAGGCCGACATCGAAGCCTTGAAAAAGTCGCTCGCCAAATATGAGGATTACACCGCTGCCGTCCGCGACCTCTATCTGTCGACGGTCGGCTGCGTCTACTACAGCGGAGAAAAGATAGCGGGCGCGATGGATTACCCGAAGGGCGCCATGGGTATTCACTTCGTCAATGTCCCGAGTGTCGGCCAGAAGCTCGACCCGATGCACCCCAACGTGCTGATCTATGAACCGACCAAGAAGGGTTTGCGGCTGGTGGGCGCGGAATGGCTGGTGCCTCTGACGCCGGACATAAAGGAGCCTCCGAAGCTGTTTGGCCAAACCTTCATGGGGCCGATGGAGGGGCACTACCCTCTCATCCCGAAGGAGTTCGTCCACTATGACCTTCATGCCTGGCTCGGAGACAATCCGAACGGCATGTTCAGTCCGACGAACCCGAACGTGAAATGCTCGAAGGCCGAGTTTCCGATGCTGGAAAAACCGACCAAGATGATGCCTGGGCCGATGTAACGGGCGAACCAGGCTGGAGCTCTACCGAGAAGGCAAGCCGGATGGCTGGCTTGCCTTCGAAGCGGTCGGGATCAGACCTTGGCGACGATCCGCATGAAGGCCGGCATGTCATCGCCGAAGCCAACGGTGGAATCGTTGTCTTCCTGGTGACGTTGGCGGGCAGGGCGGCTGTTGTCTCGCTGCGGCCGGGTATCGCCGCGTTCCGGTGCGCGCTGTTCGTTGCGATCGGACGATTTGCGCTCGGTGTTTTCCGAACGGATCGCTTCCTTGCGCGAGCGCCGTTCGCCGACGTCGGCGGCTGCCGCTGCGACCTCGGCCACCGGCTGGTCCTCGCGGACTGTTTCCGGTGCCGTGTCTTCGCTGCGCTTGGCGTGGCGTTCGCGCGGTTTGCGCTCGCCGCCCTTTTCCCTGCTGCGGTCGTCGTCCTTGCGACCGGCGCGGCGCGGTGCGCCCTTGCCACGGCGCGGAGCATCGTCCTCGCCGCCTTCGCTGGCAACCACCGTCGATAAGTCGCCGTCATGCCATTCGATCTTGTTGCCGATCAGCCGCTCGATGGCGTCGATGTATTTGGTGTCCGACTTGGTCGCGATGGTGAAGGATTTTCCGGAGCGTCCGGCGCGGCCGGTACGGCCGATACGGTGGACATAATCCTCGGCATGGATCGGCACGTCATAGTTGAAGACATGGCTGACGTCGGGGATGTCCAAGCCGCGCGCGGCGACGTCGGAAGCGACGAGGTAGCGCAGCTTGCCGTCGCGGAAATTGGCCAGCATCTGCATGCGCGCGCGCTGGTCCATGTCGCCATGCAGCGCACCGGCGTCGAAATCATACTTCAGCAGCGAGCGGAACAGTTCCGACACTTCGATCTTGCGGTTGCAGAAGATGATGGCGTTCTTCAGTTCGGCATCTTCGGCCTTGATCAGGTTGCGCAGCGTCTCGCGCTTGTCCCACGGCTTGGAGCCTGATTTGACCAGCCGCTGGGTGATGTTGGTGGCGGCGGACGCGGCCTTCGAGACCTCCACGCGCACCGGCGCATGCAGGAATTTCTCGGTCAGCTTGGTGATTTCCGGCGGCATCGTCGCCGAGAAGAACAGCGTCTGCCTGGTGAACGGGATCATCTCGCAGATGCGCTCGATGTCGGGAATGAAGCCCATGTCGAGCATGCGGTCGGCTTCGTCGATGACGAGGATCTCGACGCCATTGAGCAACAGCTTGCCGCGCTCGCGGTGATCGAGCAGGCGGCCGGGCGTCGCGATCAGCACGTCGACGCCGCGCTCCAGCTTCTTGTTCTGTTCGTCGAATGAGACACCGCCGATCAGGAGCGCGATGTTGAGCTTGTGGTTCTTGCCATATCGGATGAAATTCTCTTCGACCTGCGCGGCGAGTTCGCGCGTCGGCTCCAGGATCAGCGTGCGCGGCATACGGGCGCGGGCCCGGCCGTTTTCGAGGCGGGTCAGCATCGGCAGCACGAAGGAAGCCGTCTTGCCAGTGCCGGTCTGGGCGATGCCCAAAATATCCTTGCCGAGCAAGGCGTGCGGGATCGCACCAGCCTGGATCGGCGTCGGCTGGGTGTAGCCGGCGTCGGTGACTGCGGAAAGGACCTTCGGCGACAGGCCGAGGTCTGCGAAGGTCAACGCTTCTTGAGCGGTCGTGGTGTCTGAGGACAAGTGTTGTTGTCTTTGGCTGGTTCGGGGAAGCGCAACGGCGTCTAATGGCGTCGCGGCAAGCGCCACGCGCCTGCAAGATCGGTATTGCAATTAGGAGCAAGCCCTCGATTTGTCAACAGAAACGGGCAGCAATGGCACGATTGTGAAGTTGTAACCTTAATCGGGATGCTTAATCGACCTGTCGGTCGCAGCGCCGGCTCAATAGCGGAACTGTTCGGCGAGAATACGCTCGTTCCAGGAATGATTGGGATCGAACAGCAACGTTGCTGTCGCGGTGGGTGATTCTCGCACCGTCACCGAGGTCACCGCCTTGACCTCGGTATGGTCGGCGGCGGCGTTCACCGGCCGCTTTTCCGGCTCGCGGATATCGAAGCGCACCGTCGCTTTGTTGGAGAGCAGCGCGCCGCGCCAGCGGCGCGGGCGAAACGGGCTGACCGGGGTCAGCGCCAGCAGCGGCGCGTCGAGCGGCAGGATCGGCCCGTGCGCCGAAAGATTGTAGGCGGTGGACCCGGCCGGGGTTGCGATCATGACGCCGTCGCAGTTCAGTTCCTCAAGCCGGACCTGTTCGTCGACGGTGATGCGGATCTTGGCCGTCTGGTACGATTGACGCCACAGCGCCACCTCGTTGATAGCCAGTGCCGAAATCGTTTCGCCTTCCGAGGTCACGGCCAGCATCTCCAGCGGGCGGATGGTTTCGGCGACGGCGGCTTCGAGACGCTCGGTCAGGCCACCGGAACGATACTCGTTCATCAGGAAGCCGATGGTGCCACGGTTCATGCCGTAGACCTTCTTGCCGGTCCCCATCGTGTCGCGCAGGGTCTGCAGCAGGAAGCCGTCACCCCCAAGGGCAACGACGATCTCGGCCTCCTCGACGGAAGACTGGCCATAGCGCGCCGACAGGCTTTCCAGCGCCGTCTTGGCGTCAGCGGTGTCGGACGAGACGAAGGCGATGTGGCTGGCGGCTTTGCTCATGGCTCCCCGATGACGACCGGTTGGCAGCGGCAGGGCCGCGCCAATTTCGGGGTAGCATGGGCGGGGTAGGTCTGCAAACGGAGCCGCCATCCCGGATGGCAATGCCATTCCGGGATGGCGAGGCGACCGCGGGACGGCGGATGCGGACATGCGTTCGCGTATCATGTCAAAGGCTACGCGAATGTGATGGTTAAGACCGGCTTTAAAGTCTCGTAAAGCCGGATCGGTCATGTTAGCCGGCAGTGGATGGGTGGCGTGGGGGCTAGCCAGTCGAGGCCGACATATTGCCGGTAACACGCCTGATCATTGTCTTTCTGATGCTGGGAAGCTTCGCGCTGCTCTTTGCCGAACTGGTGCGCCAGTCCGAAGAGACGAGCTTCCGACCGCAGCCCACGGCGTCGCGCTGTGGTGACGCAGCCGGAGCGCCATGCCCGCAAAGGGCGCTGTAGCGCTGTAACCTGATCATCCTTTCGGACGACCGGCGGCATTGGCGGCCGCTTCGGTGCGCGACATCGCGCGGCAGTTTCTCTCCTTAAAAACAGAGGCCGGTCGGCTGCCGCACGTTCCACTCGTGAAAGCTTGCTGTTTGCACTCGCGGCGCTTGGCGGTGTAGATGGGTGCACCGATTGGCGGAAAGGTTTTTGGGTAGCCTCGTATCCGCCGTTGTTGGGAAACAAGCCCTGCGGCTCGTTAACTGGCCGGGTGTCTGGAGCAGGGGGGTCCATGTCGCGCAGCGTGTTGATTTCTGGTGGCTGCGGCTTCCTCGGCTCACATCTGGTCGACCGTCTGTTGCGGCGAAGCGATCTGGAAAAGCTGATCGTCGTCGACAATCTTTGGACCGGGACGCGAGACAACGTCGCACATATCGCCGATCCGCGTTTCGATCTGCAGATTGCCGATGCCGAAAGCTTTTCATCCCTTCAACGCTTCGATGAGATCATTCATCTCGCGTCGCCGGCTTCGCCGCTTTGGTACATGCGCGAGCCGGTACGCACGATCAAGGCCAACATCGGCGGCGCGCTCAATCTTCTGACGCTGCTCAAGCCCGGCGGCCGTTTCTGCTTCGCCTCGACCTCGGAAGTCTATGGCGACCCCCTGGTTTCACCCCAACCCGAGAGTTACAGGGGATCGGTGGACTGCACCGGTCCCAGGGCCTCTTATGATGAAAGCAAACGCTGCACCGAGGCATTGCTGTTCGAACAGCAGCGGGTTGTCGGGCTCGACATTCGAGTCGTCAGGATTTTCAACACATATGGGCCGCGAACCCGCATCGACGACGGACGCGCCGTTTCGAACTTTGCCATCCAGGCTCTGACAACCGGGGTGCTGACGGTCTATGGCGACGGGTCCCAATCGCGCAGTTGGGGTTATGTCGACGACATCGTCGAGGGGCTGGAACGTTACTTCTGGCGCGACGGCATCTCGCATCGCGGCCCTCTGAACATCGGCAACGATCACGAGGTTTCCGTCCTGCGCATCGCGGAATTCGTCAGGTCGCTTGTCCCCGGCAGCCGCATCGAGCACCACCCTCCGGCTCCCCAGGATCCGACAAATCGGCGTCCGGACCTGACGTCGGCGAGGCATGTCCTTCCTGGCTGGGAAGCCAGGACGGGCTATCAGGAAGGCATCGGGCGCACCTTCGATTGGTTCCGTCAGCGAATTGCGGCCGGAACCGTTGCGGCCCCAACGGCCTGACGCGCCCGACGTCGCGGCCAAAGCTCTTTCCTGGCTGCCCACTTGGTCACCACCGCATCGGGCGCATCGATCGGCGAGCCATGGCCGTATCCGCATAAAGATATTGACTGCATGTTTAGTCATAGTTACTCCTGAGGTCGCGAATTGAGTTGGACAGCCGGCGCCAGCCGGTGAATGGCCACCATGAAGAGGGGAATATCTCGACTGCGATGCGGCTTGCCGTTGCCGGTGCGCCGCATGCCGCAAATGCGATGCCGACGGCCGTTCTCGTGCCGTCGATCGGCATTGTCGCGGCCATCTTTTCGTCAGCAGGAAACGGACCTGAGGCCGTAACGCCGCCGGTCCCAACAATGGGAGCATACAGCATGAACTGGAAACTGACCGCGACGGCCATCGGCCTGTCGCTGCTGACTGTCACGGGCGTTGCCCATGCCGACGGCGAACTCAACATCTACAATTGGGGCAACTACACCAGCCCCGAGCTGATCAAGAAGTTCGAGGAGACCTACAAGGTCAAGGTCACCGTCACCGACTATGATTCCAACGATACCGCCCTGGCCAAGGTCCGGCAGGGCGCCTCCGGCTATGACATCGTCGTGCCCTCGGCGAGCGTCGTGCCGGTCTGGATCAGCGAAGGTCTGCTCTTGGAGACCGATCCCAACAAGATGGAGAACTTCAAGAACGTCGATCCCAGGTGGGTCGATGTTCCATTCGATCCAGGCCGCAAATATACCGTTCCATGGCAGTGGGGAACGACCGGCATTTCGGTGAACAAGTCGGTTTATGCGGGCGACCCCAACACATCGGCGATCTTCCTCGACCCACCCCCCGAACTCGTCGGCAAGATCAATGTCGTACCCGAAATGGGTGACATCATGTTCCTCGCCATCGCTTACGAGGGTGGCAAATATTGCAGCAGCGACATGCAAATGCTGAAGAAAGTGCATGACAAGCTGGTGGAGGCCAAGGCGAAATGGCTTTCGCTCGACTATGCGGCCGTCGATGGCCTGGGCAGGGGCGACATCGCCGCGGGCGTCAACTGGAACGGCATATCGCTGCGCGAGCGACTTGAGAACGACAAGATCGTCTATGGCTATCCCAAGGAAGGCTATCCGATCTGGATGGACAATGTCGCTGTCCTCAAGGACGCCAAAAACGTCGACAACGCCAAGCTGTTCCAGAATTTCATCATGGATCCGCAGAATGCGGCACTGATCTCAGCCTTTGCGCGTTATTCGAACGGTATCAAGGGCTCGGAAGCCTTCATGCCCGACGACATGAAGACCGCGCCGGAAGTCAACATTCCCGCCGATTTCGCCCCCAAGGGCCAGTTCATGCAGGCATGCCCGCCCGACGTGCAGGCGCTCTACACGAAGATCTGGACCGACCTGCAGAAATGACCTGACCAGGCTTTCCCGCGCCGCTGCACGCGGCGCGGTCATCTCCGTCCATGCAACGCGATGCGCAGATCGCAGGAGACTTCCCATGACCGATCTCGACCTTTGCTACATGCCGGCCAGCGAGGCGCTGCGGCTGTTCAAGGCAAAGAAGCTTTCGCCCGTCGAACTGATGCAGGCCACCATCCGCCGCGCCGAAGCCACCAAGCCGACGATCAACTGCCTCACCTTCACGCATTTCGACGAGGCGATGGACCTGGCCAGGAAAGCCGAGGCGAAATACGCCAGGGGCGCCCGTACCGGGGCGCTCGAGGGGCTGCCGATCGGCATCAAGGACGAGAGCTACATCAAGGACAAGCCGACCTCGCACGGCTCGCTGCTGTCCCGGGATGCCATCGGTGGCCATACGTCGACGATGAACGAGCGCATCATCAAGGCCGGAGGCATTGTCCATGCCCGCACGGCGACGCCTGAATTCAGCTGCGCCGGCTACACCTGGTCGAAACGCTGGGGCGTGACGCGTAATCCGTGGAACCGGGATTTCACGCCCGGCGGTTCGTCCGGCGGTGCCGCGGCGACGCTGGCGTCCGGCACGTCGTCGATCGCCACCGGCTCGGACATTGCCGGGTCGATCCGAATTCCCGCGTCGGCCTGCGGTCTTGTCGGCTTCAAGCCGCCTTACGGGCGCAATCCGGACGAGCCGCCGTTCAACCTCGATTTCTACTGCCACACCGGACCTTTGGCGCGAAACGTCGGGGACGCGATCCTGCTGCAGAACGTGATGGCCGGACCGAGCCCGCTCGACATCGCCACGCTCCGCCCCAAACTGCGCCTGCCCAGCGACTACAAGCCGATCAAGGGCTGGAACATTGCTTTCTCGATGGACCTCGGTTCTTTCGAGGTCGATCCGGACGTGCGCAAGAACACGCTTGCCGCCTGCGATGTGTTTCGCTCGCTTGGCGCCACGGTCGAGGAAGTCGATCTGGGCTGGGGCGACGACGTGCTCAAGGCGGGCATGGCCTATCTCGAACATCTGTTCGGCGCCTCACTGTCGCAACTGCTCAAGGAGCACGGCAAGGACATGACGAGCTATGCCAGGCAGTTCGCCGAGGACGGGCAAAGGTCGAAGGCGACGGACTTTGTCGGAACACTGGAAGTGGCGGCCAGGATGTACCAGACTCTGGGGCCGCTGCTGGAGACCTACGATGTGCTGATCTGCCCGACCAACGCGCTTCCCGCCGTGCCGGCGGAGTTCGATCAGACAACGGGCACGGTCGAGATCAACGGCAAGCAGGTGAACCCGTCGCTTGGCTGGGTGATGACGACGCCGTTCAACATGATGAGCCGCTGTCCGGTTCTATCCGTGCCGTCGGGCCGGGCGGCAAGCGGCGTGCCGACAGGCATCCAGATCGTCGGCCGCACCTATTGCGATGCCGATGTCTTCCGGGCGGCCATGGCCTATGAGACGGCCAAGGGGCAGTGGTACACAAACGCCGAAACGCGCCCGTCGCTATAACAGCGATGCGGCCCTTGCCGCGATCGTGGTTGATCTGCGGTTTCGGTTGTGGTGAGCCGACGCCGGACACCTCGAATAGACGGATCCGTGGCGGCGTCGGCGATCGCCGGCAGAAGGTCCGAAAGGAGCTGGACGAAGATGGCGCAACAGAAAGCTGCGGCGGCAAAACGCAAAGGCGCAACGGCGAAGAATGGACGTGCGGCAAACGATGCCGCGCCGCCCAAGGACCGTCGGCGCGAACGCGGCGAAGCCAGCGTGCAGCGGATCATCGACGCCACCATCGAGCTCATCGCGGAGGAGGGGCTGGCAAGCGTCACCATGCAGCGCATCGCCGAACATGTCGGCTCGTCCAATGCCCTGGTCGTCTTCCATTTCCGCAGCAAGGAGAACCTGTTTCGCGCCGTCCTGCAGTATCTCAGCGATCGATATGACGAGCTGTGGGTGACGCTGGTGCGAGCGCCGGGCCTGTCGCCGGTTGAGCGGGCCCTGGGCGCAGTCGATTGCGCGCAACGTTTCGCCCGCCAGCACCCGAAATGGGTTTCGGTCTTTGTCGTGTTCTCCAGCGACCGCAAGAGCATGCAGATCTACAATGAGATCGGCCTGCCGAGCGATCTTGCCTACACCGCCGAAGCGCGCGAGTTGCTGATCGAGATTTCGCGCAGCGGCGGTTACACCGGCGTCGACATCGACACGCTGTCGGAGAGCCTGAATTATCTGGTCCACGGCGCCTGGTATTGGGATCATCTCAATCCGTCCAGCCGTGACACCAACGTGCTGCGCAAGACCATGCTGCTCCTGCTGCATCAGGCATTCCCGCGGCATTTCGAACTGATGCGCTAGAGCAATTCCAGGAAAAGTGTGAAACGGTTTTCCGTCCGGAATTGCGCCAAACAAGGAGTTGGAGTGGTTCGCCGTTTCCGTGAAACGGTGAACCGCTCTGACCGCTTTCATGGCTGCCGCAGATGGCAGCCGGCCTGCCGCTTCTGTTCCAGATACTCGTCGACAAGCTGGCGGTAGCGCACCTTGCCGAAACTCGGGAAATGGCCGCCATGCACGACCGAGACATCGAGGTCGCGCATACGCAAGAGCGTCGCCATGTAATCGGGGATGTCCGAGTGGTAGACATCGTCGATCAGCGGGCCGTCATAGATGATATCGCCTGATAACAGGATGCCCGTCCTGTTTTCATAGAGCGCGATGCCGCCGGGCGAATGGCCGGGCGTGTGGATCACCTCGAAGGCACGATCGCCGAGATCGACGACGTCCCCATGCTCGAGCAAACGGCCGGCCGGTGCGGGCAGAATGCCGTAGCGCGCCGTGTCCCAGCCTTGCGGCATGCGATCGAACATTTCGTCGGTCGCATAGGTGCCGGCTGCCGTCCACTCGTTACGCGGATCGGCGAGGATCCCGGCCTCGGCGGCGTGCACGCAGCGCTCGGGAAATTCGTGGTGGCAGCCTATATGGTCGAAATGCGTGTGGCTGGCGACGCAAATCAGCTTGCGCTCGCTGACCAACGGCACGTGACGCCTGAGGCTGAAATGGCCAAGCCCGGTGTCGAACAGGAGATCGCGATCGCGGCCGCGCACATGCCACATGTTGCAGCGGAAGAATGGTTTTATCCATGGCTCGTGGATCAAGGTTACGCCATCGCTCATGCGGATGGTCTCGTACCAGTCGGGAGCGTCGATGACCGCAAGCGTTGCCATGTTCAATCCGTCAGCAGGATGATCTGATCGGTATCGCAGGAAATCGCGACCCTGTCGCCCGGCTGGACGGTCGCCGTCGCGGGCAATTTGGCGATGAAGTGGAGCGAAGGGTCCTCGACGGAAACGGCGAGCACGCGCTTGAAGCTGCCCTGGAAGACCACGTCGCTCACCTCGGCCGTGCCGAGCCTGACACCGCCGCGCGCCTCGCCGAGGACAAGATGCTCCGGCCGTATGGCCAGCGCAACGGCAAAGCCGACCGGCAAGGCGCCGGGCAGCGAGACCGGCCCGACCGGCGTCGCGACGGTGCTTGTCCTATCCTTCGCCTCCGTGACCGTGCCGGCGAGGATCGTGCTTTCGCCCATGAAGGTCGCCGAAAAACGCGTCGCCGGCCGTGCGTAGACGCGCTCTGGCGGACCTTCGTCCTCGATGCGCCCGTCATTCATCACCACGCAATGGTCAGCCAGCGCCATCGCCTCTTCCTGGTCGTGCGTGACATGGATAAAGGCGGTGCCGACGCGCTTCTGGATCGCCTTCAATTCATCCTGCATCTGCCGGCGAAGTTTGAGGTCGAGGGCGCCGAGCGGCTCGTCGAGCAACAGCACCGCCGGCTCGATCACCAGCGCGCGCGCCAGCGCCACGCGCTGCCGTTGGCCGCCGGAGAGCTGATGCGGCTTCTTGTCGAAGGCAGAGGCGAGACCGACCAGCGCCAGCGCCTCGCGCGCCTTTGCGGCGCGTGTCGCGCCGTCGACGCCCTGCATGCGCAGGCCGAAGCCGACATTGCTGCCGACGCTCATATGCGGAAACAGCGCATAGTCCTGGAACACCGTCGTCGTTGGGCGCTTGGCCGGCGGCACCGACGTGCAGTCCTGGCCACGGATGAACACCTTGCCTTCGCTGGGGGTGACGAAGCCGCCCAGAATGGACAAGAGCGTCGTCTTGCCGGAGCCGGACGGCCCGAGCAGGATCGTGTAGCTGCCGGGCTCGATCTGCAGCGAGACATCCTTCAGCACGGTGTGCTGGCCGAAGCGATGCGAGACACTGCTGATGTCGACGAGGGGCGCGCTCATGCGGGCTTTCTCCGAAGCAATGTCAGTTCAAAAAACACCACCAGCACGATGGAGACGGCGAAGACCAGCGAGCCGACGGCATTGGTCTTGGGATTGAGGCCGGAACGCAGCAGGTTCCAGATCTCGACCGGCAGCGTGGTGTCGAAGCGGGTGAGCAGGAAGGAGATCACGAATTCGTCCCAGGAGAAGGTCATCGACAGGAAGAAGCCGGCGAAGATGGCCGGCGCCATGACCGGCACGGTGATCAACAGCAGCACCTTCCATTCCGGCGCGCCGAGGTCGCGCGCGGCGCGCTCGATGTTGATCTGGTGGTCGCCCATCTGGCTGTAGATGATGGCAAAGCACAGCGGCAGATTGATCACGACATGGCCGATGCCGGCAGCCAGTAGCGATTTCGGTACGCCGGCCCAGTTGAACAGCACCAGCAGCCCCATGCCGATGATGAGATAGCTGACCGTCAGCGGCAGGGTGATCAGCCCGCGCAGCAGGCCGGAGCCGGGCAGGACGAAGCGGGCAAAGCCCCAGGCGGAAAGGAAGCCGAGCGTCACGGCGGCGAGCGAGGAGATGGACGCCACCAGCAGCGAATTGACCAACGCCGAAGTCAGCCGTGGGTCCGAGAGCACTGCGTCGTACCAGCGCAGCGACGGGCCGGTGAAGGGCGGGATCGGGAACGACGTCGCCTGCAGCGAAAACAGCACCAGCACGATCACGGGCAGGAAGATGAAGCCGTAGACGGCAAGCGCGTAGAGCCAGGAGGCGATGCGGACAATCCTGCGCATCTCAGGCCCGCTCGATCTTCAGCCAGCGGGCGCAGGCGAGATAGGCGATGGTGACCACCGCCATCAGGATGATCGACAGCGCCGAGGCCAGCGGAAAGTCGCCGCGCCGGCCGATCTGCATCATCACCAGCTGCGGCATCAGCAGCTCGTTGTTGCCGCCCAGGATCTGCGGCGTGATGTAGTCGCCGATGCACAGCACGAAAGTGAGGAAGGCGCCGACCATGATGCCGGGCAAGGTCAGCGGCAGCACGACATGCAGGAAGGTTCGCACCGGCCCGGCGCCGAGATCGGCGGCCGCCTTGCGGTAGCTCGGGCTGAGCTGCTTGAGATTGGCGAAGATCGTCAGCGTCAACAACATGACGAAGAAGTGCACGAAGCCGGTGATGGTGGCGAAACGCGTGTTGGCGAGATGCACAGGCTCGCTGATGAGGCCGGAGCCGGTCAGCGCCCGGTTTACGACGCCGTTCTGCGCCAGCACCAGCAGCCAAGAATAGGAGCGCACGACATAGGAGGTCCAGAACGGCAGCACCGCCAGCATCAGCGCCAGCCGCTGCCAGCGCTCCGGCACCTGTTCGGCGAGGATCCAGGCGAAGGGATAGGCGAGCAGCACCGATACTACGGTGACGATCGCGGTCACCTCAAGCGAGTTCACCATCGCCTGCCAGTAGGAAGGGTTGGTGAAGAACTGGCTGTAGTTGGACAGCGTGAAGCCGCCGCCCTCATGCGCCGTCAGGCTGGAAAACCCCATGGCAATGAACGGCAGCACGAAGAACAGCAGCGTCCAGCCGAGCGCCGGCGTGACCAGCGCCCAGGGCAGAGCAGAGCTCGCCCGGGGCAAGGGGTTGTTTCCAGCCGAGCTCATGAGCGCTATCGGCTCATTTCGCCTGCAGCATTTCGGTCCACATGTCCTGCATCTTCTTGTCGAGATCGGCGTTCGGCGCCGGATAGGCCTGGGCACGCGTCAGGAAGCCCGGCTGTTCGTCGAAGCGCAGCACCTTCTTCTGGTCGTCGGTCAGTGCTGCCTTGGTGTTGGCCGGCATGCCCCAGTAGCAGGAGGAGGTGGCAAGCCGCGCCTGGCCCTCCGGGCTCATAATGTACTGGATGAACTTCAGCGCCATGTCCTTGTTCTTGGAATCCTTGAACATGGCCAGCGACTGCGACCACAGAACCGCACCTTCTTTCGGGATGGAGAAGTCCAGCGCCGGGTTTTCCTTGGCCAGGCCCGCCGTCACCCATTCGCCGCCGCCGACCAGTATGTCGACCTCGCCCGTCGCCAGCGCCGTCTGGCTGGCGGTCACTTCGCCGACCAGCTTGGCATTGGCTTTCATCTTCAAGAGCTCGTCCTTGAGGGCGGGCAGGTCGGCTTCGGTGAGATCGGCCGTCTTTTTGCCGATCGCCAGTGCGGCCATGCCGATGACCGGCAGGTAGTAGTCGTAGATGGCGACCTTGCCCTTGTACTTGTCGCCGGTCAGGGCCGCCATCGACTGCATGTCGGCCGGATCGACCTTGGTCTTGTTGTAGCCGATCGTGTTGTAGCCGAACTTTTCGGTGATGCCGTAGCGCTTGCCGCCGACCATGGTGGAGCCGTCCATCTTCACCTGCGCAAACAGGTCGGCCAGCGGCAGCTTGTCTTCCGGCAGCGGCTCGAACAGGCCTTTTTCGACGCCGCGCGGCACGTCGATCGAATCGATCACCATCACGTCCCAGTCGCCCGGCTGCGACTGTTCGACGATGGCGAGGCCAGCGCCGGTGCCCTCGAATTCCTTGACGTTGACCTTGACGCTATTGGCCTCCTCGAAGGGCTGCAGCAGTGCTGGATCGGCATGATCGCACCAGATCAGCGCGTTGAGGTCGGCGGCCTGGACAGCGCTGCCGGCTGCGAGCAACAGCGCCGCGGCCGCGCACGCAGCATGCAGATGGCTCTTCAACATGGAAAGCGAATTCATGGTCTTGGAATGTGCGGACATCGAGTGTTCTCCCTTGCCTTTGTGGCTTCTTGCAAAAAATTGAACCAATTCTAAAATTGAGTCAATTCTGTTTTTGTGGCAAGAGGCTGGAATGAGCGGATTGCGGGCAAGGCAAAAGGCGGACCGGCACAGGCGCATCATCGAAGCGGCGGCGGAACTGTTTCGAGAGGCCGGCTATGAGGGCGCCAAGATAGAGGCGATCGCCACGCAGGCCGAGGTCTCGGTCGGCACCATCTACAACTACTACGAGAACAAGGGCGACATCCTCGGCGCCATCGTCTCGCTGGAGGTCAACGAGGTGCTGAATGCCGGGCAGGGCGTCGTCGCCGGGCCGCCGGCCAATGTCGGCGATGCGCTGGATACGCTGATCGGCATCTACATCGAGCACTCGCTGCACTATCTCAGCAAGGAGATGTGGCGGCAGGCAATGGCGATCTCGACGCAACTGCCCGACAGCCCGTTCGGCCAGGCCTACACCGCGCTCGACCGCGCGCTGACCGAACAGATCCGCGCCCTGATCGCCCGCCTGCAGGCGCTTGGCCTTGTGCGGCAGGACATCGACGGAGCAGCGCTCGGCGAACTGATCTTCAATAACATGAACATGATGTTCATCGAATTCGTGAAGCGCGACGCGGCGAAAATACCGGAGCTGCGCGCGGCGATACGGAGGCAGAACCGGATTTTGGTGGCGGCGATCGGGGTGTGAGACGTCAGGAGCAGGCAGGAGAAAGCGTCGCTTCCGCATTAGACCTGGTTCAGACGCTGATCGCCTCTTGAGTTGAATTTAAAATCTGATACAACTTATAGGTGTATAAACGGGGGAGAGGTAAATGGGGGCGTTTTCCATCTGGCATTGGGCGATCATGCTGCTGTTGATCGGCGTGCCTGTTTTCTTTGCTGTTCGATCGGCCGCGAAGCCGTCGCAGAATCCTGAGACTCTTGTGGGCTTCGGCGGCTGGCTGATGCTGCTGGCTATCGGTCAGGCATTGTCACCGCTGCGCACACTCGCCGAATTGGGGGCCTCCAGCGATGGCTACAACCAGCTCATGCTGGTGCCGAATGGACCCATGGTGGTCTATGGCGAGGTTGCCCTGCTGCTGGCATTCATGGTGCTTCAGCTTGTGGTGCTCGTTGCCATGCTGAGGCGGAGCCTTCGGTTCAAGCAGTTGTTTCTCATCCAATGGCTTGCAATCCCGGTGGCGGTCATACTGGACGCGATCTGGGTCTCCACCGCGATCGGGGTTTCGGTTCGGCAAGTGGTCACTGGCGAGGCGCTTGCGACGCACATAGTCTCGTTTGTGCTGATAGGGCTCTGGGTCGCCTACGTCTACAAGTCCGTCAGGGTACGGAACACCTTCACCAGGGTTGGGGCATCCACCCAGGTTGCTGGCGCGTCGTAGAAGAAGGCACAACTTGGAATGTTGGAACTGCGCGCGGCGATCCGCGGGCAGAACCGAATTCTTGTGGCGGCGATTGGGGTGTGACCTCGTGCACCACTATGTCGCCATCGAACCTGGAACGGCCAGATCCTGAGCCGACCGACCTCGACCATCATCCGTGACGGCTGCGACCTTTTGGAAGGTCTTTATTTCGTCCTCATTTATACGTGCTGCCCGCGCTCTCGTCTGGAGATCAACCAGGCGCGCCACGAGCGATTGCGACGTCTCGACTTCAGGGTTCATCATTTTCATTTGTCCGATTGAGTGGCGATTTGACGAGCGCAACCCGCCGGCATCCCTGCCGGCGGGCCTGGCCGGTTCGAAGTTTCAGTCGTAGACTTTCACAATCTTGCGTGTGCTCGGGTCCACCAAAACCGTTCGGTTGTCGACCACCGTATAGCGGTATTTGACGTTGGGAACCTCGTGGAGTTCGACCGTGTCTGGCAGAGCCGTGCCGACATTCAACTCCACCCCCGGAAGCTTCACAGAAGCCAAGGGTTGCTTCTTCACGTATTCGCGGACGACGGTGTCCTGTTCCGGTGTGATAACAACATCCTGTGCCGCAACCGCGCCGACGCTGGCCAACAGCAAGAGCGCCGCAGCGGCGCTGCTTAGGTGCATCCTCATTTGTTTTTCTCCTCTTGTAACCTGGCGGCAGCACGATCGGCTGGGCGCCAGCCACCCGAACACGTCGCCAGGCCAAACGTTCCTCATACGGGCCTCTGTCTAAATCCGCGCAGGACCAAAGTCTGGTTGGAAAACGCAATGGTCTTACCCGTTGGGAGTAGGCGGAACGGCTTAGGCCTAAAGGTTGTTGTCTCTGCAAATTCGGAGAGAAACAGTGGAAAAAAGTGTCGGCCAGGCGCGATGGTTGCTCGCACCGATTTTCGCAACAGCCATCACCTTCCTGGTGATGGGGGTCGTTCTTGGCTGACATGGCGTGGATCGGCGCAGCTACGTCCCTTCCTGCGCTGATAGGACCCGTGAGCTGCTTCGACGGCGGGCGGGTCCTGTATTTCACCGTGCGCCCATGCATGCTCATTCGGCAGGCGTGGGCGCATTTCTAGCACATGTACCTTGGGAGGTTTATTATGGATCGGCGATCCTTCTTGACTGCAATGTTTGGCGTTGCCGGGGCAGCGGCCCTTGCAAGCGCTGTCCGCCCAACTGACGCAATGGCGGGTGTTCCAGGGGCCGGACACGGCATCCTCGATGAACTTGAGACGCCACAAACAGAGACCTTTGAAGAAGACGCACAGGCAGAAGTGCAGCAAGTCTACCATCGGGACTGGCACTACCGTCCCCACCGCCGCCGGCGGGGCTGGAGACGGGTTTGCCGCAGTTATTGGCGGCATGGTCGCCGTCGCGTCCGGTGCTACCGCCGACGTGGTCCTTCGGTCGTCCTTCGATTTTAACTGATTTCCCGCTTCGGCCCGTTCCGGCTCACGCGCCGAGAACGGGCCGGTTTAGATTCTTTTCGGTGAACGATGACAATGACATTGGTCCACAGATCGAATGAGAGTGGCAGCGCGAACCAACCGGGAAATGGCAACGATGATCGTGCGCCCGGGTTTGTGGCCTCCGTCGCTTTGCCGGACAGAGAAAACATTGCCGACCTTGTCAGACGAACAGAGCGCATGGCCATCTTGGTGGTTCTTGGACTGAGCGGCTGGTTGATGCTCGTCCCCGCTATTTATCTTGTGCTGACGCACGGGATATGAAGCTTGCGGGACATCCGTGCGCGCCCAGGGTTGGATTGCAATCGCATCGGATCGCGGCTTCCGCAGCCGTTTCGTGTCACCGGCAATGTGGGCGGGACGGGCTGTATTGCTGGCGCGAGGCGCAGGTGCTTGGATCACCGCGGCCTACGTCCGGCATGCTTGGAGCGCTATAATCCAACTAGCCGAACGTAATCGGCTTCTGGCTTGCCGTAGGTGCCGTTTGCGCAGGCCGCAAGTCCGCTGCGGTCCCTGATGTGCACTTCGCCACGTCGAGAATAGATGAAACGACGTCCTTCCAGCACTTGCAGCCCAACGGTAACGCCTGGGCGTCTTGCTCCAAGCATGACGGCGAGAAACTCATGGGTGATCGCAAGGCGCTCGCCGTGGACCCGATCGTCACACATTAGAAGCCAGCGCGCCAACCGCTCTTCAAGGTTTGATTTTGCGTTGATCAGGGCCGTATAGCTGGTCTGGATGTGGAAGTAGTGGACATAGCGCAACAGGAAAAGGCGCAACGTTGGGCTGTTCGCAAGAGCCTCCTTGAAGGGCTCGGTTCCCATCCTGAAAGCGCTGCCGGCCGACTGAACGTAACATTGATGCGCTGCATAGTCAGCGCCCATCACGAGCGCGGCACCGGTCATTCCCTCAAAGCCGACAAGGCCCACCTCGGCTTCCTTACCTGAAGCCGTCGCGACCACAGAAGCGATGCCGTCCTCCAGGAAGTACACCGTCTCGATCTCCGAATCGGCTTTCTCTAAGGTCATTTTCGGCTCGAGGTCACACAGTTCAAGGTGTGGCTGCAAAAGCCCCAGGTCACCAGGGTCAAGCCTGCGCAACAATTGGTTTCTGTAGGAATCGTTCTCTGGATTGGTCATAGCTCAATCCCGCTTGGGGCAAGAGCTTTCCAATCTCCCTGCCGTCTGCGCCCGTAGACACGTGCAGACGATTTAAAAAATATACGCCCTCTGGCGCGCGATTGACAGTGAAATGCAACCTGATGCACGGCGTCCCCTCAGCCGCCGAATTACAAAACAGGGGTGTACAAAGTTACAGGGTTGGAATCGTACAGAACTCTGCTTCGTACGAATCCGACAATTTGTGATCGCAGCCAACGAGCCGGCATGATGTACATGGTTATCAATGTCGAGGCAGAGCGACGAGAGGGCGACCGACCGACTGGCAAGGCGACGGCTGTGCCCCATAACGGGTCAAAAGTTTGGCATCTAAATTGCTTTCACAGGTATGGGGTGGGCGAGAGCCCGTCGCTTCGCAAATGGAGCGGCGGGTCTACCCTACCAGTGACTGTCGAATGGCCACGGCAGCAGAATGTACCGCCTTTCAGCAGAAACTAACGGAACATCCGTACTCGCCCAAAGTTGGATTGCAGGAAGCATCGCATGCGGGCTTCCGCAGCCCGTTTCGTGTCACCGGCAATGTGGGCGGGGCGGGCTGTTTTGCGTTGGTACGCAATTTATACCGCTGACTACTTGTGGGTAATCCAGTCCAACAAGCCAACGTTAACCTGCTCGCACCCGACATATTCGCGGACCAGGCTTTCAGCCAGGTGGCGCCATTCACACTCGGGAACGCCTGTTTCCCTGACCAGGTTTCGAAACGCCGAGCGGAGAATGTCGGCATCGAAGGCCGAGACGGCAACAGGACCTGGCTCCGGATCTCCCTCCCGGGCCATGTCATCGCGATGACGTTGGCGAAGGCGCTTGAGCAGTTCGCGCGAGGCCTCGATTGCGCGTCGGGAGTGGTCCATATCACGGCGAAATGAGGCAGTTCCGGCCAGGGAATGGTGCCGCAACCGAAAGCTGGTTTCTATAACCGCGCGTGCGACTTCTATATGCGTTTCTGCCATCGCGGCCTCCCTTCCTGCGAAAGGATTTATTTACTCTCTTGTCACGCGTGACCCAAGAAGGATTCAACATACGGTTTGGTACGAAGGGATGGCGCGCAGATGGGCATGGTCCCGAACGAACGAAGGGCCTGAACGGCAAACTATTTGCGATCCAGGCCCCTAGCCGTCGGGTTCGCGGCGACATTGCGCCCGCGGAATGCCATTCACAAGCTGGACCTTGGTCTTGCCATTCCCGCGGAGGGCGTCAAAGTCGGAGACGCGCTGAACAGTTAGAACTTCATCGCGATGCCGACGCGGAAATCGTGCGTCTGAAGCGTGTGTTCCAGCGTGCATCCGCCGCCACAATATTCAAGCGACTTCTTGCCGAAGAAGGAGAAGTCGTATTCGCCGCGCAAGAACACGTTGTGTGTGAGCGCGACGTCGATGCCTGCTCCAACAACACCACCGACCAAGGTGGCATCCCGCTCAGCGTTTCCACCTGGGTAGAATGTCTTCAGCTTTGCAGCGGTTACACCAGCCGTGACGAACGGCATGTAGGCTCCCATGTCCATGCCAACGCGACCCTTTACGGATCCGAACAAACCTGTGGAGGCGTCAAGGACGCCTGGGCCTGGAATATCGTCGAAGGTGTTCTTCTTGAAGCGGTAGCCAAGCTCGCCTTCGACGCCATAGACAATCTTGCCGGATTGGAGGTTATAGCCTGCAAAGCCGCCGACCGTTGCCGAGCCGACATTATGCGTTGCGCCAGCCTGGGCGCCCGGTCCATAGATCTTGTAGTGTTCCAACGTTCCGGCACCGAACACGCCGGCGTATGGCCCTTGCCAGGTCCATTCAGGGGTATCGACAGGAGCGATCGTCATATCGGCAGCCATGGCCGGAGCCGCGGAAAGCGCAACGAATGAAGCGAGCAAAAAAGCTTTCATGAAATCCCCATCAAAATCGCCAATCGCCTTATATCGATGAGCCTGCAACTTTGTATATAGCTAGGAAGTCACACCCGTAGGCTAAGTTGCTGCGCCTGAATTCGGCGAAATAGGTATCGGGATGGCCGGTGCAAGCAGGCATCCCTCGAAGAGCTCAATACTTCCGCGTCAGGCTTCGATGCGGGCATTATCGAGAAATTCAAGTGCTGAGCGTGGAAGGGTGCCGTTCTGATCTTCAATGAAGCCGCTGCCGCACGGATCAGGCTTGCAGCTGTGTTCGCGAAGAATGCCGATGGGTATACCGGACGGCTCAATCCGCAGCAATCAGGAAGGATGCCGTCGACGCCATAGTTAGGCGGCGGCGCGCAGGGCGGTGACTCGCCCAATGTCCGGGTCCCTTCTCAGCCATCTATCGGGAAAGTCCCGGGTATTTGGCCTTCTCAGCCTGGCAATTTCCCGCTCTCTGGACCGCCATGGCGTAAGCTCTTTCATAGGTGCGAATGGCCTTCCGGAACTTAGGAGGATTAGGCGTCAGGTGTTTTTCTAATCCCCTCGTACAAAAGCACAGGGACAGCAATGATAGCTTTTCCATCTTCTGTAGGCCTCAGCCGGCACCTTTGCATAACGCCGTTGAGGTTACCTGCCATTTTAGCGGCCAAATTTAACTTGGCATCGGGCATCCCGACCAGGAAGTGGATATTGTCCTGTCCTGCCGAAGCCGCCGAAGACGCGAAGCAAATTGCGGCGGCGAGTGCGACCAAAATGCGGATCAAAGTGACGTCCCCCCAATATTCCCAAATCTGAGCCAGGCTGAATATTTGGCAACCTAGCACCAAGCACACTATCCACAAATATGACACCTTCAAAACGCTCTCGCTCGATGCGCCAATGGGAGGGACTGACCTTAGGCGAATCGATTTGCTGGTGGCGCGGGAACCTTACGAGCCGGAGGAGGACGAAGAGGATGATCCGGATACGGTGATGCTCTGGGGCGGATACTCGCGTTGGCAAATGAAAATTCCAGGTGGATAAGCGGTGGATCGAACCCGAACCTTGTTTTCTAAGCTTTTGAAAATGTCATGGTTTTTGCATTGTGCTGGTGCCCCCGGACGGAATCGAACCGCCGACCTTCGGTTTACAAAACCGCTGCTCTACCAGCTGAGCTACAAGGGCACGGCGCTCCGGTTAGCATATTTGTTGCGCCAGTAAAGACAAAACTCCGTTTTTTCCCGGCATGCCGCATGGGCCGTCGGCGAGGGCATCCTGAAAACCGCCGGATTGCTTCCTACATCTAGGGAAGGGTGCAATCGCTTCGAGCAGGGGTGTCGCATGATCAGATTTGTCATCATTCTTCCGATCATCTTCGTGGCCTGGATGCTGCTGGTGAAGATCATCAGCGACGTGAAGAAGGCCAATGTCGACTGGACCGGCGTCACCACCATCATCGGTTTCATCGCGCTGGCTTTCTGGCTGCGCCATGTCACGGGGATGGGGTGAGGGAATAGGGGAATAGGGGAATAGGGGAATAGGGGAATAGGGGAATAGGGGGCGACGGGTCATTGGTGTCCTTGCCGTCGCTGCGCTGGCGTCAGCGGCGCCCCACAAAAAATCTCCTCCACCTATCGAACCTTTTCCTGCGCCGCGCCGACTGATGGTCAGAGGCGAATGGGTCGCCTCGATCAAAAGATCCAGGAGATCATCATGTTCAAGCGCACTCTTACCTCGGGCCTCGTCGCCATCTTCGTCGCCGCCGGCGCGCTCGCCGGCACTGTCGGCACGTCGTCAGCCCACGGCATGCATGGCCATCATCATCACCACCACAACCATCACAAGAAGCACTTCAAGAAGTTCTGGTGGAAGCACTACAACCACCACCACAACCATCACCACAGGCACGGCAGGGTGATCATTTTCCTTTGATGGAGGGACCCAATTCCCCAAGAGGGCGGCTTCGGCCGCCCTTTTTGCGTTCGGCGATCACCTTGTGAAGTAGGGCGGCAAAGCTGCTGATCCCCGGCAAGCTACGGCATGCACACATTTCCAAGCAACTGGTCTTTGGCGATAGAGTGCATGGCAGCTTGGCGCATGCATTGCCTATGCGGTGCTGGTCCCGCTCCGTCTCGGCTTCGCCGAGCCACCGCTCGCCCAGCAACGCTCCTTTCCTTTCCCTCCGGAGGGGGGAAGGTGGCGCTGCGAAGCAGCGACGGATTGGGGGACCCACACGGCAATCGGGCCTCGGGCCGATCAGTCACCCCAGTCATAGCGGGTATGTGCATGGCGTAGCCCCAGCAAGTGGGGGAGATTGGCCGCATCAACGTCCTCTCCAACCTCTTCCAGTCGCCGTCAGCGTGGACCTCGGTCCATCCGATTTCCCGGATATCAGAAAAATCAAAAAAAGTTCGAACCTTTTTCCTGGCTGCGACGACAGATGATCAAGAGGCGGATGGATCGCCTCGGTCAACGAAGCAAGGAGATCGTCATGTTCAAGAACACACTCGTTTCCGGCCTTATCGCCACCGCCGTCGCCGCCGCCACGCTGGCCGGCACCGTGCAGCCTTCGGCCGCCCACAGCCATCACCACAACCGCGAAATCGGCATCGGCATTGCTGCCGGCGTCGGCGGCTTCGTCCTCGGCAGCCTGCTCGCCCAGCCGCGCACCGTCTATGTCGACGAAGGCGGTGGCTCGTGGCATGTCCGCCGCTGCTACGATCGCTATGCCAGCTACGACGCAGACTCCGATACCTATCTCGGCCACGACGGATATCGCCACTATTGCCGTCTCTGAGGGGAGGAGGACCCGTTCAGCAACAGAGGGGCCCATGCGAGCCCCTCTTCTGTTGTCTGGATGGTAGCGGTGCGTGCTCCATCGGCCGCTTCAGCGCAGAACTGAAGGGATTGGTCCGGCGACAGATCGGACAGTGTACAGAGATTTTCCGAGCGTCTATCCTGGACCGCGAAACGCGGGGAGAGACCCTTGGACGAGCAGGACCCCAGGGAAGACCTGGTCGAAACGGTTTTCCGCAACGGCACCGTCACCACCGTCGGCATCCTGCTGGCGTTTTCGCTGGGCTTCATCACCCATTGGGCCGCCAACCCGATCCCGTGGCAGACCTACCATCTTGTCGCCGTCCTGCCGATCCTGGCCGGCATTGCCTTGCAGATGCGGGCGCTCTCGCTGCTGCTCGACACGAAATGCCTGCAGCGGCGCATCTATGAACGCGCCAACCGCATCTTCATGGCCGGCCTGATATTCACCGCCTGCGGCGTCGGCATGGCCATCCTTCTCGATTTCTTCGATATCGCGACCAGGAGCGCGCTGCCCGGGGCGGGCTGATCAGCCGGCTCGCACGCCGCCGATCATCCTGGTCACCTCGGCTGCTGCATCGCGCACCAGCGGGCCGATCTCGGCCAGCCGCTCCGGCGTCACCCGCACCGTCGGCCCCGACACGGAAACGCCGCCGATCGGCTCGCCGAATTCGTTGAAGATGGCGGCTGCCACGCAACGCATGCCGGGGTGCCGCTCCTCGTCGTCGACCGACCAGCCGCGCAGCTTGATCCGCGCCAGATCGTGGGCAAGCGCCGAAATGTCGGACAGCGTCCTGTCGGTGAAGCGCTGCAGGCCTGCCTTGCGCAGGATGGTTCCGACGCGCTCCGGCTCGAGATGCGCCAGCACCGCCTTGCCGATGCCCGACGCATGGAAGGGGCTGCGCGTGCCCGGCCGGAAGAAGGCGCGGATCGCCTGATGCGTCTCGACCTGGCTGACGAAGACCACGCAATCGTCCTCGGCGACGCCGAGATTGGCGGTCTCGCCGGTTCTCTCCATCAGCTCCTGCATGACGATACGCGCGCGGTCGACCAGCTTGCGGCGGCGCAGGAAGGCCGCGCCCATGCGGTAGGTCTCGACGCCGATCGACCACAGCTGGTCTGATGTGTCGAATTCGACCATTCCGTGGTTTTGCAGCGTCGTCAGCATGCGGTAGGCGGTGGAGGCGGCAAGCCCGCTCTGCGCCGATATTTCGCTCAGCGACAGGCCGCTGCCTTCCGCGACAATGGCCAGGATCCGCAGCGCCCGATCGAGCGACTGCACCGAACTGGCCTCCGAGGGCCCATTGAAAGCGCGCGGCCGGCCGCGCTGGCGTTTTTCCGTGGTTTCCATGGCGTCATTCTCGACCGATTTCGCCAAATGCACAATGAAAAAATTTTTCACTGATATCGCCGGCCGAATTGCTGGAAAACGGAAAATCCAACAAAATCAGCGTATAGCCGTCGTTTTCTAGAAATGAAAAAATATTCTGAAAAAATTGAAAAATAGCCGACGTGCTGGCATCCTCAGCCAATCCAACAATGACAAACCCGTGGAGGGCTGGAAAATGGCCAGGATGCGCGCTGTCGATGCCGCGGTTCTCGTTCTCGAAAAGGAAGGCATTTCCTGCGCTTTCGGCGTGCCGGGCGCGGCGATCAATCCGTTCTATTCGGCGCTGAAGGCGAGGGGAACGATCCGCCACGTGCTTGCCCGTCACGTCGAGGGCGCCTCGCACATGGCGGAAGGCTTTACCCGGGCCAAGGCAGGCAATATCGGCCTGTGCATCGGCACTTCGGGTCCGGCCGGCACCGACATGATCACCGGGCTCTATTCGGCCGCCGCTGATTCCATTCCGATCCTGTGCATCACCGGCCAGGCGCCGCGGGCGCGGCTGAACAAGGAGGATTTCCAGGCCGTCGACATATCAGCCATTGCCGCGCCGGTCGCCAAATGGGCGGTCACGGTCATGGAGCCCTATCTCGTCCCCATGGCGCTGCAGAAGGCCTTTCATCTGATGCGCTCGTCGCGGCCGGGTCCGGTGCTGATCGACCTGCCGGTCGATGTCCAGCTGGCCGAGATCGAATTCGACATCGATGCCTATGAGCCGTTGACGCCGTTCAAGCCGGCCATGACGCGCGCCCAGGCCGAAAAGGCGTTGACGATGCTCAACGCCGCCGAAAAGCCGCTGATCGTCGCCGGCGGCGGCATCATAAACGCCGATGCGTCGGATTTGCTGATCGAATTCGCCGAGATTTCAGGCGTGCCGGTCATCCCGACCTTGATGGGCTGGGGCGCGATCCCCGACGACCACCGGCTGATGGCCGGCATGTGCGGGCTGCAGACCTCGCACCGCTATGGCAATGCGACGATGCTGGAAGCCGATTTCGTCTTCGGCATCGGCAACCGCTGGGCCAACCGTCACACCGGCTCCGTCGATGTCTATACCAAGGGCAAAAAATTCATCCATGTCGACATCGAGCCGACGCAGATCGGCCGTGTCTTCGCGCCGGATCTCGGCGTCGTTTCGGATGCTGGTGCTGCGCTGAAGATGCTGCTCGACGTCGCCACCGAGTGGAAGACGGCAGGCAGACTGCGCGACTGGTCCGGCTGGGCGAAGGAATGCCAGGCTCGCAAGAAGACGATGAAGCGCAAGACGCATTTCGACCAGGTGCCGCTGAAGCCGCAGCGTGTCTATGAGGAGATGAACAAGGCGTTCGGCCGCGACGTCACCTACGTCACCACGATCGGCCTGTCGCAGATCGCCGGCGCGCAGTTCCTGCATGTCTACAAGCCGCGCAACTGGATCAATTGCGGCCAGGCCGGCCCGCTCGGCTGGACCTTGCCGGCTGCCCTTGGCGTGCGCGCCGCCGATCCCGACCGGACCATCGTGGCGCTGTCGGGCGACTATGATTTCCAGTTCATGATCGAGGAACTGGCGGTCGGCGCCCAGCACAAGCTGCCCTATCTCCATGTCGTGGTGAACAACGCCTATCTCGGCCTGATCCGCCAGGCGCAGCGCGGCTTTTCGATGGACTTCGAGGTCGACCTTGCCTTCGAGAACATCAACCGGGCAGGCGATCCCGAGGCCGGCTACGGCGTCGACCATGTTGCCGTCGCCGAGGCGATGGGCTGCAAGGCGGTCAGGGTGCGCAAGCCGGAAGAGTTCGCCGGTGCCTTCAAGGAGGCGCAGCGGTTGATGAAAGAACACCGGGTTCCGGTTGTCCTCGAATTCATCCTCGAACGCGTCACCAACATCTCGATGGGCACCGAGATCGACAAGATCACCGAATTCGAGGAGCTTGCCGAGAGCCACGAAGATGCGCCGACGTCGATCGTCATGCTGGATTAGGCTTGGCGGAGAAAAGGAGAAAAAGAATGCCGCGTTTTTCAGCCAATCTTTCGATGCTCTTTGGCGAGCATGAGTTCCTCGACCGTTTCGATGCCGCCGCCCGCGCCGGCTTCAAGGGCGTCGAATATATCGGCCCCTATGACCATGCGCCCGATGCCGTCGCCGCCCGGCTGAAGAAGAACGGCCTGACCCAGGTGCTGTTCAACCTGCCGGCCGGCGACTGGGGCAAGGGCGAGCGCGGCATTGCCGTGCTGCCGGACCGCGTGCCGGAATTCCGCCAGGGCATCGCCAAGGCGATCACCTACGCGCAGGCGCTCGGCTGCCAGCAGGTCAATTGCCTGGCCGGCATCGCGCCCGCCGGCGCCGATCGCAAGGTGCTGGAGGACGTCTTTGCCGAAAACCTCGCCTTCGCGGCGGAAAAGCTGGAGCAGGCCGGCATCAGGCTGCTGATCGAGCCGATCAACACGCGCGATATCCCGGGCTTCTTTCTCAACTATTCCGACCAGGCGCTGGCGCTTATCGACCGTGTCGGGTCGAAGAACCTGTTCCTGCAATACGACATCTATCACATGCAGATCATGGAGGGGGATCTCGCCCGTACCATCGAGGTAAACCTCGACCGCATCGCGCATATCCAGCTTGCGGACAATCCAGGCCGTCACGAGCCGGGGACGGGCGAGATCAATTTTCCCTTCCTGTACGAGCACATCGACCGCATCGGCTATTCCGGGTGGATCGGGGCGGAATACAAGCCGAAGGCCGGGACGGAGGCTGGGCTGGGGTGGTTTCAAGCATTAGCCAGGCAGGGAAGTGCTGCGGCCTAGCCAACGCCGCGCCCCCTCATCCGGCCCTTCGGGCCACCTTCTCCCCGGCGGGAAGAAGAGACAGGCACCAACGTCGGCTTCTCTTCTCCCCTCGGGGGAAGATGGCCGCGCTAGCGGCCGGATGAGGGGGCGTTTCACACAAGCAACTGGAGAACCAAAATGGAAACCATCGGCTTCATCGGCCTCGGCATCATGGGCGCACCGATGGCGGGGCACCTGTTGGACGCGGGCCACAGGGTCATAGCCAGCGACCATCGATCGAAACTCTCAGCCGATCTCGTCGCCAAGGGCCTAACGTCAGTCACCGGCCATGCTGCCGTGGCGAAGGCCGCCGACATCATCATTCTGATGGTGCCCGACACACCGCAGGTCGCCGATGTGCTGTTTCACGAGAACGGCGTCGCGTCCGGTCTGACCAAAGGCAAGCTGGTCATCGACATGAGCTCGATCTCACCGATCGAGACCAAGATTTTTGCTAGGAAAATCAACGATCTAGGCTGCGACTATCTCGATGCACCGGTCTCGGGCGGCGAGGTTGGCGCCAAGGCGGCGTCGCTCACCATCATGGTCGGCGGCGAGGAGAAATCCTTCGAGCGCGCCAAGCCCGTGTTCGAGAAGATGGGCAAGAACATCACCCTGGTCGGGCCCAACGGCGTTGGCCAGACCACCAAGGTGGCCAACCAGATCGTCGTTGCGCTGACCATTGAAGCCGTCGCCGAAGCGCTTGTTTTTGCTTCGAAAGCCGGCGCGGATCCGGCCAAGGTCAGGCAGGCGCTGATGGGCGGGCTGGCGGCTTCGCGCATTCTGGAAGTGCATGGCGAGCGTATGGTCAAGCGCACCTTCGCCCCGGGTTTTCGGATCGAACTGCACCAGAAGGATCTGAACCTCGCGCTGGAGGGCGCGAAAGCGCTCGGCGTGTCGCTGCCCAACACGTCGACCACGCAGCAGCTGTTCAACGCCTGCGCGGCCAATGGCGGCGCCAAGGAGGACCATTCGGCACTGGTCAGGGCGCTTGAGAGGATGGCCGATTTCGAGGTCGGCAGCGAGGCAGCCGGCGCCCAGGGCAAAGCGGCATAGGTCAGGAGAGGGCGGCGCAACGTTCCCAAGCCGCCAACTCCTGGCCCATCGAAGAACGGGTTCCGGCGTCTGTCGGGACCCGTTTCTCGTCGAGATGGTTTTTTGGCTTAGCCGCGCTTCAAAAATGCCCGTGCCACGTAAAGGCTGATCGCCGCGGCATTCGATACGTTGAGCGAATGGATGGCGCCGGGCATGTCGAGCCGCGCCAGCGTGGTCACCGTCTCGCGGGTCTTCTGGCGCAGGCCTTTGCCTTCGGCGCCCAGCACCAGGGCGATCTTTTCTCCGGCAAAGCTCTTTTCGAGTTCGGCCGGCGCGTCCGAATCAAGCCCGATGGTGCGAAAGCCGGCCTCGTGCAGCTGGCCGAGCGCTTCGGCGAGGTTCTTCACCTCGATCTGGTCGATGTGCTCCAGCGCGCCCGAGGCGGATTTCGCCAGCACGCCCGATTCCTGCGGGCTGTGGCGGGCCGTGGTGACCAGCGCGCCGGCGCCGAAGGCGACCGCCGAGCGCAGGATGGCGCCGACATTGTGCGGGTCGGTGATCTGGTCGAGCACCAGCACCAGCTTCGCGTCACCAAGCGCATCGAGCCGCTTGGCTTTAAGCGGCTCGGCCTCGATCAGCACACCCTGATGCACGGCATCCGACCCTGTGATCTTGTCGATATCCCTGGGTTCGACCAGTTCCGTCTTGAAGGGCAGGGCGGCGAGATCGGCGATTTCGAGGCGCTCGGCCGCATTGCGCGTCACCAGCATCTTCCTGATCTTGCGGCGCGGATTGTCGAGTGCGGCGCGAACCGTGTGCAGGCCGTAGAGCCGCACCAGTCCGTCCGCGGCATTTTCGCCCGGCGGAACCGGCTGTCGAGGCCGGAACGCCGGCGCGCCGCCGCTTTTCTCGTCGCGATAGGCGCGGCGCAGCTTGGCGTAATGGGTGTCTTTGGGGGTGTTGGTTTTATCGCTCATGGCTGGCTTCTATAGCGGTGTCCTCCGGCCAAGGATATGGCCCGCCGTCACAGCCGGCGAACAACATCGAAAAACGCTGGCTGCGCGGTTGACACCCAATGGCCTTGCCGCCATAAGGCGCTGCGCTGGTTTCGGAGAACACATAACTCGGGTCCGGATCGGCGTGAATGCCTCGTTGCATGGCTCCGGCGGCAGACTGGAGAGGTGCCCGAGTGGTTAAAGGGGACGGACTGTAAATCCGTTAGCTTAGCTTACGTTGGTTCGAATCCAACCCTCTCCACCACTGCCGGCCCGGAAGCCCTGAAACGCGACAAGAATCGGACCGAAAAGTGCATGGCGCTTTTCGGATGAATCCGGTACTTCAGGTAAGGCGCGGGTATAGCTCAGTGGTAGAGCAGCAGCCTTCCAAGCTGAATATGCGGGTTCGATTCCCGCTACCCGCTCCAGACACTCATCCCATCACCGGCAAGCCGAGGCACTGCGCACGAAGCGCAGCGCTCCAATTGTCGTGGCTGCGCCGCGTCAGCTGTTGAACGCGGATGCGACCTGGTGCTGCTGCGGCACCTGGCCGTTCGGCGTCAGCTTGTCGACGATGCCGGGCAGGGCGGTGGACAGTTGCTTGAGCAGTTCCTGCTCGTCCAGTCCGGTCCGTTGCGCGATCTCGCGGATGATCTGCGGTCCGATCGCGGCGCCAAGATCGTTGGCGTTGATCGACTGGTTCTGGCCCGTTCCGACCCAGGAGTCCGCGGTGTTGCCGTGACCGGCGTCCCGGAGCTTTTCGAGCAGTCCGCCCAGGCCGCCCAGCAGGCCACCGTCGGCGGATGTGGTTTCCGTCGGGACGGGGGCGGTCGGAGCGGGCACGGGAGACTGTTCTGGCTCTTCGGCACTTCTGCCGCTCAGCATCTTGCCGACCAGCAATGCGCCGAGTGCGATCATCAGAGGTTTGGTGATGTTGCCGCCGGGAACGGCGTTGTCAAAAAGTCCCATCGTGGATCCTCCATAGCGACCAAGGCCCGACCCCTCCTCAACAATGAAGCATTCGGGCGGAATTTCAAGCTGGCTTGAGGTTTTGACAATCATATGAAAATGTTCGGCTGGCGAGGGGATGGAGAGGAAAAAATGGGTATCATCAGCTGGATCATTCTCGGCGTGGTCGCCGGCTTCATAGGCAGCAAGATCGTCAACAAGACCGGCCAGGGTGTCATAATGGATATCGTGCTGGGCATCGTCGGCGCCATCGTCGGCGGGCTGATCTTCAGTGCCTTCGGCGCATCTGGCGTCACCGGTCTCAACATCTACAGCCTGATCGTTGCCGTCATCGGGGCGGTGGTTGTTCTGTGGGCCTACCATCAGTTCAGCGCAAGGCGGACGCTTTAGGCGCCTGCGGATCGTCTGAGGTTTCGAGTTTCTGAAGGCAAGGCCGGCTTCAGGCCGGTGTGCCCGGCTGTGGCTTGCCTATGGCATCGGGGCGGCGAAAATAAAGATCGGCGTTCCCGCAATGAAACGAGGCTAGGCGACGACGGCCAACCGGCGCTGGCGCTGATCCAGCGACACGATGGTCAGCCCGCTGCCGACGACCAGCAGGATGCCACAGACCGCCAATGTGTTGGGGAATTGCCCGAACACCAGCAGGCCCGAAATGACCGCCCAGACGGTGAAGCAATAGTAGAACGGCGCCACGGCGCTGGTCGGTCCGACGCGATAGGCCATGAAGATGAAGAAGTGGCCGAAGATCAGGAAAAATCCAGCACCTGCCATCAGCAGCAGGTGATGCGCCCCGGGCATGACCCAGCGCTCGGAAACAAGATGCGCGGCGCCGGCGCCGATCAGCACCACCACGACGGCGGAAATCGCCACGATCATCCCCGGCACCTCGGCCGAGACCCGCCGGCCGGCTAGGTCGCGCGCCGCTGCAAGGGCTGCGTTGCCGAGCGCCAGCAGGGCATAGACCGAAATGCCTTGCATGGTCGGCTGCGCCACCATCAGCGCGCCGACGAAGCCGAGCCCGATCAGCGCCATGCGCCGGCCGCCGATCCGCTCGCCAAACAGGATCGAGGAGCCAACCAGCATCAAGAGCGGCGTGATCTGGCCGAGCGCGGTGGAATCGGCGATCTGCATGTTGGCGAGCGCGACCACATAGCAAAGGATCGCCGCCAGCTCGAGCACGTTCCGGCTCAGGACGCGCTTGTCGAAGATCAGCGGGATCTGCTTGCCGTAGCCCAGCGCGAACAGCAGCGGGAAGCCCCAGAGGGCCGCCGCGGCACCCCGCAGAAACAGCACCTCATAAGACGGCAGGCCCGCCGTCGCGAGCTTCATCATTGTATCGTTGACGAGATACGACCCCGTCGAGACGATCATAAACAGCGGGCCGCGGACAGAGGCAGGGATGAAATGCATCCGGCCACAAGATCAGAGGCGGATGGCGGCGGCAATGGTCCATGGCCTGGCCATGATTCAGACAGGGCCGGGCAAGCAAGCCGGCGCTTTCGCGGCCTCGATCGGTCGGCCCGCTACCCCTTCATTTTGCCCGGAGCCTTCCTATATCAGCGCCACATCCCCGCAATCGGATCGATGGTTCGGACTGAGTGAGACGGCACCCGGCCAAAAGACGCTTGTGTTTTTTGGCCTTTGTCGCTAATCGCCCCGCATTCGACTGAACTGAAGGTCTTCGACCGAACTGAAGATCCGGGCCGTCCAAGGAAAGAGACAATGGCAAAAGGTAAATTCGAGCGTAACAAGCCTCACGTGAACATCGGCACGATTGGCCACGTCGACCATGGCAAGACGTCGCTGACGGCGGCGATCACCAAGTATTTTGGCGAATACAAGCGCTACGACCAGATCGACGCTGCCCCTGAAGAGAAGGCGCGCGGCATCACGATCTCGACGGCTCACGTCGAATACGAGACGGCCAACCGCCACTACGCTCACGTCGACTGCCCCGGCCACGCCGACTATGTGAAGAACATGATCACCGGCGCCGCGCAGATGGACGGCGCGATCCTGGTCGTGTCGGCTGCCGACGGCCCGATGCCGCAGACCCGCGAGCACATCCTGCTGGCCCGTCAGGTCGGCGTGCCGTCGATTGTGGTGTTCCTGAACAAGGTCGACCAGGTCGACGACGCCGAGCTGCTCGAACTGGTCGAGCTCGAGGTTCGCGAGCTTCTGACCAAGAACGAATTCCCCGGCGACGACATTCCGATCGTCAAGGGTTCGGCTCTGGCTGCTCTCGAAGACTCGGACAAGAAGATCGGTGAAGACGCGATCCGCGAGCTGATGGCTGCGGTCGATGCCTACATCCCGACGCCGGTCCGTCCGCTCGACAAGCCGTTCCTGATGCCGATCGAAGACGTGTTCTCGATCTCGGGCCGCGGCACGGTGGTGACTGGCCGCGTCGAGCGCGGCGTGGTCAAGGTCGGCGAGGAGCTGGAAATCATCGGCATCCGTCCGACGACCAAGACGACCTGCACGGGCGTGGAAATGTTCCGCAAGCTGCTCGATCAGGGCCAGGCTGGCGACAACATCGGCGCGCTGCTGCGCGGCGTTGATCGTGAAGGTGTCGAGCGCGGCCAGGTTCTGGCCAAGCCGGGCACGGTGAAGCCGCACAAGAAGTTCGTGGCCGAAGCCTACATCCTGACCAAGGACGAAGGTGGCCGTCACACGCCGTTCTTCACCAACTACCGTCCGCAGTTCTACTTCCGCACGACCGACGTGACCGGCATCGTGTCGCTGCCGGAAGGCACCGAGATGGTGATGCCGGGCGACAACATCACGGTCGATGTCGAGCTGATCGTGCCGATCGCCATGGAAGAGAAGCTGCGCTTCGCTATCCGTGAAGGCGGCCGCACCGTCGGTGCCGGCATCGTCGTCACCATCAAGGAATAACCGAGCCCGGCATTCGCCGGATCGACAAGAAAGGGCGGTCTTCGGGCCGCCCTTTTCGTTTGCCGGGCTATCGGCTGCCGCCCCGTCGGCCGAAGCCTGTTGCAAGGCTCTGGACCTCGTCTAGTATAGGTTGCATCAAGGGGCTTTTTCCAAATGGTTCCAAGGCGGTATTTTCATCGTCGGGCATTGTGGCCGCTGGCTCTGACCTGGCTGATTGCGTTGCTTGCCACAGGCCCGGCAGCCTTCGCGGCGGATGCGGCGCCGGATCTTGGGCCGACGATGCGGTTCGGCATTGTCCGCAGCAACGCAGCGGGGTGCGAGCCGATCTGTCCGGAATGGATATCGGCCGAGGGCTCCATAGAAGCCGGAACTCCGGCGCTCTTCAAACGCATGCTGAAGACGCTTGGCGGGCGGAAACTGCCTGTTGTCGTGGATTCTCCCGGCGGCAATGTCGAGGCGGCGCTGACGCTTGGCCGGCTGATCCGCAAGAACAAGCTCGATATCGCCATCGGCAAGACGGTGTTTTCCAGCTGCCAGCCCGACGCGAAGGGGTGCCAGGACCGTGACGCCCGCTACTTCGGCGATGTCATCGACTATGGCGCCATGTGCAATTCCGCCTGTCCTCTGATGTTTGCCGGCGGCATCAGGCGAGTGGCTGGCGAATGGGCCTATCTCGGCGTCCATCAGATCACCACGACCTACATCCGCACGAAATTGCAATACCGGACCACCTACCGGATCGTCGGGGGCAAGAAGAAGATCCTCAACACGAAGATCGTCAGCCGCAAGAACGCCGGCAGCTACAAGACCTACGAAATGAGCAAGTCGGTGGAGAAAAAGCTGGCGGCCTACCTGGACCAGATGGGCATCGAACAAAGCATGCTCGAAACGATGAAGGGCACCCCGGCCAGCGAAATCCACCAGATCGCCCTCGATGACATGCTGGCGATGAAGCTGGTCACCAGCACGGACGCCGTGGGCCTGTTGACCGCGGCGAGCCTGTGCGAACCCGGCCGCCTGGCCACGAATTGCCGGGAGGTGCCGGGGAACAAGCCTGGTGGCCTGATGGCGACCGCGGCCAGGCCTACTCCGCCAGCGATCGAACCCGAGGCGGCGCGGCGCGATGAAGACATGCGCTTCGTTGTCGTTCGCGGCACCAATCCGCTCTGCAATCCAGACTGCCCGGAATGGATCTCGGCGGAAGGCGCGATCACCCCCCAGACCCCGCAGAAGCTGCGCCAGCTGCTCGCCACGCTCGGCAAACGGCAACTGCCTGTCGTGATCAGCTCGAAGGGAGGCGACCTGTTCAGTGCCCTGGCGGCGGGACGGCTTATCCATGAAAAGAAGCTCGACGTCGCCGTTGGCCGCACCGATTTTGTCGGCTGTGACCCAGGAGCGTGGAATTGCCTGGCCAAGGAGGGCGCCTATGCCGGGCTGAGCATCGATGCGGGCGTGGAGTGCGATTCGGCCTGCGCGTTCATGCTTGCCGGCGGCATCAGGCGGCTTGTCGGTCCCCAGGCGCGACTTAGCCTCTACCCGATGGGGCAAAAGCTGATGGTCAAGGCTTACCTGGAGGAGATGGCGATCAGTTCCGCCCTGTTCGCGGCGATCGAGCGGCGCTCGGTCGAGCGCCGGCTGGAACCCGACATGATGCTGAAGGTTGGCCTGACGACGAGCCTGCAATCGGTCGACGCGCTGACCGGTGCGACCATTTGCGAGGCGGTGCCAAGACCCGAGAATTGCCGGATCCGGCCTTCCGCCAATGCCGAGGCTGACGCGCCGGCCAAATTGTAGTGGGCGACGGAGCCCGAAACTGGCCATCGAGGCAGGTTGAGCCGCTTTCGATTTTTCCGCTATCGTCGCTGCTGGCGGCTTCAGGCAGGCGGAGGATCGAGAATGGGCCAGGATATCCCGACACTCTACGAATGGGCCGGCGGCAGCGAGGCTTTGAACCGGCTCACCCAGACCTTCTATGACAAGGTGGCGCAGGACCCGATCGTCGGGCCGGTGTTCAAGACCATGTCGCCGGATCACCCCGCCCATGTCGCGGCCTTCATCGGCGAGGTTTTCGGCGGACCGAAGACCTACAGCGAGCAGTTCGGCGGCCACCGCGAGATGGTCATGCACCATCTGGGCAAGCATCTCACCGAGGAGCAGCGCCGCCGCTGGATCAGCCTCCTGGCCGATGCCGCCGACGCGGTCGGCCTGCCTGACGATCCGGAATTCCGTTCGGCCTTCATGGGCTATGTCGAATGGGGATCGCGCCTGGCCAAGATGAACTCCAATCTCGGCGAAACCTGCGATCCGCAGACGGAACCGATGCCGGCCTGGGGCTGGGGTGTGCCGGGCGGCCCCTATCAGCCACCGGGTACAAACTAGCGTCCAGTCGCCATGGAGGTGTTGGGCTGATGCCGGAAGATGTGAAGATCATACGTTGGCGCGAGTGGGACGGACCGGGTCTCGAACATTTGGTGCTGCAGGAGCGGGCAGGGGAGGTCTCGGCCGACTCTGTCGCAGTCTGCTCCGGGCAAACGCCTTTTGCCGTCCGTTACCGCATCGCTTGCGATGTCGGCTGGCACGCCAGGCGTGTCGTTGTCGATATGATCGGTAGCGGCCGCACGCTTGTTCTTGCCGCCGATGGCGATGGTCGCTGGACCAGGGACGGCCTGCCTATGCCGGAGCTCGACGGCATTTTCGATCCCGACCTGACCATCACGCCGTTCACCAACACGCTGCCGATCCGGCGATTGCAACTTTCCGCCGGGCAGAGTGCCGAGATAACCACTGCCTTCATCGACTTCCCCGCCCTCACGGTCGTCGCCAACCCGCAGCGCTACACATGCCTCGAAGAGGGCAGGCGATATCTCTATGAATCGCGCGCCAGCGACTTCAGGCGGGAACTTGAAATCGACCGCAACGGGCTGGTTGTCGACTATCCCGATTTCTGGCGCAGAGGTTAAGGCGTGTTTGCATGCAAACCGCTCTTTACAGAGCGTGCGGAAGCTTTTAGGAAGCGCCTGCTGCGCCGACATGCGCACGTACGGGCATAGCTCAGTTGGTAGAGCGGCGGTCTCCAAAACCGCAGGTCGTAGGTTCGAGCCCTGCTGCCCGTGCCATTCCCTGAATGGCATTCAACCCAATGTCTCGCCGTTTCGGAATGGCGTTCAAAACGATATTTCCATGGTCCGGCCTTTGAAAATCGGCGACCCGCTTGCCATATAGGGTCGATTGGGGCATAAGAGCGCCATAGCCGGGACGGAACGACTGGATGGTTCCGAGGCGGTGTTTGGTCATAAAGCGGAGACTTGCCACTTGCGTGGATCAAGAATCGGTTTTATGTAGACGAAACAGACACGCGACGCGTGGAGCTGGGAAACCGGCTTTACGCGTCTGATTTGCATGGGCGAAATGATTGCGCTGATTCGGCGCGAAATTCGCTCAGGCGGCACGTCCCGGCCAGCGGGATCATCCAGGAGACCCGGCCAACGGGTCTTGAAGACAGAGCGGCATATGGCTTCGAAAACCACAAATCCTTTCGTCTTTCTCCAGCAGGTTCGCGCGGAGACCGCCAAGGTGACTTGGCCGTCGCGGCGCGAAACGATGATCTCGACGGTGATGGTTCTGGCCTTCGCAGTGATCGCGATGATCTTTTTCTTCACCGCTGATCAGCTCATGGGCCTCGCGGTCGAACAGATTCTGGGCATCGGACGCTAAGTCCGGCGATTACGGAGAAGTCTTGAAATGACCGCGCGCTGGTACATCGTCCACGCCTATTCGAACTTTGAAAAGAAGGTCGCCGAGGATATCGAGAACAAGGCCAAGCAGAAGGGCCTGTCTGCCGACATCCACCAGATCGTGGTTCCGACCGAGAAGGTCGTCGAAGTTCGCCGCGGCCGCAAGGTCGATGCCGAGCGCAAGTTCTTCCCGGGCTATGTGCTGCTGAAGGCCAATCTGACCGATGCCGTGTTCTCGCTGGTCAAGAACACGCCGAAGGTCACCGGCTTCCTGGGTGACTCCAAGCCGGTGCCGATCACCGAGGCGGAAGCGCAGCGCATCCTGAACCAGGTCCAGGAAGGCGTCGAGCGGCCCAAGCCCTCGGTCACGTTCGAGATCGGCGAAGCGATCCGCGTTTCGGATGGTCCCTTCGCGTCGTTCAACGGTTTCGTCCAGGAAGTGGACGAGGAGCGGGCGCGGCTCAAGGTGGAAGTTTCGATCTTCGGGCGCGCCGTGCCTGTCGATCTGGAATTCGGGCAGGTCGAAAAGGGCTGATCCGAAATCCTGAAGCCGGTTTGGCGATCAGGGGAGGCGGCGCGGAAGCGCGGCCTGAGAACGGTGGGAGACGAATGCGGCTTTAGCCGGCCGCATGGATCGCACCACCAGACTGCAACCGCCGGCATGACCGGCATAGACAAAGGCAGGAAAAGAGATGGCTAAGAAAATTGCAGGCCAGCTCAAGCTCCAGGTGAAAGCGGGATCGGCTACGCCGTCTCCCCCGATCGGCCCGGCGCTTGGTCAGCGTGGCATCAACATCATGGAGTTCTGCAAGGCGTTCAACGCGCAGACCCAGGAAATGGAAAAGGGATCGCCGGTTCCGGTTGTCATCACCTACTATCAGGACAAGTCCTTCACCTTCGTCATGAAGACGGCGCCGGTGAGCTACTTCCTGAAGAAGGCGGCGAACCTGACCTCTGGTTCCAAGGAGCCGGGTAAGGTCAAGGCCGGTACGGTTTCGCGTGACAAGGTCCGCGAGATTGCCACCGCGAAGATGAAAGACCTGAACGCAAACGACGTCGAAGCGGCCATGCGCATGGTCGAGGGCTCCGCCCGCTCGATGGGTCTGGAAGTGGTGGGCTAAGATCATGGCAAAGATTGCAAAGCGTGTATCGAAGACCCGCGAAGGCATCGATCCCAACAAGGCTTATGCCCTGGGTGATGCGCTGAAGCTGCTCAAGGACCGTTCCTCGGTGAAGTTCGATGAGACCATCGAAGTCGCCATGAACCTCGGCGTCGACCCGCGCCATGCCGACCAGATGGTCCGCGGCGTGGTCAACCTGCCGAACGGCACCGGCCGCTCGGTACGTGTCGCCGTGTTCGCCCGTGGCGACAAGGCCGACGAAGCGCGCGCCGCCGGCGCCGACATCGTTGGTGCCGAGGATCTGGTCGACATCGTCCAGAAGGGCACGATCGATTTCGATCGCTGCATCGCCACGCCGGACATGATGCCGCTGGTCGGCCGTCTGGGCAAGGTGCTCGGCCCGCGCGGCATGATGCCGAACCCGAAGGTCGGAACCGTCACCACCGACGTTGCCGCCGCCGTCAAGGCGTCCAAGGGCGGCGCCGTCGAGTTCCGTGTCGAGAAGGCTGGCATCGTCCATGCCGGCGTCGGCAAGGTCTCGTTCGACGTCAAGGCCCTGGAAGAGAACATCCGCGCCTTCGCCGATGCGGTGACCAAGGCAAAGCCGACTGGCGCCAAGGGCAACTACGTCAAGAAGGTGTCGGTCACCTCGACGATGGGCCCGGGCCTCAAGCTCGACGTCGCGACGCTCAACGCGTCCTGATACGACATTTGGATCGGCCGCCAAGCGGCTGATCCGCAAGTGAATTCCGGACCTCCGACTTGTCGGCGGCCCGGTACCGGAAGCCGAAAGGTTTCCGGACATCCTGTCCGAGATTGCAGGCGGCCCAGAAGCCTTAATTCGATTTGGGCCTGCATGAGACGGGTGAAGACCGGACAACGGAGCGATTGCTCCAATGAAAGGTTCGAACCGTGTTTGCCTTTTGTCTGCGCATCGCCGGCTTGACTGTCGATGTGGCGAAAGGGGGCAGGATCCTCGAGCGTCGTTCGGGAGATCCGTTACTGGATGGCCCGGTCGACAAAAGGCAACCCGACGCCTGTCCTCGTCAATGGGATGTTCCCGTTAACAGGATTGGGGTCAACTGGAGATAGGCAGTGGACAGAGCGGAAAAACGCGAACTCGTCACGGGCCTGAACGGTGCGTTCTCGAACGCAGGTTCAGTGGTCGTGGCCCACTACGCCGGTATCACCGTCGCGCAAATGAACGACCTTCGGTCGAAAATGCGCGCTGCCGGTGGCACCGTCAAAGTCGCGAAGAACCGTCTCGCCAAAATCGCTCTTCAGGGCACGGACTCCGCATCGATCATCGAGCTGTTCAAGGGACAGACGCTGATTGCTTATTCGGAGGATCCGATTGCGGCGCCGAAGGTCGCGTCCGATTTCGCCAAGGGAAATGACAAGCTCGTCATTCTCGGCGGCGCAATGGGCACCACCTCGCTCAATGCCGACGGTGTGAAGGCACTCGCCACACTTCCGTCGCTCGATGAGCTGCGCGCCAGGCTGGTTGGCATGATCGCCACGCCGGCAACCCGGATCGCCCAGATCGTCAATGCGCCAGCGGCCTCGGTCGCGCGCGTCATTGGCGCTTACGCCCGGAAGGACGAGGCGGCATGAGGCCGTTCCTCGCTATCACAAACACACGTTCGAACCTTATGAAGGAACACAACAATGGCTGATCTCGCAAAGATCGTAGACGACCTTTCGAAGCTGACCGTCCTCGAGGCGGCCGAGCTGTCGAAGCTTCTGGAAGAAAAGTGGGGCGTTTCCGCCGCTGCTCCGGTGGCGGTTGCCGCTGCTGGCGGCGCTGCGGCCGCTGCTGCTCCGGCCGAGGAAAAGACGGAATTCGACGTCGTCCTCACCGACGCAGGCGCTCAGAAGATCAACGTCATCAAGGAAGTCCGCGCCATCACCGGTCTGGGCCTCAAGGAAGCCAAGGATCTGGTTGAAGCGGCTCCGAAGCCGGTCAAGGAAGCCGTTTCCAAGGCCGACGCTGACAAGTTCAAGGCCCAGCTGGAAGCAGCCGGCGCCAAGGTCGAACTGAAGTAAGCGTAAAAGCGGCGGGCGGCCTCGCGCCGTCCGCCACTCCCTTCGCCCGAAGGGAGAGCGCGTAACGCGAGATTTGCGAGAACCTCTTTCCTGAGGGCCGAAAACCGGCCTTCAGGAAACGGGTTTTCTCCCGTTCTAGCCGGCCGCCGACAGGCGCCGGGAAAACAGACAGAGGGTTGCCGCCAAGGTGGCCCAGTATGCAAGGCGAGCCGCGGCGAGGCTCGTCCCGAGTTTAGAGCTAAGGAGCGACGATGGCCCAGACCCAGACTTTCAATGGCCGCAGACGCGTACGCAAGTTCTTCGGAAAGATTCCGGAAGTTGCGGAGATGCCGAACCTGATCGAGGTTCAGAAGGCATCCTATGACCAGTTCCTGATGGTGGCGGAGCCCAAGGGTGGGCGTCCGGACGAGGGGCTGCAGGCCGTTTTCAAGTCGGTCTTCCCGATCTCCGATTTTTCCGGCTCCTCCATGCTGGAGTTCGTGAAGTACGAGTTCGAAGGACCGAAATTCGACGTTGACGAATGCCGTCAGCGCGACCTCACCTATGCCGCGCCGCTCAAGGTGACGCTGCGCCTCATCGTGTTCGATATCGACGAGGATACCGGCGCCAAGTCCATCAAGGACATCAAGGAGCAGGACGTCTACATGGGCGACATGCCGCTCATGACCTTGAACGGCACCTTTATCGTCAATGGCACCGAGCGCGTCATCGTTTCGCAGATGCACCGTTCGCCGGGCGTCTTCTTCGACCATGACAAGGGCAAGTCGCACTCGTCGGGCAAGCTTCTGTTTGCCGCGCGCGTCATCCCGTATCGCGGTTCGTGGCTCGACATCGAGTTCGATTCCAAGGACGTCGTGCACGCCCGCATCGATCGCCGCCGCAAGATTCCGGTGACGTCGCTGCTGATGGCGCTCGGCATGGACGGCGAAGAGATCCTGTCGACCTTCTACAACAAGATCACCTACAAGCGTGCCGGCGACCATTGGCGCATTCCGTTCAACGTCGAGCGTTTCCGCGGCCTCAAGGCTGTCGGCGACCTGGTCGATGCCGATACCGGCGAAGTCGTCGTCGAGGCCGGCAAGAAGATCACCGCACGCCAGGCACGGGCGCTTGGCGAAAAGGGTCTGAAGGCGATCAAGGCGACCGACGAGGACCTGCTCGGCAACTATCTGGCCGAGGACATCGTCAACTACGCCACCGGCGAGATCTTCCTCGAGGCCGGTGACGAGATCGACGAGAAGACGCTGAAGGTGCTGCTCGGCACCGGCGAAGAGGAGATCAAGGTTCTCGACATCGACCACGTCAATGTCGGCGCCTATATCCGCAACACGCTCAACGTCGACAAGAACGAGAGCCGCCAGGACGCGCTGTTCGACATCTATCGTGTCATGCGCCCCGGCGAGCCGCCGACGCTTGAAACCGCCGAAGCCATGTTCAACTCGCTGTTCTTCGATAGCGAGCGCTACGATCTGTCGGCCGTCGGCCGCGTCAAGATGAACATGCGCCTCGAACTGAAGGCCGAGGACACCGTGCGCGTGCTGCGCAAGGACGACATCCTGGCCGTGGTCAGGACGCTGGTTGAACTGCGCGACGGCAAGGGCGAGATCGACGACATCGACAATCTCGGCAACCGCCGCGTGCGTTCGGTCGGCGAGCTGATGGAAAACCAGTACCGCGTCGGCCTGCTGCGCATGGAGCGTGCGATCAAGGAGCGTATGTCCTCGATCGAGATCGACACGGTCATGCCGCAGGACCTGATCAACGCCAAGCCGGCGGCTGCCGCCGTGCGCGAGTTCTTCGGTTCCTCGCAGCTGTCGCAGTTCATGGACCAGACCAACCCGCTGTCGGAGATCACCCACAAGCGCCGCCTCTCGGCGCTTGGACCGGGCGGTCTGACCCGCGAGCGCGCCGGCTTCGAAGTGCGCGACGTGCACCCGACGCATTACGGCCGCATCTGCCCGATCGAGACGCCGGAAGGCCCGAATATCGGTCTGATCAACTCGCTGGCCACCTTCGCACGCGTCAACAAGTACGGCTTCATCGAGAGCCCGTACCGCAAGATCGTCGACGGCAAGCTGACCAATGACGTCGTCTATCTCTCGGCGATGGAAGAGGCCAAGCACCACGTCGCGCAGGCCAACGCCGAACTCGACAAGAACGGTGGTTTCGTCGACGAATTCGTCATTTGCCGCAGCGCCGGCGAAGTGATGATGGCGCCGCGCGAAAACGTCGATCTGATGGACGTGTCGCCCAAGCAGATGGTGTCGGTGGCCGCGGCCCTGATCCCGTTCCTGGAAAACGACGACGCCAACCGCGCTCTGATGGGCTCGAACATGCAGCGTCAGGCCGTGCCGCTGGTGCGCGCCGAGGCGCCGTTCGTCGGCACCGGCATGGAGCCGATCGTCGCCCGTGACTCGGGCGCCGCCATCGGTGCCCGCCGCGGCGGCATCGTCGACCAGGTGGACGCGACGCGTATCGTTATCCGCGCCACCGAAGATCTCGATCCGGGCAAGTCCGGCGTCGACATCTACCGGTTGATGAAGTTCCAGCGTTCGAACCAGAACACCTGCATCAACCAGCGCCCGCTGGTTCGCATGGGCGACCGGGTCAACAAGGGCGACATCATCGCCGACGGTCCGTCGACCGAGCTCGGCGATCTGGCGCTCGGCCGCAACGTGCTGGTCGCGTTCATGCCGTGGAACGGCTACAACTACGAGGACTCGATCCTCCTGTCCGAACGCATCGTCGCCGACGACGTCTTCACCTCGATCCACATCGAGGAGTTCGAGGTCATGGCGCGCGATACCAAGCTTGGACCGGAGGAAATCACGCGCGATATCCCGAACGTCTCGGAAGAAGCGCTGAAGAACCTCGACGAAGCCGGCATCGTCTACATCGGTGCGGAAGTTCAGCCGGGCGACATCCTGGTCGGCAAGATCACGCCGAAGGGCGAAAGCCCGATGACGCCGGAAGAGAAGCTTCTGCGCGCCATCTTCGGCGAAAAGGCGTCCGATGTGCGCGACACCTCGATGCGCATGCCTCCGGGCACATTCGGCACCGTCGTCGAGGTGCGCGTCTTCAATCGCCACGGTGTGGAGAAGGACGAGCGCGCCATGGCGATCGAGCGCGAGGAGATCGAACGCCTCGCCAAGGACCGCGACGACGAGCAGGCCATTCTGGACCGTAACGTCTACGCGCGTCTTTCCGACGTGCTCGTCGGCAAGGAAGCGATCGCTGGACCGAAGGGCTTCAAGAAGGGCTCGACGCTGTCCAAGGATACGCTCGACGAGTATCCGCGTTCGCAGTGGTGGCAGTTTGCCGTGGAGAACGAAAAGCTCCAGAGCGAACTGGAAGCGCTGCGTGGCCAGTACGACGATTCCAAGAAGGCGCTCGAGCAGCGTTTCATGGACAAGGTCGAGAAGGTCCAGCGCGGCGACGAAATGCCTCCGGGCGTCATGAAGATGGTCAAGGTCTTCGTGGCCGTGAAGCGCAAGATGCAGCCCGGCGACAAGATGGCCGGCCGTCACGGCAACAAGGGTGTCGTGTCGCGGATCGTTCCGGTCGAGGACATGCCTTTCCTCGAGGACGGCACGCATGCCGATATCGTGCTCAACCCGCTGGGTGTGCCGAGCCGCATGAATGTCGGCCAGATCCTGGAAACGCATCTGGGCTGGGCATGTGCGGGCATGGGCAGGAAGATCGGCGAGCTGATCGACACGTACAAGGCAGCGGGCGACATCAAGCCGCTGCGCAAGACGCTCGAGAGCTTCATCCCGGCCAACGACCGCAACGAGCCGGTTCGCGACTATGACGACGAGAGCATCGTTCGCCTCAGCGAGCAGATGCGCCGCGGCGTCTCGATCGCGACCCCGGTGTTCGACGGCGCGCATGAGGCTGACATCAACATCATGCTGGAGCAGGCGGGCCTGCACAGCAGCGGTCAGTCGCAGCTCTATGACGGACGCACGGGCGAGCCGTTCGATCGCAAGGTGACGATGGGCTACATCTACATGCTCAAGCTTCACCATCTCGTGGACGACAAGATCCACGCGCGTTCGATCGGTCCGTACTCGCTCGTCACCCAGCAGCCGCTGGGCGGCAAGGCGCAGTTCGGTGGCCAGCGCTTCGGCGAGATGGAGGTCTGGGCGCTGGAAGCGTACGGCGCCGCCTACACGCTGCAGGAAATGCTGACGGTGAAGTCCGACGACGTCGCCGGCCGTACCAAGGTCTACGAGGCGATCGTGCGTGGCGACGACACCTTCGAGGCCGGCATCCCGGAGAGCTTCAACGTTCTCGTCAAGGAAATGCGGTCTCTCGGCCTCAACGTCGAGCTGGAGAACACCAAGCTCGACGACAACCCTGTCCGGCTGCCCGACGCGGCCGAGTAAGGCGATGGCGCGCCACGGCTGTCCGCGGCGCGCCTCGAGCATGATCCCGAAAAGTGGCTACCGGTTTTCGGACAGGATCATGCTCAACCAGGAAGAATTCGACGGCCAGTGGCCGACAAAGACGGCGGGCGTTTGGCTCGCGACTAGATGCAAGGGATCTTCGAGGATCCCGAAAAGGAGAACGGCATGAACCAAGAGGTCATGAATCTCTTCAATCCGCAGGCGCCTGCGCAGGTGTTCGATTCCATCCGGATATCGCTTGCCAGCCCTGAGAAGATTCTGTCCTGGTCTTTCGGCGAGATCAAGAAGCCGGAGACCATCAACTACCGCACCTTCAAGCCGGAGCGTGACGGTCTGTTCTGCGCGCGCATTTTTGGCCCGATCAAGGACTACGAGTGCCTGTGCGGTAAGTACAAGCGCATGAAGTACAAGGGCGTCATCTGCGAGAAGTGCGGCGTTGAAGTCACGCTGTCGCGCGTTCGCCGCGAGCGCATGGGCCATATCGAGCTGGCGGCACCGGTCGCCCATATCTGGTTCCTGAAGTCGCTGCCGTCGCGCATCGGCACGCTGCTCGACATGACCCTGAAGGACATCGAGCGCGTCCTCTACTTCGAGAACTACATCGTCACCGAACCTGGCCTCACCGCGCTGAAGGAGCACCAGCTGCTCAGCGAGGAAGAGTACATGATCGCCGTCGACGAGTATGGCGAGGATTCGTTCACCGCCATGATCGGCGCCGAGGCCATTCATGACCTCCTGGCCGGCATGGACCTGGAGAAGATCGCCGGCGACCTGCGTTCGGAACTGGCGTCGACCACCTCCGAGCTGAAGCAGAAGAAGTATCTGAAGCGGCTCAAGGTCGTCGAGAACTTTATGGAATCCGGCAATCGTCCGGAATGGATGATCATGAAGGTGGTTCCGGTGATCCCGCCGGACCTGCGTCCGCTCGTCCCGCTGGACGGCGGCCGCTTCGCCACGTCGGATCTGAACGATCTCTATCGCCGTGTCATCAACCGCAACAACCGCCTGAAGCGGCTGATCGAGCTGCGCGCCCCCGGCATCATCGTGCGCAATGAAAAGCGCATGCTGCAGGAAGCCGTCGATGCGCTGTTCGACAACGGCCGTCGCGGCCGCGTCATCACCGGCGCCAACAAGCGCCCGCTGAAGTCGCTGTCCGACATGCTCAAGGGCAAGCAGGGCCGGTTCCGTCAGAACCTGCTCGGCAAGCGCGTCGACTATTCCGGCCGCTCGGTCATCGTGACCGGTCCGGAGCTCAAGCTGCACCAATGCGGCCTGCCCAAGAAGATGGCGCTCGAACTGTTCAAGCCCTTCATCTACGCCCGTCTCGACGCCAAGGGTTACTCCTCGACCGTCAAGCAGGCGAAGAAGCTGGTCGAAAAGGAGCGTCCGGAAGTCTGGGATATCCTCGACGAGGTCATCCGCGAGCATCCGGTGCTGCTGAACCGTGCGCCGACGCTGCACCGTCTCGGCATCCAGGCGTTCGAGCCGATCCTGATCGAAGGCAAGGCGATCCAGCTGCACCCGCTGGTCTGCACGGCCTTCAACGCCGACTTCGACGGCGATCAGATGGCCGTTCACGTGCCGCTGTCGCTGGAAGCGCAGCTTGAAGCCCGCGTGCTGATGATGTCGACCAACAACATCCTGCACCCGGCTTCGGGCGCGCCGATCATCGTGCCGTCGCAGGACATGGTTCTGGGTCTCTACTATCTCTCGATCGTCAACCAGAACGAGCCGGGCGAGGGCATGGTGTTTGCCGACATGGGCGAACTCCAGCACGCGCTCGAGACCAAGGCGGTGACGCTGCACTCCAAGATCAAGGGTCGTTTCCGCACGGTCGACGCCGAAGGCAAGGTCGTGTCGAAGATCCATGACACCACGCCTGGCCGCATGATCATCGGCGAGCTTCTGCCGAAGAACGTCAACGTGCCTTACGAGACCGCCAACCAGGAGATGACCAAGAAGAACATCTCCAAGATGATCGACACCGTCTACCGCCATTGCGGTCAGAAGGAGACGGTCATTTTCTGCGATCGCATCATGGCGCTCGGCTTCAGCCATGCCTGCCGCGCCGGCATTTCGTTCGGCAAGGACGACATGCTGATCCCGGATGCCAAGATCAAGCTGGTCTCCGACACCGAGGCTTTGGCCAAGGAATACGAGCAGCAGTACAATGACGGTCTGATCACGCAGGGCGAGAAGTACAACAAGGTCGTCGACGCCTGGGCCAAGTGCTCGGAAAAGGTCGCCGACGAGATGATGGCCCGCATCAAGGCGGTCGAGTTCGAGGACAATGGCCGTCAGAAGCCGATGAACTCGATCTACATGATGTCGCACTCCGGTGCGCGTGGCTCGCCCACCCAGATGCGCCAGCTTGCCGGCATGCGCGGCCTTATGGCCAAGCCGTCGGGTGAAATCATCGAGACGCCGATCATCTCGAACTTCAAGGAAGGCCTGACCGTGCTCGAGTACTTCAACTCGACCCACGGCGCCCGCAAGGGTCTGGCCGACACCGCCTTGAAGACGGCGAACTCGGGTTACCTCACCCGTCGTCTGGTCGACGTGGCGCAGGACTGCATCGTCAACTCCGTCGACTGCGGCACCGACAAGGGCCTCACCATGCAGCCGATCGTCGATGCCGGTCAGGTCGTTGCTTCGGTCGGCCAGCGCGTGCTGGGCCGTACGTCGCTCGACGACATCACCCATCCGGTGTCGGGCGAGATCCTGGTCAAGGCCGGAACGCTGATGGACGAGCGTGACGTGGAACAGATCGAAAAGGCCGGCGTCCAGTCGGTCCGCATCCGCTCGGCACTGACTTGCGAAGTCAGGGTTGGCGTCTGCGCGGTCTGCTACGGTCGCGATCTGGCCCGCGGCACCCCGGTCAACCAGGGCGAAGCCGTCGGCGTCATCGCGGCGCAGTCGATCGGCGAGCCGGGCACCCAGCTCACCATGCGTACCTTCCACATGGGCGGTACCGCGCAGGTGGTGGACAGCTCGTTCCTTGAAGCCTCGTATGAGGGCAAGGTCGAGATCCGCAACCGCAACGTGGTGCGCAACTCCGACGGCCAGCAGATGGTCATGGGCCGCAACATGGCGGTGCTGATCCTCGACGAAGCCGGCAAGGAGCGCGCCTCGCACCGTCTCACCTATGGTTCGCGCATCTTCGTGGACGATGGTGACAAGGTGAAGCGCGGCCAGCGTATCGCCGAGTGGGATCCCTACACGCGTCCGGTCCTCACCGAAATCGAGGGCAGGGTGTCGTACGAGGATCTGGTCGACGGCATTTCCGTTCAGGAAACGGCCGACGAGTCGACCGGCATCACCAAGCGTGAGGTCATCGACTGGCGCTCGACGCCACGTGGCAACGACCTGAAGCCGGCGATTGCGATCCAGGACGCCAAGGGCAAGGTCGGCAAGCTGTCCAAGGGCGGCGACGCCCGCTTCCTGCTCTCGGTCGAGGCCATTCTTTCGGTCGAGCCGGGTTCGCAGGTTCGCCCCGGCGACGTTTTGGCGCGTATTCCGATGGAAAGCGCCAAGACCAAGGACATCACCGGCGGTCTGCCGCGTGTTGCCGAGCTGTTCGAGGCACGTCGTCCGAAGGATCACGCCATCATCGCCGAGATCGACGGCACGATCCGCTTCGGCCGCGACTACAAGAACAAGCGTCGCATCATCATCGAGCCGCATGACTCGACGCTTGAGCCGGTCGAATACCTGATCCCGAAGGGCAAGCCGTTCCATCTCCAGGACGGCGACGTCATCGAGAAGGGCGACTACATCCTCGACGGCAACCCGGCGCCGCACGACATCCTGGCGATCAAAGGCGTGGAGGCACTTGCTTCCTACCTCGTCAACGAGATCCAGGAAGTCTACCGTCTGCAGGGCGTGTCGATCAACGACAAGCACATCGAGGTGATCGTTCGCCAGATGCTGCAGAAGGTCGAGATCACGGTGCAGGGCGACTCGACCTACATCCCGGGCGATCATGTCGACGTGATCGAACTGGAAGAGGTCAACGAGCGTCTGGTCGAGGACGGCAAGAAGCCGGCCGAAGGCCTGCCGGTGCTGCTCGGCATCACCAAGGCATCGCTGCAGACGCCGTCCTTCATCTCGGCCGCCTCCTTCCAGGAGACGACGCGAGTGCTGACGGAAGCTGCCGTTGCCGGCAAGACCGACATGCTGCAGGGCTTGAAGGAAAACGTCATCGTCGGCCGGTTGATCCCGGCCGGTACCGGCGGCACGATGAGCCAGATCCGGCGCATCGCCACCTCGCGCGACGAACTGATCATCGACGAGCGCCGCAAGGCCTCGGGTGCGGAAGTCGCCGAGCCGATGCTGGCCGACATGACCACCGCCGCGCAGTAAGCGCGGACGGCAACGATCTCAGGCAATAAGGCCGTCGGGGCAACCCGGCGGCCTATTTCTTTGTGCTATTCGGACACCCTCTCGAAGCGAAGCAGATCGCCCGGCTGACAGTCGAGATAGTCGCAGATGCGCTCCAGCGTGTCGAACCGGATACCCTTGACCTTTCCCTGCTTCAAAAGAGAAAGATTGGCCTCGGTGATGCCGACATATTCGGCCAGGTCCTTTGACTTCACGTTTCGTTCGGCGAGGACGACATTGAGCCTGACCCTTATGGGCATGAGCTGATCCTCATCAGATGAATTGCGCGTTTTCTTCGGCGAGTGCCGATGCCTCGGCCATGACCCAGGTGATGACAGCGACGATGCAAGCTGCCAGCAAGGTCAGCATCGTGTCGCTGTCGAGACCGAGCGTCAGCCGGTGCTGGCCGGCAGGCGCGTCCCAGCTGAGCAGAACGGACAATGCCGCCGCCGAAACCGGTTTCAGCAAGGCGGATGCCAGCAGGCCGAGGCCAAAGTATCGCAAATTGCTGATGGCGCCCTGACCGAAGAAGTTGCCGGACGCGAAAGCGCCGAAGCAGCGCCTTGCGGCCATGAGCGCGAAGACGAGGCAGGCAAGCGGCACGAACGAGATCGCGAACCCGACCAGTCTTCGACCGAGGCCAAGCTCGCTCAGCCATTCCTGTGGGATTTGCGCATCGGCCGCGATCGAACTGGCGGAGACGCTGAGCCAGTAGAACAGCAGACCGATGGTCAGCAATATGGCGAGGACGACAAAACACCTCGCCAGCACTAGGCTGAAAAGTCGGATGCGTCTCAATCTAAGCTGGCGGGCAGGATCGGCGGGGACAGCCGTGATGACAGGTTCAATCATCGCCGTTATCACTCCATCGTAATGAATTATCGTTTTACAATAATTTATTTATGCGCAATGATGATTCTTGTCAATTCCTCATCACAGGAGAAACCTATGCCTTCGTTCAAACGCCGGATTGCCGTGGCAGCCATCGCGATTGTCGCCGCGTCCATAACGCCTTTTGCTGCCATCGCCCTCCCGTCGACAGCGACAGGCCGGATATCGGTGGGGCAGGTGATGGAAATGCTCGACAAGGCCGACACGAGCCCGGTCGCCAGGCAAACGCTGGTCGCCTATGTCGCCGGGGTTGGCGAAGCCGCCGGCGTGATCGCCGACACGATCGGCAATGGCGGCCTCGTTTCCTGCAAGAGTTCTTTCAGCCTGGATACACGAGCGGTGCGCGCCGCCCTTGAAGCGGGCGCCCCTCGTCAGGGTAACTGGTCTCAGACACCGGCGACGCCACTGATCATTGCCGACATGGTCAAGCGTGCCGGTTGCAGGACCAGGAATTGAGCCTGGCGATCCGCTGGTTCTCAGTCGCGCGACAATCCTGTCGCGCGACTATTCCCAACCTGCGACCCCCGCGCGCGATCAGCGAGTGCGGTTCCAGAGCTCAATCGAAAAACGCCTCGACTACGTTGCGCTTGCCGAGCATGAAGGCGTCAGCGACATGCTGGAGCGGGGCCAGATCGACATCGGAAACGCCGGCGCGCACGATCTCGGCGAAGCGCTTGTAGAGCATCGGATATTCCGCTTCCGGCTCTTCGTGAATGAGCTTGCCGTCGATGGCGAGCTTCGAGCCGCCACCCGACAGCACCATGGCGCCCTTGTCGGTGTCGGCCAGGATGTCCCAGCTTTGCGGGCCTGTCTGCAGCCAGTCGAGGTCCATCGTCACCGGCAGGCCATTCGAGGTGCGGAAGGTGACGCGCGCGGCAACCGGGGAGGCGCGGTTTTCGGGAAAGTCGAGCACCGCCGAGGTGATGAACATGGCCGGCAGGATATGGGTGGCAATCGACAGCGCGTTGATGCCGGGATCGAAGACGCCAAAACCGCCGGGAGCCCAGATCCATTCCTGGTTCGGGTGCCAGCGGCGCACATCCTCTTTCCAGTTGATGGCAGCCGAGCGGATGCGGGCTGAACTTAGAAAAGCACGTGCGGCCTCGACGGCCGGCGCATAGCGCGAGTGCCAGCTGGCGAACAGCGAGACGCCGTTGTGCGCAGCCAATGTCTTGAGGTCTTCGACCTCGCTGACAGTAGCGCCCGGCGGCTTCTCCAGGAAGACATGCTTCTTTGCCGTCAGCGCCGTCCGCGCCGCGTCGTAGCGGAATTGCGGCGGCATGCAGAGCGAGACGGCCTCGAGCTCGGCTACGGCGTCGAGCATGGCTTCGATGGTGGGGAAATTCGGGATGTCATCCACCTTGCCGTGACGGCTGGCGGCTGCGACGAGGCAATAGTCCTGGTCTTTCGCCAGGGCCGGCAGGTGCTGGTCGCGGACGATCTTGCCGACGCCGACGATGCCTATCTTGATGGGCTGGGACACGGCCGCTCCGTCTGTTTGATGATGGTCATGGCTTCTTATCAGAACACTTGCCCCGGGCAAGCCGAAGCCGGGCAGCCAAGCTCAGCCTTCCCTTAGCGGCAGCACATTTGTCGGCTGGGAAGGCCTCGGTCGCCGATTCGGTTCGGCAGTCGATTCGAAAGCTGGACCGGAGTCAGATCGGCACGTCGAAGGTAACGATCGACACTTCGCCTTCGAGCGCGCCCTGGAAGGCGGAAATATGCGGCTCTTCGTCGGGGATGCCGTCCATGTCGCCGATCTGGTCGAGCTCGGCCTCGGCGTAACCTTCGGCGGCAAGCGATTCGAGCGCCCGGCGCACCGCCGAATCGTCGTCGGGCGCAACCAGCATGACGTGAACGCCTTCCGGTTTGCCGCCTTTTTTCTTCCACACCCGGCCGGTGATGATGGTGACCGGGCGTTCTTCGTTGTCGTTCACGGGCCGATTCCTCTTGGCAGCGGGTGGGCGGGCGAGGGGGTTTTGACTGCTCATGCGGCCTTTTCGCATGAAGCAAGGCCGCGCAACAGCGCAAACCCATTCACTTTGCCTGAAGGCTTGTCACTTTCTTCCTCGCTCTTGCAAAAATGCGAAAGAAAATTACATGCGGTTTTCGCATGGCTGCCAAGCCTTGGTCGGCGCGCAATATTTGGTGCTCCGGGCTTGACGGTCCGCGGTCTTACGGGTAGAAGCCGCCCAGTCAGAACCGATGTGAGGCTCTCCCTTCCGAAGCGACACGCTTTGGAGTTTGCCTCAAACAGGGTTCGTTTTACGAGCGAAAAGACATTTCCGGCGTGCACGAAGCGGCTTCCGCTTCCTCTGCCTTTTGTTCGGGCAAGACCGCGAGGCGCGGTTTATGGCCCGAATTTGCGTATGGAAATGACGCTTTGAGCGGCCCTGACCGGGCGAGACACGGAATTGAGAGACAAGAGGGTTTAATGCCTACCGTCAACCAGCTGATCCGCAAGCCGCGCATTGCGCCGGTGAAGCGCAACAAGGTCCCGGCCATGCAGCAGAACCCGCAGAAGCGGGGCGTCTGCACGCGCGTCTATACAACGACGCCGAAGAAGCCGAACTCGGCGCTGCGCAAGGTGGCCAAGATCCGCCTGACCAATGGTTTTGAAGTGATCGGGTACATCCCCGGCGAAGGCCACAACCTTCAGGAGCACTCCGTGGTGATGATCCGCGGCGGCCGCGTCAAGGATCTTCCGGGCGTTCGCTACCACATCATCCGCGGCGTGCTCGACACGCAGGGTGTGAAGAACCGCAAGCAGCGCCGTTCGAAGTACGGCGCCAAACGCCCGAAGTAAGGGGCGTCCGAAATAAGATTTTCCGGCCTTGGCGCTCCTTGAGTGCGTCGGGCTATGAGATTGAGAGACAAAAGCCATGTCGCGTCGTCACAGTGCAGAAAAGCGTGAGATCAATCCGGACCCGAAGTTCGGCGATCTGATCGTCACCAAGTTCATGAACGCCGTCATGTATGACGGCAAGAAGTCGGTCGCCGAGACCATCGTCTACGGCGCGCTCGACCAGGTTCAGTCGAAGACCAAGCAGGAGCCGGTCACCGTCTTCCATCAGGCGCTCGACAATGTCGCGCCGCATGTGGAAGTGCGTTCGCGCCGTGTCGGCGGCGCCACCTACCAGGTTCCGGTCGACGTGCGCCCCGAGCGCCGCCAGGCATTGGCCATTCGCTGGCTGATTGCTGCGGCCCGCAACCGCAACGAGACCACGATGGTCGACCGCCTCTCCGGCGAGCTGATGGACGCGGCCAACAACCGCGGCACCGCTGTCAAGAAGCGTGAAGACACCCACAAGATGGCTGAAGCCAACCGCGCTTTCGCGCACTACCGCTGGTAAAGCGCGAACGAGACTGAGAGGCAGCTACGATGGCCCGCGAATACAAAATCGAAGACTACCGCAATTTCGGTATCATGGCGCATATTGACGCCGGCAAGACGACGACCACCGAGCGCGTCCTCTACTACACGGGCAAGTCGCACAAGATCGGCGAAGTCCACGACGGCGCTGCCACCATGGATTGGATGGAGCAGGAGCAGGAGCGCGGCATCACCATCACGTCCGCCGCGACCACGACCTTCTGGAAGGCTCGTGACGGCAAGATGCACCGCTTCAACATCATCGACACCCCCGGCCACGTCGACTTCACCATCGAAGTCGAGCGTTCGCTGCGCGTGCTCGACGGCGCCATCGCACTGCTCGATGCCAATGCCGGTGTTGAGCCGCAGACCGAGACCGTCTGGCGCCAGGCCGACAAGTATCGCGTTCCGCGCATGATCTTCTGCAACAAGATGGACAAGATCGGCGCCGACTTCTATCGCTCGGTCGAGATGATCGGCTCGCGCCTCGGTGCGCATGCTGTTGTCATGCAGCTGCCGATTGGTGCCGAGACCGAGTTCAAGGGCGTTGTCGACCTCGTCGAGATGAACGCGCTGGTCTGGCGCGACGAGACGCTGGGCGCTGCCTGGGACATCGTCGAGATCCCGGACGACCTCAAGGCTCGTGCCGAAGAATACCGCGAGAAGATGATCGAGGCTGCCGTCGAAATGGACGAGACGGCGCTTGAGAATTACCTCGAAGGCAAGATGCCGTCGAATGACGAGATTCGCGCGCTGATCCGCAAGGGCACCATCGCGGTCAAGTTCTACCCGATGTTCTGTGGCTCGGCCTTCAAGAACAAGGGCGTGCAGCCGCTGCTCGACGCCGTCGTCGAATATCTGCCGTCGCCGGCCGATGTTCCCGCCATCAAGGGCGTCGATGCCAAGACCGACGCCGAGATCGAGCGTCATGCCGACGACAACGAGCCGTTGTCGATGCTCGCCTTCAAGATCATGAACGACCCGTTCGTCGGTTCGCTGACCTTTGCGCGCATCTATTCGGGCAGGCTCACCAAGGGCATCTCGGTCGACAACACCGTGAAGGGCAAGAAAGAGCGCATCGGCCGCATGCTGCAGATGCATGCGAACTCGCGCGCCGACGTCGAAGAGGCATTTGCCGGCGACATCGTTGCTCTTGCCGGCCTCAAGGACACGACCACCGGCGACACGCTGAGCGATCCGCTGCATCCGGTCATTCTCGAGCGCATGGAATTCCCCGATCCGGTCATCCAGATCGCCATCGAGCCGAAGACCAAGAACGACCAGGAAAAGATGGGCCTCGCCCTTCACCGCCTGGCCGCCGAGGATCCGTCCTTCCGCGTCAAGACCGACGAGGAAAGCGGCCAGACCATCATTTCCGGCATGGGCGAACTCCACCTCGACATCATCGTCGACCGCATGCGTCGCGAGTTCAAGGTCGAGGCCAATGTCGGCGCACCGCAGGTGGCCTATCGCGAGACGATCACCCGCAAGCACGAGCAGGACTACACGCACAAGAAGCAGACCGGCGGTACCGGTCAGTTCGCTCGCGTCAAGATCCTGTTCGAGCCGAACCCGGACAGCAGCGAGTTCGAGTTCGATACCAAGATCGTCGGCGGCGCCGTGCCGAAGGAATACATCCCTGGTGTCGAAAAGGGCATCAACAGCGTCATGACCTCGGGTCCGTTTGCGGGCTTCCCGATGATCGGCGTCAAGGCGACCCTCATCGACGGCGCTTACCACGATGTCGACTCCAGCGTTCTGGCCTTCGAAATCGCCGGCCGCGCCTGCTTCCGTGAAGCAGCACCCAAGCTTGGCGTGCAGCTGCTCGAGCCGATCATGAAGGTCGAAGTCGTGACGCCGGAAGACTACGTCGGCAGCGTCATCGGCGATCTGAACGGTCGTCGTGGCCAGATCCAGGGTCAGGAAGCGCGTGGCGTCGCCGTGGTCATCAACGCGATGGTGCCGCTCGCCAACATGTTCAAGTATGTCGACAACCTGCGCTCGATGAGCCAGGGCCGTGCGGCCTACACGATGCAGTTCGATCACTACGAGCCGGTTCCGACCGCAGTGGCCCAGGAAGTCCAGAAGAAATACGCGTAAGGGTTCCTTAGCCACCGACGTCGCGTCCCTTGCGCGGTGCCGGATCTGAAGAGCGAATAACAATTTCCCCCAAGCGGGTAGAATAGACGGAGAACGATTATGGCCAAAGGTAAATTCGAGCGTAACAAGCCTCACGTGAACATCGGCACGATTGGCCACGTCGACCATGGCAAGACGTCGCTGACGGCGGCGATCACCAAGTATTTTGGCGAATACAAGCGCTACGACCAGATCGACGCTGCCCCTGAAGAGAAGGCGCGCGGCATCACGATCTCGACGGCTCACGTCGAATACGAGACGGCCAACCGCCACTACGCTCACGTCGACTGCCCCGGCCACGCCGACTATGTGAAGAACATGATCACCGGCGCCGCGCAGATGGACGGCGCGATCCTGGTCGTGTCGGCTGCCGACGGCCCGATGCCGCAGACCCGCGAGCACATCCTGCTGGCCCGTCAGGTCGGCGTGCCGTCGATTGTGGTGTTCCTGAACAAGGTCGACCAGGTCGACGACGCCGAGCTGCTCGAACTGGTCGAGCTCGAGGTTCGCGAGCTTCTGACCAAGAACGAATTCCCCGGCGACGACATTCCGATCGTCAAGGGTTCGGCTCTGGCTGCTCTCGAAGACTCGGACAAGAAGATCGGTGAAGACGCGATCCGCGAGCTGATGGCTGCGGTCGATGCCTACATCCCGACGCCGGTCCGTCCGCTCGACAAGCCGTTCCTGATGCCGATCGAAGACGTGTTCTCGATCTCGGGCCGCGGCACGGTGGTGACTGGCCGCGTCGAGCGCGGCGTGGTCAAGGTCGGCGAGGAGCTGGAAATCATCGGCATCCGTCCGACGACCAAGACGACCTGCACGGGCGTGGAAATGTTCCGCAAGCTGCTCGATCAGGGCCAGGCTGGCGACAACATCGGCGCGCTGCTGCGCGGCGTTGATCGTGAAGGTGTCGAGCGCGGCCAGGTTCTGGCCAAGCCGGGCACGGTGAAGCCGCACAAGAAGTTCGTGGCCGAAGCCTACATCCTGACCAAGGACGAAGGTGGCCGTCACACGCCGTTCTTCACCAACTACCGTCCGCAGTTCTACTTCCGCACGACCGACGTGACCGGCATCGTGTCGCTGCCGGAAGGCACCGAGATGGTGATGCCGGGCGACAACATCACGGTCGATGTCGAGCTGATCGTGCCGATCGCCATGGAAGAGAAGCTGCGCTTCGCTATCCGTGAAGGCGGCCGCACCGTCGGTGCCGGCATCGTCGTCACCATCAAAGAGTAATTTGGACTTAAACCGATCTGTCGCGGGCGCGGGAGTTGCCCGCGCCGCGCCAGAACAAGGAAGTGACGCATGAACGGACAGAATATCCGCATCCGCCTTAAGGCGTTTGACCACCGCGTGCTCGACGCCTCGACGAAGGAAATCGTGTCGACGGCCAAGCGTACCGGTGCAAACGTCCGCGGCCCCATTCCGCTGCCGACGCGGATCGAAAAGTTCACGGTCAACCGGTCGCCTCACGTCGACAAGAAGAGCCGCGAGCAGTTCGAGATGCGCACGCACAAGCGTCTGCTCGACATCGTCGATCCGACCCCGCAGACGGTCGATGCTTTGATGAAGCTCGATCTGGCCGCCGGCGTCGACGTCGAGATCAAGCTCTAAGGGAATGAGAGCGCGGTAAGGGGCGGTGCCCCTGGCCCGGAACTCTAAAGGAATTGAACCGATGCGTTCAGGTGTGATTGCAAAGAAGGTGGGAATGACCCGCATCTACAACGATGCCGGGGAACATGTTCCCGTCACCGTTCTCCTGATGGAGAACTGCCAGGTCGTGGCCCAGCGCACGCAAGAGAAGAATGGCTACACCGCCGTTCAGCTCGGCGTTGGCCTTGCCAAGGTGAAGAACACGTCGAAGGCGATGCGCGGCCATTTCGCGACCGCTTCCGTCGAGCCGAAGGCGAAGGTCGCCGAGTTCCGCGTCTCCGCCGACAACATGATCGATGTCGGCGCCGAGATCACCGTCGAGCACTTCGTCGCCGGCCAGAAGGTCGATGTGACGGGCACGACGATCGGCAAGGGCTTTCAGGGCGTCATCAAGCGCCACCACATGGGCGGTGGCCGTGCAACGCACGGTAACTCGGTTTCGCACCGTACGCACGGTTCGACCGGCCAGCGCCAGGACCCGGGCAAAGTGTTCAAGGGCAAGCATATGGCTGGCCACATGGGCGACACCCGCGTCACCACGCAGAATGTCGAGATCGTGTCGACCGACGCCGACCGCGGCCTGATCCTGATCCGCGGTGCGGTTCCCGGATCGAAGGGCGCCTGGATCCTGGTCCGCGATGCGGCCAAGGTGGCACTGCCGGCCAATGCGCCGAAGCCTGCCGCGATCCGCGCCGTTGCTGCCGAAAGTGGCGCCAAGAACGAGGCTCCGGCCACAGAGGGAGCGGAATAATGGATCTCAAGATCACAACGCTGGGCGGCAAGGACGCCGGCAAGGTGGAACTCTCCGACGAGATTTTCGGCCTTGATCCGCGCGAAGACATCCTGCAGCGCGTCGTGCGCTGGCAGCTTGCCAAGAAGCAGCAGGGCACGCACAAGACCAAGGGTCGCGCCGAGATCGCGCGCACCGGCGCCAAGATGTACAAGCAGAAGGGTACGGGCCGCGCCCGTCACCATTCGGCACGCGCTCCGCAGTTCCGCGGCGGCGGCAAGGCCCACGGCCCGGTCGTTCGCAGCCACGAGCACGAACTGCCGAAGAAGGTTCGCGCTCTCGGCCTCAAGCATGCTCTCTCGGCCAAGGCCAAGAGCGCGTCGATCATCATCATCGACGAGCTGAAGCTGACCGAGGCCAAGACGAAGGCGCTGATCGCGAATTTCGCGACGCTGGGCCTGACCAATGCTTTGCTGATCGGCGGCGCCGAGCTTGACAAGAACTTCAAGCTGGCGGCGACGAACATCCCCAACATCGACGTGCTGCCCATCCAGGGCATCAACGTCTACGACATTCTGCGCCGCGGCACGCTGGTCCTTTCGAAGGCCGCCGTCGAGGCTCTCGAGGAGCGTTTTAAATGACCGACCTTCGTCATTACGACGTGATCGTCTCGCCGGCGATCACCGAAAAGTCGACCATGGCCTCCGAGCAGAACAAGGTCGTCTTCAACGTCGCCAAGAAGGCGTCGAAGCCGGAAATCAAGGCCGCCGTCGAAGCGCTGTTCGGCGTCAAGGTGATGGCCGTGAACACGCTTGTCCGCAAGGGCAAGATCAAGCGCTTCCGTGGCACGGTTGGCCGCCAGAGCGACGTCAAGAAGGCGGTTGTGACGCTGGCCGATGGCCAGTCGATCGACGTCGCGACGGGTCTCTGAGCAAGGCCGCGAGGACAGAACAATGGCACTGAAAAAATTCAACCCGGTAACGCCCAGCACCCGTCAGCTGGTCATCGTCGACCGCTCGGGCCTCTACAAGGGCAAGCCCGTCAAGGGTCTGACCGAAGGCCTGACCAAGTCGGGCGGCCGCAACAATCACGGTCGCATCACCGCCCGCTTCATCGGCGGTGGTCACAAGCGTTCGTACCGCATCATCGACTTCAAGCGCCGCAAGTTCGACGTCGTCGGCACGGTCGAGCGCATTGAGTACGATCCGAACCGCACCGCCTTCATCGCGCTGATCAAGTATGACGATGGCGAGCTGTCCTACATCATCGCTCCGCAGCGTCTGGCTCCCGGCGACAAGATCGTGTCCGGTGAATCGGTCGACGTGAAGCCGGGCAATGCGATGCCGCTGGCTTCGATGCCGGTCGGCACCATCGTCCACAACATCGAGCTGAAGCCGGGCAAGGGCGCTCAGGTCGCCCGTTCGGCAGGTGGTTACGGTCAGCTGGTCGGTCGTGACCAGGGCATGGCGATCCTGCGCCTCAATTCGGGCGAGCAGCGTGTCGTTCACGGCTCCTGCATGGCCACTGTTGGCGCCGTGTCCAATCCGGACCACGGCAACATCAATGACGGCAAGGCCGGTCGCACGGTCTGGCGTGGCAAGCGCCCGCACAATCGCGGCGTGACCATGAACCCGGTCGACCATCCGCACGGCGGCGGCGAAGGCCGCACATCGGGTGGCCGCCATCCGGTTTCGCCTTGGGGCAAGCCGACCAAGGGTAAGAAGACGCGGTCCAACAAGGCGACCGACAAGTTCATCCTGCGCTCGCGCCATCAGCGCAAGAGCTAAGAAGAGGTAACGCCAAGTGACTCGTTCGATTTGGAAAGGCCCCTTCATTGACGGCTACCTTCTCAAGAAGGTGGACAAGGTTCGTGAAGGTGGTCGCAATGAGGTGATCAAGATGTGGAGCCGTCGCTCCACCATCCTGCCGCAGTTCGTCGGCTTCACCTTCGGTGTCTACAACGGCCAGAAGCATGTTCCCGTCTCGGTGAACGAGGACATGGTCGGTCACAAGTTCGGTGAATTCGCTCCGACCCGGACCTATTACGGTCACGGCGCGGATAAGAAGGCGAAGAGGAAATAATCATGGGCAAGGCCAAAGCTCCGCGCAGGCTTGCTGATAACGAAGCGCGCGCCGTATTGCGCACGATCCGTATCAGCCCGCAGAAGCTGAACCTGGTTGCCGCGCTGATCCGCGGCAAGAAGGTCGCGACAGCGCTTTCCGATCTCGAATTCTCGGCCAAGCGGATTTCCGGCACGGTCAAGAAGACGCTGGAATCGGCAATCGCCAACGCGGAAAACAACCACGACCTGGATGTCGATGCACTGATCGTGGCGGAAGCCTATGTCGGCAAGTCGATCGTCATGAAGCGGTTCCATGCCCGTGGCCGCGGTCGCGCCAGCCGTATCGAGAAGCCGTTCTCGCACCTCACGATCGTCGTTCGTGAAGTCGAAGAAAAAGGGGAGGCCGCATAATGGGCCAGAAAGTCAATCCGATCGGTCTTCGCCTCGGCATCAACCGCACCTGGGATTCGCGCTGGTTCGCGAACACCGGCGAGTACGGCAAGCTGCTGCATGAGGACATCAAGATCCGCAAGTATCTCGAGAAGGAGCTCAAGCAGGCTGCCATCTCGAAGGTCGTGATCGAGCGTCCGCACAAGAAGTGCCGCGTCACCATCCATGCCGCGCGCCCGGGTCTGATCATCGGCAAGAAGGGCGCCGACATCGAGAAGCTTCGCAAGAAGCTGATGGAGATGACGAAGTCCGAGACGCACCTCAACATCGTTGAAGTGCGCAAGCCGGAGATCGACGCGACCCTGGTCGCCCAGTCGATCGCCCAGCAGCTCGAGCGTCGTATCGCGTTCCGCCGCGCCATGAAGCGTGCCGTTCAGTCGGCGATGCGGCTTGGTGCCGAAGGCATCCGCATCAACTGCGCCGGCCGCCTCGGCGGCGCCGAGATCGCGCGCATGGAATGGTATCGCGAAGGCCGCGTGCCGCTGCATACGCTGCGTGCGGACGTCGACTACGGTACGGCCGAAGCGCACACGGCTTATGGCATCTGCGGCGTCAAGGTCTGGGTGTTCAAGGGCGAGATCCTTGAGCATGACCCGATGGCTTCGGAGCGTCGGGCCAGCGAAAGCGATGCAGCGCATGGCGGTGGTGGTGATCGCGAACGCGGTCGTCGTCGCGAAAACGCCTGAGACATTTAGGAATTTGGAGTTAGAACGATGCTGCAGCCAAAGCGCACAAAGTTCCGCAAGCAGTTCAAGGGCCGTATCCATGGTACCGCAAAGGGCGGCACCAACCTGGATTTCGGTGGTTTCGGGCTGAAGGCGCTTGAGCCGAACCGCGTCACCGCACGTGAGATCGAGGCGGCCCGCCGCGCGATCACCCGTGAAATGAAGCGCGCTGGTCGCGTCTGGATCCGTATTTTCCCGGACGTGCCGGTCACTTCGAAGCCGACCGAAGTCCGCATGGGTAAGGGCAAGGGCGCGGTCGATTATTGGGCGGCGCGCGTCAAGCCGGGCCGCATCATGTTCGAGATCGACGGCGTCAATGAAGAAACCGCCCGTGAGGCACTGCGTCTCGGCGCGGCCAAGCTCTCGGTCAAGACGCGCTTCGTGCAGCGCATCGCAGAATAAGGACGGGCTGATCATGAAAGCCGAAGACATCCGGACCAAGACCCAGGACCAGCTGACCGACGACCTGGCCAGCCTGAAGAAGGAGCAGTTCAACCTGCGCTTCCAGAAGGCCACCGGCCAGCTCGAGAAGACCGCGCGCGTGAGACAGGTCCGTAAGGATATTGCGCGTATCAAGACCATCGCTGCGGAAAAGTCCGCGGCTAAGAAGGCTTAAGGACGAAAACCATGCCAAAGCGCATTCTGCAGGGCACCGTCGTCAGCGACAAGAACGAGAAGACGGTTGTCGTCAAGGTCGAACGGCGCTTCACGCATCCCGTGATGAAGAAGACCGTGCGCATGACCAAGAAGTACAAGGCGCACGACGAGAACAACGCCCACAAGGTTGGCGATCAGGTGTTCATCCAGGAATCGAAGCCGATTTCCAAGGACAAGCGCTGGATCGTCGTGTCTTCGGACCAAGCCTGACCTCGGGCGTAAACAACGAATTTTGGACAGACCGGGGAGGGGCTTTGAGCCCATCCCGTTAGAAGAGAAGAAGGCGGCCAGTCATGATTCAGATGCAAACAAACCTCGACGTCGCGGATAATTCCGGCGCCCGTCGTGTCATGTGCATCAAGGTGCTGGGCGGCTCGAAGCGGAAATACGCTTCCGTGGGCGACATCATCGTGGTGTCGATCAAGGAAGCCATTCCGCGCGGCCGCGTGAAGAAGGGCGATGTGATGAAGGCGGTCGTGGTTCGCACGGCCAAGGACATTCGCCGCCCGGATGGCAGCGTGATCCGTTTCGACAAGAACGCGGCCGTTCTCGTCGACAACAAGAAAGAGCCGATCGGCACGCGTATCTTCGGACCGGTTCCGCGCGAACTCCGCGCCAAGAACCACATGAAGATCATCTCGCTCGCGCCTGAAGTGCTGTAAGGAGCCGGACCAATGCAAAAGATTAGAAAAGGCGACAAGGTCGTCGTGCTGGCCGGCAAGGACAAGGGCCGTTCGGGCGAAGTCCTCTCGGTACAGCCGAAGGAAGACACCGCGCTGGTGCGCGGCGTCAACATGATCCGCCGTCACCAGAAGCAGTCCCAGTCCCAAGAGGGCGGGATCATCACCAAGGAAGCGCCGATCCAGCTGTCGAACATCGCGCTGGCCGACCCCAAGGATGGCAAGCCGACCCGCGTCGGCTTCATCTTCCAGAAGGACGGCAAGAAGGTGCGCGTCGCCAAGCGCTCGGGAGAAGTCATCAATGGCTAAGGCTCAAACCACGAAGCCCAAGGCTGAAAGCAAACAGTCCAAGGCTCAGAACACGCCGCGCCTCAAGCAGGTCTACAACGAGACCATCCGCAAGGCGCTGCAGGAACAGTTCGGCTACGACAACGAGATGCAGGTTCCGCGCATCGACAAGATCGTGCTGAACATGGGCGTTGGCGAAGCGACCGCCGATTCGAAGAAGCCTTCGATCGCGGCCGAAGACCTGGCGATGATTGCCGGCCAGAAGGCCGTCGTTACCCGCGCCCGCAACTCGATCGCCGGCTTCAAGGTCCGCGAGAAGATGCCGATCGGCGCCAAGGTCACGCTGCGCAAGGAACGCATGTATGAGTTCCTCGACCGCCTCGTGAACATCGCACTGCCGCGCGTCCGCGACTTTCGCGGACTGAATCCGAAGAGCTTCGATGGCCGTGGCAACTACGCCATGGGCATCAAGGAACACATCGTGTTCCCGGAGATCAACTACGACAAGGTTGATCAGATCTGGGGCATGGACGTCATCGTTTGTACGACTGCGAAGACGGACGACGAAGCCAGGGCATTGCTCAAGGCCTTCAACTTCCCCTTCCGCCAGTAACGGCAGCGAGAAAAGGAAAAATCTGAAATGGCAAAGACCAGCTCAGTCGAGAAGAACAACAGGCGCCGCAAGCTTGCCGACCAGTACGGTCCCAAGCGGGCTGCGCTCAAGGCGATCATCATGGATCAGTCCAAGCCGATGGAAGAGCGTTTCCGCGCTCAGCTCAAGCTTGCCGCCATGCCGCGCAACTCGGCCAAGATCCGCATCCGCAACCGCTGCGAAGTCACCGGCCGTCCGCGCGCCTACTATCGCAAGCTCAAAGTATCGCGCATCGCGCTTCGTGATCTCGGCAATAACGGCCAGATCCCGGGCCTGGTCAAGTCGAGCTGGTAAGGAGGACATAACATGTCATTGAGCGATCCTCTCGGCGATATGCTGACCCGCATCCGCAACGCGTATGGCCGCAAGAAGTCGAGCGTTTCGACGCCGGCTTCGCGTCTGCGCACCCGCGTCCTCGACGTGCTGAAGGCTGAAGGCTATATCCGCGATTACAGCCAGACCGACTTCGACAACGGCAAGTCCGAAATCGAGATCGAGCTGAAGTATTTCGACGGCGCGCCGGTCGTGCGCGAAATCGCCCGCGTTTCGAAGCCAGGCCGCCGCGTCTATGTTTCGGCCAAGTCGATTCCGCAGGTCGCAAACGGCCTCGGCATCGCCATCCTTTCGACACCGAAGGGCGTGATGGCCGACCATGAAGCACGTGAACAGAACGTCGGCGGTGAGATCCTCTGCCAGATCTTCTGATCTGGCAGTTGACCGCAAAGTGGAATCCGGTCTTCGGATCGTTCCCGAAGACAGAGACCTGAAACAAGAGAAGTGACGAGGACAACAAAATGTCTCGTATTGGAAAGAAACCCGTTTCGCTGCCGCAGGGCGTGACCGCGACCGTCAACGGCCAGACCGTGACGGCGAAGGGCCCCAAGGGTGAGCTGAAGTTCGTGGTGAACGACGAAGTGCTGGTCAAGATGGAAGGCAGCGAGATCGCTGTCCAGCCGCGCGACCAGACCAAGACCGCCCGCTCGAAGTGGGGCATGTCGCGCACGCAGATCGTCAACATCCTGCAGGGTGTCAAGGACGGTTTCGAGAAGAAGCTCGAGATCACCGGCGTCGGCTATCGCGCGGCACTTCAGGGCAAGAACCTGCAGCTGGCGCTTGGCTTCAGCCATGACGTCGTCTATGAGACGCCGCAGGGCATCACCATCACCGTGCCGAAGCCGACTGAAATCACCGTGGCCGGCATCGACAAGCAGCAGGTCGGCCAGGTTGCGGCCGAGATCCGCGAGTATCGTGGTCCCGAGCCTTACAAGGGCAAGGGCGTCCGCTACGCCGGCGAGAAGGTCGTCCGCAAGGAAGGCAAGAAGAAGTAGTAGGCCTGGCCTCGAGAAGTTGAAGACTTTTCGGAAAGGGCCAAGCCAAGAGTGTAACGCCGCGGGGAGCGGTCGCGGGAGGCGCTTTCGCCTACCGCATATGGCGGCCCCCGTTTTTTGAAGGCAAGGAAGACCATCATGGGTACCAAGGAATCCACGCAGCGCCGCGCGCAGCGCGTCCGTCGTCAGATCAAGAAGGTCGCCGGCGAGCGTCCGCGTCTGTCGGTCCACCGCACGTCGAAGAACATCTATGTGCAGGTCATCGACGACGCCAAGGGCCACACCATCGCCGCCGCTTCGACGCTCGAGAAGGACTTCAAGGGTTCGCTCAAGACCGGCGCCGACACCGCTGCCGCCACCGCGATCGGCAAGCTGATCGCCGAGCGCGCCACCAAGGCCGGCGTCAAGGAAGTCGTCTTCGACCGCGGCGCTTACATCTATCACGGCCGCGTCAAGGCGCTCGCCGAGGCTGCCCGCGAAGGTGGCTTGAGCTTCTAAGCATAGTCCCGAAAAGTTGCAGACTTTTCGGATAAAGATTATGCGAAGGAAATGATTTCGCCCCCGGTGACCGTTTCCCGATTTATTCGGGGCGAGGCACCGGATCTTATCAGCAACCGTGCTTCCGGAAAAAAACAAGGAACAGGATATGGCACAGGAACGTAGGGATGGCGGCCGCGGCCGCGATCGTGAAGAACGCGATGACGGCATGGTGGACAAGCTCGTCCACATCAACCGCGTCGCCAAGGTCGTCAAGGGCGGCCGTCGCTTCGGTTTTGCAGCACTCGTCGTCGTCGGCGACCAGAAGGGCCGCGTCGGCTTTGGTCACGGCAAGGCGCGCGAAGTGCCGGAAGCTATCCGCAAGGCAACTGAATCGGCCAAGCGCGACATGATTTTCGTGCCGCTGCGCTCGGGCCGTACGCTGCATCACGACGTCGAAGGACGCTGGGGTGCTGGACGCGTGCTGCTGCGCGCCGCCAAGCCAGGTACCGGCATCATCGCCGGTGGCCCGATGCGCGCTGTCTTCGAGACGCTCGGCATGCATGACGTGGTCGCCAAGTCGATGGGTTCGTCGAACCCCTACAACATGGTTCGCGCCACCTTCGACGCGCTGAAGAGCCAGATGCATCCCAAGGATGTGGCTGCTGCTCGCGGCATCAAGTATTCGACCCTTCAGGCCCGCCGCGGCACCGCCGTTGCGGCTGAAGAATAGTCGATCTGACCAGGGATTTTGACCATGGCCAAGAAAGCAACCAAGACCATCACCGTTGAGCAGATCGGTTCGCCGATCCGCCGTCCGAAGGAACAGCGCGCGACGCTGGTCGGCCTCGGCCTCAACAAGATGCACAAGCAGCGCACGCTGGAAGATACGCCCTCCGTGCGCGGCATGATCGCTGCCGTCCAGCATCTCGTCCGCGTCGTGGACGAGGGCTGAGCCAGAGCGCAGGAGAAGTCAGATGAAACTCAACGATCTGCGTGACAAGGACGGCGCGACGCACTCCAAGAAGCGTCTCGGCCGTGGTATCGGCTCCGGCTCCGGCAAGACCGGCGGCCGCGGCGTCAAGGGCCAGAAGGCGCGCTCCGGCGTCGCCATCAACGGCTTCGAGGGTGGCCAGATGCCGCTCTACCGGCGCCTGCCGAAGCGTGGCTTCAACAACATCTTCGCCAAGAGCTTCACCGTCGTGTCGCTGGCCCGCATCCAGGTGGCCATCGACGCCAAGAAGCTCGACGCCAAGGCAACCGTGACGGCTGAATCGCTGGTTGCCGCCGGCGTCATCCGCCGCGTCAAGGACGGCGTGCGCATCCTCTCGGATGGCGAGATCAAGGCGAAGCTCGCCTTTGACGTCGCCGGCGCCTCCAAGGCCGCGATCGAGAAGATCGAAAAGGCCGGCGGTTCGGTCAAGCTGCCGCAGGAAAAGGCAGCTGCCGAGTAACGGCAATTTGAAGCGCGATCGGCAGGAGTGGGATCCGTTTTTGCTCACGATTTCGCTTTGATCTGCTCAACGAGGCGGCCGCGTCAACGCGGCCGCTTGCATGTTTAGAGCCCGGAGCTTATCTCGTGAGCTTCGGTGAAACGCGCCGCCTGACCTCAGGGCCATCAAGCGTTACCAAGCGGAGAATCAGGCATGGCTTCGGCTGCTGAACAATTAGCCTCGAATCTGAATTTCTCGGCCTTCGCCAAGGCGGAGGATTTGAAGAAGCGCATCTGGTTCACGATCGGCGCGCTGCTGGTTTATCGCCTCGGCACCTATATCCCGCTTCCCGGTATCAATCCCGACGCCTTCGCCCAGGCCTTCTCTTCGCAGAGCAAGGGCGTGCTCGGCATGTTCAACATGTTCGCCGGCGGCGCCGTGCAGCGCATGGCGATCTTTGCGCTCGGCATCATGCCTTACATCTCCGCCTCCATCATCATGCAGCTGATGACCTCGGTCATCCCGTCACTGGAAGCGCTGAAGAAGGAAGGCGAACAGGGCCGCAAGGTGATCAACCAGTACACGCGCTACGGCACCGTGCTGCTTGCGCTGGTCCAGGCCTATGGCATTTCTGTCGGGCTGGAAGGCGGCAACGGCATCGTCAGTGACCCCGGCATGTTCTTCCGCATCTCGACCGTCGTCACGCTGGTCGGCGGCACCATGTTCCTGATGTGGCTGGGCGAGCAGATCACCGCCCGCGGCATCGGCAACGGTATTTCGCTGATCATCTTCTCCGGCATCGTCGCCGGCCTGCCGCACGCCATCTCCGGCACGCTGGAGCTTGGCCGCACCGGCGCGCTGTCGACCGGCCTGATCCTGGCGATCATCGTGCTGGCTATCGTCGTCATTGCGCTCATCGTGTTCTTCGAGCGCGCCCAGCGCCGCTTGCTGATCCAGTATCCGAAGCGCCAGGTCGGCAACCGGATGTTCCAGGGCGATACCTCGCATCTGCCGCTGAAGCTCAACACGTCGGGCGTCATTCCGCCGATCTTTGCCTCGTCGCTGCTTTTGCTGCCGGCCACCGTCGCCGGCTTCTCGCAGACGACGAACCTGCCGGCGTGGGCAAGCACCGTGCTCGCCTCGCTCGGCCACGGCCAGCCGCTCTACATGCTGTTTTATGCGGCGATGATCGTGTTCTTCGCCTTCTTCTACACCGCGATTGTCTTCAACCCGAAGGACACCGCCGACCAGCTCAAGAAGCATTCGGGCTTCATCCCGGGCTATCGTCCGGGCGAGCGCACCGCCGATTACATCGATTACGTTCTCACCCGCATCACCGTCGTCGGCGCCATCTATCTGGTGCTGGTGTGCCTGCTGCCGGAGTTCCTGATCTCGGCGACTGGCGTACCATTCTACCTTGGTGGCACATCGCTTCTGATCGTGGTCAGTGTCACGCTCGATACGGTTGCGCAGATTCAGGGTCACCTGATCGCGCACCAGTATGAAGGCCTGATCAAGAAGTCGAAGCTGCGCGGGGGGAAGAAAGCCAGATGAGGTTGATATTGCTTGGGCCGCCAGGAGCGGGCAAGGGGACGCAAGCACAAAGACTGGTAGAAAAACACGGCATACCCCAGCTCTCGACGGGCGACATGCTGCGTGCTGCCGTCCAGGCAGGCACCGAGGTTGGCAAGCGCGCCAAGGCGGTGATGGATGCCGGTGAACTGGTGTCCGACGCGATCGTCAACGCGATCGTCGCTGAGCGTATCGATCAGCCCGACTGCGCCAAGGGGTTCATCCTCGACGGCTATCCGCGGACCCTGGTGCAGGCGGATGCGGTCGAGCAGATGCTGTCGGACCGCTCCCAGGGGCTCGACGCCGTCATTGAACTCGTGGTCGACGACAAGGCCCTGGTTGGCCGGATCGTCAAACGCGCCGACGAGGCGCAGGCCGCCGGCCTTCCCGTTCGCAAGGACGACAATCCGACCGTGTTCGAAGAGCGCCTGAGGGAATACTACAAGAAGACGTCGCCGCTGATTGGCTACTATTATGCCAAGGGCAAGCTCCGCAGTGTCGACGGCATGGCCGATATCGACGCCGTGACGGAACAGATCGAAGCGGTGCTCAAGGACGCGGTGCGGGGAAATTAACGATTGCACTTGACGGAGGCGGTTCGCTGCGGTATGGCGGCCCGTCTTCCTATCAGGCATGAGCTTTGCTTGTCCGCAAGGGCAAGGCAGCCGCATTGAACTGGAAACTCCCGCATGGGCCGGCCTCCACCGGACGCGGGGCAACTTAAGACAGCGCCGAGCCTACCTTGTTTTTGAGGATTGGCCGGCCCACATGGAGAAGGGAAGAACATGGCTCGTATAGCCGGCGTCAACATTCCGACCAACAAGCGCGTTGTCATTGCGCTGCAGTACATTCACGGCATTGGCAAGCGGTTCGCCCAGGAGATCGTCGACAAGGTCGGCATCCCGGCCGAGCGCCGCGTCAACCAGCTGACCGACGCGGAAGTGCTGCAGATCCGCGAGACCATCGACCGCGATTACCAGGTTGAAGGCGACCTGCGCCGCGAAGTCTCGATGAACATCAAGCGGCTCATGGACCTCGGCTGCTACCGCGGCCTGCGTCACCGCCGCTCGCTGCCGGTCCGCGGCCAGCGCACGCATACCAATGCGCGCACCCGCAAGGGCCCGGCCAAGTCGATCGCCGGCAAGAAGAAGTAATTTTTTAGGGGAATAAGGGAGTAGGGGAGTAAGGCAGTAGGGAATGCCCGCCAGTCGGGTCGCATTTTTCCCTACTCCCTTGCTGCCCTATTCCCCTACTCCCTTACGAAGGTGGAGCCGCTGGCATTACGGCGGTGTAGAGATCAACTGAAAGGACTATCATGGCCAAGGAAGCCGCTCGTGTTCGCCGTCGCGAACGCAAGAATATCTCGTCGGGCGTTGCCCACGTCAATTCGACCTTCAACAACACGATGATCACCATCACCGATGCGCAGGGCAATTCGATTGCCTGGTCGTCGGCCGGTGCCCAGGGCTTCAAGGGTTCGCGCAAGTCGACCCCGTTCGCTGCCCAGATGGCTGCCGAGGATGTTGCCAAGAAGGCCCAGGAACACGGCATGCGCATGCTCGAAGTCGAGGTCTGCGGACCCGGCTCCGGTCGTGAATCGGCACTGCGTGCCCTGCAGGCGGCCGGCTTCACCATCACCTCGATCCGTGATGTGACGCCGATCCCGCACAATGGCTGCCGCCCGCGCAAGAAGCGTCGCGTCTAAGCATTTACCGAACGCCGCGCGAGCGCCCTTGGGCGCTCCTCCGCGGCATTCCAGGTCGCCCGCCACGATTGGATGGTGGCGGGTCAACGGAAGGAAAGCATCATGATCCAGAAAAATTGGCAGGAACTGATCAAGCCGAACAAGATCGAGTTCTCGTCGAAGAAGAAGACGCTGACCACGCTGGTCGCCGAGCCTCTCGAGCGTGGCTTTGGCCTGACGCTGGGCAACGCGCTGCGCCGCGTGCTTCTGTCTTCGCTGCGCGGTGCGGCTGTTACCGCCGTGCAGATCGACGGCGTTCTACATGAATTCTCGTCCATCGCCGGTGTGCGCGAGGACGTGACCGACATCGTCTTGAATATCAAGGAAATCGCCATCCGCATGGAAGGCGATGGTCCCAAGCGCATGGTCGTTCGCAAGCAGGGACCGGGTGCGGTTCTTGCCGGCGACATCCAGACGGTTGGCGATGTCGAGATCCTCAACCCCGACCACGTCATCTGCACGCTGGACGAAGGCGCTGAAATCCGCATGGAATTCACCGTCGACACCGGCAAGGGTTACGTGCCGGCCGACCGCAACCGCGCCGAAGACGCGCCGATCGGCCTCATCCCGGTCGACAGCCTTTATTCGCCGGTCAAGAAGGTCTCCTACAAGGTCGAGAACACCCGCGAGGGCCAGGTTCTCGACTATGACAAGCTGACCATGACGATCGAGACCGACGGTTCGATCACCGGCGAGGACGCAGTGGCTTTCGCCGCCCGCATCCTGCAGGACCAGCTCGGCCTGTTCGTCAACTTCGACGAGCCGCAGAAGGAAGTCGCCGCCGAGGCCGTCACCGAGCTCGCCTTCAACCCGGCGCTGCTCAAGAAGGTCGACGAACTCGAGCTTTCGGTGCGTTCGGCCAACTGCCTGAAGAACGACAACATCGTCTATATCGGCGACCTGATCCAGAAGACCGAAGCCGAGATGCTGCGCACCCCGAACTTCGGCCGCAAGTCGCTGAACGAGATCAAGGAAGTCCTGGCGGCGATGGGCCTGCACCTCGGCATGGAAGTGCCGGACTGGCCGCCGGAAAACATCGAAGACCTCGCTAAGCGTTACGAAGACCAATATTGAGCATGAATTCCAAGGATCGGCGGCGTGGGTCGCTCGATCCGACGGTCATGCGGAAAACCATCAGAGGCCGCGGCCTCTTGAACAACTGAAGAAGGAAAAGAGCCATGCGCCACGGTTTCAAAGGCCGCCGCTTCGCCCGAAGCATTAGCCATCGCAAGTCGATGTTCGCCAACCTCGCCGTGTCGCTGCTCGAGCACGAGCAGATCGTCACCACCTTGCCGAAGGCGAAGGACCTGCGTCCGATCGTCGAGAAGCTGGTGACGCTCGGCAAGCGTGGCGACCTGCACGCCCGCCGCCAGGTCATTGCCCAGATCGGCAATGAAGGCGTCGTCAAGCGTCTGTTCGACACCATCGCGCCGCGCTACGCCAACCGCAATGGCGGCTATCTGCGCATCATGAAGGCGGGCTTCCGTCACGGTGACAACGCCGCCATGGCTGTCATCGAATTCGTCGATCGCGACGTCTCGGCCAAGGGCGCCGGCGACCGCGCTCGCATCGAGGCCGAAAGCGCTGACGCGGACGCCGCAGCCGCATAAGGCTCGGTTTTCCCAAATGAGTTCAAAGGGGCCTGCGGGCCCCTTTTTGTTTTCTGAAAGCAGCAAACCGCGCCGGAATCCGATTTCCGGGCATGCCCCTGGGGTTTTGGCCCAAAATAGTCGGATTTCAGCGGCTTAGCCTTTCATTTTGCACAATCGTCGGGACAATGCCCCCGAACTTGCCTTGGAGGATTCGCGAATGCGCGCCAGAAGACTGCCCTTTGTTCTGCTTTTCGCCACCATGGCGTTTGCGGCCGCACCGGTGGTCAGGCAGGCATTGGCCGAGGAGACCAAGACAGATCCCGGCCTGTCAGATGTGCTGACCGACCTGCTGCATGGCGTCGAGGGCGAGAACGCGACGTCCGGTCCCGACAAGCGCGTGCCGTTTGGCCGCGAGGAGGTGCAGCTGTCGTTTGCGCCGCTGGTCAAGCAGACGGCGCCGGCGGTGGTCAACGTCTATGCCTCGCAGACCGCCAAGGTGACATCGCCTTTCGACGGCGATCCGTTCTTCGAGGAATTCTTCGGCCGCTCGCAGCCGCGTGCGCAGTCTTCGCTGGGCTCCGGCGTGCTGGTCGATCCGACTGGCGTCGTGGTCACCAATTACCACGTCATCAAGGATGCCGACCGGGTCAAGGTGGCGACCGCTGATGGGCGTGAGTTCGACAGCAAGGTGCTGCTCAAGGACGAGACTCTCGACCTTGCCGTGCTCAAGATCACCTCGGACAAGCCGTTTCCGGTCATTGCCATCGGCGATTCCGACGCGCTCGAGGTCGGCGACCTGCTGCTGGCCATAGGCAACCCCTTCGGCGTCGGCCAGACCACCACCAGCGGTATCGTCTCGGCACTGGCCCGCAGCCATATCGGCGTCTCCGATTCCAGCTTCTTCATCCAGACCGACGCCGCCATCAATCCCGGCAATTCCGGCGGCGCGCTGATCAACATGGGCGGCCAGCTGGTCGGCATCAACACGGCCATCTACAGCCGCAGCGGTGGTTCGATCGGCATCGGCTTCGCCATTCCCTCGAACATGGTTCGCGCCTTTGCCGACGCGGCCAAGGCCGGGCTCGACTTCTTCGAACGGCCCTATATCGGCGCCGAGTTCGAAGCGGTGACGCCGCAGATCGCAGAATCGCTCGGCATGGAGAAGCCGACCGGTGCGCTGGTCTCGTCGGTCGAGGCGACCGGACCGGCCGCCAAGGCAGGGCTCAAGCCTGGCGACGTGGTGCTGCAGCTCAACGGCAAGCCGGTCGAGAGCATCGAAGCGCTGGACTACCGGATGGCGACGCTGTCGATCGGCACCACCGCCAATTTCGCGGTTCTGACCAAGGGCCAGCAGGCGGCGATGGATATCGCGCTGGAGCGTGCTCCGGAAGGCATGAAGGCTGCCGAGGTGACGCTGCATGGCCGCAGCCCCTTTTCGGGCGCCAAGGTCGCGGAGCTGTCGCCCCGGCTCGCGCAGCGGCTTGGCCTGCGCACGGACATCAAGGGCGTCACCGTGGTCGACATCAACCGCGATTCACCGGCCGCCGATTTCGGCTTCCAGCCGGGCGACATCGTGCGCGAGGTGAACGGCACCACCATCGATACCGCAGCGACCCTGGAGCTGGCGGCCAAGACGGATACGCGCTGGTGGCGCTTTACGGTCGAGCGCGGCGGGCAGATACTGCGTCAGGTGTTGCGTTATTAGGGCAGGGTTCCGTGCATTCGGGCTCATGCTCCAACGAAAAAGAAGTGCATGGCCGATCTGTTCAGCGTCGATGAACCGGAAAAGAAGCCGCCTGGGCGGCCGCTGGCCGACAGGTTGCGGCCGAGGAACCTTGGCGAGGTCGTCGGCCAGGAGCATCTGACCGGGCCTGACGGCGCGCTGACCCGGTTGATCGGTTCCGGCTCGCTCGGCTCGATGATTTTCTGGGGGCCGCCCGGCACCGGCAAGACCACCGTGGCGCGGTTGCTCGCCGGTGAAACGAGTCTCGCCTTCGAGCAGATATCGGCTGTCTTTTCCGGCGTCGCCGACCTGAAAAAGGTGTTCGAATCAGCCAAATTGCGCCGTGCCAATGGCCGCCAGACCTTGTTGTTCGTCGACGAGATCCATCGCTTCAACCGTGCGCAGCAGGACAGTTTCCTCCCGGTCATGGAGGACGGGACAGTCGTGCTGGTTGGCGCTACGACCGAAAACCCGTCCTTCGAACTGAATGCCGCTTTGTTGTCACGCGCGCGCGTTCTGGTCTTCCATTCGCTTGGCGAGGAGAGCATCTCCAAGCTGATGGCGCGGGCGGAGGAGACCGAGGGCAGGGCGCTGCCGCTCGACGACGAGGCGCGGGCCATGCTCATCCGCATGAGCGATGGCGACGGCCGCGCCTCTCTTACCCTGGCAGAGGAAGTCTGGCGAGCAGCCAAGCCCGGCGAGGTCTTCGATCCCGAGGGTCTGCAGCGCATCGTCCAGCGCCGCGCGCCAATCTACGACAAGGGCCAGGACGGCCATTACAATCTGATCTCGGCGCTGCACAAATCGGTACGCGGTTCAGATCCTGACGCGGCTCTCTACTATCTCGCACGCATGTTCGATGCCGGCGAGGATCCGCTCTATCTAGGCCGCCGGCTGGTGCGCATGGCCATGGAAGACATCGGCCTTGCCGACCCGCAGGCGCTTGTCGTCGCCAATGCCGCCAAGGATGCCTACGACTATCTCGGCTCGCCCGAAGGCGAACTCGCCTTTGCCGAGGCCACCGTCTATCTCGCCACCGCGCCCAAATCCAACGCCGTCTACAACGCTTTCAAGGCCGCCACGCGGGCCGCCAAGGAACACGGCTCGCTGCTGCCACCCAAGCACATCCTCAACGCGCCGACCAAGCTGATGAAAGAGGAGGATTACGGCGCGGGCTACCGCTACGACCATGACGAGCCGGATGCCTTTTCGGGGCAGGATTATTTTCCGGAGAAGATGGGTCGCCAGACCTTCTATGATCCGCCCGAGCGCGGCTTCGAGCGCGATATCAGGAAGCGGCTCGATTATTGGGCAAAGCTGCGCAAAGAGCGGGAATAGCCGGGTTGCGTGAGGCTATTGACCAGATCCAGCAGGCAGCCAGCCGGCCGCGGTAGCAGGGCCGTTGTGTGGTAACCCAAAAAACCTTATCAAGGCGCACGACCGGGCGGTGGCCATTGCCTTGATTTGGGCACCTCATTCGCAACAGGATCGCGCTTGGCGCGTGGAAAAATGACAAAAAATCTTCGCAAATCCCTTCGCAAATTCGCCATTGCCATCCCGCTTCTCGCCCTTGGCTTCTATTTCATCCCCATCCTGACGACGATCTTCATCGTCTGCGGCCTGATCGACGTGCTGCGCAACGACCGCAAGGATCTGTCGCTGTTCTCAGGCTATTTTCTCGGCAACGGCCTGTTCACCTGGCTGCTTTCGCCGTTCAACCTGCTGGTCGACCTCCTGTGCTACAGAAATCCTGGCGTGTGGAAGCTGGATCAGTTTCCCGCCGACTATCAACGCGAGGTCAACGAGGTCCTGGACATCTTCAAGGCGCGCAAGGATGAGATCATCGCCGATATCGATGCCAATTTCGGCGCCGGCCGGCGCGGCATGTATGTCTACCAGTGGTACGGCAAGCACAGGATCGACAACGTCGCCGAGTTCAACAAGGATTTCAAATACATCAAGACCATCGCCGTTTCCGTCTTCAGCAAGCGCGAATCGACATCCTGGCATTTCGGCCCGCTGCGGCTCAGCCTGCGCATTCTCTACAATCTGATCCCGGTTAAGTCGGAGATTTTCGTCGAGTGCGGCAACGTCAAGAACTACTGGTACGACAATCCGCTGTTCGTCTTCGACGACACGCTGCTGCATCGCTCGGTCAACGAGTATGACGGACGCCGCTACTGCGTGTTCATGGACATCATCCGGCCGTCTCCAGTTCCCAGACTGATCGCGGGCATGCTCGCCGTCGTCTCGGTGAGCGTCGAGCGCATCAATTCCATGTTCTACAAGAACTGGAAGATGATCGGTTCGACCAAGCCGAAGAATGCCGGGACGACCTGAGCTTTGGAAAACCGGCGCTGCCGGCGGCATTTGGGTGCTCTGCATGTGAGACTTGGCTATCCTGTGGCCGCTCATGCGCCGGAACGGCTCCTGGCTGCATGAACGGCGGCCCGGGCTGACTTTGACAGTTCTGCCTCTTCTCCTTCTGGCGGCTTCAAGTGACGAAGAACAGATCTCTCGGATTTTGGGCAACGACATATGTGTGCACCGCTCTTGTGGGAATTGCTCTTGCTCTCACCTATGTAGGGCTTGAACAGCCTGTCTATTACTGGGACTTCGCTGCCTATTTCGACACGTTCAGCCGGCAAGGCACGCTCCTGGTCCAGAGCCCTCTCGAGTGGCTCAGCCATTTGAGGACCTCGATCGCAACGGATGACTACAGTGCGGCGATCCTGGTGCCGCTGATGCCGTTTCACATCGTTTTTGGCGATTCGCGGTTTTCCTACATCGCCGGAATAGTCGCTGTTTATCTGGTCCCGACCGCTCTTCTCATCGGCAGAATAAGCTATCTGGAGGCGGCGACCGGGGCGTCTTCATGCCGAAGCTGGTTCACCGTATGGATTGCGGCCTTTCTCTACACGCCCTTCTGGGCGGCGACCCTTCGTGGGTTGCCTGACATTGCCGGCTGTCTCGCGCTTTGCGCGGCAACCTATTTTCTCTGGAAATCGAGGTTCCTGACCCATGAACCGGTGATCAGCGGAATACGTGTCGGCGTATGCCTGTGGTTGGCATTCATGCTGCGCCGCTGGTACGCTTATCCCGTCATCGGGGTCGGAATTTCCGCGGCCTTCTTCTGTTTTCTGCAGGTCGCCAAAGACCGGGACTTTCCCGCACTCCGCAATGCCGCCGTCGGGGGCCTGTGCGCGATCCTCGTGGTTGTCGGAGCCGCGCTGACCTTCCAGCAACCCCTGATCCTCAAGATACTGGGAACCAGCTATGGCGACCTTTACAGCGGATACAAGACGAGCTTCGTCTCACAGGTTGACCAGGTAGGATCGCGGCTCAGCTATGTGAACTGGCTGTTGATCGCATTTGGCCTTTACATCTCCATCATACGCCAAAACAGATTTTCCCTGTTCTGTGCCGTTGCTTCGGTACTCACCTTCTTCCTCTTCACCCGTATGCAGGACCCGGATCGCCATCATTCGGTGCCAATGTTTCTTTGGCTCTTTCCTGCCTACGCCCAGGCAATCGTTGCGATCGTTTCGATGCCGGCGCTGAGATCGCGATGGTCGAACGCCGCGATAGCCGTTGCCGCCATGCTGGCGTTTTTCGGTACCTTTTTCCCGATAAGCCGCCAGGTGCTGTCACCGATCAGCTACGTCTTTGCCAGGGAAGCCACGCTCCCGCTGCACCTCGACAATCTTCCAGAATACAGGCGCCTTATCGATGACCTTCTTGGAAAGATGGGACCTGGGGACCGGTTGTCGGTATTTGCGTCCAGCGGGATCATGAGCGACTCATTGCTCTATGAAATGGACAAGGACCTTTACCCTCGCATCGAGTGGGCTTGTCAGGTCGATAGTCGCGATCGATTCAGACCGGCGGCGTTGAAGTCCAAATACGTTGTCGTGACCGATCCGCCCGTTACCCATCTGCAGCCGGGTGCGCAGCTCTGTGTCTCGATACCGGACCAATACATTGTCGAGGGCAAAGGCATCGGCGCAGCATACAGGCGCATCGCGGCGTACCAGCTGTCCGGCGACGTCAAGGGCTACCTCTACGAACAGGTGCGCCCTATCGGCAAAACGGAGATCGATGACCTCTATAACGAGTTCAGGAAAAAATATCCGGGATGGGCAACGCCTGAGTGGTGACGAGCTCGGCTGATCCGTGCGGTTGCGCCCACAACGAGGGATTGACCGGGCAGCCCTGCGGGGGCAGTAAACGGTCATGTTCAATCTGTTTCTCGTCGTCGTCGGTGGCGGCATCGGTGCCGGAATTCGTCACCTTACCAACATCGGCGCGCTGCGTTTTGTCGGCCCCAACTATCCCTGGGGCACGATGGCCATCAACGTCATCGGCTCCTTCGCCATGGGGCTGTTCATCGCCTCCATGATGCGCCGTGGCGGATCGAACGAGGTCAGGCTGTTCGTTGCCACCGGCATTCTTGGCGGCTTCACCACCTTCTCAGCCTTTTCGCTCGATTTCGCGACGCTGTGGGAGCGGGGAGCCACGCTGCCTGCGCTGGGTTATGCCCTTGCCAGCGTCATTGGCGCCATTATCGCCCTGTTTCTGGGACTTTGGCTCGCAAGAAGCCTGCCTTAGTGCTATTGCCGCGCCAAGAACAGGCCGAGCTTGGCTCGGGAAACGGATAAGCGACAAAAAACATGGCAGGCGTTGAACAGATCACGGTGGAAGCCGGTGAGGCGGGCATGCGGCTCGACCGCTGGTTCAAGACCCATTTCCCGGGCCTTGGTTTCGGCCATTTGCAGAAGCTTCTGCGCTCCGGCCAGATCCGTGTCGACGGCGGCCGGGTCAAGGCCGACACCCGTGTCGAGCCCGGCCAGATGGTTCGCGTCCCACCGCTCGAGGTTGACAAGAAGGGCGAGAGTGCGCTGACCGGCCACTCGATCCGCAACCAGGGCGATGCCGATGTCCTGTCGAAAATGCTGATCCATGAAGACCCTAAGGTTTTCGTCTTCAACAAGCCGGCGGGCCTTGCGGTGCAGGGCGGCTCGGGCGTCACCCGCAATGTCGACGACATGCTGGAGGCCTGGCGCAACCAGAAGGGCGAGAAGCCCAGACTGGTTCACAGGCTCGACCGCGACACTTCGGGCGTGCTGGTCGTCGCCCGCACCCGACTGGCCGCCATGAAGCTCTCGGAAGCGTTTCGCGCCCGCGAGACCAAGAAGACCTATTGGGCGCTGGTCAAGGGCGTGCCGCCCAAACGCGAGGACAAGATCTCGACCTGGCTGATCAAGGAGCCGACGCCGGACGGTGACCGCGTGCGGGTCGCCGCGCATGGCGAAAAGGGCGCCGACCACGCTGTGTCCTACTACCGCATCATCGAGCAGGCGGCGCAGACGATGACCTGGCTTGAAATGGAGCCCTATACGGGCCGCACCCACCAGCTTCGCGTCCATGCCGCCTACATCGGCTGCCCGATCCTGGGCGATCCGAAATATTTCGAGGCCGACACCAACTGGGACTTTCCCGGGGGCATTCAAAACCGCCTGCATCTGCACGCCCGCCGCATCATCATTCCGCATCCCGACAAGGGCGTCATCGATGTCACGGCGCCAATGCCACCGCATATGCGCCAGAGCTGGAACCTGATCGGCTTCGACGACGCCAGCGCGGAGGACTGATCGTGAGCGGCGCCACCGACGCGCTCGACCGGCGCGACACGGTCGACCTGGCCGCCGCCGCGATCATGGTCGGGCTGACCTTTTCCTGGGGGCTGAATTACGTCGCCGCCAAGATCTCCTACGCTGGCTATGATCCGGTTTTCCTGTCGATCGCGCGCTCGATCATCGGCGGCATGTGTGTCTTTGCCTGGTGCCGGTGGCGCGGCATCGCGCTTTTCACGCGCGACGGGACCTTGCTCGCCGGCATCGTGGTTGGCGCGCTTTTCGGCATCGAGTTCCTTTGCCTCTATGTCGGCCTGGAGCATACGACCGTTGCCCGCAACACGCTGCTGGTCAACACCATGCCGTTCTGGATGCTGCTCGGCGGCCATTTCCTGCTCGGCGAGCAGATCACGTTGAGAAAATTCCTTGGCCTGCTGCTGGCCTTTGCCGGCCTTGCCGCGGTGTTTTCCGACAAGCTTGGCGGCGGCGGAGACATGCTGTTCGGCGATCTGCTGAGCCTTGGCTCCGGATTCTTCTGGGCTTTGACCAACATCCTCATCAAGCGGTCGAAGCTGGTCGAGGCGAGCGCCGAGAAGCTTCTGTTTTACCAACTCGCCGGGGCAGCGATCGTAGGCGTATTGGTGCTGCCTCTCGCCGGCCCGCCCGTTCGCGACCCGACCGTGCTGCCGACCTTGGCGCTGCTTTTCCAGGCGGTCTACATCGTCGCCTTCACCTATGTGCTGTGGTTCTGGCTGCTGCGGCGCTATCCGGCGTCAGGCTTGTCCAGTTTCACCTTCCTGTCGCCGGTTTTCGGCGTCCTGTGCGGAGCCATGTTCTTGAATGAGCCGCTGACCATGCGCATTTTCCTGGCACTTGGCCTGATTGCCGCCGGCCTGATCATCGTCAACCGGCCGGCGCGCAAGCTGACGCCGGTGTAAGAGAGACCTTCATGCGTGACATCCTCAACGACCTCGAAGCGGGCAAGTATCTCTCCGACCCGGATCCTGTGCGCCGCGCCCAGATCCAGATGAAGACGCCTCTGCCCAAACGCTTCTACAAGGCCGCCTCTGTGGCACCTTTCGACAGTGGCTTTGCCGTGCATCTCGACGGCAAGCCGGTGCGGACGCCGGGCAAGGCGCTGCTGGTGCTGCCGACCGAAGCAGCAGCCGCGCTCGTCGCCGACGAGTTCGCCGCCCAAAGCGAGACCATCGATCCGGTGAAGATGCCGGTGATGCGCCTCGTCAACACGGCCATCGATGGCGTCGCCAGCGACCCGCAGGCGGTGCTGGAGGATATCCTGCGCTTTGCCTCATCCGATCTCACCTGCTATCGCGCCGACGCACCGCAAGGGCTGGTGGAGCGGCAGAACCAGCATTGGGATCCGGTGATCGACTGGGCGAGGACACTCGGAGCCCGCTTCAATCTGGCCGAGGGCATCATCCATGTCGAGCAGCCGCGCGAGACCATCGCCGTGCTGGGCAGCCATCTTGCCCAGCGCGCCGAGCCGCTGCGGCTCGCCGCCATTCATGTGATGACGTCGCTGACCGGTTCGGCGCTGCTGGCGCTGGCTGTCGATTTCGGCGAGATCGACGCTGAGGCTGCCTGGGCCGCTGCTCATGTCGACGAGGACTGGCAGATCGAGCATTGGGGGCAGGATGCGGAGGCCGTTGCCCGCCGCGCGGCTCGCAAGCGCGACATGATGGCTGCCGCCGGCCTGCTGCAAGCGCTCAAGGGCTAGGGGTTTACCAACTCGCCCGGTTTCATCCCGCAGCGCACCTAATACCAAAGTCATAATCCCAAAGACGCGCTGCCTTTGGCGGGCGCTTTCTGTCATTTTTCCCCGATGGCTGTCGTTGAGTCCGTGCTCGGAGGAGAACGCGGACAGTGTCGCGCAGCAATGAGAACGGATCTCACGGGAGGATAACGCAATGGCAATAGCATCGACCGCCGGCGGAACAAGCCGCGGCATGACGCGGGAAGAGAAGAAAGTCATCTTCGCTTCCTCGCTCGGCACCGTTTTCGAATGGTATGATTTCTATCTCTATGGCTCGCTGGCGGTGTTCATCGGTTCGACCTTTTTCAGCCCAGCCATTCCGGAAGCGACCCGCAACATTTTCGCGCTGTTGGCTTTCGCCGCAGGCTTCCTTGTGCGCCCGTTCGGCGCACTGCTGTTCGGCCGCATCGGTGACCTTGTCGGCCGTAAATATACTTTTCTTGTCACCATGACGATCATGGGCCTGTCGACCTTCCTGGTCGGCTTGCTGCCCGGCTATGCCACTTTGGGCATCGCCGCTCCCGTGATCCTGATCATCCTGCGCATGCTGCAGGGCCTGGCTCTGGGTGGCGAATATGGCGGCGCGGCCACTTACGTCGCCGAACATGCGCCGGACAACCGGCGCGGCTACTACACCTCGTGGATCCAGACCACGGCGACGCTCGGCCTGTTCCTGTCGCTGGTTGTGATCCTGATCGTACAGGCTTCATTGAGCAAGGAAAACTATGCTGCCTGGGGCTGGCGTATTCCGTTCATCGTGTCTTTCCTGCTGCTCGGCATCTCGATCTGGATCCGGCTTTCGCTTTCCGAATCCCCGACCTTCCAGCGCATGAAGGATGAGGGCAAGGGCTCCAAGGCGCCGCTGACGGAAGCCTTCGGCCAATGGAAGAACGCCAAGATTGCACTGCTGGCGCTGCTCGGCCTCACAGCCGGTCAGGCCGTGGTCTGGTACAATGGCCAGTTCTACGCGCTGTTCTTCTTGACCAACGTGCTCAAGGTCGACGCGCAGTCGGTCAACATCATGATCGCGGTCGCCCTGGCGGTCGGTTCGATCTTCTTCGTCGTCTTCGGCTGGCTCTCCGACAAGATCGGCCGCAAGCCGATCATCATGGCGGGCCTTGCGCTGGCGATTGTCTGCACCTTCCCGCTGTTCAAGGCACTGACATGGGCTGCCAATCCGGCACTCGCCACGGCGCAGCAGAACACCAGGGCGACGGTGACCGCGGCGCCGGGCGACTGCAAGTTCCAGTTCAATCCGGTTGGCACGGCGAAGTTCACGACATCCTGCGATATCGCGACTTCTTTCCTGACCAAGAACTCGGTTCCCTATGACGTGGTGTCGACGGCTGCCGCCGGCACACCCGCATCTGTCAAAATCGGCAACGAGACGGTCGAGTCCTATGACGCCATCGCCGCCGGTGATCAGGCCAAGACCAAGGAAGCGGCCTTCATCAAGGCCGTCAATATGTCGCTGCAGGACGGCGGCTATCCGCTGAAGCGCGCGGCAGCCAAGGTTGCGGACCAGAAGCTCGATGCGTTTGTTGCCGCCAACCCGGAACTGAAGCTGGACGCCGCTGCCATCCGTGCCGGTGAAAAGGCGACGGTGCCGATCGACCAGGCGGTCAAGGACAAGCTGCTGACCACCGATGAGGCAGCGGGCGCACCCGAAGTCACCGTCTACAACATTCCAGGCGGCGGCGCGTTCGCCATGTTCGCCGATCCTGCAGCAGTGAACTGGCCAATGACGATCGGCATCCTGTTCATCCTGGTGCTGTTCGTGACCATGGTCTACGGGCCGATCGCGGCGATCCTGGTCGAGATGTTCCCGACCCGCATTCGCTACACCGGCATGTCGCTGCCCTATCACATCGGCAATGGCTGGTTCGGTGGACTGCTGCCGGCAACCGTGTTCGCGCTCAGCGCCTACAAAGGCGACATCTACTATGGCCTTTGGTACCCGGTGGTGATCGCGGCTATAACGCTGGTCATCGGCATGATCTTCGTCAAGGATACGCTCGGCACCGACCTGCACGCCAAGGAGTAGGCAGCCCCAGCGTTCAAAAGAAAGCCCGGCGCGAACGATCGCGCCGGGCTTTTTCTTTTCAGGCCAATTCGTTGGCGAGGGCTGCTGCCCTTTGTGTCAGCTCTTGCGGCCCCGGGCCTCTTCCTCGATGGCTGCCTCATGGTACCAGCCGTCGCCGAAATCCGCGCGGGCACCACGCAGCGAGGCAAGCTCTGCCGCAAACTTAGCCTTTCCGCTCAAATTTGAGGCAGAGAGGCGTGCTGCCGCCGGGAACATCAAAATTTTGGCCGACGGTCGTGTGGAAATGACTTCCATTGCCGGGTTCCTTTCTTCCGCCGAACCTTTTCGATTCAACTTGGCCTGAAGATAAGGTCTGCAATCAAGTTAGGCAATATGCCTATGAAAAGATCAGCGTTTGCACATTATTTGTGCAAATAAGGACTGTGATGGATCCGGGCGCATTGCTTAGGCGGCTCACCGACTTCCGGTGGATGCCGCGTCAATTTTGTCGCACCCTCCGGACCAAGAATGGCACACGAATTGCATTTTAAGTGTGCGGCAGGCCGGCTGCTGACGGCAGACGCATGTCGACGCCGTTCAGTGTTCGGTGATCAAGCAACGAGAGGCTAGAATGACGAAATACAAGCTCGAGTATATCTGGCTCGATGGATATACCCCGGTCCCCAACCTTCGCGGCAAGACGCAGATCAAGGAATTCGCCGAATTCCCTGAACTCGAGCAGCTGCCGCTGTGGGGCTTCGATGGTTCCTCGACCCAGCAGGCCGAAGGGCACAGCTCCGATTGCGTGCTGAAGCCGGTTGCGGTCTATCCGGATCCCGCCCGCACCAACGGCGTGCTGGTCATGTGCGAAGTCATGATGCCCGATGGTGTCACGCCGCATGCCTCAAACAAGCGCGCCACCATCCTCGATGACGAGGGCGCCTGGTTCGGCTTCGAGCAGGAATATTTCTTCTACAAGGACGGTCGCCCGCTCGGCTTCCCCGAGAGCGGCTATCCCGCACCCCAGGGCCCGTACTACACCGGCGTCGGCTATTCCAATGTCGGCTCCGTCGCGCGTCAGATCGTCGAGGAGCATCTCGACCTCTGCCTCGCCGCCGGCATCAACCACGAAGGCATCAACGCCGAAGTGGCCAAAGGCCAATGGGAATTCCAGATTTTCGGCAAGGGCTCCAAGAAGGCCGCCGACCAGATGTGGATGGCCCGCTACCTCCTGCAGCGCCTGACCGAGAAATACGGCATCGACATCGAATACCACTGCAAGCCGCTCGGAGACACCGACTGGAACGGCTCTGGCATGCACGCCAACTTCTCGACCGCCTATATGCGCGAAGTCGGCGGCAAAGCCTATTTCGAAGCGCTGATGGCGGCCTTCGACAAGAACCTGATGGATCACATCGCCGTCTACGGCCCGGACAACGACAAGCGTTTGACCGGCAAGCACGAGACCGCGCCGTGGAACCGGTTCAGCTATGGCATTGCCGACCGTGGCGCCTCGATCCGCGTGCCGCATTCCTTCATCAAGAGCGACTATAAGGGTTATCTGGAAGACCGCCGTCCGAACTCGCAGGGCGACCCCTACCAGATCGCCTCGCAAATCCTGAAGACGATCGCCTCGGTTCCGGCAAGCGCTCAGGTTTCAGCCGCCGCTTAAGTGTTTCGGACTGTATGACAAGAGGACCCCGGCGTTTCGCGCCGGGGTTCTTTTTTGGCCGTTACCCGGCTGACTGCATTCCCGGTAAAACATACCCAGAAAAAGTCAGGCAGTTCCGGCGGTCGCTAATCGCCCGTGAGTTCCGGCCGCAGCCGTGCGGGTCTGCGGCGATCACTCGCCAGAAAGCCCGGAAAACCGCCTTTTCCAGCCCTTGTCCGGGGCGATGGATCTTCCATAAGCATCTGTTCATACAACGGAATCGGTCATTCGCCACCCGGCTGGCGGCGTTGACAGATCACGCTACGGCATGCGTATTCGCAGGCCTTGGGGTTACGTCACGCAATGCTGTTCGGACGGGCGGGGTTTTCTTGAACGGCGGCATTGGCGTGGGCGCCGGACGAGCGGTCACTGTAGCCTGAGACAGTGCTCCGCTCGCTCCTGGCTCCGAAGTTGGCGACCGAGCCGCCTCCCTTGATCATTTACTGAACACCGCCGAGTTGTGATTGAAGCGACGCGCTCAAGCCGGCCGCTCCGATGGACCGTAGGTCCAAGAATCCGGGCATCCTATGATCGTCGAAGACGAAAGGCGGATACGGCTGTCCATGCGCGGCTGCCGTGCAGGCGAGGCATGCCGGTCGGCTGGCAATTCCTATGGAGCGCAGCAAAAAGCCCTTGAAAGAGGGACGTCTTTCAAGGGCTTGAGCATTATAGCTAATCTTGGACCGAGATTGAATCTCAGACGGAGTAGTACATGTCGTACTCGACCGGATGCGGGGTCATTTCGAAGCGCATCACTTCGGCCATCTTCAGCTCGATGTAGCTGTCGATCTGGTCGTCATCGAAGACGCCGCCGGCTTTCAGGAAGCCGCGGTCCTTGTCGAGGCTCTGCAGGGCTTCACGCAGCGAGCCGCAGACGGTCGGGATCTTCTTCAGCTCCTTCGGCGGCAGGTCGTAGAGATCCTTGTCCATCGGCTGGCCGGGATGGATCTTGTTCTTGATGCCGTCGAGGCCGGCCATCAGCAGCGCTGAGAAGGCGAGGTAGGGGTTCGCGCCCGGATCGGGGAAGCGGACCTCGACGCGCTTGGCCTTCGGCGACGAGCCGAACGGGATACGGCAGGACGCCGAGCGGTTGCGCGCCGAATAGGCGAGCAGAACCGGCGCTTCATAACCCGGCACCAGGCGCTTATAGGAATTGGTCAGCGGGTTGGTGAAGGCGTTGATCGCCTTGGCATGCTTGATGACGCCGCCGATGAAGAACAGGCAGCTTTCCGACAGACCGGCGTATTCATTGCCGGCGAAGGTCGGCTTGCCGTTCTTCCAGATCGACATGTGGACGTGCATGCCCGAGCCGTTGTCGCCGAAGATCGGCTTCGGCATGAAGGTGGCCGTCTTGCCATAGGCGTTGGCGACCTGGTGGACGACATACTTGTAGATCAGCATCTTGTCGGCGTTGCGCACCAGCGCGTCGAACTTGATGCCGAGTTCGTGCTGAGCCGCCGCCACCTCGTGGTGGTGCTTTTCAACGCGCACGCCCATTTCGGCGAGCACGGTCAGCATTTCCGAGCGCATGTCCTGTGCGCTGTCGATCGGCGGCACCGGGAAGTAGCCGCCCTTGATGCGCGGACGGTGGCCGAGATTGCCGGTCTCATAGTCGGTGTCGTCGTTCGACGGCAGCTCCGTGGAGTCGAGCTTGAATCCGGTGTTGTAGGGATCGGCCTTGTACTTCACGTCGTCGAACACGAAGAACTCGGCTTCCGGGCCGACAAAGATGGTGTCGCCGATGCCTTCGGCCTTCATGTAGGCCTCGGCCTTCTTGGCCGTACCGCGCGGATCGCGGTTGTAGGATTCACCCGAAACCGGATCGAGGATGTCGCACAGGATGACCATGGTCGACTGCGCGAAAAACGGGTCCATGTGGACCGTTTCCGGATCGGGCATCAGCACCATGTCGGACTCGTTGATGGCCTTCCAGCCGGCAATCGACGAGCCGTCGAACATCACGCCATCGGCGAACATGTCTTCCTCGACCTCGATGACATCCATCGTCACGTGCTGCAGCTTGCCCTTCGGGTCCGTGAAGCGCAGGTCGACGAATTTCACGTCGTTGTCCTTGATCTGCTTCATGATGTCTTTGGCTGTCGTCATGTCATGTATCCCTGTGTGATGACTTTTTTTGATGATGACGTTTTTCGGGAGGATGGCGCGGTCGGTCAGACCGCGTCCATGCCCGTTTCGCCGGTGCGTATACGCACGACTTCCTCGATATTGGAAACGAAGATCTTGCCGTCGCCGATACGACCGGTCTGGGCCGCCTTGCGGATGGCCTCGATCGCACCTTCGACCGCGTCGTCGCCAAGCACGACCTCGATCTTCACCTTGGGCAGGAAATCGACGACATATTCGGCGCCGCGGTAGAGTTCGGTGTGACCCTTCTGACGACCGAAGCCTTTTGCTTCGGTGACGGTGATGCCTTGCAGTCCGGCCTCCTGAAGCGCTTCCTTCACTTCGTCGAGCTTGAATGGCTTGATGATCGCTTCGATCTTTTTCATGTAAAAAGTGGCCTCCACTGCCAAAAAAACGGGTTGTGACCCCCCGCTTGCGCCTCCATCAAGCACGAACTGTGCCAATTCAGCGGATTCTAAGCGGTCTCATAAGATTTCAAAGCCGCGCCGCACCGGGATGCAAATTCGCGTCATTCGCTGCACCGGAAGCGGCATGGACTGCCAGAGCCTACACAGCGCCAGCACCTCCGTCCGCACAAAAATCAGGCATATTGCCTATCCCTCAGGCAACTTTCTGCCCGCGAGGCCTTCGTGCCAACGTTATGGCTGCAGATCTCGGCAACTCCCCCTTGTTTGCTTAGGATCGAAATCGGACAATGCTTGATCGCATGCGGATCGGCAATCCATGAGCAACGAACTTCTTTCCCCGGCCGAAATGAGCGAGGCCGATCGGCTGACGATTGCCGCCGGCCCAGCCGACGGCATCGGCCTGATGCGGCGCGCTGGTGGAGCGGTCGCGGCCGAGGTTCTCAAGCGCTACCCCTCGGCAAAGCACATCCATGTGCTGTGCGGGCCCGGCAACAATGGCGGCGATGGCTATGTCGTTGCCCGCATCCTGGCCGGCAGCGGCGTCGGCACATCGGTCTGGGCATCCGGCGCGCCGAGGCCGAAAAGCGATGCGGCGCTCGCCGCCGCGGAATGCCCGATCAAGCCCCGGCCGCTGTCTGACTTTGACGCCAAGCCTGGCTCGATCGTGATCGACGCGCTCTATGGGGCGGGGCTGTCGAAGCCGCTGTCCGGCGACGCCGCGAAAGCCATCGATACAGTGACAGCCCTGAGCCTGCCCGTGGTCGCGGTCGACCTGCCGTCCGGCGTCTCTGGAAGGAGCGGTGACATATTGGGCAGGGCGTTTCGTGCCGAGGTCACCATCACCTTCGCGCGGAAAAAGCCTGGCCACCTGCTGCTGCCGGGGCGCGGGCAATGCGGTGAGATCGTGCTCGCCGATATCGGCATCGGCGACGGCATCATCGCCCAGCTCGCCGTCTCGACCTTCGAGAATGTGCCGGACCTGTGGTTGCAGGAATTTCCCGTGCCGGCGGTGGATGCGCACAAATACAAGCGCGGCCATGTCGGCGTCTTTTCCGGCGGTCCCAGTGCTACCGGCGCGGCGCGGCTGTCGGCGCTGGCCGCCGCCAGAAGCGGGGCAGGGGCGGTCACCGTGCTGTCGCCTGGCAATGCCATGCAGGTGAACGCGATTCACCTGACCTCGATCATGCTGCGCGAGGCGGGCTCGCTCGAGGAGGTGCAGGAATTTCTAACGGTGCGCCATCCCGGGGCGCTGGTGTTCGGACCGGGGCTCGGGCCAAAGCCCAAGGTCGGCGATTTCGCCCTGCAACTGATCAAGGCTTTGGAGGAGGAAGCACGCACATCGGCGGCTGCAAGCTACGCCGGTGCGATGGTGCTCGATGCCGACGCCATCACGTCGCTGGCCCATCAGCCTCAGGCGCTGTTCGAAGCTGCCCGTCAGCCGAATGCGCCTGCCTTGATAGTTACGCCGCATGAGGGCGAATTCGGCCGCCTGTTCCCTGATATCGCCGGGGACAAAACCATGTCGAAATTGGACAAGGCGCGAACGGCCGCCGCGCGGGCCAACGCCGTCATCGTCTACAAGGGCGCCGACACGGTCATAGCAGCGCCCGATGGCAAAGCGGCGATCAACTCCAACGGTGCACCGTGGCTGGCCACAGCCGGGTCAGGCGACGTGCTGTCGGGCATCATTGCCGGTTTGCTGGCGCAAGGCATGCTGCCCTTCGAGGGCACCTGCGCGGCGGTGTGGTTGCATGCCGAAGCCGGCAGCCGGTTCGGACCCGGTCTGATCGCCGAGGACCTGCCGTTGGCACTGGTGCCGGTGTTGCGCGACCTCTTCGACGCGCGCACGGCTGCCCAATGAGCCGCGCGCTCGTTCTGTTGCTTGCCACCCTCATCGCTGTCTTCATGGCGCCGACGGCGCGCGCCGAAGGTCCTGTGACGATCGTCGACGATCCGGCGGTGCTCGCCGCACTCGATGCCACGGGTTTCGGTTTCGCCGATGTTTTGGGGGTCGACGGCGAGGGCGGTCTGAAGACGCTTTACGACGAGGCGCCGGCCTTTCACGCCATCGTCGAAACGGTTGCCTCCGATGTTGCAGCACTTCGTGCCGATATGAAAGCCGGCGGCCGGACGCTCTACGAAGTCACCGACGGCAATGTCGGCCGCATCATGGACATGCGCTGGCTGAAGACCGACGCCGCGCGCTTCCGGCTGGTCGGCGTCATCAACCGGCTCGATCGTCGCGACTTCGCGGTGCTGCAAGGCGACAGGAGCTGCGGCGAGGTGCGCTTCATCTACCGCCTGGCCTACAGCTTTCGCAAAAACGGCAAGCTGCTGGCGTCGCGCCTGCCATTCAATTTCAATGCCGTCTACAGCGCCGCCCCCGACGCCGATGGCGGCTGCGTAGGTGTTGCCGGGCGCTGGACGCCACAGCTTGACGAGAGCGTCGATGCCGGCTGGCTGACCGGCGGGCCGCTGGAGAGAGCTGGGCTCACCTTCAAGCAGCTGGAGCTCAACGCGCAGGTGGTACGCTTCCCGTCCGGTCAGGAAACCGAGTTCGGCGGGCAGGCCGCCTATCTCATGCGGGTATTCGGCATCGATGGCGCTGCTATCAGCGAGAAGCCGCTGGAGAACACGCCCGACACCGCACGGCTCTCGCAGGACACGGCGCTGAAAGCACGGCTCGCCGCCTATGTCGGCGCCAATTTGCCGGCGGTCGATGAAGGTGTCTATGAAATCCCCGACGAGTTCCTGGCCAGAAAGATCATCTCATGGTCGACCTTCGGCAGCGCGCGGCAGGCCAATCATCCGTTTACGGAATTGTTCCAGCCCAAGGAATTCGCATCGCTCGATTATTCCACGCTAAAACTGGTGCGCACGCCGGAAGCGTTGGTCGAGCGGCTGGACAATGGCGCCTGCCAGGGTTGCCATCAGGCCGGTTCCACTGCCGGCTTCCATTTCATCGGCCTTGACGACAAGACGACATCGCCGCTCAACCGCATCGAGGTCGGCATCTCGCCGCATCTTCATGCCGAGATCCCGCGCCGCCAGGCCTGGCTGCGCGCTACAGCTGAGGGCAGGGAGCCAAACCGCTTCCGTCCGCTCTCCTTTGCGCCGCCGGCAGCCTGGACGGACGCCGCGGTCGACTACGCGCCGGCCGAGATGGCCATGCCGTGCCTGATGCCGGAAGATGCGGACCGCTTCGGTGCGACCTGGAAATGCGGCGGCGGCACCGTCTGCACGCCGCTGGCCACCGCTTCGGGCGTGCACACGAAACTGGCGCAATGCCTGCTGCCCAAGGACAGCGAAAAACTGTTTTCCGGCCATCCCTGCCTGACCGGCTCGATCGCCAGCAATGCGGCGCAGCCTTTCAACGACCGCTACAGCAAATCGGGCCAGTTCGCGGCCTTCGCCTCGGACATTTCCCGTACCGCCTACACCTGCCGACCGCCGAAGATCGGCGTGCCGGGCGGCATCGCCTATCGCGGCTGCGACGACAAGGACCGTGCCTTCGCGGCCTTCAAAGCTGGCAAGCCGATGCCGAATGAGATCTGCGGGCTGGTCGGCGGCAAGAAATTCGACATCTGCGTGGCCACCAACAATTTCGACCAATGCCTTGGCGGCGCCGTCAATCGCGGCAACCGGCCGGCCTGTTCGGCCGATCATTTCTGCCGCGAGGACTATATGTGCCAATCGCTGCCGCCGGACACGCCGGGCATCGGCAAGGTCAGAGGCATCGGCTTCTGCTCGCCGACCTATTTCATCTTCCAGATGCGCATCGACAATCACGCGACACCGTGGGGCAGCCCTGTCCGCGCCACCATGGGAGCGGGGTTCGGGGCGGCGGAAGAGGAGTGAGTTGCCGGCGCCTCACAGCGGGATGTTGTCGTGCTTCTTCCAGGGGTTCTGCATGTCTTTGTTGCGCAGCATGCGCAGCGCCCGGGCGATGCGGCGGCGGGTCGAATGCGGCATGATCACCTCATCGACATAGCCGCGCTCGGCAGCGACGAAGGGTGACAGGAAGCGATCCTCGTAAGCCTTTGTATGAGCTGCGATCTTTTCGGCGTCACCGATGTCCTTGCGGTAGATGATCTCGACCGCGCCTCTGGCGCCCATCACCGCGATCTGCGCCGTTGGCCAGGCATAATTCATGTCGCCGCGCAGATGTTTTGAGGCCATCACGTCATAGGCGCCGCCATAGGCTTTGCGGGTGATGACGGTGATCTTCGGCACAGTGGCCTCGGCATAAGCGAACAGGAGTTTCGCACCATGCTTGATCAGCCCGCCATATTCCTGCGCCGTGCCCGGCAGGAAGCCGGGGACATCGACGAAGGTGACGATCGGGATCGAAAAACAGTCGCAGAAGCGCACGAAGCGCGCTGCCTTGCGGCTGGCATCGGAATCGAGCACGCCGGCCAGCACCATCGGCTGATTGGCGACGAAGCCGACCGTGCGGCCCTCGACGCGTCCGAAACCGGTGACGATGTTCTTGGCAAAACTCTGCTGGATCTCGAAGAAGTCGCCTTCGTCGGCGACCTTCAGGATCAGCTCCTTGATGTCGTAGGGCTTGTTGGCGTTATCGGGAATCAGCCGGTCGAGCGACAAATCATGGTCGGTGACCGACTGGTAGCATTCGATCTCGGGAAGCTCCGATGTGTTGGAAGCCGGCAGCAGGTCGACCAGCCGGCGCATCTGCAGCAGCGCCTCGACGTCATTGTCATAGGCGCCGTCGGCGATCGAGGATTTCGTCGTGTGGACGGAAGCGCCGCCGAGACTCTCGGCGGTCACCGTCTCGTTGGTCACGGTCTTCACCACATCCGGCCCGGTGACGAACATGTAGGAGGTGTCGCGCACCATGAAGATGAAATCGGTCATGGCAGGCGAATAGACGTCGCCGCCGGCGCACGGTCCCATGATCACGGAAATCTGCGGGATGACGCCTGAGGCCAGCACGTTGCGTTGAAAGATCTCGGCGTAGCCGCCGAGTGCCGCGACGCCTTCCTGGATGCGCGCGCCGCCGGCATCGTAGAGGCCGATGATCGGCGCCCGGTTGCGCAGCGCCATCTCCTGTACCTTGATGACCTTCTCGGCATGCGCTTCCGACAGCGAGCCGCCGAACACGGTGAAATCCTTGGCGAAGAGATAGACCGGGCGGCCGTTGACCGTGCCCCAGCCGGTGACGACGCCGTCGCCGGCGATCTTGGTCTTCTCCATGCCGAAGTCGGTCGAGCGGTGTTCGACATACATGTCGAATTCCTCGAAAGAGCCCTCGTCGAGAAAGACTTCGATGCGTTCGCGCGCGGTGAGCTTGCCCTTCTTGTGCTGGGCATCGATGCGGGCCTGGCCACCACCCATGCGGGCGATCTCGCGGCGGCGCTCGAGTTCCTTCAGCACGTCCTTCATCGATTACCTCCCAAGCCAGCGGCATTTCGTGGTAATCGTGCCGGCAAGCGAGCGCAAGCGCCGCTTGCTCCGTGGATTTTGCTGCGCTGCAGCATGACGCCCCTTGCATTTGGTGGCGAACTGGGCCATATGCGGCGGCATAGGCGCTTGGGCCGGGACTTATCCGGCCTTCTCGACGAATGAGACTGGTTGCGTCTGTTTTCCCTCTTTCCGGTATATCGGCCCTTTTTCCGGTAAATCACAAAGCGGCGAAAAAGCCCCGTGGCATGATGCCTGCGGGCACGACAGCGCAGCCGAGTGGACGAACCCGTCCGCCCGCCTTGTCGTTTCATGAAAATTTGTTCGACGGCAGGTTGCGCCCTGCCGCCATCGATGTTTGCGGCCAGAAGCCGCGTGAAAGAAGATTATTTTGACCAACGAAAACACTTTGCCCGGTAGCAACACTGCGGAACTCACCGGTTTCGCGGCACTGGGTATTACGGGCGCGCTGCTCAAGGCCACCCACAACGCCGGCTTCACCGAGCCGAAGCCTATCCAGGCGCAGGCGATCCCGCCGCAGATGGAAGGCCGTGACATTTTCGGCATCGCCCAGACCGGCTCCGGCAAGACCGCGGCCTTCGCTCTGCCGATCCTGTCGAAGATCATCGCACTCGGCACCAAGCGCCGGCCGAAGACGGCGCGTGCGCTTATCCTGGCGCCGACGCGCGAACTCGCCGTGCAGATCGAGGACACGATCAAGATCCTCGCCAAGGGCGCGCATGTCTCGACCGCGCTCGTGCTTGGCGGCGTCTCGCGCTTCAGCCAGGTGAAGAAGGTTGCGCCCGGCGTCGATATCCTGATCGCAACGCCCGGCCGGTTGACCGACTTGGTGCGTGAGGGCGACCTCATGCTTGCCGACACCAAATGGCTGGTGCTCGACGAGGGCGACCGCATGCTCGACATGGGCTTCATCAACGACGTCAAGCGCATCGCCAAGGCGACCGCGCCCGATCGTCAGACGGTGCTGTTCTCGGCGACCATGCCCAATGAAATCGCCGAACTGGCCAAGGGCCTGCTGAAGAACCCGATCCGCGTCGAAGTCGCGCCGCAAAGCACGGCAGCGGCCGAGATCGTGCAAGGCGTCGTCTTTGCCCGCACCAAGCAGAAGCGCCAGGTGCTGTCGACGATGCTCGCCGATGAGGCGATGAAGTCCGTCATCATCTTCTCGCGCACCAAGCATGGTGCCGACAGGGTGACCAAGGACCTCGAGCGCGATGGCTTCAAGGCCGCCGTCATTCACGGCAACAAGTCGCAGAACGCCCGCCAGAAAGCGCTGAACGATTTCCGCGACGGCTCGGTGCGCATTCTGGTGGCGACCGACATCGCGGCGCGCGGCATCGACGTACCCGGCATCAGCCATGTCGTGAATTTCGATCTGCCGGATGAAGCCGAGAGCTACGTCCACCGCATCGGCCGTACCGGCCGCAACGGCATGGACGGCATCGCGATCACGCTTTGCGATCCTTCCGAGAACAGCAAGCTGCGCCAGGTCGAGCGCATCATCCGCACCAAGCTGCCGATCGTTGCCGACCATCTCGGCAGCCCCGATCCGCTGCGCAATCCGGCAGAAAAGAACGAGCGCTTCGAGCCGGCCAATGACCGCAACGACCGCAATGGCCGTCGCGACGGCAGGCGGCCCGGTGGCGAGAACAAGGGCAACGGCTTTGGCAAGAAGCGCTTCGGCGACAAGCCGGCCTTCGCCGGCGAGCGCAAGCCGGACGGCGCCAAGCCGGCCTTCAAGGGCAACAACAAGCGCCGCTTCGGCGGTAAGCGTCCGGCTGCGCGGGCCGCGTAAGCCAGACCGCGCTGCAGTCAGTCAAGCTTCGGCTGGCTGATTGCCGAGACGAAACAAGAAAAGGGCGGCCGAAGCGATGCTTCGGTCGCCCCTTTTCGTCGGCCTACTTCACCACCGCTTCGATCCAGACGGCGATCCTTTGCGCCAGAAACGCCGTGGTCGACGGCGACAGCGCGTCGCCGGCAATGACGTGATTGTCCGGGTCGCCAGTGTCGTCGACCGGAACCAATTCATGCGGCGCGCCCCAGCGCCCGGCAATCTCGCGGCTGCGGTCGGCCCGCACCACTTTGTCCGAATCAGAAAAGATGAACAAAGCAGGGACGGTCGCCTTCTCCACCGGCGCGCCATAGGCAAGCTCGGTCAGCGCCTGCATCGGCAAGGTTGCTTCGATCGGATAGCGGGTGGTCCAGAATTTTTCATTCAGCGCGTTGCGCGGCACGAAGCTATGTTCCTTGCCGGCGACCAGCCTGGCGATTTGTTTGCCCCACGGCATGGTCAGGATCTCGGCGCCCGAAGCCTTGACGCCGAAGTTCGGGGAGATGAACGCAATCGCCGCCACCCCGTCCGACGCACCGGGCTGCGTTGCCGCCCAGACCGCCAGCGAGCCGCCGGTCGAAGTCGAGATGACGATCACCTTGTCGCCGATCGCCCGGCCGATGGCGAGCGCCTCCTCATAGTCGTTGATCCAGTCATTGATGCTGCCTTGCGTCATCGCCGCGCCATCCTGCCCATGACCGGTAAGGCGTGTGTAGAAGAGATTGGCGTCAAGCTGTTCCGCCACTTCGTCAGGCAGCGGGCGGACCTCGCCCTTCGATGCGGAAAAGCCGTGGATGTAGACGATCGATAGCGGGGTCCTGGCATGCACCAACGGATCGGCCCAGACGATCTCCTTCTCCAGCCCGTCTCGGATTCCGGGGATGGCGGCTTCCGCCTTTGCCACATAGGCCTGCGGATCGTCGCCGATGAGCGAGGGATCGAAACGGATCGTGGTGTCGACGCGAACGCGCGGGCCGAACACGAAGGCCAGTGCGAGAACGGCAATAAGGCCCAGCACAGCAAGCACGATCCGTCGCCCCATCGCAGACTCCACGCGGCACTTGTCTCAACCATGGCGACGGCGGCCCGAAAACGGGTAGCCTGCCAATTTCGCAGGCGTCCTATTCGATCGGCGGCTTGCGGTCGTAATGCAGAGGCCGCGCCTTCCAACTGGTCATCAGGCTGATAAACCCTCTGCACAGCGGCCTCGGCAGCAGGGCGAGCAGTTTCAGCGGCCAGCTTGTCCGGCGCGGGAAATGGACTTCGAAGCCGCCCGACTTGATGCCCCGCGCCATGCGGCGCGATGCGCGGCTGACCGGCATCAGTCCCGGCATCGGCAGCATGTTCTTCTCGGTCAGCGGGGTGTCGATGAAGCCAGGATTGAACACCTGGATACGCACGTTCATCTTGTCGAAATCATACTTCAGCGACTCGGCCAGGATATTGATGGCCGCCTTGGTGCCACCATAGGCGGCCGTTGTCGGCCAGCCGAAATAGGATGTCACGGAGCCGACCAGCACGACATGGCCGCGCGCCCGCACACGCATGCGTTCGACCGCCGGCACGAGACCGTTGATGATGCCGAAATAATTGACCTCGAAGGACCGGCGAAAGTCGTTGACGACAAGATTCTCCCCCGGCGTCGAAATGTAATTCCCTGCATTGAAGATTGCGAGCACGATGGGACCGAGCTCCTTCTCGATGGCAGCGACGGTCCTTGCCATGCGCGGCTCGTCGGTGACGTCGCAGGGAAAGGCCGTGACGCTGCCCGGCATCTGCGCGGTCTCGACGACAAGCGTGTCGATCGGATCGTCGTCGAGCGCCGTCACCGCGACGGCATAGCCTTGGGAAGCAAGATCCCTGGCCAAGGCACGGCCGATGCCGCTCGATCCGCCCGTGATCCAGGCGACGCCGTGCTTCGGGTTGGCCCGGTAGAGTGTCATGCTGCGCCCTGTCGACTTGTTGGTGCTTTGCTCTAGCGATGAAGAAATCGAATGAAAAGCTGCTTTTCAACGTCAGCCGGAAAATGAGCTGTGGTGCAAGAGGTCGGTTTCGGGAAGCGCTGACGCAACTACAGTACCGCAAATGCGACTGGACCAGACAAATTCTTGCCTTGAAACTGCAGCTTCGGGTTTCTAGGGTTTCGGCGCACCTACACAAGGAATCCTGAATGCCCCGTTCTGTGATCGACGCAATCGGCAACACGCCTTTGATCCGCCTCAACAAAGCTTCGGAACAAACCGGTTGCGAGATCCTGGGCAAGGCCGAATTCATGAATCCGGGCCAGTCGGTCAAGGATCGCGCCGGCCTGTTCATCATCCGCGACGCCGAGCAGCGTGGGCTGCTGAGGCCCGGCGGCGTCGTCGTCGAGGGAACGGCGGGCAATACCGGCATCGGGCTGACGCTGGTCGCCAAGGCGCTCGGCTATCGCACCGTCATCGTCATTCCCGACACACAGAGCCAGGAGAAGAAGGACACGATCAAGCTGCTCGGTGCCGAACTGATCGAAGTGCCTGCCGTGCCCTACAAGAACCCCAACAATTATGTGAAACTGTCGGGGCGGCTGGCCGAGCAACTGGCGCGGACCGAGCCGAACGGCGCCATCTGGGCCAACCAGTTCGACAATGTTGCCAACCGTGACGGCCATATCCGCACCACAGCGGAGGAAATCTGGAGCCAGACCGGGGGCAAGGTCGATGGCTTTGTCTCGGCGGTCGGTTCCGGCGGCACGCTGGCCGGCGTCGCCTTTGGGCTGAAGGCGAAAAGCAAGGATGTGAAGATCGCGCTGGCCGACCCTCTGGGGGCCGCGCTCTACTCCTTCTACACCAGCGGCGAGCTGAAGTCCGAAGGCAGCTCGATCACCGAAGGCATCGGGCAGGGGCGCATCACCGCCAATCTCGAAGGGTTCACGCCGGACTTTTCCTTCCAGATCCCCGATGAGGATGCGCTGCCGATCGTCTTCGACCTGATCCAGGAAGAGGGGCTTTGCGTCGGTGGCTCGACCGGCATCAACATTGCCGGCGCGATCCGCCTGGCCAGGGAATTGGGTCCCGGCCACACCATCGTGACCATTCTTTGTGACTACGGCACGCGCTATCAGTCAAAACTGTTCAACCCGGAATTCCTGCGCGAGAAGCAACTGCCGGTGCCAGGCTGGATGGAGCTGAAGAGCACAATTTCGGTGCCGTTCGAAAAGGTCGCGTGATGGCAAACAGGACGGATGCCCTGTTTCGCGACGACGCCTATCTGCGGACGGCGGATGCGACAGTCGTTGCCGTCAACGACCGCGGCGGCATCATCCTCGACCGGACGATCTTCTACGCCACTTCGGGCGGCCAACCGGGCGATACCGGTTATCTCGAACGCGCGGACGGCAGCCGCATCGCCATTGCCGCTACCCTCACCGGCGAGACCAAGGACGAGATCATCCATGTGCCGGCGCCTGAGCAAGCGGTGCCACAGGTCGGCGAGACGGTGAGGCTGGCCATCGACTGGGAACGCCGGCATCTCCTGATGCGGATGCATGCGGCTTGCCATTTGCTCACCGTCGTCTGTCCGTTTCCAATCACCGGTGCCGCCGTTTCCGAGGACGACAGCCGTGTCGACTTCGACGCTCCGGATGCCGGCTTCACCAAGGAGGACATCACCGCCGGGCTGATGGAGCTGGTGCGGGCCGATCATCCGATCTTTGTCAGGCTGATCAGTGACGAGGAACTGGCCGCCAATCCCGGCCTGGTGAAATCCAAGAACGTTCGGCCGCCGGCCGGCACCGGCAAGATCCGCCTGGTCTGTATCGGTGACAACGCCTCGGTGGACAGCCAGCCCTGCGGCGGCACCCATGTGAAGAGCACTGGCGAAGTCGGCGAAATCCACATCGGCAAGATCGAGAAGAAGGGCCGTGAAAACCGGCGCTTCCGCATCCGCTTTGGGCCGATGCCGGCAAACTGAACAGACAGTGATCGCCAAAAGGCGAGCAGGAGCACAAAATGGCCGAGGACAGCCCCTTCACCGTCGACGCAGACTGGCTGCAGCAACGTCTCGGCCAGCCGGGCCTGACGATCATCGACGCATCCTGGTATCTCCCGGCGCAGAAGCGCGATGCGCGCGGCGAGTACGATTCGGCCCACATCCCGGGCGCACGATTTCTGGATCAGGATGCCGTTTCGGATCCGGATTCGCCCTTGCCGCATACGCTGCCGTCACCGCAGCATTTTGCCCAGTATGTCGGCGCCATGGGCGTTTCGGCCGATGACACCATCGTCGTCTACGATGGTCCGGGCTTCTTCTCGGCGCCCCGGGCGTGGTGGATGTTCAGGGTCATGGGCGTCTTCCAGACCTATATTCTGGATGGCGGCTTCGATGGCTGGAAAGCCGCCGGCAGACCGGTGACGGCTGAGCCGACGAAGATCGCGCCAAACGTGTTTCATGCCGATTTCGACTCCGGGCGCGTCGCCAGCCTCGCCGACATGCGCCGGATCGTCGACACCAGGGCAAGCCAGATCGCCGACGCCCGGGGACCGGGCCGCTTCACCGGCACTGAACCTGAGCCGCGCGCGGGTATCCGCTCCGGCCATATGCCTGGCGCGCGCAATCTGCCCTATTCGGCGCTGTCGGAAAATGGCGAGCTGCTGTCGAAGGACCGCCTGCGCAAGGCGATCGAGGAGGCCGGCATCGATCTGTCGAAACCTGTCGTCACCTCATGCGGCTCCGGTATTACCGCAGCGGTGGTGACGCTGGCGCTGGAAACGCTTGGCCATGCCAACAACAGGCTTTACGACGGCTCATGGACGGAGTGGGGCGGGCTTTCCGACACGCCTGTCGTGACCGGCCCCGTTGTGATCGGCAAGGAATGAAGACGATGGAAAACGGCGCGCTGGAAGATATTGACGTCACGGTGACGTTTCTCGAGATGCATGTGCCGCCGGCCTATTCGCCGCCGGTGCCCTACAACCGTCAGATCGCGCTGCTGAAGACCAAGGACATTCCGCTGCATTTCTACCGCTATCTGATGGACCGGGTGGGGCGCAAATGGCACTGGGTCAATGTGCTGAGGCTGGATGACGACGAGCTTGCCGCCGGCATTCATCGCGAGGATCGCGACATCAGGGTCCTTTATCTCGACGGCGCACCCGCCGGCTTCTTCGATCTCAAGCCGCATCTGCCGGAAGAAGTCGAGCTCGCCTATTTCGGCATGATGGAACATGCGACGGGACAAGGCATCGGCCGCTGGTTCCTGGGTTCCGCGATCGCAGCCGCCTGGTCGCATGGTCCGAAGCGCGTGACGGTGCAGACCTGCACGCTCGATCATCCGGCGGCTCTGCCGCTTTACCAGAAGCTCGGCTTTGCACCGGTGGCGCAAAAGAAGGAAATCGTGCATCCGCTGCCTTTCGCCGAGCGCGCGGCCAGCGTCATGCGGCTCTAGCTGGAAGCTGACACCAGCCCGACTCTGAACCTGTCGTTCATCGGCCCTTCAGGCTGCTTTTGGCATGTTGCCCGCACCATCAATGCGGCCAAGGCCGAAGGAGACGAAGACATGCTGACCCGCCGTACACTTGCCGCCGCGCTGATCGCGGCGATTGCCATGCCAAGCCTGGCCGCAGCCCAGGCGACAACGCCTTCGGCCGCGACGATCGAGCGGAAGCTCGAGGCGGCACCGCGTGTCAAATTGCGGCCGAACGAGCGCGTCACCATCCGGGAATTCAAGCGGCGCCCGGATTTGCGCCGCATGGCCCGCTCGATCGATATCCAGTCGATCAACTTCGCCTTCGGTTCGGCGGCTATTGCCAACTCGCAATACGACAAGATCGAGACTATTGCCGACGCGCTGCGGCGAATCCTGCGCCGCGATCCCGGCGCCCGCGTGCTGATCGAGGGCCATACCGACGCCGTCGGCTCCTTCCAGTCGAACCAGGCCCTGTCCGAACAACGCGCCGCTTCGCTCAAGCGCACATTGGTGCGCGAATTTAGGGTGCCCGGCCATGCACTGGAAACCGTTGGTTACGGTGAGGAGTTTTTGCTGGTGCAGACGCAGAACGAAAACTGGCAGAATCGCCGGGTGACGCTGCGCCGCTTCGACGATTTCATCCGTTGAGTCGCAGCTCCGAATTTTAATTAGCCGGCGCCTTTGACAGGAACCTGATGAGAGCCGATCGCCGAGGGCGATCGGCTTTTCGACATTTGGCAGGAATCGGGTGGGCGGCGAGGGTTCAAGGACATAATTTCCAATCACGACACCGGAGATTTTTCCATGACCATCCAGTTCAAAGCTTTGCCGACCGAAGCTGTCAGGACGCTGCAGCGTGGTGGCGTCGATGCCTATGGCCAAACGCCCGAGCGAAAGGTCTCAGATGGTGACGGCATGCCTTGCCGGCATTGTTTGAAGAACATAGGAGCCGGCGATGCCTATCTTGTTCTGGCATACAGGCCATTCCCGGAGCTTCAGCCTTATGCCGAAACCGGGCCGATCTTCCTGCATGCCGAGGCATGCGACCGCGCTGCCGAGAGCGAGGCGCTGCCCGAGATTCTCGACAGCCCCGACTACATCGTGCGCGGCTATGGCAGGGATGACCGTATCGTCTATGGCAGCGGCGGCGTGGTCCCGACCGGAGACATCACCAGGCGGGCCAAGACCTTGTTGGAACGCGACGAGATCGCCTACGTCCATGTCCGCTCGGCGCGCAACAATTGCTACCAGTGCCGCATCGAGCGCGCTTGAGGCTGAGATTAGCCGCTGGAAACAGCTGTCGTACTCCCGTCGCATAGTCGCGATAGAAAGCCATTGTCGATCGATTTGCCGACCGCGGATGAACCGGCGGCAAATCTCGACATCGAGGAAGCGGGGCTTTGGCTCCGCTTTTTTGTTGCCTGCGTTTGGAGCAGACGTATTCCACGCAAGAAAAAAGCCCGCCGGCATGGCCGACGGGCTGCAACTGTTTGGCTGGAGGGCCTTTTAGTTGAACTTGTACTTCGCGCCGAGGCGCACGGTGTGGAAAGAGGAAGTCGAGGTAAGGGTGTCGTCAGGTGCGCCGAATTCCGAAGAAAAGTCCTTCTTGGCGAACTGCGAATAGCGATATTCGAGGCCAACGGTGACGTTGCTGGACAGAGCCGTTTCCAGTCCGCCACCGACCGAGAAGCCGCTGGAGCCCCAGTCGAGGATGTCGCCGATCGGGTCGGAAGCGTTCAGGTCGAAATGCTGCCAGCTATAGCCGGCAAGCGCATAGGCAAGGGTCGATTCGTTCATCTTCATGCCAACGCGGCCCAACACATCGAACCCATAGTCGGTATCGACGTTGATCGATCCGCCGCCGAGATCCAGCTTGGAAGTCATGCCGGAGTAGCGTGCATCGACCATGACGCCTGCGACCCAGCTGCCGAAGTCATGATCGTAGCCGACGTTCAGTTCACCAAAGGCACCTTCGCCACCGAGACCATTGAATTCCAGGTCGCCGAGCGGCGGAACGTTGATCTGGTGCACGGACGCACCGGCACCACCAGCGCCGCCGATATAGAAGCCGGTCCAGTTGTAGGCTGGCGTCTCGAAGGCAGCACCGCCGCCGTTCTGGGCACCGAAACGGTAATTGGCTGCGATCTGGAAAGTATGGCGCGAGGTGTCAAGATTGAGGAGACCGTCCGGAACCCCGACGATGCCAGCCTCGGAAAGAAGATCGTCCTTGGTCCCGAAGCCCGTATAGCGATACTCAGTCTTGATCGTCCAATTGCTGTTGATGGCCGTTTCGATGCCACCTCCGACAAAATACCCGCTCTGATCCCAATCAAAGTCGAAGCCAGCGTTCGTATCGAGCTTGTACTTCTGCCAGGAATAGCCACCCAGCACGTATCCCAGAGTGTTTGGCGTCAAGAGGTAGCCGAGACGCAGGCCAGCGTCGAAACCGTAGGTTTCCTTGATCGAAGCGTCGAATCCCGTAATGTCCAGCGTGGTCCCGATGTTGCCGACGTGAGCGTCCAGCAGACCTCCGATGAGGAACCGCGGCGCGACCATATAGTCATAGCCAACCGTCAGCTCACCGTAGACGCCTTCGCCACCAATGCCGTTCAGCGAGACTGGAATAAAATCGCTGCTGAGCTTGTGTACGTTGGCACCGGCGCCGACGCCAAAACCAACGTATAGACCGCTCCAGTTAAAGCCGGCAGCTTCTTCTACCGGCTGCACGACGTCTGCTGCATGAGCAGCAGATATCAAAGCCACAGCAGAAACAGCACCAAGAAGAAAAGATTTCGCGGATGTGCGAATGAACATATGCCCGTACCCCATGAGTAAACCCAGAATGTCTCTAGCAGGGAACCGGCCGGCACGGGAATGACAAATATGCAACAATGATGAGCAAAGTGCCGTTGCGTCACATCTTTCGGTGCCATGCTTTGCCTGAAAAACAGGCTCGCAAGAAAAAACCCGCCGGCATGGAACCGGCGGGCTGGATTGAAAGGAGCTGTTTTCGCGAAAATCAGGCGGCGAGTACCGCTTTCGGCTCGACCAGTTCGTAGCCGAGCGCCTCGGCGACTGCGCGGTTGGTGATCTTGCCCTTGTGGACATTGAGGCCGTTGCGCAGGTGATGATCGTCGACCAGCGCCTTGAGGCCCTTGTCGGCGAGCTGCAGGCCGTAGTGAAGCGTCGCGTTGTTGAGCGCGTGGGCCGACGTGACGGGCACGGCACCCGGCATGTTGGCGACGCAATAGTGGATGACGCCGTCGACCTCATAGGTCGGCTCGGCATGGGTGGTGGCGTGCGAGGTCTCGAAGCAGCCGCCCTGGTCGATGGCGACATCGACCAGCACCGAGCCTTTCTTCATGCCCGACAGCATTTCGCGCGAAACCAGTTTTGGCGCCGCGGCACCCGGGATCAGCACTGCGCCGACGACGATGTCGGCTGAAAAACACTCTTCTTCCAGCGCCTCGACAGTCGAGTAACGAGTGTGGACGCGGCCGGCGAAGAGATCGTCGAGCTGGCGCAGGCGCGGGATCGAGCGGTCGATGATGGTGACGTCGGCGCCAAGGCCCGCCGCCATCCTGGCCGCGTGCAGGCCGACGACGCCACCGCCGAGAACGGTGACCTTGCCGGGCAGCACGCCGGGCACGCCGCCCAGCAGCACGCCGCGGCCGCCATTGGCCTTCTGCAGCGCCGTGGCGCCGGCCTGGATCGACAGGCGTCCGGCAACTTCCGACATCGGCGCCAGCAGCGGCAGGCCGCCACGGTCGTCGGTCACGGTCTCGTAGGCGATTGCCGTTACGCCGGACGCAAGCAGGCCCTTGGTCTGCTCCGGATCCGGAGCAAGGTGGAGGTAGGTATACAGGATCTGGCCTTCGCGAAGCTGCGCCCATTCGCTGGGCTGCGGCTCCTTGACCTTGACGATCATGTCCGACCTGGCGAACACCTCGGCGGCCGTCTTGGCAATCGTGGCGCCGGCGGCGCGATAGGCGTTGTCATCGGCGCCGATGCCGGCACCGGCCCCGGTCTCGACCAGCACTTCGTGGCCATGGGCGACATATTCGCGGACCGAGCCGGGGGTGAGGCCGACGCGGTATTCGTGGTTCTTGATTTCCTTGGGGCAGCCGACGCGCATTTTCTTCTCCTGATCCGGCCCTTCTGGGCTCGTTCCCTGTATGGCTGGAGTGAACCACGAATCGTTGCGCAGGTGTTTGCGAATGCGCTTGCGCCCACCGACCGGTTTCGATAATCGTTGCGCGAAACAGCAAGATGTTCGCAGGATTCACGAATAATGCCGCTCGACAGGATTGATATCGCCATTCTCGAGGCTTTGCAGAAGGATGGCAGGATACCCAATGCGGCGCTGGCCGAGAAGGTCGGCCTGTCGCAGTCGGCCTGTTCGCGCCGGCTCGACAATCTGGAGAAATCCGGAACCATTCGCGGCTACCACGCCCGGCTTTCCAATGCGGCACTTGGCCACCAGATGACGGCGATCGTGCACATATCGCTGTCGGGGCAGTTCGAGAAGACGCTGTCGGATTTCGAGGCGGCGATCAAGCGCTGCCCGAACGTGCTGTCCTGTCACCTGATGTCGGGCGAATACGACTACATCCTGCGGATCGCGGCGAAGGATCTCGTCGACTATGAGCGCATCCACAAGGAATGGCTGTCGGCGATGCCGCATGTGACCAAGATCAATTCGTCCTTTGCGCTACGCGAAATCGTCGACAGGACCGCCATGGGCATGAAGCCGGAAATGGCCTAGGCCTCCGTTACCACCCGATCCATCGGAATGTCGTGCGGCTGCGGGTAGATGGTCGCGATGCGCTGCAGCTCGTAGCCGACGCCGATGACCAGTGGCTTGAATGGCATCGCTGCCAGCGTACGGTCGAAGAAACCGCCGCCATAACCCAGGCGGTAGTTCAGGGGATCGATGCCGACGATCGGCGAGATGACGATGTCCGGCAGCACCGGATCGCCCTCGGCCGGGATCGGGATGTTCCAGACACCTTTCTCCAGCCGGTCGCCTGCTTTGTAGGCGCGGAAGATCAGCGGCTGCCCCTTCTCGATGACGATGGGCAGGGCGGTGCGGCCGCCGCGTTCGTTTATGGACGCCATCCAAGGCCGCAAATCCGGCTCGCCGCGAAACGGCCAGTAGAGACTGACCATGCGGCCGGCGATCTCGCCGATTACCGCGTCGAGGCCATCGGCGATGCGTTGCGACATTACCGTTCGCGCGTCGGCCGAAACAGCAAGACGCGCGGCGATCAGGCGTTCGCGCTCAGCCTTGCGCCAGCGTCTCACATCGGTCCAGTCGCTCGAAGGCGCACGGAATTCCGTATCGAGTTCGTGCATGAAACAGGGCGGCGAAGAATACTGCGCCGGAGCATCGTCGTCACGATCGTTGGCCATGCCTCACCTCATCGCGTGTTCGATGACGCTATACCTCGCGATACGATACAACATGTGCATTCACGACATGCAACGACGAGTCTCGGGCACTGGCCATCTGTTGTTGCATTGCACAAAAATACCTACATGCAGGCAGGCAATCTTGCTATCAAGGTGAACGGAATGAACGAAGCCAGGCATCATGTCGTCGTTGTCGGCGCGGGTTTCGGCGGCCTTGAGTTCACCCGTGCGCTTGCCGGCGCTCCCGTGCGCATCACCATGATCGACAAGCGCAACCATCACCTCTTCCAGCCGTTGCTCTACCAGGTGGCGACGACGGCGCTGGCCACCTCCGAGGTTGCCTGGCCGATCCGCCACCTCCTGCGCAAGCGCAAGGATGTGACGACGCTGCTCGCCAATGTCACCGGTGTCGACCGCGCCGGCAAGCGCGTGCTGCTCGACGACGGCAGCGCGGTCGCCTACGACACGCTGCTGCTCGCCACCGGTGCCCGCCACGCCTATTTCGGCCATGACGAATGGGAGCCGTTCGCGCCTGGCCTGAAGACGCTGGAGGACGCCACCACCATTCGGCGGCGAATTCTCCTGGCCTTCGAACAGGCCGAGCGGGAGGCTGATCCCGCCAAGCGCCAGGCGCTGCTGACAATTGCGATCGTCGGTGGCGGGCCGACCGGCGTCGAGCTTGCCGGCACCATCGTCGAGCTGGCGCATGACACGCTGCGCGGCGAGTTCCGCAACATCGACACGCGGCAGACGCGCGTGGTGCTGATCGAGGCCGGCGACCGCATTCTGGCCAATTTCGCACCGAAACTTTCCGACTACGCCAACAAAGCGCTCGAGCGGCTCGGCGTGACGGTCGAGCTCGGGCGGGCCGTCACGCGCTGCGACGCCGAAGGTGTCGTGTTTGGCGATAAGCAACTGGCCGCCCGAACGATCCTGTGGGCAGCCGGCGTTGCCGCTTCGCCAGCCGCTGAATGGCTGGGAGCGAAGGCGGACCGCGCGGGCAGGGTGCTGGTCGAGCCCGATCTAAGTGTGCCTGGCAGCCCGGAGATCTTCGTCATCGGCGACGCCGCTCATGTGCTGCGGCCAGACGGGCGGCCGGTTCCCGGCGTGGCGCCTTCCGCCAAGCAGGAGGGCCGACATGTTGCGGCTACCATCAAGGCCAGGCTCGGCGGCGACACGACCGCGCGTCCTTTCCACTACAGGCATGCCGGCGATCTGGCGACGATCGGCAAACGCGCCGCCGCCATCGATTTCGGCTGGATCAAGCTCACCGGCTGGCTCGCCTGGTGGCTGTGGGGAGTGGCCCACATCTATTTCCTGATCGGCTTTCGCAACCGGCTTGCTGTTTCGCTGAGCTGGCTATGGATCTACGCGACGGGGCAACGCAGCGCGCGGCTGATCACCCAGGGCGACGACGACAAGGGCTGATTTCTTCACCGGCACCGTTCATCCGCACGTCATCTGTTGCTGGTCGACTGACCTTCCGATGCACGCAACTTCTTGAATGGACTTGAGCCGATTTCGGCGCGAAGTTCGCTTCGGGGCAGGGCGTGTCACGTTGTCGATGAGGAGAAAACATGTCGCAACTGCTCCATCCCGTCTCCCGCCGCGATTTCCTCGCTGGCACCGCAGCTACAGGGGCGCTGATCGTGCTTCATCCCTTCTCCGCTCGCGCACAGGCCAACCAGGCGCATCTCCGGATCATGGAGACCACCGACATCCATGTGAACGTGCTGCCTTACGATTATTACGCCGACAAAGCGAACGACACGCTGGGCTTGTCGCGCACGGCCTCCCTGATCGACGCCGTGCGCAAGGAAGCCGTGAATTCGATGCTGATCGACAATGGCGACCTGCTGCAGGGCAACCCGATGGGCGACTACATCGCCTATGAAAAAGGTCTGAAGGACGGCGACCTGCATCCGATCATGAAGGGTATGAACCTGCTCGGCTACGAGTGCTCGACGCTGGGCAACCACGAGTTCAACTATGGCCTGTCGTTCCTGGACAAGGTGCTGGCCGGCGCCAATTTTCCCTTCGTCTGCGCCAATCTGATCCGCGGCACCGAGCTTGCCGCGAACCCGCGCGACGACAAGCTCTATCTCAAGCCCTATGTCATCCTCGACAAGAAGATCAAGGACGGTTCGGGCGCCGAGCAGCCGATCAGGATCGGCATCATCGGCTTCGTGCCGCCGCAGATCATGGTCTGGGATCTCAAGAACCTCGAAGGCAACGTCAAGACGCGCGACATCGTCGAGGCGGCCAAGGCCTGGGTGCCGCAGATGAAGGAGGCGGGCGCCGACATAGTCATTGCGCTGTCGCATTCCGGCATCGACGTGAAGCACGGCGACATGATGGAGAACGCCTCGTTCTTCGTCGCCGGCGTCGCCGGCATCGACGCGGTGTTCACCGGGCACCAGCATCTGGTGTTCCCCGGCAAGAAGGATTTCCAGTCGCTCGATGGTGTCGACACGCAAAAAGGCACGCTGCAGGGCAAACCCGCCGTCATGGGCGGTTTCTGGGGCTCGCATATGGGGCTGATCGACCTGATGCTGGAGCGTGACGGGTCGAAATGGAAGGTCGTTTCCGCCACTTCCGAGGCGCGGCCGATCTTCGAACGCGTCGACAACAAGAATAAACCGACTGTCCCGGACGACAAGCGCATCATCGCGGCCCTTGAGCAGGACCACCAGGCAACACTGGCCTATGTGCGCCGCCCCGTTGGCAAGACCTCCGCGCCGCTCTATTCCTATTTCGCGCTGGTCGCCGACGATCCGTCGGTGCAGGTCGTCAGCCAGGCGCAGACCTGGTACCTCAGGGATATTCTGAAGAACACGCAATGGAAGGATGTGCCGCTGCTGTCGGCGGCCGCTCCGTTCAAGGCCGGCGGGCGCAACGGCGCCGACTACTATACCGACGTGCCCGCCGGCGATATCGCCATCAAGAACGTCGCCGACCTCTATCTCTATCCCAACACCGTGCGTGCGGTCGAAATCACCGGTGCGCAGGTCAAGGAATGGCTGGAAATGTCGGCCGGGATCTTCAACCGGATCGAGCCAGGGAAGGCCGACCAGGCCCTCATCAACACCGACTTCCCATCCTACAATTTCGACGTCATCGACGGCGTCACCTATAAAATAGACCTGTCGCAGCCGCCGAAATACGATGCCAAGGGCGGGCTGGCTAACGCCGGCGTCAATCGCATCGTCGACCTGAGTTTCGATGGAAAACCAATTGACCCCAAACAGAAATTCGTCGTCGCGACCAACAACTACCGGGCCGGTGGCGGCGGCAATTTCCCTGACATCAATGCCTCGAAGATCATCTATGAAGCGCCGGACACCAATCGCGACGTCATCGTCCGCTACATCGTCAGCGAGGGTACAATCAACCCGTCCGCGGACGACAACTGGTCGTTCGCGCCGCTGCCTGGAACCAGCGCCGTGTTCGAAACCGGCGCCAAGGCGAAGGATTTCATTGCGCAGCTGAAATCGCTGAAGATCGAGCCGGCAGGCGAGGGCGAGGCAGGTTTCGCGAAATACCGCATCCTGCTTTGAAGGTGGTTCGGGTCGGCTCGAGTCCCGGCCTTATGGCGTGGATTGAGCCGGCTGGGTGAAACGTTCCTTGATGTCAGGCATGACGAGATCCAGCGCATCGGTGGAAATGCCGCCGGAATAACCGTTCGGCAGCTGCTTGATCTGTTCGGGATCGTCCAGCCCTTGCGAAAAGTCGCCGCCGGTGTACGGGCCGAGCAGATAGACGCGGCTGTCGACGCCTTGCATGCGATCGAGAAACCGGTTCGGCCAACCCCACATCCATTTCGCGATGTTGACGGGAATGAGCAAGGTACCTTTTCGGCAGGCATCTGGAACATAGCCGCTCCAGCCAAGCGCGGCATAGCGCAGAATGCATTGCGTCAGCGACGCGCGGCTCAGCGTATGCATGTCTGGCAGTGCTGCCTTGACTGCGGCAATCGGCTTGTCGCCGCCATAGACCGAGAGATAGAAGCGCTCGTTCGGCGATAGCATGGCAAGCCGTGCGGCCAGCTTTTCGCCTTCGCCCGGATCGTTGCTCTTGACGTTGATGTTGAAGCGGCGGGCCGGGAAGTGCGCCAGAACCTCATCCAGCGACGGCATCATGCCGATACCCTTGCCGCGAAACGGAAAGGTCTTGCCGCCATCCGCCGTATAGCCATAGCCGACATCGAGGGTCTTCAACTCGGCCATGGAATGGTTGCGTGTTTCTCCTTGCCTTCCGTGCGGCAATCCAGCGTCCAGTCGTGGAAGACGGCGAAATTGCCGTCTGTCGTCGGGTGAACATCCAGTTCGAGCGCGTCAGCGTCCAGCGCGAAGGCTGCTTCCATCGAGGGGATCGTGTTTTCGAGGTAGGCATGGCGCGGCGGCAACATGCGACTGGCCGTGCACGTCTCACCCGTCATGCCTTCCCGTGCGTAGTCCTGGGCAAGGCCGCGATGGGCAAGCACTTCCGGCTTGCCGGCGGGGCGGCTCGACAACAGCGAGGTGTTGTTGAGCCAGATGCCCGCCGCGGCGACAACAATGATGCCGAAGAAGATCGTCCGTTTGCGCATCAAGTGATTTCCGATTCGTCCGTCCTGCGCGGCATCCTGCTTTGCGATCGGACTTTTTGACGGCGACCGGGCGGCGACATCGAGATCATCCTCGATATCGCCTGGTCGGCGGCAATGAAATCGAAGAACGTGTCGACTTACGCCTTGTAGACCACCTGGCGCACGTCGATGTAGCTGGCGCGGAATCCGGCCTCGCAATAGTGCAGGTAGAACTCCCAGAGCTTCTTGAAGCGGTCGTCGAAGCCGAGCGGGACGATCTTCTCCCATGACGCCCAGAACCGGTGGCGCCATTCGGCAAGCGTGCGCGCATAGTCATCCGGAAACACGCGCTCGCGCAGATGGGCAAGGCCATGATCCTTGCCCAGTGTCTTCAGGATCGACGGTGTCGGCAGCATGCCACCCGGGAAAACATAGCGCTGGATGAAATCCGGCCTTGCGCGATAGGTGTCGTAGGCGGCTTCGTTGATGGTGATGATCTGCAGGCCGGCGGTGCCGCCGGGTCTCAGGCAAGCCTTCATCTTGCCGAAAAACACCGGCCAGTATTTCTCGCCGACCGCCTCGAACATCTCGATCGAGGCGATGCGGTCATAGGTGCCGGTTTCGTCGCGATAGTCCTGCAGCTTGATGTCGACCTTTTCGGCAAGGCCAGCCTTGGCGATGCGAGCCGTTGCAAAATCGTGCTGCTCGCGGCTGATCGTCAGCCCGGTGACGCGGCAGCCGATCTCGCGTGCGGCGAATTCGGCGAAGCCACCCCAGCCACAGCCGATTTCCAGCACATGGTCCTTCGGGCCGATCCCTGTGTCTTTCGCCAGCGCGCGATATTTGGCGGCCTGGGCGCTTTCCAGGTCGTTGGCTCCGGTCGTGTAGAGCGCCGACGAATAGGTCATGCTCGGATCGAGCCATTGCTTGTAAAAGGCGTTGCCGAGGTCGTAATGCGCCGAGATATTGCGCTTCGAACCGGTGCGGGTGTTCTGGTTGAACCAGTGGCGGATGCGCTGGACGGTGTTGATCAGCCAACTGGTGCCGCCCGCGATACGCTCGCCAATGACCGAATTGACCACGAACAGCTCCAGGAAGCTGGTCACATCAGGGCTTTCCCAATCGCCGTCCATGTAGGATTCGGCTACGCCGATCGTGCCGCCGGAAAAGGCGCGGCCGGGCAAGCGCCAATTCTTCAGCACCAGTTCGGCATCTGGGCCAGGTCCCTTGCCGCCGACGAGGACGGCGCGGCCGTCCGGCAGCCTCACCTTGAGCGAACCGCGCGGCAGGTTCATCGCCGCCGACAGCACCATGCGCGCTTTCGCCGGCAGACCTTTGACAATCTCGGCGAAATTGAACTCATCGAGCCTGACCGCGTCGCTCAATGCTGCGCCAAAAAGTTCCTTTTGTGCCATCTCGTGCCCCCTGGATTTCCGCGGTGTCGGGGCAGATTGCCGAGCCACGGTTCTCTTGGATCATTCGCCAGCTTCGAACGCCGTTGCCGGTCCCGGGCGCTGACCGGCTCAGTGACGGGCGGGCTCGAATGAAACACGCGCTCTTTTACCAGAGCTTTAGCGCTTCCCAGTGAATCCCTGCGGCGATCTTCCACGTCATGCGGCGAAACTTCAAGAGGCAGGCCGCAAGCGGGGCTGTGCCACGCGGAATGCTTGCGCCAGCGAGAATCCGCTTTTTTGCACAGCAAAGGCCGAGCGCGCAAAAAACGCCTATGGTCGCAGAATTGCTCGTGCGATAGATCTAGCCATGCGTTATGTAATCGTCATTGCCGCCATCGCGTTTTTCCTGATCTGGGATGGCATGTACAATCAGGGCCGCTATCTCGACACAACAGTGAGAGAGCTTAGCCATGTTGTGCGATATGTTACCGGCAGAGCTTAACTCCAGTGGCGGCAGCCGCGACATCCTAGTCGATTGACGCCAACGTCCTGCCGTCACAAAAGACCCCAGCATTTTGATCGAGGAGGCGGGGTTGATCCGGCATATCGTTTTCTTCAGCGCGCGGCGAAAAGAGGATGTCGAGGCTGTGCGCACCGGCTTGCTGGCGCTCGGCAACATTCCTCATTCCAGCCTGTTCGAGGTCACGCTCAACACCAAGGTGGATCCGCTGTCGGACGAGGTCGACGTGGTCGTCTACGCGGAGTTTGCCGATGACGCCGCGCTGGCCGCCTACAAGGCGCACCCGCTCTATGCGCAGACCACCAGCAAGGTCAAACCGATGCGCGAACTGCGCTATTCCGCCGATGTCGTTGCCGGAAGCTGATCGAGGCTTTGTCCCAACTGGTGCCTTTTTCGACGTCCGGTGAACTGGCGGGGGCGAAATGGCCGGGATTGCGATCAAGTCTTGAACCGATTTGCGGAATGATGCACATCGCGGCTGCATGACCCGAACCATCACTGGCACTCATCCGCTCGATCACCTGGTGCTGCCAACGCAGAGCCTTGAGGTGGCGCGAGCCCGGCTCGCCGCGCTTGGCTTCGTCGTGGCCCCGACCGGCATCCATCCCTTCGGAACGGAAAACTGCTGTGTTTTCCTGGCCGACGGCACGTATCTCGAACCGCTGGCGGTCGGCGACGAGCAGGTGGCGGCAAAGGCTATCGCGGACGGCAATGTCTTCGTCACGCGTGATCGCGCCTATCGCGACAGCAACGGCGACGAGGGGTTTTCCGCCATTGTTCTAGGTACGGGCAATGCCGATGCCGACCATGCACGCTATGTCGATGCCGGCATCTCGGCGGGAGACATGCTGGGTTTTTCGCGCGCTTTCACCGACCCAGCCGGCAAGAGCGACATCGCATCGTTCAAGCTCGCTTTCGCGGCCGGAGCAGAAGCCACGGACGCCTTCCTGTTTGCCTGCGAGCGGGTCAACGCGCCTGATGTCGACCGCGCGGCTTTGCAGGCCCACGCCAACGGCGCGACCGGAATTGTCGAGATCTTGGCGGTCAGCGATGCGCCTGGAAAGCAGCATGAGTTGATTTCTGTCACGGTGGACAATCCGGCCGCCGAAAGGCAGGGCGGCATGTTTTCCCTGCCGAATGCAGATTTGAGCGTGCTTGACCGCGCGGCTTTCACCGCGCGCTTTGGCCTGCCGGCCGGCGCGCCGACAGATCTACGCTTCGCAGCGGTGGTCTTTTCGGTTCGGAACGCCGATGTGACATCGAGGCTGCTTGCGGCTAATTCCATCCAACACGATATAGCGGGCAATGATATTGTCGTGCAGCCTGCACCCGGACAGGGCGCGGCTTTCATCTTCCGGGAGACCAAATGAACAAGCCCGTCGCGCCCAATTCAGCGGTAATTGTCGGCAATGTCGTCTTCGACAACAAGGCGGCTCTGTCGCTGATCGCCGGCCCGTGCCAGTTCGAGTCGCGTCAGCACGCTTTCGACATGGCCGGCGCGCTGAAGGAACTGACCGGCAGGCTCGGAATAGGCCTCGTCTACAAGACCAGCTACGACAAGGCCAACCGCACCTCGCTGTCGGCGACGCGCGGCGCCGGCATGGACGCGGCACTTCCCGTCTTCGACGAACTGCGCAAGGAATTTTCGCTCCCGGTGCTGACCGATGTCCACACCGAGGAGCAGTGCGCCATCGTGGCGCCGCATGTCGATGTCCTGCAGATTCCGGCTTTCCTGTCGCGCCAGACCGACATGCTGGTCGCCGCGGCGAAAACCGGCAAGGTCATCAACGTGAAGAAGGGACAGTTCCTTGCCCCCTGGGACATGAAGAACGTCGTCGCCAAGATCACCGGATCCGGCAATGCCAATGTGCTGACCACCGAGCGCGGTGCTTCTTTCGGCTACAACACGCTGGTCTCCGACATGCGCGCTTTGCCTGTCATGGCAGAGATCGGCGCGCCGGTGATCTTCGATGCGACCCATTCGGTGCAGCAGCCGGGCGGGCAGGGCGGTTCCTCGGGCGGTGAACGTCGTTTTGTCGAGACGCTGGCGCGCGCGGCCGTCGCTGTCGGCGTTGCCGGCGTCTTCATCGAGACCCATCAGGATCCTGACAACTCGACCTCTTCCGACGGCCCCAACATGCTGCCGTTGAAGGACATGCCCGCCCTACTCGAGCGGCTGATGGCATTCGACCGCATCGCCAAGGGTCTCTAGGCCGGAGATATCCTCTGTCGACCGCCGATGCTTGTGGACGGCGCAAGCCGCCTGTACGCTCGACCGGCAAATGAGCGTTTTGGCAGGAGGAAGCCATGTCTGTCGCCCGCGTCACCGAAATCACATCGTCGTCGAAGAAGAGCTTTCAGGACGCCATCGAACAGGGAATTGCGCGCGCATCCAAAACGCTGAAGAACGTCGAGGGCGCCTGGATCCAGGACCAGAAGATCGTCGTCCAGGACGGCAAGATTGTTGCTTATCGCGTCAACATGAAGGTTACCTTCATCCTCGCCGAGTGATCGGGCGACGCCGAAAAAGTCGGGAACCTTCGCCCGCGCCCCTCATTGTCCAATTATGGTTCGAAACCACAATGAGGAGCACAATCATGGCAACCCAGACTGGCCACACCCAAGCCATCGCCGCTTCGCGGGTCATCGGCACATCGGTCTACAACACCGAAGGCACGAGCATCGGCAGCATCGAGGATGTGATGCTCGACAAGATGGCGAACGGCATCATGTTCGCGGTCATCGGTTTTGGCGGCTTCCTTGGCATCGGCGAGAAATATCACGCCATTCCCTGGGCAAGCCTCGACTATGATGAGGACAAGGGCGGTTATGTCGTACCGTTTTCCAAGGAACAACTCATGGCGGCACCGGCCTATTCGATCAACGAACTGACCGGTGCCGATGGCGAGGCGGCGCGCGACGAATCCTACAATTATTACAAGGTCACGCCTTACTGGCATTAACAACAACGACAAAGCGGCCCCGTCGAGAGAGACGGGGCCGCTTTGGATTCCGGCTTATTCGCTGACGTGTAAGGGGGCCATCGCCTTCGGCGGCGACTGCTGATTGTCGCATGACGTCAGGAATGCCGCCGCGATCAGAAACAGACTCACGATACCGCTCAACTGAGACATGGCGAAACTCCTCCTGTTTCGCCCCGCGCGCTGCACCTTAACCGGAAGTCAGCCGACCGTACATGACTTATGATGACGGCGATTTGCGCTTCGTGAATCGTTCGGAGGCCGATGCCGCGGCAATAATTGCCAACGGGCCGATTGCCTTTTGCAGCACTTTGGCTAAGACGTGCGGCATTCTTCAGATCAATCGAGGACATCGCAAATGACCGCCATCGTCGACATTGTCGGGCGTGAAATCCTGGACAGCCGTGGAAATCCGACCGTCGAGGTCGATGTCATTCTCGAAGACGGCTCGATGGGCCGCGCGGCGGTGCCGTCGGGTGCTTCGACCGGTGCCCACGAGGCCGTCGAACTGCGCGACGGCGGCGCCCGCTATCTCGGCAAAGGTGTGCTCAAAGCCGTCGAGGCGGTGAACGGCGAGCTGTTCGAGGCCATCGGCGGCATGGAAGCCGAAAACCAGATTCATATCGACCAGACCATGATCGAGCTCGACGGCACGCCCAACAAGAGCCGGCTTGGCGCCAACGCCATTCTCGGCGTTTCGCTGGCGGTGGCCAAGGCGGCCGCTGATGCCGCCGGCCTACCGCTCTACCGTTATGTCGGAGGCACCAAGGCGCATCTCCTGCCGGTGCCGATGATGAACATCATCAATGGCGGCGCGCATGCCGACAACCCGATCGATTTCCAGGAATTCATGATCCTGCCGATCGGCGCGCCGACGCTGCGCGAAGGTGTCCGCTGGGGTTCGGAAATCTTCCATACGCTGCGCAAGAAACTGAAGGATGCCGGCCACAACACCAATGTCGGCGACGAGGGCGGCTTTGCCCCGAACCTGAAAAGCGCTCCGGTGGCGCTCGATTTCATCATGGAATCGATCGAGCAGGCCGGCTTCAAGCCGGGCGACGAGATCGCGCTCGGCCTCGATTGCGCCGCGACCGAGTTCTTCAAGGACGGCAACTACGTCTATGAAGGCGAGAAAAAGACGCGCGATCCCAAGGCCCAGGCCAAATACCTGGCCAAGCTTGCCACCGACTATCCGATCATCTCGATCGAGGACGGTCTTGCCGAGGACGATTGGGAAGGCTGGAAGTACCTGACCGACCTGATCGGCAAGAAGACGCAGCTGGTTGGCGACGATTTGTTCGTCACCAACACGGCGCGGCTGCGCGACGGCATCCGCATGGGGGTTGCCAACTCGATCCTGGTTAAGGTCAACCAGATCGGCTCGCTTACGGAAACGCTCGACGCCGTCGAGACCGCGCACAAGGCCGGCTACACCGCCGTGATGTCGCACCGCTCGGGCGAAACCGAGGATTCGACCATTGCCGATCTCGCCGTCGCCACCAATTGCGGACAGATCAAGACCGGCTCGCTGTCGCGCTCGGACCGCATGGCCAAGTACAATCAGCTGATCCGCATCGAGGAAGAGCTCGGCAAGCAGGCAAGCTACGCCGGCAAGTCGGTGGTCAAGGGCTGATCCGGAAACACCGGCTCATCGATACCGGACAAAAGGGCGGGAGCATTCCCGCCCTTTTTCGTTTCGGCGCCGCCAAACAGGTCACCCGTAACCGTCCGTTAAGCACAATCGGGCGAGAAAGATCGTGAGCCGCCTGAGTTCGCGGGCTAGAGCCGGATGATCTCAGGTCTGTTCGACCTGAAATCTGAATCCGACTCTAAATCAAAGAGATAGAGCATGATGTCGTCCGAAAACCGCTTCACACTTTTCGGCATCATGCTCTAGAGGAATCGGGCGATGTGGACGCGTCAGCACAAGCAGAGAAACACCGGCCGGCTGATCATTCCCTCGCTTTGCGTGGCGTTCCTGGCCTATTTCGGCTTTCATGCCTATCACGGCGAATTCGGTATCTACTCGAAATATCAGCTGGAAGCCCAGACGGTTGCGCTGCAAGGCCAGCTCGATGCGATCAAGGCGCGCCGCATGGAGCTCGAGCGCCGCGTTCGGCTGATGCATGAAGGCACGCTCGAGAAGGACATGCTCGATGAGCAGGCGCGCAAGGCGCTCAATCTGTCCCAAGCTGACGAAATCACCATTATGTTGCCGGCCTCGGCGAAATAACTGATTTCAAGTTAATCACCAATATTTTCAATGATTTTAATCGCTTAGTCGCATGCCAGCTATGCAAATTCGGCATGGCGCAACGCTTTGACGCGTGTTAGCCTCCCTAAAATCGGTGGGGAGGAGCTGATCTCCCCAGAGCAGATTTCATCCTGCTCTAATGTCCACGAAGAGACGCCAACAGGGAGTGATGCATGGCCACCGCCGCCAGAAAAGCGCCTGCCAAATCCAAATCCGACGGCAAATCGGGGCTTTCGACCCCCAAACCTGTCGAATTCACCAAGGACGAAGAGCTTGCCGCTTACCGGCACATGCTGCTCATCCGTCGTTTCGAGGAAAAGGCCGGCCAGCTCTACGGCATGGGTTTCATCGGCGGCTTCTGCCACCTCTATATCGGCCAGGAAGCGGTCGTCACCGGCATGAAGATGGCGCTGATCGACGGCGATCAGATGATCACCGCCTATCGCGACCACGGCCACATGCTGGCGATGGAGCTGTCGCCGCGCGGCGTCATGGCCGAGCTGACCGGGCGTCGCGGCGGCCTGTCACGGGGCAAGGGTGGCTCCATGCACATGTTCTCCAAGGAAAAGCACTTTTATGGCGGCCACGGCATCGTCGGCGCGCAGGTGTCGCTCGGCACGGGCTTGGCCTTCGCCAACCGCTACCGCGACAACAACAATGTCTCGCTGACCTATTTCGGCGACGGTGCGGCCAACCAGGGCCAGGTCTATGAAAGCTTCAACATGGCCTCGCTGTGGAAGCTGCCGGTGATCTACATCATCGAGAACAACCGGTATGCCATGGGCACCTCGGTGTCGCGCTCTTCGGCGGAAACCAATTTTTCGCACCGTGGCGCTTCGTTCAAGATTCCCGGCATCCAGGTCGACGGCATGGACGTGCGCGCTGTCAAGGCCGCCGGCGACCAGGCGACCGAATGGTGCCGCGCCGGCAACGGGCCGATCATTCTCGAAATGCAGACCTATCGCTATCGCGGTCACTCGATGTCCGATCCGGCGAAATACCGCTCAAAGGAAGAAGTGCAGAAGATGCGCTCCGACCATGACCCGATCGAACAGGTCAAGGCGCGGCTGATCGAGAAGAAGTGGGCAACCGAGGACGAGCTTAAGGCCATCGACAAGGAGGTCCGCGACATCGTCGCTGACGCCGCCGAATTTGCCCAGAACGATGCAGAGCCGGATCCGTCCGAGCTCTGGACCGATATCGTATTGTAACGGGAGGGCAAGGACATGCCGATCGAAATTCTCATGCCCGCTCTCTCGCCGACCATGGAAGAGGGCAATCTTTCCAAGTGGTTGAAGAATGAGGGCGACAAGGTCGTCGCCGGCGACGTCATCGCCGAGATCGAAACCGACAAGGCGACGATGGAAGTCGAGGCCGTCGACGAAGGCACGCTTGGCAAGATCCTGATCGCCGCCGGCACCGAAGGCGTCAAGGTCAACACACCGATTGCCGTTTTGCTGCAGGACGGCGAAAGTGCCGGCGATATCGGCAAGTCCTCGGCTCCCGCCAAGGCGGAAGCACCGGCAAAGGCAGAGGCTCCAGCCGCGGCGGAGGACAAGGCGGAGGCCGCAAAACCGGCTGCCGCGCCGGTGGCTGCTGCACCGAAGACGGAAATCGCCGCCGATCCGGACATTCCGGCCGGCACGGAGATGGTCTCGACCACGGTGCGCGAAGCGCTGCGCGATGCGATGGCCGAGGAAATGCGCCGCGACGGCGATGTCTTCGTCATGGGCGAGGAGGTTGCCGAATACCAGGGCGCCTACAAGATCACGCAAGGGCTGCTGCAGGAATTCGGGCCGCGGCGCGTCGTCGACACGCCGATCACCGAGCATGGCTTTGCCGGCGTCGGCGTCGGCGCGGCGATGGCCGGCCTGAAGCCGATCGTCGAGTTCATGACCTTCAACTTCGCCATGCAGGCGATCGACCAGATCATCAACTCCGCCGCCAAGACGCTCTACATGTCTGGCGGCCAGATGGGTGCGCCGATCGTTTTCCGTGGACCGAACGGCGCCGCCGCACGCGTCGCCGCACAGCACTCACAGTGCTATGCCGCCTGGTATAGCCACATTCCGGGCCTGAAAGTGGTGATGCCCTACACCGCCGCCGATGCCAAGGGCTTGCTGAAGGCGGCGATCCGCGATCCCAATCCGATCATCTTCCTCGAGAATGAGATCCTCTATGGCCAGTCCTTCGACGTGCCGAAGCTGGATGATTTCGTGCTGCCGATCGGCAAGGCGCGCATCCACAAGACCGGCAAGGACGTCACCATCGTCTCTTTCGGCATCGGCATGACCTATGCGGTCAAGGCCGAAGCCGAGCTGCGCGGCTTGGGCATCGATGCCGAGATCATCGACTTGCGCACGATCCGGCCGCTCGATCTCGACACCATCATCGCCTCGGTCAAGAAGACCAACCGGCTGATCGTTGTCGAAGAGGGATATCCGCAGAACTCGGTCGGCGACCATATCGCCAACCAGGTGTCGCAGCGCGCCTTCGATTTCCTCGACGCGCCGGTCATCACCATCGCCGGCAAGGATGTGCCGATGCCCTATGCCGCCAACCTCGAGAAACTGGCTTTGCCGAACGTCGGCGAAGTCATCGAGGCGGTCAAAGCCGTCACATATCGCTGAACCGGGCGGGAGGACAAAATGCCAATCAACATCACCATGCCGGCCCTGTCGCCCACGATGGAAGAGGGCAATCTGTCCAAGTGGCTCGTCAAGGAAGGCGACAAGGTTTCGCCGGGCGATGTCATTGCCGAGATCGAGACCGACAAGGCGACGATGGAAGTCGAGGCTGTCGATGAGGGCACGGTCGCAAAGCTCGTCGTTCCCGCCGGCACCGAAGGCGTCAAGGTCAACGCTCTGATCGCCGTGCTCGCTGCCGAAGGTGAGGATGCAGGCGCTGCCGCGAAAAGCGGGGGCGATGCTGCTCCAGCGAAAGCCGAGGCCAAGCAGGACAAGGCGCCAATCTCCCCACCCGTGGGGGAGATGTCGACGAAGTCGACAGAGGGGGGCGCTGTCCCGCCGTCCTCTCAGCGCGAGACGCCCCCCTCTGGCCTGCCGGCCATCTCTCCCACAAGGGGGGAGATCAGCCAGTCGCCGGAAGGACGCACCTTCGCGTCGCCGCTCGCACGTCGCATAGCCAAGGAAGCCGGTGTCGATGTGTCTGCCGTGACCGGCACCGGTCCGCATGGCCGGGTGGTGAAGGCGGATGTCGACGCGGCCATTGCCGGTGGCGGTGCCCAGGCGGCGCCTGCCGCCAAGGCTCCGGCTGGCGTGCCCGCTGCTGCTGCCGCGCCGGTAAAGGCGATGTCGGACGATCAGGTGCTGAAACTGTTCGAACAGGGCTCCTACGACCTTGTCCCGCATGACAACATGCGCAAGACCATTGCGCGCCGCCTGGTCGAGGCCAAGACCACCATTCCGCATTTCTACCTGACGCTCGACTGCGAGCTCGATGCGCTGCTGGCGCTGCGCACGCAGATCAATGCGGCAGCCCCGGTGAAGAAGACCGACAAGGGTGATGCTCCGGCCTACAAGCTGTCGGTCAACGATATGGTCATCAAGGCGATGGCGATGGCGCTGAAGGCAGTGCCCGATGCCAATGCCTCGTGGACTGAAAGCGCCATGGTCAAGCACAAGCACGCCGATGTCGGCGTCGCGGTGTCGATCCCCGGCGGCCTGATCACGCCGATCATTCGGCATGCCGACGAAAAAACGCTGTCCACCATCTCCAACGAGATGAAGGATCTGGCCAGTCGCGCGCGCAGCCGCAAGCTGAAGCCGGAAGAGTATCAGGGTGGCACCACGGCGGTGTCCAATCTCGGCATGTTCGGCATCAAGGATTTTGCCGCGGTCATCAACCCGCCGCACGCGACCATCCTGGCGGTCGGCGCCGGCGAGGAGCGGGCAGTGGTCAAGAATGGCGAAATCAAGATCGCCACCGTGATGTCGGTGACGCTGTCGACCGACCACCGCGCCGTGGACGGTGCGCTGGGTGCCGAACTGCTGGTCGCCTTCAAGCGCCTGATCGAGAACCCGATGGGCATGCTGGTTTAGGGAAGCGAGAGGGCGGTGCGGATAGTCTTCACCAGCCTCTTCGCTTTCATCATTTCCGGATTCGCCACCGGACTGGCTGCTCGGAAACGGGCGGTCACAACCCATGGATGGCGGGTGAAGCGTGGGTTGATCGACGCGCAGGTGGGTGCATGAAGACGGTTCTTTGTTACGGCGACTCGCTGACCTGGGGCTACAATGCCGAAGGTGGCCGCCATGCGCTGGAAGACCGCTGGCCAAGCGTGCTGCAGGCCGGCCTTGGCAGTGGCGTCGAAGTTATCGCCGAAGGCCTCAATGGCCGTACCACCGCCTTCGACGACCACCTGGCCGGTGCTGATCGCAACGGCGCCAGGCTGCTGCCAACGGTGCTGACGACGCATGCGCCGATCGACCTGATTGTCATCATGCTCGGCGCCAACGACATGAAGCCGTGGATCCACGGCAATCCCGTCGCGGCCAAGCAGGGTATCCAGCGGCTGATCGACATCGTGCGCGGTCACGACTATCCGTTCGACTGGCCGGCGCCGCAGATCCTGATTGTTTCGCCGCCTGTCGTCAGTCGCACCGAAAATGCCGAATTCAAGGAAATGTTTGCCGGCGGCGACGACGCCTCGAAGTTTTTGGCACCGCAATATGCCGCGCTCGCCGATGAGGCCGGCTGCGGCTTCTTCGACGCCGGCAGCGTGGCGCAAACCACACCTCTCGACGGTGTTCATCTTGACGCCGAAAATACGCGAAACATCGGCGAGGCGCTGACACCAGTCGTGCGCGTCATGCTGGAATTGTGAAGGAGAAAACCCGTGGCTGAGAACTATGACGTCATCATCATCGGCTCCGGTCCCGGCGGCTATGTCACCGCGGTGCGTTCCGCGCAGCTCGGCTTCAAGACGGCGATCGTCGAGCGCGAGCATCTCGGCGGCATTTGCCTTAACTGGGGCTGCATCCCGACCAAGGCGCTGCTGCGCTCGGCCGAGATCATGCACTATTCGGATCACCTGAAGGATTACGGGCTGAAGCTCGACGGCAAGGTCAGCGTGGACACATCGGCCGTCGTTGACCGCTCGCGCAAGGTGTCGCTGCGGCTCAATGGCGGCGTTGCCTTCCTGATGAAGAAGAACAAGGTTGACGTCATCTGGGGCGAGGCCAAGCTTTCGAAGGCGGGCGAGATCGTCGTGTCCAAGACGGCCAAGAAGCCGATGGAGCCACAGCCGCCGGTGCCGAAAGGCGTCAAGGGCGAGGGCACCTATACCGCCAAGCACATCATCCTGGCGACCGGCGCCCGGCCACGCGCGCTGCCCGGCATCGAGCCGGACGGAAAGCTGATCTGGACCTATTTCGAGGCTATGGTGCCGAAGGAGATGCCGAAGTCGTTGCTCGTCATGGGGTCGGGCGCCATCGGCATCGAATTCGCCTCCTTCTACCGCACAATGGGCGCCGAGGTGACGGTGGTCGAATTGCTGCCGGCGGTGATGCCGGTCGAGGACGCCGAAGTCTCGAAGTTCGCGCAGAAGCAGTTCGAGAAGCAAGGCATGAAGATCATCCTCGAAGCCAAGGTGACCAAGGTCGAGAAGGGCACGAACTCGGTCACCGCGCATGTCGAGATGAAGGACGGCAAGGTCGAGAAGATCACCGCCGACCGGATGATCTCGGCCGTCGGCGTGCAGGGCAACATCGAAGGCCTCGGGCTTGAGGCGCTTGGCGTGAAGACCGAACGCGGCTGCGTCGTCATCGATGGTTACGGCAAGACCAATGTGCCGGGCATCTACGCCATTGGCGATGTCGCCGGCCCGCCGATGCTCGCCCACAAGGCCGAACATGAGGGTGTCGTGTGCATCGAGAAGATCGCTGATTTTCCTGGCGTACATGCCACCGACAAACTGAAGATTCCGGGCTGCACCTACTGCAATCCGCAGGTCGCCTCGGTTGGCCTGACCGAAGCCAAGGCCAAGGCCGAGGGCTGGGATATCCGGGTCGGGCGCTTCCAGTTCGCCGCCAATGGCAAGGCGATCGCGCTCGGTGAGGATCAGGGCTTCATCAAGACCATCTTCGACAAGAAGACCGGTCAATTGCTCGGCGCCCACATGGTCGGCGCCGAAGTGACCGAACTGATCCAGGGCTTCGTCGTGGCGATGAACCTGGAGACGACCGAGGAAGAGCTGATGCACACCATCTTCCCGCACCCGACGCTGTCGGAGATGATGAAGGAAAGCGTGCTCGACGCCTATGGCCGCGCGCTCAACGCGTGATAGATTGAAAGCGCTGCTACAGATGGAACCCGGCGGCAAGGTACATCGTTTGCGGATGCACTTTCATCCATCATACAAGGAGAAGGCATATGCACCTGAATGGCGTCGGCTGGATAGCAGCCATCATCATCGGCGGCCTGGCAGGCTGGTTCGCCGAAATGTTCATGAAGAGCAACACCGGCATCTTGATGAACATCGTTATGGGCATCGTCGGCGCGATCGTACTGAATGCCATTCTGCAGGCTCTCAATTTTGGCCCGTTCGGCGTCGGCTGGATTGCCTATCTGATCACCGGCTTTATCGGTGCCTGCCTGCTGATCTGGGCGGGACGCCTGGTGCGCCGCTGACATCCCTGAAGAGCTGCCATGCGAAAAAGGCTGTTGCGGCATGCGCCGCAGCGGCCTTTTTCTTTGCGCCGAAAAGTCCTAGATGACGTTATGACAACGAACGCCTGACTGGCGCTCGCCAATGAACCAGGTTTCCCGATGGTCACTGTCCTCGATACGATCGCCAACGCACCGCGCCTGCGGCATCCCGAAAAGGCGCACAAGCCTGATCAGGATGTCCTGCGCAAGCCCGACTGGATACGCGTCAAGGCGCCGATGTCGAAGGGCTATGCCGAAACGCGCGAAATCGTGAAGTCGCACAAGCTGGTGACGGTCTGCGAAGAGGCCGGCTGCCCCAACATCGGCGAGTGCTGGGAAAAGAAGCACGCCACCTTCATGATCATGGGCGAGATCTGCACCCGCGCCTGCGCCTTCTGCAACGTCGCCACGGGCATTCCAACCGCTCTTGACCCGGATGAACCGGCCCGCGTCGCGCATGCGGTCAAGCAGATGGGCCTTACCCATGTCGTCATCACCTCGGTCGACCGCGACGACCTCGCCGATGGCGGTGCGCAGCATTTCGCCGAGGTCATCCGCGCCATCCGGGCGGCGACGCCGCTGACGACGATCGAAATTCTGACGCCCGACTTCCTGCGCAAGGACGGCGCGCTGGAGATCGTCGTGGCGGCCAAACCCGACGTCTTCAACCACAATCTCGAAACCGTTCCGTCGAACTATCTGACGGTTCGTCCGGGCGCCCGCTATTTCCATTCGATCCGGCTGTTGCAGCGGGTCAAGGAGCTTGATCCGTCGATCTTCACCAAGTCCGGCATCATGGTGGGGCTGGGCGAAGAACGGAATGAAATCCTGCAGTTGATGGACGATCTGCGTTCGGCCAATGTCGACTTCATGACCATAGGCCAGTATCTGCAGCCGTCGAAGAAGCACCACCCGGTGATCCGCTTTGTTACGCCGGAGGAGTTCAAATCCTTTGAGACGATCGGCCGGACCAAGGGTTTCCTGCTGGTGGCGTCCAGCCCGCTGACGCGTTCATCGCATCACGCCGGCGACGATTTCGCCAAGCTGCGTGCGGCACGGGAAGCGATTCTCAAGAAATCAGCTTAATCAGCCGGTTTCATGCCAAAATTCGAAGCTACCCGACGCGTATCCCATACACCCGAGCAGATGTTCGCTTTGGTCGCCGATGTTGAATCCTATCCGCAATTCCTGCCGCTTTGCGAAGCGCTGACGGTTCGCTCGCGCAAGGAGCGTGACGGGCGTACCGTTCTCCTTGCCGACATGAGCATCGGCTACAAGGCGATCCGCGAAACCTTCACGACGCAGGTACTGCTGAAGCCCGACGAGAACACCATCGACGTGAAGTACATCGACGGGCCGTTTAAATATTTGAGCAATGTCTGGCGTTTCGAACCCGACGGCGCCGGTTGCGCCGTCCGCTTCTTCATCGACTACGAGTTCAAGAGCCGCATTCTGGGCGCGGTCATGGGAACCATGTTCGATCGTGCCTTCCGCATGTTCGCCGAAGCCTTTGAGAAGCGCGCCGACGTCATCTACGGTACAAAACCGTCTTGAGGCTTGCGCATGCTTTTCTGGATAGCGAGCACCGTTGGACTGGCGATCGCCTATCTCTTCGGTTCCATGCCCACGGGTTATCTGGCGGGGAAGCTGCTCAAGGGCATCGATATCCGGGAGCATGGCTCCAAATCCACCGGGGCAACGAACGTTTTGCGGGTCTTGGGAAAATGGCCTGCGTTGGTGGTGTTGCTGGTGGATGTGCTGAAAGGTGCTGCGGCGATCGTCTTTACCCGCTGGTTCTATCCCTGGTTCATCACGTTGCCGTTGGTTACGCCATCGACCCCGCTTGACCTGCAAGCCTGGGTGCCTTGGGCTGTTTGCCTGGCCGGAATTGCCGTGTTGTTGGGACATGGCCGTTCGATCTGGTTGAATTTCACAGGTGGCAAATCCGCTGCGACGGGGCTTGGCGTGTTGCTGGCTCTGTCTTGGCCGGTAGGTGTGGGGGCTGCGGCGGCTTTTGGTGCTGTGCTGGCTACGTCTCGGATAGTTTCCCTGAGTTCGATGGTAGCGGCGTTGACCGCGATCGCCCTCATCTGTGGCCTGGAGCAACCGTTGGCCTATCGGTTGCTGGTGATTGCGGGCAGCATCTACGTGGTTATGCGCCATCGTGCCAACATTCAGCGGCTGCTGGCTGGGACGGAGCCACACTTGGGGCAAAGCAGCCCGGAATCGAAAACGTAACCGCAAATCCGGCTTTCGGGTCCGCCCGCCCAACGTTTTATAATTCTATCCGAGTGCTTGCAGGCCCAGTTCCAGCGCTTGCCGGACCGTTTCGCGACGGATGAAATCGCGGCCTTTGTCTGCAAAGAGCTGGTGCTCGGCGACAATCGGTCGGCGGTCCAGCGCAACCCCGAACCAGACCAGGCCGACCGGTTTTTCCGCCGAACCGCCGCCAGGCCCGGCGATCCCGGTAACCGCCAGGGTCAGCCCGGCGCGCGAACGGGTAAGCGCGCCTGTCGCCATTTCGATCGCAGTCTCGCGCGAAACCGCCCCATGCGCATCGAGCGTGGCGGCGGAAACGCCGAGCATGTCCATCTTGGCTTCGTTGGAATAGGTGATGAAGCCGCGATCGACCACGGCGGACGAGCCCGCGATGTCGGTGAGTGCCGCGATGATCATGCCGCCGGTGCAGCTTTCCGCCGTTGCCAGCATGATGCCGCGTTTCTGGCAGGCTTGCAGCAAGGCATTTGCCAGGTCGCTGTTGGTCATTCCGGCACCTCGCCGGGAAACACCACGCTGGCAGTGGCGATCGCCGCAATGCCTTCCTCGCGCCCGACGAAGCCGAGCTTCTCGTTGGTTGTCGCCTTGATCGAGATGCGATCCGCGGAAATTGCCAGCATCTGCGACAGGGCTGCCGTCATCGCCTCGCGGTGCGGGCCGACGCGCGGCGCTTCGCAGATCAACGTGATATCGGCATTGGCGATGCGGCCGCCGCGCTCGCGCACCAGCCCTGCCGCATGCTCGACGAAGATCCGCGACGCAGCGCCTTTCCACTGCGGGTCGGACGGCGGAAAATGCGTGCCGATGTCGCCGGCGCCGCAGGTCGCCAACAACGCATCGGTCAGAGCATGCAGACCGACATCGGCGTCGGAATGGCCGGACAGTTTCTTGTCGTGTGCAATGGCGACGCCACACAGTGTGACATGGTCGCCGGGCTCGAAAGCATGGACGTCGTAGCCATTGCCGGTCCGGATGTCGGGAAAGCGCACACGTTCGCCGGAAAGCCGCTGGTCCGCCATGGCAATATCCCGTGCCCAGGTGAGTTTGACATTGTCCGGCGAGCCCGGAACGATCTTGACCGGAATATGCGCCCATTCGGCGATCGCGGCATCGTCGGTAAAATCCATTTTTCCCAGATGATGGGCTTTCTCGTGCGCGGCAAGGATGGGCCAGAACGGAAAGCCCTGCGGCGTTTGCGCCGCGTGAAGACCGCTGCGCGAAACGGTTTCGCCAACCACCCCGGAGGCCGACTCGCGCTTCAGCGTGTCGGCGACGGGCAAAGCGGGCAATGCGCCCTCGCGCTCGCCGATGGCGGCGATGGTGCGATCTATCAGGTCCGCATCGACAAACGGACGCACGGCATCGTGGATCAGAACCTGCCCCGGCGCGTGGTCTCTAAGGGCAAGCAGGCCGAGCCGGACGGATTCCTGCCTGGTCGCCCCGCCGATAACGGCGCTAACGCGCTCGGCGTTGGTGCCCGCCGCCTGCCGGAACAGTTCATGGTCGTCGGCATGAATGGCGACGACGATCTCGCCGGTCCGCGGGTGGGCCAGAAAAATGTCCAGCGTGTGTGCAATGACGGCAAAGCCGCCAATGTGTTGATATTGCTTCGGTCCGTTGGCCTGTCCGGCGCGCGCGCCACGGCCGGCCGCGACGATTACCACCGCGACCTTGCCATCCGCACTCGAAACGTGATTTTCACTTGCGTCAGTCATTGCAGATTGGCTTAGCGCACGATCCCGAAAAGTGTAATCGGTTTTCGGCAAAGATCGTGCGTCAAATATGAATCCCAAAGCGTCCTTTGCGCGTCCCACGGGGCGCGCGGCGCTTTGGCCACACCCAATCCCGAAGGCCAGCATTTTCCCAATTGCGCCTTAATGTGGCGTCATTCCGCGTTGCACATTGCGGCCGATATGGCTAGAGAATGTGCAACGAATGAAGATGCTTGGTTTTTGTGCATGGTTAATTTGACCAAATTGGCCGCGCCGCTTAACGTCGGCGGCGTGAAACTCCGCAATCGCGTGTTCCTCGCGCCGATGTCGGGCATTACGGACGAGCCGTTCCGGCAGCGTGCCCACGCGCATGGAGCGGGCCTGGTCGTGTCCGAAATGGTTGCCAGCGGCGAGCTCGCCAAGGGCAGGGCCGGTTTCAACCTGCGCATACGCCACTCCGGCCTGCCCGTCCATATGGTTCAGCTTGCAGGCCGCGAGGCGGTGCACATGGCCGAAGGTGCCAGAATCGCCGCCGGCGAGGGCGCCGACATTATCGACATCAACATGGGATGCCCGGCCAAGAAGGTCACTGGCGGCTACGCTGGTTCGGCATTGATGCTGGATCTCGACCACGCACTGTCGCTGATCGACGCCGTTGTCGGCGCGGTCGAGGTGCCAGTGACGGTCAAGATGCGGCTTGGCTGGGACGAAGGCGCGCTCAACGCGCCGATGCTGGCGCGCCGCGCCGAGCAGGCCGGTGTCAGTATGGTGACCGTGCACGGCCGAACGCGCTGCCAGTTCTATCAGGGCAAGGCCGACTGGCGTGCCATCGCCCGCGTCAAGGAAGCCGTGTCCATCCCGGTCGTCGCCAATGGTGACGTCTCTTCGCCGGCGGAAGCGGCCGACATTCTCGATCAATCGGGTGCCGACGCCGTGATGATTGGCCGTGCCCATTATGGCGTGCCTTGGATCGCAGGTGGCATTGCGGCCGCAGCGACAGGCGAAGCGACGCCAAATATTCCACGGAACCCGACGGCGCTCGCCGACTACATCGTGACCCACTATGAGGATATGCTGGCGCTCTACGGCGCCGAAAGCGGCCTGCGCCAGGCGCGCAAGCATCTTGGCTGGTATCTTGATCGGCATGCAGGCGGCGTCGCCGACGACAGCCGAAAGGCCGTACTGACCGCATTCGAGCCCGCGCGCGTCATTGCCTTGCTGCGCGATGTGTTTTCGCGCGATCCGCAACCTTTGACCCTGCGGAGTGCCGCATGAACGCCGCCGCCGGCCAAGGCGCTGAAATGGCGGATGCCGCCCAGATCGTGCTCAACACCATCCGCCGCCCGGTGATCATGATCAGCGAGGAAGGCTTCATCACCTTCGCCAACGCCGACGCGGAAGACTTCTTTCGTTCAAGCGCGACCATGCTCGCCCGCAACACGCTGTCAAAACTCATTCCCTTCGGCAGCCCGCTGCTGACGCTGGTCGACCAGGTGCGCGAGCGCCTGGCACCGGTCAACGAGTATCGGGTCGACGTGTCGTCGCCGCGTCTCGGCATCGAGAAGGTCGTCGATCTCTATGTCGCGCCGGTACCGGAATTTCCGGGCTCGGTGGTGGTTATGTTCCAGGAACGGTCGATGGCCGACAAGATCGACCGGCAGATGACGCATCGGGGCGCAGCGCGCTCGGTCACCGGCCTGGCCGCGATGCTTGCCCATGAGATCAAGAACCCGCTCTCCGGCATCCGCGGCGCTGCCCAGTTGCTGGAACTGTCGGCTTCCGACGAAGACCGTGCGCTGACGCGGCTGATCACCGACGAGACCGACCGCATCGTGTCGCTGGTCGATCGCATGGAGGTGTTTTCCGACGAGCGGCCGATCGACCGCTACCCCGTCAACATCCATGTCGTGCTCGACCATGTGAAGGCCATTGCCAAGAACGGTTTTGCCAAGAGAATCAAGATATTGGAGGACTATGATCCTTCGTTGCCTCCGGTGTTTGCCAACCGCGACCAGTTGATCCAGGTGTTCCTCAACCTGGTCAAGAACGCCGCCGAGGCGATCGGCAGTGACCCGCAGGGCGAGATCGTGCTGTCGACCGCCTTCCGGCCAGGCATCCGTGTTTCCGTTCCGGGCACGCAGGACCGCGTGTCGCTGCCGCTGGAATTTTGCGTGCGTGACAATGGTTCCGGCGTCTCGGAAGATATCCTGCCGATCCTGTTCGACCCGTTCATCACCACCAAGCCGAACGGCTCGGGGCTGGGGCTGGCGCTGGTCGCCAAAATCGTCGGCGAACATGGCGGCATCATCGAATGCGAATCGACGCCGCGCGGGACCACATTCCGCATCCTGATGCCGGCCTGGAAAGAAGCGCCATACGGCGCCGATGAAGACGGTGAAGGAGACCGCAAATGACCGTTCGCGGCAATATTCTCGTCGCCGACGACGATGCGGCGATCCGTACTGTCCTCAACCAGGCGCTTTCGCGCGTCGGCCACGAGGTGCGCGTCACCTCCAATGCTTCGACTTTGTGGCGCTGGGTGGCGGCGGGCGAGGGCGATCTGGTCATCACCGATGTGGTGATGCCGGACGAGAACGCCTTCGACATGCTGCCGCGCATCAAGAAGGCGAGGCCGGAACTGCCGGTCATCGTCATGAGCGCCCAGAACACCTTCATGACGGCGATCCGCGCGTCTGAAACCGGCGCCTATGAGTATCTGCCCAAGCCGTTCGACCTGACCGAACTGCTCAACATCGTCAACCGGGCGCTTTCCGAGCCGCGACGGCCGAAGATCGATGCGCGGCCGGAAGAGCAGCCCGATGCAATGCCGCTGGTCGGCCGTTCGGCCGCCATGCAGGACATCTACCGCATGCTGGCGCGCATGATGCAGACCGACCTGACGGTGATGATCTCGGGCGAATCCGGCACCGGCAAGGAACTGGTGGCGCGCGCGCTGCATGAATATGGCCGCCGCCGTGGCGGCCCCTTCGTCGCCATCAACATGGCGGCGATCCCGCGCGACCTGATCGAATCGGAACTGTTCGGTCACGAGAAGGGCGCCTTCACCGGCGCGCAGAATCGCTCGACCGGACGCTTCGAGCAGGCTGAAGGCGGCACGCTGTTCCTCGATGAAATCGGCGACATGCCGATGGAAGCGCAGACACGGCTGCTGCGCGTGCTCCAACAGGGCGAATACACGACGGTTGGCGGACGCACGCCGATCAAGACCGACGTGCGCATCGTCGCCGCCACCAACAAGGATCTGCGCACCCTGATCAACCAGGGGCTTTTTCGCGAGGATCTGTTCTATCGCCTCAACGTGGTGCCGCTCCGGCTGCCCGCGCTGCGTGAGCGCTCCGAGGATGTGCCCGACCTTGTCCGCCACTTCTTCAAGCTCGGCGAAATGGAAGGCCTGCAGACCAAGCGCATTTCGTCAGGCGGCATCGAGTTGATGAAGCGCTATCCGTGGCCGGGCAATGTGCGCGAACTGGAAAACCTGGTTCGCAGGCTCGCCGCGCTCTATTCGCAGGACGAGATTTCCGCCGAGATCATCGAGGCCGAGCTCAAGACCGGCGAACGTCCCGTGGTGCCGGGTGGCGGCAATCTCATTCCCGACGATTTGTCGATCGGCCAGGCGGTCGAGCACTTCCTGCAACGCTATTTCGCCTCGTTTGCCGGCGATTTGCCACCTGCCGGGCTTTATCAACGCATCCTGTCCGAGGTCGAGTTTCCACTCGTCCTAGCCTCGATGACGGCAACCCGCGGCAACCAGATCAAGGCCGCGGAACTGCTTGGCTTGAACCGCAACACGCTGCGCAAGAAGATTCGCGAACTCGGCGTCAACGTCTACAAATCGTCGCGCCAGGGCTGAGCCTTGATCTGAGCCCGCGCTCTTTTCAGGGGATCGGCTCGCGAAAGATTTCCGTCTCGGTCACACTTGTTGCATAATCGCCACAATGCGTTGCATACATCCGACGCAATCATGGCACTAGACGGCGACATGGCCCCGCAGGCACCGACAACAAACCAACCGCTTTTCAGCGAACCCGGCGCTCGTGACGGGCGCCGGCTGCTTGCGCTGCCAGGCGTGATCGCGGTCGTCGGCGCGCTGATGACGGCGGCGATCTCGTTCACCATCCTCGTTGGCGCCACGCCGATCACACCGAACGAGTCGACGACGCTGGCGTTGATTGCCCTCAACGCGGCTTTCGTCCTGATTCTTATCGCGCTGGTCGGGCGTGAGGTGCACCGCATCCTGATGGCGCGCCGGCATGGCAAGGCCGCTTCGCGGCTGCATGTGCGCATTGTCGCCATGTTCGCCCTGGTTGCCGCCATTCCGGCCATCATGGTGGCCATCATCGCGTCGATCACGCTCGACATCGGCCTCGACCGCTGGTTCGAGATCCGCACCAAGACGATCGTCAATTCGTCGCTGTCGATCGCCGACGCCTATGTTCAGGAAAATGCCCGCAACCTGCAGGGTACGACACTGTCCATGGCCTATGATCTCGATGCGTCACGCACACTCTACGGCCTTGATCGTACCGGCTTTCTCGACCTGATGAACAAGGAAGCCGTGGGCCGTTCGCTGGCCCATGCGGCGCTGATCAAACCTGACGGCTCTTTCGTCATGAGCGCCAAGACCGACACGGATTTTGCCATGCCTGAGCCGCCGGAAGGCGCCGTGGCCAGCGCTGCCGACGGCAAGCCGGTGCTGATCGAACCGAAAACGCGCAACATCATGGGCGCCATCGTCAAGCTGCGCGAGATCGAAGGGCTCTATCTCTATACCATTCGCCTCGTCGATCCCGAGGTCATCAAGGCACGCCAGATCGTCAGGTCCAACACCGATGAATATCGGGGGCTGGAAGACAACCGCCGCACCTCGCAGGTGGCCTTCGCGCTGCCCTATCTTTCGCTCACCCTCATCATCATCCTGTCCGCGATCTGGACCGGCATTGCGGTCGCCGACCGTCTGGTGCGGCCCATTCGCCAGCTCATCGGCGCCGCCGACGAAGTGGCGACCGGCAATCTCGACGTCGCGGTTCCGGTCAGGCCCTCGGACGGCGATGTCGCCTCGCTTGGCGATACGTTCAACAAAATGCTTCTCGAACTGAAATCGCAGCGCAACGAGATCCTGTCGGCCAAGGACCTGATCGACGAGAGGCGACGCTTCTCCGAAGCCGTGCTTGCCGGCGTTACTGCCGGCGTCATCGGCGTCGATCCCTACGGCATCGTCACCATCGTCAACCGCTCGGCCGAAGCGATGCTGGCCATATCCGCCAGCGCAGCCCTTGGGCAGAACCTTTCCGCCGTGCTGCCGCATGTCGGCCGCGTCTTCGAAATCGGCCGCAAGTCCGGCAAACCCGTCTATCGCGAGCAGGTGACCTTCTACCGCGCCGGCGCCGAGCGGACCTTCAACGTTCAGATCACCATCGAGGCCGGCGATGACGGCTCGGAGGAAAAGTCCTATGTCGTGACGGTTGACGACATCACCGACCTGGTCCAGGCGCAGCGCTCGTCGGCTTGGGCGGATGTGGCGCGGCGTATCGCCCACGAGATCAAGAACCCGCTGACGCCGATCCAGCTCTCGGCCGAACGCATCAAGCGCCGCTATGGCAAGGTGATTACCGAGGACCGCGAGGTTTTCGACCAGTGCACCGACACCATCATCCGGCAGGTCGAGGATATCGGCCGCATGGTCGACGAATTCTCGGCGTTCGCGCGCATGCCGAAGCCCGAGATGAAGGCCATAGATCTGCGCGAATCGCTGCGCGAGGCCTCGTTCCTGGTCGAGGTCAGCCGCGCCGACATCACTTTCGAGCGGATCTTCGGCAGCGAGCCGCTGAAGGGCACGTTCGACAGCCGGCTGATGGCGCAGGCTTTCGGCAATGTGATCAAGAACGCCGCCGAGGCAATCGACGGATTGGAACAGAAGGATGGTTCGCACGGCATAATCCGGATTCAGGCCGGGCGCCAGAATGGTGTGATTCGAATCGACGTCATCGACAATGGCAAAGGCCTGCCGCGCGAGAATCGCCAACGGCTGCTCGAGCCCTACATGACCACACGCGAGAAGGGCACCGGACTTGGCCTCGCTATCGTCAAGAAGATCGTGGAGGACCATGGTGGCAGGCTGGAACTACACGATGCTCCTGCGGACTTCCACGATGGGCGCGGCGCGATGATCAGCATCATCCTGCCGCCTGCGGCCGCAACGGCTCCGCGCGGCGAAAGCAGGGCGGAAAACGAAAGAGAAACTGAAAAGGTCGGTAATGGCGTCTGATATTCTCATCGTCGATGACGAGGAAGACATCCGTGAACTCGTCGCGGGCATACTGAGCGACGAAGGTCACGAAACCCGCACGGCATTCGATGCCGACAGCGCGCTCGCTGCTATAGCTGATCGCGCGCCGCGGCTGATTTTCCTCGACATCTGGCTGCAGGGCTCGCGTCTCGACGGGCTGGCGCTGCTCGACGAGATCAAGACGATGCATCCGACCTTGCCGGTGGTGATGATTTCCGGCCACGGCAACATCGAAACGGCGGTCTCCGCCATCCGTCGCGGCGCCTATGACTTCATCGAAAAACCGTTCAAGGCCGACAGGCTGATCCTTATTGCCGAACGTGCGCTCGAGACCTCGAAATTGCGGCGCGAGGTTTCCGACCTCAAGCTGCGCAGCGGTGAAACCTTCGATCTGATCGGCATGTCGTCGGCGATGAGCCAGTTGCGTCAGACCATCGAACGCGTCGCGCCGACCAACAGCCGCGTGATGATCATCGGCCCGTCTGGCTCGGGCAAGGAACTGGCCGCGCGCGCCATCCACACGCTGTCGGCGCGCAAGGGCGCGCCTTTCGTGACGCTGAGCGCCGCCAACATCACGCCCGAGCGTATGGAGATCGAACTGTTCGGCACCGAATCGAATGGCGTCGAGCGCAAGGTCGGCGCGCTCGAGGAGGCCCATCGCGGCATCCTCTACATCGACGAGGTGGCCGACATGCCGCGCGAGACGCAGAACAAGATCCTGCGCGTGCTGGTCGAGCAGCAGTTCGAGCGGGTAGGGGGAACCAAGCGGGTCAAGGTCGATGTCCGCATCATCTCCTCCACGTCGCAGAACCTCGAAGCGATGATCGCCGACGGGCGTTTCCGCGAGGATCTTTACCATCGCCTCGCGGTGGTTCCGGTCATCGTGCCGGGATTGGCCGAGCGGCGCGAGGATATTCCCTACCTCGTCGACAATTTCATGAAGCAGATCGCCCGCCAGGCCGGCATCAAGCCGCGCCGCATCGGCGACGACGCGCTGGCCGTGCTGCAGGCGCACAACTGGCCGGGCAACGTTCGCCAGCTGCGCAATAATGTCGAGCGCCTGATGATCCTGGCGCGCGGCGACGACGTCGATGCGCCGATCACCGCTGATCTGTTGCCGGCCGAGATCGGCGATGTCATGCCGCGCACCCCGAATCAATCCGACCAACACATCATGGCGCTGCCGCTCCGCGAAGCGCGTGAGCAGTTCGAGAAGGATTACCTGATCGCCCAGATCAACCGGTTCGGCGGCAACATCTCGAAAACCGCCGAGTTCATCGGCATGGAGCGCTCCGCTCTGCATCGCAAGCTGAAGTCCCTGGGCGTCTAAGCGCGACGTCCGACCAGCCGCGCGTGGTCCAACCATTTGCCGGTTACGCCCGCGGTGGAATCGCATAAGAAAGCCCGAGAATTTCTGAGGGGTCGCCAATGCCGCGCATTGCCTATGTCAACGGGCGCTATGTCACGCACGCCGACGCTGCCGTGCATATCGAGGATCGCGGCTATCAGTTTGCCGACGGTGTCTATGAGGTCTGCGAAGTGGCGCGTGGCTTCATCGTCGACATGCCGCGCCACCTGGCCCGGCTGAACCGTTCGCTGACCGAATTGTCGATCGCCTGGCCGGTCACCTCTCACGTGCTGCCGCTCATTCTGCGTGAGGTGGTCAATCGCAACCACGTCGCCAATGGCCTGGTCTACGTGCAGGTGACGCGCGGCGTGGCCAGCCGCGACTTCGTCTTCCCTTCCGCCGACACCAAGCCTTCGCTGGTGGTAACCGCCAGGAAGGCCGATCCTGCCGCTGGTGCAAAGCGAGCCGAGACAGGCATCGCCGTCATCACCGTGCCGGAGAACCGCTGGGACAGGGTCGACATCAAGACCGTCGGGCTGCTGCCCAATGTCTTGGCCAAGCAGAAGGCAAAGGAAGCCGGTGCGCAGGAAGCCTGGTTCGTCGACACCGAAGGTAACGTCAAGGAAGGCGGCTCGTCCAACGCCTGGATCGTCACCAGGGACGGCGTTCTGGTCACCAGGCCGGCCGAGCATGGCATCCTGCGCGGCATCACCCGCACGACCATGTTCGAAGTGGCGGCCAAGCTTGGCCTGAAGATCGAGGAGCGCGGCTTTTCCGTCGCCGAGGCCAAGACGGCACGCGAGGCGTTCATCAGTTCCGCAACGACGATCGCCATGCCGGTGGTGACCATCGATGGCGACACGGTCGCCAATGGGCACCCCGGCTCAATAACACTTTCGTTGCGGCAAGCCTTTTTTGACATTGCGGAAAAAAGTCCAGCCTGATAACCGCACAGGTGGAATGAACATCAATATATCTCGTTCTGCTTGTCGTTACTGACGACAAGACGGTGTTTGCGAGCTTGACATGCGCCCGTTAATTTGGCGCATTGGCTTGCAAACCGAAGGGGATCGGCGAAAGACAAGAACAATGGCGGAACGATCGCAAAACCTTCAGGACCTGTTCCTGAATTCAGTTCGCAAGAGCAAGAACCCGCTCACCATCTTCCTCATCAACGGCGTGAAGCTGACCGGCGTGGTCACTTCGTTCGACAATTTCTGTGTCCTGCTGCGCCGCGATGGTCACTCCCAGCTCGTCTACAAGCACGCCATTTCCACGATCATGCCGAGCCAGCCGGTTCAGATGTTCGATGGCGAGGAAAGCCAGGGCGCCTGATTGGCACGTGAGAAAGACGCGGACGCCACCGTTCGCGGGAAACCAGCGCATCACCCCAGGACTGAGGCCAAGGGCCCGACCCGGGCCGTGGTCATTGTGCCCGTCCTTACCCGCCACCAGCGCAACGACGACGAGACCAACCGCCCGCGGCTGATGCGTTCGGCTGATGCGCGTCACGACGAGGCCGTTGGCCTTGCCCGCGCCATCAACCTTGATCTGATTCACACCGCGGTGGTGACCGTCAACGATCCGCGCCCGGCGACGCTGCTCGGCAGCGGCAAGGTCGCCGAGTTCGCGGAAATCGTCAAAGAGGGACATGCGGAAGTGGTCGTCGTCGACCATCCGCTGACCCCTGTGCAGCAACGCAATCTCGAGAAAGAGCTGAACGCCAAGGTGCTGGACCGCACCGGGCTGATCCTCGAGATATTCGGCGAGCGTGCACGCACCAAGGAAGGCACGCTGCAGGTCGAGCTCGCCCATCTCAACTACCAGAAGGGCCGCCTCGTGCGTAGCTGGACCCATTTGGAGCGTCAGCGCGGCGGCGCCGGATTCCTTGGGGGCCCCGGCGAAACACAGATCGAATCCGACCGGCGGCAGTTGCAGGAAAAGATCATCAAGCTGAAGCAGGAGCTGGAAACGGTGCGGCGCACGCGCGACCTGCACCGCGCCAAGCGCAGGAAGGTGCCGTTCCCGGTGGTGGCGATCGTCGGCTACACCAATGCCGGCAAGTCGACGCTGTTCAACCGGCTGACCGGGGCGGATGTGCTGGCACAGGACATGCTGTTCGCCACGCTCGACCCGACGCTGCGCCGCGTGCGCCTGCCACATGGCACGCCGATCATCCTCTCCGACACGGTCGGCTTCATTTCGGACCTGCCGACACATCTGATCGCGGCTTTCCGCGCCACCCTGGAAGAGGTGGTCGAGGCCGACCTCGTGCTTCATCTGCGCGACATTTCCGATCCGGACACGGCCGCCCAGGCCGAGGATGTCGAGCGTATCCTTGCAGATCTTGGCGTTGACGCTGGTGATGCCAAGCGGGTGATCGAATTGTGGAACAAGATCGACCGGCTCGACGAAGGCAACCGGACCCGGCTGCTTGCAGACGGCGCCGATGCCAACAAGGCGCCGCCGATTGCGGTGTCGGCGGTGACCGGCGAGGGCATCGATGCGCTGAAGGCGATCATCGAAACGCGGATGGCGGGCGAACTCGAAGACCTCACCGTGACGATCGAGCCGGCACAGTTCGGCCTTGTCGACTGGCTTTACCGCAATGGCGATGTGGTTTCGCGAAGCGACAATGACGACGGCAGCGCCACCATCTCGCTGAAGGCCACGCAAAGCGCGCGCGAAGAGATCGAAAACAGATTGCGTCGTAAAAACAACGGATAATCCGGAGCAGTTCCAGGAAAAGTGTATAGCGGTTTCCGTCGGGAGTTGCCCGAAAAGAGAGACTACTTCGCGGTCTTTGCTTCCTGCCAGAGCGCTTCCATCTCGGCCAGATCAGCCTTGTCCAGCGTGTTGCCGGCTTTCTCCAAAGCCTGCTCGACATAATGGAAACGTGAGCGGAATTTCTCGTTGGTGCCGCTCAGCGCTGCTTCCGAATCGAGCTTGAGGTGGCGACCGAGATTGACGACGGCAAACAGCATGTCGCCGAACTCGTCCTTGATCGAGGCGGTGTCGCCCTTGGCCAGCGCCTCGCGCAATTCGCCGATCTCTTCCTCGATCTTGTCGAGGATGGGTGCTGCCTCGCTCCAGTCGAAGCCGACGCGGGCGGCCTTCTCCTGAAGTTTCAGCGCCCGGGTCAGCGCGGGCAGGGCGACCGGCACGCTATCCAGAAACCCCTTGCCATTGTCTTCGGGATCGAGACCGCGCGCGAGGCGGGCGCTTCGTTTCTCTGCCTTCTCTTCTGCCTTGATCTTTTCCCACATGCCCTTGGCCATGCCGGCGCTGCGGGCCTTTTCGTCGCCGAAGACATGCGGATGGCGTCGGATCATTTTCGTCGTGATGGCTTGCACCACATCGGGGAAGGCAAACTCGCCGGCCTCCTCGGCCATTTGCGCGTGGTAGACGACCTGCAGCAGCAGATCGCCGAGCTCGTCGCGCAGATCGTCGAGGTCGCCGCGCGCGATGGCATCCGCGACCTCATAGGCCTCTTCGATCGTGTAGGGCGCGATGGTCGAGAAATCCTGTTCGATATCCCAGGGACAGCCGGTCTTCGGCGCCCGCAGCGCCGCCATGATCTCGATCAGGCGCGAAATGTCTTTCGATGGCGTCATAGGGCTGATGCTATCCCGCGACCGGCCGCGCTGCCAACGCTGTCAGTTGGCAAGGGGAGATTGTCCACAGGGGGCAGCTCTGCGAAGGTCAGCTGACCAGAGCCTGGACTTCTCGCCGCCGGGCTGTAGTGAAACTTATCCTTCGTTATCAACTCCTTCGTTATCAACGCGCTGCAGGATCGCGCGGTAACGGCTGCACACTGCGGGATCGGCATAGAAGTCCACTTCCGTATCAATGATCTCGTCAAGGCTTAGTCCAAGGTAATGCGCCTTGACTTTTGCCAGGACGTCTTGCGCTTGCTTGATTTCGCCGAGTTCGGAATGGCAGACGACAAGACGAACGAGCGACCACGGAGGTACAGTCGCCATTTTCGCGTAGCAGGCAGTTGCCTCGCGATACCGCCCAGCCGTCGTCAGTATGACGCCACGGAAGTCATCATACCATCCCACAGCGTACGGGTCGCGGCGCTGGGCTTCGTTTATTTCGCTAAGCCCTTCCTCGGGCCTGTCCGTGTGATTGAGGAAAATAGCGCGGATACTAAGAATGAACGGATCGTTCGGATTGAGCGCAACCGCCCGGTCGAGGCTGATTTCAGCTTGCCTGAATTGGCGCAAATACAAGTGAGCGAAGCCGGTGGCGAGGTGCCCATAGGCCTCGTCGGGGTCAAGGCCCAATGCGGTTCTTGCGATCTCCAGTCCGGAATGCAAATGACCGGGATTGTTGTAGTCCCAATAGTACTTGAAGGACTCCACAAAGCTGAGCATGGCGTGGGCGGCAGCAAACCGCGGATCGAGGCTCACCGCCCGGCGCAGAAAGGGTTCTGCTTCGAGCACCGTATCATAGACGGCTGCAAGTTGCAGCGCCCGCAAGTAAAACTCATAAGCCGACATATTGTTGGTCGGCCGGGACCTGGCGCGCGATGCAATCGCTGTTCTGGTCTGTCGTGCCAGACGCGCCGCAATCATCTGGGTGATTTCGTCCTGGATGGCGAAAATGTCGTCGAGTTCGCGGTCGTAGTGTTCGCCCCAGATATGGGCCATCAAGACGGCGTCTGTCAGCTGCACGGTGATGCGAACCCGGTTGCCAATCTTTCGGACGCTACCGTCGACGACATACTGCACGCCAAGTTTCTTTGCCACCTCGGCCACGTCATTGGCCTTGCCTCGGAACTGGAAGGAGGAATTCCGCGCAATGACTAGGAACTCCCTGAACTTGCCGAGCCCGGCGATGATGTCTTCTGTAATCCCGTCGCTGAAATAGTCCTGCTCCGGGTCCCCGCTCATGTTGTGGAAGGGTAGAACGGCAATTGATGGCCTGGTCGGCGCCGCAGCTTCTGCTGTAGCCCCGAAGGGCCTAGGGCCAGCATATTTATAGCCACGGCCATGCACGGTTACGATCATTTCGGCGGGCAGCAGTTTTCGTAGCGCCGAAATGTGGACCTGCAGCGTGTTCTCCTCCACCACCAGGCCGGGCCAGACCGCATCGAAAAGTTCGGTCTTGCTGACCACCTCATCCGGCCTGTCGAGCAACATGGCGAGGATGTCGAAGGAACGGGCCGAAAGCTCCACCGGACCTTTCGGCCCCAGCAACTGCCGTTCGGCGCGTTTCAAACGATAGTTCCCAAACTCCAAGTCCATCGGCAAAGAACCCGTCCTCGCGGGCAAGATAATCCAAGATGACCCTGAAGGCGAACTTCAGGGCCGTTCAGGACTCTTCAGGTCCGGGCCAAGGATTTGAACGGGAACCGGTGTCACTCTCCCCGTCACAGGAGGACACCATGACTGACATGCCCACCCCCATCACCACCCGCCGCCTTAACCTGTCGAAGCCCAGCTTTGCGTGGCTCCAAATCGGCGCATCGCTTGCCGCCATGTCCGGCTTTGTGGGAGATGCACTCAAGATGGCATTCGTGGACCCTTACACGAGTCTCCGTCGCCAGCCGGAGGTCGTCCCGGACGATGATCTTGAGGGTCGGGATCCCACTTGGTGATCTGCTCAAGAGACGGAAAACCGTTTCACACTTTGCCTGGAATTGCTCTAGTCGAGCACCGAGACGATCGCTTTGGCGAGGTCGTCCATGCCGTCCTCGGGCAGGCCGGCGACATTGATGCGGCTGTCGCCGACCATGTAGACGCCGTGCTCGGCGCGCAGCCGCTCGACTTGCGCTTCGGTGAGGCCAAGGCGGGAGAACATGCCGCGATGGCTGGCGACGAAATCGAAGCGGTCGGAATTGGATTGCCGGCGCAGGGCTTCGGCGAACTGGACACGGAGTCTCAGCATGCGCAGCCGCATCTCTTCAAGCTCGGCTTCCCAGTCTGCACGCAAGGCGGCGTCCTCCAGCACGATGCGTACGGCTGCTGCCCCGTGGTCCGGCGGCATCGAATACATGGCGCGCGCCGCCGACAGCATCTGGCTCATTGCCACATCTGCCTGTGCGCCGTCCTTGGCCAGGATCATTGCTGCGCCGACGCGGTCGCGGTAGACGGCGAAATTCTTCGAGCAGCTCGACGCGACGACCATTTCCGGAACTTTCGCCGCCAGCAGGCGCAAGCCGAGGGCGTCGGCCACAAGGCCATCGCCAAAGCCCTGATAAGCGATGTCGACGAACGGCAGCAGCGCGCGCTCGACGACCAGATCGGTAACGGCTGCCCACTGTGCCGCATCCAGATTGGCGCCGGTTGGGTTGTGGCAGCAGCCATGCAGCAGCACGACGTCGCCGCTCTTTGCGGTCCGCAGGGCCGCCAGCATGTCGTCGAAGCGAACAGCACCCGACGCGGCGTCGAAATACGGGTATTCACGGATCTGCAGGCCGGCGGCGCGCATCACCGGCATGTGGTTCGGCCAGGTCGGGTCCGACAGCCAGATGGTTGCGTCCGAACGCGTCCGCTTCAGCAATTCCGCCACCAGCCGCAGCGCGCCGGAGCCGCCAGGCGCCTGTGCGGCGCGGATGCGCGTCATGTCGGCGCCCGGACCGAAGGCGAGCTTGGCCATCACCGTGTTGAAGCCGGTATCGCCGGCAAGGCCGAGATAGGTCTTGGTGTCCTGGGCCTGCAGCAGGCGCTTTTCCGCCTCGCGCACGGCGCGCATAACCGGCGTCTTGCCGTCGCGATCCTTGTAGACGCCGACGCCGAGATCGACTTTGTCGGGGCGCGGATCGGCGCGATATAGGCCGATCAGAGCCAGGATCTTGTCGGCGGGGGCGGGCTGCAGGGTCTCAAACATCGATAGGGCTCCAATGGCGGCGGAGTGATACGCAAATCGGTCGCGTTTCGCCAGCGGTTTTAGCTAGGTGCTCCAGCCCGAGACGGCTGGGAAGCCTGCCCTGCGCGCTCATGGATGAGGGTTTGAAGGGAAACCTATTGATGCGCGTCGGAAATGACCAGCCGGCACGAGCAGAGCGATCACGCATCCTCTGCGCCGGCATGAGCGCTTCCGTGCGTAATTTCGGCCTTGCCTCGGCCAGCGGTCAGCCCCCGCCGGGCCTGTCTTTCACAGCCTGCCGCAACAGACAGGCGACCGCGCCCAGCACCATCAAGGCCAGCCCGAACCATGTCAGGGCATAGACCAGATGGTTGTTGTGGAACGAAACGACCGTCAGGCCGCCGACCGGCCACCCTCCCGGATTGGGCGTGGCATCGGCATCGATGAAATAAGGAGCGACCTGCCCGACGCCTTGCTTGGCGGCGATCGCCTGTACATCGCGCGAATACCAGCGGTTGGCAGCCGGATCGTTGGTGCGCAAGAAGCCGCCTTTCGGTTCGCTGATGCGCAACAGGCCGTGAATTCCGGTGTGATCGCCCGAGGGCTTGCCTGCGAGGCGGGTTGCCGGATCGCGCTTGTCCGTCGGCACGAAGCCCCTGTTCACCAGAATCGTGAAGCCATCATCCGCTCGGAACGGCGCCATTACCCAGAAGCCACCGCCGAGATCGGTGACCGCCTGGACCAGGGTCTCGCGATCACCGAGAAACCGGCCCGTGACGACGAGGCGGCGATACTCGTCATCCCTGGCGTTGATCGCTGGCCAGGCCGAAGGCGCCGGGGCGGCCACGGGTACTGCCTTGAGACGCTGGTCGACACGCTCGATCAGGTCGAGCTTCCAGACGCGGCGCTCCAGCTGCCAGATAACGAGCGCCGAGAACCCTGCGATGCCGATGGCTCCGCAAAGGCAAAGCATCAATAGCGTCCATCTCGAACGCGTAACCCTTTGGCCGTCGCCTGTAGTCGGATGCGGTGTCGTCCGCGCCTGTTCGTCCAAAGCCAGGTCCCTCTCTCAGGGTATCTGACTCATGTCATGGCCGGGCATCATGTTGACGTTCAGATGGTACATGACCCAGAGCGAGCCCGTCAGCGCGATCATCACCAGGATGAGGGTGAAGATCAGCGCCATCATGGTCCAGCCGCTCTCCGACCTGGTGTTCATATGCAGGAAGAACACCATGTGGACGATGATTTGCACGACGGCGAAGGCCATGATGGCAATCGCCGACGCCATCTGATTGCCGAGCGCGTTGGTCATGACCAGCCAGAAGGGAACGGCGGTCAGCACGACGGACAGGCCGAAGCCTGTCAGATAGCCGGCCAGCGAGCCGTGATTGACGCCGTGATGCGCGTGGCTGTGGTTGCTGGTGTCTGTTTGGTGCCCGGCGCTCATCGCAACATTCCCATCAGATAAACGAAGGTGAAGACGCCGATCCAGATGACGTCGAGGAAGTGCCAGAACATGCTCAGGCACATCAGGCGCCGCTGGTTCGCGGCGATCAGCCCATGCCTGGAGACCTGCACCATCAGCACCACCAGCCAGACCAGGCCGAAGGTGACGTGCAGGCCGTGCGTTCCGACCAGCGTGAAGAACGACGAAAGAAAGCCGCTGCGCTGCGGCGTCGCCCCCTCGTGGATGAAATGGGCGAATTCGTAGAGTTCGATGCCGAGAAAGGCGAGGCCGAACAGGCCGGTGATCACCAGCCACACCTGCATCGGTCTCACTCGCCCTTTCGCCATCTCCAGCATCGCGAAGCCGTAGGTGATGGAGGACAGGAGCAGCATGGTGGTGTTGAGCGCGACCAGCGGAAGATCGAACAGGTCCTTCGGCGCGGGCCCGGCGGCGTAGTTGCCACCGAGCACGCCGTAGACTGCAAACAGCATCGCAAAGATGAGGCAGTCGCTCATCAGGTAGATCCAGAAGCCGAGCATGGTGCTGCTGCCGCTCTCGGCATGGCCGTGGTCGTCTTCCAGGTGGAAGATCGTGTCGTCGATCACCGTGTCGGCGTGTGCCATGGTGCTCATCCCGCCTGGCTGGTGGCTGCGAGCAGGCGTGTCCGCTCGTCCTCGACGCGGGTGACGTCGCTGGACGGAATGTGGAAGTCCCGGTCGTAATTGAAGGTATGCGCGATGGCGTAGCCGATCAGAGCAACGAAGCTGACGATCGCCAGCCACCAGATGTACCAGATGAGCGCCACGGCAAGCACCACGCTCAACCCAGCCAGAATGACGCCGGCTCCGGTGTTGCGCGGCATGTGGATGTCGTGGAAGCCCGTCAACGGACGCTGGTAACCGCGATTCTTCATGTCCGCCCAGGTGTCGAGATCGTGGACGACCGGCGTAAAGGCGAAATTGTAGGCCGGGGGCGGCGACGAGGTTGCCCATTCGAGTGTACGCCCGTCCCACGGATCACCGGTGTCGTCGCGAAGCTGCTCGCGCCGGCGCACGCTGACGAAGATCTGGATGAGGAAGGACAGGATACCAAGCAGGATCAGGAAGGCGCCAAAAGCGGCGATGATGAACCAGATCTGCAGCGAGGGATCCTCGAAGGTGCGTAGCCGGCGCGTTACGCCCATCAGGCCGAGGATGTACAGCGGCATGAAGGCGAACCAGAAGCCGACCACCCAGAACCAGAAGGACATCTTTCCCCAGAACGGATCGAGCCGGAAGCCGAATGCCTTGGGGAACCAGTAGCTGATACCGGCAAACAGGCCGAACAGCACGCCGCCGATGATGACGTTGTGGAAATGCGCGACCAGGAACAGGCTGTTGTGGAGCACGAAGTCGGCCGGCGGAACCGCGAGCAGCACGCCGGTCATGCCGCCGACAGTGAAGGTCAGCATGAAGGCGACTGTCCACATCATCGGCAGTTCGAAGCGGATGCGGCCGCGGTACATGGTGAACAGCCAGTTGAATATCTTGGCGCCTGTCGGGATCGAAATGATCATCGTGGTGATGCCGAAGAACGAGTTGACGCTCGCTCCCGACCCCATGGTGAAAAAGTGATGCAGCCAGACGAGATAGGACAGGATGGTGATGACGATGGTTGCGTAGACCATCGAGGTGTAGCCAAAGAGCCGCTTGCCGCAGAAGGCCGAGGTCACTTCGGAAAATATGCCGAAGGCCGGCAGGATCAGGATGTAGACCTCGGGGTGGCCCCAGATCCAGATCAGGTTCACGTACATCATCGGATTGCCGCCGAAGTCGTTCGTGAAGAAGTTGGTGCCGACATAGCGGTCGAGAGCCAGCAGGGCCAGCACCGCCGTCAGCACCGGGAAGGCGGCGACGATGAGCACATTTGTGCAGAGCGCGGTCCAGGTGAAGATCGGCATTCTCATCATGGTCATGCCAGGCGCGCGCATCTTGACGATGGTGCAGACCAGGTTCACGCCCGACAGCAGCGTGCCGACGCCCGCCACTTGCAGCGCCCAGATATAATAATCGACACCGACATCGGGACTGTAGCCGATACCCGACAGCGGCGGGTAGGCGAGCCAGCCGGTGCGCGCGAATTCGCCGACGAACAGCGACATCATGACGATGACCGCGCCGCCGACCGTCATCCAGAAGCTGAAATTGTTGAGGAACGGAAACGACACGTCGCGCGCGCCGATCTGCAGCGGGACGACGAAATTCATCAGGCCCGTCACCAGCGGCATCGCCACGAAGAAGATCATGATGACGCCGTGCGCGGTGAAGATCTGGTCATAATGATGCGAATTGAGATAGCCTTCCGAACCGCCGAAGGCCATCGCCTGCTGGAGCCGCATCATGATGGCGTCGCTGAAGCCGCGCAGCAGCATGACGATGCCGAGCACCATGTACATCACACCGATGCGCTTGTGGTCGACGCTGGTGAACCATTCGCGCCACAGATAGCCCCAGAGCTTGAAATAGGTCAGCGCGCCGACGAGGGCGATGCCGCCCAGCGCGACGACTATGAAGGTCGCGACCACGATGGGCTCGTGCAGCGGCAGCGACTCGAGCGTAAGCCGGCCGAAGATCGCCTTGAGAAGAGCAGGATTGTCGAACATGTCTTGCGTGGCGCCTCAGGAGTTGAAGGGCGACCGAAGCGTGCCGGTTGCGGAAGGTGACGGCAGTCGGATCGACAGGGGCAGTGGCCGTTGCAGACCAGCGCCGACTATCGGCGTCGAGGTCATCGGCGTGGCGGATTGATCAGCCTTCGAAGCGGCCAGTGCTTCTTCGGTCGTGCATATGCTGGCGACATAGGATGGGGCAGGGCCGAATATCGTGCCGCGCCGGGCGAACTTGTCATACAGCAGCGGAAGGGTGTTGCGGATGCCGGCCATTCCCAGACCGCCCTTGGCATCGATCTGCGACATCTCGCTCATGCACATCTTGCCGGGCTCGACGCACATGTTGAGGATCGCCTTGTAGAGATCGCTATCCACCGCCGCATAGTGGCGCACGGGTTGGTTCTCACTGGGCTGTTCGAGCTCCAGATAGCCGTTTCGGTCGAGCTTGCCGCCGCTGTCCTTTGCCTTCGCGATCCATGCCTGGAAACCGGCATCCTCGAGGCCGTGGAACGCGAAGCGCATTCCCGAGAAGCCGGCGCCGCTGTAATTGGCAGAGAACCCTTCATAGTCGCCGGACTTGTTGATGACAGCGTGCAGCCTGGTTTCCATACCCGGCATCGCATAGATCTGGCCGGCCAGTGCTGGAATGTAGAAGGAGTTCATCACCGATGCGGAGGTAATGCGAAAGCTGATCGGCCGGTCGACCGGCGCAGCCAGTTCGTTGACCACGGCGACGCCGTATTCCGGATAGATGAACAGCCATTTCCAGTCGAGCGCGACGACTTCGACCTCAAGCGGGCGCACGTCCGGCGGCAGCGGCTTGCCGGCCGCTACACGTCCGATCGGACGATAGGGGTCGAGCAGATGGGTGCCCATCCAGGTCACCGCGCCCAGGCAGATGATGATCAGAAGCGGCACAGCCCAAATGACGAGTTCGAGATGGGTCGAGTGGTCCCAATCCGGCTCGTAGCGCGCCTCGCGGTTGGACTGGCGGTATCGCCAGGCAAAGAATATGGTGAGAGCCATCACCGGTATGATGACGATCAGCATCAGTGCCGTGGACACCATCAGCAGGTCGCGCTGCTGCTCGGCGACGTCGCCGGCAGGGTTCAGGACGACCATGCTGCAGGAGCCGAGCGATGCCAGCAGGGGCAGCAGGAAAAGGGTACGGAGACGGCTCAATGTATGACCTGTCGGTTGTTCCCCCCAGTGCTAACCGTACCGCGGCGATGAAGGCATTGGACAATTTGTCCAATGCCGCAATGACGCGGCAGGCGTCATCAAAGCATCTGGCCCGCGCACATGGCAAGCGATCGTATGAGACCGCGGCGGGGCGACGGAGAATGCTGTGAGCCCAACTTCGAAGATCGAAGCCGACGCAAGACGGATCAATGCGCGGCATCATGAGGTGAAGCCCGGCGAAATCGCCGTTGGCGTCATCATCGGCAGGACGTCGGAATTCTTCGACTTCTTCGTCTACGCGATCGCTTCCGTCATCGTTTTCCCCAAGCTCGTATTTCCATATGCCGACCCGTTGACCGGCACGCTCTACTCCTTCGCCATCTTCGCGCTTGCCTTCATCGCGCGGCCGATCGGGACGGCGATCTTCACCGCGCTCGACCGCGCCTACGGACGCAGCGCCAAGCTCACCATCGCGCTGTTCCTGCTGGGGACCTCGACCGTGTCGATCGCCTTCGTGCCCGGTTACGACCAGATCGGCCCGGCTTCGGCCTGGCTGCTGGCCATGTTCCGGATCGGTCAGGGACTGGCGCTGGGCGGGACATGGGACGGACTTGCCTCGCTGCTGGCGTTGAATGCCCCCGAAAAGCGTCGCGGCTGGTATGCGATGATCCCGCAGCTGGGCGCGCCACTCGGGCTCATCGTCGCCAGTGCCCTGTTTGCATATTTCGTCGGCAACCTGTCGGCTGAAGACTTCTTCAGCTGGGGTTGGCGCTACCCGTTCTTCGTCGCCTTCGCCATCAACGTCGTCGCCCTGTTCGCGCGGCTGCGCATCGTGGTGACGCCGGAATACACCAAACTGTTCGAAGGCCAGGAACTGGAGCCGACTTCCGTCCGCGAGACGTTGCGCGCCGAAGGGCGCACTGTCGTGCTCGGCGCTTTCGCGCCGCTGGCGAGCTTCGCCCTGTTCCACATGGTGACGGTGTTTCCTCTGTCCTGGATCTTCCTGTTCACGCGCGAGGGACCGGCACGGTTCCTGGTCATCGAGACGATCGGAGCCTTCTTCGGCCTGGCGGCAATCGCGATCTCGGGCGTCGTTGCCGACCGGGTCGGGCGCTGGCCCTTGCTTGGAGGCTCGGCGGTGGCCATTGCCGTGTTCAGCGGTTTCGCGCCACAGCTGCTCGATGGCGGCTTCGTCGGAGAGTCCGTCTTCATGGTGTTGGGCTTCGTCCTGCTCGGCCTGTCGTTCGGCCAGTCTTCGGGAGCACTCGCCTCGAATTTTTCAAAGAACTACCGCTATACAGGTGCTGCGCTGACCTCGGATCTCGCCTGGCTGTTCGGCGCCGGCTTCGCCCCCATTGTCGCCCTGTTCCTGTCCGCCCATTTCGGGCTGATCTCGTCAGGCGCCTATCTGCTGTCGGGAGCGCTATGCACGCTGCTGGCGCTGCGGCTCAACCAGCGCCTGGATCGGACTCCCGCTTGAGTGACCTGCTTGGCCAGGGCTGGGGACCTCCCGGCCCAATGACGCTGCACGACAAGACCAACAAGCAGAATTTTCTGCTTCTGATCCAACTGCGCTGGATCGCGGTCGGCGGTCAGATCGTGACGATCCTGTTCGTCCGCTACGCGCTTGGCATCGGGCTGCCGCTGGTGCCGATGGCAGTGGTGATCCTGCTGCTGATCGCTCTCAACGTCGCCAGCCTGCGCCGGCACAGCAGCCAGGACGCGATCACCAACACCGAGCTGTTTCTTGGACTGCTGCTCGACGTCACCGCGTTGACGGTCCAGCTTTACCTGAGCGGCGGCGCGTCCAATCCCTTCATTTCGCTTTACCTGCTCCAGGTCATCCTGGGCGCGGTACTGCTGGAGACATGGTCGGTCTGGGCGCTTGTCCTCATTGCAAGCACGTGCTTCATCGCGCTGACCACCTTCTACCGTGAGATCAGCCTGCCCGCCGCACACGGTGCCGGGCTGTTCAGCCTGCACATTCAGGGCATGTTCATCTGTTTCGTCCTGGCGGCAACGCTTCTGGTGCTGTTCATCACCAGGGTCCAGAACAACATTCGCACCCGCGACGCTCATCTTGCGGATTTGCGCCAGCAATCGGCGGAGGAGGCTCACATCGTCAGGATGGGCCTGCTCGCCTCTGGCGCCGCGCATGAGCTCGGCACGCCGCTGGCTACGCTTTCCGTCATCCTCAACGACTGGCAGCGCATGCCGGTTCTCGAGGCCGATCCGGATCTGGCGCAGGAAATCCGGGAGATGCAGGGCCAGTTGGACCGTTGCAAGAAGATCGTTTCGGGAATCCTGATGTCGTCGGGCGAATTGCGCGGCGAAGGCACGGTTCGCACCTCCGTCGATGCCTTTCTGGCGGAGCTGGTGGCCGAATGGAAGTCGACACGGCTGCCGCAAGGTTTCGAATACACCAGGCGTTTCGGCGCCAACCAGGAGATCGTCTCCGATCCCGCGCTCAAACAGGTGATGTTCAATGTACTGGACAACGCACTTGAAGCGTCGCCTCTATGGGTCGGTTTGATCGTCAGCCGCCACGCGGACGATCTCATCATCGAAGTTGTCGACGCGGGACCGGGATTTGAAGAAGCCATGCTTGCTGAATTCGGCAAGCCCTACACGTCGACCAAGAACCGGCCAGGTAGCGGGCTCGGCCTGTTTCTGGTCGTCAATGTCATCCGCAAGTTGGGGGGCAGCGTCACCGTAAGAAACAGAACCGAGGGGGGAGCTTCGGTTACGTTGCATCTGCCGCTGGCTGCTCTGTCTCCGCAAGGGCACAATGCCGACTAAACGCACGCTGCTGATCGTCGAGGACGACATCGCCTTTGCCAACGCACTGCGCCGGTCTTTCGAACGGCGTGATTACGAAACGCATAGCTGCCGGAGCGTCGACGGCGTGCAGGCGCTGATCGGCACCGTTGCCTTCCAATATGCCGTCGTCGATCTCAAGCTTGCCAGCGGCTCGGGCCTTGAGTGCGTCAGGGCGCTGCACGAACACGATCCTGAAATGCGGATCGTCGTGTTGACCGGCTTTGCCAGCATCGCCACCGCTGTCGAGGCGATCAAGCTCGGCGCCTGCCAGTATCTCGCCAAGCCCGCCAATACAGACGACATTGAAGCGGCTTTCGGCCAGGTCGAGGGCAATGCTTCGGTGCCGCTCGCCGAGCGGCCAACCTCGATAAAGAACCTCGAATGGGAGCGCATCCACGAGACGCTGGTGGAAGCCGACTTCAACATTTCCGAGACGGCACGACGGCTCGGCATGCACCGCCGGACACTGGCGCGGAAGCTGGAGAAGAGGCGTGTGAAGTAGGCACGATCCACCGGGCATGGCACATCGTGGCGATGCCGATGATAAGATTGATGCCGGCAACAATCATTGCATTCGAACGATGTCCTCCAAAGGAAAATTGGCAGGGCAGGGATTAAAATCCCCACATGCTCCGTAAACAGGACATGAAACCGCCGATGCCACGCTTTGACATCATAGGACAGCTCGGTTCGCTGCGCCGCTATGCGCGCTCGCTGACGCGCGACAGCACCGACGCCGAGGACCTTGTCCATGACGCGCTGGTGCGCGCTTATGAGCGGCGCAGCACCTTCCGCTCCGGCGGAAACCTGCGCGCGTGGCTGCTGTCGATCGTCCACAACACCTTCATCGACAGGATGCGGGCCCGCAAGTCCGAGGCGTCGCGCGTCGAACAGGCTGGATACCTGGCCGACGGCAGCACGCCGGCACCACAGGAACATTCGGTGCGCCTGGCGCAGGTGCGCCAGGCTTTTTTCAGCCTGCCGGAAGAACAGCGTTCAGCGCTGCACCTCGTCGCTATCGAAGGCCTCTCCTACCAGCAGGCCGCCGATGCCAGCGGCGTGCCGCTCGGCACGCTGATGTCGCGCATCGGCAGGGCGCGCGCCGCACTGCGCGAGATGGAGGAGCCGGCGAAGGCAAAAAACCACCTCAGGATCGTTGGAGGCCCTTCATGACCGCAACTGTCGATCCCGTGACGGATATCGACCTCGACGCCTATGTCGACGACCAGATCGACGTCACCCGCCGCATCGAGGTGGAGGCATTCTTGTCCGCTCGCCCGGAGGCGGCGGCGCGCGTGATGTCGGATCTCAGGACCCGCGATGAACTGCGCGTGGCGCTTGCCGGCTCCAAAGGCATGGCACGGCCCGCGACCGCCGATGCCGCGCGGCGGCTGGAGAGGGGGCTTGCCCGCGGCCGCATCTTCGGTGTGCTGCAGCGCGCCGCGGTGGTTGCTGTCTTCGTCGCCGCCGGGTGGCTGGCGAACGGTATCATCGGGCCGATGTCGGTGACCAAGGTCGTCGCCTCGCCGCAGCCGCCCGCCTATGTCGACGACGCAGTGCGGGCCCACAGGACCACGCTGGTGCGCGAGAGCATGCCGTCGCAGCCCGAGGCGCCCAATTACAACGCCGGCGAGATTCGCGCCGCGACCGCCATCGTCATGCCGTCGCTGCCCAAGGATTGGAAGGTCCGCGACGTGCAGATCTATCCGTCCCGCTTTGGTCCGAGCGTCGAGATGGCGGTCGAGACGAAAGACATGGGGCTGGTGTCGCTGTTTGCGATCCGGCCTGGAACCTTCGACGTCGTCAAGCCGACGATCGCGCCCTCGGGCGACATCTCATCGGCCTATTTCCAGATCGGCGATGTGGCTTATGCGGTGGTCGGACGAAGCGAGGTCCACGACCTCGACCGCGCCGCAGAGACGCTCGCCAAGACGCTCTACTGATCGATCCACAAAGGAGAACGCAAATGAACACCCCCAATCTGGGATATCGCGTCGCCGCCGGCGCCCAAACCGGAGCCGTCTTCGACGAGGGCCTGCGCCAGCACATGCTGCGCGTCTACAACTACATGGGTGTCGGCCTGGTGGTCACCGGCCTCGTCGCCTTCATGATCTCGTCAACGCCGGCGCTCTACGTGCCGATCTTCTCCAGCCCGCTGAAATGGGTGGTGATGCTGGCACCGCTCGCCTTCGTCATGCTGTTCTCGTTCAAGATGCAGACCATGTCCGCGGCGAGTGCCCAGGCGATGTTCTGGGCCTTCTGCGCGGTCATGGGCCTCTCGCTCGCCTCGGTGTTCCTGGTGTTCACCGGAACCAGCATCGCGCGCACCTTCTTCATCGCAGCCACCATGTTCGGCGCCACCAGCCTGTACGGCTACACGACAAAGCGCGACCTGACCCAGTTCTCGTCGTTCCTGATCATGGGCCTGATCGGCGTGGTGATCGCCAGCATCGTCAACATCTTCCTCGGCTCGACCGCGCTGCAGTTCGCCATCTCGGTGATCGGCATCGCCGTGTTCATCGGCCTGACCGCCTGGGACACGCAGACGATCAAGGAACAGTATGCCGAGAATTTCGACGCGGAATCGCGCCAGAAACTTGCCGTCTTCGGTGCCTTCTCGCTCTATCTGAACTTCATCAACATCTTCCAGCTGCTGCTGAATTTCACCGGCGAACGCGAATAACGACTATCCGCTGTGGGCAAGAGCGAGGGTTATTGCTCTTGATGCGGAGAGGTGGCCGGAGGGAGATCCTCCGGCCACAATTCGTTCCTGCAGAACCAGGCTGCACCTTGAGTCCCGAAGCGCTTTTGCTAGTCTGCCCACCGCGCCGGCCTTCAACAACGACCCGCGAGGAAATGTGGCACAGGACAGCCAAACGCTTCATGGCGACGGTATCTCGGCGACCATCGTTGCGCAGGGCGCCGAACTGATTTCGCTGCAAGATGCGCACGGATTCGAATTCCTGTGGCAGGCGGGGCCGGAATGGCGGCGTCACTCGCCGGTGCTGTTCCCGATCGTAGGGCGGCTGGCGGGCGATCATCTGCGCCATCGCGGCCGGACCTATCCAATGACGCAGCACGGGTTCGCGCGCGACAAGCCGTTTGCCTGGGCGCGGAAGGGGCCGCGATCCTGCACGCTGGTGCTCACCGACGATGTCGACACCCGGGCGCGCTATCCGTTCGCCTTTCGGCTTGAAGTGACCTACACGCTGGTCCGCCAGCAGCTTGATGTGACTTTCGACATCACCAACACTGGTGATGAGCTCCTGCCGGCATCGATCGGGGCGCACCCGGCATTCAATTGGCCCTTGCAGCCGGATCAGGCCAAGACGGACTACCGGCTGATCTTTGCCGATGATGAGCCGGCGCCGATCCGCCGCCTTAAGGACGGACTGCTGCTGAAAACGCCACAGCCGACGCCTGTCGAAGGCAACATACTCCCGCTCTCCGAGCGGTTGTTCGACGAGGACGCGGTGATCATGGACCAGCCCGCAAGCTCCAGCGTGCGTTATGCCCCCGAGCGTGGCCCGGCTCTGGAAATATCCTGGCAAGGGGTTCGGGAGTTGGGCGTCTGGTCAAAGCCGGGCGGCGCGCCGTTCCTTTGCATCGAACCCTGGCACGGCCTTGCAAGCCCGGTGGATTTCGATGGTGATTTTGTCGACAAACCAGGCCTGATGCTGATCGCGCCGGGTGCAAGTCGCGTGATGAGCTATCGGGTACGTCTGCTGCCAATAGCCAATTGGAGTGCGCTCAGTGAATTCTGAAACGATCGAGATCTACCATCCACGTGGTGTTTCAAATTTGGGCCAATGGGATATTGGTGGTCTCAAGCTCAAAGTCTATGGTCTCGTCGCAGACAACAAAAAGATCGACGAACCCATGGCGACTCTGGCGCAGTCATTCGTGCGACAGGAGGTTCTGCCGCGTGTGGCGGACGAGGGTGACGAGAATGGCATGGGCTTTGTGATCATTCATCCTGGTGAGCTCGGTGTGTCCATCTTAGCTCACTGGTGGATACAGGGTTCGGTGCTTTGTCAGCACATCTATCGGAAGCTGTATTCCGCAACCGAACCGATGGACACGGTTAAGAGACCTGTTATTGCCTGTGTTTGGGAATTGGCTCTGATGAATGCCGAGCAGGAAGCTTGGCGAAAAACGATGATGAAAGGCGAGCCCAATCCATTGGGATACATGGGCGCTTGGGCTGACTTCGAAGCTGCATAGAGGCTGCTCATGATCGACTATTGCGTGGTCGCCCAGATCGTCGGTGCCCAATGAAGCTGTACTTCAGCCGCAATCCCAATCCTCGATTGGCGGTCGCGGTCGCACGCTATCTCGAAACGAAACTGGACTTCGAATTCGCCTCGCCATTCGCTGCCGGGCAAATGGAGAAATTTCGCCGGTTAAATCCCAACCTCTCACTGCCCATCCTTGTGGATGATGAGGGAAAGAGCCTCTGGGAGGCAGACGCCATAGCCTGCAGGCTGTCGCGCCACGCGCATTCGGATTTCTGGCGCACCGGCGATGACGAACCTGAGATGATCCGGTGGCTCAGCTGGGGCAAGGAGTACTTCGCACTCGCTTGCGACACGGTGCATTTCGAACGTGGGACGAAACAGCGGTACGGCATCGGCCCGATCGATCAGAAGCGGGTGGAGGAGGGCCTGAACCAATTCCATACGGCTGCGGCAATACTCGACGCCGTGCTTGCCGAGCGGCAGTGGCTGGTCGGCAATTCGGTTTCCTATGTCGATTTTCGAATGGCGACCTTCCTACCGTTCAACGACGCCGCCAGACTGCCGCTCGACGATTATCCCTCTGTCAGCCGCTGGTACCGTCGACTTGAAGACATCGACGCCTGGCGTGACCCTTTCAAAGGGATGGATGCACCCGAATTGCCGCCGGTGCCGCAAATGGCCGTCGCGGACCAGCGGTGAGAACGCGCGCGAAGAGCAGCGCAGCAGGCCGAGCCTACCAAGGCGATGATGTGCGGGGGACCGGATGAATATCTATGTCCTGAGCGTGGTCGAAGGACAGGAATGGGTCCTTCCTCGGCAGGCGGACGACTACCAGCTGTTTTCGACGCTCTGCGGCCGGAAGCAGACACAATGGCATCCGTCCAGGATGGAGATCCTGCGCGAACACGAAGACGGTACGCTCCGGCAATATTCAGATTTTCCATGGCTTGGCGAGCATGTGCTCATCCTGCGGGCGAGGGCGTCGAAATTGCTTCGGCCAACCCTCGAACCGTACGGTGAATTCCTGCCGCTTCCTGCTGACGAGCCAATATCGCTCTTCAATGTCACCACCGTGATCGATGCGCTGGACGAGGAACGTTCAAAGATCGTTCGCTTTGACGATGGCGGCATCATGGTGATCGAAAGCCTCGTCCTTCGAGCGGACGCAATCGGCGGTACCGAGATATTCAAGCTGCCCGAGCGTGCCGACGGGGTGCGAATATCCGATATTTATCTGCAGGAGACGATCGTACGCCGGATCGGGGAGCTTGGGCTCAAGGGCATTGCTTTCAACCTGGTCTGGAGCGACGAGCCGGTCGGACGAGGCAGGATCGAATACCCAGGTGCCAAAAAGGGCATTTCAACCGCAAGCTCGCTCACGCGCTTTTGGGCCGCTCTGCGGCGAAGAGCGGGATTTTGACATCAAACCTGCCGGACGACGGTGCCGACCACATTGACGAGAAGGCGCGCGGCGGTCAGCGCTGACAGGCCGTCAATATCGGCCGGAGGATAGAACTCGACAAGGTCGAATCCTGCGATCCTGGCCCGTTTGCCGAGGCCGGCGATCAGGTCGATTACCTGCGTGTAGGTGAGGCCGCCGGGTGTACGCGCCGCCACGCCCGGCATGATGCTTGGATCAAGGCTGTCGCAGTCGAGGGTGACGACGACCCGCGCGCCTTCCGGAATATGCCGGAGCGCGGCTTCGACGCCCTGGGCATGAACCTCGCGGGCGGTCACGAAGCGGCTGCCATAGCGCCGGGCTGCTTCGATTTCGGCGATGCGCGCGCTGCCGACGCTGCGCAGACCGACCTGCACCATGCCGGCGACATGCGGCATCTCGCTTGCCCTGCGCATCGGGCTCGAATAGCCGTGGCGTTCGCCATGAACCTCGTCGCGCCAGTCTATATGGGCGTCGACCTGCAGGACCCAGACCGGCCCGTGCTCTGCAAAGCCGGCGAGGAAGGGAATGGTCATGGAACAGTCGCCGCCGATCAGGATCGGCACAGCCGGCAACGTCAGGATCTCGCGCGTTTTTGCCTCGATCCTGGCCCGGTTGCCGGCATTGTCATGCATGGTGGTCAAGATATCGCCGGCGTCGACGCAAGAGTCCGGCTTGCCGTCGAACAGCGGGCCGCCAAGATCGAAATCCCAGTGCTCGACGAACGCGGCATCGTCCTGGCTGGCAGCACGGATGGCGTTGGCGGCCAAGGCATAGCCGCTGCTGTCCTTGCCGGGATAGGTGCTGCCGTGACCGGCCCCGAAGATTACCGCACGAGGGACGCGGCTATCTGCGAGACGGTCGGGAAAGCCGAGAAAGGGAGGCGAGGGGGTCATGCCTTGATGGTCCTGATAGTGGCTTGGCGCACGCCGATCGGCTGCGGTTAGATCAAGCGCCTCGGCTTCAGCTTTGTGTGCCCGATTGGGTAAGCCCAATAAACTCTAAAACGATCGAGATCGAGCACCCACGGGGTGTTTCAAATTTGGGCCAATGGGACATTGGCGGCGGCATGGGCCGATTCCGAGGCGACATAGAGACTTGCGCGCCGGCGATGACGTTGGGCCGGGCTTGGATCGGCAGGCGCGATCCCGAAATTTCCAGTACGTGACGAGAATGAACCTTTGGCTGGCCGCCCGGTAGCGGAACCAGGCGGGGTTCACGTTGTTACCACAGCGGGCGACTGCCGGTTGCCGGATTCGGAGTCATCGTTTCATGACCAATGGCCCATTGCCTGAAAACGTTCTGGTCTCGCTTCCCATGATTGACGCAAAGGCGGCGCCGACGCTCAAAAATGCCGAGGCGGAGGTATTTTATACCGAAGCAATCCGCGAGCTTGCCGCCACCGACATTCCCTTTCTGGTCGCCGGGACCTACGCGGTAAGCGCCTATACGGGTGTCACCCGCCAGACCAAGGACCTCGATATCTTCTGCAAGGCAGGCGACTACGCGCGGATCCTCGCCCATTTCAAGCAGCTTGGATATGCCGTCGAAATCGAGGACGACCGGTGGCTCGGCAAGGTGTTCAAGGGCACGCATTTCTTCGACGTCATATTCGGCTCGGCCAACGGCACGGTGCCTGTTGGCGACCTGTGGCTGGAACACGCCCGCCAAACCGAGCTGTTGGGCAGCAGGGTGCGGATCATCGGCCCGACCGAACTCATCTGGTCCAAATGCTTTATCCAGGACAGAGGGCGACACGACGGCGCCGATATCGCTCATACGATTCTCAAGGCGGGCGATCAGATCGATTGGCACCGGCTGCTTTCTTATCTGGAGGTTCATTGGGAGGTTCTGTTGATGCAGCTTATCAATTTCAGATGGATCTATCCGAGCGAGCGCGATCATATCCCGGCCTGGTTGCTCGATGAATTGCTCGACCGCCTCGCCAAGCAACGGCAATTGCCGTCTCCAAGGATGAAGATCTGCCGTGGGCGGCTGCTTTCGCAAACCGACTACGAGATCGACGTCAAGGAATGGGGCTTCGCCGGTGTCGGTGGTGTGGGAGAATTCCGTGATGGCTGATCCCGTCAAGAGCAGCGCGCCCAAGGACGGCGCACGCGCGCTCAAAGTTGCCGCGGTCGGGGATCTCCATGTGCGGGAAGATGCGCAAAACTCGTATCGAGACCTCTTCGGCGAGATATCGAGCGAAGCGGACATTCTCGTTCTCACGGGAGATCTGACCAATCTCGGCAAGCCTCGTGAAGCGGAGATGCTGGCCGAGGATCTGCGCAACTGCTCGATCCCGGTTGTGGCAGTCCTCGGCAATCATGACTACGAGTCCGGTGCGGTGGAAGACGTCACGAAGATCCTGCGGCAGGCGCATGTTCACCTCCTCGACGGGCAGACAGTCGAAATCGAGGAGGTCGGTTTTGTCGGCGTGAAGGGATTCATAGGCGGCTTCGGGTCACGCATGCTCGGCTCATTCGGGGAACCGGCGATCAAGACGATGGTCGCGGAAAGCGTGAACGAGGCAATGCGACTTGAAAATGCGATGCGCCAGGTGCGGGCCAAGCGCACGCTGGTGATCCTTCACTACGCGCCGATTGCCGACACCGTCGCGGGAGAACCGCTGGAAATATTTCCGTTTCTGGGCTCTTCACGTCTGGCCGAAACGATCGATCGATTCCAGGTCAGTGCTGTCGTGCACGGTCATGCACATCGCGGTTCTTACGAAGGCCAAACGCCTGGCGGAGCCAAGGTCTACAACGTCGCCATGCATGTGGCCAAGCCTGGCGGCCGCCCCTACGCCTTGCTGGAAATCTGATGCCAACGGCTTGCGCCGTCGATGCCCATTGGCCTGGACTCAGTTGGTGGCGTTGATCGACCTCGCCAACTCTTCCAGCTTGCGGGGATCGTTGCCGTGACGGCGCACCAGTTCGCGTGCCTGCCTTGACGGCAAATCGGTCGTGGCGGCCAGCTGTCGCACCTGCTGATCGTCGATGGCGACTTGCGGCAGTGTATGGTCGATATCTCCTGACTTGTCCTTCATCACGCTTCTCCTTGGTCGATTTCGACGACAACGGCTCGAAAATCCGACCGGTTCCGAACGATCTGCAACTTTTGCGCCGGCATCCGTGGGCGGACCAACGTGCGCCTGCCTTGAGGGCGCAACGATCTCGATGGGCTGGATTCTGTCAGGAACCATGCCACGGCGGACGAGTTGTTCCGACTGAACAGAGACAGTTAGATGCCACAGCCAAGACAGCCAGACCCAAATCGCGATATGCCCGTGCCGCCTCCAACATGGAAGCCGGAGCCGATCGAGGAACCCGAACCGGAAACGCTTCCGGACGAGACTCCGCTGCCCAACCCCGACGAGAATGAAGAGCCTCCCGTCCACGCATGAGACGGGAGTTTCTGCATCGCGGGGCAAGCGCGCAACCTCCCGAGGACTAACGATCTATCTCGCCAAACACGATGTCGAGCGACCCGATGATCGCGGCAACGTCGGCGATCATGTGCCCTCGAGACAGGAAATCCATCGCCTGCAGATGGGCGAAAGATGGCGCACGTATTTTGCACCGGTAAGGGAGGTTGCCCCCGTCAGAAACCAGATAAACGCCGAATTCTCCCTTTGGCGCTTCAACCGCGGCGTAGACTTCTCCCGCCGGCACGCGATGCCCCTCGGTATAAAGTTTGAAATGCTGGATGGTCGCTTCCATAGAGCGTTTCATCGTGGCGCGCCGCGGCGGCGTGATCTTCTGGTTCGGAATCGCGACCGGCCCCTGGCCTTCGGGTGACCGCAGTTTTTCCAGGCATTGCTTCATGATCCGCACCGACTGGCGCATCTCCTCCATACGGACGAGATAACGGTCATAGCAGTCTCCGTTCTTGCCGACGGGGATGTCGAAATCCATGTCAGGGTAACATTCGTATGGCTGTGCCTTGCGCAAATCCCATGCCGCGCCCGATCCGCGTACCATCACGCCGGAAAACCCCCAGCGCCAGGCATCATCCAGCCCGATCACACCAACATCGACATTGCGCTGCTTGAAGATGCGGCTGCCGGTGAGCAGATCGTCGAGGTTGTCACAGACTTTGAGGAACGGACCGCAGAAAGCCCAGATGTCGTCGAGAAGCTTCGCAGGCAAATCCTGGTGCACGCCGCCGATTCTGAAGTAATTCGCATGCATGCGAGCGCCGGAGGCGCGCTCGTAAAAGACCATCAGCTTCTCGCGCTCCGCAAATCCCCAAAGCGGCGGCGTCAGGGCGCCGATATCCATGGCCTGGGTCGTGACATTGAGGAGATGCGACAGAAGCCGGCCAATTTCGCAAAAAAGAACACGGACAAGCTGCCCACGCTTTGGAACTGTTATGTCGAGCAGTTTTTCGGCGGCGAGGCAGAACGCATGCTCCTGGTTCATCGGCGCGACATAGTCGAGCCGATCGAAATAGGGCAGCGCTTGCAAATAGTTCTTGTGCTCTATGAGTTTTTCGGTGCCTCGATGGAGCAAGCCAATATGCGGATCGGCACGCTCGACGATCTCGCCGTCCAGTTCGAGCACCAACCGAAGAACACCATGGGCGGAGGGGTGCTGTGGCCCGAAATTGATGGTGAAGTTGCGAACGGCGGCTTCGACCATTGCTGCTCTCCGCGACTGCATTTCGCCGATTCAGTGATGCGTATGGTTCGATGCCTCAAGTCGTCGTCTGAATGATCAGCGTCAGCGTGCCATCGCCATCTATGTTTGCAGCGACAACCTGCGAGGAATTGAGCCCATTCGCTCTCAAAGCCGACGTCGCCTGAGGTGAGGCATCGACGGAGCTTTGCAGGCGAAGCAAATCTTCGGCGCTGGTCTGGTTAATCACGGCATCGGCCTGCGCCTTGATTTCGTCCGGCAAATCCTCGACGGCGACAATGGCGACGCCGGTGAAATTCAAACCGGCAGAGCCTGGATCGGGCGGCGCCAGCTCCGGCTGCGCTTCGCCCTGCGGTGGCGTCACCTGGGGAAGCTGCGGTCCGATAGTTTGGGCGTAGACGGGCTGAATGGTGACCGCCCCGGAAAGCGCGACAGCTATCGTCAACATGCGCATGGTCGCTCCTTGCATTCTTCGAGGGAGATTTTGAAGAAACCTCCATGCTGAGCGATGGTTCCGCAAGGCCGGTCCCACCGGGCGATTTCGCCCCAACTCACCCCAGAGAGACGCCGAAAACCCTGGCCAAGGCGTTCGTCACACGGCTGTCTCCAACCGGTTGGGCAGCTCCGTACGGATTCGTACCAGCGATTGATCTGCACCTTGGACAGGATCAAAATGAAGCTGAGGTGACCATGGGAGGGAGCCGCATGAGCATCGCCAGATGGGCAATAAGACCTGTCGGTACCGCCAAGGCGTTTCTGGCAGAAGAGCTTCGAAGTGCGCGATACGGCGACATCGTTTCGGTCAAAGCGGCGATAGAGGCCGCTCGCAGGGACGCGCCTTATTTGCAGGATACAGATGATGAATTGATGGAGACGATCGTCGAGCTGGCACGGGAACTGGGTCTGGCCGTCCTTTTTGACTCTCGCGATTGACCGATGAGCCATGGTCGATGCGATTTGGTACGAAATCGACAATTGGCTCATGGTCGAAAATGCGCAATCATTGGGAAATGGGACGACGGCTGGACGACAAACTCGATTGCAAGGCTTGTGGGACCATCCAAATGGACATTCCCGACGACGCCAACGAGTCGACGCCAATTCATTGCAGCAATTGCGGCGCCTTTCTCGGCGAATGGGGTGAATTGCAGGATGATTTCTACCGCCAGGCTCGCGGTACCGAAGCATTCGACTTGCGCAACGGAACCATTATCAAGAAGTAGCGCGCAACAATGCGCCCCCGGATGACACAGGTAAATCCACAGGGGGGTGGCAGATCTAACCGACGTCGATGACGACCATCAGCCCGCCGCCGCCCTTTTCCTCGACATTGTTGTTCGTCGTGTGATGCGGGATGTGGCAATGGATGAGCCACTTGCCGGGACGCCGTGCCTTCCAGACGACGTCATAGCGCTGTCCTGGCCCGACATTGATCGTATCGGCCAGAAAGCGCGCCGAGGGAGGAAGCGTCTCACCGTCACGAGCGACGACCTCGAAGGGTCCGCCATGGATATGCATGGGATGGACGAAGCCATTATTGGTGCCGATGAAACGCACCTTCAGCGTCTCGCCCACCTTCATGGGGATGGCGTCGGTTGCGGGATAGGCCTTGCCGTTGATGGTGAAGAAGTTCGGCATACCGCCTTCCATCGGCATCGAAGGATAGGTCAGTCCATCGCGCACCAGCCATTCCTGAAGTTCGATCACATAGTCGTGGTCAGCCTGAACCTCGTCGGCGGGATTGGCAGGGTCGATGATCAGCGCCCCATAGAGCCCCAGCGCCTGGGTACGGTCCGGCTTGGCATGCGGATGATAGAAATAGGTCCCGTGCTGGGTCGCGGTGAATTCGTAGGAATAGGATTGCCCAGGCTCGATCGGCGGCTGGGTGATCTCGGCGGGCCCATCCATCTGGTTCGGCAGGATCATGCCGTGCCAATGCACCGTGGTCTCCTCAGGCAGGTCGTTGGTGACGTCGATGCGAACCTTATCGCCTTGGCGAATGTGGATGCGCGGACCGGGGATCTGGCCGTTGTAGGCATAGGCGTCGACCGCGACCTTGGGCAGGATCTGCCAGCGGACCACTGAGGGCCTGAGGTCGAACACCTTGACGCCGTTCTCCAGGCGGAATGGCAGTTCCTGGTCGCCTTTGGCGGCAAGGCCATAGGATGCCGTGACGCGATGCGGATCGGTTGCAGCCATGTCACGCATGGCTTCCGCCGGCGTGTCGCGGCCCATGATCATGCCTTGCGGCATGATCGCCCCGCCGACGTCACGTGCCGAAAGCGTCAGGTTCAGCCAGTTCGCCGGTGCGGCCATGCCAATCGCCAGCGCCAGCACCGAGACCATGCCGAGGGCTGCTATCTGCGGCGTCGTGGCGTCCGTCTCCATCTGATGGCCGCTGCGTTTGGATTTGTGGGATGTGTTGGCGTGGCCTTGTCGTCGATCATCGCCGGCGCGGGCATGATGCGTAGCGTGCTGTTGCTGGGCGGTCGGCTCTCGACTGCTCATTTCGGCCGCCTCCGGGCGCTGCGTCATCAACCCGTGCTTCAGTCCGCGAGCGACCAGCCAGACATTGGCGGGATAAGCAAGTGTGAAGCCGGCAATGACGCCGATCGACATCACGCCCCAGAACAAGAACTCGGTCGGCTCCATCGCGCGCATGTCGCGTCCCATCATCAGGAAGCTCATGACGGGCGCCATGCCGGCCATCATGAAATTCATCGAGATGAACTCGGGCAGGAAGCTCTTGCGCACATTCTCCCAGTAGGTGCCGCCCATCATCGATTTCATGAACAGCGACTGGAAGATGAACAGGCCGAAGGCGAAACCCGCCAGATATTCGACGATGAGGTCGAGCCACATCGGCAGGCCAAGCGTTGCCGTGATGACCGCCGCGAGAATGATGCCGGTTGCATCGCCGGCAACGCAGTGGATGGTCGAACCGACGCCCTGCTTCCATAGCGGCCTGGTGAAGTCTTCATGCTCGCCCGGTCGTGGCTCCTTGTCTGCAAGCACATAAAGCAGCAGCCCCAATGGACCCATATAGAGGGTCACCAGGATGAAACCCCATTTCATCACCAGCGGTTCGGGATTGTTGCGGTATTGATCGAAGCCGACATAGAGCGTCGAGGCGGCGGCAAGAGCGAACCAGACAGCAAGGAAATAGTCGATTGGCTGGATGAACATGGATGCATCCCGTCGCGGATCAGCGGTTTGTCACAAGCAGCCCCCGCCGATGAACGCAGCACGTGTGTTTATGATCCCGCCGGCCCAATCCGGTTGTGTCGAATTCTCCAGCCTGGCGCTCTTGTCGAAGCATTACGGCGCGGTAATTCCTTTGAAGGCGTGGGCGCTTCGCTGCCTCAACAGGAGCTGGCCATGAAACATCAAACACTCGACCAACTGCATGCCGTCGCCAAGATTGAATCGTCGGCTGCATATTCCGCAATGACACGAAATCAGCGCATAGAGCGCTGGGCTGAACTGCTGGAGCGTAATCCCGAGCGATGCCTTGGCGCGTTTGCAGGCACCGAACATCTGCACCCCGAAGCACGTGCAATGATGCGGGGCGAGGGAACCGCAATTTCGGTTGCTTTCGAAGATCCAGTGCTGCGCGCATCGGGTTTGAAAGACGATACCTACGGCGAGGCAAAGCGCTTTTTCGAGCTGAACGACTGGCAGTTGCACGACATCGTCTGCGATTGCCACGTCGGCTCAACCATGAAAGCGCGCTGGGCTGCGACGCGAGTCCGCTCAGCCGTCAGCGGCAGGTTCTTTGCGTGGTTGCGGCAAAGGATAATGCGCTGACCCAGTTGGGGATCGTCGTCGCCCGCTGCGGCTTACGATCCCCTGTCTTGCCGATTGGATGTCTTGCCGATTGGATGTCTTCCGATCGGATATCTTGCGATGCGGATCAACGCTTGTCCTGGTATAGCCGGTCGGTCGCCCGGTCGCTTTCCCTTCGTTCAGCGGGCCCACGCCGGCGGCGTGCGATAACTGCATAGGCCAACAGCACGATCAGCAACAATGGGCCGCCGGCAACGACGACCAACCACATGATATCTCCAAACATGGCGGCATCTCCTTTCCCAGACAACCGGCAAGGAGGAGAACCGTTCCGCGCAGCAGCAGGGTAATGCCACCTCGGTCATCAACTTACGGATTGCGTTCGTAGGTTCCGATGAGTTCTGCCTGCTCGAGCGAGTGTTTCTGCGCCTCCCGCCAGATGCGCTCGACGCCTGCGCTGGCCGGAATGGCAAGGCTCGGCGTGTCGAGCGCGGCCAGCCGGAAATGGTAATGGTGGACGCCATGTCCGACCGGGGGTTCAGGGCCGTCGTAATAGGCGTTGCCAAAATCATTTGTTGCTTGCCTAAGGGCACCGGGACCTGGCTTGCCGCTTTCCGCCTCGGGAAGTTCCCTTGTCTCCGCGGAGATGTTGAATACCGCCCAATGACCAAACGTTCCGCTCGGCGCATCAGGATCCTGAACGACGAGAACGAGGCTTTTGGCGTCGTCCGGTACTCCAGACCATTTCAGCGGCGGCGATACGTTTTTGCCGTCTCGTGTATATCTTTCGGGAATTGGTCCGCCTTCGGCAAAGGCGGCGCTGCTGAGGGCAAGTGGCATGGTTCACTCCTTCCGGGGAAGTTGATCGCAGCGATGCCAACGGCATGCTATTTGTTGGTCCGCATCTTTTGTCTTGGATCGATCCCGCCAGCAGCGGTCGTGTCGTTCTCGACATCGCCTTCGACCGTGTTCTCGCCTTCAAGCTCGAACTCTTCGCCTTCCTTGATCGTTCCCTTGGAAGTCCCGATACCAGGATTGTTCGCCAAGTCGGCATCGCTGGGTTTTTTCCATTTCGGATGTTTGGTTTCGGTCATGAGAAAACTCCTTCGACGGGATTTCAGTTTAAAAATGCAAGCCAGATAACCGTTCCGGTTCCAGGGCTCTGCTTCATCGGCTCGCCGCGCGCGCCGGTTAGAGCCCGAATGGATAGGTGTCGGGAACGCCGGTTCTTGCATGCTCCGGGCCAAGCGGCGTCACTGCCGCGGTTTTGTCGAACCATAGGAACGCGTCGAACTGCTGGGGCAGGGAAGCGTCCGCATAGTGGCTGCCCAGCTCGGTTTCCGGCCGGTAGATTACCCCGATGAATCGCTCCAGCCTGCGTTCCAGCAGCCGCTCACGCAGCGTCTTGTCGCGCCCGAGGTCGAGCAGGAACCGCGACACAAGAGAATCGTGGCAAAGCCGTTCGTAGCTGTCGGCGTGCGACGCGCGAACCTGCTTCACCTCCATTTCGCCATCCCAGTCGCTTGCGGCCGCTACAGTGCCGGAATGCGTGCCCATACCGATTAGCGCTGCCTCATCGCCGAAACGCTGCCGGCAGAGCTGACCGATGTTCAGTTCGTCCCTGACGACACCCATCTCGGTGAAGCGGGCATCGCCGATATGGGAATTGTGCGCCCACACCACCGCCTTGGAGTTGGGGCCGCCGGCGTCCAACAAATGTTCCAAGGTCTCGAACATATGGGTGTCGCGCAGGTTCCAGGACTCCGCACCGCCATAGTACATGATCCGGTAGTAGTGTTCGGCGGACGCGATCAGCCGGGCATTCTGACTGGCGTCGAGAAAGTCGGTTCCGTCCTGTTTTGCATAATCGAGTTGTCTGGCGAGCAAGTCCCGGCATTGTTCCAGCACGGCTTTCTCGCATTTTTTATAGCCGGCGGTGAGCACCGCACGGCCGTAGGTAGACGGTTCGTGTTGCCAGGGCGTCAGGCAACCATACCGTTCGCGTGCGATCTTGGCTGCCTGGGGATCGACCCGGTCGAGATAGTCGAGGACCGCGCCTATGGACCCGCTCATATTGTAGATGTCCAGGCCGTAGAACCCTGCTTGCTCCGAAGGTTCTAGCTTCTCGTTGCGACGGCGCATCCAGTCGGAGAAGGCCGCGACATCGGTGTTGCGCCACATCCACGTCGGAAACCGCTGGAATGGCGCACCGGCGCCTGTTCGCGGCCGACGATGGCGAACGTAGCGGTCGATCGCCGCCGCATCGGGCCAGTCCGCCTCGACCGCGACGATGGTGAAGCCGTGCCGTTCGACGAGCCTGCGGGTGATCGCCGCGCGCGCCCTGTAGAACTCGGACGTGCCATGGCTTGCCTCGCCAAGCAGAACGACGCGCCGGTCGGCGAACCGATCGAACAATGCGCCGAAGGCCGGATCGTCGAAATCGGGCAGCGGTTCAGCCGCGGCCGCGATCATATCGGGCAGGCTGATTGGATGCGGATGTCGAAGTGGACGACCGACCTTGGTGACGGTGCCGTTTTCCGACCAACCCTGCTCGCCGATGAGAGGGACGAAGCGCACGCCGCCGAAATCCTCCTCGCTGTAGGTTGCGGCACCTGTCCGGGTGACTTTGAGCAGGCGTTGCAAATCGGGGTCGTCGCCGACCGGAATGACGAGCCTGCCGCCGACATCGAGTTGCTCCTGAAGGGCGAGCGGTGCGCCGGGACCGCTGGCTGTCACCACGATGGCATCGAACGGCGCCGCCTGCGGCCAGCCCTTGGTGCCATCGCCTGTCCGGACCTCGATGTTTCGATAGCCGAGTTTTTCAAACCGCCGTTTCGCCGTTTCTGCCAAACCGGGATGACGCTCTATGGTGTAGACCTGTTCGACGATCCGGCTCATCACCGCGGCGGCGTAACCCGAGCCGGTGCCGATTTCGAGCACGTGGTCACCCGGTTTGACGTCCGCCATTTCGATCATGAATGCGACGATGTAGGGTTGCGATATGGTCTGGCCGTCGGCGATCGGCAGCGGCGTGTCTTCATAAGCAAATTCCTCGAAACCGGGTTCTACGAAGGCCTCGCGTGGAACTTCGCGCATCGCCTGCAGAATTTCACGGTCATGGATGCCACGCCGGCCGACGTGGATATTGACCATTCGATCACGGGCACGAGGAAGATCGAGCATTTTTTAGCTCCCTTTGGTGCAACGCTTCGAGGTTGTCCTTCGCGGTAGCTGCCTTGAACCTGGCCTTCGCGATTCCAGTTTCTAACCGCTGGAGGACTTCAAGGTTCCCGCCTATTTGCGGACAGAGCCGCTCGCTCCAGCGGGATAGCGACCGGTCTCTTGGCCGCTCGGGTCGCGACACTGTCCCGGACGGCGGCAGTCGGGGGTTGCTCAAGCGCAAAGATGCCCCAGTTATCACCAGCGAACCGAAAGCTGGAGATGTCGATGAACGACAAGGCTGCCGCGACGCCGCAGGCTATCGGCCACGAACGGATCGACCTCATGGACCGTTACTGGCGCGCCGCGAATTACATCTCGGTCGGCCAGATCTATCTGCTCGACAATCCGCTGTTGCGCGAACCGTTGAAGGCCGAGCACGTCAAGCCTCGGTTACTTGGCCATTGGGGCACGACGCCGGGCCTGAATTTTCTCTACCTGCATCTGAACCGCGTTATCCGCGAACGCGACCTCGATGTTCTGTTTATCTGCGGCCCGGGCCATGGCGGTCCCGCAATGGTCGCCAACACATGGCTCGAGGGCACCTATAGCGAGATCTATCCCGATATCGGGCAGGGCGAAGACGGCCTCAGGAAACTGTTCCGGCAGTTTTCCTTTCCCGGTGGCGTGCCAAGCCATGCCGCGCCCGAGACGCCAGGCTCCATCCATGAGGGCGGTGAACTGGGATATGCATTGGTTCATGCCTTCGGTGCGGCCTTCGACAATCCGGGTCTGGTGGTTGCCTGCGTCGTTGGTGACGGCGAAGCCGAGACCGGTCCGCTGGCGGCGGCATGGCATTCCAACAAGTTCCTGAACCCAGCGTCGGACGGCGCCGTCCTGCCGATCCTGCATCTCAACGGCTACAAGATCGCCAATCCGACGATCCTCGGCCGCATGGACGATCAGGAATTGCGAGACCTTTTCGCCGGCTATGGCTACGAACCGTTCTTCGTCGAAGGCCACGAGCCGCTTGCCATGCACCGGTCCATGGCCGCGACGCTCGACACGGTGCTCGATCGCATCCGTTCCATTCAGGAGCAGGCACGGGCTCCGGGATGGCATGGTCAACGCCCGAAATGGCCGATGATCGTGCTGCGCAGCCCCAAGGGATGGACCGGGCCGAAGGAGGTCGATGGCGATAAGGTCGAGGGTTTCTGGCGCTCGCATCAAGTGCCGGTATCGAACGCTCGAGGGAATGAGGAGCACCGCAAGATCCTCGAAAACTGGATGCGAAGCTACGAACCGGGAGAGCTGTTCGACGAAAGCGGGCACCTGTTGCCGGAGCTTGCGGCACTTGCCCCGACAGGGACAAGGCGCATGGGCGCAAGCCCGTACGCAAATGGCGGCCTGCTGAAGCGCGATCTGATGCTTCCAGATTGGAAAAGCCTGGCGCTGGAAGTGCCGCGTCCAGGTGGCGTCATTGCCGAGGCGACGCGGATTTGCGGAAGCTATCTTCGCGAGGTGTTCCGCCTCAATGCCGAGGCGCGAAACTTCCGCCTGATGGGGCCGGACGAGACATCCTCCAACCGCCTCGACGACGTGTTCGAGGTCACCGATCGGATCTGGATGGAGCGCATCGAGCCCTATGACGTCCATCTTTCCCGTGATGGTCGCGTCATGGAAGTGCTGAGCGAGCATCTCTGCCAGGGCTGGCTTGAAGGCTATCTGCTCACCGGCCGCCATGGCCTGTTTTCATGCTATGAGGCCTTCATTCATATCGTCGATTCGATGGTCAACCAGCATGCCAAATGGCTGAAGACCTCCGGCGAGCTCGCTTGGCGCAAGCCGATCGCCTCGCTCAATTACCTTTTGACCTCGCATGTCTGGCGGCAGGATCACAATGGTTTCAGCCATCAGGATCCGGGCTTTGCCGATCTGGTCGCCAACAAGAAGGCCGACACGGTAAGGCTCTATTTCCCGCCGGACGCCAACACCCTGTTGTGGATCACCGATCATTGCCTGAGAACCTATAACCGCATCAATGTCATCACCGCCGGCAAGCAGCCGGGACCGCAATGGCTGTCCATTGAAGAAGCCGGAGCGCATTGCAAAGCTGGAGCGGGCATCTGGGAATGGGCCGGCACGGTTGCTCAGCACGAGGAGCCCGATGTGGTCATGGCCTGCGCCGGCGATGTGCCGACCCTGGAAACACTGGCCGCGACAGACATTCTGCGCTCCGCGATCCCCGACCTGAAAATCCGCGTCGTCAATGTTGTCGATCTGATGACATTGCAGTCGAACACGGAGCATTCGCACGGCCTGCCCGACGGGGACTTCGACGCGTTGTTCACGAAAACACGGCCCGTCATCTTCGCCTATCACGGCTATCCCTATCTCATTCATCGCCTGACATACCGCCGCGCCAACCATGACAACATGCATGTGCATGGCTTCCGCGAGGAGGGCACCACGACGACGCCATTCGACATGGTGGTGCTCAATGAACTCGACCGCTACCATCTCGCGCTCGCCGCCATCGAACGCGTGCCGGGACTGGCCGAAAGGGCCGAAGGGCTTGCCGGCGAACTCCACGGCAGGTTGGCGAAGCACAAGGCCTATGTGCGCGAGCACGGCGAAGACATGCCCGAAATCCAGAAATGGAGCTGGCCCGACAAAGCCGCGACAAAGGGGCGCCAATGACGCGTCGGTCGATCCTGGCGCTGAATGCCGGCTCGTCCAGCATCAAGTTCGCGCTTTACGATCTTGTCTCATCACGGGATATGCAACTCGTTTCACGCGGCACGCTGGACCTGGGCGACAAACCCACACTGCGCGCAAAAGCGGCCGACGGAACGGTGCAGTGCGATCGGCCGCTCACCGCCGACAAGCGGCGTGACGCGGCCATAGGCGAGATGCTGAATTGGGTGCAGGGCGAAATTGGGGAAAGAAACCTGATCTGCGCCGGCCATCGCATCGTGCATGGCGGAAGCGAGTTCATCGAACCTGTCCGTCTGACCCCAGACATCATCGACGCCATCGACAAACTTACGCCGCTTGCTCCGCTGCATCAGCCTCGCAGTCTCGCGCCCGTCCGTGCAATAGCCGCCTTGCAACCGGACCTGCCACAGGTTGGCTGTTTCGACACCGCTTTCCACCAGACGATCGATCCGCTCGTGCGGCGCTTTGCCCTTCCGCGCCAGTATGAAGAGCAAGGCTTGCGCCGCTACGGGTTCCACGGTCTCTCCTATGAATACATCGCCGGGCGGCTCAGCGAGATATCGCCAATTTTCGCGGCGAAACACACGATCGTCGCCCATCTCGGCAATGGGGCAAGTCTTTGCGCCCTGCACGGGGGCAAAAGCATCGATACCACGATGGGTTTTTCGGCCCTGGATGGCCTCGTCATGGGCACGCGGTGCGGCGCCATCGATCCCGGCGTGCTGTTGTATTTCCTGCTGGAAAGAGGCATCGCGGCGGAAAAACTGCAGGCGATGCTCTACGAGAAGTCGGGCCTGCTCGGCGTATCCGGTATTTCCGGCGACATGAGGACGCTCGAAGCGAGCAATGATCCTCGCTCGCAAGAGGCGATGGCGCTTTTCGCCTTTCGCGCCGCGAGAGAGGCCGCGGCGCTTGCAAACACGATGGGTGGCCTTGAATGCCTGGTGTTCACCGCCGGCATCGGCGAACGGTCCGCGACCATCCGCAAGGCCATATGCGAAAAATTGACCTGGCTTGGCGTGGTGCTTGAAGATCGCGCCAACAACACCCACGCCGAGATCCTCAGTCGTCCCGAGAGCAAGGTGGAAGTACGGGTGATTGCGACCGATGAGGAAAGTGTCGTTGCACGTCACAGCCGCATGGTGATGCAAGCCTAAACGCTCGCCTCGGCATCGGAAAATCGGCTGTCGATTCGGCCCGATGAAAGCGCGGGCAAGGGTATTCCCTGTACGAAAATTACCAAGCAAGCGGTCGGGGGAACCAACTGCCCATAGAAATATTGTGCGAGCAATCCCGGCTAACCCCGAGATCGTCGGCCGATGATCAGGCCGACAGCCTTACTTCAGGCATTGGCTGAGGAATCCATGTTTACGGACGACGTTGCGGTGAGGCGCCTGAAAATCCTGGTCGAGCAATATGTCGAGACACGCAAGAAACGCCACGATGTGATCTCTACCGCCAAGGCCGGGACCGCAATTCGAGAGGTGATGCCAAGTTGCCCGCTTTCCGGAAAGGCCTTCGATGATCTGATAGCGGCCTGCGCCATCGAGCATGGCCTCGCTGTGCTCTTCGACAATCCGGGGACATCAGGCACTGAAGTCTGAGGCTGGCGCTTCCGATGCTACCGTCGCGATGAGCAGGAGTTCAGTCGGCATGTCCAGGTACTTTTTCGACCTTCGAGATGAGAGCGGAAGCTTGCAGGAGGATCCCGAGGGCCAGGAATTTTCTGATCTCGCGAGCGCTGAGGAAAACGCGATGGCGTCGGCGAAGGAAATCCTTGCCGAAGAGCTGCTGCATGGCAGGCCGCTGCGTACCGGATTGACCTTCGAGATTTTTGACGAGAACCGCAACCTGGTGCTGCGCTTTCCTTTTGCGCTCGCGGCCGAAAAGGCCGGGGCACCCCCTTAATCCCGAATTGCCTGGCCGATCACTTGCAGGGGCCATACAGGTCGCCTCATGCGGATCCTATCCTTCCGCCTTGAAGTTTCTGGCTTCCTTCTCGACCTTGGGGTTGTCCTTGCCATGCTTTTGCATGAGCTCCTTGGCCTGCTTGGGTGAGACGTCGGTGGTCTCTGCCAAGCGCAATGCCTTCTTGTCCTTGCTTTCGGTCTTCTGCTTCTTGGCCGTCATGGCTCTTGAACTCCCTTGAAGCCTTTTCCGATCGATCTTTGCCGGTGCGAACACCTGAGCATGTCCAGATGAACACTGTCGTTGCCTGGCTTGCTTCGATGACGAGACGTCAACGAGACGATGCCGGTCAGGTTCCGTGCATCGCCTGCTCATGTCCAAACTTGTCACGCCACGCGGCGGTACCGATGGCGGTCGCGGATGAACTCATTGAAGAAGCGGCCTTTTGAGGAAGCTTTGGTGAAAGCGGCATAAGTTGCCGGTGCAACATCCTCATATTCGTAGCGTCTGCCGCTCGGCACAAACCAGACCGACAGGATCCTGGTGGCGGGATCGTATTGCGCATTTCGGATCACGGTCGATGGCATGGTCGCACCCGACAGGTCTGCCCGAATAACCCGTTAGCGATCGTCAGGTTCCGCCGATATCCTGGCGTCACGCACCGCGACTACCGGTCGCGCGGGTTGCCGAACTTCGGGTCGCGCTTCCTTGAATATCGGTCGATGCGTGGCAGGCTGTCATCAAACTCGATCCACGGCAGCCTCAGGTCCCAATAGGCATGGGCTTGCGGCCGAAACCCTTCAGGGTTGTCAAAGAAGCCGATCGTCACATAGAACTCGTCCGGCAGGCCTTCGTCGCTATAGCCTATCGAGCTTCCACAGTCTGGGCAGAACGTGCGGGTGACGCCTGGCGTTTGGGAAAAGGCCTTCGGCGTCCCTCTAAGGAGCTGAAATTGCTTCGGCCGGTAACCAACCCAGATCGTCAGCGGACTGCCGATGGCCCGGCGGCAATCGTCGTCGTGATCGTAGCATATCCAGAAAGGCTCTCCGTCCAGGGCTGCGGCGATCCCTCCGCAGAAGCAGGCTCCGGTTTCGCGCCGCATCGTCTGTCCACCCTGTTGCGCCTAAGAGAGAGCGGCCGAGTGGCCGCTCCCGTTCAAGGTGAAGTCCTTGAAATCATGCATCGTGATGCTCGGGCATGCTCTTGAGCTGATCCTTGGTCCAGTTCGTCACCGCGTGAACGTCGCCGTCTTCATCGCGCATGAATTCCAACTGGCTTGCGGGAACGGCCACCGGCTTGGCGCCAATGCCGAGAAAGCCGCCGACATCGATGACGACCTGACTGGCGGCTCCTGAGCCGTGCACATGCGAAACGCTGCCGACTTTGTTGTCGTCTGCGTCGTAAATCGTGGCGTCTTCGAGAATGTCTGGTGTCAGTTCGGTGCTTGTGAGGCGTACGTGGTTGGTGTGATCCATCTTTCGAGACTCCTGTTGGGTGGAATATTTGAACCTCTCAGCCGAGCAATCGTTCCGAACAATTCCGGGGGCGACGGACGGACGACGCAAGGACGCTAGAAGCCTCAACTCAGCCTCCGTCCGAATTGACTCGCAAAGCTCCGTACGGAAGCGTACAAAAGGAAATCGTCAGCAGCACAGTTGGGGCGCTGACGCTTGGGAGTGACCATCGCTCTTGCCCATCACGAGGCATGGTGTTGCACGGCGAAGGAGCCCGAGCACCCCGGTCTGCCATTGGGCGCGATGACCGCGCTGGCGCGGGATACAGGCGCCACTGAACAACAGATACGCGAAATCATATCGCTCCTCGGGTTCGATCGCGCCTCTATCCTGCGGGAGGCTCGTTTGCTGGCGAAAGATAGTCAGCCAACAAGGCCTTCGAGTCTTCAGCAGTAACTGTCGGTTTCATACCAACGCGCCCGCCCGTCTAGTGCTGCGCGAGACGAAGTCTATGGTTCGTTACCGTCCGCTCGTTCGACGGGCGCGGCCGGCTAAGAGATCCCAGTGCTCTTGCCCAAGGGAAAAGAGTCTCGTGGATTACCAGACACTGCAAGCCAAGAGCGAATTGCTTCGCCGGATGAGCGCGGACGATTTCGCGCGGCTACGTCCGCATCTGGCGAGTGTTTTTCTTGAGTTGCGCGCGCCGCTGGAGACCGCGGGGCAGAAGATCGAAGCCGTCTATTTTCTGGAAAGCGGGCTGGCCTCGGTAGTGGCGAGGACTTCGCCTGCGACCGAAGCCGAAGTCGGAATCATCGGGTTCGAAGGAATGACCGGTTCGGCCCTGGTCATGGGGGACGACCAGGCCAACTTTGATTGTTACGTCCAGTCGACATGCGAGGCTCTCCGGATAGAGGCTGCCCCCTTCGTCGAAGCCCTGGAGGACAGCCCTACATTGCGGTCGTTCCTGTTGCGCTATGTCCAATATTTCCATGTTCAGACAAGCTATACGGCATCGATCAACGCGCGGCAGAGCCTGGAAGTTCGACTGGCAAGATGGCTTTTGATGTGCAGCGACCGCACTGTCGGCGACAGGCTTATGATAACCCATGAATTTCTGTCCATCATGCTTGGTGTGAGGCGTCCGGGGGTTACCGTCGGCCTCCAGATGATCGAAAGTTATGGTTATATCCGAGCGCGCCGCGGAGAGATTACGATCCGCGATCGAGACGGTCTCATGACGTTGGCGCGAGATTCTTACGGTCCACCCGAAACCCAGTACCGCCGGCTGATCGGAGATTTGGGCTCGAAGCATCCCGCGAGGCAGGAGCGGCCTCTCGTTTGAGCGCGCCGGGCCAACAGAGGCTTCTCCGCCACAGAGCCGCCAGCGGACATTTCGAGTGGCCGGCGCGATGATGCCGGTGAGACACCGTTGCCTAAACCCGCGCCGGCCACTGCGGCATGTTTTGGGGATGCCGCGTTGCCAATCTAGTTGCCGACAAGCAACTGGCAACGAAAGCTCACGGTTTGGTAAGAACCGTACGTACATGCACGCAAACTCCCTCGGTCGCGTTCAAGGCATGCTCGCGAAATCCTGAGTTGAATACAGTCCCTCGATAAAATCCGGATTGGCAGGCCCTGTCCGTCGTTGTGGTGACGTCCGCAGGGTGGGTGCAGATTGGCTGGCCAGGTTCCGATATTGCCAGGCGGGCTGGCCTTCACCATCTTAGCTGGGATGGCGACACCCAAATCGAAAACACTCGACTCCGGCTCATCCGGGCTTCAGCACGATCTCTTTGGTGCTGCCGACGACCTACCGGAAGGTTTCTTCTATCAGCCCGAGTTGATCACGAAACGGAACTCGCCCGGCATCTGGAAGGCCTGCCGTTCGAGGCGTTCGATTTCCATGGCCATCTGGCAAACCGGCGCGTCGTCGGTTTTGGCCTGCGTTACGACTACGACAGACGCCAGGTCGTCGAGGCGCCGCCGATCCCTGACTTCCTGCTGTCCCTGCGCGACAAGATCGCAGCGTTGGCAGGCCGGCCCGCCAACGCCTTCGCGCAAGTGTTGATCAACGAATACCGGCCCGGCGCCGGCATCGGCTGGCATCGAGACAAGCCTCATTTCGAAGACGTTGCGGGTGTTTCGTTGCTGGCGCCTTGCAGCTTCCGGCTCCGGCGGAAGAATGGCACCAAATGGGACCGCCGGACCATCGTCGTCGAACCAAGGTCGGCGTATCTCATGACCGGACCATCGCGCATGGAATGGGAGCACAGCATTCCGGCGGTTGACCTGCACCGCTACTCGATCACCTTGAGGACATTGCGCGCCAACTCCGCATGAGCATCGCGCGCCGAGCCGTTCTGTCGCATTGCCAGCGCCATCACGAGTTCTTGAACGCAAAACGGTTCCGGGAACCTCCCAACCACAAGTTGGTTTGGAGGACAGGTACAGCTTCAAAGGTGGAGAATGTCCATGGCCCGTGCCCGATCCGTGTTGGTGGCAGCCAGGCGTCCGTTCCATAAAACGCCGATGGCGGTCGCAAACGCATGTTTCGTCGGCACATTGCTGACCGACGTTGCCTATTGGAGAAGCGCTGAAATGATGTGGGCAGATTTTTCCGCCTGGCTGCTCCTTGCCGGCCTGGTTGTAGGCGTGCTCGCGGTCCTTGCAGCACTTGTCGATTTGTCTACCGGCCGAATTGCCCGTCAAGCCGGGCCTGCATGGCCATATCTCCTTGGCAGCCTCGTCGTGCTCGTCATATCGCTCTTCAACGCACTGGTGCACAGCCGTGATGCCTGGACCTCGGTCGTGCCGACGGGGCTCATCCTGTCCGCCGTCGCCGTGATCGTTATCCTCTTGCTGGGACTGCTGGGATGGAGCTCCGGTCGCACTCACGTGGAGGTGGTCGAATGAATGTCTCCGCCAGACATATCCGGCGTATCGCGAGCCTCGGTCTGCTGTTCGGATCGATTTTGGCGCTGCCCGCATGCAGCGATAACGAACCGGATCCCACCGATCAGGTCGGAGCAAACCCGACGCTGCCTGAACCTATTCAGTATCTGGTGCCGCCCATGCATGTCGCGTCGGTCGTCGGTTGGAAACAAGACGAGAAGCCGACCGTCGCCAAGGGTTTGCAAATCCGGGCCTTTGCCAAGGGCTTGAGGCATCCGCGCTCGCTTTACACATTGCCGAATGGTGACGTTCTGGTGGTCGAATCCGTGGCGCCGCCCGGTGCCGCGATCAAGCGGCCGAAAGACCTGATCATGGGCTGGATCGAGTCGATGGCGACCTCGGGCGGCGGCACCGAAGGAAGCAACCGTATCACCCTGCTGCGGGATACGAACGGCGATGGTCTGCCCGATGTCCAGGAGGTCTTCCTCGATCATCTCAATTCGCCCTTTGGCGTGGCCCTGGTCGGCAACGATCTCTACGTCGCTAACACCGACGCCATCGTGCGTTATCCCTACACGTCGGGCGACACCAAGATCACCGCGCCGGGCGCCGTGCTGACGCCATTGCCCGGCGGACCTATCGATCACCACTGGACAAAGTCTCTCGTGGCCAGCCCCGACGGGTCTCGGCTGTATGTCGGCATCGGATCCAACAGCAACATCACCGAGAACGGCATCCAGGCGGAAAAGGACCGGGCCGCCATCTGGGAAGTCGACAGGGCCACTGGCCGCTATCGTATTTTCGCGAGCGGCCTGCGCAATCCCAACGGGCTGAGTTGGGAGCCGCAGAGCGGCGCGCTGTGGGCTGTGATCAACGAGCGCGACGAGCTCGGTCCTAACCTGGTTCCCGACTACATGACCTCGGTCAAGGACGGCGCGTTCTATGGTTGGCCGTACAGCTACTATGGTCAGCATGTCGACCCGCGCGTGATGCCGCAGCGGCCGGACCTCGTCGCCAAGGCGATCCCTCCCGACTATGCCTTGAGTTCCCACGTCGCACCTCTGGGCTTGACGTTCTACACTGGAACCAACCTGCCGGAGCTCTATCGCAACGGCGCCTTTGTTGGCGAGCATGGTAGCTGGAACCGCAAGAGCTTCAACGGCTACAAGGTCGTTTTCGTGCCGTTCAAAGACGGTCATCCAGATGGCAAGCCGCAGGACGTCGTCACCGGTTTCCTCGGCAAGGACAACAAGGCGCACGGGCGGCCCGTCGGCGTTGCCGTCGACAAATCCGGCGCGCTGCTGATCGCCGACGATGTCGGGAACACGGTCTGGCGCGTAACTTCCACGAGCCAGTAGGCACCTGCATAACGCTGATCGCTTCACTATCTCGGTGCGAATTCCACTAGCGCCTTGACGAATTCTGCCGGTGCCTCGATCGGCAGGAATTCGCCGCAGTTGGCGATCATGTGACCTTGCAGGTTCTTTGCGCCAGACATCCTCAGACCTTCGAGGTAATCGTCGATCGATCCAAAATCCGCGTCGCCGCGGATATAGAGGATCGGAACTTCGATGCGCGCCGGGGCATTGGCCTCGGCATCCTGCTTGAACGCGCGATACCAATCAAAGCCGGCCTTAAGTGCCTCCGGCCTCGCATAGGCCTGCGTCAACGTCTCCCGCATTTCATTGGTCAATGCTTCGGGACGGCCGGCGAGCAGATCGAAGAAAAAATCGAAGTAGGCGCGTTGATGGCCCGTCACCAGCAACTCCGGTAACTCAGGCACCGCATGAAACGCAAAGTGCCAGATGCCCGGGTTTGCGACTACCTTCGTCCATGGATGAAGGCCGGGGATAACCGTATTCATCGGCACCGCGCCGACGATGCGACCGCCATGATGGCGAGCAGCAGCGAAGGCAATCATGCCGCCCACATCGAAGCCTGCGACGACGATGGATTTGGCCCCAAGCGCCTCGGCGGCTGAAATCACAATACCGGCAAGAACCTTCTTTTCCGCCGACGGCGGAGTGCCACGCGATTCACCGATCTCCGGAAGATCGAAAGCCAGCGTAAAGTACCGTGTGCCGAGTTCATCGATCACGCCATCATAGATTTTCCGGGAATGGGGCCAGCCGTGCAGAAGGATCAAGGCCGGTCGGCGCGGATCGCCGGCCGTGGATACCGCCAGCTGCATATCGCCTGCTTCGAGGGTCTGGACGAGCATCGTCTATCCATTTTCGGGAACTCAGAAGAAAACGAAGAGCGAACGAATAGGTTGCCCCACCAGTTCAGTCTGCGTCGCTCGCCGCTGCCCGTTCTCCAACGTCTGTGCTCAAGGACCAGCCCGCTTTCTGAGCCGGCTCGACCGTCACCAAGTAGGAGGAGGGGGCCATCCACCGGCCCTGTTGGTCCGCCTGCGGAACAAGCATTTAACCCTGGCGTTAGAATGCCGGGCGATCCCGCAACGGGCGAATGGGCAGTCGCGAAGTCGTCGCGGCGGTTTGCAATTAGGACAATGCAGGGAGATTCACATGCCGCTTACGGCCTTCGCACTCAATTGCTCGCTCAAAGCTTCGAACGACAGGGAAAAATCCTCCACCGATCGGTTGCTCGCCGATGTCCTGGCGGCGTTGATGCAATACGATGTGAAGGGCGAGATCGTGCGTGCGCTCAGCCACGATATCAAGCCCGGCGTGCTCTCCGACATGGGCGAGGGCGACGATTGGCCGAAACTCAGAAAGAAGATACTGGCGGCCGACATCTTCGTGCTCGGGCTTCCGATCTGGCTTGGCCAGCCCTCGAGTGTGGCCAAGCGCGTCCTGGAGCGGATGGATGCCTTTCTCGAGGAGACGGATGACAGAGGGCGAATGCCGGCAGCAGGAAAGGTGGCCCTGGTGGCCATCGTCGGTAATGAGGACGGTGCGCATCACTGCCACGCGGAATGCTTTCAGGCATTGAACGATGTCGGCTTCACCATCCCGGCCAATGGCGGGGTCTACTGGGTTGGCGAGGCGATGGAGGACGTCAATTATGTCGACCTGCCGGCAACTCCGGAAAAAGTCTCGGGTGCGATCGAAATGGCAGCCTCAAACGCCGCCCATCTCGCTGGATTGCTGAAAGACCGGGGCTACTCGGGCGTCTCGGGATGACCTTTGTTCGCCTAAACAACTTTGAGCGGCCAGACCTTGCAGCGTCGATGAGGTCTCAATCGGGAACAGGAAGGCTTGTAGCGAGTTCATATTCTCATCAGCCGGCGACCGCCGCTCCGTCTACACGGCGCGAAGCCGCAAACAGGAGAGCAAGTCATGGGTCTCGGCACAATTCTTATCATCATTCTGATTATCGCATTGCTTGGCGGCTTTAGTGGACTTGGCGGCGGGCCATTCTACGGCACCGGCTATTACGGGGGCGGCGGCCTCGGTCTTCTGCTGCTTATAGTCATAATCCTGGTTGTGCTCGGCCGTCTCTAGCCGAGTCCGCCATGCGGTGGCAGGATTGTATCACCTGCCGCTTGCGGTTCTCTCCGGAGTTGCTTTGAATCCATAGCAGTCCGGCAATGACGGTCCGCCCTCTGGAGGGCGGACCACTCGTCGGACATATCAGGTCAAAATCAGCACGATCTTGAACGTATCCGGATCAACGATGACGATCCGACCGTCCGCAAGCACGAAATACTCGTAGCTTTCGTAAGCGGGAACGATCTTGACGATACGAGCCGGCAGCCGATGCAGCCTGACCTTGTGCCGCGGAACTTCGACGCCGACGCTGATGTCAAAATTGACATTGGACACAGGCTCGACCTTCGTCTCCCGGATAATCTGAGTGACTTGGGTTTTCTGCTCCACCGTCACGTTGTTGATGGAACCGGTCGACGTCGTATCCTGTGTCGAGGCCTTGCCCTGGGCCTGCTGGTCGGTGGTGGTGCCGGCCTTGCCCTGAGCCTGCTCGTCGGTCTGCATCTTGGTCTTGCTCTGGGCCTGCTGGTCGGTGGTGGTGCCGGTCTTGCCCTGAGCCTGCTCGTCGGTCTGCATCTTGGTCTTGCCCTGAGCCTGCTCGTCGGTCTGCATCTTGGTCTTGCCCTGGGCCTGCTGGTCGGTGGTGGTGCCGGCCTTGCCCTGAGCCTGCTCGTCGGTCTGCATCTTGGTCTTGCCCTGGGCCTGCTGGTCGGTGGTGGTGCCGGCCTTGCCCTGAGCCTGCTCGTCAGTCTTCAGCTTGGCTTTGCCCTGGGCCTGCTGGTCGGTGGTGCTGGCCTTGCCCTGGGCCTGCTGGTCGGTGGTGGTGCCGGCCTTGCCCTGAGCCTGCTCGTCGGTCTTCAGCTTGGCTTTGCCCTGGGCCTGCTCGCCCATCTTGGAGCCGTTCTGGCAGTCAGCCTGCCCGGAAGCGCAGTTGGCGTCTGCGCCAGATTGGCTTTCGGTCTGTTGTGTCTGAGCCACCGCCGTTCCACAGCCGAGCCCGATGGCCAGCATGCTGGTAATGAGAACACGTTTCATGGGAAATCTCCCTGGGTAAGGTTCGTCCCTTCACTGGGTAGAACCAGCACCCAAAAAAAATGTTCCGAGATAGATGCGTGAGTGCTAAAAAACGACCCCGCTTGAGATCATACGATCGCGGGCGGAAGCCGCCGTTAAAGCGACCTTTTCAACCTTGGCGATTGCCCTAGCTGTCTCCTGAGAGGAGACCGACATGGCAATCTATAGTCTGAGAGTGGTCAGCTTCATTTTCGTTGCCCTGGCTTTCGCTCCGGCCGCCGCGCATTTCTTCGCTATGTTCAACAAGATGAAGCTCGACGGGCCAAACTATCTGGCTGCGCAGCGCGCCTATGATGGATGGAGCCTGTTCGGCATCGTGGTGCTGGGAGCATTGCTCTCCACGGCCGCCCTGGCGATCCTGCTCTATCGAGCGAGCGCATCTTTCGGCTTGGTTGTTGTCGCCTTTCTAAGCATCGGCGCCACGCAGTTTGCCTTCTGGACGCTGACCTATCCAATCAATCAGGCGACCCGGAACTGGACTGTCCTCCCTGAAAACTGGGAGCTGCTGCGGCGCCAATGGGAGTATTCGCATGCCATCGCCGCAGGCCTCAACGCCTTGGCGTTGCTGGTCCTTTTCATATCGGCGCTTCGCCCTGCGGTGCGTTGAACGACCACGTCGTCACCAGCACGGCCAGCGGGCAGGAACCACCATGAAGCGGAATCATTGAAACGCCAGATGTTCCAGCGCGGCAGGAAAAATGAAACGGTACTATTTTGATCTTCAAAACGGTGACGGCGCGGTACCCGACGATGACGGGCAGCTGTTCGAATCCCGGGAACAAGCCAGAGCGGAAGCAATTCGTATTTTGCAGGATGTCGCGCAAGACGAAATGCCCGACTGCGATTTCGTCAAGATAACCGTCAAGGTACGCGATGAGATCGGTGCGCAGATGTTTGAGGCGTCGCTTGTTCTGACCTCCGGATGGAGCGTTTGATGTCGCAGTGCTAGCGGCGATACCGCACCGGGATTTGCACGACATTCTCCGATCCAGGCAGATCAAAGGCCATGGCCAGCTGACGTACGGAGGCCATCTCCACGATCAGTTCTTCAATCGAAAGGTCCGGCAGGCCGGTCTTCACCCTCTGCCTCACCCTGGCCGCAAGTTCATGAACCCGCACCGGGACGAAAAGCGGGCTGTCGTCCAGCAGCTTGCTGATTTCGATGACCACATCGGCGTCGATGTCTTTCGGCAATTCCCGCATGAGCGTCACCTCCAATCGAAGCAACAGCCCGCCATGTCGATGCGACGGGCGATCCGGCTTTGAGCGCCGGGCAGTGGGATCGGAGAGGGACGTGCTCGGCGCTGGCCGATAGCCTGATTCATAAAACTGCGAGCATAGGTGTGTCACGAAAAAACATCGGTACGAAATTTACCAAGCCGGTCATCCCATGCAATCCACAAGGGCCTTCCCGAAATCCGGCAGCGGCTGTTGCCGACAGAGGAGGAACAAAAAATATGGCCCGGAATTGAGACTGACGAATTGGAGGATCTAGCCATGGACAGCAGGGAAGAAAAGATCAAACGACGGGCCCATGAAATCTGGGAACAAGAGGGCCGGCCGGTAGGCCGCGAGCAGGAGCACTGGGATCGGGCCGTGCAGGAGATCGAAGCTGAGGGTTCGGAGACTGAACGTGGCCCGGTTCTGCCTGACCCGACAGTTGCGGCCGATTCCAATAGCTCGAAGCGTTGATCGGCAATCCCATGGCGTCTTGAGGACCCCGGTCGGGCAACCAAATTGGCGGAACCTCGTTTGCCGGGCATCAACCAGAGGAGGTTTCGATGAAGAGGTTCTTTTCATTCCTGGTCTTGGCCGCTGCCCTTGCGCTCGGCGCCTGCGACAACAACACCGAGCCGATGAAAGCCACCAGCAACAAGAACCCACACGTTGATCAGGCCGCCAGACCAGGCCCCACGACTGGCGGCGACCAGCCAGCTACGGTGCCTCAGAGCAAATGAACTCCGTCTCACATTGCGACACACCTCTGCTGCGCGTCGCCTATCTCGATGGTGGACCGCAGGACGGCGCCCCGGTTGTCCTGCTGCATGGCTGGCCCGACGACGCGACGACATACGCTCGTATTTCGCCGGTCCTTCATGAAGCTGGCTTCCGTACGTTTTCCCCTTGGTTGCGAGGCTTTGGGCCGACATCGTTCCTGTCGAAAGAAACCATGCGCTCGGGCGAGATTGCCGCGATGGCGCAGGATGTGCTGGATTTTGCAGATGCGCTTGGCATCAGCCGCTTTGCAGTTGTCGGACATGATTGGGGCGCTCGGATATCCTATCTGCTCGCGTCGGTTTTTCCGGACCGCATCAAGTGCTGCGCTGCGCTGTCCCTCGGCTGGCAACCAGGGAAACCAGCAACGCCGGCGCCCGAACAGGCGAAAGCATTTTGGTATCAATGGTTCATGGCGACCGCACGGGGCGCCGAGTTCGTACGAAAGAACGGCAAGGAATTCGCCAGGTATCAGTGGGACAGCTGGGGTCCATTAGGCTGGTTCGACGACGCCATTTTCGATGGCGTTGCGAGCTCGTTCGAAAACCCTGACTGGGCGGATGTGACGTTGCATTCCTATCGGGTCCGGTGGGAAGAGGCCGAGCCCGATCCGCGTTACGCCGAACTCGCCCGCCGGCAAGCAACGGTCAAGATCATCACCGTGCCGATCCTGACGCTTCACGGTGGTGACGACCGCGTTGTGTTTGCCCAGTCTTCAGAGGGGCTCGAAGGGCATTTCACCGCGTTCTACAGGCGGGTGGTGCTGGATGGCATCGGACACTTCCCGACGCGTGAGGCTTTTGATCAGGTTTCGCGAACGTTGGCTGCATTTCTCGATAGCCATGGCAAGCGCTGACGGAGGGGCGCCATCGACCCCATAGTAAAGACCGGAACCTGACGCATCGCCGCGCATTTCGTCTCCATGCATGACGAACCGAAATGCGGTCTCGCAATCAATCGGCAGCCAGGGAGAATTTGGATGCAAGCTTCAGGCGCAATCTCAAGACACCATGCTGGCCAGTTGGCCATAGAACCGTTTGCGGGCACGGTGACGGTACGATTTTCCGACGCCATAGTCGCTGCCACGGAACGGGCGAAAGTGCTTCAGGAAGAAGGACATGAGCCCGTGTTCTATATTCCTTTCGAAGACATCTATTTTGACCTTTTCGAAAAAACGAACACCACCAGCCGCTCCCCTTTGAAAGGTACCGCGAGCTACTGGCGCGTCCATGCCGTGGGCAGCTCGGCTGACGATTTCATGTGGGCATACGAGACGCCTGAAACCGCGGCGCGGGCCATTGCACGTCATGGTGCATTCGATCCGGAAAAGGCGCGCATCGATGTCGAGCCCGCGGAGGACAGAAGGCATACGCCCCACGTCACGGAGTAGATTGCCCGTTCTCACCGGCGCGAGCTGAAATTCAAGGCTGGTGCTAACCGCGTGGAAACTCTTCATCAAGGATGCGTAGTGCCTCCTCGTATCTGACGGTTGATGCCCCAGCCTGTCGTGCCTGCCAGATATTGTCCGCCAGATCCGCGCGCTTCACCGGCAGCGCCAATGGATTCGATGCCGCTCGTCGCACGAACGCGAAGTAATCCTCGCCGTCCCTGCGCGACATGGCGTCGACGGCCGACGCGATCGTCGGGCCAAAACCGGCCTCTTCCAACCTGGTCCGGTCCCAGCCTTCGCCCTTTTCCAGGACGTCATGGAGATAGGCGACGACCTTCTGATCCTTGGTTTCGACCGCGTCAACGACACGGCGACTGTGCTCGATATAAGGTCGCCCGGTCTTGTCGCGCTGTGCCTGGTGGACCTCTTCGGCAATCTTGGCCGCCCGGTAAAACATGCTCATCAGGCTTCCCCTTCAGACATGGTTTCACCATCGCTCCTCGGTGTCGTGGTGCGGCAGGTCCATTCCGCAGCAAACCCAGCCAAGTCGCTGCCTCGATCCATAATTGTAGCGCGGCTCCAGGCGAGCCGGATCGTCGAACGTTCCGACATGAAGCGCGATCTCTCCCGGCGATGCGTCATAGGCGAGGCTGAGCGGCGATCCGCAGGCGGAGCAGAACCCCCTGCAGGCAATCGGCGAAGACCTGCGATAGGTCGGCGTCGCATCGATCCAGGTCACGCTTTGGGAAGGCACCCAGGCCAGAACCGCGAACGCACTGCCGGTCGCTCGCCGGCACATATCACAATGGCAGTAATGCACTCTCGGTTCGCTTCCAACGCGGAAGCGGATCGTGCCGCAGAGACATCCTCCGCTCAGTTCCATTTTGGCGCCCCGGTTGACTTGCGGCTCCAACGCCTCTCGCGCGGTCTCATGCGAGCACCTCCATTCATCACAGCGGAAACGCCGGTCATTTGCGTCGGTTCCTGTTGGCTATCTCAGGAACCAGTGCTTGCGCGCGGCGTTGCGTGTCTTTGCTGGCAAAATGAGGAGTCAGGGAATGCTTGGCCGGTCGGAGACGCACTGATGTCGATGCCGGGGCTGGCATACGGTCCCTTGGGCGATCGATGCATGCATGTCTGCGTGGATATGCAGCGGCTGTTTGCCGAGCCGTCTCAATGGGCGACACCCTGGATCACCCGGGTTCTCCCGCAGATCGAGACGCTGGTCGAAAGACGCGCGCCGCAGACGGTCTTTACACGCTTCCTGCCAGCCAAGAAGCCGGGGCAGGGCGTCGGCACATGGAAGCGCTATTATGAGCGCTGGGCTTCACAGACGATCGAGACGATCGGGCCTGAAATGACCGAACTGTTGCCGTCTTTAGCCGGCTACTGCCCGCCAGCGGCGATCATCGACAAGCACATCTACTCGCCCTGGTTCGAAGGGCGCCTCAGAGCCTTCCTGGTGGAGCGCGGCATCGATACGCTCGTCATCACCGGTGGCGAAACGGATGTTTGCGTTCTGGCCACGGTGCTCGGAGCCATCGATTTCGGCTATCGCGTGGTTCTCGTCACGGACGCGCTATGCAGTTCTTCCGATGCAACCCACGACGCACTGCTGACCGTTTACCACCAACGTTTCGCGCAGCAGGTCGAGACGGTTGAGATGGAAACGGTTCTCTCGAACTGGACTTGACGTTCGCTAACTCGGCTCGGCGGAAAGTGTCCATGCTTCCTTGCGCGGTTTGGCTGCCTATCTGTTAAGAGAATAACGGACACCAGAACGGGTAGCAGACGTGACGCAACGATCGGGAAGTGCTGATCTTCCACTCCATGGCGGGCGCGTGCCAAAATGGCTCGGCGACCGCATGACGCGTCTTGGCGCCGTGATGTGCGAAGCGATCATTCATCACTATGGTCGAGACGAACTGCTGCGACGGCTGGCGCATCCGTTCTGGTTCCAGTCCTTTGGTGCTGTCATGGGCATGGATTGGCATTCGTCGGGGATCACGACCAGCGTCGTGGGCGCTTTGAAGCGTGGCCTCACGCCGCTTTCCGGCGAGCTCGGCATTCATGTCTGCGGTGGTCGCGGCGCGCATTCGCGAAAAACCCCGCATGAACTCGAAGCCATCGGCCAACGCGTCGGCTTTGACGGAGCGGGCCTGGCCACCGTCAGCCGTCTTGTCGCCAAGGTCGACAGCGCCGCAATCCAGGACGGTTTCGATCTTTACCTGCATGGTTTCATCGTCACCGATGACGGTCGCTGGGTCGTGGTGCAGCAAGGCATGAACGGTGACAGCAAGGTGGCGCGCCGCTACCATTGGCTCTCCGACGGGCTCAAGAGTTTTGTCGACCAGCCGCATGCCGCCATCGAGGGCATCAATCAAGGCGAGATCGTCAACCTGACCGACAGGCGCGCCGACGCGTCGCGCCAAGGGCAACTGAACCTTTTGCAGGAGCTCGGACCCGATCGCATCCTGGGCGAGCTTGCGGCATTGGAGCGTTGCGCGGAGCCGAGGCGCCGGCAGGAACCGGAGCAGCCGCTGCTGCCGCATTTGGTCATGCCGGCCCATCATGACGTTCGCGAAAGCGATGTCGTCATGCATCGTCTTCACGGCAATATCGCCGCCGCCGCAGACCGCGGGCCCACCGATTTCGCCGAGCTCCTTCTGGTCCCCGGCGTCGGCGCGCGCACGGTGCGCGCGCTGGCCCTCGTTGCCGAGGTGGTGCATGGCGCGCCTTGCCGCTTTTCCGATCCCGGCCGCTTCTCGCTGGCGCATGGCGGCAAGGACAGGCATCCATTTCCAGTGCCGCTGAAGGTCTATGATGAGACGATCGGGGTTCTGAAGTCGGCCGTCCAAAAGGCAAAGCTCGGTCGCGATGAGGAAATCGGTGCCTTGAGGCGGCTCGACGATCAGTCGCGGCAAGTCGAACGATACGCAACCGGCCCCAGCCTGAAGGAAATTGTCGCGGGAGAATTCGACCAGTCGCATCTGCTTGGCGGGCGCAGCGTGTTCGGGTGGGAAGCGGCCCCGGACACAGCACCTGCTGAGCGGAGCAAGAAGGCCTGAGAACGAGCTAGAGCGGCTGGAGATCAATCGTCCAGATCGATGAGCGCGACATCGAGATCCGGGCGCTTGCTGCGGCGCAGATGGCCGGGCGCTTCCACCAGGGTGATTTCGAGCGTTGGCCGAACGATGCCATCAAGCAGATGTCCACCCCGGGTGGTGCCATCGCTCAATCCCAGCACCGCATGGACGTGCAGGCTGGGCTTATCGTCATCGCCCAGTGCGACATCGCCGATCGCGCTCAGAACCTCGCACTGTTCGTCGATAGGGATTTTGCGGTAGGTCTTCGCGTCCGGATCAAACCAGCCCACGGTGGCTTTTTCGAAAGCCCCTATGGCGGTCAGGGACGCGCTGCCGATCTTCTGGTCGACCGCGAAGGCGGTCAGTGCCGCGAACGCTTCTTCGCCTGGGTCGAGCACCAGGACAAATGTCCTTTGTCCGCCGATCTCATTGACGAGCTGCGATTTCATCCCTGTCCTTCCATCGTTCGGCCCCATTGAGCGCCGCCGTCAGATCAATGGGCACGGTGTTCCGCATTGCGCTTGCGGGTCGCTGCAGCTTTCTTTGCCGATTCCGATCGGCTTGCGGCAGATCGTGATGCCGATGCCTTGCCGCCGCTTTTGCCGCCTTTGTGCGCCGCCGGATGGCCCGTGTGTTTGCCGCGGCCCGAACCGCCTTCCTTCTTGCCGCCGCCATCGTCCTTGTTGACGGTTGCCCATGCGCGCCGCTCTGCCTCCTTGTCGGAAACCCCGCGCTTCTCATAACCTTCGGCAATGTGGTCGGCTTTACGCTCCTGCTTGTCAGTGTACTTCGATTTGTCGCCTCGTGGCATGGCCAGCTCCTCCTGTTGAACAAGGGCTGAACGTCGACTCGACGCGGTGGTTCCAACAGAAGTTCGCGAAGCCGAGGCCGCATGGCGGGGCAGCGCCATACACCGCCGCGGCGCGAGCTAACGCTTTTCGGGCCGGGGAGAGCGCAGCAGCAAGGCGAGGGGAACGAGCAGTGCGGTCGCTACCGCGCAATACCGAAAGACATCGATATAGGCGAGCAATGAGGCCTGCCGCGCTATCAACTGTCCTATCCAGCCGACCGCCTGCTGTTTTGCGTCGATCATCGGCGAGCCTTGAGCCACGAAGTGCTCGGTCGCCTGACGCAGAACCTGCTGGTAGGCCGGTGACGACTGTGCCGTGTGGCCGACGAGGTTTGCCTGATGGATTTGCGCGTTCTGGGCTATCACTGTGTTGGACAGCGACACGCCGATGCTTCCGCCGATGTTGCGGGCAACGTTGATGAGTGCCGACGCCTGGTTCGTCTGCTGCGGAGCAAGACCGACGTAAGCCGCCGTCGAGATGGGGATGAACAGGAACGGCAGACCGATCATCAGGAAGATGCGCGCGAAGGCAAAGAAGCCGAAACTGACGTCCGGGGTGAGCGATGTCATATGCCAGAGCGCGACAGCGACGACGGACATGCCTGCCATGATCAGGTATTTGGGCTGGACGATGGCGCCGGCAAATCCGGAAACCGGCATAAGCATCAACATTGCGATGCCACCCGGCATCATCGACAGGCCCGACAGGGTCGCCGTATAGTTGAAGGCGGTCTGCTGCAGTTGCGGCATCAACTGGGTGGTGCTGAACAGCACGGCGCCCACCGCCATCATCACCAGGAACGATGTGCCGAACTGGCGGCTGAAGAGCAGGCGGACGTCGACGATCGGATCGCGGTGACTGAACTCCCACGGGATCAGCAGCAGGAATGAGACCGCCGAAATCGCCGCGAAGGTCACGATGAAACCTGATGCGAACCAATCGTTGCGCTGGCCCTCATCGAGAAAGATCTCCAGGCAGCCAAGTGCCGTGGCGACCAGGATGAAACCGACCCAGTCTATTCTGAGGCCGCCCTTCAACCGTTCCTGCCGTTCGCGCTCGAGCACGTCAGGCTCGACCACCAGCCACTGCACCAAGGCAAGCGACATGATGCCGAACGGGACATTGATGAAGAATATCCAGTGCCAGGAGAAATGGTCGGTCAGCCAACCGCCGATGGTCGGCCCGACTGTCGGTGCGACGATGACGGCAATGCCGTAAAGAGCAAATGCCTGGGAGCGTTTTTCGGGTGGAAAGGTGTCGGCGAGAATGGATTGTTCGCTGGGTGCCATGCCGCCGCCGCCGAGGCCTTGCAGGATCCTGAAGACGATGAGCATTTCCAGATTGGGCGCCAGGCCGCACAGCAGCGACGCTATGGTGAAGATCGCCACGCAAAGCATGTAGTAACGCTTGCGGCCGATGACGCTGGCCAACCAGCCGCTAACCGGGATGATCACGGAATTCGCGACCAGATAGGTGGTGATCACCCAGGTGCTTTCGTCCATCCCGGCCGCGAGGCTGCCGGCGATGTTGCGCAGCGCCACGTTGGCGATCGAGGTGTCGAGCACCAGCATGAAGGTGGCGATCGAGACGACGACTGCGATCAGCCACGGATTGCGCCCGCCGGCGGCGGACCGGCTTTCGCTCCGTTCACCAGCCATTTCGACGGCGCTCATCTTACCTTGACTGTCGGCACCACCGACAGGCCTGGACCCAGCAGCACGCCCGGCGGTCGGTCGAAGACGATCTTCACGGGCACGCGCTGCACCACCTTGACGAAGTTGCCGGTGGCATTCTCGGCCGGCAGCAGGCTGAAGGCGGTGCCACTGCCCGCCTGGATGCTGTCGACGCGGCCGTGGAAGTTCTTTTCGGGATAGGCGTCGATATCGATGTCGACGGGCTGTCCCGGCCGCATCAGATCAAGCTGGGTCTCCTTGAAATTAGCCTTCACCCAGACCTCGTCGGGAACGAACATCATCAGCACCTGACCAGGCTGGGCGTAGGTGCCCTTGGCGGCCGTGATACTGGTGGCGCGACCGGTGACAGGCGCGGTTATGATGGTGCGCGACAGCATGGTGCGGGCCTGCTCCTGGCTGGCCTTGGCTTGATTGAGCTTTGCTTGCGCGCTCTTGGTCTGTGCCTGCAGAACAGTGACCTGGCTTTTCGCGGCAGCGACGTTTGCTCCGGCGCTGTCGAGGGCGGCCTGGTCCTGGCGCAGGGTAGAAGCGGCCTGTTCCGCCTGCTGTTGGGTGGAGGTTCCCTTGGCCAGCAGCTCACGGTTGCGCTTGTCCTCCGCTTTGGCAAACTCGAGCGCGGCCTGGGCCTGCGCCACCTGCTTCTGTGCCGCATCGATCTTGGCGTTTTGTGCTTCGATCTGTGCGCCGACATCGACGATCTCGGCCTGCGCCGAGGCCACACCGGCGTCGGCTTCCGCCAGGCTTGCCTGATAGTCGCTGTCGTCGATGCGCAAGAGCACGTCGCCGGCTTTCACAGACTGGTTGTCGGTGACCGCGACATCGGTGATACGACCCGATATCTCGGCACCGATCGTCACCGTGCGGGCGTCGATGAAAGCATCGTCGGTCGATTCATACTGACGCGCGTCCAGCCACCACAAGACCAGCCCTACGGCAATCAGCAGCACTGCGAGCAGGATGGCGATGGATATGTAAGGGTGCCGCCGAGGGAAGCTCAGCAGGCTGGGCTTTGGTTCTCCGGCCTGCTTGTCCTGCTTGTGCTCCTGACCGACGTCTCTCCGGTGCTTTGGCGCCGCCTCTGAGGTGGCCCTGCGTGACGTGGCGTGCGTGTCGCCGGTTTCAGATTCTTCGGTTTGGGTTTTCGCGTCCACGGGAGAACTCCCAGGAGTTTTGACCGTGGCCAGTCAACGACAACTGGTCGTAAAAGGTTCCTGGCGACCGGGCACGGTTTCGCGCCTGGCGGAATTGGTTCAGCCGATTGCCAATCTGACCGCGATGACCAGGATCACGATACCGACCAAGCCGGCTATGAAGATAACCCGACGCGTGCGCGTTCGCAGGATGATCTCGCCCTGTCTCGCCTGCTCCGCAGAGAACACAGGTCCATTGTCATCGTCCTTGTCATGCCGACCATCGCTCATGATCGCCTCCTTCCGGCCCTTGGCACACACCGGCTCTTGGCCCACAACCATCGCTCGACAGGTGAGGTTCCGGTTACATCGATCCCGCCCGCAGAAAAAAGGATCACAGGCTCGTGAGCAGGGAACTTTGTCCTCCGCGACTGGTTTGGGCCGCTTGAGACCCAGCCAGCCCGGAGCCAGCCATGTCCGATGCCAAGATGTCCAGTGGCCTGAGCAGACGCATGTTCATGACGGCCTCTGTTTCGGCGGCGGCGGCGATGCCGCTTGTGAATTCCCCGACGAGAGCTGCCCAGCCAGCGTCCGCAAAGCCAGCCGAACCGCGCGACTTGTCGGCGGTTTCAATGCGTATCAACAAACAGACCTACAATCTCGCGCTCGACAATCGAACCAGCCTGCTTGACGCTCTGCGCGACCACGTCGGCCTGACCGGCACCAAGAAAGGTTGCGATCACGGTCAGTGCGGCGCCTGCACGGTTCTGATCGATGGAAAGCGGGCACTGTCCTGCTTGAGCTTTGCCGTCATGAACCAGGGGCGGGAGATCACAACGGTGGAAGGCCTGGCCTCGACGGACGGGGAACTGCATCCGGTCCAGCAGGCCTTCGTCGACCACGATGCCTTTCAATGCGGCTATTGCACACCGGGTCAGATCATGTCCGCCATCGGTTGCATCAACGAAGGCCATGCTGGATCGGAAGATGACATTCGCGAATATATGAGCGGCAATCTATGTCGCTGTGCGGCGTATCCCAACATCGTTGCGGCGATCGTCCAGGCGCGCGACGAGATCAGGAGGGCTTAGGATGCGCCCCTTCGTTTATGAAAGACCAACCAGCGTCTCCGCTGCAATCGCCATGGCATCCCGTGTCGATGCCGTGCGCGTTCCGCCAACCGGCGCCGACACGCAATTCATCGCCGGCGGCACCAATCTGGCCGACTACATGAAGCTCGGTGTCGCGCGGCCGGACCGACTGCTTGACCTCAACACTCTTGCCGAGCCAGCCTTGCGGCAGATCAGGATAAACGATGACACGATCCGGTTTGGTGCACTGGTCCGCATGGGTGAAGCAGCCGACAACGATGACGTCCGGCGGCGTTGCCCGGCCCTTGCCGACAGCCTGAAATTCGCCGCCAGCGGTCAGCTTCGCAACATGGCGAGCCTGGGCGGCAATGTGCTGCAACGTACGCGCTGCGAGTATTTTCGAGAGATTTCCTGGCCGTGCAACAAGCGCGAACCCGGCTCCGGCTGCGCTGCGATGGAAGGGTCCAATCGCCAGCACGCCGTGCTGGGTACGAGCAATGCCTGCATCGCCACTTATCACGGCGATTTCGCGCAGGCGCTGGTTGCGCTCGATGCCACCGTCGAGATCGAAGGTCCGCGGGGAAGGCGCACGCTTGCATTTGCCAAGCTGCACAAACGGCCGGGCGACACGCCCGACATCGAGACGGATCTCGCCGCCGACGAGCTCATAACCGCCATCGAAGTGCGGCTCGAACGGTGGAGCAGCCGGTCGCGCTATCTGAAGATTCGCGATCGCGAATCCTACGCGTTTGCGTTGGCGTCCGCGGCTGTTGCGCTCGACATGGATGGCGAGACGGTAAGGAGTGCGCGCATTGCGCTTGGTGGTGTGGCGACGGTGCCGTGGCGGGCGCGCGAAGCAGAGGACGCGCTACAGGGCAAAGTGCTTGACGAAGCCGCGGCGCAAGAGGCTGCCGAGGCTGCCTTCGCCGATGCCAGACCGCGCGAGCATAACGCATTCAAGATACCGCTCGGCAAGCGCACGCTGGTGCGGGCGCTGCTCGAAACCCGGGATATGAAGGGCTGAGCCATGAACCAAGCTGCACCCGCCCCCAGGGAAAACCAGGGCGATCCGGTTGTCCGCATTGACGCCCGGCTAAAAGTTACCGGACAGGCCGGCTATCCCGCCGACATCGTCACGGCCAACGTCGCCTACGGTGCCCTTGCCACCAGCAGCATTGCCCGGGGCAAGGTTTCGGGACTTCACACGAAAGACGCCCGGGCCGTACCCGGTGTGCTGGACATCGTCACCTATGACGATATGGACCAGACCGACACGCCGAAATTCGGCAACACCGGCGCAAGTTCGATCGGGCCTTTGCACGACAAGACGGTTTTTCACGACGGTCAGATCATCGCTCTGGTGGTTGCCGAGACCTTCGAGGCGGCGGAGGAAGCCGCAATGTTGATCCGCGCCGACTATGAGGACGAACGGCCCGCCGCCAGCTTTGATTCCAAGGGCGTGAAGATGGAGCCGGCTGCCGGCAAAAACCCTATGTTCAAGGAGGATGCGAAGGCCGGTGATTTCGATGCCGCCTGGGCGGATGCGACGGTAAAGATCGACGAAAAATATTCGACGCCGACCCAGCATCACAATCCGATCGAACTGTTTTCGACCACCGCAATATGGCAAGGCGACCAGTTGACCATACACGAGCCCAGCCAGAACGTTACCGGCTGGAAGGTGGAACTGGCACGCCAGCTGAAGCTCGATCCGGCCAATGTGCGGATCGTCAGTCCCTATATCGGGGGTGCCTTCGGCTCCAAGGGGCCGATGACGGCACGCACCGCTATCGTTGCCGTCGCGGCGCGACGCATTGGCCGCCCGGTTCGCTGCGTCGTCAATCGCATGCAAGCCTTCGGTACGCAGACCTATCGCGCCGAAACGCGGCATCGGATCCGCATGGGCGCCGGCAAGGACGGCCGCATCACGGCGTTCGGACATGAGGCCTGGGAGGTGACGTCACGCCCTGACCCTTATGTCGTCGGCGGCACGTCCGCCACCGCGCGCATGTACAATTACGGCGCCGTTCTGACGCATGTTTCGCTGGTTCATGCCGACCGCAACACGCCTGGCTACATGCGATCGCCGCCGGAGACGCCTTATGTCTACGCGCTGGAAAACGCCATGGACGAAATGGCTGTGGCCCTCGGCATGGATCCTGTCGAGTTTCGTCGCATCAATGAACCGGAGAAGGAGCCCATCGGAGGCAAGCCATTTTCCAGCCGCTCACTCATCAAGTGCTACGACCAGGCGTCGGAGGCCTTTGGCTGGTCGAAGCGCGATCCCAAGGTCGGCTCGATGCGCGACGGCGACTGGCTGGTCGGGATGGGCTGTGCGACGGCGATCTATCCGACTGCCGCCGCGCCCTGCGCGGCCCGGGTTCGTCTCACCGCCGACGGCGAGGTTCGGATCCAGTGCGGCTCGCATGAAATCGGCACCGGCGTTCGCACCATCGCCGGCCAGATGGCGGCCGAAAGACTGGGCATCGGCATGGACAAGATCAGCGTCGAGATGGGCGACAGTGCCTTGCCGCCGGCTCCCGTGTCGGGCGGATCGATCTCGACCGCCAGTGTCTGCTCGGCGGTCATGAAAGCCTGCGACGCGATACGCGGAAAGCTGTTCGCCGCCGCTGCGGGCAGGGGGGCTCCGCTGGCCGGTTCGGGCAATGCGAAGCTGGATTTGAAGGGCGAAGAGGTCGTCACCGAGACCGGCAAATCCGCAAAGCTGGCTGATGTCTTCAAGGCTATGCAAGTCGGCGCCATCGAGGAATATGCCGAGTTTGCGCCGAAGGGTTCTTCGCCTGAAGCCCTCAGCAAACTCTATGCCGGACAGTCGGAATTTCATGGTGGAGAGAACGACGAAGATTCGGTCAAATATGCCTTTGGCGCCGAGTTCGTCGAAGTGCGCATCAACAGCTATACACGCGAAATCCGGGTCCCGCGCATCGTCGGGGCCTTCGCCGCCGGGCGCATCATGAACACGCGCACCGCGCGCAGCCAGCTGATGGGTGGCATGATCTGGGGTATCGGCCAGGCGTTGCACGAGGCGACGGAAATCGATCAGCGACAGGCGCGCTACGTCAACCGCGACCTGCAGGACTATCTCGTGCCGGTCAACGCCGACATCAAACAGGTCGACGTTATCCTGGTCCCCGAAATCGACCATCAGGTCAACCCTGCCGGCGTCAAGGGTTTGGGCGAACTCGGCAATGTCGGAACGGCTGCTGCCGTGGCGAGTGCCGTCTATCATGCCACCGGCAAGCGCATTCGCGATCTGCCGATCAGAATAGACGATTTGATAGGCTGACGATCAAGAGTTCTGGACCAAGCATGGAACTCGTAACCCATAAGAAATTCAAAAACGGAAGGTTGATGCCGTGGGGAAAAGGCACGGTCGTCTCCGGAGCAAGGGGATTTGTCTACCTTTGCGGAAATACGGCAACCGCCGAAAATTACGATCCGACCGGAAAGAGAGGAGGGGGATTCACTGGCGATGCTGCGGCACAGTGGCGCGCAATTCTGGCGAACATCAAATCAGATCTGGAAGAACTCGGCAGCGCGCTCGACTATCTCATCCGGCTGACCTTCTTCATCAAGGGGCCATTTCCCGATGGCGGCGTTCTGAGTTCACCCAATTTTCGTCTCGACGTACTGGACGAGTTCTTTGCCGAGCATTGCCGAAGCACTGCAGCTATAACAACCCGCCGCCTTCGGAGGTGATCGGAGTTGCAGCGCTTGCGCAAGCCGACATCGTCGTTGAAATTGTTGCGGTGGCGGCGTTGCCTGACTGAAGAATTTCGCATGCAGCGCTGGCTTGATTGACTTGGCTCTCGCGTGTCACTCCGGGGCTGTGGCGGGAGCCGTGTAACGGCGGCGCACGGCATCAAGCACCCGCTTGCGGCTCTCCTCCGCCGACAGGGTCTTGTCCTCTTCCGCCTGGGCGGTTTCGCGCGCCAGGTCCTTGTCCCTGATCTGATGTCGAAACCATTTGGAATAGTCGCCGGTGCGCAAATGAAACTCCCAGGTCTTGTCATCTATGCCCTCGGCGATCTGAGCGAAGATCATCAGATTGTGAGCCCTGAGATTCATCGCATTCTCAGGGCCATGGAAATAGAAGCTGCCGGCTTCGTCGAGCTGGCCTTCGGCATATTTCCGGCTGTGCCGCTTGAGTGACTGACGTGGTTCGACCACTTTGACCGTCTTGACTTTTTTGCCTGCCTGCGGCCGCCAGAACAGCACGCGCGCACCTTTCGGGCTGGGGATGACTTTCGGCGGCTCAATGCCGGTTTCACGGCAGAAGACCTTCACGACGTCCTTTGCCTTGGGGCCAAGCGCAATGATGGCTGTCACCAGGCGCAAGGCGTCTGTCGAGATCGCCTCGGGGTGAACGGTGATCAGGATTGTGCCAGGCAATTCCAATGACAGAACCGCCCGCGTATCGTCGCGCCGCTTGGGCAGAAGATGATGCGCTTCATCGATCACGAGCCAGTGCGGTCTCGCGGTGCGCCGGCGGAAACTGCTGAGGCCAGGCAGCAGGTCGGCAAAGAAATCCGGCCTCTCGTCGACCCGCAGGGCCAGTCCATTGACGACTATGTTGCTGTCGGCCTTGGCGATCAGATCCAGCACTTGCGCCTTTGTCGGCGCGCTTGAGCCGTCTCCCAGGCGAACGGCGCCTTCGAGGCCATCATAGTCGCCTTCGGGATCGAAGACACAAAACTGAAAGCCGCTTTCGACGAAGCGCTCGGTCAGCGCGGTGGCCAAGGTGGATTTACCGATACCGGAACTCCCGGCAATGAGGATCGTGTCGCTCGGCGACAGGTAGGTATCGTCGCCGCCAGATGATCCAAGAACGATGCCGTCATGGCGCTTCGGCACTATCGCGTGATCACGCTTTATCAGCTTTGCGATCAGTTGCTCCACGCCTTTGCCTCGGGCGCCACGCATGACCAGGTTGGCTGTATCCTTGACCGCCGGAATTGCATTGTCGACGGCGACGCTGCAGCCACAGGCTTGCAGGAACGCATGATCGTTCTCGGCGTCGCCGACGCCGACGACGTTGTGCGGCGAAAGTCGAAGGTCCTGAAGGGCCGCGGCGAGCCCGGTGGCTTTGTTGATGCCGCTCGGCAGGATCATCACCGCGCCCTTGTTGAAGATGATTTCCAGTTCGAGACCCATCTTCTTGATGACCTCAAGCACGGTCGCTTGATGCGGTTCCCAGGTCGCGACGATCGATCGTCCGACCGAAAGCGGCTTGACGCCCTGCCTCTTCAACCTGGCGACGAATTTGGGCTCGGGCGGCGGGGCGATCACCCGCTCTTCCTCGCTGGCCGGCGTGTAGATCATCGCGCCATTCTCAGCGACGACCTTGTCGAAGAGGCTAAGCTCGGGAAAGACGCCCTTGGGATCGGGCAGTTCACGCCCGGTGACGAGAACCAGCTTGCGGCCGCTTTTCTTGAACCGCTCAAGCGCAGTGAGCGTTTTCTTGGCGACGACCCCATCATGAGCCAGCGTGCCGTCATAGTCAGTCGCCAATGCAATGAAATACATTCCGCCAACCCTTCTCGGTTCCGATTGCTCTGCGGCTAGAACGTGTGATCGAGACAAAGGCTCCCCACCGACCGGATCGCAGGTCTTGGAGAAGGGGGAACGGGTCCGCCCTCGGAAATCAGGAACTCCTTCGGTGCCGGCACGTTGACCAGACAAGCCGGGAACCGTCCCGGTCTTTGTTGGCGGCGCAAACCCCGTCGCCGAAATCCACACCAAGCGCAATGAAAGGTAAGGCCATGGGCTTCTTTTCGAAGGACATCAAGACACTCGACGATCTCTTCGTGCACACGCTGCGCGACATCTATTACGCCGAAAAGCAGATCGAGAAAGCGCTGCCGAAGATGATCGACAAGGCAACCGACCCGCAATTGAAAGCCGGATTTGAAAAACACCTCGATCAGACGAGAGGCCATGTCGAGCGCGTCGAACAGGTGTTTGAGTTGCATGGCGTCAAGGCCAAGGAGGTCAACTGTCCGGCAATCGACGGCATTCTCGAGGAGGCCGACGATGTGAGCGGTGACGTCGATGACAAGGAGGTTCTCGACGCGGCGCTGATTGCTTCGGCGCAGGCCGTCGAACACTACGAGATGACGCGCTACGGCACGCTCATCGCCTGGGCCAAGCAGCTTGGCCGCACCGACTGCGCCAATGTGCTGGCCAAGAATCTCAAGGAAGAACAGGCGACAGATCGCAAGCTAACCGAAATGGCGGAAAGCAAGATCAACCTGCAGGCAGCCGAATAAGGCTGCAATCCGGCCGGCTGGTAACTCGGCCGGCCGGATTGCCGGTAGGTTCCATCCCGTCAGCGAGACGGGTCGACGCCCAGTGCCGCTGATTGCTTGCGCAGCGCCTCACCGTCATCCTGCGGCACATGCCGAGCAGACCCTGCGGTTTCCGTGTAGATGCGATACGCTACACAAGCGAACGCCACCATGAAAAGCAGACGGCCCATCCATCCTACTCCTTCGTTGCGGATTTCGGTTCGGCCATCCTCAGTACCCTCCGACGACGGGCAAGATCTCGCCGGTGATGTAGCTCGAGCAATGCGGCGAAGCGAGGAACACATAGGCCGGCGCGAGCTCTTCCGGTTGCGCTGGTCGTTTCATTGGCGTGTCGGCGCCGAATTTCGAGACGTCAGCTTCCTTGTCCGACGGATTGAGCGGCGTCCACACCGGACCCGGTGCTACCGCATTCACCCTTATGCCCTTGCCAATGAGATTGCCCGACAGGGCCCGCGTGAAAGCATGAATGCCGCCCTTGGTCATCGAATAGTCGACCAGCTGTTTTGAACCGTCGATACCGGTTACCGAACCGGTGTTGATGATCGCCGAACCGGGTTTCATGTGCGGCACCGCTTCCTGCGCCATATGAAAATAGCCGTAAAGATTGGTCTTCAACGTCGTGTCGAAATGTTCTTCGGTGAGCTCGCCGAAGTCGCTGGAATGGATCTGGAACGCAGCATTGTTGACCAGCACGTCGATGCGGCCGAATTTTTCAACGGTCTCCATGACCGCCTTGTGGCAGTGGCTGCGTTCGCTGACATCGGCCTTGACCAGGAGGCAGCGTCGTCCCTCCTTTTCCACCGCGGATTTGGTCTCTTCAGCGTCTTTGTCCTCGGCCAGATAGACGATCGCGACGTCGGCGCCCTCGCGGGCGAACAACACCGCCACCGAGCGGCCGATGCCCGAATCGCCGCCCGTGATGAGCGCTACCTTTTGGTTGAGTTTTTTCGATCCGAGATAGTAAGGCGCATCGTACAGCGGCGCCGGCTCTATGGCCCATTCATGTCCCGGTTTGGGCTGATGTTGCTCAGGGAAGGGGGGCTCGGGATATTCGCGGGCGCCAGCCTGCATGGCGCCTTGAAGCTTCCCATCGCCTTTCGATTTGTCCTTGGCATCGATGCCACGTTGGATATGGCGCTGCTTGGCCGCTTCACCGGCTATTTCCGACTTCATCTGCATGATCGTCTCCTTGGCTTGGAGAGAAAACAACGCATGTCGGCCAAAAAGGTTTGCGCAAAAGATCGACTGCAGAGAGGATTCCAACCAGCGGTTGGCAATGCGTGGCGACGACATCGCCAACTGCAACAATTCAGCTGCAATGCAGCCGCACCAGCCACCGCCGCGATGGGATCGAGCATCTGGGGCTTGCCCGCTGCCTGCGCCGCCTTGGCGGCGAGCCAAACGTGATGATGTGGACTGGGAAGCTCTTGCGTCAAACTGGCATGCGCAAAGCAGCGCCATCCGGTCTGCTCCGGGCGGAGCGCCGGAATTCTATCTTGGCGAGAGGCCGTCGAGCAGGAAGTCGAGGCCTCTTCGGAAGGCGCCATCCCAATCGTTGTCCAACAGCAGACGAGAGCGTTCGATTGTCGGGTAGTGTTCGCTGAGAGGTGTAAGACGCTGCTGTGCGGCTGCCCTGTCTTCTTCCGAGAGATCGAAGCTTGCCCGGGTGAGGGTGGCGCCCATCACATAGTTCCAGAGCGACCATATCGCGGCGTTCAGATCCGCGTCCGCAACACCGGCTCTGGACAAGGTCTTGCTCAGCATTTCCAGGCGACCGAGAATGTTCCGGCCGAGCGCCCGGCGCGGCAACAGCGATGCCGACCAAGGATGACGCAACATTCTGGCGCGCCAGTCTTCGAGCATATGAACGACGTCTCCGCGCCAGTCCGGAGACTCACCTGTTTCAGGCGATCCGCGATGTTCGAGCACCGAATCGACTGCTAGATCAAAGACATCCTCCTTGTTGTCGACGTGCCAATATAGACTCATCACACCCGAGCCGAGGCGATCGGCCAGCCGACGCATTGTCAATCCGTCTATGCCCTGGGCGTCCAGCAGTTCCACCGCGGTCGCCACGATACGCTCTCGAGACAGCGGCGGCTCGCTGCTCGCTTGCTGCACGGGCTGGAGCGACACGCTTATCCGTTGATCCCCTTTGCTCCGGGCGCCGCTGCGTTTGGCTATCATCCGTCGTCCTCGCTTTTTCAGAACATCGATTTTGACCGGCAACGCGACAAATGTCGATCTTGAACGATTGACTCGTACGACGTACCATACGATGACTCGTACATCGCACGATTCACGTAGCGATTAGGTTAAAGTTCAATCTGCAGGCGCCAGGGTAGGTTGCTCGCAGGCTGCGGAGCCAAGCGAAAAACCATGTCACGCGCAATCAAGCATCTGCTTATCGGAGGGCTAATCATCATGACCATTGCAGTCCCCACTGCGTCGCCGGCGAACGAGTTCAAGCTGACTATTGTCAATCCGCAGGCGCTCTACGACCCGTCGCCGAATGGCTACAGCACCGCCGTAATCGCACCGCTCGGAGCTCGGATCGCCTACATCTCCGGGCAGGGCGGCCAAGACAGCACAGGAACCTTGTCACCGGATTTCGCCGTCCAGGTGAAGCAGGCCTACGCAAATTTGCATGCTGCGCTTGAGGGCATCGGCGCCAAGCCGGATCAGGTGGCGAAGCTCACGGTCTTCGTGGTCGACCACGACATGTCCAAGCTCGAGGTGTTGACCAGGAACGTCAAGGACATGTTCGGCGAGGCGCTGCCGGCGCAGACTCTGGTTCCCGTTCCCAAGCTTGCAATCGATCCCATGCTTTTCGAGGTGGAGGCCACCGTTATTCTGGAATAGTCGCTCCGATTGACCCGATCGTTCGAACAAAGAGTCGAGCGCGCTGCCGACGGCTGCGCGCTCACAATATCGAGCGGATGTTTCCAAGCCTCACGTGTTTCCAGGCTGAAGCCTCCAAGGGAACTGGAAAGTGAAGTCGGGGACCGCCGCATCCATGCCGCTCGCCGTATCCAAAAGTCGCATAAGATAGATTATGGAACTAATGCATGGGCCAAGAGCTGTAAATTGTCGCTGATTCTCATAGGCTTGAGCCGATTGTGGCGTATTGCCTTGAGCGGATCGCCAACGCTAGGCTGTCGAAATGAAGATGGCAAACAGCGAGATCGAAGCGGCAATCGAAGTGTTCGTGCATGGCTTCAGCGCTGACAGGAGCCGCACCTTTCCTTACGAGGCCAGCCGGGTTGGACCATTGTGGCTGATGCGCGATGCCGAACGCAAGAATCCTCGCGATTACCGCGGCGAAGAATGGGTCGTCCATGACGTCGCCGCTCAAGAGACCGATGCCGTCGTGCGGCAGCATGCACGGCCGGGCTTTGCCATTTCCGTTGTGATCGCGAACGACGATCCAGACGGGCCGACACGAACCGCCTACAAAGCTCTCGGCTACCGGCTGCTGCGGACCGAAGGCTTTTTCGTCCACCGATTGCACCGGATTCCGAACCCGCCATCGGTTGCTTCGGTCGAACGCGTGCAGACGGCCGAACGGGCGGCACAGTTGGGAAAGATCATCCGCAGGCAGCCGATCCCAGACGATTTGCTCGGCGACACCGCGCCGTTCCGCCAGTATGTGGCAATCGACGGCGCCGACATCGTTGGGCGCGTTCGCAGCCTGGATGCCGTGGGAGCCACCTGGTGTTCGAGCATGTATGTCGAGCCGTCGCACCGGCGTCGCGGCATTGGTCAGGCTTTGATATCGAAAATGTTGCACGACGATCGCGCGCGCGGGTCAAGGTACTCGGTGCTGGCAGCAACCCATGCCGGGGCGCTGCTTTATCCCCGGATGGGCTACGAGCGGATCGGAACGCTGCTGATATTTGCACCAAGGAGCCGAAAGCCCTCATGAAGCTCTATTCGCATCGTGCTGATTCATAAGGGATTTCTATAACCATGCCGTCATAGGCGGGTTCGACATTGGCTGGTGTCTCGGCCATCACCGAGACGTAGTCGAGCGGCACGTGCATATGTGTCAGCACCGCATGTATCGGCGCCAGCCGCTGGATCCATTCAAGCGCTTCGCCAAGTGACAGATGACTTGGATGCGTCCGGTACTGCAGCGCGTCGATGATCAGCACGTCGAGGTCGCCCAGTCGTTCGGCGGTGGGTTCCGGAAAGTCGCTGATGTCGGGGCAATAGGCGAGACCGCCAATGCGGAAACCGAGCGATACGATGTCGCCGTGGATCTGCGGCAGCGGCTCGAGGGTGAGGGTACCCCCCTCTCCTTCGACGACCACCGGCCTGGCGTGGTCGATGAGATGCGGCCTGACGATCGGCGGATAGGAACTGCCTTGCGGCGTCTCGAAACAGTATCCGAACGCTTCCCGCAGCCGAAGCATCGTCGCCCTGTCGGCATGGACGTCGATGAGCTGGCGCTGATCGAGGACGAAACCGCGCAGATCGTCGATGCCATGGATATGGTCGGCATGCGGGTGGGTATAGACGACCGCATCGACACGTTTAACGCCGGCCAGCAACATCTGCTGCCGAAAATCCGGCCCCGTGTCGATGACGACAGTCGTTCGGCTGCCGTTCGCCGCGATCCGCTCGACGAGCGCGGCGGCACGGGTGCGCCGGTTCCTGGGGTTGTCGGGGTCGCAATTGCCCCAATCGCCGGTGATGCGCGGCGTACCTGGGGACGAGCCGCAGCCGAGAATGGTGAGGCGCAGCCGGTCAGTCATCGTTCAGGCACTTTGCTCTGCAGGCCGCGGCATCTTGCCGAACAGCCGGAAGAAATTATCTGTGGTCAGATCGGCGATTTCAGCTTCGCTTACCCCGATCGTTTCGGCCAGCACCTTGGCGGTATGGGCGACATAGGCGGGCTCGTTGCGTTTGCCGCGAAACGGCACGGGCGCCAGATAGGGCGCATCGGTTTCGACCAGCAATCGGGCATGCGGGACATCGGCGGCAATGGCACGCAACTCAGCTGAATTCTTGAAGGTCAGGATGCCCGAGAACGACACGTAGCCACCGAGAGCGACGCCCACCTCGGCAAGCCGGCGCCCGGAAGAAAAGCAATGCAGGATGAAGGGGAAGGCGCCCTTCCCTGTTTCGTCCTCGAGAATATCAGCCATGTCGGCATCGGCATCGCGCGAATGGATGACCAGCGGCAGCCCCGTTTCACGGGCGGCGGCGATGTGATTGCGAAAGCCTTGCGCCTGTGCATCGCGTGGCGCCTTGTCGTAAAAATAGTCGAGACCGGCCTCGCCGATGGCCACTACTTTTGGGTGCGCGGATAGCCGCACAAGCTCCTCGACCGTGATATCCAGTTCTTCGGCCGCATTGTGCGGATGAGTGCCGACAGAGCAATAGATTTCGTCGAAAGTTTCAGCGATCTCAAGTACTTGCGGAAACCGCTTCACGCGTGTCGAGATCGTCACCATACGGCCAATTCCGGCGGCTAAAGCGCGGGCGACGATGGCCGCCCGCTCCTCGGCGAAATCTGGAAAATCCAGATGGCAGTGGCTGTCGACGAGCATCAGATGTTCGCGTCCGGCTGTTCGACGTAACGCGGAAACACGCCTTCCGGCACCGGCAACGCAGTGCCGGGCACAAGCGCGTGATCCGCGTGGACATGCACGAAATCGCGGCTCTCCGCCGGCACCGCCAGCAGGTCGAGCAGTTTCGCGGCCGAGCCCGGAGTGAAGGGCTGACACAGCACCGCCACGCGGCGCACGACTTCGGCGGTCGTCCACAGCACCGTTTCCATGCGCGCCGGGTTGGTCTTCTTCAGCGCCCATGGTGCCTCGCCGGCGAAGTAGCGATCGGCTTCCGCCACCACGCCGAAGATAGCTGCCAGCGCCAGATGGATGCCCTGCTCGGCGACCGCCTTGCGCGCGGTGTCGAGCGCGGCGGCGGCCTGATCCAGGATCGCTCTGTCTGCATCCGTCAGCTCGCCGCGCTGCGGCACCACGCCGCCGCAGTTCTTGGCGATCATCGACAGCGAGCGCTGCGCCAGGTTGCCGAGGCCGTTGGCAAGATCGGCATTGGTGCGGTTGACGATCGCGTCATGGCTGTAGCTGCCATCGTTCCCGAACGGCACCTCGCGCAGGAAGAAGTAGCGCACCTGGTCGAGACCGTAGTGCTCGACCATCGCGAATGGATCGACGACGTTGCCAACAGATTTCGACATCTTCTCGCCGCGGTTGAACAGGAAGCCATGCGCGAAAACGCGCTTTGGCAACTCGATGCCCGCCGACATCAGAAATGCCGGCCAATAGACCGCATGGAAGCGGACAATGTCCTTGCCGATGATGTGCGTGGCCGGCCAATAGTGCCATTGCTCGGCCTTTGTGTCGGGATAGCCGGCGGCGGTGATGTAGTTGGTCAAGGCGTCGACCCAGACATACATCACATGCTTGTCGTCGCCTGGCACCGGCACGCCCCATTTGAAGGTCGTGCGCGAGATCGACAGATCCTTCAGCCCCGACTTGACGAAGCTGAGCACCTCGTTGCGGCGCTCGGTCGGACCGACAAAGTCGGGCTGGCTCTCATAAAGCGCCAGCAATTTGTCCTGATAGGCGGAAAGCCGGAAGAAATAGCTTTCTTCCTCGTTCCATTCGACCGGCGACCCAAGCGGTTCGCGGCGCACGCCGTCGTCGCCGAGCGTCGTCTCGCTCTCGTCGAAATAGGCTTCCTGGCGCACCGAATACCAGCCGCTATAGCGGTCGAGATAGATGTCGCCATTGGCGGCCATCGCTTTCCAGATCGCCTGACAGGATTCGTAGTGGCGCGGTTCGGTCGTGCGAATGTATTGGTCATTCGAGCCGCCCATCGCCTCGGTCATTGCGCGGAAAATCGCCGAATTGCGGTCGGCCAGCGCCAGTGGCGTTATGCCTTCCTTCTCGGCCGTTTGCTGCATCTTCAGGCCATGCTCGTCGGTGCCGGTCAGGAAGAAGACGTCCTTGCCGTCCAGGCGCTGGAAGCGTGCCAGGGCGTCGGTTGCAATGACCGTATAGGCGTGGCCGATATGCGGCTTGCCGTTCGGATAGAAGATCGGGGTGGTGATGTAGAATTTGTCGCGTGACATGAATGAACCGTCATGAATGTCTGAATGGAAAGGCGCGGCGGTGGATATCGTATCGAGGCAGCATTTGCCATCCCGATCCAGGAAACCCAGTCACATTCGCATTGCAGAATTCAGGCGGTCGATCATGATCAAGGCGTGCTGCTTCTTATCGAGATTGTAAGTATCGGTCTCAGATATAGCGTCCAGCGCCTCATGCCAAGTGTCCGACAGCGTTTTGGCTCGTGCGAGATCGCCAGCCAGTGCTGCCTGACTTGCCGCGTCCGACAACAGGTCTAGCGCCCGGCGGTTGAAGATATCGAACTGGATCGCCTGATCGCGGCCGGCCACGGCTTCGGCGAGGCGGAACGCGCCGCCGACATCGCTCTTTCTCCCGGTGACCAGAGCGTCGAGCGTCGAAGCGATCTCCAGCCCGCCATACTGCGTCAAGAGGATCGCGTTGCGGGCGCTGCCCCCTGCCCGCTCGGCCAGTGCCGCGCGCGCCGCCGGATCCTCAGGCGGCGCCGGCTCGGTCGTTTCCAGCACCGTCATCAGGTCGTCGGCGTCGAGCGGGGTCAATCGCACCACCTGACAGCGCGACCGGATCGTGGGCAGCAGGCTGCCCGGCGCGTGGACAATCAGGATGAACAGCGTCCGTGCCGGCGGCTCTTCAAGATTTTTCAGCAAGGCATTGGCGGCATTGGTGTTCATGTCGTCGGCGGGGTCGACGATGACGACCCGGTAGCTGCCGTCATGCGAGGTCAGCGACAGGAAGCGGCTGACCTTGCGGATCTCATCGACGGTGACGACCGTCTTGAAACTCTTGGTCTTGTCGTTCAGCGGCCGGGTCAGATGCAGCACGGAAGGATGCGCCCCGGTGGCGATCTGGCGAAACAGCGACGACGCCGGATCGGGAGCGGCAAGGCTTTCCGGCGCCTGCGCGAAATCCGGGTGCTTCAGCAGATGATGCGCAAGGTGGAAGGCGAGCGTCGCCTTGCCGATGCCGACTGGCCCGGAAAAGATCAGCGCATGCGGCAGCTTGCCGGCGCGATAGGCGGCGGTGAGCACGCCTGCAGCCTGGCCGTGCCCGACCAGAAGGGGCGTTTCGGAGGGCTCCGGCACGCCGTCGAGCGTGTCGTGCTGCTCGGGTGCGATGCGCTCGAAGATCATGCCGGCGTCGCCTGCCTGTCGCGTGCCGGCGCTCTCGCCGCCAGCGCCGCGAACACTGCCGCGGTGACGACGTTCTCAACCGCGTCGGGCTCGGCGGCTGCGTCGACGACGATGCAGCGCTCCGGCTCGGCCTTGGCGATCGCCAGAAACGCCTCGCGGCGGGCCTGGTGGATCGCCAGCGTCTCCTTTTCGAAACGGTCGGCGACTGCCTCGGCGCCGCGCCGCAGCGTTGCGCGCCTCAGGCCTTCCGCTGGGTCGATGTCGAAGATCAGCGTCATGTCCGGCATCATGCCGTTGATGGCGACCTGTTCCAGCGCATCCATGAACGCCGGATCGATGCCGCCGGTGACGCCCTGATAGACGCGTGAGGAATCGAGGAAGCGGTCGCAAAGCACGATGGAGCCACGCTCGACCGCCGGCCGGATCACCTGCTCGACATGATCGGACCGCGCGGCGGCGAAAAGCAGCGCTTCCATCTTCGGCCCGAACGGTTCGGCTGCGCCCGACAGCAGCACATGCCTGACCGCTTCGGCGCCCGGCGAGCCGCCGGGTTCGCGGGTAAGCAGCACGTCGTATTTCTTGGCGCGCATCTTCCTGGCCAGCCGCTCGATCTGCGTCGACTTGCCTGCCCCCTCGCCGCCTTCGAAGGTGATGAAAAAACCGCGTGCCAACCGAGAGGCCTTCTTGTCCATGGCTGAATGGGATTGTAGCGCTCTAGATAGTCCGCGTTGGGCCAAACGTCCATGCCGTCGATTTTTTGCCCTTATGCATGTCGTTCCCCAAAACCATGGCTGGTTTTGAGCGACATGCGTTAGCGCAGCCAGCCGATCGCCAGTTCCTTGACTGCATCGAGCGCGCGCTGCGGCAGCGTGCCGACGCCGATCGATTCGGCTGCGAAAAGCGGCGTCTCCTGGCTCAGCGTATCGCCGATCCAGACGCGCAGCGCACCCACCGGCTGCCCCTCCTCCACCGGTGCTGCAACCGGGCCGTCATAGACGATCCTGGCCGTCAGCTTGTCGCGGTTGGTGATCGGCAGGAAGATGTCGATCGGTCCCTTTGCCTTCAGCGTCACCCCGGATTTGGCGCCGCCGAAAACCTGGGCTTCTCCAACCACCTCGTCCCTGGCGAAAATTTCGGTCTTCTCGAAGGAGCGGACACCCCAGTCGAGCAGCTTTCGCGCTTCCTCGGCGCGCTCCTTGTCCGAGGCCAGCCCGCTCATCGCCGCGATCACGCGGGTACCATTGTGGCTGAGCGAACCGACGATGCCGAAGCCGGCTGCCTCGCTCGCCCCGACCGCCAGGCCGTCGGCGCCGATGTCCATCGCCAGCAGCGGATTGCGGTTCCTCTGTGAGATCTTGTTCCAGGTGAAATCCTTTTGGGCATAATAGCGATAGAAATCCGGATAATCGCGCCACAGGTGCAGGGCGAGCTGCGCCAGTTCGCGCACGGTCGTCTGCTGGCCATCTGCCGGCAGGCCGGTCGAATTGACGAAAGTCGACGTCTTGAGGCCGATCTGGCGGGCGCGTTCGGTCATCTGCGCGGCAAAATTGTCTTCGGATCCCGACATGCCTTCGGCGATGACGATGCAGCCGTCATTGGCCGCCTGCACGATCACGCCCTGAATCAGGTCTTCGAGCCGGATCGACGACTTGAGCTTGGCGAACATCGTCGATGTTCCCGAAGGCGCGCCACCCTTGCGCCAGGCGTTCTCGCTGACCACGAACGTATCGTCGAGCTTCAGGCGGCCGGATTTGATGGCGTTGAAAACCACTTCCATGGTCATCAGCTTGGCCATCGAGGCCGGCGGTATCGGCTTGTCGGCCTCCTTGGAAAACAGCACCGTCCCGGTCTCGGCATCGATCATGAAGGCCTGCGCGGCCTTGGTCTCGAACAGCTGTGCACCGGCCGGAGCCTGGAAAAACAGCAGCAAGCCAAAAACCAGAAGCCCGGCGAGAGGCGGGAGCAAGCGAAATTGCATGATGTTCGACCCGTTGGCCGGCACCGCCGGCAAGCCCGCGAAAAGTATCAGGCTTTTTGCGCGGCGGATCAACCGCGCAGCGGAAATCCCACCAGGCTTGCGCTCAGTTGCGCACAGCCAGCGCATCGGGCGCGCCATGCGACCAGGCAGCCTGCAGCAAATCATCGAGATTGCGGTGGCCATCGGGATAGAGATTGACCGAATACCAATCCTCGCCATCGAGTTCCGAACGCTGGATCTCGATCTTGCCGTATGCGGCAAGCTGAGCGGCAACACGCTTGGCCTCCGCTGCATCCTCGAACGAACCAGCCGCGACGTAGTCAGTGGACGGACCGGCTGTTGGCGGCTGCCGTTTCCATGATTGGAGCATATCGGCCGGCGACATGCCGTCGCCACCCATCGCGGCGAAGGCATTTGAGGCGCGTTCGACCCGCTCGTCGGCATAGGACAGCGAGGCCACGGCAAACGGCGATTGCGGCGGCAGATTGATCTGCGGACGCTCCGGCACGATCGGGCCGAAATCCGGAAGCGCCAGATCGCCATAGGCCGACGACTGCGTCGACATGATCGGCTGGACAGAACCGGAATCGGTCAACTGGCCCGGAAACGGCACGGCAGCAATGCCGGCAGGCAGGCTTGGCGACGGCCCGTTCATGGCGACCATGACGCCGGTCGGCAGTCCATCCGACGGGTCTGGCGCCCTGTTGCCGGGATGATAGGAGGCCATCAGATACTGGTCGTCATCGCCGTCGAGCGGCGCGCGGCCGACATATTCGACCTTTACCTGAGCGGTGCCGGTGTTGGCATAGTCAAGCATCTGGGCAGCGCGCTCCGATACGTCGATGATGCGGCCTTCGTGATATGGGCCGCGATCGTTGACGCGAACGATGACCGAACTGCCGGTCTTGAGATTGGTGACGCGGGCATAGCTTGGCAGCGGCATGGTCGGGTGCGCCGCCGTCAGATGGGTCATGTCATAGACTTCGCCATTGGCGGTAAGCCGGCCATGGAAGGCGTCGCCATACCAGGAGGCGAGGCCGACCTTGGCGTAACGCTTGTCTTCCTTCGGGTAATACCACTTGCCGCGGACCTGATAGGGTTTGCCAAGCTGATCCCTGCCGCCGCCACGTTGGATGCGCCCGTTCCGGGAGATCACACGCGGGCTTGCCTTCACGCCATATTCGGATTCGGCGAAATATTCCTTGGAGCGGGTCTTCTTGTTGACCATCGCTTTCGGCTCAGGCTGCGACGCGCAGGCGGCCAGCAAGGCAGCCGACATGGCGAACAACGCGACGGTAGCAGCGCGACGAAGACGCGGTGGCGTCACAGCCTGCATTTTCCTGATGTCCCCTTCAGTCTCAACTCAAGGCGTCGCGTTCAACCACCAGAGGAGCCAAAACACTCACCCGACAATACCAACGACGCTTAAAACCCCGATCCTTTGTGCGCAGGAATTGCTTATCACGGTATTAACCGATTGTGGCCGCAACCGGGCAAGATTGTGGCGTCTCCACCGTAAGAGCTCTCTGAAAAGTAACGGTTTTCGTGCTTCCACGCGAGAGATGTGATGCCCTCTGCCACAGAAAGCCTGGCTTCGCTCCTGCCCGCCGTGTCTGCCGGTTGACCGGGCTTTGTCGGGCAGCGGACCGACCGCCGGAACAAAGAAATGCGCCGCTAGTTTCATCCGCAGGGCACTCGAACAGAAGGACGAGCATGATGAAAATGACTTCATTGATGGTCGCGATCGCGATGTCGCTTTCTGCCGGGTCTGCGATCGCCGCATGTCCGGACAAGTCAGCTTCGAACACCGGGACCGATGCCGGACAGACCGCCGGTATTTCGAAAGATGGAACCCACGCGCCTTTAGAGACTCCGAAGGCCATGGGCAACGCGAACAAGCCAGCCGCCAAGGATGGCACCACGATGCCATTGGCGGGCGCTGAAGGCGGGGGCGACAAAAACCTTGCAACCTCGCAGCAGGATATCGAGGCGCAGCAGCACGGTGATAAGGCCGCGGCGGCAAAGGCGGACGAAAATTGCAAAGACTGAGGACCGTACAGGCCGGAGCCGATTTGCAGCTTCGGCCTTCCTCACCAGTAGCTGTTCCCTTGGCGAAAGTTAAATTCTGCGGGATACCGCAGCTGTCCCAAGAGGCTGACCCGTAGGGATTCCCTCCGCCCAATTCCGAGGATGGCTTGGTCGGTAGGTCGCGCCCTCGGTTGGGCCTGCACGAAAGCCCTCCAGCGTCAGGCTTCTTGTGTTCGCGCGCAAACCTGTACATCGCCAGTCGGCGGGCTCCTTCTTCATCATGCACCAATGGGATAGCGAGTTCCGGTGCTCGATTCCGAAAAACTCAGAGCCTGCCAGGACAGCAGGAACCGACACAGTGGTGGTTGACGCAGCCCTCAATGCCGCTTTACAGGAATGAGGCGTGAACCAGCCGGGAGCGCCTTCGGTGCCAATCCGGTGCCACAGGCCAAACGAGTTGGCCCCGCGCTGCCCAAATGGTTGAAAAACCACGATGGAGGAATGGCCGAGCGGTTTAAGGCACCGGTCTTGAAAACCGGCGTGGGTGCAAGCTCACCGTGGGTTCGAATCCCACTTCCTCCGCCATTCGATCGAGAAGGGCATACAGAGCATACAGAACTGAGTACGCCGATTTCCGCCTCCGTGGAGGTAAGGGCGAAGCGTCAAACATCATGTCTGCTTTCTCCTGACCTTGGGCGTCAGCACTGGTAACCCCCCTGCTCATTCGACGTTCTATCCCTTGCATCGACCGCAATCAGAGGTATGCTAACACTTCATTCTGGTTGTATATTTCGCAAGGCTTATGGGATATTCGATCTCTCACGAGCGCCTGTCGGTAGTGATCGGTCGCATATATGAGGCCGCCTACGATCAATCGATTTGGCTTGACGTGGTCCTTCAGTTGCAAGCCATGTTTCATGGCTCCAGAGCCTGTTTCTCGGGCATCGACTGGGCCAATGTCGAGGATAGCTTTTGCGTCTCACCGAGCCGCGACCCCTATTGGGACAGGATTTTCCTTGACCATTTCGCGACCAACGAACTCTTTGCGCCGCGTGTGGCCGCGCCGCTTGGCCGGGTTTTTAGCGACACCCAGTTGATTGGGCGGCACCGTATTGAACGCACCTCCGTCTGGAACGAATGGATGATGCCGCAGGACATGTATGACGGCATGTTCTGCAATCTGCGCGCGTCGGAAAAGAACTACTGGTTTTTCGACGTGCAGCGAGGCCGAGGGCAGCCGGCGTTCGACGCCGATGATCGTGCGATGCTCGCCCTGATCACACCTCATCTGGAGCGCGCTGCGGGTTTGGGCCGACATTTCGAGGCGCGGCCTGTGCTCCAATCGCTGCTCGGCCACCTGCCCTTCGCCGGCTTTGTCGTCGATCCGCGCCTGCGCATCCTTGACATGAATGACGCCGCGCAAAGACTTCTGGTACAGCCGATCACTCTGCTGACGGCGAACGGTGGCCATCTGGCCACCTCCGATTCCACGCAAACCCAAATGCTGCAACGTGCGGTCGCACGAGTCTGCCGGGTGGACGAGAGCGAGTTTCCCAATTCGGCTGCCGATTTGATCTTGCGGTCGGAGCGCGGCGACCAACTGGTATTGTCGATTGGATTGTTGCCCGACGGCGAGATGTTCGGCCTGTCGGCTGGACCTTGCGCGGTGGTGCTGGCGCGCGAATCACGTTTGGCCCTGTCGACGAGCTTAGCCGATCAACTGCGAAAAACCTTTGGGCTGACAGGGAAAGAAGCTTCCGTCGCGCTCGCGCTCGCAAGCGGATTGTCCTTGAAGGAAATAGCGATCAGGGAAAACATGGCCTACGGCACCGCACGCGTTCATCTGGACAAGATTTTTCGCAAGACAGATACGCAGAGGCAGAGTCAGCTCATTGCGCTGCTGAATGCATTTCGTCTTCTGCCCTAACAAGCTGCAATAGCACATTAAGGTTCTTCGAGTGCAGGGCGTTGCGACTGTGGCGAGCCAGCGACAGTGCGCCACTCTTTGGCCGGTCTATGGCATTTGATATATATATCGCCCACCCATCATCCGTTATTGCGAATCTGAAGCACTGATTTGCTCGAAACATTGCTTTGCTTGGGCTGTTCTGATGACGGCAGATTGCATTTATTGGACGATGGGGCGGGCCTATCATGAGACTCTACGGTTTTTCGGCAGACAAAGCCTACCCACTCGTTTCCTTGCGCGCGCAACTCCTCTCGCAGGCCAGTCGCTCGGCACTGCGTTTCGCAATCGGCATGGCCGGTTTCGCCGGCTCGGCTGTTTTCTTTTCCCCGCAGGCGCAGGCGGCATGTACGGTCACTCTGGGAACTGATGTGCAGTGCGGCACCACCTCCACGGTCAATGCCGTCAATCCGGCTGCTCCTCCCAACGACCGGGGCTATTCATTTTCTTCACCGTTTACGGCCCACCTCGCGATCGATGCCGGGGCGACGGTCAGCGGATTTGGCCTCGCGATCGAGAATACCGGCAATGGCGCCGTCATGGTCGTCAACAACGGCACGATCACTGTCGATGCGGGCAACACGCCAACAGCCGGCGGGACCGCGGCACTCAATATCGATGCCGCCTCCAACCTGATCACGTACACAGGCAGCGGCGCGATCACCAATAACGGCAGTGGCGATGCCTTCGCAATAAAGCAGAATGGCCTGGGCTCGATCGATGTCGATGCCACCGGCGATATCACGGCGGCTGCCGGCTCAGGCATTGTGGTGCGTAACACGGCGGCGAGTGGCTCCATCGATGTCACCACGGGCGCGGTGACGGCGCTGGCTGCTGGCATGTTCGGTATCGACGTCCAGTCGTCTTCGACGGCAGGCAATCTCACGATCGTGGCGAACGGCGATGTGAAGGCGGGCAATACCGGTATCTTGGGTCGAGTTTCCTCCACAGGAACTGGCAACATCGATATCACGGCGAACGGCGCCATCGACGCAGGCAACGGCATTATCGCGCAGAACTTGGGCAACGGCTCGACGACGGTGAAGGCGATGGGACCGGTCACCGCGACAATGGCGTCGGGCCTTGGCGTCTTCGCTCAGGGCCGGGGCGATGTCTCGATAACAACGGGTGCGGTGACCTCGACGGGCGGTCAGGCGGTCTATGCAATAGGGACCGGCACAGGCACAGGCACAATCGATGTGACGACCAACGGCAATGTCTCGGGCACTGGAGGCATCCTCGCAGGTAACTCCGGCACGGGCATGATCAGCGTGATCGCCAATGGTGAGGTGACCGGCACATCCTTTGACGGCATCGTCGCGAACGGTGGTGGCGCGGTGGACGTGCAGGTCGCCGGCACGGTGATGGGCGCGCGTTCCGGCCTGACCTTGATTGGTGGCGGCGGCGGGACGGGCAACATCTCGGTGACGGGCGCGGGCGGCTTCGTCGGCGGCAGCGACGATGCGGTGAACATTCAGAACAATGGTTCGGGCACGGTCACGGTCGATATCTCGGGCGCCAGCAACTCGACGGCGGGCTCAGGCATCGTGGTGGGCGACACAGCAACAGGCGGCAGCATCGCCGTCACGACGGGCGCGGTGACGGCGCTGGCTGCCGGCAGGATCGGCATCGACGTTGAGACGCTGTCGGCGACGGCCAATGTGACGATCGTGGCGAACGGTGATGTGAAGGCGGGCGGCCCCGGTATCTTCGCTGGCCTTTCCTCGGGAAGCGGCAACGTCGATGTCACGGCGAACGGCGCGATCGACGCGAGCAGCGGGATTGTCGCAGGGACTGTCGGTACAGGTTCGGTGACCGTGAAGGCGGTTGGTCCGATCACCGCGACGACTGGCCGAGGTATCGACGCTGAAAGCTCGGCCGGCAATGTCGCGGTGATAACGGGTGCTGTGAACGCAACTGCGGCTACGGCGATCTTCGCGCTCCAGGACAATCCGGTGGGCGCTGGCACGATCAATGTGACGACGAATGGCAATGTCTCGGGTACGACAGGTATCCAGGCAACCAATCTTGGCACGGGCGCGATCACGGTGATCGCCAATGGCGCGGTGACCGGAACGTCGGCCGAGGGCATCGTCGCGACGGGCAACGGCGTAGTGGATGTGCAAGTCGCCGGCACGGTGACGGGCGCGACGCGTGGCCTGACTTTGACTGGTGGGACGGGCGCCATCAACGTCGCCTCGTCGGGCGCGATCCGTAGTCTTTCCGGACTGTCCAGCGATGCGGCGATCGAGACCAATGCCGCGACGATGGCGCTCACAAACGCCGGTTCGATCGTCGGTACAGCGCAGTTTGCCGGCGGCGCGACACTGTTCGCCAACGACGGGAACTGGAACGGCGCCGGTGGAACCAGTGATTTCGGCGGTGGCGCCAGCAGGCTGGTCAACGACGGGACCGCCGTCGGTGGAAACTCCGCCGGCGTCGCGGAGACGACGCAATGGACCAATCTGTTTCAGTTCACCAATCAAGGCACCTTGACAATGGCCGACGCTGGCGCCGGCGATGTGATCCGGCAAACCGGCGGCAATGCCGCTTTCGCGACTGGCAGCATCATGGCGATCGATATCAACACGGCCGGCCAGGCCGACAGGTTCAGCACCTCCGGCACCGCGACGATCACTGGCGCGACGCTGACCGTGAACGCCGCGGGCGGCATTGCGGTGCCGGGCACCCGCTATACGGTGTTGACCGCCGATGCCGGGCTGACCGGGCAGTTCGCTGCCTTGACTGGAGTTGTCAACACCGCCTTCCTCAGGCTTGTCGATACCTATGACACCAACAACGCCTATCTCGACATCCTGAAATACCGCAACTTCACCGACGCAGCCTTGACCCGCAATCAGATCGCAACCGCTGGGGGGCTCGAGAGCCTGCCGACATCCGGATCCCTGTACAACGTCATCCTCAACCTCGCGACCGACGTGCAGGCACGTGATGCCTTCGACCAGCTCTCGGGCGAGGTGTATCCCTCGGCGCAGACTTCCCTCATCGAAGATAGCCGTCTTCTGCGCGACGCGGCGACGAACCGCATCCGGGCCGCTTTCGGTATCGTCGGTGCATCGGCCGCTCCGGTCATGGCCTACGCCGATCAGACCTATGGCGGTGCTGCGGGCGCCTATGTCTCGCTCGATCCCAATACGACCGCTGCAGTGGCGTCGGACACCGATCGCTTCGCCCTCTGGAGTCAGGGCTTTGGTTCATGGGGCCATACTGGCAGCGACGGCAATGCTGCCCGCGTTGACCGCTCGACTGGCGGTTTCCTGGCTGGCGGTGACGCCGCCATTTTCGACACCTGGCGATTGGGTATCATGGCGGGATACAGCCGCACCAACCTCGATGTGAAAGACCGCGCCTCGTCGGGCTCGAGCGACAACTATCATCTCGGCCTCTATGGCGGCACCACTTGGGATGTTGGGGGCGGCACGCTCGGCTTGCGCACCGGTACATCCTATACTTGGCACGACATCGCGACGAGCCGCTCCGTCACTTTCCCCGGTTTCAATGACAGCCTCAAGGCAGATTATCGCGCCGGAACGGCGCAGGTGTTCGGCGAACTGGGCTATGGTATCCATGCTGGAAATTTAGGCTTTGAGCCCTTCGCCAATCTCGCCTATGTGAACCTCCGGACTGACGGCTTCACCGAGACAGGCGGCGCGGCGACGCTGACAAGCGCTTCGGCAATCACCGATGCGACCTTCACCACGCTCGGCCTACATGCCTCAGGCGAGTTCACCGTCGGCGAGATGGCGGCGACGGTTCGCGGCACGCTCGGCTGGCGCCATGCCTTCGGCGAGACCGTACCGCTGTCGCGCTTCGCATTCGCCGGCGGCGCATCATTCACCGTCGCGGGCGTGCCGATCGCCAAGGACGGGCTGATACTCGATGTCGGGTTCGACATCGCCATCGCACACAATGCCACGCTCGGCCTCACCTATGGGGGACAATTCGGCAGTCGCGCCGCAGACCAGAGCGTGAAAGCCAATCTCGCGGTCAGGTTCTAGTTGGGGGATGGGCCACACGCCGCAGGACGAGCCCGCATTCGCGTCTCCTCGTCCGCCCGCGTTCCATTCACAATCCGCGTTTGCCGCCGCCACTTGCGCAAAAGGTAGAGCCTTTAGCCTTTGGAAAGGGAGATGTGGTTCCTCTCAGAGGCGCGGACTGCGCGCTGAGGCGAATCGATGGATATCTTTGGCATCAAGGCACTTCTGATCTGCGCCCTGATCTTCATTCCGTTTGAACATCTGTTTGCCGAGCGGCCGCAGAAGATCTTTCGCAAGGGCTTCGCTGTCGATCTGATTTATCTGCTGTTCAACGGCTTCATCATAAAGCTGGCCATCGTCATGATGGCGGCAGGCGCGCTCGGTGCCGCTGCACTCCTGGTCCCGCAAGCGATAACGCATGCCGTCAGCGGCCAGCCCGTCTGGCTGCAGGTTGCCGAAATCATCGTGATCACCGATGTCGGCGTCTACTGGACACATCGGGCCTTTCACAAAATCCCGGCGCTTTGGAAGTTCCATGCCGTTCACCACGGCATTGAAGAACTCGACTGGCTCGGGGCCTTCCACAATCATCCCGTCGACGCCATCGTCACAAAGGCAATATCGCTGACGCCGATCTTTTTCCTCGGCTTCTCGGAAGCGTCGATCGCCGTCTTTTCGACTCTCTACCTTGGACATACGCTGCTTGTGCATTCAAACGTGCGGATTCCGTTCGGCCCCTTGAAGTGGCTGATCGCCAGCCCGCAGTTCCATCGCTGGCACCATGCCAACCAGCGCGAAGCCTATGACAAGAACTTCGCCGGGCAGTTGCCTTTCCTTGACGTGCTGTTCGGCACCTACAATCCCACCGGTGACAAGGTGCCGGAGAAGTACGGCGTCGACGATCCGATCCCTTCCACCTATTTCGGCCAGATCGGCTATCCGCTCCTGCGCCGCAGGAAGCTGCCGAACCGGGCGGTGCCGAACGCCGAAGCCTGACGGCTGGCCCGGCGTTGCGGTATCCACACCGGTCCCCTTTCGAGCCGCAGGACGCCGAACCACCGGAAGGCTTTTCGCCTCGAATCGGCTAAACCTTGTGCCATGAACGAGATCTCACTCTATGCGCCGGTGAAGCGGTTCCTCGAAAGCCTCGACTTTGTCGTCAAAGGCGAGATCGACGGCTGCGATGTTGTTGCGTTGCGCGAGGGGGAGCCGCCGGTTGTCGTCATCTGCGAGTTGAAGCTGCAGTTCAATCTCGAACTGGTGCTGCAAGGTGTCGATCGTGCGGCGGCCTGCGACGAGGTGTGGCTGGCCGCGCGCATGTCGGCTCGCGGCAAGGGACGCGAAAGCGATGCCAGGTTCCGCAATCTCTGCCGCCGGCTTGGCTTCGGCTTGCTTGGCGTGACCGCGACGGACCGGGTCGAGGTGCTTCTCAGCCCGATCGCGCTGGCGCCGCGCAAAAATGCCCGCCGGCGCTCCCGCCTGGTCGATGAGCACCAGCGCCGTCGCGGCGATCCCGTTGCCGGAGGAGGATCGCGCAATCCGATCATGACCGCCTATCGCCAAAGCGCCCTCGCCTGCGCTGCCGCCATGGTGGATGGCCCCAGGCGGCCGCGAGATCTGAAGGCGGTGACGCCGATCGCGCCCAAGATCCTGCAGCACAATGTCTATGGCTGGTTCGCGCGCGTCGACCGCGGCCTGTACGATCTTACCGATGCCGGCCGTGCCTCTTTGGTCCGTTGGCCGCAGGCACGCACGACGAATCCCGACACGCAATTTTGAACGCAGCAGCCATATGATTGAGATTCCCGCAGCGTCCGAGGCGGTCCGCTCGGTTGATTTCTCCGACAAAATATGTTGCTTGTCCCGCCCATGAAGAAGCTCTGCATGACCGCCTTGGCGTCAGTGACACTGAGTTTTCCAGCCAGCGCAATGGACAATGCATTGCGCGCCGGACTGATGAAACTCGATCCCCAAACTCGCCTTGAACAGCGTTGCGACGCCGAAGTGCTCGACCGCATCACCCATGACGATCGCAAGTTCAAAGCCGATCGCGTCGTCGCCTACGCCTTTGCCACGCCCGAGATGGGCGCCGATGCAATCAAGAGCCCGGGTGCTGCGTTTCGCAGCAAGGGGCAGTGGTATAGGCTGAAATTCAAGTGCCAGACCGGGCCGGACCATATGGAAGTCTTGCAACTCCGCTACCGGATCGGCGACGAGATTCCGGAAGCCGACTGGGCAAAGTATAATCTCTACGATTGATTGGCGATCGGCCATGGTTTTGCCTGGCTGTCGGCGAGTGCCGCGAGCATTGGATCTGGCTTCACGTAACGATGCTTCGGTGATGGCGCCACGCGTGATCCCTTGACGCCAAGGGACCACCAAGTTAGGGCCTCTGGGTAATCGACGAACACTCGGCAAAATCAGCAAGGGCTTCCGGTCGATGGACATTTTTTTCAGCGCTGCCAGCCTGACCGCCCTGCTCCAGGTCATCGCCATCGACCTCGTGCTGGCCGGCGACAATGCGATCGTCATCGGCCTTGCCGCTGCCGGCCTGCCGGCTGACCAACGCAAGAAGGCGATCCTCATCGGCGTGATTGCGGCAACGGTGCTGCGCATCGGTTTTGCCGCAATTACCGTCAAGCTGCTGGCGATCGTCGGCCTGCTGCTGGCCGGCGGCATCCTGCTGCTGTGGGTCTGCTGGAAAATGTACCGCGAGCTGCGCACGTCACATGCCGATGAGCTGGAAGCGACCGAGGCGCTGTCGAATTCGGACCTCAACAGTGACCAGGCAGTCGCCGGCAAGTCGAAGCGCAAGACCCTTGGCCAGGCTGCCTTGCAGATTGTCGTCGCCGATGTGTCGATGTCGCTCGACAACGTGCTGGCGGTGGCTGGAGCGGCGCGTGATCATTTTCCGGTGCTGGTCATCGGCCTTGTGCTGTCGATCGCGCTCATGGGGCTGGCTGCGACCTTCATTGCCAAGCTGCTGCATCGCCACCGCTGGATCGCCTATGTCGGCCTGCTGATCATACTCTATGTCGCGCTGGACATGGTCTATCGTGGCGCGGTGGAGGTCTGGCCACATGTGAACAACGTGGTCGGCTGAAGCTGGCGGACATCCGCGTCTTCACTCCGTCGAAGCAAGACCGCCGTGCGTTTTGCCGCATCGCGGGCCTGCCCATACCAATGCCGCAATAAGTGTGGTACTGCGCCGGCAATCCTGAAAAGCCCGGAAACCCTCTATGTCCGCTCCCCGCGTGAGTTTTGTCAGTCTTGGATGCCCGAAGGCCCTCGTGGATTCGGAGCGCATCATCACGCGCCTGCGCGCCGAAGGTTACGAAATCGCGCGCAAGCATGACGGCGCCGACCTCGTCGTCGTCAACACCTGCGGTTTTCTCGATTCCGCCCGAGACGAGTCGCTCAACGCCATCGGCTCCGCGCTTTCGGAAAACGGCCGAGTGATCGTCACCGGTTGCCTGGGCGCCGAGCCGGACGTCATTCGCGAAAAGCACCCGAATGTGCTGGCGATCACCGGGCCGCAGGCCTATGAGAGCGTGATGGCCGCGGTGCATGAGGCCGCACCGCCTTCGCACGATCCCTATATCGATCTCCTGCCGCCGCAGGGTGTCAAGCTGACGCCGCGCCACTACGCCTATCTCAAGATTTCCGAAGGCTGCAACAACCGCTGCACCTTCTGCATCATTCCCGCACTGCGTGGCGACCTCGTCTCGCGGCCGGCGGCAGATGTGCTGCGTGAGGCTGAGAAACTGGCCAAGGCTGGCGTCAAGGAACTTCTGGTCATCTCGCAGGACACCAGCGCCTACGGCATCGACATCAAGTACCAGACGTCGATGTTCGGCGACCGTGAAGTGCGCGCAAAATTCCTCGATCTTTCGGAGGAACTGGGCAAGCTCGGCATCTGGGTGCGCATGCACTATGTCTACCCCTACCCGCATGTCGCCGACGTCATCCCGCTGATGGCGGAGGGCAAGATCCTCCCTTACCTGGATATCCCGTTCCAGCATGCCTCGCCGCAGGTGTTGAAGAACATGCGCCGGCCCGCGCATGGCGAAAAGACGCTCGAGCGCATTCGCGGCTGGCGCGAGGTCTGTCCGGATCTGGCCATCCGCTCGACCTTCATCGTCGGCTTCCCCGGCGAGACGGATGACGATTTCGAGATGCTGCTCGACTGGCTCGATGAAGCCAAGATCGACCGCGCCGGCTGCTTCAAATACGAGCCGGTCCGCGGCGCCCGCTCCAACGATCTCGGTCTCGAACAGGTCCCGCAGGAAATCAAGGAGGCGCGCTGGCACCGCTTCATGCAGCGTCAGCAGAAGATTTCGGCGACACAGCTGGCCAGAAAAGTCGGCAAGCGCCTCCCGGTGCTGATCGACGAGGCGCATGGCACATCGGCACAGGGCCGCACCAAATACGACGCGCCCGAGATCGATGGCTCGGTGCACATCCAGTCGCGTCGTCCGCTGCGCCAAGGCGATATCGTCACCGTCAAGATCGACCGTGCCGACGCCTATGACCTCTATGGTTCGGCGGTCTGACGCCTCGTTCCGCGTAAATTTACTACATCTGGCGATAATCTAGGCCTCTTAACCCGCTCAGCCGCGATCCGCTCTATGGTTTGCCGACCGTAGATGCGGGAAATGCGGATGAACACCAGACCTGCGGAACAAAATTACATTGCGACGCTGGACCTGCTCAGGCTGGTCGCGGCGATGGCTGTCGTGTTCTTCCACTATTTCTTTCGCGGCGCGGCTGCCGAGGGCATTCTGGCTGAGGGTTATCCGCTTGCGGCACCGTTCGCCCTCTACGGCTATCTCGGCGTCAATCTGTTCTTCCTGATCAGCGGTTTCGTCATTGCCTGGTCGGCGGAAAACCGCAGTTGGGACCAGTTTGCGGTCGCGCGGTTCGTTCGCCTCTATCCGGGCTTCCTGCTCTGCATGACGATCACCTTCGCGATTGTCTTCCTTGCCGGGTCGCCGCTGCTTTCGGCCTCTTTCGTTCAGTATGCCGCCAATCTGTCGATGTTCGCGCCGGCGTTCGGCCAGCCCTTCATGGACGGCGTCTACTGGTCGATCGTTCTTGAGCTGGTGTTCTACGGCTGGGTGACGCTGGCGCTGCTCACCGGGCTGTTTCAGAAACGCAAGCTGGAGCTGATCTTGATCTGGCTGGCGATCTCGGCCTTGAACGAGTTCTTCATCGGCAGCGGTGCCGCCAGGCTGCTGTTCATCACCGAGTTTGGACCGTTCTTCGCCGCCGGCGTGGTGGTCCACCACCTGCATGCGCATGGCCGTTCACTGCCTGCAATGCTGCTGCTTGCCGCCGCCTTCCTGATCTCCTGCGGCACGCTGTCGGTGACGCAGCACTGGATGCTTGGCCACTACGGCATTGCCGTTTCGTCGGCCAATCTGGTCATCGCCAACGTCGTCATGCACACGGCCTTGATCGGTGCGGTGCTGCTGCGCAATCGTCTGCGGCCATCGGCGCTCACCCTGGCGCTGGGCGGGCTGACCTATCCGCTCTATTTGCTGCACCAGGACATCGGCTATCTCGTCATCAATGCGGCAACGCCCCTTATCGGCAAATGGTTTGCCGCCTTTGGCTGCGGCGCACTTATGCTTTTCGTTTCGTGGGCAATCTGGCGCGCCTGCGAACGACCCGCACAGCGGTTGCTGAGGATTTGGCTCGGCCGCGCGGTCGATGCTGGCTTGGCGCGATTTCGTCGCGTCTCAGCCGGAGCGCAGCCCGCCGAATGAAAAAGGGCGCCTCGCGGCGCCCTCCTCATTTCGATCTCTTGTGCTGCCTACTGCGGCAGCTTGTCGTCGACACCCTTCACATAAAAATTCATGCCGAGCAGCGTGCCGTCATCGGCGACTTCGCCATCCTTCAGCCACGGCGTGCCGTCTTGCTTGGCGATCGGCCCGGTGAAGGGGTTCCAGCCGCCGGCGATCTTCTTCTCGGTGGCCTCCGCCATCGCCTTCACGTCGTCGGGCATGTTGGTGTAGGGGGCGAGCTTGACCGCGCCGTCCTTGATGCCAAGCCAGACATTGTCCGGCTTCCAGGTGCCGTCGAGGGCTGCCTGGACCCGGCTGATGTAATAGGGACCCCATTCGTCGGTGAGCGAGGTCAGCTGCGCGTTCGGCGCGAACTTGATCATGTCGGAGGACTGGCCGAAGCCGTGCAGCTTGCGCTCCTCGGCCACCTGCAGGGCAGCGGTCGAATCGGTGTGCTGGACGATAATGTCGGCACCCTGGTCGAACAGCGCCTTGGCGGCGTCGGCTTCCTTGCCCGGATCGAACCAGGAATTCACCCAGACGATCTTGGCCTTGAAGTTCGGGTTGATCGACTGCGCGCCGAGCATGAAGGAGTTGATGCCCATCACCACTTCGGGGATCGGGAAGGAAACGATGTAGCCGGCAACGCCTGCCTTCGATTCCTTGGCGGCGATCTGGCCGAGCACATAACGGCCTTCATAGAAACGCGCATTGTAGATGCCGAGATTGTCAGATGTCTTGTAGCCGGTGGCGTGCTCGAACATCACCTTCGGGAATTTCTTGGCGACCTTCACTTCCGGGTCCATGAAGCCGAAGGAGGTGCCGAAAATGATCTTGCAGCCTTCGCGTGCCAGGCGCTCGAAAGCGCGGTCGGCGTCGGGGCCTTCCGAGACGTTTTCAAGATAGGCGGTTTCGACCTTGTCGCCGAGCGCCTTCTCCACTTCGAGACGGCCCTGGTCGTGCTGGTAGGAATAGCCAAAATCGCCGATCGGGCCGGTGTAGACCCAGCAGGCCTTCAGCTTGTCCGCGGCCTCGGCCGTCGCTGCCAGCGACATGGCGGCGGTCGTGGTCATCAGGGCAATAAGCAGTTTTTTCATTGTGTTACCTCTCTGAGTTAGCCTTGGAGCTTCCCGTTTGTTTTTTGTTGTCAACGATCCGGAACGAATGGCTGCCCCAAGGAAGCCGGCGTGTTCATCATCGTCAGACGCTTGTTGCGCGAGATTAGAACGAGAACCACGACGGTTGCCAGATAGGGCAGCGAAGAAAGGAACTGTGAGGGCACTGGAATGCCAAAAGCCTGTGCATGAAGCTGGCCGATCCACACCGCGCCGAAGATGTAGGCGCCGGCCAGCACCCGCCATGGCCGCCAGGAGGCGAACACCACCAGCGCCAGCGCGATCCAGCCGCGGCCGGCGCTCATGTTCTCCACCCATTGCGGCGTGTAGACCAGCGAGAGATGGCCGCCGGCGAGACCGGCACAGGCGCCGCCGAAGATGACCGCGAGGTATCGGTAGCGGATGACCTTGATGCCAAGCGCATGCGCCGAGGTGTGGCTGTCGCCGATCGAACGCAGCGTCAGCCCGGTGCGGGTCTTGAACAGGAACCACATGACGGCGGCGGTCAGTGCGATCGAGATGTAGAAGATCGGATCCTGGCCAAACAGCAGCCTGCCGATCACAGGGATTTCCGTCAGGCCGGGAATGTCGAGGTTGGGCAGCCTTTCGCCGGGCTGGCCGACGAAGCTGGTGCCCATCATGCCGGACAGGCCAAGGCCGAGCAGCGTCAGCGACAGGCCGGTCGCCACCTGATTGGTGGCCAGCGACAGCGTCATGACGGCAAACAGCAGCGAGAACACCGCGCCCATGGCAATGGCCGCCAAAAGGCCGATCCAGGGCGATCCGGTGAGATAGGTTGCGCCGAAGCCGCCGACGGCGCCCATGATCATCATGCCTTCGACGCCGAGATTGAGTACGCCGGAGCGCTCGACCACCAGCTCACCGATTGCCGCGATCAGCAGCGGCGTTGCCGCGGTGGCGATGGTCAGAAGGATGTTTACGGTGATGTCCATCAACGGGCTTCCTTCAGCTTCGGTGCGGCTTCGAGTTTGGCCACGCCTTCCGGTTTGGTCAGCGCCAGGCCGACCAGACGTATGCGGTAGTGGATGAGCGTGTCGCAGCCGAGCACGAAGAACAAAAGCATGCCCTGGAACACCCGCGCCACCTTGTCGGAGATGCCGAGCGCGCTCTGCACTGCTTCGCCGCCGAGATAGGTCAGTGCCAGCACCAGTCCGGCGGCAACGATGCCAAGCGGGTTGAGACGGCCGAGGAACGCCACGATGATGGCGGTGAAGCCGTAGCCGGGCGAAATGACGGGCTGCAGCTGGCCGATGGCGCCCGAGACCTCCGAGATGCCGGCAAGTCCCGCCAGCGCGCCCGACAGCAGGAAGGCAAAGAACACCATCCGGTTGAGGCCGAAGCCGGCGAAGCGTCCTGCCCGCGGGCTCGAGCCCAGCACGCGCACCTCGAAACCTTTCAGCATGCGGCTCATCAGGATCCAGACCAGCACCGCGGCGACCAGCGCGAAGACAAAACCCCAGTTTGCCCGTCCGGCATCCGGCATCAGTTCCGGCAACACGGCCGAATCGTTGAACTGGATGGTCTGCGGGAAGCCATGGCCCTGCGGATCGCGCCAGGGGCCGCGCACCAGCCAGTCAAGGAAAAGTTGCGCGACATAGACCAGCATCAGGCTGGTCAGGATCTCGTTGGTGCCGAAGCGCGTCTTGAGCAGAGCCGGGATCGCCGCATAGGCCGCACCTCCGACCATGCCAAGCAACAGCATCAACGGCAGCACCAGCGGGCCTTCGAACTGCGGAAACAGTACTGGAAGCATCGAGCCAACGATGCCGCCGAGGATGAACTGGCCTTCGGCGCCGATGTTCCAGATGTTGGCCTTGTAGCAAACCGACAGGCCGACGGCGATCAGGATGAGCGGCGCGGCCTTGATCGCCAGCTCATGCAACTGCCAGATTTGGCTGATCGGCTCGATGAAATAGATGTTGAACGCAGTCAGCGGATTGACGCCGAGCAGCGCGAACATGACGGCCCCGGCAATGATGGTCAGCGCGAAGGCGATGAACGGCGACAGGGCCGAAAACAGCATGGAACGCTGCGGACGTTTGACGAGTTCGAGGCGCATCATGCCGTCTCCAACGTGTGTTCGGCGTGACCGGGTTCGGCGCCACCCATCAGCAAGCCGACCTTCTCGAAGGTCGCTTCGGCGATCGGCATCGGCTTCGACAACTCGCCATTGTGCATGACGGCGATCGCATCCGAGATCTCGAACAGCTCGTCGAGATCCTGGCTGATCACCAGCACCGCCGATCCGCTGCGCGACAACTCGATCAAGGCCTGGCGGATGTGGGCGGCAGCGCCCGCATCGACGCCCCAGGTCGGCTGGTTCACCACCATGACGCTTGGCCGGCGGTCGAGTTCGCGGCCGACGATGAATTTCTGCAGATTGCCGCCCGAAAGAGCCGCGGCCTCCGGATCCGGCGCGCTCTTGCGCACGTCCATCGCCTCGATGATGCGTTGGGACGCGGCCTGGATGGCGGCGCTCTTGACCATTCCGCCGGAACCGACGAACGCCTTGCCGTCGGTGGCATGGCGCGACAGCAGCAGGTTTTCGGAAAGCTTCATGCGCGGTGCGGCACCGTGGCCGAGGCGTTCCTCCGGCACGAAGGCAGCGCCCAGCAGGCGTCGTCCGGTGATGGTGAGGCTTCCCGAATCCTTGCCGCGAATGCGCACCGAGGCGGCATCCTGCTGCAGCACTTCGCCTGAAACGGATTCGAAGAACTCGCCCTGACCATTGCCGGCGACGCCGGCGATGCCGATCACCTCGCCGGCGCGGACGTTCAGGTTGATGCCCCTGAGCGGGATCGAGAACGGCGTTGCCGGTTTGCGGCTGAGATTGCGGATTTCGAGCAGCGGCTGCGCCTTGTCGATGCCCTCGACCGGCGCGCGCACCACGGCCTGCACCTCGTTGCCGACCATCATTCGCGCCAGCGAAGAGGCTGTTTCCTCACGCGGATTGCAATGGCCGACCACCTTGCCGTGGCGCAGCACGGTGGCGCGGTCGCAGATGCGTTTGACCTCTTCGAGCCGGTGCGAGATGTAGAGGATGGATTTGCCTTCCGAGCGCAGGCGCTCCAGCGTCTCGAACAGCTTGTCGGCTTCCTGCGGCGTCAACACCGAGGTCGGTTCGTCCAGGATGATGAGCTGCGGCGTCTGCAGCAGACAGCGGATGATTTCGATGCGCTGGCGCTCGCCCACCGACAGGTCGCCGACCAGCGATTCAGGATCGAGCGGCAGGCCATAGCTGAAGGAAAGCGCCCTCGCCTTCGCAGCGATGCTGCTGATCGGCGAGCCGTCGTCCAGCGACAGCGCGATGTTTTCGGCCGCGGTCAGCGCCTCGAACAGCGAAAAATGCTGGAACACCATGCCGATGCCGAGCTTTTTCGCGACGCCCGGGCTGGAAATCCTGACGGCCTGACCGTTCCAGAAGATCTCGCCGGCATTGGGCTCCAGCGAGCCGAAAAGCATCTTGACCAGCGTCGACTTGCCGGCGCCGTTTTCGCCGAGCAAGGCGTGGATCTCACCCCTGGCGATGTCGAGATCGATATGATCGCACGCCGTCAGCGTGCCGAATATCTTGGTGAGGCCACGCACCTCAAGCAGGTTCGTGCCGTCCTGATTTGCACTCACAGTGCCTCCCATCTGGTTAGCCAGACATGTTCTGTGTTCCCGCAGGCATGGTAGGCGCGGCCGGCTCTCATCGGAAAGCGGCACACGTCTTGAAAGAGCTTCAAGAATTTCAGCGGAAATTCAAGGATAGCAAGGCAGAACGAACTAAGGGATGAGAATGGTCGTCCCTGTGGTCCTGCGGCCCTCGAGGTCGGAATGCGCCTTGCCGGCGTCCTTCAGCGCGTAGCGCTGGTTGATCTTGATCTCGACCGCGCCGCTGAGCACGACCTCGAACAGAGCGGCAGCAGAAGCGTCGAGGTCCTCGCGTTTTGCGTTGTAGACGAACAGTGTCGGCCTTGTTGCAAACAACGAGCCCTTCTGTGCCAGCAACGACATGCTGAACGGCGGTATAGGTCCCGAGGACTGGCCAAAGCTGACGAACATGCCAAGCGGCCGCAGGCAGTCGAGCGAAGCCGGAAACGTGTCGTTGCCGACCGAATCGTAGACGACATCGCATTTCTTGCCGCCGGTAATGGCGGCGACGCCGGCGACGAAATCCTGTTCCTTGTAGTTGATGACGTGATCGAAACCATGCGCCCTGGCGAGCTCGATCTTGTCGGACGAGCTGGCGGTGCCGATGACGGTGGCGCCGAGATGTTTTGCCCATTGGCCGAGGATCAGGCCGACGCCGCCTGCCGCGGCATGGAACAGGATCGTGTCGCCGGCTTTCACCTTGAACGTCCGCCGCAGCAGATATTCCGCGGTCATGCCCTTCAGCATCATCGCTGCGGCCTGTTCGTCGCTGATGCCATCCGGAACCTTGACGGCGCGGCTGGCATCGATGACGCGTTCTTGCGCGTAAGCCCCCGTCGTCACGGCATAAGCGATGCGATCGCCCGGATTCAGCCAGTCGACGCCATGGCCGACCTCCAGCACCACGCCGGCGGCTTCGCTGCCTGGCACGAGCGGGAAGCCGCCGGGTGGCGGATAGAGACCGGAGCGATGGTAGACATCGATGAAATTGAGGCCGATCGCGGTGTGCCGGACCAGGATCTGCCCGGATCCCGGCTGGCCGGGATCAGCGTCCTCATAGGTCAGAACTTCCGGGCCGCCATTGGCATGAATGCGGATCGCTTTGGACATTGCTAGGCTTCCTGTGGGCTAGGCTTGTGGGGCCAGGCTCCCTGTGGGAGTGGCCGATCAGGCCTTTTTGGCACCGAGATTGGGAAAGAACTGCATGATGCCACCGATGCAGGCAAGATAAAGCCCGGTGATGGTGATGCCGATCTTGGTGAAGGTGCTGACCTGCTCGCCCAGCACGCCGATCTGATCGTAGAAGGCGGCGAGCGCCGCTTGGGCCAGGGCAAGCGCGCCGAAAGCGCACCACAACAGGGTCATCCCGAGGTTGATGCGCCGCAGCCGCACCACCCGCACCGGGTGGATGAAGTTGATCGGCACGAAAGTCAGGACGCCGGCCACCACCACCACCGCGAACGAAACCCATTGTCCGGGCTCGATGACGAACAGGGTGAACACCACCATGTTCCAGACCACCGGGAATCCCTTGAAGAAATTCTCCTTCGTCTTCATGCCGGTGTCGGCATAGTAGATGGCGCTGGAAACGACGATGATCGCCGCCGACAGGAATGACAGGCCCTCGCCCATGAAGCCGCGCTGATAGAGCGCGAAGGCCGGGATCAGCACGTAGGTCACGTAGTCGATGATGTTGTCGAGCAGTTCGCCCGACCATGTCGGCAGGATCTCCTTGACCTCGAGTTTTCTGGCGATCGGCCCATCGATGCCGTCGACGAACAGAGCCAGCCCGAGCCACCAGAACATTGCGGTCCAGCGCTCTTCACTTGCCGCCACGAGCGACAGGAAGGCCAGGAACGACCCCGAGGCGGTCAAAAGGTGGACGGAGAACGCCCTCGCCTGCGGCCAGGTGACCTTCTTCTTCGGGCGCGGAATCCGGTCCGTGATCTTTTTGGCGGCTTTTCGTGCTGCCAAATTCCTGGCCGTTGTGTTCTTGCTCACGGGCCCCGCCAATCCAGCTTGCAGATTTCGGCCGAACGGCCGGCGAAATTCCAATTGCGGCCAAAAGCCCGCATCTTGCTCTTGTCGGACCTGGCCACGATGATCTCGGGCGCGATCCAGTATTCCGAATTGCTGATCACCGTATCCTTGTCACGGTCCTTGCCTTGGATGGGTGTGACCGCTCCGTCGATAATCCTGGGTATCTGGAAGATACGCGTTTTGTCACGCGTCTCATAGGTGATCGGCACCTGCTCGACACCGAGGAATTTGCCGACGAGGATTGAGAGCAGCGATGTGGTTCCACCTGCCTTGCCCGTGAAGATCTTTGTCAGCGCCTTGACCGCATAGACAGAGGCGCGGCTGTCGATGAACAGGCCCGCGGTCCAGTTGCCGCGGCTCATATAGCCTGGGATTTCCATGATCAGCCCAAGATTGAGCCCGGACAGATCGACCTCACCGAAATGGCCGGCATCGATGCGAAACCCGGCCCATGTCTGGCAATAGCCTTCGGTCGGCGGATGATTGCCAAGCGAGAGCACGCAAGGGCAAAAAACCGTGCAATTGCAGGAGAGTACGAGCTCTCCCTTCATCGCCCAGCTCTGGTCTGCCATCGATTTTCCCCCACTCACAGCGAGACTACTAGCAGCGCGGCTGCCCAGACAAGCAGTATCGCACCGGCCAGCCGGGTTGGAACCCTGCTGGCCGTTTGTTTTTCGATCAGGGTGAACAGGCCGATCAACGCCATCCAGAAAACGTTCATGACGCCAACGGCGAACATCACCAGCATCAAGGCCCAGCAGCAGCCCAGACACCACAGACCTTGCGCGGCACCGAGCCGAAAGATGTTAAGGGGCCTTGCGCTCCAGCTCGCGAAAAGGATCGAGAACGGGTTCCTGCATTTCTTCAGGCAAGCTTCCTTCAAGCCGCCGAACTGGTAGAGGCCGGCAATCAGCAGAGCGAGCGCACCGGCAATGCCGACGACCGGATCGAGCATCCCGGCTGACGAAGCGAATGCATGGACGGCCAAGGTCAGCGCCGCGAACGCAATTGAAGCGGCGAGCCAGACGCTGAGATAGCCGGCGACCAGCAGCAGCGGGTGAACGACCGGTTCGCCCTTGATGCGTGCCGTGTCAGCGATCTCGCAATAGGTGCGTATCATCGGCGCCGCCGAAGGCAGCATCGTCGCGATCGCCATCAGGAACCACATCGAAACGAGCGCGCCGGCCTGCAAGCCGAGACCTGCGTCCAAAGGCACCGGTGAGAGGCACAGCACAAAGAACCGTTCCAGGAAATAGGGCAGCGGCAGTTGCGGCAGGCTGCGAAGGATCGTGTCGCCAGGGGCGCCGACGCCCGCAATCCCTGTTTCAGCCCCGCGGATTGCCATCGCCGCAAGAGACAGCCATGCAAGCAGGATGCAAGCGCCGACAACGACGTTTACCGTGACCCGGGGATTGCGCGCGATGCCGGCCATGGCGCGGCCGGCGCGGTCGAGATGGCTGAAGTCGTCCTGCTGGCCGGTCATGACATCCGAATGGGCCGAATCGCCGCGTTGATCAAGCGGCATGATCTGACCTATATGCTGATCGAACGGCAGGTCGGGTGGACCGCCTCGCATTGCAAGCCGGAAGCCGATCTTGGAGCATCAGCAAACTGCGCGGATACTGATTGCCGGCACGGGGCCGGCAGGGCTGATCGCGGCACTGGGTTTTGCCGCCGAAGGTTTCCCGGTGACACTGGTCGGGCCGGAGGCCACCGCCCCCGATGGTCGCACGACGGCCCTGATGAACCCTGCCTTGAAAGTGCTCGACCGGCTCGGCGTGCTCGAAGCCGTCAAATCCAAGGCGGCGCCTCTGAAGGTGATGCGCATCGTCGATGCCACCAGCAGGCTGATCCGCAGCCCGGTCGTCACCTTCCGCGCCAGCGAGATCGACGAGGATGAATTCGGGCTGAATCTTCCCAACAGCGTCCTCACCCCGGCACTCGCCAGCGCCGTTGCCGCGCATGCCGGCATCGACTGGCTGAGGTCGATGGTGGCGAACTGGCATCTCGATGCCGAGCATGTCCGTGCCGGCCTCGCCGACGGCAGCTCGGTTGACGCATCGCTGGCGGTCGCCGCTGACGGACGCTTGTCACCGGCGCGCCAGGCGGCCGGCATCTCGACCTCGGCCCGGTCCTACCCGCAGGCAGCTCTCGTCCTCAATTTCGGCCATAGCGGCGATCACGCCTTCACCTCGACGGAATTCCACACCGAGACCGGTCCGTTCACGCAGGTCCCGCTGCCCGGCAATCGCTCCAGCCTGGTCTGGGTGGTCAAGCCCGAGACCGCGACCGAGCTCGCCGCGCTGGACGATGCGACACTTTCTCAGCGGGTCGAACAGCAGATGCAGTCGATGCTGGGCCGGGTGGCTGTCGAGCCGGGCCGGCAGATCTACCCGCTATCGGCGGTGACGCCGCTGCGTTTCGCAAGGGATCGGGTGGCGCTGGTCGGCGAAGCCGCCCATGTGTTTCCGCCGATCGGTGCGCAAGGCCTCAACCTCGGCATCAGAGACGTCGACGATCTAATTGGAATCGCTTGTGAAAATCTATCCGATCCGGGCGCAGCCAAGGCGCTTGCAGCCTACGATTTCAAGCGCCGCCCCGACATTCTGGCGCGCAGCAGCGCGGTCAACCTGCTCAACATGTCGCTGCTTTCCGACATGCTGCCGGCGCAGATGGCCCGCGTTGCCGGGCTCGGCGTGCTCGGAGGCTTCGCGCCGCTTCGGGCTTTTTTCATGCGCGAGGGGCTTCGTCCCGGCAGCGGTTTTGCCGCGCTTGCCGGCGGGTTAGGGAAACAGGTCCGGCGCTAGGATATTGTGCCGGATCAGGTAGAGCAGCCCGGTAACGGTCACGACCGACAGGCAGGTAGTGATCAGCACACTGGCCGACGCTCGCTGTACCCAGACGCCATACTGCTGGGCGATGACGAAGACGTTCGTGGCGGTCGGCAATGCGGCCAGAAGCACCGCCGAGAAGACCCATGTCTCAGAGAAATTGCCGATCCAGCTCAGCACGACATAACAGAGCAACGGGTGCAGGATCAGCTTCAGCGCGGCGATCGGAACCATCTCATGCGGGACGCGATTGAGCGGCCTGAGCGCCAGCGTGACGCCCATGGCAAACAGCGCGCAAGGTGCGGCCGCACGGGAAAGATATTCTAGAAATCGCTCCACCGGCACGGGCGGTCGAAAGCCGATATAGGCGGCGCCGACACCCAGGGTGGTTGCGATGATGAACGGATGCAGCACGATCTTGCGCACGACGCCGAGCGCAAGCCGGAGAGGAGTGGTCTTCTCGTCGCCAGACAGCGCCATCATCATGGGCGCGATGGCGAAATGCATGATGTTCTCGAAACAGAAGATCAAGGCGACCGGCACAGCCGCCTCCTCGCCGAAGGCCAGCAATGCCAGGCCCGGTCCCATATAGCCGATATTGCCATAGGCGGCCGCGAGCGCCTTGATGGTCGATTGCGCTATCTCGCCGCGCGAGGTCAGGACCGACCCCATGAACATCAAGGAAAATATCATGAAGGTCGAGACGACCGAGCCGAAGATGAAGCGCCATTCCGTCAGGTCTTCAAACGGCGTCTTGGCAAGCAGCTGGAAGAAAAGTGCCGGCAGCGCGACATAGACGATGAACGTGTTCATCCAGCCGAGCGCGTCCAGCGGCTGCCTGGTGATGCGCGCCACCAGAAACCCGACAAAAATCAAGCCGAAGAACGGAAGAACAAGACCGATGACGTCAGACATTTTTATGCTGGTCCGAAACCCTGGCGCCGGGCTAGCCCGTTGCTTAATAGGGCGTCAAGCGCCTCGGGATTGAATTGATGCGCGGTCTGCGCCAAATAAGCTCAAGGAATTCAGTGGTGAGTACGATGAAAACAGCCAAATTCGCAATCGGACAGGTGGTTCGCCACCGGCTGTTTCCATTCAGGGGCATCATTTTCGATGTCGATCCGCAATTCGCCAACACCGACGAATGGTACGAAGCCATCCCCGCCGACGTGCGGCCGCGCAAGGATCAGCCTTTCTATCATCTGCTCGCCGAGAATTCGGAGACCGAATACATCGCCTACGTCTCCGAGCAGAATCTGCTTGAGGATCAGTCGGGTGAGCCGGTCCGGCATCCGCAGATCAAAGAGATGTTCGACAAGAGGCCGGACGGCGGCTACCAGCCGAAACGGCAGTCCACGCATTAGCCTGCTGGAAGACAATCACAAAAAAAGCGGGGCATGAACCCCGCTTTTTTGTTGGCTCGGCGATATCGGCCGATCAGTTGGCGGTCTTCGCCTTGTCCTGCTCTTCCTTGAGCTTCTTGGCGAAATCCTGGTTGTTCTTGGCGACGAAGTCCTGAAGCTTCTTCTGCCTGTCCTCGATGTCCGACTGCTGCAGCGCCGGGCCGTCATAGGCGCCGCTGAAGCCCTGCAGGGCGATCTTGATCGGATTGGGCTGGTTCTGGAAATTGACGGAAGTCAGCGTGATCGCCTGGCCTTTCTTGAATGCCGCGACGAGCTGATCGGTCAGCGGCACTTCGGCCACGCAACGATCCGGGAAGCAAATCACATAGTCGAGCTTCTGCGCCTTGCCGGTGTCGATCTGCAGGCCGATGCCGGGAGGCACCAGACGGCCGGTCGGAACCGTCACCTGGAACACCTTGCGGTTCACCTTGCCCTTGAGCTCGATCAGGCTGACGCCGGTGACCAGCTGGCCATTGCCGGCAGTGGTGATGTTCTGGACGTTGCAGATGTCGACATCTTCCTGCTTGGTGCAGGCCTTGAACCAGCCTTGCGGAATCTGCTGCTGCTGCTGTGCGGAAGCGGCGGGAAGTCCTGCGCCGAGAAAGCCGACCACGCCAGCGGCCATGACCGACAGGCGGTACGCGTTGCTGTTCAGGCTCGTCATGTCGTGCACTTCCTCTCAAATGATCCCGGGACCGGCTTCTTCGTGCCGTGTGGTCCAGCTACCTGTTGCCGAAATGAGGCAACAGAATGACTTCGGAGGGCGTGTTACACTGCAAGCGAGGCCGAATCCAGCCCGGCGCCTGCGATTCTTGGCCGTGCGATTTGGGCCGTGCGATTTGGGCTGATGTATCTGGCCGGAGCGCGGTGGCGCCATGCTAGGGTGCAGTCCGAATCATCAAGCCGCCCAGTAAGGAGACGGTCATGGGCCGCGTTCTTGTTTGGCTGATCACCGCGATATCGTTTCTCGCCCTTTCGCATCAGCCGGCCGCATCGGAGCCGAAGCACGCCATCGCCATGCAGGGCGAGCCGGCGCTGCCGCCCGACTATACGCATTTCAACTACGTCAATCCCGACGCGCCGAAGGGTGGCTCGATCACCTATTGCGTCGTCGGCAGCTTCGACAATCTCAACCCTTTCATCCTCAAGAGCCTGCGCACCACGGCGCGCGGCATGATGGATACGATCTTCGGCAATCTGGTCTTCGAGCCGTTGATGCAGCGCAATGCCGACGAGGCTTTCACGCTCTACGGTTTGTTGGCCGACAGCGCCGACATGGATCCGGAGCGCAAGAGCATCGAGTTCCATCTCAATCCGAGGGCCAAATGGTCGGACGGTCAGCCGGTGACGCCGGAGGACGTGCTGTTCAGTTATGATGTCTACACCGACAAAGGCCGCCCGCCTTACAGCGACCGCATGGCCAGGGTCGCCAAGCTCGAAAAGACCGGCGACCACAGCGTGCGCTTCACCTTCAACGACAAGGCCGATCGCGAATTCCCGCTGATCATCGCGCTGACCCCGATCATCCCGAAGCACGCCTTCGACAAGGAGACTTTCGACAGGACGACGCTCAAGCCGGTGATCGGCAGCGGTCCGTATACGATCGCGCAGGTGCAGCCAGGCCAGCGCATCGTCTTCAAGCGCAACCCGGACTATTGGGGCAAGGATGTCCCCGCCAAGCGCGGTTTCGACAATTACGACCAGATCACCATCGAGTATTTCCTCAACGCCAACGCCAAGCTCGAAGCGTTCAAGAAAGGCCTCTGCGCCATCGATGACGACAGCGATCCGGTGAAGCGCGAGCGCGATCTCGATTTTCCGGCCTTCCACAAGGGCGATGTGATCGCCGAAACCTTCGACACCGGCATTCCGCCTGTCGTGACCGGCTTCCTGTTCAACACAAGGCTGCAGAAGTTCGCCAACCCGGTCGTGCGGCGCGCGCTCGGCATGCTCTACGACTTCGAATGGGCCAACAAGAACCTGTTCGGCGGCAAATACACGCGCACGATGAGTTACTGGCAGAATTCCGAGCTTTCCGCGCTCGGCCATCCGGCCGACGACAGGGAGAAAGCGCTTCTGGCGCCCTACCCCGGCCGCGTGCCGGCCGATGTCATGGACGGCACATGGCGGCCGCCGGTGACCGACGGATCGGGCCAGGATCGGCGCGTCTTGAAGGCAGCTTTCGATCTTTTGAAAAGTGTCGGCTACCACGTGCAGAACGGAACGATGCTCGATCCCGAAGGCAAACCCTTCGGCTTTGAGATCCTGACCGCTTCGCAGGACGAGGAGCGCCTTGCCGGCATCTATCAGCGCACGCTGGAGAAGATCGGCATCAATCTCACCATTCGCAGCCTCGACGGCGATCAGATCCAGTCGCGCAAGCAGCGCTTCGATTTCGAGGTCTTGGTCGGATCGAGCGGCTTCAACAATTCGTTGTCACCCGGCATCGAGCAGAGCGGGCGCTGGAGTTCGACTGCCGCCCGGACGGAAGGCTCGTTCAATCTCGCCGGCGTCGCCGATCCGGCTGTGGACGCGGCAATCGAGGCGATGCTGCGCGCCCGCTCCAAGGAGGATTATGTTGCCGCCGTTCGCGTTCTCGACCGGCTGCTGATCTCCGGCAACTACATGGTGCCGATGCAGTACAACACGCAGCAATGGATCGCCTACTGGAACTACCTGGAACATCCGCAAAAGACGCCCATATTCGGGTATCAACTGCCAACATGGTGGCGCAAACCCAACTGAGGGATCAGGAGATCGAGATGAGCGAATTGAACGCCATCACCGTCGATGTGGTGTCCGATGTCGTCTGCCCCTGGTGCTTCATCGGCCAGAAGCGGCTCGACAGGGCAATCGCCGCCGTCGGCGATGTCGACGTGCATGTCCGCTGGCGGCCGTTCCAGCTCGATCCGACCATTCCGCCCGAAGGCAAGGACCGCCGCGAATACATGCTGGCAAAATTCGGCAGCGACGAGCGCATCCGCGAAATTCACGCCCGCATCGAGCCGCTCGGTGAAATCGAAGGCATCTCGTTTGCCTTCGACGCCATCAAGGTGGCGCCGAACACGCTGGATGCGCACCGGCTGATCCGTTGGGCAGGGGCCGCCGGCGAAGCCATTCAGAACAGGCTTGTACGGCGGCTGTTCCAGCTGAATTTCGAGGAAGGCGCCAACATTGGCGATCATGCGGTCCTGGTCGAGGCGGCGCGCGAGGCCGGCATGGATGCGTCCGTGGTCGCCTCGCTTTTGCCGACCGAGGCCGATGTCGAGGCGGTGCGCACCGAGATCGCCACCGCGTCTCGCATGGGCATTTCTGGCGTGCCCTGCTTCCTGCTCGAGGACAAATACGCCGTCATGGGCGCGCAGGATGCCGATACGCTGGCCGATGCCATTGGCCAGGTTGCGACCGCCAAGGCGCGCGGCGAACTGGACAAGGCCGGCTGAGGCCGGCCGGCCTCTCCGCGACAGCGGCAGACGTTACTTCGCCGTCGCCTTGGCCTTGCTGATGAAAAATCCATGGCCGTTCGTCGCCGTGCAGGTCAGTCCCTTGGTTGACGACTGGCACGAGAACGGCCCGGCGCTCCAGCTGTTGCCGTAGCCAAGCTTGTCGACATCGCTGCAACAGCCCTGCTCGCCTGGGTTCTCGATCAGCGTTGCTGGCCCCTTCGGACCCAGGATAATCGTAAGGTAGCTCGGCTCGACGCGCGAGCAGCTCAGTTCCGGGCCGCCATCCCTCGGCTCATAGGTGCCGGTGCCGCCTTTGGGCGTGTAGATGCAGCCGATGTTGCCGGACGGCGTGTTGAACTCGATCTGGCCCTCGGCGCTGGCCGGAATGCTTTGCTCGCCGGCATGCGCCAAAGGTACAAGGGCAAGGAGGGACAGGATTGCGGCCGCGCGTGCAAGCATTGGGAGCTTCCTTATTGGAGAACCGGACATGCATGAGTGTCGCCGATGCCGGGCAAGGTTCAATCCCAGGCGGATGAATTGTCAAACGCAGTCCCTTGTCTGACCCGACAAGACGGAACGCGCCGCTCGATCGATTCTCCCGTCAATTCCTGCCCCCGGCAGGGACGACCACGGCAATCCTGGCGTGTCACGAGCCGCAGATTTTCGAGCTCTTTGAGCCGTCCACAGTAAGAAAACCGGTCGCTCGATATGATTTCGAGTTCACGAAACCGTGTGAAAGCCTTCCCTAGGGGAAGCCGTGCCAACGCCACGCCTCGATATATCAAGCACATGAAATTAAAAGCAATATCTGGCTTTTTGCCAACCGTTGTCGCTATATTTCAGCATGTAATCTGTTGCCTCACGGCAACGGCTGCCGGGGCAATCCGGTCGGCCCGGTTTTAAATTAATGGAAAATGATCAATTGGTGTTACCATCCGTAACAAAAGAAAAAAGGTTTGGGCGGGATAGTGATTCGGGTCGGTAGACCATCGCAAGAGTCAGTACCGGAAAAAACACCTCGCGATGCCGCAGGGCGATCGCTTCTGACGCCGGTGTCGTCGATGCGCAGCTTCTGGGGCCTGATGCGGGCCTACTGGGTTTCCGACCGCTGGAAGGAAGCCTGGACGCTGACGCTGGTGATCGCGCTGCTCACGGCGTTGTCCAGCAAGGCCGGTGTCTGGTTCGCCGAAGCCTCGGGCGAACTGGTCAATTCCATCGCCTTCTTCCATGACGCCGCCAACACCACGCCGCTTCGCTCGCTTTTGGTCAATGCCGGCGTCCTCGTGCTGCTGGTCGTACTCAAGGACGCTGGCTTCACCGGTATCCGCAACCTTGTCTCGGCGACGTTGCACCGCAAATGGCGCGGTTGGCTGGACAGCCGCTTCAATGAAGCGCTGCTGGACGGCAATCATACGCATTTCCATGCCCAGCACGCGTCGACCGGCAGCGGCGCACCGGCCCCCGACAACATCGACCAGCGCGTCCAGGAATCCATCAAGGACATGACCGGTGGCGCCATCGGGCTCGCCATGGGCGTGCTTGGCGTTGCCACATCGCTCTATTTCGTCGGCCAGAAGCTGCTCGAAAACTCCGTCGAGGTGAAGGGGCTGGAATTCCTCGGCAGCTATGGCAGCGCCATCCTCGCCTTCCTGGCCGTCGCCACCTACGTGCCGCTGAACACTTGGATCGCGGTCAAGCTCGGCGGCCTGCTCGAGCGCCTCAACGTCAGGATGCAGCAGGCCGAGGGCAGCTATCGCGGCGAGCTGACGACATTCCTGCGCCGCTCCTTCCATGTCGCGGCGTCTCAGGGCGAAGGCGTGCAAAGGACCATGCATGGCCGGCTTTATGTCGACATCGACGGCACCTGGACGCGGCTGAACATCGTCAACACCGTCTACATGTCGTTCGAGCTGATCTACAATTTCATCGGTGCCCGCATTGTCGCCTACGGACCGGGCCTGGTGCCGTTCATCCACAACGGTCTCGACCTCAAGGGCTACATAACCGGCTCCGAGCTGGTCAATTCGCTGATCGGCCAGTGTTCGTGGTTCATCCACGTCATGCCCGCCATCGCCACGTTGCGCGCCAACAGCCAGCGTGTCACCGAATTGGCCAATGCGATCGAGAATGTCCAGCATCCGCAGGAATTCTACAGCCAGACCGGCCGCTCCGACTTCCACTATGCCAGCCAGAACCCGGTTTTCGGCCTGACCATCCAGAAGCTCGAACTGGCGCATCAGGGCGAGGACGCGACGCCCTTTCTCAGCGCCGCCAATCTGCGCTTCCGGCGCGGCGAATGGACTTTCCTGAAAGGCGAGTCCGGTTGCGGCAAGACCTCGCTGATCAAGGCGATCAACGGCCTGTGGCCCTATGGCCGCGGCACCATCGTCTTCCCAGAGGGCGTCAAGAGTTTCTATGCCGCCCAGGAGGTCAAGCTGCAGCCTGTGTCGCTGAAGCAACTGGTCTGCCTGCCCGGCTCCGAGCACGACCATGGCGATGCGCAGGTGGCGTCGGCGCTGCACAAGGCGGGGCTCGGCGACTTTATCGAGCACATGGCCGACGAAAGCCGCGAAGGCAAAAGCTGGGACCAGGTTCTGTCGGGCGGCCAGAAACAGAAGCTGGTGGTGGCCCGCATCGTGCTGCAGCAGCCGGGATTGCTGTTCCTCGACGAGGCGACCGGCGCGCTCGACCCCGATGGCAAGGTCGCCTTCCACCAGGCCATCAAGGACAACTGCCCCGATGTCACGGTGATCAGCGTCATGCACGAGGCGGTGGCGCCGAGATCGATGACGGGCAGCGAATTCTATCACAGCATCGTCGCGATCGCCGACGGCGTCGCCACCAAGAAGCCGCTGGTTCCGACCCTGCCCGCCGAACTCACTACCATTCTGGTGCAGCCAAGGCCGGCCCCAAGGCCGGTCGAGGACAAGTGGCTGCGCTTCTCGCGCCGGCTGAAGCAGAAATAACGGTTATTCCGCCCTGGTCTGCCTGGTCGAACGGCGGCCGGTGATCACAGTCTCGCGATCTCGGCTGCTCGTCGGCATTTTCCCTCCTCACCGCGATTGACACGGCAAGGCGCGCTCCTATGTTGCGCCCGCTTGCAGATAGTAAAAATGCGAACCCGCAATCGGAAAGGTCACCGCGCCATGCCTGGCGACAGTCACAGTCGAACGCAACAGCCGTCCGCCCTGACGTGACCTCACATGGTTCATGTCCTGCCGGACGGCAAGGAGTGAGCCATGAACGAATTTACCACGGTGGCAAGCGACGAGGCCGTCGCGATTGCCCGTATCCTAGCCAACGATCACGTCGCCGACATTGTCGAGGCCCTGAACAGGGAGCCTCGAGAGACCGCGACGGAACTGCTCTGTGAAGTGACGTTCGAACGTCTGGTCGAGATCTTCGATCAGCCGGAACTCGACGGCGCGTCGGAACGCATGGAGGCGCTGCCGCGCGCCAAGGCGGGCAAGCTGCTCACCGCCATGTCGGTCGACCGTGCAGCCGACATCCTGCGCGAACTGGAAGAGCCGGCGCGTTCCGAGCTGCTTGGCGGACTTGCGCCGCCGCTGCGCGCAACGCTGCTCTCCATCCTCGGCTATCCCGAAGGCAGTGCCGCATCGATCATGACGACGGAGTTCGTCAGCGTGCCCTCGGACTGGAGCGTCGGGCAAACGCTCGACTACATCCGCAAGGTGGAGCGGACGCGCGAGACCGTCTATGCGATCTATATCGTCGATCCGCAAACGCACCTGCTTGTGCGCTCGACGGGCCTGCGCCGGCTGATCACCGGTGAGCCGGACGATTCGATCATGACGGTGGCGCCGGATCATCTTCCGGTGACGGTCGGCCCGCTGACCGATCGCGAAACGCTGGCGCAGACGATCTCCAAATACGATCTGCTCGCCGTTCCGGTCGTCGACCATGGCAAGATCCTCGGCATCGTCACCATCGACGACATCATCGACACGATGATCGCGGAGACGACCGAGGACGTGCACCGTTTCGGCGGCATGGAGGCGCTGGACGAGCCGTACATGAAGATGAGCTTCCTCGCCATGATCAGGAAACGCGGCGGCTGGCTGTGCGCGCTGTTCATCTCGGAGATGCTGACGGCTAACGCCATGCAGAGCTATGAGGGCGAGCTGGAGAAGGCGATCGTGCTGACGCTGTTCATCCCGCTGATCATGAGCTCCGGCGGCAATTCCGGCTCGCAGGCGACCTCGCTGGTCATCCGCGCGCTGGCGCTGCGCGAGATCGGCCTTGGCGATTGGTGGCGGGTGGCGCTGCGCGAGCTGCCCACCGGCCTCGTGCTGGGCGCCATGCTCGGTGTGGTCGGCGTCTGCCGCATCGCGCTCTGGCAGTATATGGGCTTCTACGACTATGGCCCGCACTGGCCGCTGATCGCCACCACGGTGGGTGCTGCACTGGTCGGCATCGTCACCTTCGGTTCGCTGTCGGGGTCGATGCTGCCGTTCGCCTTGAAGCGCATCGGCTTCGATCCGGCCAGCGCATCGGCGCCGTTCGTTGCCACGCTGGTCGATGTCACCGGGCTGGTGATCTATTTCTCGGTGGCGCTGATGATCCTGCGCGGCACGCTGCTGTAGCAACCATCTCCGCCGTGGCATGTCCTTGCCGCGGCGGAGTTCCTCAACCCGGCTTTGCCGTCAATCGACCCGCTCGCCGTCCTTCACGCGATAGGTCGGCTTGTACATGGTGACCAGTTCTTCCGCCGCTGTCGGATGCACGGCCATCGTACGGTCGAAATCGCCCTTGGTCAGGCCGGCCTTCAGCGGGATGCCAAGAAGCTGCGCCATCTCGCCGGCGTCCGGCCCCAATATGTGGGCGCCAAGCACTTTCTTCGACGCGCCATCGACCACCAGCTTTATCAGCATCTTCTCGTCGCGCCCGGACAGGGTGTGCCGCATCGGCCGGAATGTGGCGCGGTAGATCTCGATGTCGGAAAAGCGTTTGACGGCGTCGTCCTCCGACAGGCCGACAGTGCCGATCTCGGGCTGTGAAAAGACGGCGGTCGCGATCGTCTCGTGATCGGGAGCGGTCGGATTTCCCTTGAAGGCGGTTTCGATGAAGCACATCGCCTCATGGATCGCCACCGGCGTCAGCTGCACGCGGTTGGTGACGTCGCCGATTGCCCAGATGTTGTCGACATTGGTGCGGGAATATTGGTCGACGGCGATGGCGCCGGTCTTGGTCATCTCCAGTCCGATGGCTTCCAGGCCCATATTCTCGGTGTTGGGAATGCGGCCGATGGCCAGCATCACCTGGTCGACGGTCAGCACCTCGCCACCGCTGACCAGCGCGTCGAGCCGGCCGTCCGGCCGCTTGCGGATCCATTCGGACACGGAATGGCAAAGGATCCTTATCCCCTTCTTTTCCATGGTTTCGTGCAGCATGCGCCGCAGGTCCATGTCGAACCGGCTGAGGATCTCCTTGCCGCGATAGACCAGCGTCGTGTCGACGCCGAGACCATGAAAAATGTTGGCGAACTCGACGGCGATGTAACCGCCGCCCTCGATCATGATCGCCCTGGGCAATTCCTTGAGGTCGAAAGCCTCGTTGGAAAAGATGCAATGTTCGTGGCCGGGCAGCGCCGGATGCGCCGCCGGGCGGCCGCCGGTGGCAATCAGGATCTGGTCTGCTGTGACGGTGCGATCCTCACCCAGGAGATGCACGACATGCGGATCGACGATCATGGCGCGCGAGTGGAAGGTCTCGCCGCCGGCGCCCTCGACGTTCCTGACGTAGATCGCCTCCAGCCGGCTGATCTCGCGATCCTTGTTGGCGACCAGCGTCTGCCAGTCGAAACTGGCTTCCGGCACCGTCCAGCCATAGCCGGCGGCGTCGGCGAAGTGCTCGGGAAATTGCGAGGCATAGACGTAGAGCTTTTTCGGTACGCAGCCACGGATGACGCAGGTGCCGCCATAGCGGTATTCCTCGGCGATGCCGACACGCTTGCCGAGTGCCGCGGCGACGCGCGCCGCCCTCACCCCGCCCGAGCCGCCGCCGATGACGAAAAGATCGTAGTCGTAACCGGCCATGACGCGGCTCCCAGGCTTCAGAAATGTGTCAGACAGGTAGGCCGCAAAACGGCAAAAGAAAAGCCCGGACAGGCCGGGCTTTCGCAGTAGGCCGCAAGGCCATTTGAAAATGCGGGTCAGTTGTTGTCCGCGGGGGCCGCGCCGTCGGCGGGCGCTGCGCCATCGGCCGGAGCTGCGGCTCCGTCGGCGGGCGCGGCAGGTGCTGCCTGCGCCTTTGCCTTGGCGGCTGCGGCCAACTTTTCGCCGACCTGCTGGGCGAGATCGCGGCCGAGGCCGTTCTGCCAGATGTCGGCTGCCTTGACCAATTCGCGGGTCACCGTCGGGCCGCTATCGAGCAGCTTCTTGCCCGAATCGGAATTGTAGAAGGCGGCGATGTCGGTCAGTTCCTTTTCGGAGAACACTTTCGCGTAGGCGAGTGCTGCTTCCTTCTCGAGGTCGGCGCGGCGCGAGGCCAGCGCCAGAGCCTTCTCGTTGATGGTCTTGCCGATCAGTTCCTGCATGTCCGGGTTCTTCTGGATCAGCTGCGATTCGAGCGCCGCGGCTGCCTGCGGCAGGATGTTGTCGAACGGGTCGGTCGCGTGGATCGCAGCGACCGCCGCGCGGGCGGCCTTCAGGTGCGCTTCCGTGACATCCTGCGAAAACGCCGGCGACGAGAAGGCGAAAACGGCCGAGGCCGCCAGAAGGACGGAAAGGCTGCGAACCCGGTTATGCAACGTCATGATCGGTAGAACTCCCTGGTTTTCGGGCGGCATGGACGGTTTGGATACCGTCGCCGCCGGCGATGATGGCCGCTGAAGCCAGCCCGATGAAAAGACCATGCTCGACCACGCCCGGAATGGCGTGGAGAGCATTCGAAAGCGCTCTTGTATCCGGAATGCGGCCAAAAGATGCATCGAGGATAAAATGGCCGCCGTCTGTAACAAAAGCCTGCCCGCCCGTCATCCTCAATGTGACCGGTCCGGAAAGACCGAGCTTTTCAGCCGCTGCGGCAACCGCGATTTCAGTGGCGCGCAGGCCGAACGGATTGACTTCGATCGGCAGGGGAAAACGGCCGAGCGTCTCGACCATCTTGGAGCGGTCGGCGATGACGATCATGCGCTGGGACGCCGCGGCGACGATCTTCTCGCGCAGCAGCGCGCCGCCGCCGCCCTTGACCAGGGTCAGTTCCGGGTCGACTTCGTCGGCGCCGTCGACGGTGAGATCCAGCTCTGGCGTTTCCTCCAGCGTCGACAGCGGCACGCCAAGCTCGCGGCACAGCAACGCGGTGCGCTCCGAAGTCGGCACGCCGATGACGGTCATGCCGGTTGCAACCTTTTCGGCAAGCAGCCGCACGAACTCCTCGGCCGTTGTGCCGGTGCCGATGCCGAGCCGCATGCCGTCGCTCACATGGGCGAGTGCTGCGCGCGCGGCTTCGACCTTCAACTGCCTTGCATCCATGTCGGTTATTGCCCCGGAAATTCGCTGCCGGGCTCGTAGCATTTTTGCCGGTCCGGTCAAAGCCCTGGACGGCGCTTCTCCAGGTGATGCTCGGTATAGGAATTATTTCCTTGATGGGTGAGTGCAGCTATGCTACATTTTTGCCCATGGTGCTGATTTGCGCCAACAGCCCGCCGTCGAGGCGGGTTTTTTCATAGCGGCGTCCAGCCGCGAATGCCCGGCCTGATAAGCAGGCCCCGCCTGAACGAGCCGGCCCAGCGCTTGCCTCGACGCGCCGCAGCCGCTATCGCCTGCCCATTGCACACCTGCCCAGGACAGACCATGACCCAACCGATCATCGTGTTCGACCTCGACGGTACGCTCATCGACACAGCGCCGGACCTGCTCGACAGCCTGAACCACAGCCTGGCCGCCAGCGAGATCGCGGCGGTCGACGAAGCCGGCTTCAGGCGTTTTGTCGGTCACGGTGGCCGGGTGATGATCGAGCGGGCGCACGCCGCCCATCAGCGATCGCTTGCCGTCGAGGAGCACGACCGGCTGCTGAAACTTTTCCTCGACCACTACACACTCAACATCCCCGGCAAGTCGCGCCCCTACCCCGGTGTCGTCGAGGCGATCGCGCGCTTCGAGGAGGCCGGCTATACCCTCGCCATCTGCACCAACAAATACGAAGCCAACTCGCTGGCGCTGATCGAGGCGCTCGGCCTGACCAAACATTTCGCGGCGATCGCCGGCCAGGACACGTTCGCCTTCCGTAAACCCGACCCGCGCCATTTGATCGAGACCATAAAGCTGGCCGGCGGCGACCCTCACCGCGCCCTGATGGTCGGCGATTCGCAAACCGACATCGACACGGCGAAAGCCGCCGGCATTCCGGTGGTGGCGGTCGATTTCGGCTACACCGACCGCCATGTGCGCGAATTCGAACCGTCGGCTGTCATTTCGCATTTCGACGCCCTGACGCTCGATCTGGCGCAAAGGCTGATTGCTGCCGCCGGAAACTGACCGGAAGGCGGCGGGAGACAGGGCGCAAAGCACAGCAAAACCGATCCGTGTCAGAACGCCGGACACCGCCTTGACTTCCCGCACCTGCCTCCCTTATATCGCGGCTCGCTTGGCCTTCGGGCAACGAGCGGGCGATTAGCTCAGCGGGAGAGCACACCCTTCACACGGGTGGGGTCGCAGGTTCAATCCCTGCATCGCCCACCATCGGCCTTCCTGAACGCCGCACCCCAAAATGCCTAGCAACTACACCCCGCCCCTTCCCCGCCAAAATTCTTCTGGGCGAATTCCACGCGCTGCTGTAGCTCGCATATCTCTGGAACGGGCAGACGTCGGAGCCGTTTCGGACCTTCATCTGTTCGCGATCCCAAAACGACACCTCGATGCGGTCGTCGGCGCAAAAGACCGTATAGCGTTGTTCCGGTTCAGCGCTCGGGCTTGCTCCATGGGCCGGGCTTCATCGAGCGTCACTTGCCCGACAGGTCGCTGAGCGCTTCGTCCATTAGCCAAAGATGCGTAGTCGCAGCAATGGAAGGCGGCGAGATAGTCGCCGCGCATGAACTCCTGTCGATGGGGCCAAACTCTGCCCTACGCCGGTCGAGCCGCGATCAGCGCTTCATCGCGTGCAGGATGGCCTGCATGTGCTCTTCCAGGTCGAGTTCACCCCGAGCCTCGGCGGTCAACAGGTAATCGGCCTTGGCCCGGCGGTCGCCTCGGCTGATCGCTGGATAGGAGCAGATGGCCAGCAAGGCTTCCTGTTCAATCCGGTCTGCCCTCTTGCATTCGTGGCTGCTGCTGCCCGCTTGATGAACAACCCTGTGAAGCTCGACATAGCTGGCTTCATGGGCTCCGATCAGCGCCCGCAATTCGGGTGAGGCCCCTTCCGCTTCGGCAAACGTCGGTTCAATGACCGAGGCGACGGCGGTAAACGCAAGAAGTGTACGGCGTGTGATTTCGGGCATGCCTCATATCCCTGCTGTCCGATCATGCAGGCACACCATAGCACCGGCGCAACGGTTCGAAGAGATGCTCCGGGACGCGACCGCACTGTCTGCTGACAAAATGTACTCGCTCCCGCAGCCCGCCCTCCCAGCAGCCAGTGTGGCCTTAAGTCGCAATGATTGGCTTGCGAAAGCAGGGTTTCGGGCTTCATTGACGCTGCGATCGACACCATATGGTGATCCACAGCCCTCCAAACGAGAGAAGCTCGCTTTGACGCGGTCGCATAGCGGCCGTCAGCCGGCAATGGCTATGAACCAGGAACCTGAAAAACAATGCCTGAAAATGTCAGACCAATTTCGAAAGACGTCCCCCTCATTCAGCTAGGCGTCTATCAGTGCCGCTTCCCGGTAAGCGAAGACCGGTCGGTACCCGGCGGTTATCGTTTTTGTGCCGGGCCAACCTCGGCGGATCGCGTCTATTGCGATCACCACCACAGCATCGTGACCGCCGTCGACCCTCGTCGAACCCGTTCAGGTCTCCACCCCGCTCAACTACGCGCCGCGTAAGTCAAGTGCGCGGCGGCCCCTCATTCGGGAAGCTGCAAACCAGTGGACGGAACCGGCACCCGTTTCAGTTGCGGAACAAACCGGCATACCAGCGAGTTTCTCCCCGACGAAACTTGAGGGAAAGCCATGTCCAGATTTCTGCTGGCGACCAGCGTCGCCGTTCTTCTCGCCGGCGGGCCGGCCTTGGCCGCGGACGACAAGCCGCTGCCGCCGCCCAATGCCAAGAAGCTGTCGGAGATCATTGCCAAGGTCGAGCAGCGCGACGGCTTTCGCTATGTGGACGAGGTCGACTGGGACAGCGGCGCCTACACCGTCACCTATTACACGGCGGACAAGGCGAAGGTCGAAATCACCTATGATCCCGTGACGGCGGAGCCGAAATAGGGACGTTCCGACGCGAATTCGTTCTCGGCTGCGTCACAGGCTCCCGGCGCCAACTTCGGCGATCGCCCTGGCGCGGGCGCCTCCCCTTGCGTCAGTCGTGCTTTGATGGCTGACTGTCATTTCCTGGAATAGCTCCGGGCGCCGCATTGGGGGATGGGGATGGCGACGGCAAAGCACGTGATGAAGCGCATATTGATGATGTTGGCCGGCTACTTCGTATCGGTGCTGGTCGGCCTGATCGCCATCGCGGTGATCTATGGCGTGCTCAGTTCCTTGCCCAATGCGCCCAACTATTTCGACGTCATGGGCGTTTCGCCGATCGCGGTGCTGCTGGTGCCGCCGCTCGGCATGTTCGTCTATTTCCTGACCATCGTGGTGACCGCGCTGCAGACGTTGATCTTCGCGCTGATCGCCGAGTTCTTCTCGTTGCGCAATGTCCTGCTGCACATGGTTTTCGGCGCTGGCGCCGCAGTCGGCGGCTTCGCCTTGATCTGGCCGAGCGCACCGGAGGACATGGACCCGGAGCGTTGGGTCGACATCGGCATCATTGCCGCTGCCGGCCTTGTCGCCGGGTTGCTCTATTGGCTGATCGCCGGGCGCGACGCCGGCTTCCGACGGCCGCTGTTCGAGCGCTAAAAATCAACTCGAAGGCGAACGCACCGCCTCCGTGGCATCCAGGGCCTGCTTCAGCCGCGAGTCGCGGTCGTAGACGTCGCCGAAATATTCGACCTTGCCCGACAGATCGGGCCATGCGGTGAAATAGGCGACATAGACCGGGATCGTGCGTGTCACGTTCTCGGTCGCGTGGCCGTGCTTCAGCTTTTCGGCGATATAGTCCACGGAGGTGCCAAGCACCGCCGCCGCCATGCCGCGCGGGTCCTGCAGCCGCACGCAGCCATGGCTGAGCGCGCGCATATCTCGCTGGAAGAACGATTTCTGTGGCGTGTCGTGCATGTAGATCGCATGCTTGTTGGGGAACAGGATCTTCAACTCGCCCAGCGCGTTGGCCTCGCTCGGCTGCTGGCGCACGCTGTATGGGATGTTCGAGCCATAGGCGCCCCAGTTGACCGCCGACGAAGGAATGCGCTTGCCGCGCGAATCCGTCACCTCATAGCCGGCCCGGTCGAGATAGCCCGGATCGTTGCGCAATCTCGGCAGCATCTCGTTGACGATGATCGACTGGGGCACGCCCCAATAGGGATGGAAATCGACCTGCTTGATCTGGTCGTAGAAGAAGGAGGTCTGGTTGGTGGTCCGGCCAACGACGACACGCGTCTTGAGCCTTTCCTCGCCATTGTCGATGTAGCTCGCGGTGAAGGCCGGCTGGTTGATGAAGACGCGCGGGCTGCCGAGATCGGAGGGCAGCCAGCGCAGTTCCTCCAGCGCCACTTCCACCTTCAGCAGCTTGTCGGCCTTGGATGTTCCGGCCAGCGACGCGACGGTACGCGGGCCGATGACGCCGTCGCCCTTCATGCCTGCCTTTTGCTGCACGGCCTTGATAACCGGAACCAGTTCCGGATCATAGACGTCGCTGGTGGCCAGCCTGGACAGGACCTCGCCATAGGCGCCGCCCATCTCGTCATCGAGATTGCGCGCGATCAGGGTCAGCAGCTTCGGCAGTTCGGGGCTGGTTTCGCCCGGCTTCAGCAGCAGTTTGGGGTCGACGACGATTTCGTTTTCCGCACTGGCCTGCAGCGCTTCCAGTTCGACGCGCAGCGCCTGGTATTCCGCATTCTGCGGGTGCCGCGATTCGAGATAGGTGCGCACCTGCTGGGTATGAGCCAGCGTTTTCAGCACGCCTTGCAGATCGAGCGGCTTGGCCGGGAAATCATAATAGCCGGTCATGCGGTTGGGATCGACGCGGCCGTTCTGGGCGTCGTGGGCATAGCGCAGCACACGCGCCGAAAGCGCCATCTCGAAACGGACGAGTTCTTTCAGTTGCGCATTGGCATCGGTCGACGATGCGCCGGCAGCGGGCACTTCGACCGTATAGTCGGCGGGCGTGAGGCCATAGCTTGAAGCCTCGCCAAGCACCCGCACCGCATCCTGCGCACGGCTGTTGAGGCTGGTTCCGCTTATCCAGATGAAATCCGGATTGGCCGAGTAGTACGCGATCAGCGCCTTGGCGATGTCGGGCTCGGCTAAGAGTTCGTAGTCGCCCAAGCTGGCAACCGCATCACGAAACGCGGCACCCGTAGCCGACGGGACGAAGGCGGCGTCCTGCGGTGTCGCCGGCGCCGGCGTCGCGGCCAATGCCGAGAAGTCGACGCGAACCAGCCGGTCGGCCTTGTAGGTGTAGTAGGACGGGCTGCTGATCTTCACATTGCCGCCGCCGCCACCGGACACTTTCGGCTTTGGCTTGTTCTTCGGTGGCGGGGGCGGAAACTCGCCTTTCGGCGCATGCCTGACGCCGCCGCCGAAAAGCATGTCGAAGAGCCCCTGCGCGCCTGCCTGGGGTACACCGAAAGCCAGCGTCGCCGTGATTGCCATCAGCGGCATCACGGTTGCTTTGTTTCCGAGGAATTTCATGAATCACCCGCTCCGGCCGCAACCGGTTCCCGTTCCGCACGCTCGATCGTCCCGCTCACCGCATGGCGGATGTAAGGCGCGACTATACTGATTCATACCGATTTCGTTAAGCTTTCATAAATTTTGGAAAGCCTGTTGCAGAACGGTTTCACAAGATCGTGACGGCTGGAGCGGAGGGTGGTTCCGCCCCAGCCGGAAATCCCGTCGGGATCAGGCGTTGGCGCCGCCATCGATGGTCAGGGCGGCGCCGGTGACGAAGCGGCCTTCCGGGCCTGCGAGCCAGGCGACCATGCCGGCAATGTCGTCGGCCTTGCCGAAGCGCGGCGTTGCCATCTTCCGGCGCTGGTGTTCGGCATGCGGGCCATCGGCCGGGTTCATATCGGTGTCGGTCGAACCGGGGTGGACGACATTGGCGGTGATGCCGCGCGGGCCGAGGTCACGCGCCAGCGCCTTGGTCAGGCCGACCAGCGCCGCCTTGCTGGCTGAATAGGCCGTGAGGCTGCCGTCGGTCGCCCGCTCGGCAAGGTTGCTGCCGATCGAGATGATGCTGCCGCCCTCACCCATATGGGCGGCCGCGGCCTTGGAAGCGATGAACGGGGCCCGGAGATTGACCTCCATGGTCTCGTCGAAATCGGCGAGCGACAGCGTGTCGATTGGGGCGGCGCGCCAGATGCCGGCGCTGTTGACCAGGATGTCGAGCCGGCCGAAGGCGGTTACGGCGTCGTCGACTGCCTTGTCTATGGCGACCGCATCGCGGTTGTCGGCCTTGATCGCGATGGCGCGGCCGCCCTCGGCCTCGATCTCGGCGACGACAGCGCGGGCCTGTTCCTCGCCATGCACATAGGTCAGCGCGACGCTGGCGCCATCGGCCGCCAGCCTCCGCGCAATCGCCGCGCCGATGCCGCGACTGCCGCCGGTGACGAGCGCGGCCTTGCCGTTCAATTTGCTGCAAGACATCGAATTCTCCTTTTATGTAATGATCGATACATAAATATCTGTCAGCCTTGCCCGCTGGCGTCAACTGAATTATGTATCGATCAACACAGAAAGAGCGTCATGTCGGAACGAGGCCGTCCCCGCACCTTCGATCGAACCGCGGCCCTGCGCCGCGCCATGCAGGTGTTTTGGGCGCGTGGTTACGAAGGTGCATCGATGAGCGAGCTGACCGCTGCCATGGGCATCAACTCGCCCAGCCTCTACGCCGCCTTCGGCAGCAAGGAGGCGCTGTTCCTGGAGGCGACGGATTTTTACTCGCACACCGAGGGTGCCGACATCTGGCTGGCATTGGACGAGGCTCCGACCGCGCGGCAGGCGATCGAACAATTCCTGTGCCTGACGGCGAAAGCCTATGCGCAGAGCGATCGCCCGCAGGGCTGCCTGATCACGCTGGGCGCACTGCATCAGGATTCGAGCCGCGGCGCCATCTGCGACGATCTGCGCCGCCGTCGTGCCGAAAACCACACCGCCCTGCAAAAACGTCTGGAGCGCGGTATTGCCGAAGGCGAATTGCCGGCGGATTTCGATTCGAATGCCGCTGCGACCTTTTTCGCCACGGTCCAGCACGGCATGTCGATCCAGGCACGCGACGGCGCCTCACACGCTGCCCTGCTGGCGACGGTTGCCGGGGCCATGGCAGCCTGGAAGACGATGGCCGGCGGCAGCGCGGCGTGACAAACGCCGGCTGGTGTGCTCGAAATTCTGACTTGCCAGCAATACTAGGGCCGGCAGGCCGGGAGGGATGAGAGCGTGAAAAAGGGTTATCGCGAGCTGCTGGACGAGGCGAACGCCGTGATCGAGGTGGTTTCGCCGGAGGAGGCGGCCGGGCTGATCGACGATGAAGACACCATCTTCGTCGATCTGCGCGATCCGCGCGAAGTGGAACGCGACGGCAGGATTCCCGGCGCCAAGCATGTCACGCGCGGCATGCTGGAATTCTGGATCGACCCCGAAAGCCCTTACCACAAGCCGTTCTTTGCCTCGGGAAAGAGTTTCGTGTTCTTCTGCGCAGGCGGCTGGCGCTCGGCCCTGGCCACAAAGACGGCGCAGGATATGGGGCTTTCGCCGGTCAAGCACATCCTTGGCGGCTACACCGCATGGAAGGTCGCCGGACTGCCGGTCGAACCCGGCGAGAAGAAGAAATAATCTCGACCGCCGCTCAGTGAAGCAGCAATGGCTCGCGATGCGTCACGAAGCCGACCGCGCGTTCGACCACGCCCTTGTCGGCAAGAATGCGGCGATGGCCAAGCCCGTCGGCCCAGTAGAGCCGCACATGGCCGCCGGCACCGGCATAGCGCCTTGCGTGATCGGCCGAGACTTCGCGGTCGTCCGGCGCGTGGATGACCAGGGTCGGCACCGGTGCCTGGGCGAGCTGGCGGTCGCCGGTGAATTCGTGCAGGGGCCGGCCGGAAAGATGCTCGACCCGGTCCGCCATGGCGGCTTGCGAGCGCGGGCCGACATTCAACATATGACTGAAGTCGGCAAAGATCGCCGGCAGGGAACTTGGCGCCGCGATCAGCACCAGGCGTCCCGCCGCCAGCGGCGGGATGTTCTTGACCGAGCCCGCGATGGCATTGGCGGCGACGGCGCCGCCGAAGGAATGGCCAACCGCCGCCACGAACGGGCCGAACCATTCGCCGGCAACCCGCACCGCATCCACCGCATTGACCATGTTCAGGCGCCGGCCCTGCGACTGGCCGTGGCCAGGCAGGTCGAGCGAAACGACCCTGTAGCCGGCGGCACGATAGCCTTCGATCAAGGCGCGCATATATTCGGTGCGCGAGCGCCAGCCATGGACGACGAGCACCGTGCCGACGGCCGCCCTGCCCGGCTCGGGCCGGAACTCGTGCACCATGACGCAGCCGGTCGCGGTCTTCAGCCAGTGATGACGCGCCTCGGTCATGAACCCCGTCGCACGCTCGACAGCGCGGCGCTCGCCATCGCTGAGCGCCTTGACATTCGGGGTGCGGCAGAACAATTCGAACGCCGCGCGTCCGCTGAGCCGTGGCGCGACACGCTCTGCCGCACCGAACACGCCCCGGATGACCTTCAGCCCGAATGATGCCATAGTGAGAATCCATCCATACGTTCAAGCATGAACATAATAGTTCAAAGATGAACAATAAACAAGAGCTGCCTTGGGACAACCCGCGTTTCCGCAACTGGGTCGCGGTGGCGCGCGCCTGCCATGTGCTTGAGCGCACGCTGGCGGTGAAACTTGCGCCGCTCGATTTGAAGCCGGCGCAGCTCGACGTGCTGATGAACCTCTATCGCCACCCCGGAATGTCGCAGCACGATCTTGCCCGCAAGCTGCTCGTCGGCCGCTCCAACATCACCATGCTGTTGCCGCAGCTGGAAGCGCGTGGCCTGCTGCGTCGCGAAGGCGACGAGAAGGACAAGCGCATCCTGCGGCTCGCGCTCACCGAGGCCGGCGAGGCGCTGCTGATGCAGGCGCTGAAAGTGCATATGGCGCTGATCGAGAAGGCGATGAGCCAGTCGACGCCGGAGCAATGCGACATGATCGGCGAGCAGATGCGCAAGATCTATGATGTGCTGAATGAGGCTTGAGCGCCCTTCAGCCCAACCCTACCACATCGTCTTCTTCGCCCGTTCCGGCCATTCCTTGTCGTAGGTTTCGCCGTCGATGTTCTTGCGGCTGGTGATTTCCAGGATCTGTCCGGGCGTCGGCAGCGACTTCGGCTCGACATGCCTTGCCGGGTTCCAGAGCTCGGAGCGGACGATGGCCCGGGCGCATTGGAAATAGACCGCATCGATGTCGACGACGGTTACCGATCGCGCCGCCTTGCCGTCCACCGCAAATGACGCGCACAGCGCTGTATCCGTTGTGATGTGGGCGCGACCGTTGACGCGCAGCGTCGTACCGGAGCCCGGCACCAGGAACAGCAGGCCGACGCGTGGGTCGCGGATGATGTTTTTCAGCGAATCGGCGCGGTTGTTGCCGCGACGGTCCGGCATCATCAGCGTTTTCGGATCATGGATGCGCACGAAGCCGGCGAGATCGCCGCGCGGCGAACAGTCCAGCCCCTCCGGTCCGCTGGTCGCCAGTGCGACAAAGGGCGAGGCTTCGATGAAGGCGGCGTATTCGGGAATGACGTGGTCGAGTTCCTTGACCAGCGAGGCCTCGCCTGGAACGCCATAGAGTGCCTCGAGCTGCTCGACCGTGGTGATGACGGACATGTTTTCGCCTCCAAACCTTTGCCGGCGCTACGCCATCTCGATGACGTTTTGACGACAGCGAGAGGAATCAATCTAGCGGTCCCGGCTCAATCCCTTTTCCGCAAGCTCCGCGAGATAGGCTTCCCAGCGCGCATCCTTCTCGTGGCCGAGCGTATGCAGGTAATTCCAGGTGAAGATGCCGGTGTCGTGGAAATCGTCGAAGGTGATGCGCACGGCGTAGTTGCCGACCGGCTCGATCTTCAGGATCGCCACATTGCGCTTGCCGGGGACCGTCACCCGCTGATCCGGCGAATGGCCCTGCACTTCGGCCGATGGCGAGGCGACGCGCAGCAGTTCCGCCGGCAGTTCGAACGGATGGTGGTCGGGAAAGGTGACGGACAGAAGTTTGCGGTCCTTGGAAACCCTGAGTTCTTTCGGTGCGGTCATGCTGTTCGATCCCGTGTCATCCGCCCTTCCCTACGCCGCTTCGCCAAACGGGAAAAGGTCTGATGAGACCGACCGACATGCGATGTCGGCTGAGAGATGTTACCAAAGATCGAGAGGCGCTATCTTGAACAGCAGGCCGGATCGTATCACATAGCGGTATATAACGAAGCCGTTCACGGCCACGGGAAGCGCTTGAAGCATGGACATGATTGATCCTTTCGGTCGCACGATCAGCTATCTCCGCGTGTCGGTTACCGACCGCTGCGATTTCCGCTGCACCTATTGCATGGCCGAGGACATGGCCTTCCTGCCGAAGAAGGACCTGCTGTCGCTGGAAGAGCTCGACCGGCTGTGCACGGTTTTCATCGAAAAGGGCGTCAGGCGATTGCGGCTGACCGGCGGTGAGCCGCTGGTGCGCAAGAACATCATGCATCTGGTGCGCCAGCTGTCGCGGCATCTCGAAAGCGGCGCGCTGGAAGAACTGACGCTGACCACCAACGGCTCGCAGCTGTCGCGCTTTGCCGCCGAACTCGCCGATTGCGGCGTCAGGCGCATCAACGTGTCGCTCGATACGCTCGATGCCGACAAATTCCACAAGATCACCCGCTGGGGCCATCTCGACAAGGTCATGCAAGGCATCGATGCCGCGCAGGCGGCCGGACTGAAAGTCAAGCTCAATGCGGTGGCGCTGAAGGATTTCAACGACGCCGAGCTGCCCGACATGATGCGCTGGGCGCATGGCCGCGGCATGGACCTGACGGTCATCGAAACCATGCCGATGGGCGAGATCGACGCCGACCGCACCGACCAGTACCTGCCGCTGTCGCTGCTGCGCGCGTCGCTCGAACGCCAGTTCACGCTGACCGACATTCCCTTCAAGACCGGCGGCCCGGCGCGCTACGTCCAGGTCGCCGAGACCGGCGGACGGCTCGGCTTCATCACGCCGATGACGCATAATTTCTGTGAGAGCTGCAACCGCGTCCGGCTGACCTGCACCGGCACCCTCTATATGTGTCTCGGCCAGGAAGATGCCGCCGATCTGCGCGCGCCCTTGCGCGCCTCGGAAGGCAACGAGCTGGTCGCCGAAGCAATAGACGAAGCCATCGGCCGCAAGCCCAAGGGCCATGACTTCATCATCGACCGCCGCACCAGCCGCCCATCGGTGTCGCGCCACATGAGCGTCACTGGCGGCTGATCTTTCCGTGAAATTTATGCAATATCGCTTCGGGATCATGACTTCGAGGCGAGCATGCGGCTGCACTCTTCATTCCTGGTCATTGCGACAATGGCAGCAACCAGTGCGGTCGCCGCGCCATTCACCTATGTGAACGATCGCTTCGGCACTGTCTGCACCTTTCCCGACGACGTCTTCACCGATCGCCAGCCGGAGCCCGACAATGGCGACGGACAGCAATGGCTGAGCGCCGATGGCGCCAGCCTGATCTGCTCGGGCATCCTCAACGTCGACGACGACACGCCGAAAGGCTTTGTCGCGGCGGAGAAGGCGAGCAAGGAGCCGGGCTACAAGATCACCTACAGCAAGGCCGGAAAGGACTGGGCCGTGCTGTCGGGCCTGAGGGATGGAAAGGTATTCTACGAGCGACGTCTGTTTGGGAAAGACGGTATCATCCGTACGGTCTGGGTCGACTACCCGCCGGCGCTGAAGTCGAAATACGATCCGCTGGTCGGCGCCATCGCCGGCAGTCTCAAGGGGCCATGACGGTTTCGAACCACACCCCAGAAAAAGTCTTGTTCGCGAACCGCAGCCGGATTTACGGCCAGTCTGTTCCAGCCTAGCCTTCCCCTGGAAGCTGCTCTTCGCTCACAGGGGGATACACCATGCGCAAACTCGTTCTTTCTCTGGCACTGCTTGGCCTCGCGGCCGTGCCCGCGGCGGCGCAGTCGATCGGCGGCACCTATACGGTCGCCGGCACCAACTTCGACGGCTCGGCCTATGGCGGCGAAGCCACCATCACGCTGACTAGCGGGACGACCTGCGCGATCCATTGGGAAACTGGTGGCTCATCTTCCGACGGCATCTGCATGCGCAACGATGATGCCTTCTCCGCCGGCTATGTCATGGACAAGGACATTGGCCTCGTCGTCTACAAGGTGGCGGCGGACGGTTCGCTGCACGGTCTTTGGACGATCGCCGGCAAGGAAGGCAATGGCACCGAGGTGCTTACGCCGAAGAAGTAAGTTCGCCATCGCAGGCGATATTCAGGGCCACAAACAAGGCTGTGGCCCAGTCCTTTGCTGTTGCTGTTTCATGCCCGACTGTTACAGGCTTGCTGCCTGAAGCGCGTCGCGTTTGAACGGATTCAGCCACGCGCTTCAGGTCTTTGTTTCTTATGCATGTCGTTTCCCCAAACCGAGGTCACTTTTGGGCGATATGTATTAGCAGAACCGGTAGCCGTCTTGCCCCTGTCTCCAAATCTTCGCGGCGCATTGTTCATGATGGTGGCGATGGCCGGCTTCACCCTCAACGACGCCATAACCAAATACTCGTCGCAATCGATGAACATGGCGCAGGTCATGTTGATCCGTGGGGCTTTCGCTTCGCTTTTCGTCGGCCTGCTGGCCTGGCAGCGCGGCGCTCTCGCCCGCCCGGGCTCGATGCTGCAGCCTCTGGTCGCCTTGCGCGTGATCAGCGAGGCCGGCGCAACGGTGAGTTTCCTCGTCGCCCTCGCCCATCTGCCGATCGCCAATGTTTCGGCGGTGCTGCAGGCGCTGCCGCTGGCGGTGACGATGGGAGCGGCACTTGTCTTTGGCGAGACTGTCGGCTGGCGGCGTTGGCTGGCCATCGCCATCGGATTTGCCGGCGTGCTGATCATCGTGCGGCCGGGCTTCGAAGGGTTCAGCGTCTACTCGCTGTCGGCGCTGGCCAGCGTCGCCTGCTGCGCGGTGCGCGATCTCGCCACCAAGCGGATCCCCAAGGCCATTCCGACATTGCTGGTGTCGACCGCGACCGCGCTTGCCATGACCATCGTCGGCGCGGCGCTGTTGCCGGCAATGGGCGGCTGGACGCCGATGACGGGCAACAGCACGGCCCTGCTGGCCCTGGCTGCTGTGCTGGTGATTATCGGCTACCAGTTCATCATCATGGCGATGCGGGCGGGCGACATCTCCTTCATCGCGCCGTTCCGCTACACGGCCCTGATCTGGTCGATCCTGCTTGGCCTGTTCATCTTCGCGGACATTCCCGATCTGCCGATGATCGTCGGCGCCACCATCATCATCGGCTCCGGCCTCTATGCGCTCTACCGCGAGCGGGTCGTCGGCCGGCGCAAGATCGTCGCCGAAAGCACGGGGCCAAGCATGGTTCCGGACGGAATCTAGCCAGATCATTCTTGTGATTTCCGACGGCTGGCGTACAGGCTTCGTGGCATGAAGCGAGACATTGCGGGGATTGTTCTGGCCGGTGGCCAGTCGAGGCGGATGGGCGGCGGCGACAAGAGCCTGTTGCCGCTTGGCGATGGCTGCCTGCTTGACCAGGTCGTGTCGCGCTTCGCCCCGCAAATAGAATCGATGGCGCTCAGCGCCAATGGCGACCCTGCACGATTCCTGCGCTTTGGACTGCCGGTGCTTGCCGACAGCGTGCCCGGCTTTGCCGGTCCGCTCGCCGGAATCCTGACCGGCCTCGAATGGGCCGCGGCCAACAGGTCTTGCAAGGCGATCGTCAGCGCTGCCGGTGACACGCCTTTCCTGCCGTTGGACCTTGTCGAGCGTCTGGCAGGGGCCGCCGATCAAAGCCCCGGTTCTATTGCCGTTGCCCGCTCGGCCGGCAAGCGGCATCCGACCTTCGCGCTGTGGCCGATCGGCTGCCGCGATGCCTTGCGGCACTTTCTGGTCGATGAAGATATCAGGCGGGTTTCGGCTTTCATCGACCGGCAGGGTTTTGTCGAGGTAGAATTCCCGGTTCCGCCATCGGCGGGGGTCGACCCTTTCTTCAACATCAACGAGCCGGACGATCTTGTGTCTGCCGAGCTTCTGTTGCAGAGCATCAAGCCATGAACAGACGCGTCTTCGGCATCACCGGCTGGAAGAATTCCGGCAAGACGACTTTGACCGAGAGGTTGGTCAGCGAATTGGTTCGGCGCGGCTGGAAGGTGTCGACGGTGAAACATGCCCACCATGACTTCGACATCGACAAACCTGGCGCGGACAGCTTTCGCCACCGGCAGGCCGGCGCCACCGAAGTCGCGATCGTCTCCGGCGTTCGCTGGGCACTGATGCACGAGCTGCGCGGCGAGGATGAGCCGACATTGGAGACTGTCCTGTCGCGGCTTGCCCCTTGCGACCTCGTGCTGGTCGAGGGCTACAAGCGCGAAGCCCACAGCAAGATCGAAACCCGCCGGCTGGATGCGAAGGACCGCACGCCGCTTTCGGCGGAGGATCCCAACATCGTCGCTGTCGCCGCCGATTTTGCCATTGAAGGCGTGCTGCTGCCGGTATTCCATCTCGACGATGCAAAATCGATAGCCGACTTCATCGAGCGCACCACCGGGCTCGTTGCTTGAGCGCTGACGCAACGGCAGAATAGCCTTGCCCATTTTTATGGTTTTGCAGTTGCTTTTTTCTTGGAAAGAGTGGGAGTATCGCGCCAGCGGGCGGTCAAAAGCACCGCCCCACAGAGCCGTTCGGAACGACGGCCGGGACCATAAAGAGAGGACCATCATGCGTATTTCACTGCGTATCGCGCTTGCCGCTTCGGCCGCGCTGCTGACGCTCGGCGTCGCCCAGGCCCAGGAAAAGACCCTGAGGATCGGCACCGAAGGCGCCTACCCGCCCTTCAACAACCTTACCGCCGATGGCCAGCTCGTGGGCTTCGACATCGACATCGCCAAGGCGCTTTGTGATGAGATGAAGGTCAAGTGCACCTTCGTCGCCCAGGATTGGGACGGCATCATTCCAGCCCTCCAGGCCGGTAAATTCGACGCCATCGTCGCCTCGATGTCGATCACGCCGGAGCGCAAGGAGAAGGTCGACTTCTCGAACAAATACTACAACACGCCCTCGGCGATCGCCGTGCCGAAGGACAGCACGCTGAAAGGCGTGACCAAGGAAGATCTCGCCGGCAAGACCATCGGCGTCGCCACCACCACCACGCATTTCAACTATGCCTCGAAGACCTACACCGACAGCACCGTGAAGGGCTATCCGAGCAGCCCCGAGGAGCAGGCCGATCTTGCCAATGGTCGCCTCGACGCCATCGAGGACGATATCGTCGTGCTGCAGCAGTTTCTGGACTCGCCTGACGGCGCCTGCTGCAAGATCCTCGGCCAACCTTCGCCGCAGCCGGTCGAGATTTTCGGGCCTGGTGCCGGCATTGCCGTACGCAAAGGCGAAACTGACCTGGTCAACAAGCTCAATTCGGCCATCGCCGCCATTCGCGCCAATGGAAAATACAAGGAAATCAACGACAAGTATTTCAAGTTCGACGTCTACGGCGCCGAGTCCTGATAAGCCAGGTCAAGACGGCGGGGAATTTCCCCGCCGTCTTTCTATTCGTCTTGGGAATGCCGTGGGGATAAGACCGGTCGATGCCAGCCCAGAGCATATGGACACTTCTCAGTTGGGGACCTGAAGGCTGGCTTGACGATATTGCCTATGGCGCACTGATCACCATTGCGCTGGCGCTTGCCACGCTGCCCATCGGATTGACGATCGGCTTTTTCATTGCACTCGCCAAGCAGTCCGAAGAACCGTCGCTGCGCCTTGCCGCCAACATCTACACCACGGTCTTTCGCGGCCTGCCGGAACTGGTCACGCTCTTCCTGTTCTTTTTCGGCATGCCGATCCTGCTGCAGCATCTCGTCAGGTATTTCCGGCCTGACGTCACCATCGACGTCAACAGCTTTGTCGCCGGCATGATCGTGCTTGCACTGATCTTCTCCTCCTATGCCAGTGAGGTTTTCCTTTCCGCCTTCCGCGCCATTCCCAAAGGCCAGTATGAGGGCGGCTACGCCATCGGTCTTTCGAACTGGCTGACCATGCGCAAGGTGATCGTGCCGCAACTGTTGCGCATCGCGTTTCCCGGACTGGAGAACTGCTGGCTCAGCCTGCTCAAGGACACGTCGCTGGTGTCGGTCGTCGGCCTGGCCGAGACGCTGCGCAATGCCAGCATTGCGGCCCGCGTCACCAAGCACGCTTTCCTGTTCTTCGGCGTCGCCTCGCTGGTCTTTCTTGGCCTTGCCGTCCTGTCGTCCTTCGCCACCAATGCGATCCTGCGCTCGCTTGGCCGGCGGGAGGCGCAGCGATGAGCGCCACGGCCACCATGGTCGAACGTCCGCCGCCACGGGCGCGCGGCTGGCCGCGCAGGCGTATCGCCGGTTACGCGCTGGTGGGCCTATGGATTTTGTTCGGTATCGGCATCGTCAGCTATCTCTTCCTTGCCTGGAATCCCGATTTCTTTGCCAAATATGCGCCGGCTTATCTGAGCGGGCTTGGGGTCACGCTGGCGCTGGTTTCCATATCGATGGTACTCGGCGCGATCCTGTCGGTGCCCGTCGCTTACGGGCGCATGTCCAGCAACCGGATCCTGTCCGGCCTCGCCTATTGCTACGTCTATTTCTTCCGCGGCACGCCGCTGCTGGTCCAGACTTATCTGGTCTACTACGGATTGGGTTCGTTCCGCGTCGAACTCCAGTCGGTCGGCCTCTGGGATTTTTTCAAGGACGCGTTCAATTGCGGCGTCTTTGCCTTTGCGCTCAACACGGCCGCCTACCAGGCGGAGATTCTGCGCGGCGCCATAGAGAGCGTGCCAAGAGGGCAATGGGAAGGGGCGGCCTCGCTTGGCCTGCATAAGCTGCAGACGTTGCGCAAGATCATCCTGCCGCAAGCCCTGATCGTTGCCTTGCGGCCCTATGGCAATGAACTGATCCTGATGGTCAAGGCGTCCGCCATCGTCGCCATCATCACGGTCTATGATCTGATGGGCAATGCCAAGCTCGCCTTCGCCAACTCGTTCGACATCCAGGCCTATATCTGGGTCGCCCTCGTCTATCTGGTGATGGTCGAGATCTTGCGGCATGGCGTCGAATGGATCGAGCGCCGGATCACCGTTCACCTGAAACGCTGACGATTTTCAATTCGGCTGCACCAGTCGATCAGGCTATACGCGTCTTGACGAATTGAGCGCAGAGCCTAGAGCTTTCGCAGCAAATTCCGTTTCCATTCTGAAGGGCAAGCTCATGGCATCTGTTGCATTTCTCGGTCTTGGCGTGATGGGCTATCCGATGGCCGGACACTTGAAGGACAAGGGCGGCCATGACGTCACCGTCTACAACCGCACCAAGGCCAAGGCCGAGCAATGGGTTGGCCAGCATGGCGGTAGCCTTGCGGCGGCCCCCGCGCAGGCCGCCGAGGGCAAGGATTTTGTGTTCTCCTGCGTCGGCAATGACGACGATCTGCGTTCGGTGACGACCGGTCCGGAAGGCGCCTTCAAATCGATGAAGAAGGGTTCGGTCTTCATCGACAACACCACCGCCTCGGCCGAGGTCGCTCGCGAGTTGGCAGCGGCGGCGCAAGCCGGCGGGTTTTCGTTTCTCGACGCGCCGGTCTCGGGCGGCCAGGCCGGCGCCGAGAACGGCGTGCTGACCGTGATGGTTGGCGGCGAGCAGGACGCTTTCGACAAAGCGAAGCCTGTCATCGACGCTTTTGCCCGCATGGTCGGCTTGATGGGGTCGGCCGGTGCCGGCCAGCTCACCAAAATGATCAACCAGATCACCATCGCCGGCCTCGTCCAGGGCCTGGCCGAAGGCATCCATTTCGGCAAGAAGGCCGGGCTCGACATCGAGAAGGTGATCGAGGTGATTTCCAAGGGCGCCGCGGGCTCCTGGCAGATGGAGAACCGCCACAAGACGATGAACGCCGGCAAATATGATTTCGGCTTCGCCGTCGACTGGATGCGCAAGGATCTCGGCATCTGCCTGGCCGAGGCCGACCGCAATGGCGCCAGACTGCCGGTCACCGCACTCGTCGACCAGTTCTACAAGGATGTGCAGGCGATGGGCGGCAAGCGCTGGGACACGTCCTCGCTGCTCGCCCGTCTCGAAAAATAGGTCTCTGCCGTGGCAGAGCTCTCGCCTCAATCCAGTGCCGCGGAAATCGTCGCCCATCTTCGCGCCATCGGATCCGAGCAGAACCGCCTCGGCATGTTGCGCTACGGCATCAAGATCGACCGTGCACTTGGCATCTCGCACGGCATGCAGCGGCAGATCGCGCGGACGATCAAACGCAACCACGAGCGCGCCTTCGAGCTATGGGACAGCGGCATCATGGAGGCGCAGTTCATTGCCTCCGTCACAGCTGACCCGAAACGGTTTTCTGCTGAAGATGCAAGGCGATGGGCGGCTAGTTTCGACTCCTGGGACATCGTCGACGGCGTCTCGGATCTCTTTGTCGATACGGACGCCTGGAAAGAACTGATCGCCGAGTTTGCGGCCGACGAGCGGGAGTTCGTTCGGCGCACGGCCTTCGCCATGATGGCCTGGTCTGTCGTCCACCGGAAGCAGGAGCCAGGGGCGACCTTCCTCTCCTTCCTGCCGATCATCGAAGTGTATGCCGCCGACAGCCGCAATTTCGTGAAGAAAGCCGTTAACTGGGCGCTTCGGTCGATCGGCAAACGATCGATGGACATGCACGGTGCCGCACTGGCTGTCGCCGAACGGCTGGCGCAGTCGACCGACAAGACGGCGCGCTGGATCGGCAAGGACGCCGTAAGGGAGCTGACCAATGCCAAGACGCTCGCGCGGATCGCCGCCAGGAAAGGCTGACGGCGCGCGTTCCGCCATGTCAGGATCTCGCCGACATGTGAAGTGGCTGCCGACATGTGATGCGCCTCGAGCGTTGACGTCTTTGGCAGCGGCGTCTTTACTTGAGGCTCAAAGGAAGCGGCCGATGAGCAATCCTCTAAAATCAACCCTGGCGCTCGCTGCCGCTTTGTTTGTGTCCGCTGCCGCCGATGCCTCGGCCGAGACTGCGCACATATTCTGGAAGGATCTGCGTCCGGCTACGCAATCCGCCGCCGAAAACGTCGGGCTGCCGATGATCGCGGCAAAATTGCCCGACCATGGCGAAACGCTGTCCGTCAATCTTCAGGACAAAAGCATTCAGCTAGCCGGCTACGCATTGCCGGTCGATCGCGACGGTGATCTTGTCTACCAGTTCCTGCTGGTACCCTGGACGGGTGCCTGCAGTCACATGCCGACGCCGCCGCCCAACCAGATTGTCTTGGTTACGCCGGCCCGTCCCTACAAGATGTCCGAGGCCTATCAGCCTGTAGCGGTCACCGGCGCGCTGAAGCCGGACATGGAGAAGAGCCAGCTGTTCATCCTCGACGGCGTCAGCATCATCCAGTCTGGCTACAGCGTGCGCAAGGCAGATGTGGTGAGCGTCGAGACCGTGCCGGATACGATCACGCTGCCGGTGAACTCACCCTGGAGTTTCCTCAACAAAAAGAAGAACTAAGCGGGATGACTTTATGTGACGTTCAGCTCAGGCAGCGTTGGCACCCGATTCCTTGTCCAGAACCATGTAGTCGAGCGGGATTTCGGTCGTGTACTTGATCTGCTCCATGGCGAAGGACGACGACACATCACGGATTTCGATCTTGGCGATCAGCCGTTTGTAGAAGGCGTCATAGGCGGCGATGTCGGGCACCACGACGCGCAGGAGATAATCGACGTCGCCGCTCATGCGGTAGAACTCGACCACCTCGGGAAACTCCTGGATGACTTCCGAGAAACGCCGCAGCCATTCATGGCTATGCGAATTGGTGCGGATCGACACGAAGACGGTGACGCGCACATTGACCTTTTCATGGTCGAGAATGGCAACGCGCCGCTTGATGACGCCCTCTTCCTCGAGCTTCTGGATGCGTCTCCAGCAAGGCGTCGTCGACAGCCCGACTTTCTTGGCGACATCGGCGACCGCGAGTGTCGCGTCCTCCTGCAAGAGGCGGAGAATTTTTCTATCGAGGCGATCCATATCGTGCTCCCAAGGGAATAGAATGCCTATACTCTGCCTTATCCAGGCCTTTCACAAGAAAGAAATTCTGCTGATCGGGCAAAAAGCGAGTGATTTCTTGCTGAAAGGTCAGCCGAGGCGATAGCGGATTTCCGAACGCAGAAAAGGTAGCAAATCCATTTCAAACCACGGATTCTTCTTCAGCCAGCCCGTGTTGCGCCACGAGGGATGCGGCAGCGGCAGCACTTTCGGACCGATGGAATTCTCCCAGATGGAGCGCCAGTCCATGACCGTTTCCGTCAGTGAGGGCCGGCGCGCCGCACCCATGTGCCAGGACTGCGCGTAGATACCGATCGTCAGCACCAGATCGATCCGTGGCATAGAGGCCATCAAAGGTGCGCGCCAGGCCGCCGCGCATTCGCGCCTCGGCGGCAGATCTCCCCCCTTGGCATCCTGGCCGGGAAAGCAGAAGCCCATCGGGACGATGGCGAATTTTTCGATGTCGTAGAATTCGTCGCTCGTCACGCCAAGCCAGCTGCGCAGGCGGTCGCCGGAAGCGTCGGTGAACGGCATGCCCGACAGATGCACTTTGGTGCCGGGCGCCTGGCTGGCGATCAGGATCCGGGCGGTGGATGATGGGCGCAGCACTGGTCGCGGCTCATGCGGCAACGGCTTGCCGGCCGGATTTTCCACGCAGATGCGGCAGGCGCGGACCCTGGCGACGAGGTTTTCGAGTTCGGCAGTCATTCTCAGGCTGATGCGCTCGGCCGGCTGGAAACGGCTTGATGCCAGCGCAACACATTCGCGCACTCATCCGGTACCTTGATGCGTGCCGGCTTCATGAAATCGACAGCGATCAGGCCGGTGATGTCGGCGATCGAATAGCTGTCACCGGCGATGAACTCCCGGCTGCCCAGTTCGCCGTCCAGCAGCCTGAGGAACGCCACGGCCTTCGGCTTGTTGGCCTCACCCCATTCAGGGACCTGCGGGATTTCCCATTCCTTCATGGCCGGATGGATGTGCCGGAAGGCCTGCGTGACGCAGCTGAGCAAATTGAACTCCATCCGCCTCTGCCACATCTCGACCTGCGCCTTGCCGAGTGCGCCACGCCCGAACAAAGCGGGCTCCGGATGCAGTTCCTCGAAATAGCGGCAGATGGCGACGGATTCGGTGATGACGGTGCCGTCGTCGAGTTCCAGCACCGGCAGACGCTGCAAGGGGTTGCGTGAGCTGACCGCCTGTTGCCTGTGTTCCAACGCGCCCATATCGATGGGCACCTGCGGAACCTCGATGCCTTTCTCGGCCAGGAAAACGCGGACCCGCCTTGGATTGGGCGCCCGGCCACCGTCGAAGAGCTTCATTCCATCCTCCTGTTCGTCCTCGGTTCCAGTTCCAGGATGCGCATCACCAGAAGCGAAAAATCTCGCGCACGGCATCGCCGATCGACGCCAGTGTGCCGTGCTTCTTCTCGACGACTTCGCCGTGATGGCTGTCTCGCCAATTCTGCGGCTGATCGAACGTTCCCGCCCAGATGCCGGCCTTTGCCGCGCGGGCGATGGCTTCCTCGCTCTCGAAGTCGCCATAGGCAACCGCCCAGCCCGCCTCGACCTGCGCGCGGTTGAGATCCTTGCCGCCGGCGGTGCAGTCGCCGAGCAGCCGGCCATAACGATCACGCTGCCAGCCGGTACAAGAGACGGGCTTGCCGGCGATCAGGCGAACGAGCGACTGACGCGCAAGCGTGCCGCAGGAATAGTCCGCGCCGTTCTTGCGGCAGGTCTGCGTATATTCCGGAGCATCGATGCCGCGCATGCGGATACGCTCGGTGCCAAGCGTGATCGAATCGCCGTCGTTGATGATTGCCACGCCTTGCGTCTTGCGTGTCTCCACCCGGTCGAGGCGGGCCGCCAGCAGGATCAGCAGTCCGAGGATGATGACGGCAAGCCCGTAATCCACCAGCCGGCGCCACAGGCTTCTGGGGCGCGCAACGTATCGCCGGCGCGGCCTCGGCGACCATGAACGGCTCATATGGCAAACGGTTGGTTAATCATTCGAACGTAGCTTAACACTTGGAAACCGCTGCTCGCATAAATTGAAGTTTTGATGCCCTTGCAACGCTCGAACACAGCGGACAAGTTCATTGTGGACCGCAGGAAACGCCATCGCAACAGCGATGTCGCGCGCGCGGTGCGCAAGACGCGTGACCGTCTTTCGCAGCAGGCCGGCAATCCCGATTTCGATCGCGAACTGCTGAAGCTGCATGCCCGAGCGATGACAAGCGGCGCCATCGCCATCCCGCTTCTCGTGCTGGCGATTGCCGCGGGTGGCCGGCTGGCCGGAATCGGCAATGAGATCGGGCTTTGGGCGCTGTTCACGCTAACCTGCTACACTATCGTTGCCTTCATGGCGCGGCGCATCGAGCGCACTGAAGCTTCCGAGCTCAACCCTTTGCAAGCACGGCGGGAATTCCTGATCGGCCATTTCCTGTGCGGTCTCGGCTGGGCTTGGTTCGTGTGGCTTGGCTGCAGCGTCTGCGAGGTCGATCCGTTCCACATCGTCAAGGCCGTGGTGCTGTTGTTCGCCATGGCGGCGACCGCGGTGATGACCTCGTCTCTGCGGGGCGCGCTGCTGGCGACCTTTGCCGTTCCCGTGGCGCTCTACGCCTATGCCGGCGCCAAGCTATGGATGCCGGTCGAGGCGATCATGGCCGCGCTGCTGGTCGTGTCGCTGCCGTTTTTCGCCTATGTGGCCCGTCATCTGAACCACTCGTCCCTGATGATGCTGTCGTTCCGCTCCGAAAAGGATGCGCTGATCGCCGAACTGGAGACGGCGAAATCGATGTCGGACGAAGCGCGGCGGCGGGCCGAGGACGCTAATCTGGCGAAATCGCGGTTCCTCGCCTCGATGAGCCACGAATTGCGCACGCCGCTCAACGCCATTCTCGGTTTTTCCGAGGTGATGTCGAACGAGGTGCTGGGACCGATGAGCAATCCCACCTATCGTGACTACGCCCATGACGTGCACGAATCCGGCCAGCATCTGCTCGACCTGATCAACGAGATTCTCGACCTGTCACGCATCGAGGCCGGCCGCTACCAGCTCAATGAAGAGCCGGTGATGCTGCTTGGTATCGTCGAGGACTGCTGTCACATGATGGAGTTGAGAGCGCGCAACAAGGATATCCGTGTCGTCCAGGATTTCGAGCACGAGCTGCCTCGGCTGTTCGCCGATGAACGGGCCGTGCGGCAGATCACGCTCAACCTTCTGTCGAACGCGATAAAATTCACCGCCACCGGCGGCGAAATCCGCGTCCGTGTCGGTTGGACGGCGGGCGGCGGACAATACATTTCGATCAAGGACAATGGCCCGGGCATACCGGAAGATGAGATCCCGATCGTGCTTTCCGCCTTCGGCCAGGGCTCCATCGCCATCAAGAGCGCCGAGCAAGGCACCGGGCTTGGCCTGCCGATCGTGCAAGGGCTGCTCGCAATGCATGGCGGCGAGTTCGAACTTCATTCCAAGCTGCGCGAAGGCACCGAGGCGATCGCCATCTTCCCGCTGAGCCGGGTGATGGAGGAATTGCCAGCACTGCCGACCGCGGCGGTGGCGGCTCGACGGCGGTAATACCTCAAGCCCTAACCGCGTACCGCCGCAGCCATGCCCGAACTGGTCAGCGCGGCGGCCTTGACCAGACCCGCGGCAAGGGCGGCCCCTGCCCCTTCGCCATGGCTGATGCCCAGATCAAGCAACGGGCGCAGCCCGAGCCGTTGGGCGGCGCGTGCATGCGCGGGTTCCGGCGAAAGGCTGGCCAGCAGGCAATGGTCGAGCGCGGCGGGATTGACGCCATGCAGTACCGCTGCGGCTGCCGTCGCCGCCAATCCGTCGAGCAGCACCGGAATCTTCTGCATCCGCGCGGCAAGGATGGCGCCGGCGATCGCTGCGAATTCCCGGCCGCCGACCCGGCGCAGCGCCTCGAGCGGGTCGCCGAGATGGCCGTCATGAAAAGCCAGCGCCGCATCGACCACGTCGGCTTTGCGTGCCTGCATCGCCGCATCGGCGCCTGACCCCGGGCCGACCCAATCGGCGCCCCTGCCCCCGAACAGCGCCGCAAACAGGGTGGCGGCGACGGTGGAGTTGCCGACGCCGAGATCGCCGAGACACAAAAGGTCGGTGCCGCCGGCGATCGCTTCCATGCCGAAGGCCATGGTGGCGGCACAGCCACGCTCGTCCAGCGCGGCCTCTTCGGTGATGTCGGCGGTCGGGATGTGCAGGGCAAGATCGAAAACCTTAAGCCCGAGATCGTAGGCAATGCAGATCTGGTTGATTGCGGCACCTCCGGCGGCGCAAAGTTCGACCGCGTTGGCGGTCGCCGCCACCGGCCGTGGCGAAATGCCGTGGCGCGTGACGCCGTGATTGCCGGCAAAGACCGCCATCAGCGGTCTTGTCACCGCGGGCGGAGCCCGCCCGCTCCAGGTGGCCAGCCAGGCGGCGATGTCTTCGATGCGGCCAAGCGAATTGCCTGGTTTGTCGGCCTTGGCAAACAGCGTGCGCACGCGGGTCTCGGCTGCCGTGTCGGCCGCCGGCAGATTGGCCAACAAGTTGCGAAAATCGTCGAAAGGCTGTGCGCTGGTCATCTTGTTATCGATCATTCCCTGGAGTTGGTAAGCGGCATAGCCGCCTTGCGGGGTTGGCACAACCTCTGGGATGATGGGCCTGGATTTGCCGCAAAGCCGGCCCCGCAGGGCGCAATCGCGAGGGCTTGCATTGGCTTTGCCGTTGCACCATGTGGAGGTGGAACAAGGGATTGCGGATGGAAGCCCAAGAGAAAGTCATGACGGCCATCGAATCCCCGTGCATCCTGGTCTGCTCGATCGACATGAAAACCGGCTTCTGTTTCGGGTGCGGCCGCACGCGCGAGGAAATCGGCGCCTGGATCGGGATGACGCCGGAAACGCGCCGCAGCATCATGGCTGAATTGCCGGCCCGGCTGGAAACGGTCGAGCGCCGGCCGCGCCGGGAAACGCGCCGCACCCGCATGGCGCGCGAACGCGACGCGCTGTCGTGAGGTGCGGATGAGCCGGTTGTTCTGGATATTGATGGCCGCGATCGGGGTGGGAGCAGTCCTGCTCATGCTCAACGATTCCGCCGGCAGCACCCTCGGCGTGGAGAACAACGATTTCAGCCGGCTGATCTGGCTCGGCGCCTTTGGCGCCCTTATCGGCGCCGGCCTGCTTCGCTCGGGCCGACCCCTGGGCGCCATGGCCCGCAACTTAGGCGCCTGGGCGGCCATCGCGCTCGCGCTGATCGCCGGTTACCAGTATCGCTACGAACTGCAGGATGTCGCCAGCCGGGTGACCGCGGGCCTTGTTCCCGGCAGTCCGCTTGCGCTTGGCGTCGAGGACGGCCACGCCACGGTGACGCTCGACAAGGCGGACAACGGCCATTTCGAAGCGCGCATCCTGATCAACGGCAACCCGGTCCGGGCCGTGGTGGATACCGGCGCGACCAGCACCGTGCTGACGTCCGAAGACGCACAAGCCGCCGGATTCAATCCAGCGGCGCTCAACTACACCATACCGGTTTCGACCGCCAACGGCATGGCACGCGCCGCGGCCGTGAAAACCGATCAGATTGCGATCGGCGGCATCACGCGCAGGGATATGTCGGTGATGATCGCCGCACCCGGCATGCTCAGCCAGAGCCTGCTCGGCATGAACTTCATCGGTTCATTGTCGGGTTTTGACGTGCGCGGCGACCGCATGATCCTCAGGGACTGATCCCCGAATCTCAAGCCGCTTCGGCTGCCGCTCCGCCGAGCTCGACGGCCGCGAAAGCCGCCTTCAGCACGTCCGGGCCGGCGCCGGGTTTTGTCGCGTCGGTGGACAGGATCTGCCGGTAGCGGCGCGCGCCAGACAAGCCATGGAACAGTCCGACCATGTGGCGGGTGACATGTCCAAGCCGCCCACCCTGCTCGATATGACGTGCCGCATAGTCCGCCATCGTATCGATCAGCGCGGCGAAATCGAACGGCTCGGACTGGACGCCGTAGAAAGCGGCATCGACGCCAGCCAGAATGCCGGGCGTGTGGTAAGCGGCGCGGCCAAGCATGGCGCCATCGACATGGTCGAGATGCGCCAACGCCTCTTCGATCGTCTGAATGCCGCCATTGATGCCAATGAATTCGTTAGGTTTTCTAGCCTTCAGCCGATAAACCCTGTTGTAGTCGAGCGGCGGGATGTCACGGTTTTCCTTGGGGCTCAGCCCTTCCAGCCACGCCTTGCGCGCATGCACCCACAATGCGTCGGCGCCGGCGTCGAAAACTCCATCCGCCAACGCATCGAGGGCCGGCTCCGGATCCTGCTCGTCGACGCCGATGCGGCATTTGACGGTCACGGGAATTGTCACCGCCGCCTTCATCGCCGCGACACAGCCGGCAACGAGGTCCGGCACCTTCATCAGGCAGGCGCCGAACGTGCCCGACTGGACGCGGTCTGACGGACAGCCGACATTGAGGTTGATCTCGTCATAGCCAAAGGCCTCGCCGATGCGCGCCGCCTCGGCAAGTTTTTCGCGATCCGAGCCGCCGAGCTGCAGCGCGACCGGATGTTCTGACGCATCGAAGCCGAGCAGCCGCTCGCGTGCGCCATGGATGACGGCGTCGGCCACCACCATCTCGGTGTAAAGCAGCGCATGGCTCGACAGCTGGCGGTGGAAGAACCGGCAATGCCGGTCCGTCCAGTCCATCATCGGTGCTATGGCTACCCTAAACCTTTGATAATCTTTCATGCTTCATAACTTCGACAGGTTGGATCGCGTCGTACGGGCTCTATCACGCGCCATGATAGGCCCAAGCCGCAAATCGGCGGATGACTGGCCGGCGCGACGGCGTGGGGCGTCGAATACCTCAATCGCAGGGTAGCGTATAGGTCGACCTGGCCGGAATTGCCAACGCGTCGCCTGCTTTCGATGCCTGGGCGGAGGACGGAACCCTCCAGCTTCGTATGACGGTGTCTGCGCCAACGATGTGGCTAGGAACTGGGAAGGCCAGCCCTCGACAGCATCTCAAGGAACCGGGAATGATGATGATCCTTTACATAGCGCGGCACAAAGCCAGGGCAGACGTTGCTCAGATTGAGATGCGGAAGTTGTGACAGACAATGGTGGATGGCCCGGGACGCTTCTTCGTTGTTTCCGGTGGCCGACGCGGTCGCGGCCCAATAAAGGGCGCCGCGAACGAAGCCAGGCTTTGTCCTGACCACTTTGCGGGCGGCTTCGAGCGCCCGCTGGTTGTCTCCGCCAGCGAAGAGCGCCACAACCAGGCCGTGGTGGCGCCAGAAGTCGATGACATCGTGCGTTCCGAGCCGGATTGCTTCGTTGGCCTCACGCACCGCTTCGTCGACCTGTCCGCGCAACGCAAAGAGCATCGAAATATCGCCGTGGCCAGTCGGGTAGCTTGGGTTGAGGCTGATCGCGTGGCGGCATTCGGCGATCGCCTCGTCGATGCGACCGCAACTTTCGAGAGCGAACGACAGAATACATCGGGCAATTTCATCGTCCGGTACCGCCCGTACTGCGGCTTCCGCAAGCTCGACCGCACGCTCGATCACCCCACGCTCCCGAGGCAGCGCACCAAACGCCACGCCCATGGATATCACGATCGAGAGCGTCCGCTTTGCACGGGCATTGTCGGGACCTATCGAGAAGGCCCTCTCGGCAAGCTCTATCCCGACCAAAAGTGAGTCCCGAGTCATCTCAAAATATTTCATGAGGGCTTCGTTCACCAGCCTGCGCACTTCAGGGATCCCTGGCGGGCTTTTGTCTCGAACCTTCCAGTTGGTCAGTTGAAGTTCGAGGATCACGGCAAGAACAACAGATTGTGCGATCCTGTCCTGGAATTCGAGCGCGTTCTCGGAGTGGCCGTCGAACTTCTGGGCCCAGACGTGGTGGCCGCCGGCGGCATCGACGAGCTGGACATTCACCCTCAACCCATTGCCGGATCTCTGGACGCTGCCGCTGAGCATATATCGCGCCCGGAGTATCCCTGGTGTCTTGGCTTCTTCGCCTGGGCCGCTCTTCTCGGGCGGAAGCGCGGCGAGCACGACATAGTCGGCCACTTCGGAGAGGGCTGTCGTGATGTCCTGGACAAGTCCCTTTGCGAAGAAGTCGTCGCCTTGCTTTCCGGTCAGATTGACGAAGTCGGCAACGCTGATGGACGGACGCCCAAGGCGCTGGCTGGACGGAACACCATTTGTCGACTGCACATTTGAAGCGTCGTCGGCGGCGAGCAACAGAGATTGCCAAAGCGCCCGCGTTTCAGGGCCGGCTTCGACGCCGAACTCCTTCTTCAGCATGCTTCTGCAAGCTTCGTATGTCCTGATTGCCCTGTCGCGTTGGCCACATGCGAGCAGCAATTCCATCTTGAGCCGATAGGATTCCTCCCGTGTCGGTTCCATGGTCAGAATACGATCGGCCAGGATCAGCCCGGCATCGGGGTCGACGAGACGGGCCAGTTTTTCGAAGGACTCAAGCGCGCGGCCGAGCAGCCTGTCGCGTTCCGATGTGATCCAGTCATCGAACGTATTGCTTCCCAGATAAAGCCCGTCGAGGAAGGGCCCGGTGTAGTTCGCCAAGGCCTTCGCGAGGTCCTGGGCGGAACGGGCCGAGAGACCCGTTTCGAACTTCTCCGCGTCGACTTGAACCAGCTCTGGCCTCAGGGCGATCAACTCACCGCTGGAATGGATGAGATCCACCCCCTCTCGCGCCAGATCCTGGCGCAGGACACTGAGGGCCTGCCGAAGGCTGTTGCGCGAATGTTCAGCGTCGCTGTCGCCCCATAGGAGGTCAGCCAGCCTCTCCCGCGTCGCCGCCATGCCCGGACACCGGGCCAGATAGGCGATGATTGCCGGCCCTCGTTTCCCGGTCAGCCGAAGCGGGCCGGCCGTTTCATTTTCAATCCGGAAACCGCCGAAGAGTGAGATTCTATTTGCAGCGCCGCTGTCCTCACTTTGCATTTGCTATCCCAGCCTGACGAAATCCTAACTCAAAACTAACGCTTCGCAACAGTCGGCCTTCGCGCTCAAGCGCTGCCGTAACGGCAGGCTGTTTAGGCTTTGCTAAATTAAGGCGACCAAGTCAACGAAAGGCTTGGTTCGAGGGGGGCGCGTGTCCAAGACAAGAGCCAATTTGCTGCTGCTGTTTGCAGCCGCTTTGTGGGGCTTCGGCAATGTCTCGCAAAAGATGGTGCTTGTGCATCTCGACGCGCTGAGTGCTGTGGGTCTGCGATGCCTGATCGGCGGGCTGCTTGTGCTGCCCTTTGTCTTCATGGAGAAGCGGCTTCCGCTCGGGCCGGACTATTTTTCCAGCTTGGCCAAGGTGGGCGCACTGTTTGCCATCTCCATCACGCTCCAGCAGCTTTGCTATCTCGGGGCCTCCGTCACCAATGCGAGCTTCCTGGTAAGCACGGCAACGGTAATGACACCGCTGGCCGCCTGGTTTCTCGTAGGCGAACGTCCGACAGCGAGTCTTACAATCGCCGCCGGATTGACCCTTGTTGGAGCCCTGCTGTTGTCGGATGGGATAGCCGGGTTCAGCAGTGGCGATCTTACCGCTGTGCTCTCGGCTGCCTGCTATGCGCTCTGGGCAGTCGAGCTGGGCCGGCACATGCAGGTGCATGCGCGGCCGTTCACCGCTGCCGCGACACAGTTCTTCGGCGCCGCAGCCTTCGCCCTGCCGCTCGGTGCAATGCAAGGCAATCTGTCGCTGGCCGCCGCATCCGCAGCCGGCCCGGAACTGGCCATCCTCGGCGTGTTCTCCACTGCGATTGCCTTCGGCATACAGACGGTTGCCCTCCGCTTTACGCCGGCCAGCCACGCCGCCGTGATCGTCAGCGCAGAAAGCGTTTTCGGGGCGCTGGGCGCGGCAATCTTTCTCGGCGAGCGGAGCTCGTCCGCGAGCGTCTTGGGTGCCGGCATCATCCTGGGTGCGATCCTGTCCGTGGCAATGTCGAACCGAGCGCCGCAGGCACGCACGTCCTTGCGAACCGCTTCGGTTCAACCCTTCGACGCGGCCCCTGCCTTTGCAACTGCGTCCGCAAATCGGGCGGGCGATCGTCATCCCAACAATTCAGGTCCAGTGGAGGAATGTGATGGCCCTTGCCGGTGATGCGAAACGTATTCCAGACCCGGCCGGACTTGTCGCGGGGGCGCAGTGATGGATGCGCGGACAATCCTTCTTCCGGTCGCACATTTGGTATCGGCGCTTCGCGCCCGCATGAAGGGACCGGGTGGCTACTACAACAGCGGCAATGCGCTCGGCCTCATTGTCGGTCTGGCGATCCAGATTGCCACCGCGCCGGTCGGCTTGCATGAGGGAAGCAGCGTCACCATGGCGGTGATCGAATATTTCGCTGGCAGCCATGGCACTGTTGCGCTGACCTTGACCACCCTGGTCTTCTTCTGGGGCGGCGAGGCCTATCACCGGGCCTGGGCAAGGCCGGATGCTCCCGATCCCGCCCTCAACCGTCTAGGCGACTTCCTGTCGGGCCTGGGTGCGATCGGGCTCGGCATTGCCCTGTTGCTGCTCGGCGATCCATTGCTTGCGGCGACCTCCGGCCTGCTGCATGCGCTGGGCAAATTCGGCAGCACCTTCCACAGGCCCGGCACGCCAATTTCGATCTGGCCGGCCGCTTGGCCCGATCCGTTCCGCAGTGCGGTGCTCGCCAGCCGGTTGCCGGCAATGCTGGCGACGACAGTGGCCCTCGCCCGCGCTTTGCCTGAGGTCTGGTGGAGCGGCTCCTTCGCGGCCCTCGCCATGCCACTGACCTTGCTCGGCTGTTATCTCTTGTGGACCAAGGCCGATCTGCTGCTCTTCGGCGTGGGCACCAAGGCCACCCGCCAAATTTCCACATGTTGAACCCGCTTTTTGAAACGACCGGATGTCGAGATGGAGAATGACATGTTTGGCAGTGTGTATCATCAGGACGCCGGCCCCCCACCCTTTCGCGAACGGGTGCGGATGACAGGCTGGGGCAGTCTCCTGACGCCGGCCGGTTCAATCTCGAGAATGACAGGAATACTTGCAGCTTCGCTGTTTTGGGGGGTCTCTGCCCATGCCGCGAACGTTGACGTCGCCATCGTGTTCGCGGTCGACTTTTCGTCATCCATCGATCCGAAGATCGCCGATATGCAACGCGAGGGACATGCCGCGGCACTCACCTCGCCAGAGATCATCGCCGCCATCAGCCGGAATTATGTTGGTTGCATCGGCGTTGCCTATTTTGAGTGGTCGAGCCCCGGACACGCGCGCGTCGTGCTGCCGTGGACAAGCATCTGCGGACTGGAAGATGCCGAAGCGGCGGCTGCGGTGATCAGCAGGAAAGGCGATACCGGCTTCATCCGCAGAGGGCGTGGCGGAACATCCGTCTCCTCGGCTATCGACATAGGCAGTCTCCTGCTCGACCAGTTCCCGGGAAAGGCCGCAAAGAAAGTCATCGATATCTCCTCCAATGGCGAGAACAACGACGGGCTTCCCGTCCAGCCGAGCAGGTCGAACGCCATAGCCAAGGGATATACGATCAATGCCATCGCCATCCCGACGGAGGATGAGAATCCCGACCAACCTCTGGCATCCTATTTTGCCAAATCGGTCATTGGCGGTTCCCAGGCCTTCGTCATGACGCCGAAGGGGCCAGACGACTACACCATGGCGCTTCGCCGCAAGCTCGTGACTGAAGTAAGCATGAACGATGACCGTCCGCTGTGAAAATGCGCCATGTAGGACGAACTTTCGAGGCCCCATCCCGGAGCGCATTGCACAACGAGATCCCCGCGCCGCTGCAGCGCGAGACCTTGTAGGACCGTCAGGACAACAGCCTATCGTCGCAATGCGTGCACGCTTGCCTTGCCTTCGCCGCCTACCGGCAAAGCCATGTCATCGTCGAGAAGGCGCGTGATGCGGGCAAAGCCGGTGAACGCTTTCCTTGCTTCCTCGGCGGACATCTGGCCCGACAAAGCGGCCGAGCAACAGTTCAGCGCGCACTGATAAACCGGACCGCGCCGTCCCGTTGGCCATTTCCGCAAGAACATCATGGCTTCGGCAACACTATCGATTTCTTCCGCAGGGTGCCCTTGCCCGCGCGAAATCCGCACGGGCGAAAAGAAATGCAATTGATCCATCGTTTCCTCCCGGTCGACCGCAATGCGCTCGATCGAACCCCACCAAACGCGCCAACAGCCGGTTGGTTCCAGCCAAAGAATGGAATCTTTCAGAAATCTGTCAGGCGAAGGCGATCAGCTGTGCGGTGGTGAGTGTCGCCTACATCGTCGGAAAGTGGCAGGCGACTTTGCGACCGGGTCGGTATTCCCGCAACTGCGGCCGTTCCGAACGGCAGCGCTCCGCCGCGATCGGGCATCGGGGATGGAAACGGCAGCCGGTTGGAGGGTTCAGAGGGCTCGGTACGTCGCCGGTGAGGATGATGCGCTTGCGCGTCCCGCTGGGCGTCGTCTCCACGACAGGAACCGCCGAGATCAGCGCCTGGCTATAGGGATGGGCTGGTGCTGCAAACACCTCTTCCGCCGGCCCTTCTTCGACGATCGAGCCGAGATACATGACCGCTATGCGGGTTGAAACCTGACGTACCACCGACAGGTCGTGGGCGATGAAGATGTAAGTGAGATTGAGCTTCTCCTGCAGATCGGCAAGCAGGTTGACGATTTGCGCCTGCACCGACACGTCGAGCGCGGAGACGGGTTCGTCCAGGACCACGAGGTCCGGGTTCAATGCAATAGCCCGCGCGATGCCGACGCGCTGGCGTTGCCCGCCGGAAAATTCGTGCGGAAACCGCATGACGTGATCCGGCAGCAGGCCGACAAGGTCGAACAGTTCCGCCACGCGTCTGGTGATCTCGCTCGACGAGAGCCTGCCATGGATGCGCAGCGGCTCGGCCACCAGGTCGCCGACGCGCCGGCGCGGATTGAGCGATGCCGACGGATCCTGGAAAACCATTTGCAGGCGGCGCCGGAGCGGCCTGAGTTCGGACAGCGACTTCGAGGTGATATCGTTGCCTTCGAACAGAAGCTCGCCGTCCGATATGTCGTAGAGCCTCACCAGGCAGCGCGCCAGCGTGGACTTGCCGCATCCGGATTCGCCGACCAGGCCGACCGTCTCGCCGCGCCACACGGTCAGGGAAACATTGTCGACCGCATGAACGGTTCGCTTGCCTTCGGCGGAAAAACGGCTGCCGATGGAAAAGCGCTTGCCCAGCGAACGCGTCTCGATAATGGGGCGGTTCTTGTCGGTCATCGATCCGCTCATGCCTGTGCCACCCTGAAGCACGCCGCGGCATGAGTGCCGCTCCCGAGGTCGGGTTTGCCGGCCTCGCAGGGCTCATAGTGAACCGGGCACCGCGGACCGAACGCACAGCCCTGCGGCAATCGCAGCAATGACGGCGGCGAACCGGGAATGGCCGGCAGGCGGCGTGGTTTTTCGCCGGTCAGCGGCGGGATCGAACCGAGCAGAGCGCGCGTATAGGGGTGTCGCGGATCGGAAAACAGCTCCGCGCGACTGCCGCGCTCCACCACGCGGCCGGCATACATGACCATGACCCGGTCGGCGAGTTCGGAGACCACGCCCATGTCATGCGTGATGAAGACCACCGCCGACTTGTGCGTCGCGCGCAGCTTGCGCACCAGATCGAGAATGCCGGCCTGTACGGTGACGTCGAGCGCCGTGGTCGGTTCGTCAGCCACCAGCAACGCCGGATTGCAGGACAAAGCCATTGCGATCACCGCCCGTTGACGCATGCCTCCGGACAGTTGGTGCGGGTAGCGCGACATCGCCTCGTGCGGATTCGGAAAATTCACCTCGGCCAGCAATTCCTCCACGCGCTCCATCGCCTTGGACTTGCTGATGTTGCGATGCGCGCGGATCTGTTCGGCGATCTGCCAGCCGATCGTGTAGACAGGCGTCAACGCGGTCATCGGATCCTGGAAGATCATCGCGATCTCGTTGCCGCGCAGCCGCCTCAGTTCGCGCGCGGGCAGTCCCACCAGTTCGCGGCCCTTGTAACGGATCGAGCCTTCGATGGTGGCGTTGGGATCGGTGATCAGACCCATGACGGCCAGCAGCGACACGGTCTTGCCGGAACCGGACTCACCGACGACGCCGAGGATCTCGCTCTCCTCGAGGTCGAAGGAAACGCCATCGATGGCCCGCACCAGGCCATCATTTGTGCGGAAGGATACTTTGAGGTCGCGCACCGACAGTATCATGATGTCCTCAGGCGCGGATCGAGAAGGATGTAGACGAAATCGACGACCGCATTGGCAACAACCACGAACATCGAAGCGTACATCACCGTTGCCATGATCATCGGCAGATCGAGATTCTGCAGCGCGTCATAAGTGAGCTTGCCGATGCCGTGCAGCCCGAACACCACCTCCGTCAGCAGGGCCGAGCCTCCGACCAGCGCACCGAAATCCAGGCCGAACAAGGTGACGAAGGCGATGAGCGACGTGCGCAAGGCATGGCGCAGCAGGATGCGGGTCTCCGACAGGCCCTTGGCCCGGGCCGTACGGATATAGTCCTCCTGCAGGGATTCGATGATCGCCGCGCGCAGCACGCGCCCATAAATGCCGATGTAGAGAATGGACAGCGTGATCCACGGAATGACCAGGGTCAGGAACCAGCCCTTTGGATCGTCGGAGAAGTTCTTGTAGCCGAGCGGCGGCACCCAGGAGAACGCCCAGCTGTCGTGGTAGCGGCTCTGGGTGATCAGGTTCATCACCTCGCCCAGCCAGTACACCGGCATCGAAATACCGAGCAGCCCTAGCGCCATCAGCAGCTTATCCAGCCAACTGCCGCGCGTGGCGGCGGCGGCGATGCCGATCATGATGGAGACGACCACCCACAGGATCGCCGCTCCGAACACCAGCGAGAGCGTGACCGGGATCGAATCCATGACCGCCGGCACCACCTTCCAGCCACGATTGACGAAGGAGGTCAGATCGCCGGTGACGAAGATCTTCTCCATCATCGTCACATATTGCACGTAGAGCGGCCGGTCGAAGCCGAAGCTGTGGCGTACCGCCTCCAGCACTTCGGGCGATGCATTGCGGCCGGCGATGCGCGCCGCCGGATCGGAGCCCGGCGTGGCGAAGAAAATCAGGAAGACGATGACCGAGATGCCGAACATCACGAACAGCATCTGGCCGAACCGGCGCAGGATTGCGTAGATCATCAGTCGCGCCCCAGCCGAACCTTGGAGCGCGGGTCGAGCGCGTCGCGCAGACCGTCGCCGAAGACATTGAGCGCCATGACGGAAACCGCGATCGCCAGGCCCGGCACCAGCGCCACCAGTGGCCTGGTGTAGAGCAGCGCCTGTCCGTCCTGGATAATGGTGCCCCAGCTCGCGGCCGGCGGCTGCACGCCGATCGAAAGGAAGGAAAGGGCTGATTCCGTGAGCATGTTCAGCGCCATCATCAGCGGCACGAAGACGATCAGCGTCGTGGTGACGTTGGGCAGGATGTCGCGCCACAGGATGCGCCATCCCGGCACGCCCAGATTGATCGCGGCGAGCACGAATTCGCTTTTGCGCAGTGCCACAACCTGCCCGCGTATCGGACGAGCCACATAGGGCACATAGACGATACCGATGATGATGACAGGCAGCCACAGACTGCCGGATTCGATCTGGATCGGTCCTATCGTGATGCCATGCGCGATGGTGACGATGGAGAGCGAAATCGCCAGCAGATAAATGGGGAACGCCCACAGTATGTCGAGGAAGCGCGACAGCACCGTGTCGGTGACGCCGCCGAAATAGCCGGCGATCAATCCCGCCGCCGTGCCCAGGATCAGGGTGAAGATGGTGGCTGCTCCGGAGATCAGCAACGAGCTCAGCCCGCCATAGAGCATCCTGGCCATGACATCGCGCCCCTGGCTGTCGGCGCCGAGGAAGTAATTGCCCAGCCGCCAGGTCGGGCCGAGCGGTGTGTAGCCAAGCCCGAGCCCCTCAGTCGACTGTTCCATCACCGGAACGTCGACGCCGTCGATCTGGATGACGGCGTCGAGCGTCGAGGCGAAGGGGTCCACGCCGGCCCATTTCGCATAAAGAGGCGCACTGAGGCAGGCAAGGATGATGAGGAGGAACACGGCCAGCGACGCCATGGCAGCCCTGTCCCTTGCCAGCTTCGCAAACGCGACGGCCCAGGGCCCTCGCGTCTTGCGCGGCGCGGCGACAGCTACGTTCGACACGGACGTGCCCCTCCGCGGTTCGTTACTGCACCCAGGCCATTACTGTACCCAGGATTGGGTGATCATCCAGTTGAACTGCCGGTTGAACTTGAAATTGCCAAGACGTTTGCTGACGAAGTCAAGCCGCTTCGGCGTGAAGAGGCCGACCGCAGGTGCCTTGTCGGTGACTTGCCTGTCGATTTCAGCCCACATTTTATCGGCGGCTTTCTGATCGGTGACGCCGAGGTCCAATGCCTTTTGCATCTTGGCGTCGATTTCCTTGTCGCAGAAGCCGGCGATGTTGATCGAGGCGTCCGAACCTTCGCGGAAAGAGGCGCAGCTGAACAGGATGTTCAGGAAGTCCGAAGCCGCCGGATAGTCCTTGTACCACTGGGTGACGGACATCTGCACCTTGTTGTTGGTGTTCTGGATGTAGGTGAACTGGATGTTCGACGAGATCGGCTTGACGTCGGCGACATAGCCGATGCTGGTCAGCACGCTCTGCAGATAGACGCCGATGGAGCGCGAAATGGCGGTGTCCTCGACGATGATCGTCACCTTCTGGCCCTTGGTGCCGGAGTCCTCGACGAGCTGCTTTGCCTTGTCGAGGTCGGGGGCCGACCATTTGGCGCCCGGATTCTTGGTGAAGGGGCAATAGTCTTCATGGCCGGGGAAGTCCGGAGGCAGGACCTGGCAGACCGGCGAAGCCAGCACCTTGCCGCCGAACAGCTTGACCAGCGTGTTGCGATCGATCGCATAGGCAACGGCCTGGCGGGCTTTTTCGTTGTCGAAGGGTGCGAGACGGTTGTTCAGCGGCGCGTACCACCAAGCCGAAAGCGGTGAGATGTGCAACTGGTCCATGGACTTGCTGCCCAGTTCGCCCAGGCGGTCGCTCGGCAGAGCGTCGAACATCCAGTCCGCTTCGCCGTTCTGGATCGCGGTGACGGCTGCCTCTTCGGACAGGCCGAAATCATATTGGACGACATCCGGATAGCCGTCCGGCTGGGCTTCTTCGCTCCACTGCTTGAAATTGGGGTTGCGGGAAACCGTCATGCCCTTGTTCGGGTCGAAGGCGGAGATCATGTACGCGCCGGTGCTGGGAATGGGCTTGGAACCCATGTCTTCAGCGGGCGTGTCCGCCGGCAGGACCACGGCATGCGGCAAGGCAAGCTTGTAGAGCAGCTCGGCATCCGGCTTGGTGATGTTGATGGTGATGGTGCCGGCCGCTTCGTCGCCGACAACGCCGCCTTCCAGCGTGCAGCCCTTGGTGTCGGCCAGGCATTTGTCCGCACCGACGATGCCGGCATAGAACGTGCCGGAGGTGGGTCCGGAAACCTTGAAGATGCGCTGGAAAGAAGCGACGACGTCCTTCACGCCAAGATCCTGGCCGCTGGAGAACTTGATGCCCTTGCGCAGCTTGAAGGTGAAGGTCTTGCCGTCATTGCTGACCTGCGGCAGGGCCTCGGCCAGATCGGGGACGATGGTGAAACCGTCCATGCCCTCGGCCTTGCGGAAGGCCACCAGGCCGTCATAGATCGGCTGGTACATCTGCCAGCCCTGGTCCGTGTAATTGATGTGCGGATCGAGCGTTCCGGCCGCGGAGCGGGCCAGCAGGCGGATGGTGCCGCCTCGGTGCTCCTTGAGATATTCGGCCTGTGCCGGGGCCAGCCATGTACCGGCCAGCAATGCCGCGGCTGTTGCCGCCAGAAGCAGTTTCTTCATGTCTTGATTCCCCTTTTTTCAGTTATCGTTGTGGTCCAGGAAGTCTCCCATCACCCGCATGCACGCATCTTGCTCTTCGACATGCGGCATGTGGCTGGAATGCTCGAATATCTCCCAGCGAGACCCCTTGATGCCGTCCTTATAGGGCTGCACGGTCGCGGGCGTGGCCTCGTCGTGACGTCCGGAGATGATCAGTGTGGGAACATCGATGGCCGGCAGGCGCTCGACGATGCTCCAGTTCTTCAGCGTTCCGATGACATGGAACTCGTTTGGCCCATTCATCAGATTATAGACGGTCGGATTGCGCACGACCTGGGCGAAACTTTCCGTGACTTCGGGCGGGAAAGGCACGACCCGGCAGACATGCCGCTCGTAGAACACCATCGTCGCAGCCTGGTACGCCGCATCGTCGGTCGTGCCGGCCTGTTCGTGTCGGGTCAGTGTCTCCTGCACATCCGCGGGCAGATCCGCACGCAACCGGTTGGCCTCTTCGACCCACAGTTTCATGGAAGCCGGTGAGTTGGCTATGGTCAACGATTTCAGGCCTTGCGGCCGCGTCACGGCATATTCGGCGCCCAGCATACCGCCCCAGCTCTGGCCGAGCACGTGGAAGCCTGTCCGAATGCCGAGGTGGTCGACGAGGTTTTCAAGCTCGTCGATGAACAGCCCAGGTGTCCAGAAATCGGCGCCTTTCTCAGGCAGCAAGGTGGAATTGCCGCAGCCCAACTGGTCGTAGTGGATGACGGCGCGATCCCTTCGCGCAAGAAGCTTGTAGGCATCGACATAGTTGTGAGCGACGCCCGGGCCGCCATGCAGGATCACCACAGGCGCCTTTTCGCCGCCGAGTTCGCCACTGACCCGATACCAGGTCTCGTAGGCGCCAAAAGCGGCCCGTCCTTCCATGCCGATGATCTCAGATGACATCCCAATTCCCAGTGCGATTGAAGGTACTTTTATCGTCCGCGGCGGCAGGCGCCTAACTCATGTTACGGGTGACCTGCACCCACTCTTCCAGCATCTGCACGCCAAATGCCGTGGCACCTTGCCTGCCGAGCGGCCGATCGGTGTCGGTCAGTTCCTTGCTGGCGATGTCGAGATGCACCCAGGGGCGATCTTCGGTGAAATGGCGCAGGAAGGCTGCGGCATAGGGAGCATCGCCATCTTCCATATCCTTGGCATGATGCCGCAGGTCCGCGAACGGCGATTGCAGGCCCTCGTCGTAGGCCCGGTCGAGCGGCAGCCGCCAGAACCGCTCGCCGACCGTTTCTCCGGCCGCGATCATCTGTGACGCGATGGCATCGTCGGTGCTGAACAGGCCGGCGAATATCGACCCCAACCCACGCGTCACCGAATAGGTCAGCGTTGCCAGATCGACGATCACTAAAGGGTTGAAGCGCGTGGCTGCATAGTGGAGGCAGTCGGCCAGAAGCAGGCGTCCCTCCGCATCCGTGTCGAACACTTCCACTGTCTGTCCGGACGCCGTCGTGATGATGTCGCGCGGTTTGAGCGCCGTGCCGGATGGCATGTTCTCCGCGATGCCGAGAACACCGACAACGTGTACCGGGCTGCCTTGCCGGGCGAGCGCGATCAGCAGGCCGACCACAGCGGCCGCCCCGCCCATGTCGGCTTTCATGTCGAACATCTGCGCTCCGCCCTTGATGCAGAGGCCGCCCGAATCGAAGCAGACGCCCTTGCCGACGAAAGCGAGTGGTTGGGCGGGAGCACCCTTGCCCCGGTAGCGCAGGACAGCGACCCGCGGCGGGCGCGCCGAGCCCGATCCGACAGCAAGAAGCGCGTTCATGCCGAGCTCCTTCAGTTGCGCGGCATCAAGCATTTCGATGTCGATGCCGGCTTCACGCAGGGGCTCAAGATGATCGTGGAAATTGTCGGGATGGAGGTGGTTCGGCGGCAGGTTGACCAGGGTGCGTGCATATTCGACGCCGTCGGCGATGGCATTGATCCGCGCCAGCGCCGCTGTCAGGTCCGGGCCGCGAGCCCCTACCAGTTTCACCCGCAAGGTTCTATCCGCTCCCGCCCCTTGCCGCCGGTTGCGCATGTCGAAACGATAGCGGCGCAGCCGCATGCCAAGCGCGACACGCGCCAGGATTTCGGCGCCGGGCAGGTCAACGCCGGCGATCGGGTCCAGGACCAGGGTGGGCGCGCATTCCCCCTTGCCCTCGAGATGCGCGGCAAGCAGACCGCCGGCGCGCGCCAGTGACAGGGTGGTTACGGCTTCAGCTTTGCCCAGGGCCAGGACGACCACGCGCTTGGTCGATACAGACTGCGGGGCAATAAGATCGATGCAGGTGCCGGATTCGGCCAAGGCGGCCGGGTCGGAGCAGGCGCGCGAGAGAATCCCGCCCATCTCGGCATCCAGGGTGGACGCCCGCGGGCCGAAGCCTGTTTGGGCAGTTTGCAAGATCACGACGACGGAGGCGGCGGAAATCTCGTCCGCGGTCTCGAAAACCGGCGCTGGCGATTGAGGCATAGGCTGGCGCTCTCTCCGATTGCGGCAATACCAGCCGGGTAGCGAGCAACGCTTCGCTCACCCCGGTGGAGACTGGTCAAGCCGGTCTCCGCCGTTCGTGGTATAATGGGTCCCCAAATAGTCGCTTTCTTGAGACGACTTAATTGCTCTTGTCGTCTGGGTATCCCCTAACAGGGCAGGCGATCAAACGCGAATTCCGCCCATGTCGATTGACAAAAACTCAACTGACAATTCATGATCGGCCAATGGCCCTTCCCTCACTCAATGGCATGCGCGCTTTCGAGGCCGCCGCTCGCCTTGGCAGCGTCAAGGACGCGGCGGAAGAACTGCATCTGACACCCTCGGCTGTCAGCCGGCACATCCGCGCGCTTGAACGAAATCTTGGCCAAGACCTGTTCGAACGCGGTTTTCGCCAGATAACGCCAACCATAAGGGGCTCCTACTATGCGCGCAGCCTCTCGGAGGCGTTCGAAGCGATCTGGCGCGCCACCGATGACGTCAGCCTCTCCGAGGGGTCGCGCCACGGCAAGATCCAACGTGTCCGGGTCTTGTGCGTGCCCACCGTTCTGAACCTTTGGCTGGCGGACCGGTTGCCGAACTTTCGCCGGTTGCATCCGTCGGTGGATCTGGAGATCTCCACTTCAGGCAAGCGCGCCAACTTCGATTTGGCCATTGTCGACGAGTTCGTCTACAAGGCCGGCCCGGCTCTGACGCTGCTGATCCCGCTGCTTTTGACGCCGGTCTGTGCGCCTTCGCTTCTGGAGGGGCCTGTGCCGCTGCGATCGCCGGCCGATCTGGTCAATCATCATCTGATCCATGAATGCGAAACCATGAGATGGAAGCGTTGGCTGGAGCAGGAAGGCGTTCTGGAAACGACGCCAAAATCCAGCACAACACTGGATGATTGCACCTTGATCATGCGCGAAGCGATCAATGGCGCCGGAATAGCGCTTGCGGACACGATGATGGCGCAAGATTTTCTGCAGCAAGGCAAGCTGGTCGCGCCGTTCCGTGCCCGCCACACCTATCCGGCCGGCATTTACCTGCATCAGCGTCGCAGCATCGGCAACAAGCCAGGCACTGGTCTGTTTCAGGATTGGCTGCTCGCCGAAGTCGCGGACCACAAGCAGGTGATGGCAATCGCTTAGATGCCCCCAACCGAAGATGTCGGGAGCCACCGCTTCAGATTGGAATCCCCGCGTCGAACCTCGACTCATCCGTGGTTCAGCGATGACCCACCATCGCCGTGCATCGATAATCGCAGTTCTCATTGAATATCTTTAAGGCCAAAGCCGGCAAATAGGTTGCTTGTCGGTTCCCCTGCGGCAGGCTTAACCTGCACGCGGCCAACGCGTGAGGGCGCGTGCTGCAAAAGGGGAACATTGCCATGACGATACAGGGTGCTTCACCTGATCTGTACAACGAGGATTTGGCTCCGGCCAAAGTTCGAAACTGGGGACCATTCTCGATCTTCAACGTCTGGACGTCGGACGTCCACAGCCTTTGGGGCTACTATCTTGCCGCCAGTCTGTTCCTGTTCTGCGGCGGCTTCGTCAATTTCATCATCGCCATAGGCATCGGCTCGCTGATCATCTACGCGCTGATGAACATGGTCGGCTATGCCGGCGTGAAGACGGGCGTGCCCTACCCCGTGCTTGCCCGCGCCTCTTTCGGCATCTGGGGCGCCAACATACCGGCGCTGGTGCGCGCCATCGTCGCCTGCTTCTGGTACGGCGCGCAGACTGCCGCCGCCTCGGGCGCGATCGTGGCGCTGCTGATCCGCACGCAATGGTTCGCCGATTTCAACGCCAGCACGCACTTCCTCGGTCATACCGGCCTGGAGGTGATCTGCTTTGTGGTCATCTGGGGGCTGCAATTGCTGATCATCCAGAACGGCATGGAAACGGTCCGCCGATTCCAGGACTGGGCCGGCCCCGCTGTCTGGGTGATGATGCTGATCCTGGCGATCTATCTCTGCGTCAAATCAGGACGATTTGCCTTCACCAGCGACATCCCCATGGACGTGCTGCTGGACAAGACCAAGGATGCTGGCGTGCCGGGTACTCCTGGCTCCTGGACCTCACTGTTCGCGGTGGCGGCGATCTGGGTCACCTACTTTTCCGCGCTTTATCTCAATTTCTGCGATTTCGCCCGTTACGCGCCGGACAAGGCATCGCTGCGCAAGGGCAACATCTGGGGCCTGCCGATCAACCTGATCCTGTTTTCGCTGGTGGCCGGCGTCACCACCATTGCCGCCTTTGACGTCTATGGCGAGGTGCTGCTGCATCCCGACCAGATATCGGCGAAATTCGACAGCTGGTTCCTGGCGGCGCTTGCTGCCCTGACCTTTGCAGTTGCGACGCTTGGCATCAACGTGGTGGCGAACTTCGTCTCGCCGGCCTTCGACTTCTCCAATGTCTTTCCCAGGCAGATCGACTTCAAGAAGGGCGGCTATATCGCGGCCGTGATCGCCCTGCTGCTCTATCCCTTCGCGCCATGGGAAGGCAGTGCGGCTTCCTTCGTCAACATCATCGGCGCGACGATGGGGCCGATCTTCGGGGTGATGATGGTCGACTACTACCTGATCCGGAAGGGTGAGGTCGACGTCGAGGCGCTTTATCGCGAAGATGGCGAATTCCGCTTCCAGGGCGGCTGGCACGTCAACGCCTTCATCGCCGCCGGCATCGGCGCCATCTTCTCGTCGATCCTGCCCAACTTCACCAACTGGCTGCCGTCCTGGTGGGGTGTCTATGGCTGGTTCTTCGGCGTGGCGATCGCCGGCATCATCTACTACGTGCTGCGCACCGCCGCTTTGGGCGCCGGCGCCAGGACCGCGAAGGCCTGACAAGGTGAATTTTGGGGCGGCGAGAGCCGCCCCAAAACCTACCCGAGCATCTCGGCCAATCTGCGCACCGTGTTCCAGTTGCGCGACGTGCCCGTGCCCATGCGCTTGTGATTCATCGCCGCAAGCAGCCGCGAGCTTGGCCTCTCGCGCGAAAAGACGACCCAGATGTCGCCGCCGACCGAAGTCACTTTTTCATCCACGCCGGCATAGGCCTGGAGCCCCGTCACGGCCTCCACGGGCGCAGGCTTGCGCATCACCCGTACGGCCACCTGATCGCCTGCTTTGGCCGAATCGGCCGGGAACGGATTGCCGGCGGCAAGCTTCAGCCAGTCCTTGGCACCACGCACGATGATGTCGACATGGCGGCCGAAGGTTTTTTCGAAGGCTGCCTCCAGCCGCTGTTCAAGGTCGGCAATATCAGTTGCCGGCGCCTCGAAGACCAGATTTCCGGTCGCCACCAGGGTGCGCGGGTTCTTCAGCCCGAGATCTTCCGCCATGGCCTTGAGGTCGGCCATGACGACCCGGCGGCCCTCGCCCAGAATGATGCTGTAAAGCAGCGCGACATAGGTTTGCATGGCCGACCGGCTACACCAGCCGGCTCTGCTCCACCGCCGCCTCGATGAAACTGGCGAACAGCGGATGCGGGTCGAGCGGCCGGCTTTTCAGTTCCGGATGATACTGCACGCCGATGAACCAGGGATGGTCGGGATACTCGACTGTTTCCGGCAGCACGCCGTCGGGCGACATGCCGGCGAACACCAGGCCGCAATCCTCAAGCCGCTCCTTGTAGTCGACATTGACCTCGTAGCGGTGGCGATGGCGCTCGGAAATCTGCGTGTCGCCATAGATTTCGGCGATCTTGGAACCCTTGGCGAGCTCGGCCTGATAGGCGCCGAGCCGCATCGTGCCGCCGAGGTCGCCGGTTTCGCGGCGCTTCTCCAGCATGTTGCCTTTCAGCCATTCGGTCATCAGGCCGACGACCGGCTCCTCGGTCGGACCAAACTCGGTCGAAGACGCATGCTCGACGCCGGCCAGCGACCGCGCCGCCTCGATGCAGGCCATCTGCATGCCGAAGCAGATGCCGAAATACGGCACTTTTCGCTCACGCGCGAACTTCGCCGCCAGGATTTTGCCTTCCGAGCCGCGCTCCCCAAAGCCGCCGGGAACCAGGATGCCATGCACCTTTTCCAGCCACGGCGTCGGATCCTCCTTTTCGAAGATCTCCGATTCGATCCAGTCGAGCTTGACCTTGACGTGATTGGCCAGGCCGCCATGCGACAGCGCCTCGATCAGCGATTTGTAGGCGTCCTTGAGGCCGGTATATTTGCCGACAACGGCGATGGTCACCTCGCCTTCCGGATTGTGGATGCGGTTCGACACCGCTTGCCACGGCTCCATGCGCGGCTTCGGCGCCGGATCGATGCCGAAGGCGGCCAGCACTTCCGAATCAAGCCCTTCCTTGTGATAGGCCATCGGCACGTCGTAGATATGCGGCACGTCGAGCGCCTGGATCACGGCGCTTTCGCGGACATTGCAGAACAGCGACAGTTTTCTGCGCTCTTCCTTGGGGATAGCGCGGTCGGCGCGGACCAGCAGGATGTCGGGCGCGATGCCGATGCCGCGCAGTTCCTTGACCGAATGCTGAGTCGGCTTGGTCTTCAGTTCACCGGCCGTCGGGATATAGGGCATCAGCGTCAGATGCACGTAGACGGCATTGTTGCGCGGCAAGTCGTTGCCGAGCTGGCGTATAGCCTCCAGGAACGGCATCGCCTCGATGTCGCCGACCGTGCCGCCGATCTCGCACAGCACGAAATCATAGTCGTCATTGCCGTTGAGGACGAAATTCTTGATCTCGTCGGTGACGTGGGGGATGACCTGCACGGTGGCGCCGAGATAGTCGCCGCGCCGCTCGCGCTCGATGATGTTCTTGTAGATGCGGCCGGTGGTGATGTTGTCCTGCTGGTTGGCGGAGCGGCCTGTGAAGCGCTCGTAATGGCCAAGATCAAGATCGGTTTCCGCACCATCGTCGGTGACGAAAACCTCGCCATGCTGGTACGGCGACATCGTCCCCGGATCGACATTGAGATAGGGATCGAGTTTTTTGATGCGTGCGCGATAGCCTCGCGCCTGCAGGAGAGCCCCAAGGGCCGCTGCGGCAATGCCTTTTCCAAGTGAGGAAACCACGCCGCCTGTGATGAATACATATCGCGCCATGGGAGTCATCGCTTAACGCGGCCGGATTGATTCCGCCAGAGAAAAAACCACCGCGAAGGTTTTTTCCCAAGAAGGCGCTCGGATCGTGAATAGGGCAAAACAAAAGGGCCGGCTGAGCCGGCCCTTTCGGCAGGATGACGAAAACGTCAGATGATGACGACCTTGGTGCCAACCCTGACGCGGCTGTAGAGGTCCATGACGTGCTCGTTGATCATGCGGAAGCAGCCATTCGAGGCGCTGGTTCCGATCGACTGCGGCGCGATGGTGCCGTGGATGCGCAGATGCGTGTCCTTCTTGCCGTCATAGAGATAGATGGCGCGGGCGCCGAGCGGATTCTGGCCACCGCCAGGCATGCCGTCCTTATACTGGCCGTAATGCTTCGGCTCGCGCTTCTGCATGTCCAGCGTCGGGATCCAGCGCGGCCATTCCTGCTTGTCACCGACCGCGACCGTGCCCTTGAACTGCAGGCCCTCGCGACCGACCGCAATGGCGTAGCGCCGCGCGGTGGAAGATGATTCGACGAGGTAAAGGCGCCGCGCGCTGGTGTCGATGACGATGGTGCCGGCATCGTAACCAGTGAATTCCACGTCCTGCGGCACGAATTCCGGCTTCACCTTGAACTGCTTCTTGGCCTCCCTCTTGGCGAGAGCCTGATCGAGAGCCCGCGTCTCGGGAAGATAGCTTATCGAGGAGCCGGACGACGTCCCGCCGAAAAGGCCGGCGAACAGGCCGCCGCCGCTCGGCTTCTTCTGGCCGATGACTTCGCTGCGCAGTTCGCCATTGTTGCCGGTCAGGGCGACGTTCATGGCCTCCGCCGGAAGCGGCTCGGCCGACTGGATCGGCGCTATCGGTTCGATAGGCTCGATGATCTTGGCAGCCTGCTTCTTGGCCGGCTTGGCATCGGCCACCTCGGTTGCCGGCGCGCTCTTGCCCTTCTTGGCAAGGAACGCCTGCCGTTCCGCGTCGGCCTTGGCCTTTGCCGCCTCGCGCATTGCCAGCTTCCTGGCTTCGAGCGCCTTGGCTTTGGCGGCTTCCTTGTCGGCAACGATCTTGGCCTCGATCTTCTTGATCTGGGCGAGGTCGTCGGGCGTCGGGTTTTTCTTCTTCTTGAGAAGCTTCAATTGCGACGCATCACTCTTGACGGCGACGTTGATGGCAGAAGTTGTTTCAGCCGAAGGCTGTGCGGCCATATTGGCCGGAACGCCTGCGAAAGCGGGGGAACTCACGCCGAGTGCGGCGCAAAGTCCCAGGAAAATGAAGCTGCGAAGCTGCATGGCGAAGATCCGATCGTTCTATGCTTGTTGCCACGGCGTCGCCCAGCGCCCCCCAAGGGCGCCGGAAATGCCGCGTGCAATCTATAGTCGAATAAGCGCGGCCGCCTCAAGCGTGGGGCCATGCCTCACCCCGTCGAATCTTCGTGATCCCGCTGCATTTGCCGCGACTGTGTTCAAACGACCACAGATCGCGGTTCAGGCACCGAGGACTACTGGTTTGGAACCTGCGGGGTCGCCGGTGCGGCGGGAGCCGTGCCGTTGGTCGCCGGCGGCGTCGAGCCGGCGGCAGGCGCAGTGGCCGGGGCAGTCGCAGGAGCCGAAGCATCGTTGCCGGAAGGCGGCGTCGGCGTGGTGGTGCCCGCGGGCGCCGGAGTTGTGGTTCCAGGCAACTGGTTGAGCACGCCTTTGCCGGCGCCGTCCGAGGTCGCCGGCACGCGGTCCAGGATATCGATCGGCTTTTCGCCGTAGCGGGCGACGATCGACAGGGTCAAGGAGGTGGCGAAGAAGGCAGCCGCCAGGATCGCCGTCGCACGCGTCAGCGCATTGGCCGCACCACGCGCGGTCATGAAGCCGGACCCGCCACCGATGCCGAGGCCACCGCCTTCGGAACGCTGCAGCAGCACCACGCCGACAAGGGCGAGCACGACCATGAGATGGATGACGATCAGTACGGTTTCCATAGTTTATCCTGGCAAGGCCTTGCCCGGCCGCGGACACGACCGGTGAATTGGAGGCGGCTCAATACAATGCTTTGACGGCATTTCCAAGCCCGTGGCCGGAATATGGGAAGCAACCCGTCCTTTGCAACGATTTCGTGCACCGGAAGCCCTGTCCGGCGGGGAAAATGTCTTCAAGCAATATTGCGATAGGCCTCGGCGATGCCGAGAAAGTCCGCCGCTTTCAGGCTGGCGCCGCCAACCAGCGCGCCGTCGACATTCCTGACGCCGAGCAGTTCGACCGCGTTGGAGGGCTTGACCGAGCCGCCATAGAGAATGCGCACCTTCGCCGCGACGCCGCCGAGCTTTTCCGACAGCTTTTCGCGGATATGTGCGTGTGCCGCAGCGACGTCGGCCGCCGTCGGCGTCAGGCCGGTGCCGATCGCCCATACCGGCTCATAGGCAATGATGGTGTTGGACGGGGTGGCGCTTGGCGGGACCGAGCCCTCGACCTGCCGCGACAGCACGTCCAGCGTGGCGCCCGCTTCACGCTGCTCATGCGTTTCGCCGACGCAAATGATGGCAACAAGCCCGGCACGCCATGCGGCGGATGCCTTGGCCTGGACAGTGGCGTCATCCTCGCCGCGTTGCTCGCGGCATTCGGAATGGCCGACGATGACATGGCTCGCACCGGCATCCCTGAGCATTTCCGCCGAGATGCAGCCGGTGTAGGCGCCGCTCTCCTTGGTGTGGCAATCTTCGCCGCCGGCATGCACCGGCGTGCGCGACAGGATCTCGGCGGCGTGGGCAAGCAGGGTTGCGGGAACGCAAACCAGCGCTTCGGTCTCCGCGTCAAGCCCACTCATGAAGCCGTTGCCGATCATCCTGAGCTCGTTGAGGGAGGCGCTGGTGCCGTTCATTTTCCAGTTGCCGGCGACGAGCGGGCGAATTCCTGGCGTCATGGGTTTGCTTCTCCGGATGATATCGGGGCTCTGGCCCTCACTACCAAAATCAGGCCACAAAGCAATCGACAGTGGGCCGGAAGGGCGCTATTGCGCTTGTTTCAGACTCGGCGCATGCGAAAATGCGCATAAATCGGAAGTAAAAATGCTTGGTATATTGAGAAGCGCGGCAGGCACCTGGGTCGCGAAGGGGCTGTTGGTGCTGCTGGTGCTCAGCTTTTTGGTCTGGGGCGTTTCCGGACGGCTGATGGGCGGTTTGGCCGGCCATGATTCGGTGATAACCGCTGGCGGCACCAAAGTGTCGATCAACGAATACCGTCTCGCCTATGATCGCCAGCTCGCCGTCATGTCGCAGCAGTTCGGCCAACGTCTCAGCCACGAACAGGCAAAGGCGCTCGGTGTCGACAACCAGGTGCTGGCGCAGCTCGTCTCGGGTGCCGTTCTCGATGAACAGGCCCGCAAGCTGGGCCTCGGACTTTCCAAGGATCGGCTGGCCGAGCTGACACGCGAAGACCCGGCCTTCAAAGGCCCGGGCGGCCAGTTCGATCGCAGAACGTTCGAATATATGCTGCAGCAGATTGGCATGCGACCCGAGGACTATTTGAAGAACCGTGCTCAGGTGGCGGTGCGCCAGCAGATTGTCGAGGCGGTCTCGGACGGCCTCAAGGCTCCGGACACTTTCTTCAAGGCAGTTGCGCTCTATCGCGGCGAAGACCGCACCATCGACTATTTGACGCTGCCCAAGGCACTGGTGGAGCCGATAGCGGCGCCATCCGATAGCGTGCTTTCGGCCTATTTCGAAGCCAACAAGAAGACATATGCGGCACCCGAATACCGCAAATTCTCCTATGTCCGCCTCGAGCCGGTCGACATCATGGATCCGACCGCCGTCACCGACCAACAGGTCAGCGACGATTACAACAAGAACAAGGCGCGTTACACCACGCCGGAATTGCGTACCATCGAGCAGCTCGTGTTCAAGACGCCGGATGCGGCCAAGGCCGCGTTCGATTCGCTCAAGGCAGGCGCCACTTTCGACAAGCTGGTCACGGCGGAAGGCAAGACCCCGGCCGACACGTTGCTCGGCACGCTTGCCAAGGACAAGATCGCCGACAAGGCGGTCGCCGACGCCGCCTTCGCGCTTAACGCCAATGAAGTCAGCCAGGTCGTGCAGGGCGCCTTCGGTCCGGTGCTGCTGCGTGTCACCGAGATCAAGCCCGAAGTGGTGAAGCCGCTGGCCGAGGTGTCCGACCAGATCCGCAAGGATCTGGCGCTGGGCGAGGCAAGCCGCATCCTTCTGGACGTGCGCGACAATTACGATGACACCCGCGCCGCCGGCAGTTCGCTGGCCGACGCTGCGGCCAAGCTGAAGCTGAAGGTCGTCACCATCGACGCCATCGATCGCAGTGGACTGCGGCCAGATGCAAGCATCGTCAAGGACCTGCCGCAATCGCCGGAGCTGATCAAAGCCGTCTTCGACGCCGAACCCAACACGGAAAACGATGCCTTGACCACAGCCGACAACGGCTTCGTCTTCTATGAGGTGGCGTCCATCACGCCGGCTCGCGACCGCACGCTGGATGAGGTTCGTCAGAAAGTCGTGGCCGACTGGACGGCGGCGGAAACAAGCAAGCGGCTCGCCGCCAAGGCTGACGAGCTGGAAAAGCGGCTCAAGGCCGGCGCAACGCTCGATGTCATTGCCAGCGAACTGAAGCTGGAAAAGCAGACCAAGCGCGGTGTCAAGCGCGAGGCTGACGACGTCGATTTCGGCAAGGAAGGTGCCGCAGCGATGTTCGGAGTCGGCGAAGGCGGTACCGGCCTGATCCCCTCGCCTACCGGCGACGGACAGATCCTGTACAAGGTCGCCGAAGTGTTCGAGCCCGCCGGGGCCGATGCCAGCTCGGTGCCGGATGACGCACAGAAATCCTTCACCTCCGGCATGTCGGACGACCTGCTCGACCAATTGGTGGCGCAGTTGCAGACGCAGTATGACGTTCGCGTCGACCAGGCCGCCGTCGCCCAAGCCTCGACAAGATGAGCGCGCTGAAAACCCATATCGCCAAGATCGCGACCGGTAGCGCGCTTTCCTTCGAGGAAGCGCGCGAGGCCTTCGACATCATCATGTCGGGTGATGCGACCCCCGGCCAGATCGGCGGTTTCCTGATGGCGCTGCGCGTGCGAGGCGAGACGGTGAGCGAGATTTCCGGCGCCGTCGCCACCATGCGGGCCAAGATGCTGCAAGTCGACGCGCCGGACGGCGCCATCGATATCGTCGGCACCGGCGGGGACAATTCCCACAGCGTCAATATTTCCACGGGATCGGCCTTTGTCATCGCCGGCAGTGGTGTGCCGGTTGCCAAGCACGGCAATCGTGGCCTGTCCTCGCTGACAGGAGCCGCCGACGTGCTGGTTGCGCTCGGCGTCAAGATCGACATCTCGCCCGAATTCATCGGCCGCTGCATCCACGAGGCTGGCATTGGTTTCATGTTCGCGCCCGCGCACCATCCAGCGATGAAACATGTCGGTCCGACCCGCGTCGAACTCGGCACCCGCACCATCTTCAACCTGCTCGGGCCGCTCTCCAATCCAGCTGGCGTCAAGCGGCAGCTGGTCGGTGTGTTCCTGCCGGAATGGATCCTGCCGGTTGCCGAGACGCTGAAGGCACTGGGTGCGGAGCATGCCTGGGTTGCTCATGGCGACGGCTATGACGAGATCACCACCACCGGCGAGACGCAGGTCGCCGAACTGATCGGCGGCGAGATCCGCAGCTTCACCCTGACGCCTGAAGCGGTCGGGTTGCCGCGCCACAGCAGGGACGAACTGCGTGGCGGCGATGCGGACTACAATGCCAAAGCCTTGCGCGATATGTTGGGCGGCGCTGCCGGCGCCTATCGCGACACCGTGCTGATGAATGCCGGCGCCGGCCTGGTGGTGGCGGGCAAGGCGACGACGCTTGCCGACGGCATCGCGCTCGCCGCGCAAGCCATCGACAGCGGCCGGGCCCTGCAAGTGCTCGACAGGCTGGTCGAGATTTCGAACGGGTAAAACGTGTCTGACATTCTTCGCAAGATCGAGGCCTACAAGCGCGACGAGATCGCGGCGGCAAAGGCACGTGTGCCGCTGGCCGAAATCAAGGCGCGAGCCAAGGACGCCGACGCACCGCGCGGCTTTCTTGCCGCGCTCGAAGCAAAGCGCAAATCCGGCGCCTTTGCGCTGATTGCCGAGATCAAGAAGGCAAGCCCGTCCAAGGGGCTGATCCGCGCCGATTTCGATCCGCCGGCGCTGGCGCAGGCCTATGCCAAGGGTGGCGCTGCCTGTCTTTCGGTGCTGACCGACGCACCGTCCTTCCAGGGCGCGCCGGAATTTCTCACCCGGGCGCGAGCCGCCGTCGCGCTGCCGGCGCTGCGCAAGGATTTCCTGTTCGATCCCTATCAGGTCTACGAAGCCCGCGCCTGGGGCGCGGATGCCATCCTGATCATCATGGCCAGCGTCGACGACGCCCTGGCGAGCGAGCTTGAGGCAACGGCATTCGAACTCGGCATGGATGCGCTGATCGAGGTGCATGATGAGTCCGAGACGCTGCGCGCGCTAAAACTGTCGTCGCGGCTGATCGGTATCAACAACCGTAATCTGCGCACATTCGAGACCAGCCTTAAAACGTCGGAGCGGCTGGCACCCATGGTGCCGGGCGGCCGCCTGCTGGTCAGCGAGAGCGGTATTTTCTCGCATGACGACTGCCTCAGGCTGCAAAAGAGCGACATCGGCACTTTTCTTGTCGGCGAGAGCCTGATGCGGCAACAGGACGTCACCACCGCGACGCGCTTGCTTCTGACAGGCAAGGCTTTGGCCGAGGCTATCTGACGATGGTATCAGGCCTGACCCATCTCGGCGCGCAGGGCGAGGCCAACATGGTCGATGTCGGCGACAAGGAAGAAACAACGCGCACGGCGATCGCCGAAGGCTTTGTCGCGATGCAGCCCGAGACGCTGAAGATGATCCTCGCCGGCAACGCCAAGAAGGGCGACGTGCTCGGCACCGCGCGCATTGCCGGCATCATGGCGGCGAAGAAGACGCATGAGCTGATCCCGCTCTGCCATCCGCTGCTGCTGACCAAGGTTTCCGTCGACATCGAGCCGGACCACGCTTTACCTGGCCTGAAGGTCACCGCACTGGCCCGCGTCACCGGCAAGACGGGCGTCGAGATGGAAGCGCTGACGGCCGCTTCGGTAGCCTGCCTGACCATCTACGACATGGCCAAAGCAGTAGACCGCGCCATGGTCATCACCGGCATCCGCCTGGTCGAAAAGACCGGCGGCAAGTCGGGTGACTACAAGGCGAGTTCCTGATGGCGCTGGTTCCTATCGCGGAGGCGCTTGAGCGCCTGCTCGATGGTGCGGCACCTCTAGCCGGCGAAAGCGTTCCTCTGTTCGAGGCGGTGGATCGTGTTCTGGCGGAACCGGTCGTGGCACTCCGTACCCAGCCACCTTTCAACGCTTCCGCCATGGATGGCTATGCCGCTCGAGCCGCCGACGTGGCGTCGGTACCATCCAGGCTGTCGGTGATCGGCATGGCGCCGGCCGGACGTGGTTTTGCCGGTAGGATCGGCAAGGCACAAGCGGTGCGCATCTTCACCGGCGCTCCGCTGCCCGAAGGCGCCGACACCATCGTCATCCAGGAGAATGTCCACGACCTCGGCGGCGGCGAAATCGAAGTGACCGAGCCGACGGCGCAATGGCGCAATATCCGCCGCATCGGGCTCGATTTTTCAACAGGCGATGTGCTGCTGGAAAGAGGCCGCTTGCTCGACCCGGCTGCACTGTCGCTGGCAGCATCGGCCAACCATCCCCAGCTCAACGTGGTGAAACGACCGCTGGTCGCCATCATTGCCACCGGCGACGAATTGCTGCCGCCGGGCAGTGATCTCGGCCCGGACCAGATCATCTCGTCCAATGCCTATGGCGTCGCTGCCACCGCACACTCGGTCGGCGCCCGCGCGCTCGATCTCGGCATTGCCGCCGATCGCAAGGAGGCCATCGCCGAACTGGTGCAAAAAGCGGTCGCGGCCGGTGTGGATGTCATCGTGACGCTTGGTGGCGCCTCGGTCGGCGATCACGACCTGATCCACGACGTACTGACCGGCGAAGGCATGACGCTCGGCTTCTGGAAGATCGCCATGCGCCCCGGCAAGCCGCTGATGTTCGGCCGCCTCGGCGATATCAGGTGCATCGGCCTGCCCGGCAACCCGGTGGCAAGCCTGGTCTGCTCGCAACTGTTCCTGAAGCCGCTGCTGGCGCGGCTCGGCGGCCGCAACCATCGCCAGGACATTCGCCCAGCGCGACTGGGTGCCGCAATGCCGGCCAATGATTTGCGCCAGGACTATGTCCGAGCCGTGGTCAGGGAAGATGACGGCGCGCTGGTGGCGACGCCGTTCGGCATTCAGGATTCCTCGATGCTGAGAATGCTGGCCGACGCCAACGGGCTGATCGTGCGGGCACCGTTTGCCCCTGCAGCAGCCGCGGGCGAGGCTTGCAGCGTTTTGATGCTGCGCTGAGGAATTCCAGGCAAGCCGTTCATAACAGACGAGAAAGTGATCTCGGCTCTAGCTCGAGATCAAGCTCTGTGTCAGCGGATGCGCCGGATCGGTAAGGCCGTCGACAATGTCGTAGTGATGCCGGTCGGGCTCGACCACGGTGCTGGTGGTGGCGCCAAGGCCGGTCCAGATGCTGGCAAGCAACGTATTCTGGCGCAGGAACTCGGCGCGCTCACCGCCGCCGGCCCAGCAGGTGACGCGGGCGCCATCCATCGGGCGCAGCAGGGCTGGGCTTTCAGCCAGCGCCTCCTCTTCGTCGATTGCCAGGTCCTTGTTCATGCCGGTGCGCATGAGCGGACGCAAATCGTGTAGACCTGAAATCGAAACGACATGGCGTATGCGCCGCGCCACATCCGGCGCCAGAGGCGTGGTTATCGTCACCATCCGGGTGGCGAGATGGCCGCCGGCCGAATGTCCGGTCAGCATCAGCGGTCCGTCAACCATTGCCGCTGCCTTGCCAATCGCCGCCCCGACTTCCCGGACGATGCCTGCGATGCGTATGTCCGGGCACAGCGTGTAGGAGGGCATCGCAACGGCGAAGCCGCTGCCGACCGCGCCCTTGGCGAGATGCGACCACAAGCTCTTGTCGGTCTCCAGCCAGTAACCGCCATGGATAATCACCACCAGTCCTTTGGGCGCGGCCTTGGGAAGGAAAAGATCGAGCCGATTGCGCGACCCGTCGCCATAGGCGATGTCGAGCCGTGCCCGGCTCTCTGCCGAGAGCGCATCGCGGAATGCTGCCGCTGGCTCCGCCCAGGCGGCTGGCCAACGGTCGCTGCCGGCGATGTTCGCGCCGTTGGCATAGGCATCATCCCAATCGACGATGTGACGTTCGAACATCTGCGCCCTCCCCCAAAACGGCATCGCTGTTGCGCTAGCAATGGCCAGCGCCACGCCATGCGTCAATGCTCCAGGGCAAAACATTTTAGGCTTGAAACAAATTTCGACTGGTGCGATCCTGCCCGTACGAACAGCCGACAATGGGAGGTCTGCTGTGCTGCCCTCACGTGCAGATGTTCACCCTTTCGGACGCGCATCTCCGAGCAGGCGTGATGGGCAGCACGAAGCCTCCTCAGAGCAGGACCTTAGGATCCACCACATCCAGCCAAGGCGCATTGCGCACTGGCCAGGCAGCAGACGGGAGAGCGGCGACATGCTTGGGCCTTCAGCGCATATCGACACGTTCACGCGCGATCACCTGCCGCCGCCGGAGCAATGGCCCGATATACTGCTCGACGGCTTCGACTATCCCGAACGCCTCAACGCCGGTGTCGAACTGACCGACCGGCTGGTCGAGAAGGGCCTCGGCGACCGCACAGCCCTGATCGGCAATGGCCGCCGCCGCACCTACAAGGAACTGTCCGACTGGACGAACAGGCTCGCCCACGCGCTGGTCGAGAATTATGGCGTCGAGCCCGGCAACCGGGTGCTGATCCGCTCGGCCAACAACCCCGCCATGGTCGCCTGCTGGCTGGCTGCCACCAAGGTCGGCGCCGTGGTCGTCAACACCATGCCTATGCTGCGCGCCGGCGAACTGGCCAAGATCGTCGACAAGGCGGAAATCACCGTCGCGCTCTGCGACACCAGGCTGATGGACGAGATGACCGCCTGCGCCAAGGACAGCACCTTCCTCAAACAGGTCATAGGCTTCGACGGCACCGCCAACCATGATGCCGAGCTCGATCGTGCCGCTCTCGACAAGCCGGTGACATTCACCGCCGTCAACACCGGCTGCGACGATGTCGCGCTGCTCGGCTTCACCTCGGGCACGACAGGCGTGCCGAAGGCGACGATGCATTTCCACCGCGACCTCCTGATCATCGCCGACGCCTATGCCCGCGAAATCCTGGAGGTGACGCCGGACGACATCTTCGTCGGCTCGCCGCCGCTGGCCTTCACCTTCGGCCTTGGCGGGCTCGCTATCTTTCCCCTGCGCTTCGGTGCGGCGGCGACGCTGCTGGAGCAGGCGACGCCACCCAACATGATCCACATCATCGAGACCTACAAAGCCACGATCTCCTTCACCGCACCGACTGGCTACCGCGCCATGCTGAAGGCCATGGATGAAGGTGCCGATTTGTCTTCGCTGCGGGTTGCCGTTTCAGCCGGCGAAACCTTGCCCGCTCCGGTTTTCGAAGAGTGGACGCAAAAGACCGGCAAGCCGATCCTCGACGGCATCGGCGCCACCGAAATGCTGCACATCTTCATCTCCAACCGCTTTGGCGACATGAAGCCCGCGTCGACCGGCAAGCCGGTCGGCGGCTACGAGGCGCGCATCGTCGACGACGAGATGCGCGAAGTACCGCGCGGCGCGACCGGCAGGCTGGCGGTGCGCGGCCCGACCGGCTGCCGCTACATGGCCGATATCAGGCAGAAGGACTACGTGCGCGACGGCTGGAACATCACCGGCGACACCTTCACGCAGGACGAGGACGGCTTCTTCCATTTCGCCGCGCGCTCCGACGATATGATCGTCAGCGCCGGCTACAACATTGCCGGCCCCGAGGTCGAGGCCGCACTTCTGTCACATCCCGACGTCGCCGAATGCGCGGTGATCGGCGCCGAGGACGCCGAGCGCGGCCAGATCGTCGAGGCGCATGTCGTGCTGGTGCAGGGCGTGGCGCCTGACGCATTGACCACCAAGCGCCTGCAGGACCATGTCAAGGCGACGATCGCGCCCTACAAATACCCGCGATCGGTGAAATTCATTGCTGCTTTGCCCAAGACCCAGACCGGCAAGATCCAGCGCTTCCGGCTGCGCACGGAGAAAGTCAATTGAGCGAGCCCTACGATCCGGCGTCCGAAGGCGCACAGATGTCGTTCAACGAGCGCATGTCGTACAGCGACTATCTGCACCTGGAGAAAGTGCTGGAGGCGCAGACGCCGCTCTCGTCGGCGCATGACGAGATGCTGTTCATCATCCAGCACCAGACCTCGGAACTGTGGATGAAGCTCGCTTTGCACGAGATTGGCGCCGCGATCCGCTCGATCCGCGCCGACCGGCTCGAGCCGAGCTTCAAGATGCTGTCGCGAGTCGCGCGCATCTTCGAGCAGCTGAACAATGCCTGGGATGTGCTGCGGACGATGACGCCCAGCGAATATACCGAGTTTCGCGACGCGCTCGGCCAGTCCTCGGGTTTTCAGTCCTGGCAGTATCGCGCCATCGAGTTCATGGCCGGCAACCGCAACCTGGCCATGCTCGGCCCTCACAAGCATCGGCCTGACCTTAGCGGAAAGCTGGAAGCCATCCTGGCCGAGCCATCGCTCTACGACGAGGCGCTGCTGCTTTTGGCGCGCAACGGATTCGACATCGGTGCCGATGCCAGGCGCACGGACTGGCGTGAGACGCGAACCGAGAATGAAGAGGTCCTGGTCGCCTGGCAGACTATCTACCGCGATCCGCAGCGCTACTGGATGTTCTACGAACTGGCCGAGAAGCTGGTCGACTTCGAGGATTATTTCCGCCGCTGGCGCTTCAACCACGTGACCACGGTGGAGCGCATCATCGGTCTGAAGCGCGGCACCGGCGGCACGTCGGGTGCTTCGTATCTGAAGAAAATGCTCGAGGTCGTGCTGTTTCCGGAGCTGTGGACGGTCCGCACTCGGCTCTGACATCATCGAAATGAGAACAGGCTCACCGAAGGGACGCTCTGTGGCGGAAAGCCTTCGCGAACAACCGGGGACTGACCATGAGTGGAATTCCTGATCTCGCCGCAGTCGAAGCGATGGATGCCACGGATCCGCTGCGGGCCATGCGCGACCGTTTCATTCTGCCGGAGGGGGTGATCTATCTCGACGGCAATTCACTGGGGGCAGCATCTCATGCCGTTTTCGGCGAGCTGCAGCAGGCGGCGACACAGGAATGGGCCCAAGATCTTATCCGAGCCTGGAACACGGCCGGATGGTTCGAGATGCCGATCGAACTCGGCGACCAACTCGGACGCCTGATAGGAGCCGCGGCCGGCCAGACCGTTGTCTGCGACACGACATCGACCAACATCTACAAGGTGCTGCACGCAGCGATGGAGATGCGGCCCGGCCGGTCAGCCATCGTCGCCGAAGGTGACAGTTTCCCCACCGACCTGTACATCGCCGAAGGCGTGGCCTCGACCCGGGATGGCGTCCTGCTGCGCCTCGCGGGTGTCGACGCGCCGACCATCGAAGAGCTGATCGACGAAAACGTCGCGGTGGTGCTGGTCAACCACGTCAATTACAAATCGGGTGAACTGCGCGACATGACGGCGCTGACGCGCAGGGCTCATGCGGCCGGAGCGCTGATCGTCTGGGATCTCTGCCACACCGCCGGCGCCCTGCCCGTCGAGCTCGATCAGGCAAATGCCGATTTCGCTGTCGGCTGCACGTACAAGTACCTCAACGGCGGTCCGGGCGCGCCGGCCTTCATCTATGCCGCACAGCGCCACCACGGCGATATCAGCCAGCCGCTCAGCGGCTGGTGGGGCCATGCGCGGCCCTTTGCCTTCGAACGGGGTTATGTTGCCGGCACCGGCATCCGCCGTTTTCTGTGCGGTACGCAACCGGTCCTGTCGATGCGGGCGCTCAAAGGCGCGCTTGCCATCTGGAGCGACGTCGACATGGCGGCATTGCGAAAGAAGAGCGTCGCGCAGACAGAACTGTTCATCCAGCTCGTCGAAGCCAAGTGCGGCGCCTACGGTCTCACGCTGGAGACCACCCGCGACGCGACCAGGCGCGGCAGCCAGGTGTCGTTCCTTCACGACCACGGCTATCAAATCATGCGGGCGCTGATCGAGCGCGGGGTGATCGGTGACTTCCGCGCACCGTCGACCATCCGTTTCGGCTTCACGCCGCTCTATGTCAGCTACAAGGATGTGTGGCTGGCGGTTGAGGTTCTGGAAGACATTCTGCGCACGGGTGCATGGAAGGACCAGCGTTTCGCCGTCAAGGAAGCCGTTACCTGACGCACCGATCCCGGCGATCCGCTGCCCTCACTGCCTGGCAAATGACGGAGAGCTGAATTTCCAGCCAAAATGCCCAACTGACGTTGGCGTTTTGGCTCCGTTTCGTTCACGGCCAACGAACGTCCCGAAGGTTGCAATCGCCCCTTGTCGAGGTCGATCGACAGATAATGCCAAGCTTTGGTAGAGGATAAGCCACAAGTCATTAACCATAACAATTTCAATGTGAGCAGGCGCATTGCCGAAGGTGGCGCCCGTCGATCGTAACCCGCTGGCAAGCGCCAAATAATTTCAGCAGCCTTAACAAATTCACTAAACTTTAAACGGTTGCAGAACACAACTGGAACAGATAGTGTTTGTTCTGGGTTTGTTTTTCGATTCTGGTTTCAGGGAACCTGGGGGCCGCCATGCTGACACGCAAGCAACATGAACTGCTGATGTTCATCCATGAACGCCTGAAGGAGAGCGGCATTCCGCCATCCTTCGACGAAATGAAGGAGGCGCTCGACCTTGCCTCCAAATCCGGGATTCATCGGCTGATCACGGCCCTTGAGGAGCGCGGCTTTATCCGCCGGCTGCCCAATCGGGCCCGCGCGCTGGAAGTGCTGCGGCTGCCGGACTCGATCGCGCCAGGCCTCAATGCGGCAAAGAAGTTTTCGCCAAGCGTCATCCAGGGCAGTCTTGGTCAGGGTGGTGCTCTTGGCCGGCAGATCAAGCCGGCGCCTTCGCGGATGCCTTCGCCCGGCAATGACGACGATGCGGTCTCTGCCGTTTCGATCCCGGTCATGGGTCGCATCGCCGCCGGCGTGCCGATCGATGCCATCCAGCATCAGACGCATTCGATTTCGGTGCCGCCGGACATGATCATGGGCGGCGCGCACTATGCGCTGGAGGTCAAGGGCGATTCGATGATCGAGGCCGGCATCTTCGACGGCGACACCGTCATCATCCGTAACGCCGATACGGCCAGCCCCGGCGAGATCATCGTGGCGCTGGTCGATGACGAGGAAGCGACGCTGAAGCGGTTCCGCCGCAAGGGCGCCTCGATTGCCCTCGAAGCCGCCAATCCAGCCTACGAGACACGGATTTTCGGGCCGGACAGGGTCAAGGTGCAAGGCAAGCTCGTCGGCCTGATCCGTCGCTACTGAGACGGCTGTGGGTTGACCACTGGCTTCTCGGGTTTCTTGAAGGGTGCCAGCCCCCTCGCCTCGCGAGAGTATTTGCGTTGCGTGTGCCAGGGCCGATATGGGCTGTCCACGGCGAAGCTGATTGTCGCCGGCGTGGTCGCCGATTGGCGATCGAAGAAGACCGCGGCACTGCCTTTGCGAGCCAGTTGCCGCTTGGTGATAACGAGAACCAGCGGGTTATGACAGGCGTCATAGGCGGTGGCGTCGTTGACGACGATCAGCTCGGCGAAGCCGCAGGCTTTCCAGGTGTCCTTGCGGTCCTCGACATAGGCAATGATCGCACCGGACATGTGCCTGGCCACGCAAACGCCTGAGGAGCAATAGAACGGCGATCCCGGCGGTAGCTCAACGGCATCCGCGACGTCGAATTGCCCATCGCTGTTGTCGAACACTTCCGGAACGACGATGGTTTCCGATGTCAGCGCGCGTTTCCAGTTGTCGACGGTGAATTCGTTCGGCCGTTGCCGGCTGACGGCAAGCTCACCGCCACCGATCGGCAACGCCACCAGCCGGGCGTCTTCCGAGATCAGCACATCGGGCGTGCGCGTATCCGAGACGGTCAGCAAGCCTGCCAACGCGAATGGCAGAGCCGCGAGCCGCAGCCATGTCGTCGCCATCGTCGCGATGACCAGGGCAATGGCCACCAGCAGGACCGACTGCTGCGAAATCAACCCGACCCCATCGACAGGCGAACGCTCGGAGATCCAGCCCGATATGGCGATCATCATCGTCAGGCCCTTGCCCATCAGGTAGAGAGCTGGCCAATCCAATCCGAAAGGCATCAGCAGCGCGCTGGCGACGGCCAGGAACATGACGACGGTGACGATCGGCATAACCGCGAGATTGGCGAACAGGCTGAGCGGCGACACACGCTGAAAATGCCAGATGGCAAACAGCGTCGTGGCGCTGCCGGCGATGATCGAGGTCATGGCCAGACCAATTGCCGCCAGCAGGAATTTTCGTGTCAGGAACCCGGGCAAGGATCGCTTCGGCGGCGGCGGTCTTGCTTTTCCCGCGCGGTGATCCGCCCAGCCGGCATAAGCGCCGACCAGAGCCGCGGTCGCGGCGAACGACATCTGAAAACTCGGGCCGACCACCTCATGCGGCGACACCACGATGACGGCGATCGCCGAGATCGCCAGATTGCGCATGGTGAGTGCTGCTCGATCGAACAGAACTGCAATCAGCATCACTGCCAGCATGATGAAGCTGCGCTCGGCGGCGACGACGATACCTGAGATGACGAGGTAGGCTGCGATCGAGAACAGTGCGGCGGCAGCGGCATACTTCTTGACCGGGCGACGCGCGGAAAAATCGGGAAACAAGGCGAAGGCGCCGCGCAGCAACCCCATGATGGTGCCGGCGACCAGAGCCATGTGCAGTCCCGAAATGGAGATGATGTGGTAGATGCCGGTACGTCGCATCGCCTCATTGATGTCATCGGGAATGCCGGCGCGCACGCCGACGATCAGCGCCGCGGCGATCTCGCCTTCGGCGCCGCCGACGCTCGCCCTGATATGGTCGGCGATGCCTTCACGGGCATTTTCCACGCTGGAGGAAATTCGGGCCGACAGCGGCATGTCGCCATCATCGGTGACGACAAGCTTGGGATTGCCGAGAAAGAACCCGCTGCCGCCAATGCCGGCAAAATAGCTGTCGAAGGAGAAATCATAGCTGTCCGGTCGCACCGGCCCGGTCGGCGGCAAAAGCTTGGCATATCCGGTGATGAGAGAGCCTGCGGTCACGTCAGCCGGGATCTTGCGTGCCGAAAGCCGCACCCGTTCCGGCGCATAGCGCAGTTTCGGTCTTGCGGTCGATGTTACGTCGATGGTCAGCCGGATACGGCCAGTTTCCATCCGGTCGAGCGAGACGACGCGGCCGGTCACCTGCGTCGAGATTTCCGAGCCCAACATTTGTGTGCCCGCACGCCACGTCTCGACCTTGGCAGCAAGCAGTCCTAGGGTGCACAAAAGTGCCGCCATGAAACACAGATGGGTCTTTGGCCATGAGCGCGAGATCAGCGCACAGATCCCCGTCAGGATGACAACCGCGACAGGTCTCACAAAGTCAGGCTCCGCAGCCAGCGAAAAATAGCCGATCGCTCCGATCGCAAGGCAGACCGGTACCAGCAGGAAGGCCACGCCCCGGTCGAGTTCCAGGCTCGCCGCCGTGTTCACGCTGTGGCCCAGGCGAGGCAGTGATATCAGGCCGATCTGCCGGCGCACGCGCACGATCCTGCCGGTTTCGGCAACAGGAACAGAGGCGGCGATACCCGTTTGCAAGGGCAGCTTGCCGGAATCCGGCACGAGGGGCGACGGCGGCGGCAATGAGGCTGGCAGAGGCGCAAACAGGGACCGTTCGCTGACGCCAATGGCAGCGTCCTCGCCCTGATCCGAGCCCCAGCCTCGTCCAGCCATCGGGTCTGCCCCTTGCGCCCTCGACACCCTATGCTACATGAACGCGCAAAGCGCGAAAGTCCGCGCGACCGCACCCCGCTTCAGATGGTTTCCGAGAGTTCCATGTCCGACAAGGTCGTCACCCGTTTTGCCCCCTCGCCCACCGGCTATTTGCACATAGGCGGCGCGCGCACGGCGCTGTTCAACTGGCTGTATGCAAAGCATACCGGCGGCACGATGCTGCTGCGCATCGAGGACACCGATCGCGAACGCTCCAATGAAGCCGCGACGGCTGCCATCCTCGACGGGCTTTCCTGGCTTGGCCTGAGCTGGGACGGCGAGCCGGTGTCGCAGTTCGAGCGTGCGCCCCGCCACCGCGAGGTGGCCGAGGAGCTCGTGCGCATGGGCAAGGCCTATTATTGCTACGCCACGCCAGCCGAACTGGAGGCCATGCGCGAGGCCGCCAGAGCCAAGGGGCTGCCACCCCGCTACGATGGCCGCTGGCGCGACCGCGACCCCTCAGAGGCACCCGCAGGCGCCAAGGGCGCCATCCGCATCAAGGCGCCGACCGAAGGCGAGACCGTCGTCCATGACCGGGTCCAGGGCGACGTGCGCTTTCCCAACAAGGATCTCGACGACTTCATCATCCTGCGTTCTGACGGCAATCCCACTTACATGCATGCCGTCGTCGTCGATGATCATGATATGGGCGTCACCCATATCATTCGCGGCGATGATCATCTGACCAACGCCGCTCGCCAGACCGTGATCTACAACGCCATGGGCTGGAACGTGCCGTCCATGTCGCATATCCCGCTGATCCACGGCGCCGATGGCGCCAAGCTATCGAAGCGGCACGGCGCGCTTGGCGTCGAGGCTTATCGCGCCATGGGCTACCTGCCGGAGGCGCTGCTCAACTACCTGGCGCGTCTCGGCTGGAGCCATGGCGACCACGAGATCATGTCGATCAAGGACATGATTTCCTGGTTCGACATCGGCGATGTCAACAAGGGCGCGGCGCGCTTCGACTTCGCCAAGCTGGAGGCAATCAACGGCGCACATATGCGTCGCATGAGCGATGCCGAACTGTTCGACATCTTCATCGCCACCCTGCCCTACCTCGAAGGTGGCCCGGCGATCGCCGCACGCCTGAACGACAGCACCAAGGCGCAGTTGCTGGCAGCGCTTCCGGGCCTGAAGGAGCGCGCCAAGACGCTGGTGGAGCTCGTCGACGGCGCGGCCTTCCTGTTTGCCACGCGACCGCTGCCGATCGACGACAAGGCGGCCCTTCTGCTCACCGACGATGCCCGCAAGATCCTGCGCAGTGCTCACGAAGCTTTGAACGGGCTTGCGGGTGACTGGACAGCCGTCTCGGCGGAGGCGGCGATCCGCGAGGTGGCGGCGGCCGGCAGCCACAAGCTCGGCGCGGTGGCCCAGCCTTTGCGCGCCGCTTTGACCGGCAAAAGCACCTCGCCGGGCGTGTTCGATGTGCTCGCCGTGCTCGGCCGCGAGGAAAGCCTGGCGCGCATCTCAGATCAAATCGATTAGGAGCAAACTGGCCCAAGAAGATTGGCATTGAAAGGCGGGTTTCGCAGTGCAACATTAGGCCTTGGCCCAATCTGGCACGCACCTCCTGAAATGCGGTGGCGAATACGCGCATTGCGGTGATTTTCGACGTGTCGCTCTGCGAAATTTGCCTTTGCCGGCATGAGGAAACAAGAAGGAGTTTGCAATGACCGAAGCTGCGAAAAAACTGGATTTGGGCAAGACCCAAGAGGCCACCGCAACGCTTGAATTCGCCGGCAAGACCCATGAATTCAAGGTGCGAAGCGGTTCGGTCGGGCCTGATGTGATCGACATCGCCTCGCTCTACTCAACCACCGGCGCTTTCACCTACGATCCCGGCTTCACCTCGACGGCAAGCTGCGAGTCCGAAATCACCTTCATCGACGGCGACGCCGGCATCCTGTTGCACCGCGGCTATCCGATCGACCAGTTGGCCGAACATGGCGACTTCCTCGAGGTCTGCTATCTCCTGCTCTACGGTGAATTGCCGACCAAGGCGCAGAAGGACGATTTCGATTACCGCGTGACGCGCCACACCATGGTGCATGAGCAGATGTCGCGCTTTTTCACCGGCTTCCGCCGCGACGCGCATCCGATGGCGGTGATGTGCGGCGTGGTCGGCGCGCTGTCGGCCTTTTATCACGACTCCACCGACATTTCCGACCCCTACCAGCGCATGGTTGCCTCCATGCGGCTGATCGCCAAGATGCCGACGATCGCGGCGATGGCCTACAAATACCACATCGGCCAGCCCTTCATTTACCCGAAGAACGAGCTGAACTTTGCCGCCAACTTCCTGCATATGTGCTTTGCCGTGCCTTGCGAGGAATACAAGATCAATCCGGTGCTGGCGCGCGCCATGGAACGCATCTTCATCCTGCACGCCGACCACGAGCAGAATGCCTCGACCTCGACCGTTCGCCTCGCCGGCTCGTCGGGCGCCAACCCGTTTGCGTGCATCGCCGCCGGCATAGCCTGCCTGTGGGGACCCGCGCATGGCGGCGCCAATGAAGCGGCGCTCAACATGCTTGGCGAGATCGGCCATGTCGATCACATCCCGGAATTCATCGCCCGCGCCAAGGACAAGGACGACCCGTTCCGCTTGATGGGCTTCGGCCACCGCGTCTACAAGAACTACGATCCGCGCGCCAAGATCATGCAGAAGACGGCACATGAGGTTCTGGGCGAGCTCGGCATCAAGGACGATCCGCTGCTCGACATCGCCATGGAGCTGGAAAAGATCGCGCTGACCGATTCCTATTTCATCGAGAAGAAGCTCTACCCGAATGTCGACTTCTATTCCGGCATTACGCTGAAGGCGCTGGGCTTCCCCACCACGATGTTCACCGTGCTGTTCGCGGTCGCCCGCACCGTCGGCTGGATCGCCCAGTGGAAAGAGATGATCGAGGATCCGCGCCAGAAGATTGGCCGCCCGCGCCAGCTCTATACCGGTGCACCGGAGCGGGATTACGTGCCGATCGCCAAGCGGTGAATTAGGAAATAGTGAGTAGTGAGTAGTGAGTAGTGAAGTCGACCATTTCTACTGATTACTGACTACTCACTCTCTTGACATACCGCATCACCACCTGCGCGGCGATCTCGCCGGACGGTCTGCCCGTAGCCATGCGCCGCCTGATCTCTGCAAATCCATCCTTCTGCCAGGCACGCATGCCGCTGTCGGCGAACAGTGCCTCCAATTGCCGGGCAAGATTGTTCGGCTTGATATAGCCGTCGTAGAATTCGGGAATAAGCGCTCGATCCGATATCAGATTGGGCAGCAGCGCCGACCAGACGGAAACGAGGTACGGCGCCAAGATGCGCGCGACCGGGTCGAGCCTGTAGCAGGAAATCATCGGCACGCCGGCCAGCGCCAGTTCCAGCGATACCGTCCCGGACGCGATCAGCGCCGCATCGGCCCTGCCGAAAGCCTGCCATTTGCGCTGGGGATCGACGATGATCTCAGGCTTTTCATCCCAGCGGTTGACGGAAGATTTGACGAGGTCGGCGACATGCGGGACGGTCGGCAGCAGCAGCCGCAAGCGGTGGCCGCGCGCGCGCAGGATCGACACCGTCTCGCCGAACGGGTCGAGCAGCCGCCGTACCTCGCTACGCCGCGAACCGGGCAGGACGAGCAGGGTTTTGACCCGATCAGGAGAAAGGTCGCGCGGCAGCTCCTGCGCCTTGGCTGCAGCGAGCAAGCCCGCATCGTGGGTCAGGCGATGCCCGACATAGGTGCCCGGTGGCCCGCCGAGCCGCTCGAGCTCCTTGACCTCGAAAGGCAGGATGCAGAGGATGTGGTCGACATAGGGCTTCATCGCCACTGCCCTGCCCGGCCGCCACGCCCACACGCTCGGGCAGACATAGTGGATGATCGGTATCGACGGGTTGGCCGCACGCACCTTTTTGGCGACGCGCAACGAAAAGTCCGGACTGTCAATGGTGACGAGGCAATCCGGCTTTTCGTCGGCAACGGTCTTGGCCAGTTGGCTGATCCGCCGCATCAGGCGCGGCAAGTCGCGCAGGACGGCACTGAATCCCATAAGGGCGATCTCGCCGGCATCGAATGGCGAGACCAGTCCCAGCGTCTGCAGATGACGGCCTCCGAGGCCGACGAGTTGCACCTCGCGTCCCGCAGCCTGCCTGAGCGAGCGCACTATATCGGCGCCAAGCAGGTCGCCGGACTCCTCGCCGGCAACAATCGCGATCTTCAATGCCCTGTCAGCCATTGTGCCGCTCCGTCGTGGCAGGCAGGCCAATGACGAACAGGCCGAGTGCGTTGGCGCGCGCGATGGTTTCAGGACCTTCGAGAACCAGCGAACGTCCCGCCTCGACGGCAATCCCGGCAAGCTCGGCTGCATGCGCTGCTTCGACCGTCTGCAGGCCGATGGACGGAAGATCCGCTCGCAGTTCCTGACCAGGCTTGGCGCACTTGACCAGGACGCCGCGAGTCTTGCCCGCAATACGGCCGTGGCCGCGTAAGAGCTTTGCCCGCTCAAGCAGTCCGGCTGTTCCTTCGATGCCTTCCAGCGCAATGGTCCGGCCACCGATGGCGATCGCGGCCTGGCCGATGTCCAGCGCCCCGATGGCTTTTGCCGCGGCAAGGCCTGCCTCGATGTCACGCCAGTCCGACTTTTGTGGCGCGGCGTTGGTCAGGACGCCTTCGGCGGCGACAAGGCTCGGCACGACTTCATGGGCGCCGACAACTTTTATTCCACGGGCTTCGAGGCCCCTCGCCAAGACCTTCAGCAGGCCATCGTCGCCACGCGCGAGCGCCATGACGACCAGCGGAATTACCGCGAGCAGGCTGAGACTGGGGCGCAGCGCAAGCAATCGCGGTCGGCGCTTGATCTCGCCTGCAAGCACCAGATGGGTGATCCGGTGCCGCCGTAGCAATGGGACCAGCGAGCCTATACCTTCCAGAGCGAGGCTTTCATGATCGTATCGGGAGAGCTCCGCGATGCGGTCGACCTCGCCTTCCATCAGGATGACGAAGGGCGGATAGCCTTGTTCAGCCGAACCGGCCGCGACTTCGACCGGCAGACTGCCGCCGCCGGCAATGATGCCGACCCTGGAGCCCGGCGGAAGATCAAGACGCGCTGCCGCTGTCTCAGTCTTCGTCATCGACATCGTCGCCATCGCCGCCCTTGAGCGACGGCACAGCATAGTGCCGCTTGCCGCGACTGGTGATGAAATCGATGATCTTCATGGCGGTCGGCGACGACGCGAACTCCGCCTTGGCGAACTCGATGTTCTCGCCAACGGTGCGGGAACGATCGAAGATCATCCTGTAAGCCTTGCGCAGCACAAGGATTTCGGACCTTGGCAGGCCGGAGCGCTTGAGGCCGATGATGTTGAGGCCGCGTAGGCTGGCGCGGTTGCCGACCGCTATGGCAAAGGGGATGATATCGCCGACGATCGCGGAGCAGCCGCCGAGAAAGGCGTTGTCGCCGATGCGGACAAACTGATGCACTGCGGTCAGTCCGCCGATATAGACATTGTTGCCGACCTCGCAGTGGCCGCCCAGCGTTGCGCCATTGGCGAACGTCGCATTGTTGCCGACGACGCAATCATGGGCGATATGGGCGTAGGCAAGGAAATTGCCGTTGTCGCCGACCGTCGTCTCGCCGCGGCTGGAATCGGTGCCGAGATGCATGGTCACGCCTTCGCGGATCGTGCAGTTCCTGCCGATGACCAAGGTGGTGCGACCGCCCTTGTGCTTGGTGTTCTGCGGCGGTGCGCCCAATGTCGCCATCGGGTAGACCTTGGTCGAGGCGCCGATCGACGTCGCGCCCATCACCGAGACATGACTGACCAGTTCGACGTCGTCGCCGATCACCACATCGGCGCCGACATGGCAGAAAGGCCCGATGCGCACACCTAGGCCGATTTTGGCGCCTTCCTCGACAATGGAGGAAGCATGGATGGATGTCTTGATTTTCATAAGCACTCGATCGTCAGTCGCTGGTGACCATCATGGCTGAAATCTCGGCCTCGGCCGCCTTGGCGCCGTCGACCATGGCTTCACAAGCGAATTTGAGCAGGTTGCCGCGTTTCTTGATTTTCTTGACATAGATCTTCAACTGGTCGCCGGGAACCACCGGTTTGCGGAATTTGGCGTTGTCGATGGTCAGGAAATAGACCAGCGACGGCTTTTCGGTACCCAGGCTGCGGATACAGATGGCGCCGGCCGTCTGCGCCATCGCCTCGACGATGAGCACACCCGGCATGACCGGCTGCTCAGGGAAATGGCCCTGAAAATGCGGCTCGTTTATGGTCACGTTCTTGATGCCAACAGCGGATTCGTCGCCATCGATGTCGACGATACGATCGATCATCAGGAACGGATAGCGGTGCGGCAGGAGCTTCATCAGCCCCATGATGTCGACCGCCTCCAGCGTCGTCGACGCGATCATGTCAGCCATTGCCTCCCTCGCCCTGTTTGCGGGTCCTGGCGAGCTTGCGCAGCATGGCTATCTCCCGCATGGCTTCCGCCATCGGCTGTGCCGGATAGCCGCCCCAGATCTCGCCTGCAGGGACATTGCTCATAAATCCACTTCTGGCGGCAAGCTTGGCCCCTGTCCCTATGGTCAGGTGATCCGCAAGCCCCACGCCGCCGCCCATGGTGACATTGTCACCCACGACCACAGAACCCGAAATACCCGAAAGCCCGGCTATTATGCAATTGCGGCCGATGCGGACGTTATGGGCGATCTGCACGAGATTGTCGATCTTGGTGCCTTGGCCGATGATCGTATCGGACATGGCGCCGCGATCGACGGTGGTGTTGGAGCCGATCTCGACGTCGTCCTGGATAACGACACGGCCGATCTGCGGCACGCGTTCGGGACCCTTGGCCCCGCCGACGAAGCCAAAACCATCCTGGCCTATCCTGGCGCCGCCATGAATGATGACGCGATTGCCGATCAAGGCATACTGGATGCTGGCGCCCGGACCGACATAGCCGTCGCGGCCGATCTGGCAGGATTGTCCGATGACCGCATTTGGGGCGATGACAGTACCGCTGCCGATCGAAGCGCCTGGCCCGATAACCGCGCCGGCCTCGATGACGGCACCGGCTTCGACATGCGCGGTCGCATCGACATGAGCGTGCGGCGAGACGCCGGTTTCACTGGTCATCGGCCCTGGTGTCGCCGCCCTCGGAAACAGCAGACGCCCGATCAGCGCAAAGGCCTGTTGCGGGCGCGGATGAATGAGAACGGCAACGCTTGCCGGCGCCTTGCCGGCAAATTCCGCCGGGCACAGGACCGCGGCAGCCCGCAGCGACGGCATCAGCGCGGAATTACGCTTGCCGTCGACAAAGACGAGCGCATTCTCGCCGCCCTCGCTGGCCGGCGCGAGTGCTTCGATCGAAATATTGGAGTGGCCGGAATCGACAAGCACCGAGCCGGTCAGATTCGCGACTTCGCCCGCCGTATACCGGCGTGATGGCGCGAAGAACACCGGATCGGTCATTCCAGAAGCTATATCCAGCTAGGTCGGAACATTTCTCCCGGACCCTGAAGACCCGGGAGCATCGTTGGCCGCCGATCAGAAGCGGGTCGATATGCCGAAGTTGAATTCCTGCACGTCGTCGCGCGCTTCCTTCTTGACCGGGATCGCATAGTCGATACGGATCGGACCGAACGGCGACGCCCACATCAGACCAACGCCAACAGAGGCACGCAGCTGCATGTCCGTTGACTCTTGAGCAACGCTCGTAACCTTGCTGCCATAGAGAGTCGCCGCGTCAGCAAACACAGCACCGCGAAGGCCGAAGCTTTCCGGAACGACTGGCAGCGGGAACTGGGCTTCAGCAGAGGCATTGAAGTAGGTCGTGCCGCCGAGATGGTCACCCGTGAGAGGATCCACAGGCCCGATACCGCCATAGGCGAAACCACGGATCATGCGGTCCGTGCTCTGGAACTGATCGAAGATACGCAGGCCGTCACTGCCATAACCCTCGACATGACCGGCGCCGCCCGAAACAAGGCCGACAAGATCAAGCGACTCGGACAACGTCTGATAGACGCTGCCGCGCCCCGTGACCTTCACGAACTTGGCATCACCACCGAGGCCCGCGACCTCTACCGTCGTGGTGGCGTAGATGCCCTCGTGCGGGTTCTTCATGTCATCGATGGTATTATAGACCAGTCCCAGGCTGACCGACGATTTGATCCAGGGGCTTTGTTCGATGCCATCAAGGATTGCGGTTGAGATATCGCAGGTTCCGCTGGGATCTGAATCGGTGGGATTGCAGCCGTCGTCAACTTTATATTTTTCCTGCGAGATGTTGTACGCCAACTGGGTCGAGATGCTGTCGGTGATCGGCAGGCCGAAACGGATCGTCGCGCCCGTGGTATCGCTGTCATAGTTGTTGTTGTATTCCCGCGTCGACTTGAAGATGTCGAAACCGGCGGCGATGCGCCGTCCGAGGAAATAAGGCTCGGTGAAGGACAGGCTGTAGTCGCGTGAATTCTTGCCGCCGCCCGCAGACAGCTTGATGAACTGACCGCGGCCGAGGAAGTTGCGCTCGGTCACCGAGCCTTCGACCGACGGACCGGCCGTGTCGCCACCGGTCGAATAACCAGCGCCCACCGAGAACTCACCGGTCGATTTCTCGACCACATCGACCACCAGAACGACCTGGTCGGGCTGAGAGCCCGGCACGGTCGAGATGTCGACTTTCTCAAAATAATTCAGGTTTTCCAGGCGCTTTTTCGCGCGCTGGATGAGCACCTGGTTGAAGGCGTCGCCTTCGCTGACGTCGAACTCACGGCGAATGACATAGTCACGCGTGCGATCGTTGCCGCGGATCTCGATGCGCTCGATATAGGCCTTGGTGCCCTGGTCGATCGTATAGACCACCGAAATGGTGTGGTTCTCGAAATTGCGGTCGCCGCGCGGCGTGACCTGCGCGAAGGCATAGCCGGAACCGGCCACCTTCTCGGTCAGCGCGATGATGGAATCCTCGACGTTCTTGGCGTTGTAGACGTCACCCTTATGGGTCTCGATCACCGATTCCAGCGACTTGCCGTCGACTTCCGGGATCGTGCTCTCGACGCTGACATCGCCGAACGTGTAGCGGTCGCCTTCCTGGACGGTGATGGTGACCGTGTACTTGTTCGTCGCGCTGTCGAGCTCACCGACAGCGGACACGACCTGGAAATCGGCATAGCCGTGATTGTAGTAGAAGCGGCGCAGCAGCTCCTGGTCCGCGCGCAGCTTGTCGTCGTCGTAGACGTCGTCGCGCAGGATGAAGGAAACCCAGGACGAACGCTTGGTGTTGATGATATCCGACAGGCGGCGGCTGGAATAGGCGCTGTTGCCGACGAAATTGATCGCCGCGATCTGCGTGCGATCGCCTTCGGCAATGTTGAAGACCACATTCACGCGATTGTCGCCAAGCTGCATGACCTGCGTGGTCACGGTCACGTCGTCGCGACCAATGCGCTTGTAGGCAGCCTTGACCGATTCCACGTCGGCATCGAGCGTCGCCTGCGAGAACGTTCCGCGCGGCTTCAGCTGCACCGCCGCCGCGAGCGCATTGTCCTTGAGCTTCTTGTTGTTCTGGAACAGCACCTGGTTGACAACCTGGTACTCGGCAACCTTGACAACCAGCGTCGAGCCGACCTGGTTGATCTGCACATCCGAAAACAGCCCGGTGCCAAACAGTGCCTTGACCGCACCGTCGATATCGGAACTGGAGAAAGCCTTGCCCGGCTTGATGGTGATGTAATTACGGATGGTCTCAGCGTCGATACGCTGGTTGCCGCTTACTTCGACTCTGCTGACGACAGCGGCTTCAGCCGCCGATGTGGCAACGAACTGCACTGCGAGCGCGCCTGGCACGACCATGGCCGCGGACAGGGTCACCGCGGACGCGGCGCTTAGAAACTTGGATGCTGCCTTCATCGGGCTTAATAACCTTTTCTCGTAGTCCCCACGGCGAGAAAACCGGACGTGCGGTAATTTCCCCTACCGTATTAACCGGATTTTCCCTACACGCAAGGCTTCTGGTTAATTTGTATTTACTTAACCCTGCGGCGTGGCTTTCGCGTCACTCATATCCCCTTGCATGGTAAACGGCGTCTCAACATCGTCCATGCAGAAGCCAAATTTCTTCATGATTTCAGCACCCAAACAGATCGTTCCAAAAAACGAACCCCATGAAGCACAGCACCAGAAGCAACCCGGCCCGATAGGCCATTTCCATCATCCGTTCCGACACCGGACGGCGAATGACAGCCTCCACCCCGTAGAACAAGAGGTGACCGCCGTCGAGGGGGGGAATCGGCAAAAGGTTCAGAATTCCGATGCCAACGGATAGCAGTGCAACCAGCTGCACGAGCCATTCGAATCCCAGTTTCGCAGCCCTGCCCGCCATGTCGGCGATCTTCACCGGACCGCCCAGCTGACATTTGTCTTCGCGCCCGACAACAAAGCGCTGCAGGAACTGGCCGGTGCGCTGGATGACGTGACCGGTTTCCTCGACCGCTGCCGCGACAGCTCCAACAGGCGTGTAGGTGATGAGCCGTGGCTGGCCGAGTTCCTTGTTGTTGACGACACCGATTACAGCGACCTTGACCTTGTTGCCGAGCGCGTCTTCCTGTTCCATCAGCCGCGGTGCCGCGGTCACAGTGACCTCCCGGCCGTCGCGCAGCATGACGAAAGTGATTGCGTCGTCCGCACGGCCCGAGACCAGGCGTTGGACGTCGCCAAAGGTTTCGACCTTGTTGCCGTCGACGCTGACGAATCGGTCGCCGGGAAGGATGCCGGCCTTCGCCGCCGGGCTGTCGGCGGTCACCTCGGCCACCATGGGCTCGGCGACATAGCGGCCATAGGCGGTGAACAGCACGGAAAAGACAACGATCGTCAGCAGGAAATTGAACAGCGGTCCGGCCACCACCGTTGCCGCGCGCTTCCAGATCGGCTGCGTGTGGAAGGCGACCTTGCGCTCTTCCGCGGTCAGCGTTTCAATTTCTTCCGACGTCGGCTGGCTCGATGTGGCGTTCATGTCGCCGACGAATTTGACATAGCCGCCAAGCGGTATCGCACACAGTTTCCAGCGCGTGCCGTGGCTGTCGTTGAAGCCGAAGAGTTCCGGGCCGAAGCCGATCGAGAAGGCCCTGACGCCGATGCCGCACCAGCGCCCGACAAGGTAATGGCCCATTTCGTGGACGAACACGACCACGGTCAGCACGAAGAGGAATGGCACCAGCGTGCCGAGGACAAAGCCTTGTGTGCTGAAAAGCGCGTGAAGAATCTCGTTCAAGACAAACCCTCAAATTCTTCCACGGCGCAGACTGCGCCGTGACTGTGACACCAATCCGGGCGAATCCAAGGCGCATCGCGCAAAGGACCTGAAATGACACCACTCAAACGGGAAACAGACCCTGCGCCGGATGATCGGCGTTCGCCGAAATCCAGCCGATGACGTATAGGGCGAATGCGGCTGCGACAAGCCCATCGACACGATCCATGACGCCGCCATGGCCCGGGATGAGCGCGCCTGAGTCCTTGCGGCCATGGCGGCGCTTGACCCAGGATTCAAACAGGTCGCCTGCCTGCGAGACAATCGACAGCACGAGCGCCACCAGGCCGAGCAATGCCAGATTGCCGACACCGGCAGCTACGGCGAGGACCAGCCCGGCGACGACGCCGCCGAGCGCACCGCCGAGCGCGCCGCTGCGCGTCTTGCCGGGCGAGATAGAGGGCGCCAGTTTCGGCCCCCCAACGGCACGGCCAACGAAATAGGCAAGGATATCGGTGGCCCAGACGACCGCAAACAGGAACAGGATGGCAATGAGGCCCGAACGATCGCCATCGCGCAGCAAGGCGAGCGACAGGCCTGAAACCGCGGCATAGGCGAGGCCGCTCGCATCCCATTGTCCGGTCTTGCGAAGCGAGGCGGCTATCGCCGTTGCGGCAACAATGGCCGCCACAAGCGGTAGCAGCCAGGAGGCGGCCAGGCCGCCGATCAAGGCGCCAACGAAGACGACCAGCAATGCTTCCGGCAGGAAGCCCAGGCCCGTGACCCCGGTCGGGCGCGACATGCGGGTCCATTCATAGAAGATCGCCGCCGATATCACGGCGCACAGCAGCCGGAACGGCAGACCGCCGATCCAGGTCAAACCGAGAGTGATGATGGCGAGCACGATCGCCGAAACGACACGCAGCTGGAGATTGCTCATCCCGCGGCCGGTCGCGAAGCGACGTCCTGGCCTCCAAGTCCGCCGAAACGGCGTTCGCGGCCAGCAAACTCACGCAAGGCCTCGGCAAGGTGCTCGCGGCTGAAGTCGGGCCAGTAGCAAGGCAGGAAGACGAGCTCGCTATAGGCGGCCTGCCACAGGAGGAAATTCGACAGCCGAAGCTCGCCGCTGGTGCGAATGACCAGTTCCGGGTCGGGAATGCCTTGCGTATCAAGCGCAACGGCAAAGCTTTCGGCAGATATCGCCTCGGCGTCGAGTTCGCCACGCGCCACGGCCAAAGCGAGCTTTTGCGCCGTGCGAACGATCTCGTCGCGTCCGCCATAGTTGAAGGCGATCACCAGCGTCAGCGATTCGTTTGCGGCCGTCAGCGTTTCGGCCTCGTCGAGCAGTCCCCTGATATCGGGCTGCAGCCCTGCCCGGTCGCCGATGATTCTAACCCGCACACCGCTCTGGTGCAGTTCGGCAAGGTCACGGCGGATGAACATTTTCAGAAGGCCCATCAGGTCGCTGACCTCGGATTTCGGCCGCGACCAGTTCTCCGACGAGAAAGCGTAGACGGTCAGGTAGGAGATGCCGAGCCCGGGTGCTGCGCGCACCGTCTTGCGCAGCGCCTCGACGCCGGCACGATGGCCCGCAAGACGAGGCAAGCCGCGCGCCTTGGCCCAGCGTCCGTTTCCGTCCATGATGATCGCGACATGCGCGGGCGTTGCCATGTTCTCGCTTTCGGGTCAGCCGGAGGCCAAGACCCTAAACCTGCATGATTTCAGCTTCCTTATCGGAAAGCAGGTGGTCGATGGTGCTGATCGTCTCGTCGGTAAGTTTCTGAACCTGGTCCGAGCGCTTGCGCTGATCGTCCTCGCTGATGTCGCCGTCCTTCTCCGCCTTCTTCAGGAAGTCCATGCCGTCGCGGCGCACATGGCGCGCGGCGACCCGGGCGTTCTCGGCGTAGGTGTGCGAGATCTTGACCAGTTCCTTGCGTCGCTGTTCGTTGAGTTCGGGAAGCGGAATCCTGAGGTTGGTGCCGTCCACGATCGGGTTGAAACCCAGATTGGATTCGCGGATCGCGCGGTCGACCGCGCCGACCATCGACTTGTCCCATACCGATACCGAGATCATGCGCGGCTCCGGCACCGAGACGTTGGCGACCTGGTTGATCGGCATGGTGGTGCCATAGGCCTGCACCTGGATCGCATCGAGCAGATTGCTGGAGGCGCGACCGGTCCGCAGCGAAGCCAGATCATGCTTGAACGCGGCGATGGCCCCATCCATGCGCCGCTTGAGATCGTCGTACTCACCACTCATCTTTATCTCCTCGACCCGTCTAATGCGGGCTCACTGCTTCGGGGCCGTCTTCGAATCGGACCTTCGAAAACCGGTTTCCCTTCGGGCCAGGCCGCCGATCAATCGTCCGCGACGACCGTGCAGCGGCCGCCGCCCCTCAGAATATCGCCGAAACCACCTTTTTCGTGGATCGAATAGACGATTATCGGAATGTTGTTTTCGCGCGCAAGTGCAATCGCTGCAGTATCCATGATGGAAAGGCCGCGATTTATGACTTCGCCATGGCTGATGCGCTCGAAACGCGTCGCATTCGGGTCCTTCTTCGGGTCCGCCGAGTAGACGCCGTCGACCTGAGTACCCTTGAACAGTGCGTCGGCGCCAATTTCAGCCGCGCGGAGGGCGGCGGCCGAATCAGTGGTGAAGAACGGATTGCCGGTGCCGCCGGCGAAGATCACCACCTTGCCCTGGTTCATGTAGGCAGTCGCCTGGCGCTGCGAAAAGCTCTCGCAAAGTTCGGGCATGGCGATCGCCGAAAGCACCACGGCGTCGACGCCGATCTTGTTCAACGACGTGCGCAGCGCCAGCGAGTTGATCACCGTGGCAAGCATGCCCATGTGGTCGCCGGTGACACGGTCGCCGCCCTTGGAGGCAACCGCCACGCCGCGAAAGATGTTGCCGCCGCCGATGACGACGCCGACCTCGATGCCCAATGCACGCGCCTCGGCGATGTCGCCGGCGATGCGATCCACCACTGAAACGTCGATGCCGAAATGCTGCTCGCCCATCAATGCTTCGCCCGACGCTTTCAACAAGACACGTCGGTAGAGGGGCTTCACCGTCATCTGGGCCTCTTCATTTGCATGTGGCGCGCTCCGGTGGCTACCCTCGCGCAGGCGCCGCCTCGAAACAATGGCGTTCCGATACACGAAGGGCGCCGCGATGTCACGCGGCGCCCAAACGGCAAATTCGCCGGTTTCCTGTCCCATCAATCAATTGGTGGACACGCTGGCCGACTCTCCTTCGATAAGCACCGGTGACACGTAGTTGGAGGGCTTGTCGCCGGTTGTCGCGCCGCCGGTGACGCGCGCCTGTATCTGCGCGCCGAAATAGGAATAGGGAAACGGCGCTGGAGTTCTGCTGACCCTCTCCAGCCGGTCGCGATGCGCTTTCGGAATCTCGAAATCCAGCGCGCCAAGATTGTCCTGCATTTGGCTGAGCGTCGTCGCACCGAGAATGACGGTCGCGATCCCCGGCTGCGTCGCTACCCAGTTGAGCGCGACCTGAGGCATGCTGCGGCCGATCTCGGATGCGACCTTCTCGAGTTCGGCCACGATAGCCCAGTTGCGTTGCGTGAACTTTTGGAACCCCGGATGCGTCGAGTTGCGAAATCCGTCGAGCCGGCCCGCGGTTCCGGCCTGAGCCGGCCGATACTTACCGCTCAGCAGTCCGCTGGCCAGCGGGCTCCACACCATGATGCCGGCGCCATGGCGCGTGCCGAATGGCACGAACTCATTCTCGATCGCGCGTTCGGCCAATGAATATTCGAGCTGTAGCGCCGAAACCGGCTCATATCCGCGCAATTCGGCGATCGCCTGTGCGCGGCCCGCATACCAGGCGGGCACATCCGAAAGACCGACATGGCGCACCTTGCCCATCCGAACCAGGTCGTCCAGCGTGCGCATGACCTCCTCGGCCGGGGTCAGCCTGTCCCAGACATGCATGAGATAGAGATCGATATAGTCGGTCCCCAACCGTTTCAGCGAAGCATCGACGGCCCGCATGATGTTCTTGCGGCCATTGCCGCCGGCATTCGGATTGCCGGGCTGCATGTTCATGGTGAACTTGCTGGCGATCACCGCCATGTCGCGCAAGCCGCGCTCGGCGATGAATTCGCCAAGCCAGGCTTCGGCCGTGCCGTCTGTGTAGAGATCCGCCGTGTCGAAGAAATTGCCGCCCGCCTCGACATAGGCGTCGAACATCGCCCGCGCCGTTTCCCTGTCGGCTCCCCAGCCCCATTCCGTGCCGAAAGTCATCGTGCCCAGCGCCAGCCGCTGACCCTGAGGCCGCTGTTGCCAAGAGTGTAGTAGGTCATGGTCATAATCGTCTTCCAATGCTTGGTGATAGATGCCCGAGCGTCACTGGCCCGGAGTGGTCTTGACCCAGGGATTGCCGCGCTCGTGTGTCATGCGGAACGCAAAGCCATCGACCTTCCAGCCATCCGCATAACGCGTCAGGTGATGCTCATAGGTGCCCCAGACCTCCCAAAGCGGGTCGCCATTGCCTTCCATCCGGTTCCAGGCATAGCCGTTCGACAGGACAGTCGCCGTGTCCCCTTCGAGAACGACCTGGTGATTGGTGCGCAGATGCAGGCTTGTCTTGCTGCCCTTGAGGTTGGCCGCCCAGGCGCCAATCAGGTCGTCGGAAGCGATGTTGGCCGCCGGCTGTCCGGAAAGGCTGCTGAAATCGGCAGTGGCCCGATCCGCGAAATAGCTGCGTGCAAGCTTCCAGTCCTGGGCGTCGACGGCCCGGTCGATTGCATCGGCAATGCGAATGACCGCGCGTTCGTCTGCGAGCGCCCGCCAGTCTGATGGCTCCGCCCCGCCGGCGTCCATCGGCGCCAACGCCATGCCTGCCGCGAAAGTTACGCGCTTCAACGCATTCATGTTCTTTCTCCTCGATGCCATCAGCCCATCGCCGACGTGCGGCCGGCAATGTGGACCGCTCGGCCGACATCGATAAGATTGCATTGTTCGCATGGACCATGCGATATCATGCATGAATGGACCGGGACCTGCTCACCCACTTGCCTGTGATCGTCGCCGTGGCCCGACGCGGCGGCTTTGCGCTTGCCGCCGCCGAACTCGGCATGAGCCCTTCGGCAGTCAGCCATGCGGTGCGCATTGTCGAAGAGCGGATCGGCCAGCCTTTGTTCGCACGGACGACGCGCAGCGTTTCGCTCACCGAGGCCGGCAAGGCGCTGGTGGAAACGGCGGCTCCGGCCCTCCAGGATATTGCCGAGCGGATGGACCGTATCCGCAGCGTCAAAGGCAGGCCGTCTGGCCTGCTCAGGATCAACGCCTCCAACATCGCCATACCATTGGCGGTGACGCCGGTGGTCGCCGCGATGGCCGAGCGCTATCCGGAGGTTACCGTCGAGGTCTTCGCTGACCAGGGTCTGGTTGATATCGTCGGCGAAGGCTTCGATGCCGGCATCCGGCTTGGCGAGATGATCGCCCAGGACATGGTCGCGGTCCGGCTGACGCCGCCGTTCTCCGTCGTCATCGTGGCCTCGCCCGCTTATGTCGGACGGCACGGCCGTCCCAGCAGCGTTGCCGATTTGGCGAACCACAATTGTATTGGCTACCGGCTCGTCCGCTCCGGTGCGCTCTATCGCTGGGATCTGATCGAGGATGGCAAGGACATCGCCATGGAGACGCGGGGCAGCGTTGTCGTGACGGATTCGCTCGCAGCAATCGATCTTGCGCTTGCAGGCGTCGGGCTTGCCTATGTCTTCGAGCCGCTGGCGCGCGCCGATCTTGCCGCGGGCCGCCTGGTCCAGGTGCTGCCGCAGACGGCGATCGAGGAACCGGGGCTATTCCTCTATTTCCCGCGCCGGGCGTCAATGGCGCCGAAGCTCAGGGCCTTTATCGACACCGCACAAGAAATCGGCCGGGCATCCTTGCGGACACCCGGCCGAGTTGCCTGAGCTGAGAAGCCCCTTCAGGGGCTATTTGTAAGGATTATTTCTTCACCGCAGCCGCGACTTCCGCCGCGAAATCGGTCTCTTCCTTTTCAATGCCTTCGCCGAGCGCAAAGCGCAGATAGGCGGAAATCTTGGCCGGAGCGCCGATTTCCTTCTCGGCATCCTTCAGTGCCTGCTCGACAGTGATGTCGGGATTGAGCACGAAGGCCTGCTTCAGGAGCACGACTTCCTCATAGAACTTGCGTAGGCGGCCTTCGACCATCTTTTCGATGATCGCTTCCGGCTTGCCGGACTGGCGCGCCTGATCGGCGAAGATCGCCTTCTCGCGCTCGACCGCAGCCGGATCGATCTGCTCGGCCGTCAGCGCCAGCGGGTTGGTGGCGGCGACATGCATGGCAACCTGGCGGCCAAAGGCATTGGCGGCATGCTCATTGCCCGTGGTCTCGATCGCGACCAGAACGCCGAGCTTGCCAAGACCATCGGCAACTGCGTTGTGGACGTAGGTGGCGACAGCACCGTGCGGGACGGTGAGCTTGGCCGAGCGGCGGAAGCCCATGTTTTCGCCGATGGTGCCGACAGCGTCCTTGATGGTGTCGGCAACCGACTTGTCGGAACCTGGATACTTTGCGGCGGCCACAGCTTCCGTCGTGCCGTAGGCCAGCGCAACCTTGGCAACATTGGCGACGATTTCCTGAAACGCGGCGTTGCGGGCAACGAAGTCGGTCTCGGAATTGACCTCGACGACGGCAGCCTCGCGCACGCCGTTGTCGACGCCGATCAGGCCCTCAGCCGCGGTGCGGCCAGCCTTCTTGTCAGCCTTGGAGATACCCTTCTTGCGCAGCCAGTCGACGGCCTCTTCCATGTTGCCGTTGGTCTCGGTCAACGCCGCCTTGCAATCCATCATGCCCGCGCCGGTCAAGTCGCGGAGTTCTTTGACCTGTGCAGCCGAAATGCTCATTGTCGCCTCTTTGTTTTAAATGCACCGACGCACCATCGGTATTCGATGGTGCGTCTGTTTAGCGTGCCAGAATATGAGAAAGATGAAGGCCGCAACCGGCCTTCGATTATCAAGCTTCCGGAGCGTCTGCAGCCGGGGCCGGAGCCGGGTCGAGCGCCGGTTCGACGGGAGCTTCGATCGAAGCGCCGATGTCGACGCCGAGCGCGCCCTGCTGACGGGCAATGCCGTCGATCGCAGCCTTGGCGATCAGATCGCAATAGAGCTGGATGGCGCGGGCCGCGTCGTCATTGCCGGGGATCGGGAAGTCGATCTTGTCCGGATCGCAGTTCGAATCGATGATGGCGACGACCGGAATGCCGAGGCGCTTGGCCTCGAGGATGGCGATCGCTTCCTTGTTGGTGTCGATCACGAACATCAGGTCGGGCGTCGAGCCCATGTCCTTGATGCCGCCCAGCGCCTTGTCGAGCTTCTCGCGCTCGCGGTCGAGGTTCAGGCGTTCCTTCTTGGTCAACCCTTGCGCCTCGCCGGCCAGCATCTCGTCGAGCTTGCGCAGGCGCTGGATCGAATTCGAGATCGTCTTCCAGTTGGTCAGCATGCCACCGAGCCAACGCGAGTTGACATAGTACTGGGCCGAACGCTGTGCCGCATCGGCGACGATGTCGGACGCCTGGCGCTTGGTGCCGACGAACAGCACGCGGCCGCCCTTGGCGACAGTGTCGGAAACCTGCTTCAGCGCCTGGTGCAGCAAAGGCACCGTCTGCGAGAGGTCGATGATGTGGATGTTGTTGCGGGCGCCATAGATGTAGGGCGCCATTTTCGGGTTCCAGCGATGGGTCTGGTGGCCGAAGTGAATGCCAGCTTCCAAAAGCTGGCGCATGCTGAAATCAGGCAGTGCCATTCAAAGTTCCTTTCCGGTTAGCCTCCACGGACACAGGCATTTTTGGACTTTGTCCTCGAACGCCACCGGAGGTTTCAGCCGGATTTCTCCCGGGCAGACACCAAAGTCCGTGTGTGGAATGAGCGCGCATATAGAGGGGATGCGCGATAAACGCAAGTGCCGCGGGACCTGTGTGCGGCGTGCGACGATCCGCGCGCTGCCGTCAGCGCTTTATCTTGCCGTTCGGCACCCGCACCCGCCGGAAGACCGCGACGATCTCCTCGCGGCTGCATTCGATGGCGCCGAGCCGCACCGCACGGTCACGCTCGAAGCCGGTTATGTCATAATGCGGCGCCGATGTCTTGGGCGGCCCCTGGTAGGATGAGCGCTTGACGCCAAGATGCGCGGCAAAGCGATGCAACTCGTCGGTGTCGTCGGCCAACAGATGGCACCAGCGATGGCCGGCCCAGTTCCAGATCGCTGCGTCGACATAGGCTGCCATAAAGCTTGCTGTCTGCCTTCCATCCGTCACGACAGTCGGCCACATGGCCCGGCTGATGTCAGTGACGATAGAATGGATTCGGATAGAAAATGAAGCCGCCATTGACTGCAAGCTCGGCGACGATGTTGGTGACTGTATCCTGCATGCGACGGTGCAGATCGGCAACCGCATCGTCGATCGAGCCCGTATGCTCATGCAAGCCCAGTGCCTCCGGCACCCGGATGTGGGCGCAACGCGGCCCGGCCGGCTGCGGAACGAACCGGTTCATCGTGTCGCGCAGCCCGCCCCGACAATAGTCGTTGCGGATCCGCTTCAGATGTTCGGCGATCTCCTCCTGGCTAATGCGCGGATTGGCGCAGGCCCAGGGTCCGACGCGTTGCAGCCTCTGAACCCTATCGACGAGCGCGCGGACCTGCCTTTGCCGTTCGGCATCGCCAGTGTTTTCGCGCTGCCAGCGACGCGCCCGCCGCAGAAGCTCGGTGATGTCGGCGACATCAATGTCGGCTGAGATGCTTTTGCCGAGCTGGCGGTTGAGCTCGGTGACCAAAACCCTCTGACGCTGGGCATAGGAAGCGCCTTGGTCGAACGGCATGCCGCTGGCAGCTTCATCGCGGGCCAGCAGTGTCGAATAGACATGGTGAATGCGCTGCGGCAGCGTGTCGGTCGCCTGGCGTTCTATTTTGAGGTTTTTCTCGACATAGGCGCATTCCCTCGCCAGTGCCGCTTCGACGTTGCCGGTGAAGGCAAGCTTCCAGACGACGGGCGCGATCCAGACCTTGAAATTGGGATCCGTGGCCCGACCGCGCTTGAGGGCTTCCCGTCCCATCTCGACGGCACCCGGCAGCAAAGGCGCAACGACATTGGCATGCCAGCCGACGCCGCCTTCGGGATGCAGCAGCACGCCATGGCCTTTCAGGGCCCAGGCGATCGAGTGTTCCTTCGCTGCCCCGCTGTTGCCGGGTATCTGGGCGATCAGATTGTTGGCAAGCCAGAACTTCTGCATCAGCCGGCCAAGGCCGTTGACGACACCATTGGTCGCCCATGAGGCCGTGAGCGGGCTGACCTGCGACACGATTTCCTTGTCGATCATCCAGTCGGTGAAGAACTCGGGATGATTGGGCGTGATGAAGGTCGCCTTCCCTGCCCCGCAACTGGCCTTCAGCCGCTCAAGATCGGCGTCGGGAAAGTCGATATGGCGGACATTTGAGACGCCGCGCAGACCGGCCAGGCGATTGAACGGCAACAGATCCCGAAACCGGGGAATGCCGCGCAGCATGACGATCCGGTTGACGGATGTCATGGCCCTGATCAGTGCCGGGTTGGGCCGCGGCGCGACGAACGTATCGATCCTGCTCAAGCTGATCCCCCTCGCGCCTGGACGCTGGGAAGCAGGTTGGGAGACGATTGCGGCACGTTCAAGTCGTTCGTTACGACCACGCCGTGCCGTGGCAAACGGGCACTATTTGGCGGGACAAGGTTTTGTCTGGTCGAACAGCGACAGGTTGACCAGCTTGCCGGTCATCGAGAAGTCGCCATAGTCCATGACGAGATCGCGGGTGATGCCGTTCTCATGCAGCTTGAAGCTGATACGGTATTCCGGAACCTCTTCGCCGGTCTTGTTGGTGTCGTCGAAATAGGCGATGTCGACCGGCCAGTATTTGTCGGTGGCGAGCTTTGCCAGTGCCGAAGCTTCCGGGTCGGCCTTGTCGGCATCGGTTTTCTTGCCGACAACGACGGTGGTGGTCATCACCTTGTTGGCGTCTTCGGAACCGTCGAACAGGTTGGTTTCGTAAAAATTCTCGCCTTTTTCGGCCTTGCCGATCAATTCGACCAAATGCTGGGTCGGGAATTGGGTTGTCGCGAGCTCGACGCTGTTCTTTTCAGGCTTGTCGATGTCGACCTTCAGGCCCTTGGTTTCTTTCGTGGCGATGCCCTTGACCTCCTTGTCGAGATTCTGGTCGACGAAGGACTTTGTCACGAACGAAAAGGTCTTGCCCTCGGCATCCTCGAAAGTGGTCGTCTGCTGGTCGGTCAACCTAGTGTTGTCGGCGGTGACGATCTGGGTGACGAAACGGAATTTCACCGTATAGCCTTCACAGGCCGAGCCATTGAACTCATAGACCATGCGGCCGGATATGCCCGTGATGCCGGACTGATCGGAAGCCTTTTTCAGGGTAAGATCGTAAACGGCGCGGTGGGCTTGCAGCGCCGGCGCCGCGAAGACAGGACCTATCGAGAATATCCCCGACAACAGGACGGCATGGAATGCGAGGCGCGTTGCGCGCATGAGGTACTCCGATCGTCGCGACTGATGGCAGGCCGCAGGGAAAGATGGTCCAGCTTAAAAAAAGTCGTGGCGGAAGCGAGGCAAAAATAGCAATTTCGGCCCGGCCGGCGCGGCGTCACCAAGCAATAGGGAAATACCATGAGTGAAACAATCGAAAAGCGGCTAAGCGATCTGGGCGTGACGCTTCCCGTCGCCGCCGCGCCCGCCGCCAACTACGTGCCCTATTGCAGGACCGGCAATTTGCTGTTCACTGCCGGGCAATTGCCGCTCAAGGACGGCAAGCTGCAGGCGAGCGGGCTGCTCGGCCGCGACGTCGACACGGCAGGCGGCAAGGACGCGGCAAAATACTGCGCGATCAACATCCTGGCGCAGGCCAAGGCAGCACTCGGCGACCTCGAGAAGATCAGCCGTCTGGTGAAGATCACCGTTTTCGTCGCCTCGTCACCCGAGTTCGTCGAGCAGCATCTGGTTGCCAACGGCGCCTCCGATTTCCTGGTCGCCGCCCTTGGCGAGCGCGGCAAGCATGCACGCTCCGCCGTCGGCACGGCCTGCCTGCCGCTTAATGCCGCAGTGGAAATCGAAGCCATCTTCGAAGTCGCATGAGCCAGGGTACAGATATGACCGACCTATCCTGGCTGACCGCCCGGCCCGTTGCCCACCGCGGCTTCCACGACATGAACAAGACGCGCTGGGAAAACACGCTGTCGGCCTTCGCCGCAGCCGCCGAACGCGGCTACGCCATCGAATGCGACGTGCACCTGTCGTCCGACCGCGTTCCCGTCATCATCCATGACGGCGATCTCAAGCGCCTGACCGGCCAGGATGGTTTCGTCTGGCAGCGTACCGCAGCTGAACTCGCGGCGCTCAGGGTCGGTGGCACGGCGGACCATGTGCCGACGCTGCAGGAAGCGCTCGACCTGGTCGATGGCCGCGTGCCACTGGTCGTCGAGCTGAAAGGCACGCCCGGCTATGACGAAGGCCTGGTGGCAAGCGTCGGCAAGATGCTCAAGCGCTACAAGGGCAAGGCGGCGATCATGTCGTTCGACCATTGGCTGGTCCGCGATTTTCCGAAGGACGCGCCGGGTATCCCAGGGGGTCTCACCGCCTACGGCAAGGACGTCGGGTTGATCGAGGCGCATTTCGCCATGCTGGCGCATGAGATCGCCTTCACCTCCTACGCCGCCGGCGACCTGCCAAACCCATTTGTCAGCTTCGTGCGTGAAAGGCTGAAAATGCCTGTTATCACCTGGACGGTGCATGACCAGCCGGCGGTCGACCTGACCTTCAGATATGCCGATCAGATGACGTTCGAAGGGTTCGAACCCGATCTGGTCAAAGTCGCCTGAGTGTCTGAAACGTGACTTGCACCAGGCCGGACGGAGCTTAAATAAGCCTCATGGATCAGGGCGACGAGGGTGACGGACAAACGGCCAATGCGGACTATTCGATCCGCGTCGCCGCCGGCATCGGCGCCTTCACCTGTGATGAATGGAATGGCTTTGCGGGAACTGCGCGCGGCGATTTAGAAACCAGCTACAATCCTTTGGTTTCATTCGCTTTCCTGAGCGCCCTTGAGGATTCCGGATGCGCCGTGCGCCGCACTGGTTGGCAGGGCCACCATCTCAGGCTGGAGGATGGGCGGGGCAGATTGCTGGGCGCGGTGCCCTGTTATCTCAAATCGCACAGCCAGGGCGAATATGTGTTCGACCATGGCTGGTCGGATGCGTTCGAACGCGCCGGTGGCCGCTACTATCCCAAACTGCAAAGTGCCGTGCCGTTCTCCCCGGTCACCGGCCCTCGCCTGCTGGTCACCAGGGGCGAGGACAGTGCCAAGGTGAAGGCCGGTCTCGCGGCGGGCCTGAAGGCGGTGACCCAAAAGCTCGGTGTCTCTTCCGCACATGTCACCTTCGCGCAAGAGAGCGATGTGGAGGTGCTGGAAGCAGCCGGTTTCCTGCACCGCACCGACCAGCAATTCCATTTCTTCAACGAAGGCTTTTCAACCTATGACGACTTCCTCGCCACCCTTGCCTCGCGCAAGCGAAAGGCGATGAAAAAGGAAAGGCGCGAAGCGCTTGCCCCAGGCATCTCAATCGACCGGCTGACCGGCAAGGACCTCACGGAGAAAGCCTGGGACGATTTCTTCGCCTTCTACATGGACACCGGCAGTCGCAAATGGGGCCGGCCCTATCTCAATCGTCAATTCTTCTCGATGATCGGCGAGCGCATGGCCGACGACATCCTCCTGGTGATGGCTAGGCGCAACGGGCGCTATATCGCCGGCGCGATCAATTTCATCGGTTCGGATGCACTTTATGGCCGCAACTGGGGCTGCATCGAGGACCATCCCTTCCTGCATTTCGAGGTCTGCTATCACCAGGCGATCGACTTCGCCATCGAGCGCAAGCTCAAGGTGGTCGAGGCGGGAGCGCAGGGCGAGCACAAGCTGGCGCGCGGCTACCGGCCGGTGACCATGCATTCCGCGCACTACATTGCGCACCCAGGCCTGCGCAACGCCGTCGCCGACTATCTTCGGCGCGAACGGCAGGAGGTGGAGCGGATGAGCGAATATCTGGAAGAGCATACCCCGTTCCGCAAGGATCTCGAGGAGTAGCCCCGGTTGGCCGGCTGGGGGGGCGACGATTATCTTGCCGAATTTCGACGCCTTCGCTACACGAAGGCACAATCCGGAGCGTTCGCCATGACCGAGGCCGCCTACGATACCGACAACATTTTCGCCAAGATCCTGCGCGGCGAAATTCCCTCGCACCGTGTCTACGAGGATGACGCGGTCATCGCCTTCATGGATGTGATGCCGCAGGGGCTCGGCCATACGCTGGTGGTGCCGAAAGCGCCGTCGCGCAACCTTCTCGATGCCGATCCGTCAATTTTCGGCCATCTCTTGAGCGCCGTTCAGAAAGTGGCGCTGGCGGTGAAAAAGGCCTTCGGCGCCGATGGCGTCACCGTCATGCAGTTCAATGAGCCGGCCTCGGGGCAGACCGTCTATCATCTGCATGTGCATGTCATTCCGCGCTTCGACGGCATCCCGCTGAAGCCGCACACGGGCGAGATGGAGAAGCCGGAGATTCTGGTCGGGAACGCCGAAAAGATACGGACTGCACTCAAAAATTGAGAGCGGGAGGTCCGCCAATGATGTGGTGGACCTGGTCGAGAATATCGGACTAACAAGCGCCGTTCAGTCCAGAAGCCGATTCTAATGCCCGGCCGTGCCCAGTGCCGACTCAACCGTTTGCAACTCTAATCGTCTGATTAGGAAATATCGAACCATCTCACGGTAAAATGCTAACGCGTGGCGAGCTGTGGGGCTTCAAAACCATGGAACATTCGGTTGCGGCATCGGCCCCACTGGCGGGGGCAATTGTCGAGCGTGCTTTTCTTGGCATCTTGGCGGATGCCTTTTGGCGACACCGGCTGCTGCACGCTATGGCTGCCGCTGCGCTGCTTCTGGCAAGCGCAGTCGGGTGGCACACTGGAAACATGCCGGATTTCGGCGTTCTGGAGGAATACGCTGAGTATCTTTTCATCGCCTTCTGGATTTGCGGCTCAGCCTTTGCACTTGGGACGCTTTTCCATCTTGCGCTGGTCCAGCGGGATACCGAACCGCTGCACACCTTCCTCAAGTCACTGGGTAGATTCTTTGGCGACGCCGAACGCATTGCCAACAGCCTGAATGGCCTGGGTGCGGGTCTTGCCTTCATATCCGCGATCGGTGTGTTGAAGGGAGCCATTGCAATCCTCTCTCCGTTTGCATGGGACAAGGCATTGGCTCAGGCCGACCGCATCCTGCATTTCGGTCGAGCCCCGCACGAATGGTTGTGGTTTATCGTCCAGTCGCCGCTTGCATTGAAGATCATCAACATCGCTTACAATTTCTGGTTCGTCGTGCTCATTACCGCGGCTTTCACCGTGTGCATCACACACAAGGATACGAAGCTGCGTCACCAGTTCCTGATGAGCTTCATGACGGTGTGGACCCTGGGTGGCTTCTTCCTCGCGATGGGCCTGTCGTCGGCTGGCCCTTGCTTTTACGAGCGATTGGGGTTCGGCAACGACTTTCACGCCCTCATGCAAGCACTCGCCACCGCCGATCGCATCTATCCAATCTGGGCGCTCAACACGCAGGATATGCTGTGGGGTGGCTACACCGGCGCAACTACCGGCAGCGTCGGTATATCCGCCTTCCCGTCCCTGCACGTTGCGATGGCGGTGCTGTTCGCTCTCTATGCAACGCGGCGGTCTCGGCTGACCGGTGTTGTGATGTGGTTATTCGCGGGCGTCATTATGGTCGGATCCGTCGTGCTTGGCTGGCACTATGCCGTGGATGGCTATGCGGGCGCATCCCTGATGGTCGCGATCTGGAAGGCGTGCGGATATTTGCTGACCCGTTTCGAGTCGGACAGCGCGGCCGCTGAAATCGAGAGCTCCACCATGCAATCGCCGGCCCTTTGCGGGATGTAAATTCGCCGATCTGGACGAACTCGCCTGCGGCGGCATGCCGGTCAAAACGACTCAAGGGCGGCGCTGGATGGGTTGGACAATTTCCGAAACGCTGTTGGATACGGTCCTTGCCGAAGCTGCTCTGCGAGCGTGTCCGCGCATTGCCCAGGGCTCAGGAGCGACGTGTCGACTTCCAGATCGTACACGCCGGGCCGGTGCACCTCTTCCTGCCACAGGCGCGCCACCGGGCCGCAATCCCATCTCGGGTCGATAGCGCGGCGGCATGGCCTGATCGCAAACGTCGACACCGAGATTGATCCAGACGCCATCGAAGCACTCCTGAACAGCCTTGGCGATGCTTGTTTTTCGATCGCGGCGCACCGTTCAGGATGATGATCTGGCCGATTATGCCTACCCTCGCTCCAATAAAAAAGCCCCGTCTCCGGGGCTTTCTTGACCTTCGTAAGGTTCAGTTCTTTCGGGGCAGTTGTGGCACCAGGCTGCGCTTGCCGCCGTCCTTGCCCTTGGCTTCGGGCTTCTGCGCCACCAGCTTCTTGGCCGCCGGCTTTTTCACCACGGCCTTTCTGGACTTCGGCGTTTCTTCCGGCTCTTCCTTCTTCGGCTTCACCGGCGCCTCGTCGGCCAGCGATTCGAGCTTCAGGCCGGTCTCGCCGGTTTCCTTCTTCTCGACGGTGACGCGCACCGTGCCGCCCTTCTTGAGCTTGCCGAACAGCACCTCGTCGGCCAATGGCTTCTTGATGTGCTCCTGGATCACACGACCGAGCGGCCGCGCCCCCATGCGCTCATCATAGCCCTTGTCGGCGAGCCAGGCGATCGCGTCCGCCGACAGGTCGAAGGTGACGCCACGCTCGGAAAGCTGGGCCTCGAGCTGCATGACGAACTTCTGCACCACCTGATGGATAACCGGCACCGGCAGCGAGCCGAACGGGATGATCGCATCGAGACGGTTACGGAACTCCGGCGTGAACAGCCGGTTGATCGCCTCGACATCGTCGCCTTCGCGCTTGGTCGAGCCGAAGCCGATCGCTGCGCGCTGCGCATCCGACGCACCCGCATTGGTGGTCATGATCAGGATCACATTGCGGAAGTCGATCTGCTTGCCGTTGTGGTCGGTCAGCTTGCCATGATCCATAACCTGCAACAGGATGTTGAACAGGTCCGGATGCGCCTTCTCGACCTCGTCCAGCAACAGCACGCAATGCGGATGCTGGTCGACGCCGTCCGTCAGAAGACCGCCCTGGTCGAAGCCGACATAGCCCGGAGGAGCACCGATCAGCCGCGACACGGTGTGGCGTTCCATATATTCCGACATGTCGAAGCGGATCAGCTCCACGCCGAGCGACGCGGCCAACTGCTTTGCCACTTCGGTCTTGCCGACGCCGGTCGGGCCGGAGAACAGATAGGAGCCGATCGGCTTCTCCGGTTCGCGCAGGCCGGCACGCGCCAGCTTGATCGCCGAGGTCAGTGCGGTGATCGCAGTGTCCTGGCCATAGACGACTCGCTTCAGCTCGATATCGAGGCCCTGCAGCACCTTCTCGTCGTCGGCCGAAACCGTCTTCGGCGGGATGCGGGCCATGGTGGCGATCGTCGCCTCGATCTCCTTGATGCCGATAGTCTTCTTGCGCTTGGCTTCCGGCACCAGCATCTGCGAGGCGCCGGTCTCGTCGATCACGTCGATCGCCTTGTCCGGCAGCTTGCGGTCGTTGATGTAGCGTGCCGACAGTTCCACCGAGGCCTTGATCGCCTCGTTGGTGAACTTCACCTTGTGGAACTCCTCATAATAGGGCTTGAGGCCCTTCATGATCTCGATCGCGTCCTCGATGGTCGGCTCGTTGACGTCGATCTTCTGGAAGCGCCGCACCAAGGCACGGTCCTTCTCGAAGAACTGGCGGAATTCCTTGTAAGTGGTCGAGCCGATGCAGCGGATCGCACCCGACGACAGCGCCGGCTTCAACAGGTTGGACGCATCCATGGCGCCGCCTGAAGTCGCCCCTGCCCCGATCACCGTGTGGATCTCGTCGATGAACAGCACGGCGCCAGGATAATCCTCGAGCTCCTTGACGACCTGCTTCAGCCGTTCCTCGAAATCACCGCGATAGCGCGTGCCGGCGAGCAGCGTGCCCATGTCGAGCGCGAAGATGGTGGCATTGTGCAGCACTTCGGGAACGTCGCCCTCGACGATGCGCTTGGCCAGGCCCTCGGCGATCGCCGTCTTGCCGACGCCGGGGTCACCGACGTAGAGCGGGTTGTTCTTGGAGCGGCGGCACAGCACCTGGATGGTGCGGTTGATCTCGGACTCGCGGCCGATCAGCGGGTCGATCTTGCCGGCCTTGGCCTTGTTGTTGAGGTTGACGCAATAAGCCGTCAGCGCGTCCTGCTGCTGCTTCTTCTTGCCGCCTTCCTCTTGCGGCTCGGCGCCGTTCTGGCCGCCCTGCTCGTCGTCGGCGCCGCGCGGCGAGCGTGTCTCCGACGCGCCCGGACGCTTGGCAATGCCGTGCGAGATGTAGTTGACCGCATCGTAGCGGGTCATCTGCTGTTCCTGCAGGAAATAAGCGGCATGGCTCTCGCGCTCGGCGAAGATGGCGACGAGCACGTTGGCGCCCGAAACCTCCTCGCGGCCAGAAGACTGCACATGGATCACCGCACGCTGGATGACGCGCTGGAAACCGGCCGTCGGCTTGGAGTCCTCGTCGTAGCCGGTGACGAGGTTGTCCAGCTCGGTGTCGATATAGGTGAGAACCGTATGCTTGAGCTCATCGAGATCGACATTGCAGGCGCGCATGACGGCGGCCGCCTCGGTGTCGTCGATGAGCGCGAGCAGCAGATGTTCTAGGGTTGCATATTCATGGTGCCGCTCATTGGCGAGCGTCAGCGCCTGGTGAAGCGCCTTTTCCAGGCCTTGGGAGAAAGCCGGCATGTTACCTCACTTCTTCTCCATCACGCATTGCAGCGGATGCTGATTCTGTCGGGCGAAATCCATGACCTGGGACACTTTGGTCTCGGCCACCTCGAATGTATAGACCCCGCACTCGCCCACTCCATGATTGTGAACATGAAGCATGATGCGTGTGGCGGCTTCGCGATCCTTCTGGAAAAAACGCTCCAGCACGTGAACCACGAACTCCATCGGAGTGTAGTCGTCGTTGAGGATGAGGACCCGATAAAGGCTGGGCTTCTTGGTCTTGGTTCTGGTGCGCGTGATGACGGCCGTCCCACGGCCGGCCCCATTGCCGTTACCGTCGCCGTCTTGCATTCGCACCACGCGTCTCGTGGCAGTCAAACCGATCGTCACGTATTCCTGCCTCTTTCGATTCCCCATGCGAGTTCGACATGTAGGTGTTCGATGTACGATTTTAAGCCCTTCTGGTTAGCTGACAATATGGCTAGGTCACCAAACTTGGACGATTTTCGCAATCGTGAAGGGGCGCGAGGCTCTGGAACGGAAATTGACACGAAAAAGCCCGGCCACGTTTCCACGGCCGGGCTTTTTCTCGGGTCAAAAGGCTGAACCTGGGTCACGTCAGGCGAAATCAGTTCGCCCGGGCGAAATTACTTCGCCTTGGCAACGATCGATTCGAATGGCTTGTAGGCTTCCTTGGCGAGTTCGGCATAGAGATCGCCAATCTTGGTGGCCTCGGCGACGAAAGCCTCATAGGACTGCTTGGCATAGTCCGACTGGATCTCGATGGCCTTTTCCAGCGACTTGGCTGAAAACAGCTTCTCCACAGTGGCGCTGCCGGTTTCAAAACTCTTCTTGGTGTATTCACCAGCCTCGGTGGCAATCGCCTGTGCGCCCTTGGAGAGCGACGCGAAGCTCTTCAATCCGGTGTCGGCGAACTCTTTGCCGTATTTGCTGAAGTCCTCATAGGTCTGGGTCATTTCACGATTCCCTTGACGGTTGAGGCGTCCTTCTTCGGGGGCGCCCTTGTGCAATGCAAGATAATATATTGTGCGCCGCACAAAAGTCAAGATTTCGCGGGCTCGCGGACCCGCCTGCGCAGCCAATGGCTAAAAATCGAATAAAGAGAGCTTCAAGCACGAAGAAAATGGTGAACGCGGCGGTTACCATAAACGGATTGGTAACGCTGCGCCGGTAGCTTGGCCGGAAGCGAGGCAGGACCCTTTGCCGCCTCCAACGCAACGAAGAAATCCAAGGGAAGTACCAGTGCGTAAGGCGTTGTTGGGCATCGTTTCCAAATCCACCTCCCCTCTCAAAACGATGATGATCATCGCCTTGGCGATGACATTCGTTTTTGGAGACGTTGCCTCGTCGCTGGCGGCCAAGCAGGCGGCCATCGTCGTGGATGCCAAGACTGGCAAGGTGCTTTACTCCGCAGATGCCAACGGCAGGCGCTATCCAGCTTCGCTGACCAAGATGATGACGCTGTACCTGACCTTCGAAGCGATGGCGAAGGGCAAGATCAGCAGGAATACGCCAGTGGTGTTTTCCGCCAAGGCCTCCGCCGAGGCGCCGACGAAACTTGGCGTGAAGCCGGGCGGTTCGGTCACGGTCGAGACCGCGATCCTGTCGATCGTCACCAAGTCGGCGAATGACTCGGCCACCGCGCTCGGCGAAATGCTCGGCGGCAATGAAACCACTTTTGCCCGCATGATGACCGCCAAGGCGCGTGCGCTGGGCATGAACGGCACCGTGTTCCGCAACGCCAATGGCCTGCCAGACCCTGGCCAGTTCACCACCGCGCGCGATATGGCGACGCTCGGCATCGCGCTGCGCGAGCATTTTCCGCAATATTACGGCTATTTCTCGCAGCGCTCCTTCCTCTACGGGCGTCAGCGCATCAACGGTCACAATCGCCTGCTCGGACGCATCAAGGGTGTCGACGGCATCAAGACGGGCTACACCCGCGCCTCCGGCTTCAACCTCGTCTCGTCGGTTTCCGACGGCAATCGCCGCATCGTCGGCGTGGTCATGGGCGGCAGTTCCGGCCGCAGCCGCGACAATCAGATGGCCAGCTTGATCAACACCTATCTGCCGAGGGCATCGACTCGCGGCGGTGGCGATCTGGTGGCCAAGGCCGGCGGCAACAACCCGGTCACCGCCCTCGCCCAGGTTCTCCTGCCCAAGCATGACGCTCCGACGCCCGATGACAAGCCTGTTGTGGCGCAGGACGACGCCACCGTCGCCGAGGACGCCACGGTCGCGGAAGACGATACCCCGCAGGCCGAAGAAGCAGCCCCCGTCGTCAAGACCAGAAAGGTCAAGACCGTCATCGTTTCAGCCCCCCAGGTCGCGACGGCCCAGGTCGTCGCTGCCTATGCCGAGCCAACGCCAGCGGCCGTCGACCCGGTCAACACGGCGTCGGTGCCGTCGGGCTGGGCCATTCAGGTCGCCTCGTCGCCAAAGCAGTCCGAGGCACAGGCCTTCCTCGACAAGACCACCAAGCAGGCGCCCAAGGTGCTGGCCGACGCCTCCGGCTTCACCGTCGCCTTCGACAAGGACGGCGTCACCTACTATCGCGCCCGCTTCGGCGGCTTCGGTTCGAAGACCGCCGCCTGGAAGGCCTGCACCGCTTTGAAGAAGAAGAACATCGAGTGCTACGCCGTCCAGCAGTAGGACGGCGTGGAAATCATCTCCCGGAAAAATTCTGCGTCGAAGGAGACTAGTTGTGATTGGAGAGCAAGACGTCCTTGGCTTCGTTAATCCGCGCCGCCAGGAAAGACGTGCCGCCGACATCGGGGTGCAGGCGCTGCATCAGGCGGCGGTGCGCCTTGCGGACATCCGCCGCGGCGGCCCCCGCTTCAAGACCAAGGACCTTGTAGGCCTCCTCCTTAGTCATGGCGCCCGGACCTGGCGCAACACCCAGCCCTTCGCCACCGTTCGTCTCAGTGTTTTTGCGCCAGACGGGAAATCTGCCGTCAAGATACGTCTCTAGCAACTGCCGGCTCTCCGGATCACCGGAGAGTTCGCGATAGAGGTGCTGCAATTCCACCAGCCCCATCGCGCCAAGCATCTTGCCTTCGTGGCGGCCAGCCAGGACCAGTCCTTCGAGGCCGCCGGTATCGTGATCGAGCTCCATTTCCAATGCCGCTGTGCGCACCGTCGAGCGTTTGCCCGGTGCAAGCACCGCCGGCTGGCGTTTCATTCGCATGGAACCATACCAGGCAATTGCCGCGGTGAGGATCATGCCGCCGACGCCTTCACGGCCGACCACCAGCACGGCGACGCCGACAACCGCCAGAAGAGCTGGCCCGAGCGTTCGCAGCGTGCCCGCCAGTTTCGCTGGCTCGGCACGCAGAAAGATCGTCACCGCGCCGAGCAGCAGCAAAAGCAACGCTACAAAAGCGATGATTGCGCCCATTATTTTCCGCCGCCCCGCAGATGCTCGATCATCAGCCGGTCTTCCGGCCTGCCTCTGGCTTCGAGCGCCTTCAACCCGCCGGTCGCGAACACGGCGACAGCCGAAAGCAGTCCGGCCAGGGTCGCGGCAGCCCGCCGATCAAACCGGAACCAGGCCCCCTTGGACAGCCGCGCAACCTCTTTGAACGCCTTTTCCGCGCTGGAATCATGGCCTTCCTGAAAGACGAAGACAGGAACGCCATGAAGGCCGAGGCTGCCGGCCTTTTCGGCCAGATCGCCGATATCCTCTTCCATCGCATCGCCGATATAGACCAGCGCATTGACCTTAGCGGTTGCCGTCTGTTTCAACGCATGCGCCAGCACCTTGCCGATCTGGGTATGACCGCTGCGGCACTCGATCCGCGTCATCAGCTGCTTCAAGGCATTGGTGTCGCTCACGAAAGCGGACGAACGGCACTCGCCAAGACCGCGAAAATAAACCAGTTGCACGCTGAGGGTTCCTGCCTTGCCGACGGCGTCGAACATCTGGCCCTGCAGCGTGCAGGCCAGATCCCATGTCGGCTGGCGGCTCATCGTCGCGTCGAGAGCAAGGATCAGCCTGCCCGAACCGGTCGCCGATGCGGCAAGTGTCCTCGCCTGGCGAATGAAGGCGTCGATCTCGCCGGCGTTGGATTGAGGCTTGATCGGCGCAGGATTGGTCCTCGCTGGCACAGGTTGCTTCTTATCGCTCATAAAAAACAAGATGTGGCGTTGCCAGATCGCTTGCAAGCCCCACATCGGGTGGCACAAAGGGCCAGACGGTGATGCCACCTCGGGTCAGAGCAGGCCGAGATCGGCAAGCTCGCGCCTGAGTTTCGGCGGCATCTCGATCAGTCCGGCCTTGCCCTTGCCCAGATCGAGCGGCGCGTCGGCCGGCTTCAGATAGCGCCAGCCCTGAAACGCCCGGCGCGGCTGCCAGTCGGTTCGAACAACCTTCGGGTCGAGAATCAGGTGGCAGCGGCCGATGCCTTCACTATCGGTGAACGGCCGGATCTCGGTGATCAGTTGGCGGCACTGCACATTTCCTTTGATCACCCAATAGAGCGAACCGCCATCGGTGACCTCGGCGCCGCGCGTCGGCATCATGCGCGTGGTGTGATATTGCTCGACCGGCTCACCGGCGCGCCGCCGCTCGCCGAGGCGAAAGGCGATCCACTCCTCGAGATCTTCGACACTGTCGCAGCCGACACAGAGTTTTATGAGATTGAGAGACATCGCTTAAGGTTAGTCCCGCATGCGGACGCGTCAACGACCGGATCGACTTCTCCACAGTGGCAGTTTAGGCCAGCCTTCAGCATTCCACGACATTGACGGCGAGCCCACCCAGGCTGGTTTCCTTGTACTTCTCGTTCATGTCGAGGCCGGTCTGGCGCATGGTCTCGATCGCTGCATCGAGAGGTACGAAATGGGTGCCGTCGCCCTTGATGGCCAGTGACGCTGCCGTCACCGCCTTGACCGCGCCCAGCGCATTGCGCTCGATGCACGGCACCTGCACCAGCCCGCCAACCGGATCGCAGGTCATGCCGAGATGGTGTTCGAGCGCGATCTCGGCGGCATTCTCGACCTGCTCGGGCGTACCGCCCATGACGGCGCACAGGCCGGCCGCCGCCATTGCCGATGCCGACCCGACCTCGCCCTGACAGCCGACTTCGGCGCCGGAGATCGAAGCATTGGTCTTGATGATGCCGCCGACGGCAGCAGCCGTCAGCAGGAAATCACGAATGCTCGGCTGGTCCGCCTCGGGATGGAAATGCAGCCAGTAGCGCAGCACCGCCGGCAGCGTGCCGGCCGCACCGTTGGTCGGCGCTGTGACGACCCGGCCGCCAGCGGCGTTTTCCTCGTTCACCGCCATGGCGTAGATCGACAGCCAGTCATTGGCGAGCAAGGGATTGGGCTTGTTCTGCTGCCATTGCTCCTGCAGCTTGTCATGCAGCATGCGGGCACGGCGGCGCACCTTCAACCCGCCCGGCATGATGCCGTCCTGCGACAGGCCACGGTCGATGCAGCCTTTCATGGCGCTCCAGATGCCGTCGAGGCCGGCGTCGAGCGCCTCGCGCGTCATCTGCGTCTCCTCGTTGACGCGTTTCATGTCGGCGATGGAAAGGCCGCTTTTGCCGGCCATGGCCAGCATCTCGACCGCATTCTTGAACGGATAAGGCACTTTCTTGCCTTCCGTCGTCACCGATCCCTTGGCCTTCATCCGCTGCAGTTCCTCTTCGGAAACCACGAAGCCGCCGCCGATCGAATAATAGATGCGCTTGAGCAGCAGGCGGCCGCCGGAATCATAGGCGTAGAACGCCATGCCGTTGGCGTGGCCGGTGAACGGCGTCTTGCGGTCCAGCACCAGATCGGTGGCCGGATCGAAGCGATAGGTGGGATGGCCGGGCGGCGAAATACGCTTTTCGGCGGCGATGCGACTGGCAATGCCATCAGCCTGGTCGGGATCGACCGTCTGCGGCGTCAGACCGGCAAGGCCGAGCATGACGGCGCGGTCACTGCCGTGGCCGATGCCGGTATAGGCGAGTGACCCGTGCAGGCTGGCACCAAGGCGGTCGACCTTCACACCCGCCGGGCGCGGCCAGTCATTTCCCGCGACCTCGTCGAGAAACCGCGCCGCGGCGGTCATCGGTCCCATCGTGTGCGAACTCGAGGGTCCTATGCCGATCTTGAACAGGTCGAAAACCGAAAGGAACACGCGGCGTTGTCTCCTGGAGTCAGGTCGAGGACTACATATAGGAATTCTCACGATGTTTCCGCTCTTTTGGAAATCGCGGCGCTGCACCCGCCGACGTTGTTTGCTCCGGCAGCGACATTGGCACAATCGCTGAATGCGGACATCGAAGCGATCGCCCTGAATGTGATAAATTCAGGCCATGGGCGATTCCCTCGATCTTTCGACAGCCGATCTCGCGGCGCTGGCCTTCTTCCTCGTCGCGTGGCTGCTGCACACGTTTGCCTCCGACGGCAAGCTTGTCAGCCGGGTGTCGCTGACGACGGCGATGAATGCACAGCGGCAAGCCTGGATGCGGACCATGGCCGAGCGCGAGATCCGCATCGTCGACACCGCCATCATGAGCGGGCTGCAGCAAGGCACCGCCTTCTTCGCCTCCAGCTCGCTGATCGCGATCGGCGGCTGCTTTGCCCTGCTCGGCGCGTCCGACCGGGTTCTTGAAGTGCTCAGCGACCTGCCTCTGGGTGGCGCGCCGTCGCGCGCGGCCTTCCAGATAAAGGTGTTTGGGCTGGTGCTGATCCTGGCGTTTTCGTTCTTCAAATTCGGCTGGGCGTACCGGCTGTTCAATTATTGCACGATCCTGATCGGCGCCGTACCGATCCCGCATGGCGAAGCCTCGCGCAATCCGGTCACCGAAACGGCGGTGTGGCGTGCGGCGCAAATGAACATGCTGGCCGGAAAGCACTTCAACTCCGGCCTGCGCGGCGTGTTCTTCTCGATCGGTTATCTCGGCTGGTTCGTCGACCCCATGGTGTTCGTGTTGTCGACGCTGTTGCTGCTGGCGGTGCTGGTGCGGCGCCAGTTCTTCTCGGCGGCCAGGCAGGCGGTGATCGGTCAGCCACCCGGAAAAGGCTGATCGATCCGGCCTGACAGCCAGTAGGCAAAAAGCCCGATCCATTCCCGGATGGCCATGGTGGTGGCCTGCAGCGAATCGGCTGGATTGTCGCGGAACAGGCCGACGCCTTCCCGTCCCGAGGTGCGATAGTCGACCGGCCATGGAACGGTTGCAAAGCCGGCCTTGTCGAACAGCGCCTTGGCGCGCGGCATATGGAAGGCCGAGGTCACCAGCAGCCAGGTCTCGCCGGGCTTCGGCGTTACCAACTCCTTGGTGAAGACCGCGTTCTCATAGGTGTTGCGGGACTTGTTCTCCAGGATCATACGGTCGGCGGCCACGCCAAGCGCGGTGAGCAGGCGCGGCGCGGTTGCGGCATCGCCCTCGCCATCGAGAAACAACGCGCCGGTGCCGCCGGAGACGACCACCTTGGCGGTGGGAAAGCGCCGGGCGAGAATCGCGGTCTCGACCATCCGATCGCCGCTGCTGTTCAGCTCATAGCCGCCGCGCGCCAGATTGATGGCGCCCTCGAAGCCGCCGCCGAGCACGACGATGCCGTCGACCTTTTCCGGCAGCGGCGGGCGTTGAAAGCGCTCTTCCAACGGATTGAGCATCATGGCGCCGAGCGACGTCCATGCTGACAGTGCAAGGATCAAAAATGCCAGCACGCTGCCGGCGGCCGCTAACCGTCGGCGCCCGGTCGTGACCGCGAGCAGTCCCGCCAACAGCAGGAAGATCGCCAGGTTGAGCGGCTGGATGAAGAACCAGAAGATCTTGGAAAGGTAGAAGAACATTGGCTGCCTATCGTCGGCTCGAATTCTCACGACCGATGAAGTGCTCGACGGCACTTGTCACAGCCTCGGCCTCGGGGCGGCTCAACTCCCTGCCGAAAACAAGGACGCCGTTGGTGTTGGTGAACCTGATGACTTCCGACAGCCCCGCTTCATCCGTTGGATAGGTATGGTCGAGGATTTCGGCCTCAAGGTGCCCTTTCAAAGGCAATGAGGAACGATTTCGCACAAAACCCCTGACGTCGCGCACGGCTGCCACGTCGGTTAGCCGCAGGGTTTCCTTGCGAACACCAGCCACATGAAATCCTTGCCGAGGAAGTAGGTGAAGAGGGCAATGATCGCAGTGAACGACAGCAGTCCGAGAGTGCCGCTGGCGACGTTTGCGGGCGACGTGTCGGTCAATCCCATGTAGCCGGTGTAGGCAACGATCGCGGCCCCAACCAGGACGAAGCCCATCCTGAAATCCGAGATGCGCGGTGGGTTGGTTATCAGCAGTTCGTCTTCCGTCTCGACGATGGAAATGCGAGACGGGGGCGGCATGCTACCACCATTTCTCCGGCTGGAATGTGCCGGCGGCTTGCTCGATGACGGCGGCGGTCTGGAACAGGGTTTCCTCGTCAAACGGCCGGCCGATCAACTGAAGCCCGAGCGGCAAACCCTTGGCGTCGAGCCCGGCGGGCACAGCGATGCCCGGCAGGCCGGCCATGTTCACCGTGACGGTGAAGATGTCGTTCAGGTACATCTTGACCGGATCGGCAGCCATGTCCTCGTCGGCGATGCCGAAGGCGGCGGATGGCGTTGCCGGGGTCAGGATGACATCGACGCCGGCGGCGAAGACAGTCTCGAAATCCCGCTTGATCAGATTGCGCACCTTCTGCGCCTGCAGATAATAGGCGTCGTAATAGCCGGCCGACAGCACATAGGTGCCGATCATGATACGGCGCTTGACCTCACGGCCGAAACCGGCGGCACGGGTCTTCTCATACATGTCGACGATATCCTTGCCCGGCACGCGCAAGCCGTAGCGGACGCCATCGTAGCGGGCGAGGTTGGACGAAGCCTCGGCGGGCGCCACGATGTAATAGGCAGGCAACGCATATTTGGTGTGCGGCAGGGAAATATCGACGATCTCGGCGCCGGCGTCCTTCAGCCAGGCAATGCCCTTCTGCCACAGCGCTTCGATCTCTTCGGGCATGCCGTCGACGCGGTACTCCCTGGGAATGCCGACCTTCATGCCCTTGATCGGCTTGCCGATCGCGGCCTCATAGTCCGGTACCGGCATGTCGACCGACGTCGTGTCCTTCGGATCGACGGAGGCCATCGACTTCAGCAGGATCGCGGCATCGCGCACGTCACGAGCGATCGGGCCGGCCTGGTCGAGCGACGAGGCGAAGGCGACGATGCCCCAGCGCGAGCAGCGGCCATAGGTCGGCTTGATGCCGACCGTGCCGGTGAAGGCGGCCGGCTGGCGGATCGAGCCGCCAGTATCCGTCGCGGTCGCGCCGGCACACAGGAAGGCCGACACTGCGGTTGCCGAACCGCCGGAAGAACCGCCCGGCACCAGCTGCGCATTGTCCAGGCTGCGCGCGGTCCTGGTGCCGCCGGCCGAGACGAAGCCGCCATCACCCTGATGCGTCGTCGGCATCACCACCGTGTCTAGGCGCGAGCGCCGCCACGGATTGATGACCGGGCCATAGTAGGACGTCTCGTTGGACGAGCCCATGGCGAACTCGTCCATGTTGAGTTTACCGAGCATGACGGCGCCGTCGGCCCACAGATTTGACGTAACGGTCGATTCGTAGCGCGGCTTGAACCCGTCCAGCACATGACTGCAGGCCTGCGTATGGACGCCTTCGGTGCCGAACAGGTCCTTGATTCCGAGCGGGATGCCTTCCAGCGCACCGCCCTCGCCCTTGACCAGCCTTGCGTCGGACGCCTTGGCCATGTCGCGCGCCTTGTCGCCTGTCACCGCGACATAGGCATTGAGCGCGGGATTGGCGCGATCGATGGCCGAGAGATAGGCCTCGGTGATCTCGGTCGCGGTGATTTCCTTGCCGTGCAGCTTGGCGCGGGCCTGTGAAATCGTCAGCTGGGTCAGGTCGCTCATCAAAGGCTCTTTTCGTAAAACACCGACCACTCGGAATCGGGATAATCCAGCACCGGGCCGCAACGCGAAAACCCGGCGCGTTCGTAGACGGTCCACGCCGCGGGGTGACGGTCGCCCGTCTCCAGCACCAGGCGCTTCAGCCCCTCGTTGCGCGCCAGCGCCTCGACATGCTCGACGATTTTCGCGCCGATCTTCTGCCCGCGATGCGAGGGCCGCGTGTACATGCGCTTGACCTCGCCGACAGCGCCGTCATGGCGTTTCAGCGCACCGCAGCCAATGGCCATGCCGTTGTCGCGGGCGATGAAGACAGTCGTGTCCTCACCAGCCATCTGCTCGACCGTCAGATGGTAGCAATGCTCCGGCGGCGTCAGTTCGAGCAAGGTCTGGTTGAGTTCCTCGACCAGGCCGCGCACGTCGTCCTGCAGTGGCGTTTCAATGGCGATGTCGATTGCCATCGGCCGGTTTACTCCACGACCTTCGGCACGAGGAAGAAATTCTCTTCGGTCGCCGGCGCGTTGGCGACGATGTCAGCTGCCTTGCCGCCGTCAGTAACAACGTCCTGACGCTTCTTCATGTCCATCGGCGTCACCGAGGTCATCGGTTCGATGCCGGAAACATCGACCTCATTCAGCTGTTCGACGAAGCCCAGAATGGCGTTCAGCTCGCCGGTCATCCGTTCGGCATCTTCCTCGCTCACTGCAATGCGGGCGAGATGCGCGACGCGCTTCACTGTCTGAAGATCTACGGACATGTTTTTGCCTCGGGGAAAACCAGTTCGGGCTATAGCGGCGCCGCGCGCGCTGCGCAACATGCATCGTGCGAGAGACCAGGCTGCGGCGGCGGCCTAGTCTTCGGCCATCGATCCACGCACAGGATGATGTCTACGGCAGGGCAACGCCCTCGCACAGATAGTAGCTGCCGCTGTTGCCGCTTGCTTCGCTTTCGTCGTTGACGGGCCGGACCGACACGAGATCGATCTGCTTGTCGTTCATTTGCGTCACCGAGAGGACATCCGGGAAGACGTAGCCCGGTTCCTGGCAGATGGCCGTCACCGCCCAGCTCGGCGAAGCGGTCGCCTTGCTGACCTGCAGAAACTCGCAATTGTATTCCACGCTCTGCAGGCCGTGCGCCGAAAGCACGATGTTGCCGGCGTCGATCAGCGTTTGCAGCGTGTCCTTTTTGGCCTGCGTGCAAAGCTCTTCGGACTGAAGGTAGACGCCTTCGATGAAATCATCCGCGGCCAGCGCGGGCGACGCCGCGACAAACATGGAAACGCAAAGAGATCGCCCCAACACCATGGATTTATTCCACTTTAGCTGTTTCTAGATCGTAATCGTCTCACCGATTTTCGGCAACGCCAGCCTTACACCGGATCCTTCCAGGCCGGCCTCGAACTTATCGGCGGTCGGGTCGATCATCGGAAACGTGCCGAAGTGGCAGGGAACCACGGTGTCGAATTTGAAGAAGCGCCGGCAGGCAAGTGCCGCCACCGCGCCGCCCATGGTGAAGCGGTCGCCGATCGGCACCAGGCCTATCTTCGGCTCATGCAACTCGTTGATCAGCGCCATGTCGGAGAAGATGTCGGTGTCGCCCATGTGATAGAGCGTTTTGTCTTCCGCGAAATGCAGGACGAGGCCGCCCGGATTGCCGAGATAGGTGTTCTGGCCGCCCTCGCCCGGGAACGAGGATGAGTGCAGCGCCTGGACAAAAGTGGTGGTGAAGCTGCCGCAATCGACGGTGCCGCCGATGTTGCCGGGATTGATCTTCTTGTCGCTGACGCCCTTGCCGACCAGATACATGCAGATCTCGAAATTGGCGACGAGCTGGGCGCCGCTTTTGCCGAGCACCTCCACCGCGCCGCTGATGTGGTCGCTGTGGCCATGCGTCAGCAGCACATGCGTGACACCCTCAGCCGGGCCCTCCCAGCCACCCGTCCATGACGGATTGCCTATCAGATAGGGGTCGATGAGGATCTTGACATCAGCGGTATCGATCCGAAAGGCCGAGTGGCCGTACCAGGTCAGTTTCATGAATGCATTCCTCGATTTTTGACTTGCCAAAGGATAGAACGCCAGTGGCCCCGAGATCAAAGGGTTACTTGTCCGCCACGCGTTTGACAAAACACCTGGTGGTGAAAGGCGAAGGACGGCCGGTGGGCATTATCACGATCGAAGAATTGCCGGCGCGGTTAGCCGACGGTAAGACGCTGGCGGGGCTTGACCTCGGCGACAAGACGATCGGCGTCGCGGTCTCGGACCAGAGGTTTTCCTTCGCCCATCCGCGTCCGGTCATCATGCGAAGGAAATTTTCGCTCGATGCGGCGGTGCTGCTCGCCTTGCTGCAGAAGGAGAATGCCGGCGCCGTGGTGATTGGGCTGCCGATCAACATGGACGGCTCGGAAGGTCCGCGTGCGCAGAAATCGCGCGCCTTCGTCCGTAACATGGCACAAATGAGCGACCTGCCCTTCGTGCTCTGGGACGAAAGGCTATCGACGGTCGCGGCCGAAAGGACGCTGATCGAGATGGATTTCTCGCGCCGCAAGCGCGCCGGTAAGATCGATTCGGCGGCAGCCGCGTTTATTCTGCAGGGAGTTTTGGACCGGCTTCAGTCGCTCCACGCATCCGCTCGAACGGAACCGGACCCGCCCAGCGCTGTCTGACCCAGCCGGCGATTTCGCGGCGACGGCGGAATGCCCAAAGCGCCATCAGCAGCAACCCGTCGAAGACGCACGTCTTCGCCACCATGCCGGGGATGATCGCCGGATCGATGCCGAGCATCTGACCGTAGAGCTGGAAGAAGAAGTCGTGCATCTGTCGGCTGAGCATCGCGTAGCCGAAATTGATGTCATTGGCCGACAGATAGAACCAGCCCCAGAAAATCGCCATCGGCGCCGCCCAGAATCCGAAGATGTAGCGCATCAGCGGCCTCCCCTGGGATTGGAGCCGGTTTTGGACACCGTTCGGCCTGATATGAGTGAAAGCAGCGAATTGTGGGCTGCGGCTTTCGCCATGCCGTGCGCGACGGCATGGATCTCGCCTTCGCCCGAAGCCGCTGCCGCAACCACGGACCGCCGTTCGGCAAGCATGGCGACATAGGATGCCAGAAGTGCTGCCAGCTGCACGGCAACGGCCATGAACAGCCCGTTTATGCCTTGCGCAGCACCCCCGATGACGATCAGCGACAACACGCCGGACGCGCAGATGAAGGCGATGCGGGCAACGCTGTCGGCGTCCGGGCTGGTCGCGTCGTTGACCAGGGCTTCGACAAAGGCCCAGAAAAACAGAACCGCGACGACCAGCAATGCGGTGGCAAGCGGCGCCACGACAACGAAATTGTCGAGGTTGACGAAGCGGGTACCCTCGATTGTGGCACCGATCACGCCGAGCGCCGCCGCCACACCACGGTTTCCGTCGATGCAGATGAGCGCAAGCAGGGCGAAAACAATCGTCCAGTGCAAGGTCAGAAAAGAGGTCAGTACCTGTCGCATCGGTGTTCCTGCTTCGCAAAGCAGGAGACGGCCAATCTGAACCATTGCCTGCTTGCGCCGGGACAGTGGGCCTTGCCGCTCGCCATCGCAACGGAAACCATTTGTTAAGGTTAACGGAAATTAGCCATATGCGAGAGGATACGGACCAACCCCTCAAACCAACGCCTCAAAACTGTGGATGGCGCCGGTTTTTGCGATGCTCGCGGCTCAGTTCACTGGCGGATAGAGCGTGTCGATGATCATGCGTGCATCGTGGCGCGAATCGATCATGCCATAGGTGTTGCGCCATTGGCCGGCCAATCGCGTCTCGACGAAAGCGTCGGCGATCCGCCCTGCCCCCAGACGGCGCAATTCCGCCGCCGCAGCCGACAGAGCCAGCTGCTCGGTGAGCAGCCGAGCCGAACCTTCGTCGGTTGAAGCGACCTGCATCGCCGCCTTCAGCACGCCGATCGTGCCGCGTCCGCCGGCGCCGAGATCGCGGTCGATGCCGGCCAGCACATCCTCGAACAGGCCGGGCGCACGGCCAAGCACGCGCAGCACGTCGAGCGCCATGACATTGCCCGAGCCCTCCCAGATCGCGTTGACCGGGGCCTCGCGATAATAGCGGGCGAGCGGCGCCTCCTCGACATAGCCATTGCCGCCGAGGCACTCCATCGCCTCATAGAGCAAAGGCGGCGCGATCTTGCAGACCCAGTATTTGACGACCGGCGTCATGGCGCGGGCAAACGCCGCTTCACCGCGGTCGCTGGCCGCCTCGTCGAAGGACCGCGCCAGCCGGAACGACAGTGCGGTGGCGGCGGCGACATCGAGTGCCATGTCGGCCAGCACGCGCTGCATCAACGGCTGCTCGATCAGGGTCGAACCGAACACCTGACGATGGCGGGCATGATGAACGGCCTCGGCGAGGCCCGCGCGCATGATCGCCGACGAGGCGATGGCACAATCGAGCCGGGTGAGCGTCACCATGTCCATGATCGTCTTCACACCGGCACCGGGTTCGCCGACCATCTCGCCGATGGCATTGACGAATTCGACTTCGGAGGATGCGTTGGAACGGTTGCCGAGCTTGTCCTTCAGCCGCTGGAAGCGGAAGCCGTTGCCCGAGCCGTCACCGAGAACGCGCGGTACGAGGAAGCACGACAGCCCCTCCGGCGCCTGCGCCAGCACCAGGAAGGCATCCGACATCGGCGCCGACATGAACCATTTGTGCCCGGTCAGACGATAAAAACCGCTGCCGGCGCGTTCCGCCCTCGTCACATTGGCGCGCACATCGGTGCCGCCCTGTTTCTCGGTCATGCCCATGCCGAGCGTCAGCCCGGTTTTCTCGACCGGCGGCTTTTGGCTCTGGTCATATTTGCGCGTCGTCACGCGCGGCGCCCATTCACGAAACAGTTTCGGGCTGGCCATCAAGGCCGCTAGCGAAGCGTTGGTCATGGTGATGGGGCACAGATGCCCGGTCTCGAGCTCCGCCGTCAGATAAAACCGGGCGGCACGGACCTGATGGCGGCGGCCGATCTCGGTGTCGCCGTTTTCCCACACCGAGGAATGCAGCCCATTGGCCACGGAGCGACGCATCAAGGCGTGATAGGCGGGATGGAACTCGACCACGTCGATGCGCCGTCCTTGGCGATCATGCGTCCTCAGCTTCGGCGTCTCGACATTGGCGAGGCGCGCCAGTTCCTGCGCCTCCTGCGTCAGCACGAAACGGCCGAGACCGTCGAGTTCCCGGCGCACCGGATCGGAAAAACGCTCCGCGAGCTGGATCAGCAACGGATCGCCCCGCCAGGCGTTGCCGCCCGTCAGCGGCGGCGGCTGGTTCGTCACGTCGTCGGTCACGCCCAATCCTTCTATCGTCAGAAAGCCACGAATCCGAGGCTGTCGGCTAGATATAGCCAAGCCATGCAGCGCGCGCGATGAAAATACCGGCCGATACAATCGGCCATCTACACGAAAAAAATGAGGAGAACGGCTCCAATGCAAAGCTGGCGCTTGCAGCCGCAAAGTCTCCACCCTATAGCAGCCCCTTGAGATGACCGACGCTTCGTCCCCCTATCCTCATCGCCATCTTCTGGGCATCCGCGACCTTTCCCCTGCCGACATCGAGCTGTTGCTCGACAGGGCGGACCGGGCGGTCGCGATCTCGCGGCAGTCCGAGAAGAAAACCTCGACGCTGCGCGGCCGCACACAGATCAACCTGTTCTATGAAGCCTCGACGCGCACGCAGTCGTCGTTCGAACTGGCCGGAAAGCGGCTTGGCGCCGATGTCATGAACATGTCGGTGGCAAGCTCTTCGGTGAAGAAGGGCGAAACGCTCATCGACACGGCGATGACGCTGAATGCCATGCGGCCCGACATATTGATCATCCGCCACCAGTCGGCCGGTGCGGCCGCGCTTCTCGCGCAGAAGGTCGGCTGCTCCGTCGTCAATGCCGGCGACGGCGCGCATGAGCACCCGACACAGGCGCTGCTCGACGCGCTGACCATCCGCCGCGCCAAAGGCCCGCTGTCGAAGCTGATCGTGGCGATCTGCGGCGACATCCTGCATTCGCGCGTGGCGCGCTCCAACATCATGCTGCTCAACGCGCTCGGCGCGCAGGTGCGCGTCGTTGCGCCGTCGACGCTGCTGCCCACTGGCATCGAGAAGATGGGCGTCATCGTCACCCGTTCGATGGCCGAAGGCCTCAAGGACGCCGATGTGGTGATGATGCTGCGCCTGCAGCGCGAGCGCATGGAAGGCGCCTTCGTGCCTTCGGTGCGCGAGTATTTCCGCTATTTCGGCCTCGATGCGGAAAAACTGAAGGCGGCCAAAGACGACGCGTTGGTGATGCACCCCGGACCGATGAACCGTGGCGTCGAGATCGCTTCGGAAATCGCCGACGGCCCGCAAAGCGTCATCCAGGAACAGGTCGAAATGGGCGTTGCTGTGCGCATGGCGGTCATGGAAGCGCTGCTCGATCCCCGTCGCAATCAAGAGGGCCGCGGCGCATGAGCATAACGGTCTTTGAGCGCGCCCGCATCGTCGACCCCTCGCGCGGCATCGACGAAGTCGGCGCCGTCATCGTCGATGGCCGCAAGATCGTTGCCGCCGGCAAGGTAGCGCTCAACCAGGGCGCGCCCGAGGGCGCCACCATAATCGACTGCGCCGGCAAGGCGATCATTCCAGGCCTGGTCGATGGCCGCGTCTTCATCGGCGAACCGGGCGGCGAGCATCGCGAAACCATTGCGTCGGCGAGTGTCGCGGCGGCGGCTGGCGGCGTCACCTCCATCGTCATGATGCCCGATACCGACCCGGTGATCGACAATGTGGCGCTGGTCGAGTTCGTGCTGCGCACCGCGAAAGACACGGCTATCGTCAACGTCTTTCCGGCTGCGGCGATCACCAAGGGCCTCGACGGGCGCGAGATGACCGAGTTCGGCCTGCTGCGCGAAGCCGGCGCGGTCGCCTTCACCGATGGCCGCCACACCATATCGAGTGCGCTGGTGATGCGCCGCGCGCTGACCTATGCGCGCGACTTCGGCGCCACCATCGTGCATGAGACGCAGGATGCGGACCTCGGTTCATCCGGCGTGATGAATGAAGGCCTCTACGCCAGCTGGCTCGGCCTTTCCGGCATTCCGCGCGAGGCCGAATCCATCCCGCTGGAACGCGACCTTGCGCTGGCGCGGCTGACGCGCGGTTCGTACCATGCGGCGAAGATCTCGACGGCGATGGCGGCAAACGCCGTGACGCGTGCCAAGGCCGACGGGGCGACGGTGACGTCGGGCGTGGCGATCCACAATCTGTCGCTCAATGAAAACGATGTCGGCGAATACCGCACCTTCTTTCGCCTGACGCCGCCATTGCGTGCCGAGGAAGACCGGCTGGCGATGATCGAGGCGGTCAGGGACGGTACGATCGACATCATCGTCTCCTCGCACGATCCGCAGGATGTCGACACCAAGCGCCTGCCCTTCGCCGATGCGGCGGCCGGCGCCATCGGGTTGGAGACGCTGCTGGGCGCGGCCTTGCGGCTCTACCACAATGGCGACGTGCCGTTGCTGAGGCTGATCGAGACCCTGTCCACGGCCCCGGCAAAACTGTTCGGACTGCCCGGTGGCACGCTGAAGCCCGGCGCTGTCGCCGATCTTGCGCTTGTCGACCTCGACGAACCCTGGATCGTCAGCGAAAGCGGCATTCGTTCGCGCTCAAAAAACACCTGTTTCGAAGGTGCGCGCCTGCAAGGCAAGGTCTTGCAAACGCTGGTTGCGGGCCGCACAGTGTTCTCCGTCTGAGCCGGACAACCCGCGCACCGCGCCTGATCCGGCCAAACTGGGGGAAATGCGGGGGAAACAATGACTTACAGCCTCATCCCAGCGCTTGTGTTCGGCTATCTCCTGGGCTCGATTCCGTTCGGGCTTCTGCTCACCCGCGCGGCCGGCCTTGGCGATGTGCGCCAGATCGGCTCGGGCAACATCGGCGCCACCAATGTTCTGCGCACCGGCAACAAGGGCCTAGCCGCGGCGACGCTGTTGCTCGACGTGCTGAAGGGCACGGCCGCCGTGCTGATTGCTGGCTATTTCGCGCCTGACCTGGCGATCTGGGCCGGTCTCGGCGCCTTTCTCGGTCATCTCTTCCCGGTATGGCTGGGCTTCAAGGGCGGCAAGGGCGTCGCCACCTATCTCGGCGTGCTGATCGGCCTTGCCTGGCAGGTAGCGCTGATCTTCGCCGTCGTCTGGCTGGTGATGGCATTCCTCTTCCGTTATTCCTCGCTTGCGGCGCTGACGGCGGCGGTCATCGTGCCGATCGCCCTCTATGTCCTGAGCACGCCGCAGATTGCCGGATTGTTCGTGGTGATGAGCGTCATCGTTTTCATCAAGCACCGGGAAAACATTTCTCGCCTGCTTGCCGGCACCGAGGGCAAGATCGGAGCCAAGGGATGAGCGAGCCGACCGCCGGGCCGCGCCTCAGCGACCGGCAGCGGCTGAGCTGGCTACGACTGATCCGCACCCAGAATGTCGGCCCTGCCTCCTTTCGCGACCTGATCAACCGCTTCGGCTCAGCCGAAGCGGCGCTTGAAATACTGCCGGAACTGATGATTTCGGGCGGCGCCATCCGCATCGCCCGCATCCCGTCCGTCGCCGAGGCCGAGGCCGAACTGGAAACAGCTGGAAAGGCCGGCGCCCGCTTTGTCGGCATCGGTGAAGCAGACTACCCACCCCTCTTGCGCAACATGGATCATCCGCCGCCCCTGCTGGCGGTAAAGGGCAACGCAGCTGTTTTCCGGCTGCCGGGTGTCGCCATAGTCGGGGCACGCAACGCGTCGCTGGCCGGCATTAAGATGGCGCGCATGCTGGCAGCCGACCTCGGCCGCGACGGCTACGCAATCGTCTCCGGCCTGGCGCGCGGCATCGACACAGCGGCGCATCAGGGCAGTCTTGCGACCGGCACGATCGGCGTGCTGGCCGGCGGCCTCGACCAGCCTTATCCGCCTGAAAATGCAGGCCTGTGCGAAGAGATTGCCGAGCGTGGCGCCATCATTTCGGAGATGCCCTTCGGCTGGCAGCCGCGCGCTCAGGATTTTCCGCGCCGCAACCGCCTTGTCGCGGGTGCGGTCCTTGGGCTGGTGGTGGTCGAGGCAGCGCAACGCTCTGGGTCCCTGATCAGCGCCAGGCTTGCCGGCGAAATGGGCCGACTGGTCTTCGCTGTACCGGGCTCACCGCTCGATCCACGCGCCGCCGGCGCCAATGGCCTGCTCAAGGATGGCGCCACCCTGGTCACCGAGGCATCGGATATTTCCAGGGCAATCGCGCCGCTGACCGGCATGCGAGCGCCCGACGTGCCGCCGTTCGAAGAGCCGCCCGACTTCTTGGCCGCACCACCGCCCGGCGAAAGCGACCGCGCCCGCGTCATCGAGGCACTCGGCCCGACGCCCGTCTCGGTCGACGAGATCATCCGCCACACTGGCCTGCACCCGGCCCAAGTGTTCATGGTGCTGCTGGAACTCGACCTCGCCGGCCGGCTAGAACGCCACGCCGGAGGACATGTTTCGCTGGTTTGACCCACAAACGGCTGCCGCGAATTTGGCGTCGGTTGCGGGCGTACAGTGAGATCGTGGAAGGTTAGGAAGCCGAAGCGATGGATGGCGCAGCCATTGCCCCAGCAAGGTATTCCTTTGCTGTAGCTCGCAAGCGATCGGCGTGGTCATAGATTTCGTCCAGCGAGTCGATCTTGACCTTCTCTTCCTTCTCTCCATCGAAAAGCCCGAGATATTTGACAGTCCGGTTGAACCATAGTCGGGCAAGTGGCTTGCGGTTGTTGTTATCAACGAGGATACCGCAATAGCTCTTCTGGTCGCGCATAATTACCCTTGCTGGCTTTAGAAGATCGCGGACAATAGCCCGGACGACCATGAAACCCTCGCGTTCGTCCTCCGTAGTCACAACCTCCTCTTCGGTCTCAACTCCATCCGCGCCAATCTCGGAAATCTCAGTTTCAGCCAACGCAGTGGATAAACGCGACTGAACAGATTCCCGAACAATCTCGCGAAAGGCTGCTTTGACCATCGGTGTGAACTGCTCCTTCACCTGACCGGTGAACCGGCCTTGGTAAAGTCCAACCGTCACCATCCGAACAAACTCCTCGGGCGGATTTTCCATCACGTTGCCAATCTCTTTTTTGATTGCCGAAGTGTATTTTAGGCGATGAGCGGACTGCAAGATTCCGTCTACGTTGAAATCAGCTTTTGCGAATTTCTTCAGTTCGGACGTCAGTTGACCCTGTAGGTCCGAAAGGTCAAATGTCAGGAACGGGCGATCATCGAGCTTATTCGGTGCAACCAGATCTGTATGGAAATGGAAGGCACGGCCGTTGGTAAGTATGGCAAATTTGGCGTTGGTGACGGAAAAATACCTGTAAAGCTGTGCAAGGTGAATCCGATCAAGAACTGTAGTGATTGGTTTGCATTCGACAAGAATCCTGATTTCTCCATCAATTTTGATCGCGTAATCTACCTTTTCTCCCTTCTTACCCACCGCGTCGGCACAGTACTCAGGTATTACTTCATCAGGATTGAAAACGTCATAATCTAGAGCCGCCAAGAATGGCAGAACTATCGCTGTCTTCAAGGCCTCTTCGGTAAGCATTGCGCTGGAATGCGTCTTGATTCTGTCAGCAAGTACGCGAAGTTTCTCTTCGACGCTCATAGTCCCCTCCCTCAAAATTTGAGATAGGATCGTGCAAAATATGTTTTTGCGCAAGTCGATCTGCACTTCAGAACTTATGATGCACCAAGATCTGTCAACGCAGTCGACCTCAACCGTCTGCCAGAAAGATAACGCCAGCCTCTCAGGCACAGAGAACCTCCGCTCCGAAATTCGGCAATTCTGGTGAAGTAGACGTGAGTAAGAAACCAGGAGCTCTACCGCGCTTCCTAGCTCGACAGGCCGATCGCGTCACAGGCAGCATGTAAGCGCCTCACCACAAAAATTCGCACCAACCAGATTTACAACTGACATGTTAGTAAGATATCACTGCCTTCGAACTTCTTTTCGGAGACCCCCGGTGACATCACGTTTTGGCCTTTCGGCCGCCCTCGCCACGCCTTTCGATGCCTCCGGGCAGATCGCCACCGCCCTCATGGTCGCCCAGGCCAAGCGTTGCCTGGCGGAGGGGTGCACCAGTGTTACGCTTTTTGGCACCACCGGCGAAGGCGCATCGGTTGGCACCGGGGAGCGGCGGTCGGTGACCGAAGCCATGCTGGCCGCCGGCATCCTGCCGCATCAGCTTGTTGCCGGCGTGCTGGTCGATGCGGCCGAAGACGCCGCTGAGCAGGCCCGGCATGCCTTGCAGCGCGGTGCCCGCAACATTCTGCTGGCGCCGCCGAGCTACTTCAAGAATGTCGGCGACGATGGTCTTTTCGGCTGGTTTTCCACTGTCTTTGCCGTGCTCGGTCCCCTCGCCCGTGGCGTTCTGCTCTACAACATTCCGTCGGTCACCATGGTGCAGCTCTCGCTTGACCTGATCGGCCGATTGCGTACGGCTTTTCCGGATGTCGTTGCCGGGGTCAAGGATTCCGGCGGGGATTGGGATTACAGCGAGGCGCTGCTCGGCGCCCATGGCGATCTGGTGATCTTGATCGGTGACGAGCGGCATCTGGCACGAGCCGTGCGAATTGGCGCTCAAGGCGCAATCTCCGGCATGGCCAATTTCGTTACCAGCGAAATCCGGGCCATGGCCGAGGACGGGCGCGACGACACACGCGTCGAGCGTTTCGTGCTCGAATTGCTCAAATATCCGGTCACGCCGGCGGTGAAGGTCATGGTGGCGCGCAAGACCAGCGACGACCGCTGGCTGGCGGTCCGTCCGCCGCTGGAGCCGATCGGTTCGCAGGGGAGACAACAGCTGGCTGACGCCTATGATGGGCTGTTTGCCAGGGAATCAGCCTGACCAGCAAAGAGATACGCGCTGAAATGGAAGACGGCAGCGAGCCGACCACGCTTAGGGAAAAAGCCTATGCCAGCTTCACGCGGCATTTGCTGGCCCGCGATCTGCTGCCGGGCCAGTTCGTATCGCAGCGCGAACTGGTTGCCTTCACCGGGCTGCCGCTCGGCGCCATTCGCGAAATCGTGCCGCGTCTCGAGGCCGAAGGGCTTCTGACGACGATCCCGCAGCGCGGCATGCAGATCGCCCATATCGACATCAGCCTGATCCGCGAGGCTTTTCAGTTCCGCCTGTTCATGGAACGCGAAGCGGTGGCGCTGTTCACCGCCAGCGCTTCCGATGACGAACTTGCCCGCCTGCGGCGCGAACACGAGGAGATGCTGGCTCAAGCCCTTTCGCAGGCGCCGACGCCGGAAATGGAAGCCAGGGCGCAGAGCATCGACTGGGCGATGCACGACACTTTCATCGATGCGCTGGGCAACGAGATCATCGCCAAGGCCTATCTGGTCAACTCGGTGAAGATCCGGCTGATCCATCAGGAGCGCTTCCGCATCGACGGGCGCGTCGTGCCGGTCATGCGTGAGCACCTTGCGGTCATCGAAGCCATGGAAAGCCGCGACCCGCAGAAGGCGGTCGAGGCGATCAGCCTGCACATCGACAAGGCGCGCCGGCTGGCGCTGCAAATCTGAGGAAGCATGAGCCGCGTCGCGGTCGCGACGCATTCGACAACGACAGCAACCGGGAGGAAGAAATGTCGTCCAATCTGTTCAACCCAACCAGGAGGCAACTCCTCCAGGGAACCGCGGCACTTGCCGCCGCCGGCCTTGTGGGTGTTCGCCCAGGCTTTGCCGCGGCCGTCGACTGGAAGCGCTTTGCCGGCACGACGCTCGACGTCAATCTGGTGAAAAGCCCGCGCAGCGACACCCTGATAAAATATCTCGTCGAGTTCGAGGAGTTGACCGGGATCAAGGTCAATGCCGAGGCAACGCCTGAGCAGCAGCAGCGCCAGAAGACGGTGATCGAATTGAGCTCCGGCAAGCCGAGCTTCGACGTCGTGCATCTGAGCTACCATGTGCAGAAGCGGCAGTTCGAAAAAGGCGGCTGGCTTGCCGACATATCAGGCTATCTCGCCGACCCCACCCTTACCGATCCGGGTCTGGTCGAAAACGATTTCGCCGACGCCGGCATGCTGTTCGCCAAGGACGGTCAGGGCGTGCTGCGCTCGCTGCCCTTCTCGGTCGACTACTGGATCGTTTACTGGAACAAGGAGTTGTTCGAGGCCAAGGGCCTCAAATATCCCGAAACCTTCGAGCAGCTGGTGGCCGCGGCCGAGGCGCTGACCGACCCGTCGACCAATACTTATGGTTTCGTCGCCCGCGGCATCAAGAACGCCAACACGCCGGTGTGGACATCGCTCATGCTCGGCTACGACATGACGCCACTCGACGCTCAGGGCAAGCTGCGCACGACGTCGCCCGAGGCGATCGAGGCCGCCGGGCTCTACCAGCGGCTGATGACCAAATCCGCGCCTCCAGGCGTCACTGGCTTCAACTGGGCCGAAGCGCAGTCCGCCTTCCTGCAAGGCAAGATCGGCATGTGGTTCGATGGCGTCGGCTTTGCCCCGCCGATGGAAAATCCGGAAAAATCGCGGGTGGTCGGCAAGGTCGGCTATGGCGTCATGCCCAAGGGTCCCAAGGCGCACGCGGCTGGCACCTTCGGCGACGGTATCGGCGTGACGGCCACCAGCGAGAAGAAGGAGGCCGCCTATCTGTTCTGCCAGTGGGCAGTGTCGCCGGTCATGGGCGCGCGCCTGCTGCAGGCAGGCGCCGGCGTACCGTTCCGCAAATCGGTGCTCGAAGATCCAAAGGTGCGCGAAGGCGTCACCATGCCGGCAAGCTGGCTCGATGCGGTGGTCGGCTCCGGCAATGTGAGCCGGCTGTCGCTGCCGGTCATCATCCCGGTCACAGAGTTCCGCGACATCTACGGCGTGGCGCTGACCAATTTGATCGCCGGCGCTGATCCCGCCGAGGAGTTGAAGAAGGCTACCGACCAATTCCAGCCGGTCCTCGACAGGAGCGAGCAAGGCTGATGTCCGCCACCACCCCAGAACGCACCGGGGTGACGACGCAAGCCATCGAAGGGAGCCAGACGATCCGGCTGGCTCCCAACTACTGGCCTTTCGTCGTTCCGGCGCTCGTCGTCGTCGGCGCCGTGATCGTCTTTCCCTGGGCCTTCACGCTGTGGATGAGCGTCAACCGCTGGACGCTCGGCCAGTCGCGAAGCTTTGCCGGGATGGAGAATTATCTGCGGCTGGCGTACGACCAACGCTTCTGGGAATCGCTTCTCCATACGTTGAGCTACACCTTCCTTTCGGTTGCCGCGCCGATGTTGCTCGGCACCATCGCCGCCCTGATCTTCGACGCCAGGTTTCCGCTGCGTGGCCTGCTGCGCGGCGTCTTCGTGATGCCTATGATGGCAACGCCCGTCGCCGTGGCGCTGGTCTGGACGATGATGTTCCACCCCCAGCTCGGCGTCCTCAACTATCTTCTGTCGCTGGTCGGCATTCCGGCGCAGGAATGGATCTTCAACGCCAACACGGTCATCCCGTCGCTGGTTGCGGTCGAGACCTGGCAGTGGACACCGCTGGTGATGCTGATCGTGCTCGGCGGCCTGGCGTCCGTGCCGCGCGAGCCGTTCGAAAGCGCCGAAATCGACGGCGCCAATGCCTGGCAGCAATTCCGCTATCTCACCTTGCCGATGATCGCGCCGTTCCTGATGATCGCGGTGATCATCCGCACCATCGACGCACTGAAGAGTTTCGACATCATCTACGCGATGACCCAGGGCGGGCCGGGCACGGCCTCGGAGACCATCAACATCTATCTCTACAACACCGCCTTCTCCTACTACGACATCGGCTATGGCTCGGCCATGGCCGTGGTGTTCTTCATCGTCATCGTCGCCCTGTCCTTCATCCTCCTGATGTTGCGCCAGCGCTCGCAGTGGATCGGCGTGGAGGGCAAATAGATGAGTTCACGACTGCTCAACCGGATCGGGCTGTTCTTCGCGGCCCTGGTCTTCGTCTCGCCGGCGATCCTGTTCTTCCTCTGGATGATCTCGCTGTCGCTGAAATTCGAGATCGACAACGGCGCCTATCCGCCGATCCTGATCCCCGAACATCTCGCCTGGTCGAACTATGCAAAAGTGTTTGAGGAGAACAATTTCCTGCTCTATCTCTGGAATTCGGTTCTGGTGACCGGCACGGCGACGCTTTTGGCACTGCTGATCGGCGTGCCGGCCGGCTATGGCATCGCGCGGCTCAAGGCCGAGCGATCGGCGGTGGTCATCATGATCGCCCGCATGACGCCGGGGCTTTCCTATCTCATCCCGCTGTTCCTGCTGTTCCAATGGGTCGGCATTCTCGGCACGCTGTGGCCGCAGATCATCATCCATCTGGTGGTGACCGTGCCGATCGTCGTCTGGGTGATGATCGGCTATTTCGAGACCACCCCGATGGAACTGGAAGAGGCCGCCAACATCGACGGCGCCAGTTCCTGGCAGGTGTTCCGGCTGGTCGCCTTGCCCATCGCCAAGCCGGGCATAGTGGTCGCTTTTATCCTGTCCGTCATCTTCTCATGGAACAATTTCGTCTTCGGCGTGGTGCTCGCCAGCCGTGAGACGCGCACGCTGCCGGTCGCCGTCTACAACATGCTCTCCTACGAGCAAGTGAGCTGGGGGCCGCTCGCCGCCGCGGCCCTGGTGGTGACACTGCCGGTACTGGTCCTGACCATGTTCGCACAAAGGCAGATCGTCGCCGGACTGACCGCGGGCGCCGTCAAGGGCGGCTGAAGGCACGCTACGGCATCGCACTCTTTTTCGAGGAAAACCCAATGGCATCGGTCACAATCAACAACGTGCAAAAGGCTTTCGGAACGGCCAGGATTATCCACGATGTCAGCGTCGATATCGCTGACGGCGAGTTCGTCATCCTGGTCGGCCCGTCGGGCTGCGGGAAGTCGACGCTGCTGCGCATGATTGCCGGACTTGAAACGATCTCGGGCGGCAGGATCGCCATTGGCGATCGCACCGTCAACAATCTGCGGGCGCGCGACCGGAACATCGCCATGGTGTTCCAGAACTACGCGCTCTATCCGCACATGACGGTGGCCGACAATATGGGCTTTGCCCTCAAGATCAAGAAAGCCGATCCGGCCGACACCGCAAGCCGCGTCGGCAGGGCCGCCAGCATCCTGGGCCTCGACAAGCTGCTCGACCGCTATCCGCGCCAGCTCTCCGGCGGCCAGCGCCAGCGCGTCGCCATGGGCCGCGCCATCGTGCGCGACCCGCAAGTCTTCCTGTTCGACGAGCCGCTCAGCAATCTCGACGCCAAATTGCGCGTCCAGATGCGCGGCGAGATCAAGGCGTTGCACCAGCGGCTGGGCACCACCACCATCTACGTCACGCATGATCAGATCGAGGCCATGACCATGGCCGACAAGATCGTCGTGCTGCATGACGGCCTTGTCGAGCAGATCGGTGCGCCGCTCGACCTCTATGACCGTCCGGCCAATCTGTTCGTTGCCGGCTTCATTGGCTCGCCGGCCATGAACTTCATTGCCGGCCGCGTCGAGGAAGGCGTTTTCCGCAGCGCCAGTGGGCTGACCCTACCGTTGCCGGAAGGCATCAACCTGGCAAAAATTCCCGCGGGTGAACTCATCTACGGCATCCGTCCCGAACATATCCGAGCAACGATTTCCCAGGGTATTGCCGGCACGATCGTGCTTCTGGAAGCCACGGGTTCGGAAATCTTCGCCAGGGTCGACTGCGCCGGCGAGGAAATCTCCTGCCTATTCCGGGAGCGGCTTGCGCTAAAGCAAGGCGCGCAGATGCGCATCGAGATCGACCGCGCCTGTGCTCATCTGTTCGACGCCAAGACCGGTCGGCGATTCTAGCGCAAAGGTCTGATATCCCCGCGCAAAGGTCTCAAGCCACGGTTCGCTCTTGCCACTCGCGTCGCTTGGCAGCAATCTCGGATCAAAGAGCCGCTCATCGGGTGGATGTGGGCGTTGTTGGATGCTGCCATGACACGCGACCAGATGCTCGCCCACCTTCGATCCGCCGGCGCGGTCGCGCGCGAGGCGGCGGCGCATGGGCATCATCCCTTTGGTTGCGTGCTGGTCGGGCCGGATGACCGCGTGCTGATGCGGCAGGGCAATCTCGACACGGTGCGCCATGCCGAGACGGAGCTCGCCCGGCGCGCCGCGGCTGCCTACGAGCCGGAGTTCCTGTGGCAATGCACGCTGGTCTCAACCTTCGAGCCGTGCGCGATGTGCGCCGGCACGATGTATTGGGCCAATATCGGGCGGCTGGTTTACGGGGTAGAGGAGACCGAGCTCCTGGCGCTCACCGGGGATCACGCGGAGAATCCTACGATGAGCCTCTCTTCGCGCACCGTCCTCGGCTCCGGCCAGAAAAAGATCGAGGTCTTTGGCCCCTTCCCCGAAATCGCCGACGAGATGCTCGCACCGCACCGCGATTTCTGGAAGCGCTGACGGCTTCGTCCCGGTTGGTAAGGTCGATCAATGGCAGCAGTGACTGTCGGATCGCGGTGGGAGTCGCCGCCGCCGTTCAACAAAATCAAAGACTTGTAGAATCAACGATCCGAAGTGGGACGATCTTGTCATGCGTTGCCCGTGGCGAGATCCTTGAGAAGGGCGTGCAGGCCGTGAAAACTCGCACAGTCGCTGCTTTTTTCAAAGACTTAAAGATCCTAAGTTGCTGATATTTAACGCTAAAACAATGGTGAGCGCGATGGGATTCGAACCCATGACCTACTGATTAAAAGTCAGTTGCTCTACCGGCTGAGCTACGCGCTCCCGCGGGCGAAAGGCGGCCCTCGAAATTGCGCGGAACATAGGGAGAGTGCCTCGACCGGTCAACCGGAAAAAGAGGTCTCGCAAACACGGGCGGCTTCGCCCTGTCGCGGCACTTGTCCCACGCGCTGTCGGGGGAGAACGGCCAAGGAACGCTGCCATTTATGCCTGACAGTGGCATCCAGTCTGGGGAACAATTGTATGCGCCGCTCGTTTTTCGGGCACAGGGACGTCCGCCAAACCATCGAGGAGAAGACCAATGAACAGAATCACAACGAGCCTGCTGGCGACCGCTCTCTCCGCCACATTCGTTGCGGCGGAGGCGGTGTCGGTTAATGCCCAACCGAACTATGTGCCGCAGTCCCAGGTCGCGGTGCCGGATGTACAGACAGTCCAGTACCGGGAGTGGCGCAAGGACCGCTACAATCGCAATTTTTCGCGTGACCGCAGTTTTTCGCGTGACCGCAATTTTTCCCGCAATCGCGGCGCGTATTGGAACGGCCATCGGGGCTATCGTGAATATCGCCCCGGCTACCGTCGTCACGGCGATTATTGGTTCCCGCTTGCGGCCTTCGCTACCGGCGCGCTGATTACCGGGGCAATCATCAACAACGAAAACAACCGCGTCTACGGGGGCAACGCCCACGTGCAGTGGTGCTACGACCACTATCGCAGCTACCGTGCTTCGGACAACACGTTCCAGCCGAATTACGGCCCTCGCAAGGAGTGCCGTTCGCCTTACTGATCCGAAGTGTGAGTACCGAGTAAAAATGGCCTGCGCCGGCAACAGCGCGGGCCATTTTTCGACGTGCCCAGGCGCGAGAGTGCTGGTCAGTTCGCCCAGCTGATACTTTTGAAAATCAAATAGAGCGCTCCACCCTCACCACGCGGTGAGCGATACGCACCGAGAGCATGGCAAATTCGAACCATTGTTCCCGTCAATTCCCAACCCAGCGCTTCCAGGTCATTGCCGGCGTTGGGCACATAGGCCTGGGCCAACTCATCTATGCTGTTCTTCTCGCCGAAGGAGCGAACCAGCTTGGCGTCGCTGAGAAGCTCGCTGGGCAAATTCGAATTTGCCCAAGCCCACAGCCAATTGCTGGCCTTGGCGCTCGTGGAGCCTGCAATCTGGATCTCAGTGACGATCTTGACGCCTCCTTCATCCGAGAACAGAAGCTTTCCGGCCGTGAGGTCATAGTCATAGCGTGACCAACTGCCGAGGCGAAAATCTCTATGCAAGCGGTCATTCTTGGCATGCAGTTGCTCAACGGCCGTCGCGCCAAGCAGGATACCAGTCTGGCTTCATTCTCCCCTCACCCTGATGGCTGCTCACTACACGCTCAGCGTCCGGCGCACAGCATCGCGCCAACCAGCAAGTTTGGCTGCGCGCGCGGAGCCATCCATGGCCGGCTGGAACCTCCGCTCCAGCGCCCAGCTCTTCGCGAATTTCTTGGCATCCGGCCACACGCCTGCCTTCGACCCGGCGAGCCACGCGGCACCCAGCGCCGTCGTCTCCAGGATGGTCGGACGGTCGACCGGCGCGTCGAGGATGTCGGCCAGCCTCTGCATGGTCCAGTCCGACGCAACCATGCCGCCGTCGACCCGCAGCACGGTCTTGGCCGAAGCTCCCTTCCAGTCCTTACGCATGGCGTCGAGCAGGTCGCGCGTCTGGTAGGCGACGGATTCGAGTGCGGCGCGGGCGAATTCCGCCGGCCCGGAATTGCGCGTCAGCCCGAAAATGGCGCCGCGTGCCTCGGCGTCCCAATGCGGCGCGCCGAGCCCGACGAAGGCCGGCACCAGGTAGACGTTTTGCGTTGGATCAGCCTCGGCAGCCAGCTTGCCGCTTTGCTCGGCCTTGCCGATCACCTTGATGCCGTCGCGCAGCCATTGGACCGCGGCGCCGGCAATGAAGATCGAGCCCTCCAGCGCATAAGTGGTCTTGCCGTTCAGCCTGTAGGCAATAGTGGTCAAGAGCCGGTTCTTCGAACGCACAAGGTCGCTGCCGGTGTTGAGCAGCGCAAAGCAGCCCGTGCCGTAGGTGGATTTCATCATGCCCGGCTCGAAACAGGCCTGGCCGATGGTCGCCGCGTGCTGGTCGCCGGCAACGCCAAGGATTCTTATCTCGGCGCCGAAGAGATTTTTCTCCGTGATTCCATAGTCATCGGCGCAGTCTTTTACCTCGGGTAGCATTTTTGCCGGGATGTTCAGTATCGACAGCAGTTCGTTGTCCCAGGCATTTTTCTCGATGTTGTAGACCAGCGTGCGCGAGGCGTTGGTTGCGTCCGTGGCGTGGACCTTGCCGCCGGTCAGCCGCCAGATCAGAAAGCTGTCGATGGTGCCGGCGAGCAACTCGCCCTTCTCGGCACGACGCCGCGCCCCTTTTACCTTGTCCAGCATCCAGGCGATCTTGGTACCGGAAAAATACGGATCAAGCAGCAGGCCGGTTTTTTTGGTGAACTTTTTCTCCAGTCCCTGCTTCTTCAGTTTCTGGCATAGCGGCGTGGTGCGCCGGTCCTGCCAGACAATGGCATTGTGGATCGGCTTGCCGGTCGCCTTGTCCCAGATGACGACGGTTTCGCGCTGATTGGTGATGCCGAGCGCGGCCACTTCGGATGCAGCCCGGCCGGCATTCTTCAGCGCCGCCTTCACGGTCGTCACCACGCTCGCCCAGATGTCTTCGGGATCGTGCTCGACCCAGCCGGAGGCCGGATAGTGCTGGGTGAATTCCTTCTGCCCGCTGCCGGCAACCTTCATATCGCCGTCGAACAGGATCGCCCGGGTCGAAGTCGTGCCCTGGTCGATGGCAAGGATGTATCCGGTCATTCTGCTTCCCCGCTTAATGCATGTCGCCCAAAGGTGACCTCGGTTTTGGGAGAACGACATGCACAAAAACAAAGACCTAAAGCGCGTTGCATGAATCCGTCTCAACGCGACGCGCTTTAGTCTTTTACACAAACAGGGGAGACGGCAAGATGCCGCCTCCCCTATTCTCATGATGCTGGCGCGAGCGCCGACACCAAGGCTACTTCTGCCAGCTCTTCACCAGTTCGTCGTAGTTGATGGTGATCGGCTTTTCCTTCTCGTTCTCGATCTTCAACTGAGGAGCGAGATTGCCCTTCTTGACCGCGTCGGCGTTCCAGTAGGCGAGGTCATGCTCTTCGGCCATCTTTGGGCCGATATCGCCCTGGACGCCCGACTTCTCGATGCGGCTCATGACCTTTTCCTGTTCGCCGCAGAGCGAGTCCATCGCTTCCTGCGCGGTCTTGGCGCCCGACGACGCATCGCCGATCGCCTGCCACCAGAGCTGTGCCAGCTTCGGATAGTCAGGCACGTTGGTGCCGGTCGGCGACCACTGAACGCGGGCCGGCGAACGGTAGAACTCGATCAGGCCACCGAGCTTCGGAGCCCGCTCGGTGAAGCTCTTGTCGTGGATCGTGCTCTCGCGGATGAAGGTCAAGCCGACATGGCTCTTCTTCACGTCGACTGTCTTCGAGGTGACGAACTGCGCGTAGAGCCAGGCGGCCTTGGCGCGGTCGGTCGGGGTCGACTTCATCAGCGTCCAGGAGCCGACGTCCTGATAGCCGAGCTTCATGCCGTCCTTCCAGTAGACGCCATGCGGCGACGGCGCCATGCGCCACTTCGGCGTACCGTCGTCGTTCAGCACCGCCTTGGCGCCGGCATCGACCATCGAAGCGGTGAAGGCGGTGTACCAAAAGATCTGCTGGGCAACCGCGCCCTGCGCCGGAACCGGGCCGGATTCGGAGAAGGTCATGCCCTGGGCTTCCGCCGGAGCGTAGGCCTTCAGCCAGTCGAGGTATTTCTGGATCGAGTAGACGGCGGCCGGGCCATTGGTGTCGCCGCCGCGCGCCGTGCAGGAGCCGACCGGACGCGAATTCTCGTCGACCTTAATGCCCCACTCATCGACCGGCAGACCGTTCGGCAGGCCCTTGTCGCCATTGCCGGCCATCGACAGCCAGGCGTCGGTGAACCGCCAGCCGAGCGACGGGTCCTTCTTGCCGTAGTCCATGTGGCCATAGACCTTCTTGCCGTCGATCTCGCGGCCGGTGAAGAACTCGGCGATGTCCTCATAGGCAGACCAGTTGACGGGAACGCCAAGGTCGTAGCCGTACTTGGCCTTGAAGTCCGCCTTGTTCTTCTCGTCGTTGAACCAGTCGTAACGGAACCAGTAGAGGTTCGCGAACTGCTGGTCGGGAAGCTGATAGAGCTTCTTGTCCGGAGCGGTCGTGAACGAGGTGCCGATAAAATCCTTCAGGTCGAGGTTCGGGTTGGTGACATCCTTGCCCTCGCCCGCCATCCAGTCGGTCAAATTGCGCACCTGCTGGTAGCGCCAGTGGGTGCCGATCAGGTCGGAATCGTTGACCCAGCCGTCATAAAGGTTCTGGCCCGTCTGCATCTGGGTCTGGATCTTCTCGACGACGTCGCCTTCCTGGATGACGTCATGCGTGATCTTGATGCCGGTGATGGCGGTAAAGGCCGGCGCCAGCACCTGCGATTCATACTGGTGCGTGGCGATGGTTTCCGAAACGACCTTGATGTCCATGCCGGCGAAAGGCTTCGCGGCATCGATGAACCACTGCATTTCGGCTTCCTGGCCAGCGCGGTCGAGCGTCGAGAGCGGGCCGATTTCCTTGTCCAGGAAAGCCTTTGCCTCGTCCATCCCGGCATAGGCATTGCCCACGCCCAGCAACAGGACAAGGGCCGTCGTTGATGTTAAAAATTGCCTTCGCATGTGTTTCCTCCACAGTTTTAAGGTTCAAGTGCGATCTGGAGCGGCCGCCGGCACGCGGTCGCTCCAACAGTTTCCCCCTCTATACGTAGCGGAACACGCCAATGGCGTAGACCACGGAGAGAGCGAGAGCCCACCACAGGTTGGATCCGACAAGACCCAACCAAGCGAGATGGATAAAGGCGCTGCCAAGCAGCGACAGGAAAAGACGGTCGCCGCGCGTTGTCTCGAAGCGCAGCACGCCGACGCGCGGATTGCCGCCCGGCGAGGCGCATTCCCACGCCGCCATGCCGCACAGCAGCAGAAGGATGGTCCCGAAAAAGGCCGCCGTCGGCCACGTCCACGCCATCCAGGTGAGGTCGAAATTCATCGTCAAACCCTCCCCAGGGCGAAGCCCTTGGCGATATAATTGCGCACAAACCAGATGACGAGCGCGCCGGGGATCAACGTCAGCACACCGGCGGCGGCGAGCAGGCCCCAGTCCATGCCAGCGGCCGAAACCGTGCGGGTCATGGTGGCGGCGATCGGCTTGGCGTCGGTGGTGGTCAGCGTACGGGCGATAAGCAGTTCCACCCACGAGAACATGAAGCAGAAGAAGCAGGCCACGCCGATGCCGCTGGCGATCAGGGGCATGAAGATTCTGACGAAGAAGCGCGGGAACGAATAGCCGTCGATATAGGCGGTTTCGTCGATTTCCTTCGGCACACCCGACATGAAGCCTTCGAGGATCCACACCGCCAGCGGCACGTTGAACAGGCAGTGCGCCAGCGCCACCGCAATGTGCGTGTCGATCAGGCCGAAGGCCGAATAGAGCTGGAAGAACGGCAGCGCGAACACCGCCGGCGGCGCCATGCGGTTGGTCAGCAGCCAGAAGAACAGGTGCTTGTCGCCGAGGAAGCGGTAGCGCGAGAAGGCGTAGGCTGCCGGCAGCGCGGCAGCCACCGAAATCACCATATTCATCACCACATAGGTGATCGAGTTGATGTAGCCCGAGTACCAGGAGGCGTCGGTGAAGATGGTGACGTAGTTGGCGAGCGTCGGCTGGTGCGGATAGAGCGTCAGCGAGGAGACGATCTCGGCATTGGTCTTGAAGCTCATGTTGATGAGCCAGTAGATCGGCAGCAAAAGCACGACGATGTAGATCGTCGGCACGATCCACCACCAGCGCGATTCCTCGCCGCGTTTGCGCATCAGCCGGGCGACCTGATCCTGCGACAGTGTGCTCGCCAGTTTGCCCGCTGCTGTGGTCTCGCTCACTCTATCGGCTCTTTCGTTGGCGCCGGTCATCTCAGCGCTCCGCGTCGTAGTTGGTCATCACGGTGTAGAAGACCCATGACAGCAGAAGGACGATGAGGAAGTAGACCAGCGACATGGCTGCGGCCGGACCGAGGTCGAACTGGCCGAGCGCGGTCTTGACGAGGTCGATCGACAGGAATGTCGTCGAGTTGCCGGGACCGCCGCCGGTCACCACGAAGGGTTCGGTATATATCATGAATGAGTCCATGAAGCGAAGCAGCACGGCGATCAGCAGCACCCTGTTCATCTTCGGCAGCTGGATGTAGCGGAACACCGCCCAGCGCGAGGCGCCATCGATCTTGGCCGCCTGATAGAAGGCATCCGGAATGGAGACCAGGCCGGCATAGCAGAGCAGCACGACGAGGCTGGTCCAGTGCCAGACATCCATGATGATGACGGTGACCCAGGCATCGAACGGGTCCTGCACATAGTTGTAGTCGATGCCGAGCGCGTTGACGTAGTAGCCGAGCAGGCCGATGTCGTTGCGGCCGAAGACCTGCCAGATGGTGCCGACGACGTTCCACGGAATCAGCAGCGGCAGCGCCATCAGGACCAGGCAGACCGGCACGCCCCAGCCCTTTTTCGGCATGTTGAGCGCAATGAAGATGCCGAGCGGCACTTCGATCGCCAGGATGATGAAGGAGAAGATCAGGTTGCGGACCATCGCTTCCCAGAAGCGGCTGGAAGACAGCAGTTCCTCGAACCACTCGGTGCCGGCCCAGAAGAAGACGTTGTTGCCGAACGTGTCCTGCACCGAATAGTTGACGACGGTCATCAGCGGGATGACCGCCGAGAACGCCACCAGCACCAGCACCGGCAGCACCAGGAACCAGGCCTTGTTGTTCCAGGTCTTTTCCATCTATGCCCCCATCTCGACGCGCCAGGAATCGGCATAGATGTTGATGCCGGCCGGCTCGAACCGCACCTTCGGATCGGCCGGCACGGTCTCGTCCTCGCCGATGACGGCCGCAATCTCGCGGCCTTCGAGCTTGGCGCGGACCACCTTGTGGCGGCCGAGATCCTCGACCTTGCTCACCTGCACGGCCATGCCGTCGCGGCCAAGCCGGACATATTCGGGACGGATGCCGAGTTCGATGGCGCCGCTGCCCGCTTTTGGCGCGCCCGGCAGTTCGATGCGCTGCGAGCCGAGCGTCGCCGTCTTGCCGTCGATGGCCACCGGCATGACGTTCATGCCGGGCGAGCCGATGAAATAACCGACAAAGGTATGGCGTGGCCGTTCGAACAGTTCGGCCGGCGTGCCGATCTGGACGATGCCGCCGTCATACATGACCACGACCTGGTCGGCGAAGGTCAGCGCCTCGGTCTGGTCGTGGGTCACATAGACCATGGTGTAGCCGAAGCGGCGGTGCAGCTGCTTCAGCTGCGAGCGCAGCACCCATTTCATATGCGGGTCGATGACGGTCAGCGGCTCGTCGAACAGGATGGCGTTGACGTCGGAGCGCACCAGCCCGCGGCCGAGCGAGATCTTCTGCTTCTGGTCGGCGGTCAGGCCCCTCGCCTTCTTCTTCGCCCAGGACGCCAGGTCGATCATCTCCAGCGTCTCGCGCACCTTGCGGTCGACATCGGCTTCCGGCACGCCGCGATTGCGCAGCGGGAAGGCCAGATTGTCGTAGACGGTCATGGTGTCGTAGATGACCGGGAACTGGAACACCTGCGCGATATTGCGCTCCTGCGTCGACAAATTGGTCACGTCCTTGCCGTTGAACAGCAACTGACCGTGCGACGGGTGCAGCAATCCCGAAATGATGTTGAGCAGCGTGGTCTTGCCGCAGCCCGATGGCCCGAGCAGCGCATAGGCGCCGCCGTCCTCGAAGGTGTGGTGCACTTCCCTGAGCGCGAAATCGGCATCCTTCCGAGGGTTCGGCAGATAGGAATGCCTGACATGGTTGACGTCTATGCGTGCCATATCTTTCCCCTCAAGCCGCCAGCTTCGGCGCGGCCACGGCACGGCCGTGCTCGTCGAAGACCATGATGTGGCGCGGATCGATGAACACCTCGATCTCGGCGTCGGGTTCGAAGTCGCGGATGCCGTGGCTCAGCATCACCCAGCGTGCATCCGCGAAATCGAGATGGATGAAGCTTTCCGAGCCGGTGATTTCGGTGATCGTCACCTTGGCGCGCACCGGCACAGCGGTGGCATTGGGCCGATCGAGCGACAGGTGATGCGGCTGAAAACCGACCGTGTACATGGCATCGGCAATGCCGGCGAGATCGGCGGGCACCGGCAGTTTGACCCCACCTTCGAGCAGGAAATCCCCACCTTTCTTGGCCAGCACGATGGTGTTGAGCGGCGGGTCGGCGAAAGTCTTGGCCGTCACCAGATCGACCGGTTTGCGGAACACGTCGATGGTCGGTCCGAACTGGGTGATGCGCCCTTCGGAAAGCGTCGCCGTGTTGCCGCCGAGCAGCAGCGCTTCGTGCGGCTCGGTCGTGGCGTAGACGAAGATGGTGCCGGCGGCGGCGAAGATCCTGGGCAATTCGGCGCGCAGTTCCTCGCGCAATTTGTAGTCGAGATTGGCGAGCGGTTCGTCGAGCAGCACCAGGCTGGCGTTCTTGACGATGGCGCGCGCCAGTGCGGTGCGCTGCTGCTGGCCACCGGACAGGCTCAGCGGCGTGCGGTCGAGATAGGGCGTCAGCTTGAGAAGTGCTGCGGCATGGCGCACTTCCTTGTCGATCTTCGCCTGATCGGTTCCCGCCACCCTGAGCGGCGAGGCGATGTTCTCGTAGACGGTCATCGCCGGATAGTTGATGAACTGCTGGTAGACCATGGCGATCTTGCGCTTCTGCACCGGCACGCCGGTGACATTCTGGCCGTCGAACCAGATCGAACCGGAGGTTGGCACGTCGAGGCCGGCCATCAGCCGCATCAGGCTGGTCTTGCCCGAAAGCGTCGGTCCGAGCAGGACATTGAGCGAGCCGTGCTGGAGCGTCAGCGACACATCGCTTATATGCGCGACAGCACCGACCGTCTTGGTGACGTTTCTCAGTTCCAGCATGACGCCTCCTCCCAGGCCTTCCGCATCAGCTCAAACCCCTCTTCATTCGGCAGCCGCGACATGGCGCCGGCTTATGCCGTGCATGAATTCATCGAGAGCCGCCACCTGCTCGCGGCTGAGATGCAGACCGCGCTTGGTACGGCGCCACAATACATCTTCCGATGTGACGGCCCATTCGTTTTGAACGAGATAGCGCACCTCGGCCTCGTAGAGATCGGCGCCGAAGTTGCGGCCGAGATCGACGTTCGATTTGGCCAGCCCCAGCAGCATCCTTGCGCGGGTGCCATAGAGCCGGGTCAGCCGGCGAGCCAGGCGCGCGTCGAGGAACGGATAGGCAGTCTTCAGTTTCGCCACTTCGGCATCGAAACCGGTGGCCGGGAAATCGCCGCCCGGCAACGGCGCGTTTGCCGTCCACGGCTTGCCGCGTTTACCCAGAAAACCCTCGATCTTTTCCAGCATCGATTCCGACAGCCGGCGATAGGTGGTGATCTTGCCGCCGAAGGCGTTGACGATCGGGGCGGCACCCTCGCCGCCATCGGCCTTGAGCACATAGTCGCGCGTCGCTTCCTGCGCCTTGGAGGCTCCGTCATCATAGAGCGGACGGACGGCCGAATAGGTCCAGACGATGTCCGAACGCTTGACGGCTTCAGCGAAATATTCGCTTGCCGCGGCGCAGAGGTAGTCGATCTCGGTGTCGCTGATCCTCACGTCATGCGGATCGCCGGGGTAATCCTGGTCCGTGGTGCCGATCAGGGTGAACTCTTCTTCGTAGGGAATGGCGAAGATGATGCGACCATCCCTGTTCTGGAAGAAATAGGCGCGCGGATCGTCGAACTTCCTGGCGATGACGATGTGGCTGCCCTGCACGAGGCGGACATTGTGCACATCGTTGAGGCCGACGACGCCGGAAAGCACATGATCGACCCAGGGGCCGGCGGCATTGACCAGCAGGCGCGCCTTGATCTCCTCGGTCTCGCCGGTCTGCAGATCCTCGACCTGGACCGTCCACAGACTGTTTTCGCGGCGCGCGCCGACCACTTTCGTACGGGTGCGGACCGTTGCGCCGCGGTCGGCCGCATCACGTGCATTCAGCGCCACCAGCCGCGCATCATTGACCCAGCCATCCGAATACTCGAAGGCCTTCTTGAATAGCGGCTTCAAAGGCTTGCCGGCCGGATCCCTGGCCATGTCCAGCGTCCGGGTCGCCGGCAGCAATTTGCGCCCGCCAATGTGGTCGTAGAGGAAGAGACCGAGCCTGATCAGCCAGGCCGGGCGCAGGCCCTTGGCATAGGGCAGCACGAAGCGCATCGGCCAGATGATGTGCGGCGCGTTCTTCCACAGAACCTCGCGCTCCATCAGCGCTTCGCGCACCAGGCGGAATTCGTAGAATTCGAGGTAGCGCAGGCCGCCATGAATCAATTTGGTCGAGCCCGAGGAGGTCCCGCTGGCGAGGTCGTTCATCTCGGCGAGAAAGACGGAAAAGCCACGCCCGACGGCGTCGCGGGCGATACCGCAGCCATTGATGCCGCCGCCTATGACGAAAATGTCACGGATCGGAGATGCGTCCACAAATTCCTCCAGCGATTTCGCATTGCACCATTTTTGGGCTTTTACGAAACCGTGTCGGAATTATTTCGAAATGATAACGAATGTCAAACGAAATATCACGGGCGCGTGATATCAGCTGAAAACCGCCTAGGCGAGCGACGTCTCGATCAGCTGAACCTCGGCCTCCTGGCAGATCTTGCGCACCGAGGGGATGTCGCAGCGGTCGGTGATGAAGGTGTTGACCTGCGACAGATGGCCGATGCGCACCGGTGCGGTTCGCTCGAATTTGGTCTGGTCGGAAACTAGGATGACATGCCTTGCATTGGCGATGATCGCCTGCGCCACCTTGACCTCGCGAAAATCGAAGTCGAGCAAGGCGCCGTCATGGTCGATGGCGGATGCGCCGATCACCGCGTAATCGACCTTGAACTGCCTGATGAAATCGACCGCCGCCTCGCCGACCACACCGCCATCGGAACCGCGCACGACACCACCGGCGATCACCACTTCGATCGACGGATATATCCGCATCCTATTGGCAACATTGATGTTATTGGTGATGACCATGAGACCGTTGTGATCGAGCAACGCCTTGCTGACCGACTCGGTCGTGGTGCCGATGTTGATGAACAGCGAGGCGTTGTCGGGGATCAGCCTGGCTGCCGCACGGCCGATCGCCTCCTTCTCGTCGGCGGCAATCTTGCGTCTCGCCTCATACTCCATGTTCTCGATGCCGGAGGGGTACAGCGCGCCGCCATGGATGCGCGAGAGCAGCCGCTGATCGCACAAATCGTTGAGGTCCTTGCGTATGGTCTGCGGCGTCACATTGAAGTGGTTGGCCAGATCATCGACCAGCACGCGGCCGTGATCCTTGGCCATCTGGATAATCTCGGCATGGCGCGGCGACAGATACATGGGCAACCTCCCGTTTTCGTTTTTCTTGTCTATAGTCGAAAACGAAACCGATGAAAAGGCATAAGCCGGCTAACGAAATCAGCGACCCAGGCCACGTGCGATTTCAGTAATCACCACAAAAGCCGTTTCGACATCGGCGGCGGTCGCCTCGAACTGTCCGACCTGGAACCGGATTGCGATCAGTCCATCAACCTTCGTCTGCGTCAGGTAGATGCGGCCATCGTCGTTGATCGCATTGACAAGGCGCAGATTGTGCTCGTCCCCGTCGGTTGCGGTCTTGTGCCGGAACGAGAACAACGACAGCATCGGTTCGCTGACGATCTCGAAATCCGGCTCCCTTGCCAGCCGCGCCGCCAGCCCTTCGCTCCACGCGACATGATTGCGGATCATCGCGCGCAGGCGTTCCAGGCCATGGGCGCGCAGCAGGAACCATAATTTCAACGCGCGAAATCGCCTCCCGAGCGGTACCGACCATTCGGAATAGTTGATGATGCCGTCATGACCGTGCGTCTTCAGATAATCCGGCTTGATGGCCAGCGTCCTGACATGGCTTTCAGGGTCGCGCAGGAACTGGATCGAGCAGTCGAACTGAGCGCCCAGCCATTTGTGCGGATTGAAAACGATCGAATCGGCGCCTTCGACGCCTGTCCAGAAATGCCGATATTCCGGACAGATCATCGCCGATCCCGCCCAGGCGGCATCGACATGGAGATAAAGCCCATGCCGCCGTGCCACCTCGGCAACCGCAGCAATGTCGTCGGTGCCGCCAGTGCTGGTGCCGCCGACGCAAGCGATGATGCCCGCCGGCAGCATGCCGGCTTCCCGGTCGGCGACGATTGCCGCCTCGAGCGCGGCCGTGTCCATGGCGCGAAAGCGGCCGCTGACGGGAATGCGCACGAGATTGTCCTCGCCGATGCCGGACACCCAGATCGCCCGGTCGATCGACGTGTGCACCTGGTCGGAGGAGTAGATGCGCAGCCGCGCCTGCCCTGCCAGGCCCTGTTTGTTGCCTTGCCAGTCGAGTGCCCGTTCGCGCATGGTCAGCACCGCGGCCAACGTCGCCGATGAGGCTGAATCCTGGATTACGCCCGAGAAACCTTCCGGCAGACCGAGCGCCTGGCGCATCCAGTCGACGGTGCGCGTTTCGAGTTCGGTCGCCGCCGGCGACGTCTGCCACAGCATGCATTGCGCGGCCATCGCCGAAACAAGATATTCCGCCACCACCGAAACCGGCGCCGCATTGGCCGGGAAATAGGCGAAGAAGCGCGGATGCTGCCAATGCGTCATTCCCGGCAGGATCTTCTCTTCGAAATCGGCGAAGATCCGGTCCATCGGTTCGGCGTCTTCGGGCGGCGAAACCTCGATGCTTCTGGAAACGGCGCCGGGTTCTACCAGTGGCCGCACGGGGCGGTCGCGCAGATTGTTGCGATAGTCAGCGCCCCAGTCGGCGGCGCGCCGCGACCATTGCCGGAAATCATCATTGTTCATCCTGTCCTCCCGACATGATCCATCGCTACCATCCGTCGCGGTTGGTCTCTTATTAATTAACGCGTGAAATATATGCAACCAGCAAGAGATGCCGCACGCCTCAGCCAGGGAAATCCGGCAGGCTGGCAAAAGCCGTCTTCAGCGCATTCGACCAGCCATCGGAGATCGTGCGGTAATACTGGTCGTCCTGGCCGATCCGCTTCTTCAATCCGACCTTGAAAGCGTCCTTCTCCAGGAAGAGCAGGTCGAGCGGCAAGCCGACGGACAGGTTCGACTTCAACGTCGAATCGAACGACACCAAAAGCAGCTTCACCGTCTCGGCGAGGCTCATCGTCTTTTCGTAGGCGCGGATGATGATCGGCTTGCCGTATTTGGTCTCGCCTATCTGGAAGAACGGCGTGTCATCGGTCGATTCGATGAAATTGCCTTCGGGATAGATCATGAACAGGCGCGGCTCGCTGCCCTTGATCTGACCGCCGAGGATGAAGGACGCATTGAAATAGGAATCCGCCTTCTCGCCAGCGGGTGACGAATTGGCGATGACCTCCTTGACCGTGTCGCCGACAATGCGGACCGTTTGGTACATCGACGGCGTTTCGAGCAGTGTGGAATGTCTTTCGGAGATTGCCTTGGTGCGCTCGTCAAGCAGGCTGACCACGGCCTGCGTCGTCGCCAGATTGCCCGCCGACATCAAAACGATGACGCGTTCGCCCGGCTCTTCCCAGACATGCATCTTGCGAAAGGTGGAGATGGAATCCATGCCTGCATTGGTGCGCGTGTCGGACATGAACACGAGCCCGCGATCGATCTTCAGGCCAACGCAATAGGTCATGGAATCTCTTCTAGAGCAATTCCAGGAAAAGTGTGAAGCGGTTTTCCGTCCGGAATTGCGTTAAAACAAAGGGATAGAGCGGTTCGGGGTTCCTTGAAACGATGAATCGCTCGGCAGCAATCTTGCGAGGATTACTGCTCCACCGTGACGGTGACCGCAAGCTGTTCTTCCGCCTGTCCCAGCCGAATTCCCGACACCGGCGTGGCGTCGCGGTAATCGCGGCCCGTCGCCACCTTTACATAACGCTCGTCGGGCGAGATGCCATTGGCGGCATCGAAGGCAACCCAGCCGAGACCCGAAACATGCGCTTCGGCCCAGGCATGGCTGGCCGCCTGCTCGACCGTCGCATCCAGCATCAGATAGCCGCTGACATAGCGGGCCGGAAAGCCCATGGCACGGGCGGCGGCGGCAAAGATATGGGTATGATCCTGGCAGACCCCGGTCTTGAGCGCCAAGGCTTCCTCCGCCGGCGTCGTCGCATTGGTCGTGCCGGGCGTGTAGGCGACGCGCTCTCCGATGACAGCCATCAGCCGGTGCAGCCGTTCGATGTCGCTGCCCTTGCCAACCGATGCGGCGAGTTCGCGGATACCGCTGCCGATCACCGTCAATGGTGTCTCATGGCTGTACAGCCAGAGCGGCGTGAAGCCCTGGTGTGGCCCCGAGACGCCCGCGGTGTCGCGCGTCACCACTTCGCCCGACGCCTCGACCGTGATGAAGTCGCGCTCGCCCTCGACGCTCAACAGCCTTGTGTCGTTGCCGAAATGGTCGACAAAGCGGACCTCTTCGCGCGCGCCTTCGATCGCCAGAGCCCAGGACAGAACGGTCTGCGTCGACCCGCTGACCGGAAGCAGCCGCAGCCGCTGCAACAGATAATGCACCGGCGTATCGTAACGGTACTCAGTTCGGTGGGTAATCTTCAGCCGCATGCTTCTATTCCGTTTGTGAGCGCGATCTCCGGACAAACGGTTTCCGTTTGTCTAAGAAAACCGGCTCCACCTTTCGGGACCATGCTCAATTGAACCGATAATCTTGTGCGATTTCGTCGCCCAGCTTGGTGTTGTCGCGAATGAAATTGGCCAGGAATTCATGCAGCCCGGTATCGAAGATATCCTTGATCGACCCGGCTCTCAGCATTGTCTGCGTCTTCTCGGCCGTTGCGTGGCAGGCATGGCGCTCGCCGTAATCGTCGCCGAGGAATTTCAGATGCTCCGACAGGAAGCGATAGCAGAACATCAGCGAACGCGGCATGCGGACATTGAGGATCAGATAGTCGGCAATGTTGGTCGGCTTGTAATCAGCATCGTAGACCCAGCGATAGGAGCGATGCGCCGAGACCGAACGCAGGATCGATTCCCACTGATAATTGTCGAGCGTCGAGCCAACCCAGGAGATCGACGGCAGCAGCACATAATATTTCACGTCGAGGATGCGCGCCGTGTTGTCGGCGCGCTCGACGTAAGTGCCGAGTTGCGAGAAGTCGAAGATCTCGTTGCGCAGCATGGTGCCGTAGAACGAGCCGCGGATCAGCGCCGTCTCGCGCTTGATGGCGTCGAGCACGCTTGGCAGGTCGCGCTCGTCGATCGGCTTGGCCAGCATCCGCTTCAGCGCCATCCAGGCTTCGTTGATGCTTTCCCAGGTCTCGCGCGTCAGCGCGGTGCGCACCATGCGGGCATTGTTGCGGGCTGTCTCGATGGACGACATCGTGCTCGATGGGTTCGACGTGTCGCGCAACAGGAAGTCGGCGACATTGGCGGCGGTATAGTCGGAATATTTCTGGCTGAAGGTGACGTCGGAACCAGCGCTGAGCAGCACCGAATTCCACTCTTCCGAGGCGCTTTGGGTGCGGGTCAGCGCCATGCGCAGGCCGGCATCGACCAAGCGCGCCATGTTTTCCGCCCGCTCGATATAGCGGTTCATCCAATAGAGCCCGTTTGCGGTGCGGCCTAAAAGCATGAAGTGGCCCTTCGGGCTAGTGAGTAGCGAATAGTGAGCAGTGAATATTAAGCAATTGAATCTCAATGAAATATGGCATTTCCTGTCCCTCTATTTCCGCTACTGACTACTGACTATTCCCTACTGACTATTCCCTATTCACTCGTCTCAATCATCCAACACCCAAGTATCTTTCGTCCCGCCGCCCTGCGACGAGTTCACAACCAGCGAACCTTCCTTCAACGCGACGCGTGTGAGGCCCCCAGGCACGATCTGGATGCGGTCGGAGACCAGCACATAGGGCCTGAGATCGACGTGGCGCGGCGCCAGCCCTTTTTCCGTCAGGATCGGGCATGTCGACAGCGCCAGCGTCGGCTGGGCAATATAATTCGATGGCTTGGCCGCCAACTTCTTGGCGAAGGTCTCGCATTCCTTCTTGGTTGCCGCAGGCCCGACCAGCATGCCGTAGCCGCCGGAACCGTGCACTTCCTTGATCACCAGCTCGTCGATGTGTTCGAGCACGTATTTCAGGCTGTCGGGCTCCGAGCAGCGCCAGGTCGGAATGTTGCCCAGGATTGCCTTGCGACCGGTGTAGAACTCGATGATCTCGGGCATGTAGGAATAGATCGCCTTGTCGTCGGCTATGCCGGTGCCCGGCGCATTGGCGATGGTGATGTTGCCGGCGCGATAGACATCCATGATGCCGGGTATGCCGAGAGCGGAATCCGGACGGAACGTCAGCGGGTCGAGGAAAGAATCATCGACGCGGCGGTAGAGCACATCGATCTGCTTGTAGCCTTCCGTCGTGCGCATGGCGACATGGCCGTCGACCACGCGCAGGTCCTGGCCTTCGACCAACTGCACGCCCATCTGGTCGGCAAGGAAGGCGTGTTCGAAATAGGCGGAATTGAAGCTGCCGGGCGTCAGCACCGCAATGGTCGGCGCACCTTTGGTGCTTTGCGGCCGCACCGCCGCCAGCGACTGGCGCAGAAGCTGCGGGTAGTTTTCCACCGGCCGCACCTTGATCTTCTGGAACAGCTCGGGGAACAGCTGCATCATCGTCTCGCGGTTCTCCAGCATGTAGGAGACGCCGGACGGCGTGCGCGCATTGTCCTCCAGCACGTAGAACTCGTCCTCCGAGATGCGGACGATGTCGACGCCGATGATGTGGGTATAGACGCCGGCCGGCGGCCTGACCCCGATCATCTCCGGCAGGAATGCCTCATTCCTGGCGATCAATTCCCTGGGGACGCGCCCTGCCCGCAGGATTTCCTGGCGATGATAGATGTCGTCGAGGAAGGCGTTCAGCGCCTGCACGCGCTGCTCGATGCCCTGCGTGAGGCGCCGCCATTCATTGCCTGAAATGATGCGGGGAACGATGTCGAACGGGATCAGCCGCTCGGAGGCTTCTTGCTCACCATAGACGGCGAAGGTGATGCCGGTCTTGCGGAAGACGCGCTCAGCGTCCTGCATCTTCTCGGTCAGCCTGGCTGGATCCTGCTCCTTCAGCCAGCGATCATACGCCGAATACGGTCTTCTCAATCCGGAGACTTCCGGAAGCATTTCATCGAACGCTGCCAATCGCATACTCCCCTGTGACGCCATTTCACTGGCGTCGCCGGAGAAAATCAAGCGCAATCGGTGATTTGGGAGATACGGGCGATCAGTATGTTGCGCCTGCCTAAAATTGAGGCAGCTGAAATATGACCTTGATCAGCCTTTGCCTCGTGCCCGGGCAAATGCGTTTACCGGCTAGAAAGCACGGAACGTGACGACGGTGAACGTGTCCTTGATGCCGGGGAGAATCTGCACCTTTTCGTTGACGAAATGGCCGACGTCTTCCTCGTCGTCGACATAGAATTTGGCGAGCAGATCGTAGTTGCCGGCGGTGGAGTAGATTTCCGAGGCGATCTCGGCATCGGCAAGCGCGCTGGCAACCTCATAGGATTTGCCGAGCTCGCATTTGATCTGCACGAAAAACGCCTTCATGGCTTCGTCCCGCTAAACGTCCAAGTCCAGCGGCCCTTCTGGCAGACTGGAGGCGGGCTTTCAAGCGCTGGAATCCGTACTCTGCCGGCCCAGGCCTGGGCTGCGACCTGCCGCAGCTCTCCGCCAGCATGCAACCTGCCGCCGAGCGCCAGCGATTATTCGCGATCGCTGAAACCGCGATGCGCTGCCAAGCGTATGTTATGATGCGTCTTCGGACAGCACCATTTCAAGGGAAGATGTTTCGCGGGACAACGGAGACAGGCCATGCGCCGCGCCTTTTTCGCATTCGCAGTCGTTCCATTCCTCTGCGTGTCGTCGGCATTGGCCGGCGATGCCGAGATCAAGGCAGGCCAGTCCGTCATCGACGGTCAGCTAAAGGCCCTCATCGCCAATGATGGCGCCACCGCCTACAGCTTCGCCGCCCCGAATGTGAAGCGGATCTTCCCGACCGTCGATGCCTTCATGAACATGGTGACCAACGGCTATCCGCCGGTGCGCAAGCCGCAGACTTATTCCTTCGGCAAGGTCGAGGAGACCGGTCCGGGTTCGATCGTCCAGCAGGTGCTGATCGTCGGCCCCGATGGCAAGGATTACGAGGCGGTCTATACGCTGCAGCAGCAGCCCGACGGCACGTTCCAGATCACCGGCTGCAGCCTGCGCGCCTCGAATTCGCTCAGCACTTGAGGCCTTACAGCAACGGGATATCGCCCCTCGCCCAGCCCTCGGTGATCTCGGCGCCGCGCGCCTCGAAGGTGCCAGCCTCGATCGCAGCGCGGATGTCCTGCATCAGTTTCTGGTAGTAGGACAGGTTGTTCCACGTCAAAAGCATGGCGCCGAGCGCTTCTTGCGAGCGCACCAGATGATGCAGATAGGCGCGTGAGTAGTCACGGGCGGCCGGGCAGTCGCTTTCCTCGTCGAGTGGGCGCGGATCGTCAGCATGGCGGGCGTTGCGCAGATTGACCTTGCCGCGCCTTGTATAAGCAAGGCCGTGGCGGCCGGCCCGTGTCGGCATCACGCAGTCGAACATGTCGATGCCGCGCGCCACCGACTTCAGGATATCGTCAGGCGTGCCGACGCCCATCAGATAGCGCGGCTTGTTATCAGGCAGCTCCGGACAGGTGATGTCGAGCATCTCGAGCATCACCGCTTGCGGTTCGCCGACGGCCAGGCCGCCGACCGCATAGCCCTTCAACTCCATCGCGCTCAGCGCCTGCGCCGATCGCACCCGCAGCGCTGCGTTGTCGCCGCCTTGCACGATGCCGAACATCGCCTTGCCCGGCTGGTCGCCGAACGCCGTCTTGCAGCGCTCGGCCCAGCGCAGCGACAGCTCCATGGCGCGCTCGATCTCCTTCATTTCGGCCGGCAGCGCCGTGCATTCGTCGAGCTGCATCTGGATATCGGAATCGAGCAGCCCCTGAATCTCGATGGACCGCTCCGGCGACATCTCGTAGGCGGCGCCATCGATATGCGAGCGGAAGGTGACGCCCTTTTCGGTCAGCTTTCTCAGCTTCGACAGCGACATTACCTGGAAACCGCCACTGTCGGTCAGGATCGGATGCGGCCAGCGGGCGAATTCATGCAAGCCGCCGAGCCGCGCCACACGCTCGGCGCCTGGCCGCAGCATCAGATGGTAGGTGTTGCCAAGGATGATGTCGGCGCCGACGCCGCGCACCTGGTCCATATACATCGTCTTGACGGTACCGCCGGTGCCGACCGGCATGAAGGCCGGCGTGCGGATTTCGCCGCGCGGCATGTCGATCACGCCGCGCCGCGCCTTGCCGTCGATTGCCAGAACCTTGAAGCTGAACTGCTTAGCCATTGAATTCCTTGTCGTGGACCGGGGCGTCCGGCGCCTGCTTGTCGAGCGACTGGCGGTAGTGGATGCAGCCGCGCATGAATTTTGGCCAGGGCGGCACGGCGATCGATGGTTCGGTTTTTTCCGGCAGCAGGTCCCACAGATCGGGGTGATGCCAGCACAATTCATGGCCGGTGGAATCGCGGTGCTGGCGAATGCCGGCGCGCAGTTTTTTCACTTCCGCGATCAGCGCATCGCGGTCAAAGGCTTGCAGATCATCGTCCATCGCTCGTCTCCGCTCGGAAAAGCAGGCTTGCGTCGCCATAGGAATAGAATCTGTAACGGTTCTCGATCGCATGGGCATAGGCCGCGCGCATCGTGTCGAGGCCGCTGAAGGCCGAAACCAGCATGAACAGAGTCGAGCGCGGCAGATGGAAATTGGTCATCAGCATGTCGGCGGTGCGAAAACGGTAGCCGGGCGTGATGAAGATATCGGTCGGGCCGGACCACGCAGCCAGAGTACCGTCCTCACGCGCCGCACTCTCCAGCAGACGCAGCGAGGTCGTGCCGACAGCAACGATGCGCCCGCCCCTTGCTCTTGCGGCATTCAGGGCGTCCGCAGTGGCTTCGCTGACCGACCCGGTCTCGGCATGCATCTTGTGGTCGGCGGTGTCGTCCGCCTTGACCGGCAGGAACGTACCGGCGCCGACATGCAAGGTGACGAAGCGGCGTTCGACGCCTTTGGCGTCAAGCGCTGCAAAAAGCTCCGGCGTGAAATGCAGGCCCGCTGTCGGAGCCGCGACGGCGCCCTCCTCGCTTGCATAGATGGTCTGGTAATCGGCCCGGTCGCGTTCGTCGTCGTCGCGTTTCGAGGCGATATAGGGCGGCAGCGGAATATGGCCTACCGCGTGCAGCGCCTCGTCGAGGAACGGCCCCGACAGATCGAAGCCAAGCAGCGCCTCGCCGCCCTCGCCTTTCTCGATCACCGTGGCGTCGAGCTGACCGAGGAAACAGGAATTGCCGTCATGGCCGAAATGGATGCGGTCGCCGGCGGCAATGCGCTTGCCCGGCCGCATGAAGGCCAGCCAGCGGTCCGGCGCCATGCGCATATGCAGCGTGGCTTCGACCTGCGCCGTCGCCTCGCCCCGCCGCCTTATGCCTTTGAGTTGCGCCGGAATGACCTTGGTGTCGTTGAACACCAGCACGTCGCCGGCACTGAGCAAGGACGGCAGGTCGCCAACCGTCCGGTCCTCGAGCCCTTCGCCGGGCTTGACCAGAAGCATCTTGGCGCTGTCACGCGGCTGCGCCGGGCGGAGCGCGATGCGCTCCTCCGGCAAGTCGAAGTCAAAGACATCGACGCGCATCAGTAGAGCCGGACGAGCAGCGCTCCGGCCAAGAGCAGCACCGCGCCGGCAACGCGTCCCAGCGAGATTTCACGCACCGCGACGCCGAGGAAGCCGACGCGGTCGATGAGCATGCCGGCCAGCAACTGGCCGGCGACCAGAAACGCCATCAGCGCGGCAGCACCTATGCGTGGCGTCAGGATCGTCGACAGCGTGACATAGAAACCGCCGAGCATGCCGCCGGCCACGAACAGCCAGGGCGCCGGCGCTTTCCAGTCGAGCGAGATGCCTTGCAGCTTCACCACCGTAACGGAGATAATGCCGAGCACGATCGCGCCCGACAGGAACGAAAACGCAGCCGCCGCGACCGGGAGACCCAGGCCGCGCGCCAGCTGCGAATTGATCGGCGCCTGAATGGCAATGAAGGCGCCGGATAGGATGCCGAGAAGCGACCAGACGACGCCCATCATTGTCGTTTGCCCTTACTTGACGTCGACCGCGACCTTCAGCGACACGATCTTGTCGGGATCCTGCACCGGCTCGCCGCGCTTGATCTTGTCGACATTGTCCATGCCTTCGATGACCTGGCCCCAGACCGTGTATTGGCGGTTGAGGAAGGCGGCGTCGTCGAAGCAGATGAAGAACTGCGAATTGGCCGAGTTCGGGTTCTGCGAACGGGCCATCGAGCAGGTGCCGCGGCCATGGTTGGCGTTGGAAAATTCGGCCTTCAGGTCCGGCTTCTCAGAGCCGCCCATGCCCGCACGGGACGGCGCGAAGGAAGGCTTGCTCGAATTGCCGAACTTGACGTCGCCGGTCTGGGCCATGAAGCCTTCGATGACGCGGTGGAAGACCACGCCGTCATAGGCGCCTTCCCTAGCCAGTTCCTTGATGCGGGAGACGTGGCCCGGCGCCAGGTCGGGGAAAAGTTCGATGACGACCGTGCCCTTGGTCGTTTCCATGATGAGCGCGTTCTCGCGGTCCTTGATTTCGGCCATGTCAGATATCCTTTTGAGAAAACAGAGTTATTTGACAATTTTACTTGTCTGCGGCGATGCGCACCTTGATCATCCGGTCGGGGTCGGAGACCGTGCCGTTATCCGCCTGGTCGCCCTTCTTGATGTGATCCACCAGTTCCATGCCGCTGACGACATTGCCGACGATGGTGTACTGGCCGTCGAGCGGCGGTGCCGGAGCGAACATGATGAAGAACTGCGAATTGGCCGAATTGGGGTCCTGCGAGCGGGCCATGCCGACCACGCCGCGCTTGTAATGTTCGGTCTGCGAGAATTCGGCGGGCAGGTCGGGCAGGTCGGAACCGCCGGTGCCGACGGCCTCGGCGCTGAAACCTTTTTTCATATTGCCGAACTTGACGTCGCCGGTCTGCGCCATGAAGCCGTCTATGACGCGGTGGAAGGCGACGTTGTCATAGGCGCCTTGGCGCACCAGCTTCTTGATCTGCTCGACATGCTTTGGCGCCAGATCGGGCCGAAGCGCAATGGTGACGTCTCCGTCCTTCAGCGTGATGATCATGGTGTTTTCCGGGTCGGCGGCGAAGGCCGAGACCGATGCGGTCACAAGGCCGGCAAGCACAACGAGGAACGAGGCGAGCTTTTTCAGCTGCATATCTATCTCCGGAATCTTATTTCGCGAATTTGGCAGTGAGCGCACCGGCAACCGCCGCCGGCACGAAGGGGCGGATGTTGCCTCCCATAGAGGCAATCTGGCGGACAAGTGTGGCGGTAATGGTGCGCACGGACGGGCTGGCGGGCAGAAAAACCGTCTGCAACTCAGGTGCCATAGTCTCGTTCATGCCGGCCATCTGCATCTCATAGTCGAGGTCGGTGCCGTCGCGCAGGCCGCGGATCATGATCGAGGCGCCGTGCTTCCTGGCGGCGTCGATGACCAGCCCGTCGAAGGCGACGACCTTGATACGGGCACCATCGCTGCCGAATTCCGCCTTCGCCGCCGTCTCGATCAGCTTCACCCGCTCCTCGAAGGAAAACAGCGGCTGCTTGCCCGGATGGATGCCGATCGCCGCATAGACGATGTCGGCCACGGCCAGCGAAGCCTTCAGCACATCGAGATGGCCGTTGGTCAGCGGGTCGAAGGAGCCGGCATAGAGGGCGATGCGTTCGGTCATGGCAGGTGCTTCTAATGCATGATCCCAAAAAGTGGAAACCGGTTTTTGCGGACAAACGGTTTTTCGTTTGTCCTAGAGATCATGCTCAAATGAAAGCTAGAGCCTGTTCCATCTTCCGTCCACCAAGATGGAACAGGCTCTAACGAGCCTCTCTCGCAAAGGCAAATCCGATCGGCGCGCCGGCCGTGAACCTTTTCCGGCACATGAACGACAGATGAACACGCTGATCACGAAGCCTTCACGCAGCGTTCACTAGGTTGCACCTTAATTAGATGAAACCAAAATCCCATCTATCCGTTGTTAGGCGCAGGAGAACACGCACATGCTGATCTACATGCTCGCCACCGCAATGACCGTCGCCATGCTGATCGCCACCGTATTTGGGCTGCATCAGGAGGCACAACGCATCCGCGTCAAGGCAAACACCAAGCGCTTCGAAGGCTTCGGCCCGCGTAAGCCATATCGCCACTACTGATAAAGCCTGGACTTGCTGCCGCGCCGGCCAGCTGGCCGGCGTTGCCATGTCAAAACCTGGGTGCCGGACTTAGTCCGCACCCTCCGGACCGGCGTCAGACGCCGCAGCGGCATCGGCACCGCCCTCGACGGTTTCTTCGCTTTCTTCGTCCGCTTGCGGTTCAGAGATCCGCTCGACCGAAACCACCTTTTCGCCTTCAGCCGTGTTGAAGATGGTCACACCCTTGGTGGCGCGGCTGGCGAAACGAATGCCGTTGACCGGCACCCGGATGACGGTGCCGCCGTCCGACACCAGCATGATCTGGTCGTCATTGCCGACCGGGAAGGTCGCCACCAGCCTGCCAATCTCGGCCGCCTTCGACACGTCGGTGGCGCGGATGCCCTTGCCGCCGCGTCCGGTCAGCCGGAAATCATAGGACGACGAACGCTTGCCGTAGCCGAATTCGGTCACCGTCAGCACGTACTGTTCGTGCGCCTTGAGTTCTTCGTATCGGCTGTCGGAAAGCTCTGTCTCCTCTCCGATCTCCTCATTGGTCAGCGCGATCTCTTCCTCTTCTCCGGCCGTTTCCGTGGCAAGCCGCCGCTCCGCCGCCGCGCGCTTCAGGTAAGCGGCGCGTTCCGCCGGCGAAGCATCGACATGCTCTATCACCGACATCGAGATGATGCGGTCGGTCTCGGCCATGGTTATGCCGCGCACACCGACCGAATTGCGGCTCTGGAAGACGCGCACGTCGCCGACGGAGAAGCGTATGCACTGGCCGGAACTGGCGGTCAGCAGCACGTCGTCCTTGTCGGTGCAGGTTTCGACGCCGAGGATCTCGTCGCCTTCTTCCTCCAGCTTCATGGCGATCTTGCCGTTGCGGTTGACCTGGACGAAGTCGGATAGATCGTTGCGGCGCACGGTGCCGCGTGTGGTGGCGAACATCACGTAGAGTTCGCCCCAACTGGCCTCGTCCTCCGGCAGCGGCATGATGGTGGTGATGCGCTCGCCCTGCTCCAGCGGCAGCATGTTGATCAGCGCCTTGCCGCGTGACTGCGGATTGCCGATCGGCAGCCGCCAGACCTTTTCCTTGTAGACGATGCCGCGCGAGGAGAAGAACAGCACCGGCGTATGGGTGTTGGCGACGAACAGCCGGGTGACGAAATCCTCTTCCTTGGTCGACATGCCGGAGCGGCCCTTGCCGCCGCGGCGCTGCGCCCGGTAGAGCGACAGCGGCACGCGCTTGATGTAGCCGGAATGGCTCACCGTCACGACCATGTCTTCGCGCTGGATCAGATCCTCGTCTTCCATGTCCGAACCGCCGTCGGTGAGCTCGGTGCGGCGCGGCGTGCCGAACTCGTCGCGCACGGCGGCAAGCTCGTCCTTGACGATCTGCTGGACGCGCGCGCGGGAAGACAAAATGTCCAGATAATCGATGATTTCGGCGCCGATCGTGTTCAACTCGTCGGCGATCTCGTCGCGGCCGAGCGCGGTCAGGCGCTGCAGGCGCAGCTCGAGGATGGCGCGCGCCTGCTCCTCGGACAGATTGTAGGTACCGTCCTCGTTGATCCGGTGGCGTGGATCATCGATCAGGAGGATCAGAGATTCCACATCGCCAGAGGGCCAGCGCCGCTCCATCAACTGCTCACGCGCCGTCTGCGGATCCGGCGCGGTGCGGATCAGCTTGATGACTTCGTCGATGTTGGCGACTGCGATAGCGAGACCGACCAGCACATGGGCGCGATCGCGCGCCTTGCGCAGCAGGAACTTCGTCCGCCTTGTGATCACCTCCTCGCGGAAGGCGACGAAAGCCTTCAGCATATCGGTCAGGTTCATCACTTCCGGCTTGCCGCCATTCAGCGCCACCATATTGGCGCCGAAAGAGGTCTGCAGTGGCGTGAAGCGGTAGAGCTGGTTGAGAATGACGTCGGCAACGGCGTCGCGCTTCAGCTCGATGACGACCCGGTAGCCCTGGCGGTCGCTCTCGTCGCGGATATCGGAAATGCCTTCGATGCGCTTGTCGCGCACCAGTTCAGCCATCTTCTCGATCATCGACGACTTGTTCACCTGGTAGGGAACTTCGGTGATGATGATGGACTCGCGGTCGTTGCCGCGCTGTTCGATGTTGACGCGCCCGCGCATGACGATGGAGCCGCGGCCGGTCGAATAGGCGCTGTAGATGCCCGAACGGCCAAGCACGATGCCACCGGTCGGAAAATCAGGGCCAGGAATGATCTCCATCAGCGCCGGCAGGTCGATCGCCGGATTGTCGATGATGGCGATGGCGCCATTGCAGACTTCACCGAGATTGTGCGGCGGGATGTTGGTCGCCATGCCGACGGCGATGCCGCCCGAGCCATTGACCAGAAGGTTGGGAAAACGTGCCGGCAGAACCTTGGGTTCGCTGCCGGAAGCATCATACGTGTCCTGGAAATCGACGGTATCCTTGTCGATATCCTCCAGGAGCTCGTGCGCGACCTTGGTCAGCCGCGCTTCCGTGTAGCGCATCGCCGCAGGCGGATCGCCGTCGATGGAGCCGAAATTGCCCTGCCCGTCGATCAACGGAACGCGCAACGACCAGTCCTGCGCCATGCGCACCAAGGCGTCATAGATGGAAGCATCGCCATGCGGATGGTATTTACCCATCACGTCGGCGACAGGACGCGCCGACTTCACATATTTGCGGTTCCAATGGTAGCCGCTCTCATGGGCGGCGAAGAGAATGCGGCGATGCACCGGCTTCAGGCCGTCGCGCACGTCCGGCAGCGCACGGCTGACGATCACGCTCATGGCGTAATCGAGATAGGAGCGCTGCATCTCCTCGACGATGGATATCGGCTCGATGCCGGTGGGGCCGCCGTCGGCGCCGCGCGGTGTCTTCTGGTCGGTCAAATCGGATCACAATCTAATCAGGAATCACTTGGTGCTTATATAGGAAGCAAGCCCGAAACTCCAACCTTCACGGCACTTTTCCAGTGTCATTTTTGATGGTAATTTCAAATGGATACCGATGATTGCGACGATATGGCCAAGGCGGTTTTCACCGCCCTGACGCAAAAGCCTGCGTGTCTGCCTTGCGGTGCACCGGGCCGATTCACCAAGCAGAAACGACCTATGCGCCAGGGCGGCTGCGATACTGGCCCGGCGTCTCCCCCATGATCCGTCGAAAACGACGATTGAAGGTCGACAGATCGTTGAAGCCGACCTCGAAGGCTATCGCAGAGACCGCATTGTCAGACATGCGCAGCCGCACCGCAGCCCTGTGCAATCGCGTCTTGAGCAGGAATTGGTAGGGCGTCATGCCCGCGACCTGTCGGAAGATGCGCAGGAAATGATACGGACTGGTCGCCGTCTCATCGGCAAGTGCTGAAAGCGAGATCGGCCCGTCTGCATCGAGTTCGATGCGCCGCACAGCTTCGGCAACCCGTTTTTGATCGCGGCGGCTCGGCGCGCGCCTGACATGCGTAGCGCCGGAGGCTGTAGCTACGGCAGCACCGGCCATGCGCAGGGAAAGTTCCTCGAAAGCGTCGATGTCGGCCATCTCGCGAGCGGTTTCCGCCTCGGCCAGGAGTGGCGCCAGGACCGGCAAAGGCAGCAGGCGCGCCGCCTCGAAGGCCAGCTTCCTGGCGCCCGGCACGCCAGCCGCGATCCGTTCCATGTAGGACGGCCGGAAATGGAACGAGAGGCAACGGTCGCCGCTGCCATGCTCGTGCCCGCATTCGTAACATGTGCCGGGATTGCCGAGCAGGAGCGCGCCAGGCGCCAGCATCGCCGTGCCTTGCTGGGCACGGTAGCGAAACGTGCCGCTAGTGACCGCGGCGACACAGAAATCCTGATGCGCTTCCTCGAACGGCCGGTCGCCGGCGCTAGCCGTGCAGATCACATCCGCCACATGCCAGCCGGGTCCGGATGCGAGCGTATGCGTGGTCGCTGTCATGACCGGAATATAGCAATTTTTCCCAAGCCCAGAACCTCGTAACCGCCTATTCCCTCCCAGTCTCCTGACAAGAAGAGGCCACAACCATGTTCGATCAATCTTCGTTTGCCGATGCCCTGCATAGCCCTGGACCGATCGAAGGCCTTGCCGAAAAACTGAGCCTTTACGGCCGCTTCGTCGGCGCCTGGACTTTCGACGCCTCGCGCCACCTCGAGGACGGCACGGTGCTGACAGGGCGTGGCGAGGTGCATTTCGGCTGGGTACTGGAAGGCCGGGCGATCCAGGACGTCTGGATCCTGCCCGCGCGGGACACTGGTTCCCAGCCCTCGCTCGGCAAATGGACTTTTTATGGCACGACGCTGCGCGTCTATGATCCCGGCGCGGATGCCTGGCACATCTTCTGGAGCGACCCGCCCAACCAGTATTTCAGCCGCCAGCTCGGCCGCGCCGAGGGTGACACGATCGTGCAAGTGGGCGCCGACGGCACCGGCAGCTCAGTACGCTGGGGCTTTTCACGCATCACCGAAAACTCTTTCCGATGGCTGGGCGAGCGCTCGCACGACAATGGCGCGACATGGCGGCTGGAGGTCGAGTTCCTGGCGCGCCGAGCGGTTTGATCGCCGAAGAATGCAGCAGCCCGGAATAAAGGCGTCGCGACCCTTTGCGCCCTCCGCTGTCCCGCCGGCATCAACCACTTTCTCACGAACAGTTCCCACCGAACGGGCTTTGCTCTACCAATTATCCTGGTACGGGCACGGCCCGGCGGGAGGGTCAGAGATGCCGAGTTTCGACAGCCTGTTCAACGCCTTCGTCACCATTCTCGTGACCATCGATCCGCCCGGCCTGGCGCCGCTGTTCCTCGCCGTGACGCGCGGCATGAATCGCGAGGAGCGTCAGCAGGTTTCCGTCCGCGCGTCGATCATCGGTTTCCTGGTGATGGCGCTGTTTGCGGTTGCAGGCGCCTCGATCCTGTCGGTGTTCGGCATCACGCTGCCGGCTTTCCGCGTCGCCGGCGGCTTCCTGCTGTTCTTCATCGCCTTCGAAATGGTGTTCGAGCGCCGGCAGGACCGCAAGGAGAAGATCGGCGACGTCGCCATCACCAAGGACATGATCCACAACATCGCCGCCTTCCCGCTGGCAATCCCGCTGATCGCGGGTCCCGGCGCCATTTCGGCAACTGTGCTGCTCTCAGGTTCCTTTCAAGGCTTTGCGGCGCAGGCGGCGCTGGTCGGCATCATCTTCGTCTGCCTTGCCATCACCTATCTGGTGTTCGTGCTGTCGGAACGCATAGACCGCATCCTCGGCCAGACCGGCCGCTCGATCCTGACCCGCCTGCTCGGCGTCATCCTGGCAGCACTGGCCGTGCAATTCGTCGCCGACGGCATCAAGGCGCTGATAGCGGGCTGACAGGCTGACGCGGCGAGAATCTCGAAGCCGGCTCTATCTCGCCGTCGTGTCGACGACCTCGAAATCGTGGGTAATCGTGGCGGTCTTGGCAAGCATCGCGGAGGCCGAGCAATATTTTTCGATCGAAAGGTCGATCGCGCGTTTCACCTTGTCGCTGGAGAGTTGCCTGCCCTTGACGACGAAATGCATATGAATGCGGGTGAACACTCTGGGTTCGGTTTCCGCCCGGTCGGCCTCGAGCTCGACGACGCAGTCCTCGACCGCCTCGCGCCCCTTTTCGAGGATGTGCACGACATCATAGGCCGAACAGCCGCCGGTGCCGATCAGCACCAGCTCCATCGGGCTCGGTCCCGGCGTCCTGCCTTCCGGTCCGGGCGCGGTTCCCAGCACCAGTTTGTGGCCGCTACCGGACTCGCCGACGAAGGTGCGTTCCTCGACCCATTTTACGCGTGCTTTCATCGAACTCGTCCTTCGCCATATTTCGTTGATCGCCATGTCGGCGTTCAGTTCGACAATGCAAAACCCCGAAAGTCCATGAGGGACTCTCGGGGCGCAATGTTTGACTTAAGCCAAAAACAACATCTGCTGTTGCGATCAGAACGGGATTTCGTCGTCCAGTTCGCGCGACGAACCGCCACCGCCGCCGCTCTTGGCACCGCCACCACCGCGATTGAAGCCTTCGCTCGGGCTGGACTGGCCGAAATCGGAACCACGGCTGCTGCCGCCACCGGCATAGCCGCCGACTTGGCCGCCTTCACCCTGCCCGCGCGCGTCGAGCATCTGCAGCTCACCGCGGAATTTCTGCAGCACGACTTCCGTCGTGTACTTGTCGGCGCCGGTCTGGTCCTGCCATTTGCGCGTCTGCAGCTGGCCCTCTACATAGACCTTCATGCCCTTCTTCAAATACTGCTCCGCCACCTTGGCGATGCCCTCATTGAAGATGACGACGTTGTGCCATTCGGTCTTTTCCTTGCGCTCGCCGGAATTCTTGTCACGCCAGCTTTCCGACGTCGCAATGCGAATGTTGACGACCGGCTCGCCCGAGTTGAGGCGACGGATTTCGGGATCCGCGCCGAGGTTGCCGACCAAAATGACCTTGTTGACGCTACCCGCCATGATATTTCTCCGCGCTCATCCGAGACAAATTTTTTTGTCGCAGCACCTTACAGGCTGCAGGCGTCAGCCGCTTGCCGTGGCTGCCTTTACCCACAAGGTTTTTGTTCCCTGTTCGTTCTATGGTGCAGATGACGTTCTGTCAATGTTTGTCAGCAAGATGTAGTGTCCCGGCCGGAAATTTCCATGAAATCGGATCTGACCGGGGGCGATCAAATGAAGTCTGTCGCACATGAGGACCAGCAGCGCGAGCAATGGCGAGCAGGTGTGGAAACACGCATGCATGTGTCGGCCAGCAATGGTGCATCGCAACTTTGCATATTCGAGCAATGGGTCAAGCCCACGGTCGGCGCCCCAACGCATTGGCATCCCGTGGAGGAAGTGCTGACCGTTATCGCCGGTAGGGCTGAGATGTGGATCGACGATGAGCATACAGTCGTGACATCGGGCCAGTCTCTCGTTGTCCCCGCGAACAGGAAACACGGGTTCAAGAACGCCGGCACTGGAACGCTTCACATCCACGCCGTCCTTGCGTCGCCGATTTTCGAGGCGACGTTCGATGGGCCTGCCGGAATGGTGAGACGCTGGCTTCCGACAATCTCGTAAAACAGTGCTTGCCAAATAAATAAGTATTCACTTATGCTTTTGACATGATCGAAGCAGAGATTTTTCGCGCACTGGCCGACCCGACGCGCCGCGCCGTCTTTGAGCGGCTAGCCGCAGGCGAGATGAGCGTGTCGGAATTGCGCACCGGTATGACGGTGTCGCAGCCCGCGGTGTCGCAGCATTTGGCCGTCCTGCGTGGCGCAGGCCTGGTGGTCGAGCGGCGAGCCGGCCGCAACGCCTATTACCGCGCCGATCCGCAGGGGCTCGCTCCCTTGCTCTCCTGGATCGAACGCTACCGGACTTTCTGGCCGGAACGCATCGAAAGGCTGAAGGCGGTTTTGAAGGACATGGATCAATGAACGACAGGGGATCAATGGCCGACGAAAGCCATCGCGAAGTCTCTCCGGATGCGCTCGAGTTCGAGTACGACCTTGCCGAGCCGCCGGAAAAGGTCTGGCGGGCCCTGACCGTACCGGAATTGCTCGCCGCCTGGATGATGCCCAACGACATGAGACCCGAGATCGGCAACCGTTTTGCCTTCGCCGGGACGGGCGCGCCGATCGAATGCGAAATCCTCGACGCCGAACCCGAGAAGTTGCTGCGCTATTCCTGGCGGGAGCAGCCGGGCGACGCAGCCAGGCAGGATCCGCTCGACAGTACCGTCACCTTCACACTTGCCCGGACCGTTTCCGGCGGCACGCATCTGCGTGTCGTCCATGACGGCTTTGCCCGCAAGGCCATGCCTGCCATCGCCATGGCAAGCGCCGGCTGCCGTCTTTCGCTCGGTTTGCGCGCAATTGGAAAGCCCATCGCCGCGAACGCCCCGCGCCTTCTGCGCGCGGCATAATAGAAAATCGGAGAAGAAAAATGAGCGGTGTTGCCAGTCTGGTGCCGATGGTCATCGAGCAATCGAGCCGCGGCGAACGCGCCTTCGACATCTTTTCGCGGCTGCTGCGCGAGCGCATCATCTTCATCAACGGCGAGATCAACGACGACATCTCGGCGCTGGTCTGCGCGCAGCTTTTGTCGCTGGAATCGGACAATCCGGACAAGGAGATCTCGCTCTACATCAACTCGCCGGGCGGCGTGGTGACCAGTGGTTTCGCCATCTACGACACGATGCAATATATCAGCTGTCCGGTGTCGACCGTATGCATGGGCTTTGCCGCTTCGATGGGCTCGTTCCTGCTGATGGCAGGCACACCGGGGCGCCGGATTTCCCTGCCGAACGCCACCATCCTGCTGCATCAGCCGCTGGGCGGGTTCCAGGGTCAGGCCTCCGACATCCAGCGACATGCCGAGCGCATCGGCAGGACGAAACGGCACATGACCGAGCTCTACGCGCAGCATTGCGGCCGTACCTATGAAGAGGTCGAGCGCACGCTGGACCGCGACCACTTCATGACCGCCCGCGAGGCGCAGGCATGGGGCATCGTCGACCATGTTTTCGACACGCGCAAAAAGGCGGCGTAAGCCAGGGCCGGAGCGGAGTCCGGCCGGCTGCCGAAGATTTGACGATGCCGGTCTGGTTCCATCGGCGGCGCGCCACTATAGTCCTGGGATGGCCGACACTCATCCTTCCAGACCACTGCGCCCCGTCATCGCCGTCGTGGTGCTCGCATTTGCCAGCCTCCTGAGCGGCGCGGCTCTTGCAGAGGACAGTTCGCCGTCGACGCAAAAAAGCGCCCTGCCCGGCGTGACCGGCGACTACCGCATCGCCAAGCCGGCTCGCGAGCCGGACGATGCGCTGCCGGCCGGCGAGAACGGCACATTCAAGATCGGCGATACGGATGTCAGGATTTCCGGCAGCATCACCGTCGATGTCGGCGCCGGCTCGATCGGGCCGCCGCGTCACTGAGTGCGCGCGGACGCGTCACTGAGTGCGCGCGGAAATGAGCGTTCCCCACATAAAACGGCCCCGCCGTGCCTTGGGCAAACGGACGGGGCCTTCTGGATCTCAAATCCAACTTTGCCGGGAGTGTACTGCCGGCGTTTGATTTCGGATGCACCGCGGCGTTCGGCCGACGATCCGACTAGCAGTCTCTGATTTTTAGGGGATATGGCAGGTCACGGTTTGCCGGGTGGCGCAGACGCTAAACCCTGGCACTTATGCCTGCCGCGGCTCCAGTGACAACTGGAACCCTAGGGGACGATCCGGTGGCGTCATAGCTCCGCTCCTCTGTCCGTTGCGATTGTTGTCAATTCGAAGCACAAATCGCAAATGCCTGCGGCGTCTCACAGGCCGCCTTTGGGCGGCGAGGCCATCGAAAGACGGCCGGCTTCGTTGACTTCCGGAGACTGCGCTCCTGGGTTGCCCGCGTCAACTATCAATAGCCGGTTACCGAAAAACGTGATCGTCGGGAGGTTACGTACAAGTCAGTTTTGCACAGCTTTGTCAGGAGCGTGTTCGGCCTTTGTTCTTTCCGCTTGCCCGTTCACGCGAAAGACGCTTAAACGCTTTTGTCGGGAATTGTGGCGTCTCTCGACGTGGCGGCAAAACTACCTACATAGGGGATGGCCGGGAAAACCCGCCATTCCAGGAAATTCCAGATTCTGAGGCGGCGACCGGCTATGGCCGACCATAAATATCTTTCCATTCGCGGGGCGCGCGAACACAATCTGAAGAATGTCGATCTCGACCTGCCGCGTGACAGCCTGATCGTCATGACCGGCCTGTCGGGGTCCGGCAAGTCATCGCTTGCCTTCGACACGATCTATGCCGAGGGCCAGCGCCGCTACGTCGAAAGCCTGTCGGCCTACGCGCGGCAATTCCTCGAAATGATGCAGAAGCCTGACGTCGACCAGATCGACGGCCTGTCGCCTGCCATTTCCATCGAGCAGAAGACCACATCGAAGAACCCGCGTTCGACGGTCGGCACCGTCACCGAGATCTACGACTATATGCGCCTGCTTTTTGCGCGCGTCGGCATCCCCTATTCGCCGGCCACCGGCCTGCCGATCGAGAGCCAGACGGTTTCGCAGATGGTCGACCGCGTGCTGGCGATCGAGGAAGGCACGCGCCTGTTCATCCTGGCGCCGATGGTGCGCGGCCGCAAAGGCGAGTACCGCAAGGAATTGCTGGAACTGCAGAAGAAGGGCTTTCAGCGCGTCAAGGTCGACGGCGTCTTCTATGAGATCGCCGACGTGCCGGCGCTGGACAAGAAGTACAAGCATGACCTCGATGTCGTCGTCGACCGCATCGTCGTGCGCGGCGATCTCGCGACTCGGCTTGCCGATTCCATCGAAACGGCGCTGAAGCTGGCCGATGGGCTGGCGGTCGCCGAATTCGCCGACAAGCCGCTCGATTCCAGCCAGACCGGCGAGGATTCGGTCAACAAGTCGAAGAACGAGACGCATGAGCGCATCCTGTTCTCGGAAAAGTTCGCTTGCCCGGTCTCCGGCTTCACCATTCCGGAAATCGAACCGCGGCTGTTTTCGTTCAACAATCCGTTCGGCGCCTGCCCGACCTGCGACGGTCTCGGCAGCCAGCGCGCCATCGACGGCAATCTGATCGTGCCGGATGAAAACATCTCGCTGCGCGACGGCGCCGTCAGCCCGTGGGCGAAGTCGACCTCGCCCTATTACGCGCAGACGCTGGAGGCATTGGGCAAGGCCTATGGCTTCAAGCTCGGCGACAAGTTCAAGGATCTAACCGAAGAGGCCAAGGAAGCCATCCTGCGCGGCACCGGCGAGCGCGAGATCACCTTCCAGTATGATGACGGCCTGCGCTCCTACAAGACGACGAAGACTTTCGAAGGCGTCATCCCCAATCTCGAGCGGCGCTGGAAAGAGACCGAATCCGCCTGGATGCGCGAGGAGATCGAGCGCTTCATGTCGGCCACACCCTGCCCGGTCTGCAAGGGCTATCGGCTGAAGCCCGAGTCGCTGGCGGTGAAGATCGCCGGCAGGCACATCGGCGAAGTCACCGAGCTTTCCATCCGCAAGGCCGACCAGTGGTTCACCGACCTGCCCGCGTCGCTCAACGACAAGCAGAACGAAATCGCGGTGCGTGTGCTCAAGGAAATCCGTGAACGGCTGCGCTTCCTCAACGATGTCGGGCTCGACTATCTGACGTTGTCGCGCAATTCCGGCACGCTGTCGGGCGGCGAGAGCCAGCGCATCCGGCTGGCATCGCAGATCGGCTCCGGCCTGACCGGCGTGCTCTATGTGCTGGACGAGCCGTCGATCGGCCTGCACCAGCGCGACAATGCGCGCCTGCTCGATACGCTGAAGCACCTGCGCGACATCGGCAACACGGTGATCGTCGTCGAGCATGACGAGGACGCCATCCTGCATGCCGACTATGTCGTCGACATGGGCCCGGCCGCCGGCATCCATGGCGGCGAGATCATCGCCCAGGGCACGCCGCAGCAGGTCATGGCCAATCCCAATTCGATCACCGGCAAATATCTGTCGGGCGCGCTCGAAGTGGCGACGCCCGGCGTGCGGCGTGAAGCGAAGAAGAACCGCCGCATAAAGATCGTCGGCGCGCGCGGCAACAATCTGAAGAACGTCACCGCCGAAATCCCGCTCGGCACCTTCACCGCCGTCACTGGCGTGTCCGGCGGCGGCAAGTCGACCTTCCTGATCGAGACGCTGTTCAAGGCCGCCTCGAGACGCATCATGGGCTCGCGCGAACATCCGGCCGACCACGACCGCATCGAGGGCCTCGAATTCCTCGACAAAGTCATCGACATCGACCAGTCGCCGATCGGCCGCACACCGCGTTCAAACCCGGCCACCTATACCGGCGCCTTCACGCCGATCCGCGACTGGTTCGCTGGCCTGCCGGAGGCCAAGGCGCGCGGCTATCAGCCGGGACGCTTCTCGTTCAACGTCAAGGGCGGCCGCTGCGAGGCCTGCCAGGGCGACGGCGTCATCAAGATCGAGATGCACTTCCTGCCCGACGTCTACGTCACCTGCGACGTCTGTCACGGCAAGCGTTATAACCGCGAGACGCTCGATGTCCTGTTCAAGGGCAAGTCGATCGCCGACGTGCTCGACATGACGGTCGAGGAAGGCGTCGATTTCTTCGCCGCCGTGCCCGGCGTGCGCGACAAGCTCGACACGCTGAAGCAGGTCGGCCTCGGCTACATCCATATCGGCCAGCAGGCGACAACGCTGTCCGGCGGCGAGGCGCAGCGCATCAAGCTCGCCAAGGAACTGTCGCGCAAGGCGACCGGCAAGACGCTCTACATCCTGGATGAGCCGACCACTGGCCTGCATTTCCACGACGTTGCCAAACTGCTGGAAGTGCTGCACGAACTGGTAGACCAGGGCAACACGGTGGTGGTCATCGAGCACAATCTCGAAGTGACAAAAACCGCGGACTGGGTGCTCGACCTCGGCCCCGAAGGCGGCGACGGCGGCGGCGAACTGGTCGCCTCCGGCACGCCGGAAGCCATCGTGCGCGAAAAACGCAGCTACACCGGCCAGTTCCTCAAGGAGCTTCTGGAGCGACGTCCCGGAGGCAAACGCGAAGCGGCGGAGTGATCGACCGGTTGGCGCCTGGAGAGCTCTGGAGAGCTTTTGAATGACAATCAGAAGAGCGCTTGCCGGTGATCTCCAAACCGTCGTCTCGCTGACGGAAGCGGCCTATGCACCTTACATCGCGCTGTTCGGCGCGCCGCCGATCCCGGTCACCGAGGACTATGCGCCGCGCATCGCGCGCGGCGAGGTCTGGTTGCTGGAAAGTGGCGGCGAGCTTGCCGGGCTGATCGCGCTGGAGCGACATGACGACCACGCGATGATCTTCTCCGTCGCGGTCTCCCCCGACTTTCAAGGCAAGGGCTTCGGCATTGCGCTGCTGAAACACGCGGATGAGCAGACCCATCTCTGGGGTCTGCCAGAAGTGCGGCTCTACACCAACGCCAGGATGGAGCGGAACATTGCGCTCTATCTTGCCTATGGTTTCCACGAAACGGGTCGCCGGCCCAATCCCTACCGGCCAGGATGGGTGCTCGTCGACATGATCAAAACCGTCGATGAGATTACCGCGGCCTGATCTTTTTCTGCATTGGGAGGATGACAATGAGCACATCGGGAACAATCCGCGCCGGCATGGGCGGCTGGACCTTCGAACCCTGGGATACGTCCTTCTATCCCGACAAGCTTTCCAAGGCCAAGCAGTTGAACTACGCCACTCGCCAGGTGCCGAGCATCGAGGTCAACGGCACCTACTATTCCAGCTTCAAGGAGCCGACCTTCGTCAAATGGGCCAGCGAAGCGCCGGACGGCTTTGTCTATTCGCTGAAGGGCAACCGCTTCGTTACCAACCGGCGCGTGCTGGGCGAGGCCGGCGAATCGATGATGCGCTTTCTTGGCTCCGGCGTGGCGGCGCTCGGCGAAAAGCTCGGGCCGATCCTGTGGCAGTTCGCGCCGACCAAGAAATTCGATCCGGACGATTTCGAAGCCTTCCTGAAGCTGCTACCGGAAAAGCAGGACGGCGTTGCGCTGCGCCATGCGCTCGAAGTCCGCAACGACAGTTTTGTCGTGCCGGAATTCGCAGCACTTGCCCGAAAATACAAGGCCGCGATCGTCTACGCCGACCATGCCAAATATCCTGATATCGCCGACATCACCGCCGATTTCGTCTACGCCCGACTGCAGACCGGCAGCGATGACAATCCCGACTGCTATACGCCGAAAGGCCTCGATGAATGGGCCGCGCGGGTAAAGACCTGGGCGCAAGGCAAGCAGCCGGCCGACCTGCGGCGCGCCGACCCCGCCACCGATGCGCCGGTCAAGCCGCGCGACGTGTTCGTTTACTTCATCACCGAGGGCAAGGTGCGCGCGCCGTTCGGCGCCATGGCACTGATGAAGCGAGTGGACCAGGGTCAACCGGTTCCCTGACGCAGCGGAATCATGGCATCTTCGCCACCGTCGTAACCTTATCGATACCTCCTTGCTGCATGAATTCAGCCAGACCAGTCGCAGATCTGGGCCGCCACGGGCAAGGACGAGGGGCATGTCGCTCGACTACACTTCACTTCTCCTGGCTGTCGGTTTTTCCGCGGCCTGCCTGAGCCTGACATTGTTCGGCATGTGGCTGACCGCTCGCTCGGAGAAATTCCTGCTGACATGGGCGATCAGCCTGGTGTTCGTGGTCGGCGATATTTTTGTCTATGACGCCTATATCGACATGCCCGGGCGCCTGCTGGGCATCGCCACGCTGGCTTTCCTCCTGCTCGGTTTCTCGACAATGCTAGGCGCGGCCTACCAGTTCAGAACCGGCGGCTCGCCAGTGCCCCGAACTGTACTTGGCAGCGCCATTTCGCTGGCCGTGACGTTGCCTCCCATGGCCCTAGGTTATGATGGGCTGGGCTTCATGTTCGAAAATGCCTTCGCCGCCTTGCTTCTGTTCGCAACGGCGGTCGAATACTGGAAGGGCCGCGACGAAGCCCCTGCCCTGACGATCGGTATCACCGCGCTCTATTCTGCCACGGCCGCATCCTTCGCTCTCTGCGCCATGGTTTTAGCCTTGGATGGAAAGCTGATCCTTGGACATGCGCCAAGCAACTGGGCCGAGGAACTGAGCCTCATCATCGTCATCGCCAGCATGACCGGGATTGGAGCGCTTTCCCTGGCCCTGAATCAGGGACGCTTGGCCCGGCATCACCGCCACAATGCCCTGACCGACCCGCTGACCGGCCTGCTCAACCGCCGCGCCCTGTTCGACCTGCACGGCGATGCGCCGGTCGGCGCCTTCACGGCGGTGGTCGTCTTCGATCTCGACAACTTCAAGGCCATCAACGACGAATTCGGCCACGCCGCCGGTGATGAAGTGCTGAGGGTGTTTGCACGGGAACTCGCCAGCAATCGCCGCCCGGCCGACGTCGCCGCGCGCATGGGCGGCGAGGAGTTCGCGCTGGTGCTGAAGCGGACCTTGCCCGAAACGGTGGAGGCCACCGCCGAGGCCATACGGGCAGCTTTCGCCGCGCACCGCATCGAAACCGAGACAGGCTCGCTGATATGCACCGTCAGTGCCGGATTTGCTTTCGGCACCAAGGAAGGCCTCGGCTTCGACAAGGTGCTCAACGCCGCCGACAAGGCGCTCTACGACGCCAAGCGCGGAGGCCGTAACCGCGTCACCGCGTCTCCGTTCAGGCGCGCAAGCTAATCGCGCAACACCGGCCTCTGATCGTGGGGAGACGAATGCGGCTCCTAGGCCGCCATGACAATCTCATTGAAGGTATCGAGATCGACATAGAAGACCTTGGTGATCTCCTCGATCAGATCGTCGTAGTCGCAGCCCTGTGATCTCAAGATATTGATGGCAGCGATGATGTCGACGCGTTCGGTAAGCCGCCGCTTCTGGTAATCCTCGACGTAACGTTCCATGGCTGTCCCTTAGCCTGTGTGCCCAAACGCGTTTGAACGACAGAGATCGCAGGAGGGAAGCTAGGCAGCCTTGCTTGCGTGAAACTTGCCCGGCATTGGCTGTGGTCCTCGATCTGCGATAACCAGACTGATACGGAAGCGGCCGACTCACAAAGCCATGGAAAAGACTAGCACGCGATATTGAGCGTGCCAGAGACGCAGGTGATCGGATGGAGAAATATTGGACTTGGCAAGAACTTCGGATCGCCAACTGAAGTTCACCGCCAATGCTAGACGGTAAGGAACTTCCGCACATCAGCCCGGTCTAAATCTTCAGCCGGGCCGGTATGGACGATCACGCCCCGGTCCATGATGTTGACCTCGTCGGCGAGCTCGCGGCAGAAATCGAGATATTGTTCGACCAAAAGCACGGCGATGCCCGCCTGGTCGCGTAGATAGCGGATGGCGCGGCCGATGTCCTTAATGATCGACGGCTGTATGCCCTCGGTCGGTTCATCGAGCACGAGCAGTTTCGGCCGCATCACCAGCGCCCGCCCGATGGCGAGCTGTTGCTGCTGGCCGCCGGAAAGATCGCCGCCGCGACGGCCGAGCATCTGCTTCAGCACAGGGAACAATTCGAAGACATGCGCCGGAATGTTGCGGTCGGCTCGCCTCAGCGGCGCAAAGCCTGATTCCAGGTTCTCCCGCACGGTGAGCAGCGGAAAGACCTCCCTGCCCTGCGGTACGAATGCGATGCCCGACCGGGCGCGGTCATACGCCGCGCTCCGGTCGAGCGCCTTCCCCTCGAAGGCAACGCTTCCGCTCGTCAGCCGGTGGTGGCCGACGATCGATCTCATCAAACTGGTCTTACCGACGCCGTTGCGGCCGAGCACGCAGGTGATCTTGCCGGCGCCCGCCTTCAGCGACACGCCGCGCAGCGCCTGGGCGGCGCCGTAGTGCAGCGTGGCATTGGAAACTTCGAGCATGTCAGCGCTTTCTCCAGAATTTGAGAAACGACAGATCGAAGTGATGGAATTGAACCCGCCAGACCACGCTCATCTCCCCAGATAGACTTCGACGACACGCTCGTCGGCCGACACGAAATCGAGTGTGCCTTCCGAGAGCACCGAGCCTTCATGCAGGCAGGTGACCTTGACGCCGAGCTCGCGCACGAAATGCATGTCGTGCTCGACGACGATGACCGAATGGTCGCGGGCGATATCCTTGAGCAGCCGCGCGGTTTCCTCGGTCTCGGCATCGGTCATGCCGGCGACCGGCTCGTCAACCAGAAGCAGTTTCGGGTCCTGCGCCAAGAGCATGCCGATCTCCAGCCACTGCTTTTGCCCATGGCTGAGATTGGCCGCCAGTTCGTCACGCTTGTCGCCAAGCCGGATGATGCCGAGGATGTCATCGATCTGCCGCGTCTCGGCGGCCGAGCGGCGGTGAAACAGCGCCGGGAAGATCGAGCGAGGACCCTTCAGCGCCAGCATCAGGTTTTCCTCGATCGTGTGGCTTTCGAAGACGGTCGGCTTCTGGAATTTACGGCCAATGCCCATCATGGCGATCTCGGCCTCGTCGTGCTTGGTGAGATCGACTTGGCCGTCGAAGAACACCTCGCCCTCGTCGGGCCGCGTCTTGCCGGTGACGATGTCCATCATCGTCGTCTTGCCGGCGCCGTTGGGGCCGATGATGGCGCGCATCTCGCCCTTGTCGAGCACCAGCGACAGATTGTTGATGGCGCGAAAGCCGTCGAAGGAGACCGAGACGCCGTCGAGATAAAGGATCGTGTTCGACTTTGACATGGTCGCTCACTCCGCCGGCTGTGGTTCGGGGTTGCTGGCGGACCAGTCACCTGGCTTTCTTGCTTCACTGCGAACGATTTTCGCCGGCGGCGAGACATCGGCATCGGTGCCGGCTTCCTCGGCAATCGAAGCAGCTCGCAACGCCTTGGCGTTGCCGCGCCAGGAATCCCACATGCCGATGATGCCCTTGGGCAGCAAAAGCGTGACGGCGACGAACAGCCCACCCAGTGCAAACAGCCAGAACTCCGGCAGTACGCCGGTGAACCAGGATTTTCCGGCATTGACCAGCAACGCACCGATGATCGGCCCGACAATGGTGCCGCGCCCGCCGACAGCCGCCCAGACGACGACTTCAATCGAATTGGCCGGCTCGAATTCACCCGGATTGATGATGCCGACCTGCGGCACGTAGAGCGCACCGGCTATGCCGGCCATGACGGCCGAGACGGTGAAGGCGAACAGTTTCACGTTCTCCGCCCGCCAGCCGAGAAAGCGCGTGCGGCTCTCGGCATCGCGTACCGCCATCAAGAGCTTGCCGTATTTTGAGCCGACGATCGCCCAGGTGACGAAGACGGCAAGTGCCAGCATCACCGCGCTGGCGGCAAACAGCGCCGAGCGCGTCGCGTCGGCCTGCACGTTGAAGCCCAGAATATCCTTGAAATCGGTCAGGCCGTTGTTGCCGCCGAACCCCATATCGTTGCGGAAAAAGGCAAGCAGCAGCGCATACGTCATCGCCTGGGTAATGATGGAGAGATAAACGCCGGTGACGCGGCTGCGGAAGGCGAACCAGCCGAAGACGAAAGCCAGCAGGCCAGGCACCGCGAGCACCATAAGGCCGGCGAACCAGAAATGGTCGAAGCCATACCAGAACCATGGCAGTTCCTTGTAGTTCAGGAACACCATGAAGTCGGGCAAGACGGGATTGCCATAGACGCCGCGCGAGCCGATCTGGCGCATCAGATACATGCCCATTGCATAGCCGCCGAGCGCGAAGAAGGCGCCGTGACCGAGCGAAAGAATGCCGCAATAGCCCCAGACCAGGTCGAGCGCCAAGGCAAGCAGCGCGTAGCAGAGATATTTGCCGGTCAGCGCGACGATGTAGGATGGGATGTAGAAGGCGCTGGCGGGAGACACCGCAAGGTTGAGCAACGGCACGATGACGGCCACCGCCAGCAGGATGAAGATCGTGATCGCGATGCGGCGGTCCGCGCCGGCGGCAAAGAAGCGTCCCGTGATCATGCTTCCACCGCCCTGCCCTTGAGCGCGAACAGGCCGCGCGGGCGCTTCTGGATGAACAGGATGATCAGCACCAGCACGACGATCTTGCCGAGCACCGCGCCCGCATAAGGCTCGAGGAACTTGTTGACGATGCCGAGCGAGAAGGCGCCGACCAGCGTGCCCCACAGATTGCCGACGCCGCCGAAGACAACGACCATGAAGCTGTCGATGATGTACCCGCGGCCGAGATTGGGCGAGACGTTGTCGATCTGGCTCAGCGCGACGCCGGCAATGCCGGCAATGCCGGAGCCGAGCGCGAAGGTCAGCGCGTCGACCCACGGCGTCCTGATGCCCATCGAGGCAGCCATGCGCCGGTTGGCGGTGACGGCGCGCATCTGCAGGCCCCAGGGCGTGCGCTTCATCACGTAGAGCAGGATGCCGAAGACAGCGAGCGCGAAAAACAGGATCCACAGGCGGTTCCGGGTGATCGCCAACTGTCCGACATTGAACGAGCCCGACATCCAGGATGGGTTGCCGACCTCCTGGTTGGTCGGCCCGAAGATTGAGCGCACGGCCTGTTGCAGGATCAGCGAGACGCCCCATGTCGCCAGCAGCGTTTCAAGCGGCCGGCCATAGAGGAAGCGGATGACACCGCGCTCGATGATCAGGCCAACCAGGGCCGCGACGAGAAACGCGAGCGGCAGTGCGATGACCAGCGACCAGTCGAACAGGTCCGGGAAGGATGTACGGATCACCTGCTGGACGACGAAGGTCGTGTAGGCGCCGAGCATGACCATCTCGCCATGCGCCATGTTGATGACGCCCATGACGCCGAACGTGATGGCGAGGCCGATTGCCGCCAGCAGCAGCACCGAGCCCAGCGAGATGCCGTACCAGACGTTCTGCCCGGCGTCCCAGAAGGCCAGCGTCGAATTGATGTTGGCGATCGCGGCTGTCGCCGCTTGCCTAACCGCGTCGGTGGAATTCGCCACGACCGAAGTGAGCAGCGAAACAGCATCGCGATCGCCCCGTGCCCCGATAAGCGCGATGGCGGCGAGCTTGTCGGCTTCGGGCCGATCCGAGACAAGAACTGACGCGGCACGGGCCTGTTCGAGCAGAGCCTTGACGCTGGCCACGGCCTCACCGGCGATCGCCGTATCGAGGGGGGCGATATTTGCGGCGTCAGGTGTCTTGAACATGGTGTCGGCGGCGGCGATGCGGACAGCCGGATCCTTGGCGCCGAGCGTCAGCGTGCCCAACGCATCGCGGATGACGCGACGCAGCGTGTTGTTGACCTTGATCTTGGTGATGCCGTCCTTGGCCGCCTCACCCGATGCCTCCCCGCTCAACGGGTCGGAAAGCTGGACGCTCTCGCCCGCTTCCTTGCCGACAAACACCAGGGAATCGGCCTTGCGGACATAGAGGTTGCCGTCGGCAAGTGCCGCAAGCGGCCGCTCCACCGCCGGGTCGCCAGCGGCTGCCAGTTCGTGGACGACGGCTCCGATCTCGGAAAAGCCCTTGGCCGTGGCGAATTTGGCGATCATGCCGCGCAGATCGGTTTCGCCAGCGCCCGATGACGACAGTGTCGCCAGCAGGAACAACAGCATCAAACCCGTGCGGATTAAGGTCATCGGTTTCTGGTAACCCCTGAAGGTTGAAGTGGGCGTCCGGACGGCGGAGGAAGCCGTCCGGACGCGCGCGGTCTGACTGGGTCAGCCCTGGGAGGGATCAGTTCGTGCCCTTGCCGCCGCACTTGCCGGTGGCAACATTAAAGTTGCCGCAGGACAGAGGCGCGCGCCAATCCGAGATCAGGTCCTTGGAATCAGGCAGATAGTCGGACCATTCGTCGCCCATCACCAGGCCCGGCGTGCGCGACACGGTCTCGAACTGGCCGTCGGCCTGGATTTCGCCGATCAGCACCGGCTTGGTGATGTGGTGGTTCGGCATCATCGTCGAATAGCCGCCGGTCAGGTTCGGCACCGACACGCCGATCATGGCGTCGATGACCTTGTCCGGATCGGTGGTGCCGGCCTTCTCGACCGCCTTCACCCACATGTTGAAGCCGATATAATGGGCCTCCATCGGGTCGTTGGTGGTGCGCTTGTCGTTCTTGATGAACTTGTGCCAGTCGGCGATGAACTTCTTGTTCTCGGGCGTATCGATGCTCTCGAAATAGTTCCAGGCGGCGAGATGGCCGACCAGCGGCGCGGTGTCGAGACCTGCAAGCTCTTCCTCGCCGACCGAGAAGGCCATGACCGGAATGTCCTCGGCCTTGATGCCCTGGTTGCCGAGTTCCTTGTAGAACGGCACGTTGGCGTCGCCGTTGACGGTGGAGACGACGGCGGTCTTCTTGCCGGCCGAACCGAACTTCTTGATCGCCGAAACCTCGGTCTGCCAGTCGGAGAAGCCGAACGGCGTGTAATTGACCATGATGTCTTCAGCCGCCACGCCCTTGGCCTTCAGATAGGCCTCGAGGATCTTGTTGGTGGTGCGCGGATAGACGTAGTCGGTGCCTTCCAGCACCCAGCGCTTAACCGAACCGCCGTCCTCGCTCATCAGATAGTCGACCGCCGGGATCGCCTGCTGGTTCGGCGCCGCACCCGTGTAGAACACGTTGCGCTCGCTCTCCTCGCCCTCATACTGGACCGGATAGAACAGGATGTTGTCGAGTTCGGAGAACACCGGCAGCACCGATTTGCGCGACACCGAGGTCCAGCAGCCGAACACCGCCGCGACCTTGTCCTTGGAGATCAGTTCGCGCGCCTTTTCGGCAAACAGCGGCCAGTTGGAAGCCGGATCGACGACCACCGCCTCGAGCTTCTTGCCGAGCAGGCCGCCCTTGGCGTTCTGCTCGTCGATGAGCATCAGCATGGCGTCCTTCAGTGTCGTCTCCGAAATCGCCATGGTCCCCGAGAGCGAATGGAGAATGCCGACCTTGATCGTGTCGTCGGCGGCCTTGGCCGGAGCCGACATCAACAGGCCGGCGGCGACCGCACCAGCCGAAAACATTTTTGTTATTGTCGAGAAATTACCCCTCATATTACGGACTCCCAAGCTAGTTGATTGCACCGCAACACTACAATGCAACCCCCATGCCAACCGCTCCAGCGATCCCGAAAGGGTACAAATAGTTCATAGATATCAGCGCCTTGGAACATAGGGCTTCCAAAACAAAGAGAGCCGGCCAGAAATCGATTGAGGGAAATTTGCGCAGCTTACACAGTTTTTGCCTAATTTTCGCTCATTCTCTGAGGCTGCCTAGATTTTGATCTCAATAGCGGCGCCTTGGGCGACCGATGTTGCGGCGCGGTGCAAAAATAGGGCAAGCTCGCTCTTCAAACGAGCGACGTCATGATTTCAAGGATTTCACGCTTTTTCATCGGCATACTGCTTCTGGCCGCAGCAACCGGAGCCGCGCGAGCCGATTTCAGCGATGGCAAGATGCCTGACGGCACCTATCATTGCGAAGTGTACCTGCTTGGCATGTTCCTCAGCCTCGGCGACATCACCATCAAGGGGAACGTCTACAGCGGCCCTGTCTACACCAGCCTCGGCGTCTTCGGCCCCGCTCAGCAAGGGTACAACTACCAAATGGATGCGAACGGCGTGATTTCCTGGCTGGGACCACTGGGCGGCTACACCGCCGGCGGCAACTCGCTGTCGCTGACCCAGGCGACGCTGGACGGCGAAACCGTGCCCTCCTTCGACATCATCATGAAGCAACCCGACGGCGCCTTCACCGCATCGACCTGCACCAAGCAATAAGGCGGCAAGAAAAAGGCGCGGAACCTTGCGGGTTCCGCGCCAGCAGTCCGTCGGGAGGATGTGACTAGATCGTCTTTGCCGACATCTGCGCGGCGATGTAGTCGGCCTGGCGGATCGCCAGCGACACGATCGTCAGGGTCGGGTTTTCGGCGGCCCCGGTGGTGAACTGGCTGCCGTCCGACACGAACAGGTTCTTGATGTCGTGCGCCTGGCCGTGCTTGTTGACGACCCCGTCTTCCGCTTTCTCGCTCATCCGGTTGGTGCCGAGATTGTGAGTCGACGGATAGGGTGGCGTCGGGAAGGTGCGGGTGGCGCCGACCGCATCGTAAAGTGCCGTAGCCTGTTTGTAGGCGTGGTTACGCATCGCCGTGTCGTTCGGATGGTCGTCGAAATGCACGTCGGCGATCGGCATGCCGTGCGCGTCCTTCTCGTCTGCATGCAGCGTGATGCGGTTCTCCGCGCGCGGCATGTCCTCACCGACGATCCACAGGCCGGCCATGTGGTCGTAGTGATCGAGTGCGGTGGTGAACGAGCGCCCCCAGGCGCCCGGATCGAGGAATGCGGCCATGAACGGCAGGCCGAGCGACAGCGTCTCGAACTCGTAGCCGCCCACGAACCCACGCGACGGATCATGCCGCGCCTCGTCGCGGATGATGCCGGCCATGGTGGTGCCGCGATACATATGCACCGGCCTGTCGAAGATGGCATAGACCGAGCCGGTGGTGTGGCGCATGTAGTTCTTGCCGACCTGGCCCGACGAGTTGGCAAGCCCATCGGGGAATTTTCCCGACGCCGAATTGAGCAGCAGCCTTGGGCTCTCGATCGAGTTGCCGGCAACCGCGACGATGCGCGCCTTCTGCTCCTGCAGCTTGCCGTCCTTGTCGGCGTAGACGACGCCGGTCACCTTTCCGCTGGCGTCGTGATTGATCTTGATCGCCATGGCATTCGGCCTGACTTCGAGATGGCCTGTCGCCTCGCCCTTGGGGATCTCGGTGTAGAGCGTCGACCATTTGGCGCCCCATTTACAGCCCTGGAAGCAGAAGCCGGTTTGCTGGCAGGAATTACGATCGTCGCGATCGACCGAGTTGATGGCCATGTTGCCGGTGTGGCATTCCTTGTAGCCGAGCTTGTCGGCGCCGGCCTTCAACACCTTGAAATTGTTGTTGCCCGGCAGCCGCGGCCAGTCATTGGTGCCGGTGACGCCCATCTTGGCCTCGGCCTTGGCGTAGTAGGGCTCCATCTCGGCCAGCGTGATCGGCCAATCGAGCAGGTTGGCGCCTTCCAGTTTGCCATAGGTCGAGAGCGTCTTGAACTCGTGCTCCTGGAAGCGCAGCGAGGCTCCCGCCCAATGCGTGGTCGAACCGCCGACCGACTTGACGATCCAGGCCGGCAGGTTCGGAAAATCCTTTGCCACGCGCCAGTCGCCGGACGTGGTGCGCTTGTCGGTCCAGGCGAGCTGGGCGAACGAACCCCACTCGTCATTGACGAAATCCTCGTATTCGTGGCGCGCGCCGGCTTCCAGGATGACGACGTCGACACCCTTCTGGGCAAGTTCGTTGCCGAGCGTGCCGCCGCCGGCGCCCGAACCGATGATGACGACCACGCCGTCGTTGTTCAGATCAAATGAAGCTGCCATGGTTTCCTCCCATGATTTCTGTTTGCGGGTTCAGGAACGACGGAGCTCAGAGCCACTCAATGTCGTCGAAACCGCGCGCGATGTAGCCGCCCTTGGAATAGGACTCGCCCTCGTAGCCGAAGATCGACCACACCTCTTTCTGGTTGTAGAGGCCGACCACAAGGCCGCCTCTGATGGCCTGGAAAAACGGCGTCGCCTCGATCTGCTTCAGCATCGCGACCCGCTGGTCCTCCCAGCCAAGGCCGCGATAGCCGCCGCCACCGGATTTCTTGTCGAGGTCGGCGATGCCATCCTCGAGCATCGCCTTGTAGGCGGCGTCCTTGCCGGCCTGCTCGTCATGACCTTTCACGGCAATGGCGTAGTATTTGTCCGGCACCTGATCGTGCGGATAGATGTCGCGCGCCATCTGGATCAGCGTCGCCATGGTTTCGGGCTTGAGTGCCGATGTCTCGAGCCCCCAGGCATGTTCAGGACTGATGACGGCGCTACCGGAGATGACGAGCAGCGCGCCGATGCCGCCGCGTTTGAGAAGCTCGCGACGTGAAAGCCCGGGCTTCGCGTCATAGATCGTGACCATTTTATTCCTCCCTGCTTGCTATGTGCACTGTTGAGAGTGCGTTTGCTGGCGCCGCACCTGCCGGCGCGACTGCTATGTCTCCTATTGGAAGCGACCTCCGCGCTGCAGAACCTCGATCTTGTAGCCGTCGGGGTCCTCGATGAAGAAAAAGCGGGCGATCAGCGATCCGTCGCGGTTGAACTCGACGATCTTCTTCGGATTCAGGCCAAGCGCACCGAGACGGTCATGTTCGCTGTCGAGGTCGGCGACGGAGACAGCGAAGTGACCGTAGCCGTCGCCGAGCCCGTAAGCTTCCTGCCGATCCTTGTTCACGGTCAGTTCGAGCTCGAACCCTGCCTCGGCATTGCTGAGGTAAAGGAGCGTGAACGTCTCGAAATCCAGCCTGTCGGCGACATTGAGCCCGAAGGCGTTTCTGTAGAAATCGACCGATCGGGTCTCGTCGAGAACCCGGATCATACTGTGGATCGCCTTGGCCAAATTAGTCTCCGCGCTGGTGTGGAGGCGATTATGCGCGGCACGGATAAAAGGTGGTGGCAGCCGGTTACCACGCCCGCAGCCGCGAACGGGACGAAAGTCCGATTGCCGGACCGGCAATTTTGCCCGAGAATACGTGTGGGGACAGGTCAAGCAGTATCAAACTGCACGCCCGTCCACCCAAGACCAACAATCATGGGAGGTTTGTCGGATGTGCAGGGTGTTTGCGGGCCAGGACCCCGAAGGCTATCGCCAGATCAACCGCTCGATTCGCATCGACGGTCACTCGACCAGCATCCAGCTCGAAGCGACGTTCTGGGCGTTGCTTGACGAGATCGCCGAAAACCAGAACCTGACGACGCCGAAATTCATCTCCAAGCTCTATGACGAAGCCATAGAGATCAACGGCGCCATCCCGAACTTTGCGTCGATGCTGCGCACCACCTGCGCGCTCTATCTGCGCGGCCATCGGCCGGGGATGGATGAGCAGATGGTGCCGAAGCGGCAGGCCGCTTAGCGCATTGCGCTCAGCTTAGTTCTTGCGCGAGCCCTATGAGAAGCCCTCCGGGCCCTCGAATGTAGCAGAGCCGATACACGTCTCTATACTGGACAACTTCGCCTTCGAGCCGCGCACCGCGATTGCGGAGCCTTTCAAGCGTCTCGTCAATGTCGTCCACGGCGAACATGACGCGGAGGTAGCCGAGGGCGTTAACCGGGGCATTGCGGTGATCCGAGACGACAGGCGGCGTGAGGAAGCGGGACAGTTCGAGCCGGCTGTGGCCGTCCGGCGTCCGCATCATGGCAATCTCGACGCGTTGATCGCCCAGTCCAGTGACACGTCCGGCCCATTCTCCTTCGATCGTGGCCCGCCCTTCGAGCTCAAGGCCGAGCTCGCCAAAGAAACCAATCGTCTCTTCGAGGTCATCGACGACGATTCCTATGTTGTCCATCCGTTTGAGCGCCATGTGTTCAGTCTACAAGGCGTCGTCCAGGTCGTAAACTCATTAGGCTGCTTGCCAGCTGAGCAGGTATGATCAAGGGGTCCGGAACGCCTCGTGATACGTCGCGGTGGCGCCCTGGTGTCGACCACTACCTCGAACGCCAGCCGGTCTGTGGCTGTCCCTCATTCATGCCTGATGGCACGATGCTGTTTCTATCGGTCCAGTATTCGGCCGCGTACGCCAGGACGCTCTGCAAGAGGCGACGCTGCAGCCCAAGTTCCGGGCGAAAACCGGCTTCCAACAGCACAAGCAGACCTGATCGACAGTAGACCAAACCCTCGCTAACGATTTTGTGATGTGGTTGACGAGGTCATTTTCATCTCGCAGTCTATCGGCATTCGATCTGCGGCTTAACCTAACTATCGTTGTCATGAATACTTGGGAATCACTTCCCAAGCGTGCTCTCTTATTTTTGAGATTCCTAATATGAACCGTCGCAACCCTGTCCGAATGAATCGGCGTCTTTTCCTGTCCTCGGTCGCAATGTTTACGGCAACCGCGACATCGGCCGGTTTTGCGCGATCGTTCTCGGGCACTTTGCCCTGGACGCCAATGGCATCCGATCCACCGACGCAGGTCGTGGCAGGCGGCTGGCACTTTTTCTCGGCCCAGGAAGCAGCTCTAGTCGAGGCGATCGTCGACCGCATCATTCCGGCCGACGAACTCAGCATGGGCGGCAAGGAAGCCGGTTGCGCCGTCTATATCGACAGGCAGTTGATGGGGGCGTTCGGTGCGTCGAGCCGGCTTTACACGCAAGGCCCGTTTCTGCCTGGACTGCCCACCCAGGGCTATCAGGGCGAGGCCAATCCGGCGCAGCGTTACCGCACCGGGCTTGCCGCCATCGACGCTTTCCTGAAACAGCGGGACGGCAAGACATTCGTCGAGCTCACACCGGCCGAACAGGATGCCTTCCTGACGGCTATGGAGGCCGGGAAGGTCGACCTGCCCAATGGCGTCAAGGGGCCGGGTTTCTTCGGGCTTCTGCTGCAGAACACCATGGAGGGGTTCTTTGCCGACCCCGTCTATGGCGGCAACAAGGACATGGTCTCGTGGCGCATGCTTGGTTTTCCAGGCGCCCGCTACGACTACCGCGACCATGTCAGCAAACACAATCAGCCATATCCGCAGCCGCCTGTCTCGATCATCGGGCGCCCCGAATGGCTCGGCAAAGGCGCCTGATCATGACCAAGATACTGCCTCGCAAAGACGTCGTGATCGTCGGCCTCGGCTGGACGGGATCCATTCTGGCCCACGAATTGACCGATCAGGGCCTGGACGTGGTGGCTATAGAACGCGGCCCCTGGCGCGATACGGCAACCGATTTCAACATCGGCTACGCGCAGGATGAGTTGCGCTACAGCATCCGGCGCGACCTCTTCCTGCAGCCCGCCGTGGAAACCATGACGGTGCGCAACGACCCGTCGCAGAAGGCGCTGCCGATGCGCGATTTCGGCTCCTTCCTCCCCGGCAACGGCGTCGGCGGCGCCGGCGTCCACTGGAACGGCCACACCTGGCGGTTCTGGGATTCAGACTTTCAGATAAAGACCAATCTGACGAAGAAATATGGTGCATCGAGAATCGCCGATCTCCAGGTCGAGGACTGGGGCGTGACCGGCGCGGAGATGGAGCCCTATTACGACCAGTTCGAGTATCTGGCGGGCATCTCGGGCAAGGCCGGCAATATCAAGGGGCAGTTGCAGGAAGGCGGCAATCCGTTCGAGGATCCAAGGTCGCGGGATTATCCGAACCCGCCGATGCAGATGACCTACGCGCCAACCCTGTTCGCCGAGGTCGGCCGGTCGATCGGCCTGCATCCCTTCCCGACCCCATCCGCCAACATGTCGCGGGCCTATGTCAACCCGCTCGGCATCGCCATGGGTCAATGCACCTATTGCGGATTCTGCGAACGCTTCGGCTGTGCCAACTATTCGAAGTCGAGCGCCCAGACCACCGTCCTTCCGGTGCTGATGAAGAAGTCCAATTTCGAAGTCCGCACCGACAGCGAGGTACTGCATGTCGATCTGGCTCCCGGAGGCAAGTCGGCGCGCGGCGTGACCTACGTCGATACCTCAGGCGAGGAGTACTTCCAGCCGGCCGATCTGGTGCTGCTGTGCGCCTACGGCCTGCACAATGCCCGGCTGATGATGCTGTCCGGCATCGGCAAGATCTACGACCCCGGCAGCGGCGAAGGAACGGTTGGGCGCAATTACTGCTACCAGACAAACGCCGGCGTGCAGGTGTTCTTCGACGACAAGAACTTCAACCCGTTCATCGCCGCAGGCGCGCTCGGCCAGACGATCGACGATTACAATGGTGACGCGTTCGACCACGGCGCGCTGGACTTCGTCGGCGGTGCGGGCATCAACTGCATTCCCACCAACGGGCGCCCGATCGGAACCAGGCCGACCCTGCCCGGCACGCCGAAATGGGGCAGCGCCTGGAAGAAGGCAACGGTCGAGGGCTACAAGAGCACGCTTGGCTACTCGTCCCAGGGAAGCAGCTACGCGACGCGCAACAACTACCTCGACCTCGACCCGACCTACAAGGACCGTTTCGGGCGGCCGCTGATGCGCATGACGTTCGATTTTCCCGACAACGACATCCGCATGTCGAACTATGTCTGCGACCGGATGGAGGAAATCGCCAAGGCGCTCGGCGGCAAGCAGTACGCCGTCAGCCGCCGCAAGAAAGGCTGGGACAGCGTCCCCTACCAGAGCACCCACAATACGGGCGGCGCCATCATGGGAACGGACCCGAAGAAGAGCGCGGTCAACACCTTCCTCCAGAGCTGGGACGTCCCCAATGTCTTTGTCATCGGTGCGTCGGCCTTCCCGCAGAATGCCGGCAAAAATCCGACAGGAACGGTCGGCGCGCTCGCTTTCCGCGCCGCCGATGCCATCCGCAATCAATATCTGCGCAATCCCGGTGCACCCCTGGTGCAGGCATGAACAAGCTCGTTCTCACGCTCGCCATCGGTGCTGCGGCCCTCACTGGCGGCCCGGCATGGAGTGCCGACCAGGCGGACCAGATCATACGTGGACAGTATCAGGCGGTGCTCGGCGACTGTGCAGGCTGTCATACGCGAGCCGAGGGCAAACCGCTGGCCGGCGGCCTGCCGCTCGAAACGCCGTTCGGCGCGCTTGTGCCGCCCAACATAACGCCTGACCGCGAGACGGGCATCGGCAGTTGGTCGGAAGCCGACTTCCGCAGCATGATGAAGTCAGGCATCGGCCACAATGGTGTGCGGCTCTACCCCGCAATGCCCTACCCCGCCTATACCAGGATGAACGATCGGGACATTTCCGACTTGTGGGCCTATCTGACGACGGTTCAACCGGTATCGAACAAGGTCGAAGCCAATCAGCTGCCGTTCCCGTTGAACATCCGGCTGGCGATGCTGGGCTGGAATGCCCTCAACTTCACCGAAGCAAGCTTTCAGCCGGATCCCTCCAAGTCGGCGGAGTGGAATCGCGGCGCTTATATCGTCCAGGGCGCGGGCCATTGCGGCACCTGCCACTCGCCCAAATCCTTCCTTGGCGCCGATAAGGACAGCGAGTTCCTGCAAGGTGCCTCCCTGCAGGGCTGGTTTGCCCCCGACATCACCAACAATGCGCAATCGGGCCTGGGCAAATGGTCGGAAGAGGATTTGGTGAAATACCTCAAGACCGGCGTCAATGCGCATTCGATTGCCTCCGGTCCGATGGCGGAGGCCATCGAGAACTCCACGTCGAAAATGACCGATCCCGATCTCAAGGCGGTTGCAGTCTACCTCAAGAGCCTGGGCTCGGATGTCGACAGCGCCCAACCGGCAAAGCCTGACGCAACACGGATGACCGCGGGCGAGGCAATCTATCGCGACAATTGCTCGGCCTGCCATGGTGGAGATGGTGCCGGGTCAGGCGCGCTTTTCCCTTCCCTTGCCGGCAATTCGATCGTCGCGCAGGGCAGTTCCGAAACACTGGCACGGCTCGTCCTTGCCGGCAGCCAGGCCGTGCACACGGCCGATGCACCGACGACGCCCGCCATGCCTTCCCTGGCCTGGCGCCTGAAAGACCAGGAGGTCGCCGACGTCTTGACCTATGTGCGCGCCAGTTGGGGCAACGCGGCTCCTGCAGTCTCGTCCGGCGATGTCGCCGCCGTACGCAAGGGATTGACCCAGTAGACCCGGACTCTAGCTCTCTGCTGCGACGGCCAGCGCCAGACGGCTCATGTCGGTGAAAAGCGCCTGGCGCTCGGAATAGTCGGTCTGTTCGCCGGTCTCGATGTTGTCCACCACGACACACATCGACAGCGCACGTGCTCCGAAATGCTCCGATATGCCATAGAGCGCGCTGGTTTCCATATCCACGGCCAGGGCTCCTTGCGCCCGTGCATCGGCAAAACGGGCACGCCCATCCGGGTGATAGAAGATGTCGCTGCAGACCGTCAGGCCGACATGATGGTCGATGCCAAATTCCACCGCCTTGGCCCGTGACGATGCGAGGAGCGCCGGGTCCGGGCCAGCCGGTCCATAAAGGCCGAAAACCTGGCCGCTCTGGGCGCTTTCCGCCTGTGCCGATTGCGAGATGACAAGGCTGCGCAGCTTTGCCTTTGCGGTCAGGCTGCCGCAGGTGCCGGTGCGGATCAGCGTCCGGGCGCCATAATGGTCCAGCAGTTCATGCGCATAGATCAGAAACGATGAAACGCCGATGCCCGTCGCCTGAATGCTGATGGACTTGCCACGAAACAAGCCGGTGAAGCCAAGCGTGCCGCGTCGGCGATTGATGCAGCGCGGCGCTTCCAGGAACGTTTGCGCCATCCATTCGGCGCGCTGCGGGTCGCCCGGCAACAACACCGTGTCGGCATAGTCGTCCTTGCCCGCTTCGTTGTGCGGCGTCACCGGTTGCTCCCCTAAGCCTTCCTGCCGTTCACCCTTCAATCATGGCGTTGTCACGGCGTTGCGCAAGGAGGAACATGGGGAAGGCTTTAGGACTCCAGCACGTCCTTGACAATCGTGGCCAGTTGCTTGAGCGAAAACGGCTTCGGCAGGAAGCCGAAATGCGCATCTGCCGGCAGGTTTCTGGCGAATGCGTCCTCGGCATAGCCGGACACGAAGACGAACTTGATGTCGGGCTGGCGCTTGCGCAATTCGCCGAGCAGCGTCGGCCCGTCCATTTCCGGCATCACCACGTCGGAAACGACGATATCGACCTTGCCGCCCAGCGCCTCGAACACTTCCAGCGCCTCGACGCCCGACGATGCCTCGTGCACGGTGTAGCCGCGCGAGGTCAGCGCCCGCATGCCGCCCATGCGCACGGCATCCTCGTCCTCGACGAGCAGCACCGTGGCCGAGCCCGACAGATCCTTGGCCGGATCGGCGACCTTTGCCGGCGCCGCCGGCGCATCGCCGGGCTCGCCTGCCTTTTTCGCTTCGGCGATGTGACGCGGCAGGAAAATGCGGAAAGTCGAGCCTTTGCCGACTTCGGAATCGCAAAAGATGAAGCCGCCGGTCTGCTTGATGATGCCGTAGACCATCGACAGGCCTAGGCCGGTGCCTTTGCCGACTTCCTTGGTGGTGAAAAAGGGCTCGAATATCTTCTTCAGCACGTCGGGCGCGATGCCGCTGCCGGTGTCCTCGACTTCGACCACGACATAGTCCGCCGGGGCGAGTTCGCGGTAGGAAAAGGCCTTGCACTCCTCGGCGGTTACATTGCGGGTGCGCACGGTCAGATCGCCGCCCGCCGGCATAGCATCGCGCGCGTTGACCGCAAGGTTGACCACCACCTGTTCGAACTGCCCGATATCGACCTTGACCGGCCACAGGTCGCGGCCATGGTCGACCTTCAGCTTGATGTCGTTGCCGACAAGGCGGGCCAGCAGCATCCTGAGATCGGCGAGCACGTCGGTCAGGTTGAGCACTTCCGGCCGCAATGTCTGCTTGCGCGAGAAGGCCAGCAACTGCCGCACCAGCGAAGCCGCCCGGTTGGCATTCTGCTTGATGTTCATGATGTCGGGGAAGGACGGGTCCGACGGGCGGTGATTGGTCAACAAAAGGTCGGACGCCATGATGATGGCGGTCAGCACATTGTTGAAATCATGCGCGATGCCGCCGGCAAGCTGGCCGACTGCCTGCATCTTCTGGCTTTGCGCCATCTGCCCTTCCAGCGCTTTCTGCTCCGTTGTCTCGACGGCGTAGACGATGGCCGACTCCTCGGCGCCCTCGCCGCCGGTGCCGTCGGCGACGGCGTTGACGTAGAAGCGGATGTGCCGTTCGTCGTTGCCGGGCAGAAGCGTGTCGATCGGCTCGATGTCGGCCTGCCGCTGCTGCGCTTTCTCGAAGGCAGCCGCGAAGGCCGGCCGGTCGCGTTCGTGGATTACCGTGTCGAGCCGCACGCGACGGTCGACGGCGTCGCGATCGACGACAGACGAAAACAACGACAAAAACGGCGCATTGGTGCGCAGGATGCGTCCGTTGTGGTCGACGCCGGCGATTGCCATCGGTGTCGAGTTGAAGAAGCGGGTGAAGCGCACTTCCGAAGCCCGCAAATCGGCAGAGGCATCCTCGCCTTGCGTGCGGTTGAGCACGATCGTGCGTGTCGGCCCATTCAATCCTTCGCGGCTGGCCGAAACGCGGTGCATGAAGCGCACCGGCAGCGCTTCGCCCGTCATGGTCGTCAAATCGAGATCGATCACCGCGTTGCGTGTGGTGCCGGGGTCGGCCTTGACCGAGCGGACCAGCGCCATGCCGTCACCGGCCACGATCTCCGACAGAGACACGGCGCCGGGCGTGAAGCTGGTGAGGTCGATGCCCAGCCATTCGGCGAGCGTGGCGTTTATGTAGGTGACGCGGCCCTCCTGGTCGGCCGAAAAGAAGCCGGCCGGCGCGTGGTCGAGGTGATCGATCGCCTTCTGCAGATCGAGGAAGAAGCGCTCCTGCTCGGCCCGCTCCTGCGAGATATCGGCAAGCTGCCAGGCCAGCATCGGCAGCCGCTGGCCCGGAACGCTGAAGGCGCGGGCGCGGGCGCGGTACCAGCGGGCGCCCGGCTCGGCACCGGGCCGAATGGACTGTGCGAGCCTAAACTCGCCGTCGCCCGGCTGGCCGTCGCGAAGGCCGGACGCCAGGCGATAGATCGTCACCGAGGCTTCGGGGACATCCGAGAGCAATCCCTCGACGGTCTTCAGGTCGGCAGCGGACGATGCTCCGGTCATATCCGCATAGGCGCGGTTGGCGTAGACGACGCGGCCCTTGGTGTCGGTGACGAGAAGCCCCTGCGACATCGAATCGACGAAGGATTTCGACAGTTCGTCGCCTGTCGAGCGTGGCGTGACCTGCACGAAGCCGATCGCCGTCGCGAACAGGAAGCCGACGCCGATCATCGCCAGCACGCCGAGCATGCCGAGCAGGAAAGGATCGCCGAGGCGCTCGCGGAAAAGACCGAAGACGATCGCGGCCCCCGTCAGAACGACGATGAAAATGATAAGCCGGGTAACCGCGCCCGGTCGCGTATTCTGGTCGACGATCGGTACCGGATAGAAATCGCCGCGCGCTTCCTTGGCCATGTGCCCCCTGCTCGTGAATTCCGGTGTTCCGACACCCGCCCCGTACCGGGTTGAATCACATTCTCCTAGTCCGGAAAAGGCCTGGGCGGCAAATGTCGGATAAAAATGATGTCTTCCGGCCTTCGGAGTTTTTCAAGCTGTTCAACAGCGTGAAACGCAACTTGCGGTGGCCCGCTGCAACGGTCTAGTGTCTTATCACTTCCAAGGGGCGATCAGGGGAAACCAATGCAATGGCTCGATAGCGTGGCAGGTCCCGGTTATGCCGCAGCATTGTTGTGGACGTTTGCAGCGCTCGTCCTGCTGGTCATCGTTCTCGTCATCGTCAAGCTGGTGCGCAACCTGACATTTGGAACCTTCGTCGCCGGCGGCCGCAACCGCAAGACGCGACTGGCCGTCATGGATGCCACCGCCGTCGACAGCCATCGCAGGTTGGTGCTGATACGCCGCGACGACATCGAACATCTGCTTCTGATCGGCGGTCCGACCGACGTCGTCGTCGAGCGCGATATCCGGCTTTCGGCGCCGCGCCGGCCGGCATTGACTGGAGATGGCGGCTTGCAGCCGGTTCCGGCCGCCGCTCCGACAAGGCCGCGTCCGCCGCAACCCGCTCCGCCGCCGCTGAGACAGGCACCCGCTCCACAGCCGGTGAATACGACGCCGCCCGCCCGCCCCCGTCCGACAGCGCCGCCGGCACCTGCACCGAAGCCGGCAACGCAAAGCTACCAGCCGACCAATGTCACGCCGTTGCCCGCCTACGGCTCCGCCAACGCCAACACCGCCCGGCACGCCCCGCCACCACCGCAGCCGGTGCAGGACAGCATCGACGACACGCTGATGAGAGAACTTGAAGTATCACTGGACCAGCCCCGTTCGGGCGGCCAGGTGGGCAAGCCGGCGGCGCCGCAGTCGCTCGACGACGAGATGACCAAGCTTCTCGGTGAACTCTCCAGCCAGAAGAAATGAGCGACCGCCGGGTCGCTATCCCCGCGAAACACCGTCGCCGGTCGGCTGCCGACCACCTCGTCCGAAGCGCCGAGGGTTTTCGATCTTCGCGCGCCCTGAGCGGTGGATGCCGCACCAATGAAAATGGCCGGAAAACCGGCCATTTTCAGAATCGAGTTCGTTCGAGACAGCCGGCCGTGAGCTTCAGTCGTCGCGATAGACTTTTTCGCGGCGCTCATGCCGCTCCTGCGCTTCGATCGACAATGTCGCGATCGGACGTGCATCGAGCCGCTTCAGCGCGATCGGCTCGCCGGTTTCTTCGCAATAGCCGTAGGTGCCTTCGTCGATGCGCTGCAGGGCGGAATCGATCTTTGCAATGAGCTTGCGCTGACGGTCGCGGGCCCTGAGTTCGATGGCACGGTCGGTTTCCGAAGAGGCGCGATCGGCCAGATCGGGATGGTTGGCGTTTTCTTGCTGCAGGATTTCCAGTGTTTCGCGCGCTTCGCGCAATATGTCATTCTTCCAGGTGACGAGCTTTGAGCGGAAGTAGGATTTCTGCCGCTCGTTCATGAACGGCTCGTCTTCGGAGGGTACGTAATCGGCGGTAACGATGTCGTTCATTCGACTCACCCAAACTGCCCCAAATTTGGCGCCTATATATTCGTCGTCCGACGCCTGCACAAGCGCAATCGGCCGCTGTTTCACGCAATTGTTAAAGTACCCGGGCACGCGTCTTTGCAGCCGCGTACGGTCGCTTTGGTACAAACTCCGCCGCGACACTTTGGATCCGGTGACGCATATTTTCCCTGATCGCGGTGACCCCGGGGCCGATATGCAAGCGCCTTTTGCAGCAGCCAGCGTTGGCTGATTCGCCGTGTTTGAAGAGCACGGGCCATTGTGCGCGACGCCGTTCTCGTGGCTAATCCCGGAAGGCTTCGGCATTCGGAGGTTGGGTGAGCAGGCTTTATCTGTTGCGACATGCCAAGGCAGGCTGGGCATTGCCCGGCATGCGCGATTTCGACCGTCCGCTCGATGCGTCCGGCCGCGCCGATGCCGAAATGATGGGCGCCGCCATGCGCTCCCGCCTCTATGTTCCGGACCGGACGCTGTGCTCCAACGCCAAACGCGCCAAAGAGACGCTGGAAGGCCTGGCCGGCCAGACCGACACCGGCCGGGTCCTGTTCTTCGACGGGCTCTACAGCGCGGACGCGGCCGGTTATCTCAACCTTATCAAGAACAATGGCGGATCGGGCTCGTTGCTGGTCATCGGCCACAACCCGATGATGGAAGACCTTGCCTTGGCAGTTTCGGGCGGCGGCGACGAGGCTGCGCGGGCCACACTGAACCATGGGTTCCCGACCGCGGGCCTGGCGGTCGTCCGCTTCGACGGCGATCTTGCCAGCGCCGCCCAAGGCACCGGCTATCTCGAAGTGTTCCTGACGCCGGCCGATCTCTGAAGCCATTTCAAAGCCTTGTTGCAGCGCCTATATCGGACGGACCGAAGTTCGAGAGAGCATATTTTGGCATCATCGCTGACCACCTTCACCGACGAGGCGAGGATTGCCCTCGACACGGTATCGGGCCGCGCCACCGGGCTTTTTTCCCCATCGCTGCGCCTCGGTGTGACCGGATTGTCCCGCGCCGGCAAAACGGTGTTCATATCGGCCCTTGTCCACAATTTGATCCATGGCGGGCGCCTGCCGCTGTTCGAGGCGCAGAAATCGGGGCGCATCGCGCGCGCCTTCCTCGAGCAGCAGCCCGACGACGCGGTGCCGCGTTTCCAGTACGAGGACCACATCGCAGCCTTGGTCAACGACCGCGTCTGGCCCGATTCTACGCGCGCCATTTCGGAGCTGCGGCTGACCATCGAATATGAATCGGCTTCCGGCTGGAGCCGCATGTTTTCCTCGGGCAGATTGTCCGTCGATATCGTCGACTATCCCGGCGAATGGCTGCTCGATCTGCCGCTGCTCGGCAAATCCTTCGCCGATTTTTCCCACGAAGCCTTTGAAATGGCTGTTCTGCCGGTGCGCGAGGACCTGTCGCAAGCCTGGCGGGCACTATCGGCCGGGATCGACCCGAACGCCGATGCCGACGAGATGACTGCGCGCCGCCTGGCCGAGAGTTTCGCCGCCTATCTGAAGGCCTGCAAGCTCGACGAGCGGGCGCTTTCGAGCTTGCCGCCCGGCCGCTTCCTGATGCCGGGCGATCTCGAAGGCTCGCCGGCCCTGACCTTCGCGCCACTGGCCGCGATCGGCGACAAGCGCCCGCGCGCAGGCTCGCTGCACGCGATGATGGACAGGCGCTATGAGGCCTACAAGACGCATGTCGTCAAACCCTTCTTCCGGGAACACATCACCCGCCTCGACCGCCAGATCGTCCTGATCGACGCTATGCAGGCGCTGAACGCCGGCCCGGGCGCCATGGCCGACCTGGAACGCGCGGTGACCGAGATCCTCAGCTGTTTTCGCCCCGGCCGGGGCAGCTTCCTCACCGATCTGTTCTCGCGGCGCATCGACCGCATCCTGGTTGCCGCGACCAAAGCCGACCATCTGCATCACGAAAGCCATGACCGGCTGCAGGCGATCGTGCGGCGGCTTGCCGACCGCGCCGTGGCACGGGCGAATTTCACCGGCGCCGATGTCGATGTGGTCGCCATGGCGGCGGTGCGCGCGACGCGCGAAGGCACCGTCAAGCAAGGCCGGGAGACGCTTCCCGTCATCATCGGCACGCCGATAGCCGGTGAGAAGATCAACGGCGAAACCTTCGATGGAAAAACTGAAACAGCCATATTTCCCGGTGACTTACCGGAGAATATTGATGCGGTTTTCGATGTTTCGGGAGCCGATCACAGGCAGGACTCCGCGGACCCTGCAATCCGCTTCGTCCGTTTCCGTCCCCCAAAGCTCGAACGCACGGCCGAAGGCGTCACGCTGTCGCTGCCGCATATCAGGCTCGACCGTGCCTTGCAGTTCCTGATCGGAGATCATCTGGCATGACCGCGCCCCGCAAGCCGGCGGCATTCCGCATCGAACCGGAAGCCCCACCGAGACAAGCGGCCCCTGAGCCGCGCAACATCCAGGCCGACACCCAACGCAAACCCCGCGCGATGAAAACCGATGTCGCGATGGTCATACCGGCGGAAGTCGATGTCTTCGACGAGCCCGACATCATTGCCGCGGAGCCGCTACCAGCCGTCGCCCCCAGGAAACGCTCGCTGCTCGGCAGCATCTTCTTCGGCGCCTTCGGCGTGCTGGTTTCGCTGGCGGTCGGCCTGTGGACCGACCAGCTCATACGCGACCTCTTTGCGCGCGCTAAGTGGCTGGGCTGGCTGGCGGCCGGCATGGCCGCCATCGCCGTGCTGGCGCTTGTGGTGATCCTGATTCGCGAATTCCTGGCGATCGCCCGCCTCGCCGAGGTCGAAAAGCTGCAGAAGCGGGCGCTCGATGCGATCGCCCGCGACGATCCCAAGGCGGCACGATCGGTCGTCGACGAACTATCGGCCTTTGTCTCGGCCAAACCCGAGACCGCGGCCGGCCGGCGCGCGCTGGCCGAATTGCGCGGCGAAATCATCGACGGCGGCAATCTCGTGCGTCTGGCGGAGGCTGAAATTCTCGGACCACTCGATGCCAGGGCGAAAGTGATGATTCTCGAAGCCGCCAAACGCGTTTCGCTGGTGACGGCGGTCAGTCCACGCGCACTGGTCGATGTTGCCTATGTCGTGTTCGAGGCCGGGCGGCTCATTCGGCGCCTGTCGGAACTCTATGGCGGACGGCCGGGGACGCTGGGTTTCTTCCGCCTGGCGCGCAGCGTTCTGGCGCATCTGGCGGTCACCGGTTCGATCGCGGTCGGCGACAGTTTCGTCCAGCAGATCGTTGGCCACGGCCTGGCCGCGCGCCTTTCGGCCAAGCTTGGCGAGGGCGTCGTCAACGGCATGATGACGGCGCGCATCGGCATCGCCGCGATGGAGACGGCTCGACCCCTGCCCTTCAGCGCCGCCAAACGTCCCGGATTGGGCGACTTCCTCTCGGCGCTGACATCGTTCGCAACCAGGAAAGACGGTGCAACGACCCCCTCCGGCAAGTGAGCCGGGCTGGAGTGTCCGGGCATTCGGAATCGTTACCGGACTGCTCTGCGGCGGCCCCGCGGTGACGAAGCATTAACCAATCTTGTTCATGGTCAGACCGGTTCCAAACAGCATCTTTGTTGCCGGGTGTCGTCGATGAAAAGCGTAATTCTATCCAGCGTCCTGTCCCTGGCAACGGTGATTACGACAGTCGTCGGCATTGCCGGAGTGGCCTCTGCGGCGGAGCCGGACAAGCAGTTCTTCCAGTCTGCCGAAGGCAAGTGGATCGGTCCCGGCGAAATCGTCGCCGGCAAGTACAAGGGCACCAAGTTCAACTGCAGCTTCACCGGCTCGACGCCCGACGGCAAGGTCGGCATGTCGCTCGACGGCGGCTGCCGGGTCGGTATGTTCACCCAGCCAATGTCGGCCAAGATCGAGCGCAAGGGCCGCGAGGGCTACAAGGGCAGCTTCATGGGTGGCGCGACCGGTTCCGGCCTCGACATCATCGGCGGCAACGTCGTCGATCCCCGCAAGGTGGTCTTCACCATCAACCGCAACCAGCTGCGCGGCGTCATGCAGGCTCGCATCCCTGACGACAATTCGATGACGGTGACTATCGCCGTGCGCGTCAACGACCAATTGGTGCCGGTGATCGGCATGAGCCTGAAGCGGGTCGACGCGGTCGAAGTCGGTTCCATCGCGCCGAACTGAAATCGCGCCGAACTGAAAAATCCGAAGAAAAAGGCGGCGACCCAACGGTCACCGCCCTCTCACTTGAGCCCATCGAATCAGGCGCTTAGGCCTTGATCTCAAATCAGGGTGTCAGCCCTTGATCGCGGCCGTCACTTCGTCATAGGCCTTGCAGGCGTCGGCCAACGTCGTGGTGCCCTGATACTTGGTTGTCACCGCCTGGACCTTGGCGGTCAGATCAGCCGCCTTGGCCGGGTCCTTGGTGATCGCCTCCTGAAGTGCTGCAGCCATGTCCTGCGCCTTCTTGGTTGCGATCTCCGCCGTGCACTCAGGCGCCTTCGAGCAAGCCGAACCGGCAAGCACCGCCAGGCCGACGGCAACAAACAAAAACTTCTTCATGTCAGTCATCTCCTCAAAAAGGGCGCGACTTGATCGTCGATCACCCTCCAATGGCCGAAGCCGAGCGTCCTTAGCCTTCGATTGCGGCAAGATGCAACGTGTTCCCGGCCTCAACTTGTGTATCGCGCCTACAACATCGCTGGCGGCAGGATTTGAGGCTACTGTGTCGGCGGCTGCAAAGTTCAGCTGCGAGGCTGCAGCAGCGCCAAGACGGCGGTCGATGCGGCAAGGATAGCAGTCAGAGTCAAGGGCCCAGTCGCGCCATAGGTGTCCACGACATAGCCGCCGACAACCGCGCCGATGGTGATGGCAATTTGGAAAGAGGTGACCATCAGGCTGCCCGCTGCCTCCAGCGCATCAGGCGCCGCGCGCGACATATTGGTCGGCAGCACCACCGGCGCCATGCCAAAGGCGAAACCCCACAGCGTAACGAAACCGAAGGCAACGCCGATATGCGAGCCCCAAAGCACCAAAGTAAGTGCCGCAACCGCCATCAACGCCGCGGTGACTGCGAGGGCCATGTGGATGTTGGTGTCGGCCATGCGGCCGCCGGCAACATTACCGATCACGGCAGCGACGCCAAACCCGAGCAGAGCCAAGGCAATCGGTCCGGTTGTAAGGAGTGTCACCTGTTCGAGGAAGGGACGCACATAGACCGAGCCGGCAAAATGCCCCGTCATCAGCAAAAGGATAGCCAGCATGCCGAGTTGGATGCCGCGCCGCCGGGTCAGCCGAAATACATCTGCAAGGCTGTTGCTTGCCGTTGCGGGCAAGGTCGGCAGGCTGAGAAACTGCAGCAGCATGGCAAGCGCGGCCAGCCCCGCCGTCATGGCCATGGCACTGCGCCACCCTATCCAGTCACTGATCAACGCGCCCATCGACGGTGCGGCAATGGTTGCGAGCGAGACGCCCAGGGTGACGATCGCCATGCCCCGCCCCGTCGCGCTGGCGCCAACCAGCCTCGCCACGACGGCGACCGAAAGTGCCCAGAAAGCACTGAGAGCGATGCCCAGCCCGGCCCGGCCCAACAACAACAGCCAGAAATCGGTCGCCAGCGCCGCCAGGACATTGGAACCGACCGCAAGAGCACTGAGACCAACCAGCACCGCCTTGCGGTTCAAGCGGCCGATGAGAACATTGCTCAACATGGCCGTCACGGCGCCGACGGAAGCGGTGGCGGTGACGACCTGTCCGGCCGTCCCCTCGCTGATGCCGAGATCACGTGCCATTGGCGTCAGCAGACCTGCGGGCAGGAATTCGGCCGACACCAAGGCAAAGCTGGTGGCCGCCAATGAAATGACCGCGAACCAGGTGGCTGCGCTCCACGCGGCTGGTGCATCGGCATCAAGGCCAGTCGCGGCGTCTTCAAGCTGTAATGTTGTGTCAGTCACGGAAAGATCTCCAAAGTTTGGAGGTCTTAAATAGGCGAGTCCGCTCGGATGATATGTATCTTAGAATCCGAAATTCATATCCATTCGTCCGGGAATTGTGCGACGCACAACGCCCGGCGAGACATTGGTGATGCGCTTGAACGCGCGCGCGAAGGATGCCTCCGAATCATAGCCCAAACGGGTAGCGACTTCGGCAACCGACAAGCCGTTTTGGCCCAGCAATTCGCGGGCAAGCTGCATGCGCAGGCGGGCGAGATAGTGTGCGGCACCCTCCCCCAATACCGCACTGAAACGCTCGGCGAAAATCGAGCGCGATTGGCCTGCCACGCCGGCCAGGCTTCCCAGCGTCCAGTTGTGGCCGGGGTCGCGGTGCATGGCCGCCAAAGCGCGGCCTATATGGGGGTCGCGGATGGCTGCGAGCCAACCGGTGGTCGAGGCTCCGTTGCAATTGACCCAGCAGCGTATGAGCCGGGCCGTCAGCAAGTCGGCCATACGCGACAGAATCGTGGCGCTGCCCATCTGCGGCTGCGAGGCCTCCACCGTCATGGCCGCCAGCAAAGGACCGACGACCGGGTCATTGCCGGCCACGTCGCAACCCTTGATGACAGGCGGCATCAACGTGATCAATGGGTTGAGCGCATAGGAGTCCAAGGCCATGGAGCCGCAGAAAAGGGTGCTCGTCGCGCCCGTTCCTTGCCGTACCACTTCGCAGACGTTGCCCCCCAACTTGATTACCTGGCAACCTTCGAGCGAGCCCCCTGCAACGTCCGGCGCGCTCGCCAGCCGATGGGCGATGCCTTGCGGCAGCAGCACCAGATCGCCATCGCGCAGCTCCTGCCAGCCTTGCGATTCAGTATGAATCCAGCATGGGCCCTGGCCGACAAAGTGAAACCGAAGCAGCTGTTGTTGCGGAAAGTCTATGCTCCATGGGTGCCGGAGTTCGCAGCGGCCATAGTTGACACCACTCAAGCGAAAGTCTTGCAGAACTTCGCTGAGCGCATCCATCGGGATATGTGGCGGCGAGGACGGCCGGGACGAATGGTCAAACATATACGCAATATAGATGCCGAACGTCCGGCAAGCAAGCGGGGACCGTTGTTCCACCAGGTCAATCACTGCAACGGCACCCTACCCTTCCCGGCAGATTTCTCGCCTTGCCTCCCGCTCCAACTGCATGCAAGGAGTGCTGCAAGACACAGGGACAAGAGGCATGGCGGCGGAAGCATCGGGCAGTGATCTGGTTCAGGTGGTGGCGCTGCTTGCTGCCGGTGTCGTCGCCGTTCCCATCTTCAAGCGCATGGGCCTCGGCTCGATCCTCGGCTATCTGGCTGCCGGCGTGGTGATCGGCCCGTTCGGCCTCGGCGTCTTTTCCGAATCGGAAGCCATTCTTCATGTCGCCGAACTCGGCGTGGTGATGTTCCTGTTCATCATCGGGCTGGAAATGCAGCCATCGCGGCTCTGGGGCCTGCGCCGCGAGATCTTTGGCCTCGGTGCGTTGCAGGTCGGCGTCTGCGCGCTCCTGCTGACCGGGGTCGGCATGGCTGGAGGGTTTCCAATCGCGCAATCCTTCGTCGCCGGCGCCGGCTTCGTGCTGACCTCGACAGCGATCGTCATGCAGCTTCTCGAGGAACGCGGCGAAATCGCCGCGCCGAAAGGCCAGCGCATCGTATCGGTCCTGCTGCTCGAGGATCTTGCCATCGTGCCGCTGCTGGCCCTGATCGCGTTTCTGGCGCCCGGCGGTGCCGACACCAGCCTATCGGAGCGGCTGACCGAGGTCGGCATCGGCCTCGCCGCGATCGTCGGCCTGGTTGTGGCCGGCCGTTATCTGCTCAATCCGTTCTTCCGCATCCTGGCGGATGCCCGTGCCCGCGAGGTGATGACGGCGGCGGCACTTCTGGTCGTTCTCGGATCCGCGCTCGCCATGCAGCTCAGCGGCCTGTCGATGGCGATGGGCGCCTTCCTGGCCGGTGTGCTTTTGTCCGAATCGACCTTCCGCCATCAGCTCGAAGCCGATATCGAACCGTTCCGCGGCATCCTGCTCGGTCTGTTCTTTCTCGCGGTGGGCATGTCGCTCGACCTGCATGTGGTCGCGGCGAACTGGCGGCTGATTGCCATCTATGTCGTCGCCTACATGGTGATGAAGGCATTCGGCATCTACATCGTCGCCCGTATCCTGAAAACCAGCCACCGCGAGGCGCTTGAGCGCGCGGTCTTCATGGCGCAAGGCGGTGAGTTCGCCTTTGTCCTTTATTCGGCGGCCGCGGCGGTCGGCATCATCGACGGCAACGCCAATGCGACGCTGACGGCGATCGTCATCATCTCCATGGTGCTGACGCCGCTGGCCATCATCGCCTTGCGCTATCTGACGCCGCGCGACGAGCAGTCGCTCGACGGCGTCGACGTCGCCGATGGCCTGACCGGCAGCGTGCTGATCATCGGCTTCGGCCGCTTCGGCCAGATCGCCAGCCAGCCGCTGTTGCTGCGCGGCATCGACGTCTCGATCATCGACAATGACGTCGAAATGATCCAGGCGGCGGCCGATTTCGGCTTCAAGGTCTACTATGGCGACGGCACGCGGCTGGACATCCTGCATGCCGCCGGTGCCGGCCGGGCGCGCGCCGTGCTGATCTGCGTCGACAAGGCCGATGTGGCTGTTCGCATCGCCCAGCTGATCAAGGCCGAATTCCCACTGCTCACCGTGCTGGCCCGCGCATTCGACCGTGGAACGGCGCTGCAGCTCATACGTGCCGGCGTCGACTACCAACTTCGCGAAACCTTCGAATCCGCACTTGTTTTCGGCGGCTCGGCCCTGGAATCTCTGGGCGTCGATCCCGAAGACGTGGCTGAAACGATCGAAGATGTCAGGCGCCGCGACACCGACCGCTTCGAAACCCAGCTCGCCGAAGGCATTCGCGCCGGACAGCGCTTCCTGAGAGGCAATATCGGCACGCCGATTCCGACACCGCTCTCGACGCCGCGCCGGCCTGGTCAGGCACTCAACGAAGAGACCGCGGGTGTGCTGCACAAGTCCGAACCCGCCGATTGAGCAAGGAATTAGGTATGGAATTGGACAGCAGAGCCCTGTCGGTCACCAAATTCTGGCGCGATGCCGGCGAGGATGCCTGGTTCGAGAAGAACGAAGCATTCGATGCCGAGTTCCGCGACCGCTTTCTCGACCTGCACTACGCCGCCGCGCGGCGTGAATGCGACGACTGGCTGGAACATACCGAAGGCGCGCTGGCGCTGATGATCCTGCTCGACCAGTTTCCGCGGAACTGCTTTCGCGGCACCGGCCATATGTACGCGACCGATCCGCTCGCCAGATATTTCGCAGAGAAGGCGATCGCGGCTGGTCATGACCTGGCACTCGAGGAAGAACTCCGCGTTTTCCTCTACCTGCCCTATGAGCATTCGGAGCTACTGGCCGACCAGGATATTTCGGTCGAGCTGACGCAGGCCAGGGCCGAGCCCTATCTGAAGTATGCTGTCGAACATCGTGATATCATTGAGCAATTCGGCCGTTTTCCGCATCGAAACAGGATGCTTGGGCGCGAAACCACCTCGCAGGAGCAGACGTTCCTGGATGGTGGCGGCTTCTCGGGCTAAAGTTCGGCCGTCGCTTTGCCCAGAAATCAGGCCAGCCACCAATCCCGGCCGGACGACAATCGCTCGATGCCTGAGGTATCGACGGCGACCAGGCGGTCGGTGATGCTGCGACCGCTGACAACCAGGCCGGGCGCGATCTCGGCCAGCGGCGCCAGCACGAAGGCGCGCTCCAGCATGCGCGGATGCGGCACCTCCAGCCCGGTCTCGTGGATGACGCGGTCGCCGAACACCAGAATGTCGATGTCGATCAGCCGCGGCCCCCACCGCTCCTCGCGCACCCGCTTCAGCTTGCGCTCCGCATCGAGGCAGAGGTCGAGCAAGGCACGCGGTGCAAGCACGGTGGAAATTTCGGCGGCCGCATTGAGAAAATCCGGCTGATCGAGCTTGCCCCAGGGCGGTGTGCGATAAAGCGAGGAGACGCCGGTGACACGCGTATCCGCGTCGGCATCCAGCATGCGCAGCGCCGCGCTCATGGATTTCGCCGGATCGCCAAGATTGCCGCCAAGGCTGAGATAAACGGTACTATTCGGGCCAGACAACGGTCACCTCGACATAATCGAGCACGCCGGGCACTGGTGCGTTCGGCTTGCGCACCGTGATCTCGGCTTTCTTTATCTGCGGAAAACGCGCCGTCAGCGCACGGGCCACTTCGAGCGCCAGCGACTCGATCAGAAAACGGCGCTGCCCGGTGATGATCTTTTCAATGACGCTGAATGCAACGCCGTAGTGGACTGTATCCTCGATCGAATCTTCGGCAAGCGCCCGGCCTGGATCAACGGTCAGAACGGCATCGACATAGAAGCGCTGGCCGAGCCGTTCCTCCTCGTCCAGCACGCCGTGCCGGGCAAAGAAAGCGCAGTTCTTCATGCGGATGACATACATCGATCAGTTTCTCGCCCGGTCGGTTTGACGCGCCAGCATAGCATCGGCGAGCGCCAATGCGTCCACGTTGAATGCGACATCGTGGACGCGAAACAGATCGGCGCCCTGGAGCCTCAAAATGACGCTGGTCGCCGCTGTTCCGACCCCTCTGTCGGCGGCATCACGGCCGGTGACCGTGCCGATGAAGCGTTTTCGCGACGTGCCGGCCATCAGCGGCAGGCCGAGTGCATGCAATTCCGAAAAGCGTGCCATCAGGTCGAGATTTTCCTCCGCCGTCTCCTTGGCGAATCCGAAACCGGGATCGAGCACGATGTGATCATCGGCGATGCCGTTCTGGCGGGCGATTTCCAGCGACCTTCGCAGGAATGCCAACTGATCGGCAATCGCGTCCGGCAGCTTCTGGCGATCCCGCCCGGTATGCATGATGACAAGCCCGGCGCCGGTATCGGCGGCGACACGAGCAATATCGGGCTCGCGCTGCAAACCCCAGACATCGTTGACGATATGCGCGCCGGCGGCGACCGCCAGCCGCGCCGTGTCGGCGCGATAGGTATCGACCGAAATCAGCACCTCGTTCACGCCCGCCAGCGCTTCGATCACCGGCAGGATGCGGGCCTGTTCCTGGCTGGCCGATACCGCGGCAGCACCTGGGCGCGTCGATTCTCCCCCGACATCGACAACCAGTGCCCCTTCCCCGATCATGCGGCGCGCCTGGGCCAGCGCCTTTTCAGGGGCGTCGAACTGGCCGCCGTCGGAAAAGCTGTCGGGCGTGACATTGAGGATGCCGACGACCACGGCCTTGCCGCCAAGGTCGAGATGGCGTCCATGCGCCAACTGCCATCGCCTGGCCGTCATTGCTCATCGACCATGGAGTTCATCAATCATGTGTGATCCCTGGCGGATCAATTTCATTGCGCCGGCAACGGCCGTAAAGCAAGGTGGTCGAAGAGGCAACATGATGAAACGATCCATGCTTGGCATGAAAAAACAGTCCTTGGGCGTGAAACAATCCTTGGCTTGCGCGCTGCTGCTCGCCATAACGCCGCACCCGGCGGCGGCGGCCAATCTCGTCAAAACATACAGCTATTTCGCCATTGGCGGCAGCACGCTCGACGACATCGAGGCACAACTCTCCAAACGCGGGCCGGAGGTGAAAAGCACCGGCACGCGGCACCCGGGCGCCACGCAAATGGCCTTCACCACCCGTATCAGCTATGCGCAGACACCGAGTTCCTGCCGGATTGCCGACGCGGTGGTGACCGTCAAGGTGAAGGTGATCCTTCCCGAGTGGCGCCGGCCGCGCAAGGCCGATGCCGATGTCAGGCTGTTCTGGGATACGCTGTCGGCCGACATCAAGCGCCATGAGGAGCGCCATGTCGAAATCGCCAAGAACCATGGCGGCGAACTCGAAGAGGCCTTGAAAGCCACCTACCCGCAAAAGAACTGCGACGCCGCCAAGGCCAAGGCGGCCGCGATCACCGCGGCTGTTCTGGCCAGGCACGACCGCGCCCAGCTTCAGTTCGACCGCGTCGAAAGCGTCAATTTCGAAAGCCGCATCTTGCGGCTGCTGCGCTACCGCATGGAGCGCATCGGCAACGGACGACTGCCGCCGGCCTGAACGCACCCGAACTGAAAGCCAAATTCACCGAAGCGTAGTGCCAGATTCGAAAAACTTTCGAGCCGCCGTCGAAACCGGCCTATATGGGACGACATATCAGGCTCGCCAGACGAGCTTAAAACACCAATGCGATCCAAACGGTCATGAAGCCGGAGCGGCTGAACAGCGCCGGTCAAATCGCAAGCTTATGGATGAACGATCATGGACCAGGCTGTCGATGAGAAAACGATGGCGGAAACCGGCACGCCGATAACAGAGCGCGAAAAGAACGCCATCATCGGCGGCGTGCTGTTGTCGATGCTGTTGGCGGCACTCGATCAGACCATTGTCGCGCCGGCCATGCCGACCATCGGGCATGCGCTCGGAAACGCACACTATCTGCCATGGATCGTCACCGGTTATCTCCTGACCGCTACAGCCGTGGCTCCGCTCTACGGCAAGATTTCCGACGTCTACGGCCGCCGGCCGACCGTCTACGCCGCGATCCTGATCTTTTTGGCGGGATCGGTGGTCAGTGCGATGGCTCCCAACATGTTTGTGCTGGTTGTCGGGCGGGCGATCCAGGGCGCCGGTGGCGGCGGCTTGTTCGCTTTGACGCAGACCGTCGTCGGGGATCTCGTGCCGCCGCGCGAGCGGGCACGCTATGCCGCCTGGTTCTCCGGCACATGGGCTGTCGCCAGCGTTGCCGGTCCGTTGCTCGGCGGCACTTTCGCAGAGCACCTGCACTGGTCACTGATCTTCTGGATCAACATTCCGCTTGGTTTTCTTGCAATGGCGATCATCAACAAGCCGCTCAAGAAACTGCCCATTGCCGCAAAGCGCCATCGCATCGACGGCCTGGGCGCGCTGCTTCTGATAATTGCCACGGCGCTGCTGCTGCTCGCCTTGAACTGGGGCGGCAGCGCCTATCCCTGGACTTCGCTTGAAGTCATCGGCGTTCTCTGCGGTTCGGCGATTTTCTGGAGCGCTTTTGCCTTGCGGCTCATGCGCGCCGCCGAGCCGCTCATCTCACTCGAAGTGCTTGGCAATCCAATCGTTCTGGCGGGCACGCTTTCGATGTTCCTGCTTCAGGCCGCAAGCGTCGGCATGGCTGTGTACCTGCCCGTCTATCTTCAGGCGGTGCTCGGCTTGTCGGCAGCGGAGTCGGGCATCGCGATGCTTGGGCTTCTGCTGGGGACCGTCGGCGGCGCGGCATTCAGCGGGCGTATGATCCCGCATTTCACCCACTACAAGCGCATTGCGATGGTGGGCGTCGTCTTCAGCATGCTGTGCCTCTGCCTGCTGGCCGTCGTCGCAGGATATGCAACGCTGCTGGAGGTCGAGGTCTTGACGATTTGCATCGGGTTTGGAACCGGAACGACGTTTCCGGTCACCACCGTGTCGGTCCAGAACGCCGTCGATCGCGTGCATCTCGGCGTCGCGACGGGCGTGCTGACATTCCTGCGTTCGCTTGGCAGTGCGCTTGGGGTCGCCATGCTCGGCGCGGTCGCTCTGGGCTACGGCTTGCCGCTTGCCGGTGAAGGCGTGCGGATCGCTGGCCATAGCGCGACGATCGAGCCGTTCGTGATGATCTTTGCCGTCGCCGCCGCTACATTGCTGCTCGGGCTGATCACGCTGACGCTGATGCCCGAAAAGGAGCTTCGCGGCTACGCCGACAATGCGGCGCCGATGCTGGCCGAGTAAAGTTCAGCCGGAGACGCCGAGCTTCTTCTGCAGGCTGGTCGATGAGGTCGTGTACTGGAAAACTATGCGCTCGCCGGGGCTGATGATGCGCTTGGCGGCCTGCGCCATCAGCGCCACTTCGTGGAAACCCGACAGGATCAGCTTCAGCTTGCCCGGATACCAGTTGATGTCGCCGACCGCGAAGATGCCGGGCACCGATGTCTGGAATTTTTCGGTATCGACCGGAATGAGGTTCTCGTGAAGGTTGAGACCCCACTCCGCGATCGGTCCGAGCTTCATGGTCAGGCCGAAGAACGGCAGCATGCGCGTGCAAGGCACCTCGACGTCGCCATCCGGTCCCTTGATGGTGGCCGATGACAACTGGCCGTCGGCACCGGTCAATCCGGTCACCTGGCCGACCTGGAATTCGAGCTGCTTCATCTCCTGCATGGCATACATCTTGTTGACGCTGTCGGGAGCGGCGCGGAACTCAGGCCGCCGGTGCACCAGCGTCACGCTCTTTGCCACCGGCTGCAGGTTCAGCGTCCAGTCGAGCGCCGAGTCGCCGCCGCCGACAATGACGAGGTCGTGGCCGCGAAAATCCTCCATCCGGCGCACCGAATAGAAGACGCTCTTGCCTTCATAGGGCTCGATGCCGGGGATCGGCGGACGCTTGGGCTGGAAGGAGCCGCCGCCGGCGGCAATCACCACCACCTTGGCCTCGAACACCTCGTTTTCGTCGGTGGTGACGCGAAAACTGCCGTCCTCCAGTTTTTCCAGGCTGGAAACCATTCGGTTGTAGCTGAAATCGGGCTTGAACGGCGCGATCTGCTCGAGCAATTTGTCGACCAGCCCCTGCGCCGAGATCGAAGGCCAGCCTGGAATGTCGTAGATCGGCTTTTCCGGATAGAGCTCCGCGCATTGGCCGCCCGGCCGATCGAGAATGTCGATCAGGTGGCACTTCATGTCGAACAGGCCGAGCTCGAACACGGCAAACAGGCCAACCGGCCCTGCCCCGACAATAAGCACGTCTGTCCTGGTGATGTCGGTCATGCCTGTGCCTCGCTGCGCATGACCCCGAAAATCGGATCGATTTTCGGAAAGGATCACGCGCAAATAAAAGTGCTACAGCGTCCTTTGCGCGTCCAAGAGGACACGCGGCGCTGTGGTGAAACAGCAGGACACTGCATGACCATCGCCCCGCTGCCAAGCCACAGCGGGAAAAATCAGTTGGCAAAAAGGTTGCGCTTATCCCTGGCGGGCAGGCACCCGCACGACCAAGCCGTCAAGCGCATCGCGGACCTTGATCTGGCATGACAGGCGCGAATTGGGCTGGACGTCGTAGGCGAAGTCCAGCATGTCCTCTTCCATCGCTTCCGGCTCGCCGACTTCAGCCGTCCAGGCTTCGTCGACATAGACGTGACAGGTGGCACAGGCGCAGGCACCGCCGCATTCGGCTTCGATCCCGGGCACGGCGTTGCGGATCGCGTTCTCCATGACCGTAGAGCCGTTCTCGGCGTCCATGTCGAAATGCGTGCCGTCATGGGCAATGAAAGTCAGCTTGGTCATTTGTCACCTGAAGGGAGTTGCAGCCGAGATAATCACTCCGGCTGACAAGTCAACTGCCGCATGAAAGCGCCGCCCGATGACGTTTTTCCGCAAATCGGATTCGGCGCGGATTCAGCGGTTGATGGCGGCGATGAAATCGCGCACTTCGTCGATCAGCGTACCAAGCCGCTTGAGCGTCTGGCCGTCTTCCGGCCGGTGCTCGATCTCGGTGGCGCAATCGGCGATGGCAAAGGCGCCCACGCCCCGTGCCGAACCCTTTAATCCATGGGCGAGCAGAAGCCGGTCCTTGATATCGGCGTCGACTATTCTGTCGCGCACGGACAGCGCCTGCTGTACAAATAGCGCCAGAACCTCTTGCTCAAGGCTGCGGTCACCCATCGTCTGGCGGGCAAGGTGTGCCAAATCGACCGGCCGTGACCGTCTTGGTCCGGATACATCTCCCCCGGGCATTGAGAAGGCGATGCCGCTTTCGCCACGCATGAACTCGAACTCCGTTTCTTCGACTCGCCCAAAAACCTAGGCGAATCCAATGGACAACGGGTTAATGAATGGCCCGGAAAAATGTTGCCAAAGCGGCGTCCAAATCACAGTTCCGTTAACCTTATATTTAAAGTTTTACGTATCCCGCGGAATGCATGTTTTCTTTACCCCCCTGTGTCATTACGATACGAGGGGTCCATTTTCAGCCTCCTGCGCGGGGCAAGACAAACAGAATTATAAGCCCGCGGCAGCTAGTACAGGGTAGCGAAGGCATGGCAAAGAAACCGACGACGAGAACTCTCGACAGCGAAGTGGCCAGGGAACTGGAAAAGGCACTCGATCTCGACCTCAGCAATGAGATCGGCAGCGGCGACCTCGATATCGCGGCTTCGATGGAGGATCTTGAAGCGCAGATATCCCAGGCGGCCGACGAGCTGGCGCGCGAGGGACGCAATCATAAGCCGGAACAGAACCCGGAGCCGGTGGTCAACCAAAACCAGGCCGCGAAACCCGCGCCCAAGGCCAAACCTGCCGAATTGCGCCCCGTGGAACCGCGCAATGGCGCCCAGCCCGCAGGTTTCGCGCCGGCCAATGACGATCGCCAGAAGGATTACAAGACGCTCCTGCACAGCCTCAACAGGCGTGCCTCGAACACCATTTACTGGGTCGTCGCCTTCGTTTCGCTCGCCTGGTTCGCCGGTGCCGGTGGTTTGGCCAATCTGCTTTTCGGACCGAGCATTTGGAGAATCCGCACGCTCGACCAGTTCCTCGCCCGTCCGGAACTGATCGGCCTCGCCGTCGCGGCCATCGTGCCTGTCATCCTGTTCTGGGCCTTCGCCGCCATGATTCGCCGCGCCCAGGAAATGCGCATCGCCGCACAGTCGATGACCGAAGTGGCCTTCCGCCTGACCGAGCCGGAAAACCTTGCCCAGGATCGCGTCATGATGATCGGCCAGGCCGTTCGTCGCGAGGTCGCGGCGATGGGCGAAGGCATCGAACGCACGCTTGCCCGCGCCGTCGAACTGGAAACGCTTGTCCACAGCGAAGTCAACCAGATCGAACGCTCCTATTCCGAGAATGAATCCCGCATCCGTTCGCTGGTCGACGGCCTCGGCAGCGAGCGCGAAGCCGTCGTCACCCATGCCGAGCGCGTCCGCGCCTCGATTACCGGCGCGCATGAGACGCTGAAGGACGAGATCGGCGCGGCTTCCGACATCATTCGCGACTCGATCCTCAATGCATCGACCAAATTGTCGATGACGATCACCAATTCCGGCGACACGCTGATCGACCGCATCAACGAAAGCTCGATGTCGATCTTCGATTCCGTCGAAGGCCGGCTCGATTCGATCACCGACCGTCTGTCGACCTCGGGCGAGGCCTTCGCCAGCCTTCTCGACACCCGCATTGCCAAGCTGACGGACACCACGGACGGACTGACGCGGTCGTTGACCGATCTGCTCGACGATCGCACCACCGGCATGGTGTCGCTGCTTGGCGGCGCCGCGCGCACCCTCAATTCCGAATTCGAGGCCAGCCTCAACGGCATCGAGCGGACGCTCGCCGAACGCGGCCAGGCGCTGATCAGCGAGTTCCAGACCCGCGCCGAGGCGCTCGACACCGGAACGCAGAAGCTCAATGCGGCACTCGAGGCCCGCGCCCGCCAGATCAATGAAACGCTGGTCGAGCGCGCCCGCGAAATCGCGCACACCTTCGCCGAGAGCAAGGACACGCTGTCGGCGATGATCGATCAGGGCAAGACCCAGATCGGCGCCGACATGGCCGACATCGTCACTTCGACCTCCTCTATGCTCGAAGCCCGCGCCAGCGACTTCGCCGGACGCATGGAAGCCGCCCGTCACGTCGTGTCGCGTTCGTTCGACAGTGACATCCAGCGGCTCGCCGACGCCCGCGTCGGCATCGAGGAAGCTGTTGAGAACCACAGCAGGAAACTGTCCGAAAGCCGCGAGCGCATGGCCGCGGCCATGGAGGCCGACCTGGCGAAGTTCGCCGAGGGCCGCGCCGGCATCGATGCGGCAGTAACCAACCAGGTGCAGAAGCTGGCCGAAGGCCGTAGCCTGATCTCGCGCGCTCTCGAAGAGGATCTGCGCAAGGTCAATGAATCGCGGGCGGCCATCGATGCATCGCTCGGCAGCCATCTCGAAAGGCTGGAAGAAGGTCGCAACAGGCTCTCTATTGCCTTGAATGAAGACTCCGGGAAGCTGGTGCAAGCTCGTACGATCATTGATGAAATGGTCGCCGGACATGTCGGAAAACTCGCCGAGGGCCGCAACATTCTGTCGCGCGCTTTGGAAGCCGATCTCGGAAAACTGTCCGACAGCCGCGCCGACATCGACGGTCTGGTCGCCGGTCAGGTGGAAAAAATCGCCGAAGGCCGCGCCGTGCTCGCCAAGGCGTTGGAAAACGACATCGTCGGCATCAAGAGCCTCATCGAAACCCATTCCGCCAAACTGGCGGAAGACCGCACGCAGCTTTCCCATTCGCTCGACAATGATCTGTCCGGCATACGCGGCCTGATCGAAAGCCATTCGGGACGGTTGGCCGAGGACCGCAGCCTGCTGTCGCAGACCCTTGAAGCCGACCTTGCCAAGCTGGCCGAAAGCCGTTCGAGCATCGACGGTCTGGTCGCCGGTCAGGTCGAGAAGCTGGCGGAAGGCCGCGACATTCTCAAGCGCGCGCTGGAATCCGACCTGAACACGATCAAGGGCGTTATCTCAAGCCAGTCGGAAAAGCTGGCCGAGGATCGCGGTCAGCTTTCCCGGGTCCTGGAAGCCGACCTGCAGAATGTGAACAGCGTCATCGCCGATCACATGAACAAGCTTGTCCAAGACCGCTCCGCCCTGTCCAGGGCCCTTGAGGACGACCTCGCCAAGCTGGCCGACAGCCGCTCCAGCATCGACGGGCTGGTTGCGGGTCAGGTCGAGAAGTTGTCCGAGGGCCGAGATATTCTGCGGCGCGCTCTGGAATCCGACCTCAACGCGATCAAGGGGACCATTGCCGACCAGTCGCAGAAACTGGTCGATGACCGGGCACAGTTCGCCCGGGCACTCGAGGCTGACCTCGAAAGCGTCAATGGCTTGGTCAACAGCCATTCCGAAAGGCTCGTCCAGGATCGTTCGACGCTGTCGAAAGCGCTTGAAGCCGACCTCGAAAACGTCGGTGGCCTCGTTAACAGCCACGCGGAAAGGCTTGTCCAGGAGCGCTCGACCCTGTCCAAGGCGCTCGAGGACGATCTTGCCAAACTGGCCGAGAGCCGCTCAAGCATCGACGGTCTGGTCGCCGGCCAGGTCGAGAAACTCGCCGAAGGTCGCGATGTTCTCAAGCGCGCGCTGGAAGCCGATCTCGCCAAGCTGGCCGAAAGCCGCTCCAGCATCGACGGTCTGGTTGCCGGCCAGGTCGAGAAGCTGGCCGAGGGCCGCGACATTCTCAAACGCGCCCTCGAAGCCGACCTGCAGAAGCTGACCGAAAGCCGCAGCGACATCGACGACGTCATCGCCGGACATGTCGGCAAGCTGTCCGAAGGCCGCAATATGTTGACCCGCGCGCTGGAAGACGATCTCGGCAAGCTCGCCGAGACCCGCAAGGACGTTGACCGCTCGCTGTCGGGCCATATCGACCAGATCGCTGCCAGAAGCACCGGCATTTCCGACGCGATCGCTGCCGATGTCGAGAAGATCGAGCAGGCGTTCAGTCGCCAGACCGGCATCATCGAGGAGCGCGCCGGCACCATGGAACGTGCGCTCTCGACAGGCGTCGACAACGTCCGCGCCGTGCTCGAGAAGAGCGCCGTGTTTGTCGCCGGCGCCCTGCGCGAAAAGGTGCTGGAAGTCACCAGCACCCTGCACGAGCAGGCCGGTGCCGCGTTCAGCGACGCCGACCGGAAGATCGCCGAGCGCGCCGAGCAGACCTCCGCCGCCCTGCTGGCGCGGGCCGAAGACATCGCCCGCACCTTCGAGGAGGCCGACCGTCGCCTGCACGCCCGTGCAGAAGATACGTCGAACGCCTTGCTTGCCCGCGCGGACGACACGTCCAGCTCGCTGCTGGCCCGTGCCCATGAAACCGCCGATCAGCTGGCCGCTCGCGCAAATCAGATCGCCGGCACCTTCGAAGCGGCAGACCAGAAGCTTGCCGCCCGCGCCCAGGAAACCGCAGATCAGCTGACCGCCCGGGCTCAGGACACCGCCGACCATCTGGCAGCTCGTGCAAGCGAAATTGCAGGCACGTTCGATGCCGCCGACCAGAAGCTGGTCGCCCGCGCCATCGAAACGGCCCAGTCGCTGGCCGCGCGCGCCGGCGACATCCTGCGCAACTTCGAAGGCGCCGACCAGCGGCTCGGCATGCGGATCGGCGAATCGGCCGAAGCGCTTGCCGCACGCGCATCGGACCTTGGCCGCATCTTCGATGCCGCCGACCAGCAGCTCGTCTCGCGCATCGCCGAGGGTTCGGAAGCGCTGTCGAGCCGCGCCTCGGAAATCGGCCGTATCTTCGACGACGCGGATCAGCGGCTGGTGTCGCGCATCGCCAGCAGCACCACCACGATCGGCGAGCATGCCGAGACGATCGTCGGCGCCTTTGCCGATACCGAGCAACGGGTTGCCGAACGCGCAAGGCGGACCGGCCAGGAAATGGCCGTGCATGCCCGCGAAATCGAGCAGGCGCTTGCCGGCGCCGACGAGCGTCTCGCCTCGAGCGCGGCGGCCGCGGCAGCCCGTGTCGAAGAGCAGATCTCGGGCGTCGAGAACCGCCTCGCCTTTACGGCCGAGACGATGGGCCAGAAGCTCAACGAGCAGGTGTCGAACGCCGAGGCGCAACTCGTCTCGCGCGCCAATGTGATCGCCGAGACCTTCACCGCGGTTGGCCAGCATATCGGCCAGAGCACCAACGATGCCGCCAAGACGATCGGCGCCAACACCCGCGAACTCAACACCATGCTCGCGGCGCGTTCGGCCGAAATGTCGAAGATCCTCGACGAAACCGCACGGCCTTTGGTCGAGCGCTTCGCCCAGGGCGGCTCGGAACTGCAAAAGAGCATGGAAGAGGTCACAGAACGCGCCACCGAGAAGCTGCGCAGCGAGAATGCCGCACTTGTCGACGCGCTCGCCAACCGCACCGCCGAAACCTTGTCGGCGGTCGAGGGTGCCCGCTCGTCGCTGTCCGACAGCGTCGCCGACCTCATCGGCCGGATGACCAAGTCCAGTTCGCAGCTCGGTCAGCTGATCGAGCAGGCCGCGGTCAATCTCGGCCAGGTCGATGAACGCCTGAGCGGCAGCACGCAAAGCTTCGCCGCCACCACCGAGAAGGCCGCGCAGACCTTTGCCAGCTCGGCACGTCTGGTCGATTCGAACACGACAAGGCTGACGGAACTGTCGTCGTCCACCTTGCGCGAGGTCGCGTCGATTGCCACCAAGTTCGACGAGCACAGCCGCCTGCTCTCCAGTGCTTCGGACCTGTTGAGCTCGGCCCAGAGCAACCTCGAGCACACGCTCGAACGGCAGTCGTCGCTCGAAGACCTCGCCGTCGGCCTGGTCAAGAAGTCGGAAGATCTCGAAAGGGTCATGCGCTCGTTCGAAAATCTCGTCGGCCAGACGCTGCAGAACGCCGAAGGCAAGACGATGGAGTCGGCCGACAAGATCCGCAACGCCATCACCGACGTCGTCGACTCGGCAACCAAGCGCTTTGCCGATGCGACCGAGGAGATGCGGCGCACCGCGGGTTCGATCAAGAGCGAGCTCGACCTGACCCGCGCCGAGCTCAAGAAGGGCGTCATCGAAATGCCGGAAGAGGCCAAGGAATCGACTTCGGCCATCCGCCGCGCCGTTTCCGAGCAGATCAACGCCCTGAAGGAGCTTTCGGACATCGTGGCCAAGTCCGGCCGCGGCGGTGAAGGGTCCGAACCACGCAACCTGCGTCCGGCGCCGCAAGCGCCGGCCGCACGCGCTGCCGAGCCGCCGCGCCGAGCACCGGCACCGCAGCCGGACCTGCGCACGCCTCAGGCGCCCTTGGGCGGCCCTGCATTGCGCGGCACGGTCGACCTTGACCGTCCGACCGAGGCGGCACCGCGTCCGCGCGGCGATGCCAACGCCCGCACGCCGCAGGGTGGCTGGGTGCGCGATCTGCTGACCGCGGCATCGAACGATGAGGACCTCAGGTCGGCAGCTCCCCCAGCGACTGCGGAAGCGCCCCGCGCTACGCCTGCCCAGCGCTCGCCCCTGCATGTCGTCGAATCGCTGAACTCGCTCTCCGTCGATATCGCGCGGGCCATCGACCACGATGCTTCGATCGAGCTGTGGAACCGCTACCGGCGCGGCGAGCGTGACGTGTTCACAAGGCGGCTCTACACGCTGAAGGGTCAGCAGACGTTCGACGAGATCCGTCGCAAGTATCAGGCCGAGGCCGAGTTCCGCGCCGCCGTCGACCGCTACTGCGACGATTTCGAGAAGCTGCTCAAGGATGTCTCGCGCAACGACCGCGACAACATCATGGCGCAGACCTACCTGACGTCGGACACCGGCAAGGTCTACACCATGCTGGCGCATGCGAGCGGCCGCCTGCACTAAGACAGGAATTGAACAGGCGGGCTATGGTCCCGCCTGTGCCTGCTCTAACGTCCGGCACGCGTTGAACCTGCCCGCAACAGGTCTTGCGAGACTATCGATGCCTTCGGAATCCGCCCTAAGTCGATCTCCCGACGGCGCTATAATTCATCCACAGTACCGCTGCCCTAACGCTCGCAGGGTGTGATCGTGAAGACGGCAATCATTTTCGACTGCGAGTTTCTTTGCCTGGAGGGCTCGCAACGCAGATTCTGGTGCGCGGCCCACGATCCCGACCCGGTGATCGCACAGATCGGCGCCGTCAGGCTTGGACTTGAAGGCGACTTCCCCCTGCTCGGAACACACAAGGCCTATATCAGACCGGTCGACCGGTTTGGTCAGAGCTACGCCCTGGACCCATTCTTCACCAAACTGACCGGCATCACCGAGGAAGATTTGGAGACAAAAGGGGTGGCACTAGGGGATGCCCTCGCCGACATCGATCGTTTTTCCGAAGGGGCGCGATTCTGGTCCTGGGGCAAGGACGAATTGAACATGATCGCCATCAGCTGCTATGTCGGGGGCATTCAGCCTTCGATCCCGGCCACCCGGTTTGACAACGCCGTCAAGCTGCTGATCGCAGCCGGAATGCCGATCGAGGATCTGGCGAGAACGCCGAGCAACAAGCTTGCGGATTACTACGGCGTCAAGCACCCGCCATTGCAGGGCACGATGCGCTCGATGACGCGCTGTCCGTGACCTACACCCTGCAGCACCTGATGAAGACCGGAAAGCTCCGGCCGGAGATCTTCGACCACTTGTAGGTAGAGAAGCCTGGTGGGATGAAGCCTGGTGGGATTCCGGCGCGCGTCGCGCTCAGATCACCGAATCCGTCCAGCGCACAATCTGCCCGGCGGCGTCGCCGAACGCCTTGTCGAGTGCGCTGACATAAGCAGGATTGCCGCTGCCCGAGACGGGTGCGGCTGCGGTGAAGCTCTTGGAAGCACGGACCTCGCCGTTGCGATCGTTCAGGATCCGCACGAACAGATCGACCTCGGCATGTTCGCCGCCGTCGACCCGAACCTCGAATGAGCGGATCTCGACGATCACCTGATAGTCGATCGCCAGGCCCTCGCCCGGCTTGCCGACGCCGGCAAAGCTGCCCGAGCGCTGGAAGGTCTCGGCCAGCCGCGCCTGCACGATCAGCGGCAGCCGGTCGGCCCATTGCGCCCCCTTGAGATACTGGATCGAACGATCCGACGGCTTGATGACGATGTTCTGGCTGTCCAGCGCCTTGAGCGCCGACGGCTGCGCGATCAGGATCTGGCGGCGGCTGTGGCCATGCGCGTCGACCGACGGCGCCGACAGCTCGAACGTATCGAGCGGCGCGGGCTTGCCGCCCAACGCCGCACAGCCTGCCAGCGTCAAGGCAAGCAGTGCCGCAGCCGATGTCAACCCGCCCGTTTTCACCCACACAGACTTCACGCGCGATCCCCGTTGTCCCCGGATCGTAAGATCGACCCGCTTTCGCGGCTCATGTTTCTGGGGCGCGCCGACGCCGAAGTCAACGCCGCGCCCTGCCATCGAATTGCCGAACCTCGCCGTCGCCACCCGACAGGATGCGCTGCGGATTGCGGCTGAGATCGGTTACCGCCTCCTCGATGCGGCTGATCGAACGGCGGCTGTCCTGCACCAGCGCTTCGACGTTCGAAAGCCCCTGGCCCGAGAATCGCGCCAGATTGTCGGTGATGACGCCAAGGCGGGCATTCAGCGTGTCGGCAACCTGCTTGAACGACTTCAGCGTCGCCCTCGCATCCGCCATCACGCCGTCGGCCTGCCCCGACCCGAGCAAGGTATCGACCTTGGCTAGAATGCCATCGACCCGCACCGAGGCATCGTTGAGCCGTTGCGCGAGCTGCTTTGCATCCTTGATCGTCTGGTCGATGTCGTCGGCCCGGTTGGCGAACTTGTGGGTCACCTCCGCGATGTCGGCGGCGGCCTTGTCGGCGCTCTCGCTGGCCTTTTGGATGTTGGCGAGCGCCGAGCGCACTTGTGCGGGATCGATACCGTCGAGCACGTTGTCGACCTTGGCCAGCGTGCCTTGCGTCCGTTTGGCGAAGTCGTTGACCGACCCCACGGCTGTATCGACGTTCTTGATCACGCCGTCGAGCTGCTTCGACGTCTGCTTGAGGTTACCGGTTACTGCGTCGACATTGGCGACGATGCTCTTGATCTTGTCCTTGTCGACCGCGTTGAGAAGGCCTTCGGCCGCCTTCAGCGTGCCGTCGAGTTTGCCGGAAACGCCTTTCAGCTCATCGGCCAGCGTGCTGGCCGCGGACAGGAACTTGTCGATGCCGTCCGAATTCTTGGCCAGCGCATCGGAGAAGGTCTGGACGTTCTGGACGGTCTGCGTCAGCGGCCCGCGAACGTCCTTAGTGAAGCCTTCGAGCTCGGTCAGCACCTTGTCGGCGCGGGTGAAGATATTCTGCGCCGTCTGCAAGAGGTTGGTCACCGCCGACGGGTTGGCGACGATCTCGGCGACCTTGCCTTCCTTTTCCGCTTGGTCGAGGAGCTTTACCTCCTTGGGATCGGCGCCCTTGAGCTCGATGTTGGCCTGCCCGGTCAGGCCGGCAAGCCCGATATCGGCTTGCGTCGATTTGGTGATCGGCGTCATGCGGTCGATCTCGGTATCGGCGATGGCAACCGTCGGATTGTCGACATCAATATAGACGCGCTTGACGTCGCCGACCTTGACGCCGTTGAACAGCACGAAACTTCCGCGGCCGAGCCCGGAGGCCGAGCCCGGAATGCGCACGCGCAGCAACGTCGTCTCGCCCTTGTCGCCGATCGCCGCCGTCCAGTAGACGAAGGCAAACGCCGCCAGGATCGCGGCCAGCGTGAAGATGCCGACAATGACGTAGTTGGCTCTGGTTTCCATTGTCCCACTTATGGCTATGCGCGCGCCGCAAGATCAAGTTGCCGGGCGCGTTTTCCGCGGAAATAGGATTTTACCCACGGTTCCTCGCTCTTCAGCATGTCGTCGATGGTGCCCTCGACCAGCACTTTCTTCTTGCCGAGCACGGCCACCCGGTCGCAAGCGGTGAACAGCGTGTCGAGATCATGCGTGACCATGTAGACGGTCAGATCCATCGTATCGCGCAGCTTGACCACCAGCTCGTCGAACTCCGCCGCGCTGATCGGATCGAGACCCGATGTCGGCTCGTCGAGGAAAACGATGTCGGGATCGAGCGCCAGCGCCCGCGCCAGCGCGGCGCGCTTGATCATGCCGCCGGACAGTTCGGATGGGAATTTTTGCGCCGCGTCGGGCGGCAGCCCGACCAGCTCGATCTTGAGCATCGCCAGTTCGTCCATCAGCTTTCGCGGCAGGTCGAGATATTCGCGCATCGGCACCTGGACGTTTTCCAGCACCGTCAGCGCCGAGAACAGGGCGCCGTGCTGGAACAGCACGCCAAGCCGCATGTCGATGCGCAGACGCTCGGCATCATCAGCTTTCTCGATATCGACGCCGAACAGCTTGATGGTGCCCGACTGCTTGCGTGTCAGGCCGAGAATGGTGCGCAGCAGAACGGATTTGCCAGCACCCGAGGCGCCGACAAATCCAAGGATTTCGCCGCGCCTTATGTCGAGCGACAGTCTGTCGAGGATAAGCTTGTCGGCAAAGGAAACGCTGATGTCGTGCGCGGAAAGCACGATATCGCCCTCGCCCGCGTCATCCGCCAATGCACCCGCCCTTTTCCTGTTTCGCAGCTTCATCTCAGAACTCGATCGCTGCGTAGAACATGGCAAAAAGCCCGTCGAGGATGATGACGACGAAGATCGACTTCACCACAGAGGCGGTGACGTGCTGGCCGAGCGATTCGGCGCTGCCGCCGACCTTCATGCCTTCGACCGAGGCAATCGTGCCGATGATCATGGCCATGAACGGCGCCTTGATCAGGCCGGCAAAGATGGTGCTGAGATCGATGGCGACACGCAGCCGGTCGATGAAGGCGGCGGGTGGAATGTCGGAATAGAGCCAGGCAGCCAGGATGCCGCCGCCGAGTGCGGCGAAATTGGCGATGATGGTCAGGCACGGCAAGGCGATGACCAGCGCCACGAGGCGCGGAAAGACCAGGACGCCGATCGGGTTAAGTCCGATGACCTTCAGCGCGTCGACCTCCTCGCGCATCTTCATCGAGCCGATCTCGGCGGTGATCGCGCTGCCGGAGCGGCCGGCGATCATGATCGCCGTCATCAGCACGCCCAGTTCGCGCAGGATCAGCACGCCGACGAGGTCGACGACGAAGATATCGGCGCCGAAATAGCTGAGCTGATAGGCGCCCTGCTGGGCAACGATGGCGCCGACGATCGCCGACATCAGCACCACCACCGGAATGGCGCCGACGCCCATACGGTCGATCTGGTTGAAAATCGCCGCCGGGTTGACGGCATGGCCACGGCCGAGCTTCATCTGCGCGCCACGGATGGTGGCGCCGAGGATGTTCATCGAGGCCAGAAAATCGTCGCGCATCTCGTAGACCCGGCGGCCAACCGCCTCCAGCGCGCGAATGACGATGTTGGGCGGTCGCACCGGGCCGGATTCGGGTTCGCGCCGCACGGCCTCGCCGACAGCTTCGAGCAGGATCGAAGCGATCTCGCTCTGGCCTTGCATCTGGATTTCGACACCCTTCTTTTCGAAAGCGCTGACCAGCCGGTCGATCAGCCAGGCGCCGGCAGTGTCCATCTTCTCGATCTTGGAAACATCGAGCGCCAAGATTTTGAAGCCGCTTCGCTTTTCGATCTTGCGCATGTCGGCGTCGACGAGTGCAACGGTCCGTGTCGTCCAGATTCCGGAGAAAGCGCAGCCAAGAACGCCGTCCTCCTCGCCGATCGCCACGCGCGGTTCGTGGTCAGCCTCCCCTGCGGTCGTGCCGCTTGCGTCGCGCTTGCCGATGGTCAACATGGCGTCCTGTTTAGCCTGACGGGTCTGACCTGTCGATTTGCCGACAACGCTTGTCGCACAGCAGGAGCAGAAAAATATGGCGCGTGTCATTTCGGTCGAGGCCGAGCGTTTTCCCATCGCCGGAACCTTCACCATTTCGCGCGGTTCCAAGACCGAAGCCGAAGTGATCTCCTGCACGATCAGCGACGGCGGCCATTTCGGCCGCGGCGAATGCGTCCCCTACAAGCGCTATGGCGAGACGATTGAGGGCGTGCGCGAGGCGATCGACGCCATGCGCGGCCGGATCGCCGATGGCATCAGCCGCAGCGCCTTGCTCGATGCCATGCCGGCCGGAGCCGCCCGCAACGCCATAGACTGCGCCCTATGGGATCTGGAGGCGAAGCTCAGCGGAACATCGGTGGCGGTTGCGATAGGTGCTGTTCCCTTGCAGGCGCTCGAAACCGCCTACACGCTGTCGCTGGGCGAGCCGGAGGCGATGGCGGCGCAGGCCCGCGCCAATGCGGCGCGGCCGCTGCTCAAGGTCAAGATCGGCGGCGACAACGACATTGCCCGCATCCGGGCGGTCAGGCAGGCAGCGCCAGACAGCCGCATCATCCTCGACGCCAATGAGGGCTGGAGCGACGACAACATCGTTGCGAACCTCGCCTTTGCCGCCGAACAAAGCATCGCGCTGATCGAACAGCCGCTGCCGGCCGGTCATGACGAGATCCTGCGCCATATCGCCCATCCGGTGCCGATCTGCGCCGATGAAAGCGTGCACGAGGCTAAGAATCTCGAAGCGCTTGTCGGTCTTTACGATGCCGTCAACATCAAGCTCGACAAGTCGGGCGGCCTGACGGCGGCACTGGTGCTGCGCGATCGCGCCCGCGAACTCGGTTTCGGCGTGATGGTCGGCTGCATGGTCGGCACCTCATTGGCGATGGCGCCAGCGGTGCTGCTTGCCCAGCATGCCGATTTCGTCGACCTCGACGGTCCGCTGCTGCTTGCCCGCGACCGGGTACCGGGCCTTGTCTACCAGGGATCGCTGGTGTCACCGCCCGATACGGCGCTCTGGGGCTGAGCGCGCCGCAAGGCCGATCAGCGCCAGTCCGATCAACGCAATCGGGATCATGGCAAAGAAGCCGTCGACACCGAGACGGTCGTAGAGCGGGCCGGACGCCAGCGTCACCACCGCCATGAAGAAGCCGTTGGAGAAATAGGCGATGCCTTGCGCGGCACCTGTCCGCTCCTCGGAGATCGTTTCGCCGATCATCTTCTGCAGCCCGATCAGCCCCAGCGCCACCGAGACCGAGTGCAGCGACTGGACAGCGAAGAAGCCGGGAATGCCGAGGCCGAGCGGCCAGACCAGCGGAAAGGCGATCCAGCGCACGATGGAGCCGATTCCGGCCATCACCATGACCGACACGACGGAGAACCGGTCGAAAAAGCGGGTGAACATCATGAACATGCAGACTTCCGACACCACGCCCCAAGCCCATAAGAGACCGACTACCGAATCACCGAGGCCGATCGACTTCCAGTAGATGGAGACGAAACCGTAGAGGAATGCGTGGCTGGCGGTGATGACGCCGACGCCCATGGAGAAATACAGGAAATACGGGTTGAGAAGCTTCGGCGCTGAATGCTGGATGTCGGTGGCCGACAGCGGCGAGGCGCGCCGCGGACGGCCAAGGCGCGGCGCCAGCAGGCCAGCGGCAAGGGCGGCGGCAAACGCCACCAGAATGATAACCGGAACGGCTTGTGAACCGGTTACCGACAGAATGAAGCCGCCGGCGATATTGGCGAACAAATAGGAAATCGAGCCCCATTTGCGCATGCTTGTGTAGTTCGAACCGAAGCGGCGGACACCCGAAAGAGCCAGCGAATCGGCGATCGGCGAATGCGGCGTCCAGACGATGGTCAGCGCCAGCGAGACCGCCAGCACCATCGCATAGGTGGGTGTCAGGAAATAACCTGCCGACAAAAGCAGCGACGCAGCCATCAGCGCGACATAGACATCGGCGCGGTCCCTGGCACGGTCGGCCAGCGCGGTCAGCAGCGGCGTCGTCACCACGCGCAGGAACATCGGCGCCGCCAGAATGACCGCGATCTGCTCGGCATGAAAACCCTTGGCCTGCAGCCACAGCGGAAAATACGGCAAGTGCGTTCCGAGCGGCACGAAAAGCGTCGCGAAGATCAGGCTCATGCGCAGTTCGAAATGGCGCGGCTTGACGAGTTGTTCGGGCGAGAGCTGCGGCAGGGACATGAATCGATCCAATCGCGCTGTATTCGGCCGGAGGGCAACGCGTATCGATCCCTTAACATGGACGAAAACCGGACGAAACCGGTTGGACTAATTGATTGATTCCGAAGCCGAAAGGACTTCGGACTAGGCCGCCTGCCCTACCCGGTCCTCGATAAGCAGCGGGATAAAGGGCTCGTCCGGCGCCTCGGGCAGCACCTGCGCCCAGGTCAGGATTTCCATGCGGCCGTCAAAATGCTCGACCACAGCCGTACAACTTTCCACCCAGTCGCCGGTGTTGATGTACTGGACATCGCCAAAATTTTCGATGACGGCATGATGGATGTGGCCGCAGATGACGCCATCGACATGCGAACGGCGCGCCTCGTCGGCAAGCATGGTCTGGAACGAGCCGATGAAGTTCACCGCCTTCTTGACGTTGTGCTTGGCCCAGGACGAAAACGACCAATAAGGCAGGCCGAGCAGTTGGCGCAGCCGCGTCACCACGCGGTTGACCAGCATGGCCGCGTCATAGGCGTGGTCACCGAGATAGGCGAGCCAGCGCGCATTGTGGACCACGGTGTCGAACTGGTCGCCATGGATGACGAGCAGCCGCTTGCCGTCGGCGGTCTCGTGAATGGCGCGATCGGCAACGACGATGCCGCCGAAATGCACGCCCTGGAACTGGCGGGCGAACTCGTCATGGTTGCCGGCGATGTAGGTGATGGTGGCGCCCTTGCGCGCCTTGCGCAGCAGTTTCTGCACGACGTCATTATGGCTTTGCGGCCAATGCCAGCTCCGTCGCAGCCGCCAGCCATCAACGATGTCACCCACCAGATAGATGATATCGGCATCGTGATATCGAAGGAAATCGATCAGGAACTCGGCCTTGGCCGCCTTCGAGCCCAGATGGACGTCGGAAATGAACATGCTGCGGAAAGTGCGGGGCTCTTGGCCGGACATCGCGATTTCACCCTTGCTTTCACGCAGGCTATGCCCCGATTCATGCAACAACCGTATGACGGTTGCGATTGGTCCAGCCGAAGGACTAGCTTGCCGGCCAAATCACAGGAGAAATCGTCATGGATCTCGGTATCCGCGGAAAGAAGGCCATCGTCTGCGCTTCGAGCAAGGGACTTGGGCGCGGTTGCGCCATGGCGCTGGCGGAAGCCGGCTGCGACATTGTCGTCAACGGACGCAATGCGGAGCTGGTGGCGAAAACCGCCGCTGAGTTGCGCGAGCGCTATGGCGTCACGGTGACGGAAGTCGTCGGCGACGTCTCGAAGCCGGAGGTCCAGAAGGCGCTGCTCGTGGCTTGCCCCGAGCCGGACATCCTGGTCAACAACAATGGCGGACCGCCGCTTCGCGACTTCCGCACGCTTGATCGCGAAAAGATCCTCGAAGGCGTTACCCAGAACATGGTGACTCCGATCGAGCTCGTGCAGGCCGTGCTGGACGGCATGGCGGCGCGCGGCTTCGGTCGCATCGTCAACATCACCTCGCTGTCGGTCTATGTGCCCATTCCCGGCCTCGACCTGTCGTCCGGCGCGCGTGCCGGCCTGACCTCGTTCCTTGCCGGCGTGGCCAGAACGGTTGTCGACCGCAACGTCACCATCAACAGCCTTCTGCCGGGCAAGCTCGACACCGACCGGCTGCGCGGCCCGCATGAGGCCGGCACAGTCGAAAGCCCTCAGGCCGCAGCCGCGCGCAAGACCCGCATCAGCGCCGATGTTCCGGCCAAGCGGCTCGGCACGCCGGAGGAATTCGGCCAGATCTGCGCCTTCCTGTGCTCGGTCCACGCCGGCTATCTGACCGGGCAGAACATACCGGTCGATGGTGGTCTTTACGTCAGCGCCTTTTGATCAACTTATCCGTGAAACGGTCGGAGCCGTCCGTCAGACAATCGTTATAAGTATTTGATTGTTCAAGGCTTTCTACGCGCCGCCGGGTATTGCCGCCGGCGCGTCAATTAGCGTCGCGAAAAACCACGGCTGCATGCTAAAAGGGAATCTCCAGGCAGATTTCGAGGGAGCGGCCGCATGGAAGGCGAGAGCAAAAAGACGGCACGTTCGGACCTCGACGAAGCCGCCCTCTACTTCCACAAGCACCCAAGGCCGGGAAAGCTCGAGATACAGGCGACCAAGCCGCTCGGCAATCAGCGCGACCTCGCGCTCGCCTATTCCCCCGGCGTCGCCGCCCCCTGCCTGGAAATCCGCGACGATCCGGCGACCGCCGCCGACTACACCGCACGCGCCAATCTGGTCGGTGTCGTCACAAACGGATCGGCCGTGCTCGGCCTCGGCAATATCGGCCCGCTGGCCTCCAAACCGGTCATGGAAGGCAAGGCCGTCCTGTTCAAGAAGTTCGCCGGCATCGATGTCTTCGACATAGAGATCGACGCGCCCGCTATCGAGCGCATGGTCGAGACGATCTCGGCCCTCGAGCCGACCTTCGGCGGCATCAATCTCGAGGACATCAAGGCGCCGGAATGCTTCGAGGTCGAGGAACAGCTGAAGGCCCGCATGGGCATACCGGTGTTCCACGACGACCAGCACGGCACCGCCATCATCGTCGCTGCCGCCGTGCTCAACGGGCTGGAGTTCGCCGGCAAGACCATATCGGACATCAAGATCGTCACCTCCGGCGCCGGGGCTGCCGCCCTTGCATGCCTCAACCTGCTGGTCTCGCTCGGCGCCAAGGTCGAAAACATCTGGGTCACCGACCGTTTCGGCGTCGCCTACAAGGGCCGCACCGATGAGATGGATCGTTGGAAAGACCCCTATGTGAAGGACACCGAGGCGCGCACGCTGGCCGACGTCATTTCGGGCGCCGACGTCTTTCTCGGCCTGTCGGCGGCAGGCGTACTGAACCCGGAACTGCTCCAGCACATGGCGCCGAAGCCGCTGATCCTGGCGCTGGCCAACCCCAATCCGGAGATCATGCCGGAAATAGCGCGTGCAGCGCGTCCGGATGCGATGATCTGCACCGGCCGGTCCGATTTTCCCAATCAGGTCAACAACGTACTGTGTTTTCCTTACATTTTTCGCGGTGCGCTCGACTGCGGCGCCAGCGCCATCAATGAGGAGATGAAGATGGCGGCAGTGCGGGCAATCGCGGCGCTCGCACGCGAGGAACCTTCGGACGTCGCTGCCCGCGCCTATTCCGGCGAGACGCCGATCTTCGGCCCTGAATTCCTGATCCCTTCGCCCTTCGATCCGCGCCTGATCCTGCGCATAGCGCCCGCGGTCGCCAAGGCAGCCTGCGACACCGGCGTCGCGACGCGGCCGATCACCGACTTTGCCGCCTATATCGACAAGCTGAACCGCTTCGTCTTCCGCTCCGGCCTGGTGATGAAGCCGGTGTTCTCGTCCGCCAAGGCATCGAGCGCCAAGCGCGTCATCTATGCCGACGGCGAGGATGAGCGCGTGCTGCGCGCTGCCCAGGTGGTGCTCGAAGAAGGCATCGCCGAGCCGATCCTGATCGGCCGCCCGCACGTCATCGAAGTGCGCCTGAAGCGCTACGGCCTGCGCATCAAGCCCGGCGTCGATTTCGGCCTCATCAACCCGGAAGACGATCCGCGCTACCGCCACTATGTCGACCTTTTGATCGAACACGCCGGCCGGCGTGGCGTGACGACGGAGGCCGCGCGCACCATGGTGCGCACCGACAACACGGTGATCGCAGCACTTGCGCTGAAACGCGGCGATGCCGACGCCATGGTCTGCGGCCTCGAAGGTCGGTTCGAGCGGCATCTGCGCAACGTCACCTTGATCATCGGCCCCCGCGCCGGCATCAAGGACCACGACCTGTCGACGCTTTCAATGCTGATCTCGCAGCGCGGCATCATCTTTCTGACCGACACCCACGTCTCCGTCGACCCGACGGCGGAAGAAATCGCCGAGATGACGGTGCTGGCGGCGGAAGAAATCCAGCGCTTCGGCATCGAGCCGAAGGCAGCACTCTTGTCGCATTCCGATTTCGGCTCGCGCGATTCGCCCAGCGCCCTGAAGATGCGGCAAGCAGCGGCGATCCTGGCGCGCATCGCGCCTGACCTTGAATGCGATGGCGAGATGCATGCGGACACTGCTCTGTCGGAGCACCTGCGCCAGCGCGTCTATCCCCATTCGAGACTGAAGGGCGAAGCCAATTTGCTGGTGTTCCCCAACCTCGATTCGGCCAACATCACGCTGACGGCGCTCAGAACCATGACGGATGCGCTGCATGTCGGGCCGATCCTGCTCGGCACCGACATGCCGGCGCATATATTGACGCCGTCTGTCACCTCGCGCGGCGTCGTCAACATGACGGCGCTTGCCGTGGTCGAAGCCGCCCACAAGGCACAAGCGGTCGTCAATCTGGGCTGAACACGGATTTCGCGGTAAACTGCAGTTAACCGCGAACACGGTAGCCTTGCGGGGCTAACAGTCGGATTTGGAAGGCGGAGTTTGGGCGGATGGCAACCGGAGGGTGGAAGCAGGCGCATGCTGCCGTGCTGCTTGGCCTGCTGTTGTCCGCAACCTGGGGAGTAGCCAAGCCACAGGCTGCTTCGCGGGTCTGCCGCCAGTTGGAAGCCGATCTTGCCGCGTCCTCGCGCGGCGGCGGTGGCGGTCCGGCGCTAGTCCGGAAATACGATTCCGCGATTGCCAGGCAGCATGAGCAGATTTCGAAGGCTCGCAGCCAGGCGAGCCAGGCCGGGTGCGGTTTTTCGCTGTTTGGCCGCAACCTCAATCAATGCGCCGGGCTCAACGCCACCATCGACCGCATGAATGCCAATCTCGACGCCTTGCAAAACAAGCGCGAGCGGCTGGCTGGCGGTGGCTCTCGCCGCGATCGCGGACGCGTCCTGGCGGCGCTCGACGCCAATGGCTGCCGCGACGACACCGTTGCGCCTCGGCGTGCGCCTTTGCAGGAAGCGAACCGCGACGGCGGCAGCGCAAACCTGTTCGATCAGCTCTTCGGCGGCAACAGCAAGCAGCTCAATATGCTTGATGAACCCAACCAGCCCGACGATCCCAGCGAGGAGCGCAATGTCCGCCGTGTGCTCAACCAGCCCGGCGTACCGGATTTTCCGAGCGTCGGTGGCGAATTCCACACGTCCTGTGTGCGCACCTGCGACGGCTACTTTTTCCCTATGTCGAACTCGGCCTCGGCAGGCGATTTCGAACGCGACCAGAAGAATTGCGAATCGAGCTGCCCCGGCACCGAGATGCAGGTTTTCTATTCGCGCGGCATGGACGACGATTCGGCGTCGATGACGTCATCTGTCACCGGCCGGCCTTACAGCGAATTGCCGACCGCCTATCTCTACAAGCAGCCCGGCGTGTCGCGGCCGCCGGCTTGCGGCTGCAACGCCGCTGCGCAGGGTTTCCAGATCATCGCCGGCAATCCGCCGAATCCGGTGCAATCGCAGCCAGAGACAGACGCGTCATCATTCATTCCAGTCCCGGTTGCAAAACCTGATCCGGGCGCCGATCCCGAAACGCTGGCCAATCTGGAAGGTGGGCTCGACCGCGAGGCGATCAAGCGGCTTTCCGCGAGGCCGGTGACGTCGCCCGTGTCCGCGCTGCCGCCGGAACAGCGCAAGGTCAGGGTCGTCGGGCCAACGTTCCTTCCCGACCCATCAGCGGCAATAGATCTGCAAGCTCCGGCCCCGAAGGCAGTCCGGTAAGGGCTGTCCTGAGTGGCATGAACAACGCCTTGCCCTTGCGGCCGGTCGCTTCCCTGATCTTGCCCGTCCAGTCCTTCCAGATCGTCGCGGTCCAGGGTTCCTCCGGCAGCAGGTCGAACGCCTGTCGAAGAAAGTCGCGGTCGTCATCGGAAAATTGCGGCTTCTCCTGCGGTCCTTCGCGCAGGATGCGCCACCAGTTGACCGCATCGGCCAGCCTGTCGAGATTGCCGCGCACCGCCAGCCAGAACGGTTCGGCCTGCTCGCCGGAGACGCCGAGCACGATGAGACGGTCTTGTGCCTCGGCGAACGGCATGTGGTGCAGCAGCGACCGGTTGAGCACGAACAGCTCGTCCGGATCGAACTTGGCCGCGGATTTCGATGTCGCCGCCGGATCGAAGCGTTCGGCGAGTTCGCCCATCGTCGGCATCGCCGCGACATTCTCCGAAGTGCCTACCAGGACGGCCAATGATGCGACGGCCATCGGCTCGATGCCGTCCTCGCGCAGGCTTTCGATGGAGAGCGCGCCGGTGCGCTTCGACAAGCCCTCGCCCGATGCGGTGGTCAGGAGATTGTGGTGGCCGAACACTGGCGGCGTGGCAGCCAGTGCCTGGAACAGGGCGATCTGCACGCCGGTGTTGGTGACATGGTCGTCGCCGCGGATGACATGGCTGACGCCCATCTCGATGTCGTCGACCACGGAAGGCAGCGTATAGAGATAGGTGCCGTCCTCGCGCACCAGGACCGGATCGGAAAGCGAGGCCAGATCGACGGTTTCCTCACCGCGCACCAAGTCGTTCCAGTGGATTTCAGTGCGTTCCGGCTGTTGTGGATCGCCTGAGAAATTGGGCAGGAGAAAACGCCAGTGCGGCCGGCGGCCATCGGTCTGGTATTCGGCGATCTGTTCGTGCGTCAGGGTCAACGCCTCGCGGCCATAGACCGGCGGCAGACCGCGCGTGCGGCGCACCTTGCGCCTGAGATCCAGCTCCTCCGGCGTTTCGTAGCAGGCATAGAGAACGCCTGCCGCCTTCAGCCTCTCGACCGCCGCGTCATAGACTTCGAAGCGCCGCGACTGGTACTCGGTGGCGTCGGGAAAAATGCCCAACCAATGCAGGTCGTAGAGGATGGCGTCGGAAAACTCCTGCTTCGAGCGCGCAATGTCGGTGTCGTCGAAGCGCTGGATGAAGCGACCCTTGTTGTTCACGGCGAACAGCCAGTTGAACAGAGCCGTGCGCGCATTGCCGATATGGATGCGGCCGGTCGGCGACGGGGCGAAACGAACGGTAACTGTCATGAGCGGGGCGTACCGGATGCTTTTACGATTGACAAGACGCGCCCCCGCGCTGCCCGGCAGACATAGAACATGGCGGCTGGAATGAAAAGACCGGGCGTTGGACGCCTCAGGAGGCACCCAGTCCGCAGGCGGCCTTTGTAACCGAGCGCTGCCAGCCGCTGGGGCCGACCACCGGTTGAAGGCGATCAGCGGCCGAAATCATCGGAACTGAGGCGGGTCCAGCGGTCGCCCACCAATCCACCGATAAAGATGTCGCCGGAGCGGACCGCTTCCGTGACCTCGGCGATCCGCGAGCGGACCATCGTTCCCCCGGCATAGCGGAAGAAGACATTCTTGTAGCCAAAGAGTTGGGATATGAATCTGGTCTGCGTCTGCCCGGTGATGCCCACGCAGCCCATCTCCCATGCGGCGGCGACAAGCGCATCCAGCGTCGCGCCCCAATGCGATCCGAATGCCTGGATTTGCAACAGGTTCGCCATGTCGCCGGCTTGACCATAGAAGGCATAACAACCGAGCATTTTGCCCGTTTCGTCGTAGATCCCACCGAAATGAAGGGGGCCGTCGGCCCGCTTCTCGGCCGCCAGCGCAAGCAGCCGTGGCAACTCCCCATCCTTCCAACTCGGCCGAAGAGCGTAACCAGACAGGAGGGTCGGCAGTTCCTCGGCAAATTGCACGGCATTGATCGGCTCACGGTGGGTGCGATGCGACGATGAATGCTGGACGGGGGGCTCGAACCTTCTTTTCGCAAGAGCATCGAATGCTCGCGCAAAGGGGTCGAGTACAAGGTGAGGCAGGCCGGGCCATTTACGGTGCAGTGCGGCGGCGGCCATTCCCGCCGGCCGGAAGACATATGTCCATCCCAGACAATGCACCGGCAGGAGTTGATACTTCATCGGGCGCGCGAAGGCCAAGGATGTCCGGTTGGCCGAATCGGTCAGCTGCAGATCGAATTCGCCTTGATGCAATGCCCGCAGCAATTGCGGTCCGGCCGAGCCGTCATCGGTGCCGGGGTCGGCCATGAGCGGCCCGATGATCGCCGCATTCAATGGCGCACCATTGAGCTCGTAGCGGGCTTTCAAAACGCCGAGGAACCCACCCAGGCGGCCCTGCCGGTTGATCTGGACAAGAGCGTTGCTTTCACCGGAGTGGCCGGCAGGGTCGAGATAAATCTCTCTCATATACGCGGCCGTTTCGGCGATAGCGCGATCGAGGAGGTGACGGTGCCGCCGGCGAAACTTCGTCAGGAAGAGTGCGGCGACGCGCTCGAGATCTTCGGCAGCAAGCGGCCGAACCGAGCCATGCTGAGATTCCAGCACTGACGGCGCAGCCAACTTTTCCTCGGCATTCGCAGAAAGATGCATCGTGAAGAACGTCCGTGGGTTGCCTCCATCGGATATATATCAACCAATGGTAGAAACAACGTATCTCGGTCAATATGATGAACAGAGGTCCCTAGACTTACTATCCGGACAGGACTTCACAGGCAAATCAAGTCGGCCAGCATCACGGCGCTGATCGACGGGTCGACTGCCTCCCTGCGATCGCATCTCCTGCTCCAGCCCGCTGGGCTGACCGTGCCTGACAGAGGCGGCCTCCGGCCGAAGCTGGAGGCCGCCTCAGGTCAGCTGACAAGTCCCTTGGTCAGTTCGAGCGCCTGGCGTTCGAACAGGCGACGGTAGATGCCGCCTTTCAGCCGGATCAGTTCGTCATGCGAGCCTTCCTCGACGATGTTGCCGCGATCGAAGACCAGCAGCCTGTCGAGCGCCCGCACTGTCGAAAGCCGGTGCGCGATGACCAGCGTGGTGCGGCCGACCATCAGCCGCTCCATCGCCTGCTGGATCAGCACCTCCGATTCCGAATCGAGGCTCGATGTCGCCTCGTCGAGGATCAGGATGCGCGCATCGGCAAGGAAGGCGCGCGCGATCGCCACGCGCTGACGCTCGCCACCCGACAGTTTCACGCCGCGTTCGCCGACCAGTGTACCGTAGCCCTTTGGCAGGTTGGTGATGAAGTCATGCGCACTCGCCAGCTTCGCGGCATGCTCGATCTCCTCCTGCGACGCACTCGGCCTGGCATAGGCGATGTTTTCGGCCAGGGACCGGTGGAACAGGATCGGCTCCTGCTGAACGATGGCGATCTGCCCGCGCAGCGAGGCTTGCGCCACCTGCGAGATGTCCTGACCGTCGACCAGGATTTTCCCCGCGTTCACGTCATAGAGCCGCTGGATAAGCTTGACGAAGGTCGTCTTGCCCGACCCCGAATGGCCGACCAGCCCGACGCGCTCACCCGGCGCGATATCGACCGAAAAGTCGCGGTAAAGCGCGGATCGGTGATGGCCATAGTGAAAGGTGACGTTGTCGAAGCTGATCCGTCCTTCGGTGATCCGGATCGGCTTGGCACTTGGCCGGTCCTCGATGCCGAGCGGTTCGGACTGGAAATCGACCAGCTCTTCCATATCGTTGATGGAGCGCTGCAGGTTGCGGATATGCGTGCCGATGTCCCTGAGATAGCCCTGCAGCACAAAGAGCGAGGTCAGCACGAACGCAACGTCGCCGGCGCTCGCCTGCCCCCAGGACCACAGCATCAGCGCCAGGCCGATCACCGCAGCGCGCATGACCAGCAGCAGCACTCCTTGCGTGGTGCCGTTGATGGTGCCGCGCACCCAGGTGCGCCGTGTACGCGCACGCCATTTGGCGACGACCTCGGCCAGGCGGCGTTCTTCGCGCTCCTCGGCGCCAAAGCCCTTGACCACGGCGTTGCAGCTGACCGCGTCGGCCAGCGAGCCGCCGAGGCGGGTATCCCAGGTGTTGGCGAGCCTTGCCGCCGGCGCGACATAGCCAAGTGACAGCAGCGCCGTCACCGTGATGAACAGCACCGAACCGGCAGCAACGACCGCACCCATCAACGGCCAGAACCAGCCAAGCAGCAACGTCGACCCGACCAGCATGACGATCGACGGCAGCAACGCGATGAGGATGGTGTCGTTGAGCAGGTCGAGCGCCCACATGCCGCGCGTCACCTTGCGGACGGTCGAGCCGGCAAAGCTGTTGGCATGCCAGTCGGTGGAAAAGCGCTGAACGCGATGGAAAGCATCGGCGGCGATGTCGGCCATCATCTTCAAGGTCAGCTCGATGATGCCCATGAACGCCAGGTTGCGCAACACGACGCCGGCCAGCGCCAGCGCCATCAACATCGAGAACGCCGTCAGCGCGGCATTCCAGGCAATCGCGTCGGCGCCGGCGCTGCTGGCGACGGCGTCGACCAGCCGGCCGGAATAGAGCGGCGTCAGCACATCAGCCAGTGTCGACAGCAGGAAGCTGGCCATGATGAGCGAAAGCCGCCACGGCTGGCGCCGCCAATGGGTAAGCGTGAAGCCGAGAACGCTGCGAAAGGCGCTCGCGCGCAAATCGATCTTGAAACGAGCCATGATGTCATTCGGGCACAAACGAGCCCGATCCCAGTAGGTCGAAAATTGAAGAAGCCGCGCAAGGGCCAATGATTGCCCGGAAAGCGGAGTGGCATATTTGGCGTATCGCCCATAACCGGGCGGCGATCGGCATCGGCATAAGCCTGTGCTCGATCCGGCATCGGCACGAAGGGCAAACCTTCGCGGAGCGCCAGATGAGACCTAGGCTTCGCGGCCTCGCATTACCATGTGAAATACTGCCATTCGGACCTCCCGCAAGACAATTGCGGAGCGGTTCTTATAGAGACGCTCCGATGCACCGCCAAGACGGGCTGACGCCAAAAGCGTATCTGGTCCAACCACTGCGATTATTTTGCAACAATGGCGGGCAAGCCGCGCCTCATTCAGGAACGCGATCCAAGCGCATGTAGCGGCCATCGGTCGATGGCTTGAACCCGAGCTTTTCATATATGCCATGGGCATCGCTGGTCGACAGGCTCCAATGGAAAACGGTCCTGACCTCCGGATGATCGATCAGGGCCTGGACGAGCCGGCTTCCTATGCCCTGCCCGCGATTCTCCGGCCAGATGATGAGATCGGCGAGATAGGCGAATACGGTGCGGTCGGTGATCGCCCGGCCGAAGCCGACTTGCCTGCCATCGACATAGGCGCCGACGCAAAGCGAATTTGCAAAGGCGCGGCGATGGACTTCGTCAGTGCGTCCGGCGCCCCAATAGCTTGCCATCAACAGGTCCGATGTCGCACGAAGATCGATCCGTGACATGTCGAAGCTGATCTCACAATCGGGCATGGTTGTCTCCGGCCGCGCCGCGTGCGCTTTCGGTACCTAGCTGCGATCCCTGAAACGATTGGTGATGGGGTAGCGGCGGTCGCGGCCAAAATTCTTTTTCGTGATCTTCACGCCCGGCGCCGCCTGCCGTCGCTTGTATTCTGCGATGTAGAGCAGGTGCTCGATGCGCGTCACCGTCGCCCGGTCATGGCCGCGCGCGACGATGTCGTCGACACCCATCTCATTCTCGACCAGGCATTCGAGGATATCGTCCAGCACCGGATAGGGCGGCAGCGAATCCTGGTCGGTCTGGTTCTCGCGCAATTCCGCCGATGGTGCCTTGTCGATGATGTTCTTCGGGATCACCTCGCCCGAGGGGCCCAGCGCACCCGGCGGCACGTGGCTGTTGCGCCAGCGCGACAGCGCGTAGACCTGCATCTTGTAGAGGTCCTTGATCGGATTGAAGCCGCCATTCATGTCGCCATAGAGCGTGGCATAACCGACCGACATCTCGCTCTTGTTGCCGGTGGTGACGACCATTGAGCCGAACTTGTTGGAGATCGCCATCAGGATGGTGCCGCGTGCGCGGCTCTGCAAATTCTCCTCGGTGATACCTTCCTTGGTGCCTTCGAACATCTGCGTCAGTGCGTGCAGGAAGCCCTCGACCGGCTCGAAGATGGGCACGATGTCATAGCGGCAGCCGAGAGCGCGGGCGCAATCCTCGGCATCTTTGAGCGAATCCTTCGAGGTATAGCGGTAGGGCATCATCACCGCGCGCAGCCGTTCCTCGCCGAGCGCATCGACGGCCAGCGCCGCGCAGATCGCCGAATCGATGCCGCCGGACAGACCAAGCACGACGTTCTTGAAGCCGTTCTTGTTGACGTAGTCGCGCAGGCCCAGCATGCAGGCGCGATAGTCGGCCTCCTCCCGGTCCGGGATTTTCGACATCGGCCCTTCCGAGCAGACCCAGTGATCGCCTTGTCTCTTCCAGGTGGTGACGTCGACCGCTTCCTCGAACTGGCTCATCTGGAAGGCAAGTGTCTTGTCGGCGCCAATGGCAAACGAAGCGCCGTCGAAGATCAGCTCGTCCTGGCCGCCAAGCTGGTTGGCATAGATCATCGGCAGCCCACATTCGATGACCTGGCGGATGACGACCTGGTGGCGGACATCGATCTTGGCGCGATAATAGGGCGAGCCGTTCGGCACCAGCAGGATTTCTGCCCCGCTTTCGGCCAGCGTCTCGCAGATATCGACATCGCCCCAGATGTCCTCGCAGATCGGAATTCCGATGCGCACGCCGCGGAAATTGACCGGCCCCTGGATCTCGGGTCCGGCCTGGAAGACGCGCTTCTCGTCGAACTCGCCGTAGTTCGGCAGATCGAGCTTGTAGCGTTCGGCGATGATCTTGCCGCCGTCGGCGAAGATGATCGAATTGTGCGTGCCGCTCTTGCGCTTCAACGGCGTGCCGATGATGACGCCGGGACCGCCATCCGCGGTGTCGGCGGCAAAGTCCTGTGCCGCCTTTTCGCAGGCTTTCAAAAAGGCCGGCTTCAGCACCAGATCCTCCGGCGGGTAGCCGGCGAGGAAAAGCTCGGTATAGAGCACGAGATCGGCGCCCTGACGTGCGGCATCCGCCCTCGCCTCGCGGGCCTTGGCGAGATTGCCTGATATGTCGCCGACAGTCGGATTGAGCTGGGCGACGGCGATGCGCAGGATGTCGAGCTTCTTGGTCATGCCTGCTGACTTAGCGCGGCAAAATTGCCCGGGCAATGGCGTTCGTTTGGACCAATTCGGAGCAAATGACGAATGTCATTTGTGTCCGGACCGATCGATTCGATCGTGTTTGACCGATCGACGAATGCCGATCGTGGCAAGCGACCACGTTTCAGTCGTCGCCCATATATTCGCGCAGCGCTTGCGGCGAATGGTTCTCGCCGATGGACATCGCCAGGATGCGTGAAATATGGCGGCGCGGCAAATGCGTCTCCGCTGCCCATTGATTGATTTGCCTCTGGATCTTGTCCAAATCCTTCTTCGAAGTCGGGCTTTCGGCGATGTCGAGGCCGGCGTCGCGCAACGCCGCGGCCATATCGCCCGAGATGACGAACGCATCCCACCCCAGCCAGCGCAGGAAATACTGGCCCGTATTGCCGCCCAGCCGGCTGCCATGCTTGCCGAGCCAGGCCATCAGCCCGACCTGGTCATCATCGGGCCATTCCGCAAGGAATTTGCCGAAACCGCCATATTCCTTCGACACACGCTCGACAAAGGCAGCATTGTCGCGAACGGATTTGATCTTCTGCGGGTTGCGTACGATGCGCTGGTCGGCCGTCAGATCGTGCCAGAAATCATCGGGCTGGAACAACAGCCGCTTCGGCTCGAAGCGCAGAAACGCCTCCTCGAAGCCAGGCCATTTCTGCTCGATGACGCGCCAGACGAAACCGGCGGCGAAGACGCGCTCAGCCATAATGGAGAGAATGCGGTCATCGGGGATGTCAGCCACGGCGGCATTGTCAGGCGCCGGACCAAGCAGCGACGTCAGTTCCTCTTCGCCGCCCTTACGTTTTGCGGCGCGAGCGCGAATTTTCTTGAAATCGGCCATTGGTCCCTCGGCAACTGGAATCAATCTAACACTTCCCGTGTGAGCCGACAGCCTCTACCTCTTACGGCAAGCCTAAGACCCTGGAGATGGCCATGAACAAGACGATCGACGATCTGGCGAACCGCTGGCTCAAGCGGCGGCCGGACGGCCTCAGCCAGCTCGAAAGCCGGGTGCTGCAATCGACGCTCGAACGCACCACCATCTCGCGCGACACCAACAAGGCCGTTGCCTTCCACCAGACCTTCGGCGACCGGCTTGCCGATACGATCGCCCGCATCGGCGGGTCATGGTCCTTCATCCTGACCTTCATCGCCTTTCTGGTTCTATGGACGGCGAGCAATGTCTGGCTCCTGTCGCGTGACGCCTTCGATCCCTACCCGTTCATCTTCCTCAATCTCGTTTTGTCGATGGTAGCCGCCTTGCAGGCGCCGGTGATCATGATGGCGCAGAACCGCCAGACCGAACGCGACCGCATCGACGCCGCCCACGATTACGAGGTCAACCTGAAAGCCGAGATCGAGATCATGGCGCTGCATGAAAAGCTGGATGAACTGCGCCACGGCCAGATTCTCGGCATGCGCGACGAGATCGTGCAACTGACCGAGATGATCAAGCGGATCGACGAAAGGCTGTCTTCGCAGCAGTCGGCTTCATGACCGACGCGATCCACCATTTCATCGAACAATACGGGCTGCTCGCGGTCTTTGTCGGTTGCATCGCGGAGGGCGAAAGTGCTGCCATTCTCGGCGGCTTCTTCGCCCACCAGCAGGTCTTCGTGCTGTGGCACGCCGTCCTTGCGGCCGGCCTCGGCGCCTTTGTCGGCGACACTTTCTTCTTCATCCTCGGACGAAGCTTTGCCGACCATCCCTATGTCGTCAGATTGCGCAAGCGGCCCGGCTTTCGCCGCGCCTTTCGCCTGCTCAACACCCATCCCGACATTTTCGTGCTGTCGAACCGCTATATCTACGGCATGCGTCTCGTCGGCGGCATTGCAGCCGGGCTCTCCAATATCACAGCGCCGCGCTTCGTCATCCTCAACGCGCTTTCATCGGCGGTCTGGGCGGTGCTGTTCGGTACGATCGGTTATGTCTTTGGACTTGGCGCAGAGCACTTCATCGGCCAGGCGCTGATGCATCACGAACGGTTGCTGATCGGTCTTGGCATCGGCCTGACCGTGGCCGTTCTGGCATGGCTCGTCGCCCGTCACATCGCCAGGAGGGAACGCGCCAGGGAAGGCTGATCGTCAATCCACCCCGAGCGCCCGATCCCCCCGATCGAGGATGAGCGGTATGATCAGGTCTTCCTCGTCGGCAAGATGTCTTGTCAGCATGGCGATCAGCCGGCTGTTTTCGTCGGCATAGGCGTCGGCTGCAAAGCGCTGTCTGTCTTCGCTCTCCTGCAGCGTCTTGATGAAGGCATTGGCCGCCTCGGCATTGCGCTCCAGCCCTTCATGGATGGTGTGGTGGTCGGCATCGAGAATCTCGAAGCCGCGCTTCAAACGGGGCTCGGCCTTGGCGAAGACCGGGAAATATTGATAATCCTCGACATTGTGGTGACCGTCGAGATGCCCAAGAAAATGATTGAGGCGCGGCGCGAACCAGCGCGCGAAATCAGGCGCCGTCAGCCGTCCCTCACGGAAGTCGTCAATGCCGTTGGCCAGCATGCCGCCAAGTTCGCGGAACATGTCGTGCCGCTGCAGCCACATATTGGCGATGCCGTGGACGTTGGCATGGTCCTGCCAGTTTTCACGCGGGTATTTTTCGACGAGCCAGCGCAGATCGTCTGGCAGGCCCACGCGTTCGAGAAGCAGAAAATTGGCGGCCCCGGCCATGACAGTCTCCTTTGGTGACTGGCATATAGGCATCGAAAGGCTAGATCGGTAGCCCAGTGATCCGCTCGATAATGGCGATGCCCCAGACACCGGCGACGATGAGCACCGAAATCAGCACCGCCAGCGAACCGCAATCCTTGGCCAACTGGATGTCGACATTGAACTCGCGGCTGAAAGCGTCGCATGCCGCCTCGATGCCGGTGTTAAGCACCTCGACCATGATCAAGAGCAGCACCGCGCCGATCAGCAAGGCATAACCGCGCCACGAGATCGAAACGAACCAGCCGAGCGGCAGTGCCAGCGCCAACAGCATCAGCTCCTGCTGGAAAGCCTTCTCGCTGGCGGCCAGCTTGCGAAACGCCCGCACCGAATTGAAATAAGCGTCGATCAGCCGCTGCATGCCAAACCCCTTTGCGAATCACCGGCACGGGATAATGCAATGGCTGGCCAGATCAATGGAATAAGGTGACTTGTCCAAGATTCATTCAGCAACCGGTATGGACGATGTCGACTTTTCAAACTGCGGCAGCCCGTCGTCGATCGAATAATAGTCGCCCTTGTCACCGACGAAGATATGGCATTCCCCCTCAAGACCTGTCGGCTTGTCGAACGATCCCGCCATGACTGAAACGTAGTCCTGGTCTCGCGGCTTCCAGAACAGCACCGACCCGCATGCCTTGCAGAACCCACGCCTGGCGAAGGTAGAGGCTTCGTACCAGGTGATACTTTCCACGCCTTCGATCACGATGTCGACATTGGCAACATTGGTCGCGGCATAGAAATGTCCGCTCTGCTTGCGGCATTGCGAGCAATGACAATAGACGACGCCACGCAACGCTCCGTTCGTTCTGAAGCGGACGGCTCCACACAGACACGATCCCTGGTGACCACCACTCACGTCGATCCTCCTTGAAAGAAAAGTGCCTGGCATCACCTTCAGGATTCCAGCTTTGCGGCGCACGCACGCAAGCAAATGCGACATGTACTGGCGTGGAGAATGGAGCCGCGGACCTGGCGCATCCGGCTTGGTGCGTTCGGCGTGCAGGCGATCTGCGAGTTTCCGGAAAAGCGCATCGAGTTTTCAAGGACGGCATTTGCTGACCCAGACTCGCCGGCCTGCGCTGGGAACGCGGGCACTGAACCAACCAAAAGAAAAGCGCCGGATTTCTCCAGCGCTTTTCCCGTCAGCCGTTCAGGCCGAAATCGAGCTTAACCGTTCGCAACCTGCTTGTGCTGCACCGGGTGGCTCTTCTTGAGCAGGTCTGACACCAGGAACGCCAGTTCGATCGCCTGGTCCGCGTTGAGGCGCGGGTCGCAATGGGTGTGGTAGCGGTCCTGCAACTCCTCGGCGGTGATGGCGCGCGCGCCACCGGTGCATTCGGTGACGTTCTTGCCGGTCATCTCGACATGAATGCCGCCCGGATGTGTGCCTTCGGCGCGGTGCACTTCGAAGAAGGTCTGAACCTCCTTCAGGATGCGGTCGAACGGCCGCGTCTTGTAGCCGGCGGCCTCGATCGTGTTGCCGTGCATCGGGTCCGACGACCACACCACCGAGCGGCCTTCCTTCTGCACCGCGCGAACCAGCTTCGGCAGATGGTCGGCGACCTTGTCGGAGCCGAAACGTGCAATCAGCGTCAGCCGGCCGGGTTCATTTTCGGGGTTGAGCAAGTCGATCAGCTCCAGCAAGCCGTCCGGCGTCAGCGACGGACCGCATTTCAGCCCCAGCGGGTTCTTGATCCCGCGGCAATATTCGACATGCGCATGGTCGGGCTGGCGGGTGCGGTCGCCGATCCAGATCATATGGCCCGAGGTAGCGTACCAGTCGCCGGAGGTCGAATCGACACGCGTCAGCGCCTCCTCGTAGCCGAGCAGCAGCGCCTCATGGCTGGTATAGAAATCGGTCTCGCGCAGCGCATAGTTGGTTTCCGAAGTGATGCCGACGGCCTTCATGAAGTCCATCGTCTCGGTGATGCGGTTGGCGAGCGACTCGTATTTCTCGCCCTGCGGGCTGTCGGACACGAAGCCGAGCATCCAGCGGTGCACATTCTCCAGGCTGGCATAGCCGCCTTGCGCGAAGGCGCGCAGAAGGTTGAGCGTCGCCGCCGACTGGCGGTACGCCATCTCCTGGCGAGCGGGATCCGGAATGCGCGACTTCGGGTCGAATTCGATGCCGTTGATGATGTCGCCGCGATAGCTGGGCAGCGTCACCTCGCCCTTGGTCTCGTTGTCGGACGAGCGCGGCTTGGCGAACTGGCCGGCAACGCGGCCGACCTTCACCACCGGCTGCGCGCCGGCGAAGGTCAGCACCACCGACATCTGCAGGAAGACGCGGAAAAAGTCGCGGATGTTGTCTGCGCCATGCTCGGCGAAGCTCTCGGCGCAATCGCCACCCTGAAGGAGGAATGCGTCACCAGCAGCGACCGAAGCGAGCTGCTTCTTGAGCTTGCGCGCCTCACCGGCAAAAACCAGCGGCGGAAAGGTTGCGAGCTGGGCTTCCGTGTTCTTCAGCGCTGCAAGGTCCGGATAAGCAGGAACCTGCTTGATCGGCTTTGCTCTCCACGAATTCGGCGACCATTTCGTCATCGCTGCACCCAACGCTCTTTCCAGCGGCCTATACTCCGCCATTCCCGCCCCAATTGGGGATCGCGGCTCCATACACGAAGCCGATTTCCTATTCTAGACCGGAATTTCAGCGCTGGCGAATGGTCCGAGGCTAGCTACGCCGCCTTCTCCACCAGCCGTGCCAACTGCGTCATGACGACCGCCGAGCCCGCCAGCCTCTTCTCGGCTGTCGGCCAGTCGCGCACGAAGACGACACTGTGGTCCGGCCGGATCTTGGCCAACGATCCCTGTTCGCCAATGAACTTGACCAGCCCGACCGGGTTGGAGAATTCGCGCTTGCGGAAATGGATGACGACGCCCTTCGGCCCGGCGTCGAGTTTTTCGACATTGGCCTTGCGGCAGAGCGCCTTGATGAAGACGATCTTCAACAGATGCTTCACCTCCTCCGGCAGCGGGCCGAAGCGGTCGATCAGCTCGGCGCCGAAAGCGTCGATTTCCTCGGTGTTTTCGAGATCGCCGAGACGGCGATAAAGCGCCAGCCGGAGCTGCAGGTCCGGAACATAGCTTTCCGGGATCATCACCGCCGTGCCGACGGCAATCTGCGGCGACCAGCCGCCATCCTGCACCTCGCCCGAATCCTTCACCTCGGCGACGGCTTCTTCCAGCATCTGCTGGTAGAGTTCGAAGCCGACCTCCTTGATGTGTCCGGACTGCTCCTCGCCGAGAAGATTGCCGGCGCCTCTGATATCGAGGTCGTGGCTGGCCAGTTGGAAGCCGGCGCCCAGAGTGTCGAGCGATTGCAGCACCTTGAGCCTCCGCTCGGCGGTGTCCGTCAGCTTGCGGTTGGCCGGCAGCGTGAACAGCGCGTAGGCCCGCACCTTCGAACGGCCGACGCGGCCGCGCAATTGGTAGAGCTGCGACAGGCCGAACATGTCGGCGCGGTGGATGATCAGCGTGTTGGCGGTCGGAATATCAAGGCCGGATTCGACGATGGTGGTCGACAACAGCACGTCGTACTGGCCGTCATAAAAGGCATTCATGATGTCGTCGAGTTCGCCCGGCGGCATCTGGCCATGAGCCACCGCCACCTTCAACTCCGGCACGGATTCCTTCAGGAAATCATGTATTTCCGAGAGATCGCTGATGCGCGGCACCACATAGAAGGAATGGCCACCGCGATAGCGTTCGCGCAGCAGCGTCTCGCGGATCACCAGCGGATCGAAGGGCGATATGAAGGTGCGCACCGCCATGCGATCGACCGGCGGCGTGGCGATCAGCGACAGCTCGCGCACCCCGGTCAACGCCAGTTGCAGCGTTCGCGGGATCGGCGTCGCCGACAGCGTCAGCACGTGCACGTCGGTCTTCAGGTCCTTCAGCCGTTCCTTGTGCTTGACGCCAAAATGCTGCTCTTCGTCGATGATCAGCAGACCAAGGTTCTTGAACGAGATCGCGGAACCGAGCAGCGCGTGCGTGCCGATGACGATGTCGACCTGGCCTTCGGCGATGCCTTTCTTGGTCTCGGCCAGTTCCTTGGCGCCGACCAGCCGCGACGCCTGGGCGACGCGGATCGGCAGGCCGGAAAACCGCTGCGAAAACGTCTTGAAATGCTGGCGTGACAGCAATGTCGTCGGCACCACCACCGCCACCTGAAAACCTTCCATCGCCGCGATGAAGGCGGCACGCAGCGCCACTTCGGTCTTGCCGAAACCGACATCGCCGCAGATCAGCCGGTCCATCGGCTTGCCGGCAGCAAGATCGTCGCGCACCGAATCGATGGCCGTCTGTTGGTCGTCGGTCTCTTCATAGGGAAAGCGGGCGGCGAACTCGCCATAGAGGCCTTCTGCCGGCACCAGTGGCGGCGCCGAGCGCATCTGCCGCTCGGCGGCGATGCGGATCAATTGACCGGCCATGTCGAGCAGGCGCTTCCTCAGCCGCGCTTTGCGCGACTGCCAGGCGCCGCCGCCAAGCTTGTCCAGCGTCGCCTCGGCCGTGTCAGAACCGTAGCGCGACAGGAGTTCGATGTTTTCCACCGGCAGGAACAGCCGGTCGTCGCCGGCATAGTGGATTTCCAGGCAGTCATGCGGTGCGCCGACCGCTTCGATGGTGCGCAGGCCAATGAAACGGCCAATGCCGTGGTCGGCATGGACGACAATGTCGCCGGCCGACAGCGCCGAGGCCTCGGCAATGAAATCCGAGGGACGCTTCTTGCGTTTCGAGCGCCGGATCAGCCGGTCGCCCAAAATGTCCTGTTCGGCGACGACGACCAGTTTTTCGGTCTCGAAGCCGGATTCGAGCGGCAGCACCGCCAGGGCCGCCTGCCCCGGCTCGAGCTTTTCGGCTTCCGCCAGCGTCACGACCTGCTTGAGGTTGCCGAGATGGTGTTCGGCGAGGATCTGGCCAAGCCGGTCGAGCGAGCCTTCGGTCCAGCCGGCGATGACGACGCGGCGGCGCGCCGCGCGCTCATCGGCGATGTGTTTGACGACGACATCGAACACGTTGGCGTTCGGATCGGCGCGCTCCTCGACGAAGCTGCGGCCGTGGCGCGAACCGGCGTGATAGACCTTCTTGGCGCCAATGTCGGGCGCGTCGAATGGCGTAAAGTCGATCGCTTCGCGCGGCCCGAGCGAGGTGATCAGGTTTTCCGGGGAGAGATAGAGCAGGTCCGGCGCGACTGGCTTATAGGGCACCGCATCCTTCAGCGCGCCGTCGGCCTGCTTCCTGCGCGCCTCGTAGTGATCGAGGATCAGCGTGTGGCGCTCGGCCAGCGCCTCATGCGCCAGATGGTCGAAGATGACAGGCGTGTCAGGCAGATAGTCGAACACCGTCTCCAGCCGTTCGTAGAAGAACGGCAGCCAGTGCTCCATGCCAGCGAAGCGACGCCCTTCGCTGACCGCCGCATAGAGCCCGTCGTCGCGCTGCGGTGCGCCGAAGGCTTCGATATAGGAGCGGCGGAAGCGACTGATGGTTTCCGGCGTCAGCGCCACCTCGCTCATCGCTTGCAGCGCCATCGACTTGCGTTGACCGGTGGTGCGCTGCGTGGCGGCGTCGAACACACGGATCGATTCCAGCGTGTCGCCGAAGAAATCGAGCCTGAGCGCCTCGGTCCAGCCGGGAGCGAACAGGTCGAGAATGCCGCCGCGCACCGCGAACTCGCCGATGCCGCGCACTGTCGGCACACGCTCGAAACCGGACGTTTCCAGCCGCGAGACCAGTGCGTTCATGTCGATCTGGTTGCCGGGCCTGGCATGAAAAGTCTGCGCCTCGACCAACTCGGACGGCGGAATGCGCTGCAGCAGCGCATTGGCGGTGGTGAGGATGACGGCGCGGTGCGGCTTCTTCGCCAGAGCGATCATGGCGGTCAGCGCATCGAGGCGCTTGGCGGCCGCATCGGAGCCGGGCGAGACGCGGTCGTAGGGCAAGCAATCCCAGGCCGGCAGTTCCAGCACCGGCAGGCCGGGGGCCGCGAAGGACAATGCCTCGATGATCGCCGGCAGGCGCTGACCGTCGCGCGCGACGAACAGAACCGGCTTGTCGGGCGCGATCTCGAGCGCCGCCTGCACCAGCGCAAAGGCTTCGTAGCCGTCGGCGACGCCATCGACGATGAACTGACCGGCGCGGCCTTTCGGCAGACCGATGGTGGGAATGAGGCTCATGAAATCACGGTCTTGTTTTATCGCAATTCCGAATGGAAAACCGCTTCGTACTTTTCCTGGAATTGCTTGTGTTCAGAATGTCAGAGAGCGGCGGAAAGCCAGGATCTTTCGCAGGACGGCACAATCGATATCGGCCGGAACCGGGCGTTCGCCGGTGACCATAGGCAGGAATTCGGTATCGGGAATGTCGAGGAGCCTCTCATATTGGTCGATTTCCTCGTTGGTCAAGACGCCGATCTCAGCGTCGGCGAAAGTGCCGAGGATCAGGTCCATCTCGCGCATGCCGCGATGCCAGGAGCGAAACAGAAGCTTGCGGCGGCGCACGTCCAGCCCCTCGCTTGATCTCGTCGTTCCGGTCATCGTACCGCATCCTTGCTTGCTGCGGCGCATATAGCGTGGATAGAAGGGGCTGTCAGCCTTGCGCTGCCGCCGTCGCAACATAAGCTGACATCATGCGCCCGACCATCCTCGATCCCTTGTTTGTCCCGATCACGTCGCTTGCAGGCGTCGGACCGAAAGTCGGCGCGCTGATCGAGAAGGTTGTTCCGGCCGATCTCGGCGACCGCGCGGCGCGTGCCGGCGATCTTCTGTTCGTGCTGCCGCACACCGTCATCGACCGGCGCAGTCGGCCTGGTATCGCGGGATCCGCGGAAGGCCAGATCGTCACGCTCGATGTGCGCATCGACCGCCACCAGCCGCCACCGCGTGGCAATAGGTCGGTGCCCTACCGGGTCTTCGCCCATGACGATACCGGAGAGATCGCGCTGACCTTCTTCCATGCTCACGCCTCCTATCTCGAAAAGACGATGCCCGAGGGCGAGCATGTCGTGGTCTCGGGCCGCATGGAATGGTTCAACGGCCGCCCGAGCATGGTCCACCCCGACCATATTGCGCTGGCCAGCGAGGCGGAAAACCTGCCGCTGGTCGAACCGGTCTATCCCCTGACAGCCGGGCTCTCGGGCAAGGTGCTGCGCCGGGCGATCGGCCAGGCGCTGACGCGCGTGCCTGAATTTCCCGAATGGCAGGACGGCGCCTTCATGCGGCGGCACACCTTTGCGGCCTTTGGCGATGCGCTTGCCCGCATCCACAATCCGGCCGACCCGATTGACGTCTCCATCGATGGTGCCGCCTGGCGGCGGCTCGCCTATGACGAGTTGCTGGCGGGCCAGGTCTCGCTGGCGCTGGTGCGAGCGAAAGTCCGCAGGCTGTCCGGGCGACCCCTGGTCGGCGACGGCCGCATCGTCGAAAAACTGCGGGCCGCACTGCCCTATTCGCTGACATCAAGCCAGGAGTTTGCGCTGGCCGAAATCAATGCCGACCTCGCCGACCCAGAGCGCATGCTGCGGCTTCTGCAGGGCGATGTCGGTTCCGGCAAGACCGTCGTCGCGCTGCTGGCCATGGCGCGTGCCGTCGAGGCCGGCGGCCAGGCAGCCTTGATGGCACCGACCGAAATCCTGGCGCGCCAGCATCTTGCGACCATCACGCCGCTTGCCGCCAAGGTAGGGCTTCGCATCGCCATCCTCACCGGTCGCGAGAAGGGCCGCGAACGCGCGGATACGCTGGCCGGCCTGGCAACCGGCGAGATCGACATCGTCGTCGGCACCCACGCGCTGTTCCAGGAGACCGTCACCTTCAAAGACCTCGTCTTCGCCGTCATCGACGAGCAGCATCGTTTCGGCGTCCATCAGCGGCTTGCCATCACCGCCAAGGGCGACGCGCCAGACATGCTGGTGATGACGGCCACTCCTATCCCGCGCACCCTGGTGCTGACCGCTTTCGGCGATATGGACGTGTCGAAACTGACGGAAAAACCGGCCGGCCGCCAGCCGATCCGTACCGTTACGCTGCCGCTCGAGCGGCTCGACGAACTGGTCGACCGCATGGTGGACGCCGTCGCCGGCGGCCAGAAGATCTACTGGATCTGTCCGCTGGTCGAGGAATCCGAAGAGATCAAACTGATGTCGGCCGAAGACCGCTTCGCCTCGCTGAAACCATTGTTCGGCGATCGCATCGGTCTCGTTCACGGCCGCATGAAGGGTGCCGAGAAGGACGAGGCGATGCGCGCCTTCAAGCAGGGCGAGACACGCATCCTGATCGCCACCACCGTCATCGAGGTCGGCGTCGACGTGCCGGACGCCACCGTCATGGTCATCGAGCATGCAGAGCGCTTCGGCCTGGCCCAGTTGCACCAGCTGCGCGGCCGGGTCGGACGCGGTGACAAGCCCTCCTCATGCGTGCTGCTCTACAAGGACCCGCTCGGCGAGACCGCAAAACGCCGGCTGTCGGTGATGCGCGAGACCGAGGATGGGTTCCTGATCGCCGAGGAGGACCTGAAGCTGCGCGGCGAAGGCGAATTGCTTGGCACCCGCCAGTCGGGCACGCCGGGCTTCCAGGTGGCTCGCATCGAGGCGCATGCCGACCTTCTGGAGGCCGCCCGCGACGATGCCAGGCTGATCCTGTCACGCGATCCGGAGCTGCAATCGCAGCGTGGTGAGGCGTTGCGCCTGCTGCTTTACTTGTTCGGTCGCGACGAAGCCGTGCGGCTTCTGCGCGCCGGCTGAGCCAGGGCGGCAACCGAAGGGTTGGCGAGCATCCCTTCGATCGGCTCGCCATTCACGACAACCATTTGCTTTACTTCGGGCGCCACCAGACCGGCGGAGACGATCAGCTTGGCGCCATCCTCGATCGTCATGTCGAGCAGCACGATGTCCGACTTCGGCACATACATCAGGAAGCCCGTGGTCGGGTTTGGCGTGCACGGCATGAATACGGCAATCAGCGGATCGCCTTCCTGGTCGAGCTTCTGGTTGATCTCGGTTTCCTTTTCAGTGGCGACGAACACCAGCGACCACACGCCCTTGCGCGGATATTCGACCAGCCCGACCTGGCGGAACATGTCACCCTTGTTCGACAGCACGGTCTCGAAAATCTGTTTCAGCGAGCCGTAGATGCCGCGCACCAGCGGCATGCGGCCAAGCAGGCGCTCGCCGAAATTGACGATGGCGCGGCCGACGATGTTTGCCGTCAGGAAACCGATCAGCGTGATCAGGATAAGCGCCACGATCAGTCCGAACCCCGGCACCGGAAACGACAGGTAGGTGTCAGGGCTGTAGCGGGCCGGAATATAAGGCTTCACCCAGGAATCGACCCAGCCGATGAACGACCAGGCAATGTAGGCGGTGATCGCCAAGGGCGCGCAGACGATGAAGCCCGTGAGGAAATAGTTCCTCAGCCGGGTCATGCCGGAGGTCTTGGGAGCGTCGGACATGGTTCACCGGAGCGCGGGTTGCAGCGCAACATTAGTGAACCGGACGAAGCTTTGGAACTGCGAAGTTTTTAAAGAGCCGATTATGCCGCTACTTCCAACGGCTCAATCTTCTCGAGCTCCGGCGCCAGCTTTCTGGCTTCGGTTTCAAGCTCATAGGCCTGTTGAAAATTCATCCAGAATTCGGGCGTGGTGTTGAAAAATCTGGCGAGGCGAAGAGCGGTATCGGGAGTCAGGCCGATCTCTTCCTTGGCAATGCGTTCGATACGGGTGCGCGGAAGGTTGAGCTTTTTCGCCAGCGCGCCTGCACTCATGCCGAGCGGGACGAGATATTCTTCACGCAGGAATTCTCCAGGATGAACTGGACGTGCGAACTTCGATGCCATTCGGCCCAACCTCCGGTCTGGAAGGCAAAACCTATTCCACCGTCACCGATTTCGCCAGATTGCGTGGCTGGTCGACGTCGGTGCCCATGAACACGGCGGTGAAATAGGCCAGCATCTGTATCGGCAGCGCATAGATGATCGGCGAGATGATTTCGGGCACATCCGGCAGCACGATTGTTTCCATCGTCTTCACGCTCACCTGCGCCGCGCCCTTGCTGTCGGTGATCAGGATGATCTTGCCGCCGCGCGCCGCCACTTCCTGCATGTTGGAAACGGTTTTCTCGAAGATCCGGTCATGCGGCGCGATGACGATGACCGGCATGTTCTCGTCGATCAGCGCGATCGGCCCATGCTTCAGTTCGCCGGCTGCATAGCCTTCGGCGTGGATGTAGGAGATTTCCTTGAGTTTCAACGCGCCTTCCATGGCCAGCGGGAAGTTGGTGTCGCGGCCGAGATAGAGCACGTCCTTGTAGCGCGAGAGTTCGCGCGCGATCCGCTCGATCTGCTCTTCAAGCTTGAGCACCTGGTTGGCGTAGCGCGGCGCTTCCGAAAGCGCGCGCACCAGGGTTTTCTCCTGTTCCTTCGAAATCATACCGCGCGCCACGCCGGCGCGCACCGCAAGCGCGGCCAGCACGGAAAGCTGGCAGGTGAAGGCCTTGGTCGAGGCGACGCCGATCTCGGGTCCGGCAAGCGTCGGCAGCACGACGTCGGATTCGCGCGCCATGGTCGATTCGCGCACATTGACGATCGCGCCGATCTTCATGCCGGCTTTGCGGCAATAACGCAGCGAGGCCAGCGTGTCGGCGGTCTCGCCCGATTGCGAGATGAAAAACGCCGCATCGTTCTTCGACAGCGGCATTTCGCGGTAACGGAATTCGGAGGCGACATCGATGTCGACGGGCAGGCGCGCGTAGCGTTCGAACCAGTACTTGCCGATCAGGCCGGCCAGATACGCCGTGCCGCAGGCCGAGATCGCCAGCCGACCAATTTTGGCGAAGTCGAACGGCAGGTCGAGCGGCTTCGACACTCCGGAGACGAAATCCACGTAATGCGCCAGCGTGTGCGAGATCACCTCGGGCTGCTCATGGATTTCCTTTTCCATGAAATGGCGTCGGTTGCCCTTGTCGACCATGAAGCTGGTCGACAGCGACTGCTGGCGTTTGCGCTCTACCTTTGTGCCGCCGATATCGAAGATCTCCACGCCGTCGCGGCGTACCACCGCCCAGTCGCCATCTTCCAGATAGGTGATCGAATTGGTGAACGGGGCGAGCGCGATGGCGTCGGAGCCCAGGAACATCTCGCCATCGCCATGGCCGACGGCCAAAGGCGGACCGTTGCGGGCGCCGACGATCAAATCCTCGTCGCCTTTGAACATGATCGCCAGCGCAAAGGCGCCTTCCAGCCGCTTCAGCGCCTGGTGCGCGGCTTCGACCGGATTCAGCCCCTTGGCGAGTTCGCGGGCCACCAGATGCGCCACGACCTCGGTGTCGGTCTGCGACGAAAAAGAATAGCCGTCGCGGACCAGTTCGTCGCGCAGTTCGGCGAAATTCTCGATGATGCCGTTGTGGACGATGGCGACGCCGTCGGAAAAATGCGGATGCGCATTGGTCTCGTTGGGCACGCCATGCGTCGCCCAGCGCGTGTGGCCGATGCCGATCGTGCCATCGAGCGGCTCGTCCTTGAGCCGGCGCTCCAGGTTGATCAGCTTGCCTTCGGCACGGCGGCGGGCGAGTTCGCCACGCTCGATGGTGGCGACGCCGGCCGAGTCATAGCCGCGGTACTCCAACCGCTTCAGCGCATCGACGATGAGCGGCGCAACCTGCGAGTGGCCGACGATTCCAACGATACCGCACATGCAGAAAGCCCCCGATTCCCCGGAAAACCAGCGCTATTTAGGGATGGCCGGCCTGCCGTGGAAAGTCACATTGCATTTCGTCCCGTATAACGGAACGCTCATTCTGTCGATGCACCATGACAGGCCGCTCTTGCAATCCGGTTACTGCAATCGTTCGGTTTGCGGGCTGGTCTTACTTTTTCTTCGCCGCCGCCGCCGAAGCAAAGCGCTCGCGCAACTCCTTGCCCTTGCCTGGAATGGTCTTCTGGCGGGCGCGGCCGAAGGCCAGCGCGTCGTCGGGCACGCTTTCGGTGATCACGCTGCCTGAGGCGATGTAGCCGCCCTTGCCGATGGTGACAGGCGCCACCAGCGACGAATTGGAGCCGACAAAAGCGCCCTCGCCGATGTCGGTGAAGAATTTCGAATAGCCGTCATAATTGCAGGTAATGGTGCCGGCGCCGATATTGGCCCCAGCACCGACACGGGCGTCGCCGATATAGGTCAAATGGTTGACTTTGGCGCCCTCTTCGATAACCGCCTGCTTGACCTCGCAGAAATTGCCGACCTTGGCCTTGTTCCTGAGATCGGCGCCCGGCCGCAGCCGCGCGTACGGCCCGACATCGCAATTGGACGCAATGGTGGCGCCCTCGATATGGCTGAAGGCATGGACCTTGGCGCCCGTGGCAATCTTCACGCCCGGACCGAACCAGACATGGGGCTCGACGATCGTGTCAGTGCCGATCTCGGTGTCGTGCGAGAAATACACGGTCTCCGGCGCGATCAGCGTCACGCCCGACAGCATCGCCTCATGCCGCCGGCGCGCCTGCCAGATGGCTTCGGCTTGCGCCAGTTCGGCGCGGTTGTTGATGCCGAGCGCGCTTTCGAAACTGGCTTCGGTGGCCACGACATCGAGGCCTCGCGCACTGGCGATCTCGACAATGTCGGTGAGATAATACTCGCCCTTGGCATTCTTGTTGCCGACCTGATCGAGCAGCGCCAGCGCATGGGCGCCGGCCACCGCCATCATGCCGGCATTGCAGAAGGTCATTTTCCTCTCCTCCTCGGAGCAGTCCTTCTCCTCGCGGATGGCGGTCAGCTTGCCGTCCTTTTCGATCAACCGGCCATAACCAGTCGGACTGGGCGGGCGGAAGCCGATCACGACGACGGCAGCGCCTTCAGCCAGTTTCAGCCGCGCCACGGTCAGCGCATCTGCATCGATCAGCGGCGTGTCCCCGAACATGACCAGGATATCGTCATAACCCTTTGATATTGCATCGCGCGCGGCAAGCACGGCGTGCGCGGTGCCAAGGCGCTTTTCCTGCACGAAAGTCTCGGCCTTGGGCGCGAACTTTGCCGCGGCCTTGCGCATCTCGTCGGCGCCATGGCCGATCACCAGCGCCTGGCTGCCGGCACCCGCCTCTTCCGCTGCCTTCACCACATGGGCGACCATCGGCAGCCCGGCAATCTGGTGCAGCACCTTCGGCAGCACGCTCTTCATGCGCGTGCCTTCGCCGGCGGCGAGGATGACGGACAGGCAGGATCTCTGGCTCATGGATGGGCAACCATATGAAAGGGTTGGGAATCAAGACAGGGTAGCAGTGGACCCATGCTTCACCAATGCGGTTAAATTCCGGTGAGATGGCGGAGCAGCTGACTCTTAATCAGCGGGTCTTAGGACAGAATTCGGCAGTCAGCACCCCTACAACAGGCCGTGTTTCCTGAATTCCGCCTGCTCGTCACCCGATATCCAGCCAAACACCTTCAGCTTGCCATCGCGCTTTTCGACGAGATAGTTGATCGCAAAGTCGATGGTCACGAGACTCCCATCCTTGCGTTCATAGTCACCGGACCAGTTTACCTCAGCCACGCAATGGTCCTGATCGATTGGCATCACCGAGACATCGACGCAGGTCATTCTCTTGCTGCCGAGGGCACGATAGGCCTCAAAACCCTTTGTCATAATGGCCTTCAACTGCTCGCCATTCTCGCCAACCATGACCGCCGCCGGCGTCACCGAGACAAAACCCGCCGAATACATGTCCGCGACGTCGTTGAGATCGACGGTGTCGGCGATCGCGTCATTGTAGATTTTCTCATAGGCCTTGAAGAATTTTCGCACATCCGCCTTGGCTACCATTCTCGCCTCCCGGCTCGAAAAAGTGTTGGTCAACGGCACTGCAAATGCGGGCTGGTGTGCATCGTTCCCGTGCGGGGGGAGACTACCCCAGCCGCCCCAGCACTGGAAAATTCTCCAGCAGCCAATACGACACGGTCTGCACGCCACCAGTCAGAAAAAACACGCCGGCGATCACCAGCAGCGCGCCGATGGCCTTTTCGACGCGGCCGAGATGGACGCGGAATTTGCCGAGGAAGCGCATGAAGGCGCCGGAAAACAGCGCGGCGATCAGGAACGGGATGCCCAGCCCGAGCGAATAGGCGGCGAGCAGCAGCGCGCCCTCGCCCACCGTTTCACGGCCGCCGGCCAGCGTCAGGATCGGTCCCAGAACCGGGCCGATGCACGGCGTCCAGCCGAAGGCGAAGGCCAGCCCCATGACATAAGCCGCGACCGCACTTGCCGGCTTTCCCTGTGACTGGAAGCGCGCCTCGCGTGACAGCAGCGGAATGCGCAGGACGCCGAGGAAATTCAGGCCCATCAGGATGATCAGCACGCCTGCGCCCATGGCAAGCGGCTCCTGCCAGACGCGTAGCAGCCGGCCGATGGTCGAGGCGCCGGCGCCGAGCGCGACAAAGACGGTCGAGAAGCCGAGCACGAAGGCGATCGAAGAATAAATCAGCGCGCCGCGTGCGCCTTCACGCGCTGTCGCACCCGCATTGCCACGGAAATCGTCGACCGAGACGCCGGCCATATAACAGAGATAAGGCGGCACCAGCGGCAGCACGCAAGGCGACAGGAACGAAATCGCCCCAGCCCCGACCGCGCTGACATAGCCGATGTCCAATGCCATTTCCAAGAACTCCAATGTCGTGACGCCGATATAGCGACGCGCAGCCTTGTCCACCAATCACCATTGTGTTGGCAAGATCATCCATTGCCCGACGCACTTGCCAGGAAGAAACGACAGCCCGCAGGCGTTGATGCTGTGAGGCCGCGATTTCCCGCGCGTCTCCAGATATCAGTCAGGAGATTTCCATGAAAACCATAACCGCAGGACTGGCAGCGCTTCTGCTCAGCACCGCCGCATCCTTCGCTGCCGACGCGTGGAAGGAAGCCGAGGTCAATGGCGCCAAGATCTACACCGACGCCAATGGCATGACGCTTTACACCTATGACAAGGACGAGAAGGGCAAGAGCAACTGCTACGACAAATGCGCCACCAACTGGCCGCCGCTGAAAGCCGAAGCCGGCGCCAAGGCGGATGACGAGTGGAGCGTCGTCGACCGCACCGACGGCACCAAGATGTGGGCCTATGACGGCAAGCCGGTCTACACCTTCATAAAGGACAAGAAGCCCGGCGATGTAACCGGCGACGGCGTCGGCGAAGTCTGGCATATCGTCAAGGCCGACTAAGCACGCCAGTCCCGCTGCTGGCGGGACAAGGGCTGGTCGCCGGGCATCTCCATGCCATCCGGCGGCCGGCATCGAACAGCCCGTTATAATGTCGCCCGTCCTGGTTTGGGCAGCATTTCAACGACTCGGCGGAAAAATGAATCGGGTCGTTTCCGCTGACTCAGGCCCACCATCTGCCTTTCCCAAATTCTGTGATTTTCTCCATACACTCTAAGAGTGTATTGCTGCGGACCGGCCCGCAATTTGGGCGCTTCCCCTTGACCGGATGCAAAAGCGCGGCCATGTGAGCGACAAATAGAACGAGATTTCGTCGCGCGCAGCGGAATTCTTCTGCCGCGCCACAGCTGATATGAGACCTCATGGACGTCGTCGTCGTCGAATCGCCGGCCAAGGCGAAGACAATCAACAAATACCTCGGCAAGAACTACAAGGTTCTGGCCTCGTTCGGCCATATCAGGGATTTGCCGGCCAAGGATGGCTCGGTGCGTCCGGATGAGGATTTCGCCATGTCCTGGGCGGTCGACACCGCCTCCGGCAAGCGCCTCGCCGACATCGCCAAGGCGGTCAAGGACGCCGACGGCCTGATCCTCGCCACCGATCCGGATCGCGAAGGCGAAGCGATTTCCTGGCATGTGCTGGAAGTTCTGAAGCAGAAGCGCGCGCTGAAGGACAAGCCGGTCAGCCGCGTCGTCTTCAACGCCATCACCAAATCGTCGGTGCTGGAAGCGATGGCCAATCCGCGCCAGATCGATGCGCCGCTGGTCGATGCCTATCTCGCCCGCCGGGCGCTGGATTATCTCGTCGGCTTCACGCTGTCGCCGGTGCTGTGGCGCAAACTGCCGGGCGCCCGTTCGGCCGGACGCGTCCAGTCGGTTGCGCTGCGTCTCGTCTGCGACCGCGAATCCGAGATCGAGCGCTTCATCCGCGAGGAATACTGGCAGATCGCTGCACTGCTGGGCACGCCGCGCAACGAGAATTTCGAAGCGCGGCTGACCGCCTTCGATCGCAAGAAGCTGCAAAAGCTCGACATTTCCAACAAGGCGCAGGCCGACGACATCAAGTCGATGCTCGAAGGCGCAACCTTCAAGGCGGTGTCGGTGGAAGCCAAGCCGACCAAGCGCAATCCCGGCCCACCCTTCACCACCTCGACGCTGCAGCAGGCCGCCTCGTCGGGCCTCGGCTTCTCGGCCAGCCGCACCATGCAGGTGGCGCAACGCCTCTATGAAGGCATGGAGATCGGCGGCGAGACCACCGGTCTGATCACCTATATGCGAACCGACGGCGTGCAGATGGCACCCGAGGCGATCGACGCCGCACGCGATGCCATTGCCAAGGAATTCGGTCCGAAATACCTGCCGGAAAAGCCGCGCCAATATACGGCCAAAGCCAAGAACGCCCAGGAAGCGCACGAAGCGATCCGCCCGACGGATTTCATGCGCACCCCGGCATCGGTCAGGCAATATCTCGATTCCGACCAGATGCGGCTCTATGAGCTGATCTGGAAGCGCGCCATCGCCAGCCAGATGCAGCCGGCCGAAATCGAGCGCACCACCGCCGAGATCGAGGCGGTCAATGGATCGCGCACCGCGGAGCTGCGTGCCATCGGTTCGGTCGTTCGGTTCGACGGTTTCATCGCCGCATACACCGACCAGAAGGACGACGATGCGGAAGACGAGGAAAATCGTCGCCTGCCCGAGATCCGTGCCGGCGAGCAGCTTGCCCGCCAGGCGATCAACGCCACCCAGCACACCACCGAGCCGCCGCCGCGTTACTCCGAAGCGTCGCTGATCAAGAAGCTGGAAGAGCTCGGCATCGGCCGGCCTTCTACCTATACGGCGATCCTGAAGACGCTCGAGGACCGCGACTATGTCACCATCGACAAGCGCCGGCTGGTGCCGCAGGCCAAGGGCCGGCTGCTGTCGGCTTTCCTCGAAAGCTTCTTCAAGCGCTATGTCGAGTACGACTTCACCGCGTCCCTCGAGGAAAAGCTCGACGAGATTTCCGACGGCAAGCTCGCCTGGAAGGACGTGCTGCGCGATTTCTGGAAGGATTTTTCCGGCGCAGTCGCCGACATCAAGGAACTGCGCGTCACCGACGTGCTGGATGCGCTGAATGAAGAGCTGGCGCCGCTGGTGTTCCCCGCGCGCGAGGACGGTTCGAACCCACGCATCTGTCCGAAATGCGGCACCGGCAATCTGTCGCTGAAGCTCGGCAAGTTCGGCGCCTTCGTCGGCTGCTCCAACTATCCCGAATGCTCCTTCACCCGCCAGCTCGGCGATGCCGCCAACCCCAATGGTGAGAATGGCGGCGGCGAAGACGGCACCAAGATTATCGGCAAGGATCCCTATACGTCAGAGGAAATCACGCTGCGCAGCGGCCGCTTCGGCCCCTATCTGCAACGCGGCGACGGCAAGGAAGCCAAGCGCTCCAGCCTGCCCAAGGGCTGGACGGCAGAGTCGATCGACCATGAAAAGGCGCTGGCGCTGCTGTCATTGCCGCGCGATGTCGGCCAGCATCCGGAAACGGCCAAGATGATCTCGGCCGGGCTCGGCCGTTACGGCCCGTTCGTGCTGCATGACGGCACCTATGCCAATCTTGAAAGCATCGAGGACGTGTTCTCGATCGGCCTCAACCGCGCCGTGTCGGTGATCGCCGAGAAGCAGCTGAAGGGCAAGGGTGGCCGCAATGGCGGCACGGCCGCTGCGCTCAAGGAGCTCGGCGACCACCCCGATGGCGGCGGCAAGATCGTCGTGCGCGACGGCAAATACGGGCCTTACGTGAATTTCGGCAAGGTCAATGCTACGCTGCCCAAGGGCAAGGATCCCCAGTCGGTGACGATGGAGGATGCGCTGGCGCTGATTGCCGAGAAGGAAGCCAAGGGCGGCGGCGGCAAAAAGCCGTTCCGCAAGGCGGCCGCGGCCAAAGCTCCGGCAACCAAGAAAGTTGCCGCCAAGAAGCCGGCTGCGAAGAAGCCGGCCGCGAAGAAAAAAGGGTAGGACAGCGTGGCGCGCAAGATCACCGGCAGAACCCACGGCGATCCGCGCACCGCCGACACCAGGGCCAAGGTCAAGGACGACTATCGGCCGTCGCGTGACGAAATCCTGCGCTACATTGCCGAAAATCCGGATCGCGCCGGCAAGCGCGACATCGCCAAGGCGTTCGCGCTGCGCGGCGATGACCGTATCTGGCTGAAGGACATTTTGCGCGACCTGCAGGACGAAGGCTTCCTCACCAAGGAGCGCAAGGGGCTGGCCCGCGTCGGCGCCCTGCCCCATGTCACGGTCCTCGATATTTTCGACCGCGATGCCGATGGCGTGCTTTTGGCGCGCCCAACCGAACACACAGCCAATGGGCCGCCGCCCATCGTTTCCATCCGCCTGTCGCGCAGTGGCAGTGGACCGGCGCCCGGCATTGGCGACCGCGTGCTGGCCAAGACCTTTCCGGCCGACGACACGAACGTCGCCCTGGGCGGCCCCGCCTACACCGGGCGGGTGGTGAAGATTTTCGAAAAACGTACCGATGCCGTGCTCGGTATCTTTCGCATCCTGCAGGACGGCACCTTCCGCATCGAACCGGTGGAACGGCGCCAGCCCGAACTGATCGTCGACAAGGAATTCCAGAACGGCGCCAAGAATGGCGACCTGGTCGAGGTCGAGCCGGCGCGAGCCTCCCGTTTCGGCTTGCCGAGAGCCAAGGTGCTCAACGTGCTGGGCTCTCTAACCAGCGAAAAGGCGGTCTCTATGATCGCCATCCATGCGCACGACATTCCGCATATTTTCCCGGCCGACGTCATCGCAGAATCCGAAGCGGTCAAGCCGGCGACGCTGGATCACCGCGAGGATTGGCGCGACCTGCCGCTGGTCACCATCGATCCGGCCGACGCCAAGGACCATGACGACGCCGTCTTCGCCGCGCCGGACCTCGACGAGAAGAACCCGGGCGGCGTGGTCGCCACCGTGGCGATCGCCGACGTCGCCGCCTATGTGCGCTATGGCACTGCATTCGACCGCGAAGCGCTGAAGCGCGGCAACTCGGTCTATTTCCCGGATCGTGTCGTGCCGATGCTGCCCGAGCGCATCTCCAACGATCTCTGCTCGCTGCGCGAGGGCCAGGACCGGCCGGCATTGGCGGTGCGCATGATCTTTTCGGCCGAGGGCCGCAAGCTCAGGCACACCTTCCATCGCGTCATGATGAAGTCGGCGGCAAAGCTCGCCTACCAACAGGCTCAGGCGGCGATCGACGGCGCGCCGGACGACAAGACAGGCCCGATCCTCGAAACCGTGCTGAAGCCACTGTGGGACGCCTATGCGATCCTGAAGCGCGGCCGCGATGGCCGCCAGCCGCTCGAACTCGATCTGCCGGAGCGCAAGATCGTACTCAAGCCGGACGGCACCGTCGACCGCGTCATCGTGCCGGAGCGGCTCGATGCCCACAAGCTCATCGAAGAATTCATGATCCAGGCCAATGTCGCCGCGGCCGAGACGCTGGAGGCGAAGAAGCAGGAGCTGGTCTATCGCGTCCACGACGCGCCGTCGCTCGCCAAGCAGGAATCGCTGCGCGAGTTCCTGCAGACATTGGGCCTGTCACTGGCGCGCGGCGCGCAGATGCAGCCAAGCCAGTTCAACGGCATTTTGGAGCGCGTGCGCGGCGCCGACAATGAAGGCCTTGTCAACGAAGTGGTGCTGCGCTCGCAGAGCCAGGCCGAATACTCGCCAAAGAACATCGGCCATTTCGGTCTCAACCTCCGCCGCTACGCCCATTTCACCTCGCCGATCCGCCGCTATGCCGATTTGATCGTGCATCGCGGACTTATTGCCGCACTCGGACTGGGTCCAGGCGGGCTGACGCAGGACGAAGCGGCACGGCTCGAAGATGTCGCGGTGCTGATCTCCGGCACGGAACGCCGCGCAATGGCGGCCGAGCGGGACACGGTCGACCGTCTGATCGCCGCCTATCTCGCCGAACGCGTCGATGACCGGTTCGATGCCCGCATCTCCGGCGTCACCAAATCAGGACTATTTGTCCAATTGCCGCAGTACGGCGCGGATGGTTTCATCCCGGTGTCAACTCTGGGCGGCGATTACTATATATACGATGAAACGGCTCGCTCCCTGTTCGGAGAACGCTCTGGCAAAGGCTACCAACTCGCGGACCGCGTCGAGGTCCGGCTTGTCGAGGTGGCGCCGATGGCCGGCGCAATGCGCTTCGAGATGTTGACCGACCCAAAGCCTCTGCCGGGCTCCAAGCGGTCGTTTCACAAGGCCAAGGGCCGCGCCCGCGCGTCGCAATCGCGACCGGGTTCGCGCGGCAGGAGACGATGATGACAACAGCCATGGAAGAACAGGTTTTCGGCGGAGAACATCACTCGGGCCGGGCCGCACGCCCGCTGTGGACGGCGATGAAGCGCGGCCTGCTCGGCCGCTGCCCGCATTGCGGCGAAGGCAAGCTGTTTCGCGCTTTTACCAAGACCGTCGACACATGCGGCGTCTGCGGCGAGGAATTGCATCACCACCGGGCCGACGACCTGCCGGCCTACCTCGTCATCGTCATCGTCGGCCACATCGTGCTGGGCGCCTTCATGGGCGTTGAGGCGACGTCGACTTTGTCCATATGGCAGCACATCGCCATCTGGGTGCCGCTGACCATCCTTTTGTCGGTTGCGCTGCTGCAGCCGGTCAAGGGTGCCGTCATCGGACTGCAATGGGCCTTCTATATGCACGGCTTCGGCGGCGAGCACGACGTGATCGAGCCGCATCCCGGAGCCTAGGCCGCAGCCAAGAATGCTGCCTGGCGCAACATACCGACCGTGAAAGGCCACTTTCGCTTGCCAGAAGTTTCCGCTAGGTCCTGCGCATGGACGGTATGACCAAGGCGGAAGTCGACAGGATCGAGCGGAGCATGATCGCTCATAGCGACCGGCCAATTCGCCCGCGCGACGCGGCAACCCTCATCCTGCTCGACCGCAAGGACGACGACGTACTGGTTCTGATGGGTCGCCGCCATGCCGGCCACGCCTTCATGCCGGGCAAGTTCGTCTTTCCCGGCGGCCGCACCGATCCGGCCGATAGCCGCATACCGGTCGTCGCCGCCCTGCACCCGAAGCAGGAAGCCAAGCTGATCGCCGGGCCGGGGCGCACAAGCGCCGCACGAGCCCGCGCCATCGCCCTGTCGGCCATCCGAGAGACCTATGAGGAAGCCGGGTTGCTGATCGGCCGCAAGGGTGCTTTCGCAACCCCCAGATCCGACTGGCAAGGCTTTGCCGAACACGGCGTGCAACCCTCTCTCGACATGCTGCGCTTTGTCGCGCGCGCCATCACGCCGCCCAACCGGGTGCGCCGCTTCGACACCCGCTTCTTCAGCGCCTGGCGTGACGACGTCGCGGTCGAGCTGCCCGGTGGCGGTCCGACCAACGAACTGGAAGAGCTGGTCTGGCTGCCGCTTGCCAAGGCCAGGGAAGCCGACATACCCGACATCACCCGAATGATCCTGGACGAGCTGGAAAAGCGCCTCGCCCATGATCCACTGTTGCGTCCAGGCGGTCCCGTGCCCTTCTACCGGCTTGTCCGCAGCCGCTTCATCCGCGAACTTCTCTAGAGCAATTCCAGGAAAGTGTGACGCGGTTTTCCGTCCGAATTGCGTAAGATCAAACAGACAGAGTATTCAGCATCCATGACGGTCGATACCCAACCAAAGGGCGACGAGCGCGTACACTGGCTGCCGATGGTGGCGGCGATCTCGTCGATCAGCGTCGTCGGCATCGCCATCGGCCTCGGCATGCCGCTGCTCAGCGTCATCCTTGAAACACGCGGCCACTCGGCTTCGATGATCGGCCTCAACACCGCCGTCGCCGGCCTCGCCTCGATCGCCGGCGCGCCGCTGGCGACCCCGCTCGCCATGCGCTTCGGCGTTGCCTGGACCATGATCGCCATGATCGCCGCCGGCGCGCTGGCCTTTGTCGGCTTCCATTTCGCACCCGATTTCTGGATGTGGTTTCCACTGCGCGTCGTGCTGCACATTGCGCTGACGGTGCTGTTCATCCTGTCTGAATTCTGGATCAGCACCTCGGCGCCGCCGCACCGGCGCGGCCTTGTCCTTGGCATCTACGCCACTGTCCTGTCGCTCGGCTTTGCCGCCGGACCGTGGCTGTTCGCTCATCTCGGCAGTTCCGGCTTCAGGCCGTTCGGCGTCATCATTGCGTTGGTGACGCTGGCGGCCATACCCGTGCTGGCAGCACGCAACGAGAGCCCGTCGATCGCCTCGGATGGCGAAACCAGCAATTTCCTGCGCTACATCTGGCTGGTGCCGTCGGCGACCGCTGCCGTGCTGGTGTTCGGCGCGGTGGAAACCGGCGGCTTTGCGCTGTTCCCGATCTACGGCAGCCGAATCGGCTATTCCGAGGCCGATGCGGCCCTTCTGCTGACCATGATCGGCCTCGGCAATGTGTTGTTGCAGATCCCGATCGGCATGATCAGCGACCGCGTCAGCGATCGCCGCTACCTGCTGATTGCCTGCGCGACGGTTGGTCTTATCGGCACCGTGTTCATGCCCTTCTTCGCCCAGAATTGGCATTTGATGGCCGCGCTTCTGTTCGTCTGGGGCGGCGTCGTCGCTGCCATGTACACGATCGGCCTTGCCCATCTCGGCTCGCAGCTTTCCGGCCATGAACTGGCGTCGGCCAATGCCGCCTTCGTGCTGTGCTACGGCGTCGGCATGGTGCTCGGCCCGCAGGCGATCGGCATCGGCATGGATGCGTTCGGCCCGTCCGGCTTCGGCTGGTCGCTCGGCCTGTTCTTCGCCGCCTATATCGCTTTGGTCGCCGTCAGGTTGGTTCGCAAGATCCTGCTGTAGCGCGACTGCGGCCTGCCATGCATTTGGCACGGCACGGTGACAGGCTGCTGACAGAACCGTGTCAGGAGCACAGGGCTAAAAAGGTGTCCCAAAACACTTGAGGACACTTCCATGATCGACAGCGGCTTTGAAACCACATCGCTACGAATGACACTGCTTCTGCTCGTGACCTTCCAGGCTCCGGCCGCCGACGTCGACCGCATCATGGATGCCGTGGTGGCGATCGCGCCGCTGGCCATGGGCAAATATGACCGCAATGCCTATCAGTCGGCGCACGGCATCGAACGCTACAGGCCGCTTGACGGTGCGGCCGCCGGCGCCGAAACCGAATTGCGGCGGCGCCCCGGCACGGTCGAGGTTTCCTTCGAACTGCCGGACGACCAGGCGCTGGCCGCCCGCGTCGTCGAGGCGATTTTCCAGGCGCACTCCTACCAGGAACCGGTGATCCGCATTCAGCCGATTCTCGCCAGCCGTTCCAAGGGGCTGGACGACCGCGCCAATCCGAATCGCTGGTGGAACACGACCGGAGACTGGAAGAAGGTTGCGGCATCGGCGACGGAAACCGCATGATTTCCGCTCCCGAGCCGGCTCTGGCGGGTCGCACAAGGCCTACCGGGCTTGACTTTCCGGGCGCGTTCTTTATGTGTCGCGCCAAGTTTCCCGCGTCCGGGTGTTTCCCCGTGCTCCAGCGGCCAAAACCCCACGAACAAACGGACTGATATCATGGCCAAAGCCGCAAACATCAAGATCAAGCTTCTGTCGACCGCCGACACCGGTTTCTTCTACGTGACCAGCAAGAACAGCCGCACCAAGACCGACAAGCTGTCGTTCCGCAAGTACGACCCGGTCGCCAAGAAGCACGTCGAGTTCAAGGAAACCAAGATCAAGTAATCCGGGTTTCCCGCCGCAATGCCGAAACGCCGCCCAATGGGCGGCGTTTTTCGTTTGTAACAGTTGATTTCGTTGCATCCGAGCAGAGACTCCAGCCAAAGGATTGACCCTTAGCCATGGTTGCGGCACCCTTGGCCGTGGGTTGGGTGTCACGAATAAGGCGCCTATGGATGTCGAAGAAGTTGAAAGCTGCAATCATTGCAGCCCTTGTCGCTCTGGCTGCTGGCTTTGCCGTCAGCAACGGGCTGATAAGCCAGCAGACGGCCGATGAGATCAAGGCCAGGACTGACCAGGTTCTGACTGAGGAAGAGGCCGCACCGCCTGCACCTCAGCCTGACAGCCCCGCCACGCCTTCCACGGAACCCGCACCGCAGGCTCCGACACCTCCCGCCGCGGCACCCCCGCAAGGATCACAACAGGGTCAATGAAGAAGCCTCGCCAGGATGGGCTCCTCTCGTGCGATCGCGCCATCTGAGTGTATCGTTTTAATACAATCGCCAATTGGTAGACTTGCACCACGGATAAGTAGTTAGTTTCAGCGTCAGGCAAAAAGGGGGGAAATGCCTCGCACTGGGAGAAAACGATGTCCGTACAAAAAGGCGACTTTCGAACCAACAGAGCCGACTACGTGATTGCCGCGATGCATGGCGGAGTGACCGCCGAAGACAGCGTTCGAGACGAGAACCTGGCAAGGAGAAAGAAGTCCCTGTGGCTGAAGGAGCGGCGATCGGCCAAATCGGCTGAAAACCCGTTGGACAGCTCGCCGCTGTCCAAAAGAACCCCTCGCGGTTAGCGGTCTACAATCGCCTTCCGCGATCACACCATATCCGCACACAACCCACTCGCCCATATTGCAGGTGCCACCGTCGGTGTTGACTAACTCCGACGGTGGCCTAGTTCGCGGCGAAATGACCTCCGTTCTTTTGAGAAGACGGCGGGACTAAGGTCTTGCGCCCTAGACGCAAAGGTCCGAGCGATCCTGTTAGGTTCCGGAAATGTCTCTTGGACGTTCCGCTATTTTATCCAATTGAAATGTAGCGTTACCGTGTATGTCCCGCTCGATAGCGGCGCCTGATCCGGCTGCCCGCATCCGACCCGGCTGCGTCCCCTCAGCCGATGCGCTCGCCGCTTTTCGCATCGAACAGATGCAGCTGGTCCGGTTCGGCCGCCAACCGCACCACGTCGCCGGACTTGACGCCGGCACGGCCCATGGCAAAGACGCACAGCTGCTGGCTGGCTAGCTTGACGTAGAACTGCGTCGAAAGGCCGAGCGGCTCGACCACACCCACCTCGCCCTTCAACGCACCCTCGTCCGCCAGCTTGATATGCTCGGGCCGCAAACCGACGGTGATGGCGTCACCGTGGGTCAGTGGCAAGCCTTCCGGCAGCCGCAGCGCCTGGCCGTCGGCCAGTACGGCCTCCAACGTAGCGCCCTTGCGAACCGTCGCCGGCAGAAAATTCATGCCAGGCGAACCGATGAAACCTGCAACGAACATGTTGGCCGGCCGGTCGTAGAGATCGAGCGGCGCGCCGACCTGCTGGATCAGCCCGTCATGCATGACGACGATCCGGTCGGCCATGGTCATCGCCTCGATCTGGTCGTGCGTGACATAGACCGATGTCGTCTTCAGTTGCTGGTGCAGCGCCTTGATCTCGGCGCGCATATGGACGCGCAGCTTGGCGTCGAGGTTCGACAGCGGCTCGTCGAACAGGAAGACCTTGGGGTCGCGCACGATCGCCCGGCCCATGGCGACGCGCTGGCGCTGGCCGCCGGACAATTGCCGCGGCAGGCGCTGCAGGAAGGTGTCGAGCCCGAGCCGCTTGGCGGCGCCGTCCACCCTGGCGTCGATCGTCGCCTTCTCCGCCTTCTTCAGGAGCAGGCTGAAGCCCATGTTCTTCGACACGTCCATATGCGGATAAAGCGCGTAGGACTGGAACACCATGGCGATGTCGCGGTCCTTGGGTGCTACGTCATTGACCAGCCGCTCGCCAATGCGGATCTCGCCGCCGGAAGCCTCCTCCAGCCCGGCGATCATGCGCAAAAGCGTGGACTTGCCGCAGCCCGACGGCCCAACCAGGACGACGAACTCGCCATCGGCGATTTCAAGGTCGACCGCGTGCAGGACGCGGACGGCGCCATAGTCCTTGCGGACCTTCTCGAGCGTAACAGAGGCCATCGATCTATCCTTTGACGGCGCCGGCGGTCAGGCCGGTGACGAGATAGCGTTGCAGGAAGGCGAAGAAGATGCAGACCGGGATCAGCGCCAGGATGGATGCCGCCATCATCTGTCCCCAATCGACGGCGAACTTGCCGATGAAGGTGAGCAAGCCGACGGCGAAGGTCTTCTGGTCGTCGCTGGAAATCAGCATTAGCGCGAACAGAAGCTCGCTCCAGGCGGCGGTGAAGACGAAACCGAGCGTGGCGCCCATACCGGGCAGCGTCAGCGGTACAATCACCTTGCGCATCGCCTGCGCACGCGTGCAGCCGTCGATCATCGCCGCTTCCTCCAGATCCTTGGGGATGCCGTCGAAAAAGGACTGCATGAGGAAGGTGGCAAAAGCCGTGTTGAAGGCGGTGTAGATGATGATCAGCCCGGTCAGGCTGTTGATCAGTCCGATCTGACCCATCACGCGGTAGATCGGCGGAATGACCATCACCAGCGGAAAGGTCTGGGTCAAAAGCAACATCAGCGCCAGTGCTGCCTTGCCGCGAAAGGTGAAGCGCGACATGGCATAACCGGCAAGCGTGGCGATGATTGTCACCAGTGCCGCCGTCGATACCGAGACGATGACGCTGTTGAGGAAATAGCGCGGGAAATCGGTGGCCTCGAGCACGGTGACGAAGTTCTGCAGCGTTATGTGCGACGGCCAGAAGGTGATGCCTTCGGAATAAAGCAGCCGCTCCGGCGTGACCGAGATCTTCAGCGTCCAGTAGATCGGGAACAAGGCAAAGAGCACGTAAGCCGCGATTGCCGCGTAGAGGCCGATGCCGCCGAAGAAGCGCTGCGAGGCTGTGCGTCCTGCGATCATCAGACGTGCCTCACCAGGGTGCGGCGGATACCGATCAGCGCAATCGCATAGGCAATGAGCAGGACCAATAGCAGCACGGCCACCGCCGAGGCATAGCCTTTGTCCAGCGATTTGAAGGCGCTGACATAGATGTAGACCGGCACCGTGTTGGTCGAGCCGGCCGGTCCGCCTTCGGTCATGACGAAGATCAGGTCGGCGAAGGTGGCGATCCAGATGGTGCGCAACATCACGGTGATGGCGATGGTCGGCGCCAGAAACGGCAGCGTCACCTTGGTGAAGCGCTGCCAGGGCGAAGCGCCGTCGATCGCCGCCGCCTCATGCAGTTCCGACGGGATCGACTTCAGCGCCGCCAAGAGCGTGATGGCAAAGAAAGGAATGCCGAACCAGATATTGGCGACGATCGGCCCCCACATGGCGGTTGACGGATCGGACAGCACATTGGTCGGCCCGGCCTTCAGCCCCAATGCAAACAGCCAGTGCGGCAGCGGGCCGATGATCGGATTGAACAGCCAGGCCCAGGTCAGGCCCGACAGGAAGGACGGCACCGCCCAGGGCAGGAACACCAGGGCTTGTACAGCCTTGCGGCCGCGAAACGGCTTGTCGAGCAGAAGCGCCAGGCCAAGGCCGAGGAAGAACTGGAAGAAAAGGCTGGCGACCGTCCACCACAACGTGTTGACCAGCGCCTGGCCCAGCACCTGATCCGACAGCATCGCCTGATACTGGCCGAGCCCGACATATTCGGACTTGAAGGCGGAGAACTTGCGGAAGGAGTAGCTGATGCCGATGACCAGCGGCACCAGAAGCACCACGACCAGCAGGATGATCGCCGGGCTGAGATAGAGCCATGGCTCGATAGCGGCATGGGATAGCCGCTTGCGACGCGGCTTGCCGACGGATCGTATTTCGGACACGGCGTAGGTCATTGGCTCGGGGGCGCTCCTGGAACGGCGTCGGGGACAGCGTCCTTCTCCCCGTTCACGGGGAGAAGATGCCGGTCCACCCTCCGCAGCTGCTGCGGAAGACGGGCAGGCAGATGAGGGGCAGCGCGAACCTATCGAGGCATAGCGCCGCCCCTCATCCGTCACTTCGTGACACCTTCTCCCCTTGAACGGCGAGAAGGGAAGAAAAACTACTTCTTGTTCTTCGCCAGCCAGTCCTGCTGTTCCTTGGTCAGGAAGGCAGCCCACTGGTCGGCGACGTCCTTGGCCGTCTTCTGGCCAAGCAGCACTTCCTGAAAATTCTTGATCGCCACCTGGTCGACGAAATTGCCGAGGTTCTCCAGATGCGTCGGCGGGGTGACCATTTCATATTTGGAGCTGTCGCTGAGCTCCGTGAACCAGCCCTTGAACTGCTCGGTCTTGAAATGGGGATCCTGGTCGGCACCGTTGTGGATCGGGACGACGCCGACTTCCTTGGCCCATTCCAGATTGTCCTTCGGCGACAAAAGGGTCGCCATCAGCTTCCAGGCGTCGTCCTTGTGCTGCGAGTTGGCGAACATGGCCCAACCGGCATAGCCGAGTGTCGGATAGGATTTGCCGCTCGGCCCGACCGGCAATGGCGCTACCGCGAAATCGTCGGCGCTCATCTTGTCGGCGATGCCGAGCAGCGCGTCCGGATCCTGGTTGAGCATGGCGCAGGTGCCGGAATAGAAGCCGGTGACCGTTTCGTTGAAACCCCAGCTCACCGCATCCTTCGGCGCCAGTCCGTCCTTGTACATGTCGGCCAGCATCTGCAGGCCCTTGACCGAGCCCTCCTCGTTGATCGTCGAAGTGCCGTCCTCGTTGAAGTAACCGCCCTTGCCGGCGGCGATGTTCATGAACATGTGCATGCCATTGAAGGCGCCCGGCCCGCCGCGCAGGCAGTAGCCGTACTTGCCCGGGAGCGCGGAAATCTTCTTGGAATCGGCGACGAAATCTTCAAGCGTCGCCGGCGGGCCATCGAGGCCGGCCTCCTTGAACAGTTTCTTGTTCCAGAACAGCGCGTTCACATAGTAGCCGTAGGGGATCATGAACTGGGTGTTGTTGACGGTCGAGCCGAACTGTTTGGCGCGGTCGCCAAGCGTCTTGGCGTCATCCCATTTGGCCATATACGGGCCGAGATCCTCGAGTTGGGCATTGTTGGCATAGAGGCCCATCCAGCGCTCCGGCATCTCGACCACGTCGGGCGTATCGCCGGCCTGCACCATGGTCAGGAATTTCTCGAACGCCTGCCCCCAGGGCAGCGAGATCAGCTCGACCTTGATGCCTGGATTGGCCGTTTCGAACTCGGCGATCTGCTTCTTCAGGAATTCGGTGCGTGGCGGGCTGGTGATGACTTCGACCATTTTCAGGGTCGAATCGGCCACAGCATTTCCGGCGGAAATCGCCAGTCCCGCAACGGTGGCAAGCATGACGGTCAGTTTTTTCATGTTCAAGACTCCCATTTTGAACCCGCTTGTTATTTTCTGGCTTTTTCGAAGGCTTGGGCGACATCCGCCCACAGGTCTTCGACACTCTCCAATCCGACATTGAAGCGGATGGTTCGGGGGCTGACGCCGAAGCGCGCCATCGAATTCAGGCCCGGCGTCTGCTCCAGCGACGCCTTGGCCGGCACGACCAGGCTTTCATGCCCGCCCCAACTGACGCCGATGCGGAAATATTTCAGCGCGTCGACGAAGACGGGGATGTCGATCTCGTCCGTAACCTCGAAAGAGAACAGCCCGGCATAGCCGGCCAGCGTCGCCTTGCCCGGGTGGTTCGAATAGACGGGATGGTTGACCCGCTCGACAGCGGCATGCGCCTTCAGGCGTTCGGCGATGGTCAGGCCGCTCTTCATGTGGTGCGGCAGGCGCAGCGGCAGCGTGCGCAGGCCGCGCAGCAAAAGCCACGCCTCGAACGGTGACAGCTTGCCGCCGAGATAGGAATAGGTCTGCTCGTTGATGTGCTTGATGTGGGCAGCCGAACCCGCCACGACGCCCGCGACCGTATCGCTGTGGCCGCCAAGGTATTTCGAGGCCGAATGCAGCACCAGGTCGACGCCATGCGTGATCGGCTTCTGGAACACCGGCGTCGCCCAGGAATTGTCGATCGTGGTGACGATGCCCTGTTCCTTGGCCAACCGTGTCAGATGCGCGATGTCCTGCAGCTCGAACATCATCGAGGTCGGGCTTTCCAGATAAAGCAGCTTGGCGCCGGGAAGTGCCGCCGCGACCGCATCCGGGTCGGAGCCGTCGACATAATCGACCTTGATGTTGAGCCGCGGCAATAGCCGCTCGAACAAACGGTAGGCATCGCCATAGCAATTGCGCACCGCCACGATGCGCTCGCCCGCACCGACGAACGCAAGCACCGTGGCGCTGATCGCCGCCATACCACTGGAAAAGCCGCGCGCGGCTTCTGCGCCCTCGAGCGCTGCCACGCGCGCCTCGAACTCCATCACCGTGGGATTGTCGCCGCGCGAGTAGATCGGCTGCCTTCGTTTGCCGGCAAAGGTATCGGCCATCTCGGCATAGTTGGCGAAGGTGAACAGCGAGGTCTGGTAGATCGGCGGCACCACCGCACCGCCGGGGAACGGTTCGTCATGCGCCAAAAGCGTCGCCGCTTCGGCGAGATAGTCGTAATCGAAACCTGATGGATGCTCGTTCATGTCTGGCTCGAGAGTTTGAGTTTGGCCGCGCCGCGCTTGAGGTCGTCCTCGACGGTGGCGATCAGCTTGAGCGCCTCGGCGCGAGCGCCCTGCGGATCGCGGGCAGCAATGCGTTCGTAGATGGTCCGGTGGTAGGGAAAGCTGGCGTGGCCGAAGTCACGCACGCCGAGCGGATGCTCCCAGAAGCGGTGAAACAGCTCATGCATGGCGGCGATGATCTGCTCGAACAGCGGATTGCCCGAGACCCGGTAGATCGCCTGGTGGAACTCCCAATCCTCTTCCGACGACATGCCCTCGCGCGTGCGGAACGCCTGTTCCATGATGTCGAGCTTGCGTGCGATCTCGGCAATATCGGCTTGGCTGGCGCGTTCGGCGCAAAGGGCTGCTGCCTCCGCCTCCAGCGCGCGGCGGATCTCCAGCGTCTGCATCAGGCTGGTGAAATCATTGCCGCCGGCCAGTGTCAGCGGCATGTGCAGCATATCAGGCGAAACAGCCGCCTTGAGATAGGTGCCGCTGCCTTGCCGGCGTTCGACGAGGCCGAGCCCTTCCCAGCGTGTCAGAGCCTCGCGCACGGTGTTGCGGCTGACCTTCAGCCGCTCGGCGAGAATGCGTTCGGTTGGGAGTCTGTCGCCCAGCTGCAGGGCTTCGGCGCGAACAAATCCCACCAACGCCTTCAACACGGCGTCGTCGCGCGCCGTGATTTGAATGGGTGGCAGGCTGTTCTGGTCCACATTTCCTCCGAGTGGTCCAATGGTCCAACCAATTCTGCACAGTTGAAAACTCCTGTCAACCAACTGTCAGGAGCACTGTCGGAGGAAGCGAAGCAATATTCTCAAGGCGGTCGCGCGATCGCGTCTGCTAACCTGCGGCAGCAGGCGGCCCGAACCAGGTGGTCAGCGCGTCCACAAGGCCCCGTTGGGTTCCCGCCCCGGCCCAAGCCGCATAACCATCGGGCCGGATCAAGACCGCGTCGGGCGCAACGACACTCCCGAGAGCCGGCAGGTCCCAGATACCGGCGTAACCGGCGTCGATCTGCCGAACCCGTTCTGCCCAGGGCGCGATGTCCAGTCTGCCGGGCTCACCGAGGTTGAGCAGCACGGGCCGCGCGTCGTGCAGCAAGGTGAAGACCCGCAACGGTCCGCCGGCGGTGGTCAGATCGAGATCGGGCATTCGCCGCCCAAGCAGCGGGTGCCCCTCGCCGAGGTCGTAGTGGACACACAGGCCGGACATCTCGGCTGCGATCTTTTTGCGGGGTTCATCCATGCCGAGCAACTCGGCAACGGTGTCGGCCAAGGCCTTGCTGCGGTCATCCGTGCGGCGAAGCGCGACCTGCGCCATCGTGTTACGCAACACGCGGGCGGCAACCGGATGGCGCTCGGCATGATAGCTGTCGAGAAGGCTTTCCGGCGATATCCCCTTGATGACCTGGGCAAGCTTCCATCCAAGGTTCACCGCATCCTGCACGCCGATGTTGAGGCCCTGTCCACCCATCGGCGGATGGACGTGGGCGGCATCGCCGGCCAGGAGCACGCGTCTGTCGCGATATGCGGCAGCCTGGCGCGTCATGTCGGTGAAGCGGGAGAGCCAGGTCGGGCTGTGGACCCCGAAATCGGTGCCATAGATGGCAGCCAGCGCCTCGCTGAGCTCGCGTAGCGTCGGTTCGCCGCGCGCCTCCAGGCGGGGCTCCGTCAGCACGACGCCAACCTTCTTGCCGTCCTCGATCTTACCCAGGGCATGAATTCCGGAGGCGTTGCTGCGGAAGCCCCATGCCGGTTCTTCCGACATTTCGACCTCGGCAATCATCCAGCTCATCGTCGGATCCCATCCGGCGAACTCGATACCGGCCGCCTTGCGAATGGTGCTGCGGCCTCCGTCGCAGCCGACCAGATATGCGGCCCTCAGGCGGTGACCGGTGGACAGTTCGACGTCGACGCCGCTGTCGTCCTGGATAAACCCCGCAACCTCGTGTTCACGATAGATCGGCACCTTCAACTCGCCGACCCAGTCGGCCAGGATGCGCTCGATGTGGTTCTGCCGCAGCGCCAACAGGTAATTGTGCCGGGTTGGGAAATCGCTGATGTCCAGGCGGATCATGTGAAAACCTACGGCCGGGCTCACTTGGCCCTGGGAGAAGAACCGATCGGCAATTCCGCGCTGGTCGAGCACCTCGATGGTGCGTGCATGGAGGCCGCCTGCGCGCAGGCCGGCAAGTTTCTGATCCGGCCGCCTTTCGACAATGGCAACGTCGACGCCTGCTAGCGCCAGTTCGCCCGCCAGCATCAATCCCGTCGGACCACCCCCGGCGATCACCACCGCATGATCTGAAACCATTATCATCACTCCCGTTTTCCGCACCTTGGTTCGGGTCGGTTTTACGGGAGGAGCCGGGTCTTGCCGCAAGCCCCTTGTGCGCCATATGAATGAAATGGAAGGGAACGGTATTGTTCCCCCTGTTGGTTGCCGCGGAACAAGCGCTCGGGGCAATTTCCCGTAACGATATCCAGATTTTCAGGCGCAAAAACCCAGAGTCTTCCGTGCTTTGGCACGGAGCTCTGATGTTCATTGGAAAGAAGGGGGCCGGTCGGCGTTTGGCAGCGGTACGAGGAGGCCACTATGTGCCAGCGCCGGCCGGCCGACCCCACGGACCCAGGAGATGCGGCGGACCTGAGCATCATGGGGTATTCCCAGGGACCGGAGCCGGCGGTCTATCCTCGTGCCGGCTTCGTCTTGGCCTGCACAGTCGCGCAAGAGCTTATGAAAATCAACAGTTTCTTAACCAAGGCTCGCGAATCGCTTGGATTAAGGTAAACGGGTAACCCTGTCGGGTTGACTGGATAATCGGGGCTGGATCACTACGCCGCCTTGGCGACGACCCGATTGCGGCCGCCGCTTTTGGCTTCGTAGAGCGCGAGATCGGCACGCTTCATCAGCGCCGCCACCGTGTCCACGCCCTTCAGCACCGACGACACGCCGACGCTGACCGTGACTTCGATCGCCTTGCCGTCCTGGCCGATGGCGAAAGCCGCCTGGGCGATTTCGGCGCGAATGCGCTCGGCCACCTTCTCGGCCACCGCGCCGTCGGTATCCGGCATCACCACGACGAACTCCTCGCCGCCAAAACGGCAGGCAAGGTCGATACCCCTGACATTCTTGCGCAGCCGCCGTGCGAATTCCCGCAGCACCTCGTCGCCGCCATCATGACCGTGCGCGTCGTTGATCGCCTTGAAGCGATCGAGGTCGGTGATCATCACCGACAGCGGCCGGCGCCGTGCCACGGCGCGATCGAACAGCGTCTGCAGATGGCTGTCCAGATAGCGGCGATTGTGCAGCCCGGTCAGACCGTCGGTCACCGCCATTTCGATTGTCTGGGTGACGCTGGCCCGTAGCTGGTCGTTGTAGCGCTTACGGCGCACCTGCGTGCGCAGCCGTGCCGTCAGTTCCTGCTGGTCGATCGGCCGCATGAGATAGTCGTTGATGCCGAGTTCCAGGCCGCGAATGATACGTTCCTCCTCGCCCTCCTCCGCCAGCAGGATAATCGGCACGAAGCGGGTGCGATCGAGCGAGCGCAACTGCGAACAGAGCCTCAGCGGATCGAAATCGGCGAACGCGGTCGAGATCATCACGCATTCATAGGATGTCTCGGCGGCCTGGAAGAAACCGGCATGCGGATCATGTGTGACGTCGAGGTCGGCCCGATCACGCAGCATCTTCTGGATGCGCTCGACGGATGTTTTGCGCTCGTCGATCAAAAGCACTTTCGGCGTCGTGTCCTCGGATGCGAAATTGCGGCTGAGCAACTCCTCGATGCCGATATTGCGCGTCGTCGAGGCGCGCAGCCGCAACTCGTCGGTCAGCGACTTCAGCCGAACCAGGCTCTTGACGCGCGTCATCAGCTGCAGGTCGTTGACCGGCTTGGTCAGGAAGTCGTCGGCGCCGGCCTCAAGCCCGCGGACGCGGTCGGAAACCTGGTCCAGCGCGGTGATCATCACCACCGGAATGTGCGATGTCGCCGGATCGCTCTTCAGCCGCCGACAGACCTCGAAGCCGTCCATATCAGGCATCATCACATCGAGCAGCACGACATCGACCTTGCCGTTCTCGCAGGTCTCGATCGCATCCGGCCCGTTGGTGGCGGTCAACACTTCGAAATATTCGGCCAGCAGCCGCACTTCCAGCAGCCGCACATTGGCAGGGATATCGTCGACGACGAGGATCCGCGCAGTCATTTCATAACGCTCCGACTCGGCTGAAGGGGCACATCACGCATCGCCCAGATAGGATTTGATGGTTTCGATGAAACGCGGCACCGAAATCGGCTTCGAGATATAAGCCTCGCAGCCACCCTGGCGGATACGTTCCTCGTCGCCTTTCATGGCGAAGGCGGTCACGGCGATGACGGGGATGACGTGCAGTTCGTCGTCCTCCTTCAGCCATTTGGTCACTTCAAGCCCCGACACCTCAGGCAACTGGATATCCATCAAGATGAGATCCGGCCGGTGCTGGCGTGCCAGATCGAGCGCTTCCAGACCGTTGCGGGTGCGCACGGTCTCGTAACCGCTTGCCTCGATGAGGTCCCGAAAGAGCTTCATGTTGAGCTCATTGTCCTCGACGATCATAACCTTCTTCGGCATCGATATCCCGTCCCGGCCGCCCTTCCGCTTCGAAGGCGACCGTCATGCGCCCATGTCTGAACGCACCAAACCCTGCTTCACTTTACGGCAATATGATTGACGAAACGGAAATCCGCGGCTGGAAAACAGCGCGAATTCCACCTCGTCGCCTACGCGTCCAAAGGGCGCGCCACGCTCTAATGGCTTGCCGCAAGCAACTCTTGCCATTACTGCGGGAGAGACTCATTCCACACACCGAAGGTAGTGATGGCAAACGCAGCGTCAATGCGCGAAGAAGCGGAATCGATTGCCGTGAAGGCCCTGGGCTTTGTCGCCTCCGATCCGGAGCTTTTGCCGCGCTTTCTGGCTATCACCGGCATAGAGGTCCATTCGATCCGCAAAGCCGCCAGTGAGCCAGGTTTCCTGGCTGGTGTCCTGCAATTCATCCTCGCCCACGAGCCGACGCTGATGCGCTTTGCCGAGGAAACAGGCACCCCGCCGGCTGCTGTCGGCAAGGCCCTGCGGTCGCTGCCGCTGGGCGATGACAATCACGAGCATTCCATATGAGCGATGATCCAGAAACAGCGCGCCAGATCGAAGAACTGGCAGCCGACAACCGGCCGTTGCTGGTGCTCGATGTCGACGATGTCGTGCTCGAATTCATCCGCCCGTTTCCGAATTTCCTCAAGACGCGTGGCTATGGCCTGACGCTGGCCTCGTTCCGGCTGACCGGCAACATCGCAGAGACGGCCAGCGGCCGCCTGATCGAACAGCCCGAAGTCACGGCACTGCTGGGCGATTTCTTTGACACGCAAGCCGATTGGCAAAACATTACGGACGGCGCGGCAGAGGCCCTGGCAGGACTTGGCGACCGCGCGGAAATCATCTTGCTGACGGCCATGCCGCACAAACACCGTGCCGTGCGTCGTGTCCATCTCGACGCGCTTGGACTGAGCTACCCGCTTCTGACCACTGAAATGGCCAAAGGACCGGCAGTGGCCAAGCTTCGCGGCAAGGCCGGCCGACCGGTGGTCTTCGTCGACGATCAGCCGCACAATCTGGCGTCGGTGCGGGAATCGGTCGCCGACGCCGAACTGTTCCACCTGATGGCCGATAATTCGCTGCGCGCATTCCTGCCCCCGGTGACGGACGATGTGGTCGTCGTCCAGGACTGGCACGAAGCCGCACCGAAGATCGCAAGCGCGCTGAGGCTCTAAACTCCAGCCTTCAGGGGTTCAGTTTCGCACCTGCGCCGCCGCTGTCGTCCCCGCTGTCATCGTCGCCGTCACCATCGTCCACGCTGTCGTCCACGGCCGGATCGGCAGGCTTCAGCATGACGCCATTGACGGTGACCGAACCGTCGGCCTTGGCGTTGACGATCCATTCCAGCCGGCCATCGGGCAGCGTCTTGCCGAAGCCCTTCGCCATGAGAGCGACTGGCACGTATTGGGCCACCTCCGGTTCCGACTTTGCCGCTTCCTGCAGGCTTTCGACAAGCTTGTCGAAGCCGGCGACATCGACGGTCACGCTACCTTCGGGCTTTTCGCCTGGGAATGTCATCTCGCCTTCCAGGGCGATCTCCGTATCCTTGTTCTTCACGGTGCTGTGGCCAAGCACGACCTTCGGCGTTTTGGCCATGAAGTCGGCCTTAAGCTGCTCGCCGAATTCGGCAGACAGCGGCGGATTCTTATTGAGATCAAAGGCTTCGATCGCCTTCTTCGCCATGCTGTCGAGATCGATATTGGCGCCGCCAAAGTTCAAATCGACATCGGTGGGCAACAACCCCACGCTCCAGCTCGGGAGAAGCTGGGTCGGCACGGTCAGTCCCGATGCCTTGATGCCGTAGGTGATCGTGCCATTTTGGGCGACGCCGTCGGAGCCGAACACGGTGCTGAGCTGGGTGGCGCCGAAATTGCCGACCGGGCTTTCCACCGCGAAATCCTTGAAACCATAGGTCCCGTCGATACGCTGCCAAAGCGGTAAGGCGGCGAACAAAAGCGATTTGAGCTGCGCCTGGTTGGCCTTCAGCGTCGCCTCGTCCTCGTTGGCCACAGCAAATGCCAGGAGATCGAGCAATGGCTTGGTCTGCACGCCCTTGCCGCTGGCTTCGACCGACAATTCCGGCGACCTGACGGTGACCGGGAATTTCAGCCCGCTCTCGGGGTCATCGAAATTGATCGCTTCGACAAAACTCGACACCTTCTGCGAGGTTGTGAAATCGACGCCCCCGGTCGCCGACTTGGTCGCGGCAACGGTCGCGATGCCAGCGCCGGCGCTGGCCTCCATGTGCTGCTTGGCATCCTTCGACGTCATCGTCATGCCGGCCATCGAACTGGTGCCGCTGGTGAAGGCCGCCAGATTTGGATCGTAGACGCCCGAGCCCTTGCCGTCCTTGATCGAAAACTGAGTGCTTTGCAGCCCTTCGGGTCCGTTGAACTCGAAGGAGGCGCTCTGGGAGAAATCCATCGAGACATCCCAGGATCCGTCGCTGCGCGGCTTGACCATCAGGGCATAGGGCGCAAAGTCGAACTTCAGCAGTTTCTGGTCCGGAAATGATGCGGCAAGTGCCTTGAAATCGAACAGGATCTTGTAGGCACCACCTTCCAGCGAAACCTTCAAAATGCCTTTGTCGATGGCCTGCTTGCCGACATAGCGGGACAAGTCGTCGGACAATTGCTTCGCACCCTGACTGTCGACGGTCTGACTGAGAGCAGGGGCACTCAACGCAAGAAGGAACACGAATGGCAGGGCACGGTTCACGCGAATTCTCCGTTTGACCGAGAAGAAAGGCTTTGTCCGTCTGGTATGAAATTACCGCTCCAACCGCAAGGTGAGATCGACAACGGCATCCGGGCAGGCAATCTCGATCAAAGCACCAGCCGCATCAGCGGCCGACCGGCCTTGCGTTCCAACAGCCTCTCGAAACCAGCCTTCTCGAAGACCCGCGACGAGCCGACGAACAGGCCGATCGAACGCGAATCGCGAGACAGATCTATCGGACAAGCCTCGAGCAGCCGTGCACCGTTCTGGCGGGCAAAATCGATGCCGCCTTCGACGAGGCGATGCGTGATGCCCCTGCCGCGCGCCTTGCCGCGGATGAAGAAGCAGGAGATCGCCCAGACGGCCGGATCCGTGGCGTCGGCAGGATCGACCGGTGCCGACCCCCTGCCCTGGTTGTTCCACTCGGGCACGTCGGCGCGCGGTCCGATCTGCATCCAGCCAACCGCCTGACCGTCCTCGAATGCCAGCAGGCCCGGCGGCGGGCCGGCCTCGATGCGTGCCTTGATGTGGTCCTTGTTGCGTTCCCGGCTGCTCTCGCGGCGCGTCGCCGGCGCCAGCCGGAAATGCGTGCACCAGCAGCCGTAGCAGGCACCTTGCTTGCCGAAGAGGTCCTCGAATTCAGCCAAAAGCTCGGGCGCAAGCGGCGCTATGGTCGTGCTCATGCGTTCTCCCCAGGCCAGCCTTGTCGCTGGCCTTGCACTGTCGTACCATTGCCTCTGTTCTCTTTATGTTCGCAGCGATGGCGGCCTCTGTCAACAATCCCGATCACGGTTTTTGCCGCGACTGCCTGACGTTTCAGCGCAGCCAGACGAGCCGCTGCGAGCGCTGCGGCAGCCCCCGGCTTGCGCGTCATCCCGAGCTTTACCGGCTGCATCTGGCCCATATCGATTGCGACGCCTTCTATGCGGCAATCGAAAAGCGCGACAATCCGGTGCTCAAGGACAAGCCGCTGATCATCGGCGGCGGCAAGCGCGGCGTGGTCTCCACCGCATGCTACATCGCCCGCATCCAGGGCGTCCGCTCGGCCATGCCGATGTTCAAGGCGCTCGAAGCCTGCCCGGAGGCGGTGGTCATCAGCCCCAACATGGAGAAATACGTCCGCGTCGGCCGCGAGGTGCGCGCCATGATGCAGGCGCTGACGCCGCTGGTCGAGCCGCTGTCGATCGACGAGGCGTTTCTCGACCTCGCCGGCACCGAACGGCTGCACGGCCTGCCACCCGCTGTGGTGCTGGCGCGCTTTGCGCTGGCGGTCGAGAAGGAGATCGGCATCACCGTTTCGGCCGGCCTGTCCTACTGCAAGTTCCTCGCCAAGATAGCGTCGGACTTCCGTAAACCGCGCGGCTTCTCGGTCATCGGCGAAGCCGAGGCGGTCGGCTTCCTGGCGGCGCAGCCGGTGACCATGATCTGGGGTGTCGGCAAGGCGTTCAACGCAACGCTGGAGCGTGACGGCATCCGCACCATCGGCCAGCTGCAGCAGATGGATCGCGGCGACCTCATGCGCCGCTATGGCACGATGGGCGACCGGCTCTACCACCTTTCGCGCGGCGAGGATGTCCGCCGCGTCGATCCCGATCAGGACGCCAAGAGCGTATCGGCCGAAACCACCTTCGACACCGACATCGCGTCGCTGGAGGAACTGATCGCGGTTCTCAGGGGGCTTTCGGAAAAGGTTTCGGCACGGCTGAAAAAGTCAGGCATTGCCGGGCGCACCGTGGTGCTGAAACTGAAGAGCCAGGATTTCAAGCTGCGCACGCGCAATCGCCAGCTCGGCGACCCGACCCGGCTCGCCGACCGCATCTTTCAGACTGGGGTGGAGCTTCTGCGCAAGGAAACCGACGGCACGAAGTATCGGCTGCTCGGCATCGGCGTCAGCGACCTCTCGGACGATGACAAGGCCGACCCGCCCGATCTGGTCGACATCCAGTCGCGCAAGCGCGCCATGGCTGAAGGCGCCATCGATGCCTTGCGCGACAAGTTCGGCCGCAAAGCGGTGGAAACCGGCTACACATTCGGCAAGGGCCGCGATGCCCATCCGCCGGAGCCGCTCGAAGATTGATTTTCGTCAGGTGCGCTGCAAGTCTATCCTGCTCGTCACCACGCTCTTGCCGGTTTTCGGGTCGGTGTCGATGACGGTCAGCCGCATGCCGTTCTCGCCGCGTTTCTCGACCTTCATCTGCGCCCTTCGGTCGCCATTGACCTCCTTGGCCCAGCGAATGCCCAGGTTGATCGCATTGCCCGAACGGCTGCCGTTGAGTTGCGCCGGTCCCGTGCGAGAGCCGACATAGGTGCCGCTGTATTTGGCACCTGTAACTTTCAGATTGGCGCTGATGGCCCGCGACACCACAATGAGACCGCGGCAATTTCCATCCAGCGATAGCGAGGTTGAGGTCGCATTCGACTTGAAGCTGCACGATACGCTGACGTTCGGAGCATCCGTGGTTACCTGGACAGTGCCCTTGCCGGCGAAATTGCCCTTGAACGACTGGAGAAATTGGGTCTCGTCGGCATGTGCTGCGCCTGCCGCAACCAATAGACCGCCGGTAAGCGCGAATTGCGCGAAGGATCTCATCGAAGCTCTCCTTGTCGTTTCGAAAAAAGGCGGGGCGATCCACGAGCACGGCTGACCATCGGGACTCAACGCCACCTACCGTTTCAGGTTCCGTCCGCCACATGACTGTTTTACAACATCGAGCCAGTCGCGACTGGCCCAGAAGAATGCCTTGGCTAGCGGTTGCGGCAGAGGTGCTGGCCTGCGACATAGCGCGAATGGCACCCACCCCCTCGATCCCCAAGGCCGCGTTCTGGATGGCGCTGTCTATCGCCTCGTTCCTTGGCATGACGGTCGCCGGCCGGGCCACGACAGCGGAGCTCAACGTCTTCCAAGTGCTGGAGTTGCGCTCCGTGATCGGCTTCTTCATCCTGCTGCCGCTGGTGATGATGAGTGGCGGCTTTCAAGCCATGCGCACGCAGCGCCCGGTTGCCCATATCGCCCGCAACGTCATCCATTACACGGGCCAGGCGGCATGGCTCTACGCCCTCACCTTGATTCCGCTGGCCGTGTTGATCTCGATCGAATTCACCACTCCGATCTGGACAGCTATCCTGGCGGTGATCTTTCTGGGCGAAAGGCTGAACCGGCCCAAGTTGGCAGCGATCGCGCTGGGGCTGATAGGCGTGGTGATCATCGTGCGCCCCGGTGTCGGCTCGGTCGATCCTGGACATCTGGTCGTGCTGGGCGCCGCGGCCTGCTTCGGCATCTCGGTGGTCACCGTCAAGTCGCTGACCCGGACGGACAGCGTCGTACGCATCATCTGCTGGATGCTGATTGTCCAGTCGGTGGTCGGTCTCATCCCGGCGCTCTATACGTGGCGCAACCCGCCACTGGAGCTATGGCCATGGATCGTGCTGATCGCCTTCACCGGCATGTCGTCGCATTTCTGTATGGCCCGAGCGCTTGGCTATGCCGACGCGACCATCGTCTCGCCGATGGATTTTCTACGCGTGCCGCTATCGGCACTGATCGGCTGGCTGCTCTATAGCGAGCAGATCGACGCCTTCACCGCCGGCGGCGCGCTGCTGATCCTGATGGGCAATCTGCTCAATCTGCAGCGCAGGCAGATAAAGCCGGCCGAAGTGGCGGCGTCGTAGTCCCGCCGGCCGTCAGTTCCCTTCGTCGGGTATGTTGAGAAGATGGCCGCAGGCCTTGCAATGCACGGCGTCCGGCTCGTGCCGCCGCAAGCCGCACTGCGGACAGGGAAACAACACCTTGGCTGGCCGGAAGATCGCCTGAGCCAGTCTGACAAACAGCGATATGCCGATGATCATGGTGACGATTGCCGTCAGCTTGCCGGCCATGCCCGGCAGCACGATGTCGCCGAAGCCGGTCGTCGTCACCGTGGCGACAGTGAAATAAAGCGCGTCGATATAGTTTTCCAGACCGGCGCCAGTGCGAAAGAAGAACGTGTAGACGAAGCCCGTGATGACGAACAGGAAGGTCAAAAGGTTGATGACCGCGTGGCTAGCCTCTCGCCACGGCCGCAGTCCTCGCATCTCGAAATGCCGCCAGAGCGAACCGCTGCGTGACAGCGACCACAGCCGCAGGATGCGCAGGAAGGCGAGATTGGCGAACGCCGTTGGCATCAGCAGCGTCAAGAGGATGAAGACATCGACCCACGAGGTCGGCTGCTTCATCAGCCGCAGCATGTTCTTGGAGGCAAGCAGGCGGGCAGCGAGGTCCGCGGCAACCAGCGCGGCCGCCGAATAGTCGAGCCAGAGGAATGACGGCTTGTCCTGGAGAACCGGCGTCGCGATGAAGAAGGCGACGATGGCGAGGTCGATGACGATGGCCACCAGTTGGAACCGGAAAGCGGCCGGCGTGCGCCCATGATAAAGCCTGCGCAGCCGGTCACGCAGCCGCGCCAAGACTGAAACCGCCTGCGACCCATTCCTCTGCGCCGGCTTCATGCTGACTGCGCCGGCGTTGGCGGCAGCGACCGCCCGGCTGATTGCCGCGCGCCGAAAAGAGCGGGGGTCACACCAATTCCACTTCGACCACGCCCGGCACCGCGCGCATCGCCGAGGCGATCTGCGGCGAGATACGGTAGCGGTTCGGCAGCTCTATCTCGATTTCACCCTCGCCTTCTTCCTTGATCAGCACGAAACTGACCTGGCCTTCGCCCCTGACGGTCAGTTGGCCGGCCAGCGTGTTGATCGGCGTGGCGTTGCGCACGAAGATACGCAGCGCCTTCTGGATGCGACTTGCCTCATCCTCCAGCGACTGCACCGAGTTGATGCGCAGATTGACGCCTTCCGGCCTGTCCTCGGCCGCAACGGTGATGACGACGGAGCGGCCGGCCTCGAGCAGGTCGCGATACTGTGCCAGTCCTTCCGAAAACAGCACGGCTTCGTACTGGCCTGACGTATCCGAAAAGGCGATGACGCCCATCTTGTTGCCGGTGCGCGTCTTGCGTTCCTGCTTGGATGTCACCGTGCCGGCCAGACGGCCGGCGGCGGCACCGCGTTTGACGGCCGCCGAGAACTCGGCCCACGTCTGCACCCGCATCTTCTGCAGGGCCGCCTTGTACTCGTCGAGCGGGTGGGCCGAGAGGTAGAAGCCGACCACCTGGAATTCACGATGCAGCCGGTCGGCGGCGAGCCACGGCTCTGTCGCCGGCAGATTGAGTGCCTGCGACTGGGCGCCGAGCGAGGCGCCGAAGATGTCGTGCTGTCCGGAAACCGCGTTCTGCTGCGCCAGCGACGCCAGTCCCATCATGCGTTCCACGCCCGCCATCATCGACGCGCGGTCGTGGCCGAAGCAGTCGAGCGCGCCGGCCATGATCAGGCTTTCGAAGACGCGCTTGCCGACGATCTTGGGATCGACCCGCTCGCAGAAATCGGCGAGGCTCTTGAACGGCTTTTCGCCACGCTGGGCAACGATGTGCTCGACCGCCGCGTCGCCGACGCCCTTGAGCGCTGCCAGCGAATAATAGATGCGGTTCTCACCGACCTCGAAGGGGCGAAAGCTCGATGTCACGGACGGCGCCAGCACCTCGATGCCGAGGCGCAGCGCGTCCTGGCGGAAATCGGCGAGCTTGTCGGTGTTGCCCATGTCGAGCGTCATCGACGCCGCCAGGAACTCGACCGGATAATGCGCCTTGAGATAGGCGGTCTGGTATGAAACCACCGCATAGGCGGCGGCGTGCGATTTGTTGAAACCATAGTCGGCGAACTTGGCCAGCAGGTCGAAAATGAAGTCGGCTTGCGGCTTGCCGACGCCACGCTCGACCGCGCCGGAGACGAAGCGCTCGCGCTGCTTGTCCATCTCGGCGCGAATCTTCTTGCCCATGGCGCGGCGCAGCAGATCGGCTTCGCCGAGCGAGTAGCCCGACAGCTCCTGCGCGATCTGCATCACCTGTTCCTGGTAGACGATGACGCCTTGCGTCTCCTTCACCAGATGGTCGATCTTGGGATGGATCGAGGCCATCTCCTCCTCGCCATGCTTGCGGGCGTTATAAGTCGGGATGTTTTCCATCGGGCCGGGTCGATACAGTGCGACCAGCGCGATGATGTCCTCGATGCAGTCGGGCCGCATGCCGATCAGCGCCTTGCGCATGCCGGCACTTTCCACCTGGAACACGCCGACCACTTCGCCGCGCGACAGCATGGCGTAGGTCTCGGGATCGTCGAGCGGGATGGTTGCCAGGTCGATCTCGATGCCGCGCCGGCGGATCAGCTTCACCGCCGTCTCCAGCACGGTCAGCGTCTTCAGGCCGAGGAAATCGAACTTCACCAACCCGGCCTGCTCGACATATTTCATGTTGAACTGGGTGACGGGCATGTCCGAGCGCGGATCGCGGTACATCGGCACCAGCTCCGAGAGCGGCCGGTCGCCGATGACGATGCCGGCGGCGTGCGTCGAGGCATGGCGGTAGAGGCCTTCCAGCTTCTGCGCCATGTCGAGCAGCGTCTGGACGATCGGCTCCCTCTCGGCCTCTTCGGCAAAGCGCGGCTCGTTGGCGATGGCGTCGGCGAGCTTGACCGGATTGGCCGGATTCTGCGGCACCATCTTGGAGAGCTTGTCGACCTGGCCATAGGGCATTTGCAGGACGCGGCCGACGTCGCGCAGCACGGCGCGCGCCTGCAGCGTACCGAAGGTGATGATCTGGCCGACCTGGTCGCGGCCGTATTTCTGCTGGACGTAGCGGATGACCTCCTCGCGCCGATCCTGACAGAAGTCGATGTCGAAGTCGGGCATCGACACGCGGTCGGGATTGAGAAAGCGCTCGAACAGCAGCGAGAAGCGCAGCGGATCAATGTCGGTGATGGTGGTCGAATAGGCGACCAGCGAGCCTGCGCCCGAACCGCGGCCAGGCCCGACCGGAATGCCTTGCGCCTTGGCCCATTTGATGAAGTCGGCAACGATCAGGAAGTAGCCGGGAAACTTCATCTTGGTGATAATGCCAAGCTCGAAGTTCAACCGCTCGCGGTATTGCTCGACCGTATAGCCCGCGGTCGGGCCATGCATGGCAAGGCGCGCGTCGAGCCCCTCATGGGCCTGGCGGGCCAGTTCGTCGGCTTCCGCCTGCACGGCGGCGTCATTGTCGGCGACATCGCCGCCGGTGAAGCGCGGCAGGATCGGATTGCGGTTCTTCGGGTAATAGGAGCAGCGCAGCGCGATCTCGACAGTGTTGTCGATCGCCTCCGGCAGGTCGGCAAAGAGCCTTGCCATATCGGCCTGGCTGCGCAGGAAATTGTCGGGCGACAGCCGGCGACGGTTGTCGGCGGCGACGACCGATCCCTCGGCAATGGCAATCAGCGCGTCATGTGCGTCATAGTCGTCGCGAGAGGAAAAGAACGCCTCGTTGGTGGCGACCAGCGGCAGTTCATGGGCATAGGCCAGATCGATCGAGGATTTTTCGATCAGGCGATCGTAGCCGGAAACCCGGTCAAGCTCGACATAGAGCCGGTCGCCGAACATCTCCTTGAGAGTCAAAAGCCGGGCTTCGGCCAGATCGCGGCGATCTTCCTTGAGCGCGGTGCCGATCGGTCCGCGCGGTCCGCCGCTGAGGCAGATCAACCCGTCACAATAGCTTTCCATCATTTCGGTGGTCAGGTGCACGGCTTCGCCCGGCGGCGTTTCGAGGTAGACGCGGCTGACCAGCCTGACCAGATTGGAATAGCCCGCCTCGGTCGCGGCAAGCAGGACGACCGGCCGCATATCGGGACCTTGCCGTCGGCGGTCGCGCTGGCCATCGCTGTTTTCGCCGGAAAAGGCGAGCGCCGTCTGGCAGCCGATGATCGGCTGGATGCCGTCCTTCACCGCCTTCTGCGCGAATTCGAGCGCGCCAAACAGGTTGTTGGTGTCGGTAACGGCGATGGCCGGGGCTTCGTCCTTGACCGCATGAGCCACCACCTTGCCGATCTGCAAGGCGCCTTCCAGCAGCGAATAGGCCGAATGCACGCGCAAATGGACGAAGGGCCGCGCCGGCGCCTCCGGCCGCGCCAAAGCAATCGCCGCTTCTCGCTTCAAGGGATCGCGGGGGAGTTTTTCGTCGGCCATGGTGCTGCGTGAAGGTCCTTGAGTCGATGGAGATGTATTGTCCGGGACCGCGCGATGCCAGTCCAGTACAAACCACTGCTGATCACAGGCTGCCTGCCCGGCTGGCCCTAAGCAAACTCCATGATCACAGCGTCGACAGCCAGGCTGTCGCCAGGCTTGGCGTTGAGTTTGGAGACGACAAGGTCGCGTTCGGCACGCAGCACGTTTTCCATCTTCATCGCTTCGACCACAGCCAATGTCTCGCCTGCCTTGACCTCCTGGCCTTCGGCAACGGCAATCGACACGACAAGGCCGGGCATCGGGCAAAGCAGCAGCTTCGACGTGTCCGGCGCCACCTTTTCGGGCATCAGCCTTTCCAGTTCGGCGGTGCGCGGCAGCATGGCGCGCGCGGTCACCGACATGCCTTTCCAGGCGATGCGAAAGCCATTGGCGACCGGCCTGACCTGAGCCGTAACCTTGCGCTTGCCGACCGTACCGCGCCAGACCAGATCGCCCGGCCGCCAGTCGGATGCAACGGTCAGCGCCTTGCCGCCCGCGATCGACAGATCGACTTCCATCGGAATGGAAATCATGCCCTCGATGATGGACGCCGACAGATAGTCATCATCGATCTTCACGACCCAGCCGCGCTTCAGCGCTCCCGAATGCGGCGCCAGGCGCCCGCCCAGCCGGTCAAGCCGATCACGTCGCAGCAGTTCCACTGCGGTCGCGATCGACGCCAGCACCGCTTTCTCGTCGTCGTTCGGCACGACCGGCGCGAAACCGTCGGGATATTCCTCCGATATGAAAGCGGTCGATATCCGCCCTTCCCGCCAACGCTGATGCTGCATCAAGGCAGCCAGGAACGGAATGTTGTGCTCGATTCCGTCGACGACGAAGCTGTCGAGCGCTTCCGACATGGCATCGATGGCTTCCAGACGCGTCGGCGCCCAGGTGCACAGCTTGGCGAGCATCGGATCGTAGAACATCGAGATTTCGGAGCCTTCGGTGACGCCGGTGTCGTTGCGGATGACGACATCGCCGAATTGTCCTTCCTCCGGCGGCCGGTAGCGCGTCAGCCGGCCGATCGAAGGCAGGAAATTGCGGTAAGGGTCTTCGGCATAGAGCCGGCTTTCCACCGCCCAGCCGTTCAGCTCGATGTCGCTTTGCTTCAGGCCAAGCTTTTCGCCGGCGGCGACGCGGATCATCTGCTCGACCAGATCGATGCCGGTGATGAGCTCCGTCACCGGGTGCTCGACCTGCAATCGTGTATTCATTTCAAGGAAATAGAAGTTCTTGTCATTGTCGACGATGAATTCGACCGTGCCGGCGCTCTGGTAGTCGACGGCCTTGGCCAGCGCCACAGACTGCTCGCCCATGGCCTTGCGTGTCGCTGCGTCCAGGAATGGCGACGGCGCCTCTTCGGCGACCTTCTGGTTGCGTCGCTGGATCGAGCATTCGCGCTCGCCGAGATAGAGCGCGTTGCCATGCGCGTCGGCCAGCACCTGGATTTCGATGTGGCGCGGATCGACGACGAATTTCTCGATGAAGAGACGATCGTCGCCGAACGAACTCTTGGCTTCCGAGCGCGCGCGGTCGAAGCCATCGCGCACTTCGGCTTCGCTCCAGGCGATGCGCATGCCCTTGCCGCCGCCGCCGGCCGAAGCCTTGATCATCACGGGATAACCGATTTCGCCGGCGATCTTTTCGGCATGATCGGCATTCTCGATGACGCCGAGCCAGCCGGGCACGGTGGAAACCTTGGCGGCGTTGGCGAACTTCTTCGATTCGATCTTGTCGCCCATCGCCTTGATCGCCTTGGGCTTCGGGCCGATGAAAATGATGCCTTCCGCTTCCAGCGCCTCACAGAAGGCCGCCCGCTCGGACAGGAATCCGTAGCCGGGGTGCACGGCCTGGGCTCCCGTCTCCTTGCACGCGGCGATGATCTTTTCAGGGACGAGATAGCTCAGCGCGGCTGGCGAAGGCCCGATATGCACCGCCTCGTCGGCCATCTCGACATGCACGGCGTCGCGATCGGCATCGGAATAGACCGCGACCGTGGCAATGCCCATCTTGCGCGCCGTCTTGATGACGCGGCAGGCAATTTCGCCGCGATTGGCGATCAGGATCTTGGTGAACATGCGAAATGTCATCCCTCGGGTCGGCCGTTCCTTTTATGGCCTGTGCTTGCAGGGTCAAGCCGACCATGCAATTCACTGCCTTTCAATCGACTTGCGATTCCAATTCATCGCTGTGGCCCAGTCGGGGAGCCAGCTGCCAGTTGATCGTGTCGGCAAAACCTGAAACCTTGGAAAAAAATTCGCATTGGAGGACGCCTGATGAAAACCCGCGCCGCTGTCGCTGTTGCCGCCGGAAAGCCGCTGGAGATCATGGAGGTCGACCTCGAGGGCCCGCGCGAGGGCGAAGTGCTGGTCGAGATCAAGGCGACAGGCATTTGCCACACCGATGAATTCACGCTGTCGGGCGCCGATCCGGAAGGTCTGTTTCCGGCCATCCTCGGCCATGAGGGCGCCGGCGTCGTCGTCGATGTCGGCAAGGGTGTCACCTCGCTCAAGAAGGGCGACCACGTCATCCCGCTCTATACGCCCGAATGCCGCCAGTGCCCGTCCTGCCTGTCGAGAAAGACGAACCTCTGCACGGCGATCCGCGCCACGCAGGGCCAGGGCCTGATGCCCGATGGTTCATCGCGCTTCTCGATCGGCAAGGACAAGATCTTTCACTATATGGGCTGCTCGACCTTCTCCAACTTCACCGTGCTGCCCGAGATCGCGCTGGCCAAGGTCAATCCGGACGCGCCCTTTGACAAGATCTGCTACATCGGCTGCGGCGTCACCACCGGCATCGGTGCCGTGATCAACACCGCCAAGGTCGAGATCGGCGCCACCGCGGTCGTCTTCGGCCTCGGCGGCATCGGCCTCAATGTCATCCAGGGCCTGAAACTTGCCGGCGCCGACATGATCATCGGCGTCGATTTGAACAACGACAAGAAGGAGTGGGGCGAGCGCTTCGGCATGACGCATTTCGTCAATCCGAAGGAGATCGACGGCGATGTCGTGCCCTACCTCGTCAACATGACCAAGCGTGGCGCCGACCAGATCGGCGGCGCCGACTACACATTCGACTGCACGGGCAGCACCAAGGTGATGCGTCAGGCGCTGGAAGCCTCGCATCGCGGCTGGGGCAAGTCGGTGGTCATCGGCGTTGCCGGCGCCGGCCAGGAGATCTCGACCAGGCCGTTCCAGCTGGTCACCGGCCGCACCTGGATGGGCACCGCCTTCGGCGGCGCGCGCGGCCGCACCGATGTGCCGAAGATCGTCGACTGGTACATGGACGGCAAGATCCAGATCGACCCGATGATCACCCACACGCTCAAGCTCGAGGACATCAACAAGGGTTTCGATCTCATGCATGAGGGCAAATCGATCAGAAGCGTCGTGGTTTACTGAGGAAGATCACAGGCCGCGGTCCAACCGGCGCGCGGCCTCCGTGGTTCACAATGGGAGGAGAAAAGAAACATGAGCGAACTCCCCGCCATTCTCGTCGATGCAGATGCCTGCCCGGTCAAGGCCGAGGTCGAAAAAGTGGCCGACCGGCATGGCGTCCTTGTCACCTACGTTTCCAATGGCGGCCTGCGGCCGTCGCGCGATCCGATGGTCCGCAATGTCGTGGTCTCCAAGGGCGCTGATGCCGCCGACGACTGGATCGTCGACAATGCACGCACCAACGACATTGTGATCACCGCCGACATTCCGCTGGCCGCCCGCGCGGTAGCGCTTGGCGCCCATGTGCTTGGGCCAACCGGACGTCCCTTCACGCCGGAAACGATCGGCATGGCGGTGGCGATGCGCGACCTGAAGCAGCATCTGCGCGAGACCGGCGAAAGCAAGGGCTACAATGCCAGCTTCGCGCCGCAAGACCGGTCGCGGTTTCTGGGCGAACTCGATCGCATCTTGCGGCGTGCCATGAAATCGGCCACACCGGATTAGCGCTATCCAGGGCTGGAACCACCATGGCCGCCGAAGCTCCGATAGACAAACCCATGCAGCGCCACATGCTGTTTGCTGTGTCTGCCTGCTTCGGCGTCTTTGCGCTTCTGGTGGCGTTGCTGCTGCACGCTCCGCTTGCCTATTCGATCGGCGCCAACGCGTTCTTTGCCGCCTATGTCATTCTCGTCGTCGCCCAGATGCCGAAGTTCACCGGCAGGTATCTGAGCAAGAATGCGCGCGCCACCGACCAGCCGGTGCTGGTCATCTTCGCCGTGACGCTTGTCGTCGTCGGCGTTGCCGTTGTCGCATTGTTCCTGCTGATCAATCAGAAGGACAGAAGCCATCCCATCGAGCTCTTCTTCGCGCTGCTGTCGATCCCGCTCGGCTGGTTCACCATCCATGCCATGGCAGCGCTCCATTATGCCCATGTCTACTGGATGGATGGCGATGCGATGGATGCCGAGACCAGGAAGAAAATCCCGGTCGGCGGACTGCTGTTTCCGGGCGACAAACGGCCGGAGGGTTGGGACTTCCTCTATTTCTCGACGGTGATCGGCATGACGGCGCAGACCGCCGACACCAACATCTCGACGACGCATATGCGTCGTGTCGTGCTTGTCCACTCGATCCTGTCGTTTTTCTTCAACACGGTCATCGTCGCCGCTGCCGTCAATCTCGCCGTCAGCCTGGGCGGTCCGTAATAAATCCGTGATCGGATGAAACATCGGTTTGGATCGCGACGTATCAGGAGGACAATGAGCGCGCAGGCCATGCCGCGAGGCCGGGAGACGAAACACGATGGAATCCGTTGCCAGAAGCCAATCCGCCGCCGATCCAGGCGCTTCGGCGTCGAACGACAAAACGCTGATTTACCGGCAGTCGCGCTGGACGCGGCTGACGCATTGGCTGTGGGCCATCTCCCTGTTCTTCATGCTGTTGTCCGGCCTGCAGATCTTCAATGCCCGTCCGCAGCTCTATATCGGCAAGCAATCGGGCTTCGATTACAACAACACCATCTTCGCCATCGGCGCCGAGAACTCCGATGCGGGTCCGCGCGGCTACACGGAGATCTTCGGCAAACGCTTCAACACCACTGGGGTGCTCGGCTGGTCGGGTCCGGCCGGCCAGGAGACGTCCCGCGCCTTCCCGTCCTGGGCGACCATCCCGTCCTACTATGATCTCGGCACTGCGCGCGTCATCCATTTCTTCTTTGCCTGGATACTCACCACGACGTTGATCGTCTGGTTTGTCGCCAGCACCGTGAACGGCCATTTGCGGCGCGATCTCGCGCCACGCCTCGACGATTTGAAGCGGTTGCCGCAAGACATCGTCGACCACGCCAAGCTCAAATTCCATCACACGCGCGAATACAACACGCTGCAGAAGATGGCCTATGGCGGGGTTCTGTTCGTGCTGCTGCCGCTGATGATCATCACCGGTCTGGCGATGTCGCCAAGCATGAACTCGGTGCTGCCTTTCCTCAACGATCTGCTCGGTGGCCGGCAGACGGCACGCACCATCCATTTCACCGTGATGGTGCTGCTGGTCGCCTTCTTCGTCGTCCATATCCTGATGATCCTGGCCGCCGGCCCGATCAACGAGCTGCGCTCGATCATCACCGGCTGGTACCGCACCGATCCTCCCGCACAGGACGACAATACAGCCGAGAGGAGTGCCTGATATGGCGAAGTTTGAGATCAGCCGCCGCAAATTCCTGACCGCTGCCGGCCTTGGCGCTTCCGGTATCATGCTGTCGGGCTGCGACGCCTTCGACAGCCAGCTAAGCGTCGGCAGCGGCCTGCGCAGTTTCCTCGAAAACGCCAATGGCCTGACCTACCGCGCACAGCGCCTGCTGGCCGGACGCGACGCGCTGGCGCCGGAATTCACCGAGGCCGATATCCGGCAGCCGCAGCGGCCGAACGGCGTCACCGCTCCCGATGACGACGTCTACAAGGGCCTGCTCGCCAACAATTTCGCCGACTGGCGTCTGGAAGTGACGGGTCTCGTCGAAAAGCCGCTGTCGCTCAGCCGCGAGCAGCTCCAGAACATGCCAAGCCGCACCCAGATCACCCGCCATGACTGCGTCGAAGGCTGGAGCTGCATAGCCAAATGGACCGGCACGCCGCTGTCGCTGGTGCTGGACCAGGCGGTGGTCAAACCGCAGGCGCGCTATGTCATGTTCCATTGCCTCGACACGATCGACCGCAGCCTGTCGGGCGACATCAAATATTACGGCACCATCGACCTCATCGATGCCCGTCACCCGCAGACGATCCTCGCCTACGGCCTGAACGGCAAGCCGCTGCCGGTCGAGAACGGCGCGCCGCTGCGGGTTCGCGTCGAGCGCCAGCTCGGCTACAAGATGCCGAAATATCTCTACAAGATCGAACTGGTCGACGGCTTTGCCGATGTCGGCGGTGGCAGGGGCGGCTATTGGGAAGACAATGGCTATGACTGGTACGGCGGGATCTGAGCTGCACACCGCAAATCCGGCGCTGAAGATGCTAGCCTAGCGAGCGGCGAAACAGCTCGCCTTTTCCGGCAATCTGCTCGCTAATACCGCCAAGCCGCAGCATATGCCAGGCAAGTGCATGGTTGCTGGAGGTGACCGGTTTCCCCAACTCCTTCTCGACCTCCTCGATGATGCGGGCAACGCGCATGCTGGTGCAGGAAACGAACACCGCATCACAGTCGCTCGACGCACCGATTTCCAAGATGGCCTGCTTGACCGATGCCGGCGTGATGCGTGCGACGACATTGTCGTCCGCCTCGTTGAAGGAGCCCATGACCGGAATATCCATCCCCCGCGCCATCAGCGATGCCCGCAGCGAATGATTGATTTTCGCCAAGTAAGGGGTGAGCAGCGCGATCCTCGAGACCCCCAGGGCCTTCAGCGCGGCGCGTGCCGCGGTCACCGGATTGGTCACCTGCACACCAGGCAGCACCTCGTGAACGCGCTCGGCAACCTTATCCTCGCCGATGACCAGCGCTCCCGACGTGCAGGCAAAGCCGATCACATCGAACTTGACGTCGGGCAAGAGTCCCACCGTTGCCGGGATTACCGCCGACATTTTCATCAAGTTTTCCGGTGTGATCTCGACATCGCTGTAGAGCCGCGCCTCGTACAGCGCGATGTCGCGCGCGGGCAGCGCATAGCGGAATTCATCCTCGATGGTCTGGTCGGTCCGCAGCACGAGCAGGCCGAGATTGGCGCGCGTGCCGATACCGTCATCGGTCGTGAAGGGAATGTGTTCCTTGTCGAGGACAAGCGTGTCGGCGGCGCGGCTAACCGGGGCGTCCATGGCGCAGTCCCCTTCCTGATGCCAATCAGAATTGTCGACAATAGAAACGGCGATATTGCCGAAACTGTCAAGGGCTCTGTGCAGATCCTGGGAACCGGTAAACGCCTCAATTTTGCGCTTGCGCGGATCGCTTGTCCGTCGCCGACCCATCCACCGTTGACAGGGATCGGCGTCTTCCTATTGAATTGTCGACAATAGGAACACAGCCCTTCGGGACAGCAATGCGCGTATTGATCTTGGGCGGCGGCGTGGTCGGGATCACCACCGCTTATCAGTTGCAAAAGGACGGCCACGCGGTCACTGTTCTCGAGCAGGCACCGCAGGTGGCCGAGGGCGCGAGCTGGGCAAATGCAGGCATGATCGCGCCCGGTCACTCCTTCGTCTGGTCATCGCCAGCCGCGCCAAAAATCCTGCTGAAGTCGCTGTTCCTGAAAGACCAGGCGCTTCGCTTCAAACTTTCCGCCGACCCGCATCTCTACAGCTGGTCGCTGCGCTTCCTCAGGGAATGCACGGCCGCCAAAGCGCGTCGCAATACCCTCCTCAAACATCGGCTTGCGGTCCATTCCCAATCGGTCCTGCAGGCGGTCGTCAGGGAGGAAGCGATCCAGTACGACAGGACCTCGGCCGGCATCCTTTACTTCCACCGCAGCCGTCAGGCGCTCGACAAGGGCGTCGCCAACATGCGCCTGCTGGAGGCCGACGGCCAGGAGATCCGCATTGTCGACGCACAGGAAATCGTTGACCGCGAGCCGGCGCTGGCTTCGTCGCGCGGCAGCATTGCCGGCGGCATAATGTGTCCAACCGATGAAACCGGCGACGCCGCCAAGTTCACGCGCGCGCTGGCGGCCATCGTCGAAACGAGGGGCGGCAAGATCCTGACAAGCACGAGGATCGTCGGGATCGAACGCAGGAATGACGCGATCATCCGGGTCGTCACCGACAAGGGAGAATTTCTGGCCGACGCCTACGTTCTGTGTCTCGGCGCCGAAAGCCCGATCCTCGCCCGCAAGATCGGCCTTGGTTTGCCGATCTATCCGGTCAAAGGATATTCCCTGACCATTCCCATCGTCGACCCGGCGCTGGCTCCAAAACTCCCCGTCATCGATGAGCACAATCTCGTTGCCATCACGCCGATGGGCGATCGCATCCGCGTCACCGCCACCGCGGAATTCGCGGGCTATGATCGCAGCCACAAGCCTTCGGATTTCGCCTTCATGAAGCGCGTCACGCAGGACCTGTTCCCGCGCGGTATCGCCTATGATCGCGCCGAAATGCGGGCCTGCCTGAGACCCATGACGCCCGACAATCTGCCGATCCTCGGCCTGCGCAACATCAAGAACCTCTGGCTGAACACCGGCCACGGCCATATTGGATGGACGATGGCGCATGGATCGGCCCGCATCGTCGCCGACCTGATCGCCGGCCGGGCTGCGCCGATCGCCCTCGACGGTATCCTTCCCACACAGGCGCGGTTCGCCGAACCAAGCGCCGCATCGGCCCGCATCGTCGCCGACCTGATCGCCGGCCGGGCTGCGCCGATCGCCCTCGACGGTATCCTTCCCACACAGGCGCGGTTCGCCGAACCAAGCGCCGCAAAGGCTTGACCGACGCCATGCTCCGACCCGCCAGGCACAGCAACCAGGACGACAATGCGGCGTTGGCATCCAAGCCGATCAAGACCGGCCCGCGCGTCTATGAAGAGATCCGTCGCATGGCGATGGACTATCGCTTCAAGCCGAACGAGCGCATCAACGAAGTGGCGCTTGCCGCGAGGCTGAATGTCAGCCGCAGCCCGATCCGGGAGGCCCTCCAGCGGCTGGTCACGGAGGAACTCATCACCTTTCAGACCAATCGCGGCTTCTTTTGCCGCGGCTTCGATGTCGACGAGGTCGTCAATCTTTCCGACGTGCGGGCGGTTCTCGAGGAGCGCTCCGTCAGGCTGGCGATCCAGCGCGCGACCAATGAAGAGCTCGCCGCGCTCGTCGACTGGTGGACGCTCACCATGGCGCGCGCCGACTCGTTTTCCAGCGCCGAGCTGACCGCCAGGGACGAGGAGTTTCACATCCGCATCGCCAGGCTGTCAGGCAATCCCGAACTGGCGCGCATGCTCGAAGGCATCAACACGCGCATCCATTTCGTTCGCAAGATCGAAGTGGAGAAGCACCGGCGACTGTCGACGACCTACACCGAACACAGCGAAATCGCCCGAGCCATGGTAGCCCGCGATGCCGACACGGCCGCAAGGCTCATGCATGACCACATCGACATCAGTGTCGCCGATGCCATGTCGACCGTCCGGGAAGGCCTGGCCCGGATATACGTCGACGTCGATCAGATCTGACCAGCATCCCGGATCCGATTAAGCAATCTCTGGCCGGTCAGGCAACCTTGTCGAGCAGCGGCCTGAGCGCCGGGTGAATTTCCGGCGAGGCGTGCTTGATCAGGGTCAGCAGCGCGCGTTCGTTCTCGTAAAGAGGCCTGTCGACGCCGATATGTTCGATCAGCCAGCCGGCTTCGCCGGCATCGATCGTCTCGGCACGGCGGGCCAGGGCCTCGGCCGCCCTGTTCTTGGCTTCCCATTCGGCTTCGATGTCGCCATGAGATCGGTAGGCCTCCATGATGCCGGCAAGCCCGCCGGAGATCATGCGGCTGAAGAAGCCGCCGATTTCCGGATCGGCATGTTCGAGGAAGGCGTCATGGCGCAGCGCCACGTCGCGCGTCGGTGCTTCGTAGCCGGCCGAGCACATGACGAAATTGGCGATCGCCTTGACGAACAGCTCGTTCCAGGACGGATCGTTTTGTCCTTGAGCAGTCCGCTCGTTGATCTTGAGCAGCACCTCGGCCTCGGCGCGCGTGATGGCGATGTTGCCGTCGCCGCCATGGGCATGGAGTATCCGGCGCAAAAGCTCGACCTCCGCCTGCGCGACGAGGCCCGAAGCCAGCGCGCCGCCGAGCATCAGCGGCCCCTTGCCGTCAATGACGGCATGCGCCACCTGCTCCAGCGCATACACACAAAGCTGGGCCGGCGACGATTTCGCCTGTTCCAGCACATGCACCAGCAATTCGAGTTCGGTCCGGCTGTCGACCATGCCGTCGCGCGAGATCGTGCGGATCAGCCAGTCGGCATTGTCCTGCGAGATATAGCCCGACGGCTTTTCCTGGTGGACGATATAGTCGGTGACCGCCTCAATGAAGAAGGGCGGCCATTCCTGGCATTTGTCCTTCGCCGTGGCATCGAGCGCGAACAGCGCCTCGGCCTCGCCACGCGTCACGACGCCGTCGCCGAACACTTCATGGCGCAACATCGCCACGTCCTCCGCGGCGATGCGGCTTTTCGAGGTCAGCCCGGCCACCGGCGCGCTCATGATCAATTCGCCCATTTGTCGTCCCCGTCCGCCGTCGCCAAGCGCCGGCCCGATAGCGTCATACAAGCCAACATATCAGCAGTGTCTTGAAAAACCGGCAAACGGCGTGGTTAGTGAAGACTTGTCGCCAACGCATGTCGCCTGACAGCGTGCCGCGGTTTGAAGAACGACATGCACGCGCTTTAGATGTTGCTGACAGGTGACAAGCCGTCGCGCGCAAGCTATGGATGGCGCGTCGAGGACTCAGGGTCTTGAGTCCTACCTGTTTGCGGGAGAGAACAGCGAGAGCTGTCGCCGAAGGGGAAATCGCCCGAAATCTCTCAGGCAAAAGAACCGTAGACGGGAAAGACACTCTGGAAAGTCGGGGCTTGCCCCCGCGCCGAAGGTGTAAGCGCCGCTGACAGAGTTCCGGCTGCGCGAGTCTCTCAGGCTTCAGACAGAGGGGCACGGACTGGTCGCCATTCGCGACCGATTGCGTGCGACTCTGGAGACGACATGACGGGCGACGACACAAAACACCTTCCCCTTGAAGATATCCATATGGCCGCCGGTGCGCGCTTCGGCGCCTTTGCCGGCTGGTCGATGCCGCTGACCTATCCGGCCGGCGTCATGAAGGAACACCTTCACACCCGCGAGCAGGCCGGCCTGTTCGACATCTCGCACATGAAGCTGTTCGAGGTCAGCGGACCGGAAGCGGCGGCACTGCTCAACCGTGCTTGCCCACTGGATGCCGGCGCGCTCGAAATCTCGCAATCCAAACTGTCCTTTTTCCTCAACGAAGCAGGCGGCATCCTCGACGACCTGATCGTCACCAGGCTTGGCGATGCCAGGTTCATGGTGGTCGCCAATGCCGGCAACGCCGTAGCCGACGAAAAACATTTGCGTGCACTTGCCGCGGATTTCGACGCCAGGATCGAGCCGCTCGACCGCGTCTTCCTGGCCATCCAGGGTCCTGAAGCCTGGGCCGCCCTTTCCCGCGCCGGCATCGAGACCGGCTCGCTGCTGTTCATGCATGGGGTCGAACCGCGCAAGAACTGGTTCATGAGCCGGTCGGGCTATACCGGCGAGGACGGGTTCGAGATCGGCTTGCCGGAGGCCGATGCACGCGACCTCGTCGCGAAGCTGCTCGGAGACGAGCGCGTGCTGTGGATCGGCCTGGCTGCGCGCGACAGCCTGCGCCTGGAGGCCGGTCTCTGCCTGCATGGCCAGGACATCACACCGGAAACCGACCCGGCCAGCGCCGCCTTGATGTGGGCAATTCCAAAGGACATCCGCGCTTCCGGCACTTTCATCGGCGCCGATGCGCTCCGCGCCGCAGTGGAACGAGGACCCGCGCAAAAGCGCGTCGGTTTGAAGCCGGAAGGCCGCCAGCCGGTGCGTGGCGGTGCCGCGCTCTTCGACGCCGACGGCAACCCGGCCGGCCATGTCACGTCGGGCGGCTTCGGCCCCTCGGCCGGCCATCCGGTCGCCATGGGCTATGTCTCGACACCTCTGGCAAAGCCCGGAACACGGGTTTTCGCCGATGTGCGCGGCACGAAAATCCCAGTCGATATCAGCTCCCTGCCCTTCACACCGCATCGCTACCGAAAAGGATGATCTCAATGGCAACGACCTATTTCACATCAGATCACGAGTGGCTCCGCGTCGAGGGCGGCATCGCCACGGTCGGCATCACTGACTACGCGCAGGAGCAGCTCGGCGACCTCGTCTTCGTCGAACTGCCGGAGACGGGAAAGAAATTGACCAAGGGCGACACCGCCGTCGTGGTCGAATCCGTCAAGGCGGCGTCCGATGTCTATGCACCAGTCGACGGCGAGATCACCGAGGCCAACGGCACGCTGTCGTCGGATCCGTCACTGGTCAATTCGGCCGCAACAGGGGCCGGCTGGCTGTGGAAGATGAAGCTTGCCGACGAAAGCCAGCTCGCCGGTCTCATGGATGAGGCCGCCTACAAAGCCCATATCGGTTGATATCAGGACTTATTGAGATGACCGCAGCACCCTACCCCTTCTCGGCCCGCCATATCGGTCCCGGCCTCAACGATACCAGAGCCATGCTGGCCGCCATCGGCGTGCCCTCGATCGAGACGCTGATCAGCCAGTCCGTCCCGAAGTCGATCCGGCTCGATCGGCCGCTTGCCCTGCCGGCACCAGCGAGCGAGGCGGAAGCGCTGGCTGAGCTTTCGGCTGTCATGGCCGGGAATACGGTGCTGAAGAGCTTCATCGGCGCCGGTTATCACGGCGTCCATGTGCCGCCGGTTATCCAGCGCAATCTGTTCGAGAACCCGGCCTGGTATACGGCCTACACGCCCTATCAGGCCGAGATCAGCCAGGGCCGGTTGGAAATGCTGTTCAACTTCCAGACCCTGGTCACCGAACTGACCGGCCTGCCGGTGGCATCGGCGTCGCTGCTGGATGAAGCAACCGCCGTGGCCGAGGCGGTCGGCATTGCGCTGCGCCATCACCGCGACAAGCGCACCAAGGTAGCACTTGCCGGCACGCCGCACCCGCAGACGCTGGACGTGGTGCGCACCCGCGCCGAGCCGCTCGGCATCGAGATCGATGGCGAGACGATCGACGACAACACCGCCGCCCTGCTTGTCTCCTGGCCGGATACATTTGGCGTCTATGGCGACCACAAGGCAGCGATCGACAAGGCACACGCGACCGGCGCCCTCGTCGTCTTCATCGCCGACCCGCTCGGCCTGACGCTGACCGACGCGCCGGCCAAGCTTGGCGCCGACATCGCCGTCGGCCCGATGCAGCGCTTTGGCGTGCCGATGGGCTTTGGCGGCCCGCACGCGGCCTATTGCGCCGTCTCCGACAGGCTGACGCGGCTGATGCCTGGCCGCCTGGTCGGCCAGTCCACCGACAGCAAGGGCCGGCCCGGATACCGGCTTGCCTTGCAGACGCGTGAACAGCATATCCGCCGCGACAAGGCGACCTCCAACATCTGCACCGCGCAGGCGCTGCTCGCCAATATGGCGACCGCCTATGCCATCTGGCACGGCCCCGCCGGGCTGCAGGCGATTGCCGGGCGCATCCACACGCTGGCCAATCGTCTTGCCGCCGGGCTCAAAGCAGCAAACATCTCCGTGCTCGGGTCAAGCCGCTTCGACACGGTGACGGCCGAGGTGAAGGGCAAGGCAGCTTCGATCGCCGCCGCCGCTGAAAAGGGCGGTAGATTGCTGCGTGCCGTCGATGCCGACCACATCGGCATCGCCTTCGACGAAACCTCCACCGAGGCCGATCTCGACGCAATCGCGGCCCTGTTCGGCGCCAAGGCTGGTGCCTCCGCCGACAGCACGGTGCCCGGCAAGCCGCGCGGCAAGGAGTTCCTGACCCAGCCTGTTTTCCACGAAAACAAGTCGGAAACCGAGATGATGCGCTTCCTGCGCCGGCTGGCCGACAAGGACCTGGCGCTCGACCGCGCCATGATCCCGCTGGGATCCTGCACCATGAAGCTCAACGCCGCCGCCGAGATGATGCCGGTGAGCTGGCCGAGCATTGCCAATCTGCACCCTTTCGCCCCGGCCGCGCACTCGGCAGGCTACCGCGCCATGATCGGGGAGCTGGAGAGCTGGCTGTCGGAGATCACCGGCTTCGACGCCGTCACGTTGCAGCCCAATGCCGGCAGCCAGGGCGAATATGCCGGACTGCTCGCCATCCGCGGCTATCACCGCTCTCGCGGCGACAACCACCGCACCGTCTGCCTGATCCCCTCCTCGGCGCATGGCACCAATCCCGCGAGCGCGGCGATGGCCGGCATGAACGTCGTCGTCGTGCGCTGCACCGAAGACGGCAACATCGACATGGACGACATGAAGGCCAAGGCGACTGAGCATGCGCAAAATCTCGCAGCGCTGATGTTCACCTATCCCTCGACGCATGGCGTGTTCGAGGAAGGCGCACGCGATCTCTGCGCGCTGATCCATGAGCATGGCGGCCAGGTCTATTTCGACGGTGCCAACCTCAACGCGCTGGTCGGGCTTGCCCGTCCCGGCGACATCGGCGCCGATGTCTGCCATATGAACCTGCACAAGACCTTCTGCATTCCGCATGGCGGCGGCGGACCCGGCATCGGGCCGATCGGCGTCAAGGCGCATTTGAAGCCGTATTTGCCCGGCCATGTCACCGAAGGCTCGGCGCACGCCGTCTCCGCCGCCCCCTTCGGCAGCGCCTCGATCCTGCCGATCACCTGGATGTATATCCGCATGATGGGCGCCTCGGGCCTGAAGCAGGCGACCGAAACGGCGATCCTGTCCGCCAATTACATCGCAACGCGGCTCGGTGCGCATTTCCCGGTGCTCTACAAGGGCAGGCAGGGACGCGTCGCGCATGAATGCATCCTCGACACCCGTGTGCTCAAGGAGAGTGCAGGCATCAGTGTCGACGATGTCGCCAAGCGGCTGATCGATTATGGTTTTCACGCGCCGACCATGTCCTTCCCGGTCGCCGGCACGCTGATGGTGGAGCCGACCGAGTCCGAGCCTAAGCGGGAAATCGACCGCTTCTGCGAGGCCATGATCGCGATATCGGCAGAGGCAGCAAAAGTCGCCAGGGGCGAATGGCCTTTGGCCGACAATCCGCTGGTCAACGCGCCGCACACCGCCGCCGAGGCGCTGGCCGGCCAGTGGAACCATCCCTACTCGCGCCTGGAAGCGGCCTATCCGGCCGGCGACGCCGACACGGCAGCCAAGTACTGGCCTCCGGTGTCACGCATCGACAATGTCGCCGGCGACCGCAACCTGGTCTGCTCGTGCCCGCCGCTGTCCGACTATCTGGGGGCCGCGGAGTAATTTACGCTGAGCGCAAGGCCGGCTTGATCGGCTCGGCCTTGCCCATCCTCTTGCGGCTGATGACGCAATTTCGTCCGGCGCGTTTGGCGGCATAGAGCGCCGCGTCTGCCTCGGTGAGCACGTTGTCGAGGCTGCTGCCGCTTGCCTCGCCAAAGCCGATGCCGCCGCTGACCGTGCTGCGCAATTTGCCAAGCTGGGTGGGGACGATTTCGGCGCCGAAAGCCACGCCGATCTTGCTGGCGAGATCGTAGGCTTTTTCATCCGTCATCCGCGACATGACGATTGCGAACTCCTCGCCGCCCAGGCGAAAGGCGTCGACGCCGGTCCTGGCATATCGCTTGATGACGGCGGCAAAGCGGCACAGGACCTGATCCCCTACCGGGTGACCATAGACATCGTTCGTCCGCTTGAAGTGGTCGAGGTCGAACATGACGATGGACATGAACGGACCGAAACTCCGTTCGCCGTAGAGCGACGTCAATGCCCGGCGGTTCAGCAACCCTGTCAGCGGGTCGGTCATGGTCTCGGCCTTGAGCTCGATCTGCGCCTGCAGATGATGGAGGGAGAGCGTCAATGCTCCGAGCCCGGTCATGCAGGCCACCGCCACGACGGAATTCAATCGTTCGGCCCAATTGTCGGGCGCAACCGCGAGCGTCCATTGCCCCTTGGTCAGCAGAACCACGCCGCAAAGCGCAAACGACATCGCGCAGGTGCCGCTCAGAAACGAAACCACCAGCAGGATGCGGCGATCGTGACTGCCGTTGATCCAGAACATGGCGCCGATCGCCGACAGCAGCGCCGTCACCGTGGTGTAGGTGATGATGAAACCAACGCCGTCAAAGCCCATAAAGGTCACGATGGCACAAATGGCCATGGCAGCAAGCGCCGGTGCAACGGCGCGCCTGTAGCCGGGCACGCCGAGATATTGCATGGCCGACAAGCAGAGGATCAGGAACCCCAGGCTGAGCAGCGCAAGCACGATCTGGCAAAGCAGCGGATCGGGATCCTTGGTGTACCGCCAGAACAGGATCACATGCGCGACGAGCACCAGAATTCCGCACGCCACCGTCAGCACGAAACCTGCCTTGGGTGCGGTGAACCAGATCGCAAACATGGTGACGCTGAGGCATATGCCCGACAGCGCGGCTGCGAGCAGGAGCGAACTGAAGTCCAGCATATCGGGCAAGGGCCTCTCGAGCGTCGGCGGTTGCGCTGCATTCTAGGTCAGCGGCTGCCCCAAATACGGATTTTCAGGCGATCCATCGATGCAACCTGCAGATAGGGTTTACAAAGCGTCGATGGCACGTGTCCCGAAACCGGACCATTGGACGCGAGATCAACCCTTGTTCAGGAGAGCGAGATTGGCGTTGACGACGGTGGGATCGGCCATGCCGGCCTTCGCTTCGAGCAGCAGCGCCTTGGCCTTCTTGCGATTGCCGCGCAACAGTTGCGAATAACCCATATTGTTGACGATCTGCGGCCTGCGACCGGCGACTTTCAGAAGCTGGCCGTAGGCACGGTCGGCGAAGTCGAAGCGGCCGAGTTCATCATAGGAAGCCGCGAGCCCCATCCAGGCCTCCGCATTGTCGGCCTTCAACTCGACGGCCTTGCGGAAGTGCTTTTCGGCGAGGCCGTAATTAGCGTCGCGAAACTGCGCCTTGCCTTGCGCCAGATCGGAGGTTTCGGTGTCTTTAGCCGCCGGTTGGATGGCGGTGGTCTTGGTGGTGTCGACGCCACTCGTCGAACAGCCAGACATCATCAAGACGGCCGCCATCATGGCCATTGCCGGGAAATTATTGTGACGCATGCCCCTGCCTCATCGCCCGATTTGCCGGGTCGTTCTTCAGGAAACACAATATATCAGCGGCGATTAAACTTCGGTGCCGAAACGCCGCCAAAATTCGGCTTCGGGCACACCAGCCATTAACCACCAGGCCGCGGTGCTTCAGTCGCAGCCAGCGGCGTCCTCACGGCTCCAGGGCTTTGAGCCCCGCAGGAGCCGTATACCGGCTGCCGTCATAGCGCAGCCGGTAGGTTTGGCTCACGGACTTGCCGGGATGGGACTGGCACTCGCCATCCTTGTCGGGCAACGGATTGTCGGTATCCATTCGCTCGACCACCGTTATGTCGTGGTAGCCATGATGTTTGGCCGGGCTCATCGCCAGGCTAACCCGACTGGTATGGAAGGATCCGGCGCAATTGGTATCACCCTCGCCGCCATTGCCGGCCACGACCAGGCCATCGAGCACCATCCTCAGGGAATCGCCATCGACGGCATAGAGCCGCAGGTCGGTTTCACTGAACGGATTAGGCAGCGAATTGTTTGCCATTTCGATGCGCAGGCCAAAGGCAGTAACATTGGGCGCCAGCGCATAGCGGCCGGTATCAAGCTCCACCTGGCGGATGGCGATGGCATCATCATTCATCAGCCCAGGCTGGAGCAGGCGCTGGCGCACCTGCCGGCTCTTCCTGTCGACAATCAAAAGCTCGATATCGCCGGCATGCGCGTAGTCGCTGGGTTGGGACCCGTCCATCAGCGGCACTGCGACCAACAGCAGGTCGTCATGGGCGGGCCAGATCTTGCAAACCAGCCCTGGCGGATCGCCATACGCGAATGTCAGGGCAATGCTGGTGTGGGGTTCGAGCGTGAACGAGGTGCCGTCGGCGCTCTTTCGAGCTTTGGGATAGGCCTGCTGCACCAAGGCGGCGGCATCGCCGCAATCGTCGGCCACGGCCCAGGCGGGCGACAGGCTGGCCGCGGCAAGGCCAAGGAAGAGGGTGCGCAGCAGCATGGACTTTCTCACCTGCAAAGCCGGGTTCGGTCAGAACAATGGTTTGTCAGCCCCTTGCTAGGGCTTTTGTGGAGCGCTCGCTAGTGCGCCGTCATTTTGACGATGACTGGAATGGCCGCGATCATCAGCACCACCGGCAGGATGCACACAACCACGGGCACCGACATCTTGGCAGGCAGAGCGTGCGCCTTTTCCTCGGCCAACGACATACGCTTATGGCGCATGTCGTCGGAGAAGACGCGCAGCGCCCCCGACAGGCTGGTGCCGAGTTCCTTGGACTGCTGCAGCAGCGTGGCGAAGGAACGCACCTCGTCCAGGCTGAGGCGATCGGCGAGCGCCTTCAGCGCATCGTCGAGGCTGCGCCCGGCCCTCAGTTCCAGCGACACCAGCTGCAGGTTCTGACTGAGCGCGGGATAAGTCTTGGCGAGTTCCTTGGAGACGCGCTCTATGCCTGCCTCCATGCTCATGCCGGCATCCGAGCAGACAATCATCAGGTCCATGAAATCGGGAAACCCGTTGCGGTACTCACGCCTGCGTTCCCGCACTTTCTGGCTCAGCACCAGGCCGGGCAGGAAATAACCGGCCGCACCCGACAGGATGACGAATGTCCAGCGGCTGGCCATCGTTGCGTCCGGACTGGCCATCCAGCGGTTGAGCACAAACACACCGATTGCCGTGCCGATCATCGCGGTGAACCGGATCAGGAAGAACGTACCGACAGCGCGCGGCTCCATGTAGCCCGCCTGGATAAGCTTCATGCGCAGCCGGGCGACATTTTCCGGATCGCTCCTGGCGTAGAATTCCTGCGCCCGCTTCACCGCCTTCTCGCGCACGATGCCGGTATTCTTCTTTTGCACCGGCTCCGGTTTGGCGGCCACGGGACCGTTGTCGACCCTGAGCCGGCGCATGACCTCGTTGCGATCGCCCTTCGCCATGACAACAGGCCAGGCAACAGCGGCAGCACCCACCGCCAGCAGCAGTATGGCCACCGGCATCAATGAGGTCGGCGCAAGCGAGGCGAGGAATCCGATGAAACCCTGCATGTCAGAACTTGAAATTCGACATCTTGAACATCATCAGATTGCCCAGCATCAGCCAGGTGATCGACGCGCCAAGCAGATACCAGGTCTTCGGCTCGCCCCAGACGTCGCTGTAGAAGCCCGGCATCAGTGCCATGATGGCGGCAAACAGCAACGCCGGCACGGCCGTCAGAATGTAGGCCGACATCCGGCCTTCTGTCGCAATGGCGCGCACCTTGCGGCGCAGCTTGCCGCGCTCGCGAATCGTCGTCGCCAGGCCGTCGAGGATCTCGCGCAGATTGCCGCCCGAACTGGTCTGGATCGAGACGGCGGTGACGAACAACGGCAGATCCTCCTGGCCGACCCGGTCGAACAGCGAGTTCAACGCCGAAACCAGATCGGATCCATAGGTCACTTCGTCGGCGATGACGCCGAACTCGCTGCCGATCGGGTCGGGCATCTCGCGCGCCACCATGGCGATCGCCACCGGCACCGGATGGCCGGCCTTCAGGCCACGCGTGATCAGTTCCAGCGCCTCCGGCAACTGCATGCCGAACCGCTTCAGCCGGCGCTTGCGCTTGAACCGCAGCGTCAGCACCGGCAATAGCGGCATGAGCACCACGAACAGGACGAACCCCATCAGCGGCGGCAAGCCGTACCAGATGGCGACCAAGGCCATCGCCATCGCCACGCCGCAGGTGATCATGAGGAATTTCGACAGCGGCATGATCATGCCCGACTGGGTTCGCAGCGCGCGAAACCGGTCCGCCGAAAACAGCGGCGTGCCCGCGTCAAGGCCGCGCTCCTTGCGCAGTTGGACAAGCACCTGCTCCTGGCTGATCTTGTTTTCCTGCAGCTTCATGCGCCGGTTGATGGCGGTGCGCTTGTCGCTGCGGCCGGCATAAAGCAGGTAGCAGGCCTCGGCGATCAGGATGCCGGTCAGCGCGGCCGCGGCATAGACGACATAGATCGCGCTCATTCCATCGAACACTTGGCTACTCCTGCGGCCGGCCGGGTTCGAAATATCGTCCGGGAAACTCGATGCCCATGGCGCGCAGGTCCTCGAGGAAGCGCGGCCGGATGCCGGTCGCCTCGTAGTGGCCCAGAATCTTGCCGTCGGCCTCCATGCCGGTGCGCACGAAGCGGAAGATCTCCTGCATCTGGATGACATCGCCTTCCATGCCGGTCACTTCGGCGACACTGGTCACCTTGCGCTTGCCGTCGGACAGGCGCGTCAGTTGGACGATCAGGTCGAGCGCGCTGGCGATCTGGCTGCGGATCGACTGCACCGTCATCGGCATGCCGGTCATGCCAAGCATCTGCTCGAGCCGCGAAATGGCGTCGCGCGGCGTGTTGGCATGGATGGTCGCCATCGACCCTTCGTGGCCGGTGTTCATTGCCTGCAGCATGTCGAAAGCCTCCTCGCCGCGGCACTCGCCGAGGATGACGCGGTCGGGGCGCATGCGCAGTGCGTTCTTGACCAGGTCGCGCTGCTTCAGCTCGCCATGGCCTTCGATGTTGGCCGGCCGCGTTTCCATGCGCGCGACATGCGGCTGCTGCAGCTGGAGCTCGGCCGCGTCCTCGATGGTGATCAGCCGCTCGTCTTCCGGAATGAAGGCCGACAGTGCATTGAGCATGGTCGTCTTGCCGGTGCCGGTGCCGCCCGAAATGATCGTCGTCTTGCGGGCATGCACGGCCGCCGCCAGCACTTCGGCCATGTTCTGGGTGATGGCGCCGAATTCGACCAGTTTATGCAGGCCGAGCTTGTTCTTGGAGAATTTGCGGATCGACACCAGCGGGCCGTCGACCGCAACCGGGCGGATGGCCGCGTTGAAGCGCGAGCCGTCCAGCATGCGGGCATCGACCATCGGCTGCGATTCGTCGACGCGGCGACCGACCGCGGCGACGATCTTGTTGACGATGCGCAGGAGATGCGCCTCGTCCTTGAACGGAATGTGGACCGGCTGCAGCTTGCCCTTCTTTTCGACAAAGCAGTTCATGTGGCCGTTGATCAGGATATCGTTGATGTCGGGATCCTTGAGCAGCGGCTCGAGCGGACCGAGGCCGACCATCTCGTCGACGATGTCGTCGACCAGCGCGTCAAGCTCGACGGTGTTGATCGCCATCCGCTCCTGCTTGGTCTTTTCCGAAACGAAGTCATGCACTTGCCGGCGCATCTCATCCTTCGGCAAACGCTCCAGCGCGACAAGATTGATCTCTTCGAGCAGCAGCCGGTGGATACGCACGCGCGCATCGAGCACCTTGTTGGCATTCTTTGCCAGCGCTGCTTCCGGCTTTGCCGGCAAAGCCTTTCGGCTGGTTGGTATGACGACGGCATGATGGGCGACCGGCGTCGTCTCAGGCGCGCGCTGCGGACGCGCATCGCGGTTCTGCAGGGTGGAGAAGCGGCTGGTCATCCGGCTTTCCTCTTCAGCAATCCACGGCCCATGCCAAACAGCGAGCGCGATTTCGCCCGGGTCGGGACCGCTTCTTCCGGCAGGATGATCTTCTTCAGATCGTTGACGACATTGGCGTTCGGATCGATCTCGTGCAGCGGTACGCCGCGATCGACTGCTTCGCGCACCAGCCGGTAGTTGTTGGCGATGCCGCCGACGAAATGCTCGCCAAGGATTTCCTGGACGTCCGCCTGCTTGATGCCGTTATCGAACATCTTCTGTTCGAAACGGTTGACGATGACGTTCGGCTTCACTTCCTTGCCGGCCGTCTCGTAGACCGCCTGGATCAGCCGCTGGGTGTGGCGCAGGCACGGCACCGTCATTTCCGCGACGATGTAGAGCTTGTTGGAACCGAGCAACACGGTCTCCGTCCATGGAAACCAGGTGCGGGGCATGTCGATGACGACATTGTCGAAATAGGCCGAAACGAGATCCAGCATGCGCACCACGACATCGGTCTTGAACGAGCGCATCTCGGCTGGATGCGCCGGCGCCGCCAGCACGCAAAGCCCGCTGGCATGCTTGGACAGCATCACGTCGAGCAGTTGGCGGTCGAGACGCTCGGGCTGGTTCTCGATCTCGGTGATGTCGAAACGCGGTTCGAGGTCGAGATATTCGGCACAGGCGCCCTGCTGGAAGTTGAGATCGACGACGCAGGTCGAGGCTCCGCGCGTCACCGAGTGATGCAGCTGGAAGGCGGTCTGCAGCGCCAGCGTCGTGGTGCCGACGCCGCCCGCCGCAGGCATGAAGGTATAGATTTGCGACTCGGTGTTTTCCTCGCGCCCGGGCCCTTGCAGCGCCCGTACCACGGAGCGCACCAGATCGGCCGTGGTGATCGGCTTGACCAGGAAATCCGCGACCTTGAGCTGCACGAGAATACGCACCGCGGCCGCGTTGAACTCCTGGGTGACGACGACGACCGGAACCTTGTCCTCCAGCCGACGCATGATGCGCTGCAGCGACTCGACCTCCTCCAGCCTTGCCGCATCCATGTCGATGATGATGGCGCCGAAGTCGGCTTCCTGGATCTCACCGCGCAACTCGGTAACGTTCTTCTCCACCGTCGAGAGCTGTATGATCTCGGAGGCGGAAAATGCGGTGCGCGTGTCCTGCGCAAACGTCCTGTCGGTCGATACGAGCAGGATCTTCCTGGTCTTGATGCCGTTTGCCATTCTGTCAGCCTGTCAGGTCGCCCGTTGACCAGTTGCCCGTTGAATCAGTTGCCTGTGGTCGACTGCGACGCCTTGGCACCGGCCGCCTGATCGGGTGTGACAGCCGCGGCACTGCCTCGTTGGGCCGGCACCAGGAGCCTGGTGTTCTGGACCCCGTATTTCCAGGGATCGACCATCTGCATGACGGTGTTGGCGGCCTGCGCATTGCCGGCGCCGGCCGTTGGCCCTTCGCTGCGCACATAGTCGTCGCTGGTGCAGCCGGCGGCAAAGCCGGCCAGCAGCAAGGCGACGCTCGATCCAAAGACCAGACGCATGGCTTCAATCCTTCGGCAGGTCGAGGAAATGCCCAGCCGAAGCGGCCGCTGCAGGTTGAGTGACGCGGCCGTCTGCCAGCGCCACGGTGCGACCGGCATCGGAATCCTTCACTTCCTCGGTGTTGTTGAGAAAATAGTCGGCATTGCTGGCCGGCTGCGTGCCATCTGTCGGCTCGACGAGCTTCTTCGACGGATCGACCGGCTTGACCAGATAGGGCGTTACGATGATGACGAGGTCGGTCTCGCGCCGCTGATAGGATTTCGACGAGAACAGCGCCCCAAGCACCGGCATCTTGCCGAGGCCGGGAATGCGCGACGTGGTGATGTCGTTTTGCGACTGCAGCAGTCCAGCGATCATGAAGCTCTGGCCGTTCTTCAGGTCGACCGACGTCCTGGCACGGCGCACGATGAAGCCAGGAACCGAGATCGTCCCGATATTGTAGGAGGCCGACGCGTCGATCGAGGAGACTTCCGGCGCGATATCAAGGCTGACCAGCCCGTCTTTCAGAACCGTAGGCGTGAAATCCAGGCTGACGCCGTATTTCTTGTAGCTGACCGAGATCTTGCCGTTGTCCTCCGAGACCGGGATCGGGAACTCGCCGCCGGCGAGGAAGCTCGCCGTCTGGCCGGACCGGGCGATCAGGTTCGGCTCGGCCAGTCGCCGCGCCAAGCCGCGCTCTTCCAGCGCCTTGATGGCGATATCGATCGATACGCCGTTCGATAGGAGACGACCGATGATCTCGCCAGTACCGGCCGTCGGCACTGTGCCCGGATCGATCGAGACGTCGCGGCCGCCAAGGCCATAGGCGAAATTGGCGGCGTATTTGGCACCCAGATCCTGGCCCGCCTGGCGGTTGATCTCGACAAAGCGGACGTTGAGCTGGACCTGTTGCGAAGATGAGATGTTGACCGAGTTGATCACCTCCTCGGCACCGGAAAAGCGCGTCGCGATCTTGTTTGCCTTTTCGGCGGCGACGGCATCGTCGGCCTCGCCCGACAGCACGACACGGCCATTGGCCGATCCGACCTTGATCCTGGCATCCGGCACGCTGGCGCGAATGGTGCTGGCCAGTTGGTCGGTGTCGAGCGTCACCTCGATGTCGACGGTGCCGACAAGCTGCTTTTTCTCATCGAACAGCGCAATCCCGGTGGTGCCGAGATTGTTGCCGAGCACATAGAAGGATTTGTCGGTCAGCGGATTGACGTTGGCGATCTCCGGATCGCCGATGACGATCTGGTAGAAGGCAGCACTGGTGATGATCGTCTTCGGCTTGCCCTTGGCAACCTTGATTGACGCATTCTTGGTCGACGACACGTAGACGACGTCGTTGTCAGCTCTCGCCGCCGAGGCGCCCAAGGCCAGCATCGCCGCAGCGGCCAGCGAAGACGCGACAGCCACGGCGCGCAAAACGCGCAACCGCGTCATGACCCGATATATGAACAGCCCGAACATTGTCCCGTCCCTCACCCAGTCCCCACTGGTTTATTTCTGGTCCCGCGAAGGAACCTGGTATTCCTCGGCCTTCGTGCCGCGCGTTACGATGACCGTCTTGAACTTCGGTTTCTCCGGCTCCTTGGTGACGGCGTCGAACACCGAGCCGGCCGCGGCCTGCACATTCGAGGCGACCGATCCGCCGAAGGAGGAGATGGTGGTGACGCCGTTCTTGCCGTCACCGCCTTCGCTGGCGGACCGAAGCGACAGCGAGAGCGTGCCGACGGTGCGGGCCAGCGCTACTTTCTGCGCGCCGTCCGTCGTCACCTCGATTGTCACCGAATTGGAGATCTGCGGCGTCGTCTGGCGCTCGTCGGCGCCCTGCCCGACGCTCAGCACCTTGGCATCGGCGACAACGATCTCGGAGGTGATGGTGGAACCGGCAGCGCCTTGCGCATTCTTGGCCACTTCCTGGATTTCGCCGGCATCGCGCGTCAGCACCACGTCAACGCGGTCACCGGGCGTGACGAAGCCGCCGACTCCGGCGATCTCGTCGGTGCGGATGGTGACCGCCCGCATTCCGGGCGTCATCATGTTGGAGAGCGTCGCGCGGCCATTCGGGCCGGACAGCTTGGTCAGCAGCACCGGTTCGTTGACCTCCATCGGCGACAGCACCACGCGAGTGCCGTCGGCGAGCAACGCATTGATGGTGGTGAAGGCGCCCTGCGGCACGGACTCTTGCGACCACGGGATTTCGCTGAGCTGCGCGCGGTCGAGCTCCATGCCGTAGCGCAACGGGGCATTCGCCACCACGATGGTCTTGAATTCGACCTTCGGCACGACAGGTGCCGGAATCGACGACGTCTTCTCTTCGGAATCGGCCTTGGCCTGGCTTTTGACCCAGAAATCCGCGGCAAAGATCGAGATCGCGCCGAAAACGGCGGCGATGCCGATCATCGATATGGCCTTGCCCCTCACGCCTAAACCCCTGATATCAGCAGTTTCTTATTTAGTTGGGCTCACGTTAGGCGGCATTGTTAAAGAATCAGGAATCCCGGGCGTTGGTATCGGATCTATTTCCGCCGGCTTGGTTATCGAATGGTTTTGGGGTAAGAGGGCCCAGATCCCCGAACGGAACAGGAACCTCGGTCGCTTGGCGCTGAAAAGCGTGGCAGTATCGCGAGGTGATTCGCAGCACCGGAACCTATGGCAGGCATGGACGACAGCAACGATCTCTTCGGCAATATGGACAAGCAGCCGCAGCCGGTGCGTACCGCTGCGCGCCCGGCGGATCCACTGGTGGTGCAAGCCACCAAGCGTCCTGCCTCGACCAAGGACGGCAGCGAGGGCTATAGCGCCGCCGACATCGAGGTGCTGGAAGGGCTGGAGCCGGTGCGCCGCCGGCCAGGCATGTATATCGGCGGTACCGACGACAAGGCGATGCACCATCTGTTCGCCGAGGTCATCGACAATTCGATGGACGAAGCGGTTGCCGGCCACGCCACCTTCATCGATGTCGAGCTTTCGGCCGACGGCTATCTCGCCGTGACGGACAATGGCCGCGGCATCCCGATCGATCCGCACCCGAAGTTCAAGAAGCCGGCGCTTGAAGTGATCATGACGACGCTGCATTCGGGCGGCAAGTTCGACTCCAAGGTTTACGAGACATCAGGCGGCCTGCATGGCGTCGGCGTGTCCGTGGTCAATGCGCTGTCGGACCATCTCGAGGTCGAGGTCGCGCGGGGACGGCAACTCTATCGGCAAAAATTCTCGCGCGGCGTTCCCGTGACCGGCCTGGAACAGTTGGGCGAGGTCCACAACCGGCGCGGCACAAAGATCCGCTTCCACCCCGACGAGCAGATTTTCGGCAAGGGCGCGGCGTTCGAACCGGCGCGGCTCTACCGTATGACGCGCTCGAAAGCCTATCTGTTCGGCGGCGTCGAAATCCGCTGGACCTGCGATCCGTCGCTGATCAAGGAAAAAGACCAGACACCGGCCAAGGCGGAATTCCATTTTCCCGGCGGCCTGAAGGACTATCTCAAGGCATCGCTCGGCGACGACTTCCAGGTGACGCGCGAGATTTTCGCCGGCAAGAGCGAGAAACAGGGCGGCCATGGCTCGCTCGAATGGGCGGTGACCTGGTTCGGCGGCGACGGCTTCATCAATTCCTACTGCAACACCATCCCGACCGGCGAAGGCGGCACCCACGAGGCCGGCTTCCGGAACGTTCTGACGCGGGGCCTGCGCGCCTATGCCGACCTCGTCGGCAACAAGCGCGCCTCGATCGTCACCTCGGAAGACGTCATGATCTCGGCAGCGGGCATGCTGTCGGTGTTCATCCGCGAGCCGGAATTCGTCGGCCAGACCAAGGACAGGCTGGCGACGATCGAGGCAATTCGAATTGTCGAGACCGCGATCCGCGATCCGTTCGACCATTGGCTGGCCGACAATCCGCAGGAAGCCTCGAAGCTGCTCGAATGGGTGATCACACGCGCCGACGAGCGGGTGCGCCGGCGCCAGGAAAAAGAGGTGTCGCGCAAAAGCGCGGTGCGCAAGCTGCGGCTGCCGGGCAAGCTCGCCGATTGCACGCAGAATGCCGCGGCCGGTGCAGAACTGTTCATCGTCGAAGGCGACTCGGCCGGCGGCTCGGCCAAGCAGGCGCGCGACCGCGCCAGCCAGGCCGTGCTGCCATTGCGCGGCAAAATCCTCAACGTCGCCAGCGCCGGCAACGATAAGCTGGCGGCCAACCAACAGATTTCGGACCTGATCCAGGCGCTCGGCTGCGGTACGCGTTCGAAGTACCGCGATGAGGATCTGCGCTACGACCGCGTGATCATCATGACCGACGCCGATGTCGACGGCGCCCATATCGCCTCGCTGCTGATCACCTTCTTCTACCAGGAGATGCCGGCGCTGGTGCGTGGCGGCCATCTCTATCTCGCCGTGCCGCCGCTTTACTCGATCAGGCAAGGCGGCAAGGTCGCCTATGCCCGAGACGACGCCCACAAGGACGAGCTCCTGCGCACCGAATTCACCGGGCGCGGCAAGGTGGAACTGGGCCGCTTCAAGGGTCTGGGCGAGATGATGGCCGCCCAGCTCAAGGAAACCACCATGGATCCGAGGAAGCGAACGCTGCTCAGGATCGATGTAATCGACGCCGAGACGGCGACCAAGGACGCCGTCGATGCGTTGATGGGCACGAAGCCGGAGGCCCGCTTCCGCTTCATCCAGGAACGCGCCGAATTCGCCGAGACGGAAGTGCTGGATATCTAGCCGCCAGCCGGTCCATAACAAGGCTCCAGTTGCGGAGACGAGCATGTGACCAGGACGCGGCTGAAAGGCCATTTCGAGACGAGTTTAGCCGGGTTGACGCAGCCGACGCGCTCCGACTGGATCTTTGCCTTGCGCACCGTTTCAGCCGGCTTGATCGCGCTGCTGGCAGCCTATGCGCTGAAGCTCGACCATCCGCAATGGGCCATGATGACGGTGTTCATCGTCGCCCAGCCGGTTGCCGGCATGGTGCTGGCGAAGGGCTTCTACCGGCTGCTCGGCACGCTGGTCGGCGGCATCGCCGCGATCGGCATCACCACCGTTTTCGGCACCAATCCCTGGGTGCTGGTGACTGTGCTTGCCGTCTGGATCGGCATCTGCACCTTCGTCTCGTCGCTGCTGCGCAATCCGGAAGCCTATGGCGCCGCCCTGGCCGGCTACACCGCAATGATCATCGGCCTGCCCGCTTTCGGACAGCCGCATCTCGTCGTCGACCTCGCTGTCGCGCGCTGTGCCGAGATCGTGCTCGGCATCGTCTGCGCCGGCCTGACCAGCCGGCTGATCCTGCCAAAACTGGCCAGCGACGCCATCGTCTCGCGCCTGAAACGCTGCATCCTCGATCTTGCCACCTATGCCGGCGGTGCGTTCTCCGGCGGCGACCCGGCAACGCTGTCCGCGCTGCACCGAAAGCTGGTCACGGATACCCAGACGCTCGGCGAGATGCGCGCCTATGCCAGGCTCGAGGCGCCGAGCTTCGCGCCGCGCGCGCATCCGGTCCGGCGCACGATCGGACAACTGCTCTCGGCGTTGTCGGCGGCACGTGCGTTGCATTCGCATGCCGCTCCGAAGAATGCGGCGCTCATTCCGGTGCGTTCGGAGTTGCAGGCCCTTGTCGGTGAAATGGCCGCGAAGCCCGGCGCGCTGGACGACACCACGCCTTGGGTGGCGCGGCTCGACACCATCTCGGCCAAGGCCCGGCAAATGCCCGATGCCTCGACCGACCAGGGCGACGACAGGGTCGGCACGATCACCCGCCTGACCATTGCCGCCGATTTCGCCGATGCGCTCAAGCAGGTGCTGCGCGGCCTTGATGCCCTGCGTGCGCCTGCCACGCGCCCGGCCAGGGGCAGCAGGCAGCCTGCGCTGGTGGTGCATCGCGATTACGCCGGCGCATCGCGCAACGCGGTGCGCGCTGCCCTTGCGACGCTGCTGGTCGCGGCCTTCTGGTTGACGACGAAATGGTCGGAAGCCGCCGGCACGGTCATTCTCGTCGCCGTCGTGTCGAGCCTGTTTGCTGCTCGCCCCGACCCTGTGCAGGTCGCCTGGGGTTTCTTCAAGGGAACGCTTCTGGCGCTGCCCTTTGCCTTTCTCGTCGGCCAGATCGCATTGCCTGCCCTGCCCGGCTTCGGCTGGTTCATGCTGTTTGTCGTGCCGATCCTGGTGCCGACGGCGCTGGCCATGGCCAATCCACGTTATGTCGGCGTGGCGACGGCTTTCGCCATCAACTTTCTCGCCTTCCTCAGTCCACACCAGGCGATGACCTACGATCCCGGACCCTTCTTCGCCGGTTCGGCGTCGATCCTGGTCGGCATCCTGCTGGCGATCGGTGTCTTCATCGTCGTGCTGCCGGCCGATCCTTGGCTCGCGGCCAACCGCATCGTGCGCGCCATGCGTGAGGATCTGGCGCGGCTTTGCCTGCATGAGCGGGTGCCGAGGCGGTCGGCCTTCGAGAGCCTCGCCTACGACCGCATCAACCAATTGATGCCGCTGGTGCAGAATGCCGGTCAGAAAGGCGATGCGGTTCTGGGCGGCGGCGTCGCCGCCGTCACCGTCGGCCTGGAGGTCCTTCGGCTGCGCGATGCGAGCCAAAGCCATGCCATCCCATCCGAGACCGCGCTTTCGATCGCCAACTTCCTGAGAGGGCTGGCGCGCGAACTGCTCTTCCGCGCCCCCGGCGATCCGCAGACATCAACCGTCACCGTCGCCCGGCGATATGCGGCGAGCATTGCGCAGCGAAACGGTACCGGGGAATTGCTGCAGATCGCGGCATCGCTGCGCATCATCGCCGCCGCGATGGAGGATTTTCCGGATTTTTTCGCCAGGGATAAAGGCTAGGCGGCCGCTATCGCCAGCGCGTGGCCGCGCGCGTTCTCGCGCAGCGCGTCGAGATGGATCGACTTGACCAAGGCGGCGAGATCACCCTCGGCGGATTGACCGCCCACTTCCTTGAGCATCAGCCAGCTTACCTCCTGCACACCGGCGACGCGCTTGCCGTTGGCGACCTCGCGCCAGATCTTCAGCGCACGCAGGATGATGGCGTGCGTGGCGCCGGCGAGCCCGGCGCTGCGGAACAATGCCTGCAAGGCCACGTCGTGCCCGCCGGCCAGCAGCGCCCTAACCCTTTGTTCGGACTGCTGGCTGAGCGCAACCAGTGCCGAGCCGAAGAAATCGACCTTGCCATGCGCGATGGTGCGGATGAGGAAGCTCGCGGTGAGGTCGCCACGCAGCCTGAGATGCTCGATCAGGGCCGCATGTTCTTCCGTGCGCGTGCCTTCGATCAGCGTCACCGAAGCCTTGACGCAGGCGTCGCGCATGACGCGGTCGGCTCGCGCCGCGCCCATCATCGCCATCACCAGTGGCGACGTTTTCAGCATTTCGCCAAGCTTGACGAGCAGCATATGCCGGCAGTCGGCCGGCAGCCTGACATCCGATATCAGCGCCTCGCGCACCAGCGGCAGGTGCCCATGCCGTTCGGCCATGCGGCGGAAGCTGAGCGAGGCGATGTCGGCGCCGCTGTTGGCGAGCAGCACGGCGCAGGCGTCCGCCTCGCCGATCTCGGCGATGGCCGCTGACAGCGCCATCGAGACGAGCGGCCGGTCTGCGATCAGTTTTTGCGTCGCCTTCGGACTCGAAGCCACGCGGTTGATCAGGTCGGCGTCGGTGAGCAGCGGCGAGCGCGCCAGCACCACGCCGGCGACTTCCGGCTGGTCGGAGGCCAGCACGCTGATGATCTGCATTGGCGCGTGTTGGCTCATCGACAGCGCCTCGGCCATCGCCAGCCGCACCTTCGACGAGGCATCGTCGAGCAACAGTGTCAGCGCCGCCTCTGCGGCGCAGCGGTCCTCGAAGGGCAATTCGGAATTGATGTAGGCTCGGGCCAGAGCGCTCGCCGCCGCGGCGCGCTCCGACACCTTGGCCGTGTAGATCCATTTCAGGAAATGCGAAACAACAACCATGCCCGCCTGCTTACGCCCCTTGCCGGAAGGTTCCGACCCCACTGACGACCGTAGGCAGAATTGGTTTACGAACCGTTCACCATGTTCATTAACTGGCTTGCGAGGCTGATTTGCAGCGCCTATCAACCGTCAAGCACCTGAGGAGAGAGAAATGGCCGGACTTTATCTCGAAGAGTTCGTCGTCGGCCATGTCTTCCAGCACACGCTGCGCAAGACCGTTACCGAAAGCGACAACATGCTGTTTTCGGTGATGACGCTGAACCCGCAGCCGCTGCACATCGACTTCGATTTCGCCACCAAGAGCGAATGGGGCAAGCCGCTGGTCAATTCGCTGTTCACGCTCGGGCTGATGATCGGCATTTCGGTCAATGACATCACCGTCGGCACCACGGTGGCCAATCTCGGCATGAAGGAAACCGTGTTTCCGCATCCGGTCTTCCATGGCGATACCGTTCGCGTCGAAACGACAGTCATCTCGGTGCGCGAGTCCAGGTCGAAGCCCGATCGCGGCATCGTCGAATTCGAGCATCGCGCCTACAACCAGCATGGCGATCTCGTCGCCAAATGCACCAGGCAAGCCATGATGCTGAAGAAGGCGGCCTGATCATGCGCTCGCTGCTGTTCGTCCCCGGTGACTCCGAGAGGAAGCTGGAAAGGGGTTTTGGTGCCGGCGCCGACGTGGTCATCGTCGACCTCGAGGATTCCGTGGCGCCGCACAACAAGGCGCTGGCGCGCGGCGTAGCGGCGCGCTTCATCCTGGAACGCAGGGCACAAACGACTTCCGCCATCTATGTCAGGGTCAATGACCTCGCGACCGGGCTGACGGATAACGATCTGGCGGCGCTGGTTCCGGCGAAACCCGACGGCATCATGCTGCCCAAGTCGAACGGCGGCCAGGATGTGCAGCACCTGTCGGCAAAACTCAGGGTGCGCGAGGCCGAAAACGGCCTGGCCGACGGCGCGATCAAGATCCTGCCGATCATCACCGAAACGCCGGCAGGCGTGCTGGCGGCGGCAACCTATGCCGGGACCAGCGCGCGGCTTGCCGGGCTCACCTGGGGCGCGGAAGACCTGTCGGCGGCGCTCGGCGCGCGCAGCGCCCGCGACGAGCATGGCCGCTACACGGACGTGTTCCGTCACGCTCGCACCATGACCATACTCGCCGCCGGTGCGGCGGAGGTCGCGGCGATCGACACCGTCTTCCCGAATTTTCGCGACATGGCGGCCTTCGCCGCGGAGTGCGCCGAGGCCGAACGCGATGGCTTCACCGGCAAGATGGCGATCCACCCCGATCAGGTGCCGGTCATCAACGCAGCCTTCACGCCGTCGGCCGAGGCGGTGAGACAATCGGCGGCAATCGTTGCTGCGTTCGCGGCAGCGGGAAGCCCCGGCGTCGTCGCTATCGACGGCAAGATGTTCGACCGCCCGCACCTGCGGCTGGCCGAGCGGCTTCTGGCGCGGGCAAAGGCGGCAGGTGTTTCCGCCTGAGCGCCTGCTACCAAACCAATGGAATCAGGCGGTAACGGACCCGGGCCACATAGTCGTCATAGCCGCGCAGACCGGCGCGAAGCGTTTTCTCTTCGATGAAGGTGCGGATGGCCAAGAGAACGACGAGCACGAGCACCGACGCCAGCCCCCACCAGGAACCAAGCAGAAGTGCCGTGCCGGCGAAGAAGAGGATGGCGCCGGCATACATCGGATGGCGGACGTAGCTGTAAGGCCCGGTGGAGATCACACGTTGTCCGCGTTCGTCCTGGATCTTGACCACGGGCGCCGCAAAACTGTTCTCCAGCATCGTCAGATAGCAGATCCAGATTCCGAGCAGCAGGACCAGTGCGCCGACCACCTGCACCCAGACGGGAACCGCCGACCAGCCGAAACGAACGTCGAATCCCATGAATATCTGAGAACCAAAGATGGCGAGCAGAAGTATGGACAGCAGCACCTTGTCGGCCGCGTCCTGATTCTTCTGGATGGGAGAGCTCAGCCGCTCATTCATCAGACCGGGATCGCGCCTTGCCAGCGCCACGCCCAAGGTGAGACTGAGGCCCACCATCCCCACCAGATAGACCCAGGCCCCCGGCCAATGCAGCGTGCCGGCCGACAGGAAGAGCAAGGCGCCCATAGCGACGAACCAGACGAATGTCTGAAGAACCAATTTCGCGATCATGATCGACCTGCCTTGATATCCGCTGATGATTGGTATTTTAGACCATTGGTCTACCATACAGACCACTGGTCTATAGTTCAAGCGAACCTTCGACCCGAGGCTCCGAACTCCAGCTTAACAAAAGGCTTGCAGCAGTCGGTTGTGTTGGCCGCTTTTGCCGGGCAGCCTCCGTGTTAGGAATTTTTTCTTGACTCGGTGATCTCAGCTATGGTACATTTTTGCCCATGGTGCTGATTTGCGCCAGTGGCCCGCCGCACAGGCGGGTTTTTCGTTTGATGCTCCGTCAGCCAACGCGCAGGCGGAGGCTCCGAAGGGACCCGTTAACCCGAAATTCGTTGCCCTGGCTGCCGACGTCGGGACTGGACGGGAGCAGCCATCACGTGCAGAAAGTTCGTCATGCCCCGTGTCATCAAGCATCCAGAACTCAGGCGAGAAGAACTTCTGGACCATGCCCAGGCCCTGTTCCTGACCCAGGGCTATGACAAAGCGAGCCTCAATGACGTGATTGCGTCCGCCGGCATCTCGAAGGGTGCTTTCTATCATTACTTCCCCTCCAAGGAGGCTCTCCTGGAGGCATTGGCCGATCGCTTTGCAAGACAGGCACTGGCTGGGGTCCAGGACATACTCCACGATCCCGGCCTCGACCCGCTTGGCCGCCTGAATGGCCTGCTCAGCCAGTCGCGGCGGGCCAAGATCGAAACCGCGCCGGAAGCTTGGGCTCTTTTCGAGACGATGTTCCGGCCTGAGAATCTGGTGCTTTTCCACCGTATCAATCTGGCCGCCAGCGCGTCGTTTTCACCGCTGCTGGTCAAGGTCATCAGGCAAGGAATCGAAGACGGCACTTTCAGGACCTTCGATCCGGAAGGTGTCGCCGACATCGTCATGCAATTCGGCATGGCCACGCGTGATGTCGTGGCCAAGGCCATTGCCGGCGGCAGCGACGCCGACATGGAGGCCGCGATCGAAGTCCTGGAGAAACGCGTCAGGCTCTACGAGATCGCCCTCGACCGCATACTGGGCCTGCCCGATGGAAGCATTCGGATCGGCGAGCCCGGCTATGTGCGCACCGTCATGACCGCCAGGCGGCGAACGAGTGCCGGCAAGGCGCGGTAGCTGGCCGAGCCTGATATCTAGTCCTTGTCCCAGCGCGGCCGGCGCATCGAAAACACCTCGTCGACGCTGGCATAGTCCATATAGCCGAGACGAGCGACATTGCCGGCCTTGGTGATGTCGAACAGGCCGTCCGTCAGGAAGGCGTCGTCGATATGCACGCCGACCACTTCACCGGCGACGATGACGGCACTTGTCGGCGACCCGTCCAGGGCCTTTGGCCGAAAAACTTCAGTCACCCGGCATTCGAGCGCGGCCGGCGCTGCCGCCACGCGCGGCGGGGCGACCAGGCGCGACGGCGCCATGGCAAGATCGGCATAGACGAACTCATTGACGCCGCGCGGAGCATTGACCGACGTGCGGTTCATCTTCTCCGCGAGATCGCGGCTGACCAGATTGGCGACGAACTCGCCGGTTTCCTGGGCGAAGGAGGCGCTGTCCTTCTCGCCTTCGGAGGAGAACCAGACGATGAAAGGCCGCGTCGAAACGGCATTGAAGAAGGAATATGGCGCGAGGTTGATCTCACCAGCCCTGTTCAGTGTCGAAATCCAGCCGATCGGACGCGGCGCCACGATCGCCTTCGAAGGGTCGTGCGGCAGGCCGTGGCCCTTTGAAGGCTCGTAGAACATTCAGCCGACCCACGGCCCCGAATAGTCACTGTACAGCTTTGCCGGATCGGGCCGGGGCCGCTCCGGCGCCGGGCCGGCATAGGAGCCGATATGGATGAAGCCGATGACCCGCTCCTGCGGCGCCAGCCCCAGCAGTGCCCTGCCCTCCGGCACATCCGAATACCAGTTGCTGATCATGTTGGTGCCAAAGCCCAGCGCGTTGGCTGATATCATCAGGTTCATCGCCGCCATGCCGCCCGACAGGAACATTTCCCATTGCGGGATTTTTGGATTCTCCCTGGGGACAGATACGACGCCGATCACCAGCGGTGCGCGCGAGAACCGCGCCAGTTCCTGATTGCGGCGGCCCTCCGTCAATGGGCCCTCCCGCTGCTCGGCAAGTGCTGCCAGTTGCCTGCCGATCTCGACGCGGGCGTCGCCACGGTAGAGGATGAAGCGCCAGGGCTCCAACCGGCCATGATCGGGCACCCGGGAGGCAGCAGTGATCATTGTCGCGATCTCCGCATCGCTCGGCGCCGGCTCCTTCAGATCTGGAATCGGTGCGGAGTTTCGGGTCAGCAGGAAGTCGATGATCGGCGACGCCATGGGCGCAAGTCTCCTGGACATTCTGTTTTGAGCTGAAGCGCACCATCGGGGATTCGGGCGGCTCGGGCATTGGCGCGGGATACGCCGGACGGAAGAGTCGTATCGGTCGGACTCTTAAGCCTTGAAATTGCCACCGCCATGGGCTTCAACGCAAGGCATGTTTGAGGGGACTGTCCGTCTTTTCCTGGTCTGGCTCGGCGCCCTGCTGTTCATGGCGCCGGTTTCGTTCGCCATGGCGCAGAATGTCGACGGAGTCAGCGACCTGAAGCTTCCGGGAATTTCGAGCTACGCGACGCCGAAAGGCGAGACGTCACTGGCGCTGAGCGGCGGCGGTGCCATCACACTCTCTGCCCAGTTGACCGACAAGGGTTCCGACATCACGCGCGGCATCGTCTGGCGGGTCTTCAAGCCGGAAGCCGTCAACGGCAAATTGCCGATGGTCGCCTCCTCGCATGGCGGCACCGCCGTCTTTCAACTCGAACCCGGCAGCTATCTGGTTCACGCCTCCTACGGCCGGGCCGGCGCCACCAAACGCATCACTGTCGGCAAGGACGCCAAGCGCGAAAGCCTCGTGCTCGATGCCGGCGGCCTCAAGCTCGACGCCGTGCTGTCCGGCGGCGTGCGCATTCCACCGAAGAAGCTGCGCTTTTCGATCTACGAGGGCACTGCCGAGGCCAATGGCGACCGCGCGCTGATCATTCCCGATGTCGAGCCCAACAGCGTCGTGCGGCTCAACGCCGGCATCTACCATGTCGTCTCGACCTATGGCGCGGTCAATGCAGTCATTCGCTCCGACATCCGCGTCGAGGCCGGCAAGCTGACCGAAGCCACCGTCGAGCATCACGCCGCCGAGATCACGATGAAGTTGGTGCGCGAAACCGGTGGCGAGGCGATCGCCGACACGTCCTGGTCGTTGCTCAACGAGTCCGGCGATCCGATCAAGGAAACCGTCGGCGCTTTCGCCTCGATGGTGCTGGCCGAGGGCGACTACACCATCATCGCCAAGAACCGCGACCGCATCTACCAGAAGGATTTTACGGTCGTGGCCGGGCAGAACCAGGAAATCGAGGTTCTGGCCACCGAGGCCGCGGCGATGGATCCTGAAGAAGGCGCGGATTAGTTCGCAATCCACCAGAAGAATCAGGTGTCTGCGTCATCCTCTGAACCAGCAGGATAATCCTGTCCGCCGTAGAGCACGCGCAGGATGACCACGGTGTCACCGTCGACCCGGAAAACGATCGACACGCGGCGTTCAAAGCCGACGATGCGGACGCCGGGGCCAACAGTGTCGCGCACGGTCCCGCGCTCCGGGAAGTTGGACAGCGCCATGCACGCGGCCTCTATGCGGTCGACATAGTCGTCGGCACGTCTGCTCCCGCTGTCGTTTTCGATGTAGTCGTAGATGGCGAAGAGGTCGGCTTGAGCCGCCGGTCTGAAGACGACCTTATGTGTCACGCTTGGAGGCCTTCATGCGGTCCGCATGATGGGCGCGCAGCGCTTTGAAGACGTCTTCTGCCGGGATGTCCGGACGCGGGTCGTCAAGGGCTTCCTGGACCTTGGCGCGCATAATCGCGGTGATGGTCTGCTCTTCGCGGTCGAGGGCGCGCAGCGCGGCGCGCATCACCTCGCTGGCGGAGTCGTAGGCACCCGACGCCAGGCGTACGTCAACGCTGGCCTGCTGGCGGCCGAGGGTCACGGTGATCGGTTTGCTGGTTCTCATGGCAAGCTCTTTCCTTGCCCAATATAGCGCATGACATTACAGTGTCATACTATTTTTCTCAACGGCCAGCCAAGACTCGGCCCTGTGAGCCGGACGTTTATTGTTCAAGCCGCCAGCTCGGTCCGCGCCGGCAGGAACGGGATCCGGCGGCGTGGCAAAGCTGGCGCCAGGTCGAACACGCCGCGATAGAGGCGGTCGAGCAAGGCCTTGCGGTCGCGCAACGGCTCCAGTTCGCTCCAGCTCAGCACATCGCCGACGCGCACGTCGATCGCCTTGCCCGACAGCCGCGCGAATTCGTAGATGAGCAGCGACGTGCGCAGCGTCAGCGAGGCCTTGCCGACGAACTTGGCCACCCGGCCGTCGCGCTCGGCCATGTTCATCGGCCCGCTGACAAGATGGAACAGCCTGCCGTTCTGCCCGGAAAAATGCATCGGGATGACCGACGCCCTGGCGTCCTGGACGAGGCGGGCCGGAAACATCTTCCACGGCAGATCGCGCGCCCGGCCAAAACCCTTTGGCGCGGTGGCGACACCGCCGGCCGGAAATACCACGATGGTGACGCCCTCTTTCAGCAGGCGCACCGCTTCATGGCGCACGGCCATGTTGTTCTTCAGCGCATCCTTGGTCTCCGAAAAGTCGATCGGCAGCGAATAAGGCTCCATCTCGCGGATCTTGAGCAGATCCTTGTGGATCATCACCCGGAACGGACGGCCGAGCTGCTCGGCCAGCGACAGCACGGCGATACCGTCACCGATGCCGAACGGATGATTGGCGACGATCACCAGCGGCGTCTCTGGCAATTGCGCGGGCGGCCACTGATCAGCGGTCCGCACCCGCACGTCGATCAGGTCGAGCATGCGGCTGAACACGCGTTCGCCGGTCGGCACGATCTGGCGGCGCCAGAAATCATAGAGGGCTGTGTAGCGGTCGCGGCCCGACAAGCCTTCGACCGAATGTATGAACCAGCGCGTCAGCGCCGGCTGGCGCGGATTGGCATAGGAAAGCTCGGGAAAGGGTCGTTCGCGCAATTTCAACTTGAGCATAGGGGCTCGTTACAAGGTCGGCGTGACAGGGATATGAAAATGGCGGTGGATCGCTCCACCGCCATTTGGTCGAAACTATGCCAATCAGGCCGCGCGTTTGCGCCGGCGATCGGGTGTGACGGCTTCCTCGGTCAGTTGCGCGATCGCCTGGTCAAGGCCAAGCGATTCCTGGTCGCGCGAGCCCAGTCGGCGCATGTTGACCGTCTGCTCTTCCGCTTCGCGCTTGCCGCAGACGAGGATGACCGGAACCTTGGCCAGGCTGTGCTCGCGGACCTTGTAGTTGATCTTCTCGTTGCGCAGATCCGCTTCCGCCAACAGCCCAGCGGCCTTCAGCTTTGCCACCACCTCGGTCGCATAGTCGTCGGCATCCGACGTGATCGTCGCCACCACCACCTGCAGCGGCGCGAACCACAGCGGGAAATGGCCGGAATAGTTCTCGATCAGGATGCCAAGGAAGCGCTCCATCGAGCCGCAGATGGCGCGGTGAACCATGACAGGCTGCTTCTTCTCGGAATCCGAGCCGATATAGAAGGCGCCAAACCGCTCCGGCAGGTTGAAATCGACCTGCGTCGTGCCGCACTGCCATTCGCGGCCGATGGCATCCTTCAGCACATATTCGAATTTCGGCCCGTAGAAGGCGCCCTCACCCGGATTGATCGAGGTCTTGATGCGATTGCCGGACCGTGTCCTGATCGTCTCCAGCACGCCGCCCATGATCGCCTCGGCGTGATCCCACGCCTCGTCGGTACCGACGCGTTTGTCCGGCCGCGTCGACAGCTTGACGCTGATTTCGTCGAAACCGAAATCAGCATAGGTCGACAGGATCAGATCGTTGATGCGCAGGCATTCCGCCGCCAATTGCTCCTCGGTGCAGAAGATGTGCGCATCGTCTTGCGTAAAACCGCGCACGCGCATCAGCCCGTGCAGCGCGCCGGATGGTTCGTAACGGTGGACGTTGCCGAATTCCGCAAGTTTGACAGGCAGATCGCGATAAGACTTCAACCCATGCTTGAAAATCTGCACATGGCCCGGGCAGTTCATCGGCTTCAGAGCGAAAACCCGGTCGTCATCGGTATCGTCGCCGGCCACCGTCACCTTGAACATGGCGTCGCGATACCATCCCCAATGGCCTGACGTCTCCCACAGGCTCTTGTCGAGAACCTGCGGCGCGTTGACCTCCTGATAGCCCTGCTCGTCGAGGCGGCGGCGCATGTAGTTGACCAGGTTCTGGAACATCTTCCAGCCCTTGGCGTGCCAGAAGACGACGCCAGGCCCCTCTTCCTGGAAATGGAACAGGTCCATCTCGCGGCCGATCTTCCTGTGGTCGCGCTTCTCGGCCTCCTCCAGCATCGTCTGATAGGCTTCGAGCTGCGCCTGATCAGCCCAGGCCGTGCCGTAGATGCGGGTCAGCATCGGATTGTTCGAATCGCCGCGCCAATAGGCGCCGGCCACCTTCATCAGTTTGAAGGCGTTGCCGATCTGCCCCGTCGAGGCCATGTGCGGGCCACGGCAAAGATCGAACCAGTCGCCCTGCGCGTAGATCTTGAGATCCTGATCCTCGGGAATGGCGTCGATCAGCTCCAGCTTGTAGCGTTCGCCCTTGTCGGCAAACACTTTCTTCGCCTTGTCGCGCGACCAGACTTCCTTGGTGAACGGCTTGTTGCGCGAAATGATCTCGCGCATCTTCTTCTCGATCACGGGAAAATCGTCAGGCGTGAACGGCTCGTTGCGGGCGAAGTCGTAGTAAAACCCGTTCTCGATCACCGGCCCGATGGTCACCTGCGTTCCCGGCCACAATTCCTGCACGGCTTCCGCCAACACATGTGCGGCGTCGTGACGGATCAGTTCGAGTGCGCGCGGGTCGTCGCGGGTGACGATCTCGACCTTGCCGGATTTGCCAAGCGGATCGCTGAGATCGCGGACGGTGCCGTCGATCGCATAGGCGACCGCCTTCTTGGCCAGCGACTTCGAGATCGATTCGGCGAGGCCCGCACCGGTCATCGCCGCGTCGTATTCGCGGACGGAGCCATCGGGAAATGTCAGGGAAACGGAATTCAGCATGTATATCTCCTATCCAGTCCCGCAAACGAGCGCGGGTGGTTGAAATGCATGTCGCCCAAAAATGTGTGGGCGGTTTTGGGGGTACGACATGCAAAGAGTAGGCCGGATGCGTCCGGCAGCGGCTGTCTTTTATGGACAGATTCCGCCGCCGTAAAGCCCGGCTCAAATGTCAGACTTCATTTGATGAGCAGCGGCAGGTCCTTCAGGAACGCGGCTCGGGTCTTGAGGCCTTTGGGCATATCGGTCCGATTGGTGTCGACGACAAGGCGCGCAAAGACGATCTGGCGGCCATCCTTGTTCGCCCAGCCGACGAACCACCCAAGCGAGCGCTTGTCCTGAACCTTATCGGCATCGTTGCGCAGCCTGGTGCTTCCGGTCTTGCCTTGCACCGTCCAGCCTCCGGCCTGGAAGGTCGGGATGATGGCTGATGTCATGTCGTAGGCCCTGGCCGAGACAGGCAGCTTGCGGGCCAGCAGCTTGCGCAGGAAATCGACCTGCTCGACCGGCGTGATCTTGAGCGAGGAGTTTATCCAGGATTGGGTCAAACCATCATTCTTGCCGGGATTGCCGGAAACATCGGCATTGCCGTAGCCGAATTTGGAGACATAGCCAGCCAATTTTTCCGGCCCGAGCCGACTGGTGATTTCACGGGAGAACCAGACGATCGAATCCCGTTCCCAGATCACCGGATCGACGGTCTTCTGGTCCCGCTTCACCGCCTTGAACTCCGGCTTGTAGTCCCACGCCGGCGTATGCTCGTCGCTCAGGATCCCGCTGTCATAGCCGATCAGCGACAGCGGCACCTTGAACGTCGAGGCCGGGCTGAACCGCTGGTCGCACACTCCGTCCTGGTAAAGCGTCTTGCCGCTCGCCGCATCGGCGATCACCGTGCACTGCAAATCCCCCAGCGGCGCCGATTGCGCGCGCAACGGAAATCCCAGCAGCCAGGCGAGCAGGAACAGGATCCCGGCAAAGATGAAGGGAAGACGGTCGAAATTGCGCATTTTCTGCTCGCTCCAGAAGGGGGTTCGCGAGCGGCTTAGCGGGGTCTCTTGTCTCGATTTTGTCTCAAATGCGCAGTCTTTGTGCAGGCTGTTGTTAACCCTACCGGATCGTAAACCTGCTCTCCCCCGGCCATCATTCCTGCGCTTTGCCGCGCTTGCTGCCGATCCGCCAGTACCGCCAGGGCATGAACCAGAGATAGCGATCCGCAAGCGCCTCCGGCACCAGGTCTATGCCATGCGTGCCGAATGGCCCGCAGCGCAGCACGCGGAAGAATCCCATCCAGCCGCCGGCCCACAGGCCATGGCGGGCGATCGCCTCATGCGCATATTCCGAACAGGTCGGCAGATGCCGGCAGGAATTGCCGACAAAGCCCGACAGCGTCAGCTGGTAGAGGCGCACGAGCGACGTGCCGAGGAGACGGCCTGGCGTCTTGCGCCAGGGGCCGGGCCAGTTGCGGCCGCGTTTTTGCGACCCGTCTATATGCGCATGCCCATGCTGGTCGCGCACCACAGTCTCCGTATCGCGTTTCCCAGGCGATAGATGTGGACTTCTGCCGGAGAACGCAATCCCCGCTCCTTGCGCGCCCCCGCCATCACGGACGGGAACGGCGAAACGGCTGCCTGTCAGCCGACGGCGCCCAGCGGTCACGACTGGCCGGCTCCTCGCGGCGCTTTGAATGCTGCTTTTCGTCACGCCATTGAAACGTCGCGATCCGCATGACATCGCCAAAAATGTTCAGCAACTGGATCATGGTCGGCCTCCTTCGACATGGATTAGACCGCCGCTGGCCTTCGCCTTCAAACGAGTATAATTTCCACTTCGGATAATCCTGGGCTATGCGAAATGAAGCGTGGGCGCCTGCCGCTGACGGCATTGAGGAGCTTCGAGGCGGCGGGCCGGCATCTGAGCTTCAGCCGGGCCGCCGAGGAGCTTTTCGTCTCGCAGGCGGCGATCAGCCGGCAGATCCGCGAGCTCGAAATCTTCCTGCATCGACCCTTGTTCGAACGTCACCATCGACGAGTCGAACTGACCGACACCGGCCGGCGTCTGCTGGATCAGCTTGTCAGAAGTTTCGACGCCATCGATACCTTGCTTGGCGATCTGGTGGCGACACCGGCACAGTCCGTGGTCCGCGTCAGTGTCGAGCCGTCGCTTGCCTCCGTGTGGCTGGTTCCCCGGCTCAACCGGTTTCGCCAATTGCGGCCCGACATCGACGTCTCCCTCGAAGTCGATCCAAGGCTGATCGAGTTCCGCAGCGATCAGCCGGAGCTTGCCTTGCGCTTCAGCGCGCATGCCGACTCGTGGCCGCGCAGCCAGGCCGAGCGGCTTGCCTCGACGGTCGATTCGCCGGTCCTGTCGCCGGCGCTGCTTGCTTCTGGCCCTGCCCTCAGGAAGCCAATCGATCTTGGCCGCTACACGCTTTTGCACGAGGAGAACCGCCAGGGCTGGGTGCGCTGGTTCGAAGCGGCCGGCGTGCCCGCCGACGCCGTGCCCGCGCGCGGGCCGATGCTGGCGGATGCGTCGCTTTCAAAGCAGGCCGCCTTGCTCGGACATGGCGTGGCATTGGGCGATCTGTTGCAGATCGGCGGGGAAATCGCATCCGGCGCGCTGGTCAAGCCGTTCGACATCGACGTCGCATCCGGCGCCTATTGGCTGGTGGCCAGAAACCTGCACGACCTCTCGGAGCCGGTCGCCGCGTTCGCCGACTGGCTCAGAAGCGAATTTGCCGAAAGCAGGCGGGCGCTGGAAGCGCAGGTTTAAACCCTTCTGGCCCGGTTCCTGTCCAGCCAAATGCCAAGCAGTGGCAGCAAAGATTTGGGCGCCTGCGCGAAGCCTGCGCACCGTGGACGGCCAAATCCCAAGGTCAGGCCGCTTCTTCGGCGCGCTTCTTCTCGATCTGGCCGATCGCGTCGACCACGGCATCGAAAGTCAGCATGGTCGAAGCGTGCCGCGCCTTGTAGTCGCGCACCGGCTCCAAATATCTGAGATCCGCAAAGCGGCCGTCCGGCGGGGCGCCATTTTCCTTGAGCATCTTCAGCATGGAGTCGCGCACCGCGCGCAATTCCTCGGCACTCGCGCCGACGACATGCTGCGCCATGATCGATGACGACGCCTGGCCGAGCGCGCAGGCCTTCACGTCATGGGCAAAGTCCGTGACGACGCCGTCCTGCATCTTGAGGTCGACGGTGACGGTCGAACCGCATAGCTTGGAGTGCGCCTTGGCGGTCGCGTCAGGATGATCGAGACGGCCGATGCGGGCGATGTTTCCGGCAAAACCGAGAATTTTCGCGTTGTAGACGTCGTTTATCATAATTTTCCAATCCGTCGCCGCCAAGCGAACAGCGATTGCCGCTGTCGTGTCTTCCTTTCGCTCGCTATGACCTTATATAATGCTGGCAGTCCGGTATCGACAAGAACGACGAAAGCCAATGTCCTTGCCGGGAAGTTCACGCCGCTTACGGGGCTGGAAACGGGGCGAGTTTCCGACACCGAAAGGTCGTGGTCCGTTCAACTCGTTCCTCCGCCGAGAGGGACTACGGGAGACGCCTTTATGGATGCCGTCATCAAGAAGCTCATGCCACAGTCAGCCTATATGGAAAAGCCGGTCACCGACCGGCCAAGCGAAGCCGAGGTCGAAGCCGCCGTGCGCACGCTTTTGCGCTGGACCGGCGACAATCCGGACCGCGAAGGGTTGGTCGACACGCCGAAGCGGGTGGCAAAGGCCTTTCGCGAAATGTTCGGTGGTTACGACATGTGCCCGGCCGACGAGCTCGGCCGCACCTTCGAGGAGGTCGCCGGCTACGATGACCTGGTCATCGTCAAGGACATCACATTCCATTCGCATTGCGAGCACCATATGGTGCCGATCATCGGCAAGGCGCATGTCGGGTATCTTCCGGACGGCAAGGTCGTCGGCCTGTCCAAGATCGCACGCGTCGTCGATATCTTCGCCCACCGCCTGCAAACCCAGGAGGCGCTGACGGCGCAGATCGCCGGCGTCATCCAGGACGTGCTCAATCCGCGCGGCGTCGCCGTCATGATCGAGGCCGAGCACATGTGCATGGCCATGCGCGGCATCCGCAAGCAGGGATCAACCACGCTGACCTCGACCTTCACCGGCGTTTTCAAGGACACGCCCGAAGAGCAGGTCCGTTTCGTCACCATGGTGCGCGGCGGCGGGGTCTGATCGGCCCTCGCCGGCCATCAAAATAAGGACCGGCGATGTCGGCACTGGAATTTCCAAAAGCTCCGTCGGACAAGAAGGCTCTCGAGGAAGGCGCGGTGTTTTCGCCGCGCTTCGATGCAGCCGGGCTGGTCACGGTCGTCGTGACAGACGCCGCGGACGGCATGCTGTTGATGGTTGCGCATATGAACGCGCAAGCACTGGCGCTGACGCTTGAGACCGGCATCGCCCACTACTGGTCGCGCTCGCGCAGCGCGCTTTGGAAAAAGGGCGAAACATCAGGCAATTTTCAGCATGTCGTCGAGATGCTCACGGATTGTGACCAGGATGCCATATGGTTGCGCGTCAAAGTGTTGGGCCACGACGCAACCTGTCACACTGGCCGGCGTTCATGCTTTTATCGGACGGTGGGGCTGGTCGACGGCAAAGGGACGCTTGCCATCGACGGCAGCAAGCCGCTGTTCGATGCGGAAAACACGTATCGGAAACCAACAGCTTGAACCTTCTGCCTGACACCAACGACACAGATTCATCATTTCGATACGCCCCGCTCGTATAGTAGCCGTGGGACAAGGGAGATTATGATGCTCGAGTGGGCGTCATTGCGTAACAGACCAGATGTCAGGGAGGCCAACGGCCTGTCCTCGTCAGGCGGCGCGTCCGAAACGAACTCCCAAAAGAAAACAGGCATTTCGCTCGCCTTGGGTGGCGGGTGCGCCCGCGGCTGGGCGCATATCGGCGTGCTGCGCGCGCTGGATGAAGCCGGCATCGAAGTATCGATGATCGCCGGCACCTCGATCGGCGCGCTGGTCGGCGGCTGCTATCTCGCCGGCAAACTGGACGAGCTCGAAGAATTCGCCCGCAGCCTGACCAAGCGCCGCATTTTCGGCCTGCTCGATCTCAATTTGCGCGGCAGCGGCCTGTTCGGCGGCATGAAACTCGATGCAAGGCTGCGCGAGCACATGGCCGGCATTCGTTTCGAGGACCTTGCCAAGCCGTTCGTCGCGGTCACTTCCGAAATCCGCACGGGCCACGAAATCTGGCTGTCGAGCGGCTCATTGATCACCGCCATGCGCGCCTCTTATGCGCTTCCCGGCGTGTTCGAGCCGGTGAATTGCAACGGCCGCGTGCTGGTCGACGGCGCTCTGGTCAACCCCGTACCGGTTTCGGTCTGCCGCGCCTACGAGCAGCCGCTCGTCGTGGCGGTCAACCTTCACTATGACCTGTTCGGCCGTGCCGCCGTCATCAAGCACAGCGCTGGCGAACTGGTCGTCGAAAAGGACGCGCCGCGGCCTGGCCAGATCGACGCCGAGCGCCAGTCGCATCAGACGCGGCTCGGCATCACCGGTGTCATGGTCGAGGCCTTCAACATCATTCAGGACCGCATTTCGCGCGCCAGGCTTGCCGGCGACCCGCCCGACATGTCGCTGCAGCCGAAGCTCAGCCATATCGGCCTGACCGAGTTCCACCGCGCCGACGAGGCGATCAAGCTCGGCTATCAGGCGACGATGGCGCAGATCGGCGAACTGACCCGGCTGCAGACAGTTCTCGCCTGATCAAAACCTACGCACGAGCCGCATCGGTGATACGAAACTGAACGGTGCGGTTGCCGTTCCAGTAATTTCCTGAGAGCGAACCGGCGACGTGGATTGTCTTGCCCCGGTTCTTGAACAGGAATTCGCCAAGCGCGGTATCGACGGCGCGAAAGGCGATCGCCTGGATGCGGCCGCCGCTTTCCGATTGCAGCTCGACGCGGATGTGATTGGTGCCGACCGGCCGCGCATCGGCCAACCGGTGGCGCGGCAACGCGAAAACAGGGGCCACGTGCCCGGCACCGAAAGGTCCGGCTTGTTCCAGCGCGTCGAGCAGGCTGAGTGTCGCGCCTTCAGCGGCAAGCGCACCGTCTATGGCCAGGCTTTCCTCGCCCTGCAGGCGAAACACGTCGGCTGCCGCCCGCTCTTCGAAAAACGCCCTGAGCTCACCAAGCCTCGCCCGCTCGACGGTGATGCCCGCCGCCATGCCATGCCCGCCACCCTTGACGATCAGACCGGCAATGGCCGCCTCGCGCACCAGCCGGCCGAGGTCGAAACCCGAGACCGAGCGGCCCGAGCCGGTGCCGATGCCGTTGGCGTTGAAGGCGATGGCGAAGGCCGGCCGGCGGGCATGATCCTTCAGCCGTGAGGCGAGCAAACCGACGATGCCCGGATGCCAGCTGTTGCTGGCGGTGACGACGATCGCCGGGCCATTGCCGCCGGCGAGCTCTGCATCGGCCTCGGCGCGCGCCGCCGCGAGCATCTCCTGCTCCATCAGCTGCCGTTCCTGGTTGAGCCGGTCGAGCGTCTCGGCAATGGTGCGCGCCTCGACCGGGTCGTCGGTCGCAAGCAACCGGCTGCCAAGTGCGGCATCGCCGATGCGTCCGCCGGCATTGATGCGCGGGCCGATCAGATAGGCCAGATGGAAGGTGCTGATCGGCTCGCCGATGCGCGACACCCGTGCCAGTGCCGCGAGCCCTTCGTTCTTCTGCTGGCGCGCCATCTGCAGCCCCTTGACCACGAAGGCACGGTTGACGCCGGTCAGCGGCACCACGTCACAAACGGTGGCCAATGCCACGATATCGAGCAGCGAAAGCAGGTCCGGCGGCGTAGCATCGGCCATGCGGCTACGCAGGATCCTGGCCGTCTGCACAAGGGCGAGGAAGACCACGCCGGCGGCACAGAGATGGCCCTGCCCGGAAAGGTCGTCGTCGCGATTGGGATTGACGACAGCGATTGCCGCCGGCAAGGCACCGCCGACCTGGTGGTGGTCGAGCACCACGACATCGGCCCCGGCCTCATTGGCGGCATCGATGGAGGCGGCGCTGTTGGTGCCGCAATCGACGGTGACGATCAGTGTCGCGCCACGCGAAACAAGTTCGCGCATGGCGTCGGGGTTGGGGCCATAGCCCTCGAAAATACGATCCGGGATGTAGATTTCCGACGGCACCGAGAAATGCGTGAGGAACCGCTTCAGCAAGGCCGACGAGGCGGCGCCGTCGACATCATAGTCGCCGAAGATCGCCACCTTTTCCCTGGCCATCACCGCGGCGGCGATCCGGGCCGCCGCCCTGTCCATGTCGGTCAGCGATGCCGGATCCGGCAGAAGATCGCGGATCGTCGGATCGAGAAACCGCTCGGTCTGCTCGGCGGTGACGCCGCGGCCGGCAAGCACCCGTGCTACGATATCGGGTACCCCGTAGCCTTGCGCGATGGCGAGCGCGATCATGTCCTGCCGCTCGGTCAGCCGGTGCTCCCAGGAAACCCCTGACACCGACTGCCTGACATCGAGGAAGAGGCGCTTTTCGCCGGTCATACGCTTTGCCAACTCATCGTTGGCCGCACGATAGTGCATGTCGCCCAAAAGTGCGCAGCGGTTTTGGGGCGACGACCTGTATTGGCAACGATTTAAAGCGTGTCACGTTCATGCGACGCTCTATAGGCCAAAGGCAGGCAAAGCCAAGCGATTCACGGGGTGCGCCGTCCGGGAAGTATCAAGAAAACTGCGCTTTCCGCTTTTCAGCCTGGCGCCGAAGCCATTCGTCGGCCGCATCGCCCATCGTCTTTTCCACACCGTCCTTCAGCCAGGCCATGAAAGACCGGTCGAAGCTGAATGCGTAGCTGCATTCCCGGATGAGAAAGCGACGCACATTCTGGGTGTTGCGATAAGACTGCGTGATGGCGGTGGCGCGCGAGATCGGATCCGCGTGCCAGTCGAACGGTTTCATCGTCAAATCCTTGCAGCCAATATCGGGTGCGCCCGAATGGCTAACAATTGCAAGGTGGCTTCGCAAGCAAGCGTCAGAACTTATCCAGGTCCTGATGGCGTGCCTTGATCTCGCGCACCGTCCGCGACGACGAGCGCAGCACGATCGTGTGGGTGGTGATGTAATTGTGGCCGAACTTGACGCCAGCCAGCATGTTGCCGTCGGTGACACCGGTGGCCGCAAACAGCACATCGCCGCGCGCCATGTCCTCCGTCCGATAGACCCGTTTCGGATTGGAAATACCCATCTTTGCCGCGCGAGCAACCTTTTCCGGTGTGTCGAGGATCAGCCTGCCCTGCATCTGGCCGCCGGTGCAGCGCAGCGCGGCGGCGGCCAGCACGCCCTCGGGTGCTCCGCCAGTACCGAGATAGATATCGATGCCGGTTTCTTCCGGATCCGTGGTGTGGATGACGCCGGCGACATCGCCGTCGCCGATCAGCCGGATCGCGGCACCCGTGGCGCGCACGGCATCGATCAGCTTGGCATGACGTGGCCGGTCGAGGATACAGGTGGTGATGTCCGAAATAGCCACGCCCTTGGCGCGGGCGAGGCTGGCGATGTTTTCGGCCGGTGAGGCATCGATATCGATGACGCCGTCCGCATAGCCCGGACCGATGGCGATCTTATCCATGTAGACATCGGGCGCAAACAGCAGGCTGCCCTTTTCGGCGATGGCGATGACGGCGAGCGCATTGGGCAGGTTCTTGGCGCAGATCGTCGTGCCTTCGAGCGGATCGAGCGCGATATCGACCGCCGGACCTTTGCCGGAGCCGACTTCTTCGCCGATATAGAGCATCGGCGCTTCATCGCGCTCGCCCTCGCCGATCACCACCGTGCCCCTGATGGAAAGCCGGTTGAGTTCCTGGCGCATGGCATCCACGGCGACCTGGTCGGCCGCCTTTTCGTCGCCGCGCCCACGCAGCCTGGCGGCCGCGACGGCGGCCCGTTCGGTGACGCGCACCAGTTCCATAGTGAGTATCCGGTCAAGGCCGGCGACGATGTTCTGGGCCACATTCATCTGGTGATTTCCTCGTTGGCAATGCGGCCTCCCGCCGGAGGCGGGCCTGTTTTGTCAAACGAGCATGACAACGGCAAGACCTGCCACAAATTTTATCGAATATCCAACAATATCAATCGATTAAACTACGTCTTGAAACACGACCGGCCCGATCGCCACGCGCCGGGCCAGTCTTAAAACGGTGAGAATGGCGGCCTTCGCGGCCTAAAAAACCGCGAGGTATTTGAGCAGCGAAATGATGCCGATGATGATGACGATGACCTGAACTATCTGTCTCATCCGGCCATCGAGCGGCAGGCGTTGAACCAGATAGAGAACGAGGATGATGACGAGGAATGTGATCAGGATGCCGATCAACGCTGATGAAGCCATGGTGTCCTCCTTAAAAGTGATTTGCTGAAAACAATAGAAAAGGCCGGAAGCCCGGCCCTGTTGCGCTGCGGTCAATACCAGCGGCGGGAGGTATCGTTCGTCGATTGAGCAATGGCGAAGCCGGCCAGAAAGCCGAGCAGGCCGATCACGCCGACCAAAGCTGTCGTCGTACCAGGATTCTCGCGCGCGACTTCCGAAACAGCCTGGGCCTGGCTGCGCAGTTGTTGCGCCGTACGCGAAGTGCGGTTCGCCGCGGTGTCGTACAACTCGGACGCCTGTTCGCTGGCGTCGTCGAGCATCTCCGCGCCCCGCGCCGAAATGCTCTTGTTGATCTTGGTGATCTCCCTGCGCAGCTCGGCAATCTGCTTTTCCAGCGTCTTTTGGACGTCGATATCGGGGGTGTCGGATTTGTTGGTATCAGCCATGAAGCGGTTCCTCTGGTTGGTGACCAAGAGAACGGCGTCGACGCGAATTCGTTCCGGTCTGTGGCGGCTGCCTGCCTCCAGACCGGACCTCAATGCCTGCGGAATTCTTGTCCCGCGCGGCTGTCGGACAAAGCTACCCTGCCCGTTCGATGCGGATGACCTGCGGTTTGTCGGTCAGATGTCCGTCCTTGGTGATGCCGTCTACCGCCTTGCGCACGGCGGCCTCCGTCGTCTCGTGGGTGACAAGGATCACCGTCTTCTGTGCCGCCGCCTCGCCGTTGACTGCGTGCTGGACGATCGATTCCAGCGAGATGTCATTGTCGGCCATGCGCTTGGCGATTGCCGCGAACACGCCGATGCGGTCGTGCACGGTCAGCCGGATGAAATAACCGCCGGCATGGCTGCGCATCTGCGCCTTCTTGTAGGGTTTCAGCTCCTTGGCCGGCCGGCCGAAGACCGGACCATGCTGGAAGCCTGGCCGGCTCTTGGCGATGTCGGCGATGTCGCCGATGACGGCCGATGCGGTGGCGTTGCCGCCCGCACCGGGGCCGGACAGCAGCAGCTCGCCCAGAATGTCGGTTTCGATCGCCACCGCATTGGTGACGCCATGCACCTGCGCGATGACCGATGCGGTCGGCACCATAGTAGGATGCACGCGCTGCTCGATGCCGCTCTCGGTGCGCTGGGCGACACCCAGCAGCTTGATCCGGTAGCCGAGAACGGCGGCCGCGCGGATGTCGGCCTGGGTGATGTTGGAAATGCCTTCCATGTAGATGTCGTTGGCGGCGATCCTGGTGCCAAAGGCAAGGCTGGTCAGGATCGACAGTTTGTGCGCCGTGTCGTGGCCCTCGATGTCGAAGGTCGGATCAGCCTCGGCATAGCCCAGCCGCTGCGCGTCCTTCAGGCAAGCATCGAACGAGATGCCCTCGGCCTCCATGCGGGTCAGGATGTAGTTACAGGTGCCGTTGAGGATGCCGAACACGCGGGTGACCGAATTGCCGGCCATCGCCTCACGCATCGTCTTGATGACGGGAATGCCGCCCGCCACCGCCGCCTCGTAGTTGAGAAGCACGCCCTTCTTCTCGGCGATCTCGGCCAGCGCCACGCCATGCTTGGCCAGCAGCGCCTTGTTGGCGGTGACGACGTGACGGCCGGCTTCGAGTGCCGTCTTCACCGATGAGCGCGCCGGGCCCTCGTCGCCGCCGATCAGTTCGACGAACACGTCGATTTCTGCGGTCTGGGCCATCTTGACCGGATCGTCGAACCACTTTGCAGAGCTCAGATCGACGCCCCGATCGCGCTTGTGGTCGCGCGCCGAGACGGCGGTGACGATCACGTCACGGCCGCACTGGCGGGTCAGTTCCACCGCTTTGTCGCGCAGCACGCGCGCCACCGATGCACCGACCGTGCCGAGGCCGGCAATTCCAACACGCAATGCTTCAGCCATGTCCGGCGACGTCCCTCAAAGTCAGATCGAATTTGCGTGCGGCAAGCTTACCGGTGAGCGGAGAGCGGCACGACATTGTTGGGCTGCTTGGCGCTGGTCGACAGGAAGCGCTTGATGTTGCGCGCCGCCTGCCGGATCCTGTGCTCGTTCTCGACCAGAGCAACGCGCACGAATTCGTCGCCATGCTCGCCGAAGCCGACACCGGGCGCCACGGCCACGTCGGCATGTTCGATGAGCAGCTTGGAGAATTCGAGCGAGCCGAGATGCTTGAACGGCTCCGGGATCGGCGCCCAGGCGAACATCGATGCCGCCGGTGCCGGAATGGTCCAGCCGGCGCGGCCGAAGGCGTCGACCATCACGTCGCGGCGCTTGTGGTAGATGTCGCGCACCTCGGCGATGTCGGCGCCGTCGCCGTTGAGCGCGTGTGCCGCCGCCACCTGGATCGGCGTGAAGGCGCCGTAATCGAGGTAGGACTTCACCCGCGTCAGCGCCGAGATCAGCCGCTCGTTGCCGACGGCAAAGCCCATGCGCCAACCGGGCATGGAGAAGGTCTTCGACATGGAGGTGAATTCGACGCAAACGTCGATCGCGCCAGGCACCTGCAGCACCGAAGGCGGCGGATTGCCGTCGAAATAGATCTCCGAATAGGCAAGGTCGGACAGGATGATGATGTCGTTCTTCTTGGCGAAGGCGACCACATCCTTGTAGAAATCGAGCGAGGCGACCAGCGCTGTCGGGTTCGACGGATAGTTGAGGATCAGCGCCAGCGGCTTCGGGATCGAATGCTTGACACCGCGCTCGAGCGCCGGGATGAAACCGTCGTCCGGCTCCACCTGCAGCGAGCGGATGACGCCGCCCGACATGATAAAGCCGAAGGCATGGATCGGATAGGTCGGGTTCGGGCACAGGATGACGTCGCCGGGCGCGGTGATCGCCTGCGCCATGTTGGCAAAGCCTTCCTTCGAGCCAAGCGTGGCCACCACTTGCGTGTCGGGATTGAGTTTCACGCCGAAGCGCCTGCCATAGTAGGCGGCCTGGGCGCGGCGCAGGCCCGGAATGCCGCGCGACGAGGAATAGCGATGCGTGCGCGGGTCGCGCACGACCTCGCACAATTTGTCGACGATAGCCTTGGGCGTCGGCAGGTCCGGATTGCCCATGCCGAGGTCGATGATGTCGGCGCCACGCGATCGGGCGCTGGCCTTGAGCCGGTTGACCTGCTCGAACACGTAAGGCGGAAGCCGGCGAACCTTGTGAAATTCTTCCATGGCAGTTCCAGACAGCGAAGGGGTGTTGGGCGCGCGCTATATACTTATTTGCAGGTAGGGTCGAGGGCGGGGTCGCATTTGGCTTCGATCTGCTTCAGCGTTTCGTCGCCATGCTTCTTGGCCAGATCCGTCAGCGCCGCCTGGTTGGCGACCTTGGGGCCGCCGCCCTTTGCCGCCTGCGCATTCTCATCCGCCTTCAATTGCGCGAGCTTGGCGTTCTTCTCGGCTTCGGTGAACTGCGGCGCCGCCACTTGCGGCTTGATGTTCAGGTTCGGGAAGGTGCCGGTATCCTTCGGTCCCGCACCCACAGCGACAGGCGTCGGGCCATTCGTGTTGGTGCTCGAGCACCCGGCAATGCCGATGAGGACGATCGCCGCGCCGATGCGGCAAAAACGTCCGGAACCGAAAAAAACAGTCTCGCCAATATTAATCGTCATATTGTTTCCTTGGCAGCCGAGGTAGAGCGAGATTGGCCCGGTCGGATGTCCCATGTTAATATGTCAAGAAAAGGCCTCGGGAGGAACCCCGCCAACCATGTCCAAAACACCCGATTCGGGCAAAGCGGAAGATGACCAGCCTTCGACCGTCGAGCAATATCTGGTGAAGGACCCGGAACGCTTCGCCCTGAACATGGCGCGCATGATCGAGCAGGCCGGCAAGGCCGCTTCCGCCTGGGCCGAGCCGCGTGAAAAAGGCGACGTGCGCGACCATGTGGCCGAACCCGTCGTCGATATGGTGAAGACCTTTTCCAAGCTCAGCGAATACTGGCTTGCCGATCCGCAGCGCGCGCTGGAAGCGCAGACGCGGCTGTTCTCCGGCTATATGACAGTCTGGGCCAACGCCATTCAGCGCACCAGCAACGCCGCGCAAGACACCGAAGACGCGGTCAAGCCGGAGCGCGGCGACAAACGCTTCCTCGACCCGGAATGGGGCCGCAACGCCTTCTTCGATTTCCTCAAGCAGGCCTATCTCGTCACCTCGCGCTGGGCGGCCGATCTGGTCGAGCACGCCGAAGGTCTTGACGAGCACACCCGCCACAAGGCCGGCTTTTACGTCAAGCAGGTGTCCAACGCCATCTCGCCGTCGAATTTCATCCTGACCAATCCGGAACTGTTCCGCGAAACCGTCGCCTCGAACGGCGAAAACCTGGTGCGCGGCATGAAGATGCTGGCCGAGGACATCGCCGCCGGCAAGGGCGACCTGAAGCTGCGGCAGGCCGACTACTCGCCCTTCGAGATCGGCAGGAACATCGCCACCACTCCCGGCAAGGTGGTCGGCCGCAGCGACGTCGCCGAAATCATCCAGTACGAACCGGCGACCGAGACGGTGCTCAAGCGGCCCCTGCTGATCTGCCCGCCATGGATCAATAAATTCTACATCCTCGATCTGAACCCGCAGAAATCCTTCATTCGCTGGGCGGTTGAACAGGGCCACACCGTGTTCGTCATCTCCTGGGTCAATCCGGACGAGCGCCACGGCACCAAGAGCTGGGAAGCCTATATCCGCGAGGGTCTGCAATACGGCCTCGACACGGTCGAGAAGGCCACCGGCGAACGCGACGTCAACGCGATCGGCTATTGCGTCGGCGGCACGCTCCTGGCGGCGGCCCTGGCGCTGATGGCGCAAGAGGGCGACGACCGCATCAAGTCGGCGACCTTCTTCACCACGCAGGTCGACTTCACCTATGCCGGCGACCTGAAGGTGTTCGTCGACGAAGAACAGGTCGCGGCAGTGGAAAAGTCGATGAGCGAAAAGGGCTATCTCGACGGCACCAAGATGGCGACCGCCTTCAACATGCTGCGCTCAGGCGACCTGATCTGGCCCTATGTCGTCAACAACTACATGCGCGGCAAGGATCCCCTGCCCTTCGACCTGCTCTACTGGAATGCCGATTCCACCCGCATGGCCGCAGCCAACCACTCTTTCTACCTGCGCAACTGCTATCTTGAGAACAACCTTTCGCAAGGCACGATGGAACTGGCGGGCCGCACGGTCTCGCTCGGCGACATCACGATCCCGGTCTACAACCTTGCCTCCAAGGAAGATCACATCGCGCCGGCGCTTTCGGTGTTCCTCGGCTCGAAATATTTCGGCGGCACGGTCGAGTATGTGATGGCCGGGTCGGGCCATATCGCCGGTGTCGTCAATCCGCCGGCATCCAACAAATACCAGTATTGGACCGGGGGTACGCCGACGGGCGACTTCAGCCAGTGGATAGCCAATGCCACCGACCATCCAGGATCCTGGTGGCCGCACTGGCAAGGCTGGATAGAGGCCAAGGACAACACCCGCGTGCCTGCCCGCAAACCGGGCAAGCATATGAAAACCTTGGGTGATGCTCCGGGCACCTATGTGAAGGTCCGTGTGTAACGGACTGTAATGTGTGGTGAGTTGACGGGCCGCCAAAAGCGGGCGAAATGGTGTCGTCAACCATCAAGCGGCCGTAATTCGGCAATCACTGCAAAAATACTTCCAGGCTTGCGGATTTGACACAGGTCTCGTTTCCGGATCGGAGACAAAGGTCACCTTGGCAGCGACGCATGCATGCCGCGCCAAGATATGCCGACCGGACATCGAGGGGGAATTTGACTTTGAAATCAGCAGGATGGAGCCTCGCAAAGGGAGAACGCCGCGCCATTGTGGCAGCGCTCTGCTCCTTGCTTCTGGCCTCCTGCACTTCGGCTGGCGACCCGGCAATGTCGGTCGGAATGCCCGGTTACAATGCCACCGCATCGGATGTAAACGCGGCCTCCAGCGGCAAGGCGATCGCCGCCTCCGATTCGTCTGATGTCACGACGGAGCAGACGACCGTGATGACGGCAAGCGACACGGCGCTGCCTGAAAAGGTCGCCTATGTGCCTGTGTCCAAACCGGGAGCTGCCTTTCCGCTGACCATGCCGGCGGGCGCCGAAACCATCGTTGGAAACACGCCGCAGTCGCTGACGCAGCAGGCACAGACCGCGCAGCAGACCGATGCGGTCGCCCAGCAGATTGCCGCGGCCGACGGCGACGTGGCGGCGCCGAAGCCCGCTGCCGCTCCGGCCATGAACAACCCGGTCTATGTGACGGCTGGCGAGATGCCGCAGGCCGAAGCACCAAAGAAGAAAGGCTTCCTCGCCTCGATGTTTGGCGCAACGCCAGCCTCGGCGACACCAGCCCCCCTCATCAGCAACGCCCGGACGGGCGAGCAGCCCCCGGCGCAGGCAAAAGCGGCGCCAGCAGCGGCAAAACCGATCATCACGCTTGCCTCGGCCAATTCCACGGCCAAGCCGGTACAACTGGCTTCGCTCGGTGGCGATAGCGGTCACATCACCGGCAGCGATGCCCTGCCCGGCGTGCGCCAGACGGCCCTGTTCGAGATCAAGCGCAAGTCCGGCCTCGATGACGAAAGCGACGTCGACCTCAACGAGGATGAGGGGCCAGTGGGCGGCTCCTATCAGGTTGCGTCCGCCGCCGGCATGGCCCGGCTGGCGCCCAACGGGCTGCTCAAGCAGAACGAGAGCGTCGATGTGGCCTGCCTGAAACCGTCGCTGGTGCGCGTGCTGAAGACGATCGAAGGCCACTACGGCCGCAAGATGACGGTGACGTCAGGCTATCGCGACCCGGCCCGCAACCGGCGCGCCAACGGCGCCAAGAATTCGCTGCACATGTATTGCGCCGCCGCAGACATCCAGGTTCCCGGCGTTTCGAAATGGGAACTGGCGAGCTACATCAGAAGCATGCCCGGTCGCGGCGGTGTCGGCACATACTGCCACACAGAATCGGTTCACGTCGACGTCGGCCCCGAGCGCGACTGGAACTGGCGCTGCCGCCGGCGCAGCGGCGGTGACGGCTAGCAGCGCTATTTGACGGCCTACGCCTGTCAGCCGCCAAGGCCGTTCCGGCAATATCGTTCCAGCCTCCTGAACATTCGAGATAGGCCGAAGCGTCCCCAACTTCGTCATCCTCGGGCGGAGCAGGTGCACAGCTCCGTCGCGAAGATCCGTGGATGACGAAACGATGGGTGTCGCCGCTAATCATCAAAGCCTGCCAACCCTCGGCAAACCGTTGATTTGGCAGGCCTGGAAAAAAGTTGTCCAAGGTGGCACCTGACGGGTTGCCGGTTGCGCACAACGCCAGTATAAGCCGCTTCGTCTGAGCGCGCCCATCGTCTAGCGGTTAGGACACCGCCCTTTCACGGCGGTAACAGGGGTTCGATTCCCCTTGGGCGTACCAGAAAAATTTGTGTTTGGCGCAAACCTCCCTCCCAATGTCGGCAATTTCGCTTGGCTCTCTGCTGCTCTCTTCAACTGACGCGCAGTCTTCCGCGATCACACCATAGGCCAACGCGGCCACACGGGTCATAATCCTGCTACAAAGTGGTCGATTCCTAAGGGATGTAGCCGCTCCAAGAGCCCGCCGCAGGTCGCCCCCGTGGCGGGCTTTTTATTGCACGGTCGAGTTGGGCTTTCACGGCATTGCGACAACGGGGCGAAGCCCGGAGTGGCAAGTCCGTATTTATTTGCCTGGTTTGCGTGCGGGAGCCTACCTGAGAACGGGTCGCGCGCCGCTCAAGACGACCCTCTTCAGCGCTTCAACCGGCATCCGACAGTGCAAAGTCAAAAGCCTGTTATGATCCACGGATTGGAGTCGTATCCGAGACGCGGCTCTGCCTTTGCGCCGCTGTCTTCCGATTTGGCGGTTCCGGTGAAACCGCAGTCCAGATTTGCAACGGGCTTCTTGGCCGACGGTTTCGTGGAACACAAGGCGGCAGCGTCACTGACCGCCGCCTTCTTTTCCTTGGCAACAGCGACACCGGTCGCAGCGAAAACAACAGCCGCGCACAATACAGCCACTCTCATTGGAACCCCCACATTGCACCCGACAGATGGTCGGACATGACGTAACGTAATCTTAATATTAGCACTAACGAATATATTAGCTAGCCCCGCGCCATAAAAAGCAGGCCGAGTGCCAAGCTTGCGCCACGACCGCCAAACCGGTGCATTGGCAGAGCCCCAGCGCGCGAGGTTATCAGGCCACAGCCTAGCCGCTGCCAAGCAGCGGCACGGTAACGGTTGTCGCGTAGTTGATCGGGAAGGAACTGAAGTAGGGGAAGTCGATGACGAAGGCATAGGCGGCGGTCAGATGCGCCATGCGGAAGCCGCCGCTCACCGGGTCGATGGCGATGGTGACGTTCACGTCCTTGAACCCCAAGGCCTGCAATTTCTGCGTGGCGATCGATTGAATGTCGGCTTGGGTCAGCGTGTTCTTAAGCTGCAGCGAGCGCGCTGACGTCTCCAGCGTGTAGCGAACACTGGAGACCGAGTGCATCGACCAGCCAAAGGCGAATATTCCGAACAGCAGCATGACAAGGAAGGGGGCGATCAGCGCGAACTCCAGCCCGGCCCCGCCCGATCGATCCCGCCGCAACGCGCTTACCCTAGCGGACACGGATCATCTCCTGGTGACCGATGACGGTGGGAGCGGCAAAGGCGCCGAAGGCAATTGGCGGCACCCAGGTGCCCGATGCCTGTATCTGGACATAGATCGACGGCACCTTGGGCCCACTGCACATGGTGGAAGCGTCGACCACGGTCGTCCCGCACATACGGATGTGGCTTAGCGTGACCTGGCCGTCTTCCGGCCGATTTTCCCAGCTCGCAATGGCAAGGGCCTGGGTCGCCGCATCATCGGTCGATCCGCTCATGACCAGGTTCGCGGCCGTCTTCACACCGGCGCGCATCGACAGTGAACTCGTTATGTAGGACCAGCCGTCCAGAATACCAAGCAGCACCAGGCACAGAATGGGCAGCACCATCGCGAACTCGACCGCCGCAACGCCCGAATCATCGCCAAGGATCGGCATCGACCGGCGCCCCACGGAGCTACTCGGACAGTGCCACGGACCGCGCGGCTGGAATGTTGGGCACTCCGAGGCTCGAGCAATCCTGATTGATGGTTGAATTACCGGACCATTGAATCGTATTTGCGACGACCCTGGTGCAGCCGCCATTGCCCGAGAAGTTGCCAAGATAGCTCACTTGCTGCTTGGGGAAATAGATGGCCCCGGTCAAAAGCGAGTCCGCTGTGCCGTTGAATGTGCTGGATGCACTCATGCCGGTCCTGTCGCCGTAGAACAGAACGCCTGAGTAGGTGCCCGAAGTCGCCGCGCTGAGCTTCACGGACGCATTGCCATTCATGCTGACGGTCGAGCTGCCGGACATGAAGATGGTCACCCCGGCGCCGGTGATGGCCGCGTTGGCGTTTATCTTGAGATTGCCCTGGACGACATAAACGCCGGGCGAAAGCGTGACGTTGCCCTTCAGGTTCATGCCGCTGCAATAGGTGCCTGGACCGAGCGTCGCCTTGTTGTCGTTCAGGCAGGGGGTCGCGGCCACCGGGGCCGGCAGGTCGACAAAGGGATCGCCGGCGGGCAGTGCCTGGGTGATCGGGGCCGCGCAGACGGTGGTGACGGGATTGCTGAGAGAGACACCGCCCGCCGATATCAGGCAATCGGCCTGCAGACCGGCCGCGCCCTGAAGCTTGATGGCGTCGGAGGCGATGGAATTGGACATGACCGAGCAGCCGGTGAGCTTAACGCTGGTGCTGCCGGAAAACAGCACCGCCTGCGACGCGGACGGATCGAGCGCGAGCATGCAAGCACTCGAGGCATCGGTAATGACGGCCACCGCCCTCGCCTGTTCGGGAACCTTTTCCTGTGTGAAGATCAGGGTGAACATCCGGTCGAGCTTCTGGCCGACGATCACCTCGACCGCTTTTTTCGCCGTATTCGGTCCGGACGCGGGCGGCGTATTGACGACGATCGTGCCCGAGCCCAGCCCGTTCGACGCCGCGGACTGGGTCGCAGCCGCGACGATCGTCGGCTTGTCGGAACCCGAAATCTGTTCGAGCGCTCCGGCATAGGCGGCTGCATCGGCCGTCGCCTGCAATCTCAGGCTGTTGTAGTACCAATAGGAGGTCTCGACGCCGAAGCCCGCAGCGCCGACAACGACCGGCAAGGTGAGGGCAAAAATGGTGGCGACATTTGCGCCCGTGCTCCGGCGCATGGCGTCCATTACAAGCCGAACACGGGTGAAGCTATTCAAGGCCATGGCTTAGATTAGAAAGCACGCATAAATGAACGAATGGCTAAAAAGTTCGGTGCATTTTTGAGCAGTGGTCCATTGGCTTCAAAAAAGAAGTGCTTCGCTGGCTGATCAACGCGCGAGCGCACTTCCTGGCAAGCGAGAAGGGCTAGGGCCAGCGGGAGGCGGCGAGAGAGAGCATCGATGTCCTAGAGCATCCGCCTGCGATAGGCAGCCATGGGTTCGCACCCGATCAGCGAACTTGCCGTCGAAGGCAGCAAACACCGATGTGTTGCTGCTCGCACTGTTGGAGAATGCAGTGGGAAGCCAAAGCTGTGCAGGATTTTCTTCAAGCGGAAAGAATCGGCATCGGCTCCGCAACCACCCCGGCCGACATCTCTCTTTGCACGGCTTGGAAAAACCTGCGCACTTCATCGCTGGCTGCTGTTCTGTCCCTGCCGGAGCCGACCACAAGATCGAGCAACTCCGACGCCTTGGCCCTCCAGAACGAGGTGGCGGTCTCGCCATGCAGGTTGCCGAGCTTGGCAGCAACCTCTCTGACCAAGAATACCTGACGGTCGATCGGGAATGCACGGATTTTTTCTGGGGACATCTTCCGAACCATGAGACTGACGCAACGAATCAACCATTGCCAACAAGCAATGGCGTAGCCGGGAAGGTGGAAACGGAAGCTTAACGGCGCTGACGTGGGTGCGGGGACGCAACGATACGCTCGCGACATCGCCTGTGCGTCAAACGCGCTTCATTGGTTGCAGTGGGGGGCAGGCGAAACGGCGGCGGCCCTTAGGCCTGGAGCGCCCTCGCCTCACCGCCGCGCTTGCGCGGCGTCATCATATCCCTGGCCATCAGTCCGCTGGCCCGGCAAAACGCCATGAACGCCCGGCAAGCATCCTCGGTCTTGACCACGTCTACCGTGGCCCCAAAGCAGGCGTTGAAGGCTTTCTGGTAGATCGGGCCCTGACGGCGCGCAGGCCAGTCCTGGAGAAAATCGAGCGCCTGTTCGACGCCGTAGATCTCCTCGACCGGCAGGCCGGGCGCGGGCGCTATGCGCACCGGCACCTCGAATTGCAGTCTGTCCATTTCCTGTCTCCCGAACTGGCGCCACCGCAGCAACGCCGTTCGTCGTCAAAAGTTGCTTTGACCGGCTTTTGGCCCAGAAATGTGTCGTCACTTGGGTCGCTGAACCGCCCATGCAAGGCGAATATCTCGAACTGTGCGGGTGCATCGGGCAGTTCTTCCTTGAACCTTTTGCCCTCAAGTGCCAAATCTGGGGAGATCTTCACGTCGGCTCTCTTGCAGGGCCCTACCCGCTACACGGACAAAATGGTCACCTATCTCGACGCTGCCACGGCCCCGCTCAGAAATACCGGCCAGATCCGCCTCTATGGCGAGGACGGCTTTGCCGGCATGCGCAAGGCATGCGATCTCACCGCGCGCTGCCTCGACGAGCTGGTGCCGATGGTCCAGCCCGGGGTCACCACCGAAGCAATAGACCGCTTCGTCTTCGAATTCGGCATGGACCACGGCGCGCTGCCGGCGACGCTCAACTATCGCGGCTACACGAAATCATCCTGCACCTCGATCAACCATGTCGTCTGCCATGGCATTCCCGACAACAAGCCGCTCAAGGATGGCGACATCGTCAACATCGACGTCACCTACATCCTCGACGGCTGGCACGGCGATTCTTCGCGCATGTATCCGGTCGGCACGATCAAGCGCGCCGCCGAGCGGCTGCTCGAAGTCACGCATGAATGCCTGATGCGCGGCATTGCGGCGGTCAGGCCGGGCGCCCGCACCGGCGCCATCGGCGCCGCCATCCAGACCTTTGCCGAAGGCGAGCGCTGCTCGGTGGTGCGCGACTTCTGCGGCCACGGCGTCGGCCAGTTGTTCCATGACGCGCCGAACATCCTGCATTACGGCAGCGCCAATGAAGGCGTCGAGATGCGGCCAGGCATGATCTTCACCATCGAGCCGATGATCAATCTGGGCAGGCCGCACGTGAAGGTTCTGTCGGATGGCTGGACCGCGGTAACGCGCGACCGCTCGCTGTCGGCGCAGTACGAGCACACGATCGGCGTGACCGACACAGGGTGCGAGATTTTCACGCTGTCGCCCAAAAAGCTCGATCGCCCCGGCCTGCCGGCTTAGAGCGCACCTTACCCGGCGGGAGGCCGTCTATGCCGACTGCACATCCGCGGCATTCGGCAGGTCGATGGTAACGACCAGTCCGCTGGGCTGGTTGTCCTCCAATTCGATCCTGCCGCCGTGCCCCTGGACGATGTCGGCAACGATCGAGAGGCCCAGACCGAAGCCATGCTTCGACGCAATGCCGCGCGACGCATCTTCCTTGAAGAATGGTTCGAAAACACGGGCACGTGCCGTCATCGGAATACCCGGCCCGTCGTCCCCTACCGTGATGCGCGCCGCCGTGCCGGTCGCCGTCAAGGCGACCGTGACATTGCCGGCGAATTTGACCCCGTTGTCGCAAAGATTGGCGATCGCACGCGCCAATGCATTGGGCTTGCACCAGCCCAGAAGCCGGTCCGGCCCGGAATATGAGACAGGAAATCCGACATCGGAGAATTCGGCGCAGACGGTTTGCAGAACGCTGGCAATATCGGCGCGCTGCAGCTTCTCCGTCGAAACATCGTTGCGCAGGTAGGTAAGGGTCTCGTCGATCAAGATTTCGATGTGCTGGACATCGGACAGGATTGCGGTTCGGATTGGGCCATCATCCATGCGCTCGGCGCGAAGCCGCAGCCGCGTCAAAGGCGTGCGCAGATCATGACTGACGCTGCGCAACATGCGCGTGCGGTTTTCGATCATCGTGCGGATACGCGTCCTCATCCTGTTCAGGGCGCGCGCCAACCCCACCATTTCAATGGAGCCGTGTTCGACGAAGAGCTGGTCGCCATTCTCGATCTCGGCCGAACCGACTGCCGCCGAGATGCGCTTCAACGGATCCGTCACGGCCCAAACCGCAAACAGCCAGATCAGCACGGGCAAGGCGACGAAAGCCATGAACCTGTAGAACGAGGCACGGACGAGGCCCGATGTCAGCCAGGAATCGGGCATGCCGAAATGGGCCAGGACGTCCTGCTGGTCGAGGTCGATGACAAACGCGTATCGGCCGCCGACCCTTATCCAGCGTCCCTCAACCGTCCCCCTGTCGATACGCAAAAGCCATTCGACACTTCGCCATTGCAGATAGGATTGGGCAATGCCGCGTATCTGGTCCTTGGGCAATATCTCGAAATCAAAGCCGGCCCGCTTTGCTGTCGCCAGAATTGCGCCACGCGCCTGCGCCGGGGTTTCTTGCAACAAGGCAGCAACAACGGCCGCACGCCCGGCGTTATCTTCCGCGGCGGGAAGATCGGCGTTCTCTATGAAACTCTCGACGACCGAACCGACGAACATGATCACGATCACCGCGATGAAAATGATTGCCACAAACTGCCCACGCACGGACTGTGGCAAGAAACGGCGGATGAAATCCCTCATGCTTCCTCCACCGTCGCGGTGAAGATGTAGCCACCCAACCGAACGGTCCTCAAAAGCACCGGATCGCGCGCATCCTTTTCGATCTTCCTGCGGATTCGACTGATATGGACATCGACGCTACGCTCGATCGGCCCCGCGAGCCCGGCATGGGTTACGCCCAGAAGTTCCTCACGGGAGAGAACCCGGCCTGCGTTGCGACAAAACGCAAGCAACAGGTCGAATTCATGCGTCGTGGTCGTCACCCGCGCATTGTTGGGGTCATGCAATTGCCGGCGTATGGGATCAAGGCGCCAGCCGTTGAAACGAAGCACCTTCGACCAGTCCCGCTCGTCGGGATCATAGGATGTACGGCGCAGCAGCGCCCGTATCCTGGCCGTCAGTTCACGCGCGCTGAACGGTTTCGTCACATAGTCGTCCGCGCCGATTTCCAGCCCGAAGATGCGGTCGATTTCCTCGCCGAGCGCGGTCAGCATCAGGATCGGAATGTTGGTTGCGGCACGAAGACGGCGGCAGATGTTGAGACCGTTTTCGCCCGGCAACATGACATCGAGCACGATGAGATCGAATTTCTGGGTGCGAAGCGCGGCATTCATCTGGACGCCGCTCTCGGCAATTTCCACAGTCATGCCGTTGTCGGTGAGCGTGTCGCCCAGCATGCGTGCGATCTCCAGATCGTCTTCGACAATGAGGATGCGCGAACCTTGCCTTGCCGACGTGGATTCGGCGCTCAAATCGCTTTGGTGCCGTTGCTGTGCCATTCCGGAGCTTGTCCAGCTTGCATTTGGTGCCCTGGGTAGGCGTCAGAACCGATATCCGACGAGAAGCATCCCTGAAGGCTGGATCTTTTCGACGACGACGGGGCTGTCGGCAGCGTCACCCAAGAGAACGCCGACCCCCGCTTCGCCGCGCACCATCCAGTTCTCGTCGAGCATATATGTGGCGGAAACCGAAAAATCGGCGCGCTTCAAACCGGCGCCGGCATCATAGCGCGCCAGCCCCGAGCGAGCCGATTGCTCGGGCGTGACACCAAAATAGGCCTGCATGTAATTTTCGTCGGCGAACACGGCGGACGCGCTGGCGCCGATCATCAACGATTGAGACAGAGGCCGGGTCACCTCGATCCCCACCCTGCCCTCCAGGCCATCGCTGCCGCCGATGGTCTTGTCCAGCTGCGCGGATATTTCGACCGGACCGAACTTCGCCGCTGCCTTCACGCCGACCGTCGCGCCCATGTCGACATCCCCCAAGCCGCGCAGATGGTCGGAGTCGTCTTCCTTGCGGCCCATCTCATAGCCAAGCCGCGCGCTGAAGGCGAACGGTCCTTGTTCATAAACGGCGATGTTGGCACCAGTCGGATCGATCGTCACCGTGTCGAGGAATGTCGCCGTGACGAAAGGCACCGGCATGATCTTGAATTCATTGCTGCCCTCGTATTTGGGGACGATGATGGCGCCGCCGCCGAGCACGACGTGCCAGTCGGACAGTTTCTGTTCGAAGCGCCCGAAACGGGAAGGCTCGGGCGGCAGGGTAAAATCATCGGAATTCACCGCAATGGCGTCTGCCGCCAGCGCGCCGTCCGAATGGGCTGAAAGCAGGATTGCCATGACCGCAAGAGATGCCCGGCCGGCAAATAGTCCAGAGTCAATTTTGGCGAACATGCGTGCTCCAGTATAGCGAGGCAAAGAGCCTCCGATGGCGTCACCATGTCAGGTGAAAGTGGCCGCATGCGTTAAGTGATGTTAAGTTTTGTTGCGCAATCGTGGTTTCATCTTGCCGTATAGGGAGGCCATAGGCTGACAGCGGGTTGCCACGATCTGCCGTGGATCGTCTCGCGATCGGAGAACGGAACTGTTTCAATCCAGGCCAGAACAGCTCTAATGTCTGTGCCGGAGCAATGTGGGCGGGGTATGGGGAACACAAGCGACGATGACGAGCGGAGTTTCTTCTCCGAAGCGCCGATGCGGCCTGCTGCGAAAGCCAAGGCGACGCTCGACGAAAAGCCGCATTACCTCGGCCATCGCGACCGCTTGCGCGAGCGCTTTGCCCTGGCGGGTCCAGATGCCCTGCCCGATTACGAACTTCTGGAACTTCTGCTCTTTCGCCTGATCCCTCGTGCCGACACCAAACCGGCGGCCAAGGCGCTGCTGGCACGCTTCGGCACGCTGGCCGAAGTGATTGGCGCCCCGGTGGGCCTGCTGCAGGAGGTCAAGGGCATCGGCCCTGCGGTAGCACTCGACCTGAAAATCGTCGCCGCAACGGCGCAGCGCATGGCCCGCGGCGAGGTCCACGGCCGCGAGATCCTCTCGTCCTGGCAGCAGCTCCTCGACTATTGCCGCTCAGCAATGGCCTTCGAGGCGCGCGAGCAGTTCCGCATCCTGTTCCTCGACAAAAAGAACGCGCTGATCGCCGACGAGGTGCAGCAGACGGGTACTGTCGACCACACGCCTGTCTACCCGCGAGAAGTGATCAAGCGGGCGCTCGAACTCTCGGCGACTGCCATTATCCTGGTCCACAATCACCCGTCAGGCGACCCGACGCCATCGCGCGCCGACATCGAGATGACGAAGGAGATCATCGACGCGGGCAAGCGGCTGGGCATCGCGGTGCACGACCACATCATCATCGGGCGGAAGGGATATGCCAGCATGAAGGGCCTGCTGCTGATCTGAGATGGCAGGGCCGGCGCCAACGCCGGCCGACCCCGACCACGCGATCCCAGAGATCGGGGCGGGCGAAGCCGGCTGGAACAAGCGACTGGCGGAATCAGGAGAGTATGATCATGGCGAATACAAAAGTCCTTCTTGTCGGCGAAAGCTGGGTGAGTTCGGCGACCCACTACAAGGGGTTCGACCAATTCGGCAGCGTCACCTTCCATCTCGGGGCAACGCCCCTGGTCGACGCCTTGAAGGACAGCGAATTCGATCTCGACTACATGCCCGCTCATGAGGCCGTCGAGAAGCTGCCTTTCACCATGGAAGGGCTGTCGCAATACAGGACGATCATCCTGTCCGACATTGGCGCAAACTCGCTGCTGCTTCATCCCGATGTCTGGCTGCACGGCAAGACAGTGCCGAACCGGCTCAAGCTCCTGCGCGACTGGACGCTGGCCGGCGGCGGCCTGATCATGATCGGCGGTTACTTCAGCTTCCAAGGCATTGACGGCAAGGCGCGCTGGCATCGCACGGCGGTCGAGGAGGCGCTGCCGGTGACCTGCCTTCCCAATGATGACCGTCTCGAAATTCCGGAGGGCTTTCGTCCCGAGATCACTGGCTCAAGAGACCATCCGCTTTTTGCCGGCATTGAGGGCGAATGGCCGCTGCTGCTCGGTGCCAACGAGGTCGTCGCCCGCGATCGCGACGATGTCGAGGTTCTGGCGCGGCTGCCGCAGGACCAGGGCGGCCATCCCCTGCTGGTCACCGGGCGTCACGGCGAAGGGCGCACGCTGGTCTGGACGTCGGACATCGGACCGCACTGGCTGCCGAACAGTTTTGTCGAATGGCCCGGCTATGCACGGCTTTGGACCAACGTGCTCCGCTGGGTCAGCAACGCCGTTTGAAGATGTCGCCCCAAAGTGCGTTTTTGGGGCAACGACATGTATGAGAACAAAGGTTTGAAGCCGATCAGCATCACCGGGAACCGCGAGCTCGGCCGTTGCCGCCTTCGCCTCACGGTCGTTCACGGCGGATCGGTGTTGCAGTTTCCGGCAACCTGGCTGACCGCTTCGCCGAACCCGGCGAGGTCGAAATCGGCCTCGCCGCGCCCCGCCAGCAGCCCGAACCGCCACGAAAGCTGGAGCCGGTTCGCGGCGACAAGGCGCCTGATGCCATCGGCGCCATCGCGCACCAGCATCCGGCCGCGCGGCCCGACCGACCAGCTTTCGTCGAACTTGCTCTCCTGATCGACCGTAATCGACATGGTGATCTTGCGGCTGGCCGAAACAGCGTCGTTCAGTTGCAGCCATTCAGTCCAATGCGGCTCGCCGTTTGCCCGGCAGGCAATCGTCAGGATCGGGCTGTAGCTCAAGGCACCGCCGCCGGTGATCAGTTTGTTGGTGGCGTAGAGCGAGGCCGTCACGAGGCCGTCTTCACTCGTGCCGAAGCGCCAGTTGTCAGGCACCGTGCCGGCCTGGGCAATGCCGCAGACCGAGATAAGGATCAGCGCGATTGCCGAAGCGTGTCCCAATTCGACGAACAGTCTCAACACGCCCTCCAACAACCAAGCGGCTTGCAATAGAAGCGCAGATAATGATCAAAGCTTGGTCGCCACAGGCCGTCGCTCGCGAAGCATGGCGGCTGTTGCAGTTTGGCAACGAAAAAGGCCGCCTCGAGGGCGGCCTTCCTGTTTCAGCGGAGCGCTGGTGTTATTCGGCGGCCTTCTTCTTCGGCGCGGCCTTCTTCTTGGGCTCTTCCGCGTCGTCGGCCGTCTTGGCGTCGGCCTTCTTGGCGGCGGCTTTCTTCGCCGGCTTCGCCTTGACGGCGGTCTCGTCCTCTTCGTCATCGGCCATCAGCTCTTCCTTGCTGACCTTGACGTCGGTGACCGAAATCTGACCGAGCAGATGGTCGACCACCTTTTCCTCGAACATCGGCGCCCGCAGCGTGTTCAACGCTTCCGGGTTGTTGCGGTAGAACTCGAAGACTTCCTGCTGCTGGTTTCCCGGATAGCGCCGCACCTGCTCGAACAGGCCGCGCTGCAGCTCTTCGTCCGATACGGTCACGCCGGCCTTCTCGCCGATTTCAGCCAGCACCAGCCCGAGGCGCACGCGGCGCTCGGCAAGCCGCAGATACTCGGCGCGCGCCTCTTCTTCCGTCGTCTCTTCGTCGGCGAAGGTGCGTCCGGCTGCTTCCAGATCACGATTGACCTGCGCCCAGATGTTGTTGAACTCGGCGTCGACGAGCTTCGACGGCGCCTCGAACGAATAAGCCGCATCGAGCTGGTCGAGCAGCTGGCGCTTGACCTTCTGGCGCGTCATGGCGCCGAACTGGTTCTCGATCTGGCCGCGCACGACGTCGCGCAGGCGCTCCAGCGACTCCAGGCCGAGGTTCTTGGCGGTCTCGTCGTTGATTTCCAGCGCGCCGGGCTGGGACACTTCCTTGACGGTGACATCGAAGGTCGCTTCCTTGCCGGCCAGATGCGCCGCCTGGTAGTTTTCCGGGAAAGTCACGGTGACCTGCTTTTCGTCGCCGGCCTTGGCGCCGACAAGCTGATCCTCGAAGCCGGGGATGAATTCCTTCGAGCCTAGCACCAGCGGCTGATCGGTGCCGGCGCCGCCATTGAAGGCCTCGCCGTCGATCTTGCCGACATAGTCGATGGTGACACGGTCGCCATTGGCGGCCTTGCCGGTCTTCGGCTCGTAGCTGCGCGCCGATTCGGCAACGCGCTGGACCTGCTCGTCGATCTCGGCATCAGGCACGTCGAACACCTGGCGCGTCACCTTGATGTCGGAAAAGTCCTTGATCTCGATCGCCGGGATGATCTCGTAGTTGAGGCGGAATTCGAAGTCGGCGCCACCGGCCAGGATCTTCTCGGCTTCCTTCTCGTCCTCGGTCATGATGACTTCAGGCTGCATGGCAGCCTTTTCACCACGCCCGGTAATGATCGAACGGGTCGAATCGTTGAGGATTTCGTTGACCACTTCGGCCATGAACGACTTGCCGTAGACCTTGCGCAGGTGCTGCACCGGCACCTTGCCTGGACGGAAGCCGTTGATGCGGACCTTGTTGCGGGCATCCGAAAGCCGCGCCATCAGCTTGGCTTCCATGTCACCGGCCGGCACGGTGATCTTGATCTCTCGCTTGAGACCGGAGTTGAGCGTTTCGGTGACCTGCATCGTAAAACCTTTGTTTTCACCAATGAGACTGCCACGGCCTCTGCCGTTCACAGCCTGCCGGTATATTCTTGCCGGGAATGGCTTTTGGTACGGAACCTGGCGATTTGACCGAAAACCCGGCTCAAACTCTCCCAAACTGCGTTCCAAAATGTGAATAAGTTCTTGTTTTTCCTACTTCTTATCACATTCTGCAGAAGCGGATCGTCGCGTCCCGTCACATTTGACACGCCTTTTGTCACAGGCGAGGCCAATTTTCAACAGTCTTCGCATCCCAGCCAATAACCAGCATTCGGGCCTGCCCCACATCTTGTCGCTGGGCCACATCTTGTCTCTGACATTGACAGAATGATGGCCACATGGGATTGCCGGTCCATGCGGATGTGGCGGAACTGGTAGACGCCCTGGATTTAGGTTCCAGTGCCGAAAGGCGTGGGGGTTCGAGTCCCTTCATCCGCACCACCCTTCGCCCTTCGAGCTTCGGGTGGCGGGCCACCCGAAAGCCCTGGCGAAGGAGGACCGGCGCCGTTCAGGCAGGCATCGGATTGAGCTTCAGATGCTGGATCAAGATGATGGTCTTGGCGTCGACGATACGGCCATCGGCGATGCCGGCCAGCGCCTCGTCGAGCGGCATTTCCAGAACCTCGATGTCCTCGCCCTCTTCTTGCGCGCCGCCGCCGGCCGAGATGCGGTCGGCGGGTGAATAGCGGCCGATGAAAAACCAGAGCCGTTCGGTGACGCTGCCGGGGCTCATATAGGGCGAAAACAGCCGCTCGATATCCTTCAAGCGATAACCCAGCTCTTCCTCGGCTTCCTTGCGGATGGCGGTCTCCGGATCGTTTTCGTCCAACAGGCCGGCACAGGCCTCGATCAGCGGCTCGCGGTGGCCGGTGACGTAAGCGGGATAGCGGAACTGGCGCACCAGAAGCACGGTCGAACGCAAGGGGTCGTAAGGCAGGATCACCGCACCATCGCCGCGATCATAGGTCTGGCGGATTTGCGTCTCCCACTGACCGTCGCGCCGGCGGTAGTCGAGGACGGTCTTCTTCAGGATGGCCCAGTCGTCGGAGAGGATTTCCTCCGAACGGACGCGAATACGATCTTCCATCCCGGTCTCCATGCTAAAGCGCGTCGCACTTCATGCTCCTGTTTATGCCTGTCGTTCTCCCAAAACCGGAGCCACTTTTGGGAGACATGCCTGGCCGAGGCCTAGCCGCGAACCGGCATTTCGGCAATCCCGCCCGTGATTGGTCCAGAAGCCCTTTCACCGCCTCGTGTCTGGCGCAGGCGCCATCGGTCGCCTAAATAGCTGCGAACCCTCCCGGAGTTTCTCATGGCAGCGTCGCTTTTCCAGTCGATCACTCTCGACGGCCTCACCTTCCCCAACCGCATCGCCGTCGCGCCGATGTGCCAGTATTCCGCCGAGGACGGCTCGGCCAGCGACTGGCATCTCCATCACTGGATGAACCTCGCAATGTCCGGCGCCGGCATGGTCACGGTCGAGATGACCGATGTCGAGCGGCGCGGGCGTATCACCCATGGCTGCCTCGGCCTTTACTCTGAAGACAATGAAGCGGCCGCCCGCCGCGCGCTGGACGCTGCACGACGCGTCGCCGCACCCGGCACGAAATTCGGCTCCCAACTGGCCCATGCCGGCCGCAAGGCTTCGAACCGCAAGCCGTGGGAGGGCGGCGGGCCACTGAAGCCAAACGAGGATCCCTGGCAGACCGTCTCCGCCTCGGCCATCCCCTACGACACCGGCTGGAACGTGCCGCACGCTCTGGAGGACGAGGAGATCCTACAGCTGATCGAGCGCTTCGCCGAGGCGGCAAGGCGAGCCGAACGCGCCGGCTTCGATTTCCTCGAACTGCACGCCGCGCATGGCTATTTGATCTTCCAGTTCCTGTCGCCCTTGTCCAACCAGCGCACGGACCGCTGGGGTGGCGCGCTGGAAAACCGCATGCGTTTTGCCGTCGAAATCACCAAGGCGGTGCGCAAGGCGGTGCCAAAGCTGATGCTCGGCGCAAGGCTGTCGGTGAAGGATTGGGTCGACGGCGGCTTCGACGTGGCGGACGCGATCGAAGTGGCCAAAGCGCTGAAGGACGAGGGCGTTGCCTATCTCTGCTGTTCGAGCGGCGGCAATTCGCCGTTGCAGAAATTGCCCACCGGCCCCGGCTATCAGGTGCATCTGGCGGAGGCGGTGCGCAAGGGCGCTGATATTCCGACCCGCGCCGTCGGCCTGATCGACGACCCCAAGCAGGCCGAAGCGATCGTCACCGAGGGCCGCGCCGACATGGTTGCGCTGGCGCGGGCCTTCCTGGCTGATCCGCGCTGGGGGTGGCGTGCGGCGGCGACATTCAGCGAGACAATCCACCCGGCGCCACAACTTGCCCGTTCGGTGACCACGATGCAGCATTGGATGAAGGCGGCGGGATGAACGGTTCGCGCTCCCGACACGGCGCTGTAGAGCCTTCAAACAGCCTCTGAGACGTTTGGGCGCAGGTTGACGGCCATGGTTGCAACCAAATTGGCTGCTTTGCGTTGCGGCCATGATGGACAACAAACCTTTTGAAGTGCCGGTCGTCGTCGAACTTGGCCACGTCGGCAAATATCGCCACATCCGCAGCGCCCAGGAGGCCGCGGAGTGCCTGATGACGGTGTGGCCGCTCAATCGCGGCCCGCGCCATCGTGATGCCCTCGACACTTGCCTCAAAGTGCTGGAAGGTTATCGTTCGACAGCAGATGCGCGCCGGGCGCTGATTGAAGCCGCCAAGGAATCGGAAGTGCTGGTGCCCGACGACAGACTGCCCGACGACCGACTGCATTGAGCAGACGGACCTTTCAACCGGAGGTTTTTCATGGCGAAGCTGACTTACAAGATCGTCGAACATGACGGCGGCTGGGCCTACAAGGTCGGAGCGACCTTTTCCGAGACGTTTCCGACGCATCAGGACGCGTTGCGCGCCGCCGAAATCGCCTCGGCCGAGCAGCAGGTCGCCGGAGCGACGGACGGCATCCAGTATGAGGACGCCGAGGGAAAATGGCATGAGGAACTGGCCGACGGCCGCGACCGGCCGCAGACAGAAGTCTCGGATTGATTCGGTATCGCGGTTGATGTGGAGCGGTCCGACAGAGCGCCGACCGCAGCGCCGTCCGGAGAGAGGACGCGCCAGCGGCCAGCGGCTGTCCTTGCGGACTAGCCCTCGAACATGGATTTCCAGAAAATCGGCGTGCGCTTTTCGGAAATCACGTTCTGGCTATTTGCCGCAATACTGATCGTTGACGTTTTGCCCTGCGTTAGCGTCCGGGCCTGGTGTGTTGTGGGCACATGGGCCTATTGCGCCGGTGTTGCCTTGGGTGTTCAACCCGGAGCCGTCACTGATGCTTCCCGTGGTATAGGGGTCGACAGTTGTCTGGTCGTTGTTACCGAACAGCCACCAGTCACGATTGTTGGAATACCTGTCGTCCAGTGACTGGGCCATCGCCGATGTTGCGAGACCGATCGTCAGGACGGATGCTGCGAGAATTTTTGTAACCATTGAATCACTCCATATCTTAGCCGCCTTGGTGCGACACTCATAAAACCCGGTTGTCAGCCGAATGGTTCCTTGAAATTGTCGTGAAGCTGAGGTGAGGCCCCGATCAGCAAAGCCCGGCCGGCGATGCGCTCGATGGATGCGGCGGTTCGCTCCGCGGCCACGAATTGCGGCATGTGCCCCTTGCCGTTGGGCCCCTCGATGCGGCCGAGATCTTGCTCGACCGCCACGTTATCGCAGAACATGGTGGGGAATGCGTTGGACTCAACCGAGCCATCCACCTCCGGCGGTCATGCAGTCGGGCAGGGAAGCCGGCGCCGCGGAGATGACATTGCGGCCACCGCCGCGCCGCGCTATCTCAGACCACTCGCCTTCCCTGGGCCACTCGCTTGCCGGAGCTTCCCATGCCTGAAATCGTGACCGCCGCCATGCTCGTCATCGGCGATGAGATTCTGTCCGGCCGCACCAAGGACAAGAACATCGGCCATCTCGCCGACATCATGACGGCGATCGGCATCGACCTGAAGGAAGTGCGCATCGTCCCGGACGAGGAAGACGAGATCATCGCGGCGGTGAACGCCGTGCGCGCGCGCTACACTTATGTGTTCACCACCGGCGGCATCGGGCCGACGCATGACGACATCACGGCCGATTCCATCTCCAAGGCCTTTGGCGTGCCTTGCGAATACGATGCCCGGGCCTATGCCATGCTGGAAGCAAGCTATGCCGCGCGCGGCATCGAATATACCGAGGCCCGCAAGCGCATGGCACGGATGCCGCGCGGCGCCGATCTCATCGACAATCCGGTGTCGGTCGCGCCTGGCTTCCGCATCGGCAACGTCCACGTCATGGCTGGCGTGCCGTCGATTTTCCAGGCCATGCTCGACAATGTCGTGCCGACGCTGAAGGCCGGCACGAAGATGCTGTCGGCGACCGTGCCCTGCCCGTTCGGCGAAGGCCTCATCGGGGGGCCGCTGGGTGATATCCAGAAAGCGCATCCCGATACGATCATCGGCTCCTATCCGAAATATGGCGATGGCAAGTTCTGGACCGAACTGGTCGTGCGTGCCCGCAACCAGGGGGCGCTGGACGCTGCCCGCGCCGATGTCGAGGCGATGGTCGCCGGCTTCGCCAGCAATCCCGGCTGATCTGGTCCAGACCGGAACAAAGCACGACGCTGCAACGTTTCCCCGGCACGAGTTCGCCAGCTCGTGAACTGAGGGATTGTCATGCGATTCAAAACCATCGTCGCCATTCTGCAGAACGAGCAGGACGCCGAGCGCGTGCTCGACTGCGCCATTCCGCTCGCCACCCGGTTCCAGAGCCATCTGGTCGGCATCCACGCCGAAACGCTTCCCGTGCCCTACACCTCTGCCACAGGCTTTCCCGACACCGAATTCCTGCAGGTTTCGGCAGACATGAACCGGGAACGGGCCGAGAAATTAAGGACGCTGTTTCTCAGGCATATCGAGGATTCCGGTCTTTCCTTCGAGTGGCGAAGCCTGGAGAGCTTTTCGGGTGACAGTGCGCTGACCGGGATTTCGAGCGTGCGGGCCGCCGACCTGATCATAGCAGCGCAGCGCGAAACGGGCGGCGATTCCAGCGCGGACGTTGACACGCTGGTCTACGATGCCGGCCGGCCGGTGCTGGTGGTGCCGCACGAGGGTCCGCTGATCACCACCTTCAAACGCGTCTTGCTCGCCTGGAACGGCAGCAAGGAAGCGGCGCGCGCCGCCTTCGACGCGCTGCCCTTCATCATCGAAGCCGAGAAGACCGACATATTGGTTATCGACCCTCCTGAAACGCTCGACGACAGCCCGGAGGCCGCCGGCGCCGAAATCGCGGCAGCGCTGTCGCGCCACGGCGCCACCGTCAGCGTCTCGGTGCAGCAGTCGGGCGGCAGTTCGGTCGATGACATCATCCAGACCAGGATCGCGGAGACCGGCGCCGATCTGCTGGTGCTCGGCGCCTACAGCCATTCATGGCTGCGCCAGCTTCTGTTCGGCGGCGTGACGCGCAGCGTTCTGCGCACCGCGCCGGTGGCAGCCTTCCTGTCGCGGTAAGCCCACGGCGATCGCTGGCCCTTGCCTTGCCAAGGCCCCTGCTCTTGCCAAGATGGGGGCTTTCCAGCTAATTCCGCGCGCATTCCCCTGTTTTCTTGCGCGCGATCCCCGCGTGCTGTGGAGTGCGCGACATGTCCCTTCCCGAAAAAGCCTTTCCGGTCTCCTGGGACCAGTTCCATCGCGACGCTCGCGCACTCGCCTGGCGGCTTGCCGGCGCCAACAAAGGGCAATGGAAAGCGATCGTCTGCATCACGCGAGGCGGGTTGGTGCCGGCGGCGATCATCTCGCGTGAACTTGGCATCCGCGTCATCGAAACCGTCTGCGTCGCCTCCTATCACGATTATACCAGCCAGGGGCAGCTGCAGGTCCTCAAGGAGATCACCCCTGCCCTGCTCGCCGAAGACGGCGCCGGCGTGCTGATCATCGACGACCTGACCGACACCGGCAAGACGGCGGGCATCGTGCGCGCGATGATGCCCAGGGCGCATTTCGCCACCGTCTATGCCAAGCCGAAAGGCAGGCCGCTGGTCGATACTTTCGTCACCGAAGTCAGCCAGGACACCTGGATCTATTTCCCGTGGGATATGGGCTTCACCTACCAGAAGCCGATCGCCGACGACCACGCCGGCTGATTCGCAACTACCCTGTTACAGACCAGCAGCTTGCACCGGGGATGGATTTGCTTTCGCAAACAGGTCCGGCAGAGCCGGATATTTCGCGAAATCGACGTCTATTGGCGGAAATTGGCCAGGCGAATGAAATTTTTTACTTTTATTGCCGACAATTAGCCGTAAGATTCGTGAGACGGCAAACGATTCCGGAGGCTGGGGCTAGCTTCTTCGATGTTGACGAGGCCAACGACACACAATCATCTGGCCGAAAGGGTCCGACGGCTCTTCGGCACCGCGCCGTGCCGCCTGCAGGTTGCCGCCCTGCCCTGGCGCGACACGGGAGACGGCGTCGAAATCATGCTGATCACCAGCCGCGATACCGGCCGTTGGGTTTTGCCCAAGGGTTGGCCAGAGGCCAGGGAGCCGCTCTGCGAGGCCGCGGCGCGCGAAGCCGGCGAGGAGGCCGGGCTACGCGGCCGTGTCTCTCATCTTGAAGCCGGCCGTTACTTCTACGCCAAGGCGCTGGCTTCCGGCGAAGAAGTCCCGTGCGAGGTCCTGGTGTTTCCGCTGCATGTCGACAAAGTCGCGGACCGCTGGAAGGAAAAACGCTCACGCACCCGCAAATGGGTCCGTGCAAGCGAAGCGGTGCGCATGGTCAACGAACCCGACCTTTGCCAGATCATCGCCTATTTCTGCGCCGACCCGCACAGCTTCTCCTGACGGGCGGCCACACCGCGCTCTTTGCAAAATGGGACTGGCTTGCAAAGGCTGGACACGCGTTGCCGCGCATCGACATGAATGCTTTGCTAAGGAATCAAAGGTAGGATTCGGCAGCTCTGGTATTTTTTGATCGATGGCGAATCCCGCAAATCCAATTCCAAACGAGTCCGACGAGCCTGAGCGCGAGCATCGTCCGCGCGTGCTCAAGGGCGGGTCGATCATCACCGGAATTTCGAATTCGGAAGTCGGCTGCACGCTGCGCAATCAACATGAAGGCGGAGCCGAACTGAAGATACCGCTGGAAGCCCGGGTTCCCGATCGCTTCCTTCTCTATGTGCCGCTCGACGGCATTGCCTATCGGTGTGAGGTCCGCTGGCGTCGCAATGACCGTATCGGGGTGCAGTTCACCGGCACCGAGCCAAAACCCAGGCTGCACTACGGCTGATCCATTCAGGCACGACGCTTTGGATCGTTGCCGCGTCCGGATTGCCTGGTGACGGCAAAATTGCGATCGCCGCACCGCATTCTATCCCCGTTATCCACATATGTGACACACAAGATGTTGGGGTCACAAAAGCTACGCAAACGAATCCTTGACGGCGCAAAACGAGTCGCCTTTTATAGGCCATGCGCTCCTGTTGAGAGTGCGACCGGAAAGTTCTGAGCCCGGTCTTTTTCCCGGATTATGTGCGTTTTGCTCGCATTTCCGCCTGGTTACGAGGCCGGCGGAAGCGTTGGAATTGTGGGGCGGTTGGGGTCGATAGGGACAATTGTCGGGCTTGAATAAATTGTCTGTTAATACTATATTTAGTGTTTGCAGGTAGGTTCGACGCTAGATAGTGTGAATTTCCCTCGACCGAGGGAATCGGAAAAAAATCAGTTTTGAGGGACCCGTGGGTTCGTCGGCACGTTGGACAGGCACTTCGCAAGGAGTTTGACCAGCAGGGCCGGCGGAGGCTGCGAAATGGAGAGCCGGCCGTTTTCGAACGCCGGCAGACGGCGGACATGCGCGTTTCGCATCGGGGGCAGAAATCCCTGGGGAAAAGCGCTACATATAGACAAAAGGGACCGGACCAATGCGCATCGAGCGTCGTTTCACCAAGCCAGGACAGTCCGCCTATGCGGAGATCGAATTCCGCAAGGCGCTTTCGGAGATCAAGAATCCGGATGGCTCGGTGGTGTTCCGCTTGGACAATATCGACGTGCCGGCGCAGTTCTCCCAGGTCGCAGCCGATATCCTGGCACAGAAATATTTCCGCAAGGCCGGTGTTCCGGCACGCCTGAAGAAGATCGAAGAGAACGACGTCCCCTCCTTCCTGTGGCGCTCCGTCGCCGATGAGGCGGAACTCGCCAAGCTGCCGGAAGCCGAGCGCTACGGTTCCGAGATCGACGCCCGCCAGGTCTTCGACCGCCTTGCCGGCACCTGGACCTATTGGGGCTGGAAGGGCGGCTACTTCAAGGCGTCGGAAGAAGACGCACGCGCCTTCCGTGACGAGCTTGCCTACATGCTGGCCACCCAGCGCGTGGCGCCGAACTCGCCGCAATGGTTCAACACCGGCCTGCACTGGGCCTATGGCATCGACGGCCCGAGCCAGGGCCACTTCTATGTCGACCCGTTCACCGGCAAGCTGACCAAGTCGAAATCCTCCTACGAGCATCCGCAGCCGCATGCCTGCTTCATCCAGGGCGTACAGGACGACCTCGTCAACGAGGGTGGCATCATGGATCTGTGGGTGCGTGAAGCGCGCCTGTTCAAATACGGCTCCGGTACCGGCTCCAACTTCTCGCTGCTGCGCGGCGAAGGCGAAAAACTGTCCGGTGGCGGCCGCTCGTCGGGCCTGATGAGCTTCCTCAAGATCGGCGACCGCGCGGCGGGCGCCATCAAGTCGGGCGGCACGACGCGCCGTGCCGCGAAAATGGTCATTGTCGACGCCGACCACCCCGATATCGAGGAATTCATCGACTGGAAGGTCAATGAAGAGCAGAAGGTCGCCTCGCTGGTGACCGGCTCCAAGATCGTCAAGAAGCATCTCGAAGCGATCATGAAGGCCTGCGTCAACTGCGAAGGCAATGGCGACGACTGCTTCGATCCGTCGATCAACTCCGCGCTGAAGCGCGAGATCAAGGCGGCCAAGAAGTCCGCCGTGCCGGAGAACTACATCTACCGCGTCATCCAGTTCGCCAAGCAGGGCTATAGCTCGATGTCGTTCAAGACCTACGACACAGACTGGGATTCGGACGCCTACCTCACGGTTTCGGGCCAGAATTCCAACAATTCGGTGTCGCTGAAGGACAATTTCCTGCGTGCCGTCGAGGACGATGCCGACTGGCACCTGACCGCCCGCAAGGACGGCAAGGTGCTGAAGACGCTGAAGGCCAGGGATCTCTGGGAAAAGATCGGTTACGCCGCCTGGGCGTCCGCGGATCCCGGCCTGCATTTCAACACGACGATGAACGACTGGCACACCTGCGCTTCCGCCGGTGCGATCCGGGCGTCCAACCCGTGCTCCGAATACATGTTCCTCGACGACACGGCCTGCAATCTCGCCTCGATCAATCTGCTGCCCTACCGCAACGCCGACGGCACGATCGACATCGCAGCCTACGAGCACACGGTGCGGCTGTGGACCATCGTGCTCGAAATCTCGGTCATGATGGCGCAGTTCCCGTCGAAGGAGATCGCCAAGCAGTCCTACGAATACCGCACGCTCGGCCTCGGCTATGCCAATATCGGCGGCCTGCTGATGACGTCGGGCATTCCCTACGACTCCGATGAAGGCCGCGCGATCTGCGCCGCACTCACCGCGATCATGACCGGCATGGCCTATGCCACCTCGGCCGAGATGGCCGGCGAACTCGGTGCCTTCGCCGACTACGACCGCAATGCCCAGAACATGCTGCGCGTCATGCGCAACCATCGCCGTGCCGCCTATGGCGAGAAGCAGGGCTACGAGAAGCTGGCCGTCAACCCGGTGCCGCTCGTCGCTTCCGACCTGAAGCAGCAGGACCTTGCAACCCACGCCAAGGCCGCCTGGGACCGCGCCATCGAACTCGGCGAGGAGCATGGCTACCGCAACGCGCAGGCGACCGTCATCGCGCCGACCGGCACGATCGGCCTGGTCATGGATTGCGACACCACCGGCATCGAGCCCGACTTCGCGCTGGTGAAGTTCAAGAAGCTGGCCGGCGGCGGCTATTTCAAGATCATCAACCGGGCCGTGCCGGAAGCGCTGCGCACGCTCGGCTATTCCGAAGCCCAGATCGCCGAGATGGAGGCCTATGCGGTCGGCCACGGCAACCTCAACCAGGCGCCGGCCATCAACCCCGGCGCGCTCAAGGCCAAGGGTTTCACCGACGACAAGATCGCGGCGCTCAACGCAGCCTTGAAGTCGGCCTTCGACATCAAGTTCGTCTTCAACCAGTGGACGCTCGGCGCCGACTGGGTGAAGGAGACGTTCGGCTTCACCGACGAGCAGCTCAACGACTTCTCGTTCGAGATGCTGCCGGCGCTCGGCTTCTCCCGCAAGGACATTGAGGCCGCCAACATCCATGTCTGCGGTGCGATGACGCTGGAAGGCGCGCCGTTCCTCAAGGCCGAACACCTCGCCGTGTTCGACTGCGCCAGCCCGTGCGGCAAGATCGGCAAGCGCTCGCTGTCTATCAACAGCCACATCCAGATGATGGCGGCGGCACAGCCCTTCATCTCCGGCGCCATCTCAAAGACCATCAACATGCCCAACGATGCGACGGTGGAAGACGCCAAGGGCGCCTACATGCTGTCGTGGAAGCTGGCGCTGAAGGCCAACGCGCTCTATCGCGACGGCTCGAAACTGTCGCAGCCGCTCAATTCCTCGCTGCTCGCCGATGGCGAGGACGACGAGGATGAAGCCGTCGAGCAGCTGCTCGCCGCACCTGCGGCAGCGCGTGCCGCACAGATCACCGAGCGGATCGTCGAGCGCATCATCGAGCGCGTGTCGCGCGAGCAGGAAAAGCTGCCCGGCCGCCGCAAGGGTTACACGCAGAAAGCCAAGATCGGTGGCAACACCATCTTCCTGCGCACCGGCGAATATGACGATGGCCGTCTCGGCGAGATCTTCATCGACATGAACAAGGAAGGCGCGACTTTGCGTGGCCTTCTCAACAACTTCGCCATCGCCATTTCGTTGGGCCTGCAATATGGCGTGCCGCTCGACGAATATGTGCACGCCTTCACCTTCACCAAGTTCGAGCCGGCCGGCATGGTGCAGGGCAATGACGCCATCAAGAGCGCGACGTCGATCCTCGACTACGTGTTCCGCGAGCTGGCGATCTCCTACCTCGGCCGCAACGATCTCGCTCATGTCGACCAGTCGGACTTTTCCAACACCGCACTTGGCCGTGGCATCAGCGAAGGCAAGACCGATGCGGTCTCCAAGGGCCTGACCCGTGGCGCCTCGCCGGTGAAGCTGGTGTCGCGCGTCAGCGGCAACGATCCGAAAGGCTTTGCGGCCCCATCGGGCGCCCCTGCCCGCTCGGCACCGACCGCCTTCTCCGGCTCCAACGTGCTGGCGCTGAAACCCGCCAGCGACGAAGCGGTCGCCTACAAGCGCGACTATGAGGAGCGGGCGAAGGAACTGGCCGAGGACATCGCCTTCGAGGAAGCGGCGGGTGCTGCCTCCGATGCCACGGCGGGATTGTTCACCGACGCGGCGGCCGTCGAGGCGGCCGAAGCAAAAAAACTCGCCAACGACCGCCGCGCCAAATCGCTGCTCCAGGGCTACACCGGCAATTCCTGCTCCGAGTGCCAGAATTTCACGATGGTGCGGAATGGGACCTGCGAGAAGTGCGATACGTGTGGCTCGACGAGCGGGTGCAGCTGAGATCTAGTGCCACCTCGGCTTACAGTTCGCGAGATCATTCGCCTGCTGGAGGCCGATGGCTGGTATCTGGTTGCAACCAAGGGCAGCCATCGCCAATATAAGCATGAAGTCAAAGCCGGCCGCGTCACCGTGGCTGGCAAGCCGTCTGAAGAGGTTGCGCCAGGAACACTGAACAGCATCCTCAAGCAGTCAGGTTTGAAGGAATGATGACATGCGTTACGCGGTGGTGATTGAAAAAGCAGGAAATAATTTCTCCGCCTATGTGCCGGACCTACCCGGCTGCATCGCGACAGGTGCCACTGTGGCTGAAGTGGAAACCGAGATTCGCGATGCAATACGCTTTCACATCGAAGGTTTGCGAGCCGATGGGCTGGATGTGCCCAAGGGTGTCAGCCTCGCGGAATACGTAGAGGCATAGAGGCAGGCCTCCACTCGATCCGGATCAGGCTCTGGTCCGGGCGTCTAACTCGCCGGCAACACCCTTAGCGTCTGCTTGTCAAACAACGGCTCGTCCTGGCCGATGCGGACGAACAGCAGCTTCCGACCCTCGCCCAAGGGCACTTCGAAATACTGGATGCCATCAGGCATTTCGCCCCAGCAGCCGCAGGGTGGGTCGGGAACCTCATCGGGGCGGGCCAGTGCTTTCAGTATTTTCGCAATCCAGGGATGTGTAGCGTTTGACGGCGGCAAGCGCGGCGCTCTCGGTGTAAGGCGTCGCAATAACTTGTTTGCATCTGGCCATGCGTTCGGCCTGCCCAGATCAAAGCCTCTCAGCATGCCATCTCAGATGGTCGTCCATGAAGCTGGAGATGAAAAGATACGAGTGATCGTATCCATCCTGCATCCGCAGTTTTAGCGGAATACCTGCTTTGGTGCAGGCCGCTTCAAGCAGCCAAGGCCTCAGCCCGTCGTCAAGAAATCCGTCCGACGTTCCCTGATCCACCAAAAATTCGGGGAAACGGTATCCGTCGTCGATGAGCGACGTCGCGTCGCAGCTTCGCCACGAGGCCTCATCCTTGCCGAGATACTTCTCAAAAGCCGGTCTCGACCAGCCGGCGGTGCTTGGCTGGGCGATCGGGGCGAACGCCGAGCAGCTCTTGAAACGCTGCGGATTCTTCAAGGCAATCGTCAGCGCGCCATGCCCGCCCATCGAATGGCCAAAGATTGCCTGGCGTGCCATATCGGCTGGAAATTCAGCCGCGATGAGGGCCGGCAACTCCTCGGCGACATAGGAATACATACGATAGTTCTTTGCATAAGGCTCTTGCGTCGCATCGAGATAGAAGCCGGCGCCGGAGCCGAACTGCCAGTTGTCTTTTTCATCCGGAATGTCGGCCCCGCGCGGGCTGGTGTCGGGACAAACGACGATCAGGCCGAGCTCGGCGGCCATGCGCCTGTACTCGCCCTTGTCCATTACATTGGCGTGGGTACACGTCAGGCCTGAGAGATACCACACAACGGGACAAGGCGCCTCCCGCGCCTGCGGAGGTATGAAAACGGCAAAAGTCATGTCGCAACGGCAACTCGTCGACAAATGGGAATAGACGCCCTGCACGCCGCCATGGGCTTTCGTTTGAGAGATGATTTTCATGTGTTCTCCACGTTGCAGGTCGAATGACGGTCGGTCCACCACTACCCCAGCGGCAAGCACTTGCGTCCTGCCGTCGTATGGTTCCTGTGTCGACGGATCTCAGCGCGGAAAAAGAACCTCGCCCATTCCGAGCACTGCGTTATCCCCGCCATATTTGCGCGGTGCGCTCCCCAGAAGCGGCCGTTTCAAAATGCCCTCGGCGATCAGATAACGATCGATGATGGCGGCGAAGACGCTTTCGGGTGCGCCGCATTCGACGAAGCTCGGCGACATGCGTGCCGGCGCGCGATCGAGAAGGATCGAACCGCGACGCATCAGATAGCCGGGCATCTCACCGGTGCCACCGGCCACCACCAGGGTGCCGGCGATCATACGGCTGCCTGCATGGTCGCCGGAGCCTTTCAGCACCGCGATCAGGCCGCGCCGCATGCGGTCCGCGGCGAAGGCGCCCGCTTTGCCCCTGACGATCAAAACACCGCCGTTCATGCCGGCCAGTTCCCCGACGAGCGGCGCACCGAGGTGGTCGCCGGCATTGCCCGTTATCTCAAGCCTGCCGCCGCGCATGCCGGAGCCGGCGTGTGGACCCGCATTGCCTTCGATCGTGAGCTTGCCACCGCGCATGGCGCGCCCGGCCTGGGCGCCGGCATTGCCAACGAGGCGAACCGACCCACCCCGCATGCCTTGCGCCACAAGGTCGAGGCGCGTGCTTCCGCCTTCGAACACGATGTATGTCGGATCGCTGCCGGCGACGCGAAAAATGTCGCCCACCTTCGATCCGTGCTTCGACATGCCGATCTGGATTCTTTCGACGTCGCGCCTTTCGATTCCGGCCAGCCGCTCCGGCGTCAGCGGCGACAGGTCAAGGCGCTCCGCCGGCTCGGCAACCAGGGTGAAGGTCAGCGCCTTCATGGCAGCATATCCTTCAGCGAGTAGATGAATTTTCCGAGCTTGCCGCCGTAATTGCCGGCGCTGATCCGAACCGCGCCTCTTTTCGGGCCGAGATCTATGACAGCCTTAATGCCGGCCTTCATCGCGGCGGCAACTGCATCATTGGTCTCACCATCGATGACGATTTCCAGGACGGCGTTGATGTCGGGACCGAGTTCACTCGCGACGACGCCGCGCAGTGTCGGCGCGTAGGCTTCGTTGGCCGAGGCGATCATGCCTTTGTATTTGCCACCAATCTTGGAACCCGAACGGGCAATGCCGCCCGGAAACGGCACGATGGCGCCAGGCACCATGCCGATCGCACCGACGGCGGCCTCGGCAGCGGCCAAAGCGTTGGCGCTGCTTTGCGCCATGACAAAGAAATTGCCGCCACCGACAGCTTCCTTCGTCAGTCCGGTCGTTGCTTCGCACAGGAACTCGCCATCCATGACGGGAATACGCCAGAAATGCCTGTCGCCGATCTTCTTGGAGATTTGCCAGCCGTCGCCGAAATAACGCAGTGCCGAACCGAGCTTGAGCTCGGCGCTGCCCTGCAGCCCGGCAAAGCAGGCGGAACCCGGCGAGGTCAAAACGCACTGGCCGACACGATTGAGCAGTTGTTTCTGCAATTCGTCCGTTCCCATCGCGAAAATCATGACGCGGCAGCCCGGCCGGCCATCCGGTGTGGCCGATGGCGGCAGGTCGAGATCGATTGCCGCTTCGCAGCCGCAACCGATCACCGAGGTGGCGAAGCCGGTCATTGTGATCGCCGCCTGGCGAGCCCATTTCCGGCTCGGCGCGGTGATGACGATGGCGGTTGCGCGCATGCCGAAGGCTTCCGCGAAGGTATCGTCGATCGTTACGCCATTGATGCTCATGTTCGGCATGGCACCTCGCCGAATGGCTGTTCGCGCGCAATCGCGGAATCCGGGAAATTAAACCAGTCCAGCGACAGGCCGTAGCGCTGCTGGTGATAGTCCTCGAGCCGTCGCACCATTGCCTTGTCGACAGGCGGCTTGAGCCTCAATGCCTTGCCCCAGCGGTAATGGATGATTTCCCCGTCTTGCACGACGAGATCGCCATCCTTGAAAACATACGCCGCCTCTCCGAGCGTTTTGGCGATACTGCGGTCCCTGCGATAGACAGCGACGTCGGCTGTTGCGCCGGCGCCGAGATGGCCTCGATCCGTCAAGCCGAGCAGCTTGGCCGGCGCCGCGCGCGTCATGATGGCGATTTCCTCGAACGTGTATTCGCGGTCGATTGCGGCCAGGGTAGAGAGCGCCAGGGCGGATAGGGAAAGTCCGGCGGCCATTTCGGTTCGCGCTTCCCGGCTCATCAGCAGTTCGAACAGCGCCGGATAGGCGGTAAAAGGTGCACCGTTGGGATGATCGGTGGTGAAGAACACACGCCAGGGATCGTCGATCAGGAGAAAAAGCTCGAGCCCGATCGCCCACTGCATCGTGCCGTAGAAGTCCTTGCCATAGCTGAAAGGCACGATGCCGCCGCCATTGCCGTCACCGTCATGAATGACGGTCTTTTTCGGATGCGCGCTGCCGCGCGCCGAAAACTGCCGCATGACGTCGGAGGAGACCGTGACCGTCTGGCCGAACATCACCTGGCCGATATCGATGGTGACTTCCGGCGTCGCGTTGACCAGTTCGGCAAGCCGTGCGGCGGCAGAGGAAAACCCGCGTTTTCCTTCCGTGCCATAGCCATAGAACTGGAGGTGGGCGAGATGCAGCGGCAGCCCATCCGCCGCTGCAATCGTCGCAGCCGCCGTATCCGCCGATCCGGGGCTGCCCAGATTGTTGCAATGGACATGCAAGGGATGCGGCAGGCCAAGATTGTCGACGGCGGCCTGCAGCGTCTTGACGATCTTGCGCGAACTGACGCCATAGGAAGGCACGACATCATCCAGCGAGAAGGTGCGGACGTTCTCCTTGAAGGCGGCCGCCGCACCGGCGTTGATCACCTTGACCCCAAGCGCTCGCGTCGAAGCGACCGTCCAGGCGACATAGTCCTCGATCATCGTCTGGGGGGCGTCGTCGCGGATCATCGACAACAGGAAATCGTCATTGCCGAGAATGGCAAGGGTCGCTTTGTCGATGATCGGGATGTCGGCCAGTTCGAGATGCGTGTGCAGGGCCGCTCCCGGCGACATCGCCGGCTCGACGACCGTCGTAAAGCCCATCTTTGCGTAGAGGCAGCCGGTCTGGAACGTCGACCAGCCGGCATTGGAGAGCGGCGTCATTGCTGGCCGCAGCTGATGGGCGGCATGCTGTTCGGGCAAGAGCAGCCGCGCGGTGTTCACATTGCCGCCACCGATGTGGGAGTGGATGTCGATGGCGCCAGCCATCACGATGCAGCCGCTGGCTTCGATGGTCCGGTCGGCCGCCCCTCCCGCCGGCGCCGGAACGATCTTGTCGTCCTTGATCCAGAGGTCGCCTTTGCCGAGACGGCCGTTGACGGGATCGATGATGTCGCCGCCGGCGATTTTCGTCAGCATGGCAGTGGCTCGGCGAAGGCGTGGGTAGCGATCAGGCGGATGATCGTCGCGGCGGAGGGCAATTGCGAGGCCGCTTGCGCATCGATCGACCTGAGCGAGCCCGTGCGGCTGGAGTAGACAACCGCATCGTGATCGACCCCAGCCTCGCCGATGGCCATGGTGACTGCGGCGCCGGCAACCGGCTCTTGCGTTTTCGTCAGCACAATCAGCGCCATGCGTGCCCTTTTTTTCTGCAGTTGGGCCGTTGCGGCGGAGATCCGCAGGTGCAGGTCGGCTTCGCCGGCAGCGATCATGCGCTCCACATCGCAGCGCCAGGGATCGAATTCAGGGAGGCCGCGCGCAAAGCCGGTGCGCAGCGGAAAACCTGTCATCCAGGCCGAGGCGAGCGCGCTTCCCCACCCGTTTTCGCTCGCCGGCAGATAAAGGCCGGATGCGCGCGATTTGCGATTGAGATCGGCGATCAGTCCTTGCAGCATCTCCAATGCCAAGCCTTCGGCGGCGTGGCCTGAAAACAGGAACACGGGAAAATGCGCGGCCGCCAGAGCTTTGGCAAAATCATTGAAATTCGACACCGGTTGCGATGTACGCCGCCCTTTGTACTGTGCCTTCAGTGCCGCCAGCGTGGCGGTGAGGCTAGCTTGGCCACAGGAAAGTTGCGTTGCCTTGCGTCCGCCGCTCAGCGGCGGCACAGACATCCCGTTTGGGCCTACCACGAAGAACGCGCGCTGGTTGCCGGTCGAGAGGTCGGGAACCGTCCCGGCAAGTTCGCCAACAAGACCATGATGGGTCCGCGGGAGCTCGCCCACGATCACCACGACATCGGCACGCCGGCGCGTCTCTCCGGGGGCGACGGTCATTGCCCCCTTGTCGGTAAAAAGCGCGGTCTCTCGGGCAAGTGCCGCACCATCGGCATGGTCGTATGCCGCGCCAGCCCGCTCAGCCAGCGCGATCGCCGCCCTCGTGCCATCTATATCCGTATCAAAGCTGAAAACCGGGCACCGACTTGACGACAATAGCGACGCGGCATGCGCAGCCGCGTGCTCAATCAGCGCTTCCCGGTTGCCGATCCAAGCAACCGCCATTCGCTAAACTACTTTCTGGTGCCGGCTCGATCCTAGACGAAACTGGATTGGCCGTGAACCCCACCCTGCAGCGGATCTGCGAATGTTTTCATACGCGTCAACAAATTCCGACCCTGCTAGTCATATTTGACGTAAGCGAAGCGTTGATCGGTCAGTGGAGTGCCCTCCAGTGCCCCGCCTTCCTTGGCCGGCTGCCACTGGACAACATCCTCGATCTTTTTCGCCAACTCGAAATCCTTGTCGGTAATGCCTTTCGCCGCGTGATTCGTCAGGCGCACCTCGACCCAGGCATAGGAGGCGGTGATATCAGGATGGTGCCACGCCGCCTCGGCGAGATGGCCAACCGTGTTGATGACCATGAGCGTCGATTTCCAGCTGTGGGTCTTGTATTTGCGCCGGATCCAGCCGTTTTCATAACGCCATTTCGGCAGCTCCTTCTCAAGCCGGTCGGCGATCTCGGCTTCCGAATAGACCTTTTCCTTGACTGTCTCGTTCATCTCGACCTCCGCGAATTGCTCGGTCTGTCACACGCCGGAGCCGGCAAACACGTATGCGTTCTCTTTGGCTTGCCCCATCGACGAAAACAGTTATCATGGTACCGGGCACCTAAACTTCCATGATGCATCCATGATGCACCCATCGGGGGGCAGATGTCGAATTCTGTTACCATACGAGTGCCCGCTCGCCTGCACCTTGGCTTCCTTGATCTCAATGGCGATGCTGGACGGCGGTTCGGCAGCGTCGGGCTTCCATTGAGCGAACCCGAAACCGTCGTCACCCTGTCGCGGTCCAGCGAGACCATCGTCGAAGGCTCCGAGAGCACCCGCGCCAGCGAGCATCTATCGACGCTCTGCAATCATCTCGGCATTCGCGGCCAGCACCATCTGGTGGTAGAGCAGTCGATCCCCAGTCATGCGGGTCTGGGCTCCGGCACGCAGATCGCCCTTGCCGTCGCCTCGGCGTTGCGCACGCTCCACAATCTGCCTCTGGACATCGCCGGCGACGCTAACCTGCTCGAGCGGGGCGGCCGATCCGGCATCGGCATCGCAAGTTTCGAAGACGGCGGCGTCATAGTCGACGCCGGCAAGAACGACCGCGGCGGAACGCCTCCGGTCGTCGCGCGGTTGCCATTTCCGGAAGAGTGGCGCGTCCTCCTCATCCTCGACCATTCCGGGCATGGACTGCATGGAGCAGCCGAGGTCGCGGCGTTTCGCTCGCTGCCGCCATTCCCGACGGCAGGCAGTGGGGAGATCTGCCGGAGGGTGCTGATGGGCATAATGCCGGCTTTGGTCGAGCGGAACCTTCCGGCATTCGGCGCCGCCGTCACCGCGATACAGATGCTGATCGGCAGCCACTTCGCCCCGGCCCAGGGCGGCGTGTTCACCTCGAAGCGGGTCGAGATGGTGGCCCACTGTCTCAATGAAGCAGGCGCCGTCGGCATCGGCCAGAGTTCCTGGGGGCCGACAGGCTTTGCCTTCGCGCCATCGCAGGACGCCGCACTCAAGTTCGTCGACGCGGTTCGGAAGACGACAGTTGAGGGCGGCCTTGAGGTCAAGATCGTCAAGGGCAGGAACTCCGGCGCGAAGATCAGTTCAACCAGGCTGGATCTCGTCGGCAGCTGACGCTTCAGTTTCAGGCAGAAAGGCAAGAAATGGCCCGCAAACACATCCTGCACATGCTGACACCGTTGAAGCAGATGAGCCCCTTCGACGTGAACATGGCGCTCGACGCAGGTTTCGACGCCGTCGTCCCCTATGTCGATGTGGGCCTGGCCGAAGTGACAGGACTGGTCCAGGACGCGATCTTTTCACGCCCGCCGGATGCGGGTGTCGACACCGGCATCTTCATCGCCGGGAAGGATGCCTCGTTGGCGCTCGACATGTTCGACGCCGCGAAGAAGGCGATGGTGCCGCCTTTCCAGGTTTCGGTATTTGCCGATCCAGCCGGCTCGTTCACCACAGCCGCGGCGATGGTGGCCAAGGTCGAAAAGGCGCTGGAGAAGAAATTCCAGCGTGCGCTCAGGGATACGAGGGTGGCTGTTTTCGGCGCCACCGGAGTCGTCGGCTTCTGCACCGCCGTCATCGCGGCAGGGGAAGGTGCCCGGGTCACACTTGTCGGCCATGACGGCATCGAACGGGTCAAGCAGATCGCGGCCGAGATCGAAAGCAGGTTCCACCTCACCGTCGATGCGGCTGACGGATCGAGCGACGCCCGCAAGACAAAGCTGGTCGAAGCCAACGAAATTATCCTGGCTTGCGCCAAAGCTGGCGTCCAGGTGGTCTCCAAAGCCCAATTGAAAGGCAATGACCTGCTTATTGCGGCCGACGTCAATGCCGTTCCCCCGGCCGGCATCGAAGGATTGGCCGTCAATGCCAATGGTGATCCACTCGATGCGGCAAAAGCTGTCGGCATTGGTCCGCTTGCCATCGGCAATGTCAAATATAAGGTCGAATTCGGTCTCTTCAAAAGAATGATCGAATCCGAAAAGACGATCACGCTCGGTTTTCAGGAAGCGTTTTCCCTTGCACGCGAGATTGCCAAGTAACGCCGGATCTCTTTTGATCGCGGCAATTTCAGGCCGGGCGCTGGCCGCCGCCGCGCGTCGCGCCGGCTATCGTCCGCTGGTCGCCGATTTCTTTTGCGATACGGACACCGTCGCGCTCGCAGAACGCGCGACAATGCTGCCAGGCGACCTGCAAGGAGGCATCGACGGCGAGCGCATCATCGACACGCTTCGGCGATTGGCTGGCGACGACCTGCCGGCCGCCATTGTCCTGGGCTCAGGGTTTGAGCGGATGCCTGAGACCGTGGACAAAATCGCGCGACACTTTCGGCTCGCCGGCAATGGCGGCGCCGCGATCCGCAGGATCAAGGATCCGCAGTTGCTGGCCGATGATTGCGCCGAACTCGGCATCCCGCATCCGCAACTGCGATGGGACCAGCCGCCTGACCCGGAGAACTGGGTGGTCAAGACCGCGGGCGGCGCCGGCGGCGGACACGTCAGACGAGCAGCCGGAGAAAGCCCGACCGCCGGCCGCTACTTCCAGCGCTTCGTTGCCGGTCGCAGCATCTCGGCCCTGTTCGTCGGCAATGGTCAAACCGCGCACCTCGTGGGTTTCAGCCACCAATGGACGTCTCCCGCCCCCACAGCGCCCTATCGCTACGGCGGCGCCGTACGGTTGAGACGCTTCGATCGCAGACAGGCGGCGGTCATCGGCGGCTGGCTCTCAAGTCTGACGCGGCGCGCCGGCCTGCTTGGATTGTGCAGCGCCGATCTGATCCGTGGACCAGATGGCTACACGTTCATCGAGATCAATCCGAGGCCGGGCGCCACCCTCGACATTTTCGACGATGTTGACGCGCCATTGATCGAAGCGCATCTGCGCGCCGCGACGGGTCAGGTCTTCCGCTTGCCGCGCTTCGTCGATTCGATGGCGTCGATGGTGACCTACGCCGCGACGCCAATCACTCACTTTCCGTCGATTGCCTGGCCTGAATGGACAGCGGACCAACAGTCGGCTGGCACCCGTCTGATTGCCGGCGACCCTGTCTGCACGGTCTTCGCGCGCGGTCCGAGCGCCCAATCGACCAAGCGGCTCATCAAGGGACAAGCCAGCCAATTGCAACTCCAATGGGAAGGAGACCGGACATGAAAGACGGTTCGGCATTCCTGAACGACAATGCACAGCGCATCGTTGAGGGCATGATCGGCGACGCCGAACGCCTGCGTATCGTCGTTTCCAGGGGACCATTGGGCGAGCGCCTGATCGATGCCGGCGCCAAGACCGTCGGCAGCGTCGAGGCCGGGATGCGCATGGCTGAGGCTGCGATGGGCGGTCTCGGCAGCGTTTCGGTGTTCATGGATCGCGCGTCACAGCAATGGCCGTTCACCGTCGAAGCGCGATCTTCGCAGCCGGTGCTGGCCTGCCTGGGCAGCCAGTATGCGGGCTGGAACCTGTCTGGCCAGGACTATTTCGCGATGGGATCTGGGCCGGCGCGGGCCCTCGCCCGGGTCGAACCGCTGTTCGAGACACTTTCCTATCGCGACATCGCATCTTCCGCGGTGCTTATCCTTGAGACGGCCGAACCGCCTCCCCGCGCGACCGTTGAGAAAGTGAGCAAGGCAACTGGACTGGCGACGGAAAAGCTCACCTTCCTCTACGCGCCGACACAAAGCCTTGCCGGCGGCGTGCAGATCGTGGCGCGCGCGCTTGAGGTTGCCCTGCACAAAATCAACGATCTCAAATTCCCGCTGGAGAACGTTGTCGACGGCATCGGAACGGCGCCGATCCCCGCCCCCCATCCGGATTTCCTGACCGCTATGGGCCGAACCAACGATGCCATCATCTATGGCGGCAGCGTCCAGCTCTTCGTCAAAGGATCGGCGAAGGAGGCTGGCAAACTCGCGGAAAAACTTCCCAGCAGCGCCTCACGGGACTACGGCCAACCCTTCGCCGAGATCTTCACGCGGTTCAAGGGCGATTTCTATGCCATCGACCCGCTGCTGTTCAGCCCGGCTGAAGTGATCGTGACAGCGATCGAAACCGGCGATACGTTTCGCGTAGGTCGGCGTGATCTGAAGATGCTCGAACGGAGTCTCGGCTAGAGCATGGCGGTGCAAAGGGATTCGTCTGTCATTCGCCCGCCCGGCGACTGCCTTCCGTGCAGCCCTGCCGCGGACGCTGCCATGAGGGCGTGGAATCGCTCGCGCCGCCGACATTCCCGCACCCGAGAGGCCACATGATCCCTCGCATCCTGATCGTCAGCGACAAAGTGGACACCGGCTCCAACGGCCTGGCGGCAGGACTTGGTCGGGGGGGCGCCGCCGTTACAGCCGTGCCGCTGGCGGCGATCGCATTCGATACCAGCAGCCCGAGCGGACTTACGATCCCCGGCTTCGGCGGCACGCTGCCCGACGCCGTGCTCGTCCGTTCGATCGCCGCCGGATCGTTTGAAGCGGTTACCCGGCGCCTCGGGGTGCTGCACGCGTTAAGCAGACTGTCGGTTCCCGTATGGAATTCCGCGCAGGCGATCGAGCGCTGCGTCGACAAGTCGATGACGACATTCCTCCTGAAAAATGCCGGCCTGCCTACGCCACGCACCTTTGCCGTAGAAGGACTTGCCGTCGCCGAGGAGGTCGCGGCGCAAGAGCTTCCGCGGGGACCGCTGGTGCTGAAACCATTGTTCGGGGCGCAAGGCCGCGGCATAAAGCTGATCCGCACGCTCTCGGATCTGCCGGCCGCAGAAGAGGTGAACAGCGTCTACTACCTTCAGCAATATGTGTCGCGTGCCGGTCCGCCTTTCCGGGATTTCCGCGTGTTTGTCTGCGCCGGAGAGACCGTGGCGATGATGAGCCGCATCAGCGACGACTGGATCACGAACGTCAACCGGGGTGGCGTGCCGGAACAGGTTTCCGAACATGGCAAGGCGGAACTGGCATCGCTGGCCGTCGCTGCGTCAGCCGCGGTCGGCGCGGATTTTGCCGGCGTGGACATCGTGCGGGCTGACGACGGCAATCTGTTCATACTCGAAGTGAACAGCATGCCCGCATGGTCGGGATTGCAGTCGGTGGTCGCCGTGAACATCGCCGAAGCAATCGCCGATGCCTTGCTGAAACTTCTGGCCGATCGCGCCGAGGCGGCCGCCGCACCGCGGCCCTACCGTTTTGCCGCGCCTGCGAATTCGTGAGGGCGGGCAAGTTGGCGCTTTCACGTGAACGCCTCCGGGCCAGCTATAAGAATGCCTGCAGGATGGAGATCGAAGCCCTAAAGCCGGGCAACGTCCATCTGTTCGCCGACGGACACGGCATGTCCGCCGCCCAGTTCATGACAAGTGCGGAGGTTTCCTCCGGGCCGCTGACCGATCCTCGTCTGCCGGTCGGGCAGCGGATGCTGGAGGCGGTGCGCGCGACACGACTGGCGGTCGCAACCAATACCAATCTCGGAATCATCCTTCTGGCAGGGCCTCTGATATGCGCCGCCGAAATGGGCGGTGACAGACTGCAGGACAATCTCGATTCGCTGCTTCGGGCTTTGAGCGTGCAGGATACCAAGGCGGTATTCGAGGCGATCGTCACGGCCGCGCCAGGCGGCCTCGGAGAAGCCGCCAACGATGTGCGGCAGGAGCCGAAGGTCCATTTGCTGGACGCGATGAGGGAGGCTGCCGACCGCGACATGATCGCTCGCCAGTACAGCAACTGTTTCGGCGACGTGTTCGGGGTCGGGCTCGCCGCGCTGGATGGAGCGTTGGCACGTGAAGAAGACGGCATGTGGCCGACGGTGTTCGTCTACATGGCGTTTCTCGCCGGCTTCCCCGACAGCCATGTGATGCGCAAGCACGGCGTTCACGTCGCAAATCAGGCGCGGCAGGAAGCCGTTGCCGTTCAGGCGGCGCTCCATGCCGAGGGCGACGAACCGTCGCGCATTCGTCTGCTCATGGAGTTCGACCGCCGGCTGAAGGCCGACAACATCAACCCCGGCACCTCGGCCGACCTCACCGTGGCTACTCTTTTAGTCCACACCCTCGCCCTCACCTTGCATAATCGCGGCGTTGGTGCTTGACTTCCAAAAGCGGAAGCTGTGCTTCCGCGGCTATCTAGCCAACCGGTCCGGGCAAATCCGGACGCTGCCAACAAGGATAGCTGTCCATCGAGCGCCTGCTCGGTTGCAGCGTCCGTGGACATCATAATTGTGTCTTGGAGGAAATTGGCATGGCAAAAATCTCAAAGGTTATGGTCGGTGAATCGCTGGTGGGAGACGGCAACGAAGTCGCGCATGTCGACCTGCTCATCGGCCCGCGGGGGAGCGCGGTCGAAACGGCATTTTGCAACGCGCTTACCAACAACAAGGACGGCTTTACTTCGCTTTTGGCGGTGATCGCGCCCAATCTTCAATGCAAACCCAACACCGTGATGTTCAACAAGGTCACGATCAAGGGTGCCAAACAGGCGGTCCAGATGTTCGGCCCGGCGCAGCACGCCGTGGCAAAGGCCGTGCAGGACAGCGTTGCGGACGGGACCATTCCGGCCAACGAAGCAGACGACGTGTTCATCTGCGTCGGGGTATTCATCCATTGGGACGCGGCGGACGACGCCAAGATCCAGAAATACAATTACGAGGCGACAAAGGAAGCCATCCAGCGCGCCGTTGCAGGAACCCCGACCGCCGCCGAAGCAACGGCCCAGCGCGACAAGGTCAAGCATCCGTTCGCAGCCTAGACAAGAGACAGCCCCGCACAGGAAAAACCCTCTTCTGAGACGGATGGTCTGTTGCGCCGGCTGAAAAAGGTTCTGGGCTTTTGAAACGTCAGCTCCCGAAGGGCGCACGCCCTTCGGGAGCTGACGAGCAACGATGATCAGGCGCCGAGTGACGCGAGGCGGCCGGGCGTGAGCGTAGCGTTGTGCAATGAGGTTGCGACCAGTGCCGCGGCGACGCCCATGGCGGACAAGGCCCTGATGTCGTTCTCGTCGCGGACACCGCCGGCCGCAATGACAGCGCGATTTCCGGCCTTGGCCTTGACCTCCTGCAACCGCCCGAAGTCGGGACCGGCGGCCGCACCGACCTTGGCCAGCGTCATGACAATCACCTTTTGCGGCCAAAGCTCGGGCTCATCGAGAAGAGAACGCGGCCCGCAAAAACTATCGCCGACGAAATCAAGGGACAGGATGAGATCGGGATGATCGCGAAAACGCCGCAGCAACATGTCGTCTCGCTGCGATTCAGAGCCCAGAACAGGAGACAGCGAGCGTTCGGCAAGCGCCGCCAAAAGTGTCTTTTCGTCGGCCACGCCGGCATCGACCCAAAGTTCCGGCGGCTCCGCCATCGTCCTCAGCCGGGCGAGTGCGTCGCTGTTTGGCGCTCCGCCTTCGATAGCGTCCAGATCTGCGATGTAGAAGGTGGAAAAAGGATAAAGCCCACGCAGTCCTTCAGCGACCGCGACCACATCAGGGCTTCGGCTGAGCGGCGTAACGATCGGCCTGTAGCGATCGCGTTTTCCCTGCTGGGCGCGAACCACCACGCCGTCTTTCAGGTCGAGAACCGGAATGATACGCAACGCTTTTTTCACCGACCAATTGCCACCGTCATGAAAGCTTGAAGCGTGGAAAAAAGAAAGGGCATCATTGCCGGTTTCGACATTGGCGGCGCGCATCTGAAGGTGACCCGCGCACAAGACGGTCGCGTCGTCGAGGCGGTAACGATCGCAACGCCGCTCTGGCAAGGGTTGGACAAGCTGGCTTCAGCCCTCGACGAAACGGCTCCGATCTACGCGGGTGCGGATCTCAACGCATTCACCATGACGGGCGAACTGTCGGACATCTTTCCGTCCCGCGATGCCGGCGTGGCGGCTCTGCTGGGTCAGATTTCCACCCATTTCCCCGCAGACAAAAAGCTGGTCTATGCCGGACCATCCGGTTTCGTCGGAGTCGAGCGGGCAGCGCAGCTGACCGCCGATGTGGCTTCCGCCAATTGGCACGCGACAGCCTTGTTGGTGGCAAAACTCGCCGGCGATGCCCTGTTCGTCGACATGGGCTCCACCACCACCGATATTATCGCCATCAAGAACGGCGCCGTGGCCAATGACGGCTACACCGATGCCGGACGGCTTCTAACCGGCGAATTGGTCTATACCGGCTTTACCAGGACATTCCTGTTCGGCGTAGCCTCGTCGGCTCCCGTCCATGGCAGGCTAACGCCGCTGATGAACGAATATTTCGCCTCGATCGCCGACGCTCACCGCATCCTGGGCGTGCTCGACGAGGACGACGACAGGCACCCTCCCGCCGACGGCAAGGAAAAGACTGTGGACGGCTCGATCGCGCGGCTGGCGCGCATGGTGGGGCGCGACGCCACCGACCTCACCCCGCCGGAATGGGGTGAAGTCGCGCGCTGGTTCAGCGAGCAGCAACTGCGCAAAGTGCACGATGCAGCGGCGCTGGTTGCCGGAACCCTGTCTCGGGATGTCCCGATCGTCGGCGCCGGAAGCGGTCGCTGGCAGATCAGGCGGCTGGCCGAACGCATGGAACGCAGTTACGTCGATTTCGCCGACATCATCCCCGCCGATGACACTGTTCGCGGGCAAGCGAGCAGCGCGGCACCCGCGTCCGCAGTGGCGCTTTTGGCGGGATATCCTTCGTAAGCAGGTTGCGGCGCTCGCGCCTATGCTCGCGAGTCCTCGCTATCCGAACCTTTGGCGGTCAAGTGATCGCTGACACGCTGCATCAGCCAGCCCCAGGCTTCCTTTTCACCGTCGCCTGCCGTCTTTTCGATGGCGATCGAAAGGTAGGCGATTTCCGCCTCGATCTTGTTGCGCGGCAGCATGCCGAGCCGGCTGACCAGGATGGCCAGCTCAAGCACCGCCGCCTTGGCTCGGTTGAGGCCGGTGAACGGCGCGAGCGTTTCCTCCCGCACCACGCGGCAGAAATGGCGGGGACGCACACCATTGTCATCGACCGCCTGGACTTCGAGGCCCGAATACGCCAGCGCCGCCTCGAGCCTCGGCACCGGGAACCCGTCAACCGGAACGGTTGGCCAATGCTTGCGGCCTGTCAGGCAGCCGGCAAAGACACGCACGTCGTCAGTATAATTGGCGATGGCGAACGGCACTTCGGCGAGATTGTCGAGCGTGACCGACGGCCGGAACGGCGCGATAACCCAACCGTCATTCTCGGCAATGATGCCGATCGGCGCGATGTGGACGTTGCCTGCCTTGTTGACCGTCGTGATGATGGATTCGCGAATATAGGGCATGGTCCTAGCGCTCTTTCCTTGCGCGGAGCGTCTTGCCCGGCTCGGCAAGACGGGTACGGTCGGTTTCGGGTGCCGGCGCGGCAACGCCCCATGCGAGCGGCTCGTCCTGCACATAACGCTTGCCGAGGCGCCACGCGATCTCCGCCTTCATCAGTTCCGCGCCGAGGTAAAAAGCGTGTGCGCCATCGGCGTTGACGTCCAGCCCGGCAAAAAGTTCGAACGCATCCGTGGCAACCGCATGCCCTTTGCTATTGAAAACATGGATGCCGTCCTCGGCTACCGCGATCCGGAAGTTGGCGTCGCGCACCTGGGCCGCCAATGCCTCGATATCGTCGGGGGAGGCTGTGAAAGGCTTGCGATCGTGGATCTGCAACAACCCTGGGTGATAGCCGCGCGGCAACGCGCCGTCCGTGCAAGCAGCCAACATGACGCGGCGGGCGATATCGTGCTCCTCGATCGTGCGCACCGTGTGTGGGCTGACATGCACCGCCAGCACGTTCCGGATCCGGAGTTCCGAGCAGAGCCCCGCTAGAACGGCTGTAACGCCGGAACTGTCGGCGTCGGTCAATTCGGTGAGATTGCCGGTGCCCATCAGCAATTCGATGTCCGGCCAACGGCGCCGCGCCTCGATGAAGCGCCCGAGTGAAACGGCGAAGCCGAAATGGATCGGGTCGAGCACGGGATCGGCAATGAAGGCGACGCCGGCCTTTTGTGCCGCGGTAATCGCCCGGCCGAGCGAATCCAGATCGCCGGGGATGGAGGGTATCAACACTGCCGTAGCCCGATGGTCGAAGATCAACGGCAGCGTGTTCTCATCGAGGCTGAGAAGATAGTCCGCGCCGGCGTGCGCACCGATCGACAGTTCGTCTGCGCTGGCCGAATCGACGCTGACCACAAACCCCTGTGCCTTGAGTGCCCGCACTGCCTCAGCCAGCAACGGAAACGGCGTCTCCGGCAGGCAGCCCAGATCGATGACATCCGCGCCGGCCGCAGCCAGCATCGAGGCCCTCGCCATCAGGGCCTCGACCGACAGCATCGGCGCATCGACGATCTCGGCGAAGATGCGCATATCGTGACGCGTCAGATCCGGCGGTTTGCCCGCCCGGCCAAGGAAGGCCGGAAGGTCGGCGATCTCGTCGGGGCCGCGCACAAAGGGCACGCCGAAATGCTCCGACAGGTGTTCGATGTTTCCCCGATAGCGTCCGGGCAGGATGACGCGGTCGACGTCTCCTGTCAGAGTGAGCCGACGCTTCACGATGTCCTCGCTCATCAGCGCGGCGACCTTGACGCCGACGTCGACGATTTCCCACGCGAATTCGGTTCTGCCCAGCCCGGTCAGCAGCCGTTCCAGCCGCGCCTTGGCCAGATGGCCGGTAAGAAAAACCAGCCGCTCAGCCATCGCTTGCGAGTTCGGCCTGGCGCCGTGTGAGCGAGGCTTCGAGATCAGCGAGCGACTCGACCACCAGGGTCCGCTCGAAACTCTTCAACTGTTTGGTATTTTCCAGGTCGATCCTGCGCGGATAGACCTTGACCAGCCCGTGCGGTGCCTGGGTTTCGAGTTCCGGCGCGGTGTCGCAAGCAAAGACGATGGCTGGCACACGGCACTTTCCCGCTTGGGCAAAGACATTGGTGGCGAGCGTGTCGGAAATGCCATGCACGCATTTGGCGACCGTGTTGGACGTAGCCGGCGCCACCACGACCGTGTGATAGACACCGTGGTAGAATTCGCCGACCGGGATCGCGCTCGCGGTCTTGTCGTGCAGCACGCGCGTCGTCTCCGGGAAATCAAGTTTAAGCTTGTACATGCGCAGCACTTCGTTGGCGGCCTTAGACACGAAGACATCGCAATGTTCGAGCTGGCGAACAAGTGCGAAGCTCTCCGTAAAAAAATGCCCGGAACCCGTCAAAACCCACGCCCAGCGCGGCACATGCAGCTTCACCATCGGCTATCCCGCCTTCTTTGCCGACGACCCTGTTGAAGCCACTATCCGGATGCCGGGCAGCTTGCCCGACGCGAGCATCGCGCCGGCCCCGGCAGCATCCTTCGGACCGGAGAGATGGAAATCGATGCCGTCGGGCAGCATGGCGGCAAAGCCTGGGTCGACAATGCCTCGGGCCCTCAGGCTGTCAGCGGTATCGCTGTCGAAGAATGCACCGGTCTGCTTGACAAGCAACAGCGCGTTTGCGCCAAGCTTGCCGGCAAGCCAGGCGGCCAGAGAATCGGAGGTAATGTCCCAGGAGGCCGGAACATCCAGCGCCGCCAGTGCCAGTGATGACGGCAGCCACACCGGAACCTTCCCCGCCTCCAACACTCGCCCGATCTCGTCCAGCGACCGTGCCGGCGCCAGCCTTTCGTCCCGGTCGAGGATGACATGGCCGAACTGCTCCATGGCCAGGATCGCCATGGCATGAGCGGCGGTATCGGAAAAATCCATGCTGGTCTGCGTCTCGCGCACATGATCGGCAAAGAGCCCGCCGCCGGGCACGATGACGATCGGCAGCCTGGAACCCGCCAGCGCTGCGATCCAGCTCTTCATCTCCGCCGCATGGGCCGTGCTGCCGCCAAGCTTGACGATGGCCCGTCGAAGCATTTCGGGGCGCTCCTGGCGCGGCCGGAAAACAACGCTTCGGTCTTTTCGGCCAGCAATGCCGGAGGCAGCACCGCGTCCCGCCGATTGGCGCTTGCGTTCGATCTCAACGCCGACGCCGCCAGGGCCGAGCTCGAGCTTTTCCACCCTAACCGTGACGCGCACGACACGCTGGTTCTCCAGCACGTGCGCTGCCACCTGCTCGGCCAAAGCCTCGCTGAGCTGGATATGGCCCCGCGCGATGATGGTGCGAATGCCGTCCATGATGATGTCGTAGGAGAACACATGGCGCATGTCCTCGGGATGGTCGGTGATTTGCAGCACGTCGGCGATCACATCAAAGCGCACTTTTTGAGTATGGCCATGCTCGAAGCTGTAGGCACCGATCTGGACCGGCAGAACAAAATCCCGCACAAAAATCCTGTCCGTGCCCAGTGTCGGGTCGGTGTCCGGCGAATAGCCTCTCGCTGCCAACAGGCGATAGTCGATACTCGATTGATCGCCGGTCCCGGATTCCGCTGGAATCAACTCGCGAATCTGCGAGACCGCCTCGGCGCTGATCGAACTCGTGCGACCGGAATGGCCACACAGCGCCCCCCGAAAGCCGAGAAAATCGGGAGCGAAAGGCAATAGGCGCGGAATGTCCGGAGCTTCCAGCGATCCACTCAGGCCGACCATCAGACCGAGCGATTTCGTTCGATCGACGAATCCCGGAATACGCTCCGGCGGCAGATGATCGAGCAGCCGGCCCTTCCCCTTTTGCGCGGTATCAACCATCACGCCGTGGAAGCGATGCCTGGCGAACATCGGCAGAAGCTCGAAGTCCGGCGCCAGATCGGCAAACAGCACGGCAATCAGCTTCGTTCGTGCGGCGAGCGGTTCAAGCGCCTGTGCGCAGGCAGAGATATTTGCCGAAGGAAAAAATCCGATCTTCACATAGTCGACGCCGGTCGCCGCGATCTCTTCGGCCTTGATGCGGATCGTTTCGGGTTCCATCGGCAGGTCGCCGCAGACAGCGCTGACCGGAGCCCGACCCGCGATGAAAGAGATCGTTCGGAGCATGGTTTCCATGGACACCGCGCCCAGGGCTCCCGCCTTCGGGTCCTTCAGGTCGACGATATCGACACCTCCAGAAAGAGCGATCTCCGCCTCTTCGATGCCGGTGACGCTTGCCAGCATTCTGGTCATTTGAACAGTTTCTCCAGTTTGGAGGACAAGACGCTTTTATAGAGGCGGTCGATCCCCCTGCGCCACGTCTCGCCGGTGTTGCCATGCGAATCGACGCTGGCGACCTTCCGCACCGTTCTGGCAGGCGCGAAAAGTCGTCCTATAGGGTTTGATAAATTTTGCGGGTCGGCTAAGTTGATCATGGGCACCTTGACTTGGCGCGGGTCCGGCAACCGTCGAACCTCTGCGCAAGAATGGGTAATTACTATCGATGACGAGCGCGGTGCCAGGCACTCTCGCTGCCTTTTTGTGCTTTTTTTCCCTGACCGTCAACGTTTCCGACGCGACAGGCCAGGAAACGGTGGCGAAGCCGGAAAAAAAGATAACTGAAATCAAGATAGGCTATTTGCGGGCCTACGCACCGCAATTGACGCTTTCCATGCTCGACCTGCCGCCACGTGACGAAGGTGTCGCCGGTGCCGAGGTGGCGATCGGCGACAACAACACGACGGGAAAGTTCACCAACCAGAAATTCAGCCTCGACGTGACCGAGGTCAAGCCCGACGGCGACGCGGTTCAGGCATTCGAAGGCATGATCGCCAAGGGCGACCGCTATGTGGTCGCCGATCTTTCAGCCAAACAATTGCTGTCGATCGCCGACATCGCCCGCGACAAAGGCGTGCTGATCTTCAACGTCGGCGCCACCGACGACAGCCTTCGCGAGGAGGACTGCCGCATCAACGTTTTCCATATCGCGCCGACGCGCAGCATGCTGGCCGACGCGCTGGCGCAGTATCTCATGGTGAAGAAGTGGCCGAATTGGGTGCTGCTCTATGGATCGCATGAGCAGGACCATCTCTACGCCGATGCGCTGCGCCGCGCGGCAACCCGCTTCGGCGGCCAGATCGTCGCCGAGAAGGAATTCAAGGATACCGGGACAGCCAGGCGCACCGACACCGGCGCCACGCAGATACAGCAGCAGATTTCCGTGTTCACGCAAGACCTCCCGGAGCACGACGTGGTGCTTGTCGCCGACGAAAGCGAGGTTTTCGGCACCTACGTGCCCTACCGCACCTGGACGCCGCGGCTGGTCGCCGGCACGGCCGGTCTGGTTGCATCGTCATGGCATCCCGCCAGCGAACAATGGGGCGGCATCCAGATGCAGAGCCGCTTCCTGAAGACGACGAGCCGGCGGATGCTCTCCAAAGACATGTCGGCCTGGACCGCGGTGCGTGCGGTCGGCGAGGCCACCACGCGCACCAAGGGCGACGATGCGAAAAAGATCAGCGACTATATACGCTCTGACGATTTTTCGGTTGCTGCTTTCAAGGGGCAGAAGCTGACCTTCCGCAAATGGAACCTCCAGCTTCGCCAGCCGATCTTGCTTGGCGATACCAAGTCGGTCGTCTCGACATCGCCACAGGAGGGCTATCTTCACCAGGTCTCCGAACTCGACACTCTCGGTGTCGATCAGCCGGAAACGAAATGCGCTCTCAAGTAGAGTCAATCGGGAGGAATTTGCGTGCAGAAACGAGCTTGCGCATTCGCCATTCTCGCGGCCGGCTTCACGGCCAGCCCGGCATCGGCCTATACGGCTTACGTGTCCAACGAGAAGGACAACACGATGACCGTCGTCGACACGGCGACGATGCAGGTGGTGAAGACCGTCGAAGTCGGCCAGAGACCTCGCGGCATCACCATCTCGCATGACGGCAAATTCGTCTATCTATGCGCCAGCGATGACGACACGATCCAAATCATCGACACCGCGACACTTGAAATTGTCGGTACGCTGCCATCCGGCCCCGATCCCGAATTGTTCGTCCTCTCGCCCGACGGCAAGACGCTTTATGTCGCCAATGAGGACGACAATCTCGTCACCGCCATCGACGTCGAAAGCAAGCAGGTCCTGGCCGAGATACCAGTCGGCGTGGAGCCGGAAGGCATGGGTGTCAGCCCCGACGGCAAGACCATGGTCAACACCTCGGAAACCACCAGCATGGCGCATTTCATCGACACCGGCACGCATGAGGTGACGGACAATGTGCTGGTCGACACGCGTCCTCGCTTCGCCGAATTCAAGCCCGACGGCTCGCAGGTCTGGGTCAGCGCCGAGGTCGGCGGCACCGTCAGCGTCATCGACAACGCCAAACGCGAAGTGGTGAAGAAGATCCAGTTCGCGATTCAGGGACTGCGGGCCGAAACCATCCAGCCGGTAGGCATCGCCATCAGCGCCGATGGCAAGAAAGCCTATGTCGCGCTCGGCCCGGCGAACCATGTCGCGGTGATCAATACCGACACTTATGAGGTGGAAAAATACATCCTCGTCGGCCAGCGCGTCTGGCATCTGGCCTTCACGCCCGACCAGAAAACGCTGATCACCACGAATGGCAATTCCAACGATATCACCTTCATCGACACGGCCACCGACGAGCCGGTCCAATCGCTCACTGTGGGCCAGCAGCCCTGGGGTGTGGTCATTTCGCCCAAATAGCAGACATTGATCATCGGGAGGCTCAAGACATGAAACTTTGCCGTAGGTTTTTCTTCGCCGCGCTCGCCGGATTTGTCCTTGCTCCGATCGTAGCAAACGCCGACGATGCGACGTCAAAACCGTCGCGTGCCAGCAAGAACCTGCCGGAATTGATTATCGGTTCGGCCGATTCCACCTATGCGGTCAATCAGAAGGACTTCGAGCTGATCGCCGGCCAGGGCTATCGCTGGAAGATCACGTCCAAGGGCGGTTTCGAGTACAAGTTCGTGACCGATCTATTCCGCAATGTCTGGATGGACCAGATCGTCATCAACGATTTGGAAGTGCATATGGACGGCGGACCGGCCTGGCTGGAATTCGACGACGCGGGAACGATCCAGGTGCAGTTCCATACCGTTCGCCCGGGCGAATATACCTGGTCGGTTCCCGACCTTGCCGACAAGGGACTGAAGGGCAAGATTACGATCAAGTAAGACAAAAGGCGATCAGGGGCGCCAATAGGCCAACGCGTCCTGAAGGAGCGATCCGGTATGCAGCATATGAGGACAAGCGGACCGGGAGACGAGGTGGTGGCGCTCGATGTCCGAGCCGTCAGCCATTCCTATGGCCAGAAGCGGGCGCTCAACGACGTCTCCTTCTCGATCGCGCCGGCGACTTTCACCGTTCTGCTCGGCCTCAACGGGGCCGGCAAGACGACGCTGTTCTCACTGATAAGCCACCTCTACGACACGCGTCACGGATCGATCCGCATCTTCAGCCATGACATTCGCCGCGCGTCCGGCGAAGCACTCAGGCGGGTCGGCATCGTGTTCCAGGCACGCACGCTCGATCTCGACCTCAGCGTCTACCAGAATCTCTCCTACCATGCCTCGTTGCATGGCATTGGCGGACGCGAAGCTCGCCAGCGCATTGCCGCGCTGCTGGAAACGGTCGACATGCAGGGCCGCCAGCATGACAAGACACGCAGCCTCTCCGGCGGTCAGATGCGGCGCATCGAAATCGCCAGGGCGCTGCTGCACCGACCTTCCCTGCTCCTGCTTGACGAGGCGACCGTCGGCCTGGATATCGAATCTCGTGCGGGCATCCTCGCCACCATCCGCAAGCTCGTCCAAGCAGAGGGCATCGGCGTGCTCTGGGCCACGCATCTGATCGACGAAGTCGAAGACGCCGACCATGTCGTCATACTGCGGCGGGGTGACCTGGTCGCCAGCGGCAAGGTGTCGGATGTGATCCGTGCGAACGGCGGAAGTTCGATTCGCGAAACCTTTTCGAAGCTCAGCCGCGTCGATGCGGCGGGCATGACGGAGACGTCGCCATGAGCGCCCCTTCGATGCCCGGAAAGGTCGCCGGCATCATGCCGGTGCGGTCCGAGCCATTCGGCCTGCGCCACTATCTCATTTGCCTGAAAGGCGTCGTCCTGCGTGAGTGCCTGCGCTTCCTGCACCAGCGCGAACGCTTCATTTCCTCGCTGGTCCGGCCGCTGGTCTGGCTGTTCATCTTCGCGGCCGGCTTTCGCCAGGTGCTTGGCGTGTCGATCATCCCGCCCTACAAGACCTATGTGCTCTACGAGGTCTATATCACGCCGGGCCTTTGCGGCATGATCCTGCTGTTTTCCGGCATGCAGTCTTCACTGTCGATGGTCTACGACCGCGAGATGGGCAACATGCGCATCCTGCTGGTCAGCCCGTTTCCGCGCTGGTTCCTGCTGGTGTCGAAGATGCTGGCCGGTGTGGCCGTATCGATCGTGCAGGTCTACGCGTTCCTGATCGTTGCCTGGTTGTGGGGCGTCAAAGCGCCGCCACTCGGCTATCTCTATGTTCTGCCGGCATTGTTCCTGTCGGGCATGATGCTTTGCGCGCTCGGCATGCTCTTGTCTTCGCTGATCAAGCAGCTTGAAAACTTCGCCGGCATCATGAACTTCGTCATCTTTCCCGGCTATTTCGCGTCTCCGGCGCTGTATCCCTTGTGGCGCATCCAGGAGGCGAGCCCCCTGCTCTACAAGATCTGCCTCTGCAACCCGTTCACCTATGCCGTCGAACTGATCCGTTTTGCCTTCTACGGGCAGATCGAATGGCTGTCGCTGGGCGTCGTCGCCGGCTGCACGCTGCTGTTCCTGGGCGGCGCCATCATCGCATACGACCCTTCGCGCGGTTTGGTGATCCGCAAACAGGACATGGGAGGAAACGCCTGATGGCGCGAATGAGACTTGTTCACACTCTGGTTCTGGTCACCACGCTTGCGTCGATGGGGGGCGCCGGCGCGGCAAACACCGATCCCGACTGGCCCTGCATGCAGCGTAAGGTGCCACAGCTCTCGCTTGGCCAGATCTGGAATGGGCCGGAGCTTCCGGCGACCGCGAAGGATTGGGCGAAGGATCCAGGCGTGTCAGCGCTTGTCGATGCTGTGGCGGCCCGGCGGACGCCGATTGCACAAGCCCAGAAAGAGATCAAGGATTTCGCGACTTCCCTACCGCCCGAGCAGGTCGCAACCAAAATGACGATGCTGGTGCAGGGAATGTTCGATCACATGGACGCCGAGCGTTCGCACGTGATCTCCGGCATCTCCCGCTATGCCCACAAACAGCTGGAAATGGCGGCACAGTTGCGCAAGGAAGCATCCGAAGTGGACGCGCTGCGCGCCAAGGCCGATGCGGATCCGGACGAAGTAGAACGGCGAACCGATCAACTGAATTTCGCGACGCGAATTTTCAACGAACGCGTCCAGTCGCTGACTTATGTCTGCGATGTGCCGACGATAATCGAGCAGCGGCTTTACCAGTTGTCGAAGACTGTCTCGGAAACGCTCATCGTGAAGAAATAGACCTTGGCCGCCTGTCTCACGACTCTCTTCCGGGGAGCACACGCCAGCGCTGCACGAAATAACCGGGATGCGTCTCGATCCACCTTGCCACCAGCGGCTGCGCCTGCATGAAGGCAGTCCCGGGATTCATCGCCAGACCGTCTACCATTTCCTCGCGTTGTTCGCAGGTCCGCGGTCCATCCGTCAGGCAGACCATCATAACGAGTGTGTAAAGCATTACCCCTTTTCCCCATCGAATTCCCGAACCCATACCTGGGAGAGTTCCGAACAGTCTGCAGGGGTTGCACATACAGATCGCTTACGGTGTGAAAGGACGTGGCCCCCGCTCTTTCGCACTGCAACATAACATACCGCTTATATAATACCAACGATCGTGGGCGTTCTCCACCGGACTTTCATCCGTTGCGCTCGTGCAGTGTCATCCAGCCTTGTCTGGATACAGCTTTCCGAAAAGGGGCAGGTACATTGCGCCCTTGCGCATCAGGAAATCGTTGAATGTGGCCATCGCCGGCGAGATTGCGTGATCGGTTCGCATCACCGAGAACCATTGTCGGCGGATCGGCATGCCGACAACGTCGAGGATGACAAGCCGGCCTGCCTCGGTTTCCGCAGCGATGGTGTGAGCAGAGATGAAGGCGATACCCAGACCAGCCATCACCGCCTGCTTGATCGTTTCGTTCGAGGCCATCTCGACACCGAGGTCGTCGATGCGCCCAGGCACGTCGCTCAGGAATATTTCCAACGAGATACGGGTTCCGGAGCCGGGCTCGCGAATAAGGAAATGCTCCTCGGCAATCCGCTCCTTGGAGATATCGCGCGCCGCCACCAAGGGATGGTCGGGCGGCGCGATGATGACCAGCGGATGATCACCGAAGACCGAAGCACGCACCGGAACCTCTTTCGCCGGACGCCCCATCAGCGCGATATCGATGTCGTGGTTCCTGAGGTTGTCGATCGTCTGGGCACGATTGCCGATGGCAAGCCGCATGTCGATGTCGGGATGGTCCTTCATGAACGCAGCCATCAGCCGCGGCGCGAAATATTTGGCTGTGGAAACGACGCCGAGCCTCAAGCTGCCGGTGCGTACGCCCTTGATGGCATCCATCTTGTCTTCGAGCAAACCGAGATGCTCCTCGATAGCCTGCGCTGTCTCGACGAAAGCCAGACCTGCGGCAGTGGGACGCATGCCGTCCGACGTTCGGTCGAACAGAGCCAGCTGGAATTCTTCCTCCACTTGTCGCAGTTGGATTGTCAGCGCTGGAGGAGACAGGCCTAACATCTTGGCTGCGCTGACAATTTTACCGCACTTGATGATTGCCTGGACGGTCTTGAAATGCTTGAGCGTGAGGTTTCTCATGTCGCATACTAAGTTATTTTTACTGACCAGGTAAAGTTATTGAATTTTACTTATCATGCGACGTTTGTTTCCATTCCTCCAGTCCAGCCGCTCCGAGGAGATGCGGCGGGAGGGGAGGTTACGATGCCAGCGGCAACGCTCGACGCTTTTCTGAACTCCTATCTCGGCCAGCCAGACGAATTCCGCTCGGCCGTTGTGACGACCGTTCGTCAGTTGACACAGGCCGCCATCAAGGTCCGCAACACCATCAACCAAGGGGTGCTCGGCGCCGCCTTTGCCGAGACCCGTGGCGCCAATGCCGACGGCGACGTCCAGAAGGATCTCGACGTCTTCTCCGATGACATCTTCCTCGACGCCATGCGCCGTGCGCCGGTGGCGCTTTACGCCTCCGAGGAGCTGGAGCAGCCAGTCCTGCTCGACAGGCAAGCGCCACTCGCCATTGCGATCGACCCGCTCGACGGCTCTTCCAACATCGACACCAACGTGTCGATCGGAACGATCTTCTCGCTCCTGACCGCAACTGGCGCGCCGGACGCTGATCCGGCCGCCTCTTTCTTGCAGGCGGGCGTGAACCAGCTAGGCGCCGGTTTCTTCATCTATGGGCCGCAGCTGGCACTCGTCCTGTCGCTCGGCAGCGGCACGCATGTCTTCGTCTTCTCGACAAGGCTCGGCACCTTCGTCCAGGCCTATGAAAGCCGGATCATTCCGCAACGCACTCAGGAGTTCGCCATCAACGCCGCCAACTACCGGCACTGGGACGAGGCTGTGCGGCTCTATGTCGACGACTGCCTGGAGGGCACCGAAGGACCGCGCGAGAAGGATTTCAACATGCGCTGGATCGCCTCTCTGGTCGCCGACTGTTACCGCATATTGATGCGCGGCGGCGTTTTTCTCTACCCCGGCGATCGGCGCAAGGGCTATGGTCAGGGACGGCTGCGCCTCGTCTACGAGGCCAACCCGATCGCCTATCTCATAGAGCAGGCTGGCGGTGCCGCCACCGACGCGATCACCCGCATCCTGGAAATCGAGCCCGAGAGCCTGCATCAGCGCGTGCCGATGATCTTCGGGTCGGCGCGGGAAGTCGCGCGCATCACGCGCTACCACACAGAGCCGAGCAACATCGGTGAGCGTGCGCCGCTGTTCAGCCGCCGCGGCCTGTTCAGAGCCTGAGCAGCACCATGTCAGCCAAGCACCCCATCATCACCATCACCGGGTCGTCGGGCGCCGGCACGACCTCGGTCAAGCGCATCTTCGAGCTGATTTTCCGGCGCGAGAACATCGAGGCCGCTTTCATCGAAGGCGACGCATTTCACCGCTACGACCGCGCGGCGATGAAGGCAAAGGTGGCCGAGGAGGAAAAGGCCGGCAACCCGAACTTCACCCATTTCAATGCCGCGGCCAACGAACTCGGAATTCTCGAAGAGGTGTTCGCGGAATATGGCCGCCGCGGAACCGGCAAGACCCGCACCTACATTCATGATGAGGAAGAGGAAAAGCAGCACGGCACGCCACCGGGAACCTTTACCGAATGGCGCGAATTCGCTCCCAGCGACCTGCTCTTCTACGAGGGGCTGCACGGCTGTGTCGTCACCGACACGATCAATCTGGCCAAGCATGCGGATCTCAAGATCGGCGTCGTGCCGGTCATCAATCTCGAATGGATCCAGAAGATCCATCGCGACCGTTCGACACGCGGCTATTCCACCGAGGCGGTGATGGACGTGATCCTGCGCCGGATGCCCGACTATGTCCGCTACATTGTCCCGCAATTCTCGCAGACCGCCATCAACTTCCAGCGCGTGCCGATCGTCGATACGTCCAACCCGTTCATCGCGCGCTGGATTCCGACACCCGACGAATCGATGCTGGTTATCCGCTTCGCCAATCCGCGCGGCATCGATTTTCCGTATCTGCTGTCGATGATCCACGACTCGTTCATGTCGCGGCCAAATTCCATCGTGGTGCCAGGCAACAAGCTCGATCTTGCCATGCAGCTGATCCTGACGCCGCTCATCCTGCAATTGGTTGAACGCAAGAGCCGTGTGTCGTGAGGAGGATGCAATGACCAGCCAAACAGCACTGAAGCCCGTCACCACAACCGCTCCCGTCTCGGAGCGCGACATGGCGAACGCCATTCGCGCGCTGGCGATGGACAGCGTCCAAAAGGCGAATTCGGGTCACCCTGGCATGCCGATGGGCATGGCCGATGTCGCAACGGTGCTGTTCAACCGCTTCATCAATATCGATCCGTCGAGACCGGACTGGCCCGACCGTGACCGTTTCGTGCTTTCAGCCGGGCACGGCTCGATGCTGCAATACGCGCTGCATCATCTGCTCGGCTACGAAGACATGCAGGTCGAGGAATTGCAGCGATTTCGGCAGTTGGGCCGCCGCACCGCCGGACATCCGGAATACGGCCATGCGCTTGGCGTGGAGACCACCACCGGACCGCTCGGACAGGGCATTTCCACGGCGGTCGGCATGGCGCTGGCGGAACGCATGCTTGCCGCCCGCTACGGTGCCGATCTGGTCGATCATCATACCTATGTGATTGCGGGCGACGGCTGCCTTCAGGAGGGAATCAGTCACGAGGCGATAGACCTCGCTGGTCACCTGAAGCTTTCCCGCCTGATCGTCTTCTGGGACGACAATGCGATTTCCATTGACGGGCCGACCTCCCTCTCCACGTCGATGGACCAGCCGGCGCGCTTCAAGGCCGCCGGCTGGGATGTCCAAAGTGTCGCCGGGCACGACATGGCAGCAGTCGCCGCGGCAATCGAGGCGGCGCGGCGGTCGGATCGGCCATCGCTGATTGCCTGCCGCACAGTGATCGGCATGGGTGCCCCCAATCTCGGCGGTTCGGAAAAGACGCACGGCGCACCGCTGGGTGAAGCAGAGATCGCCGCGACACGCGAAAACATCGGCTGGGCCCACGCGCCGTTCGAGGTGCCGGATGATATCCTTTTCGCCTGGCGCGAGATTGCCGGTCGCGGCGAAGCGATGCGGCGCGCCTGGGAGCAGCGGCTTGCCGCCTCGCCGCGGCGCGAGGCTTTTGAAAACGCCGTCGCCGCCGAACTGGCCGACACGGTCTTCGACGCGCTCGAAGCCTTTCGTCGCGAACATGTCGAGAAGGCAACCAAGGTGGCGACGCGAAAAGCCTCCGAAATGGCGCTGGAGGCCATCAACGGCGCAACGGAATTGACCGTCGGCGGCTCGGCCGATCTGACGCACTCGAATCTGACGATCACCAAGGGCATGAACCGCATTGCGCCGAGTGACTATGCCGGCCGCTACATTCACTACGGCATTCGTGAACACGGCATGGCGGCCGCCATGAACGGCATCGCGCTGCATGGAGGGTTCGTGCCCTATGGCGGTACGTTCCTGTGCTTCGCCGATTATGCGCGCGGCGCGATGCGGCTCTCGGCGCTCATGGGCCAGCGCGTCATCTATGTGATGACACACGATTCCATCGGCCTCGGCGAGGACGGCCCGACGCACCAGCCGGTCGAGCACCTGGCGATGCTGCGTGCCACGCCCAATCTCAACGTCTTCCGTCCGGCGGATGTCATCGAAACGGCGGAGTGCTGGGAACTCGCGCTGAAGAGCAAGGATCGGCCGAGCGTCCTGGTGCTGTCGCGCCAGAACCTGCCGATGCTGCGTCGGTCGCACAGTGACGAGAACCGCTCCCGCCAGGGTGCCTACGTCCTGCGCGAACCAGCCGAGCACCGTGCCGTCACCCTGATCGCCACCGGCTCGGAGGTCGAGATCGCGGTTGCTGCCGCCGAAAGGCTGGAGACCGGGCATGGTGTCGCCGCCGCCGTCGTGTCGATGCCGTGCTGGGAGCTTTTCGAGGAGCAGGAAAGCGCCACCCGCAAGGCTGTCCTGGGCTCGGCGCCGCGCGTCGCGGTCGAAGCGGCAGCCCGGCTGGGCTGGGACCGCTGGATCGGCGAGACCGGCGCTTTCGTCGGCATGACCGGCTTCGGCGCCAGCGCCCCTGCCCCCGACCTCTACCGGCATTTCAACATCACGTCCGAAGCGGTTGCTGCAGCGGCGCTGAAGCTCATCATCTAGGAGGATTCACAATGGCTCGCATCACCCTTCGCCAGCTTCTCGACCATGCCGCCGAGCACGGCTACGGCGTACCGGCATTCAACATCAACAACATGGAACAGGGCCTCGCCATCATGGAAGCGGCCAAGGCCTGCGACGCGCCTGTCATCATCCAGGCTTCGCGTGGCGCCCGGTCCTATGCCAACGACATCATGCTGGCCAAGATGATGGAGGCGCTGACCGAAATCCACCCAACCATCCCGCTATGCATCCATCAAGACCACGGCAACAGCGAGGCCACCTGCCTTTCCGCGATCCGCCACGGCTTCACCTCGGTGATGATGGACGGATCCTTGATGGCGGACGCCAAGACGCCGGCAAGCTACGACTACAACGTCGCCATAACCGAACGCGTCGCACGTATGGCGCATTGGGTCGGCGCTTCCGTCGAAGGCGAACTGGGCGTGCTCGGCTCGCTGGAAACCGGCCAAGGCGAGGCCGAGGATGGCCACGGCGCCGAGGGCGCGCTCTCCCACGACCAACTCTTGACCGATCCCGATCAGGCGGTCGACTTCGTGACCGCAACCCAGGTCGACGCGCTGGCGATTGCCTGCGGCACCTCGCACGGTGCCTACAAATTCACCCGCAAGCCGGACGGCGACATCCTGGCCATGCAGGTGATCGAGGCGATCCACGAGAAGCTGCCCAACACGCATCTGGTCATGCACGGCTCTTCCTCTGTGCCGCAGGAGTTGCAGGACATCATCAACAGATACGGCGGCGAGATGCCCCAGACTTTTGGCGTCCCGGTCGAGGAGATCGAGCGCGGCATCCGCTACGGCGTGCGCAAGGTCAATATCGACACCGATTGCCGCATGGCCATGGCCGGGCAGTTCCGCCGCGTCGCGACGGAAGACCCGCGCGAGTTCGATCCCCGCAAATTCCTGAAGCCCGCCATGGATGCCTTGCGCGACCTTTGCCGGGACCGCTTCGAGCGTTTCGGTACGGCGTCCAACGCCTCGAAGATCAAGGTCATCGCCATGGACGAGATGGCGAAACGTTACGCCGCGGGAAAACTCGAACCCCAAATCGCAACCGCGAAAGCCGCCTGAGCAACAAACAGGAGACCTGTCATGAACAAGATCGACATACTGCCAGCGGGGACGCTCAAGGAAGGCAAGGAGCGCTACAAGTCAGGGGTCATCCCCTACAAGAAGATGGGCTACTGGGAGCCTGACTACAGGCCCAAGGAAACCGATCTGATCGCCATGTTCCGGATCACGCCGCAACCCGGTGTCGACCACGAGGAGGCGGCAGCCGCCATCGCCGGTGAATCCTCCACCGCGACGTGGACCGTGGTGTGGACCGACCGGCTGACAGCTTGCGAGCTCTATCGCGCCAAGGCGTTCAGATCCGAGCCGGTGCCGAACACCGGTCCCGGAACCAAGACCGAGCAACAGTACTTCGCCTACATCGCCTACGACCTCGACCTGTTCGAGCCGGGCTCGATCGCCAACCTGACCGCATCGATCATCGGCAATGTGTTCGGCTTCAAGGCAGTCAAGGCTTTGCGGCTGGAAGACATGCGTATCCCGGTGGCGTATCTCAAAACCTTCCAGGGGCCGGCGACCGGCATCGTGGTGGAGCGTGAGCGGCTCGACAAGTTCGGCCGGCCGCTGCTCGGCGCGACGACGAAGCCGAAGCTTGGCCTGTCGGGACGCAATTACGGGCGCGTCGTTTATGAAGCGCTGAAGGGCGGCCTCGACTTCGTCAAGGACGACGAGAACATCAACTCGCAGCCCTTCATGCATTGGCGCGACCGCTTCCTCTACTGCATGGAGGCCGTGAACAAGGCGTCGGCCGCCACCGGCGAGGTCAAAGGCCATTATCTCAACGTCACCGCCGGCACGATGGAGGAGATGTACGAGCGCGCCGAATTCGCCAAGCAACTTGGCTCCTGCATTGTGATGATCGATCTGGTCATCGGCTACACGGCGATCCAGTCGATGGCCAAGTGGGCACGCCGCAACGACATGATCCTGCACCTGCACCGTGCCGGCAACTCGACCTATTCGCGCCAGAAGAACCACGGCATGAATTTCCGCGTCATCTGCAAATGGATGCGCATGGCCGGCGTCGACCACATCCATGCCGGCACGGTGGTCGGCAAGCTGGAAGGCGACCCGCTCATGATCAAGGGATTTTATGACACGCTGCGCGAGGAGCGCACGCCTCAGAACCTCGAAACCGGGCTGTTCTTCGATCAGGAATGGGCCTCGCTCAACAAGGTGATGCCCGTTGCCTCGGGCGGCATCCATGCCGGCCAGATGCACCAGTTGATCCACTATCTCGGCGAGGACGTCATCCTGCAGTTCGGCGGCGGCACGATCGGCCATCCGGACGGTATCCAGGCAGGCGCGACGGCCAATCGCGTCGCCTTGGAAGCGATGATCCTGGCCCGCAACGAGGGGCGCGATTATTTGCGCGAAGGGACCAAGATCCTCGAACAGGCGGCCAGATGGTGCACGCCGCTGAAGGCTGCCCTGGAGACCTGGAAGGACGTCACCTTCAACTACGAATCGACCGACACGGCCGACTTCGTGCCAACCGCAACGCCCAGCTTCTAGACGAAAGGAACCGTCGTCATGATGACCAATCCGGGAAACAAGGTCACACAGGGGCAGTTCTCGTTCCTGCCCGACCTGACCGACGAGCAGATTTCGGCGCAGATCAAATACGCGCTGAAGAACCATTGGGCGGTCAGCGTCGAGTACACCGACGATCCGCATCCGCGAAACACCTATTGGGAAATGTACGGCAACCCGATGTTCGACTTGAAAGATCCGGCGGGCATACTGCTCGAGGTCAATGCTTGCCGGAAAGCCTGTCCGAACATGTATGTGCGGGTAACCGCCTTCGATTCGACCAAGGGCTGGGAAGCGCCGCGCATGTCGTTCATTGTTAACCGGCCGCCCAGCGAACCCGGGTTCCGGCTGCTGCGCCAGGAGCGTGACGGCCGCAGCCAGGGTTATTCGATCGTGCCTTATGCGACCGACAGGCCCGAGGGCGAGCGGAGCTAGCCGAACCATGCTGAACGCGATGACAAAGGACGCTGCCGCACAGGACGCGACGGTTGATCTGCAGGCCGAGTTCGAGGCGTCCAACATCGACGAGGTGATGGACAAGCTCGACCGAGAACTCGTTGGCCTGAAGCCGGTCAAGACCCGCATCCGCGAGATCGCCGCCCTCCTCCTGGTCGACCGGCTTCGCCGCAGGTTCGGACTGACATCGGGCGCGCCGACGCTGCACATGAATTTCACGGGAAATCCTGGCACCGGAAAGACCACGGTGGCGCTGAGGATGGCCGAAATCCTGCATCGTCTGGGTTATGTCCGCGAAGGCCACATGGTCGCCGTGACTCGCGACGATCTCGTCGGCCAGTATGTGGGCCACACCGCGCCCAAGACCCGCGAGGTGATCAAGCGTGCCATGGGCGGCGTGCTTTTCATCGACGAGGCCTACTATCTCTACAAGCCAGAGAACGAACGCGACTACGGCCAGGAATCGATCGAAATCCTGCTGCAGTGCATGGAGAACAACCGTGACGATCTGGTTGTGATCCTTGCCGGCTACAAGAACAAGATGGACCGCTTCTTCGACAGCAATCCCGGCATGCGTTCGCGCATCGCCCACCACCTCGACTTCCCCGACTATGGCGTCAGCGAACTGAAATCGATCGCCGAGATTATGCTCGCGGAGCAGAATTATCGCCTCAGCGAGGCGGCGTCCCAGGCGCTCGAAGAGTATCTTCCGATCCGCATGAGGCTGCCGCATTTCTCCAACGCGCGTTCGGTTCGCAATGGGCTTGACCGGGCGCGGCTGCGGCAGGCTAACCGGCTTTTCGCATCGCGCAGCCGGGTGTTGACCAAGGCCGATCTTATCACCATCGAGGAATCCGACATTCGCGGCAGCCGCGTGTTCGCGGAAGGGAAACTGGAAGGCGAACCGGAGACGAAGATGCGCTGACAGGACGAAGCGGCCGGCGCAGCGACCAACACCGCAGACAGAATTGGAGACGACGACCATGGTCACCGGGACAATCATCGCACCCTCCGTGCTTTCCGCGGATTTCTCGCGGCTCGGCGACGAGGTCGAAGCTGTCGTGCGGGCGGGTGCCGACTGGATCCATCTCGACGTGATGGACGGCCACTTCGTGCCCAACATCACCTTCGGTCCGCCGGTGATCAAGGCGATCCGCGACCGAACGGACAAAATCTTCGACTGCCATCTGATGATCGCGCCGGCCGACCCCTATCTGGCCGCCTTCGCCGACGCCGGTTGCGACATCATCACGGTGCATGCAGAGGCCGGGCCGCATCTCGATCGTTCCCTGCAGGCGATCAAAAATCTCGGCAAGAAGGCCGGCGTATCGCTGAATCCTTCGACGCCGGAGAGCGTCATCGAGTATGTGCTCGACAGGCTCGATCTGGTGCTTCTGATGACGGTCAATCCAGGCTTCGGCGGCCAGGCCTTCATTTCCGCGGTCATCGAGAAGATCAGGCGAATCAAGGCATTGGTTGGCCACCGTCCGATTGACATCGAAATCGATGGCGGCGTCACGGCCGAAACCGCCCCGCTGGTCGCCGCGGCCGGCGCTAATGTGCTGGTCGCCGGGTCGGCCGTGTTCAAGGGAGGCGCCGAGGCGGCCTACCGCACCAACATTGGAACCATCCGACAGGCGGCCGACGGCGCGATCCGGAAAGCCGCGTAAACCATTCCATCGGAGGCAAGCATGGCGGCCGTCCCCCCTGTCTGCGATTTCGGCTGGCGCGCGATCGATGCCGTTTTGCCCGGCGTCGACGGCAGGTCGCATTCGATCCTCAGCCAGGCCGGCCCGAACGGCCTGGTCGTGGCCTTCATCTGCAATCACTGCCCTTATGTGAAGGCGGTGATTTCACGTATCGTGCGCGATGCCAACGACCTCAAGGCCGAAGGTATCGGCTTCGTTGCGATCAACTCGAACGATGCCGACACCTACCCCGAGGATTCCTTCGACCAAATGAAGCTCTTCGCCACGACGAACGGCTTCAGCTTCCCCTACCTGCACGACCAGCGCCAAACTGTAGCGCGCGATTACGTGGCGGTGTGCACTCCCGATTTCTTCGGGTTCAACAGCGAGTTGGGATTGCAATATCGCGGTCGGCTGGACGCCTCGCGACGAGAAGCCGGAGCGCCCGGGCTGAGACGCGATCTGTTCGAGGCGATGAAGCAGGTTGCCCGAACCGGCGACGGGCCGCTGAACCAGGTCGCCTCGATCGGCTGCTCGATCAAGTGGAAGGATGACGCATGAACGTCGGCGCAGGTAGGCCGCTTCGATCGCCGAAGGCGATCCTGTTCGACCTCGACGGCACGCTGGTCGACTCGGCACCGGACATAGCGGCCGCCGTCAACGAATTGCTGGCCAGCCGCGATCTGCCGCCGCTGCGCCTGGACCGGGTCAAGGCCATGATCGGCGGCGGTGTCAGGAAACTGATCGAGCGAGCCTTCGCGGCATCGGGAGCGCCACTGCTCGGCAACGCTCTCGATGAGGCAAACCGCGTCATGGCGCCTATCTACCGCCGGCACCTGACCGGCCTGACAAGGCTGATGCCTGGCGTCAGGGAGGCCCTCACCCACTTTCATTTGGGCGGAGTAAGCATGGGGGTGGCAACCAACAAACCGCAGTTGGCGACCCGCGAAATCCTGCTTCATTTCGGATTGACGGAATATTTCGGTGCGATCGTCGGCGGAGACGCGGTGACATACCTGAAACCGGCGCCCGATGCCCTGCTGCTGGCGTTGGCACAGCTAGGCGTCGACCCGGGTGACGCGCTGCTGGTCGGAGACAGTGGCGCTGACCTGGGCGCCGCACGCGCCGCCGGCATGCCCGTCATTCTGCTGCGTGGCGGCTACAGCCACATTCCGGTGGAAGAGCTTGGCGCCGATCTTGTTTGCGATAGCCTTTTCGATCTGCCTTCGGCAATGCAGGGGCTGCAAGCCGATGCGTGATCGAGGCGAACGCCGGCCGAACGCAAGTTCGAACGGCCGGCGGCGCGCTATTTCGAGAATTGCTTCAGATAGGCGATGACATTGGCGATGTCTTCGTCCTGTTTGAGGCCGACAAACGCCATCTTTGTTCCTTTGACCATGGCCTTGGGATCGTGAAGGTAAGTCTTCAGCGTGGGTTCATCCCATTTGACGCCGGACTTGCCTGCCGCGACCATCGCCTGAGAATAGCTGAACCCCGGGTGCGTGCCGGCTGTTCGGCCGATGACGCCGTTCAACGACGGGCCGACCTTGTTCTTGTCCTGGTCGGCGACATGGCAGACCTTGCATTTGGCGAAGACCTTCTCACCCGCCGCCGCATCCTGTGCCTGGGATTGGCTCGCGATGAAGGGCACAACGGACATGACTGCGAAAAATGCGATTGCGCGCATGGTATTTCCTCATTGATCGTCTGGGTGCCCTGGACGATTTGCGCATGCCGATCCTTTGATCCGTCGGCATGCGCCTTACGCGGTGGCGTGGAAATTCCGCTTCTCCCGTGGAGCCGCGCCGCGTCACCTGGAAGCTAATCGGCATGTTGTGAAAGTCAATCGTACAAAGGTTTAGAGGCCTTGGTGCTCAAGGATCCTGTCCATTCGTCTTTGTTGACGGCTATTGGGCGAGCGCGTAGCTTGACCTCATTCCGGTTTCTCCATTGGCACCTTGAGAAATCCGGCAAGTGGCGGTTTTGTCCTGGCTCCTGGTTGGGCTGGACTCGCCGAGACGGGCGTTTGGGAACGCGCAAGAGGTGCTGAATGGACATGGTCGATCTCATATTGACGGTTTGCCTCAGCGCTAATCCGAGCAATTGCCGAGACGAACATCTCTATTTCGAGAGCCGCGGCACCCTGTTCCAATGCATGTTCCTTGCCCCCAGCGAAATCGCGAAATGGTCTCAAGAACACCCGACCCTCAAGGTCATGCGCTGGAAATGCGCATTTCCGAGCAAGGAACGAGCCATCTGATTTGGCAGCGCGGAACCCTGGGGAGGAGGTGTCATGAAGGTTTCACGGCGCATGACGTTGCGTCTGGCGGTTCTCGGGACAGCCGCTGTTCTTGCTACCAGGCCAGCCGTTGCGGCAGCCAGGATTCGCCTCGGTGTGCTGAAGTTTGGAACCGTGAGTTGGGAACTCGATACGCTACGGCAGCACAAGTTCGATGCCGCGAACGGGATCGATCTGGAGATCATCGACTTCGCCGGCGAGGATGCAACCAACGTCGCGATGCAGGCTGGCGCGATCGACATGATCGTCTCCGACTGGCTGTGGGTCTCGCGCCAGCGCTCCGAAGGCGGCGACCTCACATTGTTCCCCTATTCCACCGCCGTGGGCGCGATCATGGTGAAGGAGGGTTCACCGATCCGGACGGTCGCCGATCTCAAGGACAAGAAGATCGGCGTCGCCGGCGGCCCACTCGACAAGAGTTGGCTGCTGATACAAGCGCTGACCAGACGCGATCTCGGCGTCGACCTGTCGGCAACCAGCGACATCGTCTTTGGCGCGCCGCCGCTGATTTCGGAAAAGGCGATACAGGGCGAACTCGATGCAGTGCTGAATTTCTGGCATTTTTGCGCCCGTCTCGAGGCCAATGGCTTCCGTCGATTGATCGGCGTGAATGACGCGGCAAAGACGCTTGGGGCTCTGGGACCCGTGTCGGCGCTCGGTTACGTCTTCCATGACCAATGGGCGAACGAGAACCCCGATGCCGTCAGGGGGTTCGTGAGAGCGTCCGCGCAAGCCAAGGACTTGCTGGCCAGATCCGATGACGAATGGCTGCGCCTGGCGCCGATCATTCGCGCGGAAGGCAAGGAACTGGAAAAACTGCGCGATCGCTATCGTCAGGGCATTCCCAGACGGTCGGTCGCCGAGGAAGCGGCTGACGCCGGCAGGCTATACCATGTGCTGGCGGCGATCGGCGGCGCGAAGCTGGTCGGCAGCGCGCCGGAGATGGCGCCCGGCACATTCTGGCAGGAACCCTGGAAATGACCGCATCGGAAACCGACGGCACGCGTGATGCCCCGCCGAGCATGTCCGGCCGACGCAGCCTGGCGACGGCACTGGCGCCCGCGCTGACGGTAGCGGTTTCCCTGCTCGGGCTTTGCCTGCTGTGGAACCTTGCGGCAGGCGTCTGGCCAAGCCGTGCCTTTCCAGGACCTGGGCAGGTCTGGCAGGTGCTTCTCAGGGAGGCTGCGAGCGGCGACCTCTTTTACCATCTCGGCGTGACCCTCGGCCGGGTCGCCGCGGCGTATATCGTCGCAATGATCATCGGATCCGTCATCGGCGTTTTGCTCGGCAGCTATCGTCGCGTCGACCGTTTTTTCAACCCGTGGGTGATCCTGTTCCTCAACATCCCGGCGCTGGTGGTCATCGTCCTCGGCTACATCTGGTTCGGCCTCAACGAGGCGGCGGCGATCGGCGCGGTGGCGGTGAACAAGATCCCGAATGTCGTGGTGACGATGCGTGAAGGCGCCAGGACGCTTGACCCAAGCTACGCCGAAATGGCCACCGTCTATCGCTTCGGCCGCCTTGATCGCATCCGCCATATCCTGCTGCCGCAACTGCAGCCCTATCTTGCCGCCGCGTCGCGATCCGGCATCGCCCTCATCTGGAAGATCGTCCTGGTCGTCGAACTGCTCGGCCGCTCGAACGGTGTCGGCTTCCAGATCCATCTCTATTTCCAGCTTTTCGATGTCGCCGCCATTCTTGCCTACACGCTGGCTTTCGTGGCGGTGATGCTTGTCATTGAACTTCTCCTGGTGCAGCCCGTTGAACGACATGCAACCCGTTGGCGCCGTCGTCCCGCTTAAGGTCGACATCGCCGAAAAGACCTTCAGGTCCGCGCGAGGCGTCTCGATCACGGCGCTTCAGGATCTTTCCTTCGAGGTCCGGCAAGGCGAATTCGCCTGCTTGCTTGGACCGTCGGGCTGCGGCAAGACCACGACGCTGCGTATCCTGCTTGGCTTGGACAAAGACTTTTCCGGCTCCTTCCAGTTGCCGCAAGGAGGTTCGAACCGCATCGCCGCCGTATTCCAGGAACCGACCCTGCTGCCGTGGCGAACGGTGGAGCAGAATGTCAGGCTGGCGTTGCCGAAAAGCTTGAGGGCGAAAGATCTCGACGGGCTGTTCGACACGCTCGGCCTCGCGGCCATGCGCTCGCTCTATCCTGCCGAACTGTCGCTCGGCCTTGCGCGCCGGGCAGCACTTGCCAGGGCTTTCGCCACGGAGCCGGCGGTGCTTTTCCTGGACGAACCCTTTGTCTCGCTCGACGAACAGACCGCCGAGCGGCTTCGGCATCTGCTTTTGACCGTGTGGTCGGCACGGCCCACGACCGCCTTGATGGTGACGCACAATCTACGCGAGGCACTGATGCTGTCGGACCGCATCATCGTGCTCGCGCCGCGGCCAACCCATGTGCTCGGCGTGTTCGACGTACGGTTGCCACGGCAACATCGCAATTCGCAGGTGATGAGCGACCTTCTGCGGTCGTTCCATCATAGATTTCCGGACGTCACCTGATCGCCTGCAGGTGAAATGCATATCGGAGGCCTTCATGTCGATCGATCGGCTAAGACGCAGGCTTGTGCGTGGCTTCGCCTGTACCGCCGCCAGCGCCGCCTTGCTGCCGTGCTGCCTCGGACGAGCCGCGGCTGGCAACCTGGGATTCTCGCTCAGGCAGATCGCCGACGGCGTCTTCGCCTTCCAGGGCACGGATGAATTGATGACCGCCGCCAACGACGGTGCGATCTGCAATCTGGGCGCCGTCATCGGTACCGATGCGGTTGCCGTCATCGACAGCGGTGGCAGCCTGATCGAGGCGCACGCCTTTCTCGCCGCGATCGGAAAGGTAACCGCAAAGCCGGTTCGCTTCCTGGTCAACACCCACATGCACCCCGACCACATCTTCGGCAATGCGGCATTCCGGGAGATCGGCGCGACCATCGTCGGTCACCGCAATCTGCCGCGCGCCCTCGACGCGCGTGGCGCGTTCTATCTGCACAACTATCGCGAACAGCTTGGCGAGGCGCTGATGGAGGGGGTCGAGATCGTGTCGCCGACCAGGCTGGTCGACGATCACCTGCAACTCGACCTCGGCGGGCGCACGATCGAACTGCGGGCATGGAAGGCGGCGCACACCGACAACGACCTGACCGTATTCGATACCGCGACCAGAACGCTCTTTGCCGGCGATCTGGTGTTCATGGGCTCCTTGCCGACGCTCGACGGATCACTGCTTGGATGGCTCCGCCAGATGGATGCACTCACCGCGATCGACGCCGCGCGCGTCGTTCCAGGTCATGGTCCTGTAACGGCCGACTGGCCACAGGCACTGGCGGGGGAGCGACGCTATTTCGAGGTTCTGGCGCGCGATATCCGCAAGGCGATCGCCGACGGAACGCCGCTGCGCGAAGCAGTCAAAACCGCAGGCGGAAGCGAACGGGACAATTGGCACCTGTTCGACGATTACAACGAGCGCAACGCAACGGCCGCATTTGCCGAACTCGAATGGGAATAGACGACGCCGACATGCGCCAGGCGGCCGTAAAGCACGGCGATTTGCCAAGGCGTCGCCAAAGGCTTATCCTCAACGCCAGCCTGGGCACCACCTGTCTTGCATTGGTGGAGGCATCGAAATGCAAAATCAAGCTTACTCGAGCCGGCAGCTCGCCTTGCCGCTCGCATCCGTTTTCGCCGCGATCATCTTGACCATCGGCACGTTGCTCGGCTCCTCGGGAGCCGCCAACGCACAGCAAACAACCGCGTCCTCGGATAGAATCTGGCATGACTTGAAGGGCGACGTGTTCGGCGATCGGGCAATTCTGGTCGATACCGGCGTCGTCAGGATCGAAGCACCAAAGCGGGCGCAGGATGCCGCCATCGTGCCCGTCGACATCTATCTCGATCCAGCCAAGGCGCCAGACGGCATCAAATCCGTTACCTTGATCATCGACGCGAACCCTGCACCGGTGGCGGCAACGTTCCAGCTCGGCAAGGATGCCGGCGTGACGCATCTGTCGACGCGCGTGCGCGTCAACGACTATTCCTATCTGCGTGCCATCGCTGAGACGCAGGGTGGTCAACTCCATATGGTACAGACCTTCGTCAAGGCGTCAGGTGGCTGCTCCGCCCCTGCGGTCAAGAACCAGGACGAGGCCAACGCGACAATGGGTCAGATGAAGCTGCGCCAGTTCCCGCCCAAAGAGACGATGACCAAGACCGAGGAACTGCAGTTGATGATCCGGCACCCTAACAATTCGGGGCTGCAGCGGGATCCGCTGACCCAATATTTCATACCGGCGCATTTTGTCCAGAAACTGTCGATCTCCCAAGCCGGCCGGCCGATCCTCTCCATGGAAGGTGGAATATCGATTTCGGAAGATCCCAACTTCCGATTCGATTTCACCGTGCACGGCAAGGGCGAAATCCAGGTTGAAGCGATCGATACGGACGGCAAAACATTTCGCAATCAGTGGCCGCTCGAGACAGCGGGACTCTGAAGTCTCGATATCTTGCGCTGGACTGCCGGTGCTTGCCACTTGATCCCGAAAATGGAGCTCGTTCGGGAAGATCACGCCCAGGCAGAGGACGAAGCTCCATCCGGCTTCCGGATGGAGCAGGCTCTAAAAGCAGCGCACGTCGGCTTCCGACTGCGCGCGCTTCAATTCGGTACGGGCTGCCTTCGCCGGTGCGCTTTCGCGAAACAGCCCCGCGCTTTCGCCTGTGGTCAAAGACATGCTCTTGAAAGTCTCGGCTCTCTCATAGTGGTCGTAGGGAAGGATCGAGGCGATGACGTCGATCGAGCAGGAACAGCTTTCCAGCGCCTGACGTGTCTGGCCGTTCGTCTGCATGCAGCCGAGCACGTAGTCGGCGATCGTTGCTGTCGGGTAATCACCCGCGGCGCCCGCCGGGTTTGCGAAGGCCAGCGGCCCGGCAAGGAGCAGCGGCAAAGTCGAAAATCCAACATATCTGATCACGGGAAAACCTCCGGTTAGCCTAGGCGCGATGCGCCCAGTCGGGATCACCGTGGCAGTTGGCAACGTGCAGCAGAGTCAGTCAAGCGCCCATGGCTTCCGTATGCGACCAAAGGAGGAATGCGGGGCTTGTCGACCGTGGTTCCGCATGGCGGCTCCGTGGCCTGCTCCACGCCCCGACTCCAACGATCATCTCATGCTTGGCCCACTATCGATTCCCAATGGAGCACGCGCATGACCATGCCGAGACATCGAAGCGAATACCTCCAAATAAAATCAAAGCTTAGGCGAAATGTAAAAATCAACAAATAACTAAATTTTATGTGCCCCATCGTTATTTCGCGGTCATAAATACTTTATCTAACAAATACCGTCCTGCTTATTTTCTTATATTGCACCGCATCATTTACGATATTGCAGTGCAAAAACACCAGCAGGCTTTTTTGCTTGCCTAGCCTTTTACGATGACATAGCCTCACCCTGTTTCCGGCTTCAAGGGCGTCACCGTCATTAGGGAGCGGCGACAGTCTTTCGTAGGCCAAGGTGAGGTGGGCAGTAACGGTGCCCTCTGCACATCTGGCTTAGGTCGTGACACGCTGCCGGAAATATTTCCCCCCCGTGAATCGCTTGGGCAAGCCCTTGTGGGCTCAGCAAATGATTCATCACTATGAACCTCGGGAGGAATTCGGATGCGTGTACTTACGAAAGCTACCTATATTCTAACCACTGCGGCGTTTCTGTCGCTCGGCGCGGCCTATACGGCGTCGGCTAACGAGGACCTTGCAAAGCTGGCTTCGGATTCGAAGAACTGGGCAATGCAGACGGGTGACTACGCCAACACCCGCTATTCCAAACTCAACCAGATTACTGCGGACAATGTGAAGAACCTGCAGGTCAAGTGGACCTTTTCCACCGGCGTGCTACGAGGCCACGAGGGTGGACCGCTTATCATCGGCGATGTGATGTATGTCCACACGCCTTTCCCGAACAATGTCTTTGCGCTCGATCTCAAGAATGACGGGAAGATCCTTTGGAAGTACGAACCCAAGCAGGATCCCAACGTCATTCCGATCATGTGTTGCGATACGGTCAACCGTGGCGTTGCCTATGGTGACGGCAAGATCATTCTCAATCAGGCCGACACCACAGTCGTCGCCCTCGACGCGAAGACTGGCAAGGTCGTCTGGTCGGTCAAGAACGGCGACCAGACCGATGGCGGCAAAGGCGAATCTGGTACGGCTGCCCCCGTCGTCGTCAAGGACAAGGTGCTCATCGGCGTCTCCGGCGCCGAATTCGGCGTTCGCGGCTGGCTGGCCGCCTACAATCTGAAAGATGGCAAACTCGCCTGGAAAGCCTATTCGGAAGGTCCGGACGCAGACACCCTGATCGATCCCGAGAAGACCACGCAACTCGGCAAGCCGGTTGGCAAGGATTCCGGCACGAACACCTGGGAAGGCGAGCAGTGGAAGACCGGCGGCGGCACGACATGGGGATGGTATTCCTATGATCCCAAGCTGAACCTGGTCTATTATGGCACCGGCAATCCCTCGACGTGGAACCCGGTCCAACGCCCCGGCGACAATCGCTGGTCGATGACGATCATGGCCCGCGATGCGGATACTGGTGTTGCCAAATGGCTCTACCAGATGACCCCGCATGACGAATGGGACTATGACGGCATCAACGAGATGATCCTCGTCGATGGCATGGAGGTCAACGGCGCCAAGCACGACGTGCTGGTGCATTTCGATCGCAATGGTTTTGCCTACACTATGGATCGCGCCACCGGCGACCTTCTCGTCGCCAAGAAATACGATCCGGCCGTGAACTGGGCGACCGAAGTCGTCATGGACCCCAAGAGCGAGCAGTATGGTCGCCCGCAGGTCGTGGCGAAATATTCGACCCAGCAGAACGGCGAAGACACCAACTCGACGGGCATCTGCCCGGCGGCGCTTGGAACGAAGGACCAGCAGCCGGCGGCCTATTCGCCGAAGACCGGGCTGTTCTATGTCCCGACCAACCATGTCTGCATGGACTATGAGCCTTACAAGGTGAGCTACACCGCCGGTCAGCCTTATGTTGGCGCCACCGTGTCGATGTATCCCGCACCTGGCGGCGACGGCAACATGGGCAACTTCATTGCCTGGGATGCGGCCAAGGGCGAGATCGTCTGGTCGAAGCCCGAGCAGTTCTCGGTGTGGTCGGGCGCGTTGGCGACAGATGGCGACGTCGTCTTCTACGGTACACTCGAAGGCTACATCAAGGCGGTCGATAAGGACGGCAAGGAACTCTACAAGTTCAAGACCCCGTCCGGCATCATCGGCAACATCACGACCTACGAGCAGGGCGGCAAGCAGTATATCGCCGTTCTGTCGGGCGTCGGTGGATGGGCTGGTATCGGCCTGGCAGGCGGCCTGCTTTCGCCTGACAACGCCGCTGCCTGGCATGGCGCCGTCGATCAGGGCCGCGCGCAAGGCGACCAAGCCGCTGTCGTTGGTACAGCTGGCCTGGGTGCCGTCGGCGGCTACGCGGCACTTGCCGACTACACGACGCTGGGCGGTCAGCTCACCGTCTTCGGTCTCCCGGATTGATGCGCTGGGAACCTTGAGCATGCCTCAGGTCTTGTGAGACCAAAGGCTTGAAGAACGAGAGCCCGGACATCCGGAAGCCATGGCCGGGCTCTCGATTCGGTTACGCACCCAAAAACACCGATCAATGCCGGTCGCGACAGCAAAACCGTGTCCATTGGCAAATGAAGGAAGCGTTTGAATGTCCGTTCGCATTGTAATTTCGGCTTTCGTGCTGGCTCTGCTGCCTCTGGCAAGCTCGAGCCTCGCCCGGGCCGACGACAGCATGGAAAAAGCCAAGGCGGTAAAGGAAGAAGGCGGCAAGTATTTGGATGCGGATGGAAATCCGACCTACAAGATCGAAAACGGAACCGTCGATTGGTACACGTTCAGCGGCTACCGCCGGTATCATTCCGATTGCCATGTCTGCCACGGACAGGACGCGACAGGTTCGAGCTATGCGCCGGCTTTGGTCAACAGCCTGAAAACCATGGATTACGCCACATTCCTCTCGATCGTCGCCGAAGGCCGCAAGAATGTCGGCGGCGGCAAGGAAAACGTCATGCCTGCCTTTGGCGACAACAAGAACGTCTATTGCTACCTGGACGATCTCTACGTCTATCTGCGCGCGCGCGCGGATGGCGCGGCGCCCCGCGGAAGGCCGCCCAAGCACGAAGACAAGGCCCAGGCGGCGAAGGATGCCGAAGCATCCTGCATGGGTGGATGACATGATCGGCCGCGATGCATTGAAGCTGCGCGTCGTTCTGCCGATCCTCGGCACGCTCGCCTTGCTGCCGTCGAACGCGCATGCGCAAAGCGCCGGCCTTGGCGCGGCGGGAGAACTGGTCGACCCTGACATTCTGCGCGTCTGCGCCGATCCCTCGAATATGCCCTTCACCGACAAGAGCGGCGAAGGCTTCGAAAACAAGCTGGCCGAACTGGTTGCCGCGAAAACCGGGCGCAAGTCCGTCTCCTACACCTGGTTTCCCACGATCACCGGCTTCGTGCGCAATACGTTGGGGGCCAACCGATGCGACATCATCATGGGCTATGCCCAAGGCGATGAGCTGGTGCAGAACACCAACGCCTACTATCGCTCCGCCTATGTGCTGGTGCATCCGAAAAGCCACGATATGGAAGGCGTGGAAACGATCGAGGATCCCAGACTCACAGGCAAAACGATCGGCGTCGTTGAAAGCACGCCGCCAACCGCCAACATGGCCGCCAACAAGCTTCTGCGGACCGCCAAGATCTATCCGCTTGCGGTGGATACGCGCGTCACCCCATCAATGGGGGAGGTCATGATCAAGGACATGCTGGCACACAAGATCGATGCGGCGGTGCTGTGGGGACCGATGGCAGGTTACTACGCCAAGGAACTCGGAGCTGATGTGACGATCGTTCCACTGGTGAAGGAAAAAACCGGCTCGCGCATGTCTTACCGCATCACCATGGGCGTACGTCCGTCGGACCAGGAATGGAAGCGGACGCTCAACCGGGTGATCAGGGAAAACCAGGCGGAGATCACCAGGATCCTGCTGAGCTACAACGTGCCGCTGATCGACGAACACGACAACCTGATTACCCAATGAATGGAAGGGAGACTATTTTCGTGCTGGTCGCCGCGAGCCTTCTGGGTCTGGCCGAGCCGACATGGGCTGGCGACATCGCCGAACCCAGCGGTTTCCGGATGGACGACTATCGGGCGCCGGTGCCGCGGACGCTGCAAGGCGCGAGGGTGGTGACGACGATGGAAGCGGAAGCGCTGTGGCGAGCGAAAAAGGCGATCTTCTTCGACGTGATGCCGGACACGCCCAAACCGGCCAATTTGCCGGCAGGGACGATATGGAGAGACAAGGTCAGAAAGGACATTCCAGGCAGCATATGGCTGGCCAATGTGGGATACGGCGCTATTTCGCAGGAGACCGCCAGCTATTTTCGCCAAGGCCTCGCGGCCAAGGCCGGGACGGACAAGTCGCGCACGGTTCTGTTCTACTGCATGACGAATTGCTGGATGTCGTGGAATGCGGCGAAACGGGCCGTCCAGTGGGGCTACAGTTCAGTGATCTGGTATCCGCTCGGCGCCGATGGATGGGAAGATGCAAACCTTCCACTGGAGGAGAAAAAACCCTACGCAACGAACAATTGAAGGAAGGACTGCAATTATTCTCGATAGTTTGTTTTCAATTTTTCAAAACCTATTGTTTCATTTGTCCATTTTGAAACTTGATGGACGAGCCATTGCGTCGGTGCCCTGCAATGGTTGGCTAACGACAGGATCGGTCCCTTCGGGCTGGTATAACAGGAGAAATGTCATGAAGAAGAACTGGAAAAAACCGACCATGTGTCAGGTTGCCGCTGGCTTCGAAATTTCACGGTATCTGCCTGCTGAAATTACTCCCAAGAAGTAGGCCGCAGAGGTGCGCGTCCCTGGCGACAGGGGCGCGCATCCCCTCCCCGCATGGGATTTTCGTGAAAGATTTTGACGCACGCAAAGCGCGCGGAGTGTTGTTTGTGACAGCAAATTGCCTGCAGGTCAGAGAAGCCGGCGCGCGGGCATTTTCATGCATTTGAGGATAATCGGATCGGCGGCGGGCGGCGGCTTTCCGCAATGGAACTGCAACTACCGTCTCAGTCGTGCGGCTCGCAACGGCATGGCAAGCGTGCATCCACGAACCCAGTCAAGTGTCGCCGCCTCGGCGGACGGGTTGGGCTGGGTTCTTTTCAATGCCTCGCCCGACATTCGCCAGCAAATCGCTGCAACACCTGAATTGCAACCTGCGGGCGATGCGCCGCTGCGCTCGACACCTATTCGCGCTGTGGTGCTGACCAATGCCGACGTCGATCATATCGCCGGACTGCTCAGCCTGCGCGAGCGGCAGCCTTTCGCCATCTATGCAACGGCGCAGGTTCTGGCGACGCTGGAGGCGAATTCGATTTTCAACGTTCTCGATCCAGCGCTTGTGCCGCGGCGCATCCTGCCGCCGGCGAAAGAGTTGGCCATCTGCGACGCAGAAGGCCGCGATACCGGCGTAATGATCGAGCCCTTTGCCGTGCCCGGGAAGATAGCACTCTATCTGGAGGATAGAGACCATCCGGATGCCAATTTCAGCTCCGACGCAGGTGACACGATCGGAGTCCGAATTGCCGGCATCGGCAGCCGCGGCTCCGTCTTCTATATCCCAGGCTGCGCGCGCATCGATGCGCGGCTACGCGCGCGTCTCACCGATGCCGCCTGTCTTTTGTTCGACGGCACGGTCTACACCGACGACGAGATGATCGTCGCCGGCGTCGGTCAGAAAACCGGCGCGCGCATGGGGCATCTGGCGATCTCGGGAGAATTGGGTTCGATTGCAGGCTTGGCCGATGTGAAGGTCGGCCGTCGCGTCTTCGTCCACATCAACAACACCAACCCCATCCTAGACGAGAATTCCGCCGAGCACGCGGCGGTCAAGGCGGCAGGCTGGGAAATCGCAAACGACGGTATGGAGATGGAATTTTGAGCGACTTCCGCGATGCAGCCAAAGGCGGACTCTCCACGAGCGCTCTCGAAGCCGTATTGAGGCAGGTTGGCGCCGAGCGCTATCACAATCGTCATCCCTTTCACCACAGGATGACCAGCGGCGCGTTGTCGAAGGCCGAGATGAAGGCTTGGGCGCTGAACCGCTATTGCTATCAGGCTGTCATCCCACGCAAGGATGCCATGATACTCGTACATGCCGAGGATCCAGCGTTTCGTGCCGCGTGGCGCAAGCGGATCGAGGATCATGACGGCGAGGACGGCTGGAGCGGCGGCATCGCGCGCTGGCTGCATCTGGCAACTTCGCTCGGCCTGGACGCCGAGGCCGTGAAGAGCGAAAGGCTGGCACTGCCGGCGACACGCTTCGCGGTGGGCGCTTACCTTTCCTTTTGCACAAACCGGACGCTGTTCGAGGCGGTCGCGTCCTCGCTGACCGAGATGTTCTCGCCACTCATCATCGGCGAGCGAGTGCCGGCAATGCTGGCCAAATACGACTACATCACCGAGGATACGCTTGCCTATTTCAAGCAACGGCCCGAACAGGCCTCGCGTGACGCCGACTTCGCCCTTGCCTACGTGCTCAGCCACGCCGATACGGCGGAGCGCCAGCAGCAGGCAATCGATGCACTGGTGTTCAAATGCGATATACTCTGGGCCATGCTTGACGCGCTTCAACACGCCTATGGCGAGCGGGGAAACATACCGCCCGGCGCCTTCCAGCCCGAGGCAGCCCTATGACGGCGCTGCGCGAAAGAGCTGTGGTGTCGTTGCGATCGGTACCTTCGCTGCCGAAGCACGTGCGCATACAATACGATCCCTTGCGGCAGGCATTCGCCGTGCTTTCACCGGAAAAGATATTCTGGCCGAACGATGTCAGTCTCGACATATTGCGACGCTGCGATGGACGGTCCACGGTCGGCGACATCATTGCCGGCCTTGCCGCCGATTATGAGGCCGAACAGGAGGCCGTGGCGACCGACGTCATCGCCTTCCTGCAGGAATGGTCGGACAAGCTGCTGGTGAGGCTATGAGCACGCCCCTCCTCCCTCCAATCGGCATGCTGGCGGAACTGACGCATCGCTGCCCGCTGCAATGCCCTTATTGCTCCAATCCGCTCGAACTGCTCAAGGCCAATCGCGAACTCGACACAGAGACCTGGCTCGCCCTGTTCTCGGAGGCCGCCGATCTCGGAGTGCTCCAGGTGCATCTGTCCGGTGGCGAGCCGACACTGCGCCGCGACCTCGAGCAATTGATCGCCGGGCTTGCGGGGCGCGGCGTCTACACCAATCTGATTACCGCGGGCGTTGGCATCGTCGAGGGCCGTGTCGAGGCATTTGCCGAAGCCGGTCTAGACCATCTGCAACTGAGCTTTCAGGGCGCGCGGCCGGCGACCACGGATCGCATCGGCAACCACAAGGGCGCCCACGAAAAGAAGCTGGAGACGGCACGCCGCGCGCGCGCGGCCGGTCTGCCTCTTACCATCAACGCGCCGATCCATCGCCATAACATCGAGGAGGTGCCGGAATTCATCGATCTCGCCCTTTCGTTGGGCGCGGAGAGGCTCGAGATCGCCAATGTGCAATATGCCGGCTGGGCGTTGACCAATCGCGATCAACTGATGCCGGAGCGTGAAGCGGTCGATAGGCAGGCGGAGATCGTCGCGGAGGCACAGGAGCGGTTGGCCGGCATCATCAACATCGATTTTGTGACGCCGGACTATTTCGCGATCTATCCCAAGCCGTGCATGGGCGGCTGGGCGCGGGACGCCTTCATGGTGACGCCTGACGGCACCGTACTGCCCTGCCATGCCGCACAGACGATCCCGTCGCTCAGCTTCGAGCGTTTCGAACCACGCAGGCTGTCCTCGATCTGGGCCGATTCGCCGGCGTTCAATGCTTTTCGCGGTACGGACTGGATGCAGGAGCCATGCCGCGGCTGTGAGCGGCGCGAGATCGACTGGGGCGGCTGCCGCTGCCAGGCGATGGCGATCGCCGGCGATGCCGCTGCAACGGACCCGGCTTGCGCGAAATCGCCGATCCATGCTCGCATGGCAATGCTGATCGACGAAGCCAGGCGCATTGCCACAGTTCCTTCGAGAGAAGAAGCATTCGTCTACCGGCGGATCGGTGCGGTGACCGAATCCGCCTGACCTGGCGAGAAAGCGCTTCTCACCCCCTCGGCAAGCCGCGTAGCGTCTGCTCGTCAAACAATGGCTCGTCCTGGCCGATGCGCACAAAAAGCAGGCTGTGCCCCTCACCCGCGGGCACCTCGAAATACTGCATGCCGTCAGGCATTTCACCCCAGTCGCCGCAGGGCGGTTCGGGAATCTCGTCGGAGCTGGCAAGTGCTTTCAGCTCTTTCGCATAGGCGGCGTCGGGGCTGAATGTGTAGCGTTTGACGCCGGCGGGTACCGTGCCCTCGGTGTAAGGCGCCAGCACACAGCGGGCGTTGACGGCCTTGTCGGTCTTTTCCAGGAACAGGCGCTGCAACGCAGCCTCGGCGGTTTCGCCAGGCTTGATGTCAAAGACCTCGACAAGAGGGTCAGCCGCGCCGCCGTCGCTGTATTTGATGACGAGCGCTTTGCCGGCGAATTCGAAATGGATCTGGCGGAAGCCGAAATCGCAGCGCTGCGTCCAGGCGGCCAGCCCGACAGTTTTGTCAGACAATTTTTCCCAGGCGCATTTGTCGATGGGCGGGCGCGACGGCGCCGGCTCGTCCGCCATGGCTGGTATCGTCGCGGATGCAAGCAGGGCACTGGCCCAGATGGTCGATCGCACGCTATTCATCGCTGCATCCTGTTAAAATGAAGGCGTCCCAGGCCGAACCGCCTGGATTGGCATTGGCGAAATCGGCTCCTTCGGTGAAAGCAACGCCGAAACCGGGCAAGAGCAGCCCTCTCGGCGCCGGTGTCGCTTCGCGCGAATTCAACTGCTCGGCGCCGCCGCCGGTCAAGGCATAGACCTGGCCCTCCCATAGCCTGCACAATCCGCTACCGTCCTGCAGGCCGCCTTCCCGGTCGTCGTCGGTGCAGGCGTGGCGAATGGTGCCGAGCGGGAAGGAATTCTTGCCGTTGGTCCAGGTGATGTCGGCGGGCAGGCTCGTGCCGGTGTTGGGCACGGCCAGCGAAAACACTTCGGCCGTCAGCGCCGCCGGCTCGTTGGCGAGCGGCCGGAATTGCACGACGGCACCCGAGCGCGGCTCCTGATAGGTGGCGTGGCTCAGGAGGCATTCTTTTGCCAAGGCCGCCTGCATCGGGCCGAGCAGGCCCAGGAGGAAGAAGGCCAGTATGCGGGTGATCATCCAATGTCTCTGGGAAAGCGTTGAGTCGGCCCGCACAGTCGCATCATCCGCGCAAAAGCATAGCAAAATCCGGAACGGCGGCGTTTGTCCGCTCCTGGACAAAACTTGTCCTCGCAAAACCGCACCAGCCTGTATGGTCGAGCGCACTGATCGAAGGAGTGGTGATGCGGCGTTTGGTGATGACGACGGCAATATCCGCATTCGCCGGTGGCTCCGCGCTGGCGGCGCCGCCTTATGTTGGGACATGGTCTAGCGACAGGCTGAACTGCCACGCGGCTCCCGACATCCAACGCGAGACTGTGTTCACAGTGGACCAGGCGTCGCTGTCGTTCCCCGATCTCGGCTGCGAGCAGGCGACATTTCGCAAAAGCTCGACCGGCTGGGTGGTGCATGCCAGCCAATGCTACGGTTCCGACCCGTCGATCGAGGAGCCGTTCGCGCGTGTCATCCATATCGTCAGGCATGGGGCCACGCTGCGGTTCACCTGGCCTGGCTTCAACAGCGGACCGCTCGTCCGCTGTTGAAGGCGTCCGGCGCCTCAGACCAGGCCGACCAGAAAGGCGGCGCCACCGAGAAAGCCTGCCGAGCAGATCCATAACAGCCAGAGCCCCCGTACCCGGCATTCCAGCACCGCCGAGCCGGGGTTGGCGGGGTCATAGTGGACGTCGACCTTGCTGCCTTCGACATACTGCCGTGCCTGGCCGCCGACGAGGCCGGACAACGAAGCCGTCACGGTTCCGCCGAAGGTCACACGATCGGCGCTGTAGCGCTGGCCGGCGACGTCATAGGAGTAGATGATGCGGGATTTGAAGACGGTGCGCCAGCGACCATAGCCTGAATGGTTTCGGAGCGCCTGCAGGCCCGAGGCATCGATGCGGCCGGCAGCGACCGGCCATTTTGCCGCCTGCGCGGCCATCGATTTCTGGACGAAGCCCATGCGCAAGGCAAACAGGCCCATGAACAGCAGCAGCGCCGCCGCGCCGAGGTTTTGCGGCTTGGGCAAATGCGGCCTGATCGCCTCCAGGACGCCGCCGACGGAAAACACCAGCACCAGCGCGCCGACCACCAGCCCGGCCGAGAGCTGGATCATGAACTTGAAGGCGCCTTCGGGCATGGTGCGCTCGATCACGGCTTTGCTCGGATCGGCCGGATTGTAGAAGACAGTCACCTCCGCGCCGCGGGGAAACTGGGCAAGGGTTTCGGTGACTTCGAAATTCCCCAAATTCTCCTTCACGCTGTAGCGCGAGCTTTGAAATTTCTTGCCGCCGACCTTGTATTCGAAGGTGATCGCCGGAAAATTGCGCATTTCGGTGGTATCAGTGCTGTCCGAACCAACGCCCGAGCTTCTGACCTCGCGTGCCTCGACGCGCGACGAGATGATCTTTCCCGGCGTCGGCAGCCAGCGGCTGAGTGCCTCCACCTCTCGCCATTTCATGAAGGTGATGAACGACAGCGCGCCCGCGACCACGCAGGCAAAGCCGACAAGCATGATCTTGAGTTCCAACTCGTCTCCCCCCAGGAGTGCAGGAACCCGCACATAGACAGCATGGCGGCGGCAATGTCTTGTATTTTCGCAAATCTGAAAAGGCTGAGCAGCGCAAACGGCAACAGCCCACGCCGCGTTATGCAGGCTTCACGGCCAGGAACGTGTTCCATTCTTCGCTATTGCGGCCGACGTTGAAATCGTCCCTGATGAGGACCAGCCCGGCGCCTTCGAGACGGGCGGCGAAGTCGTCCCTGCGCCAGTAGACCATGTGATATTCGCCTGATGTCTCGCCGTCGCCATTGCGCATCGAGACGAGGAAGGCGCCGCCCGGGCGCAGCGACCCGGCTATCTTGGCAAGCACCTGGTCGGTCTGGTCGCGAGGCACGTGGATCAGAACGCATAGGGCAAGGACCGCGTCGTAGGGGCCGCCGAGATCATCGGTGATGAGATCGAGCAACTCGCCATGCTTACCACGCGCGGCCTGCAGCTCGAGAAACCGCTTGGTCGCGTCGGTGCGCCGAACCTTGACGCCCAAATTTTCCAGAAAATCCGCATCGTATCCGGCTCCGGACCCGACTTCCAAAATCCGACCGCCTGTGCCGGCGATAGCCACCAGGCGCTTGAGCGATGCCTGCTCCCTCTCGTTGGGAACATGGCGCACGATGGCATCATATTGTTCCGCATAATCCTCGTAAGCGCTGATCGTTTGACGGCTCTGTGCCAGAGCCTCCGATGACACACCCATCTTTTCCTCCCATGCGTCCTTGTTGGTCAAAGAGCCAGACACTTTCCTCAGCGAATGCTGCCGGCGGAAGCGTGTCCATCGAGCAGTCCGATATCGCGCTTGAAATGGTCCGACAGCGCACGCTGGTCAAGCAGGCCGCGTGAGCGGGTCCTGAAGGGAGCGGCGAAGAGGTCGAGGATCGGCGGACACCCGAGAAAGCGAACGACGCCAAGCCTGATAGCTTGTCTCAGTTGGCGTCGGCTACCGTCTGCCGGCCGCCGGCCCAGGCGCGCCATTGCCGTTCGTCGCCATGGAAGACATTGAGGTCTATACGGCCAGTGACGCCGTGCGACAGGCCGGAGCCGGAATACTGCCAGAACAGCCATTTGCGGCCGGGATAGACCTTTGACGGATGCTGGGCGACCGCACGCAGCCAAAACGGATAGTCGAGGAATTCGCCCCTGAGATTGTCGCGGTAGAAATCGGGCGCGGTGTAGATGATGGGCCGCTGGCCGTAATAGCGCTCCAGCTTGTCCATGAACACCTGCATCTTTTCCAGCACCTTTTCGCGCGACGGCCGCCGCTTGCAGCTGGACTCGCCGTTCCACTCGACGTCGATCACCGGCGGCAGCGCGCCTTCGACCCTGGGCACGTTGCGGATGAACCAGTCCGCCTGCTCGCCCGCCGTGCGGCACCAGTAGAAGAAATGGTAGGCGCCGCGCTTCAAGCCGGCGGCGTCGGCGTTGCGCCAGTTTTTCATGAACATCGGATCGAGGTGGTCGCCACCGTCGGTCGCCTTGATGTAGGCGAAGTTGGCGCCCTGCGCCCGCAGCTTGTCCCAGTTGACGTTGCCTTGCCAACGCGAGACGTCGACGCCGTGCACTGCAAGGCGGCGAGGCGAACCCTTGCCGAAATTGATCGGCTTGGCGTCGCGAAAACCGTAACGGGTGAGCGGCCCGGCAAGCATGGCCGGTGCCGCGCGGGTCAATAGCTTGGGCGGCGACACCAAGGCTGCCGGCTCGACCGGCAGCCCGCCGATATCAGGCACTTGGGGATCAGGCGCATCAGGTGCGGCAAACACCCCCGTCTCTTCCTCCTCCGCCAAGCCGAACGGGCGCGTTTTTTCCCCCGGACCGTTGTCAGACATGGGAGCCAGTCCGGCCCTTGCCGCCCTGTTGCCCCTTGCCGCCGGAGCAGCGGCGATCGGTGCCGGCGGCCGGATCACGGAACTGGTGGTCTCGTTGGAGGGTTTCTGCAAATCCAGCGCATCGACGCCGGCCGTTGACGAGCAGCCGGCAAGGCATAGCGATGCTATCAAAAAACTGACGACGCCCGGAATCCGCATCTGGACCTGTACTCAAAACACAACAGACCGAGGGCGAAACGACAGCCGACGGACAAACCGGATCAGTTATGAATGAGAAATTACCAATAAAGTTTGAATCAAGTTTTTTTCGCCATACCGCATGCGGGTAAGCGCGGTGGAAACTGGCTCAGGATTTCCTGAAGACGCCGATCATCGGCCCGAGATTCCAGTAGTCGTCTTTGCGGCCGATGGCAGGCGCAAACAGGCTGGATATCGTGCCGTCGAGGAACAGCGCGTTATCGCAACCGAGCGCGTCGCGGAAAAGCCGGGCGAAGGCATGGAAGGTCACCGTGCCATTCGAAATCGCAAAGACCGCGACGCCATCCTTTCGCACCCCGACACCGTCGCGGGTTTTCCGCGAAGTGCCGTCGGCCTGGAATTTCGGATGCAGCTTGCCGTCGATCACCAGCATCGGCCCCGATTGCGTCGCATAGTCGACGGTCGGGCGCCTCTTCACGAAGTCCCTGGTGGCGCGGACCGCGGCCCTGCCGTCGCGTATGTAGAAAATGCCGTTTGGCTGCAGGGAAAAGTTGCCGCTTCCCGAACCCGTTTTCACCGACGCCATCTCCTGGCCGCGCTCGACATAGAGACCGACCGGCGCGAGGTTCGGGTGATACATGCCGGCATTGATGCCGAACAGCATCGTGCGCCCGATCGCCTGTTGCGCGGCATGCAGATTGTGCAGCGACTGAAACGGCTTGCCCGCCGCATCCTTCCAGAACAGCTCGAGCTGATATCGTTTCGGATCGACCTCGCAAACGAGATAGCTGGTCGCCTCGAAGGTGAAGTCCCGGCATGGCGGCAGCGAGACAACCCACTGGCCGAACGACGCGCCAAGCGCCGCCACCGACGGCAGCGCCCCCTTGGCCATCGCCAGCAACAGTGGCACCGATTGCAGGAGGGTCAAAAAATCCATGCGCGTACCGGAATCGAAGTTCGAGGTCCGGTAGGGATATAGCCCGTTTCAAGCGATACTGTGGAACTGCCTTAGACGAGCCATCCCATGGCGACGCTCGACAACAAGACGATGCCGAGCAGGCCGCGATAGATGACGAACGGCCAAGCCGAGAAACGCTCCAGCACGCGCATCAGCCCCCATATGGCGAAGAAGGCGGAGATCGACGCGACGACCAGCCCGACAGCAAGCACCGACCAGCCATGGGCGTCGAGATGGACCTTGTGCAGTTCCCAGAGTTCCTTGAGGCCGGCGAGCGCGATGGCAGGCAGCCCGAGCAGGAATGAGAAGCGCGCCGCTTCGGCCCGCTTGAAGCCGAGCCCCAGTGCCGCTGTCAGGGTCGAGCCCGAGCGCGAGACGCCGGGGACAAGCGCGCCGATCTGGGCGATACCGACGAGCAGCGCATCGGTCAGCGACGCATCGCCCATGCTGCGCCGGTGACGGGCAAAGATCTCGGCCAGCGCCAGCAGGATAGCCATGGCGATGCAGGCCCAGCCGATCACCGTCAGGCTACGCAGCGGCGAATTGCAGGCGTTAAGCAGGCCCGACAGCGCAACGCCGGCAATGACGATGGGGATCGTCGCCAGCACGATCCAGAGCGCCAGCTTGAAATGCCGGTCGGCGAAATCGCGTCGCGCCAGAGCGTCGAGCGATCCAAACAGGATATCCCTGACGTCGCTCCAGAAATAGCTGACCACCGCGGCAAGGGCCGCAAGCTGCATGGCAGCGGAGAAGGCGGAGCCAGGATCCTGCCAGCCGAGCACGGCCGGCACGATGCGCATATGGGCAGTCGAGGAAATTGGCAGCAGTTCCGTGATGCCTTGCACCACGCCGAGGAACGCCACCTTGGCGAACCCCAGGCCGACGAAGCCCGTGTCGAGGCCTTGGGTGCAGATATCGGCCAAAATCGAATTCCGTGCATGAGAGATCGGAGTTGCGTGGACCAACCATCGGTCAATCCCGGGCAAGCCTTATCGTCATGGGCCGGATAATCAATTTACGGATTTGTAAGCTGGCACGCCGAGGTGCACGCCGTTCGAAAACCGGCCCACCTTGGGGCCGGCTTGAGGTACACAGGGAAAATCGCAAAGCGACTACGGGCAGAGCCAGAGTTTCTGGCATGTCCTGGCGATCACATGCGCCGGCGGCACTTCGGGCTCATCGGTCGAAGGCCGGCGAGCCCGTTCGAGCAGCATGCGCACCTGTTCGGGACGCACACGATCGCGCTCCATCACAAGCAGGACCATCGGATCGCTCAAAAGCTCGTCCAGGGTGCTGATGCTGTCGTTCATCCGTCGTCTCCTCGAATGCCGTACCCGCGACCCTTAAATAGGACGACAAAGATGGCTCGCCAATGACGCTTTGCCGGCTATCTCGTGTCGATTTGGATTAAATTTTGGCCATGCTTGCGCTCTTCCCTTCCCCTGGCGCTGCGCGTCGATCCACCTTCTTCCACAACAAGGGGAGAAGGGAAAAATTAGCCTGGCGGAGGGGCGCCTTCGTATTTCGGCAGGCCGTCATCAAGCACCAGCCAAGGCTGCTTCGAGGCCGTGAAAATATGCATTTGCGGCTTGAAAGCCGTGGGATCGTCGAGCGAACCGGTGGTGATGCCGATAATGCCTGCGGAATCACGTCGGGAGAACAGCGTTGTGCCGCAGCTCGGGCAAAAGCCGCGCTTGAGATCCGGTGAAGAGCCTATAGTCGCCAGCGGCCCATCGATCGTCACGTCCTCGATGCGAAACAGCACGCGTGCGTTGAAGGCGGCGCCGATCGCCTTCTGGCAAAGCCGGCAGTGGCAGACGCGTTCGTTGATGGGAGCCGCGTCCGCGCGGTAGCGCACCGCCTTGCACAGGCATCCGCCCTCATATCTTGCCATTGTCTGGATCCACTGGTGGGAGAGAATAGGCGCGCAACGTATCGGCGGGGCCGATTGGGTCAATTGAAAAGCTTTGATGCAATGTCATCGCTTGTGCTGATGCGAGTTGGGATGAAGCCATGACGCCGAAAGCCGTCATGGAGCCACGGAATGCCGGCTGCCCGCCAACAGCCGGCGGTTTTGGCGTTCACTCCATTTCGCCGACGACCTCGTCCCAGGTCTTGACCTTGGTCTGGCCGTTTAGGAACGGCAGCGCGGCGGCCGTCAGCTCCGGGGCGAAGAAGACATCGTAGTGGGTGCGGTTGGGCAGGATCGCCAGGCGGTTCTGCGACAGGTTCTCGCGCATCCAGCCGGCGTCCTTCAGTCCGCCGCCGAGCATCTGATAGAACTTGATCTCGTGTTCGGGCTTATACATATCGCTGTCGCCATAGACCAGCATGACAGGCATCTTCAGCTTGGCGACGTCGGCCGAGTAATCGCGGTTCTGACGCATGAAGCCGCCCAGCGCATCGAGGAGCTTCGGGAACTCCTCCGGATGCGGCGCCACCGCGACGTAGGATTTGTACATCGGCGTGTCCTTCATGAACTCAGCCGCGGCTGCGCTCACCTGTGCCTGCTGCGGACGCATCTCGTCATAGAAGCCGTCCGTGGCGTAGCCGGTCGATACCAGGACGAGGCGGCGCACCGCTTCGGGATGCTGGACGGCCATGCGGAAGGCGACGCCGCCGCCTAGCGAATAGCCCATGACATCGACCTGGCTGTAACCGAGCGCCTTGACGATGGCGGCCATGTCGTCGCCCATCGCCTCCACGGTGAATGGTCGGTCACCCAGCGCGGTGCGGCCGTGACCCTGCAGGTCGACGCCGATGACGGTGCGGTTTTCGGCAAGTTTCGGCAGGATCGGCGCGAACATATCCGTGGTGCCAAGACCACCATGCAGCAGAAGCAGCGGCTCGCCCTTGCCATAGATTGCATAGTAGTAGTTCAGGCCGTTGATCGTCAGAAGGCCGGACTTTTCCGGCTTCGGCAGTGCATTCGTTTCAGTCGTCATGGCAGGTTTTGTCTCCTCTGCATTGGTGATGCCCGGGCAGGCAAGCAGTGCTGCGGCCGAAGCAAAAATGGCGAAAAACAGGGTTTTGAACATATCGATCTCCTCTCCTGTCGATATCAAGGCGTTATGCGGATCAAAGCGTTTTGGCGAGTTCTTCGAGCTGGTCGGCGCACTGTCCCCAGCCCTCGTGGAACCCCATCTTCTCATGCTGTTCGCGGTCGGCGACGCTCCAGTGCCTGACCCGAGCGATGTAGCGGGTCTTGCCGTTGCCCTCGTCCTCGAAGGTCAGCGCGACGGTCATGAACGGCTTTTCCGAAGGCTGCCAAGCCTCAGTGTAGGCGTCGGTGAGGACGATCTTCCTGCCGGCAACGACTTCGAGGAAGACACCTGGGTTGGGGAACTCGTTGCCGTCCGGGCTGGCCATGACGACAAGGCTCGAGCCACCGGCGCGCACATCCATCTCCGCGCGCGGCGTCGTCCACGGTTTTGGCGAGAACCAGCGCGTGATCAGTTTCGGATCGGTCCAGCAGCGATAGACGTTCTCGCGCGGCGCATCGATGATGCGGGCGAGAACCAGTTCGCGGTCGTTGGTGGGGGCGATGTCGAGCTTGATGGTCATGATGGCGTCCTGCGTTTGATCTGGCTTCCGTCCCAAGGACGAGCCGATGAACCGCAAGCCGACATCGGCCAGCGAAAATTTTGCGACGCCGTCTCGATTGACCCGAGGCGTCACCCACCTTCGTCATCCACGGGCGGAGCAGGAGCGCAGCTCCGCCCGTGGATGACGAAGTGATCGATGGGCCGAAGCCTCAGTGGCGTTTGGCTTGCACCAGATAGGCCTCGATCTCGGTCTCGCCGAGCCACTTTGCCGCTTCCAGCCGGTGCAGGCCTTCGACGAGGATGTGGCGCTTGCCGTCATGGCGGACCTGGATCGGCGTCTTCATGCCGTTTTCCAGAATGTCCTCGGCGAGATGGCGGACGGTCTCGGGATGCAGCGTCTTCTTGCGCGCTGTCGGCACGTAGATCTCGTCGACCTTGACCTTTTGCACTCTGAGCATGCCGACCCCCGTGGCGGAAACGCCGCCACCCCTGAGATAGTCCGTTTGATGGAGGTGGCCAAGGGTGCGGCTAACGAATACGAAGTCCGAAGGCCATTCTCGGTTCGAAGATGCCAGGGACAGCAGATCGTTTGCCTGTCGTCGCGCGTTTCGATATTGCGTCTGCGCGATCGTCGAGGGCCACGGAGCAAATCCCCATGAGCAAATCTCTCGTCACCTTTGTCGGCGTCGCTCATCCCTGGATGTGCGACGTGATGGGGCACGTGAATGTGCGTCACTATGCGGCGATGTTCGATGATGCCAGCTTCCAGCTTCTCGGCCATATCGCCGGACAGGACGACAACCAGGCGTCGCAGATCGGATGGGCCGACGTGCGCACCGAAATCGACTATCGGCATGAAACGAAAGCCGGTGCGCTCATCACCATCCGCTCGCATGTCGTGAAGATCGGCCGCACCTCCATCACCTTCGAACAGGTGATGTTGGGCTCGCTCGACGGCATTGTCCGCGCATCGAGCCGGACGACAAGCGTGCGCTTCGACCTTGCCGCGCGCGCCTCGGTCGCTCTGGACGAGCCGATGCGCGACCGCTCTTCGGCCTTCCTGATCGAATAAGCCTGTCTCCGCCCGTCAGCCTATGTAGATGCGGTCCTCGAGGGGTGTGTCGGCAATCAGCGTCTGCAGCCCTGACAGCAGCGCCTTCTCGGCGCGGTTCATCACCTTGTCCGGATTGACCAGCAGGAAGATGTCGATGGCCGGCGGCGCGTCATAGGGCGGCAGCCGCCACAGCATTCCATCCGCCACATCCCGCCGCGCGACGTGCAGCGGCAGCGGCCCAATGCCCAACCCGGCGACGATCATGCGCCGCACCTCTTCCAGGCTCGAGGACACGCCGACGACATCGGCGTTGAGCCGGGCCTCGCTGCGCAACAGCGCGACCGGCCGCAACGCATCCGAGATATGGTCGGTCTGGAACGATACCGAGGGCTCGCCCCGGAGATCGGTCAGCGTCAGCCCGGTTTGCCCGTAAAGCCTGTGCTGCGGCCCACAGAAGAAGCCGAAGAACTCGCGGTAGACCATCGCATATTCCAGCGCCGGATCGCGCTGGCTGACCAGGCAGATGCCGAAGGAAGCACGCCGGTCCCTCACCTGCTTGGCGACTTCGGTGCTTGCTGCGACTGAAATGGTGATGCTGGCGTGCGGGTAGTTGCTGTGGAACTCGGACAGCGCCTGATCAAAGAGCGGCGAGACGACATGGCTTGCCGTCGCGATCATCACATGGCCGGTAACATCGTCGCTGATGCCGCGCATCAGCAGCGGCAACTGCGATATGGTGCCGAACACCTCGACGCTCTGCTCGTAGAGAAGCCGCCCGACCTCGGTCAGTTCGAAGCGCGTCGCGTCGCGCTCGACCAGACGCCGGCCCACCCGGTCCTCCAGCCGCCGCAGAGCATTGCTGACGCTGGGTTGCTTGAGGTTCAGTCGCTCCGCAGCTCGCGTGATGCCCTTCACCTCCGCGATGACGACGAATGTCCTCAGAAGGTTCCAGTCGAGATCCCAGACCAGCCGTTCGGGGCGTGGAAGTGCCATTCCTGATATCTATGCTCTCTATTCCCATTATCTATTTGCGCAATGATGCCGCAAAGGCAATCATTGATGACAGGAAAGCGTCTGCACGCCTCCCAAGAACAAACCTTGCGCGTCATCCAGAGGAGAGGAAATCAGATGAACAGAGTATTTTCCGGCATCGCCGTTGCGGCCCTGCTGCTTGCGTCGACCTTCACCGCCGTTTCGGCCAGGGCCGACGACCTCGAAAAGATCAAGGCGGCGGGCGAGCTGAAGATTTCCATGAGCGGTCAGTATCCGCCCTTCAACTTCGTCAACGACCAGAATGAAGTCGTCGGTTTCGACGCCGATATCGGCAAGGCCATCGCCGAGCGCATCGGTGTCAAGGGCACCATCATCACCACGGCCTGGGACGGCATCATTGCCGGCCTGCTCGCCAACAAATACGACACCGTCGTTGGCTCGATGACGATCACGCCTGAGCGTGAAAAGGTGGTCGATTTCGTCGGGCCTTACTACCACGCCGGCCGCGCCGTTTTCGTCAGCGAGCAGTCGAAAGTGCAGAGCCTCGACGACCTCAAGGGCAAGACCATTGGCGTGACGCTGGGCGAGACGCATGAGAAATGGGCGCGCGAAAAGGGCGGCTGGGATATCCGTACCTACAAGGGCCTGCCGGAACTGCTGCTGGAGCTGAGGGCCGGCCGCGTCGACGCGATAGTCGTCGACAACATTCCGGTCATGGTTGCCGTCAAGGAGACGGGCGAGAAGGTCCGCAAGCTCAACACGCCCGATATCGAAGGCGGCGCTGTTGCCATCGGCATCGCCATCCGCAAGGACAATCCGGAGCTCAAGGCTGCGATGCAGAAGGCGCTGGACGACATGCTGGCGGACGGCAGCTACGAAAAGATCTCGATGAAGTGGGTCGGCAGCGACATCCGCTGATCTCTCCTGGCTTCAGGCGACCAAAGCCGCCTGAAGCCGAGCGTTACTCCTGCTGGACCCTTTCATGGATTTCTCCTTGATGCAGCGCGTCTTCCCGTTCTTCGTGGAGGCCGCCTTGGTGACGATCGAGATCACGGTGTTGGCCCTGATCCTGGGCCTCGCGGCTGCTTCATTGGCCGCGGCCGCCAAGATGTCGAAATCGGCAATCCTGCGGACCATCGGCACGCTCTATGTCAGCCTGTTTCGCGGCACGCCGTGCCTGATCCAGCTCTTCGTGCTCTATTTCGGCGGCCCGCAGATCGGCATCAATCTGGAGCCGTTCGCCGCCGGCGTTATCGGCCTCGGTCTCAACATCGGCGCCTATATGGCGGAATCGATCCGTGGTGCGCTGGTCGCGGTCGACAGGGGCCAGACGGAGGCCGCCCGCACAATAGGCTTCAGCCGTTTCCAGACCTTGCGCAAGGTCGTGCTGCCGCAGGCCGCACGGCTGATGATCCGGCCGCTCGGGGTCAATACGGTTGCTTTGTTGAAGGGATCAGCACTTGTGTCGACCATTTCAGTCGTCGAACTGACCTACACCGCCCAGCGCTTCATCGGCTCCACCTACAAGCCGTTCGAGATATTCGGCGTTGCAGCCCTGCTCTACATGATCATGGTCTACGCGGTTGCGCGGGTCGTCGACCTGCTCGACAAACGCTTCGCCATCGTCTGACCGGAGAGCACGATGCAAGGTTTGGATTTCACCGTCGTCGCGCCCTACTGGGACCTTCTGTTGATTGGTGCCTGGTGGACGGGGGTGCTGACGGTCTCGGCGGGCGCACTCAGCTTCGTCGGCGGCATCCTGTTCGCGGTCATCGTGCTCTACGCTCCGAAGATCGTTGCCTATCCCGTGCGCGCGCTCATGTGGGTGTTCATGGGCACGCCGCTGCTGTTGCAGCTGTTCCTGATCTATTTCGGCCTGGTGCAGATCGGCATCGACATTCCTGCCCTTGCCGCCGGCATTGTTGGGCTCGGCCTGCACTTTGCCGTCTACAATGCCGACATCATCCGCGCCGGCATCGTGGCCGTCGATGTCGGCCAGACGGAGGGTGCGCGCAGCATCGGCTTCGGCAAGTGGCAGACGCTGCGCCATGTCGTGATACCGCAAGCCATCCGCAACACGGCACCACCGATCGGCGGTAATCTGATCGCGCTGTTGAAGGAATCCTCGATCGTCTCGGTCATCGGCATCGCCGAGTTGGTCCATTCGGCCCAGCTGGCGATCAGCGAAACGTTCCGCCCATTCGAGTTCTACATCACCGCAGCGGCGCTTTATTACATTCTCAATCTTGTGCTCGAGGCGGCTTTGCGTCGGTTTGAAAGACATGTGGAGGTTTCCCGATGAGCACGCAGCGGCCAATGGTCGAGGTTCGCGGCGCGCGCAAATCGTTTGGCGCCGTCGAGGTCCTCAAAGGCATAGGCCTGTCGGTCGATCGCGGGCAGATCGTCGCCATCATCGGCCCGAGTGGCTCCGGCAAGAGCACGCTGCTGCGCTCCATCAACCATTTGGAATCCCTGGACTCCGGTGAAGTCTGGCTCGACGGCGTGCAGGTCAACCAGAAGCTGCACGGCCATGCCTTCGAGCGGCACATCAACAAGGTGCGCCAGCAGATGGGCATGGTGTTTCAGCACTTCAATCTGTTCCCGCATCTGACCGTGATCGAGAACATTTCCATGGGACCGATCATCCTAAAAGGCATGACCAAAAGTGACGCGCATGCGCTGGCGCATAGCCTTTTGTCCAAGGTCGGGCTCGCCGACAAGATCGACGCCTACCCCTCGCGGCTTTCGGGCGGCCAGAAGCAGCGTGTGGCCATTGCCCGTGCGCTGGCGATGCAGCCCAAGGTGATGCTGTTCGACGAAGCCACCTCGGCGCTCGATCCGGAACTGGTCGACGAGGTCAATGCGGTGATGAAACAGCTTGCCGCCGAACACATGACCATGCTCATCGTAACGCATGAGATGCGCTTTGCCGGCGAAGTGGCCGACAGGGTGCTGTTCATGGATGGCGGCGTGATCGTCGAGGAAGGCCCGCCCGGCGACATGTTCCGCGCGCCGCAGAAGGACCGCACGCGCAGCTTCCTCAAGAAATATCTTTCCGCCTGAGGATGACCATGACCAGCCCAAACACGGAATTCCCCGATTTCGGACTGACGCCGGAGCAGCGCCGCCACGCGGTGCGCGGCCACTATTACGAGTGGCCAGGCATGGATGGCGAGCGCGGCGAGATCTGGTGCTACAGCGACCGGTTTTCCTATCGCGCCGGCGAAACGGTGGCTTTGCATGTCAGTTCGACAGCTGCGACGTTCGGCATCACAATCACCCGAGATGGCGGCAGCGAAAACAAAGTATTCGAGAAATCGGGCATCGCGGCACGCTGGCAGGACACACCCGACCAGTGTTCGGCTGAAGGCTGCGGTTGGGACCCATCCTTCGAATTTCGCGTCGGAGCGGGCTGGCCGTCCGGCGCCTATCGGGTCACGCTGACCGCCGACGGGCTCGACGGCAAGCCGATCCAATGCCACCATATTTTCATCGTCTGCCCGCAGCCGGGCCGCAAACCTGGCCGCGTGCTCCAGGTGGCGGCGACAGGCACATGGCTGGCCTACAACACCTGGGGCGGCTCCAACCACTATCAGGGCATCACCGGGCCGGATCGCAACCAGTATTCGCCCATCGTCTCGACGCAGCGCCCCTGGTGCCGTGGCTTCGTCGTGCTGCCCAAGGATGCGCCGCGTGTGCCGCTGGAGGTCGCTGTGCCGCCGAAGACCGTGCCGCGCTATCCGCACATGGAGTGGGCGCTCGCCACCGGCCATTCGAAGAAATACGCTTCGTCCGGCTGGGCCAGCTACGACAGCCATTTTTTCCGCTTCGCCGAGCGGGCCGGCTATCAAGTCGATCTCGCCAGCCAGCATGATCTGCATTTTTCGCCGGAAATTCTCGACGGCTATGACTGCGCCGTGTTCGTCGGCCATGACGAATACTGGACCTGGGAAATGCGCGATGCCGTCGACGCCTATGTGACCCGCGGCGGCCATGCGGCGCGCTTTGCCGGCAATTTCATGTGGCAGACGCGGTTCGAAGACGAGGGCCGCCGGCAGGTCTGCTACAAATATCGCTCGCGTGCCGAAGATCCGGCCTATCTCCCAGACGGCGACGTCACCCGTGCCACCAATTCCTGGGAGGCGCCGGAAATCGGCCGGCCGGGTTCGGCGACCTTCGGGCTCAACGCGACGCGCGGTGTCTATGCCGGCTGGGGCGGCTGTGCACCGCGCGGCGTGCGTGGTTTCCCGGTCTACCGGCCCGAGCATTGGGCCTTCGCCGGCACCGGCATCTACTATGGCGACCTGCTGGGCGCGGACAGCCATGTCTATGGCTATGAGGTCGACGGGCTCGACTTCGAGATACGCGGCGGCCTGCCCTACCCGACTGCGACCAGCGGCGCGCCAGATGGCCTGCAGGTTCTCGCCGTCGGCATGGCCTCCCAGGTCGAGGAAAGCGCCGATATCCCGATCGAGGACCAGTTCCTCACCGACGAAGACGGCCGCTTCACCGCCGAAACGCTGTTTGGCGAGGCGAGCGACGCCAATCTGGAAAAGGTCAAACGCGGCAACGGCATGATCGTCAATTTCCCGCGCGGCAAGGGCGAGGTATTCCATGCCGGAAGCTGCGAATGGGTCGCCGGCCTGCTAAGACAGGACCCGATGGTCGAACGCGTCACGAAAAATGTCCTCGATCGTTACCTCGGAAAGCCCTGACATGTCGAAAGTCCAATCCGCCGTTCAAGAAACCGAAGCCCGGCGAGACTCGCATCTGTTCTATCTGTCCAGCCTGCGCCGGCCGCTGATCGACCGCGCCGAAGGCATCTACATGTGGACGCAGGACGGCCGCCGCTTCATCGATGGCTCGAGCGGCCCGATGGTGGCCAATATCGGCCATTCCAATCGCAATGTGCTCGACGCCATGAAGCGGCAGATGGACCGCGCCACCTTCGCCTATCGGCTGCATTTCGAGAACGAGCCGGCGGAGGAGTTGGCGCGGGAGTTGGCCGGCAAGCTGCCGGAGGGCATGGACCGCATCTTCTTCGTCTCCGGTGGCTCGGAGGCGACGGAATCCTGCATCAAGCTGGCGCGGCAATGGGCGGTCGCCACCGGCCAGGCCAGCCGCTGGAAGGTGATCACGCGTTTCCCCTCCTATCATGGCGGCACGTTGGGTTCGCTCTCGATCACCGGCGACGATGCGCTGGCCGAAACGTTCGAGCCGATGATGCGGGTGATGCCAACCGTGCCGGCGCCGAATGCCTGGCGCGACCGCGACAATCTCTCGATTGAGCAGCGCGGCATCCGCTATGCCGACATGCTGGAGGAGAAGATTCTTGCGGAAGGCCCGGACAGCGTGGTTGCCTTCATCATGGAGCCGATCGGCGGCGCTGCGACCTCAGCCCTGGTTGCGCCCGACAGCTACTATCCGCGCATCCGCGAGATCTGCGACCGCTACGGCATCCTGCTCATCCATGACGAAGTCATGAGCGGTGCCGGCCGCACCGGCAAATTCCTCGGCGGCGATCACTGGAACTGCAAGCCAGACATCGTCGCCTTGTCGAAGGGGCTGGGCTCCGGATATGCGCCGCTTGGCGCACTCGCCGCACCGATGCGGCTGGTGCAGCCGTTGCTCGCCTCCGGCGGCTTCCAGCACGGCCACACCTATGCCGGCAATCCGCTGGCCTGTGCCGCCGGCCTGGCTGTGCTCGGCGAAATGGACCGGCTCGACCTGATCGCCAATGCGGCAGCCATGGGCGACGTGCTGATGGACGGGCTTAAAGGCCTGGCGAAGCGGTTTCCGTTCCTTGCCGACGTGCGTGGCAAGGGCCTGCTCACCGGCGCCCAGATGGTCGCCGATCCCGAGACCCTAAAACCGATCGACCAGAACAAGAAAGCCACGCAGCGGCTGCTCGACCTCGCCTATGAACGCGGGCTGATCATCTATGGCCGCAGGGTCAAGGGCGGCGTCGACGGCGACAATTTCATGGTCGCGCCACCGATGATCGTCACGGCCGAGCAGGTCGGCGAGATCATCTCCATCATCGGTGACTCGCTGGAGGTTCTGGCCGCCGAGCTCGACCTGCCGGTCGGAGGCCAGGGGTAAGAAATGGCACCGCGAAAAGTCATCATCACCTGCGCCGTCACCGGCTCGGTGCACACGCCGTCCATGTCGCCCTATCTGCCGGTGACGCCGGACCAGATCGCCGCAGACGCGATCGCGGCGGCGGAAGCCGGCGCCTCGATCCTGCATCTGCACGCCCGCGACCCCAGAGATGGCCGCCCGACCGCCGATCCGGACGTCTACATGCAGTTCCTGCCGCGCATCAAGCAGGCGACCGATGCAGTGATCAACATCACCACCGGCGGCTCGTCGCTGATGACGCTGGACCAGCGGCTGGCAGCCCCTTTGCGGGCCGAACCCGAAATGTGCTCGCTCAACATGGGTTCGATGAATTTCGCGCTGTTCCCGATGCTCGACAAGCCGAGGGAATGGCAGCACGAATGGGAACCCAAGCTGCTGGAAGCGACGCGGGACACGATCTTCAAGAACACCTTCGCCGATATGGAAGGGGTGCTGGAAAGACTGGGAAAGGGCTGCGGCACGCGCTTCGAATTCGAATGCTATGATGTCGGCCATCTCTATTCGCTGGCGCATTTCCGCGATCGCGGGCTGGTGTCTGGCCCGCTGTTCATCCAGTTCGTGCTGGGCATTCTCGGCGGCATTGGCGCCGACCCGGACAATCTCGTCCACATGAAGCGGATCGCCGACAAATTGTTCGGCGACAGCTACCAGTTCTCGGTGCTCGCCGCCGGCCGCCAGCAGATGCCGCTGATCTCAATTGCAGCAGCCATGGGCGGCAATGTCCGTGTCGGGCTGGAGGACAGTCTCTATGACGGCCGCCAGCTGGCGAAATCCAATGCCGATCAGGTGCGCCGTATCCGTGGCATTCTCGACGGGCTGTCGCTGGAGGTTGCAACGCCCACCGAAGCGCGCGACATGCTGGCGCTCAAGGGCGGCGACCGGGTGGCGTTTTGAGATGCTGATCTGAGATGAACCTGAAATGATTGCCTCGCCCAAAATCCGCCTCCGCCCCGGCCGAGTGGAAGACGTCGAAACCATCCACGCCGCGATCCTGAAACTCGGCACGCATATCGGTGCGCCGGAGGAGATCATTTCGACAGCAGATGATTTGCGCACCTACGGCTTTGGTGAAAAGCCCGCTTTCTCCACCCTGATCGCCGAAGTGGGCGGCGAGTTTGCCGGCCTTTGCCTGCATTTCCCGATCTTTTCGACCTGGATGGGGCGGCCCGGCGTCTATGTGCAGGATCTCTATGTCGAAGACCGGTTTCGCGGCCGCAAGATCGGCGAGCGGCTGCTGCGGCACGTTGCGGCGCAGTGCCGGAAGGAAGGCGGCGTCTATCTCCGGCTGTCCGTCGACACCGACAATGAAGGGGCCAAGGCCTTCTACGAGAGGCTGGGCATCGCCTGGTCGAGCTACGAACAGACCCAGAAAATCATCGGCGAGGCCTTCTTTGCTTTCGCCGACGCGCCGGAAAACGGGGATCAGGAATGAAAGCCTTCTATGCCGAGGAACAGAAGCGCCACGACCCCAAGGCCTTTCTTTCGAGCGGCGCGGCACAGCCCAATCCGGAAAAGCCGGAGCGCATCGAGAGATTGTTAGCCGGCGCACTATCTGCGGGTTGCACGATCGAGCGACCTCGGGATCATGGGCTCGGCCCGGCCGCGGCGGTGCACACGCCGGAATATCTGGATTTCCTCGAGCATATCTACGCGCGCTGGCAGCGCATCGAGGGCGCTTCGGCCGAAGTGATCCCCAACATCCATCCGATCGCGCGCAATGGCTCCTATCCGGCCTCGGCGGTCGGCCAGGCCGGCTATCACATGGCCGACACGGCCTGCCCGATCTCGGGCGAGACATGGCAGAGCGCGCTATGGAGCGCCTGGAGCGCGGTCGATGCGGCCGAGGCGGTGATATCAGGCGCACCGGCCGCCTACGCGCTGTGCCGCCCGCCCGGCCACCATGCCTTTGCCGATGTCGCCGGCGGCTTCTGTTTCATCAACAACTCGGCCGTCGCCGCGCAGGTTCTGCGCAAACAGGCCGCACGGGTGGCGATCCTCGATGTCGACCTGCATCACGGCAACGGCACGCAAGGCATCTTCTATGCACGGCCGGATGTGCTGACCGTCTCGCTGCACGCCGATCCGGTGCGCTTCTATCCGTTCTTCTGGGGCCATGCCGACGAGCGCGGCGAAGGGCCCGGCCTCGGCTACAATTTCAACCTGCCGCTGCCGCGCAAATCCGCCGACGCGGCGTTTCTCGAAGCGCTCGAGGTGGCCTTCCAGCGTATCCGTGCCTTTTCGCCCGACGCGCTCGTTGTGGCGCTCGGCCTCGACGCGTTCGAGGGCGATCCGTTCGGCGGACTTTCGGTGACGACGCTTGGCTTCTCGCGCATCGGCGAGGCCATCGCAAAGCTCGGCTTACCGACGGTCATCGTCCAGGAGGGCGGCTACCTCTGCGACGAACTCGGCGACAATCTCACGGCGTTCCTCACTGGTTTCGGCGGCAAGATGCGGTGAATGCTCAAGCCAGCGTCAGGAGCGCTGCTGCCTGAGCATGGCGATGACCCGATGCACACTTTCCAGCGTTTCGTCGATTTCGGCTGCCGTGTTGTAGTGAGCAATGCCGATGCGCACGACGCCATGCTCGGCTGGAATGCCGAGCTGGTGGACGATCTCCCAGGCGTAGTTGTGACCGGACCACAGGAAGATGTTTTCGGCGTTCATCTGCCGCACGATTGTCTCCGGCACGATGCGCTCGACCGTGAAGGAAACCGTCGGCACGCGATCGCCGAGCCGCTTCGGGTCAGTGATGCCGTGGACGGTCAAGCCCTCGATATCGGACAGGCCGTCGATCAGTTGTTGCGCCAACGGGTTTTCGTATGCGATCGAAGCCGCGAACGCTTTGGCGATCTTCTGCCTTCTTGAACCGCCCTCGCCAAGGTCGGCAAAGTAGTCGACCGCGGCGGTGAGGCCGGCCATCAGCTCGATCTGCGGCGTGCCGAGTTCGAACCGCTCCGGCAGACCGTTGGAAGAGCAGCGGCATTTGTAGGGCTCCAGCGTCTCGATGACATCACGCCGGCCCCACAATATGCCCATATGCGGTCCGAAGAATTTGTAGGCCGAGCAGATCAAAAAATCGCAGCCGAGCTCCTGCACGTCGATCAGGCCGTGCGGCGCGAATTGGACGGCATCGACATAGACCAGCGCACCGGCATTCCTGGCTATCGCAGTCAGCGCCTTCACCCGGTTGATCGAACCGGTCAAATTGCTGGCGTAGTTCAACGCGACCAGCCGTGTCTTCTCCGAAAGCAAGCCAGCCAGCGTCGCCTCCTCGACCTGCCAGCTGGTTTCGTCGAACGGCAGCCAGCGCACGACGAGGCCGTGATCCTCGGCCAGTTGCAGCCAGGGCGAGACGTTGCCCTCATGGTCCATGCGGGTGAGGATGATCTCGTCACCGGGCTGCATCGTGCGGCCGAGCGTGCGCGAGATGTGGTAGGTCAGCGTCGTCATGTTGGCGCCGATGACGATTTCCTCAGGGCTTGCGGCGCCGAGGAAATCGGCCATGGCCTCATGTGCCTCATCGACGACGGCCTGCGCGGCAATCGTCGTTTCGAAGTAGCCGCCAAGGTTCGCATTGGTGGTCAAGAGACAGCGCGATACCGCATCCGCCACTGCCTGTGGCACCTGCGTGCCGGCAGGGTTGTCGAGATAGATGCGGCGGCGGCCCTTGTCGGTCAGAGAGAGAGCGGGAAATCTCCCCCGGATAGCCTCGATCGGAAAATTCATTGCCGCCCTTCTCCCATTGTAATCGTTGGATATTCGGCCAGCAATCCCCGTTCAAGGACAGGGATTGCCGACCCGCTGGTGGATCGCATCCACCGCCTTCTGCATTTCGTCGGTCCAGACGACGTCGACGGAAGACAGCGCCATATCGAGCTGCGCAACGGTCGTCGCGCCGACGATGTTCGAGGTTACGAACGGCCGGCTCGAGACAAAGGCGTTGGCAAACAGTGCCGGCTCCAGGCCAAAGGAGCGCGCCAGCTCATTGTATTCGAGTTGTGCCTCGGCGGCACCTGGCGTCTCGTAGCGCTGGCCGCGATTGAACAGCTGAGTGCGCGAGCCCTGAGGCCGCGCGCCGTGGTCGTACTTGCCGGTGAGATAGCCCTGCGCCAGCGGCGAATAGGGCAGCAGCGACACCTGCTCGCGCTCGCAGACCTCGGCGAGATTCACCTCGAAGGTGCGGTTGACGAGATTGTAGGCGTTCTGGATCGACGCGACGCGCGGGCCGATACCCTTGTCGGCTTCGGCAAGGAACCGCATCACGCCCCAGGAACTCTCGTTCGACAGGCCGAAATGCCGGATCTTTCCTGCCTTCACCAATTCGTCAAACACCGCAAGCGTCTCGGCGATCGGCGTTTCGCCGGCCGGTGCGCCGACGGAATCGGCGCGCGGCGACACGGCGCCGACGCGCGTCGGGTTGGCGCCCCAGGGGATATCCCGCTCCGGCCAGTGGATCTGATAGAGGTCGATGTAGTCGGTGCCGAGCTTGGCTAGCGACTTGTCGATGGCGTCAAAGATATCGGCGCGCACCAGTTGCGACGGCCTGTCGCCGCGAAACCAGCTGTTGGCCGTGCGGCCGACGACCTTCGAGGCCAAGATCACCTTGTCGCGGTTGCCCTTGGCTTTCATCCAGTTGCCGATGATTTTTTCGGTCCGTCCCTGTGTCTCCGCCTTGGGCGGGATCGGATAGAGCTCGGCAGTGTCGATGAAATTGACGCCGCGCGAGAAAGCCAGGTCCATCTGGGCGTGGCCTTCGGCCTCGGTGTTCTGCTGGCCCCAGGTCATGGAGCCCAGGCAGATCTGGGTAACAAGAAGATCGGTCCGACCGAGACGGCGTTTGTGCATGGATTCGGCTCCGGAGGAAGGCTGGCGCGACTGCGCGGAGGAGCCGCATCTATAGGCAAAGCAGACCCGCTCTCCAAGCCTCGCCAGGCCGACTTTTGCGTGAACCAGCCGGGTTAGCGGCGAGCACCGGCCAGTGCACGACGCTTGGCCTCGTCGATCAGCATGTTGGCCACTTGCATGCGGATCATGGCGCGCTGGCGCAAATGCGGGGCGACGCGGTCGGGATGGTTGGCAAAGGCAAAGCTGCGGCGCATACGGCCGAAATCGGCGACCTGCTTGGGCTGATTGAGGCCGAGTTCGACGGCGATGGCTTCGGGATCGATCGGCGGCAGTTTTTCCTCGGGCTTTGGCTCTTCGCCGGCGAGAACCAGCTTGGCATGATCGAGCAAAGCGGCGAATTCGGTCGCCAGATCCGCGCCCGCCTCGCGATATTCGGCAGCGGAAACCTTGATGCGGCCGGAATGGAGTTCATCGGCCACCGAAAGATAGTCGAACGGGATGGATGGACGAGCGCCGGCCTCTTCGCCCTCGCCATTCTTGTCGGGGGCGATGAAGAGGTCGTCGAGCAACGAAGCGAAATCCCGCTTGGCGCCAGTAGCGATGTCAGCCTCCCCCTCGCCCGACCATTCGGGTATCGAAGCATAGAACCGGCTCGTTAAAAATGCATGGCACCGATCTCAATGAATTTAGCCGTCGCCTCGTGGCAGCCATGCAGCTAGCATTCGAGGCTACGATGCGCGTCAGCAAAAGTTTCACCCGGTTGCGGAAAATGGCGAAAAAAATCGCCAAGACATGGCAGGTATGCAAATGCTGCACTGCACAATTGTCACGATTCACCTATATTGGCAGCCGTGGAGGACCAATTTGGGGCTTGAATCATGGGTTTCTTCACTGAAATGTTCGCCCGGCCTCGGCCACAGGAACATCTGAGATACCGCTCGGCGCTCGCGCTGCTTCATTCGATGAGCAATGCCGACCGCGCCGACATAGGGATCAAGCCGGCCGACTTCCCCCGCATCGCCCGCGAAATGTCCGTTCGCTAGCTGCATCCGGTGTTCAGGATGTCCCGGATCGGTCCGGGACACCTCCAAAAAACTCAATTCCTTAGCGCGATCCCAGGAATGTCGCCTTGCCCAACGGTACGCCATTGTGGCGAAGGATGTCGTAAGCCGTGGTGAGATGGAAATAGAAGTTGGGCATGGCCACATGCAGCAGATACTGCAGGCCGGGCATCGAGCTTTCGCGTCCACCAAGCTTCAGCTCGATGATCTTGTCATCGGAGCCGTCGAATTCGGCAGCCGAAAATGTCGCGAGAAGGTCGAGCGTCTTCGTGATGCGAGCCTGGACATCGGCAAAACTCGCCTCATTGTCCTCGTATTTCGGCACTTCGCGGCCGGCGAGCCGTGACGGCGCGCCCTTGGCATGATCGGTGGCGATCTGCACCTGCCTGGTCAAGGCGAACATGTCCGGCGCCAGCCGCGCCGTCAGAAAAACCTGCGGGTCTATCTTGCGGTCCAGCGCATTCTGTTCGGCGGTCGCAAGAACATTGGAAAGCGCTTTCAGCCTCGCCGAAAACACCGGCACGGATGCCTCATACATCGATATCGTCACGTCAAATCTCCTGCCCGGCCCAGCGCCGGCGGACGCGACGTAGCGCCTTCGTGCAGGATTTTTCAAGGCCGCCGACGCCGCGTCACCACGTTGCCGCAATCGCCGTCGTAGAATCCTCTTATCGAGCGGAGGTTCCCGATGAGATGCGCCCTTTTCGCAGCGACTGCCTTTCTCTCCCTTGCCCCGATCGGTCAAACGACCTTGGCAGCCGAAGATGCCCGCGAAACGCCCTATGTCGACGACCGGTCGAGCGCCGATGCTGTTGTGCGTTCGCTCTACAGCGCCATCAGCCGGCACGAATTCGCCCGCGCCTGGGGGTATTTCGGCGATACAAAACCGGCAAAGGATTTCGACAGTTTCGTCAAAGGCTATGACGGCACCGACAAGGTCGAGGTCTTGACCGGGGCGGTTTCCGACGAAGGTGCGGCCGGCAGCATTTTCTACAACGTGCCCGTCGCCATTCGCGCCACCGACAAGAGCGGCGGCGAAAAGGTTTTTGCCGGCTGCTACACGCTGCGCCAGGTGAATGCCCAGATCCAGGCGGAGCCACCCTTCGATCCGATCCACATCGAGAAGGGGGCACTGAAACCCTCCACCGCCGATTTCGAGGAGGCGCTGCCGCCAAGCTGCGGCGACGGGCCGCCGCCACCGAAGAAGGACACTGCGCTGGAGCAGGCAAAAAAGGCGTTTCTGGCAACCTATGGCGACCAGTGCGACAAGCAGTTCCTGGCCGACGAGCCGACGGTCTTTTCAATCAAATACAAGGACAAGGATGCGCAGCCCGGCGACCCCGACAAGGAGACGCGGCTGTTCCATTTTTCCTGCTCGGCCGCCGCCTACAATGAAAGCTCGGTCTATTATATGACCGACGAGACATCGGCCGTGCAGCAATTGCAATTCGCCGAACCCAAGATGGACATCCGCTACGAGAACAATGACAGCAACGGCAAATTGCTGGGCATGAGCATCGTCGGTTTCCAGACGTCCGGCTGGGCGGTCAATTCCGACTACGACGAGGCCACCCAGACGATCACCACGTTCAACAAGTGGCGCGGGGTCGGCGATGCTTCCGACGCCGGCACGTATCTGTTCCGCAACGGCAATTTCTCGCTGGTCCAGTACGACGTCGATGCATCCTATGACGGCGAGCAAAATCCCGAGACTGTCGTCGACTACAACACTGCGCCTTGAGCATCACACGAGCTTGTAGGCTGTGTCGATCAGGGCGCCTTCGACAGCATCCAGTTGAGCGTGCCGCGCCAGTCGGTCATGCGGATCGGGGTGCCATGGGTGCCGGTCTCGAAACGAACGAAACGGGTCGGGTAAGTCTTCGATTTGGCCAGGATCGAGCGAAAGAATGCCTCCTGATTTGCCACTGGGAAGACCACGTCGTGACTGCCCTGGCCGAAAAAGACCGGCACACGGCGCTTGAATGCTGGGCTCGCGAAAAAGCTGTCGTCCCAGAGTGAGCCGAGCAGCAGCAGGCCGTTGATGCGGCCGCCCATGTCCTTGCGCGCGGCAAGCTTCCAGCACAGCGCACCACCCATCGATCCGCAGGCAACGAAGATCTTCGCGCCTGGCGACCGGTCGGCATAGTGACCGATCAGCGCTGCCACCTGCGCTGCTCCCTTGTCGCCGAAATCGGTAAAATCCGGGCTAAGGTAGAGGCCGCCATTGCCGGCCATCAGGTTCTTGAGCCGGTTGAAATTGCCGCCGAAGGTGAAGTCGTCGACGCCTTGCTTGCGGCTGCCGCCCTGCCCGTGCAGGTAAAGCACGATGATGCCGGCGCCCTCGGTCTTGCCCACAGCGACATGCCTGATATCGCCGGCGTCGGTTTTCAGCAACAGATCCTGCTGCACCTTGCGCACGCTGGCGTCGGTATATTGGGCGTTCACCCGCCGCTCGGGCACCTGGTCACGCTGGTTGATGTCGCGCATCTCGCGGTAGTCGATGACCGTGTAGGCGCCGTTGCTGTCGGACGACAGCGTGGGCGGATAGGCGAAGAGATCGTCCTTGAAGGGTTTTAGGGACAGCGTCTGACTTTGCGCGGCCGAAGACAGCAACGCGGTCGTGACTGCAAAGGCACAGAAAATTTGGCGGCGAAAAGACATACCCAAGGCATGCGTAATTCGGCTTGGGTTTGTCAATCCTGCAGCACGCCGCCGGCGCCTTCCAGCGCCTCGCGCGTGTCGACATCGACAGACGCCGCCGCGCCGATCTCGACATCGATGACATCGAGCCCTTCGGTCTCGACCAGATGGCGTGCACCGGTGTCGCCCTCCAGATGGGCGATCGCCGGAAACAGCGAACGCGGCAACAGCACCGGATTGCCGCGCTTGCCGTCATGCGAAGCGCGGACCACCGCATTGCCGCCGCCCTTGCGGAACGCATCGATCAAGTTGTCGAGATCGTCGGACGTGATATCGGGCATGTCGCCGAGCGCGATCATCACACCGGCGGAGTCCTCCGGCAGATAGGCAATGCCGGCCTTCAGCGACGTGGACAAGCCGTCGGCAAAATCAGGATTATCGGCGAAAATCACGTCGAGGCCCGCCAGCGCAGCGCGCACCCGCTCGCGCTGGTGGCCGGTGACGACGACAGTTCTGGACGCCTTCGAGCCAAGCGCCCGCTCGGCGGTGCGGTACACCAGCGGCTTGCCATCGAACAGCGCCAGCAGCTTGTTGGGTCCACCCATGCGGCTCGACCGGCCGGCCGCCAGCAGCACGATGCCGACCTTCAGTTGAGATTTGGCCGGCAGCGGTTCGCGGGGCTGCGGCCGTGTGGGGATTTCCATCAACAGCCCGCCGACCCCCATGCCGGCAACATCCCTGGCGGTCACGTCGAGACCGGCGATCAATCGGTCCAGCACCCAATCGAACCCGTTCTCCTTGGGACTGCGGGCGCAGCCGGGCGCGCCGATGACGTGCTTGCCGCCGAGCGTACCGAGCACCAGCAGATTGCCGGGATCGACCGGCATACCGGCGCGGACGACGGTACCGCCCGCTTTCTCGATCGCCGCGGGAATGACATCGGCGAAATCGCTCATCGCCGAGGCGCCGAAGATCACCACCATGTCATTGTCGCGCACCAGGGAAGCCGTGGCCTCCGCCACCGGCGCGATCTCATGCGCCGTGCGGCGCTCGGCCGTCAGCCTGCCGCCGGTACGCGCCAGCCGTGCTTCGGTGACGCGCAGCGTCTTGTCGAGCACGGAAGGCTTGATGCCCGGCAGAACCGTCTGGATGACGCCGACACGCACGGGCCGGTAGGCATTGACGGCAAAGATCTCGCCTGCGGCGCAGATTTCTGTCGCAGCGTCGACTAGCGCTGAACCGACCGCGAAGGGAATGATCTTCACCGTCGCGACCATCTGGCCTTTTTCGACCGGCGCATGCTGCGCCAGCGTGGCGATGGTGATGGCGGGATCGATGGCATTGATGGCGTCGATGGCAGCGGCATCGACCGTGAAGATGCCCGGCGCCTTGGCGTGGAGGTTGACCCGCCCGGTCGCGGCAGGCTTGGCTTCGATGCCGCGAAAGGCCATGCTCCCGGCAATCGTTTGCGCGGCCGCATCCTCGCCGAGGTCGTCCTCAGCCAGAACAGCCGCAACGACCTCGGAAACACCGGCAGTCCGTAGCAGCGCCACATCTTCGGCGCTCAGCCTATGCGCCTTGCGGAAGCGGCGTTCACCAGCGGTGGTGGAGTGTGCCAGCACCGCGCCTTCCGCCGTCTCGATCGGGATCGGTCCGAATTTCACGCCGCCGCACCTTTTGCGTCCAGCCCGCGCGAGCGGAAGGCATGGATCGCCTGGGCCAACACCGCAACAGCAATCTCTCCCGGGCTGGCAGCACCAATATCGAGCCCGATCGGCGCATGGATACGGGCGATCTGGTCGGCGCTCGCGCCCAGCGCCAGCAAACGTTCGACACGCTTGGCATGCGTCTTCCTGCTGCCGAGCGCGCCGACATAGAAGCAGTTGGCGTCTAGTGCTGCCTTCAGGGCGAAATCATCGACCTTCGGATCATGGGTGACGGCGGCAAGTGCGGTGTAGCTGTCGAGCGGCTGACGCTTCAGCACATCCTCCGGCCATTCGGCATGAAGCGCCACATCGGGAAAGCGGTCCGGCGTGGCGAAAGCGGTGCGGGGGTCGATGATCTCCACGGGATAGCCGGCGATCTTCGCCATCGGCGCCAGCGCCTGGCTGATATGGACAGCGCCAATCACGACCAGACGCGGCTGCGGCAGATGCGCGTTGAGAAAGAAAGTCCGCCCCTCGGCTTCGACCGAACCGGAATTACCGGTGCGAAACGCCCTGGCGATCGCGGTTCCGAGATCGCCGGCGACGTGATCGCCCTCGCGCACGATCCGGTCGCGGCCGTCACCGAGATCGGTGACAAGGATCGCCGCACGGCGGGCGCGTCGTTCGGCGTTCAAAGTTTTTAAGGCGTAGGGATCCATCAGGAAATCTCTTGTCCGAGCATCATCTTGTCCAAAAACCGGGTCCCACTTTTTGGGATCATGCTCTAGCCCAGTCTTTCCACGTACACCTTGATGCGGCCGCCACAGGACAAGCCCACTTGCCATGCGGTTTCATCGGCAACACCGAACTCCAGCATCCTGGCCTTGCCGCTGTCGATGACGTCGATGGCCTCGCTGACCACAGCGCCTTCGACGCAGCCGCCCGAGACGGAGCCGTGGAAATTGCCGTCTGCGTCGATGACCAGATGGCTGCCTACAGGTCGGGGCGCCGAACCCCAGGTCTCGACCACTGTCGCGATGGCCACGTCCTTGCCGTCCTTCATCCAGCCCTCCGCAATGATCAGCGGGTCGCGGGCCTCATCCAGATAAATGCTGTTTTCCATGACCGTTTCTCCAGAAGTCTGTTTTTCTCGGGATCTGTTTTCCGGATGGGAAGGATATGGTTATGCGGCGCGCCTCGCGCCAGCTTCCAGCCATCGGCGCGGATCGACGGATTGTGCCGACTTCTTGTCCAATGACGCGCAGAGATCGGCGAGCGCATCGAGATTGTGCACCGAGCGGAACTCGTCGACATGCGGCAGCATCGCCTTGACGCCACGGGCGCGCGCCTGGAAGCCGTCGAAGCGCAGCAACGGGTTCAGCCAGATCAGCCGCCGGCAGGATTTGTGCAGGCGCTCCATCTCCTCCGACAGGCCGGCGACATCGTCGCGCTCCAGCCCATCTGTGATCAGAAGCACGACCGCCCCCTGCCCCAGCACGCGACGCGACCATATCAGGTTGAACTCGGCCAGCGTGTCGCCGATGCGGGTGCCACCCGACCAGTCCATGACCGCCGCCGAACAGTCGGCAAGGGCTGCATCCGGGTCGCGATGGCGCATCTGCCGCGTCAGATTGGTCAGCCGGGTACCGAAGACGAAGGTGTGCACGCGACGCCTTTTTTCCGTCAGCGCATGCAGGAAATGCAGGAAAATCCGCGTGTACTGGCTCATCGAGCCGGAAATGTCGGCCAACACGACCAGTGGCGGATGAACCTCGCGGGCTGAGCGGAATTTCTGCAGGATCAGTTCGCCGCCGGTGCGCGCGGCCGAACGCATCATGGCGCGCGGATCGATGCGGCGGCCATGCGCATCGGCCTTGAAGCGCCGCGTCCGCACCATGTCGAAAGGCAACCGCAACTGCGCGATCGCCTTCTTGGCGTCGGCCATCTCGGCGGCGTTCATCTGGGCAAAATCCTTGGCCCGCAGCACCTCGTTGCCGGAAAAGGTGAAGCGGGCGTCGACCTCGATCTCGGGAATTTCCTGTGGCGGCTGGTTCTTCTGGTGTCCCTCGAACATCGCCTGGCTGACCCGGTTTTCAGCGGCGCGTGGCTTCTGCTTTTCCCTGGTGTCGGGCGCCACCGGCGAAAACATCGCCAGCATCTTTTCGATCAGTTCGCGCGACTTCCAGAACAGCCGGAAGGCCTCGTCGAAAATGGCGTGATCCTCATGCCGCGACACCAGCACGGCGTGCAGCGTCCAGTAGAAATCGTCGCGCGAACCGATGCCCGCGGCGAGCACCGCCTCGATGGCGTCCTTGACCGAGGCCGGCCCCACCCGCATGCCAGCCTTGCGCAAGGTGCGGGCAAAATAGACGATGTTGTCGGCGATCCGCCCGTGCGGCATGGCCTCTTTTGGCTCGGGGCGCGGCATCGCCTACTCCGCCGCCGAAAGCTCGGCCTTCACCTCGTTGAGGATGCGCCGGCCTTCGCCCTGCTCGATGCGGGCAATATCGTCCTGGTATTTCAACAGCACACCGATCGTATCGGAGACGGTTTCCGGATCGAGCGCCACCTTGTCGAGCTCGGTCAGCGCGCCGGCCCAGTCGATGGTTTCGGCGACACCCGGCACCTTGAACAGCTCGATCTGGCGCAGCTTCTGGATGAAGGAGACAACTTCGGCCGAAAGGCGCTGGTTGGCCTGCGGCACCTTGCGGCGCACGATCTCCAACTCGCGCTCGGCATTGGGATAGTCGACCCAGTGATAGAGGCAGCGCCGCTTCAGCGCGTCGTGGATCTCACGGGTGCGGTTGGTGGTGATGATGACGATCGGCGGCTCTTCCGCCTTGATGGTGCCGAGCTCGGGCACCGTCACCTGGAAGTCGGACAGGATTTCGAGCAGGAAGGCCTCGAACGCCTCGTCGGTGCGGTCGAGCTCATCGATCAGGAAAACCGGGGCAGCCCCCGCCTTGCCGGTCAGCGCATCGAGCACCGGGCGGCGGATCAGGTATTTTTCGGAGAAGACGTTGCGCTCCATGGCGGAGCGCTCGACCTTGCCGGCCGCCTCCTCCATGCGGATCTCGATCATCTGCGCGGCGTAGTTCCACTCGTAGACGGCGGACGAGACGTCAAGGCCTTCATAGCATTGCAGGCGGATCAGCCGGCGGCCGAGCGCCTGTGCCAACACCTTGGCGATCTCGGTCTTGCCGACGCCGGCCTCGCCCTCAAGGAAAAGCGGCCGCTTCATACGCAACGACAGGAACAGTACGGTCGCCAGCGACCGGTCCGCCACATAGTCCGCGCCGGTCAGGAGATCGAGCGTCTCGTCGATCGTCCGTGGCGCGGCGCGCGGTTTCAGCTCGGTCATTCTTTCTCCGTGAACGCCGCCGCTCCGCTTTCCAGTACGTGGTAGCCGCGGGCGTGATAGATCAGCGGCCGCAAATTATCGCCCATCCGCAGGCCTGTCACCTTGCCAAAAAGCACACGATGGGTGGCCAGGTCCTTGGTATCGATCAATTCGCAGTCGAACACGGCGAGCGCACCCTTCAGCGTCGGCGCGCCGGTGGAGATCACGTCCCATTCGCCGAGCGCGAAGCGCTCCTCGACCGGCAAGCCGGTGATTCCGGAAAAGCCGACTGACAGCGGCTCCTGGTGGGAAGCCAGGGTGTTCAAGGCAAACCTGCCGTTTTTCACGAACGGTTCGTTCTTGGGATTTTCGCGATTGAGACAGACCAGAATGGTCGGCGGGGTGTCCGAAACCGAGCAGGCCGCGATCACCGTCGCGCCGCGCTTGCCGGCCGGCCCGTCGGTGGTGACCACATGGACGTGGCCGGCAAAGTGGCTCATCGCGTCGCGATAGGCCTGCGGCCCAATGTCGTTCTTCTTCAGCACCGTATTTTTTCCATTGTCAGGATCCTATCGACATATATGGCCAGACATAGCCCGCCACAAGCGAAGTGCCTGAGCCATATCCCGAAATTCGCGTGTTGCACCAAGGCCGGGCAGCCTTTAGGTCTTGGCGGCAACAGTGCCGGGAGCATAGGACCGGCCCGGAGGATCCCATCGCTCGAATGCGACCCAGGACAAGAACAATAGCGGCGCTGTTCTGGCTGTTCCTGGCCAGTGGTGCGGATGCCCGGACGCTGCTGGTCGGCGTCTCGGCGCCCCTGTCGGGACCATCGGCCATTCTCGGCAAGCAGATCGAGGCCGGTACCGGTATGGCCGCCGAAGCGGACGGCATCGAACTCAAGACCGTGGATGATGCCTGCACCGCCGATGGCGGCGCTGCCGCGGCCAGGGAATTCGCAGCCGTCAAGGTCAATATCGTGGTCGGCTTTCTCTGCACCGAGGCGATCGAGGCGGCGATGCCGATCCTGAAGGACGCCAACATTCCGGTCATCACCATTGGCGTGCGAACCGAAAGCCTGACCGACCGCCGCGCCAAGACCGGCTGGCCGGTCTATCGCCTCGGACCACGCGGCGACGATGAGCGCAATGCGGTCGCGTCAGCCCTCACCCGCCTGTGGCAAAACGAATTGTTCGCCATTATCGACGACGGCACCATCTACGGCCGTGAAATCGCCGAGACGTTGCGGGCAGCGGCCGAACAGGCAGCGCTGAAACCTGTGTTCGTCGACACGTTCCGGCCCCAGCTCGACAATCAGATCGGCATGATCGGTCGGCTGAAGAAGGCCGGCGCGTCGCATGTCTTTGCCGGCGGCGATGGCGACGACATCGCCATCATGGGCCGCGATGCCGCACAGCTTCAGGCGGGCATCGTCTTTGCCGGCGGTGAGAATCTGCGCACGCCGCCCGGCGACGTGCCCTATTCCTTGGGCACACTGATGATCGCACCGCCGGAATGGGCCGATGTCGCCGATCCAAAAGTGCTGGCGGCCTTTGCCGCGCAGAAGGTGGTGCCCGACGGCTATACGCTGCCGGCCTTTGCGGCGGTCGAAATCGCCAAGGCAGCGTCGGGCTTGTCAGAAAGCTCGGGCAAACCACTGACCGAAGCTCTGACCGGACAGGATTTCACCACGGCGATCGGGCCGATCCGGTTTGATGCGAAAGGCGATCTCAGCCGGAGCCCCTACCGCGTCTTCCGCTTCGATGGCACGCGCTTTGCGCCCTTGGAAAGCAACTGATGTTTCGCACCGGCCCACGCAACCTGATCACCGACGTTGCCGGCCTGCGCGTCGGCAATGCGTCCGACGCCAGGCTGAAATCCGGGGTAACGACCGTGCTTTGCGATGCGTCCACGGTGGCCGGCGTTCAGATCCTGGGCGGTGCGCCGGGCACCCGCGAGACCGACCTGCTCGAACCGCACAATTCCGTCGATGTGGTGCACGCCGTGGTGCTTTCGGGCGGCTCGGCTTTCGGCCTCGACGCAGCTTCCGGCGTGCAGGCGGCGTTGCGTGAACGCGGCATCGGCCTCGAGGTCGGCGGTTTTCGCGTTCCGATCGTGCCGTCGGCGATCCTGTTCGACCTGCGCAATGGCGGCGACAAGGATTGGGGCCGTTATCCGCCCTACCGCGAGCTTGGCTATGAAGCCGCGCAAACCGCCACCGCCGATTTCCAACTCGGCACCATCGGCGCCGGCACCGGCGCGCTCACTTCGGGGCTGAAAGGCGGCCTCGGCTCCGCCTCGACGCTGCTCGACAATGGCGTCACCATCGGCGCGCTGGCCGCCGTCAATCCGACCGGTTCGGTGACCACAGGCCGAACCCGCCATTTCTGGGCGGCACCGTTCGAAATCGGCGACGAATTCGGTGGGCTTGGCTATCCCTCGCCGATGCCTGACGAGGCGAAACGGATTCTTTTGAAGTACCGCGACAAACATTTTGGCCGGCAGACGGAGACCGGCGGCAACACCACCATCGCCGTCATTGCCACCGATGCAGTGCTCACAAAGGCTGCCGCCAAGCGCCTGGCGATGTCGGCGCATGATGGATTCGTGCGCGCCATCTGGCCGACGCACACGCCGGCCGATGGCGACCTTGTGTTCGCGCTGGCGACCGGCACGAGCGGTATCGAACTCTCCGCCGATGCAGCAATCGATCTCTACGCCGCCGCCGGCGCCACCATGGCGCGCGCCATCAGCCGAGGCGTCTATGCCGCGACGCCTGCCGAAAACGATCTGTTTCCGGTCTGGTCGTCACGCATGAAGTGAAGCGATCAATCAGACCGGATCGGACTTTTCTTCCTCGAACGTCACCGCGACATCAGAATTCGCCGACAGCCAGACCTTCTTGCCGTCGACTTCGGCAATCAGGCTCAGGGGAATGTAGTGGTGATGGCCCTTGTGGGCGCCCTCGCCGCTATCGGCCTTGGTCAGCTTGATGCGCTGGCCATCGACCTTGTCGACAGTGCCGACATGGACGCCATCGGCGCCGACGACTTCCATATGCTCACGAATTTTGCTGGTGTCGGTCATGGTGGTTCTCCATTGGGACTGCCGACAATAACAAATGACGGGCCGATTGGATGCATCGGCTTTCGCACCGCACGACGTTTTGATTCCGTCGTGCTAGGGGATTGAAACGATCACGGGGTGAAGACCGATGCGAATGCTCTTTCTGTTTGCCGTTGGCCTGCTTGCACAGCTTGCGACCTCGATCGCGGCTCATGCCGGCGATGTCGCTGAACTTGAGATCCTCGGCTTCACCAAGGACGGCAGCGTCTTCGCTTTCGAGGAATATGGCGTGCAGGATGGATCGGGCTTTCCCTATGCCAACCGCTACTACATCGACACCAGCACCGACAGCTTTCTGAAGGGCACGCCGATCCGGGTCCGGCTTGAGGACGAGAATGCCAAACTGGATGCGGTGCGCCTTCAGGCCCGGCAAAAAGGCGAATCCATTGTCAGCCAGGCCGAGTTGGACGCCAACCGCGGCATCACCGCAGGTTTCAACCCGGTGACCGAGCTTTCGGCGGATCCGCACCGGATGGCGGTCAATCCGCGCCCGATCTTCACTCCGGTCGACCCACCGCTCGAGTTCCGGCTCGACGAGTTGGGCATGAACAACGCCGATGGCTGCGAGAGCCAGGGCGAAATCAACGGCTTCCGGCTGCTGCGCATCGAGGCGCAGGATGGCGGCACGACCAAGCTGCTGCACGAGGACAAGGCGATACCGAAAAGCCGGGGTTGCCCGAACGGCTATCGCATCGGCGCCGTGCAGACCTTTTCCATGGACAGCCTCAGCGCCTATGCCGTGCTGATCGCGGTGCGCCAATACGGCTTTGAAGGCCCGGACTTTCGCTGGATCGCGGTGACCGGCCGCCTGTGACACCCCCTGCTCAACCCGCCGCGCGCGATCGTGCGCTGAACCGCCTTCGCCGCGCGATACCGACGCCGCGCACAGCACTTGTCGGCGCCTTGTTGTGGGCTGTGACAATGGGCGCCAGCGCGCTCCTCACCTTGTTTTTGGGCGACTGGGAGACGCCGGCGAAAATCCTCATTGTCACCATGCTGTTTGCGGCGGGAGCTGCGCTGGCCTTCCCCATCGGCCTGTTTGCGGCGCGGCTGGTCTCGCAGGGAAGACGCTGGGAAGTCGCTTTCGCCGCGGCCTTCGTGTGCCTAGCAGCGGCGACGATCGGCCTGACCGGCGGGCTGTTTGCCCTGCAGTACCGCTCCTACTACGCCGAGTGGCATGCGCCTGCTTTCACCCGCACCTGGGTCCTCCAGTTCGTCTTCACGACGTTGATTGCGCTCTATCAATTCGTGGTGCTGGGCATCCGGCTCTATTTTCCAGTTGGTTTCATCGCTCTGTTTACCGCGGGCGTCTGGTTTGCGCGCCAGCGGCGTTGAGCATTTTGCTCGCCTCTGTTAGGACGCGGGCAAACTTCTCGATATGTCAGGACTGACCGATGATCCCTCGCTATTCCCGGCCGGAAATGGTAGCCATCTGGTCGCCAGAAACCCGGTTCCGCATCTGGTTCGAGATCGAAGCCTATGCCTGCGACGCACTGGCCGAACTCGGCGTCATCCCCAGGGAAGCGGCAAAAACCGTCTGGGAAAAGGGCAGTGCCGCAAAATTCGACGTCGAGGCGATCGACGAGATCGAACGCGTCACCAAGCATGACGTCATCGCCTTCCTGACCCATCTTGCCGAATTCGTCGGACCGGACGCCCGCTTCATCCACCAGGGCATGACCTCGTCCGACGTTCTCGACACCTGCTTCGCCGTACAGCTGACCCGCGCCAGCGACATCCTGCTCGCCGACATCGACGGTCTGCTTGCAGCGCTCAAGCGCCGCGCCTTCGAGCACAAGAACACCGTCACCATTGGCCGCAGCCACGGCATCCATGCCGAGCCGACGACCTTCGGCGTCAAGCTGGCGCAAGCCTATGCCGAGTTCTCGCGCTGCCGCGAGCGGTTGGTGCACGCGCGAGAGGATATCGCCACCTGTGCGATCTCCGGGGCGGTCGGCACCTTCGCCAACATCGACCCCTATGTCGAGGAACATGTGGCGGCGAAGCTCGGCCTGAAGCCCGAGCCGGTGTCGACGCAGGTGATCCCGCGCGACCGCCACGCGATGTTCTTTGCCACGCTCGGCGTCATCGCCTCGTCGGTCGAGCGGCTGTCGATCGAGATAAGGCATTTGCAGCGCACCGAAGTGCTCGAAGCGGAAGAGTATTTTTCGCCGGGCCAAAAGGGCTCCTCGGCCATGCCGCACAAGCGCAACCCGGTGCTGACCGAAAACCTCACCGGCCTTGCCCGCATGGTTCGCTCCATGGCGATGCCGGCGATGGAGAATGTGGCGCTCTGGCATGAGCGCGACATTTCCCACTCCTCGGTCGAGCGCATGATCGGCCCTGACGCCACCGTGACGCTCGATTTCGCACTGTCACGGCTGACCGGCGTCATCGACAAGCTGCTCGTCTATCCCGACAACATGCTGAAGAACATGAACAAGTTCCGCGGCCTCGTGCATTCGCAGCGTGTCATGCTGGCGCTGACGCAGGCTGGGTTGTCTCGCGAAGACTCCTACCGTCTGGTCCAGCGCAACGCCATGAGGGTGTGGGAGCAAGGCGCTGATTTTCTTGAAGAATTACTGGCCGACAAGGACGTGACCGCTGCCCTGCCCGAGGCCGAAATCCGCGAGAAATTCGACCTGGGCTATCACACCAAGCATGTCGACACGATCTTCAAGCGGGTGTTTGGCAAAGCCTGAGGCAAAGCGCTATACCGTCGCTGGCCGCGAGCGGCAGGCTTCACCTTCTCCCCTGTGGGAGAAGGTGGATCGGCGCGCAACGCCGCGACGGTTGAGGGGTGCTCCAGCTTGGCGCAGCCCTCAAATCAAGCCTTGCCGGGAACAGTCCTGATCACCGTGCCCCATGGATCTTCGCGGGTCACCGGGCTGGTCACATTGTCCGAACGCATCTCCACCCAGGCCAGACCCGACCGGCTGGGATCGCGGCGGCCGGCGCCCGAACTCTGCCAGGCGTTGGCGCCGATGTGGTGGTGATAGCCGCCTGACGACAGGAACACCGCCTGGCCGCCATATTTGGCCACCGTGTCGAAGCCGAATTCCTGGTTCCACCAGGCTTCGGCGTCTTCCGGCCTGCCGACGCGCAGGTGGACATGGCCGACGACGCTGTTTTCCGGCGCGCCCTGCCAGCCGGCGTCACCCGCAGGCACTTCGGCAACGACGGACGGAATGTTCATCCGCTCGGTCGCCATCGCCACCTTGTCGCCATTCCACTTCCAGTCCTGCGGACGGCGGTCGGCATAGATCTCGATGCCGTTGCCTTCGGGATCGGTCAGGTACAGTGCTTCGCTGACCAGATGGTCGGAAGCGCCCTCGATGGCGATCTTGTTTGATATGGCGTGGTTGATCCAGCGGCCGAGATCGGCACGGCTGGGCAGCAGGAAGGCAGTATGGAACAGGCCTGCGCTGCGAGGATCATCCGGCTTGGCCGAAGGATCGGCCTCGATGACCAGCAACGGACGGTTGGCGGCGCCCAGCGTGATCGCCCCATCGGCGCGGCTCAGTTCCTGCAGACCGACGATGCTGCGATAATATGCGGCAAGGCTTTCCGCGTCGCGCGCCTTCAGCCCGACGCGGGCAACGCTGACCGGGGTGGTGGCGGCAAAAGGCAACTCGCTCATCAAATGCTCCGTTCGACCGGCCTGCGATGAAGCTCCCAAAGCGAGAAACCCCACTCCGCCGATCATTGTACGTCGTGTCAGTTCCAAAGTCAGGGTTCCCGCGCACGGCTGTTTCTTTTCCTGACCACAGATTGTCCATCCGCATCGTTCACACAAGACGCGAAGAAGCGAACATGGTGTTCACTATTGTGATCAAACGTGGCGTTTCTGCCGGTTGCACGAAGCGATGCCGCTCGCTATCTCAGCGCCATGAAGGTCAGAGACGCAGATATTCTCATCGTGCCGGGCTACACCAATTCCGGCCCCGACCATTGGCAGAGCCGCTGGCAGTCGAAGCTGTCGACGGCGCGCCGCGTCGAACAGGCGGAGTGGTCGAAGCCGGTGCGCGAGGACTGGACGGCGAGCGTCGCCAAGGCGGTCAACGAGGCCGAGCGGCCGGTCGTCCTGGTCGCGCACTCACTTGGCGTCGCCGCGGCAGTGCAAGCCATTCCGCAATTCCGCAAGCCGGTCGCCGGGGCCTTCTTCGTGGCGCCGCCCGATGTCGCTAACCCCGAGATCAGGCCCAGGCACCTGATGACCTTCGGCCCCTACCCGCGTGAGCCGCTGCCCTTTCCCTCGATCGTGATTGCCAGCCGCAACGATCCGTTCTGCGCCTTCGATGTCGCCGAAGACATTGCCGGTGCCTGGGGCTCGCTGTTCATCGATGCCGGCGAAACCGGTCATCTCAACGCGGATTCGGGCTTCGGACCGTGGCCCGAAGGCTCGATGACCTTCGCCAAGTTCCTGACGGACCTGTAATATATACGGTCAAAGCCTGAACACGAAGCTGCTCGGCAGGCCATCCGGCTTGCGTGAACAATAATTTAATGCAGATCGCGATAATCTCTCCAGCAACGGCGAACTCTGTTCGCCGAACGATTATATTCGCGCGTACTAAATAGCAATTATTCAAAGAAAGCCCCTACTTGGCCAAGGATGCTTCACTCGAATTGTTAAGAGGTGTCGCCGCGCTCGTAGTTCTGAATGGGCATTGTTTGCGTGCTTTTGCGCCATTGATGGAAGGCGAGGGAGACTTGGCCGGGCAATCGCTCAAAACAAGCCTGGCTTTCGTCGCGTTCAATGGCGGCTCCGCCGTCTACCTGTTTTTCGTCCTGTCTTCCTACGTGCTCGTGAAGCGTTATTTTCAGACCAGCAAGGCACAAGATCTGCGGTTGGGTGCGATCAAGCGCCTGCCACGACTGGCCGGCCCGGTACTCGTTACGACGCTGGCATCCTGCATCATCTTCAAGCTCGACCTGTATTTCTTCAAGGATGCGGCCGCCGTCACCCAATCCGACTGGCTGAGAAGTTTCGGCAATGCTTCAAAGGTGCTATCGTCGGAGACTGCGAGTTTCGCCGACGCGTTTCTGCAAGGGGCGTGGCGGACGTTCATCTACGGCGACGAATATTATGACAGCAGCCTGTGGACCATGACGGTCGAGTTCTGGGGGAGCATGCTGACCTTCGCCCTCGCCCCGATCGTCTTTTTCCTTCAAGGCCGCTGGACGTTATCCTTCTGGGTCTGCATAGCAGCAGTCGTGTTCCTGGCGCTGCAAGTCAGTTACTTTCTTTGTGCCTTTCCGGCCAGCCTCTTGCTCTATCCGCTTCTCGCCATGGATTTTCGCCCGAATCGGTGGGTGAGAGGCGCCATGGTGATGGTTTCCCTGGCGCTGCTGGGTTATGCGGGGAGTGCCGTGGGCATATATCGCCCGTTAGCCGTGCTTGACGTGGCTTCCGATGTGGGCCTGCGGCAAGCCTGCGTGGCCATCCCGGCAAGCGTCATGTTGGTCTACGCGGTGCTGAGTGTGGATGAGCCTCTATCATGGCTCTCGGGTAAGGTGGCACGTTTTCTGGGCGACCTGTCCTTCCCACTCTACCTCGTGCATGTACCCGTTATCTGCTCATTGGGGTCATGGGTTTTGTTGACAAGCGGTTCCACCGCACTCGGCGCCGCCGCCGCCATACTGGGTTCGATCCTCGCGGCGTTGCCGCTCATGACCTTCAACAACTGGTGGGTCCAGATGGTCGGCGCCCTGTTCAACAGGTTCAGGCGCGGCGGACCTATCGCCGCGGCGCCTGCGGCGTCGAGCGCCTAACCGCCCGGCGCTGTGACGGCAGTGCGTCCGGTTCGGGTTCAGGATCCGATCGAATCCTTGATGCCCTTGAGCAGGGTCTTTGCGCCCAGTGAAATCAGCGCATGCTCCGAGCCCATGGCCAGCAGGCGATAGCCCATCGACACGACCCGGCCGGCAATTGCCGGCTCGACGACGTAGATCGCCGCATGTTTGCCGGCCTTGCGGGTGCGCTCGGCCACCGACGCCACCGTCTCCATCATGCTTTCCAGCGTCGAATTGACCGTGGCGCCATTGCTCCAGGCGATCGAGAAATCCGACGGGCCCAGGAAGATGCCGTCGATGCCGGGCGTATCGAGGATGCCATCGAGCGCATCGAGGGCTGCACGCGTCTCGACCATGGCGAAGGCCATGGTGCGCTGGTTGGTGTCGCGCAGCCAGTCGGCCTGGTCGCCTTGGCCGTGGCGGGGAAAAGCGTAGGTCGGGCCCCAGGAGCGCTCGCCGACCGGGGGGTATTTCATGGCGGCGGCGAACAGTTTTGCGTCGGCAACCGAGTTCACCATCGGCGCGATGACCGCCTCGGCGCCGAAATCGAGCGCGCGGCTTGCCATGTCGAAACGGCCAACGGGAATTCGCACCAGCGCCGGCTTGCCGGTAGCGAGCACCGGCACCAGGCCACGCAGCACGCTGTCTTCGTGATGGCCGCCATGCTGCATGTCGAGCGTGACGGCATCGAAACCCTGCTTGGCGACGATCTCGACCGTCAAGGCATCCGGCACACCGGACCATGCGGTGAACAACGTTTCATCGGCCGCGAGGCGGGACTTCAGGGACATGAACTCTTTCCTTGTTAGCGACCGCAGTTTCAGCCGGAAACGGCGGCAAAGGCAAAGAAAAACCGCCCGGATAGGCCGGGCGGTCGATTGGTCCAGCGTATGGCCGCGGGATCAGCGCATGGCCCGGATCAGGTGTTCTTGATCTGCTCGATCGCCTGCGCCATCAGTTCGTCCATGGTGCGGCGGATCTGGTGGTCCGACTGCTCGACGCCGGCCGCGTCGAAATCCCCGCGGATCTTGCGGAACACGTCGTGGTCGCCGGCCTCCTCGATGTCGGAGATAACCACTTCCTTGGCATAGGCGTCGGCATCGGCGCCGGACTTTCCGAGCTTTTCGGCGGCCCACAGGCCGAGCGCCTTGTTGCGGCGCGCCGAGGCCTTGAACCGAAGCTCCTCGTCGAATGCGAATTTACGCTCAAAGCCCTCTTCACGGTCTTTCATGCTGCTCATGGCGTCCCTCCGGGTCAAATTCGATTCGTTGGCGGTGAATATGTGCGTTGTCAAAGCACAAACCAAAAGGTCGCGGGCCGGTCAATATGCTTCATCGCATGCTGCGCTGCGGCATTTCAGTCCCGAAAGCGGTTGATTGGAAGGATTTGCCGATTGAGCAAACGATGTGATTGGGATAGACCCGGCATTGAACCCTACCGTAGCCGCACTATTTCAGGCAGACGGACAGGAAATGGTCTGATACCGCCTGTCCGGAACCCCAGAGAAAAATCAGATGAAAAATCGCCGCCGCATTTATGAAGGCAAGGCCAAGATACTCTATGAGGGACCCGAACCGGGCACGCTTATCCAGTTCTTCAAGGATGATGCAACCGCGTTCAACAAGAAGAAGCACGAGGTCATCGACGGCAAGGGCGTCCTCAACAACCGCATTTCCGAGTATATTTTCAACCATTTGAACCGCATGGGCATTCCGACCCATTTCATCCGCCGTCTGAACATGCGCGAGCAGCTGATCAAGGAGGTCGAGATCATTCCGCTCGAAGTGGTGGTGCGCAATGTCGCCGCCGGTTCGCTGTCCAAGCGGCTCGGCATCGAGGAAGGCACCGTTCTGCCGCGCTCGATCATCGAATTCTATTACAAGGCCGACGCGCTCGACGATCCGATGGTGTCGGAAGAGCACATCACCGCGTTCGGCTGGGCGAGCCCGCAGGAGATCGACGACGTCATGGCGCTGGCGATCCGCGTCAACGACTTCCTCTCCGGCCTGTTCATGGGCGTCGGCATCCAGCTCGTCGACTTCAAGATCGAATGCGGCCGCCTGTTCGAAGGCGACATGATGCGCATCGTCGTCGCCGACGAGATCTCGCCGGACTCCTGCCGCCTGTGGGACGTGGCGACGCAGGACAAGCTCGACAAGGACCGTTTCCGCCGCGACATGGGCGGCCTCGTCGAGGCCTACCAGGAAGTTGCCCGCCGCCTCGGCATCATGAACGAGAACGAGCCGCCGCGCCCGACCGGCCCGGTGCTCGTCGCCTCGACCGACGGCCTCAAAGGCAAGCCGCACTGATCGCGGTTTGCGACCCGATAATCAGAACAGGAGCATGTCCAGCGTGATCAAGGCCCGCATTACCGTCACCCTCAAGAACGGCGTGCTCGACCCGCAGGGCAAGGCGATCGAACACGCATTGTCCGGCCTGGGCTTCGGCGGCGTCGGCACGGTGCGGCAGGGCAAGGTGTTCGACGTCGAGCTGGCGGAAAGCGACAAGGCCAAGGCCGAAGCCGACCTCAAGGCCATGTGCGACAAGCTGCTGGCGAATACGGTGATCGAGAATTATAGTGTGACGCTTACCTAAGGCTGTGCCGGAGGCACGGATGCCTGAAGTCACGAATGAACCGATGTACGAGCTTCTCAAGAAAATCCATTCACGAACGGATCGACTTGAGAGTGGCCTGGGCGAAGTCAAGCACGAGATTGTAGCGATCAGGCTTGCAGGCGTTGAGCACGCAAACGGACGTCAACAATATCTACGCGATAGCAGGCCGTATCGATCAACATCTTGAACGGATTGAGCAGCGCTTCGAGTTGCGCGAACTCGCCGAAGCACAAAGGCCTTACGAACGAAATGAAATCAGCCGTCGTCCTCCTGCCTGGCCTCAATCGCGACCGCGAGATGATCGCGGCGCTGACCAAGATTTCGGGAACACCGCCGGTCACCGTCTGGCAAACCGACACCGAAATCCCCGATGTCGATCTGATCGCCATTCCGGGCGGTTTTTCCTTCGGCGACTATCTGCGCTGCGGCGCGATCGCCGCGCGCATGCCGGTCATGCGGGCAGTGGCCGAAAAAGCGGCCGCGGGCGTGACGGTCATCGGCGTCTGCAACGGTTTCCAGATCCTGGTCGAGGCCGGCTTGTTGCCGGGTGCCTTGATGCGCAACACCTCGCTGAAATTCGTCTGCCGGCAGGTGAAGCTCGAGATCACCAATGCCAACACCATGTTCACCCGCCGCTATCAGCCGGGCCAGATCATCCGCTCGCCGGTCGCGCATCATGACGGCAATTATTTCGCCGACGCCGACACGCTTGCCCGTCTCGAAGGCGAAGGCCAGGTGGTGTTCCGCTATGCAGAGGGCACCAACCCCAACGGCTCGATCAACGACATTGCCGGCATCGTCAACAGCCAAGGCAATGTGCTCGGGCTGATGCCGCATCCGGAAAACCTGATCGAAGCAGCTCATGGCGGTACCGACGGCCGCGGACTGTTCGAGAGCGCCCTCGGCATCGCTGCCTGACGATATCGAAGCGAACAGCTTGAAAACAGCCGGACATTCCTGTCTCTTTGGAGCAAGTCTGGTTCATTGGGGAGAGAGACGGTCATGAAACTCTATTCGCGGCCGTTGTCGCCCTACTCGTCGATCGTGCGGGCATTGGCCTACATCAAGGACGTGCCACTCAAGATCATCGCGCCGCCGCCCGGTTTTCCCATCCCGGAAGAGTTTCGCGCCATCTCGCCGATGAACCGGATTCCGGTGCTGATCACCGGCTCGGGCGAGACGATCGTCGAATCGGTGGTCATCGCCGAATATCTCGAGGAACGGTTTCCGGAACCGGCGCTGCTGCCGCCCGATTCCAAGGACCGTGCGCTGGTGCGCATGTTCGCCCGCATCACCGATCTCGATGTGCTGACCCCGTTGATGAAGCTTTTCGAGCTTCATTCCGTGCCGAAGCGCAACAATGCCGAGATCGACGCTCAGTTCGCCCGCCTGCATCATGGACTGGCGGCAATCGAGGCCCGTATGGCGCAAGGGCCCTTCGCACTCGGCGACGACATCAGCTTCGCCGATGCCTGGCTGACGCCGACGCGGTTCATCTTCAACAATTTCCGCGCCATGACAGGACGCCACGACCTGCTCGACGCCTATCCCAAATTCGACGCCTACCAGCAGATCGCCTCGCAACACCCGGCATTGTCGCGTGTGTGGGGCGAGATGACCGACGGCTTGAAAATCTTCCTGTCCGAGCTTGAGATGGGTGCCGCTTGATCAAGTCGAGGACGATCGCGCTGGTCGCCGCGGCGGGCTTTGTGCTGGCATCCTGCCAGTCGACGCCAAAGAGCACGCCTGTTCCCTCGGGCAAAAGTGCTGCGCTGCTGGCCATGGAACAAGTGGCGATCGCCGCCCACAAATGCTGGATCGCCAGCAAGGACCCGGCCTTCAAACCGTACCAGATGGCCAATGAGCTGAATTCGTTCAGCGGCACGCCGCGTTTCCTGCTGGTTCCGGCCAAGCACTATGGCGGCAAACCTTTGCTGGTCGTGCAGGCGCAAGGCAATTCTAGCCGTGTCGACGTCTTCGGACCGCTGATGAACGATCCGCTCGGCGCCCGCATCGGCTCCGACATTGCGCGCTGGCAGGCCGGCAATCCGGCCTGCGCCGCGACGGCCTAGCCCATGGGCCGGTTCCTGCAGATTGTGGGGCTGGTCATCGGTCTGGCCGGGCTCATCCTGCAGTTCTGCATCAGCATTCCTGCATCGATGGAAGCAGGCCGCAGCCTGCTTGGCTCCGTCATTTTCGTCTTCAGCTTCTTCACCATCCTGACCAACATCGGCGCGGTGCTGGTGTACACGTCGCTGCTGTCACCCACCTTCTATGCCTGGCTGCCGGCCTTTGCAGGGGCGCGGATGCGCACCGGCGTTGCGGTTTCGATCGCACTGGTCTTCATCATCTATGCAACGGTTCTGGCACGACTCTGGCAGCCGCAGGGACTGTTCCTGCTCTGCGATGTTCTCCTGCACTACGTCACGCCGGTGCTGTTCGTGCTGTGGTGGCTGATATCGGGCGCCGACGGCCGGACACGCTGGAGCGACATTTCGTGGTGGGTGATCTATCCCATCGCTTATCTGGTCTATGCGCTGGTGCGGGCGCCGCTTGCCGGCGAGGTGCCCTACCCTTTCCTGAACATCGCCAAGAACGGCGCGACCAGCGTCGTCATCTCAACTGCAGCCATCACCGGACTTTTCCTCGTGCTGTGCGTGGTCGCCGTCCTTACGGACCATGCCGTTGCACGCACAAGGGCGTCGAGGGTCCGTTAGAACTGTGCGGACCTTCTGTCCGGATTTCCCGGGACCATCATCTTTCCCAAACCGGTTCCCACTTTTGGGATCACGGTCAGTCCCAGAACGGCCTGATGCCCTCGCGGTGGGCGTCGCAGCGCGTGACGCCGATATCCTTGAGCTGGTCGTCGGTCATCTCCAGCAGAGCCAACCGGCTGCGGCGGCGATCCAGCAGGTTGTCGATCCATCTTGCCAGCGACCTCAGCACGCGCACAAGGCGGCTGACAAAGCCGCGCTGAGCCGACGGGCGTGTCGATTGGGCCGATAATGCAGCGCTCGAATGACGTATTGTCGCGATTGTATTCATTTTCTTTCTGCCAAAGTCCTAAATTGTACCCTTTTGGCACGCGACTGATATGTATTGACTCATCTATCGGTGCAATATAGAAAATTGTCACCATGACAAATTGGCTTCCAGATCTCACTGCCGGCTCCGGCCCGCTGTATCAGCGGCTGGCGGATTCCATCGAGACGGACATCGATCGGGGCGTGATCGATGCCGGCGCAAAGTTGCCGCCGCAGCGCGACCTCGCCTACGACATCGGCACCACCGTCGGCACTGTCGGCCGGGCCTATCAATTGCTGCGCGAGCGTGGGCTGGTGAGCGGCGAGGTCGGGCGTGGAACCTATGTGCTCGGCCAGCGCGCGAAGCCGGATTTTCCGGCTCCGGACGTCGGCGGCGAAGGCACGCGCTATATCGATGCGCCTAAAGGCAAGCTGCGTTTCGACAGCACCGCAGCACCTGATATCGGCCAGGGCGACATTGTCGCCGGTGTCCTGTCGCGCACGGCGCAGGACCATCCGCATGAGATTTCGAGCTACACCAGGGATTTCCCCGAACGATGGTACGAAGCCGGCGCCCGCTGGTTGGCGCGCAATTCCTTTCGCCCGGATGCCGACACCATCGTTCCCACGCTCGGCACCCATGCGGCGGTGATGGCGGCGATCGCGGCGCTCACCATGCCTGGCGACTATGTTGCCTTCGAGCACCTCACCTACTCGCAGGTTTCCCGCAGTGCCGGCTTGATCGGCAGGCGCACCGCGTTGGTGGCATCGGACGATGAAGGCATTGATCCGCAGGATTTCGAGCGCGTCTGCGCGCAAAAGCATCCCAAAATGATCTTCCTGATGCCGACGGCGCAGAATCCGACGCTGGCCACCTTGTCGGCGGCGCGCCGCGAAGCGATCGCCCATGTCGCACGCGAATACAATGTCGTCCTCATCGAGGACGACCTCTATGGCAATCTGACCGATGATCCGACGCCGTTGCTGGCCGAATATGCTCCTGAGAGGACCATTGTCGCGGGCGGCCTGTCGAAGTCGGTCGCAGCCGGTGTGCGCGGCGGCTGGCTTTCCTGCCCGCCCGCCTACCGCCACCGCATCCGCGTCGCCCACAAGATGATGACCGGCGGCATGCCCTTCCTGCTGGCGGAGGTGAATACAAGGCTGGTGCTGTCCGGTCAGGCGGATGAGATACGAAAGCGCAGCATCGCCGAAATCAGCGCCCGCATCGCCATCGTACGCGAGACTTTGGCCGGCTTCGCCTTCAAGTCGCATGACAGGGTGCCCTTTGTCTGGCTGACCCTGCCCGACCCCTGGCTTTCCGGCACCTTCAAGAACGCTTGCCTGGAGCACGGCGTGCTGATCGACGACGAGGACGAATTCAAGGCCGGCCGTTCCGAGCAGGTTTTCCATGGCGTCCGCTTCGGCGTTTCGCAGCCGAGACAGCGCGGGGATATCGCTGAAGGCGTTGCGGTGATCCGGCGACTTCTCGATGAAGGCCGCGCCGGCTACGACAGCTTCTCCTGACACTGCGTGGCTTTGTCCGGTTTTCCGTCGTTTTTCGTCAATCCATGGGTGTATCGGCCGCAAGGCTTGCGATAAGACGGGACTCAAAATCCCAACGTCCCGGATAAAAATCGCCGCCCATGACCATTTCCAATTCCGTGCCGATCACCCCCGAGCTCATTGCCTCACACGGGCTCAAGCCCGACGAGTACCAGCGCATTCTCGACCTCGTCGGGCGCGAGCCGAGCTTCACCGAACTCGGCATCTTCTCGGCGATGTGGAATGAGCACTGCTCCTACAAATCCTCGAAGAAATGGCTGCGCACGCTGCCGACCACCGGACCTCAGGTCATCCAAGGGCCGGGCGAGAATGCTGGCGTGGTCGACATCGGCGATGGCGACTGCGTCGTCTTCAAGATGGAGAGTCACAACCACCCATCCTACATCGAGCCCTACCAGGGTGCGGCGACCGGCGTCGGCGGCATATTGCGCGACGTCTTCACCATGGGCGCGCGGCCGATCGCGGCGATGAATGCGCTGCGTTTTGGTGCGCCCGACCATCCCAAGACCAGGCACCTCGTTTCAGGCGTGGTTTCCGGCGTCGGCGGCTATGGCAACGCGTTCGGCGTGCCGACGGTCGGCGGCGAGGTCAATTTCGATGCCCGCTACAATGGCAACATCCTGGTCAACGCCTTTGCAGCGGGCCTTGCCAAGACCGATGCGATCTTCCTGTCCGAAGCCAAGGGAGTCGGCCTGCCGGTCGTCTATCTCGGCGCCAAGACCGGCCGCGACGGCGTCGGCGGCGCCACCATGGCTTCGGCCGAATTCGACGATAAGATCGATGAGAAGCGTCCGACAGTGCAGGTCGGCGATCCCTTCACCGAAAAGTGCCTGCTGGAAGCCAGCCTCGAACTGATGGCCTCGGGCGCCGTCATCGCCATCCAGGACATGGGTGCGGCCGGCCTCACCTGCTCGGCGGTCGAAATGGGCGCCAAGGGCGACCTCGGCATCGAGCTCGATCTCGACAAGGTGCCGGTGCGCGAAGAGCGCATGAGCGCCTACGAAATGATGCTTTCGGAAAGCCAGGAGCGCATGCTGATGGTGCTGCGTCCGGAAAAGGAAAAGGAAGCCGAGGCGATCTTCCACAAATGGGGGCTCGACTTCGCCATCGTCGGCAAGACCACCGACGATCTGCGCTTCCGCGTGCTGCACCAGGGCGACGAGGTTGCCAACCTGCCGATCAAGGATCTTGGCGACAAGGCTCCGGAATATGACCGGCCGTGGATCGAACCGAAGAAGCCGGCGCCGCTGGCCGCCAATGATGTTCCGCAAGCCGATGTTGCAGACGCGCTGCTGAAGCTGCTCGGCGGTCCCGACCTGTCTTCGCGCCGCTGGGTCTGGGAGCAGTATGACACGCTGATCCAGGGCAATTCGCTGCAGCTTCCAGGCGGCGATGCCGGCGTGGTGCGGGTCGAAGGCCATGCGACCAAGGCGCTCGCCTTCTCGTCCGACGTGACGCCGCGCTATTGCGAGGCCGACCCTTACGAGGGCGGCAAGCAGGCGGTGGCCGAATGCTGGCGCAACTTGACCGCCACCGGCGCTCTGCCGCTGGCCGCAACCGACAACCTCAATTTCGGCAACCCGGAACGGCCCGAGATCATGGGCCAGCTGGTCGGTGCTGTGAAAGGCATAGGCGACGCCTGTCGTGCGCTCGAATTCCCGATCGTCTCCGGCAATGTCTCGCTCTACAATGAGACCAACGGCCAGGGCATCCTGCCAACCCCGACCATCGGCGGCGTCGGCCTGATCGCCGATTGGTCGAAGATGGTGCGGGCCGGCTTTGCGGCCGAGGGCCAAATGATCCTGCTGGTCGGCGCGCCGGCGTCCTGGGGAACGCATCTCGGGCAATCGGTTTATTTCAGGGACATACACGGCCGCACGGATGGCCCGCCGCCGCCGGTCGACCTCGATCACGAAAAACGCGTCGGCGACCATGTGCGCGCGCTCATCGCCTCCGGCATCGTCACGGCGGCGCATGACGTTTCCGATGGCGGTATCGCGGTGGCTTTAGCCGAAATGGTGATGGCGTCCGGCATCGGCGCTACGGTCCCCGGCCTTGTCGGCACCGACCCGATCCCGGTCTGGTTCGGCGAGGATCAGGGCCGTTATCTGCTGACGCTGTCGATCGATCCGCATGGTGACGAATGGGACGCCATTCGCAAGCAGCAGGGCGAGCTTGGCATCTTCGCGCCGTGGATCGGCTCCACAGGCGGCAGCGCGCTGAAGCTTGGCGACGCCAGGGCAATCCCGGTCAGCGAACTCTCCTCGGCTCACGAAGGCTGGTTCCCGCGCTTCATGGATCAGGCTAGTTGACCACACTGGCCGCCCGGGCGCTGCTTGCAGTCGTTTTCTGGCCGTCGCTGTTCTTCTTCTGGTTCCTGGGACCGTTCGTCTTTTTCCTGCTGTCGACGACCTCGAGCGAGGTTTGTATGCGGCTGGAAACACGTGCGGAGTTCCTTGCCGCGGCGAACGGCGCCATCCCGATGCTGGCGCTGCAGAACCTCCTCTACGCGGTCCCGATCATCTGCCTGGTGCTCTGGGGCCGCCTTTTCCCGGATCCGGCACGGGCAAGGCACATTGTCACCTGCGTCAAGCTTTTCGCCGGCACGGTGGTCGTGGGCGCGTTTTGGGAGTACGGCTCGTCGCTCATCTGCGACGGCTATGGTCAGGGGTTCTTCTCGCAGGCTTGGCAAATGACGAGCTATCTCCCCATTGTCAGCCTGCTGCTCAACGCGCCGCTCTATGTGCTTGCCTTCAGCCTTGGCCGCGCTTTCTCGACACGCGAGGATGTTGCCGAGGATGAAGCAAGCCCACCGGCCTAGTCTTTCTCTGAAGCCGTGTGGCCGTTGGCGGGACAGAACGGCTTCAATCCGGACCGGAAAGGCTTTAGGCTCACCCGACTCTCATCTTATGGCCGGCTACCGGCCGCTCGAAACAGGATTTTGCCATGGCAATGGATGCCCACGACATCGAAAAACTGATCAAGGACGGCATTCCGGACGCCAAGGTGACGATTCGCGATCTCGCCGGCGACGGCGACCACTATGCGGCCGAGGTGGTGGCCGAGAGCTTTCGCGGCAAGAGCCGCGTCCAGCAGCACCAGATGGTCTATGACGCGCTGAAGGGCAATATGGGCGGCGTGTTGCACGCATTGGCGCTGCAGACCAGCGTTCCCGACTGACCCTTAGCGCTTGGCCCAACACGGCTCATCCTTTGCGCCATTTCAGCCACGGCGCGGCTAACGTCTTGTTTCGAGCAATCGTTGGGTTTATTTGAAGGGTATGTTTCGAGCCTGACTCCCACAGGCGGGAAAGGATATTCCATGAGCGGCATCAACGACTACATTGACAATGAAGTGAAGGGCAACGACGTCGTCCTTTTCATGAAGGGCACACCTGGTTTCCCGCAATGCGGATTTTCCGGCCAGGTCGTCCAGATCCTCGACTATATCGGCGCCGACTACAAAGGCGTGAACGTCCTGGACTCGGCTGAACTGCGCCAGGGCATCAAGGAATACTCCAACTGGCCGACGATCCCTCAGCTCTACGTCAAGGGAGAATTCGTCGGCGGTTGCGACATCGTGCGCGAGATGTTCCAGGCGGGCGAGCTGCAGACGTTCCTCGTCGAGAAGGGCGTCAGCGTCAAAGGCGCCGCCTGATTTCTGTTTTGTGCATGCCCGAAATCGACGTTGATTTTCGGGCATCGAGCACCAGGCACCGGGGCAACCTCACCTCGGCAATTTTCATGTCCTGACCCCAGGACCAGGACGAGCCAATGCGCCGGCCCGCCGGCGCATTTTCGTTTGAAAGATCGGACTTGCCGTGGACCAGCCAAGACCAGCGCCGCAATCGGCAAGCAAACTGCCCATTCCGCGCTGGGAGTTCATCGCTCTGTGCGCGGCACTGATGGCGCTGAACTCGCTGGCCATCGATATCATGCTGCCGGCTCTGCAGCAGATCGGCGCCTCGCTCGGCGTCGAAAATGAAAACCACCGGCAGTACGTCATAACGGCCTACATTCTGGGCTTCGGTGGCGGGCAGCTGTTCTTCGGGCCGATCTCGGATCGCTTCGGACGTCGCGCACCACTGGTCGCAGGGCTGGTGATTTATGTCGCCGCGGCTGCGGCCGCCGCCGTTGCACCAAGCTTTGAAACACTTCTGCTGTGCCGGGCCGTGCAAGGCATCGGTGCAGCCGCCACTCGTGTCATCGCGGTCTCGATCGTGCGCGATACGTTCGACGGCCGGCGCATGGCCGAGGTGATGTCGCTGATCTTCATGGTGTTCATGGCGATACCGGTCATTGCTCCCGGCATCGGCCAATTTATCATGCTGTTTGCGACCTGGCATTGGATCTTCGTCACCATGGCCGTCGGTGCGCTGCTCGTCTCGGCCTGGTCGCTGCTGCGCCTTCCTGAAACGCTGCATCCCGAACATCGCCGGCCGCTGACGCTCAACTCCATTGTCGGCGGGTTTCGTATCGTTCTCACCAACCGCATTGCGATCTGCTATGCCTTCGCCAGCACCTTCATTTTCGGCGCCATGTTTGGCTTCATCGCTTCGGCGCAGCAGATCTATGTCGACATTTTCAAAGTCGGCGAGATGTTCCCGGTCATCTTTGCTGGGGTTGCGGGCGTGCTCGCCTTCTCCAACTTTCTGAACTCGCGCCTTGTCGGCCGCATCGGCATGCGCCGCCTGTCGCAGAGTGCGTTGCTGCTGTTCCTGGTCATCAGCCTTGCCTGGCTGGTGATTTCGCTGGAGATGAAGATGCCGCTCTGGCTGTTCATCACCTTCTTTGCCTGCGCCATGCTTCCATTCGGTGCGCTCGGCGCGAACTTCAACGCGCTGGCCATGGAGCCGCTCGGCCAACTGGCCGGCACGGCTTCGTCGATCCTCGGTTTCATGCAGACGTTTCTCGGCGGCATTCTCGGCACGCTGATCGGCCAGGCCTTCAACGGCACGGTGACGCCGCTGGCCGCCGGCTTCTGCAGCGTCTCGGTCGCCGCGCTGCTGATGATCTTCATCGCCGAGCGCGGCAAGATGTTCCAGCCACAGAACCCGCCCGTTTCAGGGCACATCACCGACTTGCATTAGGACGCACCTTCAAGGGCTGCCGTGAACCGAGGGGCAAGCATGCGCCCCGCAATTGCTTCGCCCATGCTGTCCGAAAAGTGCAATGGCAGAGCGTCATCGAGTGCCCTGAGGATGGATGCCACGAAGGCCCGGCTGCGCTGGGCATCGGTTCCCAGATCGGAATATGTGGCGCGAGGTTTGCCGATCAGCGTGCCGTTGCGGCGAAGCGAGAACCGCAGCGTGAGGGACATGCCCGCGGTTCCGGGTGGCGGCTTCCAGCAGGCATAGATCGCGTCCGACATCTCCTTTATCGTGTCGACGGGATCGGTACTGCGACAGCTGCGCTCTTGCGACCTTGCTTCCAGGGAACTGGCGAACAGACCGGCGGCAAGAGCCACCGCGACAAATGCAAACCGAGGTTTCATTCGAGAGCCTCCGGATTTGCGCGAGATTGTACTGCTTTCGGCTAACGCAGCAATCGATCCTACTGCGCCCAGAGCTCGCGGCGCAATTCGTGCCAGCTTTCCTTGTCTGGCGCGACAAGCAGGCCGCCGCCGAGATGCGAGGGCAGATAGGCGCTGCCGTCGAAGCGCGCCGCATGGCCGCCGGCCTCGGCATGGATCAGCACGCCGGCCAGGTGGTCCCACGGCATCAGCTTGTTGTAGACGACGAAGTGGGCATGGCCGCTCGCCAGCAGGCGATATTCGTGCGCGGCGCAGCGATAGGCGAACTGCGACAGGATCTTGGTCTGGTTGCGCGCCAGCCGTGTCCGTTCCGGCTCGGCCATATATTGCCAGGAGACAGAGCCGGTCATCTCCGAGATCGGCGCGGGTACCGCTACATGCACCTTCTCGATGCTGCCATGCGCATGCCGGATATGGCTGCCGGCACCCCTGGCGCCAATCAGCCAGTCCTTGCCGACGGGATCGTGGATGATGCCGGCGACGGTCTCGCCCTTGACCACGACCGCCAGCATGACGCCGAACAGCGGCACGCCGGAGGCGAAATTGAAAGTACCGTCGACCGGGTCGATGACGAAGGCCAGATCGGCATCGCCCAACCCGTTTAAAAGCGCTGGATTGTCGGAACAGGCCTCCTCGCCGACGACCATCGCTGAGGGATACCGCTCGCGCAGCCGCGCGGTGATCAGCCGCTCGGCATTGACGTCGGCTTCGGTCACCAGGTCGGCGGCCGACGTCTTCTGCCTGACATCGCCATCGCCCAACCGGCGAAAGCGCGGCATGATCTCGGCAAGTGCCGCCTCGGCCAGAATGCCGGCCAGCCAGTCGATCGCGGTGTCGTCAAATGTCATCGGCTTGCCTTGTGGTGAGGGTCTCGTTGAGGGCAGCGAAATCGAACAGCTTTCTGTCGAGCAGATGCGATGGCCTGCTGTTCGACAGCGCGCGCAGCATCGTATCCTTGCGGCCCGGCATGCGCTTTTCCAGGTCCTCGAGCATCGCCTTCATGGCGTTGCGCTGAAGACCTTCCTGGCTGCCGCAGAGATCGCAGGGAATGATCGGGAATCGCATGGCGGCAGCGAATTTTTCCAGATCAACCTCGGCGCAATAGCTCAAGGGCCGCAGCACCATGACGTCGCCTTCGTCATTGAGCAGTTTTGGCGGCATGGCGGCGAGACGCCCGCCATGGAAGAGGTTCATGAAGAAGGTCTCGAGAATGTCCTCGCGATGGTGGCCGAGCACCAGCGCCGAGCACCCCTCCTCGCGTGCAATGCGGTAGAGATGGCCGCGCCTGAGACGCGAGCAGAGCGAGCAATAGGTGCTGCCCGCCGGCAGCTTGTCGGTGACGACGGAATAGGTGTCCTGATATTCGATCCGGTGCGCAATGCCGTGGCTGTCGAGATAGTCCGGCAGGATATGTTTGGGGAAATTCGGTTGGCCCTGGTCGAGATTGCAGGCCAGAAGATCGACCGGCAAGAGCCCGCGCCATTTGAGGTCGAGCAGCACCGCGAGCAGGCCGTAGGAATCCTTGCCGCCCGACAGCGCTACGAGCCAGCGCTGGCCGGGCTTGACCATCGAGAAATCCTCGATCGCCTGCCGGGTCAGCCGCAGCAGCCGCTTGCGCAGTTTGTTGAACTCGACCGAGGACGGCACGTCGGCGAACAGCGGATGGAAACCGCCTTCGCTGTCGGCGACCGGTTCGAGCGTTTCAATGTCTGGAAGCATGTTCATGGCATGTCGCTTTCAATGGCCCAGAGCGCCGGATTAGCGGACATGACCGACAAAGAAAAGGCCGCCTCGACGGGCGGCCTTCGCAGGATGTCGCAGAACGCGCTCGTTTAGCGCGAATAGAATTCGACGACCAGGTTCGGTTCCATCTGCACGGCGAACGGAACGTCCGCCAGGCCGGGGATGCGCGAGAAGGTCGCGACCATCTTGTTGTGATCGGCTTCGATGTAGTCCGGCACGTCGCGCTCGGCGAGACCGACCGCTTCCAGAACGATGACCAGCTGCTTGGACTTTTCGCGGATTTCGACGACATCGCCCGGCTTGCAGCGGTACGAGCCGATGTTGACGCGCTTGCCGTTGACGTTGACGTGACCGTGGTTGACGAACTGACGGGCGGCGAAAATGGTCGGCACGAACTTGGCGCGGTAGACGACCGCGTCGAGACGCGACTCGAGCAGGCCGATCAGGTTCTCCGAGGTGTCGCCCTTGCGGCGGTCAGCCTCTTCATAAACCTTGCGGAACTGCTTTTCCGAAACGTCGCCATAGTGCCCCTTCAGCTTCTGCTTGGCGCGCAGCTGCAGGCCGAAATCGGAAAGCTTGCCCTTGCGGCGCTGGCCATGCTGGCCGGGGCCGTATTCACGCTTGTTGACCGGGGACTTCGGGCGGCCCCAGATGTTTTCGCCGAGACGGCGGTCGATCTTGTACTTTGCGGATTCGCGCTTGCTCATCGCATTCCCTTTTCAAAACAAACACACCCGGAACCTCATGGTCCGGGTGAAGGAAACGCGCCCTCCTCTGGCCTCCGTTTTCGAGACCTGACAGGGTTTTCCCACGCAACGCGGCGGAAAACCCACGGGACACGTCAGTTAAAACAAGATAGTAGAATTGGATTTCCACGCATCTTGCGCACATAAAGAAAACCACCGGGCATTGCGGCCCGGTGTTGGCGCGCTGATTAAACGGAGATTTAACCGGTGTCAAGCTTGTGGCTGGCGTAGGCCATGGCGACGATATAGCGTCTCTGGGTTGAGTACAGTGCCGGATGTGGCGGGAGGTTGCGCCAGCGGCATCAGGAAGGGACCGAGCAGAGGAGCTACATTCGCATGAAGAAATTCTTCCTTACCCTGACAGGAGCCGCTGTGTTGGCGGGATCCATGGCGGTCATGACACCGGAGCCGGCTGAGGCCAGGCATTGGCAAGGGCACCGGCACCACCAGGCTTGCCGCATCGTGATCAAGAAGAAAATTATCTGGCGGCACGGCCACAAGAAGGTCATCCGCTACAAGATCAAGCAGTGCAGAGGGCGCTGGTAGGCTCCAATCCGGTCTCAGGCGGCCGACATCACTTCAAAGCCCGCGGTTTGGCCGCGGGCTTTCGATTCCGGCTCGTGTTCTTCGGCGTTTCCCTTGAACGGCGGACCGCACTCTAGCCTTTCGACTTCTTCTCCGGCAGGCCCTTGCGCTTCGTCTCGGCGAATTCCTCGAGCTGCTTTTCGCTCATCGATTCGTACATTCCCTTGGAAGCGCCCTGGAGTTCGCTCTTCTTGGTCTCGCCGCGCTTGGCCGACAGAGCCGCGCCGGCGGCTTTCTGCTGGGCTTTCGAGGTGGCTGGCATGGCTCTTTCTCCCGTTGGCATCAGGAGAAAAACGCAACGACTGCCGTGATGTTCCGCTTCGCAATCACGACATCGCCAACCCGAACCCCTGCATCAGGCGGCGGGTGGGGAAATCGGCTCTTTTCGATGTGAAGACGGCAAGGTCGGGCCCTTCAGGCAGCATCTCGCCACGACCGCTCGGATCGATGTCGGCGAGAAGCGACAGCGCCCGGCGCGCGATCGCTTCGGCGGGGTCGAGCCAGTCGACCGGCCAAGGCGCCGTCTTGCGCATACGATTGGCCAGAAAGGGGTAGTGTGTGCAGGCGAGCACGACGATATCCGTACGCAGCGCATCACGTTCGACGAAGCATGGCGTGATCTCGGCGCGCACGGCCTCCTCATCGACGAAGCCCTCACGCATGTAGATCTCAGCCAGTCCCGCCAGCCTGTCGCTACCGACCAGGCGGACATGGCATTTCTGCGCCCATTTGCTGATCAGGTCGCGCGTGTACTGGCGCTTGACGGTGCCAGGCGTCGCCAGCACCGAAACCAGCCCTGAGCGCGTGCGTTCCGCCGCCGGCTTGATCGCAGGCACCATGCCGACAAAAGGATGCTCGGGAAATCTGTCGCGCAGCGCGTCGATCACCAACGTCGAGGCGGTGTTGCAGGCGATGACCGAAATGGCCGGCGCAAACCGCTCAAGCAGTTTGCCGAACAATTCAAGGATATGCACCCTCAGCGCCGGCTCTTCCCAGGCGCCATAGGGAAACGCAGCGTCGTCGGCGACATAGATGAAGCGGCGGTCGGGCATCAGCACGCGCGCCTCGCGCAGTACGGTGAGCCCGCCGATGCCCGAATCGAACATCAGGATCGGCCGCTCAGTCATTGTCGGTTCCTTTTCCGCCAAGCGGCGGTATGTCATCGTCCTTGCCGGCGCCGGCAAGGCGCGCCGCTTCCGCCTTGCGGGCCCGCGCGGCGGCCGCGGGCAAGCGTCGTGGATCATCGCCAGGGGACCCGTCGCCGCGCGGCATCGCCGGCGAAAACCTGTCGAGCGACGAGATGATGCCGCGCAGCACCTTCAGCTCCGGTTCGGCAAAACCGGCGCGCGTCAGCACCGCACGCAGATTGTCGATCATTTTCGGCTTCTTCGGTGCCGGCCGGAAATAGCCGCGTGCTTCCAGTGCGCCTTCGAGATAGGCGAACAGGCCGTGCAATTCCTCCTTGCTTGCCGGCTTCATGTCCGGGCCGGAAAAATTGGTCTTGGTCTCGTCTTCCAGGCCGGACTTCATCCATTCGTAGGACATCAGAAGCGCGGCCTGGGCGATGTTGAGCGACGAGAAATCGGGATCGACCGGGAACGTGACGATCTCGTCGGCAAGGCCGACCTCGTCATTGTAGAGGCCGAAGCGCTCGCGGCCGAACAGGATGCCGGTGCGCTGGCCCATTGCGTGACGGGTCCGAAGCATCCTGCCCGCCTCCACCGGCCCGCGCACGGATTTGAAGCCGTCGCGCTGCCTGGCCGTGGTGGCGAGGACGAAGTTCAGGTCGGCGAGCGCCGAGGCCAGATCGTCAAAGACGGTGACGGCGTCGATGACATGATCGGCGCGGCTCGCCGCCGCACGTGCCTTCTCGCTCGGCCAACCGTCACGCGGATTGACGAGGCGCAGCTCCGACAGACCGAAATTGGCCATGGCGCGCGCGACCATGCCGATGTTCTCGCCAAGCTGAGGCTCGACGAGGATGATCGCCGGGCCGGCGACTGCAATGCTATCAGGATCTTTGGTGACGGGCATGATTGTCAATGAACTGCTGTTTACGGCATTTCAGCGTCCCCTGCCATATTCGGCCGGGAAAATGAAGCATTCGCAAATGACGACGGCTCTGGCCTCCAATTCGTGACCGATCGCCGTTTGCGTGGCCAAAAGCGCTTTGATATACGGGCGACATCTCCCGGCCCAACGCCACGCGGGCAAGGCCGTCCCACATCCCAGCAACGAGGCATTCTTTCCATGGCGAAGATCAAGGTGGCGAACCCGGTCGTCGAACTCGACGGCGACGAGATGACCCGCATCATCTGGCAGTTCATCAAGGACAAGCTGATCCACCCTTATCTCGACCTCAAGCTGGAATATTACGACCTCGGCATCGAGCATCGCGACGCCACCAACGACCAGGTGACGATCGATTCGGCCAACGCCATCAAGAAATGGGGAGTCGGCGTGAAATGCGCGACGATCACGCCTGACGAGCAGCGCGTCGAGGAATTCAAGCTGAAGAAGATGTGGAAGTCGCCGAACGGCACCATCCGCAACATCCTCGGCGGCACCATCTTCCGCGAGCCGATCATCATGAAGAACGTGCCGCGCCTGGTGCCCGGCTGGACCAAGCCAATCATCGTCGGCCGTCATGCTTTCGGCGACCAGTACCGCGCCACCGATTTCCGCTTCCCCGGCAAGGGCAAGCTGACCATCAAGTTCGTCGGCGAGGACGGCCAGGTGATCGAGCACGATGTATACGACGCGCCCGGCGCCGGTGTCGCCATGGCCATGTACAATCTCGACGAGTCCATCCGCGAGTTCGCCCGCGCCTCGCTGAACTACGGCCTGCTGCGCAACTACCCGGTCTATCTGTCGACCAAGAACACCATCCTCAAGGCCTATGACGGCCGCTTCAAGGACATCTTCCAGGAGGTCTACGAGGCTGAATTCGAGGCCGAGTTCAAGTCGAAGAAGCTGTGGTACGAGCACCGCCTGATCGACGACATGGTGGCCTCCGCCCTGAAATGGTCGGGCGGCTATGTCTGGGCCTGCAAGAACTATGATGGTGACGTGCAGTCCGACACGGTCGCGCAAGGTTTCGGCTCACTCGGCCTGATGACCTCGGTGCTGATGACGCCGGACGGCAAGACCGTGGAAGCGGAAGCCGCGCACGGCACCGTCACCCGCCACTACCGCCAGCATCAGAAGGGCGAGGAAACCTCGACCAATTCGATCGCCTCGATCTTCGCCTGGACGCGTGGCCTCACCCATCGCGCCAAGCTCGACGACAATGCCGAGTTGAAGCGCTTTGCCGAGACGCTGGAAAAAGTCTGCATCCAGACGGTCGAGTCCGGCTTCATGACCAAGGACCTGTCGCTGCTGATCGGCCCCGACCAGCCCTGGCTGTCGACCACCGGTTTCCTCGACAAGATCGACGAGAACCTGCAGAAGGCGATGGCGTAGGCATGTCGTCCAAAGGCTTCGCTCGATATTGATCTCGTGCGCGACAGCACTAAAGTTAACGATAAAGACTTGAGGGTGTCGAAGTGCAAATCTGTCTTCCGTGGATGAGCTGGATTTGCGAAAATAGGTAGATGTAAATGGCTATGTGGTTCGATCAGCAAGAACGGCTAAAGAGTACCAAGGGCAAAGAGCTCTTGGACTCCATGCCGAAGTTTGAGGTGCAAGCTGCCAATGTCGCTCCCGCTCCGGCGGAGCTTGGAGGCAAGATCACGCTCGTCATCGAAGATGGCAAGCCCGTTGTGAAGATAAAAGAATAGAGCGTCGCCCGCATCGATCATAGCGTCAACACCACATCGTCGAGCAAGCCCATCGTCTACGGGGCGGACTATAGCGTCTATGTGCGCATCGTCCGCCTCGTGCTTGAGGAAAAAGGCATCGACTACGAGCTTGTGCCAGTCGATGTCTTTGCCGCCGAGGGGATTCCCGCCTGGTATTTCGAACATCATCCGTTCGGCCGCATCCCGGCCTTCGAGCATGACGGATTCCGGCTGTTCGAGACGAGCGCTATTACCAGATATGTCGACGAGGCGTTCGACGGGCCTGCCCTACAGCCATCGGATCCGCGCACCCGCGCAACCATGAACCTGATCATCGGCTTGCTCGATGCCTACGCCTACAGGTCGATGGTCTGGGATGTCGCCGTCGAGCGGCTGGAGAAGGCTCAGCCGGATGAGGCGTTGATCGCCGGCGGCCTTGCTCAGGCGAGCAAAGCGCTTCGGACGCTGTCCGCGCTGAAAGCGCCGGGACCGTGGCTGCTGGGCGACCAGCTGACGCTGGCCGACCTGCATGCCGCACCGATCATCGGTTATTTCGTCAAGGTCGCCGAGGGGCGAAATCTGCTGGCCGAGTTCCCTGATATCCGGGACTGGTATGCGCGCATTGCGGCTCGGCCGAGCTTCGTGCGGACTGAAAAAATCGGCTGATAAGTGACGTCCGCTGTCCCTCCAACCGTTGCTTTAAATTCAGTCCACTCGCCTACGCCGCTTCGAGTGCCGCCCTTACCGCAGCAATCGCATCATCGGCCTTGGAAGCGTCGGGGCCGCCGGCCTGGGCCATGTCGGGCCGTCCGCCGCCGCCCTGCCCGCCGAGTGCTGCGGAGGCCACACGGACAAGGTCGACGGCGCTGAAGCGGCCGACGAGGTCGTCGGTGACGGCGACGACGACGCTGGCCTTGTTGTCCTCACCGGAGCCGACGAAGACGACGACGCCGGAGCCGAGCGACGTCTTGCCGGCATCGGCCAGCGGCTTCAGGTCCTTCGGTGAGACACCTGAGACCGTCTTGCCGAGGAAGCCGACACCGGCCACCGTCTCATTGGCGGCTGGAGCATCGGCAGACGATCCGCCGCCCAATGCCAGCTTCTTGCGCGCTTCGGTCAGTTCCTTTTCGAGCTTCTTGCGCTCTTCGAGCAGCGTCTCGACGCGCGCCGGTACATCGGCCGGCGAAATCTTCAACACGGCTGCCGTCGCCTTCAAACGCCTGTCCTGCTCGTCGAGATGTTTGCGCGCGGCTTCGCCCGTCAATGCCTCGATGCGGCGCACGCCGGCGGCGACCGCGCTGTCCGATACGACACGCACGAGGCCGATATCGCCGGTCGCGCGGACATGGGTGCCACCGCAGAGCTCGACCGAATAGGGCCGGTTCGCCTTGGCGCCGTGCAGGCCGGTGCCCATCGACACGACGCGCACTTCGTCGCCGTACTTTTCGCCAAACAGCGCCATGGCGCCCTCGGCGATGGCATCGTCGACCGACATCAGGCGCGTGGTCACCGGGCCGTTCTGGACGACGATCTCGTTGGCCATGCGCTCGACCTCTTCGAGGTCTTCGGCCGAAATCGGCTTGTTGTGCGAGATGTCAAAGCGCAGGCGCTCGGGCGCGACCAGCGAGCCCTTCTGCGCGACATGGCTGCCCAGCACTTCGCGCAGCGCCTCATGGATCAGATGCGTCGCGGAATGGTTGGCGCGCAGCCTCGAGCGCCTTGCATGATCGACCTTCAGCTCGACAGCCGCGCCCGTCTTGACGGTGCCGCTGGCCACCTTGCCGATATGCACGAACAGCCCGTCGGCCTTCTTCTGCGTATCCGAAACCTCGATCGAGAACCCCTCGCCGGAGATGACGCCGGTGTCGCCCATCTGGCCGCCGGACTCGGCATAGAACGGCGTCTGGTTGACGACGATCGCCACCGCGTCGCCCTTGCCGGCGCCGTCGACAGCCTTGCCGTCCCGGACAAGCGCCTGGATGATGCCTTCCGCAGCTTCAGTCTCATAGCCGAGGAACTCGGTGGCGCCGGCCTTCTCGCGCACCGAGAACCAGATGGTCTCGGTGGCGGCGTCGCCGGACCCGGCCCAATGCTTGCGCGCCTCGGCCTTCTGCTGCTCCATCGCGTTGGTGAAGCCGGCAATATCGACCGAGATGCTGCGCTGGCGCAGTGCGTCCTGCGTCAGGTCGAGCGGGAAGCCATAGGTGTCGTAGAGCTTGAAGGCCGTCTCGCCATCCAGCATGTCGCCGGCATGCAGCGTTTCGGTCGCCTCGGAAAGCAGGCCGAGGCCGCGCACCAGCGTCTTGCGAAACCTGGTCTCCTCGAGCTTCAGCGTCTCGGTGATCAATTGTTCGCCGCGCAGCAGTTCCGGATAGGCCTGGCCCATTTCGCGCACCAGCGCCGGCACCAGCTTCCACATCAGCGGTTCGTTGGCACCGAGCAGCTGTGCATGGCGCATGGCGCGGCGCATGATGCGGCGCAGGACGTAGCCCCTGCCTTCGTTCGAGGGCAGCACGCCATCGGCGACCAGGAAGGAGGACGAGCGCAGATGATCGGCAATGACCCGGTAGGAGGCGACCGTCTCCTTGTCGGGACCATGCCCGATCGCGGACGAGGCCGCGTCGATCAGGTGACGGAACAGATCGGTCTCGAAGACGCTTTCCACCCCTTGCAGGATGGACGCCATGCGCTCCAGGCCCATGCCGGTGTCGATCGAGGGGCGCGGCAGGTCGATGCGCTCCTCCTTCGTCACCTGTTCATACTGCATGAACACGAGGTTCCAGAATTCCAGGAAACGGTCGCCATCCTCCTCCGGGCTGCCGGGAGGGCCGCCCCAGATGTGCTCGCCGCGGTCGATGAAGATCTCCGAGCACGGCCCGCAGGGTCCGGTGTCGCCCATCGCCCAGAAATTGTCCGAGGTCGCGATGCGAATGATGCGGTCGTCGGAAAAACCGGCGATCTTCTTCCAGAAGCCGGCCGCCTCGTCATCCGTGTGATAGACGGTGACCAGCAGCTTGTCCTTGCTCAGCCCGAATTCCCTGGTGATCAAGTTCCAGGCAAGCTCGATGGCGCGCTCCTTGAAATAGTCGCCGAAGGAGAAGTTGCCGAGCATCTCGAAGAAGGTCAGATGACGCGCGGTGTAGCCGACATTGTCGAGATCGTTGTGCTTGCCGCCGGCGCGAACGCTCTTCTGGGCGGTCGAGGCGCGCGAATAGGGCCGCTTCTCCAGGCCGGTGAAGACGTTCTTGAACTGTACCATGCCGGCGTTGGTGAACATCAGCGTCGGGTCGTTGCGCGGCACCAGCGGACTCGACGCGACGATCTCGTGACCCTCCTTGCGGAAGTAGTCGAGAAATGTCGACCGGATTTCGTTCACGCCACTCATGAATGCTGCCTTTTCGGAAGGGCCGCCGGCAAACCGGCGGAAATGGGCTCTGCGTTTTAGAAGATTAGGACTTGGCCTTTTAGCCGCCGCGCTTCACCCTGTCCAGAAACACGGAATTGGTCCAATCCACGGCCTTTGCCGGCCGTTCGAACCGGCCTGTTTTCGCCGCCGAAACGCAAAACCGCCGGCACTGGGCCGGCGGTTTCAAAACGCATTAACGCGGAACTCGATTACTTAAGCCCGAGATAATAGAATGCGATTATGGCCGAACTCCGGCCGACCTCGCGAGTTGTCACATCGCGCCGGATTCCTCCTCGAACCCGTCGTCGCCACCTTCGGAGCCGCCATTCTCAAGGAACTTTTCGGCGATCAGCCCGGCATTCTGTCGGAGCGCCAGCTCGATCTCGCGTGCGGTGTCGGGATTGTCGCGCAGGAACAGTTTGGCATTCTCGCGGCCTTGGCCGAGACGCTGCGAATTGTAGGAGAACCAGGCGCCCGACTTCTCGACCACGCCGGCCTTGACGCCGAGATCGACCAGTTCGCCGGTCTTGGACACGCCTTCACCATACATGATGTCGAACTCGACCACCTTGAAGGGCGGCGCCAGCTTGTTCTTGACCACCTTGACGCGGGTCTGGTTGCCGACGACTTCGTCGCGGTCCTTGACCGAGCCGATGCGGCGGATGTCGAGGCGCACCGATGCGTAGAATTTCAGCGCGTTGCCGCCGGTCGTCGTCTCGGGCGAACCGAACATGACGCCGATCTTCATGCGGATCTGGTTGATGAAGATGACCATGGTGTTGGAGCGCGAGATCGAGGCGGTCAGCTTGCGCAGCGCCTGGCTCATCAGGCGGGCCTGCAGGCCGGGCAGCGAATCACCCATCTCGCCTTCGATTTCGGCACGTGGCGTCAGCGCCGCGACCGAATCGACCACCAGCACGTCGATGGCGCCGGAGCGCACCAGCGTGTCGCAGATTTCCAGCGCCTGCTCACCGGTGTCGGGCTGCGAAATCAGCAGGTTTTCGAGATCGACGCCAAGCTTGCGGGCATAGACCGGGTCAAGCGCGTGCTCGGCATCGACGAAGGCGCAGATGCCGCCCTTCTTCTGGGCTTCGGCCACGGTGTGCAGGGCCAGCGTCGTCTTGCCCGAGCTTTCCGGCCCGTAGATCTCGATGATGCGGCCGCGCGGCAGGCCACCGACGCCAAGCGCGATGTCGAGGCCAAGCGAGCCGGTCGGCACCGTTTCGATCTCGACGACCTGCTCGTTGGCGCCGAGCCGCATGATCGAGCCCTTGCCGAAAGCCCGCTCGATCTGCGACAGCGCCGCATCCAGAGCCTTTGATTTGTCCACTGCCTTGTCCTCTACCAGCCGCAAAGAATTCTGAGCCATGATACATCACCCCTTGGTCGTCAATGAAGGCCGGACAATCCGTAATCCCTGCCTATTTGTACCTTTTTTGTTCTCATTTGGCAAGAGGGATCAAATATCTGAAAAACAAGCATTATCCGGATTTGTTCTTTTTTTGTCCAAGGATTCGATCAGGAATGCACCGCACGTTGGGCCAGACGGCTCGGTTGTTTCGACCTGCCGAATCGCCGCCTTGCATGCGAAGCTCGGTCGCACAGCCTAGCGCTTGTGCGGCTGGAATAACAAAGGTCATATCGCCGGCATGCTGAAATCCGCGAAAATACTGGCCGTAGGCGGCGCCCATATCGACCGGCGCGGCCAGGTGTCCGGCGCCTACGTGCCCGCCGCCTCCAATCCGGGCACAATGCGCGAGGATGTCGGCGGCGGCGTCTTCAACGCTTTGCGCAGCGCCGTGCGGCGCGGCGTCTCCGCGTCGCTCATGTCGGTTCGCGGCGGCGATCCCGCTGCCGACACCGTTTCGCGAGCCATTGCCGGGGCAGGCATTACCGACCTGTCGGCGGTCTTCCTCGACCGCACGACGCCGAGCTACACGGCACTGATCGACAGCGAGGGCGAGTTGATCGTCGGCTTTGCCGACATGGCGCTCTATGATTTGGCGTTTCCCAAGCAGATCAGGCGCTCCAGGGTCCGGGAGGTGATCGCCGCCGCAGATGCCGTCTTCTGCGATGCCAATCTGCCGACGACGGCGCTGGAACGGCTGGTCGCGCTCGCCGCGGGCAAGCCGGTTTTCGCGATTGCCATTTCGCCGGCCAAGGTGGTGCGGTTGCTACCGGTGCTGAAGGAGCTTTCGCTGGTCTTCATGAACCGGCGCGAGGCCATGGCGCTGGCCGGCGTCGCCGCGAATGCCACGGAGCGCGAGGTGGTCGACGGGTTGCGATGCAGCGGCCTCGTCAGCGGCGTGGTGACGGCAGGCGGCGGGCCCATGCTGGGCTTCGATGGAGCCGGCGCCTTCTCTATCCTGCCGCCGCCACCAAGAAAGGTCGCCGACGTCACCGGCGCCGGCGATGCGCTGGCGGGCGCAACGGTCGCTGCCTTGCTGCGAGGACTGCCGCTGCGGGTAGCTCTGCGCGAAGGCATTGCCGGGGCGACGCTTGCCATCGAAAGCGCCGCCGCCGTTCCGGAGTTCACCGCCGCGAGCTTCGCGGAAGCGTTGGCTCTTGTGCCGGATGCCAGGGAAATGGCATGAGACCGGCGAATTCATAGTGCCGCGATGTTGCCGAGCGTCCGACGGACGCGCCGCATTCCGGATAGGAGACCTTGATGACCCCTGAGACCGCCCGCCCCTTCATCGACATCCACGCGCCGGTGGCGCAGGCCCTGGCCGACGGCCGGCCGGTGGTGGCGCTGGAAAGCACCATCATCACCCATGGCATGCCCTACCCCGACAATGGCGCCATGGCGGCCGATGTCGAAAAGATCATCAGCGATGGCGGCGCCGTGCCGGCGACGATCGCCGTGGTTGGCGGCCGCATCAAGATCGGGCTTTCGGACGGCGAGCGCGAATCGCTGGCGATGACGGGCGACGCGATGAAGCTGTCGCGCGCCGATCTCGGTTTTGCCGTGGCGCAAGGGCGCACCGGTGGCACCACGGTCGCCGCCACCATGATCGCGGCGCATATGGTCGGCATAAAAGTGTTCGCCACCGGCGGTATCGGCGGCGTGCACAAGGGCGCCGAAAAGAGCTTTGACATTTCCGCCGATCTCGACGAGCTGGCGCGCACCCCGGTGATTGTCGTCTCGGCCGGCGCCAAGGCCATCCTCGACATCGAAAAGACGCTGGAAGTGCTGGAGACGCGCGGCGTGCCGGTGATCGGCCATGGCTGCGAGACGATGCCGGCCTTCTGGTCCAGGCAATCGCCGTTCCGCGCGCCACTGACCTTGCACGAGCCGGAAGAGATCGCGCATTTCTACCAGACGAGGGCGGCACTAGGACTCGCCGGCGGCATGCTGATTGCCAATCCTGTGCCGGAAAACCAGGAAATCCCGGCTGAAGAGATGGCGGGCTATATCGACGCCGCGCAGAAGGCCGCCGAGGCACAACATGTCACCGGCAAGGCGGTGACGCCGTTTCTGCTGGGAAAGATCCTCGAACTGACCGGCGGCAGGAGCCTGAAGACCAACATCGCGCTGGTGGAAAACAATGCAAGGTTGGCGGCAAGGATTGCGAAGGTGTTGTAGGGCACGGCCTCCAAGGTCGTCGGGACAGAGGGGGGTGCTGTCCCTCCGCTGTGCCAAGGTTGGCATTCACTTCCCCGCCCTTCGCCCCGCCTCATAGGCCCGGCGTGCCCAGGCCGTCATCTCGTCGGGATCATCGAAAGCGCTGTCGGGAACGCTCCAGTAGGGCATGGCGACCAGCTTGCCGTGGCGCGAGCCGGTATAGGTCCATTGCGTGCAGCCGGCGGCCTCGAACTCGGGGGCGCTTTGCTCGTCGGCTTTCAACAGCAATTCGCCGCGCAGCACGATGGCGACGATGACGCCGTCGAAATAGATGCCCTTGCCGCCGAACAGTTTGCGGATGCTGACAGGGCCGAGACCCTCGAACAGTTCGGCGATGCGTTCATTGTCCATGCCGCGATCATGTCACCGGCATCTGGCCTTGTCATCGCCGCAACCAAAATCATGCTGACAGGTTGAGAGAGGTATCGGAGTTTTCCCGCCATGCCGCTTCTGCTGAAAGGGTCCTGTCGCTGCAATGCCGTGCGTTTCGAGGTGGAAAGCCACACGCCGGCGCCATTCATGCTGTGCTACTGTTCGATCTGCCGCAAGCAGCAGGGCGGCGGCGGGTTTGCCATCAATCTCGGTGCCGACAACGAGACACTGAACATCAGGGGCAAGCGCAGCCTCGGCGTCTTTCGGGCGGAGATCGAGGACGACGAGCATCCGCATTGCGAAATCTCAACCGGCGAGCGCAATTTCTGCAAGAAATGCGGCTCAGCCCTTTGGCTCTACGATCCGACATGGCCGGAACTGGTGCACCCCTTCGCCTCAGCGATCGACAGCGATTTACCCATTCCGCCGAGCCGAGTGCACCTGATGCTGAAATACAAAGCGAACTGGGTGGAGCCGGTGGTTGGCAAGCGCGACAAGGTCTTCGACGTCTATCCCGAGGAATCGATCGCCGATTGGCACAAGCGGACGGGCATGTGGGTGGAGTGAGTTTCTTCGCCCCGTTTACGGGGAGGTGAGGAGTGATCCGCAGCGAACGAAAAGCCAATTGCTTGGATTTTCTAACGACGTACGCCGGCAGGCTGGGCGGAGCTAACTCTGGAGAGGCTGGCGCTGCCCCTCATCCGTCACTTCGTGACACTTTCTCCGGGGGCGAAGGAAAAAATCAGGCCGAAGCGCGTGCCTCTGCCAGTGCCTTCAGGTCGGCCGGCTTCAGTTCGACGGATTCGCCGCAGCCGCAGGCCGAACTCTGGTTCGGGTTGTGGAAGGTGAAGCCGGTGCGCAGCGTCGTCTGCTCGAAATCCATCTCGGTGCCGAACAGGAAAAGGGCTGCTTCCGGCGCGACATAGACATGGGCGCCGTCGCGCTCGATATGGTCGTCCTTGGTGTTGGGCTCGGTCACCAGATCGACCGTATATTCCATGCCGGCGCAGCCGCCCTTCTTGATGCCGAGGCGGATGCCATGCGCGTTGTCGCGGGTGGCGACGATCTCGCGCACCCGGTCGGCGGCCTTTTCGGTCATGGTGATGACGGCGAAGCGTCCCATTCTTTTTCCTTCCATTCCATGCAGGTTCAAGGCCTGCCGAATGATTCCTCACCTAAAATGGTGAAGTTTTATCCCTGGCGCAAGTGTGCCAGGCTTGACGCTAGTACCAGCCCACCGCCACCTGCGCCTCTTCCGACATGCGGTCGGCCGACCAGGGCGGGTCGAAGGTCATGTTGACCTCGACGCCGGACACGCCTTCGACGGCGCCGACGGCATTTTCGACCCAGCCGGGCATTTCGCCGGCGACAGGGCAGCCGGGAGCGGTCAGCGTCATGTCGATCTTGACCGAGCGATTGTCCTCGATGTCGATCTTGTAGATGAGGCCGAGCTCGTAGATATCGGCCGGGATTTCCGGATCGTAGACCGTCTTCAGCGCCGATACGATGTCGTCGGTCAACCGCGCCAGTTCGTCGGCTGGGATGGCCGATCCCGAAACCAGCGCATTGGGCGCGGTTTCCGGAGTGGTCTCGGCAGCTATGCTTGCATCATCCATGGTCGTCACCCAAAAAAATCGTCATCCGAAGAATTTGCGCGCTTTTTCAAGCGCCTCGGCCAAAGCGTCGACTTCGGCCCTGGTATTATACATGCCGAACGATGCCCTGCATGTGGAGGTTACGCCGAAACGTTTCAACAGCGGCTGGGCGCAATGGGTGCCCGCGCGGACTGCAACGCCCTGCCTGTCTATCACCATCGACACGTCGTGCGCATGAATGCCTTGCAGTTCGAACGAGATGATGGCTCCCTTGCCGGGCGCATCGCCGAAGATGCGCAGCGAATTGATGGCGCGCAGCCGCTCATGCGCATAGTTCTTAAGGTCTTCCTCATGCGCGGCGATGCGCTCGCGGCCGATCGTTTCCATATAGTCGAGCGCGGCACCCAGTCCGATCGCCTGCACGATCGGCGGCGTGCCGGCTTCGAAACGATGCGGCGGCTCGTTGTAGGTGACGATGTCTTCCGTCACCTCCTCGATCATCTCGCCACCGCCCATGAAGGGGCGCATGCCCTGGAGAATGTCCTTCTTGCCGTAGAGCACGCCGATGCCCGAAGGGCCATAAACCTTGTGCCCGGTGAAGACGAAGAAGTCGCAGTCGAGATCCTGCACATCGATCGGCATATGCACGGCGCTCTGGCTGCCGTCGACGAGGACGGGAATTCCACGCGCATGCGCGATGCGCACGATTTCCTTGATCGGCGTCACCGTGCCCAGCGCATTCGACATCTGCGTGACGGCGACCAGTTTGGTGCGGTCGGTCAGCCGTTTTTCGAATTCCTCGATGTGGAAGACGCCGAGATCGTCGACCGGCACCCAGACCAGCTTGGCGCCCTGCCGCTCGCGGATAAAATGCCAAGGAACGATGTTGGAGTGGTGCTCCATGATCGACAGCACGATCTCGTCGCCCTCGCCGATGTTGGGCATGCCATAGCCATAGGCCACGGTGTTGATGGCCGAGGTCGTGTTCGAGGTGAAGATGATGTTGTCGGTGCTTGGCGCGTTGAGGAAACGGCGTACCGTTTCGCGCGCCTTTTCGTAGGCGTCGGTCGCGGCATTGGACAGGAAATGCAGGCCACGATGGACGTTGGCATATTCCTGGCTGTAGGCGTGCTGGACGGCGTCGAGCACCACCTGCGGCTTCTGTGCCGAGGCGCCATTGTCGAGATAGACCAGCTTCTTGCCATAGACTTCCCGCGACAGGATCGGGAAATCGCGGCGGATCGCTTCGACGTCGTAGGGAATGTTTTCGAGTTTCTGGTCCATTTCAAAGTCCTTGCCGGCCAAGGCCGAGATCCTTCCAACACCCCTCATCCGACCGAGCTTCGCTCGGCCACCTTCTCCCACAAGGGGAGAAGGTCTAGCGCTTTACCTTCTCCCCTTGTGGGAGAAGGTGGATTGGCGCGTAGCGCCAAGACGGATGAGGGGTGGCTTTGCCGGACCCCATCCAATTAGCCGTGTGCCACGAACCAGCCGTCGAGCCGCGCTTCCAGCGCTTCGACGATCGCCTCGTCGTCCAGTTCCTCGATCACCTCGGCGACGAAGGCCTTCACGAGCAGCCCCCGCGCGCTTTTCTCGTCGACGCCGCGCGCCATCAGGTAGAACAGATGATCGTGGTCGATCTCGGTGACCGTCGCGCCATGGCCGCAAATCACGTCGTCGGCGAAGATTTCAAGCTCCGGCTTGATCGAGAACTCGCCGTCGTCCGACAGCAACAGCGTGTTGCATGCCATCTTGGCGTTGGTCTTCTGCGCATATTGATGGACGTTGATGCGACCCTGGAAGACGCCGCGCGCCTTGCCCGTCACCACGTTGCGGATGATCTCCGTCGAGGTCGTGTGCGGCACGGCGTGGTCGAGAACCATGGTCACGTCGGTGTGGGTGTCGCCGGCCAGGAGGTTGATGCCGCGCAGCTTGAAATCGGCGCCTTCGCCAGTCGTCCTGACCATGATCTCCTGGCGCACCAGTCTGCCGCCGGCGTTCATGACGAACAGCGTCAGCTTGGCATTTTTGCCGATATGGGCCTTGAACTGCGCCAGATGCGTCGCCGTTTCCGGCTGTTCCTGGACGATCAGCCACGTCACCTCGGCGCCTTCGCCGAGCACGAGCTGGCTGACCGAGCTGCCCAGGGCAGCGCCGTCACCCGTCTGCCGTTCGACGATGACGGCCTTGGCGCCGGCGCCGACACGCACTGGCAGGCGCACATGGGTCTGGCCGCCGGCCTGCAGGTTCTGCAGCTCGACCGGCTTTTCGAGTTCCACGCCATCGGCGATGTCGACAAAATATCCGTCGGCGACGAAAGCCGTGTTCAGCGCGCCGATGGCGTCGTCGCTGCCATAGGGGTCGAGCCCAGGTGCTGCGCTGCCGTCGACCAGCTTTTCCGACAGGCGCTGGAAAGAGACGCCTTCAAGAACCGGCGCTTTGGCGTCGGACTTGCCGTTCAGGATCGACACCACGGTGGAACCGTCGACGATCGGCGCAATGACTTTGGCCAAGGCGGCCGGGTCGAAGTCCGGCACGGTATTCAGCAACCGGCGCAGGTCGGTATAGTGCCAGGATTCGACGCGCCGCGTCGGCAGGCCGTGCTTGATCGTCTCGATGGCGTCGTCGCGCTTCAGCATCACCGCGCCGTCACCCGGCAGCAGCGACAGCCGGTCGCCGAACGCGTCGATCAACGCTGTCTCGGCCGGTGTCCGCTGCGGTTGTGCGTGCATGTTCATCAAACTGCCCTCTGGCATCTCACGCTGCTTCGCCGATCACGCCGGCGTAGCCGTTGGCTTCCAGGTCGAGCGCCAGCGACTTGTCGCCCGACTTGATGACCTGCCCCTTGTAGAGCACATGCACGGTGTCGGGCACGATGTGCTCAAGCAGGCGCTGGTAATGGGTGATGACCAGGAACGCCCGGTCCGGCGCGCGCAGCGCGTTGACGCCATCGGAAACGATCTTCAGCGCATCGATGTCGAGCCCGGAATCGGTTTCGTCGAGCACGCACAATTTCGGCTCCAGCAGCTTCATCTGCAGGATCTCTGCCCGCTTCTTCTCGCCACCGGAGAAGCCGACATTGAGCGGCCGCTTGAGCATCGCCATGTCCATGCTGAGCGAGGCGGCGGCTTCCTTCACGCGCTTCAAAAATTCCGGGATCTTCAGCGGCTCCTCGCCACGCGCCTTGCGTTGCTCGTTCATCGCCACCTTCAGGAATTCCATGGTGGCGACGCCCGGTATCTCCATCGGATACTGGAAGGCGAGGAAAATGCCTGACGTGGCGCGCTCGGCCGGATCCATTTCGAGGATCGACTGGCCGTTGTAGAGGATGTCGCCTTCGGTCACCTCATAGTCCTCGCGGCCGGCGAGGATGTAGGACAGCGTCGATTTGCCCGAGCCGTTCGGCCCCATGATCGCGGCGACCTCGCCGGCTTTCACCGTCAGGTTCAGACCGCGGATGATTTCGGTGCCGTCATCGACGATGCGGGCGTGCAGGTTTCTGATTTCAAGCATTTTTTCGTTTCCTGAATATCTGTCCGGTCAGCCGACCGAGCCCTCAAGCGAGATACCGATCAGCTTCTGCGCCTCGACGGCGAATTCCATCGGCAGTTGCTGGATGACGTCCTTGACGAAGCCGTTGACGATCAGCGCGATCGCTTCCTCTTCAGGGATACCGCGCTGCATGACGTAGAACTTCTGGTCCTCGGAAATCTTCGACGTGGTCGCTTCGTGCTCGAACTGCGCCGTCGAATTCTTGGCTTCCATGTAGGGCACGGTGTGCGCGCCGCACTGGTCGCCGATCAGCAGGGAATCGCAGTTGGTGAAGTTGCGGGCGTTGGTCGCCTTGCGGTGCGCCGAGACCTGGCCGCGATAGGTGTTCTGCGAGAAGCCGGCGGCGATGCCCTTGGAGATGATGCGGCTCGACGTGTTCTTGCCGAGGTGGATCATCTTGGTGCCGCTGTCGACCTGCTGATAACCGTTCGAGACAGCGATCGAATAGAACTCGCCCGAGGAATCGTCGCCGCGCAGGATGCAGCTCGGATATTTCCAGGTGATCGCCGAGCCGGTCTCGACCTGCGTCCACGAGATCTTCGAGCGATCGCCACGGCAGTCGCCGCGCTTGGTGACGAAATTGTAGATACCGCCCTTGCCCTCGGCGTCGCCGGGATACCAGTTCTGCACCGTCGAATATTTGATCTCGGCATCGTCGAGCGCCACCAGTTCGACGACGGCAGCATGCAGCTGGTTCTCATCGCGCTGCGGCGCCGTGCAGCCTTCGAGATAGGAGACGTAAGCCCCCTCCTCGGCGATGATCAGCGTGCGCTCGAACTGGCCGGTGTTCTTCTCGTTCATGCGGAAATAGGTCGACAGCTCCATCGGGCAGCGCACGCCCTTGGGCACGAAGACGAACGAGCCGTCGGTGAACACGGCCGAATTCAGCGTGGCGTAATAATTATCGGAGGTCGGCACAACCGAGCCGAGATACTTCTTCACCAGTTCGGGATGCTCGCGGATGGCTTCCGAGATCGAGCAGAAGATGACGCCGGCCTGCGCCAGCTCCTTCTTGAAGGTGGTGACGACGGAAACGGAATCGAACACGGCGTCGACGGCGACGCGGCCCGATTTGTAGACATTGTCGCTGACTTCCTCGAGTTCCGAGGCGTCGGTCTTCTGCACGCCGGCGAGGATTTCCTGCTCGCGCAGCGGAATACCCAGCTTCTCGTAGACCTTCAAGAGTTCGGGATCGACATCGCTGAGCGAGGTCGGGCCGGGCGTGCTCTTGGGCGCCGCGTAGAAGTAGATGTCCTGGAAATCGATCTTGGGATAGTGGACGCGCGCCCAGGTCGGCTCGTCAAGCGTCAGCCAACGGCGATAGGCTTCCAGACGCCATTCCAGCATCCAGGACGGTTCGTCCTTCTTGGCCGAAATGAAACGGATAATGTCTTCGCTGAGGCCTTTGGGGGCCTTATCCATCGCGATTTCGGTCTGGAATCCATATTTGTATTGGTCGACGTCGATCTTTCGGACCCGATCGATCGTGTCCTGCACAGCAGGCATATGCGTTCTCCATCCACGCCGGGGTCAAGGCCCGACAGTTTTCAAACTATGGCACCGCCAAAACGAACCCCAAAAAGGCGCTTGCGGCAGCGTAAGTTTCATATAGTGCGCTTCGACCGGAAATTCACCCGGCCAGCATGAAACGCACGGCTCTACCAGGCCGAATGGCCCAAATCATTTTCGTCAAGCATCGGATTTTCCCGAAAATCGCTACGTGCTTTTCGGTCCGATGCCCCAACCGCTCACGCGGCTTTTTCTCTATCCGCCCGACGCGCGGCGATTCCCGTCAGCGCAACGCGAAACAACTCGATGTCTTCCGCGCCCGTCGCCGGACCGATCGACACGCGCAAGGCGCCAAGGCTGTCACCGTATCCCATGGCTTTCAGCACATGGCTCGGTCCGACCTTGCCCGACGAACAGGCAGAGCCGGCCGACAGCGCTACACCGGCCAGGTCGAAGGCGATCTGCGCGGTTTCGGCTTTGACGCCCGCAATAGCGAAGAATGCCGTATTGGCAAGCCTTGGCGCACCGGTTCCGAAGATTTCCGCGTCCGGCACCAGCGTTTTCACGATGGCCTCGATCTCGTCGCGGCGCCGGCGCACCGCATCTATGGCCGGCAACCCGGCCAGGGCTTCGCGTGCGGCGGCGCCAAAGCCGGCAATGGCCGCGAGGTTTTCGGTGCCGCCGCGATGGCCCTTTTCCTGGCCACCGCCATTGATCAGAGGCTTCGGCATCATCAGGTCGGAAGCGGCGACGATGGCGCCAACGCCCTTGGGGCCGCCGATCTTATGCGAGGACAGAATCAGGTAATCGGCGTAACCCGCTGACATATCGATCGAAACACGCCCGGCGGCCTGCACGGCGTCGACCATGAGGATGCCGCCCGCCGCCTTGACGATCCCGGCGATGCGATCGATCGGCTGGATGACGCCGGTCTCGTTGTTGGCGGCGTGGATGGCAACCAGCGGCAGGCCTTCGCTCTTGTCATGACCACTGAGCGCTGCCGCCAAAGCGTCGAGATCGGCGATACCGTTGGCGTCGACGCCGATCCGGTTTACCTGCGCTGACGGGAAATGTCCGCCGTTCAACAGGCAGGGATGATCGGCCTCCGACACGTAAAGCCGGCTCATGCGCACCGTGCCGCGCCCCATCTGCCAGTCGGGTGACAGCAGCGTCGAGGCTGCTTCCGTGGCACCGGAGGTGAACACGACGTGCTCGGGCTTGGCGTTGACGAGCGCCGCCACGTCACGCCTTGCGGTCTCGATCAGACGGCGGGCCGCCCGCCCCTCGGCGTGAACCGATGACGGATTGGCGGCGACATCGAGCGCCGCGACCATAGCTTCGCGGGCCGCGGCAAGCAGCGGCGCACTGGCATTGTAGTCGAGATAGGCGCGTTTTGCGGCCATTTTCGTCCGTCAAGTCCCGTCAGAAGCCATTCCGCCGTCGTATGGCGTTATTTCCTTGAAATTCCAAGGCGAGCCGTCCTATTTACGCGGCTTGCGGCGCGGGTGGCCGGGCTCGATGTCTTGCCACTCAGTTTTGAACAATTCTAAACTAGCTTCTAAGAAGACGCTCGCCCTGCGTCAAGGCCAGAGGAAACGTTCCAGGCACCGCGCATTCGTATTACCTAGTGGAGTATTTTATGCCTGAGGTCATTTTCACCGGTCCTGCCGGCCGCCTGGAAGGTCGCTACCAGCCTTCCAAGGAAAAGAGCGCGCCGATTGCCATCGTCCTGCACCCGCACCCGCAATTCGGCGGCACGATGAACAACAAGATCGTCTACGACCTCTTCTACATGTTCCAGAAGCGGGATTTCACCACGCTTCGCTTCAATTTCCGCGGCATCGGCCGCAGTCAGGGCGAATTCGACCACGGCACCGGCGAGTTGTCGGATGCCGCTGCGGCGCTGGATTGGGTGCAGTCGCTGCATCCCGATTCCAAGAGCTGCTGGGTCGCCGGCTACTCGTTCGGATCCTGGATCGGCATGCAGCTTCTGATGCGCCGGCCCGAGATCGAAGGCTTCATCTCGATCGCGCCGCAGCCCAACACCTATGATTTCTCGTTCCTGGCGCCCTGCCCGTCATCGGGCCTGATCATCCATGGCGATGCCGACAAGGTGGCGCCGCCGAAGGATGTGCAGGGCCTGGTCGACAAGCTGCACACGCAGAAGGGCATCACCATCACCCAAAAGACGTTGCCCGGCGCCAACCATTTCTTCTCCAACGATGCCGACCTGCTGCTCGAGGAATGCGCCGACTATCTCGACCGCCGGCTGGCCGGCGAATTGTCGGATCCGCGGCCGAAGCGGCTGAGATAAGCAAAGAAAGCAGGGACGGCGATGTACGAACCTCCTCATTTCAGGGAAACGCGGCCGGAAATCCTGCACGGGCTGATCCGGACGCATCCGCTGGGCCTGTTGATTTCCAACGGGCCCGATGGGCCGGTCGCCAACGCCATCCCGTTCCTGCTCGACGCGGAAATCGGGCCGAACGGCAGGCTGCGCGCCCATCTGGCGCGGGCCAACCCGCAATGGCGCCTGTTGGCCGACAATCCGGCGTCAACCGTACTGATCGTCTTCCAGGGCAGCGATGCCTATGTGACGCCGTCCTGGTACGAGACCAAGCGCGAGACCGGCAAGGTGGTGCCGACCTGGAATTATGCCATCGTGCAGGTTCGCGGCACCGTCAAGGTGATGGATGATCAGGACTGGCTGGCGCAGCAGATCGCCGATCTGACCGTCTCCCAGGAAGGCGCCCGCGCCGCGCCCTGGGCGGTGACCGATGCGCCGGAGCCCTTCATCCAGTCGCAGATCAAGGGCATTATCGGGCTGGAAATCGAGATCAGCGAAATCCACGGCAAGTGGAAGGTCAGCCAGAACCGGCCGGTCGCCGATCGCGTCGGCGTTGCACAGGGGCTCGAAAGCGAAGACCACCAATCGCCCGGCATGGCCGACCTGGTCAGATCCTATGGCGGACTGGACGGCAACTGAACTTCGAATGCTCAGGCAGCCTTCCTTGTCGGTCCGATCAGCCGAAACGTTCTCTTGCGGACCGGCAGTCCCGACGGCGTCGGCCGGAAGATGAAGCCGAGCCGGGCAAAGACCAGCCCGCAGGCAAGCGCGAAACCGCAGCCAAGGCCGAAGCCGGCGACGGTGTCGCTGGGATAGTGCGCGCCAACGAAGATACGGGTCGAGGCGATGCAGGCGGTGATCGCCAGGGCGATGTACCATCGCCGCGGAAACAACAGCAAAGCGACCCCGAAAACCGCGCCCATTGTCGTACCATGGCCGGACGGAAAGCCGGCGAAGCGCGCATCGAAAGCGAAGGGGTGCAGGGTCAGCACGCCAAAGTCCTCGTAATACAGCGGGCGAGCCCGGCCAATGGCATATTTCAGCACATTGACGGCGATCCCCGACAGGCCGGTGGCGCACAGCACCAGAAAAGCCAGGCAGGTCCAGTTGTAGAGCAGCATCAGCGAGCGCCGCGACAGGCTTCGCCAATCCGTCAGGTTCGCGGCGACAAGCAGAAGCACTGAGGGAATGATATACCAGCCTCCCAGGCCGAACTGGGTGAAAAAGTCGGCAGTCCGGGCAAATCCCGCCGACCACTTGCCGTGAAGCATTCCGGCCGGAGTGTCGAGACGAACAAATGCCGCCGCGGTCAGCAAGACCCAGACCAGCACCCAGACCGACCACAAAATATTCGGGTATCTGGCCGGCCGGGTGGCAAGGCGGCTTTTGGCGATCTGCATCGTATCGCGAAAGTTGTCGAGCGACCGGCGCCCTATGCCAAGGAGCAGGCTCGAAACGGGCGGGCGTGATTTCACCAGCATAGGAAATTCGACCCCATTGTTGCCGTCATGGGCATCGGCGAGCCGTCACTGGGTTACACGATAGAGGCCGAGCGACAGTTTGTCTCCCGACGAATAGTTGAGGCCGTCGACCTCGGCAACGCGGCTCGCCGACTTGCCTTGCGCCTCCAACAGGCCATTCAGCTTCTGCTCGTCGCCGATTTGTGCCAGCGCCAGCGCGCAGGCCGGATCGCCGAGCAGATGCTTGGCGACGCCATCGACATCGGTCAGGACCGTCTTGGTGCCGACCAGGAACACCAGGCTCGGCTCGTGATATTCCGCTGAGGCGAGCACCGTGGTGTCGCAAGGCCTGTTGGCCTGGACTGCCGCCTCGATCGCCGGGCTCAGCCAGATCGGCTTCAGCGAAGGCGCGATGACGCCGAACAACAGCCCATAGGTGATGCCGGCGCAGACCGCGATGGCGCCGATGCGGGAGAGCGGCACTTGCAGCTGTCGCGAAAAAGCGAAATACCCTGCCGCCAGCGCCGCCGCGGCGGCGGGGATGCTCCACCAGGAAAAGGAGCCGGTGAGATAGATCGGCGCTCCGACGCAGACCGCCGCCAGGCCAAGGCTGACCACGGCAAGACCGAATGCGGTCGACCACCACAACCAGTCCTGCCAGCGCCTGAGCGGCGCATTGGCCTCCTGCGGCGACAATGTCAGCAGCCAGCCGATCAGCAGCGCCATGCCGGGATAGGCCGGCAGGACATAGTGCGGCAGCTTGGTCGGGATCAGCTCGAACACCAGCCAGAACGGAATGTACCAGGCGAGGCAGAAACGCAGCCGGGGATCGTCGCGCAGACGGTTGAGGGCCTGCAGCCCGGCGCCGACCGCGATCAGGCCGAACGGCCACATGAACAAGGAATAGGTCAGCATGTAGAAACCGGGCGGCAGGCCGTGCGATTCCTCGCCCGAGGCCACCTTGGCCATCATGTCCTTGCCGACGGCATCGTTGAGAAAGGCGCCGCCGCTCTTCCAGGTGATGAGGGCGACCCAGGGCAACACGATGAGCACCACCAGAGCGACACCGCGCACCAGCTTCAGCTTCAGGAGCCAGCGCCAGTCGCGCTCGAAGGCAAACAGGGCGGCGACCGTGAGCACCGACAGGAGCGGAGCCACCGGCCCCTTGATAAGGATTCCAAGTCCTTGAGCGGCCCAGAATATCCACGGCAGATGGGCGGCTACCGGTTTGTTGCGGCGCGATGCCAGATAGATCTGGGCGAGCGCGCCTTGCGCCGCCACGCAGCAGGCCAGCAGCATGGCGTCGGTCTTGGCGTCACGGCCCTCGAAGGCGGTGGCGAAGATCGCCGCCATCATCAGGCCGGCGGCGAGACCGGCATTGGCCCCGAACAGCTTGGTGCCCGTCCAGGCGATGCCGACGACGGCCAAGGCAATGCCAAGCATGGAGACGAGGCGGTAGACCCAGATCGGCGCCGCCGCCCCCTCGCCGCTCAGCGCCACGGCCGCCGATTGCAGCCAGTAGATGCCGATCGGCTTCTTGTAGCGCGAGGCATCCTGAAAACGGATGTCGACATAGTCGGAGGTTTCGACCATCTGCTTGGTAGCCTGGACAAAACGGGATTCGTCGCGGTCGATGGGTGGAAGGCTCGCCAGTCCGCTGAACGTCATCAGCACGCTGAACAGAAAGAGAAAAAGATAGTTCCTGTTCATCGCGGAGCTTTCCGGATCTGATCTGCGGGATGGCCCCGTCGCGGCGCCTCAGGCCCTGCCCTGCGCGGCGCCTCAATACGCCAGCCCAAACGACGAAGCAAGGATTCGCAACGCCATCCGCGCGGGCTGCAAACCGGAAACCACTTTTGCTGATCGCTGGACCTTTGTCTGGCGCGATCAGTCGCAAAACCGGAAACCACTTTTGCTGATCGCTGGACCTTTGTCTGGCGCGCGATCATCGCAAAACCGGAAACCACTTTTGCTGATCGCGCTTGGATGCTAAACGCCCGCGTTCATGCACGCCTGAGCCACAGCGGCCGGACGCTTTCGGGAATAGAAAAAATGCCTGTCTTCAAATCGGATTTCCTGCGCACGATGAGCGAGCGCGGTTTCATCCACCAGACTTCGGATGATGCCGGTCTCGACAATATCTTCGCCAAGGAGACGGTGACAGCCTATATCGGCTTCGACGCGACCGCCAAGAGCCTGCACGCCGGCTCGCTGATCCAGATCATGATGCTGCACTGGCTGCAGCAGACCGGTCATCGGCCGATCGCGCTGATGGGCGGCGGCACCTCGATGATCGGCGACCCGTCGTTCAAGGACGAGGCGCGCAAGCTTTTGACCCCGCAGGACATCGAAGACAATCTTGCAGGTATCCGCCGCAACTTCATGCCCTACCTCAAATTCGGCAGCGGTCCCAACGACGCCATCATGGTCAACAACGCCGATTGGCTGATGGAGATCAACTACGTCAATTTCCTGCGCGATGTCGGTCGTCACTTTTCCGTCAACCGCATGCTGGCGTTCGATTCCGTCAAGCTGCGGCTCGATCGCGAGCAGTCGCTGTCGTTCCTCGAATTCAACTACATGATCCTGCAGGCCTATGATTTCGTCGAGCTCTACAAGCGTCTCGGCTGCCGCCTGCAGATGGGCGGCTCCGACCAGTGGGGCAACATCATCAACGGCATCGACCTCGGCCGCCGCATGGAGGACGCGCAGCTCTATGCACTGACCACGCCGCTGCTCACCACCTCGTCGGGCGCCAAGATGGGCAAGTCCGCGTCGGGCGCGGTCTGGCTCGACGCGGAGATGCTGAGCCCCTACGAATTCTGGCAGTACTGGCGCAACACCGAGGATGCCGACGTCGCCCGCTTCCTGAAGCTCTACACGACGCTGCCGCTGGACGAGGTGGCGCGGCTCGAGCGGCTCGGCGGATCCGAGATCAATGAGGCCAAGAAGATCCTCGCCACCGAGATCACCGCCCTGCTGCACGGCCGCGCGGCCGCCGAGCAAGCCAGCGATACGGCGCGCAAGACGTTCGAGGAAGGCGCGCTCGCGGAGTCGCTGCCGACCGTCGAGGTCGACAGGACAGCGCTCGAAACCGGCGTCGGCATCCTGTCGCTGCTGGTTACCGCCGGACTGGCGGCGTCGAACGGCGAAGCGCGGCGGCATGTGCAGGGCGGCGCCGTGCGCCTGAACGACGAGCCGGTGAGCGACGAGCGCCGGCTGGTGACCCCTCAGGATTTGAGTCCGGAAAACGTCGTAAAGCTTTCCTTGGGAAAGAAAAAACACATTCTGATACGGCCGATTTGAACTTGGTCACCGATACTCAAAAATCGACCTGAATATTCCGGGCGCGATCACCGACAGCGGATTGATGTCCAGCAACGGCTTGTTGGCGTTGCCTTTGAGCCGGTAGGTGACGCCGATCAGGCCACGGTCGCGGCCATTGCCGAGCAGCGCGCCAACGATGGGCAATTCGCCGAAGATGCGATTGAGGCCATAGACCGGCATGAACGTGCCGGTCATGTCCATGTTGTTGTTCTGGTCGTAGAGCGTCCCCTGGAACGTGGTGCCGATGCGCGGTCCGCGCAGCACGCCATTGGCCAGTTTCAGATAGCCGCTGCCCTTGTCGATCTCGGCGTAGCCGCGTTCGAACTTCACCCGTGACGTGTCCAGCTTGCCCTTGACTGCCTGATTGAGGCTGCGGTTGTCGCCGGCCGGCGTGGTCGAGACGATGGAGGCGAGCTTCGGTTCGTTGACGACGAAAAAGTTGCTGGTGTCGACCTTGCCCTTCAGCGATCCGTCGCTCGGCCCGGCCAGTGCGAGCGTGATCACGCCGCCTTCCATATGCTCGTAGATGTTGAGGAATCTCAGGATGGCGCCGGCGTCCGCGGACTGCATGTTGAGCGTGCGCCGGCCGGCGCCGGTCGTGTTGCTGATCGATATGGCCGCACCTGAACTGGCCGTGGCGCTGACCTTCAGCCCGTTCACCCGCGAGCCGGCCGCGCTGTAGTCGAGCTTCAGATTGGACAATTGCTCGTCGTGGAAACCGGTCAGCCGGTCGACATCGGCGCTGACGGAAATGGCATCGGACCCGGTGGTCTTGGTAGCCGTGTCGACGTCGGAGGTGAACTGCTTGATGAGCGAGCGGGCGTCGAGCGCATTGCCCGATATGTCGACCGCATAGCCCTTGCCGGACCGCTTCACCGACACGGCAACGTCGTCGCCTCTGTTCAAGGTGACCTTGCTGAACCGCGCCGACGACAAGGCGCCATTGACCAGCACGATGCTGCCGTCGACGGAGAACGTCTTTCCGTCGAGATTGAAATCGGACAGCGTCGTGGTGTCGCCGGACTTGGTCATGACGAAGGTGACGTTGGCGGGCACCCCCGCCCCCTTGCTCCAGCCCGCCCAGGGAATGTCCAGCCTGGCGTTGGTCAGGTCGGCCGAGACGTTCTGGTCGCCGCTGCCGTTCTTGTCGATCGCCACCTTCACCGTTCCGGCAAGCAGCGGCTTCAGGCCGGGCATGGCGGTGGCGCGGATCTTGTCGTCGAGCACCAGGGCCACCTTGCGGCTGCGCGCCGGCCCCTCATCCCTGAGCGGCTCGATCAGATCGAGTTCGGCCGGAATGCCGTTCAGCAACGCCTTGGCGGAGATCACCGCCTTCTCGGGGTCGACCGTGATCGAACCGTCGGCATCTGTCACGACCTGTCCTTCGAAGGGCTTGGCCAGGGACATGCCGGTGTAGTCGAGCGACACCAGCCAATCGAGCTTCGAGGAGTCGACGCCGGACTGCAGCGGAATATCCGCCTTGACGTGACCGGTGACGCTGCCCGACAGGTCCTCCGGCAGAATGCCGACATGGCGCATGGCGTTGATCGGCTCGTAGGATGCGAGTTCGGCAACGGCGGATGCGTCGCCGTCGACATCGATGTCGAGCGCGCCGACGACCGGCGGGCGGTTCGCCGCCTTGACCGTCAGCGTGCCGTTGCTGGCCGCCACGGTGCGGCCGCTGGGCATGTAGACGGTGCCCGAGGAGAGCGAGATATCGACATCGTTGCCGTGGAAACCGACGACGCCGACCGCGTCGCGTATCGGCGGGATGCGGCCGGCGGTGTCGAATCGCGATCCCTCGATCTGGAAGCGGCCGAACACCTCATCGGCCGAAAGCGGCACGCCGTTGCCGAGCCGGCCCGGCACCACCTGGAACTGAAGGTTGGCGTCGACGACACGGCCGCCGAACAGATTTGCCAGCACCCACAGCCGGGCATTGCGCGCCGAAAACCACGGCCATAGCTGCTTGACGTGAGAGACCTGCATATCGTGGATGTTGAACGCCAGATTGATCCCCGGCACTTTGCCGTCGACGAACGCCACGGCGGCGGTGCCAAGCACCTCGCCGGAGCCGGCGGACCGAAGCGCGATCTGCTCTGCGACCAGTTTGTGGCTCACCGTGTTGTAGACACCGGCGATCCGGGCGAGGAAGGTGAGCGCCGGCTCGGGCGACTCCGAAGGCGCAAGCGACGATCCGTCGCTGGTCAGGTCGTAGCGATAGGAGGGCTCTTCACCCACCGCTCCGCTTGCCGGCTTCGGCCCGATCGAACCGGCGAAATCGAATGTCGAGCGGCCGGTCTTCAGCAGCAATCTGTCGACCTGGACCTTGTTGCTGCCAGCAACCAGCGTCGCATTGATATCGACGTCCGCCGCCAGCAATCCTCGCGTGCCGAGATCGAGGACAGAGCCCGTCGATGACAAAGCGGCCGTCAGCCGCGATGCGTTCACGCCGAATCCTTCCGATCCCGTCAGCTTCAACGCGACGGGTCCCAACTTGCCGGCAGCGGCCGCGCCGGTGTCGGCCAGATCGACGCTCGCATCCAGCGCCGTGACCCGGTGCGCCGCGATATCACGGGTGGCGGTAGCGGCAACCGTAAGCGTCCTGCCGTCGATGTCTGCCTTCGAGGAAAACTGCATGCCGCCCGGTCCCGACTGCACGACGGTGGCGTCGGTGATCTTGACGAGCTTGATCGCTCCGGTTTCGGGCAGCACGAATTCGACATTGCGAAGATCGATGCGACGCAGCGAATCCTCCCGTACGGCATCGAGTGCGTGGTTGATGTTTCCGAACACCGCGGCGGACAGCTTCTCCGGATCGATGAGGCCGTCCGCATTGCGCAGGCCGGCGGTCCAGTCGCCGCCTGACGGCATCGCCGCCACGACGATGCGGGCATCCGAGATCCTGGCGCTGGTCAGCCGCACATCTCCCCACAGCAGCGGGAATAGACGCACGCCGAAGCGCACGCGGCCGGCATCGGCCATCGGCTTGCCGTCTGATGTCTTCAAGCTGACGTCGCTGACCTGAAGCGCGATGAAACTCGAACCGTCGAGCGTGATGCGGGCAGGCCCGACCGCGACATTGACATCGACGCCCGCCAGTTTCTCAAGCGCCGTTTCCGCCTCGGCGCGAAGCCGGTCGGCTCCGATGCCGGAGGCGCCAACCAGATAAACGAGCACGGCGGCCAGCAGCACGAAAGCGACCAGACCGGCGAACAGTCGCGACAGGATGCGAAAACCGCGTCCGATCGACGCCTGACCAAGCGGCGGCACACGGCAGGCGGACGGAAAGGTCCCCAGGTCGGTGATCTCATCACGCCTGAACCGGATCTTCTCGTGCTGCGGTCGCTCCTGATCCACGCAATTTTCCGTTGTACGAACTCGATCGTGGACGAATCCCCGTCCGACACTATATCGGTGTGGCTTCGCGCGTAACCTCAAACAAGGGCATCGGTATGGCTGACCTCGACGTAGGCGATCTTGCGCCGCAATTTGACCTGCCGCGGGACGGCGGCGGATCGGTCAGCCTTGCCGCATCGTCCGGCAAGCCCATCGTGCTCTATTTCTATCCGCAGGACGACACAACAAGCTGCACGCAGGAGGCGATCAGCTTCTCGCAGTTGAAGCCGGAGTTCGAGAAGGCCGGCGCCGTGGTGATCGGCCTGTCGCCCGACCCCGTCAAGAAGCACGACAAGTTCAAGTCGAAATACAATCTCACCATCGACCTCGCCGCCGACGAGGAGCGCAAGGTAATCGAGGCCTACCATCTGTGGGTCGAGAAATCGATGTATGGCCGCAAGTATATGGGCGTCGAGCGCGCGACGTTCCTGATCGGCCGCGACCGGCGGATCGCCAGGATCTGGCGCAAGGTCCGCGTCAAGGGTCATGCCGAAGAGGTGCTCGAGGCCGTTCGAGCGCTTTGAGGTTTGCCGGCGAGGCTGGCCCAGGTTCCCTTGCCACCTTACGCACGCCTGGCGGGCAATCGCTGTGAGCAAGCTATCGCTGCAAGCCTTTGTTAACCCTAATAATGTGTAATCAAGCTGTCGTGGTGTCGTAAACGAAAGCTTGGTCCCGTGAACGCAACCGGTCAGTCCGCAGTCTTCGGCAAGCGTAAGGAGCCCCATACGGTCATCATCGCCCGGGGCAACGAGATCAGGCATTTTACGATCCGACCGTGGCTGGCGGCCTTTATCGGCTCGGCGCTGGCCGCCATTGCCGTCGGCTACCTCATGGCCACCTCCTATCTCGTGCTGCGCGACGATTTGATCGGCGCCACAACGGCGCGTCAGGCGCGCATGCAGCAAGCCTATGAAGATCGCATTTCGGCGCTTCGCGCCCAGGTCGACCGCATCACCAGCCGGCAGTTGCTCGACCAGCAGCTGATGGAAACCAAGGTCAGCGAACTGCTTGAACGCCAGAGCCAGCTGAGCCAGCGTCATGGCCGCCTTGGTCCGCTGCTCGAACGCGCCGAGAGCGAAGTCGGCGCAGCGCCGGCCGAAGATCCGGCAGCGGCTGCGAAGCCGGACAAACGCGCCGAAGTGACCGGCAGCATCAAGGAGCCCGCGCGGAATTATGCGGTCGCCAGCCTGAGCGCCGATCTCGGCGCCGGCGACACAAGGCCGTTCTCGCTGTGGTCAACCCGCTCCGATCCGCTGCCCAATGATTCAGCCGCCGATCGCGCCGACAAGCTCTTCGTCTCCATCAACCAGTCGTTGAAATCCATCGAGAGCGATCAACTGACCCGCATCAGCACGCTTGCCGACAATGCCTATAAGAGCGCCGATGCCATCACCCAGGCGCTGGAGGCGGCCGGACTGCCCGTCGACAGCGACTTCGGCAAGGGCGACAGCGACGTCGGCGGACCGCTGATCCCGCTCGACAGTTCGATGATGTTCGACAGCAAGGTCAAGGAATTGGACGAAGCGCTGGACGCGCTCGACCATCTCAAGAAAGAAGCGCGCCAGCTGCCGCTGACCAACCCCGCGCCGGGCCACTCCGTCACCAGCCCGTTCGGCGTGCGCACCGACCCTCTCCTTGGCACCGCCGCCCTGCATTCCGGCATGGATTTCAGGGCGCCGATCGGCATGGCCGCAAAAGTCACGGCGCCTGGCACCGTCACCAAGGCCGGCTGGAACGGCGGCTATGGCCGCATGGTTGAAGTCGACCACGGCAATGGTTTTGCGACACGTTACGGGCATCTCAGCGAGATCGACGTGACCGTCGGCGAGAAACTGGACGCCGGCGCCGTCATCGGCAAGACCGGTAGCAGCGGCCGCTCGACCGGCCCGCATCTGCACTACGAAGTCCGCCACAATGGCGAAGCGATCGATCCCTTGCGCTTCCTCACGGTCGGCAAGAAGGTCGCCCAGTATCTGTAAGCGATCCCAGGCTCCTGCCCCATGCGCCGATGACCATCATGATGGCTGACTAAGGCGCTCCCGTCGACAGAAACGCCGTCGCTGCCGCAACCAAGGTGGTCGCGCCGACCTTCAACGCGGCCTCGTCGACACGAAACCGGGCGTGATGGAGCGGAAAGACCGATCCGATCTCCTCGTTCCGGATTCCCAGCCGAAAATAGACCGAAGGACGTTTCTCGCTGTAGTAGCCAAAGTCGTCCGCGATCGTCCATCCGGGCGTGTTGAGGACGCTGTCGGCACCGATGCAGGCCTTGGCGCTGGCGGCAATCAGCTCTGTCATCTCGACATCGTTGACGACGCCGGGTTCGCCCTTGTGGATGTCGACCTCGACACGCGCGCCGTGGCTCGTCGCCATACCCTCGGCTATCGTACGAACGCGGTGCCAGGCCCGCTCGCGGGTTGCATCGCTGCCGCTGCGGATGGTGCCTTTCAACGTGACCCTGCCGGCGGTGACATTATATGCGTTGCCGCCATTGATGGCCGTGACGGAAATCACCAGCGGATCGTACGGATCGGTCTCGCGCGAAACGATCTTCTGCAATTCGCTCACCAGGGAGCAAGCCACGGCCAACGCATCGACACCTTCATGCGGTTTTGCCGCGTGCGCGGCCGAGCCGATGACGACCACATCGAACGTGTCACAGGCCAGAGTGTAGGGACCGGAGCCGACGGCGATCTTGCCGCTCGGTGTGTACGGATCGACGTGGACGCAGATGGCGGCGTCGATGTCGTCGAGAAGCCCCTCTTCCACCACCCGCTTGCCGCCCGACGGTTCGTCCTCCTCCGCCGGCTGGAAGATCAGGCGAACGGTACCGCCAAAACTGTCCCGCGACTGGTGAAGATGCGCGGCCACCGCGAAAGCCATCGATGCATGGGCGTCGTGACCGCAGGCATGCATCACACCAGGATTCGTCGATGCATAATCGACACCGGACTCCTCCTCGATCGGCAAGGCATCGATGTCGGCGCGAATGGCGATCTTTCGATTTGACGGCCTGCCGGCGCCGACAATATCGACGGCAAGGCCAAAGCCGGCGACGTCGCGAATGTCGACGATTCCCTGATCCACCAGCATCTGCCTGAGGTAACGCTGCGTGCCGGCCTCCTGGTTCGAAAGCTCGGGATTGCGGTGCAGATGGCGACGGACCTCCATCATCCGGTCGAGAATTCCGGCGTCGATATCGGTCGTCACGGTTTTCACAACACCACCCGCCGTGGCCGAACCCTCAGGATTTGACATGGATCTCTCGCGGGAACTTCGTCAGGGTCTCGTGGCCGGTTTCGGTGACCAGGATGGTCTCGCTGACCTCGATGCCCCAGCCGTCCATCCACATGCCAAGGATGGAATGAACGACGTTGCCCGGTTCAAGCACCGTCTTGTCGCCCGGCCTGAGGCTGATCGTGTGTTCGCCCCAATCCGGCGGATAGGCGACGCCGATGGAGTAGCCGATGCGCGATTCCTTCTTCAGTCCATAACGCTGGATGACCTTGCGCCAGGCAGCTTCGACCGCTTCGGCAGTCGTTCCCGGCCTGACCGCGTTGAGCACCGCGTCCATGCCCTCGATCACCGCTTTGGCGGTATCCGAGACATTTGTCGGCGTCTTGCCAAGCTGCATGGTCCTGGCGAGGCCGGCGGCATAGCGGCGGCAAACGCCGGCAAGTTCCAGCGCAATCGTCTCGTTTTCTCCGAACCGCCTGTCGCTCCACATGATGTGCGGCGCCGAGGCATTCTCGCCACCGAGGATTGTCGGCGGAAGTGCTGTGATGTCGCCGGCAAAGTCCGGGCTGCCCGCGATCTGCGCCGCCTGGATGGCGGCGATGGCGTCGCATTCGCGAACGCCCGGCGCGATCACCTCGAAGGCTCGCGTGACGGCAGCTTCGGCGAGCGTCGATGCCTTGCGCAAATAGGCGATCTCCGGCGCCGATTTGACCGCCCGGATCCAGTTCACCAGCAGGTCGGCATCGTGCCATTTTGCATTGGGAAGTCCGGCGACAAGCCGGGCGTGCGCCTTGGGGGAGAAATAATAGGCTTCGAGTTCGATGCCGATACGGCGACTCCCCCAGCTCTTGGCGACAATCCAGTTCGCAATCCAGTCCATGGGATGGCGATCGCCTCGCTGGACATGGTCTTCCGGAAAGCCGACCACGTTTTCCGGTTTCATCCAGGCTGTCAGAAGACCGCCGGCCGCATCCATGGCGCGCCCGATCCAGACCGGCTCGACCTCCTCGATTGGAACCAGCACCATTTGCGGCGTGTAGAACGACCAGCCGTCATAGCCGGTGATGTAATGCTGGTTGGCAACGTCGTTGACGACAAGGAGCTCGAGACCGCGCTTGGCCATCTCGGTGCGGATCTTGCGAAGCCGTTGTTGGTACTCGTCGCGGGCAAACGGCAATTCGATCATCTTTGCTCCATGCTTTGTCAGATCAACGGTCGCGGGGTTCGCTCACCATTGAAGAGGTTTCACCATGGCGGCAATCGGCCAGGGCGGCGTGTGGGCAGGTCCTGAACCGGGTACGTCCATACCCGGCCTTCCCAAGATTTGTGTTTCACTATCATTTATTTTTGAATTCCATTTGACTGAATAAATAAGCGGTGCCAAGCTATCCTCTCCTAAGGGGCGCAAGGCATGGCACTGCGGGGGACCAATCAGGAGTTCGGGCGGCCATACAACCGGCGCATCGTGCTTGAGTCCATCCGCCTGCACGGGCCGATCGCGCGCGGCGAGATCGCCCGGCGCGTCGGCCTCACCGTCCAGACGGTATCGACCATCGTTCGCGAACTGGAAGATCAGGACTACATCCTGTCGCTGCGCGAAGAGCCGAGGGGGCGCGGCCTGCCGCCGGCGACGCTCCGGATCAACCCCGAGGGCGGCTATGCCGTGGGTATCCACATCACTCCGCTTGGTATCAGCGCCGCCTTAATCAATCTGAGCGGCGACGTGATCGAGAGCATCTACCGCGAAGCGCCGAACGCGACGCCGGACCGCGCCTTCGAGTTGATCGGGGCGATGGTGGTGGAATTGACCAGACTGCGGGCTGGCGGACGGGTGCTGGGCGTCGGCATGGCCCTGCCCGGCCCCTTCGACGTGGAGTCCATGAGTTTCGTGGGGCCGACCACCATGACCGGCTGGAAGGATGTGGCGCTGCGCGAACGGCTGGCGGCCTCCACCGGATTGCCGGCCTTCTTTGAAACCGATATGGCCGCGGCCGCCATGGGCGAGCGCCTCTATGGCCTCGGCGCCCAGTTTTCCGAATACTACTATCTCTATTTCGGCGTCGGCCTTGGCGGCGTCATGGTTCATGACGGCAGCGCCTTGCGCGGCGCCTGGGGAAATGCCGGCGAGATCGGACACATTCCCGTCATTCCCGGCGGCGAAGCCTGCCCTTGCGGCAACAGCGGCTGCCTCGAAAGATATTTGTCGCTCGAGGCGCTCCGGCGCTGGAACGGCAGCGAGGCCGAATGGGTGGCCGAAGTCGCACCGATCTTTCACAACGCCGTCGCCGTCATCGAGAACCTGTTCGACCCGGAGACGGTCATCCTCGGCGGGCTGGCATCCACCGACCTGCTCGAAATGCTGGCTGGTTCGGCCGCGGGCCTGCACAACTCCGTCTCGGCCCGCAAGGACCGCACGACGCCCAGGGTCGTGGTCGCGCGCGGCGGACAGCATTCCGTGCTGCGCGGCGCCGCCGCCCTGGCGGTTTCCGGGGTTCTGTCACCTCGCTTCGGGCAGATGTTCGCGGCCGAACGCGAACGCGAGCGCGACCTTCTCAAAGGCAGGGAGATTGCGGCATGAGTGAACCCCTGCTGGTGCTCGACAACGTCACCAAGAACTATGGCGCGATCGAAGCGCTCAAGGGGATCAGCTTCTCGATCGGCAAGGGCGAGGTCGTGGCGCTGCTGGGCGACAACGGCGCCGGCAAATCGACACTGGTGAAGATCATATCAGGCGGACTGGAGCCGACATCGGGCCGCATGCTGTTCGAGGGCAAGGAATTCCTCGCCAAATCACCGGCCGAGGCCAAGGCGGCCGGCATCGAGACCGTCTACCAGGATCTCTCGCTGTGCACCAACGTCGACGTGGTCGCCAATTTCTTCATGGGCCGCGAGATCACCCGCAAGTTTCTCGGCATTCCCGTGCTTGACGAGCGCGCCATGGAAGCCGTCGTCGGAAAGGCGCTGGCCAATGCCGGCACCCGCATTCCCTCGCTGCGCGCCAATGTCGAGCACCTTTCGGGCGGCCAGCGGCAAGCCATCGAACTCAACCGCTTCGTGCACTGGGGCGGCAAGCTGGTGCTGCTCGACGAACCATTCGCCGCCCTCGGTGTCGAACAGACGCGGCGCGGTCTCGACATGATCCGCCAGGTGGCCAATCAGGGCATCGGCGTCATCATCATCACCCATATCATGCAGCAGGCTTTTCAGGTCGCCGACCGGATCGTGGTGATCCGCCAGGGCGTCGTGGCCGGCGATGTCGCACGCAATAAAACAAGTCCCGACGCGGTGATCAACATGATCACCGGTGAGACGCTTGCCGGTGCCGGACCGACAGGCTGAGGGACAAAAGAGGGGTCCGGCTTAAGAGGAGCGAACGACATGAAGCGAATACTTCTTGCTGTCTTCGGTATCCTTGCACTGGCCTTTGCCACGCTCACGCCGGCATTCGCCCAGTCCAAGGGTATCGTCTACTATATGGTGCCGACCCTGCTGGACGAGTTCCAGACCGGCTCGGTGAGCGCGCTGGAACTGTTCCTGAAGCAGACCGGCTACGAGATGAAGACGCTGAACGCCGACAACAAGACCGACGCCCAGCAATCGCAGATGAACGACGTCATCGCGCTGAAGCCGGCGGCCATCATCCTGGCTGCAGTCGACTTCAATGCGCTGAAACCGTCCATCGAAGCCGCGCGCGCCGCCGGCATCCCGGTGGTCGAGTTCGACCGCCAGATCACCTCAACCCCGTCCGACTTCACCTCTGTCGCCGGAACGGTCGAGATCGGCTACGTCGCCGCGGATCAGGCCGAGAAGCTGCTGAAAGCCAAGAACGGCTCGGTGAAGGGCAAGGTTCTGCAGGTGCTCGGCGACCCCGGCGATCCCTACACGCTCGACATCCAGAAGGGTTTTGAGGAGAAGATGAAGGCATTTCCGGACGTCAAGATCATCTCGCTTCCGGCCATGCAATGGGAAGCCAGCAATGCCGGCACAATCGTTGCCGACCAGATGCTGGCCAACCCCGACATCGACCTGATCTTCAGCCATGCCGCGCACCTATCGGTCGCCGCCGTCGCCTCGCTCGAGGCGGCCGGCAAGAAGCCGGGCGACGTCATGCTGATGAGCTCGAACGGCGCTCCGGTCGGCCTCGACCTGATCCGCAAGGGCTGGCTCAACGCCGAAATCGAGCAGCCGCTTTACGCGCAGGCCGCGGCTGTCGCCATGTTCATGGACAAGATCGTCAAGAAGCAGGAAATCAAGCCCGGCGAATACGACGTGCTCGGCCTGAAATCGACCGTAACCAAGGAATCCTGGGGTCCGAACATCAAGATCCCCGGTGCCGCGATCACCAAGGAAAACGTCGATAATCCGGCCTTCTGGGGCAACCAGAAGCCGCCGACGGACACCGTCAAGTCGGTCGAATAGTCATCTGAAAGCGCTCCGGGCCGTAGCGGCCCGGAGCCTGCCTTTTCACAACGCCGCGTCCGAAAGGATGCCGTGGCGAATCTGAATCCGCGCCTGAACCCGACGAAATCGAGTTGATTTCGCGGGGGCGCCAACCGGATCAACCCATGAACCCGCGCACACGCAAAGCCCTGGAGTTCGTACTCGACAACCTCGTCTGGTTCATGCTGCTGTTCGTGCTGGTGGTCTTCTCCATCTTCGTCCCGAACTACTTTCAGCTCGGCATCTTCGCCAACATCATCGAGGCTTCGAGCGTGCTCGGCGTCATGTCGATCGGCCTGGCGCTGGTGATCATCGCCGGTCACATGGATCTGTCGGTCGAATCCGTCGCAGCGCTCAGCGCCATGGCGGTCGGCATCCTGTTTTGCTCGTCGGGCATCGGCATGGGCGTGCAGCTGCATCCCGAGTGGCTGATGGTTCCGGTTTCGCTGCTGCTGGCGCTGGCCGTTGGCGGCCTCATCGGCGCCTTCAACGGCTATCTGGTGGTCAAGGTGAAGATGAGCGCCTTCATCATCACGCTGGCGTCCTACATCTGGGTGCGCGGCCTCGTGTTGGTCGTGTCGGGCGGCCGCTCGGCGCAGGACCTGGCGCCGGCCATCCGCTGGTTCGGCATCCAGCGCCTTGTCGGCCTGCCGCTCACCGCCTGGATCGCGGTTGGCTGTTTCGTGGTCTTTTCGCTGATCATGGCCAAGACGCCGTTCGGCCGGCATCTGGTGATGATCGGCGGCAACGAGACGGCGACCTTCCGCGCCGGCATCCGGGTGAACCGCAATCTCATCATCGCCTTCGTGCTCGCCGGCGCCATCGCCGGCCTCGCTGGCTGGCTGCTGGCGATCCGCACGTCGGGCGCCACCGCCAATCTCGGCGTCGGCTTGCTGTTCAACGCCTTCGCCGCGGTCGTCATCGGCGGCGTCAGCCTCAAAGGCGGCGTCGGCACCCTCCCCGGCGTCTATGCCGGCGTGCTTTTGCTCTCGGCCATCAACACGGCGATCAATTTGATGGGCCTGCCGGCCAATTTCACCCAGGTGATTCATGGCCTGCTGGTGCTGGCCGCGGTGCTGCTCGACGCCTTCAAGCAAACCATTCGCCAAAGACTCGCATGACAGGACGGCTCGCATGACAGGACGGCTAAAAGACAAGGTGGCGCTCATCGTCGGCGCCGCCCGCGGCATCGGCAAGGGCATTGCGCTCCGCTTTGCCGAAGAGGGAGCGCGGCTGGTGCTCGCCGACACCGAAGTCGAGGCCGGGCAAGCGACCGCTGGCGAGTTGGGCGTCCCCTTCATCCGCACCGACATCTCGCAAATGAGCGACGCCGAGGCCGCCGTGGCGCTGGCGCTGAAGCAGCATGGCCGTCTCGACATCATCGTGCAGAATGCCGGCATCTATCCCTGGCAGCTGATCGAGAACACCAGCGCCAACGACTGGGACCGCGTCATGGCGGTCAATCTGCGCGGCACCTTCAATGCCAGCCGCGCGGCCCTGGTGCCGATGAAGGCGCAACGCTTCGGCCGCATGCTCTACACCTCCTCCATCACCGGTCCGCATGTCACCAGCCCGGGCCATGGCCACTATTCGGCCAGCAAGGCCGGCATCAACGGCTTCATCCGCGCCGCGGCACTGGAATTCTCCGGCTACGGCATCACCGTCAACGGCGTCGAGCCCGGCAACATCCTGACCGAAGCGATCGAGCTGCATCGCGGCGAGGCGTTCATCAAGAACATGGAGGATTCCATCCCGCTTGGCCGCCTCGGCAGCCCGCGCGACGTCGCCAATGCCTTCCTGTTCCTCGCCTCGGACGATGCCAGTTACATCACCGGCACGACCATCGTCGTCGATGGCGGGCAGTTGCTGCCCGAAGGCAGCGATTTCCGGCTCGTTCCGCCATGATCATCGATTTCGGCGATGGCTTCTTCCTGCGCCAGGCGACCGAGGCCGACCATCCAGCACTTGCCATGATCTGCCTCAAGACCGGTGATGCCGGCCAGGATGCAACCGGTCGCGAAGACGCTCCGGATCTGTTGGGCCAGATCTACACCATCCCCTACCAGGTGCTGGAGCCCGACCTCGCCTTCATCGTCGATGGGCCAACGGGCGCCGCGGGCTATCTGCTGGGTGCAAAAGACACAAAGGCTTTCAATGCCGGCTTGGCCGCAAAGTGGTATCCGCGCCTTCGCGCGCAGGTGACCGATCCCGGACCCGACCGCGCACGCTGGAGCGGCAGCGACTGGGCTCGCCACCAGATCCATCATCGCGACTTCACCATTCCGCCGGCATTGGCTGCCTACCCTTCGCACGGTCATATCGACCTGTTGCCGCAAGCGCGTGGAAAAGGCATCGGCCGGCGGGCGATGGCTTTTCTCGAGCAAAGGCTCGCCGCGCTCGGATCTCGCGGGCTTTGCCTCGAAGTGATGCCGGACAATCACAACGCGCTGCGCTTCTACAGGGCCATCGGATTCGCAGTGTTGCGGGAGCCGGGATTGCCGGACCACAGCATCTATGTCGCCAAACGGCTGACAACCGCACCGGAGATCGTGCGCACCGGAGATCGTGTGAATGGTGGGCGATGACGGGCTCGAACCGCCGACATCTTCGGTGTAAACGAAGCGCTCTACCAACTGAGCTAATCGCCCGCTCCGGGCCGGACCTTTAAGCTGTCAGGGTCCGCTTCGCAAGGCCAAATGAGCGCAGGACGCCCTGGTTGGATGCCGGTTTTGCCAACAAAACGCCGGCTGTCAAAAAACCTTCTCCTGTTTGCTGTTATGATGGTTTGGTGCGCTTGACACCCGGTGGCGAACCCCTTATCCAGCGCCCCAACGACGAACACGGCTGACACGTGTTCGCCATGCGCGGGTGTAGCTCAGTTGGTTAGAGTGCCGGCCTGTCACGCCGGAGGTCGCGGGTTCGAGCCCCGTCACTCGCGCCATTTCTCTCAAGGGTATCAAGCCCTTGGCTTTGGAGAAATGTCGACATTGATTGTCAAAAATGTTGTCTTGCAAGAGACCTGAGGTAACTCAGGTTCTTTTGGCCCGCGCCTAGGTCTGGCCCCGCAAGATCATCCTCTCGCCAGCAGCGCCTCGACCTCCTGCAGCGTCGGCATGGATGGCGCAGTCCCTGGCCGGGTCACCGAGATTCCGGCGACGGCGCAAGCGAAGCGCACCGCCTGCAGCGGTTCCACGCCCCTCGAAAGTGCTGCCGCAAGCCCGCCATTGAAGGCATCGCCTGCCCCCGCGGTTTCGACCACCGGGCCGGCGCTGACGGCTGGAACGTGGTCGGAGCGATCTTTCGAGTGCAAAAGCGCGCCCTTGTCGCCGAGCGTGACGATGACTGTGCCGACCCCCTTTTTGAGCAGACTGTCGGCGGCGGCTCGCGCCTCGTCGACCGAGGACACCTTCATCCCGGTCAGTTCCTCCGTCTCGGTCTCGTTGGGTGTGAAGTAGTCGCAGAGCGTGTAGATGCGGTCGGGAAGCTTTGCCGCAGGGGCCGGATTGAGGATCGTCGTCACCCCTGCCCTACGCGCGATCTCCAGCGCCCGCATGGCTGCTTCGATCGGCTGTTCGAGCTGCGTGACAAAGACGCCGGCATTGCTGATCAATGCGGCATTGGCTTCGATATCGGCTGGAGAGATCAGCATGGCAGCACCGGGGCTGACGATGATGGCGTTGTTGCCGGTCGTCTCCTCGACGAAGATGTAGGCCGCGCCGGTGTAGCTTTCCGGCGTATCGATGACGGCATCCTTGACGCCCGCCTGCGCCCAGGTCTGCCTGGCCATGTCGGCGAAGGGATCGACGCCGAGGCGGGTGAGGAAGGTGACGTCGGCGCCGAGCTTGCCGGCGGCCACCGCCTGGTTCGAGCCCTTGCCGCCGGGACCCAGCGCGAAGGATGTGCCGAGGATCGTTTCGCCCATGCGCGGCTGCCGCTGCGCCCTGTAGGCGGTGTCGGCGACGAACACACCCAATATGACGACCGGCTTGCCCGAAGCCATGCCGCTACTCCGCATCCGGCGGCACGACGCCCTTGCGGAAGGCGAAGCAGCCATAGAAGCGGCGTTCGCCGGTCTGGATGACACAATAGGCTTGTTTGGCGCGCTCGTAGAAGGCGTAGCGCTCGACCGCGATCATCGGCCACGACTTGCCCTCGGCCTTATCGACTTCCTTCTGCACTTCCTTCTGCACTGCAGGAATCTCGTCCGGCTTGCCGACGATTTCCATGCGCGCGGCCGAATCGTCGACGAACGTGTCGAGCGGGTAGAGCGACAGCACCGCCTTGACCACTTGCGCGGCCGAGGCATCGATGCGCAGCACGCGGCCGAGCGCCGTCTGGCGCGCCACCGAATCGGACGGAAAATTGGTGTCGGCGATGATCAGATCATCGCCATGCCCCATTGCCCGCAATGCCTGCAGCACGTCGGCATTGAGCAGCGGGTTGATGCCTTTGAGCATGGTATTCCTCGTGAGTTGGGATCAGAGACGCTTGCCGGTCTCGGCGTCGAAAAGATGGATCTGGTCAAGCCTTGGCTTCAGCTTCAGCGTGTCGCCCGGCTTGAAATCGTGGCGCTCGCGAAACAGCGCCACCATCTCGCCTTCGCCGAAGCGCAGGAACACCAGCGTTTCCGAGCCGGTCGGCTCGACCACCGAAATCTTCGCCGGCACGCCGTCGGGATGGATCTCGAGGTGCTCCGGTCGCACGCCATAGACGACCGCTTGACCGTCCTGCGCGGCATTGCCCGATCCGATCGGGAACAGCGTGCCCGCGATGTCGACACCGGGCTTATCGCCCTTGCGCATGGTGCCCTTGAGCAGGTTCATCGAAGGCGAACCGATGAAGCCGGCGACAAACAGGTTGGCCGGGCGGTCGAACAGTTCCAGCGGCGCGCCGACCTGCTCGATGCGGCCGTCGCGCATGACGACGATCTTGTCGGCCATGGTCATGGCCTCGATCTGGTCGTGGGTGACGTAGATGGTGGTGGTCTTCAGCCTCTGGTGCAGTTCCTTGATCTCGGTGCGCATCTGCACGCGCAGCTTGGCGTCGAGATTGGACAGCGGCTCGTCGAACAGGAACACCTGCGGATTGCGCACGATGGCGCGGCCCATGGCCACGCGCTGGCGCTGGCCGCCGGAAAGCTGGCGGGGATAGCGCTTCAGATAGGGGTTGAGGTCGAGGATGTCGGCGGCGCGCTTGACCCGCTCGGCGACCACGGCCGGATCGGTTTTCCTGAGCTTGAGCGCGAAGGCCATGTTCTGCTCGACCGTCTTGTGCGGATAGAGCGCATAGTTCTGGAACACCATGGCGATGTCGCGCTTGGCCGGCGGCAGATGATTGACGACGCGGTCGCCGATGGCGATCGTGCCGGCGGAGACGGTCTCCAGCCCGGCCACCATCCTGAGCAGCGTGGACTTGCCGCAACCCGAGGGGCCAACCAGCACCACGAACTGTCCGTCTGCGATGTCGACGCTGACTTCGTGCAGAACCTTGACCGTTCCAAAGGCCTTGGCCACCTTGCTGATCGCGACTTGCGCCATGTCTCCCCCATCGGCTCCATTAGCCGTAGGCGCAGAAGCTAACCAACGCGACCTGCCAGGGCAAGTCGGTCCCTTATAGATAAAAACCCGCTCTCGTTGACACGGCGTTGGGTTGTGAGAATAGTGGCAGGCGCTGGTCAAAATGTCGGTGCCCGATCCGCAATCGGAACTTCAATCGACGCAGGGTGGGGTCCTGCCTAATTCGTTTCCGAAACGGGAGCATCGTTGGCGCTCCGGCGTCCGACAGTTGGCCGATTTATTCACACTGATGTTCTGGGAGGAATAGGCGATGAGAACGGGTCTTTACGACAAACTGGTTCGAGCCGGCGCCACAAGGCGCGACATATTGAAGGGTGCGGCAAGCATGGCCGCGATCGCAGCCGCATCCGGCGCCGGACTTGGCGCCTTGACGCGCCCGGCCTCCGCGGCAAGCGAATTGCGCACAAAAATCCTGCAGATCCCCGGCGTCGGCAAAGGCCAGCCGACGGACGCCGATTTCCAGAAGGTCGGTGAACTCTGCCTCGAAGCCACCAAGGCCAATGTCAAGGAAGGCGAATTCGCCGGCGTCGAGCTGACCTTCATGGGTCTCAACAACCAGAACCTGCACAATGTGCTGTTCCGCGGCTTCCTGAAGCCATGGGAGACCTATACCGGCGCCAAGATCAACTGGATCGACCTGGCGCAGGCCGACTACAACGCCCGCCTGCAGCAGTCGATCGCGACCGGGACCGTCGACTTCGACATCATCGAAATGGGCGCGCCGTTCGAAGGCGATGTCTGCGGCAAGGGCCTGACGTCGGAAATGCCCGACTGGGTCAAGACCCAGATCGATTTCGACGATCTGGTCAGCTATCTGAAGCCGCCGGTCGGCACCTGGGACGGCAAGCAATACCGCGTGACCGTCGACGGCGACGCGCACAACTTCAACTACCGCACCGACGTGTTCGCCGATGCCGACCTCGCCAAGGCCTGGAAGGACGGCGGCGGCGAAGGTGAATGGGGCGTGCCGAAGACCTGGCAGCAGGTTCAGGCGGTGACCAAGTTCCTGAAGGGCAAGAAGCTCAAGGACCAGGACGTCTATGGCTATCTCGACGCGCCGAAGCCCTGGGGCGGCTTCGGCTTCTATTTCCTTGGCAGCCGCGCCACCGCCTATGCCAAGCACCCCGACGACAAGGCCTGGCTGTTCGACGCCGACACGATGAAGCCGCGCGTCAACAATCCGGCCTGGGTGCGCGCCATCCAGGACGTCATCGACGCGCTGCCCTCCGAACCCGCCGACCAGATCAACGCCGATCCGAACACGACCGCCTTCCAGCAGTTCCTGGCCGGCACCGGCTCGATGGTCACCTGGTGGGGCGACGTCGGCTCCAACGTCAAGACCAACGACTCTTCCGTCGTCGGCGACGTCACCGGCTTCTCGATCCTGCCGGGCTCGGACGATGTCTACAATGCGAAGACCGGCGCCTGGGACAAGCTCGCCAGCGGCCCGAACTATGCGCCCAACTGCGCCTATCTCGGTTGGGGCGTCTATGTCATGGCCCGCGTCAATGCCGACGAAAAGAAGAAGAAGGCGGCATGGTCCGCTGCAGCCCATCTCGGCGGCAAGGACCTGTCGATCTGGACGGCGATGTATCCGTCGGGCTTCCAGCCTTACCGCAACTCGCATTTCGACATTCCCGAATGGGTGGCGGCCGGCTACGACGAGGCCTTCATCACCTCCTACCTCAAATCGGAATCCGACAGCTACAACCATCCGAACGCGGCGATCGAGCCACGCATCCCCGGCATCTTCCAGTACTACAGCGCCGCCGAGGACATCCTGGCCAACACTTTCGCGGGCAAGATGAAGGCGCAGGAAGGCGCCGACGCCATCGCGGCGGCATGGGAGAAGCTGACCGACCAGATCGGCCGCGACAACCAGATCAAGCTCTACAAAGCTTCGCTCGGCATGTAGGCTGGCCTATGAACCGTGGTCCGGCGGCAACGCCGGACCACTTTAGACAGGCTCCGGCTCCTCGAGAGCCTTCAAACGGGCGAGATTTGTGGCTGACCAGACATCGACCGCGAACCCGTGGCCGGCAGATGCCGGCACTTCCGATCTGATCTCTCCAGGCCGTAAACGCCTTGGCTGGGCGCTGATGGCCGTTGCGACGCTTGGCCTGCTGGCGACGATCGTGCTGGAGATCCTCTACAAGGGCAGCCCCGATACGATCGGCTTCGAGACCTGGCGCCCCGTCGTCTATGCCTATGTGCTGTGGGGCGTGGCGATCGGTGTCGGCCAGGTGCTGACGCGCGGCGAAGACGGCCAGCGTGCCCTGTTTCTGCTGCCGGCGCTGCTGTTCACCATCGCCATGGTGATCTTCCCGACGCTGTTCGGTTTCTACATCGCGCTCACCGACTGGAACCTCAGTTCCTTCAGCGGCCGCCGGTTCAACGGGCTCGACAATTTCTGGCAGATGCTGGGCGATCCCTACTACCGCAACGCGCTGTTCAACATGGTGCTCTACGTGCTGGCGGTGGCGGTCGAATATGTCATTGCCTTCGGCTTGGCGCTGCTCCTCAATGCCCAGATCCGGGCGCGAAAATTCTTCCGCGTCGTCTTCCTGATGCCGCTGATGCTGTCGCCGGTCGCGGTGTCGTGGATGATCGGAAAATCGCTGATGGAATACAGGTTCGGACCGGCCGCAACGCTGGCGCGCCATCTCGGCTGGGAAAATCCCGCCTTCTTCTCCGATCCGATCATCGCGCGCATATCGATCATGATACTGGATGCCTGGACCTTCATTCCGTTCATGATGATCATGCTGCTGGCCGGGCTGCAGGCGATGTCGCGCGAGGTGCTCGAAGCCGCACGCGTCGACGGCGCCAATGCGTGGCAGACCTTCTGGCAGGTCACCTTCCCGCTGATGCTGCCGGTGTCGGTGACGGCGGTGGTCCTGCGCATCATCTTCAAGCTGAAGCTTGCCGACATCATCATCACCGTGACGTCCGGCGGCCCCGGCGGCGCCACCGATTCCGTGTCGAGCTTCATCTACCGCGAATACCGCGACCGCTCGAATGTCGGCTACGGAACCATGCTGGCGATGGCCTATCTGGTGATCATCGTCGTGTTCGTCACGTGGTTGTTGAAATTTGCCAACCGTTTTGTCCGCAATGTCAATTAAAGCAAGATGGGGGTGAATTGAGCCCGATGAGCGTTCAGACCACCGAATATGTCGCCTCGGAGATCCGCTCGCCGGCGAGCTTCCTCGCCAGCCGCGTCTTCATCTATGGCGCGCTGGCCTTCTGGGCGTTCATCTGCCTGTTCCCGATCTATTGGACGATCACGACCTCGTTCAAGACCGCAGTCGACGTCACGCAAGGCCATCTCATCCCCTTCGTCGACTTCCAGCCGGACTGGAAGGGCTGGCGTTCGCTCGGCCTGTCGCCGGACTCGATCTTCCAGACCTCGACCGTGCGCGAGGAGTTCCTCAAGCGCTTCATGAATTCGGTGATCACCTCGGTCGGCGCGTCGAGCCTCGCCATCATCATCGGCAGCCTCGCCGCCTACGGGCTCACCCGCTATCGCTACCATTTCGCCTGGTTCAAGAACGAGGACATCTCGTTCTTCTTCCTGTCGCAGCTGATCCTGCCGCCGGTGGTGCTGGCGCTGCCCTTCCTGGTGCTCTACCGCGAGGTCGGCCTGCTCGACACGCGCATCGGGCTGATCCTGCTCTACACGCTGATGGTGCTGCCGATCGTCATCTGGATCATGCGCGACCAGTTCAACTCGATCCCGGTCGAGCTCGAGGAAGCCGCCCTTGTCGACGGGCTGTCGATCTGGGGCGCGTTCTTCCGCATCGTCATGCCGATCGCGCTGCCGGGCATGGTCGCCGCCTTCATCCTGGCGATGGTGCTGTGCTGGAACGAGTATTTCTTCGCCGCCCTTTTGACCTCGACCGACGCCAAGACAATTCCCGTCATGGTGGCGAGCCAGACCGGCTCGCAAGGCATCAACTGGTGGTCGATGGCGGCACTAGCGACGGCGGCCATCGCGCCGCTCGCCGTCATTGGCATCGCGTTGGAGCGCTATCTGATCATGGGCATGACCGCGGGCGCGGTGAAGTAGCATGGCGCCCTCTTACCTTGGGAGAAGGAAGAACCGCGCTAGGGCCTTAGAATCATCCGCAGATGATCCATGATCATGGCCACGCCCTTCTGCCCGAGCTCGGCCGAGGCGTCCTTGGCACTCGCCGTATACCAGCCGGTATTGTCGGCGAAGTGATTGGCATCGACAGCCTCCGGGCATAGCGCCAGCATCAGCGAGGTCTCGCCGATGCCGGCATGGTCGAACGGGTACTTGCCGTTCATGTCAGCCGACATCAGCGGATGCACCTGCACCCAGTTGAAGAAATTTTCACCCGCCGCGTGTCCTGAATAATAGTCCGCCATCGCCTGCGACCCCCACCAGCCCTCGCCGCGCTCCTTTTCGAGGAAGCGGAAGATCGCCTGGCGGCCGGCGGCCTTGAACGCCAGATCGGTCGGCATGCCGGCGACAAAGTTCTCGGTCTGGTGGTGGATAATGGCGTGGATGTTGCGGAAGCCGATGCGCAGCAGGCTGTAGAACAGTTCCTCGCCGAACGGCGCCAGCGCATTGCCGCCGACCTGCACCGAGCCGCTGCCTTCCGGCGGCGCCACCGCATAGCTTGCCGCACCGTAGTAGAAGGGCGGCAGGATGACGACGTCCTTCTCCTTTTCGAACAGCTCCAGCGTCTTGATGACGGCCAGCGTGTCCATGCCGACGGCCATGTGCTCGCCATGGTATTCCAGCACGCCGAGCGGCAGAGCGACCGGCCAATTCTCGGCGATCGCCCTGCGGATCTGGTGTGGCAGCATCAGTTCATAGCGCATGATCTATTCCATGTTGGTGTGGCGGGCGCGCATGGCTTCGGGCGACACGCCGGTCAATTCCCTAAGCTTCAGCACCATCACCTCAAACAGCAGGAACAGCGCGCCTTCGAACACCGAGCCCATCGGCAGGACCGATGTTTTTTGCGCCCCCTGATCGTTGGCCATGGTCTGCGCGGGAATGAGCAGCGTGAAGTCGGCAAGCCTTGCCGCGCTGCCTTCGGCCTGGGCGGTCAGCAGGAGATTGGTTGCACCTGCTTGGCGCGCGACCTGCATCAGGGTCAGCACGGTCGAGGTTTCTCCCGGCCCGGAACTGACCAGGAAGACATCGCCCTGCCCCAGAGGCGGCGTGTTCATGTCGCCGACCACGGAAACCGGCAGGCCCAAATGGTAGAGCCGCATGGCAAAACCCTTGACCTGCAAGGCCTCGCGGCCGCAGCCATAGACGACGATCTGTCGCGCGCCGGCTAGCGTTTTGCAGGCGGCGTCGATCCGGCTTTCGTCGATGCGTGCCAGCACGCCACCCAGCTCCTCAAGTGAGGTCTCGAACAGGCTTTTGCTCTTGTCGCTCACCGCAAACCCGCCATTGAAAAATCACCCTGGTATTTGCCGCTCTTGCTGCCACGAACAGCTTGATTTCGTTATGCTAGCAACCGTGAAAATGCGTGTCCAACGCGCAGCTATGCTTTTGCCTGATCACAGGCGTGATAGTGTCATGTCAGACAAATCAGGCGAGGCAAACAGCAGGATATGAAGACACGGCATTTCGACCGCATCGGCAATGGCGGCATCAGTTTCACCGAGCTCGGCTTCGGCGCGGCGCCGCTCGGCAATCTCTACCGTGCCGTCTCCGACGAGGACGCCAACGCCACGCTGGAGGCCGCCTGGGCGACCGGCTGCCGCTACTACGACACCGCGCCGCTCTATGGGCTCGGCCTCTCGGAAACGCGGCTCAACCCGTTCCTGCGCGGCAAGAAGCGCGACGACTATGTGCTGTCGAGCAAGGTCGGCCGCATCATGCGTGCCTGCCCGCCCGAAGAGCGCACCGGCATCGGCAAGTTCTTCGACACGCCATCACGCCGCGAGGTGTACGACTACAGCTATGACGGCGTCATGCGCTCGTTCGAAGCCTCGCTTGAGCGCCTCGGCGTCGATCGGATCGACATACTCTTCGTGCACGATGTCGACATCTTCACGCATGGCAGCAAGGAAGCCTCCGACCGGCGCATCGAGGAGTTCATGCGCTCGGGCTATTACGGCCTGCTGTCGCTGCGCGACCAGGGCGTGATCAAGGCGTTCGGCGGCGGCATCAATGAGTGGCAGGTCGCGCAGACGCTGGCTGAGCGCGGCGACTTCGACCTGTTCCTGCTGGCGGGGCGCTATACGCTCTTGGAACAGGAGGCGCTGACGTCCTTCCTGCCGCTCTGCCAGGCACGCGGCATCGGCATCGTTCTCGGCGGACCCTACAACTCCGGCATCCTCGCAACAGGGCCGAAGCCCGGAGCCTACTACAACTACTCCGAAGCGCCGAAGGACATACTCGACCGGGTCGCCGGGATCGAGAACGTCTGCAAGCGTCATGGTGTCAGGCTGATCGAGGCCGCCCTGCAATTCCCGCTGCTGCATCCTTCAGTCGTTTCGGTGATCCCCGGTGGCCAACGGCCGAGCGAGGTCGAGAGCAATCGCTCGCTGCTCGATGCGAAACTGCCCGCAGCACTTTGGGCGGATCTCAAGGAGGAAGGTCTTATGCGCACTGATGCGCCGACCGCATAAGCCGGCCGCGTCGCGTCAGCGTCGGGCACCAAAATGAAAAGCCGGGCAAGCCCGGCTTTTCTGGTCGCATGAACCGACGTAGGGCACCAAAATGAAAAGCCGGGCAAGCCCGGCTTTTCTGGTCGCATGAACCAACGTAGGGCACCAAAATGAAAAGCCGGGCAAGCCCGGCTTTTCTGAGGTCTCTGAAAAGAAAAAACGCTTAGTTGACTGCGTCCTTGAGGCCTTTGCCGGCCGAGAACTTCGGCACGGTACGCGCCGGGATCTTCACTTCGGCGCCGGTCTGAGGATTGCGGCCGGTCGAGGCGGCACGCTTTGACACGGTGAAATTGCCAAAGCCGACAAGCCGGACATCGCCGCCCTTCTTCAGTTCGCCGGTGATCACGGAAAATACCGCATCGACCGCCGACTGCGCGTCACCCTTCGAAATGCTCGCGGCGTCGGCGACAGCGGACACCAGTTCGTTCTTGTTCATAAAAATTCCCTTCCATGAGAACACCGGAACTATCGACTCATCCGGCAGGAAACGGACTTTAGAAAGAAGCGCTCCCGCAACCAAGTCGAAAAGGCAGGAAAAAAGCGGAAAAAGCCCGGAATTCCGGGGTTTTTCACATGAAAAAGCCGGGCGTCAGGCCCGGCTCTCCGTTTGTGCGCTGCAACCTCGACGAAAACCAACGCATGGCCCCGAAAACCGTAGCCGGTTTGCGGCAAGGGCCATGCGCAAGTCTGGGCGTTAGAGCGTCCTTTGTGCGTCCAGATGGACGCCCGGCGCTCTAATGCGCCAGGGACTTTCCAGCGTCGTCGGCACTGTCTGTCGCAGCCGGCGGATTGACCGGCTCGACCCATTCGATCGGCTCCGGCATACGCACCAGCGCGTGGCGCAACACCTCGCCGACACGTGAGACCGGAATGATCTCCATGCCGTTCTTCACATTGTCCGGAATCTCCGCCAGATCCTTGGCATTGTCTTCCGGGATCAGCACCTTCTTGATGCCGCCGCGCAGTGCGGCGAGCAGCTTCTCCTTGAGCCCGCCGATCGGCAGGATGCGGCCGCGAAGCGTTATCTCGCCGGTCATCGCCACATCCGCCCGGACCGGAATACCCGTCAGTACCGATACAATGGCTGTCGCCATGGCAGCACCTGCAGACGGGCCGTCCTTCGGCGTGGCGCCTTCCGGCAAGTGCACGTGGATGTCGCGCTTGTCGAACAGCGGCGGCTCGATGCCGAAATCGACGGCGCGCGAGCGGACATAGGAGGCCGCCGCCGAAATCGATTCCTTCATCACGTCGCGCAAATTGCCGGTCACCGTCATGCGGCCCTTGCCGGGCATCATGACGCCTTCGACCGTCAGCAACTCGCCGCCGACTTCCGTCCAGGCGAGTCCGGTAACGACACCGACCTGATCGTCAGCCTCGACCTGACCGAAGCGGAAGCGTTCAACACCGAGGTAATCGGCGAGGTTCGCCGCCGTGATGTTCACCGTCTTCTTCTTCGTCTTCAGGATCTCGGTCACCGCCTTGCGCCCGAGCTTCATTAGCTCGCGCTCCAGGCTTCTGACGCCCGCTTCACGGGTGTAGGTCTGGACGATGGCGCGGATCGCGTCCTCACCGACGGAAAACTCCTTCGGCTGCAGCGCGTGATCGCGGATCACCTTAGGCATCAGGTGCCGCTTGGCGATCTCGATCTTCTCGTCCTCGGTGTAGCCGGCGATACGGATGATCTCCATGCGGTCCATCAAGGGCGCCGGGATGTTCAGCGTGTTCGCCGTCGTCACGAACATGACGCTCGACAGATCGTATTCGACCTCGAGGTAGTGGTCCATGAACGTCGAGTTCTGTTCCGGATCGAGGACCTCGAGCAACGCCGATGACGGATCGCCACGGAAGTCCTGGCCCATCTTGTCGATCTCGTCGAGCAGGAAGAGCGGGTTGGACTTCTTGGCCTTCTTCATCGACTGGATGACCTTGCCGGGCATCGAGCCGATATAGGTGCGCCGGTGGCCACGGATCTCGGCCTCGTCACGCACGCCGCCCAGCGCCATGCGGATGAACTCGCGTCCAGTCGCCTTGGCGATCGACTTGCCGAGCGAGGTCTTGCCGACACCGGGAGGGCCGACGAGGCACAGGATCGGCCCCTTCAGCTTCTTCTGGCGGCTTTGCACGGCGAGATACTCGACGATGCGCTCCTTGACCTTGTCGAGGCCGAAATGGTCGGTATCGAGCACGTTCTGCGCGAAAGCCAGGTCCTGCTTGACCTTGGAGTTCTTGCCCCACGGGATCGACAGGATCCAGTCGAGATAGTTGCGCACGACCGTCGATTCAGCCGACATCGGCGACATCGTCCGGAGCTTCTTCAACTCGGCTTCCGCCTTTTCGCGGGCCTCCTTGGAGAGCTTGGTCTTCTTGATGCGCGCCTCGATCTCGGCGGCCTCGTCGCGGCCGTCCTCGCCTTCGCCGAGTTCCTTCTGGATCGCCTTCATCTGCTCGTTCAGGTAGTACTCGCGCTGCGTCTTCTCCATCTGGCGCTTGACGCGCGAGCGGATGCGCTTCTCCACCTGCAGGACGGAGATTTCGGCTTCCATGAAGCCCATCGCCTTTTCCAGCCGCTCCTTGACCGACAGCGTGGCCAGCATCTCCTGCTTCTCAGGGATCTTGATGGCGAGATGCGAGGCAACCGTGTCGGCGAGCTTGGAGTAGTCGTCGATCTGGCTGGCAGCACCCACCACTTCGGGCGAGATCTTCTTGTTCAGCTTGACGTAATTCTCGAAGTCGGTGACGACCGAACGCGCCAGCGCCTCAACCTCGACCTCTTCCTCTTCCGGCTCGACCAGCGCCGCGGCGCGGGCCTCGTGGAAATCGGGACGGTCGGTGAACGAGACGATTTTCGCACGCGAGGCGCCCTCGACCAGAACCTTGACGGTGCCGTCGGGCAGCTTGAGCAATTGCAGCACATTGGCGAGCGTGCCGATGTCGAAAATGGCATCGGGCTCGGGATCGTCATCGGCGGCATTCATCTGGGTGGCAAGCAGGATCTGCTTTTCCTGACCCATCACCTCTTCCAGCGCCTTGATCGACTTCTCACGCCCGACGAAGAGCGGAACGATCATGTGCGGGAACACCACGATGTCGCGCAGTGGGAGAACTGCGAAGACGCCGTCGCTGGGTGCCTTGGATACTTTGGCCATTGTCCAACCTTTCATGTCGCGGCCGCTAATTGAGCCAACCGCGAATCTTATATTAACGACCGGGGATCGTTCCGCCTACCACCGTTTGTGACGGGAGTTTTACAGCACAGAAATCGGGCACCTCGGCCTTCTCCAGTTAGTTGGATGCACGACCCCCAAAGATCAAGGGGCGTGTCCAAATCCGCACTCCCAACCCGTCCGCGAGTGACACATTTGCGACGCCAGCCCGTACGCCGCGCAAAACCGCTGTGCGACAGCAAAACGGCGCCTTGCGGCGCCGTTTCAGAATTTCGCTGCGGGCTCATGTCAGGCGCTGACATTGCCCTTCTTTTCCTTCTGCTCGGAGTAGATGTAGAGCGGCCGGGCACTGCCGGTCACCACCTCCTCCGAAATCACCACTTCGCGCACGCCTTCGAGTGCGGGAAGCTCGAACATCGTGTCGAGCAGGATCGCCTCCATGATCGAACGCAGGCCGCGCGCGCCGGTCTTGCGCTCAATGGCGCGCTTGGCGATCGCCGAAAGAGCGTTCTCATGGAAGGTCAGGTCGACATTTTCCATCTCGAACAGCCGCTGATACTGCTTGACCAGCGCGTTCTTCGGCTCGGTCAGGATCTGGATCAGCGCCGGTTCGTCGAGATCTTCCAGCGTCGCCAGGACCGGCAGACGGCCGACAAACTCAGGGATGAGACCGAACTTCAACAGATCCTCGGGCTCGACCAGGCGGAAAACATCGCCAGTGCGGCGATCCTCCGGCGAAGCGACGACCGCGCCGAAGCCGATCGACGTCTTGCGGCCGCGATCCGAGATGATCTTGTCCAGCCCGGCGAAGGCGCCGCCGCAGATGAACAGGATGTTGGCTGTGTCGACCTGCAGGAATTCCTGCTGCGGGTGCTTCCTGCCGCCCTGTGGCGGCACGGAGGCGACGGTGCCTTCCATGATCTTCAAGAGCGCCTGCTGCACGCCCTCGCCCGACACGTCGCGGGTGATCGAGGGATTGTCCGACTTGCGCGAAATCTTGTCGATTTCGTCGATGTAGACGATGCCGCGCTGGGCGCGCTCGACATTGTAGTCGGCCGACTGCAACAGCTTCAGGATGATGTTTTCGACGTCCTCGCCGACATAGCCGGCTTCGGTCAGCGTCGTCGCGTCAGCCATGGTGAACGGCACGTCGATGATGCGGGCCAGCGTCTGCGCGAGCAGCGTCTTGCCGCAACCGGTCGGGCCGATCAAAAGGATGTTGGACTTCGCCAGTTCGACATCGTTGTTCTTGCCGGCATGCGCGAGGCGCTTGTAGTGATTGTGGACCGCCACCGACAGCACGCGCTTGGCGTAGGGCTGACCGATGACATAGTCGTCGAGAACCTTGAGGATCTCCTGCGGTGTCGGCACGCCTTCGCGCGACTTCACCATCGAGGTCTTGTTCTCTTCACGGATGATGTCCATGCAGAGTTCGACGCACTCGTCGCAGATGAAGACCGTCGGACCGGCGATCAGCTTGCGCACTTCGTGCTGGCTTTTGCCGCAAAACGAGCAGTAAAGCGTGTTCTTGGAATCGCCGCTGTTGTTGCCGACCTTGCTCATTTTCATGTCCTTTCATGGCCGCCCGCCGATGGTCTGGCTGAAAGGGCGCATACTCTATCTATCGCGGGAATCCGCCGCCGCCAGTGTGTCCCGGCTCCCGCAACGCATTCCGTACGAAACACAAATCAGAAAACGTGGCAATGATTCGCGACAACCCCGCATAAAGCTAAGCCGCCGAAACTCAACATAGCCTTAACGTAGGCAATCCTGTCCCCCGAGGGAACAGCCAATTGTGGCCGAAATGCCGCAAGACGCGCCAAAAGCGCGTGATGGTGCCATCCAACTGCCAACTTGCCTTTATGCCAGCGCCCCTTCGGCCGCCTCGCGCGACGAAATGACCTTGTCGATGAGGCCGAAATCCTTGGCTTCGTCGGCGGTCATGAAATGGTCGCGGTCGAGCGTTTTCTCGATCTCTTCATAGCTCTTGCCGGTGTGCTTGACGTAGACCTCGTTGAGGCGACGCTTCAGCTTGATGATATCCAGGGCATGGCGCTCGATGTCGGACGCCTGGCCCTGAAAGCCGCCGGAAGGCTGGTGAACCATGATGCGGGCGTTCGGCGTGGCAAAGCGCATGTCCTTGTGACCGGCAGTCAGGAGCAGCGAACCCATCGAAGCCGCCTGGCCGATGCAGAGCGTCGACACGGCCGGCTTGATGAACTGCATGGTGTCGTAGATCGCCATGCCCGAGGTGACGACGCCGCCCGGCGAATTGATGTAGAGGTTGATTTCCTTCTTAGGATTCTCGGCTTCGAGGAACAAAAGCTGCGCGCAGACCAGCGTCGCCATGCCGTCCTCGACCGGACCGGTGATGAAAATGATGCGCTCCTTGAGGAGGCGCGAGAAAATGTCGTAGGCCCGCTCGCCGCGATTGGTCTGTTCGACCACCATCGGAACGAGGTTCATGTAGGTTTCGACGGGGTTCTTCATCAGGTATCTCTTATCTCGCGGTGGGATTCCGGCGCCGGGAATGCCGGCAGATCGGGCAGAATCGGTTCTGGATCGTTATTCCGTAAATAGGATGCCGGCTCGTCCTTGTGCAAGGCCGACCCCTCCTAGCCATCTGGGTAAGTCGAATCAAGCTTTCTGACCAAGGATTCGCGGCGGCGGATGCTTCCGCGGGTCCGGAGCCGCATCGCCGGCCCCGCAACGTAGCAGTTTCTTAACCGCGTCACTTAACGAAATGCGCCGAAACCGCTTTTTTCCGAGACGGCTTCCTCTACAATTCAACGTTGAACTTATGCATAGAGTTCAACAGGGGGAGTGTCATGCCCGGGAAAACCGCATGCTTCACCATTGCCGGGCTGACCGTGCTCGGCACGATTTCGCAGACGGCGGCCGGCGGCCGCGCCGTCGAATGTTATGAGCCGGTCCGCAGTCCGGCCGTCTATGACACGGTCTATGAAGACGTGATGATCAGTCCGCCCGGTCAGCAGGTCGACTATATCGCCCCTATCTATGGCACGCGCGAGCGCGTCGTGATGACCGTTCCGGCGCAAGTGACCTACCAGATCGTACCGGCCGTCACCCGCACCGTCTACCGTACGGTCCGGGTCGATGGCGGCGGCTATTCCTGGGAATGGCGCGTCATCCATGGCCGCAAGGTGCTGTGCAAGGTATGGCACAAGGCGCGCTACGAACGCGTCGCAGAGACCATCGTGATCCAGCCCGAACGCACGCGGCGCGTCGTCATTCCCGCACAATATGACAGCATCGCCGAGGAGGTGCTGGTGCGGCCGGAACAAAGGCGCGTCATCGATGTCCCCGCCTCCTACCAGGCCGTCGCGCGTCGTGTGTTGGTCCGCGAAGGTTCATCGGGCTGGCGGCGGGTGCATATTCCCAGGCATTGCCAGGATTAGCGCGCATGGCGTACCCTGCGTCGCAGCGGATCTCCGTTGGGCTGAGGGCATGCGCGACCTGGAAATTTCCAATCAGGAATTGTCAGACCTTGCCGAAGAAGCCTTGGCGCTTGCCAAAGGCTATTGGGCCTCCCTCGAGGAACGTCGGACGTATCCCACGACCAGCGGCAAACAGACGACGGAACTCTTCTCGCGGCCTTGGCAGGAGAGCGGTCGTGGTCGGGAAGTCTTGCAGGATTTCAAGTCGATAGCGGAGCATGTGCGGCCTTCAACCGGCAGGTTCTTCGGTTATGTCGTCGGCTCCGGCGAACCGATCGGCGCGCTGGGGGAATTGCTGGCTGCGGTGCTCAATCAGAATGTGACGTCGTGGCGCTCGGCACCGGCTGCGACATCGATCGAACGCGCCGTCGTCGAATGGTTGGCGGAGGCTGTCGGTTGCCCCGGATTTACAGGCAGCCTGTGCGGCGGCGGCTCGACGGCGAACCTCATGGCCCTGGCGATGGCGCGGGAAGCGAAGCTGCCAGCCAACGAAACAGGCGTGCGACCGTGCGTGATCTATGCTTCCGAGCAAGTGCACATGTCCATTCCCAAGGCCGTGGCGCTGTTGGGGATCGGTAGAAAAAATCTCCGTTTGATCCCTGTCGACGACAAATTCAGGATGCGGACGGATGCCCTCCAGGCAGCTATTGCCGCCGACCGCGCCATCGGCAACATGCCCATCGCCATCGTGGCCACGGTCGGCACCATCATCTCCGGTGCGATCGATCCCCTTCCCGAAATCGCAGACATTGCCCGTAGGGAAGCGTTGTGGATGCATGTCGATGGGGCCTATGGGGGACTGGCGGCGCTGGCCGTCCCGGAAAAGTTCCAGGGACTGTCTTTGGCGGATTCGCTGTCGCTCGATGCGCACAAGTGGCTCTATCAGCCACTCGATTGCGGCTGCCTGCTCAATCGTCACCCAGACATTGCGCGCACGACTTTCTCGCACAGCGACGACTACGTCAGGATATTGAGCGAAGACCCAACGGAAGCATTTGCATTCTTTGAAGAGTCGATCGAACTGTCTCGGCGCTTCCGTGCGCTGAAGCTCTGGATGTCGCTGCAGTATCACGGGCGCCGTGCCTATCGCGAAGCCATCGCGCGCGATCTCTACCATGCCCAGATGCTGGCACAGGCAATCGCTTCACAGCCGGAGCTTGAGCAGCTTGCGCCGGTATCGCTAAGCGCGGTCTGTTTCCGTCACCGCTCTAAGGACAACGAAGCGATCCTGCGCCGCGTGATCGCGCGCGGCCGCGTGTATCTGTCGAATGCAACGATCAACGGTCAGTTCGCGCTGCGGGCGTGTTTCGTCAATCACAGGACGACCTTGGATGACGTGCGGGCGATTGTGTCCGAAGTCATTGCCGCCGCAGACGAACTCAATCATTGAACCGCTGCGGATTTGGCCTCGTGTTTCAGGCGACCTCCGCCCGCAGCCATGCCTTCAGACCGGCGATATCCCCATCGCCGACAGCAGCGGCAACGCGCCTGCCGACCGCAGCGCCGAACTTGTAGCCGTGGCCGGAGCATGCCGAGACAACAAGGCATTTGCCCTTTTCATGCGCCATGAATTTTTCGTCTGATGTGAAAGTGTAGGCGCAGGTGACGACTTCGGTCACCTGATACTCTTCGATGCGGGCGATCGGCGGCGAAAACAGGTTGCGGATCGCCTCGCCCTCGCCCGCCACCGGCTCGCGGTTCCAATCGGCGTCGCTGGTCGGCACCTTGTGCAGCCCGGACCCGAACTTCATGCCGGCGCCGCCGGAGGGCGGGATCACATAGCCGTCGATCGCGCCGCCGACATCGAGCACGACCGGTGCCGCCTGCCAGGCCGCCTTGAGGTCGGCCGGCGGTTCGACATAGGCAAGTGCGGTTCGATAGGTCTTCAATTCTCCATCCAGTTCTGGAAACAGTTTTAGCACCCAGGCGCCGGCGGCGACGACGATGCGGTCGGCCTGCATCGTCGAGCCGCTTTCGAGCACGATGTGGCCGGCTTCGGCGTCGACCTCGACCACCTTGCTGTTTTCGTAGACATTGGCGCCGTTGGCGCGCAGCCACTTTGCCAGGCCGGACGCGATCTTGCGGCAATGCAGGGCGCCGCCTTCGGTCGAGAAATAGGCGTAGCGAAACGACCCGGCTTCCAGAAACGGCCAGCGTTTCACGGCTGCATCGGGCTCCAGCAGTTCGAACGGAAAATTGCCTTCTTCCAGGCCCTCGCGATATTCCTCGGCCTCGTCGCCGGGCTCGCGCGAAATGCAGACAAATCCTCTGGGATCGAGGTGGCTTTCGCCGAGATCGGCCCACATCTCGTCCCAGGCCTGGTAGGCTTCGGTGATCAGCCGGCCGTAGCCGGTCCCCGCGCGATAGGCGCGGCGGATGATGCGATGATGGTCGCCCGACGCGGCCAGCGGGTTCGGGATCGGCCCCTGCTCGATGACCGAAACGCTGTGACCCGCCTTGACCAGCGACCACGCCGTCGAGAGGCCGGCAATACCCGCACCGACAACGATCACCTTCATCAAATCAGACTTTCCGCAGCCTTGTCGGCTGGCTCAACGCATTGGGTTGCGGGCGCCAACATACGGTCTGGAACCGGACTGGCAAGCCGCGCTATTGGTCTGGCATGAGCAAATTGACGCCACCCGGCCTGGTCTTTGATCCAGCCACGCGACACCTGCGGCTCGATCCGCACGAGCCTGCCTTTTTTCAGAACCCGTACGAGGCCTATGCATTTCTGCACGGCGCATCGAATGCCTTCTTCTGGGAAGAATTCGGCTTCTGGTGCTTTGGCGGCTTCGACGACGTCAACCGGCTGCTGCGCGACCGCCGTTTCGGCCGCCAGAATCCGGCCGGCATTCCAGACAGTCGCGGTATCGGACAGGACCGTAGCCATCTCAGGGCTTTCGACGGCATCGAAGCCAATTCGATGCTGGAACTGGAGCCACCCGTCCACACGCGGCTCAGAACACTGGTGAACCGTGCTTTCGTCTCACGTCAGGTCGAACGGCTGCGGCCGCGCGTCGAAGCGCTCGCCAACGAACTGATCGACCGTTTCGAACCGGGCAAGACGGTCGACCTGCTGCCCGCCTTCGCGGCGCCCTTGCCGATCACCATCATTGCCGAAATGCTCGGTGTGCCGGTCGACATGGGGCCGCAACTGCTCGACTGGTCGCACCAGATGGTTGCCATGTACATGCATGGCCGCACGCGCGCGATCGAAGAGACGGCCAACCGTGCCGCCAGCGAATTTGCGGATTTCCTGCGTAGCTACGTCATCGAGCGACGCAGGAATCCCGGCGACGACCTGTTGTCGCTGCTGATCTCGGCTCAGGAGGACGGCCAAAAACTGTCGGAGGACGAGATGGTGTCCTCGGCGATCCTGCTGCTCAATGCCGGTCATGAAGCGACAGTGCATCAGACCGGCAACGCTGTCCGTTCGATCCTTATGCAAGGCGGCGATGTCAGCCGCTTCTTCGGCTCACCCGAAGCGACCGCGGCAACGGTCGAGGAATGCCTGCGCTTCGACGCGCCGCTGCACGTGTTCACGCGCTATGCCTATCAGGAGACCGAAGTCGCACCTAGCATTGTCGTGCAGCCGGGCCAGACGATCGGGCTGCTGCTGGGCATGGCCAATCACGATCCGCGCGCCTTTGCAGAACCGCAAGCCTTCCGGCCCGATCGTGCGGATCAAAAGAACGTCTCCTTCGGCGCCGGCATCCATTTCTGTATCGGTGCGCCGCTGGCCCGGCTCGAATTGCAGGTGTCGCTGCAAACCTTGTTCGAACGCCACCCAAGGCTGCATCTTGCCGAAAGACCAAGCTTCCGCGACACTTACCACTTCCATGGGCTGGAAACGCTCGCCGTCGGTTTTTGAGGACCGCGGGGCCGCCGGCCTATTTCACCATGGCGCCAGCCGCAACCACAAGGTCGGCTCACCGGACCGCCCACGATGCCCTTCCACGACAAGGCACCGGAAGCTGTCTCAGCCAGTTCCAGCGAAATAGTCATACGCAGGCAGCACAAGCTTGGGGGAGAGCCTGAAGGCCGTTGCTGGCAGCCCCTGTCGATCCATGCCAAATCGCAAGATCGGTCGAGCGCGATATATCCGGAAAGGCCTAACTGGTGTCGTCACGGAGAAAGAGACGTTGAAGGCCGCACTTGAAAACTACCAAGCCCGAATGCAGCGGGTGCTAGACCATATAGACCAGAATCTGGATGACGATCTGGGGCTGGAGGCGTTGAGCGGTGTCGCGGCGTTCTCGAAATATCATTTCCACCGGCAGTTCACGTCCACCTTCGGGGTGTCCGTGCATCGCTATGTCCAGCTCGCCCGCATGAAGCGTGCTTCGTACAGACTTGCCGAAAGTGACGCCCAAAGCGTCACCGACATAGCCATGGATGCCGGTTACGACGCGCCGGATGCCTTCGCCCGCGCCTTTCGGCAACGGTTCGGACAATCGCCGTCGTCGTTCCGGAAGTCTCCCGACTGGGGGTCGTGGCTCATGGCCTTCGGGCCCCTCGAAAAAGCAAGGAACACGCTTATGCAGATAATCTTTGAACACGACGACGTGACGATCCGCGATGTGCCCCCGACGCCGGTGGCGATCATGGAGCACCGCGGAGACCGGGCGACGCTCCAGGACACCATCCAGCGGTTCATCGCCTGGCGTAAGGCGGCGGGCTTGTCGCCCGAGACAAGCCCGACCTTCAACGTCTTCCGTTCCGAAAGGGAGCCCGCGGTCCCGGCTGACTACAGCATGGACATTTGTGCCGGGACAGACCGGCCGATCGAGGCGAATGACGGGCAGATGAAGGCTGGCGTGATCCCCGGCGGGCGCTGCGCGGTGCTGCGCTACCCTGGCAATACCAACAATCTCGAACCCGCAGCACTTTATCTTTATCGTGAATGGCTTCCGGCCAGCGGCGAGGAAGCACGCGACTTTCCGATCTATTGCCAACGACATCTGTCCCACTTCCCGGAGGGCCCGCTACGCGAAGTGGTCGTTGAACTCTTTCTGCCTCTGAAATAGCTCGGCAGGACAGCGGTTTGTCCCCCCGATCGCGAGCATCATGGCGACGCGAGATCAAAGCTTGATCACATACTCCTTGCGAGTCGTTTCAAGCACTTCCCAGCTGCCCTTGAAGCCGGGCTTCAGCACAAAGCTGTCGCCGGTCTTGACGGTGCGCGCTTGCCCACCGTCCTCCGCGATCACCGAAACGCCGGACAGGATGTGGCAGAACTCCCACTCGTCATAGACGATGCGCCATTTGCCCGGGGTCGATTCCCATATGCCGGCATAGAGGCCGCCGTCGCGCTCCTCGACATTCCAGGTGCGGAATTTGGGATCGCCCGAGATCAGCCGGTCGGGCGCCGGTGCACCCTGTTCGGCGTCGACAGCGTCGACGCCGATGGAAAGAAATTTCGACTCGCTCATGATCGGTCAGACCTTGGCTAGCGCCTGTTCGAGGTCGGCGACGATGTCGTTGACGTCCTCGATGCCGATCGAAAGCCGCACCGTGTCCGGTCCTGCGCCGGCCTTGACCTTCTGCTCGTCGGAAAGCTGGCGGTGCGTGGTCGAAGCTGGGTGGATGACCAGCGACTTGGTATCGCCGACATTGGCGAGGTGCGAGAACAGCTCGAGCGCCTCGACGAATTTGACGCCCGCGTCATAGCCGCCCTTCAGCGCGAAGGTGAATACGGCGCCGGCGCCAAGCGGTGAGTACTTCTTCTGCAGCGCGTTGTTCTTGTCTGAGGGCAGGCCGGGGTAATTCACCGATGCGACCTTGGGGTGGTTGGACAGCCAGGCGGCAACCGTCACGGCATTGTCGCAGTGGCGCTGCATGCGCAGCGGCAGGGTTTCCAGGCCGGTCAGGATGAGGAAGGCGTTGAACGGGGAGATCGCCGGGCCGAGATCGCGCAGGCCGAGCACGCGCGCGGCAATGGCGAAGGCGAAATTGCCGAAGGTTTCGTGTAGGACAAGACCACCATATTCGGGGCGCGGTTCCGACAGCATCGGGTATTTGCCCGATTTCGACCAGTCGAAGGTGCCGCCGTCGACGATGGCGCCGCCGATCGAATTGCCGTGACCGCCGATGAATTTGGTCAGCGAATGGACGACGATGTCGGCGCCATGCTCGATCGGCCGGATGAGGTAGGGCGAGGCCAGTGTGTTGTCGACGATCAGCGGCAGGCCGTGCTTGCGCGCGATGTCGCCGATCTTCTCGATGTCGACGAAGGTGCCGCCCGGATTGGCGAGGCTTTCGATGAAGATCGCCTTGGTCCTGTCGTCGATCTGGCTTTCGAAGGTCGAGATATCGTTGGTGTCGGCCCATCGCACCTCCCAGCCATAATTCTTGAAGGCATGGCCGAATTGGTTGATCGAACCGCCGTAAAGCTTGTTGGCCGCGACGAAATTGTCGCCCGGCTGCATCAGATTGTGGAACACGATCACCTGCGCCGCATGGCCGGAGGCGACCGCGAGTGCCGCCGTGCCGCCTTCAAGGGCCGCCATGCGCTCTTCCAGCACCGCCTGCGTCGGGTTCATGATGCGGGTGTAGATGTTGCCGAAGGCCTTCAGCCCGAACAGCGACGCGGCATGGTCTGCATCGTCGAAGACGAAGGAGGTCGTCTGGTAGATCGGCGTGGCGCGCGCGCCGGTCGCCGGATCGGGCTTGGCACCGGCATGGACGGCGAGCGTGTTGAAACCTGGCGTGCGGGTCACTGAAAACCTCCCTTTTGAAACTCTTGAAATCGCCGGGCATTCTTGGCGAAGCATGAGCGCGAATGCAAAGAAGAAAATACCCTTCGGCTAGCGATCTGCGGCCGAGGCCCGAGAAAATGCGCTGGCCTAAGGAATAATTTTGCGCCTAAGGCGCATCGCGCGTCAGGCCTTGCTTTTGGTGCACGTCGTTATCCCAAAACCGCTGCGCACTTTTGAGCGACGTGCACTACTTCTGCCGCACGCCAAAACTCTGGAATCCCGACCGCATCAGCGGCTTCTTCGACGACAGCACGCCGGAATTGACGCCGGTCCAACCGATCTCGCCGGACAGCTTGCCATATTCGATCTTGGGGCAGCGGTTCATCACCACCTTGATGCCGGCGGCCTCGGCGCGCGCGGCTGCTTCGTCATGGCGCACGCCAAGCTGCATCCAGATCACTTTCGGCAAGGGATCGAGCCGCAACGCCTCGTCGACGATGCCGGGCACCGCCGCCGGCGCGCGAAAGATGTCGACCATGTCGATCGGCTCCGGAATATCGGCGAGCCTGGCATAGGTCATCCGGCCGAGGATCTCCTTGCCGGCCTGGCCAGGATTGATCGGAAACACCGAAAATCCCTTGGCCAGCAGATATTTCAGCACGAAATAGCTTGGCCGCACATCATTGGCGGACGCGCCGACCATGGCGATGGTCTTCACCGAATTGAGGATGCCGGCAATGTAAGTGTTGTCGTAGCTATCGTGGTTCATGCGGCTTCCTGCGGTAGTGGTATCGGTAAAGTTCACGGCTGAACCCAAGCGAGGCATAGAGAGCGCGGGCCGGTGTGTTGTCGGCCACCACCTGCAAGCATGCGGCGTGAGCCCCTGCCCGCCGCGCCCAGCCGATGAGGCCGCCGACGGTCTTGCGGCCCAGGCCTTGCTGCCTGAAACGGCCATCGGTTTCAACCGATTCCACCACAAGCAGGCCATTGCGGATGACACCATAGGCCAGGGCGGCAATTTGGCTGTCGCGTTCATAGGACACAAACGCCCGGTCGCCGACGATCAGCCCGGTCATCTCGCGAAAGATGCGGCGCTCGGCGTCGTCAAAGGCTCCCATGCGGAACCGCGCCGCGAGCCAGTCCTCGCCCGGCACCTTCAAAACGGTGACCTGCTCATCGCGAAATTCAGCCAGGTCGCCGATCCCGGCATGGAGATGGATCGTGCCGCCTTCCGGCTGGTAGCCGCGATGGTCGAGAGCGGCTTCGAGCTCGCCGGCGATGCCGGGAACCCGAAACAAGGGCGTCTGGCCGTGGCCGATGTAGAAGGACTCGGCGGCGTCGATGACTGCATCAGGCGCGCCACGCTCGCCGCGCAAGGGATTGGCCGAATTGGTACGCCGGATCCGTCCGCCCGATCGCCGCAGAAGCCAGCCATCAACCAACGTCTCGGTCGCCGCCGGCCAGCCTTCGCGGCACGCCTGCTCGACGCGCCAGTTGAGGTCATCATCGCCGGCGCTCACGCGTCATCCTCCCGCAGCGCTTCCTCCATAAAGGCCTGCGGATCGGTGCAGAAGTCGCGCATCATGCGAAAATGATCGGTATCGCTGAAATCCGTGGGATCGAGCCCGAACCGGCTGATGCGGAACAGCCGCGCGCCAGGACAAGCCATCAGCAGCGGCGAATGCGTCGCCATGATCACTTGCGCGGTGCCCGACTGGTCCATGCGCCGCAGCATCTTGAGCAGCTCGATCTGTCGCGTCGGCGACAGTGCGCTTTCGGGTTCGTCGAGGATGTAGATGCCTTGCCTGCGGCAGCGCTCCTCGAAAAAACGGATAAAGCCCTCGCCATGCGACCAGGACAGGAAGTCCGGCGGCGGGGGCCTGAAAGGGTCTTCCAGTGCCGCCTGATCGAGATATCGGGCCACGGAGTAGAAGGATTCGGCGCGAAAAAACCAGCCGGCGGTGACTTTCGGCAGCCAGTGACCGCGGAATGCGTTGGCCAGCGCGGCACCACTCTTGTCGATGGCGCTGGAATGGTCGACCGGCCTATATCCCTTGCCGCCACCGGCTTCGTCATAGCCGGCCAGCGCACCGATCGCCTCGAGCAGCGTCGATTTGCCGGTGCCGTTCTCGCCGACGATGATGGTGATCGGCGTGGTGAATTCGAGTTCGAAGTCGTGGCCGCGAAACAGCGGCAGGTTCCATGGATATTTTTCCCAATCCTCGACCCGCACGGCATCGAGCAGGATGCGCTTCAGATAGGGAGCCTTGAGCCGCGTCAGCTGCTTGCGATGGGCCATCAGCCAGGTAGCGAAATCGTGCCGTCTTCCGCGATCGGAAAGGCCGGATTGTGCGCCACTTCCCAGACATGCCCGTCGGCGTCGGCGAAGTAGCCGTACCAGCCGCCCCAGAAGGCGCGGCCGGCCGGCTTGACGATGCGGCCGCCGGCTTTTTCCGCCCTGGCGAGCACGTCGTCGACTTCAGCGTCGGAGCGGGTGTTGTAGGCGAGGTAGACCGCCGATGGCGCCGCGGCGAAGGCGATGCCGGAATCCTCTTCTGCGCTGGCACGTGGGAACAGACCAAGAATGACGCCGCCCATCTGGAAGAAGGCGACACCGTCGGTGATACCGGCATGCCGCTTCAAGCCCATAGCCTCGTAGAAGCGCACCGCGCGGTCCAGATCATCGGTGGCGATGGTAACGATAGAGATTCGCGGCTCCATGGTGCTGCTCCTATTCGTCCGTCCATTCCGGCTTGCGCTTGCCGATGAAGGCGCCGATGCCTTCCTCGGCGTCGCGCGCGAGCATGTTTTCGACCATGATCCGGCCGGTATAGGTGTAAGCATCCGCCAGCCCCATTTCGGCCTGCGCGTAAAACGCCTCCTTGCCCGTCTTGACCACCAAAGATGATTTGGAAGCAATGGTTTGCGCGTATTTGGTGACGATCTGATTCAGGTATTCACGCGGCACGACGCGGTTGACCAGGCCGAATTCCTTGGCGGTTGCCGCATCGATTGTCTCGCCGGTCAACAGCATCTCCATCGCATGCTTGCGCGAGACGTTGCGCGACAGCGCCACCATCGGCGTCGAGCAGAACAGGCCGATGTTGACACCCGGCGTACAGAAGGTCGCCTCATGCGAAGCGATCGCCAGGTCGCAGCTGGCGACCAGTTGCAGCCCGGCGGCGGTGGCCAGGCCGTCAACCTCGGCGATGACAGGCACTGGATGACGCACGATCGCCTGCATCAGCGTCGCACAAGCGGCAAACGTCTCTGCGAAAAAGGCCTTGCCATGATCGGCGTCAGTGCGGCGCGCGGTCATTTCCTTGAGATCGTGGCCGGCGCAGAACACCTTGCCGGCAGCCGACAAGACGATGACGCGAACGGCCTTGTCGGCCCTGGCGCGCTCGAGTTCGGCCGTCAGCGCCGCCATCACCGCCAGCGACAGCGCGTTGGCAGGCGGATTGGCGAGTGTGAGGCGCAGCACGCCCTTGTCCAGTTGTGCAACTACCGAACCCTCAACGGCGGCAGGCTTGATGGCAAGGATTTCGGCCATGGCTAAGGTTCTCCGCGATTCCGCTGGGGCTGCCAGACTATCTAATACCGGATCAGGTTTCGTCCAACACCGATCGCTTGCGCCAGGGGACGAAGGTTGTCAGAAATGCCGCGCTGCGCTCATACAGGCCTGGCGCAAAGCGAGAGACCAAGACATGCCCGCTCAGACCAACCTCAAGCCCGTGCTGACCGCGCAACAAGTCAATGCGCTGATGGAAACCGTCTATCCGCAGCTCAATGAGCAGTTCAAATATTTCGAGGCGATCGACGTGTTCCCGGGCGGCTGCACCGTGCGGCTCAACGCCGGCGAACGGCATTTGCGTCCCGGCGGCACGGTGTCCGGCCCCTCGCTGTTCACGCTGGCCGACATTGGCGGCTACGTCTGCGTGCTCAGCCATGCCGGGCCGGATGCGCTTTCGGTCACCGTCAACCTCGACATCAATTTCGTGCGCAAGGCCGAGGCAGGACCGATCGACGGCCATTGCCGCATCCTGAAGCTGGGAAAGAGCCTGATGGTGTTCGACATCGACATCGTTGCCGGCCCAGACGGAGACACGGTGGCGCATGCCACCGGCACCTATTCGATCCCGCCGAAGCGGAATGGTGATGTGGTAAAATAATACCTTTTGTTCAAGTTATTGTTTTTGCTACATTTTACCTGATATCTACCTTTTCGTTCGCCTTGACGCGGTCACCACCCTCGCCTATAAGCCTCCACGAAGCAGCGGCCCGCAAAGGCCGCCGTTTTGTTATTGGCGGCGGGCAAGCGCCTTTCGCCAATCCAAGCAACAAGAAACGCCTTCTCTTATGAAGGTCAAAACCGAGAGCAGAAAACATGACAACCTTTTCGCAGAAGCCTGCGGATGTGGTGAAGAAGTGGATCCTGATCGACGCCGAAGGTCTCGTCGTCGGTCGTCTGGCCACTGTCATCGCCAATCATCTCCGCGGCAAGCACAAGCCGACCTTCACCCCGCACGTCGACGACGGCGACAACGTCATCGTTATCAATGCCGACAAGGTGGTGTTCACCGGCAAGAAATTCACCGACAAGGTCTATTACTGGCACACCGGCCACCCAGGCGGCATCAAGGAGCGCACCGCGCGCCAGCTGCTCGAGGGTCGTTTCCCCGAGCGTGTCGTCGAGAAGGCCGTTGAGCGCATGGTCCCGCGTGGCCCGCTCGGCCGTCGCCAGATGAAGAACCTGCGCGTCTATGCAGGCGCCGAGCATCCGCATGTCGCCCAGCAGCCCGTCGTGCTCGACGTGGCCAAGCTGAACGCCAAGAACAAGAAGGTCGCATAAGATGGCTGAGCTTTCCTCGCTCGCAGAACTGGGCGCCGCCACCGGCAACACCAATACCCAGCCGGCGGCCCCCGTCCACGTCCAGAAGCTCGACAAGTCGGGCCGCGCCTATGCCACCGGCAAGCGCAAGAACGCCATTGCGCGCGTCTGGGTGAAGCCGGGTTCCGGCAAGATCATCGTCAACGACAAGGAATTCGCGACCTATTTCGCGCGTCCGGTCCTGCAGATGATCCTCAACCAGCCGATCATCGCCTCCAACCGCGCCGGCCAGTACGACATCGTCGCGACAGTCGTCGGCGGCGGTCTCTCCGGCCAGGCTGGCGCCGTGCGTCACGGCATCTCCAAGGCGCTGACCTATTACGAGCCGACGCTGCGCGCCGTGCTCAAGAAGGGCGGCTTCCTGACCCGCGACAGCCGCGTCGTCGAGCGCAAGAAGTACGGCAAGGCCAAGGCCCGTCGTAGCTTCCAGTTTTCCAAGCGCTAAGCACTTCGAAGCTTCAGACAATCGAAAAGGCCGCCTCCGGGCGGCCTTTTTGTTTGCGGCTCGGCAGTCACCCCACCCACGCCTACGGCGCGACCTTCCCATCGAGGGGAGGTAGAAGAGCGCGGCGCCCTACCTCCCCTCAATGGGGAGGTCGGCGCGGAGCGCCGGGTGGGGGTGACGGCGCCGGAAAACAGGTCAGGCCTTGCCGCCCTTGATATAGTCGATGAACGCCCGCAGCGGGGCCGGAACCAGGCGCCGGCCGGGATAATAGAGAAACGGTCCGGGAAAACTCTGCCACCACGGTTCGAGCACGGGCTCAAGAGCGCCGCTGTCGAAGTAAGGGCGCAGCCAGCCCTCGAAGAGGCCGATGATGCCGGTGCCGGCGACGGCCGCGTCGACGGCAAGATCGGTCGCCCCGCCGATCCGCACGATCAAGGGGCCTGTCGGATCGACCCGCACCACCTCGCCGTCTCGCTCGAATTCCCACGGCAGCATCGCACCGCTGGCAAAGCGCCCACGCACGCAGGAGTGGCCAAGCAGGTCGCTCGGGTGTTGCGGGCGCCCATGGCGAGCAAGATAGGCAGGGCTGGCGGCGGTGGCGAAACGCTGCACGCGCGGTCCGATCGGCACCGCGATCATGTCCTGCTCCAGCCGCTCGTCATAGCGGATGCCGGCGTCACAGCCGGCCGCCAGCACGTCGACGAAGTTCTCGTCGGCGATCACCTCCAGCCGGATACCGGGATAGGCGGTGAGGAAACCAGGGACGATGTCGGGCAATATCAGCCGCGCAGCACTGACCGGCACGTTGAGACGCAACGAGCCCGCCGGCCTGTCGCGAAAACCGTTCACCACGTCCAGCGCCGCCTCCACCTCCGACAGCGCCGGGCCGAGCCGCTCCAGAAGGCTGAGGCCCGCCTCGGTGGGAACAACGCTGCGCGTCGTGCGGTTGAACAGCCTGACACCGAGCTGCACTTCCAGGCGACGCACCGCCTCACTCAGGCCGGAGGCGCTGCCGCCGCTCGCACGCGCGCCGTCGCGAAAGCCGCCGGCGCGCGCCACCGCCACGAAAGCATTCAGATCGCTGAGGTCCATCATTGTTCGCCATTCCGCACGGCCTGTGTGGATTGTACCGGATTATCACGAGGTTGGGCAGCGCCTATCTCTGCCTCCTCAAGGAGATCAATCATGTCCAACATCCAACAATCCGGCACCTTCGCCCCCGCCACCTTCAAGCTTGGCAGCCGCACCGTGAAGCGGCTCGGCTACGGTGCCATGCAACTCGCGGGACCCGGCGTGTTCGGGCCGCCCAAGGATCATGACGCGGCATTGGCCGTGCTGCGCGAGGCGATTGCGCAAGGCGTCGACCATATCGACACCAGCGACTTCTACGGTCCGCACGTCACCAACCGGCTGATCCGCGAGGCGCTGGCGCCCTACCCCCAAGATCTCGTCATCGTCACCAAGATCGGTGCCCGGCGCGGCGCGGATGGATCGTGGCTGCCGGCCTTTTCCGCGGAAGCGCTGACCCAGGCGGTGCACGACAATCTCAGCAATCTCGGGCTCGAGGTGCTCGACGTCGTCAACCTACGCATCATGTTCGATACCCATGGCCCCGCCGAAGGATCGATCGAAGCGCCGCTTACCGTGCTGGCCGAGCTCCAACAACAGGGTCTGGTCAGGCACATCGGGCTGAGCAACGTGACGCCGGCGCAGATCGCGCAAGGACGGGGGATCGCCGAGATCGTCTGCGTGCAGAACCAGTACAATCTGGCGCATCGCGGCGACGATGCCCTGATCGACGATCTTGCCCGCGATGGCATCGCCTATGTGCCGTTCTTCCCGCTCGGCGGCTTCAACCCGCTGCAATCCTCCACCCTGTCGGAAATCGCGGCGCGCCTCGGCGCCACGCCAATGCAGGTCGCGCTCGCCTGGCTGCTGCGCCGCGCGCCCAACATCCTGCTGATCCCCGGCACATCGTCGGTCGGGCATCTCAGGGAGAACCTCGGTGCGGCTGAACTGGAATTGCCACAGGATGCGCTCAGCGAACTGGACGGCGTGGCGCTAGCGGCTTGAAGCTAACCAATCTCCCCCCTCGTGAGGGAGATTGGCAGCGTCAGCCGCCGCTTAATTGATGCTCGCCGTATTCGCCGGCTCAACCGGCCGCGCCTCGTCGGCATAAGGCACGCGAAAACCATTCGCGGCCAGCCAGTCGATTGCCGCCTTCGGCTCGTCGGTCTGGATGATGGTGGCGCCGCGATCGGCCCAGAAACCCCAGCTTTCGCGCGGCAGGCTGGCCTGCACCGCCAGTTCGTCGCCGCGGCCGCCGGCGAGGAAGCCGCCCGGTTTGTTGGCGATGGCGTAGGTGTCGGCCCAGATGTGCCAGTTGCCCCTCACAGCGGCCGCGCGCATGCGCGTGCTGAACAGCGGCCCGCCCGTCTCGGTCAGCGTCTCGGCGCCTGCCCGCCAGTTGATCAACTCGATCGCGCGCGGCGAGAAGGCGCGGTCGACCGTCCCGGCGAAACCGGCGTCATGCACCGCGTCATCGGCGATGATCGGCATGAACTGGAAGCCGCCGCCAATGGTCTCCATGGCAGCCTTGACCGTGGAAATCCGTTGTGAATTCCACAGGTTCTCCTTGACGATGACCTGTTCGGCCATGCCGAGACCGCGAGCGACCGCAATCATGCCCGGGAGGGCGCCGACGTCGAGCTTGTTGTCGAGGTTGATGAGGATGCGGTTTCTGGTCGCCATCAGCATCTCGTGCAGCGTCGAGACTGTTTCACCTGTCGCCGCACCGGTGCCCTCGACCACCAGCCGGCATGTCTTCAGTTCGGCCAGCGTGTACATGACCACCTCGCCCTTGCAGGTCGTGGTGCGGTCGAGCCAGCTGTCATGCATGACGACGAACTCGCCGTCCTTCGAGCGCCTGATGTCGACCTCGACGATTTCGGCGCCCATGGCGATCGAGCCCTCCACGGCGGCAATCGAATTTTCCGCGTAGAGCGTCTTGCCGGCCTGCATGCTGCCGGCGCGATGCGCAGCCACCATGACGTGATCGCGCCATTGGTTGGCATGCTCGAAGCGGTCGAGGATCTGTCTGGCGCGGGTCTCGCCGGCCAAGGCCTGGCCAGAGGCGGCTGCCACGGCCGTGTAAAGCAGAAAACTCAGCCAGATGGTCCGCATCGAGAATCGCTCCTTGCCGGATCGACACCCGGATAGGCGACGCCCGTGACATCTGGGTGAACGAAGCCGGCTAGCGGAATACTCGCAGCAGGTGCGTCAGATGCGTTTCGAGAGCCTGCGGAACCACGCCATGGCCGGCATCTCGACAAAACGCCAGGTGATCCAGGAGGCGGCAATGGTAGCGGCGAGCATGACGACGATCGCCACCGCCCCCGTCCAGCCGGCACCGAAGCCGGTGGCAGGCTGGCCGCGCAGCATGAAGTCGCCGATCAGGCCAAGGCCGAGCTTGCGCTCGACGAGCCCGGCGACGTTGATCAGGCGCGCCTGGACGAAGATGTGGACCATGTAGATCGAATAGGACAGCGCGCCGAGCGTCAGCATGAACGGGGCTCTGAGCAAGGCGCTGATCCAGCCACCCTCATGGGCGAACAGAAACAGCGCCAGCGCGAACACCAGGGGTGCCGCGATGCCGAAGTCATTGTCGCCCGCCAGCGAAACGAAAAGCACGATGACGGCCACCATGACGATTTCGGCAAGGGTCCAGTCCATGCGCGGGCCGCCCCTGGCGAGAGCCTGTCGCGCCCCTGCAATGGAATCATGCTGAAACCAGGCCAGCAAGGCGCCGAGCGAGAAGCCGTACAGGCAACGGATGAAGCCGAAATCGAAGGACACATCCATATGATGGGTCGAGAAGCCGAGCAGGAACAGCGGCGCGGTGACGGCGGCCGCGACGAACCATATCCAGGCGCGCGCGCCGGCGACGAAGACCACGCCGGCAAACAGGAGATAGGCGAAGAACTCGGCCGAAATGCTCCAGCTCGGCGCATTCCAGGTCAATTGATCCTCGAAGCCGACACCCTGCAGCAGAAGGAGATTGGCAAGCAGGCTGTTGAGGTCGAAGCCGCCGGTGAAGGGGGCAGCCCCCGTGCCGTGCAATTGCGGCAGCATCAGCCGCAGCAGCTCGAAACCGGCGAAGGCGGCAAGCATGAGCAGATGCAGCGGGTAGATGCGGCCGAAACGGACCAGGGCGAAACGCGCGACCTGTCCCGGTTGGTTGAGCCGATCGCCATAGCTGCTGGCGATGACGAAGCCGGAAAGGACGAAGAAGAAATCGACGAACAGGTAGGACGAACCGATGAAGGCGCTTTGCGAAATCGTCGAACCGGTAGGAAAGTGAAACAGCGCCACCAGAAGCGCGCAGATGCCGCGCCACGAATCGAGGACCAGGAAGCGTTCGCCGGCGACCGTGCCGGTGTGGGTCGACGCCGCGGCACGGGTGGGGTTGAGAAACGCGGTCTGCGTCATGATGATACAATCCTGTCTTGCCGTGGCACTCGGGCAGCGCCATTCCGTCTCGCCAAGCTATGACTGGCATCTTCCGTGCCGGTTCTGTAGTTGTTGCAACCCGATGAAAAACGAGGATCCGTAATGGCGAACCACACCATCGACAACGCCTTCACCGCCCGTTCCAAAACGGGCGCCGCGTTCGAGCCGACCTATTCCGGCGCGCTGTCGTTCATGCGGCGCAAATACACCAAGGACGTGAAGGGCGCGGATGCGGTGGTGTGGGGTATTCCCTTCGATGCCGCCGTCACCAACCGGCCTGGCGCCCGCTTCGGGCCGCAGGCGATCCGCCGTGCCTCGGCGATCCTCGACAACGACCCGCAGTATCCCTTTTCACGCGATCTGTTCGAGCATCTGGCGGTCGTCGACTACGGCGATTGCCTGCTCGATTCGGGCAACCATCAGAAGACGCCCGGCACGATCGAGCGCGAAGCGGCGAAGATCCTCAAATCAGGCGCCTTCCTGTTGACGCTCGGCGGCGATCATTTCGTCACCTGGCCACTGCTCAAGGCGCATGCCGCCATCCATGGTCCGCTCGCTTTGGTGCAGTTCGACGCCCACCAGGACACCTGGCCGGACGACGGCAAGCGCATCGACCACGGCTCCTTCGTCGGTCGCGCCGTCAAGGAAGGCATCATCGATCCCGACCGGTCGATCCAGATCGGCATCCGCACCCATGCGCCCGACACGTTCGGCATCAAGATTCTCCATGGCCATGAAATCGAGGAGATGCGGGCGTCCGACATCGCCTACGCCATTGTCGACCGCACCGGCGGCAAGAAGACCTATCTCACCTTCGACATCGACTGCCTCGATCCGGCCTATGCGCCCGGCACAGGCACGCCGGTTGCCGGCGGGCCGTCCTCGGCCAAGATCCTGTCGACGCTGCGCCAGCTCAACCAGATCGATATTGTCGGCGCCGATGTCGTAGAGGTTGCGCCGGCCTATGATCACGCCGATATAACGGCAATCGCCGGCTCGATGGTGGCCATGCAATATCTCGGTCTGCTTGCTGAACGGAAAGCCCGGCTTGAAGAGCTGAACAACGGCAATCACAATGGTGCCGCAGTGATTCAGGGTCAGGGCATATAGTCTTGAAAACTCAAGGAATTTGAACAACCCATGAAACCGAAAATCTTCATCGACGGCGAACACGGCACCACCGGCCTGCAGATCAGGGCGCTGCTTGCCGAGCGCGGTGATCTGGAGATCATTTCCATCCCCACCGAGCGTCGCAAGGAAACGGCGGCACGTGCCGAGTTCCTCAATGCCGCCGATGTCGCTATCCTGTGCCTGCCCGACGACGCGGCGAAGGAAAGCGTCTCGCTGATCGCCAACGACACCACCAGGGTCATCGATGCGTCGACCGCGCATCGCGTGGCGGAGGGCTGGGCGTATGGTTTCCCCGAGATGGACAAGGACCAGGCAAAGGCGATTGCCTCGGCAAAGCGCGTCGCCAACCCAGGCTGCTGGCCGCAGGGACCGATCGCGACGCTGCGGCCGCTGGTCACAGCAGGCCTGCTGCCGGCGGATTTTCCGATCACCGTCAACGGCATTTCGGGCTATTCGGGCGGCGGACGGCCGATGATCGAGGACTACGTCGCCAAGGGCGAGGACGCCTCGGAATTCCTGCCTTACGGCCTCACCCTGCAGCACAAGCACGTGCCGGAATTGAGGGCCTATGCAAGGCTGTCGCATGATCCGATCATGCAGCCGGCGGTCGGCAATTTCGCGCAAGGCATGATCACCGTGGTGCCATTGCAACTCGGCGGCCTCGACCATGTGCCGACCGGTGCGGAGCTGCATGCGGCGATTGCCGACCATTTCGCCGCCATCAAGGGCGGTGTGGTCGAGGTGGCGCCCTATGCGCATTCGGAGCGCATGCCGGAGATCGATCCGGAGATCTACAACGGCACCAACCGGATGAAGGTCTATGTCTTCGCCAACGACAAACGGGCGCAGGCCCTGCTGCTGGCGGTCTACGACAATCTCGGCAAGGGCGCCTCGGGTGCCGCCGTCCAGAACATGGATCTGATGCTCGGCCTCTGATGGACACGCCAGCCTTTCCGGCGCGCTGGAAAGTCAGCGCGCCCGAACTTATTGCCGAGACCTTTTCGAGCCGCATCTGGAAGGTTTTGCGCGAAGACGGATCGCCGGCGATCGTCAAGGCGCTGAAGCCTTTCGATGACGTCGCCGACGAGTTGCGCGGAGAGCACTATCTCGCCTGGCGGCGCGGCGAAGGCGCGGTGCGTCTGCTCGGCCGCGACAGCCACAGCATGCTGCTCGAATATGCCGGTGAAACCCTGCTGCAGCAGGTTCTCGACGAACAGGGCGACTTTGCCGCGACCGCAATCGCGGCGGAGGTGATGGCAAAACTGTTTTCACGGGGGAAAGCCCCCTACCCGTCCGAGCTTCAGCCGCTCCGGGAACGCTTCGCCAGCCTGTTCGACAAGGCGAATACCGATCGCGACGCCGGCCTTGACAGCCTCTATGTCGAGGCAGCCGTCATCGCCGAGCGGCTGCTGGCCGCCGCATGACATCAGGCCCCTGCATGGCGATCTGCATCACGAAAACATCCTGCACGGGCCGCGCGGCTGGCTGGCGATCGATCCGAAGGGCGTGCTCGGCGATCCCGGCTTCGACGCGGCGAACATGTTCTACAACCCGCTCGACCGGGACGATCTCTGCCTCGATCCGAAGCGGATCGCTGATATGGCCGAGATCTTTGCCAGAACACTGAGCCAGACACCGACCGCTATCCTCGATCATGCCATTGCCTATGGATGCCTGTCGGCGTCCTGGCATCACGAGGACGACAATGCGGTCGAGGAGAATCGCGAATTGTCGATCGTCAAGGCGATCCGGGCGGTGCGGGCAAGCTTCTGATCCGACCCAGTAGATCGGCTCAGGATCAGCCCCTGAGCGCTATTCCCGTCGGCAAGGGAAGGCGCCCTTGGTGCCGCGCCAATGGGCTGCTGCAAAGCCCAGCACGATCAGCGCAAATCCCTGATGGGTCAGCGCCATATGCAACGGCACATGCATGAGCAGCGTGCCGACGCCGATCGAGGCCTGCACCAGCACCAGTAGAAACAGCAGCGTCGCGCGCCGCGCATGCGTCGAGCCTGGCAGCCGCCGGCGCGTGGCGATCATGTGCCACAAGGCCACGACGAATACCGTGTAAGCGCCAAGCCGATGCACGAACTGCACCGTCTTCGGGCTCTCGAAGAAGTTGCGCCATGCCGGCTCGAGGATCAGCAGATCGCCGGGAATGATCTTGCCGTCCATCAGCGGCCAGGTGTTGTAGCTCAGGCCCGCATCGAGCCCGGCGACCAGGCCGCCGAGATAGATCTGGATCAGCGCCAGCAGCACGATGAAGCCGGCCAGCCTCTGCGTCGACCTATCGGCGGCAGGCTCGGAATGCGGCGCCAGGCCCCGCGCGACCACCATGGTGGCGGTGAAGATCAGCGCGGCAAGCGTCAGGTGGGTCGCCAGCCGGTACTGGCTGACGGAGACCCGGTCGACCAGGCCAGAGGCCACCATCCACCAGCCGATGGCGCCTTGCAGGCCGCCGAGCAGCAGAATGCCCACGAGTTTCCGACCCAGGCCGCGCTCGATGCGGCGCGTCGCCCAGAAGAACAGCAGCGGCAAGGCGAAGACCAGGCCGACGCTGCGCGCCAGGATGCGATGCGCCCATTCCCACCAGAAGATCGATTTGAACGCTTCGATGCTCATGCCCTTGTTGAGCTCGGCATATTGCGGGATCTGCTGGTAGAGCTGGAATTCCTCCTGCCACTCGGCATCGTTGAGCGGCGGGATCACGCCATGGATCGGCTTCCACTGCGTAATCGACAGGCCGGAATCGGTGAGCCTGGTGGCGCCGCCGACCAGCACCAGCGCAAACAGCACCAGAAGCACCACATAGAGCCAGGCGCGCAGCAGCGCCCGGTTATGCAGGTCGCGGTCGCGGGCGACGTATGGCGCGGCAGCTGATATGGCAGCCATGATCTTGTCCCGGCAGGTTGATTTGGCGGATTGGTGGACCATCGCACCCGTGCTGGCAAGACCATCCGGCGCGGCACGCCGTCGCGCCGCGTCTCACCGGTTGCGCAGTCTCGCCTCAAGGCCTATGCGAGGCCGTTACCCCTTGAGCCTGCCAGGCTGCCTGTGCAAATTCCGGCATGCTCGATCAGGAGACCAACCATGCCCCTGCGCCTGAAAAAGCTGATCGGAATGTTTCTGCTGGTGGCGCTGGTCATCATCTATGCGCTGGTCGCATCGATCTTCGCGGTCGCCCGGCTGTCGGAGTCGGGTCCGTGGGTGCATTTCCTGTTCTTCCTGCTCAGCGGCCTGCTCTGGGTGCTGCCGGCAATGGGCATCATCAAATGGCTGATGCTGGAGCCGAGGGCCAAGCGCTAGGCGAAACCGCCAGCGTCAGATGGTGACGACCATCTTGCCGGCATTGGCGAGCGGCGTCGTCACGCCCGACAACATGGTGCGAATGTGGGCGAGGCTCTGATAGCGGCCGTTGACGGAAATGCGCGGCAAAGCATGCAGGAACCCGGCATGTTCGGCGCGCAGCACGCCGTGGCGCGTCGTCACGGCAGAGGTGTAGCCTGCGTCACGGGCAAAGCCGACTTCGCGACAGCCTACGGCACTCGCATAGCCATAGGGGTAAGCGAAATGGCGGGGCTCTTCGCCCAGTTCGGCCAGCAACATGGCGCGCACGGCGCCGATCTCGTGCCGGGCATCGGCTTCGGAGAGCCGCTTCAGATTGCTGTGGTTGATCGTATGGGCGCCGATCGTCACCAGCGGATGCGCGGCGATGCGGCGGATTTCGTCCCAGTTCATCAGTGTCCGCAGGCGCGGACCGTCGGCGTCGATGCCATTTGCGCGAGCCAGATCGCGCAACACCGCCTGCAGGTCCTCCTCGCGGATTTCGGAGGTGAGATAGGCGTGCAGGCGTGCATTGGCCTGCAGCTTCTTCGCGGGGGTCGAGCAATCGATCGACAGCGGACCCTTCGGCCGCGTCAGCATCAAGGTATCGCGCGCGTTGACGATGTCCTCGACAACATCCCACCACAGGTCGGCTGTGCCGTTGATCAGCCCGGGCGCGACATAGATGGTGATCGGCGCGCCGTGCTTCTCCAGCACCGGCAGCGCCTCGACCATATTGTCGCGATAGGCATCGTCGGCGGTGATCGTGGCAAACTGACCGCCTTTGCCGCCCGCCTTGATGCACTCCACCGCCTCGTCCATGGAGACGAAGGCATAGCCATGCGCCTTCATGTCGGCGATCATGGCGTCAAGGAAGCCGGGCGCGATATTCAGATGCCGGTTGACGCTGTCCGGCTTTTCCGGCGTCGCGGTAACACGGTGCAGCATCAGGATGGCGCCAATGCCGCCGATGAACGGCTTGGCCAGCGGTGCAAGGCCGGTATAGCGGGCGACGTTCAGCGCCAGTTTCCGGATTGCCTCCCCGCCGTCGATCATTCATTCACCTTTTGCGCCTAGGCTGATCCAAGCACGGAATGCGCCTATGCGAACCCCCAAATCGCGACCAATACGCCCTAAGGATTGAGGTATGGTTGACGCAACTGCGTCATTTGACGGCAATCGGCTTGCGGCGACCGAGGCATCGTCGCGCGCCTTGCCACGGGACCGTGCCGGCCTGTCGATCTCGGTGGCGTCCACGGACGGACTGGCGGCCTATGCCGAGTTCTGCCGCTCGGCTCTGTTTGGTCCGGCGCAGAGTGCTGCCTGGATCCTGAACTGGGCGGCCGAGACACGACCGGACCTGCTCGTCGCGACGCTGAGTGCCGAGGGCAAACCGGTTTTTTCGCTGGCGCTGGAGATTGCCTCGAAGGGGCCGTTCCGGATCGCCCGCTTCATGGGTGGGCGCCACGCCAACGGCAACTTCGTCGCCGCGGACCCGAACTGGCTGGCCAAGGTGGATATGCCGGCCCTCCGATCGGTGCTGGCGGCCATCGCCGAGGCACGCCCGGACATCGATCTGGTCGCGCTCGAGCGGTTGCTGCCCGATCTCGACGGCGTCGCCAATCCGCTCGCATCGCTTGACCATTTTTCCAGCCCCAATCTGTCGCTGGCCGTCGATCTCGCCGGCGGCTTCGATGCGCTGCTTTCTCGCGCCAGTGGCAAACGCAAACGCAAGAAGCACCGGTCGCAGATCCGGAAATTCGAGACCGTCGGCAGCCACCGGCGCATCGAGGCCCGCACCCCGGACGAGATCGACAGGCTGCTCGACGCCTTCTTCGAGATGAAGGAACTCCGCTTCCGCAAGATGGGCATCGCCAACGTCTTCGGCGACGCGCAGGTGCGCGGCTTCTTCCGCGCGCTGTTTTCGCAAGCACTTAGCGAGGACAAGCCTTCCTTCGTGCTGCACGGGCTCGAGGTTGCCGGCAAGCTGCGCGCCATTACCGGTTCAAGCCGCTCGGGCAAACGCCTGATCTGCGAATTCGGAGCGATCGCCGAGGACGATCTCGGGCACGCCAGCCCCGGCGACTTCCTGTTCTTCGACAACATCCAGGAAGCCTGCGAGACCGGTTTCGAGGTGTATGACTTTTCGGTAGGAGATGAGCCTTACAAGCGGCTGTGGTGCGATATCGAAACGCGGCATTTCGAAGTGCTGGTCCCCTTGACCGTGAAGGGCCGCATGCTGGCGCTGACGCTTCGGCAAGGCGCGCGGCTGAAAGCCTTCGTCAAGAACAGCCCGACGATCTGGAAGCTGACCAAGGTGCTGCGCCGCAAAGCCGCCGGCCAGGCGGCGCCCTCGGAAGAAGATAGCTAACGCAATGACGCCGATCATCCGCACACTGTCCCTGCAGGAACTGGCGCTTCTCGTCGACTGGGCAGCTGCGGAAGGCTGGAACCCAGGTCTTGAAGACCCGGCGATGCTCCAGGCGGCGGACCCCGAAGGCTTCATCGGCGCCTTTGTCGGCGACGACATGGTCGCGGCAATTTCGGCCGTGGCCTATGGCAGCGAATTCGGCTTCATCGGCCTCTACATCTCCCGGCCTGACATGCGCGGCATGGGCTACGGCAAGACGGTGTGGGACGCCGGCATGAAAAGGCTTGCAGGCCGGACCGTCGGCCTTGACGGCGTCGCCGAGCAGCAGGCCAATTACCGGCGCAAGGGCTTCGCGCCGGCCTACGAGACCATCCGCTTCACCGGGCGCAAGGCAGGCCCGACGGCCAGGGCCGATGGGTTGCGGATGATTACAACGCAACTCCTGTCCGATGTCGTCGCCTATGACGCCCATTGCTTTCCGGCGCCCCGAGACGCCTTTCTGAAGCGATGGCTGCAAGAACCGCATCATGGGTTGGCGGCAATCGGTTCGCGCGGCGTCACCGGCTTTGGCGTGGTGCGCCGGTGCCGATCCGGCTTCAAGATCGGCCCGCTGTTTGCCGACGACATGGAAATCGCTTCGCAACTCCTGGAGGGACTGGCCGGTGCCTGTGAGGGCGGCGAGCTGCATATCGACGTCCCCGCCGATAACACCGGTTTCATAACTGCGCTCGATGCGGCCGGCTTTGCGCCGACCTTCACCACCACGCGCATGTACAAGGGGCCTGCCCCGGAACTGGACCTGCAAAGGGTGTTCGGCGTAACGACCCTGGAACTGGGCTAGATCGGGCGAACCGCTGAACGGCTCCGCCAGGCGATCCGCAGCTCTCTCAGGCGGCGGCAGTGCGCCGTCCCGGCACCGGATTGCCGGGCGGTTCGTGGCCGAGCGGCGTCACCAGCGTCAGGTCGGGATAGCCGTTCTCGATCAGCTTGACGGCAGCCTGCGTCACCTCGTCGTCGGCCTCCAGCATGGAGAGAAAGACCTCGGTGGCGTCGCCGGTCAGACGGCCGATGCCCTGCGCGTCGGCTGGTCCGCATTCGACCACGACCAGATCATAAGCCGTTGTCAGCGACTGCATAATGATCGGCAGCCGGTCGGCAGCGCGCATGGCGCGGACCGGATCGGCGGTTCCGACCGGAATGACGTGACAGTCCGAGTAGAGATCGGCATGGATGACGTCACTGAACTGCGCTTCCGAAGCGAGCAGGTTGGTGATGCCGGGAAAAAGTCCGCTGTCCAGCATCGGCCGCGAGGCGGCCCCCGACGCTGTGAGGTCCAGCAACAGCACGCGCAGCCCGGCGTCGGCGACTTCGCGCGCCACCAGGATCGCCGATGCAGCCGCCTCGTCGCCTTCCGGCGAGACGAATATGGCGCGCGCCGCACCGCTTGAGATCAGCTTTTCGGCAGCCCTTTCGATGTCGATCTCGCCCAGGGTGGAGCGCGCCGGTTCGGGCTCGACAACCGTTTGCTCTGTCGCCGCCGTAGCGGGCATTGCGACCGCATCCGGCGCCTCGGCCATGGCCTGCATCGCAGCGGCAAAAGGCTCCGCATCGGCTTCATGCGCAGGTTCAGGCAGTTCCTGGTGAATGACGGGTTCCTGGAAGACGGCAGGCTCGTGGCGGACAAATGGCTTGGCGGCCGGCGTCTGCGCCACATGGGGCATCGCGACCTCATCGATCCGTTCGAAACGGGAACCGCTCGCCGGCCGCATCGCGCGGCCTGAGAACAGCTCCCGCAGAAGCGTCACGATGGCCATGATCAGCAGCGATGCGGCGAAAGCCGCGCCGACGATCGGCCCCACCTTCGGGAAATAGGCCTCGGAGGGAACCGACGCCTTCGAGGCGATCCGGGCGTCGACCGGCAGATAGTTGCGGTCCTGGCGCGAAGCGGCTTCGCGGTAGTTGGTCAGGTAGAGTTCGAGCTGCTGTCGCTTGGCGGTCGCGTCGCGCTGCAGTGCGTCGAGGTCGACCTGTTGTTCGCCGGCCTGCGCCGAAGCGGCTTTCAATGTGTTGACGTCGGCGACGAGCTGGTTCTCGCGGGCCTTTGCCGTCTCGGCCTGCATCAACAGGCCTTTCATGATCTTCTGGGCCTCGCTGCGGATCTGCGCGTCGAGATCGGACAGTTGCGATTTCAGCGCGCGAATGCGCGGATGATTGCCAAGCAGCGTCGTCGACAGATCGGCGATGTTGGAGCGCAATTCGACCTGTCGCTCACGCAAGCGCTGGATCAGGTCCGATGACAGAACCTCCGGCACTGCGTCCAGCGAACCGCCATTCTGCAGCGCCCTGCGCACACCGTCGGCGGTCGCTTCGGCCGCAGCGCGGTTGGCGCGCACTTTCGACAGTTCGCTCGACAGTTCCGAAAGCTGCTGGGTGGCCAGCACCGAATTGTTGCCACCCATCAGAAGATCGGACTGGGCTCGGTAGGCGGCGACCTTCGCCTCCGCATCCTTGACCTGCCGCTGCAGGTCGGCGATCTCGGGCGCCAGGAAGTCTGCCGCGGCGCTGTTCGATTCGAGCTTGGCCGCCCCTTGCCCCGCTATATAGGCGGCAGCGATGGCGTCCGGTATGGCGGCCGCGAGCTTGGGATCTTCCGATGAGAACTCGATGGCAATGATGCGGGTCTTCTCGACGCCGTAGACGTTGAGCTTCTCGTGCATTTTCTTGAGCACGCGCTCTTCCGTCGGAATTTCCATCGGGTCGCTTTTCAGCCCGACCAGGACCAGAGCGCGGCTCAGCGCCGACATGTCGAGCGCTTCATTGAACTCGGGCAGTTTTTCCAGCCCAAGCTTTTGCGAGACCTGCTTGAGGATTTCGTTGGAGGAAATGATCTGGACCTGGGTGGCGACGCCCTGCTCGTCGAGAATAGGCTTGTCGGTGTCGTTGTTATTGCTGGCCGGCCGCGTGTAGATGGATTCGCGCGGCGCGATCTCCACCTGCGTCTCGGCCTTGTAGTGCCGGGTTGCCAGTGAGACGAAAGCAAAGGCCAGCCCGGTCGCCAACAGGACGACGAGGCCTATACGCAGCCAATTCCTCGCCAGGCTGGCGAAGAGCTGCCTGAGATCGACATCGACATCTGCGGCCGCGGACTGAACGGACATGCATCCCTACTCCGATACTGGGTCAGCACGCACCGTAAACAACTATGGTAACTCAGCCGTTAAGATCGCGGTAAGTTTCCGTTAGGGTTTACTGGCGGGCGACAAACAAAACCGCCAGAAATCGCAAAAACTCTTGCCGATGCGCCACGTGTCGGCCGCTCCCTTTACCGGCCATTAACCCTAACAGGATGATAACGGGCCTCGATCCCTGATGTTTGCTGCGACGCCGCAGCGGCCCAGTCGAAGGTACTTGTCCGGTCATGAAAAGCACTGCTTCCCTGTTTCGCGCGCTGCTTGCCGTATCGATGCTGGCTGGCTGTTCCAGCTACCGGCCGACGCCGGCCGCCTTCCATGAGGTGCTCGATCAGCCCTACCGTCTTGGCGCCGGCGATCGCGTCCGCGTCACCGTGTTCGAGCAGGACGGGCTGACCAACACCTACAGCGTCGATCAATCCGGCTATCTCTCCTTCCCGCTTGTCGGCGCCATACCGGCGCGCGGCCACACCGCGCAGCAGATGGAAAAGGAGATCGCCGACAAATTGCGGCAAGGCTATCTGCGCGATCCCGACGTTTCGGTCGAGATCGACCGCTACCGGCCGATCTTCGTCATGGGCGAAGTGGGTGCCGCCGGCCAATACTCTTACGTCCCCGGCCTGACGGTGCAGAAGGCAATCGCCATTGCCGGCGGCTTCACGCCGCGCGCCAACCAGGAAAGCGTCGACATCACCCGCGACATCAACGGCAAGGTGATGACCGGCCGCGTGGTCACCTCCGACCCGCTGCTGCCGGGCGATACGGTCTACGTCCGCGAACGCCTGTTCTGACAGATACCAAGTGGCGGACAGGCTCAGGATCGTCCATTGCTTTCGCTCACCCGTCGGAGGAATTTTCCGGCATGTGCGCGACCTGACCGAGGCGCAGGTCGCCGCGGGGCATTCCGTCGGCATCGTCTGCGATTCGACGACGGGCGGCGCGTTCGAGGAACATCTGTTCGAGCAGATGAAGAACATGCTGGCGCTCGGCATTCATCGCACGCCGATGCAGCGCCACGTCGGTCCCGGCGACCTTGCCTCGGCCTGGCGCACGTACAGGATCATCAAGGAATTGCGGCCGGACGTACTGCACGGACACGGCGCCAAGGGTGGCGCCTATGCCCGTCTGTTCGGCTCGTTGTTGCGGGTATCAAGGTCTCGCGTAGCCCGCCTTTATTCGCCGCATGGCGGCTCCCTCCACTATGACGAGAACACGACCACCGGAAAGCTGTTCTTCGCGCTCGAGCGCTTCATGGCTCGCTTCACCGACTATCTGCTGTTTGTCTCGGACTATGAGCGGCGGACCTATCGCCACAAGGTCGGCGAGCCGCCCATTCCCAACACCTTGGTCTATAACGGCCTGCGCGCCACAGAATTCGAGCCGGTGATCACCGCCCCGGACGCAGCCGACCTGCTTTATATCGGCATGATGCGCGACCTGAAGGGGCCGGACATCTTCATCGACGCATTGGCGCTCGCCGGCCCACGGTTCGGCCGCGCGCTGACCGCGGTGATGGTCGGCGACGGCGACGACCTACCGCGTTACCACGGGCAAGTGAAACGCCTCGGGCTCGAGCGCCATGTCCGCTTCCTGCCGCCGATGCCGGCCAGGGAGGCCTTTGCCCTTGCCGCGCTTATCATCGTTCCTTCGCGCGCCGAAGCCATGCCCTATATCGTCCTGGAAACGCTTGCCGCGGGAAAGCCGATGATCGCAACAGCGGTCGGCGGCATTCCGGAGATATTCGACACCGGTTCCCTTGCCCTGATCCGACCTGACCCGATCGAGCTCGCCGAAAGGATGAGCCAGGCGCTGGCCGACCCGGCCGCCTATCGCGATCTGATGCCGGATGGGGCCGACCTCAAGGCACGCTTCGGCGCCGATGTGATGGCCGCCGACATCGAGAACGCCTATTTCGCCGCGCTCGACAGGTAGGCGCAGGACCAAGCCGTTCCAAAGCCGTATGTTGTTTCAAGGGTTTCTTAGCTCTCTTTTGCTATGACCGAGGGGAAGCTTGCGGAAAGCCCTCATGAACGAGATCGACCCCGCGCGCCGCTTTTCAGCAGAGGCGGTGCGTAAATTCGACGGCCCGGCCGATGGCGACACGCCAAGCGGCATGAACGATGTCGCGCGCCAGGTCGCCTCGCAGTACCGGCGCGATACGATGTCGCCGATCATGGTCAGCGGCGTCCTGCGCATGGTCGAATTCGGCTTGCTGTTCCTGTCCGGGCTCGCCGTCTATTTCCATTATGTCGGGTTCTTCAATTATCTCGCCTGGCAGTATCCGGTAACGATCGCCGCCGCGTCGTTCCTTGCCGTGGTGCTGCTCGACGTCACCGACTGCTACCAGATCGTCGCCCTGATGCGACCGATCGCCAATTTCGGCCGCGTGCTGCTGGTCTGGGCCGGCACTTTCGCCCTGATGGCGCTGACGGCGTTCGTCATGAAGATGTCGGAAAACTATTCGCGCCTTTTGTTGGGCAGCTGGTTCGTCATCGGCTTCGTTCTCATCTTCGGCCTCAGGCTGGTAATGTCGAAGCTGATCCGGGCCTGGGCGCGCGATGGCCGCATGGAGCGGCGCGCCGTCATCGTCGGCGGCGGCAAGGCGGCGGAAATCCTGATCCGCTCGGTCGAAAAGCAGCCCTACAACGATATCCGCATCTGCGGCATCTTCGACGATCGCGGCGACAAGCGCTCACCGCCCATCGTCGCCGGCTACCCCAAGCTCGGCACCATTTCGGAACTGATCGAATTCGCCCGCATCGCCCGTATCGACATGCTGATCGTATCGTTGCCGCTGACCGCCGAATCGCGCGTTCTGCAGTTGCTGAAGAAGCTGTGGGTGCTGCCGGTCGACATCCGGCTTTCGGCGCATTCCAACGCGCTGCAGTTTCGCCCGCGTGCCTATTCCTACATCGGCGCGGTGCCGATGCTCGACATCTTCGACAAGCCGATCAACGACTGGGATTCGGTGGCCAAACGCGCCTTCGACATCGTCTTCAGCCTGATCGGCATCGTCGTGTTCTCGCCGGTGATGCTGGCGACCGCCATCGCCATCAAGCTCGACAGCAAGGGGCCGGTTCTGTTTCACCAGAAGCGGCACGGTTTCAACAACGAGATCATCGAGGTCTACAAGTTCCGTTCGATGTATACGGACAAGGCCGACCCGACCGCCAAGCAGACCGTGACCAAGAACGACCCGCGCGTCACCCGCGTCGGCCGCTTCATCCGCAAGACCTCGATCGACGAGCTGCCGCAGTTCTTCAATTCGCTTCTGGGTTCGCTATCGCTGGTCGGCCCGCGTCCGCACGCCATCGCCGCGCAGTCGCATAACCTGCTCTACAACGAGGTCGTCGACGGCTATTTCGCCCGCCACAAGGTCAAGCCCGGCGTCACCGGCTGGGCGCAGATCAATGGCTGGCGCGGCGAGATGGACACCAACGAGAAGATCCGCATGCGCACGGAGTATGATCTCTACTACATCGAGAACTGGTCGCTGCTGTTCGATTTGCGGATCCTGTTCCTGACGCCGCTCCGGCTGCTCAATACGGAAAACGCCTATTGAGCGCGATCGCCCATGATCTGCCGCGCGCGGCGGTCAACGCCAAGCTGATCGCGCTGATTTCGTCGGGCGCGGTTTTCCTCGGCATTCTGCTGTCCGGCTTCGTCATCAGCGAGCCGGCGCCCTATGAGCTCTACATGGCCGGGCTGATTGCCATCTGGGCGCTTTTCGGCTTGCGGATTTCCCGCGCGGCAACGCCGCTGCTGGTGCTGCTGGTGACGATGAACATCGGCGGCATGATCTCCATGACGCAGATGGCGGACCTCGCCAACACGCCGCTCTATCTCGCCGTCTCGCTGTTTCTCGCCTTCAGCGCAGTGTTCTTCGCATCGATCACCGCCGTACAGCCGAACCTCTACCGATTGATCTTCATTGCCTATGTGGTTTCGGCCGTGGCGACCTCGCTGCTTGGCATTGCAGGCTACTTCCACGCCTTTCCGGGCGCCGAGATGTTCACCAAATACGACCGCGCCGCCGGCGCCTTCCAGGATCCGAACGTGTTCGGCCCGTTCCTGGTGCTGCCCGGCATCTATCTGCTCTATCTGCTTTTGACCGGACCGGTGACACGCATGCCGCTTTTGGCGGTGCCGCTGCTGATCATCACCGCCGGCATCTTCTTTTCCTTCTCGCGCGGCGCCTGGGGCATGTTCGCGGTTTCGGCCGTCCTGCTCACCGGCTGCCTGTTCCTGCAGAGCGCCAGCGGCATGTTCCGGCTGCGCGTGGTGGTGATGACGATTGCAGCACTGGCGCTGCTGGTCGTCGCCATGATCGTCATCCTGCAGCTGCCCGGCGTGTCGGAGATGTTCTCCAACCGTGCCCATCTCGAGCAGAGCTATGACACCGCCCGCCTCGGCCGCTTCGCCCGCTACGGCATCGGCTTCCAGATGGCGATGGAGCATCCGTTCGGCATCGGCCCGCTGGTCTTCGGCACGATCTTCGGTGAAGACACCCACGACATCTGGCTGAAGATGCTGATGGATTATGGCTGGCTCGGCTTCGTGTCGTTCCTCGCGCTCGTCTTGTGGACGATAGCAGCCGGCTTCCGCATCCTGCTGCGCGACCGTGCTTGGCAGCCCTATCTGCTGTGCGCCTATGTCGCCTTCATCGGCAATATCGGGCTCGGCACCTTCATCGACATCGACCACTGGCGCCATGTCTACCTGCTGCTCGGCCTAATCTGGGGCGCCATCGCGCTGGAATACAGGCACCAGCGGTTGTTGCAGCCTGCCTTGCAGGGCTCGCCGGCACCGGCATAAAAGTCGCGGGAGTGAGAGCGCTTCACGTTGGCCTTCGGTGGAGATCCGGCCCGCTCTACATCACGACGAAGACAGCTTCGAGAGCTTCCCGAATGGATTTGCTACCCGAATACGAAGTTTCTGATGGGTTTCCTGACTAGGCGCTCTACATGCGCTTTACTCGGCTTCATTTGCGCTTTGAAGCGTCAGGCCAGTGTAGATCGAGTGCTCGACGGACGGTTGGTCCATGGCAAAAATATGCGGCTGTGGCAAAAACATCACATAATTTCATTTCGCTCCCGGCTATTGTTGTTCCCGAGGGAATTACTTGGGTTGGGAGAAATACGTGAATAGATTCTTAGCAGTTCTCGCGGTTGCCGCCCTGTCGGCAAGCACCGCGTCAGCAGCAGACATGTTGGCCCCGGTTGCGGGGTCGGCCTATGACTGGAGCGGCCTCTATGTCGGCGGCCATCTCGGCGTTGCCAATGGTGACATCACGGCAACGGATATGACCGAACCAAACGGTGGGTTCTTCACCGACCTCGTTCCGGCGGGAACAGAAGGATTTGACTTCAACAAAGCCGGCGTAGCCGGCGGTATCCATGCAGGCGCGCAATGGCAGTGGGGCCAATGGGTTCTGGGCGGCGAGGCGACCTGGACAGCAACGGGCATCCGCAAGACCATCACCAGCCCCTATTTCCCGGACAGCGACACCGAGACCGCCAAAATCTCGAATTATGCCACGGTCTTCGGCCGCGTCGGCTACGCCTTCGATCGCGTGCTGATCTATGCCAAGGCTGGTTATGCCGGCGGCAAGGTGGATTTCCGCGCCCGAGACAACGACGCCCTGGTAACCTACGAAAAGAATGAGTGGCAGAACGGCTATGCGCTCGGCGCTGGCATCGACTATGCCCTTACGAACAACCTCTCGCTTGGCGTGGACTACACCCACGTTGACCTCGGCCATAAGACGAGCACGGGCGACAACGTGTTCGATGATGGCACTCTCGGCGACAATCCCGAGACCTATCGCACAGAGGCAAAGGTCGATGCCGTGATGGCCCGGCTAACCTACAAGTTTGGAATGGGTCAGTAGTGCATCGACATCATTTTCGCGGATCAGATCTAGCGTCAGGGGAGCTCGTCAGCGCTCCCCTTTCCTCGTAGCCTACATATTCCTTCGAACATTCTGGCGATTGAACGAAGTCTTGAACTTCTTTGGGCAATTGCAGCCTAGAGCGGTGCAGGCTATGCCCTTCCAGGGCAAGACAAAGCACGTAGTGTGTCCGCCCTCGGTGACCGGAACCTAAGCAGCACTTGCGGTATGATTTGTCGGTGTGACTTTCGGTCACCAAAGGCACACCGGGACACCGTCTGTTCCCATTTCACCAATTTCAGCGAATTCGCCTCTTGCTTCTGAACCCTTGAGAATATAGGGCTTTCCGCGGTCCGGAGTGTAGCGCAGCCCGGTAGCGCACTTGACTGGGGGTCAAGGGGTCGTCGGTTCGAATCCGGCCACTCCGACCATTTTAGAAGCAGGACTTGCCCCCAAAAGTCCGCCTTTCCAGATGCCCGGTCAGTCTGGCCAAATCTCGGATCGGGACAAAATCCCGGAATGTATTCTCAATCGCCTTGTTCGAACTTCGGTTGGGCCCCCTACCCCTGGCACACATCCACCCACTCAGCGCCGATTAGCTCAACCATCCTCTGCGGGCTGATCCGCACCGCCGCATTGGTGGCGCCTGCCGCGGGCACGACCTCGTCAAATTCGCGCAGCGATACGTCGCAATAGACCGGCAGCGGCGCCGGCAGGCCGAACGGGCAGACGCCGCCGACCGGGTGGCTCGTCGCTTCGACAACTTCCGCCGCGTCGAGCATGCGCGGCTTGCCGCCGAACTGGTCCTTGAACTTGCGGTTGTCCAGCCTGGCGATGCCGCTGGTCACCACCAGCATGGTGCGCTCGCCGACGCGCAGGCAGATCGTCTTGGCGATCTGCGCCGGCAGCACGCCATGCGCCTCGGCCGCCAGGGTCACCGTCGCCGAGCTCGCCTCCGTGACGATGACGTCGATATCAGGCGCGTGGGCGGCGAAGAACGCACGAACTGAGTCCAGGCTCATATCGAAAAACCCATGGTTCAAAAACTTGAAGGACGGCGGATTGCTGTCCAGCAGCCGGGGCCGCCGCGCATATAAGCACGCGCGGCATACAAATCGGCAAGCGCCAGGCTGAAGCAGACGCTGCGGCAGGTACAAAGAAACCCGCCAAGAGGGCCTTGGCGGGTTCTCTGGAATGCCTGGTGCGGGTCTACGCCAGCGATCGACCTTGCGCCGCCGGCGGCGCAGCCGGGGTGATCAGAGCTTCCTGGGGAAGGTGAAGCGCGGACACAATACGACGCAGCTTCGACGGATCGGTCACTCTGCCGCTTTCGATATCCTCAATCTCGTCCACCGCCAGGCCGCATGTCAGGGAGAGCTCTTCCACGCTATAACCGCGGGTCTCCCGCATCGCTCTGAGGGTGTTGTAATCTGGCCCGCTCCCGTTGGTTGCCGGTTCGGAGTGGGGTTCGCTTTTCGCATTATGGGGCATTGGCAACTCCATGACTGAAAGAGTTTGATCAAATGAGGAGTGTTGCCTGAGACGGTCGGGAAGATGCCCTCTCGCCAGCGATTTGCCAAGGGCCAAAAGGGCCGTCACGGGATCGTGAACCGGGTGCCTGGCGCGGCCTCTGGCGCACACGTCGCGATCAAGTTGTTTTGAAGGCCTGATTGGCCTTTTGCCGGCAGTTTCGCCGCGCCCATTCGTTATCTCCGGGTCGCTGGCGCGAAACCATCCGGTTCCAGCCAGTTCTTTCCCGGAAGGATTTTTTGCAATGAACTTGAAGACAGTCATGGTCGTGCTCGGCACGATTTCCAGCCTTTCCGTCGCCGGCGCGGGCGCCGCCCAAGCCGCAGGCGCGCTTCGTGTGCGCGGCACGGTGGTCAGTTTTAAGCCCACGCTGCTCACCGTGAAAACCCGCCAGGGCGATACCGACGCGATCAAGCTCAAGGCCGGCTGGAAGATCTCGGGCGTCGCCAACGCCTCGGCAACGGGCATCAAGCAGGGCGATTTCCTCGGCATTGCCTCCGTTTCGAAAGCGGATGGCGGCAGCGGCGCCCTGGAGGTGGTGGTCTTTCCGGCCGCGCTGAAAGGCACCGGCGAGGGTGACCGCCCCTGGGACCTGCAGCCAAACAGCCGGATGACCAACGGCACCGTCGCCGACGTTACCGATATAAGCGGGCGATCCGTCACGCTGACCTATGACAATGGCCAGACCAAGAAGATTTCGATTCCCGACACCACCCCTGTCGTCACCTTCGCGCCGGCGACGCCGACCGACCTCAAGCCGGGTGCGACGGTCTTTGTCACCGCTGAGCGGGGCAGTGACGGCGCACTGAGCGCCAGCCGCGTCGTGGTCGGAACCAACGGCGTCGTGCCGCCGATGTAGTCGGACAGGCGGCCAATGGCCGCCTCTCGATCTTGCCGTGCATGGTGGCGGGAGGCTGGATTGGGCAGAAACAGTCCAGAAACAAAATTCTACAATCGGGAAATACTGACGAAAAAATTCAGGCGCGTAATTCCATTCGCGGCGGCCGGGCTATCGCCCCGATCCATATGCGCCCGCGAAACAAAAGGAAACGATCCATGAAGAAGTCCCTCCTCTCGGCCCTCGGGCTTGCAGTTGCATTGGCTTTCACGGTGCCCGTCATCGGCGCGACGAGTGCGGATGCGGCGCCGATGGCAAAGCATCATCGTCACCACCATCATCATCGCCACCATGTCCGCCATCACCATCATCACCGCCACCACCACCATGTGATCGGAAACAAGGCCTAAGCACCGCAGACTGCCACCGAGAAAACCGGCCTTGGCTTCCTGTCCAAGGCCGGTCGTCCCTTGGCATTGCGGCGCGTCAGCTCGACACGATTTGGGCGCACCAAGTTCGTCGAATGACGGCGCCAGCTATCTCCAACATCAGAAGCACCGCCTCAGCGCCGGCTGAACAGCAGACTGGCGACAAGACCGAGCACCACAAGGCCGACAGCGGCGGCAGCCGCCGGATGGTCGCGGGCCGACCTCTCGATCACCCTGCCCTGTTTGCGCAGTGCCGGCATGGCGTCGCGCAGACGCCCCGCAAGATCGGAATAGGTGTCGAAGGCTGCATCGCGACCGTCCTCGTAGTAGGCGCCGCCTCGCCTTGCCACAGCCCTCTTCAAGCTGGCCAGTTCTTTGGTGAGAGCCGCGACCTGCCTGTCGAGATCGATGTCCGAGAGGGTCGAAAATGATGCCATGATGTGTTTCCTTCACTTGCAGAAGGAAACGTAACGCCTCACCGGAAGACGGGTTCCGGTTTCGAACTATCGCGTCGGACTGCGGTCAGCGCACCTGATCAAGCAGGCGCTTGCATTCCAGGAGGTCGAACAGCGCCTCCTGCAGCAAGGCCCTGTTGTCGCGCGAGAGTTTCGATGCATCCGGCTGCACCGGGCCGTCCTCGTCGCTCTTGCCCAGGCCGAAAAAGCGACGGCTGGGTTTGACGCGCGGCTGGCCGACCAGTTCGTCGTCCATGCTGCGCGGCTGGGCCGCCGGCGTCAGCGGCACCTGGTCAGCCTGCCTTCGCTGCGAGATCGCCTCGACGGCGGCCATGTCGCCATTGCCGATGGCAACCAGGAAATGGTTGCCGTTCTCGCGCAACAGCTTCTGCACGCCCTTGATGGTGTAGCCCTGGTCGTAGAGCATATGGCGGATGCCCTTGATCAGCTCGACATCCTGCGGCCGGTAGTAACGACGGCCGCCGCCGCGCTTCATCGGCTTGATCTGGTTGAAACGCGTTTCCCAGAAGCGCAGCACATGCTGCGGCAAATCGAGATCTTCGGCGACCTCGCTGATGGTACGAAAGGCGTCGGGGCTCTTGTCCATGGGCGAATCCTCACGCTGGACGATGATCCGGCCTAGCTGCCGAATCGGGGCTTATTTCAGCGGTTTATGAAGCAATATTCAAGCCCGGCGTCATGGCGGTGGCGGTTTTCAACCGCGCAGTAGGATTACTTGCCGCTTTTGGCCTTGCCGCTCTGATGGGAGCGCAAGATACGGCTCTTCAGCACGTTGGACGACTTGAAGGTCATCACCCGACGCGGCAGGATCGGCACTTCCTCGCCGGTCTTGGGATTGCGGCCGATACGCTCGTTCTTGGAGCGGACGTGGAATGTCGCGAAGGACGACAGCTTCACCGTTTCGCCGCGCACGATGGCTTCGCAGATTTCATCCAGCACCGCTTCGACGAGTTCGGCCGATTCAGTGCGCGACAGGCCGACCTTCCGGTAAACTGCCTCGGCAAGGTCGGCGCGCGTAAGTGTCTTTCCCCCCATGCGACCGTCCCATCAGCTCAAAACATAAAATTCGGCACAACAACGGCAGAGCCTAAGTAATTGATCCGTCAAGGTCAAGGACCGAAACTGGACCGTTCGGCACTTACCAGCGAACCAGGACAGCGCCCCAGGTGAAGCCGCCACCCATCGCTTCCAGGAGGACGAGATCGCCCTTCTTGATGCGGCCGTCGGCAACGGCCACCGACAGCGCCAACGGCACGGAAGCAGCCGAGGTGTTACCGTGCAAATCGACCGTAACCACCACCTTTTGCTCAGCTATCCCGAGCTTCTTGGCGGAAGCGTCAATAATTCGTTTATTGGCCTGGTGCGGCACGAACCAGTCGAGATCCTCGGCTGAGATACCGGCTTGCGCGAACGTCGCCTCGATGACGTCGGTGATCATGCCGACCGCGTGCTTGAAGACTTCGCGGCCCTCCATCCGGAGATGGCCGACCGTACCCGTCGTCGACGGCCCGCCATCGACAAAAAGCTTGTCCTTGTGCGTGCCGTCGGAGCGCAGGCTGGCCGCCAGAACGCCATGGTCGGCGATCGTGCCCGCGCCCTCGCCCGCTTCCAGGATCATGGCACCGGCGCCGTCTCCGAACAGCACACAGGTCGACCGGTCGCTCCAGTCGAGAATGCGCGAGAATGTTTCGGACCCGATCACCAGGACACGCTTGGCCAGGCCGCCGCGGATGTAGAGATCGGCGGTGGTCACGGCATAGACGAAACCCGAACAGACCGCCTGCATGTCGAAGGCAAAGCCGTGATGCATACCGAGCCGGTTCTGGATCTCGACGGCGGTTGCCGGAAACGTGTTGTTGGGCGTCGAGGTCGCCAGCACGATCAGATCGATGTCGGCGGGCGTGAGGCCCGCATTGGCAAGTGCGGCACGTGCCGCCGCTTCCCCCAGCGAAGCGGTCGTCTCGTCATCGCCCGCGATGTGGCGCTGGCGAATGCCGGTGCGCTGGGCGATCCACTCGTCGGAGGTCTCGACCATGCCTTCGAAATCGGCATTCTTCATGATTCGGCGGGGCAGCGCGGCGCCCGTGCCGCGCACGACTGATCTGATCAAAGTTCTTTCCTATTCCTTTGCGTCGGTGACGACGTCGGATTTCCTAGATGACAGGGCGCGCGGGTTGCGCGCATGAAACAGGTCCAGATCGGCCTCGATACGGTCGAGGAGGTTGTTGCGGACCATGTCATAGCCGAGTTCGATCGCGGCGGCGAACCCGTCAGAATCAGCACCGCCATGGCTTTTGACGACGATCCCGCTCAGCCCCAGGAAAACGCCGCCATTGGAGCGGCCGACATCCATCTTTTCGCGCAAGCGGTTGAAGGCGCCCTTAGCGAAGACGTAGCCGATCCTGGCCATCAGGGTGCGGCTCATCGCGGCGCGCAGATAACCCGCTATCTGGCGCGCCGTGCCTTCCGCGGTCTTCAGAGCGATGTTGCCGGCGAAGCCCTCGGTCACCACAACGTCGACCGTGCCCTTGCCGATATCGTCGCCCTCGACGAAACCGTGATAGTTCATCGAGGCCATGTTGGCTTCGCGCAGCATGCGCCCCGCCTCCTTGACCTCTTCCTGGCCTTTGATCTCCTCGACGCCGACATTGAGCAGGCCGACGCTGGGCCGGGCTATGCCGAAGACCGAGCGCGCCATGCCGGTGCCGAGAATGGCAAAATCGATGAGCTGTTGCGCATCGGCCCCGATGGTCGCGCCGACATCCAGCACCACGCTTTCGCCGCGCAATGTCGGCCAAAGGGCTGCGATCGCCGGGCGATCGATGGTGGCCATGGTGCGCAGGCAGAATTTCGACATCGCCATCAGCGCACCGGTGTTGCCCGCGGAAATGCAGGCGTCGGCCGTGCCGGCCTTGACCGCTTCGACGGCCTTCCACATCGATGACTTCCAGCGGCCGTGGCGCAGCGCCTGGCTCGGCTTGTCGTCCATCCTGACCGCAATTTCGCAATGGAAGAATTCGCTGATCTCGGCAAGCTTGGGAAATTTGGCGAGCTCCGGGCGCACGACCTCCTCACGCCCGAAGATGACGAAGCGGATGTCGGGACGACGGGTCGCGACCGTCATGAGCGCTGGAACGACCACGGCTGGTCCGTGATCGCCGCCCATGGCATCGATGGAAATCCTGATCACGCGGTATTTGTCTCACGGTTAGGCGGCAGGTCGTTTAGCGACCGCGAAGGTTCGGCGAAAATAACGGTTTTGGGCTGCCACACAACCGACTTTTCCGTCGCGGGCGAGCTTTTCAGGATTTTCCCAGCAAGGATCGCAGTTTTTGCTGAAATTCATTCTCCGCCGGTTCGGTCTCGCTGCCGGCGTTGAGCGATGCGCCCTGCTTACGCGGATAGGGGTCGATGGCGAGCCCGAAATACTGTTCGGCGAGTGCCCCGACATCGATCGTGTCACCGGAAAATGTCTCTGGACTGTCAGGGCCTTCCGCGTCGAGCAGGATCTCGCCGCCACCATCGAAACCCTGCCGTCCAAGCTTGGAATCCTCGGGCAGCAGCAGCGCTTCGACCGGTTCGTCGATATGCGCTTCGACAGGCTCGAGCGTGACGATGCAGGCCTGGGTGATGTCGGCTTCGACACGACCGCTTATCTTCACGCCATTGCGCTTCCACGACGCGACCAGAAGCTCGGCGCGATAGGATTCGACCGAAATCAACCCGTGCTCCTCGGCCAGTGCCGCACGCTGTGCGGCATCAGCTTCGATAACCAGCGGCAGGCCCTTTTGCGGCAGGCGCGTGATGTTTGCACGGAAGGAGACCGGGCTTTGCGGGTCCACATGCTTCATTGTTCAACCTCCTTGGCGGCGGGAAAGGTCAGCGTGCCGGAGACAATCGATTCGGATGTCTGCGCGACCAGATGATTGCGCGCGTCGGTAACATAGTTGGCCAGCAGCGATGCTTCCAGCCAGGCGCCCGCGTCGGGCCGGACATTGCGGGCAAGAGCCGCGGTCAGCGCTTCATGGTCGTTTCTTTCCAGGGCATCGTCATAGGCAGCGGTTCGGCCATAAAACATCTTTGCCAGCTTTTTCATGCGTTTGGGCACGCCAACGTCGCCAATGCCCAATTCCCGCAACGAATGGTCGACGTCGAGGAAGAACTCGTCGATCAGCACCTGGGCGACCTCTTGCGCCGCACCGCTCTCACCGCGCAACCTGTGCTGGAACAGGAACATGTGCAGCGACAGCATCTCGAAACGGCCAAGCGGCGTGTCTGGCACATTCCAGTGGGAATAAAACACCGTCTGCCGCGCCGCCGCCACGATTTGTGCGTAAAGCGCCTCGGTGATAGCGCGGTTGGCGTAGCGTTCGCGGCCAAAAAAGCGCTGGAACATTGGGGATGGTCTCCTGGGGACCGTTTGTTGAAGTGGGCTTGTTGCATCGGCAAGCAAGCTGGTTTACCGGTTTCGCGGCCCAGCGCAAGTTGCGGCCAGCTAATGGAGTTGTTGTTGCGCGCGCTGAATTTCAAGTCGACCTTCTCGTCCAGGCCCGCCGGCGCGATCTCGCTGCTGATGATCGTTTCGGCACTATCGGCCTGCCACACCTCCAAGATGATCGGCGACCTCAGCCCGAGTGAGACGCTGACGCAAGGTTACGTCATAGACCAGCAGGCAATCGACCTGGTGCCGGTCGGTTCGAGCCGCGAGCAGGTGCTTCTGGCACTCGGCACGCCGTCGACGACCGCGACGTTCGACAACGAGGCCTTCTATTACATTTCGCAGACGCGCAAGCGCTACGTCGCCTTCGACAAGCCACGGCTCATTGATCAGCATGTGCTGGCGGTCTATTTCGGCGCCGATGGCCGCGTCACCCAGATCGCCAATTACGGGATGAAGGACGGCAAGATGTTCGACTTCATCTCACGCACCACACCGACCGGCGGCAAGGACCAGAACTTCCTCAGCCAGATCATCAACGGTGCCAGCAAGCTGGCACCTAGCATTCCGGGCGGCGGCGCCTAATTCCTTTCGGCTTCCATTCCTGGAGCCTCATCATCTCAGGCGACCAAAAACCCGCGGGAGCGATCCTGCGGGTTTTTGTTGTGGCCTCGATCAGGGCAAGATCCCCGTATGTTTGCCGGCGATGCTTAAGCCGTCAAAACCCAAGCCGGTAGATGAGATACCGGCGCATTTACCGCATGCAAGAGATCGGCTTGTTGACGCGTCGACATGGCTTTGCTCAACAAAAAACCCGCGGGATCGCTCCCGCGGGTTGTTTCGGGCTGAAGCCTAGATCAGCCGTGCGCGAGCACGGCCAGCAGCAGGAGCGCGACGATGTTGGTGATCTTGATCGCCGGGTTGACGGCGGGGCCAGCGGTGTCCTTGTAGGGATCGCCGACCGTGTCACCGGTCACCGAAGCCTTGTGCGCCTCGGAACCCTTGAGATGCTTGACGCCGTCCTTGTCGACAAAGCCGTCTTCGAAGGACTTCTTGGCGTTGTCCCAGGCGCCGCCGCCAGAGGTCATCGAGATAGCGACGAACAGGCCGTTGACGATGACGCCGAGCAGCGAGGCACCCAGCGCTGCAAAGGCAGACGCCTTCGAGCCCGAGATGAGCAGCACGCCGAAATAGACGACGAGCGGCGCCAGCACCGGCAGCAGCGACGGGATGATCATTTCCCTGATTGCCGCCTTGGTCAGAAGGTCGACCGCGCGGGCGTAGTTCGGCTTCGAGGTGCCGGCCATGATGCCCGGATCCTCGCGGAACTGCTTGCGCACCTCCTCGACGATGGCGCCCGCCGCACGGCCGACGGCCGTCATGGCGATGCCGCCGAACAGATACGGGATCAGCCCGCCGAAGATCAGGCCGGCGACGACGTATGGGTTGGAGAGATCGAAGGAGATCTCGCCCATGCCCTGGAAGTAGGGATATCTGTCGCCATTGGCGGCGAAGAACTTCAGGTCGTTCGAGTACGCGGCAAACAGCACCAATGCGCCGAGACCAGCGGAGCCGATGGCGTAGCCCTTGGTCACCGCCTTGGTGGTGTTGCCGACCGCGTCGAGCGCGTCGGTGGAGTGGCGCACTTCCTTGGGCAGGCCGGCCATTTCGGCGATGCCGCCGGCATTGTCGGTGACCGGGCCGAAGGCATCGAGCGCAACGATCATGCCGGCAAGGCCGAGCATCGTCGTGACCGCGATCGCCGTACCGAAGAGGCCGGCAAGCTGATAGGTCGAGATGATGCCGCCGACGATGACGATCGCCGGCAGCGCCGTCGATTCCAGCGAGACCGCGAGGCCCTGGATGACGTTGGTGCCGTGACCGGTGACCGACGCCTGGGCGATGGAATTGACCGGGCGCTTGTTGGTGCCGGTGTAGTATTCGGTGATGACCACGATGAGACCGGTCACCACGAGGCCGATCAGGCCGCAGATGAACAGGTTCTTGCCGGTGATGACCATGCCGGCGACAGTGCCGACCTCACCCCAGCCGAGCGTCACCTGGGTGGCGACGCCGAGGCCGACGATGGACAGCAGGCCAGTGACGATCAGGCCCTTGTAGAGTGCGCCCATGATCGAGCCGTTGGAACCGAGCTTGACGAAGAAGGTGCCGACGATCGAGGTCAGGATGCAGGCGCCGCAGATGGCGAGTGGATAAAGCATGGCCGCACCCAACACGGCGGTGCCGCCAAAGAAGATGGCAGCCAGAACCATGGTGGCGACGACAGTCACCGCATAGGTTTCGAACAGGTCGGCGGCCATGCCGGCGCAGTCGCCGACATTGTCGCCGACATTGTCGGCGATCGTGGCCGGGTTGCGCGGATCGTCTTCGGGAATACCGGCTTCGACCTTGCCGACGAGATCGCCGCCGACGTCGGCGCCTTTGGTGAAGATGCCGCCGCCGAGACGAGCGAAGATCGAGATCAGCGATGCGCCGAAGCCGAGCGAGACCAGCGAGTCGATGACGATGCGGTCATTGGGCTGGAGGCCCATGAAGTGGGTCAGGATGAGGTAGTAGATCGACACGCCGAGCAAGGCGAGGCCAGCAACCAGCATGCCGGTGATGGCGCCCGATTTGAACGCGATGTCGAGGCCGGCAGCGAGACTGTTCGATGCGGCCTGCGCCGTGCGAACGTTGGCGCGAACGGAGACATGCATGCCGATGAAGCCGGCGGCGCCTGAAAGCACCGCTCCGATCAGGAAGCCGATCGCGGCGGTGATGGACAGCAACCACCAGGCGAGCACGAGGACGACGACGCCAACGATGGCGATGGTGGTGTACTGACGCGCCAGATAGGCTTGTGCGCCCTCGCGGATAGCCGCGGAGATTTCCTGCATGCGTGCATTGCCCTGATCGGCCGCAAGGACCGAACGTGTCGCCCAGATGGCGTAAAGGATTGAAAGCAGGCCGCAGGCGATGACGGCGGAAATAATTGTCATTGCCGGATTTTCCTCGATTGATGGCCCAAAAGAACCCCTCCCTGGGCCGTTGAGACAAAGACCGGATTCCGAGCACGGAATCCGCCTCTTCGCAGCGGTGTATGCGAAACAGGGCTGCGAACGTCAAGATATTGTTCGGTTTTTGCCCGGCTTTCGCCCAAATGGTTGGGACCAGGCGGCGGCTGCCGTCAGCACCCGGGGATTAGATCGATTGAAATTAGCCCTGACGCAGGACGCGGCTACTCTGCCTCCCGGCCCATCCGGCGCGCCGTGTAGCGCTCTATGGCCGACAGGCCGTCATAGATCAGCACGGCAAGGGCTGCCACGATCAGGCCGCCCTGCAGGATGAAGGCGAGATTGTTGGACAACAACCCGGCGATGATCACTTCGCCCAGCGTTTTGGCTGCCACGGTCGAACCGATGGTCGCCGTGGCAAGGCTGATCACCACCGACAGCCTGATGCCGCCGAGAATGATCGGGGCGCTGAGCGGCAGTTCGACCTTGGTGAGCCTTTGCCAACCGGTCATGCCGGCGCCGCGCGCCGCCTCGACGACATTGGCAGGTAGCGTCGTCAGGCCGGTCAGCGCGTTCTCGAAGATCGGCAGCAGGCCGTAGAGAAACAGCGCGATCAGTGTCGGCTTCTCGCCGAAGCCGACGGCCGGCACAGCGAGTGCCAGCACCGCCACGGGCGGAAAGGTCTGGCCGATGTTGACCAGGCTGCGCGACAGCGGCAGGAATTCGGCGCCGGCCGGCCTGGTGACCAGGATGGCAAGCGCCACCGCAACGATGGTTGCTGCCACGGTGGCGATCAGAACCGTGCGCAAATGCAGCAATGTCAGCGTCAGCAGGCTGCCCTGGTTGTAGATCACCGGCGCATTGTTTTCGGTCAGCGGCTTCAGCAGCGGCACGAACCAGCCGGGATTGGTGACGAAGGCAACGAGCAGCATCACCAGGGCAAGTCTGAGCAACGATGGAAGCCAGGCCTTCATGCCGGCCTCGCCGCGCGCTTCACCAGCCCGTCGACGGTGACGCGGCCAAGCGGCTTGCCATCGGCGCCTTTGACCGGCAGCGCCGGCCGGCCCGTCCACAACAATTCGGCCAGCGCGTCACGCTGGCTGGCGTCGCCGGGGATCGCCTCGCCTTCGGCGGAGCCCTTCTCCACGGCATCGCGGACCCGACCGAGCGACAGCAACCGGAACGGCCTTTCGCTGGCGCCGACCAGGGTCTCGACGAAGGCGCTTGCCGGCTTTGCCAGGATCTCGGCGGGCTTGGCGTATTGCACCAGCTTGCCGGCATCCATGACCGCGATCTTGTCGCCCATATGCACGGCCTCTTCCATGTCGTGGGTGACCAGGATGATGGTGGTGCCGAAGCGCTTCTGGATCGCCAGCAGATCTTCCTGCGCCTTGTTGCGGATGATCGGGTCGAGGGCGCCGAACGGTTCGTCCATCAACAGCACGTTGGGCTCGGCGGCGAGCGCGCGGGCAACGCCGACGCGCTGTTGCTGGCCGCCGGACAGTTCGTGCGGGTAGCGCGGCCCGAAGGCTTCGGGGTCAAGCTGATAGAGCGTCATCAGTTCGTCGACCCGGGCCTTGATGCGGTCCTTGTCCCAACCGAGCAGCACCGGCACGGTGGCAATGTTCTGCGCCACCGTACGATGCGGGAACAGGCCGTGACCCTGGATGGCGTAGCCGATGCTGCGGCGCAGCTCATAACCGGGCAGCGAACGATTGTCGGCGCCGTCGAGCTTGATGATGCCCGAGGTCGGTTCGACCAGCCGGTTGATCATGCGCAGCAACGTCGTCTTGCCGGAACCGGACGTGCCGACAATGACGGCTATGGTGCGCGGCTCGATGACCATCGACACGTCATCGACCACGGTCGTCGCGTCATAGCGCTTGGTAATGCCTTCGATCTCGATCATGCCGTTTCAACCCTGCGCCTGGTGGCGGTCATTTCGATCACCGCATCGAGGATGATGGCGGCGGCAAAGGCGAGCGCGACCGTTGGCACCGCGCCGAGCAGCACAAGGTCCATCGCCGTCTGGCCCACACCCTGGAAGACGAATACGCCGAAACCGCCGCCGCCGATCAGCGCGGCAATGGTGGCGAGGCCGATGTTCTGCACCAAGACGATGCGGATGCCGGTCAGGATCACTGGAAAGGCCAGTGGAAACTCGACGCCGAACAGGCGTTGGCGTTCGGTCATGCCCATGCCGCGTGCCGCGTCGTTGGCGGCGCGCGGCACGCCAGCGAGACCGACCACGGTGTTGGCCACCACCGGCAGCAGGGAATAAAGGAACAGCGCGACGAAGGCGGGGGCTGTGCCGATGCCGCGAATGCCGAGCGCGGCAGCCCCCGGCACATGCGTGGCCACCCAGCCGAGCGGCGCGATCAGCAGGCCGAACAGCGCGATCGAGGGAATGGTCTGGATGATGTTGAGCACGTTGAGAACGCCGGCGCGCAGATTCTCGACGCGATGGCAGAGAATACCGACCGGCAGGCCGACGACCACTGCCGCAAGCAGCGACCCTAGCGCCAGCGTCACATGCTTGGAGCCCTCCGCCCAGAAACTGTCGGCGCGGTTGAAATATTCCTTCAGGATCGACAGATTGTCCCAGCTTCCCGAAATCAACAGCAGCCCGATCGCCAAAGCCGAGACCGCAAGCACGCCAACTCGTGCCAATGGCGACAGGTTCAGCCGTGTCAGCACATCGGCAAGCAAAAGCGTGAAGGCAAAGATCAGAATCCAGAAACCGGAGGCTGGCGAAACTCTCGCAAAGGTGTTGCCCTCCGGCGTGAGGAATGTTCCGGCGACGCCGATCAGCAGCGCGAGCGCGGCAAGCGCCACCACGCTGGCGGCAAGGCGCAGCGCAAGCAGTGTCTTGAACAGCGCGATGAGTGCTGCGGCGACGACGATGACGAGCAGCAGCGTCCCGGTGGTTGCCGGCAGCGCCTCGAGAATCGAGCGCGCCTGGCCGGGGACGATGCGGTTGGCACGGAACGTGGCAAAGGGCGCGGCAAAAGCCGCGTAGGCTGATATAGCGGCGATGACCACGCCGAGCTTGTCGAAGCGGATGTTCACGCCCTCCCCCGTCAGTCGATCCGGCGCGCCACGAAAGCGGCGCGCCGGAATCGTCCTACTTCAGGAAGCCGTTCTTCTTCAAAAAGTCCTCGGCGACGCCCTTGACCGGCTCGCCGCCGACCTGCACGCGACCATTCAGCTCCTGCAGCGTGACGAGGTCGAGCTTGGCGAAGACCGGCTTCAGCAGCGTCTCGATCTCGGGATGTTGCTTCAGCACCGCTTCGCGGATGATCGGCGCCGGCTGGTAGACCGGCTGCACGCCCTTGTCGTCGTCGAGCACGACGAGCCCGGACGGTGCGATGCCGCCATCGGTGCCGTAGACCATGGCCGCATTGGCGCCGTTGGTCTGGTTGGCGGCCGCGGCGATGGTTGCCGCGGTGTCGCCGCCTGAGAGAGTGATCAGTTGGTCCGGCTTCAGCGTGAAGCCATAGGTGGTCTGGAAGGCCGGCAGTGCAGCCGCCGAATTGACGAACTCGGCGGAAGCCGCCAGCACCACCTGACCGCCGCCCGCGACATATTTGCCGAAGTCGGTGAGCGTGGCGAGCTTGTTGGTCTCGGCGACTTCCTTGCGCAGCGCGATCGCCCAGGTGTTGTTTGCGGGCGACGGCGACAGCCAGACGATCTTGTTGGCGTCGTAGTCGAGCTTCTTGGCCGTTTCATAGGCCTTGGCGGCATCCTTCCAGACCGGGTCGTCGGCCTTCTCGAAGAAGAAGGCGGCGTTGCCGGTGTATTCGGGATAGATGTCGATCTCGCCGGCGGTGATCGCCTTGCGCACCACCGGCGTGCCGCCGAGCTGGATGCGGTCCGATGTCTTGATGTTGTTGGCGTTGAGGACGAGCTGGATGATGTTGCCGAGCACGCCGCCCTCGGTGTCGATTTTCGAAGAGACAACCACCTGGGCATTGGCGGAAGCCACCGTGATGCCGAGCGCCAATGCCGCGCCGGCCAGAAACTTGACTGAAAACATTGTGAAAACCCCTAGCTATGAACCGAAACGCGATGACCGCATATGAGCATGGCTTCAACGGCCAGTCGGGGCACACGGTTTCATAACAAGGGGGATCAGCGCAATATTTTTGTTCGGAAGGCCGATTTTGAGGCGACGCTGGCGATCTGCTGCCATCTGGCGGATAATGCCATAGGGTGCGGGTGGCAAACACGGAGAGCGTGTCATGGCCATACACAAAGTCGGCTACCTCATCGGAAGTCTTGCCCGGGAATCCATCAACCGCAAGCTCGCGAAGGCGCTCGTTCAACTGGCTCCTCCGGAACTTGAAATGACGGAAATCGCCTTCAGGGATCTGCCTCTTTACAGCTACGATTATGATGCGAATTTCCCGCCGGTCGCCCGGGATTTCAAAAAGGCGATCGCGTCCGTCCAAGCCGTCCTGTTCGTTACCCCGGAGTACAACCGCTCGATCCCTGGCGGATTAAAGAACGCGATCGACTGGGCGAGCCGCCCCTATGGAAAGAATTCATTCGCGCGCAAACCGTCCGCCGTCATCGGAACATCGCCGGGCGCCATCGCAACCGCTGTCGCCCAACAAAGCCTGCGCAGCGTTCTGAGCTTCTGCAACTCACCCCAGATGAATGCGCCGGAAGCCTATATCCAGTTCACGCCGGGACTGATAACGGACGACGGCGAAGTGACGGTCGAATCCACCGAGGACTTCCTGCGCAACTACATGGCTGAGTTCCATATGTTCATAGCGAGGGTGCTTCAGGTGTTGCCGCCGGACGCATAGGCTTGGCGTCAAGCCGGGCGCGCGCTCGTCACCTTCAGCGCGCCCAGCGCCACGAAGCACAGGACGGTGACCGGAAAGACTATCCAGTTCAGCATCTCCCAGCCCCAGGCGTTGTAGACCATGCCCGACATCAGTGAGGCGCAGGCGACGGAGCCGAACAGGACGAAGTCGTGGAAGCCTTGCACCTTGCCCTTTTCCGACGGCCGGTAGGTGGAGGCCACCATTGCGGTCGCGCCAATGAAGCCGAAGTTCCAACCAAGGCCCAGCAGGATCAGCGACGTCCAGAACTGCCACAGCGCCAGGCCCGACAGAGCGACAATGGCGCAGCCGATGAGCAGGATCAGGCCGGTGGTCACAATGCGTTCGGCGCCGAAGCGATGGATCAGCGAGCCGGTGAAGAAGCTTGGCGCAAACATCGCCATGACGTGCCAGGAGATGCCCAGCGTCGCGTCGGTCTCCGACAGTCCGCAGCCGACCATGGCCAGCGGTGCGCCCGTCATGACGAAGCTCATCAGCGCGTAGCTGCCGACCGCACAGAAAAGCGCGGCGACGAAACGCGGCTGCGTGACGATTTCAGCCAGTGGTCTGGCGTCGCTGTCGGCGATCTCCACCTTGCCGGATGCTTTCGCCGGCAGCCGCAGGAATGACAGGATGATGGCGCCGACGGCGGCCAGCGGCAGGATGGACACGAACGAACCGGCAAACATGACCGGCGCCAGCGATTCGCGGGTGAAGATGACAATCTGCGGCCCGAGGATAGCGGTGACGATGCCGCCGGCCAGCACGAAGGAGATGGCGCGCGCCTTGAATTCCGGCGGTGCGTTGTCAGCGGCGGCGAAGCGGAACTGCTGGACGAAGGCGCCGCCGACACCGATCGTGAGCAAGCCAAAGGCAAACAGCCAGAAGCTCCCTTGAAAAAGCGCAAGCGTGGCGATCAGGCCGCCAAGCGCCGTGACGATCGTTCCGGTCATGAAGCCGCCGCGCTGGCCCATTCTGCGGATGATGGCCGCTGCAGGCAGCGCGCCGAGCGCCACGCCGATGTTGAAGCCGGTGATCGGCGCTGTCGCCAATGATTTGTCGGGGCCAAGCAGATATTGCCCGGCCAGCGCCCCCACGGAGATGGCGATGGGGGCCGCCGAGCCGATGATCGCCTGCGATGCGGCCAGGATCAGCGCCGTGCGGCGCGCCTCGCTGCCTGCCTCGACGGCGATTGCCGTCATGATGCGTCCTTGCCGCGCCCCTCGCCACGCACCCGGCGTGACACACGGTCGAGCACGGCATTGACCAGCTTCGGCTCGTCTTCCTCGTAGAAGGCCTTGGCGATGTCGACATATTCGGAGACGATGACGGCGACCGGGACATCCTCGCGCTTCATCAGTTCGTAGACGCCGGCGCGCAGGATGGCGCGCAGCGTCGAATCGAGCCGCGACAGCGGCCAGTCCTCGGTCAGCGCCTGGCGGATGATCGGATCGATGGTCTTCTGGTTCTCGACGACACCCGCCAGGATAGCGCGAAACCATTGCGCATCGGCCTCGCGATAGAGCGCGCCGTCGACTTCCTTGCCAAGGCGAAACGCCTCGTACTCGGCGGTGATCTCGAAGACACCGCTGCCGGCGACATCCATCTGATAGAGCGCCTGCACGGCGGCCAGACGGGCAGCGCCGCGCTTGTTGGCGTGGCGCATCGCAGGCTGCCCGGGCGAAGCGGGTTCGCTCACGATCGCGCTCCCAATTGTTCCTTGAGGGCAATCATGGTCAGCGCCGCACGCGCGGCAAAGCCGCCCTTGTCGCCTTCCGAGCGCTTGGCGCGAGTCCAGGCCTGGGCGTCATTCTCGGTGGTGAGAATGCCGTTGCCGATGCAGACCGAGTCCTGCACGCTCAAATCCATGAGCGCGCGGCTGGATTCATTGGCGACAATGTCGAAATGGTAAGTGTCGCCGCGGACGACGGTGCCCAGCGCGACAAAGCCATCATAATGTGTGCCGCCTTCCGTCGCGCCGTCCAGTGCAAAGGTGATCACCGCGGGGATCTCCAGCGAACCTGGAACGGTGACGACGTCGTAAGTCGCGCCCGCTTCATCGAGCGCGCTTGTCGCGCCGTCGAGCAGCGCATCGGCAAGGTCGTCATGAAAGCGCGCTTCGACAATGAGCAGATGCGCCTTCGCCTTCGGACGAATGAAGGCTTTGCCGTGTTGGGATGTACCAGCCATAAAAGTCTCCGGGGAGTTGCCGGTGACTTAGGCCGAAGCCGGGTTCATCGCAAGCGGAAGATTGCTGGATGGACTCCTGTCCTATCGATCCTCTCGCGTATGCCACAGGCGCAACACAGAAATTGTCGTGTTCTGTATCTCGTAACGAATTTCGTAGCTGCCTACCAAAATGCGACGCACTTCTCGTGGTTCGAACTCTTCCAGTCTCTCACCGATGCGCGGATATTCGACCAACCGTGCCGGCGCGGCAGTAAGCGACTGCACGGCACGTGCGGCCGCCGGGCCATTTTCTAGCACGAGAAAATCATGTAGCCGGACCAAGTCGGACAAAGCCTTGTTGGTCCATTTCAACTCCATCAACGAGGCACCGGCAGTGGCTTGTCGGTACCAAGACTCTCAGCCCACGCCTGCACGGCCTGGTGATCGATGACCCGTCCTGCGTCGACATCGGCCATTGCTTCAAGCGTGAGCCGTCGGCGCTCCTCCTCCAAATCCACCCACGCGGAAAGAGCTTGTTTGACGATCCAGCCGCGTGGGCGCTCAAGGCGGGCAGCCAGTTGATCTACCTTTTCAGCCAGCGGCAGCGGAACGTGAGCGGTGATTACTTTTGTATCCATCAGAGCCTCACAATCAGATTTAATCATAGCGATTAAAACTGATTAAGTCGAGTGCAGCAGCACTTAAAGCCCCTCTTTCGTCGCCTCGACCAGCCGCGCCGCATAACGCGCCATGGTGTCGATCTCGAGATTAACGCGGTCGCCGACCTTGCGCTCACCCCAGGTGGTCACGGTCAGCGAATGGTGGATCAAAAGCACGTCGAAGCGCGTGCCTTCGACCTTGTTGACGGTGAGCGAGGTGCCGTCGAGCGCGACCGAGCCCTTGGGCGCGATGAACTTCGCCAGGTCGCGCGGCGCTTCCAGCGTGAAGCGCACGGCATCGCCCTCATCCTTGCGCTCGACGATTTCGGCCATGCCGTCGACATGGCCCGAAACGATGTGGCCGCCGAGTTCGTCACCGATCTTCAGCGCCCGCTCCAGGTTGACCTTGGTGCCGGATTTCCAGCCCGAGGCCGTGGTCAGCCGCAAGGCTTCCTCCCATGCTTCAACCTCGAACCAGCGTGCATTCGAGGCGCTGTCGGGCAAGGCCGTGACTGTCAGGCAGACGCCGCCGCAGGAGATCGAGGCGCCGATGGCGATGGTCTGCGGGTCATAGGCTGTGTCGATGCGCAGCCCCGCCCCTTCCCTGAGCGGCTTGACGGACGCGACAGTGCCGACATCGGTGACAATTCCGGTAAACATCGGTGTTGATCCCTAGAGGTCTCTTGTCCACTCGGCGTAGCTGTCTTCGCCGAAACGCATGTCGCGCAATTTGCGAAATCCTGCCGGGATATGGTCGGCGTCGATCGGCGATGCAATGCCGTCGTCGCCGATTGCATCCGGTCCCTGGAACAGCACGATGCGGTCGACCAGCCCGTCGGCCAGGAAAGCGCTCGCCACCCTGGCGCCGCCCTCGACCAGCACGCTGGCCATGCCGAGCGCGGCCAGATCCTCGAGTAGTTCCGGCAAGGCTACGCCGCCCTCGTGCGTCTCGGTGCCGATGAAGCGCACGCCGGCGCGTTCGAGTGCTGCCCGCCGCAGCGGATCGGCCTCCAGGCAGGCGGCGATATAGAGCGGTACCCGGTCGACGCCCGAAACCAGCTTCGAGGCCTCCGGCAACCTGAGCTGGCGGTCGAGCACGATGCGGGCAGGCGAACGGTTCTCAAGCCCCGGCAAACGCACCGTCAGGGCCGGATCATCCTCAAGGGCGGTGCCGATACCAACCAGTATGGCGTCCGCCTCAGCCCGCATCAGATACACTTCTCGGCGCGCGATATCGCCGGTGATCGACACCTGCCCGTCACCTTCCCTGCCGATCTTGCCGTCGCTGGAAAGCGCAAGCTTGAGAATCACTTCCGGGCGTTTTCTCAACGATCGAATCAAATAGCCGGCCATCTGCTCGGCGGCTTCCGCCGCCAGCACCTTCTCGACCACCTCGACACCGGCCGCGCGCAGGATCGCATAACCCTTGCCGGACACGCGCGAATCGGGATCGCTGGCGGCACCGACGACCCGCGCAACGCCGGCATTGACCAGCGCATTGGCGCAAGGCGGCGTGCGGCCGTGGTGGGCGCAAGGTTCCAGCGTGACGTAGGCGGTGGCGCCGCGCGCGAGGTCGCCGGCCTCGGCCAGGGCCTCGGTCTCGGCATGCGGACGGCCGCCGACAGCGGTGACGCCGGTGCCGACGATCATCGGACCATTGCCGTCATCGCGCACGATCAGCGTCCCGACAGACGGGTTGGTCGCGGTGCGCCCGGCATTTTTTCGCGACAGTCTGAGTGCCGCTGCCATGAAGCGGCGATCAAGGGCGGCCTGTTCGCTTGCAGTCATGCTCAGCTGGCTTCCTCTTCACCCTTGACTTCGTCGCCCTTGAGCTCGCCCAGCAATTCGTGGAAATCCTTGGCCTCGCGAAAATTGCGGTAGACCGAGGCGAAACGGACATAGGCGACATCGTCGAGCGACTTCAGCGCTTCCATGACCAGGCGGCCGACTTCTCCCGAAGCAACCTCTGTCTCGCCGGAACTTTCGAGCTGGCGCACGATGCCTGTCACCGCGCGGTCGATGCGTTCGGGATCGACATTGCGCTTGCGCACGGCGATCTCCACCGAGCGCAACAGCTTGTCGCGGTCGAAGGGCACTTTGCGGCCCGATTTCTTGACCACGACCAGGTCGCGCAACTGCACGCGTTCGAAGGTGGTGAAACGGCCGCCGCAATCGGGGCAGACGCGCCGCCTGCGGATCGCCGCGCCATCCTCGGCGGGGCGCGAATCCTTCACCTGCGTATCTTCCGACTGGCAATAGGGACAGCGCATGGAGAAGCCTTTGGGTGGCGAATCTGGTGAAGCGAAAGGCTTAGAGGTTTTTGCAGCGATGGCAAAGTGTCGCCAACAGCTCCCTCGCCCTTCAGAGATAGCGAGGCGCAAGCAGGATTGCCAGCCTCGCCAGCAGCCGCACATCGTACCGATGTCTTCAGGGAGCAACGTCGGCGGTCGGAAACCCGCACGATGCGCCGAGACTACGATAGGCCTTGGTGAAGCCGTCCATGGATATGCTTCCAACCGGCGCATCGCCGAAGGAGACGTCAAGCACCGATGCCCGGCGCATGGCGCGCAGGAGCGCCAGGCTGGTCTTGGACTGGTTGTCGACGGTCCAACTGAGCCGGCCGTTGACGGCGCCATCGGAATGGAGCTTGGCAGTGACGCGGCCCTTGTCGTCGCCGAAAGTGGCGGCAACCGACTTGCCGGCCGGCAAGGCCTTGTTGTCGACGGCGATCGTTACGGACGGGTAGGCATCCGGCGGCAGTGCATCACCGTTCGTGATGATGAGCGTCAGAACGCCGCTCTCGCCGCCAGCGCCGATAAAGGCGGTCGAGGCCGCGCAGGTCTTGCGCAGATCCTCACCGGTGTCGGCCTCGTCGACCAGGGTCGACCATCTGCCAAAGGTTTCGAGCTTGGGTGCCGTCTGGGCGGGCGCCGCGGGCTCGGGCTGAGGTGCGGGTTGCGCATGAGCGGGTTGCGCGGGCGCGGCTTGAGCAGGGGCGGTTTGCGCCAAGGCGTTGCCGGGGAGCCCGGCGATCAAAGCAGCCAGAGCGCCAACGGCGCCGAGGTCGGCGAAACGAAATGGTCGCATCATCAAGGCTCCTGTCGGTCGCCCCGGCCTGCTGAAACGACGCTTGTCGTTGCAGCAGGCGGTAAAACTTCCTATCGGGTCAGCCGAGATAGGGATAGAGCGGGAAGCGATCGGTCAGCGCCACGACCTTGGCCTTGACCGCTGCTTCGACGGCGGCATTGCCCTCGTCGGAATTGGCGACCTTGAGACCATCCAGCACTTCGGCGATCAGCTTGCCGATCTCCCGGAATTCGGCCTGGCCGAAGCCGCGCGTGGTGCCGGCCGGGGTGCCGAGACGCACGCCCGAGGTGACAAAAGGCTTTTCCGGGTCGAACGGAATACCGTTCTTGTTGCACGTGATGTTGGCGCGGCCCAGCGCCGCCTCGGCGCGCTTGCCGGTGGCGTTCTTCGGACGCAAATCGACCAGCATCAGATGGTTGTCTGTGCCGCCGGAGACGATGTCGAGACCGGTTTCCTTGAGGCTGGAGGCGAGCGCCTTGGCGTTGGCGGCAACGCTCTCGGCATAGACCTTGAAGCTTGGCTTCAGCGCTTCGCCGAAGGCAACCGCCTTGGCGGCGATGACATGCATAAGCGGGCCGCCCTGCAGGCCGGGGAACACCGCCGAATTCATCTTCTTGGCGATGTCCTCGTCATTGCACAGGATCATGCCGCCGCGCGGGCCGCGCAGCGACTTGTGCGTCGTGGTCGTCACGACGTGGGCATGCGGCAGCGGCGACGGATGCACGCCGCCGGCGACCAGCCCGGCGATGTGCGCCATGTCGACCATCAGATAGGCGCCGACCGCGTCGGCGATCTCGCGAAAACGCTTCCAGTCCCAGACGCGGGAATAGGCGGTGCCGCCGGCCAGGATCAGCTTCGGCTTGGTTTCATGCGCGGTCTTCTCGATGGCATCCATGTCGAGCAGATGGTCGTCCTGGCGCACGCCATAGGAGACGACCTTGAACCATTTACCGCTCATGTTGACCGGCGAACCGTGGGTCAGATGGCCGCCGGAATTGAGGTCGAGGCCCATGAACGTGTCGCCCGGCTGCAAGAGCGCCAGGAAGACGGCCTGGTTCATCTGGCTGCCGGAATTCGGCTGGACATTGGCGAAGTTGCAGCCGAACAGCTTCTTGGCGCGCTCGATGGCCAGTTCCTCGGCCACGTCGACAAACTGGCAGCCGCCGTAGTAGCGCTTGCCCGGATAGCCCTCGGCATATTTGTTGGTCATGATCGAGCCCTGCGCCTCAAGCACCGCGCGGGAAACAATGTTTTCCGAGGCGATCAGCTCGATCTCGTGGCGCTGGCGGCCGAGTTCGTTGCGGATGGCGCCGAAAATCTCCGGATCGGCGTCGGCCAGCGTGGTTTCGAAGAAGGATTCGAATTTGTTCGACACTGCCGCTGCTGTTGCCATAGCCTGAAATCCTCGGGGTTCGGGGGCAATTTTGTTTACGCATGTCGTTGCCCAAACCGCTGTACACTTTTGGGCAACCTGCACGCGGCGCCATTAACACAGTTGTTTTCGCCCCGCCACGTTTGCCACGCGAAATTTGCTGGCCGGATTGCGCCAGCCAGGCCCGCGCGTCGTTATTTCCTCGCCTTCCGGCCCCTCAGCAATGCCTCGGTGAGCGTGATCTCGGTAAACAGCGCCTGCGACGTATGGTCGTTGATCTCGCCGCTGCGAAACATGGCGCGCACGGCTTCGCGCTCGGCTTCGATGCCCGCAAATCTCAATTCGAGCTCCAGCCTTCCGGCTTCACGCGCCTCGGCGCGGGCCTCATCGGCTTCGTCCGAGGCGGCGATGCGGCGCCGGTAGCCGGCGACGATGCTATCGGCGGCGGCAAGCCTGGCGCCGGGCACCTCGCCTCCCTCATCATCTGCGGCTCCGGCGATGCTCTCGATGCGCGCGATTGCCGCCTTGGCGGCGCCGACACGCGCCAGCCGCTCCTCGGCGGCGCCGGCATCCTCACCCGGCTCGACCAGCCCCCTGGCGATCGTCGGCAGAGCGAGACTGGCGAAGACCAGCGAACAGATGATGACGCCGGCGGCCAGGAAAATGACCAGATCGCGTGCCGGGAACGGCGAGCCGTCCGGCATGGCGAGCGGCAGCGACAATATGCCGGCCAGCGTGATGGCGCCGCGCACGCCGGCCACCGAACCGGCGAGCCGCACGCGCAACCCGAACGGCTCCACCTTGCGCTTGCCCAGACGTGCGGCGATGCCGGCTGCGAGATCGCCGACCCATATCCACAGGAAGCGCAACGCGATCAGGCACAGCGTCAGCGCCACGACGGTCGCGATCGGCTGGATGATCGGGTGCAGGCTCATGAGTTCCGGCGGCACATGGCGGATGATGTCGGGAAGCTGCAGGCCGAGCACGATGAAGAGAGCACCGTTGAAAACGAAGGAAAGCGTCGTCCACAGCGACATCGTCTGCATGCGGGCCGAGACGCCGAGGAAGCGAAACACGCCGGAGCCGCCGGTGAGCAGGCCGGCGGTAACAGCCGCCAGAATACCGGACGCTCCGACATGCTCGGCGCCGAGATAGGCGATGAAGGGCAGCAGAACCATCACCAGCACCTGCGCTTCGGCCGGCATGCCGCCGATCCGGTTGAGCAATTGCAGCAGCTTGGCGGCAACGAACAGCGCCGCGACGCCGATCAGGATGCCGATCGCCACGGCATAGAGAAAACTGAACGAAGCCGCGGCAAGGGAAAAGCTGCCGGTCAGCACTGCTGCGACGGCGAAGCGGAACATGACGAGGCCTGAAGCGTCGTTGAGCAGCGACTCGCCTTCGAGAATGTGCATCAGCCGCGCCGGGACAACATTCCTGTCGACGATCGAGGACACAGCCACCGCGTCGGTCGGCGACAGCACCGCGGCAAGCGCAAAAGCGACCACCAGAGGGATGCTCGGCACTAGCCAATGCAAGGCGTAGCCGAAGCCGACGATGGTGAAGAAGACCAGCCCTATGGCCAGATCCAGGATCGGTCCGCGCAGCGCCATCAGTTCACGCTTCGGTGCGCCATAGGCATCGCCGAACAGCAGCGGCGGAATGAACACCAGCAGGAACAGTTCCGGATTGATCTCGACATGGATGCCGCGCACCGGCCAGGCGAGCGCGGCACCGATCGCAATCTGCAGCACCGGCAACGGCACCCGCACCAGGCGAACCAGCGCGCCGGAAAGCGCCACGAAGACGAGCACGACCAGAATGAAGACAGCGACTTCCATGGTCCGGTTCCAGGCTTTCCCGCCGACCATGCGCAAAGCCGGCCGATCCGTCCAGCCGCCCTCCCGTGAAAAACGCCGCGGCACCCAATCAATGAAAAAAGGCCGCCCTGAGAGGCGGCCTTTTTAAATAGAAATCAAATACTTAAAGCGCGGACGTGATCTGCAGCTCGTTGTTGCCATCAAGCGCGTAGACGTCGTCGCGGAACTGCACCACGCCCGGACCGGTCGACCAGGCCGAGAGATAGAGGAAGTGGACCGGCACCGGATTGGTGACCTGGATCGGCGTGTTTTCACCGGTCTTGATCGCCGCCTCGAAATGCTGGCGGTCCCAGCCGGGCGTGTCGCGCAGGATCCAGGTGACGAGGTCGCGCACATTCTGCACGCGCACGCAGCCCGAGGAATCGAAACGCAACATCTTGCCGAACAGGCTCTGCTGCGGCGTGTCGTGCATGTAGACGCCGTCAGGGCTCGGGAAATTGATCTTCACCGAAGCCATGGCGTTTTCCGAGCCGGGATCCTGGCGGAACCGGTACTTGGCGGCGTCGTCGGTCGACCAGTCGACATTCATCGGATCGACTTCGCTGCCATCGGGCGCGAACAGGCGGATGTGGCTGTTCTTGAGATAATCGGGATTTTTCCGCATCAGCGGAATGATGTCCTTGCGCACGATCGAGACCGGCGCGTTCCAGTATGGATTGACAATGATCTCGGTGATCTTGGAATTGACGATCGGCGTCTGGCGATCGATCTTGCCGACGATCGCGGTGTGGCGAAGCACGACGCGGTCGTTCTCGACCGCTTCGACCTGGGCTGCCGGAATGTCGACCAGCACGTAGCGGCTGCCCAGCGTGCCGGCTTTCTCGCGCAGCCGCTGAAGATTGGTCTGCAACTGGCCAAGCCGGATCTGCGCCGAAACGTTCATCGCCGCATAGGTGTATTTGCCCATCGAGCCATCAGCCGGCAGGCCGTGACGCAGTTGGAAGCGCTTGACTGCCGAGTCGACATAGGAATCGAAAGCCGTCGAAATGCCGGCGCTCTGCGACAGGTCGCCCGCGACCATCAGGCGCTTGCGCAATGGCACCACATCGGGATCATCGACGCCGAGCTGCAGTTTCTTGGTCGCGGGAACCTCGACCCAGCCACCCTGCCCGACAATGTTCTGGTATTGCCCGACCGCCTGTTCCGTGAAAGCAACGGTCTGCGGGCTGAAGATCGGCAGCGTCGAGGCCACCTTGCCACCCTCGCTGGCGCGGGCGTCGAACTGGTCGTCCCAATTGCCGCGCGCCGAGGATTTCAGGATATCACCGATCACATCCTGCGCATTGGCGCCGCCGGCGACCACCGCGGCTGCGAGCGCGGAGGCTCCGGACAGGAAAAAACGACGGCTGGTTTTCATGGACGTTCCAGACATTGGTAGCAGTTCGATCACTTGCTGCGTTGATCACCGGGCGATCTCGCCCGCACTGTAAAATTGGCAATCTTAACAATTAGCCAACCATGGTCCGTATCAGCTTGGTGTGACAACGCACAGGCGCGATACGGGCTGCGGGTGAACGCATGGCCTTCACCACAGCATCACTGCCATTCTCGGTTCCATTGGAATATGGCGGCAACGTGGCCTTGCGGCCAAATCCGACCGGCCAGCATTCCGAAAAGAACGGACCGTGCTTTTTGGGTATCGATCGGTGATCGGCCGCCCAGTATAACGACCAGCCAAATCAAAGAAAGGCCGATGCCTCTCGGCACCGGCCCTGACTGAAGGTCGATATTTCGGCCGCGCTTCTGTGGCGCGGGCCGGATCCGATGCGGCGGATGTCTTACATCCGGTAGGCGATGGTGTCGTTCCAGAAGCGGTCGAGCCGCTGCAAAGCGCGGTTCATCTGCTTGAACTCATCGGTGTTGATGCCGCCGACCTGTTCGATCGAGCCGACATGACGCTCGTAGAGGCCGGCGACGACCTCGGCCACCTCATTGCCCTTCGGCGTCAGCGAGACACGGACCGAACGGCGGTCGATGCGCGAGCGCTGATGGTTGATGAAGCCGAGATCGACCAGCTTCTTCAGATTGTAGGAGACGTTCGAGCCGAGATAGTAGCCACGCGAGCGCAGCTCGCCGGCGGTCAGTTCGGAATTGCCGATGTTGAACAGCAGCAGTGCCTGGATGGCATTGATGTCGGAACGGCCGTTGCGGTCGAATTCGTCTTTGATCACATCAAGCAGGCGGCGGTGCAGCCGTTCAACAAGCTGCAGCGATTCCATGTACAGGGAACGGATAGCCTCACGGCGATCGTCGGATACGTTGGCGGTCTTCGCCGCCGGACGCGAATTGATCATTGTCTTTGCCTCTCGTTTGTCGCCCTGGTGATTTTTTGTTTTTCACCTTGATCGCGACACTATCGAATACTCATAAAATTCGACTTAAACGCTAGGGCTAACAAGAGCTTACCGGTAAGGGGTTTCGGAAGAGGCTTAACGAACGGTCACCCGAGCAAGGATAATTAACCTAAAGATTTCGGCAACGATTGCAGGGCTCATTCGAGGCGACAGCCGGGCCGCCAATGGGTTCAACGGCTTAGTGGCGGACCGGGCGCTTCTGCAGGTAGATGACGACGCGAAAGACGATATAGAGCACCGCCACCGCCGCATGCGAGACGACAATCAGCAAGCGGTGGCCGAACAACTCGGGAAAGCCGGCGTACATGACCGTCTCGGTCACCGCGCAAATGAACCATATCACCGGGCCCCAGGACGCCAGCATCCACAGGCCGGCAGCGGCAAAGGGAAAGAACACGGCGAGCACCACCGCCGCGACCTGCCAGTGCACGGGCATCAGGTCGAAACGCCACAGTGTGCCCGGATAAAAGCCGATCAGCTTGATCCAGTAGAGAATGCCGAACAGCAGGCAGTAGCCCGATATGACGCGCTGGAACCAGGCGAAGATCACCTCCACCCCGGAGGGCTGCAGAACGATGCGCCTTGAGGTCACCTCGCTCATATCAGGAGTTCCCGTTCGCCGAGCGGAGCGAAATAGGCATCGACATCCGCTTCGCTGACCGCAGCGAGGCTTGCCGGCCGCCATTGCGGCTTCGAGCCCTTGTCGATGATGGCAGCGCGGATGCCTTCGTAGAAATCATGGCCGGCGAGCATCCGGTTGAGGATGCGGAACTCCATCTTCATGCAGGCTTCCATGGACAGCGTCAGTCCGGCGCTGATCTGCCGCCAGGCGACGCGCAGGCTGGTCGGCGAGCGGGTGCGGATCGTCGCCAGCGTCTTTGCCGCGAACTCATCGGCGGCGGCCGCACGCTCGAGGCTGTCGATGACGCGGTTCAGGGACGGTTGCGAAAAATGACGGACAATCGCCTCCAGCGTCGGCCTGTCGGTTTCTCGCCTTGCCTGCACGAAGAAGCCGCGCAGCACCGATTCCGGATCGCCGGTCAACGCCAGCCGGTCGAGGAAGCCAGCCTGGTCCTCGGCCTTGATGGTATGGGTGGCCAGCCCAGACCACAGCGCATCGCCATATCGAATGCGATTGCCGGTCAGCGCCAGATACATGCCGAAGGAGCCGCCGAGATCGGGCAGCAGGTGGCTGGCGCCAACATCCGGAAAGAAGCCGATGCCGACTTCCGGCATGGCAAACTGGGCATTCTCGGTCATCACCCGGTGCGAGCCGTGGAAGGAGATGCCGACGCCGCCACCCATGACGATACCGTCGATCAGGGCGACATAGGGCTTCTTGTAGCTGTTGATGCGGGCGTTGAGCCGGTATTCGTCGGCGAAGAACTCGACCGGCGGTTTTCCCGCCCGGCCTGTCTCATAGACATGCAGGATATCGCCGCCGGCCGAAAAGGCCCTGCCCTCTGCCTTGACGACGATGACGTCGATGCCCTGGTCGGCCTCCCAGGCGGAAAGAGCGGCGTCGAGCGCCCCGATCATGCGGTGCGTCAAGGCATTGAGCGCCTGCGGCCGCGTCAAGGTGACGACGCCGGCCCGGCCCAGATGTTCGAAGCGGATCTCGTCGCCTCCGCCAAAATCCATCGTGAAAGAATCCCTCTCCCGGCCGCCGGGACTGAAGTGCTAAAGCGTGGCGCATGGGTGCGTCAATGGCGAGGACACCGGTGCAAGCTCTGGCCCGGACCAGGAGCCAGTGCTAAAAATGGAGCTGCAATACGGAAAACTGGGTAGAGTTTATTGCAGCGTACCTGGTGGGTCTTCGAACGGGACGATTGTTTATGACTCGATTTTCGCACCTTGCGCCGGTGGCAATCGGGCTGAGCCTCTGCTTGGCTGTTCACCCGGTCATGGCGGGGACTTTGCAAGACCTCTACAGCTCGCAGACCATCGTCAACGGCAAGTACGAGAAGAACCGCCAGTCCGGCTTCAAGCGCTGCCTCGACGCGGTTCTGGTGCGGGTTTCCGGCGATCAGCGCCTGCCGGCGAAACCTGAAATGACGGCATTGCGCGACAAAGCCGGCACCTTCGTCGCCAGTTTCCACTATCGCGACCGCATGGAAGGCATTCCCAACCATGACGACCAGGGCACGTACGATCGGCCTCATAATCTCTACTGCCAGTACAAGCCTGCTGACATCGACCCGGTGCTGGCTTCGCTCGGCAGCAGGCCGTGGCTGACCGAGCGGCCACGGCTGGCGGTGTTTTTGGCGACCGAGCGCGGAACAACGCATTACGCGCTCGATGCCGAGGACGACCGTGGCATGCTGATGCGCGAATCGTTCGGCAATGCCGCCGTACCGCTGGCCATGCAGGTGACTTTTCCCACGGTGGCGCAGCTGTCGCAGGCCGGATTGGACGATCAGGCGCTTCGCAATGCCGAGATGACGAAGCTCGACACCCTTGCGGAGAAAGCCGGCGCCGACCAGGCGCTTTACGGCAGTCTCGTCTGGAGCGACAAGGAACTGGGCTGGATCGCCGACTGGCGGCTGGCCATGGCCGGCAAGACCTACGTCTGGCAGGTGCGCGGTGTCGGCTTCGACGAGGCTTTCCGTGTCGCCATCAGGGGCGCGGCACAGATTCTGTCAGGCAATGGGCAACCCGAATAGGCCTCGACCCGGTCGCTGGCACAATCGTGCCGCATTGGTCAGCGGCGGGAGCTCGTGGTAAAAGCCTGCCCGAACGAGAGTACTGGCGATGAACAAATTCACCCCCGCAAAGCCCGCCGGCGCGCGCGGCGTCGACGAGATCACCGGCAGCCGCCGTCTGCGCCGTATGCGCAAGGCCGACTGGTCGCGCCGTCTGGTGCAGGAGAACCGGCTCACGGTCGACGATTTGATCTGGCCGATCTTCGTCGTCGAGGGCAAGGGTATCCGCGAGCCTATCGCCGCCATGCCCGGCGTCTTCCGCCTGTCGATCGATCTCGCCGTCAAGGAGGCAGAGCGCGCGGCAAAACTCGGCATTCCCGCCCTCGCCACCTTCCCCAATGTGGACATCTCGCTGCGCGACCAGACCGGCTCGCACATCCTCGATCCCGACAATGTGATCAACCGCGCCACCCGTGCGATCAAGGATGCGGTACCGCAGATCGGCATCATCACCGACGCAGCGCTCGACCCATTCACCAGCCACGGCCATGACGGCATCCTGCGCGACGGCATCATCGTCAACGACGAGACAGTGGAACAGGTGACCGCCGCCGCAGTCATCCAGGCGGCCGCCGGCGCCGACATCATCGCACCGTCCGACATGATGGACGGCCGCATCGGCGCCATCCGCGACGCGCTCGATGCCAATGGTTTTCAGGACGTGGCGATCATGTCCTATGCGACCAAATTCGCCTCGGCCTTCTACGGACCCTATCGCGAGGCGGTGGGCACCGCCGGTCTGCTCAAGGGCGACAAGAAGACCTATTACATCGACCATGCCAATTCGGACGAGGCGGTGAGAGAGGCCGAACAGGACATCGCCGAGGGCGCCGACATGCTGATGGTCAAGCCCGGCCTGCCCTATCTCGACATCATCCGGCGGCTGAAGGACGAGTTCCAGATGCCGACCTTCGCCTACCAGGTGTCGGGCGAATATTCGATGATCAAGGCGGCAGGCGCCAATGGCTGGATCGACGGCGAGAAGGCAATGCTGGAATCGCTGCTCGCCTTCAAGCGCGCCGGCTGCGACGGCATCCTGACCTATTTCGCACCCGAAGTGGCGGAGATGCTGAAGGGGTAATTTCTCTTCGCGACGACGGCCGGTCGCGGCGAGCAATGTCGGCCAATCCGCTTCGACATCCATACCAATTTCCGGCTCTTGGCCGGGGAATCCATAGCGAGGGCCACTTGACCGTTGCGTGGGCTTCGTTTGAGCTTGAAAATACCGCTTGCAATTCACAATCGGTTTGTTACAAAAAACTGCTTGCAAAACACAATCGGTTATCGAGGAGGCTCGCATGTCCAAACTTCGCGTCAACGCTTTCACCCTATCGCTCGACGGCTATGGCGCCGGTCCCGATCAGGATCTGCAAAATCCGCTCGGCGTCGGTGGGGAATCCTTGCACAAGTGGTTTGTCGACACCCGCACCTTCCGCGAGATGGTGCTCGGACAAGATGGCGGCACCACCGACGTCAACGAGGCGTTCGCGGCGCGCAGCTTCGAAAATGTCGGCGCCTGGATCCTCGGCCGCAACATGTTCGGACCGATCCGCGGCGAATGGCCTGACGACAGCTGGAAAGGCTGGTGGGGCGACAACCCGCCCTATCATGTGCCGGTTTTCGTGCTGACCCATCACAAGCGGGAACCGATCACGATGGAGGGCGGCACCACTTTCCACTTCGTCGTCGACGGCATCCATTCAGCTCTTGAACGGGCCAAGGCTGCCGCTGGCGGCAAGGATGTGCGGGTCGGCGGCGGCGTCGCCACCATACGGCAATATCTGCAGGAAAAACTGATCGACGAGATGCATCTGGCGATCGCGCCGGTGCTGCTGGGCACGGGCGAGAACCTTTTTGCCGGCCTGGACATGCTCAAGCTCGGCTATGTCTGCAGCGAGCAGGTGGCGACCCCGCTCGCAACGCACGTCACCATCAAGCGGGCGTAAGGTGGAGAGCCAATCTCCCCCCTCGTGGGGGAGATCGCAGCTTCGTCTGCCTCAATACTTCTCCGGCACGTAGAGCTCGCGCGGCAGCACCTGGCGTTCGTATTCGGGGTTGAAGACGCGCTCCGGCAAAGTGATCTCCTCGTGCGGCACTTCCTCGTAAGGCAGCTGCTTGAGCAGATGGTCGATGCAGTTCAGCCGCGCGCGTTTCTTGTCGTTGCCCTCGACGATGAACCAGGGCGCTTCCGGGATGTTGGTGCGGGCGAAGGTCTCTTCCTTGGCCTTGGTGTACTGCTCCCAGCGCACGCGCGACTGCAGGTCCATCGGCGACAGTTTCCACTGTTTCATCGGATCGTGGATGCGCATCAGGAAGCGCATCTGCTGTTCCTCGTCGGTGATCGAGAACCAGTATTTGACCACGGTGATGCCCGAGCGGACCAGCATGCGCTCGAATTCCGGCACGTCGTGGAAGAATTCTTCGACCTGATCGGGCTGGGCAAAGCCCATCACCCGCTCGACGCCCGAGCGGTTGTACCATGAGCGGTCGAACAGCACGATCTCGCCGCCGGCCGGCAGATGCGGGACATAGCGCTGGAAATACCATTGCGACTTTTCGCGCTCCGTCGGCGCCGGCAGTGCGACGACACGGCAGATGCGCGGGTTGAGGCGCTGGGTGATGCGTTTGATGACACCGCCCTTGCCGGCCGAATCGCGTCCCTCGAAGATCACCACCAGCTTCTTCTTGTGGTGGGCGACCCAGGACTGCAGCTTGATCAATTCGGACTGCAGGGTGATCAGGTCGCGAAAATACTGCATGCGATCGATCGAAGGCGGATGCGAGTTCTTGTAGATCTTGGCGATCTCCATCGACAGCGCCGGCTCCGACATTTCGAGCTCATAGTCTTCGTCAAGCGTGTCGGCGAGCTCGGCTTCAAGCCAATCCCTGGCCGGAGAATTCTGTTTTAGCTCGGTCATTATCGGCTGCTCCACTTGCAAGCTCTGTCGATCCACGTCCGGCGCCCCAAACTCCCGGCCTACAGCCCGGGAACGGCAACACCTGAGCCGACTTCCATATAGGCCTGCAATGACGGTTTTATTGCAGCGCGAGCATGGTTACCGCCGCCGTCGGTCCAGCCAGGCATGATCGATCCGCCGCGCTGGCATGGAGACACGTCGCCCAAATTGTCCTACAAATAGCGGCCTTATTCGGGCACCCTCCCCAGCCCTTTCCCAATGCAATCGCGAGGACCGACATGGAATACCGCACCCTCGGCCGTTCCGGCCTGAAAGTTTCGACACTGACCATGGGGACCATGACGTTCGGCGGCGCCGGAGCTTTTTCGGCGGTCGGCAAGACCGATCTCGACGAAGCGCGCCGGATGATCGATCTCTGTATCGACGCCGGCATCAATGTCATCGACACCGCCAATGTCTATTCGAACGGCATTTCGGAAGAGATCATCGGCGAAGCGCTCGGCGGCAAGCGCAAGGGCGACGTGCTGATCGCCTCTAAGGCACGGATGCGGATCGGCAAAGGTCCAAACGATGAAGGCCTGTCGCGCCATCACCTGATCCGGGAATGCGAGAAGAGCCTGAAGCGGCTCAAGACCGACGTCATCGACATCTATTTCCTGCACGAATGGGATGGCGTGACGCCGCTGGAGGAAACCATCGGCGCGCTCGACACGCTGGTTGCCCAGGGCAAGATCCGCTATGTCGGCTGCTCCAACTATTCCGGCTGGCAGGTGATGAAGGCGCTCGGCATCAGCGACAGCCGTCATCAGCCGCGCTTCATCACGCAGCAGATCCACTACACGCTGGAAGCGCGCGAAGCGGAGTACGAACTGCTGCCGATTTCCGTCGACCAGGGGCTGGGCGTTCTGGTCTGGAGCCCGCTTGCCGGCGGATTGCGTCCGGCAAATACCGCCGTGACAGCCCCACCGCCCGCCAACTCGCGGGCTGGTCGGAACCACCGATCCGCGACGAGGACCGGCTGTGGCGGATCGTCGATGTGCTTGTGGAGATCGGCGCGCAGCGCGGCGTGTCGGCAGCGCAGGTGGCGCTGGCCTGGCTGCTTGGCCGGCCGTCCATCAGTTCCCTGGTGATCGGCGGCAGGACGGAAACGCAGTTCCTGGACAACATCGCGGCGGCAAGCCTGGTGCTTTCGGGCGAGGAGCGCGCGCGCCTCGACGCGGTCAGCCGGCCGCCCCTGCTCTATCCCTACTGGCACCAGCAGCTGGCGGCAAAGGACCGTTTTGGTGCCGCCGATCTGGTGATTGACCGAAGCGGCATCTGATCGGCAAATCGATGGCGATAGGTATCGCCGCCGCAGTGATGGGCGTGGCCCCATCATTGCGGCGCGCATCTTGCAAGCCTGGCCATCATCGACGCACTATCGCTTCAGCTGTTGTGTTTGACGGCTAATGCTCCTAGGCAGGACCAGAGCCGCGAGGCAGTGAAAAAGGAGCCGATATGGCGCGACCACCAAACTACGATCAGGAACGCAAGGAACGCGACCGCCAGAAGGCGGCCAAGAAGGCCGAGAAGCTGGCAGCCAAGGTTGCAGCGAGGGAACGTTCGAAGCCCGAAGACGAGACTGAAGCCGAAACCGAAACGGCAAAGTGACGGCAAAAGGCCCGCAGATGCGGGCCGTGCCTCAATCCGGATTGCCGCCTCGGATGTCGCCTTGTGTCAGGCCGGCGCCTTGTCGCTGACAAAGACGTCCACTTCGCGCGCCGCCGCAATGAAGGCGCGCCTGGCGTTCATCGCCGGCTTGTCGCCGGCGAGTGCGTCATGGCAGGCCTGCAGGGCCGCGCGATGCTTGGGGCTGCGCTTGCCGGGCCAGCTGTTGAGGAGGTAGTCGGAAGCCTCACGCGCCGTGCGCAAGAGCTGAGTGCTTCCCGCCGCGACTGACTTCACAGTCACAGGTGTTTCAAATCGGTTGTTTTCCATCGCCGCTCCTTACGCCATCGGCGTCTGCGAAGCGAGGGCGAAAGTGCGCACACGTCCAGACGCCGCTTTGCGCCCCTTCATCCACCTTAAGCAGCAACGACGGCAAAGCCTCTGGCGCGAAGACCGCGCCGATCGTTGGCGAGCGACGTCACCAGCCGGTCGCGGCTGCCGACGATGTGGACCGAGAGCAGGCGCGCAGCTTCATCGGCGTCGCCACGGCGTGCCGCCGCCAGTATGGCGCGATGTTCGGCCCAGGCGCGGCTGAGGGCCGCTTCGTCGCGAACCTCCAGCCAGCGCGCCCGTGACAGGCGCGTCATGGCATCGCGGACCGCCCGGAACAGGAATTCATTGCCTGACAGACGCGCCAGTTCGATGTGAAAATCCATGCCGACGCGATGCCATTCCTCGCGCGGCGTGTCGTTGTCGCAGGATTCGAGCATCGCCTGGATGACATCGATGGCGCTCCGGTCCGCCAGGCTGCATGTCAGGCGAACTGCCGCAACCTCGACCGCCTCCCTGTAGACGGCGATCTGCTCGAGTTCAGCCAGATTGATCGGCGACACCGTCCAGCCGCGCCCGTCCCTGCCGACCAGCCCCTCGGTCTCGAGCCGCAGAAGTGCTGCCCTGACCGGGGTTCGCGATGCACCGAAACGGCTCTCGATCCAGCGCTCGGTCAGCTTTTCGCCGGGACCGATCTCGAGGCCCAGGATCATCTGCCGAAGCTGTTTTTCGACGCTGTGCATCTGCGACATTGTCGTTTCCACCTTTTGGCCGTTTGCGATCGTCTTGCCGATCACGTTCGACAGGTTGCATTGACAGCGGCCAAGCTTGCGTCCATGACGTGCACCATCTTGGTATCCCAAATTGGTATCCGCAGCAAGCATCGATAGAAGAGTTGCTGGGACAGGACATACGACATGCAGCAGAGCACGCCCCCGGCGACCGACAGCACCTACAACATCCACTGGCGGCGCAATCTGTTCGTGTGCTTCGCCGGTTCGTTTTCGACGCTTGTCGCCATGACGCTGCTTCTGCCGTTCCTGCCGCTCTATATCGAGCAGCTGGGTGCCGAGGGTCACGCGGCGATCGTGCAATGGTCGGGGATTGCCTATGGCGCGACGTTCTTCGCGGCGGCGCTGGTGGCGCCGCTCTGGGGACGTCTCGGCGACCGCTATGGCCGCAAGGTGATGCTGGTTCGCGCCAGCTTCGGCATGGCCATATGCATGTCGCTGACCGGCATGGTGCAGACGGTCTGGCAGCTGGTGCTGCTGCGGCTGCTCATCGGCTTTGCCGGCGGCTACTCCTCGGGATCGACCATCCTCGTCGCCATGCAGACACCCAAGGAGCGTTCCGGCTGGGCGCTGGGCCTGCTGTCGGCCGGCATCACGGGCGGGGCTCTGGTCGGCCCGCTGGTTGGCGGCGCCCTGCCGCCGCTGATCGGCATCCGCGCCACCTTTCTCCTCTCCGGCGGCGTCATCTTCCTGGCATTCCTGGCGACCACGTTTCTGATCAAGGAGAATCCCCGGCCGAAAACAGCAGACGCCGGAGCGACGCAGAAGCGGAAAGGCGGCTGGTCACAAATCCCCGACAAACGGCCTGTTGTCGCCATGCTGGCGACCGGCATGCTGTTGAGCTTCGCCACCATGTCGATCGAGCCGATCATCACCGTCTATGTGCAGCAGCTCATCGAGGACCAGAGCCGCGTCACGCTGATATCAGGCGTCGTCATGTCGGCGGCGGCCCTTGGCGCCATCCTGTCGGCCTCGCGCCTCGGCAAGCTCGCCGACCGCGTCGGCCACTGGAACGTCATCATCGGCGCGCTTGCCGTCTCGGCGCTGCTGCTGATCCCGCAGGCCTTCGTCACACAGAGCTGGCAACTCACCGGCCTGCGCTTCCTGATGGGTCTGGCGCTGGGCGGGCTGTTGCCCTGCATCACCAGCGTGATCCGCCACAATGTTCCCGATGGGGTCGGCGGCAATGTGCTCGGGCTGTCGATCTCCGCCCAATATGTCGGGCAAGTCGCCGGCCCCTTGCTGGGCGGCTTTGCCGGTGGTCATTTCGGCATGCGTTCGGTGTTTCTGGGCACATCCGTCTTGATGGCCGGCGGCGCGGTGTATAACTGGCTGGCACAGTCACGCCGCGAGCAGGACATGCTTGCCCACCCCGGCAAGCCCTGACGGGGTTGGGCGTCACGGAGCCCCAAACATGAGCACAGCCGAACGACCTTCCGACAACAGCAGCCGTATCCTCGTCCTGACCGGGGGCTTCTGCGGTGCTGCCGGCGTGGCGCTGTCGGCCGCGGCGGCGCATCTCGGCGGCGCCTTCGTTGGCACCGCCGCATCGTTCCTGCTGATGCATGCGCCGGTCTTCCTTGCCGCCGGATTGCTTGGCGCGAACCGGATCCTGCGCATCGGCAGCCTGATCCTGCTGGTTGGGCTTCTGCTGTTCTGCGGCGATCTGCTGGCCCGCGATTTCATCGGGTCGCGGCTATTCCCGCTGTCGGCGCCGATCGGCGGCACGCTGCTCATTGCCGGCTGGCTGGCGATCGCTGCCTCGGCGCTGGTGCGCGTGCGGTCCTGACGCCCGCCGGCACCAAACGTCGAGCGTGGCGGCTAATCCTGCCGGCGCTCGGGCTTGATGAGCAATTCGCGATTGCGCCGCCGCAGCCTTGCCAACCGACGCCGCTCCGGCCGTTCGGAAGCCGGCGCGATGCCCCAATAGTTGCGGTAGATGTCTTCAAATAGATAGCTCACGGGATGCATGATGTGCGCTCCTTTCAGCACTTGAATCGATCCAATCGAGAGGTGCGAAAAACCGACCCCGATCAGCTCCGCTTGCGCTCCACAAGGAACCGCAACTCGCGGACCCATGGGCTGGTTTTGCCGCGGCGCTTCTGCGTCGCGGTGTTCGACGAGATGCTCCAGTCGTTGCGGTAAATGTCTTCGAACAGAAAATTGACGGGATGCATGACACAACTCCCTACTTGATGTTGAATCGATCCAATTCTGCCAGCAGGCGTTTCCTTGGATCGATCAAACATAGGCCCTATCGAAGCCTCGATCAAGCCAAAATTTGAACCGATCCAACGAAAGTGTTAAATGGGAAGAATTCAGGAGACGAAGATGGCGCCACTTATCTCTGCAAAGACAAGACCGGTCCGGCTGGCGGACATTGCCAAGGCAGCCGGCGTGTCGCACGGCACCGCGTCCAACGTCTTCGCCCGTCCGGAGATCGTGCGCGAGGAGGTCCGTGAACGGGTCAAGGCGGCAGCCGAGGCCATGGGATATGGCGGACCGGATCCCAAGGGCCGGCTGCTGCGCGCCGGCAAGGTCAATGCCATCGGTGTCGCGACCGCGGAACCCCTCTCCTATTTCTTCGACGATCCCTTTGCCCGGGTGATGATGGCCAGCATCTCGCAGGCTTGTGACGCGACCGGTGCGGGGATTTCGCTGGTCTCCGCCGTCAATGGCGAGCAGCTCGCGTGGAACATCCAGAGTGCGCTGGTCGATGGCTTCATCGTTTTCTGTGTCGATGGCGGCTCAAAGCTGGTCCAACTGGCACGTGAACGCAAGCTCCCCTTTGTGGCGCTGGACCTCGATTCGGACGACGACGATGCGGTCGCGGCGATCGGCGTCGACAACATCGCCGGTGCCGGCCTGGCGGCCCGCCACCTGACCGAGCTCGGACACCGCCGCTTTGCCGTGCTTACCCTGCCCTGTGCCGACGCAGGCTTCGGCCCTACCACAAGGGAGCAGGTGGAAATGGCCCTCTACTCCGCTACGCGGGACCGCTTGCGTGGCTATTTCGCGGAACTCTCCCGCGTCGACATCGACGTCTCGCGTGTGCCGATCTACGAGACCGTCAATGACGAGAAGAGCGTGTGGGCCGGCCTCGACCATATTTTCGCCGGTGCCGAGGCGCCGACAGCCATCCTGGCGATGTCGGACAGGATGGCGCTCCATGCGCTGGACTGGCTGCGGCAGCACGACATTGCAGTACCGGGCGATGTTTCTGTCGTCGGCTTCGACGGCGTTCCGGAAGGGGCGGTTTCCAAGCCGCCGCTGACCACGATCGTCCAGCCGATCGCCGAGATGGGCCGCCTTGCCGTCAAGGCGATCCTTGAAAATGATGGTTCGTTCAGCCGGCAATCGCTGCCGGTCGAACTCGTGGTGCGGGCCTCATCCGGCCCCTCGTCCGCCTGAGCTCAACGGCCCATTCTTGTCGCCATGCCCGGCATCGCGAAGGATGCAGCATGGACGGGCGGTGCGGCGCTGTGAGCCGGCCTGCTTTTGGCGGACCAGCCAAGGCCCGATAGCCATTCGAGATAGTAGGCGAGCGCGAACTGCATGACGATGCCGGCCGATATCAACAGGCTGTCATAGGCAAATCCGCCCGGATTGATCAGCTTCAGCACCTGCGCCGCCATTGCAAGCACCGTGCCGGCAATGAAAACCGGCAGCGATCGTTTGCCCAATATGGCAAGCGGATGATCGCGCCCGGTGCGAAACAGATTCGAGATCACCGGGAATGCCACGATCAGGTAGCTCACTGCGAGTATATGCAGGAGCCTCGGCAGCGACAGGAACGTCTTGTCGAAACCGGTCAGCACCGGAGGCAGGCCAAACCAGGAGATATGCCCCCAGAGCGGGCTGTGCACCCAGACCAGGGCCACAACGGTGTAGGCCAAGGCCGCCCCAACCAGCCAGCGATTGACCGGGATGGTGCCGCCGCGACGCACATGCAGCGTGCCCGCCAGGCCGATGTTGAAAAGGAACTGCCACGACAGCGGGTTGAGAAACCAGAAGCCGGGCTCGGGGTAGTTGGGCGGAGCAATCTGATAAATCCCCGCGACCAGCCACAGGGCGCCGGATGCCACCAGTGCCAGGACCGGCCGATAGCTGACAATGAGCAGGAACAGCGGCGCCAGCAAGAGCAGCACCGCATAGACGGGCAGGATGTTGTTGTACCCAAGTTGGTGGCCCAGCGTCACGATGCCGATCAGCACCTGCGGCGTATTCTTGATCAACGGCTCGATGTTGATCATCGTCAAAAGCTCCGGCCGCCTGGCAAACACCGCCGCAGCGCAGAAAATGGCCATCACCACCATGGTGGTGACGATGTGGGTGGCATAAAGCACACCGGCGCGGCGCAACATCTTCAAAGTTGCCAGCAGCCGGTTTCCAGGCTGGAATTTCTTGCCGTAGGCGAGCGCGACCGAGATTCCCGAGATCAGCACGAAGACCTCCGCCGCATCCGAAAAGCCGAAATTCTTGTATGTCAGATACTCGAAGGCGGTACCCGGCACATGGTCGACATAGATGGTCAACAAGGCGAGAGCACGGATCACATCGATGCGCGTGTCGCGCTCAGTGCGGTCCGGGACACGCGCCTCGCGGTCTGGGACACGCGCATCGCGGTCCGGGGAAATCTGGGTGGTCATCGACAAAAAGGCCTCAAAGCTGGTTGTTCATACCGGCAATGCGACCCCCGGCGCACCGCTTCGATTCCTCCCGAAGGATGTTATCGGCGGAGAAACGGACTGTAATGCGCCCGGTTCAATCAACTTTCGCGGAGCTTGAAAATATTGCGTTTTGAAGCCGGCAAATTGAGCGAAACGTCATATAATCAAGAGGATGGTCGATGATCGACGAGACCTCACAAGATGGTGCGTTGCGGCGTGATCTCGCCTTCCACTACCGGCTTTACGGCGCGGCGGATTCAACGGGCGACTGCTTCTTCCTGCTGCATGGGTCGGGTGTCGACGAGACGACATTGGTGCCGCTGGCGCGAGAGATCGCACCGCGTGCCACGCTCGTCGCGGTGCGTGGCCGCGTTGTCCAGGAGGATGGTTTCCGCTGGTTCGCGCGGATCACGCCGACGCGCTTCGAACAGGCGAGCATCCGCACCGAAACCGAGGCCTTTGCGGGCTTCGTCGCTGACGCGGCCACACGCCATCATCTCGACCTCTCGCGCACAATTTTCCTCGGCTATTCGAACGGCGCCAATCTGGTTTCGAGCCTGATGCTGCTGCATCCGGGCCTTGTCGAACGCGCCGCGCTGCTGCGACCGATGCCGGTGCTCGATGATGTGCCGGCGACGGATCTGTCAAAGGTGCGGGTGCTGATGATCGCCGGCGCCGCCGACCTCACCTATGCGCCTTTCGCCCCTGCTCTGGTGACATTGCTCAGTCGGCATGGCGCCGAGATCGACGCCAGGATTGTCTCATCAGGTCATGAATTCGGCAGCGCCGACGCGGCAATCGTCAGGCAATGGCTGGCGGGACCGGCGGCGGTGGCGCAGGCAAGCTGACAGGCTCGCCGCCACGACCAGCCGGCCTACCCTCTTCCCATCCGGTTCCAGGCATCCAGCCCGGCGATCTTGTAGGCTTCGGCGAGCGTTGGATAGTTGAAGGTGTTGTTGACGAAGAAGTCGACGGTGCCGCCGAGATTGATCACCGCCTGGCCGATGTGGATGAGCTCGGTGGCGCCCTCGCCGATGATGTGCGCGCCGAGCAGACGGCGCGTTTCGATCGAAAACAGCAGCTTCAGGAAGCCGGTGTTGACACCCATGATGTGGCCGCGCGAGGTCTCGCGAAAACGCGCCACGCCGACCTCGTAGGCCGCACCGCTCTCACGCACCTGTTCTTCGGACTGGCCGACCGTCGAGATTTCCGGCACCGCATAGATGCCATAGGGGAAGGTTTCCGGCGGCGGCGGCAAAGGCACTCCAAAGGCATGGCAGGCGGCCACCCTGCCCTGCTCCATCGAAGTCGAGGCCAGGCTCGGAAAGCCGATGACGTCGCCGGCGGCATAGATGTTGGGCACGCTGGTCTGGAAGGATTGCGGATCGACCTTGATGCGCCCTCTGGAGTCGGCGTCGATGCCGACGACATCCAGGCCCAGGCTGCCGACATTGCCGGTGCGGCCGGCGGCGTAGAGCACAACCTCGGAACGGATGGTGCGGCCATCGGCCAGTTCCACTTCGGCGGCGTCCGGCTTGGAGCGGATCTCCTTCACCGCGCTGCCCAGCCGGATGGTCATGCCGCGATCGCGCATCTGGTGGATGAAATCGTCGACGATCTCGCGGTCGACGAAATCGAGGATGGAGTTGCGCGGCTCGACCAAGGTTACCGGCACGTCGAGCGCGGAAAAGATCGTCGCATATTCGACGCCGATGACGCCGGCGCCGATCACGGTCAGCGTGCGCGGCAAGCGATCAAGCTCCAGCATCTCGTCGCTGTCGAAGACGCGGGTCTTGTCGAAAGGCACGTCGCGCGGGCGGTGCGGCCTGGTGCCGACCGCTATCAGCGCATTGGCAAAACCGACCTCGCTGTAATCGCCGGTGTCTGATGTCAGGCTGACCTTGTTGGGGCCAAGGAATTTCACCGCGGCGCGAGCGCTCTTGACCGTGTTGCGCATGAACTGGTGCTGCAGCACCTCGACCTCATGGTCGAGCGTCTTGTGCAGGCGCTCGACCAGATCGCCGACCGAAATATCCTGCTTGACGCGGTAGCCGCGCCCGTAGAAGCCACGCTCGCGCCAGCCCGAGAGATTGAGCACCGTTTCGCGCAGCGTTTTCGATGGGATGGTCCCGGTATGCACCGAGACACCGCCCAGACGCCGGCCGCGGTCGACCACCAGCACGGACTTGCCGAGCTTGGCCGACTGCACCGCGGCACGGCGGCCGGAAGGGCCGCTGCCGATGACCAGCATGTCGTAGTCCATATTGCCCCGTCCCCTGTGCGCTCTGCTGCGCCGCAACAAGCTAATGCTATCCGCGCCGCAAATTCAACCAGTTCGCATCGGGCCCGACGCCATCGAAGCTGGAGCACCGCTGGAAGCGCGATCTTGATTCCGCCACAGGCCTTCACCATTTCATGGCTGAGCAGTCCGCACCCTATGTCGGACCTTGTTACGAGGAAATGACATGAACGCGCGCGTTCTCGACGGCGAACTCATCACCAGCAGGCTCGACGATGTCAGGGCCTATGACGGCGTGCGCACGAAGCGCATCCTCGCCTTCATGATCGACTATGTCATCGTCGCGCTGCTCACCATCCCGTTTGCCATTCTGGTGTTCTTCCTCGGGCTTTTGACCCTCGGGCTTGGCTGGATGCTGTTCGGCATCCTGTTGCCGACTGTGGCCATCCTCTACATCTGGAACACGCTCGGCAGCACCGATCAGGCCACCACGGGCATGAAGATGATGGGTATTCGGCTCGACCGGCTCGACGGCAGGCCGATCGACGGCCTCACTGCGGTTGTCCATTCGGTCCTGTTCTGGGCCGGCAATGTCATCCTGTCGCCGCTTGTCCTGCTGGTGACGCTGTTTTCCGACCGCAAACGCACCTTGCACGATCTTTTGCTTGGCACGGTCGTCAGCCGCACCGACCGCTGAAACGGCCCTCTGAAGAGCAGTCGCAACCGATTGAGCACAAATGTGAAGGCGTCGAGTCGACCGCGCCCACATAATCCTGTTGAATTTTTCGCCATCCGCGCCAAAGGTAGAGCGATTCGAAGGAGTGTTTCCAAGGCTCGATGACGCAGCATCCGACCCAGTCGCCGCAGTTCTTCCTGACCGCGCCGTCGCCGTGCCCCTATCTCGACGGCCAGTTCGAGCGCAAGGTGTTCACGCATCTGGTTGGCGACAAGGCGGCGGAGATGAACGACCTCTTGACGCAAGGCGGCTTCCGGCGCTCGCAGAACATCGCCTACAGGCCGGCCTGCGAGACCTGCCGCGCCTGCGTTTCGGTACGCATCCTCGCCCAGGAATTCGTCGCCAGCCGCAACATGAAGCGCGTGCTGCAGCACAATTCCGATCTCGTCGGCTACATGCACAATGCCGAGCCCTCGACCGAACAATATTCCCTGTTCCGCAGCTACCTCGATGCCCGCCACCGCCGTGGCGGCATGTCCGACATGACGGTGCTCGACTATGCGATGATGGTCGAGGATACCCATGTCGACACCAAGGTGATCGAATATCGGCGGCGTGGACCCGACACCTTCATCACCGGCAAGGGACAGGGCGAGCTGATCGCGGTGGCGCTCACCGACAAGATGGCCGACGGCCTGTCGATGGTCTATTCCTACTTCAATCCCGATTTCGAGGAACGGTCGCTCGGCACGTTCATGATCCTTGACCACATCGCCCGCGCCAGGGCGATGGGCCTGCCCCATGTCTATCTCGGCTACTGGGTCAACGGCTCGCGCAAGATGAATTATAAGATGCGCTTCATGCCGCAGGAGCATCTCGGCCCCAAGGGCTGGGAGCGCTACACCAACGAAGCGGTTTCACGCTGAGCTTTTCCAAGGTCCGCCTTTAAACTGTTTCAAGGCAGGGGATGCTGGTCTTTCAGCCGGTTGGCTGGAGAGAGTGCGCCATTGCACCGGCCGGCCGCCAGCCTGCATTTCATTGCGAAAGTTCCTGCATGTCCTCTCACCATGACCACCAGAAAGGCCTTTTGATAACCGCCATCGGCGGGCTGACGCTGACTGTCGACATACCGTTGATCCGGCTCGCCGACGGCGGCGCATGGACGATCATGCTGCTACGCACCGGCACCACATTCGTCGCGGCGATGGTCATCTGGTCGATCTGGCGGGCATTGAGCCGAAATGCCCCGCCGCTCATCCCCGGCTGGTCCGGACTGATCGTGGCGATCTGCTACGGGCTGACCGGGATCACCTTCGTCACCGCCGTCTATCACACCTCGACCGCCGACCTGGTGTTCATCCTGGCCTTCAACACCGTCTTTGCGGGGTTGCTGTCCTGGATATTCCTGCGCGAGAGGCCGCGGCTGGTGACCATCGCGGCGATGCTGATCATGATCTTCGGCGTGCTGGTCATCGTCGGCGGTTCCGTCGGCACCGGCAAGCTGTTCGGCGATTTCATGGCGCTCTGCTCGGCCTTCTTCATCGCCGTGGCCATCACCATCTCGCGCGCCAGTGGCAAGGACATGGGATTCACCTCGCTCGTCGGGGTGCTTCTGCCGCTTGGGCTGGCGGCCTTCATGGTGACAGGCGAAGGCTTTCACGTGAACGCGCCCTGGTGGATCGTCTTCAACGGCGCGGTCGTCATGCCGATTTCGTTCTTCTGCCTTGCCGCCGGGCCGAAATACATTTCGGGACCGGAAGTGGCGATGTTCTACGTGCTCGAAACGGTGCTGGCGCCGGTCTGGGTGTGGATGATCTTCGCCGAGGCACCGACCCGGAACAGCCTGATCGGTGGCGGGATCCTGATCGTCACGCTGACTGCGCATTCGCTGTGGCAACTGCATGAGGGCCGCAAGCGCCGAGCGACGCTCGCCGTCGCTCACCCGGCCTAGAGAGTGGACGGCAGTCGTTCCAGACCTGCAGCGCACGCAAGCGCAATCAACGCGTTGCCGTATCTGAAAAAGGCTCTGCGATTATCTGGTATTCGTCCTCGTAAACAACATATCCCAGACGGGAACTCTTCATGACCTCGACATGATGCCCATGCCGCCCAAGGAGCGCCGCGAGGTCATAAGCCCTTGCCAAATGGTCCGTTGCCGTTGGCTTGAACCAGCTTAATCCTTGGGTCGTCTGTTTCCGGTAAAAACCTTTCGATCTTGAGAGGTTGAAACGTGGCGGTACCGCAAGGTTCTGTCGAAACCAGGCGAGACTATCTTCCGGCCGATCTAACGTGTGTTGATCGATATCAGGTTGGCCTCGCAATTCGTAGGCAGCGCCAAAAAAACCTTCGCGCGCCTGCATTCCCTCAATAATTCTTGGCAGAACAAATCGCAAAAACATGCGTAGACCGACGTCAGGTGAGTCGCGCTTGGATCCCGAAGATCATGCCCGGGCCTTTTTCTCGGCGACAATTTCGATCTGCGGCGGGCTGCCTTCGATCTCGGCGACGCCATCGGGAACGACGTCTTCCGCCATTTCCACCTCGCGCAGCCATTCGCGCCAGATAGCCACCAGCAGGGCCATCAGCACCGGGCCGATGAACAGGCCGAGAAACCCCATGGTCTTGACGCCGCCGATCAGACCGAAAAAAGTCGGCAGGAAGGGCAGTTTTATCGGGCCACCGACGAGCTTGGGGCGCAATGTCTTGTCGACGATGAACAGTTCGACCGCCCCCCAGAGGAACAGCGCCAGCCCGGCCATCGGCGAGCCGCTGGCGGCGAGGTAGATCGAGACCAGCGTGAACGACAGCGGTGCACCGCCCGGGATGAGCGCCATGACGCCGGTCAGGGCGCCGAGTGTGACCGGCGACGGCACGCCGGCCAGCCAGTAGGCGATGCCCAGCACCAGGCCCTCGCCGATGGCGATGACGGTCATGCCGGTCACGGTCGAGGAGATCGTCGCCGGCACGACGCGCGAGATCCGCTCCCATCTGGCCGGCAGGATGCGCTCGCCGAGACGGTCGATCTGGCCGGCAAAATGCTCGCCGTCGCGATAGGCGAAGAACAAAGCGATCATCATGAACAGCAGCGTCAACAGCAGGCCGAAAGCGCTGCCGCCGGCGGCCAGCACGCCGCGATAGATGCTGCCGATGTTGGCGCCGCTGATCAGCTGGATCAGTTCGCCGATGCCGCCCGGATGACCGAAATTGGTCGTCCACTGCTCGTTCAGCCACTCGCCCACGACGGGCATGGTGGCGATCCAGTGCGGCGTGACGGCGCCGTGCCGGTTGGTCTCGATCGCCCAGGCGACCCATTCGCGGACCTCGTTGATCGCATAGGTGCCGGCGAGCGCGATCGGTATCACCAGGAAGGCGAGGATGAACAGTATGGCAAAGGTCGCGGCGATGGTGCGGTTGCCGCCGACCGCGACAAGCAGGCGCCGGTAGAGCGGCCAGCTGGCGAAGGCGATTACGAGGGCCGCCAGCACCGGAAACAGAAACCCGTGGAAGAAATAGACGCCGGCGGCGACGATCAGCACCAGCAGCCAGCGCGCCGCCGACAGCGGCGGAATGACGGCTGCCCTGAGCGGCGTCGACAGACCGAACAGACGCTGCTGTCGTTCCGGCTTCTGGATCTTCGCTTCCTTCAAACGCCCATTTCTCCCCGGCCTATCTCAGCGTTATGTACTGTTATAGTGCCGCAATCGTGACGATAGTCCAAATGCTTGGGAATCTCCCCCTCGAGGGGGAGATGGCCGGCAGGCCAGAAGGGGTCGCCGCGCGTGAAGCGCTAGCCTCCTGTGTCTGCGATGGGGGGCCGCGCCCAGTCGTACCGACCCCCTCTGTCGCCTTTGGCGACATCTCCCCCTCAAGGGGGGAGATTAGCAGCGTCATCCAAACTTCCCCGTTCTCGGGAATCCCTTCGGCACCATGCGTCCGGCTGAAGCCCTGGCGCCGATCCATTCGGCCAGTTCCTCACGCGACCTTGTGAAGGTGCGGTCGGCTGAATCCTGCCAGGAAAGGCCGCTCTCAAGCGTGAACGGCTTGAGATCGAGGAGGCCGCCGTCCTTGTATTTCTGCAGCCGCACGCCCTTGCCGCGGCCCATCTCCGGAATCTCGGAGAGCGCGAACACCAGCATCTTGCGATTCTCGCCGACGATGGCGAGATGGTCGCCGGTGACCGGGATGCAGCGCTTGGCCTCGTCCGGCGCCTTGACGTTCATCACCTGCTTGCCCTTGCGGGTGTTGGCGACGACATCCTCCTCCGGCACGATGAAACCGTTGGCGTCATGCGAGGCCAGCAGCAGCTTGCGCTTCGGATCGTGAACGAAGGCGGTGACGATGTCCTGGTCATTGTCCATGTCGACGATGATGCGGATCGGCTCGCCATGGCCGCGCCCGCCAGGCAGCCGGTCGGCGCCGATGGTGTAGAATTTGCCGCCGGTGGTGAAGACCAGCACCTTGTCGGTGGTCTGGGCATGGAAGGCGAGCTTGAGGCTGTCGCCCTCCTTGAAGGTCAGCGTCGAGAGATCGGCCAGATGCCCCTTCATCGCCCGCAGCCAGCCCTTTTCCGAGACGACCACGGTGACCGGCTCGCGCTCGATCATGGCGTGGGCGATGTCGGTCAGATCGTGTTCGGGCGCGTCGGCGAACTGGGTACGGCGCTTGCCGAGATCGGTCTCCGGGCCGAACTTGTCGCGGATGTTGGTAACTTCCCACTTGATCGTCGCCCACTGCTTCTCGTTTGAAGCAAGCAGTGCCTCGATCTGCTTCTTCTCCGCGCTCAGGCCGTCGAATTCCTTGCGGATCTCGAATTCTTCCAGCTTGCGCAGGGCGCGCAGCCGCATGTTGAGGATGGCTTCGGCCTGGGTGTCGGTGAGCGACCAGCGGGCCATCATCACCTGCTTGGGCTCATCCTCTTCGCGGATGATCCTGATCACCTCGTCTATGTTGAGGTAAGCGATCAGATAGCCGGCAAGTATCTCCAGCCGCCTTTCGATCTCGCCGAGGCGATGTTTCGAGCGGCGGACCAAAACGTCGCGGCGGTGCTCCAGCCATTCCTGCAGCACGCCCTTCAGCGACAGCACGTTGGGCACCTTGCCGCGCGACAGCACGTTCATGTTGAGCGGGAAGCGGCTTTCGAGCTCAGTCAACTTGAACAGCGATTCCATCAGGATGCCTGGGTCGACCGAGCGGCTCTTCGGCACCAGCACGACGCGGACGTCCTCGGCGCTTTCGTCCCTGATGTCCTCGAGCAGCGGCAGCTTGCGCGCCATCAGCAGCTCGGCGATCTTCTCGATCAGCCGCGCCTTCTGAACGCCGTACGGGATTTCGGTGACGACGATGCTCCAGGTGCCCCTGCCCTGGTCCTCCTGGAACCACTTCGAGCGCACGCGAAAGCCACCGCGACCGGTTTCGTAGGCTTCGAGGATCGAGGCGCGGCTGTCGACGATGATGCCGCCGGTCGGGAAATCCGGTCCCTGGACAAAATCCATCAGCTTCGCCACCGGCGCGTCCCGGTTTTCGATCAGGTGAAGTGCGGCATCGCAAAGCTCGGCGGCGTTGTGGGGCGGGATCGATGTCGCCATGCCCACCGCGATGCCGGACGAGCCGTTGGCCAGCAGGTTCGGAAAGGCGCCGGGCAAAACCACCGGCTCCTCGTCTTCTTCATTGTAGGTCGGCCGATAATCGACGGCATCCTCGGTGATGCCGGACAACAGTTCGGTCGCCACATCGGTCATGCGCGCTTCGGTGTAGCGCATGGCGGCGGCGTTATCACCGTCGATGTTGCCGAAATTGCCCTGCCCGTCGACCAGGGGATAGCGCATCGAGAAATCCTGCGCCAACCGCACCAGCGCGTCATAGATCGACTGGTCGCCATGCGGGTGGAACTTGCCCATCACCTCGCCGACGATGCGGGCGCATTTGGCAAAGCCCTGATCGGGGTTGAGCCGCAGCAGGCGCATGGCGTGCATGATGCGGCGATGGACCGGCTTCAGTCCGTCGCGCACATCGGGCAGCGCCCGGTGCATGATGGTCGACAGCGCATAGGCCAGATAGCGCTCTTCCAGCGCCTTCTTCAGATCGACCGGCTCGATGTGATCGCCACCGCCATTTTCAGGCGGCAAAAGCCTTTTTCCCATGGGCTCGGACTAGCCGAGCGGGTGATTCGCGGCAAGAGCCCGACGGAGATACCGGCCTTTCTGCAACATGAAACCATACCCCAGCGGATGTCGGCCAACATCAGCCTGTTACATGCGGGCTCTATCGCCAAGCGCGACGATATCCGGCTATCGGCTCTTCATGACAAATTCACCGGTTTGCGCAAAGACGGTGGGATCGGGTTTGCCTTTCACCGCGATTTTTGACCAATGTGCCGGGACACGCCTTTTTCCGGTCCAGTTCGTCACGGAATGGTGATGGCGCAAATAATTGAAAAAACAATTTCAGGACACTCTCAGGGACCTTGCGATGACAATCAAACGCTCAATTCTCAGGAAACTGGCTTTTTCGACCTTCTTGCTCACGCTGCCGCTGAATGCGGCCCTCGCACAGGATACGGCAGTGGCCGACCGGCTGAAGGCAGCGCTTGTCGCACAAGGTGTCGACATCACCTGGACCGGGGTGACCGGCGACAACACCAGCATGGTGCTGCAGGGCGTTGCCATCAAACCGGCGGCGGAGAAGGAAGCGCTTCCCATCGGCGACGTCAAACTCGAAGGCGTGACCGAGGCAAATGGCGGCTATGACATCGCCACCGTATCAACGGCTGCCTTCACACACAGCAAGGACGGCGTCACCCTCGACCTTAGCCCCTTCGTCATCCACGACATGACAGTTCCGGCCGACGGCGCCACCGGCCCGCTGGGCTCGCTGATGATGTACAAGTCCGCCGAACTCTCGAACATGACCGTCAAGGTCGCCGACAAGACCGCCTTCTCGATGGACGGACTTGCCATCGAGATCACGCCGCCGGCGGACGGCAAGGCGATGGAATTCACCGCAACCACCGAAAAATTCAATGCCGACCTGACGCTGGTGGACGATCCCAAGTCCAAGGAAGTCATCAACGCGCTCGGCTACCAGAACATCGCGGGCAACCTCGAAATGGCCGGCACCTGGCAGCCCACGGACGGCAAGATGGAACTGTCGAAATACGACATCTCGGTCGAGAATGCCGGCACGCTCGGCATGACCTTCGATCTCGGCGGCTACACGCTGGACTTCATCAAGTCGCTGCAGGAAATGCAGAAGAAGATGGCGGCACAGCCGGAAGGCGCCGACAATTCGGCGCAAGGCATGGCCATGCTCGGCCTGTTGCAGCAGCTTTCGTTCAACAGCGCCTCGATCCGCTTCGACGACGATTCGCTGACCAACAAGGTTCTGGACTATGTCGGCAAGCAGCAAGGCATGTCCGGCAAGGACATCGCCAACCAGGCCAAGGCGATCGTGCCGTTCGGCATGGCGCAGCTCAACAATCCGGAACTGACTGCGCAGGTTACGGCCGCGGTCAGCAAATTCCTCGACGATCCGAAGAGCCTCGAAATCTCGGCCGAGCCGCCGGCATCCGTGCCGTTCGCGCTGATCATGGCGGGCGCCATGTCCAACCCGCTCGATCTGCCCAAGACGCTCGGTGTCACCGTCAAGGCCAACGAAGACTGATCGAAGCGATCTCGGTATGCGAAAAGCCCGGCAGCGATGCCGGGCTTTTCATTGGGATTAGCGAATCGAAAGAATCGGTTCGGGCGGTTCTTTAAAGCATCGCCCAAAGCGCGCGATCAGGCGTCCTTCCTGGGCACGGCAACGCGCAGCGCCAGGTCGCGAAGCTGCTGAGGGCTCGCTTCCGACGGTGCATTCATCAACAGATCATAGGCCTGCTGGTTCATCGGGAACATGGTGATCTCACGCAGGTTCTTGGCGCCGAGCAGCAGCATGACGACGCGGTCGACACCGGCGGCCATGCCGCCATGCGGCGGTGCGCCATACTGGAAGGCACGATAGAGGCCGCCGAAGCGCTCCTCGACCGTGGCGCGGTCCAGCCCGACCGTCTCGAACGCCTTGACCATGGTTTCGGGCAGATGGTTGCGGATACCGCCTGAGGCGATCTCGAACCCGTTGCAGACCATGTCGTACTGGAACGCCTTGATGCCGAGCAGGTCCTCGCCATTCAGCGCATCGATGCCACCTTGCGGCATCGAGAACGGGTTGTGGGCGAAGTCGATCTTCTTCTCTTCCTCGTTCCACTCGAAGAACGGGAAGTCGACGATCCAGCACAGTTCGAAACGCTCGCGGTCGACAAGGTTCAGCTCCTCGCCGGCACGGGTGCGCGCAGCCCCCGCGAAGGAGACGAACTTCTTCGGGTCGCCGGCAACGAAGAAGGCGGCGTCGCCATCGGCAAGGCCGAGCTGAAGGCGGATCGCCTCGGTGCGCTCCTCGCCGATGTTCTTGGCGAGCGGACCGGCGCCTTCGAGCTTGTCGCCCTCCTTGCGCCAGAAGATATAGCCCAGCCCCGGCTGGCCCTCGCCCTGCGCCCAGGAATTCATGCGGTCGCAGAAGGCGCGGCTGCCGCCGGTCTTGGCGGGAATGCCCCACACTTCGGCCTTCGGGTCGTTGGCCAGGATGTTGGCGAACACCTTGAAGCCGGAATCGCGAAAATGATCGGAGACGGCCTGCATCTCGATCGGGTTGCGCAGGTCCGGCTTGTCGGAGCCGTATTTGCGCATGGCCACATCATAGGGAATGCGCTGGAAGTTCTGCGTCACCGGTTTGCCGTTGGCGAAGGTCTCGAAGACCCCGCGCATGACAGGTTCCATGGTCGACAGCACGTCGTCCTGCTCGACGAAGCTCATTTCAAGGTCGAGCTGGTAGAATTCACCGGGCAGACGGTCGGCGCGCGGGTCCTCGTCGCGGAAGCAGGGTGCGATCTGGAAGTAGCGGTCGAAGCCCGACACCATGATCAGCTGCTTGTACTGCTGCGGCGCCTGCGGCAGCGCGTAGAAGGTGCCGGGATGGATGCGCGACGGCACCAGGAAGTCGCGCGCGCCCTCGGGCGAAGACGCGGTCAGGATCGGCGTCGAGAATTCGGTAAAGCCGACCTCGCCCATGCGCTTGCGCATTTCCGCGATGATTTTGGTACGCGCAATGATGTTCTTGTGCAGCGTCTCGCGGCGCAGATCGAGGAAGCGGTACTTCAGCCTTATATCCTCGGGATAGTCGGGCTCGCCGAACACCGGCAGCGGCAGTTCCTTGGCCGCCGACAGCACCTCGATCTCGCGGGCGAAGATCTCGATCTCGCCGGTCGGCAAATTGGCGTTGGTGGTCTCGGGCAAGCGCGCCTTGACCTCGCCGTCGACGCGGATGACCCACTCGCCGCGCACGGTCTCGGCGACCTTGAAGGCAGGCGAATCCGGATCGGCAACGATCTGGGTCAGGCCATAATTGTCGCGCAGGTCGATGAAGAGCAGGCCGCCATGATCGCGCACGCGATGCACCCAGCCGGACAGACGAACGGTCGAGCCAACGTCGCTCTTCCTCAACTGGGCACAGGTATGGCTGCGGTAACGGTGCATTGTCATTGATAAAGTCCGGGGTGCTGGGTTGCGGGCCGAGCATCAAGCCCGGCCTCAAAATTTGCGCGAAAAGCGCATGGGAGGCCGGATTTGTCAAGGCAAGCAGGCCTTTGGGGTTCGAGTCTCTGCCGGCCTTCATGCATTGCCGCCAGAAGTGTTTCTTGCAACGATGCAGCAATCAAACGATTTGGAGATGCTTTGTGCCAAAACGCACTCCCCCAAAGGGCATCGCGCCACATAATGGTCGCGAGTTGGAATTGATGCTTCGGGGCGACAAGCCAATGGCCTTGTTCGCAGCGGAACCGGGTATGGACACCGAAGATGTTGGTGACGCGCATTTCGGACCGATTGTCGAGGAAGGCCGCATCCTGAAATTTTCCCAGGTTGATTCAAAAACGTCTGTGGAGGAACGCTGCTACTGCCTGCCGACGGAGGAATGGCGCTGCAAGCTCAGCCTGCTGATCGCTCGGATGTGCCGTAGCGAAGCAGCCTTTGATGTCTTCACACCGAACGATCTGGCGAGGCTGGAAGGCACTCTTCTCGGCTACTCAAAGGAGAGTGTTGAAGCGTTTGTTGCACATGCAGCGTCTCTGAAATTTCTGAACCCCAGCACGGATTGAACGGCCTGCCCCTTCCCGGCCCAGGCCGGATTCGAACTTTGCTTCCAGGAATTGCCGCTGGTATTGGTCAAGGCGATGGTTCAAGAAGAGATCACCGACACGTGATTGCTTCATGTCCTCCATCCGCCCGATGATCCCGCTTCTTCTCGCCGCAGGCATACTGCTCGGCGGCAATGGGCTGCAGAGCACGCTGATCGCGCTGCGCGGCGCGCAGGAAGGGTTTTCCGCTTCCGACATCGGACTGATGGGCACCTTCTACTTCGCCGGCTTCCTGCTCGGCTGCCTGGCCATCACCCGCATCATGAAGGCGGTCGGCCATATCAGGGCATTTTCGGCGCTGGCGGCAATCGCCTCGGTCGGTACTTTGCTCCTGGTGCTGGTCATCGATCCGGTGATGTGGTGCGCGGTGCGCCTAGCCGGGGGTTTTTGCTTCGCCGGGCTGTTCACCATCGTCGAAAGCTGGCTGAATTCCGGCGTCAGCAATCACGACCGGGCACGCGTGCTGGCGATCTACCGGATGGTCGACATCGGTTCGGTGACATCAGCCCAGTTCCTGATCCCGATCTTCGGCGCCGGCGGTTTCGCTATCTTCGCCATCATGTCGATGATGATCACTCTATCGCTGGTGCCGGTGTCGCTCGGCGACCGCTCCAACCCGACACCACCCGAAGAGGTCAAGCTCGACCTGGCGCGCGTCTGGCGGATTTCGCCGCTGGGCTGCTTCGGCTGCATCGCCGTCGGCGTCACCAACAGCGCCTTTCGCACCTTGTCCCCGGTCTATGCCGAGCAGATCGGCATGTCGGTCGCCGATGTCGTGACCTTCGTCAGCGTCGGCATTTTCGGCGGCGCCATCATCCAGTATCCGCTGGGTTACCTTTCCGACCGCTGGGACCGGCGCCGGGTGCTGTTGATCACAACCTGCTGCGCGATGCTTTCGGCACTGGCGCTGGTGTTCATTGCCGGCAGCAATCCGGCGCTCAACTTCATCTTCATCTTCATCTTCGGCTGTTTCGCCATGCCGCTCTATTCGCTGTCGGCGGCGCATTCCAACGACCGCGCCGACACGGGCGAGTTCGTGCTGATCAACGCGGCGCTGATGCTGTTCTATTCCTTCGGCGCGATCGGCGGCCCGTTCGCCGCCTCGACGGCGATGCAATATTTCGGACCGGGCGCCCTGTTTGTATTCAGCGCGGTGGTCTATGCGATCTTCATCGCCGTCATCCTCTACCGCATGCAGGCCCGGTCCGGCGTGCCGGCGGGCAGGCGCGGCCGCTTCATTGCGCTCCTGCGCACTTCGACGGTTTTCGCGCGGCTGGCCAGGAGAAACGGCGATTCCGACGGTCCGGGAACCTCATGATGGCGGTGCCAAAGCTTGACGAAAGCCCCGGCGGCTGAAATCTAGGAAGACCTTACTCCTGCCAAAAGCGATTTGATGCACGTCATCACCACCCAGAAAGAACTCGAGACCGTTCTCGCCGCTTTCGAAAAGTCGGATTTCGTCACTGTCGACACCGAATTCATTCGAGAAACGACGTTTTGGCCGATCCTGTGCCTGATCCAGATGGCCGCTCCCGGCGTGACGGCACTGATCGATCCGCTGGCTCCCGATATCGACCTGAAGCCGTTCTTCAGGCTGATGGCCAACGAGGCGGTGGTCAAAGTCTTCCACGCCGCGCGGCAGGACATCGAAATCATCGTCCATCTCGGCGATCTGGTTCCGCATCCAGTGTTCGACACGCAAGTGGCGGCGATGGTCTGCGGCTTCGGCGACAGCGTTTCCTACGATCAGCTCGTGCAGCGCATCACCGGGGCCCGGCTCGACAAGTCGTCGCGCTTCACCGACTGGCGCCACCGGCCGCTTTCCGACAAGCAGCTCGACTATGCGCTGGCCGACGTCACCCATCTGATCGAGGTCTATCAGCACCTCAGCGCCGAACTGGCGCGAGAAAACCGCGCCCATTGGCTCAACGAGGAAATGGAGGTGCTGACCTCACGCGAGACCTATGATCCGCACCCCGAGGACGCCTGGAAGCGGCTGAAGATGCGGCTGCGCAAGCCGCAGGAACTGGCGATCGTGCAGGGCGTTGCGGCGTGGCGCGAGCGCGAGGCGCGCGAACGCGACGTGCCGCGCGGCCGCGTACTCAAGGACGATGCGATCTACGAGGTGGCGCAACAGGCGCCGCGCGACGCGGCAGCCCTGGGCAAGCTGCGCACGACGCCGAAGGGCTGGGAGCGCTCTTCGACGGCAACGGCGTTGCTTGGCGCGGTCAACACCGCCCTTGCCCTGCCCAAGGAGCAGATGCCAAAGCTGCCGAAGAGTTTCCAGCCGCCCGAGGGCTCGAGCGCCGCGGCGGAACTGTTGAAGGTGCTGCTGCGGATCGTCGCCGAAAAGGAAGGCGTCGCCTCCAAGGTGCTGGCCTCCAGCGACGACATCGACCGTATCGCCGCCGAGGGCGAGGACGCCGACGTACCGGCCCTGCAGGGCTGGCGGCGCGCGGTGTTCGGCGAGGCCGCGCTCAAGCTGGTGCGCGGCGAGATCGGCATCAAGTTCGACAAGCGCAAGATTGCGGTGTTCGACCTGTAGACGTCCCTCGCGGATTTTCCTTCTCCCCTTGCGGGAGAAGGAAAAAGTGCCCTGCTCAAACCATGCCGAGCAGGTGCAGCGCGAACCAGATCCATCCCAGCAGGAGAATCACCGCACTGACGAAGAATGACCGGCTGCGCAGCAGCAGATTGTTGCTGGTCAGGTGAACCCAGGCGTGGAAATAGCGCGATGCGACGAAAATCCACATCAGCGCCAGGGTCAGATAGTTGACGCCGTTGGTCAGGTGCAGCGTCAGGCACAGCACATAGAACAGCACCGGCAGCTCGAACTGGTTGGTGAGATTGGCGGCAACGGTGACGCTGGAGGCCGGCTCGGTCGAACGCACCTTGAACTGAGCTGGCTTCGCCTCGCCTGACCTGATTGCGCCGTATCTGCGGCGACCCAGGATGCAGTAGACGATGTAGATCAGCAGCACATGCGCCAGAACAGGCCAGAAGATCGTGGTCTGGTTCACGAAGTTTCCCCTACCCGGCTAAGCTTTGCGCGCGGCATCAGGCCAGGCGTTTCTGGCCTGCCAGCCAGAAGGCGGCAATGACGATCACCGGGACGGCGAAAAGCGCGAATTTGGTGACGGTGAGCGCCGAAGCCAAAGACAGCGAGTCCGGATTCGCCGACAGGAAATCGGACAGAAGCCGCGCTACCGCGATGTTCTGGGCGTAGTCGGCAAGCGTGTAGGGCAGCACCAGGACCAGCGCGAAGATCGACTGCAGCTGCACCGGCTGCACGCGGAAAGCCTTCAATCGCCGGCCGGTGGCCAGGATCAGGCTGACCAGCGTCACAGACAGCAGCGCCGGGAACAACAGATCGAAGGTCAGATAGTGCCAGACGAGAATGATCTCGCCGCCGCGCCGGCCGAGTGCCGTCAGCCAGGCCATGCCTTCGTCCGGAGTGAAACCGAAAATACGCATGTCGAGTGATGGCAAGCCGCCGCTCAACTGGCGGAAGTAGAGGAATTCCATAGCCGTCATGGCGATGAAAACCACCGCCGACAGGAAACAGAGTGCGCCTGCGTGGCGCGGCAGCCGCAGGATCGTTGCCGTCAGGCTCCGCCCGAGCCCGTACTGGTCAGGCTCCGCCGGGATAGTTCGGGCTTTCGCGGGTAATCGTGACGTCATGGGCGTGGCTTTCACGAAGTCCGGCATTGGATATGCGCACAAAGGTGGCGCGCTCGCGGAAATCGGCAAGGTCGCGGCCACCAACATAACCCATAGCGGCTTTCAGCCCGCCCGCAAGCTGGTGCAGCACACCAGACACAGGTCCTTTGTAGGGAACCTGCCCTTCGATGCCTTCCGGGACCAGTTTCAGCGTGTCGCGCACCTCGGCCTGGAAGTAGCGATCGGCGGAGCCGCGGGCCATGGCGCCGACCGAGCCCATGCCGCGATAGGCCTTGAAGGAGCGGCCCTGATGCAGATAGACCTCGCCCGGGCTTTCGTCGGTTCCGGCCAGCAGCGAGCCGATCATGGCCGCACTGGCGCCTGCGGCCAACGCCTTGGCCAGATCGCCGGAATATTTGATGCCGCCATCGGCGATCACCGAGACGCCGGATTTGTGCGCCGTCTCGACCGCCGACATGATGGCCGAGAGCTGCGGCACGCCGACGCCGGCAACGATGCGGGTGGTGCAGATGGAACCCGGGCCGATGCCGACCTTGACGGCGTCGGCGCCGGCGTCGATCAGCGCCTGCGTGCCCGCGGCGGTGGCGACATTGCCAGCCAGGATGCGGACGGAGTTGGATAGTTTTTTCGCCCGCGTGACGGCGTCGAGCACGCGCTGCGAGTGGCCATGCGCGGTGTCGATCACCAGAAGGTCGACGCCGGCATCGATGAGGCGTTCGGCGCGCTCGAAACCGTCATCGCCGACGCTGGTGGCGGCGGCGGCGCGCAGGCGGCCCTGTGCGTCCTTGGTGGCGTGCGGATTGAGCTGCGACTTCTCGATATCCTTGACGGTGATCAGTCCGACGCAATTGCCTTGCCTGTCGACGACGACCAACTTTTCGATCCTGTGCTGGTGCAGGAGGCGCTTCGCCTCGTCCTGGTCGACGTTCTCCTTGACCGTGATCAGGTTGTCACGGGTCATCAGTTCATGGACCTTCTGCGCCGGATCGGACGCAAAGCGCACGTCGCGATTGGTCAGGATGCCGATCAGCCGGCCGATCTTGTGGCCGCCGCTGCCGCCGTTCTCGACCACCGGAATGCCCGAGATCGAATAGCTGCGCATCAGGCCCAGCGCGTCGGCGAGCGTCGCGTCGGGGCCGATGGTGACGGGATTGACCACCATGCCGGATTCGAATTTCTTGACCTGCCGCACCTGCTCGGCCTGTTCGGCCGGCGAGAAATTGCGGTGGATGACGCCAATGCCGCCGGCCTGGGCCATGGCGATGGCAAGCCGCGCCTCGGTGACGGTGTCCATCGCCGCCGACAGGATCGGCACATTCAGGTCGATATCGCCGGCGATGCGGGTGCGGACATCGGTTTCGCCGGGCATGACCTCGGAATGACCCGGCTGCAGCAGCACGTCGTCAAAGGTCAGCGCCAATGCGCCGGTGGACGTTTCGATGATTTTTGCCATGGCCAGTCCCTTGAACATAAAAAGCGGTGGGGGAATACAAAAAAGCGCTGGACCGGAATGGACAGCGCCGACTCGTTTCTTCCCTTTCAGGATTGGCGCTGGCTGGTACCACGTCCAAGCACCGATGAAAAGCGGATGATTTCACGCTCCCGGAAAGGTGACTTTCCGGCGAAGGGATGCCACCTGTGGTTGCCGGTCGCACAAAAGTGACAGCAAATTAATGCGACATCCCGGCGAAGGCATGGTAACCGCCCGCCTCAGGGCCGACATGCAACCGGCAACGCAACATTCAAGTCTGGACGCGTTCCTTGAACCGCACCATCCCGCTTATATTGGCGGTCGCCCTTTTCATGGAAAACATGGATTCGACTGTTATCGCGACATCGCTGCCGGCGATCGCCGTCGACATCCACACCAGCCCGATCGCGCTCAAGCTGGCCCTGACCGCCTATCTCGTCTCGCTGGCGATCTTCATTCCGATTAGCGGCTGGATGGCCGACCGTTTCGGCGCCAAGAATATCTTTCGCGCCGCGATCGCCGTCTTCATCGTCGGCTCGATCGCCTGCGCGCTCTCCGGTTCGCTGCCGGCTTTTGTGGTCTCGCGCTTCCTGCAAGGCATTGGCGGCGCCATGATGACACCGGTCGGGCGGCTGGTGCTGGTGCGCGCGACACCAAAAAGCGAACTCGTCGCGGCGATGTCCTGGCTAACCGTTCCGGCGTTGGTCGGACCGTTGGTCGGGCCGCCGGTCGGCGGCTTCATCACCACCTACTTCACCTGGCACTGGATCTTCCTGATCAATGTGCCGATCGGCCTGATCGGCATCTGGCTGGCGACGCGTTTCCTGCCGGAGACCGAATCGATGGAGACGCCGCCGCTCGACTTCCTCGGCTTCGTGCTAAGCGGGCTGGCGGCATCCGGCGTGGTTTTCGGCCTGTCGGTGGTGAGCCTGCCCTATTTGCCGCCGGCCACCGGCCTTATCACCGTAGCGGTCGGCCTGCTGTCGGGCGCGCTCTATCTGCTGCACGCGCGGCGCGCCAAAAATCCCTTGCTGGCGCTCGAATTGTTCCGCAACCAGGTGTTCCGCTCCTCGGTGCTTGGCGGCGGACTGTTCCGCATCGGCATTGGTGCCGTGCCGTTCCTGCTGCCGCTGATGTTCCAGATCGGTTTTGGCCTGACGCCATTCCAGTCCGGCATGATCACCTTCGTTTCGGCGATCGGCGCCATCGGCATGAAATTCGTCACCGCGCTGATCTTCCGCGTCGCCGGCTTCCGCCGCGTCCTGGTTGTCGGTTCTCTGGTCGCCGCCGCCTCGATCGCCATCAACGGCCTGTTCACACCCGACACACCCTATCTCTTGATGCTGGCCATGCTGCTCGTCGGCGGCTTCATCCGCTCGATGTTCTTCACCGGCGTCAATGCGCTCGCCTATGCCGAGGTTTCGGCTGAAGACACCAGCAAGGCGACACCGATCACGGCGGTGTTCCAGCAGTTGTCGGTCGCGCTCGGCGTGGCGCTGGCCGGCGGAATCCTGGAAGTGTCCACAAGCCTGCACGACCGATCACTGACGCTGGCGGATTTCCACACCGCGTTTTTCGTCGTCGCGGCGATTTCGGCCGCCGCGTCGCTGTCGTTCATGCGGCTGGCGCCCGATGCCGGCAACGCCATCTCCGGCCACGGCCGCCTGACCACACCCAAGACGCTGGAAACGAGCACGGCGGGGAAGTAGTTCCCTCTTGCCTTCTCCCCTGTGGGAGAAGGTGGATCGGCGCGAAAGCGCCGAGACGGATGAGGGGTGTTCCAGCGGAGTGAAACGTTGGCGCTCCCTGGAGCTCATCCGTCGCCTTCGGCGACACCTTCTCCCAGGGGAGAAGGAAGATCTCGCCCTTTGAAATCCTTGGCCAGCAAATAAAGCTCGACCGATTCATCCCGCGACGCCGGCGGCTTGACGTGATGGACCGAGCGGAAGTTCTTCTTGAGCATGGAGAGCAGTTCGTTTTCGGCGCCGCCCTGGAAGGTCTTGGCGAGGAAATGCCCGCCCGGTTTCAGGACGGAGAGCGCGAAATCGGCCGCCACCTCGCACAGATGCATGGTGCGGATATGGTCGGTCCGCTTGTGGCCGGTGGTCGGTGCCGCCATGTCGGACAGCACGATATCGGGATCCCCACCCAGCGCCTCGGCCAGCTTCTGCGGCGCCTGCGGATCGAGGAAATCCATCAGCAGCACCGGTGCGCCGGGCACGGCGTCCATTTCGAGATAATCGATGCCGATGACATGCGGCTTGTCGGCCGTCGATTTCGTCCGCGCGGCGGCGACCTGGCACCAGCCGCCGGGGGCCGCACCGAGATCGATCACCTTCATGCCGGGTTTCAACAGATGATGCTTGTCGTCGATCTCGATCAGCTTATAGGCCGCGCGTGAGCGATAACCGTCAGCCTTGGAGCGCTGGACATAGGGATCGTTGATGTGGCGCTGCAGCCAGCGGCGCGACGATTCCTTCAGCCCGCTCTTCTTCTTGATTCGCGTCTTCAGCACGCGAATGCTGGCGGATCCTGGTTTTTCCGGTTTCTTGGTCATTGCCTGATTTCTGGTCCGGGTTTTCTCGCTCGTCGAGTTGTGTTCATTTTTCGACGTCTGCGCGTTTCGTGAACGGCTTCCCCCACTCCGTCTCGGCTTCGCCGAGCCACCTCTCCCCCCTCCGGAGGGAGAGGAAGGGAGCCAGCCTGCATAAGTTCACGCCTTTCCTCTCCCCCGTCGATCGGGGGAGAGGTGTCGAGCGTAGCTCGACGGAGTGGGGGTCGACTGTTCACGCTCTGCCACGCCCATCGTTGCGCCAGACGCCATCATCGGCCATCAGTTCGCTCAAAATACCTTCGCGCAGGCCACGATCGGCGACGCGCAGCCGCTCGGACGGCCATACGGCGCGGATCGCTTCGAGGATAGCACAGCCGGCCAGTACCAGATCGGCGCGATCGGCACCGATGCAAGGGTTGGCGCAGCGCTGCTGGAAATCCCAGCCAACCAGTCTTTCTACCATGCGGTCGACGCTGTCGCGGTCCATCCACAGCCCGTCGACACGGCGGCGATCGTAGCGCTCGAGTTCAAGGTGGACACCGGCCAGCGTCGTCACCGTTCCGGACGTGCCCAGCAGATGGAAATTCGGGCTGGCCTTGAGATGGCTCAGCCGATCGCGACCGTCGAAGCTGGCCAGCCGGCCGGCAACGTCATCGACCATGGCGGCGAAGATCTCGCGCGTCACCGTGCGGCCGCCAAAGCGCTCGGCCAGCGAGACGACGCCGACCGGCAGCGACGTCCACGACACGATATGATTGGCCAACCTCGGCGAACGGCGGCCGGCGAGATCGATGAGCGCGATTTCCGACGAACCGCCGCCAATATCGAACAGCACGACGCCTTGGGTGTCGCGCTCGACCAGCGAGCCGCAGCCGGACACCGCCAGCCGCGCCTCGGTCTGGCGGTCGATGATCTCGAGCTTCAGGCCGGCCTCGCGTTCGACGCGGTCGATGAATTCGACGCCGTTTTCGGCCGTGCGGCAGGCCTCGGTGGCGATCAGCCGGGCTTTTCTGATCTTGCGGTTGCGCAATTTGTCGCCGCAGATTTTCAGCGCCTCGACCGCGCGGTCCATCGCCGGCTGGCCGAGCCGGCCATTGGCGGTGAGCCCCTCGCCCAGCCGGACGATGCGCGAAAAGGCGTCGATGACGCGGAACTGGCCATGCCGCGTCGGCACGGCGACCAACAGCCGGCAATTGTTGGTGCCGAGGTCAAGCGCCGCAAACACCGGAAGCTCATGGACCGGCGGCCGACGGGCGCCTTGTTCCGGCCGCGGCTCAAGAGCGGCGGGCGAGACCGCCGCTTCCGCCGGTCTGTGGGCCTCCGCCGCCGGGGCACCGGTTTTGCCTGGCGCCGGCGATCGATTCTCCGCGGGACGCGCTTCCTCGCGCGCAAAAACCTTGCGCCCGCGCCTTCGCTTGCGCCGCTTCTTGGGCTTGCCTTTGTGGGGTGCGTCGCCCGCCTGCCCGTCTGCGGAGCGGAGCTCCGTCGGGCGGCGTTGCTGCCAGCTTGCGTTCCCCGGGTCAGCCGACCGCTGGGAAGCGCTGGACACGCCCACCTCCGGCGCGCCGGCGCCGGTATCGTGGTCTTCCACTGTCGTTCCTTCCGGCGCCGCGCGAACCTATGATGGACGCAGCAGGCGCTTCAGTGTTTTAAGTTGTCGCCAGATTAACAGCGCCGTGCCCGATCACCAAGAGCCGCATGCCGAATTTTACCGGCAGGCCGCTGACCGCCGTTCCGGCGCGGCCGCGTGATGGATCCGCACGCCGCAGTTGCCGGCGCAACGCCTGCCGGCATCTCTTTCGGGCGCCCCACGGACAAATCTTGCCGGCCGCCGCTGCGACAAGGGTTCGCGGTTGAATAGCCGGCTTCGATGAGGCATTTCTGAAATGAGCGGAAGAATCCGGCGCAGCCGGCCTCCCACCAGCCACGAAAGGAAGCGGACCCCGCAACGCATGGCAGTCAGGCAATGAACTGGAGACGCTATTTCTGGCCGGTCGTCGGCATCGCGGCGGTGATCTTCTCGCTGCTGCTGCTCTGGCACGAACTGCGCGGCATTTCGCTCGACGATGTATGGGACGGTATCACGGCCATTCCGACCCGCGGCTGGATCCTTGCCGCGCTGAGTTCGATCATCGCCTATGCCTCGCTCGCCGGCTACGATCACATCGCGCTTCTGCATATCGGCAAGCGCGTGTCGTGGCTGTTCGTCACGCTGTGCTCCTTCACCACCTATGCGCTGTCGCACAACATTGGCGGTTCGGTGTTCTCGGGCGCCGTCATCCGCTACCGCGCCTACGGTACCAGGGGCCTGACCGGACAGGATGTCGGCGTGCTGGTGGCGGTCTGCTGGATCACCTTCGTGCTGTCGACGATTTTGGCCTCGGGCCTCGTTCTGGTGTTCGAGCCTGAGATACTCGACCGATTTTCCGGCATCGCCCATCATGGCCTGTCCGAAGCGGCCGGTATCGCGATGCTGCTGCTCGTCGCCGCCTATGTCTTCGGCAGCTGGCTGCATCTGCGCCCGCTGAAGATCGCCAGCTTTCAGCTGCATTATCCGGCGCTGCCGATCGTCGCCCGGCAGTTGCTGATCGGCCCGATCGAACTGCTGGCCGCCGCCGCGATCATCTTCTTCGCCCTGCCCGCGGCCCACAATCCCGGCTACTTCGTCATACTGGGCGTCTTCCTCGTCTCCTTCTCGATCGCGCAGATCTCGCATGCGCCGGGCGGACTCGGCGTGTTCGAGGTGGTGTTCCTCGCCGGCCTGTCGGACATGGATCCGGTCGGCGTGCTGGCGGCGCTGCTGGTGTTCCGGCTGTTCTACCTGATCGTCCCGCTGATTCTGGGTCTGGGCGTGGTGTTGTTCTTCGAACGCTCGCAGTTCAGCCGGACGGAGCCTTGAAGGCTGGAATTGGACTGGGCGCCGCGCGCCGGCATCTGAAGTGTGGCGTCCTGTCGAAACGTGCCATTGAAGCACAGAGCAGGCTTGACTATTTTCCGCTGGCGGCTACAAGGCAGCGCTCACAGCGGCTTGCCCGCTCGGCCCGCACGGTTTTCACGTTTATCGTGATATTCAAGATCGTGCCTGCTGGGGAATAGGTTAACGGTAGACCCACGGACTCTGACTCCGTTAGTCCTGGTTCGAATCCAGGTTCCCCAGCCACTCCTCTTCTCTCGATCAAAACAATCACCAACGCTCATCATCGTGAAATGCTCCCTGGCGACCACCTGACGGGATCCCAGCTATGGTGGGTTGCGGCGGGGTGACATTTATAGGATCGTCAAAGGATCGAAATTATCGAAGGAAGAACGGAATGCGCGCTTTGGTCTTCATCGGATTTCTGATGTTCGTTACTTTCTTGGTTGGCTGCACGACAGACAAGGGGAATGCCAGTCAAACCCAGACTGCGGAAGACAAGGCGCAGTGTACCGGCTTTGGTTTTAAACAAGGCACGGATGCTTTTGCCAATTGCATGATGAAGCTTTCGTCGCAGCGACAAGGCCAACAGCCCCAAGATCACGATGCACTCCTTCGCCGGTATAAGTCCTTAAGTATGGCTCGGCGCGGTGATGATCGGTATCCTGTATGCAGCGCCTCCGACATGGACAATGAACTCGATACTTCGGCAAATAAATGGATTGGCCCCAATTGCCAGATGGCACCAGATTAAGCGAGTGGAGTGCTGTACCAGCGACCCCGTCGAACGCGCCAAGCGTGAAATTCAAGACACCGCCAGCAACACCAGTCGATCCGACGAGCCGGCATATTTATTCCGGCGTTCGCCGCATCGCGCGCCGTGTCGTCACTTACCCTGCCTTCCTGTAGGCCGCCTCGGCTGCGTGATTTCCTTCGATGAAGCCGAGGCCGATTCCGGTCGCGCTCCACTCCCGGCACCCGGCCTCTGCTACATCGAGGAGCATGGAGCAAACGCGTAATGGTCAGTGACAGCCGATTCATTCTCGAACGCATCAGCCAAGGCTGCGTGACGCTCTCCGACGACGAATTCGTCATCGACAGGCTGGTCAAGTATTTCGGCAATGGCAGGATCCGCTGGCACGTCGAATTCCGCGGGCATCGCATCGAGCTGACGACAGGCCAGCTTAAGAAGCAGCCGACCTTCCGCAGGAAGATGCTCGAACAGACAGGGGTGCTGCCGCCCCAGCGTGCCGGGACCAACTACAGGCGATGGGCACTCGATCTGAGGAAGAATGCCGTCGAGCTTCCTTGGCGGGATAGGCCGGTGGATAGCGGCTTCGCCATCGACAGGCTCGCCAGCCACGGCGACGGGCGCTGGACGGTCGAATATCAGGGCAAGACCATCAAATTCACGACGACGAAACTCCGCAGGCAGGTGAGTTTCCGCAAACGCATGCTGGCCAAGGCCAAGGTGCTGCCGCCCGAGTTGACCCCGGCTGCCTATCGGAAGTGGATGGACTGGCTCATTCAAAACGCCACCGAGGCTGCTCCGCAGGCCGGCGATGCCTTGATGACCGAGAAAAGCTGGCTTGACGACCTGCCTGAGCTAGCCGGCTGGCAAAATGAAACGGTGCCCGAAGAGACCGGCTAAGGGCGGTAGTATCCAAATGCAAGCAGCGATGGCACTCGTTGCGTTTGCCATGCCTGCCAGTTTCGGCACACATTGATGGCGAAGGAGTCTGACCAGAGCTGGCTCGCTGGCAATCAGAATTGAATGAGACCACATGGACCGCTTCGACCTCGGCACCTACCGCCGCCCCATCTCCACTCGCTCGACAGAAACCCAGCGTTGGTTCGATATTGGCCTTAACTGGTGCTACGGCTTCAACCATGAGGAAGGCATCAAGTGTTTTGAGAAGGCGCTCGAAACAGATCCGGACTGTCCGATGGTGCATTGGGGCATCGCCTATGCTGCCGGACCTTTCTACAATCTGACCTGGAAGGAACATGGCGAGGCCGAGGCCGACAGCGCGACCAAGCGCTGCTTCGAGCATGTCCAACTGGCCAGGGCCAATGCGGCTTCCGCCAGTGAGATCGAGAAGCGGCTGATCGAGGCGCTGGCCGCCCGCTTCCAGAAGCCACACCGGGTGAGCCTGGAGGAATTCGAACGTTGGGATGACGCCTATGCCGCCGCGATGCGGCTTGTGTATCGGGACTTTCCCGATGACCATGATGTGATGGCACTGCTGGTCGAAGCACTGATGATGCGCACGGTGCGGCGGCTGTGGAACCTCAAGACCGGCGCGCCGGCGCCGAATTCCGATGTCGTCGAGGCGCTCGACGTCTGCGAGCGGTCGATCCGGCTTGCCGATGAGGCCGGCGCAGCACAACATCCGGCGATCGTCCACCTGCACATCCATCTCCTGGAAATGTCCACCATGCCGGAGCGCGGCATGCGGTCAGCGGATCTGCTCGGCGAGATGTGCCCCGATGCCGGGCACATGAACCACATGCCGGGGCATATCTATGTGCTGTGCGGCGAGTATGAGAAAGCAAAACGCGCCAGCGAAAAGGCGGTGCGTGCCAACGACCTCTATCTCGCCTATGCCGACGAGCCGACCTATTATTTGCTCGGCTGCTGCCACGATCTGCATCTGATGATGTTCACCTGCATGTTGTCGGGCCAGCACCAGCCTGCACTGTGGGCCGCCGACAGAGTGCGCAGCCTGGTCGCGCGCGACGTGGTCGCCATCCAGGGCCGGCCAAAGCTCACGCAGACGGTGGAAGGCTACCATGCGATGAAATCGCATGTGCAGGTGCGCTTCGGCCGCTGGCAGGAGATCATCGACGAACCGGTCACCGAGGAGCCTGGCCTCTATGTGCTGACGGCGGCCATGCAGCGCTACGCCAAGGGTGTGGCGCATGCGACGCTCAAGCATTTCGCTGAGGCTGAACGTGAGCGCGAAGAGTTCCATCGGCATCTGAAAGGCATTGCGCCCGAGCGGCGCTTCCTCAGCAACCCGGCGCAAGCTTCGCTGGCTGTCGGTGCCGCCCTGCTCGACGGCGAGCTCGCGTACCACCAGGGCCGGCATGAGGAGGCGTATGGCCATTTGCGGCAGGCGGTCGAGCTTGACGACAATCTGTCCTACACCGAGCCGTGGGCCTGGATGCACCCGCCGCGCCATGCGCTGGCGGCGCTGCTTCTCGACCAGGGTCACGCGCAGGAAGCAGAACAGGTCTATCGCGACGATCTGGGCCTGAGCGGCACGGTGCAGCGCTGTGCCCAGCATCCGAACAATGTCTGGGCATTGCACGGGCTTGTGGAATGCCTGAAACGGCGCGGCGAGACCGATGAATTGCCGACATTGCAGACAAGCCTTGCAGCGGCGCTGGCCAAGGCGGACGTACCGATCACCTCGTCCTGCCTGTGCAGGACGAGCGCGCAGCAAGGCTGCTGTCACTGACGCGAAGTCTGCCTGTCGCCACTGTTGCGGCCGATCGGCTAGAGCAATTCCAGGAAAAGTGTGAAACGGTTTTCCATCCGGAATTGCGTCAAAACAAGGAGTTAGAGCGGGTCGCCGTTTCCGTGAAACGGTGAACTGCTTTAGCCAAACAAATTGTCGACCAGATCGTCGTTGGCGGTGGAAACCTCGCCGCCCGGGTATGTCACCTGCCGATCAGCCGAGGCTCCATGCTGCGTCGCCCCACGCCTTCGATCAGCACGGAACAGTCTATCTCATCGTGAAGTTGGGCGTTTGGGTCAGACGAAAGCCAGGAAGCATAGGAGCGAAGCTGCTTGAGCCTGGCTGTTTTCTCAAGCCGTGCCTGGCGCTCATCCTCGGCTGGTTGAGCCGGTCCTTTGTTCTTCTGGGCAGGAAATTGCATCCTGGCTCTCCTCGGTCACCGAGCCTGTGGAGACGGACTCAATCGGGCGTTGGCCCGTTGTCGCTCCGGTCTCTGCGGTTCTGAAGCCAACACATGCGCTGACGGGAGTCGCCATTCATCTTGATGATGGCGGACCCTTATCAACAATGCACCCGCGCCACCGCCGGGTGCTCCTGGTCCGGGTTCACTGCGCGCACGGCTCGGCAGTCGGACGCAACTGCAGGAAATGGAACCAGATCGGCCGTGCGACGTCATAGAAGCAGGTGCCCATACGGGAGTGTGACCTCCATGATCAGGCTCGTTCTTGTCGCGGTCGCCATGCTCGTCATCGCATGCGATGCAACGGCGGCGGCAAAACTGGACGCGGCCGCCGTCAACAACGCCCAATTTGACGGCAGCGAAGCGAAAGGCGTCAGTGCGACCGTGCTGAAGGCGCAAATCCTCCTGGATCGTGCACGCTTCTCGCCAGGCCTGATCGATGGCCGCCAGGCGGAGAACTTCACCCGGGCAGTCAGTGCGTTCCAAGCGACCAACGGATTGCCTGCCGACGGCAAGCTCACCCGCGAGACATGGGACAAGCTGGTCGCGACCTCCTCGCGCCCCGCGATTGAGACCTACGATTTGACACGCAAGGATGCGCATGGGCCGTTCACCAGGCGAATTCCGGCGCGCATGGAGAGGATGGCCCGCCTGCCCAGGCTGGCCTACCACAATGCCCTGGAAAAGATGGCGGAGCGCTTCCACATCAGCGAGCAACTGCTTGAACGGCTCAATCCCGGCATCGGCTTCAGGAAGGCGGGGCAAAAGCTGCTCGTGCCAGCTGTCACCCGAGGTGATCCGCCGCAAGACATCGCGAGCGTCGAGGTCGACAAGAGCGCTCGCCAGGTTCGGGTGCTTGACCCTTCCGGCAAAGTGCTTGCGACGTACCCCGCCTCGATCGGAAGTCAGGAGAAGCCCGCGCCGAGTGGCCAGGCGGAGGTCAAACGCGTGGTGCACCACCCAACCTATCATTACGATCCCGAGTTTGCCTTCAAGGGAGTGAGGAGCAAGCGCCCCTTCACGATCGCTGCCGGGCCAAACAATCCGGTGGGATCGGTCTGGATCGACTTGTCCATCGATAGCTACGGCATTCACGGGACTCCGGACCCAGGCAAGATCGGAAAGACCTTCTCGCATGGTTGCATCAGGCTGACCAACTGGGATGCCGAAGACCTCGCCTCCGAAGTGCGAAAAGGCACAAAGGTCGTCTTCAAGGACGAAGCGGCAGGATCGGTCGAACAAGGATCGCAGTAGGTAGGCGCTACGGCCTACCCACTTTCGACCGTGTGACTAGTCACACGGTCGTGTGACTGGCGTCGCCGAGGGCGTGGAGCGGCCCCTTACCCCAGCCACTTCTCGTAGTCGGACACCAGCAGATGGATCGGGGCAACGTCTTCGTCGATGTTGGAAAAACGCCCGATCGGTTCGCGAAACACATTGTCGGTGAGATCGTCATTGACGGTGGAGACCTCACCGATCAGCACGTCCTTGCCCTCGGCCCAGAAGGCATGCCAGACGCCGGGCAGCAGCGTGACGCTCTGGCCCGGGTCGAGCTTCAGGAGCCCGCCCGCAGGCAGCCTATGGATGGTTCCGTCGACCGGCACCGAAACCTCGGCCTTGGGATCGATGCCGCCGTCGCGGTCGTGCATGAACAGTTCCAGCACCAGCTTGCCGCCGCCACGGTTGATGATGTCCTCGGCCTTGATGTTGTGGCGATGCATCGGGGATAGCTGATCCTTGCGCGAGATCATGATCTTCTCGGCATAGAGCATGCCCATGCCCTTCTTCATGTCCTCGTAGCGGCCATTGCGAACGGTGAACAGGAACAGGCCGAGTTCCCTGAATTTCTCCTGACCGTAATCGGTGATGTCCCAGCCGAGCCGCGAGGTGAACACCGCCGACGAGTCGACCTGGCGCGCCTTCGCCTCCTGCGGCGACCAATAGGCGAAGGGCGGCATGATGTAGCCGAACGAGCGGATGAAAGCGTCGGCTTCGCGGATGATGTCGTTGATGGCGGAGCGCTTCATGATCATGATCCCTTCGTATCGATTTGTCTGGCAAATCGCATAGCCGAACGTCGATGCGGTGTCGATCCATCTCGCCACCTGCCCGGCCTTGCGCTTAGGCGCATGGACCACAGATCCGCTTCGCTGGCCACGTGACATCGCGGATTTTCAGGGCCATAAATCCCGCGGATTCCTCATGGGGTGAAAGATGATGCCGACCGTCCACGACCTCGATACGCCGTCGATTCTCATCGACGCCGCGCGCGCCGAAGCCAATATTGCCCGCGCCCAGGCGCATGCCGACAGGAACGGGCTGAAGCTCAGGCCGCATATCAAGACGCACAAATTGCCCTATTGGGCGAAGAAGCAGGTGGCGGCCGGCGCCGTCGGCATCACCTGCCAGAAGATCGGCGAGGCCGAGGTGATGGCCGATGCCGGGCTGACCGATATTTTTCTTCCCTACAACATCCTTGGGCGCGCCAAGCTGGAGCGGCTTCTGGCGCTGCACGGGCGCGTCACCCTGTCGGTGACAGCGGACAGCATGGAGACGCTCGAAGGGCTGGCAACCACCTTCACCGATGCCGGTCATCGTCTACCGGTGCTGGTCGAATGCGACACCGGCATGGGTCGCTGCGGCGTGCAGTCGGCCGATGAAGCGGTTGCGGTGGCAAGACAGATCGACAGAGCCGGTGGCCTCGCCTTCGGAGGACTGATGACCTACCCGGCCGCCGGGAAGGCAGCGGAGGCCGAAGCCTGGCTCGCCGACGCCAAGCAGGCGCTGGCCGCATCGGGCCTCGCCTGCGAACGCATCTCCAGCGGCGGCACGCCGGATATGTGGCGCTCCAGCGATACATCTGTTGTCACGGAGTATCGTCCAGGCACCTACATCTATCTCGACCGCTATCAGGTCGCCAAAGGCGTCGGCACGCTCGACGATTGCGCGCTGACGGTGCTGTCGACGGTGGTCAGCCATCCCACCGCGACGCGCGCTATCCTCGATGCCGGCAGCAAGGCGCTGTCCAGCGACACGCTGGGTCTCGCCGATTTCGGCGAGTTGCCCGGCGTGTCGGGAGCGCGGGTGACGGGGCTGAGCGAGGAGCACGGCACCGTCACGCTTTCGGGCGACGGCAAATTGCGCATCGGCGAGCGCGTGCGTGTCGTGCCCGACCATTGCTGCGTCGTCACAAACTTGTTCAACGAGGTCAACCTGGTCGACGGCGACAAAGTGCTGGAAACGCTGCCTGTGGCGGCGCGCGGAAGGATGGGGTGAACTAAGAAGCGTCTTGCCTTCTCACACAAGGGGAGAAGGGGGAGAGCGCTCCGCCTGCCGTGCCGCGACCCTGCGCATGGCAATCACCCGGCGACGGCGGATTTCGGTGCGCATCGCCATCAGGTGCAGCGCGAAGAACAGCACGGTGAAGCCGAGCGCCATGACCAGAAGCGGCCACAGCAGGCTGGGGTCGATGGTGGAGCCGCCCATGCGGAACACCGAGGCCGGCTGATGCAGCGTGTTCCACCAGTCGACCGAGAATTTGATGATCGGGATGTTGATGAAGCCGACCAGCGTGATGATGGCGGCGGCCCAGGCGGCGCGGCTGGCATCGTCGAGCGCACGGGTCAGCGCGATGATGCCGAGATACATCAGGAACAGCACGAAGACCGAGGTCAGCCGCGCATCCCAGACCCACCAGGTGCCCCACATCGGCTTACCCCAGATCGAACCGGTGATCAGCGCCAGCGCGGTGAAGACCGCACCGATGGGGGCGGCTGATTTCAGCGCGACATCGGCCAGCGGATGCCGCCAGACGAGCGTGCCAAGTGCGGAAACCGCCATCAGCGTGTAGCACATCATGGCCAGCCAGGCGAAAGGCACGTGGATGTACATGATGCGGACGGTGATGCCTTGCTGGAAATCCTCAGGCGCGGCAAAGCTCATATAGAGCCCGACTGCGAGGATCAGTGCGGCGATCGTGGCCAGCCATGGCACGACCTTGTCCGCCAGCCCGACGAAGCGCGTCGGGTTGGCGAGATCCATCCAGCTTGTCAGGCGTGAAGTCGTGTCGCTCATGCGGTTCTACATAAACCGCCGCGGCGTTCGGGGCAATCGAGCGGTGGTGTCGCAGGGCTGCAGCGCTTTGCCTTCTCCCCTGTGGGAGAAAGCAGAGACGTGCCTGATCAGGCGGCCGCTTCCTGCTGTTGCAGCACGGTGCGGCTGAGGCGGCGGACCTCCTCGTCGTTGAGCAGGCCGCCAGCGCGCAGCAGGCTGGCAAAGCGGCCATTGCGCAGCGACAGCTCGGTGAAGCCGCCCATCTCGACCACCCTGCCCTTGTCCATGAACACGACCAGATCGGCGTCGCGAACGGTGGTCAGGCGGTGGGCGATGATGAAGGTGGTGCGGTCGCGGCGCAGTTCGTCGATCGCTTCCTTGACGCGGTCCTCGGTCTCGACGTCGAGCGCGCTGGTCGCCTCGTCGAGCACCAGGATCGGTGCGTCCTTCAGCACGGCACGGGCAATGGCGATGCGCTGACGTTCGCCGCCCGACAGCTGGCCGCCACGTTCGCCAACCACCGTGTCGTAGCCATTGCTCTTGGACAGGATGAAGTCCTGTGCGGCAGCCGCATTGGCGGCGGCATGGATCTCGTCATTGCTTGCATCGGCGCGGCCGACACGGATGTTGTCCTCGATCGAGCGGTTGAGCAGGCCGGCATCCTGGAACACCGTGGCGATCGAATGGCGCACCGACTTGCGGGTCACGGTGCGGGTGTCGATGCCGTCGATCAGGATACGGCCATGGGACGGCGAGAAGACACGCTGCAGCAGGTTGATGAGCGTGGTCTTGCCGGCACCCGTCGGGCCCACGATGGCGACGGTCTGGCCCGCCTGCACCTCGAAGGACACGTCGTCGATGCCTTGGCCGGAATTGGCGAATTCAAAGCCGACATTCTCGAAGCGCACATGGCCGGTGACGTTGGAAAGATCGCGCAAGCCGTCCGGCTCGGCGGAATCAGCCGCGGAGTCCTCGAGATGGTAGAAATCCTCGAGCTTGGCACGGGCCTCGGAAATCTGGTTGGCGAAAGCCGACATCTGGTCGAGGCGAGCGATCAGCATCGTGGCAAAACCGGTGAAGGCAATGACGTCGCCGACACCCAACTGACCATGAGTCACGAGATAGGAGCCGATCGACAACACGATCAGCATCGAGATTGCCGATGACAGACGGTGCAAGGCATTGGCCAGCGCCCACCAGTCGAGCACAGGGTTCTGCGCGTCGAGCAGGTTCTTGACGTAGCGGCGCAGCGTATCGGCCTCGTGGCCGAGGCGATTGTAGCTCTGCAGCACCGCAACGTTGCTGACCGAGTCGGTCACATGCGCGAACACCTTGTGGTAGTGGCGCTCGACCGCGGCCTGGCCCGCCTTGGTGCGGCGCATGACCATCCGGCCGATGCCGACATAGAGCAGCCCGAGGCCAAGCAGCACCAGCGACATGCGCAGGTCCATGCTGATCGCGGTCGGGACCAGCAGCACGAGGGCGACAGCCGTGGACAGATGCTGGCGCATGAATTCGAGCCAAAGGCTGAACAGGGTTTCGACGGCGCGCAGCATCGTGTGCAGCGCATTGGAGGTGCCGTGCTGATGGTGCCAGGCGAGCGGCATGGTGATCACGCGCTCGAACGACTCGCAAAGCACTTCGCTGCGCCGAGCATGGGCGAAACGGTCAGCGCCGCGCGCCACCATGACGAAGGCAACGATGTTGAAGGCGCCGAGACCGGCCCACATGACCAGCGTGGTGAAGACAGAGCCACGCTCGGAGATGGCGCCGATGACGCGACCGAACATAATCGGCTCGAGAAGCGCTACGATGGCGAGAGCCACGTTGGCCGAACAGATCAACGCAACGCGTTTCCTGTCCGCGGCCAGATAACCGAGAGCTCGCCAGTAGATTTGCAGAAGGGTCACCCCAGTTACTCCGCCACGCTGTTTATTGTGCACTGCATCATTTTATTCGTACCGGTTGATACGTCGCAAAACAATGGCCGTGTACCCCTTCAGTTCCCTTAGAGCGAACAAAAGATGGCGACGTTCCGAAATCTGCCGTGATCACCTAACGGTTTGAGAAGACAGGTAAAATGTCAGGCATGCGGCGAAATCATGGCAGTTGGCACGTGCTGCCATAATTTTAATCAGCAACAATGTCGGGCGGATGACTGAGGCCGAAATCGCCTTTCGCGAAGTATAAAGCAAAACAAAGCTGCAGGATGCCCTTCCAGGCGAAGGGTGGCCAAACCCTCACCGCTCGCGGCTACTCCTATGGGACGCCTCAAGCCTTTGATTTCATAGACTTCTCAGCGAGATGCCCGTCAACGGCAGACGGCAACGCCAGGCGGGATGGGGCCTCTCATCCGCCCTGGTGACAAAAGTCGCGGCCCGGACCCCCGCCCCGAGCGCATGCTTTTTGGGCAACAGGCCTCAGGCCGGGATCGTGATGACCACCTCGGCAACTTCGCCGTCCTTCAGCTCGACTGCCGAAGCCTTGGTCTTTGCCCCATTCACCTCCAGCGACACGGCCTTGGCCTTATTGTCGCGGATGACGCGAACCTTGAGTTCCGCCCCCAGCATTTTGAGATTTGCCGAGTACCCATCCCAGTGGCTTGGCAGCTTCGGCTTGAACTGGACACGCTTGCCGCGCCGTTCGATGCCCAGGATGCCTTCGACCGCAGCCCTGTAGAGCCAGCCGGCAGAGCCGGTGTACCAGGTCCAGCCGCCACGGCCGCCCTTGCCGTTGCCGGCATTGTCGTCCCCGGCATAGATGTCGGCCGCCACGACATAGGGCTCCACTCGATAGTGCTCGGCCGTGGCCTCGTCGGTCGCGTGGTTGACGGGGTTCAGCATCGAGAAACAACGATAGGCCTCGTCGACCTGCCCCATCTCGGCAAGCGCGATGACGAACCATGTGGCGGCGTGGGTGTACTGGCCGCCATTCTCGCGCACGCCAGGCGGATAGCTCTTGATGTAACCGGGGTCCTTTTCCGTCTTCGAGAATGGCGGCGTGAACAGCTTGACGATCTTCAGCTTGTCGTCGACGAGCAGCTTCGTTGCTTGCTCCATGGCGGTGGTCGACCGTGCCGGGTCGCCCTCTCCCGAAAGCACACTCCAGGACTGGGCGATCGAGTCGATCTTGCACTCCTGCGAGTTGCGAGACCCCAAAGGCGTGCCGTCGTCGAAACTGCCGCGCCGGTACCATTCGCCGTCCCATGCGGTGCTCTCAAGCGCCCGCTTCAGAACATCGGCATGCTTTGCCCAGGCCTGTGCTCGCTTGGCATCACCCTCGGTCTTGGCGACGGGCGCGAAATCGCCCAGCGTCTTCAGCAGGAACCAGCCGAGCCAGACGCTCTCGCCCCTGCCGTGCTCGCCGACGCGGTTCATGCCGTCGTTCCAGTCGCCGCCGAGGATCAGCGGCAGGCCCGCGGGGCTGCTGCGCTTGATGGCGAGATCGAGCGCACGCGCACAGTGGTCGTAGAGCGTCGCTGTCTTCTTCGAGATTTCCGGGGTGAAGAAGGCATCGTGCTCGCCCTCGCCCAGCGGCTGTCCATCGATGAAGGCCAATTGCTCCTTGAGGATGGAGGCATCGCCAGTGACCAGCAAATAGCGCGCCGTAGCGTGGGCAAGCCAGACCACGTCGTCGGAGATCAACGTGCGTACGCCAGCACCCGTGCGCGGCAGCCACCAATGCTGCACGTCGCCTTCGGGGAACTGCCGCCGCGCCGCGTTGAGGATCTGGTCGCGCGCCAGCTGCGGGTCATGCGCCAGCAGCGCCAGCGTATCCTGCAACTGGTCGCGGAAGCCGAAGGCACCGCTGGCCTGATAGAAGGCCGAGCGGGCGCGGATGCGGCAGGCCAGGCTTTGATAGGGAAGCCAGTGGTTGACCATGGCGTCGAGCGCCTTGTCGGGCGTCTCGACCTGGATGGTGTCGAGGAAGCCGCGCCATTCGCGCTCATTGTCGGCCAATCGCTGGTCGAAGTCCTTGGCCCGATGCTCCTGCACCAGCGCGCTCGCCTCCTCGACCGACTCGGCGTCGCCGAGCAGCCAGAGCAGCGTCACGTCGCCGCCTGCCGGGATCTCGACGTCGCGGGCAATCGCCGCGCACGGATCGTCGCCGGCCTCGACACGGCCAGACAGCGCCGCACCACTCAGCACCGCCTGCGGCAGCTCGCTGGAGCCATGCCGGCCCAGGAACTCCGACCGGTCTGTGGTCACCGAATGGACGCCGCCGTCGGCCGCCAGGAACGCAACCCGCTCGCCGAAATCCAGCCCGTAGGGGTTTTGTGCGAGCAGCGCCCCACTGGCGGCATCCCGCGACGGGACGATGGTTGCCGCAGTGCGCGACCGATGCCCGCCGAGCACCCATTCGGCATAGGCATAGACACGCAGCCGCGCCGGCACCGAGCCGGAATTCTGGATGCGCAGCCGCGAGATCTTCAGGGAATCGACCGGATCGACGACATGGGTAAGGTCCATCGACAACGGTCCGCGCTTCGAGCGGAAGGTCGAGAAACCCTGGCCGTGCCAGGCCTCGTAGGTCATCGAGGGATCGCGCACCATGGCGGCGAGCGGCGAGAATGCCTTGCCGCTGGCCTGATCGTAGATATAGAGGCCCTCGCCCGGGCGGTTCGAGACCGGATCATTCGACCACGGCGTCAACTGGTAGTCGCGGCTGTTTCGGCTCCAGGTGAAGGCTGCGCCCTCGGCGGAGGTGTGGAACCCGAACGAGGCGTTGGAGACGACGTTGATCCACGGCTGCGGCGTCGTGCGCCGCCCGGCCAGGCGCACGACATAGTGCCGTCCGTCGCCGTCGAAACCGCCAAAGCCGTTCCATTGGCTGAGTCCGCTGCCATCGGCGCTGACATTGGCCACCGCCTGCGAGGCAGGAGTAGGCGTCGTGGGTGTCGGCGAGGGCAATTCACGCGGAATCGGCAACGTTGCCAGAGCATCCCGCGCCTGCAGGGCCGCCGCCTCGGCGCGCTCGATCTGGTCGAAGATGGTGCCGTTGCGCGTGTGCAGGACGACGCGGGCGACGGCGAGCAGCGTCTTGTAGGTGGTCTCGTCCATAAGATCGCGGCGCACCGCGAAAATGTGCTGGCGCGGCCCGAGCTCCTTGCCGCGCAGACGGCTGTTTTCGCACAGCGTCTCGACCGCCCGCTGCAGGTCCTGGACATAGGAGGACGCCTGCTCGTTGACGACGACGAAGTCGATCATCATGCCGCGGGTGCGCATATATTCCTGGAACCGCAGCGCCTGGGCGACGATTTCGAGATCGGCGACATCGCCGATCCTGACCAGGAAGATCGGGAAATCGCCGGAAATGCTTGTCGGCCACAGGCTCGACTGCTTGCCCAGCCCCGAGGCGATGGATTCGGCGGGAAGACGCAGGAACGGATCCGGATAGATCAGATAGCGCGCCAGCTTCTGCACATTGGCGGCATCGGTCAGGCTGAGGCCCATGTGGCGGGTCTGCACCTGGCTGCGCGTCCAGGCAAGCATGGCCTGGCGGGCAAAGCTCTCCGGATGGTCGAGGCGGGCGATGGCTTCGTCCAGTTCGGCACGGCCGGCGCCGACAACCGTCCAGAAGGTCAGCGATATCTTCTTGTTGGCCGGCACGCGCACCTGGCGGCGCAGCGAGGCGACGGGATCGAGCGTAAAGCCTGAGTGGCCGCCCAGCCTGGCGCCCGGGTCGAAAGCGGCTGCGTCGACGATGGTGCGGCCACGGCCGATGAAGGCGCGCCTGTCGGTCTCGGCCTCGGCGTCGCGCGCCGATCCGGACGGATCGGTGACGAAATGCACCATGGCGATATCGGGCTCGCTGGTCTCGCGCTTGCGCCGCGTGGCGAAGATCGCCGCGTTGTTCGCAGAGATTTCGGTTTCCACGAACATCTTCGAGAAGGCCGGATGCGCGTTGTCGGACGCCTCCAGGCCGAGCACCAGCTCGGCAAAGGAGGTCACTTCGATGTGACGGTCGGACGGACCGTCGTTGTAGAGCGTGACCCGACGGCCCTCGCCATTGCCTTCCGAGATGACGATGCATTCGACCTCGGAGCGCAACGTGCCCACCGATTTGACGAAGCTCGCCTTGTCGTCGGAGAACAAGGTCTGCGCCTTTTCCTCGGCGGCTCGCTTCGGTTCGGCTGTAGCCGACCACCAGTCGCCGGTGCCGGCGTCACGCAGGAAGATGTAGGAGCCGAGCCGGTCCTCGGTCGGATCCGGCTGCCAGCGGGTGACGGAGAGATCGCCCCAGCGGCTGTAGCCCGAGCCGGTCGCGCTGACCATCACCGAATAGCGGCCGTTCGACATGACGTTGGTCGACCGCAGCGACTGCAGCGGATTGAGCACGATGCGGGTGTCGGGGCTGTCGACTTCAGTCTCGTCCTTGGAGCGTTCGTCGGCCTCGGTCCTGACGGTCGCGGCCGGGATGTCGCGCGGCGCCCTCTCCTGCAGCAAGAGTTCGGCCGATTCGATGACCGGATCGCTGTGGAAGCGGTCGCGCATGCGACCTTCGAAGATGGCGTCGGCAACCGCCGCGATCGACATGCCCGAATGGTGGGCCATATAATTCTGGACGACGACATGGTCCGTGCCTTCCGGCACGCGCTGCGGCGTGAAGTCGACGGCATCGTAGTAGCCGTGGCGGCCGAGCGCCCCGATCTCCCGCAATCGGGCGAGATTCAGCACGGCTTCACGCGGATTGAACTGGGCCGCCAGTATGGTGGCGTAAGGCGCGATCACCGTGTTCTGGCCAAGACCGCGCTTCAGCCCGAGGCCTGGAACGCCGAAATTGGTATATTGGTAGGTCAGTTCGCGGTCGCGGGCATTGTAGGCGGCCTCCGAAATGCCCCACGGCACGTTCTTCTGGCGGCCATACTGGATCTGGCGTTTGATGATCAGCTTGCTGGTCTGGTTGAGGATCGAGCCCTGCGGCTCCTTCATGACCAGCGGCGGCATCAGATATTCGAACATCGAGCCGGACCAGGACATCAGCGCGCCCTGGAAACCGATTTCGACGATCGGCCGGCCAAGCCTGAACCAGTGCTCGGTCGGCAGATCGCCCTTGGCGATGGCGAACAGGCTGGTCAGCCGCGCTTCGGAAGCCAGAAGGTCGTAGCAGCTTTCGTCGAGCTGGTGTTCCTCGACCCGGTAGCCGATCGACAGCAGCTTGCGCTCCGGCCGCATCAGGAAGGAGAAATCCATCTCGAAGGCGTAACGGCGCGTGCGCTCGCGCAAGGTGAGCAGCTTGGCACGCAGGGCCTCGACGGCATTGTCGTCGCTGTGCGCGTCATGGACGTGCGCTTCGCAGGTGGCTTCCAGCCTTGCCGCCCAGTCGACGATGACATCGCTCTGGGGCGACACCGCCTCGGTATGGATGGCGGTGGCCAATTTGCGGATCTCGCCGGCCAGCACAGCCAGGTTGATGGTGCGGATCGATGCCATTTCGGGCTGCGCCTTGATGGTGTCGACAGCGCGCCGCATGCCGTCGAGACGGTCGGCTAGGCGCTGGCGCAAGGGGCGCAACTGGCGACGATCATCGGGCAGATCATCGAGGCTTTCGCTGAGGATGGTGACCGTGTCGAGAATGCCTTCGAAATCGCCCTGGAGGTGCACGGAGGGCGCCTCCGCCCATTCGGCGCAGGCCGCCGCCACCGCCACCAGATGGCCGGCCAGATTGCCGCTGTCGACTGCCGAGATGTAAAGCGGATAGAGCGGCTTCAGCGTCGTGGTGTCGTACCAGTTGAAGAGGTGACCGCGCTCACGCGGCATGCCCTCGATCGTGGCCATGGTGGCGTCGATGCGGGTGATGGCGTCGGAGAGGCTGATCCAGCCGAAGTCGCGGGCGGAAACGACGGACAGCAGGTAGACGCCGATATTGGTGGGCGAAGTACGAGGCGCCACCACCGGTGCCGGGCTTTCCTGGAAATTGTCGGGCGGCAGATGGTGATGCTCTGCCGTCACGAAGCTTTCGAAATAGTGCCATGTGCGCCGCGCCACCGTGCGCAATGTATGGATATCGGCCTGCGATATGCGCAAGCGATCCTCGGTTTCAGCCGAACGGCTGATCCAGCTGGCGATGGCGGGCGAGCCAATCCAGAACAGCGCGAAGAAGAAGGCAACGAAGGCGCCGGTCGAATCGGCCAGCACCGGAATGGCAAGGCCGACGAAACCGATGATCACGGCGCCATACATCATGCCGTAATACGACCCGACATCGTTGTCGCCCGCCTTGTGCGCCTGCGAGGCGGTGCGCCATTCCAAAAGGTTCTGGCGGCTGACGAACAACCGATAGAGCGTGCGCACGATGGCATCGCCCATCATCCAGGCGTTGTGCGCCATCAGCACGATCTTCAGCGCCACCATGGCGGTGCCGAAGGCGACGTCGCGTGCCAGGGCCGAGAAATGGCCGCGTGGCGTCTGGTCGCCGCTCTTGGGCAGGATGGCGTTGACGATGTCGAATGTCGGCGCCATGAACAGGCTGAGGATCAGCAGGGCCTGCCATTGCGCGGCCTGCGTGAAGGGCAGCAGCGTCCAGCCGGCAATCGCCGCCATCACCCAGAAGATCGGCGTCAGCGAGCGGCGCAGATTGTCGATCATCTTCCAGCGCGACAGCGCCGGCACGCCGGAGCGCGGATCGAGCATGAAGCCGAGCAACTGCCAGTCGCCGCGTGCCCAGCGATGGTGGCGCGAGGCGTCGACCGAGTAGCGGGTCGGATAGTCCTCGACCAGTTCGACGTCGGTGACCAGCGCCGAGCGCGCCAGCGCGCCTTCCAGCAGATCGTGGCTGAGGATGGTGTTTTCCTCGATGCGGCCCTGCAGGGCGGCCTCGAAGGCGTCGACGTGATAGAGGCCCTTGCCGGTGAAGGACCCGTCGCCGAAAACGTCCTGATAGAGATCGGACACGGCAAAGACATAAGGGTCGAGGCCGCGATTGGCCGAGAACACCCGCTGGAAGAACGACGCATCGTCGCCTGATGTCAGCGACGCGGTGATGCGCGGCTGCAGGATCGCGTAGCCGGCGGTGACGATGCGCTTGCTGGCATCGAAATGCGGCCGGTTGAGCGGGTGGCAGAGCTTGCCTACGAGGGTGGCGACCGCGTCACGGGTGGTGCGCGTGTCGGCATCGAGCGTCATCACGTGGACGACGTTCTCCGGCAGCGGCACGTCGAGCGGCAGGAACGTGGTGTCGCTGTCGCCGCGCAGCAGAAGGTCGAGTTCATGCAGCTTGCCGCGCTTGCGCTCCCAGCCCATCCACGACCCTTGCGCCGCATTGAACAGCCGGCGCCGGTGTAGGACGTAGAAACGCGGCGCGCCTTCGGAGGGATAGCGGGCGTTGAGGCGAGCGATCTCGGCACGCGCGAATTCGAGGATTTCGGTGTCGGCAGCATCGATCTCGGCCTTCGAGTCCGGCCAGTCCGACAGCAGCGCGAAATGGATTTCATCGGCCGTGTTGGCGAGATGATGCACCTCGATATTGCGGATGTTTTCCTCGACATCGTCGCGCGAGCCGATCAGCGACGGCACCACCACCAGCGTGCGCGCCTCTGGCGGCACGCCGTGCCGGTAATCGTAGCCGACGAGGCGCGTCGGTTTCAGGAACAGCGAAACGACCGTGTTGAAGAAGGCGAGCGCGCCCTCGCTGGCCGGCACGGCAAACAGCGCCAGCATCAGGACGATCGAAGGCACCGACAGGCCGAGATTGGCAAGCGCGTTGCCTGAGAGGACGAGAAGCAGCGCCGTCAGCGCAAACACCGGTACGACGATGCCGAGCCAGCCGGTCTTGCGGAAGGCACGCTTGACTGTCTGGCTGATGGTGGGTCGATAGCCGATCGCCTTCTCCAGCTCGAGCCGGCGTGGGCCGACGAGAAAGAAGCCGACATCGGTGTGGGCGGACCCGGTTAAAACGACGTCGCCGTCGCCATCGCTGGCGGCGTGGCCGGCCAGCTCGATGGCCTTCTCGGCGACGCGATATTCCGAAAGGTTCGAGCGGCGCGCCAATTCCTCGATCGCAGTCCGGTACTGGTCGCGCGAGAAGAAGTCGAGCGCGGCGAAATCGGTGCGCTCGCGCAGCACGGTGTCGATGCGGCTGACGCCTTCGAACCACACGGTCCAATCGACGTCGTTGATGAGGCGCAGGCCGCGAATGATGTTGCCCGTCGTCACATTGCCGCTGGACAGCGTGTGATGTTCGGAAATGATGATTTCCTCGGCATCGGAGCCGGTCTTTTCGAGCTCGCCTTCCAGCCATTCCAGAGCCTTGCCGGCATTCTGCGAGCCATCGCGCAGGCGATAGAGCAGCTGGGTGGCGAAGGTGGTGTCCTGTGCGTGTGCGCTGAAATTGGACAGGATCGACTGCCGGTCCGCGCTGTCGTCGGTGGCCAGGACCTTGTCGGCCACATCGTTGGCGATCTGGCGCATCTGACGGGTTCGGTTGACCCTGACCGCCAGCCGGCGCAGATTTTCGATCAGCACGAAGCGCAACAGCGAAGGCAGCGCCCAGAGTTCGCCGATCTTCAGCGGCTCGACCGACTGAAAACCCTGGACGATGGACTTGAACATCGTCGCCGAAACGGAACTGTCCGAATGTGCGACATAGGTCCAGGCCAGCGCCAGCGCGCGCGGCACGCTGCCGCCGTCAGGCAGCTTCAGGGTCGGCAACTGGCGATAGAAGCGGCGCGGCAGGTCGCGCTTGACCTGGAAAATGGTCTCTTCGACCAGGTAATTGTTGTCGAGCAGCCATTGTGCCGCCGGCGTGATCGTCTCGCCCCTCGCCTGCGCCGCATTGGTCGACCGGTAGACTTCCAAAATCTTCTTGGCGCTGTCGCGGATACGGGCCTGAAAATCGAAGGGCGTCAGGCCGAACAGATCGGTGAGATCGCCTTTCGCCAGGCTTTCACCGAGCAGCCGAAGGCGCTCTTCGGGCAGGTAATTGGAGCGGATCGGCTCTTCGGTGATGGCCGGGAAGCTCGCGCTTGTCTTCTCGATTTGGGCAGGATTCGTCTGAATATTCATTGAAAATTCCGTAAGCGGGCACTGAGCGGCGTCACCGCCACGGCAATGGCCCTAAAACCGGTTCAAATGCAATTGGTTGCATAAACCCCACTTGCCGAAAGTTTGTTTCCGCACCACGACAGGGCGTCGTCTCTCAGCAAAACTCAAAGACAAGCACCCCACTTCCCGCCAGCCAGATCGGCGGAGAGGATTCAGGCTTTTTCGTGATGCCGCCAGCAGCTTACGCTATATTTCGCCGGTACCGCGATCATGTTTGGAAACAAGCGTTAATCGTTGCCGGCGATGGCGCGGATCCGGATCACGTACAGCGTTGCCTCATGGGCGGGTTGGACAAGCAGGCCGGTGCTGACCGGCCCGGACAGCAGCGTGTCAAGCGGCCCGAGGCGAACCGGTTCAGCGGCGGGCACACTGATGTCGCCGTCCAAGCACAGGATGAGCGTTGTGCCGGCTTCAGTCCGGATTTCCACGGGGGCCGAGATCACCAGGCGTTCGACCGAATGCGTCATCCGGCTTCGGCGGGTCATGACATTGAGATCGGTGATCGGTCCGCCGATCAGCGCGGCCGAGGTCTGCACGTCGGCCGGGAAAGAAAACAGGGCGGTCGTCCTGTTTATAGATCTCGGCGGGTAGCCGGCAATCTCGAGGACGATGCCCTCGCCTTCGAGCACGGCAAGGGTGCGATCGATGCCGGCGAATTGCGAGAACGGACCGCTCGATTCGACACGCGCCATCGACACGCGCCAGTCGAAATCGTTTAGCCCGGCACCGGGCGGCGAGACGGCGATTTCCGTCGTCACGCCGCCGCCGTTCTTCCACGGCATCGACCGGTATTCGGCTGCCCGCAGGATGCGCATACCTAGCCCTCCGCTATGGTTACGGGCGTTCGAAACTCGAAAAGCCGATTCCGCGGCTTTTCGCCTGCCTGCGGCCGGACGTTTCTCACCCGAGAATGCCGGGCAGGTTGAGCTGGTGCTCCTTGGCGCATTCGACGGCGATTTCGTAGCCGGCATCGGCGTGGCGCATGACACCGGTCGCCGGGTCGTTCCACAACACCCGCTCCAGGCGCCTGGCGGCTTCGCGCGTGCCGTCGGCGACGATGACCATGCCGGCGTGCTGCGAGAAACCCATGCCGACGCCGCCGCCATGGTGCAGCGACACCCAGGTGGCGCCCGACGCCGTGTTGAGCAGCGCGTTGAGCAGCGGCCAGTCGGATACCGCGTCCGATCCGTCCTTCATCGATTCCGTTTCGCGGTTCGGCGAAGCAACCGAGCCGGAATCGAGGTGATCGCGACCGATGACGACAGGCGCCTTCAGCTCACCCTTGGCCACCATCTCGTTGAAGGCAAGGCCGAGCCTGTGGCGGTCGCCAAGGCCGACCCAGCAGATGCGCGCCGGCAGACCCTGGAAGGCGATGCGCTCGCGCGCCATGTCCAACCAGTTGTGCAGGTGGGTGTTGCCGGGCGTCAGTTCGCGCACCTTGGCGTCGGTCTTATAGATATCTTCCGGATCGCCCGACAGAGCCGCCCAGCGGAAGGGGCCTATGCCGCGGCAGAACAGCGGACGGATATAGGCCGGCACGAAGCCGGGGAAGGCAAAGGCGTTCTCGAACCCCTCCTCCTTGGCCACCTGGCGGATGTTGTTGCCATAGTCGAGCGTCGGCACGCCGGCGTTCCAGAACGCCACCATCGCCTCGACATGTTCGCGCATGGAAGCGCGGGCCGCCTTCTCGACCGCCTTGGGGTCGCTGACGCGCTTCTCGCGCCACTCGGCCATCGTCCAGCCCTTCGGCAGATAGCCATTGATGGGATCATGCGCCGAGGTCTGGTCAGTGACCATATCGGGGCGAATGCCACGCCTGAACATCTCCGGGACGATCTCGGCCGTATTGCCAAGCAGGCCGACCGACTTCGCCTCGCCGGCCTTGGTCCAGCGTTCGATCTTTTCCAGCGCCTCATCGAGCGTCTCGGCGCGCTCGTCGACGTAGCGGGTGCGCAGGCGAAAATCGATCGAGTCCGGGTTACATTCGATGGCGAGACAGCAGGCGCCGGCCATGACGGCGGCGAGCGGCTGGGCGCCACCCATGCCGCCGAGGCCGCCGGTCAGGATCCATTTTCCCTTGAGATTGCCGCCATAGTGCTGGCGGCCGGCCTCGACGAAGGTCTCGTAGGTGCCTTGCACGATGCCTTGCGTGCCGATGTAGATCCACGAGCCGGCCGTCATCTGGCCGTACATCATCAGGCCCTTCTTATCGAGCTCGTTGAACTTTTCCCAATTCGCCCAGTGCGGCACCAAATTGGAGTTGGCGATCAGCACACGCGGGGCGTCCGGATGGGTGCGGAAGACGCCGACCGGCTTGCCCGACTGGACCAGCAAAGTCTCGTCATCGGCCAGCGTCCTCAAGGAGGCGACGATGCGGTCGAAATCGTTCCAGGTGCGCGCCGCCCGGCCGATGCCGCCATAGACGACCAGTTCGTTGGGATTTTCAGCAACATCCGGGTCGAGATTGTTCATCAGCATGCGCAGCGGCGCTTCCGTCAGCCAGGAGCGCGCGCTGATTTCGGTGCCGCGCGGGCTGCGGACTTCGCGGATGTTGTGGCGAGGATTGTTCATGGCGTCACTCCATAAAGGACCTGATGTCAGACACGCGCCCAGGATGTCGCGGTCTCGAGGATTTTCCGCAGGGTGGCGCGGATCGGTGCTGCGAACTCGGCGTCATAGGGCACCGGCCAATTGTCCGGCGTGCCCTTGCCATCGGGCTCGCGCATATAGATGCGGTTGGAGAGTTCCATCTGCAGTGCGTGCACGCCTTGTTGCGGCTGGCCGAAATGGCGTGTGATCCAGCCGCCCTTGAAGCGGCCGTTGATGACAAAGGTTTCACCGGTTTCGGCCATGATCTGGCCGACCTTCGCCTGCAGCGTCGGATCGGCGCTCCTGCCGTCATTGGTGCCGAGATTGAAAACCGGCAGCGTGCCTTCGAACAGGCGCGGCAGCACTGAACGGATCGAGTGGCAGTCATAGAGCACGATCTTTTCGTGTAGCCCGCGCAACCGGCCGATCTCGGCCTGCAAGGCGGCATGGTACGGCACGAAGAATTCCTCGCGACGCTCGTCGATCTCCGACGGCCCCGGTTCTTCGCCCTCGCGATAGAGCGGATCGCCATCGAAGGTCTCGGTCGGGCAAAGGCCCGTCGTCGCCTGGCCGGGGTAAAGCGAGGCGCCGGAGGGATCGCGGTTGACGTCGATGACGGTGCGGGAGATCGCGGTGTGCACCACCGTCGCCCCGAGGCCGGCGGCAAAGTCATAGAGATTATCGATCCACCAATCGCAGTCGCGGCGGCCGAGCCAGGGTGAGACCAGCCGATTCTCAAGGCCGGCGAGGTCGATGCCGGTGTGTGGTATCGACACCAGCAACGGGGCTGTGCCGGGCGTGACCGTCAGCCAGGGCGCGCTTGCCATCACACCGCTCCGGAAATCGACGGCAGAGCCACACCGCCGGCGGCCTCGATGGCCGCACCGCTGCGCACCATGGCGATGGCTTTTTCCATATCGGGGTGGAAATGGCGGTCATTGTCGAGATGCGGCACTTCGGCCCGCACCAGCCTGCGCACCGCCTCCAGGGCGTCGCTCGAGGCCAGCGGCGCGTGGAAATCGCAGCCTTGGGCCGCGGCCAGCAGTTCGATGCCGATCACCGCGGTGGCGTTCTCGACCATGCCGATCAGCCGGCGCGCGCCGTGCGCGGCCATCGAAACATGGTCCTCCTGATTGGCCGAGGTGGGGATCGAATCGACTGATGCCGGATAGGCTTTCTGCTTGTTTTCGGAAACGAGCGCCGCCGCCGTCACCTGCGGGATCATGAAGCCGGAGTTCAGGCCGGGCTTGGGCGTCAGGAAGGCCGGCATGCCGGAAAGTGCCGGATCGACAAGCATGGCGATGCGGCGCTCCGACAGCGAGCCGATCTCGCAGACGGCGAGCGCGATCATGTCGGCGGCGAAGGCCACCGGCTCGGCGTGGAAATTGCCGCCGGAAAGCGCGGTGTCATCCTCGGCGAAGATCAGCGGATTGTCGGTGACGCCGTTGGCTTCGGTGCCCAGCGTGTCGGCCGCCTGGCGCAGCACGGTGAGTGCCGCGCCCATCACCTGCGGCTGGCAGCGCAGGCAATAGGGATCCTGCACGCGTTCGTCGCCAACCCGGTGCGATTCACGGATGGCGCTGCCGGCCATCAGATTGCGCAGGGCGTCGGCCGTCTCGACCTGGCCGGGATGCTTTCTCAGCACATGGATGCGCGGATCGAAGGGTGCGTCGGAGCCTTTTGCCGCGTCGGTCGACAGGGCACCGGCGACCAGCGCCGATTGGTAGAGCACTTCGGCCTCGAACAAGGCGGCCAGCGCATAGGCGGTCGAAAACTGGGTGCCGTTGAGCAGCGCCAGGCCCTCCTTGGCGCCCAGTGTCACCGGTTCCAGGCCATGCGAGACGAAGGCGACCTTGGCCGGGAAACGGCCATGTGGGGTAAAACATTCGCCGACACCGATCATCACCGCCGTCATGTGCGACAACGGGGCGAGGTCGCCGGAGGCGCCGACCGAACCCTGCGCCGGCACCACCGGGATGACGTCGTTGGCCAGCATCGCTTCCAGCAACTCGATGGTTTGCGGCCGCACACCCGACGCGCCCTGCGCCAGGCTGGCGAGCTTCAGCGCCATCATCAGCCGGCAAACGGCAACCGGCATCGGCTCGCCGACGCCGGCGGCGTGCGACAGGACGATGTTGCGCTGCAAGGTCTCGAGATCCTCGGCCGGGATGCGGACGCTGGCCAGTTTGCCGAAGCCGGTGTTGATGCCATAGACCGGCTCGCCCTTGGCGACTATCCTGGCGACGGCCTCGGCGCTCGCCTTGATTTTCGGCCGGCAGGCATCGTCCAGCTTGGGCACGGCGCCACGATAGATGGCGCGCCAGTCGGCCAGCGTCGCATTGCCGGGCTTCAGGGTCAGTTCGGTCATTGTCCTCTCCAGATGCGGGCATGCAGCGGGTTGAAGCCCATGCGATAGACGAGTTCGGCGGGGCGCTCGATGTTCCAGATCGCCAGGTCGGCGGATTTTCCGGCTTCCAGCGTGCCGGTTTCTCCCAGCAAACCAAGCGCGCGGGCCGCCTCCCGGGTGACGCCGGCAATGCATTCATCGACGGTCAGGCCGAACAGGGTCGCCACCATGTTCATGGTCAGAAGCAGCGAGGTCAGCGGCGAAGTGCCGGGATTGTTGTCGGTGGCGACAGCCATCCTGACGCCGTGCTGGCGAAACAGGCCGATCGGCGGCTTCTTGGTTTCGCGAATGAAATAGTAGGCGCCGGGCAGGATCGTCGCCACGGTTCCGGCCTTGGCCATCGCCGCTGCACCTGCCTCATCGGTGTATTCGAGATGGTCGGCCGACAGCGCACCGTAACGGGCGGCGAGTTCGGCGCCATGCAAATTGGACAGTTGGTCGGCATGAAGCTTGACCGGCAGGCCGGCCGCCTTTGCAGCATCGAAGACGCGCGCCATCTGTTCCGGCGAAAAGGCGATGCCCTCGCAGAAACCGTCGACGGCATCGGCCAGCCCCTCGGCGGCAACCGCCGGGAGAATTTCCTTGGCGACCAGATCGATAAAGGCGTCCTTGTCACCCTTGGCTTCCGGCGGCAGCGCGTGGGCGCCGAGGAAGGTCGTGCGGATCGTCACCGGCCGCTGGTTGCCCAGCCGCCGTGCGGCACGCAGCGACTTCTTCTCGTTTTCGAGGTCCAGGCCGTAGCCTGATTTTACCTCCACGGTGGTTACGCCCTCGGCGATCAGCGCATCGAGGCGTGGCAGTGATTGGGTGACCAGTTCGCTCTCGCTGGCGGCGCGCAGCGACTTGACCGAGGAGACTATGCCGCCACCAGCCCGGGCGACCTCTTCATAAGTGGCGCCGGCCAGCCGCATCTCGAATTCGTTGGCGCGGTTGCCGGCATGGACCAGATGGGTGTGGCAGTCGATCAGGCCGGGTGTGATCCAGCGGCCCTCGCAATCAACCGTCTCGGCGCCCTGGGCAAGTGTCGGGGGCAGCTCCGACTCGGGGCCGGCATAAACAATGCGGCCGTCACGCGCAGCGACCGCGCCATGTTCGACGACGCCAAGTCCGGCAGACCCGTCGGCCATTGTCGTCAGCCGCGCATTGCGCCACAGACGAAGATCCCCTGCCCGGCTTTTGCTCTTTGCAGCCATCATCTTTTCCGTTTCAATCGATGACGATTATGTATATACATATTGAAACGCACTGCAAGTGCCTTCATCGCATGAGACACAGAGAACCGGAGAGAAAAGTGGCAGCGATCTTTGCGGAACAGGCGCTCCTTCCCGATGGCTGGCGCGAAAATGTGCGGCTTACCCTGGCTGAGGGACGCATCACAGCCGTTCAGCCTGGCGCTGCTGCGGCAGCCGGCGACGAACGTCACGCGATCCTGTTACCCGGCATGCCCAATTTGCACAGCCACGCCTTCCAGCGCGGCATGGCCGGCCTTGCCGAGCTTCGCGGCCCCTCCGCCGACAGTTTCTGGAGCTGGCGCGAGGTGATGTACCGTTTCGCCCTGTCGATGACGCCCGATCAGGTCGAGGCGGTTGCCGCACAACTCTATGTCGAGATGCTGGAGGCCGGGTTTTCGCGTGTCGGCGAATTTCACTATCTGCATCACGGCCGCGACGGAAAACCCTACGCCAACCTCGCCGAGATGGCCGAGCGCATTGCGGCCGCGGCCGGCGAGGCAGGCATCGGCCTGACGCTTTTGCCGGTGTTTTATGCGCACTCGTCTTTCGGCGGTGCCGCACCAAACGAAGGCCAGCGGCGATTCATCAACGATGTGAATCGATTCTCGCGGCTTGTTGAGAAATGCCGAGAATCGGTTCGCGCGTTGAATCAGGCTGTTGTCGGCGTCGCTCCGCACAGCCTTCGCGCCGCGACACCGGAAGAACTGATTGACGTGACTGCCCTAGCGCCGGACGGGCCTATCCACATCCACATTGCCGAGCAGGTGAAAGAAGTCGAGGATTGCCTTGCCTGGTCGGGCGCGCGGCCGGTCGAATTTCTGCTGGCCAATGCCAAAGTCGACAAGCGCTGGTGCCTGATCCACGCCACCCACATGACCGATGCTGAAACCGTTGCCATGGCCAAAAGCGGTGCCATCGCCGGCCTATGCCCGATCACCGAGGCCAATCTCGGTGACGGCACTTTTGCCGCGCCGCTGTTCAGGGAACATGGCGGCCGCTATGGCGTCGGCTCCGATTCCAATGTGCTCATCGGCCTGCCCGACGAGTTACGCCAGCTCGAATATTCGCAGCGTCTCGCCCACCGCGCCCGCAATGTGCTGGCGGTCGCAGGCGGCTCGACCGGCCGCGCACTGTTCGACGCCGCGCTCGACGGTGGCAGCGTCGCGCTTGGCGCCGGCGCTTCCGCGATCGCCGCCGGCGCATCCGCCGATCTTGTCTCGCTCGATCCCAAAAATCCCTCGCTGGCCGGCAAGAGTGGCGACGCGATCCTCGACGCCTGGATCTTCGCCAATGGCAGCAAGGTCGACTGCGTCTGGGTGCATGGCCGCAAACAGGTTAGCGGCGGCAGGCATGTGAAGCGAGAGGCCATCGCTGAGCGTTTTCGCAACGTGATGACGGCGCTTTCGGCATGAGCATGGCCGGCACTGTGGAGGCGGAAGGCGGCGGCTCGCTGCACCAGCGCATCCTCTCCGACATCAGCGAGAAAATCCTGTCCGGCGCCTGGGCGCCCGGTCATCGCATCCCGTTCGAGCATGAGTTGAGCGTGCAATACAATTGCTCGCGCATGACGGTGAACAAGGCGCTGTCGCAGCTTGCCAAGGCCGGACTGATCGAGCGCCGCCGCCGCTCAGGCAGCTTTGTGCGCCGGCCGCAGTCGCAGGCTGCGGTGCTGGAAATCCACGATATCCGCATCGAGGTCGAAGCGCTCGGCCTGCCCTATCGCTACGAGCGCGTCGCCCGACACAAAAGGCGCAGCAGCGCCGGGGATCGCGCGCTGCTGGAGCTGGGCGTGGCCGGACCGGTGCTGGCGCTGGAGTGCGGTCATTTCGCCGGCGAGCGGCCGTTCGCGCATGAACAGCGGCTGATCAATCTCACCGCCGTGCCCGAGGCAGCGGACGAGGAATTCTTGGCCACCGCACCAGGACCATGGCTGATTGGCCGCGTGCCGTGGAGCGAAGCCGAGCACCGGATTCGCGCTGTCGCCGCCGACAGGCATATCGCGGCTGCACTCGATATAGAAACCGGTGCGCCCTGCCTGGTGGTCGAGCGACGGACGTGGAGCGCCGAGCACCCGGTCACCCATGTGCGCTTCACCTACGCGGCCGAGAGCCACACGCTGGTGGCGAGGTTCAGGCCGCAGGGGTGAGGCTGATCTCCCCCCACGTGGGGGGAGATTGGCAGCTTCAACGCCTCAAATCGCAGCGGTAATAATAATCTCGACCAGATATTCCGGGGCGGCGAGCTTTGCTTCGCCGGTGGCGCGGGCCGGCGTGTTGCCCTGCGGCACCCACTTGTCCCATTCCGCGTTCATCTCGGCAAAGGTGCTCATGTCGGCCAGCCAGATGATCGCCTGCAGGATCTTGGTCTTGTCGGAGCCAGCCTTGGCCAGCAATTCGTCGACAGCCGCCAGGATGTCCCTGGTCTGCGAAGCGACATTGCCGGTTGGCTGGCCGACCTGACCAGCCAGATAGACGGTATTGCCATGGATGACGATCTGGCTCATGCGCGGGCCGACATCGATGCGACGAATGCTCATTGGATGGTTCCTTCCTGTGGCGGTTGCGCTTCTTTAGAGTCGCGACCGGCTTGGGGCAAGGTCGCCAGGTCGAATCCCCTTGGGCCAACGGCATATGATACGCACACACGGCAAGTTGACCCTGCGGCCGCAATTCCGCCGGATTGGCTTGTTGACTAATGTAATAACATCACATATCCAATCGGCCGCTGCCAGCAGCCGGATTTCGCCGCCTACGGATCGCAGAATGACAAATACCTGCCTGACATTCCGCGACCTGACGCTTGGCTACGGCAGCCATCCGGCGATCCATCATCTCGACGGCACCATCCGGAAGGGCTCGTTGACCGCTGTGGTCGGCGCCAACGGCTCCGGCAAATCGACGCTGATGAAAGGCATTGTCGGCGTCCTGAAGCCCATGGCCGGCGAGGTTATCCGCGCGCCCGGTGTACGTGCCGCCTATCTGCCGCAGCAATCGGAGCTCGACCGCTCCTTTCCGGCACGGGTGGTGGATCTGGTTTCGCTCGGCCTGTGGCCACGGCGCGGCCTGCTTGGCCGCTATACCAGGGAAGATCGCGATGACGTCAGCAAGGCGCTGATGGCGGTCGGCCTCGGCGGCTTCGAGAAGCGGCCGATCGACACGCTGTCGGGCGGCCAGTTGCAGCGCACGCTGTTTGCGCGGGTCCTGCTGCAGGACGCCGACCTCATCCTGCTCGACGAACCCTTCAACGCCGTCGACGCCAAGACGGTCGGCGACCTGATCGCGCTGATCAAGCACTGGCATGGCGAGGAACGCACCATCATGGTCGTTGTCCACGATCTCGACCTGGTGCGGCAGAATTTCCCCGAAACGCTGCTTCTGGCTCGCCAGCCGATCGCCTGGGGCGAAACCAGGGAAACGCTGAAGCCGGAAAATCTGCTGCGCGCCCGCCGCTTCCACGAAGCCTGGGAAGAGAACGCGCCCTGGTGCGAACCAGACGAGCACGCCCATGGTCATGATCACCATGGCCATGATCACGACCACCATGACCATCAACATGGCATCGGACCGAGGGCTGCCTGATGGACACATTTTACGGTCTTGTCATCGCGCCCTTCGCCGATTTCGCCTTCATGCAGCGGGCGTTGATCGGCTCGCTGATGCTGTCGCTCGGCGCCTGCCCGATCGGCGTCTTCCTTATGCTGCGGCGCATGAGCCTGTCGGGCGACGCCATGGCGCACGCAATCCTGCCCGGTGCAGCCGCCGGCTTCCTGTTCTATGGGCTGGAAATCCTGCCGATGACCATCGGCGGCCTGATCGCCGGCGTCATCGTCGCGCTCGGCGCCGGCGCCGTCTCGCGCTTCACCATCCAGCGCGAAGACGCCTCGATGGCGGCTTTCTACCTGATTTCGCTCGCCATCGGCGTGCTGATGGTGTCGATCCGCGGTTCCAGCGTCGATCTCATGCATGTGCTGTTCGGCACCGTGCTGGCGCTCAATGACGAGGCCCTGACGCTGATCGGCGGCATCGTCACGGTGACGCTGGTCAGCCTCGCCATCTTCTGGCGGGCGCTGGTCGCCGAATGCCTCGACCCCCTGTTCCTGCGCTCGGTCAGCCGGCTCGGCAGCCCGGTGCATTTCATCTTCCTCGGCCTTGTCGTACTCAACCTCGTCGGCGGCTTCCAGGCGCTCGGCACGCTTCTATCGGTTGGGCTGATGATGCTGCCGGCCGCGGCCGCCCGCTTCTGGACGGTTCGCGTCGAGCCGATGTGCGTGCTGGCCGTACTGATCGGCTTCGCATCCTGCGTCGCCGGGCTGCTTTTGTCCTATCACGCCTCGCTGCCATCCGGCCCGGCCATCATCCTGTCGGCCGGCGTCGTCTATTTCGCCTCGATCCTGTTTGGCACGCGCGGCATTCTGCGCGCACGCATCATCCATCACCGTCACAGAACGGCCTGATCCCCGCCCCTAGAAGGAGACCCCTCTATGCTGAAATCCATCCATGCCGCCCTGGCGATGAGCGTTATAACATTAACCGCCTTTGGCGCATCGTCGGCCTTCGCGGCACCGCTGAAAGTGGTCGCCAGCTTCACCGTCATTGCCGATTTCGCCAAAAATGTCGGCGGCGACCGCATCGATGTCACCACCATCGTCGGGCCGGATGGCGATGCCCATGTCTACGAGCCGAGCCCGGCCGATGCGGTGGCCATGGCCAAGGCCGACATCGTGCTGGTCAACGGCCTGCATTTCGAAGGCTTTCTGCAGCGGCTGGTCGATGCCAGTGCCACCAAGGCCTCGATCATCACCTTGACCAAGGGCGTGACGCCGATCGATTTCAAGCCTGAATTCGCCGATGCCGACGCGGCCGAAGGTGCCGGCACCGGCGGCGGCAAGACGGTCACCGATCCCCACGCATTCCAGTCGATTGCCAACGCCAGGATCTATGTGAAGAACATCGCCGAGGCTTTCTGCGCGGCCGATTCGGAAGGCTGCGTCAGCTACCAGACCAATGCCGCCGCCTACACCAAGAAGCTTGATGCGGTCGAAGGTGAAGTGAAAGCGGCAATTGCCTCGATCCCAGAGAGCAAGCGCGTCGTCATCACCTCGCACGACGCCTTCGGCTATTTCGAACATGCATACGGCCTGACCTTCCTCGCCCCGCAAGGGGTCTCGACCGACTCCGAACCATCCGCCGCAGACGTTGCCAAGCTGGTCAATCAGGTGAAGCAGGACAAGGCGGCTGCGATCTTCGTCGAGAACATCACCAACCCGCGCCTGATCGAGCAGATCGCCAGCGAAACCGGCATCAAAGTCGGCGGCACGCTCTATTCGGACGCGCTGTCGCAGCCCGACGGCCCGGCCGCGACCTATATCGACATGATGCACAACAACATCCGTCAGATCAAAGGCGCTATTCTCGGCAGCTGAGTTTGAAGGATTGCCCAGCCGGGCCGCATCGGCCCGGTTGGATTTTCTGGCAGGCAATGGCTATTTGGCAGAGAAATCCTTCGGCACGGATTGCCGCCCATGTCGGGGAGTGGCAAGACTGCCACCTGACCAGTTTGCGAGGATGCTGCCATGGAATACCGCGAAATCAGCGAGGACTATTCGGTCTCGGGCCAGATCCAGCCCGAAGACGTCGCCGCCATCAAGAAAGCCGGCTTCAAGAGCGTCATCTGCAACCGGCCCGATGACGAACAGCCGGGCCAGCCTTCTGCCGACACCGTCGGGGCAGCGGTCGAAGCCGCAGGCCTCGGCTTCCGCTACATTCCGGTGATCAGCGGCCAGATCACGGCCGAGAATGTCGAGGATCAGGCCGAAGCGCTCGAGGAACTCGACGGCCCGGTCTTCGCCTATTGCCGTTCCGGCGCCCGCTGCACCAATCTCTATGGACTGATCCAGCAGTCGAAGGGATGAACGGCCCTTCCGTCATTAGGCTGGCGATCCTTCACACCCCCTCTGGCCTGCCGACGTATCAATGATATCCGCTCAGATTAAATCGGCAGCGCGCCGGTTTCCTTCAGCGTCTCCAGCACGATCGCCGTTTTCACATGCTGCACGGATTCGTGCGGCAGTAGCACGCCGTTGACGAATTCCGACAATGATTTCAAATCGGGCGTCACCACTTTCAGGATGTAGTCCATCTCGCCGGTCAGCGCGTGCGCTTCCTGCACTTCGGGCAGCCGCGCCACCAGTTCGCCGAAGCGCCTTGCATTGTCGCGATTGTGGGTGGCGAGCGTGACCGAAATGACGTTGACCAGGGAAAAACCGAGCTTGTCGCGGTCGAGAACGGCGCGATAGCCCCTGATGAAGCCGTCCTCCTCCAGCCGCTGACGGCGGCGCGAGCATTGCGACGCCGACAGGTTCACCCGCTCCGAAAGATCGTTGTTGGTCAGCCGCGCATCACCCTGCAACAGTGCCATTATCTTGCGGTCGAACTGGTCAATGCGCGCCTCATCCATGGCTTTCCCTCACATCATGCACGCTTCACGCATGACATCATCATTTCAAGCGTTTGAATGCAAGCACCGTGCGCCTCCTCCGGGTTATGATCGTGTCAAATCGCCTTTTCAGGCCAAGTCAGCTTTTGGAGGAATGCCATGGGTCCCTTTCCGCACGATGCCCCGCCCGCCAGGATCAGCAAGGACAACTCGGCCGGCACCGACGGGTTCGAGTTCGTCGAATTCGCGCATCCGGAGCCGCAAAAGCTGGCTGAACTGTTCACCCGCATGGGCTATGTCGCGGTGGCCAAGCACCGCACGAAGGACATCACCGTCTGGCGCCAGGGCGACATCAACTATGTCGTCAATGCCGAACCCGGCTCGCATGCGATGAAGTTCGTCGACAGGCACGGCCCTTGCGCCGCCTCGATGGCCTGGCGGGTGGTCGATGCCAAGCATGCTTTCGACCACGCGGTTGCCAAGGGCGCCACGCCTTACGACGGCGCCGACAAGGCGCTGGACGTGCCGGCGATCATCGGCATCGGCGGCTCGCTGCTCTATTTCATCGAAACCTACGGCAAGAAGGGCTCGGCCTATGACGCCGAGTTCGAGTGGCTGGGTGCGCGCGACCCGCGGCCGGAAGGCGTCGGCTTCTACTATCTCGATCACCTGACCCACAATGTCTATCGCGGCCAGATGGATAAATGGTGGGATTTCTACCGCAATCTGTTCGGCTTCAAGCAGATCCATTTCTTCGACATCGACGGCAAGATCACCGGCCTGGTCAGCCGCGCCATCACCTCGCCCTGCGGCAAGATCCGCATTCCGCTCAACGAGTCCAAGGACGAGACCAGTCAGATCGCCGAGTATCTGAAGAAGTACAATGGCGAGGGCATCCAGCACATCGCCGTCGGCACCGACGAAATCTACGAGGCCACAGACAAGCTCGCCGCCAACGGGCTGAAGTTCATGCCCGGCCCGCCGGAAACCTACTACGACATGTCGTATGACCGCGTGAATGGCCATGACGAACCGATCGAGCGGATGAAGAAGCACGGCATCCTGATCGACGGCGAAGGCGTCGTCGACGGCGGCACGACCAAGATCCTGCTGCAGATTTTTTCGAAAACCGTGATCGGGCCGATCTTCTTCGAGTTCATCCAGAGGAAGGGCGACGAAGGTTTTGGCGAAGGCAATTTCCGCGCACTGTTCGAATCGATCGAGCAGGACCAGATCAAGCGCGGGGTGATCAAGGTTCAGGCGGCGGAATAGCCATCGAACTCACTTGCGGCCCGGCCAATTATGACCTAAATTCTGGTCATAAGAGGTCGTCTATGAATATCCCCATGGCAAAAGCGAAGGCTCAGCTTTCCGAATTGGTGAAACGTGCCCAGGCTGGCGAAGAGATCCATCTGACCAGACATGGAGAGGTTGTCGCAACCTTGAGCGCTCCCGTTCGGGCTGGTGGGAGCAAAGGCTTGCTTGGCGCCCTGAAAGGCCAGATTTGGATATCGGATGATTTTGATGAACTCGGTCCCGAATGGGACGAGTATATTAAATGAGCCGCAGATATCTGGTCGATACCCATATTCTGCTTTGGGTACTCAACGCCGATTCACGTCTTTCGGATCATCATCGCAATATCTTTCTCACAGGCAAGGATGTGATCGTCAGCGCCGTCTCGGTGGCCGAGATCGCCATCAAGAAATCGCTCGGCAAAGTGACGCTCACAGGCGACATCGTGGACATCCTGCGATCGAACGGGATTCCGATTCTCGGCGTAAACGAACTACACGCGGCGAGACTTGAACATCTGCCGCTTCACCACCGCGATCCCTTCGACCGCCTGCTTATTGCGCAGACCCAAATTGAAGGCCTGACGTTGGTCTCCGCGGATCGGCAATTTTCAGCCTATGACGTCGTATTGGCCTGATCGCCCAAGCCCAGCCGCTTGACCTCTTTCGCCGGGCTGAAGGGACAATACCGCGCGGTAGAGTCGGTCGTCGACCAGAGATTGTTGGCGGCCATGCTGCGCGGGTAGTCGGGCAGGCTCATCACGTCATCCGCTTGACCGCGACAGATACAAGCCCGCCCACATAACGACAAATCCAGCAAGAACGATCAGCAGCAACCAGTTCATACGCCGACGCATGCTCTGCGTTTCCGCGTCCCGCGCGACGTCCATGTTGGTGACGGTGTGGAACATCATCGCATTGCGCGGAAAGCCGCTGCGGTTGGTCAGGTCAGGCGAGCGCGCCTCTATGCGATAGCTCAGCCGGATCGCCTGGATGAAGACCGCCAGTATGGCGAGTGCCCAGACACCGGCCAGCAGATAGACCCCCGTCATGCCCTTACCTCTCGTATTTCTCGACCTTCTGTTCGATGGCACCGAAGATCGAATGCCCAGCCTTGTCCTTCATCTCGATGCGCACCGTGTCGCCGAAGCGCAGGAATGGCGTTTTGGCTTCGCCCGACACAATGGTTTCGATCATGCGCAGTTCGGCGATGCAGGAATAGCCGGCGCCACCGGCCGAGACAGGCTTGCCCGGCCCGCCGTCGAGCTTGTTGGAGACGGTGCCGGAACCGATGATCGTGCCGGCGGCCAATGGCCGTGTCCTTGCTGCATGAACGATCAGCGCAGGAAAGTCGAAGGTCATGTCGATACCGGCATTGGCGCGGCCGAACGGCTTGCCGTTGAGATCGGCAAGCAGCGGCAGGCTGACCTTGCCGCCGTCCCAGGCATCACCCAGTTCGTCCGGCGTCACAGCGACCGGTGAAAACGCCGAGGACGGCTTTGATTGGAAAAAACCGAAACCTTTGGCCAGTTCCGGTCCGGTGAGCGCGCGCAACGTAACGTCGTTGACCAGCATGACCAGTCGGATCGCTGCCTTTGCTTCTTCGAGGCTTGCACCCATCGGCACGTCGTCGACGATGACAGCGACCTCGCCCTCCATGTCGATGCCGAAGGCTTCGTCAGCCGTGCGGATCGGATCACGTGGCGGAATGAAAGAATCCGAGCCGCCCTGGTAGATCAGCGGGTCGGTCCAGAAGCTCGCCGGCATCTCGGCGCCGCGCGCTTTGCGCACCAGCTCGACATGGTTCACGTAAGCCGAGCCATCGGCCCATTGATAGGCACGCGGCAGCGGCGAATGGGCGTCATGTTCGTGGAAGCGCTCCGCCGGCATCGCATTGCTCTCAAGCGATTCCGCTATCGTCGCGAGATGCGGGGCGATGCGCCGCCAGTCGTCGAGCGCCGCCTGCAGCGTGCGTACCAGGAACGAGGCGTCGGTGAAGCGTGTCAGGTCGCGCGAGACGACGACGAGTTTTCCGTCGCGCGTCCCGTCCTTCAATGTGGCAAGCTTCATACGGTTTCCTCTCCTGCTGCAGCTTTGGCGCTGCTTAAGCCCACAACAAGACCGTCGCGGGCGATCGTCAAGTCGCCGTTCCAAGTTTTCCTGACAGCGGCAGTCCAGTCGGCCTCGCCTATCAAAGAATCGTCGGCCGGGATGAGATGGTTGAGCACCAATCTCTTCACGCCGGCATCGCTTGCGATGCTGCCGGCTTCTTCGGCAAAGCTGTGGCTGGCGAGCAGATGCTCTCTGAGCCGCGCACCATTGCCGGTCCTGGCCACCAGTCGCTCGATGCCTTCTTCCAGCATGGCTTCGTGGACGAGGATGTCGGCGCCTCGGGCAAAATCGGCGAGCGGCGGATAAAAGGCCGTGTCGCCGGAGAACACCACGCTTTTGGCGCCATGCTCGAAGCGAAGCGCAAAACAATCGGTCACCGGCGGATGCTCGACGCGCAGCGCCGAAACCGTCAAGCCGCCCTGCGCGACCACCTGGCCTTCGCCGAATTCGCTGATCGACACCAGATCGCGAATATCCGGCCGGCCTTCGTCAACGATGCGGATCTCGATGTCGAACTCCATCGCCTGGCAAAAGCGCCGCCAGTAATGACCGGTGCCGGGCGGACCGAACACGCCGACGGGCGTCGCGAGGCCCGCCGTCCAGGCGGTGTGGATCAGCGGCCCCAGTTCCAGCACATGGTCGGAATGCAGATGCGTGATGAAGATCAGGTCGAGCGACTTCAGGCTGATGCCGGCATCGACCAGACCACGCGTCACGCCAAGGCCGCAGTCGACGACGATGCTGCGGCCGCCGATCTGCAGCAGCGACGAACTCGGCCATGGACCACCCGGCCGCAATGCCGGGCCACCCTTCGAGCCCAAAAGCACCAGCCGGTCCGGCATTGGCTCGGTGTTCAAGACCAGTCGCCCTCGGGCGTGCCGTTGAAACGCTTCTTCAGGTCGGCCCAGCAGTCGATGTAATTGTCCTGCCGGGTTTCGAGCTCGGCGCCGTAGCGGGTCAGCATCTGCGGAAATCGGGTCTCGAACATGAAGGCCATGGTGTTGTCGAGCTTGACCGGTTTCAGCTCCGCGCGCGAGGCCTTTTCGAAGCCAGGCGCATCCGGCCCATGGGCCAGCATCAGATTGTGCAGGCTGATGCCGCCGGGCACGAAACCTTCTTCCTTGGCGTCGTACTGGCCGTGGATCAGGCCCATGAACTCGCTCATGATGTTGCGGTGGTACCAGGGCGGCCGGAAGGTATCTTCGGCCACCAGCCAGCGCGGCGGAAAGATGACGAAGTCGATGTTGGCCGTGCCCTCCTCGCCGCTCGGCGCGGTCAGCACCGTGAAGATCGACGGGTCGGGATGGTCGAACAGCAGCGCTCCGACCGGTGAAAAGGTCGCCAGATCATATTTGTAGGGCGCGTAGTTGCCGTGCCAGGCAACGACATCCAGCGGCGAATGGCCGATCTCGGTGACATGGAAATTGCCGCACCATTTCACGATCAGCCGGCACGGCGTTTCCTTCTCCTCGAACCAGGCGCAAGGCGTCTTGAAATCGCGTGGGTTGGCCAGGCAATTGGCGCCGATCGGGCCGCGATCGGGCAGCGTCAACTTGGCGCCGTAGTTCTCGCAGACGTAGCCGCGCACTTCGGCGTCGACCAGCTCGACCTTGAAGACCAGACCGCGTGGCAACACCGCGATCTCGCCGGGCCGCAGCTCAATGACGCCCATCTCGGTGACGAAGCGCAATGCGCCGACTTGCGGCACGACCAGCAACTCGCCGTCGGCATTGAAAAAATGATCGTCCGCCATCGAGGTGTTGGCGACATAGACATGCGCCGCCATACCCGTCTGCCCGAGCACGTCGCCAGCGGTTGTGATGCTGCGCATGCCCTGGATGAAATCGGTTGGCTCCTTCGGCATCGGCACCGGATTCCAGCGGTATTGGCCAAGCGCCAGTTCATGATCGCCGACATTGGGCGCACTCTTCCATAGGGGATAGCTCACAGCCTTGAAGCGGCCGGTGTGTTTTACGCTCGGCCGGATGCGGTAGAGCCAGGACCGCTCATTGGTGCCGCGCGGCGCGGTGAAGGGCGAGCCTGAAAGCTGCTCGGCATAGAGGCCGTAGGCCGGCCGCTGCGGCGAATTCCGTCCCTGCGGCAACGAGCCGGGCAGCGTCTCGGTCTCAAAATCGTTGCCGAAGCCCGGCATATAGGAAAAGGCCATTGCTTCCTCCCGAAATGGATATCAATTGACCAAACTGGTTTCATTTGTAACCATCGAAAATGTAACCATCAATGGCGGCTTTGAAAAATGGCGATCAGGAGCGAAGCGTCCGACGCGGCTGAAATTCTCAATCTGGAAAACTTCCTGCCCTACCGGCTCTACCGGCTTGCCGACGCCGTCAGCCGCGAATTTTCGAGGATATACAAGGACAGCCATGGCCTGACGCGTCCGGAATGGCGCACCCTTTCGGGGCTGGGGCAGCATGGAACGATGACTGCGACCGAACTCGGCGAGCAATCGGCTATGCACAAGACCAAGGTTTCACGCGCCGTGGCTGAACTCGAACGGCGGCGCTGGTTGATGCGGACACCTGATGAGAAAGATCGCCGTATCGAACATCTGACGCTGACCGGAACGGGGCTTGCCGCCTATCGCGAGATGGTGCCGCTGGCGAAGGCGTTCGAACGGGATTTGCTGGCAAGGCTCAGCGCTGAAGAGCGCACGGCGATCACCAGCGGACTGGCTGCATTGGAGACCAGTCTGGTCCCGAGCAAGAGTTAGTCCAAGATCAAGCCAATCACTCTGAACGACGGAGTTCGAGCGAGACTGCGTGGAAACTCCCGAAGCATAGCATTGCTTTCGATTTAATCGTGATTTGCGTTGTCAGGCCGCGTATAATGCCCATCATACCGACAGGAGGACTACGATGAGCATTCGCACATTAAGTGTCCTGGTGACGCTGCTTGTAGGCACCTGCACATTTGCGCAGGCGCAGCAGACAAAGCCGATGTCGATCGAAGTGTTCCCTTTCGAATTGGAGGACAAGAGCGCCGGGGCGGGAATAATTCCCCCGGATGAATATGACAGGCGCTATCTGTCGGAATCAGCACAAGTTGCTAAGGACATGCTCTCCCAGTCTGGGCGTTTTACAGTAATTGATGTGCCGGCGAGGGATACACAGGCTGCGGCGCCGCACGGATTGCGCAACTGCGCTGGTTGTGAAGGCCCGATTGCCAAGAAGCACGGCGCGTCGCTTGCCTTGCTTGGCGTCGTAACGCGCGTCAACCGAACAGAACATACTATGTTCATTCGCATCCTTGACGCCGAAACCGGGAAACATGTTTCGGAGGGGTTTACCGATCTTCGCATGGGTGCGAACTACGCGTGGCCCCGCTCCGTGAAATGGCTGATGAAAAACAGAATTCTGCGTTAGGGCGGCATCTACCAATCCATCACCACCTTGCCGGAACTGCCGCTGCGCATTGCGTCGAAGCCGGCTTGGAAATCGTCGATGCCGATGCGGTGCGTGATAAGCCCGGAAACATCCAGCGGCCCCTGCACCAGCGCGATCATCTTGTACCAGGTCTCGAACATCTCACGGCCATAGATGCCCTTGAGATGCAGCATCTTGAAGATGACCTTGTTCCAGTCGATCTCGAATCCGGTCGGGGCGATGCCCAGAATGGCGATCTTGCCGCCGTTGTTCATGGTGTCGATCATGTCGCGGAAGGCGGGGGCCGCGCCCGACATTTCGAGGCCGACATCAAAACCCTCGGTCATGCCGAGTGCCGGCATGACATCGCGCAGCTTTTCCTTGGACGCGTCGACGACATGCTGGACGCCGAGCTTTTTCGCAAGCGCCAGCCGCACCGGATTGATGTCGGTGATGACGACTTTTCGCGCGCCGACGCATTGGGCGACGAGCGCGCCCATGATGCCGATCGGCCCGGCGCCGGTGACCAGCACGTCCTCGCCGACCAGATCGAAGGAGAGTGCCGTGTGCACGGCATTGCCCAACGGATCGAAGATGGCGGCGATCTCGTCCGGCACATCATCGGGGATCGGCACGACATTGTGCTGCGGGATAGCCAGATACTCACCGAAGGCGCCCGGACGATTGACGCCGACGCCGAGCGTGTTGCGGCACAGATGCCCTCGCCCGGCGCGACAGTTGCGGCAATGACCGCAGACGATGTGGCCCTCGCCCGACACGCGCTGGCCGACCTTGTATTCGGTGACCGCTGCGCCGAAATCGGCAACGGTGCCGACGAATTCATGGCCCGTCACCATCGGCACCGGCACCGTCTTCTGCGCCCACTGGTCCCAATTGTAGATGTGCACGTCGGTGCCGCAGATCGCCGTCTTCTTGATCTTGATCAGCACGTCGTTAGGGCCGATTTCCGGCACCGGCACCTCTTCCATCCAGATGCCTGGTTCGGCCTTGGCCTTCACCAGCGCTTTCATCATGTTCGACATGCTTTTGTCCCTTGAAGCTCTTGCTCCGGAATCGCTTTTCGATTCCGGCTTGTCAGGAAATGACGCCGAGTTCGCGCCCGACGGCGGCGAACGCTTCCACCGCGCGGTCGATATCGGCGCTGGAATGCGCCGCCGACATCTGCGTGCGGATGCGCGCCTGCCCCTTTGGCACCACCGGGAAGGAGAAGCCGATGACATAGATGCCGCGCTTCAGCATGCGCGCGGCCATCTCCTGCGCTAGGCTGGCATCGCCCAGCATCACCGGGATGATCGGATGATCCGCTCCGGCCAGCGTGAAGCCGAGCTTGCCCATTTGCGACCGGAACCGCGCAGCGTTGTCGTAGAGTTTGTCGCGCAGCCCATCGCCGTCCTTGATCAGCTCGAACACCTTGATCGAAGCGCCGGCGATCGCCGGCATCAGCGTGTTGGAAAAGAGATACGGCCGTGAGCGCTGGCGCAACCAGTCGACCACCTGGCTTTTTCCCGAGGTGTAACCACCGGAGGCCCCACCAAGTGCTTTGCCGAGCGTCCCGGTGATGACGTCGACCCTGCCCTCGACGCCGCAATGCTCGGCCGAGCCGCGGCCGTTCTGGCCGACGAAGCCGACGGCATGGCTGTCGTCGACCATCACCATGGCGTCATATTTCTCGGCGAGGTCGCAGACACCCCTGAGATTGGCGATGATGCCATCCATCGAAAACACGCCGTCGGTGGCGATCAACCGGAAGCGGCAGTCCCGGGCTTCCTTCAGGCGCGCCTCGAGATCGGCCATGTCGTTGTTGGCGTAGCGGAAACGTTTGGCCTTCGACAGCCGCACACCATCGATGATCGAGGCATGATTCAAGGCATCCGAAATAATGGCGTCTTCCTCGCCCAGCAGCGTCTCGAACAGGCCGCCATTGGCATCGAAGCAGGAGCCGTAAAGGATGGTGTCTTCCATGCCGAGGAAGGAGGAAATCGTCGATTCGAGCTGCTTGTGCTCTTCCTGCGTGCCGCAGATGAAGCGCACCGATGCCATGCCGTAGCCATAGCGGTCGAGCGCCTGCTTGGCAGCATTGCGCAAATCGGCGCTATCGGCGAGGCCGAGATAGTTGTTGGCACAGAAATTCAACACCTTGTCGCCGCCGACCTCGATCTCGGCCGACTGCGTCGAAGTGATCACCCGCTCCGACTTGTAGAGGCCTGCCGATTTGAGCCCCGCGAGCTCGCTGTCGATGTGGGAGAGGAATGCTGCGGTCATGACCTAGCCTCGTTTGATGTGGGCCGACTGTCGTCTCGTCCGCGCGAAAAATCCATCGCAAAAACGACCGGATCGGTGGCAAGCAGCACGATGCGGCCCCGATGTCGATCATCACGCGGCCGAGGAACGACGCCACGACAAAGGTTCTGGCCGATGACCGCTCAAATGCCGGTACGGTGCTAAACGAGCCGATAACCATTCCGCGATCTTTCCACGGCCGCCCCTTGCCGGACAGCCGTCGATTTCCGGTCCTGTTAACGTTTGCAGTTCAATGGTGCTCATACAAGAATCCCTAGGCAAGAATCCTTAGGCGAGAGGGCCGCCCCCGAAAATGTCGCAGCAGCCGGTGCAAACCGTTTCAGGCAAGCTCATACTGCTGATCAAGGCTGGCTATTGGCTAGCCCTGCTGATCATTGCGGCCATGGTGATCGCCTCCTTCATCCTGCTGCAGCAGATGATGGCCACCCAACAGCACAATCACACCTTGCTTGACATCGTCAGCACACAAAAGACGCTGTCGCAGCGCATCGTCTTCCTTGCCAGTGCAACGGGTGCCGGTTCACGCGACAAGCAACCGGCGCTGGTCAGCGCGCTCAAGCAGGCAACGGCGGAGTTCGAGACCAACTACGACCTGCTGCTCGATCAGACGAGAGCCGATCCGCAATCGCCGGCCAAGCTCGACCCGAAGTCGATCGAAAGCGTCCTCTTCGCCAAGCCCTTCCACCTCGACTATTTCTCCGTCGGGCTGATCGCCAATGGCGACCGCCTGATCTCGGCCTATGAATCGCAATTCAGCGGCAATGGCGGTTACAAGGGCGGCGGCGAACGCGTCAATCTCGACGCCTCAGTCGCCAATGCGACCTTGTCGGGTTATGCCGCGCTCGGCCAGCGCATCACTGCCGACGCCGACGAACGCTCCGAGAAGCTGCTCGCTCTCCATCGCACGCTGTTCTACGCCACAATCGGCGTCATCATACTGGTGGCGCTCTTCATCTTCAGGCCGATGTCGAACGCCATCCTGCGCAAGACGCATGAACTGATCGACGCGCGCAATTCCATGGCCTTCATCGCGGTTCATGACGGCCTCACCGGCCTGCACAACCGCACGTTCCTGACCGATCATTTCGACACGCTGATCAAGGGCACGCACCGGCGTCGCGAACGCCTTGCCGTCGTCCAGCTCGATCTCGACCGGTTCAAGCAGATCAACGATACGCTCGGCCACGCCGCCGGCGACTATGTGCTGGTCGTCACGGCACAGCGCATGCGCGATTCCTGCCGGGCGTCGGATCTTTGCGTGCGCCTGGGCGGCGACGAGTTCGTCATGATCCTCGGCGGCGCCGGCGGCACCGAAGACATCAACATGCTGGCGCGGCGCATCCTGGCGCACATCAACGAGCCGATCGTCTTCCAGGGCACGACCATTCTCCCAGGCGCCAGCGCCGGCATCGCGGTCTATCCGATCGACGCCGACAATGCTGGGGATTTGCTGGTCCATGCCGACCTGGCGCTTTATTCCGCCAAGAAGCTTGGCGGTGGCAACTTCTCCTTCTTCTCCGAGGAACTGCGCCGCGAACTCGATTATCGCAAGCAGCTCGAGCACGACATCAAGGTCGCCATCGCGGAGCGGGCGTTCCAGGTCTATTTCCAGCCGCAGGTCTCGCTGACCAACGGCACGATCAGCGGCATCGAGGCGCTGGTGCGCTGGAACCATGCGGAGCGCGGCATGATCCCGCCCGGCGAATTCATCCCGGTCGCCGAGAAATGCGGCTTCATGCCCGAGATCGGCCGCATCGTCATCACCAAGGCGATCAACGAGGCGGCCGAATGGAATCGCGCCGGCATTGCCTTCGGACGGCTTGCCGTCAATGTTTCCGGCACCGAGCTGCGCGAGCACGATTTCGATGCGTTCTTGTTCGAGACGCTGGAAAAGGCTGGGCTGCCGCCGCAAAAACTGTCGCTGGAAATCGTCGAATCCGTCATCCTCGACGACGAAAAGACAGGCATCGCCGCCAAGCTGCGCCACATCAGGGCAGCCGGCGTCCATCTCGAACTCGATGATTTCGGCACCGGCTATGCTTCGCTCAGCCATGTCAACCCGAACGAGATCGATCGGCTGAAGATCGATCGCCGCTTCGTTCAGAACATCCATGAGAATGGCGACAACTCGAAGATCGTGCGCGCCATCACCGAGCTGGCGCGTGGCCTCGGCATCTCGATCGTCGCGGAGGGTGCCGAAACCGAGGCCGAGCTCGATTCGCTGATGGCGATCGGCTGCGACCAGGTGCAGGGCTACTCCATCGCCTTCCCGATGCCGCACGACAAGGCGCTGGAGTGGCTGACCGCCCGCATGCCGAAGAAGGCGAAGCTGACGGTGCTGCAAGGAAGCCTGGCATAGGTACGGCCGGGCTGCCTTGACAACCGCGTGTGAAGATGGCCGCCTTGTCGTGATCGCAACAGGGATATCGGGGCTGATGACACCGTTTCGGTTTGCCCTTGCGGCACTGCTGATCTTTGCGGCCCCCGCCCAGGGCGCCGATCGCACCATCTATCTTACCTTCGACGATGGGCCGCTGAACGGCACAAGCAACATCCTCGACGTGCTGGAGGCCGAGCAGGTTCCTGCAACCCTATTCATGGTCGGCATGCACGCACAGGCGAGCGCTGCCAACAGAGCGCTCGTCCAGCGCGCCAAGCAGCTTCCTCTGGTGACGCTCGGCAACCACAGCTACAGCCATGCCTACAATCACTACCGGCATTTCTACGGCGACACCGAGGGTGTCGTCGCCGACATGGTACGGGCAAACGCGGTGCTCGGCTTGAAGCCCGTGGTGCATGCAAGGCTGCCGGGGCGCGACGTGTTCAGGCTGCCCTCCATGTCGAAGAACGACACTTCGCTTGGCCTCGCCCAGGAGGGGCATGAAGAGCCCGACTACGAATTTGTCGCGGCCTCAGGCTTCTATCTCTACGGCTGGGACCATGAATGGGTGCACAAGGACAACGGCGAGCCGGTGCAGAGCGTCGACCATCTGGTCAGCGAGATCGACCATCTGTTCGGCTATGGCCGCTTCGTCAAGCCCGGCAAGCTGATCCTGCTGATGCATGACGAGATGTTTCAGGACGGCTTCGACGGCAAGACGAAGCTGACCAATTTGATCGCCGCGCTGAAGCTGCGCCGTTACGCCTTTGGGGCAATCCAGGGCTACGACGACTGAGGACGGCAAGTTCTTCAGCGGATGTGCATCGGTACCCGATGCTGTCGCATGGCCGGCAAGGCGTCAAAGCACCTCGATCGACTCCCCGCGCAGCTTGTGCCGACGCAATTTGATGTATGTGCGCAAATTAGGCGTCATCTGAAAGCCCACCAGCTTCGTCTCCTGGAGGGGAGCAGCCCACGCCATCGTCTCGTAGCGGGCGCCGTAACCTTCGATGGTGGCGGCAAGATTTTCGTGGCCCAGATTCCTGGCCAGAGTGGCGCAGGCAGCAACCCTCGAACGAATCGACTGGCCGTATTTGGGCGCAAACGCCAGTCCGCCGTCCGCCAGGTCATCGACCTCATGGGCAAGCGCCAGGAACAGAATGTCCTCGTCGCCGGCAGGCACACCTTTGTCCACAATGCGCTCGGGATCTCCCGTGTCGAATTTCAGTCCGACCACGCGAGCGACAAGACCCTCGACGCGAGGACCAATTTTTTGCTCCAGCCACTTGCGATGAGCATCGGTTCGCCTGCTGGATTTGCCGTCCGGATACTGGCCTCCGTCATAGGCGGCGTGAAACATAGCAGCGAGGACAAGATCGACGCTTTTGTCGAAATGCGCGACCGACGACGCAGCTCCCACCGCATGGCAGATGAAAGGCCGTCCCGTCTTGCGATAACGGCCGTTGAACATCGCGCAACACACACGATACGCCTTCTGCACCCGGGCGATATCGGCAAGCGGATATCCAGCCTCGTATAGCTGGATGTAAAGCGCCGTGTTGGTCTGGCGCGGAACGAACAGATCTTCTTTGGTCAACTTGTCCCCCCGACGTTGTTAGGTTTTCCGGCGACTTCTCGCTGCCGAAGCCAGCGGCTTCGGTATTCTTGCACAGATTTTGCGGAAGAGTTGAGCCTGACCTCTTCCCACCAGGATCAGCCGGACAATGGAACGTTACAAATGTGATGAGGGAAGTCCAGTCCAAGGAAATTCTTGGTCCGCAGGGTTCTATCCCCCGACATTGCCCCGCAACACAGCCAGCACCTGCGCGAACTCCGCCAGACGCTCGTCGGTCAATCCCACTCGCAGCCGCTTGTCGAAGACGAGCGCGGCCTTGCGCAGTGTCTCGAACATCGCTTCTCCGGCCTCGGTCAATTCGACCAGATGAACCCGGCGGTTGACGGGGTCGCGGCGGCGCATCAGCAGGCCCTGCGCCTCCATGGCGTTGAGATGATGGGTCAGCGTCGCGCCCTGGATACCGATCATGCCGGCAAGCTCGCGCTGGTTGGCAAGGTTGCTCGACTTGACCGATAGCAGCGTGAGCCAGATCGGCAATGTACCTCCAGCCTCGACCAGGGCAGCATCGAAGGCCTGGGCAACCAGCTTGGCGGTTCGTCCGAGATTCATGCCGACTGGCGGGCGGTCAAAGGGTGTCATTGCAGGACCCTAGACGGTGTCATGCACGGATGGAACTGGCACGACTTATATATTGACATCTAACCATTCGATATCTAATCATCTAGAGATGGCGGGCTAAAGAGGAAATCCGGTCATGCAATATGTCTACATCGTCGTTATCGGTCTTCATGTCATGGCAGGCGTATTCTGGGCGGGCACGACCATCGCGGTCGGCCGTGACCCGGACATCCGGGCGGAACGGTTCTTCCGGCCGCAAATGGGCGCTGCCGGCCTGGTTTTCCTGACCGGCATACTGCTCTGGTATTTCTTTCACGAGGGTGTTTTCGGCTCGATGGAGAAGGTGCTGGCGCTGGGCATCGTGACGGCCCTGATCGCCGCCGGCGTGCAAGGCGCGCTGGTGGGCTCAGCCAGCAGGCAGCTTGCCGGTGCCGATGCGGCAACGGAAAGGCAGTTGCGCGCGAAGATGACAAGAGGCGAGCGCATTGCCGGGGGGCTGTTGGTGCTGACAGTGCTGTGCATGGCCACCGCCAGAATGTTTTGAACGCCGCCACGCGGCACACCCTCACAGAATCGTACGTTGTCTGGCGACGAGCCAATGACGTGCGGGCGCGCGGCCAGACCGAAGTACATGGGCTCTCGTACGCAGGTCCGGCCGCGCGCCACCGATCCTCGCAACGCCCAATTTCAGATCCGCAAGCCGAACCTGATGCCGTCGTAGATGGCGGCATGGATGTTGCGCGAGGCGACCGCGTCGCCGATGCGGAACAGTACAAAGCCGCCTTCTGGATTGCGCTTGGGGAAGATGTCGCCACCGCTCACCAGCCGTTCGTAGTCGACCGCACCGACATTCTTCGACAGCGGCTTCAGCGAGAGATAGAGATCATCGAGCGGCAACGTACCGTGCTCGACCACCACCTGGTCGACCCTGCGCTCGCCGCGCCAGCCATCGGCGAAATCCGATGCCAGTTCGGCGACCAGTTGGTTGCCCTCGCGGCGCACCGAACGCAGCCGCGTGTTGATGGTGATGGTGACGCCCTTTTCCTGAAAGGCGCGCATATACGGCACATGGTTCATGCCGCCCATTTCCGGGGCAAAGAAACGTTCGGGCGAGACAAGTTCGAGTTTCGAGCCGGCATTGGCGATCAGTTCGGCGGCGCCCATGCCCTGATGGCCGCCATTGTCGTCATAGAGCAGTACATTTTCGGCCGGCTTGACGCTGCCGGCCATGATGTCCCAGCTTGAGGTGACAAGATTGTCGCCGGCCGTCAGCGGCGGGTTCTGCGGCAGGCCGCCGGTGGCGACCACCACCACGTCGGGTGACAGCGCCAGAACATCGTCCTTCTCCGCCCAGGTGTCGTAGCGGATCTCGACGCCGAGCCGGGCGAGTTCAGCCAGCCGCCAGTCGATGATACCGATCAGCTCCTTGCGGCGCGGATTCTGCGTCGCCAGTCGAATTTGGCCGCCGGCCTGGCTCGATGCTTCAAGCACCGTCACCTTGTGGCCGCGCTCGGCTGCGACCCGCGCAACCTCCAGCCCGCCGGCGCCGGCTCCGATGACCACGATTTTCTGCTTCGGTCCTTCGGTCTTGACGATGATATGCGGGATTTCGGCCTCGCGGCCAGTCGCGGCATTGTGGACGCAAAGCGCTTCGCCGCCCTCATAAATGCGGTCGAGACAATAGGTGGCGCCCACGCACGGGCGGATCTCATGCTCGCGCCCCTCCATCACCTTTTTGATGATGTGCGGATCGGCGATATGGGCGCGGGTCATGCCGACCATGTCGAGCTTGCCGGTGGCAATGGCGTGGCGTGCGGTGGCCACGTCGGATATGCGCGCCGCGTGAAAGGTCGGGAATTTCGTCGCCGCCCTCACCTCTCCGGCGAAATCGAGATGCGGCGACGAGCGCATGCCGGCCACCGGTATGACCTTGGTCAGCGCCGCATCGCTTTCGATCGAGCCGCGGATGATGTTGAGGAAATCGACCTTGCCGGAATTGGCCAGCCGCCTGGCGATCTCGATGCCCTCCTGTTTGGACAGGCCTTTTTCGAAATCTTCGTCAGCGACCATGCGGATGCCGACGACGAATTTCTCGCCGACCAACGCACGCACGGCATCAAGCACCATGTTGGTGAAGCGCAGGCGGTTGTCGAGCGAGCCGCCGAATTCGTCGTCGCGATGGTTGGTGGCCGGCGACCAGAAGCCGTCCATCAGATGGCCGTAGGATTCGAACTCGATGCCGTCCAGGCCGGCGGCCTGACAGCGCTGGGCGGCCGAAGCATAGTCGGCGACGATGCGCTCGATGTCCCAGTCCTCGATGGTTTTCGGGAATGCGCGATGCGCCGGCTCACGCACCGGCGAGGCCGAGAGCACCGGCAGCCAGTCGGCCTTGTTCCAGCCGGTACGGCGGCCGAGATGGGTGATCTGGATCATCACCTTGCAGTCGTGCTCGTGGCAGGCATCGGCGAGCTCGGCCAGCCACGGCACGATCCTGTCGTCATAGACATGCAGATTGCCGAAAGCGGCCGGGCTGTCGCGCGAGACGATCGCCGAGCCGGCGGTCATGGTCAGCGCCATACCGCCCTTGGCCTTCTCGGCATGGTAGAGCCGGTATCGCTGTTTCGGCATGCCGTCCTCGGAATAGGCCGGCTCATGGCTGGTCGACATGACCCGGTTCTTCAGCGTCAGATGTTTGAGCTGGTAGGGCTGGAGAAGCGGATCGTTGGAGGTCATCGTCTTCCTGCGGTTTCAAATTGTGCTAATGAGCGGCAAAATTCGTTTTCAAGCATGTCGTCCCGCACGCACTCCGGGCGCATGCGACAAGGATTGGGCCCATGATCGATACCAAAACTCTCACCCAGCTCGGTGCGCACGTCGAGACGCCACAAAGCCCCGAAGTAGCGGTCCTGGAGACCGTACCGTTTTCGCGCGGCGACGGGCCGCCGGCGATCGTGCGCTTCACCTGCCCGGAATTCACCTCGCTGTGCCCGGTCACCGGCCAACCGGACTTCGCCCATATCGTCATCGACTACGCACCCGATGCGGCTCTGGTGGAATCGAAGTCGCTCAAGCTGTTCATGACCTCGTTTCGCAACCATGGCGCCTTCCATGAAGACTGCACCGTCATGATCGGCCGCCGCATCGTGGCGGCAACCAAGCCGCTGTGGTTGCGCATAGGCGGCTATTGGTATCCACGCGGCGGCATTCCGATCGATGTGTTCTGGCAAACCGGCGCTCCGCCGGAAGGCGCCTGGCTCCCCGACACCGGGGTGGCGCCCTATCGCGGGCGGGGTTGAGCTCGCCCATCATTCGCACTGATATTGGCTGAGTGCCCATTCGCCGGTCACCGACAACAGGTCCGTGATCTTCCAGTCGCCATCGACCTTCTTGAATTTCCATTCCAGCCGGTGCGGGTTGCCCGATATGACGAAGGCGACGATGACCTTGGCCTGGTCACCGTTGATCGCCTCGAGCGTCTTCAGGCTCTTGTCGATCTCGGCCTTGTCGTAATCGGCATTGTCGAGCGCCATGTTGGGGTCGAGGCACTCGCCCTGCCCGGATTTGCGCAAGGCGTCGCTCTTGTCGAGCACGGTCTTGGCCGGATCGATGAAATGGCTTCGCTCGGCCGGATCGATCTCCAGCCCGACCTGATCGTAAAACGGCCGCACCACGGCGGTCGGCGAGCCCGGCTGGATCGGTGCGGCGGGCGCGGCTTCGGCCGGCGACCATCCAACCGGCGGCGTGGCCGGTTCTGCCGCTCCGCCCGGCGCATTTGCGGGCGGTGCAGCGCTGTCGCTCGGCTGGGTGTCGGCCGGGGCGTTTGCCGGCGGCGCACCCAACAAGCCTTGCGCGGCGGCGCCGCTCAGAGCCGCCAGCAGGCACACACCCGACAGTGCCACGAACCGGCGGTGGGCCATCGCTTCACTCCGGGGTCTGGCCGGCCATGCATTCCAGCGCGCTGAGCGTCCAGTCGCTGGTTTTGGAAGCGATGTCCGATATCTTCCACTTGCCGTCGATCTTCTTGAGCGACCAGAGCATTTCACGTTTGGAATCGTCGCCTTCCGGAAACAGGCTGAAGGATGCCGTGACCTGTGCGTTGTCGCCATCCTGCTTCTCAGACAGTTTCAGCGTTTTCGAGACGGTTTTCTGATCGAAATCCTGAGCGTCGAGACCAGGATCGAAATCGATGCAGGCGACCTGGTCCGGGTTCTTTTTCGTTGCCTGGTCGTTCAGGTCGAACAGTTTCGTCACCGGTTCGGTGAACCGGTCCCGATATTGTTCGTCGGCCTCGAACTTGACCGCCGGGGCATAGAAGAACTTCACCGCGTCGGACGCCGGTCCGGCGACGGCTCCGGCCGGCAGGGCTATCGAAAGGGCGGCAACGATCACTGTCAGTCGCATGCAGAATCTCCGGCTTTTGACGGCTTGAGCCTATCAACACCACGTATCCTGCATATCGGCTTTTTTGCGGCTCATGAAGTCCTGCAGCACCTTGTTTCAGCCGTCCAGCCAGACGTTCTGAAGGTCCATCTCGAATGTCTGGTGGACACCATAGTTCTTCACCTTCTTGCTCATGTGGCTGTAGAGCTTCTGCCAGAAGGGCTGAATAATGACGCCCGAATCCTGCAGGATCTGCTCGACATCCTTCATGACCTCGCGTCGTTTCTCCACGTCGATGAGCGAAAGCGCCTGCTTGAGCTTGGCATCGAAATCGGGGTTGGAATATGCCGATTCATTCCAGGCCTCGCCGGTGCGATAGCCGAGCGCCAGCACCTGCACGCCAAGCGGCCGCATGTACCAGATCGTCATCGAATAGGGATATTTCGTCCAGTCGTTCCAGAAGGTCGAACCCGGCAGCACCGTGCGCTTCACCTTGATCCCGGCATCGCGTAGCTGGCCGGCAATGGCGTCGCCGGTATTCTTCTGCCAATCGTCCTCGATGGTGATCAGCTCATGCTCGAAGTCAGCCTGTCCGGCTTCCGCCATCAGCTTCTTGGCGCCGGCGGCGTCGCGTGTCTTCTTGGGCAGCGCATAGTATTCCGGATGGATCGGGGCGACGTGGTGGTTTTCACCAGGGGTGCCTCGCCCGGCATAACCGAGTTCGAGGACCGCATTGTTGTCGACGGCCATTTGCAGGGCGTTGCGCACCCGCTTGTCGTCATAGGGCTTGTGGGTGATGTTGGTGCGGGCAACCAGCGTCGTCGCCGTCGCCACCTCCGATTTCACCAGATCCATCTTGTCGAGAATGTCGATGAAGTCGGCGGGCGACTCGAAATTGAGGTCGATCTCACCGGATTCGAACGCGTTCACGGTGGCGTTGAAATCGGTGCCGTAGTCGACGAACTCGACCGTGTCGAGCGGCGCCTCACCACCCCACCATTTGCCATTCTCACGACGCTTGACGACCGCCTTCTGGCCGACATCGTAGGAGACCAGTTCGAACGGTCCCGTGCCGATCGGCTTCTTGATCGGATCGGCACCGTCGGCATCGAAGCTGCGATGGACGACGAGCGCCGGATAGTCGGTGAAATTCGGGATCAGTGAAATGTCTGGTTCGCTTAGCTTCAGCTTGACCGTATTGTCGTCGACCTTGGTGATCGCGCCATCCCTGGCCTTGCCGGTCTTTGCGTCGATCAGCGCGCCGACCCGGGCGGCCATGGAATTGCCGGCGACATTCTTCTCGCACCAGCGGGTCAGATTGTGAGCGACGTCATCGGCGTTGAAGGCATCGCCATTGTTCCACGTGATGCCCTTGCGCACATGCAGCACGTATTCGGTGGCGTCGTCGTTGATATCCCAGCTTTCGAGCAGGACCGGCTCGAAGGTGAATTGCCTGGTATAGCGGACAAGCGGCTCCAGCCAGCAGCGCGAAATGTTCGCCAGTTCCACCCAGTCGTAAGTGCGCGGATCCTTCTGTCCCTTCACCGACATCGAGACGCGCAGCGTTCCGCCTTTCTTCGGCTCTTCGGCCAAGGCCCGATCCGGCACGGCAAGGCCGATCATGCCATAGGCAAGAGCCGTCGATGCGCCGAAGGCGCTTGCCAGCGCCAGGAACTCGCGCCGGTCGACACGACCCGCGCGTGCTTCGACCGCCATTGCCTCGATAGCGCTCGGCACGCGATCCCCACTGCTTCTGAAGAATGCCATTTTTTCCTCCCGTCTGGTTCCCTTTGATCTTGGTTCTTCGCCTCAACTGACGCTGTCCGGCAGCCTCTCCTCGCGCCGCGCGATGAAATCCATCAGGCCATCGGCGATGCCTTCGTCGAGCTTCGGCTCCTCGTAATCCGCCAGCATGTTGCGCGCCTTCTCGCGGCCGCGCGTGTCGTGGTCCTTCGCCCCTTCTGCCTTCCACTGTTCGAACGAATTGAAGTCCATGATCGAGGGCATGAAGAAGGCGGATTCGAAATGTTCCAGCGTGTGCTGGGTACCGAGGAAATGGCCCTGCGGTCCCACCTCGCGGATTGCCGCCATGGCTTCCTTGAAATCGTCGAACGGCAGGCCGCCGGCATATTTGTACCAGCCGATGAGCTGTTCGCAGTCGGTGGCGAATTTCGAATAGCCGCAGGTCAGGCCGGCCTCGAGCCATCCGGCGGAGTGCCAGATGTAGTTGGCGCCGGCGAGGATGGCGGCATGCATCAGCATGTTCGCCTCGTAACCAGCCTGGGCGTCGTTGAGCTTCGACCCGACATGGAAGCCGGAGGTGCGCCACGGCAGCCGGTATTTCCGCGCCAGCGCTCCCATCAGATACATCATCTGCGCCGCCTCGGGCGTGCCGCCCATCGGAGCACCGGTCTTCATGTCCACCGTGACCATGAACTGTCCGTAGATCTGCGGCGAGCCTGGGCGCAGCAGTTGCGTGAAGGCGACGCCCGCCAGCGCTTCCGCATTGACCTGTGCCACAGCGCCCACGGCGGACGCCGAAGTCGAGGCGCCGCACAGTGCAAAGGGTGCGAGGATCAGCGGCTGGTTGCTTCGCGCATAGACCTTCATCGCGTCCAGCATGGTGGCGTCCCACACCAGCGGCGAATTGCAGTTGGTGATCGACACCAGGACCGGATTGTCGCGGACGTAATCCTCTCCGAACACGATGCCTGCCATCGCCATCGTGTCTTCCGCCCGCTCCTTGGACGTGACGATGCCCATGAACGGCTTGTCGGAATGCTTAAGCGCGGAATGGATGATGTGGAGGTGACGCTTCGGTACCGCGATTTCCATCGGCTCGCAAATGACCGAACTCGATGAATGCAGCGCCGGCGCCATGTAGGCGAGTTTGTGGAAATTGTTGAGGTCGGCGAGCGTGCCGTAACGCCTGTTGTTGTCGAGATCGCGAACATAGGGCGCGCCATACATCGGCACGAAGATGGTGTTGTTGCCGCCCACCCGCACCGTGCGCTGCGGATTCCTCGCATTGAGCGTGAACTCCGACGGGACCTTCGACACCAGTTCCATCAGCAGGGCCCGGTCGATCCGCACACGGGTTTCCGAGACATCCGCGCCCGCCGCCTTCCACAGTGCGATCGCCTCGTCGTCGCGGAACTCGCATCCCACCTCTTCGAGGATCAAGAGCGACTCCTCGTGGATCAGTTCGACCGCCTCATCCGGGACCATCTGGTAGACGGGGATCTGGCGGACCAGCGTCGGGAACGACGTTACGGGAGCTCCGCGCAGGGCCTTGCGCCCCAGGCGGCCGCCACTGCGGCGGTTGGCATGTTCGGTCACTTCGGGGGCCGGTGCGTTCATGGCAACTCCATTCCACTCATGAAGGAGCCTAGCGCGACAAAATGGTGATGTGACGCTGGAAAATCCTGATCTCTTGTATAAGCTCAGCTTATGCGAAGCTTGCGCCACCTTCTGCCTTCGGCCGGCAGCCTGATCGTCTTCGAGGCGGCCGGGCGGCTGTCGAGCTTCACCGCCGCCGGGCGCGAGCTGGGCATGACGCAGGCCGCCGTCTCCTATGCCGTGCGCGGACTGGAAGAACAGCTCGGCGCCAAGCTGTTCCAGCGCCGCCACCGCCAGGTGCTCCTGACCGAGGCCGGCGAGCGCTTCCATGCCGACGTCTCGCTCGGCCTTTCGCACATCCGCAAATCGGCGGAGGATCTGCGCCTGCAGGCGACCGGCGGTCATGTCACGCTGGCCGCCTCGACCGCGTTCGGTTCGTTCTGGATGATGCCGCGCCTGCAGCAGTTCCGTGACGAGCTGCCGGGCATCGACCTGCGTATCCAGACCGCCGACCGCGACCTCGACATTATCGCGGAAGGCATCCCGCTCGGCGTGCGCGGTGGCGCGCCGCGTGACTGGCCGGACTATCATTCGTTGCCGCTGGCTGACGAGGAGATATTTCCCGTCGCCGGCACCAGCTATGCGGCAAAGTTCGGCCTGCCCAGATCCGCTGCCGAACTGGCCACGCACCGCCTCATCCATCTGGAGGAGCCGTATCGCGAGGCGGCCAGTTGGGACGAATGGTTCCAGTCTGCGGGCGCCAATCTCAGCGATACCGCGCGCGGCCTGCGCATCAACGACTACGGCCTGGTGATCCAGGGTGTCATGGAAGGCCAAGGCATCGCGCTCGGCTGGCGGCATCTCGCCGAGCGGCTGCTGGCGTCGGGCCTGCTGGTGCCGGTGACGGATCATGTGCTGAAGACCGGCAAGGCCTTCTATGTCGTCTGGCCGAAGAACCGGGAGCTCAGCGACAACGCCCGCAAGGTGCGCGACTGGCTGGCGGCGCAGGCATAAGTCGTTTTCCACTGATCCACCGCTGGCGCAATTCTGCCCCTCCCGCTCGACGCGAATCCGCCTATAGTGCCGCCATGCCCATCCGCCAGCTTTCCGAAACGATGATCAACCAGATCGCCGCCGGCGAAGTCATCGAGCGTCCGGCGAGCGTGGTCAAGGAACTGGTCGAGAATGCGCTCGATGCCGGTGCTTCGCGCGTCGAGATCGTCACATCGGGCGGCGGGCTGAACCTGATCCGCGTCACCGATGACGGCTCCGGCATTCCCGAACGGGAGCTGGCGCTGGCGATCGCACGTCACTGCACCTCCAAGCTCACCGAGGATATCAACGACATTCGCTCGCTGGGCTTCCGCGGCGAAGCGCTGCCGTCGATCGGCTCGGTGTCGCGACTTTCGATCCGCTCGCGCACGGCAGCAAGCGACAGCGCCGCCGAGATTGGCATCGAGGGTGGCCGCGTCCTGCCTGTCAGGCCGGCGGCGGCCAATCGCGGCACCACGGTCGAGGTGCGCGACCTGTTCTTCGCAACGCCGGCCCGATTGAAGTTCATGAAGGGCGAACGCGCCGAAAGCTCGGCCACCAGCGATGTGGTCAAGCGCATCGCCATCGCCTTCCCCGCCGTGCGCTTCACGCTGGCCGGCTCGGACCGCTCGACGCTGGAATTGCCGGCGGCGGACGACAGCGCGGAAGGCAGCCTGCGTCGTGTCGCCCAGGTGATGGGCGCCGACTTTCCCGACAATTCCATTGCCCTCGACGCGATGCGCGATGGCGTGCATCTGACCGGCCACGTGTCGATCCCGTCCTTCACCCGCGCCAACGCGCTGCAGCAATATGCCTATGTGAACGGCCGCCCAGTGCGCGACAAGCTGATCGCCGGCGCCATACGCGGCGCCTATGCCGACGTCCTGCCGCGCGACCGCCACGCGGTGACGGTACTGTTCCTGACGCTCGATCCGGCCATCGTCGACGTCAATGTCCATCCAGCCAAGGCCGATGTGCGCTTCCGCGATCCCGGCCTTGTGCGCGGGATGATCGTCGGCGCAATCAGGCAAGCACTGGCCGATGCCGGCGTCCGCGCCGCCACCACGGGTGCCGCCGGCATGATGGCGGCGTTCCGGCCAGGGGCCGCATCCTACGGCCACGGCGGACCGGCAAACGGCCACCGCAGCTACGACGCGGCCTACCGCGCGTCGGGCCCGTCCGGCTTCGACGCGGCCCGATCGCCGCAGCGGCCGCTCGACATGGGCTTCGAAGGCTCGGGCTTCGAACATCGCGGTTTGCGTGAAAACGATCAGGCGGCGTTCGATGCCGGCCCGCTTGCCAGCGCCGATGCGCGCGCCGGACAGGATGAGGCGACGGAGACGCTGCTTGGCGCGGTGCTGGGCGCGGCGCGTGCGCAGGTGCATGAGAACTACATCGTCGCCCAAACCAGGGATTCGCTCATCATCGTCGACCAGCATGCGGCGCATGAACGGCTGGTCTACGAGGCGCTGAAGAATGCGCTGCACTCGCGCCCGGTGCCCTCGCAGATGCTGCTTCTGCCCGAGATCATCGACCTGCCGGAGGAGGATGCGGAGCGGCTTGCGCTGCATTCGGAAACGCTGGCCCGCTTCGGTCTCGGCATCGAGCGCTTTGGCCCCGGCGCTGTCGCGGTGCGCGAGACGCCGTCGATGCTGGGCGAGGCCAATGTCCAGCAATTGGTGCGCGACCTCGCCGACGAGATCGCCGACAACGACACGGTCGACACGCTGAAGGAGCGGCTGGACAAGATAGCCGCGACCATGGCGTGCCACGGCTCTGTGCGCTCCGGCCGCCTGCTCAAGGCCGAGGAGATGAACGCGCTGCTGCGGCAGATGGAGGCGACGCCCGGCTCCGGCACCTGCAACCACGGCCGCCCCACTTATATCGAACTCAAGCTGGCGGATATCGAACGGCTTTTCGGACGGCGATAGCTGCGGACGGATTGCGGGCCTATCGCTTCGCCGCTCGAGGTCGGCAGGTCAAGGAGGCCGGCCGACAATGTGGTCACCCGCGATTTTCGCCCAGCGGTCCGAGTAGCGCGATCGCAGCCGCCGTCAGCAGGAGGATCGCACCGGTGATTTCAGCCCAGCCGACCGCCTCGCCGAAGAGCCAGGCTCCTGCCGCCAAAGCGGTCAGCAAATAGCGTGCAGCCGCCAGCAGGAGCGGAGGCGCGTCATTGAGACCGAGCTTGATCGCGGCCCAGGTCAGCCCCCAGATCAGCGATATCACCGCGAAGAAGAAGAGGTTGCGAACCACCGATCGGCGCTCAGCGCAGTCCCCGACGATCGACAAGTATCCGATGGATTTCGATCCGCTCCGGCAGCTCGATCAGGAACTCGGCATCTCGGTCCAGATGATGGACTTTGGTCGGTTCGCCTTTGGTAAAGGCGGTCATCGCTTGCATGTCGGCCCAATACGAGATGGTTGTGAACCACGTCTCGGCATCACGGTCCTCGCGCAGCAATTGGACGCCAAGCGCCGTCTTCTCGAGGGGCGGAATACCCTCGGCACGCAGGTATGGCTCATAGGCGTCGGCGATGTCGCGGCGGGTGCGACCGCGCCAGATGCGCGCGATGGTCGGTTTGGTCGGCATGAGGTTCTCCTTCAGTCAGGCGGACAGCAAACTGGGCATAGCGGACGCCAGTTGTGATCAGCCGTGAACACCAGCCAGGAAATCGCGGACCAGCGGCAGCGCGTCGTCGAAATGTGTCTCGAGCAGCCAATGACCCGCCCCTTCGATCAGATGCAGTTCCGCATCGGGCAGATCGCGATGATAGGCCCGTGCCGACGCCGCGGGCATATAGCCATCCTCTGGCCCCCAAACGATCAGTGTGGGCGGATGGTGTTCACGCAAATAAGCCTGGTAGCGCGGAAACCAGGTGAGATTGGCTTCCAGCTTCTCCATCAGACCGACGGCGATCTGCCGACGAACCGGCGTGTTCACCAGTGGCCAGTGAAGGCTCCAGAGATCGGGCGGCACGCGCATGGCGACGTCGTCAGCCACTTCCCCGATGAACTCGGCCCGGAACCCGTCCTCACTTACCGCGGCCTCGAGCGGACGGTGCTTGCCGGGCGTCTTGTCGGTCCACCAGGCCTTGATCGTGGCGTATTTGGGTCCAAGCACGTCCTCGTAGATGTCGCCGTTCTGGATGATCAGGGCGCTGATCCGCTCCGGGTGCGAGATCGCATGCCGGAGTCCAATCTGCGAGCCATAATCGTGCAGCCACAAGGCGTAGCGTTGGAGACCGAATTCATCGGCAAGCTTGGAAAGCACGTCGCAATAGGCGTCGAAATCATAGCCGAAGGTGACCGGATCGGGTGTGCCGCTGTATCCGAAGCCAGGCCAGTCGAATGCAATCGTCCGCCAGCGGTCGGCGAGCGCCGGCATCAGTCGGCGGAATTGGAACGAAGAGCAGGGATAGCCGTGCGGCAAGAGCAAGACAGGTGCTTCTAACGGCCCTGCCTCGCGATAAAAAATGGATAGATCATCCAGTTGCATGCGTCGGTGCGCCGTTGCACCCGGCATTCGGACCTCCGTCGAACAAACCTCGGCTAAACGCGTTTGATCGAGGGATCGTTCCGAATGGCGGAAGCGGACGGTCGGCAATATTCATCTCTTCAAATTCACCACGATGACACCGCCCAGCGCCAGCGCGCCGCCGATTATGCCGAGCAGCGTGGGAACTTCGCCCAGCCAGAAGAAGCCGATCAGCGCGGACATCGGCGAGACCAGATAGAGGAAGTTGGAGGCACGTGCCGCCGGCAGACGCGACAGCGCGGTCGCCCAGGCGGCATAGGCGATGAGGCTGGGCACGATGCCGAGAAAGATGACGGCGCCGAGGCCTGCTGTGCCGGCGACCGCCGCCTGCGAAAAGGCCGACGGCAGGAAGGGCGCCAGGCATAGTGCGCCGAGCACCATGTTCGAAGCCGAAATGGTCAATGGATGATGGCGGGCAAACAGCGGCTTCTGGACGATGGTGTTGACGGCCGAGCACAAGGCCGAACCAAGCACCAACAGAGCACCGGTGTTGAACGACAGGCCATGCCCATCGGCCATGGCGATGATGCCTATGCCGGCGAAGGAAATCACCGTACCGATCCAGGCCACGCCTGAGAAGCGCTCGCCCAGCAATGCCATCGCCATGATGGCGGTGAAGATCGGGCTGACATTGATGATGAAGCCGGCGGCACCGGCCGAGACGGTCAGTTCGCCGAAATTGAGCATGACGGTGTAGAGCGCGACGAAGATGGCGCCGCCAAAGACCAGGCGCCACACTTCGTCGAGCCTTGGCAGCGCCGGGCGCTTGACGGCCAGGAAGATCGCCGCCGGCACAGCGGCGATGGCAAATCGCAACGCACCCAGTTCCAGTGGGCCGAAGGCGGCGAGACCGGCTCGGATAGCGGGAAAGGCGGAGGCCCAACCAACCACCGTCAGCGCCACCGCGATGGCTGCCGTGGTGTCCATTCGCTGTGTCGAATTCAACGTGCCCGTTATCTCGCTCATCTCACCGCCCTCGTATTTCTTCGGTCCTGAAAGGCAGAAAACGCCTTTTCACCCCGGTTGACAAACGACGAAATCGAGGATCACCTGTGACTATGGATCACAGCTCGGACACAATGGTGCCGCTCGAAACGCTGCGCGCCTTCGATGCGGCGGCGCGGACAGGCAGCTTTTCAGCGGCCGCCGAAAAGCTCAATATCACCCATGGCGCCGTCAGCCGGCAGATCGCCAAGCTCGAGGACTGGCTGGGATTGAAAGTCTTCGACCGTGGTGCGCGCGGCGTCTCGCTGACGATCGAAGGCAACAGGCTGCATCTGCGCACGGCGGAAGCCTTTGCGCTGATATCGACCCATTCCGACCGCTGGGTCGAGCCGCGTGGCACGGCGGTGGTGCGGCTGACCTCGATCCCCTCCGTCAGCGGGCTGTGGCTAATGCCGCGCATGGCGGCTCTGGAGAACAATCCCTCCAAGCTACGCATCGTGCTCGATGTCGACATCCGCCAGGCCGACCTTGCCGATGAAGGCATCGACCTGTCGATCCGTTGTGGACGCGGCGGCATTCCGGGCCGCATCTCGGTGCAACTTTTCGAGGAACATGTCTTTCCCGTCGCGTCACCTGAGCTTGCCCGCGAGATCGGCCGCGGCGACCCTGCCCGGCTGCTCAAATATCCGCTGATCAACGATTCCGACGCGTCGGCCTGGCGCGCCTGGTTTGCCGCGCAAGGCATGGATTACCGCCCGCGCCCGCAGGACCGCCGCTTCGAGGATTACAATCTGGTGCTCGACGCCGCCGCCTATGGGCTGGGCATCGCGCTGGCCCGCCCGCCGCTGACCGGACATCAATTACAATCGGGCCGCATCACTCCCGTCGATGAGCGCACAGCCCTCAACCCGGTATCCTACTGGCTCGACCGGCCGATGGGGCGGCCGCGTGCCGCCGCCGCCGACCTCGCCCGCCGCATCGCGGCAGAGGCCGGGCTGGCCCAGGAAAAGATCGAGGCGTTTATCGAAGCCGAGCGATAGGCCTTCCGGACCTATATGGAAAACCGGCCGATTCGAAGCTCAGCGAAGCAACAACAAAACGAACCCAAGGATCACCGCTCCCAGCAAACCGGCCATTATCGAAACAAAGCCAATTTTCACCAGCAACTGCTCTGGGTTCGGCACCGCACCATGGGATTGATTGGCCGGCCTGTGCCTGCCCGCCGGCGTACCCAGGGCGGCAGCGTTGCGCGGGATTGGAGCCTGCGGCGGGATAAGCGACAGCAATGACAGCCCCGCAACCCTGGCGGAGGCATTGTCATTGGCGGTTGTCGAAGGCGGCAAGAAGGCTCGCAGCGTTTCGGCTTCGGGTTTTGCCTTTCTCGCCACGACTGTTGCCAACGCCGCCTCTTCGCCCGTCTCAAGCTGGGCAAGATAGGCATCGACGATGCCAGCGGATGCGATCTGCTGCGATTTGACGGCCATCGGCGCCGCCGGCAAAATCAACAGCGCCGGCGCTGTCTGCTGCGCGAGCAGAGACGGCGCCGGCGGTTGGACCAGCGCCTTGACCAGTGCCGTCATGACTGGATCAGCCTGCCCCGAGGGCACGGCTTGCGGCGTCATCACTTCCCTAAGCAGGGCGGGAAGACGAGTGGAGGAAACGTCCATTGCGGCCCACCAACAACATTTTTCCGCTTCACAATAAGCGTTCAGCATTGTCTCAGGCTTGTCTCATGCTTGACCTCGCCGGGAATTTATGGCGATGAAATCCTCATGAACCCTGGCGTCCCCGCATGATGAACCGTTTCGAAGGCCCCGGCGGCAAGGAAGCCCGCATCCGCTACCTGGATGGCGATTTCCAGGTTACCAGTCCCGGCGCGTTCGTGCGCTGCGCGGTGACAGGCGAAAGCATTCCGCTCGACGAGTTGAAATACTGGAGCGTCGCAAGGCAAGAGCCCTATATCAGCGCCACCGCCTCGCTGCGCCGTGAAATCGAGATGCATCCGGAGCTGCGTAAGCGCAGTTAACCCTTCAGCTTGCGCTGGCGCCAGGCATCGAGCGTCTCGTCGATGATGCGCTCGGGAACGTGATCGAGTTCGAAGACCGTGTCGATCTCCAGCACCTCGAGCCGGTCGAGAAAGTCCTGTGACGCGCCGTGGCGCAGCCGGGCGGCGTCCTTGGCGGTGGTGATGAGCACCAGCCCCTCAGTGCGTGCGGTCGCCGCCAGCTCGGCAAGTTCGTCCTCCGCATAGAAATGATGGTCCGGAAACGGCCGCGTCAATGCCAGTTCGCCGCCGGCCTCGCGCACCGTGTCGAAGAATTTCTCGGGATGGCCGATACCGGCGAAGGCGAGGAACCGCTTGCCGGCAAGCCCTGCCTTGCCGCTTGGCTCTGTATGGGCCTCGAAGATCGCCCGGCCGGCGCGTGCCGCCTGGCGGACCACGCTGTCGGCGGCAGTGCCCTCGCCCATTTTCAACAGCCCGCTGGTGAAAACCAGCTGGTCGACGATTTTGGCCCTGAGCGGCCCCCCCGGAATGACGCGGCCGTTGCCGATCCCGTAGCGCGCATCGACCACGACCAGCGCATAGTCGATGTGGATGCGGGCGCTCTGGAAGCCATCGTCCATGATCAGGAAATCGCAGCCATTCCGTTCCAGCAGCAGCCGGGCGCCGGCGGCGCGGTTCGGCGTCACCGCCACCGGCGCGTGTTCGGCGAGCAGCAGCGGTTCGTCGCCGACATGCCGGGCGCTGTCGTGGTCGATATCGACCACGTGCGGCTCGGCGAAGGAGCCGCCATGGCCGCGCGACAGGAAGCCTGGTTTCAGATGCATGCGCTTGGCCTGCTTGGCGAGCGCGATGGCCACCGGTGTCTTGCCGGTGCCGCCAACCGTGAAATTGCCGATGCACAGAACAGGCGCTTCGATCTTCTCACGCTTGGCCCGCCGCATGCCGCGGCCGGCGGCAGCCGCATAGATGGCCGACAGCGGCGACAGTGCCAGGACCCGCCAGTCCGGCTCCTCCCACCAGAATGGTGGTGCTTCCGAGGCCACGCTAGCGCCCGTTCGCGCCCTTCAGGCGCGACTTGACGACCAGCGGCTGGATGTAGGGCTCAAGCGATTTCAGCGTACGCGCCAGCGCACCGCGCATCTCGTCGACGGTCGCAATGCCTGCCGCCATCATCTCGTGGCGCGCCACTTCGTTGGTCAGGAGGAAATTGACGGCGCCGGCCAGCATGTCGCGATCGCGCACCAGCTTGGCGCCGCCGCTGTCGAGGAGACGCTGGTAGGCCTCGCGAAAATTCTGCACATTGCGCCCGGCGAGAACCGCCGTGTCGAGCATGGCCGGCTCCAGCGGGTTCTGGCCACCCTCGGAGGTCAGCGAGCGGCCGACGAAGGCTATTTCCGTCAGCCGGAGATAGAGCCCCATCTCGCCGATCGTGTCGCCAAGCAATATGTCGGTGTCGGCCGTGATCCTGTCGCCCTTGCTGCGCCGCGCGACCTTCAGGCCCATGCCGGAAATCTGCGCCGCAAGCGCCTCGGCGCGATCGGGATGACGCGGAACGACGATGGTCAGAAGACCATGGTGGCGCTTGTGCAGCGTCGCGTGGACTTCAGCCGCGACCACTTCCTCGCCGTCATGGGTCGAGATCGCCGCCCAGGTCGGGCGCGTGCCTATCTGCCGCCGCAGTGTCGCCAGCGCCCGTTCGTCGACCGGAGGCGGCGACGTGTCCACCTTGAGGTTGCCCGACACCGTCACCGGCCGCGCGCCGAGCGCGAGAAACCGCTCGCCATCGACATCCGACTGCGCCACGACGTGAGCCAGGTTCTCGAACAGCGCCTCGGCGATGTTGGCGCGTTTCTTCCACGATTTGAACGAGCGGTCGGACAGCCTGCCATTGACCAGCACCTGCGGCACGCGTCGCGCGCCAAGCTCGAGGATGGTCATCGGCCAGATCTCGGATTCGGCGATGATTGCCAGATCCGGCTGCCAGTGATCGAGGAACCGGCTGACCGCCGGCTTGAGGTCGAGCGGTACATATTGATGGATGATGCGGTCACCGAGCCGCTCTTCGGCGACCTGCGCCGAGGTGACCGTGCCGGTCGTCAGCACGATGTTGACGCCGTAGTCGAGGATGCTTTCGACCAGCGGCACGACGGCTATGGTCTCGCCGACGCTCGCGGCATGGATCCAGATCACCGGCCCGTCGGGGCGCGCGCGGCCGGCGACGCCATAGCGCTCGCGGCGGCGGTAGCGGTCTTCCTTGCCGCGCGAGGTGCGCCAGGCAACGTAGGGCCCGACCAGCGGATAGGCTGCCGCACCCGCGAATCGGTAAGCCGACAGCATGGCCCGTGCCCAGCGGCCGCTCATCGCGGAGCATCCACGAGACGGTAAGCCTCGGCGGTCGCGGCATTGAGCGCTGTCGTCACTTCCTGGCGCTTGCGCTCCATTTCGGCGTCATCGGCGCCGGCCGCCACGAAGATCGGCTGGCCAATGACGATCGACGAACGGCCGAACGGCAGGTTAATGGTGGTCTTGTCCCAGCTCTTCTCCAGCACCTTGCGGCGGCTGGTGGTGATGGCGACGGGCACAAGCGGCCGGCCCGAGAGGCGAGCCAGGAGAACGATGCCAAGTCCTGCGTCTCGCGGCGTGCCGTGCGGAATATCTGCGATCATGGCGACGTTCTTGCCGACGGCGAGCGACTTTTTCAGGGCGATAAGCGCTTTTGCCCCACCCTTGTCGAGGTGCCTGGCATTTTCCCGCCCGCCCGAGCCGCGCACCGCCTCGATGCCGAATTTTTCCAGCATCAAGGCGTTGAGCTCGGCATCGGCGCTGCGCGAAACCATGGCGACCAGCGGCTTGCGCTTGGGATAATAGGCAGGCGTCAGCAGATGCTGGCCGTGCCACAAGGCGATGATGCCAGGCTCGAACTCGGTATAGGCACCGCCCGAAAACCGTGCCGATCCCTCGACGACGCGATTGGTGAGGCGCACGAAGCGGACGAACTGGGCGAACAGGCTGGCGATGGCGTTCTTGACGAATCGCGACTGCGCAAGCGGTTGGCGAATCTTGCGCCAGAAGGCCTTGGTCGTGCGGCTGCGTCCCCTGCCCGTGGGCGCGGCATCGCTTGCTGGCCCTTTCGCCAGGTCATGCTCCATCGAAGTCAACCGGCAGCCTTGTTGTCGGGGTCCAGCAGCCGGTGCAGATGAACGACGAAGTAACGCATGTGAGCGTTGTCCACGCTGGCTTGCGCCTTGGCTTTCCACGCCGTGTGCGCGGATTGATAGTCGGGATAGATGCCGACGATGTCGAGCCCGTCGAGATCGCGGAATTCGGTGCCGCCAAGCTTCTTCAGTTCGCCACCGAACACCAGATGCAAAAGCTGTTTCTTTCCGTCTTCCGCGGCCATGTCGGTCCTTCACATATCGTGAGTTTGTCACAGGTCTAGACCAAAGCCGCCGACTTTGGAACCTTTAGGGCGAGATGAATTCATCTCGCCGGGGAAAACGCTTTCACGTGTCCAGACCGGCGATGACGCCGGCGAGCACGGCCAGCAATTCACCGCTGCCGGCAGCAAGGGCGCCGTGACGAGTCACCTCGCCGGCATAAAGTGGAGCGCGGCCATGCTGGTCGAGCAGCTGGCCGCCGGCCTCGCGCAGGATGAGGTCGGCCGCTGCAATGTCCCAGTCATGCGCGTTCGGCTTGACGAAAGTGGCGTCCAGCGCGCCATTGGCGATCATGGCCAGCCGATAGGCGAGCGAAGGGCTGTAAGGCGCCCGCTTCAGCCGCGCCTGCCATTCGGCAGGCATCAGGTCGGTCAACTGCTTCAGCCCGGAAATCTCGGCCGTTTCCGCCAGCTTGCGAACCGCAATGCGCTTGCCGTTGCGGAAAGCACCCTGGCCGGGCAGCGCCCAATAGGTCTCCTCCATCGCCGGGCATTCCAGCACGCCGGCCAGCGTGCGGCCATGCTCGACGACGGCGACGCTGACGCACCAGGTGCGCTGGCCTTCCAGGAAACCGCGCGTGCCGTCGATCGGGTCGACGACGAAGGTGCGGCGTGCCGAAAGCCGGACCGGATCGTCAACTGTCTCTTCCGACAGCCAGCCATAATCCGGCCGCGCCGCCAGCAATGTTTCGCGCAGATAGGCGTCGGCCGCGTGGTCGGCCTCGCTGACCGGTGATGTGCCGCCCTTCATCCAGACTTGCGGGCTGTTGCCGAAGTAGCGCATGGCGATCACCCCCGCCTCGCGGGCGGCATCGCGCAGCAGCGGCAAGTCTTCGGTGGCTCCGGCAGTGGTCAGGTCATGCTCCGGCAAGGGTCATGCCTTCGATCAGGAGCGTCGGCGCCGCGGTGCCGAAATTGCGGTCGAGGTCATCGGCCGGCACCATGTTGAGGAACATCGTCTTCAGGTTCGAGGCGATGGTGACCTCGGCGACGGGATAGGCCAGTTCGCCATTCTCGATCCAAAAACCGGAAGCGCCGCGGCTGTATTCGCCGGTGACCATGTCGACGCCCTGGCCGAACACCTCGGTGACGTAGAAGCCGGTCTTGAGCGATTTGATCAGCTCTTCCGGCGACCGCTCGCCGGGTTCGATGGCGAGATTGGTGGAGGATGGCGTCACGGAGGAGCCGCTGCGTGCGCCGCGGCCGTTGGTGACGAGACCCAGCTCCCTTGCAGCCGAGGTCGACAGGAACCAGTGGTTGAGCACGCCCTTCTCGACCATCAACAGCTTTTCGCCCTCGACGCCTTCGCCGTCGAACGGACGCGAGGCCTGGCCACGCCGCCGGAGCGGCTCGTCGGTGACGGTGATGGCGGAGGCGGCCACCTGCTTGCCCATCATGTCGCGCAGGAACGAGGTCTTGCGCGCGACCGAGGCGCCGTTGATGGCGCCGGCGAGATGGCCGGCGATGCCGCGCGCGACGCGTGGGTCGAACACCACGTCGACCGGCCCGGTCGCCGCCTTGCGCGCGCCGATGCGGCGCACGGCGCGCTCGCCGGCCTTGCGGCCGATGTCCTCGGGCGCATCGAGATCTGCAAAATGCTGGCGCGAGGAGAATTCATAGTCGCGCTCCATGCCGGTGCCCTCGCCGGCGATAACGCTGGCCGAGCGCGAAAAACGCGAGCCGACATAGTGGCCGAGGAAGCCGTGTGAAGTGGCCAGCACCAGGCCGCCCAGCCCGGCACCGGCGCTGGCGCCGGCCGAATTGGTCACGCCCTTGACGGCAAGCGCTGCCGCTTCCGCCGCCAATGCGGCTTCCTTCAACTGGTCTGCCGACACTTCGGTGGCGTCGAACAGGTCGAGATCGCGCGTCTGTTTGGCGAGCAATGCCGGATCGGCCAGCCCCTGATAGGGATCCTGCGGCGACACTTTCGCCATCGCCACGGCGCGCTCGGCCAGTGTTTTCGGGTCGGACGCCGTCGCCGAGACACTCGCCACCCGGCCGCCGACGAAAACGCGAAGCGCCACATCCTCGCTTTCGGAAGCTTCGGTAGCCTCGACCTTGCCGAGACGCACCGACACACCGGTCGAGCGGCCGCGCACGGCCACCGCGTCGGCGGCATCGGCGCCGGCCTTTTTGGCAGCCTCGACCAGGGCCGCGACGCGGTCGGTCAATTTTGCTGCGTCTGATATGTCGGTCATGCCTGAAATCCTGCTGGTGCGGCCGGTGTGCGGCCGTTGCCCACCCATCTATTGTTCCGGTCCGGCTTGTGCAATGGCATAGGCTTCAATCAAAATGCGGGGCGGACGGTTCAAACCGCGAACCCTGTGACGCAAAATCGGTTCGCAGCCTGCACGGAGCACTTCGATGACGCCTTTCCATCTCGCCTTCCCGGTCCGTGATCTCGATGAAACCCGCGTTTTCTATGGCGAGGTGCTGGGCTGCGCGATCGGCCGCTCGTCAGCGACCTGGGTCGACTTCGACCTCTACGGTCACCAGATGTCGGCGCATCTGCGGCCGCAGGCCGCACAGGCCTCCAGCGACGGCAAGGTCGACGGCATTGTCGTGCCGATCCCGCATTTCGGCGCGGTGCTCTTGATGGACGACTGGCAGCGCCTGGCGACACGGCTGGAGGCGCGCGACGACATCGACTGGCTGGAACGGCCGATGGTCCGCTTCAAGGGCGAGCCCGGCGAACAGGCAACGCTGTTCATCCGCGACCCCTCGGGCAATGCCTTGGAATTCAAGGGCTTTCGCTCGCTGGAGCAGGTTTTCGCGCACTAGCTCAGATCGAGGGCATCCATCGATCAACGGCCGAAACGGCCCGCCGCGAAAGGTGCGAGCCGAGCCGGATCGCCGCGTCCGCCGATCAAGTCGGCGACCAGCCGCGCGGTGATCGGAGCCAGCGTCAGGCCGAGATGACCGTGCCCGAAAGCATGAATTACGCGGGAGCTGCCGCGCGAAGCGCCGATGACCGGCCTGGAATCCGGCAGGGACGGCCGGAAGCCGAGCCATTGCGAGGCAGGCGAGCCGAGCCTGGGAAAAATTTGCCTGGCGCCACGGTCAAGCAGCGCCAGCCGGCGCGGATTTGGCGGCGCGACCAGGCCGCCGAGTTCGACGGTGCCGGCGACCCGCAAGCGGCCAGCCATCGGCGTCAGGTAGAAACCAAGATCGACGGGACAGACAGGTCGGTTGAGCAGCGGCGCGTCGGTCTGGAATTCCAGATGATAGCCGCGCTCGGTCTCGAGCGGAATCCTGTCGCCGGCCTGCGCGGCCAGTGCGCGCGACCGTGCACCGGCGGCGATCACCACCGTGCCAGCCTTGATGCGAACGCCGGGTCCGCTGAGCTGGACACCGTCAGCCTCGACCTGCAGCCTGGTGATCTCTGCCTGCTTCACCGATGCACCACGGGCACTCACCGCGCCCAGCAACCGCCGCATCACCATTGCCGGATCGGTGACATTGATCGAGTCGGGAAAATACACGCCATGCGCTGCTGTCGCCGGCAGGCCCGGCTCAAGCGCCGCCACCTCTTCGGGAGTCAGGACCTCTTGGTGGATGCCAAACCCAGCGCGCATTGCCCGGCCGCCGGCGCCAGCGGCAAAATCGCTCAAGCGGCGATAGAGGTAAAGACAGCCATTGCGGCGCAGCTGGTCCTCCAGTCCGGCCTCCCCGACCATGTCTTCCCAGGCCGGAAGGGCGTCGGCCAGCAGTCCGGCGAGCGCCAGCGCATTGGCCCGGGTGGCCGCCGGCAGCGATTGCCGCATGAACCGAACGAGCCATGGCGCCAGCTGCAGCAGCGCCGGCCAGCGCAGCGAAAACGGGCTGTCGGGATCAAGCAGCAGCTTTGGCAATGCCCGCAGCACCGCAGGAGTGCCGACCGGCATGCAGGCATATTCGGCGATCGTTCCGGCATTGCCGAACGACGCGCCTGAGCCCGGCTCGTTCGGATCGATGAGCAGGACTTCGCGGCCGTCCGCGATAAGGCGAAGTGCCGTCGCCAGCCCGACAACTCCGGCGCCGACAATGGCGATTTCGACCGTTTCAGAAGCAGCCACTGTAGATCTTCCCGATTGACCTTGAAATCCAGTACCGATCATGTGGTCTCTTGGTTCGGGGTCACGGTCCAGTCTTGATCCCTGGAATCGAATAGGCCAGATCTTTCCGCGCCTCAGGCGACAGGCGTCCAGATCACGTCCTCGATTTTTTGCGCGCCGGTGGCCAGCATCGCCAGCCGGTCGAAGCCGAGTGCGATGCCGCTGGCCGGCGGCATGATGGCAAGGGCTGAGAGAAAATCCTCGTCCAGCGGATAGCGCTCGCCATAGATGCGCTGCTTCTCGTCCATCTCGGTAACAAAGCGCCGGCGCTGCTCGTCGGCGTCGGTCAGTTCGCCGAAGCCGTTGGCGAGTTCGACGCCGCAGCAATAGAGCTCGAAACGCTCGGCGACGCGCGGGTCGCGCTGGCTCGGCCGCGCCAGTGCCGCCTCGGCCACAGGATATTCGCACAGGATGGTCGCGCGGCCCTGCCCGAGAAATGGCTCGATTTTTTCCACCATCACCCGGCTGAACAGATCGGCCCAGCTGTCGTCGGGCGCGGTGCGCAGGCCGACATGGGTCAAGGCGGCGTGCAGCGCGTCGCGGTCGGTGCTGCCGTCGGCGGCGACCGTGGCCAGCAGGTCGATGCCGGCATGGTGGGCGAAAGCGTCCGCCACCGTCAGTCGTTCCGGCTCGGCAAACGGATCGCAGTCGCGGCCCCGGAAAGAGAAAAGAGTCGCCCCTGTCCTTGTCGCGGCCAGCGCCAGAAAGGCCGCACAATCCAGCATCAGGCTCTCATAGGCCTCGCCCACCCTGTACCATTCGAGCATGGTGAATTCGGGATGATGCAAGGGGCCGCGCTCGCGGTTGCGATAGACCGGACCGAAGCTGAAAATCCTGGTTTCACCGGCGGCGATCAACTTCTTGCAGGCGAATTCCGGCGAGGTGTGGAGATAGAGTGGCGCCCTTGCACCGTCCGGCCCGACCGCTTCCGTGGCGAAAGCCGCCAGATGCGCCTCATTGCCGGGCGAGACCTGCAGCGCCGCCGTTTGCACCTCGACGAAATCATGGGCGGCGAACCAGTCGCGCAGGCCGGCGGCGATGCCATTGCGCAGCATCAGCCGCGGGCGGCGGTCGGCGTGAACGTCAGGCGTCCACCAGGGCGAAGCTTCGGTCATGCGGCTCGGAACATGGTGGAAGGGGGCTGGCGGCGGCGGCCAAGATGCGGTAGGCCCCCATCCAGCGCCGCACTAGCCGGCAAACGCCAGTCAACTCTTCTTGCAGGATTTAAAACCGTGGTGAAAGTCATCGCCAGTTCGCTCCGCAAAGGCAATGTCGTCGACAAGGACGGCAAGCTTTATGTGATCCTCTTTGCCGAAAACATCCACCCAGGCAAGGGCACGCCGGTAACGCAGCTCGACATGCGCCGCATCGGCGACGGGGTGAAGGTTTCGGAACGCTACCGCACCACCGAGCAGGTCGAGCGCGCCTATGTCGAAGAGCGCGAGCACACCTTCCTCTACCGCGACGGCGAAGGCTTTCACTTCATGAACCCGGAAACCTACGACCAGGTGGCGGTGTCGGAAGCGGTGGTCGGCGACATGGCGCCTTACCTGCTGGAAGGCATGGCCGTGCAGGTGTCGCAGTTCAACGGCATTGCAATCTCCCTGGTGCTGCCGCAGCGCGCCACCTTCGAAGTGGTGGAAACCGAGCCGACGACCAAGGGACAGACGGCCTCGTCGTCCTACAAGCCGGCCGTGCTGTCCAACGGCGTACGCACCCTGGTGCCCCCCCACATCGCGCCGGGCACCCGCGTGGTGGTGATGACGGCGGATGGGGCTTATGTGGAGCGGGCGAAGGACTGAGGGGGTTCTTCCCGCCCAAACGACCAAACGCCTCCAAGCAAAGCCTTCCCATGGACGGGGCAGCTTTGACCGCTTATTGCTTGAAGCAGTGCTCGCGGTGCCATTGCAAGAAATGAGGATGCGGGCGTTCGAGCTGTCGGCGAGGCGGAAGCGCGCGGCGCGTCTTGTTTATAAAGCCCTGCACACTGTCTAAGTCATTGACCTGTCTGGAGATCAGGATTTCCAAATCGTCCGACAGGCTGATCAATCCACGGTCGAACATCCAATGCGCAGTGCCGGACAGTGCGATCCCATTGTTGACGACATCAGGCCCGTTCGCCTCGACCGGTCGTGCAGCAGAAACTTCTGCCCGGCCGCCGCCATTTATCAGCTTGAGACCCGTGATTGCGCAGCGCTCGTCATAAGCGCGTAAGACGACGCGACGGAAAATGCGGTCCCGCACGATTCGCGATCCGATGTAGCTTACGCGATCACGACTCTGCTCGAATTCGAATGGCGCCTGCTCATCCTGAAAGCCGGCAGATATGCCGACCTCATCAACGCGCGGCAGCAACAACTCATTCGTATCCAGGCCCAGATCGATGATGCGGTTGAAGTCATTTGCGCTAAGTGCACGGACTGCAGATTGGGCACGGCCCGAAATCCGTCCTTCATCGTTGAGCAGGCCTCGCTCGACGAGACCATCAGATCCATTAAATGGAACAGGATTGACGAAATCGAGGTAGGTTCCGGGCTCAATCAGCGCGAGGTACATGTCTGATATCACAGGATCAGGGATGATCTGCTGGACTTTCGCTACAGCGTAATAGCCCCGTGTATCGTTTACCTTGCTGGGCTCGTAGTAGATGATCCACTTGCCGACACACGCCTCAACGCGGCGCAGATACGGACGAGGAAACTGGTATTGCTCTGCGGGGCGATCATTGTACCGCGAATCCGAGCGATGAATGAAAACCCCGAATTCCATGATCTTCCTGCAATGCGCTCTTGGGAATAATAACTACTTCAGATGTGGCATCAAAATCCGAACTTTGCGGTTTAGTCCAGGCCGGTCGCACTTCCCCGTGGTATCTGTCTTTCGCAGGCTCGCGCTGAAAGCGCCACCCTGCAACGAATTGCAGCGATATATTTTATGAAGCGTGTCGCAATGACCCTGCGCGGTCCGTCCTTTGAGCGAAGAAGGAGAACGCCATGCGAAAACTTATCGTCACCGAATTCATCAGCGTCGATGGCATTGCCGAGGTCGAGAAGCTGCCAAGCATGACTTGGAACGACGAGATGAACAGGTTCAAGGAGGACGAGCTTGCCGACACCGGCGCCATGCTTTTGGGGCGCACGACCTATGAGATCTTTGCCGGCTCCTGGCCGACGGAAACCGGAGATTTTGCCGACCGGTTCAACGCGCTGCCAAAATATGTCGCCTCAAACAGCCTGAAGGCGCTCGACTGGAAGCCTGCCGAATTGCTGAAGGGACCGCTGCCGGAAGCGGTCAGGACGCTGAAGCAAGGCAGCGGCGGCAACATCTATGTGCATGGCAGCCTCAGCGTCGCGCAGGAATTGCTGCGCCATGGCCTGGTCGACCGCGTCAGGCTGCTCAGTTATCCCGGCACCGTCGGCCAAGGCAAGCCGCTGTTCCCAGGCGGCGAACCGGTGTCGCTCGAACTGATTTCTGCGATGCCGTTCAGCAACGGCGTTGTGGCGCTGGAGTATGCGCCGGTGGCGGCGAAGTCGTAAAATCGGTTGGAGCCTTTCAGATCGAATGGGGAAGATGCATCCTCACCCGACCTGCTTGCCCCGTCTCCCCTTGATGGCGGCGCTGTTCCGCGCCTCCACCGCCTTCTCCACCTGCCGCTTCAGTTCGTCCTTGATATCCACCGTCTCGTTCATCAGCGCGTCGATCTTCAGGAAATCGAGGACGCGGTATCTCGACACTGCCGGGCGGACCAGGATGTCGGGGCGGCATTGCTTCAGCTTGTTGGCGATGATCGACTGCATCATCAATTGCGTGGCGCCGAACATCAGGTCGACGGAGGTCGGCTGTTTGCGGTCGGCCTCTTCCGGTGCGCCGACGACGTCGACGCCGATGATGATGTCGGCGTCGTTCTCGATCAGGTCGAACGGCACGGGGTTGTAGATGCCGCCGTCGATCAGCAGCCTGCCGTCTCGCATCACCGGACGGAACACGGCGGGAATGGCCGCTGACGCCGCCAGCGCGGAGTGCAGGTCGCCGTCTTCGAAGACGGCCAGCTTGTGACCGAAATAGTCGGTCGCCGTCACCTTCAGCGGGATTTTCAGCTCGGCAAAGGTTTCGGGGATGGCCTCGGGCAGAAAGGCTTTCAGGATGCGCTCGACATTGAACTGGCTGACGCGGATGCCGTTCTGCATGGCTTCGGCTATCGTGCCCGGCCGCGCCCGCCACATGCGGCTGGCCACCTCGGCGCGGCGGCCGAGGATAGAGCGGGCATAGTCGTGGATGTCCTTGCCGGCCATGCCTGATGCCATGCCGGCGCCCATGATGGCGCCGATCGACGAGCCGGCAATCGCCACCGGCTTGATGCCGAGCTCGTCCAGCGCCTCTATGACATGGATATGCGCCAGCCCGCGCGCGCCGCCGCCGCCGAAGGCGATGCCGAAGGTGGGGCTCATCCCTTGCCGGCTCCGGCCAGTTTCGGGCCGATGATCATGATGGTCGGCTCGGTGGTCAGCAGCTTTTTCGCCGCCGCCTTGACCTGTTCGAGCGTCACCGCGTTGATGTAGCCGGCGCGGCGCTGCATGTAGTCGATGCCGAGATCGTCGAGCTGCAACTCGACCAATGTCGAGGCGATGGCGCTGGACGAGTCCAGATTGTTGATGGCGTAGGCGCCGATCATGTATTTCTTGGTCGCCGCCAGTTCCGCTTCGGTCGGGCCTTGCTCGGCCAATTGCTTGACGACATCGCGGACGATGCCCAGCGTCTCGGCCGCACGGTCGGACCGGGTGCCGGTGCTGACGATCAACGCGCTGGCGTGGTCCTGGTTGATCAGCGAGGAGTTGACGCTGTAGGCCAGTCCGCGCTTTTCGCGCACTTCCTGGAACAGGCGCGAGGTGAAGGTGCCGCCGCCGAGGATCTCGTTCATCAGCACGGCGGGGAAGAAATCCGCCGCCTTGCGCTTCACGCCGGGAAAGGCGAGCTGCAGGGAGGTCTGCGGCAGGTCGTAGTCGACCTCGATATGCTGCGCCAGCTTCGGGTCGATATCGGCCACAGGCCTCAGCGCCTGGTTCTGCGGCAGGTCGCCGAACACCATGTCGAGCTTCTTCTTCAGCGTCTCCGCGTCGATGGCGCCGACCACGGCGACATGCAGACCGCCGCGCGCGAACACCGCTTTGTGCAGGCCTTTCAGATCATCGGACGTGATGGCGGCGATGCTTTCCTTGGTGCCCTGATCGGAGCGGGAATAGGGATGGTCGCCATAGAGGGCGCGCGCCCATTTGTTCTGCGCCACCGTGTCCGGGTCGTTTTCGCCGGCGATGATGCCGGACAGGATCTGGGAACGGATGCGGTCGATCGGCAACTGGTCGAAGCGCGGCTCGTTGACCGCCAGCCGCAGCAGGTCGAAGGCCTGGTCGCGCTGCTCGGCCAGCATGCGCATCGAGCCGTAGATGCCGTCGCGGCTCTCGTCGAAGCTCATCTCGGCGCCGGCATCGTCGAGCTTGATCTGGAAGTCTTCACTATCGAGCGGGCCGGCGCCTTCGTCGAACAGGCCGGTCATCAGATTGGCCAGTCCTTCCTTGCCGACAGGATCCTGCGTCGAGCCGCCGCCAAAGACGAAGCGGATGGCGACGACCGGCACGGAATAATCCTCGACCAGCCAGGCGGTGATGCCCTTTGGGGAGGTGACGGACTGGATCTCCATGGCCCGCGCGGTGAGCGCCGGCAGGATGAGGAAGAGGATGGAGAGAAAGAGGGTGGTGAGTGCACGCCATGCGGCAATCGTCGGCAGCGACCAATCGCGGAAGCCGGCGCTCCCCCTCACCCAGCCTCCGCTTTGCTCGGCTGACCTCTCCCCGACGGGGAGAGGAGCTTGCCAGCGCTGGCGCCAGCCTCTTCTCCCCAGCGGGGAGAAGGTGGCCGCGAAGCGGCCGGATGAGGGGGCTGCCTCGCTCATGGGGATCGAATTCATCATCAATTCCCCGCCTGTTGCTGCGGCAAGAGATAGCCGGTGGTCGACCGGGCGAGCACCAGATAGCGCGCGGCGACCGCCTTGACCTCGTCTGCGGTGACCTTGCGGATGCGGTCCGTCCATTGCTGGACGTCCTGCACATTGCCGCCGGTGGCCAGCGTCGAACCGTAGATGTTGGCCATGGAATCCTGCTTGTCGCGGGCAAAGATCATCGACCTGACATAGCGGTCCTTGGCCTTTTCCAGTTCCGATGGCGTCACGCCATCCTTGACGATGCGCACCACCTCCGCATCGACCGCCGCTTCGACGTCGGAAATCCTGGCATCGCCGCGCGGCGCGCCGTAGACGGTGAAGTTGGTGTCGTCGAGCATGGTGCCCTGGAAAAAGGCGCCGGCGCTGGATGCGATACCTTGCTGGACGACGAGCGCCTGGTACAGCCGGCTGCGATTGCCGCCGCCGAGGATCTCCGCCAAGAGGTCGAGCGCTTCCGCCTCGCCCGGCTTTCCCGAATGATAGGACGGCACCACCCATTGCGTGGAAAAGCTCGGCACGCTGACGCGCGCGTCGGAGAGCGTGACCGTGCGCTTGGTGTTCTGCTCCGGCTCGACCGGGCGGATGCGGGGCGGCAGATCGGGGCCGCGCGCCACCTTGCCATAGGTCTTTTCGGCCAGCGCCCGCACCGTGTCCGGTTCGACATCGCCGGCGACGATCAGCACGGCGTTGTTGGGCCGGTAGTATTTGTCGTAGAAGGCGGTGGCGTCGACGCGGTTCAGCTGCTGCATCTCCTGCATCCAGCCGATGACCGGAATGCGATAGGGCTGGTTCTGCCACAGCGTCGCATCGACCTCCTCGTCCAGCACAGCCTCGGGGCTGTTGTCGATGCGCGAGCGGCGCTCCTCGAGGATGACGTCGCGCTCGGTCTTGATGACATCGTCGGTGAGGATGAGGTTGCGCATGCGGTCAGCCTCGAAGCTCATCATCAGCTCGAGCGCCGACGGCGCCACCGTCTCGTGGAAAGCGGTATAGTCGTAGGAGGTGAAGGCGTTGTTGGAGCCGCCGATATCGGAGACGGCGCGGTCGAACTCGCCGGCCGCATGGTTGGTCGTTGCCTTGAACATCAGATGTTCGAAGAAATGCGCGATGCCGGATTTGCCGGGCGGCTCGTCGGCGCTGCCGATCTTGTACCAGACCATGTGGGTGACGATCGGCGCACGGTGGTCGGGAATGACGACCACCTCCATGCCGTTGTCGAGCAGGAAATCCGTGACCTTGAACTCGGCCGGAACCGTGTTGGGCAAGACGGGGCTCTCGGCCAGCACTGGGCTGGTCGTGACAAAAGCCAAGGAGGTCGCCAACAGCGTTCCCCGCAGCCATTCAATCTTGGATGTCATCAACGGCTCCGGTTCTGTCGACAGACGATAGGCAAGGTGCTGGCGACAAGCAAAGTGATTTGTTGATCATGTTGCCGGCAAAGGCGGCGGCAAAGAGGCCGGCCCATGGATGCCGGCCAAGGATACGAGGCGTATCAGGACGCCTCGATGAAGCGGATGACGGTCTCGCCATAGTTGCGTTCGTCCAGCACCGAAAAGCCGGGGCCTGGCTCGAAGGACGCCACCGCGGCCTCTTCGACCACGCACAGCGCGCCGGGGCGAAGCCAGCCGCCGGCTTTGGCCGACTGCAAGGCGCGCTCGCCAAGGCCCTTGCCATAGGGCGGGTCGGCGAAGACAAGGCCGAACGGCGCCAGCGTGCCGGCCTCGCCGAGGCCGGTGGCATCGCGGCGGAAGATCTTGGTGCGGCCGGTCAGCCCGAAGGCCTCGACATTGTCGCGGATCAGGCCACGGCCTTCCGCCGATTCCTCGATGAAGACACCGTAGGAGGCACCGCGCGACAGCGCTTCGAGCCCCAGCGCGCCGGTGCCGGCGAACAGGTCGAGCACGCGTGCCCCGTCCAATTGCTCGGCAAAGCGATGCGCCAGCACGTTGAAGACCGCCTCGCGGGTACGATCGGTCGTCGGACGGATGGCGCTCGAGCGCGGCGTCGCCAACGGACGCCCGCGAAACTCACCGCCGACGATTCTCATCTCGCTTTGGGGCCTCGGGGACCGTTGCGCGGACGCTCACCGCCGCCAGCCCCGCCCGGACGTTCGCCGCGCGGCTTGCCGAACGGCTTTGCACCGGCCGGTTTGCCATAGGTCGGTTTGAACGAGGCCTTGCGCGCCTTGGCGTCAGCCGCCTTGGCGGCGTCAGCTTCGGCCCTGCCCTTGCCGATCGGTCGCGCGCCTGGCGCCATCCAGACATTGGCCTTGCGCTGGCCGGGCGGCTCGATCGGCCGCTGCTCGCGCTCGGACTTTTTGCCACCGCCCGGCTTGCCACCAAAAGCACCACGCGGCTTGTCGCCGAAGCCAACGCGCGGTTTGTCGCCGAAATTGCCGCGCGGCTTGTCGCCAAAGCTGCGTTCGGGACGCGGGGCGCGTTCGCCAAAACTCTTCTCCGCGTTTCTGTCGGGGCTTGTCGACAGTTTGCCCAGAGCCTCATCGCGGCTGCCTTCGCGGCGCTTGCGGTTCTTGATCAACCCGCCCTCGCCGATCGGGCGGCGCTCGCCATCGCGGGTGAATTTCGGCCGTTCCGGCTCCGGCTCGCGAACTTCGGTGCGCCGCACCGGCTTGTTGGAAAACGGCTTGGTGACATCGGCGTCGAAATTGGCGCCGGATTCCTCGACCAGGCGCTCGCCAAGCTGGTCGCGCAACACCCTGCCCTTGATTTCCAGCACATGGCCCTCGGCGAGGTCATCGAGTTGGAACGGCCCGTAGGAGATACGGATCAGCCGCGTCACGTCGAGGCCGAGCGAACCCAGGATGTTCCTGACTTCGCGGTTCTTGCCCTCGCGCAGGCCGATCGTCAGCCAGGCATTGGTGCCTTGCTCGCGATCGAGCGTCGCTTCGATGGCGCCGTAAAAGACGCCGTCGACGGCGATGCCTTCGCGCAGGCCGGCAAGCGCGCTTTCCTCGACCTTACCGTGGACGCGCACGCGGTAGCGGCGCAGCCAGCCGGTGGCCGGCAGTTCGAGCACGCGCGACAGGCCGCCATCATTGGTGAGCAGCAGCAGGCCTTCGGTGTTGATGTCGAGCCGGCCGATGGTCATCAGCCGCGGCAATTCAGCCGGCAGCACGTCGAAGACGGTCTTGCGGCCCTCGGGATCACGGTTGGTGGTGACGACGCCGGCCGGCTTGTGGAACAGGAACAGCCTTGTGCGCTCGATCGGCGGGATTTCCATACCGTCGAGATGGATGATGTCATCAGGCATCACGTTGAAGGCCGGTGAAGTCAGAGCGCGGCCATTGACCTTGACGCGGCCGGCGGCGATCAGTTCCTCGGCATCGCGGCGCGAGGCGAGGCCGGCGCGGGCCAGCCGCTTGGCGATGCGCTCGCCTGCCTCTTCCGCAGCCTCGGCGGGACGCGGGCGTGGCTTGAAGCTGCCGCCTGACGCGCCTTGCGGCCGATCGTTGAAATCCCGCTTCGGGCGATCGCCGAAGTCACGCTTGGGGCGGTCGGCGAAGTCACGCTTTGGGCGATCGCCGGCGTCACGGGGGGCGCGGTCACCGAAATCGCGCTTGGGACGGTCGAAGCGCTTTTCGCCGCCCGCTGCCGCCCCAGCCGGCCGGTCGCCCCGCGGTGCGTAGGGTTTGCGTGGCCCTTCGCGCTTCTCGTAGGGCTTGCGCTCGCCTTCGGCGGCCATTGGGCGATCGCCGCGCGGCGCATAGGGCTTGCGCGGTCCTTCGCGCTTTTCATAGGGCTTGCGCTCGCCTTCGGCGGCCATTGGGCGGTCGCCGCGCGGTGCGTAGGGCTTGCGCGGTCCTTCGCGCTTTTCATAGGGCTTGCGCTCGCCTTCGGCGGCCATTGGGCGATCGCCGCGCGGTGCATAGAGCTTGCGCGGCCCCTCGCGTTTCTCAAAAGGCTTGCCTTCGGGACGCGGGCCTTTGCTGAAAGGCTTGTCGCCGCCCTTGAAATCGCGCTTCGGCCGCTCGCCATCGGCAGCCATCGGCCGGTCGCCACGCGGTGCGTAAGGTTTCTTGGCGCCAAAGGACGGTTTGCCGCCCTTGCCCGCGGCGCCATCGCGGCTGCGCGGTCCCGCGGCCTTCGGCCCACTCTTGGCCGGACCCTTCCTGGGTCGGAATTTCTTGTCGTTGTCGTCCATGTGGCCTTTATCCGTTTGCGCTGCTACAGCGTGGCGCATCCTTTCGGGCGCGCAACGAACGCTGTAGCACTTTTGATGTGGCGCATGATCATTTTCGAAAACCGAGTCCCGATTTTCGAGGTCATGCGCTCCATAACAGGATCACCGTCAGGTGGCGAGGAGATAATCGGAGTGGAAATCGCGTGAAGCGGCCCGATTTCATGGCGCTGGCGCTGAAGGAGGCCGAAGCTGCCGCCTTGCGAGGCGAAGTGCCGGTCGGCGCCGTCATCGCCAACGGCGCTGGTGTTGTCGCCAGCGCCGGCAACCGCACACGCGAACTTGCCGACCCGACCGCGCATGCCGAGATGCTGGTCATCCGCGAAGCCTGCCGCAAACTGTCGGCCGAGCGGCTGACCGGGCACGATCTCTATGTGACGCTGGAGCCTTGCGCCATGTGCGCCGGCGCCATTTCCTTCGCCCGGCTGCGCCGGCTCTATTTCGGCGCCGCCGACGACAAGGGCGGTGCGGTGGTCAACGGCGTGCGCTTCTTCGCCTCGCCGACCTGCCACCACGCGCCCGACATCTATCCGGGCATGGGCGAGACCGAAGCAGGCCTGCTGCTCAAAGAATTTTTTCGGGAGCGGCGCGGCTGAACCGGGCGCTACGCCAGGCGACACAATTCGGTGTTTTTACAGCCAATCGAACCAGCCGCTGCCCTTCTTGCCTTCCGCCTCTTTCTTGAGACGGCGTTCCTTCTTGTACTCGTCCTCGCCAAGCTCGTTCTGCGGCGCGGTGCCGGCCGCGACACGATACTGCACTGGAGGCTCGCTCAAATATTTGCGGGTGTTCGGATCGCCCTGCTTGCTGTCGGCGAGGCGACGCTGGATCTCGGCGGCACGGCCTTTGTCGGAATCGGCCGGTGTCCATGCCGGCGGGTGGCTCGAGCCTGACTCCGCCATCGCCCTTTTCACCGAGGCCGGATCGGTTTGCACGTCGTCGACGATCTCCGACTGATAGGCCGGGTCGTTCTGATGGGCGGTGGCATCGGCCCGCAAGCGGGCGCGGCGCTGCTCGGGCGATTCGGGCCATTCGGCGCTCGCCGTCTCGATGCTGTCCTGCGGGGCCGGCAGCGCTTCCTTCTGGCCGGGCGCCGGCTTTACAAGCGTCGGACGCGGCTTGTAGTCGATCTGTTCCTTGCGCTTCGGCGCAAATGAAAAGGCGCCTGAAATATCGCCGGCCAGCTGTTCGCCGGCGGTCTTGTCGGTGCCGTAGGTCGGAGAGCCCATGCAGCCGGACAAAGCGAGGCCCGACGCGACAAGCGGCGCCAGCAGCGCCAGGCGCGCATTATATCTCTCGGTCATGCCAAAAAGTCCCACTCTAGACAGCCTCTCGATTGCCACCAGCCTCGTGGCCGGTCCCCATCGTCCAAGCACTTGCGACGGAAATCCGGCGACAATTTGTCTTCCGGAGTTTCGCGTGTTTACCTCAACCACTCGTTAAGGGCAACGCGCGGGCGGTTTTCACCCGCCCGGCGTGGCATTTGTGCACCGATCAAGCTGGCCGGCCTGTCAAAGCCGGCCAAGCGCCTTCAATTCATGCAGCACCGCCGCATCCCTGGCCGAAACATCCGGGAATTCCGGATCCTGGCCGACATCGGCGGTGTAGCGCCATGAGCGTGCGCATTTTAACAGGCCGCGATCCTCGGCCTTCTCGACCACCACGGCGACACCCCTGACGTCGTCGATCGCGAAGGCACCAGCCGGTGCCTCGCCATGCGCGATGACCAGATCGCTGGTGATCGCCATCTCGGCCATGTCGACATCTGAAATCGCCGCTTCGAGCGCTGCATCGTTGATGGTGACGACCGGCACCGCTTCCAGCGACGATCCGATTACCTTCTGGGCGCGCGCGATCTCCAGCGCGCCGGTAACGACGCGCCGCACCTGCCGCACCTGGCGCCACTTTTCCGCCAACGCCTCGTTCTTCCAGTCCGCCGGGATTTGCGGGAACTGGTCGAGATGCACCGAGACCGCGTCGGGATGACGATCGAGCCAGGCCTCCTCCATGGTGAAGGGCAGCATCGGCGCCAGCCATTTCACCAGGCAATCGAAGAGATGGCGCACCACCTGCACCGAAGCCTTGCGCTTCAGGCTCGACGGCGCGTCGCAGTAGAGCGCGTCCTTGCGGATGTCGAAATAGAACGCCGACAGCTCGACCACCATGAAATCGAGCAGCATGCGGGTGATGCGCTTGAATTCGAAGGCGTCGTAGCCCGAGCGCACGACCTCATCGAGCTCGGCCAGCCGGTGCAGCATCAGCCGCTCCAGCTCCGGCATCTTCTCCAGCGGCACCTCTTCGCCATCGTCATGGGCGAGCGTGCCGAGCATCCAGCGGATGGTGTTGCGCAGCTTGCGGTAGGCATCGATGTTGGTCTGCAGCACGTTCTTGCCGAGCCGCTGGTCCTCCCAGTAGTCGGTCGTCACCACCCACAGACGCAGGATATCGGCGCCCGACTGCTTGATGACGTCCTGCGGCACCACGGTGTTGCCGAGCGACTTCGACATCTTGCGGCCATCCTCGTCCATGGTGAAACCATGGGTGACGACAGTATCGTAAGGCGCCCTGCCCCTGGTGCCGCAGCTTTCCAGCAGCGAGGAATGGAACCAGCCGCGATGCTGGTCGGAGCCTTCGAGATAGACGTCGGCCGGCCATTTCAGGTCAGGGCGATCCTCCAGCGTGAAGACATGCGTCGAGCCCGAATCGAACCAGACGTCGAGGATGTCCATCACCTGCTTCCATTTGGAGGCATCGTGATTGCCAAGGAAACGCTCCTTGGCGCCAGCGGCGAACCAGGCGTCGGCGCCCTCCTTCTCGAAGGCGTCCATGATGCGCTGGTTGACCGCTTCGTCCTTCAGCACACTGCCGTCGACATCGGCGAAGACGGCGATCGGCACGCCCCAGGCGCGCTGGCGCGACAGCACCCAGTCCGGGCGCTCCTCGATCATGGCGCGGATGCGGTTCTGGCCGGCGGCGGGCACGAAACGGGTTTCGTCGATGGCCTTGAGCGCCCGGCTGCGCAACGTCGAGCCGTCGCCGAGGTCCTTGTCCATATAGACGAACCATTGCGGCGTGTTGCGGAAGATGATCGGTTTTTTGGACCGCCATGAATGCGGATAGCTGTGCTTCAGCCGGCCACGCGCGAACAGCGCGTTGCGTTTGATCAGCTCGTCGATGACGGCCTGGTTGGCGTTGCCCTTCTTGCCGTTGTCGTCGATGACGCGCGCCGGCCCACCCTCGCGGTCCGGTCCGAAACACGGCGCGTCCTTGGTGAAGAAGCCGCCATCGTCGACGGTGAACGGGATGGCGGGATCGATGCCGCGTGCACGCAGATCCACCGCCGCGTCCATCCAGGCGTCAAAGTCCTCGCGGCCGTGTCCGGGCGCGGTGTGGACGAAGCCGGTGCCGGCATCGTCGGTGACATGGTCGCCGGCGAGCATCGGAACGGCAAATTCGTAGCCGCCGCCCAAGCTCTTGAGCGGATGTGACAGCGTAAGGCTTCCAAGCTCTTGCGCCGAGACGCTGCGGAGACGATTCAAGGTGACCTTGGCCTTGGCCGAGGAGTCTTCGGCCAGTGCGTCGGCAAAGATCAGCTTTTCGCCCGGCTGCGGGCCGAATGCGTTCTCGGCCGCCGTAACCTCGTAGAGGCCGTAGTTTATGCGCGGCGAATAGTTGACGGCGCGGTTGCCTGGGATCGTCCACGGCGTCGTCGTCCAGATGACGACGTGGGCCTGCAGCAGATCGAGGGCGCCCTCCGTCAGCTTGGTCTGGCCATCGTCGATGGGGCGGACAAGGCTGGCGACCGGAAACTTCACCCAGATCGTGTCGCTCTCATAGTCGTGGTACTCGATCTCGGCCTCGGCCAGCGCCGTGCGCTCGACCACGCTCCACATCACCGGCTTGGAGCCGCGATAGAGCTGGCCCGACATGGCAAATTTCAAAAGCTCGCCGGCGATGCGCGACTCGGCATGGAAAGCCATCGTCGTATAGGGGTTCTTGAAGTCGCCGATGACGCCGAGGCGCTGGAACTCGGCCCCCTGCACCGTGATCCAACCCGCGGCGAATTCGCGGCATTCCTTGCGGAATTCGTTGACCGGCACCTCGTCCTTGTTCTTGCCCTTGGCGCGGTACTGCTCCTCGATCTTCCATTCGATCGGCAGGCCGTGACAGTCCCAGCCGGGCACATAGTTCGAGTCGTAACCGCGCATCTGGAACGAGCGGGTGATAACGTCCTTGAGGATCTTGTTCAGTGCATGGCCGATATGGATGTTGCCATTGGCGTAGGGCGGGCCGTCATGCAGCACGTATTTCGTGCGGCCGGCAGCGCTCTCGCGCAGCTTGCGGTAGAGATCCATGTCCTGCCAGCGCTTGACCAGCAGCGGCTCCTTCTCCGGCAAGCCGGCGCGCATCGGGAAGTCCGTCTGCGGCAAATAAAGCGTCTTGGAATAGTCGATCGTTTCAGTTGTGTCGGTCATTGGTCTGCCATGTGCATTGCCCGGCGGGCGTACAAGCTCGGGCGTGAACTATCATGTTATGAAAAAAGCGCGAGGGGCGCGCAGAAACTCCCGGCGGCTCCGGCGGCGCTCAGGCCACCCGGAACACCGGGCCTGTAATTCGTATCGCGATCGCGAAAAGGCGCGAAAAGCTGGTCATGGCTGGGCTTTTAGCCGAAGCCACGGCAGGAATAAAGCGTCTCTCGTTCGATTCACCTACATCGTGAAATCGAAGCGGTAGGTGGTCGACACGCCGACCGTGAACTGGTTGCGGTCGCCACGCTCCTTGACCAGGCTGGAATCGGCCGCCGGTCCCATCAGGCGCGAATATTCGCCAAACAGGCTGGCGGTCATCGGCTCGGTCACCTTCCAGGTTATGGCGCCGCCAAGGCCGGTCGATTTCAGCCCGCCACCGGGATGGTATTCGCTCAGGCCGGAGGCCACCGCTTCCTGCGCGTTGACGCCATAATAGGCGTCGAAATAGTTGCCCGAGGCGAAGGAAACACGCGGTCCTCCCGAAATCCTGACGGTCGGCGTCACGTCGTAGAAGGCATCGGCGGCGATGTCGGCGACAAAGCCGTTGTGGGCGCGAATGCCGTGGCGCAGCTCGGCGCGGGCGCGCAGCCAGTCCGTCGGATAGAATTCGAAGAAGCCGCCGACTTCGCCGCCCCAGCGCACCGGATCGAGGCCCTTCAGTTCATCGGCGTTGTCGTCGTCGCGGGAAAACAGGAACTTGCCGGTCAGGCCGGCGCGGACACCGCCATCGTCGACCAGCGCCAACGAGATGTTGTCGTTGCGCGAGACAAAGCGTGCCGCCGGTCCAGCCTTGCCCAATGAGATGATGGGCTGGGCGCTCAGCATGTATTTCCTGCCGCCCTCGAAATTGGGCGCGACCAGGCCGGTGGCGCCAACGGTCAGATACCAGTCGCCGGACAGCCAGCTGCCCTCGCCCGCATTGGCGGCGCCCGCCCCGCCCAGCACCGCAGCGGCCAACACCAGAGAGATTCTTCCGACCGGACTCATGGCCACTCCACTAACACAACGCATATGACTACCGATGACAGCTTTGACGGCCGTTTGGTAAAATTTGATTTAAACCCGAGACATACGCTCGCGCTTTGCCGCGATGCCGCTGCCGGTCATCGACTGGACGTTGGCCCGCGCCCGGATTACCTTCCATCCGCAGTATTCCGCAGCCCTCGATGGAGACCGCGACAATGACCCTGCATGGCGACGCCCTGAAAATCGCGATCGAACAGACACGGACAAAATGGGGATGGTTTGTCGCGCTCGGTGTGCTGCTGCTCATCTTCGGCGGCATTGCCTTCGCCAACCTGTTCGTCGCCACGGTGGCTTCCGTCTACGTCGTGGGATGGCTGATGCTGATGGCGGGCATCATCGAGATCGTGCACGCGTTCGGCGTCAAGACCTGGAGCCGCTTCTTCTACTGGCTGCTCAGCGGACTGCTGTACGCCGTTGCCGGCTTCTTCGCTTTCGGCAATCCGCTGCTTGCCTCGGCGGTGCTGACATTCCTGCTGGCGATTGCGCTGGTCGCGTCAGGGGTGCTCAGGGCCTGGGTCGGCTACAGCCATCGGCCGGAACGCGGCTGGGGCTGGATCGTCGCTGCCGGTGTCATCACCGCGCTTGCGGGCCTGATCATCGCCATGGGCTGGCCGGTCAACAGCCTGTGGGTGCTCGGTCTGTTCCTGGCGATCGATCTGATCTTCCAGGGCTGGACCTTCATCGCCGTTGGCCTGGCACTGAAGAAGTAGCTTAAAATGCCATCGCAGCGTCGAGGTCGGAGAGCGGCCTGACGCCGGCAAGCAGCGCGCGTGCCTCGGCTTCATCGCGCTTCATCTGCGCGACCAGCGCGTCGAGCCCCCCGAACTTCACCTCCGGACGCAGGAAACCGAAGAAGGAAACCTGACAAACCTCGCCATAGAGGTCACCAGAGAAATCGAAGACAAAGGTTTCCAGCAGCGGCGCGCCGTTGTCGTCGACTGTCGGGCGTCGGCCAAAGCTGGCGACGCCGTCGTGAAGCGTGCCGTCGGCGCGGCGGAAGCGGACGGCATAGATGCCCTCCTTGAGTGCGGCTTCAGCCGAAAGCCTCATGTTGGCAGTCGGAAAGCCAAGGGTGCGGCCGAGCTGCTGTCCGCCGACCACCTCGCTTTCGACGGTGAACCGGTAACCGAGCAGTCCGGCGGCTTCAGCCACCTCGCCCTCGCCCAGCAATCCGCGGATACGGCTGGACGACACCACCTCGGCGCCCTCGTCCCGGAACGCGTCGACGAGCGTGACGCCGAAGCCGTGACGTTCGCCGGCCGCCATCAGGTAGGCCGGGCCGCCCTGACGATCCTTGCCGAAATGGAAGTCGAACCCGGTCACGGCGTGAGTAATGCCGAGGTTCGTTTCCAGCACATCCGTCACGAACGCTTCCGCCGACAGCGAGGCGAAGTCGCGCGTGAACGGTTGTTCGACGAGTGCGGCAAAGCCCAGCAGCGACAGCAGCCGCGCCTTCATCGGCGGCGGCGTCAGCACGAACAACGGGATATCAGGCCTGAAGATCTTGCGCGGATGCGGTTCGAATGTCAGCACCAGGGCCGGCACGCCGCGCCGTCCTGCCTCCGCCGAGGCTCGCTCGAGCACCGCCTGATGGCCGCGATGGACGCCATCGAAATTGCCGATTGCCACGACGCCGCCGCGCAGGTCGGCGGGAAGCGGCGCGGTTGCCAGGATGCGCTGGAAGGCTGCCATCGTCACCTACCGAAGTCTGGGAATGACGGCCACCGGACCATAGCCATGCTTTTCCAGGAAGGCCGCCAATCTTGCCGGATCCGGTTGCAGGGCATCGCCATAGTCGCGGGCATGGATACCGCCGGAGACATAAAGAACATCGAAGCCATTGTCGGCGGCGCCCTTCACATCGGTCATCATGCCGTCGCCGATGGCCAGCACCTGGCCGCGCTCGACCGGCTGGCCAAGAATCTCGGCAACCTCCTTCATCGCGAGATTGTAGATCGGCGCGTAAGGTTTTCCAGCGATCAATGTGCGGCCGCCGAGCTGGGCATAGTCACGCGCCAGCGCGCCGGCACACCAGATGATGCGTTCGCCACGTTCGACCACGATGTCGGGATTTGCGCAGATGAAAGGCAGGTTCCTGGCGCGCAGCCGCCGCAGGAGCTCCGCGTAATCCTCGGGCTTCTCGACCTCGTCGTCGAACAGGCCGGTGCAGACGACGCCGGACGCCTCGAACTCCTCGACAAGCTCGACGTCGAGACCTTCATAGAGGGTGAAGTCGCGGTCGGCGCCGATATGGAAAATCTTGCGCGGCCCTTCGGCGATCAGATCCCGGGTCACGTCGCCTGAGGTAACCACCCGGTCGTAGGCTGACGGTGGAACACCGATCGCGTTCATCTGCGCCACGACATCGGCACTTCTGCGCGGCGAATTGGTGATCAGGACGACGGGGATTTTCGCCTCTCGAGCCCTTGCCAATGCGGAGGCCGCCACAGGGAAATGCGTTTCGCCATTATGGACCACGCCCCAGACGTCGCACAGGATTGCCGAATAGGCCTTCGACACGTCTTCGAGCGAGCCGATGATTTCAGGCGAATCCGCCATGCCGTTTCCTTCAGTCATGATCGTTGCGACCGCCACGACAGACGGTTCGCCGCAGCCGGTTCGGATTAGCCGAACCATTCCGGCCTGTCACCAGCTTTCGCCAGGCACGATTGGTTAGCGGTTGGTGAAGCGCTGCCCCGGCAATAGAGCGATTTGCCAAACCCGGCCTTCAGCGTTTTGTGGAAAGCTGGCGTCGATCGAGAATCCGCCGGCGGGGGCCGCTCCAAGACATGCATGGACTTTGGCGTCAGTTCTGCCGCGACCAACGCGGCAACTATGCTCTTATGACGGTCGTCGCGATGGTTCCGCTGATGGGCGCCCTGGCAATGGCCGTCGACTTCACCGAGATGAGCCGCGAAAAACAGGCAGTTTCGAACGCGCTCGATGCCGCAAACTTCGCCACGGCGCGCCGGCTGACGGAGGGTGCCACCGACGACCAGTTGCGGGCCTATGCGCTCGACTTCTTCAATGCCAACCTCAACAAGATCAATCCCGCCAATACGACGCTCACCGTTACCTTGCCAAGCAACACCACCGGCGGCGGCTTGCTCAAGATGACCGCGCGGCTGGACTACAAGCCCTATTTCTATCCGGTCTTCGGCCAGCTCGTCGGCAAATCCGAAACCGACGCCAACCAGAGGATCAGCTTCAACATCACCTCGGAAGTGCGGCTGAAGAACACTCTTGAAGTCGCCCTGGTACTCGACAATTCCGGGTCGATGACCAAGACCGGAACGGGCTCGGGGCAAACGCGCATCGACCTTCTCAAGACCGCGGCCAAACAGCTGGTCGACACGCTGGCCCAGCAGGCGGCGATGATCAAGCAGGTCGACAGGCCGGTGCAGTTCGGCCTCGTGCCGTTTGCCGCCTCGGTCAATGTCGGGCCCGGCAACGGCAATGCGCCCTGGATGGATACCGAAGGCCTGTCGCCGGTATCGAACGAGAATTTCGACTGGTCGACGCTGAACGCAGCCGACAAATACGCCCAGCAGACCAACGGCATCTGGTACAAGCGCGGCACCGGATGGGGAACCGACGAAGGCCAGATGCTGACCCGGTTTTCGCTCTATCGCGACATGAAGGTCGTCACCAACCATGAGCGTGTCGTCAACAGCAAGCGCGTGGTGTGCGACGAATACAACCCGAACAACACCTGCAAACGCGACCACGACGAATACGACTACATCGACACCTATGGCCCGTTCGCCAGTTGGCAGGGCTGCGTCGAGGCCAGGCCTTATCCCTACAATGTCAACGACGCGGCGCCTTCCGGCGGCTCGGCGAACACCGGCATAGGGGTCGGCGATCCGGCGACGATGTTTGTGCCGATGTTCGCCCCGGACGAACCCGGCAACCATTGGAGGCTCACCCAGGATCCCGACGAGGCCGCGCCGACGACCTATGGCGCCATCAACAGCTGGTGGAATGACGATCCGACGAGCAGCACCGGCCAATCCCGGCTGCGCAACATGTCCAAATATTTCCAACCGAGGCCGATCAATGCGCCGGCGCTGGCCGCCGGCAACGGGCCGAACTACAGCTGCTCCACCAACCCGATCACGCCGCTGACCGATGTCAGCGTTACCACTGGGCTTACCGCGATCAAGGCCGCGATCGACCTGATGAAGCCCGATGGCGGCACCAATGTTCCCGAAGGCATGGCCTGGGGTTGGCGGGTGGTTTCGAGCGGCGAGCCGTTCACGCAAGGCCGCCCGGAAACCGAAAGAGGCAACGACAAGGTCGTCATCGTGCTGACCGACGGCGCCAATACCTACTACACGCCGTCCTCGCTCAGCCATTCCGACCCCGCCGATTCGAAATCGACCTATGCGTCCTTCGGCTATCTCAACCCAGGCTACAACGGCACTTCGGTGGGCCGCCTGTTCATGGGCACATCGAGCGCCATTGGCCAGTTCGACTATTCGAACGGCAACTACACCAACGCGCTCAACGAGCAGGTGGCGACGCTTTGCAACAACGCCAAGGCAGCCAATATCATGGTGATGACGGTGGCGCTCGACCTGTCGACGACCAAAACCGCCGATCAGCAGGCGATCGAGGCGCTGAAATCCTGCTCGTCGAACTCGCGCTTCCGCAAGGATCCAACGGACGCGAGCAAGCCGGCAAAACTGTTCTGGAATGCCACCGGCGCCAGCTTGTCGAACGATTTCAAGGAAATCGGCAACGAATTGTCGAACCTGCGCATCGTCGGCTGATCCTCAGGCTTCGGGGGCTGGCTGGAACAACGGCTGGCGCCGCCATGCACTTGCGCGCGCCTCCCGGGACAGGCACATCTTGGCCGCCTGCCGGATCGCGCGTCCATTCGCGGCGCGCTGGGGAAGAACAGATGCCCGAAACAGCCAATCATCTCGCCTTCGCGCTGGTCTGCCTCGGCATGGTGCTGACGCCTGGCCCCAACATGATCTATTTGATCTCGCGTTCCCTGTCGCAGGGGCCGAAGGCGGGGCTCATCTCGCTTGGCGGCGTGGCGCTCGGCTTTGTCTTCTATGTACTGGCGGCGGCATTCGGCATCACCGCGCTGCTGCTCGCCGTGCCCTACGCCTATGATGCGCTGCGCTTTGCCGGCGTGCTCTATCTCCTGTGGCTGGCCTGGCAGGCGGTGAAGCCGGGCGGACGCTCGCCATTCGAAGTGCGCGAATTGCCGAGGGACCGGCCGCGCAAGCTTTTCGCCATGGGCCTGATGACCAATCTGCTCAATCCGAAGGTGGCCGTGCTCTATCTGTCGCTGTTGCCGCAATTCATCAGCCCCGGCAAGGGTCACGTCCTGTCGCAGCTCCTGGTGCTCGGCGCGACACAGATCTCGATCAGCCTCAGCGTCAATGCCGTCATCGCGGTGACGGCCGGTTCAATCGCCACCTTCCTCGCCGGACGGCCCTCGTGGCTGGTCATCCAGCGCTGGATGATGGGAACCGTGCTGGCGGCTCTCGCGCTGAAGATGGCGACCGACGCGCAGCGCTGAGAGCTAGCCTACATCGGTCGCCTTATCTGCTGTGCCCGCTCCGGCTCGACCACCTTGCGGTAGAGATGCCAGGTGGCATGGCCGAGCACCGGCATGACGACGGCGAGCCCGGCAAACAGCGGGATCGAACCGATCACCAGAAGCACGGCGACCAGCAAGCCCCACAGCGCCATTTGCAGCGGGTTGGCCATCACCGCCCGGGCCGAGGTCTCGATGGCTGAGACGGCGCCGACGTCGCGGTCGAGCAGCAGCGGGAAGGCAACCACAGTGGTGGCCAGCACGATTACGGCAAAGACAAAGCCCGCGGCATTACCGGCAAGGATCAGCGTCCAGCCCTTACTGGTGGTCAGCACGTCGCGGATGAAGCCGCCGATCGAGGCCGGCGGCTGGTCTCCGAACAGGCCAGTGTAGATCGATTGCGCGGTGTAGAGCCACAACAGGAACAGCGCCACCAGCATGACGCCGATGACGGCGATCGACGGGATCGCGGACGAGCGCCGGACATCAAACGCGTGCCGCCAGGAGGTGTTCATGCCGAGCTCGCGCCGGCGGCTGATCTCGTAAAGACCGAGCGCCGCAAACGGCCCGACCAGCGCGAAACCCGACATCAGGGGATAGATGAGCTGGATGGCATTGGCGCCGGACGTCCACTGCGTCAGGATCAGGCCGACGATGGGATAGATCAGGCATAGGAACACGTAGTGCGATGGTTTTGCCCAGAAATCCTCGAACCCGAGACGCAACGCATCCCAAAGGTCCGACGTGGCGATGCGGCGCACCGCCGGCTGCACATGCATTCCACGTGCGTCCGCCATGACATGAAAGCCGGCCATAACCTTCCTCCCGTGTGTCGGGGCGGTCACCGCCTGGATGGCCGCCAGAGCTGCCACTTCAAGATCGAGAAGCATGATAGCAGAGTTGGCGGCGATTGTCGCCGGGTCAATGGCCTGGGGAGCAACTCCTCGTTGTGTTCAACTCTCCGTATGGCCTCTCATATGGCGTACCTTGGCAGACCTTCGTTTTGGCCAATCATTGTGCTGCATTTTAGCATTTACGCATTTTAGCATTTACTTAAATTACTCGTAGGGATCCCTGGCGTATCACCTGAGCTTTACGAGTTTCGGCGAGGGACTATGTTCGCATTGAAAGCCTTCTGGTCTTCGGAGCGCGGCAACTTTGCCATAACGACCGCCTTCGCTATGCTGCCAATAATGATTGGTTTGGCCGGCGCCGTCGATCTGATCGGCACGAGCCATGACGCCTCGCAACTCCAGAACTCGCTGGACGCGGCTGGGCTCGCCATCGGCACGAAGTTCTCTCCCGATATGGCGGCTGGCGATGTCCAGCAGCTTGGGCTGCAGTTCTTCGCCGCCAATATGAGCGCGGCCGACCAGCAGGAATATTTGGGCAGCGTCTCCGCTTTCGCGGCAACGGCAAGCGGCAGTCCAAGCGCCTACTTTATCTCGCTGTCGTCCAGCATAAGCCGCCCAAGCTTCATCAGCGCCTCGGCCCCCTGGCAGGCCTACCGCTCGGCCTCGGTCAAGATAAAACCTGGCGCACAGGCCTGCGTGCTGGCGCTCGATCCGCATGCGTCCGCCGCCGTGAACCTGCAGGGCTCGACCAACGTCTCGATGGACAATTGCGTGATCGCGGCGAACTCGGACGCGTCGGATTCCGTCAACAGGGGTGGTTCCGCACTGGTTTCGGCCGGCTGTGTCTCAACCGTCGGTGGCACCAGCGGGCTGTTGCCACCCAGCGCCAGTCTCGCCTGCGGAACGCCGCACGAACATAGGTACGCGTCCTTTGATCCATTGGCCGACGTCGTTCCTCCCCCTTACACATTGTGTTTGCCTGTCCCGAACGGCAAAACCTACACGCTGTCGCCCGGCACTTATTGCGACAAGACATTATCGGGGAACATCACGCTTAATCCGGGCGTCTACATCATGCGCGGCACCACCATAAAGCCAGGGGGAAACGGCAGCCTGACTGGCCAGGGCGTGACCATTTTCCTCATGGAAAGCGCTCAGATCTACATAAATGCCAATGAGAAGGTGAACCTTTCCCCGCCCACGAGCGGCCCTTATGCTGGCATCACCATTTTCCAGGATCACGGCAACACGTCTGCCCTGACATTGAATGGTGGCGCAAATTCCGTGCTCAGCGGTTTCATCTACGCGCCGGACGCGCCCATTTCCTACGCCGGCAACTCTGATATGAGCGCCCAGGGCGACTGTCTCAGGCTTGTCGGCAATACGATACAGATGACCGGGAACTCTTCCGTCAAGTCGGACTGCGCGGCGGCGCTTGGAAATCGCACAATGTATGCCGATCGGATGATCACTCTGGTGAAATGAGAGACAACCTGACGTGCGGCGGCGCCAGCGGTAGCGTTGAGAAAAATGGCGGTAACGCACGGCCGGATCGGTTTCGATGCGAGGCGCAATCCGGCCAGCCTGGGATAGGCAGCGCCGTCGATCGCCTGGTGAAATTCCGCCCAGCATGCCACGCCGATCAGCGTTATACCGGCCAGCGTCAGTCTGTCGCCCCCTCTTCGATTTTTCGCCGCCCTGCCCGGCAAAAGCCATGATCGCCATTATCTCAGGGGCATGACCATAGCGAAAATCGAAACCCACCCGATCCCGAAGCTGAACAGGCGCATGGTGCTGACCGGCCTCGCAGCCCTGGCGGGGCTCGCCGCCTGCAGCACCGTTTCACTGCCAACCGGTGAAGGCGCCGGGGTCTCCTCCTCCGCCACCAGCACGCTGGCCAGCATCCGCGCCTCGGCCGGGCTCGCGCCGCTGGTCCCCGACCGGCAGCTCGAACAGGCCGCCCTGCAGCAGGCAGGCTACATGGCGCAGCGCCGCCGCATGAGCCACACCACCGGCTGGGGCAAGGATTTCGCCTCGCGCGTCAGGGACAATCGAATTTCCGGTGCCGCGGCGGAGAACATCGCCGAGGGTCGTTTCGACCTCGAGAAGCTGTTCGACATCTGGGTGCATTCACCAGGCCATCGCCGCAACATGCTCGACCCGCGCTTCACACGCTTCGGCCTTGCCTATGTGCGCGACGGCAGCGACAGCAAGCTCCGTTACTGGAGCCTCGTGCTCGGAAAATAGGAAAACGTGCCGGTTCGGTGCGCCACCCCCAAGACGATTTGATGGAAAGCTAGTCCATATGCGCCGCCGGCGCGCCGCCGGCTGGCGCCTGCTTCGGCTTGCGCAGCAGGAAAACAAACGGGATGGCAAGCAGCGTCATCACCATGAGTATTTTGAAGTCGTTGACGTAGGAGATCATCATGGCCTGGAGATTGACCATGCGATCGACCTGCGAGAGCGCCGTTGGGTCGCCGCCTGCGGCAGCCGGCGAGACAGCCCACAGATTGGGGTTGAACGGATTGATGAAGGCCGAAAGCTCGGCATGGTTGATCTGCGTGTTGCGCACCATCAACACCGTCACGACCGACACGCCGATCGACGAGCCAAGATTGCGCACCAGGCTGAACAGAGCCGTGGCATCGGTGCGGAAGCGCACGTCAAGCGTGGCGAAGGCGACGGTCGACAGCGGCACGAACACCATCCCCATGCCCAGGCCCTGGATGACGCCGGAGCTGATGATCAGCCAATTGTCCATCTGCGGGGTGAAGCTGGACATGGTGTAGAGCGACTGCGCGGTCAGCAGGAAGCCGATGACGACGAGGATCCTGGCGTCAATCCTGCTCATGAGCCGCCCGACGACGAGCATCGAAATCATGGTGCCGACGCCGCGTGGCCCCATGACGATGCCGATGGTGACGGTCGGATAGCCGAAGATGGTCGACAGCATCGGCGGCAGCAGCGACATGCTCGCCAGGATGAGCACACCCATGACGAAGATGAATGCCAGTCCGGTCACGAAATTGCGGTCGAGGAAGATCTTGGGATCGATGAAGGGGTGCTCGGCCGTCATGGTGTGAATGATGAACACCCAGAAGCCGGTGAGCGAAAGACCAAGTTCGATCCAGATCTCGACCGAGGAAAACCAGTCGACCTCGCCGCCGCGGTCGAGCAGCAGCTGAAGCGCGCCGACGCCGAGCGATATCATGGCGAAGCCGAAGAAATCGAAGCCGCGCACGCGCCGCGCGATAGCCGGCAAATAAGCGGCCATACCGAGAAAGGCGACGATGCCGACCGGCAGATTGATGAAGAACACCCAACGCCAGTTGAAATTCTCGGTCAGCCAGCCACCGAGTGTCGGGCCCAGAATCGGACCCAGCATGATGCCGGCGCCCCAGATGGCCATCGCCTGGCCATGGCGTTCCCTGGGATTGATGTCGAGCAGGAAGGTCTGCGACAGAGGCACGATCGCGGCGCCGAACACGCCTTGCATCAGCCGGAAGAACACCATGGTCTCCAGGCTCCAGGCGATGCCGCACAGCATCGAAAACACGGTGAAGCCGACCACCGCCGTCAGGAACAGTTCCTTGCGGCCGAAGCGATCGGCCAGCCAGCCGGTGACCGGCGTCATGATGGCGGCGGCAACGATGTAGGAGGTCAGCACCCAGTTGATGTTGTCAGGCGAGGCGCCGAGATCGCCGGTCATGGTCGGCAGCGCGACGTTGGCGATCGTCGTGTCGAGCGCCTGCATGATCGTCGCCAACATGAGCGCGACCGTGATCAGGCCGCGATGCGGCACTTCTTTGAAGGGTTCGGGCGTGCTCATGGCGTGGAACTTCCAGCAGGTAACAAAAACGTGTACAAGGGGTTTCCGGGCGGCAACGCCTTCCGTTGAGAGACCCTCGTCGCGGTGGGACGCGATTGTCGATGTGGGGGTTACATCGACTGAAAGTCTCTGATCAGCGGATGCCTGCCGCCCGGAAACATGAGGACCGACGGGTCCGCGTCGGAGATTTCAGACTTCGGCCAGGCCGCTGTGCGGCGTGCCCAAACGCTGATCCTTCCAGCTCCTCCCATCAGACCAATCCTGCTATTCACCTCCGCCGCTGGTCCTGCGGCATTCTGTTGACGTTACTGCGCGGCCTCGCCGGCCGTGGCGTGACCGAAGATCGAAGGCAGGCCACGCGCCACGCCGGTGTCGACGGTAACGGTGGCGCTCATGCCGGTGCGCAACGCCATCTTGGCGTCCGCATCGGTCAGTTCGAGACGAACCGGGATGCGCTGTGTGACCTTGACCCAGTTGCCGGTGGCATTCTGGGCCGGCAGCAGCGAGAACTCGGCTCCCGTGCCGGCGCCGATCGCCTTGACCGTCGCCTCGAAGGTGCGCCCCGGATAGGTGTCGACCACGATCTCGGCCTTCTGGCCGGGCTTCATGTGGGTGAGCTGCGTTTCCTTGAAATTGGCATCGATCCAGGTGTCGCCGGTCTCGACCAGCGAAAACAGCGGCGTGCCGGAACCGACATACTGGCCGACCTTGAACGACGAGGCCTGGCTGACGATGCCGTCAGCCGGCGCCTTGACCGTGGTCTGCGCCAGGTCGTAGGCGGCCTTGTCGCGCGCGGCGAGCGCGGCCATCACGGTCGGATGCTTGTCGGTTTCGATGTCGGGATTGCCGCCAAGGGCTGCCTTGGCGCTGATGATGCCTTGCTCGGCAACGGCGAGCTGCTGCTTGGCCTTGTCGAGATCGTTCTTGGCTTCGTCCAGCGACGATTTGGCGTTGATGCCCTTCTGGGCAAGATCGGCGGCGCGGTCGAACTGCGACTGGGCGAAGGCGACCTGGCTGGCATCGGACTTCTGCTGAGCCATCGACTGGCCATAGGCGGCGCGCAACTGCTCGACATTGAGACGCGCGCCCGCCACCGCCGCGTCGGCCTGCGCCAACGCGATCCGGTAGGGCTCGGGGTCGATGGCAAACAGCTCGTCACCCTGCTTGACCAGCTGGTTATCGAAGATGTCGACCTTGACGATGCGGCCGGCCGTGTCGGAAGCGATCGACACCTTGGCCTGCTGCAGATTGGCGTTCTCGGTCTCCTGATAACGGCCGCCGGTAACCCAGACATAGCCGCCGCCAACAGCCAATGCCGCAGGCAGCGCGACCATGAGCAGGAAGCGGCCCAGCCGGCGCTTTTTCTTCACCGGCGCCGGAGCCGGCTGCACCGGGGGAGCAACGGTTGCCGGGGCCGCGGCCGGCTGCGCCGGCGCTTCCATTTCCAGTTCGGTCACTTTCTCGTCTATCTTGGCTACCGCGTTCATGCTGCTGCGCCCTCTGTGTTCTTCACTTTTTCAATGGACGGCGTCTCGTCGTCGGTCAGGTTGCGGACCATCGCCTCAAGTCCCTCGACGAGGACGCGACGGGCTTCCGGTTTCACGCCGACCAGCGATTCCTCATAGACTTCTCCGGCAATGCTCTTGATCACGGCGTAGGCATCGCTTGCCTTGGGCGTCAGGAAGATCATGCGGACGCGGCGATCGGCAGCGTCGGAACGACGCTCGATCCAGCCTCCCTCCTCCATGCGATCGACCAGGCGCGAAACGCTGATCGGCTCGATTTCGAGAAGTTCGGCCAGCCGCGCCTGCGCGACACCGTCTTCCTTGGCAACGCGGACCAGAAGCCGCCATTGCGCCGAAGAAAGCCCCAAGCCACTGGCCCTCGCCTCGAAGCGCTTGCGCATCAGGCGCTGCACGTCGTGGATCAAGAAGCCCAATCTGTCGATGCCATCGGAAACCATGAGCAGGATATATAATAAGCGTGCTCACTATTCAAGGTGCCGCAGTGCACACAAAGCCGACAAATGTGCATGACAGCTTTGCCGGGCCAATCATGGTTATCGATTTGCGAACGCATGATGGCCGCGCCGCCTCTCCGCTGGTCGCGTCTGGCATATTGATGTACAGCCGCTGAACAGGATCGGGGGATCAACGCAATGCCGACGCTTTACGCTCTCAAGCCGGCCTTCCAGGGTCGACTGCGGCCGCTGGTCAATCGGCTGGCGGCCATCGGGGTCACCGCAAACAGCATAACCATCCTGGCGGCCGCGATGTCGATAGTCGCCGGCGCGGCCATTGCGATCCGGCATGAATGGCGCTGGCTGCTGTTGCTTATCCCCGTGGTGATGTTCGTGCGCATGGCGCTGAATGCCGTGGACGGCATGCTGGCGCGCGAGCATGGCCAAGCCTCGACGCTCGGCATGTATCTGAACGAGTTGTGCGACGTCGTTTCGGACCTCGCGCTGATCTTGCCTTTTGCCGTCTTTCCGGAATTTGGCGCATGGGGCGTCGTCGCCTTCGCAATATCGGCGGTGCTGACCGAGTTTGCCGGCGTGCTCGGCATCGCCGCCAAGATCGGCCGCAACTATGCCGGGCCGTTCGGCAAGAGCGACAGGGCGCTGGCGCTCGGCGTCGTCGCCGTGCTGTGCGCCCCAGGGCTGTGGCCGGTATCGATCGCGCCATTTGTGTTTCCGGCCATGGCAACGCTTTCGCTGCTGACCGCCATAAACCGGATACGCGCCGGGCTTATTGGCAGCGCCAGCTGAGCATCGAGGCTCGCCATGCCGCCAGTGGGGCCGCCAGAGGGAAAGACCATGATGCACGAACCGGTCGCCGCCGCGGCCACGGAAAGCCTTGCGCGGCAAGCGCAGGAGCGGGTCTTCCGCAGCCATGACGGGACGGAGATCTTCTACCGATTCTGGCCGGCGGCTTCGGCCGATGCCAAAGGCGCGGTGGTGCTCTTCCATCGCGGCCACGAGCATGGCGGCCGCATGGCCCATCTCGTCGATGAATTGCGGATGCCGGGCCACGCCTTCTATGCCTGGGATGCCCGCGGCAATGGCCGTTCGTCCGGCGAGCGCGGCTATGCCCCGTCCTTCTCGGCGCTGGTGCGCGACATCGACTGCTTCATGCGCGAGATCGCTGAAAGGGATGGCTTCGCCACGCGCGATATCGCGCTGATCGCGCAGTCCTTCGGCGCCGTTCTGGCCGCCGCCTGGGTGCATGACTATGCGCCGAAGCTGCGCGCCATGGTGCTGGCCTCACCGGCCTTCTCGGTAAAACTCTACGTGCCCTTCGCCAAGGAGGGCATAGCGCTCTGGCAGAAGATCAAGGGCCGCTTCTTCGTCAATTCCTACGTCAAGGCGAAATTCCTGACCCATGATCCCGTGCGAATCGCCTCTTTCGAGAGCGATCCACTGATCACGCGGCCGATCGCTTCCAACATCCTGGTCGAACTCTACCAGCATGCAGCCCGCATCGTTGCGGACGCCCGCGCCATCACCGCGCCGACGCAGCTTCTGCTTTCGGGCAGCGATTGGGTCGTGCGCCACGGCCCGCAGCACGAGTTCTTCGTCAATCTCGGCAGCCGCATCAAGGAACGTCATGTGCTGCCGGGCTTCTTCCACGACACGCTGGGCGAACGCGACCGGGCAAAGGCCCTCGACCTGATCCGGCCGTTCCTGGCCAGGCAGTTCGCGGCACCGGATGCGCCGGTCGACCTGAAGCAAGCGGACATTGCCGGCTACACACGCGACGAGGCCGACCGGCTTGCTTCACCGCTCGCTTTGATGTCGCCAAAGGGTCTCTATTGGGCATTCAGCCGCGCCTCCATCCGCATGGGCGCCTGGGTTTCCCAAGGCATGAAGACCGGCATTGCCACCGGCTTCGATTCCGGCTCGACGCTGGATTATGTCTACGAAAACGACGCACGCGGCCTTACGCCCCTTGGCCGCGTCGTCGACCGTGTCTTCCTGGAAGCCATCGGCTGGCGCGGCATCCGCCAGCGCAAGCTGCATCTCGAAGAACTGATCGGCTCTTGCCTGGCAACGCTCAAGGCCACTGGCCGGCCAGTGCATATTCTCGACATCGCCGCCGGCCACGGCCGCTATGTTCTCGATGCCATCGTGAAGAGCCCCGACCAGCCGGCGAGCGTGCGTCTGCAGGATTATTCCGACCTCAACGTGCAGCTTGGCCGCAAGCTGATCACGGAGCGGCAATTGCCGGCTGACGTCACGTTCCAGCGCGCCGACGCTTTCGATGCCGACATGCTCGCCAACGCCGATCCGGCGCCGGACCTCGCCATCGTTTCCGGCCTCTACGAGCTATTCTCGGACAATGCGATGATCGCCCGCTCGCTCGGTGGATTGGCCAGCGCCATGCAGCCGGGCAGCCTGTTGCTCTACACCAACCAGCCTTGGCACCCGCAGCTCGAGATGATCGCCCGCAGCCTGACCTCGCATCGCGGCGGCGAGGCCTGGGTGATGCGCCGGCGCACGCAAGGCGAAATGGACCAGCTCGTCGAAGCCGCCGGTTTCGAAAAGCTCGACCAGCGCATCGACCAATGGGGCATCTTCACCGTCTCGCTCGCGCGGCGCCGCTGAGCAGCATGGTGTCATCGCCTGCATCCGTGGCGCGTGCCGAACCCTATAGCCGGGTGGTCGTCAGGGCAGCCCTGTGGCTGGCCTTCCTGGCGCCGTTCTTCTATCTCAGCTACGGCTTCGCCAACTGGCTGGCGTCGCGGCGCGACGATGTCGGCAGTATCGTGTTCTCGTGGGAGCACGGCATCCCGTTCGTCGCCTGGACCATCGTGCCCTATTGGTCGATCAACCTGTTCTACGGCCTGTCGCTGCTGCTCAACAACGACAGGCAAGGGGTCGACCGTCTGGCCGGACGCTATCTCACCGCGCAAATCGTCGCCGTTATCAGCTTCATTCTGTTCCCGCTGACCGCTACATTCGTGCGACCGGCGACGACCGGCCTGCCGGGCTTCCTGTTTGCCGTGCTCGGCGGTTTCGACAAGCCGTTCAACCAGGCACCCTCGCTGCACATCGCCCTTTTGGCGATCATCTGGGATCATTGGCGCCACCGGCTCGGCGGGTTGCTCCTGCCGCTCTGGCATGGCTGGAGCTTCCTCATCGGCGCCTCGGTGCTGACGACCTGGCAGCATCACTTCATCGACATCCCGACCGGCGCGCTGCTCGGGTTCTTTGCGCTGTGGCTGTTTCCGCGTAGCGGCGCATTGCCGTTTGCGGGCTTCCGGCTGACCAACGATGCGAAAGCGCGGCGGCTGGCGCGGTTCTACGCGCTGGGCGCCGTCCTCGCGCTGGCCGGTGCCGCGCTCGGTGCCTTCCTTTGCGCTGTCGCGCTCTTCCTGCTTTGGCCGGCGCTGGCGCTGGCCATCGTCGCCTTCGCCTATGCTGGCGCAGGCGAAAAGGTGTTCCAGAAATCCGCCGATGGCAGCATCACGCTTGCAAGCCGTGTCCTGCTCTTGCCTTATCGCCTCGGCGCCAGGGCAAACATATGGGCCTGGACGCGCAATCTTGCCCCCCAGGTGGCGATTGCCGAAGGTGTCTTTCTCGGGCGCTTTCCCACGGCAAGCGAGGCCAACAGCTTCGGCACGGTCATCGACCTCGCCGCCGAACTCGAAAAGCCGGCGACAACCGATTGCCGCTGGATCAGCTTTCCGATGATCGACCTGTTGCCGCCGCCACTGGCGATACGGCAACAGGCAGCCGGCGCGCTGGAGAATGCACGCCGCGACGGCACCGTCCTGGTGTGCTGCGCGCTCGGCTTCCAGCGCAGCGCCGGCGTCGTCGCCGAATGGCTGGTGGCGACCGGCAGGGCCGGGACGCCGACGCTCGCCCGCGAGATGCTCGCGGCCGCCGGCCGGCCGGTCCACCTTGCAGAGGCCACTGGGCGGGCGGCGTCATGACAGGCAATACCTATCAGGACCGCACCGACCGCTTCGCCGGCATGCTGATGCGACAGGCCGCGTGGCCGGCCGCAATCGTGCTGGCCGCAAATGTCCTTGCGCCTCTAGCCGCGTCGGCGCGCGGTGCCTTCGAGACCTTGCCCGCGGCCATCGCTTTGTCGATCGCCGCCGCGAGCGCGGTTGCGGTGCTGGCGCTGTCGGCATTGCTGGCATTCGACGCGCTGCTGTTCCGACTGATGGCGAGCCATGACGACGAAGCTTCCGGCGGTGCCGCGGTAGATGACATGTTGGCGCGCATGCGCCTGAAACCGGCTCCGTTCGCGACACGCTTGCTCGATGACCGCATGGCCGGCACAAGCCGCTTGCTGTTCAAGCAGCGCGCTGCCCTGGCTCTGTTCGCCGCAGCGCTTCTGGCGGCAGGGTTTTGGGCGCCGCGATGAACAAGCTTTCGCTCAAGACCTTCACCTTGCTGCAGACGGTAACCTCCGTCGGCCTGTCGGCTCTGGCCCGGATGGTGACCGGGGTGCGGCCGATCTGGAACGGCAGCCTGCCCTCCGAGCGGCAGCGCATCTATTTCGCCAATCACACCAGCCATGGCGACTTCATCCTTTTGTCGGCCTGTCTCAGCGAAAGGGAGCGCGCGATCACCCATGCTGTTGCCGCAGGCGAATATTGGGGGAAGTCGCGGCTGCGCCGCTTCATCGCGCAGGACATGTTGTCGTCCGTGCTCATCAACCGGCAATGGACGAGACCTGAGGAAAACCCCATCGAGATCATGCTGTCGGTTCTCGACCAAGGGCACTCGCTTATCCTGTTTCCCGAGGGCACCCGCAACATGACAGACGAGCCGCTGCTGGCGTTCCGCTCCGGGCTCTACAATCTGTCGACGGCGCGGCCTGAGGTCGAGCTGATCCCGTGCTGGATCGAGAACATGTCGCGCGTGCTGCCCAAGGGCCAGTTCCTGCCGGTGCCGCTGCTGTGCCGCGTCGTTTTCGGCGCGCCTGTCGCGGTTGGCCCGGGCGAAGAACGCCGCGCCTTTCTCGAGCGCGCCCACGCCGCGCTTCTGGCGCTCAACCCGCGTCCCGAGCGAGACGATTGATGCGCCACGAGATCTCCATCCTGATCATCGGCCTGCTGGCGGTTTTGACCACCGCCAGCATCGTCGCCACCATCCTTTCGGCGCGAGCGCCGAAGCCGCTGAGCTCGACGCTTGTCAATCTCACGCAGCGCATCAACGCCTGGTGGGTGATGGTGGCGCTGATGACGGTCGCCTTCTTCTTCGGCCGTTACGGGATGACCATCCTGTTTGCGCTGATTTCCTTCGCCGCGCTGCGCGAATTCGTGACGCTGACGCATACGCGCCGCAGCGACCATTGGGTGCTGCTCGGCATGTTCGGCATCATCATCCCGTTTCAGTACTGGCTGGTGTGGACCGCCTGGTATGGGCTCTTCGTCATCTTCATTCCGGTCTACTGCTTCCTCTTGATGCCGGCCATCACGGCGCTGCATGGCGACACCGAACGCTTCCTCGAGCGGATCGCCGCGCAGCAATGGGCGGTGATGATCTCGGTCTATTGCGTCAGCCACGTCCCCGCCCTGCTGACACTCGACGTGCCAGGCTTCGAAGGCCGCACCTTGCTGCTGATCGCCTTCCTGATCATCGTCGTGCAAGGCAGCGACGTGCTGCAGTACATCTTCGGCAAGCTGTTTGGTAAACACCGGTTTTCGCCGAACGTCTCGCCGTCGAAAACCTGGGAAGGGCTGATCGGCGGATTGGTGTCGGCGAGCCTGCTCGGCGCGCTGTTGTCGTTCGTGACGCCCTTCTCGCCGCTGCAGGCGGCAGCCGTGGCCTTCGTCGCCTGCTCGATGGGATTCCTAGGCGGGCTGGTCGCCTCGGCCATCAAGCGCGACCAGGGCGTCAAGGACTGGGGCCATCTCATCGAAGGCCATGGCGGCATGATGGACCGCACCGACAGCCTGGTCTTCGCCGCCCCGGTGTTCTTCCACATCGTGCGCTATTTCTGGACCGTGTGATCCGGCGACCGGTTGCCAAACGCGCTCAAAGCCGGTTGCGGATCAGCATGGTGACGACGAAGAACGCACCGACCGAGCTGGTGATGATGCCGATCGGCAGTTCCTGCGGCGGCAGCAGCGTTCGGGCCAGAAGATCGCTGGCCAGCAAAAGCACCGCGCCGAAGACGGCGCAGCTGGCAACCAGGCGCAGATGCAAGGGGCCTGCCAGCGGCCGCGACAGATGCGGGATCATCAGCCCGACGAAGCCGATGACCCCGGCGACAGAGACCAGGATCGCCGTCGAGAAGGCGGCGACGAGAAACGTCATTCGGCGCATGCGCGCCACTGGCACGCCAAGGCTTTCGGCGGCGTTTTCGCCGGCCAGGAAGGCATCGAGCCGGCGGTGGTTCCACAGCGCGTAAGCCAGAATGGTGCCCGCACCCAGCGCGCCCAACCAGATATTGTCCCAGCGCGCCAGGCCAAGGCCGCCCATCGTCCAGAACAACACGGAGTGGGCGGCGCGCTGGTCGCCGGCAAAGACCAGGTAGTTGGTCAAGGCGGTGAACATGAAGGACACGGCAAGGCCGGCGAGGATCAGCCGCTCCGGCCCTTGGCCCCTCACCCGCGCGACCAGCAGCAGGACGACGCCGGCGGCCAATATGCCGCCGGTGAAGGCCGCGACCGGCAACGTCCAGATGCCAAAGCTGTCGCCGAAGACGGTGATGACGGAAACAGCACCGGCGGCGGCGCCCGACGACAGGCCGAACAGGAACGGATCGGCGAGATCGTTGCGGGTCACTGTCTGCAGCAGCGCGCCGACGACGCCGAGGCCCGCGCCGACGCAGATGGCCAGGATCGTGCGCGGCAGCCGCAGATCGACGACGATCTTGCCGACCGGCCCGGACACGTCGTGCCCGCCTAAGCCGATTGCGCGGCCAAGCGCTGCTACAACGTCGGCCAGCGGGATCAGCGTCGAGCCATAGGCGATCGACAGCAGAGCGAGAGCGGCGATCGCCGCCGCTCCCGCCAGCATGGCCAACGCAAATGCCGGATGGCGCAAGCTCAAAATGCTTCCGGGTGCATGGCCTTGGCGATCTTGTCGATCGCTTCGATGTTGGCGGGTCCAGGCATCAGCTCGGCGTAGCGGAGGGCAACGAAGCGCTCGTTCTTGACCGCGTCGGTCTCCTTCATGGCCGGATGCGCCTTCAGGAAGTCGAGCAGCTTCCTGTAGCCGCCACCGTCCTGGTAATCGAGCAGGATGAGGAATTGCGGATTGCGCGACGCCACCGTTTCCCAATCCGTGTTGCCCCAGCTGGTGTCCATGTCAGCCATGATGTTGTCGCCGCCGGCGGCAGTGATCATGGCGCTGGGGATGGCGAACTTGCCTGCGGTGAACGGCTTGTCCTCGCCGGAATCGTAGAGGAACACCCGCGTGCCCTTGGCGCTGCCGACCTTGGCGGTGATGTCGGCGAGCTGCGCCTTCCAGCCAGAGACAAGCTTTTCCGCCTCTGTCTCCTTGCCGAAGATCTTGCCCAGCTTTTCGACGTCGCCGTAGAGCAGGTCCATCGAGGCGGCGGGGCGCCTCTTGTCGAGATGGACGCAGCTTTCCGCCAGAACCAGCGTCTTGATGCCGTGCGGGGCAAGCGTGTCGGGCGTCACCTCGCCACCCGGCTTCATGCCGTAGTACCAGCCGGCGAAGAAGAAATCCGGCTCCACGGCCACGAGGTTTTCGAGCGTCGGATATTTCGGCGCCAGCTCCGGGATCGAACCCTGCTCTGCCTTGAATTCGGGACCGACCTTGTACCATCCGGTGATGCCGGTCAGGCCGACGATTGACGGCTGCAATTTCAGCGCGAAAGCCATCTCGGCCATGTTCAGATCATGGATGACAGCGCGCTTCGGCGGCGCGTCGAAGGTCAGCGGCTTGCCGCAGCTGTCGACGGTTACCGGGAAGGCGAAGGCGGTCGAGGTCAGCAGCGAGACGGCAAGCGAAAAAGCGAGGCGTTTCACGGGTATGCTCCTTGTGGGTGGGATCGGGTCGACTATGGAACGGCTTCAATCACGACGGCGGCGCGGCACGGTTCGGAACCTCGAACACCGTCAACTCTCGATCCTCGGTCGGATGGCGCAGGCGCAGCACATCGATGCCGAAAATCTCGCGGATCAGCTGTTGGGCCAGCGCTTCGCGCGGTGCGGCGAGCGCTTGCAGGCGGGCATGATTCATCACCGCAACCCTGGTGGCGAAGGGTGCTACCAGCGCCAGATCGTGCAGCACCGCGATCACCGTCATCTCGAAGCCTGCCACGAGGTCGAGCAGTTCGCCGCGGGCGCGCGGGTCCAGATGGTTGGTCGGTTCGTCGAGGAACAGGATTTTGGGCTGCTGGGCGATGGCGCGCGCCAGTTGGGCGCGCTGGCGCTCGCCGCCCGACAGCGAGCCGACGGTGCGGCCAAGCAGCGGCAGCAGGCCGGTCCGGCGCAGCGCATTGACGACAATGTCGCGTTCCTCGCTCCTGCGCCTCAGTCCGGCGTGCGGGACCCGGCCAAGCTCGACATAATCGATCACCGCCAGCCGCGGATCGGGCTGGTCGGTCTGGCCGACAACGGCGATATGCAACGCCCGCTCGGCGGCCGAAATCCTGTCCAGCCCGCGTCCGCCAAGCTTCACCTCGCCGGAACTTGGCCGCAGCATGCCCGACAGCATGCGCAGCAGCGTCGTCTTGCCGGCGCCGTTGGGACCGATGATGGCAAGGCGATCGCCAGCGGCCACCGAGAAGCTGACCGCCTGGACCAGATTCCGCCCATTCGCCATGGCACAGAGGTCATGGGCTTCGAGAAGCGCTGCGCTCATCGGCTGCAGCCCGCCGGATTGCGGGGACGGCAAAGCGTGCGCATGGTGATGCGATGATCGATGGAGCCGTCCAACTTTCCGTCACTTTCCAAAACTGGCGACGGAAGGAAGCTGGCGAACCGGCCGACAAGGCCGGGATTCGCGTTTCCTCCCGGCACACCCCGTCCGGTCAACTCAGTGATGGCAGGTCTCCTGGCTCGCGGGTCGTTGCGCCATCCTGCCTTCCCAGCCTTGCCGGCCAGTGGCATTCACGGATTTTGCTCGCCGCTTACAGTTGCGGGGGCAGCCACGGCCTCGACCTGAACAGGCCTCACCGTGTTCCCTTTTCACCCCTCGCCTTTCGGCTCGGGGACCATCACCACTTCAGCGTAGATTTCCACCAAACGCTTCGCAATGGATTTCTCGGACGAAGTGGTGGGCCAGCTAAGGGAAACAGGCATTGCACGCTCATTTTATGTAATAACATAACATTCTTAGGAGATGACGCGGCCCGCTGTCAAGCGAAAGCCCATGGGATCGGCGCAGATTGCACGGAATGCGCAATTTCGATCAAACTGGCCGCGCCAGGAAACGCCAAGATGATCCGGCCAATGCGAAAAGGAGCCCCATGAACCCGACCGAGAAAGCGCTGTGGTTCGTCGAGAGCCATCTGCCGGAGGCGATCTCGCTTGACGATGTCGCGCAAAGCAGCGGCGTGTCGCGTTTTCATGTGACGCGCGCCTTCGGCGCCGCAACCGGCCGCTCGGTGATGGGTTACATGCGCTCACGCCGGCTGACCGAGGCGGCGCGCAAGCTGGCCGGCGGAGCGCCCGACATCCTCGTCGTCGCGCTCGACGCCGGCTACAACTCGCATGAGGCGTTCACCCGTGCCTTCCGCGATCAGTTCGGCACCACGCCGGAACTGGTGCGCGCGCAAGGCTCGACCAACAACCTCGACCTCGTGGAGCCGATCCTGATGGACCAGTCCCTCCTCACCAATCTCGAACCACCGCGCTTCGAGACCAGCCGGCCGTTCCTGATCGCCGGCCTCGGCGAACGCTACAGCTGTGAAACCAGCGCCGGGATTCCGATGCAGTGGCAGCGTTTTGCACCCTTTATCGGCAACATCCCCGGCGAGATCTCAGGCGTTTTCTACGGCGTGTGCCTTAATGGCGACGACGCGGGCAATTTCGACTATGTCGTCGGCGTCGAAGTGTCCGGCTTTGCGGATCTGCCGAAGGACTTCTATCGGGTGCGGGTGCCGGCGCAGAAATATGCGGTGTTCTCGCACCGCGAGCACATCTCATCCATCCGCCGGACGATCAACACGATCTGGAACAGCTGGCTGCCCGCCTCCGGTCACGAAATCGCGGATGCACCGGAATTCGAGCGCTATGGACCGGAGTTCGATGCCCACAGCGGCAATGGCGGCCTGGAGATCTGGGTACCGGTGAAGGCGTAGCTCGATCACGCCATCGGCAGCGCCGGCCAGCGATCGATGACCTTTCCGCCGGAAAACACGGCGATCGACCCGAATTGCTGCAGCACGGCCTCGCTCTGCGTCGGCCTTAGAAACGCGTAGTCGCCTGTCCTTGCGGTCGCATCGGCGGGCAAGCCCATGAATTGCTGGTTGGAGGACAGGCCGAGCAGGCCGTTCGTCTTCATGCCTTGGGGGAAGACCGGCTCGGCCATCCACTTGCCGCCATAGAGATAGCAGCCCTTGCGCGGAAACCGGCCGAGCGCCTGCAGCAGGCGGGTGACGGCCGGCGGGCCAGGCAGCATCGGCTCGACCACTTTCAGGATCGGCGTGGCGATGAAAGCCGCCGGCTGGAAGCCGTCGAGGCCTGGCGTATCGAAGTCGCTGGGCAGCACGAAGGCCGAGCCCATCGACACTTCATTGGCCGCGCCGCCACGATGAAGCAGCGCGGTCTTGCTGCCGCCGATGTTGAGGATACGGCGCTGGTCGGCGCCGAGACAGGCGACGAACGCCGCAGCCTGCGCCGACGCCTCCGCCAATGCCTTTGCCGGTCCGCCGAAAAGGCCGGGAATGAGCGGTGCATGCGCCTCGTAGGCCATGACGCCTTCGCAATGCAGCCGGGCCGGCAACGCGCTCAACGCCTTCGACAAGGCCGCGGGATCAGCAAAGCCGCCGCGATGCAGCCCGACATCGATCTCGAAAGCGATGCGCAGGCCGATGCCGAGTTCGTCAGCGAGAGCACCGTATTCCGCCAGTCTCTCCTCGCTGTCGATCAGCCAGCAGACACGCGACCAGTCGGCATCACCCTTCACCAGCGCAGCCCTTGCCGCACCGATCGGCATCGGCTTGCCGTAGAGCAGATCGGCATCCGGAAACGCCTTCAGCACCGCCTCGCTGATCGGCGGGTGGAAGGTCATGAAGCGCTCATGGCGAAGCGCCTTGCCTATATGCGCAAGCAGCGGCAGGCAGGCGAGCGATTTGTCGACCAGCCGCACGGCCAGGCCGGGATCCAGCCTCCTTTTTACCAGGGCAATGTTTCCGTCCAGCCGATCGCGGTCGAGCAGCAGGCAGGGTCGGAAGATGCCGGCGGTCTTCAGCGCATCCGAGAGGGTGGAAAAATAGGTGCTCATCATTCGATGCCGAACAGGCCGGCCATGTAGGGCGACACGAAGCGGTTTTCCGGATCGATGTCGCGGCGCGCCGCCATGGCATCGTCCCAGCGCGGGTAGAGCTTTTTCAGCTCCGCCGCCTTGAGGCTATGCATCTTGCCCCAATGCGGCCGGCCGCCATATCTGCGAAAGATCGGCTCTGCCGCCCGCATGAACGGCAAAGGATCGTTCGCGGCGTCATGGTGGATGGCGATGGAGCAGGTCAGCCTGTTGTAGAATGGCGAAAGCCAGAACTGGTCCGGCGCGACCGAGCGCACCTCCATCGGGAAATAGACCTCGGGAAAGCGCTTCTCGGTCAGCTCGATGATCTCGGCCAGCGCCTTCGGCCCTTCCTCGAACGGCAAATGATATTCCATCTCGTTGAACTTGGTCTGCCGGTCGCTGGCATAGACGTTGAGCCAGTCCTGCACGTAGTCCTCGGCGGGAAATTTGGCGGCCGCCGATCGGATCAGGCGGCCACGCAGCGATGGCAGCCAGGCAAGTGAAGTGCGCAGCCTGCGCAGTGTCCTCAAACCCGCCTCGTCCTCTTCCGGCGGCCGCGTGGTGGGTGCGGCATCGCTGAAATCGCTGGCGATGAACTGCGCATAGCCGGAAAACGGAATGTAGTAGAATTCGGCCGAGCGATGCGCGGCCATCATCGCCTCGAAATCACGCAGCATCTCGGTGATCGGCAGCACATATTTGCGGCGGCGCAACCGGTAGGTCGCGATGTTGTTCAGCGTCACTTCGGTGAGCACGCCGAAAGCGCCGAGCGCAACACCGATGGCGTGGATCATGTCCCGATCCCCTGCCCGCTTGAAGTCGCGGACCTTGCCAAGCCCGTCGACGATCTGCACCGTCTCCAGCTGCGTGTGATAGGCGCCGAGCGTCGGTCCCGAGCCGTGCGTGGCTGTGCCCAGCGCGCCGCCGATCGCCTGGCGGTCGATATCGCCCATGTTGGGCAGGCCCTGGCCAATGCCTTGCAGGATGTGCATGAGCGGGCCGAGCCGGGTCCCTGCCCGCACCCGCGCCTGATGTTTTTGCGCGTCGTGCGAGACCAGCCCTTCCAGTCTCTCCAGGGACAGGATCGTGCCCTGCGATTTCACCAGCGGTGTGAAGGAATGACCGGCGCCGGCCACGCGCACCGGGCCAGGCGCGGTCCGGACGAGATCACCGAGTTCACCGACATCGCCGGGGCTGGCGATCAGCTTGGGCTCGGCACTTACGAAGCCCGACCAGTTGCTCCAGGTGTTCGACATGCGCTCCCCGCTCAGGCAACCGCACGACGGCGACGTGACACAAGAACGAAGAGACCGAGCAGCGCCACGCTTGCCACCGCGCTGGCGGCGGCGAATTCCGGCACCGGCCGGAAATCCTTGCCGTCGATGAGCAGCGACGCCGCAATCGGCCCGATCGCCAGGCCGAACAGTTGGGCTGCCGGCACCAGCAGCACGGCGGTGCGCGTCTCGTCGGCGGTGATCGCCAGACGGATCTGGTAGGGCACGATGAACAGCAGGATAAAGCCCATGGCCAGGGCAGCGACCCAGAACGTCGTCAGGCCGGGGCTGCTGGCAAGAACCAGGGAACTGACAAGCGCCACGACGCCGATCGCCGCGATGGCAAGGCGATAATCGATGCGCGCCTCGAACGCGGTCGCCGTCATCGCCCCCAGGACCTGCACCGCGAGGCTGGCCGAGACGATCAGGCCGACGGTGCGGCCATCGATGCCGTATTGCGCGCCTAGCGGCTCCAGGAAAGCCCAGACCGCGCCGAAGAACATGAAGTAGCAGAAGACCGACAGCAGCGCGGTCATCGAGGAAACCGTCAGCACATTGGCCAGATTCTCTTCCTTGGGCAGGTCGGCATAGTCACCTGGGACAGTGAAAGCGACCGCCAGCGACACGACGCAGACGACGGCAAGAACGATGAAGCCACCCGCCGACCCTGCGGCCGGGATGACATAGAGCGCCAGCAACAGGGCGAGCGCGCATTGCGCCAGCGTCTGCATGGTGACGAAATAGCCGCCGATGCGCTCGGCACGCCGCGAGCGGGCGATCAGTTCGGTGGCGATGGCGACCAGACCGCCCTCGGCGAGCCCGGCAAGGGCGCGGGCCGCAATCAGCATGTTGGCGCTCGCGGCATAGGCCGTCCACACATTGGCCAGCGCCAGCAGCAGCAGAAGGACGGCACTTTTCCAGCGCATATTGTGGGCCGAAAGCAGCATCGCCACGACGGCCGAACCGATGGCAATGGCGATCATCTCGGCGGTGGCGACCAGCGCCAGTTCGTCGCCGCTGACATGGCCTTCGGTGTAGAGAGCTCCGAGCAGCACCGGCTGCAGGCCGAGGATGAGCAGGCCGACCGAACCGATCCACAGGGCCGAGGCGAGCTGCCAGCCGGTCGGATTGCCGACCAGCCAGTCGCCACTGCCTGCGTGGCCGATATCTGTCGAAGCCAAAGGCGCCTCCCCAACGTCCTTGCCGCGCGGCAAAAAAGCTGACAACCTGTCAGTATTTCAGAAACTGATACTTGATCATATTTCTTGTCAACCGGAATCTAAAAACCGTGCGAAAGATCGGTGCATGACGGAATTGAAGAGAATGGCGACCGAGCCGAGGCGCAAGCCCAAGCAGGAACGCAGCCGCGAGCGCATCGACGCGATCCTGTCGACGACCATGCGGCTGATCGGGGAAAAGGGTATCGACGCCGTCACTATGAAGGAGGTCGGCATGCTGGCGGGCGGGCCAATCGCCACCGTCTACCACTACTTTCCCAACAAATCGGCGATCCTGGCGATGCTCTATGAGCGGTTTTCAGAGGTCAGCCGGGCACGGCTGACGACGATCATCGCCGAAATCCACGAGGCGAAAGATGTCATCGTGGCCGCTGACCGGCTGCTCGATGATTATCTCAGCCGTGTCGCCGGCGATCCGGCCATCCAGGATCTGCAGAACGCCATCCAGGCCGACAAGGCGCTCAAGAACCTCGACCTCGCCGAAACGCGGCACCAAGCCAAAATGTTCTGCGACCATGTCATCGCCTTGCTGGAGCCCGAGAGGCGCGAGCAGTTCGAACGCATGGTTCTGCTGATCTTCCAGCTCGCCGGCGGCGTGGTGCGCCTGGCGCTTGCCGAGGGCGAAGCGGAAAGCCGCCGGACCATCGAGGATTACCGGTCTATCATTCACACGCAGCTGCGGCTGTTCCTCTAGAGCCGCGCCTATTTCGCCCGATGGACGAGGCCTTCGAAGCCGTGTGTCAGATCCGAAGCGCCGGCCGCGAACATCTTGACGAGATTTTGCGGACGGCCGGGAGTCTTGTTCGCATCGAGGAGGATGGCCCTGCCCTCATGCATGACGAAATCGAATTTTCCATAGTCGAAGCCGAGTTCACGCCGGCGCTCACGCAGTTCGTCGGGCACCGGGACGGGCTCGCGCCGGATCGTCTCCGATGCCTTGACCAGGCCGTTCGGGGAGACGTAGCGGGTGCAGCGCTCTCGCTCTCCGCAAAACACCCAGAAACGAACAGCAAAACCGTCGGGTTCTCTCTCCGGAATGAACTTTTCCACGACGAGATCGTCGCAATCAAAGACGCCGTCTGGAACGTCGCCGAGAGATCCGTGGATCTCATAGGGGTGCAAGATTGGCAAATGCGGAAACGGCGGCTGTTTGCCCGCGCGCTCGGATCGCCGGTTGAGGAGCGTCTCCGGGATTCCCCGATTGTTGAGATTGCTTTTGACGATCACCTGACCTTGCCAGCTGTCGGTTTTGTCGATCAATGCACCACTGATCCGCCGTTTGGATATGTCGGCGGCGCCGATGTTGAGGCAGAATGCAAAACTCCGGGCATAGTCGACATAGTCCGTGGGCGTCACCGTGGCATCGACATGCAATACCGCCATATCGGCGCTGACCGGCTTCGACAGGCCTTGCTGAACCCGAACCGAATGGCCGCGCCTTTTCAATTCCGCAAGAATGTCGAACAGCATGTATGGGCTGCTCCTGCGCAGCAGAATATCGCGCCTGCCCAGGAACCTGTCATGCTCATGCGTTATCACGGCGATACGCGCCACTATCCACCTCCTGGACTGTCTGTAGATGCCTTGAAATGTCTTGGCTTGTCCAACGACCTCTATTAAGCCCCGGTGATATCCAAAATCCAGGCGTGCAGGGGGCCAATGGAATTGCATGACAAATCATTGGGACGATTACCACCGCCATTGGAAACTTCTGGAAGCGCCGCTCCGGCCGACAGCGGAAACCGTCGCTATATTCGATCGCGAACTTGATCTCGGAAATGCCGATGTCCTTCTCTTGGGGGTTACCCCGGAATTGGCAGTTCTGGGCAAGTCGATGTTGGCGGTCGACCAGTCGGCGGCCATGATTTCCGGCGTATGGGCTGGCGACGACGGCTCGCGACGGGCAATCGCCGGCAACTGGCTTAACCTGCCCGTGGACCGCGCAAGCATCGACGCCGTCATCGGCGACGGATGCCTGTCGGCGGTCGCTTCCCAGGCGGCGCGCAGTTCGTTGTTTGGCGAGGTCGCCAGGGTGCTGAAGCCTGGCAGGCGCGCAGCGATCCGCGTCTTCGCACGACCGGAAACGGCGGACGATCTGTGCGGCATCGAAGCTCTGGTTCTGGCCGGCGGGATCGAGAATTTCCACGCGCTCAAATGGCGGATTGCGATGGCGTGTACGACCGACGACCGCGATTTTACCATCAAGGTGGCAACGATCCGCGATGCATTCGGCAGACTGTTTCCGGACCGCGAAGCTCTTGCCGCGCGAACAGGATGGAGCATGAGCTCGATCAACACGATCGACGTCTATGCAGGCTCGGACATAAGCTACAGCTTCGCGACGCTGGCCACGCTGACCAACGAGGCAGCCAACTGGTTCGGCGACGTGCGCGTCGTGCCGAGCGGAAGCTATCCGCTGGCGGAACGGTGCCCGCTTCTGGTGCTCGGTTCGGCCAGGCACCGGTAAGTTCATCATCATGCGCCAAGAGGCGCTCCGAGCGCCTTGACTCCGGCGCGCCGCCAGCCTATTTCAGCGCCACGTTAGCACTCGCCTTTGGTGAGTGCTAACCACATGTCCGGCGCCGCCGGATGGAGGAACTGTTTCTCACGTTCTCATCGAGGAAGAAAAAATGGCAAAGTCGAAGTTCCGCCCGCTTCATGACCGCGTGGTCGTTCGCCGGGTCGAATCCGAATCCAAGACCGCTGGCGGGATCATCATCCCCGACACGGCAAAGGAAAAGCCGCAGGAAGGCGAGATCATCGCTGTCGGCTCCGGCGCTCGTGACGAAGCTGGCAAGCTGGTCCCGCTGGACGTCAAGGCCGGCGACCGCATCCTGTTCGGCAAGTGGTCGGGCACCGAAGTCAAGCTCAATGGCGAAGACCTTCTGATCATGAAGGAATCCGACATCATGGGCATCATCGGCTGATATCAGGCCTTTCCGTCAACTGAATTCCCGGGCTCGATCGAAGCCCCTGCCAGGAGCTAAAAATGGCTGCCAAAGACGTAAAATTCTCCCGTGATGCCCGCGAGCGCATGCTGCGCGGCGTCAACATCCTCGCCGACGCGGTGAAGGTCACGCTCGGCCCCAAGGGCCGCAACGTCGTCATCGACAAGTCGTTCGGCGCCCCGCGCATCACCAAGGACGGCGTCACCGTCGCCAAGGAAATCGAGCTTGAAGACAAGTTCGAGAACATGGGCGCGCAGATGGTCCGCGAAGTTGCTTCGAAGACCAACGACATCGCCGGCGACGGCACCACGACCGCGACCGTTCTGGCGCAGTCGATCGTCCAGGAAGGCCACAAGGCCGTTGCCGCCGGCATGAACCCGATGGACCTGAAGCGCGGCATCGATCTGGCCGTGACCGAAGTCGTCTCGGCGCTCGGCAAGGCTGCCAAGAAGATCAAGACCTCCGAGGAAGTTGCCCAGGTCGGCACGATCTCGGCCAATGGCGACGAGTCGGTCGGCAAGATGATCGCGGAAGCGATGCAGAAGGTCGGCAACGAAGGCGTCATCACGGTTGAAGAAGCCAAGACCGCCGAGACCGAACTCGAAGTCGTCGAAGGCATGCAGTTCGACCGCGGCTATCTCTCGCCCTACTTCGTCACCAACGCCGACAAGATGGTTGCCGAGCTCGAGGACGTCTACATCCTCCTGCACGAGAAGAAGCTGTCCAACCTCCAGGCCATGCTGCCGGTTCTCGAAGCCGTCGTGCAGACCTCGAAGCCGCTGCTCATCATCTCGGAAGACGTCGAAGGCGAGGCTCTGGCCACGCTGGTCGTCAACAAGCTGCGTGGCGGCCTGAAGATCGCTGCCGTCAAGGCGCCGGGCTTCGGTGATCGCCGCAAGGCCATGCTGGAAGACATCGCCATCCTCACCGGTGGCCAGGTCATCTCGGAAGACCTCGGCATCAAGCTCGAGAACGTCGGCCTCAACATGCTCGGCCGCGCCAAGAAGGTGTCGATCTCCAAGGAGAACACCACCATCGTCGACGGCGCCGGCAAGAAGGCCGAGATCCAGGGCCGCGTTGCCCAGATCAAGCAGCAGATCGAAGAGACCACTTCGGACTACGACAAGGAGAAGCTGCAGGAACGTCTGGCGAAGCTCGCCGGCGGCGTTGCGGTGATCCGCGTCGGCGGTGCGACGGAAGTCGAAGTCAAGGAAAAGAAGGACCGCGTCGATGACGCCCTCAACGCGACCCGCGCGGCCGTGGAAGAAGGCATCGTTGCTGGTGGTGGCGTCGCGCTGCTGCGCGCTTCGGCCAACATCAAGGCCACCGGCGTCAACGCCGATCAGGCCGCCGGCATCAACATCGTTCGTCGTGCGCTGCAGGCTCCGGCCCGCCAGATCGCGGCCAACGCCGGTGCGGAAGCATCGATCGTTGCCGGCAAGATCCTTGAGAACAAGGGCGCGACCTTCGGCTACAACGCCCAGACCGGCGACTATGGCGACATGATCGCCATGGGTATCGTCGATCCGGTCAAGGTCGTTCGCACCGCTCTCCAGGACGCGGCCTCGGTCGCCGGCCTGCTGGTCACCACCGAAGCCATGATCGCGGAGGCTCCGAAGAAGGAGTCGGCTGGCGGCGGCGGCATGCCTGGCGGCATGGGCGGCGGCATGGGCGGCATGGGCGGCATGGATTTCTAATCCAGCCCTATCAGCCTTCAGATACGGAAAGGGCGGCAGAGATGCCGCCCTTTTCGTTTACGCGGACCTCGATCGCCGCGCCTCCGTCGGTTCTCAGACGGCGGCATCCGCGCGTTGCTTTACCTCGCCATCAAGCACCGCGGCTTCGATCAACGCCGCGACCTCATCGGCCACGGCCTGTACCGGGGCGCGGTCTCGGGTGGCGCGGGCGATCACCATCAGCCCTTCCAGTGACGATTCGACCAGTAGTGCCAATGCATGCGCGCGGCGCGCGGGCACCCCTGCCCTGACGAAGGCGTCCCGCAGCAGGCCTATCCACTGTTCGAAGGCCGAGCGGCACAACTCCGCCAGTTCCGGCACGTCGGTGGGCGAGTCCAGCACGACAGGCGCGATCGGACAGCCGAGTGAAAACTGGTTGTCTTCCAGCATGCGCCCCACCGACTGGTAGATATGATGGACGGCTACCGCCGGATCCTTTTCGGCGGCCAGCGCTTCGCCCAGCCTCTCCGTCACGTCGGCAACGCTGGCGCGCGTCACCTCGATGACCAATTGGTCCTTGCCGCCGGGAAAATGAAAATACAGCGAGCCCCGCGGTGCGCCGCTGGCGCTCAATATGTCGTTGAGCGAGGTGCCGTGATAGCCGCGCTGCCTGAGCAGCAGCCCAGTCGTCTCGAGTATGCGGGTGCGGGTGTCGTTGGCCATGTCAACCTCTGTCAGTAGGAATCATTATAGGCCTTGCGCAGAATATGACAATCGGTCTACATAATATGTAGATCAGTCTATATATTCCTTGAGGAGAACGAAATGCGCAACTACCGCCTCGAAGGATCCGGGACCGAATCCCTGGTGATGCGCGAGGCGGCGCAGCCAGAGCCGAAACCGCATGAGATCGTGGTGCGCGTTCGCGCCACATCGCTCAACCGACGCGACACGATGATCCTCAACGGCACCTATCCGCTGCCGCCACGCCAAGGCGTCGTTCCGCTGAGCGACGGGGCTGGTGAGGTTGTCGCCGTCGGCGCTGCCGTCACCCGCTTTGCCGTCGGCGACCGTGTCACCGGCAGCTATTTCGCGCGCTGGATCGACGGCCGCATCCATGCCGGGCTCGTCGACCAGCTCGGCTGCACGCTGGACGGCATGCTGGCGGAATATGCGGTTCTCGACGAACAATGGGCGGTGCGGCTGCCCGATCATCTCGACTGGCAAGAGGCCGCAACGCTGACCTGCGCCGGCCTGACCGCCTGGAATGCGGTGACGGGCGCCGGAATTCCGAAGCCCGGCCAATGGGTTCTGGTCATCGGCTCGGGCGGCGTCTCGCTCTTTGCATTGCAGTTCGCCAAGCTGCTCGGCTGCCATGTCGCCGTCGTCACCTCGCGCGGCGAGAAAGCCGACAGGCTGCGGGCGCTGGGCGCCGACCTGGTGATTTCGACACCGGATATGCCGCAATGGGGTGCGGCCGTCCGCGACCAGACCGGCGGCATCGATCTCGTCGTCGAGACCGGTGGCCCGGCGACCTTCGCGCAGTCGCTGATCGCCAGCACGCTTTACGGGCACATCGTGCTCTTGACGCTGCAGGATGCGAAAGGCGGATCGATCCAGCTGCCGGCGGCACTCTACCAGCGCAGCCTCGCCACCATCAGCCGCCTGTTCGTCGGCAGCCGGACCAATCTCGAAGCCATGCTGCGCGCCGTCTCGCAGCACCGCCTGCGGCCCGTCATCGACAAGGTCTTCGCCTTCACCGAGGCCGGCGATGCCTACCGCTTTTTCCAGCAGGGCGACGTCGTTGGGAAGGTGATCATCGACGGCGCCTGACCCATCGAGTCCTCAAACCCAAGGGAGAACGACCATGACAATTCGTGAAGCCTCGGCCAAGTGGCAAGGGACGCTGAAGGAAGGTTCGGGCCGGTTGCGGCTCGGCAGCGGCGTCTTCGAAGGCGCCTATTCCTTCCCGTCGCGTTTCGAGAACGGGCCGGGCACCAACCCGGAAGAACTGATCGCCGCGGCGCATGCAGGCTGCTTCTCGATGGCGCTGAGCGCCATGCTGGGCAACGCCAATCATGTCCCGACAAGCATCAGCACCGTCGCCAAGGTGCATCTTGGCGCAACCGCTGCCGGTCCGACGATCACCCGCATCGAACTCGAAACCGAGGCAGAGGTCGCGGGACTTGCCGAAGATGAATTCGAGCGCCTTGCACAGTCCGCCAAGGCGGGCTGCCTCGTCTCGCGGGCCCTTGGCGGCGTGTCTCAGATCACCCTCAAGGCAACGCTCGTCGAAGCCACCAAAGGTCAATGAAGCCAGGAGAAAGAAGATGACACAGGAGATTGTCATGGACGCAAACGCGTACGGTCTGTCCCAGAAGACGGCCGAGATCATGCGGCGCTACAACGACGTATTCCAACGCCATGATCCTTCGGCACTCGCCGAGCTGGTGGCCGACAATTGCGTGATCGAGAACACCGTGCCGGCGCCGGACGGCGCCCGCCATGCCGGCAAGGAAGCGTGCGTCGGGCTTTGGACGGCGATCGCGACCCAGGCCGGCACGCGCTTCGATATCGAGGAAACCTTCATTGCCGGTGACCGGGCAACGATCCGCTGGCGCTATTTCATGACCGACGGCAATTCGCTGCGCGGCGTCAACCTCATGCGTGTGGCCGATGGGCGGATCGTCGAAGCGATGGGCTATGTGAAGGGGTAGCGCGCCCCGAGCAATGCCCCGAAAGCGCATAACCGCTTTTCGCCCGGAATAGCGCAACAAAGGAGAGCGGATCAGCGAGACTGAACCGCTCCCCGCTACCGATCGGCCAGCGCCAGCTTTGCGCCGAGCATGACGAAGGCGCCGGCGAAGGTCCGGCGCATCCAGGTCAACACCATTGGCCGCGAGACGACATGGCTGCGGATCGAGGCTGCGAAGATGCCGTAGCCGACGAAAACCACGAAGGTCAAAAGCATGAAGACGGAACTCAGTTCCAGCATTTTCGACAGCGCATTGGGCTCGGTGGTGCTGACGAACTGCGGCAGGAAGGCGAAGAAGAAGATCGACAGTTTCGGATTGAGCACGTTGACGAGGATACCGGTGGCAATCACCTTGCCGGCCGAGCGCGGCGTCACATCCTGCTCGACGCTGAGGCCGCCCTTTTCCTTCAACGTGTTCCAGGCCATGTAGAGCAGGTAGGCGACGCCGAGATATTTCAGCGTCTCGAAGGCGAGCGCACTGGTGTGCAGCAGCGCCGCCAGGCCAGTGATTGCGGCGGCCATGTGCGGGATGATGCCGAGCGTGCAGCCGAAGGCGGCGATGATCGAAGCCCGCGCCCCGCGCGAGAGGCCGGCGCTCAGCGTGTAGAGAACGCCGGTGCCGGGCGAAGCCACGACAATCAGGGACGTCAACAGAAATTCGATGCTCACGATGGTTCCTCCGGCACCCTACCCGGCCAGGAAGGTACCGGGCTGCGGGTCGGCGCACAAGCGGAGGCGACGGGAGATTGGCTACACCGGTAATCCGAGCGCCTGGCGTGCCATCAGACACTCCTCGTCGCCGGGCATGCAGGCGCGACAGACGTCCGGCCGCACGTCGTAGATGCCGCAAGCGGTCGACTTGCCGATCTCGCCGGACAGCGCCGAGCAGCGCACGCCCTCGCAACGCATGCCTGACAGGTCGGATGCGACATATTTTTCCGGGATACGGTCGAGCTGTGCGTCATCTTCGGTGGAAAAGCGCGGCCACTCGGCCGAATAGGAACAGCAGGCACCGCAGCTTTGGCAATCGAAGGTGCCCTGTTGCGACGACAAAACGCTTGCGGCGGCCACCAGGGCGGACAGCCCTGGCGCGGCGGGGTTGTGATCTGCGTCTTGCGGCAAGGCGCTATTTCTTCTTGGCCGTCTTGCCCTTCGGCGAATCCGCCGGCGACTTGAACAGGTCGGTCGCCGCCTCGGTGGCGTCGCCGGCTTTCGGCGCGGCAACCGGCTTGGCCGGTTTTGCCGCGGCACCCGAGGCTGCCGGCTGATCCTTGGAGGAGAATTTTATGGCCATGTCAGTCCTCGTCGGCGAAGCGCGATGATGGCGCGCGCGGATTGCGCAGGCGGCCGATCAGCGCTGAAACGGCCGTGATGTTCATTTCCTCGGGCGACCAGTTTTTCACCGCCTCGATGTGATGGGCCGCCAGCTCGCGATGCGTGCTGCCGCTGTAGGCGGCGTCCTGATACGTCACCCGCTCATGGGTCTTGGCGTCTTCGCGGACATACTCGATCAGGTAGTTCGGGCATTCGGCGCGGCCGCGCACGCCGACGCGAACCTGGGCATCACCGTGGGCACGCTTGCAGCGTTCGAGCTTTTCCAGCACACGCCGGACGAATTCGACCGGTTTGTCGAGGCCTTCGACCATATCGGCAATGGTTGCGTCGGCGGCGATCGGTGTTGGCGGTACGCGTTTGGTGGCCATCAGCGTCGTCCGGCCCGCTTCGGCAAAGCGGCTAGCGCGGCGGCGGCGGCCATCTCGTCGGCCTCCTTCTCCAGGCGCAATTCGCGCAGACGCGCGGTCTTGGCTTCGCGTGCCTCGCTGACGGCGTCGCGCTCGGAATTGATGCGGTTGAGCGACATCGACTGGGTTTGCGTCTTGCTGAACAGGGACACGGCCTGATCGACGGTTGTCTTTGAACTGGTGGTCAAATCTTTCTCCTGTCAGGAGCCTGTGCCGATGGAGCGAGACCGGGTCTTCGGTCAGGATCACGCACAAAGCAACACGCGCGGCGAATTCAAATTGCTGGAGCGTCCCTTAGCACGTCCAGGCCGGCGCGCAGCGCACTTTCGGCGGCAAGGCGCGGAAAATGAAAAAGGCCAGGCACCGCCTGACCTTCCATGAGAGCGTCGCGCAACCAGATGACATCCAAAAGGATGCACCGCACGGGAACGCCCTGCTTATGCACATGATATGCCGTGGAAACTCAGGTCGCCGCGGCCATGCGCCCGAATTCGCCACTCACCGGTGCCAGTACATCCGTGGTCACCGGGAGAGCAGAATTCGTTTTTCAGGCCGCCTTCAACTGGTCGGCGGACATCTTGCCCGACTTGTTGTCGCGGACCATCTCGTAGCCGAGCTTCTGGCCCTCGACGATGTCACGCATGCCGGCGCGCTCTACGGCCGAGATGTGGACAAAAACGTCGGCCGAGCCGTCGTCAGGCTGAATAAAACCAAAACCTTTGGTGGCGTTGAACCATTTAACTGTGCCGGTGCTCATGACGAACCCTTTCCATGGCAAATATTCGTTCGACGCCATGCGGATGCACAACGTCGTTTGTCCCGATTTTTGATGTGGGAAGTTCGTCAAAGGCGCGCTCGAAAGCGCGGATAACAAAAGTCAGTCAAACAAATATCGACGATTTGCTTGTAGGCTTCTTTTGGCGCGCTGTCAAATTTGCATAAAGCCACAGATGCGGATTTCTCCCAAAACACCAGGCCAAACCAGCTGGCATGACGGCAAACCGGGCGCCAAACAGCGCGCTTGCGCCAAGTTGAAAAAATTTTCTGGCATCCAGGAACCATCCACGCAAAGGCGCATTTATGCCTTGTCGTCAGCAGTTCGTGAGAGCAATCGAAAGAACGGTTGATGGCAAAGACGCCCCCCGCACGATAAAAGGTGCGAGGGGCGTTTTCGTTGGATCCGGCTATTCGTCCGGCCCGGGTTCCGGCCACCTCTCCTTGGCCGCCTCGGCATACCAGTGCCGCATCGCCGGCGTTGCCAGCACGGCGTCGAGATAGGCGCGCGTATCCGGCGCAAGCGTGCCGCCATAGGTGTCGAAACGGGTGACGACAGGCGCATACATGGCGTCGGCCGCGGTGAAATGGCCAAACAGGAACGGGCCGCCCCTGCCGTATTTTTCCCGGCACTCGCGCCACAGCGCCTCGATGCGGGCGCGTTGCGCCTCGCCCTCGGCGTCGAGCGGCTTGTGGCCCTTCGGCCGGCGCAAATTCATCGGCCAGCCATAGCGGACCTCGCGAAAGCCGGAATGCATCTCGCTCGCGGCCGAACGCGCCAGCGCGCGGGCGTCGATATCGGCCGGCCAGAGCTTTTTCTCGGGAAACAGGTCGGCGAGATATTCAAGGATAGCAAGGGTTTCCCAGACGATCTTGCCATTGTGATTCAGCACCGGCACCTGACCGGTCGGCGACACTTTCGCCAGATTGGCAAAGGTTTCAGGCGTGCGCAGCCGCACGAAACCTTCCTCGAACGGGATCTCCAGATGCCTCATCGCCAGCCATGGCCGCAACGACCATGAGGAGAAACACTTGTTGCCGATATAGAGCGTGAATTCAGCCATTTTTCTCCCCGCATGCACGGCCATCCAAATTCCATGGTCGACACGTGTTCGCAGCCTAGCCCACCAGCCTTGCCCCAGGGCGGCGGCCGCGCGACCTGATCTGCCGTCCGGGCGACGCCTGGAACCTAACCGACGCCGGCTCGTTAGCTACCGCAAATGAATTCCTCCGAATTCAGAGCCCCAGGAGATGCGCAAAAAATGGTGAATAAGGATCAGGTTGCGGGCGTGGCCAAGCAGGTCAAGGGCTCGGTCAAGGAAGCCGCAGGCAAGGCAACCGGCAACAGGCAGACCCAGGCCGAAGGCACGGGCGACCGGACCGCCGGTAAGGTGCAGAAGGCCTATGGCGACGTCAAGGACAAGGTCAAGAAGGCGCTCTGATCCGACATCGGCAAACGCGCTTTATCGAGGGAAAGGCGGTCGCGAAGGCCGCCTTTTTCAGGTGCTCCAACCCTTGCTGAAAGCATTGGTGAAGACGACCTCGCCGTGATCGCCGGCCGCCTCGACCAGCACCACGTCCATGCCGTCGCTGGTCACCCTGGTCAGCGCGAAACCGCCCATATAGGCAGCCTTCGGCTTGAACAGGTCGATCCCGTCCCTGCGATAGATCAGCGGCGTTTCGTGCTGGTGGCCATGGAAAATGCCGACGACATTGTAGCCCTTCAGCGCCGCCAGCAACGCCTGCCGGTCGGCCTCGCTCCACCAATGCGGCGCACCACTGCCGTCATCATCGAAGTGCCGCTTGGCGGCATCCCAACGTTCCACCGAGAAAGTGTCCCAGCCATAGTGCTGGAACAGGATGACCGGACGGCCGTCCGCCGCATAGGTCGCCAGATCCTGCTTCAGCCATGGCAGGCTGCTCTCGGCGCCGTGGCCGGTATCGCCGGCGAAACGATGCGTCTGGATCAGATGCAGGCCGCCCCAGTCCCAGGAGTAACAGTCGGTGTCGACATCATAGTCGGTGGCCGGCACCGGCGGCTTGAAGAACACGCCGGCGCGATGGTTGACCTCGACATAGTCGCGCAGTTCGCGCCGATACCAGTCGACATGGTGCGGCGGGCCGTTCTGGTCGAGATCATGGTTGCCGAGCCCGATATAAACCGGCATGTGCACGCGATCGGGACCGACGCCCTGGCTGTAGCGCTGGCTGAACTGGAGCAGTTGGGTGCCCTCGCTCGGCTGCGTGATCTGGCCGCCGCCATCGTCGGTGATGTCGCCGCCGACGACAAGGCCGAGCGGCGTGCCTATCCTGCCGGCCGAACGCAGGCCGGTGGCGACGCCATTGATCTCAGTTGGCCAGTCCTTGTCGCCAAGCGCATTCAGCGCCGCCACGTTGCGCAGCAGCGCGGCGTCGGTCTTGCCTTCCTGCAGGCAGTTGGGGCTCAAGCCGCTCGCCATGCGGCAGGCATGGACATCGGCGATGAACAGGAAAGTGGCGTCGATCGACTGGACGCGTTGCCCGGTCTGGCTGAAGGCCGGGCGCGACAAGGCGCCGGCCGCGGCAAATCCTGCAGCCTGCGCCAGGAAGTTGCGTCGGGAAAGCGATGCAGTCGAACGGCGATTCATCATACGCTGATTCAGCATGGACAGCGGCCGGTCGTCCAGCGCCTCTGCGCCATCATCGACATGATGCCACGGGTCTGGCATGTCTCGCTTGCGCAAGCGGAGGAGGACGAAAAATGAAAGCCGCACCTATCTGCATGATCCTGGCCGCGATGTTGTGCGCGAGCACTGCGCATGCGGCCGGTTGCGTCGACGTCAAGTCCGCCAGAAAGGGTTTCGTTCTGGCGAGGCCCGGCATCCAGAGCGAATTTCGGCCCGTGGCCGGCGGGATGATGTCGGTTGCCAACACCTACGAATCGCAATCGCCGCAAACCCAGTATCTGTTTGCCGGCCTGATCGAGGTGTTTCGCGACAGCGACACCGGTCGCCTGGCGATGATCCCGCTTTCCGATCTGCGAAAGCTGTTTCCGCTGAAGGCGGGGACAAAGGCCGCGATAGAGTTCGTCGAGCTGTCGCCGAACAAGCCGCCGAAGGGCACCAAGACGCTGAGCCTGGTCGTCAAGGGCAAGGAGACATTCAGCCTGGGCGAGTGCAAATACAATGTCCTGGCGGTCAAGGAGACCTTCAAGAACGGTGCCGGCGAGACGCTGGATCATTTACCGCCCTCTATGCGCCAGATCTGCAAGCCGCGCTCGCGCGGCGCTACGATGAAGGCACCAGTTCGGAATCCGTCAACGGCTACGAGACGATCAAGCCGCTGGCCGAGTAGCTGAACCAGAGCACGGCGAGTCAAGGGGTTCCCGGCCGTGGCAGTATCCTGTTGCGTCGCCTGGCCGCCAATGCGCCCTGCGATGGCGACGGCGCGCTTCGCTCAAGTCCCGCCAGACAATCCCGCAGCACACCGGCATCCTGCGTGGCCTTGGCCATCGACATCGCTCCGGAATAGGCGGCGACCGTCAGCGCGGCGAAGCGTTCGGGGTCCGTGCCCTCTTCCCTGCCCGCCTGCTGGTCGGCTCGCAGCTTGTCGGAAATCGCCCGCCGCCACCCGGCAAAAATACCGGCAAGGGCAATGCGAAAATCGGGATCGGCAAGCGACAGTTCGTGCGCCAGATTGTTGAGCGGGCAGCCGCGCACGAAACCCTGCTGCTCCAGTTCCGCCGCCACGGCCTCGAACACCGCGCGCACGCCTTCGCGGGCCGACGCCGCCGCCAGCACCGGCGCGATCCATGTCTCTTCGACCGCTGCCGCCACACGCTCGTCGATCACCGCCAGCGCGAGCGCCTTCTTGGTCGGGAAATGGTGATGCAGCGCGCCGCCGCTGACATCAGCCGCCGCCATCAGGTCGCCGATGCTGGAGGCGTGGTAGCCGCGCGCCTGGAACGCATCCTCGGCGACATCGAGCACTTTCTTGCGCATGCCCTCAGGGTCGTTGATGCGTTTTCCCGGGCGCGGTTTTGGTTGAGCGATCATCTCTGCTGACATTGCCGGACATTAGCATATTGACAAAACAGGACAACCGGTCTGTTTTACAAACAGGACAATCACCCTGTTTTGAAGAATGCCGGATGAACCTGCCCCAGAACGTCGCGACGAAACCCTCAGCGCTCGCCTCGCCTGTCGTCGAGCTGCGGCAATACACGCTGAAACCCGGCCGGCGCGACACGCTCATCGACATCTTCGACGGCAGATTGATCGAGGGCCAGGAGGACACCGGAATGACCATCATCGGCCAGTTCCGGGACCTCGACCGCCCGGACATGTTCGTCTGGATGCGCGGCTTCGACGGCATGGCTGCGCGGAAAAATGCTCTCGCCGCTTTCTATGGCGGGCCGGTCTGGGCGGCGCACCGCGATGCGGCCAACGCGACGATGATCGATTCCGACGATGTGCTGCTGCTCAAGCCGGCGTGGCCGGGCGCCGGCTTCGACCTCGCGGGGGCGCAGCGGCCAAACCTGGGCGGCGACGAAAAGCCCATTCGAAACAGGCCGCTGACCGGCATCGTTGTCATCGAGATTCATCAATTGCAGCCCGGCACGGAGGCAGATTTCACCACCCGCTTCGAGATTGAGACGGCGTGCCTGATGACGGCCGACGCACGCCTGCTCGCCGCGTTCGTGACCGAGCCTGCCGAAAACAATTTTCCGCGCCTGCCGGTACGGGCTGACGAAAACGTCTTCATCAGCGTCATGGGTTTTGCCAGCACAGAAGCGCATGCCCGCCACAAGGCCGCGCTTGCCGCCTCGCCGGCATGGCAGGATTTTTGGCGGGCCGCGCAACCCGGCCTGACCAAACCCACGGAGACCTTGCGGCTGTCGCCGACATCGCAATCACTGGTCGGGATCTATTCCTAAAGCGCGTCGACGCGCTTAGGAATAGATCCTTTTTTGTGCATGTCGTTCTCCCAAAACCGGGGCCACTTTTGGGCGACATGCATCAGACTTCAAATGCCTCGACGATGGTCTTGGCGACAAGGGCCGGGTCTTCCCAATGCGGGTTGTGGCCACAGCTCTCGGCCCGGACGAAGACGGCTCCGGCAAGAGCGGATTGCAACGCCTGCTGGTGCGCCTCGCCGAACAGCGGGTCGCAGGCGCCGGCGATGATCAGCGTCCGGGCCTGCACGGCCCGCGCCGCATCGCTCAGATCGGCGCGGCGGATTTCCTCGAGAATCGCGCGCCAGCGCGGCGTCGGCATCGCCGAGGCCTCTTGCGCCAGGCTGGCGAGAAAGGCTGGAGGCACGTCGGGACTGCAGGCATGCCACCAGGCGTAGAACGGATCGGCCGGCGATATCGGGTCGCGCAGCGCCTCGACGCCCGCGACCAGCGGATGATCCGGCGCGAAATCGGGCTTTAGCGTGCCGGCCAGCACCACCAGCCCGCCAATCAGCTCCCTGTGTCGCCCTGCCAATGCGATGGCCACCATGGCGCCCAGCGAATGGCCGACGACGAGCGGCCGGTCGAGCCGCAAGCGTAGGATCAGCCCGGCAATATCGTCGGCGAAATCGGCTATGCCGCAGCCTTTGCCGGCCTGCGAGGCGCCGTGGCCGCGCAGATCCGGCATGATCAGACGGCGGCCGGCCAGATAGGGCGCCAGAAGCGAAAAGCTGCGGCTGGTGTCGGTGAAGCCGTGCACCAACAGCAGTGCCGGCTCGGCGCCTGTTATCTCGACATAGGCGATGTCGAGATTGCCGACAGTGACGAACTGCTTGCGGCCGGCCCAGCCGTCCTGGTTCGCGCAGGCATTCAGCACCGCCGCCCTCACAGGCCGAGCTTTTCCTTGACCGCGGCAAGGCCGGGTTGGCCGTCGAAGGTGGTGACACCGGCGAGCCAGGCATCGAGACGGCTCTTGTTGGCCGTGATTGCCTTCAGCGCGCCGTCCTCCGGCTTCATGCCGTCATTGATCAGATAACCCATGCCGACATTCTCGAAATCGATGTCGAAGGCGAGGTTTTTCAAGAACTGTGCGACGTTCGGGCATTGCTGCAGATAGCCCTTGCGCACCTGCGTCGTCACCGTCGCGGCGCCGAAATTCGGGCCGAAGAACTTGTCGCCGCCGGTCAGATATTTGAAGTCGTACATCATGTTCATCGGGTGCGGCGCCCAGCCCTGGAAGACGATGAACTGCTTCTCCTTGATCTCGTAGCCGACCTCGGAAAGCATGCCGGCTTCGCTCGATTCGACCACCTGCCAGCCGTCCAGGCCAAAGGCGGGATCGGCGATAGCGTCCATCATCAACTGGTTTGAACCGGGCTCGATGCCGTACATTTTCTTGCCGAATTTGTCGGCGAATTTGTGCAGGTCGGAAATGTCCTTGACGCCGGCTTCCCAGACATAGGTCGGCACGGCGAATGTGTATTTGGCGCCTACGAGATTGACGCGCACATTCTCGACCGAGCCGTCATTCTTGTAGGGCTCGTAATAGGTGACCATGGCCGGGTCCCAGTAGCCGAGGAACAGGTCGAGGTCCCTGTTTTTCATGCCCTCATAGATGACATTGATGCCGAGCACCTGGCTTTGCGACTGATAGCCGAGCGCCTCCAACAAGACGTTGGCGACCCCTGTGGTGAAGGCAAGGTCGTTCCAGCCGGGTTCGGCCATGCGGACCGTCTTGCACTCTTCGGCCTCGGCCGCCTGGGCCGCATGAGTGGCCAACATGAGGCCGGCAAGGCAGACGCCATTTGCAAGGATGCGCAACATTTCGGTTCTCCTCGTCCGTAAAATTGACCAATTGGTCTTTTTATTGTCCCATGGGTCAATTCTTGATCTGAACGGACGAAGATGTCAACGTGGATTCGACATGCATGGACCGATTCCGTGAAACTCAAGCGTCTCAGTGAGATCCGCCGCAAGGAATTGCGGCAGGCGGCCTTCGCAGTGCTGGAGCGCGAGGGAATTGCCGGCGCGACACTGGAAAAGGTGGCGGCGCAGGCCGGTGCCTCCAAGGGCATCGTGCTGCACTATTTCCGCAACAAGCAGGAATTGTTCGAGCACGCGATGCGTGAGGCAAACGCCGTCCTGTGCCAAGCGGTGATCGCGCGGCTTCGCCGGGCGCAGACACCGATGGAGCGCATGGATGCGGTGATCGAAGGCAATTTCGAGGAGCATCTGTTCCAGCCGCCTCTCTGCCATGCCTGGCTGTCGCTCTGCGCCGAGGTGCCGCGCGACGAGAAGATGGCTCGTATCCAGAGGGTGATCCATGCGCGCATGCGCTCGAACCTGTTGTCGGGCCTGCGCGGCCTCGCCTCGCCCGGAGATGCCGACGACATCGCGCTTGGCGTCACCGCGCTGATCGACGGGCTTTGGTTGCGGCTCGGCCTGCAGCCGGGCAGCGTGTCGCGCGAACAGGCTGTCCGCCAGGTCAAGAATTATGTCGCGGGACGGCTGGCTTTGGGGGAGCTTGCGACCGCCGGCGCTTAAACCAGCCTCGGCCGGCCTGCCGGATGGCAGCGGTCGAAGTTCATACCGTGGGATAGGCTGACGGCTTGACCTTGGCCGCCACTATACGGTGCTCTCGACGACGCAGAAATCTCGGAGCATCCGATGAGACTTCACAACAAGCGCGCGCTGGTTACCGGCGGGTCGGACGGTATCGGCCTGGCGATCGCCGAGGCCTTTTCGCGCGAGGGCGCGGACGTCCTGATCGTCGGCCGCGACACCAAGAAGCTCGACGCCGCCCATAAGCACCTCGGCGGCACTATCGAGACGCTGTCGGCCGATCTCGCCACATCGGCCGGCATTGCGGCCGTCGTCGAGCACATCAAAAAATCCGGCAGGCCGCTCGATATTCTCGTCAACAATGCCGGGGTGGCTTTCCTGGTGCCGTTCGAGACCGTCAGCGAGGCGCAGTTCCAACAATCCTTCGCGCTCAATGTGACGGCGGTGTTCTTCCTCACGCAGGGTCTGCTGCCGCATCTGGCGGCCGGCGCGTCGGTGATCAACATCTCGTCCTATTTCGCCAACAAGATGATCCCGAAGCGGCCCTCGAGCCTCTATTCCCTGTCAAAGGGCGCGTTGAACTCGCTGACCAAATCGCTGGCCTTCGAACTCGGCCCGCGCAGCATCCGCGTCAACGCCATCGCGCCCGGCACTGTCGACACCGCCATGCGACGCAAGACCGTCGACAATTTGCCGGCCGAGGCAAAGGCCGAGCTGAAAGTCTATGTCGAGCGCAGCTATCCGCTTGGCAGAATCGGCCGCCCCGACGATCTGGCGGGCATCGCAGTGTACCTCGCTAGCGACGAGGCGGCCTGGACCAGCGGCGGGGTCTTCTCCGTCGACGGTGGTTATACTGCGGGCTGATCCGTCCGGGCGCCACGCCAAGCGCCGACATTTTCAGCGACGCCACTTTCTACAAATCCAAGTACGCCTACCGCCTCCAGGACCTGATCGCGAACCCAGCGATGGGGTGGCTCGTCGTCGTGGCGCGCGTGCCAGTACATCCTGATTTCCGGAACAGCAATGGGAAGCGGCGGTTCAAAGATGACGAGCGGCAGGGTCTCGGCCGCCCAAACCGCGAACTGCCTGGGCACCGCCGACAGGTGGTTTCCATTTGCCACGGCTAATGCGACAGCCTGAAAGTGCGGCAGGGTCAGGCTTACACGGCGCGTTCGCCCGATCTTGCGGAGCGCCTCGTCGGTGGAGCCCGACATCGAGCCGTCGATAGAACGAAGAATATGGGGCAGTTCGCAGAAGAGGTCGATCGGCAGAGTCTTGCCTTCCATGATTCCCGCCTGCCTGATCGCAGCGTTGTCGTGCGCGGCGATGATGGCGAATGGTGAATGGAACAGAGGCGTGCTTGAGACCCAGTCGGAGACCTCCAGCGGACGCTCGAGCGCTACGTCGATTTCATCGTCCTGGAGCAGCCGCGAGACATCGCCGCGCGCGCTATCGAGAAACCTTAGCGACGCGCGCGGCGCGGCGCCAGCGATGCGTGCCGCCAGCGCTGGCATCAGCATCATGGAAAAGAAATCCGCCCCCATGAACGTGAAGGTTCGCTCCAGTTCCGCCGGATCGAACGCCTTGGCCGAATGGAAGACGCGTTCGATCTCGCGAAGCGCCACGCGCAACGGCTCGGCCATGCTCTCGGCGCGCGGTGTCGGCATCATGTCATTGCCCCGTCGCACGAACAGCTGGTCGTTGAGGAGATGTCGCAAGCGATTGAGCGCAGCGCTGACGGCAGGCTGGCTGAGGCCGATCTGCTCGCCGGCACGCGTAACGCTTCTCTCCCGCAGAAGGGCGTCGAACACCTTGATGAGATTGAGGTCGAGCGCGTTCAAATTCATCGCATCAATTCGCCCCATACGATCATTCGATTTCCGTTGTCGGCGTATCCCTGGCTAGATCGTCATCGGCCCAGCAGGCACAGGCAACAGAAGGATCAGACACGCCATGACAATGACCCCCGGCACGATCACAGGCAAGGAACTCTTCTGGTTCAACAACACGCTCGTCGCGATCCACGTCTCGTCGATGGCAGGAGAGGACGGCATCTGCGTCGTCGAGCATCACATGCCCTATGGCGACTCGCCGCCGCTGCATGTGCATCGCAGGGAAGACGAAGTGTTTCACATCCTGGAGGGGAGATTGCGCTTTCAGATCGACGGCCACGAACGCATTGCGGACGCCGGCGAAACCGTCATCGCACCGAAAGGCCTGCCGCACACCTACCGGGTCGAATCCCCGGAAGGTGCGCGCACCCTCACCATCACGCGCGGTTCGGATTTTGAGACGATGCTGCGTCAGGCGAGCCGTCCCGCCGAACAGCCCGAACTGCCGCCGCTGATGGAACCAACACCGGAAATCATCGCGGCACTGGTGCAGCTTTGCGCAAAAAACGGCATCGACATTGTCGGTCCGCCGCTGGGGTGAGAGGCCGAAACTGCGCAGCCCTTCCCTTCTTTCCTTTGTGGGAAGGAGAGAAGCGCCGCGCCTTCAACCGATTTGCATCCTCGCCGCCCGCATTCTCCGCTTGAAGCCGTTTGTGCAACGCGATACGCCGTTGCCGACTTCGACAAGGAGAGACCCGTGACCGCTGCAAAGACCAGAACCGAAACCGACACGTTCGGTCCCATCGAAGTCGCCGCCGACCGGTATTGGGGCGCGCAGGCGCAGCGTTCGCTTGGCAATTTCAAGATCGGCTGGGAAAAGCAGCCGGCGTCGATCGTGCGCGCATTGGGCATCGTCAAGCGGGCGGCGGCCGAAGCCAACATGGAGCTCAAGCGGCTCGATCCGGCGATCGGCAAGACGATTGTCGAGGCAGCGCAAGAGGTCATCGACGGCAAGCTCGATGAGCATTTCCCGCTGGTGGTCTGGCAGACCGGTTCGGGCACCCAGTCCAACATGAACGCCAATGAGGTGATCTCCAACCGGGCGATTGAGATGCTGGGCGGTGTTATGGGCTCCAAGAAGCCGGTGCATCCCAACGATCACGTCAATATGAGCCAATCGTCGAACGACACCTATCCGACAGCCATGCACATCGCCTGCGCCGAACGTATCGTGCACGATCTGTTGCCGGCACTGAAGCACCTGCACAAGGCGCTCGCCGCCAAGAGCAGAGAGTTCAATCACATCATCAAGATCGGCCGCACGCACACGCAGGATGCCACCCCCCTTACGCTTGGCCAGGAATTTTCGGGCTATGCCGCGCAGGTCGCTTCGTCGATCAAGCGCATCGAGCTGACGTTGCCCGGCTTGCAGGAACTGGCGCAGGGCGGCACCGCCGTCGGCACCGGCCTCAACGCGCCGGTCGGCTTCGCCGAAAGGGTCGCGGATCGCATCGCCTCCATCACCGGCATCGCCTTCGTCACCGCGCCGAACAAGTTCGAGGCGCTGGCGGCCCATGATTCCATGGTGTTTTCGCACGGCGCCATCAATGCGGCGGCCGCCGCGCTGTTCAAGATCGCCAACGACATCCGCTTCCTCGGCTCAGGCCCGCGCTCGGGCCTTGGCGAACTGTCGCTGCCGGAAAACGAACCGGGCTCGTCGATCATGCCGGGCAAGGTCAACCCGACCCAGTGCGAGGCGCTGACGCAGGTCTGCGTACAGGTGTTCGGCAACAATGCGGCGCTCACCTTCGCCGGCAGCCAGGGTCATTTCGAGCTCAATGTCTACAATCCGCTGATGGCCTACAACTTCCTGCAGTCGGTGCAGTTGCTCTCCGACGCCTCGGTCTCCTTCACCGATAATTGCGTCGTCGGCATCGAGGCCCGCGAAGACAACATCAAGGCGGCACTCGACCGATCGCTGATGCTGGTGACGGCGCTGGCGCCGACCATCGGCTACGACAATGCCGCCAAGATCGCCAAGACCGCGCACAAGAAGGGCACCACTTTGCGCGAGGAAGCGCTCGCCACCGGGCTGGTCAGCGAAGCCGATTACGACCGGCTGGTGCGGCCGGAGGATATGACGCATCCGGGGTAGGCAATTCCAGGAAAAGTGTCTGCGGTTTTCGGTCCGGAATTGCGTCAACCAAAAGCCCGGTATTTCGTGAGGGGAGAATTTACTCCCGTCACGACCTCACCCGAAGCGAATTTTGCGCAGGCCGCCCGATCACGGAAACGTAGGCACTGTGAACAATGTGTCGCCAGTCTGGTGGCTTTGGTGAACAGTCGGTTTGCTCTATCTCCCCGGCATCAACCCATCCCGGAGAGCCACCATGTCCACCAACATTTCAGTCGCCGGTTCCGGCGCATCCAATGCCTCGACCACCATCCTGCTCGGCCGCGTCCTGCTCGCGGTCATCTTCCTGCTTTCAGGTTTCGGCAAGCTCACCGCCATTAGCGGAACAGCGGGCTATTTCGGCAGCCTCGGCCTGCCCTTGCCGACCGTAACGGCCACCCTCGTCGGCCTGATCGAGCTTCTCGGCGGCCTCGCCATCCTCGTCGGCTTCAAGACCCGGATTGTCGCCTGGGTGCTGGCGGTCTTCACGGTCGCTACCGGTTTGGTCGCCCATACCGGTTGGGCCGACCAGATGCAGATGATCCAGTTTCTCAAGAACCTCGCCATTGCGGGCGGCTTCCTCGTGCTGGCTTCCTCGGGCGCCGGTGCCTATTCGATCGACGCCAAGCGCGGCTGAGCCAATAGCCGGCAATAGCCGAACAAGAAAGCGGCGCGGAATTTTCCGCGCCGCTTTTTCGTTGTTGGTACATGCCCGCCGATCTGTCGGCCGGAGTTTTCTGATAGGATCGGCTATCGGGACGAGGCCGGCCGGCGGCCGACAACGGAGGTGAACATGCCCCGCAACGCGCTGCTCCTGCTCTCCCGGCTGCTGCTCGCCGCCCTGTTCGTGCCTTCCGGTTTCCATGCATTGAGCGACATCGCCGGCACCACAGGCTATTTCGCCGGCCTCGGCCTGCCGCTGCCGACACTTGCCGCCTGGGGCACGGGACTGTTCGAACTGATCGCCGGGCTGCTCATCCTGGTCGGTTTCCAGACCCGGATCATAGCGCTTCTGCTCGCTGCCTTCTGTATCGTCGCCGGCTTCATCGGCCATTATGGCCAGGGCGGCGGCGACGCGATGCTCGCCTTCCTGCACCAGCAGATGCTGATGAAGGACATTGCGATATCAGGTGGGTTTGTAGCGCTGGCGATGGACGGCGCCGGCGCATGGTCGATCGACGGGCGCGGCGCGGTTTGATATTTTTGCTTACACGCGCCCGAGCTGGTCGACCCCCACTCCGTCCCGGCTTTGCCGAGCCCTGATTGACGGGGTAGAGGAAGGGCGCGAGCCTATTGCCGCCAACGCTCTTCCAACGAGGCTCCCTTCCTTTCCCTCCGGAGGGGGGAAAGGTGGCGCTGCAAAGCAGCGACGGATTGGGGGAAGCCGGTCTACAAACGCGATGCCGCCGGCGAAGTACGACCGGCAGGTCTCCGCTTAAGTCAGATAAGACACGGGTCTGCTAGCAGCTAGCGCCTTATTTCACCGACATGCTGGGGCCACCCTCGACGGCCAGCACCAGCCGGCGGTTGGTGATCCTGGCCAGCTGCGCCAGGCGCCCGGCCGGCCGCTCGCCATAGAGATCGGCCAGCGATGCCGGCAAGACCAGCGCCAGCACGCCGTTGGCGCGCTGTTCCCATTTCAGCCTGGGCATGATGCCGGGCATCGACGCCGTCAGCAGGTAGACGACGCGCATCATCGCGGCGAGCACGCGGGCGCGCTCCAGATAACGCGGCGATGCCAGAGCCTTGATCTCGGGGGCGATGGCTTCGTTGAAGATGCCGTCGTGACGATAGGCGTTGGCCATCGCCAGGAAAGCACGGCCAGGATGGTCGACGCCGAAGAAGGACGCGTGCGCAATGATGTTGAGCGATTGCTTGCCGCGGTATTCGGGATGCGCGCGCCAGCCGATGTCCGCCAGCAATGCGGCCGCGTGGCGGTAGCGCGCCTCGTCCTCGGTCTCGTCGATGCCGAAGGCGGCAAAGGTCTTGGCGGTCCAGTCGACAAGTTCGTGCGCATGGGTGACGGAGCGCGAGCGCAGGCGGGCGAGTTCCTCCGAGGCCGAAATCAGCGGATCGGCCTTCTGCTCCGCCTCGTCGAGCAGCGAATAGAGAAAGCCTTCGCGCACGCCGAGCGCCGAGACGATGATCTTCGACGGCTGCATCGCCGCCATGATCTCCTGCAGCACGATGGCGCCATAGGGCAGCAGCGAACGGCGGTTCTTCGAAACGCCTTCGATGCCCTTGACCTTCTCGATCTCGGCCTTGGCCACCTGCTTGAGGAAGTTCGCCGCGCTTTCGGCCGATATCTCGTAATGGTGCATGACGCCAAGCGGATAGTTGGTCATTTCCATGTGCAGCCGGGCAAGATTTCGCCAGGTGCCGCCGACGGCGTAGAAGGGCCTGCCCTGCCCGCCTTTCAACAGCTTGGCCTTCGCCAGTTCGTCACGCGCGATCCTGGCCGCCTGGGCCAGCGAGTTCTTCGCCATGTCTTGCAGGCGCAGGCCGCCCAGCGGCAGCGTGATGCCGTCGCCGATCGCCTCGCCGCTGACATCGACCAGTTCGAGGCTGCCGCCGCCCAGATCGCCGGCGATGCCATCGGCCGGATGGAAACCGGAAATGACGCCGAGCGCGGAATAGTACGCTTCCTGACGACCGCTGATCACTCGGATCTCGGTCTTCAGCACATCCTCGGCGCGGTGGATGAAATCGGGGCCGTTGACCGCCTCGCGGGCCGCCGCGGTCGCCAGCACATACATTTGCTCGGCGCCGGCCTGGTCGGAAAGCGCACGAAAGCGGCGGAACTCTTCCATCGAGCGCGTTACCGCCTCGGGGTCGAGCTTGCCGGTCGAAACGATGCCGCGGCCGAGACCGGCCAGCATCTTTTCGTTGAACAGCATGGTCGGCGAGCGCGCCAGCCCCTCATAGACGACGAGACGGATCGAGTTCGATCCGATGTCGATGATGGACAGCGGTCGGCGGTCCTGCAGCCGGCCCTGAGAATCAGACAGCATCAGCCGGACGCTGCGGCGTTCTTCTTGCGGCGCTTGAACTGCGCGATGCGCTTGGGCGCATGCGACTTCAGCGCGTCACCCCGTCCCGACAGGCTCGGATTGGTCATGAAATATTCCTGCGCGTTGAACGGTTCCTCGCCCTCCTCCAGCACGACGCGCCGGGAGGTTCCATCAGCCAATACGTCGAAACTTTGCTGATTGTCCATAATGTTGCCCAGCATGATCTGGCCAAGGATCTGTTCATGCACAGTTGGATTGGTGATCGGCACCATGGTTTCGACGCGGCGGTCGAGATTGCGCGGCATCAGGTCGGCCGAGGAGATGTAGACGATCGCCTCGTCCGACGGCAGGCCGTAACCGTTGCCGAAACAATAGATGCGGCTGTGCTCGAGAAAACGGCCGACGATCGATTTTACGCGGATGTTTTCCGACAGGCCCGGAACCTGCGGCCGCAGGCAGCAGATGCCGCGCACGACAAGGTCGATCTCGACGCCGGCGCGGCTGGCATCGTAGAGCGCGTCGATGATGATCGGATCGACGAGGGCGTTCATCTTCATCCAGATGCGCGCCGGTTTGCCTTGCACCGCGTAGGCAATCTCGTCGGCAATGTGCTTCAGGATGCGGCTTCTCAGCGTGAACGGAGAGATCGCCAACCGCATTTCGTCCGTCGGCTCGGCATAGCCGGTGATGAAATTGAACAGCTGGGCGACATCGCGGGCAATCGTCGGATCTGTGGTGAAGAAGGACAGGTCGGTGTAGATGCGTGCGGTGACCGGATGGTAGTTGCCGGTGCCGAGGTGCACGTAATTGCGCAGCTTGCCGTCCTCGCGCCGCACCACCAGCGACATTTTCGCATGTGTCTTCAGTTCGAGAAAGCCGAACACCACCTGCACGCCGGCCCGCTCCAGGTCGCGCGCCCAGCGGATGTTGGCTTCCTCGTCGAAACGCGCCTTGAGCTCGACCAGCGCGGTGACCGACTTGCCGGCCTCGGCCGCGTCGACCAGCGCGCGCACGATCGGGCTGTCGTTGGAGGTGCGGTAAAGCGTCTGCTTAATCGCCACCACCTCCGGATCGGCCATTGCCTGGCGCAGGAACTGCACCACCACATCGAAGGATTCGTAGGGGTGATGGACGACGATGTCCTTCTCGCGGATGGCGGCGAAACAATCGCCGCCATGTTCGCGGATGCGCTCGGGAAAACGCGGATTGTAGGGCGTGAATTTCAGGTCGTCGCGGGGAACGGCGACGATCTCGGAAATCTGGCTGAGCGCCAATGGACCGGTCAAGACGCTGATGCGGCTCGACGACACGCCAAGCTCGCCGGCGACGAAATCGCGCAATTCGCCAGGCATCAGCCTGTCGAATTCGATGCGGATCACCGATCCGCGCCGACGCCGCTTCAGCGCCGTTTCGAACAGGCGCACGAGGTCCTCGGACTCCTCCTCGACCTCGATATCGCTGTCACGGATGATGCGGAACGTGCCGGAGCCCTTGACCTCGTAGCCGGGGAAGAGCTTGCCGATATAGAGGCCGACCGCCTCTTCCAGCGGAATGAAGCGGACATGATGCTTGCGGTCCGGCAGACGGATGAAGCGCTTCAGCGCCACCGGCAGGCGCAGCAGCGCGCTCATCTCCTCGCCATTCTTGCGGTGGCGCAATTGCAGCGCCATCGAGAAGCCGAGATTGGGGATGAACGGGAACGGATGCGCCGGGTCGATCGACAGCGGGGTGAGCACCGGGAAAACCTGTTCCTGGAAATGATCTTCCAGCCAGATTTTCTCGTCCTTGGTCAGCGCATCGCGGGTGATGCTCTCGATGCCTTCCTTGTTGAGCAGCACGGTGAGCGCCGAAAGGCTCTTCTGCTGGTCTTCCTGCAGCCGCTCGACCTCACGCAGCAGTTGTTCGAGCTGCTGTTCGGGGGTGCGGCCGTCCGGGCTCTTCAGCGTGATGCCCTCGCGCACCTGGCCGGCAAGACCGGCAACACGGACCATGAAGAACTCGTCGAGATTGGCGGCCGAGATCGACAGGAAGCGGACGCGCTCCAGCAGCGGGTGATTGAGGTTCAGCGATTCCTCGAGAACGCGCCGGTTGAACTGCAGCCAGGAAAACTCGCGGTTGACAAACCGGTCAGGGTTGCCGCCTTCCGGGCGAGCCACCTCGACATCCACGAATTCGTTCTGCACCGGCTTCAGTTCGTTCATGATTCCCGCTCTTCCACACCCGCTCAAGCCGGCTAGCCAGTCACTCTAGCGACCCATGGTCCCTCCCGGAAACCGAAATCGGTTTTCGGGCCATGGGTTAACCGGCTTAACTTATCCTCTGACAGGCTTTTGCGACAGTTTGATTTCATCGAACTTGCAAAGAGGCCTGATATGATCCAGATGCAGACGAGACTGCGTTAAGGAGACGACGATGGCAGGCGGTTCCATTCCCCATTTTCAGAACGATGCGGGCTATCCGGCAATCGACATCGGCGTGAAGGAATTCATGTGCACGGGCGCCAATCCGCCTTTCGACCACCCGCATGTGTTTCTGGACATGGGCGACGACAATGAAAAAGTCTGTCCCTATTGCTCGACGCTCTACCGCTATTCGCCGAAGCTGAAGGCGACGGAAACGCTGCCGGCCGGATGCATCTACATCGAACAGGCCGCCTGAGACTTTCGCGACCAGCCCGATGAACGACACGCGTTCCCGGCAAATTGTCGTCGCCGGGGCCGGTGTCGCCGGATTGACCGCAGCCCTTGCATTCGCCTCGCGCGGCTACCCTGTTCGGGTGTTCGAACAGGCGCAGCGCCTGGAAGCTGCCGGCGCCGGCATCCAGCTCTCTCCAAACGCGACGCGCATCCTTCGCCAGCTCGGCGTGCTCGACCGGCTGCTGCCGGCAGCGGTGCGGCCGCAAGCCGTGGTGTTGAAGAAGGCCGCGACCTTGCGCGAACTGGCGCGCGTGCCGCTGTGGCAAGCCGCCGAAACCCGCTGGCAAGCACCCTATCTCGTCGCGCACAGGGCCGATCTGCAGAGCGCACTGACCGCGCGCGTTGCCGAGGTGCCGCATATCCATCTCACCACCGGCGCCCGCATCGGCGACGTTGCCTCCGGCCCGCATGGCATCACGGCGACGGCCGAGATCGACGGCAAGACCATCGCGGCGGAGGGCTTCCTGCTGGTCGGGGCCGATGGCGTCTGGTCGTCGGTGCGCGCACTTGTCGACTCAGCCAAGGGGTCGGCTTCGCCAAGAAACCATTTCTCCGGCGAACTGGCCTGGCGCGCGACCATCGCAGCTGATAGCGCCGCGGGGCAGAGCTTTGCCGCCATCGGCGCCAGGGACTGCGTCACCACCTTCCTGCATCCCGGCTTCCATATGGTGGCCTATCCCGTCAGCAAGGGTGCGGCCTTCAATCTCGCGGCCTTCACCAGGGGCGACCGCATTGCCGAAGGCTGGTCCGGCAACGCCGACGCCGGGATCCTGACCCGAGCTCTTGCCGGCACCGCGGCAGAACTTGCCCGTCTGGTCGAGCAGGCCGGCCCGTGGACCGCGTGGCCGATCCACACTGTCGACCCGCAACAGCCCTGGACAACACCGAACGGCATGGCGCTGATCGGCGACGCCGCGCATGCGATGACCCCATTCGCGGCGCAAGGTGCGGCCATGGCAATCGAGGATGCGGCGACGCTTGCCGACGCCGTCTATGCCTCCCCCGCGACCCCGCTGGCCGCGCTTGCGGTTTGGGAACAGTCACGGCGGCCGCGTGTCGCGCAGGTCGCCCGACGCGGCGCTGTCAACCGGCTGGCCTGGCATGCCGCAGGGCCGGTGGCGATTGCGCGCAACGTGTTCCTGAAAATGCGCTCGTCGGAAAAACTCGCGGCGGATTTGGACTGGCTCTATGGCTGGCGGGCACCGGAGGCTGACGAAAGCTGAAACCTGCGAAAGGTTGGCGGGACAGAGGGGGGTGTGAAGGAACGCGACACTCGCCAATTCGCGGAATGCCCACGCTAATTATACAGCCGCATCGATAGCCCGAGCGATACAGGCAGCGGGTTCCACCAGCCGGTGCGCAAGCCTGCGGTGCGCAAGGCGGCCGCCGTCCAGGTGTTGCAGCCGACCAGTGCGTTGAAATGGCCGTTGGCTTCGTAGAAGCCGTCGAACCTGGAATAGGCCGCGTCCGGAACGAGGATCGGGCCTTCCGGTCCGCGCTGGAAACTCGCATCGATGAAATCGAGCAACGCCGCGAACCGGTCCTCTGTGATGTCGAACCCCGCGATGTCAGGACGCGGTTCGAGGACGTCACCGGCGACATCGACATGCATGACCGACGCGTCGAGGGTCAGTGCCTTCATCACCGGTACCGCCTTCAGCTCGGACCATGTCGGCGTCTCCAGGTAGAAGGCGCGACCGCCCCAGCCGAAGACGATGTAGCGGACCTCCGGCCTGTCGGCCGGTATGCCGGCGTCGACCAGGAAGTGGAAACGCCGGCGCACGGCATCGTCGACCGGGATGGCGATATCGGTGTGGATCGGATTGTTCAGCACCAGGATGTGGCGCGTCGCTGCGGGCATGGCGGCGGCCGCCGGCCACAGCGGCCGCGGCACGAGGGTGCCCGTCGTCACGGCGAGAGCGACGACAATCAACAGAAGGCCTAGAAAACGTCCCAGTCTCTTCATGAAAAGCGGCTCTGCAAAAGCGCTCCAGCGCGACAGGAACGGTCGCCTGTTATCCCATACGCAAAAGAGCCCGGCAGTGTTTCAGCCGGGCTCCTCGCAAACATCGAAAGGCCTAGTGCAGGATCTGCGACAGGAACAGCTTCGTGCGCTCGTGGCGCGGGTGGTCGAAGAACTCGGCCGGCGTGTTCTGCTCGACGATCTGGCCCTGGTCCATGAAGATCACCCGGTTGGCGACCTTGCGGGCAAAACCCATCTCGTGGGTGACGCACAGCATGGTCATGCCTTCTTCGGCAAGGCCAACCATGGTCTCCAGCACTTCCTTGATCATCTCCGGATCGAGCGCCGAGGTCGGCTCGTCGAACAGCATGATGCGCGGGTTCATGCACAGCGAGCGGGCAATCGCCACACGCTGCTGCTGGCCGCCGGAAAGCTGGCCGGGATATTTGTTGGCCTGTTCCGGGATCTTGACGCGCTTGAGGAAATGCATGGCGATTTCCTCGGCCTGCTTCTTCGGCGTCTTGCGCACCCAGATCGGCGCCAGCGTGCAGTTCTCCAGGATGGTCAGATGCGGGAACAGGTTGAAGTGCTGGAACACCATGCCGACCTCGCGGCGCACCTCGTCGATCTTCTTGAGATCGTTGGTCAATTCCTTACCGTCGACGATGATCTTGCCCTTCTGGTGCTCCTCCAGGCGGTTGATGCAGCGGATCATGGTCGATTTGCCGGAGCCGGAGGGGCCGCAGATGACGATGCGCTCCCCGCGCATCACTTTCAGGTTGATGTCCTTCAGCACATGGAACTCGCCATACCATTTGTGCATGGCGATGATGTCGATGGCGACATCGGTCGTCGAAATCTGCATCTTGGCGGCGTTGACCTTGATCTCTTCTGCGCTGACGGCATTTTCGGTGGCCATGAGAGGGATCCCCTTGTTCTTTTGTTGTTGGTAATGATGCCTGTCGTTACCCCAAAACCGCTATACACTTTTGGGCGACATGCATTCAGCGTTTGTGGCCGGTGTCGAGCCGGCGTTCGGTGTACATTGAATAGCGCGACATGCCGAAGCAGAACAGCCAGAAGACGAAGGCCGCGAAGATCAGGCCAGACCTCGCCGTCTGCGCGGTTGCCCAGTTTGCATCGGAAAAATTCTGTTTGACGATGCCGAGCAGGTCGAACATCGAGATGATGATGACCAGGCTGGTATCCTTGAACATGCCGATGAAGGTGTTGACGATGCCCGGGATGACCAATTTGAGCGCCTGCGGCATGACGATGAAATACATCTTCTGCCAATAGCCGAGACCGAGCGAATCGGCACCTTCATACTGGCCCTTGGGGATCGCCTGCAGGCCGCCGCGCACCACTTCGGCCATATAGGCGGCGGCAAACAGCGACACGCCGATCAAAGCGCGCAGGAACTTGTCGAACGAAACGCCCTCCGGCAGGAACAGCGGCAGCATGACGCTGGCGAAGAACAGCACGGTGATCAGCGGGATGCCGCGCACCGTCTCGATGAAGACGACGCACAGCGTCTTGATGATCGGCATCTTGGAACGGCGGCCGAGCGCCAGCACGATGCCGAGCGGCAGCGACACGGCAATGCCGACGAAGGACAGGCTGAGCGTTACCAAGAGCCCGCCCCAAAGCGAGGTCTCGACATGCGGCAGGCCGAACATGCCGCCGACCAGCAGGACGAAGGCGACGATCGGCAGCACGAAGAACAGCAGAACCGCATTCAGCCCTTTGCGTGGCACCTTCGGCATCAGCATCGGCACCAGCAGCGCCACGAACAGGATGGCGACCAGGATCGGCCGCCAGCGCTCCTCGATGGGATAGCGGCCGAGCATGAACTGGCCGAACTTGGCATTGACGAAAGCCCAGCAGGCGCCGGTCCAGCCATCCGGCTGGATGCCGCCTTGCGCCACCGTGGCGCATACGGTCCGGTCCGGCCCCGTCCACACGGCGTTGATGAACGCCCAATTGATGATTTGCGGCAGGATCATCGCCACCAGGGCGATGCCGACGATTGTCAAAATGGTGTCGCCGGTAGACGCGATCAGGTTCTTGCGCACCCATGCGCCGAGGCCGGTGACGCTGGCGGGCGCCGGCTGCGCCAGCACCATTTCGGTGCGCACCCAGGACATATCATGTTCTTGCATGTCCTTACCTCACCTCTCCACCAGCGCCATCTTGGCGTTGAACCAGTTCATCACAAGCGAGGTCAGAAGGCTGATGGCGAGATAGATCACCATCATGATCACCACGCCCTCGACGGCCTGGCCGGTCTGGTTCAGCACTGTCCCGGCGGTCGCCGTCAGGTCCGGATAGCCGATGGCGATGGCCAGCGACGAGTTCTTGGTCAGGTTGAGATACTGGCTGGTCAGCGGCGGAATGACGATGCGCATGGCCTGCGGCACGACGACCAGCCGCAGGATCGATCCGGAACGCAATCCCAACGCTCCGGCGGCTTCCGTCTGGCCCGCGCTGACACCCCTGATGCCGGCACGCACGATCTCGGCGATGAAGGCGGCGGTATAGCAGGACAGCGCCAGATAAAGCGACAGAAACTCCGGCCGGACCTGAAAGCCGCCGGTCAGGTTGAAAGTCGACTGCTTGGGGTAGTCGAAGCTCAGGGGAAAGCCGCTCAGCGCATAGGCGAGCAGCGGCAGCCCGACGATCAGCGCCGCGGATGTCCAAAACACCGGAAATTGCTGGCCGGTCGCCATCTGCCGTTGCCGCGCCTTGCGCGCGACGAACCACGCCATGGCGATGCCGACGAGCAGGGCGACGAAGATCAGCCATGAACCGTCGCCCCATACGGCGCGTGGAAAATAGAAACCGCGCTGGTTGAGAAAGGAGCCGAACGGCAAATTGATGCTGTCGCGTGGCGCCGGCAGCACGGCCAGCACGCCGGAATACCAGAAGAAGATGACCAGCAGCGGCGGGATGTTGCGGAAGACCTCGACATAGACGGTGCAGATCTTCCTGATCAGCCAGTTCTTCGAGAGCCGGCCGATGCCGATGACGAAGCCGATGATTGTCGCGGTGATGATGCCGACGATGGCGACGATGACCGTGTTGAGGAGGCCGACCAGAATGGCGCGGCCATAGGTCGAATCCGACGAATAGGCGATCGCGCTCTCGCTGATATCGAAGCCGGCGCGGCCCTTGAGGAAGCCGAAGCCTGAAGCGATGCGCAACCGCGTCAGATTGTCGATGACGTTGTGGGCAATCCACCAGACGCCCGCCACCAGCAGCACGACGACCAGCACCTGGAAGAATATGCCCCGGATTTTCGGATCGTTGATGAAGGAGCCGCGGCTGGGCTCCTCGCGAAGTACGTCCTGCGATGCCATTCGACCGTCCCCTGGAAAGAGAAACCGGGAGGCAGATGATCTGCCTCCCGGATCACATTTCGATCAGCGGATCGGCGGCGCGTATTGCAGGCCGCCCTTGGACCACAGCGCGTTGATGCCGCGCGCGATCTTCAGCGGGCTGCCCGAGCCGACATTGCGCTCGAACATTTCGCCATAATTGCCGACGGCCTTGACGATGTTGACCACCCAGTCATTGGAAACGCCGAGATCGGTACCGATCTTGGTGTCCGCTTCCTGGCCGAGAACGCGCTTGATCTCGGGGCTGGCCGAGTTCTTCATCTCATCGACATTGGCCTTGGTGATGCCGAGCTCTTCAGCCTGCAGCAGCGCGAAATAGGTCCATTTGACGATGTGGTACCACTGGTCGTCGCCCTGGCGAACGGCAGGTCCGAGCGGCTCCTTGGAGATGATCTCGGGCAGCACGACATGGTCGGCCGGCGATCCCAGCGTCAGGCGGATGCCATAGAGGCCCGACTGATCGGTGGTGTAGACGTCGCAGCGGCCGGCATCATAGGCGGCGTTGACCTCTTCCAGCTTTTCGAAGACGACGGGATTGTACTCCATCTTGTTGGCCTTGAAGTAGTCGGCGAGGTTCAGCTCGGTGGTGGTGCCGCTCTGCACGCAGACGGCTGCGCCCGAAAGCTGCAATGCCGAATTGACGCCCGGCAGCTTCTTGGCGTTGATCATGAAACCCTGGCCGTCATAATAGGTGACGCCGATGAAATTCAGGCCGAGTGCCGTATCGCGGTTGATGGTCCAGGTGGTGTTGCGCGACAGGATGTCGATCTCGCCCGACTGCAGCGCGGTGAACCGCTCCTTGGCGCTGAGCGGCGTGAACTTGACCTTGGAGCCGTCACCGAAGACGGCGGCCGCGACAGCGCGGCAGAAATCCGCATCGATGCCTTGCCAGTCACCCTTGTCGTCCGGCGCCGAAAAGCCGGCCAGGCCGGTGGAGACGCCGCACTGGATGAAGCCCTTCGCCTTGACGGTGTCGAGCGTGGCCGCCGACGCGGCGGACGCCATCAATCCAAGCGTGGCGGCGCCTAGAATGCCGATAGCAATGTGTTTCATGACCCACAGACCCTTTTCTCTGTTTTTCAGGAGTAAATCCTGATTTTTTTCTCCCGTGTGAACGCGGCTTCATCCCGGCCCATCCCGAAACCCCGCATCGTAACCGACGCGCCGCCTCCCATTCACAAATGTCATCGAAGGCGATAATTCCTGTGAGGTCAAGGGAAATGACCCAAACCCGAAGAGTTTGAAAACCGATTGCCGTAAATGCCTGATTTACAGACAAACACGCCCGCGAATTAGTCAGCAGGGCCAATAAAGGCGGCAAAGCTGATGCAACGCCAACGCGGGGCCGATACCGGCCGCGGCAGCGAAATCCATCCCGGGCAAATACCTCGTGGTTGTTGACCTCCGCGTGGGGCGAACTACCATGTCCCAAGATTGTCTTCTGACGATTTACTGGCGGCTGCAGTCCAATACAGGTCGCAGACGAAGACTGTTCTCAAGAGGCTTGAAAGACGATCCAGGCCCCGATGCCAGCCATCAACGCGCCTGAAACGCGCGGAATCAGCTGCCCGGTCGGCACCGTCTTCTCCAGCAGGACTAGGATGGCGATGCCGGCGATCCACAGCACGTTCATGACGCCACCGACGAACAGCAGGGCCATCAGCGCCCAGCAGCACCCCAGACAGTAGGCGCCGTGATCGATGCCCAGCCGAAGCGCGCCGAGCGGAGCGGAGCGGAATCCGCCATGGCCGGCCAGGAACGCGATCGGGGCCTGACATTGGCGCAGGCAGACGCCCTTCATCGGCGTCCATTGATAGAGACCGGCGGCGATCAGGACGAGGCCGCCGAGGACCGCGCTGCCGGTCGCCATCGAGGGGTCGAGCAAGGCAAGACGGGCGAGAAGCCATTGCGCACCGGTCGCCACGAGGCTGAAGACGACCCAGACGGCGAGGTAGCCGGCAAAAAACCATCCCGTCGAAGCGATGGGCCTGCCATCCGCCCGCGCCTTGCGGCCGACGCCGGCATAGAGCAGCAACATCGGTGCGACCGAAGGCGTCATCATGCCGACCATCATCACCGCCCACATCGTGAAGGTGAAAGCGAAATCGGCCAATGCCCAGGCCCGGATGCCTGGCGCCACGGCGGCGCCCATATCCATGCCGCCCATACCCATGTTCGACCCGTCCATATTCGACATGTCCATTCCGGCCATGTCACCGCCTCCGCTGTCCGGCAAGGCGGAGCCGGGCATGACCATGTCGGTGGCGAGCCACAGCACATAGGCCCAGGCGAGCACGGCAATCACCACGAGCGCGGCCATCACGACCGCACGATCGCGCCGCAGCACCGCCTCGAGGGCCGTGTCGCCCATTGGATCAGGTCAATGCACGATGCCGCTCTGCGTGAGATGCAGATTGGCGAAATGGCTGTGCGTATCGGCCAGCTCGAACTTGATCGGGCCCGTCGCCTTTGTCCAGCCGCGCCCGACCTCGGCGATCGCGTATTCGAAGCCGTGCGGCAGGTCGATGCGCGCCTGGTGGGCAGCGCCGGTGACCGGATTCCGGATCGGCTCGCCACGACCGTCGGTTATACCCTCGACATGCAGCTGACTGGTTCGCGCGTCGACGTCGATGTTGAATTCGATCGGCGCAAAGATCGGGTCGTGGAACTTCTCCAGCGTGGTCGAAAAGACCTGGAATATCGTTGCACCCGGTTCGGTGTCCAGACCGCCCAATATGCGAAGCAGCGCGCCACGTTGGGCTTCCGTCGCCCTCTCGTCGATGATCACCGCGGCTTCGCCCCCGCCCTGGTGTATGGCGCCGGGCCAGCTGAAAATCCCGACGAACCGCAATCCGTCGAGCTTGGTGTCGCCGTGATGGCCGCTTTCGATTTCCATGCCGGCGACCGCCTGGCAGAACCCGTATGTCGGCATGGCGTTGAACTGGCACGGGCAGCCATAGGCGCAGTTGCAGTTGATGAATTCGCGCGCCTTCATGGCCCATTTGACGTCCGGCATGGCATTCCTCCCTTGCCGCGCTCACGCTTGGTGAGCGCGATCCGGATCGTGGAGGACCAGAGGTCAACCGGCAGCAACCATCCGGCAGCATCTGATCGAAGCAATCCGGCGATTAATATTAGCCGACAATCATATACCTTCCGCAGCCGCCCACAATAGCCGATCGGCGGAGATGAGGGCTCCGAACGCAGGTCAATCAAAGACCGCCTTTTCGCGATAGGAATTTTTTCTTGACACCCTGCCCTCAGCTATGATACATTTTTGTCCATGGTGCTGATTTGCGCCGATGACCCGCCGCACAGGCGGGTTTTTCGTTTTGATATCCTGTCCCCGCATCGCTGTTTTTGCCGCGACGAATTGGCATATTCGAAGTCCATCTCCTGGCGGACGGTGGCTGTTGCACGGTCCATGCCGCCGCACTATGGCTAGCGGCTTGTCAAACAAGGCGACGCAGAATGGCGAAAGACGGCGAGCACTTTAGCGGCGGGATGGGCATCAACACGCGGCTTGCCCATTCGGGCAACAATCCGCACGACTATTTCGGCTTCGTCAATCCGCCGGTGGTGCATGCCTCGACCGTGCTTTTTCGCGACGCGGCGTCAATGGCGGCTCGCACCCAGAAATACACTTACGGCACGCGCGGCACGCCGACGACCGATGCGCTCGCCCACGCCATAGACGCGCTGGAAGGTTCGGCAGGCACGATCCTGGTGCCGTCGGGCCTTGCGGCGGTGACGGTACCGCTGCTCGCCTTCGTGTCGGCCGGCGACCATCTGCTGATCGTCGATACCGTCTATCATCCGACCCGCAACTTCGCCGACACGATGCTGAAGCGGCTGGGCGTCGAGGTCGAGTACTACGCCCCCCATGTCGGCGCCGGCATCGCGGCGTTGATCAAGCCCAACACCAAGGTGGTGTTCACGGAATCACCGGCCTCCAACACCTTCGAGGTGCAGGACATCCCAGCCATCGCCAAGGCGGCGCACGCCGCGGGCGCCATCGTCATGATGGACAATACCTGGGCGACGCCACTGTATTTCCGCCCCCTCGACCACGGTGTCGACATCTCGATCCATGCGGCGACCAAATACCCGGCCGGCCATTCCGACGTGCTGCTTGGCACGGTGTCGGCCAAAGAGAGCTGCTGGACGCATCTTTATGAAAGCTTCTGCACGCTTGGCTGCTGCGCCGGGCCCGACGACGTCTACCAGGTGCTGCGCGGCCTGCGCAGCATGGGCGTGCGCCTCGAACACCATCAGCGCAGCACGCTTGCCATCGCCTCCTGGCTCGAAGGCCAGAAGGGCGTGGCGCGCGTGCTCCACCCGGCCCTGCCCAGCCATCCGGATCACGCTCTATGGAAGCGGGATTTCTCCGGCTCCAGCGGCATCTTTTCCATCGTGCTTGCCGGTGGCGGCCAGAAGCAGCAGCACGCCTTTCTCGACGCGCTGCAAATCTTCGGCCTCGGCTATTCCTGGGGCGGTTATGAGAGCCTTGCGGTACCGGTCTGGCTCGGCGACCGCGTTGTCGCGAAGGCCCCCTATGAGGGTCCATTGATCCGCCTGCAGATCGGCCTCGAGGACGTCGACGACCTGAAGGCCGACATTTCGCGCGGTCTGGCCGCAGCGGCTGCGTAGCGGAATTCTATTCCCTCAAATTGCAGTTTCCCGGATCAGTTTGGCTTTCAAATTCAGCGATGCCGCGTCATTGCGGTGCGATCAGCACATTTTCGACTTCCCCTGGAATATCGGCAGAGTTTTCGACCTCATGGCTTTCCGCCTTTTTGTTCCCATTCTTGCCGGCGCGACGCTGCGCGAGCGTCTCGTCGCCTGTATCGGCGCGACGATCGGCATTGCACTCACCGGTGTGATCGCCAGCCTTGTGCTCGGCAACGGCCCGCACGTGCCGCTGCTGGTGGCGCCGATGGGGGCGTCGGCGGTGCTGCTGTTCGCCGTGCCCGCCAGTCCGCTGGCACAGCCATGGTCGATCATCGGCGGCAACACGATATCGGCACTGGTCGGCGTGATCGTGGCGCATTTCATCCACGAAACCGCCCTTGCCAGCGGCATCGCGGTGGCACTGGCCATCGCCGCCATGTCGTTCACGCGCTGCCTGCATCCGCCGGGCGGAGCGGCCGCGCTGACCGCGGTGCTGGGAGGGCCTGCCGTGATCAGCGCCGGCTTCCTGTTTCCATTCGTGCCGGTGGCGCTGAACTCGATCCTGCTGGTGGCGCTCGGCTACGGCTTCCACAGGCTGGCCCGGCGCAATTATCCGCATGTGCCGGTTGCGGCGCCGGCAAACAGCCACGGCACCGGCGATCTGCCGGCGCAGCTGCGCGTGGGCTTTCGGTCGGAAGACATCGATGCCGCGCTTGGCGCACTCGACGAGACGTTCGATATCGATCGCAACGATCTCGACCGGCTGCTGCGGCAGGTCGAATTGCAGGCGATGGTGCGCGCGCACAAGACCCTTCTGTGCGAGGACATCATGTCGCGCGATGTGATCTCGGTCGATGCTCACACCTCCACCGAGGCGGCGCGCCAATTGCTGCTTGACCACAACATCCGCACCTTGCCGGTCGTCAATGCGGAAGCCAGGCTGGCAGGCACGGTGGGGTTGCGCGAACTCACCCAGGCCTCGGGGACGGTTGGATCCGTCTTAACGCCCGCGGCAACAGCCGCCGCCGGCGTCGCCGCCATGGGTCTGCTGCCCGTGCTCACCGACGGCCGCAGCCATGCGGTCATCATCGTCGACGACGACAAGCGGATTCTCGGGCTGATCACCCAGACCGATCTGTTGGCCGCCACGGCGCGCTTGCAGGCTGCCTGACAAGCCTTCGCTCGCACTGTAGTGTAGCGGCCGCCGGACCCGGCAGAAAATCTTCGGGAACCTTTTGCCGGCGACAGCGTCCAATCTCCCAATCGAGATCCTGGTTCGGAGATTGGGTTGAGGAAACTTGCCATGCCTGCTGTGTTGACGGCCGTGCCTTCCGCTGTGCCAGGCGAGATGCAGCTTGTGCACCGCGCGCTGGTGCGCGACGGCGACGCCTTCCGCACCATCATCAAGACACACAATCAGCGGCTTTACCGGATCGCGCGCGGCGTCGTGCGCAATGACAGCGAGGCCGAGGACATCGTGCAGGAGGCCTACGTCAAGGCTTTCGCCCATCTCGATGCGTTTCGCGGCGACTCCTCGCTCGCCACATGGCTATCGCGCATCGTCATCAACGAGGCGCTCGGCCGGCTGCGCAAAAGGCGCAAAACGGTGGCGCTGCCGGAAAATCCGCAAGCCGAGATCATCCGGTTTCCCCTCAATCCCAGCGACGATCCGGAACGGACAATGGCGCAACGGCAGATCCTCCAACTGGTCGAACAGGCCACCGACAGCCTTCCCGACGTCTACCGGACGGTGTTCGTGGCGCGGGTGATCGAGGGACTGAGCATCGAAGAGACCGCCGACCTCCTCGGCGTGCGGCCGCAAACCGTCAAGACAAGGCTGCACCGCGCCCGCGCCCTTGTCCGCAAGGCGCTGGACGACCAGATCGGGCCGGTGCTGCTCGACGCCTTCCCCTTCGCCGGCCGGCGTTGCGAACGACTGACCAGCGCCGTGATGCGACGGCTCGGGCTGGAAAGCTGAGCCTCAGCGGATTTCAGTTCATTTCAGCGGGAACGTTTGCCGCTGACCAGCATCCAATGACCGTCAACCGAAAAACACTGTCCGGGGCGATTTCAGCGTCCCGGCGAAGGAGATGCCATGTCTATCCGACACACTGCTGCGCTCGCCGCCCTGCTGCTGCTCGGCACCGCGCCGTTCGCACAAGCCGCCGACAAGCCGACCGATCCGCAGATCGCCCATATCGCCTACACGGCCGGGGTCATCGACATCGAAGCGGCCAAGCTGGCCATCGACAAATCGAAGAACAAGGAGGTTGTCGATTTCGCCAAGGACATGGTCCGCGATCACGAGGCTGTAAATGTTCAGGCGCTCGACCTGGTCAAGAAGCTCAAGGTCACCCCGGAAGACAACCCCACCAGCAAGGCGCTGACCAAAGCTGCGACGGAGGAGCGGGCCAAGCTCGCCAAACTCCACGGCGCTGCCTTCGACAAGGCCTATGTCGACAATGAGGTCGCCTATCACAAGCAGGTCAACGGCGCGCTCGAAACCCTTTTGATCCCGTCGGCGCAGAATGCCGAGCTGAAAAGCCTGCTGGAAACCGGCCTGAAGATATTCCAGGGCCATGAGCAGCACGCCGAACACGTCGCCGGCATGCTCAAGTAAGGACCGGGAGCATGCAGAACCGCCATCTGTGGATTGCGTTGACGCTCGCCGTCGGGATCGTGCCGGCGCAAGCCGAAACCATCCAGGTCACCATCGACAGGCTGGTGTTCTCTCCGGCCACCGTCGAGGCAAAGGTCGGCGACACGATCGAGTGGGTGAACAAGGATGTGTTCGCCCACACGGCCACCGTGAAAGGCGGCTGGGAAGTGATGATCCCGCCGAAGAAATCCGCAAGCCTGACTTTGAAGACGGCGGGACCGGTCGACTACTTCTGCCGCTTTCACCCCAACATGAAGGGCCGTTTGGTGGTGGCGCCCTGATCCAGCTCCGACGAGTGCATGTCTCCCAAAAGTAACCTCGGTTTTGGGAGAACGACACGCATGAAAACAAAGACCTGAAGCGGGTCGCCTGAGGAATTCCAGCGACCCGCTTCAGGCTCGCCTGGCCTCGTCGGGACGCGCGATATGTGTCCACGAGCCGTCATAGCCCGGCTCGCGGCGTGCAATCCAGGCATTCAGCCCTTCGCGCAGATCAGCGGTCGGGGCCATGCGGGCAAACTGCTCGGCCTCGACCAGCAAACCTTCGGCGATGCTCTGGTTGAGGCCGCGCGCCACTGCCGTGAGGATGCCGGCAATCGCCAGATCGGAGTGCCGCAGGATACGCCTGGCCAGATCAAATGCCGCCGGCATCAACTCGGCATGCGGCACAACCTCGTTGACGAGACCCAGTTCAAGCGCCCGCGGCGGCGCAAACCAGTCGCCGGTCAACAGCAGTTCGAGCGCCCGCTTGCGCCCCGCGAGCCTCGGCAAGCGCTGGGTTCCACCAAAGGTCGGCGGCATTGCGAGGTTGATTTCCGGCTTGGCGAACAAAGCGCGGTCACTGGCGATAGCGAGCGGTGCGGCCTCGGTGATTTCGCAGCCGCCACCAAAGGCAATGCCGTTGACGGCGGCGATGACGGGCTTGCGGTAGGCTTCCAGCCTCGCCGTCAGCCGCTGCCCGCGCATGACGAAATCCCGCATCGCGACACCGACGCCAAGCGCCACGCTGGCCGAGAACTCGTGAATGTCGCCCCCCGCCGAAAACGCCCGCTCCCCTGCTCCGGTCAGAATGACCGCTCGGACGCTGTCATCGACTTCCATGTCGTCAAGGACAGCAAGCAGGCGATCGATCAGGGCATAGTTCAGCGCGTTGAGTTTCTCCGGCCGGTTGAGGGTGAGGATGGCAATCCCATCCCGGGTTTCGCTAAGGACAAGATCTGTCATTTGGCTCTTCCTTCTCCATCATGCTGATGGAAGGAAGACTATGCCCTTTGTCGCTTGTGTATATTCACTAGTCGGTATACATAGGCTTATGCCCGACACGCAGAGCCCTACCCGCAAACGCATTGTCGATGCCGCGACCAGGCTCTTCTATGCAGAAGGAATCGGTCGTGTCAGCGTCGATGCCGTTGCCGAGGAAGCGGGTCTCACCAAGCGCACGCTCTACTACCATTTCAAGAGCAAGGACGACCTGATCGCGGCCTATCTCGACGGCCGCGACCAACCCAATCTGAAGCGGATGGCCGGCTGGTTCGAGGCTGCCGAAGGCGGCGCGGATCGCAAGGTCGAGGCGATCTTCACCAATCTGGCGAGGTCCGCTCGCCATCCGAAATGGAAGGGATGCGGCTTCCTGCGCACGGCCGCCGAACTCGCCTCGATGCCCGGACATCCGGCGGTCAAGGTGGGCGCGCGGCACAAGCTGAATTTCGAAACATGGCTGGCCGGCGCCCTGTCGGGCCACAGCATCGTGGAGCCGCTAACCCTGGCACGCGAGATCGTGCTTTTGATCGACGGCTGCTTTTCGATCATGCTGATCCACCGCAACCCCGATTACATCGAAGCGGCCGGACGCGCCGCGGCGACGCTGGTGCGGGCGCGACTTTCAGGCAGCCAGGTCTAAAGCGCGACGCGCTTTAAGCCTTTGGTTTTATGCATGTCGTTGCCCTAAAACCGGGGCCACTTTTGGGGCAACGACATGCATTAGAAACCGAAAGCCAGCCATGCGGTGCCGGCGGCCAGCGTTATCAGCGTCAAAGGCAAGCCGACCTTGAAAAAAGCGCCGAACGACAGCGTCGTGCCGGCGGCCCGCGCCTGTTCGGCGACGATCAGGTTGGCGACCGAACCCAGCAGCGTGAAATTGCCGGCCAGCGTCGAGCTCATGGCGACGACCAGCCAGGCGCGCTCGGGGCTTTCGAGGCCGGGTATGAAGGGCCGCAGCGCCAGCACGGCCGGAACATTGCTCATGATATTGGAAAGCACCGCAGTGAAGCCGGACAGCCGCCAGACGTCGTCCAGCCCGAGATTCCTGGCCGAAGCGATCATGTCTGGCGAAAGAAGCGTCTTTTCGGCGCCGGCGACGACCACGAACAGACCGGCGAACATGAACAGCAGCGGACCGTCTATCTCGCGGTAGATGCGCTCCGGCTTGATGGCCCGGGTGAGCAAGAGGATGGCGCCGCCGATGAGTGCGGCCTTGGCGACAGGCACGCCGGCGAAGAAGGCAATTGCCAGCCCGATGCAGACCACCACCGCCTTCAGCACCTGCCCCTTGTGCATGCGGCCCCGCGAGACCTCGGGCGTCAATTGGACGGTGCGGGCGAATTCGGCCCGGAAGACAATGCGGATGATGACAACGACCGCGACGAGGCTGAACAGGGCGACCGGAGCCAGCGCTGCCGAAAACGCCGGATAGGAAATGCCCGACAGCGCGCCGATGACCATGTTTTGCGGATTGCCGGTGATGGTTGCGACGCTGCCGCAATTCGACGCGGTGGCGGTGGCGATCAGATAGGGGATCGGGTTGCGCTTGATCACGCGGGTGACGTGAACGACGATCGGCGCCATGACGAGACAGATGGCGTCGTTGACCAGGAAGGCGGACAACACGCCGGTCAGCAGCGTCACCATCACCAAGAGCATGAAGGGCGCATGCGCGTGCTCGATGGCGACGGCGCCAAGGCCACGAAAGGCGCCCGACACTTTTAAATGCGCCACCACGATCATCATGCCGAGCAGAAGCGTGATGGTGTCGAAATTGATCGCCCGGTACGCATCCTCCATGCTGAGCGCGCCGATGGCGATCATCGCGGCCCCGCCGAGAAGCGCGATCCCTGCCCGGTCGAGGCGCAGGCCGGGGATGCGGCCAATGGCGACACCGGCGTAAGTCAGGATCAGGATCAGCAGTGCCGCCGCGCCCATCAATGTCATCGATAAGAAGTCCTGCCCAGTCTGTGGCACGCCGCTGGCTGTCGGCCCCATTCGTCCGCTTTGCGTGCCTGCTTTAGCGCGATGTCGAGATCGATGACAGCGGGCATGTTGTTGCGCCAAGGATGTCCCATGGCCCAAGGGATGACGTGCAGCTAGCGCAGGTAGAAATCCAGCCTCTGTCGCACAGCTTGGGAAGAATAGATCTGCTCGACGGTCTGCCGTGCCTTGAGGCCCACTGCCGCCCGCAGCGCCGGGTCGGCTTTGAGATCGGCCAGGATGCGCGCCGCCTGCTGCGTCGTTTCGAACAAGAAACCGTTTTCGCCATGCCTGATATGGTCGGAATAACCGCCATATGAATGGCAGACCACGGGCAACCCGCAGGCCATCGCCTCGAACACCACGCGACCGAAGGTTTCCATATGCCAACCGGTGCGATAATAAAACACGTCGAGCGTCTGCAGAAACTCTTCGGCGGAAAATTGGCCGGGTGGGAACAGTTCGAGTTGCGGATGCGGCATGAGGCTGTCCTTGAGCCCTATCCCTCCCTGAATCCGCAAGGCTGTACCTTCGGCCAGCAATGTCTCGTAGAGGGGTATGTCATCGGGATGATGTTTGCCCGGCCCATCGCGGCTCAAGCGTCCGACGGTGAAGGGACGATCCGAACCCAGATGCTGTGGTGAAAAACGTTCGATATCGATCGGAGACGGATGCACGGTGCCATCGACTTGGAGCATCCGTCTCTGAAAATCGGAAATCAGCACCAGTTCGGCGTCGGGCCAGTTCAGCATGCGGGGCATGCGTCTCGTCAGCGAGATGATTTTCGGGTGAAAGCTATTGAAGACATAGATCAGCCGGCGCGGCCGCGGGATCAGGTAAGGCCATATCTTGTTGCGCCAATGAGAGCCGAGAAAGACGTAGGTACCGCCATTCGGTACATCCCACTTCGACAGCGAGACGCGGCGAATCGGGAAATTCCGCATCAACTCGCCGGACACGCTGGAGGAGGTTGCCCACAGATGCACCTCGGAATCGACACTCAACAGCCGGTACAGTTCCAGAGCTTCAAGGTCACTGCCACCGAAGGGGTCCTGAAAGCCGTTGAACAAATGGATCATGGTCGCTGCGCTTTGTTAGCCTGGCCGGCTGTTTGCCGATAGTGAAAATCTGGCCGTTGCCGTGCTGCCCACATGGCGCTCGGAGGCGTTACTTGTCGCCGAGCAGAGCTAACGCAACTGTTACAAAATGGCTGTGAACAGAGATATCCACCTTCAGCTGATATTTAGCTGTCCGAGATATCGGTCGCCCATTAAGCAGGTTACGTCAATACGAGGCACTCGGTGAGTGCTAAGTCGTCCATCTATTGCTCAAAAATATCACTGGCAGCCCAAGCTGCGTCGCCTACCCCTTGCGGAGTCTCGCTATTTGGTTAAGCAAGTTATTTCAAGATCCAAGACAGTAATTATTGACAGATAGCCTGTGGGGGGCATCAATGAAATGTATGGTTATTAACCTCGATCGGTCTCCTGATCGACTTGCCCATGTCACGGCTGAATTCGCGAAGGTTGGTGTTTCGTTCGACCGGGTTCCTGCCGTGGACGCGTTGCGTCGACCGGAATTTGCTGCGACTTCACCAAGTTTGACCCCCACGGAAGCGGCTTGTCTTATGAGCCACAAGGTTTGCTGGACCATCATCGCGGATGGTGAAGATGCCTTTGGTGCGATTTTCGAGGATGACGTCCTGTTGTCCGAAGCGGCTGGCCCAATGCTTTCTGATGATGGATGGATTCCGGCCAACGCCGATATCGTCAAGCTGGAACCTACCTAAGGAAAACCGTCATCGCGATGAAGCGCACCTGCGTCAGTCGGGTGTTTTCGGTGGTTAGGCTATATGGGTTCCACGTCGGAGCGGCCGGGTACATCATTTCGAAGCAAGCAGCGCGCGATCTGATCGCCCGAAGTCTCGATGCGCCCGCCGATCACGTTATCTTCGATCCGGCGCTTCCGACATCGTCAAGCAAAGCGATCTACCAACTGTTGCCGGCACTGTGTGTGCAAAATGACCTTATCCGCGAGAAGGCCTTCGGGTTGACCAGCCTTCTTAATGAGGAGCGGCTCGTGAGAGCCAGAGCAAATTCCGCTCCAAAGCGGAGTCCCGCCGAAAAGCTCCTGGTCGAAGCAAGGCGCATAAGTCGACAGATTTTCGATATCTGCCGCTTCAGGCGTGAGAAAACTATCTCTTTAGCGTGATGACGGCAGCCAAAGCACTGCTGCGCGACGGCCTGCACGAGTCAGCGTGCTGTTCCGAGTCACCCGTCAATGCACGGTGGCGACGCCGGGCGCAGGCGCCGGAGACGTTCCGGCCGGATCGAAGCTGACTTGATCGCGTCCGTTCGACTTGGCCGTGTAAAGCCTTCTGTCGGCAGCGGAGAAGATTTCCTCATAGGTGATCGGGCCGGTAAAGCTTGTGCCGCCGATGCTGACGGAAAGCGGACAAGGCCTGCCGCCGGGTGAGAATTCCATCTCCCTGATACGCCGGCGGATGCTTTCGGCAACCACCCAGGATTGCGAGGGATCCACGCCGGGCAGAAACACGCCGAATTCTTCGCCGCCGATGCGGCCGACGATATCGCTGCCACGCAGTTGCCCCTTGATCGCCTGCGCTATCAGTTTGAGGGCCTGATCGCCGCAATCGTGGCCCAGGCGGTCATTGATCGACTTGAAGTGGTCGGCGTCGATGATCAGCAGCGCCCCCGAACGGGTCTGCTCCTGCTTGCGGGTCTGCTCGAGATAGGCTTCGACCAGCATCGAGAAGGCGCCACGGTTCAGCACCGCTGTCAGGCTGTCGGTCGCGGCGAGGACGCTGAGATCGCGCTGCGCGATGGCCAGCTGGCGAATCTTCCACATCAGGAAAAACAGAAACGAGCCGCCCAGCACCAAAGGCAGCATCAGGTCGGTCATCTGCGCCCGCCACACGGCCTCGGGCGAAAGATAGGGAAAATTGAAGGAATCGACGAAGAACGCCACGGCAATGAAGAATGCCGTACCGACTGCCGTGACAGCGATCACCCTGCCCCAGCTCGTCGGCGACAGATCGAGCTTCATCGCGTTCAACTCCGTTAGCCGTCGCTACTATGACGCACCAACCCAAACAAATTGATAAGACTTTCCCTCCAATTCGATGTCGGCGGCGGAATCAAATCCACCGGCCAACCAGCCCCTGCCTATGACTTGCGACAGACGCTTGGGCAGACGCCACAGGACGGCCGCTGGAAAGCAGCCATCCTGTTTCAAAGTGTGAAGGCGTGGGCCAATTGCCGGCCGGGCAAGGGCAAAACGGCGCGCGAAGCCAGATCGCCCGTCTCAGTTGAGCGTCGGTTCACCCAGCGCATCGACGACAAAGGATGCCGCGATCAGGTCGTCGGCATCGAGACGCAGGGAGCCTCCGTCGCCTCCCATGGCTGAAGCCACTTTTTGAAAGGTCTTCATTTCGTATTCCGTGATCCGGGCGTCCTGCATCCTGGCCCTGAGATCGGCAATGCGCCGATCGAGGGCCGAAGATATCCCTATTTCTCGCTTCGACATGGCAACACTCCTCCCCACCCTTGTTTGCCTCCCGCCTGTCCACTTTTATATGAGGGTCCGCGAATACAGCGGGCCGAACGCGCCGTGCGCGGGAAGGTTCCGAAAAGGCCGAGTAACGAAATAATACGCTGGCGCCGAGCCACGCCCGCGGACTTTTCTATATCAGACGCAGCTAATCCTTGACGCCGGCGGATGCCGCCCCAGAATCAGAGCATGGCAATAAAGTCGGCGACGAGGTGGCGGTCATGGCGACGGTGCTGAAGCGCGTCACGAAGGACCGCGTCAGCGTGTCGATCCCCGGTCTTCCGCATTCGGTCATTGATCCGGCAACCAGGCTGACCAGGGGCCAGCAGATGGAATTATCCGGCGACGTTACGCGGATCGACGGCGACAAGGTCACGGTGTCGCTCGGGACAATGGTCACGGTGGATCTGGACAAGGCGGGCCTGGTGCAAAGCCGTGTCCCGCCGAAGCGAAGGACCGTCAGGATGTGAACAAGCGAAGCGCCACCGTCTCAGGGACCCAACCCCTTACACCCCAGCAGTGCAGAGCTGCACGAGCGATCCTGAAGTGGTCGCAGGTGCGACTCGCCGCGAAGTGCGGCCTCAGCGAAGGAACGATTGGCAGTTTTGAGAGCGGGCGAAGGATTCCCAGTCCCGCCAAGCTGGCTGCCATCCGTCGAGGCTTGGAGGCAGCGGGCGTGGTTTTCATCGATCAAAAGACCGCGGTGACAAAGAGCGGTCCGCCTCGCGAAACTATTAGTGGAACATAATTTAGATATCGCTGTTAGGCCGTAAATGGGAGGCGCGCGATGTCACAACATGAAATCGGCATTGTTTCGGACTGGTCGAGATTGGTGGCGGACGATCCTCTGATCGCCGCGGATATAACCCAGCGCCTTTCTGTGCTGCGCGCTTGCAATGACAACGCTGCCACCGCCGCCGACGTCCCGTCGCCCGGCACCGAAACATTTCGGGGTCCCGACATAACCAGCCTCGCAACACCCACCGAGTATCCTCGGCCGATCGTGCTCCTAGCGACGATCTATGCGTCGACGGTCCTGGGGGTAACGCTGCTTCTGGCGGCGGCGGTCTGAGCGCACGAGACCTGATACCGCTCTCTGAAAGCCCGTGTCTCCGGTATAAACCGTAACCTATGTGTCCGGAACGGACCGAAAGGCTTTGGCGATCCCGACAGGATTCGAACCTGTGACCATCGGCTTAGAAGGCCGGTTTTAATCCCCTTCCCCTTTGCTGACACGCTCTTACTTATTCACACCGAAGCCTTGCAAACAAAGGCTTTGACGCTTACCCTCACGCCGATTGTCAAGCCTAACGCATACCGTCACTTACTGCGTTTTGCTGACATGGCGCTGACACGGCCAAGCCTGTGTCAGCAAACGGAGGCGGGAAAATGCCCAAGATCACCAAGCGCATTGTCGACACGACAGACCACGATAAGGACCGGCGATTCTATGTCTGGGATGACCAGATCAAAGGCTTCGGCCTGCTCGTCCTGCCCAGCGGCGTCAAGAGCTACATCTACCAGTACCGCACGCCGGAGGGCAAGGAACGCAGGGCAACGCTCGGCAAGCACGGATCGATAACGCCGGATGAGGCGCGCGACGCGGCGGATGAGATGCGACGGCTGGTCAAAGCCGGGCGCGATCCCCTGGACGAGAAAAGAGAGCGCCGGCTGGCGACAACGGTCAAGGAGGTGCTGGAGGCCTATCTCGAATCCGATGCGTTCAAGGGAAAGGCCGTCGGAACCCGCGCCACCGACAAGGGCAGGATCAATCGCCACCTGATCCCCCTGCTCGGCAAGCAGCATGTCGACGCACTGCGGCCGGGTGACCTCACCAAGGCCTTCAACTCCATTCGGGATGGCAAGACTGCGATAAGGGAAAAGGTCGGCCCACGTGCTCTGGCGAGGGTGCGTGGCGGCGAAGGCGCGGCGAGGAAATCCCTTCGGCTGTTGCGCAGCACATTGGCATGGGCATTACGAGAACGGCTCATTACCAGCAACCCGGCATCCACCTATCAGACCGGCGCCGATGGAACGCGCGAAATCATTCTCGACGATGCCGCAGCCTATGGTCGTCTGTTCAAAACCCTCGACCTGATGGAGGCGGAGAAGCGCGTCAGGCAGCCGGTCGCGGACGCCATTCGCGTCATTGCCCTGACCGGAGCCCGGCGGGGCGAGATTGCCGGTCTGTGCTGGCGGCATGTGGATCTGAAGGCGGGCCTCGCCACTCTTCCCCCTGCGGCCCATAAGACCGGCCGCAAGACAGGTAAGCCGCGCATCATCGGTCTCCCCACCGCAGCACAAGCTTTGATCGCGCGCCAGCCCGCGGGCGAACTCAACGACTTCGTTTTCTCGCCTGCCAAAGGTGACGGCCCGGTTGTGTTGTCGAAGATGTGGAACAAGATCCGCGTCGAGGCCGAATTGCCGGAGGGCATAGGCCTGCATGGCTTGCGACACTCCCTCGCCTCGCACATGGCAATGGCAGGCGCACAGGCCAGCGAGATCATGACCGCGCTCGGCCATCGGGACATGCAGACCTCGGCAAAATACGTCCATTGGGCACAGGAGGCCCGGCAAGCAATCGCGGAGAAAGGGGCGGCGGTAGCCCTGGCCGGCATGGCGGTTTCCACTGACAAGAAACCAGCGGACGTCGTGCCGATGAAAGGCGGTGCGTAAAGATGAGCAACCGCCCCAATCGTGATCGAGTGGTAGCAGAGCTTAGGGCGCTGCAGTTTCAAGATATTCTGGTGGCTAGATCTCGATCTTTTGGATGCCTGCCGTTGGACGAACCGTCCAAAGAGTTATCGCTGGCCGACGCTCATTTGCTGCTGACCGAGGCTGACGTTAGATCGATCGAATGGGGACCGCCCGCGCCTGATGATGTCCGATTTTACCAGCCCGACGTGATCTCTTACTTGCAGGGCGCCGTTGGGGTGCTACTTCGCGACGGCACCCTTGTTGCCTCTGGCATTGAGGCCGGCAAAGAACTAACAGGTAGGCGGGTTGATGTTCCGGCCGACCGATGGGGCTTCCTAGATCCTGATTTTGAACGTGATTCGGCAGCTTGCGACGGTAAAATCGTTCTGCGAGGCATTGTCGTTTCCCGGCGCCCAGCGATCCTCAAAAACCTCGGCGGCGCCAAGCCGAAGGCTGATTGGCCAGCCTACGAAGTCGCCTTCCAAGAGAGAGTAGCGCACATAGGCTTTCCCGATCAGTTGAACGTCGAGAACTGGCAGTCACAAGCTGATGTCGAACGATGGCTGATCACCCTGGCGGAAAACGATACCGGCAAAACGTTCAGCGAGACTATCATTCGCCAGCACGCCAGAAACTTTATGGAGAAGCTCCGCACGCAACAAGGGCAGTAACCCGGTTGTCGCCGGTTCCTGCCCCTTACTGTCCGACTTTTCCGATCACTACACGCATCTTTCCCTCGCAAACTTAACCAGCCCCAGCGAGGGAATAGAAATGAACACTCCAACTTATCGCGACCGTCGGGAGGCTGCCCGCCTTCTGACCGAGCGTGGACTGAAGACGAGCTGGAAGACGCTCCAGAAGTTGGCCACCGTCGGCGGTGGCCCCGAGTATCAGATATTCGGCAATCGCGCCGTCTACACCGACCAAGCGCTCGACGCATATGTCGAGGGCAAGCTATCCGCACCTCGTCGCTCGACGTCGGAGGCCGCATAATGGCCGGCCGCCCTGCAACCGAAGATCACGTCGAGTCCGACAACGTCGAGCGCGGCGTGCTCTTTCTCGCCGACACACCCCGTCATCTGCGCGGGCCAGCGGTTCCCGCGCTTAAGGCCATCGGTCTGACCGCGAAGGAAAGCTGCGAGGCCTTGCGGCTCCACAACTTGAAGATGGCGAGGGCTGGCTGAATGGCCGAGGCCCAGCAAATTCAACCGGGATTGAAAAAGGTTCGGGGCATGGCGCAAGCCTCGCTCGACCTGATCGCCGCGATGCGCAGTATCGCAGAGGAGATGCAGCCGATTACCGGCCGAGGCATCGGCTACAAGCTATTCACGGCCGGGCTGATCCCGTCGATGTCGACCAACGACATGCAGAAGGTCTATCGCCTCCTGCGGATCGCGAGAGAGCAGGGCGACATCCCTTGGGACTGGATCGTTGACGAGACGCGAGAACTGGAGCGGGTTTCGACTTGGGACGATCCCGCGCAGTATGCCAGGGCGGTTGCGCGATCCTACCGCCGCGACTTCTGGAATCAGCAGCCGTATCGGGTCGAGGTCTGGTCCGAGAAGGGAACCGTTCGCGGCGTTCTCAAGCCGGTGCTCGATCACTTCGCCGTCGGCTTCAGGGTCATGCATGGCTTCGCCAGTGCGACCACGGTCAACGACATCGCCACCGACGATGATGGGAGGCCGCTGATTGTCCTCTATGCCGGCGACTTCGACCCCAGTGGCATGTACATGTCAGAGGAAGACCTGCCGCGGCGCCTCGCCGACTACGGTGGTTCCCACGTCCGGTTCCGGCGGATCGCGCTGACCGTGCACCAGGTCAACGGTCTTCCGTGTTTCCCGGCGACCGACAAAAAAAGCGACATGCGCTACCGCTGGTTCATCCGCAACCATTCGCACCATTGCTGGGAACTCGACGCCATGGACCCCCGCGACCTGCGGGAGTGCGTGGAGCGGGAGATCAAAGGCCTGATCGAGCCGGAAGCCTGGGCGCGCTGCGAGACGGTAAACGCGGCCGAGCTGGAATCGCTGCAGACGATCCTGGCAGGCTGGAGAGCGGCATGACCAAAGCCAGCCGCGAACCTCGGCATGTGCGCCTTTACGAGTGGATGATGAACTGTCCAGCGTGGCGATCGCTCGACGTGTACGAGCGCTGCCTCTACGTCGAGTTCAAGGCGCGCTACACTGGTTCGAACAACGGCGACATCGCCTTCAGCGGCGATGAGATGTGTCTCGCTCTAAACTGCAGCAACAGGCCCGCAGATCGTGCGTGCGAGCGCCTGGTTGAGCTTGGCTTCATCAAGGTTTCAAAGAAGGGCCATTTCGATTGGAAGGCTCGAGCGGAGGGCAGAACTAGGGCAAGCACATGGACCCTCACCGAATACCCGATCGACTATCCGGCACACAGTGCCATGCCGGCGACGAAGGAATTCATGAGGTGGCGCGATGTGAATATGCCGCCTCGGAAAGTCGTTGTCAGGAAAAAAACGCGGGGTGACCACGTCACCCGATTGGGGGTACCTCGTCACCCCATTGCCGACGACATGGCAGTACCACGTCACCCGAATGGGGTGACCACGTCACCCGATAGGGCCGGAAAACAGGACACGAATGGGGTGACCACGTCACCTGCATATAGTTTACCACTACACCCTGCCGCCGCTGCGCCCGACATGGGCCCTACCAATGCCTACAGCCAAGCGACCAAAGGCGCGTGAGTTCATGACCGCGCTCGCCGACGACGAACTGATGCGACTCCTGGCCGAGAGCCCGTGGCCGGTTTTCAACATGGCCTCGCCCGAGCACATTCGAGCGCTCGCCGCAAAACGCCAGGCTGAAAAGCGCGAGCGAGACAAGGAAGGCGACGTCGCCGGCGTCCTCGTCTTCATCAACCCCGACGAAGCGTCGTGGTTCGCCGAGCAGAAGCGTTTCCAAATGAGCGACGAGCAAAGCCTCGATCGGCGCCACCTGGGCCGCGCCATCAAGACGTTGATTGCTGAAGCGATGGACGCGTCACGCGTGACTTCGGAAGCGAGGGCATCAGCCGTAGAATCAGATCAGCACGACGCAACCGGCAAAGGACCGACCCATGTTCGGATTGGCAAAGGCAGACCCGATGAAGACTGAACCGACAGCAGCGGATCGGCTGCGTGAGACGATGCGCCTTCCGGCCAAGCCAAACATTTTGAAGCTCAGCGAATCGAACGTGGCGAAGTTGCGCGCCGACCGTGCGGCCCTGAACGCCAGTCTGACGCCGGTGCTCACCAGGCTTCGCGAAAACCCGCTTCCGGGCGTCAAGGCAGAGTTCGCGGCAATCTCCGACGAGCGGGACAGGATCGAACTCGCCTACAGCGCCGCGCTGGTCGAGCGCACCAAGAGGCGGGAAGCTTTCGGTGAGACTGTCCTGGCCGATGCTGCGGCGCCGGCCGCGGAGTACCAGGCCGAGGTGATGCGCCTTCTGGGTGAACTCGAAGATGTCGTCACCGTCGCCCTCGACTATACCGCCTCAGCATCTGTCAACGGCCTGCCTGTCCGGCGCGGGGTCGGTGCCGCTCCTGCGCTCTTGCAAGGCATCCGCCACCTTCGGCAGATCATGGGCTGACACCGACATGTCGAAGATCTTCGCCTATGACCATATCGACGCAGATCCGCGCCTGACGTTCGTCGCGGCTAGTGCTTCGATCCGCTTCGGCGAACACGTCGTTTCCGGAAGTATCTTCCTAGCCACCCGCAACCGCCAAGTGGCGGTCGCGGTCAAGATCGGCGACTGCGTGAATGGCATCGACATTGCTGGCCATGCTCGCCGTGGCGCCCTGGCGGCACAGGCTGCAATCGAGCAACGCAACGGGCTCGACGTGGTGACCGACGTCTGGCTCACGGTCGGCAACGGCAATCGCGCCTGGGTCGATGGGACGCCGCGCGACATGCTCGATGAAGTCGTTCGTTGGTGGCAACTCCCGATCGACCTTGCCGCGATGGTCGACCGCTCGCTGCCGCTGCCGGCAGGCGCCCGCGCGCCCGGCGAGGAGGTATTTCGGATCGACATCGTTGGCGACATCGGTTCGGAAGCGGAAGGGCTCGCCTTTGACGTCGAGCGCGCCCAGGGGCAAACGGTCGCAATCACGATCGACAGTCGCGGCGGCGCCCTCGAACCAAGCCTAAAGCTCTACCAGGCGCTCGCTCGACACGATGCGCTCGTCACCGCCGACATCATCCGGGCCGAGTCCGCCGCGGCCATAGTAGCGCTTGGCGCTGATCTCCGGTCGATCACGGCAGACGGCCGAATGATGCTCCACCGGCCAGCCGCACCGTCGGCCGCCGGCACAAGCAGCGATCTGCGGTCGATGGCACGCCGCCTCGATGGTCTCACCGATCAGATGTCAGGTATAGTGGCGGATGCAACCGGCCACGATGTTGACCTCGCCCGCGAATGGATCGAGGGCGAAACCAGTTTCAGTGCCGGTCAGGCCATCATGGTCGGGCTTGCCCACACCATCTCCCACGACGCAGCGCCACTCATCCCCAAGGCTTCGCGCGCTCGCTTCGCTGCCATCGCCGGTCCGTTCATAGGCTCAACACCACAAGCGCTCCAACGGGCGCCGCTGCTTGAACTCGGCAAGGTGTACGGCAAGGGCGAGACGGTCAGATTCGACAGCAAGTTCTATCGCGCCAAGACGAAGGCATGCGGTGCACTCGGCAGCCTGCAGCCCGACGTCGACCGCGTGCACTGGGAGTTGCTGAGATGATGATCCTGTCCATTCACCAGGTCGAGGGCATCTTAGCGTGCTGCCCTTCCGACGAGAAGCGGGGCGCTTGTTCTAGGCTTGGTCGGCCAGGCGCCCCGCAGATCGGACTGTCATGCTGAAGGCACCACGTCTCTGCGGCTGTGGTCGCATCGTGCCTGCCGGCCAGCGCTGCCAATGCGCGGCGGCAATGGACAAGCATCGGCCATCAGCCAGGCAGCGAGGCTATGACACGAGATGGGAGCACGAGCGTGCGGCCTTCCTGAAGACGTCGCCGACATGCAAGCGCTGCCCTGCACCAGCAACCCATGTCGACCACATCATCCCGCACCGGGGCGACCAGCGCCTCATGTGGGACCGTTCGAACTGGCAACCGCTCTGCCATCCCTGCCATAGCCGGAAGACGGCGACCGAGGACCGAAAGAGGCAGAACGCAACAAACCTTTCCGCGATGGGGGCCGGACCGCCTGGGGCCACAGTTCGAGACACCCGGCATTTTTTCCCTCCGGCTGAAAAGCCAAAACCCGATCCTGACCGAGGGCCGCGAATCGTATGACGGGAGCGGTCTTGACATTGGTCTCGAACACGGAAGGCCCGGTTTCGTTGCGTTCGAAGGCGCCGCGCGGCCTCTCGAGGGCTGCGAGGGCCGAATGGTGCCGGCTCGAGCCGATGTTGCGCGCAAAAGGTACGCTAACGGCTGAAAACGAGCCGCTTCTCGTCACCTATGTCGCCGCGATGGACCTGATTTCACAGTGCGACCGCGAATTGTCCAAAGCCAAAAAGATCATCAAGGGGACGAACGGCATTCCGCGGCCTCATCCGCTGATCGGCGCCCGCAATAAGGCATCGCAGAACGCGCTGCAGTTGGCGAAGCGACTTGGCATCATCGGCAACGGCTCGACGCCAACGCCTGGCATGGGAGGGCACGCCAATGGCGACGCTTACACCAGCCTGGGCATTTGACGACAGCATAATCGCCGATCCCGACGGCCGCGCCGCACGCATGCTGCAGTTCGCCGACCTGTTGCGGCATCCGAAGGAAGTCGGCGCCGATCGCCGGCCGCTTCGCCATCGGTGGCAGCGCCGCATCGTCGAGCGCATCTATGGGCCATCGACCGATGACGGCCGGCGCCAGGTCTCGACAGTGTTTGCTCTCATTCCCCGCGGCGCCCGCAAGACCACGCTCGCCAGCGTGCTTGCTCTGGGGCACACCATAGGGCCGGAACAGCGGCCAGGTGGTCAGGTGATCTCTGCCGCCTCCGATCGCACTCAAGCGCGCCTTGCCTTCGACGAAGCCGTTTCCATGATCCTGCCCGACGAACGGCTGCTCGCCGCGACGAGGATCCGCGACACCAAGAACAGGGTCGAACATCTTCGCTCGCGCTCGTCCTACGTCGCCATCAGCGCGGACGGCGACGCCTCGCACGGCAAGACCCCGTCGTTCGTCCTGGCCGACGAATTGCACGTCTGGCGCGGCTACAGCTTGTGGAATGCGCTCAAAACCGGCGCTTCGAAGGTGCCTGGCTCGCTCACCATCATCATCACCACCGCCGGCGAGAAGCCGATGGGTGTTGCCTGGGATCTGTTCCAGTACGCCAAGCGAGTTGCAGCGCATCCCGAGCGCGACCCGACGTTCCTGCCGATCCTGTTCCAGGCCGATGCTGGCGCCGATTGGGAAGACGAGGCACTGTGGCACCAGGTCAATCCTGGCCTTGCCGAAGGCTTCCCCGACCTCGACGAGCTGCGCAGCGAAGCGCTGATGGCCCGCGAGCTTCCCCGCCTGCGGCAGGCCTTCAAGCAGGTGCACCTCAACCTATGGCAGGATGGCTCGGCCGCCGGCTGGCTCGACATGGCGACATATGACGAGGGCGGCGCCGAGATCGACCCGGATGACCGCGCCGGCGCTGATTGCTGGGTGTCGGTCGACATGGCCAAGACCTACGATCTGGCCGGCATCACCGCGACCTTCCGCGACGCCGACGGCGGCTACACCGCTTTCGCCTATCCGTTCATCACCGAGGCAGCGCTGAAAAAGCGCGCCATGGAAAACCCGGATGTCCCTTGGCAGCAATGGGTCGACGACGGCCACCTCGTCGTCATCCCCGGCGAACTGATCGACGACGATGTGATCGAGGCAAAGCTCATCGACCTCGATGCCGAGTTCAATGTTCGGGAGATGGGATTCGACCAGAAGTTCGCAGCGAAGCTGATGGGCAAGATGCTGGCCGACGGCTTCCCTGTGATCGACGTGCCGCAGCGCCCGCTAATTCTGGGGCCGATGTACACCGAACTGCAACGCGCAATCATCGGCCGGAAATACCGCCACGGCGGGCACCCGGTGGCCCGGTGGTGCTTCTCCAATGCCGTGCCAATCCAGGGCGAAACCGGGCTGCTCTACATGTCGAAAAGCAAGTCGACCGATGCGATCGACCTGGCCGTTACCGCGGCCATGGGTGTAGGCCGCGCCTTCGCCGCAACTGGAGACACGACGTCGATCTATGACCGGCCAGAACTCTGGGATCAGAAGCCTGCGGAGAGCTCCGACGGGATCGACCCGACCATTCTCAACAACCCCGGGCACCCTCGCTGGCAGGAAATGCGCGAGCGCTGGGAATCCATTCACCTCACAGACGAGGACTGAAAACCGATGTGGCCATTTGATCGCCTTTTCGCACAGCGGCAGACTACCGAGCCGCAACAGGTCAAGCATACGACCCTGCTGATGCCAGGACGTGCTGATTCCGGCGTGTTCATCAATGAAGACGCCGCCTTGTCCTGCTCGACGGCTTGGGCATGTGGCTCGCTGATCGCGCGGTCGATCGCAATGCTTCCTGCCCAGGTATTCGCGGCCAAGGGCAAAGAGCCTGAAGACGGCAATCAGCGGCTTCCCGATCATCCGGTCGAGAACCTGCTTCACCGGCAGCCAAACCCTGAAATCTCGGCGTTTTCGTTGCGGGAAACGATGTTCCTATCGGCGCTGTTCAACGGCAATGCTTACGCTGAGATCGAGCGCGACGACTTCGGGAGGCCGGTTGCGCTTTGGCCGATCGCGTCGCATCGCGTCGACATATGCCGGGACCGCGACACCGGCGCGCTCGAATACGATATCAACAACGGCACCGCCGGCAAGGTGACCCTGGCGCCAATGGATGTCTTCCATCTGGCTGGCCCGTCGATCGATGGTCCGATCGGGATGTCGATCATCCAATACGCCAAGAACACTCTCGGCATAGCCGTGGCGCAGGAGCGCTTCGCGGCGAACTTCATGCGCAACCAGGCGGCGCCGAGCGGCATGATCAAGGTGAAGAGCGGCATCAGCCCTGATGGCCTCGCCAAGCTTCGGGCAGAAGTCGAACAGACCATCACCGGCACCCGCAAAGCCGGCAAGGTACTGATTGGTGATGCTGACTGGGAATGGGAGCAGATCGGCGTTTCCCCACAGGACGCAGAGTTTCTGTCGCAGCGCCGTTTCAGCGTCGAGGAGGTCTGCCGGTTCTTTGGCGTGCCTCCGCAACTGATCGGCGACACCTCGAAACAGACCTTCGCGAACTATGAGCAGGCCGGCTTGAACTTCCTCGGTCTAGCGGTGCTGCCGTGGACCGTCCGTTTTGAGCAGGAGGCCAACCGAAAGCTATTTTCGCCGACCCGTGGCAGGGCGCGTCCATTCCTGAAGATCAACACGGCGGCGATCGTCCGTGCCAACATCGAAGCGCAATATCGGGCATTCGCGCTGGGCAGGCAGTGGGGCTGGCTTTCGGTCAACGATATCCGCCGCACGGTCGACATGGAGCCGATCGGACCGGAAGGCGATGTCTATCTGCAGCCGTCGGCAATGGCACCGGTGGCTGATGGCAATCCCGACCAGACCGCGCAACCAGACCAGGGCAGCGTGGCAGCCAGGAGGGCAGCATGACAGCCCGCCAACTACTCGCCGCCGCGCACGCCCGCATGCCTGCCGACGCGGAGATCCAAGCCCTCATCGAGGGGCAGGAACCGCCCCGCGCGCCAGAGCCCGCCGCAACTACCCCTGAACAGATCGCCGATGCCTGGGGAATGGCGAGCAGCATGTTTGGCCTTGGAGCACGCTTATCATGACCCTTCGCTATGTCCGCTCGGGCGCTGCCGGCGCTGCCAATGGCACCAATTGGGCCAATGCTTACCTCACTCTCGCAGCGGCGTTCACGGCGTCCGCTGCCGGCGATACGATCTATGTGTCGGAAGATCACGCAGAGACGCAAGCATCGTTGATGACGATGACAACACCAGGAACGATCGCCAATCCGGTCATTGTCGCCTGCGTCGATCACGCTGGCTCCGTGCCACCGGTTTCGGCTGATCTTAGAAAGACAGCGACGGTCGCCACAACGGGCAACAACGGCATCCGGTTCATCGGACCATGCGCGATTTTCTATGGCATCATTTTCACCGCCGGGAACTCGACGGGCGCCTCCGAAATCACGTTGCCGCTGTCTGGCAGCGCCTACTTCAAACTCATCGGCTGCTCGCTGAGGATCGGTGGCAGCGGCAACTCGACGAAAATCAACCTGGCAAATTCGTCCTCCATCATGGTCGTGCTGGAGGATACGACGGTCTCCTTCGGGAATGCCGCTCAATGGATCGAGATCGGCTGTCATCTGATCTGGAAAAACACAGCTTCGGCCCTGCTCGGGACATCTCCGACCAATCTATTTCGATGGGCAGCAGGCAAAGGCGGACGCCTCGAATGCAACGGGGTCGATCTCAGCGCTGCGGGGGCTGGTACTACGATCGTGTCGAGCACAACCAACAGCAGCATTTGCTCAAGGGCCATACTCACCGACTGCAAGATCAATGCTGCGGCGACGAAATATGCGACACCTGACGTGCCAGGGCAGCTCTCAATCGATTATGTCCGTGTCGGCTCTGGTGGCGTCAACTACAACTCCGATTCGGTTCGTTACAGCGGAACGATGACCGAGGAGACGACGATCGTTCGAACCGGTGGCGCATCGGACGGCACAACACCGCTTGCCTGGAAAATCATCACCACGGCGAATGCAAACTTCCACAATCCGTTCGAGGCGACGCCGATCGCCATCTGGAACGACACCACCGGTTCTGCGATCAATGCGGCGGTGCAGGGCATCTGGGGCGTCGGTGCTGTTCCGAACAACGATGAGATATGGCTCGATGTCGAATACCTTGGCGATGCGTCATCGCCGCTCGGATCATTCGTCAACGATACCAAGGCGGACCTGCTCGCGGCCGGCGCTGGGCAAGCGCCGGGGTCAGGAACGTGGGGTGGCTCTACGACTTCGTTCAAGCTCGATGCATCGTTCACGGCGCAGCAGAAGGGCTGGATACTGGTCCGCGTCAAGGCAGCGAAAGCGTCATCGACATTCTACATCGATCCGAAAGTGACGTTGACTTGAACTTTAGCCAGGATCTAGATCGGCGCCGGGTTGATGCCAGCGCCTTTCAGTTGCGCGCCAATTCTGGCTCGAGTTGCGCAGGAGGCCTTATCGCCAGCGATGCATTTGTTGTTGGCGGCCGACCAGTCCAGAAGGGCCGTGTTCATCCAACTGCCTGGCGCGCGTTGCACGCCGTAAGGAGTGGGTGGCGCTCCGGTAGCAACGGCTGCCGCGGCGGCAGCGCCCTTACCACGGGGAGATCGCTTCCAGCCGCTGATGATCAGGCAGTTCTTCATGTATTGATCTTCGGCGATCGCATTGCCAAGGGCATTGCCTAGGCCGGCACCAGCAACAAATGCCGGCGATCCGATGGCAAGGTATCCTTGGTCTACTGAGCCTTTCCGCATCTCGCACTGTGCGTGCGCGACCTCGAAACTAGGTCCATAGCCAATTTGCATGTAATCAGCTTGATTGCTTGTTTGACAGCCGCACAGCGGCAGGATGGCAGCGAGTGCCATCAACGTTTTTCTTTTCATCCCCCAGCCCTCCCAAGGCCGAAGATGAGCATCTGCTAAAGTGAATAGTTGCGCAAGAGACGACCGCTATTCTGGTAAATTCCGTCGATACATCAGATATACCGGGGTATCATTTCTGCACCGCAAAAGGGCGAGAATGCTCGACAGCGAATTGACCGAGAGACCCGGCAAAGGGTGGACCCCGTGGGCAAAGGGTCCAGGCGATCACGATATTGAGAAAGTCTGGTGGGCAGCCCGCGTATTGCATTTCCCCAAGCTCAACGTCTCGACCTGGTTTGACGGCTCGGAAGTCGTCGGGATCTGGCATTGGGGATTTCGCCGGGAGAAGTGGTGCATGAAGCTCAAGCCGGCTGACTGGCAACCACTGCCAGAGGTCTACAAGCTGGAGCGAGAACGCCAGAAACAGGCCGACCTCGATCTATTCCGGCAACGGGTCGAGAAACGCTGCGTAGAGGCCACAGCGAGGCGTGGGGAGACGCACGGCATTCATTGATGCGGTGCTGCACAGCGGGCAAGTGTGACTGCGTTAGTCCTCGTCGTCATAAGGCAGAAAGGCTGGCCACATTTCGACAACTACCCGACGCAGCGCAGTAGTGAGGGACACGACGCTTCCGTCCCGGCGCCGCACAAAAACATCATCTCCAAAATCTGATTCTATCTCGATTTTCTCCCCCGGAATTTTCACACTCCATAGCGCTCCTGGGGAGCCAACTTCATAGAAGCCTTCCTTGGCATACAGGTGCTTGTAGACCGTGGCCACGCTTTGAATCGTCAGGAAAGCTGGTTCGAGATCGCATAGGTGCTTTATTAGCTCCTTCTTCTTTGGCCATTGCGCGACCCTTGCGGGATTCTCGCGTTTATAAAATGCATAGAAAATATCCGCGAGTTGAAAGGCAGACAGGCAGGCATTGAACCCGCGCCGCGCGTCGTCGGGTTGATCTAGATAATCTTCAAGGTTCGGTTCAACGAACACATGAAAGAACGATCGAGGTGTTGTCTTCATCTCAGTTGCAGCCCCCCATAGCTTCGCCCCCCGCAAGGGCGCGCTTGACGATTTCAGCGTCGGCGGGCCTTCTCGACCTGGAGCAGCATCCATTCCCACGCAAAGCGGATCAACGATGCGATCAACCTCATTGGCCTATTCCTCTTCGTCGCCGAGGTAGGCCAGTACGCGGCCGGAATCCCGATGCTTCTGGCCGCCACGGTTTGAGTAGTGCCAGTCCCCAACTTCCCAGAGGCCCTTTTCCTCCAAGTCGTCCAGCGCTCGCACGTGATCGCCGGGATCGGGAAATTGCGTTCTGAGCAGCCCGTTGACCGCGTCGAGTCCGCCGCTCCGATACGCCTTCAGGTAATCGTCCGCCATGTCGCGTTCCCCGCGTGCCGAAAGGCAGCATCGCGCCGGCCACGCGCAAACGCAAGCCGGCTCCCTTTCGGGAGTGCTTGACGAAATCGGCAAATCAGCGGCTTATCGTCCGTGGGCGTAGAAACCCGGACCGTGATATCTCCGAACGGTCCCTTGGCGGGGACACAACTTTCCTTGGCGGGAAAGTCTCTCGGATGAATGTTTGCAGATTTTGCAAACAATGGACGCGCTTGGCGGCGCGGCTCCAGACCCGACCTTTATGGCCGGGGGGCGCCGTTCTGTCCAGAGCCTTCGGGCTTAAAAGCGTCGCGCCAGTCTCACGGCTGGTTTCTACCCCCCGGCTTCGGCCCGTCGCCGATGATGGCATAATGTGTCCTGGGACACACAATGCCGCCGGCCGTAGAAAGCCGGTTCTGACCGTGGGGACTATCAATGAACACGAAGGCAACAACGATCGACCGGCGGCGCCTGCTGCTGGGCACAGGGGCAACTGCGGCTGGCCTGGGAGCGCTGTCCGTGCTTCCCGCGAACGTTGGCGCAAACTTTGCGTCAACGTCGCCCACACCGGACGAGCGGATCGCCGCCGCTATCGAGGAAATCAAGGCGGCATTCTGGGAGAAGTGGCCCGACGCACCGCTTCGGATCATTGATGTCGACAACATCGCGGACGGGATGGTCATCATCATGTCCCATATCGAGGCCGACAAGCCCGGTGAGGTTCGCCATGAACGGAAAGGACTGGCAAGGCTCTCGGAAGGCGGTGCATCATGAACGCCCACACGCCAGTTCTAAAGCCCTACGGCTGCCCGCAAGGCGTAGACCCACGCACATGGCGCCAATCGGTCGAGACGCGCCTGAACGACCTCCTAGACCGCGCCATGGCCTTGATCACCGCGCTCGACATGATGGAAGTCGACTGCGACCTCGAGGACACGGCCGACGGCGAGCCTTCGCTGCTTTGCCTCGACGATCTCGAGCAAGACAACTGCGACGACGAGGACGGCGGCGATCGTGAAGGCTACTGTGCCGATGACTTCGGCGAGGTGATTATGTGGCCGGATGATCTCGAATCGCAGGAAGTGCTGGTGAGGAGCGGGCTGTGACCGCGCGCAACGCCACGCTCTCAGCAGCGATAGAGCTGAGCAACGACATGATCGTCCTGCCGTTCCACCACGCTTACCGCAACATCTTCGGCATGATGCCTATCCGCACCGACGAGCATTTCGGGCTCGTCTCGCCGTCGTGCTACGATCCGAAGCAATACCCGCCGGGCTCTTGCATTCAATAGTCCGATGCTGCCGGATGGCCCGCTGCCGAAGAAGGTGGCGGGCTCTTCATTTCTGCTGACACCGTGCTGACACGACCAAGACTGCCCTTGCTGCTGGCAGTCGGTTGCAACAATTATCCCATAAGAAACAAGAGGTTATTGGCGATCCCGACAGGATTCGAACCTGTGACCATCGGCTTAGAAGGCCGGTGCTCTATCCAGCTGAGCTACGGGACCGCTGGCCGGCCGTTGGGCCGGCTGGATATTCTGGCGCCGGGCGCCGTTCAATGCGTCCAGGGCGTCCTGCGGTCATAGCGGAAATTCTCCGCATAGGAAATCTGGCGGCGCTTGGTCTCTTTCGGCTCTTCGACGCGGAAAGCGAGCCCTTGCTTTTCGGCGTAGGCGACCGCCTCTTCGCGCGTGTCGAAGCTAAGCCTGATCTGGCTTCTCATGTCTGCCGACGTCGTATAGCCCATCAGCGGGTCGATCTTCTTGCGCGACTCGGGATCGAATTCCAGCACCCAGTAACCGGTCTTGGCCTTGCCGGACTGCATCGCGGTTTTGGCTGGGCTGAAAATGCGCGCGGACATGGCCACCTCGTTGTTGTGCAAGGCAGCATCGCCACCCTTCGCCCGTCATTACTGCGCAATGCGCACGGCGGCAAGGTTTTTGCTCTCGCAGGTTTTTGCACTTGCCATGCACCACCGAAATGAATAGGCAACAGACCGTTCGGAGTGTAGCGCAGCCTGGTAGCGCATCTGGTTTGGGACCAGAGGGTCGGGAGTTCGAATCTCTCCACTCCGACCATCCCCTCACAGCCCAATGCCCGGCGCAGCCATGCGGTTCACTTGCTGCGGCTCCGGCCGTGTGTCCGGCGCCGCGGTTCGGCAAACAGGGGGGTCAGATGCTTGGAATCGATGCCTGGGTGTCGCTTTTCGGACCGGCCTACTTTGCCTACGCCGGCATAACGGTTCCGGTCATGGTGACGTGGGCAATTGCCTGCGCCGCACTGGCGATGTGGAACAACCGTGAAAGCCGCAGACAGGCGAGGCAGGCCCCGGGCGCCGTGGTCTCCCGCTCCTGGCGTGTCAGTATCGGGATGTTTGTGCTGGTCGCCGCCGGCTATATCGCCGCTCACTCTGCCGTCTATCTCGCAGTCCGTCATTTCGCCAGAATGTGGCTCTGAGACCGGCCTCTTAGGCTAGATCTCGAACTCGCCCTGCCCTTCATCCATGGCACTGACGGTTTCGGCTGCCAGCGCCCTGGTGATCGGCGTCTTGCGTTCGAGCGCGGTCCGGTCGAGCCGCTCCACCACGCGCATCGCTGTCGCCAGCGAGCGCTCGATGCGGCGGACCAGATATTGCACGACATGCGGTTCGACCTCGATCTGACGGTCGGCGAAGAGTTTTGTGATGACGCCTGCCAGCAGGAGATCGTCGGGCTCATGAATTTCGACTGTCGCAGCCGCCTTCAGCCGCGAGGCAAGATCAGGCAGGCCAACACCCCAGGCCGAGGGAAAGCGGCGCGCCGTCAGAAGCAGTTGCGAGCCGGCACCACGCACCGCATTGATCAGATGGAACAGGCCTTGTTCGTCAACCGTCCCGGTATCGACATCGTCGATCAGCGCCGGCCGCGCGCCGAGATTGGCGATGCTGTCGCCGATGCGCCTGGCGTCGACCGCCGCCGCATTGGCACGCGCGCGCCAGATCGAGGCCAGATGCGTCTTGCCAGAACCCGCGGGACCGGCCAGCACCACCACCGGCGATGGCCAGTCCGGCCAGCGGTCGACCAGCGCAACCGCCTGGTTGTTGGTGCCGGAGACGACGAGTTCGTCACGCGAATAGCCCGTGCCATGGCCGAGGTCGAGCGGCAACTGGCGCGGCGGGTCGGTTGGCTGGGCAGTCACTTCAGCGACGCGGTTGCGTGCGGTGGCCGCCGCCGCGATCGGCCGGAAGCTGCGGCACAGGTGCCGCGCCGCGACCCTTGTAGAGCGGCGATTCGAGATAGCGGGCTATTGCGAACCGCACCAGCACGGCGACGGCGGCCGAAGCCGGCACCGCGATCAACAAGCCGACGAAGCCGAACAGCGCGCCGAAGGCAAACAGCGAAAACATCAGCCATACCGGGTGCAGGCCGACGCTCTTGCCGACCAGCCGCGGCTGCAGGATGTTGCCCTCGATGAACTGGCCGATGAAGAAGACGACCGCGACCGCGACGATCATCGTCCAGTCCGGCCAGAACTGGACGAAGGCGACGCCCACGGCCAGCACCAGCCCGGTCAGCGAGCCGACATAGGGGATGAAGGAAATCAGCCCGGCGAACAGGCCGATGAGGATGCCGAAGTTCAGTCCGGTCAGCGTCAGCCCGGTGGCATACATGGCGCCCAGCACCAGGCACAGCGTGCCCTGGCCACGCACGAAGCCTGCCGTGGCGGTGTTGATGTCCCGTGCGATGGCGCGCACGGTCTGGACGTTGTCGCGTGGCACCCAGCCGTCGATGACCGCCACCATGCGGTCCCAGTCGAGCAGCATGTAGAAGGCGACCACCGGTGTCACCACGAACAGGCTGACCACAGAAACCAGCGCCATGCCGGAACTCCACAGCGAGGTGAAGACGGTGGTGACAAAACCGAAGCCGGAGGTCAGCAGCGAATTCAGCCCGTCGCGCAAGCTATTGGCGTTGACGCCGAACTTCTGCTCCAGCCATTTCGGATCGAACGAGGTGATCAGGCTTTGCAGCCGGGTCAGATATTCCGGCAATTTGCCGGCGAAATCGGCCATCTGCGTGGCCAGAACCGGAATGAGGATGACAAAGGCCAGGACCAGCACGATGAGGAAGGTGATGAGGATGACCACCGTCGCCATGAAACGCGACAGGCCGAGCCGCTGCAGCCGGTCGGCAACGGGATCGAGGAAATAGGCAAGCACCATGCCGGCGACGAAGGGCAGCAGGATGGCGCTGAAGACATAGAGGAAAAGCGCCAGCAGCGCGGCGCCGGCCAGCCAGAAGAAGATCTGGCGGCGAAAGGTCGCGGACGCGGCGATGTCGGCGGCCGCGGCCTCGATCGCCGCCGCTTCTGTCTCGGATGTCCGGAGTGGAGCCTTCGTCATGTCAGCTCATGTGCCTCAGCCAAGTCACGAGATAGGCTGCGGCCGAAGCCACGGTCAAGACCCCGGACAGCAATATGAGAACCGGCCTCAGCGGGTCGAGATGAACCGACAGGGCAAGCTCACCCAGCACAACCGCCGCCAGCACGATCTGGATGGCGGTGTTGGCCTTCGACACGAAAAGCGGTTTCATCTCGACCGGATGGGCCATGACGGCGGACAGCAGGACCGCGCAGACGATCAACGCGTCGCGCGACACCATGGTGACGACCAGCCACAGCGGCAATTGCCCGATGAGGCCCATGACCACGAACACCGAAACCAGCAGCAGCTTGTCGGCGATCGGATCGAGATAGGCGCCGAGCGTGGACTGCTGATTGAAACGGCGGGCGATGAAGCCATCGACGCCGTCCGAAATGCCGGCGACGAGGAACCCGGCAAAAGCCCAGTCCCAGCGCGCCTGCAGCATCGCCAGCACCACCGCCGGCACCAGGACAAGGCGCAGGATGGTGATCAGGTTGGGGATGGTCAAATGCCTGGCACCTCCTCTTGGTCGGAGATAGATGATGAAGATGGCGGGTGGCAACAAGGGAGGAGCTGCCGATCTCCCCGCACGGGAGCGGCCTTCAGCTTGGCTTTCGCCAATCACGAGCGCCTGTACGTGCGCGCTGTCCACGGTTTTGTAGGCCGAGATGGCCGTTATCCTTGCGGACAGAAACCGTTCATGCGAAGAGCCCGCGACAAGGAAAATTGCTGAACGGGCACCAGAAATGAGCAAGCGCGACGTGAACAAGCGCAAGAACGGGCTCACCTATGCCGAGGCCGGTGTCGATATCGATGCCGGCAATCTCATGGTCGAGAAGATCAAGCCGCTGGTGCGCGCGACGCGCCGGCCGGGCGCCGATGGCGAGATCGGCGGTTTCGGCGGCCTGTTCGACCTCAAGGCGGCCGGGTTTACCGATCCGGTGCTGGTGGCGGCCAATGACGGCGTCGGCACCAAGCTCAAGATCGCCATCGATGCCGGCAAGCACGACACGATCGGCATCGACCTCGTCGCCATGTGCGTCAACGACATCGTCGTGCAAGGTGCTGAACCGCTGTTCTTCCTCGATTATTTCGCCACCGGCAAGCTCGATCCCGACCAGGGTGCCGCGATCGTCGGCGGCATTGCCGAGGGCTGCCGCCAGGCCGGCTGCGCGCTGATCGGCGGCGAGACCGCCGAGATGCCCGGCATGTATCACGGCAACGACTACGACCTCGCCGGCTTTGCGGTGGGTGCCGCCGAACGCGGCCAATTGCTGCCCACCGATGACATTGTCGAAGGCGACGTGCTGCTGGGCCTGGCTTCCTCCGGCCTGCACTCGAACGGCTATTCGCTGGTGCGCCGCATCGTCGCCGTCAGCGGTCTGTCGTGGAGCGATCCGGCACCGTTCAACGACGAGGCCACTCTGGCCGAAGCACTGCTCGAGCCGACCCGCATCTACGTCAAGTCGATTCTCAAGGCGATCCGCAACACGCATGGTATCAAGGCGCTCGCCCACATCACCGGCGGCGGCTTCCCGGAAAACATTCCACGCGTGCTGCCCAAGGATTTTTCGGCCGAGCTCGACCTCGAGGCGATCGACGTTCCTCCCGTGTTTTCGTGGCTGGCCAAGACCGGCGGCGTGGCGCCGGAAGAAATGATGCGCACCTTCAATTGCGGCATCGGCATGATCCTGGCGGTCGCGTCCGGCCAGGCAGCGCAGGTCGCGGCCGTGCTACAGGAAGCCGGCGAGACGGTGACGCCGATCGGCCGCATCGTGCCGCGCCGCGACGCAGGCGTCATCTATCGGGGTTCGATCGGCCTATGAGCGCGCAGAGGAAACGCACCGTTGTCCTGATCTCGGGACGCGGCTCCAACATGACCGCGCTGATTGCCGCGGCCAGCGACCCGTCGTTCCCGGCCGAGATCGTCGGTGTCATTTCCGATAAGGCGGATGCCGCCGGGCTCGGCATCGCCAGGGCGCGCGGTATCGCCACGCAGGTCGTCTCGCGTGCCGACCACGGCAGCAAGCAGGCGCATGACGCCGCCATCGACGCGGCCCTTACCGCCTTCAACGCCGAGATCGTGGCGCTGGCCGGCTATATGCGCATCCTTAGCCCCGGCTTCGTCCAGAAATGGCAGGGCCGCATGATCAATATCCACCCTGCCCTGCTGCCGGCCTTCAAGGGGCTCGACACCCATGCGCGCGCGCTGGCCGCCGGCATCCGCATCCATGGCTGCACCGTGCACTTCGTCACCTCCGAGATGGATGACGGCCCGATCATCGCACAGGCAGCCGTGCCGGTGATGGTCGGCGACACCGCCGATACATTGGCAGCCCGCGTGCTGAAGACCGAACACCGGCTCTATCCGCTGGCGCTGGGGCTGGTCGCCGAAGGCAAGGCGCGCATGGAGGCCGGCCGCACCGTGCTTGCCCACTTTGCCGACGATGCCGACAACGGCACCTCGGTGGTGATGGCCCCGGATCCGCTGCGCGAGGAAGCCGACCTCGAGCATCTGGCGCGCATCACGCCTTGAGCTTAGAGCGGCGATGAAACAGCTTCTCCTGCTTCGTCACGCCAAATCCAGCTGGGACGACCCTGATCTCGATGATTTCGACCGGCCCTTGGCCGAACGCGGAGTGAAGGCAGCCCGGTTGATGGGGCGCGAGCTTGCGGCGCGCGGCTGGCTGCCGGACCTGGCGCTGGTGTCGGCGGCGCTGCGCACCCGCGACACCTGGCGGCTGGTGGCGGCGGAATTGCCCGTCCCGCCCCAGGTCGCATTCCTCAAGGCGCTGTACGATGCTTCAGCGGCGGACATTCTGAGCCAGATTGGTCAAACCGACGCTTCAAGCGGCAGCTTGCTGGTAATTGGCCACAATCCGGGCCTGGAGCAGTTGGCCAGACAGCTTGCCGGGCCGGGGTCGGACGCCAAGGCGATCGCGAGACTTGAGGAAAAATTCCCGACGGCAGCCTTGGCCCGGGTGGTCTTCGAAGGCGATTGGTTCGGCGTATCCCCCGCCCGGCTGACACATTGCTTGCGGCCGAAGGACCTGGGCGGCTAGTGTCCATGGCAGGTGCGGCAGGCCAAGCCCGCCGCACACCCGCCTGAGCCGTCAGTTTCCCCAGTTGCCCTGGCCGGATTCCGGCTGGACCGAATCGGGCATCAGCGTGAGGTCGCGATGCTTGACCTGCCTGTGGGTCGAAGCCGTGTAGCTGTGGTCGACATTGACCGCGTGCGAGGTGACGGCCGGCTGATTGACATTGTCCGAACCATAGTTGTCGCTGCCGGCAAAAGCGGCACCAGTGGCAACGAGGATGGCGGCGGTGGCAAGAGCGATCCTGTTCATTCTATTTACTCCGGTATTCCTGATTCTGTCCGTCTAGTGGCGTGCCCCTGGGGAGGAAATTTCGCGTCGCTCGGACAGCCTCGATCTGGGTTTTTCGTGCGCCGACTTCCAATCACGAAGACGTTCCCTGACGCGCGGAATCGGGACCTCGAACGTCGGCCAAGGGATTGAGCTCACCCTGTTTATCAATTGATCTCAGATGCTTATAAGGAGGGTGCCTGACGCATGGTGCGGCGGTTCATCGAGCCAGCGCTCGCCATGCGTTCACGATTCGTCAACATAAATTGAACCAGCTGGTTCGATTTACGATCGGCGCTCCGACACCGATGCCGTCGGCCGAAATCCTGCTCATGCATAAAAAAACAAGAGCGGCGGGCAAGGCCCACCGCTCTTTGTGGTCGCAGACTTCAGAAATCAACGACCCCAGATGCCCTGGCCCGACTGAGCCGGCACGTTGGCATTGGCATCACCCTGCGTCTTTACGGACTTCGGGATCGAGCCGGTATGCGTGGTGTCGATGTCGGACACGGACTGGTTCGCAACAGGCTGGTTGGCATTGTAAGAGCCGTAGTTGTCGCTGCCGGCAAAAGCGGTGCCCGTGGCAACGAGGATGGCGGCGGCGGTGAGTGCGATCTTGGTCATTTTAGTTACTCCTGAGTTCAATGTTGGGTCGATATCGGCAGTCGCGATTAGCGGCCGAAGAGGTTGCGGTCAGCGCCCTGCGAAGCGGGGGCCTGGACGGTTTGCGTCGACTTGGAGATCGAAGCAGTGGCCGACTGGTCGACGGTGACGGCAGGCTGATTGGCGTTGGCCGAGCCATAATTGTCGCTGCCGGCAAAAGCAGTGCCCGTGGCAACGAGGATGGCGGCAGCGGTAAGAGCGATCTTGGTCATTTTAATTACTCCTGAGTTCAAGTTTGGGTCGATATCGGCAGTCGCGATTAGCGGCCGAAGAGGTTGCGGTCAGCGCCCTGCGAAGCGGGGGCCTGGACGGTCTGCGTCGACTTGGAGACCGAAGCGGTGATCGAATGGTCGACAGCGACGGCAGGCTGATTGGCGTTGGCCGAGCCATAATTGTCGCTGCCGGCAAAAGCAGTGCCCGTGGCAACGAGGATGGCGGCGGCGGTAAGAGCGATCTTGGTCATTTTAATTACTCCAGTATTTGTCATGTCCGTCTAGTGGCGTGCCCTTGGGAGGAATTTCGCGTCGCTCGGACCACCCCGAGATGGGCTCGCCCTGCCGCGGATTCCAATCACGAAGATGTTCCCCCGCGGCTCGAATCCAGGCCTTGAAATTTGACACAGGCCTCGGCGGTCATAATTTAACTGTTTGAAATCAGACAGTTAATCGATAACGCCCATCACCAGGCGCGACCGCTCGCCAGGCCGGCGTTCACCATCTGCTACACAGTGCGTCAACAGAAATCGAACTGAACGGTTCGGTTTGAAACGATTGCGCACCATCTGAACTTCTGGATCTCCTCCATTTGCCTTGCGGTTGGATCGAGATTATCGCTTGTGCACGATCATCAATCGGGCGCGACTTGGCGGCGCCAGTTGAAGAAGTGGGCGGAAATCCGGGTGACCTGCACCCCAGGACAGCGATAGAAATGCGGTTGCTGCTTGTAGAAGACAATCGCGAGCTGGCGGATTGGCTGGGCAAGACCCTGCGTCAGGCGAACTATGTCGTCGACATCGTCCATGATGGCGAGGATGTCGAACACGCGCTCGCCGCCGGTGACCACGCGCTTGTCATCCTCGACCTTGCGCTGCCGCGCATGAGCGGGCTGGAGGTGCTGCGAATGTTGCGGACGCGCGGCAACCGGGTGCCGGTGATCGTGCTGACCGCAAACGCCAGTCTCGACGGCCGGGTCAAGGGCCTCAATGAGGGCGCCGACGACTATCTGGCCAAGCCCTTCCAGATCGAAGAGCTCGAAGCACGAATCCGCGCGCAATTGCGCCGTGCCAATGACCGCACCGCGCCGGTCGTTGCCTGCGGTGATCTCGTCTTCGACACCAACACGCGGCTGTTTTCGCTTGCCGGCGAGGCGCTGGCGCTGACACCGCGCGAACATGCCGTGCTTGAGCAATTGATGGTCAAGGCCGGACGCACGGTGAGCAAGGCGGCATTGTCGGCCGCGATCTACGATTTCGAGACCGACGCCGATCCCAGCGCCATCGAGATCTACGTGCACCGCGTGCGCAAGAAGCTCGAAGGGTCGCGGGTCCAGATCGCCACACTGCGTGGCCTCGGCTACCTCTTGCGACAAGACGATTTGGCGCCGTGACGATCCTGGCGCCATGAGGATCAACAGCCTCCGCCTGCAATTGCTGGCATGGGTGGTGCTGCCGCTTGCCGGGCTCGCGACCATCAACCTGTGGACCAGCCAGCGCAACGCACTGGCGACCGCGGACCTGGTCACCGACCGGATGCTCGTCGGATCGGCGCGGGCGATTGCCGAGCAGGTCGCCATGGTCGACGGCGTGCTCGATGCCACGGTGCCCCCGGCGGCGATCGAGATGTTCGACACCGGCGACCGCGACAGCGTCTACTATCGCGTCGAGACAGCCGGCGGGCGGCTGCTGACCGGATATCCCGACCTGCCCGAAGCGCCGCAGCATGCCAGTGTCGAGGCCGCCTACCGCGATCACCAGCTGCGGCTCCTGACCCTTGGCCATGCGGTGATCGGCGCTGGCAACGACTCGCCAATATCAGTCACCGTGGGCGTCACCCTTGCCGGCCATGACGCCATGGTCAAACAGCTTTGGTTCAGCGCCTTTGCCCAGCAACTGGCGCTGGTGGCGATTGCCGGCGTGTTCGTGCTGCTCGGCTTGCGTCGCGGCCTGGCGCCGTTGATCCGGCTGCGCGATGCGGTACGCTCGCCAAACCGCAGCGACCTTGACCCCGTCGAAGTGCCCGGTGCGCAAAGCGAGATCCGCCCGCTGATCGACGCCCTCAACGCCTACATGGAGCGCGTGCGGGCGCAGATGGCGGCGCAACGCCGCTTCATCGCCAATGCGGCGCACCAGCTGCGCACGCCCCTGGCGCTGCTGTCGACACAGGCAAGCTATGCGCTTCGCGAAAGTGCCGCCGATGCCCGCCAGGAGGCGCTGGTGGCGCTGCAGGCGAGTTCCGGCAAACTGGCGCGGCTGGCCGAACAGCTCTTGACCCTGTCACGCGCCGAGCCAGGCAGCCGGCGGCCGCGCGCCGACCGCATTGACCTGGCGGAAGCCGCCCGGCACGTGCTGGAAACCCTGGCGCCAACGGCCATCGATCGCAAAATAGATCTCGGCCTCGAGGAGGCTGGCCCCGTTCCGGTCATCGGCGACGGCACCATGCTGCGCGAGATGATCGTCAACCTCGTCGACAACGCGCTGCGCTACTCCCGGGCCGAGGGCAGTGTCACGGTGAAGCTGGCGGCCATCGACGGCGAAGCCGTGCTGACGGTCGCCGACGACGGGCCTGGCATTCCGGCGGACGAGCGAGACCATGTCTTCGAGCGCTTCTACCGTATTGCCGGTTCGACCGAGGAAGGCAGCGGGCTGGGACTCGCCATTGTACGCGAGGTCGTCGAAAATGCCGGCGGCCGCGTCACCCTTGGGGATGGCGCGGCCGGCGGTCTGTTGGTTGAGGTCAGGCTGCCGCTGGCCTGACCGGTCAGGCTGCCCCTGGTCTGACCGATCACGTTCCCTGCTCGTTGAACGGCGCCGGCCGCCACTTCACGACATAGTTCTCGAAGCGGGTGATGATGAACTCCACCACCAGCGCCATGACAGCCAGGATGATCATCGCGGCGAACACGCCATTGGCGTTGAAGGCGCCCTGCGCGGTCGAGATCAACAGGCCCATGCCTTGCTTGGCGCCGAGGAACTCGCCGACCACCGCGCCGACCAGCGCGAAGCCGAAGCTGACATGCAGGCTGGCGAGGATCCAGCTCATCGCCGAAGGAATGATGACGGTGCGGGTGATCTGGAACGGCGAGGCGCCAAGGATCTGGGCATTGGCGATCATTGCCCTGTCGGCCTCGCGCACACCCTGGAAGGCGTTGGCGAAAACAACGAAGAACACCATCACCACGGCAAGCGCCACCTTGGACGCCATGCCGAGGCCGAGCGCGATGATGAACACCGAGCCGAGCACGACGCGCGGCACCGAATTGGCGATCTTGATGTAGATCGAAAAGACATCCGCCAACAGCCGATTGCGGCCGAGGATGATGCCGGCGGCGATGCCGCCAAGGGCACCGATGACAAAGCCGAGGAAGGTTTCCTCCAGCGTCACGTAGATCTGCAGCCAGAGTGGGCCTTGAGAGGTGCCTTCGGTGATCCACGACCAGATCTGCTGCCAGATGCCAGAAGGGCTGGCGAAGAAGAACGGGTCGATGATGTTGTAGTCGGCGCCGAGTTCCCACAGGCCAAGGAAGACGACCAGGATCGCCAGGCGCAAGGAGATGACAAGCGCGTGGCGGCGGCGCAGCCTTGCCCTCGCCCGGGCTTCGGCAACGGCGATGGAAGCATCGCGGACGGCGGCCTGGTTGGCGGTCGGAGAGATTGCGGTCATGCTGTTTCTCCTTTCAATGTCCGGTCTGCAAGGTCCGGCTCTGGCCGAGCTGCACTTCCTCGCGCAGATCGTTCCAGATCACCTTGGCAATCTCGACGAAGTTCGGGTCGTAGCGGATGTCGGCCATGACGCGCGGGCGCGGCAGGTCGATGCGGTAGACGCTCTTGACCGTGCCCGGCCCAGCGGTGAGCACATAGACCTTGTCGGCCAGCGCCACCGCCTCCTCTAGGTCGTGGGTGACGAAGACAACCGAGGATTTCTGCTCCGACCACAGATCCAGCAATTCGTCCTGCATGGCGGTGCGCGTCTGCATGTCGAGCGCGCTGAACGGCTCGTCCATCAAAAGGATCTTGGGCTGGTTGATGAAGGTCTGCGCCAGCGCGACGCGCTTGCGCATGCCGCCCGAAAGCTGGTGCGGATAGTGCTTCTCGAAGCGGCCGAGGCCGACGCGGGCGATCCAGTCGCGGGCGCGGTCGTAGGCCTGCGCCTTTGGCGTGCCGCGATAAAGTGGACCGGCGGCGACATTGTCGATGACACTGCGCCAGGGAAACAGCGCATCCGCCTGGAAGACAAAGCCGATGTCCCGGCTGATATCGGTGACCGGCGTGCCCATGACGCGGACATTGCCGGTCGTCGGCCGCAACAGGCCGGTGACCAGGTTGAGCGTCGTCGACTTGCCGCAGCCGGTCGGCCCGACGACGCAGGCGAACTCGCCGCGCGCCACGGTCATCGTGAAATCGCGGATCGCCGTCATCATGTGCCCGTCGGGCGTGACGAAACGCAAGGTCACATCATCGATGGCGATCGCGGCGTCGGCTTGTGGCGCGGCCTGAGACAGCTTCTCGGCCGCCATGGGTTGCACTTGCATGGCGCACTCCTGTCGCAATGGGGCAAGGGAGCCCGCGGCAGTGCCACGGATCTCCAGGTGTTCGGGAGGCCGCGCCGCTGCCTTCTTGATTCAAGCAGCCGGCGCAAGTCCTTGTTATTCAACGAGTGGTAGGCTGGCGCCGCTATTTGGCGGCGTCAACGAATTCGGTCGTGTAGGTCTTCGACAGGTCGATCTGCTTGCCTTGCAGGCTCTTCGAGAATGTCGAGAGAACCTTGAGCACGGTCGGCGGACCATCGGCCGGCATGCGGCCATCCGGCGTGAACATCGCCTTGCCGCCGGCCAGCCCCTGCACGTAAAGGTCCCGGTTGCCGGCATAATAATCCTTCGGCATCTTGTCGGCGATCTCTTCGGCCGAATGCGTGGCGATGAATTTCATCGTCTTGACGAAGGCATTGGCGAGCTTCTGTGCCTCATCCTTGTGGCCTTCCAGCCAGGAGGACTGGACATAGAAGGACGCCGCCGGATAGTCGCCGCCCAGCGCTTCCTTGGTCTTTTCGGGCGTGCGCATGTCGACCAGGATGCTTGCCTCGCCGGTCTTGAGCAGTTTGGCGATGGTCGGCTCGGTGGTCATGCCGGCCTGGATCTGGTCCTGCTTGACGGCGGCGATGAAGGTGTTGCCGGCGCCGACCGGCAGCAGCGTGTAGTCGCCGGGCTTCAGGCCGCTGCGCACGGCAAGATACTGGGTCAGGAAATCGGTCGAGGAGCCGAGACCGGTGACGCCGAGCGTGGCGCCCTTGAAATCGGCGGGCGACTTGATCTCCGGGTGCTTGGCGGAGACCAGCTCGACCTCACCAGGCGCTTGGCTGAACTGGACGATCGACTGGATGTATTTGCCCTTCGACTGCAGGTCGACGGTGTGATCGTAGAAGCCGACAACGCCTTGGACGGCACCGGCCAGCAGTTCATTTTCGGCCTCGACCCCGGCGCGCGAGTTGAGCAGTTCGACATCGAGCCCCTGGTCCTTGAAGTAGCCGAGCTGCTGGGTGAGCACGGCAGGCAGATAGATCTGCTTTTCCATGCCGCCGACGATGATGGTGATTTTGTCGGCAGCCGAAGCCACCGTGGCGCTTGTGGCTGCAATAGCAAGGGTTAGCGCCGCTGTGCGCAGGGCGCACTTCGAGATGAAACCGGTCACGAAACTTCCTCCACTTGGGCGGCGCGCCATCCCGGCTGCGCCGCATTCCTCCTTACCGGCCGCTCCCGCACCGGTCACACGGCGAACGCCGTAATGACTTCATGGCACGCCCAAGCTTTCAGCTGGCTTTCAGTCGTTTTAACGGCCGTTGAAATGGAATCCGTTGTGGCTGCCGGTCACGGAGCGCCGAAACCGAGAACGTCGCGCATGTCGTATTCGCCGGGTTGGCGCCCCGCCACCCAGAGCGCGGCGGCAATAGCACCACGGGCGAACATGATGCGGTCGCCGGCCGCATGCGACAGGGTTACAAGTTCGCCCTCGGTGCAGAAGCTGACGCTGTGCTCTCCGACGATGCTGCCGCCACGCAGCACCGCAAAGCCGATCTCACCGGGAGGCCGCGCGCCAATGGCGCCATCGCGTGCACGCCTTGCGACCGTCTCCAGATCGATGCCGCGTCCGCCGGCTGCGGCATGCCCCAGCATCAACGCCGTTCCCGATGGCGCATCGACCTTGTGGCGATGATGCGCCTCGACAATCTCCACGTCCCAGTCATCGGGGTCGAGTGCCCGCGCCGCCTGCTCGACCAGTCCGACCAGCATGTTGAGTCCGAGTGAAAAGCTGCCGGAGCGCACGATGGCAATCGTTTTCGCGGCGTCGGCGATCGCAGCCGATTGAGAAGCATCGAAGCCCGTAGAGCCTATGACCAGGGCCGGCCCGCCGCGCTCGGCGCAAATCCTGGCCAGGTCGACCGAGGCAGCCGGCGTGGTGAAGTCGATGACCACGTCGGCCACGGCAAGCGCCTCGTCGCGGCTCACCAGCCCTTCGCCGACACTGCCCGGCCGGTGAAAGCGGGCGGCGAGCGCCAGCCGCGCGTCGCCCTGCACGGCGTCCGCCATCTGACGGCCCATGCGGCCCAGCGCACCCGCGAGGGTTATCCTGACCGGTGGTTTCGACATGGAGCGCTATCCCGCGGCTATTTCCACATGCCGCGCATGCGTGCGCCGATGTCGACGCGCACCTCCGGCCGGGCCGCCCTGCCCTGTGCTGCCTGTGCGCTCGGCCACGACACCTGCTGGAATGCGGCAAGGATCGAAGCCGGGATGAAACGGGTGCGCGAGGCATAGAGATGGCGGTCGCCGCGCGCCGCCTGGCCATGTGGAAAGAAACGCTGCGGCATGACCAGGTTGAGATTGTCCTTGGCCCGCGTCATTGCCACGTAGAGCAGCCGGCGCTCCTCCTCGATGTCTTCCTTGCTGCCGACGCCGAGATCGGCCGGGATGCAGCCGTCGACCGTGTTGAGCACGAAGACATTCTTCCATTCCTGGCCCTTGGCCGAATGGATGGTCGACAGGATGAGATAGTCCTCGTCGCGATGCGGCGGCCCAGCCTGGTCGCTGGTGGCGTCCGGCGGATCGAGCGTCAGTTCGGTCAGGAAGCGCTCGCGCGAGGCATAGCCCGAGCCTATCTGCTCGAGTTGCAACAGGTCGGCCCGGCGCGTCGTCGCGTCCTCGTGGATGCGCTCCAGATGCGGCTCGTACCAAAGCCTGATCTGTTCGAGGTCGGCCGGCCATCTGGCGCCGGCGCGCAGGCCGGAATAGAGCGCGACGAAGCCAGGCCAGTCGTCCGCCGCGCGTTGCGGCGGACGCCAGCCGGCCAGCCCCATGGCCTCGTCCAGCGCCGTCGTCATGGTCTCGACGATCTGCGCGGCGGCCGAAGGGCCGATGCCAGGCAAGAGTTGCAATACGCGAAAACCGGCGACACGGTCGCGCGGATTTTCGGCAAAGCGCAGCACCGCCAGCACATCCTTGACGTGAGCGGCATCGAGAAACTTCAGGCCGCCGAATTTGACGAAGGGAATGTTGCGCCGCGTCAGTTCGATCTCCAGCGGCCCGCTGTGATGCGAGGCGCGAAACAGCACCGCCTGGGATTTCAGCGCTGTGCCCGCCTCGCGCTCGGCCAGGATCGCGTCGCAGACGAAATTGGCCTGCTCGATTTCGTCGCGCACGGTCACCAGTTTTGGCCTGTCGCTGGATTTGCGCTCCGACCACAGGTTTTTGGTGAAGCGCTCCGAGGCTTCGCCGATCACCGCATTGGCGGCAGCAAGGATGGTCTCGGTCGAGCGGTAATTGCGCTCCAGCATCACCACGTCGGCGGCTTGCGCGAACTGATTGGGGAAGTCGAGGATGTTGCGAACCTCGGCGGCGCGGAACGAATAGATCGATTGCGCATCGTCGCCGACCACCGTCAGCCCGGCGCCGTCGGGTTTCAGCGCCATGAGGATCGAAGCCTGCAGGCGATTTGTGTCCTGGTATTCGTCGACCAGCACATGGTCGAAACGCCCGCCCAGATGCGCTGCTATCTCGGGCTCCGCCGCCATCTGCGCCCAGTAGAGCAGCAAATCGTCGTAATCGAGCACGTTTTGCGCCTGCTTGGCCTCGACATAACCGGCGAACAATTCTTTCAGCTGCTCCGCCCAGCCGGCGCACCAGGGAAAGGCGGAACCCAACACCTCGTTGAGCGGCGCCTGCGCGTTGACGGCGCGCGAATAGATGGCAAGGCAAGTGCCCTTGGTGGGGAAGCGCGCTTCCGTCTTCGAGAAGCCGAGCTCGTGGCGGACCAGATTCATCAGGTCGGCGGAATCCTCGCGATCATGGATGGTGAAGGCCGGGTCGAGACCGATCTCCAGCGCATAGTCGCGCAACAGCCGCGCGCCGATGCCGTGAAAGGTGCCGGCCCAGGTCAGCGCATCGGTGATGACGGCTGCATCGCGGCCGAGCACCTCGCCGGCAATACGCTCGACGCGCCTGGCCATTTCGGATGCGGCGCGGCGCGAAAACGTCATCAGCAGGATGCGGCGCGGGTCGGCGCCCTTGACGATCAGATGAGCGACGCGATGCGCCAGCGTGTTGGTCTTGCCAGATCCGGCGCCGGCAATGACCAGCAACGGGCCGGCAATCTGACCGGCGCCGTGCTCGACGGCCTGGCGCTGGGCATCGTTCAGCCGCGCGAGATAGGCAGGCTGGACGGTCGGTTCCCGAAAGGTCGAATCAGCGGTGGCGAGGTTCATCGCCCATCAAGCATCGTTTCTGCTTTGTTCGCAACATCGATGCGGGCACACCTAACCCATGCAGGACTGGGGCCGGTCTGAAGAGAAGGGATCGCGGCTAGCGTTGCGGATCGACACCCATGTCGGCCGACTGCCGTCGCAAGGTCTCGCGATCGGGTTGCGACGGCGGCAACAGCAGCGGGTCGACCGTATCGGGCACGTTTTCGACCATCTTCCTGGCGATGCGATAAGTGACATAGGCGAAGGCGCCGGCGACGAGCAGACGGAACATGGTGCAACACTCCTTTGGAGCAGAACCAACCGTAGAAACAGCCTTTGGTTCCCTTGCCAATCGTCCACGCGCGCAGTCGAAGATAGAGGGCGGTTCGCCGGCGCTCCCGATGCATTCTCGAGGCACCGCAAGCGGAACTTGGCCTTTGCGAGGTTCGCGTGCTGCCGCAACCCGCTGTGGCGTCCCGGACGAACTTTTGGAGAAGAAGGCCGGCGCCGCTTGGGAGGAGTGAAGCGCCGGCCAAGCGGATAATTAGGTCCGCCGCACAGGTAAGGCTAGCTGAGTCTTTCCCCTGCGTCATCGTAACATTGTTTTTGTTAACAGCGTATCTGCCCGCGACTCTACCCATATCCGGCTCGCGATACGCATGTTTGACAATCGTGACGCCGCGATCATCTCCCGGCCGCGAGCCTTTGCCTGACCAGCGCGACATGGAAATTCGTGCCGAACAACAGCCCCTCATCGTCGAAGTCGTAGCTGGAATTGTGCAGCGGCGCCGAACCCTCGCCATTGCCGAGGAAGGCGAAGCAGCCCGGCACATGGTCGAGGAAGCGGGCGAAATCCTCGGAGGCGGTCATCGGCTCGCGGGCGACGGCGATGTTGCCGGGTTCGAAGACGCCTCTGGCGGCGGCGAATGCGGCATCGACCAGTTCGGCATCGTTGCGCAGCGGCACGAACTCCCTGCTGTACTTGACCTCGGCGGTGACATTGTAGGCGGCGGCGATGCCCTCGGCGATAATGCGCATCTGCCGCTCGATCTCGGCGCTGACCTCGGGACGGAAGCTGCGCGCATCGCCGAGGATGCGGGCAAGACCGGGCAGAGCGTTGCGGGTGCCGTCGGTGATCAGCTCGGTCACCGAAACCACGGATATGTCGGCCGGACTCAGCCGGCGCGAGACGATGGTCTGCAGATTGGTTACCAGCGCGCAGGCGGCGACCAGCGTTTCGTTGCCCGCATGCGGCCGCGCGGCATGGCCACCGAGCCCTTTGAGCACGATCTCGAAGTTGTCCTCGGCCGACATTATGGGTCCGGCACAGGTCTCGAAATGCCCGATCGGCAGGCCGGGCATGTTGTGCAGGCCAAATATCTCGTCGAAGGGAAAGCGCTGCATCAGCCCATCGTCGAGCATGGCGAGCGCACCCCTGCCCCATTCCTCGGCCGGTTGGAAGACGAAGCGCACGATGCCGTCGAAACCGCCCTCACCGGCCAGCAGCTTTGCCGCGCCGAGCAGCATGGTGGTGTGGCCGTCATGGCCGCAGGCATGCATGATGCCGGGATTGCCGGACCGGTAAGATGCGTCCGATTGTTCTGATATGCGCAGCGCATCCATGTCGGCCCTCAGCGCAATCGCCCGGTTGCCGCTGCCGCGCTTCAGCGTGCCGACAACACCGGTGCCGCCGACGCCTTCGGTGACATCGTCCAACCCAAATTCGCGCAGTTTGGCGGCGACGAAGGCGGCGGTGCGCTTCTCCTCGAAGCCGAATTCCGGGTGTGCATGCAGATCGCGCCGCCAGAAGATCATTTCCTGCTTCAGCGCGTCGCGATCGAGTTCAGACATTCTTCTGCCCCTTCTGCTTCTGCCCCTTCTGACCTACTTTGCCAGTTGCGCGGCCACATCAAGCAGGATGTTGGCGCCGGCAACAAGCTCGGCGTCATCGGTGTGTTCGCGCGGACTGTGACTGATGCCGCCAACGCTCGGCACGAAGATCATCGCCGCAGGCGCGATACACGCCAGCATCTGCGCGTCGTGGCCGGCGCCTGATGTCATGCGCCTGACCCCGAGGCCACGGCGTTTCGCGGCGGCCTCGATTTGTTCGACGATGCGCAGGTCGAAGATCACCGGTTCGAAGCGGGCCAGTTGCTCGACCGAAACCGTCACGTTCTCAGCGGCGGCAAGCTGCTCGAGATGGGCGGCAAGCGCCGCTTCCGCCGCCTGCAGGCGCTGTTCGTCGGGATCGCGCAGATCGACGGTGAAGACCGCGCGCGAAGGGATGACATTGATGGCATTCGGCTCGAAGCGGATCGTGCCGACGGTGGCGACGGTCGGCGCGTTCGAGGCTTTGGTCCGGTCGAGCAGGAAGGTGATGACCCGGGCGGCGGCGTGGCCGGCATCGTTGCGCATCGACATCGGCGTGGTGCCGGCATGGTTGGCGACGCCGTCGATGGTGATGCGCTGCCAGGAGATGCCTTGCAGATTCTCCACCGCGCCGACCGGCAAGCCTTCGCGCTCCAGCACCGGCCCTTGCTCAATATGCAGTTCGAGATAGGCGTGCGGCGTGAGGAAGCCGGGCTCCCGGTCGCCGGCATAGCCGATGCGGGCAAGCTCCTGCCCGAGCACGCTGCCGTCGGTGCCAACGGCCGCCAGCACCGTTTCGGCATCGATGCCGCCGGCGTGGACCAGCGAGCCCATCATGTCGGGTGTGTAGCGTACGCCCTCCTCATTGGTGAAAGCGGCGACCGCGAGCGGGCGCGACGGCGAAAAGCCTGTCGCCTTGAGCGTCTCGATCACTTCCAGCCCGGCAAGCACCCCGTAGCAGCCGTCATAAATGCCGGCATCGATGACGGTGTCGATGTGCGAGCCGATGAGCAGCGGCGCTTGCCCGGTAATTTCCGGGTTTTGCCAGATGCCGAAAATGTTGCCGACCCGGTCGATGGCGACATCGAGCCCGGCCTGCCGAAGCCAGCCGACGAAGAGGTCGCGGCCCTGCCTGTCGGTGTCTGAGGCGGCCAGCCGGGTCAGCCTTCCCTCGCCATCCCGGCCAACAGCGCCGAGTTCGCGGATGCGGCCGAGCAGGCGCTGCGCATCGATGGCGATCATGCCGTTGCCTCGGCTGTCATCTTGCCTTCCAGCACATCGGCCGGGTTCATGCCAACCAGTTCGGCGTAGCGATGCGGGTCGGTGGCGCCTTCGGTGTTGATCACCAGCACCCGCGATTTGCCGTCGAGTTCAAGATCGGCCCGGTTGTCGGCCACCGCCCGGATCAGCCCGGCAAGGCCGACACCACCGCTTTCGCCGGCAACGATCACCGGGTCACCGCCGGCCGGCCAGGCCAGCCGCCGCATCACCGCGATGGCCTCGTCCTCATCCACCGTCATGAAGGCGTCGGCGGCGCGCGCCAGCACCCGCCAGGCGACCGGCGAGGCTTCGTAACATTCAAGCATGGCCATCACCGTCGGCTGGCCGTGCGCGACCTTGACCGGGCGCCCGACCTGGGCGGCTGCAAAAACACAAGCGGCACGCGCCGGCTCGACCACGATGAAGGTCGGCCTGGCGTCACCGAGCACGGTGGCCAGATGACCGGCCAGCGCGGCGGCAATGCCGCCGACACCGGCCTGCACGAAGACGTGGGTCGGCGTCCGAGGGAGTTGGCGCAAGGCTTCGCGTACGATCGCGGTATAGCCCTGCATGACCAGGCCGGGAATGCGCTCATAGCCCGGCCACGAGGTGTCGGAGACCACAGTCCAGTCCTTGTCGGCCGAAACCTGGGCAGCTTGCCTGACCGAATCGTCATAATTGCCGTGGACGCAGATCATCTCGGCGCCATAGCGGGCGATCGCCGCGATGCGCTCCTCGCTGACGCCGGCGTGGACGAAGATCGCCGCCCGCGCGCCGACGAGTTGCGCGCCTTGCGCGACGGAGCGGCCATGGTTGCCGTCGGTCGCACAGGCAAATGTCATCGCCGCGGCGACCGCCCGCACATCAGGCCGATCGAGATCGGCCACATCGAGGAGCCGGCCAAGGCGACTGCCGGCCTCCTCCAGCACCAGGCGGAAGACGGCATAGGCGCCGCCAAGCGCCTTGAAGCTGCCGAGGCCGAGGCGAAAGCCCTCATCCTTGATATGGATGGCGCCCAGTCCGAATTCGCTGGCGAGCGCCGGCAGTGCATGCAGCGGCGTCATCCGGTGATTGTCGCGGTGGCTGAGAAAACGCTCGACCGTGTCGGCTCCGGCCACGCCAAGGGTTTCGGCATCGATCGGATCGAGCGGCCGGCGGTGCGATGCGTTGCGGTTGAGCAGGAACATTGGCCGGTCCCGTTGGTCAGCGAGAACATATTGCAGGAGCAACGCAAAGAGCGCTGTAATATGGTCTCTTAAATGCAAGTTTGTTTCGTCCAGGATATTCCATTGCCTGCATTGCCGTCCTCGCTCGATAGTTTCGATCTCGCCATCCTTGCCATCCTGCAGCGCGACAACACGACGCCGCAGCGGTTGATCGGCGAGGCGGTGAACCTGTCGGCGCCGGCGGTGCAGCGCCGCATCAAGCGCATGGAGCAGACCGGCGTCATTGCCGGCAATGTCGCGGTCGTGGAGCCGTCGGCTGTCGGCCAGCCCATCACCATCTTCGTCGAGGTGGAACTCGAGAGCGAACGCGCCGAACTGATCGACGCGGCCAAGCGGCAGTTCTCGGCGACCCCCGAGGTCCAGCAATGCTATTACGTCACCGGCGAGGCCGACTTCATCCTGGTCATCACAGTGGCCGACATGGGCGCCTATGAGGCGCTGACGCGAAAACTGTTCTTCGACAGCAACAATGTCCGCAAATTCCGCACGTTCGTTGCCATGGACCGGGTCAAGGTAGGGTTGACGGTGCCTTTGCCTGTCTAAATATTTGTCGCGCGGCAGGCCTTTACTTTCCCACCATGTTTTTGACATTCTCGGGCTGTGAATTCTGCCGCGGAGGCGCGCTTGGACGACACCACCCCAGTTGCGATCATCGGTGCCGGGCCGGCGGGCCTGGCCATTGCCGCGTGCCTGCGGCAGAGCGGGCAGGATTTCGTCCTGCTGGAAAAGGAGCAGCAGGCCGCACCCGCCTGGCGACGCCACTATGAGCGCGTCCATTTGCACACGGCCAAGCGCTTTTCCTCGCTGCCCTTCGCGCCCTTTCCCAGGGACTATCCGCGTTATGTGCCGCGCGATCTCTTCGTCGACTATCTCGATGCCTATGCGCAACGTTTCGATCTGCGGCCGCGATTTGGAGAAACAGTGCGGGCGATCACCCGGCGGGGCAGAAGCTGGCTCGTGGATACGACGACCGGCCCCTTGCATGCTTCAAACGTTGTGATTGCATCTGGCAACAACGCAGAGCCGCTGATGCCCGGATTTGCCGGCGCCGATACCTTCAAGGGCCGAAAGCTGCATAGCGCCGACTATCGCAACGCAATGCCTTTCGCCGGTCAGTCGGTGCTGATCGTCGGCATGGGCAATACCGGCGCCGAGATTGCGCTCGATCTGGTGGAAGGCGGTGCGCGGCCGACGATTTCGGTGCGCGGCGGCGTTCATATCGTACCGCGCGAACTGCTTGGCGTGCCCATCCAGATGATCGGCATGGCGGCACGCCTGATGCCGCAGCGCATCAACGATGCCTTGTTTCCCATCATCCTCGATCTGGCGTTGGGCAGGCTCGGGAAATATGGGCTCAGGCGGCCGCAGCAAGGAATGTTGCAGCAGATCGTGCTCTCGTCGCGCATTCCGACGATCGATATTGGCACGGTGCGCAAGATCCGCGAAGGCGCGATCAAGGTCGCACCCGACATTGCCGAGATCACCGAACAGGGCGCCCGTTTTGCCGATGGCAAGCATGGCGAGTTCGATGCGATCATCTTCGCCACCGGCTTCCGGCCCGGCTACGCCAAATTGCTGGAGCCCGGCGTTCAGCCAGTGCGCAGCGGCGTCAATGCGAGGGCTTCAGAGCTTGGCCTCTATCTCATCGGCTTTCACAATCCGGTCACCGGATTGCTGCGCGAAATCTCGATCGAGGCCGAGCAGATCGCCGACGACATCAGTCTTAGGCGAAACCGAAAGAAGGTGGCCGAAGCCCTGCCGGTATAATTTGACGCGAGAGCAACTGAGTTCTCTCACCTTGCCGCGCGCAGCCAGACCTTGTTGTCGTGGAAGGCAGCACCCCCATAGGGCGCCGGCGCGTCGGCGCCGGTCAAAACGTTGATGCCCTCGCCGCGCTCATGGGCGCTGTTTGGCCAGATGCCTTCGGCGATCACCACGCCACGCTTGATGCCGTCGAACAGTTTTGCATGCAGCACGACTTCGCCGCGCTGGTTGCCGACCTCGACACGGTCGCCATCGGCCAGCCCAAGTGCCGCGGCATCGTCGGGATGTAGAAGCAGTTCCGGGCGGCCCTCCCTGGCTTTCGACACCGGTGTTTCCGAGAATGTCGAATTGAGGAAGTTGCGCGCCGGCGACGTCGTCAGCCGGAACGGGTGGGCTTCGTCGGCGACCTCGATCAGGTCGACATGGTCGGGGAATTCCGGCAGCCGCGCCACCGGGCCGAACAGGCCCATGCTTTTGGGCGGCCGGTTGGGCGCCGCCTGCCCGGTCCAGTCGGCGCGGAAGCGGAATTTTCCATCCGCGTGGCCAAATCCGTTGATGAAGTGTGCTGCCTCGAAATCCGGCTGCAGGTCGACCCATTTGTCTTGCTTCAAGCTTTCGAAACTGCCCAGCCCGCGCTTGCCCAGGATGATGTCGATATGCTGCTGCTCGGTCAGGCCGAAACCCGGACGGTCGGCGACACCGAGGCGATCAGCCAATTGCTCGATGACGAAATGGTTGGTGCGCGGTCCCTCCGGCGGCTCGATCAGCTTGGGGCCAAGCGTGATGTGCTGGTTGCCGCCGCCCTTGTAGACATCGTCGTGCTCGAGGAACATCGTGGCCGGCAATACGATGTCGGCAAGCTTGGCCGTGTCGGTCATGAACTGCTCGTGCACGCAAGTGAACAGGTCGTCGCGCAGGAAGCCTTGCGTCACCAGCCGCTGCTCCGGCGCGACATTCACCGGATTGGTGTTCTGGATCAGCATCGCCGTCACCGGCGGGCCACCATAGAGCGCATCGCTGGCACCGGTCAGCACCGGGCCGATGCGCGAATGGTCGAGATAGCGGATCGAGGGATCGCGCATCCTGGTGCCTTCGAGCACATCCTGGTTGAGCTTGAAGATGCCGGAATTGGAATGGAAGGCGCCGCCGCCCTCATATTGCCAGCTGCCGGTGACAGCCGCGATGCACGAGGCGGCATGCATGTTGACGGCGCCATTGCGCTGGCGTGCAAAACCATAGCCGAGGCGGAAATAGGTCTTCTTGGTCGTGCCGACGAGGCGGGCGAAGGCCTCGATCTCGGCAACCGTCAGGCCCGTGATCCCGGCCGCCCACGCCGGCGTGTGCGTCTCGAGATGCGCTTCCAGCCCTCTCGGGTCGTCGGTGTATTTCGAGAGATAGGCGCGGTCGGCCATGCCCTCCTTGAACAGCACATGCATGACCGCGCAGGCCAGCGCGCCGTCGGTGCCCGGCTTCAGCACCAGGCCGAGATCGGCCTGCTTCATCGTCGCGTTTTCGTAGACGTCGATGACGACGATCTTGGCGCCGCGCTCCTTGCGCGCCTTGATGGCGTGGGTCATGACGTTGACTTGGGTCACCACCGCATTGGTGCCCCAGATCACCACGCAATCGGATTTCGCCATCTCGCGCGGGTCCGGCCCGCGCAAGGCGCCGGCCCCCATCATCCAGCCCGTCCAGGCGAGATTGGTGCAGATCGACCCGAAAAAGCCGGAATATTTCTTGGCGTGGCGCAGCCGGTCGATGCCGTCGCGCTGCACCAGCCCCATCGTGCCGGCATAATAGTAGGGCCAGACCGTCTCCGAGCCGTAGCTCTCCTCGGCCGCAATGAACTTTTCGGCGACAAGGTCGAGCGCGGCCTCCCAACTCGCTTCCTTCCAGGTGCCGCCGCCCTTGGTGCCGGCGCGGATCAGCGGCTTCAGCAAACGGTCGGGATGGTGGACGCGGTCGGCATAACGCGCGACCTTGGCGCAGACGACGCCGGCCGTGTAGCTGTTGGACTTGGCGCCATGGACGCGGCCGATCCGATTGCCGTCGAGCAGTTCGACCTCGAGCGCACAGGTCGACGGGCAATCATGCGGACAGGCGGAATGGCCGATTCTGAGCTTGGCGTGCTGGTTCATGGGGCATGTCTAGCGGGTTTCGAATGCGGCGTGTAGGGCCAGATAGGGCCTTCCCTTCTCCCCTTGTTCTTGTGGGAGAAGGTGGATCGGCGCAGCGCCGAGACGGATGAGGGGTGTTCCAGCGGAGTGAGACGTTGGCGTTTCCTGGAACACCCCTCATCTGTCGCCTTCGGCGACACCTTCTCCCGCAGGGGAGAAGGAAGGAACAGTCTCCTTATTCCGCCGTGCCCTCCTCATACTCTGCCGACATGGACAGCCACTTTTCCTCGTGGCCGGCCAGCGTCTGGGCCAGTTGCGAGCGCTCCTTGGCCAGCCGGGTCGCTGTCGAGGGATCCTTTTCGTACACCGCCGGATTGGACAGTTCGTCCTCGATGCCGTCGATGCGCTTGCGGATGCGGTCCATCAGCGCTTCGGTGGCGCGGATTTCCTTGGCCAGCGGCTCGAAGGCGGCGCGGCGTGCCGCCGCATCGCGACGGCGGTCGGCCTTTGATGCCTTGTCGGCCTCGCGCTTGCCGCGGCGGTCGCCGGACACGCCGGTGACCAGCGTCTTGTAGTCTTCCAGATCGCCGTCATAGGGGTTGACCGCGCCGTCCTTGACCAGCCACAGCCGGTCGGCGGTTGCCTCGAGCAGATGGCGATCATGCGAGATCAGGATGACGGCGCCAGGGAATTCGTTCAACGCATGGATCAGCGATTCGCGGCTGTCGATGTCGAGATGGTTGGTCGGTTCGTCGAGGATGAACAGGTTCGGCCCCTCGAAGGCCGACAGGCCCATCAGCAGCCGCGCCTTCTCGCCGCCCGAAAGATCCTTGGCGGCGGTGTTCATCTTCTCGGTGGTGAGGCCGAACTGGGCGACGCGGCCGCGTACCTTCGATTCCGGCGCCTCCGGCATCAACCGGCGGACATGCTCGTAGGCGTTTTCGTCCGGCCGCAGATCGTCGAGCTGATGCTGAGCGAAGATCGCCACCTTCAGCCCGGGCGCCACCGTCATGGTGCCGCTCTCCTGCTTCAACCGGCCGGACAGCAGTTTGGCGAAGGTCGACTTGCCGTTGCCGTTGGCACCGAGCAGCGCGATGCGGTCGTCGGCGTCGATGCGCAGCGTCATCTTCTTAAGGATCGGCTGCCCCTCGGTGTAGCCGACATTGACGTTGTTCAGCGCCACGATCGGCGAGGCCACCGTCTTCACCGGCTCGGGGAAGGAGAACGGCCGCACCGAGTCGTTCACGAGGGCCGCGATCGGCTTCATCTTTTCCAGTGCCTTGATGCGCGACTGTGCCTGTCTCGCCTTGGAGGCCTTGGCGCGGAACCGTTCGACGAAGGATTCCATGTGCTTGCGCGCGGCTTCCTGCTTGACGCGGCCCTTCTCCTGCAATTCCTTCTGTTCGGTGTATTGACGCTCGAACTGGTCGTAGCCGCCGCGCCAGAAGGTCAGCTTCTTCTGGTCGAGGTGAACGATCGAGTTGACGGCGCGGTTGAGCAGGTCGCGGTCGTGCGAGATCAAAAGCACGGTGTGCGGATATTTCGACACGTAGTTTTCCAACCACAGCGTGCCTTCAAGATCGAGATAGTTGGTCGGCTCGTCGAGCAGCAGCAGATCGGGCTCGGCAAACAGCACCGCGGCGAGCGCCACGCGCATGCGCCAGCCGCCGGAAAAGGAGGAGGCCGGACGCCGTTGCGCAGCGTCATCAAAGCCGAGGCCGGCGAGAATGGTGGCGGCGCGGGATTCGGCTGAGTGCGCGTCGATGTCGGCAAGCCGCATATGGATGTCGGCGATGCGGTGCGGATCGGTCGCCGTCTTTTCCTCTTCGAGCAACGCCGTGCGTTCGAGATCGGCCTTGAGCACGATCTCGATCAGCGCATCCTCGGTGCCTGGCGCTTCCTGCGCCACCTGGCCGATGCGGGTGCTCTTCGGCAGGCTGATCGAGCCTGTCTCGGACGGGAAATCGCCGGTAATGGCCTTGAACAGCGTCGTCTTGCCGGTACCGTTGCGGCCGACAAGGCCGGCTTTGGTGCCGGCCGGCAAGGTCAGCGAGGCATGGTCGAGAAGCAGGCGTCCGGCCATGCGGAGCGATAGGTCGTTGATGATCAGCATGGCCGCGCTTTTGCACCGGACATCAACGCTTCGCAAGGCCTTGCGGGCCAGTTGGCCGCACAAGGCCTCGAAACGACGCCCGCGAGGGCGCCGTCAAAGCAGCCGAACGGTGGCTTGCCTGCTCTCAGGCAGTCGCCTTGCGCTTCGTTGCCTTGGCGACAGCGGCCGGCGCTGCTGCCGGCTTGCGGCCCAGTCCCGTCGACTTTGCCAGCGCCGATCGCGTCGCCGAGTAGTTTGGCGCAACCATCGGATAGTCCGGCGGCAAGCCCCATTTGGCCCGATAGTCGTCCGGGCTCAGGCCGTAGTCGGTCCGCAGGTGCCGCTTGAGCGACTTGAACTTCTTTCCGTCCTCAAGGCAGATGATGTAGTCGGGAAATACCGACTTCTTCGGATTGACTGCCGGAACCAGGTTTGGTGTTTCCGCGACAACTGCACCAGCGAGCTTGCGAACCGAAGCACTGACGCTGGCAATCAACTCAGGCAGGCCGGAAGCCGGAAGGGGATTGTTGCCTACATAGGCCGAGACAATATCGGCCGTCAGCTCGATAACGGTCTTATCATCGATATTTGACAATTCTTTCACCTTATTTGCGACAAAATCCTCCACCCCAGCGAAGACTTGTGTCGATGTATCTCTTTAACCGCGTCCCCCAACGGACCGCCAAGTCTCATAAAAGAATGAAGAATCGGCCAAAATAGCATTCATGCGAAATCGACGCCGTGCAAATTAGAAAATCTAATACTTGGAACCAGCAGACTTAGCGGCAGGACTTTCGTCCAATATCTCCAGAATACGCTTCCAGCGGGCGCAGCGCGCGAAATCCTTTTGTTCTATCGCCTTTTCGGCCCTCATCGCGGCGTAAAGCGGTGCCTCGACGCCGAATTCGTCGATCAGCCAATGCGCTTCCTGAATGGCCAGACGCTCATTCTCGTCAAACATGGTTTTCGGCCTCCGAACGTTCCACACCGACCGCGACACAACTGCCGATGACGAGGATGGCTCCGACAATGGCCGTCACCGTCAGCCGTTCGCCGGACAAGGTCAAAAGCAGGGTCGAGGCGATCGGCGTGAGATAGGCGACCACCGCGACCCTGCCGCTGCCTTCAAGCTTCAAGGCGCGCGACCAGAAATAGTAGCCCAAGCCCATCGGACCGGCGCCGAGATAAAGGCCGAGAGCCAGGTCCGCGCCGATGGGCCAGGTGAAACCGTCGCGAGCGCACCACAGAAACGTCAAAGCGACGCCGATCAACGATGAGGGCAGCAACAGGCGATCGGCTGGGGTGGCGACCCGTCCCACCATGATCGAATAGAAGGCCATGCACAGCGCCGACCCGAATGCGGCGAGATATCCGACCAGATCGCCGTCGAACCAGGATTGGTTGCGCCCTCCCGAAATCACCAGTGCGACGCCGATGAAGCCTACCACCGCGGCGAGACCCAACAGTGCCGGACGCCGCGGATTTTCCAAGGCAATGACTGCCGCCGCGACCATCAACGGCCAGGTGTAGGCGACCAGATTGGCCTCGATCACCGGCATCGAAGCGAAGGCGATGTATTGCAGCACCATGGTGCCGACCAGACCGATGAAGCCGACCGCGAGAGAGATGAACGCCGCCCCGGCCGTGACCGGTGCTACTCTTTCCCGGCTCATCAATCGGATGGCCCGGCTCATCAATCGGATGGCGGCGAAGACGAGTGCAGCGCCTGCAAATTGCAGGAACTGGACCTGCGACACCGGATGGCCGGCCAGCAGGGATTTGCCGATCAGGGCATTGGTGGACCACAACGCCACCGCACCGGCAGCGAAGACCAACGCGGATATCGAGCCGGTTCCCTGCCGAAACAATCGGCATGGGATTCTATTTTGCTGTTCGACCATGATCCTGTCCGAAAACCGGTTCCGACTTTTCGGGATCATGGTTCACTACCATGATTCCCTGGCTCCGCCCGGAACCGGAGCATCGACGGCGGCGGGCACGGGATGCTCCGCCTCGAACCGACGGTAGGCCGGGAGCTGGTTGGTCCAGACATCTTCGGCCAGTTCGCTGACCCACTCACGGTCGTGGTCATTGTCGGCGGCGAGATAGAACATTCTGTTGTCGTCGACATAGGGTTTGGCCACCGAGCGCTGGTTGAGCACCAGCGTGACGCGCTCGCCGAACCGGATCGGCGCGGTGCGATGCAGGACGCCCAGGAACTGGCCGAGCGTCGCGTAGTTCATCTTGTGATCGATGCGCATGACACTGTTGCGCGGGATCTCGCGGCCGGATTCGAGAATGGCGCGGCCGGTTTCGGAGTCGTCGCAATAGATTTCGAGGTGGCCGCCGACCAGCGGATTGCTGATCGACAGCGGAATGAGCTCGGTGACCGGAACGCCATCGCAATGCCACTCCACGGCGCCGTCCCTGGGATTCATGAAGGTGACCGTCGAGCCGACGATCGACAGCGGATAGGGCTCCAGCTTGGTGCCCATCATGTCGGACAGCCGCTCCAGGCGCAGCTTGTCATGCAGCAATTCCCTGATCTCGGGGATGAAACGGTCGGCCCCGGTGATGAAGGTCAGATCGAGGTGCTTGTGCACGGCATGGCTGGCCTTGAGCTTCAGGGCAGCCTCCTCGATCGCGGCAAGCAGTGCCGGGTCATAGCCGTGCAGATATTGCGCGACACCGAAACTCGACACTTTCCAGGCGGTTTCATGGCCGATAATGGCTTCGCGGCTCATCGCATAACGCAGTTCGGGAATGGTGTGGGCGTTCACTGTACTTCTCCAGGATGGGGGCAACACTTGGTAAACAGTCGATTAATTCACCCACCCCTGTAAAATTAGGAATGCTGGTGCTAGTGTAAGCCAAGCTTAAGGTCGAAACCGTGCGTCTGCTCAGTCAGGTCAACCTCAATTCGCTGAAAATCGTCGAAAGTGCTGCGCGGCACGGGAATTTCACGCGCGCCGGTGAAGAACAGTTTATTACCGCTTCAGCGGTCAGCCAGCGCGTGAAAAGCCTGGAGGATCAGCTTCGTTTCAAGATTTTCCAGCGCGGCGGCAATGCGGTGTCGTTGACGCCGGAGGGCGAGACCTATGTCTCGCGCGTTCGCGAGGCGCTGGAGCGAATCGTGGCCGCCAGCATGGAAGCGACCGGACAATCGCAGGAGCATGTGCTAAAAATATCGGTGCTGCCGACCTTTGCGGCACGCTGGCTGTTTCCGCGCCTGCCGCTGTTCCAGCAGCAATATCCCGATATCGTGATGCGGGTCTCGACTTCGTACGCGACGCATGAGTTCACGGCCTCGGAATTCGATCTCGAAATCCGTTATGGCGACGGTCACTTTCACGGGCTGCAGTCCGATCTGCTGTTTCGCGAAGACCTGACACCGGTGTGCAGCCGCAAGCTGTTCCACGAAGTCCTCGGCGACAAGCGGCTGTCGAAGGTGACACCGGACGACCTCAAGCACTTCACCCTGCTGCATTCCGACACCTGCACCCAGAATTGGCAGTCCTGGCTTGGTTTCGCCGGCGCCAGCTTCGTGCTCAGCGAGACCAAGAGCATCTATTTCGACTCGTGCATGATGTCCTACGAGGCAGCCAATTCCGGGATGGGCTTTGCGGTGGCCAACCGTGCCTATATGGCCAGCGACATCCGCGCCGAAAGGCTGGTGGCTCCCTTCGCCGTCCATCATCCGAACACGGCTGGCTGGTATTTTGTCTCTCCGCTGAAAGGCCTTGCCGCACGCAAGGTCCAGTTGTTCAAGCAGTGGGTCATGGCGGAAGCGGCCCTGACCCAGTCCCAGTTGGACAACGAAATCAGGGGCGAGGCTTCGACGGCTGCCTGAATCCATCCGGTGCCTACTGATGCAAAGACGATGCTGCAGCACAAAATGCAGCGACGGCCGGCACAACCTTCGGACTGACTACGCAAACGCCACCGGATCAGGCGAAAGCCCTGCCCTCCTCGGTCCGCTGGAAAAGCATCAGGTCCAACCCCAGGCTTGGCCGTCCCAGGATGGTCAAGATCGTATGCGCCTGGCCGCGATGGTGGGTCTGGTGGTTGAAGACATGGTCCAGCGCCGGCGCCAGCCTTTGCGAAACGGTGCGCATGTCCGAGACGGTCATGTAGGTGAACCGGCCCGTCAACGCCTTGTCATTGAGGCCGCCGACCCAATCGATGATCCGCCTGTCCTCGGCTTCACGCGCCGCCCGCAGGCCGGTCAACCCCCGATGCAGGATAGCGTCCAGTGTCGTCGGCGCGTCGCCCTCCCCGGTGAAGCGCTTCATCCAGATGCGGTCGGCAGTCAAAAGGTGGTTGAGCGTGCCCATCATCGAGCCGAAGAAGGCGCCGACATCGCGGTTGAATTCCTCATCATCGAGTTCGGCGGCGGCATCATAGATGCGACCGTTGGCCCATTGATTATAGGCCGCAAACATCATGAAATGCTGTCTCATGGCTTCCCTCGGCTCGCGTCGATGCGGGGCCTACCTAACCCGCACGGGAGCCGCCGCCAATGACCATTCTGCTTTATGATCTCGTCGGACGCGACAGCACACGTCCGTTCAGCCCGCATTGCTGGAAGGTGGCGATGGCGCTTGCCCACAAGGGGCTCGACATATCAACCGTACCGACGCGCTTTCTCGAGGTGCCCGCTGTCGAGGGCGGCGTTTCGAAAACCGTTCCGGTGATCCGCGACGGCGAGACAGTCCTCGCGGATTCTTTCGCCATCGCGCTCTATCTCGATGAAGCCTATCCGGACCGGCCGACGCTGTTTGGCGGTGAAGGCGGCGAGGCGATGGCGCGCTTCATCGAACGCTGGTCGCAAGTGACCATTCATCCCTACGTGACCACCGCGGCCATCATGGACCTTCATGCCATGCAGGACGCGGAAAACGCCGTCTATTTCCGCCAAAGCCGGGAGCAGCGTCTTGGCAAGAGGCTGGAGGAGGTGACGGCCGCCAGGGAGGCCGGGCTCGGCACTTTCAGAGCCTCGCTGGAGCCATTGCGCTCGATGCTCTTCTATCAGCCGTTCATCGGCGGCGCGGCGCCGCTGTTTGGCGACTATATCGTCTTCGGCGCCTTGCAATGGGCGCGCATAGCCTCGCCCTACCAATTGCTCGACGACGGCGACGTGGTGGCGCAGTGGTTCGCCCGCTGCCTCGACCTGCATGGCGGGCTGGGGCGAAAGGTCGCCGCCGCGGCTTGACGCCGTAAAGCAGTAACTTACTTGGCCGCCTTCTTTGGCTTGCCGGCCTTCGTGGCAGCCTTTGCCTCCTTGGGGGCGGCTTTTGGCTTGGCGGCGCCAGCTGCCTTCTTGGTTGGCTTTTTGGCTGCCGACTTGTCCGTGGCGTCCTCCTGGTCGACATCCGCCGCCGCCTGATGCCAATGGCGCTCATGATGTCCAGCCGGCTGGCCCTCTTGCAGCCAGATCTGGTGCGCACGGTTGCGAATGCGTTCCTGACGATCGTCTGTCATGGTCATGTTGTCTCCATACGGCCCGACCTCAGCGCGGCGCCGGCACGCGACTATAGCAAGCAAAGCGTTGCTGTGCAGCCGTCTGATCGGGGGCCCTTGGCAATGGGCCGGGCGGCTTGTATAGAGCCCGCCACTCTCAATTCCATTCTCAGACAAGGACGACCCATGGCGCTCGAACGCACATTTTCCATGATCAAGCCGGACGCAACCCGGCGCAATCTCACCGGCGCCATCACCAGGATGCTGGAAGAGGCAGGCCTGCGTGTCATCGCCTCGCGCCGGGTCTGGATGAGCCGCCGCGAAGCGGAAGGCTTCTATGCCGTCCACAAGGACCGTCCTTTCTTCGGCGAATTGGTTGAATTCATGTCGTCGGCACCGACCGTCGTCCAGGTGCTGGAAGGCGAGAACGCCATTGCCAGGAACCGCGAAGTGATGGGCGCCACGAACCCGGCCAACGCCGCCGAAGGCACCATCCGCAAGGTTCATGCGCTGTCGATCGGCGAAAACTCCGTGCACGGCTCCGACGCACCGGAGACCGCGGCAGAAGAGATCAAGTACTGGTTCTCGGACACCGAGATCGTCGGCTGAGCCGACGATCCAGACCTTGGATTCCGTAAAAAGAAGGCCGGCGTTTCGCCGGCCTTTTTCGTTGGGGGTCAGCTCGCCGCGCTAAAGCGCAGGATCTCGCGGCCATCCTTGCCTGATATGATGAGCTTGCCGGCCTCGACGCGGTATGACGCCGCCTTGGCCAGCGCATCGAACAGCGCCTTTTCCTCGGCCATCACCTCTGGCGCACAGGCCTTGTAGGTCGAACCGATGTCTCCGATCACGATCGTTTGCCCATTGACCTTGGCGGTGGCGAAATAGGTGTTGCAGGGGCCGCTGCCGCCCGCCTTGCCGGCCTCGCTGACCCTGAATGTCGCTTGCGGGGCAGCGATGACGCCGATGCCGTCGACATAGTCGACCAGCCAGAGCTGGTCGAAGACCGAAACCGTCGGCTCGGCGTTCGGGGCGACCATCTTCAGCATGATGGTCTGCGGCACGTCGGTCAGCGGATCGACCTGATGGCGCATATCGGAGATGAACAGGAGCTTGTCGTCGACGGTGATGCGGGCTTGCAACGCGTAAGTCATCTGCGACCGGATGACGGAAGGGTCGAATTTGATCTCGAAGCTGATCGGCACCTGGCCGGTCGGCTTCACTTTCTGCTCGCCGATAATGGTGGCCGGCGCATCGGCCAGCGACACATCGGCAAGTTGCACAGAGAGCACGGCACTGGGCGGCAAGGCAATGCGCTCGCGATAGATCACTTCGCCTCTCACTGCCTTTTCGGCGGCAACAGACTGCTCAGGAACGGCCAATATGCCGACGACCAGAGGCACGAAACCGAAGATGAAGAACTCCGCGATCCTGTCCAGCATGACCATCTCCCTCACCCCGGGCTGCCAATGCCCTGGGCTGCCAATGCCACGGGTTGCCAATGCCCAGGCTGACCAATTCCGCCAATTGGCCAAAGGATTGCGGTCAATGCATGGCTGCGGCGGATCTTATTCGGACGCTTTCCAGCGTTGCGCGGCCGTTGCATCGGCTTCCTTGGCCTCGACCCAGCCACCCTCCGAGCCGTCAGCCCGATGCTCCTTCTTCCAGAAGGGCGCGCGCGATTTGAGATAGTCCATGAGAAAATTCGCCGCCTCGAACGCCGCATGGCGGTGCGCGGAGGCTGCCACCACCAGCACGATGCTCTCGCCGGGCGCGATCTTCCCGTGGCGGTGGATGGCGGTGAGCCCCTGCAACGGCCAACGCTCGACCGCTTCAGCAGCGATGCGGGCGATTTCTGCTTCGGCCATACCGGGATAGTGTTCGAGCTCGAGCGCTGAGAGCGCGCCCTGCTCGTCGCGGCAAAGGCCTGAGAAGCTCACCACGGCGCCGATATCGGCGCGGCCTTGCGTCAGTCTGGCGATTTCGGCCGCGACGTCAAAATCTTGGCGCTGAATGCGCACGACAGGTATGATCCCGCCGGTCATTTCAGCCCCCGGTCATCGGCGGGAACAGCGCGATTTCGCGGGCGCCCGCGATCTTCTCGCGGTGCTCGACATGCTCCTGGTTGATAGCGACACGGATGACGTCAGGATATTGCAGCGCGTGCTCGTAGCCCTCGCCGCGCGATTTCAGCCAGCGCAGGAGATCGGCGACCGTCTCGATGCCAGCCGGCAAGTCGACGTCTTCCTCGGGCATGCCGATGCGCTCGCGCACCCAGGCAAAATAGATGAGCCGGGTCGTCATCTCACTCGTCCATGATGTGCTTGAGGCCGGCGCGGAAATAGTCGTAGCCGGTGTAGAGCGTGACCAACGCCGCGATCCACAGCAGCACCAGCCCGGTCTGGGTGGTCAGCGGAAAGATCTTGTCGCCGGCCGGTCCGGCCAAGAGGAACGCTATGGCGACCATCTGGATGGCGGTCTTCCATTTTGCCAGCTGCGTCACCGGCACCGAGACTTTCAGCGCCGCCAGATATTCGCGCAGGCCCGAGACGAGGATTTCGCGGCACAGGATGATGATCGCCGCCCACAACGACCAGCCGGCAATGCCCGCATGGCGATCGGTGTCCGCAGCCAGCAGCAGCAGGCAGGTGGCGACCAGCAGCTTGTCAGCGATCGGGTCGAGCATCTTGCCGATGTTGGAGGTCTGTTGCCAGGCGCGCGCCAGATAGCCATCCAGATAATCGGTGATCGAGGCGAGCAGGAAGATGATCAGCGCCGACCACCGGGCAAAGTCGCTCGACTTCAGATGTCCTTCGAGAAAAAAGCACAGCACCACCATCGGCACCGCGACGATGCGGGCGTAGGTGAGCATGTTGGGCAGGTTGAACGCGCGCTTGGCCATATCCGGGAAACTCTTTCTGCCTGCCTACTCAAATCAGAAGCGAATGTGGGGGGTCAACAGGCCAGATTCGACAGGCCAGATGAAAGTGCCAGATTTTTCAACTCTCGTGGAAGTGATTGTAGACCAGTTTCGCCACCTGCTCGGAAATCCCGTCGACTTTCCGCAGATCCTCGATGGCCGCGCGGCTGACCGCCTTGGCGGTGCCGAATGCCAGCAGCAATGCCCGCTTGCGGCCGGGACCGATGCCGCTGATCTCATCAAGTGGGCTCTTGACCATTTCCTTCTTGCGGCGAGCCCGATGCGAGCCGATCGCGAAACGGTGAACCTCATCGCGCAGCCGCTGGACGAAATAGAGCACGGGGTCGCGGACCGGTAGGGAAAACGAGTCCCTGCCTTTGACGAAGAACCGCTCGCGACCGGCATCGCGGTCCTGGCCCTTGGCGATGCCGATGGCAACCACGCGGTCCTCGATGCCGAGATCGGCGAGGATCTTGCGCACCGCGGTCATCTGGCCCTGGCCACCGTCGATCAGGATGACATCGGGCCAGGCCGGGAAGCTGCCGGAGATATCGTCCTCCATATCGTCTGCCGAACCGTCGGCTGCATCCCCAGCCGGGACATCGCCATGCTCCTTGAGCAACCGCGAAAACCGCCGTTCCATCACCTCGCGCATCATGCCGAAATCGTCGCCAGGCGTGATCTCGGTCGAGCGGATGTTGAATTTCCGGTACTGGTTCTTCACGAACCCCTCCGGTCCGGCAACGACCATGGCGCCGACGGCATTGGTGCCCATGATGTGCGAATTGTCGTAGACCTCGATGCGCACTGGCGGCTTCGGCAGGCCGAATGTCTCGGCGAAACCGGCAAGCAGGCGTCCCTGGGTGGAGGTTTCAGCCAGCCGGCGTCCGAGCGCTTCGCGGGCATTCTGCAAAGCGTTGTCGGTCAGGTCCTTCTTCTCGCCGCGCTGCGGCACGGAGATCGCGACCTTGCGGCCAGCGCGGGTGGAGAGCGCCTCGGCCAGCAGTTCCTGATCCTCGACGCCATGCGACAGAAGAATGTTCCGCGGCGCCGGCTTGTCGTCATAGAACTGCGCCAGGAACGAGCCCAGCACCTCGGCTGCTTCCAACGCCGGATCGGCCTTGGGGAAATAGGCGCGGTTGCCCCAGTTCTGGCCGGTGCGGAAGAAGAACACCTGGATGCAGACCTGGCCGCCTTCCTGATGGATGGCGAAGACATCGGCTTCGTCGACGGTCGCCGGATTGATGCCCTGGTGGCTCTGCACATGCGACAGGGCCGCCAACCGGTCGCGATAGATCGCGGCGCGCTCGAAATCGAGAGCTTCCGACGCCTGCTGCATGGCGGCCGAGATTTCCGTCTTCACCTTCTGGCTGCGGCCGGACAAGAAGTCCTTCGCCTCATTGACCAGCTCGGCATAGTCCTGGTGCGAGACCTCGCCGGTGCAGGGACCGGCGCAGCGCTTGATCTGATAAAGCAGGCATGGCCGCGTGCGGTTCTCGTAGAACGAGTTGGTGCAACTGCGCAGCAGAAAGGCGCGCTGCAGCGAGTTGATGGTGCGGCCAACGGCACCGGCCGAAGCAAAGGGGCCGAAATAATCGCCTTTGCGCGAGCGCGCGCCGCGATGCTTGTAGATGCCGGGCGAGACATGGTCGCCGGTCAAGAGGATATAGGGAAACGACTTGTCGTCGCGCATCAGGACGTTGAATCGCGGCCGCAAGCGCTTGATAAGATTGGCTTCGAGCAGCAGCGCTTCGATCTCGGTGCGGGTGACGACGAACTCCATCGTCGACGTTTCGCGCACCATGCGGCCGATGCGGGTGGTGTGGAAGCGGCCTTGCGCGTAGTTGGTGACGCGCTTCTTCAGGCTGCGTGCCTTGCCGACATAGAGCACATCGCCGGCAGCGTTCATCATGCGGTAGACGCCGGGCGCGTTGGGCAGCCGCTTGACCAGCGTCTGGATCACCTCGGCGCCGATCATCCCTTCCGCGTCGCCGGCATGCGGCGTCCAGTCGATGGCGGTGAAGGCGACATCGGGACCGACGGTTTCAACGATCTCCTCGACCGCCTCGTCCTCGAGATCGATATCGGGAGGCAGATCGTCGGTGCCGCCGCGCGGCTTGCTTTTGTGGTCTATAGGACTCATTCCGTCATGCCTGTCACATCGGGCGTCTGCCACGCAAGATGCTGGCCGCCATCAAGCGCGATCATCTGGCCGGTGACCGAGCGCGCTTCCCAGAGATAGCGGATTGTGGCGCCGAATTCCGGCAATTCCGGGCCGCGCTTGAGGATCAAGCCATCGACTTGGGCTGCAAAATCGCTGTCGTCCTGACGCGCGTTCTTCAATGTCGGCCCCGGGCCGATGGCATTGACGCGGACGCGGGGACCGAGCGCTTGCGCCATCATCTGGGTGGCTGTCCACAGCGTCGATTTGGACAGTGCATAGGAAAAGTAGCGCGGCGTCGGCCGCCAGACGCGCTGGTCTATCATGTTGACGATCAGGCCCTCCTGCCCTGCCGGTAGTGCCCGGGCGAAATTCTGCGCCAGGAGCGCGGGCGCTTTCACATGGACGGCAAAGTGCCGGTCCCAGGCCCGCCAGTCGAAATCCAGAACCGAATCGTCCTCGAAGAGCGACGCGTTGTTGACCAGCAGCGAGAGCGGCCCGAGCGCTGCTTGCGCCTCGCCGATAAGGTCATCGATGGCGTCCATATCGGTCAGGTCGGCGGCGACCACCGCGGCGCGGCAACCTCCGGCGATGATTTCGGCAGCCAACGCATCGGCCTCGGTGCGCGAGCGGTTGCAATGGATGGCGACGGCAAAACCGTGCGCGGCGAGATCCTCGACGATCGCCCTGCCGATCCGCCTGGCCCCGCCCGTCACCAGCGCCGTGACAGTGGCTTTGCTCATATGGTGTCAATCCTCAATTTCGGCCCGAAAAAGCAGTGCCGGCGAAATATGGCCCGGCATGCGTTAAATGGTGTTCGCACCTTGGGCAGCATTGTGGCGAAACGGCCGTTTGGGCATCTTGGCCCGCCCTGGACTCAGGCGTGCCCGACCGCAATATAGGGTGCTGGAGTCCTTGCACCAAGCGGTGTGCAGCGCAGCACCGGATGGTTCCTGCCATTTCGCTGTTGCGAAGATGCAACGTCAAGGTTCTGCCTCATTTGCGCCGGGGAATGACCCAAGTTCAGGTTCGCTTCAGCCGCATTTTGACACGACATTTGGAACCGACGAACGCCAGATCCGTTTCACCCCCCGGACGGGTCGATGGCGATCGTGAGAAACAAGCCTGTGTCCTGTGGCTTAAGGAGTAAAGAACAATGCAAGCCAATCTCAAATTCGCACGGCCGCTGGCCGTTGCGCTCGGGCTCTTCGCCCTCAGCGGAACTGCCTATGCTGCTGACGTGGTTTCGGAAGAGCCGCCGGCACCTGCGCCGATCGCTGAACTTCCCGTCGCTTCGTGGGCCGGCCCCTACGCCGGTCTCAACGTCGGCTATGGCTTCAGCGGCCATACCAAGGAAAAGGATCTGGGTGTTGACAATGTTGACGTCGGCACCAAGGGCTTCGTCGGCAGCGTCTTCGGCGGCTATCAGTGGCAGCAAGAGAACTTCGTCTACGGCGCTGAAGCCGAACTCGGCTACAACGGCGTCAAGGGCGACGATTCTGGCGTCAATTCCAAGGCCGGCTTCGAGGGTTCGTTGCGAGCCCGTCTCGGCTATGCCGTGACCCCGGAAATCCTGCTCTATGGCACCGGCGGTCTCGCCGGAAGAAGCCTGAAGGTCGAAGACGACGTATACGGTTCGGACCGCGCCACGTTGCTCGGCTGGACCGCCGGTCTCGGCACCGACATCAAGCTGACCGACAATGTCTTCGGTCGTGTCGAGTATCGTTACACCGACTTCGGCAGCAAGAGCTTCGATGGCATCGGCAAGGTCAAGGCCACCGACAACCGCGTCACCTTCGGCGTCGGTATGAAGTTCTAAGTCGTTCAAGCCACGACACGAAAAAGCCGGGCCTCGCGCCCGGCTTTTTTTATGCTCGCGTGATTTCCGGGTAAATCTATTCGGGTAATGGGCGGTCAACCGGGAATGCAGGGCTTCAGTTCTGGAAACTTCTCGTCGAAGCGTGCCGCCCACCGCGTCAGCCGGGCGCGACCCTTCTCCCATTTCCTGGCAAAGCGCAGCGCGAGATAGCCAAGGCAGGCGCGCAGCGCCATCTGGCCGGCGGTGATCTTTTTCGGCAGCTTCGGCGGGTTGGCGTTGAGCAGGTCGAGTGCCGCCGTGATCTTCGCCCACTGGCGATCGAGCCAGGGCTGATAGACCATCTCCTCAGGCCGCGTGCGCCGTTCATAGACCATCGACAGCGCACAGTCGCAAATGCCGTCGGCCAATGCCTCCAGCACTTCCGCCTCGAGCCGCTTGTCGGGATTGCGTGGAAAAAGCGCGCTCTTCGACAAACGGTTGAGATGCTGGGTGATGGCCCGACTGTCATGGATGGAGCGACCGTCGTCGAGCACCAGAACCGGAATCTTGCCGAGCGGGTTGGCGATCATCAAGTCGGCCGGCTTCTCCTCGGTCTTGATCGGCACCAGATCGACAGCGATGCCGGCATAGGCTGCCGCCATTCGTACCTTGGAACTGTAGGGAGAAGACGACGCATAGAGCAGTCTGGGCATGATCCGTTTCCTGTTTTGCAGGCCGGCAGTGTTGACCGATCGGGCGCGATCGGGCAATGGCCAGAAGCGGAAAACCCAGCCGCCAGCGAGCGACGCAGCGGCCAGGGCCGTTTAGCGAGCGCTCCATGAAGACGGTGCTTCATCACCATGGTTGCCGGGATCGCGCGAAGCCGCCAGCCGACTGGCAAGACCGACGAGCCTCGCGCCGATGTTTCATCACCCGCATGAATGACACGAAAAAAGCCCCACCGGACTCCGCCCTATGGCGAAGTCCTGGGAGCTGCGAAAAGATATCCTCCGTCCGCCTCTGTTCTCGCCTTCCGACTGCCTAAACAACGAGCGGGGCGCCCTGTGAGGCACCCGCCCTTGACTGTTTCGGCACCGCCCCCGGCGAGGGAAGCGCGACTACTTCTTGCCGGCCTTCGCGGGCGCTGCCTTCGGCTTGGCCGCAGGTGCCGCTTTCTTCACCGGCGCTGAAGATTTCGCTGCCGCAGCCTTCTTTGCCGGAGCAGCCTTGGCAGCCGGCTTCTTGGCTGGTGCAGCCTTGGCAGCCGGTTTCTTGGCAGGTGCTGCCTTCTTCGCTGCGGGTTTCGCCGCAGCTTTCGCTGCAGGCTTCTTGGCCGGTGCCGCCTTGGCAGCCGGCTTTGCCGCTGCCTTGGCGGGTGCCGCCTTCTTCACTGCCGGTTTCGCCGCAGCTTTCGCTGCCGGCTTCTTGGCCGGTGCTGCTTTTGCCTTGGCCGCCGCGGCCTTCGGCTTGGCAGCGGGTGCTGCTTTCTTCACTGCAGCTGCGACCTTTGCCGTCGCTGCTTTTGCGGGTGCTTTCTTTGCCGGTGCCTTGGACGCCGGCGCTTTGGATGACTGCTTAGCCATGCGATGCCCCTTCCTTTGTGCCGACGGCCGTAATGACCCGGCGCGCTCATGCATATCTGACTCGCGGCTTGCTAGCCAGCGAAGCAATAGACTGATTTTCGCAGCTTAAATTTCGGTTACGATCGGCACATGATCGTGCTGATCGTCGCAGAAATTCACTTCTGATCTTCGACCATTGGCTAGAATGTGTCGCCGACATTCTCCACACCCCGCGGAAGCGCTCCTCTCGTGAAGCTCCGAAGATCAGCGAGCAGCTTTGCGTGTCGATCGTCGGCCGCCGATATCATGACCGCTGCCTCATCGGTGCGATCATCTCGTGCAGGCGGACGATCTATACTGCAATGCGACAGCCGATCGGTGCATCGTCTTGTCAAGCACGAACGCAGATCGGCCTGCTCGTGAATTGACAGATAACTCTACATGGCAGAGTATTCTGTACAGCATGCTGGAGCATTTCAATGTCGATCGCACAGGAGCAAGCGGCGCTGTCGCCGTTCGAGATTGCCAAGACGGTCCGCCACGGCGGCAGCATGGTTGTCGGCGGCCTCCGGCTTGGCTGCGCCGGAGCCAATCGATGAGTGCCGACGAAATCATCCACCAGAGCACTCGGCTCAGGATCATGGCGGCGCTGAGCATGCTGGAAAGGCGGCAAACGCTGGATTTCACCGGGCTGAAAGCCATCGTGGACGTCACCGACGGCAATCTCGGTGCGCATCTCGATACGCTGGCCAGGGCTGGTTATGTCGACATCGAAAAGCTGTTCGTCGGCCGCCGGCCGCAGACGCGCGTCAGGGCGACGACGAGCGGACGGCGCGCGTTCCGCGGCCATGCCGCATTCCTGCGCAAGATCCTCGATCAGGCCGAGGCGGCGGCGCGCAGGAAATAGCGTGATGACTGGGCAATCCGCTCAGCGCGCGGCAACAACGGCAACGCCGGCGCCGATCATCACACCGCCCGCCGCGCGGTTCACCCGGCGTACGATCCTTGGTGTGCGCAACAGGCTGCGGGCGCGACCGGCGAGGACGACATGACCGCCGATCACCACGACCTCGAGGGCCACGATCACCATCATCAGCACACCGAGATGACCTGCGTCGAGCGATGCGCCGACGACGCTAGGCAACAGCGCAATGTAGAACAACGGCATTTTCGGATTGCCAAGATTGAGCGCGATGCCGGTGGCAAAAATCATCAACAGCCCTCGCCGTCCTGAGATGGGCTGCAGTTCGGGAATGACGGGCGCCGCCATCCACAGCCTGATGCCCGTCCAGACCAGATAGGCCGCTCCACCATAGCGAAGCACCGTCATGACGATCGCCATCTTGGCGGCGACGATCGACAGGCCGAAGGCGGCGAGGATCAGGAAGATGAGGATGCCGACCACGGTGCCGGCACCGTAGGCGATGCCCGACGCGGCGCCATTGGAGATTGTGCGCGCGACGATCGTCATGTTGTCCGGACCCGGGCTGGCAGCGAACACGAAGAAGGCGGCCGCAAAGGCAAGCGAGGTCGCGAGATCCATGAAAACTCCCGAGGGTAATGCCGCTCTCGGGAGTCCAGACTAGCCGGTTTACCTGTCGGCGCCATCAGGAAAATCGAGAAACTGCGCGATGCGCATTTCCGTCACGGCTGATAGCCGAGGCAGATGGCGCCGAGCGCGACGATGGCGCAGGCGCCGACCCGCCGCGGCGTCAGCACCTCGCCGAGGAACAGACGTCCGATGAAGGCCGCGAAGACGACGCTGGTTTCGCGGATCGCGGTGATCGGACCGGCCGGTCCGAGCGCGAAGGCCGCGACCACGACACCGTAGGCCAGAAGTGCAAACAGGCCGCCGCCCAGCGCCTTCCAGGTTTCCGGCGCACCCAGGTCGACTGTGAGCCGGCCACGGCAGGCGACGAAGGCCGCCGGCAGCAACGCGCCGTAGATCACCAGCACCCATGCGGTATAGGCACCGGCGTTTCCCGCCGCCCGAACGCCGAGCGCATCGACCGTCGCATAGGCGGCGATGATCGCTCCCGTTGCCAGCGCATAGAGTATCGATGTCGTGGCGGCCCTGCCCCTTCCGAGAGAAAGGCCCATGATGCCGCCCGCGACCAGCGCGACACCGATGGTCTGCGGCAGAGTGAGCTGCTGGTTGGCCAGGAAGAACCCGCCGAGCGTGACGAGCAGCGGCACGCTGCCGCGAACGATCGGATAGACCTGTCCCAGCTCGCCATATCTGTAGGCGGCCACCAGAAACAAACTGTAGCCAACCTGCAGGCAGGCCGAGAGCACAATGTAGGACCAGGCCGGCGCGGCCGGAAGGGCGTGGAAGAAGGCTAAGGGGATGGCGAGCGCCGTACTGGAAAAGCTCATGACGGTGACGGTCCACAACCTGTCGGCCCCCGTGCGCAGGAACGCGTTCCAGGTTGCGTGCAGGATCGCCGCAAACAATGCGAGCCCGATGACCAGCGGGCTCATTGGGACTTACGCGAAGCAGCGACGATGCCCATGGCCGCCTTGCGGGCGTCGCGAATGGCGGCGTCGGCCGGCCCCATCTGCGCCAGCAAGGTCGCACCTTCGATCAGCATAAGCAGTGTCGCCGCCACGCTTTCGGCGCGGCCGCGCGGCATCATCTCTTCGAGGATAGACCGCATGCGCCGCTTGAGGCCGTTCTTCTGCCTGACAACGGCCTTGAAAACCGGATGGCCGGGATCACCGAACTCGGCCAATGCATGAGCGAACAGACAGCCATGGAAATCGGCGCTGCGGAACCAGCGTGCATGCCAGTCAAAGATCCTTCCGATTTTCTGTTCCGGCGGAATGCCCTCCTGGGCGAGCCGGTCGAGCTGGCGGTCGAAACGCATAGCGCGATAGTCGAGCACCTCGACGATCAATTCGTCCTTGCTGGGGAAGTGGCGATACATCGTCATCTTGGCCACATCGGCTTCGGCGATGATCCGGTCGATACCCGTCGCATGGAAACCGGCGCGCTTGAACAGCACATAGGCCGTTTCAACGACGTGCTGGCGCTTATCGGAAACGGGCGATGGTGTCATGGCGCATACCGAGTGGTGAGACAGGTCTGTCTCATATCTATGCGACGGATCGCGCCAGCTGTCAACGCAGCACGAAAAACGCCTGCAGCCGATCAAGCCACAGGCGCGAAAGAGATTGGAAGGGGAAACCGGGTTTAGCGCAGAATGCGGCAGCGGCCGTTGTAGACCATCCAGCGGTCGAAGCCCGAGACGCAGAATTCGACATTGTCGCCGATCGAGGCAAAGCCCTGGCCTTCCTCGATCAGGTACCAGATGGTGCGATCGCGGCCGTCGGACAGGCTGACGGTGGCCCCGCAATAACGGCGACCGATCGGCCAGGTACCGTCGGCCGCCAGATAGCGATGCTGGTGAATGCGCCGGAAATCGGTGATCTGCACATCAGGCAGATGCGGCACGTGATGCACCTGATAGGAAAAGCGGCTGGTGATCTTGTTCAGTACCCAAGGCTGACCGCAGACCCCGCTGTCTTCATCGGAATAGACCGTAAGATCGGCGGCCTGCACGGTCTGGGTGATACCGAGAGGCGCGGCAAGCGGGGTGCAGAGCGAAATCAGGGCGGCAAGAGCGGATTTGGCGAAGCGAGTCATGGCAGCCTCTCAAGGTCGATTGTGCGCACTGTGCGGATTCGCTCGGCGGCGGTCAAGCGGTTGCGTTGACAATGGTTTCCCAGTTTGAAACTGCTTTTTGACCAAAGCCGAATTTACACGGCACCGGAATGGCTCTGGCACGTTCATGCCCGGATCCAAAAGAGCGCGGGTCCCGGGTCGTCAATGAGCCCGCCTCAAGCCTGCTCGCCGGCCAGCCATTCCAACGACCAGTGCGCCGGCCGCCCCACCGCAAGCAGCCTGTGCAGGGCCGGCAGCAGCGTCCGCAGCTCGCCCTCCAGCGTGAACGGCGGATTGACCACCAGCAGACCGCTGCCGTCGAGGCTGGGTTCCGAAGAGGCCGGCCTGATCTCGAATTCGATGTCGAGCAGCTTCGGGATGCCCGATTGCTTCAGCGCCTTGCGGAAAGCGATGATCGCCTTGCGGTCCTTGATCGGATACCAGAGCGCGTAGATGCCGCCTGGCCAGCGCTTGTGCGCCCTTATGAGCCCGTCGACGAGGCGATCGAACTCACCCGCTTCCTCGAATGGCGGATCGATGAGAACAAGGCCGCGCTTCTCCTTCGGCGGCAGATGGGCGCCGAGCGCGAGCCAGCCATCGAGTTCGATGATCCGGGCCTGGAAATCGCCGGCAAAGAACGTCCTCAGCCTCGCGGCATCCTTGGGGTGCAGCTCGATCGCGGTCAGCCTGTCCTGCTTGCGCATGAGATGGCGCGCAATCAACGGCGAGCCCGGGTATTTCTGGATGCCACCCTCAGGGTTGAGCGACCGTATTGTCTCCAGATAAGGCGCGAGCAGTGCTGCCACCGGCGCGGCAAACGGGGCATCGATCAGCCTGCCGATGCCGCCTTGCCACTCACCCGTCTTCTGCGCTTCGGCCGACGACAGATCGTAGCGGCCAATGCCGGCATGGGTGTCGACGACCCGAAACGCCTTGTCCTTCTGCTTCAGATACTCGAGCAAGCGCGTCAGCACGACATGCTTGACGACGTCGGCGAAATTCCCGGCATGGTAAGCGTGGCGGTAGTTCATCGTCTTGTGCCGTTATGCATGTCGTTGTCCCAAAACCGCTGCACACTTTTGGGCGACATGCATCAGCCCCTGCCCCAGCGCGGCGGTGGCGGCTGAGAGTTCGGATTTTCCGGCCGACCGCCTCGAGTGCGCAAGGTCAGCAAAAATCCGATCAGGCCGATCGCCATCAGCGCGAAGCCGACCGGCCGTGCACGGCTGTCGATCTCGCCTGCGCCGGAGCGCAGGATGAGATCGACAGCCCGCATCGGTATGTCGTCGGCATCACCCGGTCCGACGGTGAAGACGTAGGGACCCGGGCTGACGGTCGCGATGACGCCGGCCTCGTCGCGAAAGATCTTGTCGGGCAGTTGCGGGCTGGCCTGGCGAGGATTGTCGGAATGGTTGAACTGCAGCATCGAGGCGAGCACCGTGCGGCCATTGCTGGCGGCGGTCAGCGTCAGCACGGTGCGCTGCTGCGAGACGATGCGCTCGGCTCTTGCGGTCAGGTCGACCAGCACCCGCACCGGCGCATCGCCCCCGGAGAGCGGCACCGTCAGCGGCTTGAAACGGCCTTGCTCATAGACCCGCCAGGTGCCGATCTCGTGCCCGGAGAAATTGCTCATCGCCCAGGGATAGATGACACCGACGCCGGCGCCGACAAGCAGGATCAGGACAAACAGAAAGCGCATTCACATCACCATGGCGTATCGTAACCTTGCCAATAGCGCCCCGACGGCCAAAAGGCGATGGCCAGTTGCGGCAGCCACCCTGGAGGTGGACCGTGCGGGGTGCGAGCGCAACCAGATTGGCGGCGTGGCTGCGCAACAATGCCGATAACGTTCTACCTATGCGCTCAAAAATTAAGCCGTGTATTTCGCGCGCCGCGCTGAATATTGCTGTCGGCTCATTCTTGGCCGTTCTTGCTGTCAGGTTTTGATTCTACCTCAAGGGACAGCTTGCCGCGTCCGGCAACATATTGACGTCGATCGAGCCAATATGCTGATTCATAAACAGGATTTGCCTTGTGCGCCATGCTTCGGTCCGAGAGGCCGTAGCCGCTTTCATGATTAACCATTCGCGAGCGCATTTGGTTAAGGAATTGCTAATTTAGTTGACTATAATTTCCACAGGTATATTTTCGATGCGTTGGGATGTGCAATTTGGGCGAGCAATCGATGGTGACACCGGGCGTGTGATCGCGATTTCGGGGCGCGGAGAATGCTGAGCGGCAGCACGGAGGTTGTGTAGTCGCACCAGCTTCGCGAAAGCCAAGAACAATTGACGCACATCAGTGATGGCGGTTCCGCAGATGCGGAGGTTTGCCACGTTCTCAGGAACGTGGCCGGGCGATGCTTTGTCCCGGCCCGGCGGTAGCGTGTTCGGTGCGTATGAGGAAAGCATGACTAAGCTTGTCAAGGTTCTGAAACTGGAATCCGGCAGCCAAAAGGACGCCAGCCAAAGCCGACGACGCGCCCTTGTCGCCGGAGGAGCGGGATTTTTAGGTTCGCATCTGTGCGAACGTCTTTTGCGGGACGGATACGACGTTGTCGCGCTGGACAATTTCCACACCGGCAAAAGATACAATCTCAATGCCCTTCAGCGCAATCCGAGCTTCAGCTGCATCGAGCACGACATCGTCGATGCACTGCCTTCGGACCTTCAGTGCGACGAGATCTACAATCTCGCCTGCCCAGCCTCTCCGCCGCACTACCAGGCAGATCCGATCCACACCTTCAAGACAAGCGTGCTTGGCTCGCTGAACCTTCTGGAACTCGCGCGACAGAACAAGGCCAAGATATTCCAGGCCTCGACGTCCGAAGTCTATGGCGATCCCTTCGTGCATCCACAGCCCGAGAGCTACTTCGGCAACGTCAACACGCACGGGCCGCGCTCCTGCTACGACGAAGGCAAGCGCTCGGCCGAAACCCTGTTCTTCGATTATTCGAGAACCTATGGTCTCGATATTCGTGTCGCCCGCATTTTCAACACCTACGGTCGCCGCATGCAGCCCGACGATGGACGTGTGGTTTCGAACTTCATCGTCCAGGCGCTGCGCGGCGAGGACCTGACCGTCTATGGCAGCGGCCAGCAGACGCGCTCCTTCTGCTATGCCGACGACCTGATCGAGGGCTTTATCCGGCTGATGAATGCGCCGAACGCGCCCGCCCACCCGGTCAATCTCGGCAACCCTGCCGAATTCACCATCATGGAACTGGCGACGCTGGTCGTCGATTACACCAACGCCCGATCGAAGATCGTGCATCGGCCGCTGCCCGTCGACGATCCCAGGCAACGCAAGCCGGACATCTCCTTTGCCAGGGCCAATCTCGGCTGGGAGCCGAAAATCAGCTTGAGCCAGGGGCTCGCGCGTACCGTCGAGTATTTTGATACCCTGCTCTACGGAAGTCACACCGCCAGAGGAGCTGCTGCTTCATGAGCCGGCCGGCGGTCCTGGTGACGGGTGGAGCCGGCTTCATCGGCAGCCACACCTGCAAGCAGTTGGCCGCCGCCGGCTACATGCCGGTGGTTTTCGACAATCTGAGCCGCGGCAATGAGAGATCCGTCGCCTGGGGGCCGCTTGTCGTCGGCGATATCCGGGATCGGGATGCACTGCGGCGGGCGATGGAAACGCACCGGCCGACGGCCGTGATCCATTTTGCTGCGCTGGCCTATGTCGGAGAGTCCGTTCGCGAGCCGGCCGAATATTATTCGACCAATGTGACAGGCACCATCGCGGTGCTCGACGCCGCACGCGCGAGTTCGATCGAAAACATCATCTTCTCCAGCAGCTGTGCGACCTACGGCGTGCCGGAGGCGTTGCCGGTTCGCGAGACCTCCTCGCAAAATCCGATCAGCCCCTATGGGCGCACCAAGCTGATCGGCGAACAGATCATCGGCGACTATGCGTCCGCGTACGGAATGAAATTTGCGATCCTGCGCTATTTCAACGCTTGTGGCGCCGATCCCGATGGCGAGCTCGGTGAGTGGCATTCGCCGGAAACCCATCTGGTTCCCAGAGTGCTCATGGCCGCATCGGGCATCATCGACGCGATCGAGGTTTTCGGCACCGACTACGACACGTCGGACGGCACTTGCGTAAGGGATTATATCCACGTCACCGATCTGGCCCGCGCCCACCTGAAAGCGCTCATGCATCTCGAGGGTGGCGGGCGAAGCCTTGCGGTCAATCTCGGCACAGGGCGGGGCGTCTCCATCAAGGAGATTGTCAAGGCGGTCGGCCGAATGACGTCGAGGCCGGTTCCGGCAGTGTTCAGGAGCCGACGCCCCGGAGATCCGGCGGAGCTCTACGCCGACCCGGGAAGCGCACGCGAACATCTTGGCTTTGTGCCGGAGCTTTCAGACATCGATACGATTGTCAGGACGGCCGCTCCCTTTTTCGGACTGAAGACCAGGCCCATGAAACTGCCGCCAGTGAGGGCGGCAGCGCCGGTCGTCGCCCGACGGGTCAGAGATAGCGGGGGTGACAGCTCGCGCGCTGGCCAAATCCGCTAGGGCTGCAGATATAAGGCGAGCCGCCCGAGAACGTGCTGCCATCGCCCGGATTGAACGAGATGTTCACCGGCGCCGGCGTGCTGGCTTTGATCCGTTGCGGCGGTGCAAAGGCGTAGGCACTTTCGGTCCCTATTGTGCTTGTCATCTGGATCGGAAGGTCGGCCCGGAGCGAGCGCACGAGAAATCTGGCCTGCACGGGCTGGACCGCGGGCTGACTGCGGACCGGGTGGACGATGGGCCTGATAAGGACCGAACCGGTTTCAGTTGCGTCCATACCTTGACAACCTGCAACCATAGAGCTCAGCGCCACAGCCGCGGCAATAGATACGACATTCTTGCTTGAGCGAAATACGCTCGCGGAATTTCTCATCCTCTGTCCCTTGCTATCAAGTATAAGCCAGGGGCGCATTGCGACATACTATACTTGGGCCGCTTCCACGCCGCATGAGTGACCACTCGCACATCACACGTTATATTAGATATCACTAATTATTAAATTTCATCAAAACCGTATGGCAGGCCATCGTCTTGTCGTCCGGGTGATGCAATTGAATGCGATTAAATGCGATCGGCGCGCCGATCGCGCCTGCCGAGCCACTCAACCATAAGCGATTCGCGGGTTCCACAACAGGCGCACGGGGAGAACAGCCAGGCCATCTCAGCGCGGCCGGAAGCGGCCTACTTTTTGGCATCGACCAGCTTGCGGGTCATTTCGAACTGCGCGCCCTTGGTGTCGCCTGCTTCGAATTTCTTGTATTCGTCGGAAGGATCCTCGGGAGATCGCTTGAAACCGTACCATTCCCCGTCCGGATCCTTGCGTTGCTCGATATTCCGGCCCTGAATGCGGTGGCTGTAGCAGGTGCGGTGCTGCTCGCCGGTGTAACCTTTCGATCGCCAGGCGAGCTCCATGCACATCTTGCCATCCTTGGTCACCAGCCATCTGCCCTCCGCGACAGACGCGGTGTCCTGCCCGGACGTCCAGGCCTGGAGACGTCGATTGTCCTGCGCGAAAAAGGCCGCGCCGTTTTTCCATATCCATGTGCGGTCGGCATAAAGAAGCTGCAGCTCGTAGGCAGTCGGAGCCGGTGCGATGACCGTTTCCGCTGGTCTGCCGTCTTTGGCGGCAGCCGCATGCGCCGTTCCCGAAAGCGCCGTCTGGCCGCAGAGGGCCAGGAGAAACATGAGTTGCATACAAGTTGCGAACCGACAATGTTTGCGTCGACGGTCGACACCATGCGGTGGCAATCCGGTCAGAGCTGTCAGTACAATTGGCGTTCGCATGCCCGTTTTGCCCAAGGTAGCACTATCATCGCTCTGACAGCCGTATGAACTATTTAACAGTCGCGAGAACGGTGATGTCAACCTTTGCGAGCGGACGGACAACAACCGTTCCAGATGTGCGCATCCCGCTGTCGTCAAAATTAAGAAATGTGTCATATGCTCTGCCCAACTCTGACAATCGCACTCAAAAGCAACATCCGCAGACGTGAGGGAGGACGCGGTTTCAAATGGCGGGCGACCCGGAATTGAACCAGGCTGAAGGTCAGCAATACCGGCAGCAGTCGACCGTCCGGGAAACGACTGCTCGCAACACCGTGAGCCCCAACATGGCGGTCTTGCTGGGGATACTGTTCATTGCGATCCTGTTCAGGTTCCACAACATAACCTTGCCGCTGGTCGATGCCTTCAGCTGGCGCGAAACAAGTACCGCGATGATGGCCGACAATTTCCAGCAGCGCAGCTGGAACATCTTCTTCCCCGAGGTCAGCTGGACCGGGCCCGGGCCAAGCTATCAGGGCCGCGAGTTCCAGATCGTCAGCTATCTGACCGCCATACTCTACCAACTCTTTGGCTGGCACGACTGGTTCGGCCGCATGATTGCGGCCCTTTTCGGCTTGGTGACGGTGCTTTCACTGCACAGACTAACGGCGTTATGCTGGGGCGAGACGCACGCCCACGCCGCGGCACTTGCCTATGCGCTGATGCCGGCGGCGATCATGATCGACAGCTCGTTTCTTCCCGACCCCTCGATGCTGGCTCTGGTAACCTTGGGCGTCTGGCTTTTCACGAAATACTGGACGGGAGGCAGCGCGTGGCTGCTCCCCTTCGCCACAGCCAGCTTTTCCCTCGGTGTGCTTGCAAAACCACCGGGTTTGGCTGCTGGAGGCGTCATATTCTATCTGATGGTTTGCTGGCTTTTGCAAAATCGGCGAAAGCATGCGGCCAAAGTATTCATAAGCGGACTGGTCAGCCTGTTCGTCATCGGCGCTTACTACAGCTGGGCCATTTATCTCGGGCGAACCTATCCGCCGTTTCATGTCGCGGGCAGCGGATACATCTGGGATTCTGGATTCTGGGCATTTTTCAACAACGATTTCTATTTCAAATCTGTTTGGAACACGTCGGTCTGGTGGTTTTACGGCTATCCGTTCATGATTTTGATAGCGGTCGGATTCTGGATGCCGCCCCAGCCAGTCGCGGAATCGAAAGAACGCGCTCTTTCGGCCATACCTTTCATATGGCTTGCAGCGGCCTCTGTTGTTTATTTCGCTGCGGCACGTGAGATCACGACCAATCCATGGAACTATCATATATTCCATGTGCCATTTGCGATGTTTTGCGGCCGTGGCGCGGTCGTCCTGGCGACGCTTGGAGCCAAAACCGTTCCGTCTCCTGGGATAATTCTGCGGTCGATTTGCATCGCGGCCGCTATGCTTGTCTGGTCGACTTTTCCCCTCGTCCGGACGATGAAGGCGCCCTTCGCCATGAATGGAAAGTTGCTTGGCGACGAGCTGGCGCGCAGGGCCCAACCTGGCGATCTTGTCGTGGCCATCGCTCCGGAGGTGGGAGATCCTGTCGCAGTCTATTACAGCAGGGCGCGCGGGTGGGTGTTTCCGCCTGGTGGCGGCGACGTGGAGTGGTCCAGGTTCGTCGAGGACGATGCCATCGCGATAGCACAGCTTGAGGAACTTCGCACGCAAGGCGCGGATTGGTTCGGCGTGGCAAAGGATGCCGAAGACAGTCAGAAACGGCCGTTCATCGAGCATCATGACGGGGTGATCGACTATCTCAACAAGATCGGGACCAAGCGGCTGGATTCGGACAACCTCCTGATTTATGAAATCAGCCGGCCTTGATCTGGTCAGGCCGTTGGGCTTATGGGCTGGGGATCAGGCAAACGTTGGAAATCCGGCGACGGTCAGCGACCTTGCCGACCCGCCCTCGCCTGCCCAACGCAGCAAGCTAAGCGAGACAAGCCGGCCAGCAAGCTCAAATATCTCTACGGCTGGCGGAATTCGACGGTTGCGACCGGAGGAATTGTTGAAACGAGCGATTTCGATCATTGTGACGCTGGCCCTGCTGGCCTGGCTCGCCAGCGACTCGCGCTGGCGCATGGTCGGCGACGCCTTTGCCCGCATCACGCCCGGCACCTTCGCCGTGGCGACGATCGCGTTCTTCGCCACCTATGTCTTGCGTGCGCTGCGCGTCTGCGACGAGTTCCGCGACGAGGTGCATGGCCGCTTCGGCGCCTGCCTGCGCGTCATTCTGATCCACAATGCGATGATCAACGTCGTGCCCTTTCGCGGCGGCGAGACGGCCTTTCCCCTGCTCCTGCGCCAGGTCTTCGGCATACCGATCATGCGCGCCAGCGCCTCACTGCTGTGGTTCAGGCTGCAGGACGCCTTCGTCGTCGGCGTGCTGGCCCTGGCGGTGTGGCCGAGCCTGCATCCGGCGATTAGGATTGCGGGCGGAGCCGTCTTGATCGCCGCCGCCTGGTACCTGCCGCGCTGGGCGCGTGCGCCGCATGACTGGGCCGGCCGCGGCAAGATCGTGGCGAAGCTCGGCAAGCTCCGAGATGTGTTCACCGAAGCAACCGGGCGCTCGCGCTATGGCTGGTGGTGGACGATCGCGAACTGGTCGCTGAAGCTCACTGTGCAGGGATGGTTGTTGGCAATGCTGCTGGGGACATCCTTTTCGACCGCCTTTCCAGGCGTCGTTGGGGCCGAAGGAGCCGCCATACTGCCGGTGCAAGGCGTCGCCGGCTTCGGCACCTATGAAGCGGGAGCAGCGGCGGCGCTGCTCACCTCCGGAATCACGATGAAGAATGGCTTGCAGGCGGCGCTGGCGCTGCACCTGTTCATCTTCTGCTCGGCAATCGCCACGGGTGCGATCGCCTGGCTGTTTCCCTCGAAATCGACGCTGCCGGGAAATCCGGCTGTCGGACCTGCAAGGAAGCCATCCCAATGAACGTATTGCCCATCCCTGCTTCGGGACTGCCTGACGGCGCGGTAATGCCGAACCATACGCTGTCCATCGTCGTCCCCATGTACAACGAGGCCGAAAACGTCGAGCCGCTGCTGGCACGGATCCACCAGGCGATGGAACGCTACGACCAGCCCTGGGAGGTCGTGCTGGTCGATGACGGCAGCACCGACGCGACGGTGAGCGAGATCAGGCGCCTTGCAGCCCATTACGGCTCGCATGTGCATGCGGTCGAACTGGTGCGCAACTACAAGCAGACCGCCGCGATGCAGGCCGGCATCGACGCGGCGCGCGGCGACGTCATCGCCACGATCGACGGCGACCTGCAAAATGATCCCTACGACATCCCCCGCATGGTCTATCGCCTGCTGAGCGAGGATCTCGACCTGGTGGTCGGCTGGCGTAAGGACCGCCAGGAAGGTTTTTTCATGCGCAGGCTGCCCTCGCGCATCGCCAACGCGCTGATCGCGCGCGTCACCGGCGTGCGCCTCAAGGATTATGGCTGCAGCCTCAAGGTCTATCGCGGCAACGTCATCCGCAGCGTCAAGCTCTATGGCGAGATGCACCGCTTCATCCCGGCATGGCTGGCCACGGTGACGACCCCCAGACGCATCGCGCAGGAGGTGGTGACGCACCATGCCCGCATCCACGGCCAGTCCAAATACGGCATTTCGCGCACCTTCAGGGTCGTGCTCGATCTGGTGTTCATGTACTTCTTCATGCGCTATCGCACACGGCCGGGACATTTCTTCGGCGGCATCGGCATCGTGCTTGGCGCGCTGGGTTCGCTGATCCTTGCCTACCTGCTTTGCCTGAAGCTGTTTTTCGCCGAAGACATCGGAACACGCCCGATGCTGTTCACCGGCTTCTTCCTGCTCATCGCTGGGGTGCAGATGGTGACGTCGGGCGTGCTGGCGGAAATGCTGGCACGCGTCTATCACGAGGCGAACGGAGCATCGGCCTATGTCGCGCGGCTACGGCCGCCGGGCGGCGACAATGACGGCTGGCACGCCCCGGGCCGACCATCGTGACCTGATCGGAATGCCACGGAGGTCCGCGCCTAACGAACGCATGGCGGTCGGAGGGCAAGAGGCAAAGCGCAACGTCTGCGCAAACCTCTCGCCCTCCACTCGCGCCCCCCCGGCAAAGACCCGGCAGCGGTCAAATCGGCCGCGCTTCAGGTCTGATGTTCTGGTCTAGTAACGCGAACGGCAGCTGGCGCGCTGGCCGAAACCGCTCGGACCACATATCCAGGGCGAATGACCCAGCAGCGGGCCGCCATTGCCCAGACTGTAGGAGACCTTCACCGTCGCCGGCCTGCCGACCCGCTGCGGCCGCACGAAGGCCGCATAGGCCTCCTCCCTCGTACGCGTCACGTTGGTCATCTTGGTGAGCGGTTTGCGGTTGATCAGATGCAGCCGCTTGTCCTTGGCGTAGTGCACCCTCTGGCCGAGCGAATGAACCACGGGCTTGGTGCCGATCGAGCTCGTCTTGGTGGCGTCCATGCTTTGGCAACCGGACATCATCGAGATCAATGCAACCGCGGCAAATGCACAGGCATGTTTCTTGCCGAGCCTTGCCCCTCTTTCCATTATTTTGTTCATCGCTATCCCCTGCCATGAAATACAAGTCGCTGGAGCGCGGAGATATATTGCTCTTATTTGCTTTCCGCACCACGCGAGTGACCCATCGCCACTCACATCATGGGCTGTATATTAGGGGAGACTTATTAAATATCATGCAAACGATATGATGAGCGCGGTCTTTCGGCACTCGACCGGATATTATTAAAATTTGACCTTTTGGGCTCGTGCCTGGCCCTGCTACAGCTTGCCGGCCGGCTATCAAGGCAAATGCGGTTCAGGGGAGTTGTTTGCGCACGGACGCCTGTCGGCGTCAGCGTGGCGGATTCCAGGCGGGATCAAGATGGAATGTGCGGGTTCCGCTCCCGCCGCGCCCGGCTCCGGAAACCGGGTAGGCCACGCTGACGATGCGCATACCGCCTGCCCCCTGCTGGAGCCCATATATGCCTTCCAGGCCGCGGTCACAGAACGCGGCGCCCGGGACGAAGAGCGCAACGCCAGCGAGCGAGGCCTGCAAGGCGAGTTTCGCGGCATTGCAACGCAACGAAATTTTGTTCTCCACGAGGTGCCTGGTGATGATCACGACCACAAGCAATCCGTAGACGAACGCATTGAAGGCAGCGAACCAGTAGAAGCCGGTGGCGTCCGAGGCGCGGTCTACAAGAAGGACCGGCAGCGAAGCTCCCATTGCAAGCACCACATAGGGAACAATAACGCGGGCAGGCAGCAGGTTTTTCGGGCCGCTGCCCTTGGGGGTAACGCGAAAATCGACGAACGACTTGGTCAGATAATCGCGGATCGACGACAGCGTGCCCGCCAGCACCCACGGCCAACGAGCGAAGAATGAGAACAACATTCCCTCCCAACTGATCGTCTTGGCGGTCAGTGGGCGCGACAGCCCGAAGGACTTCAACAGCATCACCAGCACAATCAGCGAAATCGAGTTCGGCGCATAGTATAGAAGGAAGTCAATATACGTCACATTGGCGAAATTCTGACCCGTAAGAAGTGCGTATATCGGCATGATGTACATGAGAAGCGAAAATACGGCGAAAAGCGGATACCAGAGCTGGCGGAACAGGAACTGGAATTTCAGCCGTGGCGATACCTTGGAAAGGTATATGGGCGAGTATTCGAGCATGATCGTCATCAGGCTCCGCGACCACTGGAACTCTTGCGTGACAAGATCGGCAAAGGTCTGCGGGCCGTCGCCATGGGCAATGGCGTCTATGGCATGCACACCGCGCCAACCAGCCGCAATGAACAGCATGGACGTCGAGTGATCTTCGGCCAGTTCCGGGCCAAGGCCGCCGACCTGCTTGAGCGCTGCGGTTCTCACGGCATAGTGCGAGCCGATGCAGAGCGGCGTTCCGTCGCCCGTGTGGCCGGACTGCAAAGGTCCGTGGAACATCCCTTCCGGGAACAGCCGGCCGCGTGCCGACCAGCTTTCAGCGGCATTGTTGTCGCATATGCTCGGCGCCGATACATAGCCAACCGCCGGGTCGGCAAAGGCGACCAGGATTTCCCTGAGATAGGTTGGTGTCGGGACGTGGTCCGCGTCCATCTGAGCGACGAAGTGATAGCGTTCATAACCATAGTGGTCGTAGAAGAAGGCCAGGTTTCCCTCTTTGCAGCGCGTCCGGCGGGGCCACACCTTGCGGTGATAATCTTCCCGCCCGCGCCGCGTCGAAATCATGACGTTATGGGCATCGCACCAGGCAATCGTTTCCTCGGACGGGTCCTCGTCGGCCAGCCAGGTATCATGCGGACAGTCCTGCGCCAGCATTGCCTCGAGGGTTCGCGCAACCACGGAAAACGGCTCTGACGGAGCCTTGGTCACCACCATCGCGACACGCGAATGCTTCGGGATCGTGTGAAGCCTGGACGGCTTTTTCATCGCATGCACGTTCAAGAGAAAATACATCGGCATGAATGTCAGCCATACGAGCGTCAATGTCGCCAGCATGTATGGGATGACGTGTTCGATGTGCCCGGGCTGCAGCCACCAGAACCAGAAAAATCCGAACGTTACCGACCAGCAGGCAAGTCCCAGCTTCCAGATCCGCTTCTGGGCGGCCGACAGCACGGGCACCAGAAAAGGAGGCTTCTCCGCCGCCTTCCCCGGAGCTGCCCCACGCCCCCGTTTCGGCATGGTCTTACTGCCGATGATCCCCACGTCCGCGGAAACACTCATACACTTAACGCCGCCACCCGAGCATCAGCCAAACGACGGCCGATGAGCCTAACCCAGCAGCAGAATCCGCTCAGGCATCCTTAGAGTCAACTAAATTAGCTATTTCTTAACTATGGTTCTTCAGAACTGGTTAAGGATAGTCCGGTGGAACAGTTTCCACCGACCAGCACGTGAACGATGAGCCGCAAATTTTTCAGCGCTGGAGAATTCGCCGATGGGCCAAAGCTGTCCGGCAAGGATCGAACTTTGAGAGCAGCGTTAACCATGTCGCGCGCACATGGTTAAGCAACCGTTAATTGCACTTGACTCTTGGTCGCGACCGGCTCTTAAATTAGCCAGGGATGATATATCGGGATATTGACGCGAATTTGTGAGTATCGCGGCGAACTTTCTCTCGAGCGCCCCCTGTATAGGGCCTTGAGAGATAATTTTTTGGGTGGCTCTGTGTCAGGTTTCGCACATCCGCCAACGGGTCGCTCCGAAATCCCGCAGATTCTGCCAAATAGAGCCGATCGGTTTTGGGTAATCGTGTCGATCAAGCATCGATGCGCACGGGCGAAGCCTTAACTTCCGCAAGAGGTTGGGGCCATGGGAGATCGACATGAAACACTCCACAGTAAAAGCACTTGCAATCGCGCTGGCATTGGGCGGAAGCGCCGCGTTCCCCACGGCAGGAGGCGCTGGCTCAGTAGCCGCGACGGACCCCGTCCAGACGAGCAGCGCCGCCTCGGCGTTCGGATCCTACGATCCCTACGGCGACTTCAGCGCCGACAAGAGCGCCAGCATCGAAGAGCTGTTCCTGCCCTGGGAAGACGTCGATCTGTCGACGCTGCCACTCGCCGACGCCTATGCGCTGCAGCGCGGCCGTTCGCTGCTGATCACGGTTGAGCCGTGGACCTGGTCCAAGGACTGGCGCATCACCCCGCCCGAATTGCGCGACGGCATTTTGAGCGGCAAATATGACGCCAACATGCAGGCGATCTGCGATCTGGTGGGACAGATGAAGAGCCCGGTGACCATTCGCTGGGCGCAGGAAATGGAAGACAAGAACGGCCGCTTCACCTGGGCCAACTGGGCTCCCAAGGACTGGATCTCCGCTTACAAGCGCGAAGTCGACATCTGCCGCAAAGCTGCCCCCGCAGCCAAGTACATGTGGTCGCCCAAAGGCGAAGAGGGTTTGGAAAAATACTACCCCGGCGACGACTATGTCGACGTCATCGGCCTGTCGGTGTTCGGTCTGCAGAAAAAAGATGATGACGAGACCGGCCGCGACCGCACCTTCGCTGAGCTGCTGAAGCCCGGCTATGACCGCGTTGCAGTGTTCAACAAGCCGATCATCGTTGCGGAACTCGGCTATGTCGGGAAGCAGGACTATGTCTCGAAATGGCAGGAAGATTCCCGCAAATCCTACGCGGAGTTCCCGGCGCTGACTTCGGTTGTCTACTTCAACCAGAAGGAAGTGTGGCCGTGGCTGGGTGGCTATGGTCTGCCCGACTGGAGGGTGACCCAGCACGTCCTGCCGTAGACGCATCGTGCTGATCGACCCCGACGCGATCGGGATCGACTTCCAATCTCCTTGTTTGATCGTGATCCATCCCGAACCAGCGGTTCGGGATGAGGATTGAGGCGTGGCGTAAATCAGTCTGTGGAGAAGTTTCGTGAAGCGGGTAGTGGGAAATTATCTTGGAGCGGCATTCGCCTGCTCCGTTCTTGTTCTTGCCTTCCAGGCTCCTGCGACAGCCAAGACGGCGATGAAAATCGCCGAGCAGGCTCAAGAGGCCACAGCGGTTCCTGACGAAGGCGTCTACCAGATCTATCAGAACCATTCGTGGCTGTGGGGCAAGAAGGGCGCCGGCTTCTTTGCCGTCAAGCAGAGACAGTTCGAGTCCTGGACCCACGACAAAGGCAAGTCGGGCTATGGCGACGGCATGTGGTTCATTCCCGGCGGCGGCAAGCTGTGCTGGCGTGCGCAATGGCACGGTTCCTGGGGCGTGAAGGGCTCGATGACCTGCTTCGAGCACCGCCAGGCTGGCAAAGTAATCTACCAGCGCAAGGCTCCGGATGGCGACTGGTATGTTTTCAAGAGATTGAAACACGGCGACTACGTCACCCGGAAACAGAACCGGATCAAGGCAAGACTGTAGGATCGTGTCATCCGCCACAAGCGGCTGGTCTACGCCTTGCGCTCCCAGCGGCGATCTGGCGTCTGTTGCCAGTAGGTGACGTCGTGGCCAGCGCTCTTCATCACCTTCCAGTGTCCTCGCGCCGCCTCGAGCTGGGCGGCATCGTGGCCATCGAACAGGAACACCGCGCGCTCGTAGCCGCCAAGGTCAGGCGGCACCGCGCCGTCGACCAGGAACCTTATCTTGGCGTCGTTGGGATTGCCGTCGCCGGTGGTCAACAGAATCGGCTGTTCGCCGGGATGAGCCTCACGATCGGTTGCGTGCGCCAGGAACGAATCGTCGCGGAAGGTCCAAAGATGCTGGTCGAGCGCATCGCGGCGTTCCTCGGTGCCTGTCTGCACCACGGCGCGCCAGCCACGGTCGACGCTGCGCTCCAGGAGGCCTGGCAGCGCATCCTCCAGCGTCGATTCGGTCAGGTGGTAGAACAGAACGTCGGCCATCGCTTCAGCCTATAGTGATCGAACCCGTTCACTGCTCATAGTTATCGCGCACCAGCCGGTCGAGCAGCCTGACGCCGAAACCGGAACCCCACGACTGGTTGATCTCGTTCGACGGCGCCCCCATCGCCGTGCCGGCTATGTCGAGATGAGCCCATGGCGTGTCCTTGACGAAGCGCTGCAGAAACTGCGCCGCGATGGTGGCGCCGCCAAAACGGCCGCCGATGTTCTTCATGTCGGCGTTCTTGGAATCGATCAGCTTGTCGTATTCGGCGCCGAGCGGCATGCGCCACAGCCGTTCCTGAGTCGCCTGCCCCGCCACCGACAATTTTTCGGCCAGTTCGTCATTGTTGGAAAACAGGCCGGCATAATGTTGGCCGAGCGCCACCATGATGGCGCCGGTCAGCGTCGCCAGATTGACCATGAATTTCGGCTGGAAGCGGTCGTTGCAGTACCACAACGCATCGGCCAGCACGAGGCGGCCCTCGGCGTCGGTATTGAGCACCTCGATGGTCTGGCCCGACATCGAAGTGACGATATCACCGGGACGCTGGGCATGACCGTCGACCGCATTTTCGACCAGTCCGATGATTCCGACGACATTGGCTTTCGCCTTGCGGGCCGCCAGCGCATGCATCAGGCCGGTAACGGCGGCGGCACCGCCCATGTCGCCCTTCATATCCTCCATGCCTGAGGCCGGCTTTATGGAATTGCCGCCGGTGTCGAAAGTGACGCCCTTGCCGACGAAGGCGATCGGGCTGTCCTTCGGCTTGCCGCCGTTCCACTGCATGATCGCCATGCGGGCGCCGCGTGGCGAGCCTTGCGCGACACCGAGCAGCGAGCCCATGCCGAGCTTCTTCATTTCCTTCTCAGCCAATATCTCGACCTTGACGCCGAGTGCCTCGAGTTCCTTGGCGCGGGCAGCGAACTCGACCGGCCCAAGCACGTTTGCCGGTTCGTTGACGAGATCGCGCGCCAGAAGGACGCCGTCGATCACCGCCTCGGCATCGGCGAAGGCCTTCTTCGCAGCGGCCGGATCGGCGGTATGGATGGTCACCTTGACCGGCTTCTTCGGCTCTGCCTTGCCGTCGTCCTTGTCCTTCCTGGTCTTGTACTTGTCGAAGGAATAGCTGCGCAGGAGAATGCCCGCGGCAAGGCTTGCCGCGTCCTTCGCGCTCGGCGAGGCGCCGACCACATCGAGGATCACCGCTACCTCGGTCGCCTTGCGCAGCGACGCGGAAACGGTGCCGCCAAGCTTCAACCACGCATATTCGTCCAGTCCCGACACCTTGCCGGTGCCTATCGCCACCAGTCTGTCGAGCGACGCTCCCTGCGGGGCCAGAACTTCCACCGTGCTGGCGAACTTGCCCGTGAACTCAGCCACGGGAAAAGCCCGCTCCAGTGTCTTGCCGGGATCGCCGGCCTTGGCGACGTCGCTTAGGCCGCCCTCATCCGCCGCGAGCACGAAGACCGTGCCCTTCTTGTTCACCGCGCTCTGGGACCCGGAAAATTTGGCGAAGGCGATCGACGGTCTTTGATTCATCATGTCCTGCTTTCAGGGAATGCGCGACTTTTGGGGAAGCGGTTCGAAACGATGCGCGACATTTGGTCGTTTTCCGGCATTTGGCAAGACTTTGCCGAATTGGCATCCCATATGACCTATGGAATCGATGACGATTCGTCGCGGCACGGCCCCGCTTTTTGCCGCAACTTGTTGTTAACCATCGATGTTCGCCCTTTCTTATCCATTCCCGCCGACACTCCGCCCAGCCGGGGGGCGTGATGTGGGACAGAACCCGGATAGACCATCTGATGAGCCAGTTGTGCAGGCGCTGCCGGACAGCTACCTTGTTCGGCGGCATGATGCCGTTCGAAAAAATCGAGAAAAGCCTTCATGAAGGTCGTTGAACGCTACATCATGCGCCGCGCTTTCGTGGTCTTCATGGCCGCTCTTGTGTGGACGCTGGCGATCGTATGGACGACGCAGGTGCTGGCAAAGATCGATCTGGTCACCGACAGTGGCCAGTCGGCGCTGACCTTCTTCGAAGTCGCCGCCCTCATCCTTCCGTCCATCATCCCGATCGTAGTGCCTTTTGCGCTGGTGGTGGCGGTAGCACAGACACTCAGCGTCATGAATTCGGATTCCGAACTTGCCGTCGTCAACGCCGCGGGGGCCTCGCGCTGGACGATCGTGCGGCCGATCATGTTGCTGGCGCTCGCCGCAGCTGTTTTTTCCTTTGCCGTCGACAACGGCATCGACCCTTACGCACGGCAGAAGAACCGGACCCTGGTGGCGTCGTCACGCGCGGATCTGTTGTCGCTGATCATCCAGGAAGGCACCTTCCGCAAGATCGACGACGGGTTGTTCCTGCAGGTCGGCGAGCGCCTTCCCAACAATCGGCTGGGCGGCATTTTCGTCGCCGATTCGCGCGAAGAAGGCGTCAACCTCGTCTACTACGCCAAGACCGGCAGCATCATCGAACGCGGCGGTGAAAAGGTGCTGATGATGAATGACGGCGTCATCCATCGCAAAACGCTGACCGGCGATCTCTCCGTCATCCGCTTCACCTCCTATGCCTTTGACATGTCGGCCTTCATGGCGGCGGCTTCAGCGGTGACGCTCCTGCCCAAGGACCAGACGACGCAGTACCTGCTCAACCCGAGCGCCAACGACAAGTATTATCAGCAGAGCCCCTACGAATACCGGGCCGAAGTCAACCAGCGGTTCTCGGAATGGACCTATTCCATGGTTTTCGCGCTGATCGCGCTTGCGGTCGCCGGGGATGCGCGCTCGCACCGCGAGGCGCGCGTCAATCCGCTGATCACGGCGATCACGATATCGCTGTTCGTGCGTTGGCTGGGCTTTTTCGCCGCCAGCAAGGCGGATCAGATCCCGCAATATGCCTATATGGTCTATGGTGTGCCGATCGTGGCTTCCGCGGTGGCGATCTGGTTCATCGTCTCGAACCGGACACTGGAACTGCCCGTGACCTGGGCGGACTGGATGACAAACTTCGCCTCGCGCATCGCTGACAGCTGGAATGCTTTCAAATTGCGTTTGTCCAGGCGCGGCACATCAGGGCAAGGGGTCGGCTGATGGGCTGGACACTGGGCCGCTATTTCTTCTTCCGCTACGTGACGATCACCATCTGGTTCTTCATCGGCCTCCTGGCGCTGGTGTTCCTGATCGATTTCACCGAGCTGTCCGGCCGCACCACCGGCCTGCCCGGCTTCACCTACGGCACGGCGGTAGCCATTTCAGGCCTCCGTATGCCGATGATCATGCTGCAGACGGTGCCGTTCGTCGGTCTCTTCTCGGCGATGGCGACGCTGGTGTCGCTGAACCGGCGCTACGAGCTGGTCATCGCGCGTTCCGCCGGTGTTTCCGCCTGGCAGTTCCTCTTGCCCTGCTGTATCGGAGCCTTGCTGTTCGGCGTCCTGTCGGTTGGCGTCATCAATCCGCTCGCCGCGCACGCATTCTCCTGGTCCGAGCAGATCGAAACCCAGCTGCGTTCCGGCAAATCGAATACGGTCTCGGCCGATGCCGCGCCCTGGATCCGGCAGAAAACCAGTTCGGGGGACACCATCATCGGTGCGCGGGCCATCCTGAACCAGGGCCTGGAAATGGCCGATGTCGTATTCTTCATTCTCGACCCGCAAGGCAACATCGTCGAGCGCAAGGATGCTGCCCGTGCCTTCCTGCGCGACGGCTATTGGGAATTGCAGGACGTCAAGACGTTCCAGAACGGTACGATCCAGGCATCGGCAACCGATCGCGTACCGACCAATCTGAAGCCCGAATTCGTGCAAGAGCGGCTGGCGCGCCCGGAAACCATCCCCTTCTACGACCTGCCCGGAAAGATCGAGGTTGCCCGCTCCTTCGGCCTCAAGGCAAATGCCTTTGCCATGCAGTTTGATTCGCTCGTGGCGTTGCCGTTCCTTCTCGTCGCCATGACGCTGATCGCGGCAACGGTTTCAATGCGATTTGCTAGGATGGGGCAGTCGGCGACGATGATTCTGGGTGGCATCATCGCTGGCTTTCTGCTTTATGTCGTTTCGGTTCTGGTGAAGGCATTCGGCGTGGCGGGATTCGTGCCGACTGTCGTAGCCGCCTGGGTACCGGTCATGGTGGCTATGTTCTTCGGGGTGACTTTCCTGCTATACAAGGAAGACGGCTAGTGAGGGAGGCGTTTTTGCCCAGCAACAGGCAGGCCGGTTTGGCGCGCCTCTATGCGGCGACCGCCTTGGCGTGCGTGCTTGCCTACGCCGTTCCGGCACCGGCGCTTGCGCAGGACGTCGGCGACATGGCGACATCGGTTCCATCCGGCTCGCAAATGCTGCTGGCCGCCGATACGCTGGTCTATAACAACGACAATCAGACCGTGACCGCCGTTGGCGGCGTGCAGATCGACTATGGTGGCAATCGCCTTGTCGCCCAGCGGGTCGAGTACAACCGCAACACCAAGCGAATGGTCGCAAGCGGTAACGTCGAAGTCATCAACAGCGACGGTACCAAGATCAATTCGCAGCATATCGACATCACCGATGACTTCGCCGACGGCTTCGTCAACGCGTTGCGGGTCGAAACCATCGACAAGGCCTATTTCGCCGCCGAAAGCGCCGAACGCATGGGCGGCGTGCTGACCACCTTCCACAATGGCGTCTACACCGCCTGCGAGCCGTGCGAGGATAAGCCGGACAAAGCGCCGACCTGGCGCGTCAAGGCCAAGAAGATCATCTGGAACGGCGAGAAGAAGACGGTTCGCTTCGAGAATGCGAATTTCGAGTTCTTCGGTTTTCCGCTTGCCTATCTGCCTGCATTCGAAATTGCTGACCCGACGGTGAAGCGCAAGAGCGGCTTCCTGATCCCGAGCATCATCTACAAGAGCGATCTCGGCGTCGGCGTGAAAGTCCCCTATTATCTTGCATTGGCGCCGACCTACGACCTGACCGTCACCGGCACCGGCTATACCAAGCAGGGTTTCCTCGGTGAGGCCGAGTGGCGTCAGCGCTTCAACAATGGCGAGTACAGCTTGAAGATCGCCGGGATACACCAGCAGAATCCCGACGCTTTCCTCGACACCACTGCCTTCCCCTCCAGCTCTGGCCACAACGTCAATTCGGGCAGCGCCGGCGATCCCAACAAATTCCGCGGCATGATGGGTACCCAGGGGCAGTTCGCCATCAACTCACGCTGGAACTTCGGCTGGGACGTGCTGCTGCAGACCGACAAGAATTTCTCGAACACCTACGGCATCGAAAAGTACAATAGCAGCGTCCACCAGTCGTCGGTCTACTTGACGGGTCTCAACGGCCGCAACTATTTCGACGTGCGCGCCATGCATTTCGATGTGCAGGAAGATACACCTGACGACAACGCCTCTGCACGAAGCGGACAACAGCCCTGGGTGCTGCCGTCGCTCGACTACGCCTATATTCCTGATGCGTCGGTGGCCGGCGGCCAGCTGTCGCTCAATGTCAACGCGCGTGTCATCCGCCGCGACGATGTCGATGAGACCTTCGTCGAGCCCTACAATGCCCTCACTCCCACGCAGCGCGTCCGCGGCATCGAAGGCGAATCGGGCCGTCTCACCGCCGAGGCCGAGTGGAAGCGGAGCTTCGTCACCGATGGCGGGCTGGTGCTGACGCCGTTGCTCGCGCTGCAGGGCGACGTCGACTACCTCAACGCGTCGTCGGCTTCGCTGGACGCGATCGACAGAATGGCGACGCATTTGGGCGAGCAGGACGACATGCGCTCGTCATTTGCCCGTTACATGGCAACCGCCGGGCTTGAGATGCGTTGGCCGGTGCTGTTTTCCATGGCCAGCGGGTCCAGCCATGTCATCGAACCGATGGCACAGGTCTTCATGCGTCCGAACGAGCAATATGTCGGCGGCCTCTCAGTGCCCAACGAAGACGCCCAAAGCATGGTCTTCGACGCGACCACCTTGTTCGAACGCGACAAGTTCTCCGGTTACGACCGCGTCGAAGGCGGTTCGCGCGCCAATGTCGGCTTCCGCTATTCCGGCTCCTACAACAATGGCTGGGGCACCAATGCCATTTTCGGCCAATCCTATCAGATTGGCGGCGAGAACTCGTTCGCCGCGCCGGATTTGGTGAATGTCGGCGCAAACTCCGGCCTCGACACGACCAAGTCCGACTATGTCGGCCTGTTCGGCATCAACAGCCCCAACGGCTTCGCGGCCTCGGTCAGCGGCCGTTTCGACGAACAGAGCTTCGAGATCCGCCGCGCCGAGGTGAAGGCCGCCTATTCCGGCCTGCCTGTGTCGCTGAGCGCCAAATACGCCTTCATCCAGGCCCAGCCGCTGTACGGCTTCACCACCGACCGCCACGAGGTCACGCTTGGTGCATCCACGCATCTGGCCGAAAACTGGCGCGTCTTCGGCACAGGAACCTACGACCTGCAGCAGAGCCTGCTGGTCAAGGATGGCGTCGGCTTCGCCTACAACGATTCCTGCTTCACTTATTTGATGACCTACTCGCAGTCGCGCGATCTGAACACCAGGGAGGTGTCGCAGACCATCGGCTTCAATCTGTCGTTCCGCACCCTCGGCGATTTCGGCTCGTCGACCAGTGCCGTCGACACGATCCAGTAACAATCGGCGACATCGTTTCGCCGCATAGGGCTGGCACGGATTTCGCGCACCTGGAAAGATCAAATTGGGCGGGACCGGGATAGAATTGGGATGCCAACGATGAGGAAATACCTCTTTTCAGCAGGTTTCGCGTTGCTCGTGGCGGCGACGTCCGTGTCGATCACCGTAATGGCGCCGCCGGCTTTCGCCAGCGAGATCAAATACGTCGTCAACGACATTCCTGTCACCACCGGCGACATCGCCCATCGCGCCGCTTTCCTGAAGCTGCAGCGCAAGAAGGGCGATGCCGGCCAGGAAATGATCGACCAGACGCTGCGTATGGCCGAGGCCAAGCGGCTTGGTATCCGCATCAGCGACGCCCAGGTCGATGCCGCGTATCAGCGCTTTGCCTCGAGCAACAAGATGCAGCTCAGCCAGCTCGACGGCGTCATGGAGAAGTCGGGCGTCACCAAGAGCCACTTCAAGGAATTCATCCGCGCCCAGATGGCCTGGAACCAGGCCTTGAGCGCGCGCTACCGTTCCGGCGACGGCACCGGCGCCGTCAGCGAACAGGATCTCGTCAGGAAGATGCTCGAAAAAGGCGGCGCCAAACCGAGCGCCACCGAATACATGCTGCAGCAGGTCATCTTCGTGGTGCCGGCGGCTGAACGCAGCGCGACGCTGGGCAAACGCAAGCGAGAGGCCGACGCCATGCGCGCCCGCTTCAACGGCTGCAACACGACGCGCGAATTCGCCAAGGGCCTGATCGACGTCACCGTTCGCGATCTGGGCCGGGTGCTGGCGCCGCAACTGCCGCCGGACTGGGCCGAGCAGATCAAAGCTACCAAAGTCGGCGGTGCCACCGTCACGCGCGAAACCGAACGCGGCGTCGAATTCATCGGCATCTGCTCGTCGCGCGAAGTGTCCGACGACAAGGTTGCCCAGATGGCGTTCCAGGCCGAAGGCTCCGGCGGCGACAAGGATGCCGACGCGCTCAGCAAGAAATATGTCGACGAGCTGAAGGCAAAAGCCCGCATCGTCAAGCGCTGACGTGGGCAACGCAGTGACTGCGCTCGCGTTGAGCGCCGGCGATCCGTCCGGCATTGGGCCGGAGATCGCCATCGCCGCCTTCATGGCGCGTGAAGCTGCCGCCCTGCCCCCCTTCTACCTGCTCGCCGATCCGGCGCTGATCGCCTCCCGGGCGCGCCTGCTCGGCCTCTCGCTGCCGATCGCCGAAGCCACCCCGGCACAAGCGGCGCAGGTCTTTGCCCGCGCCTTGCCGATCGTTCCGCTGGCTGCAGGCTGCATCGACAGCCCCGGCCAGCCGGATCCGGCCAATGCGGCCGCCACCATCGAGGCCATCGACCGCGCCGTCGCCGATTGCCTTGCCGGCGAAGCCTCGGCCGTGGTCACCTGCCCCATCGCCAAGAAGCCGCTCTACGATGCCGGCTTTCGCTTTCCCGGCCACACCGAATATCTGGCGCATCTGGCGGCTCGGCACAGCGGCGTCGAGGCGATGCCGGTGATGATGCTGGCAGGACCCGACCTGCGCACCGTTCCCGTCACCATCCACATAGCGCTGGCCGAGGTGCCGAAGGCACTGACCACCGAACTGATCGTCGCCACCGCGCGTATCACCGCTGCCGACCTTGCCGGCCGCTTCGGCATCGCCAGGCCACGGCTGGCGATTGCCGGGCTCAATCCACATGCCGGCGAAGGCGGCGCCATGGGCCTCGAGGACGAGCGGATCGTGCGCCCGGCGGTCGACATCCTGCGCGCCGAAGGCATCGACGCTTTCGGCCCTTTGCCGGCCGACACATTGTTCCATGCCCGGGCGCGGGCTGGTTACGACGCGGCCCTTTGCATGTATCACGACCAGGCGCTTATCCCGGCCAAGGCGCTGGCTTTCGACGAGGCGGTCAATGTCACGCTCGGCCTGCCCTTCATCCGCACCTCGCCCGACCACGGCACGGCCTTCGACATCGCCGGCAAGGGTGTGGCGCGGCCCGACAGCCTGATAGCGGCGCTGAAGCTTGCCCGGCGGCTGGCCGACACGAACACCAAGGCGGTTGCCGCATGAGATCTCGGACATGAGCATCGACGGGCTGCCGCCGTTGCGCGAGGTGATCGAGCGTCATGGGCTGCAGGCGAAGAAGGCGCTCGGCCAGAATTTCCTGCTCGACCTCAACCTCACCGGCAAGATCGCCCGCACCGCCGGCGACTTGTCCGATGCAACCGTCATCGAGGTCGGCCCCGGTCCCGGCGGGCTGACCCGCGCCTTGCTTGCCAACGGAGCGCGCCAGGTGATCGCCATAGAGCGCGACGAACGTTGCCTGGCTGCTCTTGCCGAAGTGTCCGACCACTATCCCGGCCGGCTGGAGGTTGTTTCGGGCGATGCGCTGAAGACGGATTTCACGGGCCTTGCCAGTCGAGCGACCGGCAATGGCGGCCCGGTCAAGATCGTGGCCAACCTGCCCTACAACATCGGCACGGAGCTGCTGGTGCGCTGGTTGACCGTCAGCGACTGGCCGCCTTTCTACACCTCGATGACTTTGATGTTCCAGCGCGAGGTGGCCGAGCGCATCGTCGCTCCCGCCGGCAGCGACAGCTATGGCCGGCTGGGGGTCCTTGCCGGCTGGCGGACGGAGGCGAGGATCGCCTTCGACGTACCGCCACAGGCATTCACGCCGCCGCCAAAGGTCACCTCCTCGGTGGTGCATCTTGTGCCGCGCCCGATGCCCCTGCCCACCGAGGTGAAGAAACTCGGCCGCGTCACAGAAGCCGCCTTCGGCCAACGTCGCAAGATGCTGCGGCAAAGCGTTAAGAGCCTCGGCGGCGAGGCCCTGCTCGACCGCGCCGGCATCGATCCGACACGCCGCGCCGAGACGCTCAGCGTCGAGGAGTTTGTAAGGTTGACAAACGCGGTGTAAGAAGCTGCCGATCTGCCCCCCTCGTGGGGGAGATTGGCGCTTCACCGCCTCAACCCGTCTTCTCGTCCAACAGTCCCGAGACGAAATCGAACAGGCCTGGCCGGCGGTCGCGTCTCAGCCGCTCGGCGACGACGATGCCGCGCACTTCGGCGAAGGCGCGGTCGAGGTCATCATTGACGATGACGAAATCATATTCCTTCCAGTGCTCGATCTCGTTGCGGGCGTTTTTCAACCGCGTTTCGATCACCGCTTCCTGGTCTTCGGCGCGGCGCTTCAGCCGTGCCTTCAACTCCTTCATCGATGGCGGCAGGATGAAGATCGAGACGATGTCGGCGCGCATCTTCTCCTTGAGCTGCTGGGCGCCCTGCCAGTCGATGTCGAACAGCATGTCGCGCCCTTCAGACAGCGCCAGTTCGGCAGGCTCGCGCGGTGTCGCATAGCAATTGCCATGCACCTCGGCCCACTCCAGCAGCGCGTCGGAATCACGAAGCCGCTCGAATTCGCGCATCGTCCGGAAATGATAGTGGACGCCTTCGATCTCGCTGCCGCGGCGCGGCCTGGTGGTGACCGAGACCGACAGTTCGAGGCTGGAATCGCTTTCCAGAAGATTGCGCGCGATCGTCGACTTGCCGGCGCCGGACGGCGACGACAGGACGAGCATCAGGCCCCGGCGGCGAATGCGGGACCCCAAATCCTTGGCAACCATCGGCTACTCCAGATTCTGGATCTGTTCACGAAACTGGTCGACCACCGCCTTCAGGTCCAGCCCGATCGCGGTGATGGCGGCGGCATTCGACTTGGAACACAGCGTATTCGATTCGCGGTTAAATTCCTGTGCCAGAAAATCGAGCTTGCGACCGACCGCGCCGCCGCCCACCAGCAGTGCCCGGCCGGATGCGACATGCGTTTTCAGCCGGTCGATCTCTTCGCGAATATCGGCCTTGGTGGCCAGGAACGCGGCCTCCATGTGCAGTCGGGTGGCATCCAAATTGGCGGAAGCGTCCATCAGCAGCCTGACCTGCTCGGCGATGCGTTCCCGGATCACCGCGGTCTCGCGGGATGGATCCACTTCTGCCCGCAGCGTCAGCGCCTCGATTGCGTCGATATGGCCCGACAGCAGCAAAGCCAGCGCGGCCCCTTCGCCCTGCCGAGCCTGTTCGAGCCCGTTCAAGGCCACTTCGAGCGCGGCCATGATCGCGGCATCGAGCGCGGCCCTCGCCTCCTCGGTTTCGACAGTTTCGGGAATGTCGAGCACGCCGCGCAGTGACAGCAGTCCATCCGAGGTCGCCGCAGCAACGCCGAACTGCTCCTGCAGCCGCTTGGCGAGCCCGGCCAGGTCCTTCAGGAAGGCTTCGTTGACGACCGGCTGCGCCTGCGCGCCGACGGCACGGCCGATGGTCAGCGTCGCCTGAAAATTGCCGCGTGCGAAACGTTTCTGAAGTATCTGCCGGACAGCCGGTTCCAACCGCTCGAAGCCTTGCGGCAGCCGCAGCCGTACTTCGACGCTCTTGCCGTTGACGGACTTGACCTCCCAGGCGATCGAAGTGCCTTCGTGCTCGGCGACGGCACGTGCAAAACCGGTCATGCTCTGCAAATTCATATCGCCCACACGTCCCTGGCACATTGCCCCGAACCGGCTTTCCGGACAGAGCAAGTGCGGCTTGAAAATGACTGCGCCGCAGGCGCGTCGAAATCGGACGCGCGGCGCTCTTGCAAATGTCAGGGCGTCGCCTGTCGGGCAACGCCTTTCTTCATTCTACTGGGCAGCGCCCGCGTCACCGCCGCTGTCGTCGGCACCGTCAGCAGGCCCACTGTCGGCCGGCCCACCGTCCGCCGGCTTGACGGCATCGCTGTCGCCGCCGCCGGTCGTCTTGGCGGCTTTGGCGACGTCATCCGCCTGCTTCTTCTGCAGAGCGCGATAGCGGGCGACATTCTCGTTGTGCTCGTCCAGCGTCGCGGCAAAGACGTGCCCACCGGTGCCGTCGGCGACGAAATAGAGGTCGTCGGTCTTCGATGGGTTGGCCACCGCCTCCAGCGCTGCACGACCCGGATTGGCGATCGGCGTCGGCGGCAAGCCGTTGATCACATAGGTGTTGTAGGGGGTCTGTTTCTGGATATCCGACTGGTAGATCGGCCGGTCCGCCGGCTTTCCCTTGCCGCCGAACAGCCCGTAGATGATGGTCGGATCGGATTGCAGGCGCATGCCCTTGGCAAGCCGGTTCAGGAAGACGGCGGCAACCCGTGAACGCTCGTCACCCTTGCCCGTCTCTTTCTCGACAATCGAAGCCAGCGTGACGAACTCCTCGACGTTGGCCAGCGGCAGGTCCGGCGCGCGCCGCTGCCAGACATCGTCAACCAGCTTCTTCTGATCCGCAAGCAGCTTGTCGACCATCTGCTGGCGTGTCGCGCCGCGCGTGAAGCGCAGCGTGTCGGTGGCGAGGCTGCCCTCCGGCGGCGTGGTTGCCGGCATGTCGCCGCTCAAGGCAGTCTCCTCGGCGATGCGCTGCAATGCCTGGTCGACAGTCAGTCCTTCAGGGATGGTCAGCGAATACATCACCGACTTGCCGCTCTTCAGAAGCTCCATGATATCGCGCATGGAAGCCCTGGGCTTGATCTCGTACTCGCCGGCTTTCAGCGCCGAATCATTGCCGAAGGCGCGCACGCCAAGGCGGAATACCCGGGCATCGCTGATCAGCCCGCGGCGTTCGAGCTGGTCGGCGATATCCTGGACGCCGGTGTTCGGCTTGACCAGGAAGGTATCGCCATTAGCGGAGGGTCCGGGCTCGGTGAATTCCTGCTTGCCGAAATAGACCGCGACGCCGGCCGCCAGAACCACCAGCATCACCGAGGAGATGACGAAGTTCATGAACACGACGACCTGGCTGCGTGACGCACGCGAGCGCTTCGGCGGCGGCGTGCCGGCCTCTGGCCGCAACGCCTCGCTGGCCGTTTTCGGCACGATCGGTCCGGATGTTGCCGGCCGTTGCCCGAATTCTCCGTTGCCTGCCGGATTTGTGTTCATTTCGCCCTACCGTTTGATCGCCCAACGAATCCCCAGCGGCAGAGTAGAGGCGAATATGGCAAAATTGGCGGCACGCCAAAGCGTCGCCCGGCAGCCGGACGATCAGCCATTGTAGCGCTGGAAGACCAGCGACGCATTGGTCCCGCCAAAGCCGAACGAATTGGACAGCGCCACGTCGATCTGGCGGGCGCGCGGCTTGTTCGGCACCAGGTCGATCGCGGTTTCGCGTTCGGGGTTGTCGAGGTTGATGGTCGGCGGCGCGACATTGTCCCTGATGGCAAGGATCGAGAAGATCGCTTCGGCGGCGCCGGCCGCCCCAAGCAGATGGCCGATCGACGACTTGGTCGACGACATCGAAATCTTCGATGCGGCATTGCCGACAAGCCGCTCGACAGCGCCGAGCTCGATCGTGTCGGCCATGGTCGAGGTGCCGTGCGCGTTGATGTAGTCGACGTCGGCAGGCGTAAGCTTGGCCCGGTTGAGTGCTGCCGTCATGCAACGGAAGGCACCATCGCCATCCTCGGCGGGCGCCGTGATGTGATGCGCGTCGCCGGTGAGACCATAACCCGTCACCTCGGCATAGATCTTGGCGCCGCGCGCTTTGGCATGTTCGAGCTCCTCGAGCACGACAACGCCGGCGCCCTCGCCCATGACGAAGCCGTCGCGGTCGCGATCATAGGGGCGCGACGCCGTTTGCGGCGAATCATTGCGTTCCGTCGACAGTGCCCGGCATGCGGCGAACCCGGCGATCGACAGCCGCGTCACCGGCGCTTCGGCGCCACCGGCGACCATCACGTCGGCATCGCCCCACATGATCAGCCGGGCAGCATCGCCAATGGCGTGCGCGCCGGTCGAACAGGCCGTGACGACGGCATGGTTCGGGCCTTTCAGCCCGTGCCGGATCGAAACCTGCCCGGAGACGAGATTGATGATCTGGCCCGGGATGAAGAAGGGGCTGATGCGGCGCGGGCCGCGCTCCTTGAGAACCATCGCGTTCTCGGCGATGCCCTCGATGCCGCCGATGCCGGAGCCGATCAGGACGCCGGTGGCGCATTGCTCTTCATGCGTCTTGGGTTCCCAGCCGGAATCCTTCAGCGCCTCGTCGGCGGCGGCAATCCCGTACAGGATGAAGTCGCCGATCTTGCGCAATTCCTTCGGCTCGAGCACGGCCTCGGGATTGAAGGTGGCATTGCTGCCGTCACCACGCGGAATGACGTGGGCGATCTTGCAAGCAAGGTCCTCCACCTCGAACTCGGTGATGCGCTTGGCAGCGCTGCGGCCGGTCAGAAGCTCCTTCCAGCTGTGCTCGAAGCCCATGCCGAACGGCGACAGCAAGCCAAGGCCCGTGACGACGACACGCCTCATCGCAGGTCCTCCCCGGTGATGACTGCAGAAAGCGTCAGGCCGAAGCCTTGTCGATGTACTTCACGGCATCGCCGACGGTCAGGATGGTCTCGGCCGCGTCGTCGGGGATCTCGACGCCGAATTCTTCTTCGAACGCCATGACGAGTTCGACCGTGTCGAGGCTGTCGGCGCCCAGATCATCGATGAAGCTCGCCTGCTCCGTCACTTTGTCGGCATCGACGCCAAGGTGCTCGATGACGATCTTCTTGACGCGCTCTGCGGTGTCACTCATTTGGGCATCCTCGTCTTTTGTTTGTCTGTCTTCGTTAGCGGGCAGAATGCCGCTAATCAAGCTGAAAGATGGTCCTGCCGGAAACGCAACGACTACGGACCGATTTTTGCCCGAACCGCCGGGTTGCGGGCCGCATTACACGAAAAATAGCTGAGGTCCAAGCCGAAATGGTCTCTTTACACAACCCGCCGGCGTTGCTGCAGAACCTCGTTCAAATCATAGCCATGCCGCCATTTACGTGGATGGTCTGGCCGGTGACGTAGGCGGCTTCGTTGGAGGCGAGATAAGCGACGGCGGACGCGACTTCGACGCTGGTGCCCATGCGCCGCGTCGGGATCGCCGCCATGATCGCCTCTTTCTGCTTGTCGTTGAGCTTGTCGGTCATTGCCGATTCGATGAAGCCTGGTGCAACGCAGTTAACGGTGATGTTGCGGGTGGCGATCTCCTGCGCCAGCGACTTGGAGAAGCCGATCATGCCGGCCTTGGAGGCGCAGTAATTGGTCTGGCCGGGGTTGCCGGTCACGCCGACCACCGAGGTGATGTTGATGATGCGGCCATGGCGGCGGCGCATCATCGGATGGGTGAGTTCGCGGGTGAGCCGGAAAACGGCGGTCAGATTGACCTCGATCACGCTGTCCCAATCGGCATCCGACATGCGCACGAACAGCCCGTCCTTGGTGATGCCGGCGTTGTTGACCAGGATGTCGACGCCTTCGAGATCGGCCTCGGCTTTCTGGCCGAGCGCCTTGACGTCGTCACGGTTGGACAAATTGGCCGGGAACAGCTTGACCCGGTCGCCAAGCTCGCTAGCCAGCGCGTCCAATTTCTCGATGCGGGTGCCATGCAGGCCGACGATCGCGCCTTGCGCATGCAGCATCCGGGCGATCGCCTCGCCGATGCCTCCCGATGCGCCGGTGACGAGCGCCTTGCGGCCAGTCAATTCGAACATTTTTGTCTCCTGATTGAGAAGAGAACACCCCTTTGCAGGGAATGGGATCAAATGGGGCTTTATGCAAGCGCTGCTAGCGTCGCCTCGACCTCAGCCGCCGAGCCGACCGACGCAGTGGCGATGTCGCGGTTGATGCGCCGCGCCAATCCCGAAAGCACCTTGCCGGCGCCAATCTCATAAAGCGTGGTGACGCCATTTGCGCCGAACCACTCCACGGTCTCGCGCCAGCGTACGCGGCCGGTTATCTGCTCGACCAGGCGGCGGGCGATCTCGTCCGGATCGCTGGTCGGGCTGACCGTGACATTGGAGAGGACGGGAACGACCGGCGCATTCTTTGTCACACCGGCGAGTGCGTCGCGCATGACGTTCGCGGCCGGCGCCATCAGCGCCGAATGGAAGGGCGCGGACACCTGCAGCATCAGTGCGCGCTTGGCGCCTTTCTCAGTGCACAGTTTCGCCGCCAGTTCGACCGCGGCCCTGGCGCCGGAAATGACCAGTTGGCCGCCGCCATTGTCGTTGGCGATCTGGCAGACGGAGCCTTTGGCAGCCTCGGCGCAGGCTGCTTCGACATCGGCCTGTTCCAATCCGATGATCGCCGCCATGGCGCCCTCGCCGGCCGGCACCGCCGCCTGCATGGCATTGCCGCGGATGCGCAGCAGCCTGGCGGCATCGGCAACCGAAACGAAGCCAGCGGCCGCGAGCGCCGAATATTCGCCCAGCGAATGACCGGCGACATAGGCGATCTTGCCTTTCAGCGAGAAGCCGCGCGATTCCAGCGCCCGGATCGCGGCCAGCGACACCGCCATCAGCGCCGGCTGCGCGTTGGCGGTCAGCATCAACGTCTCTTCCGGCCCTTCCCAGATCAGCTTCGACAGGTTTTCGCCGAGCGCGTCGTCGACTTCCTGGAAAATTCTGCGCGCCTCGGGAAAGGCCTCGGCGAGATCCTTGCCCATGCCGACTGCCTGGCTGCCTTGTCCAGGAAAGGTGAATGCAACGGCCATGCGCGGGCTCCCAAGGGCTGGTTTTGCTTGCCTGATAGACGAGTTTTTCTTGCCTGTGACGCAAGGCAGGCCGCCAAGTCAAGCCCGGTTCGACCCTGCTCGACGGCAGCTTCATCCGCCGAGTGCCTGTTCCGAAAGGCTTTTTGGCGATCACTCCTGATGAAAACCGCTCACGATTCGTTTGCTGGCTCTTCTTATTTTGGCCACAGGCGCTAGCTTTGCGTGACAATTCCATGACAATCGAGTGACGTGCTTGTCGCTGGGTGGGGAAGTTAAAGTGGCAAAGAGTTACAAACGCGCCGGCAAGGCCGCGCCACAGTTCCTGGAAGACGACCCCTCCACCGGCTATCTGCCGGGCAGGAGATGGCCGGTCGTGCGCTATGGGCTGATCAGCCTGGCGATCGCCGCCGTCCTGGTGTTTGCCATCGAACTGATCGTGCGCGGCGACTTTGCCGGCACGGTCTCCTTCTTCCTGCAGCCGCTCAAGCCGGGCTGGACCACCATCGTCGTGTTCGCGCTGATCCTGATCGGCCTCGATGCGGTGCTGGGCCGCAGCCATCAGAGCCTGATGATCGTCGCGCCGCTGACGCTATCGCTTGCCTTCGTCGGCCACCAGAAGTCGCATTATCTCGGCGATCCGCTCTATCCGACCGATTTCCTCTATGCCCGCCAGATCTTTGCGCTGTTGCCGCTTTTGGTGCGCGACCGGCCGATGACCGCGCTCGCCATGGTCGTCGGCATCGTCGCCGGCCTGTCGCTGCTCGTCTATGGCTGGCGGATGTGGCGCCGCAAGGTTCCCGCACTCAGCCGCAAGGGACGCCTTGCGCGGCTGACGCTGGCAGTGCCGCTGCTCGCCTTCTTCGTTTCGATCATGGACTATGCCACGTTCTCCTGGACCAGGGACCGGTTGCAGATCATCCCGATCATGTGGGACCAGAAGGAAAACTATGCCTCCAACGGTTTTGCGCTGGCCTTTGCGCTCAATGTGCCGATGGCGCATGTCTCTGCGCCGCCGGGCTATTCCGACAAGGCGATCGCGGCGATCGCCAGGCCCGATGTGACCGCCTCGGTGCCGGCCGAGAAGCCTGACATCATCATCGTCATGAGCGAGTCCTTCTGGGACCCGACCAAGCTGCCCGGCGTCACCATCACGCCCGATCCGATCCCCAATGTGCGGGCGCTGCGCTCCGGCTCGATGTTCTCGCCGGAGTTCGGCGGCATGACCGCCAATATCGAGTTCGAGGCGCTGACCGGCTTCTCCAACGCGTTCCTGCCGGCCGGCAGCATCCCCTACCAGCAATATGTGCGCACGCCGACGCCGTCGCTGGCAACCTTCCTCAAGAGCCAGGGTTATCGGGCGCGCGCCATCCATCCGGGCACCAACTGGTTCTGGAACCGTGGCGCGGTCTACGCCGATTTCGGCTTCAACGATTTCAAGTCGGAAGAGACGCTGCCGCCAATGCAAAAGCGCGGGCCACTGGCATCGGATGCCGCGATGACCGACGAGATCATCAGCGAGGCCGACGCCAGCGAAGAGCCGGTATTCTTCTTTGCGGTCAGCCTGCAAAACCACGGTCCCTACGAACCGAACCGCTATTACAGTCCCACGCACAGGGTGCAGGCGCCGATCAGCCAGTGGGCGCGCGAATCGCTGCTCAGCTACGCCGAAGGCTCAGCCGATGCCGATCGCGGTCTCGAACGCCTCGTCGAATGGGCAAAGACACGCTCCCGCCCAACCGTGATCGCCTTCTTCGGCGACCATCTGCCGCCGCTCGGGCCGGTCTATGTCGAAACCGGCTTCCTGAAGGACAATGTCGCGCCGCGCAAGGAAGCGTCGCCCGAGGCTGCCCTCGAGCATCATGAGACGCCGCTGGTCATCTGGTCGAACCGCACCGGGCCGGCTGAGCACATGGGCGCTGTCAGCCCGGCCTTCCTGCCCTATCATATCCTGAAGACGGCCGGCATCAGCCATCCCTACTACACCGGCTTCCTGGGCGAGATGAGCGAACACTACCGTGTCGTCGACCGCAATTTGCTGCTGACGCCGGCTGGCGAGGCCACGCCCGATTGGGCGCGGCAGAAGGAGATCGATCCGGCGATCCGCGATTTCCGCCTGCTGCAGTACGATATGATGTTCGGCAAACGCCACGCAGCGCCCGACTTCTTCCCCGAAACGGTCGACAAGATTGTCGCCGCGCATACGAGTTGAGGCCAGCGATTTCCTCAGAGCCTGCTGGTCCGTCTCGGTTCGCGTGTTCAGTTGGTCAATTGCAGCTTCGTGAAGTTGTTGGCGATCTGAAGGAACACGTTCGGCAGTTTGGTCGGATCGTTGACGGCATAATAGTTGCTCGGATCCGAGGCGCAGGCGCTGTAAAGCGCACGGTTGGCTGCGGTGTCGGATTGCAGCACCATGGTGTAGATCTGCACGCCCTCGTTCTTCAATTGCGTGCAAACGTTTTTGGTCCAGCCGTCGACATTGCGCGCAGCGGTCGTCTGGTTGTCCGATCCGAAGCGGCCGCCAGCCAGATAGCCATAGGATGTGTAATCCGACTTTGTCGGTTCTTGTTCGCTGGCGCCATAGACGACGTTCTCGCCGTCGGTGAGCAACAGCACGATCTTGCTGATGCCGGGCGTCTTCCACGGCGCTCCGTCGGTGTAGGGCGCGGCGGGCGACAGCACACGCATACCCCATGACAGGCCCTCGGAGACATTGGTACCCGAGCCATTCCACTCGGTCATCTGACTGGCCGCCTTGCGCAGCTTGTCGAAGTCGTCGGTCAGGGGGACCACCGGGGTCGGACACGCACGGTTGGGGCCGACAGTGACGGGAGAGCCGATCTCGGTGATGAGTTCCTTGGCGGGCGCAACATATTTGGCGATCTTTTCCCTGGCATCCCTGTCATCGGGCGACAGAAGTTCGATGAGATTGCCGAGCAGGTTGCTGAGATCGATGCCCAGAATGTTGATGCCCGACTGGGCAAGCCTGGTTTTGTCGCTGACATCGTTGAGATAGGAGTTGTTGTAGTATTTATCCGAATTGCCATAGGAGCCAGACGGCTTCTGGGCGTCTTCGGGATCATCCGGCGCAAAGTAGGGCACGAACAGCGTGTCGGGCTTGGCCGGGTCGGGTGGCGTGTCGGAGATATTGTAAGCGCCTGGCCGCGCCTCGACGCAACCTTTCCATCCGGTGCCATTCCATCCGGCATCGGCCCATCCGGTCTTCTTGAGCTGTTTGAAAAGCGCCATGTGGTTCGGCCGCTTGCCGTCGATGACGGGAAAATTGACGCCGTTGGTTGAGGACTTGCCGTCCATGTCGATCCAGGACGGGTCGAAGCCGTCGCCATTGACGTTGACGGCCGTCACGAAAGGAACCAGCGAGGCGCGGATCTTGCGCGTTGGCGATTTCGCCGCTTCGAGCGTGTCGAGCAACGATTTTGTCGCCGTCCTCAGCGCCGTCATCCGCGCGCCGGCCATCGAGCCGGTGTTGTCCAGCACCAGCACGACTTCGAGCTGGTTGTTCGATTCGACCGCCGAGGCATCGACCACGATGTGCTTGCTGTCGCCGAACAGGAAGGCGAAGTTGAGATGGACGTCCGCCGAGGCAACCGCCTTGGTCTTGACGAAGTTGACGCCCTTGTCGACAGTCAACGTCGCCTGCGCATTGTCGAGCTCGCCATGACCGACGATGTTGGCCTGGAAATAGCGGTTGAAAGCGTCATTGCGGGTGATGTCGAGATCGCCAAGGTGCGAAGAAGCAAGGTTTGCCGAATCGAGAGCGTTCTGCAAATTGCTCTTGGCCCGCATAAGGGTCGAGACATCGGTTGCGAAAGCGACTGCCGTCAGGATGACCGGCAAACCCAGTCCCAGCACAAGCGTGAAATTGCCGCTCTTCGAGCGCCAGAATTTGTTGAGAAGCATCCTTACCCCCGGAAATGCTTGCCGCTTTTGCGCGGTTGTCCGGGCTTTTGCGCCTTCCATGATGAATCGACCGTTGACGGCCAGGCTTCAACTCCACACAACCTGCTGGTGTGGTTAAGACGTGGTTGCCGGAAACCACGACTCCGGCCGTTGCTGCTCCCGATCGTCGCCTGCGACACACGGGAATGCCGCTTGCCCTTGCTTTGCGGCCGGATTGCTGTATAGACGCCCGCAATCTGCCGGTCCTTGCTGGGGGCTGAACGGAGGGCCGGAGGTTTTTCAGAACCTTCGTGTGAAGCCGGAAGTGCTTCCGCCTCCCGTGTCTCCGCTCTCGACCGTCTCGTCATGCTCCTTTCTTCCCCCTGCCCCTCGAGGGTTTGCGGGTCAGAGAAGTTGCAGAGGCTTTTGCCGCCGGGAACCGGGAGAGAAACGAAGAAAGGCATAAGACATAATGGCTCTTTACGAACATGTGTTTCTTGCCCGGCAGGACCTCTCGCAGCAGCAGGTCGATGCGCTTGTCGAACAGTACAAGGGTGTCATCTCCGCAAATGGCGGGTCCGTCGGCCGGGTCGAGAACTGGGGACTGAAGTCCCTCACCTACCGGGTCAACAAGAACCGGAAGGCTTACTACACGCTGATGGACCTGAATTGCCCGGCGGCCGCGCTCAACGAGATGGAGCGCCAGATGGGCCTGTCCGAAGACGTGCTGCGTTTCCTGACCATCAAGGTCGAGGCGCATGAGGAAGGCCCGTCGGCCATGATGCAGAAGCGCGAAGAGCGCTCGGAACGCGGCGGCTTCGGCGACCGTGACCGTGGCGATCGTGGTCCGCGTTCGTTCGGCGATCGTGATCGCGGCGACCGTGGCGATCGTCCGCCGCGCTCGTTCGGCGACGCCGGTGCCGATCGTGGTCCGCGCCGTCCGCGCGAAGGCTTTGAAGGGGGTGCAGAATAATGGTCGACATCAATCAGATCCCGACCCGGCGCCCGTTCCATCGCCGCCGCAAGACCTGCCCGTTCTCCGGCGCCAACGCGCCCAAGATCGACTACAAGGACGTGCGTCTGCTGCAGCGCTACATTTCCGAGCGTGGCAAGATCGTGCCGTCGCGCATCACCGCCGTCAGCCAGAAGAAGCAGCGCGAACTCGCCAAGGCGATCAAGCGCGCCCGCTTCCTCGGCCTGCTGCCCTACGTGGTTCGCTAATATCTCAAATGCGGGCGGTTCGCCGCCCGCTCTTCTCCCACGGCGACGGGCGCCGCAGGGTTGAACATCAAATCCCGGGTTGAGGTCAAAACCTCTAACTGCCGCACAGGCAGGACAGCGACACCAGCGCCAAAGGCGCTCAAGCTTCCTGACCTGTTCCCAAGACATTCGGCGCCGATCTCATCGATCGATTGGCGTCCAACCAAAGGAACAAATCCATGGACGTCATTCTTCTCGAACGCGTTTCCCGCCTCGGCCAGATGGGCGATACCGTCAAGGTCAAGGACGGCTTCGCCCGTAACTTCCTGCTGCCGCAGGGCAAGGCGCTGCGCGCCAACGAAGCCAACAAGAAGAAGTTCGAAGGCCAGCGCGCCCAGCTTGAAGCCCGCAACCTCGAGCGCAAGTCGGAAGCGGCCCAGGTCGCTGAAAAGCTCGACGGCAAGAGCTTCATCGCCGTTCGCTCCGCCGGCGAAACCGGTCAGCTTTACGGTTCCGTTTCGACCCGCGACATCGCCGATCTGCTGACGGCGGAAGGTTTTTCGATCAACCGCAACCAGATCCTGCTCAACCAGCCGATCAAGACCATCGGTGTCACCAATGTGGCGATCGCGCTGCATCCGGAAGTCGAGGTCACCGTCACGCTCAACATCGCCCGCACGGCCGACGAAGCCGAGCGCCAGGCCAAGGGCGAGACGCTGACCACCGCCGAAGCCATCTATGGCGACGACATCAACGACAACGCCCGGCCGGAGAACTTCTTCGATCCGAACACCGAGTTCGAGGGCGACGAAGACAACGCCTGATCACACGTCGCAAGCGATTGGAGCCATGGGGCTGATCACGACTTGACGCCAAGCTCCGATCACTTTGCCGTCATCCAGCCATGCTGGACCAATGCCCGGGCCTCGCGCCCGGGCATTTTTGTGCCAAATGGAACTTTTCGAACCCCTATATATTGTTGCAGACTATGGCGTCGCGCGTCCTTTGGCCGCGCAAAGCACGCTGTGCAACTTTGGTTCGGCGCAAGATCTCCGGCGAAATCGATCCCGATTTTCGCGGTCACGCGCCAAGGCAGCCTGTCTGGCCGAGAGGGGACATTTGGTCATGAATATTCTGTTGAAGCGCGTTCTCGACCGCTTGGTGCGCACCGGCAATCTTAGGGTAACCGGCCCCAAGGGCACGGCGGTGGTTTTCGGCGACGGCAGCGGCGAACCGGTGCACATGCACATCAAGACCGCGCATGCCGAGCGCGCCATCACCTTCGATCCGATGCTGGCGGTGCCTGAAGCCTACATGGACGGCGAACTCGACATTCTCGAGGGCGGCGTGCTGGGCGTGATGCGCATCGCCTTCCAGAACATGGGCAGCGGCGGCATCGACGCCACCTGGTCGAAGGCCATCGAAGGCCTGCGCCACGCCTTCCGCCGGCTGCAGCAGATCAACACCGCCTCGCGCTCGCGGCGCAACGTGCAGCGCCACTACGATCTGTCGGGCGATCTCTACCGGCTCTTCCTCGACGAGGACATGCAATATTCCTGCGCCTATTTCGAGCAGCCGGATATGACGCTCGACGAGGCGCAGGGCGCCAAGAAACGCCACATCGCCGCCAAGCTCCGGCTGAAGGCCGGCCAGACGGTGCTCGACATCGGCTCCGGCTGGGGCGGGCTTGGCCTCTATCTCGCCAAGGCGTTCGACGTCGACGTGCAAGGCGTCACGCTGTCGACCGAGCAGCATGGCGTCGCCACCGACCGGGCGCATGCGCAAGGGCTGGAAAGCCGCGTGCATTTCGAGCTGAAGGACTACCGCGAACTCAATGAGCGTTTCGATCGCATCGTCTCGGTCGGCATGTTCGAGCATGTCGGCGTCAACCACTATCGCACCTTCTTCGACAAGAGCGCGACGCTGCTCAAGCCGGATGGCGTCATGCTGTTGCACACGATCGGCCGTTCCGGCGTGCCGTGGGCGACCAGCGCCTTCATCCGCAAATACATCTTCCCGGGCGGCTACATCCCGTCGCTGTCGGAAGTGATGCCTGCGATCGAGAAGTCGGGCCTGGTCGTCACCGACGTCGAGATCCTGCGGCTCCACTATGCCGACACGCTGAAGCACTGGGGCGAGCGCTTCGCCGCCAATCGCGACAAGGCCAAGGCGATCTATGACGAGCGCTTCTGCCGCATGTGGGAATTCTATCTGGCGGCCTCGGAAGCCGCATTCCGCTGGCAGGATCTGGTGATCTTCCAGATCCAGATCGCCAAGAAGAACGATACGCTGCCGATGACACGCGACTACATGGCCAAATGCGAAAAAGCGCTGGAGATGCGCGATATGGGGCATCGTGAAACGGCTCCCGTCAAAAAGAGCCCGGCCGCCAAGCCGGCTCGCCGCCGCAAGGTTGCCGACCAGGAATAGCATTGCCGCTTGCCATTGCCGGCGCCGGCACTGAAAAAGGTCCCGTGACCGTCGCGGGACCTTTTTCATGACCTTTGTCCTCTATGCCGCCGCCGCTCTGGCCGAGATCGCCGGCTGCTTTTCATTCTGGGCCTGGTGGCGGCTGGAGAAGTCGCCGCTTTGGCTGCTTCCCGGCCTCGCCTCGCTTGCCCTCTTCGGCTTCCTGCTGGCGCTGGTCGACACGTCAGCCGCCGGTCGCGCCTACGCCGCCTATGGCGGCATCTACATCGTGGCGTCGCTTGGCTGGCTGTGGCTGGTTGAAGGCGTTCGCCCCGACCGCTGGGATCTTGCCGGTGCCGCGCTCTGCATTGCCGGTGCTTCGGTGATCCTTCTCATCCCGCGGGGCGCTTGAGATGGAGTTGCCTGCCTCCCTTCGCCAAGGTGTCGAGCGTCTGCTCGAAAACGTTCCGCTGGCGGTACTCAAGCAAGCGGCAAAGACGCTGTCCGACCGCTACCGCGCCGAGTTGCGCGACGGCCGTCTGCACATGGCCGAGGATCTGGCGGTGAAGGCCTATCTGGCGACGCGGCTGCCGGCGACCTATGCCGCGATCCGTGCCAGCCTCGACGCGCTGAGCGACGCCAAGCCTGCCTTTCAGCCCAGGACCTTGCTCGATGTCGGCGCCGGCCCTGGCACGGTGCTTTGGGCCGCGACCGATCTGTGGCCCGATCTCGAACAGGCGGTGTTGTTCGAAGCCAGTGCCGCCGTGCGTAAGGTCGGCGAGACGCTTGCCGGCAACACTATTGCCGCCCAGAGCAGATGGCTGGCCGGTGATGCCACCATCGACCTTGCTGACATCGAGCCGGCCGATCTGGTCACGTGCGCTTATGTGCTCGATGAAATCGCGCCGGCATCGCTGCCGAAACTCATTGACCGGCTCTGGCAACTCACTGGCGACACGCTCCTGATCGTCGAGCCGGGCACCCCCGCCGGCTGGCAGCGCATCCTTGCCGTGCGCCGGCAGCTGATTGAGGCGGGCGCGCATGTGCTTGCGCCTTGCGCGCATCAGGCGCCCTGCCCGCTGGTCCAGCCCGACTGGTGCCATTTTTCCCGCCGCGTCGCCCGCTCGCGCCTGCATCGGCTGGCCAAGGATGCCGACGTGCCGTGGGAAGACGAGAAATTCATCTACGTCGCGGCTTCTCGCGACGGCCCCACATCACACCAGGCACGAGTTCTTGCGCCACCGAAATCCGGCTCCGGCAAGGTTCTGCTCAAGCTTTGCCAGGACGACGGCACCGCCACCGAGCGCTTGTTCATCAAGCGCGACGGCGCCGACTTCAAGTTGGCCCGGCGACTGGACTGGGGCGACAGGCTGGACAACATCGCAAAATGAAGAGCGCCATTGTTCTTGCTTTGTTCCGACGAGTCAGATAGAGATCCGGGCCCTGTCGAGTCAACTGGAATCGGGGCACGCGAATACTCTCCTGTGGACGATTGGTTGTTCCTGTGAACAACGGGCATCAAGGTTCTTTGGTTGGGTAGTGATGCAGAAAGGTCAGCACCGACTCATCACGTTCTGATATCGAAAGGCCGGGATTGAAATCGGGGATATCATGGCAGAGGCAGCGCGAAAATTCGGCGTCGCGGAAACACCGCTTTATCGTGAAGCGCCAAACAACATCGAGGCCGAGCAGGCGTTGCTCGGCGCCATCCTCGTCAACAACGACGCCTTCTACCGCGTCTCTGACTTCCTCAAGGCCAGCCATTTCTACGAGCCGCTGCACCGCAAGATCTATGAGGTGGCGTCCGAGTTCATCCGTATGGGCAAGGTGGCGACGCCGATCACGCTGAAAACCTTCCTGCCGGCCGACGAGAAGGTCGGCGACATGACGATGGCGCAATATGTCGTGCGGCTGGCGGTCGAGGCTGTGACCGTCGTCAACGCCACCGACTATGGCCGCGCCATCTATGACCTTGCGACGCGCCGCGCGCTGATCACCGTCGGCGAAGACATGGTCAACATCGCCTATGACGCGCCGGTCGACATGGCACCCGGCGAACAGATCGAGGATGCCGAGCGGCGGCTGTTCGAACTGGCCGAAAACGGCCGCTACGATGGCGGTTTCGAAAGCTTTTCCGATGCGTTGAAGAATGCCGTCGACATGGCCAGCGCGGCCTATATGCGCGATGGCCACCTGTCCGGCATTGCCACCGGCCTGCGCGATCTCGACCATCGCATGGGTGGTCTGCAGCCTTCGGATTTGATCATCATCGCCGGCCGCCCAGGCATGGGCAAGACGTCGCTGGCCACCAACATCGCCTACAACATCGCTGCCGCCTATGAGCCTGCCCAACAGGCCGACGGCTCCGTCAAGGCGGCCAATGGCGGCGTCGTCGGCTTCTTCTCGCTTGAAATGTCGTCGGAGCAGCTGGCCACCCGCATCATCTCCGAGCAGACCGAGATTCCATCGTCGAAAATCCGGCGCGGCGATTTGACGGAAGCCGATTTCGGCAAGCTTGTCGCCTACACGCAGGAGAACCATAAGCGCCCGCTCTACATCGACCAGACGGGTGGTATCTCGATCGCCCAGCTCGCGGCGCGCGCCCGCCGCCTCAAGCGCCAGCGCGGCCTGGACCTGATGGTCATCGACTATATCCAGCTGATGCAGGGTTCATCTGCCAAGGCGTCGCAGAACCGCGTCCAGGAAATCACCGAGATCACCACCGGACTGAAGGCGCTCGGCAAGGAGTTGGGCGTGCCGATCATCGCGCTCTCACAGCTCTCGCGTCAGGTCGAAAGCCGCGACGACAAACATCCGCAGCTGTCCGACCTGCGCGAATCGGGCTCGATCGAGCAGGACGCCGACGTCGTGCTGTTCGTGTACCGCGAGGAATATTACATCAAGAACAAGGAGCCGGAGAAAGGCACGCCCGAGCATCTCGCCTGGGAGACGAAGATGATCGAGGTCCAGGGCAAGGCCGAAGTGATCATAGCCAAGCAGCGCCATGGACCGACCGGCACCGTCAGCCTTGCCTTCCAGGGCGAGTTCACCCGCTTCTCCGACCTCGCCGAGGAGCATCATCTGCCGGAAAGGTTCGAGTGACCTATTGAGACAGGTCCCATTCCTTGGCGCCCCCCTCTGTCCTGCTGGACATCTCCCCCTCAAGGGGGGAGATCGGATGGCATCGACGCTTTCGCCAATTTTTGGCGTTGAAAAGAAGGCGCAAGCGCTGAAGCTGCAAATCTCCCCCATCGAGGGGGAGATGGCCGGCAGGCCAAAGGGGGGCGCTGCCCCGCCAGCCTGTCACGGCGTGGCTTCCATCTGATGGCCAAATCGCGCGTCCAATTCATCTGCCAAAGCTGCGGATCGGTGCATCAGCGCTGGGCCGGCAAATGCGATGCCTGTGGCGAGTGGAACACGCTGGTCGAGGAAGGCACGTCCGGCGGCATCGGCTCAGGACCAGCCAACACGCGCAACGCCCGCAAGGGACGCGCCGTGGTGCTGACCACGCTGTCCGGCGATATCGAGGACGCGCCACGCATCATCTCGGGCATTGGCGAACTCGATCGCGCCACCGGCGGCGGTTTCGTGCGCGGCTCGGCGCTGCTGGTCGGCGGCGATCCCGGCATCGGCAAGTCGACGCTGCTCACCCAGGCGGCCGCGGCGCTGGCATCAAAAGGCCACCGCATCGTCTATGTCTCGGGCGAAGAGGCGGTCGCGCAGATCAGGCTGCGGGCGCAGCGGCTTGGCGTCGCCTCCTCTCCGGTGGAACTTGCCGCCGAGACCAATGTCGAGGACATCCTGGCGACGATCGCCGACGGCAAGCGGCCTGACCTCGTCATCCTGGATTCGATCCAGACGCTGTGGACCGACCTTGCCGATTCGGCGCCCGGAACCGTCACCCAGGTGCGCGCCGCCGCCCAGGCGATGATCCGCTATGCGAAATCCACGGGTGCGGCGATCGTACTGGTCGGCCATGTCACCAAGGAAGGCCAGATTGCCGGGCCGCGCGTCGTCGAGCACATGGTCGACGCCGTGCTCTACTTCGAAGGCGAAGGCGGCCACCACTACCGCATCCTGCGCACGGTGAAGAACCGTTTTGGACCGACCGACGAGATCGGCGTCTTCGAAATGTCGGACAAGGGCCTGCGCGAGGTCGCCAATCCGTCCGAGCTTTTCCTTGGCGAACGCCACGCCAAATCGCCCGGCGCGGCGGTTTTCGCCGGCATGGAAGGGACAAGGCCGGTGCTGGTCGAGATCCAGGCACTGGTCGCACCCTCCTCGCTCGGCACGCCGCGCCGCGCCGTCGTAGGCTGGGACGGCGCCCGGCTGTCGATGATCCTGGCGGTTCTCGAAGCCCATTGCGGGGTGCGATTCGGCAGCCATGATGTCTATCTCAATGTCGCCGGCGGCTACCGGATTTCGGAGCCCGCGGCAGATCTCGCAGTGGCGGCCGCCCTGGTTTCCTCGCTCACCGGTCTTGCCCTTCCCGCCGATTGCGTCTATTTCGGCGAAATCAGCCTTTCGGGCGCCGTGAGGCCGGTTGCGCATGCGCAACAGCGCCTCAAGGAAGCCGAAAAGCTGGGTTTTGGAAGCGCGGTTCTGCCCTCGGGCAGCGGGGAACTGGCCGGGGGGATCGGGGCCGGTTCTTTCCAGCCGACCGAGCTTGCCGACCTCGTGGCACGCATAGCCGGCTCACGCCGAAGCCGCGTGGACGAAGAAGACTAGAGCATCGGACCCAGAGCCCGATGTTCGGCGCTATAATGCGGCTCATGGAGTGGGGCGAAAGACATGCCGATTACGCTGCTTGACGGAATTCTCGTCGGCTTCACTCTGGTTTCGGCGATGCTCGCCATGGTTCGCGGCTTCTCGCGCGAAGTCCTGTCCGTCGTCTCCTGGGCAGCGGCGGCAGCGGCGGCGTTCTTCTTCTACAAGCCGGTCGTGCCTTACCTCGCTCCCTACATCGAGAATGAAAAGGTCGCCATGGCGGCCGCCGCCGGCGTGGTTTTCATCATCGCGCTGATCGTCGTCTCGGTCATCACCATGAAGCTCGCCGACTGGATCATCGATTCCCGGATCGGCGCGCTCGATCGTACGCTCGGTTTCCTTTACGGCGCCGCGCGCGGCATCCTGGTCGTTGCCGTCGCCCTGCTGTTCTTCAACTGGCTGGCCGGCGCCAAGGCGCCAGCCTGGGTCACGGAAGCCAAATCGCGGCCGCTGCTCGAACAAATCGGCGCCAAGCTCGAAAGCCTGCTGCCCGAGGATCCGGAAAACGCGATCCTCAAGAAGCTCAATCCGAATCAGCCGGCCGCCGAGACGCCAGCTGCTCCGGACGCACCGGCGGCGGATGCTCCGGCGGGCGGCGACGATACCAACGCGCCGGCGCCTGACGACAATGACGCAACACCACCGGCGAACAACGCCCCGGCCGCTCCGGCACCGGCGGCACCGGCAAACTGACGCCGAAAAACGGCGTCAGGATCTGACGATGGTGTGAACGACTGCACGGCCCGCGTTGCTTTCGGCGCGAACCCGCATTATATGGCGATTTTAGCGGAGCTTAAGATGGCAGACGCAGACGACGTGCTTTCCGCCGAGGCCGACGACCATTTCCACGACGAATGCGGTGTGTTCGGCATTTTCGGTCGGCAGGACGCTGCGGCCATCGTTACATTGGGCCTGCATGCGCTGCAGCATCGCGGCCAAGAAGCGGCCGGCATCGTTTCCTATGACGGCAGCCAGTTCCATGTCGAACGCCATGTCGGCCTGATCGGCGACACCTTCACCAAGCAGCGCGTCATCGACAGCCTGCAAGGCAACCGCGCCATTGGCCATACGCGCTACGCCACCACGGGCGGCGCCGGCATGCGCAACATCCAGCCCTTTTTCGCCGAATTGGCCGATGGCGGTTTCGCCGTCGCCCACAACGGCAATCTGACCAACGCCATGACCGTGCAGCGCGCGCTGCAGAAGCAAGGCGCGATCTTCTCCTCCACCTCCGATACCGAGACGCTTTTGCACCTCGTCGCCACCAGCAAGGAGCGCGATTTGAACTCGCGTTTCATCGATGCGGTGCGGCAGGTGGAGGGCGCTTTCTCCCTGGTGGCGATGACGGCCAAGAAGATGATCGGCTGCCGCGATCCGCTCGGCATCCGGCCGCTGGTGCTGGGCGATCTCGACGGCGCCTGGATCCTGGCCTCCGAAACCTGCGCGCTCGACATCATCGGCGCGCGTTTCGTGCGCGACCTGAAGCCCGGCGAGATGGTCGTCGTCACGTCCAAGGGCATCGAGAGCCTGTTCCCCTTCGAGCCGCAGAAGACCCGCTTCTGCATCTTCGAATATGTCTATTTCGCGCGGCCGGATTCCTCGGTCGAAGGCCGCAACGTTTATGAGGTGCGCAAGCGTATCGGCGCCGAGCTGGCGGTCGAAAGCCCGGTCGAGGCCGACATTGTCGTGCCGGTGCCGGACTCGGGCACGCCGGCGGCGATCGGCTTCAGCCAGGCGGCCGGCATTCCCTTTGAGCTCGGCATCATCCGCAATCATTATGTCGGCCGCACCTTCATCCAGCCGGGCGATTCGATCCGCCACATGGGCGTCAAGCTGAAGCACAATGCCAACCGACGCATGATCGAAGGCAAGCGCGTGGTGCTGGTCGACGACAGCATCGTGCGCGGCACCACCAGCCAGAAGATCGTGCAGATGGTGCGCGACGCCGGCGCCAAGGAGGTGCATATGCGCATCGCCTCACCGCCGACACGCGCCTCCTGCTTCTACGGTGTCGACACGCCGGAGAAATCGAAGCTCCTGGCATCGCGCATGTCGATCGAGGAGATGGCCGAGTTCATTCGCGTCGATTCGCTTGGCTTCCTCACCATTGACGGGCTCTACCGCGCGGTCGGCGAGGCCAGCCGCGACAACGACCAGCCGCAATTCTGCGATGCCTGCTTCACCGGCCAGTACCCGACCCGCCTGCTCGACTTCGAAGGCCACGACAATGTGCGCACGCTGTCGCTGCTGGCGACAAGCGGGACGTAGGCCGGACCGCCATCAGCGTTAGTCAATTCCCGGAATCCATCGCATGACCCTCGACCTTTCCGGCCGCGTTGCGGTCGTCACCGGCGCCTCGCGCGGCATCGGCTATTTCATTGCCAAGGAATTGGCTGCCGCCGGCGCGCATGTCATTGCGGTGGCTCGTACTGTCGGCGGGCTGGAAGAGCTCGACGACCAGATCAAGGCGGCCGGCGGCCAGGCGACACTGGTGCCGCTCGACCTCGCCGACATGGCCGGCATCGACCGCCTGGGCGGCGCCATCCACGAACGCTGGGGCAAGCTCGACATTCTCGTCGCCAATGCCGGCGTTCTCGGCGTCATTTCGCCGATCGGTCATGTCGAAGCAAAAACCTTCGAGAAGGTGATGACCATCAACGTCACCTCGACCTGGCGGCTGATCCGCTCGGTCGACCCTCTGCTGCGGCTCTCCGATGCTGGCCGCGCGATCATCCTGTCTTCCAACGCCGCGCACTCGGCGCGCGCCTTCTGGGCACCCTACGCGGCATCCAAGGCCGCGGTGGAGACGATGATGCGCTCCTGGGCGCATGAGACGCAGAGCCTGCCGCTCAGGGTGAACGCCGCTGACCCCGGCGCCACCCGCACCGCCATGCGTGCCCAGGCAGTGCCGGGCGAAGATCCCGAGACGTTGCCGCATCCCTCCGAGATCGCCAAGCGGATCATGCCGCTGGCCAGCCCGGACCTGAAAGAGACCGGATTGATCTTCCAGGCCAAGCACAATCGCTTCGTCGCCTATAGGCAGCCGGAATAAACTTGAGCCTTTTTTTGACGCATGTCGGTTTCCCAAAAACCGCTGCGCACTTTTAAGCGACATGCGTAGGGATTAAACAGGCCTCCGGAAACGTTTCTTCGACGTAGTCGAAGCCCAAACCGGAGGAACCACCATGCGCAAACTGCTTCTCGCCACCGCGGGCATCCTGATCGCAGCCGCGGGCGCCGCTTACTCGCAAGATGCCAAGATGAGCTTCTTCGTCACCAGTGTCGGTTCCGGCAAGGGTGCCGACCTCGGCGGCCTCAAGGGTGCTGACGCGCATTGCGCATCGCTGGCGGAAGCCGCCGGCGTCACCGGCAAGAGTTGGGCTGCCTATCTGTCGACCAGCGACACTGACGCCCGCGACCGCATCGGCAAGGGGCCGTGGGTGAACGCCAAGGGCGTCAAGATCGCTGACGACGTCGCCTCGTTGCACAGCGATGCCAACGGCATCACCAAGCAGACGGCGCTCAACGAGAAAGGCGAAGTGGTCAACGGCCGCGGTGACACGCCGAACCGCCACGACGTGCTGACCGGCTCCAAGCCCGACGGCACCAAGATCGCCGACCAGACCTGCGGCGACTGGACGATGAGCGGGGCGGAAGGCGCCGCGATGATGGGCCATCACGACCGTACCGGCCTCGACGATTCGGCAGCCGCCAAATCCTGGAATTCCTCGCACGCCTCGCGCGGCGGCTGCAGCCAAGAGGCGCTGAAGGGCACCGGGGGCGATGGCTTGTTCTATTGTTTTGCCACCAACTGAGCCGATTGCGCTTCGAAATCGGGCTGGGAAACCCGCCGTCACATCACGCGGCTGTGATTTGGCGGCGGGAAGCTGTGCCGCGGTCATGCTTTCGTCATTTCCTTGGAGTTGGTAGGGTCACCGCGACTCCCACAACAAGCGCCCAACTGGCAGAACAAGGAAATCCCCATGGCTACGACCGCAGCAGCGTTGGTCTGGTATCTGGTAATCGCCGGTCCGCAAGGCGGCATGGTCGTGCTGCCCAGCACCTTCGACAAGCGCGAACAATGCACCGCCGCCATCACCGAATATCAGAAGCAGCCGACACCGGCCGGCTGGTCGGTGCAATGCGTGCCGAGCGCCTCGCCCTTCACCGACGAGGGTGACGCCGAAGAACCGTCAGCACAGTAGGCGTCAGCGGCGTGCGCTGACCGTCAGTTCCGGCTTCTGGCTGATGGTCTGGAATACCACGCAATAACGCTCGGTCAGCTTCAGCAGCGAGTCTATCCGCTCCTGCGGCTCATCGGTGTCGAGGTTGAAATTGAGCCGGATGGCGCGAAAGCCGACCGGCGCATCCTTGGCGACACCGAGCGTGCCGCGAAAATCGAGATCGCCTTCAGCCTCCACCGTGGCGGCGCCGAGTTTGAACTCGAGCGCCGTCGCCACCGCCTTCAGCGTCACCCCAGCGCAGGCGACCAACGCCTCCAGCAGCATGTCGCCCGAGCAGAGCTCAAGGCCTGAGCCGCCTGTTGCCGGATGCAGGCCGGCGATGGCGAGCGCCCTGCCCGTCTCCACCTTGCAGGCAACCGACTGGTCGTCGATCGAGCCCTTGGCGCGAAGCGTGATCATGGCCTGCGAAGCGTCGTCACGATACGCCTGCTTCAGCGGCGCCTGCATGGCCTTCAGTTCGGTCGCATCCATCCGCTTTCCCCTTTCGTCGACTGCTTGCGTCACCGGCATGCGCCGTCCGGTCAAGATTTGCGCCGATCACCTTGGGAAGGCAATGCCATTCCGCAACAGGTGCCAGCCGCCTACACCGATATCCCAAATGGGACATTGACGGACAAGGTCCCAAAAACGTCTGATCCGGGCAAGTCATCACTCCATTTCCCGGCGGTCCCCGATGCCTCGAACCCTCTCGACAAGGCCGAAACAGGATGGGTTTCGCGCGCCCGGCGAATTCGAACCCAAGTCAGGCTGCTGGATGATCTGGCCGGAGCGGCCGGACACCTGGCGCCTCGGCGCCAAGCCCGCGCAAAAACTGTTCGCCGATGTCGCCGCGGCGATCGCGCAAAGCGAGCCGGTGACGGTGGCGGCTTCTGCTCGCCAGTGGCAGAATGCCCGAGCGCGATTGCCCGGTCATGTGCGCGTCGTGGAAATGTCCACCAACGATTCCTGGCTGCGCGACAGCGGTCCCAATTTCGTCGTCAACGATCAAGGCGACGTGCGTGGCGTCGATTGGATCTTCAACGCCTATGGCGGTTTTGACGGCGGCCTCTATTCGCCATGGGACCTGGATGACCTTGCGGCGCAAAAAGTGCTCGAAATCGAGAACATGGATCGCTACCGCGCACCTCTGATCGCCGAGGGTGGCGGGTTGCAGTGCGACGGTCAGGGCACGCTCATCACGACGGAGCAATGCCTGCTCAACCGAAATCGCAACGCTCATCTCGGCAAGGCCGAGGTGGAGCGCCAGCTTGGCGACTATCTCGGTGTCGACACCGTCATCTGGCTGCCACGCGGCTTTGCCTTCGACGAGACCGACGGCCATGTCGACGACGTTTGCTGCTTCGTGCGCCCCGGTGTGGTCGTGCTGAGCTGGACCGACAATCGGGAAGACCCGCAATACGATATCGTGCGCGAAGCCGAAGAGGTGCTGCGTTCGGCTCGTGATGCGAAGGGCCGCGCGCTGGAAGTTCACCGGCTGCCCCACCCCATGCCGATCGAGATGACGCCGGAAGAAAGCGACAGCGTGGACCGGCTGGATTCGACCTGGGCGCGACCGGCCGGAAACCGGATCGCGGCGAGCTACATCAACTACTATCCGGGCAACAGCGTCGTGGTGGTACCGCAGTTCGGCTGCGATCTCGATGTGAAGGCCAAGCGGACGCTGGCCAAGCTGTTTCCCGACCACCGGATAGTCGGCATCGAAAACTCGCGAGAGATCCTGCTGGGCGGCGGCAATGTCGCCTGCATCACCTTGCCGGTCTATGCCCCGCAACGACGTTGAGGGACGGAGCATGCCGAGAACACATAGCGAAAACGGAGGACATTTATGCGCGCTCTGATCTTCTCAACCCTGCTTGCCTGCGGCGTCTGCGCAAATGCGGCTTCGGCTGACGAGGAAAAGATCGTCAACGTCTACAACTGGTCCGACTACATCGCGCCGGACACGGCCGAGAAATTCGAGAAGGAAACGGGAATCAAGGTTCGTTACGACGTCTATGACGGCAACGAGGTGCTTGAGACCAAGCTGCTCACGGGCGGCTCCGGATATGACGTGGTCTACCCTTCAGCCTATCCGTTCCTCAAGAACCAGGTCAAAGCAGGGGCTTTCCTGGAACTCGACAAATCGAAGCTTGCGAACCACTCGAAGATCGATCCGCAAGCCCTCGCGCTGATCGCCGGCGCCGACCCGCAGAACCTGCATGCAGTGCCCTATATGGCGGTCACCGACGGCATTGGCTACAACGTCGCTGCGGTGAAGCAGCGGCTGCCGGACGGGCCGACAGATTCCTTCGCCATGGTCTTCGACGTCGATGTGGTCAAGAAGCTGTCCGATTGCGGTGTAGCTATCATCGATGCGCCGGCTGAAGTCATCCCGATGGCGATGAACTACCTTCACATCAACCCCAAATCGACCAGTCCCGACGACCTCGCCAAGGTCGAGGACCTGCTGGTCAAGGTGCGGCCCTACATCCGCTATTTCCATTCGTCGAAATACATCAACGACCTCGCCAACGGTGACATCTGTGTGGTGTTGGGCTGGTCGGGCGACATACTCCAGGCAAGGACCCGTGCGGCGGAATCCGTGAAGAAGCTGGAGATCGCCTATTCCATCCCCAAAGAAGGCACGCTCATCAACTTCGATACGATGGCGGTACCGAAAGATGCGCCGCATCCCGACAACGCCCAGGCCTGGATCAACTTCAATCTGCGGCCCGATATCGCCGCGGCCAATTCCAGCTATGTCTCCTACGCCAATGCGATACCGGAGTCCCTGCCGCTGATGGACAAGGCCATAGCCAGCGACCCCGGCGTCTTTCCGCCTGATGCCGTGAAGGCCAAGCTGTTCGTGGTGGACAACAACGACCCAAAGCTGCTGCGATCACAAAACCGCATGTGGACGCGCATCGTGACGGGACAATAGAGCAATTCCAGAAAAAGTGCGCAGCGGTTTTCCCGGGAAAAGCGCGTAGCGCTTTCCCTTGGGAATTGCGTCAAAGCAAAAAGACAGAGCCGGGCGGAAGCCGTCAGGCTCAAGCGGCTTCGCGGATGGCCGCCAGCAACTCGACCTGGGAGTGCACGCCGAGCTTGCGATAGATCTGCTTGATGTGGTTGCGGACGGTCCCGGGCGAGATGGCGAGGCATCGCGAAATCGTCTTGGCGTTGCCACCATCGACCAGATGCCGCGCAATCTCGGTCTCGCGCCTGCTCAGCCGCGAGCGAGCGTCACCGATTGCGGCCCCCTTGTGCCGGAAGCGGCACAGATGGAGCAATCTTTCCAAAATGAGCCTTGTCGCGCTGCTTGCCGCGCAAGCCGTCGCCAGATCCTGCTCGCCAAACGGTACTGCCCCGTTTCGCCTGAGAAAAGTGACATAGCCAGCGGTCAGCCGGTCTAGATTGAACACGCCGGTGATCTCGTCGAAACTGTCGGAAGGGCCGAAGAATTCGCGATAGTAGGGAGTGCGCTGGAAGTCGCCATTGCGGAGTGCCGACAGCGGCAACAGGAAATCCTGCCTTGTGCTGGCGAACCTCTGGAAGAAGGGATCCTGGCGATACAGTCGTGCATCGTAGTCGCGGTTCCAGCGATCGGGACCGGCATCGTCGATGGTCAGGGATGTGATGTCGCGACGGTAAAAGCCGACATAGGCGCGGTCGGAGCCAAGCAACTCGCTCGCCGCTGCCGTGAAGCGAGCCGACAATTCTTCGGGTGTCACGGCAACGGCCGCAGCGGCGACACCGCCGCTCCAGCGCCCAAACTGATCGAGGGAAAGGTTCGACTGCATTCCAATTCATACTAGGCATGATGCCGAAAAGTGTGAAGCGGTTTTCGGACGGCATCATGCTCCATCTGTTTGATTTAGAGCCGGATGATTTCAGGTCGATCGACCTGAAATCATCCGGCTCTAGCGCAAGCCGTTGCAAGTTCAAATCAGCCATTTCCTTTGACTTCGACCCTCTCGGCCATACCTATGCGGGAGTCGTTGTCGCGGAGCCATCATGCCGGTCAAATTGAAACTGATCTGCCTTATCCTGCCGATGCTCGCCGTCCTGGCGCAGCCCGTCCTGGCTGAAACGGCGGAGCGGCCGGCGCCCTCGGGCGGCGTGCTATCCCTGCTGCCGCCGCCGCAGACCACCAACCATTCGATCACGCTGGCCGGGCGCAAGCTGGATTACCAGGCAAAGGCGGCGACCCTGTCGCTGCTATCGGGCAAGGGCGACGTCACGGCGGAGATCTTCTACGTCGCCTACACACTGGAGCCGCCGGCAAGCGGGGCCAAAGACCAGCAGCGGCCGATCACCTTCGTGTTCAACGGCGGCCCTGGAGCAGCGTCCGCCTATCTGCATATCGGCGCACTCGGTCCACGGATAATCGCGACGGGAGCCGACGGCGAATTCCTGCCGTCACCGCAAAGACTGATCGACAATCCGGACAGCTGGCTCGACATGACCGATCTCGTCTTCGTCGATCCGGTGGGAACCGGCTATAGCCGCGAGGCACCGGGTCAGGACACGCGCGACTTCTGGGGCGTCAACCAGGATGCCGGCTCGATAGGCGCCTTCATCCGGCTCTATCTCGCGCAGAACGGCCGCACCGGGTCGCCGCTGTTCCTCGCCGGCGAAAGCTATGGCGGGTTCCGCGCAGCGCTGCTCTCCAGGACGTTGCAGGAAGATATCGGCATCAGTCCGAACGGCATCGTGCTGATCTCCCCGGCGCTGGAGTTCACGCTGGTGCAGCCCGACGAATTCGAGCCGCTGCATTGGGCGCTCGAACTGCCTTCACTGGCTGCGGTGCGCCTGCGCGCCGAAGGCGTCAGCGGCGACGCGTTGCGGGAGAAGCTGGCAGACGTCGAACATTATGCGATGGGCGATTACCTCACGGCAATCACCAGCGGACTGGAGCAAGGCAGGCGGCTGGCCAGCCAACGCGTGGCTGACATCACCGGCCTGCCGCTCGACCTGGTGCAGCGGAACTCCGCCCGCATCCCCACCGGCCTGTTCGCAAGGGAGTTCGCCCGCGCCAGCAGCAAGGTGCTCAGCCCCTATGACGCCACGATCGGCACGGCCGACATCGCGCCCGAGAGCGCCCGCATCGCCGGCCCGGATCCGGTGCTCGACCGCAGCGTGCCGGCGCTGACGTCGGCGTTCGTCGGCTATATCAGCGACGAACTGCATTTTCGCACCGATGTCAGCTATCGGCTGCTCAATGGCGAAATCAGCCACAATTGGGATTACGGGACCGGCGCCTCGCGGCAAGGCTATGCCGGGGTGATGGACGATCTGCAGCGCGCACGCTCGCTGAACCCTTCGCTCGGCGTCGTGATCGTTAACGGCTACACCGACCTGGTGACACCTTACCTCGCCTCGCGCTACCTGGTGAGCCAGATCCCGTCGCTCGCCAATGCCAAGCCCATCCGTCTCGATGTCGTCGAGGGCGGGCACATGATGTATTTCAGGTCCGACGGCCGGCGCGCGCTGAAAGAAGCCGCTTCGGAGCTTTATCAGGCGACGCAATAGACTTTGCGACAGTGCAGCTCGCCATGGACCCGTGCCCCAATATAAGCACCGGACTGGCGTAGCGCCGCAGGGGTTTTCGCCCGTATAGCTTGGTACCAAGGGAGTTGAATTCACGGCTCCCTTGTGTCGCTCCTCACAGCATTTCTGCCGCTCCGGCAAATTTGGTCCCACGCGCCTTATGGCCGATATCGCCATTCTCGAAACACGCGAGCGGGTTCTTGCAGGCATCCTGCTGACCGGTGCGGCCTATCTGCTGTTTTCGACACAGGATGCTTCGATCAAGCTGCTGGTCGTCGGCATGAGCGTCTGGCAGATCATGTTCTTCCGCAGCATCACCATTCTGGGCGCGTGCGCGGCGATCGGCGGACGACAGCTGTTTGCCGACACGATGCGCTCGCCGATCGTGCGGCCGATGCTGGTGCGCAGTGCCTTCACGCTTGCTGCGTGGCTCTGCTACTACAACGCCGCGCGCAGCCTGCAGCTCGCCGAACTGACCACCGTTTATTACGCGGCCCCGATCATCGTCACCGTGCTTTCGGTGTTCCTGCTCGGCGAAAAAGTGCCGATGCTGCGCTGGCTGGCGGTGCTGATCGGCTTTGCCGGCGTGTTCATCGCTTGCGATCCGACCCATCTCGGCCTGTCCGTGCCGGTGCTGCTGGTGCTGGCGGCCGCCTTCTTGTGGGGCATCGCCATCGTGCTCTTGCGCAGGACCGCCCTTGCCGAGCGCTCGATGATCCAGCTCCTGCTCAACAATTTCTATTTCCTGCTGTTTTCGGCGGTGCCGGCGCTGCTCTGGTGGCAGACGCCAAACCTGGCGCAATTGCTGCTGCTTGCCAGCGTCGGCGCACTCGGCGGCCTGGCGCAGTATCTTCTCTTCGAAGGCATGAAGCGCACGCCGGCCTCGGTTCTCGCGCCGCTGGAATACACCTCGCTGTTGTGGGCATTCGCACTCGGCTTTGCGATCTGGGGCGACGTGCCGCGCCGCGAAGTCTTCCTGGGCGCTGCGCTGATCGTCGCCGCCGGCCTGCTGATCGTCGGCACCGAGCATTCCCGCAAACGGCTGTGATGTGGATCGCCATCATTGCTGACACTACGATGTCAGGACCAAGCGGCGTAGGCTGGCGGCATGACTGAGATTGCAGCCGCCACCGACACCGCCGCGGAGCGGACACTCGGCATCATCCTGGTGTCGTCCTCAGCCGCCGTCTTCGGCCTGACGGGCGTGCTGACGAAATCAATCCACGCCGACCCGTTGACCATCATCTGCTGGCGCGGCTTTGTCGGCGCGATCCTGATCAGCCTCTATGTGCTGTGGCGGCGTCACCGTTCCGGTGGGCGTGAGAACCTGCGGCTTGGCTGGCGCGGCTGGCTGCTGGCGGTGGAAGGCGCGCTGGCCAGCATCGCTTTCATCTCGGCGTTCAAGTTCACCTTCGTCGCCAATGTCGCTGTCATCTATGCCACAGCACCTTTCGTCACGGCGCTGCTGGCCTGGGTTCTGACGCGCGAACCCTTCCGGTTGCAGACGATGGTCGCCGCCGCAGTGTCGCTGTGCGGCGTGGCGATCATGGTCTGGTCCGGCTTCGGCACCGGCAATCTGTTCGGCGACGGACTGGCACTGCTGATGACCATCGGCAGCGGCCTTTACATGATCATGGTACGCGCCTTCCGCGACACGCCCGTGGTGTGGGCCGGTGCGGTGTCGGCATTCCTGTTGTTCGTGCTCGGTTGGTTCGTCACCGATCCGCTGGCGGTTTCGCCGAGAGATGCCGTTCTGCTCGCCACTTTCGGCGCGTCCTTCGCGCTGTCCTCGATCCTGTGGACGGAGGGCGCACGGCTCATCCCGCCGGCCGAATCCGGGCTTCTCGGTTCGGCCGAAGTGCCGTTCGCGATCCTGTTTGCCTTCCTGTTCCTGGGCGAGATTGCACCAGCCGCCAGCATGATCGGCGGCGCCGTCGTGCTCACCGCAGTGTTCGCCCATGCGGGGCGGGATTGGCTGATGGCGCGCTCGCAACGCATGGCGTCAAATATTTCTTAAAAAAGTGACACAGTCATGGAACCATCATCCGGGTCAGGCATTATTGCTGCGACGGGCCATCCCCAAGTCCCCCCAAACCCCTCGGCCCGTCCTACTCCAAGCCGACCGTAAGGTCGGCTTTTTCTTTGCCGCTTGCCGACCGTAAGGTCGGCTTTCTCTTTGCCACTTGGGACCGCAAGGTCGGTTTCTTTGGGTATTCAGCCCGACAAGGCAAGGTTACCGCTGAGCAGGGTCGCCAGATCGGCTGCCGATCCATCGGCACCGGCGCGCAGCCGGATGGCGAACTCAGCCAAAGGCACCTGGGGCAGGCCAAGCTGGCGCGGCGCCTCGACAATCCCGGAATGGGCAAAGCGAGCCGTTCGCAGCGTCAGTGCGACACCGGCGTTCACGGCTGTGCGCAGGCCGGCCAGACTGGCGCTGCCGGCAGCAATGCGGTAGCGGCGGCCAGCGGCATCGAGTGCGGCAAGTGCCGCTTCGCGAAAACCGCAATATGGATCGAGCAGCGCCAGCGGCAGTTCCTCCTGCCGCGTGGCCAGCCCCTTTTGTGAGCATAGCCATATCATCGGCTCGCGCAGCACGCCGACTTCGTCCGGCGCTGCCGTCTGGCGCATGACGATCGCCAGATCGAGGCCGCCAGACTGCAGCGCCTGCGCCAACTCGGCGGAACGGCCGACCCGCAGTTCGATCCTGACGCGCGGATGGCTGCCGGCGAAAGCACGCAGCAGATCCGGCAGGCCGCTGTCGGCAAAATCCTGCGTCGTGCCGATGGCAACGCGCCCGGCAGCGCGGGCGCCCTTCAGCGCCAGCCAAGCCTCGCGATGGGCGGCAAGAATGCGCTTGGCGTGGCCGACGAGATCCTCACCCGCCGGCGTCAGACCACGTCCTCGCCCTTGCGCCGCCAGCAGCGGCTCGCCGACGACTTCCTCCAGCCGCTGCATCTGGGCGGTCACCGCCGAGGGCGAACGGCCGATGCTTGCAGCCGCCTGGGCCAGCGAGCCGCTGTCGACGAAAGCAAGGAAGGTTCGGAGCAGATCGGGATCGAGCGTTTCCATACTTCGATACTATCGAAGTATCATTTTAAAAACAATTCGATTTTTTTGACTAAAAGGTGGTGGCATGGTTGTTTCAACGGCGATCGGACGCCGCTCAAGCCAAGGAGAAGAAGAATGCCTATCATCAACATCAGCATCACCGGCAAACCTGACGCGGCGCTTTCCGCTCGCATCGCAAAGGAGGCCACAGAAATCACCGCGACGCAGCTGCGCAAGGACCCGACGATCACGGCAGTTGCCGTGTCCTATGTCGATCCGCAGCACTGGTTCGCCGGCGGCAAGTCGCTGGCCGAGCACGGCACCAACACGTTCTGGCTTGATATCAAGGTGGTCGACGGCACCAACACCAAGCTTGAGCTGGAGGCCTATCTGAAGGCGATCTTCGCAGCCTTCGGCCGTCTGCTGGGCGGCGTGCACGAGGAGAGCTACGCCTTCGTGCATGAAGTGCCGGCAGCCGCTTACGGCTATGGCGGCAAGACGCAGGAATTTCGTTTCATCAGTGGACGGCTGCAGGCGGCGTGAGAAGCAGCTTCCCGCACCAAGGGAAGCAAAAGCTCCGCATTGACCTTGCTCCCACATCGTCTAGGTTCTGGCCGACACGGCCGCAAAGAGCCGAGATGCTAAAAACGTTGGGAGAGACGCGGCATGATCCTGACACTGGCGCTGCTTGCGGGTCTTGTTCTGGCCTGGCTCCTGATTGGCGTGGCGGAAAAATTCCGCCTCGGCCTACGCTTCACCCAGGCGCTGCTCTATGTCCCGTTCAAGCTTGCCTACCGGATCGGAGACAGCCGCATCAGGATCGCCCGCAAGGCGCAGGCCCCAGTCATCTACGTCATCTCTCATCAATCGCGCTTCGAGCCGGCGCTGATGCTGTCGCTGCTGCCGGAAGACACGCTGCATATTCTCGATGAGGTCTCGGCGCGCTCGCCGTGGCTCGAACCTTGGCGCGAGCTTGGCCGTACCATCGCCTTCAACGCCGAACATGTCTTCGTCAGCCGCCGGCTGGTGCGGGTGCTGAAGGGCAAGGGCCGGCTCGCTGTCTATCTGCCGGATGCAGTCGAGCCCGACGTCAAGACGTTTCGGTTGTTTCGTGCCGTCACCCGCATCGCCATGCAGGCCGATGCCAAGATCGTGCCGATCTTCGTCGGCGGCGCGCGCAGCCTGCCGGTGTCGCTGACGCCTGGGGACAAGGCGCCACGACACTGGTTTCCGCAACTGTCGATCAGCGTGCTGGAGCCGATGACCATCACTGAGTTGGTGGCGCGCAACCCCGAGCAGGCCTCGAACACCAACGCGCTGTTCGACCGTGTCGCCGAGGCGCGGCTCTTCGGCACCAACCTCGATCGTGGCCTGTTCCTGGCCATGCGCGATGCCGCCGACCGCGTCGGCGCTTCGCATATCATCATCGAGGACGTGATCTCCGGCGCGCTGAGCTACCGCAAGCTGTTCATCGGCGCCCGCGTCCTGGGCAGGCGCTTCGAGGCGGTAACGGCTCCGGGCGAGGCAGTCGGCGTGATGCTGCCCAATGCCAATGGCGTCGTGCTGTCGCTCACCGGCCTTCTGTCGGCCGGCCGGGTGGCGGCGATGATCAACTACACGGCCGGGCCGGCGAGCGTCACCGCGGCCGTGCGCACGGCGGTGATAAGGACCGTGATTTCGTCCCGCGCGTTCGTCGAGAAGGCCGACCTTGCCGATATCGTCGCGGCGGTCGAAAAGGGCGGCGCCAGGCTTCTCTGGCTCGAGGATGTGCGGGAGAGCGTCACCGCGCCGGACAAGCTTGCCGCCGCCTTGCTGTGGCGCTGGCCGCTGCAGCGACAGGACGCGGCCAAGCCGGCGGTGATCCTGTTCACCTCGGGCTCGGAAGGCACGCCGAAGGCAGTCGTGCTGTCGCACAAGAACCTTTACGCCAACGCCATGCAGGCTGAGGCGCGCATCACCATCTCGCCCGCCGACATCCTGCTCAACGTGCTGCCGGTGTTCCATTCGTTCGGCCTGACGGGCGGCACCATCCTGCCGCTGGTCACCGGGGTAAAACTGTTCCTCTACCCCTCGCCGCTGCACTACAAGATCATCCCCGAGGTTGCGCGCAAGGTGAAACCGACCATTATGTTCGGCACCGACACGTTCCTCGCCAACTATGCGCGTACCGCCAAGGACGGCGATTTTTCCAGCCTGCGCTTCGTCGTTGCCGGCGCCGAGGCGGTGAAGCCGGAAACCCGCCGCGTCTATCGCGAACGCTTCCAGGCCGAGATCATCGAAGGGTTCGGGCTGACAGAGGCGGCACCGGTGGTTGCCGTCAACACGGCAATCCATGGCCGCGACGGTACCGTCGGGCGGCTGCTGCCGGCCATGCGCATGAAGCTTGAGCCGATCGAAGGCATTTCCGATGCCGGCCAATTGTGGCTCGACGGACCGAACCTGATGATGGGCTATATGACATCGGACCGCCCCGGTGAATTGCAGCCGCTGACGGGCTGGCACGACACCGGCGACATCGTCGCTGTCGACCGCGAAGGCTTCATCACCATTCGCGGCCGCGCCAAGCGCTTCGCCAAGATCGCCGGCGAGATGGTGTCGCTGGGTGCTGTCGAGATGCTGGTGCAGTCGTTGTGGCCGGAAGAACGCCATGCGGCGGTAGCGGTGCCGGACAAGAGGCGCGGCGAGCGCATTGTGCTGGTCACCACCGCCGACGACGCCAATCCCGACGAGTTGCGCAGATTCGGCAAACAAGCGGGCGCCGCCGAACTGATGGTGCCCAACGACATCGTCAAGGTCGAGGAAATCCCGGTGCTGGGTTCGGGCAAGACCGACTATGTCTCGACCCGAAAGCTGGCGATCGACAGGCTGGGGCTCGGCGTCGCGGCCTGAGTCGGATCAAGCACTTCCGCCGACCTTCTAACCTATATCCGAAGGCGGTACCTTCTCGCCCTCCAGCTTGGCGCGTTTCGAATAGGCGCGCACACTGAACGGCAGGAAGATCAGGTAGCCGGCAACCGAAGCGGTCAGCGTGTACCAGGGGTAGGTCATCAGCAGCAGTACGTAGAGCACGACACCCAGGATGATCGGCAACACCCTGTCGCCCGGGATTTTCAGGCTCTTGCCGGAATAGACCGGCAGCCGGCTGACCAGCAGGAAGGCGACCAGTATGGTAAAGCCGGTGGCGACGAAGGCCGCTGGACGACTGGGCTCCAGCCCTGTGCGCAGGAAATAGAGATAGAGCGGCAGCATCACCAGCACAGCACCAGCCGGCGCCGGCACGCCGACGAAATATTCGGACTGCCATATCGGGCGGTCGGCCTTCTCGTCGTCGAGCACGTTGAAGCGGGCGAGCCTTAGCCCGCAGGCGATGGCGAACAGCAAGGCCGCAATCCAGCCCGGCGAGCCGGCACGGTCGAGCAGGAAGGCATAAAGCACCAAAGCCGGGGCGACGCCGAAATTGACGATGTCGGCCAGCGAATCCATCTGGGCGCCGAATTTGGAGGTTGCCTTCAGCATCCGCGCCAAGCGGCCATCAATGCCGTCGAGGAAAGCGGCCAGCAGCACCATCACCACGGCCGGCTCGAAGCGGCCTTCGAAGCCGAAGCGGATGCCCGACAGACCGGCGCAGATGGCAAGCACGGTGACGAGGTTGGGCAGCACCATGCGCATCGGGATCTCGCGGATGCGCGGACCGCCGCTGGCATGGGCCTCGAACTTCTTATACTGCGTGCCCACGGCTCAGGAAATCCGCACGAGGGGTGTGCCGGCGACACCGCCGAATTCGGCCAGCACGGTTTCGCCGCCGACCGCTGTCTGGCCGACGGCAACGCGCGGCGTGGCGGTCAAGGGCAGGAAGACATCGACGCGCGAGCCGAAGCGGATCAAGCCGAAACGCTCGCCGGTGCCGATCGAGCCGCCCGCCTCGGCCCAACAGACGATCCGCCGCGCCACCAGGCCGGCGATCTGGACGGCGGCGATCGTGCCGTTGGGGCTTTCGATGACCAGGCCGTTGCGCTCGTTCTCGGTGCTGGCCTTGTCGAGTTCGGCGTTGAGGAATTTTCCGGGCCGGTGTTCGATCCTGACGATACGACCGCGTACCGGGGCGCGGTTCACGTGACAGGAAAAGACATTCATGAACACCGAGATGCGGGTCATCTCGACATTGCCGAGGCCGAGTTCGCGCGGCGGCACGGCCGGCCCGACCGCCGAGATGATGCCGTCGGCGGGGCTGACCACCAAGCGGTCGTCGACCGGCGTGACGCGCTCGGGATCGCGGAAGAAATAAACGCACCAGGCCGTCAGGATCAGACCGATCCAGAACAGGACCGAGGAGAAATAGCCGAGGAAAAGCGTCGCCGCGCCAAACGCCGCGATGAAGGGATAGCCTTCGCGATGGATCGGTACGAACGCGTTCTTGACCGTATCGACAAGGCTCATCAGCTAAAAACAGGCTCCGTTTCAAGTCCGGCCTCAATAGCCGAAAGCCCCCCTCGCCGCAACGCAACAATCGGCGGCGCGGGCGAACGGGCAAGGGCCTGTCGCCTCAGGATAGCCGAACGCTCCGCGTTCGTGAGGTCGCGACCGGCTCGCATGCCTGTGCCACTGGCGTCAGAATTTCGAGACAATCAGCCCAGATCAGTTGGCACCATCGGCTTCGGCGCGCACAAAATGTTCTTCGATCTCAAGCCTATGGGCATCCGCCAGCGGATCTTCGGCGCCCGACCTCAAGAGCGCGCTCCCGTTGGGAGAGGACACCAAAAACAGCAGTCTACCGTCAGCAGCAACTGTCCAACTGACGACCGATCCTCCCTCGCTCGGAATCAGCATCGATGGCAAAGCAACTGCTCCTGCCGTATCAATTCCAGCCCTGCGCAAAAGAAGGTCGAGGGCTGCTGGTGCCCCGTATTCATCAGCCAGTTCGATGACTGTCGCTATTGAATCAGCGCCGACATGCGACAGCTTCAGACCGACACGTGGAGCACCTTCGCCAAGTAACTAATCAACGCTATCGACCGGTCCGAGGTCGAGTTGCAGTTCTGTACCATCAGCAGCCAGGTACTGGTATGCAGCCGCATGCGTTGGCGTGACTACGCACAAACGCACCCTGCCGGCGTTGGTTACGACCGGAAATGTCATCTGCTTCTCGCCATCTATGTCCAACATCCGTCCTTTGCCGAGCCCGAGCTTAACCTCGGGCTGCGGCAAAGCTGCACAGGCGAGCCCGATGCCCACTTCAAGTCGGCTCGTCATCACTGCTTTCAGATGGAACACCGAACGATGGCGCAATCGAGGTTCGCGCCTGGAGTTGGCCATCACAATGTCAAGAGTGGCCTCCTGGCATTCGGCATCGTCGACAATCTCCAGTTCAGGCCAGGAGGCTATCCAACCCACTGCGCGGGCAAGCATCGGGACGCTGTCTTCCTCCTTGTAAAAAAGATCGTCGAGTCCATCAAGGAAATCAGCGCGGCCACCTTCGAATCCAGTCTGTTCCTCCGCTTCCTTGGGATGTTCCCGGACCCAAGCAACCATCTGTTTCAAAATAGCTAAATGGTTTTCTGCTCGCATTCCAGCCAAAGCCAAATGCACATCCGAGGTGACTTTATCGAGGTGATCACGGTAATTGTGAATAAATTGGCTATGGCCGCCATTAGCCACTTCCATCCCGTATAGGTAAGCGTGAAAAAACTGCCTCGCTGACGGCGGTATTTCGTGATCTTTGTAGAGGCCCTGATCAAACATTGCGGTCACGAAATCCATGACTGCAGTCACGAGGTCAGCAACGTAGTTTTCCTTAGCGGCGCGCTCGACTGCTGAAAACGGGACAACAATTGAAGTCACGCGCGGACTGGCCGTCGGTTGCTCCGGCTGGTGCGCCGAAATCGTTGTCGACTGCTGCAGCCTTTTCTTTCGCGAAAAAATTCCGAACATTCCAAAGCCTTCTTACCCGGAGGAAAGCAATACCGGTAGATCAGAGTCTGTCAGCAGAATATCACTTGGAAAAGTGGATAAAAAGGCGCTTGAAATTCATTTTCACTGCGTCTTACCAATATTTTGAAGAACACTTCAACCGATAGTTTGAAGAACACTCCAAAAACTGACCTCGAGGCTTCGTCGCGAACTCAGCAAAGAGCAGCCAAACCAAAATTATCGGTTCTGTGCCTGTCGGCAGACCGCTGCCTCGCCCGTCCTTGGTGAGACAGCGCCATCATGGACCATTTGGCGATGCTGACGCACTCAACAAGGAGTCCCCTACATGCAGAAACCACCTGCCCCCCAAGCGCATCTCGTCACTGCCGGTCTCGCTTTCGGCGAGTCGCCGCGCTGGCATGACGGACGGCTGTGGCTTTGCAACTGGGGCACCGGCGAGATTATCGCCGTCGATGCCGACGGCAACCGCGAGGTCATGCTCACCGTACCGGCTGTCCTGCCCTACTCCATTGACTGGCTGCCGGATGGCCGCCTGCTCGTCATCTCCGGCCGCGAAGGGCTGCTGCTACGACAGGAGGCCGACGGGAGCCTCGTCACTCGCGCCGATTTGCGTGACCTGTCGAAAAGCCCTTGGAACGAGATCGTCGTCGACGGGCGCGGCAACACCTATGTCAATGGCGGCGGACCGGCGCCGGCTTCTGGCGAGCATTTCAGCCCCGGCACCATCGTGTTGATCACGCCGGACGGCGCGGTCCGGCAGGTGGCGGAAAATATCGCCTTTGCCAACGGCATGGCAGTGAGCCCGGACAACAAGACGCTGATTGTCGCGGAATCCCATGCCAATCGGCTGACCGCCTTCGACATTGCCGCCGACGGCAGCCTTGCCAACCGAAGGGTCTGGGCCGACCTCGACGGCTATCCCGACGGCATCTGCCTCGATGCCGAAGGGGCGGCCTGGTATGCGGATGTTCCCAACAAGCGTTGCGTGCGGGTGCGTGAAGGCGGCGAGGTGCTGCAGACAGTGACCGTCGATCGCGGCTGCTTTGCCTGCATGCTGGGCGGCACCGACAGGAAAACGCTGTTCATTCTCGCCGCCGAATGGCGCGGCTTCGAGCATATGGTCAGCGACGCCCGCACCGGCCAGGTGTTCAGCGTCGAAGCGCCGGCACCTGGCATCGGCTGGCCGTAACAGCCTTGCTACAGCCCGGGAACCCTCTGATAGTTGGCGATGTCGGCGCGAACGCCGAGCCGGGCGATCGTCTCCTGCGGGTTGAAGGCGATGCGCTCGTGCGCGGCCTTGACGATCGGCACGACATTGTCGACGGCCGCCTGGCTTTCCCATTCGACGATGGTGACGAGGTTGAATTCGCCCGGCCCGGAGAATTGCTCGAGCAGGAAATCCTGCACGAAGCCATGCTGCAGGCGCAGCAATTCATGCGTTGTCCTGACCTTGGCGAGTATCTCCTCGCGGGCGCCGGCCGGGACGACGAATTTGTCCACCCTGAACACGCTGCCGCCGTTAACAGTCTGATTTATCTTGCTCATTTCGATTGCTCCGTTCCTGGATCATGGTGTTTTTTGGGCTCCAGGAACGGCCTACAATCTCAACTTAAGTTGAGATCAAGTGCAAAAATCAGATCACACGCCGAACCTTCAATTCACCTCCGACGTGCGCCGGCGGACGATGACACCAAGTTCGTCGCCTTCGCGAGCCAAGCGCAGCCGCTCTTCGGCCTCGGTCGCCTCGCGCTGGCGGTCCCACATCGAGGCGTAGAGGCCATGCTTGCGCATCAGCTCGGCATGGGTGCCGCGCTCGGCGATCTGGCCGTCCTGCAGCACGATGATCTCATCGGCCGTGATCACCGTCGACAGGCGGTGAGCGATGACGATGGTGGTGCGGCCACGGCTGACCAGATCGAGCGCGGCCTGGATCTCCTGTTCGGTGTGGCTGTCGAGCGCCGAGGTCGCTTCGTCGAGCATCAGGATCGGCGGCGCCTTCAAAATGGTGCGGGCGATTGCCACGCGCTGCTTCTCGCCGCCCGAAAGTTTTAGCCCGCGTTCGCCGACCATCGACTTGTAGCCGTCAGGCAATCGCTCGATGAACGGGCCGATCTGAGCGAGTTCGGCCGCCTTGCGCATATCCTCCTCGCTGGCACCGATGCGGCCATAGCGGATGTTGTAGGCGATGGTGTCGTTGAACAGCACGGTGTCCTGCGGCACCATGCCGATCGCCCCGCGCAGGCTCTCCTGCGTCACGTCCCTGATATCCTGGCCATCGATCAGCACCTGGCCGCCCTGCACGTCGTAGAAGCGGAACAGAAGCCGCGAGATGGTCGACTTGCCGGCACCCGAAGGCCCGACAATGGCGACGGTCTTGCCGGCCGGCACCTCGAAGCTGATGCCCTTCAGGATCTTCCGGTTCGGGTCATAGGAGAAGTGCACGTCGCGGAACTCGACCTTGCCGGCGCTGACCGCGATTGGCCTGGCATCCGGCTTGTCGACGATCTCCTGCGGCACATCCAGCAGATCGAACATCTGCTCGATATCGGTGAGCCCCTGGCGGATTTCGCGGTAGATGAAGCCGATGAAATTGAGCGGCACCGACAGCTGCATCAGCATGGCGTTGATGAAGACGAAGTCACCGACCGTCTGCGTGCCGGCCTGCACTTCGAGCGCCGACATGCACATGACGATGACGGTGCCCAGGCCGAAGATGATGCCCTGCCCGAAATTCAACCAGCCAAGCGAGGTCCAGATGCGCGTCGCGGCGACCTCGTAGCGTGCCATGGAGCGGTCGAAGCGCTCGGCTTCCATGCCCTCATTGTTGAAATATTTCACCGTCTCGTAGTTGAGCAGCGAGTCGATTGCCTTGGTGTTGGCGTCGGTATCGCTGTCGTTCATGTCGCGGCGGATCGAGATGCGCCAGTCGCTGGCGCGGACCGTGAACCAGACATAGACCCAGACGGTGACCGCGACGACGACCACATATTTCCAGCCATAGGTGTAGGCGAAGATGCCCGTGGTCAGCGCGAATTCGAGGATGGTCGGCGCCGTGTTGAGCATGATGAAGCGCACGATCGTCTCGATGCCCTTGGTGCCGCGCTCGATGATGCGCGACAGGCCGCCGGTGCGGCGCTCGAGATGGAAGCGCAGCGACAGTTGGTGCATGTGAACGAAAGTACGGAAGGCGAGCTGGCGCACGGCATATTGGCCGACGCGGGCAAACAGCGCGTCGCGCAACTGATTGAAGCCAAGCTGCACCAGGCGCACGACATTGTAGGCGACGACCAGCATGACGGGCGCCAGCAGGAAGCTCGGCAGCGGCGGCGCCGATTTGGCGTCGCCGGCCAGCGCGTCGGTCGCCCATTTGAAGAAATAGGGACCGGCGACCAGCGTCAGCTTGGCGACGACCAGCAACAGCGTCGCCCATGTGACCCGGGCTCTCAGATCGGCGCGATCCGCCGGCCACATGTAAGGCCACAAATTGAGCAGCGTCTTGAAAGTCGAGGAGTCGGAGACGGTTTTTTCGGCCATTTCTTGTGCCTTCTTCTTATTTCAGCGGCCGGAGCAGCAGGAATTGACGAGAGCGGCCACCGATGCGGAGACATCGGCGAGCGCGGCATGGTCGATCGCATAGCGCGAGCGCTGGCGATCGGGCTCGAAGCGAACCAGCCCGGCTTCGACCAGTATTTTCAGATGTTGTGACACGGTGGACTGCGCCAGATCTAAGCGGTCGACGACCTCGCGGCAGCAGCAGGAACTGCTCGTCGATAGGTGTTTCAGGATTTCGATCCGCGCCGGATGGGAAAGCGCTGCAAGTCGGGCGGCGACCGCACGGCTGTCCGGACCGCCGCATGATGCGTTTGTTTCCATCAGGGATTCTGCCATCGTTCATCGGCGATAGACGATGAACGGGCACGGGGCAAGCTAACCCTATGGGCAGAGCGCCGGAACCGCCAATCTCCCCCTCGTGGGAGAGATGTCCGGCAGGACAGAGAGGGGCGCGAAGGATCGCGACTTTCCACGATCAAAGCATTACGAGCAGCCGTAAGGTAGCTCGACCGGATTTGGCCGACAGGCTGGCGAGACAGCGCCCTCCTCTGCCCTGCCGGGCATCTCCCACAAGGGGGAGATTGCGCTCAACCGTCGGCGCTCAAACCCTACTCCGTCTTGGCGGGCGCTGTCGTTGCCTGCTCGCCCATGGCCTTGAGGTCGGCGGCTTCGCCTTCCTTCGACTTTTCCGGGACCTTGAACACCTGGCCCGGCCAGATGCGGTCGGGATCACTGATCTGGTCCTGGTTGGCGAGGTAGATGGTCGAGAAGCGTACGCCGTGGCCATAGACGCGCCGCGAGATCCGCCACAGCGTGTCGTTGCGGCGGATGATGACGGCGCCGTCGGCATGTTCAAGCTTGGGCGCCACCGTCTCGGGCACATCGCTTGGCGGCGTCGCCTCCGCCATAACGGCCGGAGCCTCGGTGGCGGGAGCAGGCGTCGTGGCCGCGGCCGGTGCCTCGGCGGCGGTAGGTGCGGCCGGCTTGGGCTGAACGGGCTTCGGCGCCGAGGGTGCCACGGCGGCGATCGCTTCGCCGGGCTCACGCTCGAACGGTACGGCCGCGCGGGCCACAACTGTCACACCGTCGGCATCGAGGCCGTCGACATGGATTGTGTAGCTGCCGACCGGAACGTCGCGCGTCGCCTCGACCAGGAAATGACCGTCCGTCGAAGTTTGCGCGTCACCGAGCAGGATGTCGTTGGCATAGGCGCGCACCTTGCGGCCGGCATCGGCGAGGCCGGCGACAAAGATCTTGCTGCCGTCGATCTCGACCGCCTCGACGACGATCTTGGGCTCGGTCACGCCTGCAGCGGGCGGCGTCGCCGGCGCTGCAGGAGCCGGTGCCGCGTCGACCACGGCTGGCGCTGGGGCGGCTGGCGCCGGAGCGGTTGCGGGGGCTTCGGCTGTGGGAGCAGCCGGCGCGGCGGCCGGAGCAGCCAGCTTTGTCTCGGGTGCGGGAACGGTCAGCAATTCGGCCGGCTTGCCCGGCTCCTCGACCATGGCCAGCACCTGGCCGGCCGCATCCTTGGGAACCGACACGACGGCGGTCTGCACCGAGGGCGTTACGACGTCACCGGCGGTCGCGCGCAGCGCGATCGTATAATCGCCGGGCTTCAGCGGATCATCGAGAATGATAACGAAGGCGCCATCGGGACCAGCGACCGTCGAGCCAAGCACCGTCGAGCCATTGAGGATTTCGACCTTGGCGTTGGGTGCCGCATTGCCGGCGACGACAATCGAGCCATTGCTTTCGACGCGCACGACATCGAAGGACGGTGCGACCGGACCGGTCGCAGCAGGCGCCGCCGCGTCCGCGGCCGGTGCGGCGGGTGCCGTTGCCTGGGGCACTGCGGCGGGAGCCGCCGGGACTTCAGCGGCGGGCAGCCGCGCTTCGGTGCCGGGATCGGCCGATTTTGCCGCTGCGGGCGGCGTCTGCGCCGCCACTTGCGCCGGCGGCGTGGGATTGAGATACGGGTCGAGTGCGCCCGCTACATAGGCGGTTCCCGCGGCCGCAACGGTCCCACCCGCCGCGAACAGGAACGCCTTCAGTGGATTAATTGCCATATTTCCCTACCCCTTAGCCACCTAACGCCGGTCTAGCCTGTTTTAGCAATACCGACAAGAAAAAGCCCAGGCCGTTAACCCTTGGGGCTTGACCGCGCTTTCAGACCCAATCACCAATCATCGACATGAACACGATTCGATCCGTCTGCGTCTATTGCGGCTCGTCTCCGGGCCGCGATGAAATCTATATCAAGGCCGGACACCTGCTCGGGCGCTCAATTGCCAAAGCGGGATTGCGGCTGGTCTATGGCGGCGGCACCAAAGGCATCATGGGCGCTGTCGCCGAAGGCGCGCTCAAGGCCGGCGGCAAGGTGACGGGCATCATTCCGCGCTTCCTGATCAACAAGGAGGCGAGCGAAACAGCGCTTGACCGGCTCGATGAACTCTTGATCACCGACAACATGCACGAGCGCAAGCACAAGATGTTCGAGAAATCCGACGCCTTTGTGGCACTGCCGGGCGGCATCGGCACGGTCGAGGAGATCGTCGAGATCATGACCTGGGGACAACTTGGCCATCATCGCAAGCCGATCGTCTTCGCCAATGTCAAAGGATTTTGGGATCCGATGCTGGCGCTGCTCGATCACATGGCCGCCGAAGGCTTCATCCACACCGCGCAGCGGGTCAAGCCGCTGGTCGTCGACGACCCCGAAGCGATCGTCGCCGCCATCATGGTAGCCGGATCGTCCGTCGACGCCCCGACCGAGGGCGTGCAGTCGGTGATCGATAAGATGTAGGGGAATAAGGCAGTAGGGCAGTAGGGCAATATGTGACAACAAGTGAATTGCCTGGAGGTCTCTGCCCTACTGCCCTACTGCCCTACTGCCCTACTGCCCTACTGCCCTACTGCCCTACTGCCCTACTGCCCTACTGCCCTACTGCCCTACTGCCCTACTGCCCTACTGCCCTACTGCCCTACTGCCCTACTCCCCTACTGCCCTACTCCCCTACTCCCCTATTCCCCTCTTCCGCCGCAGCCTGCCGCAAATCGGCAATCACCGCGCGCCGGTCATGACGCCGCCAGGCGAGATGGAGTGAAACCGTGCGGTCGAACCACGGCAGGTCGCGAAACACGATCCGCGGCGGCGCAGCGGCACGCAGGCTGGCTTGCACCGTCGCCAGGCCGAGACCCGCGCTGACAAGGCCGAGCGAGGTCAGCGGGTCCGCCGTCTCATAGGCGATGTCGGGCAAGAAGCCGGCTTTGGCGCAGGCGGCAAGGAACTGGCCGCGATTGGTGTCGTCCGGCTGGCGCACGACGGTGATCCAGGTGCGACCGTCAAGATGGTGAGGCCCGATCTCTGGCACTTCAACGAGTGGGTCATCTTCGGGGATCGCCAGCACCAGCGGCTCATGCCGCAGCGCCATGGCGGCGACATCCGGATCATCATCGGGTGGCGGCGAGTAGACAAAGCCCAGATCCAGCGACCGCTGCCGTAGCCCTTCCAACTGCGCCGCCGAACGCAGGCTTCTCAGCTGCAGGTGGAAATCCGGCCGGTCGCGACGGAACTGGCGCAGCATCCCGGCGACAAGCCCGGCATGAACGGCCCCTTCGACATAACCGATGGCGAGCCGGCCGACGGCACCGCTGGCCAGGTTGCGGCCGAACTCCTCCACACGTCGCGCATTGGACAGCAGCGCGCGGGCCTCGGTGAGGAAGGCGCGGCCCTCGGCGTTGAGATGGACCCGCTGCTTCGACCTCTCAAAGAGGGAAACACCCAACTGCTCCTCGAGCTGGATGATCTGCCGGCTGAGTGGCGATTGGGAAATATGCAGCATTTCGGCTGCGCGCCCGACATTTCCGGTTTCGGCGACCGTGACGAAATAGCGGAGCTGGCGCAGGTCGAACATTTCTCCTCCAAGGCTCAAGTCCCTTTGGGTCTCAACTTTGGCCTAATCAGTCTTGGACTGTCTGACCAGCCAAAAGCGATAATCGGCCATCCCAACCAAAGGAGACCGCCATGCAGTTCTTTGCCCTTCTCGCTCGCAACACCGAAAAATTTACCGATGCCGATTTCGCTCCACTTCTGCCCGGCGAAGCCGAACAGCGGCGCACGCTCTACGCCGAAGGGGCGGTACGTCAGGTGTGGAACCGAGGCGACATCCCGGGCAGCGGCATGATGCTCGAGGCTGCTGATGATGCTGAGGTTCGCGGCCACCTCGCCACCTTGCCGTTGGTCAAGGCCGGCATGATGGACATTGCCGCAATCGTGCCCCTCAAGCCCTACCCCGGCTTCGGCCCGAAGCACTGACAGGGCACATCCGGGGGTGACGAAGGCGTCACCCCCGGATTGACACGGGGGATCGACAGACTGTGATCGGCTGTCAAGAAACCGTCACACGAAACCGGCTTCGCGCGTGCTAGGAATCAGTATCAGGCAGCCGCCGTGCGGCGCCATCTTCGGAACATGCATCTGGCACCGCCCATGGACATCACTCTCGCCCCGGAAGGCACCGATCTGTCGCCCTACCTGCCCGACGAGCACGGACTGTTCTTCATCTATCACTTCACCGCTGAGGGCGTGCGAACCAGGGACGCCGCCGCCGCGCACTGGACATGGCGCAGCTACCAGCTTTCCGACATGCGGGCCCGTCACGAAATCGGCGCCGATCGGGCTTTGCCGGCACCGGCGCGTGAAGCTTTCCTGTCCGCCAGCCATGGCTGCCACATCGACCTCGAGGACGACTGGCTCTATGGCGATCTGCCGGACCTGCGCCATGACTATTCGGCGGAAGCGGGCGGGCTTGGCCATTTCCGCTTCGCGCTCAATGACACGATGCTGGTCGGCGCCCGCAAGCAACCGCTGCAGTCGGTCGACAACATCCGCAAGGCGATCGAGAATGGATCGCGCAAGTTCCGCTCGCCAGCCGAGTTGATCGAGGCTGTCGTCGGCCAGTCGTTCGATGGCATGGTGGCGGAACTTGCGGCACTCGGCGACAGTCTCGACGGCATCGAAGACCGTATCGTCTGCGACGCATGGCACAATGAACGGCAATCCCTGGTCGACGCGCGCCGGCATCTGGTGGTGATCCACAGGCAGATGGCGACGCTGACCAATCTGTTCCGTCACCTTGATCATTCGCACCGCAACGACCTGCCAGACAGCATCAACGACATGGCCGCGCGCCTTTCACACCGGGCGCAGACGCTGCACTATGACGGCGAGCAATTGCAGGCGCGCGCCCGGCTATTGCAGGACGAGCTTATGGCAAAGCTGACGACGCAGTCGAACCGGCTGCTGTACGTCCTGTCGGTGATGACGGCGGTGCTGTTGCCGATGACCATCATCTCAGGCCTGTTCGGCATGAACGTTGGGGGCCTGCCGCTGGTCGACACGCCAATGGGCTTTTGGGTGGTGACTGCTGTGTCGATGGTGATCGCGGGCGCGACCTATCTCTTTGTCAGGCGGCTCGGACAGATGTAGCACCCGCCGGCAGCTTTCACGCAGTGGCGCGAAGATCCTCGATGATGGTGCCGGCGGCGGCCACTTCCGCTTCGTGATCGGGCTCGCGCCAGGCCTCGGCAAGCCCAGCCGCATGCCATTCGCGCATCGCCGGCAGAGCAAGCAACTGCGCCGGATACGCTGCAGCCGCACCCTCGAAGGAGAGCCCATAAGACTGTGCGCGGAACGCCACCGGGGCAAAGAAAGCATCTACTGCGGTGAAATGAGCGCCCGCCAGAAATGGCCCGCCGAAACGAGCAAGACCATCATTCCAGAGGTCGTCGAGGCGAAAGAGGTCCTGCTTCAGCGCATCGGACATCGGAAACGGCTCTACCCGCACGCCGCAACTCATCGGACAGGCGCTGCGCAATGCGGTGAAGCTCGAATGCATCTCGGCGGCGGCCGAGCGCGCCCAGGCGCGCGCCTTGGCTTCGACGGGCCACACGCCATGGTGGCGTTCGGCCAGATATTCGACGATGGCCAGCGAATCCCAGACCGCCCAGCCGTCGTCGACCAGGCACGGCACGCGGCCGCTCGGCGAGAAGGAACGGTACAGATCCCAGCTCGATCCGGTCGGGAATGGCGTCAGCCGCTCCTCAAATGGGATATCCAGCGCGCGCATCAGCACCCAGGGCCGCAGCGACCATGAGGAATAATTTTTGTTGGCGATATGCAGCAGGTACATCGAACCCCCTTACCGTGCGGGCTGCGGCGCGGCGCGTCGCGCTGTCGTCAACATCGACCAGGAATAGACTGCCAAAGCCGCCCAGATCAGCGCAAAGGCGATGGCCTGGATGGTGCCGAAAGGCTCGTCGAAGATCAGAACGGCGATCAGGAACACCATGGTCGGCGCGATATATTGCATGATGCCGATGGTTGACAGCCGCAGCAGCTTGGCGCCGAAGGCGAACAGCAACAACGGCACCGATGTGACTGGACCGCAGCCGATCAGCAACGCCGTATCCGTGCCACTGCTGGACACGATGTGGTCCTGTCCGGTCGCGATGAGATAGACGATGTAGCCAAGTGCCGGCACCGACAGCAGAAGGACTTCGAGCAAAAATCCCTGGCTCGGGCCGATCGGCAGCGTCTTGCGGAAGAAGCCGTAGGCGGCGAAGGAAAACGCCAGTGCCAACGACACCCAGGGCAGCTTGCCGCCTTCGATGGTCAGCACGGCGACGGCGACGGCCGCCAGCACCACCGCCGCGATCTGCAGCCGGTCGAGCCGCTCGCCGAGCAGCAGCGCGCCGACAACGACGCTGACCAGGGGATTGATGTAGTAGCCGAGCGCGGTTTCGACGGTGCGGTCGACCGCGATCGCCCAGACATAGATGCCCCAGTTGACCGAGATCAGCGCCGCCGTCAGCGCGGCCATGGCGATGGTGCGTGGCGAACGCAGCGCCGCCTTGAAATCCGCCGTGCGGCCGGCCCAGATCAGAACGGCGGCGGCGATCGGCACCGACCAGACGATGCGATGGGCAATGACTTCCGCGAGCGGCAGATGAGCGACCGCCTTCATGTAGAAGGGCAGCAATCCCCATAGCAGATAGGCGCCGAGCGCCAGCAGAAAGCCGCGCCGGGCCTTGGACTCTGCATCCAGGGTAATTGCTTCAGTGGCCATGGACCAACGCTATGGCCCAGTCACCTTGGCAAGACCATCGCAAAGTTCTGATGGATCAATGGACTTTCGCTGATGGTTCAACCCTATTCGGCGGCCACCAGTCCGGCCATCTCGCGGTTCTTCATCAGCTTGTAGACGATGGAATCCATCAGCGCCTGGAACGAGGCGTCGATGATGTTCTCGGAAACTCCCACCGTCCACCAGCGTGCGCCGGTGCCGTCATGCGATTCGATCAGAACGCGGGTGATCGCCTCGGTACCGCCATTGAGGATACGCACCTTGAAGTCGGCCAGCTCCATGTCGGCGATCTCGCCCTGGAATTTGCCGAGGTCCTTGCGCAGCGCGATGTCGAGCGCGTTGACCGGGCCATGCCCTTCGGCCACCGACATCTTCTCCTCGCCATCGACCACCACCTTGACGATCGCTTCGGAGACCGTCTTCAACTGGCCGTTGGCGTCGAAGCGGCGCTCGACCATGCAGCGGAACGAGGTGACGTTGAAGAATTCCGGCAGGCCGTGCAGCATCTTGCGGGCGAGGAGTTCGAAGCTGGCATCGGCGCCTTCATAGGCATAGCCCTCGGCCTCGCGCTCCTTGACCACGGATATCAGCGCGTCGAGCCGGTGATCGTCCTTCGGCACCTCGATGCCGCGTCGCCTCAGCTCGGCGAGGAAATTGGCCTTGCCGCCCTGGTCCGAGACCATGACACGGCGGCGGTTGCCGACGGTTTCGGGGGGGACGTGCTCATAGGTCGCCGGCTCCTTGGCCAGTGCGGATGCGTGGATACCCGCCTTGGTGGCGAAGGCGGAAGCGCCGACATAGGGCGCTTGCGCCTCTGGCGCTCGGTTCAGGAGTTCGTCAAATGCGCGCGACAACCTGGAAATGCCTGTCAACGCCTCAGCCGAAATGCCAGTTTCGAAACGATCGGCGAAGGCCGGCTTTAGCGCCAGCGTCGGCACGATCGAGATCAAATTGGCGTTGCCGCAGCGCTCCCCGATGCCGTTGAGCGTGCCCTGGACCTGGCGCACGCCAGCCTCGACAGCGGCGAGGGAATTCGCCACGGCCTGGCCGGTGTCGTCATGGGCATGGATGCCGAGATGATCGCCTGAAATGCCTGATAAAATAACCTTCTCGACGATGGCGCGGACTTCCGATGGCTGCGTGCCGCCATTGGTGTCGCATAGCACCACCCAACGCGCCCCGGCATCATAGGCGGTCCTGGCGCAGGCCAGCGCATAGTCGGGATTGGCCTTGAAGCCATCGAAGAAATGCTCGCAGTCGACCAATGCCTCCTTGCCGGCGGCGATCGCCGCCTCGACGGAGGCCTTGATGGCGTCGAGGTTCTCCTCATTGGTGCAGCCGAGCGCGACACGGACGTGGTAGTCCCAGCTCTTGGCGACGAAGCAGATGGCATCCGATTTCGATTGCACAAGAGACGCTAGGCCGGGATCGTTGGACGCCGACACCCCTGCCCGCTTGGTCATGCCGAAGGCGACGAATTTGGCGCGCTCCGTGCGCTTCTCCTGGAAGAAGGCGGTGTCGGTCGGGTTGGCGCCGGGATAGCCGCCTTCGACATAGTCGAGGCCAAAAGCGTCAAGCAGTTTTGCGATGGCGATCTTGTCCTCGACGGAAAAGTCGATGCCCGGCGTCTGCTGGCCATCGCGCAATGTGGTGTCGAAGAGATAGAGGCGCTCGCGGGTCATGGTCATTTGCCTGCAAACTTGTCCGTCGCGCGGATCAGCCGGTCGAGGATACCCGGCTCCGAATAAGCATGACCGGCGCCCTCGATCAGATGGAAATCCGCCTTTGGCCAGGCCTTGTGCAGCGCCCAGGCATAGCGCGCCGGGCATGGCATGTCGTAGCGGCCATGGACGATGGTGCCGGGGATGTCGCTCAGCCTGTGCGCGTCGCGCAGCAATTGTCCCTCTTCCAGCCAGCCGGCATGGACGAAATAGTGGTTCTCGATGCGGGCGAACGCGGCGGCATAGTCGTCCTGCCCAAACGGACCGCTTGTCTCCGGCTCGGGCAACAGCGTGATCGTTTCGCCTTCCCACAGGCTCCAGGCGCGGGCCGCCTCGATCTGCGCCTTTCGATCCGTGCCGACCAGCCGCTTGCGATAGGCGGCCATCATGTCGCTGCGCTCGGCCTCCGGGATCGGCGCCAGGAAGCGCTCCCATTTGTCCGGGAACATTTCCGAGACGCCGAACTGATAGTACCATTCCAGTTCCGCACGCGTCAGCGTGTAGATGCCGCGCACCACCAGTTCGCTGACGCGTTCTGGATGGGTCTCGGCGTAGGCGAGCGCAAGCGTCGACCCCCAGGAGCCGCCGAACACCAGCCATTTGTCGAAGCCGGCCATTTCGCGCAGCCGTTCGATGTCGGCGACCAGGTGCCATGTCGTATTGGCTTCGAGCGAGGCGTTGGGCGTCGATTTTCCGCAGCCACGCTGGTCGAACAGGATGACATCGTAGAGCTTCGGGTCGAACAGCCGCCGGTGTTTTGGCGAAATGGTGCCGCCCGGCCCGCCATGCAGGAACACCGCCGGCTTGGCGCCTTTGGTGCCGGAACGCTCCCAGTAGACCTGGTGGCCGTCGCCGACATCGAGCATGCCGGAATCGAACGCCCCGATCTCGGGATAAAGCGTACGCAATTGACTGCTCATAGTTGTAAACCTTTGGTCGGCCAGTCCGGCGTTTCATGGTCTGGGTGCTGGAAGGAGATGATGGATTCCTGCCTGTTGTAATAATCAGGATCCTGGTGGACGGGCTGATCGAAGATCGTCTCCACCCAGGGCAACCGCGCGGCATAGTTGACCTGGATCTGCGGTGCCAGGTCCGAACGGTCGTCGAAGGCACCGATCGCGATTTCCAGCCCGCCGGGCTGCCGATATGTCAGCGGCGTGCCGCAGCGGGCGCAGAAACCACGATCGATGTTGACCGACGACTGGAAGTAACTCGGCTCTTCATGGGTCCATTCGACGCCATCTCTGGGCACCGTGACCAGCGCGCCGAAGAACGAGCCGAACTGCTTCTGGCACATGCGGCAATGGCAGATGGACGGACGGCCGAGCGCTCCATGAACGCGGAAGCGCACGGCGCCACACTGGCAGCCGCCGGTTCTTACCTGATCGGTCATGATCTTTCCTTTGGCGGCCATTGTTCGGTGTCGTGGTCGGGGTGCTGGTAGGAAACGAGATCGGCCAGATAGGAGGCCGACGACATGTCGGCCATGGTGTCCTCGCCCGGCAGTTGCGGGATCGAGTCGACATAGGGCAGCTTTGCCTCGATCCCCCATTGAATCAGCGGCACGATCTCCGCTGGATTGTCGAACGCACCGATGGCGAGGCCAACCCCGTCCGGCGCGGTGAAGGTCAGCGGCGTGCCGCAATCGGCGCAAAAACCGCGATCGACATGGTTGGACGAACGGAAGTATTTCGGCTCGCCGCGCGTCCAGTCGAGCCTGGCGCCACGCACCGAAACCAGCGGCGCGTAGAACGCGCCGAACGCCTTCTGGCACATGCGGCAATGGCAGACCGAAGCGTCGCCCAAAGCGCCTTCAACGCGAAAGCGCACCGCGCCGCACTGGCAGCCGCCGGTGTAGATCGGTCGGTTGTCGAGGCTCATCGCTGATCACTCCGGCGCATGGCAGACGGCCTCGACGTTGTTGCCGTCGGGATCGAGGACGAAGGCGCCATAGTAGTCCGGGTGATAGTGCGGGCGCAGGCCCGGCCCGCCATTGTCCTTGCCGCCGGCGGCAAGCGCCGCAGCATAGAAGGCTTCGACCTCGGCGCGGCTGCGCGCGGTGAAGGCGACGTGCTGATGGGCCTTCTGACCATCCTTGCCTTCCTGCAGCCAGAATACCGGCCGATCGCGACCGTAGCCACCGACCTTTTTACCGCCGGTGTACTCCAGCGGCACCATATACAACAGCGCGGCACCAAGCGGCGCCATCGCCTTGTCATAGAAAGCCTTCGAAGCGTCGAAATCGGCAACGTTGATGCCGAGATGATCGATCATCTTTTTACCTCCCAGGTGGTGATGCGTTCGCCTGTGACCGGATCCTTGCCGTCCTTCAACTGTATCCCTTGGGCCAGCAGGTCGTCGCGGATGCGGTCGGCTTCGGCCCAGTTCTTGGCGGCGATGAACGCGAGACGCTTGGCGATGGCCTTGCCGACGTGGCCTTCATCAACCTTCGCCGACGCGACGTCGAAGCCGAGGAACAGCAGCGACGCCTTCAGCGATGCAGCGGCATCGTTGCCGTCCACTGCCTCGCCGGCCAACTGGGTCAGGACCTGGAAGGCGGCATAGGTGGCGAGATCGTCCGACAAGGCGTCGATGATCTCCACGGGCACCTGTCCCGCCGCCGTCGGCGCGAGGTCGGCTCCCCGCTTCCATTTTCGCAGGGTGTTCTCGGCCTCTTCCAGCTTGCGCACGGAAAAGTCGATCGGCTCGCGATAATGCGTCATCAGCATCGCCAGCCGCAGCACCTCGCCCGGCCATTTGCGGCCGCCGAAGGTCTCGGTCTCCAGGAGTTCGTTGATCGAGTAGAAGTTGCCGAGGCTCTTCGACATTTTCTGCCCTTCGACCTGCAGGAAGCCGTTGTGCATCCAGATGTTGGCCATCATTTCGGTGCCATGGGCGCAACGCGACTGGGCGATCTCGTTTTCATGGTGCGGGAAGATCAGGTCGAGGCCGCCGCCATGGATGTCGAAGACCTCGCCGAGATAGGCGGCCGACATCGCCGAGCACTCGATGTGCCAGCCCGGCCGACCCCTGCCCCATGGCGAATTCCAGCCCGGCTCCTCCGGTGACGACAACTTCCAGAGGACAAAATCGCCGGGATTTTTCTTATGCGCGTCGACGGCGACGCGAGCACCGGCCTGCTGCTCGTCGAGATTGCGCTTCGACAGCTGGCCGTAGTCGGGCATCGACGCCGTGTCGAACAGGACTTCGCCCGCAGCAATATAGGCATGGCCGCGTTCGATCAGGCTTTGAATCAAGGTGATCATGTCGACCTTGCCGTCGGCACGGGGCTCGACGAATTCGGTGGCGCGCGGCTCGACCGTCGGCTCTAGGCAGCCGAGAACCGCCACGTCGCTGTGGAACTGGTCGGCGGTCTTTTCGGTGACCCGCCTGATCGCCTCATTCAACGACAGCGTGCCGGAAGCGATCTCGCCGCCGAAATCGCGCAAAGCGCGCGCATTGATCTTGTCGTCTACGTCGGTGATGTTGCGCACATAGGTGACGTGCGTCTGCCCATAGAGATGGCGCAGCAAGCGGAACAGCACGTCGAAGACGATCACCGGCCTGGCATTGCCGATATGAGCAAAGTCGTAGACGGTCGGGCCGCAGACATACATGCGCACGTTCAGCGGATCGATCGGGACGAAATCCTCTTTCGTCCGCGTCAGCGTGTTGTAGAGGCGCAGGCCCTGCGATGCGTCGGACATTCGTGCCTTCCCGGTTCAGAACTCAATTCGACGAAGCCAGCCCTGCGCGAACGCAAATCAGGCTCCAGCCTGCTGGCCGGGGCGTTTGTCCAATCTGGGGAGAGATGAGGCGAAAACGTCCGGACCAGCGCGAGGCTAGCCAATAATGCAAATGCCACAAATGGCGAAAGACGTTTTCATGGGCGGCTTTATCGCCTTGGCTTGTGTTGCCGTCAAGTCGCAAGTTTCGGCAAAACCGTCGCTGGGTCACAGGTAATGATGCACTGAAACATTTTATTAAACATGTCGGCACAGTCATGAAACATTCGCCGGCTAGATCAGCAGGCGTCACGATTTGGTCAGAATCGGCCATCAAACGCAGACACGAAAATGTTACCAGGGAAGAGAGACATGCCCCGAACCAAGCAGGAAGCCAACCGCGCCAAGCAGCCGGCGCTGGCCAACCACTATCGCGCAATCGGCCCGGCCGCGATCGTCGCCGCCCTTCTCCATACCGCCAAGAAGAAAAAGCCGGCGCAGAAGATCGTTTCGCCCCGCGCTGCCTGAAGGGATGGGCGGCCGGCGCCAATGGCGCCAGAAATGAAGGCGCCGACGCGCGCGCCCTCTGCTAGAACAACGTCATCTGACTGTCGTCCGCGCCGGACTTCTGGCGCTTGACCTTCTCGGGCTCCGGCCCGATCTCGCCCCGCTCCTGAATCTCCGGTCCGGTGTTGGCGACCTTGTTGACGAGGTCGGAGACCGGAATTGCCTCGAAGAAATCGAGCTGTGCCGGTCGCAACAGATCGGCGACATCGCGCGGTTCGAGCGTGCGGCAATCCAGCCAACGTGCGAAATCCCTGGGATCGATCACCACCGGCATGCGGTCGTGGATATGCGCGATGTCGGCATTGGCGTTGATGGTCAGGATGGCGCCGGTGTCCATTTCCGAACCGCCCGGCTCGGCATAGGTCTCGATCAGCCCGGCGAAGGCAACCAACCCGCCATGCCTGGGGCGTATCCAGTAAGGCTGCCCCTTCTTGCCACCGGTTTGCCGCCATTCATAAAAGCCGGACGCCGGCACCAAAGCGCGGCGATGGCGCATGGCGGCCTTGAACGACGCCTTTTCGGCAGCCCCTTCGGAGCGCGCGTTGAACAGCAGCGGAAACTCGCGTGTATCCTTCACCCAGGTCGGGATCAGCCCCCAGCGCACCAGCATTGGCTGCCGGTCCGGCAGATTGGAGCCCGGCGCCTGCGGAGGGCCGGCGACCGCCATCAGGATCGGCTGCGTCGGGGCGATGTTGTAGCGCGCCGGGAAATCCTCAAGCCCCGCCACGTCCAGAAAGGCAGCGGTCTGATCCGGCGTCGCGGTCAAGGCGAAACGTCCGCACATGGTCGATTGGTGCCCTTCGAAAGGTTCGGTTTCTGAAAGTGGCGATGGAACCGGCGTTGCGCAACCGCTAAAACTTGTCCACGCTGGCCGGTCCACAACTGACCGGCCTTCAGTCTGATTGGGAATCCATGAACGAAGCGCGCAAAATACTTCCGGCAGTCTCGGTCGCCGTCGTGCGGGCAGACACCGTGCTTCTGGTCAAGCGAGCCCGGCAACCGTCGCAAGGGCTCTATGCCTTTCCGGGCGGCAAGGTCGAACCTGGTGAGACGCTGGAGGCAGCGGCAGAGCGCGAACTTCAGGAAGAAACCGGTTTGCGTGCCACAAATTATCGCCCGCTGCGGGAAATCCACATCGACGGCCGGGATGACAGCCACCCGGTCGATTATCTCCTCACAGTCTTCGGCGCCGCCTATGCCGGCGGCGAGGCCGTGGCCAGCGACGATGCGGAGACGGCGGCCTTCTATACGCTCAGCGAGATGGCGGCGCTGCCGCTGGCAGGCTCGGTATTCGCAGTCGCCGAAGACTTGTTGGCCCCCGGCGGAAACGCCGGACTGCTGTCCTGAAATCAACTTGCGGGCGACAAATTGTTTCGCCACAAAGACTTATGCTGTTTAGCAGAGCCACACAGCTGGTAGAGAAGGCTTATGAATCGTCCATCCATGCTCCTCGCCCTGTGTCTTGCGGTCGGCGCGACCGTTTCGATACGGCCCGCGCTCAGCGCCGAGTCGCCGTTCGAGCCCGGGTTGATGCGGCTGGCGGAGGTTCTGGGCTCGCTGCATTTCCTGCGCAATCTGTGCGGCGAGAAGGGCGACCAGTGGCGTGTCGAGATGACAAAACTGCTCGATTCGGAAAATCCGGACGCCGAGCGGCGCGCCCGCTTCATTGCCAGCTTCAATCGCGGCTACCGCTCCTTCGGCGGCATCTATACGAGGTGCACGCCCTCGGCGACCGAAGCCATCAGCCGCTACATGAAGGAAGGCGAGACGCTGTCTCGCGATATCGCCTCGCGTTACGGCAACTAATGCATGTCGCCCAAAAGTGGCTGCGGTTTTGGGAGAACGACACGCATAAAAACGAAAACCTAAAGCGCCTCGCCTGAATCCGTTCAAACGCGGCGCGCTTTAGGCACTCGCTCATCGACAACTATCCGAACCATTGCTGGGTACAGCCGATATATCGGCTTGTGCCAAGCGATATCTTGGTGCAATCCTCATGTTGCACTTCTGCAACAGTATTAACGAAACCTTACCGCGCGAAAGCGGAATTAACTCAAACTGAAGGTTTTCGCCCCGCAGGCCGCCCCAATCGGCTAAGTTTGACTCGAACTGAACGCAGCTTCGCACAAGGCAATCGGGCTTTGTAAAAGACGATCAAAAAAATGTCGTATTTACAAATACTTAATTGTCCCTGCGTGTGAAATGAACAGATCAGGCCTGATCCACATCAATGGATCGCAGCTTGAAAGGGTGGACATTCGCTTATGGAACATGGTGTCAACGACATCGACGCGCTGGTCAGGGAAGAAAAACGCTTGACCGCCGTGGAAAGCCACAGCGAGGCCTGGGCGGAAGGTCTCTCCGCCGGGATAGAGCCCGAGATCATTGCCGAAGCAGCGCTCGAAACAGCCTTCGGCGAGATGTTGCGTGCCAATGGCGAGACCTCGGCCCTTGCCCTGCTCGACCGTATGCGTGAAAAGGTGATTGCTGGCGCCTTCGAACCTGAACGGCTGCGGCACTGAACCGACGTCCGGTTCTTTGACGGCAATATGCCGCTCGGGCGTCATGCCCGTAAGCAGGGAGAAACGGGCAGTGAGTTTTTCGATGTCAGGCAAGCCGCGTGGCTTGGTCCTTCGCATCTCTTTCGCCGCTTGCTGTGCCGCGATTCCCCTGGTTGTGTGTCTCGCGAGCAGCCCCGCCTATGCGCTGAGCGAAATCAAGCGCGAAGAGCTCCCCCCGACGGTCACGCCGCCGGCCGACGACATGTCGCCCCCCGGAAGCACCGTGCCAATGCCCAACCCGGTCGGGATGCCGCCGCCGTCTAGCCAGCCGACTGCTCCTGCCGAAGCCGAGCCGGACAGTCCGGCGGATGGCGGCGTGACCAGGCCACGCGTCGATCCGGACACGCCGGTGCCCGAGGTCATCTACGATCTCGGCAAGCTGCCGGAACCAGTGCGGCGCATGCATGATTTGATCGTCGAAGCCTGCAAGGGCGGCGATATCGAAAAGTTGCGGCCGTTGATCGGCACGGGCGACAACACAACGCAATTGTCCCTAACCGACATTGATGGCGATGCCGTCGCTTTCCTCAAGGGCCTCTCGGGCGACCCGGACGGCCAGGAAATCCTGGCCATCCTGGAGGAGGTGCTTGATGCCGGCTACGTCCACCTCGATGCCGGCACGCCACAAGAGCTCTACGTGTGGCCGTATTTCTTCGCCCTACCGCTGGACAAGCTGGACGCCAAGCAGCGGGTCGAACTGTTCAAGATCGTCACCGCTGGCGATTTCGACGACATGAAGCAGTTCGGCGCCTATATTTTCTATCGCGTCGGTATCACCCCTAGCGGACAATGGTCGTTCTTCGTCGCCGGGGATTGAGAGCGGCTCTTCCCACCCACGGGGGTAGGGAGCCTAGCGGGGCAATGCCTCAGAAAACTCCACCGCCCTACCCTGGCTTGGCGTGGCGATCTCGCCTTCCCACATCACGCGGCGGCCGCGAATGACGGTGCCGACCGGCCAGCCGACCACTTCTCTCCCGTCATAAGGCGTCCAGCCGGCTTTCGAGCCGGCCTGCGCATTGGTGATGGTCTGGCGCCGCTTCATATCGACGATGGTGAAGTCGGCCTCGTAGCCGGCAGCGATGCGGCCCTTTCTCGCCATGCCGAAGATCCGCTGCGGGCCGTGGCTAGACAGGTCGACAAAGCGCTGCAAGGTCAGCCGGCCGGCATTGACGTGGTCGAGCATGATCGGCACCAGCGTCTGCACGCCGGTCATCCCCGACGGTGAGGCCGGATAGGGCTTTGCCTTCTCGGCCAGCGTGTGCGGCGCGTGGTCGGAGCCGAGCACATCGACGATGCCTTGCGCAATGCCATGCCAGACGCCATCGCGATGGCGCGCGGCACGCACCGGCGGGTTCATCTGGATCAGCGTGCCAAGCCTGAGATAGTCGTCGGCGCTCAGCGTCAAATGATGTGGCGTCGCCTCGCAGGTCGCGACATCCTTGTGTTGTTCGAGGAACACAATCTCCTCGGCGGTCGAGATGTGTAGAACATGGATGCGGGCACGGGCGTTTCGCGCAATGCGTACCAGCCGTTCGGTACAGCGCAAGGCGGCGATCTCGTCGCGCCAGACAGGGTGCGATGCCGGGTCGCCTTCGATGCGTTCGCCAAGGCGCTCGCGCAGCCGGAATTCGTCTTCCGAATGAAAGGCGGCGCGCCGGCGCGTGTTTCTCAGGATCGACGCCACGCCCTCGTCATCCTCGACCAGCAGGTCGCCAGTGGACGAGCCCATGAAAACCTTGATCCCGGCCGCACCCGGCAGCCGCTCAAGCTCGCCGACATCCCCGGCATTCTCGCGGGTGCCGCCGACCCAGAAGGCGAAATCGCAATGCATGCGCCCCGTGCCGCGCCGGACCTTGTCGGCAAGCGCTGCCTCGCTGGTGGTCAGCGGATTGGTGTTGGGCATCTCGAACACGGCGGTGACGCCGCCAAGCACGGCAGCGCGCGAACCCGTTTCCAAATCTTCCTTGTGCTCCAGTCCCGGCTCGCGAAAATGCACCTGGCTGTCGACGACACCCGGCAGGATATGCAGGCCGCGGCAGTCGATCGTCTCGCCGGCCGAGGCCTGGCGGAGATCGCCGATGGCAGCGATGCGCCCGTCCTTCACGCCGATGTCGCGAGCCCCTTCGCCGTCATGGTTGACCACTGTGCCGCCTGTCAGGATGAGGTCGTAGATCATGGCCATGCTCTCTTGCGGGGGGAGTGCCAGCGGCTTACGTAAAGGCCGACCATTTTGCAAGATCAGGTTGCTTTTCCGCCCATGCCCTGTGCCCAGCTCAAAGACCGCGCCCTCATTTCCGTATCAGGTCCGGATGCCGAGCATTTTTTGCAGAACATCCTGACCACCGATCTCGACATCCTGGCTCCCGGCGAAGCCAAACCCGGTGCGCTGCTGACGCCGCAAGGCAAGATCCTGTTCGATTTCCTGATCTCCCGCACCGGCGAGAATGCATTCCGGCTCGAATGCCGTGCCGACATATCGGACGATTTCGTACGCCGGCTGACGCTCTACAAACTGCGCGCCAAGGTCGAGATTGCCAAATCCGATCAGGCGTTTGTCACCGTCGCGTGGGGACATGAATCAACACCCTCACAATCTGATTCAACGGCGGCCGCCGACACACGCTTTCCGAAGGGTGCCGTCACGCGTTCCTATGGCGAAACGGATGAGCCCGGCGATCTTGCCGCGTGGCAAGCCTTCCGCATTGTCGGCGGCATTGCCGAAAGCGGCAGCGACTACCAACTCGGAGACGCCTTCCCCCACGATGTGCTGCTGGACGAAACCGGCGGCATCGGCTTCAAGAAGGGCTGCTATGTCGGCCAGGAGGTCGTCTCGCGCATGCAGCATCGCGGCACGGCCAGGCGGCGCGTGCTGATTGCATCGGCCGACAGGCCCCTGCCCGCGCCCGGCACCGAACTGACCGCCGCAGGCAGGCCGGTTGGCACGCTCGGCTCGACCGTAGACACGACCGGTCTGGCCATTGCGCGCATCGACCGGGTCAAGGCGGCGCTCGATGCCGGCCAGCCGATCATGGCCGGGGACGTTCCGTTAACGCTGGCCATTCCCGGTTGGGCAAAATTCGCCTTCCCGCAGGAAGCCGTCAGCGCGGAGGAGGCCTGATGGCGGCCGACCGCGTCGGCGCGCCGGCACGCGCCTGGCAGCGCATGCTGTCGGGCCGCCGGCTCGATTTGCTCGACCCCTCGCCGCTCGACATCGAGATTTCGGACATTGCGCACGGGCTCGCCCGCGTTGCCCGCTGGAACGGCCAGACCAGCGGCGAGCATGCGTTTTCGGTCGCCCAGCACTCGCTGCTGGTCGAAGCGCTGTTCTGCGACCTGGTGCCCGAGGCTTCGGCCGACGCCCGGCTGGCGGCCCTGCTGCACGACGCCCCCGAATATGTCATCGGCGACATGATCTCGCCGTTCAAATCGGTGATGGGCGGCAGCTACAAGGATTGTGAGTTACGGCTGCAGCGCGCCATCCATCTGCGCTTCTCGCTGCCTCCGGAACCAAGTGCTGCGCTGCGCAAGGAGATCAAGCGCGCCGACCAGATCGCCGCCTATTTCGAGGCAACGCTGCTCGCCGGCTTTTCGACCGCCGAGGCGACCGAGTTCTTCGGCCGTCCGCGCGGCTTCAATGCCGACCGCTTCGATTTCACGCCACGTTCGGTGACCTGGGCGCAGAACGCGTTTCTGAAACGGTTTTCGGCGATCGAGACGTCGCGGCATCAGGTTTCGGCGACCGCAATCGGCTAAAGCGCGTCGCGCTGAAACGGATTCACGCGACGCGCTTTAGGTCTTTGTCTTTATGCATGTCATTCCCCCAAAACCGAGGTCACTTTTGGGCGACATGCATTAAAACGCTAAATTAACCAGCGGCGACCACAGTAGCTTGTTCGATCACGGTCCGCAGGCGCGCTCATGCCCGTCGCTGATGCCAAGGATGGTTCGGCCGTCCCGAAACGGGAGGCCGAAGGCATGGACCGCTCCCGCCACATGGAAGACGAACTGCGGGAGCAGAACCAACGCTTTTCGGCTGCGGTCGAGAACATGTCGCACGGCCTGTGCATGTTCGACGCCGACGAGCGGATGATCATCTGCAACGGCAACTACCTACACATCTTTTGCCTCGACGCCAGGGTGATAAGGCCCGGCATCCGGTTCCTCGACATTCTGCGCCACAGCGTCGATATCGGCGTCGCCTCGCAAACCGCCGACGAACTCTACGCCATCCGCAAGCCCTATATCGATCAGGCAAAGCCCTCGACCTACGAAGAAACACTGTCGGACGGCCGCATCGTCAGCATCTCGCACCGCCCTCTGGCTCTGGGCGGCTGGGTTTCGATCTATGAAGACATCACCGAGCAGCGCCGCGCGCAAGAGGATCTCAAGGAGCAGCACCGCCGCTTCGACGCAGCGCTCGCCAACATGTCGCAAGGCTTGCTGATGTATGACGCCGACGGCAAGATGATCGTGCGCAACCGGCGTTTTCTGGAGCTCTACAAGGTCACCCCGGCGGACTTTCCGCTTGGAACGACGCACCGCGACGCGCTCGAACGGTTGCTGGAACTCGGCATCTATACGAAGATCGATGTCGACAGCGAAGTCGCCAAGACCGAAGCCTGTCTGGCGGCGGCAAAAATGCATTCGGCCTATCGGCATCTTACCGACGGCAGGACGGTTTTGGTCACACGTCGGCCGATGGATGGCGGCGGCTGGGTGGTGACCTTCGACGACGTCACCGAACGTCGCCGCACCGAAGAGCGCATGACCCATCTTGCGCATCACGACACGCTGACGGGATTGCCCAACCGCTCGATGTTTCGCGAACGGCTCGACCTTGCGCTGGAGGACACGGCGGCCACGCCGCTGGCGATCTTCTCGCTCGATCTCGATCGCTTCAAGGCAGTCAACGACACCTGGGGACATCCGGCCGGCGACTGGCTGCTGAAGAGCGTGGCCGAGCGGCTGCAGCGCTGCCTGCATAATGAAAACGACGTCGTTGCCCGCTTCGGTGGCGACGAGTTCGTCATCATCCAGGTCAATTTCAAGGGCATTGCCAGTGCTGAAAAACTCGCGAAGCGCATCGTCGAGACAATCGGAAAACCGTTCCGTGACAAGAGCCGCGAGATGCATATCGGCATCAGCCTGGGCATCGCGGTTTTCCCCGACGACGGCGGAGATGCCGACACGCTGCTGAGGAACGCCGATACAGCGCTTTACCGGGCGAAGAGCGAAGGCCGCAATCTGTATCGGTTCTTCGAACCCGGAATGGACGCAATGGTACAGGCACGGCGTGCGTTGGAGGTCGACCTCGGGACCGCACTGTCGCGCCAGGAATTCGACCTCGATTTCCAACCCATCATGAACATCGCCTCCGGCGAGATCGTCGGCGCGGAAGCCTTGATGCGCTGGCATTCCCCAGAACGTGGCATGGTGGCGCCGGACAGCTTCATTCCGGTCGCCGAAGAAACCGGATTGATCGTGCCGCTTGGAGAATGGGCGCTGAGGAAAGCCTGCACGGCGGCGGCACGGTGGCCCGCCGGCCTGCGCGTCGCGGTCAATGTCTCGGCCGTGCAACTTAAAAGCGGCAGCTTCGCCCGCAGCGTCATCTCGGCGCTGGCTTTCTCCGGCGTGCCAGCCGGTCGGTTGGAACTGGAGATCACCGAAACCGTGCTGATGGATGAAAGCGAGGTGGTGCTAAGGACGCTGCGGCAGTTGCGTGAACTCGGCATCCGCATCGCGCTGGACGATTTCGGCACCGGCTATTCGTCGCTCGGCTACCTCAGGCGTTTTCCTGTCGACAAGATCAAGATCGACCGTTCGTTCATCCACGATTTGGGCAATCGCGACACCGCGGCGATCGTTCGCACCGTCATCGGGCTGGGTGCCGAGCTTGGCATCACTGTCACCGCCGAGGGGGTCGAGACCGAGGTGCAACTCGACATCCTGCGCAGCAATGGCTGCACCGAGGCGCAGGGCTTTCTGATCGGCGCGCCGTCACAGGCGGCCGAGATCCACCGCCTGTTGAGATCCCGGGCGCCGCACAGCCAGACCGGCTAGGCCGGCCATCGTCAATGCAGCGTCTCGATGTACTTTTCGTGGAAGCTGACATAGCCGGGCTCGACCACCTTGAGATGCCGCTCGATCAGCGCATGAAACCGCGGCAGTTGATGAAACGGCACGCCGGGATAGGCATGATGCTCGGCATGGAACGGCATGTTCCACGCCAGCTTGCGGACCAGCCAGTTGGTCAATGTGGTCCTGGTGTTCTCCAGCATGTTGGCGACCAACGGACAACGACCGTGCTCGGCCAAGAGATAGAGGCGCAGAAACGGCTGCCCCAACAGAGCGGGCAAAATCCAGACATAGACAAGCACCGAGAGCCGGAAATAGACGGCCAGCAGAAGGAGCACGGCATAAAAGGCAATCATGGCGCGTGCCTCGATGCGCACCTTGTCATAGCCCTTTGGCGGAACGTAGCTTTCGCGACCACGATCCGCGGCGTTGGCATAAAGCGTCTTGATGTGGCCCCACCATAACGGGATGCCGGATATGTGGACGAGGTATTGCCGCCATGTCTCCGGCTTGGGGAACGCCAGTTCCGGGTCATTGTCGGGATCTTGCGTGTATCGATGGTGGGCAAAGTGGAAGTAGCGGAACCAGTCCGCCGGCAGCGCGATCGCCAGGCTGCACACCCGCGCCACGAGATCGTTCAGCCGTTGCGCCTCAAAGGCCGTGCGATGAACCGTCTCGTGCAGCAGCGTGAACAGGAACACGATGAGGAGACCTTGCGGCAGCATCAGCAGCGGCCAGAACGGCACTTTGGCGGCGATCAGCGATCCGAGGATCACGATCGCACCCCAATGAGCGGCAAGCTGAACGAGGCCCGCGGCATCAGACTTGGCGGTCAGCCGGTTGCGCTCCTCCTGCGTCAACGATGAAATTACGTCGCGATGATCCACGGGCTTTGATCCAGGCTGGGATTTGATAGAATCCACTGTAGCGCATGAAAAACCTTTCCAAAAATGACGATTTCTGCGATTTAGATAAGCTGAACTTATCTATTCGGTGATCATGGCCGTACTTCCCTCTCTCAAAGGACTTCAGGCTTTCGAGGCTGCGGCCCGTACAGGCAGCTTTGCGGGGGCGGCGGAAGAACTTTCTGTATCGGCCGCCGCCGTGAGCCAGCTCATCCGCACCGTCGAGGAGCAGATGGGCCGCAAGCTGTTCCATCGCGTCAATCGGCGCGCCGTCCTCACCGAGGCCGGCGTCGAGATGCTGCCCAGGCTGACCATGGCCTTCCAGGAGATCGGCAGCGTCGCGCGCCAGTCGGGCGGCGATGCGTTCCGCCCGCGCCTTGTGGTGTCGGTGCCGCCATCCATGGCCATGGGTTGGCTTTCGCAGCGTCTCGCCGGTTTTGTCTCGAGCCATGGCGCCGTCGACATATCGCTCAGAGGCGACGACGACCCGGTGCCGTTCGACCGTGAGCTGATCGACATCAGGCTCTCCTATGGGCCGCATTATCGCGAGCACCCCACCGAGGATATCGTCCAGGACGCGGTCTATCCCGTGTCTGCACCCGGGCTGGCCGGCACGATCAAACCCGAAGGCCTCGCCAGCCTGCCGCTCATCCACACCGGCTGGGGCCCAACTGGTGCGTCCTTTCCGTCCTGGCACAACTGGTTCCAGGCGGTCGGCATCGAACCCGGCCGGGCAGCGCAGCGCGGCCTCTCGGCCAACTCATCGCGCGCCGCACTCGACCTTGCCATTTCGGGATTGGGCTTGGCGCTGGCGCAAGGAATCTACTGTGCCGAGGCGCTGGAAGACGGCCGGCTTGTCAGGCCCCTCGCCCAGGCACTGGAGCTGCGCCAGCCCTATTGCCTGACGATCCCGGAGCGCAGCGCCAGGCGCGATGTCGTGGCGGCGTTTCGCCAGTGGCTGATCGACGAATGCCGGCGCGCGGTCGGCTCGCCGGCACTGCGTTGACGTGACACGCGGCGATGGTCAGAGGTGTCCGCTCAATGCCTCAGCCATGTCCTTGTTTGTCGCCACGGGAATGATCTCGAATTCCACCAGATCCGCCCATTCGATGACCCAACGCTGCAGCAGCGTGACGTCATCGGCCTCCACCAGCAGGAAGCAGCGGCTCATGTCCGCCGCGATCCAGCTGTGGCGCACGAGAAGCTCGTCCGGCTTCAGGCGGCCGCGGTCGCGAAAGCGGCGGTAGATCTCCTTGCGATCACAGCCTGTGAAATCCTCGATCACGATAAACTGCATGTTCTACCCCCGATCAAATCACCGCCCCGGCCGGTCCAGCCGCTCCAGAAACCACTGCGTCAGCCGCACCCAGACCTCGTCCTTCTCGCCGGAATCCTCCCAGCCATGGTCGAGGTTGGGATTATCATTCACCTCGATGACGAAGACGCCGTCCTTGGTCTCCTTGAGGTCTACTCCATAGAGCCCGTCGCCGATGCAGCGCGCCGCCTTCACTGCCGTCTCGACGACATGCGCCGGCGTTTCCTTCAGCGTGAAGGTCTTGATGCCGCCTTGGTCGGGCTTGCCGTTGGCCTTGTGGTTGACGATCTGCCAGTGCTTCTTGGCCATCAGATAATGCACGGCAAAAAGCGGCTGTCCGCCGAGCACGCCGACACGCCAGTCATATTCGGTCGGAATGAATTTCTGCGCGATCAGAAGGTCGGAATCCTCCAGCCATTCGGTGGCGAGCGTCTTCAGTTCCTCGAAATTGGCGCATTTTTTGACGCCGCGCGAGAACGACGAATCCGGGATCTTCAGCACCAGCGGAAAGCCCAACGTCTGCGCCGCCAGTTCGAGATCCGAGGTGCCCGCGATCATCACCGTCGGCGGCACCGGGATCTTGTTGTAGGCCATCAGCTCGTTGAGATAGACCTTGTTGGTGCAGCGGATCATCGACAGCGGATCGTCGATGACCGGCATGCCTTCCTGCTGGGCGCGGCGGGCGAAACGATAGGTGTGGTTGGAGATCGAGGTGGTCTCGCGGATGAACAGCGCGTCGTAATTGGCGAGCTTGGCCAGGTCCCGCTTGGTGATCGGCTCGATTTCGACGCCCATCTTCTCGGCGATCTTGGCCCAATGGCGCAGCGACGAGATCTGCGAAGGCGGCAGTTCCTCATGCGGGTCGACCAGCGTGGCGAAGGTGTAGCGCGCCGGCGTGCGGCCCTTGGTGTCGCGCCATTCCCGGTTGGTGTAGGTCTCCATGCACTGGATGAAGCTTTTTTCCTCGTCCTCGGTCATGCGCGCCAGCGGATGGAAACCGATCTTGCGGATCGAGGCCCATTCGGCGCTGTCCTTGATATGGACTTCGAGCGCCGGTGCGCGGAACCAGTCGAACAACAGCTTGGCGAAACGGTCCCAGATTTTCGACGGCCCGATGCCGAAGAAGATGCAGACCTTTTGCGGAAAGGCGCCGCCAAGATCCTTGCGGCATTTGTTGAGCGCCAGTTCCAGTTCCGGCAGCGCGTGCTCATAGAGCTTGCGTTCCGACAGGTCGATCATCGTCTCGACGGTCGGTATCACCTTGTGACCGCGCGAGCTTGCCAGCAGCGAGGCATAGTAGCCGCGGCTCTGGTAGGCGTAATTGTTCGACAGGTTGATGACCTTCGGCCGCTGGCCGCGAAACAATGAGGGATGCGCGAGATAGTCGCGATTGGTGATGATCTTGTGCGGTGTCGCCACCTGGTCGAGATCGCTCTGCCTGCCGGTAAGGATGACCCAGGTCATTATCTGTCACGCTTTCCCAGAGTGATGGCGGCACGCAGTCCATCGCGACCGAACTGCGCCATGTTCATGAAGATGCCGTAAGGCACGGGAATGTTGGCTGCATCAAGGATGGTCTCCTGCCTTTCATCCTCGACCCAAGGGTCGTGGATCAGGATATGGTCGCCGTCATCGCCGATCGCCAGCACCCAGTGCGGCACCTTCTTGCCGAACATCAGGAAGCCGCTGATCAGCACCAGCACCAGCTTTCCTCCAGCGATCGCAGCGCGGATATCGTCGATTGTGAATGCACGGTAATTCACCGGGATGCCGTAAAGTTCCGCGCGTCGGCGAAAGTCGACCTGGGCCAGTTCCATCACCCTGCGCTTGTCCTCACTGCGCACCGATTGCAGGAACAGCGCGCCATAGAAGGAAACGTAGATCTCCACCGCGAGCCCGCTTTCGTAGCCCGAGACAGCGAGGCCGAACGGTTCGCATCCACCGGGACCCGACATCATGAAGACGGTCGTCGCTTCACGCCACAGGCGGATTTCCATGACCGGATCCGGCACGAAGCCGCGATCGAAATTGGCCATCGCCATCATCAGGCAGCACGGGCCGCAGGTGAATTCGCAGGTCTGCGGGTAGAACGGCACCTTGGTGGCGATCGGAATGTCGCCACGCAAGGTCTTTTCGTAGCGAAGTGCCGTTTCGCCATCCTCATAGTAGCCGGGCTCGCGGCCGATCTTGCGATAACCGGCCCGTTCGTAGATGCGGATCGCGCGGCTGTTGTCCTCGCGAACTTCGAGACGCAGCATCATGCGGTCGTGCTCGAAGGCGGCATCTTCGGCGGATCCGAGTAGCATGCGGCCGACACCCAGCCCGCCGAAAAACGGACTGGTCGCAATCGAGTAGAGGCGCGCCACGCCGCTGCCCTTGCGAAACAGCACGATCGCATAGCCGGCCACGCGGCCGTCGACTTCGGCGACCAGCGTCTCGGCGGTTTCACGCTCGATGAACAGTCGGAAGGAGCGGCGGGAAATACGGTCGCTTGAGAAAACAGCCTTCTCGATGGCGGCGAGATCATCGACGTCAGACGCGCGGGCCGTGCGGATCTCGGCAGGCATGCGGCTTCAGAAGACCTCGATTGGTGGTGGAAATGGCCCTACTCGAACACGTCCTTGACGCCAACCAGGGCGTTGGGAAAACCGGCGTCCACCTGGGCGCACGAAGTCCGCTCCACCACCTTGAATCTTCGCCTCGTGTTTCCAAAAACCGTTTCCGATTTCCGGGGCGATGCGACGGCATTCATCAAGCGCTATCGCACCTCGATTAGGGCCGAATTGTGACAAATCCGACGCCGGGCCGGCGGGTGTGAAAGGTCCTTCGGCCGGATCGGCATTCGCGGATCGATGGCACCGGCAAAAGCGATGCCGTTCAGCTTGCCAGCCCGTTTACAAGTTGCGTGTAGGCGCTCCTCGCGACCTCGGCCAACCGCTCGCGCGGCAAGGAGCCGACCACCGCACAGCCATAGCCCTTGTCCAGCCAGTAGACGGCCTCGGGTCCGTCTTGCGCGGCGGCGTAGGTGCCCTTGGCATTCTCCGTCGATTCCGTGGTGACGAACAGCGAGATACGCTGCCCATTGCCGTCCTCGTAAAGCAGCATGGCGGCCTTGCTCTCGCCTGCCGGCAACAGCCGGCCGCCGACCAGCTGGAATCCGTCGGCGGTCAGGTCCGGCGCCACCAGCTTCAGCCCTACCCGGTTGGACAGCCAGGTCTGCAGATGGTCCTTGTCGCTGGCCGGCACCTCGACGGCATGCCGCTTTTCGGCGGCATAGATGACATGGGCCGCGATCGCCTGCTCGGCCAGCCGATCTTCCGCCGGGTCCTCCTGGCCGATGCCGTCGATGCCGGCAAAGTAGCCACCAAGTCCGCCGGTGACCAGAAGCACGGCGGCAGCAGCGGCAAGCCACCAGCGTGAGCGTGGCACAGATGCCTTGACCGGCACCTCGCCAAGCACGACCTTGCGCAACCGCGCAGGCACGGCTTCGTCCAGCACGCCGGCGAAGGCGACCTGCAGCGCCGCCCGGTCGGCGGTGAAGCGGGCGCTCTTGGCCTTCATCTCGGGATTGGAGTCGAGCCAGGCATCGTAGGCCGAGCGCTCATCGCTGGGCAGCTCGCCATCGAGCGCCATGTGGATGTCACGTTCGGAAAAGTCGCGGCGGATCATTTCTCGACGATCCTTATCGCGCGGCGGCGCGCCGTGTCGTCCAGCAACCCGCGCAATTCCTCACGCCCGCGCGCAATGCGCGACATCAGCGTGCCGGCAGGCACGCCCAGAATGTTGGCGGCTTCGGCATAGGAAAAACCTTCGATGGCAACCATGACAAGGGCCGCGCGACGGTCGGGGCTGATCGCCTGCAATGCGTCGATGATCTCGCGCGAGGCAATGCTCTCCACCTGCTCAGCCGGCTGGGCAACGGCCTCGCCCGCCTCCAGCGGCAGCATCGCCGCCTCGCCGCGACGGTTCACCTTGCGCATCTGATCGATGAACAAATGATGCATGATCGTAAACAGCCACCTCCGGGGGCTTTCTCCTGTCTGCCAATTGTCGAGCCGCACAAGCGCCCGCTCGAGGCAATCCTGGACAAGGTCGTCGGCAGCGTCGCGGTCGCGCAAAAGCGAGCGTGCGTAACGGCGCAGGCGCGGTATTTCGCCAAGGATTGCTGCCTTCTTCTCGTCCATGACCGCTGGTTTCGGGGTCGCCCTTGTTGATACCGATTGAACGCGCCTTCCGGGCGCGGCGCAAGCGGCCAGCGCGAAGCGGTCTCCCACCCCGGTCACCCAAGCAATGAGATAACGAGCCCATTGGCCGATTTATTCCCGGCCGGGGTGAAATCTTATTGTTCTTGCTTGCCTTTATCCGTTTTCCTTCGCCGCCCGTGTCAAAAGCCGCTGATAGAACAGGCCGATACCGATCAGAACCGCGCCGAGGCCGATGAAGGATAGCGCCCGGAGTACGCCTTCCAACTCCGACATGTCGAAGATGAAGACTTTCAGCACGGCGATCGCGATCAGCGCGGCCGAAGCGATGCGCAGCACCTGCGATTTCAGCCAGACGCCGGCTGTGAGCAGCGCAACGCCAATCACCAGCCAAAGCGCCGAATAGGTATAGGTTTCCAGTTGGCCGAGGCCGCTCCACAAGCCGATGAACTCGCCCTTGAACAGGCGCCTTACCGACAGCGTGGCATAGGCGAAGGCAAGTGCGGCAGCCACCACGGCCAGCATCTGCGCATACCATTTTGGCCGCTTGTCCCTGGCGTAGAGCGCCAGTCCCCCGGCGGCGACCGCCGGCAGGAGATAGGCGAGGAACAACAGGTTGAACATCGGGATGCGGCCGGTCGATTCGTCTGTGAAAAGCGGGTTCAGCACCACGAAGTGCCGGATGACGATGAAGCCGACGGAGATTACGCCGACGGCCATCGAACCATAGCGCAGCACCGAGCTTGGCGAGCGCATGTCGATAGCGACCAGGATTGCGCCGGCACCGATGGCGATCAGGGTGTAGATCGACTGTTCGGCGAGCGTCATGGCACCCGTGTCGATGACGCCGCCATGCATGGCGTGGCGCACCAGCATGGCGAGCGTGAGCAGCGCAAACAGTGCCGCTGCCGCCTCCATGGCAAGGCGCGGCCGGCCATTCGTGGTGCGCGCAAGCTGCCAGGCGGCGAAGCCGAAGGCCAGTGCCGGCACGCCGTAGCCCGGTAACAGCCAGTTGAACACCGGGGTCGTCGACAGGAACCCGGCGCCGACAATGGTCGGGTCGAAGGCGACGCGGCCAAGCACCGCGATCACCGCACCGACCGAAATCCAGCCGAGCACCGGATAGGAGCGCCAGCGCGTGGCCAGCGCCGGCACGACGGCCGCCGCACCGAGCAGGATGGTGGTCCAGCCGGAATCGAAAGCCATATGCATGAGCAGGAGCCCGGCGATGGCCGCGCCGCCCAGGGCAAACGACACCGGGACACCCCCCTTGAGCGGCGGCTCCTCGGCCCGCGCGATCCACTCGCCGCCGGCAGCGAAAACGACGACCAGCAGTGCCGCTGCGACAGCGTAGACAAGGTCACGGTCGAGATTGCCGAAAGTGAACCAGAGCGCCAGCAGGACGACCAGCGGAACGATGACGCCCCACGCTGCCCATGAGGCCGCGCGGATTTGCATCCCGGCGGCAAACCTGCGCGCCGCCCAGAAGCCGGCGCCGATGAAGACCAGGCCGAGTGCGATGCCGATGCGCAAGGTCAGCGCATTGGACGTGGCCACAGGCAGTTCATCACCGCCCAGGGCGCCGCCCGAAAAATCGGAAGCGATCGAGGTTGGCGGGATGATGCCGAGATAGATCAGCACCGTGACCAGTCCCGCGGCATAGAGGAGCGGCAGCGCCAGCGGACGATAAAGCGCGACGACCACCATCGCGGCGATCACCACGGCGCCCGGCAAGGCGTAGCCGGCGGCAGCGAAGGCCGGGTCGACCGACAGGCCCAGCGCCGAGAATGCGACGAACAGGCCGGGCACGATGGACGGCCAGTCGAAAGCCCTGGCTGGTCCGGTTTCGTCGTCACGGCGAGCGAGCCAGACAAGGGCGAGCACGGCCAGCGTGACGGCGTCGATGAACAGGATGGCAGAGAGGTTCGCCCCCGGCGCATCGGTCATATAGAGGATGGTCCAGACACCGGTGCCGAAAAAGGCGGCCGCCATCAGTAATTTCCAGTCGCGCATGCGGGCGATGACCCCGGTCGCTGCGAGCACGATCGCGAGATAGCCGAACAGCGCCCAGGGACTGGGTGCCTGCGAGGCGACCAGCACTGGCGTCACCATGGCGCCGACAAGGCCGATGCCGGCCAGCGTCTGGCCATGGACAAGGGCTGCCGCGATCGTCGCCACGCCGATGACGCCGAGCAGCGTGAAGGCGAGTGCCGGGCCGATGAAGCCGTAGATGCCATGCGCGGCATAGACGGTGCCGAACAGGATGAAGGCACCGGCTGCCGTCAGGATCGCTGGAATATAAGCGCCGGCGGCCCCTTGCACCGGCACCTTGAAGCCGGTGCGACGGATGAATTCGCCGCCGGCGACCAGCACAAGGCCGAGCACGCCGGCCATGGCCAACCGCACGCCGGGGCCGAAAATGCCGGCTTCGATGGTGTAGCGGATCAGGAACAGGCCGCCCAGCGCCAGCGCGATGCCGCCAACCCAGACCGCCCAGCGGGTACCGAGCGCGGTTTCGACGTCGGATTGGCGGGCAGCTTTCGCCGCTCCGGGAAGCTCCGCGGGTTCCACCGCCTTCGGTGCCGGTTCTGGAGCGGTCCACGGCCTGGAGACGATCTCGCCGGTCGAGTCTTCCGTTTCCGTGGCTGGCGCCGGTGCGGCGACCGGCTCGCTTGTCGCTGGAGAGGGAATGTCGGCCGCTGCCGCAACGGCTGGAATCACATCGGCGGGTGCGTTGTCGGCCACCGCCTGTTCGGACGGCTTGGCCGCCGGCGGCACGGCTCCCGAAAGCACAAGGCTGCGCAGCGCGCCAAGCTCGCGCTCGACAAGGCCGATGCGGCTCTGCTGGCGCGAAATGATGACGAACAGGGCGATGATGGCGACAAGGCCGATCAGGCTTTCAAACATGGCGGTTCCCCCAAACCAGGCCAGTTTTCACTGACATCCGTCGTACTGACATGCAAATGCGGCGGCCAAACGGCCAGAAAACTCAGCGCGCCGCCAGATTGGCGGCCGGAAAGATCGAGCATGTTTCGGTGCCGAAAGCCAGCAGCTTGCCGCCACCATCCTTCAGCGTCGCTTCCGACACCGCCAACGTGCGGCCCTTGTGAACAACCCTGCCCTCGCACACCACCTCGCCGGTCTTCGGCGTGATGGGCCGCGTCAAATTCACCTTGAACTCCGCCGTGGTATAGGCCTCGCCCTTTTCGAGCAGCGTCTGCACGGCGCAGGCCAGTGCCGAATCGAGCAGCGTCGCCGCCCAGCCGCCATGCACGCTGCCCAGCGGATTGAGATGGCGCTCGCTCGGCATGCCACGAAAGACAGCACGCCCTTCCGAGACTTCGGTGAGCGTGAAATTCAGTTGAAAGGAAATCGGCGGCGCCGGATACTTACCGTCGACGATGCGCTGCAGCAATTCCAAACCGGTGTATTTCAGGATGTCGGCATGCGGAATGGTGCCGAGGCCGAGCGGTGAGACCCGGCCAGGATAAAGTTCGACCTCGCTCATGTGATGATTTCTCTGGCTGGGGCCCCGCCAGCTATGGCCCTGCCGCGCGCGTGATGTTTGCGCAAGGCGGCGAGGAAGCCGGTACGAGCGTCCGGCGGCTCGATGCCGCGCGGCTCATAGACGTGGCGGGTGAAAAAGAAGCCGGTCAGGCGGAAGGCGTCGTCGACATCAGCCGGATCGGCGCGCAGGCCGGAGCCGCGCTGCAGGAAGGCCGGCAGAGCCAGCATCTTGTCGCGCCACGGCAAACCGGCTTCGCGCGATACCGCGCGTCCCGACTTCGGCGAAACATAGGCCAGGTCCTGTCGCGTGCCGGTGGCGGCGCATTGGCTGAGATCGAGGCCGAAGCCGAGTTCGTCCAGCACCAGAAGCTCGAAGCGCGCCACCAGTTCGCCGGCAACATCGGCATCGTCGAGATGGACGATCATTACGGCAAGCGTTTCGTAGAGACCTTCATGCGCATCGCGCTCGGGCAGCAGGCGCAGATGCGCGGCCATGGTCTGCAAGCCGTAGACGGCGACGGGGCTGTCCATCAACCGGGCCGCGTTCATCTCGATCGCCTCGGCCTGGAACGTGCCGAGATGTTCATCAAGGCGCGCACGCCACAGCAGGTCGACACGGTTGCCGGGCTGGAGCACGGGCTGCTGCTTGCGCGAACGGCCGCCGCGAACAAGGCCAAGATGCCGGCCATGCGCGCGCGTCATCACCTCGAGAATGGCGCTGGTTTCGCCATGCTTGCGGGTGCCGAGAATGATTCCCTCGTCGCGCCATTCCATTTCAGGAGCTTTTCACCGATCGGGTGGCGAAATCAAGGTATGGGCTTGGCTCCTGGGTAACTCTCACACCAATGCATAAAAAACCGCCCGCAGCGATGTGCTGCGGGCGGGCTGGTGAGGTCAGTCGATCTGCTAGAAATTGCGCTGGAAGCGGACGATGCCGCCGACGCTGCTCTTCTTGTCGGCCTTGGTCCAGTTGTTGAAGTCGAAGTCGTCGAATTTTCCTGCATTGAGGTAATCGACTTCAGTCGTGACCGTAAAGCCGGGCACAATGGTATAGGCAACGTTGGCAGCGACGCCGAGGTTCTTCCAGTCGTCATAGGAAATCTGGGCGTTGAACGAGGTCTTCTCGTTGAACTTGTAGGTGCCGCCACCCCAGACTGCCCAGTTACCGCCCCACGGCTTGTATTGGGTACGGCCTGTGCCGAAGTCGTTGATGTTGTCGTTGGTGCCGTAGCCGCCCATGACGAACAGCGTCAGTTCCTTGCTGACGTTGACGTCCAAACGGACCTTGCCGGCCACTTCCTCATAGTTGCTGTCATAGGCCACGACGCCAGTGATCGCACCCCAGTCGCCCTTGTACTTCAAGCCGCCGACGACATGCGGAACATAGCTGTCGATGGTGTTGACGGCGGTGCCTTCCTCAAGCGAGACCACGCCCGTGAAGCCGCTGCCAGCGTCGAAGTAATAGCTGATGAGATTGGTATCCTTGACACCATACGGGATGAGCGTGTCCTGGATGACATTGCCGGCATAACCGATGAACTGGTCGTATACCGTTTCATCCTTACCGACGCGCAGGCCACCGAGCTGGATCCAGGCGAAATTGAGGGTGGTGGTCTTGTTGCCGGCCTGCCAGCCGTTGTTGGCCGGGGTCTGGTCGGTATAGTCGCCGGAGGAGTTGCCGAACTGGAAGCGAGTTTCGGTGAAGGTTTTCAGCGTGCCGAGCTCGGTTTCCTGGCCGGTATAAGTCCTCAGCGTGAAACGCATGTTCTTATACCAGGTGTCGTTCGTTCCGCCGTCCATGTGATCGGGAACGTTGTTGGCGCCATCGAGCGAGCCGGAATCGCCGACGCCCATATCGTAGCGGAGATAACCGCCGATGCGCAGGCAGGTCTCGGTGCCCGGAATATAGAAGTAGCCGGCGCCGTAGACGTCGCAAATCTTGACGTATTCGGCCGGTTCCGGTTCGGCGACGACGACAGCGTCGGCGGCGCGCGCGCCGCTGGCCGCGATCAGGGCCGCGGCTGAGCCGAGAAGGAGGCTCTTGATGTTCATTTTCTGACCTCTCCAGTCATAGTTTTAAATGGCTTCGGATTTGTGGCTGGCGGCAATGTTTTCCCGCCTCACCCCCACAACGAAAAAGGCTCACACCGCTCGCCCTTTTCAGCGGCGAACATACCCATCGATCATCTGCCTTCAATGACCATTTCCGAAATAATGCCAATTCCGTGAACAGATTAATTCTGTGTTGCACAAATAACACTTGTCGTTATGGCGAATGGCACAAGTGGCACAACGTCACATATTGAATATATATACGGGATACTTTCGCGGCTAAATATAATTACAACGTTTTATATTTCTAAGAAGACCGCACAATGTGGAATATCTACCTGGTTTTCGCCGACATCGACCTGAATCTTGCCGGCCCCTCTATCGCCAGGTGACGCCCATTCGCCAATCCCACTCTGATGCCGAGGCGAAAAGCGGGATGACGCTTCCAAGCCTGTCTGCTTCTTCCAAGACGATCGAAACCCTGGAGCGCTGTGGCGTCCCCGATTGTGACAGCAGCCAAACGTTCAAAACGATTCCTCCGTGACGCCTCTCAGTCGACCTTGGCGACACGGGCGACGTGGTCGTCCGCCTCGATCAGGCGGATTGGCACTCCCGGGAAGCATGGCGTCGGTCGGAATGTCCCTGGTCGCGCCATGCGACGGCGGATGTTTGGCGACGGGACTGGGTTTTGGTTGGCTAGAGCGGCTTATCGTTCGGCGCTTCACGCTCGCGCGCGCGGTCGGCAAGGACTTCATCTATTACGTGACAGGATTTCTCAACCTCAACAGGGTTGGTGTCGATCTGTCCAGCGACCGTGATCAGCGCCTTCCAAAGCGTCCAGCCACGACCGCGCGCCCACATCGCCCCGTCGGCCGGAAGGCCGGCACGAAACGCCTCCCGGCTTTTGCCTTCAAACAGCGTCCACGCAATCGCCAGATCGCAGGCGGGATCGCCGACGCCGGAGGTTCCGAAGTCGATCACCGCGCTCAATCGGCCTTGCCTGACCAACAGGTTTCCCCAGCTGACGTCACCGTGGAACCAGACCGGCGCACCGTGCCATTGTGCGGCAAGTGCTGCCTCCCACACCGCACTGGCTGCGGCCGTGTCGATCTTGTCTTCGAGGGCGGCAATCGCTTGCCGGGCCTCGCCATCGTAGACGCTGAGTGCTCCACCGCGAAAGAAATTGTGCTGTCCCGGCGCCGGTCCACCGGTGGCATCGATACGCTGAAGGGCGACCAGGAACGCGGCCAGGTCGGTCGCAAATTGCGGCAGGCTGGCAATCCGCTCGCGCTCTGCCGTCTCGCCTTCGATCCAGCGGTAGACGGACCAGTGCCAGGGATAGCTTTCGGCCGGAACTCCCATCGCCAGCGGCACCGGGATCGGCAGCGGCAGCAGAGGTGCGAGCCTCGGCAGCCAGCGATGCTCCTTTTCCACCTGCAGGGAATAGGCCGCGGCGCTTGGCAGTCGCACGGTCATCTCGCCGCCCAGATGAAAGGTCCTGTTGTCCCATCCGCCTGATGCAACCGGCCTGACCGGAAGATCCTTCCACTTGGGAAATTGCGTGGCGATCAATCGGCTGACAAGCGTTATGTCGATGTTCGGCTTGCTGACCATCGAGCCTAGCGCGGAAACTCGAGCCCCATTTCGCGGTAGCGCTCGGGGTCGTCGCCCCAGTTCTCGCGCACCTTGACGAACAGGAACAGGTGCACCTTCTGTTCGAGGATGCCTGCTATCTCCATGCGCGCCGCCTGGCCGATGGCGCGGATGGTCTCGCCCTTGTGGCCGAGAACGATCTTCTTCTGGCTGTCGCGCTCGACATAGATGGTCTGGTCGATGCGCACCGAGCCGTCCGGCTTCTCTTCCCATTTCTCGGTCTCGATATGCGAGGAATAGGGCAATTCCTGATGCAGCCTGAGATAAAGCTTCTCGCGCGTGATCTCGGCCGCGAGCTGGCGCATCGGCAGGTCCGAGATCTGGTCTTCCGGATAGTACCAGGGACCGACCGGCAGAGACTCGGCCAGATAATCGAGCACGTCCTTGCAGCCGGAACCGGTCAGCGCCGACACCATGAAGGTGCGCTTGAACGGCACCCTTTCGTTCGCTGCCGCCGACAGAGCCAGCAGCGCTTCGTGCTTGACGCGGTCGACCTTGTTGAGGATCAGCACCATCGGCTGGCGCACATCCTTCAGCCGTTCGAGGATGGCGTCGGCGTCGCCCCTGATGCCGCGCTCGGCGTCGATCAGAAGCAGTACGATATCGGCGTCCTTGGCCCCACCCCAGGCGGTGGTCACCATCGCCGTGTCGAGCCTCCGCTTCGGCTTGAAGATGCCGGGCGTGTCGACGAAAACGATTTGCGCATTGTCATGCGTGGCGATGCCGCGCACGATGGCGCGGGTCGTCTGCACCTTGTGGGTGACGATCGACACCTTGGCGCCGACCAATTGGTTGACCAAGGTCGACTTGCCCGCATTGGGCGCGCCGATCAGCGCGACAAAGCCGGAATGCGTGGCGGCGGCTGTGGTCGCCGGCTCTTCGGTAGCGGTCATGCCGCGCTCCCTTCACTGGAGGGCCGCGAGCCCCCCGATTTTTGGGCCGATGCGGCGGCCCAAACGCCTTCGCGCACAAGAAATGCCGAAGCCGCCGCTTCTTCGGCCGCCCTGCGCGAGCCGCCGGTGCCGCTTATCGGCGCAAAGCCGCGGACCTGCAAGGATACAGTGAAGACCGGCTGATGGTCGGGTCCCTCGCGCTTGTCGATCACATATTCGGGTCTGATATCGCTGGTCTTGGCAATCCATTCCTGCAGATCGGATTTCGGATTGAGCGGCTTTGCGATCACCGTATGCGAGCGCGGTTCCCAATAGCGCAGGACGAACCGCCGCGCGGCCTCGATGCCACCGTCGACGTAAACCGCCGCAATCAGCGCTTCGACCGCATCCGCCAGATAGTTTCCGCCCGAGCCGCGCGACCGCATCTTCAAGGCAGAATCGGCGCGGACCAGATCCTCCAGCTGCATTTCGATGCCGATTTCGGAGCAGGTCCGCGCATCGACCAGCGCATTGAAGCGCGGCGCGATTTCACCTTCCGGCGCATCGGGAAATTTTTCGAAAAGCATATCGGCGACGACAAGCCCGAGCACGCGGTCGCCAAGAAATTCAAGACGCTGGTTGTTGGTGGCCGCCTTGACCGCACTGGAATGCGTCAAGGCGGTCTCGAGCAAACGGATATCCTTGAAGACGTAACCGGTCTTGGCCTTCACCAAACCGGCCAGTGTTTCGCCTGTCGGGCGCTTCAAAGCCATCAATTGACGAAGTGGAACAGGCGCGAAGCGCGCATCAGCGACGGCCATTTCCAGATTTCGAGAGGGCTCGCCTTGCCGGCGATCGAGAAGAAGACAAGATTGGCGCGGCCAACCAGATTTTCCGCGGGAACGTAGCCGACGGTGAAACGGCTGTCGGCGGAATTGTCCCGGTTGTCGCCCATCATGAAATAGTGGCCGGGCGGCACGTCGAATTCGCGGGTGTTGTCGCCGATCGAGTTCGAATTCAGGTCAAGCGTGTCGTAGCTGACGCCGTTGGGCAGGGTTTCGCGATAGACATCGATCGGGCGCGATTCCTCGGTGATGTCGGGATTGTCGATCTGGCCTGTTTTCACGCGCGGCACGCCGACACCGTTGATGAAAAGCTGGCCGTCCTTGACCTGGATCTTGTCACCCGGCAGGCCGACAACGCGCTTGATGTAGTCGACGGACGGATCAGGCGGGAACTTGAAAACCGCCACGTCGCCGCGCTTCGGCTCGGAGCCCCAGATGCGGCCCGAAAAAATATCGGGTCCGAAAGGCAGCGAATAGCGCGAATAGCCATAGGACCATTTGGTGACGAACAGATAGTCGCCTTCCAAAAGCGTCGGCCGCATCGATCCCGATGGGATCGAAAAAGGCTGGAACAGCAGCGTGCGGATGACCAGGGCGAGCAAAAGCGCCTGGACGATGACGCTGACGGTCTCGCCAAGCCCGCCGGATTTCTTCTCGGATTTTTCAGCCACGCTCATGTCGTCCTCGATTGTGCGTTGGATGGTATAGAGTCTCGGCGCGCGCTGGGCAACGTCAATGCCGGTCGTCAGAGGCAATCAATGTGGCGCTTCTTCGACGGGCAGCGCCTCGATGATCACAAAGGCTTGAGCGAGCGGGAAATCATCCGTGATGGTGAGGTGGATTGCCGCCCGATGGCCCTTTGGCAGGATTTTGTCCAGCCTGGCCTGCGCTCCTCCCGTCAGCGCCATGGTCGGCGCGCCACTGGGCAGGTTGACGACACCCATGTCGCGCCAGAACACGCCCTGCGCCAGTCCGGTGCCCAGCGCCTTGGCGCAGGCCTCCTTGGCGGCGAAACGCTTGGCATAGGAGGCCGCGCGGGCGCGTCGATTGTCCGAACGCGCCTGTTCGATGTCGGTGTAGATTCTCTTGACGAAGCGCTGGCCGTGACGCTCCAGCGATTTCTCGATGCGTCTGATGTCGATCAGGTCGCTGCCGATGCCGATGATCATCGCGCAGTGGAACCGATGCTTGCGCCGGGATGGGACGATTGCGCATGCCGGCTTGCGCGCTCGGCCAGGCGTTTGCGCCGCTGTTCGCGGAAAGCGTTCATACCCCAGCGCGTGATGGCGTAGAACAGCAGCCCGAAGATCAAGCCGAGCGGAACCGCACCGATCAGCATCGGTTCAAGGACCGGTTTCCACAATTGCGCGAAGGAGAGGTTGTGCAACATCTCGCCCAGATGCGCCGGCGGCCCATGTGTCGGCAAACGGTCATGCAGGATGAGCTTGCCCGTTTCCCACGACGCGCCCCATAGCAACGGGAAGGTGAGCGGGTTGCCGAAAAAAACCGCGCCAAGCGCCGCCGCCACCAGATTGCCGGCGATCACCCAGCACAGGATGGCAGCGATGATGAAATGGAAACCGACGGGGAAGAATGAAGCGAAGACACCGGCCGCAACGCCGGCCGCCACCGCATGCGGTGTCGCCTTCAGCCGCAGGATGCGCTTGGAAAAATACTGGAGCGAGCGCGAAAACGAGCGGCGCGGCCAAAGATAGGTACGCACCCGCTCATAAAGGCCATCAGGCTTGCGGCGTCGAAATAGCACTCTGTTCCCGTTCCACAGCGCCCGCAACGGCACCTTCAGCCGGGCGTGGCAGCCACATCTTGCGCTTGACGATCACCCTATGGCAATCGGCAGCTTATATAACAACGCGCTGGCGCAAGAACAACCAAACACCTTTTGTGCCGCGCTTGTCGCCGCCCTTCGGGGCCGCAGGTCTTGCTTCGAACATTGGACAATCGCGGCAAATTTAAGGAACGGCAGTCGCATCGCCGAAAGGCACAGCGCCGCCAGCGGCTACGGCAGGTATTCGCTGACCTCGACCAGATTGCCGTCCGGGTCGCGGAAATAGACCGACATCATCGGACCTCGGGCCCCGATACGTTCAACCGGGCCGAGTTCCACCACCACACCATTGGCCGCGAGCCGCGCACGGACCTCATCCAGTGGCCGCTCGGTGATCAGGCAGAAATCACCTGATCCTGATGTCGGCGACTTCGCCTTTGGCTCGAAAGTCCGGCCGACCTCATGCACATTGATCTTATGGCTACCGAAAGCCAGTGCCGTCGGTCGATCGGCCGCGTCGATGCGCTCAAAACCCAGCACGCGCTGGTAAAACTCACAGGTCACTTCCAGCGAAGCGACCGTCAGCACGAAATGATCGATGCCGGCGATCATTTCCAATTTGTCTTCACGCATGTCGGCATGCCCCGTCAGATGTTGCGGCTGCCGGGCTTGATCGCCGGGATGGCGGCAAGCTCCGGCGGCAGCCGGTCGGCCGGATAGGCCGGGACCTCATACTCGGCAAGCGCGATGAGCGGCACGCCGACATCAGTCTTGCCGGCCGAACGGTCGATGATGCAGGCCGCGGCAACCACCTCGGCGCCAAGATCGCGCAGGCACTCGATGGTCTCTCGGATCGACAGGCCGGTGGTGACGATGTCCTCGACGATGACGACACGCGACCCCCTGGCGATCTCGAAGCGGCGCAAGCGGAACTCGCCCCCTTCCCGCTCGACCCAGATCGCCGGCACGCCGAGATGACGTGAGGTCTCATAGGCCGGGATCAGCCCGCCGATCGCCGGGCCGACGACATAGTCGATCTTGCCGGGCACGCCTGCGCGGATCTTCTCCGCCAGCGCCTTGCACAGAAGCTCGGTCTTGTCGGCATGCATGAACACGCGCGCCTTCTGCAGGAAGACCGGACTGCGCAGGCCCGAGGTCAAAATGAAATGCCCTTCCAGAACAGCACCCGCCTCGCGGAAAATGCCCAGCACTTCATCGGTGTTCATGTCTGCCTCTTTTTGATTGACCATGGTTTTGTCCGAAACCGGAGCATGGTCTAGCCATTGACGCGTCTTGCGTCGCTGACGCTCGAATTGTCCTTGAGCTGCGATAGCAGCCGGTTGAGGTGCTTGAGATCCCAGACTTCGAGATCGATCAGCATTTCGGTGAAGTCGGGCGCAGTGCGCACCATCGACAGCGTATGGATGTTGGCGTCGTTCGAGGCAACCACCTGCGCTATATCGGCGAGTGACCCCGGCGCGTTGATGGCGGTGACCGATACGCGCGCCGGAAAGCGTTCCTTGGTGCGCTCATCGATGTCCCAGCGCACGTCGATCCAGCGCTCGGGCTGGTCATCGAACGCCTGCAGCGCTGGCGACTGGATCGGATAGATAGTGATGCCGGTGCCCGGCTGGACGATGCCGACGATGCGATCGCCAGGCACTGCCCCTTCCGGCGCGAAGCGCACCGGCAGATCGCCGCGCACGCCGCGGATCGGCACGGCTCCATCGCGCGGCTGGTCCTTGTCCTTGCGCGCGGCACGACCCGGAATCTGGAACAGCATGCCGGCGGCATTGCGGATCTTCGACCAGCCCTCCTCGCGCGGCTTGGGAACGGCCGTGGTGACGCGCTCGTCCTTGTAGTCAGGGAATACCGCCTTCATGACATCAGTGGAGGCGAGCTCGCCACGCCCGACAGAGGCCAGCACATCCTCGATGTCCTTGCGCGCCAGCCTGTGCAGCACCTGCTTCAGGCTCTCCTTGGTGAAGGTCTTGCCGGCACGCTCGAAGGCGCGTTCCAGGATGCGGATGCCGAGACCTGAATATTGCTTGCGGATGGCGTTCTTGGTGGCACGGCGGATGGCCGAGCGCGCCTTGCCGGTGACGACGACCGATTCCCACGCCGCCGGCGGCACCTGCGCCTTGGAGCGGATGATCTCGACCTCGTCGCCGTTCTTCAGTTCCGTCATCAGCGGCATGATGCGGCCGTTGACCTTGGCACCGACGCAGGTGTCGCCGACATCGGTGTGCACCGCATAGGCGAAGTCGATCGGTGTCGCGCCGCGCGGCAGCGCAATCAACATGCCTTTCGGGGTGAAGCAGAACACCTGGTCCTGGAACAGTTCCAGCTTGGTATTTTCGAGGAAATCCTCAGGGTTGTCGCCTTCGGCAAGCTGCTCGATGGTGCGGCGCAGCCAGGCGTAGGCGTTGGTTTCCTTTGAAATCGCGTGGGCGGCGCCATTCGTCTTGCCGCCGGTATCCTTGTAGATCGAATGGGCGGCGACGCCGTATTCGGCGATCTTGTTCATCTCTCGGGTGCGGATCTGCAGCTCGACACGCTGGCGCGACGGGCCGACAATGGTGGTGTGGATCGAGCGGTAGTCGTTCTGTTTCGGCGTCGAGATGTAGTCCTTGAAGCGACCCGGCACCATCGACCACGCGGTGTGGATGGCGCCAAGCGCCCGGTAGCAGTCCTCGACCGTGTCGACGACGACGCGAAAGCCGAAGATGTCAGAGAGCTGCTCGAAGGACAGCGCCTTGGCCTCCATCTTGCGGAACACCGACCACGGCTTCTTCTGCCGGCTCTTCACGCTGGCGTTGATCGCATGCTTCTCGAACAGCGTGGACAGTGCCTTTTCGATGTCCGTCAGCACGCCCTTGTTGCGTTCGAAGATTTCGGCAAGCCGTGCGGTGACGGCGCGATAGGCTTCAGGATTAATGAAGCGGAAGGCGATCTCCTCCAGCTCTTCACGCATGCCTTGCATGCCCATGCGCCCAGCCAGCGGCGCGTAGATATCCATTGTCTCCTCGGCGATGCGGAGGCGCTTGGCCTCCGGCATGTGGTCGAGGGTGCGCATATTGTGCAAACGATCGGCGAGCTTGACCAGCAGCACGCGGACATCTTCCGAAATCGCCAGCAGAAGCTTTCTCAGGTTTTCCGCCTGCTCGGCCTTCTTCGAGACCAGATCGAGCTTCTTCAACTTGGTCAGGCCCTCGACCAGCTTGCCCATTTCGGGGCCGAACAGATCGTCGATCTCGGCCCGCGTGGCGGTCGTGTCCTCGATGGTGTCGTGCAGCAGGGCGACCGCGATTGTCGCCTCGTCCATATGCATTTCGGTGAGGATGGCGGCGACTTCGAGCGGATGCGAGAAATACGGATCGCCGGAAGCGCGCTTCTGGTGGCCATGCTTCTGCATGGCATAGACATAGGCCTTGTTGAGCAACGCCTCGTTGACGTCAGGCTTGTAGCGCTGGACGCGCTCGACAAGCTCATACTGACGCATCATGGGCGGAATCTCGCGGTGCTGAAATGATTGATGCGCCGCACTAGCGTACGGCGCATCCCATAGATAGCCACGAAACTGACTGGACGGAAGTGCCGGAAACGTATTCCAGGCAGGTCCAGAACGCTGGCTTAGTAGTCGTCGCTCTTTTCCGGCGGCACCAGGCCCTCGATGCCGGCCAGGAGGTCTTCCTCGGTCATCCGGTCGAAGGTGATGTTCTCCTCGGCGTCGTCGGCGTCGGCGGCGGCAACGGCGGTGCCGGTCTGATCGGCAATCGCCTCGCCATCGGCCTCGGGCTCGTCGACCTCGACATGCTTCTGCAGCGAATGGATCAGATCTTCCTTGAGGTCGTCGGGCGACAGCGTCTCATCGGCGATCTCGCGCAGCGCCACAACCGGATTCTTGTCGTTGTCACGCGGCACTGTGATCGGCGCGCCCTGGCTGATCTGCCGGGCACGATGGCCGGCAAGGAGCACCAGCTCGAAGCGGTTGTCGACCTTGTCGATGCAATCTTCAACGGTTACGCGGGCCATGGATTGCCCCTTTCATGCGATGGATTTGATGGAAAACAGGCGCGGTCCATAACCCGAACGCCGTCAAAATACAAGCATCATGGCAATGGCTGGGTTGCATGGCGTCCAAACCTTGGTTCAAACACCCGATTTGGCAAAACCAGTCTGTGCTATGTGTTCGGTGTCCCGATCACAATTGCTTGCAGTGCCGCACGCGCCCTTGGATTGCCGCGAAACTGGCGCTATCTCGGATGGCATAGAGGTCAGCCGGTTTATTATGAGCCTGACCGAACGCTATCGCATTTGGTTTAGACGGGTGTTTATTTCGAGAAGGAATATTTTCCATGTTCGACCCTCGTGAAAAAATCGCCCTATTCATCGACGGCGCCAATCTCTACGCGACGTCGCGCGCGCTCGGCTTCGACATCGACTACCGCAAGCTTCTGTCGAGCTTCCAGAAGCGCGGCTATCTGCTGCGCGCCTATTATTACACGGCGCTGGTCGAGGATCAGGAATACTCCTCGATCCGTCCGCTGATCGACTGGCTCGACTATAATGGCTTCAAGGTGGTCACCAAGCCGGCCAAGGAATTCACCGACTCGACCGGCCGCCGCAAGATCAAGGGCAATATGGACATCGAGCTCACCGTCGATGCGCTGGAACTCGCCGATGTCGTCGACCACTACGTCATCTTTTCCGGCGACGGCGATTTCCGCACATTGGTCGAGGCATTGCAGCGGCGTGGCCGCAAGGTATCGATCGTCTCGACCATGGCCTCGCAGCCGCCGATGATCTCCGACGATCTGCGCCGCCAGGCCGACCATTTCATCGACCTGACGACGCTGAAGAACGAGGTTGGCCGTGACCCGTCCGAGCGGCCGGTGCGCAGGCCCGAGCCGGCCGAAGTCGACGAGGACGATTATTGAGGCCGGTCGCCTTGACCGTGCTTTCCGCCTCCGAACCCGGCCGCGATTGCCCGCTCTGCCCCAGGCTGCATGACTTCATCGCCGAGTGGCGGCAGCGCGAGCCGTCCTGGTTCAATGCACCGGTGCCGACTTTTTTACCACCCGAGGGTGACGCGGCGGTTCAGTTGCTGATCGTCGGGCTGGCGCCTGGCCTGCGCGGTGCCAATCGAACGGGCCGCCCGTTCACCGGCGACTATGCCGGCGACCTGCTCTACTCGACGATGATTTCGCACGGTTTTGCGCGCGGAGAGTTCAAGGCGCGGCCAGATGACGGATTGGAGCTGGTCGGCACCGCGATCACCAACGCGGTGCGCTGCGTGCCGCCGGAGAACAAGCCGGTGGGCGCTGAGATTGCCACCTGCCGGACATTCCTGGTGCCGACGATCGCCAGGTTCCCGAACCTGCGCGCCGTGCTGGCACTGGGATCGATCGCGCATCAGTCGACGGTGCGGGCGCTGGGCGGGCGTGTCGCCGCCTATCCGTTCAAGCATGGCGGGCAGCTGCCGACCGGCAGCATCACGCTGTTTTCGAGCTATCATTGCTCGCGCTACAACACCAACACCGGTGTGCTGACCGAAGCGATGTTCGTTAGCGTTTTCAGCCAGATAGCGGCGTTCCTGCAAAAATAGAGTCGGGCGCCAGCGGATCAGCTTGATGGCGCAAACAGTGCAGCCAGCACCGCCGGCCCACCCTTCAGCACGTTCATATCGACATCGCCATCGATGCCGTCGACGCGACCCCTGTTGTGGTACTGCCAGTAGACCCAGTCGTCGCGGTCCGGCTCCAGGAGCAACGAGCGGAGCCAGAGCGGACGGGCAGCAATGCGCCCTGCATAGGTCTGCGCTGCCTCATCGGTCAGATAGACGATCGCAGGCTTGCCGAACGTCGCCTCGACTGGAGCGAGGAACGCGGCCAGTTCGGCGTTCAATTGTTCGGGCGTCGGCCGCTGCGGGCAGTTGCCGCCGAATTCGATGTCGACGACCGGCGGCAGCAGCGGCTGGTCGTGCGGCACAACCGAGATGAAATTCTTCGCCTGGTCGGCGCCAGGTCGGCAAAAGGTGAAAAAGTGATAGGCGCCAACGGCGAGACCGGCGGCGCGGGCCTCTTCCAGATTCCTGGCGAAGGCATCGTCGACATGATCGCCGCCTTCGGTCGCCTTGATGACTGCGAAGGCGACATCGTCGGCGGCGACACGCGGCCAGTCGATCCGGCCCTGATGATGGGAAACGTCGATGCCCCTGAGCGGATATTTGTCGCGGTCCGGCGAGAATGCCCTGAAATAGATGTAGCCGCCTGCTGCGACGAAACATACCAAGACCAGACTGGCCAGACCAAAGAGGACAATCCGGTTCTTCAAGCGAATGGCCCCAGCCTACCCACGCTCTTTTAACAGCCGGCCCTTCTCGCGCGACCAATCGCGCTGCTTCTCGCTCTCGCGCTTGTCGTGCAGTTTCTTGCCGCGGCCGACAGCGAGCAGCAGCTTGGCGCGGCCCTGGTCGTTGAAATAGATCTTTAGCGGCACAAGCGTCATGCCTTCGCGGTCGACGCTTTGCGACAGTTTCGCCATTTCGCGCTTGTTGAGCAGCAGCTTGCGGCGCCGCCTGGGCTCGTGGTTGAAGCGGTTGGCCTGCAGATATTCCGGCAGATAGGAATTGATCAGCCAGATCTCGCCGCCTTCGACCGAGGCATAGCTGTCCTGGATATTGGCCTGGCCCTGGCGCAGCGACTTGACCTCGGTGCCGGTCAGCACCAGACCGGCCTCGACCGTGTCGAGCACCTCATAGGAAAACCGCGCCTTGCGGTTTTCCGAAACGGTCTTGTTGTTGGGATCGGCTTTTCTGACTTGATTCATGATGCGGAGAGGTGGCGCCTCATCCCTAATTAATCAAGCCGGCGTGCTTCATAGCCGCATCGATCTTGTCGGCAGTCGACTGTTCGATCGTCACCAACGGCGAGCGCAGCACGTTTTCGACCTTGCCTAGCTTCGACAGCGCGTATTTGGCGCCGGAAACGCCAGGCTCGATGAAGATCGCCTTGTGCAGCGGCAGCAGGCGATCCTGCAGATCCAGCGCCTTGGCGCTGTCGCCGGCAAGCGTTGCCTCCTGGAATTCGGCGCACAGCCGCGGCGCGACGTTCGACGTCACCGAAATACAGCCGACGCCGCCATGCGCGTTGAATCCAAGCGCCGAAGCATCTTCGCCCGAAAGCTGGATGAAATCCTTGCCGCACGTGGCACGCTGCTCGGAAACCCGTTCGACCTTGCCGGTGGCATCCTTGACACCGACGATGTTCTTGAAGTCGTGCACGAGCCGGCCCATCGTGTCCGGCATCATGTCGATGACCGAGCGCGGCGGGATGTTGTAGATGATGATCGGCAGCTTGGTCGCCCTGGCGACCGCCGCGAAGTGCTCATACAGGCCGCGCTGCGTCGGCCTGTTATAATAAGGCGTGACGACCAGGGCGGCATCGGCGCCGGCCTTCTCGGCATACTGCACGAGCCCGACGGCTTCCTCGGTGTTGTTGGAACCAGCGCCGGCGACGACCGGAACTCGTCCCTTGGCCACCTCGATGCACACCTTGACGACCTGGCGGTGCTCGTCATGCGACAGTGTCGGCGACTCGCCGGTGGTGCCGACCGGCACCAGGCCCGTCGTGCCCTCCGCGAGTTGCCATTCGACGAATGCGCGAAAGGCTTTCTCGTCGAAACGCCCGCTCTTTTCGAACGGTGTCACGAGCGCAGTAAGCGAGCCTCTCAGCATATCGTCCAACTCCTTGGCACTTCTGGTGTTTTGTGTCGGTGTTTGTGGTCGCGCCTTCTAACCGAAAGCGAAGCGGCGCACCATAGTCTCGACATGGTTGCGCGGCAAGCATTGCCATGGTGCCAGCAAGCGCAATTCGAACGGCCTCGCTAACTCTTTGTTTACGGGCTCTTCACGACCTAAGTTTAGGCTTCGAGGCATCTTCGCCAGCTTGTGGAATGCCAGGACAAGGAAAGATTTAGGGATCATGCCGGGCGGTCGGCCTCACCTTCTCGCGCTGCTTGGCGCCGCGCTCGCGCTGATGCCGGGCATGGCGATCAGCGGCAGCGTGGACGCACGGGTCACCTCAGCCATTCCGATTCCAGGCGCGGCAATTGCGCTGCCAGACCTGCAGGACAGAACGCGACAGGCGCCCTTGCCCGACGTCGCCCCTCTGAAAAGCGGACTGGATGCGTTGGCGCAGGGTGATAGTCCCCGCGCTCGTGGCGTGCGCGATGCCCTTCCGGCGCAGTCGCTCGACCAGCATATCCTTGCCTGGGCGATCGCGCTTTATGGCGGCGACAAGGTTCCGAGCGACGATATCACTGCTGCGGCCAAGATGCTGCCCAACTGGCCGGGGACCGTAGCCCTTCGCAAGAACAGCGAGCGCGCGCTCTATCGAGAGAACCCTGCCCCCGACATCGTCATCAGGGCGTTCGATGGCAGCCAGCCGCAGACATTCGAAGGCGTGATGGTTCTCGCCCGCGCCTATGTGGCGTCCAGCAATACCAAGGCGGCGCGTTCCGTGCTGTCGCCCTTCTGGCGCACCGCGATCCTGGAGGCCAAGGACGAGGCGGCGCTGATCAAGGAATTCGGCAGCCTGATCCCGGCCGCGGACCACCGCTTTCGCATGGAGCGCATGTTCTATGCCGACCGCGCGAATTCCGCGCTGCGCGTCGCCGGCCTCGCCGGCGCCCAGCAGCTCGCCGATGCATGGGCGGCGGCCGACAAAGGCGACAAGAACGCGCCCAAGCTGCTGAAGGCCGTGCCGGCAATGCAACGTTCGGCCGGCTACTTCTTCGCGCAGGCCGAATATTTGCACAAGCAGGAGGATTTTGCCGGCGCTGCAGCCATTGTGATGCAGGCACCGACCGATCGCGAAGCTCTGGTCGATCCGGATGCCTGGTGGGTCGAGCGCCGGGTGCTGTCGCGTGAACTGGTCGACCAGGGCGACATGAAGGCCGCGTACAAGATCGTCGCTACACACGCTGCCGAAAGTGCCACCAACGCGGCCGACGCCGAATTCCATGCCGGCTGGTACGCGTTGCGCGGCCTGAACGACCCCAAGCTTGCCGCAACGCATTTCGCTCGCATCGCCGACCTTGCCCAAGGGCCGATGACGCTGTCGCGCGCGTATTACTGGCTCGGCCGTGCCGCCGAAGTCGGCGGCCCGGGCAACGCCAAGGATTATTTTGCGCGCGCCGCTGCCTACGGCACGACATTCTACGGCCAGCTTGCCGCCGAACGTGTCGGCCGGCAGGCGCTCAACATCGTCTATCCCTCGCCAAGCGCAGCCGACCGGCAGAACTTTGCCGGCCGCGAGGCCGTCAGCGCCATCAAGCGGCTGCAGGAGGCGGGCTACGACCGCTATGCCGAGACGCTCTATCGCGACCTTGCCGGCCAGTTGACCAGTCCAGGCGAACTGGCGCTGCTCGCTGTCCTTGCCGAAAAGCAAGGGAACCATTTTATGGCGCTGAAAATCGGCAAGATCGCCGGGGCGCGCGGCATCGATGTCGGCGCACTGTCGCATCCGCTCGGCGTCATTCCCGCTTCGGCTGACATTTCCGGCTCAGGCAAGGCGCTGGCTTATGCGATCGCCCGCCAGGAAAGCGAATTCAACATCGGCGCCGTGTCGAGCGCCGGCGCGCGCGGGCTGCTGCAGCTGATGCCGGGAACCGCAAGGCAATTGGCGAAGAAGGCCGGGCTGCAGTTTTCGCAAACACGGCTGACCACCGATGCCGGCTACAACGCGACGCTTGGTTCGGCCTTCCTCGGCGAACAGCTCGACCGCTTCAACGGCTCTTACGTGCTGACCTTCGCCGGCTACAATGCTGGCCCCAACCGGGCCAGCCAGTGGGTGGCCAGATATGGCGACCCGCGCGGCAAGGACATCGACGCGGTCGTCGACTGGATCGAGCGGATTCCCTACACGGAAACAAGAAGTTACGTTCAGCGAGTGATGGAGAATTACGAGGTCTACAAGATGCGTATTTCCGGCAAATACGACATTGTCGGGGATCTGGTGAACGGGCGGAGTTGAGCCTTTCTGTCCTTCTCCACTTGTGGGAGAAGGCAAGAGCGCCTTTTATTGACCATCCCTGCCCTCGCCTGTAGCTGTCCAGATTGATACAGCGAGGTCGCACATTCCGATGGCAAGCGAGCAACTTTTTTCCGACTTCTTCTACAGCGCACCGGACGGGTTAAAACTCCATGCGCGCGTCTATGGCGAGGCCAATTCCGGACCCTGGCCGGTTGTCTGCCTGCCTGGCCTGACCCGCAATGCCAGGGATTTTCACGAGCTGGCGCTCTATCTGTCGACGCATGCGGCAACTCCACGAAAGGTCATCGCCTTCGACTACCGCGGGCGCGGGCAGTCAGCTTATGATCCCGACGTCAAAAATTACAATGTCGGCGTGGAGGCCGGCGACATTCTCGCCGGGCTGGCGGCGCTGAACATCGGAGAAGCGGCCTTCATCGGCACCTCGCGCGGGGGATTGATCATCCATGTGCTCGGGACGATGCGGCCATCCGTCCTGAAAGCCATTGTTTTCAACGACATCGGACCGGTGATCGAGACGGCCGGACTTGCCCATATCCAGTCTTATCTCGAGCGCGACCCGGCACCGAAAACACGCACACAGACGACCGCCGCCCAGCGCAGTGTGCATGGCGAAGACTTCTCCGCCCTTGCCGGCGCCGATTGGGATCGGATGGTATGGGCTCTCTACCGCGAAACGGATGGTGGACTGGTGCCGGATTTCGATCCGAAGCTGGTGGATACCGTTGCCAGTCTCGATCTGACGCAGAAGCTGCCTGATCTATGGCCTCAATTCGAGGCGTTGGCCGCCATCCCGTTGCTCGCCATACGTGGTGCCAATTCGAGATTGCTGTCGATAGACACGCTCAAGCAGATGAAAGAGCGCCATTTCATGATGGAGACGATCACCGTCGAGGGCCAGGGCCATGCGCCGTTCCTCGAGACCGGCAGCCTACCGGGCGACATAGGCACTTTTCTCGATCAAGCCGAGCGGAAGAATATCCTGAAGTAAATCCCATGACCGATCAAGGTCACGGGATAGCTAAGATAGTATAGGCAAGTTTCTTCAGCCTACTTGGCTTTTGAACTTTTCCGAGTCGCTTTCGGGGACTCCTTAGCGGCGGCGGCTGCCCCGTCCCTCTTTTTCCGCTCTGCCGTCGGCGACGAAGGCGTCGTCACGGGCGAAGAAAACATGGGGCCTTCAGCGCAATTGCCGCCCGGCTGAGTCGATCGAGGCGTTTCCAGCACGATGACACAGCCATCGAGATCGTTGGTGGCCAGATGCGCGTAGCGCATCGTCATCGACAGCGTTTGGTGGCCGAGCCACATCTGCACGCGCCTGATGTCGATGCCGCCCTGGACAAGACGCGAGGCGCAGGTATGGCGCAATATGTGCGGCACCACCTGATCGTCGGCGCCGAGGCCGACTTCGGCCTTCGCGTCGTTCCAGATGGCACGGAACTGTGCCTGGCTGAGCTTGGTGAACGGTCCTTTGGGCCGACGACCCTCGGTGGGAGGCAGCTTGATGACCTCCTTGACCCGCTCGGTCATTGGAATGGTGCGGCTGCGGCCGGATTTGGTGATCCAGAACGAGACGCGATGCTCCTGGATATCGTTCCAGATCAGCCCGAGCGCCTCGCCGAGACGGCATCCGGTGTCGACCAGGAAGACGGAAAGCCTGTAGGCATCCTCGCTGCGGCTCTTGATGGCGGCGAACAGGCGCGCCTCTTCGTCCCTTTCGAGGAAGCGAATCCGACCGGCCCGCTCCTTCTGGCGGCGGAACTCGGGCAGGCTGTGGATATCTCCCATCTTGTGAGCCTTGCGCAGCAGTTTGCTGAGGGCAGCCATCTTTCGATTGATGGTTGCGTTGCTGTTGCCGCGCTGGCGCAGGGTGCCGATAAGGTTGTCCAGGGTACTTTGGTCAAAGGCGCTGAAACGCTCACCAAGGAGAATCTCGTCTATTTCGCCGATGAACGAGCTGACATTATACTTATGCCGCCCATCATCCCATAATATGTCCCGATATGCTGAAAAAAGATCTCCGACCCGATGCGATTTTACTTCTCTAATCTTGTTGTAGGTGTATCGAATCTTCGGACTTTGAGAAGAAAACATCGAAAAATGATCAGAGGACTCGCCCTCTTGAATCGCTTCGTTCGTCATCATTTGCCACACCCCCGAGTGGGATAGGTCAGCCCTACCCGCTTGGAAGCGTCCTTTCAAGAGATTTTAATCACGCAGTTGTGATTTCATCCGCCCATCAGCGGATCCCACGAAACCACCCCACGGATTTATTCAGCTACCGTTACCCCCATCCTTCCGTTTGCCTTGATCCAGTCACGAAACAAAAACAGCCCGGGCGTTTGCGCGCCCGGGCTGGATTTCACCTGTAAGGAACCAGCCCTTAGAACGAGCGCTGGAAGCGGAGGATACCGCCGATGTTGCTCTTCTTGTCGGCATGGGTCCAGTTGGACACGGTGTCGTTGCCGACATTAAGGTAATCGACTTCGGCCGTAACCGTGAAGCCAGGAACGACGTCGTAGGCGATGTTCGCCGCGATGCCGAGGTTCTTGCCCTCGTCATATGACACCTGAGCGTTGAACGAGGTCTTCTCGTTGAACTTGTAGGTGCCACCGCCCCACAGTGCCCAATTGCCGCTCCACTGCTTGTACATGCCGCGACCACCAGCAGGGAAATTCAAGCTTGCGTCGGTGTAGTTGTCGTCGGTGCCGTAACCGCCCATGATGAACAGCGTCAGCTCGTTCGTCGCGTTCACGTCCAAGCGAACCTTGGTGGCGACTTCTTCGTAGTTGCTGTCATACGAAACAACGCCGGTGATTGCACCCCAGCCCTGCGTCCACTTCACACCGCCGACGACATGCGGAACATAGCTGTCGATCGTGTAGGCGCCATAGCCTTCTTCGAGTGAAACCACAGCCGAGAAGCCGTTGCCAGCATCGAAGTAATACTGGATGACGTTGGTGTCGAAGCCGCCATAGGGAACCAGCGTATCCTGGATGACGTTGCCGGCGTAGCCGACGAACGTATCGAAGGCCGATTCGTCCTTACCGACGCGCAGGCCACCGAGCTGGATCCAGGCGAAGTTCAGCGAAACAGGCTCGTTGCCAGCAGCATTGATGAACGGGCTCGTATCGCGTTGGGTGTTGCTGAAATTGAAGCGGGTCTCGGTGTAGGTCTTCAAGGTGCCGAGTTCGGTTTCCTGACCGGTCCAGGTCTTCAGCGTGAAGCGGGCTCTCTTGCGCCAGGTGTCGTTGCTCTCACCGATGTCCTGATGATCTGCGCTTCTTGCACCATCGAACGAGCCGACGTCGCCGCCACCGATGTCATAACGGATATAGCCGCCGATGCGCAGGCAGGTCTCGGTGCCGGGGATGTAGAAGTAGCCAGCGCCGTAGACGTCGCAAATCTTGACGTATTCAGCGGGTTCCGGCTCGGCGACGACGACGGCGTCGGCGGCGCGCGCACCGGAAACTGCGATCAGGGCCGCAGCGGAGCCGAGGAGAAGGCTCTTAATGTTCATTTTCTGACCTCCAGTCAAAAGTTAAAAAACGGGTCTGGGTATTCTTTGCTGAAGGACAGCGTTCCCTGCCCCATCCCCACTACCGAAAAAGATGCGCACCGCGCCGCTCCTTCGAAATCGACATTACCCATGAGGCGGCGAGGTTCAACCACGATCGTACCGGTGAAAGGGCTGCCTGGCTGCTATCCCCCGGCGTTGTTGCACAAATGACACGATTTGGCCTCACTCAGAAAGCTCTCGTTAACCATCAGGCCGCCGCACTCCCTTGTTTGCCGGCGAATCCGGCGATGGGCCGACGGAATCATGGCGAATTCCCGAGTCGCTAGCCAGGAAACAACCGCAGAACCGCCACATCCATGGGGGTCGCGGTTCGGCGCCTTCTTATTTTTGCATATAATGATGCGGGCTTGTTGATTGTGCCGGCGCTTTTCTTTATCCAGCGGCGCAACGGAGAGGTGGCCGAGTGGTCGAAGGCGCTCCCCTGCTAAGGGAGTAGAGGTCAAAAGCTTCTCGTGGGTTCGAATCCCATCCTCTCCGCCACCCTACGCCCTGCGGGCTTCGGGTGGCAGGCCACCCGGAACCGCATCGGCGTGGGAGTGTCGCCCGAAGCTACGAAGTAGCGTACGGGGACCATGTGGTACGTGTATTTCCTGCAGCTTCATAATGGCGATGTCTATGTCGGGTCGACAAACGACCTTCGACGCCGGTTCGAATCGCATCAATCAGGCTATGTGACTTCGACCAGAGCCTATCTGCCTGTAGCCCTGAAGACCTATATCGCGGTCGAAACCGAGACCAACGCACGGCAGTTCGAGCGATATTTCAAGACCGGATCGGGCAAGGCTTTCGCCAGTAAACGGCTTTGGCGGACAGAGCCCCGCTGAAGGCCTTTTTATCTATCCATCTGAAATATAAAGAAAAAAATACATGAGAGCTGGGTTTTACCGACCTCCGTTCTCGATTCTGACTGGAGGTCAGAAAATGAACATTAAGAGCCTTCTCCTCGGCTCCGCTGCGGCCCTGATCGCAGTTTCCGGTGCGCGCGCCGCCGACGCCGTCGTCGTCGCCGAGCCGGAACCCGCTGAATACGTCAAGATTTGCGACGTCTACGGCGCTGGCTACTTCTACATCCCCGGCACCGAGACCTGCCTGCGCGTCGGCGGCTATGTCCGTTATGACATCGGCGGTGGCGACCTCGGTTCGTTCGATGGTGCAAAAGCCGCGGATCACCAGGATGGTGATGACCACAATACCTGGCTGAAGAATACCCGCTTCACGCTGAAGACCTGGACAGGCCAGGAAACCGAACTCGGCACCTTGAAGACCTACACCGAGACCCGCTTCAACTTCGGCGACGACAACGCCTTCGAGGACGTCAACGCCGCCCACAACCGGGACGTCTCGCTGAACTTCGCCTGGATCCAGCTCGGCGGCCTGCGCGTCGGTAAGGACGAATCGGCCTTCGATACGTTCGTCGGCTACGCCGGCAACGTCATCAACGACACGCTCGTTCCCTACGGCGATTTCGACACCAACGTCGTCCAGTACTACTTCGACGCCGGCAACGGCTTCTCGGCAGTGGTCTCGCTGGAAGAAGGTAACGCCAATGACACGATCGACAGCTATGTTCCGCATGTCGTCGGCGGCGTGAAGTACACGCAGGGCTGGGGCGCCATCACCGGTGTCGTCGCCTATGACAGCAATTACGAAGAAGTGGCCGGCAAGGTTCGCCTGGATGTGAACGTCTCCAACGAACTCTCGCTGTTCATCATGGGCGGCTACGGTTCGGACGACAATCTCAACGATAACCTCAGCAATCATGTCGACGCCAACGGTCGCGGCTTCTACAAGATGTGGGGTGGCAATTGGGCAGTGTGGGGCGGTGGCACCTACAAATTCAACGAAAAAACCTCGTTCAACGCTCAGGTGTCTGCTGACGATTGGAAGAACGTCGGCGTTGCCGCGAACATCGCTTACGACGTTGTGCCGGGCTTCACGGTCACGGCCGAAGTCGACTACCTCCATGCAGGCCGATTTGGCGATGTCAACTATGTTAACCCATCGTTCACACCGGCCGACAAGAAGAACAGCATCGGCGGCCTCCTCCGCTTCCAGCGCTCGTTCTAATATATTTCGACTTGTCGAAATCGAAAACCCGGCGGGCAACCGCTGGGTTTTTTACGCCGGGTTCCGAGAGACTCGTCAAATGCAGTTGAGCCGCCCCGAGACCGAGCCCCTGCACTTCTTGAAGGTTTGCGAGCGACAATAGCCAGCCGACGAAGCCGAGCCCCGGCAGCTCCGGCAGTCCGGCAGTGCGTGAGTTTTCGCGCCAAGCACTTCGAGCGTGTCGACCAGCAGAATCAATTGACCAACCGAGCGATTGTGTTGGGATCATCGGGTGCGGAATCACGCGCATCCGTAAGCTTCTTCAGCTCTATTTCTCAGCAGTGCCAACCAAATCGAGGAGACGTGCGCGCATGAGCGGAACGCAGGACTGGTCTGAGTTACGTGTCCGCCAAGTCGCCCAAAGCATCGATGAGTGGCTGGATCTCGCCTTCATAATTCTTCCAGCGCTTGACCGACGATTTGTAGATCGGTTGGCGAACCTGCCAGCGACTGGGTGTGTTGACCGAACCATCCCTGTCGAAAAAGCGCAGGCAGGCGTCATCCCAGGGCAGCCCAAGGTAATCGATGAGGCGGCGTGACTGCGCTTCCTGATCGTCGACCAGCGTCTCGTACTGATTTTCGAAGATCAGGTTCGGGAAAACCTCGTTCCAATGCTGCATCAGGCGGTCATATTCTCGATAGTACAGGCCGAGTGTCTTCAGGTCGGTGTTGTAGCTGTGCCCCTCGCCGAATTTCTGGACAAAACAAGAGACGCAATTGTCGATGGCGTCACGACGGCAATGAATGATTCGCGCGTTGGGAAAGAGAACGGCGATAAGACCGATCAGCTCAAAATTATGAGGCATCTTATCCACGATCCGAAGCGCGGCAGGCGCTCGCTCCCTCAGATAGGTCAGGTGCTCTTCGGCCAGTGTTCCGGACAGGTGTTCTGTGATCGACGCCATCGCATGGTTTAGCCTCCCGGCCGATGACTTTCTGAGGTCGATCGCATTCGCGACTCTTCTGAGTTTGCTTAGTTCCCCTGCGCCATGGACATCGGGATGACTTGCGCAAATTTGTTCCGTGAGTGTCGTTCCCGAGCGCGGCATGCCGACCACGAACACAGGAACTTCCGAAGGATTTCCGTAACCCGACCTGGCAGCCAGCATCTCAGGCGTGAAGGTCTCAATCAGTGAATCTACCCACCGACGGTATTGGTCGATATCGAAGTAGCGGCCCGAGGCCTGTTTGGCCTTGTTGAAATGGCCGAATGCATCCTTATAGCGCTTGAGGTCGTTCAGCACCTTGCCGGCCGCCAGATGGAGCTTCTCTACGCCGTCCAGATCAAGCTTGGGATTGCCGAGTTCACCAACGATGGATTGTAGTTCCTTTGGCTCTTCGGTGAACTTTTGCGTCTGTACAAGGTCGTTGTAGGCAGTCGGCATTGCGATGCGACGTTCGATTGCTTCTTTAAGAAAGGCGGCGGCCTCGTCCATGCGCCCCAGGCTGCTGAGCGCGCTGGCCAGTCCTATCCGCACTTTGGGATGATCGCGGTTGATCTTCAGCGCCTTCTCATAGAGCGGCAAAGCCATGTCGGGTTTATCAAACTGGATATAAGCGTCCCCCAATGCACAAAGCGCTTCGATGAGACCTGGCTGCAACTCCAAGGCATACTGCATATGCTCGATTGCCGGTGAATATTCACTGACCTTCACATAGGCCGAAGCCAAACCAAGGTGGTAGTAGGGGTTTTTTGGTTCCTCGCCGACCGCTCGTGCGAAATATCGCAAGGCCGCCTCATCGTCGTAGCCCAGGCACACGGTCCCCAAAATATACAGGGCGAGCGGATGGTTAGGCGTGCGCGCCAGCACCCGAAGGCATAGGTCCTGAGCCTCGTTAAGCCGCTTGGCCTGCTGAAACTGATACGCCTGCTCCAGCAACGCATCGTCTGCCTGCGCAGGCGAAAGCGAATTTGCGTTGCGCAGATTTGGCTGCGGGAATTTGGGTTTCGGCCCGGTTTGGACCTTGAGGTGTTTGGACCAGGCCGGCGGCAGACGATTGTTCATGATGTCTCGCTAGCAAAAGCGGCCGAAAGAATCCAGCGTTACGGATCTGCCCAGCGGCAACTTGCACCGACCCATCCGGCGCGCTAGCAAGAAGGCCCTTTCAAGCGAGCTTCCACCATGCACCAGCGCCCTCCCCTCATGCCGCTCATCGCAGCGCTTCCCTCGACGGTGCCGTTTGTCGGCCCCGAAGCGCAGGAGCGCGAGCGTGGCCGCGCTTTTCGCGCCCGCATCGGCGCCAATGAGAGCAGCTTTGGTCCCTCGCCGCGCGTCATCGCCCGCATGGCCGAGATCGCCGGCGACATGTGGATGTATTGCGATCCCGACAATCACGATCTGAAGGTGGCGGTAGCCGCGCATCACGGCGTAAAAGCAGAGAACGTCGTTGTCGGCGAAGGCATAGATGGCCTGCTCGCTCTGGTGGCACGCATGTATGTTGCACCCGGCGATGCTGTGGTCACATCGCTCGGCGCTTATCCGACCTTCAACTTCCACATCGCCGGTGTCGGCGGACGACTGGTGACGGTCCCTTACGAGAACGACCGGGAAAGCCTGGATGGCCTGCTGGCTGCGGTGCGCAGGGACAAGGCCCCGCTGGTCTATCTCTCCAACCCCGACAATCCGATGGGCAGTTGGTGGGAGGCGAGCGAGATCATCCGCTTCATCGAGGCGCTGCCGGAAACCACCATGCTGGTGCTCGACGAGGCCTATGGCGAACTCGGGCCGGCCTCGGCGCTGCCGCCGATCGATATCTCCAGGCCAAACGTCATCCGCATGCGAACCTTCTCGAAGGCGTACGGGCTGGCGGGCATACGCTGCGGCTATGCGATCGCCGAGGCCCAGGTGATCCGCGACTTCGAGAAGATCCGCAACCATTACGGCGTCAGCCGCATGGCGCAGATCGCCGGCGTCGAGGCGCTCGCCGATCAGCACTATCTGCAAAGCGTGGTGGCGCGGGTCGCGGCCGGCCGCCGACGCATCGCCGGTATTGCCGAGGCGAACGGGCTGAAGCCACTGGCATCGGCGACCAATTTCGTCACCATCGATTGCTGCGGCGACGGCGCCTTCGCGCTGAAAGTTCTGCAAGGCCTGCTGTCACGCGACGTCTTCATCCGCAAGCCGATGGTGCCACGGCTCGACCGCTGCATCCGCGTCAGCGTCGGCCTCGATCACGAGCTTGACATTTTTGCCGAGGAACTCCCCGGTGCTTTGGCGGCGGCTCGGGGCAATTAGGATACCGCTGGCGCGCAGCCGGCAGCAAAAGCCGCCTACAAATCCATTTCCCAGGTCTGGCCGGTCAGATCCTTGCCGAAGCTGCGGTGGTGCTCCTGCGAGACCAGCCTGAAGCCGGCACGTTCGTAGATCGCGCGCGCCGCAACGAGGATGTCGTTGGTCCACAGAACCAGCTTGGCGTAGCCGCAAGCCCGGGCCTGGTTCACGCATTCCGCCACCAGTCGTTTGCCGATGCCGAAGCCGCGCGCCGACGCCTCGACATGCAGCATTCTCAGCTTGGCCACCTTATCATCCTGATGAACCAGGAACACCGCGCCGACCGGCTGACCACCGCGCTCGGCGATCCAGCAGAAATCGCGGCCGGGCACGAAATTGCGAATGAAATCGGCGCCGATCTCGGCGAGCATGGCCTCGAACTCGATCGTCCAGCCATATTCCTCGGCATAAAGTTGGGCCTGGCGCTGCACGACCCAGCCGACATCGCCGACGCGGTGCGGCCGCAACGTCACCTCGCCGCTTTCACGGGTGGGATCACCCAGCAATTCCCCCGCCTTGCGCAAGGCGCTGCGCAGTTCATGCAACCTGTCGTCGGGTACGCTTTCGATCAGCCGCGCCGTATCCCGATCGGCCGCCGCCTGCAGCCTGGCAAGCGCTGCCTCGCCCCTTGCGGTCAGCGAGAGGACCCTTCGGCGCCGGTCAGCCGGGTCCGTTCTGGCCTCGGTCAGCCCCTGGCCCGCGAACTTGCGCAGGATCCGCGTCAGATAGGCGGCATCGACACGCAACTGTCTCGATATTTCGGAGGCCGCCGGGCCATTCTCCAGCCGAAAAGCCCCAGCCAGGAAACCTCGCTCGCCGGCGATTTCGGCGGAAGCCGGGTTGCTGCGGTGACCCAGTTCGAACAGCACGCGCGCCTCGGTCAAAGTGAATGCACTTTGTGTCAGCGTCTCGTCGAGAAGGCCGACAGTGCGCGTGTAGAAGCGATTGAAGCGCCGGACATCGGCCACCAATGCGTTGCGTTCGTCCAACATTTGCGGCCAGCTCCTAATAAAGCAGTTCCATTTTCCTAAATTAGTGGACTGAGTCAATTAAATTCAAGGCCAGAAGGCCAGCTAAAGCCGGAAGGCCCAGCTATTGCGTCCGCGCGCAGGTTGCATTCCTCGGGCCGTGCGCCAGATTCAAAACGAGACAGGCTTGGAGAGATTCGTGGCTGGTCATCGCAGGAAAGTGCACGCACGCGTCTACGGTAACGTGCAAGGTGTCGGCTTCAGAGCCTGGGCCCGGGATGAGGCCACGAGCCTTGGTCTTGCGGGCTGGGTTTGCAATGAAGCGGACGGGTCCGTAACGGCCGAGATCGCAGGCCTCGATGAGGCGGTCTCGACAATGATCGAGCGCCTCTGGAAAGGGCCGGCCGGGGCTTTGGTTTCCAAGGTCGACGTCGAGGAGTTGGAGGCAGACAACGCCTCTGTTGGGTTCAGAATCGTGGCATGAAGGCGGATCTGGATTGAGCGCCTTGAATTAATTAAACGTTCGTTTTATTATTGCTCCGCAGAGGAGCTGACATGGCACGCACCGCCGGGTCTGATGGCGAAAAGACCGAAGCGACCATTCGTGAGGCGGCGGTCAATCTGATCGCGCGTTTTGGCTACGAGGCGATGTCGATGCGGCAGCTCGCCGCCGAGGTCGGCGTACAGGCGGCCGCGCTCTACCGCTACTTTCCGACCAAGGAAGAGCTTCTGTTTACGCTGATGCGCGAGCACATGGAAGGTTTGACCGAAGCGTGGGAAACAGCTCGCCCGGTTAGTGCGGATCCCGTGCAGCGGCTTTCGGCCTATGTCGAAAACCACATCACTTTCCACATCGAGCGTCGGCACGCCACGCATGTGTCGAACATGGAGTTGCGCAGCCTGTCGCCGGAAAGGCTGACGCAGATCCTGCGCATGCGCACGGCCTACGAGAAGGAGTTGCGCACCATTTTACGCGACGGCGCCGAGACGGGCGCCTTCAGCATCGACGACACCGGTCTGACGGCCATGGCGCTGATCCAGATGATGACCGGCGTCATCGTCTGGTTTCGGCCGGGCGAACGGCTGTCGATCGGCGAAGTGACCACGAGATATCTTTCAATGACAATGCGGCTCGTCGGCGCGAAGATCGACGCCTACAGCGCCGCGCGTCCCTTCGGACGCGCAAAGGACGCTGCAGCCTTTTGATTCGCGCATGATCCCTTTCCGAAAATCAAAGTCGATTTTCGGGGTCATGCGCAGGGAGGAGAAAAATGTACACCAACACGCTCAGCTTCGGGCATGACGAAGAGATCGAGGCGCTGCGCGACATGGTGCGGCGCTTTGCCCAGGACCGGATCGCGCCGATCGCCGCCGACATCGATCGCTCGAACGAATTCCCGGCGCATCTGTGGGGCGAATTCGGTGCGCTCGGCCTGCTCGGCATCACCGCCGACCCCGATTTCGGCGGCAGCGGCATGGGCTATCTCGCCCATGTGATCGCCGTCGAGGAGATTTCGCGCGCTTCGGCCTCGGTCGGCCTCTCCTACGGTGCCCATTCCAACCTCTGCGTCAACCAGATCAACCGCTGGGCGACGCCGGCGCAGAAGGAAAAATACCTGCCGCCACTGTGCTCGGGCGAGCGAGTCGGCGCGCTGGCGATGTCGGAATCCGGCGCCGGCTCGGACGTCGTCTCGCTGAAGCTGCGCGCCGAAAAGCGCAATGACCGCTACGTGCTCAACGGCACCAAGATGTGGATCACCAACGGGCCGGACGCCGAGACGCTGGTGGTCTATGCCAAGACGGATCCGGACCAGAAATCGCGCGGCATCACCGCCTTCATCGTCGAGAAGGCTTTTGCCGGATTTTCCGTGGCGCAAAAGCTCGACAAGCTCGGCATGCGCGGCTCCAACACCGGCGAGCTGGTGTTTAGGGATGTCGAGGTGCCCTTCGACAACGTGCTGCATGAGGAAGGGCGCGGCGTCGAAGTGCTGATGTCTGGCCTAGACTATGAGCGCACGGTGCTTGCCGGCGGCCCGATCGGCCTGATGGCGGCGTGCCTCGACGTGGCAATCCCCTATGTGCATGAGCGCAAGCAGTTCGGACAGGCGATCGGCGAGTTCCAACTGGTGCAGGGCAAGCTGGCCGACATGTACACGACGCTGAATGCCGCGCGCGCCTATGTCTATGCCGTCGCCGCCGCCTGCGATCGTGGCCAGACGACGCGCAAGGATGCCGCCGGCTGCGTGCTGTTTGCCGCCGAGAAGGCGACGCTGATGGCGCTCGACGCCATCCAGCTGCTTGGCGGAAATGGCTACATCAACGACTACCCGACCGGCCGCCTGCTGCGCGACGCCAAGCTCTACGAGATCGGCGCCGGCACCAGCGAAATCCGCCGCTGGCTGATCGGCCGCGAGATCATGGCGGAGGGGGTGTAGGGGCTGTGGAAAACAATGCGCAGACGATTTTTCAAATCTTAGGAACGGCAGGAACACTTGCTGCCGCGATTGCGGCGTGGCTGACAGCTCGTGAAATGCGACGGCAAAGCAAAAACTCGGTTAGGCCCTATCCTGTCTTGATAGGACACAGATTCGAGCGGCGAATCCCTGCTGAAGAAAACTCAAGCGAAACGTTTCTTGCCTTAGAGAACGTCGGACAAGGGCCGATGCTAAATGTCACCATTAGCTGGGAAATAAATAATTTACTTAGGTCTTTTCCAAATAGTTTTAAGCTACACAAATCTGGAAAATCCGTCGAATACGCGAATAACGCCTATTCAGCCTATTATGTGTTGGGCGACGCGCTAAATTTCAGAAAATCTCACATCACTTCCGGAATAAACACTGATGTCCACGTACCTACTGTCGTTATGTCAATAATTGATGAAAATATGAATGACCATTTCGGTAATAATAGTTTTAACGATTTTAATATTCCATACATATTTGCGAAGCTCGAATATAATGATATATTCGAAAATAAATACATTTTTTACTACAAATTATATGCCGACATTATCATGTATAGTAAAAACGAAGAAATTTCTAACTACGACGCAGAATGGAAGACGCTACAGTCTCAGCATTTGGAATTCTGAAATGCCCGCTCTTACCTCTCAGATCTCCCCCTCCTCCGAAACCTTCCGTGCCAATGCCGAGCGCATGCGGGCGCTGGTCGCCGACATTGCGGAGAAGGCTGCCACCGTCGAGCTCGGCGGTTCGGAGGAAGCGCGTGAGCGCCATATCTCGCGCGGCAAGCTTCTGCCGCGCGAGCGCCTTGCGCAATTGCTGGATGTCGGCTCACCCTTCCTCGAGATCGGCCAGTTCGCGGCATGGTCGATGTATGGCGAGGAGATCTCTTCGGCCGGCATGATCGCCGGCATCGGCCGCGTCGAAGGCACCGAGGTGATGGTCGTCGTCAACGACGCCACCGTGAAGGGCGGCACCTATTATCCGCTGACCGTGAAGAAGCATTTGCGGGCGCAGGAGATAGCGCTGCAGAACAATCTTCCCTGCATCTACCTCGTCGACAGCGGCGGCGCCAATCTGCCCAACCAGGACGAGGTGTTTCCCGACCGCGAGCATTTCGGCCGCATCTTCTACAACCAGGCCAACATGTCGGCATCAGGCATTCCGCAGATCGCCTGCGTCATGGGTTCGTGCACGGCGGGCGGCGCCTATGTGCCGGCGATGTCCGACGAGACGATCATGGTGCGCAATCAGGCAACCATCTTCCTCGGCGGCCCGCCGCTGGTGAAGGCGGCGACGGGCGAGGATGTCAGTGCCGAGGATCTCGGCGGTGCGGATGTGCACACCAGGCTTTCCGGTGTTGCCGACCACTATGCGCTGGACGACGACCATGCCCTCGCCATCTGCCGGCGCATCGTCAAGAACCTGAATCGGAACAAGACTGTAAGCCTGAACTCTAGGAGAGCGATTCCGCCGCTTCATCCGGCGGATGAACTTTATGGCATCGTGCCGACCGACCTGCGCCAGCCCTATGACGCGCGCGAGGTCATCGCGCGCGTCGTCGACGGTTCCGAATTCGACGAGTTCAAGCAGAATTACGGCACCACGCTGATCACCGGCTTTGCCCATCTCCATGGCATGCCGGTCGGCATCATCGCCAACAACGGCGTGCTGTTTTCCGAAAGCGCGCTGAAGGGCGCGCACTTCATCGAACTGTGCTGCCAGCGCAAAATTCCATTGGTCTTCCTGCAGAACATCACCGGCTTCATGGTCGGTCGAAAATATGAAGCAGGCGGCATCGCCAAGGATGGCGCCAAGCTGGTGATGGCGGTTGCCACCGCCAGGGTGCCGAAGGTGACTGTCATCATCGGCGGTTCGTTCGGCGCCGGCAATTACGGCATGTGCGGCCGCGCCTATTCACCGCGCTTCCTGTGGATGTGGCCGAACGCCCGCATCTCGGTGATGGGCGGCGAACAGGCGGCAACGGTGCTTGCCATGGTCAAACGCGAAGGCATCGAGCGCAAGGGCGGAGAATGGAGCGCCGAGGAAGAGGCGAAATTCAAGAAGCCTATCCTGATGAAATACGAGCATGAGGGCCATCCGCTCTATTCGTCCGCACGCCTCTGGGACGATGGCATCATCGACCCTGCGAAGACGCGCGACGTGCTGGCGCTCAGCCTGTCGGCCGCGCTCAACGCCGAAATCGAGGACACGCGCTTTGGCGTGTTTCGGATGTGAGAATGGACGGTCAACTTCGACAGCCAAACGGCGGAACTATACCGGCAGGCCGTTGCTGCCGTGTGAAAAGGCTGAACTGTATGGACCAAGCGATTGGTCAGTATAGGCGGCTTCGAATCTCAAACAGTGAACTGGCGGGGGGACAAAATATTCGCTACTGTTTATCCAGCATGGGGCAATGGGGACGGGCTGGAAATGAAACTGAAATATTGCCAGGGAACGGCTGCTTCGATACTTTCCGCATTTCTAATATTAACGGCGACCGGCATCAGCTCGGCGGAATCGCTCGCAGGACGCAAGGGAGACGTGCGTTTTCCGCCGACCTTGGGTTCGGGCGAATGCAACGTTGCCTACAAGGGTTACGTCGCGGCGAGCGGCCATTCGGCCTACGCCACAACCTTTTATTCGCGCGTTGTCGACCTCTACATCATCTGCGGGACGAAGCTCAACGCGCCGTCCCAGAAGGCGGCGGAAGAGACGGCGCTACGCAATTGCCAGGCCGGGTTGACACGGTGGAAGCTCAAGACCGCGAGTGGCGGCTGCGCAATCTCGTCATCGAAATAAGCAACCGGCCGAGACTTTTTTGCGAATGGGGGAAGCAGAATGAAATCCGGGACCTGCAAACGAGCAGCCACCCCTATAGTGGCAGGCTTGCTGATGGTGGCGGCCTCCACCGCTGCCATGGCCGGATCGCTGGCAGGCAGCAAGGGCGACGTGCGCTACCCGGTGACCATTCCTATAGGAACCACCGGGGGCTGCGGGAAGGCCTATGCAGCGTATCTCGCAGCCGCAGGCCATTCGGCTTTCGCGGCGACGCCAATCGTTCCGGCGACCGAGTACTTCGTTTGCGGCGTGAAGCTGAATGCATCGTCACAAAAGGCGGCGGCGGAACTGGCACTGAAATCCTGTCAGGCCAGCAAAAGCAAATACAAGGTTACTGTCGCCGGCGCCTGCAGCATCGCCGCGTCCAAATAGACCGGAAAGCGCCCGGTTTTTCTCCTTGGGGAAGACAAAATGAAATCCACGAATTCCAAGCGAACAGCCATGGCGATATTGGCTGTATTGCTGGTGTTCGCAGCATCCGGAGCGGGCATGGCCGGCTCACTGGCGGGAAGCGAGGGAGACAAGCGTTTCCCGCCGTACCTGCCGCGAAATCCCAAGGATCCCTGCACCAAGGCCTACAAGGCCTATGTCGCGGCCGGTGGCCATTCAGCGTACGCAACCACTCCCTACGCACGGATAATGTCGTCGTACATAGTTTGCGGCGGCCACCTCAACGCACCATCTCAAAAGACGGCCGAAGAGTTGGCGATGAAATCCTGTCAGTCCACCCGCGGCCACTACAAAGTCACGACCGGCGGCGGTTGCGAGATCGCGGCCTCGAAGTAGGTACAGCCGACCGCAAGGTAGAGCACTTCCCTGGTAAGGGAGAGGTCTACTCCGAGGGCTTAAAAGGCTCGCGGGACAGCACCCCCCTCTGTCCTGCCGGACAGAGGGGGGTGTTCAAGCGCCATGCTTCCCATGGACTTCGAACCTTACATGCGGAGGCTCCATGTTCGCCAAGATCCTGATCGCCAACCGCGGCGAGATCGCTTGCCGTGTCATCCGTACGGCTCGGAAGCTGGGCGTGCGTACCGTCGCCATCTATTCGGATGCCGACGCAAAATCCCTGCATGTCGAGATGGCCGACGAGGCGGTGCATATCGGCGCCTCGCCCGTCGGCGAAAGCTATCTGCGCGGCGACAAGATCATCGCGGCGGCCCTGGCAACGGGTGCGCAAGCCATTCATCCCGGCTACGGCTTCCTGTCGGAAAATCCCGATTTCGTCGACCAGGTGACAGCGGCGGGGCTCATTTTCATCGGCCCATCCGCGGCCTCTATCCGTGCCATGGGGCTGAAGGACGCCGCCAAGCGGCTGATGGAAAAGGCCGGCGTGCCGGTCGTGCCGGGCTATCATGGCGAGGCGCAGGAGATCGTGCTGCTTGCCTCCAAGGCGCGCGAGATCGGCTATCCCGTACTGATCAAGGCGCGCGCCGGCGGCGGCGGCAAGGGCATGCGCCGGGTCGAGCATCCCGATGAGTTTTCCGAGGCGTTGTCCAGCGCACGGCGCGAGGCGAAAGCCGCGTTCGGCGACGACCGTGTGCTGGTCGAAAAATATGTCGACAAGCCGCGCCATATCGAAGTGCAGGTCTTCGGCGACAATTTGGGCAATGTCGTGCATCTCTACGAGCGCGACTGCTCGGCGCAGCGCCGCCACCAGAAGGTGATCGAGGAATCGCCGGCGCCCGGCATGACGCCCGCTTTGCGCAAGGCGATGACGGAGGCGGCGGTGAAGGCCGCCAAGGCGATCAATTATTCAGGCGCCGGCACCATCGAGTTCATCGTCGATGCCTCGCAGGGCCTGAAGGCCGACCGCTTCTGGTTCATGGAGATGAACACCCGTCTGCAGGTCGAGCACCCGGTCACCGAAATGGTCACCGGCACCGACCTGGTCGAGTGGCAGTTGCGGGTCGCGTCAGGCGAAAAGCTGCCCAAGACGCAAAGCGAGATCGCGCTCGTCGGCCATGCCTTCGAGGCGCGCATCTATGCCGAGGACGCGGCAAAAGGGTTCCTGCCGGCGACCGGTACGCTGCATCATCTGAAATTTCCGGATGCGGCCCCGCAAGGCGCCACGATGCGCATCGAGACTGGCGTGCGAGCGGGTGACGCCATCTCGCCCTATTACGACCCGATGATTGCCAAGCTGGTCGTCCACGCAACGGACAGGCAGGCGGCTCTGGAGGCGCTTGGCGCGGCGCTATCCCGGACCGAGATCGCCGGCTCGACCGTCAACACCGCCTTTCTTGCCGCTCTCGCCGCCGATCCGGATTTCGCCGCAGGCGACGTCGACACCAGCCTGATCGCCAGGCACCAGACGGCGCTGACCGAGGTCGCGCCGCCGACCGGCGAAACCATCGCTGCCGCGGCCGTTGCGGCCTCCGGCGCCGGAGCATCGCCGTCACCCAACGATCCGTGGTCGTCGCTTGCCGGTTATGCGCATTTCCACAGCGTGGCGCGACGCACACGATTGAAGTTTGGCGAAGACGAAATCGTGGCGAAAGTTTCGGTGCGGCATGACGGGCGGTTCCAGGTGACGCTGGACAAGCCCTATGACGACACCAATTCGCGTGATTTTCGCTCAACACCACGCCTCGCCCGCTGGCCAGGCCACATCACCGTGTTCGAAGGCGCCGTCGGCTACACCTTTACGGTGCCGGACCCGCTGGCACGGGCCGACGAGGCAGCGGCGGGTTCAGGCAGCCTGCGCGCGCCGATGCCGGGACTGGTCAAGCTGGTACGCGTGGGAAAGGGCGATGCCGTGATCAAGGGCCAACCGCTGCTGATCCTGGAGGCGATGAAGATGGAACACACCATCGCCGCGCCGCATGACGGCGTGATCGCCGAGATTGCCACCGAGGGCGCGCAGGTGACCGACGGGACAGTGCTGGTGCGATTCTTCGAGGAACAAGCTATCTCGACCGCTGTAGCCAGCTGACGGTTTGAAGGTAAACAACAAAATGGCCGGGACGAACCCGGCCATTTCTCTATGCTATTCAGTCGCCGGGCCGGCGATTACTGCGCGATCGGCGCATATTTTCCGTCATGCCACTGGTTGATGTCGTAGCTGGCATTCTTGAGATCGCCCTTCTCGTCGAAGGTGACATTACCGACAACGGTGCTGATCGGCGTGCCGTTCTTCAGCGCCTCAGCAACCTTGGCCGGATCGTCGCTGCCGGCACGCTTGATGCCTTCGGCGAATGCCTGGATGGTGGCGTATGAGAACAGCGTGAAGCCCTCCGGCACGAAACCGCCGGCCTTGATTTTCTCGACGGCTGCCTTGGCTTCCGGCTTTGCCTGCGGATCCGACGGGAAGACGAACATGGTGCCCTCGCCGGCCGGGCCAGCGACCTGCCAGAATTCCGGCGAGGCGATGGAGTCCGGCATTATCAGCTGGAACTTCAGGTTCTGTTCCGCCGACTGACGCAGGATCAGGCCAGCTTCAGGATGGTAGCCGCCGAAATAGACGACGTCGGCTTTCAAGTCCTTGAGCTTGGTGACGAGAGCCGAATAGTCCTTCTCGCCAGCGTTGATGCCGTCATAGTAGACCTCCTTGAGGCCGCCGGCATTCATCGTTGCCCTGACGGCGTCAGCCACGCCCTGTCCGTAGGCGCTCTTGTCGTGCAGGACGACGACATTCTTGCCGGCGAACTTCTTGGCGATCCATGGGCCGATGAAGGCGCCCTGCGCATCGTCACGCGTATAAAGGCGCATGATCGTCGGCCAGCCGGCCTTGGCGGCCGCGTCGGTCAGCACCGGGTTGGAAGAAGCCGGGCTCATCATCAGCGCGCCGGCTTCGGCATAGACGGCCGAGGCCGGAATGCTCGAACCCGAGCAGGCATGGCCGTCGATGAACTTGACGCCATCGGCGACGACGCGGTTGGCAACCGACACCGCCTGCTTGGGATCGCACTGGTCGTCTTCGATATCAAGCTTGATCATCGACCCGTTGACGCCGCCAGCGGCGTTGATCGCATCGGCAGCGGCCTGTGCGCCCTGCTTGAACTGATCGCCGATGGTGGCGAGCTGTCCGGTCATCGGGCCGATCACCGCAAAGGTGATATCGTCGGCGAATGCGACCGGCGTGCTCATCATCAGGCCGAATATGGCCGCGTGCAAAATACTCAATTTTTTCATGATGGTAGAACTCCTCCACTCACGCGCGGCCGCCCCGGCCACGCTTCTTCCAGAGAGGCGGGACAATTTCATCCTTCATTCGGCCTGTCTAGGCGCATTGGCGCCGCTCGATTGGGCCTGCAAGACGTCATCCACGCAAAAAGCCACGCCAGCCTTGTTCCGGCTGGTCGTGGCTTTTTGCCCGTCGAGCAATCTCCAGGCGCCCCGCCCCTAAAAATCCCGCTCAGCTTCCCTGTGTCGCGCACGACTGGGCCTTGCGGCCTGCCGCGTTCTTTCTCTTGCCCTCGTGACCGTCTTGCGCGGCCTTCAATTTCGCCGGGTCCGGCCGTCTGTGCGGCCTTGATCCCGGAGCTTCCCTGTCTTCGATAGGCCTGTCTGCGATTGGCAGATTTCAGTGCATGGTCATCCATTCGCGGGCTTCGCGAAGCGCCGTGGCGATCTCGACCTTCGACATGGCCGCCGACAGTTCCGAGCGCAGTTCCGCGGCGCGGGCCGAGCCCTTGATGGCGGCGATGTTGAACCATTTGTGGGCGGCAACGACATCGGTCTCGCAATCGCGTCCGGTCGCATACATCATGCCCAGTTCGAAAAGGATGTCGGCCTGGGCAGTTGCCCCCATGGCGCCGAAACCTGCTTCAAGCATTTCAAAACGTGCCATTTCAATCCCCTGTTTCCGGCCCCTGTCAGGCTCCCGAGAGCTGCCTTCTTTCGTCCTTGGCGGCTGCTCTTCCGATGCTTTCGAGAATGCCGTGCAGGCTTGAATCCGTCGTTAAATGGCGTGCTTAATTTGAGGAAAACAAAGCTAAAACAAGAGGTAAACGCGGAAATTCGTTAAGGATACAAAGCCAGCAATTCAGCCTGCTTGCGTCAAATTTGACGAAAATTTCCCGATGCCAATTCAAGACTTCGCTAACCACAGGAGACAAAGGCGATGCGCCGATCGTTTCATTTCCTTGGCCAGGAGGCGCATTCGGGGCCCTTCAAAATCCGAAAGTCTTCCGTTGCGGCACCGCTTTTGTTTTGCCGGGAGCTGGATTAGCTTACGTTTGCGTAAGCGGCAGACCGAGGCGGAGCATCCGGCCGGACATCTAAAGGGAGGAAGACATGTTTCGAAGAGTGAGCCTGGCCCTTGCGGCCACATTGATCATGGCCGGTGCGGCCTGGGCCGATCCGATCGAGGGCAATTGGAAGACGCAGGCCGGCGACACCGCAGCCATCGCTGGCGGCGGCTCGTTTTCCATCACGCTCAAGTCCGGCAAATATGCCGGCAAGACCATCGGCTCGCTCAAGGCGACGGGCGACAACAAATATGCCGGCAACATCACCGATCCGGCAAACGACAAGACCTATTCGGGCAAGGCGACATTGTCGGGCACCTCTCTCAAGATGAGCGGCTGCGTGCTCGGCGGGCTGATCTGCAAGAGCCAGACCTGGCACAAGCTCTGATCGAGCGCATCTTTCCGACCTGATGACGGGGCCCCGACGGGCCCCGTTTTCGTTTTGTCGACACATCCTGCGCCGGTGATGCTCGATGGAGGCCGGCGGCTATCCAACCGACGCCGGCGCCGTCGAAACCCCGTCAATCATCTTGAACCGCAGATGAACGCCGCCATCAGAGCCGGTTCAGTTGCATCAGGGCATTCTCCGGCGTGTTGAAGGAGACCGACCCAATGCTTGCTCGCCGCTTCACCATCGTCTGCCTGCTGGTGAGCCTGTTTGGAATGTTCTTCGCCATCCTCGTCGCTGAAGCGGGCCGTCCGGCCCGCGCCTGGGACGAAGCCAGTTCCAGAACCTGCCGCCTCGCCTGCCCCACCCATCTTCGCAACTGAACAAAGAAACCAAGACCTCGAAAAGAAAAGCTGAACGCCATGAACCGCATCGCCGCCAACGCTCTCAAGACCCTTCGGCTTCTGCCGCGGGCGGCGCTTATCCTGACGGTTCTGGCCGCTCCGGTCCTGGCCGTGCCGATGATGCGCGCCGACACCGGCTCGACGATCGACGCACCGGCCCTGAAGAAGTCCGGCGTCGGCTTTGTGCTTCTGGTCAGCCTGCAGCGCGGTTGAAGAAAAACGGCGCTTTGACCGCCTTCGGTCGCGACACCCCTCCCAAGTGCCGATCCAAGTCTCTATATTGAGCCATGGAAAAGCGAATCTACCCACAAGCCATCGAATCTGTCGTCATGCCGGAGCCTTTTGGCCGGCAAAGCTTTGATAGCGCCGAGAAGGCCGTCAAGGCACTGCAGGCGCTTTACGACCGCAACACCAGGTTCCTGCGCGACTCCTTCGCAGAGCTGGCGGCGGCAGGCGGCGACAATGGCAAGCGCTACCGGGCCTTCTATCCGGAGATCGGCGTCACCACCAACTCATTCACCCAGATCGACTCGCGTCAGGCCTATGGGCATATGCCGACGCCTGGGCATTTTTCCACCACCATCACCCAGCCGGGCCTGTTCGAAAGCTACCTCGTCGAGCAGTTGCGCCTGATCATGCGCAATCATGGGGTTGCGGTCACGGTGTCGGAATCGACCACACCCATCCCGCTGCATTTCGCCTTCCTTGAAGGCACCCATGTCGACGGCGCGGCGGCAGAGCGTATCAAGCGGCCGATCCGCGACCTGTTCGACGTGCCCGATCTCGATGGCACCGACGACCAGATCGCCAACGGCACCTTCGAAGTCGCCTTCGGCGAGCCGAGGCCTCTGGCGCCTTTCACGGCGCAGCGCATCGACTATTCGCTGCACCGGCTGTCGCACTATACGGCGACCACGCCGCAGCATTTCCAGAACTTCGTGCTGTTCACCAACTATCAGTTCTACATCGACGAATTCGTCGCCCGCGCCCGCGACCTGATGGCCAATGGCGGCGGCGGATACACGGAGTTCGTCGAGCCGGGCAATGTCATCACCAAGAGTGGGCAGAGCGCGCCCAGCGAAGGCGTTGCACCGCCGCGCCTGCCGCAGATGCCGGCCTATCACCTGAAGAAATCGGGACATGGCGGCATCACCATGGTCAATATCGGCGTCGGGCCTTCCAACGCCAAGACCATCACCGACCATATTGCGGTGCTGAGGCCGCATGCCTGGGTGATGCTCGGTCACTGCGCCGGCCTGCGCAACACCCAGGCGCTGGGCGACTATGTGCTGGCGCATGCCTATGTGCGCGAGGACCACGTGCTGGACGACGATCTTCCGGTCTGGGTGCCAATCCCGCCGCTGGCCGAGATCCAGGTGGCGTTGCAGGAAGCCGTCGCCGAAGTCACCGGCCTTTCGGGCTACGACCTGAAGCGCATCATGCGCACCGGCACCGTCGCCACCATCGACAATCGCAACTGGGAACTGCGCGACCAGCGTGGGCCGGTACAGCGTCTGTCGCAATCTCGCGCCATCGCACTCGACATGGAATCGGCGACCATCGCCGCCAATGGCTTCCGCTTCCGTGTTCCCTACGGCACGCTGCTGTGCGTTTCGGACAAACCGCTGCATGGCGAGTTGAAGCTGCCCGGCATGGCGACCGAATTCTACAAGCGCCAGGTGGCGCAGCACCTGACCATCGGCATCAGGGCTATGGAGAAGCTCGCGGAAATGCCGATGGAGCGGTTGCATTCGCGCAAGCTCAGAAGTTTTTCGGAAACGGCGTTCCAGTAGGCCGGTTCCACGCATCGCATGGGCGTTTCGCCATCTTGATTGAGCCGCATTTCTGCCGATAAGCAAGCGGCATGGAGAAAGCGGGCTTCGGGACATTGCTGATTTCGGTTGCATTCCTGGCAATGCTGGCCTGTTCGATCGCGCTGGTGGCCGGGTTTTTCGGAACGCTGCATCCCGCCTTCGATTCCTTCTCGCATTTCCGCGTCCATCTTGCCGTGCTGATGGCGCTTTGCGCACTGCCGCTGCTGGCCACGACATTTCGACTGCAAGCGGCCGTGGCACTGCTTTTTGCCGTGGCGGCCTTCGCCACCACTTCCGGCTCGCTGTCCTTCTCCCGCCTGTGGCCGGTTCAGGCGGCCTATGAAGCCAAGAACAAAGACCGCGCGATCTACAAGCTGCTGCAGATGAACCTGCGCTACGACAATCCAACGCCGAAGAAGGTGCTGTCGCTGATCGGCCGGACCAATCCCGACGTGATCACCCTCGACGAGGTGTCGGCGATGTGGGCGACCGAGCTTGGCTATATCAGCAGCGCATATCCATACCGGATCCTCTGTCCTTACCCTAACAAGATATTCGGCGTCGCGCTGCTCTCGCGGCGGCCCTTTGCCGCCGGCACCGAGGCGCGTTGCGAAAGGCGTGGTGCCATGGCGACAGCGACCGTCGACTTCGGCGGCATCGACGTCGATGTCGCCGCGATCCATCTCAGCTGGCCCTGGCCACGCGAGCAGTACTGGCAGATCGGCGAGTTGACAGAGCCGCTTTCCGCGCTCGGCGAGACGGCCATCATGGCGGGCGACTGCAATGCCGCCCCATGGAGTGCCGCAGTGCGGCGGGTCGCGGCGCTTGGCGGGCTGACCGTCATGCCTTCCGCCGGCCCGACCTGGATCCACATCAGGCTGCCGGATTTCCTGCGGCGCTTCGCCGGCCTGCCGATCGACCAGGTTTTCAGCAAGGGCGGCGTGACGATCCATTCGGCGACACGGCTGGAAGACACCGGCTCGGATCACCTTCCGGTCATGGTGGAGTTCTCGCTCAGGCTGAACCAGCAAAAGCCGCTCGACGAACATGAAACCGCGACCGCGGCCATTGTCCAGGCCGGCAAGACGCCAGGCTGAAGGATCAGGGCCTGACCAAAGCGATGACGAGATGCTGGACATGGCCGCCGTCGCGATGCTCGCGCGCATCGAAAGCGAGCTGCTTGGCCTCATATGCGGCATTGGTGGCCTTGATGCGTCGCTGTGCCTCGCGACGTGTCTTGTAGCAGGACCGGTCGTCGGCAACCCTGAGGCCGGAGATGGATCTTTCCGTGGCCCGCATCATCTCCCTGGCGATGCGGCCATGGGTTTCCTCATGGGCGCGGACGCCGGCGAAGAACCGCGTCCAGCGCTTCCGGAGCGTCGGGGTGGTGGCCGAGGCGACACGCGGAAACGTGTAGAAGAGATTGAGCGTGCCGTTGGCACGCCGCAAGCGGCAGACGCCATTGTCCTGGCTGGTGTCGAGGTCCCAATCCACAGCGTAGCCGGTCAGCGCGATGGCATGCGTCATGAAGCCGTGCTTCGGCCCCTTGCGGTCCATAGCCTGGACTAGTGCCAGCCCCGTGTTCCCGGTGATGTCGTAGGTCCGCGTCTTGACCACCACCCTGGTGCCGGCCGGGGCCGCCGAAGCCAAACCGAACAGCGCACCGATCGCCACAAGGCATGCCAGAACCGCCACGCGCATTGGCCATCTCCTTATCGTCAAGGAATGGAACCATAAGCGCGCGGCAGTTTCAACAGTTCTAATGTTCCACATGCCACGGGAGACGCCGAGCCATCGTCGGGACCTTTGCGCGCTGCGGCCGGCGCGGGCCTACATGCCCTGATAGACCGGGCCTTCTCCGCCTTGCGGCGGCACCCAGTTGATGTTCTGGTTCGGGTCCTTGATGTCGCATGTCTTGCAGTGGACGCAGTTCTGCGCGTTGATGACGAAGCGCACATCCTTGGCCGTGGGATCGGCGGCGGCGTTGCCGTCCTTGTCGACCCACTCGTAAACCCCGGCCGGACAATAGCGCGTCGAGGGGCCCGCAAAGACATCGTGCTCGGAACGCTTCTGCAGCTCCATGTCGCCGACAAGCAGGTGGACCGGCTCGTTTTCCTCGTGATTGGTGTTGGACAGGAACACCGAGGACAGCCTGTCGAAAGTCAGCACGCCATCGGGCTTCGGATAGGCGATCTTCTTGTGCCGGGCGGCAGGCTCGAGCGTTGCGTAGTCGGCCTTGCCATGCTTCAGCGTGCCGAAGGGCGAGACACCGAACAGCGTGTTCAGCCACATGTCGAGGCCGCCAAGGCCGACACCGACGATGGTGCCGAAGCGCGACCACAGCGGCTTGACGTTGCGCACCTTCTTCAGATCCTTGCCGATGTCGGTCGCGCGCCAGGCTTCCTCGTAGGAAGCGAGTTCGTCGTTGGCGCGCCCGGCGCCGATCGCCTCGGCGACATGCTCGGCCGCCAGCATGCCGGACAGCACGGCATTGTGCGAACCCTTGATGCGCGGCACGTTGACGAAGCCCGCGGCACAGCCCATCAGCGCACCGCCGGGGAAGGACAATTTCGGCACCGACTGCCAGCCGCCCTCGGTGATGGCGCGCGCGCCATAGCCCAGCCGCTTGCCGCCTTCGAACGTAGCCGCGATCGCCGGATGGGTCTTGAAGCGCTGGAATTCCTCGAACGGCGACAGCCAGGGATTCTTGTAATTGAGGTGGAGGACGAAGCCGACCGCCACCTGGTTGTCCTCGAGATGGTAGAGGAACGAGCCGCCGCCGGTCTTCAAGTCAAGCGGCCAGCCGAAGGAATGCTGGACCAGCCCCGGCCGGTGGTTCTCCGGCTTGACCTGCCAGAGTTCCTTCAGGCCGATGCCGTATTTGCCCGGTTCGCGGCCATCGGAAAGCTTGTATCTGGCGATCAGTTGCTTGGCGAGCGAGCCGCGAGCGCCCTCCCCGATCAGCACATATTTGCCCATCAGCGCCATGCCGGGTGCGAAACCCGGGCCGTGCGTTCCGTCCTTCTCGACGCCCATGTCGCCGGTGACCACGCCGGTGACGGCGCCTTGCTCATTGTAGAGCAGGCCGGCAGCGGCAAAGCCCGGATAGATCTCGACGCCGAGCGCTTCGGCCTTGGTCGCCAGCCAGCGGCAGACATTGCCCAGCGAAACGATGTAGTTGCCGTGATTGTTCATCAGCGGCGGCATGAAAATGTTGGGCAGACGGAACGAGCCGGCAGGACCAAGGACCAGGAAATGATCCGCGGTGACCGGCGTCTTGAAGGGATGGCCGTCCTCGTCGCGCCAGCCCGGCAAGAGCCGGTCGATGCCGATCGGATCGACGACGGCGCCGGAGAGAATATGGGCGCCGACCTCACCGCCCTTCTCCAGGACGACGACCGAAAGCTCGGGATTGACCTGCTTGAGGCGGATGGCGGCGGCGAGGCCCGCCGGCCCGGCACCGACGATAACCACGTCGAATTCCATGCTTTCGCGTTCGATGTCGCTCATCAACCCCTCCGCACTGGCTTATCCCATTCGGGTATCTTGCTGGCTCCCGCGCTGCATAGCGCATCAATTGACGACAGGAAACCGGCGCATACGTGACAATGCCGTTTTGGCCAAAAAGTCGCGCATTGCGAGGCTGGAAGACTGCTTTTCGGCCGGCATTGCCTGCGGGGCGCGCGTTTTTAATTGTTCGACGGCTTGCTTATCGGCCATACTTCACGCCATGCGCTTTCCTGGGCCAGCCGGCTTTTCATCGACGCGCTTTCTTTTCCCGCCCGGCCGGATCCGCCGGGCGCTCCTTTTGGCCCTTCTGATGCTGGCGCCGCACCACGCTGCCGCCGACGAAGTGAAGGTCTGGGCGGCGGGCGCCTACTCCTTCTCCGACGAGCTTGGCGGCTTCCACATCACCGGCGCCTCGGGCATCGGCACAAAGGACGATCCGTTCGTCATCACCGAAGAGCTGACTTCGTCAACGCCGGTGACGCTGACGATCCGCACGACAAAGCCGATCCAGGCCTTCGGCAAGGCCGGCGAATTCGCCAACGGCATGATGTATATGCGCATCGAGGTGCTCAACAACAGCGGCCAGGCCTGGGTCGAATTCCAGTTCGAATTGCAGGAGATCCTGAACCAGCCGAGCGTGTTCGGCGACGGGCTTTCCTTCGACCAGCGCAACAAGACGCCGGACAATATCCGGTCGAGCAATTTCGCCGATTTCGATCGCGATTTCGAACCCTATGACCGGCTGCTGTTCAGGAATGGCAAGGTCGACCCGCTGAAAACCGCCAGCTTCGAATTCCTGATGACCGACTACACGCCCAGATGGACCTTCTACCTGGTGCAGGATCCGCGCATACCAACGGGCTGACACGATAGGAATTTTTTCTTGACTCGGTGAGCTCAGCTATGGTACATTTTTGCCTATGGTGCTGAGTTGCGCCAGTGACCCGCCGCACAGGCGGGTTTTTCGTTTGATGCTCCGTCAGCCAACGCGCCGGCGAGAGGCTCCGAAGGAACTCAAGCTGCCAGCCTTGCAAATTGCCGCCACGCGGACGAATGTGAATCGATGACTGCCGCTTCCCCAACCAACAGACCTGATATCGCCGACCTGCTGGCGTTTTACGCCAGCGTGGGCGTCGACGAGGCGTTCGAAGAGCAGCCGGTGAACCGGTTCGCCGAGGTTGCGCCAAAGCCGATGGAACGCGCGCCGATTGCAGCGCCTTCGGGTGGCACCGCCGCACCGCTGCGCTCGACGACCCGCGGCGAAGCCGGGGACAGAGCAAATGCACCACCCGTCGCGCGGTCGCCGTCTGCGACGACTGCGGTTCCCGACGAAGCGCAGGCGGCACTTGCCCGCCAATTGGCGACCACAGCAACGACGCTGGACGAGCTTCGCCAGCATATGGCGGCGTTCGAGGGCTGCAATCTCAAGGCCACCGCCAAGAACCTGGTGTTTGCCGACGGCAACCCGGAAGCCGCCGTCATGCTGGTCGGCGAGGCGCCCGGCCGCGACGAGGACATCGAGGGCCTGCCCTTCGTCGGCCGCTCGGGCCGGCTGCTCGACCGCATGCTGGCCGCGATCGGGCTCGACCGCACTTCAGCCTATATCGCCAATGTCATTCCCTGGCGGCCGCCGGGCAATCGCACGCCGACGCCGCACGAAACCGAGATCTGCCGGCCGTTCATCGAACGGCAGATCGAGCTGGTCAATCCCAAGGTGCTGATCAATCTTGGCGGCCCGTCGGCCAAGACCTTGCTCAACACCTCGGAAGGCATATTGCGGCTGCGCGGCAATTGGCGCGTTCACACGACGGCATCCGGCATCGCCATCCCGGCCATGCCGACGCTGCATCCGGCCTATCTCCTGCGAACCCCGTCGCACAAGAAGCTGGCGTGGCGGGATTTCCTCGAAGTGAAGGCAAAGCTGCGAGCGCTCACCTAGCGATAACCTTGCAGGTAATTGAAATGCCGTCCTCACCAGCCTAACCATCCACTCATGACAACAGCCCAAACCTCCGCCGGCAGCCTCATTCGCGAATGGCGCACGCGCCGGCGCATGTCGCAGCTCGACCTCGCCATGGAGGCCGAAATCTCGCAGCGGCATCTGAGCTTCGTCGAAAGCGGCCGCGCCGCGCCCTCGCGCGACATGGTGCTGCATCTGGCCGAGCAATTGTCGATCCCGCTGAGGCAACGCAACCAGTTGCTGCTCGCCGCCGGCTTTGCCCCCAGTTTCGGCGAACGCTCGCTGACCGACACGACAATGGCGCCGGCGATGGCGGCGGTCGAAATCGTGCTCAAAGGCCACGAGCCGTTCCCGGCACTCGCTGTCGACCGCCACTGGAACCTGGTTTCGGCCAACGCCGCCATCGCTCCCTTCCTTGCCGATGTCAGCGAGGCTTCGCTGCTGACGCCGCCGGTCAACGTGCTTCGCCTCAGCCTGCATCCCGGCGGCATCGCGCCACGCATCGTCAATCTTCAGGAATGGCGCACGCATCTGCTCGAGCGCCTGAAACACCAGAATGACGCGAGCGGCGACGCGGTGCTGATCGAACTCGAGCGTGAACTGAGGACTTATCCGTCCGGCCTGAGGAGCAACCGGCCGTCGCCGGTCGAGCCGAACGCCATCGTGCACCCGCTCAGGCTGGCGCATGGCGATCAGGTGCTGTCGTTTATCAGCACCATCACGGTGTTCGGCACGCCGCTCGACGTGACGCTTTCGGAACTGGCGATCGAATCGTTTTTCCCCGCCGATGAACAGACGAGGACGGTGCTGGTTCGGTTGGCGAAGGAGCGAGCCGAGCTGTCGTAATCACCCTTCAGGCAAAGATGCCTTGCGCGTGCGGGTGCGCTCCAGGCCGAGCTGGCGTTCGCGCCAGATGATGAAGATGCCGGCGGCGACGACGATCAGGCCGCCGACAAGCATATGGAGCGTGGCGACGTCGCCGAAGACGAGATAGCCGACGACGAGGCCTAGGATCATCGAGGTGTATTCGAACGGCGCCACGACCGAGGCTTCGGCATGGCGATAGGCCGCCGTCATCAGGATCTGGCCAAGGCCGCCGCAGAAGCCGGCGGCAACAAGAAGGGCCGCCTGGAGCGGCGTCAGCGCCTGCCAGCCGAATGGCAGCGACAGCAGCGACATGACGCTCGCCGTCACCGAAAACCACAGCACGATGGTCGCCGTGCGCTCGCTTTGCACGAGATTGCGCACCAAGAGCATGGCGACGGCCGAGATCGCCGCCGCGACAAGAGCGGCCATGACGCCAAGCACTTCCTGGTCGTCGAGCGCCTGGTCGGAACTCAGCAGCGTCAGTTCCGGCCAGGAGATGATCAGCACGCCGACCAGGCCGACCGCGACCGCACTCCAGCGATACACGCGGATAGCCTCGCCGAGGAAGATGGAGCTGAACACCACCACCAGCAGCGGCTGCGCGTAGTTCAGCGTGATCGCTTCCGGCAGCGGCAGCCGGGTCAACGCGAAAAAGCCGAGCCCCATGGCGCAGACGCCGACCAGGCCGCGGGCGATGTGGTTGAACGGACGCTTGGTGGTGAAGGCAGTGCCGAGTTCTTTCCTGAAGGCCAGGAAGGCGATGATCGGGAAGATGGCGAAGAAAGAGCGGAAGAAGACAATCTGGCCGGCCGGAACGGTGCCTGCGGCTTTGATGCAGGTCTGCATGCCGACGAAGACCGCCACCGACACGATCTTGAGCATGATGCCGGTAAGCGTGTCGTGCCCGCCGGCATCATCGCTGGCTGTGGCCGAGGGGCTGCCGGGGCCTGCTGTCACGCTCCCGACGCTTCTCGGATCGTCGCCCAGATACGCGCCGGCGTTGCCGGCATGTCGATGTGCCTGACGCCATAAGCGCGCCAGAGCGCGTCGGTCACCGCATTGAGTGCCGCCGGGGTCGAGCCGATGGTGCCGGCCTCGCCCGCGCCCTTGATGCCAAGCGCATTGGTGGTCGAAGGCACGTTGCGGGTCTCGAAATGAAAGAACGGGAAATTGTCGGCGCGCGGCATGGCGTAATCCATGAAGCTCGCCGTCAAAAGCTGTCCGTCCTCGCCATAGATAGTGTCCTCGGTCAGTGCCTGGCCGACGCCTTGCACGACGCCGCCATGCACCTGGCCGGCGAGCAGGATCGGGTTTACGGTCACGCCGAAATCGTCGACGATGGTGTAGCGGACGATCTCGGTCGCGCCGGTGTCGGGATCGATCTCGACCTCGCAGATGTGGGTGCCGTTGGGATAGGTGCATTCGTCCTGCACGAACTCGCCAAAGCCCTTGAGATCGTCAGGCGTCTTGGCGGCCTTGGCGATGCTGGAAAAATCGAGCGAGCGATCGGTGCCGACGATGCGGGCAACACCATCGGACAACTCGATGTCGCCGGCAGAAGCCTCGAGCTCGTCGGCGGCGATGCGCTTGATCTTGTTGGCCAGATCCTCGCCCGCGCGGGAAGCCGACACACCCCCCAGCGGAATGGAGCGCGAGCCGCCGGTGCCGCCGCCGGCCTTCAATTCATCGGTATCGCCCTGGCGGACATGGATTTTGTCGATGTCGAGATTGAGCTTTTCCGACAGGAACTGCGCATAGGCGGTGGCGTGTCCCTGTCCGTTGGTCTGGGTGCCGATCTTCAGCGTCACCGTGCCGTCGCCATTGAGTTCGACGAAGGCCGGCTCCGAGCCCGGAAAGGCACAGGCCTCGATATAGGTCGCCATGCCGAGACCGCGGATTTTTCCGCCGGCCTTGGACTGCGCCAGCCGCTCCGGAAACGCTTTCCATTCGGATTGCTCAATGGCGCGCTCCATATGGCCTTCGAATTCACCGGTGTCGTAGAGGCGGCCGGTTTGCGTCCGGTAGGGAAATTGCTCCGGCCGGATGAAATTGCGGCGGCGGATCTCCTCGACGGGCAGGCCGAGATCGTGGGCGCAGGCATCGACCAGTTTTTCCAGCAGGAAGGCTGCTTCCGGCCGGCCGGCACCGCGATAGGCATCGACCGGGCAGGTGTTGGTGTAGAGGCCGGTCACCGAGACGTCGAGCGCCTGGATATCGTAGACACCGGTCGACATGGTGACGCCGATATAGGGGATGAACGGACCATATTGCGAGATATAGGCGCCGATGTTGGCGAGCAGGTCCACCTTCATGCCGAGAAAGCGGCCGTCCTTGTCCAGTGCCATCTCGGCCGTGACGAAATTGTCGCGGCCTTGCGCGTCGGTCAGAAAGTGTTCCGTGCGGTCGCCGACCCACTTCACCGGGCGGCCAATCCGCTTCGCCGCTTCCAGCACCAGCGGATATTCGCGGTAGACGAAGCTCTTCGGCCCGAAACCACCGCCGACATCAGGCGTGATGACGCGCAACTGGCCCTTCTTGATCTTGAACACGCTGGCCAGGATGTACTGCATGGAGTGCACGCCTTGCGACCCGGTGGTCAGCACGAAGCGCTTCTCCTCGACGTTCCATTCGCCGATCGCGGAGCGCGGCTCCATGTAGTTGCAGACCAGCCGGTTGTTGACGAACTCGATGTGGGTGACGTGTGCGGCCTTGGCGAAAGCCGCTTCGGTCTTTTTCCTGTCGCCCATGTGGTAGTTGAAGGCGCGGTTGGAACCGAGCTCCGGCCAGACCAGCGGCGTGCCTTCGGCAAGTGCATTTGCGGTCCCGGAAGCCGCGTCTTCGCCGTCATAGTCGACATCGATCAATTCAGCGGCATCCTGCGCCAAGGCACGGCTGTCGGCGACGACGAAGGCAACGGCATCGCCGACATAGTTGACGCGGTCGCGGCACAGGATCGGGATGTCGCGCGTCGGCGCCTTGGTGCCGTCCGGCTGTTCCTGCATGACGCCGGATTTCAGATCGCCGAGATGGGCAAGGTCCTTGCCGGTCAGTACCAGATGGACGCCAGGTGCGGCCTTCGCCGCCTCGGTCGAACCGATGGTGAAGCTGGCCTTGGCGACCGGCGAACGCAGGACATAGCCATGCAGGACGCCAGCCGGCTGGATGTCGTCGGTATAACGGCCCTGGCCCTGGATGAAGGCGGCATCCTCGCGCCGCAGCACGGATGCGCCCATGCCGAATTTCGGTGTGACGACGGTCATGGATGCCTCGTGATGATGACAGGAGAACGAACGCCTGAAATAGGCATTGCCTCAGTTTTGTCGAGGGGCCGTTTCGTGTAAAGAGCGCGGACTTCAAATTTCTTGGACCAGCGGACACAATCCGCCGCCAACGCAATCGACAGGAAAACCCACGGAATGCGCACGGACACCGGCCAGGTCTTCAAGCTTGAAGACTATCGCCCCAACGACTACCTCATTCCGCAAACCGACCTCACCTTCCGCCTTTCGCCAGACGCAACGCGTGTCACCGCCGTGCTCACGATAGAGCGCCGTGACGGCGTCTCCGTGTCGGCACCGTTGGTGCTCGACGGCGACGGGCTGACGCTCAAGCGCATCGAGATCGACGGCAAGAAGGTAAAACCGGCGGATCTGCTGGCGACGCCCGACCAGTTGACCATCCTCGAGCCACCGGTGGCGCGGCGCTTCCAGTTGCTCATCGAGACCGAGGTGGCGCCGGCGGGCAACGAAGCCCTGATGGGCCTCTACCGCTCGAGCCACGTCTACTGCACGCAATGCGAAGCCGAGGGCTTTCGCCGCATCACCTATTTCCTCGACCGTCCCGATATCCTGTCCGTCTACACGGTGCGCATGGAGGCAATGCGCGACGAGGCGCCGCTGCTCCTGTCCAACGGCAACCCGCTCGAAAAGGGCGACCTCGGCGACGGCTGGCATTATGCCGTGTGGCACGACCCTTTCCCCAAGCCGTCCTATCTGTTCGCATTGGTAGCCGGCAATCTCGGCCGGCTCGCGGACAGTTTCGTCACCCTGTCCGGCCGCACGGTCGAGCTCGGCATCTATGTCGAGCCCGGCAAGGAGACGCTGGCCGGCTATGCGATGGACGCCCTGAAGCGGTCGATGAAATGGGACGAGGAGGCGTTCGGCCGCGAATACGATCTCGACGTCTTCAACATCGTCGCCGTGTCGGACTTCAACATGGGCGCGATGGAGAACAAGGGCCTCAACATCTTCAACGACAAATATGTGCTGGCCGACCGGGAGACCGCGACGGACGCCGATTTCGCCAATATCGAGGCGATCATAGCGCATGAGTATTTCCACAATTGGACAGGCAACAGAATCACTTGCCGCGACTGGTTCCAGCTCTGCCTGAAGGAAGGCCTGACGGTTTTCCGCGACCACGAATTCTCCGCCGACCAGCGCTCGCGCGCGGTCAAGCGCATCGCCGAAGTGCGGACCTTGCGCGCCCACCAGTTTCCAGAGGACCAGGGCCCACTGGCCCATCCGGTGCGGCCGCGCCGCTACCGCGAGATCAACAATTTCTACACCGCGACGGTCTACGAGAAGGGCTCCGAAGTGGTGCGCATGATCCGCACAATTCTCGGTGCCGACGTGTTTCGCGCCGGCATGGACCTCTATTTCGAGCGGCACGACGGTGACGCGGCGACGATCGAGGATTTCATCAAGGTGTTCGAGGATGCGTCCGGCCGCGACCTGTCGCAGTTCGCGCTCTGGTATCATCAGGCGGGAACGCCGAACCTGACGATCAGTTCGACGCACAATCCAGCCGCGCAGGAGTTCACACTCGAAATCGAGCAGTCGGTGCCGCCGACACCCTCCGAAAGCCGCAAGCGGCTGATGCACATCCCGCTCGCTTTCGGGCTGATCGGCGCCGGCGGCAAGCCTGTGCCGTATAGTAGCGTCGAGGGCGCCAGCGTCGAGGGCGGCGTCATCCATATCCGCAAGCGCCGCCACATGGTGCGGTTTTCAGGCGTCACCGAGCGCCCGGCCGTGTCGCTCAATCGCGGCTTTTCGGCGCCGGTGACATTGTCCGTCGAGCAGAAAGCCGACGACCAGTTCTTCCTTGCCCGCCACGATGGCGACGCCTTCTCGCGCTGGCAGGCCTTCAACACATTGCTGACCGATGCGCTGATATCAGCGTTCCGCGAGATCCTCGGCGGCAAGCAGCCGGCCTTTGCGCCGCGGCTGACCGAGCTCGCCGGCAGCATTGCCGGCGACGAGACGCTGGAGCCGGCCTATCGGGCATTGGCGCTGGCCCTGCCCGGCGAAGCCGACATTGCCCGCGACATCGGCAGGAACATCGACCCCGATGCCATCTATGCGGCTCGCGAGGCACTGGCGCTGGCGATCGGCACTGCGAACCGGGACGTTTTTTCGGGCCTCTACCTCAGCCTTGCCGACAGAGAAGCGTTCAGCCCCGACGCCGCAAGCGCCGGACGACGCGCCTTGCGCAACACCCTGCTGGATTATCTGTCGCTGCAGCCGGGCGGAGCGGAACTCGCTGCCGGGCATTTCCAGTCCGCGACCAACATGACCGACCGCGCGGCAGCACTTGCCGTGCTCGCGCATCGTCACCACGGTTCGCCCGAGGCGGTCGAGGCGCTGGCGGCTTTCGAGACGACCTACGGGTCCGACCCGCTGATCATGGACAAATGGTTCCAGATCCAGGCCAGCGTACCGGGGCCGCAAACCGTCGACACGGTGAAGGCCTTGACCAACCACCCGGCCTTCTCGATGGGCAATCCGAACCGGGTGCGCTCGCTGATCGGCACCTTCTCCAGCGCCAATCAGACCGGCTTCCACCGGACCGACGGCGAAGGCTACTGGTTCTTTGCTCAAACCGTCCTCGAGGTTGAAAAGCGCAACCCGCAAGTGGCGGCAAGGCTGGCGACGGCGCTCAGATCCTGGCGTTCGCTCGAACCCTTGCGGCAGGCGAAGGCCAGGGAAGCGCTGCTCTCGATCGCCGGCGCCGAAAACCTGTCGGCGGATCTGCGGGATATTGTCGAGCGCACGCTGGCTTAGCCGCTCTCTTCCTTCTCCCCTTGTGGCAGAAGGGAGATCCGTGCACGCCGCCAAGCTGGTGAATTTCAACCAGGACCTGCCAGCAGCGGCTTCCGTTAGGCGCTGCGCCAGCGAAAGCCCATTATTTTAGTCGATTTTTAATCTTTTTTCGCCGGACCACTGGACAAGGCGAATCACCTTTGATTCTTTACTGACGATTCGGAAGTGCGGCGTTTGCCGGATCACCAAGCAGCATAGGCAAATTCGGGGAGTGCCATTTATGGCGAAGGCGGACGCGTGGGGCGCGCCCGGAGGGACGGTTTTTGCGCATCGGGAGACGCGCGGCGACGGTCTTGCCGGGAATACGCGACTCATCGCCGAACCGGCCTACCGGCGGCTTCTGGCCGCCGAGCCGCTGCTGCGCCGATCAATACCCGTCCTCATCATCACTTTCCTGATCGTCATCGCGGCGTTGCGCGTGCTGTCGCTGATGAACGAGCGCGACGATGTCGAGCGCAATGCCAAGGCGATCCTGACGCTGGCGGCGGGCCAGCTGGCCAGTTCGCTCGCCACCACCTCGGAAACGGTGCCCGGCGCCATACAGGATCTGCTGGAGACCACCAGCCGTCAGGGCGCGATGGGCCGCAGCCATGTGCTTGTCATCACCGACAGCGCTTTCAAGATCGTCGCGGTGACGCCACGCTCGATGCCATGGCAGGGCCATTCGCTGGACGGCCTCGTCGAGGGCGGCCAGCCCTTGTTCATGTTCGGCGATCGTGCGGGCGTCATGGACGTCAACATCGACGGACGGGATTGGTACGCCGCGGTCAGCCTGGCGAATGGCGGAAAGGGTGCATCGGCGGCCCTGGTGCCACAGGACGCGGTTTTCGATGCCTGGCGCAAGACCGTTTCGCTGAACGTCACCCTGTTCGTGCTGACGGCCGGTGTGCTGATCGTCATCCTCTATGCCTATTTCGGCCAGGCGGCACGTGCGCAGGCGGCCGACCGCATCTACCTCGAAGCGCATCAGCGCATCGACATGGCGCTGGTTCGCGGCCGCTGCGGCCTGTGGGACTGGGACATGGTGCGCGGCAAGATGTACTGGTCGCGCTCGATGTACGACATGCTCGGCTACAAGCCTTGCGAAACGATGCTGTCCTTCGGCGAGGTCGATCAGATCATCCATCCCGAGGACGGCGACCTGTTCGAGCTCGCCAACAGAATCGTCGCTCGCGAGATCGATCACATCGATCAGGTGTTCCGCATGCGCCATGCCGATGGCCAATGGGTCTGGATGCGCGCGCGGGCACAGGTCATCGATCCGGAAGCGCCGGAGATCCAGCTGATCGGCATCGCCGTCGACGTCACCGAACAGCGTCATCTGGCGCTGCGTTCCGAGGCTGCCGACCTTCGCCTCAGAACGGCGATCGAGAACATCAACGAATCCTTCGTGCTGTGGGATTCGACGCAGCACCTGATCATGTGCAATTCCAAATACCAGCAGGACAACGGGCTTTCGGACCGCGACGTGATGCCGGGCACCGCGCGCGCGGCGCTGGAAGAACGCATGCTGGCCTTTGCTTCCGAAAGGCGGCTTGCCCACACCAGCGGCCTGCAGGGCGGCGCCACTTTCGAGCGGCAGTTGGCCGATGGCCGCTGGCTGCAGGTCAACGAACTGAAGACCCGGGACGGCGGCATCGTCTCGGTCGGTTCCGACATCACCCAGATCAAGCTGCACCAGGAGAAGCTGGTCGACAGTGAGCGACGGCTGATGGCAACGATCCATGATCTCAGCCTCGCGCGGCGGGCCGAAGAGGAGCGTTCGCGCGAACTGGTCGACCTCAACCGCAAATACATGAAGGAAACCGAACGGGCCGAAGCGGCGAACCGGGCCAAATCCGAATTCCTGGCCAACATGTCGCATGAGTTGCGCACGCCGCTGAACGCCATCATCGGCTTCTCCGAACTGATGGAACAAGGGCTGTTCGGCCCGCTCGGATCGGAGCGCTACGAGGAATATGCCACCGACATCAACAGCAGCGGCAAGTACCTGCTGGGCGTCATCAACGATATTCTCGACATGTCCAAGATCGAGGCCGGCCAGTTCTCTCTGGACCGGGAAGAGATCGACCTCGGCCCGCTGATCAGCGAAACCGTACGCGTCGTTTCGCTGCAGGCGGCGCAAAAGGCCATCTCCGTGGAAACGCGCATTGCCGATGCGCTGACGCTGGTCGCCGATCGCCGTGCGATCAAGCAGATCGTCATCAACCTTTTGTCCAATGCGGTGAAGTTCACCGGCCAGGGCGGCCACATATCGGTCAGGGCCCGCAACACATCCGGCGCGCTGGTGCTGACGATCGAGGACAATGGCTGCGGCATCCCCAAGGAGGCGCTCGGAAAGCTCGGACGGCCGTTCGAACAGGTGCAGAACCAGTTCTCCAAGAGCCATGCCGGGTCCGGCCTTGGCCTTGCCATCTCACGTTCGCTGGCCGAGCTTCAGGGCGGCGCGCTGAAGATCCGGTCGAGCGAAGGTGTCGGCACTATCGTGTCGGTGCGCATTCCGGTGAAGAAGAGCGTGCTGGCCGTCAAGGTTGCAGCGTGAAGTTTTTATCACCATCCCAGGCCTGATCCACCTCGTGGACGCGAGGTGAAACGCTTTGACAAAGTTATCTATTTTATCTATTTTGGATAAAAAAGAAAGGCCTTGTCATGCGAGTGACTTCAACGGAATTCCAGCAGAATGTCGGGCGTTTTCAGGATGCTGCCCAGCGTGCGCCGGTCGCAATCACAAAGAATGGCCGGACCCACACGGTACTCCTGTCGGCGGCGATGTTCGAGGTCTTGGTCAAGGGACGGGTCGCCCGTCCTGTGGAAGAGCTGGACGACGAGACGCTTAACGCCATCGCCGAAAGCGCCGTATCGAGCGAATATGCCGGGCTTGATGCAATGCTCAAAGACTGGACACCGTGAGCCTGCCCAAACCTATCCCGGGTCTGGTGATTTGCTATTCTTACCTCTGGGTGAGAGAACACGAAAAGGGTGCCGAAGAAGGTCGCAAAAAACCGACCATGCGCCATTGTCGCCGCGCGCCGGGTCGTGGAGGGCCGTGAAGTCATAACGGTCGTTCCGGTCACACACTCGCCACCAGCTGATCCTGCCGATGCAGTAGAAATACCTGCGCCCCTCAAAGCCTATCTCGGCCTCGATGACACGCCATCATGGATCGTCGTCACCGAAACCAATCATTTCCTCTGGCCGGGTCCCGATCTCAGGCCTATCGCGGGGAGCAAACCGTCCCGATTCGACTATGGCATGCTGCCGCCGCGTTTCTATGCCTATCTGCGCGACCGGATTTTGCAGTCTCACGCAAGCCGGGCGCTGCAGCAGATTCGGCGAACAGAGTAGCTGCATGAGACTGGAGGACCACGAAACGTCCCCGATTCCAAGGGACGATCGCTTCCCGGTCATCCCGTACGAAGCAAAAGGTGGAAATCCTTCCTGACCTTCTGCGACGTCTCCTTGAGGTGTGCTTCCAGCACACCGAAATCCGGCAGGTCGGTCACCGCCAGAAGCAGATCCGAAAGCCCCGGCGGAACGTCGTCGCGCTCGAAGGCTCCGGTAAGGCACAGCCGCGTCATCTGGGTCAGCGCCAGATAGAGCGCATAGGCGTCGAAAAGCTCCTGCCTCGCCCCGGCATTGGCGAAGCCCGGTGACAGGCGCGAAAGGATTTCGGCGGTACCGGTAACGCGCGGCCCGGCGCCTACCTGCCCGGTGATGACGGCCACTTGGGCGATGAATTCGAGATCGATGAGGCCGCCGGGGATCAGCTTGATGTCCCACAGGTCGCGCGGCGGCTTTTCCTTTTCGATCATGGCGCGCATCTCCGAGGCCTCGGCCATCACCTTTGCGGCGTCGCGCGGCTGACCAAGCACCGCCGCCACTTCCGCTTCAACCTCGCCGCACAGGCTGGCGTCGCCGGCTATGGCGCGGGCCCGGGCCAGCGCCATGTGCTCCCAGGTCCAGGCCTCCTGGCGCTGATATTTCTTGAAGGCATCGATATGGGTGGCCACAGGACCCTTGTTGCCGGATGGCCGCAGGCGCAGGTCGAGTTCGTAGAGCACGCCCTCCGCCGTCGGCGCCGACACAGCCGCGATCAGCCGCTGCGTCATGCGGGTGTAGTAATGCGAAGGCGCCAGCGGCTTGCCGCCATCGGACTCCTCGGCGTCCGGCGCGTGGTCATAAAGCAGGATCAGGTCGACATCCGATCCGGCGGTCAGCTCGCGGCTGCCGAGCTTGCCCATGCCGAGCAGCGCAACCACGCCGCCGGCAATGGTGCCGTGGCGCGCCGCGAATTCGGCCGTCACCGCCTGCAACGCAGCCTCGATGGTGAGATCCGCCAGATCGGAGAAGGCGCGGCCGGCGCGCGCCGGATCGATCGAGCCGGCGAGCAGCCGGACGCCGATCAGGAATTTCTGCTCGGAAGCAAAAATGCGCAGCCGGTCGAGCACGTCCTCATAAAGCCGGTCGCCCTCGACAAAGGCGGAAAGCCGTGCCGACAGATAGGCGCGGTCCGGTAGCTCCGTCAGCAAGGCCGGGTCGAGCAGACCATCGAAGACATGCGGCCGGCGGGTGATGATCGCCGCCAGCCGGGGCGCCGCACCCATGATCGTTGCCAGGAGCTTGAGCAGGGCCGGATTGGACTGCAGCAGGGAAAACAGCTGGATGCCGGCCGGCAGGCCGGCGAGAAATTCGTCGAAGCGCATCAGCGCTTCGTCGGCCCGGCGCGTCTGGCCGAAGGAGCGCAGCAGAGCCGGCGTCAATTCCGTCAGCCGCTCGCGCGCCTCCGCCGACTGAGTGACGCGATAGCGACCGAAATGCCAGCCTCGGATGACGCGGCAGATGTCGCTTGGCCGCTGGAAGCCGAGGCCGTGCAAGGTCTGCAGCGTATCGGGATCGTCGACATCGCCGGTGAAGACGAGATTGCCGATGCCTGTCGAAAGTTCCGGTGCTGTTTCGAACAGTGCCGCGTAGTGGCGTTCGACCTGCTGCAGCGAGGCGCGAAACGCCTGGGAAAAGGCAGGAGCATCGGCAAAGGCGAGCATGCGGGCGATGCGCTCCAAGCCTTCATCATCTTCCGGCAGCGTGTGGGTCTGCTCGTCGGCAACCATCTGCACGGCATGTTCGACGCGGCGCAGGAACCAGTACTGGCGGGCGAGCGCATCGCGCGCCTCGATGGTGATCCAGCCGCGTGTCGCAAGCTCGCCGAGCATCGGCACGGTCTCGCGGCCACGCAGTTCAGGGAAGCGTCCGCCGGCGATAAGCTGCTGGGTCTGGACGAAGAACTCGATCTCGCGAATGCCGCCGCGCCCGAGCTTGACGTTGTGGCCCTTGACCGCGATCTCACCATGGCCCTTGTGGGCGTGGATCTGGCGCTTGATCGAATGGACGTCGGCAATCGCCGCGTAGTCCATGTATTTGCGCCAGATATAGGGCTGAAGCTCCTTGAGGAAGGCAGCGCCCGCTGCCAGATCGCCGGCCACCGGACGTGCCTTGATCATGGCGGCGCGCTCCCAGTTCTGGCCGCGCGCCTCATAGTAGCGCAGTGCCGCCTCGACCGGGATCGCCAGCGGTGTCGAGCCGGGGTCGGGGCGCAGCCTCAGATCGGTGCGGAAGACATATCCGTGCTCGGTGCGGTCCTGCAGGATGCGAACCAGGCGGCGCGTCAGCCGCGAAAACAATTCGGTGGCGTCGAGCGGGTCGACGACCGCCGGTGCTTCCGGATCGAAGAAAACCACCAGATCGATGTCCGAGGAAAAATTCAGCTCATGTGCCCCGAGCTTGCCCATACCGAGCAGGATCCAACCCGACTGCTTCGACGGGTTGTCGAGATCCGGCAGTTTGAGTTTGCCCTGGCCGTGCGCGTCGCGCAGCAGGAAGTCGACGGCGGCACGGGTACAGGCGTCAGCGAGGTCGCTCAACCGCGGGACCGTCAGCGCCGTTTCGGCCTCGCCGGCAAGATCGGCCAGCGCGATGAGGAAATGCGCCTCCGCCTTCCACTGGCGCAGCTCCATCATCAGGCCGGATTCCGAAAGGGTCTCCGCCAAATGCGCCTGGTCTATGGCGGCGCCGATCGCTTTCAGCCGAGCCTCGATTGTCTGCTCGAACAGCCCGTCCAGGATTTGCGGCCGGCGACGTGCCGTATCGCGCAGGAACGGCGACAGATCGAAGACGGCGGCGAGGAAATCCTGGCCCTCCCCCTTGCCGGCCAGAAACTTGGCAAGCCGCGTCAGTCCTTCTTCGCGCGCGGCGGAAGCGATCTCGGCCAGTTCCAACCGCGCACGGTCCTTGTCGAGCGGAACAAGCCTGGCCGCCGGCTTCAGCAGCCAATCTTTCGCTCTCGCAGCCGTGCTCATCAGTGATCCTCCCGAACCGGGAAACTCATGACCACGGATAATCCAGGATTGCCAGGCAAGAGTTCAAGCCGGCCATTGTGGAATGTCATGACGGCCTTGGCGAGGCTGAGGCCAAGACCCGAACCCGGTTGCGAACGGCTCTTCTCCAGCCGCACGAAACGTTCCGTGGCACGCGCGCGGTCGCCATCGTCGGGAATGCCGTGGCCATTGTCGGCAACCGACAGGCGAACGTCCGCACCGGCTCGCTCGAGCGTGACGCGCACCGCCGGCTGGGCATTGGCGCCGGTCGAATATTTGATGGCGTTGTCGACGATGTTCGACAGCGCCTGGCCGATCAGTTCGCGGTTGCCGTTGACGGACACCGCCTCGTGCGCGTCTGCTTCCAGCGACACGCCCGCCTCTTCCGCCACCGGCTCATAGAGCTCGACGACATCGCGTACGGCTTCCGCAAGATCGACGCGGTTCGTATTTTCAGACGAGTAGCCAGCCTCCAGCCGGGAGATCATCAGGATGGCGTTGAAGGTTTTTATCAACTGGTCCGACTCGGCGATGGTGCCTTCCAGCGCCTGCCGGTAGTCGGTGGGCTTTTGCTTGCCCGAAAGCGTCGCTTCGGCCCGGTTGCGCAGCCGGGTCAGCGGCGTCTTCAGATCATGCGCGATGTTGTCGGAAACCTGCTTCAAGCCTTCGTTGAGCGTGGCGATCCTGGCCAGCATGGCATTGAGATTTTCGGAGAGCCGGTCGAACTCGTCGCCAACCCCCGTCACCGGCAGCCTGCCCGACAGATCGCCGCCCATGATGCGACGGCTGGCTTCCGACACGCTGTCGATGCGCTTCAGCGCAGCGCGGCCGACAAAAAACCAGATCAGCAATCCGCCCAGCCCCATCATGCCGAGCGCCAGCATCAGCGCACGGCGGATGACGGCACGAAACCGTTCCGGCTCGCCAAGGTCGCGGCCGACCAGCATGATCATCTGGTTCGGCAGCCGCAGCACCAGCGCAATGGCGTTGTGGCCTTTTTCGCCCTGCGCCTGCGCATCGTTCTGCTCGGATTGGGTGGTGGTACCCTGCTCGGCGGGAAGGTTGCGCAGGCGCTCGAGCTCTCCCTCGCCAAAGCGCTGATAAGAGAACGGACTGCTGGTCCAGCCTTCGGTTTCGAGAACGCCAGGTTCGAGGCTCTGCACGTTGCCGGTCAGGATCTGGCCGTTGGCGTCGGCGATCAGGTAAAGGTTTGCGCCGGGCTGGCGCGAGCGCGCTTCGACCACGCGGACCAGTACCGGCAGGCCGCCGCGCTGATAGGCGCGGGCAAGGCCGAGCACTTCGTCATTGATGGTCTCCTGCGTCTGCGCGGTCAGCATTCGCGCCGACAGCGAGGTCATGTAGAAGACGAGCGCCACCGCGCAGAGCGCGAAGAGCAGGAAGTAGAGCGCCGAAAGCCGCGCTGCCGTCGTCTTCATGATGGCTGGCACGGAAAGAGCCATGCCGCAGCTAACCACTCTTCAGCATATAGCCGGCGCCGCGAACCGTATGCAGGATGGGCTTGTCGAAGCCCTTCTCGATCTTGCCACGCAGCCGGGAGACATGGACGTCGATGACATTGGTCTGCGGATCGAAATGGTAGTCCCAGACATTTTCCAGCAGCATGGTGCGCGTCACCACCTGGCCGGCATGCCGCATCAGATATTCGAGCAAGCGGAACTCACGCGGCTGCAGCGTTATCTCGCGTGACGCACGGCGGACCGAATGCGACAGCCTGTCGAGTTCGAGATCGCCGACGCGGTAGACGGTTTCCGCTTCCTTTGCACTGGCGCGCCGGTTCAGCACCTCGACGCGGGCGAGAAGCTCGGAGAAGGCATAGGGCTTTGTCAGGTAATCGTCGCCGCCGGCGCGCAGACCCGTGACCCGGTCATCGACCTCGCCGAGCGCCGACAGGATCAGCACCGGCGTCGTGTTGCCCCTGGACCTGAGACCGGCAATGACCGACAGGCCGTCGCGACGCGGCATCATCCGGTCGATCACCATCACGTCGTAGTCGCCGGCGTCGGCGAGCGCAAAGCCGGTTTCGCCGTCACCGGCGACATGCGCGGTGTGACCGGCCTCGGCAAAGGCTTTCTGCAAGTAATCCGCAGCCTCGCGATCGTCTTCTATGACGAGAATCTTCATAGGGCTGTTATACGCGATTTCGCCGGAAGGTTGAGTGGCAGACATCTGCATTGTGGCCTTTGCCAAAGCGCATCGCGACCGAGATCGCTCGAAGCAGTGCGCGATAAAGCTGCTCGCTGCCGATGTCGTTGGCATCGGATCGTTGAAGCGCTTTTGAAATTGTGCGGCAGCGGGCGATGGGAAGCCCGCTGCCGCCGGGGGAAGGCGCGATGACTGACTAACGCGCGCTCCTCCATGCTTTCCCGTACGGCGGCTCGGGGGTGTTGAACCGGCGCACTGGAAAAGTCCAACTTGCCGCCGGAACGCCCTCACCCGCCTCGGAAGGCCGAGAGAACGCTCCGGAGCCGACCTCAGCCCTTGGCGACGGGCAGCGCGACGAAACGATTGGTGTCGTCGCGGGTGATCTGCATCAGCACCGCCTTGCGGCCGGATTTGACCGCTTCGGTCATCGCCTTGGTGACGTCGTCGGTGCCGTTCACTTCGGTCGAATTGACCGATGTGATGACGTCGCCCGGCTGGATGCCGCGATCGGCAGCATCGCTGTCGGGATCGACGTCGGTCACCACCAGCCCCTTGCCGTTTTCGGACTTGGTGACGGTCAGGCCAAGATCGGCCAGCGTGTCGGGCTTTGCCGGAGCGGCAGGCTGCGACTGGTCGACAGAGGCCTGCTTGTCGCTCGAGGGCAGTTTGCCGAGATCGACCTTGACCGTCTGGCTCTTGCCGTCGCGCCACACGGTGACGTCAACCGACTTGCCAGGCGAGTAGGCGCCGATCAGCCGTGCCAGTTCCTTCGGCGAAGCGACGTCCTTGCCGTTGACCTGGGTGATCACGTCACCGGCCGTGATGCCCGCCTTCTTGCCGGGACCATCGTCCTGGGCACTGGAAACCAGTGCGCCGTTGTTGGACTTCAGACCAAGCGACTCAGCGATGTCGGAGGTGACCGGCTGGATTTCCACACCGAGCCAGCCCCGCTGAACGGAACCGCTCTTCATCAGGTCCTGAACGACCTGCTTGGCGGTCGAAGCGGGAATGTCGAAGGCGATGCCGACGCTGCCGCCGGACGGCGAGAAGATCGCGGTGTTGATGCCGACGACCTGGCCGTTGAGGTTGAAGGTCGGGCCGCCCGAATTGCCGCGGTTGACCGATGCGTCGATCTGGATGAAGTCGTCATAAGGGCCAGCGCCGATGTCGCGGCCGCGGGCGGAGACGATGCCGGCGGTGACGGTGCCACCAAGGCCGAACGGATTGCCGACGGCCACCACCCAGTCGCCGACGCGAACCTTGGAGTCATCGGCGAAGTCGACATAGGTAAACTTGCCGACGCCATCGACCTTGAGCACGGCGAGATCGGTGCGCGGGTCGGTGCCGATCAGCTTGGCGTCAAGTTCCTTGCCGTCATTCATCACCACGGTGAAGGCCGAGCCTTCCGAAACGACGTGGTTGTTGGTGACGAGATAGCCGTCATCCGAGATGAAGAAGCCGGACCCTTGTGCAACCGGCCGCGGCTGGTCGTTGTTGCGGTCGCGATGGCTGAAGCGCCTGTTGCCGCCACCCTGGCCGTCCTGATCACCAAAGCCGCGGAATTCCTTGAAGAAGCGGCGCAGTTGCGGATTGTTGGGCAGGTTGTTCATGCCATCCTGATCGTCGGACGGGTCGGAGCCGTCATCGGCGGCCGGGCTGATCTTGGCCTTGACCTTGACGCTGACAACAGCGGGAGAAACCCGCTCGACGACATCGGCGAAGCCCGGTACCTGCGGCGCCTCGACGCGCACGGCATCGGCCAGAACAGGGCTGGTTCCGCTGGTCAGCGCACCGACGCCGATCGCACCGGCCACGGCGACAGACGCGACGGCAGCCATGAGACGCTTGCGGGTGACGGAATATGAACGGGGGGCAATATTCATGGATCTCGTATCCTCTTTCCAAATGGACGCTGCTGATGGGCATCCTCAAGCAAGAGAATTAGAGTGGCGCACATTACAGCGCCATTTCCGACACATGAAACTTTGGTAATGTTTTGGGGTCGGGAGACGCACAAACCCGTTGGCCGCGATGCCCTATGCGCTATCTTGTACACAACTCAGCACAAGGCTTTCATAAATGACAGCAAGCACGCCTGGCGGATCGTATTCGTGAAATGGGCCGAGGCCTTGGTGATATGGCGACGGGCCGGCCAGGCCGAATAACAGGCACATATGAGACGTTCATCGGCCGCCTGCCCCACACCACATCATTGCCTATGAGTTGCGCCCGATCGCTGGCCGTCAGAGCGTCGTTATCCTGCGCGTCATTCACACGTCGCGGGACTGGCCCTCGGAAGAATGGCCGAGCTAATTGCCTAGTATCTTGTCCAGCGCCGCCTGTTCCTCAGTGGTCAGCGCATTGGTTGCCAGCGAGCGACGCGACCGCGCGGTCAGCACGATGAAAACGCCTCCCACCAGCAACAGCAGGACAGGCGTGCCCCACAGCAATGCATTGCGCAGGTCGAAACGCGGCTTGAGCAGCACGAACTCGCCATAGCGCGAAACCACGTAGCCCATGACCTGCTGGTCAGTGTCGCCGGCGACGAGGCGCTGACGCACGAGGACGCGCAGGTCGCGGGCAAGGTCGGCATCGGATTCGTCGATCGACTGGTTCTGGCAGACCATGCAGCGCAAGCCTTCCGAAAGCGCCCGAGCCCGCGCCTCAAGTGCAGGATCAGGCAGCATCTCGTCAGGCTTCACCGCCAAGGCCGTGCCGGCAAAAAACAGCGCCAGCAGCAGGATAATGGAGGTCAGCGAAAGCCGTGCGTTCATGGCAGGGTCGCGGATGGCACCACGCTCGCCTGCTTGCGCCGTCGCGACGGCGCGCCGACGCGCAGGCGCCGGTCCATCAGCGACATCGCCGCGCCCGCCATCATCATCAGGCCACCGCCCCAGATCAACGTCACCAGCGGCTTCCACCACAAACGCACGACGACCGAACCGTCTTTGCCCTCGTCGCCGAGCGAGATGTAGAGCTGCGAGAAACCGATCGTCCTGATGCCGGATTCCGTCGTCGTCATCTGCCGCACCGGATAAAACCGCTTGGCGGAGCTGATTTCGCCAACAGGGCTACCGCTGACGCCGATCAGCTCGAAGCGGCCGCGATCCTCGCTGTAATTCGGTCCCTGGGCCGGATAAAGCCCGACGAAACGCAGCGTATGGCCGGACAGTTCGACGGTCTCGCCGGCATGCATCGACAGGATCTTCTCGGTGCCGAAGCAAAGTGTGCCGACGATGCCGAGCGTGGTCAGGCCGAGGCCGAGGTGAGCGAAGGCTGTGCCGAAGACCGAACGCGGCAAGCCGAGCAAGCGCCGGACCATGATCCCCGTTGCGACGGTCCGAAAGCCCGATTTGACGGCGAGATCGGTGAGCGCGCCAAGGATCAGCCAGACGGCAAGGCCTACGCCCAGGGCTGCGAACACCGAGGCGCCGTCGATGAACAGAGCGGTGACCAGCGTCGCCAGCAGCGCCGCTGCAAAGGCCACCATCAGGCGCTGCGCGACGGCGAAGACATCGCCGCGCTTCCAGGCCAGCAACGGCCCGAACGGAACCACGAGCAGCAGCGGCACCATCAGCGGCCCGAAGGTGAGATTGAAGAACGGCGCGCCGACCGAGATCTTGTCGGCTGAAAAGGCTTCGACGGCGAGCGGATAGAGTGTGCCGACAAGCACGGTCGCCGTCGCCGTGGTCAGGAACAGATTGTTGAGGACGAGTGCCCCTTCTCGGGAAATCGGGTGGAACAGGCCGCCGGTCGTCAACCGGGAAGCGCGCAGCGCAAACAGCGCCAGCGAGCCGCCGATAAACAGCGTCAGGATGCACAGGATAAACACGCCCCGGGTCGGATCGGTGGCAAAGGCGTGCACCGAGGTCAGCACGCCCGAACGCACGAGGAAGGTGCCGAGCAGCGACAGCGAAAAGGTCAGGATGGCGAGCAGCAGCGTCCAGATCTTCAGCGCCGAGCGCTTTTCCATGACAATGGCCGAATGGAGCAGCGCGGTGCCCGCCAGCCACGGCATGAAAGACGCGTTCTCGACTGGATCCCAGAACCAGAAACCGCCCCAGCCAAGTTCATAGTAGGCCCAGTACGATCCCATGGCGATGCCGCCGGTCAGGAACATCCAGGCGACCAGCGTCCACGGCCGCACCCAGCGCGCCCAGGACGCGTCGATGCGGCCTTCGATGAGAGCGGCGACCGAGAAGGAAAAACAGATCGAGAAGCCGACATAGCCGAGATAGAGGAACGGCGGGTGGATGGCGAGGCCGAGATCCTGCAGGATCGGGTTGAGATCGCGGCCTTCGATCGGCGCCGGGTTGAGCCGGATGAACGGATTGGACGTCGCCAGAATGAACAGGAAGAAGGCGGCGCCGATGGCGCCTTGCACCGCAAGCACATTGGCGCGCAGCGTCGCCGGCAGGTTGGAGCCGAAAGCGGCGACGAGTGCGCCGAAGAAGGTCAGGATCAACACCCAAAGCAGCATCGAGCCTTCATGATTGCCCCAGGTTCCGGTGATCTTGTAGATCAACGGCTGCAAGGAATGCGAGTTTTCCCACACGCTTGCCACCGAGAAATCGGAGCTCGCATAGGCACTCGCCAGCGCTGCGAAAGACAGCGCCGTCAAGGCGAAGCCGGTCACCGCGACCGGACCGCCGACGGCCATCAGGCGCTGGTTGTTCAGGCGTGCGCCAAACAGCGGCACGAGCGTCTGCACCAGCGAAAGCGCAAACGCCAGGACGAGGGCGAAATGTCCGGTTTCAACCATGCCCGTGATCCACTGTCGCTCTCCTGCCGGAGCTATTCACTCTTGCTCTCCTGCCACACGCCCTTGGCCTTGAGGCCGTCCGCAACCTCCTTGGGCATATAGCGCTCATCATGCTTGGCCAGCACGCTATCGGCAACAAAAACCCCGTCCGGGCCGAAACTACCCTCGGTGATGACGCCCTGCTCTTCGCGGAAAAGGTCGGGCAGGATGCCGGTGTAGGTGACCTTGACCGATTTGTGCGTGTCGGTGACCGAAAAGCCGACCGTGGCCCCCTGCCCGCGCTGGATCGTGCCTTTTTCGACCAATCCACCCAACCGGATGCGCTGGCCAGGCTGGACGCTTGCCGTGGTGAGATCGGCCGGCATGTAGAAATAAGAGGCCTTCTGGCCAAGCGCGTAGAAAGTCAGCCCGGTCGCGGCACCCAGGAAGACCAGGCCGCCCGCGATCACCGACAATCGTTTCTGCTTGCGCGTCATGTCTTGTTCTACTCCGTCGCCGCAAGCCCAAGCGAAGCGGCAAAGGCGGTGAACTTCTTCGCCTGGTCACTGTCGGCCCCAAAGACGGCAATGGCGCGACCGAGCGCCTCACGCGCCTGATCGGCCTTGCCAAGCACGACATAGGAACGAACGAGCCGCATCCATCCTTCCGGGTCGTGCGGATTTTGCCGCAGTTTGTCGTCAAGGCCGGCAACCATGGTGTTGATCATGGCTTCCCGATCCTGCGGCGACATCGAGGATGCGGCGTCGATATCGCCGGCATCGGGGCCGTTGGCGGCGCCGCCGGAAGCCACTTCGGGGTTGCCGGACTTGGCCAGCGCCTGCTCGACGGCACCGCGCCATGGCGAGTCCGGCGGCAATCTGCCCAGCATCGCCTGCCATGCCGTGGTCGCTTCCTTGGCGCGACCCTCCTGCGCCAACGCCATGGCCAGGTAGAAACTGGCCTTCGCATTGGCCGGATCGAGCTTCAGGGCTGCCTCGAAAGCATCCTGGGCATCGGCCGAGACAATGCCGCCTGCCGCGCCGGCGATCGCCTCTCCGAGACCGGCCTGGCGAACGGCGCTGTCGCCATCAAGCCGAATGGCGTTGCGATAGGCATCCGCCGCGTCGGAAAAGCGCTGCATGCGCAGATAGACCGGTGCAAGCACGTCCCAGCCCCTGCCATCGGTGGGATTGGCGGCCAGATGGGCTTCGGCCCGCGCCACCAGTTCGTCGACCGAACTGTCGGCGGGATTCTTGGCCAACCGCTCGCTGAGCGGTTGTGACGGCAGGTCGGGAGAGCCAAGCTTGACATAGAGCCCCCAACTGACCAGCGGCACCGCCAGCACGGCTACGGTCGCCACCAGCCTTGCGGTGGCCGGCGCTCGGCCCGCGTTTGCGCCGCCGGCGGTACCCGCATTGTCAAGGCGAAGGATGCGGCGAGCGATCTCGGCGCGGGCTTCGGCCGCTTCGGCCGGCTGGATCAAGCCACGCGCGGCGTCGCGGTCAAGCTCGGACAGTTGGTCGCGATAGACTTCGAGATCATGTTCGCCGCTCGACGACGCGCCCTTCGCGCTGGCGGCCAGCGGCAACAGCACCGCCAGGCTTGCACCCAGCGTGAGAATGGCGGCTATGACCCAGAACAGCATGGTTCTTCCAATAACGGCAGAGCTCTGCCGTGCCAACAGATGCATGCTGCGACGCTTTGACGACGCCAGCCGCCAATCGTCGGCAGACGGTCGTCAGGTCAGCGGCGTCCAGCTGCCATCGGCGTTGCGGCAAGCGGTTCCGCGCGCCGTGACTCCGGCGCCGCCGGAAAACACCGTCTGCGTGTACTGGCGGCAGTCCTGCGAACCGACGCGGTAGGGCTGGGCCGGAACCACCTCGCCGTAGCGCGAAGCCTGGGCGCCTTTCCACGTCACCTTCTGGCCGCTGGTCGTGTATTCCAGAGCTTTGTACTCAGCCTCGAGCGCGCTGCGCTTCTCGGTCTCGCTGAGGCCGTTGCCGATCGCCCCGCTGATGAGGCCGCCGCCCATCGCCGAAATGATCGTCGTGGTCACCTTGCCGCTGGAAGGAGGTGTCGAGGCCGGTGTCGCTGCCACGGTTGGACCCTTGCCGCTCAAGGTGGTGCAGCCGGAAACAGCCAGCAATGCGGAAACAAGCGCGACGCGAATCTTCATGCCAACAACCGGTTTTCTTGAGTTGGAGCCTGCCATGGATGCGCCGGGGGCCGCGTCATCGAGAAGTCGGCGTGGCCATAGTATTGATATTTGTCGGAAATTTGGCCGCTGGCCGCTGCGGGACCAATGGACATGCCGCCAACAACATCTCCCGCCCCTCTATGTCGATCGGCTCTGGTGAACATCACTGAAGGCTCCGCAATCGCACCACCGCCTTCAATCCGCCCATACCGGACCGTTCGAGCGCCAGAACGCCTCCATACTCGTTGACGAGGTCTGCGACAATGGCCAGGCCCAGACCTGTTCCGGGCTTTGTCTCGTCCAGACGCCGTCCGCGCTTCAGCGCCTCGCGCGCCTTGTCCTCGGGAATGCCCGGACCGTCATCCTCTATGCCGATCTCGAACAGGCCGGCCGGGTCGTCCTTGCCGGTCAAGGGCACGATCGAGACCTGCACCGCGCTCTTTGCCCATTTCATCGCGTTTTCAAGGAGATTGCCCAGCAGTTCCTCAAGGTCCTCACGCTCGCCGGCGAAGACGATCTCGGCCGCCGGCAGCGACAGCGACAGATTTGTCTGCGGATTGAGCTTCCGCAGAACCCGCACCATGCGCTGCACCAGCGGCGTCACCGGCGTGCGGTAGACGACGCTGTCGCGTTGTGCCGCGACGCGGGCGCGCTGGAGATAGTGTTCGACCTGCTTCTGCATGGAAGCCGCCTGTTCGGCGATCAACTGCCCCTTGGCGCCGCCGAGCGCGCGGCCCTCGTTGAGCAGTACCGCCAGCGGCGTCTTCAGCGAATGGGCGAGATTGCCGACCTGTGTTCGCGACCGCTCGACGATGCGCCTGTTGTTTTCGATCAGCGCATTGGTTTCGTTGGCAAGCGGTTCGATCTCGGCCGGGAAGCGGCCGTCGAGCCTCTGGGCGGTGCCTTCGCGCACCATGGCGAGCGCGTTCCTGACCCGGCGCAGCGGCTGCAGGCCGAGCAGGATTGCGATCGCGTTGATGGCGATCATGCCGACGCCGAACAGGCTGAGATAGGTCAGCAGGCGGCGCTGAAAGGTGGCGATTTCCTGTTCGAGTTCGCTCTGGTTGCCCATGACGCGGAAACGCGCGGCGCGGTTCTTGGCGTCGAGGACGAATTCGCTCTCGAACACTTCGAGCTGCTCGCCGTCGATGCCTTCGGCTGCGTAGCTGCGCTGGAAGCTCGCGTTGAACGGCACCTCGGCAACGCTCGGTGACGGGATCGTCGTGGTCATCGACGACGAATGGAGATCGCCATGCACGCCTTCCGAAGCGGGCTCAACCGACCAGTACCAGCCCGAATTCGGCTCCGAGAACCGGAGGTCGCCGAGATCTGGCGCGCCGGTCAGCGCACCGCTGTCGGAGATGCCGATCGAACCGATCAGGTTGAACAAATGCGCCGAAAGCAGGCTGTCGAAGCCGCGCTCGCTGGCCTGGCGGTATAGGGTGGTGATCAAGGTGAAGATGACAACGAGCGTCACGATCGCCCAGACCGTGGAAAAGGCGATGACGCGGAACGTCAGCGAACGCGGCCACAAACGCAGCGAAAGCGGCGTCCTTGCGGTTGGTTTGAGCGGTTCCGAGTTACGCCTCCGGCTCACGCATGCGGTAGCCCATGCCGCGCACGGTTTCGATCATGTCGATGCCCATCTTCTTGCGCAGCCGCCCGACAAACACCTCGATGGTGTTGGAATCGCGGTCGAAATCCTGATCGTAGAGATGCTCGACCAGTTCGGTCCGCGAGACGACCTCGCCCATATGGTGCATCAGATAGGCAAGCAGGCGGAATTCATGCGACGTCAGCTTCAGCGGCACTCCGCCGACATCGGCCTTGGAGGCCTTGGTGTCGAGGCGCAGCGGTCCGCAGGTCAGCTCGGACGAGGCATGGCCGGCAGCGCGCCGGATCAGAGCCCGCAGCCTCGCCAGCACCTCCTCGATGTGGAACGGCTTGGTGACGTAGTCGTCGGCGCCGGCATCGATGCCGGAAACCTTGTCGCTCCAGCGGTCGCGCGCCGTCAGGATCAGCACCGGCATCTTGCGGCCGCCGCGTCGCCAGCGCTCGACCACGCTGATGCCGTCCATCTGCGGCAGGCCGATATCGAGCACGACCGCGTCATAGGGCTCGGTGTCGCCGAGGAAATGGCCTTCCTCGCCGTCGAAGGCGCGGTCGACGACATAGCCGGCATCGACCAGCGCATCCGATATCTGCCGATTGAGATCCTTGTCATCTTCGACGACCAGTACACGCATGCGGAGTTCGATACCTGTTGAAGAGCTTTGTCGGATGGAAGAGCTTTGTAGGATTGAAAACTGGGGCAGATATAGGCCGATTCCGGCGGCCTGGGAAACGTGGCCTAAGATTGATTGGATCAGTTCAGCGGAACGACTATCTCGGAACGGCGCGGACGTTGTCCGTCCTTGCCCGGAACGAGCACGACAATGACACAGACAGGCTGACCGCCGCGCGTCGATTGCGAGGCCTTGGCCAGCGTTCCGCCATTCTGCTCGGCCACCTGTTGGCCGATGGCGTAGCAATCGGAGGCCGCCAGTACGATCGGACTGGCCAGGTCGGGCGGCGCGATGACCGGCATCGCCATCGCCTGCGACGCAAACAGCCCGGCAGCACAAAGCGCCAGTGTCGCGGTTCGGAAGTGGGAGCGAAGCGTTTTCATGACCGGCGTTGTAACGCATCGGTGCTGAACGTGAAATGAACGGTGAACGCCGCTGCAAACATCCTCGTCACACCCCTGCAACGCGAGACAGTCAACCTGGAATTTCACCGCCTCGAACAGGCGAAATCCCGCGAAAGTCCAGTCTAGACTCCGTTTTGACCATATTGAAAGCGCATCAGGCATTTTCCTGCGTCATCGCGCGAAAACGCAGCAGCCCGTGATGCACGAGCAGATCCTCGTCATGGCGGGCTTCGGCAAATTCCAGCGACAGTCGTGTCTGGCCGCGAGGGCCGATCACCAATGCTGCGTCGGCAAGGCGCGCCTGGATGGCGGCCATGATGGCTAGCGTTTCGGCATCACCATGGGCTTTCGACCAGACATGCAGCGTAATCAACTGATCGTCGGTGTTCTCGATGCCCGTATCCCAGTCGAAAGCGGAGGTATGGCCGCAGGTCACGTACGGAAAAGCGGCGTTGTCGGCTGGCCGTTCGAGCAGTCCGGCGCCGCCCAACAAGGCCGACAGCGATGGATCGCTTTTCAGCCTGAGAAACAGTGCCTGCTGTAAATCGCCTGGCGCGGTCATCGTCTTTTCCTCCGGTTCCTGCGCTGCCGACTGTTGCTTTTCGGAAGCTGTCCGCGTTCTGCGTGTTCTGACAGATATAGCCATTCGACGCGCAGAGGCGATGGCGATTCGTCATCGGAATGATGGATGCCGATGATCTCGAAAGGGCGGCTTTGCCAAGACCACCGTCGCGGGCACCACGCCGTGAACATGGACTCTCGATTCCTGGTCACATATTCTCGCTCCATACAGCGTCGCATGACGCAATGTTTCCTTGCCGTTTTTGATCCGCGAAGCAATTTCGGAAGCTGATGATGCTCGATGCAGAAAAGACCAGGGCTGCGTCGCGGTTGTTGGTAGGCCACTGGGACAAGGGCACCCGTCTCGACGCCATACCCGAGGCGTTGCGCCCACAAACACGGCTCGAAGGTTACGCTATCCAGTCGCATGTCATGGATCGCTCGGCGGCTCCGCTTTTCGGCTGGAAGATTGCCGCGACCAGTCTGGCGGGACAAAGGCACATCAACGTCGACGGCCCCATGGCCGGACGTCTCCTGGCCGAGAAAGCGGTGGAGATCGGCGGGACCGTTTCCCTGGCGACGAGCAAGATGCGCGTGGCCGAGATCGAGTTCGCTTTCCGTTTCGGCCGCGAGCTGCCGCCTCGTGCGGTACCCTATGAAGTCGCCGAGGCGATGGAAGCCGTGGCGAGCTTGCACCCGGCGATCGAAATCCCGGACTCACGGTATGACAATTTCTGCGCCGTCGGGGCGCCGCAGCTCATTGCGGACAATGCCTGCGCCAACCTGTTTGTCATCGGCGAGGCGGCGGAAGACGACTGGCACGACGTGGATCTTGCAAAGCACCCCGTGATCGCGTCCGTTTCCGGAAGGTCGCAACATAGCGGATCGGGAGCAGCCGTATTGGGCGATCCTCGCATCGCGCTTACCTGGATCGTCAATGAACTGTCGGGCCTGGGCATAGCGCTTCAGCCGGGACAGGTGGTGATTACCGGCACCTGCGTGACACCGATAAGCGTCGAGGCAGGCGACGAAGTCATCGGCGATCTAGGCAGGTTTGGCAGCGTCTCGGTGAGGTTTGTCTAGGCTCCGCGCTGCCTGGCCACGAAACTGCGCACCGCCAGCACCAGCACGGTGATGATGATCAGGATCACCGACAATGCCGCGATCGCCGGGTCGATGTTGTCCCGCAAGCCCATCCACATGAGCCGCGGCAGCGTGATGGCGTTGACAGAGGTGATGAACAAAGTGACGCCGATTTCTTCCCAGGACAGCACGAAGGAGAGAAGTGCGGCGGTGACGATGCCGAACTTGATGTTGGGCATGATGATGCGGGTGGCGCGCTCCCACACAGTGGCCCCTAAGCCCCGCGCGGCAAGGTCGATGCGGCGGTCGAGCTGGCTGAGAGAGACCAGCATCAGCACCGTGGCGAAGGGCACGGTCATCACCGAATGGGCCATGGCGACGCCAAGCCAGGTGTCGTAGCCGAAGAACGCGCTGAAACCCGAGATCGAGGTGAGCAAGAAGTAGAGCGTGATCGCCGAGACCACCGGCGGCACCACCATCGGCAGCAGCACGAAGCCGACCAGGGCCGCGGTGAAGCGCGGCTGGAACATCCAGACGCCAAGGCTGAAGCACAGCGCCAGCACAGTTGAAAAGGCGCTGCTGACGACACCGATGCGGATCGAGAGCAGGATCGATTGGAGCCAGCGCGGGTCCTCGATCAGCGCCCGGTAATGGCGCAGCGACAGTTCGCCCGACGGCATGGCCAGCATGCGGCTCGGCGTCAGCGACACCGGGATGACGGCGAGCAGCGGCATCAGCAGGAACAGCGCCACGAAGGCGGCGATGATCAGCGAGACGGGACCGGGGCGGTAGGTCGGCATCAGATCAACTGCTTCGGTCTGACATATCGGAACAAGAGCGCCATCAGCGCGCCGACGAACAGCACCAGCACGACGCTGATCGCTGCACCCAAGCCCCAGTCCGGGCTCTGGAATATCCTGAGATAGATCAGCTCGGCAATCATGACGCTGCGGCCGCCGCCAAGGATCGCTGGCGTGACGAAGAAGCCGAGCGAGAAGACGAAAACGATCATCGCCGCGCCTATGATGCCGGAGCGCGTCATCGGCACGAACACCGTCCAGAAGGTGCGCATGCGGCTGGAGCCGAGCCCGCGCGCCGCCAGGAGCACGCGGTCGTCGAGGCTGCGCATGGCCGATGCCAGCGGAAAAACGGCGAAAGGAATGAGGAAGTGCGTCATGCCGACGATGACGCCGAATTCGTTGCGCACCAACGCCAGCGGTTCGGAGATGAAGCCGATCGCCTGCAGCCACGTGTTGATCAGGCCGCGATTGGAGAGCAGCGCCACCCAGCCGAAGGCACGGGTCAGCACGGAAATCCAGAAGGGAACGAGAATGCAGAACTCGGCGATCAGGCGCTGTGCCGGGGTTCCACGCACCCAGACGACGGTGATGGCGTAGGCAGCGGCCACCGAAACCACGGTGACGACCGCCGCGATGCGCAGCGTGCGGATGAACACCGACTGCACCAGATCGTCAGTGAGCAGCGCCTCATATTGGCCGAGGCCGGGCGTCGGCAGCGTAAAACTCCATTTGACGACGCCAAGGAACGGCCAGGCATAGGCCAGGACAAGAAACAGGAGCAGCGGCGCCATCAACAGCGCCGCGCCCATCCTGTCGGAGAGATAGGATCTCATTGACCCGATTACCCCGGCCCTGATCAGGCCGAGATGATCTTGGTGTATTCGTCGAGCGCCGGCCCGTAGTTCTTGGCGTACCAGTCCATGTCGAGCGCGATCTGCTTCTTCATGTTCTCGGGATCGACCGGGTTGATGCGCTTCTTGTCGGCCGTGATCAGCGCGTCTGCCGCCGGGTTTGCAGGACCTTGGCCGAGCTTGTCGAACATGACCAACTGCTTTTCAGGGTCCTGGGCACTGGCGATGAACTTCATCGCAGCGTCCTTGCCGCCGGGGTTGTTCTTGAGCACGGCCAGCGCACCGGGCGAGATCAGTCCCTGGTCCCAGATGAACTTGATCTTGCCGCCCGAATCCTGCTCGATCAGCGAAGCGCGCGTCGACCAGACGATCGCCATCGAGGCCTCGCCATTGAGCAGCACGCTCTGGCTTTCGGCGCCGCCACCCCAATAGGCAACGACGTTTTCCTTGAACGCGGCGATCTTGTCATGGGCGCGCTTGAGGTCGAGCGGGTAGAGCGACGCCGGCGCGATGCCATCGGCCAGAAGTGCTGCTTCCCAGCTCGATACGCCCCATTTGTAGAGCGAGCGCTTGCCGGGGAATTTCTTCACGTCGAAGAAATCGGCCATGCCGGTCGGCGCGTCCTTGCCGTACTTCTCGGAATCATAGGCGATGACATAGGAGAAGAAATAGGTCGAGGCGGCGTATTCCCAACCAAAGCCGGGCCGCATCTTCTTCTTGTCGACGATGTTGTAATCGATCGGCTCGAGAGCCCCTTGGGCGCCGAGCGTGATGGCCGAGAAGGGGTCCACGTCGACGAGATCCCAGGTCGGCGCGCCGCTCTTGAACTGCGCGGCGATGGCGCCTTCAGTCGGACCCGAACCGTCCATCTTGACGGCGATGCCGGTGTCCTTGGTGAAGGCCTGGCCATAGGCGGCATCATAGGCGGTGATGGCATCGCCACCCCAGTTGACCAGCACCAGTTCCTTGGCCTGCGCAAAGGCACCTGTCGAGCGCAGTAGCATCGGCGTGCCGGCCAGCACGAGTGCCGCCAGCTGTGTGAACTGCCGGCGCGAGATCTCGCCGCGACCTGCCCTGGCGGACAGGCTCTCGACGGCTTGTTTTTTGGTGTCATGTGTCATGTCAGTTCCCCTTTTTTGTTGTTGATAGTGCCGGAAAGCGGTGGAGCGGTATCTCGCCACACCGTCGTCATTGCCCTCCATGCGGAAGGAGGAAACCCTTTTCCGCCGGCCAGGTGAGCCAGACGGAATTGCCCTTGCTGAGCGCTGCGGCCGCCACCTCGTTCGGCACCGACACGGTAACCTTGGCGCCTTGCCGTGTCGTCAGGTCGAGCCGCGTTGCAGCGCCCAGATAGGTGGAGTTGGTGGCGGTAGCGGCGATGCCATTCTCGCCATCCGCCGCCTCGCCCGATATCGACATGTATTCGGGCCGGATCGCCAGGATGGCATCGCCGCGCACGAGTTCGGCCTTGCAGCCCATGCTGACCGCGCGGTCTTCGCAAAGGCCGGTCGAGCCATTGCCGGCAGGCTTGACGCCCTTCAGCGGCAGCATGTTGATTTCGCCGAGGAACTCGGCGACGAAGCGGTTGTCCGGCCGGTCGTAGACTTCGTCGGGCGCTCCGACCTGCAGCAGTTTGCCGTGGTTGAAGATGGCAACGCGCGACGACAGCGCCAGCGCCTCGCTCTGGTCGTGGGTGACGAAGACGAAAGTGGTTCCGGTTTCCTGGTGCAGCCGCTTCATCTCGGCCTGCATCTGGCCGCGCAGGCTCTTGTCGAGCGCCGAGAACGGCTCATCGAGCAACAGCACGCCAGGTTCGAACACCAGCGCACGGGCCAGCGCCACGCGCTGCTGCTGGCCGCCCGACAGTTGCGCCGGCAGTTTCTTCTCGTGGCCCTTGAGACCGACGCGCTCGATCATCTCGCCGACACGGCGCTTGATGTCGGCGGCCGGTTTCTTGCGCACCTTGAGTGGGAAGGCGATGTTGGCTTCGACGCTCATATGCGGGAACAGCGCGTAGCCCTGGAACACCATGCCGGCGGCCCGTTGCTCTGCCGGTCGGTCGGTGATGTCGACGCCGTCGCTGAACAGCTTGCCCTCGGTCGGCTGCACGAAGCCCGCAAGGATCATCAGGAAGGTGGTCTTGCCCGAACCCGACGGCCCGAGCAGGGTCAGGAACTCGCCACGGCCGATATTGAGCGACAGATTGTCCAGCGCACGGAACGAGCCGAAGCTCTTGCCGATCCCGATTGCCTTGATCTCTGCGGCACGGCCGGGTTGCTGCATACTGCCCTTTCCCTAACGCTTGTCGAAATCGTAGGCAGGGTGCCGGCTCATCGCAACCGAATAGTTTTCGCGTGATCGGCAAATTCCATTCATCTATGGCGAGATGGCGCCGCCTTGCCCTCAATACGGCAGAATGCGGTTCTCCTGGAGTTTCGACCGCAGCCATCCCGCGAACGCTTCCAGCACCGGATGCGAAGCCTTGGCGTGTTCGGAGACCAGGAAATAGGAGCGCGGCGACTTGATCGCGATGTCGAACGGCCTGACCAGCCGGCCCTCGCTCAGCGCCCGCCGGCTGGTCAGTTCGTCGCCCATGGCGATGCCCTGGCCGGCAATCGCCGCCGAAAAGACCAGGTTCATGTCCGAAAAGAAGATGCCACCCTCGATGTCGGGGTTTTCCACCTTGGACAGCGCCAGCCAGCGCGCCCAATCCTCGGTGTCGTCGAGATGCAGCAGGTTGGCGCGAAGCACGTCCGACGGCCGGGAAAAACCGCCGACCTTGTTGAGCAGCGTCGGGCTGCAGAGCGGCGTGAACGAGATTTCGCAGAGCGGCTCGACCGCCCGGTTCGGCCAATTGCCGACACCAAACGCAATGAAGGCATCGGCATCTGCGTTGCTGACATCGTCGAGCCGGCGCGGCGTCAGGATGCGCAGCGCCACGTCAGGATACATCTGCCGGAACTCGCCGATATGGGTGCACAAGAACAGCGAGGCGAAGCCGGGCGTGCAACTGACGGCGAACGAGCCGCCGACGCCGGTGCCGGCGTCCCGCGTCACCGCATCGCCCAAAACGGTGAGCGCCTTGCGCACGTCGCTGGCGTAGCGCTGGCCGCGCGGCGTCAGCGCCACGCCCTTGCCGATGCGTTCGAGCAGGTCGAAGCCGAGATCGCGCTCCAGCAGACGAAGCTGATGGCTCACGGCGCTGCGGGTCAGGTGCAACTCGTCGGCGGCGCGCCAGACGCTGCCATGGCGGGCGAAGCTGTCGAGCGCACGCAGCGCTTGTGTGGATGGTATACGCAAGGAGCCTCAGGTGAACCGAATTTGCACGAACCGGGAAAACATATCACTTTTTAGCGAACCGCTTCACTGCTTTCTTCTCATGCCATGGAGAAACCGGTGGCCACCTCGGCGCAAGCAACCGCCCTTGCCTGTCTCGACGGCATCCAGCCGTTGTTGTCCGCGTGGACACGCATCATCTTCGATTACGGCGAGACCGCGTGGCGGGAATATCAATCCGCCGCCTGGTATGTCGAGCGACTGAAACTCGAAGGCTTTTCTGTCGAAGAAGGCTCCGGCGGCATGCCGACCGCCTTCTGCGCGCATTGGACCAACGGCCCCGGCCCGACCATCGGCATGTACGCCGAATACGACGCGGTGCCCGGCAATTGCCAGGATGCCGCTACGGTCGAGCGTCCGCGCCGGGGACTTGGCAATCAGGCCGGCGGCCACACCGACCCGCATTCCGGGCTGGGTATTTCGAGCCTCGGCGGGCTGCTGGCGACCAAGGCCGCGATGCAGCGCCACGGCATATCAGGCACGCTGCGCTTCACCGGCGAGCCGGCGGAAAAGGTGCGTGGGTCAAAGCCGATCCATGCCGCCAAGGGCTATTATGACGGCCTTGCCGGCATGATCTCCTTTCATCCGTTCTACATGCTGCCGCTCTGCAACACGGCGCGCTGGGACACGCATTGCGGCGCGGCCTACGCGATGATCTATCGCTTCATCTGCGACCAACCGGAGCGCTGGGCGCTGGCTGCGGGCGCTGCACCCATTCCGCAAGCACATTCGGCGGCGCGCGCGCCCGGCGCCAACGACGCATTGATGATGATGTACATGGCCTCCAAGGCTCTGCGCGATTCCATGCTGCCTCACCAGGGCGGCTGGTCGATCAGCGAGGCGATCCTGACGGCGGGGCAAGCGACCGCCGACAATTTGCCGGCGGGGCTGGCCGAGATCCAGTACATGATCCGCGTGCCGACGCTTGCCATGGCCGAGCAGGTCACCGCGGTGCTCGACCGCAATGCCGAGGCGGCGGCAGCGATGAGTGGTTGCCGCACCGAGCGGCATTGGGTGTCGAAGTCACGACCGGGACTTGCCAATCATGCCATGGCCGAGATCGCCTATGAAGCGCTGTCGACGGTCGGGCCGCCGCGCTGGGACGAAGACGCCAAGGCAGTCGCGCGCGAAATGCAGGTCAATGCCGGGCGCATGGCGAGCGACGAGCCGTTCATCGAAGAGCTGGAGCGCCTGATCGAGCCGCAGGCGGCGGAAGCGATCCTGCGCTGCGACCTGCCGCCCTCGCAGGTCAATTCGACCTCCGACGATTACACCGACATGAGCTGGCACACGCCGACGGCGCGCTTCTATGTCGCCCGCCCGGCGCTGCGTTCGGAGACCGGCTATCCCTATCCAGCCTGGGTGATGAATGCGCTGGGCGGTATTTCGGCCACGATCGACCCGATGGTGGCCTGCGCCTCCCGCACGATTGCGCTTGCCGCCCTTCGCCTGCTGGAAGACCAGACTGCCCGCGAGGCGGCGATGGACGAGTTCGTTACCCGCACCGGCGGCGGCATCGGCGGTTCGAACTGGATCGCACCGCTTTGCGACTACGAGCCGCCGATCGGGTTTCGCTGGCCAGAATATGTCACCACCCCGCGTGGACGCGACTGGTGGATACCGAGCAATCAGACACCCCCAAGTCACCTCACGAGGAGCATCCCATGACCGTTCATGACCGCATTGTCGCCGAGCCGTTTTCGCTGCAGCGCCGCAACCCCGCCGGCGGCACCAAGCCGCTGACCGCCTGGGGTTTTGCCAACGAGACCGACGTGCTGACCGACGTCCTGCTCGGCTCGCCCAATTTCCTGCGTCATCTGTCGACCAGTTCGCTGTCGCGCAAGCACCTGCGCGAGGCGCCCTGCAACGTGCAGATCGCACAAGCACAGCACAAGGACCTGGTCGCCGCCTACGAGCATTTCGGCGTCAACATCCACTGGCACGAGCCGACGCCCGAGCTGCCGATGCAGGTCTATTCCCGCGATTCCAGCGTCATGACGCCCTACGGCGCCTTCATCACCGCCATGGCCAACTGGTGGCGGCGCGGCGAGAACTATGCCGCGATCCGCACCTATGAAAAACTCGGCATCCCGATCTACGACATGGTCACGGCTGGTACGTTCGAGGGCGGCGACTTCAACGTCATCGAGGATGGCGTCGTGCTGATAGGCTGCGGCGGCGCGCGCACGCAGGAGGAAGGTGCGCGCCAGGTGCAGGCCTGGTTCGACAAGGAAGGCTGGGAAACCCGCATCGCTTTCATCGACGAATATTACGTCCATATCGACCTGATGGTGGTGCCGATCGCCGAAAAACTGACCGCCGTCTGCCTTGCCTGCACCGAGCCCGGCATTGTCGACTGGCTGAAGGGCAAAGGCCACGAGATCATCGACGTGCCGTTCCAGGACACGATGGCGCTCGGCTGCAACTTCATGTCGCTGGGCAAGGACCGGGTGATCGCGCCGACCTCCAGCCAGTCGCTGATCGGCCAGCTCAAGGCCCGCGGTTTCGAGGTCGCGGCCGTCGACATGAGCGAGATTTCGAAGACCGGCGGCGGCATCCACTGCATGGCGCAGGCGCTGAAGCGCGAACCGGCCTGAGCCGGCTCGCCCCTCAGCAACAAACCCGATACTGTGTCTTCGCTGCCCTTGTGAGTGCTGGAAAAATGGAGGAATAGTCTTGCGGAATGCATCGCCCTGAAATTGCCGGTTTGCGGTACTCAGGTCGTGCAATTGCTAGCCGGATTCCGAATGGCCAGTCCCGAACCGCGCAAGAGAAGAGGTCCGATCGCCGCCCGGCTGCTGGCGCTCGACGCGTGGATCGATTCCTCGCTCTACGAGATCGGCTTCAAGGCGCGCCAGTTCTGGGAATCGGCGACGATCTTCTCGCGGCGCTTCCGCGTCAACGGCTGGCGCCGTGGCATCATCGAAGTGTTGAGCGAAGGTTTTACGCTCGGCGCCGGCGGCATCGTGGTGATGCTGGCGCTGGCCATTCCGGCTTTCCAGGATACGGCCGGCGACTGGCGCGCCCAGGGCGACTTCGCCGTCACCTTCCTCGACCGCTATGGCAACGAGATCGGCCAGCGCGGCATCATCCAGCGCGATTCCGTGCCGGTCGACGAGATGCCCGATCACGTCATCAAGGCGGTGCTTGCTACCGAGGATCGCCGCTTCTTCGATCACTACGGCATCGATGTGCTCGGCCTTTCCCGCGCCATCTTCGAGAATGTGCGGGCCAATTCCGTCGTTCAGGGCGGCTCGAGCATAACCCAGCAGCTGGCCAAGAACCTGTTCCTCACCAATGAGCGCACGCTGGAGCGCAAGATCAAGGAAGCCTTCCTGTCGCTGTGGCTCGAGGCCAATCTGTCGAAGAAGGAAATCCTGCAGCTCTATCTCGACCGCGCCTACATGGGGGGCGGTACGTTCGGCATCGAGGCGGCCGCCGATTTCTATTTCGGCAAGAGCGTCAAGGATCTGAACCTCGCCGAGGCGGCGATGCTGGCCGGGCTGTTCAAGGCGCCCACCAAATATGCGCCGCACATCAACCTGCCGGCAGCGCGCGCACGCGCCAATGTGGTGCTGTCCAACCTTGTCGATTCCGGCTTCATGACCGAGGGGCAGGTTCTGCAGGCAAGGCTGCATCCGGCCGACGTCGTCGACCGCGGCGAGCAGAAAAGTCCGGACTATTACCTCGACTGGGCATTCGACGAGGTCAAGAAGATCGCCAAACCGGGCCAGCACTCGCTTGTTGCCCACACCACCTTCGACGCGAACATCCAGAAGGCAGCGGAAGAATCGGTGGAGTTCCACCTGCGCCAGTTCGGCAAGGAGTACAACGTCACCGAAGGTGCCGTCGTCGTCATCGAGACCAACGGCGCCGTGCGCGCCATCGTCGGCGGCCGCGACTATGGCGCCAGCCAGTTCAACCGCGCCACCAAGGCGCTGCGCCAGACCGGCTCGTCATTCAAACCCTATGTCTATGCAACGGCGATGGAACACGGCTTCACGCCCAACTCCATCATCTCCGGCGGCCCGATCAGCTGGGGGTCCTGGTCGCCGCACAATTACAGCGGCGGATCGGCGGGCAATGTAACTCTGATCATGGCTATGGCCAAATCGATCAACACCGTGCCGGTTCGGCTGGCCAAGGATCACCTTGGCATCGGGCCGATCAAGGCCATGGCCGAGGCGATGGGCGTAGAATCGCCGCTCGAAGCGCACAAGACGATGGTGCTGGGCACCTCGGGCATGACGGTGATGGACCAGGCGACGGGCTACAGCGTGTTCGCCGACAACGGTTTCGTCGGCTTCCGGCACGGCATCAGCCAACTCGTCACCCGCACCGGCGAGGTGGTTTATGATTTCGCCAAGGATGCGCCGCCGCCACACCGGGTGTTGTCGGAGCAGGCGCTGAAATCGATGAACACCATGCTGGCGGCAGTACCGGTAATGGGCACGGCGCGGCGGGCCCAACTTCCCAACATCGTCGTCGCCGGCAAGACGGGCACGACGCAATCCTACCGCGACGCCTGGTTCGTCGGCTTCACCGGCAACTACACGGCGGCGGTATGGATGGGCAATGACGATTTCACGCCGACCAAGAACATGACCGGCGGCTCGCTGCCTGCGATGGTATGGCAGCGCCTGATGGTCTATGCGCACCAGAACATCGACCTCAAGCCGATCCCGGGCATCGACAAGCCCTTCATCGACGAGGAGATCGCTGCCAAAGCCGAGGAAGCACAGAAGAAGAGCGACGCGCAGGCGGTGGCCGATGCAGCCGCCGAACGGCCGCCGGTGCTGTCCAGCCGCACGACGCAGACGCTGCGGGACATGACCAGCCTGTTCCAGTCGGCGCCCGTCCTCAATACGCCTCAACCGCCGGAGACGCTGTCGGCGCTGTGATGGCGCGCCTGGAACACCCCTCATCCGACCGAGCTTCGCTCGGCCACCGTCTCCCGCAGGGGGAGAAGGAAGAGGCGGCTGCAATTCTACATCGGCCCGCTTGCCACAAGGCCCTGCGCCGCGATATCCCCGAGCGGCAACTCTTCGGTGTCCCCGGCCCTTCATGCTCAAAACTGCCTTCCTGACGTTGCTTTCGCTTGCCATAGCCATCATCGGCGGTGGCGGCAGCGTCTGGTATGCGCTGAAAGTCCAGGATGGCGTCGGCGCCATCCGGATCGGTCAATGGACAGCCTTTCCCGATATCGGCACGCCGTCCGCCGATCCTTATTCCAAGGCTCGCGTGGCGCGCGAGGGCGTGCTTGCACTCGGCCGTGCCGAGGGGCTGTCCTTCGTCGCCGAGCGAGACACGGGCGGCGCCGAGCTCAAGCGCGAATGCACCTACACCATCGAGGGCGGATTTCCGACGGCGCGGTTCTGGACGCTCTACGCCGCCGACCAGTCGCTCAGCGTGGTCGAGACCGGCAAATCACGGCTGGCGGCGCTGCAATCCTACGGGGTGGTGCGCCAGCCCGACAATTCGGTGATCATTTCCGCCGGCCATCACCCGATGCCCGGCAATTGGCTGCTGACAGACGGCTTCGGCAGGATGTATTTCGTGCTGACCTTCTACGACACGCCAATCGCCAGCAGCACGGGCCTGTCGGACGTCTCGCTGCCGCGGATCGTCAAGGTCGGCTGCAATGCGTAGTTTTTACGCTGCGACGCGCGGACTTCTGCATGCCGTCCTGCTCGGCTTGCTCGGTGCCGGCATCGTGCACATCGCCGTGCTGCTGCTGGTGCCTGAGTTTTCCGAGCGCGATGCCTGGTCGCGGCTGTCAATGGCGTCGGACCTCTACAAGATGACGCGGCTCGATGCCGAGGCCGGTGGCGCGCCCGTGGTGAAATCCGTCGATCCGCTGTTTTATGCGACGGCCTGCCGGTTCGACCTGGGCGAAGGTTTGGTCCGCGTCAAGGCACCTGGACATGTCCCGTTCTGGTCGGTGTCGGTCTATGACCGCAGCGGCCACAACATCTATTCCTTCAACGACCACACAGCGACCGGCGGCGTTCTGGATGCCGTGGTGCTGACCCCGGCGCAGATGATCGACGTGCGCAAGGACCTTCCAGAGGATCTTCAGGGGGCGATCTTCGTCGAAGCGCCGATCGAGGAAGGCATCTTCGTCATCCGTGCCTTCGTCCCCGACAGCAGCTGGAAGCCGATCGTGTCGCGCTTCTTCGAACAGAGTTCCTGTGAGTTGCAGGACTTCTAGAGCGTGACGCGTCTGAACGGATTCAGACGACCCGCTTTAGGTCTTTGTTTTCATGCATGTCGTTCTCCAAAACCGAGGTCACTTTTGGGCGACATGCACTAGACATGATCCCGGACCAAAGGTCCGTGGCCGCCGAAACTCAGTGGTGCGGGACCGGCTTCGTCCCTGGCGACCCCGTCTTGTCGGGATCGACCGGCCGCACTTCGCCGGCATGCGACCGCTCATAGCGGATGCCGGGAAAGATGATCACCGCCGCCGGCATTTCGGCGGTTTGCTTTGCTCTGGTGTTTGGTGCCGTACGCGGCACGAAAGACAGTACCATGCCCATGGTTCGCGCATTCCTCTCGGTTTCCCCGGAGCACAACGCAACGCCTCCAAATGTCATTAAGGCCGGCAGAGGGTTAACGGAACGCTAACGGATCGTCGCTAACTTGATCTTTGTTCTTGGCGTTCGCGAAACCGACATAGTCCCGGTGGAGCGCGCCAAGCTTGTGTCGAGTACGGGCGTATCCTTCGTGTCATCTTCGGACTTCAGGCAAATCGCGGTACGAAAAGACTCGGGAAAGGCCGAAAGGCTCTTCCGCGCCGCGGTGTCGGCGTTCTGCTCGCTCACCCGCCCTTCACGCCGCGAGATCGGCCAGCTCGAAGACCTGACGCTGCCGCTGTTCAATGACGTGTCCGTCGAATCCCGCCGTTACGTGGCAGCCGCCCTTTCCGAATGCGAATACGCACCCGCTGCCCTGGTGCGCCGTCTTTGCGAGGAACCGGTTGACATTGCCGCGCCGCTGCTCATCCGCTCACGCGCCGTCAGCGACATCGATCTCATCGCCCTGATCGGGCGACATGGCCTGCCGCATGCGCGTGCCATTGCGCGCCGCAAGGGCTTGAACCCGACCATTGCTGACCTGATCAGGGCCCTCGAGAGGCCAACCCTGGTGCGCGCGCCGGACCCGGATGCGAACGCCGCTGGGGCAGACAAGATCGCGCCAGCGAGCGCGGATACCGCCTCCGGCGAGCCAGCCCGGGAACAGACACTCGGCATCGCGGCCGAGAATGCACGGCGCAGGCTGCGCTCGATGATGCGCACCGGCGACGAGAAGACAGCGACCGCCGAGCCTTTCAAGGGCGCCGATACCTATATGAAATTGCGCGAGACAGCGCTGACGGGAAACGCCGCGTTCTTCCAGACCGCGCTCGCCGATGCACTCGACATCGATTTCGAGATCGCGCGATCGCTCACCGCCAACCAGAATTATGCCTCGCTGCTTGTCGCCTTGCGCTCGCTCGACCTCAGCGAAGACAGGGCCTTCCTGGTCACGGTTGCCGTCTATCCCAGCCAGTTCCCGCACCCGCAGGCTATCCGGACTTTCCTCGACCGCTACCGGCTGCTGCATCGCGAGGCGGCCCAGGACAAGATGCGGTCGTGGAGAGCGGAAATCCTTTCAAGGGTGGTTCGCGGCGCAGCACCTGCCAACAGCGATACACGCACCGCTTCGAACAGCGACGATGCGGCGGCTTCTTCCGGCCTCAGGGCGTCTTCACGGAAATAAGCTCCTCGACGGGCACGGCACCGGCCTCGATTTCGACCACCCAGATGTCGGGATCGAATTTTTTCTCCCGTTCCAGCCTGGCTTCGAGCACCGCGGGATCGTCACCAGCTCCGAGCAGAGTGAAAAACCGGTCGTCGGGCTTGGCCGAATCATAGCTTGTCTGCGGCGCCGGCCCGAACAGGGCAACCTCACCCAGCCTGCCCCGCGCCAGCACGAACACAGCGCCGGCCTCGGTCGCGCCACGCTTGACCACGGCGGCAAATCCACCGGCGCCGAAAATCCGGCGCAACAGGGCCGAAACCCACAGATCCGATGTGACGCGCATGAGAGAGCTCCCGAAACTGCCGGTTCTCTATCGATATTTCCGCCGCTCGGCGAGCCGTCGTTTCGGCCGTCAGTTGGTCAGGCCGATCTCGCGCATCTTGACGTAGACGATCTCATCGGGCTCGCCGGTCTGCGGCAGCCCGAACAGCGACTGGAATTCCTTGATCGCCGCCTTCGTGCGCGCGCCGACGACACCATCCAGCTGCATGTCGTCATTGCCGAACGCCTTGAGCCCGGCCTGGATCTTGACGATGCGGGCATCGGGCGCTTGCGTCGCGGCATCCGCCTGCCCGGAATTTGTCTGTCCCGACCCTGTCTGCAAAGACACCGGAACGGCGGCCGGCATATCCGGGCGCGGCTGCGGCCTGGGCACGACGGAAGCTGTCTTCGGCGTCGCGCCCAGTTGATCGAGCAGAAGCGCGTCGATCTCGCCGGACGTGTTGAGCCCGACCTTCTGCTGATAGTCCTGGATGGCCTTGCGGGTGTTGGGTCCGGAAATGCCGTCGACCGTCCCGGAATAGAAATCGAGATCCTTCAATATGCCTTGCACCTGCTCGACAACCGGATCGCCCTTGATCGGTGCCGGCGCGCCGGATGGCCGCACGATGTTGAATGTCGTCTCCGGTTCGTCGGGCGTCGCGTGCGGAAAGCCCGCAATGCTGCGGGTCGCAAAAAATGCGCCGGCATGCGGGAAAGGTTGGTACCACAAGGCATTGGCCGAGACGTAGAACAGCGTCACCAGGAATGCCGTCGAGCCGCCCACCAGGACGGGATTGCGCGAGATCATGCCGCCGACGGCGACAGCGCCGTCCTGAAAGGCATTGCTGCGGCGCTTGACCGCCTTAGCCGGTTTTGCGGAGCGAGCCATCTCTGTCCCCTTTCGCCATCGCCACAGGCATGGTCAGCACGCCGGCTTTCTCCGCCTGATGTCCCTTCGGTCCGTTCACCGGCAGGCTGATGGTCACCGTGGTGCCCTCGCCTGGCATGCTTTCGATGGACATCGTGCCCTCGTGCAGCGCCACCAGGCCCTTGACCAGTGAAAGGCCAAGACCAGTCCCCTCGAAACGGCGCGTATAGTCGTTCTGGATCTGCATGAAGGGCTTGCCGAGATTGGCGAAATCCTCCTCGGCGATGCCGATGCCGGTGTCCCTGACCCAGAAATGCAGGCGCGAACCGATCCGCTTGGCGCCGACGACGACGTCGCCGCCGTCGGGAGTGAACTTGATCGCGTTGGAGACCAGGTTGATGAGCATCTGCTGCACGGCGCGCTGATCGGCATTGATGTCGCCGGCGTCCGGCGCGATCTGCGCCTGCAGATCGATGTTCTTGGCCTGCGCCTGCAGTTGCATCATCGACTGGCACATGTCGACCGCTTCCGCGAACCGGAACGGCTCGGGTTCGGTCGCATAGACGCCCGATTCAATCCTGGACACGTCGAGTATCGAGGTTACGACGGCGAGCAGATGCTGGCCCGAATCCCGTACCAAGCCGACATATTCTTTCTGGCGCGGATCCTTGAAGGCGCCGAACATCTCATGCAGCAGCATATCCGAGAAGCCGATAATGGCATTCAACGGCGTGCGTAGTTCGTGGCTGACCACCGCCAGGAAGCGTCCCTTCGCCACCTCGGCGGACGCGGCCGCCTCATTGGCTGCCGCCAGATCCTCGCGCAACCGGGCGATCTCGTCATTCTGCCTCAGGACGAACGTAAAGACATCACCCTGTTCCTCACCACGCACGAGATCAAGCGAGAACGGCCGGTAATTGTCGGCCGTCAGGCCATTGCCATTCTGAGGCAGCCGGATGCGCAATTCGAGCCGGCGCGACAGTGCGCCGTCGCGCATGTCGGCCATTGCGCTGAGATAGGAAACGCGATCCGACAGATGGACGCGATCGAAGAGGCCGTTTCCGGACAGCAGTTCGGGCGGCAGTTTCAAAAGCGTGCGCGCTTTTGGCGACGCGTCCAGGACCTCGCCATGACGGGCGACGCGCAAGACCACCGCATCGATGGTGTCTTCGAGCCGGTCGGCAGTGTCGAGCACATCAGCCGCATCGGCCGTGTTTTGAAATGCCGATGCGCGCGGGATCAGTGTGAGCGTCCAGGCCAACGGCACCAACCAGTGCCACGCCGCGATCTGCGCTCCTGCGAACGGGAATACGGTTCCAGCCAAAGGCTGAGCCAAGATGGCTACAGCGGCCGACACGGCTCCCCACAGTGCCGCGCGCCGCGAAGCGCCGATCCACCAGGCTTCAAAAGGCAGCGCCACGACAAGCATGGCGACAGGCGAACTCAGCCCGCCCGCGGCGGCAATGAGACTGCCGAGAGAAATGCCGGCCAGCACCAGGGCGACCCAACTCGCTATCGCCATCTTGCCGGTCGCCGCCACCAGCAAGGCGACGAACCAGCACAGGCCAAAGGCGGCGAAAATGGCGGCCATGGTGACGGCGACGCCCATGCCTGAAGTAACCAGCGTGACCGCGGCACCGGCGACAAAGAAAGGAGCGGCGAGCATGACGCCGATAAAGCGGCGCTGGCGCTCGCGGTCGCTCCGCCCAAGGATGGACGGATGGACCATACGTTCGCAACCGGCCGAAATCGCGCCAGGCAATTCAACGTATCTGGCCTTGATTGAACTCAACTCAACGCACTCGCACTTGTCGTGGACAGCTCTGCTTTGCAGATGGTTCTGGTTGGCTTTGAAACTCGCATCCAGCGTTTAAGGAATGGATAAGGCAGGGCCGACCAGGGCCCGGCCTGCGGCAAATATCGGGATGCCGGCGGCCGAAAGCACGGACAAATGCAGCCATAGTAAACGGAGAGTTATCCGCCGACGGCACCCATCGGCCGGGCGCACTCGGCACCTGGACGTCCCTATTTCAAGAAAAACGCAGGGAAATCATGGGGATATATGGTTATTTGTTGTTAAGGAAAATTACTCGGATTTGAGACAAATCGATTGCAGAACGGTTCGTTTCGAATTTGCCTAAAATTTGAGGAAAATTCTCTCTTTGCCCGCAAGCCGTCCTTTGCGCCTGTGTGCCAAAATCCTGCCTACAAAAGAGGTCATGCCATATGGATGCATGATCCGGTCACGACGAGAGGGCAAGGGCATGGTCTTCCTCATAAGAATGGCTTTCTGGTTTTCGCTGGTGCTGCTGGCGCTGCCATTGAGTGTCGGCCCCGATGAAGCGGGGCATGAAAGCGTCGGACCGATCCAGGCCTTGTTTGCGGCACGCGAAGCGGTTGGCGATATCGCCGGCATTTGCGAACGCAAACCCGATGTCTGCGAGACCGGCAAGTCGGCGATGCACACCATTACCGCCCGCGCCAAAGAGACCGCCAAGATCGCGGCAGCGATGATGGACGACAAGTCCGCCGCCGGCCCCGACACGTCGACGATGACCGGCAGCGTGCCCGAAGGAATCGTCTTGCCCGAGACCGTCAACCTGCCGCCTCAGAATTAAGCCGTTTCGACGGCGCACCGCGGGCTGTCTGCCCTCTCGACGCCCGCGGTGTCCTTGTTTTTTCCGTGACGCGGAGCCGCCGCGTGACTATATCCCAGACATGACCACGACGATCCAGACGATCCGCGACGACTTCTCGTTCCTCGAGGAATGGGAAGACCGCTATCGCTATGTCATCGAACTCGGCGAGGCGTTGCCGCCGTTTCCGGACGAGCAGCGCAGCCCCGCCAACAAGGTGCCGGGATGCGTCAGCCAAGTCTGGCTGACCACTGAACGCGGAGCTGGAGCCGATCCTGTCATCACCTTCACCGGCGATTCGGACGCTCATATCGTGCGTGGGCTGGTCGCGATCATGCTGGCGCTGTTTTCCGGCAGGACCGCCAGCGAAATCCAGAAGACCGATGCGGAAGCGACATTGAAAGAACTCGGCCTCGACGAACATCTGTCGCCGCAGCGCGCCAACGGCCTTCGCTCGATGGTCAAGCGCATCAAGCGCGACGCCGAGGCAGCGCTCAAGCAGACCGCCTGACGCTTCCCGACCCGATCCGCGCGTCGCGGCTCGCAAAAATCAAACGGCGCCCGAAGGCGCCGTTGATGTCGATCCGATCTGGCTGGCAGCAATTACCGCGCTTTGCGCTTGCGGCCGAGACCCATCTTCTTGGCGAGTTGGGACCGGGCAGCTGCATAGTTGGGTGCAACCATCGGATAGGTCGGGTCGAGGTTCCACTTTTCGCGATACTGGTCCGGCGTCAGGTCATAGTGGGTCATCAGGTGGCGCTTCAGCGACTTGAACTTCTTGCCGTCTTCAAGGCAGACGATGTAGTCGTCATGAACCGACCGCTTCGGGTTGACCGCCGGCTTCTGCTTGTCGGCAGGCGGCTGTTCGGCGGTTCCGCCCACACGCCCGAGTGCGGCATGGACATCGGATATCAGGTTCGGCAGTTCGCCGACCGGCACGGGATTGTTGCTGACATAGGCGGCCACCACATCGGCGGTCAATTCGATCAGCGCATCGCTGTTTCTGGAAGGTGTTTCGACAATATCCATGGTCTTCGGTCCCCAACAAGAGTTACATCGATCTGCGCCCTTTTTTACAAGCAGGGCATCGCACGAATTTTGTGCAGGTAGAGTTTCTACGATTCGTGTCGCGGGCACATCAATGAGCGTGCAGACCAAGTAAGTCAATTCGCCCCTCGCGCTATATTGAACGATATTGATCAAATGTTCCGCGATCAGCTTCAATCTTTCGTGCATTGTGTAATTTATCGATATTTCGCGTTCCCGTCGGCGGCGGCTGACGCAACGTCAGATCGCCGTTACATTCGTGGCAACTCACGAAACGGGTTTTAATGTTTGATCTTGCTTGGCTATCGCTCGAGAAATATTGGTTGTTCGCATTTGTCCACAAAACCACAGGTTGCCGTGGTCATATACGAGCAATCAGGCGACATGCCAGTCATCCGACCGATCGGCTGATTGCTGCCGCGTCAATCAATGCGGGATGATGTATTTGCCATAGGCCCAGCCGGTGACGAAATTGCCGTTCTGGACCGGATCATGCCAGACTTCGCACCAGCGATAGCGAATCTTTTGTGCCTGCTTCCATGCCGGCTGGTTGGCGATGTCGAGCAGGTTTATTCCGCCGGTGCATCGCCCGGTCATCTGCAGAACGGTGCCGTTCGGATATCCCGCCTGCTTTTGGGATGTGCCCGAAGGGTATTTGCGTACATTGAGCGTGTCGCCGAACGGGACATTGGCCACTTGCCAAGCCGCGAATACGGTCGCATGAGACTGGCCGGCAAAGCCCAGAGTTAGCGAAGCAACGGCGAAAGCCGCAGCAGTCCGAGACCAAATAGTCATCATCTCTCCTCCCGGCTCATCTCCTGGAGCCGACACAACCCATACGCTCCGGCTCTTGAACCTGCCCTGATCGGCGTGTTCATTTGCCATTCAAGATATTTCTCCATTCGAGATGGCCCTTCAAGATACTGGCCCATTGAAGATACTGGCCCATTGAAGATACTGGCAAAGCGAGACGCAATGACCAAGACATCCATATTTCCGATCGTCAGCCCGCCAACGCCCGAGAAGCGGCCGGTTTCCGACACGCATCACGGCATCACGCGAACCGACGACTATGCCTGGCTACGGGCCGATAACTGGCAGGAGATGTTCCGCGACCCGTCATTGCTCGATGCGGGGATCCGCGCAGAACTCGAGGCGGAGAATGCCTACCAGTCGAAGCTGATGGCCGATACGGTCGAACTGCAAATGCAGCTTTTCAAGGAGATGAAGGGCCGTATCAAGGAAGACGATTCTTCCGTGCCGATGAAGGATGGGCCCTATGCCTACGGCTCGTCCTTTAAACTTGGTGGCGAGCAGCCGCGCTATTTCCGCATGTCGCGCGACGGCGGCGCCGAGCATATCCTGCTCGACGGCGATGCGGAGGCCGCGGGCAAGGCCTATTTCCGTCTTGGCGGTGTCGACCATTCGGCCGACCACGCCAAGCTGCTATGGGCATTCGACGACAAGGGCTCCGAATTCTACACGCTTCGCGTGCGTGACCTTGCCGATGGCAAGGAGCTTGCCGACCAGATCCCCGACACCGGCGGTTCAGGCGTCTGGAACGCAGGCAATGACGGCTTCTTCTACACGCGTCTCGATCCCAACCATCGCCCGTCCAAGGTACTGTTCCATGCGCTGGGCGACAGCCCGGACAGCGACCGGCTGATCTATGAGGAAACCGATCCCGGCTTCTTCATGAATGTCGACGGCACCCGCAACAACGAATGGGTCATGATCGGCATCAACGATCACGAGACTTCGGAATACCGCCTGATGCGCGCCGACGATCCGTTTGCCGAACCGAAACTGGTGTCGCCGCGCGAGGTTGGCCTTCAATACGAGCTGGAAGAAGGCGGCAATATCTTCTTCATCCTGACCAATGCCGACGGCGCCAAGGACTTCAAGATCATGACGGCGCCGGCGAGCGATCCCGTGCGCGCCAACTGGCAGGAACTGGTGCCGCACGAGCCCGGCCGGCTGATCCTGTCGGTGATCGGCTTCAGGGACCACATGGTCCGGCTCGAACGCAAGGAAGGCCTGCCGCGCATTGTGGTGCGCGACCGTATCAGCGGCGAGGAGCATCTTCTGTCCCTCGACGAGGAGGCCTTCTCGCTCGGCCTGTCGGGTTCCTATGAGTACGACACCGAGATCATGCGCTTTTCCTACTCGTCGATGACGACGCCCGCGCAGGTGTTCGACTATAACATGCGCACCCGCGAGCGGGTGCTGCTGAAGACCCAGGAAGTGCCGTCCGGCCATGATGCGGACCATTATGTCACGCGGCGGCTGATGGCGCCGGCCAGCGATGGCGAACTGGTGCCGATCTCGCTTTTGCATCATCGCGACACGCCGCTGGACGGATCCGCACCTTGCCTGCTTTACGGCTACGGCTCCTATGGCATCACCGTGCCGGCCGCCTTCAACACCAACTGGTTCTCGCTGGTCGACCGCGGCTTTGTCTTCGCCATTGCTCACGTTCGCGGCGGCAAGGACAAGGGCTATGGCTGGTACGATGACGGCAAGCGGGAGAACAAGATGAACACGTTCACCGATTTCATCGCCGTCGCGCGCCATCTGGTCACCGAGCGTTACACGGCGCATGACCGTATCGTCGCGCAAGGCGGTTCGGCCGGCGGCATGCTGATGGGTGCCGTCGCCAACATGGCGCCGGATTGTTTTGGCGGCATCGTCGCCGAGGTTCCCTTCGTCGATGTGCTCACCACCATGCTCGATGCGACCCTGCCACTGACGCCGCCGGAATGGCCCGAATGGGGCAACCCGATCGCGTCCGCCGACGACTATCGGACGATCGCTGCCTATTCGCCCTACGACAATGTCTCTGATCACGACTATCCGCCGATCCTGGCGCTGGCCGGTCTCACCGATCCGCGCGTCACCTATTGGGAACCGGCCAAATGGGTGGCCCGGCTGCGCGACCGCAAGAGCGGCGACAATCCGGTTCTGTTCAAGATCAATATGGATTCCGGCCATGCAGGCGCTTCCGGCCGGTTTTCGCGGCTGGAAGAGATCGCCTACACCTACTCCTTCGCGCTGAAAGTGATGGGCAAGGCGCAGCTTACGGGAGCAACCAACAAATGATCGACCTGACCACCCTGATCGCCTACATCGCGGTCGTGCTCGGCTTCGTCTTCATTCCAGGCCCCGCCACCCTGCTGACGATCGCCCGGGCAACGAGTTCCGGAACCAAGGTCGGCATCGCGACGGGCGCCGGGATCGCTGCCGGCGACGTCTTTCATACCGTCATGGCCATGATCGGCATCTCGGCGATCATCGCCGCGTCGGCGACGCTGTTCAGCGTCATCAAGTACATCGGCGCGGCCTACCTGGTTTATCTCGGCATTCGCGCGATCATCGAGAAAACACCGGCCAACCCGGCGGCCGGTGCGCTCGCGATCTCCGCCGGCAAGGCGTTTCGACAGGCTGTCCTGACCGAAGTGCTCAACCCCAAGACCGCTCTGTTCTTCCTCGCTTTTCTGCCTCAGTTCGTGCGGCCTGAAAACGGATCGGTGATGCTTCAGATGACCGCGTTGGGGGTCATCTTCGTCATACTGGGCCTTTTCAGCACGGTCGTCTTTGCCGTGAGCGCTGGCCGGCTCGGCACGTTCCTGCGCCGAAATCCGTCGGTGTTACGATTGCAGGGCAAAGTTGTCGGCGGCATCTACTGCGCTTTGGGCGTCCGTCTCGCGCTGCAGCAACGCTGACTCTGGACGATAATCGACGCACCCTTTCCAGAGGGCTGGGTGTCAGGACTTTTTGAAGCTCCCGTCGCTCATTTTCACTCGCAATTGCGACGACCGCGCGCTACCCAGTGCGCGGCTTTTCCCGGCCTGACAGCCTCCAATCGCGTAAAGGTTCATTATGCTGCTCGTCGACGTCTATCTCGACAAATCACCCATCCAGGGAATCGGCGTCTTTGCCAAGAACCACATTCCTCGCGGTACTCTGATCTGGAAGTTAGACCCAAGGTTCGATCGGCTCATCGAGGTCGAGACTTATGAGCGGGCGGCCGGCCCGGTGAAGAGCTATCTCGACCGCTACTCCTATCCTGACCGCCGCGATCCGAACTACATCGTCTTCGAAGCCGACGACGCGCGCTACATGAACCATGCCGACGAGCCTAATTGCGACGTCTCCTCACCCGAGGAGAGTTTTGCGCTGCGCGACATCGCGCCTGGCGAAGAGTTGACCTGCAACTACAACCATTTTTTCGAAACGGGCTTCGATTTTCTCGGTGACCGCCACCTGTCATCCGCAGACTCGATCTAGACTAGTTCGCCCTCTTGCGGGCCGGATAGCCGTTTGGATGCGCGGGTATCGCCTTGAGATAGGCGGCGATGGCAGCACGGTCCTGCGGCGCCAGCTCGGCCATGTTTCGCTGCACGTCGACCATGGCGCCGCCGACGGAATCAAAATCGGGCGTGAAGCCGGTTTCGAGGTAGTTGGCGATGTCGGCTTCCGACCAATCGCCTATACCGCCCTCGCCCGATGTGATGTTCGGCACGACGCCGCTGCCTTCGGCAGCCACCGCACCGGCCAGCCACACGTTCTTTTTCGTACCACCTGCGAGGTCGCGCGGCGTGTGGCATTCGCCGCAATGGCCCGGCCCCTCGACCAGATAGCGGCCGGCCATGACCGGATCGGGCGTGCCAGCGGGAAATGGAACGACAGGCTGGTCGCTAAGATAGAGCAATTTCCACAGGCCGATGCCGCGACGAATGTTGAAGGGAAAACCGAGCGAATTTGCAGGCGCCTTGCCGGCGACGGCCGGCAGCGTCTTGAGGAAGGCATAGAGATCGCCAATGTCGGCCGGATTCATGCGCGCGTAGGACGCATAGGGAAACGCCGGATAGAAGTGTCGGCCCGAAGGCGACACGCCCTTCAGCATGGCATTGGCGAGGTCCTCGACCGACCATGCGCCGATGCCGTCCTTAGCGTCTTGCGAAATGTTGGGCGGCACGAAGGTTCCGAACGGCGTCTTGAGCTCGAGACCGCCCACGAGTTGAAGCCGCGCATCGCCCTGTGAGCCCGGCTTTGCATGGCAGGATGTACAACCGCCGGCATAAAAAATGCGCTTGCCCCTGGCTGCGTCGCCAGGACCGAGCTTGGCCAGGGTCTCCCTGTCGAGCCTCACCGGCGCCGACCCGACCCACCCGGCAACCGCGCCGACGCCGCCGAGGATGACGATGGCGCCGACGAGTTTCTTTAGCCAGGGCATCGCCCGCTATCAGCCTTTTTTCACCCGGTAGGTCTGGTGGCAGGTGCCGCAATCGGAGCCGATGGCGCCGAATTGCGCCTTCAACGCATCGACGTCGGCAGGAGCGGCAGCGGCCGCGGCCTTGACGTCGGCGACATATTTGGCGTTGGTGGCCTTGAAGCCGGCCATGTCTTCCCAGATCTTCGGCGACGCAGTGGTATCGCCGCCTGTGTCGCTGCCCGCCGGAAACAGCGCGTCGACGTCGACTTTCTCGGCATTCGCATGCAGCGCCTGCAGCGCCGTCAGCACCGCGGCGGCATCAAACGGCTCCTCGCCCTTGACCACTTTCGACAGGCCGCCGACGATCTTTCCACGTTCCTTCATCAGTGCCTGCCGGTCGAGGATCGGGTCGGCAAAGGCCGCCGAAGCCGCGAGTGCGAGCATAGAGATGGCGATAACAAGCTTTCTCATTCAATTGGCTCCATGATGAAGGCATTTCGGGACAGGACGTCAACGGATGTTACAGAGGGAAAATTCCCTTCCCCCTGATGATTTTTGCCGGACCTTTGCTCTTGCGGGACGCAGAAAAGAAAAGCCCCGGGTGATACCGGGGCTTCTGGAAATCGATCACTTCGCCTTTTCGTACAATTCCAGGACATGGTCCCAGTTGATCAGGCTGTCGACGAACGCCTCGAGATATTTCGGCCGGGCGTTGCGGTAGTCGATGTAGTAGGAGTGCTCCCAGACATCGACGCCGAGGATCGGCGACGCGCCATGGACGAGCGGGTTTTCGCCGTTCGGTGTCTTGGAGATCGCCAGCTTGCCATCCTTGACCGAGACCCAGGCCCAGCCGGAGCCGAACTGTGTCGTGCCAGCGGCAATGAAGTCGGCCTTGAACTTGTCGTAGCCGCCGAGATCGCTATCGACTGCCTTCTGCAAGGCGCCCGGCAGCTTGTTGCCGCCGCCGCCTTTCTTCATCCACTTCCAGAAATGGATGTGGTTGTAATGCTGGGCGGCATTGTTGAAGAGGCCGGCATTCTTGCCGAACGACTGCTTGACCACCTCTTCGACCGACAAATCGCCCAAGCCGGCCTCGGCGGCGAGTTTGTTGCCGTTATCGACATACGCCTTGTGGTGCTTGTCGTGGTGATATTCCAGCGTCTCTTTCGACATGTAAGGCTGCAAGGCCTCATAGTCGTAAGGCAGAGCGGGCAATTCAAAGGCCATGGATAGTACTCCCTCGTGGAAAAATCCGGTGTCGATACCGGAGTAAGATAGGTCTGGAATGGGTTGGGACAACTCCGGATGAAGCGTCGATCGCCTTTTTATCCGCTCAAACAGCAGAAGTCGAATGCGCCCAATCCCAATAGAGTTCGCGCGCTTTTTTGGCCACCGGCCCGGGTTGCAGATTGCGATCCTCGATGCGCGTGATCGGCACCACCTTGGAATGGTTCCCGGTCGAAAAAATTTCGTCTGCTTCGAGGAAATCGCGCACCGACAGCGTCTTTTCCGTGGTCCTGAAGCCATATTCGCCGAGCAGCGCTATCGTGCGCGAGCGGGTGATGCCGGATAGGAAGGTGCCGTTCGGCGCAGGCGTAAAGACGTGGCCATCCTTGACCAGGAAGATGTTCGAGGTTCCGGTCTCGGCGACGTTGCCCAGCATATCGAGCACCATTGCGTTGTCGAAGCCGCGCATCTTGGCTTCGAGAATGGCCCTACCGTTGTTGGGGTAAAGGCAGCCGGCCTTGGCGTTGGTCGGCATGGTTTCAATGGTCGGACGCCGGAACGGCGACACGGTCACCGAAAAGCCAGTCGCCGGAATCATCGGTGATTCATAGAGGCAAAGGCAAAAGCGCGTCGAGGCGGGATCGGCCGGCACGCCCATATAGCCGCCATGCTCGGCCCAGTACATCGGCCTGATATAGACCGCCGTCTTGCCGTCGAACTTCTTCAACCCATCCCATGTCAACCCGACGATCTTGTCGGCGCTCATGTTCGGCTTCAGGCCGAGCGCAATCGCCGAGGAATTCACCCTGGCTGCGTGGAAGTCGAGATCCGGCGCCACGCCTTCGAACCAGCGGCCGCCGTCAAAGACGCTGGTGCCGAGCCACATGGCGTGGCTGCGCGGCCCCAGAATGGCGACGTTGCCTTCGTGCCAATCACCGTCGACGAAAGTCCATGTCGTGGATTGCGCCGCAGCCGCCAGTGTCATCATCTCGTCCCGTCTCAATCGGTCTCGTGTGACAGCCATTGGAAGATGCTTTGGCGGGCGCCGTCAACCGGCATCATGGAGTTTTGTTGGGGCCAGTGCCGGGGCGCAATGCAATCAAAGCTTGCACCTTGTCGCGCCTGCCCTCAAAACTGCTGTCATGCAATACGCCGCCTATGTCTTCGACGCCTATGGCACGCTGTTCGACGTGCATGCCGCCGTGCGCCGTCATGCCGACCGGATCGGGCCGGACGGCCAATTGTTGTCCGAGATCTGGCGCGCCAAACAGCTCGAATATTCCTGGGTGCGCACGCTGATGGGCGCCTATGCCGATTTCTGGCAACTGACCGAACAGGCGCTCGATTTCGCCTTGCGCAAGGTTCCCTCGGCCGACCCCGGTCTCAAGGCGATATTGCTGGATGCCTATTGGCGGCTCGATTGCTATCCGGAAGTGCCGGCCGTGCTCAAGGCGCTCAAGGCTTCGGGAGCGAGGCTGGCGATCCTGTCCAACGGCTCGCCCGAAATGCTGCAGGCGGCGGTCAAATCCGCCGCGCTCGACCAGGTTCTGGACGATATCTATTCCGTCGATACGGTGCGGCGCTTCAAGACCGATCCGGCGGTCTACGACATGGTCGCCACCGGCTGGCGCCTCTACCCCGGCGCGGTTTCCTTCCAGTCGTCCAATCGCTGGGACATTGCAGGCGCCACCAAATTCGGCTTTCGCACGGTGTGGATCAACCGCTCCAACCAGCCCGAAGAATACCGGGACTTCCCACCGGCCCTGATCCTGCCGTCGCTCGAAGCCCTTGTGCCCGGCAGCTAAGAGACCTGTGTCTCTGGCGCCACAGTAGCAGCCTGGTCACAGCTTCGCCTTTCTTTGCCCACGTTCGGGCCAGAATCGGAACCGCCTATCGCCCCAGGTGTTGTCAGGCACCCGCGTAACTGTCGGCGAATTCACGCCTTGTTGCGATTTGAGACTTAAAGAAGGCAACCATGTCCATAACCGAAATCGAATCTTTTCGCCTGAGCCGTCGCGGCTTTCTCAATGCCGCAGCCCTGGGCGCCGCTTCGATCGCGGTTTCCGCATGCGCCACCACCGGGCCGGGTCCGGTCGAGCCGCCGCCACCAACCTATGTCGAGCCGCCTCTGGCGGACTATGTGACGATGTATGCAGCAGTCAGCGACGGCGGCTTCGATTTGCCGGCCATCCCAGTCGACAAGATCGATCCGCAATTCCTGCGTCAGATCGTTCCCGACCCGACGGGACAGAAGCCGGGAACCATAGTCGTCGATACGACCGGCCACTTCCTTTATCTGGTTCGTCCAGGCGGTCAGGCGATACGCTACGGTGTCGGCCTTGGCCGCGCCGGCTTCGAATGGTCCGGCGACGCCGTCGTTCAGTGGAAGCAGAAATGGCCAAAATGGACGCCGCCGGACGAAATGATAGCCCGCCAGCCGGAACTGAAACCCTACAGCGCCGACAATGGCGGCATGCCCGGCGGCCTGAAGAACCCGCTCGGTGCACGCGCGCTCTATCTGTTCCAGGGCAATGTCGACACGCTCTACCGTCTGCACGGCTCGCCGGAGTGGCGCTCGATCGGCAAGTCGGTGTCGTCAGGCTGCGTGCGTCTGATGAACCAGGACATTATCGACCTCTATGATCGCGTGCCCTCGAAGACGCCGGTCATCGTGACCAGCGACGCCAGCCAACCCATGGTGGCGACGGCCAACCGACAGGCGATCCCGATCGATGCCGGCGTGCCGGACGGTTCGGTGCTGCTTGGACCGGTCAAGGCGATCACGAATTCGATTTTCTGAGCTGACTAGGCAGCGGCGCCCGCTGCCTCCAGTCACCGCCCGCGCGACAAGCTCCCCAGAATGCCGCGCACGATTGCCCGACCGACCGAGGAGCCGACCGAGCGCACCACCGACTTGATCGCCGCCTCTGCGACCGTCTGGCGGTTGGACGGGCGCGGTGCAGATGTGCGCCTGCCACCGGATTGCGGCGCGGGATCGTCATTGCCGAAGCCCGGAATGGTCCAGCGCGAGCCGCCGCTGCCGGCCTGCTGGGCCTGCTCTTCGGCATCCTGCGCGTCCTTGGCCTTTTTCTGCAGCATTTCGAAAGCCGATTCGCGATCGACGGCCTGATCGTACTGGCCGGCGACCGGGCTTTCCTGGATCAGCTTTTGCCGCTCAGCGGCCGTTATGGGCCCAAGCCGCGAGGATGGCGGGCGGATCAGTGTCCGCTGCACCATGGACGGAACACCCTTGGCTTCCAACGTCGAGACCAGCGCCTCGCCAGTGGCAAGCTGTGTAATGGCGGTCATGCAGTCGAAATCGGGATTTGGCCGGAACGTTTCGGCCGCCGTCCGGACTGCCTGCTGCTCGCGCGGTGTATAGGCGCGCAGCGCGTGCTGGACGCGATTGCCGAGCTGGGCCAGGACTTTTTCAGGGATATCCAAAGGGTTCTGGGTGACGAAATAGACGCCGACGCCTTTCGAGCGGATCAGTCGGACGACCTGCTCGACGCGATCGATGAGCACCTTGGGTGCTTCGTCGAACAGAAGATGCGCCTCGTCGAAGAAGAACACCAGCTTCGGCTTGTCGGGGTCGCCGACTTCCGGCAGCACCTCGAACAGCTCCGACATCAGCCATAGCAGGAAGGTCGCGTAGAGCCGCGGATTCATCATCAGCTTGTCGGCGGCAAGCACGCTGATGGCGCCGCGTCCGTCGCGGGTGGTGCGCATGATATCGGCGATACGCAGTGCCGGTTCGCCGAAGAAGTTTGCGGCCCCCTGCTGTTCGAGGACCAGCAGCGTGCGCTGGATAGCCCCGACCGATGGCTTCGTCACGTTGCCATAGCGCGAGCCGATCTCGTCGGCGCGCTCGGCGATGTTGGCGAGCAGCGCCTGCAGGTCCTTCATGTCGAGCAGCAGCAGACCTTCCTCATCCGCCAGGCGGAAGGCGATGTTCATGATGCCTTCCTGCGCCTCGGTCAGGTTCATCAGGCGCGATAGCAACAACGGCCCCATTTCCGAGACCGTGGCGCGGATCGGATGACCCTGCTCGCCGAACAAGTCCCAGAAGATAACGGGAAATTCCTGGAAGTCATACGGATCGAGCTTGACCTGTTCGGCCCGCTTGACGAGGAAATCCTGTGCCGTGCCCATCATCGCGATGCCCGACAGATCACCCTTGATGTCCGCGCAGAACACCGGCACGCCGGCGTTGGAAAATCCTTCGGCCAGGATCTGCAAGGTGACGGTCTTGCCGGTGCCGGTGGCGCCGGTCACCAGGCCGTGACGATTCCCATATCGCAGCAACAACTGCTCGGCACGCTGATAGCTGTCGTCGGGCTTTCGGCTGGCGCCGATGAAAATACTGGTCTCGTCAGCCATATGTCCGGTCTCCGCAAACTGATGTGTCTAAAGCCAGTGGCCTTGCCGCAGGTATAGTGAGGCCATTGCACAGCGACAATGCCATTCGTCCAAATCGGGGCCATTCGTCCAAATCGGGGCCATTCGTCCAAATCCGGGCCATTCGCCCAAATCGGCCCCATTCGTTCAGATCGGGTTTTTGGAGCTTGCGGATTTTGCCGCTGTTTGGCAATCGTCGTCCACGCGGACTGACCTATATCTGATGGATCGAATCCGGTCTCTGAAAGCGCATTGCATTGCGATATCGGACCGGGGACCGTAGACTGAACCGCTCCCGGCTGGTGCGGCCGCATGAAACGAGGAGGACGGATGGGCGCCGGAGCCTTGATCCAGGACGTGGAACCCGAGAACGCCGAGCGTCAGCGATGGCTCGCCTTGGCGGAAAAGGCATTGGCAGGCGCTTCCTTCGAGGAAAAGCTGGTCTCGCACAGCGACGACAACATTCGTATCGAACCGCTCTACGACCGCAGCACCGCGGCGGAACCGATCGTGCGTACAAACCCGAAATCGCCATGGATCGTCAGCCAGCGCATCGACGATCCGGACATCGACCGTGCCAGAAGCCAAGCGCTGGAGGATGTTGCACAGGGTGCCACGGGATTGTCGCTGGTCTTCGAAGGGGCGCCCAACGCGTTCGGCTACGGCTTGCCGAGAACGGCGGAGGCGCTGGAGGCGGTGCTGGACGGCATACCGCTCAACCGCATCCAGGTTCGCATCGACGCCCATCCCTGGAGCCGCGCCGTGGCCGACTGGCTGGTCGCATTCCTGAGCAAGCGGCGGTCGGACCCGGCAAAACTCAACCTCTCCTTCGGCATCGATCCAGCGGCGATCTTCGCGGGAACCGGTCGGCTGCGCATGTCGATCGAGGCGCTGCAGGCCTCTATGCCGCAGTCGCTGGCGCATTTCTTCGCGATGGGCGTTCCGGGCGTGCTGCTGGAAGCTGACGGGCGCGTGTTCCACAATGCCGGCGCGACGGAAGCGCAGGAACTTGGCATCATGCTGGCTTCGGCTGTCTCCTATCTCAGAATGTTCGAGACGGCGCGGCAGCCGCTTGTCTATGCCGCACCGCATATCGGTTTTGCGCTCAGCGTCGACCAGGACCAGTTGCTGTCGACGGCCAAGATGCGAGCACTGCGCAGGCTATGGGCGCGGGTGCAGGAGGCTTGTTCGATCCCGACATCCACCGCCAATATCCATGCCGAGACGTCCTTTCGCATGATGACGGCGATGGATCCGGAGACCAACATCCTGCGCACCACCATTGCATGCTTTGCCGCGGCGTGCGGCGGCGCCGATTCGATCTCCATCCTGCCGCACACGATCGCGCATGGTCTGCCGGCGGGTTTTGCCCGTCGTGTTGCCCGCAACACGCAGCTGATCATGGCCAATGAAAGCCATATCGATCATGTCACCGATCCCGCCTATGGTTCCGGCGCCGTCGAGGCGTTGACCGCGGAGTTGTGCGAGTTGGCGTGGGCGGAATTGCAGACGATCGAAGCCGAGGGCGGTGTCCTGTCCAGCCTTCAGGACGGACGCATCCAGAAGCGCGTCCACGCAGCTGCGGAGCAGCGCAATGCAGCCTACCGCACAGGCCAACGGGCCATCATCGGCACCACGCTCTATCCATCGAAAGACGAACGTCCGGTCGAGACGCTGGCGGCGGAACGGCGGCCGGCCTTCACCGAAGGCGTTGCCGTCTGCGAGGCGCTGTTTCCAGTCCGCATCGACCAATCGATCGGAGCCGGCTCTTGATCCCGGACTTCGGCCAGATCGGCTGGGTCCCGCCACGCCGCGCTCCCGTCGAGGTCAAAGGCCAGCGGACCACGCCGGAAGGGCTCGTCGCCAAGCATCTGTACAATCAAAGCGACCTCAAGGGGTTGCCGCATCTCGACACCTATCCCGGCCTGCCGCCCTTCGTGCGCGGCCCCTACCCGACCATGTATGTCCAGCAGCCCTGGACGATCCGGCAATATGCCGGCTTCTCGACGGCCGAAGAATCCAACGCATTTTACCGACGCAACCTTGCCGCTGGTCAAAAGGGCCTGTCGGTCGCCTTCGATCTCGCCACGCATCGCGGCTATGACAGCGATCATCCGCGCGTTGCCGGCGATGTCGGCATGGCTGGCGTCGCCATCGATTCCATTCTCGACATGCGGCAGCTCTTCGACGGCATTCCGCTCGGCGAGATGACGGTATCGATGACGATGAACGGCGCGGTGCTGCCGATCATGGCGCTCTACATTGTCGCGGCGGAAGAACAGGGCGTTGCGCAGAAAGATCTCGCCGGCACCATTCAGAACGACATTCTGAAGGAGTTCATGGTCCGCAACACCTACATCTATCCACCAAAGCCCTCGATGCGGATCGTGTCGGACATCTTCTCGTACACATCGAAGAACATGCCGAAGTTCAATTCGATATCGATCTCCGGCTATCACATGCAGGAGGCCGGCGCGACGGCCGACCTTGAACTCGCCTATACGATCGCCGATGGCATCGAGTATGCTCGCGCCGGCGTCGCGGCCGGCCTCGACATCGACCGCTTCGCGCCGCGCCTGTCCTTCTTCTGGGCCATCGGCATGAATTTCTTCATGGAAGTCGCCAAGCTGCGGGCCGCGCGCCTGTTGTGGGCGACCCTGATGCAGAAGAATTTTTCGCCCAAGGACGAGCGCTCGTTGTCGCTGCGCACCCATTGCCAGACTTCTGGCTGGTCGCTGACGGCGCAGGATCCCTACAACAACATTGTCCGCACCATGATCGAGGCAATGGCTGCAACGCAGGGCCACACCCAATCGCTGCACACCAATTCCTTCGACGAGGCGATGGCGCTGCCGACCGACCATTCGGCGCGGATCGCCCGCAACACCCAGCTCATCCTGCAAAAGGAATCCGGCACCACGCGCATCATCGACCCGTGGGGCGGTTCGGCCTATCTTGAACGGCTGACGCATGATCTGGCGGCGCGCGCGCTTGCCCATATCGAGGAGGTCGAGGCGCTCGGCGGCATGGCGGCGGCGACCGAACAGGGCATTCCCAAGCTGCGCATCGAGGAAGCTGCCGCGCGCACGCAGGCGCGGATCGATTCCGGCGAGCAGATGCTGGTCGGCGTCAACGCCCATCGGCCCGAGACCGACATCGAGGTCGACGTGCTGAAGATCGACAATGCCGAGGTCAGGGCCCGGCAATTGTCGAAGCTGCAACGGCTGAAGGGCACGCGCGACGTCGCCGCCGTCGAAAGCGCACTCGATGCGCTGACCCGTGCCGCGCAAGGCAATGAAAACCTGCTGGAATTCGCCATCCGAGCCGCGCGCGCCAATGCAACGGTCGGCGAGATTTCATTCGCGTTGGAAAGGGCGTTTGGGCGCCACGTCGCTACGGTGCAGACCATTTCCGGCATCTATCGCAAGGCGCTTGGCGATCATCCCGTGGTCGACGGGCTGCAGGACAAGCTTGACGCCTTCGAGAAGAAGACCGGCGGCAAGCCGCGCATTCTCGTCGCCAAGATGGGCCAGGACGGCCACGACCGTGGCCAGAAGGTCATCGCTACGGCCTTCGCCGATCTCGGCTTCGACGTCACCGTCGGCGCGATGTTCCAGACACCGGATGAGATCGCCAGGCTGGCGGTCGCACAGGACGTCCACATCGTCGGCGCCTCGTCGCTGGCGGCGGGACATCTGACGCTGATCCCCGAACTGCGCGACGCGCTTAAAAAGCTCGGCCGCGGCGACATGCTGATCGTCGCCGGCGGCGTCATCCCACCGCAGGACTATGACGCGGTGCGGCAAGCCGGCGCTGCCGAGATCTTCCCGCCGGGCACAGTCATTCCAGAGGCAGCGGATCGCCTGCTGGACCGCCTCCTGGCCACGGACTAGGACTGCTGTATCTCTGAAAAGGTTGTGCTAGACTGACACTGCAACCAAGGTGCGGTAACCGTGAAGACGACCATCCACAAGCTCGACGACGGATCAGATGCCCTGATCTTGCCACGGGAAATGCTGGACAGCTTGAATCTGCAATCGGGCGATCAGCTCCAGATCATCGAAACTGATCACGGCATCATTTTAAGACCGGTGGCCGACAGGTTCGAACGGCAGATGAAGGCCGCGCGCGAGGTCATGGACAAATATCAGGTCGGGCTTCAGAAACTCGCCAAATGACCCGCCAATCAGTGCGGCGGATTTGAGACGTCCTAGCTCTCGGACAACTTGACGATTTCCCACTCCTTGCCGTTGACGCTGGCCAAGTCGCCGATCTTCTTGCCGAACAGGGCGACAGCCATTGGCGAAACATGCGAAATGCTGCCCTTGGTGGGATCAGCCTCGTCCTCGCCGACGATCTTCCAATGCACCTTCTTGCCGTCATCGCTCTCGATCGTGACGCCCATGCCGAAGCGCACAACGTCACTGCCCGGCTCCGGCACCGAGAGTTCGGCGCTTTCGCGCCGGGCGGTCCAGTAACGCAGATCGCGCGACACGACCGCTATGCGCTCGCGGTCGGCTTTGCGTTCGGCCTTCGCCAGTATGTCGCGCAGATCGGCCAGATTTTCCTCGATCTGCGCCAGGCCGCGTTCCGTCACCAGATTGCGATGCTGGCTGACCGGCCGCTCACCGACACCGGCGATGGCATTTTCGCTGTCTTCCTCGCGGGTGAAAGCTCTGCTCATTTCCTGAACTTAGGCCCGCAGAGGCTGCTCGACAAGCCATTGTCGTTTCCGTCCCGAGGAGAGGCAAACCGTCTGGCACGATTCCTGCGACGCCAAGGTTGAACGCTGGGATTTTGTGCCGATGTTGAACAGACGAACGCTGCTGACTGGAACCGCCGGCTTTGCCGTCATGGGGCTTGCGCTCGGCAAGGCGGTAGCCGCAAGCTTGAGCGGCATCGAGAAAGCCTCGATGCGCGGCTCGATCAATGCCACCGAACTCGGCGTGCAGCCCGGCACATCAGACGATCAGAGCAAGGCCTTCGCCAAACTGCTGCGTGACGCAAACAGCCGCGACATGCCGGTGTTCCTGCCGCCCGGCACCTATGTCGTCTCCAATCTTTCGCTGCCCGGCCGCGTACGTCTTTCCGGCGTGCCGGGCGCGACGCGCATCGTTTACGGCGGTGACGGCCACCTGTTCATGGCCGAACAGGCCGACCATATCGAACTGAGCGGGCTGGTCTTCGATGGTTCGAACCGCGCGATGGGCGATTACACGCAAGGGCTGCTCGATCTGCGCCGTGTCGCGCACCTCGCCATCGACAATTGCCAGATCACCGGCAGCGGCAAGAACGGGCTGGCGCTGGAACACGCGATCGGCCGGATCGAGCGCTGTGAGATATCGGGCGCCGCCGATGCCGGCATCTATTCGGTCGAAGCCGGCGGGCTGGCCATCACGGGCAACACCGTTTCCGACTGCGCCAATGGCGGCATCCTCGTACACCGCTGGCAGGTGGCCGAAGACGGCACCATGGTCACCGGCAACCGCGTCCAAGGGATCCAGGCACGCAGCGGCGGAACCGGGCAGAACGGCAACGGCATCAATGCCTTTCGCGCCGGCAATGTCGTCATCTCGGGCAACATCGTCTCGGACTGCGCCTTCTCGGCCATCCGTGCCAACAGCGCCAGCAACCTGCAGATATCGGGCAACACCTGCTCGCGCTCTGGCGAAACGGCGATCTATTCCGAGTTCTCGTTCGAAGGCGCCATCATCAGCAACAACATCGTCGACGGCGCCGCCAACGGCATCTCGATCGTCAATTTCAACGAAGGCGGCCGCATGGGCGTCTGTTCCGGCAACATCGTGCACAATCTGTCGACCAGCGGCCCCTACCCCGCCGACTCGCCGGGATTTGGCGTCGGCATCGGCGTTGAGGCCGACACCACCGTTTCCAACAATGTCATCGAGAACGCGCCACTCTATGGCATGCAGATCGGCTGGGGCCCGTACCTGCGCAATGTCGTCGCCACCGGCAACATCATCCGCAAGGCAGGAACCGGGATCGTCGTATCCGTGGTCGAGGGCGCCGGTACGGCCGTCATTTCAGACAATGTCATCGACGGCGCCCTGAACGGTGCGGTTGTCGGCCAGCGCTGGGCGGAGCCCGCGACAGGCGATCTCGCCTCGTCAAACGGTAGCGGCTACGCGCATCTGACCGTCGAGCGCAATCACGTCACTTGAGAGTTGCCGTCGGCCTCAGCGCTCCGACTTTGGCACCGTTGCGATTTTCGATGGGCGTGTTTGCCAATTCGAGCAGCTTCGCCGCCAAGGCCTCGTCGGCACGCAACAGTTTGGCAAGGACGGCGGCAACCATGGCTTCGCCGGCGCGGCCGGCGCCATCATCGCATTTGAGTGCGATGCCGAGGCCAAGTTCCGGAATTGCGGCACAATGGACGCCTTCGGCGCCGCCCTTCGTGAAAATCCGCCCTGGTGCGGCCTCCATCAACGCGACGTCTTCGCGGCCGCTGCCGGAAACGAAGAAGGGCTCGGCCATGCAGGCGGAAAGCAGCCGCTTTGCAGCCTTGGCTCGCTCTGGGCCAAAACCTGATGTCGTGGCCATGCGGGCAAAGCCGAGCGCGAAGCTCCTGAGCGGCACCGCGTAGGTCGGGATCGAACAGCCGTCGATGGCACGCTGGTCCTCACCATGGACAGCGCCCGTCACCGACTGCATGGCGTCGCGCACCATGTCCTGCAGGCCGTGTCCCGGCTTGACATAGCCGCGATGCGCAATGCCGGCGTGGACGCAGGTGCAGAGGAAGCCGGAATGTTTGCCGGAACAATTGTTGTGCAAGGCGTTCGGCGAGCCGCCGGCGCGGGCGAGCGCAATCTCGGCGTCATGATTGGATGGCCAATGCGTGCCGCATTCGAGCGCCGATCCGTCCAGCCCAGCCTTGGCCAGCATGGATCGCGCAAGGTCGACATGTGCCGGCTCGCCCGAGTGGGAGGCGCAGGCGAGCGCCAGTTCGCGGTTGCCGAAACCATAGGCATCCGCCGCCCCGCTTTCGACCAACGGCAAGGCCTGGATCGCCTTGACCGCCGAGCGCGGAAACACCGGCTTGGCCGTATCGCCGATCTCCCACACGGGCTTGCCGTCGCCATCGAAGACCGCGACTGAGCCGCGATGCGCGCTCTCGACGATCGCGCCGCGCAAGACTTCGATCAGAACCGGATTTGTCATGTCACCTCCCGCAAATGCGGGCGGTTTATCTGATCCGGTCGAGAATGGAAACGTAGTTGGCGACCGCCGCACCGCCCATATTGAAGATGCCGCCCAGTTTTGCGCCCGGCACCTGGATGCCGCCGGCCTCACCGACAAGCTGCATGGCGGTCAAGACATGCATGGACACGCCAGTGGCGCCGATCGGATGGCCCTTGGCCTTCAGCCCGCCGGATGGATTGACCGGCAGGCGACCATCCTTGGCCGTTGTGCCGTCCAACGCCAGCTTCGCCCCCTCTCCCGGCTTGGCAAGGCCCATCGCCTCGTACTCGATCAGTTCGGCAATGGTGAAGCAGTCATGCGTTTCGACGAAGGACAGATCGTCGAGCGTCACGCCGGCCGATTTCAGCGCCCGGTTCCAGGCCTGCTCGCAGCCTTCGAAGGTCAGAATGTCGCGCTTCGACATCGGCAGGAAATCCTGCACATGTTCGTTGGCGCGGAAGGCAACGGCACGGCGCATCTTCAGCGCCGTGCCGGTGTCGGCAAGGATAAGGGCGGCGGCGCCGTCGGAGACCAGCGAGCAGTCGGTGCGCTTCAGAGGACCGGCAACGAAGGGGTTCTTCTCGCTCTCCTGGCGGCAGAACTCATAGCCGAAATCCTTGCGCATCTGCGCATAGGGATTGTCGACGCCGTTCTTGTGGTTCTTGGCGGCAATCATGGCCAGCGCATCCGACTGATCGCCATAACGCTGGAAATAGGCCTGCGCGATCTTGCCGAAGACGCCGGCGAAACCCGCGGGTGTCTCGCCGTCCTCGGGCAGATAGGACGCCTTGAGCAGGTTTTTGCCGATCTCCGGCCCCGGCGTCGTCGTCATCTGCTCCGCGCCGACCACCAGCACGATGCGAGCGGCATTCGCGTCGATGGCGCGGATGCCCTGGCGGACCGCCGCCGATCCGGTGGCGCAAGCGTTCTCGACACGCGTCGCCGGCTTGAAGCGCAGCCGGTCGTCGGCCTGAAGCACCAGACTGGCGGTGAAATCCTGCGCCGAAAAACCGGCGTTGAAGTGGCCGAGCACGATCTCGTCGACCTCGTCGGGACCGATGCCGGCATGGTCGAGCGCGTCCGTTGCCACCTTGACGATGAGGTTTTCGAGCGTTTCGCCCTCAAGCTTGCCGAAGCGCGAATGCGCCCATCCGACGATGCATGCGGTCATGGCGGTCTCCATCCTTGGCGCCGGCCTGGCATGTCGGCTCACGGCGCATTTCGCATCTATTGTTCAAAGATAAACAATCGTGCCGGTTTCGTGAAGGGCTGGAGGCCTACAATCGCTTGGTACAGCCGAGATCGGGGCCGATTTTTTTGTTGATTGACGCGTCAATAAAAAATAATCCTGTTTTCTCAAAGGATCATGGCGAGATGCCGAAAATCGGAATGGAACCGCTGCGCCGCAAGGCGCTGATCGACGCGACGATCTCGGCGATCGGCGAGCGCGGTTCGCTCGACGTGACCATGTCCGAGATCGCCGGACGCGCCGGCGTGTCGTCAGCCCTTGCCCATCATTATTTTGGCGCCAAGGACGAGCTGCTCTTGGCGACGATGCGGCACATACTGGCGGAGCTTACAGCCGATACGTTGCGCGCCCTTGGCTCGGCCAATAGCGCGCGCGAAAGGGTCTCGGCGGTGGTCGCTGTCAATTTCTCCGACATCCAGTTCCAGCCGGAAACCATCGCCGCCTGGCTCGCCTTCTATGTCGAGGCGCAGAAATCATCGGCCTTGCGCCGGCTGCTCAAGGTCTACGCGCGGCGGCTGCACTCGAACCTGATGAGCGGGCTGACCGGGATCTTGCCCAGAGCCGAAGCCGACCGCGCCGCCGAAGCGACCGCGGCGATGATCGACGGGCTCTACATCAGGCGGGCGCTGAAAGACGGCGTGCCCGATGCCGCGACCGCGATCGCGCTGGTCGAGGACTATCTCGAAACCAAACTTGGCGAGCGGCGCAAACAGTGACAATGAAGCGAACCAATTTCCTGATCGTCATGGTCGACCAGCTCAACGGAACCCTGTTTCCGGACGGACCGGCGGAGTTTCTGCATACACCGCATCTGAAAGCGTTGGCCGCGCGTTCGGCGCGCTTTGCCAACAACTACACGGCCTCGCCGCTCTGCGCGCCGGGCCGTGCCTCGTTCATGAGCGGGCAATTGCCGTCGCGCACCGGCGTCTATGATAATGCCGCCGAATTCGCCTCGTCGATCCCGACCTTTGCCCATCATTTGCGCGCCGCCGGCTACTACACCTGCCTGTCGGGCAAGATGCATTTCGTTGGGCCGGACCAGTTGCATGGTTTCGAGGAGCGGCTGACGACCGACATTTATCCAGCCGATTTCGGCTGGACGCCGGATTACCGCAAGCCCGGCGAGCGTATCGACTGGTGGTATCACAATCTGGGCTCGGTGACCGGTGCAGGCGTCGCCGAGATCACCAACCAGATGGAGTATGACGACGAGGTCGTGTTCCTGGCCACGCAGAAGCTCTATCAGCTTTCGCGCGAACAGGACGATGCGAACCATCGGCCTTGGTGCCTCACTGTCTCGCTGTCGCATCCGCACGATCCCTATGTCGCGCGCAAGCAGTATTGGGATCTCTATGAGCATTGCCAGGCGCTGGACCCGGAAACCGGGTTCATCGCGTATGACCAGCAGGATACGCATTCCCGGCGGCTGTACCACGCCAGTGACTACCCCTCTTTCGAGATCACACCGGAGCAGGTGCGTCGTTCGCGGCAGGGCTATTTCGCCAACATCTCCTATGTCGACGACAAGCTTGGCGAGATCCTCGACGTTCTCGAGCGTACACGCATGGCGGACGACACAATCATCCTGTTCTGCTCGGATCACGGCGACATGCTCGGCGAGCGCGGCCTGTGGTTCAAGATGAGCTTCTTCGAGGGTTCGGCGCGGGTGCCGCTGATGATCGCCGGCAAGGACATTCCTGCCGGGCTGATCGAGGCGCCGGTCTCCAATCTCGATTTGGCGCCGACGCTTTGCGATCTCGCCGGCATCGACATCGCTGCGATCGCGCCGTGGACCGATGGCCAGTCGCTGCTGCCGCTCACCGAGGGCATCGAGCGCACCGCACCGGTGTTGATGGAGTATGCGGCCGAAGGGTCCAACGCGCCGTTGGTGGCGATCCGCGACGGCAGATACAAATTCGTCCACTGCGAGCTCGATCCGCCGCAACTGTTCGATCTCGAAGCCGATCCGCTCGAGCGAAACAATCTGGCCGACGACCCCGCCAATGCCGGCTTGGTGGCGGCATTCATGGACAAGGTCCAGGCGCGCTGGGACATGGCCGGCTTCGACGCCGCTGTCCGCGAAAGCCAGGCGCGCCGCTGGGTCGTCTATCCGGCGCTGCGCAACGGCGCCTATTACCCCTGGGATTTCCAACCCCTGCAAAAGGCGTCCGAGCGTTACATGCGCAATCACATGAACCTCGACAATCTCGAAGAGAGCAAACGGTATCCGCGAGGCGAATGATGTCAGACCTTCTCGTCCCCTCCCTTGACCATCTCAAGCAGGCCTATGCCGTCACCTCCAGGGCGACGCAGATCACGCCGCTGCTGGAATCGACGGCACTAGCCCGCGAGACCGGCGCCGCCCGCGTCTTCATCAAGCCGGAATCGCTGCAATGGGCCGGCTCATTCAAGGTGCGCGGCGCCTATTGGCGCCTGAAGCAGCTTTCAGTTGACGAAGCGAAGAAGGGCGTCGTCGCCTACTCCTCCGGCAATTTCGCGCAAGGGCTGGCGGCTGCCGGCCAGGCGCTTGGCATTCCCGTCACCATCGTCATGCCGATCGACGCACCGGCCGCCAAGCGTGATGCCACGGCGGGCTATGGCGCCCGCGTCGTGCTGACCGACCATGGCGAGCGCGCGCGGGAGGAAGTCGCCGCCGCCAAGGCGCGCGAGATCGCCGAGACAGAGGGCCTGGCGCTGCTGCATCCATTCGACGATCCGGAGATCGTCGCCGGCCAGGCGGGCGCCGGCCTCGAAGCGCTTGACCAACTCGAAGCCAAAGGTGCCAGCGCCGACCTCTTGTTCTGCTCGGTCGGTGGCGGTGGGTTGATCGGGGGCGTTTCGCTCGCCTTCCATTATCTGTCGCCCGCCACAGAGATCATCGGCGTCGAGCCGGAAGGTTTCAATGGCATGGGCTCGTCGCTGGCGCATGGCAGCATCGAGACGATGCCGATCGGGCCGAAATCGATCTGCGACGGTTTGATGTCACGACGGCCGGGCGATGCTCCGTTTGCCGCGGTCAAGACGGCGGGTGTTCACGGCATCACCGTCGACGACCAATCGGTGCGGCGCGCGATGCGGATCGCCTTCGAGCGCATGAAGCTGGTGCTCGAACCGTCGGGGGCGGCGTCGATCGCGGCATTGCTCGGCGGCAAGGTGGATGTGAAGGACAAGACCGTCCTTGTTGTGGCTACCGGCGGCAATGTCTCGCTCGCCGATTTCATGGCGCATATGAACCATGCTTGAAGCGGATTTCGTCATCATCGGCTCCGGCTCGGCCGGCTCGGCCATGGCCTATCGCCTGTCGGAAGACGGCAAGCATTCGGTCATCGTCATTGAATTCGGCGGCAGCGATATCGGGCCGCTGATCCAGATGCCGTCGGCGCTGTCGATCCCTCTCAACATGAGCCTCTACGACTGGGGCTTTGCCAGCGAGCCGGAGCCGCATCTCGGCGGCCGTGTGCTGGCGACACCGCGCGGCAAGGTTATCGGCGGCTCGTCCTCGATCAACGGCATGGTCTATGTGCGCGGCCACGCCCGCGACTTCGACCATTGGGCCGAAGAGGGTGCGGCCGGCTGGGGCTTCGCCGACGTGCTCCCCTATTTCAAGCGCATGGAGGATTCGGATGGCGGCGAAGATGGCTGGCGCGGGCACGGCGGCCCGCTGCATGTGCAGCGCGGCTCGCGTAAAAATCCGCTCTATGGTGCCTTCGTCGAGGCTGGCCGCCAGGCCGGGTTCGAACTGACGGAGGACTATAACGGTTCCAAGCAGGAAGGTTTTGGGCCGATGGAGCAGACCATCAGCGGCGGCCGCCGCTGGTCGGCGGCATCGGCCTATCTGAAGCCGGCGCTGAAGCGCAAAAACGTCAGTCTGGTCAAGGGCTTTGCGCGGCGGGTGATCATCGAGAATCAGCGCGCCATCGGCGTCGAGATCGAAGCTCACAAACAGATTCAGGTCGTTAAGGCGCGACGTGAGGTAATCGTCGCCGCATCGTCGATCAATTCGCCCAAGATCCTGATGCTGTCCGGCATCGGTCCGGCCGAGCATCTGCGCGAAAACGGCATTCCGGTGGTGGCCGACAGGCCCGGCGTCGGCCGCAACCTGCAGGACCATATGGAGCTCTACATCCAGCAGGAATCATTGCTGCCGATCACGCTCAATTCGGTGCTGAATCCGTTCTCGAAAGCGCTCATCGGGGCGCAGTGGCTGTTCCTCAAGAACGGGCTAGGCGCCACCAACCATTTCGAAGCGGCGGCCTTCGTGCGATCGCGTGCCGGCGTCGACTACCCCGACATCCAGTACCATTTCATCCCCGCGGCAGTCCGCTATGACGGCAAGGCGGCGGCCAAGTCGCACGGTTTCCAGGCGCATGTCGGACCGATGCGCTCGAAGTCGCGGGGGTCGGTGACGCTGCGCTCGCCGGACCCGAAATCGAAACCGATGATCCACTTCAACTACATGTCGCATCCGGACGACTGGGCGGAGTTCCGCCACTGCATCCGGCTGACGCGCGAGATCTTCGGCCAGTCGGCGTTCGATCCCTATCGGGGCAAGGAGATATCGCCGGGCAGCCACGTGCAATCGGACGACGATCTCGACATCTTCATCAGGGATCACGCGGAGAGCGCCTACCATCCTTGCGGCACCTGCAAGATGGGCCGCGCCGACGACATGATGAGCGTCGTCGATCCGGAGTGCCGGGTCATCGGCGTCGAAGGATTGCGGGTCGCCGATTCCTCGATCTTCCCGCGCGTCACCAACGGCAATCTCAATGCGCCGTCGATCATGACCGGCGAGAAGGCATCCGATCACATCCTTGGCCGCACGCCGCTGGCGCCGTCCAACCAGGAACCATGGATCAATCCGCGCTGGCAGGCGTCGGACAGATAGAGCATGATCGTGTGACTGCACGATCCGCATGCCGCGAAAGACAATCTGGAGACTTCCATGCGCGCTCAGCCCACGGCATCGCACTATGTCAACGGACGCTACATCGAGGACGAAGGCGGCGCCCCGCTGCCGGTCATCTATCCGGCAACCGGCGAGACCATCGCCATGCTGCGTTCGGCAACGCCGAACGTGCTGGAACTCGCCGTCGAGGCAGCACGAGCGGCGCAGCCCGCCTGGGCGCGGCTGAAGCCGGTCGAGCGCGGGCGCATCCTGCGCCGCGCTGCCGACATATTGCGCGCCCGCAACGCCGACCTCGCTCGCATCGAGACGCTGGATACCGGCAAGGCGATCCAGGAAACGTTGGTGGCGGATGCGCCCTCGGCTGCGGACTGCCTTGAATATTTCGGCGGTGCCGTTGCCGCCTACAACGGCGAGTCGGTCGATCTCGGCGGACCCTTCGCCTACACAAGGCGCGAAGCGCTCGGCGTCTGTGTCGGCATCGGCGCATGGAACTACCCGATCCAGATCGCCGGCTGGAAATCGGCACCGGCGCTCGCCATGGGCAATGCCATGGTGTTCAAGCCGTCGGAAAACACGCCGCTGTCGGCGCTGGCACTGGCCGAGATCTACAGCGAAGCGGGGCTACCCGACGGCTTGTTCAACGTTGTGCAGGGCTATGGCGATGTCGGCGCCGGGCTTGTCGGCCACGATGTCGTCGCCAAGGTCTCGGTGACCGGTTCGGTGCCGACCGGCCGCAAGGTGCTGTCGCTTGCCGGCTCGAAGATGAAGCACGCGACGATGGAACTCGGGGGCAAGTCGCCGCTGATCGTGTTCGACGATGCCGACATCGAGAACGCCATTGGCGGCGCCATGCTCGGCAATTTCTATTCGACCGGACAGATCTGCTCCAACGGCACGCGCGTCTTCGTGCAGAGCGGCATCCACGACCGCTTTGTCGACCGTCTGATAGAGCGGACCAAGAAAATCCGCATCGGCGACCCGCTCGATCCCGAAACCCAGATGGGACCGCTGGTCTCCAAGGCGCAGCACGACAAGGTGGTCGGCTATATCGAGATCGGCAAGCAGGATGGAGCGACGCTTGCTTGCGGCGGCAATGTGCCTTCGCTGCAGGGCTTTCAGGGCGGCTTCTTCGTCGAGCCGACGGTGTTCACCGGCGTGACCGATGGCATGCGCATCGCCCGTGAAGAAATTTTCGGACCAGTGATGAGCGTGTTGAAATTCGACGGTGAGGACGAGGTGATCGACCGCGCCAACGACACCGAATTCGGCCTCGCTGCCGGCGTCTTCACGCGCGACCTGCCGCGCGCCCACCGCGTCATCGCCGAACTGCAGGCCGGCACCTGCTGGATCAACGCGTATAATCTGACGCCGGTGGAAATCCCGTTCGGCGGCTTCAAACAGTCAGGCATCGGGCGTGAGAATTCACTGGCCGCACTGGCGCTCTATTCGCAGCTGAAGTCGATCTATGTCGAGACGGGTGACGTGGCGAGCCCGTACTGATCCAGCCCTCTACGCCTTCAGGTCGGCCGTGCTGTCCAGATATTGCGTCAGCGCACAGACCAGATGATAGAAGATGCTGGCCGGAACGTCCGATGCCAGCGAGCGGCCGCGTTCATCGATGCGGTCGATCCACAGTCCGAGCGGCGCCGGGTCGATGTGCCAGCGGAACAACCGGCCGACACGCGCTTCGATCTCGGGCTTGAGATCGGGCCCGCCCGAACCATCCAGCGCGATCGCCGCCTTCACCGCTTCGGCCTGCGGCCAGCTGCGCGATATCAGGTCGAGCGGCAGGCCCTGTCGCGAGACGGCGCCATAGGCAAGGCCGGTGGCGCGGTTGAGGCCATTGGCGATGGCCGAGGCGTAGAGTTTCCTGGCAAAGCCGCTCAACTCGGCCTGGCCGCTGCGCCCGGCGAAATCGACCAGCAAAGAGGCCCATTCGAAATGGTGGCCAGGCTCGGTCCACGAGCCTTTCTCGCCGGCGGATGGTTTCCATTCGGCATCGAAATACTCGCCAAGCGTCCAGCTTTCCGGATCGAAGAAATGACTGCGGAAGAGGTCGATGATACGCGCTGCGCGGCGCAGATGGGCGCGCTCGCCGGTCGCCTGGTGCCAGGCCAGGAAGGCCTCGAGCAGGTGCATATGCGGGTTGGAGCGGCGCTCGCCTTTGCCGTCCGATGTCTCAAGGAAGCCGGTCATGCGGCTGTCTTCGAGATGCGCATCTAGAAAGGCGAAGGTTTCCTCGCCGAGGCGCAAAGCGTCGGGATTGCCAGACATATGCGCATGCGCCAGTGCCAGGAGCACGCAGGAATGATCGTAGGCATCCTCGGTGGCGTCGGCAACCGAACCGTCGACATTCAGCGTCCGAACCCAGCCGCCCTTGTCGGTGCGGCCCTTGCCGGCCATGAAGGCGATGCCGTGGCTGATCAGCCGGTCGGCCGGACCGTCCCAGCCGCGCGCCCGGGCGACGGCGAAGGCATAGACCTGCCTTGCCATGGTGCGCATGCGCTTGGGCTTCATCAACGGCGAAGCGTCCAGGCCAAGCGCTTCGTGAAAGCCGCCATGGCGTTCGTCGACGCCCGATGTCGACCACAGCGGCAAGGTCTCCTGAAACAGCCAGTGATGCACGCGCCGCCGCCAGGCGCCGCTTTCGATGACGCGGTCATGCGCCGGCGTGAACCTGGTTTCCAGGCGACCCGATTTTTCGAGCTGCTCGACGATCTTCTTGACGTGCTGGCTGTGGCTGACCGGAGCGACGAAGGTGGCATCCGATGTCGAAACGATGGCGATGTCCTTCATGCCGATCGCCGACAGCAGGCGGCCGTCACTGCGAATGTAGGAATTCTCGCAATCGATGGAGACGACATCGCCGATGATGACATTGCCCCGGTCGTCGGCGGGGCCGACATCGAGCAGCGACTGCCATGAGCCGAGATCGTTCCAGCGGAAGCCGGCCGGCACCATCGCGATGTCTTTTGCCCGCTCCATGATGGCGTAGTCGATCGAGTTCGACGGAATGGCGGCGTAGAGTTCTAGCGGCATGTAAAGGCCGGACAAATCCGATGTCGCTGCCTTGTAGGCTGCTTTGGTGGCCTGCCAGATATCCGGCTGGAACGCTATGAAGGCATCACGCATGGCGCTGGCGCGAAAAAGGAAGATACCGGTGTTCCAGTAGAAATTTCCGGCCTTGAGATAGCTTTGCGCAGTCGCAAGATCCGGCTTTTCGACGAAGCGCGACACGTCGAAGATGCCGCCGCTTTCGGCCGCAACCTCGATATAGCCGTAGCCGGTCTCGGGCTGTGTCGGCCTGATGCCGAACACCACCAGCCGGCCGCTACGCGCTGCCTCGGTGCCGGCTTCGACGCTCTGCCAGAACTGGCGCGGGGTCGATATCTCATGGTCCGACGGCACCACCAGCACCAGGCTGTCGCCGAACTCGGACATTGTGCGCAGTGTCGCCAGTGCGACGGCGGCGGCTGTGTTGCGCCCGGTCGGCTCGAACAGCGGCCCGCCGCCGGCGAGGTCGAGGCCGGCAAGATCGGCGTGAACGCGGTCGGCATGGCGCTCCGCGGCAATCAGGAAGATCGGCGTTTCGCCTTCCGGCCGGGCCGTCAGCCGGCGCAAGGTCTTGGCCAGCATCGAGCCGTCGCCGGACAGATCGTGGAACTGCTTGGGATTGTCCTCGCGCGACAGCGGCCACAACCGCGAGCCGACGCCGCCGCTCATGACAAAACTGACAATCCGCTCGGTCATTCGACCACCATTCAAAAGGTCTGGTTGTAGGCGCCCACCTCGGGGCTGCGGCGCAGCACGGTGTCGACAGCCTCGAACATCTCCCGTCGACGCTGCGACGACACCGGGCTTTCGACGACCACGACCAGTTCCGGCTTGTTCGACGAGGCGCGCACCAGTCCCCAGGTGCCGTCTTCGGCGACAACGCGCGCACCGTTGACGGTGATGAGGTCGGCGATCTTCTGGCCCGCAAAAACCGTTCCATCCCGCTTCATGGCCTGAAAGTCGGCAACCACCCGCTCGACAACGCCATACTTCACATCGTCCGCGCAGTGCGACGACATGGTCGGCGTGCCGAAGGTCAGCGGCAGCGCGCGGTAGAGATCGGCCATCGAACTGCCGGGGCTGCGGTCCAGCATCTGGCAGATGGCGATGGCGGTGACCAGCCCATCGTCATAACCCCGCCCGACTGGCGGGTTGAAGAAGAAATGGCCCGACTTTTCGAAACCGGCGACGGCGCCAAGCTCGGCGACGCGGCGCTTGATGTAGGAGTGGCCGGTCTTCCAGTAGTCAGTGACGGCGCTGTTGGCGCGCAGCACGCTGTCCGTGTTGAACAGGCCGGTCGACTTGACGTCGACGACGAAGGTCGAGCCCGGATGCTGGCTGGAGATATCGCGCGCCAGCATCACACCGACCTTGTCGGCAAAAATCTCATTGCCCTCATTGTCGACGACGCCGCAGCGGTCGCCGTCACCGTCGAAGCCAAGGCCGACATCGGCTCCAGTCTCAAGCACCTTGTCCCTGATGGCATGCAGCATCTGCATATCCTCGGGATTGGGATTGTAGCGCGGAAAGGTGTGGTCGAGTTCGACATCGAGCGGGATGACCTCGCAGCCGATGCGCTGCAGCGCTTGCGGCGCGAAGGCGCCGGCGGTGCCGTTGCCGCAGGCGGCGACCACTTTCAGCTTTCGGGTGATGCGCTTGTCCTTGGTCAGATCGTCGAGATAAGTAGCGCGAAAATCGCGAACGAAATCGTAGGAGCCGCCGCCGACGAGATCGAAATCGCCGGCCAGTACAATCTGCTTCAGCGCGCTCATCTCTTCCGGCCCGAAAGTCAGCGGCCGCGCCGCACCCATCTTGACGCCGGTCCAGCCATTCTCGTTGTGCGAGGCGGTGACCATAGCGACCGAAGGCACGTCCAGTGCGAACTGGGCGAAATAGGCCATCGGCGACAACGCCAGTCCGATGTCCCTCACCCGAGCGCCTGCAGCCATCAAACCGGACACCAGCGCCAGCTTGATGCCAAGCGAATAGGAGCGGAAATCGTGCCCGGTGACGATATCGGGACCGGCACCGACACGGCGGATCAGCGTGCCAAGCCCCATTCCGAGCGCCTGGACGCCAATCAGATTGAGCTCCGGCAGTTGCGCGGAGCCGGGATGGCCAAACCACCAGCGCGCATCATATTCTCGAAAGCCGGATGGCTTGATCAGCGCTTCGGTTTCGAACTCGAAACTGTTGGGCCGGGCGTCGCCAACGATGCTGAAGGACAAGACTGGAAAACTCCGAGTGGCGGAAATTACGAGTTGTCGAGGACTGCGGCTTAGCACAGAAGGCTTTAAGCCGCGTTTATCCCAGGAGGGAATCCGAGCCTTTCGGGCTATGCTCGACGAAAGCCGATGAAATGCGACAGAAGTGCTGCCATGCCGCTTGCAGGAACGAAGTGTGGCGGCTATAAGCCCGCGGTCTGGTCACGGAGTGTAGCGCAGCCTGGTAGCGCACCTCGTTCGGGACGAGGGGGTCGCAGGTTCAAATCCTGCCACTCCGACCAGAAAAAACAAAGAGTTAGCGCATCCCGACTTCGGCGCTCCACCTGCCCCTCAAGCGAGATTACTCGCGTCTCCCCGCCGGCCGACAGCGATGCCTGTTGCACTGAACAGCAACCAGACGGTCAACCGGCCGCTTTATGCCTTCATGCGTGCGCTCGCGGACAGATTCCGGAAAACATCTCAACTGGTACGCGCGTCCGGCTAGCGGAGGCCAAAAAAGCTCAAGATCGCTATCACGATGACCACAGCTCCAACGAGCCAAATGATATTGTTCATGATCTCTCTCCTGTTGCCTGGGGGAAGCCCGCGCCTCTGGCGGAGAACGCGGGCCGACCAGTCTTTGCCGACTGATCCGCAGCAGACACCAAATCGTGATCCCGGCTGCGAGAAATAAAACCATCAGGCACGTCTAATGTTCCGTCGTTGACGAGATCCGGCGGTGACAGTGAACGTTCGGGCCGATGCCGGACCACCGGAACCAAAGCGATCAGGGGCAGTTAATCCAATGAAGGGCTAATTAAGAAAACGGAGAAATTGCAATGAAAACAATGATCATGTGCGCGTTGGCGCTTTCCATTGGACTGCCCGTCGTGGCTTCGGCAGCCGAAGCCGATGTGGTTGTTAGAACCCATCATCGACATCACGGCAGCGTCAAGATCATCAACGAAGACGGTCAGCGCTTGCACCACCGCCGCCATGGTACTGTGGCGTTCTACGACCATGGGCGCCGGCATCATCACCGCGATACCGTTGTCGTGACAGGTTCCGTCTCCACCCATCGCCACCACCATCGGCACCATCCCGTGGTGATCGAGAACGACGGGTACTGACCACAGATCTCCGGCCCGATTCTTGAAGGAATCGGGCCACGAGAGGCCCTTTGATCATGCTTTTGGCAGCACCGTCGGCAAGACAATTGCCCCTAGCCAGACTTAGGTCTGACCCCTGCCCGACCGAAGTCCAGGTTGGAAACGCATGCGCTTGCCCCAAATTCGGGGTGGCGGGCAAAAATGATCGATGAAACCAAGAGCAGCAGCATGTCGAACCGTGAGACCAAACGATCCGATGCCCTGAGCACGCGAGTAACAGAGATCAAGGCCAGGATGCAGCAAGCCCAGATTACCGAAGACGAGATGAAGACCTTCCAGAAGGTCGCGGCCATCATGGAGGGCGGCGAGGGCCGAATCGAGGTTGACGACCTGATTGCCGCGTCATTCCTCACCGACACGCTGCTGAACAGCCCGAAGCGTTAAGCGACCATGCCGACGATTAGCAGACTTTTTGATTCCCACGCCGATGCGACGCGGGTCGCTAGCGACCTGGTGGCGGCCGGAATTCCTCGCGTACAGATCGCGATCATCGGGCCTTACAATGACGGGGCAGGATCTGTTTGGGTTTCCGCTTTGGGATCGGTACTGGGCGCTGCTGCCGGCGGGTTGGCATGTCTGAGCGCCGTTGCGGCAGTTGGCATCAATCCTGTTGCTGCGAGCGTATTGCCAACAGCGGTGGCTGGCGCGGTCTGTGGCGGCGTTGCCGGCGGTCTGTTTGGAACATTCGCCCTGCGCGCCATGAAGGCGGATGATGAGGACGTGGCCGAGGGGGTCGTCCTGGTGACGGCGCATGTCGATGAAAATGACGCCGAGATCGCTCAGACAGTGCTCGGCGGTCCCCCGTCGACGTGGGTGGCCGAAGCAGCTTAGGAAAGCCGCCTCGACGTCGCCGGAACCGGCACTCTCCGTTCGCCAGCGATTGAACTCCACACTCGGCAAATAGCAATTCAGACTGGGGATGTCCCTGCCGTCGGCCGCATGGCCGAACCCTGTGGCAGGTTCCTTCGCGGCCGCATATTTTGACGAAAAGGCCCGTCGGCTCTAGGGTCGATGGACCTGATGGAATGAGTGAAACGGCGGGCCGAGTGCGACATGAATTTGAATTCAACCACAGCCCCGCCCTTGATTCTTGTGATGACGCTGGTTCTCGTCGCTGGCTGTTCATCGCTCGGCAGAACCGTCGATCCGGCGAAATACGATTCAATGACGTGCACCGACCTTAACAGCGCGATGGGAGACGTCGCCCGTGACATCTCGCAAACGGCAATCACGCGCGGCAAGGTCACCAACACCAATGTTCCACGCTGGCTGCTCGGCGGCTCACGCGTGAAGACCGCGGTAGCCAACCGTGAAACAGCCAGGATCGACCGGCTTAAGCAGCAACAGGATGCCATTGCCGCCGTGCGAGCGCGCAAGTGCCAGAGGTCCGCGAATTGAGCGGACAGCCAACGCCTCGGTGCAGAGCCCGGTTCAGGCGCTCAGGCGAAATCGCGTCACGTCGATCGCGGCGGCCATCAGCGTCTGTGTGTAGGCGTGCTGCGGATTGCTGAAGATCGCCTCGGTCGGCCCTTCCTCGACGATCTTGCCCTGTTTCATGACGATGATGTAGTCGGCCATGGCGCGCACGACCGACAGATCGTGGCTGATGAAGAGATAGGACAATTCGTGGTCCGCCTGCAGCTTGCGCAGCAGTTCGACGATCTGTTTCTGCACAGAGCGATCGAGCGCCGAAGTCGGCTCATCCAATACCACCAGCCTGGGCTTCAGGATCATGGCGCGGGCAATGGCGATGCGCTGCCGCTGACCGCCGGAGAATTCGTGCGGGTAGCGGTTGCGGGCGTTGGGGTCGAGGCCGACCTCGCGCAATGCCTCGACCGCGCGTTGATCACGCTGCTTGCCCGAAAGGTCAGGCTCATGCACCAGAAGTCCTTCGGTGATGACCTGGCCGACAGTCATGCGCGGCGACAACGAGCCGAACGGGTCCTGGAAGACGAGCTGCATCTGGCGCCGCAGCGGCCGCATCGCCTGCCGGTCGGCTTGGGAAATGTCGCGATCGCCGAAACGGATGAGCCCGTCACTCGGCAACAGCCGCAGCAAGGCGCGGCCAAGAGTCGATTTGCCCGAGCCGGATTCACCAACGATGCCGATGGTCTGGTTGCGCTGCAGCCGGATCGAGATGTGATCGACTGCACGCAGCATCAGCGGTTCGCCAGCAAGAAACCCGCCGCCGATCCTGAACGTCACTTCGACATTCCTGCCTTCGAGCAGCACTGGGGCGTTGGCGGGCGGCGGCGCCTTGCTGCCGGTCGGCTCGGCCGCCAGCAGCATTTTCGTGTAGGCATGCTGTGGGTTGACGAAGATGGTCTCCGCCTCCCCCTCCTCGACAACCTCGCCCTGGCGCATGACATAGACCCGATCGGCAAAGCGGCGGACGATGCCAAGATCGTGGGTGATGAAGACGATCGCCATGCCGAGCTTGCGCTGCAATTCGGCCAGAAGCATCAGGATCTGCGCCTGTATGGTCACATCGAGCGCCGTCGTCGGCTCGTCGGCGATCAATATGTCAGGGTCGTTGGCGAGCGCCATCGCGATCATCACACGCTGGCGCTGGCCACCCGACATTTCGTGCGGATAGGATTTCATCCGCCGCTCGGGATCGGGAATATGCACCAGCCGCAGCAGTTTGAGCGCTTCTTCACGTGCCTCGGCGACATTCAGGCCCCGATGCCGGCGGATCGGTTCGATCAACTGGTTGCCGATTGAATAGAGCGGATCGAGCGAAGTCATCGGCTCCTGGAAGATCATGCTGATCTTGCGGCCACGGACCTTGTTGAGCTCGGATTTGCTGAGCGTTAGAAGATTGCGGCCACGATAGTCGACGCTGCCTGTCGCTTCGCCATTCGACGCCAGCAGGCTCATCGCCGCCATCATCGTCTGGCTTTTGCCGGAGCCGGATTCGCCGACCACGGCAACGGTCTCGCCCGATTTGACATGGATGTTTATGCCCTTGACCGCCTCGACGGCGCCGTCGAGCGTGCGGAAGCGGACACGCAAATCCTTGACGCTGAGGATCGTTTCGGAAGCAGCCATCTCAGCGGTTTCCCTCTTTATCGATCCCCATCTTAGCGATCCCCATCTTAGCGATCCCTCGGGTCGAGTGCGTCGCGCAGGCCGTCGCCGACGAAGTTCAGCGCAAACAGCGTCGAGACGAGGAAGAAGGCGGGGAACAGGAGCAGCCAGTTGGCGGTGCCGATGTTCTTGGCGCCGACCGAGATCAGAACGCCCCAGCTGGTCATCGGCTCCTGCACGCCGAGGCCGAGAAACGATAGGAAGCTTTCCAGTATGATCACCTGCGGCACCAGCAGCGTCATGTAGATGACCACCGGGCCGAGCAGGTTGGGGATGACGTGGCGCAGCAGGATGCCGCGCTGGCCGACGCCCATGGCTTCCGCCGCCTGGACATATTCCTGGCGGCGGATCGACAGTGCCTGGCCGCGCACGATGCGCGCCATGTCGAGCCACAGCACGGCGCCGACGGCCAGGAACATCAGCACGAAGTTGCGGCCGAAGAACACCACCAGCATGATGACGAAGAAGATGAAGGGCAAGGAATAGAGCACGTCGACGATGCGCATCATCACCTCGTCGACCTTGCCTCCGGCAAAACCGGCAGCGGCCCCGTAGACCACGCCGATGACCACCGCCACGACGCCCGCGAGCAGGCCGATGGCCAGCGATATACGCCCGGCCATCAGCGTGCGCGACAACAGGTCCCGTCCGGTGTTGTCGGTGCCGAACAGGAAATATTGCTGCTTGATCGAGGCGCTCATCGTCACTTCGAGACCGTCCGGCGACTTGCTCTCGATCTTGGTGTCGTCAAAGGCATCGGATCGGTCAAGATAGCGGATGTTGCGATCGTCGATCGGCCTGGTCGACTTGACGGTGACGAAGACCTGGTTGCCTTCCTGCCGCCATTCCTTGATGTCGACCCGCATGCGCTTGATCGCTTCGGTGAGCGCCGTCTCGATCATGTCGGCCTTCGGATAGGCTGACAGGCTTGGCGGCATGCGCACATAGTCGGCATAGATGGTGGTGTATTGATGCGGCACGAACCACGGCCCGAACACGCTGACGACACCGATCAGGGCAAGGTAGTACAGGCTGAACATGGCGGCGCGATTGGCCTTGAGCCGCGCCCAGGCATCCCCCCAGAGCGAACGGCCGATGACGGTGGGGGCGACTGTGGCCGCGATGTCAGTCATAGCGCACCCTCGGATCGACGACCGCGTACATGACGTCGACGATCAGGTTGAAGACAATGGTAAAGATGGCGATCACCACCACCGTTCCCATCACCAGCGTGTAGTCACGATTGAGCGCGGCATCGACGAAATAGCGGCCGACGCCTGGGATGGAGAAGATCGTCTCGACGATGACCGAGCCGGTCAGCAGTGCCGCCGCCGCCGGACCGGTGAAGGAGACGATCGGCAGGATGGCGCCGCGCAACGCATGCTTGACCACCACCGACCAGTCGGACAGGCCCAGCGCGCGCGCCGTGCGGATGTGGTGGGACCGCAAGGATTCGATCATCGAGCCACGCATCAGCCGGGCGACGATGGCGATCTGCGGCAGGGCGAGCGTCAGCACCGGACCGACCTTGTTGATGAAAGCGCCATCGCCCCACCCACCGATCGGCAGCAGCCTCCAGGTCAGCCCGAACAGGAGTTGGATCACCGGCGCGATGACGAAGGTTGGGATGGTGCTGCCGGCCGTCGCCAGCGCGATCACCGTATAGTCGCCAAGCTTGTTCTGATTGAGCGCCGCAATGGTGCCGAGCACGGAACCGAGCAGCAGCGCCAGGACGAGCGCCGAGGCGCCGAGCTGAACCGAAATCGGCAGCCCCTTGGCGAACAGTTCGGTGACGGTGAAATCCGGCATGTTGTAGCTCGGGCCGAAATTGCCGCGCAACAGATTGCCGAGATAGTGGACGAATTGCAGCCAGAGCGGGTCGTTGAGGCCGAACTGGGCTTCGAGATTGGCCCTGATCTCGGGACTGAGCCCCCGCTCCTGGTTGAAAGGACCGCCCGGCGCGACGCGCATCAGGAAAAACGCCATTGTCACGATGACGAACAGCGTTGGAATGGCGGTCAGAAGCCGCCGTAATACGTATCGCAGCATCGGTGCCCCGCTTGATCCAGAGCCGCGCGCGTCCAGTTGGACGGCCGCGCTCCAGCTTTCAAATCTTCGCACCGACATTTGCCGAAATCGAATTCCGGTACCCGGGCCGATGCGATGGCAAACCATCGCCACCGCGCCTGGAGGGCGCGGTGGCTTGGCCAGGGTTAGTCCTTGCTGACGAAGCGCGACGGATGCACGTCCATCACGTTGTCGACGAAGCCATGCAGCTTCGAGGAGACGATATCGTGGTAGCTGTAATAGAGGAGCGGTATCTGGCCGACGTCGTCGACCAGGATACGTTCGGCGTCGGCCAGTTCCTTCATGCGCTGTTCGGGGTTGCCGCCGGCGGCGGCCGCCTTGTCCATGGCCGCTTCATAGGCCGGGCTGTTGTAGTCCGAATAATTGTTGCCGCTGGCTTTGCGCGAGATGCCGAGGAAGGTTTCCGGATCCTTGTAGTCGGCGATCCAGGCGGCACGTGCCAGATCATAGTTGCCCTTCTGCTCGAGGAAGGAGTAGTGGGTCTTGGTGTCGGTGTTGAGCAGCGTGACGTCGACGCCAAGCGGCTTCAGCTGTTCCTGGATCGCCACCGCAGTGTTCTTGTGGTTTTCCGACGTGTTATAGCGGATTTCCATCTTCAGCGGCTTTTCGGGCGTATAGCCGAGTTTCTCGAGGATCTTCTTGGCCGCATCCTCGCGGTCGATCTGCGGCATGTCCGCATATTTGGCCATTGCCGGCGTGTAGCCTTCGATGCCGGGAGGCACCATTGAATAGCCGGGCAGCATCGAGTTCTGCCAGACTTTTTCGGCGAGGAAGTCGCGGTCGATCGCCATCGAGATGGCATTGCGCAGCTCTACATTATCCCACGGCGCCTTGTCGGTCTTGATCGCATAATAATAGGTGCCGAGATACGGTCCGACGTGGATCTGGTCGCCAAACTTGGTCTTGAGATCGGCGAGCTGTTCAGTCGGAAGGTCGTCGTAGCTGTCCAGTTCGCCTGCCTCGAAGCGCTTCATCGCCGAAGAGCGGTCCTCGGTCGGGATGTAGTTGACGACGTCGAACTTGACGGTCGCCGCATCCCAGAATTTCGGGTTCTTGACCAGCTTCATATGATCGTTGGGAACCCATTCGGCCAGCGTATAGGCGCCGTTCGAAACGAGATTGCCGGGCTTGATCCAATCGGCGCCGAGCTTTTCGATGGAGGCCTTGCTCACCGGATAGGTCGCCTGGTGGGTCAGCATCTCCAGGAAGTAGGGCGTCGGCGCCTTCAGCGTGACCTCCAGGGTATTTGCGTCAATCGCCTTGACGCCCATGTCCTCAGGCTTGCCCTTCTTGGTGTTGACGTCCTCCGCACCCTTTACCGGATAGAGCATCGAGGCGTATTCGGCGCCGGTCGCCGGATCCTCCAGCCGGTGGAAGGCATAGACGAAATCGTCCGCCGTAACCGGGCTGCCATCCGACCACATGCCGTCCTTGCGCAGCTTGAACGTATAGACGGTTCCGTCGTCCGAAACCGTCCAGCTCTCGGCGGCACCAGGAATGAGATTGGCCTTCTGGTCCTGCATGACCAAGCCCTGGAACAGGTCGCGCAGGACATTGGCTTCGTAAACCGTCGAGGTCTTGTGCGGATCGACCGACTCCGATTCAGCGGCGGTGCCCCTGTTATAGACGGTCTCGGCAAAGGCCTGCGTGTAGAACGTCCCGGCGGCCAGCGTCATCGTCGTGGCGAACACAGTCGCCTTCAGCATGTTTTTCAGCATGAAGTTCTCCCTGTCGGCGCCGCCGTTGGCGCGCCTATTAAGTGTTGACGCCCTGGAGCCGATATCTGACCCCTTTGAGCGCGCCGCTGGTCCCGTCCTGCGGCTCGTGCCCAGACACTAACGCGGAGAATTTTTATTTCAACAGACTCTCTGGGTCACCCAAAGTAAGGCCGACGAAAGCTATGGTGTGGCCGCTGAAACACCAGCCGAAACCAAAAGCTTGACTTGGTTTCTTCACCTCGACGCTATTTTTCACCGCGAATCGGGAGCCATGCCAGTTTGCCGGAATGTCTTAATGCGTTCTTAAGCAACCTGAGGTTACATTACGAGTACCTTCTATACAGTTCGAGCTTCAGACGCGCGGCGGCTATGAGTAACGGAGCAAGTAAATTGCCCAAAATCCGTCAACTAATGCGGAAATTTCAAGAAGAGCGCGGTACCTCTGCGGTTGAGTTTGCCTTACTTTCACCGATTTTCATTCTTCTTCTACTCGGAATGGTTGCATACGGTATATACTTCGGCGCCGCCAACTCGATCCAGCAGATCGCAGCGGATGCCGCCCGCACGGCAATTGCCGGGTTGAACCAAACCGAACGTCAAACGCTCGTAGCCAGCTTCGTCACCAACAATGCCGGCGGATATCCCTTCGTGGATGTCAGCAAGTTGACCTACCAGGCCAACGACAGCTCGGCCGATGGAAGCCAGTTCGTGGTGTCCATACAATACGACGCCCGCAACCTGCCGATCTGGAACCTTTTCCCGGGCATAGCCATGCCCGGGACCACGATCAGGCGCCAGTCAACGATCAGGGTCGGGGGCATTTGAATGCTGCTGCATGCGTGCAATGGGATCGGTCGGCTTGCCCGGTTGATGCTGAGTGACAGGAAAGCAAACTTCACCGTCATGGCGGCATTGAGCGCGCCGGTGGCGCTGGCGCTGGCCGCAGTGGCCATCGACGAAGCCTCGATCTACACCGAGCGCCGCGAAGCGCAGGCAATGGTGGATCTGGCGGCGATCACCGCCGCCTCGAACATGACCAATGTCAATACAGCGGTCGTTACCACGCTGACCGACAACGGCATGCCAGGGGTTGTCGTTCAAAGCTCGGGACAGACGATCGAGCCGGCGGTCGGCAAAACCGTCGTGACGGTCACGCCCGGGCGATATGTGGCATCCGGGGCCAATGTGGGCCAGCGTTTCCAGGCCAGCATAACCCCCTACAATGCCGTCCGTGTCACCCTGAAGAAGATCCCCGCCCGCTATTTCGCGAGTTCGCTGATCCCCACTCCCGTCATCGGCACCCAAGCCACCGCCAGCATGACGCCACAGGCGACGTTCTCGGTCGGATCGAGGCTCGCCAGCCTCGATGGCGGTATCCTCAACGCGCTTCTCGGCGGACTGCTCGGCAGCAACATCTCGCTCAGTGTCATGGACTACAACGCGCTGATCTCCGCGGATGTGAGCGTGCTCTCCTTCGTGGACGGCCTTGCCACACAGCTGAACCTAACTGGCGTCTCGTATTCGGATGTGTTGGCATCGAAGGCGACCGTCGGCCAGATCGCCACGGCCATGGCCAATGTGCCTGGGCTTGGCAACACGGCCAAGGTCGCCCTGCAGACGATCGCGTCCAAGTCGACCAGCACGGTCCAGATCCCGCTCAGTCATCTGGTCGATCTCGGCTCCGTCGGCAAGTTGGGCCTCGGCCAAAGGCCCGCCGGCCTCGGCGTCGACGCCAGCGCCTTGGGAATGCTGACGGCCGCCGCCGGACTGGCAAACGGTTCAAAACAGGTCGACGTCGCCCTCGGCGCCACCATTCCCGGGGTGCTGTCGACCACGCTCGCCATCGCCATCGGCGAACCGCCGCAATCCTCGCCATGGCTGGCGGTTGGAGAAGCCGGCACCGTGGTGCGCACCGCGCAAACGCGCATCAAGCTGCTGTTCACCCTTGGGGTCGGCAGTAATCCGAACCTGAGCGGCGGCATCAGCCTGCTGTCGGTCAGGTTGCCACTGAATGTCGAAGTGGCCTATGCCGAGGCCAAGCTGACCGACATCAGCTGCCCGACCGGCCCCGACAGCCTGAAGGTTACCATTGCCGCGAAGCCTGGCGTCGCCGCGCTGAAACTTGCGGCCAGCGATACCGATAACAACCCCACTGCCTTTGCCGATTTCAGCAACGAACAGTCGTTCTCCGACGCCAACATCGCGGATGCCAGCCTCAATCTGCTGCTGCTAAAAATCCCGCTGCTACAGGTGAAGGGTTCGGCTGGGGCCGACGTCACCAACGTCAACCCGACCAACCTGGTCTTCAATAAAACCGAGATCGCTGCCAAGATCATAAAGGCGACGCCAACACGGGACCTGACCCAGACGCTGACCGCGTCACTTGTCAACGATCTGTCGCTCTACGTCGGTCCGCTTGGCATCATCGGGCTTGACCTAACCGCCATACTCGGCGTCGTAAAGCAGCCGGTCTTAGCGCTCTTGAAAACCGTGACCGCACCAGTCGACACATTGCTTTACAGCCTGCTCGATACGCTCGGCGTGCATCTCGGCGTGGCCGATGTCCGGGTCACCGGCGCGACATGCGGACGTGCCGTGCTGGTGCAGTAACGTCGGGATATCAGTCGAGCCTGCCCAAAAAGGCTCCGAGCGCTGGCAGCAAAAGCTCAGTCTCGACGACCGCGGCATTGCCATCCAGCTGCGCAACCGCTCCGATGTCCCCCGGCAACGGCCAATTGGCCGGTCCTCCGGCGAAATTGAAGACACAGAGCAGTCTTTCACCGCCGCCGTCGCGGATGAAAGCGAGCAGGTCACCCTCGGCGTCGAGAAAGCGGATCGAGCCGGATATCAGCGCCTCATGCTCCCCGCGCAAGGCCAGCGCAGCCCGGTAGGACGCGAGCACAGAGACCGTGTCGGCATTCTGGACGTCGACGGCGCGAGCGCGATGGCTGGCCGGTATCGGCAGCCAGGGCCTGGCCGTGGAGAAGCCTGCATTGTCGGCGCCGGCCTCCCACACCATCGGCGTGCGGCACCCATCCCTGCCCTTGACGCCTGGCCAGAAGCGGATGCCGACGGGATCGCGCAGATCTTCATAGGCCAGCTCCGCCTCCTCCAGCCCGAGTTCCTCGCCCTCATAGAGGCAGATCGAGCCGCGCAGGCAGGCGAGCAGCATGATCGAGAATCTTGCGACCGCGTCGGGCTCGCTGTCCGGCCTTGTCCAGCGGCTGACATGGCGCGCCACGTCATGGTTGGAGAAGGCCCAGCAGACCCAGCCGTCGGAGACGGCCGCCTCGAAGGCTTCGACGCAGCCACGCACATGCGCGGCCGAGAACTGCGGACCGAGCAGGTCGAAGGTGTAACACATATGCAGCTTGTCGCCGCCTGAGGTATAGGCGGCGAGCGTCTGCAGCGAGCGGCCTTCATCGCCGATCTCGCCGACGGCAGCACGGTCGTCATATTCGTCGAGCAGCGCCCTGAAGCGGCGCAGGAACGCCAGGTTTTCCGGCTGCGTCTTGTCGAACAGGTGCTCCTGGTAAAAGTAGGTGTTGGTCTCGCTGTTGGTGCCGGCGACGCTTGATGCCAAGGGTGGATTGCTGCGCAGCCAGCGGTCGTGGACATAGTAATTGACCGTATCGAGCCGAAAACCGTCGACGCCGCGCTCCAGCCAGAAGCGCACGGTTTCCAGAAGCGCGTCCTGAACCTCCGGATTGTGGAAATTCAGATCGGGCTGCGAGGGGAGGAAATTGTGCATGTAATACTGCCGACGGGTCGAATCCCATTCCCAGGCCGGGCCACCGAAGACGGAGAGCCAGTTGTTTGGCGCGCTGCCATCTGGCTTGGTATCGGCCCAGACATACCAGTCGGCCTTGGGGTTATCGCGGCTGGCGCGGCTTTCGACAAACCAGTCGTGCTTGTCGGATGAATGCGACAGCACCTGGTCGATGATGATCTTCAGGCCGAGACGATGCGCCTCGGCGACCAGCGCATCGAAATCCTCGAGCGTGCCGAACATCGGATCGACATCGCAGTAGTCCGACACGTCGTAGCCCATATCGGCCATCGGCGACTTGAAGAAAGGCGACAGCCAGATGGCGTCGACACCGAGCGAGGCGACATGGGCGAGCCTCGATGTGATACCGGCGAGATCGCCGCTGCCATCGCCGGTCGTGTCCTGGAAGGAGCGCGGATAGATCTGGTAGATGACGCAACCGCGCCACCATCCCTTCTTGTCACTCGCCGCCATTGCGCTTCTCCCTTGTGCCGGCCTGCGCTCGTTCGATCATGAAGATCATCGTCCGCCCGGATATTGGCCGCGAGATATCCGCCGCATCCGGCGCTTCGATATCTGGGGCCCAGAAGAATCCGTCTCGTTCAGGCAAGGTGAACATGCAGGCCCGGCGATCGCCGTTGATAAGCACCGCAAGACGGCGGCCGTCATCGCTGGCGCCACTCAGGACCATGACAAGACGGTGCCGCTGCGGATCCTGCCAGCTCTGTTCATCGAGCGGCGCGCCCGTCTCAGCAAGCCATGCGACGTCCGGTATCTCCGAACCTGCCGGCGGCTGGCCAGTGAGGAAGCTTGTGTCGGAAAGCGCCGGCATCGATCGGCGCAGCCTCGAGAGTGCCGCTGTGTAGCGCTCCAGCGCCTGGTCGCGGCCGGCCCAGTCGAGCCAGGTGATCTCGTTGTCTTGGGCATAGGCGTTGTTGTTGCCTTGCTGGGTGCGGCCGAATTCGTCGCCCGCGGTCAGCATGATGATGCCGCGCGAGGCAAACAACGTGGCGAGCAGCGCGCGCTGATCGTTCTGGCGAGCCGCTGCCACGGCCGGGTTGTCCGCATCACCTTCCACGCCGTTGTTCCAGGACAGGTTTTCATTGTGGCCGTCGCGGTTCTGCTCGCCATTGGCTTCGTTGTGCTTGCGCTCGTAGCGCACGATGTCGGCGAGCGTCATGCCGTCATGGGCGGCGATGAAATTGACACTGCGGCTGGCGCCTTGCCCGTTCGCGGCAAACACATCTGACGAACCGGCGAGCCGGGTCGCCAGGGCGCCGACCATGCCGGCGTCGCCGCGCCAGAACCGTCTGACATCGTCGCGATACTTGTCGTTCCATTCGAGGAAGGGCGCTGGAAAATTGCCGAGCTGATAGCCGTCGGGGCCGATGTCCCACGGCTCGGCGATCAACACGCGATCGGCCAGCAGTGCGTCATCGCGCATCGCTCTCAGCAGCGGCGCCTCGGCATCGAATGTGCCCTCGACCCGCCCCAGAATGGGAGCGAGGTCGAAGCGGAAGCCATCGACACCGGCATCCCTGACGAAATGGCGAAGCGTGTCGAGGACCATCTCCTGGACCACAGGATGGTCGCAAGCGACTGTGTTGCCGGTACCGGTGTCGTTGGCCAGCCTGCCATCAGGTGTGTGCCGGTAGTAGGCCTGGTTGTCGAAGCCGCGCAGCGACAGCGTGGGACCAAGCCTGTCGCTCTCGCCGGTGTGGTTGAAGACGAGGTCGAGGATGACGCCGATACCAGCCTGGCGCAGCACAGCGACCGTGTTTCGCAGTTCCATGATGCCGCCCGGCGCAAGGCGCGGATCGAGGGCCATGAACGTCACGGGATTGTAGCCCCAGGCGTTGCGCAGCCCGAGCGGCGGCAGATGCCGTTCGTCGATCGACGCGGTCACCGGCATCAGTTCGACCGCGCCAACGCCGAGTTTTTTCAGGTGCTCGACGATCGCCGGTTGAGCAAGTGCGGCGACTGTTCCGCGCAATTTTTCGGGAACGTCCGAATGCAGCATGGTGAAGGCGCGCACCGGAATTTCGTAGACCAGGCCGCCGGCGCGGAAGAGCGGCGGCGCAGCCTGCACAGGCTTCGGTAGCGCAGCCGCGATCGCCTTCGGCATCAGCGACGCGGTATCGCCCCCCTCGCCCCGGCGATCGGCCAGCCGCCAGTCGTAGGCATAAGGCCTGTCAATCTCGACGGCGTAGGGATCGGTCAGCAATTTGTCGGGGTCGAACCACAGTCCATGCTCCGGCGCATAGTCCCCGTCGGCGCGGAAACCGTAGCGGGTTCCGGAGCCAAGACCTGCAACGAACAGCGCGTGGACGCCCTCGCCTTCCCGCTGCAGTTCGAGCCGTTCGATTTCCCGCATGCCCTGCTCCTCGAAGATCGAGACCCAAAGCCGACGGGCGGCCTGCGACCAGGCGGCAAAGCGGATGCCTTCGCGGGTGACTGTGGCGCCGAGCTGGGTCATGCCCGCGCCTCACCTTCTCCCCTTGCGGGAGAAGGTGGATCGGCGCGCAGCGCCGAGACGGATGAGGGGTGTTGGAAGGACCGCGGCGTTGGTGATCTGGACATCGGTTTGCGCCAAGCTGGAGCACCCCTCATCCGACCGAGCTTCGCTCGGCCACCTTCTCCCACAAGGGGAGAAGGTGAAACGCGCGCAGCCACTCTCAAGTGATCACGCTCGGCTTGGGGCGGCCGGTATGGCTGTGAATCCCGGCAATATCGTCAGCCGCGGCAATCAGATCGGCAAGGGCGGCCTGGGTGTCGAGATCGTGCCGAGACTTGTCCGGCTCGTAGCGCTCGATGTAGACGCGCAACGTCGCGCCCGACGTGCCGGTGCCGGACAGCCGAAAGACGACCCGCGAACCACCTTCGAACAGAACCCTGATGCCCTGATGCTCGCTGATCGAACCGTCGACCGGATCGTGATAGGCAAAATCGTCGGCGCTGGCGATTTTCAGGCCGCGCACGCTGGTGCCAGGCAGCGAGCCGAGCTTGGCACGCAGTTCGTCGACCAGCGCGTTGGCGCGGTCGCTCTCGACCTCTTCATAATCGTGCCGCGAATAGTAGTTGCGACCGTAGGTCGCCCAGTGCTCGGTGACGATCTGCTTGCAGCTTTCGCCACGCGCGGCAAGGATGTTGAGCCACAAAAGCACCGCCCACAGGCCGTCCTTTTCGCGGACATGGTTGGAGCCGGTGCCGGCACTCTCCTCGCCGCAGATCGTCGCCATGTCGGCATCGAGCAGATTGCCGAAGAATTTCCAGCCGGTCGGAGTCTCATAGATGCCGACGCCGAGTTTTTCAGCAACGCGATCGGCCGCGCCACTGGTCGGCATCGAGCGTGCAATGCCTTTCAAACCGGCCTTGTAGCCGGGCGCCAGACGCGCATTGGCGGCGAGCATGGCGACCGAATCCGACGGGGTGACGAAAATGCCCTTGCCGATGATCAGATTGCGGTCGCCATCCCCATCCGAGGCGGCACCGAAATCCGGCGCGTCCGGTCCCATCATCTCGTCATAGAGGTGTTTGGCGTGGACAAGGTTCGGGTCCGGATGGTGGCCGCCGAAATCCGGCAGCGGCTTGAAATTGCGGCAGGTGCCATTGGGCGCGCCGAGCCGGTTTTCCAGGATCTCCTTGGCGTAGGGACCGGTCACCGCGTGCATGGCGTCGAAGCGCATGCGGAAGCCGGACTTGAAGAGTTTGCGCAGGGCGTCGAAATCGAACAGGCTTTCCATCAGCGCGGCATAGTCCACGACCGGATCGATGATCTCGACCGTCATGCCGGCGGCCTTGACCGTTCCCGTTATGTCGATGTCGATCGGATCGATATCGGCGATCTTGAAGCTCGAAATCGCCTTGGTCTTTTCGAAGATCGCGTCGGTGAGCTTTTCCGGCGCCGGGCCGCCATTGCCGGCATTGTACTTGATGCCGAAATCCTCATGCGGGCCGCCCGGATTGTGGCTGGCCGACAGGATGATGCCGCCGAAGGTCTTGTATTTGCGGATGACATGCGAAGCGGCTGGCGTCGACAGGATGCCGCCCTGCCCGACCATCACCTTGCCGAAGCCGTTGGCGGCTGCGATGGCGATGGCCTTCTGGATGACCTCGCGGTTGTAGAAGCGGCCGTCGCCACCGATCACCAGGGTCTTGCCCTTGAAACCGTCGAGCGCGTCGAAGATCGACTGGATGAAATTCTCGGCATAGTGCTCCTGCTGAAAGACAGGCACCTTCTTGCGCAGGCCCGACGTGCCGGGCTTCTGGTCGGAATAAGGCTTGGTGGGAACGGTCCGTATCATGCTTCAGGCAACCCTTTTCGAAAGCAGCGAACGATAGAGTTCGACGTATTTTTCCGCGCTCTTGTCCCACGACACATCGGCTTTCATGCCCTGGCGCTGCAGCGATTCCCAGACCGTCGGACTGGCATGGGCGTCGACGAGGCGGCGGATAGCGTGCAGCAAGGCGCCGCCATTGTTGGGCGCGAACTGGAAGCCGGTGGCGACGCCGGCAGAGACGGCAGCCTCATTGGCGTCGATGACCGTGTCGGCGAGGCCGCCGGTGCGCGCGACCACCGGCACGCAGCCATAGCGCAGGCCGTAAAGCTGCGTCAGCCCGCACGGTTCGAAGCGCGAGGGAATGACGATGGCCTCGCAGCCGCCCTGCATGATGTGCGACAGCCCCTCGTCGTAGCCGACGACCACACCGATGCGGCCGCGATGCCGGGCGGCAGCGGCAAGCAGCGCGCCTTCGAGACCGGCATCGCCCGATCCCAGGATGGCGAGCCGCGCACCCGTCGCGACAATGCCGTCGACCACCAGCGCCAATATGTCCATGCCCTTTTGCCAGGTCAGGCGGCTGACCACGCAGACGATCGGGCTGTCATCGCGCTCAAGGCTGAAGCGATCTTCCACGGCAGCCCTGTTGGGTGCGCGCGCCTTCAGCGTGCTGCCCGTGTAGTTGGACACCAGATGCTTGTCGGTTTCCGGATCCCAGATGCCGGTGTCAATGCCGTTGACGATGCCATAGAGATCGCTGGAGCGCATGTTGACGAGGCCGTCGAGGCCCATGCCGAATTCGGGCGAGCGGATTTCCTGCGCGTAGGTCGGACTGACCGTGGTGATCGCCCAGGCGGCCTGCAGGCCCGCCTTGAGGAAGCCGACACCACCATAATATTCGATGCCGTCGAGCGCCATCGCCGCCGCCGGCAAGCCAAGCTCGCCGAAAATGCCGGCGCCGAACTGGCCCTGGAAGGCGAGGTTGTGGACGGTCATCATCGAAGGCACGCCCACCGCCTTGCCATAGCGCATATAGGCCAGCGTCATCGCCGACTGCCAGTCATGGGCGTGCACGATGTCGGGCTGGTAGCCCGAGATGGCGCCGCCGGCGATGTCGCCGCCGACCTGGCTCAGTGCCGCGAAACGCCGCCAATTGTCTGGCCAGTCGACGCCAGTCGCATTGCCATAGGGGCCGCCGGGACGGTCGAACAGATGCGGCGCATCGAGCACGAACAGTTCGAGCCCGGCGAGTTGGACGGAATGGACAGAGGCCTTGCCGCCCTGCAGCAAGGGGTATTGCAGAACCGCCCGCTTTTTCTTGAAGGCAGCCATGACGGTCGGAAAGCCGGGAATGAGCGTGCGCACGGTCACGCCCTTGGCCGCCAAGGCAATGGGCAGCGCGCCGGTCACGTCGGCAAGCCCACCGGTCTTGATGAGCGGGAAAATTTCCGGCGTGACCGACAGAACCTGCATGCGTCAGAGCCCCAGCTTGTCGATCATGTCCTGGGTGACCAGGCAGATGCCCTTTTCGGAAACGCGGAAGCGCTTGGCGTCGAGAATAGGATCTTCGCCGACCACCAGCCCTTCCGGTATCCTAACACCATGGTCGATGACCACGCGCTTCAACTTTGCGTTCCGGCCGACATGAACGTCGGGCAGCATGACGACTTCTTCGAGCGTCGAATAGGAATTGATGCGCGCGCCGGTGAAGATCAGGCTTTTTTTCAGCGAAGCCCCCGAGACGATGCAATCACCCGAAACCAGCGAAGACACAGCCGAACCGCGGCGGCCATCCTCGTCATGCACGAACTTTGCCGGCGGCTTCAATTCGGCATAGGTCCAGATCGGCCAGTCGCGGTCGTAGAGGTCGAGCTCCGGCGTGATATCGGTCAGGTCGATATTGGCTTCCCAATAGGCGTCGACCGTTCCGACATCGCGCCAGTAGGCCTCGTTCTCGGCGGTCGAGCGGACGCAGGACTTGGCGAAGCGGTGCGCGATCGCCTTACCGTGCTGGACGATATAGGGGATGATGTCCTTGCCGAAGTCGCGGCTCGACCCCGGCTCGGCCGCATCGCGGCGCAACTGCTCCATCAAAAACTTGGTCTTGAAGACGTAAATGCCCATCGAGGCCAAGGCAAACTCCGGCTTATCGGGAATGCCGGGCGGATCGGCGGGCTTTTCGACGAAGGCGATGATGTTGTCCTTGCCATCGACATGCATGACGCCGAAGCCGGTGGCTTCCATGCGCGGCACTTCGAGGCAGCCAACGGTGACGTCGGCATTGGCGTCGACGTGCTGGCGAAGCATCATCTCGTAGTCCATCTTGTAGATGTGGTCGCCAGCCAGGATGACCATGTATTCGGGTCCGTAGGCCTCGATGATGTCGATGTTCTGATAGACGGCGTCAGCCGTGCCCTCATACCATTGCGTTTCCGAGACGCGCTGGCTGGCCGGCAGGATGTCGAAGCTTTCGTTTCGCTCGGGGCGCAGGAAGTTCCAGCCGCGCTGCAAATGACGGATCAGCGAATGTGCCTTGTACTGGGTGGCAACGCCGAGGCGTCGAATGCCGGAGTTAAGCGCGTTGGAGAGCGCGAAGTCGATGATGCGCGTCTTGCCGCCGAAATACACGGCCGGCTTGGCGCGCCGGTCGGTCAGTTCCTTGAGGCGGCTGCCACGGCCGCCGGCCAATACATAGGCCATGGCATCGCGCGCCAGCGGCTGGGTCCGTTTCAAGTCTGCCATTTCTACCCTCCCAAGTTACTCGATCTCGACATGTTACTCAGTGTCGATGGGTTCAGTCGGCGACGAGCTCGAGCATGATCGTGGACAGCGGCGGCAAGAGCATCGTCGCGGCGATGCTTCCTTCCTCCGCCCGCGCCTCGACCATGCCGCCATTGCCCTTGCCGGAACCGCCATATTCAGAAGCGTCGGTGTTGATGATCTCGCGCCATTTGCCTGATGTCGGCAACGGCACGCGATAATTATCGCGCGGCACCGGCGTGAAATTGGAAATGACGGCCACCGGGCTGCCGCCCGGCGCGCTGCGCAGCCAGGCAAAAACCGAATTCTGGCTGTCGTCGACGATCAGCCAGGAGAACCCTTCCGGTTCGCAGTCGCGGCCATGCAGCGCCGGGCGCGAACGGTAGAGATAGTTGAGATCGCGCACCGTCTGCCAGACGCCGCGATGCGGCCTGAACTCCAGCAGATTCCAGTCCAGCGCGCGCGCCTCGCTCCATTCTCGGCGCTGCGCGAACTCCTGTCCCATGAACAGCAGCTTCTTGCCGGGATAGCCCCACATGAAAGCGTAGTAGGCACGCAGCGTCGCAAACTTCTGCCAGTCGTCGCCGGCCATCTTACCGAGCAACGTGCCTTTGCCGTGCACGACCTCGTCATGCGAGAGCGGCAGCACGAAATTCTCCGAGAAGGCGTAGGTCAGGCCGAAGGTGAGGTCGTTGTGGTGGTGTTTTCGGAAGATCGGCTCCTTGGAGAAATACTCCAGCGTGTCGTGCATGAAGCCCATATTCCACTTGAAGCCGAAGCCGAGGCCGCCTTCATGCACCGGTGCCGAGACCTTCGGCCATGAGGTCGATTCCTCGGCGATGGTCATGACGCCCGGATGATGGCCATAGACCTCCTTGTTCATCTTCTGCAGGAAGCTGACCGCCTCGAGATTCTCGCGGCCGCCCTTCTCGTTGGGGATCCATTCGCCGGCTTTGCGCGAATAGTCGAGGTAGAGCATCGAGGCGACCGCGTCGACGCGCAAACCGTCGACATGGTATTTCTCGGCCCAGAACAGCGCATTGTTGACCAGGAACGACACCACCTCGCGGCGGCCGAAATTGTAGATCGCGGTGTTCCAGTCGGGATGAAAACCCTTGCGCGGATCGGCATGTTCATAGAGCGCGGTGCCATCGAAATTGGCCAGGCCATGCGCGTCGACCGGGAAATGTGCCGGCACCCAGTCGAGGATGACGCCGACGCCGGCGCGGTGGGCGCCATCGACGAAACGGGCAAAGCCGTCCGGGTCGCCAAAGCGGGCCGACGGCGCGTAAAGGCCGGTCGTCTGGTAGCCCCAGGACGGGTCGTAGGGATGTTCAGAGATCGGCATGAATTCGATGTGGGTGAAACCGGTCTCAACCACATAGGGGATCAGCCGGTCGGCCAACTCGTCCCATGACAGGAACGTTCCGTCGTCGCGAAGCTGCCAGGAGCCGGCATGGACCTCGTAGATCGAGATGGCTTCTCGCCGGTGATCGGCATTGCGCCAGAAATTGCGATGCGCCTCGTCGCCCCACTCGTGCGCCGGCGGCACCGCCACGACCGAAGCAGTAGCCGGACGCAGTTCGGATTTGAAGGCGAACGGGTCGGCCTTCAGCGGCAGCCTCACACCATCGGGGCCGATGATCTCGTATTTGTAGGGTCGTCCGGCACCGATGTCGGGTACGAACAGTTCCCAGATACCGGTGTCGCGGCGGTCTCGCATGGTGTGCCGGCGGCCGTCCCACTCGTTGAAGTCGCCGACCACAGAGACGCGCCGCGCATTGGGAGCCCAGACGGCGAAATGCACTCCGGTGGCGCCTTCGTGATCGATGACATGGGCGCCGAGTTTGTCGAACAGCCTTAGATGCGAGCCTTGGGCGATGTAGTAATCGTCCATCGGGCCCAGCACCGGACCGAACGAATAGGGATCGGTCAGCCACCAGTCGCCGCCGGCGTTCCTGGCATGATAGCGCAGGGGTTGCCGCTTCTTGATCGAGAGCTTGCCTTCGAAAAAGCCGCCATCGTCGCGCCTGGACAATTCACCCGCGATGGTGCCGGTCAGCGTGTAGGCGGTGACGAATTCGGCATTCGGAACAAAGCACCGGGCATACAGGCTCTTGCCGACCTCATGGACACCAAGGACGGCGAAGGGATCTCCGTGCGTGCCGGCAACAATCGCCGCGACATCGCCGGCTGGCGCCAGTCCATCCGGCCCGCTTGTCGCAGCGGTCGCGCGCGGCTTCTTCATCAGGCAGTGTCCCTCCCCGGGCACCAAGTGTTTGTTTCTAGTGATGTGAATCCAACATTCAAATTCACATCACCGGGACCACATTGTTTGCGGCCTCATGCAATCACATCAGACAGGCACGTTCCAGATTTCTTTCGCATATTGGCGGATCGTGCGATCGGAGGAGAACCAGCCGACACGCGCAACATTGCGGATTGCCCGGGCGTACCAGTCGGGACTGTTGCGCCAGACCGCATCGACCTCGCGCTGGGCGGCGGCATAGGCATCGAAATCGGCGGCAACCATGAACCAGTCGCTGTTGTAGAGACCGTTGATGAGATCGCGGTAACGCTCCGGATCGTCCGGCGAGAAGACGCCTGACGAAACAGCCGCAACCGCTTGCGCCAGCTCAGGCGAGCCTTCGATGACGGCGCGCGGATCGTAGCCGTTGTTGCGCCGCTCGGCGACCTCGGCGGTGGTCAGGCCGAAGATGAAGATGTTGTCGTCGCCGACGCATTCCTTGATCTCGACATTGGCACCGTCGAGCGTGCCGATGGTCAGCGCACCGTTCAGCGCGAACTTCATGTTGCCGGTGCCCGACGCTTCCATGCCGGCGGTCGAGATCTGTTCGGACAGATCGGCGGCCGGCATCATGATCTCGGCAAGGCTGACATTGTAGTTCGGCACGAACACCACCTTCAGCAGACCGCGCACGGCCGGATCGCGGTTGATGACCTTGGCGACATCGTTGGCGAGTTTGATGATCAGCTTGGCATTGTGGTAGCTGGGCGCCGCCTTGCCGCCGAAGAATTTCACGCGCGGCATCCAGTCGCGCTCGGGATGCGAGCGGATCTGGTCGTAGAGGGCGATCGCCTCGAGGATATTCAGAAGCTGGCGCTTGTATTCATGGATACGCTTGATCTGGATGTCGAAAAGCGCCGAGGGATCGACCTTGATGCCGAGCCGGTCGGCGACGAGGTTGGCCAGCCGCGCCTTGTTGGCTCGCTTGACGGCGGCGAACTTGTCGCGAAAGGCGGCATCGCCGGCGAAACCGTCGAGATCCTTGATGGCGTCGATGTCATCGAGAAAGCGGTCGCCGATCGCCTCGCGGGCAAGCGACGTCAGCCCGGGATTACACTGGATCAGCCAGCGCCGCGGCGTGATGCCGTTGGTCTTGTTGTTGATGCGATCGGGATAGAGCTTGTGCAGATCGGCGAACACCGTCTCCTTCATCAGGTCGGTGTGAAGCGCCGAAACGCCGTTGATCGAGTGCGAACCGACAAAGGCCAGATTGCCCATGCGCACCCGGCGGTCGCCATTTTCCTGGATCAGCGAGATGCGGCCGATCTGCTCGTCCGAGAACTGGTTGGACGCACGCGCCTCCAGAAGCACTTCAGCGTTGATGGCATAGACGATCTGCATGTGGCGCGGCAAAAGCCGCTCGAACAGCGGCACCGGCCAGCTTTCCAGTGCCTCGGGCAGCAGCGTGTGGTTGGTGTAGCCGAAGGTGCGCTGGGTGATGTCCCAGGCCTGATCGAAGTCCATGCCGTGGACGTCCATCAACAGGCGCATCAACTCCGGCACAGCGATGGCCGGATGGGTGTCGTTCAGGTGGATCGCAGCCTTGTCGGGCAAGGACTTCAGGTCGCCATATTGGCTGAGATGGCGCTGGACGATATCCTGCAGCGATGCGGTGGAGAAGAAATATTCCTGCCGAAGCCGCAGTTCCTGCCCGGCCTTGTGGGAATCGGCGGGATAGAGCACGCGCGACAAGGCATCGGCCTTGTTGCTTTCGGCGAGCGCGCCGATGTGGTCGCCGGCATTGAACTTGTCGAGCAGGATCGGATCGACCGGCATGCCCGACCAGAGCCGCAGCGTGTTGACGCGGTTGGCCCGCCAGCCGACGACGGGCGTATCATAGGCGACGGCCAGCACATGCTCGGTCGGCTTCCAGACATGGCGTTCGAGGCGGCCGTCCTTGGAGGTGATCGATTCCACCGAACCGCCGAAACCGACCTCGAACGAGCGCTCACGGCGTTCGAATTCCCACGGGTTGCCGTGATCGAGCCAGGTTTCAGGCAATTCGACCTGCCAGCCGTCGTGAATCTCCTGGCGGAACATGCCGTTGGCGTAGCGGATGCCGTAGCCATGCGCGGGAATGTCGACGGTCGCCATGCTTTCCATGAAGCAGGCCGCAAGCCGCCCGAGGCCGCCATTGCCAAGTGCGGCATCCGGCTCGAGTGCGGCGATGAGATCGAGATCGACGCCCAGGGACGACAGGGCCTCGCGCATGTTGTCCATCAGGCCGAGATTGGAGAAGGCATCGCGCATCAGGCGGCCGATGAGGAACTCCAGAGACAGATAATAGACGCGTTTTTCCTTCTGATCGTACGCCTCCTTCGTCGCCTGCATCCAGCGATCGACGATCCGGTCGCGCACGACCTTGATCGAGGCGGTCAGCCAGTCGTACTGGGTCGCAACGGTGGTATCCTTGCCGACCCGGTATTTGAGGGCCACCAAGACTTCACGTGCGAGTGTCTTGGGATCAGGATTTTCGAGCAGTGGAGGAAGGGGTTCGGATGTCATCGCGCTCGTCATGATGCCTCTCGTGCGGTTGCCATGATCATACCGGCTTTCATCGCTCCTCCCAGCCCATGCTAGCTGATACCGCTATATATTCAATCGATTTAAACATGCCCGAACCGGCATGCCCCCTGCGGCAATTTGGCAATTCGCAAGTGTGACGCGCCAAGACGGTCGCGCGACGCGCTTCAAATTCCTGTTCCGTGCTTGCCGTGCCGCCAACCCTCCAGCACTTGGGCGACATGTATCAGGCCGCCAGCGCTGCCTCGGGCGGAACCTTTGCTCCGGTCATGAAGGCCACGGCATCGGACATCGTATATTGCTTGGGATCGATGACGCAGAGGCGACGGCCGAGCCGGTGGATGTGAATGCGGTCGGCCACTTCGAAGACATGCGGCATGTTGTGCGAGATCAGCACGATCGGCAGGCCGCGCTTCTTGACGTCGAGGATCAACTCGAGCACGCGGCGGCTTTCCTTGACGCCAAGGGCGGCCGTCGGCTCGTCCATGATCACCACACGACTGCCGAAGGCGGCCGCGCGCGCCACCGCAACGCCCTGCCTCTGGCCGCCCGAGAGCGTTTCCACAGCCTGGCTGATGTTCTGGATGGTCATCAGGCCAAGCTCGGTAAGCTTGTCGCGGGCGCGCTTTTCCATCGCCGGACGGTCGAGCATACGCAGCCAATCGCCCAGAAAACCCGGTTTGCGGATCTCGCGGCCAAGGAACATGTTATCGGCGATCGAGAGCGCCGGCGACAGTGCCAGATTCTGGTAGACGGTCTCGATGCCGGCTTCGCGTGCCTCCATCGGCGATTTGAAGGCGACGGGTTTGCCTTCAAGCCGGATCTCGCCTTCGTCGGGCACGGCCGCGCCGGAAATCGCCTTGATGAGCGACGACTTGCCGGCGCCGTTGTCGCCGATGACGGCGAGGATTTCGCCGGGATAAAGGTCGAAGTCGGCATTGTCGAGGGCGGTGACACGGCCATAGCGCTTGATCAGGCCACGCGCGGTGAGGATGGGTTCCTGGGTCATGGTCATGCCGACACCTTTCTGATCCATTGGTCGACTGCCACGGCGCCGATGATCAGCACACCGGTGAGCAGCACCTTCCATTGCGGATCGGCGCCCAGCATGTTGAGGCCCATGGAAACGACGCCGACGATCATCGCGCCGAACAGCGTGCCCAGGATGGAGCCGCGTCCGCCGAAGAGGGAAATACCGCCGATCACCGTCGCGGTGATGGCCTGCAGATTGTAGTCGGTGACGGCAGCCGACGGCGAGATCGAGCCGTTGCGGCCGATGGAGACCCAGGCCGCGAAAGCGGCGATCAGGCCGGCCAAGGTGTAGACCGTCATCAACACCTTCTTGGTCTGGATGCCCGACAGCTTCGCCGCCTCCTGGTCATCGCCAACGGCGTAGACATGGCGGCCCCACGCCGTGTGATTGAGCACGTACCAGAGGATCATCACGAGCAGGACCGTGGCAATGACGCCGAGCGTCAGCACCGCAGTGCCGACCTTGAAACTGATGGCAAAGAGATGCAGCAGCGGCGCCTGGGTATCGACGTCGGTGTCGCGGATCGTCTCGTTGGCCGAATAGATGAAGTTCGTGGCCATGACGATGTTCCAGGTGCCAAGCGTCACGATGAAGGGTGGTAGCTTCATGTAGGCGACAAGCACCCCGTTGAGCAGCCCGCAGGCGGCGCCGGCGGCAAGCCCGATCGCCACTGCGAGCGCGCTCGGCATGCCGTAGGAGACCGCGCAATTGCCCATGATCACCGCTGAAATCACCATGATCACACCGATCGACAGGTCGATGCCCGCGGTCAGGATGACCAATGTCTGCGCAGCCCCCAGAATGCCGATGATGGCGATCTGCTGCAGGATAAGCGTCAGCGTGTAGGACGAAAAGAAACGCCCACCGATGGTGATGCCGAAGACGATGATCGCCAGAACCAGGACGATCAGCGGCACCGCGGCCGGCGTCGAATGCAAGAAATGCTGGATACGCTTGACGGCCGATTTGTGCTCGTCAAAAGCAGCAACGCTGGTGTCGCTGCTCGAGAGAACCTTCTCGAATTCCTGAGCTTGAGCCATGTTTTCTCCCCGTAGGCTTCAGCCAAACGCCGACGCCAGTCCACGCCTTTCCGGTCTGCTGCCGGGATTGTTCGCGGTCACGCGAGCCATCGTCCACCCGAAGCGGCCGGGGATCAAGCCCCGACCGCTCAGGTTCCTTGGATGCCGGTCAGAACGGCATCAGCCCCAGCACTTGGCGAGGCCTTCCTTGGTGTCGATGGACTTGACGCCGGTGGCCGGCTTGTCGGTCACCAGGTTGACGCCGGTGTCGAAGAAGTTCTTGCCTTCGGTCGGCTTCGGCTTGGTTCCGTCCTTGGCAAAGGCGGCGATCGCCTCGATGCCGAGTGCAGCCATCTGCAGCGGGTATTGCTGCGAAGTGGCGCCGATGACACCTTCGGCCACCGACTTCACGCCGGGGCAGCCGCCGTCGACGGAAACGATCAGCACCTGGCTTTCGAGGCCGACAGCCTTGAGCGCCTGGTAGGCGCCGACAGCGGCCGGCTCGTTGATGGTGTGGATGACGTTGATGGTGTTGTCCTTCTGCAGGAGGTTCTCCATCGCCTTGCGGCCGCCCTCTTCGTTGCCGTTGGTGACGTCATGGCCGACGATGCGCGGATCGGTCTCGTCGCCGATCTTGTTGGGATCCTTCACGTCGATGCCGTAGCCCATCATGAAGCCTTGGTCGCGCAGCACGTCGACAGTCGGCTGCGAAGGCGTCAGGTCAAGGAAACCGATCTTGGCGTCCTTGGCCTTGTCGCCGAGCGTGGCGGCGGCCCAGGCCCCGATCAGCTTGCCTGCCTCGAGATTGTCCGTCGCGAAGGTCGCATCGGCGGCGTCGATCGGATCGAGCGGCGTGTCGAGCGCGATCACCAGCAGGCCGGCATCACGCGCCTTCTTCACGGTCGGCACGATGCCCTTGGTGTCGGATGCGGTGATCAGGATACCCTTGGCGCCGTCGGCGATGCAGCTTTCGATCGCCGCGACCTGGCTCTCGCTGTCGCCGTCGATCTTGCCGGCATAGGTCTTGAGGTCGACGCCGAGCTCCTTGGCCTTCGCGGTCGCGCCTTCCTTCATCTTGACGAAGAAGGGATTGGTGTCGGTCTTGGTGATCAGGCAGGCGCCGACACCGGCCGCGGATGCGGACGAGGCAAACGCCATCAGCCCCAGAGCCGCGGCGGCAAACACGGTCGATTTCAACAATTTTGTATTGGTCACGATTTTCCTCCCAGTGGAACCATTCCGATGCCGGCCAACCGGCACCTGCAGCGCATCCAACGAAATTCTCCCAGCGTGGACGCTGCCTTAACAGACACCAGGCCGAAGCCCCTGTCAATAATTAAATCACTCTTATTTATTATTGACAGCATTGCTTCGTTCACCCATTCTGGCCCAAAAGCATTGAGGGGAAACGACGGGAGGAACAGGGTGGAAACGGCCATTGCGAGGCACGGTTCGCCCGAGGTGAATGACAGTCTCATTCACCGCGGCACCAACCAGAGCGGCATGCGCGATCACAATGAGCGGTTGGTGCTGTCGCTGGTGCGTCAACACGGCAGCCTGGCAAAATCCGACATCGCCCGCATGACCGGACTTTCGGCGCAGACGGTTTCCGTCATCATGCGCGAGCTGGAGGAAGAAAGCCTCCTGCTGCGTCAGGCGCCGTTGCGCGGCAAGATCGGCCAGCCTTCCATCCCGATGGCGCTCAATCCCGAAGGCGCTTTCTTCATCGGCCTGAAGATCGGCCGCCGCAGCGCTGAACTGGTGTTGATCGACTTCCTTGGCAATGTCCGTTCGATGCTGCAGCATTCCTATCGCTACCCGGCGCCGCGCGAGACGGTGGACTTCGTCAGCAACGGCATGCGGCAGATGCGCGGCGAGCTGACGCCCGCGCAAGACAAGCGCATCGCCGGGCTGGGCATCGCCATGCCGTTCGAATTGTGGAACTGGGCCGATACCGCCGGCGCCCCGCGCGACGTGATGGACGAATGGCGTCACCGCGACATCAGGGCCGACATCCAGGCGCAATGCGATTTTCCGGTCTATTTGCAGAACGACGCCACGTCGGCCTGCGGCGCCGAACTCGTCTTCGGGCAGGCGGGCGCTGCGCGTGACTTCGTCTATTTCTATATCGGCGCCTTTGCCGGTGGCGGCATCGTGCTGAACGGCCGGCTTTTTGGCGGCCCGACCGGCAATGCCGGAGCGCTCGGCTCCATGCCCGTGCCCGGGCCGGACGGCAAGCCGACCCAACTGATCGATGTCGCTTCCATCGCCATGCTCGAAAAGGCGCTCAATGCGCGCGGCATCGAGGCCTCGCATCTGTGGACCTCGCCGGAAGACTGGGGCGAGATCGGACCCGAACTCGACGGCTGGATCGCCAGCGCCTCAAGGGCGCTCGCTTACGCCATCGTCGCCGCATCCTCGATCATCGATTTCGAAGCGGCGGTGATCGACGGCTGGATGCCGAAGGCGGTGCGCCGCCAGCTGGTCGACGCCATCATTGCGGCAATCGCCACGATCGACGGCGAAGGCTTGAAGCTGCCCGCCATTCGCGAGGGAACCGTCGGTATCCATGCCCGGGCGCTCGGCGGCGCCAGCCTGCCGCTTTCCGAACGCTTCCTGATCGGCTCGACGACGATTTCCAGGAGCGCCTGATGCTGGTCGGAATCCCGGCGCTGCTCGGTCCGGAGCTTCTGGCGATCCTGCGCGGCATGGGCCATGGCGACGAAATCGCCCTTGTCGACGGAAACTATCCGGCGGAACAGCAGGCAACCCGACTGGTACGCGCCGATGGCCACCCTCTTATCCCGGTACTCGACGCGATATTGAGTGTCCTGCCTGTCGATGACGCCGTGCCGGAGGCGCTGTTTCGCGCCTCGGTCCGAGGCGATCCCTCGCTTGCCGATCCTGTCCATCATGAGATCGAAGCGATCTGCGCCAAACGGGCGCCAGGCCGCAAGGTGGTTGCGCTGGCCGGCGCCGACTTCTATGCACGGGTCAAATCGGCGCATGCCATCGTCGCGACAAGCGAGCCGCGGCTCTACGCCAACATCATCATACGCAAGGGCGTGATCTATCCGCCGGAGACCAAGAAGCCATGATCCTCTGCTGCGGCGAAGCCCTGATCGACATGCTGCCGCGCACGACGACAGCGGGCGAGCCGGCCTTTGCGCCTTATGTCGGCGGCGCCGTGTTCAACACGGCAATCGCACTTGGCCGGCTCGGCGCGCCGGCCGGCTTCTTTTCCGGCCTGTCGTCGGATCTGTTCGGCGGCCAATTCCGGGATGCGCTTGGGGCGAGCAAGGTCAGTTCCACCTATGCACACACCTCGCCACGGCCAACCACGCTGGCCTTCGTCAAGCTCACCAACGGCCAGGCGACGTACACTTTCTATGACGAGAACACCGCCGGACGCATGCTGACGATCGACGATTTGCCGCAGCTCGGCAACGAGATCGAAGCCATGCTGTTCGGCGCCATCAGCCTGATTTCCGAGCCCGCCGGCAGTGCCTATGAAGAGTTCATGCGGCGCGAGCATGAAAGCCGCGTCATGATGCTCGACCCCAACATCCGGCCGAACTTCATCCCGGACAAGGCCAAGCACCTCAAGCGCATTCGCACCATGATGGCGATGGCCGACATCGTGAAACTGTCGGACGAAGACCTGAACTGGTTCGGCGAAGCCGGCTCGCATGAGGATGTCATCCGCAATTGGCTGGACCGCGGCCCGAAGCTGATCGTCATCACCCATGGCGGCGAAGGCGCGGTCGGCTATACCAGGGAACATGCGGTTGCCGTCGTGCCCGAAAGGGTCGAGGTGGTCGACACGGTCGGCGCCGGCGACACGTTCAACGCCGGCATCCTCGCCTCGCTGCACGAGCAAGGCCTGCTGACGAAAGCGGCGATTTCCGGACTGTCGGAAGACGCCATCCATAAGGCGCTGGCGCTCGGCGCGAAGGCGGCGGCAGTGACCGTGTCGCGGGCCGGCGCCAATCCACCCTGGCGACATGAAATCGCCTGAGCAACGCTCAACATAAGTTGAGCCCAATCGATCACTTTATGTTTCGCAGGGGCTCTTTCCAAGGCTATAAGGGCCGGATGGCGCCCGACGAAGCCCGGATTTCCGGCATCTGACTGACATTCGCCGGGAAAACTGGTAACGGGCTGCGACACTTCCGCAATTTAGGGCTCCGCCTGCCCGGCTTTCTCGGCAAGCGCAACTCTGGTACCAGCGGCCGATTATCTGGCTAACCCATTTTGAGGCCGACATGCAGTTCATCGATCTTGGCGCGCAGCGCGAACGAATCCGCGACCGGCTGAAGGCCGCGATCGACCGTGTCGTTGACGAGGGCCGCTATATTCTTGGCCCGCAAGTCACCGAATTCGAGAACAAGCTTGCCGCCTATATCGGCACCAAGCATGTCGTGGCCTGCGCCAACGGCACCGACGCGCTGCTGTTGCCGCTGTTTGCGGCCGGCGTCGGCCCGGGTGACGCGGTGTTCGTGCCGAGCTTCACGTTCGCCGCCACCGCCGAAGTGGTGGCGCTGGCCAAGGCCGAGCCGGTGTTCGTCGATGTCGACCCGCACAGCTACAACATCGACATTGCCAGCCTCGAAGCGGCCATTGCCATGATCAAGAAGGAAGGAAGGCTGAAGCCGAAGGCAATCATTCCCGTCGATCTGTTTGGCCTTGCCGCCGATTACGAGGCGATCATGGCGATCGCCAACCGCGAAGGCCTGATGGTGATCGAGGATGCCGCCCAGTCGATGGGCGGTTCGCTCGACGGCAAGATGTGCGGCTCCTTCGGTGCGGTCGGCTCGACCAGCTTCTATCCGGCAAAACCGCTTGGCTGCTACGGCGACGGCGGCGCGATGTTCACCAATGACGATGCGCTGGCCGAACAGCTTCGCTCGTTCGCCTTTCATGGCAAGGGCGAGACGCAGTACGACAATGTCCGCGTCGGCATCAATTCGCGGCTCGACACGATACAGGCGGCGATCCTCATCGAGAAGCTGGCCATTCTCGAAGACGAGATGGTCGCCCGGCAGGTCGTGGCAAAGCGCTATGCCGATGGGCTTGGCGACGTCGTTACCGCCGCCCGCAATCTGGACGGCAGCCGTTCGGCCTGGGCGCAATACGCCATCGAGACGCCGAAGCGCGACGGGCTGAGGGCGCATCTCGGCGAAAAGGGCATTCCGTCTGTCATCTACTATGTGAAGCCGCTGCATGCCCAGGTCGCTTATCGCGACTATCCGCGCACGCCGACCGGCCTTGCCGTTTCGGAAGACCTGCCGAAGCGGATCCTGTGCCTGCCGATGCACCCTTATCTCAGCGAAGCCGACCAGGACCGCATCATCGAGACGATCCGCAACTATATAGGCTCGAATTCGGCGCAGGCAGCGGCCGAGTAAGCTACCGGGCCTTCTCAGGCGGGGCTGACCCCTGCCCCGCCGCTGGCAATGAAATGCGGATTGGCGAAATCCTCGTCGTCGCTTTGCCGGCGCTTCCCATAGACCAGAGGCTGGCCATCGAGCGTGCGCGTCATGCCACCGGCGGCGCGCAGGATGGCGTCGCCTGCCGCCGTGTCCCATTCCATGGTGCGGCCGAAGCGCGGATAGACATCAGCCTCGGCACTGGCGAGAAGGCAGAATTTCAAGGACGAACCGACCGAGACGATTTCGGCGGCACCAAGGTCGCGAATATAGGCCTCGGTTTCCGGCGTGTTGTGGGAACGGCTGGCGACGACGGCCAGAGGCGCCACGGCCGTTCTCACCGAGATCGGCTGTCGGCCGACGATCTGGTAGCCGCCATCGATTTCGAGAGATTCCGCCCTTCCCGGCAGGCCGGAAAAGAAGCGGCCCGTGCAGGGCGCATACACGACGCCGACTTCCGGCACGCCATCGCGAACCAGCGCTATGTTGACGGTGAAATCGGTGCGGCGGTTGACGAATTCCTTGGTGCCGTCGAGCGGATCGATCAGGAAGAAAGCCCCATTTAGGTCGGGCGGCACGATACCGGCGGAAGCTTCTTCCTCGGCCACGCAGGGGATATCGGGAAATGCGGCACGCAGTCCGGCGAGAATGATCTTTTCGCTCTCGCGGTCCGCCTCGGTCACCGGCGAGGCGTCGGACTTGCGGTCAACCGCACAGCCGGCGTGGAACACGCGCATCACCTCGCGCCCGGCCGACAAGGCCAGGCGCTCGAAGATTTCGAGCATCAGCCTGTCGTCAGATGCCGCCGCCGCTATCGTATTGGTCTTCGGCAATGTCGCGCTCGTTCAGCCAGTGTTCCAGGGCGTCGACCATCTCTTCGGCCGATTTGCCGAGTGTCTGCAGATGGATCTCCGGGGTTTCCGGCGCTTCATAAGGGGAATCGACGCCGGTGAAATTCTTGATCTCGCCATTCAGCGCGCGCGCATAGAGGCCCTTCGGATCACGCCTGGCGCATTCCTCGAAGGGCGTATCGACGAACACCTCGACGAATTCTCCGTCGGCCATCAATTCACGTGCCATGCGCCGTTCGGCGCTGAACGGCGAAATGAACGAAACAATGACGATCAACCCGGCATCGGCCATCAAACGCGCCACCTCGGCGACGCGGCGGATGTTCTCGACGCGATCGGCATCGGTGAAGCCAAGATCGCGATTGAGACCGTGACGGACGTTGTCGCCGTCGAGGATATAGGTATGACGGCCGGTGGCGAACAGCTTCTTTTCGAACAGGTTGGCGATGGTCGACTTGCCGGATCCCGACAGCCCGGTGAACCAGAACACGGCGGGCCGCTGGTTCTTCATGTCGGCGCGCACGCGCTTGCCGACATCGAGCGACTGCCAATGGATGTTTTCGGCACGACGCAGCGAGTGCAGGATCATGCCGGCGCCGACCGTGGCGTTGGAGATGCGGTCGATCAGGATGAAGGCGCCGGTTGTGCGGTTTTCGGCGAAGGGATCAAAGGCGATCGGCGTCCGCGTCGAGATGTTGCAGATGCCGACTTCGTTCATTTCGAGCGACTTGGCCGCTTCATGGGCAAAGTCGTTGACGTTGATCCGGTATTTCAGGTCGGTGACGGTGGCGCTGGTCTGGTCGGTCTCGGTGCGCAGGATGTAGGAGCGGCCCGGCAGCAGCGCATGCTCGTCGAACCAGACGATGTTGGCGGCGAACTGGTCGGCGACCTGCGGCCGTGCGGCAGGCGAAACCAGCATGTTGCCGCGCGAGATTTCGACTTCGTCGTCGAGGACGAGCGTGACGGCCTGTCCGGCAGCCGCCTGGGCGAGATCGCCGCCATACGAGACGATCCGCTTGACGCGCGAGGATTTGCCCGACTTGGCGACAACGACCTCGTCGCCGGGCGCAACCGAGCCGGAAGCGACCGTGCCGGCAAAGCCGCGAAAGTCGAGATTGGGACGATTGACATACTGGACCGGGAAACGGAACGGCAGTTCGACCATCGCTTGGTCGACCGACACGGTTTCGAGATGCTCGATCAGCGTTGGGCCGGAATACCATTCCATGCTTTCCGACCGACGGCTGACATTATCGCCATAACGGGCCGACGTCGGGATCGGCACAATGGTCTGGAAGCCGAGATCGCGCGAGAATTGCCCGTAGTCTTCGACGATCCGGTCGAAAACCGTCTGATCGAAATCGACAAGATCGATCTTGTTGACGGCCAGCACGACGTGGCGGATGCCGAGCAGCGAGGCGATGATCGAATGTCGCCTTGTCTGGCGAAGCACACCCTGCCGGGCATTGATCAGCACGATCGCCAGGTCGGCGGTCGAGGCGCCGGTGGCCATGTTGCGGGTGTATTGCTCGTGGCCAGGTGTGTCGGCGACGATGAATTTGCGCTTCGGCGTGGCAAAGAAACGGTAGGCGACGTCGATGGTGATGCCTTGCTCGCGCTCGGCCTCGAGGCCGTCGACCAGCAGTGCGAAATCGATGTCGTCGCCCGTCGTGCCATGCTTGCGCGAATCGCGTTCGAGCGCGGCGAGCTGGTCCTCGAAAATCTGCTTGGTGTCGGACAGCAGGCGCCCGATCAGCGTCGACTTGCCGTCATCGACCGAGCCGCAGGTCAGGAAGCGCAGCAGCGACTTCTTCTCCTGCGCCGCCAGATAGTCGCGAACGCCGTCGGTGGGGGCGAGGCTCTTTGCCATGATGTGGCGCATGGTCAAAAGTACCCCTCGCGCTTCTTCTTTTCCATCGAGCCGGCTTCATCGCGGTCGATCAGGCGACCCTGCCGTTCGGATGTCCGTGCCGTCAGCATTTCGCCGACGATGGCTTCCAGCGTGTCGGCTTCCGATTCGATGGCGCCAGTCAGCGGATAGCAGCCAAGCGTGCGGAACCGCACCAGCCGGTTCTCCACTGTCTCGCCGGGGCGGAGTTTCATGCGCTCGTCGTCCCGCAGGATCAGCATGCCGTCGCGTTCCACCACCGGCCGTTCCTTGGCGAAATAGAGCGGCACGATCGGGATACTTTCCTGCAGGATGTACTGCCAGATATCCAGCTCGGTCCAGTTCGACAGCGGAAAGACGCGGATCGATTCACCCGATGCGATGCGGGTGTTGAATATCTTCCACATTTCGGGGCGCTGGTTCTTCGGATCCCACACATGCTGGGCATTGCGGAAGGAAAAGATGCGCTCCTTGGCGCGCGATTTCTCCTCGTCGCGACGTGCGCCGCCAAAGGCCGCGTCGAAGCCGTATTTGTCGAGCGCCTGGCGCAGCGCCACGGTCTTCATGACATGGGTGTGGGTGTTCGAACCATGGTCGAACGGATTGATGTTGTCGCGCACGCCGTCTTCGTTGACATGAACCAGGAGATCGAAGCCGAGTTTCTGCGCCATCTGATCGCGAAAGGCGATCATCTCGCGGAACTTCCACGTCGTGTCGACGTGAAGAAAGGGAAATGGCGGCTTGGCGGGATAAAACGCCTTCATCGCCAGATGCATCAACACGGATGAATCCTTGCCGACCGAATAGAGCATGACCGGCTTGGCAAAGGCGGCCGCAACCTCGCGGAATATATGGATGGACTCGGCCTCAAGCCGCTGAAGATGCGTAAGCGCTGTTGTCATGGACCGTGGGCGTTCTTTCGTATTTCCAACAGAAGACCTTGCCTCAAATCATCGAGCTTTTGCGCCCGGTTCGAGCCTTGTTTCTGGACAATCTTCCTCGTGCCGGCGTTCTAGCAGATCGCCGTTGCCAAGAACAATGCAAGACTGGCCCGGCCGCACATGGTTCGAGAATGAATTTTCCACAGATACCATCAAACCCGGAAATTCCTGCCCGCAAGCTCAACAACCGAGAAAACGCGGGGAAAATATTGCTTGAATGACCGGCTACGGCTTTCAAGCGACTTCCCTTGGCCGACCGTCGCCTGCCGCCGATTTTCGGGGGCAATCCACCAGATACACTATCGAAAACGGGGGGCGGCCGCTATACCAGCTTCGGCAGCGGGCAAGCGCTTTATGAGGCCTGGGCAATTTCGAGGCGAGCGCATTCAACTTCGCTAAACAAGATCCGCCGCATGAAACTTGCCGAAAACAGCGAGCCCGAAAATTGAGCCGGCTTTCATCCCTCACACAGCAATTCTCGCCTTCGCGGATCAACAACTACTTCTCCATCCTTTGCTTCTTTTTTCCACCGGTTCTGGGGTCGGTGGTCAGCTTTGTGTTCAATGGCGGAGGCCTTTCGTCCGCCCTGCTGATTGCTTTAGGGAAAAGGCGCTTCAACGCCGACCGGCCCATGATCTGGATGACGGTCGCGATCTATGCCTACTGCGCCGCCAATCTCCTGGCGTCCATCGTCAACAACTCGTTTGTCCGGGATGCGCCGCATCTTATCCCGCTCGTCACCTTCCTGTTTTTTCCCGTGTCCTATTCGACCTGGAGCAACACGCAGAAAACCAAGCTTGCCCGCATCGTCGTGCTTTCCAGCATGGCCGCCTGCTTTGTCGCGCTGCTCATGGCCGTCATCCAGCAATATTGGATTGGCGTCAGGGCGGAGGGGGGAGCCGGAAATCCGATCGTCTTCGCAACCGTCGTCTGCCTTGCCGTGGTGATGTGTGTGGCTGGCGTCTTGTCCAGTATTGAGCAAGCCCGGACCCCCCTCTTCTACGCGACACTGGCCGGGACGATCGCCGTGATCTATTCCGGCTCGCGTACCATCTGGCTGGCACTGCTGATCGCCGGCATAGCCGTCATGTTGATCAACCGGCACAGGCTCAGGGGCAGGAATGCCGTTCGCCTGCTGCTGCTGCTGGCGGCAGTCGGCGTCGTGATCGCCGCTTCCAGCTTCCAGGCGATATCCGGGCGAGTCGACTTTTTGCGCTCCGATTGGGGTGCGCTTGGAGCTAGCGGCAACTACGACACCTCGTTGGGAATACGTGTTGCGCTTTGGGAGATCGGCCTCAAAGCATTCCATGACATGCCACTGTTCGGGCACGGTGTGGGTGCAACCCAGCTTCTGATCAAACAGGGCTTTCATGAGCAGTTCGCGATGGACACAGGCTTCAACCATTTCCACAACGGCTTCCTGACCGCCTTGGTGCAAGCAGGAATTCTGGGCGCCGTGACGCTGGCAGCGATCTTTATCGTTGCTGCTGGAAATGCCGCCCGGGTCTTGCGAAACAGCAGCGATCCGAACGAGCGGTTCGGCGCCACCATGATTATCGTTGTGGTGATCACCTATCTGACGGCCGGAATGACAGGCATCCTGGTCGGCCATGACATTCTGGACTCGGTGCTGATGGTCTTCCTGGTGAGCGGAACATATCTCGCCTCCGGACGTCATGTTCCTTTGCTGGACGAACCGGCACTTGCACCAGTCACGCAAGACCTGTCTCGGGCAAGGCCATGAAGGTTCTGGTCACGGGCGCGACAGGTTTCATCGGGCGTCTTGTCGTGCGCCACTTACGCGAAGCCGGTGCCGAGCTTCGCCTCGCCTCCCGCCATCCCGAGAGGCTTGGTTCGGAGAACGAGACTGTGCCGATGCCCGGCTTCGATGCGCCGGCCGCCGCCTTCCTGGAACTGACCCGGCATATGACTGACGTCGTCCATTGCGCTGGCCTCAACAATGATCGGGGAAATGCAACCGAAGCCGATTACCAGGCGGCCAATGTGGAACTGAGCGCAAGGCTGGCGCATGCAGCGGCGGCCCAGATAAGCGGACGTTTCATTCATCTCTCCTCGATCCGGGCGGTGATCGGCGCGCACGTCAGCGCAACGATCGACGAGGACACGCTTCCTGCCCCACAATGCGCCTATGGACGCTCGAAGCGCGAAAGCGAGATCACGGTTTTGGACGCCTATGCGTCGCATGGCCGCTCCGACGCCGCCGTGTTGCGCCTGCCTCCGGTCTATGGAAGCGGCATGAGGGGAAATCTGGCAACGCTGATGCGCCTTGCCGATACGCCGCTGCCGCTGCCGACGGGTGCCCTGACCGGAATCCGCTCGCTGATGTCTTCCGAGGCCGCGGTGCGAGCAGTGTCGCACCTGCTCAGCCATTCCGGGCCGCTTCGCCCGATCTATGTCGGCGCCGATGTGCCGCCGGTCGCCGTCGACGCCGTCATCACCGCCTTTCGCAGAGGTTTGGGGCGGCCTGTGCGCCTGATGGCGGTGCCGGCCGGGCTGATACGGCCGGTGGTGGCCGCACTCGGCAGGCGGGCGTTCTGGGACAGCCTGACCGCCACACAGATATGCGACCCCGCCCTGCTGGTATCGCAGGGGTGGACGCCCGAAGCCGGCACGCTTGAGCGGCTGGCCGAGCTGGCGCGGCTCAGCAGATCCTGACTTTCTTGCTTGACCATGATCTTTTCATGGTCTGCTCAGCGGTAGAGCGTTCCAAACAGGATCCGAAGATCGAGCCAGAACGACGCGGTGCGGAGGTAGGCAGCATCCGTTTGCGCCAAGAGTTCCGGGTTAGACATGTCGATGCCCCTGATCTGGGCCAGGCCGGTTATGCCCGGCAGCGCCGCCAAAACCCCCAGCCGCCTGCGACACTCGATCAATTCCGTCTGGGTCGGCAGGCAGGGCCGCGGCCCGACCAGGCTCATTTCGCCCTTCAAGACGTTCCAGAATTGCGGCAGCTCATCCAGCTTGAACTTCCGCAAGACCTTTCCAACCGATGTCACGGAATCCGCCGGCGCCTCATGCGAGGGTAGCGACGGCGTCCCGACATACATCGTGCGCAACTTGTGGCAGCGGAAAAGCCGACCGTCACGGCCGACCCGCACCTGTGAAAAAATAGCCGGGCCCGGCGACGATGCCCGAACGGCAAGGACGGTGAGCGCCAAGACAGGAGATGTCGCCACCAGCAGCAGAGCCGCACCGGCAAGATCGAAGATTTGCTTGGCTGCCTTCATGAACGGCCGATAGTGCTCCCTGCCGAAGTCCCGAGGCAAAGCCGCAGGCCAATGCCGTCAATCCGGTCGACGTAGCATGAGCCGATCTCTTGACCAAGCGCGCCACGCAGCCGTCGCAATGTTCAGATGCGCCCCAGGATGAAGGCGAGATAGAGCCCCAGGTTTCCGGAAACGGTCTGCCGATAGACGCCGCTTCGGCGCAAGCCTGCCAAGCGGCGGAAAAGGCCGCCGTCGCGCCCGCGGGTGAAAAGGTCGAGGCACACCATCGCGTCCTCGGTCAGGAGGTCGCGATTGACGGCAAGACCGTCAAGGTTGAGGTCCGTCCAGCCGGCGAATTCCCCCTTGAACAGGCGGCCAAGCCGGGACACCCTTGCTTTCCAGGATACGTTGGCGCCGACCAGGTTTGCCGCATGCTGCCGGTAGCGCACCAGCGGCCGCGGATCGTAGCGGACGATGCCGCCGGCAGCGGTCACGATGAGATAGGCCCACCAGTCGTGGCTGACGAACCCGGTCCGCATGCAGGCCCTGGCCAGCAGGTCGCGTGCCGCTGCGTTGAGCAGGATGGTGTTGCCGCCGGCGATGCTTTGCACAAGCGCGTTGCGAAAGGTTGGCGGCCGGGCAAACAAAGGCGAATGGCCGACAAGGCTTCCTGTTTCCGTCATGGTCGCGGTTCGCGAACAAAACATCAGCGGGATTTTCGCATCCTGGGTCCGCATCCAGTCGATAGCGCTCTCCAGCCTGTCGGGCTCCCAGATATCGTCCTGGTCGCAGAAGGCATAGCAGTCCGCCTCGATGCGTCGATCGACGATCATCGAGCGGAAATTGGCGGCGAAGCCTTGCCGCGGCCCCTCGACGAGCGTCATTCGACCCTTGGGCCGCCAGCGGGATTTCCATGTCTCGATGATGGCGGTCGTGCCATCGGTGGAGCCATCGTCGGATATCCACAGGTCGACCAGAGGGTGCGACTGCTCGAGCAGGGACTGCAGCTGCTCCCCGATGAAGGCGGCGCCGTCTTTCGTGCCCATCAGGACCGCGATGCGCAGATCATCTTTGCTCACGAGCAAGATCGCTTTCTGATTCTGATTGGATCTATCTCTTTGATTTGGCGCAATTCCCAAGCGCCGTGCGCTTTTCCCGGAATTGTTCTAGGTCGCCTGCCCGGCCGTCTTCGGAATCACGTCTTGACGTGCACTTGCCCTGGCCTTCTTGGCGCGGTCGAGACCTGCCAATGCGGCGAGCGCGGCAGCCTTGTCCTGGTTTTTCGCCGACTGCTGCAGCGCCGTGAGCGCGACCTGGACATCCGACCATTCCACGACGTCCGTGCTGAGGCCGAAAATCTTCGAGATGCCGAGTTCGACGAGTTCCTCGTCTTCGCCATGCAGCGTTTCGTGGAGTTTTTCACCCGGCCTTATGCCGGTGAACCGGATCGCGACGTCCTTGTATGGGCTCTTTCCGGACAAGCGGATCATCGTTTCGGCCACTTCAAGGATCGGTACCGGCTTGCCCATGTCGAGCATATAGACGGCATAATCGTCTCCGCTCTGCCGCGACGCGGCATCGGCCGCCGACATGATGACGAGATCGACGGCTTCGGCCACGGTCATGAAATAGCGCGTCATGCGCCGGTCGGTGATGGTGACGGGCCCTCCGGCCTCGATCTGCGCCTGGAATATGGTCGCCACCGAACCATTGCTGCCGAAGACGTTGCCGAACCGCACTGCAATGAACTTGGTGGCCGGGCGACGCCCGCTTGTCTCGCCTGCCGGCGTGCCATGCAAGGCGCTGATGATCTGTTCGGCGGCCCGCTTCGTCATGCCGAGCACTGACGAGGGATCCACCGCCTTGTCGCTCGATATCAGGACAAATTGCGCAACCCCGCACTTGGCAGCAACCTCGGCACAGACGAGCGTTCCGAAGATATTGGTCTGGATGGCCGAATCCCAGTTTTCCTCGAGCAGCGGAACATGCTTGAGGGCCGCGGCATGAAAGATGATGTCCGGCCGGAATTCCGTGACGACACGCGTTATCTGGCGCCGGTCCGCGACATCGACGATGCGGACCTTGAGGCGGTCGTGGTCCTTCTCGTCAACATACTGGCTCAGCTGGAAAATGCCGAACTCGGAGTTGTCGGCGACCAGCACCGCCTCGGCTCCGAGTTCCAGCGACCGCCTGACCAGCGTCTGACCGATAGAACCGGCACCGCCGGTCACCAGAACGCGTTTGCCGCCGACAAAGGCGCCGATACGCTGGATATCGGACGCGACCGTCGGCCGGCGCAGGATCGTTTCCATCTCGACGGTGTCGAGAACCAGCTTTCCGTGCTGTTCCAACTCCGAAAGGCCTGAGAACTGCACCACATTTATGTCGCCGTGCCGGGCAATGCGCACAAGTTCCGAATAGTCCTCGATTTCGTGCTCGGCGCCGCTACCGAAAATCAGCAAGTCCAGGCTCTTGGTGCCGGTCGCATAGTCTTCCAGGACATCGATCAGGCGCGGCATTGTCGCCACCACGGGAACACCTTGAATCCGCGTGCCCAACGGTGCGCCGCGCTCGGTGGCCATGATGCCTGCGATGGAATAGTCCGCCGGTTGCGCCGTGCGGGTGAAGCGAATGATCAGGTCGGCCTCGCCGAGCCGGCCGACGAACAGAGCGCGCTTGGCCTGCTGGTCGGTCTTGCGGCTCAGAATCCCCCAGCTCGCGCCGTCACGCAGGAAGCGGTAGAACAGCCGGGGTGCCGATATGATGGTGAAGGAGACGAGGAAGAAGACGATGAACTGACGCTCGTTGAGCCCCGCCACCGGCCGGTAAAAACGCAGCAGCAGCGACGCCATGTAAAGAGTGAACGTCAAAATCGCGCAGCTCTTCAGGATGTTGAAAAAGTCCGGCGTCGAGGCGAAGCGCCACACGGTGGTGTAGAGGCCACTGTAGCGGAACAGCAGATGGCTGATGACGACGATGCCCGCCCATGTCGCCAGACCCTCGTTGGAGAACGCTTCGAACGAAAGATTCGACCGCGAAAGAATAAGGCTGAGTGCCACGGCGACCAGGACCATGACCACGTCCTGGACCATGATGAAGGCGCGCCGCATCTGTGGCCTGAGCCCGAACACAGCTTCAAGGTGGGAATTCATTGGACGGCACTAGACTCCAGGCTCAAGGGCATCGACACCAGCGAAGTGCGAACACGAAGATACTTCGCGACCAATCACCTTACTCAAGTGCCATCCCCGGCCCCCGCCGTCCTGTATCGCATACTGCGGGGGCGAGGGCATAGCTAGAGGTTTTTTCGGGAAGAGGCGTCCAGTGGAGAACATGGATCATGCTCGGGCGATTGCCGTAAAGTCAACATTACCAAACGCTAATAGATAAGCCGCACAGCATCAGCATGCGTTCAGTTTTGCCGCAGTTGACTCTGCTCTCGACCTCATTACGACGCAATGCGTTGCCATATGCCCCTCGAAATGGCTATTAGAGAGGGGCTTGGTGGTTCGCTATGGCCAGCGAAGGACAATGCGCCGGAACAACAGATTGCGATACTCCCAACATGATTGCGGCACTAAACGGCGCTTTTGACGACATCTCAAAGGCCATGAGATTACACCGTGTCTGGATCGCGCTGGCCCATGAGGACATCGGCGACCAGCATAGACGCACGACGCTCGGTCCACTTTGGATGCTGGTCAATTATTTCGCTTTCGTCGGCACATTTGCCTTTGTTTTCGTAACCAAGGACGCAAGCAACCCAAGCTATATAGCATATGTGGCCATCGGCATGCTGGTGTGGTTCTACCTCACCGAGACCATCACCATGAGCGTGTCTCTCTTCCAGCGCGAAGCGAGCTTCATTCAAGGCACGACGCTACCGTTGTTCGTATATGTGATGCGATTGACGATGCAATGCATCATCAGGGCTGGTTATTCGCTGGCGGGTTGCGTTCTTATTTTGCTTTTGAGCGGTTACGGAACCAACACAAACTGGCTGCTGTCCTTGGTGGGACTGTTGCTCCTCATCCTGGCAACCCCTGCATTTGTGGTGGTTTTTGCGTTCCTGGGCGCTTTCTTTCCCGATAGCGAATTCATCGTTGGCAACCTGATGCGGGTGGGTATGTTCTTCACACCGGTCTTCTGGGTCTATAGTGGGCAAGAGGGCGTTCAAAAATATGCCTATCATTGGAACCCGTTCACCTATTTCCTGGAGGGCGTGCGTGAGCCGATCACGGCGGGCATATTTCCGGGGCATGCCTTGATGGTGACAGGTTATTTCTGCCTCGGCCTGTGGGCTATTGCGTTGCTGCTGCTGGGCCTTTATCGCAAGCGCATCGTTTTCCTGATCTGAGTTCCATGACCTCCATCACACTGAACAATGTCAGCCTTGTCTATCGCCTGTTTGAAAAGTTGACGCTTTCGGCGCCCGGCCGGCGTCGCAGCGCTCTCGGCGGCAATATAGCCAAGTCGGGCACCAAGCAGGTCGTGCAGGCGCTCGACGATGTCAGCTTTGAACTCAAGGCGGGCGACCGGCTGGGGCTTGTCGGCCCGAATGGCGCCGGCAAGACCACCCTGCTCAAGGTTCTATACGGAATCTACCAGCCATCGGGTGGCACGATATCGATCACCGGCAAGGTCGATGCCCTGTTCAACATCCATATAGGGTTTCGTCCCGAGGCCACCGGGCGCAGAAACATCGTGCTGAGGGGGTTGATCAGCGGTTGGACGGCAGCCGAGATCGAAGAGAAGATGGAAGAAATAATCGATTTCAGCGAACTGGGCGATTTCATCGACCTGCCGTTCAAGGCGTACAGCCAGGGCATGGCGGCACGCCTGGCATTTGCAGCGGCGACCACGCTTGAGCCTGAAATTCTGCTGATGGATGAATGGATTGGCGCCGGCGACGCGTCATTCAAGGAAAAGGCCAAACGACGGATGGACCAACTGGCGGAAAAGGCCGGCATCATCGTGCTGGCCAGTCATGACGATTCGCTCATCCAGCGCGTCTGCACGAAGAAACTCACACTTCGAGCCGGCCGGGTGGAATCGCTGACTTAAAGGCGCCCTCGCCGCCGCTGGGCGATGACGGCGAAATGCGCAGATGGAACAAACCTGTATGACTATCTCACTATTCTTAAGCCAATGGTAGGTATCATGAAACTTAACGATCATGAATACAAAGTAGCTGTTCTTATCCCCTGCTACAATGAGGCCTTAACCATTTCTGATGTAGTTAGCAAATTTAGATCGTATCTACCGTGCGCCGATATATATGTATATGATAATAACTCAAGTGATGGAACGCATGACGCGGCTGTTCGATCCGGCGCGATAGCACGCAAGGAAAAAAATCAAGGGAAGGGCAACGTCGTTAGGCGAATGTTCAGCGATATTGACGCTGATATTTATGTTATGGTCGATGGCGACGGCACTTATGATCCGTCTGTGGCCCAGCGCCTAATTGATGAGCTTCGTTCCGGCCCGTATGACATGGTAAATGTCGCGCGCATACCTGAGAATTCCGACGCATATAGAAGCGGCCACGAATGGGGGAACAAGCTCCTGACCGGCCTCGTTCGACGAATCTTCGGCGAGGCAACTACAGATATGCTATCGGGATACAAGGCGTTTTCGCGACGTTATGCCAAATCGTTTCCTGCCCTATCAAGCGGATTCGAGATTGAAACCGAACTCGTAGTTCATGCACTCGATCTGCGTTTACCTCAATCAGAGATCGCAGCGCCATATCGCGAACGACCAGCCGGCTCCACGAGCAAGCTACGGACCTACAGTGACGGCTTGCGAATACTGCGCTTGATCGGTTTTCTGGTAAAGGAAGAGCGGCCGCTTGCATTCTTCTCTATTGTCGCGGGCATTTTGGCGATGCTCTCCCTGCTTGTTGGCTGGCCTGTCCTCTTCGAGTTTATGGAAACCGGCCTCGTACCCCGCTTGCCGACAGCGGTCCTTGCGACGGGCATCATGGTGTCCGCGTTGCTCTCGCTATCCAGCGGCTTCATTCTTGACACCGTTACTCGCGGCCGGCGCGAGGCGAAGCGCTTGGCCTATCTGCGGTATTCGGCGCCGTGATCGACCGAGGGCGTGCGCAAGCAAATCGGACGAAGCAGCGCATCCGAATGTTCCCCAGTTTCCTCGGCGTTGGGGCTTTGGGGTTCATAGTTGATGCCATCGTGTTCTTCGGGTTGACGCTGACCTTTTCCACTCAGTACTGGCGCGCGCGGATCATAGCCTCCCTAGTCGCGATCGCAGCAACATGGGCAATCAACCGAGTTGCCACTTTTTCGGCATGGCGCGGCTATACCGCGTTTGCCGAGTTTTTGCGCTACTTGGTGGCAAGCTCTGTCGGAGCAGGAGCCAACCTTACCGTGATGTCCGCAATTGCCCCCTACGACGCGAATCTACAGCACGTTCCTGCCTATTGTGTGGGCGCAGCCGTTGGCCTGGTGGTCAATTTTCTTCTCTACAACACGTTTGTCTTTCCCGGTAACAGGAAAGCGCAACGATGAACCCAGTAGATAATGGAGAGGATGTTGTGAATAAGACGGACGATAGCAGAGGAAACATTGACTCGATTTACTATCGAGACGGCGTGAATAATTCATTTTCCATGCGGCTTCTAAAACGCGCGCGCATGTCCATGATGAATTTGTTCATGCAAGCGCTATCTCCAAGTGATACTTCTAGCATCTTGGATATTGGCGTCTCTGACGACGAGAACGATGGGGCAAATTTTCTTGAGAAGCACTACCCGTGGCAACACAATATCACTTGTGTCGGCCTGGGTGACGGAAAGCAGGTCGTCTCCAATTACCCGAAAATCCAATTCAAACAAATACGCGCTGGAGAACGGTTGCCCTTCGAGGATCAAAGCTTTGACATCGCATGTTCCAACGCAGTAATAGAGCACGTTGGAGGGCCTGCACAGCGGACCGAGTTTATCTCCGAACATCTAAGGGTGGCAAAAAAGGTTTTTATTGCCTTTCCTAATCGCTGGTTTCCTGTTGAGCATCACACAGGTCTTCCGTTTTTGCACTACACCCCCCAACTCTTTCGGAGAGTGCTCAACGGAACCAGATATTCGTACTGGACGCACCCAGAGAATATGGACTTTTTAGATGGTCGATCCATTATGAAAGACTGGCCAAAAGCTGGTAAAAGTCCGGCCGCAATGGTTAATACCGGTATCTCCCTTGGTCCTTTTAGCTCCAATTGTGCCGTTATCGTACGATAACTTAAGATCCTTGCGGCGTTATGAAACGCATTCCAGCGAGAAGAGATTTGATGACCGGGGCCACTGTGGAATTACAGAAACGGAGCTTACTTGGGCTCAGTTGGACTGAAGCGCAAACCGCGCGGGTACTCCTGATTTCGCTTCTTGCAGTTGCTGCCGTCTATGTCGGATTGGCGCTCACGCCGTCGCACTATGCGATGGGCTTGCGATACCTTGGCTCGGATGCAAGTCCCTTGCTTCTGTCAGCCCGCCCCATTCGATCGGACGAATGGATCGTCCTAACGCCACTATTTCAAACTGCCGTCCGTGGCGGCTTTTCGACCTTCAACCAAATTTCCCCTTATCATGAGTCCCTGAAAGGGTTCTGGGCTCTGCCTATTCTGGATTGGTCTCTTGTCTTCAAGCCGCAGCTTTGGGGTTTTTGGGTCTTGCCGCCAGCCTATGCCTACTCTCTGTATTTTGCCGTGCTTTGGACGGCGTTTTTAGCTGGATACACCATCCTTCTGCGGCAATTTGGTGCCGATTTGTGGATTGCAGTGTTCGGTGCCGGCTGTCTTTTCTGCTCCCATTTGGTGCAAGTGTGGTGGACGTCACACGGTGCAACATTTGCTTTCGCCCCCTGGCCGCTAATAGCATTCTTGCTTCCGATTCGTCCGTGGCTGAAATTGCCGCTTCTTTTCTGGGCCTGTGCCGTCTGGGTATTCAGTTTCGTCTACCCCCCTTTCATGATCCCCGCAGCGTTTTCGCTGGGAATACTGCTCCTTGCCTTCCGACGAGATACGATCACGCTTGCGAATGTTGCTGTCGCAGTTTTGGCGGTCGCCTGCCTTGGCATCAGTTTTGTTTTGTATTTCGGCGATCTCATTCAGATCATGCAGGCCACTGTCTACCCAGGCCAACGGGACGTATCGGGCGGCGGCGTTAACGAAATGAGGTTGCTTGCCTATCTCTTTCCTTTTTTTACGACGGTGCGCTTCTCGCCGCTTCTCGCAACTAACGAATGCGAGGTTGCAGTTGTTTCGACCCTCCTGCCTCTGACAGTGCTCGTTTTTGTCAGCTATCGGTCATTGGCTAAAACCTTGAGGAACAACGTCGTTTCCTTTGGGGTGGTAGGACTGGGTTTGATTTTGATGCTAGCGTGGATGACACTGCCGATACCTTCCAGTATTGGAAAGATCTTGCTCTGGAACAAAGTTCAACCTGGACGTATGGTCTGGGGATTTGGATTGCTTCTTACTATATCTATAATTATTTTTGCGTCCAAGTGTGTCTTTATAATTTCAAAAGAGCGAATTGCAGCTTTTTTTCTAATTATGGTATCGACTTGGATTCTATCGAAGGTAGGACTTACTTGGATTTTGGGGGATTCTGATAAAAAGACCCTCGACGCCTTGGTGCATGGTTACTTCGAATGGATTGCAATCGCTCCATTTATTCTGGGCGCCGGATATGTCTGGTACCTCGGTCAACCGACAAGAAATGGTGGGAGGATATTATTTGGCTCCGCATTTCTCTCTGGCGCGATTACGTTCGGCATGTTCAACCCTTTTCAGCAGGCCTTTCCGATTTTCGACATTCCGGAAACGCCTTTTCTGACCGCGCTTCGCGAGCAGGCAAAAACCAATCCTAACGGATGGGCCGTCATGCCTGGTATGTATGGCGCTCTATTCTCGGGCGCGGGTGTGCCGGCAATCAATCACACGCTCACGGCACCGCAGCTTTCGTTCTTCCAGCGAGTGTTCCCCTCAATGCCGGAAGCAGCGTTTAATGATGCATTCAACCGGTATGCACACATCATTCCAACTGACGTCCCGGAGCCTCGTTCGCCTTCGCCCGATCAAGCTTGGGTTCCGATCAAGGCGTTTGGAGTCAAAATACCAGGCTAGCGCGGCTCATCGAGAGCCGGAGTTTGCGCCGATTTGTTAGCACTACTTTGGCAGATTTTGGCGGCGGGCGAGTTTTTGGAATTCCCAAGAGAGAGTTGGCGTGATTCATAGGAGGTCGGCTTGTGGAGGACCGATCATGGATTTGGACTGGCAAGCCGTCTCGAGCACTGGCTGAAACGATCTTCCTCTGGGCGCACTACAACAACGGCTCGCTGCGCACCCAAAAAATCTGGCGACGCAGTTCGAGATCGAGGTCGGTAGCAAGGCCTAGGCGCAACTGTCAGGAGCCGCTCAAATGGGCCGGCTTCTGCGGCGGAAAGCCTTTGGCATCCTGGCTTACCCGGGATTCCCCTGATGCGGGCGATCGTCGATTCCGGCTTCACCGTGGAGGCAATCGACCACCCCGAACATCCGAATGGCCCTGCATTGGCCGTGGTAGCTCGCAAAATGTGAGGTAAATCAAGGCTGAAGTTCAGGCGGCTTTTCCGATATCAGCATAGCGAGAAATCTTCACGCGCTTTGGTCAGATTCGGCGAGTAGAAAGGATCACGCTCGATGATCTCCTTCCATCGTCCTTGCATGTACTCGATTTCACTGTTGAAACGCGCTATTTTCTCCGGGGCGTCCTCAATACCACGAGACACGCTTTCAAGGTGATAGAGTTCGGCATAGGGCGTCCAGACGTTTGAATAACCGGCTTCCCCGACTTTCAGACAAAGGTCCACATCATTGAAGGCGACTGTCAGGTCGACCTCATTGAGGCCCCCCACTTCTTCGTACACACTTTTGCGGATCAGGAGACAGGCTGCGGTGACAGCGGAGAAATTCTGCAGGACCTTCAGCCTGCTAAAATACCCTGGATGATGGCGGGGGAAATGCTTATGCGAATGATTTGCGACACCGCCCACTCCAACAATCACCCCGCCATGCTGAATCGTATCATTGGCATAATAGAGCTTAGCGCCGACGCAACCCACATCCGGCTGAGCAGCCCAGGAGGCCATTTCCGTCAGCCAGTCCGGTGAGATCACCACGATGTCGTTGTTGACGAGGCCGATGATCGATCCCTTCGCTTTGCCTACGGCGAAATTGTTGATCGCGGAATAATTGAACGGCTTGTCGTAACGGAGTACGCGAACATTCTTCACCTTCTTCAACTCGCTGAAATAGGCAAGCGTTTCCTCTTCCACCGAGCCGTTGTCGACCACCAGAATCTCGTAATTCCCGTAGGTGGTTTTTTCGCGGATGGACTCCACACAGCCGCGAAGGAGTTCAACCTTGTCGCGTGTTGGAACGATGAGGCTTACAAGCGGCTGCGGTTCGGGGACGAAAAGCCGAAGACGGTAACAGGCTGTGCTAGGAGCGCCCTCAGCTTTCGCCGGAATATTCATGCGTTCGACATGTTCCTCCAGCGCACGCAACCCGGCCACATAGGCGTAGCTCTTCTGCGAACCGTCGAGCGCCGTCGAGCCTTCCACCGCGCGCCAATGGTAGAGCACTTTCGGAATGTGCCGAATTCTTTCAGAGTCAATGCGCTCGAAGACGCGCAGATTGAGATCATAGTCCTGGCTGCCCTCGAAGCCGGGGCGCCAGCCGCCGACGGCGCGGATATTTTCCGCCCGATGCACGGTGAGGTGGTTCAGATAGTTCTGTGAGCGGAAAAGCTCTCGCGAGAAATCCGGCTTGAAACAGGGATCGTAGCGCCTGCCTTCCGCATCGATCTTGTCTTCGTCACTGTAGATCAGTTCGGCGTCAGGATGACGATCGATTTCCAGCACGATTTCGGCCAGCGCGTGCGGGCGCAGAATATCGTCGTGGTCGAGCAACGCAACCCACTCGCCGGTGACCAGTTGCAGGGCAGAATTGGATGCATGCGAGATATGGCCGTTCTTCTCGCGAAAGACGACTTTGATGCGCGGATCGCGTTTCGCGTATTCGTTCAAAACGCGCCGCACATGCGGCTCCGTCGAGCAATCGTCCGCTATGCACAACTCCCAGTTCTCGTGGATCTGCGCGCGGACGCTCCCGATCGCTTCCCGCAGGAGCCTCTCTGGCGTATTGTAGACTGGCATCAGCACCGAAATGAGCGGCTTCCTCTCCAAGAGAGCCAACCGCCGCCTCAAATCCGCAACGTCTTGTTCCGTCGGCGTGTCGTTGAGTGCAATCCACCCGTCATACGTGACGCTGCCCAGAGCGCCTCGCGCCTCCGCCTGCCGGAGGGTGGACGCAAATCCCCGAAGGCCGCCTTCCCTCAAGATTTTCACACCACGCGCCGCAGACCGTACGAGGGAACCCGGGCTTTTCACCTGGAGGGCGACTATCCTTCCGATGAGGGAGGCATAAAATTCAACCCGCCCCAGCCGACGCAACCGAACGCGGCCGATCGTGATCTGACCGGAACGGTCGCTTGGATCGAAACGCAGTTTCAAGGTCGCCAAGTTAAGCGGGAAGGTCGCCGCGGCCAAATCTTTGCCGTTCGAACGAAACCGCAGATCGATCCGTTCGACTTCGTTGTACCCTCTACCGCTGTCGACATAGAGGCGCGCGTCAATCAACGCGGCCGGTTCAGCCGACACATGCGCGCTGAGCTGGTAATGCCCAGGAGGCAATGGCAGGGATCCCGACCAGAGGAGTTCGAACTGCGGATCGTCGCCGGTTATTGTCCACTCCGTAGCTCGCGTACCCAGCGGCACGCCTTCCAAATGATTGAGCGCGCGCAACGCGGCGGTCCGTCCGGCATAGAGAGTCGCCGCTTTCGCAATAGACGCAAGTCTTCGCAAGAACGATCTAAAACGCCAGGTTCGGCTGCTGTGAATCAATTCGATTTCGTGACTCAACACGGCCAGCTGTTGATCGCGTTCCTGCACCTTATGCTCGTGCTCCTTGAGCTCACGCTCGAGCGCCACGATGTCCCGGTCGGCTAGCTTCAGCGCTTGCTTGACCACATGGAGTTGCTCGCGCTCGACCGTCAGCGCAGCGATCTCTTCTTCGCGATTCCTAATTTGCTCGCGTATTTCGACTATCTCACTGGAAAAAGTCGCGATGCGTGCTTCCTGGCGCATCGCCAACGTCCTGTTGGTTTCAATTTCCATAGCTTGCTTGTCGGCAAGATGCCGAACCTGCGAATATCTCTCCTTATCCATAGCCGATCGAGCGCGCATCTCAGGAAAGACGGCCTCGCCGAAGATCGGACTAAATTTATTGAAGGCATCTCTTATCGCATCAAGCCGCGCCATCGCACCAGCATCGCTCGGATTCTCTTCAAGCATCATCAGCGCATTGTAGCTGTCTTTCACCCATCTCGCCGTGTGCGGATCTGTCTCGAGACTCTCTCTGCTTGCGACATGATGTTGATGCACCACAGAGAAATGCGCCGAAAGCGCCAACTGCGCCCTAGCAATTGGCCGGGGCCATTCCATCTGGAGAACATCTGTCATTCGTTCCACCCCAGATCGCCAGTCATCGAGCATAGCCTCGTATGACAAGAAAACCCGTGGCTGATCGCGCGTCGCGTACTCCGCGTCCAATTCATGACGCAGCCACAAAAGTGCGCTGAAGCCATGCGTAGAATTGTCCCGCCTTTCGAGCGAGGCAGCCACAGCGAGCGGGTTGCGCTCAGTCACCACGTAGCGAACGTCGATGCGCATGCGCTTCAAGATCTCCGCATAAAGCGGCACGAAACGTGAGATACGCGGCTCCTTGAGCACAAAAAACGGCGCGCTGCCGTATTCCTCGTCGATCAGCCGCGCGATCTCTGCTTTGTAGAAGCGCAGACGCGGCGCGCCGAGATCATTGGGATCAAAGGATCGCCAATCATACCAGCTGCTTCCCGCTTCGGTCAGCATCTGGTCGTGCAGTTTGATGAGGCGTGCTGGCTCCCAGTGCCCAGCTGGATTGGAGGGGTTGGCGCCAAGTAAATTCTTCGGCAGCTCCGCGCCAAGCAGACTGATCGCCCTCGTCAGCGCGCTGGTGCCGGAGCGATGCATGCCAAGCACCATGATGCAGACGCGTTTGGCCGTCTTCGGCTTTGCCTTGCTTGCCTTCGGCGTCGCCTCGACAACGGGCGTGGCATCGCGCATGTTTTCAGGTGCAGGGTGCCTGTTCATGCTATCAGCGCCTGTTTCGTCTCACCGACGAGAAGCCGGCGCACCACCACTTCCGTCGATTGCCGCCAAACGGGCGCATCCCAGCCGAAGACCGAGGCGAACTTCGCGCTCGATAGCCGGGAATTGGCGGGGCGGCGCGCCTTGGTTGGGTAGTCCATCGTAGCAATGTCCCGTACCCGCGCCCAGGGACCACCCAACACGCGGCTTGTGTCGAGGATATGGCGGGCAAAGCCGCTCCAGTTGGCCTCGCCGGTTCCGGCCAGATGATAGATGCCGGATGTGGCGGCGCCCTCGTGCAGCCGTGCCGCCGCATGCAGGATCGCGTCGGCGATATCAAGTGCCGATGTTGGATTTCCCCACTGATCGGCCACAACCGAAATCTCGTCGCGGTCGGCGGCCAGCCGCAGCATGGTTTTCACGAAATTCTTGCCGAACGGGCTGTAGACCCATGCCGTGCGCAGGATCAGATGGCGCGGATTGGCCGATGCAACCGCCTGTTCGCCGGCAAGCTTGGAGGCGCCATAGACGCTGCGCGGTGCAGTGGCGTCGGTCTCGACATAGGCGCCAGGGGCGGTGCCGTCGAAGACATAGTCGGTCGATAGATGGATGATGGGAACGCCAAGCTCCGCCGCGGCTTGCGCCACCTTGCCGGCGCCGACGGCGTTCACCGCGAATGCCAGATCGGGCTCGTCCTCGGCCTGATCCACCGCCGTGTAGGCGGCAGCCGACACGACGATATCCGGTTTCGCGGCCGCGATGGCTTCGATCACCGTGTCGGGTCTTGCAAGGTCGAGTTGCGGACGGCCAATGGCGATGACCTCAACGCCGGCGGCCGCCTGGCCGGCCTCCAGAAGGCTTGCCGCGACCTGTCCGTCGCGCCCGGTGACAACCAGCCTCACGCCGCCCCCTTGCGTGCTTCGCCCAGCCGTTCACCGGCATAGCGCTGCTCGCGGATCGGTCCCCACCACCATTTGTTGTCGAGAAACCAGTCGACGGTCTTGGCGAGGCCGCTGTCGAAATTCTCATTGGGCGTCCAGCCCAGGTCCCGGCCTATCTTCGAGGCGTCAATGGCATAGCGGCGATCGTGACCGGGGCGGTCGGTGACGAAGGAAATCAGGTCGCGATAGCTCTTGCCCCCTGCCCGCGGCCGCCTGCTGTCGAGGAGATCGCAGATCGTCTCGACGACGCCAAGGTTCGTCCGCTCGGAATTGCCGCCGACATTGTAGCTTTCGCCCGGCAGTCCCCTGGTCGCGACAAGTTCCAGCGCGCGCGCGTGATCCTCGACGAACAGCCAGTCGCGCACATTGGCGCCGGCGCCATAGACCGGCAGCGGCTTTTCGTCGAGCGCATTGAGGATGACCAGCGGGATCAGCTTTTCGGGAAAGTGATAGGGTCCGTAGTTGTTCGAGCAATTGGAAAGCACGACCGGCAGGCCATAGGTTTCGTGCCAGGCCCGCACCAGATGGTCCGAGGCCGCTTTCGAGGCGGAATAGGGCGAGGATGGCGCATAGGGCGTTTCCTCGACGAACATGCCGCCATCGAAAGGAAGATCGCCGAACACCTCATCGGTCGAGACATGATGGAAGCGGAAATGGCTCTTCCTGTCCTCGGGCAGGCCGCGCCAGTACTCCAGCGCGGCATTGAGCATCTTGTAGGTGCCGACGATGTTGGTCTCGATAAAAGTGCCCGGCCCATCGATCGAGCGGTCGACATGGCTCTCGGCGGCAAGGTTCATGACGATGTCGATATCGTCGCGCCGGAGGATATCGAGCACGGCCCTTTCGTCGCAGATATCGGCCTGCGCGAAGCGATAATTGTGTGCGTTCTCGATCGGCCGCAGCGAGGCGAGGTTTCCCGCATAGGTCAGCTTGTCGAGATTGGTCACCCGATAGGCCGGGTTGGCGCATAGATGCCGGCACACCGCCGAACCGATAAAGCCAGCACCGCCCGTCACCAGAAAATTCATGCCGCTGTCCTCAAATAACCCATCAGGCGAACACCTCGGCGGCAGCCAGCAGCGGCGCCTTGAGGTCCTTGTCCGAGAGCTGGAACCCGCCGGTCAATGACGGCCATTCGATGCCGATGGCGGGATCGTCGAAACGGATCGACCGGTCATGCGCCTGCGAATAGGTGTCGGTCACTTTGTACAGGACCTCGGTGTCGGGCACGAGCGTCACGAAGCCGTGCGCGAAACCTTTCGGCACCAGAATCTGGTTGCCCTTTTCGGCCGACACTTCGAGAGCGACCCATTTTCCGAAAGTTTTGGAGCTGCGGCGAATGTCGACCGCAACGTCGAGAATGCTGCCCCGGATGACGCGCAGCAGCTTGTCCTGGGCGCGCGGCGCAAGCTGATAATGAAGCCCTCGCAAGACGCCCGCCGCGGCGGAATAGGAATGATTGTCCTGCACGAAAGCCAAGTCTATGCCGGCCTGCGAAAAGCGCTCGGCATTGTAGGTTTCGACGAAGAAGCCGCGCGCGTCGCCATGTCGCTTCGGAACGATTTCCAGCACGCCATCGATGCCAAGGGGCCTGACTTCCAGCACCTAGGCCTCCGACAGGTCGACGACACGCCGGCGCAGATAGGCGGCATATTCGTTCTTGCCCAAATGATCGGCGCGACGCAGAACCTGGTCCACAGTCAGCCAACCCTGTTCAAAGGCGATCTCTTCGGGACAGGCGACCTTGATGCCCTGGCGGTGCTCGATGGTGCGCACGAAGGACGAGGCCTCATGCAGGCTGTCATGGGTGCCGGTGTCGAGCCAGGCATAGCCGCGCCCCAACCGATGCACATGCAACTGGCCGCGCTCGAGGTAGACGTTGTTGACCGCCGTGATCTCGAGCTCGCCGCGCGCCGAGGGACGGATGGCAGGGGCAATGTCGACGACGTCGTTGTCGTAGAAGTAGAGACCGGTGACCGCCCAGTTGGATTTCGGCACCTGCGGCTTTTCCTCGATCGTCAGCGCCGTTCCCGTGGCCTTGTCGAAGGAAACCACGCCATAACGCTGGGGATCCTCGACATGATAGGCGAACACCGAAGCGCCCTTTTCGCGCGAGGCAGCGTCGCGGCAAAGCTGCGACAGCCCATCGCCGAAATAGATGTTGTCGCCGAGAATCATCGACACGTTGTCCTTGCCGATAAAATTGCGGCCGATGATGAAGGCTTCCGCCAGCCCGTTGGGCTGCGGCTGCTCGGCATAGGACAGGTCGAGCCCGAACTCCGATCCATCGCCAAGCAGATCGCGAAAAACCGGCAGGTCACGCGGCGTCGAAATGATCAGAATCTCTCGGATACCCGCGAGCATCAGAACGCTCAGCGGATAATAGATCATCGGCTTGTCGTATATCGGCAGAATTTGCTTAGAGACTGCTAATGTTAGTGGATAAAGACGCGTTCCACTGCCTCCAGCAAGGATAATTCCTTTCAAGAAGCTCTCCTTGACATGCCTGAACCCCCCGGCCCTAGCCGCCCGTGCTTAGGTTCCATGCACTGGCTTGTCAATCTCGGCGTTCGTCAAATGACTGGGTCACGATCCGGCGCCAATCCATGGCCAATTCAGGCGACGCATTGCTATCGTCTTGCCAAAGCCGGCCTGACGGGAACAAGCAGATTGTCATCATGGGCGGCGGTCGACTCGCCTCTCTGGCTCAGCCGCTCAGCAAGTCCCTTGTGAAAGATAACGCCATTCATATAGGCGAAGGTCATCGCCAGTGCCGCCGTTCGCAAGGGATAATCGACCAGGGAATGAACGAGCAGAAACGATACTGAGAGAAACGCCATTTTCTGCAGCGGATCTCGCCGTGCCGTAACGGAAAACGCAAAAAGCAATATCGCGTAAGCTGCGACCAGAAAGACAACAGGAGCGCCACCTTCAAGTGCCAATTCCAGATAATCATTGTGGGCGTGATTGACGTAGGGCTTGAAGATCATCTCTCCCTTTTCGTAAATCTGATAGACCTTCGGAAAACTCCCAAAGCCGACGCCCGTCGCCCAGTTCTCTTCAATTCCCGCGATCGTCGTGCGGGCAAATTCGGCCCGTCCAAAGGCCGGGTCAACCACTTCCGCATCGATCTTCGTCCACGCCCCGATCGTGTAGAGTGAAAGCCCGATGAAGACAGCGGGTATTCCATACCCGCCCAGCCTCGAGCGCGCGGACAGAAAGACGACTGATACCATGGTGATCGCCAGCCCTATCAGAATACCGGCGCGCGAACCGGCGGCCAGAAGCAACAGCAGCAGCGTTATCAAGCCGAGCGACCCGGACAGAAGGTGCCCGCGAAACAGGCCGTAGTAGACAACGAAGGGGATGGAGACGAAGAGCAAAGCTGAAAAATGGTTCTGGTTGGCAAACAGTCCCGCATTGATCGTGAACGGCAACAAACCCTGTATGGCAACCGTATCGGAGAGTGAATACTGGATCGCCGCAGCCAATCCGTTACAGATGACACCCATGAAAAAGAAGGGCAGAAGGCCGTAGACCTGATCTGGGCGCAAGCGGGTGACGCTCAGAAAGAATGCAGCCATCGCCACGAAATACAACAGACACTCGATCGTACGTCCCACGCCGACACTGACGAAACGCAGCCGGGTTTCACCGCTCAGCCACGGATTTGCAAGTAGAACCTCAGGCCGCAATCCGCTCAACAGAGCGGCGGACAGCGGCACGATTTGAAAACAGAACACGGCAAGGCCCAGAGCAAGCAACCACAGGGCCGAGCGAGGGATGCCGCGTTCCGACGGCCCTGAAAAGACGGCCGCGGCCGAGACGATCGCCGCCACCTCGATCAGCGCTTCGGTGTAGAGACCGCTCGCGGTGCCGCCGCCAATCAGCACCGACAGGAAGAGAACCGACCCAAGCAGATATTTTTCCCATTCCGTGGTTGACCGCTCTCTCAAGATGAAACTCTTTCGATGCTCAATTTGTGCATGACCAACGTGCCAACGTACCGAAATCGCCAACTCTCAGCGATGGCAGCTGTTTCCAGCCGCAACAATTGCATGGGACACGCGCTTGGTCCGATCGCGAAATCCAGGCTCAACTCCCGCCGATCGAACGTGCCTTCCGGAATGTCGAACCGAGCTATTTCGCCCGCCGGATCCGCGCATCTGATGGACCAGAACAGCTGCTTGGGCAGCTTCAGGTTTCTCGCGGAGGCGATCAGGGAAATCCTGTAGGAGCCGGGAGGCAGTTCGACATATTGCTGGAGCGCGGCGTTCTTCACCGGCGTATTCAGGAATCGGACAGTCGCTCCGCTATCGCCTTCGCCGGCATCGCGCGCCCCGGCAAAGGTAATTTCCAGACCGGAGCGGTCGCGAACCTGCCAGTCGAATGGCTTGCCGCTGAGGATCTGTTCAAAGCCGCCGTTGAAAATGTATCCGGCCAGTGTCCGCTCCTGATCGGACAGACTGAACAGGAACAGCCGGTAGGCCGCCTCGTATTCCTTCTGCCTGATATATCCGTTGATTACGGCAGACAGTTCCTTCGACGTCGGTTGTGAGATCGATCCGGCAAGGTCCAGCAACAGTTGATTTGCGACGCGCAGGCCCCGCGGATCCTTACCAAGCGCGGTGAAAAGACTGGATCTCCACGGTGCCTCGATCGTCAAGGCTGCCAGGACAGCCTGGTATCCGTCCGGGTTTGAAAGAATAGCCGGCAAGCCCGCCGCAATGACTGGAAATCTGTCGGGCCACCGGCGCAGCAACGTGTCGATCTCGGCAACGGCCTTTGACAGATCGCCCACCTCGATCGAGCGATCGATCGATCTCTGAAGTGAATGGATTTCAGTCTTGGACAGCTTTCGAGCCTGGTCGAAGAGTTCGAAAGCCTTGTCTTTCTCGCCTTGTCGATACTCAATCTCGCCTATCAGGCTGTAGAGCCGGGCATCCGCGACATTGAAACGAAGCGCGCCCTTCGCCTTTGTTGCCAAGACATCGAGATCAGCACCGTCGCCTGTTTCGCTCAACCGACCGGCAATTTCGCCTATCAAGGCATCTACGTTGAACGGATCGAGCGCAAGCGAGACGGCCGGCGTTTCCGACTCAAGAAGCCGACTTAGCCCTACCGACGAAACCGCCAACACCAGAACGGAGGCGACGAACCAAACGCCTGAACGCCGGAGATTTCGCGTGAGCGGGCTGGCCTGCTCCGTCATCGACTTTGCCCTCAATTTTCGGGGTACTCGCGCCATAGTCGTAGTACTGATAGTTCATGTATTTATAGGCGTAATTGTAATCGAACTTGTTGACCGTAAATTTCGACATCGCCGCTCCGATCACATTCGCACCGGCTGAGCGCAGACGCTTGAGTGCCGTTTTGGCTGACTTGCGTGTGACCTGATTGGTCGAAACGACCATCAATGTGCCTTCGGCAAGCCGGCTGAGGATTGGTGCGTCGGAAAGACCGACGACCGGCGGTGCGTCGATGATGACCAGATCGAAGCGTTTGCCTAGATTGGTCAAGATCAACGCCATCTTCGGCGACGAGAGCAGGTCGGCCGGATTCGGCGGAATCGTTCCGGACGTCAGCACGGTGACATTGGGATATTTCGTCGGTCTGAAAATGCCCGGCAGATCGTCCTTGCGAACGGTATTTGTCAGCAGGTTGCTCAACCCGATCGAATTGTCGAGGCCGAACAGCCGGTGCAGGTTGGGTTTGCGGAGATCGCCGTCAACAAGCAGAACCCTTGCGCCGAGTGCCGCGAAATCCTGGCCAAGCTTGAACGACGTGGTCGACTTGCCTTCCGACGGTTCCGAACTGGTCACCAGCAGCGATCGCGGCGCGCCCTCCGCACCGGAGAACTGCAGCGATGTTCGCAGCGAACGATAGGCCTCGGAGAGCCCGGATTTTTGATCGGCGATGCTGGCTATGAGTTCGCGATCACCAACAAGCGGCAGGATGCCGAGCATCGTCAGCCCCAGCTCTTTCTCGATCTGCTCCGGATTGGTGAAAGTGTTGTTCAGCAACTCGATGATGTAGATGATCGATGCAGCCAGGGCCATGAAAAGCGCGAGAGCGACTGCAAGATTGATGCTCAGACGTGGAGAATAGGGGGCTGTGGGCAGCGAAGCGAAATCGACTATCGCAGCGCTTTGCGTCTTGAGTTCCGAGCTAACACCGACTTCATTCAGCTTGGCGATAAGGCTGTCATACTGCGACCGGTTGGAGTCGACTTCGCGCTTCAGGATCGTGTATTTGATATTCTTGTCGTTGAAGACAACCTGCTGCCTCTCCATCTCCGCGAGCTTGGACTTGAGGTCGCTTTCCTTGTTCTGCGCTTCCTGATATTTCAGCCGCAACGAATCGGTTATCGCCAGCACGCCGTTGTTGTAGAGTCGCTGCAGTTCCTTGATCTGCGATTGCAATTGCTGCATTTCCGGAAAACCGGGTTTCAGGATGCCCAATTTCTGCTGATACTGGCTGGTCAGATCCGCCAGTTTATCGCTAAGCTTCTGCAGACCTTCGCTTTCCAGAACCGGACCGAGGCTCGACCCGCGGCCCTTTTCTATCTGATCGACCACCCGTCCCGCATCAAGACGCTCCTGGATTGCGGTGGCCAGGGCGGTGTTCAGGGCTTCGATGTTCGAGCCGATCAGCGATTTGTCGTCGCCGGTAACAGTGATGCCGGCATCTTTTGCATAGGTGACCAGTTCCTTTTCGGAGGTCTGCAGCTTTTGCCAAAGCCGTAGCTGCACCGAATTCCCTTCTGGTGTGATCCAGCGGCCTCGCCCGCCGCCTGGCCACCCAAGAAGCCGATTTCGACGTCCCAGTCGGGTCGTCTCGCGAGTGCGCGCGCAACAAGTTTCAAGATGGTTTCGGCACCGCCTCTTCTGTCGAGCGGAATGGCGATCAGCGCGAGCTTCCTTTTCATGAGCCGCGGGAACTCACTGTTTTCGCCGAAAGACATAGGCGTAGGTTTCAGCGGCATCCTTGCGGAAAAGCAGGGCCGAAACGCCTAACCAGATGCGCCAGGCAAGAAAGGCCGGCACGAAAAAATAGAAGTAGGAGCTTTTCCAGAACAGACGGCGCTCGACAAGTTCCAGGTCGTTCCGTTTTGCGATTGTCTCGACGTCACTGGGCAAGCACTTGTCGTAGAAGGCCGGAAACCCGTCATGACCCATGCCCTTTTCAGGATAGATCGCAAAAAGCAGCCGTCGTTTCATCCCCTCCGGCAGGACCCGATTCAATCTGGCAAAAACGGCGTTGCGCGAGGGCGAGAAAATGGCAACCACGCCTCCCGGCTTCACGCAACTGGCAATGCCGCGCAAGGCACCCTCGCCATCACGGACGTGTTCGAGCGTTGCCTGGCAAATGACGACGTCAGCATCGCCCCTCCCCCTAAACGAGGTAAGGTCCGCTTCAATCTCCTCGTCGTATATTCCGCGCGGCGCTTTCGACAACTCTTCCGCGTCGAGGTCGAGCCCAACGACAAAAAGCCTCAGGCGCCGCTTCTCCGAAAGACTGACGAACGGCCTGGCACCCCCGCCAAGGTCGTAAACCCGTGCATTTGAGGTAAGTAAGGGAGGTGCTATCTCCGTCGCAAAGGTCCGGTTGCCGTCGATGCGAAGGCGTCGCGGCAGAGCTCTGTCCAGGAACTCGGAAACAGCCACATTCGCACGAACAAACTTTCGCAATATCGATACTGCTTCACCACCGGTTTCGTTTGGCGATCTGCGCCCACTCGGATTTGACATCCGCGCTATATCCTGTGGAAGACGTAGAGCCGCGTATGATGCGAAAATGGGCCGAGCAACCGGTCCGCGGCAGCACGCAAACCTCTCAGGATTCCATTCTTGCTGTCGTACCAGGCCTGCATCGGCTTGGAGAAAAATGTTTCGTCCTTCAGCCCCTTGAAGCCTCCCCTTGGCTGGGATCCCAGAAGCTTGAAGCCGTGCTGTTCGAAACTGGAAACAATCGAAGACGGCCCAAGAACGAACTGGTAAAATCCGGCCTGTTCACCTGAAAACCTGGGATAGAGACCCATTCTGATCTTCAACTGTCGGAGAGGAGAAATGCTCGGCACTGTCACGAAGGCAACTCCTCCTGATCGGATGATGCGCCTCATCTCCAATGCGATCTCATCGTAACCGTCGAAGAAGTGCTCGATCACCCCCAGGGACCACACCCCATCGAAGAATTCGTCCGCGAAGCCCGTTGCTCGAACATCCCCCACGGTCACTTGCAAATGGGGCGCGGCACGGTTCACCATCCCCACGGTCTTCTGCGCGAAGTCGATCCCGTAGGCGGAAAAGCCTGCCTGGTGGAGGCCATGGACCGTATTGGCCAAGCCACATCCAGCGTCCAGGACCTTGGCCGATCCGGTCAGATATCGCTTGGTGGTTTCAACGACAAAGCGATCCGGCCTCAAGACAATCCCGTCGGCCCAGTGAGAATCCCAATAGTCGTCATCGGCCACCGTGCCGACATGGACGATGCGCCTGTTTTTCTCGTCGTAGAATGCTTTCTTCTCATTCATTTCTGGCATCCGGCCCGACCATCAAAACCGTGCGCTGTTTCGCACCAGGCCCTTGGTCTGCAATCACATTCCTCAATGCGAAAAAGGAACAGGCCGCGGCAACGACATATCCGAACAAAAATGCCATTTCACTGCCAAGCGGCACCCGCCACCAAAGGCCCAATGCCGCCAGACAACAGCAAGCCAACGCCCCTATCGCGTAGGAATAGGTCAACGTCATCGCTTTGTTCGACCGAAGCGCAAACGGGTCGATGATCACTTTTTTCGTCCTGTTGACCAGAACAGCACAAGAAACGATCCCGAACACCGCAGGATCAAAAGACTTCCCCAGCCATCCGGAGGCATGGCCCGAGAAAAACAGGCCAACTATTCCGGCCGCAGCCGCAGCCGCAAAAATGAGTGCGATGGCCGCTCCTTCCAACAGTCCGCGCCGAAACTCCCTGACGTTTCCATTTGCGGCACTGAGAAACGCCCTTGGCACGAAAACGAAGCTGGCCGCATTCATGAAGAAGCCGACAGACCGTTGTGAAAGATCGACACAAAACGAGAAGACTCCGAGATGGGTCTCGGAGCCAAGCAACAAAACAATGTATCGAATGCCGACAAACACGCCGCTCTCGGCCAGATTGCTCAACACAAATCCCCAGCCTGTGACCAGAGACCCGGCAAGATAGGAAAAGCCAGGTCGTCTCAGATTCCTAGGTCCCAGCAAGGCAAATGAAATCAGCGCTCCGACGAAATAGGAGAGCGAAAAGGCGGCAAGAGCCGATCCTACTTTCGCATCGCCGACAAGCAGGATTATGGCTCCTGCCTGGTATGCTACGGCCTGGCCAATCGCCGACCAACCGTACGCCCACAAACGCAGTTGTGACCTCAAAATCTCTTGAAGTGCGGTGTGCAAGCCGAAAGAAATGATGATGGTCGCGGCAACGGCATTGCCAAATCCCAGCCACGTCAGTGCCAGCCCAGCCAGGACGACAAACAACGCCACAACTGCAAGCACGGTCAAAATGGACGACACGTACTCTCTACCCATTCCCGCGGCATGCATTTTTGCGGAAACCGGCATTATCGAATAGGTCGCGACTCCAAAAACAAGTGTCGAAATAAATGAAACTGTCGCAATCGTCGTGCTGAAAATACCGTACTGTCCAGTCTCCAGATGGCTTCCGATGTACAGCAATGTCGCTATGTTCAGAAGACCAGGAACAATTCGTATTACGATGGCTTCCACCAACTTCCACAGGCTGGCTTCTTTCATGAAGTCACCCGCACGAATGATCTCTTGAGCAAGAACGGGAAACTCAAGATACCAAAGCTCAAACAGGCAAGAACCGCCTTACCCAGGAACCGAACCGACCGATATCGTCCTAGCCAGAATGCCTTGATGTAGATCAAGTTCAGCAACAACATCGGGTATGCATTTTGTCGCTGAAGAAGCCGAATCCTTGCCGTCATCCCCTCCGGCAAATATCGTTTTCGTCCAATCTCGACATTGACACAGATAACGTCGTATTCGATCGCCAATCTGGACCAGAGAAGAGATGTTGGAACACGGCGGAACCGCCCCGCAGGGGGCACGGCAACCCGTTTAAGCAAAGGAGTTCTGATGACCTCCTTCTTGTCGCCGACCACCCGTTCGTCGGCCCGCATCTTTATCAGGTTTGTCCGCTCCAACGGAAACGGCTCTGCTGCCGTCTCTGGGTGGCCAAGAGCCATCGAGAACACAAAACCCGCAATCTTCTCATCGACACCTCTCTGCGAAAGGTGCTCACAGACTTCCGGCAAGCGATCGGCGAAGAGATCGTCGTCATCATCGAAGACCATGCAATAGTCGCCAGTGGCGGAAGCAATCGCCGAAAACATTGCGCGGCCTCTGCCGTCATTCGGGCCAGTGGTGACCACCAAACTGGAATCGCGAGACGCGATTTTCGCAAGCGCTTCGTTCGTTCCGTCGGTCGAACCGTCGACATGGACGCATATCTGCAATGGGCAGTCCGCACGTAGCAGTTGCTGAACCAGCGCGGCAACGCGATCCCGCCGATTGAACGTGGGGATGCAGACGCTCAATAGCGCCTTGGACTGCAATGGATTGCAGACTGCCTGTTTGCGAGCCGTGTCGATTCCATCTGCTCCTGGTTACGTGATCATGGAACAGCGCGGATCAGCCGAGAAACGCCGAGCCTTATCCCCGCCCGAAATAAGCCTTGTACCACTCGACGAACCGCCCGACGCCCTCGGTCACTGTCGTCGTCGGGCGGTAGCCGACCGCCTGCTCCAGCGCCGAGGTGTCGGCGAAGGTATCGGGCACATCGCCGGGCTGCAGCGGCAAGAGTTCGACGATGGCTTTGCGGCCGAGCGCGTTTTCCAGCGCCTCGACATAGGCGGTCAACTTAACCGGGTTGTTGTTGCCGATGTTGAAGATGCGCCAGGGGGCGCTGCTTGTGGCCGGATCCGGACGGCTGGAGTCCCAGGCGGCATTGCCCGTGGCCGGGCTGTCGCTGGCACGGATCACGCCTTCGGCGATGTCGTCGACATAGGTGAAGTCGCGCGTGTGGTTGCCGTGGTTGAACAGTTTGATCGGTTCGCCAGCAAGGATGTTTTTGGTGAACAGGAACAGCGCCATGTCCGGGCGTCCCCAGGGGCCATAGACGGTGAAGAAGCGAAGCCCGGTCGTCGGCAGCCCGAACAGATGGCTGTAGCTGTGCGCCATCAGCTCGTTGGCGCGCTTGGTCGCGGCGTAGAACTGCAGCGGGTGGTCGGCCGGACGATGCTCGGAAAACGGCATGTCGGTGTTGGCGCCGTAGACACTCGAGGTGCTGGCATAGGTCAGGTGCGCGACGGCGCTGTTGCGGCAGGCCTCCAGCATGTTGGTGTAGGCGATGATGTTGCTTTCGACATAGGCATGCGGATTTTCCAGGCTGTAGCGAACCCCGGCCTGGGCGGCGAGATGGATCACCCGGTCGAATGCGTGGTCGGCAAAGCAGGCGTCGACCACGCTCTTGTCGGCGAGATTGCCGCGGATGAAATGGTAGCCGGCATTGGTCTTGCGGCTCGCTTCGTCCAGGAGCCGCAGTCTCGCCTCCTTGATTTCCGGATCGTAGTAGTCGTTGACGTTGTCGATGCCGACGACCTCGTCACCGCGCTCCAGCAGCCGCTTGGCTACGTGATACCCTATGAAGCCGGCCGCGCCGGTGACCAGAACCTTCATCAGAAGCGCCCATCCGTGACATGCCTGGGAAACAGACCCTTGATGTCGTAAATGACGCCGGGGGTCTTGCAAAGAGCCTGCAGGCCGTCGACGCCCAGAGCGCGGAACTGCCTGTGGCCGACGGCCACGATAACGCCGTCATAGCGCTGGTCGGGAATGTCCTTCATGCTCGCTACGCCGAAGGCACGCGCGCATTCCTGCGCGTCGACCCAGGGGTCCCATATGTCGATGCCGGCATTGTATTCCTTCAGTTGGGCAACGATATCGGCGACCTTGGAATTCCTCAGGTCCGGACAATTTTCCTTGAAGGCCGCGCCCATCACCAGAATCCGGCTGCCAACGACAGGTATTCCCTTGCGCATCATCAGGCGGGCCGTCTGATCCGCCGCATGCTGACCCATGCCGTCATTGATACGGCGGCCGGCAAGAATCACCTCCGGATGATAGCCGAGTTCCTGGGCCTTGTGGGTGAGATAGTAGGGATCGACGCCGATGCAGTGGCCGCCGACCAGACCAGGCGTGAAGCGAAGGAAATTCCATTTGGTGCCGGCGGCTTCCAGCACTTCGGAGGTGTCGATGCCGAGCTTGCCGAAGATAAGCGACAGCTCGTTCATCAGCGCGATGTTGAGGTCGCGCTGAGTGTTCTCGATGACCTTGGCCGCTTCGGCGACCGCAATGCTCGAGGTACGGTGTGTGCCTGCCGGCACGATCGAGGCATAGAGCGCATCGATACCTTTGGCCGCTTCCGGCGTCGAGCCGCTGGTGACCTTGACGATCGTTTGCAACCGATGCTCCCGGTCGCCCGGGTTGATGCGCTCGGGACTGTAGCCGAGGAAGAACCCCTCATTGTAGCGCAGGCCCGAATGTTTCTCGATCAGCGGAGCGCACACCTCTTCCGTGCAGCCGGGGTAGACCGTTGATTCGAAGATCACCACCGCGCCTGGCGAGATGACCTCACCGACCAAAGTCGAGGCCATGATCAGCGGTTTCAGATCCGGACGGTTGGCCCTGTCGATCGGCGTCGGAACCGTAACGATGAAAATCCCGCAATCGCGCAGATCGGCCTTGTCGGTGGTGAATGTCAGCCGCGACGCAGCACTGATCTCATCGCTGCTGGCTTCCAGCGTATGGTCGTCGCCACGCTTCAGCGCGTCCACCCTCGGCTGGTTGATGTCGAAGCCGACGACATCCCTGGTGACGCCGAAGGCGACCGCCAGCGGCAGACCGACATAGCCAAGCCCGATGATTGCTATTTTCCCGGAGGCGAGATCCATCTGCTTCCTGCGCTTGCTATTCCAGAGCCATGCTTCGCATTGGTCATCTCGCACCAAAGCCTGTAAGCATCGTTTTCATTGTCTTGAGAGTTATCAAAACATCCAGCCAAGGCGAAAAGTTCTTTATGTAATAGAAATCATAGTGCAATTTTTCCATAACGTCATCGACAGCAGCCACATGCCCCTGATTTACTTGTGCCCACCCGCTTATGCCTGGCCTGACGATATGTCTGTAGCGATAGAATGGCAACTCAGCCTCGTACCACTGTGACAGCACGACAGCTTCCGGTCGCGGTCCGATCCAACTCATTTCGCCACGCAGGATGTTGATGACCTGCGGCAGTTCGTCGATCCTGGATTTTCGCAGAAAACGCCCGACTCGGGTGATGCGATCATCGTCGTGCCTGGTGATCGCCCTCTCCTTGTCGCTGCCGGCGCCAGAGTGCTGGCGCATCGAGCGAAACTTGTAGACCGTGCAGATCTTGCCCCGGTAGCCCATGCGTTGCTGGCGAAACAGCGCGGGACCATCGGAATCCAGCCGGATCAGCAGCGCAATCAACGCCAGAACGGGGGAAAGAACGATAGTCAAGACAAGTGCCGAGACCCAGTCGACCGCCTGCTTGATCTTGAGGTAGGCCTGGTTCGGATTGAGCGAACCAAGCGTGTTTTCCGACAGGTGCTCGATCTCGACCCGACCGGTCAGCGACTCGCTGACCTGCTTGACGTGGTATACGGGCGTTCCCGAAAGGGCCCGATCCGCGATGTATCGTTCCCACTCCGCGCCAAGATCGGCACGCAGATCAACGACCACGCCGCTGGCTCTTTCGATTATCGTACTGGTCGACTTGATCCAAAACCAATGCACACCCGGTAATGTCTTGAGGCGCTCGACATCTCCGCCGGGAATCACGACGAGCCGGTACGGATCGAGACGCCGCGTCAACAGGCTCAGGCCGAAATACCAGAGCGTGGACTGCGTGAAACTGGCGGCGGCCTGAAACCGGCTGTACTCGAACCGAAAAAAGAAGATGGTCAGGAAAACAGCCCCGTAGGACAGGGCAAATGTCGGCAAGATGTAACTTGCGGCGGCCACGCCCGGGAAATTTCCGATGCGGCGATAAGATAAGAAGCCCACAAGGTGAGCGATGACCGCAGCGGCTACTGTTACCTGAAGATTGGCCGAATAGATGAATTCAGGATTGAAGACAATCCGGATAATCGCCGGCGCAAAAACCGCGAATGTCAGTCCGCCAAGCAGTTGAAACCGAATCCTAAACAGGAAGTGCCGGCTTCCGACGATAGTCGACGCTGCGACATTCAATGTCTTCCCCCCTTCCCCAAGGCTGCCGTGTCGGCGACAGACCAGCGCGATAGTGGATCTGACCTGCTCGCGCACAAAAACGAATCGGACGTCTCGCCCCCCGGCGATTCGATATACAGTCGGAGACCAAGAGCTACGACAGCGCGGCTGCTCCAGCAAGCATCTATTTCTCGGATCAACAGTGCGGGAACTTTTGATCAACAGCATTGCTTGATGCGATTGAAAAGATACCGTCTGCAACGCACCAACGCCGAACGATAGGGCCAATAATGCGATGTAATTTCCAGCACCGCTTCGGCGATCAACCCCTTGGCAAGTCGCCTGGGAGCCGAGACAGATCGATCTAGAGAGCGGAGATATTGCGTTCCGAAGCAGCTGTATGTTGGTGTCGTCGGGACGGCAACCTAGTCAGATGCGTATGGCCGGCGGAAGCCGGCACGGTACCGATCATCGGCCATAAGATCGGCCAAATATCCGGGCAAATTCGAAATATATCTTTATACGTATTTAGCAGAAGCCAAGATCGGCCAGACATGGAAGAAACCGTTTCAACTACATTCACCCGTTCCCCGACGGCAATGGCCGCGTCAGGCGTTTGATGAGCCACGCCATGGCCCATGAGGCTGGGATCGCCGCGCACGGGCTGTGGTCGATCTCACGCGGTCTAGCGCGCGGCGTGAAAAGCCGCACGGACTACAAGCGCATGATGGATCATGCCGATATGCCCCGCCAGGGTGATCTCGACGGACGTGGCAACCTCTCCGAGCGCGCACTCGGCGACTTTACGCTATGGTTCATGCAGGTGTGCATCGATCAGGTGAACTTTATGACCGGCTTGTTCGATCTCGACACGCTCGCGAAGCGGCTGCGTCGCTACGTCGAGCGCAGTGGCCTCAAACCCGAAGCCGCCCGCCTCCTGGAGGAAGCGCTAATGCGCGGCGAATTTGAACGCGGCGAAGCGTCTCGCATTAGCGGACTGCCCGAACGCACGGCGCGTCGCGTGTTCAATGAGGTGATCGCGCTCGGTCTGTTGGCGTCGGAAACACCCAAAGGTCCGGTGTCGCTACGCTTTTCGGCCGACGCATTGGATTCACTGTTTCCGAAGCTGTTTCCAGAAACCTAAGTGTGATTACTTGGCAGACGCCACGCTGAAATCCGCCAATCACCCCATGCCAGCCAAGGCTTGATTGCTCAAGCCGCTGGCCTGCTCGGGCTTCAGCCGCGCTTGAGCAGCGTCCAGACGGCCGGCACCAGGCTTGCCGCGAGAGCCACCTTGATCAGGTCGCCGACGATGAACGGCACGACGCCGAACTGCCACGACTTTTCCGGACCGATGAGCAGCGCCAGCCAGGCAAAGCCCATCGCCATCATGACGACTTCGCCAACCAGCATGGCGTTGAAAAGCTTGATCGGATGGCGGTCCCAGCCGCGATCCGCCGCCCAGCCGACAATGGCCGCCATGACCACGAAGCCGGCGAGATAGCCGCCGGTCGAGCCGAGCATGTAGGCAATGCCGAGACCCTTTTCAGGCGTGCTCTGGAAGACGGGGAAGCCCATGGCTCCCTCGGCCATGTAGAGCAGCAGGGTGGCGACGCCGAGACGCATGCCGAAGGCGGCGGCGATCAGGAGGACGGCCAGCGTCTGCATCGAAATGTCGACCGGCCCGAGCATCACCTTGGTCTTGGCCGACAGTGTCAGCACAAGCGTTCCGGCGATGGCCAGGAAAAGCTGCGTTGCCAGCCGCGCCGCGCCGCTTTGCGGCAGAGCCAGAGAAACAAGCGGACGCATCGTAGTTGCAATTGCCATGGTATTTCCCCAATCCGATTGCCGCTACCAGATGTTCGCGGCCTCACATCCTCCTATATTGGCTTGCGTGTTATGCGGCAATCGGTTTTGCCGTTTCCCGAAACAAGGCACCGATGCATGGCACTGAAGTTCGATACCGGCTTCGACCCCCTCTATGGCCAGGGGGTGAGCGTCGCCCCCGATGTCCAGCGCATCACGGCCCGCAATCCAAGCCCCTTCACCTTTCACGGCACCAACAGCTACATTGTTGGCCGCGATACGCTGGCGGTGATCGATCCGGGGCCGGATGACGAGGCGCATCTGCGGACCCTGCTCGAGGTGATCGCAGGCCGGCCGGTCAGCCATATCTTCGTCAGCCATACGCATCGCGACCACTCCCCGCTGGCGGCCCGGCTGAAAGAGCGCACCGGCGCCATCGTGCTGGCCGAGGGGCCGCACCGGCCGGCAAGAGCCCTGCATATCGGCGAGACCAATGCGCTCGACGCCAGTGCAGACATGGCTTTCGTTCCCGACATCGCCCTTTCCGACGGCGAGGCGGTCGATGGCGACGGCTGGTCGATCAGGACGGTTCTGACCCCGGGCCACACCGCCAATCATGCGGCATTCGCGCTGGAAGGAACCGGCATCCTGTTTTCGGCCGATCATGTCATGGCCTGGGCAACCTCCATCGTCGCCCCGCCGGATGGAGCGATGGCCGATTACATGGCCTCGCTGGACCGGCTGATCGAACGCGAAGACCGCTTGCTGCTGCCCGGACATGGCGGGCCGGTGACGGCACCGCGCGCTTTCATGCGCGGGCTGAAGACGCACCGCAAGATGCGCGAGCGCGCCATCCTGGAGCGGGTCAGAGAAGGCGACCGGACGATTCCCGACATGGTCAGGGCGATCTACAGGGATACCGATCCGCGGCTGCATGGCGCCGCCGGATTGTCGGTGCTTGCCCATCTCGAGGATCTGACGGCGCGCGGTCTGGTTGTGACCGATGCCGCACCGGCCATCGATGGCATTTTCACGCCGGCCGGATAGGCAACGCAGCCCACTGCCAAGTGCCCGTGCCTCACTCGGCCGGCGCGGCGCCAACCTGACCGGCGACTTCCTGGTCGAGCTCGGCAAGGAAATCGACAATACGCGCGGCATTGTCGCCAAGGTCGTAGCGACCGTAGCGGGACGCCGACCGCATGTCGACGATGACCGTATCGCCATCGTCCGTCACGCGGATCGCCACATCAGCGGGAAGGCCGATCACGAAGCCCTTGGCGACGGCGGTGATGGTCACCTCGCTTTGCCCGGCGAGATCAGGATAGGGTTCCGATAGATCCCAGTCGCGCCGGTCGAGTACGGTTTCGACGGCATTGACGACAGTCTCGAACGGCAGGTCGTAGCTGCGTGCGCTGACCAGCGGATAGCTATCGGTCTGCAGCCGCTGTTCCCCAGGCGTCGACGGCGCAAGCACGTTCATATCCTTCGTGCGGTCGCTCACGTCCAGCGCCGGCGGTTCGTCGAAATCCGTCGAGATATCCCTGAGCGGCGGATAGATCGTCGCCCAGTAGGCGGCGACGCCGTAGGGTGCGAGCACCAGCAGCGCCAGCAGCGCGCCGACCGTCAGGTCGCGACCGCCGCGGTCGCCGAAATTCCAGAGCCGCGAAAAGGCAAACCCGGCAAACAACAGCGCCATCGCCGCCAGCAGCGCGACAATGCCGAGCACCCACAGAAAGACAGGTGTTTCGACGAGATCGAAGCGATGGCCGACAAAGACCGTCAGCAGCAGCACCAACGAAAAAGCGGCCGTGCGCCGCGACCATCCGGCCGCCCTCGACGTTTGCCGTTCAGGAATACTTGCCATCGATTGCCGCACCACCCCAACCCGAACGGAGACTTAGAACCTTTTTGCGATGCCATGAAGCCGAAACATGCGACATCGCGTCAATCCGTCGGCAGGCGATAATCCTTGAACTGCTGGCGCAAGGTGATCTTCTGGATCTTGCCGGTGGCGGTGTGCGGAATTTCACCGACGAAGGCGACATCGTCCGGCATCCACCATTTGGCCACCTTGCCGTCCATGAAGTCGAGAATATCGGCCTTGCTCGGTTCCTTGCCCGGTTTGCGGACGACGACCAGCAGCGGCCGTTCGCCCCATTTCGAATGGTGGACGCCGATGGCTGCCGCCTCGGCGACATCGGGGTGACCGACAGCCAGGTTCTCGAGGTCGATGGTCGAAATCCATTCGCCGCCGGACTTGATGACGTCCTTGGCGCGATCCGTGATCTGCATATAGCCGCCCGCGTCGATGTGGGCGACGTCGCCGGTATCGAACCAGCCATCCCCGTCGAACTGCTCCACGCCGGCGCCGCCATAATAGGCACGGGCAACGGCCGGCCCACGCACTTTCAGGCGGCCAAATGTCTTGCCGTCCCAGGGTTGCGCATTGTTGTCGTCGTCGGTCACCTTCATTTCGACCCCGAACGGCGGATAGCCCTGTTTCTGCTGGACATCGAGCCGGGCTTCGCCCTCAAGACCAGCATAGTCCGGCTTCAGGGTGCACAGCGTGCCGAGCGGCGACATTTCGGTCATGCCCCAGGCATGGATGACCTGGACATCGTAGTTCTGCTGAAACTTCGTCATGATCGCGCGCGGGCAGGACGAGCCGCCGATGACGACCTTATTGAGATAGGGAAGCTTCTTGCCGGTCTCCTCCAGATGCTGCAGCAGCATCATCCAGACGGTCGGCACGGCCGCACTGAAGGTCACCTTCTCGGTATCGAGCAGTTCATAGATCGAGGCGCCGTCCATCTTGCAGCCGGGCATGACCAGCTTGGCGCCGATCATCGGCCCGCTCTGGCCAAGGCCCCAGGCATTGGCGTGAAACATCGGCACGACAGGCAGGATCGTGTCGCGCGACGACAACCCCATGGCGTCGGGCATGGCGGCGATCATGGCGTGCAGCACGTTCGAACGGTGGCTGTAGACGACGCCCTTGGGATCGCCCGTGGTCCCGGAGGTGTAACACATGCCTGCGGCGGTGCTTTCGTCGAAGGTCTTCCAGGCGAAGTCGCCATCCGCCTCGTCAAGCCACTCTTCATAGGCGACCACATTGGGCAACGTCGTCTGCGGCATGTGTGCCTTGTCGGTCAGCACGATCACCTGTTTCAGCGACTTGACGGCGCCGGCGATCTTCTCGAGCAGCGGCACGAAAGTCAGGTCGACGAAGACTGCCTTGTCCTCGGCATGGTTCATGATCCAGACGATCTGCTCGGGAAACAGCCGCGGATTGAGCGTGTGGTAGATGGCGCCGATGCCCATGATGCCGTACCAGGCCTCGATGTGGCGGGCGGTGTTCCAGGCCAGCGTCGCGATGCGGTCGCCCAACCCATAGCCGTCGCGCTCCAGCCGCTGGGCGACCTTCAGGGCGCGACGATGGATGTCGGCGTAGGTGGTGCGCACGATCGGCCCCTCGATCGACCGTGACACGATCTCGCGCATGCCATGCTGCCGCTCGGCATTGTCGATGAGCTTATGGCAAAGCAGCGGCCATTCCTGCATCAGTCCCAGCATTCGGTCCTCCCTCACGCTTTTGCGTTGTGCTTTTTGTCCCATTGTGGAGCGAACCGACGGATTGTCCAGCCGCCAATACGGCCGAGCACTGCATTGGGAACAACCGCCACAATCCGGCCATCGTCGGCGTTAAGCTTCGTTAACGGGCAAAGGGGTGCGATTGGCGACTGAAAGAGGTTCGCATGGACGCGCAGCTCGACGACAAGGCTCTCGAGAGTACGCTTGCCGAAAGTCTGGCCGATCTGGTGCCGGACACAAAGACTGTTTCCGAAGATGAATTTGTTGAAGTTGTCGGCGGCGCGCTGGAAGCGGTCGGCGGCACGTTGCTGTTCAAGATGTGCGTCCAGAACCAGGGCGAGGACCAGCACGTCGCAGCCGCGTCAGTCGGCGATGGCGGAAACCGCCAGTTCCTGCTGCTCACCTTGCCGACCGGCGGTGGTTCCCTGAAGGTCGAGACCGTATCGAGAAGCAGCAACCCGGTCGCCGGTATCGCTGCCGCCTATGCCGGTCTCATGGACGTGTTCAAGGCCGCTGCCTGACAGCTGACGACAAGTATCGAGGATATTCGGAGGCGCGATCCGGCAGTGCCGGCCTGGGCAGGTGTTTGCGTGTTGCATGGCGACGGCAGGCCTTGAACAATGCGTTTGCGCGACACATCTCAAAGTCGACGCAAGGAGAGCCGCCGCATGGATCAGATCGCCAACCCCGCACCCGGTTTCCAACGCAACCCGGACAAAATCATCACCATCGAGCCCTATGCCGGCACCGTTACCGTGCGCGCCGGAGACGTGGTCATCGCTTCAACAGCGAAGGCCAAGGTGCTGACCGAAGCTCCCTATCCGGCGGCCTTCTACATTCCGTTCGCCGACATCGATTTCGGCAAGCTTGGCCGCACCGACCACTCGACCCATTGCCCCTACAAGGGCGATGCAAGCTATTGGAGCGTGCTGCCTGCCGGCGAGACCGGCCAGAACGCCATGTGGGCCTATGAACGGCCTTTCGACGAGATGGCTGAAATCGGCAACCACGGCGCATTCTACGCCAGCAAGGTCACGATCGAAGCCAAACCGGACTGAGCCAACGCCGAAGCGGGATACGCTCGGCTGGCCACTCACTCCGTGGTGCCGTTATTGCCGATGCCCTCGGCATCGTCGAGCCGCACAAAGGTCAAGCCCTTGGCCTTGAGCGCCAGCAGCCCCTGCACCACGCCTTCGCCTGCCGCATGGGTCGGCTGGTTGATGTGCGAGATAATGACGTCGCCGTCCTTGGCCGCCGCGATGCGCCGCGCGGTTTCCTTGGCGCCGAGCAAGGAGCCGCCGTCGCCGTTTATCGAGAATCCCGCGACCTTGAAGCCAAGCTTGCGGATCATGGCGATTGCCGACGGGCTGTATTCGGCGGTTGCGCCACGAAACCATTTCGGCGCCGGCTCGCCGGTCCCGGCAAGAGCGGCGGCTCCCGATTCGACCTCGGCCAGCACCGCATCCGGGCTGCCGGCGCTGCGGATGCCGTAGATTTTCCGCGGCGTGTCGACCGCCGGGATGTGGTGACCGCCGTGATTTTCCAGTTCGAACAGATCGGGATGCGCCCGCATGATCTCGACGGCGGCGGCGTTCCGCTTCAGCCAGATGCCGGTCACGAAAATGGTGGCGGGGATCTTGTTGTCCACCAGCGCCGAAAGGATCCGGCTGTCGGTCTGTCCGCCGCAGGCATCGAGCGTGAGTGCCACACGGCCGGCGCCGCTCGCCTGCGGCCTGATGTGCAGCGTCGGCTCGACGAGCGGCGCGGCATGGCCGGCGGATGCCATCGCCAACGACATGGCGATCATCCAGAGATTTTTTTGCAGCAGGCGCATCAAACCGATTTCCTGACCCGTCATTTCAAGCAGGCATCCCAAAGACCCGCATGAAGGCGGAAATCAGGATGATGCATAGCAGAAAAGCGCTCCACGCGACAATGTGACCGTGCCTGTGGCGAAGGGGTCATTCCACCGCGTCGAGAGTCGTGCATGCGACCCATGATCTCAGATGACGCATTCCAGCTGCATTTCGGTGCGCGAAAGAACCTCGCGCACCGCGTCGACCACAGGCTTGACCTCCAGGCCCCAGACGCAGCATGCCTTGCTGGGATCCGGCGCGCGGCAAAGGTCCTCGGCCATGCAGGCGCAAGGCATCGGCGGCTGGAGCGAGATGCTGGGCACGCCGACAGGACCCCAGCGCGACGGCTCCGTCAGACCGAACAGCCCGACAACCGGGGTCCCAGTGGCTGCCGCCATGTGCATCGGGCCGCTCTCATTGCCGAGAAACAGCCGGGCCTGTTTCAGCACCGCCAGCAGGCTTCCAAGCGACAGGTCACCGACGAGATTGACGACCGGCGGCGCGGTCCTGGCGACGATGCGTTCGGCGATCTCGCGCTCGTCCGGGCCGCCCACCAGCACGACGTCCAGGCCGGTCTCGCCGGCAATCTCGACGATCGCTGCTGCAAACCGCTCCGGCTGCCAACGTCGCCCCTCGAAGCTTGCACCCGCATGCACGGCGATGAAGGCATTTGGCCGCAGATGGTGCTTATCCAGCAGCGCCAATGCTTTCGCCGTCTCCAATGGCAGCGGCTGAAGGTTCGGAATCACCGTGCGAAGTTCAATGCCGAGCGCTTCGAGCGGCGAGAGGTAGCGGTACAGGAAATGCTGGCCATCAAAGCCGTAGGGCTTGGCAAGGACGTTGGCGGGCTGCCGCTCCAGCATACGCAAGGGTCTTTCGGAGGGATTGTATCCGACACGGGTCTTTGCGTGGACGAGCCCGGTGAGGATGCGCGACGTCTTCGAATCGGTCAGGTCGATGGTCAGGTCGAAGCGGAAGCGGCGCAACGCCCGCACCATGGCGTAGAGCTCCTTCCCGCGCTCCAAGGGCGTGCCGCGCATGCGGTCGCGCCTGAATGCGACCACCTCGGAAGCGATACCATGGGCGATCACGAAGCTCTCGAAGCGGGTCTCGCACAGAAAGACGATGCTGGCGCCGGGGAATTCGAGCCGCAGGTTCTTGGCGAGCGCCGAGGCGAGGACGAGATCTCCTATGAACTTGGTTTGAATGACCAGGATCGAGCGGAGCGGCGCGGGAGAGATCTGCAGCATCTGTTTCCGGGAGCAATTTGCGGATGGCCGCAAATTGGGCAGGAACAATGTCGAGATTACGCGACGCCGCCAGCACGTTCGCGTGAATTGTCTTACAAAACGGTAAGCTGGATGGATCCTATCCGCGGCCTGTTTTCGCAACCAGCACCGCTGCCTGCGCTGCCGCCAGCCTGGCGATCGGCACGCGATAGGGCGAACAGGACACGTAGTCGAGGCCGACCTCTTCGCAAAAGCGGATCGAGGCCGGATCGCCGCCATGTTCGCCGCAAATGCCGAGCTTGATGTCGGGCCGCGTCGCCTTGCCCTTTTGCGCGGCCATGCGCACCAGTTCGCCGACGCCCTCGATGTCGAGCGAGACGAACGGGTCCTGATCGATAATGCCCTTCTGGCGGTAGGTTTCCAGGAACGAGGCCGCATCGTCGCGCGAAATGCCGAAGGTCGTCTGGGTCAGGTCGTTGGTGCCGAAGGAGAAGAATTCGGCTGATTCTGCAATGACATGCGCGCGGATGGCGGCGCGGGGAAGCTCGATCATCGTGCCAGTGAGATAGTCGATCTTGACGCCGGTTTCCTCCATGACGCTCTTGGCAACCGCATCGATGCGCGCCTTGACGTAATCGAGCTCCTTCACCAGGCCGACGAGCGGCACCATGATCTCGGGGACCACCAGGGCGCCGGCCTTCCTGCCGGCCTCCACGGCCGCCTCGAAAATGGCCCGTGCCTGCATCTCGGCGATCTCGGGGTAGGAGACGGCCAGGCGGCAGCCACGATGGCCGAGCATCGGGTTGAACTCGTGCAGCGCCTCGGTGCGCTGCCTGAGCTTGTCGGGCGACACGTTCATGGCGGCGGCGACCTCGGCGATTTCAGCCTCGGTCTTGGGCAGGAATTCGTGCAGCGGCGGATCGAGCAGTCGGATCGTCACCGGCAGGCCGGCCATGATCTCGAACAGTTCGAGGAAATCCGAGCGCTGCATGGGCAGAAGCTTGGCGAGTGCGGCGCGCCGGTCCTTTTCGGTGTCGGCCAGGATCATCTCGCGCATGGCGACGATGCGGTCGCCGTCGAAGAACATGTGCTCCGTGCGGCAAAGCCCGATGCCTTCGGCGCCGAAGGAGCGCGCCATGCGCGCATCGAGCGGTGTTTCGGCATTGGTGCGCACCTTCATGCGCCGCACCGCGTCCGCCCATTCCATGATGGCGGCAAAATCGCCTGACAGTTCAGGCTGCAGCATGGCAACCGCGCCCTTCAGCACCTGGCCGTTGCCGCCATCGATGGTGATGATGTCGCCTTTGCGGAAGGTCTGCCCCATCGAGAGCAGCGTGCCGGCCCTGTAGTCGACGCGCAGCGAGCCGGCACCCGAGACGCAAGGCTTGCCCATGCCGCGCGCCACCACCGCGGCGTGGCTGGTCATGCCGCCGCGCGTGGTCAGGATGCCTTCCGCCGCATGCATGCCGTGGATGTCTTCGGGACTGGTTTCGATGCGCACCAGGATCGCCTTGCGCCCTTGTGTCTTCAAGTCCTCGGCGTCAGCTGAGGAAAAGACGATCTCGCCGGTAGCGGCACCGGGCGAGGCCGGCAGTCCGATGCCGATGACGTCGCGCGCGGCCTTGGGGTCGATGGTGGGATGCAGCAACTGGTCGAGCGAGGCCGGGTCGATACGGGCAACGGCTTCCTCTTTCGTGATCAGCCTGTCGCGCGCCATCTCGACGGCAATTTTCAGCGCCGCCTTGGCGGTGCGCTTGCCGGAGCGGGTCTGCAGCATCCACAATTTGCCGCGCTCGATGGTGAATTCGAGATCCTGCATGTCGCGGTAGTGCTTCTCCAGACTATCGGAGATGGTGACGAAGGACTGGAACGCGTCAGGCATCAGCTTCTGCAGCGACGGCTTGTCCGAGCCTGCTGCGATACGCGCCGCTTCGGTGATGTTCTGCGGCGTGCGGATGCCGGCAACGACGTCCTCGCCCTGCGCGTTCACCAGGAACTCGCCATAGAGCATCTTTTCGCCGGTCGACGGGTTGCGCGTGAAGGCAACGCCGGTGGCCGAGGTTTCGCCCATATTGCCGAACACCATGGCCTGGACGTTGACCGCCGTGCCCCAGCTTTCGGGAATATCGTGCAGGCGGCGATAGGTGATGGCGCGGTTGTTCATCCAGCTCGAGAACACGGCTGATATCGCGCCCCAGAGCTGCTCATGCGGATCCTGCGGAAACGGCCTGCCAAGCTCTTCCTCGACTTTGGCCTTGTAGAGCGCGATGACGCCCTGCCATTCGAGCGCCGTCAGTTCGGTGTCGAGCTCGTGCCCGAGACCGCCCTTCTGGTCCTCCAGGATTTCCTCGAACACTTCGTGGTCGAGACCCATGACGACATCGGAATACATCTGGATGAAGCGGCGGTAGCTGTCATAGGCAAAGCGCGCATCGCCGGAATCGGCGGCCAGCGCCTCGACCGTCTCGTCGTTCAGGCCGAGATTGAGGACGGTGTCCATCATGCCGGGCATCGAGGCGCGAGCGCCGGAACGCACCGACACCAGCAGCAGTTTCGACGGGTCGCCGAACCGACGACCGGTCAGCCGGCCGATGTGATCGAGCGCGACCGCGACATCGTCTTCCAACCCGGCCGGATAAATACGGCCGTTGGCGTAGTAGGCGTTGCAGACCTCCGTGGTGATGGTGAAGCCCGGCGGCACCGGCAGCCCCAGGCTGCACATCTCGGCCAGGTTGGCGCCTTTGCCGCCCAGGAGATTCTTGTCGCTGGCACGGCCCTCCGCCGCACCATCGCCAAAGGTGAAAACCCATTTGGTCATGCATCGCTCTCCGGTTGCAGGAGATTGGAAAGATTGGCGAAACGGAAAGTTCCGCCGGTCCGCCCTTGGAGCGATATGATGCTGCAGTGCGAAAGGCAAGGCGTCGGCAAAGCCGCCCGGCCACTACAATCGATTAAGCAAAGCCGTGCCTCAGGATGCGGCAAAAAGACTTGCTATGCCGGGGATTCTGGAGTAGAACATACAGTGAACAAAGAGATGGCTATGAAACTGTCCGGAAAACTCGACTATCTGGAAATGCCGGCTACGGGCGGGACGCTGGACCGGCTGAAGGCCTTCTACAGTTCCGCCTTTGCCTGGTCGTTCACTGACTATGGGCCGACCTATTCGGCCTTTGCCGAAGGCCTGGACGGGGGTTTTCAGGCCGACGCCGCCGAAGCGCCATCAAAGCCGCTGCCGGTGCTCTACAGCAGGGATCTGGAGGCGACCCTCGAGGCTGTCGAAAACGCCGGCGGCACGGTCGTCAAACCGATCTTCGCGTTCCCTGGCGGCCGCCGTTTCCACTTTGCCGATCCGGCCGGCAACGAGATGGCGGTGTGGTCCGAATAGCCAGCTCGTGCCGTCTGGCGGCGTTGCTTTTGCTGCCCAAACAGGCGTTCTCACCACCATTCATGGGGCATTGTGCTTTTTGGCTGCTCTGCTAATAACGCGCCGCACAAGCGACTCTGACGGCAATTGGGGCGTCGCCAAGTGGTAAGGCATCGGTTTTTGGTACCGACATTCCCAGGTTCGAATCCTGGCGCCCCAGCCATCCCGCTCAGGTCCGTTCCGGACACTTAGGACCGAGAGTACCTTTGCGATCTTCCATGAAGCCGATCGGCTAACAGTTCGATTGTGTCATAAATTCAGATGAGCCAAAGCCATCGCGGCAAATTCAGGTCTTGCACATGATCTGGACAGTGTCGCCTTGAACATCTCCTTCTTTCCATACATAGGTCGGCCGGGTGGGTGGCGGCTCAACATGGAACTTCAATGAACCTTCCTATCTTCGCCATCAACCTCGATCGCGAGACCCAGCGCTGGAGCGAATTGCTCGCAAGCGCCGAAGCGGCAGGCCTGACCTTGCAGCGCATTGCCGCCGTCGACGGCCGTGCGCTTGCCAAAGAGGCCTGGACGGAGATCGATCTGCCAGCCGCACGCAAGCTGAGCGGGCGCGACATCCTTTCCGGCGAATATGCCTGTTACCGCAGCCATATCCAGGCGCTGGAAACGTTCGTGGCCGGTGGCAGCGCCCATGGCCTGATCGTCGAGGACGACGTCCTCTTCAGAGAAGACACCATGCGGCGCATCGAGGCCATCATCGCGGCGGTGCCGGATTTCGACGTCATCAAACTGATCAACCATCGCATCAGCTTCTTCATGCGCGCCGTCGAGACGGCGGAAGGCGACGAGATCGGTCGTGCGCTGCATGGCCCGCAAGGCTCGGCCGCCGCCTATCTGGTGACGCGGGAGGGCGCGCAGGGTCTGTTGTCGGCGCTCGCCGTCATGAAAATGCCATGGGACGTCGCGCTCGAACGCTTTTGGGATACCGGCCTGAAGGTCTATTCCGCCCGCCAAAACGTGCTTGGCTTCGCCGCCAGCAGCGAGATCTCCGGCATAGCCGGTCCCTCGGGAAGCTACAAATCCGCAAGGTTGGGCGGGCCGAGCCGGCTACGTGCCGGGGTGTTGCGGGCCAGTGACGAGCTGCGCCGCCTGCATCACGTCCTGCTGCGGCCCCCTTTGCCGCGAGATACCCTGGACTATGCCAAGGACAACGCGCCGCGCCACATCTTGCTTCTGTTGCTTGCGGCACTCGCCATTCTCGCCATGGTTTCCGCGGTGTGGCGTGAGGCAGACACCTACCGCTATGCGGGCCTGGCGCTGGCCCTGGTCGCGGTCATCCGCTGGTTCAGGGTGGATCTGTGGACCTACAGCAAACCACTGATCGGTTGGGTCGGCTTCCTGTGTCTGGGCTGGTCGCTCTATGTCTTCATACGACTGGCGATCGTCTATTTCGGCACCCAACAGTTGGGTGGCGCCGAAGGCATTTACATGTTTCCGCTGTTCTATGCGACGACCGGATTCGCCTTTCTGCTGTTTGTCAGGCAGCCCGCACGGCTGGTCCTCTGGTTCATGATCCTCAGTCTTGTCTTTCTGGCGGCGGACACCGCCTGTTCGAACATGTTTCAGGATATCCAACCGGCCCCGTGGCTTTTCAACAATCCCATCCACGCGTCGGTGGCGGCCGGTTTCATCTTCCTCTGCACGCTGCAATTCATGGCTTACACGGCCCAGAGAACGGACCTCGGGAAAGCAACCAAGAACCTTTATTGGGCGCTGTCGACAGCCGTCCTGCTGCTTGCCGTCGTCAATATCATCGAGATGCGGTCAAAGGGCGTGTGGCTTGCGCTTGCGCTTGCGCTGCTCCTGTTGACGGTCATGACCCTGGCGAGAGGCCATCGCCGCGAACTGTTGGTTTCGGGTGGCGTGCTGGCGATCGTGGCGGCCGGCATTGTCGCAACACACAACATCTTCTCGTCCACCGCCGGCGACACCATGACCTTCGTCAAAACCCTGGTTCCGGATGTGTTCAGGCATGGCGTCCTTCCCGCATTCGACCGCGCCATCGCGAGCGATGCGGTTCCGCTTGCAGCCAAGGAAAGGCTGATGCTGTGGGCGGATGCGATCGATATCTGGAAACGCCACCCGATCTTCGGAGCCAGTTCCAGCTGGCTGACCGAGTGGGAGAACAGAACCTATCATCCCATGATCTTAAACGTCTTCCACAATGGTTATCTGGAAATTGCCGTGCGCTATGGTCTGGTCGGACTGGCGTTCTTTGCCTTTCTCTACACCTGGTCGGCCAGGCAGGTTCTGCTGGCCATGCGAGCCAAGCTTGTCGCTCCGGCCGCATGGTCCTGCTACATCTCCACACTGGTTTTCTTCGCCCTCAGCATCCTTACCAATTCCAACAACCGGCTGGCCATGGGTGAGGCCTTCATGTGGTTTGCCGCGGCGTTCGGCTTCTATTGTTTTTATGTTCGCCAGCAGAAGAACCTTGTCGCGCCGCGAACCTATTTTTAGGGCCTGCCGGCGCAGCACGTATCTGATCAGCCGGTTGCGGCCAATGCACCTTTGAGGCCCCGCTCAATTTCCCGATAATCGGGAAAGTCGATGCCAAAATCCACGGCTTATCGCCGGCAACCCGTTTGTTACGATCGACACAGATCACAGACGGGGGTTGTCACGGATATGCTGACGGACAGGCAGGCACGCGAAGCGGTGGAGCAGTACCGCGAGGAAGGATATGCGGTCGTTCGACAATTTGTCGACGGCGACGAGATGATCCGGCTGAAGAAGGAAACCGATGCGGTCTATGCCGAAGGCCTCAAGCATCACGCCACTTTCCGGCACGGCAACCTGAATTTCCAGATCCTGCCTGAATCGGACTTTGGCCAACGCTATGTGCTGCAGGCTTACTGGTTTTCCTGGATCAATTCCTATTTCGAGCAATTCCGCCGCAATCCCGACTATCTGAAGCTGCTCGAGGGTCTGATCGGCCGCGACATAAAACAGATCGCCCAACAGCTGCACTGGAAGCCGCCCGGCGCCAATGTCACGGGTTATCGCTTCCACCAGGATCTGCGCTTCCGTAACCAGGCCGCCTTCGACAATGTCGCCGACGCCACCGTGACAACAGGCCTCGCGGTCGATCGGGCGACGCTGGACAATGGCTGCCTTCAGGTCGTGCCCGGCAGCCACAAGCTCGGCTATCTCGGCCTGTCGGACGAGGGAACCGGCGAGCTGATGAAGGGTCTGACCGCCGAAGAAGAGTTGCGCAAGGTCGGCATCGACCCGGCGACCATCGTTCCGCTGGTGCTGGAGCCGGGCGATCTTGCTTTATGGGGGCTGCTCACCGTGCACGGCTCCTCGCCCAATAGGTCACAGCACGACCGCGCCTTTGCACTGTCCAGCTATGTGCGGGCGGATACGACGCAACGTGGCGAATGGGCGTTCAGGGACGGTGTTTCGGTGCCGCTCGGCAAGACGCCGGCACTGTGCAAATACGAAAAGCTCTTCGAGGAGCCGGGACCGATGTACGACACCACCGCCTGGTGGAAATGACGCTGCCGCGTCGGGCGACGGGGGCAGCAGGGGCCTGGCGTTCGCGCCAGGCCCCGGACGGCGTTGGCCGGCAATCGGGCAGCATTTCAGGCGGTGAAGTCGGCCGACAGTTCGCGGATCAGGAAATCGACGAACGCGCGCACCTTGGCCGCAATATAGGTGCGGTGCGGATAGAGTGCGTAGATCGGGCTGGAGCCGGGGCGAAACTCATCCAGCTGCACTTCCAGCCGGCCGTCGCTGATCGCAGCGTCGACCAGCAGGCTGGGCAGATTGCCGATGCCGAAACCGGCGGTGGTCATCTGGTAGGCGGCCTCAACGCTGTTGGTCGAGATGCGCCCGCCGACAGCCGCATCGAAAGGGCCGTCTGGTCCGATGAAAGGCCATGTGCCAAGCCGCTTGGCGAAATTGCTCAGCACGCAGGAATGGCTTGCCAGCTCATCCGGGTGGACCGGGCGGCCCTTTGTGTCCCAATAATCGGGCGTGGCGCAGACATAGTTGCGAACTTCCCCAAGCCGGCGGGCAATCAAGGCGGAATCGGCCTGACCGCCGAAGCGGATGGCGACATCGTAGCCTTCCTCGACAATGCCGACGACATAACGCGCGGTGAGGTCGAACTCGATCGTGGTGAGCGGGTTCTCTTCGAGGAATTTCGGCACCAGCTTGGTTATGCGCGTGTGGCCCAGAACATTGGAGCAGGAAACCCGGATCAGGCCGCGCGTCTCCTTGTGCAGGCCGCGCGTCGAATCCTGCAGTTCGGAAATGTCGTCGAGCAGGATGCGGGCACGCGGAGCATAGTCGCGGCCCGCCTCTGTGAGGCTGAGGCGCCTTGTGGTGCGATTGATGAGCCGGACGCCGAGGTCGTCTTCCAGTTCCTTGATGGTGCGGCTGACGGCCGTCGTCGACATGTTGAGATCGCGCGCCGCCGCCGACAGGCTGCCCAGCAGGCAGACCCGATCGAACACCCGCATCGCCGTCAGAAGATTCATCTTGCCTTCCCCTCGCCGTCGCGGCCCCGCCGCCATCGGCTGGGTCTTGTAGAAAACAGCGCCCAGCAACGACGCGGCAAGGGCATTCCACCGAATTTGGGCGTAAAATCAACAATGGGAGAACCGATATGACATCCAGACCTCTTCATCCGGCGATCGGCACATTTGCGAAAGGCGCGAAGAGCGGCGCGCTTGGCCGCCGCGAGTTCCTGGCGTTGGCCAGCGCCTTCGGCGCCAGCACGGCGATTGCCTATGGGCTCATCGGTCAACCGGTCCCGGCGCGGGCCGAGGAAGCCGCCCAACCCAGAAAGGGCGGCGTGCTGCGTGTTGCCATGCAGGTGATGGAGCTGGAAGACCCGCGCAAGTTCAAGGTTTCGCAGATGGGCAACATCGCCATGCAGTTTCTCGAACCGCTGGTGCGCTGGAAGCCGGATTTCACCTTCGAGCCGGTGCTGCTGCAGAGCTGGGAGATCAATGCGGACGCCACGGAATATGTGCTCAAGGTGCGCCCAGGGGTGAAGTGGTCGAACGGCGACGATTTCACCGCCACGGATGTCGCCTTCAACATCACGCGCTGGTGTGAGAAGGATGCCGCCGGCAACTCGATGGCGGGGCGCATGACCGCCCTGATCGATCCCGACACCAAGGCGGCGCGCACTGGTGCCATCGAAGTTCGCGACGACCACACCGTGGTCCTGAAACTGTCGCAGCCCGACATCACCATCATTCCTGCGATGACCGACTACCCGGCATTGATCGTCCACCGCACGTTCAATCCGAAGGCAGCGCCACTGTCGGCCAACCCCGTTTCCACGGGTCCATTCGAGCTTAAAAAACTCGATGTCGGCGTTGCTGCCTCGGTGCGCAAGCGGCCGGACGGGTCGTGGTGGGGCGGCGAGGTGTTCCTCGACGGCATCGACTGGACCGACTACGGCACCGACTCGGCCGCCACCGTCTCCGCCTTCGAATCCGGTGAGATCGACCTGAACGGACAGACGCAGTCCTATGATGTCGCCATGCTCGACAGGCTGGGCCTGAAGAAAAGCGAGATCGTCACTGCCGCCACCCTGGTCTCGCGCTGCAACGTCAACGCCAAACCCTATGACGACAAGCGCGTGCGCAACGCCATACAGCTTGCGGTCGATAACGAAGCGGTGCTGCAACTGGGCGCCGACGGCATGGGCATCGTCGCGCAGAACGATCATGTCGGACCGATGCATCCCGAACACGCCGACCTGCCGCCGATCAAACGTGATCCGGCCCGGGCCAGGGCATTGCTCAAGGAAGCCGGCCAGCTCGATTTCGAGTTCGATCTGATCTCGGTCGAAGCCGACTACCGCAAGGAAAGCTCCGATGCCGTCGCCCAGCAGATGCGCGACGCCGGCTTCAAGGTGAAACGCACCGTCATCCCGGAATCGGCGTTCTGGAACGACTGGACGAAGTATCCCTTCGCGACGACCAATTGGAACGCCCGACCGCTCGGCATCCAGACCTATGCGCTTGCCTATCAGACCGGTTCGGCATGGAACGAGACGGGGTTCGCCGATCCAGACTTCGATGCCAAGGTCCACAAGGCCAATTCCATCGCCGATCCGGAGCAGCGCCGTGTGGTAATGAAGGAACTCCAGGTCATGCTGCAGGATTCCGGCATCATCGTTCAGCCTTACTGGCGAAAGCTGTTCTGCCATATGAAACCTTCCTTGATGGGCTACCAAATGCACCAGGCCTATGAGCAGGATTTCACACGGGCCTGGCTCGCCGCCTGATCGCGGACGACCCCTCCGACAGGGCGGCGCATTTTCTGGCGCCGCCCTTAGAGCAGTTCACCGTTTCACGGAAACGGCGAGCTGCTCTAACTCTTTGTTTTGAGGCAATTTTGGCCGGAAAACCGCTTCACACTTTTCCTAGAATTGCTCTGGCCTGCTCACCGGGGACGTTGCGCCGAAGCGTCGGCCTCAAGGGCGTTCGAGGAGCAGTGCGGGCTTTGTATCGGGCATGATGCGCAGACACGCCCACACATGCCCTGCCTTGTCAGGTCGGCCGGGATTGCAGGCCGCCACACCGGACCGGCTGGCACATCAAGCGTGTGAAACATTCTGGTTTCTGCCTCTGTCATCATCTAGCTCCGGTTCATGGCTGGAGCTTACTTTTGACTGGGGGAAGCGAAACCCGCTTTCCCGGGCAACGACCTTCCCGAAAACCGGGAGAATTCGTGCTCTTGGTGCCGAGAGGGACCCGAAGCAGCAAGACGACCGCATGAGCGGTCTGCCGCACCGGGTTCTATTGCCGGATCTCGACAGGTCTCTGCCGCTCAGTTGAAGTGAATTCGCCTGCCTATTGTGCGGAACTCCAGCCTGTCTTGGACGTTAGACCCGCCATCTGAAAGATATTTCCTACCGACGCGATAGGCAGTATTACGAAGCGGGTGGGACGCCCCGAGCCACACGGCCTGTCGGATATGAAGCAATTTTGCGGTTGAGATCGCGGAACATGCAGCGTTATTTCCATCCGATCTGGAGATCTTAAATTGCCAGCTCGAATATGCTGCGTCTTTGGCAGCTGGCAATTGCTCAGCCTGGTTGCCTCACTTCGCCAATCAACAATGGATGGAAGCTCCCCGGCGGATCAGGAGCATGAGGACTATCTCCTGCTTTATGAAACGGCCGGCGTTTCCGAGCATTTCAAGACCGGTCTTGCTGAACTTGCGTCTAAAGTATGGACCTGGAGACGGATCATATGGGCGTACGACCTTCTGACGTCCGAGCGTAAATATGGGCAACTGCAAATTTTCCGGATCCATCGTCTGATCCGAGACACAATTGGTCTCGACGCGAGTTCCGTAGCTGAAATCTGGGCCTGCTTCGTTAACCGGCCGTCGGAAAAAATACTGCTGGATTCATACCCTGAAGCCAAGATCGTTTTGTATGAGGATGGCTTGACGTCATACCTTCCATTCGAGATGGCAACCATGTCACGGCCGCCGGGCACAAGGTTTCGACGACGCATCACCGCGGTCTTGATTGCAGGACTCTCTACAATTTCACCGGCGTTCCGATTGAGGAAAGCGGCCGACAGGATAGAAAGACACCATCTGAGACGGGTGACGAAGTTTTATTCTTTGCTTCACGAAATCCCCATTCACGATGCACTGGAGAACGTACCAAGATTTCAGGTCGGCGCTTCGCTGATGCGCGACGTAATAGATGAAGCCTGCAGGGATGCGCTTTCCGGCGGCGATGAACATTGCCGTGCGTCAGCCAACCCACGGATCCTGCTGCTCGGCCAGGCATTGTCGCGAAACCGCATAATGTCGTACGCGCAAGAGGCGGCGATCTATAGACGAATTGCGGAGCAGATCGTCGAGAGGGGATACGACGTCGTCTGGAAGGAACATCCCAGAATAAGCAAGCCCTTCTTCCCCGAATTGCTGGATACAGTTGGCAATGTGACGGCCGACGCCAACACCAGGATCATGGAAGCTAACCTGCCACACATATATCCGATAGAGCTTGTCGTATCCCGGATGAACATCGTTGGCTGCGTCTCCGGCACGTCAGCTGCCCTTCTTTACCTGAAGTGGCTTTACGGCATCAAAACATACACATTTGCGGAATCCCTGGTCCCCCTCATGACTGGCGCGGATATTCTAATGAGCGAAATGGTAAAAGCCCATGCGGAGCCCTTTTCAACGCTCCAATCTTTGAACGAGACGCAGAAAGGGATCCGTTGAAAGGCGGTAACCCGAACAGGTTGAACACGATCCTCGCTGTCCAAATTCGGACAAACTCGATCTGGGACATCATCGATGTCAAAGCCGCTTTCAGTCCTTCAACGAGCCACCAAGGCCGACGTTCGATCGGAGCCGTTTCCACACATCATCCTGCCTGACGCCCTTCCCCTCGATCTCTACCAGGAATTGGCCGGCACGTTTCCCGCTCCGGAAACGCTCGAAATCGATACACGCCGCAACAACACCAGGTGGGATTATGAGGCCCACCGCGTTCGGTCGAACGAAGCCGTGCCGCAAATATGGCGCGATTTTATCGCCTACCATGTATCGCAAGCATTTTTCGGCGAGGTCGCCGACCTGTTCTACGACGATATTCACAAGCTTTACCCTGATTATTACCCCAATTATGAACGCCTCAAGAATATGAAAGCGGGCACCAGGTTTAGTGACACCTATGCAACGCGCGACATACTGATGGATGCGATGCTCAGCGGGAACACGCCGGTGACCAATGCCGGATCGGTGCGGACAAGCCACATCGACAATGGCGACAAGCTATTTTCTGGCCTGTTTTATATGAGGCCGGAAGATTATGATGCCGTTGGCGGGGACCTGACAATTAGTCGTTTCCAGTCCAAATACGCCACGCTGAAAGCCAAAGCGACACTCTTCAATGATGCCTATGTCGACGACACCCATTTGGAATGCGTCGAAACAGTTCAATACGACAAGAACATTCTTGTATTGTTCATCAATTCGATTGAATCGGTCCACGGCGTCACAGTCCGCCAACCCACCAACAAATCCCGGCTTTTCGTCAATCTGGTTGGAGAAGTCGAAAAGCCATTCTACATCAAAGGAAAAAAGATACGGCCGCGCTACGTCCCGGCGCATCAAAATCAGGATGAGGCGGAACAGACCTGGCTGAAAAAGCTCAAGCAAAAATTGCGGCTTTAGAAGAACAACGCCGTCGATCCGAGTTTCAGCCTGAACTGCCAATACCGAGCCGGATTCGACTTTCCCGGCGGCCGGGCAAAGATTGGAACAGAATGAGATTTTATCCAGCCGTCGAACGGATCGCCTTTTTCGCCACGCTTGCCGCTGTTCTTGCCCTTGCACTGCTGCCTATACCCCGCCTCGAAGAGTACGGGATCGATATCGGTTTCCGTTCCGACAAGCTGAACCACGCCAGCGCCTTTGCCGTCATGACTTTCCTTGGAGGGCTCGGCTGGCCCGATCGAAAAGCAAGACTAATCGTCTTCCTGGCCATGATTGGAGCGGCGATCGAGGTCCTGCAGGGCACGGCGCTGATACGGCGCGATCTGGATGTGTTCGACTGGTTTGCCGATTGCGCCGGCATCGCATGTGGCCTCGTGGCCGTGATCTGTGTGAACTGGATCTTGCGGCGCAGAGGTTGAGCCCGCTCTCAAGCCTTATCTGCACGGCGCCGATAGCCACAGGAGTTCGCCCTCGGCTCCATTGACTCAGCGAAATCGGATTGCAACGATCCGATCCGAGAGTGAGCAATTTTTCTAACTTGGCCGGACAGATATTTTGGGCGCGGCACCCAGGAAGTGCGCCATCAGTATTGAGGGACGATGACGATCAAGATCAGGCTTCCGGGCGGTGTATTGAAGGTCAAGCAACGTCATGAGTTGCGGCGGCGGGAGCACAAGGGCGAAGTCCCGGTCTGGCAGTTTGGCAAATATTTCGTCATCTGGTGGCCCAGTACAATTCCTGATCGACCATCCAGGAGCTCGAATACTGATGAGGAACTTGAAATGAATCTTCCATCGTCTGGAGAAAGCACGTAAGCTCTATGCATCATGGCTTTGCGAATCAGATTGCCGGGGGGCACACTGAAGGTGAAGACCTACCGGGAACTGCGTGATCGCGAGCGGGATCGCAGGGTGCCTGTGCTGAAACTGGGCTCGCTCTATTTCGTCTGGTCCCCGGCCAAACATCATTCGCACAGGCACAGTCCGCGGCCCTGACATTTTTTGCCGGGCGAGAACCGCTTGCACCCTTTTCCTGAAATTGCTCCGGTGCGGCCCATTCCAGCCAGCGCGACCTGGGTCAGCTTGCCTCGCGCATGGCCTCGGCCGCCTGCAGGTCGACCGATACCAATTGGCTGACGCCCTGTTCGGCCATGGTGACGCCGAACAGCCGGTTCATGCGCGCCATGGTGATGGGATTGTGGGTGATGATGACGAAGCGCGTCTCGGTGGTGGCGGCCATTTCGTCCATCAGGTTGCAGAAGCGCTCGACATTGTGGTCGTCGAGCGGGGCGTCGACTTCGTCGAGCACGCAGATCGGCGCCGGATTGGTCAGGAACACCGCGAAGATCAGCGACATCGCCGTCAACGCCTGCTCGCCGCCCGACAGCAGCGTCATGGTCTGCGGCTTCTTGCCGGGCGGGCGGGCCAGGATTTCGAGGCCGGCCTCGAGCGGATCGTCGGATTCGATCAGCTGCAATTCCGCCGTGCCGCCGCCGAACAGATGCGAGAACAGCCGCTGGAAATGGCCGTTGACGACATCGAAGGCGGCAAGCAGCCGCTCGCGGCCTTCGCGGTTGAGGCTCTGGATCGCCTGCCTGAGCTTGCGGATCGCCTCGATGATGTCCTCGCGCTCCGACACGATCGCCTCCAGCCGGTCGGAAAGCTCCTTCTGCTCTTCCTCTGCGCGCAGATTGACGGCGCCCAGCCGTTCGCGCTCGATCTTCAGCCGGTCCAGCTGACGCTCGATCTCGGGCATCTCAGGCATCGGGCTGTCAGCCTCCAGACCGGTATGGCGAATAACCAGATGCGGCGGTGTGTTCAGCGTTTCCTGGATGCGCGCCTCGACCTCCAGCCGGCGTTCGTCGGCCGCGGTCAGCCGCTCTTCGGCGCGAACGCGGGTCTCGCGAGCCTCGGCCAGGAACTGGATGGCGCCGGTGGCGGCCTTGTCCAGTTCGGATTGCCGGTTCTCCGCTTCCTGCAGACGGTCGGCCGCCGCCTTGCGCAAGGTTTCGGCCTCGGTGAGCTGCGACAGCAGGGCGCGCCGCTTGGCGTCGATTTCATCGGGCGCATCCGCCAGCCGCTCGCGTTCGGCCTCGGCCTCGGCCTTGCGTTCGCCAAGCGAGGCGATCTGCGTCGAGGCGTTTTCGGCCCGCTCCAGCCAATTGCTGCGCTCGGCGCCAATGGCATCGAGCCGGCGCGCGCGCGCCTCGGCTTCGCGGCGCAGCCCCTCATGCACCGCACGCGCATCGGCAAGCGCGGCGCGGTCGCGCGCGACATTGGCCGAGGACTGTTCGAGCTGCAATTGCAGATCGCCAAGATCGGGCGCGTCCTGCAGCAGCATTTCCGCCTCGGCGAAGGCGGCCGAAATCTCCTCATGGCTGTCAACGATGCGGGCGCGCGCTTCATCGAGTGCTGCGCGCCGGCTCTGCAATTCGCCGCCGGCCCTCTCGGCCTCAGCCAGTGCATTGCGGGCGGCGTCCAGCCGATGCTGCGCGTCACGACCGGCCTGGCGCGTGTTGCGCTCGGCCTCGCTTGCCAGGCGGAGCGCCTGTTCGGCCTCCCCCAGCGCCTCCTCGGCCTGGCGCAGGACGAGCGTCGCCTGTATCGCCTCGGCATCGAGCTCAGCCAGCCGGTTCTTCTGCGCCAGCCGTTGCGCCGCGGCGGTCGGCGCGTCGGCACTGGCGGTAAAGCCGTCCCAGCGCCACAGCGCGCCCTCGCGGCTGACCAGCCGCTGGCCGGGAGCAAGCAGCGGCTGCAACCGGCGGCCATCGCCGGCGGCATCGACGATACCGATCTGCGCCAGGCGGCGGGCGAGCTGTGCCGGCGCGTGGACCACGCTGGCCAGGCTCTTCACGCCTTCCGGCAGAGCCGCGTCGCCGGGTTGGATCGCGCCTTCGCCCCAATGCACCGGCGCGCTGCGGTCGAGCGGCACGTCGAGGTCTTCGCCAAGGGCTGCACCCAGCGCCGTTTCGAAACCGCGATCGACGCTGATCTGCTCCAGCACGGCCGGGAAGAGATCGCCGCTGGCGGCATTGAGGATTTTTGCCAGCGTGCGCGCTTCGGTTTCGATCCTTGCCAGCTCGGCCCTGGCATCCTGAAGCGGTGGCCGGGCAGCGCTTTCGGCAGCGCGGGCATCGATGACCGACTGCTCGGCCTCGGACACGGCAGCCTCGGCCTCCTCCAGCAGCGCCATGGCCTGTTCGACCAGCACGCGCTTCTCGGCCGGATCGGGCAGGCCAGCGACCTTGGAGAGTATCTCCGACAATTCCCGGTCGACATCGGCAAGCTGACGCGCGAAGCGGTCGCGGCGCTCGGCGGTATCGCGCAGCGTCCGTTCGATCTGGTTGCGCGAGGCGGCAGCCTCGGCCCGCTCGGCAGTCAGCGCGGCGAGTTTGGCTTCGCTTTGTGAAAGCGTAGATGCCGCTTGTTCGAAAGCCGCGCGGGTGGTGGCCTCGCGCTCGGCGGCACCAGCATTTTCCGAATTGAGTGCCGCCTCTTCGGCGCGCAGGCGCTCGAGAATGTCCGCGTTGTCGCGGACCATGCGCTCCTCACGCGCGATATCGCCGTCGAGCTGCTGCAGCCGGCGCTCGAGTTCGCTCTGACGGGCGCGGATGCGGCCGGCTTCCTCTTCGATCTGCGACTTGGCGATCGAGAGGCGCTGGAAGGCAGCGGCGGCGGCGGCTTCCGCGTCGCGCAGGTCCGGCAGCCGATGGGCGCCTATGCCTTGCTCCCTGGCGGCGGCCATCTGGGCCGCGGCGCGGTCGCCGACCAGTGCCGTGGCAACCGCCAGCGCCGATCGCGCCTCGCCTTCCTGGGTTTTGGCCAGCGTCCAGCGCAGATGCAACAGCGTTGCTTCGGCCTTGCGGATATCGGCCGACAGGTTCTTGAAGCGGGAGGCCTGGCGCGCCTGGCGCTTCAGGCTTTCGATCTGGCTTTCCAGCTCGCCGACGACGTCGTCCAGTCGTTCGAGGTTCTGCTCGGCCGCCTTCAGCCGCAGTTCTGCCTCGTGGCGGCGGGTGTGCAGGCCGGAAATGCCTGCCGCCTCTTCGAGCAGGGCGCGGCGTGCCTGGGGCTTGGCCTGGATCAGTTCGCCGATGCGGCCCTGGCCGACCATCGACGGGGAACGCGCACCGGTCGACTGGTCGGCGAACAGAAGCTGCACGTCCTTGGCGCGGGCCTCCTTGCCGTTGATACGGTAAAGCGAGCCGGCCTCGCGCTCGATGCGGCGCGACACCTGCAGTTCGTCGGCATCGTTGAAGGCAGCAGGCGCCGAGCGGTCACTGTTGTCGAGGAAAAGCGTGACTTCGGCGGTGTTGCGGGCGGGCCGAGTGCCCGAGCCGGAAAAGATGACGTCGTCCATGCCGGACGCGCGCATGTTCTTGTAGGAGCTTTCGCCCATCACCCAGCGCAGCGCCTCGACAAGGTTCGACTTGCCGCAGCCATTCGGTCCGACAATGCCGGTCAGGCCGCGTTCGATGACGAACTCGCCGGGCTCGACGAAGGACTTGAAACCGAGGAGGCGAAGGCGCGAAAACTTCATTCGCGCCGCCCGCTAAGCGGATTTCGGTGGTTTTGCGAAAGGAAGTCGCGGCACGACGAGAAGCCGCGCACGCCGAAGCGCCGCCGCCTCAGGGCTGACTGGGCGTCAGAGCAGAGGGTCGATGATGGCCGACATTTCCTCAATCGACATCGCCCCCTTGTAGGTCTTACCGTTGATGAAGAAGGTCGGTGTCGAGTCGACCTTGAATTCATTGGCGCCGCGCTTCTGGACCGATCTCACATCGTCCAGAAGTTTCTGGTCCGTCAAGCAGGCCTCGAAGGACTCCTGTGTAAAACCGGCGAGCTTCGAGATTTGCAGCAGCGCATCCTTGGTATTCTGGACGCCAACCCAGTTCGCCTGCTGCCGGAACAGGACGTCGACCATGGGGTAATAGTTATCCTTGGCGCAGCGCGCCAGCATAAAACCGGCTTCGGCGCTCGGGTCGAACGGGAATTCGCGCAGGATGTAGCGAACCTTGCCGGTGTCGATGTACTTGGTCTTCAGGTCCGGAAAGGTGGTCTCGGCGAAATGCGCGCAATGCGGGCAGGTCATCGAGGCGTATTCGACGATGGTGACCTTGGCGTCGTCCTTGCCAAGCTGCTTGTCGGGCAGCGCGCCAGGCTTCATCAGTTCCGTCATGTCCACGGTGCCCTGGGCTTCCGGCGCGGTGGCGGCGGCCGGCGTGGCCGGCTTTGCGGGAGCGGCCGGCTCAGCGGGCTTCACATTCGCAGCCTTCGCCTCCTCGCCAGAGTCGCTGCAGGCCGCGAGCAGGGCCACCGCCGGAATGGCGGCCAGCGAAGACAGGACGTTTCTGCGAGACAAGCTTTGGCCAAACGGGGGACGGTTCATACGAATCACCTGACAAGGGTTGGATTTTGCAATGCAAAGACACGAAAAGGCGAGAGTTGGCGCGAATTAAGGCATCTCGATCCCCAATCCAATCGCGAAACCTGACAAGGGCGATCACGAAAGCGAGATATTGACGACGAATCCATGACTTTCTTCAAGACGCCTATGATTTTCTCTCCCCAATAATGGTCGCGCCAAGTTTCTCCAGCGAGGCGCGCAGTCCTTCATTATCGACCAGGCCGACAGTCCCCGACAATTTCGTCTTCTCAGCCGCGGTCAGCGGTCTCAGGGCCGGTCTGCGCTTTCCTTTGTCGGCTGTCACCGGCTTCTGCAGGATCCGGATGCGGTTGATGGCGGTGAAGCCGAGGAAGGCGTTGACCCGGTTGATGATCTCGCCCGTCTCGTGCTGCAGATGAAGTGCCGCCATGCCTTCGCAGGCAATGACCAGCACGGCCGGCTCGAACGGATCGTCCTCATGCATACGGCGCGGCCACTGGATTTTTTCGGGACGCGAGTGGCTGGCCAGCCGTGGACCAGCGATCTCGTCCCATGACTGGACGAGGCCGATCGAAATGCCGGCCCGCTTGCGCAGCACCGGATCGAGGATCCTGGTCGCGAGATCGCTGACCGGGACGGGATTGCCGTAGGGCGTTCTCCCTGCCATGTACGTCCTCCAGCGACGACCCAGCAGATACCGGCCAGGCCAATACAAGATCAATGGCACCAGCAGACCAGACCCGCAAGACCGCATCCTGGGATAGTGGCAAAGCCACATCCGGAGATAGCAGCATAGCTGCATCTGGAGATAGCAGCACAGCTGCATCCGGTGTCAGCGACGATATCGCATCCCGCCTGCTCGGCTGGTATGATGTGCATCACCGTGAATTGCCGTGGCGCATCACGCCCCGTGAGCATGCACGCGGCGTGCGGCCTGATCCCTACCGCATCTGGCTCTCCGAGGTCATGCTGCAGCAGACCACCGTCGAAGCTGTGAAGGCTTATTTCCGGATTTTCGTCGAGAAATGGCCCGATGTCGAGGCGCTGTCCGCGGCGCCGGCGGAGGACGTGATGAAGGCCTGGGCCGGGCTCGGTTACTACTCCCGCGCCCGCAATCTCAAGGCTTGTGCCGATCTTGTGGCCGAGCGTGGCGGCCGGTTTCCCGACACGGAGACGGGTTTGAGAGAGCTGCCCGGCATCGGCGCCTATACGTCGGCGGCCATCACGGCGATTGCCTTCGATCGCCCCGCCGCGGTTGTCGACGGCAATGTCGAACGTGTCATCTCCCGGCTGTTTTCGATCACAACCCCGCTCAGCGAAGCCAAGCCCGAGATCCGCGCCCATGTCGAGCGCATGGTGCCCGGGATAAGGCCTGGCGACTTCGCCCAGGCGATGATGGATCTCGGCGCCACCATCTGTACGCCACGCCGGCCGCGCTGCATGCTGTGCCCGCTACGCGAAGACTGCAGCGCGGTCGTTTCAGGCGATCCCGAGCACTTCCCGGTGCGCCTGCCCAAGGCCGACAAGCCGCAGCGGCACGGCGCGGCCTTTGTCGCCGTACGGGCCGACGGCGCCATCCTTCTGCGCAAACGGGCCGAGAAGGGCTTGCTCGGCGGCATGACCGAGGTGCCGACGACAGGCTGGACCGCGCGGATCGATGGGGCAACCACGCAAGCGGCCGCGCCGTTTCCCGCCGACTGGCGGCATGCGGGCCGCATTGCGCATGTCTTCACGCATTTCGCTCTCGAACTCGAAGTCTTTCACGCTCACATCAAAGGTGATGCGCCAGACGGGCATTTCTGGTCGCTCGCTCACGAGATTTCCGGCGAGGCGCTGCCGACTGTCATGAAAAAGGCAATCGAGGCTGCGATACCCGGCGCGACGAAAAAGCCGTCGCCACACAGTGCAAAGAGGCCCCATGACTGAAATACGCCACATCGTTTTCGACATCGGCCGCGTGCTGATACACTACGATCCCAACATTCCGTTCAGCCGCCTCATTCCGGATGCCGAAGAGAGAAAGTGGTTTTTCGACAATGTCTGCACGCATGATTGGAACATCGAGCAGGATCGCGGCCGGACCTGGGCAGAGGCCGAGGCGCTGCTGATCGCGGACCACCCCGATCACGCGGAAAACATCCGCGGTTTCCGCCGCCACTGGCACGAGATGGTGCCGCATGCCTATGAGGACAGCGTCGCCATCATGGTCGGTCTGATCGAGAGCGGCCACGACGTGACCATGCTGACCAATTTTGCCAGCGACACGCTGGCCGAGGCACGCGAACGCTTCGATTTTCTCAATCGTCCGCGCGGCGTGACGGTGTCGGCTGACATCCGCCAGATCAAGCCCGACCGGGCCATCTACGATCACCACGTCGCCGCGTTCGGCCTCGAGCCGTCGGCCACGCTGTTCATCGACGACAGCCAGAAGAATGTCGACGGCGCCAGAGCGGCTGGCTGGCAATCTGTGCTGTTCACCGACGCAAGGACGCTTCAAGCAGACCTTGAACGTCTCGGAATCAAGGCCTGATTTGAATCGCTTCGCGCGATCCGTTGAGCCTTTGAATCAACGGCATTCGAAGCAATTGGCAGGGGCTCAGGCCCCTGCCCGCTCCATGCCGAGCCGCGCGATGCGGCGAAGCTCGTCGATCGGGGTCAGGCCACCGCTGCGCTCATAATGCCAGAAGGTCCAGCCGTTGCAGGCATCCAGCCCCTGCACTTCGGCGCCGACCTTGTGGATCGAACCGGCGCTGTCGCCGATCGCCACCGTGCCGTCGGCCCGCACCTTGGCCGCCCAGCGCTTCTTGGCATCGTAGAGCGTCGCACCCGGCATCATCAGCCCGTTGTCGATCAGGCTGACGAAGGCAACGCGCGGCTCGGCGCGCTTGCCCGTGAGAACGGTCAAGTCGGCCTCTTCCAGCGGCCGCACTGCGTCGATGCGCTCGTTGGCGGCGTCGATATAGGCCTGCTCGCGTTCGATGCCAACGAAATGGCGGCCGAGACGCTTGGCCACCGCGCCTGTGGTGCCGGAGCCGAAGAAGGGATCGAGCACGATGTCGCCCGGTTTGGTCGAGGCCATCATGATGCGGGCAAGCAGCGCTTCCGGCTTTTGGGTCGGATGCAGCTTGTCGCCATTGTCGTTTTTCAGCCGCTCGCCGCCGGTGCAGATCGGAAACAGCCAGTCGGAGCGCATCTGGATGTCGTCGTTGGACGCCTTCATCGCTTCGTAGTTGAAGGTATAGCCCTTGCCCTTCTGATCGCGCGTGGCCCAGATCATCGTCTCATGTGCGTTCTGGAAGCGGCGGCCGCGGAAATTCGGCATCGGGTTGGTCTTGCGCCAGACGACGTCGTTAAGGATCCAGAAGCCAAGATCCTGCATCTTGGCGCCGACACGGAAGATGTTGTGATAGGAGCCGATGACCCAGATGGTGCCGTTGGGCTTCAGCACCCGGCGCGCCGCCAGCAGCCAGGCACGGGTGAAGGCGTCATAGGCCTCGAAACTCTCGAACTGGTCCCAATCGTCGTCAACGGCGTCGACCTTCGACTGATCAGGGCGGTGCAGGTCGCCGTCGAGCTGCAGATTGTAGGGCGGATCGGCGAAGATGACGTCGATCGATTTTTCGGGCAGCCGGTCTAGCGCGGCGACGCAGTCGCCCTTGAGGATCGTGTCCAGCCATTCGGATTGCTGGGGAGCGTGGGAAAGCTCGTCGAGAAGACGCACGGCAGACATTCTGACACCCAAGGCACGCGTTACTGTTTACTCCTGGTTATGGTTACCGATCAGCGTAAATATTCCGTGAAGGCCAAGGGACGGGTGTGGCGAATTTGCGAAGGCGGCCCTGTTGGTGTATGCCGCGCCGCCTGAGCCTTCCGAGGCCACTTCGCCCTCCCATTGTCCGGATCACCATGCCCCAGCCAGACCTTGTCATCTTCGATTGCGACGGCGTGCTCGTCGATTCCGAGATCATCGCCGCCCGCGTCGACGCCGAGCTTTTGACCTTGGCCGGATACGAGATATCGGCTGAGGAGATTTCGGAGAGCTATGCCGGCCTGACCTTCAAGGACATCATGCTGCGGGTCGAGGAAAAGTCCCGCATTCCCTTCCAGGCCTCTCTTATCGACAGGGAGGAACAATTGGTCGACCGCAAACTGCGCAGTGACGTCCGCGCCATCGATGGCGCGCGCGAGGCCGTTGCCGCGGTAACCGTGCCGCGCTGTGTTTGCTCGAATTCACGCTCCGAGAGGATCGAATTCATGCTGGAGAAGGTGCATCTTCTGCCGTTTTTCACCGACCGGATTTTTTCGGCGATGGAAACACCGACCGGGAAAACGAAACCGGCGCCGGACGTGTTCCTGTTTGCGGCGGAGAAACTCAGCGCCAACCCGGCGAACACTTTCGTTATCGAGGATTCCGTGCACGGCGTCCACGGCGCAAGGGCGGCGGGCATGCGGGTGATCGGCTTCACCGGCGCGGGACACAGTTATCCCGGCCATGCCGACGCGCTCACCGAGGCCGGCGCCGAAACGGTGATCCGCCGCTGGGCAGAGCTGAAAAGCGTGATCGCCGCGCTGTCGGAGTGGTCGGACGCCTGAGAAGCGTGCGCCGCGACGCACGCCTCATGCAACTGCCGAGACCTAGTTCGTCGCGGCAGCCCTCTTGCGGCGGGTCTTCTTCGACTTGTCGGCCGTTGCCTGATGCGCGGTTTCGTCATAGCCGGCAAAGGCCTGATAATCCTGGGCCGTCGGCTCGGGCACGACGACATTGGAATCGGTGAAGACGAACTGCGTGGCAACCGAAGGATCGGTGACCTGGACCTGATACTGGTGGAGCTGCGAGTAGAGGACCTCGGTGCCGTGCATCACCGCCGTTCGGATCGGCATGGTGATCGTGCCTGGAGAAAACTTCGGTCCGGGGACAATCTTGCCGGCGACCGCAATCTTCATCGTCAGTTGGCCGTTGGCACGGCTGCAGTCGCGTGTCACGTCGCTGACCGACGCCTGGTAGATGATGTTGGCCGATTCGTCGGGCGGCGTTGCAGCAGCGGCGTCAGCCTCGGCCTGGGCCGCGGCATCCTGCGCGGCATCGCCGGTCTTCTTGATCCTGGGCTTGGGCTTCTGAGCTTCCCTGGAATAGGTGTTGAAGAAGGCCGTGCCGTCCCGCACCGTCACCCTGGGACAATAGGCCTGCAACTGGCTGGCCAGGATCTTCGGATCCTGCGGCGGCGGTGGCGCCGTCGGGTCCTCCTTCTTGCCGATGCCGAGGTTCAGGATGCCATTGTCGCCCGATTGGCAGCCGGCGGCGGCAAGCATAAAGCCGGTGAGCGCAAGACCCGCCAAAAAGCGACCACTGAATGTACGAAACGCCATGAAACTGCACTTCCCTCTCGCAAAGCTGGTGACGTATATCAACCGCGCGGCAAAAATGCGACTGAGCCAGTGCAGAATTAACCACCTTGCGGTGGACGGAAAAAGCCAGGCAGTAACGGAATTGTGACATGCACTATGTGAGTACCCGCGGGGAAGCCCCCGTTCTTGGATTTTCCGACGCCGTGCTGGCTGGGCTGGCGCGCGACGGCGGGCTCTACGTGCCGCGCGAGTGGCCACAGTTTTCCGCCGCCGAGATCCGCGCCATGCGCGACCTTGCCTATCCCGACCTTGCCATCCGCGTGCTGTCGCCGTTCCTTGGCGGCGAAATCCCAGCGCCCGTCTTCGAGCGGCTGGTCCGCGAAGCCTATGCCACCTTCCGCCACGAGGCTGTCTGCCCGCTGGTGCAGACCGGCCCCAACACCTTCGTCCTGGAACTCTTCCACGGGCCGACGCTCGCCTTCAAGGACGTGGCGATGCAGCTTCTGGCCCGGCTGATGGACCATGTGCTTGCCGAACGCGACCAGCACGCCACCATCGTCGGCGCCACCTCGGGCGATACCGGCGGGGCTGCCATCGATGCCTTTGCCGGTCGCAGCCGGACCGACATCTTCATCCTTTTCCCGCATGGCCGCGTCTCGCCGGTGCAGCAGCGGCAAATGACGACGTCGACGGCTGCAAATGTCCATGCGCTGGCGATCGAAGGCAATTTCGACGATTGCCAGGGCCTGCTCAAGGACATGTTCAACGATCACGGCTTTCGCGACCGGGTGGCGCTTTCGGGCGTCAATTCGATCAATTGGGCCCGCATCATGGCCCAGATCGTCTATTATTTCTCCTCGGCGCTGTCGCTCGGCGCGCCGGACAGGCCGGTTTCCTTCACCGTGCCGACCGGCAATTTCGGCGATATCTTTGCCGGCTATGCCGCCAAGAAGATGGGCTTGCCGATCGATCGGCTGGTCATTGCCACCAATGACAACGACATCCTGGCGCGCACTTTTTCGACCGGCGAATACCGCACCAAGGGCGTCTTTGCGACCACGTCGCCGTCGATGGATATCCAGGTGTCGTCGAATTTCGAACGCTTGCTGTTCGAGGCCTCCGGCCGTGACGCCGCGACCGTGCGGCGCTACATGGACGGCCTGAAGCAGTCCGGTGCTTTCACCATCGAACCCCACCAAATCGCCGGGATGCGGTCCGAATTCGACGCCGGCCGCGCTGATATGGACGAGGTCGCCGCCACCATCCGCTCGACGCTCGCGACCAGCAACTATCTGCTCGATCCGCACACTGCGGCAGCCGTGCATGTCGCCGCAGGCAAGGCGTCAGGCGCCGTGCCGATGGTGGTGCTGGGTACAGCACACCCGGCAAAATTCCCGGCCGCCGTCGAAGCCGCCAGCGGCGTGTCGCCCGCACTGCCCGCATGGCTAGGTGGGTTGATGACATCGGAGGAAAAATACACGGTACTTCCATCCGACCTGAAAATGGTGGAAGATTACGTCGGCCGCCGCGCGCGGGCGGCGCGTTAGGGAGTAGTAGCCATATGGGTGTTGAGGTAAGCCGTCTGTCGAACGGCCTGACAGTCGCCACCGAAACCCTTCAAAGCATCGAATCGGTTGCCCTTGGTGCCTGGGTCAAGTCGGGTGCCCGCAATGAACGTGACGACGAGCATGGCATGGCCCATCTGCTCGAGCACATGGCGTTCAAGGGCACGAAAAGGCGGAGCGCCTTCGAAATCGCCTCGGAGATCGAGGACGTCGGCGGCGAAATCAACGCCGCCACCAGCGTCGAGACCACCTCCTACTATGCCAGGGTGCTCTCCGACGACGTGCCGCTGGCCGTCGACATTCTTGCCGACATCCTGCAGGAGTCCGAATTCGACCCGCAGGAACTCGAACGCGAACAGCATGTGATCCTGCAGGAGATCGGCGCCGCGCACGACACGCCCGACGACATCGTCTTCGACCGTTTCACGGAAACCGCCTATCGCCATCAGACGATTGGGCGCTCCATTCTCGGCACGCCCGAAACCGTCAAATCCTTCACCTCGAAACAACTTCACGACTTCATAGAGCGGCAATATGGCGCCGAGCGCATGGTGATTGTCGCCGCCGGCGACATCAAGCATGACAATTTCGTGCGCGAGGTCGAAAAGCAGCTCGGCGGCTTCCGCAGCAAGGCCGACAGCACCATCCCGCAATATGCGCAATATGTCGGCGGCGATTTTCGCGAGGACCGCGACCTGATGGACGCGCAGATCGTGCTGGGGTTCGAAGGCCGCGCCTATCATGTGCGCGACTTCTACGCCTCGCAGGTGCTGTCGATGATCCTCGGCGGCGGCATGTCGTCGCGCCTGTTCCAGGAGGTCCGCGAGAAGCGCGGCCTGTGTTACTCGGTCTATGCCTTCCATTGGGGCTTTTCCGACACCGGCGTCTTCGGCGTCCATGCAGCGACCGGCCAGAGCGACATCGCCGAACTGGTGCCTGTCATCATCGACGAACTGCAGAAGGCCGGCGAGAAGATCCTGCAGGAAGAACTCGACCGGGCGCGCGCCCAATATCGCGCCGGACTGATCATGTCAGCCGAAAGCCCGGCCAGCCGCGCTTCGCAGATCGCACGGCAACTGCTTCTGTTCGGCCGGCCGATCGCCAAGGAGGAACTGATGGAACGGCTGTCGGCGCTGACGATCGAGCGGCTGACCGATCTATCGTCGCGTTTGTTCTCGACCAAGCCGACGCTTACCGCTGTCGGGCCTGTGGGCACACTGGCGCCCTATGAGGCGATTCTCGAATCGCTGGCGGGCACGCAGACCGCGGCCCGCAAGCTCGCCGTCTAAGCCCCTCAAAGCGCCATGTTCGCGCTCCCTTTCTTTCGCCGTGACCTGCCGGCACTGAAGGGCGACCGTGTCACGTTGCGCGTGCCGTTCACCAACGACTATCGCGAGTGGGCGGCGGTGCGCGGGGAAAGCCGCGCCTTCCTCGAACCATGGGAGCCACGCTGGACTCCCGACGAACTCGACCGCAACGCATGGCGGCTGCGCATCAGCCGCTACCGCGAGGATTATGCTCAGGGAACCGCTATCGCCTTCTTTATCTTCGAGAGGAGCAGCGGCAAGCTTGCCGGCGGCATCACGCTCGGCAACATACGCCATGGCGTCTCGCAAAGCGGCCATGTCGGCTACTGGATCGGCGAGCGCTTCGGCGGCCGCGGCCTGATGACCGACGCGGTCAAGGTGGTGACCCGCTTCGCCTTCGATACGCTGAGGTTGCACCGGATCGAAGCGGCCTGTATTCCCGACAATATCAGGTCGATCCGCGTGCTTGAAAAAGCCGGATTTCGGCGCGAAGGACTGCTGCGATCCTATCTCAGGATCAACGGCATCTGGCAGGACCACTACCTCTACGCCCGGATCGCGGACGATCCGCCGGGCGTTGGAACGAAGGACTGATTTTTGACGAAATTCCTGCGCAACGGGCCGCTGTTCGCCATTGTCCTCGCGACACTCCTGACGCTGTGGGCGGCATCGTCGGCCTTCGCCGTCGAGCCGATCAAGATCGCCCGCGACGACGTCGCGCTCGACCTTTCCGGCGCCGTCGAGATCTACCGCAACCAGGGCGAGAATTTCCAGGTGTCGACCGCGCCGGGTCCGGACGGCATCGTGCGGCGCATCGAGGTCGAGGCCAATGATGCCCGTTCGACCGGTGACTGGGCTGTCTTCGCGCTCGCCAACACCACCGACCAGCAGCTCGACCGGCTGATCGTCGCACCGCATTTCCGCCTGGTGAATTCCGGCATCTTCTGGCCGGATCTGGGCTCGACCCGCATCGCTGCCATCACGCCCAGCGAAGGCTTCGCGCTCGACCGCCAGACCAGTCCCGACGCCGACGTTTTCCGGGTGACGCTGAACCCCGGCACGGTGATCACCTTCATCGCCGAACTGGCCTCGCCGAAGCTGCCGCAGGTCTACCTCTGGGATCCCGAATCCTACAAGGACTCGGTCAATTCCTACACGCTGTTTCGCGGCATCGTCATCGGCATTGCGGGCCTGCTGGCGCTGTTCCTGACCATCCTTTTCGTGGTCAAGGGGACCTCGATGTTCCCCGCGACCGCCGCGCTTGCCTGGGCGGTACTGGCCTATATCTGCGTCGATTTCGGCTTCCTCAACAAGGTCATCGAGATCTCGCCCGGCAATGAGCAGATGTGGCGGGCGGGAACGGAGGTGGCGCTGGCGGGAACCTTCGTGGTGTTCCTGTTCGCCTATCTCAACCTCAACCGATGGCACGGCCATTTCAGTTATGGCGCGCTGGTCTGGATACTCGGGCTGGTGCTGATCGCCGGCGTCGCGATCGTCGATCCCGCGGTCGCCGCCGGCATCGCCAGGCTGTCCTTCGCCGCCACCGCACTGACGGGGCTTGGCCTGATCATCTTCCTCGGGATTCGTGGTTATGATCGTGCGATCATGCTGGTGCCCAGTTGGGTCATGGTGCTGTTGTGGTTATGCGGGTCGTGGATGGCGATCACCGGCATGCTCGACAACGACATCGCCCAGCCGGCCCTGGGCGGCGGGCTGATCCTGATCATCCTGCTGATCGGCTTCACTGTCATGCAGCATGCCTTTGCCGGCGGCGCGCTGCATCAGGGCCTGTTCTCCGATCTGGAGCGGCAGGCGCTTGCCGTCGCCGGATCGGGCGACACGGTGTGGGACTGGGACGTGCTGCGCGACCGCGTCGTCACCAAGCCCGATGTCAGCATCCAACTCGGGCTGGCGCCGAACAGCCTCGGCGGTGCGGCGCGTAACTGGCTGCCGGTGCTGCATGCCGACGACCGCGACACGTTCCGCACGACGCTCGACGTCGTGCTCGAGCACCGGCGCGGCCGGGTGTCGCAGAACTTCCGACTGCGCGGCGCCGACGGCCACTATCACTGGTTCTCGCTGCGTGCGCGCCCGGTCATCGGATCCGACGGCGAAGTCATCCGCTGCGTCGGCACCATGGTCGACGTGACGGAGCAGAAAAAGTCCGAGGAAAGGCTGCTGCACGATGCCGTGCACGACAACCTGACCGGCCTGCCGAACCGCGAACTTTTGATGAACCGGCTGGAAGCGATCATCTCGATCGCGCGCACCGAAGAGAAGGTGCGCCCGACCGTCTTCGTCATCGACATCGACCGTTTCAAGCAGGTCAACGACGGGCTCGGCATCTCGGCCGGCGACACCATCCTCTTGACCATCGCGCGTCGCCTGCACCGGCTGCTCAAGCCGAAGGACTCGCTGTCGCGCTTTGCCGGCGACCAGTTCGCGCTGATGCTGTTGTCCGAACAGGACCCGGCCCGCATCGCCGCCGTGGCGGATGCCATCAAGCATGCCATCAACAATCCGATCACCTTTGCCAAGCGCGAGATCGTGCTGACCGCCTCGATCGGATTGATCACCTGGAATTCGCCACAGATGTCGGCCGAGGACATGGTCAAGGATGCCGAGCTTGCCATGCATCAGGCCAAGCGCTTCGGCGGCGACAGGATCGAGCCGTTCCGTCCGGCTTTCCGCACTGTCGGCACCGACAGGCTGCAGTTCGAATCCGACCTGCGCCGCGCCATCGAGCGACGCGAATTCACCCTTGCCTACCAGCCGATCGTGCGGCTCGAGGACGGCAGTGTCGCCGGCTTCGAGGCGCTGCTGCGCTGGGACCACCCGCGCCGCGGCATGATCCCGCCGGCGGATTTCATCCCGGTCGCCGAAAGCTGCGGCCTGATCGTGCAGCTCGGCCTGTTTGCCATGCAGCAGGCGGCGGAAGACCTCGCCAGCTGGCAAAAGCAGATCGGCGACGCGCCGCTGTCGGTCTCGGTCAATCTGTCCAGCCGGCAGTTGATCCGCCGCGACCTGGTCAGCGACGTCCGCTCGGTCATCGCTCGGGCCAACCTGAAGCCGCGCTGCTTCCGGCTCGAACTCACCGAATCGCTCGTCATGGACAATCCCGAGCAGACCGCCCATGTGTTGACCAAGCTGAAGCAGCTCGGCATCGGCCTGTCGCTGGACGATTTCGGCACCGGCTATTCCTCATTGGCCTATCTGACGCGTTTCCCCTTCGACACCATCAAGATCGACAAGAGCTTCGTCGACGACAACACGCCCAAGCGCGCGGTGCTGCTGAAATCGATGGTCAACATGGCGCATGAACTCGGCCTGTCCGTCGTCGCCGAGGGCATTTCGGACGAGAGCGACGCGCTGGAACTGCGCCAGATGGGCTGCGAATATGTCCAGAGCTTCATGTTCGGCGCGCCAATGCCGGGCGACCAGGTGCTGAAGACGCTGAAAGAGCAGTATCCGCTGACGCAAGCGTAAACGGATCAGGCGTGTCCGGCAGCGAGGCTGAGATGCGCAAGGTCGATACCGATCGAGGCGAGGATCCGGTCGTATTTGCGCTCGATATCGGTGTCGAACAGAAGCTCGGCACTGGCCGGACAGGTAAGCCAGCCATTTTCTGCGATCTCGGTCTCCAATTGGCCGGCACCCCAGCCGGAATAGCCGAGCGCCATCAGCGCATGACGGGGTCCGCGGCCGGACGATATGGCGCGCAATATGTCGACGGTCGCCGTCAGGCAGATGTCGTCGGAAACGGTCAGCGACGATTCCACCCGATAGTCGCCCGAATGCAGGACGAAGCCCCGGCTGCGATCCACGGGGCCGCCATTGCGCACGACGAAATCGCGGGCCTGAGCCGGCAAGCGGATTGCCTCCTGCTCGTTCATGATGCCCAGTTGCACGAGCAAGTCCGGAAACAGCATCTGCTGCGTCTGGTTGATGATCAGGCCCATGGCGCCTTCATCGGAATGGGCGCAGACATAGATGACCGAGCGCGTGAAACGGTCGTCCTTCATGCCGGGCATGGCAATCAGGAACTGATCGTCGAGAAAGCCGCGACTAGCGACCGTCTTCTTGTGGCGCAACAAGTCCATGAAGGGAGCGTAACGCGTTTCCAAAGCGCCGAAAAGATGCGCCGTGCTGGATTCGACCAAAGCCTGTGGCGGCGGCTCGAACATTCTTCTCCCTCGAAGTCACGCAAATATGATACCGGCAAGGCCATGAAATCATTGCGCGGCCACGAACGGACGATCAAATCACCGCCATGCGAACCTTGAAAATCCTGCTGCTCGGCGCCGCCATCGGATCGGCCACCGCTCTTCCCGCCGCCGCCTCTTCGTCGGCGTGGTACAACAGCGAAGGCGGCAAGGTCCGGCTGGTTACATCAGGCAAAGCCGACGATGCCGGCCGCATACAGGGCGTTCTCGACATAGCGCTCAAGCCCGGCTGGAAGACATATTGGCGCGATCCGGGAGACGCGGGCGTGCCGCCGCAACTCGACATTTCGGCCAGCACCAACATCGCCGACGCCGCTCTGTCGTTTCCGGCGCCGCAGCGCCATGACGACGGCTATGGCAAATGGGCGGGCTACAACTATCCGGTCTCTCTGCCGGTGACATTCACGCTGGCGACGCCGAACCAGCCGGCGGTGATCGATGCCGACATCTTTCTCGGCATCTGCGAAACGATCTGCATTCCGGTGCAGACGCGGCTGACCGTCGACCCCGCCTCCGATCCGGACAATGCCGAGGACGCGGCGCTGGTGAAGGCGAGTTTTACGGCACTGCCAGCGCCCGCGAGGTCCGATTTCGGCATCAATGTGCTGCCGGGCGACCATGAGACGCTGATTGTCGAGGCGAGCTTTCCCGGCGATCCGGCGGCGGCGGATTTCTTCGTTGCCGGCGAGCGGGATTACATGTTCGGCACCCCGGCCCGCAGCGAAAAGGACGGCAAGCTGATTTTCACCGTGCCGATCCTCGACCGCCCCTCGACGACGCCGACCGATGGCGGGCTTCACTATACGCTGACGAGTGCGGCGGGCGCTGTCGAAGGGGTTCTGCCTTTCCCTTGATCCAGCCCATCGCAACGGTTGCAGGAAGCCGTTGGGTTCGCTACGCAAAGACACGCCCTTCCCCATTTTCCCAAGCGAGGAATCCATGACCATTTCCGTTGGCGACAAGCTGCCTGACGTGACCTTCAAGACGATGACCGACGACGGCGCCAAGCCGATCACCGGGGCCGAGATCTTCCCGGGCAAAAAGGTCGTTCTGTTTGGAGTTCCCGGCGCCTTCACGCCGACCTGCAGCAACAACCACTTGCCCGGCTATCTCGAGAACCATGACGCCATCCTGGCGCGCGGCGTCGACACCATCGCCGTCGTTTCGGTCAATGACGTCCATGTCATGGGCGCCTGGGCGCGCTTCACCGGCGGCGAGGGCAAGATCCTGTTCCTGGCCGACGGCAGTGGCGATTTCGCCAAGGCAGTGGGCCTCGACAATGACCTTTCCGCCAGCGGCATGGGGCTGCGTTCGAAGCGATTTTCGATGATCGTCGACGACGGCAAGGTCACCGCGCTCAATGTCGAGACCAAGCCCGGTGTCGACGAGTCCGGCGCGGCCCATATTCTGGGACAGCTCTGAACTTCAGTGCGCCTTCGGCCGCAACGGCGATGGCGCTTGTGGTTCATGGGTTGCTTTGGGGGGATCCTAGCGATGTTTGACATCTTCTGGCGCGCTATCGCGATCGGCGTCGGCGCCACCGTGCTGATGGATCTCTGGGCCATCTTCCTGCACAAGGCGTTCGGCCAGCCACGGCCGAACTGGGGGCCGGTCGGCCGCTGGGTCTGGCATCTCCGTGACAAGGTCTTTCACGACGATATCGGCGATACAGCACCATACGCGCATGAAAAGGCGCTGGGTTGGGCCTTTCACTATTTTGTCGGCATCATCTACGGCATCATCCTGGTGGTGCTGGCCGGAGCGGGCTGGCTTGCCGCGCCGACATTTCTGCCGGCCTTCATCCTCGGCATTGTCACCGTCGGCGCCGGCTGGTTCCTGCTGGCACCCGGCATGGGCGCCGGCTGGGCCGCCTCGAAGCGGCCCAACCCGATGCGGATCCGGGCGCTGAACCTGGTGTCGCACACGGTGTTCGCACTTGGGCTTTGGGGCACGGCGCTGCTGATACGATAAGCGCTTACGGCTGTGTCGGCCTGTCGATCGGCTGCCAGCCGTAGACAACGGAATGCGCGCCGATATCGTAGTAGTTGCCGCCGCCCGCTGGCTGATCCGCTTCTTCGTACCCGAGCCGCGCCGCTCCTGAAATTCAATAGCTCTGGGTCGAGCGCCGCACCTTCGCGATTGCCGGCGCAGCAGGCTTTGGCGCTGCTGCAGGCTTGAACGGGCCTTTCTTGAACGGCGCCATGCCTTCGCGCGCGAGTTCGTCGGCGCGCTCGTTCTCGACATGGCCGTCATGGCCCTTGACCCAGTTCCAGGTGACCTTGTGGCGCTTGTTGGCCTCGTCGAGCGCCTGCCAGAGTTCACCGTTCTTGACAGGCTTCTTGTCGGCGGTCTTCCAGCCGTTCTTCTTCCAGCCGTGGATCCACTTGGAAATGCCGTCCATGACGTATTTGCTGTCGGTGTGAAGCTCGACCGTGCACGGTTCCTTCAGCGCGTTCAGCGCCGAGATAGCGGCCAACAGTTCCATCCGGTTGTTGGTCGTCTCGGCCTCACCGCCGGAAAGCTCCTTGGTGGTGCCGTTGAAGCGCAGGATCGCGCCCCAGCCGCCAGGGCCGGGATTGCCCGAACAAGCGCCGTCGGTGAAGATCTCAACCTGTTTGCTCATGATATCAGGCCAATCCATATTCCGAAGGAGATTTGATCGCCCGGTGGAACCGCATCCTTCTGATGTATTCGGTCGGATCGCGTTTCATCACCAGCCCGCCATCGGGGACGGTCAGCCAGTCGTATAGCCGGGTCAGCATGAAGCGCAACGCCGAACCGCGCGCCAGCATCGGCAGCGCAGCCTTTTCCTGATCGCTCAGGGGCCGGACGCTCTGGTAGCCGGCGAGCAGCGCTTTGCCCTTGGTCAGGTTGAAGGAAAAATCCTTCTCGAAGCACCAGGCGTTGAGGCAGGTGGCGACATCGTAGGCATAGAGGTCGTCGCAGGCGAAATAGAAGTCGATCAGGCCGGAGAGCTTTTCGCCGAGGAAGAAAACGTTGTCCGGGAAAAGATCGGCATGAATGATGCCTTGCGGCAGGTCTTTGGGCCAGTTGCGCTCAAAATCGGCAAAGTCGGCATCAACCTCGGCCGCCAGGCCCGGCTCGACCTCGTCGGCGCGGTCGCGCGCTGCGTCCCAGAGCTTGCGCCAGCCGTCGATGGCCAGGGCATTCGGACGCGTCATCGAAAAATCGGCGCCGGCCAGATGCAATTGCGCCAACGCCTTGCCGACCTCGGCACAATGCGTGGCTGTGGGCCGCCGCAACGAAAGCCCTTCCAGGAAGGTGATGATGACCGCCGGCCGGCCGGCGAGCGTGCCGATGACGCTGCCGTCATGGGCGGTCACCGGCAGCGGGCAGGACACGCCCTTGTAGGCGAGATGGCCCATCAGTCCGAGGAAAAACGGCAGATCCGCCTTCTCGACGCGTTTCTCATAGAGCGTCAGGATGTAGGAGCCGCTCGAGGTGTGCAGCAGGAAGTTCGAGTTCTCGGTGCCTTCGGCGATGCCCTTGTAGGACAGGAGATCGCCGACCGGATAGTGCTTCAGGAATGCGCCGAGTTCGCCTTCCGCGACGTCAGTGTAGACCGCCATGTGCCTTACGCGGCTCCATTGACGAAGGCCATGTCGGCCCGCGTCAGTTCGACATCGCGCAGTACCCGCATGACCGGAAAATCCTCCGTTTCCGTGGCCGTGATGGCCAGATCGATCGTGACATCGAAGCGCTGCCGGAACGCGTCGATGATCTCGTCGACGATGATTTCGGGCGCCGACGCGCCGGCCGACAGGCCGAGCGTCGAAATGTTGCCGATGTCATTCCACGGAATCTCGGCGGCGCGCTGCACGAGAAGCGACATGGTGGCGCCTGCACGCTCCGCCACTTCGACAAGTCGTCGCGAATTGGATGAATTCGGCGCGCCGACGATCAGATAGAGATCGGCGCCCGGCGCGGTGTCCTTGACGGCTTCCTGGCGGTTGGTGGTGGCATAGCAGATCGATTCCGCCGCTGGCGCCTGCAGCGCCGGAAAGCGATCCTGCAAGGCGCGGATGATGCCGGCGGTGTCCTCGACCGACAATGTGGTCTGGGTAACGAAGCCTAGCGCCTGCGGATCGACGGGCGAGAGCTTTGCGGCATCGGCTTCGGTTTCGATCAGGGTCACCGCTCCGTCCGGGAGCTGGCCCATGGTGCCGATCACCTCGGGATGTCCGGCGTGACCAATCAACAGCACATGACGGCCGAGCCGCTGATGGCGCATCGCCTGCTTGTGGACCTTCGACACCAGCGGGCAAGTGGCATCGAGATAGAAGAGATTGCGCGCCTTCGCATCCGCCGGCACCGATTTCGGCACGCCATGCGCCGAGAACACGACGGGCGACTGCCGATGTTCGGCCGGGATCTCGGAGAGTTCCTCGATGAAGACGGCGCCAAGGCTTTGCAGCCCCTCGACGACGTAGCGGTTGTGCACGATTTCATGGCGGACGTAGACCGGCGCGCCATATTTCTTCAGCGCCAGCACGACGATCTGGATGGCACGGTCGACACCGGCGCAAAAACCGCGCGGCTGGCAGAGCCGGATCGTCAGAGGTGGTTTGGTGGTTGTCTGAAGCATTAAATCCGGGCCGGTTGATCAAAGCCGAAATGAGGTGCGCACCCCTGCCCTGTCAAGGGCATCGGTAGAAAGGGGGCGTCGCTCGCGTTCATTCCTTTTTCGCGGGGCGACGAAGCCGCAGGATGAGCACGGCGGCGAGCGCTGCGGCAAGCCCGTACCAGGTGACGGCATATTGCAGATGGCTGTTCGGCAGGTCGATGATGGTGACGCCGCCAACCGGCAATCCGCCTGGATTTGGAGTCTTGTCTGCGTCGATGAAGATCGGCACCAGCGTGAACCCAGCCGGCAGGCCCGCGCTCGCCGCCATGACGTCGCGGTCCTTCCAGTAGAAGATGTTCTTCGCCACATCGTTGTCGGGCAGCATCATCGACGGCTTTGCTGGCAGGGGGTTGCGGGCGAGCCCCGTGACCGTCACTCTGCCAGTCACCTGTCCCTTGGCGCGCTTGGCGGCATCCTTCAGATCGTAAGGCACGAAGCCGCGATTGATCAGGACGAAGCGGCCGTCGTCGAGCGCCAGCGGCGTGTAGACATTGAAGCCGGCATCGCCTTCCCAGGTCGCGTAAAAATGCCGTTCGCCTTGATGCAGGAACGTCCCGGTGACGGCGACGGGCGTATAATCGACGTCCCCGGTGGCTGCGAATTCTTTCTCGACCTCGGCCAGCGGCCGCGGCGCTGAATGAGTGCGCCGGTCGATGGTCTGCAGAAGGCCTTCCTTCCAATAAAGGCGCTGCACCTGCCAGGTGCCGAGCACCAGCAGGATCAGGAACAGCACAAGGCCAAGGCCGAGCAGCAATGCCGTCCTAGGCCGCGATCGGCCATCGGCTTTAACGGTTGCCTCGCTCATTCGCCGCGATCCAACCGGCCTTCGGCCGCCTTGTTGCGGTATTGCAGCGTCAGCAGCACGCCTTTGATCAGCCGCAGCGCCGCCAGGCACAGCACGACAGCCAGCGGAATCCAGACCAGCAGATGCAACCAGAGCGGCGGGCTAAGCGTGACTTCAACCCAGAGCGCCAGGCCGACGATAAGGAAGCCTATGATCAGGATGACGAACACCGCCGGCCCGTCGCCGGCATCGGCGTAGGAATAATCGAGGCCGCAATTGACGCAGCGCTTGCCGACAGTGAGGAAGCCGGAGAACAACCGCCCCTCGCCGCAGCGCGGGCAGCGGCCATGCAGGCCGGCCGAGATCGGATCGATCGGCGGCCAGATCGCTCTGTCTTCACTCATAGGAGCGTCGTCGCTCATTGCTTACCGCTCGATTTCGATCGGTGTGCCATCGGCCACCAGCGCCCAGATTTCGTCCATGTCGGAGTCCGTAACCGCAATGCAGCCGTCGGTCCAGTCGACCAATTGAAGCAGCCAGCCCCACCAGCCATAACCATTCGGCTGGCCGTGGATCATGATCATGCCGCCCGCGCCGACATTGCGCGCCTTGGCGGCGGCCTCATCATCGGCATTGGGGTACGAAATATGGATCGATTTGTGCGCGATGCTGTTCGGGTTGCGCCAGTCGAGGACATAGTTCCCCTCGGGCGTGCGCTGATCGCCCTCCTGGTGCTTGTGCCCGACGGGATCGCCGCCGAGCGCGATGCCGTAGTTTCGCAGGACCTTGCCGTCGCCGATCAGTTCCAGCCGGCGTTCGGCCTTGTGAACACGCACCAGGCCCACCTTCTCGCCGGCAAAGGCCGGGAGTGCCCCGATCATCAATGCGCAAATAGCCCGGAAGATTGTCAGTCGCATTGGCTATCGATCAGCGATCATTGCGCCAAAAAGAAGAAGGCGGCCACGTTGCCGCGGCCGCCTCCAGAAATGAAAATCCCTCAGGCCTGGATCAGTGGCCCTCGATCACCGCGCCGACCGATCCCCAGACGTAGATCGAGGCGAACAGGAACAGCCAGACCACGTCGACGAAGTGCCAGTACCAGGCGGCCGCCTCGAAGCCGAAATGCTGCTTGGGGGTGAAATCACCCTTCATCGCCCGGATCAGGCAGACCAACAGGAAGATGGTGCCGATGATGACGTGGAACCCGTGGAAGCCGGTCGCCATGAAGAAGGTGGCGCCATAGATGGAATCCTTGAAAGCGAACGGAGCGTGCATGTACTCGTAGGCCTGCACCATGGTGAACAGCATGCCGAGGCCAACGGTCAGCACCAGGCCGTTGATCAGCCCCTTGCGGTCGCCGTGAAGAAGCGAATGGTGCGCCCAGGTCACCGTGGTGCCCGACAGCAGCAGGATGACGGTGTTGTAGAGCGGCAAATGGAAGGGATCGAGAACCTCCATGCCCTTCGGCGGCCAGACGCCACCAGTAAATGTGGCGCGCGCGTAGTTCTGTGCCTCACCGGCAAAAAGGCTGGCATCGAAATAGGCCCAGAACCAGGCAACGAAGAACATCACCTCCGAGGCGATGAACATGATCATGCCATAGCGCAGGTGCAGCGACACGACCCGCGTATGATGACCCTCATGCGCTTCCTTGATCGTGTCCGACCACCAGGCGAACATGGTGTAGAGGACGATCACGAGGCCGATGAAGAACAGCCACGGATTGGCGATGTTGAAGCCGAAGACCGGGAACGACCCGCCCTTCAGATATTCCATCAGGGCGACACCGCCAAAGGCCATGACGAGCGCCCCTACCGAGCCTAGGAAAGGCCATGGGCTCGGGTCGACGAGATGATAGTCATGCTGTGGTTTTGCGTGCGCGTCTGCCATATCAACCCCCGAGATTTGCTTCGGTATTCGAAATTGTCTTGCTGTTGCCATCGGCCGGCGCCGAGGAGGCGACCGGCTTGGTCTTCTCGACCGGGAACATCGTGTAGGACAGCGTGATCGTCTTCACGTCCTTGAGCTCCGGCACATTGACGATGTCGGGGTCCACATAGAACAGGACCGGCATGTCCAGCGTCTCGCCGGGCTTCAGCGTCGTGTCGGTGAAGCAGAAGCACTCGACCTTGTTGAAATAGGGTCCCGCCAGCTCAGGCTGCACGTTGAAGGTGGCGCGGCCGGTCACGGGACGATCGAACTTATTGGTAGCCTGATAGTGCGCCTGCACGGTCTCGCCGATCTTCATCGTCATCGAGCGCTGGACCGGCTGGAACTCCCACGGCACGCCGGCGACGTTGGCATCGAAGCGGACGGTGATCTCGCGGTCGAGCACGCGGCCGGCATACTGCTTCTCGGCACGTTGCGTCGTGCCGCCATAGCCGGTCGCCTGGCAAAACATCTTGTAGAGCGGCACCGCGGCATAGGCCATGCCGATCATGCCGGTGAAGAAGGCGAGGCAGACAGCCGCGACGATGACGTTGCTGTTCTTGCCCGCCGCTTTCCTGGACTTCTCGACGCTCATCACATCGTGCCCAGATTGTGGCCGAACTTCACGATCGTCGCGATGTAGAAAATGACCACCAGCAGCGCCAGCGCCACGCCGATGGCGATAGAACGGCTGCGCTGCGCCTTCTTCTGACGCTCGGTCAACGTGACGGTCTCGAGCTTTTCCTCGATCATGGTCATGCTCCACCCATGGCAAGCGCGCGTTCGACAACGCTGTCGGCCAGATAGGCAGCGAAGATGGCGAAGAGATAAAGCAGCGAATAGGCGAACAGGGCCTTGGCCGGTTTCATGACGCGGTCATCGTCGGCCATGCCAAGCACTTTCCACGCGTACCAGGCAAAACCGACCCCGAGCAGCAGGGCGGCCACGCCATAGAAGGGCGTGGTGTAGCCGAGCAGCCACGGCAGCACGCCTACCGGGGCCAGCACCAGGGCATAGGCGAAGATCTGGCGGCGGGTCGAAGCGTGGCCGGCGACGTTGGGCATCATCGGAATGCCGGCCTTGGCATAGTCCTCGGACTTGAACAGCGCCAGCGCCCAGAAATGCGGCGGCGTCCACAGGAAGATGATCAGGAACAAGACAACGCTTTCGAGGCTGACCGTCCCGGTCACCGCGGCCCAGCCGATCACGGGCGGAATGGCACCGGCGGCCCCGCCGATGACGATGTTCTGCGGCGTCCAGCGCTTCAGCCACATCGTGTAGACGACGGCGTAGAAGAAGATGGTGAAGGCCAGCAGCGTCGCCGCCAGCCAGTTGACCAGCACGCCGAGCGTCATCACCGACAGCACCGACAGCACCAGCCCGAAGGTCAGCGCTTCGTGCGGCTGGATGCGACCGGCCGGGACCGGGCGGCTGGCGGTCCTGGTCATCACGGCATCGATGTCGGCATCGTACCACATGTTGAGCGCGCCGGAGGCGCCAGCACCTATCGCAATAGCCAGGATGGCGATCACCGCCAGCAGAGGGTTGATGGTCACGGGGGCGGCGACCAGGCCGACAAAGGCGGTGAACACCACCAGCGACATGACGCGCGGCTTCAGCAGCGCGAAGAAATCGCCCGCCGTCGCTTCCGACATGCGAAAGCCCGCTTCGTCAATCAATGGGTCGTCGACAAGGGCCATGCGTACTTAAGTCCATCATCCGTTGGCCAAAACCGCCGGCGGACCGGCGGTTTCGTATTCGAGCGGGCAGCCGCCTTACTTGATCTTCGGCAGCTGTTCCCACTGGTGGAAGGGCGGCGGCGAAGGCAGCTGCCATTCGAGCGTCGTTGCGCCCTCGCCCCATGGGTTGGCGCCGGCGATCCGCTTCTTCTGGAAGGCCTCGAACACGCCATAGAGGAAGATCAGGACGCCGACGGCCGAGATGTAGGAGCCGATGGACGACACATAGTTCCAGCCGGCAAACGCATCGGGGTAGTCGATGGTGCGGCGCGGCATGCCGGCGAGACCGAGGAAGTGCTGCGGGAAGAAGATCAGGTTCACGCCGACGAAGGTGACCCAGAAGTGGGTGTTGGCGATGACGGGCGAATACATGTAGCCGGTCATCTTCGGGAACCAGTAGTACCAGCCGGCGAAGATGGCGAACACCGCGCCCAGCGACAGCACGTAGTGGAAGTGGGCGATGACGAAATAGGTGTCATGCAGCGAGCGGTCGAGGCCGGCATTGGCCAGCTGGACGCCGGTGACGCCGCCGATGGTGAACAGGAAGATGAAGCCCAGCGCCCACAGCATCGGCGTCTTGAACGAGATCGACCCGCCCCACATCGTCGCGATCCAGGAGAAGATCTTCACGCCTGTCGGCACCGCGATGACCATGGTGGCGAAGACGAAGTAGCGCTGCGTGTCGAGCGACAGGCCGGTCGTGTACATGTGGTGCGCCCAGACGATGAAGCCGACGGCGCCGATCGCCACCATGGCGTAGGCCATGCCGAGGTAACCGAACACCGGCTTCCTCGAGAAGGTCGAGATGACGTGGCTGATGATGCCGAAGCCCGGCAGGATCAGGATGTACACTTCAGGGTGACCGAAGAACCAGAACAGGTGCTGGAACAGGATCGGGTCGCCGCCGCCATCGGGCGCAAAGAAGGTGGTGCCGAAATTGCGGTCGGTGAGCAGCATGGTGATGCCGCCGGCCAGAACCGGCAATGACAGCAGGAGCAGGAAGGCGGTGATCAGCACCGACCAGGCAAACAGCGGCATCTTGTGCAGCGTCATGCCAGGCGCGCGCATGTTGAAGATGGTGGTGATGAAGTTGATGGCGCCGAGGATCGACGAGGCACCGGCAATGTGGATCGACAGGATCGCCAGATCCATGGCCGGCCCGGGCTGGCCCGAAGTCGACAATGGCGGATAAAGCGTCCAGCCGCCACCGACGCCATAGGCACCCGGTGCGCTCGGCATGAACATCGAGGTGAGCAGCAGGATGAAGGCCGGCGGCAGCAGCCAGAAGGAGATGTTGTTCATGCGCGGGAACGCCATGTCGGGCGCGCCGATCATGATCGGGACCATCCAGTTGGCGAAACCGCCGATCAGCGCCGGCATGACCATGAAGAAGATCATGATCAGGGCGTGCGCGGTGGCGAAGGCATTGTACATGCTCTTGCCGCCGTCGATCGCGGCGTCACCGTTCATGCCGTAGACCATCTGCGCCAGACCGCTGAAGATCTGGATGCCAGGCTCCTGCAGCTCCATGCGGATGGCGACCGACAAGGCGCCGCCGATGATGCCGGCCATGATCGCGAAGATCAGGTAGAGCGTGCCGATGTCCTTGTGGTTGGTCGAATAAACCCAGCGCACCCAGCCGTGATAAGGCTTGTGGTCGTGCCCGTCGTGAGCTGCAGCGTCTGCCATGTTCCGCTCCGTTCCCTAAATCTTGCTAACCCGCGGCATCAGTTGCCGGCGGCCGCTACCTTGTTCTGGCCGTCGACCTCGGCCATCAGCGTCTTGTTGGCGCCGGGCAGATCGGTCTTGGCTGCCGCCAGCCAGGTCTTGAACTGCGCATCGGAGACGACGCGGATGGCGATCGGCATGAAGGCATGGTCCTTGCCGCAGAGCTGCGAGCACTGGCCGTAAAAAATACCTTCCTTCTCCGCCTTGAACCAGGTCTCGTTGGTGCGACCCGGAACGGCGTCGATCTTGATGCCGAACGACGGCATGGCGAAGGAGTGGATCACGTCGGTCGCGGTGACGAGCACGCGGGTCATGGTGTTGACCGGCACGACCAGCTCGTTGTCGACGGCCAGCAGGCGCGGGTAGACCTTGCGGTCCTCCTTGCCGGCAGCGGCGCGTTCGGCGTCCTGGAGGATCGCGGAGTTGAAAGAGAGCGTGTTGTCGGTCTGGTACTCGTAGTCCCAGTTCCACTGGTTGCCGGTCGCCTTGACGGTCAGCTTTGCTTCTTCCGGCGGCGTGTATTGCGCGGTCAGCAACTGGAACGAGGGGATAGCGATGAGGAGCAGGATGACGACAGGTCCGATCGTCCAGATCAACTCGATCCACGTGTTGTGGCTGGTCTTGGACGGAACCGGGTTGGCGCTCGCGCGGAATCTGATGATGCAATAGGCGAGAAGAATCAGCACCAGGATGGTGATCGGGACGATGAACCACATCGTGTAGTTCCCGAACCACTCGATCTGCCGCATCATGTCGGTCGCCGGCGCCTGGAAGGTTGTCTCCCAGTTCTTGGGCTGGTCGGCATGGGCGGATGCGCCGGCGAAAAACGTGATAGCGGCACAAGCACTTAGAAACTTGGCACTTGCTGGAACCTTGGCGTTTGCCAGGAAATTTCTCATCGCCCTCATCGTCTCCCAGTTCCTCGCTGTGGTACCCACGAGAATAACGAACAATGCCGGGACGGGAATCCCGACAGTTTCAAGCTGGTTCAAACCATACTCTTTTTCCCTCCGCAAGAAAGGAGCGGACGAAACCGTGCGGCATTTTTGCGCGCAAGCCCGGATGTGCCTTTGGAGGCAGCCGCGGCAGCCCCGAATCGCCTACATTGAACCCACAGCGGCATTCCCGCGGCGCGCACGTGCCGAACGTCGCAATTCGGGCGAAATTGGCAGGGAAAAGCGCCGTATTGGCTTTTTCGGGGCAGACCTGGTGCGGTCTCGTCCTTTACTTGGCTTTGGCGCGGCTTAAAGTGCCGTGATTCGCAATGGAGCCGTCATGAATTACTGGCTTTCGAGAAACTCTCGGTTTTCGAGAAACTGGGCGAAGGTCATCTTTTTCGCCGCCCTGTCTGGCATCGGCTTATCCGCGATCGTGTCCGGCACGGCGAACGCCGCGCAACCGAGCGGTACCGTTCGCTCGACGCATGGCGCATGGTCGATCATCTGCGACACGCCGGCCGGTGCCACCTCGGAACAATGCGTGATGATGCAGAACGTCGTCGCCGAGGACCGTCCGGAGATGGGACTGTCGGTCGTCGTGCTGCGCACCGCCGACAACAAGGCGGAGATCCTGCGCGTGCTGGCGCCGCTCGGCGTGCTTTTGCCCAACGGGCTTGGCCTCAATGTCGACGGCAAGGACATCGGTCGCGCCTATTTCGTGCGCTGTTTCCAGGACGGCTGCTATGCCGAGGTTATCCTCGAAAAGCCGCTTCTCGACACGCTGAAGACCGGCACGTCGGCCACCTTCATTGTCTTCCAGACCCCGGAAGAAGGCATCGGCATCCCGGTCGACCTCAAGGGTTTTGCCGACGGCTTCGCCGCCCTCCCCTGAAAGCCCGGCGACATCACCGGCTTCATCAACCAGAAGTGACGTCGACGGTCTGCTGGCAAACCGCTTTTGTCTTCACAATGCGGCTGAGCGATTGTCTCGGCGCACCTTCGCGCCTACATCGTGGCAAAGACCCATTCCTCCTGTGAACGGACGCGCCATGAACAGCCTGATCGGCCAATTCGACATTTCAGACGATCGCATCAAGCAGATCGTCGCCGAAACCATCAACGGCGCCGATGACGGCGAGCTGTTCCTCGAATACAGCGAGAGCGAAGCGCTGATGTTCGACAATGGCCGGCTGAAGACCGCCAACTTCAACACCGACCAAGGGTTTGGCCTGCGCGCGGTTGCCGGCGAAGCCAGCGGCTATGCCCATTCCAGCGATCTCTCCGAAGCTTCGCTGCTGCGCGCGGCCGATGCCGTTTCGACCGTCAAGGGCGGCTATTCCGGCACGCTTGCCGCCGCACCCGCCCGCACCAACCGCCATCTCTATGGCGAAGAGAATCCGATCCCCTCGCCCTCCTTCGAGGCCAAGGCAAAGCTCCTGCAGGAAATCGACGCCTGGCTGCGCGCCGAGGACCCGCGCGTGCGGCAGGTTTCGGCATCGCTCGCCGCATCCTGGCAGCATGTCGAGATCGTGCGCGCCGACGGCCAAATGGTGCGCGACATCCGCCCGCTTGTCCGCGTCAACGTCTCCGTCGTTGTCGGCAATGGCGACCGCCAGGAGAGCGGCTCCTACGGCATGGGCGGCCGCAAGGCGTTTGGCGAATTCCTGGTCGAGGACAGCTGGAAGCACGCCGCCAAGGAGGCGCTCAGGCAAGCTCTGGTCAATCTCGAGGCGATACCGGCGCCGGCCGGCACTTTCGACATCGTCTTGTCCAGCGGCTGGCCGGGCGTCATGCTGCACGAGGCCGTCGGCCATGGGCTGGAAGGCGATTTCAACCGCAAGAAGACCTCGGCCTTCGCCGGACTGCTCGGCCAGCAGGTCGCCGCCAAGGGGGTGACCGTCGTCGACGACGGCACGATGCCCGAGCGGCGCGGCTCGCTGACAGTCGACGACGAAGGCACGCCTTCAGCCCGCAATGTGCTGATCGAGGACGGCAAGCTGGTCGGCTACATGCAGGATCGCCAGAACGCCCGGCTGATGGGCATGAAGGCAACCGGCAACGGCCGCCGCGAAGGCTACGCACACCAGCCGATGCCGCGCATGACCAACACCTATATGACGGCGGGCGACATGGAGCCGGACGAAATCATCGCCTCGGTCAAGAACGGCATCTATGCCGTCTCCTTCGGTGGCGGCCAGGTCGACATCACCTCGGGCAAATTCGTGTTCGGCTGCACCGAGGCCTACATGATCGAGAACGGCAAGGTGACGCAGCCGATCAAGGGCGCGATGCTGATAGGCAACGGTCCGGACGCCATGCATCGCGTCTCGATGATCGGCAACGACATGAAGCTTGACACCGGCATCGGCATGTGCGGCAAGGCCGGACAGGGCGTGCCGGTCGGCGTCGGCCAGCCGCATCTGCGCATGAACCAGATGACGGTGGGCGGCACGCGGGTCTGAGCGAACGGCCCCGATGGCCGGGCCGTTATGCCTTGCCGATAGACCGGCGCGAAGTCGTGTAGAGAATCAGGAAGGCGATGACGCCACCGATCGCATATTTGACCCAAGCACTCAGGCAGTCGACGGTCCCGTCATGGCCGGAGACATACAGCGCAGCTGCGACAAACGTCATGGCCGCGATGCCAAGTGCATAGGACGGCAATAGCCCGGTTCGAGCGATCTTTCGCAAAATCCAGGCGACGAGCGCACCCGAGAGCGCCATCATGAGAGTTGCGCCGGCGCTTACGTTATGCGGCGCCTGACATCGCGCTGCGGACATTTGGCGGGCTCTCAACAGTAGAGGTCGCGGACAGCGCGGTGGTGTCGTCCGCACTCGACCTCGCGAAGAAGGGAATGGATTTCGCAGATGCTCTGCATCTGGGGAAATCAGCTCATTGCGCTGGCTTGCAACCTTTGATCGTAATTTCCCAAGGCTGCAAAGACGGCGGGATATGACAGCTTGCAGGAAGCATGACAAAGGTCCGTCGCTGGCGCCTGATGGTCGCGTCAGACCGAATGCGCCCGCTGATGCTTGCGTTTTCCAGTTTGAATTCCCGGCTGCACCTTGAAGTGAACACAATCGGCATTAGGAAATTGTTAGGTGTTTAACTGCCTGGGCTGCCGTTTCCGCACGAACGCAGTGCCGGCCCTCTGGTTGCGGTGGTGTTGGCAATGCGGCATTTCCCCGGCGTCCTGACCTCCTCTTTCCTGCTTGGCTTCGTTTCGTTGATTGGCGCGACATGGTTGCAAGCCAGTCCAGCGGCGGCACAGTCGACATCGTTCAAGTCGCGATCGACGCAATCTGCCGCAGTTGGTGGAAGCACCAGCGTCCCCTACGGTTGGGTCGATTTCTGCCATCGCCGGCCAAAGGAGTGCAAGGTGCCCGCTCTGCCGGCGGCGAATGTCAAGCTGACCGCGCAGAACCTACGCATCCTCAAGCGGATAAATCACAAGGCGAACAGCGCCATCAAACCCGTCAGCAATTTCGATCACTGGGGTACGATGGCGGATCACTGGGACTATCCGGTGGACGGCAAGGGCGACTGCAAGATCTACGCGCTCTACAAGCGCAAGCTTCTTCTGGCAGCGGGATTCCCCCGGCAGGCGTTGCTGATGACCGTGGTGCGCGACCTGGACAATGAAGGCCACACCATTCTGACGGTGAAAACCGACAAGGGCGATCTTGTCCTGGACAATCTGGTCAATGAGATCAGGCCCTGGAACGCGACGGGCTATTACTTCGTGAAACGCCAGTCGCAGCAGAACCCAAACACCTGGGTGTCGATCAACCAACGCGGCGGCACGTCGAAACGACTGTCGCCAAGTTCGTAGGGCCGAAGCCTCCAGGCTATCGCCGCTTCTTCGGCTTCTCCAGCAGTGCCACCGCTTCGACATGCGGCGACCACAGGAACTGGTCGATCGGCGTCACGCTCTTCAAGGCGTAGCCGCCGTCGATGAGGATGCGCAGGTCGCGAGCCAGCGTCACCGGATTGCAGGATACCGCAGCAACGTAGGGAACATCCGAGCGGGCGATCTGCTTCGACTGGTCCTCGGCGCCGGCGCGCGGCGGGTCGAACACCACACCGTCGAACGCATTCAACTCCTTGAACGTCAGCGGCCGGCGGAACAGGTCGCGGCGTTCGCCCGTCACCCGCTTCAAGCCGGTGGCGAAGCGCGATCCACGGTCGAGCGCTGAAAGCGCTGCCGCATCGCCTTCCACCGCATGGACTTCCGACTTCGCGGCCAGGCGCAGAGCAAAGCTACCGCAACCGGCGAAAAGATCCGCCACCTTCTTGGCACGCTTCAGATGTCCGCCGACGATGTCGGCCATCGCCTGTTCGGCGGCCTCGGTTGCCTGCAGGAACGCGCCCGGGGGCAAGGCGACAGCGACGCTGCCGAACATGACCACCGGCTTTTTCGGCTCGATGATGATTTCGTCATCGATGGACAGCCTGGCAAAGCCCTGCGCCATGACGAAGTTAGCCGCGATCCGGCGCTGGTGCTCCCCGAGCTTGCCGGATTCGTGAACCGCGACATCAAGCCCCGAACCGGTCACGGTGACCGCCAGCCGGAACGATTTGGTGGTTGCGCAGACCAATTCGGCGAGCGCCTTCAAGCGATCGAGGGCGGCAACGATCTCCGGCAGCGAGATCGGGCATTCCGATATGGCGACGATCTCCGGCGACAGATGGCGATGGAAGCCGAGCAGCATGCCTGTCTCGGTGCGCCGGGCGGCAAGCACGACACGGCGGCGCGTCTGCGGTGCGCAGGCGACCAGGTCACCGATCTCGCAATCGATGCCCTTGCCCTTCAGGATGTGCGCCACTTTTTCGCGCTTCCACCGGCGATAGGCTTCGGCTTCGAAATGCTGGAGCGCGCAACCGCCGCATTCGGTGAAGTGGCGGCAGGCGGGATCGATGCGCAGCGGCGATGCTTCCAGCACCGCCATCAGCATGGCGCGATCCCGTTCGCGCGCGGCGGTGACCGTTTCACCGGGCAGTGTGAAGGGAATGAACAGATCGCCTGTCTCGGTCTCGGCGACACCGTCGCCCTGAGCGCCAAGTTTCCTGATGCTGAAGCGCGCGCTCATCGGTCCTTGATCCCACCGAGCAGGAATTCGCGATTGCCGTCGCCGCCATCGATCGGCGACAGATGCAGCCCCAGCGAGCGCCAGCCGGGAACGGAGTCCAGCCAATCCTGCAGCAGGCCGGCGACACGGGCGGCATCGAAGGGATCCTTCAACAGACCACCCTTGCCGATCGCTTCCCTGCCGGCCTCGAATTGCGGCTTGACCAGAAACATGGCCTTTGCGCCAGCCTTGGCCAGACCAAGGGCCGGCGGCAGCGCCAGTTTCAGCGAGATGAAGCTGACGTCGGAGACGATGAAATCCGGAATACGCCCGCCGAGATCGGTGACGGCGAGGTCGCGGGCGTTCAGCCCTTCGATCACCGTCACACGCGGGTCGCCGCCGATATCAGGATGCATCTGGCCACGACCGACATCCACGGCGGTGACATGGGCCACGCCGCGCTCGAGCAACACCTGGGTGAAGCCGCCGGTCGAGGCGCCGATGTCGAGCGCTTCACGGCCGGCAGGATCGAGGCCGAAATGATCGAGCCCGCCGATCAGCTTGAGTGCCGCGCGCGACACATAGCCTTGCGCCGGATCATCGATGGTAACGTGACATTGCGGCAAAACGCTCTGGCCGGGCTTGCGCGCAATGACGCCGTCGACGGTCACAGTGCCGCGCTCGACCGCGTCGCGGGCACGCGAGCGGCTGGCAAACAGCCCGCGCTGGACGAGCAGGTCGTCGAGCCGCTGGCGTGCGCTGGCTGGCAGAGGCGAATTCATCGGCCTTCATGGCCAAAGCCGACGACGATGGCAAGAGCGCCAGCTGGAAGCATTTCGTCTCCCGTTCCCATCATCATGCTCAGCATCTTGCACGGCGACGATGGTGAGGCGTCCCGTCCCGCCGACCATCCTTATGAATACCCATGCGTTACGCCCGTTGAGACGGATGACCGCCGAAGCATGAGGTCTCACCGCCTGCGGGTAAATACCAACAATCTAGAAAGCCTCATGATTTCTTAACCAATTTTCATCGCATTTGCTTGAGGACTTCAATGTTATGACCGCGACGACGGGAAAACCCGGATGGAGAGGCGGCAACTTTGGAAATGGCCAGCGACATCGTCTACAAGGTTCTTGACCGGATTTCCGGCGCCGGCCTGCTGGCGACCGGACTTCTGTTGCTGACTGCTTTGGCCAGTGCCCTGGTCGCCTATTGGCGCACGGTCGAGAAAAAGAGCTGGAAAGAGTTCTTCGAGTTCGCGGTCCCGCATGAGGTCATCACGCATCCTTCGGCGAAAGCCGACCTTTTGTTCTGGGTGACGCGGAAGGCGCTGATGCCATTCCTCATGCTGCCCGCCGGCGTCGTCTTCGTCAGCGCCGTCGGCTATGCGACGAACTGGTTGCTCTCCACGCTGCTGGCAATCCAGCCGCCTCTGATCGAGGGGCCGGCGGGGCCTGTGACGGTGACGATCTTCACCCTCACCATGCTGCTTGCCTACGACATTTCGTACTATCTCTATCATGTCGCCCAGCACCGCTACCCGGTGCTCTGGGAACTGCACAAGGTGCACCATTCGGCCGAGGTGATGGTCGGCATCACCAAAGATCGCGTCCACCCGCTCGACGAATTGATGAACCGGGCCTGGGACGGCGTCATTCCCGGCATCTGCTTCGGCATCTGGTCGCTGGTGTCGCTGAACCTGGTTGAACTGACGGTCTTCGGCGTCAACGTCTACATCATACGCAACATCCTGATGATGGATTTCGTCAGGCACACGCATTTCAAGATCTCGTTTGGGCCGTTGAACAATCTGATCCTGTGCCCACACTGGCATCAGTTGCACCACAGCACCGACCCGCGCCATTACGACAAGAACTTCGGGCTGCTCTTCTCGTTCTGGGATCGGCTCTTCGGAACTCTGTGCGTTCCGAGACCCGACGAGGACTTCAAGTTCGGTTTGATCGAACGCAACGTGCGCGACTACCAGTCGCTCGCAGGCCTCTATGTCATGCCGCTGCAGCGGATGTGGCGGCAGATCGCCAGACATTTCCGCGCCGACAAGCCCGAGCCACAGCAATCGCCGCAGGGGGGCAAGCCATGAACGGACCGGCCGTGTTCCGGATGCAGCAAGCGCACCGGATCGAAATTGCAACCTCGCCAGAGCGACTGGCAGAAATCGCGCCCGCCTGGGCAGCGCTCTGGCAACGCGCCGGCGGCCTCGTTTTCCAGCATCCCGACTGGATCTCGGCCTGGTGGCACACCACACCGCATCAGGACCGCCGCGGCCTCAGGATCGGCCTGGTCTGGAGCGGCGAGCGCCTCGAGGCGGTCATTGCGCTCGCGACCTTCTGGCGCTCGGGCATCCGTATGCTGGAATGGGCGGCGAAGGATCACTGCGACTATGGAGATGTCCTGCTTGCTCCCGATGCAGAGCCACAGATCCTGCCGCAACTCTGGCAACATATCCTCGACGATGGCGGCTTCGATCTTGCGTATCTCAATCGGCTGTTGCCCGATGCTCGATTCCGGACCCTGCTTGGTCCCGCCGCCCCAGGCCAGGGCAGCATTTTGCAGCCGAGCCACCGCAGCGAGGTCAGCTACCGAGTTTCCAGCGCCGGACAACGCGGCGCACAATGGTTTGAAAGCCAGTCGAAGAAAACCCGGCAAAACTATCGCCGTGGTTACAAATTCATGGAGGAAGGCGGCGCGCTGCGTTTCCGCCTGATGGATGCGCACGAAGCCCGCGAGCCGGTGCTGGAACGCGTCGCCGCGCTGAAGCGGCTATGGCTCGCAAAACACGGCCGCGTTTCGGACCTGTTCGACGAAGGTTCCCCCGCGCTGCCGGCACTGATCTCGGTTCTGGCCGGGCTTGGGTTGCTGCGCATTTTCGTGCTCGAACGCGAAGACGAGATCATCGCCATATCGATCAATTTCGAGCAGCATGGAACGATGATGGCTTTCGTCACCACCTATGATCCGGCCTTCGAACGGGCCTCGCCGGGCATGGTCTTGATGATGGATTACATCCAGTGGTCGTTCGACAGGGGCTTGACCACGATCGATTTTCTCTGCGGCGGCGAGGATTTCAAGCGCCGCTTTGCGACGCATTCGGTGATCTTGTCGTCAGTGGTGGGTGGACGAAACCTGCGCGGACGCCTTGCCGCCCTGGCAGACCGCGCCCGCCACGCGGCGCAATCCTGGCGCCCCGAGAAACCGGCGCAACAAGCGGAGCTGGTGGCGGCGGAGTAGCAGTGCCGACGCCTTTAGATCACCCGCACAGCGGCAAAGCACGATGAAACGATCGGGCAATCCCGATCAGGGCTTGCTGGTCTCTAGCTCAGAATACGCTTCGCGAAACCGGGCGCTCGACGGCCGGAGACAACCCATCCGCACGCCCTCCCGATGCTTGCTCGCGTGAAGGCTCGATGGCAAGCGCAGGTGCGGGAACGGGGGCCGGCAGAACCACCAGTTGCGGCACCTGCTTGAAGGAAAAGCCGCCGCGGATGTCGCCCATCTTGCCGGCGACGATGCCCATGGCCGCCTTTTCGAGGCTGCGATCATAGCGCGTTTCGGCTGTGGCCGGCGCGACGATGACGGCGCAAAGCGCTGCGCCGCACAGAAGCGTTTTCATTGTTGCTGTCTCCCTGCCTGATCACGATCTAGCAGGGCGCCGTTGAAAAACGGCCAAGAGACACGGTAAGCAAAGCGCCAAACGGCAGCGTAAACAACGCGTTAAGAACGTTGGCCGGCAAACTGATTCAAGTCACTGAGACTTTGATTCAGGCGCGCTGGGCGCGAACCGTATGCCCGAGCGCGACGAACACGGTGCGCACGATGCCGGCAGCATCGAGCCCGGCATCGGCATACATCTTTTCCGGCTTCGCGTGGTCGGTAAACACGTCGGGCAGCACCAGCGGGCGCACCTTCAGGCCGCTTTCCAGCAGGCCTTCATGGGCGAGGAACTGCAGCACATGGCTGGCGAAGCCGCCGACGGCGCCCTCCTCCACCGTCACCAGAACCTCATGCGAGCGGGCCAGCCGCCGGATCAGATCCTCGTCGAGCGGCTTGGCGAAACGGGCGTCGGCGACCGTGGTGGAAAGCCCGGCAGCCCCTAGCTCCTCGGCGGCGATCAGGCAATCCTGCAGCCGTGTGCCGAAGGACAGCAATGCTACCTTGGTGCCCTCCCTGACGATGCGGCCCTTGCCGATTTCGAGCACGGAGCCACGCTCCGGCATGTCGACGCCAACGCCATTGCCGCGCGGATAGCGAAAGGCGATCGGGCCGTCATCATAGCTTGCCGCGGTGCGTACCATGTGGCGCAGCTCCGCCTCGTCGGCCGCCGCCATCACCACGAAGCCCGGCAGTGTCGCCAGGAAGGTGGTGTCGAAGGCGCCGCAATGGGTGGCGCCATCGGCGCCGACGAAGCCGGCGCGGTCGATGGGAAAGCGCACCGGTAATTTCTGGATGGCGACGTCGTGGACGACCTGGTCGTAGGCGCGCTGCAGGAAGGTGGAATAGATGGCCGCGAACGGCTTGTAGCCTTCGGTGGCGAGGCCGGCGGCGAAGGTCACCGCGTGCTGTTCGGCGATGCCGACATCGAAGGTCCTCGACGGGAACGCTTCGCCGAACAGGTCGAGGCCGGTACCGCTCGGCATGGCTGCGGTGACGGCGACGATGCGGTCGTCCTCGCGGCCCTCCTGGACCAGGCTTTCGGCGAACACCTTGGTGTAGGCCGGTGCGTTGGCCGGCGCCTTGGCCTGCGCGCCGGTGATGACGTCGAACTTGTTGACGCCGTGATATTTGTCGGCGGCGGCTTCCGCCGGCGCATAGCCCTTGCCCTTCTGGGTGACGACATGGATGAGCACCGGGCCTTCGCCATTGTCTCGGACATTTTTCAGGACCGGGATCAGATGCTCCAGATTGTGGCCGTCGATCGGGCCGATGTGATAGAAGCCGAGTTCCTCGAACAGCGTGCCGCCGGTGACGTAGCCGCGTGCATGCTCGACCGCCCTTGTGATCGCACGATCCGCACGCTTGCCGAGATAAGACGTCAGTTTTTTGCCGAAATCGCGCAGGCCGATATAGGCCTTGCCGGAGGCCAGCCGCGCCAGATAGGCGCTCATGGCGCCGGTTGGCGGCGCGATCGACATGTCGTTGTCGTTGAGAATGACGATCAGCCGTGCATCGAGCGCGCCGGCATTGTTCATCGCCTCGTAGGCCATGCCGGCAGACATGGCGCCGTCGCCGATGACGGCGATGACATTGTTGCGGCCGCCGGAGAGATCGCGGGCCGCGGCCATGCCGAGGCCGGCCGATATCGATGTCGAGGAGTGGGCAGCGCCGAAGGGATCGTACTCGCTCTCGGCGCGGCGGGTGAAGCCGGATAGGCCGCCTTCCTGGCGCAGCGTGCGGATACGGTCGCGGCGGCCGGTCAGGATCTTGTGCGGATAGGCCTGGTGGCCGACATCCCAGATCAGCCGATCATCGGGGGTGTTGAAGACATAGTGCAGCGCCACTGTCAGCTCGACCACGCCAAGGCCGGCGCCCAGATGACCACCCGTGCGGGATACCGCGTCGACCAGCTCGGCGCGAAGCTCGGACGCCAGTTGCGGCAGCTCACTCTCGGCAAGCATGCGCAGGTCGGCCGGGATGCGGGCCTTGTCGAGAAGCGGCGTATGCGGCGTTGCGTTCACGGTGCTCAGGCTTTCGGTTGATGGGCGAAATAGGCCGCCGGCCGGCGAAAGTAAATGCGTGTCAGTGACGCGGATCAGACTGTGGTCTTTTGCTTCTATGCAGGTCGTTTCCCCAAAACCGGGCCACTTTGGGCGACAGGCATCAGCTTTCCGGCAGCGGAATGAACTCTTCCTCGTCTCCTGGAACGATGTCGAAGCGGCCTGTCTTCCATTCCTCTTTCGCCTGTTCGATACGCTCTTTCGACGACGAGACGAAATTCCACCAGATGTAACGCTTCGAACCAAGAGAGGCGCCGCCGAACAGCATGAAATGCGCCCCGGTCTGCGACGACACGACGATCTCGTCACCGGGACGGAACACCAGCAGCCGTTCGGCTGGGAACACATCGCCCGAAATCGAGACCTCGCCTTCCAGCGTGTAAATGGCGCGCTCTTCCGCATCGGCAGGGATTTTCACGCTGGCGCCGGGCGCCAGGCGCAGGTCGGCGTAGAGCGTCTCCGAATCGGCCCTGACCGGGGACCGTAATCCTTGGAAATCGCCGATGATGAGGCGCCCGTTGACGCCTTCGGCATCAATCTCGGGAAGCCTGACCGCTCCTGTGTTCTCGAACACAGGAGCCACCTCTTCCTTGTCGTCCGGCAGCGCCAGCCATGTCTGCAGGCCGGATACCGACATCGGCGCGCCACGCAGTTCCTCCGGCGTACGCTCCGAATGGACGATGCCGCGGCCGGCGGTCATCAAATTCACGTCGCCGGGCTGAATGACCATTTCGGTGCCGAGGGAGTCGCGGTGCCGGATCTTGCCGTCGAACAGATAGGTGACCGTCGACAGTCCGATATGCGGATGCGGACGGACGTCCAGCGCCTGGCCGGCCCGCAGGATCGCGGGACCCATGCGGTCGAAGAAGATGAACGGACCGACCAACCGCCTTTTTGCCGTTGGCAGGGCACGGCGCACCTGAAAACCACCGATGTCCTTGGCGTTCGGAACGACCATCAATTCGATCTGATCGCTGGCGAACGCATCGCCCACCTCAGGGTCTTTCCCGGGGAAGAAGCTCATGGACTCTCCTTGTCGGTGGTCGAAGGCCGCCTGGCCGCATCAGGCAAAGCGGATGGCCGCCTTTGCCCGCAGCTTGGCCGCCACCTCTTCGCGATTGCGCGGATGCTGATGGGTTTCCAGGGAATCGAGCAGTTCGCGCGCCGAGGCCGCGATGGCGTCGACGGCATGATCGAAGGCGTGCTGGTTCTGCTTCGAGGGTCGCGTCGTTCCGCTCAGCTTGCGGACGAACTGAAGGGCCGCGTCGCGCACCTCGTCATTGGTTGCCGGCGGATCAAAATTGAACAGGGTCTTGATGTTTCTGCACATCGCTTCCGTATCTCCTCTTGTCCTTGAGCTGTTTCAATCGCAACGAGTTATAGCCTCGATCATGATCATGTCCAAAAACCGGTGAGGCGAGGCCATCGTTCGGACCGGCCTCAATCTGCGTCGAGCGGCTCCGTTCCAACCGGCTTGCCGTCGCGCGACAGCCTGATCTTCTCGACCTTGTCCTCGGCGGCCTTCAGCAGCCGGTCGCAATGCGCCTTCAGCGCCTCGCCACGTTCATAGATCCTGATCGACTGGTCGAGCGGCACGTCGCCACGCTCCAGATCATCGACGATCTTCTCCAGCGCATCGAGTGCCTGCTCGAAGCTCATCGCCTTGACGTCTTCGTTGGTCTCACCAGCCATCATTCATCCTTTCATCAGTCGCCCGACATGGGCGGCGACCGAAAATGCCAATCCCTGCAGATCGTAGCCGCCCTCGAGCAGGCTTACGAGCCGGTTGCCGCTGTGGCGTGCCGCGCGCTGCATCAACTGGCCGGTCGCCCAGTCGAAATCATCCTCGGTCAGATTGATCTCGGCCAGCGGATCGCGGTGGTGCGCGTCGAACCCAGCCGAAATGATGATCAGGTCGGGCGCGAAATTGTCGAGCGCGGGCAGGACGCGCGACAGGAAGGCATCGCGAAATACTTCGCTGCCGGTCTGCGGCGCCAGCGGTGCGTTGACGATGTTGCCGGCGCCCGTTTCGGTCTTCGCTCCGGTGCCGGGATAAAGCGGCATCTGGTGTGTCGAGCAATAGAGCACCGAGGGATCGTCCCAGAAAATATCCTGCGTGCCATTGCCGTGATGCACGTCCCAGTCGACGATGGCAACGCGCTCGACACCGTGTTTCTTCTGCGCATAACGCGCCGCGATCGCCGCCGTGTTGAACAGGCAGAAGCCCATGGCCGTGGTCTTTTCGGCATGATGGCCGGGCGGCCGGGCGGCGACGAAGACGTTGTCGGCGCGGCCCGAAAAGACATCATCGACGGCGGCGTTGGCGGCGCCGATCGCGGTGATCGCCGCTTGCCAGCTCTTCGGACTGGCAGTGGTGTCGGCATCGATGCGGGCAATGCCTTCGTCGGGAATGGCGGCGCGCACGCGGGCGACGAAATCGGCGGGATGCGCGTAGAGGATGGTGGCCTCGTCGCCTTCCGGCGCCTGGATACGATCGAGCCCGGCAAAGGCTTCCTCATCGAGCACGCGCTCGATGGCGCGCAAGCGGTCGGGCCGCTCGGGATGTCCGGGCGGCGTGAGATGCTCGAGGAAGATCGGATGCGTGTAGAGACGGGTGGTCATCGTCCTAATCTAGTGACCCGGATCGACAAAGGCCATGCACGGGCGGCCGATGACTGGGGAAAATCGCGCCTGCGTCCATTCGCGTCGCCGCGGGCATTGGCCTCGCCGGCGCTTCGGCGTAAGGTCCCTGGGTACTGCCTGGTGCCCGCCGCAAGCGGGAGAATCGGGAACACGGTTGAATTCCGTGGCGTGCCCAACGCTGTGAGGGGGACCGCGCCGGTAAATGCCACTGTCGATGACGGGAAGGCACCGGACGCGGGTTGATCCCAAGCCAGAAGACCGGCCTGGCAGGCATCGTCATCCGCATGGTCGGGCGGATGGCATCAGAGCGACGTGCGTCCATTTGGACGCACAAAGTACGCTCTGACCGTTTTGAATCTGCAATCGCAAGGGGACAAGCGATGCCGGAACATATGACCGCTGCCATTGACGATGGATTCGACCAGAATGCGCGCGATGCGGTCTATCGCGCCATGTTCACGCGGCGCGACGTGCGCAGCCATTTCCTGCCCACCGCGATCGATGACGACGTGCTGGCGCGGCTGCTGCTTGCCGCTCATCATGCGCCATCGGTCGGCTTCATGCAGCCATGGAATTTCATTGTCATTCGTGACATCGAGCGACGCGAAAGGGTGCGCGACCTGTTCCTGGCCGCGCGCGAGCAGGAACTGCCGGCGATCGAGGCGGAAAAACAGGCGCTGTACCGCAAGCTCAAGCTGGAAGGCATCTGCGAAAGCGCGCTCAACATCTGCATCACTTGCGACCGGCAGCGCTCGAAAGGTTCGCCGCTGGGACGCTGGCACAATCCGGAGATGGATCTCTACAGCACCGTCTGCGCGGTGCAGAATTTCTGGCTGGCCGCGCGTGCCGAGGGCGTTGGCGTCGGCTGGGTGAGCATCATCGAGGCTGAGGCGCTGAAGCGGCTGTTGGCCATTCCGGATCACGTAACGCCAATCGCCTATCTCTGCGTCGGCCGTGTTTCCGAGTTCGCTTCCAAACCGGACCTTGAAACGCATGGTTGGGGACGGCGGCTGCCGCTGCCGGAACTGATCATGAGCGAGACGTTTTCCGGGCAAGGCGAGACACAGCTCAAGTCCACCGTGGCGCGCCTCAACACCGTTTCTGCCTCACCAGACACCATCTGCCCGGCCGATCAGGGTGTGGCGCCGGCCGTACCCCAGCGCGAACCGCCGAAGGAGGCGAGCGCCTTGTCCTTGAGCTCCCTGAACTTCGACGACGCCTCGGCCAGCCGGGCGTCCCAGGCCGGATCCGGCACCTGGCCCGCGATGGTCTTGAAATAGACCTGCATCAGGCAAGCGATGGCGAAAGGCTCGATGAAGGCCGCCTTGAACGCCCAGGCGAAGACGATGGCGAGCACGAAAGCCCAGCCGGCGAGCTGGCCAGGCATCAGGAACAGAATCGCACCAGCAGGCGCCAGCATCATCAGAAAGATGACGAACGAAACGCCCCACATGATGACCGCCAGCCAGACGGCGTTCTTGACCATGACCTTGCCGTTCTGGGCATAGAGCACGACGCCTTGGCGCGCCGTCTCGAAGGGTGAGGCTGAATTGATGCGGATGTTGTAGCCGAGGATGATCTCGTCGACATAGGTCAGCGACAGGCGGATCACCGTGTTGATGAAGGAGACCAGGCCGCTCAGGCCCGGTATAGGCAGGAAGGCGGCGATGCCGCCGAGCAGGCCGGTGATGGCGCGGATGGCACCCTTGACGAGTTGGTCGACGACGAAAAGGATGTTGGCCTCGGCAAAACGCTGGGTCACGATATCCCTGGCGTAGGCGATCTGGTCCTGACCTGCGGGAATGTCGCGGCCGTCGATCAGATGAACCATGACGGCGATGTGGCCGGCCTTGACGATATAGAGGATGTATTCGCGGATCCAGTAGACCGCGATCGAGACGATGCCAAACCCGACCACGCCGCCCCACAGGGCAAAGGACATGGGCCCGTCGGGATCGGTGGAGATATGGCCGACGCCATAGCCGACCGAGGCACCGGTGCCGGTCGCCATGATGTAGGCCAGCGTGATGCCGAAATAGACGATCATACGAAAGACGATGAACGGCCAGGTCCGCATCATGATGGACACCGACCGGCCGATCTCGAAATCCCACATGTGCCCCGAATCTCCGCCTCAGAGATGGTGGAAGAGGATGAACTCAACCCGGCGATTGTCAATTGCCGGCCCTGGCACCACAGGGCGACGAATTCTGGGCAACGGTTTTCTTTCGCAGCCTTTCGCCGGCGCGTTGTCTGACGGAGCATCAAACGAAAAACCCGCCTGTGCGGCGGGTCACCGGCGCAAATCAGCACCATGGACGAATATGTACCTTAGCTGAGGGCAGGTGTCAAGAAAAAATTCCTATCGGGAACAGCTGCCGGCACGAAAAGCTCCGGTGGGAACTTCAATTCGACTGCGGATCCGGCTTCTTGAGCAGGCCTTCGAGCAGTTGCTTGAACGCCGTCACCACCTTCTTCGACGTCGCTTCGGGGTCGTCCGAATTGGCGATCCGTTGCGCTGCCTGGCTGCTCGCTCCGTTGATCAGTCGCGAGGCCGTCTCGGGGTCGAGGCTCGAGACAACGACCCCCTCCTCCTGCAGCGCGGTCAGATGGTCGGTCATTGACACGATGCACGCACTGGCATTCGGCCATTGCGCTGGATCCCCCAGCACGGCCGGGCCATCCCGGAACATGATGCGCTGGATTTCCGGCTCCAGCGCCATCTCGATATAGGTCGAGCACTCGTCGACGAAATGCTGCCAGCGGGTCGGCGCTCTCGACGCGACCTCATTGATGCGCGCCGCCATCTCGCCGTCGATCTGGGCTATGACCGCCTGCAGCAGCCCCTTCTTGTCGCCGAAATGATGATAGAGCGCGCCGCGCGTCAGCCCGGCCGAAGCGGTGAAATCATCCATCGAGGCTTCCGCATAGCCTGTTGTGCCGAAGGCATGGCGGGCCGCCGCGATCAGCTTTGCGCGCGTCTCGGCGATCATCTCCTTGCGGGGTCTGTGCATGGCTTCTGGCCCTATTCACATACGTAACGTATGCCAATTGACATACGCGGCGTATGCTCTATTTAACAATCATACGCTTCGTATGTAATTGCCGAATCGTCCTTTGTCGAGGAACCACCCATGCAAAATCCCTATTCGGAAATCTTTCGTGCCCCCGGAGCCAAGGGCTTTGCGGCCGCCGGATTCATGGCGCGCCTGCCGATCGCCATGGCGCCCATCGGCATCGTGGCGATGCTGTCGCAGACGCGTGGCGAATACTGGCTGGCCGGAGCCGTCTCGGCAACATACGCGCTGGCCAACGCTTTCGTTGCGCCGCAGATATCCAGACTGGTGGACCGCCTGGGCCAGACACGGATCGTCGTGCCCACCACCATCATCGCGGTGCTGGCTTTCGCCGTCCTGATAGCGGCGGCCAACCAGGACTGGCCGGTGTGGACGCTGTTCGTGTCGGCCTTACTGGCCGCGGCCATGCCAAGCATGCCGGCGATGGTGCGGGCGCGCTGGACAGAGATTTTCCGCGGACGGCCGCAGATGAACACCGCATTCGCCTTCGAGTCCGCGGCCGATGAACTGGTCTATATCGCCGGGGCATCGCTATCGGTCGGTCTCAGTGCTGCCCTGTTCCCGGAAGCCGGCATTCTGGTGAGCACATTATTTCTCGCATTCGGATCAGCGGCCTTCATCCTGCAACGTTCGACGGAGCCGCAAGTGCGGCCGGTGGACCATGGCTCAAGCGGCTCGGCGATCCGCCTGCGGCCGGTTCAGATCATCACCTTCGCCCTGATCTTCATCGGCGCGACCTTCGCGACGACGGAAGTCAGCACCGTGGCGATTACCAAGGAGCTTGGCCAGCCCGGCGCCGCCAGCCTTGTCATCGGCGTTTACGCGCTGGGATCGTTCGTGCTCGGCATCATCGTCGGCGCGCTCAGCCTGAAGGCGCCGCTGCAACGCCAGTTGGCCATCGCGGTCGCCCTCGTCGCGCTCGGCACGCTGTTGCCGCTCACCGCCGACACCGTGCCACTGCTGGCGCTGACCGTGTTCATCAGCGGCGTGGCGATCTCGCCGACCTTCATCACCGCCTTCGGCCTGATCGAGCGGCATGTGCCGGAGGCGATGCTGACCGAAGGCATTACCTGGGTCATGACCGGCATCGGCATCGGCATGGCGCTCGGCTCGTTCGCGGCCGGCGCGGTGGTCGATGCGTTCGGTGCCCAGAACGGGTTCTGGGTCTCTGTGGCTTCAGGCACGATCGCGCTGGCCACGGTGCTGCTTGGCCAGCGCAGCCTTGCCACGGCTGAGTGCGAGATGGACGGATGCGAAGCAGCCGCGATTGCTGCGGAATAGTTCCGGCGCGCCCGGGCCTTAGGCCGGGCGCGCCGCTCTAGGCGGCCGGGCCTGAAAATATTGACTCTTCTTGGGTGCGCCAATGCCAAAACTATCGTTGGCGCCCCATGCAACATCACCTCTTTTTCGAAGACGAAGCCACATTTCTCCAGCACCCGTCGCGAAGCCGGATTGGCGGGGCGGACGAGGCCGACAACCCGATCGGCACGCAAGGGGCCGAACGCGGTGCGCAGTGCTTCCATCACCAATTCCGTGGCATAGCCATGTCCCCAGCTCGCCGGATGAAGATGATAGGACAGGTTCAGACCGTCGAAATCCGCCGATACCGTGACGCCGCCGAAGCCGACCAGCTTTTCGTCCGCCTCGACCGCCCAGCGGCCAAAGCCGTGCTTGTCCCAATGGCCGATGTCGCGCGTCAGCCGCGTGGCGCTCTGCTGGGGTGTATCCGGAACAGGGTCGGGGCGATGCGCAACAAGTTCCCGGCGCGAAAAGAGATCGATCAGGAAATCCAGATCAGTCTCTTCTGGGCGGCGCAGCAAAAGCCGCTCGCTGCGCTGGCTGGTAGGCAGAGACGCATTCATCCGTCTTCTCCGGCAACCGGATCGGCGGGAGGCTCAGAGGATCTCCGTCTTGGCGATGTGGATGCCAAAACCTTCGAGGCCGACATAGTGGCGTTCGCGCGAGGCGATCAGGTTGATCGAGGAGATGCCGAGATCCTTGAGGATCTGGGCGCCTAGCCCGATCTCGCGCCACTCGTTTTCGCGGCGGCGCGCCTCTTCGTGATCCTCGCGGTCGCCGCTTGCCGGCCGCTTGCGCTCCTGATGCGCAACGCCGACGGAGCCTTCTCTGAGATAGACGATGACACCGCGCCTGCGCTCGCCCATTGTCTTCATGATGGCGTCGAGCCGGTGGCTGGTGCCGAAGACATCGGTCACCACATCCTCCGAATGCAGACGCACCGGCACGTCCTCGCCGTCACGAATGTCGCCGAAGACGATGGCGACGTGATGCATGGAGTCCCACGGCAGCGTGTAGGTGAAGACCTGTGCCTTGCCGCCGAGCGTGTCGATTTCCGAGCAGGCGACGCGTTCGACCAGCGTTTCCTTGCGCTGCCGGTAGGCGATGAGGTCGGCGACCGAAACCTGCTTGAGGCCATGCTCCTCGGCGAAAGCCTGCACCTGCGGACCGCGCTTGACGGTGCCGTCATCATTGACCAGCTCGGAAATGACGCCAACCGGCGGCAGGCCGGCGAGCTTGCACAGATCGACCGCTGCTTCGGTATGGCCTGAGCGCATCAGCACGCCGCCTTCGCGCGCGATCAGCGGGAAGATGTGGCCGGGGCGGACGAAATCCGAGCCACCGACATTGCCGTTGGCAAGATTGCGAACGGTCAAAGTGCGATCTTCGGCCGAGATGCCGGTCGTGGTGCCATGCTTGAAATCGACACTGACGGTGAAAGCGGTGGTGTGGGCGGAATCGTTGTCGGCGACCATGGGGGCAAGGTTCAGCCGCTTGGCTTCTTCGCGCGGCATCGGCGTACAGACGATGCCGGAGGTGTGGCGAACGATGAACGCCATCTTTTCGGGCGTGCAGTGGACAGCGGCGACGATCAGGTCGCCCTCGTTCTCGCGCCCGTCATCATCCATGACGACGACGATCTCGCCGCGTTCGAAAGCACGCAGGGCTTCGACGATTTTCTTCTGGTCGTAAGGCATAAGTGCTCGCTTTGCTCGCAGGGGAATAAGGGAGTAGGGCAGTAAGGGAGTAGGGAAAAGCAAAAAGATTTGGCCGGCCGGGCTAAGAGCGCAACATATTCCCCTATTCCCCTATTCCCCTATTCCCCTATTCCCCTCCCCGTCTGTCCCCGATGCCGCAGATAATGATCGGCGATCGCACAGGCAACCATTGCCTCGCCGATCGGCACGGCACGGATGCCGACGCATGGATCGTGGCGGCCCTTGGTCATGATCTCGACGTCCTTGCCGTCCTTATCGATCGACTTTCGCGGGGTCAGGATCGACGAGGTCGGCTTGACGGCGAAACGGGCGACGATTGCCTGGCCGGTCGAGATGCCGCCGAGGATGCCGCCGGCATTGTTGGACAGGAACACCGGCTTGCCGTCATTGCCGATGCGCATCTCGTCGGCATTCTGCTCGCCGGTGATGCGGGCGGCCTCGAAGCCGTTGCCGATCTCGACGCCCTTGACCGCGTTGATCGACATCAGGCCGGAGGCGATGTCCTGGTCGAGCTTGGCATAGATCGGCGCGCCGAGGCCCGGTGGAACGCCGTCGGCGACGATCTCGATCACCGCACCGACCGAGGAGCCCGCCTTGCGGATGCCGTCGAGATACTGCGTGAAGACAGGAACGGAAGCCGGATCGGGGGTGAAGAACGGATTTTCCGCATCGCCGATGAAATTCCAGTTCCAGTTGGCGCGATCGATGGATTTCTCGCCCATCGACACCAGCGCACCGCGCACCACCACGCCGGGCACCACCTTGCGCGCCAAGGCACCGGCCGCCACTCTGGCTGCCGTCTCGCGGGCCGAGGAGCGGCCGCCGCCACGATAATCGCGCACCCCGTATTTGACGTCATAGGTGTAGTCGGCATGGCCGGGCCGGTACTGGCGGGCGATCTCGCCATAATCCTTTGAACGCTGGTCGACATTCTCGATCAGCATCGACACCGGCGTGCCGGTGGTGATCATCGTCTCGCCGTCCTCGTCGAGGATGAAACCTGACAGCACCTTCACTTCATCTGGTTCACGGCGCTGCGTCACGAAACGTGACTGTCCCGGCCGGCGCTTGTCGAGTTCGGCCTGGATCTCGTCGCGCGTAAAGCGGATGCCGGGCGGACAGCCGTCGACCACGCAGCCGAGCGACGGGCCATGGCTTTCGCCCCAGGTGGTGACGCGGAAAAGGTGGCCGAACGTGTTGTGAGACATGAAATGACCCTGCCCGGCATCGGAGCCGGCTGAAGATTGCGTTCTATTGGCGTTTTTCACAGGGGTCAAACTGTGATCTGGCGGATTTAGTTTTGACACATTCGGTTGGTTTCTGCTCTGCTCCATCCGCTGTTGAACAGCCCGCCGCCATGCCGGTGCAATGATAAAGAGGAACGATTATGCGTACCCTGATTAGCGCCGTTGCCGCCACGCTGCTGCTTTCCACCGCCGCTTTCGCCGGCCAGACCGAAGGCCTGATCAAGAAGATCGACAAGGACACGGCGACGCTGACGCTGGATGACGGCAAGTCCTACAAGCTGAACGCAGAGACCGATCTCGACGCGCTGAAGCCGGGCATGGACATCGTCATCGCCTACGATGTGACCAATGGCGAAAACGTCATCACCGACATGGAACTGCCGGACAGCTCAGCCAACTAGAGCTTCCAACCTCAATTGAATGCAGTGTTTGCGGTTCAGCTTTCGCCGAGCCGCCTGCGAAATGGCCTAGAGCGTGTCGCGTCTGAACGGATTTCAGGCGACCCGCTTTAGGTCTTTGTTTTATGTATGTCGTTCTCCCAAAACCGGGGCCACTTTTGGGCGACATGCATTAAAGCCACTCCAGACTCTTGCCTTCGAGCTTGAGCAGGCGATCCTGCGGTATTTCCAGGTTCGCTGCCTCGTCCTCGGCCAATCCCAGAACGAAACGAAACAAGGTGCGCATGACGCCGCCATGGGTCACGCATATCGTCTGGCGTTCGATCGCGTCGAAGCATGGCCTCACCCGTTCGAGCAGCATCTGATAGCTCTCGGCGCCTTCGCCGGGCGGCTGGAAGTTCCACTTGTCCAGAGCACGCCTCCCGCTTGCTCCGGGATACCGCGTCTCCAGCTCGGGAAAGGTAAATCCCTGCCAATCGCCGAAATTGACCTCGACGAGGCGCGGATCGGTTCGATAGGCATCCGGATCCAGCTTCATCGCGGCGCGAATACGCTGCATCGTTTCGCGCGTCCGTTTCATCGGACTGGCGACGAAGTCGAATTCCCAGGGATCTGGAACCAACGCAGCTAGCCGAAGCCCGTTGCCGGTCGCCTGTTCGCGGCCAAGAGCATTGAGATCGGTGTCAGCCTGCCCCTGAAGCCGCATTTCGGCGTTCCACGCGGTCTGGCCGTGGCGCGCGATATAAACCAGCGGGTACATCAGGTCTTCCGGTGCGGATCGGGACGGACGACGGTTGGGGGGTGCTAGTCCTTGACCGTCGAAATATCAGGCGCGTCGACCGCCTTCATGCCGACGACGTGGTAGCCCGAATCGACGTGGTGCACTTCACCGGTGACGCCGCGCGACAGGTCGGACAGGAAATAGACGCCGGAATCGCCGACTTCCTCCTGCGTCACCGTCTGCTTCAGCGGCGAATTGTACTCGTTCCACTTCAGGATGTAGCGGAAATCGCCGATACCGGAAGCGGCAAGGGTCTTGATCGGGCCGGCCGAAATGGCGTTGACGCGGATCTTCTTGGCGCCGAGATCGACCGCCAGGTAGCGCACGCTGGCCTCGAGCGCCGCCTTGGCGACACCCATGACGTTGTAGTGCGGCATCACCTTTTCGGCGCCGTAGTAGGTCAGCGTCAGCAGTGAGCCGCCATCGGTCATCAGCGCCTCGGCGCGCTTGGCGATGGTGGTGAAGGAATAGACCGAAATGTCCATTGTGCGCAGGAAATTGTCGCGTGACGTCTCGACATAGCGGCCAGTCAGCTCATCCTTGTCGGAGAAGGCAATGGCGTGGACGAGGAAATCAAGCTTGCCCCAATGTTTGGCGACATTGGCGAAAACCTCATCCAGGCTCGCCGGATCGGTGACGTCGCAATGGCCGGCGACAAAGGCGCCCAGTTCCGCCGCCAGCGGCTCGACACGCTTCTTGAACGCCTCGCCCTGATAGGTCAGCGCTATCTCGGCGCCATGATCGACGCAGGCCTTGGCAATGCCATAAGCGATCGACCTATTGTTGGCGACGCCAAGAATGAGGCCGCGCTTGCCGGCCATTAGGCCCTGTCCACCCGCCATGTGAGCGCTCTCCGCAAGATTTCAGCTTTGTGGGTTGCCCTATCGCACAGGCACAGAGCCCCTTCAAGCGCTCAAAACGGACAGTTCAGGGGACAAAAGCCGCCGATCAGCCTTTTTGGCTGCGCAACAGCGCTTCGAGTGCGCTATCACCGCCTTCCGGCAGCATGATACGCACATGAGCGTAGAGATCGCCGTGACCGCCGGCCTTTTCCGGCAGGCCTCTGCCCTTCAGCCGCAGGACCTTGTCGGAGCTCGACCAGGCCGGAATGTTGACGGCGAGCCTGCCGGTCGGCGTCTCGACAGGCACCTTGGCGCCGAGCACGGCATCCGCCAGTGCCACCGGCAGATCGGCGTGCAGGTCGCGGCCTTCGATGCGGTAGCGTGGATGCCGGCGCAGATGGATCTTGACCAGCGCGTCGCCTGGCTGGCCCGGCCCCTGCTCGCCTTGGCCCTTGAGGCGGATGGTCTGGCCATCCTCGACATAGGCCGGCAGCTTGACCGCCACCTTGCGGCCGTCGGGGAACATCGCCGTCACCTTTTCAGCGGTCGCCGCTTCCTCGATGGTGACGTCGAGCGTCACATTCAGATCGGCAGCGGTCGCCTGCTGGCGGCGATCGCCCATGCCGGGACCGCGCGCGCCAGAAAAAGTGTCGCCAAAAATCTGGCTGAAGATGTCGCTGTTGCCGTCGAACGGATCGCCACCGGGTCGACCGGAGCGGAACTCGAACCGCGAGCCGCCCGGACCTTGCTGCCGGCGAAAGCCGCCAAACGGATCGCCGCCACCGGCAGCGCCCTCAAAGCCCTGGAATCGCGGCTTGCCGTCGGCGTCGATCTCGCCGCGATCGAAAGCGGCGCGATTCTTTTCGTCGCCGACGATCTCGTAGGCCTGGTTGGCTGCGGCAAAACGGTCCTTCGCCTTTGGATCATTCGGATTCTGGTCCGGATGATGCTTTTTGGCGAGTTTCCGGTACGCCGACTTTATGTCTTTGGCCGATGCGTTCCTGGCAACGCCCAGCACCTCATAGGGGTCGCGCATGCTTACTGCCCTGGAGAAGAGTTGAGTCTCTGGTTGCCTCTTATATGCGCCCCCATAGGAAGAAATTCCAGTGCTGGAGCCGCATATCAGACGCGGAAAATCAGAGCGCCTTGAAGTCCTGCATGCGCCAGCCGCCGGCGCTGGCCAGGCACAGTTCGCCTTCGAACATGGCAACGCCGTCAAAGCTTTCGCGCGAGGCCTTGAAGCGGCGGCAGGTCTGGCCGTTGTCCTTCAATTCCGCCAGATCGGTGATGGAACCGCGCGAGCCGGTACCGGCATTGGCCCATGGGACGGCCTGCCCGCCGAGTTGCTCGATGTCGGCCGAGGAGACTGCATTGCCGATCGTCGTCTGGTCGGAATCGCGATCCAGACTGGCCGGCGCGGCCGAGGCCGATGTGCTACTGGTCAGGATCGAGCGGTCGACTTCGGCTTTTTCCAGGCTGAAGCCGCCGGCGCCACAAGCGGCAAGCGGCAAGGCGACCGCCACGATCGCGGCTTTCGCGCTGGCCGAAGCGATAACGCTCCATTGCCTGCTGTCAAAAGCTTGCGCGATAAGCGACAATCGGCAGCCTCCCCCTTGCTTCGTTAAGAATCTTGGCTTTGTAAGAATCTTCGTGACAATTTGAGAAAAACTATGAGTGACACTGAGTTAACAAGCGGTGACTTTACCGAGGCTGCCGAGCCGTTTCGCCTGTTTGCCGCATGGCTGGACGACGCCACGAAAAGCGAGCCGAACGATCCCAACGGCGTGGCCCTGGCGACCGTCGATACCGACGGCATGCCGGATGTGCGCATGGTTTTGCTCAAGGGGTTCGATGAAAGCGGGTTTGTCTTCTACACGAATTTCGAGAGCGCCAAGGGCCAGGAGATTCTTGGCAGCATGAAGGCGGCGATGTGTTTCCATTGGAAATCACTGCGCCGCCAGGTACGCATTCGCGGACCGGTGGAGATCGTCAGCGACGCCGAAGCCGACGCCTACTATGCGACACGGCCGCGCGGCAGCCGCATCGGCGCATGGGCCTCGAAACAATCGCGGCCGCTGGAAAGCCGCTTTGCGCTGGAGAAGGCAGTGGCCGAATACACGGCACGCTACCCGATCGGCGAGATCCCGCGGCCAAAGCACTGGTCCGGCTTCCGAATCGTGCCCACGACAATCGAGTTCTGGCACGACAGGCCGTTCCGCCTGCACGACCGGCTCGTCTTCAGCCGCAACGCGAAAGGCGCCTGGGACAAGACGAGGCTTTATCCCTGAAGAAGAGGCTCAGGCCTTCTTTCTCGTCATGAACGCGGTGAGCGCGGCGCGCGCCTCATCGGACTTCAGGCGCTCGCGAAAATGCTCGCTTTCCTCGCCGATGCGGGTGACGAGGTCGTCGCGCGAGCCGCGCATCAGGTCGCGCGCGATCTTCAACGCCTGCGGCGGCTTGGCCGCGATCTGGCCGGCGGCCGCCAGCACCGAGGCCTCCAGTGCTGCTTCCTCGACCACCTCGTAGATCAGGCCGGCGGCCTTCGCCCGTTCAGCCGAAAAGCCCTCGCCGAGGCCGAGCAGCGCGAAAGCGCCTTGCTGGCCCAGTATGCGCGGCGCCAAAAGGCTCGATCCCGCCTCAGGCACCAGGCCAAGGTCGACGAAAGGCGTCCTGAACACGGTGCGCGGCGTGGCGAAGGTCAGGTCGCAATGCAGGTTGAGCGTGGTGCCGATGCCGACCGCGATGCCGTCGACGCCGGAGACCATGGGTTTCTCAACCTTTGCCAGCGCCATCAGGAAGTCCCAGACTTCGGTGCCGCCGTCACCGCCGGTGGCGATGATCATGAAGTCGGCAAGGTCGTTGCCTGAGGAGAAGGCGCCGGGCACGCCGAGAAAGACATGGACGCGGATCTCCGGGTCGGCGTCGCCTTCGGCCAGGCTTTTTGACATTTTCGCATACATGGCGCGCGTCAGCGCGTTCTTCTTGTCCGGCCGGTTCATGCGGATGATCTGGATGGCGCCCTGGCGCTCGACGAGGATATGGTCTGTCACGGTTCTTTCCTTGTGAACGTCAGGCGGAAATCAGCGTTTTTCCGGCAGCGGCGAGGCTTTCGGCGCCATCGATGACGCGCGCCCGCAAAGCGCTGACCTCGCCGAGCAGGTTTTCGGCGAAGAAGCGGCAAAGGGGAATACGGCCTTGGTCGGCAAGAGCGCCGCGCGCCAGATAGGCGCCGCCGGCGGCAAGCGAGATCAGCCTGAGATAAGGCGTCGCACCCGCCAGCGCCTCGTCCGCCCGGCCTTCGGCCGCCAGTTTCTGCAGGAAGCGGGTCGCTTCGCCGAGATCGCCAAGTGCCGCGTCGAGAGCGTCGGCGGTGCGGCCGAAACCCTGCAGGTTCGAGGTCCGCACCGCTGCGGCCATATCAGCCAGTTCGGCGATATAACCATGCACATGGTCGCCGCCGCCGAGCGGCAGCTTCCGCATCACCAGATCGATCGCCTGAATGCCGTTGGTGCCCTCGTAGATCGGGGCGATGCGCGCATCACGATAGAAGGCGGCCGCTCCCGTCTCCTCGATGAAGCCCATGCCGCCATGAACCTGGAGGCCGAGTGAGGCAACCTCGACGCCGATATCGGTCGAGAACGCCTTTGCCAGCGGCGTCAGCAGATTGGCGCGGTCGCGCCAGTGGGCCGCCTCGTCACCGGCGGAGACACGGGCCATGTCGATGGCGTGGGCACAGGAATAGCTGATGGCGCGCGCGGTTTGGGTCAGCGCCTTCATGGTCAGCAGGTTACGCTGGACATCGGGGTGATGGACGATCGGCGCCATACCCGTGCCAGTGTAGCTCGCGGCCTTGCCCTGCCGGCGCTCATTGGCATAGGCGATCGCCTTCTGCGTCGCGGCTTCCGCGACCGCTACCCCCTGCATGCCGACACAAAGCCGCGCATTGTTCATCATCGTGAACATGCAGGCGAGGCCCTTGTTCTCCTCGCCGATCAACCAGCCGACGGCGCCCGGCTTGGCGCCCTGGAAACCATCGCCATAGATCATGGTGCAGGTCGGCGAGGCATGGATGCCGAGCTTATGTTCAAGTCCGGAACAAAAGACGTCGTTGCGGGCGCCGAGCGCGCCATCGTCGCCGACCAGGAATTTCGGCACAAGGAACAGCGATATGCCGCGCGTGCCGGCCGGCGCATCGGGCAGCCGCGCCAGCACCAGATGGATGATGTTGTCGGTGAAGTCGTGCTCGCCATAGGTGATGAAGATTTTCTGGCCGAAGATGCGGTAGCTGCCGTCACCCACCGGCTCCGCGCGGGCGCGCAAGGCGGCGAGGTCCGAACCGGCTTGCGGCTCGGTCAGGTTCATCGTGCCCATCCACTCGCCGGAGACGAGCTTTTCGAGATACTTTGCCTTGAGGTCTGTGGAGGCGTGTTTGTCGAGCGCTTCGACAGCGCCCATGGTCAGCGTCGGGCCGATGCCGAAGGCCATGGCGGCGGAGTTCCACATTTCGAGCGCGGCAACGCCAAGCATGGTCGGCAGCGCCTGGCCGCCATATTCCTCAGGCCCGGAGAGCGCGTTCCAGCCGCCATCGATCCAGCGGCGATAGAGTTCCTTCCAGCCGGGTGGTGTGGTGACGGCAGCGTCCTTCAGCACGGCACCTTGCCGATCGCCGATCGTGTAGAGCGGTGCGACCTCTTCAGTGGCGAAGCGGCCGGCCTCGCCAAGAACGGCATCGACCAGGTCATCGCCGAGATCGCCGAACCTGCCGGCATCGAGCGCCGATTTCATGCCGGCGACGTGCTTGAGCGTGAAAGCAATATCCTCGACCGGTGCCCTATACATGGCGCTCACTCCTCCTGATGCATCGGCCCGCCCAACCCTAGAGCCGGTGCCGCTGCAAAACCACCCGCCGTATCAGCGGTCTCCCATCTTCTTTTTACGTAAACGTCAAATTTTGTCACGCGGATTTTGCAATCGCGGCGGCGCGTATTAAGTTCAATCCATGCCGGATCAAGTCGACCGGCGACGGATCAGAACCAGCCAACCGGAACCGCCCATGCTTGCCAGACCCGACGCCTATCGCTGCGTCGAATGCGGCCTGCCCTATCGAGCGGAGGGGTTCTGCTACCATGGCGGCAGACTGGACCACGGGGCCGCCTACTGGTCGGATCGCGGCATATTATGCTCGCCGCAATGCTCACTCGCCCACCACCGCAAACGCGCCGCCGAGGGCACGCTGCGGCAAGAGCCGGCTCCGGACCCGTTTGAATTCTAGCAGCTGATGCGTCGCCAGCTTTTCTGAAGTCAGCCCCGAAAGTACTTCCTTAACCATAGCCGTTCAGGATTTGTCTTTGATCAACGGGGATTCCCTGTTTTGAAAAGGACGGCGCGTCTCCTTCGCCGCTTGAAGAGTGTCGTGCCGACGCCCTTCAAGCCATTGTTTCCTCCGCATGTCGTTGCCCCAAAACCGCTGCACACTTTTGGGCGACATCCGCTGGCGCTTCTCGCCTTGGCGGCGACGATGGCGCTGTCCACGGCGGCAAAGGCTTCGGATTTTTCCGAACCCTGGAAGAACGCCGACCGCGCTTTGGTGGTCGATGCCTACGAATACAATTCCATCGGTTGGGCCCAACTCGCCACCGACAAGCGGGTCGTCGGCTTCATCAACAAGGCCTCCGACGGCATGCCGCCGCCCTATTTCTGCCTGGGCAACGACATTGAGGTGAAGCTTTGCAAGGCGCTGTGGAAACGCCATGCGGTGACGCGCGAACTGTTCCAGACGCGCCGGGTGGTGGCCAAGGCACTCGGCCTGAAATGGGGCGCCTATCACCTTGCCCGCCCGGGCAATCCGGTCGAACAGGCCAACAATTTCCTCGATTTCGCCGAGCCTGCGCCCGACGATCTCATGGCTCTCGACATTGAGGGCAATGATCCCTCGCAATGGATGTCGCTCGACGATGCCGAGGAGTTCGTCCGCCAGGTGCATCGGCGCATCGGCCGTTTCCCGGTGCTGTACACCAACGGCAAGACCGCCCAGTACATTGCCGACAACAGCTACCGATACCGGCTCCTGTCGCGGCTGCCGCTCTGGTATGCCCGCTATAAGTCCGACATCGACGTGCATTTTCCGATGGGCAACTGGCAAGGCTACGCACTGTGGCAGTTTTCGGCGCAAGCCAATTGCGGCCGTTTCCGCTGCCCTTACAGGGTTGCCGGCACGCCTAACGACATAGACGTCAATGTCGCGCCGACAGACGCCGCAACGCTGCGCGCGCAATGGCCGTTCGGCGGGCTTATCGACGTGCCGCCGGACTATCTCGCCTCCATACCGCTACCGGTTTCACGCGAGGCCGGCCTCGCCGGCAATGTCACCATCACCTATGCGTCTGTGGCCGCGCCGCCGACTTTCGAGGACATGGTCGCAGCGTTGGGCACACGCTGGTCCCGTTTCCGCGACGGCTTCCGCATGCCGGTCGTGAAGACGGTGCCCCGGAGACCGAGTTTCGGCATTGTACAATATGTCGCCTGGAAGCGGACCGAGCGGCGTTCGCCCGCACAACTCGACGCTGCCTTTGCCGCTGCCGATCCGCTCAGCACCGCTTCCACCGAACTCGATCGCGGCCAGCGGTAAGCCAACGCGGACTTCAGTTTCCCTGTTCGCGCGCCACCGCCTGCCAGCCGATATCGCGGCGGCAGAACCCGTCCGGCCAGTCGATGCGGTCGAGCGCGGCATAGGCTCGTTTCTGCGCCTCGCCGACCGTGGCGCCTGATGCCGTCACGTTGAGGACGCGGCCGCCATTGGCCACCAGTGCGCCGCCATTGATGGCGGTGCCGGCGTGGAAGACCTGGACGCCGTCGCTTGCCGCGTCTTCGACGCCGCGGATGACCGAGCCTTTTTCCGGCGTGCCGGGATAGCCTCTCGCCGCCATCACCACGGTCAATGCCGCCTCGTCGCGCCAGCGCACCGAGGTATGTGCCAGTTGGCCGTCGGTTGCCGCGTTGAGCAGGACCAGCAGATCATCGTTCAGCCGCATCATCAGCACCTGGCATTCCGGATCGCCGAAGCGGGTGTTGTATTCGATCAGCTTCGGCCCCTTGTCGGTGATCATCAGCCCGGCAAACAGCACGCCGGAGAAAGGCGCGCCCAGTTCGGCCATGCCGCGCATGGTCGGCTCGATGATCTCACGCATGGTGCGCTCGACCAGTTCCGGCGTCATCACCGGTGCCGGCGAATAGGCCCCCATGCCGCCAGTGTTCGGACCGGTGTCGCCGTCGCCGACGCGCTTGTGATCCTGCGCGGTGCCGAAGGGCAGTGCGGTGGTACCGTCGCAGAGGCAGAAGAAGCTCGCCTCCTCGCCGGTCATGAATTCCTCGACCACAACTTCCGCGCCGGCGGCGCCGAAGGAACCATCGAAGCAGGCATCGAGTGCTGCCTGTGCTTCACTGAGCGTCATGGCGACGGTGACGCCCTTGCCGGCAGCGAGCCCGTCGGCCTTGATGACGATCGGCGCCCCGGTCTTTTCGACATAGGCTTTGGCCGAGGCCAGGTCACTGAAACGGCCATAGGCGGCGGTCGGGATGTTGTAGCGGGCGCAGAGGTCCTTGGTGAAACCTTTCGAGCCTTCCAGCTGTGCCGCTGCCTTGGAGGGACCGAAGACGCGGATATTTTCGGCGCGCAGATCGTCGGCAATGCCGGCGACCAGGGGGCCTTCCGGACCGACCACGACGAGGTCGATTTTTTTCTCCCGGCAGAATGCGGTGACCGCGGCGTGATCGGCGATGTCGAGCTTGACCAGTTCGGCCTCGCCGCCAATGCCCGGATTGCCGGGGGCGGCAAAAAGCTTCGTCAGCAGCGGCGACGCGGCGATCTTCCAGGCGAGCGCATGTTCGCGGCCGCCGGAGCCCAGAAGAAGAACGTTCATGGCCACCTCTTGATGCCTATTTCCCTTGGAGCACCCGCTATTGCTCTCTGGGCGACGGGTCAAGGCATCAGGGTGCTTTGATGGGAATTGCACGCGGGAACGTCACCAGCCGAATATGGGCGCCGAATACCAGCGCCCTTGTTCTGGCCCCTGCTCAGCCCTGGTAGACGACCGGAAACCAGTCCTCGCGCAATCTCTGCCCCGGCTGCATGCCATGGCCGTGATAGGGCGGCGAGGTACGGCCCGGCCGCTCGACATAGCGCGCATCGTCACCGACCCAGCGCAGCGACAGCGCCCGACGCCGCGCCGCGGTCATATTGCCACGCGCGCCATGCGCGGTCCTGAAGTCGAACAGGATGGCGTCGCCCGGCTCCATTTCCCATTCGAGCACCTTCATCGAAGGGTCCTTATCGGGATCGGGCACCGGCAGATAGTCGCCCTCGCCGGCATAGAAATTGCTATCGTCGAGCCAGCGCACCGGCAGGATCATCTTGTCCCATTTGTGCGAGCCGGCGATCAGCCGCAGCGTCGCCTCTTTCACCGGGTCGATGGGTATCCAGAAGCTCACCGTCTGTTGGCCATCGACGAAATAGTAGGGGATGTCCTGATGCCAGGGCGTCGGCTTCTGCGTGCCGGGTTCCTTCACCAGCACATGATCATGGAAGAACTGCGCGGTGCGCGACTGCATCACCGCCGCCGCCAGTTCGGCGGCGGGTGAGTCCCGTACCAGGCTGACGAATTCGGGGATGCGCTCCCAGTTGCAGTAGTCATCGAAGAAACTACCGCGACCATTGGCTATGTCGGATGCGGTGGCGCTGCGGTTCTGCATGTTGCGTTCGATGCCGGCGGCAATCGTGTCGACCCAGCCCTTGAAGGCGCCGCGAATGCAAACAGCGCCGTCACGCTGATAGTCGGCAATCGTGGACGCGCCGATCCTGGTGGCGTCGAGGGTGGCAGTCCGGGAAGCCATGGCGTTCTCCTCTTGGAATAAAGCCACTATCGCAACATCTATTCATTCGGTAAAATAATAACTTTCGATCTGACATATAGAGTGCCTCTATGAGTGTGACTCTCACGCAGCTACGCTATCTGGTTGCCGTGGCGCGTCACGGCAGCGTCACCGGCGCGGCAAAGATGCTGAACGTCTCTCAGCCGTCGATCTCGGTGGCCATCGACGCGGTCGAAAAGAATTTCGGCCAGAAACTGTTCGTCCGCCAGCGGGGAAGCGGCGTGTCGCCGACATCGTTCGGCCGCGCCGTCGTGGCCAAGGCAAGGCAGGTTCTCACCGAAACGGAGGAACTCATCGGCCTGGGTTCAAGCAAATCGGCTGTCAGCGGCGAGTTGGTGTTGGGATGCTTCGAGGATCTGGCGCCTTTCTTCGCGCCGGCTTTGATCCGCGCCTTCTCCGAACGCTATCCGGCCGTCAAGATCGTCGTTCGCGACGAGACGTTCGAGACGCTGGGTCGACGGCTGGGTGACGCGGCCATCGATCTCGGCCTGACTTATGATCTCAGCCTGCCGACGCATTTCGCCCGCATCCTGCTGCGTGAACTTCGCCCGCATCCTGCTGCGTGAACTTCGCCCGCACGCGCTGTTGCCGGCAGGCCATGCCCTGGCGGATCGCCCGTCGGTCAGCCTTGCCGATCTGGCCGCCTATCCGCTGATCACCACCGACCAGCCGCACAGCTGGCAGCATATGCTCGACCTGTTCCGCAGCCGCGGCCTTTCGCCTGTGGCCGACATGACGACAAGCTCGTTCGAACTGCAACGGAGCATGGTCGCCAACGGCTTCGGCGTTGCGGTCAGCTACACCCGCCCGCATGGCGACCGCAGCTATGACGGGCTGCCGCTCATCTGCAAGCCGCTGTCCGATCCGCTGCCCATGCAGCGGATCCTGCTCACCTATGACACGCATCAGCGTGTGTCGAATGCAGCGCTGGCCTTCGTCGAGGTGGCCAAGGACTGGTTCGCCACCCGCGACATCTTTGCCTCGTGAAAGGCTGACGGGCGCCGCGTCTCCGCTTGCCGCTTGACGGTTTCCGCCGCTGCTGCCACTCCATGGGCATGGAAACCATCCAGTCGAAAACGGCCCAGGGCCGTGTCGCCGATGCGCCGAACGGCCATTGGGTCTACCGCGTGCTGCCGCGCTCGATATGGCCCTATGCGCAGCTTGCGCGGTGGGACAGGCCGATAGGCTGGCAACTGCTGCTGTGGCCGTGCTGGTGGTCGGCGGCCTTGGCGGCGAGCGCCTATCCGCGTCCGGGCGACCCGCTGCTCTCGCTGCTGCCGGCGCCTTTGTATCTCGTGCTTTTCCTGGTCGGGGCCATCGCCATGCGCGGCGCCGGCTGCACCTACAACGACCTCGTCGACGAGGACATCGACAACCAGGTGGAGCGCACGCGCTCGCGACCGCTGCCGTCAGGCAAGGCGACGCGCCGGCGGGCATGGCTGTTTCTCGTCCTGCAAGCCCTGGTCGGCCTCGTCGTGCTCATCCAGTTCAACAGCTTTGCCGTCCTGCTCGGCATCTGCTCACTGGCGGTCATAGCCATTTACCCGTTCATGAAGCGGATAACCAACTGGCCCCAACTTGTGCTCGGCCTTGCTTTTTCCTGGGGCGCGCTGATGGGATGGGCGGTCGAGTTCGGCGATCTCGATGGGCCTGCTGTCATGCTCTATATCGGCTCGATCCTGTGGGTGATCGGCTACGACACGATCTACGCGCACCAGGACAAGGAAGATGACGCCATTGTCGGCGTGCGCTCGACGGCACGCCTGTTCGGCGACAACACCAAGGCCTGGCTGGCCGGACTTTATGGCGGCGCGCTGATCTGCTTCGCCATCGCCTTCGCGTCGGCGCAGGCGCCGGTGGTGGCGCTGGCCGGGCTGATCGCCGCCGGCGCCCATATGGCGCGGCAGATCGCCGTGTTGGACATCGACAATCCGGACCAATGCCTGCGCCTGTTCAGGTCGAACAACCAGGTCGGCTGGCTGATCTTCCTCGGCCTGATCGGCGGCGCTGTGTGGGTGGCTCTGAAGCCGCTGGTTTAGCGGCGCTTCTTCCTTCTCCCCTTGTGGGAGAAGGTGGATTGGCGCGCAGCGCCAAGACGGTTGAGGGGTGCGTGACGGAACGCCGGCATTGCCAAGCTGGAACACCCCTCATCCGACCGAGCTTCGCTCGGCCACCTTCTCCCAGGGGGAGAAGGAAGAACCTTCCTACTCCCGCGAAATAATCTCCTGGCCGTCGATGACCAGCCTGAGACCGAGGTCGCCAGCTCTGCGGCGAGCGAGGAAACGCGGGCGGCGCGTGTTCGAAATCCGCCCCTTGCGCCGATCCTGCGGCGGCAGCGTCTTGATGGCGGCACCGAGCGATTCTTCCAGGGTGCGGGCAACGCCGTCCGATTCGATCAGCAGCATCGGCAGGCGGTATGCGTCGGCCCAGGCGCGCCAGTCGGCTGCGACATCGTCGAGATCGTCGGCCACCAGCAGCGGCACCGACAGCATCGGGTCGTTGTGCAGGAGTTCCAGGGTCACCGTGACGTTGCCGTCCGGGTCCTCCATGGCGCGGGCGGCGACGCCGCGGAACGCATTGGAAGGCAGAACGATGATCGCGGGCAGGCCGCTCATCTCGAGCAAGCGGCGGATCACGGCGCCGCGCTGGTCGATGGTGAAGGTTACATCGCCGTAGTCGTCGCGAGTCGCGTAGCTCACCACTTGCGGCAGGCGAAATGGGTCGAGACGCATGTTGCGTCCCGCCCAGACTGGCTTCAGTCCGGTGTTCATAGAGTGGCCTTCCTGTCTGTCTCCTGAGAGCCGGTGTCCGGTTCTCTCCGGGCCGGTTTTTCCAGCCTCGTTTGTATGGAGACAGTAGCGCGGGCTCCTTACCGCCCCGCTTAAGAAAGTCGGTTAAATTTTGCTGATCTCAGGGATGGTTATCGGAATCCCACCAACCACAAGATGTCGAAAGGATCAGATAACCTTACCCGGATTCATGATGCCGGCCGGGTCGAAAGCGGCCTTCACCCTTCGCATCAGATCGATCGCCGTCGGCGGCGCGGTGGCGATCAGTTCGTCGCGCTTCAACTGGCCGATGCCATGCTCGGCCGAGATCGAACCGTGCAGGCTGCGCACCACATCGTGCACCGCCTTGTTCATGGGGTGATAGAGAGCGAGGAACGCCTCATCGTCGCCGTCGACGGGCCGGGAAATGTTGTAGTGGAGATTGCCGTCGCCCATATGGCCGAAGCAGACCACGCGCGCGCCGGCGCTCACCGACGCCACCGCGCCGGCGGCTTCTTCGATGAAACGCGGGATCGAGGCAATAGGCACCGAAATGTCGTGCTTGATCGAGGCGCCCTCCGGTTTCTGCGCCTCGGGCAGCAACTCACGGAAATTCCAGAAGGCATCGCCCTGCGCGAGACTCGCGGCAATGACGGCGTCGCCGACGAATTCCTGTTCGAGGCCAGCCGACAGCACATCCTCGATCAACGCTCTCGAATCCTCCGACGAACGGCCTGATGAAATCTGCATCAGCACGTACCACGGCCAGTCCTCGATCAGCGGCCGCACCACACCCTGGGCATGCGCCAGGGTGAAATCATATGGCCGCCTGCCGATCAGTTCGAAAGCGGTGAGTGCTGCCCCGGCACGGTCCATGGCCAGGCCGAACAGCGAAAGTGCCGCCTCGGGCGACGACAGGCCGACGAAGGCGACTTCGCGCCCCTTCGGCTTCGGGAACAGCTTCAGCACGGCGGCGGTGATGACGCCGAGCGTGCCTTCGGCGCCGACGAACAGGTTTTTCAGATCGTAGCCGGTGTTGTCCTTCTTCAGCTTGCGCAGGTCGTCGAACACCTCGCCGGTCGGCAGCACCACCTCGACACCGAGGCAAAGTTCACGCGCATTGCCATAGGCAAGCACGCCGGTGCCGCCGGCATTGGAGGAAAGATTGCCCCCGATCTGGCAGGAGCCTTGCGCGGCCAGCGACAGCGGGAACAGCCGGTCGGCGGCGTCGGCTGCCTCCTGCAGCGTCTGCAGGATGACACCGGCCTCGACCGTCACCGTGTTGGACAGGATATCGATCTCGCGGATGCGGTTCAGCCGCGACAGCGACAGGACGATTTCGCGCCCGGACCTGTCCGGCACCTGCGCGCCGACCAGCCCGGTGTTGCCGCTTTGCGGCACGATCGGCGTTCCCGTCTCGGTCGCCAGCCGCATGATCCGGCTGACCTCGTCGACGCTGCCCGGCCGCAGCACCAGCGACGTCGCGCCGTGCCAAAGCCCACGTCGCTCAATGAGGTAGGGCGCGATGTCCTGCTGATCACGCAGTGCATATCTGTCGCCGACGATCGCCGTGAAGCGATCGATGAGGGCGGGATCGAGTGTCTTTGTGATTTCGATCATGGGGGAAACTATGTTGCGGGTTGCGTGATGTCACGAGGGGCGGCTGCACGCGACAGCCGATCGTTGATCGCTTCGCCGAGCCCGTCGCAGGGAATAGGCTCGACGGCGATGGTGCGCGCGCCGCTGCGGTCGAGTGCCTGCATACAAGCGAACAGATTGCTTGCCGCTTCGCGCAGGTCCCCGGTTTCGGACAAATTGAGGAAGGCTTCGGCGCGGCGCCAGCCGTCCGCCCGTTGGCTGCCGAAGCCGAGCAAAGCCTCGCCCTCGCCGACCGTGCCGGCATTGAGCCGCATCGCGGCACCTGGCGCATAATGCGAGGCAAGCATGCCCGGCGCCTCGATACTGGCGGTGCCGCCGCGCAACAGTTCCATGCCGATGGCCGCCTCGATCTCCTCGGCGGCGATGCCGCCGGGCCTCAGCAGCCGCATTCTTTCCCCCTCGGCCTTGAGAATCGTCGATTCCAGCCCGACCGGGGTCGCGCCGCCATCGACCACCAGCTTTATCCGCGCACCGAGATCGGCTGCCACCGCTTGCGCGGTCGTTGCGCTGATCCTGCCGGATGAATTGGCGCTGGGCGCGGCAAGCGGGCGGCCGAGCCTGGCGATCAGATCGCTACCAAAGCCCCTCGGCATGCGCAAGGCGATTGTATCGAGCCCGGCGGTGACCAGCGGATGGATGCCGTTGCCGGGCCGTTGCGGCAGCACCAGCGTCAGCGGACCGGGCCAGAACGCCAGCGCCAGTTTCCTGGACAGCGGATCGAACAGCGCGAGGCGCTCGGCCATCGCCATGTCGGCGACATGGGCGATCAGCGGGTTGAAGCGCGGCCGCCCCTTGGCTTCGAAGATGCGCGCGACGCCGATGCCGTTGGTCGCGTCGCCGGCCAGCCCGTAGACGGTTTCCGTCGGGATGGCGACGACATCGCCCTCCCTGAGCAGCGCCAGCGCCCGCTCCAGCGCCTCGCCCGAGCCAAGTATTTCAGCCACTCTCGTCACCTCACAGATGCGGGGTGCGTAGTACGATGGCGGCCATTGGGCAAGTCGGCTGTTGGGTAACCGTTTGTTGGCGAGCAGGAGCATTGGCGATTTATCAATCCCTAAAATGCTATGTTTCCACGAAAGCCGGCATCAATTCCGGCCTGCTATCGAACAGCTTCTGGGCAAAGGGGAGCGACATCAGTGTCTGCGCGTATCCTGCTGGGTATCATTCTTGCTGTTGCGGCCGGCGAAGCCCAGGCGTCATCCCTGGTTTTTCCAGGCGCGCCATCCTCCACACCATCGATCGTCAGGATCGGCGCTCCTAACCAGCCTGGAACCGCCGATGCAGTCAACGCCAGCGATGCGCTGTCGGTGGTGGCAAAAGGGGAAGCACAGCCCGACGTCACCGATGAAAAGGTAGCGGCGATCCCGGACAAGCCCGCGACCGGGCACGGCTTCCAGCCAGGCCCGATGGTCATTCGTGGCGGCGTTACCGGTCCCGATTTCCCGGCACCCGCGCCAACCTCTGCACCAGCGACCGGTGCCGCGCCGGCCGCTGGCACCGCGCCGGCAACGGCCACCGCTTCCGCTGCCCCCTCAGGGAACGCCGAGAACCAACCCGCCCCGCCGAGCGCTCCGGCCCCGGCAGCAGGGCAGCGCATGCCTCCCAACGGCTACACCAAGTAGCCCCGCCTCAAAGACAGCCGACATCGAAGGCGTGACTTGACGGCGATCTGGCGCCCGGCGCACGATTGCCAAACAAACTCGGTTTCGGTTTATTTCAGCCGCCAGACGCCATCGCCTGTATTTCGTCAGGCGGTTCTGGCAGACGGGATTTCATCGCTAAGGGGTAAAGGGGGAAAGCATGAGAAAATCTGGAATCGTGACCGGAGCAGGCCTATTGCTGGCGTCACTGCTTGGCGTCGTCGCGGCTCATGCCGACGACATGCTGGGATCCTATGTCGCGCGCATTTCCGATCGCGACCATCAGGCGAGTGACGGCTATGCGCTGGACAATGCCGCGCAGATGGTGCGGCAGGACCGCGCCAACTGGCACAAATTCCACCGCCGTGACAGCGACGACGAGGCTGATGGCTGGTTCAGGACCAACGACCAGCGCGCCGACCTGCAACGCATGCTGGAGCGTGGCGGCGCGATGAGTTCCTCGACCAAGCGCGCCATCGTCAATGGCGAACCGCTGATCCAGGTCGATGTCTACGAAAACAGCGTGCGCGTCAGCATTCTTGAGAACTGACGGGCCGTCGCCGGGGCGGCTGACAGTCGGCTTCGGGGACGGCTGATAGCAAAGGGCGGCGCCTCAGCGCCGCCTTTGCCATCGACGGAATCGGCGGCTGAAAAGATCAGGCCGCTTCTTCCTTGTCGTCGTCGTCTTCTTCTTCGGACTCGTCGCCTTCAGCCTTCACGCTGTCCTCGGCGTCGTCTTCGTCCTCGTCTTCATCTTCGTCGTCATCCGAGAGCGTGGCAGCTTCGGTGGACTCTTCGCCTTCTTCATCGTCGCCGTCTTCGTCGTCATCAGACAGGTCAGCGGCTTCGATCGCTGCGGCGGCGGCATGATCGAGAATGGTTTCGGAAGCGGATTCAAGCGCCTCGGCGGGAGTTTCTTCTGTCACTTCGATTTCGTGATCGGAATTCATGGAAGCCTCCGTGGGGTTGGGGAACATGTCCCTTTTGCCACGGAGAGATCATCGCCATATGACTGTAAGCCGGCTCGAACGGCCGGTAGCAGAGAATATTTTCTTCACCTTAACCTGCGATCCTGGAGAAATCCGCGACCTGACCGGTGGCCGTGCGGATGCGGGCGAGCAGCGCCAGGCGGTTGGCACGCACCGCCTGATCCTCATCGTTTACAAGAACATGCTCAAAGAATGAATCAACCGGCTCGCGCAACACGCTAAGCGCCAGCAAGGCGCCGGAAAAATCATCGTTTTGAATCGCTTCGCCGGCTTGCTTCTCAGCCTGGTTCACCGCCGCAAACAGCGATTTCTCGGTATCCGCGCGAAACAGCGCCGGCTCAACGGTTTCGGCGACCGCCGTTTTCTTTTTCTCCTCGGCAGCCAGAATGTTGGCCGCGCGCTTGGTGCCGGCGAGCAGGTTCTTGCCGTCCTCGGTGTCGAGGAAGGAGCCGAGCGCCTCGACGCGGCGGACGATCTGCAAGAGGTCGTCGGACTGCGGCGTGATGACGGCATCGATGAGATCGTGCCGGGCGCCCTGATCGCGGAGGTAGACTTTCAGGCGGTCGTGGAAGAAGGACAGAAGGTCAGACGCTTTCCCGACGATGGCTGCCAGCGCCAGTCGAATATCATTCTCGACCAATATTCTAACCACACCCAGCGCCGCTCTACGCAGCGCATAGGGATCCTTCGACCCAGTCGGCTTTTCGTCGATTGCCCAGAAACCGACCAGCGTATCGAGCTTATCGGCAAGCGCCACTGTGATCGAAACCGGATCGCTCGATACGCGATCGGACGGGCCTTGCGGCTTGTAGTGTTCCTCCGCTGCAGCGGCGACCGATGCGTGCTCGCCCTGAAGCAGCGCATATTTGCGGCCCATGGCGCCTTGCAGTTCCGGGAACTCGCCGACGACTTCAGTGGTGAGATCTGCCTTGGCCAAGACGGCAGCGCGGCGCGCGAGTGCGGGATCGGCGCCGACGATCGGAGCCAGTTCTTCCGCCAATCGCTTCATCCGCTCCACCCGTTCGCCCTGCGTGCCGAGCTTGGCGTGGAAAGTCACGCCGAGATGGTCGAGGCGGGCCATGCGCTGGTCGAGCGGCTTCTTGAGATCAAGCCCGAATTTTTCCGCCGATGCCTCGAGCTCAGCCAGGTCAGGCAAATCGCCCTGGTCGGTCGTCCAGAAATAAAGCGCGTCGGACAGGCGGGCGCGCACCACCTTGCCGTTGCCGTGGGCGATCTCCTTGCCGCCATCCCTGGCTTCGATGTTGGCGGTTAGAATGAAGCGATTGGAAAGCGCGTCGTCGACACCCTGCGGCCGTGTCACAAAGCACTTCTGGTTGGCGCGGATGGTCAGTCGGATCACTTCGGCTGGAATGGCGAGGAATGCCTCCTCGAACTCGCCCATCAGCACGACAGGCCATTCGACCAGCCCGGACACCTCCTCCAGCAGCCCTTCGTCCTCGACCAGGTCGAGCCCGTTGGCGAAGGCGAGATTGCGGGCGTCGGCAAGGATGATCTCCTTGCGGCGGTCGGCATCGAGCACGACCTTGGCCGCTTCCAGTTTGGAAACATAGTCGTCGAAGCGGCGCACCGTGATCGCATCAGGCGCATGAAAACGGTGGCCATAGGTGATGTTGCCGGAGCGGATGCCGTCGATCTCGAAATCGACCACGACAGGCTCCTCGGTCTCCGGGCCGAAGGTGCACAGGATCGATTGCAGCGGGCGCACCCAGCGCAATGAACCGGGCTTGGCCGAGGCCGGCCCCCAGCGCATCGATTTCGGCCACGGGAAATTGCGGATGATATCAGGCACCAGGTCCGCGATGATCTGTTCGGCCGCCCTGCCCGGCTTCGAAATGTGGGCGACATAAAAATCGCCCTTCTTCGGATCGGAATGGACATGCGCCTCGGCGATCGAGGAAAGTCCGGCCTTGCGCAGGAAGCCCTGGACCGCCTGTTCGGGCGCCGATGTCGAAGGCCCCTTGATCTCTTCGTTTATATCCTTCGAGCGCGCGGTGAGACCCCTGATGTCGAGGGTCAGCCGCCGCGGCGTCCAGTACTCGCGCGCGGCCTCATAGGTCAGCCCCGCCTCGACCAGGCCGTCAGTCAGCATCTTCCTGAGATCGCCAGCCGCCTTGCGCTGCATGCGGGCGGGAATCTCTTCCGAGCGGAGTTCTAGAAGCAGGTCAGGCATGGATGGGGCTCACGCGGCAAAATGGTCCGGGCGGGGCATAGCAACTCGGCTGGCCGCTGTCACCCTTTCCGCACGGGGATCGCCGATTTGCGCCCGTTTCCAGAAATTTTGGCCATCCTGTCGGGACGAGACCGCGCCACCCGTCCTTGGATCAAAGATTTCCATGAACCGAACGCAGCGCTGAAGCGACCCACGCTCAGGCAGGGAACATTTGGCTCAACGACCATGAAAACGGCATCCAGACTTCTGCAGATCCTCGCACTCGGCGCCTGCTTCACCGCGCAGGCTCACGGTGCCTTCTCGATGCCGGGCGTTCGACAGGCATTGCGCACAATCGACGGTGCCAGCAGCCAGAACATATTGCCGATCAAAGTTTCCTTCGAGATGACGAAGCGGGCCTGAGACTCAGGCCGCCAGGCCACCCGCCTGCGTCTTCAAAAACGCCTCACCGCAGGCCTTCGCCAGATTGCGCACCCGCAGGATGTAGCTCTGTCGTTCCGTGACCGAAATCACGCCGCGCGCGTCAAGCAGGTTGAAGACATGGCTGGCCTTGATGCACTGATCATAGGCCGGGAAAACCATGCGGTGCATCGGCAGATTGTCGTTCGATGCCGGCGCGCCGGCATCGAGCAGCGCCTTGCATTCGGTCTCGGCGTCCTCGAAGTGGCGCAGAAGCATCGCCGTGTTGGCGTGTTCGAAATTGTGGCGCGAATATTCCTGCTCGGCCTGCAGGAAGACATCGCCATAGGTGACTTTGTCGGCGCCTTCCCGGCCGTTGAAGTTGAGGTCGTAGACATTGTCGACGCCCTGCACATACATGGCCAGCCGCTCCAGCCCGTAGGTGAGTTCGCCGGCCACCGGCGCGCATTCGATACCGCAGACCTGCTGGAAATAGGTGAACTGCGAGACTTCCATGCCGTCGCACCAGCATTCCCAGCCGAGACCCCAGGCGCCCAGCGTCGGGCTTTCCCAATCATCCTCGACGAAGCGGATGTCGTGCAGCAGCGGATCGACGCCGATCGCCGCCAGCGAGCCGAGATAGAGCTCCTGCAAGTTGGGCGGGTTCGGCTTCAGGATCACCTGGTACTGGTAATAATGCTGCAGCCGGTTCGGGTTCTCGCCATAACGCCCATCCTTGGGGCGGCGCGATGGCTGGACATAGGCAGCGTTCCAGCGTTTCGGGCCGAGCGCGCGCAGCGTCGTTGCCGGATGAAAGGTGCCGGCACCGACTTCCATGTCGTAGGGTTGCAGGATGACGCAGCCATAGGCCGCCCAATAGTTGTGCAAGGTCAGGATCAGCCCCTGGAACGAGCGGCTGGGATGCATATGGGCGGGGATTTCAATTGTCACGGGTGGCCTCGACAGCACAGGCTAGCTTGCCGGCACGTCCTAGAGACACGGCGGCGAAGCGTCAAGCAAAGCACGCCGATGCGGTCGCGCCGACATTATGGACAATGTTGAGAGCTTTGCAGGGGCTGGCCCATTGCCCATCTCTCGGGCCTGCGCTCTGTTCGCCTGTGCAGCAACGACAACAGGTTCCAGCCATGCCCAGCCCGATCGTCATCCGCCCCGTTGCGCGACAGGATTTCGAGCAATGGCTGCCGCTGTGGGACGGCTACAATGCATTTTATGGCCGCTCGGGCGAAACGGCCCTGCCGGGTAAGATTACCCAGATGACATGGTCGCGTTTCTTCGATGCCTATGAGCCGGTCCACGCGCTGGTGGCCGAAAGCGAGGGACGGCTTTTCGGCCTCGTGCATTATCTCTTCCATCGCAGCACAACGGCGATCGCGCCCAATTGCTATCTGCAGGACCTTTTCACCACGCAGGCATCGCGTGGCAAAGGCATCGGACGGGCACTGATCGAGGGCGTCTACGAGCGTGCCCGGGCGGCCGGCTCAGGCCGGGTATACTGGCTGACGCATGAGACCAATCACACGGCGATGAAGCTTTACGACAAGGTCGCCGAACACTCCGGCTTTGTCGTCTATCGCAAGCTCTTCTGAGGCAGCCAGCCGAATACGCGGTTCAAACGAAAACGGGACCCTGAAAAGAGCCCCGTTTGCGTTGAATTCAAATGGCTGACTTCATCCCTTCGGGGCGGGCACCGGCTCCGGCTTGACCTTCGGGGTCTCCTGCGCCGTGTTGGATTCGATCGGCGGCAGGCCCTTCATCAGCTTCTGCTGCAAGTTGGCCAGCACATCGGGATCCGGCTTCAGGTCGCGAGCCTGGTTCCACTGGAAGGTGGCTTCCAGCTTGCGGCCGACGCGCCAGTAGGCATCGCCGAGGTGGTCGTTGAGAACCGGATCTTCCGGCTTCAGCGACACGGCGCGTTCCATTTCGCGCACCGCGTCATCGAACCTGCCGAGGCGGAAATAAGCCCAACCCAGCGAATCGACGATGTAGCCGTCGCTCGGCCTGAGGTCGACGGCCTTCTGGATCATCGCCAGCCCTTCCTTGAGATTCATGTTCATGTCGACCCAGGAATAGCCGAGATAATTCAGCACCTGCGGCTGGTCGGGGAACAGTTCCAGCGCCTTGCGGAAGTTCGGCTCGGCCTTGGGCCATTCCTTCAGGCGCTCATAGGCGATGCCGCGCTGGTAGAAGATGTTCCAGTTGGCTGCGGTCGGCGTCTTCAGCGCCTCGACAGCCTTGTCGTAGAGTGTGGCGGCCGAACGGAAATCCTCCTTCGAGGAATAGACGCCACCGAGCGCCAGATAGGCGCGCATGTCATTGGGATGGGCGTCGACGAAAGCCTTCAGATGAGTGATCGCTTCTTCGTGACGGTCGAGATCGGCAAGGTTGAGGCCGAGTTGCAGGTCCGAAAGCTCCTTCAGCGGCGAACCGGCGGGAATCCGGCGATAGAGCGCGATGGCGCCTTCGCCGTCCTTCAATTGCTCGGACACGGCAGCGAGTTGCACAAGGGCAGCGTCGCTATCAGGCTTCAAAGCAAGCGCATATTGCAGATAGAGGCGCACGAACGGCTCGCCGCCGCCACGGTTGAGCGCGGTGGCGAGGTCGAGCAGGATTTCGGAGGCGCCATCGGATGGGCCGGCCACCAGGGGCGCAATCTTGTCGCCTTTTGCAATTCGGTCGCGCAAGGCGACGATTTCCAGCTTGCCAGGCGAAAACGCCTCGGCCTGGTCGAGCACCGACAGCGCCTTGGTCTTGTCGCCCTTGCGGGCCAGGAACGAGGCGTAGGCCTGGGCATTGCGCATCCAGGTTTCGGGAGCGGCACCACCGGCGGCGGTATCCTGCATGGTCGCGGCGTAGATGGCCTCGGCCTTTTCGGGCATGCCGGATGCATCAGCGATCAGGGCGCGGTGGAACGACTTGAACAGGCCGAACCAATCCGGCCCCTGCAGCTTGTCGATGGACGCCATCGCATCGGCAGGCTCGCCGGCGCCTTGCTGCGCCCAGCCGGACATCACCCCGGAGATCAGCCGGTCGAGATCGGATTCCAGCGACAGCTTGAGCCAGTACTGCGCCTTGGTGAAATCCTTCTTGTGGAAGGAATCGACGGCGAGCGCCAGCCGCGAGAAACGCTCGACGTCAGGCACTTCCTTGAGCTTGTCGGCATAGACCAGGGATTCGTCGAAGCGCCCTTGCGCGATCAGCGACAGCATCAGGCTCTGCTGCAGGCCGGTGTCGCTCGGGTCGAAGGCCAATGCTTGCTTGTAGTAGGCGATGGCGCTGTCGAGGTCGTTATCGCCTTCGGCGATCCGGGCCGCCAGATAGGCGCCCGAAAACGACGTGATCTTGACCGGTTCGGTGGTTTGCTTGGCATAGGCCGGCAAAGCCGAGATCGCCATGCCTGTCACAATTGCCAGCCTTGTCAGCCAGCGCGCACGTCCTTGCCGCATCGTATCCCTTTCAGCCAGGCGCCATCTCCGCGTCAGCGGGATCGGCGTAGACTCGATCTTTCCAGGCAAAGCATGGCCTTTTTGGGGTCGCGCTTCAATCCGCCTCGAATTCACAATCCGGGCACCCGATTAACAAATCATGGCGACAGGCACCAATTTTCCGCTCTTGGGATTTCGGCCATGGCCCTACGCGGCGCCGAATATATCACAGATTCGACGCTGAGGCTCCGCTTCGACCGCTAAGGCTCGGGCCAATATCAGCCCTCGCCTGGCGAGGCAGACCGTTGCACCAGCGTGTCGCTGTAGCCGCCGGCCGCTATCGTGCTGCACAGTTCGTTCCATTCGCAGCCGCCGCAGGCCTTGCGTACAAGGCCAGCCGAAAACGCCTGCCGCATCCGGCCCAGCATCGCAGGATCGAGATCAAGACGGGTGCCGACGCGGATTGGCCGCGCCAGCAACTCGCCCACATCCTGCGTGGCAAGCCGGTCCCGCTCGACGACACTCTCGTTGAGGCAGTGCGGTTCCGGCTCATCAAGCAACGGGGCGCAGACATCGTCCGGGCCGGAAACGAGGAGGATGTCCTCGCCCCGGCTCAGGCGCACCGCGACGAGATCATAATTGGCGGTGAAGGCGGGGCTGTATCCTTTGCCCACATAGGTGAGCAGGCAAAGGAGGTGATGGGCGCGCAGCCTGATCGTCACGGATTGACCGGCTTGGCCTTACCGCCGCGAAGCGCCATGAGGGTCGCGGCACCCAGCGCCGACTTGAGCAAGCCGCCGACGATGAACGGCAGGAAGCCGAAGGTAACGGCCTGTTCGGCTCCAATCATGACGGCAAGCCATGCTGTGCCCAGCACAAGGCAGGCAAGGTTGCCAAGCAGCATGGCGACGAAGGCAAGCATCACCCTTTTGCCGTTCCAGCCGCGTTCGGCCAGCCAGCCGACCATTGCGCCGACAAGCGGGAAGGCGAAGAGATAGCCAGCCGTCGGCCCGACGAAATGCGCCGCACCCGCTGCCCCTCCGGACAGAACGGGAAAGCCGACAGCGCCCTCGACCAACCAGGCGGCAATGGTGAGCGCGCCAAGCCGCCAGCCATAGAGCGCGCCGACCAATGTCACGGCGAAGGTCTGCATCGTCACCGGGACCGGCACCATCGGCACTTCGACGTAGGATGACAGCGTCAGGAACAGGGTGCCGAGCACAACGGCTCCAATCTGCCAGGCAAGAGAACGATCCTGGAGCCGGAGCGGGCTGAACGACGGCTTGCTGGACGAGAATGCGACGTCTGTCATTGGGATTCCTTCGATCGATTTCAAATTATAGATAATTTCTGTTTTCGATCTATTATCGAATCCACACTTCCCTGGAGATTGCAAGCCCTGGCTTTGGCGGAGGCCGTCTAACCTACGATGGCGAAGGCTTCGCGCGTCGTTCCGGAAGCCGTCCTGACCGGCTTGCGGCCAATCCATTGGACGTGCCGCCCCAGTGTGACGGCCGCCGATTCGGTGTTTCCCTGCCGCAAGGCGGCGAGGATCGCGCGATGGTCCTGATCGGTGCGTGTCTCCCACTCCGAGCGCCATGCCGCGAACAGGAAACGGGCGCTTGCCGCGTGCAGGTCGTCGATGGTGGCGAGCAGGCGCGGCATGCCGCATGGCGCGAGGATCAAGCGGTGGAAGGCGCGGTTGGCTTCCTCCCAGGACCTGACATCGCGGGACTTGTCGCCGGCCTTGGTCGCCTCCTCGGCGAGATCGAGAATGGCCGATGTCAGATGCGGCGCGGCGTGGCGCAGCGCCAGCACTTCAAGGGCGGCGCGCATTTCGGCGACTTCCTTGACCTCGCCCAGATCGAAAGACGCGACACGCACGCCGCGGCGCGGCTCGCCGATGGCCAGCCCTTGCGCCTCGAGGCGGCGGAAGGCCTCGCGCACCGGAACATGGCTGGTTTGGAATTCTTCGGCGATGCGATCCTGCCGAAGCCTGGCCCCCGGCTCGATCGCACCGGAGATGATGCGGTCCGCCAGAACCTTGCTGATGCGCACCGCGATGGTGTCGTCTGTGCCCTTTGCCATGTTTTATAGATAATTTGCGGCAGGGCGGCTTGTCGAGACGGCGGGACCGAATTCCTAAACTTCCTCTTAGCCCAGGCCAGAGATAGCGTCGCGAAAGTCCAGCCTTTAGTTGACCCGGCTGATGCAGAAATCGATGACGTCGATCAGCGCCGATTTCTGCGGCGTCGCTTCGAGCGGCGCCAGCGCGTCGCGGGCAATCTCGCCGAAATGGCGGGCACGCCCGATCGTGTCGGCAATGGCGCCGTGGCGGGTCATCAGGCCGGTCGCCTTTTCCAGGCCGGCGTCATCGGCGACATTGTCCTCGATGGCGCGCTTCCAGAAGGTGCGCTCGGCCTTGGTGCCGCGCCGATAGGCGAGAATGACCGGAAGCGTCACCTTGCCCTCGCGGAAATCGTCGCCAACGTTCTTGCCAAGATCCTTGCTGGTGCCGCCATAGTCCAGCGCGTCGTCGATCAGCTGGAAGGCCAGGCCGAGATTCATGCCATAGGAGCGCAGCGCGGCGCGATCGTTGCGCGTCGCCTGGGCGATGACCGGGCCGACCTCGGCAGCAGCCGAAAAAAGTGCGGCGGTCTTGGCCTTGATGACGGCGAAATGCTCGTCCTCGGTGGTTTCGAGGTTCTTGGCGGCGGCAAGCTGCATGACCTCGCCCTCGGCGATGATCGAGGCCGCACTCGACAGGATATCGAGCGCTTCGAGCGAGCCGACATCGACCATCATGCGGAAAGCCTGGCCGAGCAGGAAGTCGCCGACCAGCACGCTTGCCTGGTTACCCCAGATCATGCGGGCGGTCTTCTTGCCGCGGCGCATGCCGCTCTCGTCGACGACATCGTCGTGCAGAAGCGTCGCGGTGTGCATGAATTCGACGGAGGTGGCGAGCTTGACGTGGCCCTCGCCGGCATAGCCGAACATCTGGGCTGCGGCCAGCGTCAGCATCGGCCGCAGCCGTTTGCCGCCGGACGAGATCAGATGGTTGGCGACCTCCGGGATCATCTCGACGTCGGAGCCGGCCTTGGACAGGATCAATTCATTGACGCGCCCCATGTCGGCGGCAGTCAGATCGATCAGATCCTTGATGGAGGCGGGCTCCCGCTTCCCGTTTTCGATGTTGAGAACGACACCCACGACAATCACTCCCGTCTTGGTATAGAGCGTGCGACGGCACCCTTAGTCCCTGTATGGACTCTAGGGCGGCGGACATGGGCACGGCAAGTGGCGAATTGGCGCGGCGGCGGCGACAGAATGTCAACGACCCCCAAGGGAACGGCTCTGCCCCGGAATCCCCTGCCCGTTTACATCAATAGCGCAAACTGCGAGTTTCATACGATGATAGAACTAGTCCGCACCAACGATGCCGTGATCATTTCCTTTGTCGAATCGCTGATGCGCGACGCCGGCATTGCCTGCTTTGTCGCCGACCAGAATATGAGCATTCTCGAAGGGTCGATCGGCCTTTTGCAGAAGCGCGTCATGGTCGACGCCGACCAGGCCGACGCGGCACGGCGCATCCTCAGCGATGCCGGCATCGCCAACGAAATCCGCGGAAGATAATGTCCGCCGCGCCCGCCGCCCTTGTCCCGGACACGCCGGCCCATACGGTCGACGCTTTCCATCGCGGCCGGTTCTGGCTGGTGCAGCCCAAGCAAGGCGGTCATCGCGCCGGCATGGATGCGATGATGCTGGCGGCCTCCGTGCCGTCCTCCCTTGCCGGTCGTCTCGCCGATTTCGGTGCCGGTGCCGGGGCCGCCGGCCTGGCGGTGCTGTCGCGCTGCCCGGCCGCCGAGGCGGTGCTTGTCGAACGCGCGCCGGAAATGGCGGCCTTCGCGGCAGCCACCCTTGCCCATCCCGGCAATGCCCATCTGAGCGATCGCGCCTCCGTTCTGGTCGCCGATGTCACCGTATCGGGCCGGGCGCGGGCGGCCGCCGGCCTCGCCGACAATGATTTCGACTTCGTCATCATGAACCCGCCCTTCAACGCTCCCCGGGACCGCGCCTCCCCCGATCGCCTCAGAAAAGAGGCCCATGTCATGGAGGACGGGGTGTTCGAGAGCTGGATCCGCAGTGCGGCGGCGGTGGTCAGGCCGCGCGGCGGGCTTGCCGTCATCGCCCGCCCCGAACAGCTCGGCGCCATTCTCGATGCGATCGCAGGGCGCTTCGGCGATGCCGAAATGCTCGCCGTCCACCCTCGCCCAGACGCCGCGGCAATCCGCATCGTTGTGCGGGCAGCGCTCGGGGCACGGGGAAAGCTTGCCATCCGCCCGCCCCTGATGCTGCACGCGCAATCAGGCAACGGCCCTGACGAGCGCAGCGAAATGATTACCAACGGCCTCGCCTCGCTGTTCGGAGATTGAGCTAATCTGCCTGGCCACATTGCCGTTGGCCGGGAAATCCCTACATGCCTGCAACCTATCGACCGGAGACCGCGCCCTCGTGAAACGCCTTATCAACCGTCTGCTGCCGAAATCCTGGCGCTCCACCGTCGTCACCATTCCGGTCATCCGGCTGCACGGCACCATCATGGCAGGCGGTGGCCAGTTCCGGCCGAGCCTGTCGCTGGCCTCCACCGCTGGCCTCATTGAGAAGGCGTTTTCCTACGACGCCCCGGCAGTCGCCATCTCGATCAATTCGCCCGGCGGCTCGCCGGTGCAGTCGCGGCTGATCTTCAAGCGCATCCGTGACCTGGCCACGGAAAAGAACAGAAAGGTACTGGTCTTCGTCGAAGACGTGGCGGCGTCGGGTGGCTACATGATCGCGGTTGCCGGTGATGAGATCTTCGCCGACCCATCCTCCATCGTCGGGTCGATCGGCGTGGTCTCGGCTTCGTTCGGCTTCCCGGAACTGATGAAGAAGATCGGCATCGAGCGACGCGTCCACACCGCCGGCCAGAACAAGGCGGTGCTCGACCCGTTCAAGCCCGAGAAAAAGGAAGATGTCGAGCGGCTGAAGGCGCTGCAGCTCGAGGTGCACGGCACGTTCATCGACCTCGTCAAGGAGCGGCGCGGCGCGAAACTGAAAGACGACCCGGACCTGTTCACCGGCCTGTTCTGGACCGGCATCAAGGGCCTTGAACTCGGCCTGGTCGATGCGCTCGGCGACATGCGCACGGTGCTCAAGACCCGTTTCGGGGCGAAAACCCAGCTCAGGCTGATCACGACACCGCGCGGTTTCCTCAGCCGCTTCGGCCTGTTTGGCTCAAGCAAGGGCTTTTCAGCGCCCGATATCGCAGGCGCTGCCGCCAGCGGCCTGATCGATGCGGCGGAAGAGCGCGCATTGTGGTCTCGCTTCGAGCTTTGAAAACACGGCAAAAGCGTCTAGCATGAGAGCTTAACCGACCCGACCGGCCACCTTCGCCGGCCCAGCGTGGGAGGAGTTTTGGTATGCCGCAGATCATTTTCTTCGCCGTCGTTGGCGTCGCCGCCTATTTCGGCTACCGCACCTTCATCAGGGAAGCCGAACGCGTGACCGCCAAGGTGCGGCGTACCGAAAAGCAGACGGCCAACGGCGCGATGGGCACTTTGGTCAAGGATCCGAAGACCGGCGAGTACCGGCTGGCCAAGGACTGAGCACCATTTCGCAGACCATTGTGGACACCGACATCGGGTCGCGTAGCTGGCACGCGCACGCCAAGATCAATCTTGCGCTGCATGTCACCGGCAGGCGACCTGACGGCTATCATCTGATCGAAAGCCTGGCGGTGTTCACGCGGTTTGGCGACAGGATCGAAATCGCGCCCACCGACAGCGATGAATTTACCGTGTCCGGCCGCTACGCCCCGGCCGTTCCTCTCGACGCCTGCAATCTGGTGCCTAGGGCGCGCGATGCCCTGCGACAGGCGGTCGGGCACGAGAGAACACCGCCGGTCGCTATCCGGCTGGAAAAGAACCTGCCGGTCGCCTCCGGCGTCGGCGGCGGTTCGAGCGACGCGGCGACCGTGCTGCGCGGGCTGGTGGAGACATGGGGCCTGGATATCGACGGCGCAGAGCTGGCGCGGATCGGCATTTCGCTCGGCGCCGATGTGCCGATGTGCCTGGCGGCAAAGCCCCTGGTCGCGCGCGGCATCGGAGATGAACTGTCGATGGTGCCGGATTTTTCGGCGCTTGGCCTGGTGCTGGTCAATCCGGGCACCCCGGTCTCGACGGCGGACGTCTTTGCGGCGCTTTCCCGGCGCGACAACGAGGCCTTGCCGCCGCTGCCGCGCAGCATCGATTTTCATAGCCTGCGCAACTGGCTGGAGATCACCCGCAACGATCTCGAGCCCGCCGCGCTGGCGATGCAGCCGGCTATCGGCAGGGCGCTTTCCTGGCTGAACAAGGCCGGATCGGGTTTTTCACGGATGTCCGGGTCCGGCGCCACCTGCTTCGGCCTGTTCGAGACCGGCAATGTCGCCAAGCGCGCCGCCGCCGAAATCCGCGGCCGCCAGCCCGACTGGTTCGTCGCGGCGACGCGCAGCATCGCATCGGAGGGATCTGATGGCCAGAATTGACGAGAGCCGCTCCTTCATTCCCGTGCGCATCGCGGTGCTGACCGTTTCAGATACGCGCAGCCTCGCCGACGACAAATCCGGCCAGACCCTGGCCGACCGCATCACCGAGGCCGGCCATATGCTGGCGGCCCGCGATATCGTCACCGACGATCGGGAAAAAATCCGCGACACGGTTCTGGCGTGGTCGCGGGACAAGAATATCGATGTCGTCATCACCACCGGCGGCACCGGTTTCACCGGGCGTGACGTGACGCCGGACGCGCTGGAGCCGATCTTCGAAAAGCGCATGGATGGCTTTTCGGAAGTGTTCCACCGGATCTCCTACGACAAGATCGGCACCTCGACGATCCAGAGCCGGGCGACCGGCGGCGTCGTCAACGCCACCTTCGTCTTCGTGCTGCCGGGTTCGCCGGGAGCCTGCAAGGATGCCTGGGACGGCATCCTGAAGGCACAGCTCGACTACCGGCATATGCCGTGCAACTTCGTCGAGATCATGCCGCGCCTGGACGAGCATTTGCGGCGCGGCAAATCAGCTCCGTAAAGCCGAGGCAAGCGTCGCTCTCAGCGGATGACCGGCTCGCCATGAAACCGCCGGCGCGACGGCGGCGAGACGCCGAAGCCGACTTCCATCATCAGTCGCGGCGTGCGTGCCGGCACGGTGCCCATATGGAAGCCAAAAGGGTCCTCGACGAAACCGAGACCGGCCTCGCCGGTCAGCGTCACCGGGCTCTGCTCGCCATAGACATCCAGGACCTGTTGCGCGGGGTGGCCAACCAGAAGCGTGAGCTGGTGCTTGAGGCTGCGGCGCTTGTGGCTGCCCCTGACATAGACATGCGGACCGGTGTCGGCGTCGACCGGCTTGAGGTAGAAGAAGAATTTCAGCATGCGCCAATCATCGAGGTCGAAATGATACTTGCCGAGCGAGGCGAGGTTCTTGTCGGCATCCGAAGCGGCACCGGTTGGAAAACTCCACCAGACGCGCGTCGTGATCAGTTTTGCCTGGCCGCCGAGATAGTGCGCGGCAATATCCAGAAGCAGCGGATCGCGCTGGATGGCAAGCGCCGCCGGGCAGTCGAGGATGCGCTCGAAAAAATGCCCGCTGAGCAGCGAGCGGCCAAGGCGTTTCTCGGCCTCGGCATGTTCCCCCGGCATGAATTCGAGACGGCGGTCGAAATTGCCGAAGCAAGGCGTGCGCCCGGCGAAGTCGGCGATCTCTTCATGGATATCAGGCGGCAGGACCAGGCCTGAGAACAGCCCGTCGGAGCGCAACGCATCGACGACCGCTCCCCGTTCGACACCGGCAAACATCGTATCCCCGGCATTGGCGACCGGGCGGGCGCGTTTTGCGCCCAGCCAATGCATGCGGCGTCCAGGCATTGTGCGCGCCAGCACGAACATCGGCAGCCAGGCGGGGTTTTCGCGCAGGTCCTTGAGATAGGTCGGAATGCGCACCGCGATGCGTCGCAACAGACTGCCGTCGCGCGCAATAGCCTCGAGACTGGCCGCGCCGGATGTGTCGGGGGTTGAAAGCTTCATTGGGTCCTCGGCTATGAGAGCACCACCGATGCCGCATCGGTGCTCGCCACTCGGCATGTCCCAAACCCAATTCCCGCTTGAACGGAAGCTAACCCCGCGTCAGATTTTGTGCAATGCACAATGGCCTGAGCAGCTGCAAAAAATCATGTCGAGGAGCGGCGTTCCTGCTTGGCGGGCGCCATCCAGATCTCGGCGTCGAGCCGCTTCGTTGCGAGGCCGCGGGCGATGGCCTCAGCACTGCCGGCACTCTTGGCCGCGGCCGCCGCCTGACGCTTGCTGATCAGCAATCCGTCGGCCAGGGCGCGGTTTCCCGAAAAGACCCGTGCCAGGAATGGCGTGCGGCTGGCCCGCGTGCGCGAAAACCGTGCCGCCATGGTCTGCCTGGCCGTATGCGCGACAACCTCATCGATCCAGCCCTCCACCAACCGCGCGCCCGGTTCCAGGAGCAGCAACCAGTCCCCCTTGGCCTGGCGGATGCCGGCAGCGACACCGCCGGTCACGTACTGACAGCCGGCATGCTCGGCCACACGATGCGTCTGGTCGGTGGAGCCTGTGTCGCAGACGATGACTTCACGCACCACGCCTTCGACCGCGCCGCCAATCAGCGAGGCGAGCGTGCGGGCGAGGCCCTCCTCGTCATTGCGGGTTTCGATGAGAACACTGAGCATCCTTAGCCGAATAGCGGAAAGCGCCGCACAGCGCCAGTTTTGCATCGCACCATAGAAAGTTCTTGCTTTGTTCTCATCGATGAAATAGGAATAATTTCATGAACAGAGCGATTCGACATAACACGGACAGTCCCTGGGAGCGGGCGAAAATGGAACAGATCGTGCGCGCCGACATTGCAGCTTTCGGAGCAGGAAGAGCCGAGATGGCCAATGCGATGGTCGAGCAGAGCGGCATGCGTGTCCGCCCGGACCGCAACCGCGGCAGGTCGGCCGGCATCAACCCGTCCGGCCGATTCGAGCCAGTCAGCCGGCACGTGTTCGACGATGGCTGGAATTCGCTGGAAGAACTGCCCCCCTTCAAGACCGAAGTGCAGGTCGAGAAGCCGCGCAGCATCATCACCCGCAACGAATCGCCCGACATTTCCTTCGACCGTTCCATCAACCCTTATCGCGGCTGCGAGCATGGCTGCGTCTATTGCTTTGCCCGCCCGACGCACGCGTTCATGGGCCTGTCGCCGGGTCTGGATTTCGAATCGAAGCTGTTCGCCAAACCTGATGCGGCGCGCTTGCTCGACAAGGAGCTTTCGAAGGACAGCTATCAGCCGCGCACCATCGCCATCGGCACCAACACCGACCCCTACCAGCCGATCGAGAAGCAGTACCGGATCATGCGCGAAATCCTCGAAGTGCTGGAAGCGCGCGGCCATCCGGTCGGCATCGTGACAAAGTCCGCCCTGGTGACGCGCGATATCGATATCCTGTCGCGCATGGCCGAACGCGGGCTCGCCAAGGTGGCGCTGTCGGTGACGACGCTCGACCGCATGCTGGCGCGCACCATGGAGCCGCGCGCGTCGACACCGATCAAGCGGCTGGAAGCGATCCGGCAGCTTTCGGATGCCGGCATTCCGGCGTCGGTCATGGTGGCGCCGATCATTCCGGGCCTGACCGATCCGGAGATGGAACGCATCCTCGATTCGGCAGGTGCGGCCGGCGCGCGCGAGGCGGGTTATGTGATCCTGCGGCTGCCGCTGGAAGTCAGCCCGATCTTCAAGGACTGGCTGCTGCGCCATTATCCCGACCGTTACCGCCATGTGATGTCGCTGGTCCGCTCCATGCGTGACGGCAAGGACTACGATTCGGAATGGGGCAAGCGCATGAAGGGCGCCGGTCCCTATGCCTGGCAGATCGGCCGGCGCTTCGAGATCACAGCCAAGCGGCTTGGTCTCAATGCCGAACGGCGCACGCTGCGGACCGATCAGTTCGTTGCCGCCGGGAAAGACCAGGTGCAACTGACGCTGCTTTGAAGAGACAATTCGTCGCGATGGTTTGATCCGTCGCGCACCAAGAATCCCGTCCGGCCTGCCCCGGCCTGCAGACGGTGCCCTCCCGGTCCGGCGCCCCACCCGACCCGGAGGGACTTGCGGAGAATCGGAGCCGATGCGAACCTCGCCGCAACATGGCTCGCGCGCGTTCTGATTCTCCGCCTCTCTTTGAGATCATCGAGAAGCCCGACTTCTCCTTCGAGACGAAGGCGATGGCGGAGGGGCTGTGGCCGGTCGCCGGGATGGACGAGGCAGGCCGCGGCCCCCTGGCCGGGCCGGTGGTCGCCGCAGCGGTGGTGCTCGATCCCGCCAACATTCCCGACGGCCTCGACGATTCCAAACGCCTCAGCCATTTGCAGCGTGAGGCCCTGTTCCTGCGCATTCTCGGCTCCGCACAGGCGGTCTCGATGGCCTCCATCAGCGCCGAGGGCATCGACGGCAGCAACATCCTCAAGGCAAGCCTGGAAGCCATGCGGCGCGCGCTGGTAGGGCTGTCGGTCCGGCCGAAGCTTGCGCTTGCCGATGGACGCGACGTGCCGCCGGGACTGCCTTGTGAAGGGCGCGCGCTGATCAAGGGCGACCAGCGTTCGCAGTCGATCGCCGCCGCCTCGATCGTTGCCAAGGTCATGCGCGACCGCATGATGTGCGGCTGCGGCAACCATCACGACCGCTACGGGTTCGAAGTCCATATGGGCTACGCCACGGTTCGTCATCGCACCGCGATCGAAGCGCATGGCCCGGTGGCGCGGCTGCACCGCGTGTCGTTTGCGCCATTCCGGCTGGGTGGGGCCGAGGTGGACGTGGTGGAAGAAGAGAGCTTCGCCGGGCTGGATTGAGCGACGACGACGACAAGCCAATCTCCCCCCTTGTGGGGGAGATGTCCGATAGGACAGAGGGGGCGCTGTCCCGCCGGCCTCTCAATCGATTGCAGTTATGCCCTCAGGCTTGTCCCGATAGACCGTAGGACAACAAAGGTTAGCGTTCCTTCACGCCCCCTCTGCCCTGCCGGGCATCTCCCCCACGAGGGTGGAGATCGGCAGCATTGGTATCAGCGCCACAACAAACAAGCCGCCAGGTTGCCCGGGCGGCTTTGATTGTACTGCGTGTGCCAACGCTCAGTTCAGCTTCGACTTCACGTCCGCGAGCGAAGCCTTGAACAGATCTGCACCGGCCTTGGCGTCGATCTTGCCGGCAAGCAGCGCGCGCGCTGCCTCGACGGCGATATCGACGGCGCTGGCGCGCACTTCGCTGATGGCATCACGCTCGGCCTGACCGATCTTCTGTTCGGCAAGCGCGGTGCGCCTGACGACATAGTCCTCGGTCTTCTTATGCGCGTCGGCGGCAAGCATGTCGGCTTCGCGCTTGGCGGCAGCGACGATGTCGGCGGCCTCCTGCTCGGCTTCCTTGCGCTTGCGCTGGTACTGGCCGAGCAGCTGCTGGGCCTCCTCGCGCAGCCGGCGCGCTTCGTCCAGTTCATTGCTGATCCTGGCGGCACGGGCGTCGAGCGCCTTGGCGATCATGCCAGGCACCTTGATGTAGACGGCAACGCCGAGGAAGATGATCAGGGCTATCGTGGCCCAGAGCGTCGCGAGAGATGTGTAATCCATGATGCGCTCCTCACCGGGCCACGGATTTGACCGCAGCCGCGATCTCGGCCTTGCTGGCCTTGCCGCCAACCAGAGCCTCGACGATCGCCGAAGCGGTGTCCTCGGCGATGCTGCCGACTTCCTTCATGGCATTGGCCTTGATGGAAGAAATGCGGGCTTCGGCTTCGCCAAGCTTCGCGTCGAGCGCAGCCTCGACCTTCTTGCGAGCGGTGTCGGCCTCGGCCTTGGCAGCGTCGTTGGCCTGCTGGCCGATCGCGTTGGCCTTGGTCTTGGCTTCCGCCAGTTCCTGCTCGTAGGCAGCAACGGCGGCGTCGGCCTCGCCCTTCAACCTGGCCGCCTGGTCGAGGTCCTGCGTGATGCGATCGTTGCGGACATCGATGATGCCGCCGACGCGCGGCATCACCACCCGCTTCAGGAAGAGATAGAACAGCCCGAAGGTGATCGCCAGCCACAGAAGCTGCGACGGGAACGTCGCCGGATCGAATGGCGGAAACGTGCCATGCGCTTCAGCAGGCACGCTGGTGCCGGAATGCGTGTCGCCTTCCGTCGCAGCGTGGCTGGTATCGGCTGATGGCGCGGACTCTTGCGCAAAGGCAGATGTCACGAACATGGACTATCCCCGAAATTCAGGCCCGCCGCTTGCGCGGCCGGCCTGTCCAATCTTCCCGAGTGCTCAGCCGAACAGGGCCAGAAGCGCGATGAGAAGCGAGAAGATGCCCAGAGCTTCGGTCACGGCAAAGCCGAAGATCAGACGGCCGAACTGGCCATCGGCGGCCGACGGGTTGCGCAGTGCGCCCGCCAGGTAGCTGCCGAAGATGTTGCCGAGGCCAATGCCCGCGCCACCCATGCCCAGGCAAGCGATGCCGGCGCCGATGTACTTTGCTGCTTCTGCGTCCATTTGTTCAACTCCTTTGGATCTAAAATTCCGTTGCGATTCCATCCGGCGCCAATGTTGGAAATCTTTGGGCCGGAAACTTTTGGACCTAGTGCCCTGGATGCAGGGCGTCGTTGAGATACATGCAGGTCAACACGGCAAAGACGTAAGCCTGCAGGAAGGCGACCAGCAGTTCCAGTGCCGTCAGCGCCACCGCCATCGCCAGAGGCAGGATCGAGCCGGCGACGCCAACCGCGCCGAGCGCGCTCAGGCTGACGACGAAGCCGGAGAACACCTTCAGCGTGATGTGGCCGGCGAGCATGTTGGCGAACAGACGAACCGAGAGGCTGACCGGGCGCGACACGAAGGAGATTACTTCGATCAGCACCACGAGAGGCAGCAGGAAGACCGGCACGCCGTGCGGCACGAACAGTTTCAGGAAGCCAAGACCATGCTTCATGAAGCCGTAGACGACCACGGTTGCGATCACCAGCACGGCAAGGCCGAAGGTGACGATGATGTGGCTGGTGACGGTGAAGAAATAGGGGAACAGGCCAAGCAGATTGGCGACGAGCACGAACATGAACAGCGAGAACACGAGAGGGAAGAACTTCATGCCCTGCGTGCCGGCGGCGTCGCGCAACATGTTGCCGACAAACTCGTACGCCATCTCGGATACCGACTGAAGCCGCCCGGGAACCAGGCTGCGGCTCGACGTCGTGAGAAACAGGAATCCAGCCGCGACGATCACGGTTGCGACCATGAACAGCGCCGAATTGGTGAAAGACAGGTCATAGCCGCCGATGTCGATCGGAATCAGCTTGTTGATATGGAACTGGTGGATCGGATCGACCTTGTCAGCTGCCACGTTCAAACCCCGTCAATGCCGCGTACGGCCTCGTTACCATTACCGCACATGGTGCGCGGTCATTTCTTGTCGTCTTGGCCACGGCGCGATTTATCGCCCTGTCCAAATTCTGCCACGACGCCGGCGGAACGCATCACATTGAGCACTCCGGCGCCAAAACCAAGCAGCAGAAACACGATCAGACCCCATGGCGATGTCCCCGCCAAACGGTCGATGACCCAGCCGATGCCGGCACCCACCACCACCCCGGCGATAAACTCGCTGGAGAGTTTGAGCGCCTGACCATAACCGGCCACACTGCCCGCTTTCGCGTCGTCTTTCCCCTCGAGCCGGCCCGGCCGCCTTGTCGCAAGCGAAGCTTCAAGGTCACGGCGGCGGCGCTCAAGATCGTCGTCGCGGATGTCGGGTTCATGCTGATTGCCGCGGCCGGTTTCTCCGGTTCCGTCTGGCCCATTCTTGTCGGCCATCGCAACCCCCCTGCCCGGTCAGACCGTCACCGTCCGTCCGCTTCTAAAGTCGCCGGCAACATAGTTAGAGGGTTTGCGCCCGTCAAGCCACGGGCGGAAGTTCATTGCCATGTATTTTAGGCAATGAAATCAATGAATTACGAAGGTGCGACATCGTGCCCGCCAGGATGACGAGGATGCATGGCGCGAATCCCCCGCGCAATGGCTCTTTGATCGGCTGCGCGCCACATCAAGGATCAGCGGCTGCTCCGCACTCAGCTCCAGCCGCCGCCATAGGTCCGATAGAAGATATGCAGGCCGATCTTGGTCATCTTCTGCATCGTGCGCGCCCAGCCGGGATGGACATATTGGGCATAGTAGTGGGTCGACGATCCGACTTCCGGAATGAAGATCTTGCCGGCGGTGACGGCCATGGCGATCTCCTGGGCGGTCTTGTAGGCGGCTGGGCTATCGATGCGCTTCTTCCTGCCGTCGCAGGCGAAGGAGAACTGGCAACGGTTGAACCAGCTGTCGTTCTGGTAGACGACGCCGCAGATCGAATTCGGATAGGTCGGATTGCGGACGCGGTTGAGGATGACCTGGGCGACAGCGGCTTGGCCGCGCACGGATTCGCTCCTCGCCTCGAAATAGATTCCGTTGGCAAGGCATGCCTGCTCCTTCTTGGAGAAGACACTCGCCGGCAGCGGGTTCTGGATCCACGAATGATCGCCCTTGGCCATCGGCGGAATGAAGCGGCCCTCATTGGGCTGCTCGTCCTGAAGCAGGGCCTCGAAGGGCGATGCCTTGGCATAGTCCGGCTCGGATTGCGCATAGGCGGTGGCCAGCACATCCGGATGGTCGTTGTTGACCAGCGCCGCCAGCATGGCCGGCACGCCGGGATCCGGCTTCTTGTCTTCGCGCGCATGGAATGCCGCGGCGATCTGGATTTCCTTCCCTTTGATCTGCGGCTTGGCGAAAGCCATTTTCAGGCCGCTGTCCATGCTGGGCCGCAGCAAGGAGGAGGTGCGCTCGAAGATCGAGCCGGCGTTGAAGTTCTTTGGCGGTGCGACGGGAGACATCTGGACGATGCGCCCTTTCTTCTCGGCACGCACGACGCGGTCCTCATCGGGTGTGGCGCTGACCTTGCCGCCCTTGCCGCGAAACGACACGTTGCCGACACCGGCCAGATGGACGCCCGATCCGGAAATGGAGCCGGTGACATCGGAATCGACAAAGGGCATCTCGGCCGCGTGGGTCGAGCCGGCAACGGATTTCTCGACATAGGAATTCCAGCGCGTGCTCGATGCTTCGAGGCCGGAAACGAGGCTCGTCATGTCCTGATAGGCGGCGACGGTCGGAAAGCCGATCCAGATGCCGAAACCGATGACGAGCGGACCCAGAAAGCCACGTTTTCTCTCACCGGCGGCGGCAACCAGCCGCTTCAACACACGTCGATGCACGGAACTCTCTCCAGGAACGCTACAGACCCCACTGGAGAGCAAAATGATGCATTAACCTTGATGGGACGTTAACGGATTCGATCGGGTTTTCCCGGTCGGCCCGAGGTCGTGGTTGCGAAGTCGGGCGATTTTGCGGCCGACCATTCAGGCCGGGCGCAGGAAGATCGGCCGGGCGATCAGCGCGCAGATGGCGGCCGCCAGCCAGACGCCGGACCAGGACCAGAGGTGCAAGAGCCCCGGAATGGCCACCGGCACCAGGAAGAAGCCGACGAAAACAAAGGTGTTGGCAAGGCTGAGCGCGGTTCCGACATGGCCGGCGCCGGCAAGGGTGGCAAGCTCGGTGTAGGCGACGCCGTGCCAGGCGGAGACAGAGATGCCTGCGACAATAAGCACGACCGGAAGAACCGCCGACCAGATGAGCTGGCCGCCCGGAATGGTTGGGCCGAACAGGACCAGCAGCCAAAGCATGGCGAAGGCAAGGGCGCTGAACGCGCTGCACAGGCGAAGAAATTGGCGGCGGTTGCCATAACGGTCGGTGAAGCGGCCGCTCCAGATGCGCATGACCATGGCGCCGATCTGCACCGCGGCGAGGCTGGCACTGATTGCCGCCGTTCCCAACCCAACGAAGTCGTGCAGGAATACGGAGGCGAAGGTGAGCACGGCCACCTGCGGAAAGCAGAGCAGGCCGATGGCGGTCGCGATACGCCAGACGTCGCGATTGCGCAGCGGCGCCGGTCCGGCCACAGCCGAAGCGGGATGGCCCTCGCCTGCCGTCGGCGGCTCGTGCAGCCAGCGCCAGGCGAACAGGGCAGACAGAGCGGATGCACCCGCCAGGACTCCGAACACCGCGGCAAAGCCGAAAGCCAGCGCAAGCGAGGGCAGCACGAGCGCGCCAAGGCCGCCGCCAAGCGGCACCGCCGTCTGCCTGATGCTCATGGCGAAGCCGCGCTCGTTTTCCCGAAACCAGCCCATGATGGCGCGGCCGCTCGAACCGTTGACGCTGCCGCCGAGCAATCCGGTGATGAATAGGCTCGCGGAGAGCAGCGTGACATCGGGAGTACCGGTCCTTGTCGGCACGACCAGCATCGCCATGACCAGGAGCCACGCCGCCGTCGCGCCGAGCCCGATCAACAGCACGCGGCGGTCGCCCCAGCGATCGGTGAGCAAGCCCCAGGGCAGTTCGCTGAGCGCGACCCCAAGCCCGAGAAGGCCGAGCGCCAGACCGAGTTCGGCATTGCCTAGGTGATAGCCCTGGCGAAGAACGACCGCCGTCGCCGGGATGCCGGAGAACGTAGCCGAGAAGGCGGCATTGGCGGCAACGCCGATGCCCAGGACTTTCCAGCGATGGCCCGGCGTGAACACCCTCCCGGTGGAACCGGTATCTTCCAGAAGTTCCGACGGCTGCCGGTCGGTGCAATTGACAATGGCGGACATGACTTCATTTCCCGTGCTGGCCAGCGGTCCGGCCTTGACGATCTGTCCCTACCGCCATAATTTCATCCTGAAAATCAGGAAGTTTTGAACTTACAATCCTGAAAATCGGGACTTCCAACATGCGACGTATAACATTCGACCTCGACGTCCTGCGCAGTTTCGTCACCGGCATGGAGCTGGGTAGCTTTGCCAAGGCCGCTGACCGGCTTGGCCGGTCGACGTCGGCGGTCAGCGCGCAATTGAAGAAACTGGAAGAACAGGCGGCGACGCCGATCTTCCGCAAATCAGGACGGGGCCTCGCTTTGACCGAGGCCGGCGAGACCATGCTCGGCTATGCGCGCAGGCTGATCGAATTGAATGACGAGGCGGCATCCGCCATCCACGGTGTCGAGCTGGAAGGCTGGGTACGGCTCGGCTTGCAGGAAGATTTCGGCGAGGCGGTGCTGCCGGACGTGCTCGGCCGATTTGCCCGGGCGCACCCCAAGGTGAAGATCGAAGCCAGGATCGCACGCAGCCACGACCTTGCCGAAAGGGTCTTGTCAGGCAGCCTCGATATCGCGCTCGCCTGGCACTGCGGCGAAACGCTGCCCTACAGCCAGCATGTCGCCGATGTGCCGATGCGCTGGATCGGGCCGGCAAAGCGTATCGAGACCAGCCTGCGCAACAGTGAGCCGCTGCCGCTGGTGGCGCTCGAAGCGCCATGCCTTCTGCGCACGGTGGCAACCGAAACGCTCGACCGCGCCGGCCTGTCGTGGCGGATGGCCTTTTCCAGCCCGAGCCTTGGCGGCATCTGGGCAGCCGTGGCGGCGGGGCTGGGGCTGACAATCCGCACCGACATCGGCCTGCCGGCCAGCGTCAGCGCGATGACGCCGGAGATCGCCGGGCTGCCGGCATTGCCCAAAATGGCCTTGGTGCTGCACCAGAAGGATGCTGAACTGGATCCGGTGGCAGCGCGGCTGGCCGACATATTGCTGCAGGCGGCGTTGCAGGCGCTGCCACGGGACGAGCGGTTGAAGGAGGTCGCTTAGACAGCCGGAACAGGTATCCAGCGCCCGACCGCTTATTTGCGCTTGTTCGACCTGCCGGCGAATGGATTGTCCGACGTACGCAGCGCGATGCGGATCGGCACGCCGGGCATGTCGAAGGCTTCGCGCAGGCTGTTGGAGAGATAGCGGACATAGGATTGCGGCATCGCATCGGGCCGCGAGCACTGGACAATGAAACCCGGCGGCCGGGTCTTGGCCTGGGTGACGTATTTGACCTTCAGCCGGCGCCCTGCCACGGCAGGCGGCGGATGGTGTGCCAGGATGCCTTCCAGCCAGCGGTTGAGCTTGCCAGTCGAGACGCGGCTGTTCCATACCTTGTGGGTCCTGATGACGGCATCCATCAGCTTGTCGAGGCCGCGCCCGGTCTCGCCGGAGACAGGTACGGCCTGCAGGCCGCGCGCCTGGGGAAGAAGCCGTTCCGTCTTCTCGCGCAGTTCGGCCAGAAGCTCCTGGGGATGGTCGATCAGGTCCCATTTGTTGAAGGCGATCACCGGCGCCCGCCCTTCCCTGATGATCAGGTCGGCGATCTGCAGATCCTGCTTCTCGAAGGGAATGGTGGCGTCGAGCACGATGATGACGATCTCGGCGAAGCGGATGGCGCGCAGGCCGTCCTGCACCGACATCACTTCGAGCTTTTCGTGAATCCTGGCCTTGCGGCGCATGCCGGCCGTATCGAACAGCTTCAGGCGGCGGCCATGCCAATCCCAATCGACCGAGATCGAATCACGGGTGATGCCGGCTTCCGGTCCGGTGAGCAGCCGTTCTTCGCCGATCAGCGCGTTGATCAGCGTCGACTTGCCGGCATTGGGACGGCCGACGACGGCGATGCGCATCGGCTTGGTGTCGTCATAGGTGTGCTCGGCATCCGGATCGGCGATATCCTCGCCGATCAGCACCTCGCCGGCAGCGATCTCTTCGTCTTCGCCATCTTCGTCTTCGCCGAAGGCGCGCGCTTCGCCGAGCGCGCCGATCACGGCGTCGCGCAAATCGGGCATGCCCTGGCCATGCTCGGCCGAAACCGGGATCGGCTCGCCAAGGCCGAGCTCCCAGGCTTCCAGCATACCGCCCTGGGCGCCCTTCGCCTCGGCCTTGTTGGCGACCAGCACGACCGGCTTGCCGGACTTGCGCACGATCTCGGCGAAGGTCCTGTCGTCAGGCAAAAGGCCGGATTTGGCGTCGATGGTGAAGAAGATCAGGTCGGCCTCGCGGATAGCGATCTCGGTCTGCGCACGCATGCGGCCGGGCAAGGTCGAGGCACCAGCGTCCTCGAAGCCGGCGGTGTCGATGACATCGAAATGCAGGTCGTAGAGCTTGGCGGCGTGGACGCGACGGTCGCGGGTGACGCCCGGCGTGTCGTCGACAAGCGCCAGCTTTCTTCCCACCAGCCGATTGAAGAGAGTCGATTTGCCGACGTTAGGTCTGCCGATGATGGCGACTTTGAAGGTCACGACGCACTGCCCGACCCGCGGATCAGCTCGGACATCAATGTTGCGCGCTCGCGGGTGTTGCGCGGGGCGCCGTCATCGGCGGCGATCTGGTCGAACAGTTTCAGCGCGTCCTGCGTCTTGCCTTCCTTCCAGGCGGAAAGGCCGAGCGCCTCGCGCGCCGTGTGGCGCAGCGTGTTGGTGTCGGATGTCAGCGCTTCGACACGGCTGGACACGTCGGCGAACGAGCCATGGTCGACGAGCAGCAGCGCTGCCCGCAGCCGCGCCATGTCGCGAATGCTCTGAGGAATGGCCGTGTCGGCGGCGACTTCGTCGAAATCCTTGACGGCGGCGGGAACGTCGCCCTTGTTCGCCTTGACGGTCGCGCCGCGCATGCGTGCGAGCAGCGGATAGGCGCCGTAGCCATCCTTCTCCAACTGATCGAGCGCGGTCAGCGCCTCATCGTTCTTGCCGTCATTGGCAAGCTTCAGCGCCTGCGAGAACGCATCGCCCGAGCGGTTGGCGCGCGTCTCGTCCCAATAGCGATAGCCGACGAAGGCTGCGGTGCCGAGCACCACGAGGATCGCAACGACAATCAGGGCTGGGCCAAAACGGTCCCACAGCGCCTGCGCCTGTTCGCGACGGATCTCGTCGTTGACTTCACGGATAAAACTGTCGTCGGACATCAAATCAAACCATTCCTGCCCGGTCGGGCCTTTGTCAGCCCGCGTTTTAGCGAAATTTTGCCGGCATGGAAGGGGTTCGACCGGAAAATCGCCTATTGTCCGGGGCAAACGGATGTTTGCCCCGGACGAGCAGCCGAAGAGGCCCATCGCACCCGCGCCACATTTAGGCGATAGCCGGCTTGCAGACGTTCCCCGAGTTAAGATCAGATTTCCTATGCTTCGTCCGTTCCGCGTTGTTGCGTTTTCGCTTGCCGCGCTCGTCACTGCCGGCGTGGCTCTGGCCGACCCGCCCGCGCCACCGGTGCCGGCAAAGCCCAAGCAGGTCGTCATCATCTCGTTCGACAGCGCCCGCGACATTTCGCAGTGGAAGCGCAGTCGAGCACTGGCTGAGCGCACCGGCGCACATTTCACCTATTTTCTGTCCTGCGTCTTCCTGCTGTCGACGGAAACACGCAAGGAATACACCGCACCCGGCAGAAGCGCCGGGAAATCCAATATCGGCTTTGCCGCCTCGAAACAGGAAGTCACCGACCGGCTCGAGCAGATCGGGCTTGCCGCGCATGAGGGCCACGACATCGCCAGCCATGGCTGCGGCCATTTCGACGGCAAGGACTGGAGCAAGGCCGACTGGCTGAAAGAGTTCGGTTCGTTCGAGCACATTCTCGAGAACGCCTATGCCATCAACGGCATTGCGCCCGAGCCTGAGGGCTGGCGCGATTTCGCACGGCATGCGGTTGTCGGTTTTCGCGCGCCGTATCTGTCGACGGGCAAGGCGCTCTATGAAGCGCTGCCGGCCGCCGGCTATCAATTCGACGCCAGCGGCGTCTCGCAGGGCCCCGCCCGACCGACGGCCAGCAACGGCGTCATGCACTTTTCGCTGCCGCAGATTCCAGAAGGACCGAAGTCACGGCCGGTGATCGCCATGGACTACAATCTCTATGTCAGGCATTCCGGCGGCTTCGAACGGCCAAGCCAAGCGGGCGAGTTCGCCAACCGGACCTATGATGCCTTCCGCGCCGCCTTCGACAAGCAGTATGCCGACAAGCGTATTCCGCTGGAACTCGGCTTCCACTTCGCGCTGATGAATGACGGCGCTTACTGGAACGCGCTGGAGCGCTTTGCCGGCGAGGTCTGCGTCAAGGCCGATGTCGAATGCATCAGTTTTCGCGATTATGTTTCGCGGCAGGATGCTTCCCAGAAGCAAGCTTCGGTCGGCGGCTGAGCCGCCAACCCGGTTCGTTTCCAACCTCGATCTTTAGGCCGGATCCTCAGCGCCCTGCCTTGCCAGATAGCGCTGGTCGATATCGGGCAGCGGCTCGCCTTGCAGCGTCGCCTCGAAGGCGCGCAGGCGCTTGTGGACCGATTGCAGCTCGACGATGGTCGACCAGGAGGTGAGCAGAAACTGCAGCGAACCGGTCACCTTGCCGAATGCGTTCGAAATCTGGTTCAGCGCGCCGAACGTGATCTTGTGCGCCACCAGCGAGGGACCGAGGATCAGCAGCGAGAAAATGTTGTCGGCCTGCAGGTACGTGTAACGGACGACGTTGAAATAGATGTAGTGGAAATAGAGCCTGAAATAATTGTGGCGAACATTCTCGAACAGCTCGGCCGTGGTGGCCGGCTGGGCCCGGTCCGCGTGATCCTCGCCGTAGACGAGTTCCTTGCGGTAGGCTGCCTCAACGCGCTGGTTGCGGAACTGCAGCCCTGGAAGTTTCAGACCTGCAACCATGACCGAGATCGTCCCGAACAGACACCAGGCAAGGGCTGCGACAACCAATGGCTGTGGAATCGCGCCGATAATCGGCAACTCGGTGATATGGGCCTGCAACTGGATCATGACCGGCAGGAATGCGATCAAGGTCATGATCGACTGGACGAAGCTGGAGCCGAGATCTTCCATGATCTGCGAGAACCGCATCGTGTCTTCCTGGATGCGCTGCGAGGCACCCTCGATGTGGCGTAGCCTGCCCCAATTCTCGACGAAGTAGTTGTTCATCGCCGTGCGCCAACGGAAGATCCAGTGACTGACGATGAAGGCGTTGACCACCTGCACATTCATGCCGACCAGGGCGAGCCACGAAAAATCAGCCAATCCGATATAAAATTCGCTGTTGGTCGACTTTCCAGTCCCCGACATCAGGCCCTGCACATAGTCGAAGAAAGGCCCATACCAGGCGTTGACGGCGACGCTGACCTGCACATTGAAATAGATGAAGAACAGGATGACCGCGGTCATCAGGATCGACCAGCGCTGCCATGGATGCGGCGAATACCAACTCCAGAATGCGTAGAAGACGAGCACGCAGAACGCGAAATAAAGATAGAACCAGAGGAACGGCTTCGATACGAGGATGGCGATGCCGATGATGGGCGGCGCGCCGGCCGCGGCGGGCGGCAATCCGAAAACCGCACCCAATTGTTCACCACCGAAGAACCAGAACAGGATCGCCGCAAGGCTCCAGACGGCGGCCGAAGTGAAGAACAACTTCGGCTGCGGGAAAAAGGATACGAACACTGTGGCGAATTCCTCGATCTAGGCGCAAATCAGCTGACGACAGCGGGCATAAAGTCACACATTAGTGGGAAAGAAAATGCCCGTGCCCGATGCCCGGCACAGCAAGCCCACAATCATGGCGATTTTGGCGCAGCCGACCATGTGATGGCGCCGGAGACGACCAGCACGATCGCGGCTGTGATCGAGGCGAGGAAGAAATCGCCGGACATCTGCGCCAGAAACCCGGCGGCGACCGGCCCGATGATCTGGCCAAGGCCGAACGCAGCCGTCATCAGGGCGAATATCCGCCGCGGCGCGCTTGGCGCCTGCTGCCGGGCGGCCTGCAGGCCAAATGCGGTGATGGCAATGAAGGTGCCACCGAGCAGCACGCCGGAAAGCAGCGGCCCGGTGGCGCCGCCGATGGCGACGCTGGCGGTGACGCCGGCAACTTCGATGAAGCACGCCAGCGCATAGGCGGCATAGAGGCCGGTGCGGGCCGCGATCTTCTGCCAGAGCCAGACTGAGGGAAAGCCCGCAAGACCGGCGACCATCCACACCATGGCCTCGAAGACGCGGCTGCCGCCGCCTTGCCGGACGATGGCGACCAGGAATGTCGCCGTCACCACATAGCCAAAGCCGAACAGGCCGTAGGCGACGATGACCTTGACCAACGACCGGTCCATCCGCAGTGCCGGCTCGCGGGTGACTTCGCCGTTGCCGAGCGGACCCTCATTGGCCAACAGCGCAACGAGGACGAAACCACAGGCCGAAATCGCCGCCGACCACAGCCAGCCTGCAGCCCAGCCCGAATGCTCGGCGACCAGCACCGCCATCATCGCCGCCGACACAGCGATGCCCAGGCCAACGCCACCGAAATGCCAGGCCTGCAGGTCGCTGCGACCGGCAGCGTTTATGTGGCTGAAAACGATACTGGCCATGAACACCATGACGAAGGCGCTGGCCAGACCGGCCAGAAAGCGGATGACGAGAAAGCCGGCCATCGCATCGGTCAGCCCCATCAGCGCGGCAAGGACCGTACTGGCGCCAAGCCCCGCCAGCATCAGCAGGCGCTCGCGCCCATGCGCCCAGCCGCCCGCCGCTGCCAACGCGCCGACGAGGTAGCCGAGATAATTGGCCGACGCGATCCAACCGGCATCGGCAGGCGACAGATGCAATTCCTGCATCATGCCGGGCAGGATCGGCGTGTAGACGAAACGGCCGATGCCCATGGCAACCGCCATGGCTATCATGCCGGCGAAGGCGAAACGCAGCGCTGTCGAGGTGGCTGATGTCATTGCACTGCACAATAAGTGCAGGGATCGCTGAAACAATCGCCATCTGTTGGGCCAGTGCGTGCGCGGGACGTGGTGCTCGCCTCGACTTTCCTCAAGCCGGAACGCTTGGCGCCTGCTCAGCAGCGGCCGCCGGCGTGCAACGGGGCCGTCTCGTGCACTGTCCGCCGTGCCGTCAGCCTGAACGGCACATCGCCCAGTTCGCGTTCCGACATGGTGTTCAGCACCGGATGCGAAAGCGGATCGGTCAGCCATCTCTGCGTTTCGCCGTCCGGGTGCGGCTCATACGGCGTACTCGCAGCGAAAAAGACCTTCAGCGACGACGACAAGATCCTCAGCATTTCCGGCTCCACAGGTCTGTCTCTTCCGATAAAATCCGCCGTTTCGACATGCCTTTCAATTGAGATTTCAGCCGGATCAGTTTAGAAAAACTCAATGGCCATGCTCAACCGCGTCCACCTCAACGGCCTGCGCGCCGTCGAAACCGTTGCCCGTCTCGGATCGCTGGCGGCGGCCGCCGGTGAGCTCAACGTTTCCGTCAGCGCCGTCAGCCAGCAGATAAGCCGTACCGAAAAACAGCTCGGCCAGGCGCTGTTCGAGCGAACGGCGAGCGGTCTGGTGCTGACCGAATTCGGCGCCGTCTTCGCGGCCCGCCTTGGTGCTGGATTTCGTGAGCTTTCCCAGGCCGTGGCGCTGGCCGACGAGGCTACGCAATGCACATTGGTGGTTTCGGTGGCGCCGGCCTTTGCCTCGAAGTGGCTGTTGCCCAGACTATCTCGCCACTTCGACCGGCATCCCAACGTGCTGCTGCGCATCGACGCTTCGGTGCGGCTGGCCAATCTCGATCACTCAGACATCGACATCGCCATCCGGCTTGGCGACGGCAAATGGCCGGGCGGGCGCACGGAACTGCTCTTGGCGCAGGAAGTCTTCCCGGTCTGCGCGCCGGCGATTGCCCAAAAACTGAAGTCGATCGAGGACCTTGCCCAGACCTGCGCGATCACCGACGAGCGAGCAATGATCAACTGGGAAAGCTGGTTCGAGACGGCCGGCGTCCCACCTGTCAGCTTCCTCAAGGGTGCGCGTTTCACCGACCCGATGCTGTGCCTGGAATCGGCGATTGCCGGCCACGGCGTGATGCTGGGCTGGCAATTGCTCGCCGCGGATGCGCTGGCCGACGGGCGGCTGGTGGCGCCTTTCGGCATCCGCGCCCAGAGCGGGCTCGGCTATTGGCTGGTGACCTCGTCCGTCAAGGCGGAAAGCCGCAAGGTCCGGGATTTCAAGGTCTGGATCAGGGAAGAGATCGAAGCAACCATGGCGCGGTTCGGGTCCGCAAACCCAAAACCCGCCGGCGCGATCGCGGTGGAAAGCGCCGCGCCGCCGCTCTATGGTAGGTCGGACATCAAACTACGACAGGCAGGATCATGACCACACATTCGCGCGGCGTTTCCGCATCGATCGACCCGGTGAAGCTCGACAGGCTGGCGGAAGTCGCCATCAAGGTCGGGCTGCAATTGCAGCCAGGCCAGGATCTGGTGCTGACGTCATCGATCGCGGCGCTGCCGCTGACCAGGCGGATCGTCGAGCATGCCTACAAGGCCGGCGCCGGCCTGGTGACGCCGATCTTCAACGATGACGAGATGACGCTGGCGCGCTACCGCTTCGGCGCCGATGCCGGTTTCGACCGCGCCGCCGGCTGGCTCTATGAAGGCATGGCGAAGGCCTTTTCCAACAATGCGGCCAGGCTTGCGGTGCGCGGCGAGGATCCGTCGCTGCTCTCCGCACAGGATCCGGCGAAAGTGGCGCGCGCCAACAAGGCCAATTCGATGGCTTATCAGCCGGCGCTGGAAAAGATCACCGGCTTCGACATCAACTGGAACATCGTCGCCTATCCGGACCTCGCCTGGGCCAAACAGGTCTTCCCCGGCGATGCCGACGATGTTGCGGTCGTGAAGCTCGCCGACGCCATCTTCGCCGCGTCGCGGGTCGATGTGGAGGATCCGATCGGCAACTGGAAGGCGCACAATGCAGCGCTGCGCAGCCGCACCGAATGGCTCAACGGCCATAATTTCCATGCGCTGCACTTCACCGGACCGGGCACCGACCTGACGGTTGGACTGGCGGACGGCCATGAATGGATGGGCGGCGCCTCGACCGCCAAGAACGGCATCACCTGCAACCCCAACATCCCGACCGAGGAGGTCTTCACCACGCCGCATGCGAGGCGGGTCGAAGGCCATGTCTCCTCGACCAAGCCGCTGTCCTACCAAGGCACGCTGATCGACGACATTTCGGTGCGTTTCGAAGAAGGCCGGATCGTCGAGGCCAAGGCATCGAAGGGCGAGGATGTGCTGAAGAAGGTGCTCGACACCGACGAGGGCGCGCGCCGTCTCGGCGAGGTGGCGCTGGTGCCGCACTCATCGCCGATCTCGGCCAGCGGCCTGCTGTTCTTCAACACGCTGTTCGACGAGAACGCCGCCTGCCACATCGCGCTCGGCCAATGCTATTCGAAGTGCTTCGTCGACGGCGCCTCGCTCAGCCAGGACGAGATCGCGGCGCGCGGCGGCAACAAGAGCTTCATCCACATCGACTGGATGATCGGCTCGGACAAGATCGACATCGATGGCGTCCACAAGGACGGCGCCCGCGTGCCTGTCATGCGCAAGGGCGAGTGGGCCTGAGGGTTCCAGCCAGGAGGTGTGATGGCCTTCAAGATCGCGGTCAAGCGTATCTACGAGCCACCCGCTGCCGATGACGGGCAGCGGGTTCTGGTCGACCGCATCTGGCCGCGCGGCGTCAGCAAGCAAGACGCCGCGCTGACGCTGTGGTTGAAGGACATCGCGCCGAGCGACGAGTTGCGCAAATGGTTCGGCCACGAGCCGGCGCGCTGGGCGGAGTTTCAGGAGCGGTATCGCGCTGAGCTGGATGGGAATGGCGCGGCGGTGACGCAGTTGCGAGGCCTGCTGGGTAACGGCAAGGTGACGCTGCTCTACGGCGCGCATGACGAGGCGCACAACAATGCGGTGGCGCTGGCGGGGTATTTGCGCGGACGCTGAGATTTTATGGCGGTCGGCGGGACAGCGCCCCCCCTCTGGCCTGCCGGCCATCTCCCCCTCAGGTGGGGAGATCCGCTGTCATCATCTTCTTCGCAAATCCCGAACGTGACAGGAATGGCGGAGCGGCGAAGCTGCCAATCTCCCCACTTGAGGGGGAGATGTCCGGCAGGACAGAGGGGGGGCGCCACGGAACACCGTGGAACGAGAGGCAGCTCTACTTCCCCACCGCCGCCTCATAGAGATCAGCCTTGAACCCGACCATAACCCGGTCGCCTACCTCCAGCACCGGCCGCTTGATCATGGTCGGCTTGGCCAGCATCAGCGCCTTGGCGCTCTTCTCGTCGAGACCCTGCTTTTCCTTGTCCGGCAGCTCGCGGAACGTCGTGCTCGCCTTGTTGAGCAGCTTTTCCCAGCCGACCTTGCCCGCCCAACCATCCAGCCGCTTCGCGTCCAGTCCCTCGGCCCTGAAATCGTGAAACCGGTAGGCTACGTCATGGCCTTCCAGCCAGACGCGCGCCTTCCTGACCGTGTCGCAAGTGGTGATGCCGTACATGGTGATCGTCAAAAGCGTGCTTCCTTGGCTGACTGTCGAATCCGTTCCACAGACTAAACCACCCTTTCCGCTTTGCCAGAGCCGTTGCCATATCTCCGTTCCACATGACGGCCAGGACAATGTCCCGGCCATCTAATTTCCTGATCCTGCAGCGACGTGAGCCGGAAGCCGGGGTTCGGCCCTAGTAGTAGAAGCGCTCTTCGGTGATCTTGCCGTTTTTGACCGTGTAGAGGCCGACTTCATCCATGGTGACACGCTCGCCGGTAGCCTTGGGCGTTATGTCGAACTTGAAGCGCACCGCGAACTGGTCGCCATTGACATAGGGGCCTTCGACAGAGCCGCCATGGACTTCATTGTTCTCCTGCCACCACTGGCCCTTCTGCCTGAGAGCCTCCTTGCCACGGGAGATGGCCATCGGCCCCTCCATGGCTTCGTAGCTCACGATATCGTCGGAATTGTACTTCTCGGCGGCAGCTTCGTTCTCGCCCTGCTTGAGCAGCTCGGTAAAATCCTTGGCAATTTCCGCGATGGTCATTTTCGTTCCTCCTGTTCAGACGCATTTAGGTAGGGAACAGCCTGCTGGCCTGCCATCGTCGGACCGCGCCGTAGCTGACAAGCCATGTCAGGATGATGGTCCCCGCGGACATATGACGATGATTTGAGGCGTTTACATCGCGGGCCGGGCATCGTCCTGGCCCGTCAATTGCCAACGGTGAGGCACCTCATAGCGACCTTCCTGGATGAAGCTCTGGACGAGCGCGAAATCCCGCACTGTCCAACTGATGGGCTCAATCGCCCTTTCGCGAATTTTGGGCACTCCCACTTTGTCGCGAAGCAGCGTGACATGCGGTTCAATGGATTTTGTGAGAAAGAGCTTTAACGGGCTATCCGAAATCACTGCCGTCAGGTTTCGCCAGAATTCTTGCAGCGAAGGATTGCCGTCGCTGTTGCGTAAAACAAGCGCGCCACCGCCAAAAGCGCACAAACGATCAAAAGAAACGTCGAATGGTTTTGCGACAATCATCGAGCCTATGTGGTGAGCGAGTTCTACCAAGCCCTCCGGCAATCCGTCATGGTCGCCGAGTCCAACAAGCGAGATGTGATCGGCAATTGTTTTCCCTTTCAGCCCGAGTTCCTGGCGCCAAGCGGTTGCTTGTAAAGCGATAGGGTCGGCGATGGTGCCATCCATCAGGTGACAGAAGAACAACCGATCAGTGCGACGACGCCTGTTCCGCTCATGCCAGTTGAAAGATGTTTGACCGTTTTCGGCTGTGTTGAATGTGGGCAGTTCGTTCATGTCCTTCCTCCTTTTGCGCCACCCATCCCCGCCAAGCCGGAGATTTTAGAACAAAACGGGAACATGGCAAGCGGAAATGAGCGAACGGTCGGTCGTGCTTTCCGGATCATCGCCCGCGAGTTCAACAGTCGAAGAAGCTCTGCTGAGGGTGGCTTGAAACCTACGTCCTTGAGAAATCGTCGATCGCCCGATCGGCATAGTCGCGACCGTTGCCCGACTGCTTGTGGCCGCTGAACGTGCGACGTGTGCTCCGTTTCAGGTATCGATGAACTAACCTGGCAGCACTGGGCAGTTGGCGCCACGGCGCAGGCTGATATGCGCCACGTCGCCGACCTGGAAGCGAAAACCCTCGGCCTGGCGCGGCGCGTCGATGACGACAGGCGCGCCCTGCCCGAGTTCGGCATGCAGGCGCAGCGTGCGGCCGTGAAAGACGACGCTGTTGACGCGCGCCGGTGCGGTGCCGGGCGCCGCCTCGGCCATCGCCAGCAAATCCTCCGGGCGCACGCCGATGGTGCGGGTAGCGCCCTCGGCAGGTGCCTCGCCGGTTTCAGAAATAGCCTCCAGCGGCAGGGTGCCGGCGGTGAAACGCAAGCGATCGCCATCGCGGCCGACAAACCGTGATTGCAGGAGATTCATGGTGCCGATGAAGCTCGCCACAAACTTCGTGGCAGGCCGGTCATAAAGTGTGGCCGGCGGTGCGATCTGCTCGATGCGGCCCTTGTTCATGACGACGATGCGGTCGGAAATCGACAGCGCTTCGGTCTGGTCGTGGGTGACCATGACGAAGGTGGTGCCAAGCCGCGACTGCAGCCGCTTCAGCTCAACCTGCATCTGTTCGCGCAGATGCGCGTCGAGCGCCGACAGCGGCTCGTCGAGCAGCAGCACGCGCGGCTCGCAGACGATGGCACGCGCGAGCGCGACGCGTTGGCGCTGGCCGCCCGACAGTTCGGAGACGCGGGCGCCAAGCTTGTCGGCGAGACCGACCATGTCGAGCGCTTCGCCGGTGCGCTTAGCCTGTTCGGCTCCAGACAGTTTGCGCAGCGACAGACCGAAGCCGACATTTTCTGCAACATTCATGTGCGGGAACAGTGCATAGTCCTGGAACACGGTGTTGACCGGCCGGTCGAACGGTCGAAGGGCCGTGATATCGCGGCCGTCTAGCAACACCTTGCCGCTCGACGGGCTTTCGAAACCGGCGATGACGCGCAGGCTGGTGGTCTTGCCGCAGCCCGACGGCCCGAGCAGCGTGATGAACTCGCCGCTGATAATGTCGAGATCGACGGCGTCGAGCCCAACGATGCCGCCGGGAAAAATCTTCGAGACCGCCTGCAGCCGGACGAGTGGATCAGGCGCCATCGCGAACCTCGGACGGCTTCGTGGTGTTGACCCAGAGGATCTGGCAACGCTCGGCGCCCGGATTGCGGAAGGCATGCAAAAGCGTGCTCTTGAAGGCAAAGCTGTCGCCCGCCTTCAGCCCGTATTTCGTCGAATCCACCACCAGTTCGACCTCACCGGCCAGCACGAAGCCGAATTCATGGCCGGCATGCGCATAGGCCTCGGCCGTGCCGCCTTTGGCTTCCACCGTCACCAGCATGCCGGTCAGCGTCGCGCCCGGGGGTGACAGCAGCGCCTTGGCAATGCCTTCCGATTTCACCGGGATTTGCCGCCGCTTGTCGGCACGCACGCAATAGAGGTCGTTCGCCGTGTCGCTGCCGTCGGCGATCAGCGCCGACGGCTCGATGTCGAGGGCGGCGGCGAGCGGCCAGATCACCTTGACGCGCAGCGAGGACATGCCGCGCTCGATCTGGCTCAATGCACCGATCGACACGCCGGCCTTTGCCGCAAGATCGGCCAGCGACAGATTGCGCTCCAGCCGCAGCGCCCGCACGCGCCGGCCGACGCGAACGTCGGCATCGTCCTTCGGCTTCCCAGCCGCTTCATCCAGCATGTCCATGCATTCGTCCTCGTTTGCTTTCCCTTCTCCCCTTGTGGGAGAAGGTGGATCGGCGCGCAGCGCCGAGACGGTTGAGGGGTGTTCCAGCGGAGTGAGACGCTGGTGTTCCCTGGAGCACCCCTCATCCGTCGCCTTCGGCGACACCTTCTCCCACAAGGGGAGAAGGGGGAGCTTTATCCCCCCGCCTTCACCTTCTCGAACATCTTGGCGAGGTCGTCATTCTGTTTCATCGGTCCGGTGAAGATGGTGGTCTTCAGCATCACCTCCGGGTCGGACGGCAGCTGCAATTTCTCCAGTTCCTCCTTCGGCACCGCCGCGAAGGCCGAACTGGTCGAGCTGCCATAGCCGTAGGCCTCGATCAGGTATTTGCCGGAATCCGTCTCCAGCCGGCTGTTGATGAAATCATAGGCGAGGTCGACATTCTTGGCGTCCTTGAGCATCACGAAGCCGCAGGCCCAAGTCAGCATGCCCTCCTTGGGCTTCATGAACTCGACCGACACGCCCTGCTTCTTGAGCGAGGTGGCCGACGCGTTCCAGGTCATGGCGGCGACCAATTGGCCGCTGGCCAGCGCCTGTTCGACGGAGGTCATGTCGGTGGTGTAGTTGGAGAGCAGCGGGCGCTGCTCGCGCAGCTTCTCGGCCACCTTGTCCATTTGCTCCGGCGTCATGTCGAACGGATTGACGCCGGCGAGCAGCGCCGCCACGACAGGCGTGTCATGCACCGCGTCGATCGTCGCCATGCGACCGGCATACTGCTTGTCCCACAGAAGGTTCCAGCTCGCTTCCGGGTTCTTCACCAGATCGGTGCGGTAGAGGATCGAGGTGTTGCCCCAGTCCCACGGCACCATCCAGACCTTGCCGTCGCCAGCCTGCAGGTCTGGCAGGTTCTTGAACACCGGGAAGATCGAGTCCCAGTTCTTGATGCGCTTGGTGTCGATCGGCTGCAGCAGGCCTTCCTTGTTCCAGCGCGCCACCTTGTCATAGCAGGGATGCGCAATGTCTGGGCGGAAGCCGGCCTTGACCTTGGTGAAGGCGTCATCGTCGTCACCGAAGATCGAGGCCTCGACGCCATCGGGATGCGCGGCAAGGAAGCTATTGTTGAAGTCGGGCAGTTCATAGCCCGACCAGGTGAAATATTGCAGCTTGTCGCCGGCGAAAGCGACGGTCGACGACAGCGCCAGCGCGAACGCCGTCAATCCAGCGCAAACAGTCTTTGCAGAGATCGATTTCAGGTCGAATGCCATTGCAGTTCTCCTCTCTTGGTTTGTTTTGGTTGTGATGGATCCGCGGGCTTTGGCGCCGTGGCGGACAAGCCGCGATGGCGCAGGATTTCAGCTGCTGCAGCGATGACGAAGGACACCGCCAGGATCGAAGTGCCGAGCGCCATGACCGTCGGCAGCGACCGGGGAAAACGCAGTTGGCTCCAGATGTAGAGCGGCAGCGTCGGCTCGGTGCCGGCCAGGAAGAACACGACGATGAATTCATCGAAGGAGATCAGGAAGGCCAGCATGAATGCCGAGACGATGGCCGGCAGGCTGAGCGGCAGCATGACCCGCCGGAAGGTCGTCCAGTCGGAGGCGCCGAGATCGAGTGCCGCCTCGCGAATGGTTTTCGGGATGGCGGCGAAGCGGCTGCGCATGATCACCACGGTCGTCGGCAGCGCCACCAATATATGGCCGAGAACGATGGCGACGCGCGATGGCCCCAGACCAACGAGGTTGATGAGGATCAGCAGCGATATGCCGACGATGACGCCCGGGATCAGGATCGGCAGCCTTGCGATGGCGCTGATGGTGGCGGCCAGCGGCGAGCGGCCGTAGAGGTCCATGTAGGATACGGTGATGCCGCACAGCGTCGCACCCGTGGCGGCGATGGCGCCGATGGCGAGGCTGTTCAAGAGTGCACCGGTCAGCGCCGAATTGCCGAACAGCGTCGCGTACCATTGCAAGGTAAAACCTTGCAGCGGAAACGCTGCCTGGATCGAGTTGTTGAAGGAAAACAGCGGGATCAGCAGCACCGGCAGATAGAGAAAGACCAGATAGGCGGCGACATACATGCCGAGCCAGCGGCCACCTCCCTGCGTGCGTGCAGTGCTCATGTGCGGCTGCCAAATCTGCGGTCGGCGAAGCGGGCGACCAGCACCACGCACAGGATGACCAGCATGACGGCGACGGAGAGTGCTGCGCCAAACGGCCAGTCATTGGCCTTGCCGAATTGCGCCTGGATCAGCGTGCCGATCATGGTGCTGGCCGGGCCGCCGACGAGCGCCGGCGTGACATAGTCGCCGACCGTCGGCACGAAGACGACGAGGGCTGCCGCCAGCACGCCCGGCATCGAATTGGGCAGCACGATCCGGCGGAAAGAGGTGAATGGCCGCGCGCCGAGATCGGAAGCGGCCTCGATCAGCGATTTCGGGATGGTGTCCAGCGCCACGTAGATCGGCAGGATGGCGAAAGGCGCATAGGCGTGCGCCAGCGTGACGACGACGGCGGCCGGCGTGTTGAGAAAGGCCAATGTCGGCTCGGACCAGATGCCGCTTTCGATCAGCGCCGAGTTCAAAACGCCATTGTAGGCGAGCACGATCTTCCAGGCGAAGACGCGCAGGAGATAGCTGGTCCAGAACGGCAGCGTCACCAGGAACAGCAGCAGGCCGCGCCGCCGGCCGGTATGGAAGGCAAGGTAGTAGGCGACGGGATAGGCAGTGACGACCGTCGCCAGCGTGACCAGAGCGGCAATGATCAGCGAGCGCAGCGTCACCGTCCAGTACAGCGGATCGGACACCACGGTGGCGAAGTTCGCGACGGTGAAACCGGCGCCGAGCAGCGAACCGTCATTGCCGCGGAAGGCGAGGAAAAGCACGAGGCCAAGCGCAAACAGGATCAGCAGCAAGGTGACCAGCGCGCCCGGCAGCAGCATGGCGACCCGGAAGCCCTGGGAAGACCGGGCCTCTGGCGCTGATGTGGCAACTAGGGTCGACATCGACCTGCCTATTGGAGATTTGAAATTAGCCTAGAGTTTTTCATATCCATGAAACTGTCAAGCAGAATCCCCTAACGGAACTCCAAGGAGATAAAGCGCCCTGGTCAGCGCTCCAACGCATCGAGCAAGCGATACCAGGCGATGGTCGCGGCGACGCCGACCTGGCGGAAGGCGTGAAACGGGATCGGCCGGATCGGCGAGACCGGGAAAGGCAATTGCCTGGCGTCGCCACTTTGGAGGTAGCCGGCGATGCGCTCGCCAAGCGCAGTCATCAGGCCGACACCACGACCCTGGCAGCCGACCACGGCGAGCAGGCCTTTCTCCGGCTCGTGGATGTGCGGCAGGTGGTCCGGCGTCATCGCAACCCGGCCGAACCAGCGCTTCTCGATGGGAACGCCGGACAGCGAGGGATAGAGCCGTACCAGCGCACGCTCGAGATGCGCCCAGTCGCCGGCGCTCGTCGGCAGCGCCATGCGGCCCCGTCCGCCAAGCACCAGCCGGCCGTCGGCGCTCTTGCGGTAGTAGACGAGGATGCGCCTGGAGTCCGACACCGCCTGCCCTTCCGGCAGGATCGTGGCCGCCAGATTGGACGGCAGCGGCGCCGTGGCGATCTGAAAGGAATGCAGCGGCACGATCGTCTGGGCGAGACCGGGGATCAGACCGTCCGTATAGGCGTTTGTCGCCAGCACGACCGCCTTTGCCTGCAATTCCAGGCCATTTTCGATCAAAATACGCCAAACACCGGCGGCATTGGCGAGCCGCACGACCCTTTGGCGCTCTGCTATCCTCACGCCAGTCGCGGTCCCGACCCGGGCAAGTTCAGACGTGTAGGCGAGCGGATCGATCACACCGGCGCGGCGGTCGAGCCAGCCGCCGAGATAACCCTGTGCGCCGGTCCTGGCTGCGGTCTCCTCTGCGTTCAGCAACCGGACGTCGGCACCGCGCGCGTGCCATTGCCGGTCGCGGTTCGTCGCCGCCTTCAGCGCGGCCTCGGTGTGCGCCGCCTGGATCCAGCCATTTCGAACGAACGGCACCGCCAGCTTCTCGTCGCGGATCAGCTCGAACACCGCGTCGGCGGTCGACGCCGCGAAATTGACAAGCGCCTCGCCGCGCTCCGGGCCAAAATGCTCAAGCAACCATTCCGGATCGTATTTCAGGCCGGGAATGACCTGGCCGCCATTCAAGCCTGATGCGCCCTGGCCGATCTCGCCGGCGTCCAGCACCTGCACCGACAGGCCAAGCCGGGCGGCATGCAAGGCAGTCGACAAGCCCATGATGCCACCGCCAACGATGGCGAGATCGACCCGTTCGCCATTGGGAAGCGATTGAAACGTGGAAGCTGCCTGCGGCCTGCGCCAGATGGGATCGGAGAATGCTGTCGCCAAGGGTCACCTGAATGCGCTGCGATTGGTGAAAATCCTAGTCAGAATTTCACAATTTTGAAAGAGCACCATGGCTTTCGCCTGTGGACTGCCGCCGAGACGACCGGAGACCCAGAGTTCCGATCGCCTGCGACGGGATAGACCTTTGATGGGAATCCGGTGAAAGTGCCACGCCGATCCGGCTAGCCCACATTGTCGATCACTTCACCACATTGTCGATCACTAAGAGGACAGAGCGCCATGACGAACCCGACCCACCTGCCCAGCGAGGGCCTTTTTGTCGGACGCGCCAGAAGCAGCGGTGCTGCATACCCGCTGGTCGTCACGGTTCGCGATGGCATGGTCTTCGACATCACCTCGCGTACGGCACCGACCATGCGCGACCTTTGCGAGATGGCCGACCCGGCTGGGCATGTCCGCTCGGCCGAAGGCAGACCGATCGGTTCGCTCGATGACATCGCCGCCAACAGTTTTGAAACCGGGCGCGATCCAGCAAAACCCTACCTGCTCTCCCCGGTCGACCTGCAGGCGGTCAAGGCATCGGGCGTCACCTTCGTCGTCAGCCTGCTGGAACGGGTGATCGAGGAACAGGCGCGTGGTTCGGCTGAAAAAGCCGATGCCATCCGCGCCGACATTGCCGGACTGATCGGCCACGACCTGTCGAAGCTGAAGCCCGGTTCGCCCGAGGCGATGGAGATCAAGGCCAAGCTGATTTCGCGCGGCGCCTGGTCGCAATATCTGGAAGTGGGCATCGGCCCCGATGCCGAGATCTTCACCAAGTGCCAGCCGATGGCCTCGGTGGGCTTCGGCGCCGATGTTGGGCTGCACCCGGTGTCGACCTGGAACAATCCGGAACCCGAGATCGCCATGATCGCCGCCTCCAGCGGCAGGATCGTCGGCGCCACTATCGGCAACGACGTCAATCTGCGCGACGTCGAAGGGCGTTCGGCGCTGCTGCTCGGCAAGGCCAAGGATAACAATGCCTCGGCCTCACTCGGCCCCTTCATCCGCCTGTTCGACGACAAATTCTCCATCGATGACGTCAAGCGCGCCGTCGTGCGCCTGAAAGTCGAGGGCGAGGACGGGTTCTCGCTGGAGGGCGCAAGCTCGATGGCCGAGATCAGCCGCTCGCCGGAGGAACTGGTCGCCGCGGCCATGGGGCCGCACCACCAGTATCCGGACGGGCTGGCGCTCTATCTCGGCACCATGTTCGTTCCATCCAAGGATCGCGGCGAGAAGGGCAAGGGATTTACCCACAAGGTCGGCGACATCGTCACCATCTCGTCGGAAAAATTCGGCGCGCTGGTCAATCGCGTGCAGCTGTCGCCAGACTGCCCGCACTGGACCTACGGCGCCAGCCATCTGATGCGGGAGCTGGCCAGAGCCGATCTGATCTAGCAACTGATATCGTCGGCGCCCTGCCAGTGCGCTGCGACCTGGTCCCGTGGGCCTGGGATGGTCGTCGGCGTGCCCTTGTCGGCGCAGGCCGCGTTCGCGCGAACGAAACAATCACACCAATTATCCGACAGTCGGAAAATCACCTCAACTGATGCAATCTGATGGGACGGCTGATGACGCCCCGTCAGGCGCCCACTACACCTGCAGATGGAGGCCTGGCAGATGGAGGCTTGCCATCCGTCGAAAAAGGGGATGCTCTGACGCATCCGATCGGCACTGGCAAAAGACGCAGAACAAGGGACGGATTTTGAACTGACGATCTACAAACGGGAGGAAATCAAATGCTGACACGGCTAAGACTCGTTCTATACGGCCTGTTGGTGGCGCTGATGGTGGTACCGGCAGCGGCACAGGCCAAGACGTTCTACTGGATTTCGCATGGCGGTCCGGCCGATCCGGTCTGGACCTACTTCCTGGCCGGCGCCAAGCAGTGGGCCAAGGACACCGGCAACACGGTCAACACCTCGTTCCACAACGGCGATGTCGCCTCGCAGCAGGAAGCGGTTCGCGCCGCCCTCTCCGCCAAGGCCGATGGCATCGTCACCACGAGCCCCGATCCGGGCAGCCTGATCGAGATCGTCAAGGAAGCGCGTGCGGCGAAAGTGCCGATCATCAATTTCAACACGCCTGATCCGAAAGCCGACTTCAACGCCTATGTCGGCGGCGACAATGTCACCTTCGGCAAGCATTGGGCACAGTATCTGGTCGACAAAGGCCTGGTGAAGAAGGGCGACTTCGCCTGGATGCCGGTCGAAATCCCCGGCGCCACCTATGGCGTGCAGGAAGAGGAAGGCATCAAGAGCGTCTTCGAGCCGCTCGGCATCACCTATGAAATCACGGAAGCGACGCTTGATCAGGCTGAAGTGATCAACCGCATGGTCGACTACCTCACGGCGAACAAGGCCAAGGTCAAGGCGATCATCGGCCTAGGCGACCTCGTCACCGGCTCGATCAAGCGGGTGTTCGACCAGGTCGGCATCAAGCCGGGCGAAATCCCGGTCGTCGGCTGGGGCAATTCGCTCGACACCACCCAGGAAGTGCTGAACGGCTATGTCAATGCCGGCCAGTGGCAGGACCCGCAGGCGACCAGCTATGTCGCGCTTTCGCTGGCCAATATGGCCGCCGGCGGCATTCCTCCGGGCTTCAACGTCATCACCGGCGCGCTCTATGAAAAAGACACCGCGCAGATCTACGACGACATCCTGTCCGGCAAGTAACATCCAATCTCAACAGTCGCGGCCGCCCAACGGTCGCGACTGGCTCTCCATTTCGCCGAGCCCTTCGCACGCGATGTGCAACGCTCAGCCTTCCACTCATGTCGCGGATTGCCTGTGGAAAATCATTCGCTCGTCCCACGCCTGATCGCACGGCCGGAATTCGGCCCTTTCGTGCTGCTCGTCGTCGAGATCGCCGTTTTCTGGAGTTTCAACCACGACTTCCTGTCGCCGCAGAACATCTCCAACACGCTGGCTTTCACGGTCGAGCTCGGCCTGATCGCGCTGGCGATGACGCTGTTGATGACGTCCGGCGAGTTCGACCTCTCGGTCGGCTCCTTGTTCGGCTTCTCGCCGGTCTTGATGTGGACCCTGTTCAACAGCGGCCTGACCTCGCTCGAAGTTGGCTTTGTCGCCGCGCTGCTGGTCGCCGCCTTCATCGGGCTGGTCAATGGCTGGTTCGTGACGCAGCTCAAGATCCCATCCTTCCTGGTGACGCTCGGCATGCTGCTGGTGGTGCGCGGCACCGCCCTTTTCGTCACCGACGGTTTTCCCCAGCGCACCTGGAGTGCGGAGGGCAGCTGGCTGGCGGAAGCGCTGGTCGGCGACTTCTTCATCGGCCCGTTCCGCATCTACATGTCACTGTTCTGGTTCATCGCCGCGGCGATCGCGCTCGGCTACGTACTGACGCAAAGCCGCACCGGCAACTGGATCCAGGCGGCCGGCGGCAACCCGAGCGCGGCGCGGGCGCGCGGCGTCAATGTCAGCGGGGTCAAGATCGGCCTGTTCGTGCTGTCGTCGGTCATGGCCTCGCTTGCCGGCGTCATCTCTTCGTTGCGCACGTCCGCCGCCAACCCCAACAGCGGTACCGGCTATGAGTTGGAAGTCATCGCCATGGTGGTGATCGGCGGTACCGCACTTACCGGCGGGCGCGGCACGATCATCGGCACCGTGCTCGGCATCCTGATCCTGCGCGTGATGCGCAACGGCATCGTGCTGATCGGCGTGCCTGGTCTTGCCTACAACATCTTCATCGGTGCCATCATCCTCGGCATGATGGCACTGCATTCATGGCTGGAACGCCGGCATCAGGCGGGGACTTGAACCATGCCCGAACCACTGATCCGCATGACGAACATCCGCAAGTCCTACGGCCGCGTGCAGGCGCTGGAGGATGCCAATTTCCATGTCAATGAACGGGAGATCGTCGGCTTGCTCGGCGACAATGGCGCCGGCAAGTCGACGCTGATCAAGGTGCTTTCGGGTGCCGTTCCGCTGACCAGCGGCGATATCTTCATCCGTGGCAAGAAGGTGAGCCTGCGCAGCACCAGCGACGCCATCGCCCATGGCATCGAGACGATCTACCAGGACTCCGCACTGGTCACGCAACTGTCGATCGCCCGCAATCTGTTCCTCGGACGCGAGCCGATCAAACCGCCGCGCTTCCTCAACCGGATGGACCAGGACGCCATGAACACGGTTGCCCGCGATTTGCTCAAGCAGGTCGGCATCACGAAGAACATCCCGCCGACGACGCCGATCGGTTCGCTCTCCGGCGGCGAGCGTCAGGCGGTGGCGATCGCGCGCGCCATGCATTTCGACAGCGACCTGATCATCCTCGACGAGCCCACCAACAATCTGGGCGTCGCCGAAACACAGGGCGTGCTGAGTTTCGTGCGCAGCGCCCGCGATTCCGGCCATTCCTGCATTTTCATCGCCCACAACATCCACCATGTCTTCCAGGTGGTCGACCGCATCGTCGTCATGCGCCGGGGCAAGGTGGTCGCCGACGACATCGACCCGAAGACGACCAGCGTGGCGGAGGTAGAGCGGATCATCACCGGCATGTCGGACAAGGAAATCCGCGATGCCATCACCGATGGCAAGCCGTCGCACTGACTGTCGGGTGATGGCGGCAATCACCGCCGCCTCAGATCGCATCGCTTGTCTGGCGCGGCATCGCATGGCGAACAGGATTGCAGCATGAAAGCCACCGTCTCGGATATTGCCCGCAATTGCGGGCTGTGGGTAGCGGCATGAAAGCCACCGTCTCGGATATCGCCCGCAATTGCGGGCTGTCGACAGCAACGGTCGACAGGGTGCTGAACAACCGGCCGGGTGCGAGTGCGGCCAACCGCCAGCGCGTCATGGAGGCGGCCAAGCAACTCGGCTACCTGCCGGTCGCCGATCAGGTGACGCTACCCTCGCGGCCCGCCCACCTCGAATTCCTGCTGCCGATCGGCAGCAATGCCTTCATGCGCGATCTCGCCGGGCATATCGAGGACTACGCCGCGCGTCTGCCGCTTGTCGCCTCGTGCCGAATCCACAATCTCGCCGGTATCTCGCCGAACGCGCTGCAGAGCGCTGTCGAAAACCTGTCGCTCAGGGCCAATGGCGTCGGCGTGATCGCTGTCGATCATCCGCGTACGCGCAACATCCTCCGCGACATCGTCGAAGCCGGCATGCGTCTGGTGACGCTGGTGTCCGATGTTCCGACGGCACCGCGCGCGGCCTATGTCGGCATCGACAACCGGGTGGCGGGACGAACGGCGGCGCTGCTGATGGGACGCTTCCTTGGCGGCCGCACCGGCCATCTGGCGATGGTCGTCGGCTCACGTTCCTATCGCGGCCACGAGGAACGCGAGATGGGTTTCCGCTCGGTGCTCAATGAGGAGTTTCCCAATCTGACCGTCAGCAGCGCCGTCGAGATCAACGACGAGCCCGATGCCGGCTACACCGAGACCATGAAGGCACTGCACGACGAGCCGGAGTTGCTCGGCGATCTATTGCGTCGGAGCCGGACATTCGGGCGTTGCAAAGGCGATCCGCGAGGCCAGGCCGAACCGCAAGCCGGTGTTCATCTGCCACGACCTGACCAAGGACACGCGCGGTCATCTCGTCGACGATCTCGCCGATGTCGTCATCGACCAGAATGCGCGGCTGATCGCCGAGCAGTCGGTCATTCGCCTGCTCGGCTCGATTGCCTCCTCCGCACCCTATCTGACGCGCAAGTTCATCGAACCGCGCTTGATCTTCAGGGAAAACGTCCCGGTGCAATGAAGCAGGCGGCCTGCAAAAATGCCTGTTGCCGGATTTGTATGATAATTGGCACGGCAAATCTGCACAGCAGCTATGCAAGTTTCTTTGTTGCCGAATCGTTGGGCAACTCGTAGGTTCTGGTTGTCGGCCATCTACTCCTCCCAGATGCGATGCCGACGCTGAATGGGGTGCACCTCCTCCCGCGCCACATTCGAAAATCGAGCCCGCTGCCACCTCCTCCCGGCAGCGGGCTTTTTTCGTTTGGCCGCCGGAGTTTCCATACCGCCTGGGTCAAAGGCGTACGCGGCCCTCCGTCATAGAGCCGTAACCCGCCAACAATCGTGGCGAATCTCAACCGGCGGCAGCGCCCCGGAACGAAACGATCAGCCCTTCGGCCATGCGCACGAACTGGGTGCTCGGACCTTCGGTACCCACGGTCTGCACGCTGACACGCGCGCCCTCGAACAGCAGCGACAGCGTATCGGCGAGCAGTTCGGCCTGACCAATGCCGGCATCCCGACATAGCGTCACAAGGCGCGCGCGCTGGGCTTCCTTGAGCTCCTTGATCACCAGCCTGGCCGGATGGTCCGGCTCGGTCAGCTCAGCGGCGGCGTTGGCCATGTCGCAGCCGCGGCCGTCCGCATTGAGCATGGCAGCCGCCTTGCGAACCCAGGCATGCAGCTGGGCAAGCTTGTCACCAGGGAATTCGGCCTCGAATGCTTCCCACATAGCGCCGGCCTTGGCCGCATTGGCGCGCAGGCATTCGACGATCAGTTCGTCCTTGGATTCGAAGTGACGATAGAGCGTCATCTTGTTCGTGCCGGCAGCTTCGGTGATGGCGTCGACGCCGACGCCCTTGATGCCATGCTTGTGGAACATGTCGCGTGCCGTCTCCAGGATCCGATCCCGGGGACGAGAGCGCTCCACGATGCCGTCTGCCATCATGATCTCCTTTCGTTTCCAAAAAACCCTCGGCCACCTCTTGACTAGGGTGTTACCGGTCTGTAACTTCCAGAATGTTACTTACTGGTAACACCTATATCGTCCACCGTCAATAACAAGGCCGTGAACGGCCCTGCCAGACGAGAGGGGCGAGAAACTGCCAATCATGCGGCCTCGGCCGGTGAAGAGATGAAAACGGTTCGCGAGCACGGGCTGCGAATCGACAGACAAGGAGCCGGCCATGCCACAGCGCCGCGATCTTACCATAGATGAAGCCGTCCGGGATCCGATGATCCGGCTGGTCATGAAAGCCGATGGCGTCGACCCGCGCGCCTTCGAGACGATGTTGCGCTCGCTCGCCGATACGCAGCGTGGCGAGGTGCCGTTGCTGCGTTCGCGGGACGGCCTCGGTGACAAGCGCGGCCAAAGGCTGTCCAGGGTTGCCAGCGCCTTCGGGCGGGCAACAGCAGCCGGAGAGGCGTGCGTGTCGTGGTAAACTTTTTCATTCACCGTCCGATCTTCGCCTCGGCGATCGCCATCATCATGGTGCTCGCCGGGTCGATTTGTTATTTCCTGCTGCCCGTCTCGCAGTTTCCCGACATCACGCCGCCGCAGGTCGTGGTCAGCGCCCATTATCCGGGCGCCAGCGCACAAGTGGTGGCCGACACGGTGACGACGCCGCTGGAGCAGCAGATCAACGGCGTGCAGGGCATGACCTACATGTCGTCGACGAGTTCCAATGACGGCTCCTCGACCATCACCATCACCTTCGATGTCGGCTATTCGCTGAGCACCGCCGCCGTCGACGTGCAGAACCGCGTCTCGCAGGCCGCCTCGTCGCTGCCGGCGATCGTCAACCAGGGCGGCGTGACGATCAAGAAGCAGAATCCGAACTTCGTCCTCATCGTCAACCTGACTTCGCCCGACAGTTCGGTCGATCCGGTGGCGCTGAGCAACCTTGCCTATCTGCAGGTGGTCGACCCGCTGAAGCGGCTGCCCGGCGTCGGCGACGTGCAGATCTTCGGCGAGCGGCGCTATTCGATGCGCGTCTGGCTCGATCCCGACAAGCTCGCCAATCTCGGCATCACCGCCGTCGATGTGCAAAACGCCATCGCCGAACAGAACGTCCAGGTGGCGGCCGGCAAGATCGGCCAGTCGCCGGCACCCGCCGGCACCGCCTTCGAGATGCAGGTCAACGCCGTCGGCCGCTTGAGCGATCCCAAGGAATTCGGCGACATCGTCGTGCGCGCCAACACCGATACCGGCTCGCTGGTCAGGCTGCGCGACGTCGCCCGCATTGAACTCGGCGCGCTGCAATATTCGTCGTCCGCCTTCTTCGGCAAAGACCCGACCGTGGTGCTTGCCGTTTACCAGATGCCCGGCTCCAACGCGCTCGATCTGCAGCAGCGCGTCAAGGACAAGATGCAGGAGCTGTCGGGCCGTTTCCCGAAGGGCGTGTCCTATGCGATGCACTACGACACCACCCGCTTCGTCTCGGCGTCGATGCATGACGTGCTGATCACGCTCGGCGAAGCGCTGGTGCTGGTCGTCGCCGTGGTGTTCCTCTTCCTGCAAAGCTGGCGCACGACGATCATCCCGACCATCGCCATTCCGGTGTCGCTGGTGGCGACGCTGGTCGTCATGGAGATGCTCGGCTTCTCGCTCAACATGCTCTCCCTGCTCGGCATGGTGCTGGCGATCGGCCTCGTCGTCGACGACGCCATCGTCGTGGTCGAGAATGTCGAACGACAGCTGGAGGCCGGGCTCAAACCGCTTGCGGCGACCAAGGCCGCAATGACCGAGGTCACCGGCCCGATCATCGCCACCACCGCGGTGCTGATGGCGGTGTTCGTGCCGGTCGCCTTCATTCCCGGCGTCTCCGGCAAGCTCTACAATCAGTTCGCACTGACGGTGGCGATCTCCGTCGGCATCTCCGCCTTCAACTCGCTGACGCTGAGCCCCGCGCTCAGTGCCGCCTTCCTGCGGCATCGCGGCGAAACGCAGTTCGCCCCGTTCCGCTGGTTCAACACCGGCTTCGACAGGCTGTCGCACGCCTATGCCAATGGTGTGCGCATCCTCATCCGCTTGCGCTGGATCATGCTCGGCCTGTTCGCGGCGGGGCTGGTCGCCACCTACTTCGTCTGGCAGCGGCTGCCCTCGACCTTCCTTCCGGTCGAGGACCAGGGCTATTTCTTCGTCGTCATCCAGTTGCCCGACGGCGCGTCGCTGGAACGCACCGACGCGGTGGCGCAGAAGGCGCGTGACATCCTGCAGGCGACGCCCGGCGTCGACATCGTCGGCTCGATCAGCGGCCTGAACTTCCTGACCAGTGCCGCGCAATCGAATTCGGCGGTCGAATTCGCCATCCTGAAGCCGTGGGAGGAGCGGGGCCCCGACCAGAGCGCGTCGAAGCTCGTCGCCGATGTGCGCGGCAAGCTGATGCAGATCCCGGAGGCCTTCGCGCTGAGCTTCGATCCGCCGTCGATCCCCGGTATCGGCACGACGGGCGGCTTCGAGTTCGTCGTCGAGGATCTGACCGGCCGCGGCAGTTCAGCCCTCAACGATGCGACGCAAGCCGTGATCGCCGAGGCGCGCAAGCAGCCGGAAATCAACCCGCAGCAGCTGTTCTCGCCGTTCTCGACCTCGACGCCGCAGTTCAACTACGACCTCGACCGCAGCAAGGCCAAACTGCTCGGCCTCAACCTGCCCGATGTCTTCAACACGCTGCAGATCTATCTCGGCTCGCTCTACGTCAACGACTTCAACCTGTTTGGCCGCACCTTCCGGGTGACCATCCAGGCCGACAAGGATGCACGTGCGGGTGCCGCCGACATTTCGCGGCTCTATGTGCGCAATGCCTCCGGCGGCATGGTGCCGCTCTCGACGCTGGGCAAACTCGTGCCCTTCGTCGGCCCGGAGACCGTGCCGCACTACAACAACAATGCCTCGGCCTCGATCAATGGCGGCGCCGCACCGGGCTTTTCCTCCGGCCAGGCGGTTGCCGCCATGGAACGGGCCGCTGCAACCGCGCTGCCAAGGGATTTCGGTTTCGAATGGACCGGCATCACCTTCCAGGAGCTCAAGGCAGGATCGATCGCGTCCGTCGTCTTCGGCCTCGCCATTGTCTTCGTCTTCCTGATCCTGGCGATGCAGTATGAGAGCTGGGCGATGCCGTTCATGGTGCTGTTGGCGGTGCCACTGGCCCTGTTCGGCGCCTTCGCAGCGTTGTTGCTGCGTGGCATGCAGATCGACGTCTACTCGCAGATCGGCTTCGTCATGCTGATCGGCCTGGCGGCCAAGAATGCGATCCTGATCGTCGAATTCGCAAGGCGACGGCGCGAGGAAGGCCTCAGCATCGTCGACGCGGCGATGGAGGCGGCACGGCTCAGGCTGCGGCCGATCCTGATGACGGCCTTCGCCTTCATCCTCGGCGTGCTGCCGCTGATGTTTGCGACCGGCGCCGGTGCGGCAAGCCGGCAGTCGATCGGCACCACCGTGTTCGGCGGCATGGTCGCGGCGACCATCCTGTCGCTGGTGTTCGTGCCGGTGTTCTACGCGGTCATCGAACAGCTGCGTGAACGCCGCAGCAAAGACGAGCCCACCTCTCAAGACAATGAACCAACTGCTGAGCACGCTTTACCGCCCCTGGCGGAAGCGGCCGAATAAGATTGGAGACTGATCATGCGTAAATGGAAAATCGCGTTGGGAACGGCTGTCGCGCTGGGTGCGATCTCGGTGGCCAGCGTCCACCTGCTCGATATGGGCAATCTCAGCCTCAATGCCGGCACGGCAGGTGCGGCGCCCGCCCCGGCGGCGTTCGTCATGCCGGTGCCGGTGGTCAGTGTCGTCAAGAAGACGATCCCGATCTACCTCGACTATGCCGCGCGGACAGAGCCGATCCGCAGCATCACCTTACAGGCGAGAATTCCCGGCTATCTGCAGGAGCAGACCGCAGCCGACGGCGTCGACGTCCGGCAAGGCGATCTTCTCTACAAGATCTCGCCTGACGACTTCCAGGCGGCGCTCGACCAGGCCAAGGCCCAGGTGCAGCGCGACACGGCGACGCTCGACTATGCCCGCTCGAATCTTGGTCGCGGCACCGAGCTCGCCAAGAGCGGCTACCTCGCCAAGGACGGCTTCGACCAGCGCACCAGCACATTGCGCGAAGCGCAGGCATCGCTGGCGCTGAACCAGGCGGCGGTCCGCACGGCAGAGCTCAATCTGAGCTACGCTGAAATCCGGGCGCCGTTTGCCGGGCGCCTTGGCCGCAACCAGGCCTCGGTCGGAACGCTGGTCAGCGTCGCCGGCACCGTGCTCAACACGCTGGTGCAGCTCGACCCGATCTACGTCACCTTCAACCCGAGCGAGACGGATCTGACCGAGATCGAGCAAGCCCGTGCGAACGGCCCGATCGAAGTGGATGTCCTGCTCCCCGGCCAGACCGAGGCAAGCCAGAAGGGCGAGCTTACCTTCATCGACAATTCGGTCGACCGCTCGACCGGCACGATCACGGCGCGCGCGACGATCGGCAATGGCAAGTTCACGCTGCTGCCGGGCCAATATGTCCGTGTCCGGCTGCATGTGAGAGAGCAGGCCGATGCGCTGATGGTGCCCCAGACGGCCCTGGGCTCAAGCCAGCTCGGCAAATATCTCTATGTCGTCGGCAAGGGCAACACGGTCGACCAGCGGCTCGTTTCGCTCGGACCGACGAGCGGCGATCAGGTCGCCATCCTCAGCGGCGTCGCCGAGGGCGACCAGGTGATTACGGGCAATCTGCAGAAGATCGGCCCCGGAGCGCCCGTATCGCCGATACCGGAAAAGCCGGCCACCTGAACACCCCCGTCAGGATCCGGCTTCAGCGCGGCGCCCCGGCCTTCCCACAGGTCGCGGGCGCCGCTCGACTGAACATCGACCAGACCGGCAACATCGGCCCGGTCGGCCTTGGCCGGCGGCATGAATGCACAATAGGGGTGCCCGAGGCGCACCGAGACGGAGGAGAGCGCAATCAGCCGACCGGCCTCCAGATCGGCGTGCGCCATGACCCGCTGGCCAAGCGCGATGCCCAGGCCGAGCCTTGCCGAGGCGATCGGCGTCGGTGAGCGCGATGCGGTTGCCGCTGCGCGCGAACAGCTGCTTGCCGAACCAGGTTTCGAGATTGCGTATCTGCTGGCTGACCGCCGCCGACGAAACGCCGAGTTCAGAGGCGGCCAAAGTGAAGCTGCCGGCACGGGCGGCAACTTCAAAAGCCTTGATCGCATTCAGCGGCGGCAACCGTTCCACAGCGGCTCCATATGACTCGCCAGAGGGAATTTCGGAACGGTCTCTGCAGCGTTGGCCAATCAATTGAGATAGCCTCTTGTTAGATTGTCGACAATCTGCTTGTCTTGCTTTCGGTTTCCTGGGAGTGGCCGAATGGCGAAAGCGGATTTCAGTCCTATCGCGGATACGACGCGACGCGCCGAGATCGTTGCGCTGTTGCGGCGCGCGATCCTGACCGGCCAGCTCGCGCCCGGCCAGAAGCTCAACGAGCTCCGTATCTCCGAACAGATGCGGGTCAGCCGCGCGCCGCTGCGCGAGGCGATGCGCGAGCTGGTCCAGGAAGGGATCCTGACCAGCATCCCCTATGCCGGCACCTTCGTCATCGAGGTCACAGCCAAGGACATCGACGATGCCTATTCGTTCAACAAGGTGATGGACGAGCTGGCCATCGAGCGGGCGTGGCCGCTGCGTGACCAGCGCTTCTTCGACGAGCTCGACCGGCGCCACGAAGCCGTGAAGCAGGCGACCCGCGCATTGGACACGACACGCCAGATCGAAACCGCGCTGCAACTGCATGGCCTGATCTACGAATGGGCCGACAATTCGGTGCTGCTGGAAACCTGGCAGCGGCTGACCAGCCGGCTGCAGATGTATTTCGCGCTCCACCAGCATGCCCGCAACGAGCCGGTGTCGGCCGAAGACGTTCACGAAACCTATGTGCGGTTGCTGAAGGGCAAGGACATGCGTGCGGCCCAGCGCCATGCCAGGGAGCATATCGATCTCGACTTCGAGGAGTTGCTTGCCTACGCGCGCGGCCTCGAACAACGCCCATCGAGGGGCGCCTGACCCGTTCCCAACACCACAGACAGCGGACAAGACACGTGCAGATCGAGACCATCAAGGCCTACCACGTCATGCAGCCCTTCGTTGACGGGCCATACCGCATGTCGAAGGGGCGCGAGGCCGACGCCTTCGACGCGGTGATCGTGTCCATGACATCAGACAGCGGCATCACCGGCTGGGGCGAGATGGCGCCGCTCGGCAATTTTTACTCAGCCGCCTTCCCCGCCGGCGTTCGCGCCGGCGTGGTCGAGATCGCGCCGCATCTGATCGGCCGCGATCCGCGCGGGCTGGCCAGCATCGGGCGGCTGATGGACACGGTGTTCAAGGGCCATCCCTACATCAAGTCGGTGCTCGACATGGCCTGCTGGGATCTGGCGGCGCGCGCAGCCGACGTGCCGCTGGTCACGCTGCTCGGCGGCAAGGAAAGCGACACAGCGGAACTCTACAAGGTCGTCACGCACGGGAGCGTCGACGCCATGGCCGCGCTGGCCAAGCGCATCGTCAAGGACGGCTTCCACCGGCTGCAGGTCAAGGTCGGCGGCAATGTCCATGACGACATCGAACGCGTCATCGCGGTTGCCTCCTCGGTGCCGAAAGGCACGGTCATCTTCTGCGACGCCAATGCCGGCTGGACTCCCTATCAGGCGCGCCAATTCGCCGATGCCACGCGCGCCATCGACTACACGTTCGAGCAGCCCTGCACCACGATCGATGAAAACATGTCGGTGCGCCGCATGCTCGACAAGCCGATGGTGCTCGACGAATCCGTCACCTCGCTCGAGGCGATGCTGGAAATTCATCGCCTGGGCGCGGCCGACGGGCTGACGCTGAAGATCTCGCGCCTTGGCGGCGTGACGAAGACGCGCCAGATCCGCGACGTTGCCGTCGACCTCGGCTTCATGATCACGGTCGAGGACACGGGCGGCGCCGAGATCGACACCGCGGCGATGGCGCATCTGTCGCTGTCGACGCCGGAAGAGCGCCGGCTGCACGCCATCGCCTTCCATGAATGGGTGACGGTGCGCACGGCATCGAACATGCCACCGGTCACCGGCAGCCGCATGGGCATTCCAGACGGGCCGGGTCTCGGCATAGACGTCGTTCCCGATCTGCTCGGCGCGCCGTTCTTCGAGATCGGGCGCTGAGATGAAAATCCGCAGCATCAAAGCCACGCCGATCAATCTGCGCCTCGAAGCGCCCTATGCCTGGGTGTTCGGCGAACTCGACGGATTTTCACCGACCGTCGTCGAAGTCGAGACCGAGGATGGCCTGGTCGGCCTCGGCGAAGCGCCGACGCCAGCGGCGGCCGCGATCATCAATAATGTCCTGGCGCCGCGGCTGGTCGGGCGCGATGCCTTCGACATCGCCGGCGCCGAGCATGTCTGCCTGCCCTTTTGGACCGGCGTGCAGTCGATCAACGACCGCACGCGCATCATGGCTTTCGGCGCCATCGAGATGGCTTTGTGGGACCTGCGCGGCAAGGCGTGGAACCAGCCGCTCTATCAGTTGCTTGGCGGCGCCGTACGCAAGGATATCCCGTTCACCGACTATTTTTCGCTGCGCGGTGATGGGCCAAATGTGAAGGGCGAGACGACGCCCCAGGAAGTCGCCGACTATTGCGTCGAATTGCACGAGACGCATGGAACGACTTTCTTCGAAGGCAAGTTCTCGACCGAAGATCCGAAAATCTCGCTCAGGATGGTCGAGCTGATCCGCAGGAAACTCGGCGACGATGCGATGATCCGTATCGATTCCAACCAGGCGTATTCGCTCAGCACCGCGCGGCGGCTGGCGCGCCCGCTGGAAGAGTTGGGCGTGCGCAACTGGGAGGATCCGGTGGCGACCATCGAGGAGATGCGCGAGTTGCGGCGCCATTGCTCGATCCCGTTCTCGACCCACAACATCGACATTGCGCGCGCCATGGAAACCAAAGTGCCGGACGCGTTCGTCGGCAACCCGACGACGCATGGCGGCATCGGCCGGCTGCTGCGCTTCGTCGGCGCCTGCGAGCATGCCGGGATCGATTTCTGGTGCTACAGCGGCGACAGCGGCATCGGCAGCGCCGCCTATCTGCATCTGTGCGCGGCACTCGGCTGGATCAGGGAGCCGAACCAGTCGCTGTTTCGCATGCTGCCGATGGATGTCACCGAGGAAGGACCGTTTTCGCCGAAAAACAATGTCGTGCGCGTTCCGGAAGGTCCCGGTCTCGGCGTCACCTTGTCGCGCGAAAACCTCGCTGCCTGTCACAGAGACTTTACCGAGAAAGGACCGTGCAACAAGTATCATGACCCGGCAAAGCCCGGAACCTATCGCCGTTTGCCGCTGAACTAGATGACGGCTAGCGGCCAAGACCGACGGCCAGACACGAGAAGCCAACCGCCGCGACTTCGGTCGGGAAGGTTGGACAAAGACGGTGGAAGCAGTGCAGCCAACAATCCGGAGCGTCCATGCCACGACTGGATGGACCGGACAAAACCGCATGCTAAAGTTCCGATAGACAGGCCTCCGGTGCCGGGAAAATGGAGCAATCCACGAAATTTCGTCAACCATAAGAAATAGGGGAAAGGGTAAAAACCCATGAGCAAGAACCACAGCATTCTCGATCTGATCCGGCGCAATCGCACGCCGATTGAAAATCACCTGATCGATGGCCTCGTCGACGGCCGTGTCAGCCGCCGCGACTTCGTCCGTCACGGCAGCCTGCTCGGCCTGTCGCTGCCGCTGCTGGGCCGCATCGGCATGGCCGCCGGCCTCGGCGGCATGCCGTCGCTGGCGCGCGCCCAGGGCGCGCCGGGCGCCACCATCCGCGTCGCCAGCAGTGTGCCGGCGGCGACGATCGACCCGGTCAGCATTGCGGACGCCGGCGGCCTGCTGATCATGCAGCAGGTTGCCGAATTCCTTTGCGTCGACGGCCCCGATCTGGTGCTGCAGCCGGCCTTGGCCGAAAGCTGGAAGCCGAACGACAACGGCACGGTGTGGACCTTCAAGCTGCGCAAGGGCGTAAAATTCCACAGCGGCGGCGAGATGAAGGCCGACGACGTCGTGGCCAGCATCGACCGCCTTGCCGACCCGGCCAACTCGTCCAATGCGCTGTCGGTGTTCACCGGCATCCTGCAGAAAGGCGCTTCAAAGAAGGTCGACGACTACACGGTGGAATTCCACCTCGATGCGCCGAACGGCAACTTCCCCTACATGGTGTCGTCCGACAACTACAACGCCGTCATCATCCCGGCGAGCTACAAGGGCGACTACGAAAAGAGCTTCGACGGCACCGGGCCGTTCAGAATTGAGAAATACACGGCAAAGGTCGGCGCGTCCTTCGTCCGCAACGAGGACTATTGGGGTCCCAAGGCCTTGCCCGAGCGCACCGAATTCACCTTCTTCACCGACATGCAGCCGCAGATCCTGGCGCTGCAGGGCGGACAGGTCGACATCATCAACCAGATGCCGGTGTTGGCCGGTGTCGCTCTGCTCAACGATCCGAACATCGACATCATCAGCCTGAAGTCGTCGGCCCATCAGCAGCTGCACATGCGCTGCGACGAGGGTCCGTTGAAGGATGCGCGCGTGCGCCGAGCCATTGCGCTCTGCCTCGATCGCGACAAGCTGGCCGCCGGCCTGATGAAGGGACGCTCCGCCCTGGGCAATGACAGCCCGTTCGCCGCCGTCTATCCTTCGACCGATACGAGCGTGCCGCAACGCAAGCAGGATATCGCCCAGGCCAAGCAGCTCATGGAAGCAGCCGGCCTTGGCCAGGGCTTCAAGATAACCCTGACCACCGAACGCTACCTGGAAATCCCCGAATACGCCCAGCTCATCCAGAACTGGGTCAAGGAGATCGGCGTCGAGCTCGATCTCAACATCCTCGACCAGAGCGGCTATTACGGAGACGCGGTGTTCGGCAAATCGAACTGGCTGGATTCGGTGATGGGCATCACCGACTACGGCCACCGCGGCGTGCCGAACGTCTATCTTGCGGCACCGCTGAAGAGCGAAGGCACCTGGAATGCGGCGCATTTCAAGAACAAGGACTATGACGCGCTGGCGACCAGCTACATCGCAGCACTCGACCTCGAGGCGCAGAAGGCCGACGCCGGCAAGATCCAGAAGCTGTTGCTCGAGGAAACGCCTGTTATTTTCGGCTATTTCTACGACTATCTGACGGCGACGGCGAAGGGCGTGGCCGGCGTACAGCCGACCGCCATGTCGCAGCTGTTCCTCGACAAGGCATCGAAAGCCTGAACTAACTCTTTGTTGGAGCATGACCTTTTCCGAAAACCGGTCCCCACTTTTCGGGATCATGCTCAAAGGGAAAGCCAATCCTCTAACAGCCAGCTCCCGCATGGGGCTGGCTCCACAAGGAGTCTTAGCCATTCTCTCCTTCCTTGCCCGGCGTGTCTCGCTGTCGCTGGTGACGCTGTTCCTGCTCAGCATCATGGTGTTCCTGGGCGGCCAGGTGCTGCCCGGCAACGTCGGGCGCGCCATATTGGGTCCATTCGCCGACCAGCGCGCGGTCGACGCGCTCAATCACACGCTCGGCGTCGATCGCCCGCTGCTGGCACAGTACTGGGGCTGGATCTCCAATTTCGTCCAGGGCGACATGGGCACGTCCTACATCTTCCGCTCGCCGGTCGCGCCTTTCGTCATCGATGCGCTCGGCAATTCGATGAAGCTGGCGGCGGTCGCCTTCGTGCTGGTGGTACCGATCGGCATCCTCGGCGGCGTCGTCGCCGCGCTCAACCTCAACCGCCCGCTCGACCGCATCATCAGCCTCGGCGGTCTGTCGGTGACGGTGCTGCCGGAATTCGTCACCGGCATCATCCTGATCCTGATCTTTGGTGTCTGGCTGCGCTGGCTGCCGATATCGGCCGCATGGCCGCGCGACGCCGGCTTCTTCACGCAGCTCTACTACCTGATCCTGCCGTCGCTGCCGCTGTTCCTGGTGCTGTTCGGCTACATCGCCCGCATGGCGCGCTCCGGCATGATCGAAGCGCTCGATTCCGACTACACGCGAACGGCCGTGCTGAAGGGCCTGCCCTGGCGCACGGTGATCTGGCGCCATGTGCTGCGCAATGCGCTGCTGCCGACCATCACCGTTATCGCCACGCAGACCGGCTACCTCATCGGCGGCCTTGTCGTCATCGAAACGCTGTTTCGCTACCAGGGCATCGGCTCGCTGATCTTCACTGCCGCCCGCGGCAAGGATTTCCCGATGCTGGAATCGGGCATCCTCACCATCGGCATCGTCTATGCCGTGGCCACTCTTGTCGCCGACTTCCTCTATTCCGTGCTCAATCCGCGCATCCGGCTGGGGTCAGACCAATGAGCACCATCCAGACCACCTCCTCGAGATCCGACGACACGCGCCCGCGCGGCCCGCTGGCCGAGGTCTTTTTCTCGCTGCTGCGCTCGCGAACATTCCTTGTCGGTTTCGCCATCGTGCTGTTCTGGGTTGCCTGCGCGCTGTTCGGCGAGCACTTCGCACCCTACGACCCGCTCGCCGACGACATCATCAACGCGCTGGCGCCGCCTTCTTCCGAACACTGGTTCGGCACCGACCAGATCGGCCGCGACGTCTTCTCGCGCGTCATCGTCGGCTCGCGCGACATCCTGACCGTCGCCCCGCTGGCGACCTTGCTGGCGACAGTGGCCGGCACGGCGCTCGGCCTCGTCACCGGCTATTTTCGCGGCCTCGCCGACGATGTCGTCAGCCGAATCCTGGAAGCCTTCATGGCGATCCCGGTGGTCATCGTTGCGTTGCTGGCGATCGTTGCGCTCGGCACCTCGAAGACGACGGTCATCGTCGTCATCGGCTTGAGCTTCGCGCCGATCATCGCGCGCACCGTGCGCTCCGCGGTGCTGGCCGAGCGTGAACTCGACTATGTCGCTGCCGCGCAGCTAAGGCATGAAAGTGCCCTGCATACGATGTTCGTCGAGATCCTGCCCAACGTCATTCCGCCGATCCTGGTCGAAACCACTGTGCGGCTCGGCTATGCCATCTTCGCCGTCGCCACGCTCTCCTTCATGGGTTTCGGCATCCAGCCGCCCTCGCCCGACTGGGGGCTGTCGATCTCCAACAACTACGGCATGATCGGCGGCGGCTTCTGGTGGACGGTGCTGTTCGATGCGCTCGCCATCGCCTCGCTGGTCATCGGCGTCAATCTGGCGGCCGACGGCGTTCACGGAGCGCTCAATGACTAACTCCGCCAAGGCCGAAAACGCACTCGAAGTCACCGATCTTTCGGTTGCCTACCGCGTCGCCGGCCGCAACCGCGCCGTGCTGCGTAACCTCAGCCTCACCATCGGCCAGGGCGAAGCCTATGGCCTGGTCGGCGAATCCGGCTGCGGCAAATCCACCGTGGCGCTTACGGTGGTGCGCTATCTGCCGAGAAACGGTTCTATCACCGGCGGCACGATCTCGCTCGACGGCCAGAACGTGATGAAACTCGACGCCGAGGCGCTCAGGCGGGCGCGCGCGGAAAGCGTCTCCATGGTCTATCAGGACCCGGGCAAGGCGCTGAACCCGTCGATCCGCGTCGGCCGTCAGTTGACCGAGATTTTTGAACTCGGCGGTATTTCGGGACAAGCGGCCACCGACCGGGCGATTGCGATGCTCAATCGCGTGCGCATCTCCGATCCGATGAGCGTGATGCAGCGCTACCCGCACCAGCTTTCCGGCGGCATGCAGCAACGCGTGGCGATCGCCATGGCGCTGGCCAACGATCCCTCGATGCTGATCCTCGACGAGCCGACCACCGGCCTCGATGCGACGGTAGAGGCCGAAGTGCTCGACCTGATCGCACAGCTGCGGCAAGAACTGTCGGCCTCGATCCTGTTTATCAGCCACAACCTCGCCGTCGTCTCCAACATGTGCGACCGCGTCGGCGTGCTCTATGCCGGCATGCTGGTCGAGGAAGGGCCGACGGAGGTCGTCTTCAACGACCCGCGCCATCCCTACACCGTAGCCTTGCTGCGCTGCCTGCCGCGCGGGGGCCAGCGCAAGGACCAGGGCCGCCTCGATACCATTCCCGGCTTCCTTCCCGGCATCGGGGCCGACATCAAGGGCTGCGCCTTCGCCGATCGCTGCGCGCTCGCCGACGACCGCTGCCGCAGCGAATTGCCACCGCTCTACGATCTGGGCGGCCGGCTGTCGCGCTGCTTTCATCACGACAAGGCGCAGGCGCTGCCGCGCGCGACGCCGAGCAATGTGGCGCCTGTACCAAAGGCGGCGGCAGCGCCGGTGCTGCGCGTCACCGGGCTGAACAAGACCTATGCCAGCCATGGCCATGCACTGCGCGCCGTGAAGGACGTGTCGCTCGACCTGCGGCCTGGCGAAACGCTCGGGCTGGTCGGCGAATCCGGCAGCGGCAAAACGACCTTCGCCAGGCTGCTGCTCGGCCTTGTGCCGCCGGACGCAGGCGGCACGATCGAGCTGGAAGGCAAGGCGCTGGCGCCCAGGCTGGAGAACCGCAGCGACGACCAGATCAAGGCGATGCAGATCGTCTTCCAGAACCCGGACTCCGCACTCAACCGATCGCATTCGATCCGGCATCTGATCGGACGCGCGCTGAAGCGGCTGGCGGGCCTCTCCGGCAAGGCGCTGGAGGCTCGTCTCAACGACCTCGTCCGCTCGGTGCGGCTCACCGACCGCCATCTTGCCGTCAAGCCACGCCAGCTCTCCGGCGGCCTGAAGCAGCGCGTCGCCATTGCCCGCGCCTTCGCCGGCGACCCGCGCATCGTCGTCTGCGACGAGCCGACCTCGGCGCTCGACGTCTCGGTGCAGGCTGCCATCCTCAATCTGCTCGCCGACCTGCAGTCGAAGGAAGACGTCAGCTACATCTTCATCTCGCATGATCTGGCCGTGGTGCGTTACCTCTCCGACAAGATCGCCGTGCTCTATCTCGGCCGCATCATGGAGCTCGGACCGTCGGAAGAGGTCTTTTCCGGGCCGCATCATCCCTACACCGAAGCGCTGCTGTCGGCCGTGCCCAAACTCGACCAGACCGAGACGGCGCGCATTCGTCTCGACGGCGAAATCCCGAGCGCCACCAATCCGCCGTCGGGCTGCGTGTTCCACACGCGCTGCCCGCGCAAGATCGGTCCGATCTGCGAACAGCAGGAGCCGCCGCTGAGCGAGGCCCAGCCCGGCCATTCCATCCGCTGCCACATTCCATATGCCGAACTGGCCAGGCTGCAGAGAGCGGCCGTGACCGAGCCGGCATAGCGCCGCGCTTCCGTGGCTTGGCCAGTCAGACCTGGCCGGCCATGCTGAGAGCACGGTCACCTTCCGAAAAGCCCTGCCCTTCGGCCCAGTCCCTGGCCAGCGTGCGCAGGCCTGTGAGCGCGACATCCAGGACATCCGAAGAAACAGGATTGGAGGGATAGGCGAGGTAGATCGGCCGCCGGAACACCGGCGCGTCGTCGATGCGCCGCATTTCGCCGCGCTCGATATGGCCGCTGACGGCGCTGAGCGGCAGATAGGCGGCGGCTTGCTGCGACAGCACATGCTGCAGCCCGATGAAGACCAGTCCGGCCGATATGGCCGGCTTGACCATGCCGGCAAAGGCGCGGTCGTGCTCGATGCGGAACTCAAGCCCCCAGTCCATCAGGATGTAGTTTTCGGTCCACGGCCTGGTCTGCGCGGCATGCTGCACCAGCACGACCTGATCGACCGCCAGCGTTTCGTAGACGATGCCGGGGTGCGGCCGCGGCAGATAGAGGATGCAGATATCGAGCAGGCCTTCCGCCAGTTGGTCGATCGCCGAGTCCGGAAAGCTGCCCTCCAGCCGCAGCGCCACGTTCGGCCGCCTGGCGCGCATCCACTCGACCCATGGCGAGGTGATGCGGTCCCACAGATAGGCAGGCGCGGTCAGCCGCAGCAAGGTCTCGTAGCCATCGGGAACGGCGATGTCCTGCCGCGATTGCTCCCAGGTGCGGGTGATGGAAGAGGCATGTGGCAGGAACTGCCGCCCGGCCGGCGTCAGCGTGACGCCATCGCGGTCGCGCACGAAAAGCCGGCGGCCCAACTGCTCCTCCAGCCCCCTGATCCGTGCGCTGACGGTGGACTGCGCGAGGTTGAGCCGGCTGGCCGCAACGGTGAAGCTGCCATGGGTGGCGACTTCGAGAAAGCTGCGCAGATTTTCAGTGTCCATGCCCACCTCTGCATCGAAAATTTCGATGACCCCTATCAAAAAATATCGCTTTCCGGCGGCAGTCAACAATGAACTAGATGGCCGAACCCCAAGACAAGCGAGGAATCCAGCCATGCCCAAGCATTTCCGGATGATCGACAACGCTCGCAGAACGCTCACTGCAATCGAAAATTCCGCTGTCGACGAATTGCTGGCCGGCAGGATGGACCGCCGCGACTTCCTGCGCCATGGCAGCGTGCTTGGTCTCTCACTGCCGTTCCTGGGCAGCCTTGTCGCGGCCGCCGGCCTCGGCACGCAGCAAGCACGCGCGGAGGGCAAGCCGGGCGGCACGGTGCGCGCCGGCGTGGCGACGCCGGGCGGCGCCATCGATCCCGTCACCTATTATGACAGCGGCAGCTACCAGCTGGTTTTCCAGACCGCCGAATTTCTCTGCATCACGCAGCCGGACCTCACCTTGAAGCCGGTGCTGGCGGAGAGTTGGGCGCCGAACGAGGACGGCAGCGTCTGGACGTTCAAGCTGCGCAAGGGCGTGAAATTCCACAATGGCGAGGATTTCAAGGCCGACGACGTCGTCGCGACCTTCGACCGGCTGGCCGACCCCAACGGCGCTTCCAATGCACTTTCCGTGTTCAAGGGGCTGCTGTCGAAAGGCGGCACCCAGAAGGTCGACGACCACACCGTCGCCTTCCATCTCGATGCGCCGAATGGCAGCTTTCCCTATTCGGTGTCGATCGACAATTACAACGCCGTCATCCTGCCGGCGAGCTACAAGGGCGACTACGAAAAGACGTTCGAAGGAACCGGGCCATTCCGGCTGGAGACCTACACGCAAAAGGTCGGCGCGACCTTCATCCGCAATACCGACTATTGGGGCGAGAAGGCGCTGCCTGACCGGCTCGAATTCAAATTCTACGGCGACGTGCAACCGCGCATCCTGGCGCTGCAGGCCGGCGAGGTCGACATTCTCGACGCCGTTCCGCTCGATGTAAGCCAGGTGGTGCTGAACAGTCCTGATATCACGGTGCTGCGTGTCGCTTCGACCGCGCACCGGCAGCTTCACATGCGCTGCGACACCGGCCCCTTCACCGACAAGCGCGTGCGCCAGGCGCTGGCGCTGTGCATCGACCGCTCCAAGCTGGTCGACGGGCTGTGCCGCGGCATGGCGGCGACCGGCAATGACAGCCCCTTCGCACCCGCTTTCCCCGCAACCGACAAGACGGTGCCGCAGCGCGTCCAGGATATCGCCAAGGCCAAGCAGTTGCTGGAGGCGGCGGGCCTTGCCAGTGGTTTCGACATCACGCTAACGACGCTGCGCTATTCCGACATTCCCGGCTACGCGCAATTGTTCCAGAATTTCGCCAAGGAAATCGGTGCCCGCATCTCGCTCAACATCGAAGACCAGGACAAATATTACGGCAAGGCGGTGTTCGGCCAGTCGGACTGGCTGGACAGCCCACTTGGCATCACCGACTACGCCCATCGCAGCGTGCCGAACGTCTTCCTGAAGAGCCCGCTGGTCAGCGACGGTCCGTGGAATGCGGCGCATTTCAAGAGCCCGGCCTATGACGGCATGGTCACCAGCTATCTCAAGGCGCTCGATGTCGGCGCGCAACGCGCTGCCGCCTCCGACATCCAGAAACTGCTGCTCGACGAGACGCCTGTCATCTTCAGCTATTTCCCCGATCTGCTGGTGCCGGTGCGCAAGAATGTCAGCGGCTTGCCGCCGATCGCCGCCGGCCTGCTGCTCGATCGCGTGTCCCTGAGCTGATCGTGCCTCAACGCCCGATGACAAAAGAAACAAAACGGGAGACTACCATTCGCAAGCCTCATCTGCGCGGCCGCGGGCCGCATTTTCCGCTGCTCGACAGCATCGTGCAGTACGACTTCGAGCCGGGCTACATAGCCTTCACCATGCCGACGCAGAAGCGCCTGCGCGTGCAGGTGGGGTCAATGACCGTGGCCGATACGACCAACGCCTTGGTGTTCTACGAATCCGATCATCTGCCGGTCTACTATTTTCCGATCGGCGACGTTCGCGAGGAGTTCCTGCTGCCGAGCAAGACCACGACAGAGGACCCATTCAAGGGCACAGCCACCCACTATTCGCTCAACACCGGCATCACGCTGGTCGAGGACGCGGCCTGGCGCTATCTCGATCCGGTCAAGGGCTGTCCGCCGATATCGGACTATATGACGTTCACCTGGAGCAAGATGGGGCACTGGTTCGAGGAGGACGAGGAGATCTTTGTCCACGCCCGCGATCCGTTCCGCCGCGTCGACTGCCTGCCGTCGTCGCGGCGCGTGCAGGTCATCCTCGATGGTGAGCAGGTCGCCGATTCACGCCGCGGCGTGTTCCTGTTCGAGACCGGCCATCCGGTGCGCCACTATCTGCCGATCGCCGACACGCGGCTCGATATGTTCGCGCCCAGCCGCTACATCTCGCGCTGTCCTTACAAGGGCATCTCCAACTACTATCACGTGACGACCAAGGCCAAGCGCCACGAGAACCTGGTCTGGTATTATCCTGAGCCGGTGCACGAGGCGGAGCGCATCAAGGGGCTGGTCTGTTTCCACCACGAGCTGGTCGACAAGATCCTGGTCGATGGCGTCGAAATCCCGAAGGAAGCCACGGCCGCGTCGAGCGGTTATTTCTAGGCATCGACGCCGCTTGCGCGCGGGCGCTTGATCGAAGCACGGGTCAGCGCATACCCTCCCTGGGACAGGGAGGACACTCGATGGATCTTTTCAAGCTGGATGGCGATGTCGCGCTGGTCACCGGCGCCGGCAGCGGCATCGGCCAGGCCATCGCGATCGGGCTGGCCGAGGCAGGCGCCGACATCGCCTGTTTTGGTCATGCGTCGAAAGGTGGGCTGGATGAAACGGCGCACCGGATCACGGCACTCGGCCGTAAGGCGCTGGTGCTGAACGGTACAGTGACATCGCAGAGCGATCTGGCGGCGGCGATCGATCGAGTCGAGAGCGAACTCGGTGCGCTGACCGTTGCGGTCAACAATGCCGGCATTGCCGGCTCCGAACCCGCCGAGACGATGCCGCTGGAGACTTGGCAGAAGGTGCACGAGGTCAATGTCGCCGGCGTGTTCCTGTCCTGTCAGGCCGAAGCGCGCAAGATGCTGGTGCGAGGCAAGGGCTCGATCATCAACATCGCCTCGATGTCGGGCACCATCGTCAACCGGGGCCTGACGCAGGCGCACTACAACTCTTCGAAGGCCGCCGTCATCCACATGTCCAGGAGTCTCGCCATGGAGTGGGCCGATCGCGGCCTGCGCGTCAATGTCGTCAGCCCGGGCTACACACTGACGCCGATGAACAAGCGGCCTGAGGTGGCCGAAGAGGTCAAGATCTTCAAGCGCGACACGCCGATGGGGCGCATGGCGGCGCCGGAAGAGATGGTCGGACCGACGGTGTTCCTGGCCAGCCGCGCAGCGAGCTTCGTCACCGGCCTCGACCTGATTGTCGATGGCGGCTACGTCTGCTGGTAGAGGTTCAACTTCGCCTGCAGTCTGAATTTATACGCTTCGCGCGGTGTTAGTCGTTGCGCGACATGAACCTTGATATATATAATTTCATCCCATGAAACTGGCTTGGCGAGATGGCGCTTGCCGGGTCGACAGCCGAGAACATGAGACCTTGATGGCTCGCACCTTGCAAGGCGCCGCAAGACTGGCAATCGATCCGCAGATGACCGCCCCCGCAGCGATCCGTCGGCAACCATGACGCCGACACTGCAGTCCTGTTCCATCATCACTAGAATTGAGCACCATCTTGCCTGCGTCGGCCAAAGCCGGGGCAACAATCTGGCGCCGACGGCCTTGCGCAAAGACCAGCCTTTCCAACACAATCAAGAAAAGCCGCAAGAAGGGAACGAACGATAATTTTCACAGCTTGAAGGAGAACAAGCATGTCACTTCGCAGTGTGATTTCGAACTTAACAATGGGAACCTTCGCACTCGCCGCGGCGAGTGCACTGACACCTTCCGCCCAAGCCGCCGCACCAGAATCCAACGATCCGATCAAGATCGCGCTGTTCGACTGGACCAGCGTCAATCTGAACGCCAAGATCCTTGGCGGTATCCTGGAAAAGCTCGGCTATACCGTCGAGTATCCCACGGCCGACTACCTCTCCAGCCTGACCACGGGCCTCACCAATGGCGATCTCGATGTCGGCCTGGAGTTCTGGGACACGACCGCCGGCGAAGCCATGAAGGCCTCCGATGCGACCGGCCAGACCGAACGGCTGGGCAAGCTCGGACCCAAGGCCAAGGAAGAGTGGTGGTTTCCGGAATACATGAAGGAGAAATGCCCGGGCCTGCCCAATTGGGAAGCGCTAAAGGACCCGAAATGCGCCGAAGCCTTCTCGACGGCGGAGACCGCACCGAAGGGACGCTATCTCGGCGGCCCGGTGACCTGGGAAGGCTTTGACGACGAGCGCGTCGAGGCGCTGAAACTGCCCTTCACCGTCATCCATGCCGGCACCGACGCGGCGATGTTCGCCGAGCTCGATTCCGCCTATCAGCGCAAGGCGCCGATCATGCTGTGGATCTATTCGCCGCATTGGGCGCCGGCCAAGTACAAGGGCGAGTGGGTTGAATTCCCGGAATACACGCCCGAGTGCTACAACGACCCGAAATGGGGCGTGAACCCCGACGCCAAATATGACTGCGGCAAGCCGCATGGCGAGATCTGGAAATACTCCTGGTCCGGCATGAAGGACAAATGGCCGGTCGCCTACAAGGTGGCCAAGGCCTACACGATTGACACCGATGAGCTCAACAAGATGAGCGGCGAGATCGATCTCGGCGGCAAGACACCGGAAGACGTCGCAGCTGCCTGGATCGCCGCCCACGAGGCCGACTGGAAAGCCTGGGCGCAGTGATCGTTCCGACTGGAAAAATGAGACCCGGCTGCTGACCAGCCGGGCCTCACTTGTTGATATTCCAGAGGGACGTTCGAATGACGGACAGGACTGAACAGGAGCCAAACACGGCGGGCGCGCCAAAAGACGCCCGTCCGGTAAAGCTTGCCTGCCGCAACGTCTGGAAATTGTTCGGATCGAACGCGGCCAATTTCATCCGCGAACGTGACGGCAAGGCCAGCATGGCCGACGTCACGGCTGCCGGGCTGGTCGGCGCGGTGCGCGCCGTCGACCTTGAAATCCGCCAGGGCGAGATTTTCATCATCATGGGCCTGTCGGGCTCCGGCAAGTCGACGCTGGTGCGCTGCATGTCGAGGCTGGTCGAGCCGACCCACGGCAAGGTCGAATTCGAGGGCAATGACCTGCTGAAAATCTCCGATGCAGCACTCATCGAATTGCGACGACACCGCATGGGCATGGTGTTCCAAAATTTTGCGCTGTTGCCGCATCTCAACGTGCTGGAGAACATCGCCTTCCCGCTCAGCATCCAGGGGCAGGACCGGGCGACACGCGAAGCAAGGGCGCGCGAGGTCATCGAGCTTGTCGGCTTAAGGGGTCGCGAGCATTTCTATCCGCGCGAACTGTCCGGCGGCCAGCAGCAGCGTGTCGGCATCGCCCGCAGCCTGGCGACAAAACCGGAAATCTGGTTCCTCGACGAGCCGTTCTCGGCGCTCGATCCGCTGATCCGCCGCGAGATGCAGGACGAGCTGATGCGGTTGCAGATGATGCTGCACAAGACCATCGTCTTCATCACCCATGATTTCGACGAGGCCATCCGGCTGGCCGACCGCATCGCCATCATGAAGGATGGCGAGGTCATCCAGATCGGCACGCCGGAGGAACTGGTGGTCAATCCGGCGACCGACTACGTCGCCGAGTTCACCCGCGACGTCGACCGCGCCAAGGTGATCTCGGCACGCAGCCTCATGCGCGCCTGCGACGGCTCGGAGCACGGCGGAACGGTGGCGCCGGAGGCCAAGATATCCAGCTTTTCCGCCAGCATCGTTGCCGCCAACAAGCCGTTCGCGGTCGTCAACGGCAGCGGCAAGCCGATCGGCGAGGTGACGCCGCAAGCGGTGATCGATCTGCTGGCCGGCATTGAGCGTTCCGGAGCCGGCACATGACGGTGACGGCAAGCGCCGGCGAAACACGGTCGCGCCCGGTTCAGGTCTGGCTGCTCGTCTGGGCGGTGGCACTCGCGGCCGTGCTTGTCGTGTTCCTGTTGCAAGACCACCTGCCCTGGGCGGTCAATTATCCGGCCAGCGCCGTCGTGCCGGTCGCCGATTGGATCAGCGCGCTGATGCGCTGGATCAAGTCGAACCTGTCGTGGCTCACCCGCTCGATCACCGCTGTGCTCGGCGTTCCGCTCGATTTCGCGCTCAATCTGCTGGCCAAGAATTTCAAGATCGGTCACGGCGCAGAAGCCTATGTCCTGCCGCGGCTGTCCTGGGTCGGCGTCTGCGCTGCCGCCTTCATCGCGGGGCATGCAGCCGGCGGCAGAAAACTCGGCCTGCTGGTCGGCGGCTGCTTCCTCTACATCGCGCTGTTCGGCCAATGGACCAGCGCCATGCTGACGCTTGGGCTGATCTCCATCGCCGTGCCGTTCTGCATCGTCACCGGGCTGTTCGCCGGCATCTGGGCGTGGCGCAAGCCGTGGGCCGAAAGGCTCATCGTCTCCCCTGCCCTCGACCTGATGCAGACGATCCCGACCTTCGCCTATCTCATCCCAATGCTGCTGCTGTTCGGCAACAGCCCGGTCTCGGCGATGATTGCGACCGCCATCTTCGCCACCCCGCCGATGGTGCGAGCAACGATGCTCGGCCTATCGCGGGTGCCGTCGGAGATCGACGATTTCAGCGAAATGGCCGGCTGCACGGCGCAGCAGAAACTGTGGCGGGTGCTGCTGCCGTCGGCGCGGCCGACATTGATGGTCGGCGTCAACCAGGTCATCATGCTGGCGCTGAACATGGTGATCATCGCTTCGATGATCGGTGCCGGCGGCCTCGGCTACGACGTGCTCCTGGCGCTGCGCGCGCTGAAGGTCGGCGAGGCGATGGAAGCCGGCCTTGCCATTGTGGCACTCGCCATCGCACTCGACCGGCTGAGCCAAGCCATCGCGCACAGCCAAGCAAAGGGCCATGTCCATCAGGAGGTAAGCCCGAGCCTCTGGTGGCGCTACCCCAACCTGACGCTGGCCATCGCCATCCTTGTCGTGACAACACTGCTCGGCCTGTTCGTGCCGGCCTTGGCAGTGGTGCCGAAAGCGATCACTTTCACCACGGCGCCGCTGTGGAAGGCGGCGGTGAACTGGGTAACCATCAATTTCTTCGACACGATCGAAGCATTTCGCGTGGCGCTCATCCTCAATTTGCTGAACCCGCTGCGCGCCTTCTGCGAAGGCTTTCCGTGGCTGGGCGCGGTCTTCCTGCTCGGCCTTGCCGGCTATCAGCTCTCCGGCCTGCGGCTGGCCGTTCTCGTCGCCGCGCTGACCGCCTTCTGCGCCATCACCGGCCTGTGGGAAAAAACGATGGCAACGGTCTATCTCTGCGGCATCTCTGCCTTCATCGCCTGCCTGATCGGCATCCCGATCGGCCTGATGGCCGCGCGCAGCGACCGCTTCGAGAAGATCGTCACGCCCATCATCGACACGCTGCAGGTGCTGCCGTCCTTCTGCTTCATCATCCCGGTGGTGATGCTGTTTCGGGTCGGCGACGTCACCGCGATGATCGCAACGATAGCCTTCGCCGTGGTGCCGGCGATCCGCTATACCAATCACGGCATCAGGCAGGTGCCGCCGGCGCTGATCGAGGCGGCGAAGGTTTCGGGCTGTACGCCGCGCCAAACCTTCTTTCGCGTGCAATTGCCGTTGGCGCTGCCCGAGATCATGCTCGGCGTCAACCAGACGATCCTGATGGCGCTGGCGATGATCATCATCTGCGCCATGGTCGGCACCCGCGATCTCGGCCAGGAAGTGTTCATCGCGCTATCCAAGGCTGATTCCGGCCGCGGCATCGTCGCCGGTCTCGCCATCGCCTTCATCGGCATCGTCGCCGACCGGCTGTTCAACGCCTGGACGGCGAAGGCCAGGGCAAGGCTGGGGTGATAGCTACCATTTCAAGCTCGATAGCCTAATAATCCATTCTTTCGTCGATTTCGTTGTACGGTCCCTCTCATGGATACAATCACTATTGAAGGCTGGGTATTGCCTGAGATTCGCCGGGTCAGCATTCCAGATATTGATTCTATATCTTTCAAAGATCCAAATGGATTCGAAGGAATCTTCAAATTCAAAATTCGCGACGGCAACGTCCATGTAGAGTGCGATATCGTAAGTTCTTGTGACAACGCTCTTCAATTTTGTACGGTTCGATCGCTCGAACTTGCAACTGCCTTAGTCGACATCTTTGCTTTCTCAAAAGGATGGGCTCTGTCGGTGATAGTTGATTTCATGACTCGCGGCGAAGAACGCCGACCAATCGCACTAAGTGAGCAGAGCGTACAAGCCTATTGCAATGCCTTCCAGAGCGCCGCCGAATTCCAGCAGCTTAGCAATCTCGTCCTTCCAAACTTGAGCTTGAGATTCGCGTTCCGTGATCTCGTCTCAAGCTTGAGCACACTTAATTATTCGGCAATCGCTGCGGCGCGAGCGGTCGAAGTAATTCGTAGCCAGATGGCTTCTGATACGTCAGAGAGTCAGGCGTGGGAGGTCATGCGAAACAAGCTTCGAATAGAGCGCTCTTACTTGAAATTCATAACAGACGCATCTCGCTATCCACGACACGGCAATCGGGGAGCTACAGATGGGGGAACTCAAATCGTCGTTACTCATCGAGCGTGGGCAATCATGACTAGGTACTTGGAATTTCTGAAGCGAGGGGGAAAAGAGGAACTGCCGGAGGACATGTTTCCTCTTTTGACAGCTTGATGGCAAACCCATCAGGCCATCAAAAGAATTCAAGCCGCTGGCCGAACCTTTATTCCGCTGCTACCCCTTTGACTTCCAGATAGCTCTCCATGGAATCGTCCAGCGCCTGCAGCCATGGCGTATGATGCAGCGGCGCCATGGTGCCGGTCATCAGCGAGCGGTAGGCGTGATCGCGGAAGCTCATAATGTCTTCGCCCTTGTGGTGCTCCCACTCCATGAAGGTCTGGTTGACCGCCTCGACGTCGAAGCCGGGATAGTCGGTCTGGTCCATCAATTCCTTGGTGTAGTCGCCCTGGAACCAGATCATCTGCTCGGCGTCTTCGAGCGTTTCCTCGCGCGCGCGCCATTTCGCGCCGTGCTCGGCCATCGCCTCGGCCGACGGCAGCTTGATGCGGCCCATGATGACGTCGCGGGCGAACCAGGCCTGCGCGTCGAACATGTTGAAGGTGTAGAACTGGTCCTGCATGCCGATATAGGAAAGTTTTGGGTTCTTCTCCCAGACGACGCCCTCATAGAGATCGAGCGGCCACATGCGGTTGGCGGTCTTGAGCTTCAAATCGTCGGTGAGGAAGGGGAAGGAATGCAGGTAGCCGGTGCACAGGATGATGGCGTCGACATCCCTAGTGGTGCCGTCCTTGAAATGCGCGGTTTTGCCGACGACCTTCTGCAGCAGCGGCACCTCTTTCCAATTCTCCGGCCATTTGAAGCCCATCGGCTTCGAGCGGTAGCTGGAGGTGATCGATTTGGCGCCGTATTTGTAGCATTGCGAGCCGATATCCTCGGCCGAATAGGAGCGGCCGATGATCAGAATGTCCTTTCCCTTGAACTCCATCGCGTCGCGGAAATCATGGCTGTGCAGGATGCGGCCATTGAAGGTGGAGAAACCCTCGAAATAGGGCACGTTGGGTACCGAGAAATGCCCGGAGGCGACGACGACATTGTCGAACTCTTCGGAATAAGTGACGTCGTTGGTGCGGTCATGCGCGGTGACGGTGAATTTCTTCGTCTCGTCCGAAAACGTCACCATGCGCACCGGGCTGTTGAAGCGCACCCATTTGCGCAGGCCTGATTTCTCGACGCGGCCCTTGATGTAGTCCCACAGCACGGCGCGCGGCGGATAGGAGCCGATCGGCCGGCCGAAGTGCTCCTCGAAAGTATAGTCGGCGAATTCCAGGCATTCCTTTGGTCCGTTCGACCAGAGATAGCGATACATGGAACCGTGCACCGGATCGCCATGCTCGTCGAGACCGGTGCGCCAGGTGTAGTTCCACAGGCCGCCCCAGTCCGACTGCTTTTCGAAGCAGACGATCTCGGGAATGTCGGCGCCCTTGTCGGCCGCCGATTTGAAGGCCCTGAGCTGTGCCAGGCCGGATGGGCCGGCTCCGATGACGGCAACGCGACTTTTCATGGCAGGCCTCCCGATCTGGTTTCGACTTTTGCCTTGACGCAACTCCCAAGGGGAAAGCGCTATGCGCTTTCCCGGAATTGCTCTTACGAAACAAATTTCACTCACAGGGACAGTAATTGGCCCTTTCGTGCTGTCAACAGCCCGGTGCGGAAACAACGTTCCGCCGATGTGGATTTCCCGCAAAAAACCGGACGCGGCCAAACGCCGGATCGTGCGCATGCGCTTTCAGGCGACTTGCCGTCGCAGTTGCGCTGCTGTATCGGCACCTGACATGTTCACCTAGAGTGAAATAAATCCGCAGGAGTGCCGGGGGCGACATGGCGAAGAAGGTTTCCGATTCCAAGGCTGGTCCAGCCGGTGCAAAGGCCAAGCCGCAGCCAAAGGTCTCGGCCGACGGGAAAACCATCCGCGCGCCGCTGACGCAGAACCCGCATGCCATTCGCGACACGCGCGAAAAGGTGCTGGAGGTGGCGATCGGCCGCGAGGTGCGCGCCTTCCGCAAGAAGCTCGGCATCACCGTCGCCGATCTGGCGGCCGCCACCGACATTTCGCTGGGCATGCTGTCGAAGATCGAGAATGGCATCACCTCGCCGTCACTGACCACCTTGCAGGCGCTGTCGCGGGCGCTCGGCGTCCCGGTGACAGCCTTCTTCCGCCGCTTCGAGGAAGAGCGCAGCGCCGTTTTCGTCAAGGCCGGCCAAGGCCTCGATGTCGAGCGCCGCGGCACGCGCGCCGGTCACCAGTACAATCTGCTCGGCCATATCGGCTCCAATACCAGCGGCGTCGTCGTCGAGCCCTATTTGATCACGCTGACCGAGGATTCCGACGTGTTTCCGACCTTCCAGCATGAGGGCATGGAGTTCCTCTATATGCTCGAGGGCGAGGTCGTTTACCGGCACGGCAGCAATCTCTACCCGATGAAGCCCGGCGACAGCCTGTTCTTCGACGCCGACGCGCCGCACGGGCCGGAACAGCTGACGAAACTGCCGATGCGGTATTTGTCGATTATCTGCTATCCGCAGAGCGCGGGTTGAGCGGGACTCGATCTCCCCACGAGGGGAGATCGGCAGCTTCGCGGGCGTCGCTCAATCCGGTCCGAACCCAGGGCTCGTCGGGCTGCCGTCGTCGAGCTTCGACAGCCACTCGACCAACGTTGACCTATACCGGGTCAGGCCCTTGTAGTTGGCGAGTTCGTCGGGCAGGTCGCGGATGACGCGGTGCAGGCGCCGGGCCCATTTTGGTTGCGTCACCAGCTCGTCCATCTTGATCAGATAGCAGCGGATCGGGAAGACGATGCCGTTCGAGCGCGGCAGGCGCCAAAAACTCTGCAGCTCGACGCGCAGATGCACTTTGTCGCCGACATTTTCCGGCGTCACCGTCGCCCGGTCCGGACCCCATTTGTGATAGTTTTCGGGGCTGGTGTCGAGGCGCGGATTGATGGTCATCGTCCAGTTCAGGCGCCTGGCCGGCTTGCCTTGCTGGATGTTGGTGAGGAATTTCAGCGCCCTGACAAAAATCCCCTTCTCATGCGCCAGCGGCACCGGCGCGTGCCATTCGAAAAAGTTCATGCCGATGTCGAAATCGAGCGACCAGTCGGCTTGGGTGGTGACCATGCCGGCATCCATCCACAGATTGCCGTCGCGCTGGTCGAGGATGCAGAAGTCGCCCTGGCTCTGGCGGGTGATGTACTCCATCGGGCCGTAAGGCAGCGTCGAGGTGTCGCCGAAGGTGAAGGTGTCGTCGATGCCGAGCGGCCGGTTGATCCAGCGCCAGCGGTCGCCGTCGCGGGTCAGCGTGAAATGCTCGGGATAGCCCAGCGCCTGCTGCTCCATCAGCAGTTCCAGCAAGTCCCAACCGGCCAGCGTCATGTGCGGCAGCGACTGGCAGCGCAGCGGGTCCTCGGCCAGCACCAGCGCGCGGTCCTGCATCTCGGCGACATAGTGCTCGTCGACGTCGATCAGGTTTTCCAGCACGCTGCCCTTGGGGCCGACGACATGCGGCTCGATGTTGACCGCATACATGTAGGCGTCTTCGTGGAACGGAAACGGGAAGCGCCTGATGTGCTCAGGGCTGTTCCTGAAGGTGAAGTCGTCGCGGAACGTTTCCTTGCGAAAGGTGATGCCCATGATTTCCTCCTAGCGCTCCAGGACCAGCGACCGGCCCTCGAAGCGCGACACGCACGGCATGATCTTCTTGCCCGAACGGTGCTCTTCCTCGCTCAGCCAGTGGTCGTTGTGGATGAACTTGCCGTCGCAAGAGATGACGTTGGTTTCGCACTGGCCGCAGACGCCGCCGCGGCAGAGATAGGGCGGATCGACGCCGGCCGCTTCGATCGCTTCCAGCAGGCTCTGCTGCTCATCGACGCGGATCGTCTTGCCGCTGACGGCAAGCGTCACGTCGAAAGGCAGGCCAGGCTGGGGGGCCGCGAAATGCTCGAAATGCACGGTTTCCGATGGCCAACCGAGGCTTGCCGCGCGATCACGCACCCAGTTGATCATGCCGGCCGGGCCGCAGACATAGAGATGCGTGCCGAGCGGCTGCGTCGACAGCAGCCGGTCGAGTTCGATGCGCTCGTCAAGGTCGTCATGATAGAGCCTGACCCGTCGGTCGTAGCGCTCGCGCAGCACATCGGCGTAGGTGCCGAGCGATGCGGTGCGGCAGGTGTAGTGCAGTTCGAAATTGCCGCCTTCCGCCGCAAGCTGAGCGGTCTGCGCCATGAACGGCGTGATGCCGATGCCGCCGGCCAGCATCAGATGCTTTTTGGCGCGCAGGTCGAGCGAGAACAGATTGACGGGATAGCTGACCACCATCTCCATGCCGGGCTTGACGTTCCGGTGCATGAACAGCGAGCCGCCGCGGCCGACATCGTCGCGGCGCACCGAGATCGTGTATTCGCGCGTGTCGAGCGGCGAGCCCATCAGCGAATAGGGGTTGAGCCTGGTGCGTTCGCCGTCGCGCATCTCGACCACGACATGGGCGCCGCCGGAAAAGGTCGGCAGCAACTCGCCGTCGCGCCGGCGGAAATGGAAGCGGGTGACGAGGTCGTTGACCGGGACGACGTCGCTGACCACGACATCGAGTTTTGTTGTTCCGGCGCTCATCGGAAAACCTCCTCCATCGGAGGAATCTCGCTGCGATCCTCGGCGTTGATGCAGACGCCCTGGAACGCCGCGATGCGCCTGGAATAATGATCGCGCACCAGAAGCAGCAGGCCGCAATGCGCGCAGGTCGCCGGCTGCGTCGTCACATTCTCGGTGATGCCCTTGCAGTGGACGCATTGCATGCGCCGCGCCAGCGAACCGCGGTGCTCGGTCTGGATCGAAGTGTGGTCGATGCCGGCTTCAAGCGCCACCTGCATCGCCTGGCCGATCAGGCCCTCAGTGCCGGCGAGATAGAGGCGCAGGCCCATATGCGCATTGGTCAGTGTCTGCCTAAGCCGTGGCAGCAGGCTGGCGAAGGATGGCGACAGATGAAACTGCGCCGGTCTCAGCGCTTCGAGGGCCGCGGTGTGTTTGCCGTCAGGCCCGGGAATGAAGACGATTTCGGCGTCGTCGAAAAACCCGGGCGGCGCCCTCCCGGCCATCTCCGCTATCGTCAGCGCCCCTTCCGCATCCGCGATAAAAAGATGATGCTTGCCGGGCTGCGGAGACAAGGTTCCGTAAACAGGCCGGCTGATGATGCTTTTGGCTGCCATTTAAGTCTTCGTGCCTTCGAGCGCTTCACCGTTTCATAGAAACGGCGGACCGCTCTATCTCTTTGCTTTGACGCAATTCCGGACGGAAAACCGTTTCACACTTTTCCTGGAATTGCTCGAACCCCTCGCTGTTGATTATGCCTCAACCTTTCGCCGTGCGCTTGGTCTTCTTGGGATCGTCGAATGGCAATGGCTGGGCGGTGGCCTTGATGGCGCCGCTCCTGTTGCGGATTTCGAGCTTGGTGTCCTTGACCGCGCAGTCGACGTCGAGGCGGGCGATGCCCATCGATTTCTCGACCAGGGGCGAATACATGGCGCAGGTTACCACGCCCACCTTCTTGCCGTCGCGATAGACCGGCGCACCCTCATCGGCCGGCTCCTTGCCGTCGAGCAGAACGCCGTAGATCTTGAAGCGCTCCTTACCCTTGAGGCGATAATGCTCCTCGGCGCCGCGGAAGCCGGTCTTTCCGGGGCTGACGGTGAAGTCGAGGCCGAGCTCCCACAGCGTGTCGCCGGGTCCTTCGTTCTCGAACGGATATTTCTGCGAATTGTCGTAGGGGTAGAACAGCAAATAGCTTTCCACCCGCAGCATGTCGAGGGTGGTGAAGCGGCACGGAATGATGCCGGCGCTCTTGCCCTCGTCGAGGATCCTGTCCCAGATCGTGCCGGCATCCTGGCCGCGGCAGAAGATCTCGTAGCCGCGCTCGCCGGTGTAGCCGGTGCGCGAGATCATGACGGGCAAACCGAACAGTTGCGTCTGCATATGATGGAAATAGTTGAGGTCGCGAATGCCCGGCACATGCTTGGCCAGATAGTCGACGGCGGTTGGCCCCTGCAGCGAAAGATCGTGCAGATTGTCGTCGAAGCGCAGCGACACGTCGCGGCCCATAGCCGCCCGCTGCAATTCTTCATGGCCGGTGCCCGAACCATGCACGACCATCCAGGCATTGGGGCCGGTGCGGTAGAGGATGCAATCGTCGGTGAATTTTCCCGCCTCGTTCAGCATGCAGGCATAGGCCGACTTGCCGGGGTAGATCTTTTCGACGTCGCGCGTCGTCGCCAGGTCGATCAGGTGTGAAGCATGCGGCCCGGTGATGTGCACCTTCTTGAGGCCGGAGACATCCATCAGGCCAGCCTTGGTGCGGATGGCGATGTACTCCTCGTCGGCATCCTTGTCGTAGGTCCAGGCGGTTCCCATGCCGCTCCAGTCTTCGAGCTTCGAACCGAGCGCTCGGTGGCGATCCGCCAGGGTCGAAAATCTCCAGGATGCCGTCATCCGCTCGTCCTCCGTTTCGATAATGCTCTGCTGTTCCCTGCCCCCTGCGCAGTGGCGGGAGCTTTGACCGAATATTGATCGCAAACGCCAGGACGCCGCAATACCCATAAGCAATTAATTTCATTGTCAGGCAAAATCCACCGCGCAAAGCAAACAGTTAACCTCACGTAAATCGCGCTTGACAATTGCGGGATTCGGACTGAATTTATGAAAAAAATTTCACTCTCTTGAAAGAAGGCAGCGGCCGGCCAATTCGGGGCCTGGCGTTGGAAAAAGGGGAAAACCGATGTCAGACATGCAACAGCGCATCGAAGCGCTGTACCGCTCCGACGTGCGCGGATCTGCGCTCCTGATCGTCTGCCTGTGGGCGACGATCCTCTTCGTCCTGCTCATGACATGGCCCTACATCCCGCACAGCGGCATCAAGGCCGTGGTCGCGATCGCCGCCGCCGCCGTGCTGATCTTCAACACGGCCGCCATCCTGGCGATGGTCAAGCACTACAAGGAAGACAAGGAATTCATCTACGGGCTCGACATCAAGAACGCCGACGCATTCCGCAACCGCAAGTCCTGAGGGGTAGAAGAAATGTCCCGCTACACGCCGCCGGAGCAGAGCAAGGCCGGGCAGGTTTTCGACATCGCCGTCGTCGTCGTCGCCATTTTCGTGGCGCTGTGGCTGCCGCTGAAACTGGGCCTCGCCGGCGCGGCGAAATCCATCGACGCGCTCGACGCCAAGACGTGGGAAGCGCTCGGCCAGAACCCGACCATGGCCTCGATCTGGGAAAAGCTCGGCTACACGCCCGAGACCGCGCACGACATCATCCAGAACCGCTTCCATTATGTCATCGACTGGCCGACGCTGATCATAATGGCTGCGGTGCTGATAGGCTATTTCGTCTTCCTGTTTCGCGCATCCGACCGCGAATATCGCGACGTCATCAACGAAAAATTCGACGACAAGTAAGAGTTCTGAGGACGATTTAATTCGGGGACACGATCATGTGGGTGGCACTCTCTTACGCATGCTGGGGCATCTCGATCGTGCTCGCTTTGTGGATGCTCTACGACTGGTTCAAGGTCGACACGACCTTCTCCGAAGAGGTGCTGACCTCCTCGCGCGAAGGCGAACTGGAAGCCACTTCCGAAAAACACCGGATCTGAGTGAGGATTGAACAATGACGATCGCACTTGAACCGGCTGCCCCGGCTGTCCAAGGGGACAGAGTTTCACTCCTGCGCGTGCTCGGACCGGCCCATGTCTGGGCGCTCGGCGTCGGCATCGTCCTGGTCGGCGAATTCACCGGCTGGAATTTCTCGGCGGACAAGGGTGGCGCGCTGGCCGCGCTGATCGTCTGCTGGGTCGTCGGATTGCTCTACACCTCGGTTGCGATGATCGATTCCGAGGTGACATCGACCGTGGCCGCCGCTGGCGGCCAGTATGCGCAGGCAAAGCACATCGTCGGACCGCTGATGGCGTTCAACGTCGCGCTGTTCCTGGTCTTTGCCTACACGATGCTCGAAGTGTCCGACGCCATCCTGCTCGGCGACACCATCGTCGCCAAGGCCGGCGTCGAAGGGCTCACCCACAATTCCTTCATCGCCGCGACCATCGTCGTGCTGGCGTGGCTGAACTATCGCGGCGTGCTGATGACGCTCAACGTCAACTTCGTCATCACCGCGATCGCCTATATCTCGATCGTCATCCTGTTCTTTTCGGTCAGCCCGTGGACGCAAGGCGCGGTGCTGAAGCTGAACGAACTGGTCACCCCAGGCAATGCGCTTCCCTATGGCTGGATCGGCGTCATCGCCGCCTTCCAGTTCGGCATATGGTACTATCTCGGCATCGAAGGCACCACACAGGCCGCCGAGGAAGTGCGCTCCCCGGCCCGCTCGCTGCCTTACGGCACCATGGCCGGCATGATCACGCTTTTGATCGCGGCGGCCATGACCTGGTATGTCTGCGCCTCCCTGATGCCCTGGGAATATCTCGGCATCACCTACTATCCACTGTGGGACGCCGGCAAGCTGACCGGCAGCCCGCTGCTCGAGAACCTGTTGTTCGTCGCCACGCTGCTGGCGGCGCTGGCGTCGGCCAATGGCTGCATCAACGATGCGGCGCGCGCCTGGTTCTCGCTCGGCCGTGACCGCTATCTGCCGACATGGTTCTCGGCCGTGCATCCGAAATATCGCACGCCCTATCGGTCGATCCTGTTCCTGCTGCCGATCGCGCTGGCCTTCGCCTTCATCGCCGACCTCAATCAGGCGATCACCTTTTCGATCCTGTCGGGGGTGCTGCAATACACGTTCATGAGCATCAACATCATCATGTTCCGCAAGAAGTGGCCGTTGGGCTCGATCCGCCGAGGCTACACCCACCCCTTCCATCCGATCCCGGCCATGGTGCTGTTCTGCCTGTGCGTGGTGACCTTCTTCGCAATCTTCCTCGGCTTCGGCTCGCAGTTGATCGCCATGGTCGCCTTCTACTTCCTGATCTCGCTGTGGTTCCACTTCTACCGTTACAAATTCGTGCGGCGCGGCGACCAGTTCACCATGCCGTGGCCAAAGCCGCAGGGTTATTGATGGGAGTAGGCCCGTCCGGATCCCGGCCGGGCCTGGCATGAGAAAATGTCCGAGCTGACATCAGCACTGCTGGCCGGGGCCATTGTCCTGGTTGTCGTTCTCCACCTTGCCTGGCAAGCGCGTGCCAGCCGCAGCAGGGCATCGATGGCGCTCGCCGTCGAGCAGGACCGCATCCGCACAATCATCGCCGATGCTGCCAATGTTTCGGATGGCACCGCCGGCGTCATCACCTGGGAAGGATCCTGGAACAGCAAACGTGTCCAGGTGCGCACCATCGTCGATACGCTGGCGACGCGCAAACTGCCGGCGCGCTGGCTCAGTGTTTCGATCACCGAAGAGGTCGCGGTACCAGCCACCTTCGACATGATGATGCGGCCGGGCTCGCCGACGACCTTCTCCAATTTCGATCATCTCGAGCATACGCTGCCCAAGGCTCCGGGATTTCCCGCCGAGTCGGTGCTGCGCACCGACCGCAGGGCGGCGCGCTTTCCGCAAGGCCTTATCGCCAGCCATATCGAGATCTTTTCCGAAGGGCGCGCCAAGGAACTGCTGATCACGCCCAAGGGTATACGCATCGTCTGGCTTCTGGCCGAAGCCGAGCGCGCGCGCTATGGCGTTTTCCGGCAGGCCGAATTCGGCGACGCCGCACTCGATCCCGCGCTGATCGAAAGGCTGCTGATGTCGGTGTCGGCGCTTCGCGACGCGATCAACAAAAGCGAACGGCAGGCCGCATGACCAGTTCCGCCACTGCACCCACCAATCCCTATCTGGTTCTCGGCGCCGCAATCGTGCTGCCGGGAAGCGGGCACGTCATTCTGGGCGTGCCGGTGCGCGGCCTTCAATTCCTTTTCTTCATGGTGATCCTGGCATGGATGACGGCCAAGATCGCGCCGCCCGATGCCAGCTTCGTCGGCCGTCACGCCGGCGGCTTCCTGATCTATGCTTTGTCGATCCTGGACGCCTACAAGCTCGCCCGCATCCGCACCGCCAAATGGGTTCACAACGCCCGGCAAGGCAACGATAGTGGGCAGAGCGGCATTGAGACGCATAGGTAATTAGAGGAATATTTTTTTCATACGATTGAATTTGCGGACCTCATTCGATACATCATTTCAGAGTTGCAAACGATCTCTTAGCTACAAAACGTCGGGAGGCTGACATGTGTGGAATTGTCGGACTGTTTTTGAAGGACAAGTCGCTGGAACCCCAGCTTGGCGCGATGCTGTCGCAGATGCTGATTTCGCTCAGCGATCGCGGTCCCGATAGCGCCGGCATCGCCATCTATGGCGCGCCGTCCAAGAATGAGGCCAAGATCACCATCCAGTCGGCCAAGCCCGACCGCGATTTCCGCGGCCTCGAGGCGGAGCTCGCCAAGGCCATCGGCACGCCGGTGACGATCGCGGTGAAATCCACCCATGCAGTCGTCAGGACCACGCCTGCCAAGATCGATGAAGCGCGCGAAACCATCCAGGCGCTGCGCCCCGACATCCGCATCATGGGCGCCGGCGACGTGGTCGAGATCTACAAGGAAGTCGGCCTGCCCGAGGCTGTCGTCGATCGCTTCGATGTCCGCAAGATGACCGGCACACATGGCATCGGCCACACCCGCATGGCGACGGAATCGGCGGTAACGACGATGGGCGCGCATCCGTTCTCGACCGGCGCCGACCAGTGCCTGGTGCACAATGGCTCGCTGTCGAACCACAACAATGTCCGCCGCGAACTGATCCGCGAAGGCATGACCTTCGAAACCGAGAACGACACCGAAGTCGCTGCCGCCTATCTCTCGTCACAGATGGCGCATGGCAAGAATCTCGGCGAGGCGCTGGAAGGCACGCTCTCCGACCTCGACGGCTTCTTCACCTTCGTCGTCGGCACCAAGAACGGCTTTGGCGTGGTGCGCGATCCGATTGCCTGCAAGCCAGCCGTGATGGCCGAAACCGACCAATATGTCGCCTTCGGCTCGGAATATCGCGCGCTGACCAAACTGCCCGGCATAGACAATGCGAGGGTCTGGGAACCCGAGCCCGCAACCGTCTATTTCTGGGAGCATTGAGTTCATGCCGGCAACCACGCTTTCAAAAACCGCGGCACACGACCCTCGGGTCTTCGATCTCGACCAGTTGTCGCTGCGCGAACTCAACCAGGCGCTGCACAATCTGGCTCCCGGCTCGAACGAAACGGCATGGGAAGTGCTGAACCCGAAAGGCAGCCATTCGGTGGCCGTTGGCGTCGACCAGCCTGTTGCCATCGATGTGCGCGGCAGCGTCGGCTATTACTGCGGCGGCATGAATTCCGGCAGCACCATTACCGTGCATGGCTCGGCAGGGCCTGGAGTCGGCGAGAACATGATGTCGGGCTCGATCACCATCAAAGGCGACGCCAGCCAGTATGCCGGCGCCACCGGCAAGGGCGGCCTGCTGGTCATCGAAGGCAACGCCTCGTCGCGCTGCGGCATTTCGATGAAGGGCATCGATATCGTCGTGCATGGAAATATCGGCCATATGTCGGCCTTCATGGCGCAGTCAGGCAATCTGGTGGTGTTGGGCGATGCCGGCGATGCGCTCGGCGATTCCATCTACGAGGCGCGGCTCTTCGTGCGCGGCAAGGTCGACAGCCTCGGCGCCGACTGCATCGCCAAGGAAATGCGGACCGAGCATCTGGAATTGCTGCAGGGCCTGCTCGACCGCGCCGGCGTCACCGGCGTCAAGCCGTCGGAGTTCAAGCGCTACGGCTCGGCGCGTACCCTCTATAATTTCAATATCGACAACGCCGACGCGTATTGAGGCAGCATGACCTACAGGAACCCGCCGACGACGCCGCGCAAATCCGCGACCTTCGACGACTACACGCTTTCCGAGATCCGCCGTGCCGCGGCGACCGGCATCTATGACATCCGTGGCGCCGGCGCCAAGCGCAAGCTGCCGCATTTCGACGACCTACTGTTCCTCGGCGCCTCGATCTCGCGTTACCCGCTCGAAGGCTATCGCGAGCGCTGCGACACATCGGTCGTGCTCGGCTCTCGCCATGCCAAGAAGCCGATCGAGTTGAAGATTCCGATCACCATTGCCGGCATGAGCTTCGGCTCGCTGTCGGGTCCGGCCAAGGAAGCGCTCGGACGCGGCGCTACCCTGTCGGGCACCTCGACCACGACGGGCGACGGCGGCATGACCGAGGAGGAGCGCGGCCATTCCAAGCAACTGGTCTATCAATATCTGCCCTCGCGCTACGGCATGAACCTGCGCGATCTGCGCCGCGCCGATGCGATCGAGGTCGTCGTCGGCCAGGGCGCCAAGCCGGGTGGCGGCGGCATGCTGCTTGGCCAGAAGATTTCGGATCGTGTCGCCGAAATGCGCACGCTGCCGAAAGGCATCGACCAGCGCTCGGCCTCACGCCACCCCGACTGGACCGGACCCGACGATCTCGAGATCAAGATCCTCGAATTGCGCGAAATCACCGACTGGGAAAAACCGATCTACGTCAAGGTCGGCGGCGCGCGCCCCTATTATGACACGGCGCTTGCCGTGAAGGCCGGCGCCGATGTCGTTGTCGTCGACGGCATGCAGGGCGGCACCGCCGCCACCCAGGAAGTGTTCATCGAAAATGTCGGCCAGCCGACGCTTGCCTGCATCAGGCCGGCCGTGCAGGCGCTGCAGGACCTCGGCATGCACCGCAAGGTGCAGTTGATCGTCTCCGGCGGCATTCGCAACGGCGCCGATGTCGCCAAGGCGCTGGCGCTCGGCGTCGACGCGGTCTCGATCGGCACGGCGGCCCTTGTCGCGCTCGGCGACAACGATCCGCGCTGGGAGGCGGAGTACAACGAGCTTGGCACCACGGCCGGCGCCTATGACGATTGGCACGAGGGTCGCGACCCCGCCGGCATTACCACGCAGGATCCGGAACTGATGAAGCGGGTCGATCCGGTGGCTGCCGGGCGCCGGCTGGCGAACTACCTCAAGGTGATGACCCTTGAGGCTCAAACGATCGCCCGCGCGTGCGGCAAGAACAGCCTGCACAATCTCGAACCCGAGGACCTGGTCGCGCTGACGATCGAGGCAGCCGCCATGGCCGGCGTGCCGCTGGCCGGCACCAACTGGATACCGGGGAAGAACGGCTTCTGATCAACGAAGGGCCGATTCCCGCATACTCGGGAACAACAATCGATAAAATGGGGAACTACCGTGGCAACTGATCTTGCTGAATTCGCAAGGGCGAAAAACGTCAAATATTTCATGATTTCCTACACTGACCTGTTCAGTGGCCAGCGTGCCAAGCTGGTGCCGGCGCAGGCGATATCAGACATGCAGAAGGACGGCGCCGGCTTTGCCGGTTTCGCCACATGGCTGGACCTGACGCCGGCGCATCCCGACATGCTTGCGGTGCCGGATCCGGATTCGGTGATCCAGCTGCCGTGGAAGCCTGAGGTCGCCTGGGTGGCGGCCAACTGCATCATGGACGACAAGGAGGTCGACCAGGCGCCGCGCAACACACTGAAGCGGCTGATCGCGGAAGCCGCCAGCGACGGCATGCATGTCAAGACCGGCGTCGAGGCCGAGTTCTTCCTGATCTCGCCTGACGGCAAGACGATCTCCGACGAATACGACACGGCCTCAAAACCCTGCTACGACCAGCAAGCGGTGATGCGGCGCTACGACGTCATCGCCGAGATCTGCGACCACATGCTGGCGCTCGGCTGGGGCGCCTATCAGAACGACCATGAGGACGCCAACGGCCAGTTCGAGATGAACTGGGCCTTCGACGACGCGCTGGCCACCGCCGACAAGCACTCGTTCTTCAAATTCATGGTCAAGTCGATCGCGGAAAAGCATGGCCTGCGCGCGACCTTCATGCCGAAGCCCTTCCAGGGCCTGACCGGCAATGGCTGCCATGCGCATATCTCGGTCTGGGACAAGGCCGGCAAGACCAACGTCTTCGCCGACAATTCGATGGAGCTCGGCCTGTCGGCCAAGGGCAGGAATTTCCTCGGCGGCATCATGAAACATGCCTCCGCACTGGCCGCGATCACCAACCCGACGGTGAATTCCTACAAGCGCATCAACGCGCCGCGCACCATTTCGGGCGCGACCTGGGCACCGAACACGGTGACCTGGACCGGCAACAACCGCACCCACATGGTGCGGGTGCCCGGCCCCGGCCGCTTCGAGCTGCGGCTGCCGGATGGCGCCGCCAATCCCTATCTCCTGCAAGCGGTCATCATCGCCGCCGGCCTCGACGGCATTCGCTCGAAGGCCGATCCTGGCAAGCGCTACGACATCGACATGTACCAGCATGGCCATACGGTAAAGGGCGCGCCAAAACTGCCGCTCAACCTGCTCGACGCCTTGCGCGAGTTCGACAAGGACAAATCGCTCAAGGCGGCGCTGGGTGAGGAATTCTCGTCGGCCTACCTAAAGCTGAAGCACCAGGAATGGAATTCCTATGCTTCGCACTTCACGCAATGGGAGCGCGACCACACGCTGGATATTTGACCACCAGCGCGACGCGAGCGACCTCGGAATGAACTGATGAAATATTCGATCTTCTCGCTCGCTCGTGCCGCCCTGTCCGGCCACAAGAACTGGCAGCGCACCTGGCGCGACGCCACGCCGAAGGATCGCTACGACGTGGTGATCATCGGCGGCGGTGGGCACGGGCTGGCCACCGCCTGGTTCCTCGCCAGCGAGTACGGCATCAAGAATGTCGCCGTGCTCGAAAAAGGCTGGATCGGCTCCGGCAATGCCGGCCGCAACACCACCATCATCCGCTCCAATTACGGTCTGCCCGGCAACACCGGCTTCTACGAATTGTCGATGAAGCTGTGGGAGCGGATGGAGCAGGACCTCAACTACAATGCGATGGTCAGCCAGCGCGGCGTCATCAACCTCTACCATTCCGATGCGCAGCGCGACGCCTATGCGCGGCGCGGCAACACTATGCGCATCAACGGCATCGACGCCGAACTGCTCGACCTCGCTGCCGTCAGGAAGATGATCCCGTTCCTGAACTTCGACAATGCGCGCTTTCCCGTGCAAGGCGGGCTGTTGCAGCGGCGCGGCGGCACGGCGCGGCACGATGCGGTGGTCTGGGGCTATGCGCATGCGGCGAGCGAACTCGGCGTCGACATCATCCAGAATTGCGAAGTCACCGGCTTCGTCAGAGACGCCAATGGCAAGGTGACCGGCGTCGAGACGTCGCGCGGCAAGATCGGCGCCGGAAAGGTTGGCATGGCGGTCGCCGGCTCCTCGTCGCGCGTCGCGGCAATGGCCGGCCTGCGCCTGCCGATCGAGAGCCATGTGCTGCAGGCCTTCGTCTCCGAGGCGATCAAGCCGCTCATCCCGGGCGTCATGACCTTCGGCGCCGGCCATTTCTACGTCAGCCAGTCCGACAAGGGCGGCCTCGTCTTCGGCGGCGATATAGACGGCTACAATTCCTACGCCCAGCGCGGCAACATGCCTGTGATGGAAGACGTCTGCGAGGGCGGCATGGCGCTGATGCCGATGATCGGCCGCGTGCGCCTGCTGCGCCAGTGGGGCGGCATCATGGACATGTCGATGGACGGTTCACCGATCATCGACAAGACGCCCGTCGACGGGCTCTATCTCAACGCGGGCTGGTGCTATGGCGGCTTCAAGGCGACGCCAGGGTCCGGTTTTGTCTTTGCGCACCTCCTGGCTCGCGACGAGTCGCATGAAGAAGCGGCACGGTTCCGCCTAGACCGGTTCCGAACTGGCGCCATGATCGACGAAAAGGGCCAGGGCGCCCAACCGAACCTGCATTGAAGGCGGTTTAGAAGAAATGCGCATTGCCTGTTCTTTCTGCGGTGAACGCGAACTCGGCGAGTTCACCTATCTCGGCGACGCCAAGCCGGTGCGGCCCGAGGCCGGCGCCTCGGAAGACGAGGTCTTCGACTATGTCTATCTGCGCGACAATGTCGCCGGCGCGACCAGCGAATATTGGTACCATGGCGGTGGTTGCCGGGCTTGGCTGAAGGTCACCCGCAACACGCTGACGCACGAGATTTCCTCCATCGAACCGGCGGCTGGTGCCGGCGCTGCGAAGGTTGGTGCGTGATGGCCGGCGCGCAGACACACCGGCTCGGCAATGGCGGGCTTGTCGACCGCTCGGCACCGCTGAACTTCCGTTTCGACGGCAAGGCTTTCTCCGGCTTCCAGGGCGACACGCTCGCCTCGGCGCTGATCGCCAACGGCGTCAAGCTGGTCGGCCGCTCATTCAAATACCATCGCCCGCGCGGCATCCTGACTGCGGGCTCGGAAGAACCCAATGCGCTGGTTGAGCTGCGCACCGGGGCACGGCGCGAGCCGAACACCAAGGCGACGACGGCCGAACTCTATGACGGGCTCGAGGCCGCCAGCCAGAACCGTTGGCCGTCGCTGCGCCACGACGTGATGTCGGTCAACCAGCTGTTCGCGCCGATCTTCGTTGCCGGCTTCTACTACAAGACATTCATGTGGCCGGCGAAGTTCTGGGAAGCGATCTATGAGCCGGCGATCCGCCGCGCCGCAGGCCTTGGCCGTGCCGCCGGCATCGCCGATCCCGACCATTACGACAAGGCATGGGCGCATTGCGATGTGCTGATCGCCGGCTCCGGCCCGGCTGGCCTGGCCGCGGCGTTGGCAGCCGGCCGCGCAGGCGCCCGCGTCATCCTGTGCGAGGAGGATTTTGTCCTCGGCGGCCGTCTGCTGTCGGATGGCGGAATGATCGACGGCGAACCTGCGGCCGAGTGGATTTCGCGGACGCTGGCTGAACTGGCTGGTATGCCCGACGTCCGCGTCATGACCCGCACGACGCTGTTCGGCGTCTACGATGGCGGCACCTATGGCGCCATTGAGCGGGTCAACGACCATTTGCCCTCGCCGCCCGAGCACCAGGTGCGCCAGCGCCTGTGGCGGATCGTGGCGAAGCGCTGCGTCGTGGCAGCCGGCGCCATCGAACGGCCGATCGTCTTTGCCGGCAACGACACGCCCGGCGTGATGATGGCCTCCGCCATGCGCACCTATGTCGCGCGCTACGCCGCTACACCGGCAAAGCGGATCGCACTTTTCACCAACAATGAGGACGGCTGGCGCACCGTCGAGACGGCGCTCGGTGCCGGCCTGCAGATCGCAACGGTCATCGATGCGCGGCCCGAAATTTCGCCGGCGCATCGTTCGCTGGCCTCCAAGGGCGGCTTCCCCGTGCTGCACGGAGCCGTCAGCAGCGTCGATGGCGGTAAGGACGGCGTCAGGAAAGTCGCGGTAGCGCTGACTGGCGGCGCGCGCGCGGAAGTCGAAGCCGACGGGCTTGCCGTCTCCGGCGGCTGGAATCCGGCGGTCGGGCTGACCTCCTACCATCGCGGACGGCCGAAATGGCGCGACGATATTGCTGCTTTCGTACCGGACGGCGCGCCGCCCGGTATGGTCGCAGCGGGCGCCGCCAATGGCGACTTTGGCCTCGGCGCCTGCCTGAGCCAGGGATTTGCCGCTGGCGCGGCAGCGGCGCGTGACACGGGGCACAATGGTACGGCGGGCGCCGCGCCTGCCGCCGATGACGAGGCTTTTTCGCTGACGCCGCTCTGGCATGTTGCGGGCAAGGGAAAAGCCTTTGTCGATTACCAGCACGATGTCACCGCTTCCGACATCGAACTGGCGCAGCGCGAAGGTTTTGAATCGGTCGAGCACCTGAAGCGCTACACGACGCTCGGCATGGCGACCGACCAGGGCAAGACCTCGAATGTCGCCGGCCTCGCCATCATGGCTGCGGTCAGCGGCCGTTCGATCCCCGAGACCGGGACAACGATCTACCGGCCGCCTTACGTGCCCGTCGCCATCGGCGCCTTCGCCGGCCATCACCGCGACGAGACTTTCCATGCGACGCGGCTGACGCCGTCGCATCACTGGGCCGTGGAACAAGGTGCTGTCTTCGTCGACACCGGCCTGTGGAAGCGGGCGCAGTGGTACCCCCGCGCGGGCGAGAAGGACTGGCTGGAATCGGTGACGCGCGAGGTCAAGGCGGTGCGCTCAGGCGTCGGATTCTGCGATGTCTCGACGCTCGGCAAGATCGACGTGCACGGTCCGGATGCCGGCGCCTTCCTCGACCGCGTCTACATCAACACCTTCTCCAGTCTTGCAGTGGGCAAGGCGCGCTACGGTCTGATGCTGCGCGAGGATGGCATCGTCTATGACGATGGCACCACGTCGCGGCTGGCCGAAGACCACTATTTTCTCACCACCACCACGGCCAAGGCCGGTCTGGTGATGCAGCATCTCGAATTCTGCCGCCAGGTGCTGTTCCCGGAGCTCGACGTGCAGCTCACTTCCGTCTCCGACCAGTGGGCGCAGTTCTCGATCGCTGGACCGAGCGCGCGGGAGTTGCTGAAACAGATCGTTGATGAGTCCGAGGACCTTTCCAACGAAGGCTTTCCGTTCATGGGCGCGCGCGAAGTGACATTGCGCGGCGGCCTGAAGGCGCGGCTGTTCCGCATCTCGTTCTCCGGCGAAATGGCCTTCGAGATCTCGGTACCGGCACGCTTCGGCGATGCGATGGCGCGCAATCTGATGCTGGCCGGTGCGCCATTCGGCGTGACGCCTTACGGCACCGAGGCGCTCGGCGTCATGCGCGTCGAAAAGGGCCACATCGCCGGACCGGAACTGAGCGGCACGACGACAGCGGCCGATCTTGGTCTGGGCAAGATGATGTCGACCAAGAAAGACTATATCGGCCGCGTCATGGCCGGACGCGAGGCGCTGGTAGCCCCGGATCGCCAGGTCGTCGTCGGCATCAAGCCGACGGACGAGACACGTCGGCTGCGCTCCGGCGCACACATCATCCCGAAGGGGCAGACGCCCGGCCCCGGCAACGACCAGGGCTATGTCACCTCGGTCTGCTTCTCGCCGACGTTGGATCAGTGGATCGGGCTCGCGCTTGTCGAACGCGGCCGCGAACGCATCGGCGAGATCGTGCACGCGCATGATCCATTGCGCGGCGAAGACTATGACGTCGAACTCTGCAATCCCGTCTTCTACGACCCGGATGGAGGGCGCCAGCGTGGTTGAGTTTTCCTGGGCTCCCCGCAGTCCGCTTGAAAAGGCGCTCGTTGCCGGCGTGCATGGTGCACGCGGTATTGAGGCCGGCGTCTCGCTGACCGAGATCCGCAATTTTGATCTGATCCAGGTGATGGCGCGGCGCGGCCAGGCGGCCGAGCTGGGACAAGCCGCCAAGGCTCGGTTTGGTGTTGCTGTCCCTGATGCGCCCAAGGCGGTGCGGACTTCGGACGCAACGCTGATCTGGTCGGGACCGGACCAGTTCTTCGTGCTGTCGAAGGGCGGCAAGCACACGATGCAGACGCTGGAGCCCGCATTGTCCGGCTCGCTGTCGGACCAGTCGCATGCGCGGGTTCTGGTCAGCATCTCCGGCGCCAAGGCGCGGACAATGCTGGCGAAACTGTCGTCGATCGATTTGCATCCCGATGCGTTTCCGGTTGGCGCCGCCGCCGCGACGTCGATGGATCACACCAGCGTCACGCTCTGGCGCGACAGTGATCGGACGGATGGGCAGGCGGTGTTCAACGTTCTGATGTTTGCGACGTTTGCCGAGAGCCTTTCGCATACGATGCTGGATTCGGGCGCGGAGTACGGCGTGGACATCAGTCACTCCAAGGACTTAGCGTAACGCTTGTGCGCGGCCTTCCCTTCTCCCCTTTGTGGGAGAAGGTGGCCTCGCGAAGCGAGGTCGGATGAGGGGTGCTCCAGCTTGGCAAGAACGGTGATCCGGCCAGCACCCCTCAACCGTCTCGGCGCTGCGCGCCGATCCACCTTCTCCCACAAGGGGAGAAGGGAAAAAGCGCGCTCTCCTTGCCAAACGCGATCCCCCTGCTATTCTTCCCGCTAAAATAATTTCACGCACAGGCAAACTTGTTTCTCGAACCGCAAGGCTGAGATGAGCCAGTCGCCCTACCCCGCAATTGCCGCCGGACCGCCCAAGCCTAGCCTCATCCTGAGGCCCGGCCAGATCGCGCTGCCGCCGGGCATGGAGCGTTATACGATCCAGGGCAACGGCGCGGTGCTGATCGACATCGAGGCCGGCGACGCGATCACCGTGCGCAATGTCGAAGGCGGCCAGGCCTGCGAACTTCTGGCCTGGGACAGGACCGGCGCGACCGATCCCGGCATTTTTGGTGAAGCATCGAACAGCAACGCTGCCGGCATCAAAGCGCTGCTCATAGAGGGCGACGACAGTCTCGCATCCCTGCGGAGCGGGCTCGCCCGCCGGCAGGTGCAGCTTGACCACGCCAAGGCCGTGCGGGTGTTCGGCGTCACGACACCGGCCGGCACCGAGCAGGCTTTCACCGTCGCACGCGATGGTGCGGTGCTGATTGCCGCCCCCGGCGGGCCGATGCTGGTCGATGGTCATGACACGGCGACACCGCTGACCGTCTTCGTTCGCCGCGCCACGATCCGCCCGGCGGCGAAATCGGTATTGGCTGATCCGCTTGCCGACCCGGTGCTCGATTTGCGCGTCCATTCGGCGACCGCGGAGGCCTATTTCGTTAGGGCTGGCGACTATCTGCAGATCATCGATGTCGACGGGCGCCAATGCACCGATTTCCAGTGCTTTTCGGCGCGCAAGCTGGACAGGGGACTGGATCATCCGCTCGACGTGACGACGACGCGCACGCTCATGGGTGCGAGCTACCCGATGCCCGGCCTGCATTCCAAATACTATGACCAGGACATGGAGCCGCTGGTCGAGGTGGTGCAGGACACATGCGGCCGGCACGACGCCTTCGCGCTCGCCTGCGCCGCCAAATATTACGACGACATCGGCTATCCCGGACACACCAACTGTTCGGAGAATTTCAACGGCGCTCTGGTCGGCAAGGGCGTCAATCCCCGCGCGGGCTGGATGGCGATCAACTTCTTCTTCAACACGGCGATCGACGCGCATGGCGTCATGGTGTCCGACGAGCCGTGGTCGCGGGCGGGCGACTATGTGCTGCTCAGGGCGCTCACCGACATCGTTTGTGTTTCCTCCGCCTGCCCCGACGACACGACGCCGGCCAATGGCTGGAACCCGACCGACATCCATGTGCGGACCTATTGCGGCCAGCACAAATTCTCGCGAGCGATCGCCAGACGCATGACGCCCGATTCGGAACCGAAAATGACCCGCGAGACCGCTTTTCATTCGAGCTTTGCCAAGCACACCCGCAACTTTCAGGAGTACAAGGGCTATTGGCTCGCCAATTCCTTCGCCAAGGACGGGCCGATCGCCGAATACTGGGCCTGCCGCCAAGACGCGGTGATCATGGACCTGTCGCCGCTGCGCAAGTTCGAGGTCACCGGCCCGGATTCCGAAGCGCTGCTGCAATACACGCTAACCCGCGACGTCAAGAAGCTTGGCGTTGGCCAGGTGGTCTATTCGGCCATGTGCTACGAGCATGGCGGCATGATTGATGACGGCACCCTGCTGCGGCTGGGCAAGGACAATTTCCGCTGGGTCGGCGGCGACGATCTGTCTGGCGAGTGGCTGCGCGAGACGGCGACAAAACTCGGCCTCAATGTCCTTGTGCGTTCCTCCACCGACCAGATGCACAATGTCGCCGTGCAGGGACCGAAGAGCCGCGACATCCTCAGGGAGGTGATCTGGACCTCGCCGCTGCAGCCGTCGATCGACGAACTCGAATGGTTCCGCTTCGCCGTCGCCCGCATTGGTGGCGGCAACGGCATTCCGGTCGTCGTCTCGCGCACCGGCTATACCGGCGAGCTCGGCTACGAGATCTGGTGCCATCCGCGCGACGCCGAAAAAGTCTTCGACGCCATCTGGGAAGCCGGCCAGCCGCACGGGCTGAAGCCGATGGGACTGCAGGCGCTGGACATGGTGCGCATCGAGGCCGGGTTGATCTTCGCCGGATACGAATTTTCCGACCAGACCGATCCGTTCGAGGCCGGCATCGGCTTCACCGTGCCGCTGAAGAGCAAGACCGACGATTTCGTCGGCCGCGAGGCGCTGATCCGCCGCAAGGAGCACCCGCAGACGAAGCTGGTCGGTCTCGACATCGACGCCAATGTCGACGTCGGCCATGGCGATTGCGTGCATGTCGGCCGTGCCCAGATCGGCGTGGTCACGTCAGGCATGCGCTCGCCGGTGCTGAACAAGACCATCGCGCTGGCCAGGCTCGATGTCACCCATTCGGCTGTCGGTACCGAGGTCGAGATCGGCAAGCTCGACGGCCATGCCAAGCGGCTGCCGGCGCGAGTCGTCGCCTTCGCCCACTACGATCCGCAAAAGACCAAACCGCGTTCCTGACGGCCCTTCCCTCCCAAGACAGTGAGGCCGTGCTGCAGTTCGTGATAGGAATTTTTTCTTGACCTGCTGAGGGCAGCTATGCTACATATTCGTCCATGGTGCTGATTTGCGCTGCGACCCGCCTCCGGCGGGTTTTTCGCTTCCTGACCCTTGGTCCTTTTCCGAACAATCCCACCGCGGCAGTGTGAAGCCGACATGTTTCGCAAGCGTGATGTGCACGGCGCGACAAATCGCTTGACCTGAAAGCGCGCCGGATCAATCTTCACTGTTAAGAAAAAAATGCGACTGAGTGGAAACACCGACAGCCGCCCAAAGCATGCGTCGATGATGAAGCCTCGCGAAGTCGCGGCCGTCACGAACGGGGAACATCAAAATGGGGAACAAAGACATATGAGCACGATAACGACTGTCCTGGAGCCGCTTGCCGAAGGCAAGTTGCACCGAAATATCGACTGGCGCGGCGCCTTCTGGGTGGCGAGCGGCGTGCCGGCCCTGGTCCTGTTCTCGATCGGCGGCATTGCCGGCACGACCGGCACGCTGGCCTTCGCGATCTGGATCTTCTCCATGATCATGGGCTTCCTGCAATCCTTCACCTATGCCGAAATCGCCGGCCTGTTTCCGAACAAGTCGGGCGGCGCGTCGATCTACGGCGCCACCGCCTGGCTGCGCTATTCCAAGTTCATCGCGCCGCTGTCTGTCTGGTGCAACTGGTTCGCCTGGTCGCCGGTGCTGTCGCTCGGCTGCTCGATCGCCGCCGCCTACATCCTCAACGCGCTGGCGCCAGTGCCGCTGTTCACCGAAACCTCACCCGATGTCGTCGCCTATATCGCCGCGCATGCCGGGACGAGTGCCGCCGACGCCATCACAGCGGTGACCGCGGCGGCGACGCCGGCAATCCGCAACTGGACGCTTTACAGCCACACGCTGGGACCGGTCTCGTTCACCTTCAACGCGACCTTCTTCATCGGCGCAGTGCTGATGCTGATCATCTTTGCGATCCAGCATCGCGGCATTCTCGGCACCGCCAATGTGCAGAAATATATCGGCCTCTTGGTCATCGTCCCGATGCTGATCGTCGGCGTGGTGCCGATCGTCACCGGCCAGATCAACTGGGCGAATTTTTCGCCGCTGGTGCCGCTGGCCGCAGCCTACGCGCCCGAGCCCGGTGCCTGGAACATCGCCGGCTGGACGCTGGTGCTTGGTGGTATGTTCATCGCCGCCTGGTCGACCTACGGCTTCGAGACCGCCGTCTGCTACACATCCGAGTTCAAGAACCCCGGCACCGACACGTTCAAGGCGATTTTCTATTCCGGCCTTCTGTGCATGCTGCTGTTCATCCTGGTGCCGTTCACCTTCCAGGGCGTGCTTGGCCTCAACGGTATGCTGGCGACGCCGATCGTCGACGGCTCCGGGGTCGCCGACGCGCTGGCCGGCATGGTCGGCGGCGGCGCGCTAGTCCACAGCCTGTTGGTGATGCTGATGATCCTGGCGCTGGTGCTGTGCATCATGACGGCCATGGCCGGCTCTTCGCGTACGCTCTACCAGGGCTCGGTCGATGGCTGGCTGCCGCGCTATCTCAGCCATGTCAACGAACATGGTGCGCCGACACGGGCAATGTGGACCGATCTCGTCTTCAACCTGATCGTGCTGGCCATCGCCTCGGCCGACGCGACGAGCTTCTTCTTCATCCTCGCCGTGTCGAATTGCGGTTACATCATCTTCAACTTCCTCAACCTCAACGCCGGCTGGATCCACCGCATCGACAACGGCCATATCGCACGGCCCTGGAAGGCGCCGAGCTGGCTGCTCGGGATCGGGGCGATCTTCGCCTATGTCAACGCGATCTTCATGGGCGCCGGTGCCAAGGTATGGAACCCGATGGCGCTGTGGGCCGGCCTGATCACGGCAGCGCTGATCATCCCGGTGTTCTGCTTCCGACACTACATTCAGGACAAGGGCAAGTTCCCCGACCACATGCTGGCCGATCTCGGCATGACGGGGGCCGACCTCTCGGTCAAAAAGGCGGGCATGCTGCCCTATCTGACGCTGGTCGCCGGCGTGGTGGTGATGCTGCTCGCCAACTGGTTCTTCGTCATCTGACCTCATAAAAATAAAAAGGATCGGGCGCGCTTCGGCGCGCCCGATCCTTTTCGACTGGCGCGATCGATCTATTCGGCGGCCAGCGCCAGTTGCGGCTTTTCGGCTTCCTGGCTCAGTTCCGGATCGTCCGTCCGTCCCTCCGCCCCGCGCTTCTTCGGCTCCCGGCCGAAGAACAGGGCGTAACCGGCCGGCAGGACCAGGATGGTCAGCACCGTGGCAACCAGGATGCCGCCCATCATGGCGTAGGCGAGCGGACCCCAGAAGACGCCGCGCGAGATCGGGATCAGCGCCAGCACCGCCGTCAGCGCCGTCAGCGTGATCGGCCGGAAACGGCGAACGGCCGAACCGATGATGGCCTCGTAGCGGTCCATGCCCGCGGCGATGTCCTGGTCGATCTGGTCGACCAGGATAATCGAGTTGCGCATGATGATGCCGAGCAGCGCGATGACGCCGAGAATGGCGACGAAGCCGAACGGCGCACCGCTGATCAGGAGTGCCGCGGCAGCACCGATAATGCCAAGCGGACCGGTCGCCAGCACCAGCATCGCCTTGCCGAAGTTCTGCAGCTGGATCATCAAAAGCACGACAATGACGGCCAGCATGATCGGTGCCTTGGCGGCGATCGAAGCCTGGCTTTCCGCCGAATCCTCCGCACCGCCCTGGATTTCGATCTTGTAACCGGGCGCCAGACCCGCACGCAGGTCCTTCATGTCGTTGTACATCTTGGTGACGACGTCGTTGGACTGCACGCCGTCGGGCAAGGTGGCGCGCACGCTGATGGTCGGCAGGCGGTCGCGGCGCCATTCGATGCCTTGCTCCAGCACCGGCACCACCTTGGCCACCTGCGACAGCGGCACGAAACCGCCGAAGTCGGTCGGGATATAGACCGAGTCGACCGAGGACAGCAGGCTGCGGCTGGCATTCGGCTCGCGGGCGACGATGGACACCGTCTCCTCGCCGTCGCGGAAGTCGTCGAGCGGCGCGCCGGACATCGTCGCCTGCAGCATCTGGCGGATGCGCTGCGAGGTGACGCCGAGTGCGCGGGCACGATCCTGGTCGATGACCAGCTTCATCGCCGGAACCGGCTCCAGCCAGTCATCATGCACGGCGCCAAGCAGCGGATCTTCACGGAACTTCGCCTTCACCTGGTCGGCGATGCGGCGCACCTCCTGGCGATCCGGCCCCATGACGCGCATCTGCACCGGCCAGCCGGTCGGCGGACCGAGGAACAGACGATCGACCTTGGCACGGATGGACGGGAAGTCTTGCGCCAGGACGGTGCGCAACTTGACGATCAGACGCTCGCGAGCCGGTTCGTCATTGGCCATGACGAGCAACTGGGCAAAGTTGGGGTTGCTCAGTTGCTGGTCGAGCGGCAGGAAGAAGCGCGGCGCGCCCTCGCCGATATAGGTGGCGATGAAACGCTTGTCCTTGTCGTCCATCATCTTGGTCTCGAGCGCCTTGGCCTGCGCCTCGACTTCCTTGATGCTGGTGCCTTCCGGCAGCCAAAGGTCGACGAGGATTTCCGGCCGCGACGATTGCGGGAAGAAGTTCTGCGGAATGAACTGGAAAGCCCACAGGCTGGTGCCGAAGGTGACCAGCGTCATCACCAGGACGATGATGCGATGGCGCACGGCCCAGCTGACGGTGGCACGAAGCCGGCGGTAGAAACGCGTGTCGAAGACATCGTGACGGCTGCCGGCATGCTTGCGCTGCTTGAGGATCATGTTGCCGAGCCATGGCGTGAAATAGACCGCGACGAACCAGGAGACGATCAGCGCGATGCCGACGACATAGAACAGCGTGCGGACATATTCGCCGGCGGTCGAGGCCGCGAAGCCGACCGGAATAAAGCCGGCCGTGGTGATCAGCGTGCCGGTCAGCATCGGGAAGGCGGTCGAGGAATAGGCGAAGCTCGCCGCCTCGACCTTGACCATCCCCTCCTCCAGCTTGCGCTCCATCATCTCGACGACGATCATCGCGTCGTCGACCAGAAGACCGAGCGCGATGATCAGCGCGCCGAGCGAGATGCGCTGCAGGTCGATGCCGAGCTCGTACATGATGGCGAAGGTCGCGGCCAGCACCAGCGGGATGGCGATGGCGATGACCAGGCCGGAACGCCAACCGATCGACAGGAACGAGACGACGAGCACGATCAGCAACGCTTCGCCAAGCGCATGCATGAACTCCGCCACCGCATCGGTGACGACGCCCGGCTGGTCGGAGATCTGGTCGACGGCAACGCCGTAGGGCAGCGCCTCTTCGAAACGCTTGTAGGTGGCCTCGACATCCTTGCCGACATCGGTAACCTTGAAGCCCTTGGCCATGACGACGCCCAACTGCACGCTGTCGTGACCGTTGAAGCGGTACTTTCGCTGGAACGGATCCTGCAACCCCGAACTCACCGTGGCGATGTCGCCCAGCCTCGTGACCTGACCGCCGGCGCGCAGGCGCAGGTTCCTGATATCCTCGACCTTGCCGACATCGCCCTCGACGGAAATGCGCACCGAGTTGGTGCCGGTATCGACGGAGCCGGCCGGGTCGACATTGTTCTGTCCCTTGATCGCATTCTGCAGATCGGTCAGCGTCAGGCCGCGTTCGGCCAGGGCCTTGGACGAGACGTCGATATAGAGCTTTTCAGGCTGGTCGCCGATGATGACGGCCTTCTCGACGCCGGGCGTCGTCAAAAGCATGTCGCGCGCCTGGATGGCGAACTTCTTCAGCTCGGGATAGCTGAAGCCGTCGCCGCTGATCGAATGCAGGGTGATGAAGGTGTCGCCGAATTCGTCGTTGAAATAGGGGCCGAGCAGACCTTGTGGCAAGTCACCGGCAATGTCACCGACCTTCTTGCGCACCTGGTAGAACGCGTCGGTCACCTCGGCGGTGTTGGTGTCGCCCTTGATCTGCACGGTGATGATGGCGCTGCCGGCGCGGGTGAAGGAGCGCACGAAATCGAGATGCGGCGTTTCCTGCAGCTTGCGTTCGATCTTGTTGACGACCTGGTCTTCCATCTCCTGGATCGAGGAGCCCGGCCAGATCGCCTGGACGACCATGACCCGGAAGGTGAAATCGGGATCTTCCTTCTGGCCCATGCGCATCAGGCCGAGCGCGCCGGAAATGATGATCAGGCCGAACAGGAACCGCGCAATGGCGGGATGGCCGATTGCCCAGCGCGACAGGTTGAAGGGCCGCTTCTCTTCCGTGGAATTGGTCATCGACGCTGGTCCATCTATCTAGCGCAACAAAATCGAGGGTTCGTAGTGGCTTCCGGGCGGCAAGGCTCTCCCAGCGGAGAAGCACTCATCGCGGTGGGACGCGAAATCGATGTGGGGGTGACATCAATCGAGCGTCTCGGTCGGGCGCCTGCCGCCCGGAAACCAGCGGCTGCGGGAACGCGCAGCCGGTTGTCTGTCGTCAGCGCACCTGCTTGGCGTCGCCGTCCGCCGCGGATGCCGATTGCAGCGCCGTATCACCGGCGAGCTTCACCTTGAGGTTCTCGGTCATGAATTGCGTGCCGGCGGCGACCACGACATCGCCGGGTTTCAAACCCTCCGCGACACGCACGCCATCGGCGGCGAACTCGGCAACCTTGATCGGACGAGCATGAACGGTGTCGGCGCCACGATCAACGGTCCAGACGATCGATTGGGTGCCTTGCTCGGCCAGTGCGCTCAGGGGGATCGAGACCAGCTGCCGCTCATTGGCCGCCGTGGCTTCGATGCTGGCGGTCATGCCGAGCAGCACACGCGGATCGTTGGGCAGGCTGACGCGGACGGCAAAGGTGCGTGATTGCGGATCGGCGCTGCCGGCGACTTCGCGGACCTTGCCGTCGAGCGCCAGCGCATCATCCGACCAGAAGCCCGCCTTGACCGCCTTGCCCGCCTTGAATTCGGCGATTTCCATTTCCGGGACGGCGATCAGCACTTCCTTTTCGCCGTCGACAGCGACAGTGACAACCGGCGTGCCGGAACCGACCACCTGGCCAACGTCGGCGCTGACCGTGGTGACGATGCCATCCCTGTCGGCCTTGAGATCGGTATAACCGACCTGGTTCTTCGCCTGAGCCAGTGTCGAAAGGGCGGAATCACGGGTGGCGACCGCTTGGTCATAGGTCAAGGTCGCCTGTTCGAGCTGTGATTTCGGGGCAAAATTCTTGGCAAAAAGCTGCTCGGCACGCTTGCGGGCGAGTTCCACGGTCTCGACCTGCCGCTCGGCGGCATCGAGCGCTGCCTGCGCGCTCTTGACCGAAAGGTCGTAGTCAATGGGATCGATGCGGGCGAGCACATCGCCCGAGGCCACATGCTGGCCGATATCGACGAGGCGCTCGGTGATCTTGCCATTGACGCGGAATGCCAGAGCGCTCTCGGTGCGGGCCCTCACCGACCCGGAATAGGAGAGCGTGCGGGTGTCATGTACCTTCGCGATCTCGACAACCTTGACCGGGCGGATGATATCCTTGACTTCGGCTTTTTCCTGGCTGCAGCCGGCAAGCCCGAGAGTGGCGGTGACAAGCAGCACCGGGCCTACAGCGGGCAACCTGCCGATGATTGAACTGAACGAAGACACGCGCGTACTCCCGAAATGGAGATGAATCGTTGAAACCGGCGCCCGACGGGCGGAGGCTACTTCAAGGCCTTGATTGCATAGTCGACGAGGTCGTCAGGCATTGCCCGGTTGGTCTTGGCAAGGCATTGCGCCACCATCTGCGGGTGACACAGGATGACGGTCGCGGCGCCGAAACAGCGAGACGCGATAACCGGATCCTGTTTTCTGAACTCACCGGCCTCGATCCCGTCACGAATGATTTCCGCGAACAGGTCGTGAATGCTGTCGACATGCTTGTCGATCACACCCCAATCCCGTTCGAGGGCGACGATGACCATCTCGTGGACCTTCTGGTCGTCGAGCATGACCTCCATCGTCATCTTGTATTGCGCATGCACGTAGCGCCGGAGCCGCTCCTCGGCGCTGATCGGCAGGCGCGAAATCTCGTAGGCCATCTTGTAGCTGGCGCCGAGCATCCGGCCGCAGACGGCCTGGTGGATTTCGACCTTGGAGGCGAAGAAACGGTAGATGTTGGCCGGCGACATGCCGAGCTCACGCGCAATGTCGGCGACATTGGTCTTGCCGTAGCCATAGTGCCGGAACAGGCGCTCGGCGCAATCGAGAATGCGCGTTACATTTTCCTGTCGGGCGGCTTCGGCGACTATGGTGGCGGCTTCGGACATGATCCTCTATCGATTTACGAGTGACGAATTTTGATTTTCATCACTCGTAAATCGAAAAGAAGGACCTGTCAATGCGGATTCGGTATACACGTACGAATGGTGACAGATGGTGACAGTGAGAAGGTGGAATCGACGATCGCTGTTAGCGGCTGGCCCTGATGAATTCGTCATCCTAGGGCGAAGCAAGGAGCGAAGCGACGCGGCGCAGACCCTAGGATCCATGCCGCGGCGTTGGTCAAAGAGTGCGACGGATCAATAGGTTACACGGTCAGCAAGCTGTAGCCTGCAGCCGCCATTCTCGACTGTCGGAGCTCGGCCGCAAGGTCACGGCATGGATCCCTTGGGCTGCGGAGCAGCTCCAGGGTTTCCGCGACGTCGCTCGCGACTGCTACACCCTAGGATGACGAAGCCCGGAAGCCCGCGACAAATTGTCGAGGCGAAGCATGGGTGGCGATGCAGCTAAGCCCCCTTGGCCATCTCGCGTAGCCGGAATTTCTGGATCTTGCCGGTCGAGGTTTTCGGGATTTCGGCGAAGATGACCGCCTTCGGCACTTTGAACCGGGCAAGCAGCGCGCGGCAGTGATCGATGATCTCGGCTTCGGTCGCGACCTTGCCGGGTTTCAGCTCGACATAGGCAACAGGCACTTCGCCCCATTTGTCGTCGGGCCTGGCGACGACGCCGCAAGAGGCCACCGACGGGTGCTTGTAGAGCGCGTCCTCGACCTCGATAGAGGAAATGTTCTCGCCACCGGAGATGATGATGTCCTTGGAGCGGTCCTTGAGTTGGATGTAGCCATCGGGGTGCATGACGCCGAGATCGCCGGAATGGAACCAGCCGCCGGCGAAGGCTTCGTCGCTCGCCTTGCGGTTTTTCAGGTAGCCCTTCATGACGATGTTGCCGCGGAACATGACCTCGCCGATTGTCTCGCCGTCGGCCGGTGTCGTCCGCATCGTCTCGGGGTCCATGACCGTCAGGCCTTCGAGCGCTGCATAGCGCACGCCCTGCCGCGCCTTCCTGGCGCTGCGCTCGCCCTTTTCGAGATCATCCCAGGCGCCGTGCCATTCGTTGACGACCGCCGGGCCATAGGTCTCGGTCAGGCCGTAGAGATGGGTGACGGCAAAGCCGGCATCCGCCATCCCCGACAGCACGGCTTCCGGCGGGGGTGCTGCAGCCGTGTTGAAAGTGACCGTCTGCGGAAATGCGCGCTTGTCCTCGTCCCTGGCATTGATCAGCACCGACATGACGACCGGCGCGCCGCACAGATGGGTGACGCCCTGATCGGCGATCGCATCGTAGATCGGCTTCGGCCGCACCCAGCGCAGACAGACATGGGTGCCGGCCTGGACGGCGAGCGTCCAGGGAAAGCACCAGCCATTGCAGTGGAACATCGGCAGCGTCCACAAATAGACCGCGTGCTTGGCCATGCCGGCATGGATGGTGTTGGTGTAGGCCATCAGGGCCGCACCGCGATGGTGGTAGACGACGCCCTTCGGATTGCCCGTCGTTCCGGACGTGTAGTTGAGCGAAATCGCATCCCACTCGTCGTCGGGCATCGACCAGGCGAAGTCCGCGTCGCCGCCTGCGACAAATGCCTCATAGTCCAGTGAGCCTACCCGCTCGCCCTTTGGGTACGGCGCGTCGGCGGCGTATTCGGGATCGTCATAGTCGATGACCAGCGGCTTGACCCTGGCCAGTTCCAGGGCCTGCTTGACGACGCCGGAGAATTCGCGGTCGACGATCAGCACCTTGGTCTCGGCATGATCGAGTTGGAAGGCGATGACCGCCGCATCGAGGCGGGTGTTGAGCGAATGCAGCACCGCCTTGGTCATCGGCACGCCGAAATGCGCCTCCAGCATCGGCGGCGTGTTTGACAGCATGACGGTGACGGTGTCGCCCTTGCCGATGCCGCGCTTCTGAAGGGCCGAGGCAAGCTTCAGCGACCGCTGCCAGAAAGTGCGATAGTCGATGCGCTGGCGGCCATGGATGATGGCGATATGGTCGGGATAGGTCTTGGCCGCGCGCTCCAGATAGGTGAGCGGCGTCAGCGGCTGATGGTTGGCCGCGTTCTTGTCGAGATCCTGTTCGTAAGGATTGCCCATCCCATGCTCCCCGCGATTTTCTTTCAGACGTTCTAATCACAGGCTTGGGCCGCGTCACCACAAACGATGCCAGGACAGAGCGCATTTGGCACAATGATGAACCAGATTCGGCGCAAGCGGGAGCATCGCATACCTCTGCCCAGTTTGACTTTTGTCGAGAGCCATGAATAATGTCAGCTGAGGAGACGGCATGGCGATCCGACCGGCAGAACAACTCATCCACAAGGCCGCCTGGCTCTACTATGCCCATGGCCTGCGGCAGGACCAGGTGGCGAGCCAGCTTAACATTTCCCGTGCCTCGGTCGCCATGTACCTGCGCAAGGCGCGCGAGACCGGCATCGTCAACATCTCGACTTCGACCCAGCTTTTCACCGACGACGTGCTGGCGCGCAAGCTCGAGGATGCGCTGAGCCTCGACGCCGTCTGGATCGCGCCGGAGAATGATCATATTGCCGACCCGTCGACGGAAATCGCCGTGCTGGCGGCGAGCGTCTTTCTCGAACTGGTCAAGAAGGGCGACCGCATCGGCGTCGCCTGGGGCCGCACCGTCTATATGATTGCCGACGTCATGTCCTATGCCGATCTGCAGGATGTCACGGTGGTGCAACTCTGCGGCAATCTCGGCGCGCCCTATTCCTATCGCCCCGACCAATGCACTATGGAAATCGCGCGGCGGCTCAACGCCAAAGGGCTCAATTTCTACGCGCCGCTGGTGCTGTCTACGGAAGAACTTGCGCGTGCGCTGCGTGCCGAGCCGGTGATCCGGGAACAATTGTCGGGTGTCGGCGAATGCGACCTGGCGTTATACTCGGTCGGCGCGGTCGACGCCGACAGCCATCTGGTCAAATGCGGCGCGCTGACGCCAAGTGAAATGGCGGATCTGCGCAGCCAAGGCGCTGCCGGCGTGATTGCCGGGCAGATCATAGACGCCGAGGGCAAGGTGCTCGACTGCAGTTATAACAGGCGGGTGATCTCCGCCGAGCTTGCATCGCTGCGCGCCATCGCCAGGCGGTTGGTGGTGGTGCAGGAGGACAGCAAGTTCGAACCGCTGCTCGCGGCGATCGCCGGCGGCCTTTGCACGCATCTGGTGGTCGGCGCGCACATGGCGCAGCGGCTTCTGGACCATGCGGCTGCCACGACAGAAAAGGCCTCCTAGGAAATCCCATCTCCGCCGCCGGCGTATTGTCATCAAAGCGTCGCGGCATTCCTGTTTCACCATCAAAGACAAACAACCGGACGAAGCGAACATGAAGAATTTGTGGAATGACGAAGCCGCCGAAAAACTCGTCGCAGACTACGCGAAAAAGGGTGTCGGCCGCGACCTGGCGCTGCGCGTCTACACGACCCGGCTGCTCGGCGGCGAACCACGGCTGGTCCTGCATGGCGGCGGCAACACCTCTTGCAAGACGACGGCAACCGACCTCGTCGGCGACCAGTGGGACGTGCTGTGCGTCAAGGGCAGCGGCTGGGACATGGGAGTCATCGAGCCGCAGGGCCTGCCGGCGGTCAAGCTCAAGCCGCTGCTCAAGGCGCGCGCGCTGAACAGGCTGGCCGACGAGGACATGGTTGCCCTGCAACGCGTCAACCTCATCGATCCGTCCTCGCCCAACCCGTCGGTCGAGACGCTGCTGCATGCCTTCCTGCCGCACAAATTCGTCGACCACACGCACTCGACCGCCATTCTCGCCATCGTCGACCAGGAGGACTCCAAGCCGCTGGTGAAGACGGTTTTCGGCAGCAAGATGGGTTACGTGCCTTACATCATGCCCGGCTTCGACCTCGCCAAGGCGGCTGCCGACATCTTCGACGCCGATCCTGACGTCGAGGGCCTGATCCTCGACAAGCATGGCATCTTCACCTTCGGCGACGATGCGAAGCAGGCCTACGACCGGATGATCCATTATGTGAACGTCGCCGAGGACTATATTGCCGCAAGCGGCAAGCCGAAGGCGGCAAAGGCAGCCTTGCCGGCAAAGCTCGCGACGCCGGCGTCGATCGCGCCGATGCTGCGCGGCGCGGTGGCGGTAGCGCGCGGCGAAGGCCGCTTCGACCGAATGGTCAGCGATTTCCGCACTTCGCCGGCAATTGTCGATTTCATCAATTCAGCCGAGATCGCCGATTATGCCGGGCGCGGCGTCTCGACGCCCGATCTGTCGATCCGCATCAAGACCGGGCCGATGGCGCTGCCGGCGCCCGACGCGGACAAGGCCGGCGACTACAAGGCGGTGATCAAGAGCCATGTCGACGCGTTCGCCAAGGATTATCGCGCCTATTTCGAAACCAACGATGCGCTCGACGACGTCAAGCGCACTATGCTTGACCAGATGCCGCGGCTGACGCTGGTGCCCGGCCTCGGCATGTTCGGCCACGGCCGCACCCTGAAGGACGCGAAGATCGCGTCGGATGTCGGTGAGATGTGGATCGAGGCAGTGCGTGGCGCCGAGGCCGTCGGCCGGTTCCATCCGCTTTCCAAGGCCGACCTGTTCCCGCTCGAATACTGGTCGCTGGAACAGGCCAAGCTCGCCTCCAACAAGCCGAAGCCGCTGACCGGCCAGGTGGTGCTGATCACCGGCGGTGCCGGCGCGATCGGTGCAGCGACGGCAAAGCTGTTCGCCGACAATGGCGCCCATGCCGTCGTCGTCGATCTCAACGCCGAAAAAGCGGCTGACGCGGCGAAGAAAGCCGGCAACAATTCGATCGGCGTCGCCGCAGACATCACCGACCCGGCACAGGTGCGTGCCGCCTTCGACAAAGCGGTCGCCGTGTTCGGCGGTGTCGACATCCTGGTTTCCAATGCCGGCGCCGCCTGGGAAGGCCGCATCGGCGAGCTCGACGATGCACTTTTGCGCAAGAGTTTCGAGCTCAATTTCTTCGCCCACCAATCGGTGGCGCAGAATGCCGTGCGCATCATGCTCGAGCAGGGCACCGGCGGCGTGCTTCTGTTCAACACCTCCAAGCAGGCCGTCAACCCCGGCCCGAAGTTCGGCGCCTATGGCGTGCCGAAGGCGGCGACGCTGTTCCTGTCCAGGCAGTACGCGCTCGACTATGGCGCGCATGGCATCCGCTCGAACGCCGTCAACGCCGACCGCATCCGCTCGGGCCTTTTGACCGACGCCATGATTGCCAGCCGCTCAGGCGCGCGCGGCGTGTCGGAGAAGGACTACATGTCCGGCAATCTGCTCGGCCAGGAAGTGACGGCGCAGGACGTGGCGCAGGCCTTCCTGCATCATGCGCTGGCCGACCGCACCACCGCCGACGTGACGACCGTCGACGGCGGCAATATCGCGGCAGCGCTGCGGTAGTTTGCGAAAGGGCCAACGGGCTTGCGCATCTGGGGCTCTGTAGCTACATTGTAGCCCTCAGAGGAGTTTTGACATGGCAACGGATACCGTAGTCCGCGCTCGGATCGATACGGCGACAAAGGATCAGGCGACGGAAGCCCTGGCGGCGATGGGATTGTCAGTTTCCGATGCCATCCGCCTGCTGCTGGTCCGCGTTGCCGCGGACAAGGAATTTCCCTTTCCAGTGAAGGTGCCGAACGCAACCACGCGAAAGGCCATGGCCGAATTGGAAAAGGGCAAGGGCAAGCGTTTCGCCACGGCCGACGAGTTGTTCAAGGATTTGGGTATCTGACATGCTGGCTCCCGTTCGCTCCGGGCAATTCCGCCGGGATGTGAAACGTATGGAGAAACGTGGCAAAGACCTCGGCAAATTGCGCGAGTTGCTCGGCCTTCTGATCGCCGGAAATGAGCTGCCGGCGAGTTACAAGGATCACCCTCTGAAAGGCGATTGGAAGGGCTATCGCGACGCGCACATAGAACCGGACTGGCTTTTGATCTACCGCGTTACTGACGATGAACTACAGCTTGCCCGCACTGGTTCCCATTCCGACCTGTTCAATGAGTAGGCAAGCCGGAAACTCAGGATTTCTGCGACAGCTTCGATTTAAGTACAGCCCACGCTTCCAGCGCCTTCCTGGATGTTGCCTCCGTCAGGGAGGGCTGTTCCTTAAGGCTACTAAGGACTCCAGACAGCTGTTGTTGTACGGACCAGGGATGGACGCTCGCTTCCGTCATCGACTGAAGACACATACGCGCGCGTTCCGGCTGCTCCTGCTGGGCGATCTCGTTTTCAAGTTCGTAAATGTGCTCGGCCAGCGCGACAACATCATCAGCAACACGAGCGAGAAACCATGCTTCCTGTTCATGACCCTGAACGGCAATCTGGCTGCGTTTCTCAATCAGAAGTCTGATTTTAGCCTGAATCTCGTCAACTAGGGCACGGTGTAGCCGGTTGGTCGTTTCATCGAGAGATTTGAGCCAATTGCCTGAAACCAGACGGGTCACCTGCTGACGGGTCCAACGGGATCCCAGAATTGCTCCAGCTCCTCCGACGCCTCCAAAGACAAGCGCACCGGCGGGACCAAACAGCAACAAGCCGAGGATATTGCCGGAGAACCCGCCGGCCGCCGCAAGCCCACCTTTTACAGCGCCATCCAGCACAACTGAAAAAGGCAGATCGGCAAGAGGAACCCTTCCCTGCCACCAACCGAACAGATTTTTAGCGGCGGAGACTGCAATAGCGAAATAGGGAACATCCATCTCGCCAAGAGATGCACCTGCGTCCAGCGCTGCCTGCATGATGAAGTCGGTTATTTCTCGATCGAAGCCTTCGACGTAAAAAACCTTCCTGGCCCATTTTTCAGCGGTAGCGGCAACCGCCTCGGCAAGCTCGCTATTGGCGAATACTGGCATGTCCGGATATTTATCGAAGTGTTCCCGAAGACCCGAAATGCCCGCCAGGCATTTTACCTGAAAGGCATGCCCGTCGACCAATAGGTCGAAGCCGGGATTGTTAGATGTGTTCGGAAACGTGACGATGTGGCCTTGCTCGACAAGACGGGTTGCAACAATCTGCTCGGCCACATAGCCCCGCAAATTGTTCCCCGCACCGGCCCCGGATTCCTCTGCCATGGACCCGATGCGGTCCGCGAAGATGCCGAAATCAAAAATATTCGAGATATCTTCCGATCGCGAAAAATCAGCCGCGGCGAGCACCGTGGGATCGATCGCGGCAGCATCGTAGAGAATGTCGCCAGCGGTGAGACCACCCAGGATCAAAGCCTCGCCAGAGTTTCCTCCGTTTCTGGAGAACAGGATTTGGTGCAATGCACTGCCGGTATCGTCTTTCAGAGGCTTGGCTAGTATCCCCTCCGGCGGCCATGGCGTTGGCGGTAGGGGAGAGCCTACTCTTTTCCGGACATCGGAAAGTTTGGTGAGAATCCTGCTCCGGCGCTTTTCGGGCCATGTGTCAAAATCAGAGACCCACAGGTTCTTGAAATCATCAAGGGTTGTCCGCAGCCCGGCACGGCCGACAGCGACGCCTTTGAGGGCGAGCTGCACAGCTATGTTTGATGAGAGCCGCTTTGCATGTACGCCTTTGACGTGCCTACCTGCAATGTAGGCCCCTCCCAAAACAACTGGTCCGATAAAAAGCGGATTTGCGAGAACAAACAGCATGGAGACGGTGGTCGAGCCGCCGATAAACGGAATAATTGCTGCTGCCTGTGCCGCGAAGATATAAGCGCTGAAGCCAGCAAGCTTCACTGCGATCCCAACACTAACAAGGGACGTTCCTGATGCAAGCAGGCCGATAATTGCTGTGTCGCCCGATTTCAGGGCTCGTTCCATCGCCTCGCTACGGAGTTCGGGAGGCAACTCTTCAATCTGCTCCCGTACCCGCTTGACCAGTTCCGCTTTGTCGTTAGCAGCTAGGGTGCCGTTCTGTGCAGCCTCTGCAACGGCGCGCGCTATGATTTCAGCCTGCGCAACTACTATAGCGCTGAAATCTGGTTCTCCCTTGGAGAAGATGGCCATCAGACGCTTCCATACCTTCCCAGGCGATGAAAGGCTTTCGGCTTCCTTTTCAGACTTCAATTGGTCTGAGAGCGTCAGTGCTGCATGATGAGCCAGATCGGCGGATTTTACATTCGCAACGCGCGTTGAAAGCGGGAGGGACGCCTCGATCTCGAACGCGGACAGTAAGTGATCCCATAACCTGACGCGTAGGGCGCCGTCAGTTGCATTCGAGACCATAATCCGTTCGGAGGATTCTATTAGCCGCTGCTTGAAGGCGGCTTCAGTTTGAGCATCTGGAGCCCTGTCGAACTTAGCCCCAAGATCTCGGAATTTATCAGCCGCAATGTTCAGAAGGTTGGTCTCTTCAAAATGCGGAAGAAGCTGGCACAGCTCCTGGCGGGTGAGGGTTCCCAGTCCTGCGAGGATGGTCCATGGCGGTATGTACAAATTAGATCCTCGATACTGAAAAGCTATACCGATATATTGTCGCGAATATCCATTAAACCGACACTTTCGCGCCTGTTTCCTGCAACGCGCAAACTGTGTTTCTGCGACAATTGAAATCCGGCAAACCTGTAAAAATATATTCAGCAAAAAGGCCGCCTGCAGCAAGCGGCTGCAGGCGGCCTTCGATAGCGAAAGTTACTTGGCGTTCGGGTTCGGCATCCAGGCCGGCATCGCGACATCGGCGTGGGCGAACTGCGGCAGCTTGGCCGACAGGTCCTCCATGTTCTTGATGTCCTTGTCGATGAGGTCCTTCTGGGTGATCAGTGTCGGCGGCACGACGACGTTGTGGCCGGGGTCTTCACCGGCCAGCAGCTGTGCCAGCGCACGCACCGAGACCTGGCCGACGACGGCCGGGTTGGTCGCGGCGGTCGCGGCCCAGGCGCTGTCGGGCTCGCGCATCGCAGCGATGTCCGAGGTCGAAATGTCGGCCGAATAGATCTTGATGCCCTTGTTCAAGCCCGCTTCGTCGACAGCGATCTTCACGCCCTTGGCGAATTCGTCATAGGGAGCGAACATCACCTTGATGTCGGGATGCGCCGTCAGCACCGAACGCGCCTGGTTGGCGACGGAGTTGGCGATCGGATTGTCGAGCGTGCCGAACATCGCGACTTCCTTGATGCCGGCATATTTCTTCTTGACGTCAACCCAGGTCTCGTTGCGGCGGTCGAGCGGCGCGATGCCGGCGACATAGACATAGCCGGCATTCCAGCTTTCGCCATTGTCCTTGACCGCCTGCTCGAGCGCGAGGCGGGCCAGGTCGCGATCGGACTGTTCGATCTGCGGGATCTTGGGGTTTTCGACATTGACGTCGAAGGCCACAACCTTGATGCCGGCGTCGACCGCACGCTGCGCGGCGTCCTTCATCGATTCGGTCAGGCCGTGCTGGATGATGATACCCTGCACGCCGAGCGCGATGGCCTGATCGACCATGTCGGACTGAAGAGCCGCATCCTGGCGGCTGTCGAGGACGCGCAGGTCGATGCCGAGCGCCTTCGACTGCGCCTCGACGCCCGAGAGATAGGCCTGGAAGAAGTCGCCGGTCGAGAGATAGCGCACCAGCGCGATCTTGACGCCGGGCTTGTCGAAGGGCGCCGGCTTGTCCGCGGCAAAAGCCGGGACCTGCATCAGCATGGTTGCGCCGGCCAATCCGAGCGCCACCTTCCCCAGAAGTCTTCTTGTAATGCTCACTTTGTTTTCCTCCACTCTTGTTGAACTCGAAAATCCTGTTCCGGTCGAAAGCTATCTCCTGCCCCTGCCCGAAAGCGCAAAGGTGAAGACAAGGGCGACGACCAGAACCACGCCCTTGATGAAATCCTGCGTGTAGTAAGGCGCGTTCATCATCGTCAGGCCTTGCAGCAAGATGCCGACGAACAGCGCGCCGATGGCTGTGCCGAACGCATTCGGCTTGGCGGCACCCAGCACCGCGTAGCCGATCAGCGCCGCGGCAACCGCATCGAGCAGCAGATTATTACCCGAGGCGATGTCGCCGCGTCCAAGCCGGGCAGCGAGCAAAATGCCGCCGATCGAGGCAAAAACACCTGAAATGACGTAAGCCCAGATCTTGTATGCCTTGACAGGCGCACCGGCGAGTTCGGCGGCGCGCTCATTGCTGCCGACGGCATACATCATGCGGCCGAAACGTGTGTATTCGAGGAAGAACCAGATCAGCACGGCGAGCACGAGCAGCACCACCACCGACACTGGAATGAGGTTCGGGATGAAGAAGTCGAAGCGGTGGCGGCCGAGCGCCAGGAAGGCATCGGAGAATTTGCCGTTGGCGACCGAACCGTCCGGCATGGTCATGCCGGTGGCGATCGAGCGGCCTTCGGTTGGAATGCGCTGCAGGCCGACGAGCAGGAACATCATGCCGAGCGTCGCCAGCAGATCGGGCACACGCATGTAGACGATCAGCCAGCCATTGATCAGGCCGACGATGGCGCCAATGAGCAGGCAGACGACGACCGCGACAAGGGCGTTCTGCTCCAGCACCACCATGACATAGGCGGCCGCCATCATGGCTGAGGTGGCGACCGAGCCGATCGACAGATCAAAACCTCCGACGACCAGCGTGGCGGTGACGCCGAGCGCCAGCACGCCGGTGATGGCGACCGACTGGAAGATGAAAACCGCACTTTGCGGCGAAACGAAACCGTCGGCGGCGGTCGAGAAATAGGCGACGAGCCCGAACAAGAGCACGATGAATCCGTAGCGGATGGCGTGGTCGCGTAATGTCATTCGGCGCTCCCGCGCGCTGCTGCCGTTTTTAGCCAATCCGAACCCATGCTCTTTCCATTCCCATTCCTAACGCCCGTGCTCAGGCGGCACTGTGCAGCGGCCCGCCGGCGACCTCGGCCAACAGGCGGTCGAGATCGACATCGGCATTGCGGTGCTCGCCGACGATGGTCTGTTCCGACATGACCAGGATGCGATCGGCGGTCTCCAGCGCCTCGTCGAGTTCGGTGACGAACAGCAGCGTGGCGCGTCCGTTTGCACTGGCCCTGAGCTTGGCGGCGATGTCGCGCCGGGCGGAAATATCGACGCCCTGAAACGGCTCGTCCAGAATGAACAGTCTCGCATGCTGGGCCATCCAGCGGGCGACCATCACCTTCTGCTGGTTGCCGCCGGAGAGCTCCGACATCTCGTCCTTCTCGGAGCGGCAGACGATGCCCAGCTCCTCGATCTGTCGGCGCGCCGTGGCGCGTTCCAGACGGCGCTTGAGAACAGCGAAACGTGACATGCGCTTGTGAAACGGCAGGCTGATATTTTCCTGGATGTTGAAGCCGCCGACGATGCCGTTCTCGCCGCGGTCCTTGGCAACGAGGAACACGCCGGCGGCGATCGCCTCGCCGGCTGTTTCAGGCGCATAAGGCCTGCCGTTCAGCGTCATTGTGCCGGCCAGCGGCTGGCGCACGCCAAACAGCGTCTCGGCAAGCGCCGTCTTGCCGACGCCGACGAGGCCGGTGATGGCAACGACCTCACCGTCGCCGAGCGTCAGCGAGATCGGCCGTGCGCCTTGTGCGATGCGCAGACCGTCTATCTTGAAGACGGCATTGGCCGAATCCCTGACAACAATCCGGTCGAGATGGATCTTGCGGCCGAGCATGGCGTTGACCGCGCCTTCATAGTCGAGCGGTTTCTTGTCGAAAATGCCTGAGATGATCCCGTCCCGCATGGATACGATGCGGTCGGCCAGCCGCCTTATGTCCGACATACGGTGCGAGATGTAGAGGATGGCCACGCCTTGCTCGCGCAGCCTGTCGATCAGGGCAAACAGCCGATCAGCCTCGGCGCTGGAGAGCGATGAGGTCGGCTCGTCGAGGATCAGCACTTTCGGCTTGTGCGCCAGCGCGCGGGCAATCGCCACCATCTGACGATCGGCCAGCGAAAGATCACTCACCCGCGCCTTCAAATCGATGGCCAGCCCCATGCGGTCGGCAACCGCCTTGGCCTCTCGCCGCACGCGCATTGGATTGAACAGGGTCGGCGCACCGCTGCCGCTCAGCCGGTCCAGCGTCAGGTTGGTGGCGACGTCGAGATCGGCGACGACACCGTCGTTGATGTTCTGATGCACGGTGACGACGCCGGCGCGGATCGCCTCGGCCGGGGTTTTCGGCGCGAAATCCTGGTCGGCGAGCACCATCGTCCCCCCGCCGCGTTCGTAGACACCAGAGATGATCTTGACGAGAGTGGATTTGCCGGCGCCGTTGGCGCCCATCAGCACGGTCACTTCACCGGCATGCAGTTCCAGCGAGACGCCGCCAAGCACCTCGTTATGGCCAAAGGATTTCCTCAGTCCCTCTACGCGGAACACGGCATTGCCGACCATGCGTTCCTCCCTGACATGACGCTATGGGCTGCATCGGCAATTGTCAACACGATTGACAATTGCCAGATCGCTTCCTAGCTTGGCCCGGCCGCCACGCCTCCGTTATGTTGGAAGCGCATATGCGGGAGGATAACGATGACTGAAGAATTGCCGTTCGAAGCCCTGTCGGTCGAAACCCTGGCTGCACGCCTTGGCGGCAACGAGGCGCTGTGCGCGAAGATCGGCAAGGACACCGGCGCCTGGAAGGTCCGCGAGGTCGGCGACGGCAATCTCAACCTGGTGTTCATCGTCGAGGGCGCCAGCGGTGCGGCCGTGGTCAAGCAGGCCCTGCCCTATGTCCGCCTGGTCGGCGACAGCTGGCCGCTGCCGTTGAAGCGCTCCTTCTTCGAATATTACGCGCTGACCAGGCAAGAGGCGCGCGCGCCGGGCTCGGTGCCGGCGATCCATTATTTCGATGAAGGTCAGGCGCTGATCATCATGGAATATCTTGCGCCGCCGCATATCATCCTGCGCCGTGCCCTGATCGACGGCCGCCAACTGCCGAACATCGCCCGGGATATCGGCCTGTTCATGGCCCGCACGCTGTTTCGCGGCTCGGACCTGCATATGACCGCCAAGGACCGCAAGGCCGATCTGGCGCTGTTCGCCGACAATGCCGAGCTTTGCGACATCACCGAAAACCTGGTGTTCTCCGATCCCTATTTCGATGCCAAGATGAACCGGCACACCTCGCCGCAGCTCGACGGCCTGGTCGCCGAACTGCGCGCCGACCGCGACCTCAAGGTCGAGGCGCAGCGGCTGAAGCACATCTTCGCCGCCAATGCCGAAACGCTGCTGCATGGCGACCTGCATTCCGGTTCGATCATGGTCACCGACACGGAGACCCGGATGATCGATCCGGAGTTCGCCTTCTACGGCCCGATGGCTTTCGACGTCGGCATGCTGCTTGCCAATTTCTGGATGTCCTTCTTCTCGCAACGCGGCCACGAACAGAAGGGCAAGCGCGACGCCATGCGCGCCTATCTGCTCGGTGTGACGGTCGAGACCTGGTCGGTGTTCCGCGCCGAGTTTTCGCATCTATGGCGCAGCGAGCGCACCGGCATGCTCTACCAAAAGAGCCTGTTCGAGGACCAGGGCGACATCCTTGCCTCAGAGCAGGCGCTCGACCATGTGCTGCACCAGATCTGGACCGACCTGCTAGGCTTTGCCGGCGTCGAAGTGCACCGGCGCATCCTCGGTCTCGCTCACAATGCCGATTTCGAGACCATTGCCGACGAGGATCTGCGCGCCAGTTGTGAAGCAAAGGCGCTGAAATTCGGCCGCCACCTCGCCGTCAACCGGCGCCAGATCCATAGCATCGACGAGGTCAACCAACTGGCCGCGTTGATCGAACAGGAGAGCAGCATTTGAACGTCGGCGACCGCCACTATCGCACCATCTGGCTGAGCGACGACGGGCGTTCGGTCGATATCATCGACCAGCGCTGGCTGCCGCATGATTTCCGCATCGAGAGGATCGGCACGGTTGCCGGCATCGCCACCGCCATCCGCGACATGTGGGTGCGCGGCGCGCCGCTGATCGGCGTCACCGCTGCCTATGGCGTCGCCATGCAGATGGCCGACGATGCGTCGGATGCAGCGCTCGACGCCGTGTGGGAGACCCTGCACGAGACGCGGCCGACCGCGATCAATCTGCGCTGGGCGCTCGATGAGATGCGGCGCTTCCTGCGGCCGCTGCCAACGGAACAGCGCGCCGCAGCCGCCTATCGGCGGGCCAGTGAGATCGCCGACGAGGATGTCGGCCTCAATCGCGCCATCGGCGAGAACGGTCTCGCCATCATCAAGGCGATCGCGGCACGCAAGCAGAAGGGCGAGCCGGTCAACATCCTGACCCATTGCAATGCCGGCTGGCTGGCGACGGTCGATTACGGCACGGCGACCGCGCCGATCTACCTGGCCACAGAAGCCGGCATTCCGGTCCATGTCTATGTCGACGAGACGCGGCCGCGCAACCAGGGCGCCCAGCTGACCGCCTGGGAGATGGCCGGGCACGGCGTGCCGCACACGCTGATCGTCGACAATGCCGGCGGCCATCTGATGCAGCGCGGCGCAATCGACATGGTCATCGTCGGTACCGACCGCACCACCGCCGACGGCGACGTCTGCAACAAGATCGGCACCTATCTCAAGGCGCTCGCCGCCGCCGACAACGACGTGCCGTTCTATGTCGCGCTGCCGTCGCCGACCATCGACTGGACGGTGCATGACGGACTGGCCGAAATCCCGATCGAGCAACGCTCGGCCGACGAGGTCTCGCTGGTCTGGGGCAAGACCGCCGCCGGCGAGATTGCCCAGGTGCGCATTTCGCCTGAGACGACGCCGGCGGCCAACCCGGCCTTCGACGTGACGCCGGCGCGGCTGGTGACCGGCCTGATCACCGAGCGCGGTGTCGCCAAGGCCTCGCGCGAGGGCCTGAAGCAGATGTTTCCCGAGCGGGCGTAGCCGCTCGCTTCTAGTACAGAGGCTCGGCCATGTGCTTGGGTGTCGGCCAAGTCTCGGTGATACCCGGCTGCACCGGCCGCTCCAGATAGGTCGAGAGCACCACATAGCTGCGCGTCGAGGTGACGCCCGGCGTTTCGTAGAGGCGCGCCAAAAGGCCTTCGAGGGCCCTGGTGTCTTCGGTGCGGACCTTCAGCAGCATGCAGGTGTCGCCGGCGACGGTATGGATTTCCTCCACTTCGGGATATTGCGAGACCGCCATCAGTTCCGGCGTCTTTCCCCAGCCCCTGGTGTCGATATGGACAAAGGCAAGCAAAGGCTTTTTCACCGCCCGGGGATCGATGATGGTGACCGTGTTGCGGATGGCGCCGCTGCGCCGGAGCCGTTTGACCCGCTCATGCGCTGCCGGTGGCGACAAGCCGACGCGATCGCCGAGTTCGGCGTAGCTGATCGTGGCATCATCGACCAGGACACCTAATATTCTTCGGTCTATCGCGTCGAGATCGCGGGCCGCCAGCCTGTTCTGCAGAATGCCATCTGTTTCTTCATCCATGGCGAAATTCCTGGTTCTCCGCTGAATAGAATACGGCCATTATGCCGATATGTCGAACATTGATCAACTTGCACCATTGACTGCCCGAGCCCCGATCCCGGCGCTTGCCTATCTGTTGACGGGCTGCATCGCGGTCATCGGCTCGAACTCGCTTGTGCTGGGTCCGATTGCACCGGCTGTCGCCTCGTCGTTCGGGACCAGCGTGCCGGCCGTGATGATTGCGGCGGCCGCGTTCGGCCTCGGCACCTCTGCCAGCGCGCTGTTCCTGGCGCGCTACATCGACCGGCTCGGTGCTCGCAGAATGCTGCAGGGCGCACTGCTGCTGTTGGCACTGGCGCTGGTCGCCAGCGCCGCGGCACCCACGGTGATCATGCTGGTCGCCGCACAGCTGCTGGCCGGCATCGCCGCCGGCGTCGCCATGCCGGCGATCTATGCCAGCGCGGCGGCCATCGCCCCACCGGGCAGGGAGAGCGGCACGATCGGCGTCGTGCTGACCGGATGGACGCTCAGCATGGTCGCCGGCGTCTCGCTGTCGGCCGTGCTTGCCGATCTTGTGCATTGGCGCGCCGTTTTCGTGGCGGTCGCGGTGCTTGCGGCCCTTGCATGGATGGGACTGACAGTGACGTCGCTCAGCGACACCAGGAAGGCCGGACCGGCGCCCGCCCCGCTGGAAGCGCTCGGCATTCCCGGAATCTTGCCGCTGCTGGTCGCGTGCGCGGCCTTCATGACTTCGTTCTACGGCGTCTATGGCTATCTCGGCGACCATCTTCATGTCGGGCTTGGACAGCCGGTGAGTGCCAATGGCCTGGCGGCGCTTGCCTACGGCATAGGCTTCGGGACGGCTGCTCTGCTCGACGGCATCATCGACAGACTGGGTGCGCGGCGCGTCATGCCGTTTGCCTATCTTCTTGTCGCCGTCGTCTACGTCGCGATGGCGGCGACGAGCGACAGTTTCGGGCTGACCTTGACCATGGTGGCAATCTGGGGACTGGCCAATCATTTCGGCCTGAACGTCCTGGTGATGCGCCTGTCGGCGCTCGATCCGTCGCGGCGCGGCACGATCATGGGGCTGAACAGTGCGGTGACTTACCTCGCGGTCTTTGTCGGCACCACCAGCTTCGGGCCGCTCTACTCCAGCTTTGGTTTTGCCACCTGCGCAATGGTCGCAGCATTGCTGATGCTGATCGCCGCATCGGCGGCGGCGTGGCGCACGCGGTAGTCGAACGTGCTTGGCCCAACCTTCTCACGGTTGACAGCAGCGTCCTGCCCTTTCATACAAAGCCGTTAATGTTCTCAGGGCGGGGTGAAAGTCCCCACCGGCGGTAAGGGTTTCTACCCAAGCCCGCGAGCGCTTTCCGGTCCACGCATCAATGCGTGGATTCTTAAGTGCTAGAGCGTCCTTTACGCGTCCAAGGGACGCGTGGCGCTCTAGTGGAAAGGTCAGCAGATCCGGTGTGATTCCGGAGCCGACGGTTACAGTCCGGATGGAAGAGGACGAAACGGAAGCCGGCCCGCTTTTCGCGGGCTTAATCCGTATCGTGCGTCCTGATTCTGGTTCGAAACGGAAGGATGGACCCATGAATCAGCATTCCCATAAAGACTATGAAACGACCCGCATCGCCGTTATCCGCGCGCGCTGGCATGCCGACATCGTCGACCAGTGCGTACAGGCCTTCGAAGCTGAACTGGCCTCTCTGGGAGGCGAACGCTTCACCGTCGACATTTTCGACGTGCCGGGCGCCTATGAGATCCCCCTGCATGCCAAGACCCTGGCCGGGACCGGCCGTTATGCCGCGATCCTCGGCACAGCCTTTGTGGTCAATGGCGGCATCTACCGGCATGAGTTCGTCGCAAGTGCCGTCATCGACGGCATGATGAACGTGCAGCTGTCGACCGGCGTGCCGGTGCTGTCGGCGGTGCTCACCCCGCACAACTACCACGACAGCGCCGAGCACCACCGCTTCTTCTTCGAGCACTTCACCGCTAAGGGCAAGGAAGCGGCGAACGCCTGCGTGCAACTCCTGGCGGCGCGGGACCTGATCGCGGCCTGAGGTCGTCAAACTGGCCGGATTTCAACCCTGCAACAAGAATTGCGATCGAGAAGCGCTCCGAAGGTTGCGGTTCCCTTGAAATCCCGCCAGAAGCATCAAGGGCCGACCGGCAAACCGGCCGGCCCGCGACGTTGCGCTTGAAACCAGATACGGGAGACTATTGGGTGGCTCGCATAACACTGAGACAATTGCTCGACCACGCCGCCGAATACGGCTACGGCGTGCCCGCTTTCAACATGAACAACATGGAACAGGGCCTCGCCATCATGGAGGCCGCCGAGGAGACCAATTCGCCGGTCATCCTGCAGGCTAGCCGCGGCGCGCGCGCCTATGCCAATGACGTGGTGCTGGCCAAGCTGATCGACGCGCTGGTCGAAATCCATCCCGACATTCCGGTCTGCATGCATCTCGACCATGGCAACAACGAAGCCACCTGCGTCACCGCGATCCAGTACGGCTTCACCTCCGTCATGATGGACGGATCGCTGAAGGAAGACGGCAAGACGCCGGCCGACTACGCCTACAATTCCGGCATCACCAAGCGCGTCGTCGACATGGCGCATTGGGGCGGCGTGTCGGTCGAAGGCGAGATCGGCGTGCTCGGCTCGCTGGAAAGCGGCGGCGGCGAGCAGGAAGACGGCCACGGCGTCGAAGGCGCGATCAGCCACGACCAGCTTTTGACTGATCCCGAACAGGCGGTGGAATTCGTCAAGGACACCCATGTCGATGCGCTGGCGGTTGCCATGGGCACCAGCCATGGCGCCTACAAATTCTCGCGCAAGCCGGACGGCGCGGTGCTGGCCATGAACGTCATCGAAGAGATCCATCGCCGGCTGCCGAACATGCACCTGGTCATGCACGGCTCGTCCTCGGTGCCCGAGGACCTGCAGGAGATCATCAACAAATATGGCGGCCAGATGAAGCCGACCTGGGGCGTGCCGGTCGAGGAAATCCAGCGCGGCATCAAGCACGGCGTGCGCAAGATCAACATCGACACCGACAACCGCATGGCGCTGACCGGCGCCATCCGCAAGGTGCTGACCGAGAACCCGAGCGAGTTCGACCCGCGCAAGTATCTGACACCGGCCATGGCCGCCATGCGCAAGCTCTGCAAGGAGCGCTTCGAACAGTTCGGCACCGCCGGCAACGCGCAGAAGATCAAGCCGCTGCCGGTCGCCGAAATGGCCAAGCGCTACAAGTCGGGCAGTCTGGACCCGAAGTTCGGCTGAGCTGAACGCTGGTATCGAGGGCAGGAGCGCGGCAGCGCCCTGCCCGTTTACCGAACACTATTGAAGCGTCCGCGCCGGCTGACCGGCGTGGTCGCGCGCGATGCCGGCGTCGGCATCCTCGGCGCCAAAAGCACGGTCGAGGCCCGTCGCCACGACCGAGACCCTGAAGCGGCCTTCCATGCCCTTGTCGAAGATGGCGCCAACGATGATGTCGGCATCCTCGTAGACCTCTTCGCGAATGCGGGTGGCGGCCTCGTCGACTTCAAACAGGGTCATGTCCCTGCCGCCCGATATCGAGACCAGCACGCCCTTGGCGCCTTTCATCGACACTTCGTCGAGCAGCGGGTTGGCGATCGCGGCTTCGGCCGCCTTCATCGCGCGGCCTTCACCGGAAGCCTCACCGGTGCCCATCATGGCGCGGCCCATGTCGCGCATCACGGATTTGACATCGGCGAAGTCGAGATTGATCAGGCCTTCCTTGACGATGAGGTCGGTGATGCAGCTGACGCCGGCATAGAGCACCCGGTCGGCAATGACGAACGCATCGGCGAAGGTGGTCTTGGCATCGGCGATCCTGAACAGGTTCTGGTTCGGGATGACGATCACCGTGTCGGCGCTCTCGCGCAGCCGCTCGATGCCTTCTTCGGCCATCTGCATGCGGCGCCGGCCTTCAAAGGTGAACGGCTTCGTGACGACGCCAACCGTCAGGATGCCGGCTTTGCGCGCCGCCTGGGCGATGATTGGAGCCGCACCGGTTCCCGTGCCGCCGCCCATTCCGGCGGTGACGAAACACATATGCGTGCCGGCCAGATGATCCATGATCTCGTCGAGCGATTCCTCGGCCGCGGCGCGACCGATCTCGGGAAGCGATCCGGCGCCCAGCCCTTCGGTGACATGAGCGCCAAGCTGGATCAGCCGCGTCGCCTTGGACATGGTCAGCGCCTGCGCGTCGGTGTTGGCGGCGATGAATTCGGTACCCTGAAGCTGCTCGGCGATCATGTTGTTGACGGCATTGCCGCCGCCGCCGCCGACGCCGATAACGGTGATCTTGGGTCTCATCTCGGAGATTTCGGGCTTCTTGAACTCGGCCATGCCTGTTTCTCCTTCGTCAATTGCGCGCGCTTCACGACCCACCCGCAGACTGCCTTGGGCATATTGCAATCGAGCGGCATGACGCGAATCAGTCCGTTGCGATGGGTACCCCAAAAAGCCAGACAGCGGCCAGAGGTGCAAGTGCATGCGAGGTCAAGATTTGTGATGACCGTTTTGCACAGCGTGGCTCGGGCGCTGCGTGCGCCAGATCTTACCGCAGCGAGCTCGCCGCTCCCGCCGATAGCGGCTGCGCGCTGGTTTACCGGCTCGTGCTTGGCATTCCGCCCTCCAACCTCTATGTTGCGATCGCAGATCGCGCAATTGGTTTTGAAATGCCTCCCGACATACCAGCTAGTGACTTGAAAAAATAAGGAAAAGCGCTTGGCGACAGCCACGTCTGTTTTCCTAAAACTCACCAGCTATTTTTACCAGGGACGTGCGGCCGGTCAGGCTGCGGCACCTTCGAAAACCAGAGGTTTTAAATTGAGCGATGCAATTGCGGACGTTTTGAACTGGCTTGAAAGCAGAACCGACATCCAGAGCCTGAGGGCGGCGGTGTGCGACCTCAACGGCATCATGCGCGGCAAGCGCATTCCCGTCGAGCAGGCAAGAAAGGCGCTGGAAGGCAAGCTGCGCATGCCTTTTTCGCTGATCGGACTGGATGTCTGGGGCGAAGACATCGAAGGCAACAGCCTGGTTTTCTCGACCGGCGATGCCGATGGACTGTGCCAATGGACCGGGCGCGGCATTCTGCCGGTGGCCTGGACGGCGCATCCGACGGCACTTGTCCCGCTGTGGCTTGCCGACGAAAGCGGCGCGCCCTATCTCGGCGACCCGCGACGGGCGCTGGCCCGCATCCTCGATCGCTACAAGGCCCTGGGCCTGACCCCGGTCGCGGCAACGGAACTCGAATTCTACCTCGTCGATCCGCAATCGCAGCGGCCGGTCGGCCCTGTCTCGCCGGTGACCGGACGCCGGCTCGATTCCGACGCGGCGCTGTCGATCGACGAAATCGACGATTTCGAATCCTTCATCCATGACGTCTACGAGGCTTGCCGGACGCAAGGCATTCCCGTCGACACGGCCATCGCCGAAAACGGCGTCGGTCAGTTCGAGATCAATCTGAACCATGTCGCGGACGCGTTGCGGGCGGCTGACGATGCGGTGCTGTTCAAGCGCACGGTGAAGGGCATTGCCCGCAAGCACGGCTTTGCCGCCTGCTTCATGGCCAAGCCCTATGGCGACCGGGCGGGCAACGGCTTTCACGTTCATTTCAGCCTGGTCGACGGTGAAGGGCGCAACGTCTTCGACGACGGCACCGACCAGGGCTCGGAGACCATGCGCCATGCAGTCGGTGGCCTGCTTGCGGCAATGGCCGAGAGCACGCTGGTATTCGCGCCGCACTTCAATTCGTACCGCAGGCTGCGCCCAAGATCCTATGCGCCAACCGCGGTCGCCTGGGGCTATGAGAACCGCATGGTCGCGATCCGCATTCCGGGCGGACCGACCGCTGCTCGCCGTATCGAGCACCGCGTATCGGGAGCCGACGCCAACCCCTATCTGGTGCTCGCGGCCATATTGGGCGCCGCACTGACCGGCATCGAAAGACAGTTGTCGCCCGGTGATCCGATCGGCACAGACGGCCAGGGACTTCCGCCGGCAAAGCTTCCGCCGGACTGGGCATCCGCCATCGCCGCCTTCGAGAGCGGGACGCATGTGGCGGAGATTTTTCCAGCCATCCTGCGCGACTCCTTTGTGGCCTGCAAACGCCAGGAGCTGAACACATTCGCGCTCAATGTCAGCGACTTCGAGATCGAGACATACCTCGAGAGCGTCTAGATCGGGTTACGCCAGTACGGCCAAGCTGGCGCGCATCGGCCAATCATGTCCTGGCGGCCGCGATACGGTCGGCAGGCCTCGGGCTTCCTGCGTACCGAACCCTAATCGCGTCAGGCAGGCTCGCGCCAGGGCCGCATTGCTGTCGATGACGAGCAATCCATTCACGTCGTTGAGGCTGGCAGCCACCACCGACAGTTCGGTGCAGCCGAGCAGGGCGGCATCGGCGCCGGCCGCTTGCGCGATGTCGAGCGCGCGCTCGGTTTCAACCGCCGCATCCACGATCGAACCCGCCTTGACGAGGCTGATCGCGCTGTCGACGCACGCCTGAAATTCGGTGTTCGAGGGAAGGCAGAGCTCAAATCCCGCCGCCGACATCCTGTCCTGATAGAAGCCGGAGGCCAGCGTGCCTTGGGTGGCGAGAACAGCAACCCGGCCCCGCTCCAGGCTACGACGCGTCTCCGCCACCACGGCGTCGCCGATATGGATGATTTCCGCGCGCGAATTCGCCGCCAGTTGGTCGTACCAATGATGGGCGGTGTTGCACGGCATCGCGACGCAGGCGACGCCGAGCGCATTGAGCGTCGCGACCGCGGCTTTCAAAGGCGCCAGCGGGCCGTCATGGCCGGCAAGGATGGCTTCGGTCCTGTCGGGCAGCTGCGGTACGCTGAGGATCACGGCAGGCACATGTTCGTTGTCTCTGAACGCCTGGGTCATCCGGGTCAATTTGAAGTAGAAGTCAGCCGATGCAAGCGGCCCCAGGCCGCCGATAATGCCGAGCTGGGGACGGATGGTGTCGTCGATCATCTGGCAGGCTCGGCTTCGAGCTGTTCCGAGACGGTTTCAGGCTGTGTCGCCTCCCTGTGGCTGGGAGCGATCATTGCCGTACTCGCTGCGACGGTGCAGACGCTGGCCAGCGTCATGAACGTGTCCACGGCCGCATCCACCGCGACGAACAGGGCGAACGCCGCCTCGAAGGGAAGCTTTAGGTAGCCGCAGACGATGGACATCTGCGACAGGATGAGCAGGCTGCCCATGCCGCCGGTGGTGAGCGCGAGAAGCGCCGAGATGATGCCGACGAGCACGAGGTCGGGGACTGCAAGCGGATGGCCGTAGAGCTGGGCGATGAACAGCGCACCCGAAGTGTAGAGCAGCGCCGGGCCTGTACGCAGCAAAGCCGCCTGCAGCGGCACCAGCAGTTCCACGACCACCAGGCTGAACCGCAGGCGCTCGCTCAAAAGGTTGATGACCCATGGCAGCGAGGCGACCGTAGAGCGTGTGGTGATGGCCACCATGAGAAGGGGCTGGCAGGTCTTGATCGTCGTCCAGTAGCTTCGTCGCGACCGGATGGCGATAATGGCAAAGGCCCCGGCAACGAATATGAGGCAGGAAAGACCCATCACCAGCAGGTAACCGCCCATCAGCGTGAGCGGCTTGGTTCCGGTCGACGCGGTCTGGTCCGCGATCAGGATGAAGGTTGCAAAGGGCAACCCCCAGATGAACCAGTTGGTCAGCACCGTACAGGCCCTGTAGACCGCGTTGAGCGCCTGCGTCAGGCTCATGGACGAGGGCTGGGGAATCTTCCCCATCGCGAGCCCGAAAAGCAGGCAGAACAGCAGAACCTGGATGGTCTGTCCCGAGGCCAGCGCATTGAAGACGTTGTTCGGCACCAGGTCGAGCAGGATCGAATGCCCGCCGCTGGGATCCCCATTGGAGGGCGGCGGCTGGAACGGGAAGGCGAGATCGGTGGACACGCTGCCTTGCGAATTGATGAACTCGCCAAGCTCGATGCGCGACTGGGGATTCTCGATCTGGCCCGGCTGCAGGATCAGCGACAAGGTGCCGCTCACCAGCACGGCCAGGAACGACACGACCAGCACGGCCATACCCACCTTACCGAGGTAGCGGACCGATTTCGGGTCCTGGACCATCGCCGTGATGGAGAAGATGACCGACGAGACCAAATAGGGCAGGACGACCATCTTGAGGAAATTCAGGTAAAGTTGTGCGACAGGGCTGATCGCATGGGCAAAGTCTGGATAGTAGAGGCCGCACAGGATTCCTGCAGCAATCATCGCAATCGTCGTCACCGGCGATCGCAAGATACGCCTTGCCGCGAGACGCCAATCGAAAGGCAGGGGTCCGGCTACGTCGGAGATGGCCATTGTCAGGCTTTGCTCCCCAGGCGATAGCGGGCGATGATCTCGTCCGTGTTGAGAATCTGCTGACCCCGCGCGAGGTCGAGATACAGATCGACAAAGGCCGCGAGATGCGGATTGTCCGGCCGCACGCCGACTGCGATCGTATCGACCTTGTCGGTCAGCGTGATGGAGCGCGCTACGACTGTCATCGACGGATCGTCGACCATCAGCTTCTTGATCTCGAAATCATCGCGATAGGCCATGTCGATCGTCCCGTTTCGGATCGCATCGATGATCAGATCCCAGCTTGCCAAGCGATGGATTTGCGCATGTGGGAAAGTCGTGGCCGCATAAGTGGCGAAGGAAGAGCCCTCGATCACGCCGAGATCGCCTGAGAAATCACGGACAATCTGTTCTGGCGGCTTGCCTTGCGCGATACGCGCCAGGTTGAGGCGGTTGGCGATCAGCCCTTGCCGCAGCATGGCGTAGGGGCGGGAATAGATGATCGACCGGCCGCGCTGAAGCGTCCTGCTGAGCTTGCCAATCGCCATGTCGGCCTGTCCGGAACTGACCTGTCTGACGATATCGTCGAACGTTGCGGCGGATCGGTCGAACACCGGCTCGACCCCAAGCGCCGCGGCGATGCCGTGGGCCAGTTCCATGTCTATGCCATTGTCCCCCGATCCGTCGGCCGGGAAGAACGGATTGGAAGCGAAGACCGGCATTGCGATGCGCAAGGCATCGCCGCTCGCGATCGGCGTTGGGGCGTTCTCCGCCTGCTGTCCTGGAGTGTTGGCCGCCTGGGCTTGCGAGATCAGCAACCCGCCGCTCCCGGCCGCAAGCAGTGTACGACGTGTAACCGGCATACGCGTTCTCAATTAGACCGGGAAAGCCAGCAAGATGCACAACCGACGTTAAACAAACGTATATATTACACTGGGCTTTTTTATGTATCGGATAAGCAGCTCAGAGCCACAAAATATTAGTATCGCCTAATGTAAAAGGAATGGCGGAAGGACCGCGTTACTTCCCGCCAGGCGATCAGTTGGCCCTAGGCGATCAGCTGCACTGTCAAAACGTCTCTGCCCAGGGCCGCAGCTCAAGCTCCGAGCTCCAGGCGCTGCGATGCTGGCGATGGGTTGTAAGATAGGCCTCGGCGATGGCGTCCGGCGATAGACGGCGGTCCGGCCGGTCGGGATCGGCCACCTGTCCGGCCGGCTCGATCTGGCCGTCGATGATGAAGTGGGCGACGTGGATGTTCTGCGGAGCGAGTTCACGGGCCATGGATTGCGCCAGGCCGCGCAGGCCGAATTTCGGCATGGCGAAGCCGGCTGAGCCGGGAAATCCCTTCACACTGGCGGTGGCGCCGGTGAACAGGATCGATCCGGAACCCCGCGCCAGCAGCCGGCGCGCCGCCTGCTGGCCGACCAGGAAGCCGCCATAGGCGCCGACAAGCAATGCCTGTTTGACCGCTTCGGCATCGAGCTCGGCGATCGGTCCGCGGGTGCGCGCGCTGGCGTTGAACACTGCAAGCGCCAGCGGGCCGGCCTTGTCTGCGGTGTCGAACAGGCTGGCGACGGACGCAACGTCGGCAACATCCGTCTCGACGGCCAGCGCCCCGGTTTCGTCGGTCAGAGCGCTGAGCTTCTCGACATTGCGGGCGGCCAGAACCACGCGAAAGCCTTCCCGGGTGAGAAGGCGCGCAAGCGAGGCGCTCAGACCAGCGCCGGCGCCTGCAATGACGGCCACATCGGATGCCATGATTTTTCACTCCTTGCGGATTTCGGCGGAAGCGTTCGCCAGATCAGGCAAGGTCGCGCCTTCGGGGCTGACAGGCAAGAGGTGGCATCTCGGCGGTTGTTGAGCCAGACGGCTGCAGAACCAACGTTGCGCGGTCCAGCATCGCCTGTGGCGCTACGAAGGCCGCTCGGCCTTCAGCACCGAGACCGCCGCTTCGACAGTGGCAAGGCTTGGACCTTGCCCGCCAACCGGATTCATCTGACCAACGTTTTGTCGGTCGAACCGTTAGGCCTCGCAAAGCTGTCGGCGATCTCATCAATGGGACTGGAGCACGGTCCCGAAAAGTGGGAAACGGTTTTCGGAAGAGATCATGCTCAACAAGGAAACGACTATGGAACCAATCTGGGCCGTCGGCCTGATGACCGGCACGGTGCTGGACGGCAACATCGACGTCGCGCTGATCAAGACCGATGGCGAACGCATCGAGGATTTCGGCACCTACCGGCTGATGCCCTATCCTTCGTCGATCCGCTCCCTGCTGGAAGAGACGCTGACGCAGGCGCGGGCGTGGAATTTTGTCGGGCCGGAGCCGGCGATCTTCCGCACCGCGGAAGAAGCCCTGACGCGCGCGCAGTCGGCGGCGGTCAAGGAATTGGTCGAGAGCTATGGCATGACGATGGCCGACATCGGCGTCGTCGGTTTTCACGGCCAGACCGTGCTGCATCGTGCGCCGCAGGTCGGACGGCTTGGCCAGACAAGGCAGCTCGGCGACGGTGAACTGATGCACGCGTTATTGGGCACCAAGGTCGCTTACGATTTCCGTTCGGCCGACATGCGCGCCGGCGGACAAGGCGCGCCCTTGGCCGCGGCCTACCACACCGCGCTGATGCGCAGCGCCGGCGCCAGCGGCGAGGTGGCGGTGCTCAATCTCGGCGGCGTCGCCAACATCACCTGGTGGGACGGTGCCGACAATGTCGTTGCCTTCGATACCGGCCCCGCCAACGCACCGCTGAACGATTTCATCAAGTCGAAAGGGCTCGGCGAAATGGACCGCGACGGCGCGCTTGGCGGGGCGGGCAAGGTGGACGAGGAGCGCTTGGCAAAGCTGCTGCAGCACCCTTATCTCAGCAAAGCCTACCCAAAATCGCTGGACCGTTTCGACTTCGGCGCGGCGATGGCGGACGGCCTAAGCGCCGAGGATGGCGCGGCGCTGCTCACCGCCTTCACCGCTGCGGCCGTCGGAAAGGCGCTCGACCTCTTGCCGCACCGGCCGAAGAAACTCGTGGTCAGCGGCGGAGGTCGCCATAATCCGACCATGATGGCGATGCTGGCCAGCCGCGCCGGCGTCGAGGTGGTGCAGGCCGAGAGCCTGGGCTGGAGCGGCGACGCGGTGGAGGCGGAATGCTTTGCCTTCCTCGCGGTTCGCGTGCTGCGCGGGCTGCCGATCAGTTTTCCGAGCACGACCGGCGCACCGCGGCCGATGCAGGGCGGAAAACTCGCCGGTTAAGCCAGTTTCTTCTGCAGGAAGATGCGGCTGCGGCCGACGGGGAAGTCGGCAAGTGTTCCAAAGGGCTGATAACCCTGGCGCTGATAGGCCTTGGCGGCATTCGGATTGAAGGTGTCGATCCAGGCGTTTCGACAGCCGCGCGCCACCGCTTCATGTTCGGCTGCGTCCAGCATCTTGCCGGCCGTGTGCTGGCCGCGCAGCCGCTCATCCACCCAGAGCCATTGCACATAAAGCCAGCCCCAGGCGGTGTAACCGGAAATGCCGGCTACGACCGCGCCGGCGTCGTCGCGCACGAACACCGCAAGCGCTTGCCTTTCGGACGCGCCGACATCGCCGTCGTTGAACGCCGTCAGCCTTTCGCTGAGAAAAGTGAGGTCTTGCGGCGAGGGATTTGCCGTCGTTTCCAGTGTCGTGCTCATCGCTTTTCCGAGATGGGTTGCGTATCGGCATCGCCGCCATTGCGAAATTCGGACGCGGCAATGCCGTAGCGCTTGAGCTTGTCGTAAAAAGTCTTGCGCGGCACGCCGAGCGCGTCGATGGCGGCGCGCACGTCGCCGCCATGGTCGCGCAGCGCATCGCGGATCAGTTGCGCCTCATAGTGGCCGACCCGTTCGGGCAATGCTGCCGCAGGCTCCGGCGAATGCGCGCGAACCGTTTTCATCTCCTCGTCCGGGCCGAGACCGAGCGCGACGCGATCGGCGAAATGGGCGAGCTCGCGCACATTGCCCGGCCAGTCATGCGACTGGAGATGATCGCTGACGGCTGCATTCACCTTGGCGACAGGCCGGCCAAACCGTTCGGCCGCCTTGCCGAGGAAATGCCCGAACAGCATCGGGATATCGCCGCGGCGTTCACGTAGCGGCGGAATGCGCAGCGTCACCACGTTGAGGCGAAAATACAGATCCTCGCGAAAATCGCCGCGCTGGTCCGGCCGCCCGAGATCGACCTTGGTCGCCGCGACGACCCTGAGATCGATGCGCCGGATCTCGTTCGAGCCAAGCGGCGTGAGGCTGCGCGTTTCGAGCACCCGCAGCAGCTTGACCTGGAGCGCAGGCGGCATGGATTCGATCTCGTCGAGAAACAGCGTGCCGCCGCTGGAATGCTCGATGCTGCCAATCCGCCGCCGCTGCGCGCCGGTGAACGCGCCAGCCTCGTGGCCGAACAACTCGCTTTCGATGACCGTCTCCGGCAGGGCGCCGCAATTCAGCGCCACGAAGGGTTTTGCGCGCCGCCGCCCCCATCGGTGCAGGAGGTCCGCCACCACTTCCTTGCCGGTTCCCGTTTCTCCCTCGACCAGCACATCGACATCCATGTCGGCGATCTGGCGCAAGGTCTCGCGCAACCGCTTGATGGCAGGCGCCTCGCCGATCAGCGGCAGGCCGTCGGCGGCCAATGCCGCGGCTTCGCGCAGCCGCCGGTTTTCCATCACCAGCCGCCGCTTTTCCGATGCCCGTTTCAGCGCCTCGACAAGGCGTTCTCCGGCATAGGGTTTCGGGATGAAATCGTAAACGCCGTCCTTGAGCGCGGCCACAGCGAGATCGACATCGCCATGCCCGGTAACCAGGATCACCGGTATATCCGCGTCGATCGCTTTGATGCGATCGAACAGCTGCAGCCCGTTCATGCCCGGCATGCGGATATCGCTGACGACGACGCCCTCGAAATTCCTGTCGACGACGGCAAGTGCTGCCTCGGCGGCGTCGAGTGCGACCACCGTGAAGCCGGCAAGCTCGAGCAATTGCGTGGTGGCGTGAAGGAGGTCCGCATCGTCGTCGACGAGCGCGACCAGCCCTGATCCGTCTGTCATTCAATTCGCCTCAAATCGATGGTGAAGGATGCGCCGCTGCCATTGCCGGGATCGAGCCGCAGCGTGCCGCCCAATTCCTGGGCGATCTCCTGCGAGATCACCAGCCCCAGGCCAAGCCCCTTCTCCTTGGTGGTCTGGAACGGCATGAACAGATTGCCAGCCGCCTCCGGACCAAGGCCGGGTCCATTGTCGCGCACCGAAATCAGCACCCTGTCGTCGCGCTCGGCAAGTTCGATCTCGATGCGGGGATCGGGCTGGTCCTTCATCGCGTCCAATGCATTTTGCAAAAGATTGACCAGGATCTGCTCCAGCCGGATGCGGCTCGCCATGACCACCGGCGAGGCATTGCCGCGCGGCCTGACGATGGTGACGCCGGAATCGCGTATGCGGCCTGACAGCAGCGACAGCGCGCCGTCGATCGCCTCGCGCACCGGCAGCGGCGAAGCGGCGACGCCCGGCCGGCGGGCGAAAGTGCGCAAGGTGCCGGTGATCGCGCCGATGCGTTCGGTCATCGAAACGATCGATGTCAGATTGCCGCTGGCCGATCCGGTCTTGCCGCTGTCCAGAAAACGACCTGCATTCTCGGCATAGGTGCGGATGGCGGCGACCGGCTGGTTGATCTCATGCGCCACGCCGGCGGCGATCTGGCCGAGGATGGAAAGCCGGTTGGCCTGGGCGAGATCGTCGCGCAGTCGGCGGACCTTGGCTTCGGCATTCTCGCGCTCGGCGATTTCGCCGGCAAGTGCGGTGTTGGAGCGCGTCAGCTCGGCCGTTCGCGTGCTGACCCGGCTTTCGAGCTCGGCATTCATGCGCGCCAGCGCTTCCTGCCGCAGCCTGCGCGTTCGCCGGCGCCGGGTCAGCACGTAGGCAATCAAGCCTAGAAGCAGCAAGCCCAGGAGCGTGGTCAGGCGCGCCGTATTGGCGGCCGAGGAGAGAGCAGCGTCGGCGGGCGTCAGCAGCCACAGACGCCAGCCTGGGACTGCACCGGGCAAATCCTGCACCACCTCGACGAACTGGCGTGGTTTTCCGGCGTTGTCGATCGTCGCCAGGCCATCGCCGGCGCCGCGTCTGAACGGCAGCGGCTCGAAGGCAGCATCGGCCAATTGCAGTTGCTCATGGGCGGCGGCCACGTCCTCGGCCGACAGTGGTGCCAGCGCACGAAACCGCCAGTCGGGCTGGCTGGTGGCCAGCACGACGCCTCGTTCATCGGTGACAAAGACAAGGAAACCGCTGGAACGCCAATTTGCCTCGACGCCGTCGAGCTCGACCTTCAACACCGCAACGCCAAGCGGCTTGCCGTTATCGTCGACGCGGCTCGAAAGGTAGAGTCCCGGCCGTCCGCTGATCGTGCCGAGGCCATATTGGCTGGCAGCACCTTTCGCCATCGCCTCCTGAAAATAGTGCCGGAAATTATAGTCGATGCCGACAAAGCTGGTCGGTTCGCCGGCATTGCTGGCTGATATGGCGATGCCTGCCGTATCGATGACATAGATGGCGGAGGCCGAGGCATCGCCGGCAATCGCCTTGAGCTTGTCGTTGAGGGCCGCTTCTTGCATCTTCCCGGCCCGGCGCAGCGCGCCCCGCACAGCATCGTCGCGGGCCAGCACCAAGGGAACCAGGCGCTGCTTTTCGATTTCGCCGGTCAGCGTTCCCGCCGCCAGCGGCAGAGCGGCAAGTGCTGTGTCGCGCAGATTGTCGGCCGCCTGGCCGGAGGCGATGCGCCCGGCGATGGCGATCGCGCCGGCCAGGAAAGCCAGGGCTGCGACCACGACAAGCCAGCGGCCATCGCGCAGCCGGGCCACCGCCTCGCGCAGCAACTCACGGCCGGCAAACCCTTGGGATTCGCTATCGGTGCCTGCCTGCGGCGTCTGCCCTCTCCCTTTTCTTCGCGGCTTTCCGGTCAGTGTAATGCGAAAATCCGCCCAGGCAAACGCCACTTGTGCGGAAATCCGCACAAGTATTGTCCGCGCGACCTCTGACAAAGGCGGAAATCCGCGATTCCGGCCTTTCCCCGATCTGGCACGACGCTTGCAAAACTGCTTTCAGCGGCGTGCGACCGGAGCGCCGCGATGGGAGAAGTCACGCAGGCGATCCGTTTTCGCCCATCCGGCCAGGGAGAGTTCGATGCACATCGCAGACCAATCAGGCGCGCTTGCCGCGCAGCGCAAACCTTTCTATGCCCAACTATACGTGCAGGTGCTCGTCGCGATCACCGTCGGCATCCTGCTCGGCCATTTCTATCCGTCGGTCGGCGAGAGCATGAAGCCGCTCGGCGACGCCTTCATCAAGCTGGTCAAGATGATCATCGCCCCGGTCATCTTCCTGACCGTGACAACGGGCATTGCCGGCATGAGCGACCTGCAGAAGGTCGGGCGTGTTGCCGGCAAGGCGATGCTCTATTTCCTCACCTTTTCGACGTTGGCGCTGATCATCGGCCTTGTCGTCGCCAATGTCGTGCAGCCGGGCGCCGGCTTCAACATCGACCCGGCGACGCTCGACGCCTCGACCGTCAACACCTACGCCGCCAAGGCGCACGATCAGTCGGTCACCGGGTTCCTGATGAACATCATCCCGTCGACCATCGTCGGCGCCTTCGCCGACGGCGACATCCTGCAGGTGCTGTTCTTCTCGGTGCTGTTCGGCATCGCGCTGGCGCTGGTCGGCGACAAGGGCATGCCCGTGCTCAACTTCCTGCAGGCACTGACGACGCCGATCTTCAAGCTGGTCAGCGTGCTGATGAAGGCCGCCCCCATCGGTGCCTTCGGCGCCATGGCCTTCACCATCGGCAAATACGGCATCGGCGCGGTCATCAATCTCGCCATGCTGGTCGGCACCTTCTACGTGACGTCGTTCCTGTTCGTGTTCATCGTGCTGGGTGCGGTCTGCCGCTACAACGGATTCTCCATCCTGTCGCTGATCCGCTACATCAAGGAAGAGCTGCTTTTGGTGCTGGGCACCTCCTCGTCGGAGGCCGCCCTGCCCTCGCTGATGGAAAAGATGGAGAAGGCCGGCGCCAAGCGCTCGGTGGTCGGTCTGGTCATACCGACCGGCTATTCCTTCAACCTCGACGGCACCAACATCTACATGACCTTGGCGGCGCTGTTCATCGCACAGGCGACCAACATCCACCTGTCGATGGGTGACCAGATCCTGCTGCTGCTGGTGGCCATGCTCTCGTCCAAGGGTGCCGCCGGCATCACCGGAGCAGGCTTCATCACCCTTGCCGCCACGCTGTCGGTGGTTCCGGCGGTGCCGGTCGCCGGTATGGCGCTGATCCTCGGCGTCGACCGCTTCATGTCGGAATGCCGGGCGCTGACCAACTTCGTTGGCAATGCCGTCGCCACGCTGGTGGTGGCGCGCTGGGAAGGCGAACTCGACGAGGCCAAGCTGGCGAGGGCGCTGGCGGACACGGCTGATGACAGCCTGCCGGCGGATGTCGTCCCCGCCGAGTAACCACGCGTGGCTTATGCGTAAAAGGCCGGAGGCATGCTGCCTGCGGCCTTTGTCATGCAGTCGCACGTCAGACGGTGCCGATCTTGCTCAGTGGTGTGTCCGGATATGTGCTTGGGCCGACAGGCATGCGGGCTGCCAAAGTGCCCTCGTCGTCGAACAGCACAAGGCTGGCGGCGCCGACGAGCCCGGCATGGCGGCCGAGCTGTGCTGGAACGACCGGTACGTCGCGATAGGCGCGCATGGCCCGCTGCCTGATGGTTGCCTCGATGGTCGGCGCCATCAGGTCGAGCCCGTTGGCGATGCCGCCGCCGACGACCAGCACATCGGGCGAATAGAGATGTAACAGGTTGGTGAAGCCGACGCCCAGCCAGCGGGCTTCCTCGTCCAGCAAGGCCGAGGCAAGATCGTCGCGCAGCCGTGCCGCCTCGACGACATGGCGGCCGGTCACCTCCGCATCCGCTGACAGGCGCCGCAAGGCAGAGCCGTCGCCGGCGGCCGTGGCGGCGGTGGCGCGGCGGCCGAGCGCGGTTCCCGAAGCGATGGCCTCGAAGCAGCCGATGACGCCGCACACGCAACGCTCGCCCTCATTGGTGATGGTCATGTGACCGATCTCGGCGGCAAGGCCACGGCGGCCATGCAGGATGCGCCCATCGACGACGACACCGCCGCCGATGCCGGTCGACACCGTGACAAAGACCAGCGAGCGAGCGCCATGGCCGGCGCCGAAGCGCCATTCGCCGAGCGCCGCGGCATTGGCGTCGTTCTCCAGACGGACCGGCAGGCCGAGCCGCCGCTCGAGGATGTCGGCAAGCGGTACATCCAGCCAGCCGGTGAGTGTCGGCGGGCCGACGGCGATGCCGGCCAGCGGATCAAGCGGTCCCGGCGCACCGACACCGACGCCGACGACCGACAGTGCCGGGGCTTCGGCATGGACGGTCGCCGCCAGCGCCTCGATCTGGCCGATCACCACGTCTGGACCGGCCTGCGCCTGCGTCGGCACCGCCGCGAATGCCAGGATCTTGCCTTCGCGGTCGACCAAGGCGGCGCGAAGCTCCGTCCCGCCAAGATCGATCGCAAGGGCGGCTTCCGTTGTCATGCCGCGACCTTCAAGCCGTGCAGCCAGCCGATGCGGCCGGCGAGGTCCTTGTCACCGAAGGCGAGCGAACCGAGAACCACGGTTTCGGCGCCGGCGGCACGCAGCAACGGCACGGTCTCGTGGCGGATGCCGCCGTCGGCGGCCAGAACCACGTGCGCCTCGCGGCCGGCCTTTCTCAGGATGGCGCGGGTAGCGCCCAGCCTGTCGCAGGCCTTGTCCGACAGGCTCTGTCCCTTGACGCCGATTGCGGTTCCAAGAAGCGTTACGAAGGCGACCTCCGGGACGAAGGCCGTCACCGCTTCCACAGGCGTCTCCAGCCTGAGCACGACGCCCGCCTCGGCGCCGAGCTCCCGCGCCAGCCGCACGGCGCGCAATCCCGCTTCGCCATTCTCGGCATGGACGCTGATCATGTCGGCGCCGGCTTCGATGAACTGGCGCGTCTGCGCCTCGACGATTGCTTCATCGACCATCAGGTGGACGTGGATGGGTTTCGCCGTCAGCCCGGCGATGCGGGCAACGAGGTCGGGGAAGAACAGGAAGGACGGGGCGAAATGACCGTCCGCCACATCGATATGATGAAGATCGACATAGGGTTCGATGCGCTTCAAGTCGTTCTCGAAATTGGCAAGATTGGCAGACCAGAGCGAGAATTCGGCGATCATGCGATCGCGTGGCAGTTCGGCGATGGCGGCCGGGCCGGAGAGAGATTTCGAGATCATGATTGGTCCTGGTTGTCAAAATTTGTGTTGAGAAAGCTGCCGATGGCGGCGCGGATTTCGGCGAAATGGCGCTCCTTGTCGGTGGCCTTCGGCGTCACCTCGACAAAGGCGGCATTGGGGATGGTGTCTGCAAGGCTGCGCGCGGTGGCCAGCGGATGGACGAGATCGATGCCGCTGCCAATGACGAGTGTCGGGAGCGCGAGGCCGGCGGCCGCTGCCCGCGTCACGCCGGGCCCATCGTTTGCGATTGCTCGCATCACCTCGGCGAAAACATTCGCGTTGGCGCGCGCGAAGAAGCCGAGCAGGGAAGCAAGATTGTCCGGCGCTGCGGTTCGAAAGCGTGCGGCCGTCGCGGAGGCCGCGAAGATATCTCGCGCGTCATCCAGCGGACGGCTGAGGATGAGCTCCGCCACTTCCACGTAAGGGCGCATGTTTTGCGGTGCCGCGTCGAAAGCCCAGGCAGGGCGAACAAGCACCAGACCTGTGACCCTATCCGGGTGCCGGGCCGCAAGCCGCAAGGCGATTGCCGCGCCCATCGAGATGCCGCCGGCGACGAAACGGTCGAGGCCGGCGGCATCGGCGGCAGCCAACACGTCGTCGGCGAACATCTCGATCGAAAAAGGACGCTTGCTGCCGGCGCCGGAGCCGCCCTGAGCGCGACATTCGACGGTCAGTCGGCGGTATGAAGGACCATCGGGAAAGTTCTGCGCCACTTGTGCCGCATCACCGCCGAGGCCGTGCTGGAAGACGACGGGAGGCCTGCCCTGCCCCGTGTCGAAGACACGAAGCGATGCATCGTCGCGAAGCAGGATCGCCGGCGCGGCGCCCATCAGAGGAGTCCCCGCAGAAAGGCTGCGACGCCGGGGGCTTCATCGGCGGACAGCCCGTGGGTGACGAGCGATCCGTCGAAGCCCGCTGCCTTCAGCCGTGAAACAAAATGCGGAAAATCGACGATGCCTTGTCCGGCGGTGGCAAAGCGGCCGTCACCAGAGCGATCCTTGGCGTGCGCCATGGCGATATGGCCGGCAGCCTCGTCGATCGCGGCGGCGACGATGGCGCGCGCTTCGTGTGGCGTCGCGTGCTCGAACAGGTTCGCCGGATCGAGCACGATCTTCAGATGCTTCGATCCCATTTCGGCAATCAGCCTGGTCGCGTCCCTGGCCGAGGTAACGATGTTGGCCTGCTCGGGCTCGATGCCGAGATCGACGCCGGCGTCTTCGGCAACCGCCAGCGCTTTCTCCATCTCGGCGGCCATGTCGGACCAGGCCGCCGGCGTGCTATTGTCGGGATGATACGCCCACTGATCGGCGGCGTTGCGCGAGCCGGTGCAGAGCGTGACCAGCGGAATACCGAGGGCCGCCGCCGTCTCGATGACGACGGCAAGACGGCGAAGACCGTCGTCGCGCACAGCCTTGTCGGGATGCGCCATGTTGTAGGTGCCCGACAGTGCGGCGAGTGCAACCCCGGTCGATTGTGCTGCGGCGCGGGTGGAAGTGACTGCTTCCGCCGGCACGACATCCGGCATCGACGGCAGGCCGGCGCAGGCTAGATTGAACTGCGTCGTCTCATAGCCAGCCTGCTTAACCGCCGTCAGCACGGCAGCCGGCTCTGTGCCGGCAAATGTCTTGGCGAAAATGCCGAGACGCATCAGACCGCTCCCGAAACCGAGGCGAGTTCGACCCGTTCACCTGTCTCGACCGAACGCGCGATGGCGACCATGGCGCGGATCGAGGCGATGCCGTCCTCGACATTGGCGCCGCGCATCGGCGTGCCGTTCAGGACTGTATCCGCTAGGCCTTCCAGTTGGCGGCGGAAGAAGTGGCCGTCGGCGCCGAGCGGCTTGTGGGCGGTGGCGGTCTTCTCGTAAAAGATCTCGACCTCGCTGGCGCGGAAGTACCAGGGGTTGAAGGTTTTCGCGATGACGGAGCCGTTCTCGCCATAGAGCTGAAAACCTTCGTGCCAGTCCATGCGGACGGCAACCGTCAGGTCGAGATGGCCGAGCGCGCCGCTGGCGAATTCGGTCTCGACGAACCAGCAATAGGCGCCGAAGCGTTCGTTGAGGCGGGCGCGCACGGCAACGATTTCGCCGCACAGGAAACGCGCCGTATCGACGAGATGCGAGCCGTGCGCCAGCATGAAATATTGCCTGAGATCAGCCTTGGGATTGCCGGTCGGCTTCTTCGCCAGCTTGCTGGTGACCGGCAGCGGCTGAATGGCATCGGTGTTGGTGTAGCGATGGCTGGAATCGCAGTACCAGGCCTTCAGCGCCAGCACCTCGCCGATCTCGTCGCGCACGAAGTCGCGCGCCGCCTCCAGCGCCGGGTCGAAGCGCTTCATATGCCCGACCTGCAGCACCTTGCCCGAGCGCCTGACCGCCTGGGCCAGCGCCTCGCCTTCCTCCACCGAGGTGCCGATCGGCTTTTCGCACAGGACATGCTTTCCCGCATCGAGCGCCTTGATCGACATCGGCACGTGATAGGCGTCCGACGTGGCGACGATCACCGCTTCCAGTTCGGGATCGGCGAGCATGGCGTCGTAGTCGGCATACATCTTTTGCGGCTCGTAGGTGGCGCCCATGCGGGCGAGCAGATCGGGTGCCGCGTCGCAGATGGCGTAGAGGTCGGCATTCCCAGCCTTCCCGCAGGATTGCAGATGCGCGAACTGCGCGATGGGGCCGCAGCCGAGCACACCGACCCTGAGGCGTCTGTCTTGTTTCTTGATCATCGTCTCGTTCTTCAGGCGCCCAAGCTGCGCATTGTCTGGCGGTTGGTTTTTACCGCGCCGGCGGGATCGGCGGCGGCCGTTTCGGATTCCTCCTCCAGCACCAGCCAGCCATTGAAGCGCGGTGCGGTGTTGGCGATCTCGATCACCGCCGGCGTGTCGCAGACGCCCTTGCCGAGCATGGCCCAGGTGCCGTTGGCGTCGACGTCCTTGAGGTGGATGTAGCGGATGCGGTCGCGGTAGGTGCGCAGCGTATCGGACATGTCCTTGTGGCCGCGCAGTATATGGCCGGTATCCGGTACCCAGCCGATCAGGTCGGGGTCGAGCAAGGCAAAGATCGCATCGTAATCGGCGCGGTCGAACAGCAGCGTGTTGTGGTGCGAGCTTGGATGCACCGCGACCTGAACACCGGCCCTGCGGCCAAGCTCGCCGGCCTGGTTGTAGACCTCGGCCGCGATGGCGAACTTCTCGTCGCGCGGACCGTCGGACACGACGGTCGCCGAGCCCATCGAGACCAGCGCGCCCGGGAACGCAGCCGCGAAGCCGATCCAGCGTTTGGCGGTCTCGAGATCGTCGCCGATCTTCTCCTTCAGCGTAAAGCCACTGTTCGAGCCAAAGGCGAAGGAAACCAGCGTCAGCCCCGACGTCTTCAGCGCGGCGGCGAACTCCTCCGGCTTGTCGCCATAATGTCCGATCATGGTGTCGGTGATCTCGATGCCGGCATAGCCACCGTCAGAGATCGCCCTCAGCAGATCGTCGGGGCCGCCGGTGAACCGGTCTCCCAGCATTTCCCAGGTGAAGGTCTGGCAGCCGACTTTGAGGTCTTTCACGTTCATCCTTTCAATCCTTGATACCGCTTATTGATTGATGCCACCCTGCGTCGCCGTGGGATGAACATCCTACTTGACCGAGCCCGCGGTCATGCCGGCGAGGAAGTACCTCTGGGCAACGAGGTAGATGAGCAAGAGCGGTAGCGAGCCGAGCACGCTCATCGCCATCATCTGGTTCCATTCGAAGGCATGCTGCCCCATCAACAGCTGGATGCCGATCGGGACCGTGCGCATGGACGTCGACTTCGTCAGCGTCAGCGCAAAGAGAAATTCGTTCCAGCACAACAGGAAGGTGTAGACCGACGTCGCCACGATACCAGGCAGTGAAATCGGGACAATCACCCGCCAAAGCGCGGTCCAGCTGCTGCCGCCGTCGACAGCCACGGCTTCATCGAGATCGCGGGGCAAGGTGTTCAGATATCCCGTCATCAGCAGGATCGCGTAGGGCAGCGTAAACACCAGGTAGGTCAGGATCAGTGCGACGTAGGTGTCGAAGATACCGTATGAGACGACAAGCCCGAAGAAGGGGATCAAAAGTGTGATCGGCGGAATCGTCTGCGTGCTGATGATGATTGTGTTCAGGCTGCCCTTGCCGCGGAAGTTGAAGCGGCTGAACCCGTAGGCCGCCAGCAAGGCGACCAGCACCGTCAGCACGGTCACCGCTCCCGCCACGAAATAGCTGTTGAAGAAGAAGCGCAGCTTTACCGGGTCGCCAAGGATGGCTGCATACGCTTCCAGCGTGAACGCCTTTGGCAGGATGGTTGGTGGCAGGGCAAAGATTTCGGTATTCGATTTGAACGAGCTGCTCAGCATCCAGTAGATCGGGAATGCCGCGAAAAAGAGCCCTGCTGCAAGCGCTACATGGAGCGCGACGGTGATCAGCCTGTCTTTCGGCGTGTGCCTTTTCCTCATGGTGATTACCGAGCCTTTTGATAGCGAATATAGAACAGCGTCAGGCCGAGAGAGATCAGCAGGATGACCACGGCGCTGGCCGAAGCCTGCGACAGGTTGTAGCTCGAAAATGCCAGCTTGTACGTGTAGGTGCTGAGGACCTCGGTCGAGTAGATCGGGCCACCGCCCGTCGTTATCCAGATTAGCGGGAAGACCTGCATGGTCCAGATGAAGTCGAGCAGCGAGATGCTGATGATGATCGGCATCAGCTGCGGAATAGTGATGAAGATCAGCTTCTGGTAGGCTTTCGCCCCGTCGATATCGGCGGCCTCGTAGAAATCCTTGGGAATGCCCTGCAAACCCGCGAGCAAACTGACCATGAAGAGCGGGTAGCCCGCCCAGATATTGGCAAAAGTGACTGCATGCAGCGCGGTCTCAGGCGAGGAAAACCATTCGACCTTGGAACCGATGATGCCGATTTGCATGAGAATACTGTTCACGACACCGTTCGGCTCAAGCAGGAGGCGCCAGATCACGGCGATGATCACCGCGGTGAACAGCCAGGGCAGTATGTAGAGCACGCGCAGAATGTTGCGCAGCGCCGGATTGATGCGGTCGCTGTTCAGCATGAGCGCGAAGACCATGCCGATGGTCATGTGGAAAATGACACTCATGCATGTGAAGTAGAGCGTGTGCCACAGCGAAGCCCAGAACACGGGGTCGTCGAAGATCGCCTGGTAGTGCTTCAGTCCGGCAAAGGATGGGTCACGACGCAGCACCGCGCTGTTCTGGAACGAGTAGGCAATCACCGTCACCATCGGCAGCAGCATCAGGAGCCCGATTATGAGCAGCGAGGGCGACAGATAGAGGTAGGGTGCGACCGCTCGTTTGAGCTTGTGGTGGGAGCGCTTTTGCCGGGTCATGTGCCAACCTTGGGATACGCCTTCAAGGGAAGGTAAGCTTTCAAAAACAAGTCCACTCAGAATGCCGATCCGTTGTTGCCGGGTGGCCTGCCCGAAGTCAGGTCACCCGGTCGAAGACAGCAAACGGGAACAGGCCGATCAGAATTTCGCCATCCAGCCCTTCTGAGCGGCGGCGGCTGCTTGTTCCGGAGACTGCTCGCCGGCGAGCATCTTCTGGGCTTGCACGTCGAACTGGGTCATCAGGTCTTCAGCCACCGGCAGGCCCGTGAACTCATTGGCGAGATGACCGGTCTTGAAGATTTCAAAAGCCTTGCCGAAAGCCTTGTCCGAGGTCACGAAATCGGGCTTGGCGTTGACGTTGCCCGGGAAGGCGTTTGCAAGCGACACGAGCTTGGCGTTGACCTTTTCACTCATCAGATATTGGACGAGTTTCCAGGCCTCTTCCTGATGTTTCGAAGCCGCAGAGATGCCGATGCCCCAGGAGGCATAGGGAAGGCCGCGCTTGCCGGTATAGTTTTCCACGACAGGGACCGGGATGAGGTCGAAGTTCAGCTTGGGATTGCGCTCGCGGATGAGGTTCACATGCGCGAGCGAGTCGATCATCATCCCGACGCGGTTGTTGACGAACTCCTCGACCTTTTCCTGCTCGGTCTTGGTGGCGATGCCGGGCGAGATGGTGCCGGCGTCATTGAGTGATTTGACGAAAGTGAGCATATCCACCACCGGTTTGCCCTCAAGGTCCGGCTTGCCGCTCGCCATCATCGACTGGCCCGAAGCCCAAACCCACGACATCATGTCGTTCTGGACGCCGGATGGCGTTTGCAGCGACAGGGGCAGCACCCAGCCATACTGGTTCTGGTCGGCGTGCGTCATCTTCTTGGCGGCTTCGAGAAACTCCGCACGGGTCGACGGCAGCTTGGTCACGCCCGCCTTGGCGGCGAGGTCCAAATTCACGAAGACCGGATAGACGAACGAAGCCACGGGAAACATCACGGCCTTGCCGTCCACCTTGATGATATCCGCGACCTGGCTCTTGTCGAAACCGCTCGCATCCATCATCGGATTCATGTCGGCGAGTGCGCCCTGCGCATTCAGATTGTTCACCCAGGCGCCGTCGAGACCGACGACGTCGCTGAGCGTTCCGGTTGCAGCACCAACCGAGATCTGGTCTCGCGTGGTGGCGTAGGGGCCGCTGACCAGCGTCACCTTGATTCCGGGGTTTGCCGCCTCGAACTCGTCCATGATTGACCTGAGCGAGCCAGCCGGCAATTCGGGCTCCCACCATTGGGTGAATTCCAGCGTCGTATCCGCCATGGCGCCGGTTGCGCCAAGCAACCATGCGGCCGCGGCTATTTTCAGCATCGCGGATTTAATACGAAACGTCATTTTCTCCTCCTTCTTTATATTCGCCCGCACAATGCGGCCGATCGTCTGATTATTCAGAAGTCTTCTTACGCAGGCGCCTCACCCTCGCCCGCGGGTCTCATCGCTGATATTCAGATTGCCAGATGCGTCTCGGGGTCGAAGAAATGGAGCTTGGCATCATCCAGGGCCAAGCTGATTTCCGAGCCGGAGCGGACTGTGCTGACCGGTTCGAATTTCGCCACCGCATTCGACGCCAGGCCGAAATCCTGCACCGCGTCAGGGTCGCCGGAGTCCACCCGGACCGCATCGATGTTGAGATGGACGATTTGTTCGGATCCGAGTTCTTCGATCGAGGTCACCTTTGCCGGAATCGTCTGATACTTGCGGCCCGATTCGAGACTGCTGTCATAGAGATCCTCCGGTCGTATCCCGAACACGACCTTGCGCCCCGCATACGACCTCAAGCCCGGCCTGCGCACGAAGGCTGCATCCTGCAGCCGGATGGCCAAGGCGCCGGACATCAGTTCGTCGCCCGTCAGGGTTGCCTCGAAAAGATTCATCGAAGGAGACCCGATGAAGCCGGCAACGAAAGCGTTCACCGGCGATTCATAGAGCCTCTTGGGTGCGTCGACCTGCTGCAGCACGCCGCCTTTCAACACCGCGACCCTGTCGCCCATCGTCATGGCTTCGGTTTGGTCGTGGGTCACATATATGGTCGTTACGCCGAGCTGCTTTTGCAGACTGGTGATTTCGGCGCGCATTTGAACACGCAGTTTCGCGTCCAGATTGGAAAGGGGTTCGTCCATGAGAAAGGCTGCCGGCTCGCGCACCATGGCGCGGCCCATGGCAACCCTTTGACGCTGTCCGCCTGAAAGGTTCGCGGGTTTGCTGTCCAGCAGAGACGTCAGTTGAAGGGTTTTGGCGATCTCGTCCACGCGCTTTTTGCGCTCGGCCTTCGGCTTGCCTGCCAGCCGCATCGAAAAGCCGATGTTTTCGAACACGGTCATATGCGGGTAGAGAGCGTAGCTCTGGAAGACCATCGCGATGTCGCGGTCCTTGGGCGGCATGTCGACGACGTCGACCCCGCCGATCCGGAGGCTGCCGCTGGTGACGTCCTCCAATCCCGCGATCATCCGCAACGCGGTGGATTTGCCACAGCCGGACGGCCCCACGAGAATCAAGAACTCGCCGTCCTTGACCGACAGGTTCAATTGGTCGATTGCGTGAAAATTGTTCCCGTATGTCTTGCAGATATTCTCAAGAACGACTTCTGCCATATTCCTCCCTCCACAAGTCTAAGCCATTGATTCTTATGATTGTCCTCGGCTTACGCTCACCTGCGAAATTTTTCCTCGGATAGTTCAGGCTATGTTCCGGTATCAAGCCGCGCATATTTCAGTTCGACTGCCGACGGCGCGTTCGTCGATGCCAGGAGTTCCTTGACCTGGTCATCGGTCGGAAGCGCCTCGCGCCCGCCCCGCCCCGTTATCGAAAGGGCCGCCGCCGCGGCCGCGAATGCGACCCGGCCTGCGGTGTCGGCCCCGCGCGTCAATGCAAGGGCATAGGCGCCATGAAAGCAGTCACCGGCGCCGGTCGAGTCGACGACGGCAACCCGGTGCGGAGGCAGGTGCCAGAGCCCTGTCTCGTCGCGTCCGCGATAGAAGACGCCTCTGCCGCCATCCGTCAGAACCACGGCGGACCGCGACGGCAACCACAATGCATCGAGTATCTCGGCCGGAGCCTGGCGGCCGGTGGCGGTCCGCGCAAAGCCGAGCGGAAGAATGAGATGGTCGCAGAGCCCGATCAGTCTCTCGGTGGCCGGGCCGTGGCTCCATTCGACATCGCCGAGGATCGCAAGGCCGAGATCGCGAGCCCGAGCCACGACATCCAGCGACCCGATCCCGTAACTGTCGACGATCAGGACAGTCGCGCGGCTGAGAACCTCGTCCGGAAAGTCCGGCGCGGTGCCCAGCATCGCTTCGTCGTCATACGCGATGAACCGCTCCCCATCCGAACCGACGGTGATCCGCGAGCGCACCGGGCGCGCGTGCGGGTGGCGCGGCGCGAACGCGGTTTCAACGCCGCTCGCAACGAGATCGCACAACACGGCGTCGTCGGCGGCACTGCCCAGCCATCCGACGAACCCTGCGCTTCCGCCGAGCCGCGCGACGGCGGCAAGTGCCGTCGCGACGTTTCCCCCGAAAGCTCGGGCACTTTGCAAAACCTTCCCCTTGCCCGCCGACAACGGCTGATCGACATAGACGATGTCGTCGATCGCAATAGCTCCGAAGCCGAGGATTGAAGGGACGGCGGGCATCGTTCAGGCACCCGCCTTCGTCAAGGCGTCTTGCGCCGAAAGGCCGTCATGGATGACGCCCCGAAAGGCGATCGCTGCCTTTTCCGGATCGCCGTGCCCCCATAGATTGCGGCCCACCACGGCACCGCGCGCGCCTGCACGGATGGCGTCCGCCGTCTGTTGAAGGGCGCCGAGCAGCGTGTCGGTCTTCGGACCACCAGCGATCACAACCGGCACCGGGCAGGTCCGAACGGTCTCTCGGAACGACTCGAAATCGCCCGTGTAACCGATCTTGATCACATCGACGCCGGACTCGTAGCCGATGCGTGCCGCATAGGCGATCTCGTCGGGGGTGAAGACGATTTTTGCCCCGTCGGTGAAATCGCGAGGGTAGATATGCGCTACCACCGGCATGCCGTAACGAGCCGCCGCGTTCACCGAATCGGTCAGCCAGCGTATGTATTTTCCCTCGGTCGCGCCGCGCACCGGAATGGCCACGGCCAACGCATCGGCGCCGGCGCGCACCGCATCCTCGGGCGTTGCAATCAGTTCACTGATGCGATCGTCTGGGGTGAAGCAGCCGGCCTGGATCACCAGGGAAGCCTTGCCCGCATATTGCGGCCACAGATGGCGCGCGGTGCCAGGCTGGATGCTGACGTAGTCGGGTTTGCCTACCATGACGCGTGCAAGCGCACCCGGCAGGTCGGCAAGACCTCCTTTGCGCACGTCGCCATAGCCGACAAAGTGGTCGACCGCGCCGCCAAAAAGATTCCCCGATGGATGTGAGAAGAGGCGCGCCAGGCGCACCTTGGTTCCGAGGCTCATGAGTCCAAAACTCTCCAATTGATTGATTTCAAAATCCTGGACCCAATGTTTGCGAAAGAAATAACAAATGCAATCTTTCGAAAGCTTTCGAATTCGCCTATTTTCGGTAGAGTGAACCGAGGCCAGGGCGATCGCTTGGCGCATGGAGGCAAGGACAGGCCAATGTTGTCAGAGCAGAGACGCCAATCGATCCTGGGTGAAGTGCAACGCAGCGGACAGGTTCGCATCAAGGACCTGTCAGATGATTTTGGCGTGTCGGAAGTCACGGTGCGCTCCGACCTCGAGATACTGGATCGCAAGGGACTGCTGACCAAGACCCGCGGAGGCGCAGTGACCCGGACCACGGATTCGACCACGGCCGCGTTCGCCCGGCGGATGCAAACAAACCTCGATGCAAAGAAACGCATCGCCCGGGCAGCGATAGACCTGTTCGAGGACAACCAATCGGTCATCTTCGATGGCGGCTCGACATTGATGCAGGTTGCCATGCTGTTACCGCCGCTCAGCAATGTCGTGGTCGCGGCCACGGCGATGAATATCGTGCAGCATCTGATGCATCGGCCCGGGCTCGACGTTCACATGATCGGCGGCCGGGTCTACCCGGACACGGTAAGCACGCTGATCACCGATGCCGACACGGCTCTCGGCGGCTTGGTAGCGCATCAGGTCTTTGTTGGAGCGCATGCAATTGACTCGTCACTGGATGTGGTCGACGTGAACGAAGACATGGCGCGAACCAAGCGAAACCTCGTGCGCATGGCCCGGCGCGTTGTCCTCCTTGCGGATTCGAGCAAATGGGGCGTCAGCGGAACCTCCAAGGCCTTTTCGCTGTCGAGCGTCGATGTCGTGATCACCGACGATGGCCTGTCCGGCCCAATACGCAGCCAGCTTGATAGGACAGGGGCCAAGGTGATCTATGCCTGACCCCGTCGAGGTCCCTGGCCGCGGCGGAAATATCCGATGCGCGCATGACCCACGGCATCCGCATCGGCGGTCGGCCGTTTTTTCATGTCGGTCATTTTCTCCTCCCAGGACTGGCAGCCTCCCGATATCGCGCCAGCATTTTCGCATGTTGTATAAAAATTTTACGCGCGTCAATATTTAAAATGTTGTATAGCCCTTTGCGAAGGCGATCCGTTACTTCTGGGCGGATTCGGCAGACGGTGACCGCGTTGGGAGGTACGATCGAAAATGCACGGGATATCAACGACGAAACTCGGGATCGGCGTCATCGGATGCGGCAATATCTCGATGACCTATCTGCGCAATGCCGCTCTCTTCGGCGGCATCGAGTTGCGCGCCTGCGCCGATATCTCGGCCGACATGACGGCGCTGCGGGCGAAGGAATATGGCATACGGGCACTCGGCGTCGATGCACTGCTGGCCGATCCCGAGATCGATCTCGTCCTCAACCTGACCATTCCGGCGGCGCATTTCGACATTTCGTTTGCCGCCCTTTCGGCCGGCAAGCACGTCTTCACCGAAAAGCCGCTCGCCACCTCGGCGGCCGATGGACGGCGCCTGGTCGACGAGGCGCGGTCGCGCGGGCTGCTGCTCGGCTCGGCGCCCGACACCTTCCTTGGTGCAGCCGGACGCCGCGCCCGCCGGCTGATGGATGACGGCGCCATCGGCCGCCCGGTCACCGGCACCGCCTTCATGATGGGCCGCGGCATGGAGCACTGGCACCCCAACCCGCAGTTCTACTACCAGCCAGGCGGTGGCCCGGTGTTCGACATGGGCCCCTACTATCTGACCATGCTGGTCAATCTGCTCGGCCCGGTCGAACGCGTCATGGCGATGGCGACGCGCGGCCAGGAGGAGCGGCTGATCACTGCCGAAGGGCCATTCAAGAACACCACATTCAAGGTCGGCACGCCGACCAATGTGCTGTCGCTGCTGGAGTTCCGCTCCGGCGCAACCGTCACCTTCGGCGCCTCGTGGGATGTCTTTCGCCACTCCAACCATCCGATCGAACTGCACGGCACGGAAGGCTCGCTGCGCCTGCCCGACCCCGACACGTTCGGCGGCACCGTGTCGCTGTCGAAACGCGGCACCGACTGGAGGGATTTCGCCAGCGAAGGCGAACTCTATGGCGCCCGCAACTGGCCTTATGCGGCGCCCGATCGCGCCAATTACCGCATGCTCGGCGTCGCCGATCTGGTGCGCTCGCTTCAGACCGGCAACACGCCACGCGCCTCCGGCAATCTGGCGCTGCATGTGCTGGAGATCATGGAGGCTATCCTGCGCTCCGGTGAAACACAGGGCTCGGTCGCCATCGCGGGCGATGTCGTCCAGCCGGCCCTGCTGACCGAGGAAGAGGCGAGCGATCTGCTGGCCTGAGGGTATGATCATGACGCTCGATCCGGATGCGCTGCGCGTCCTCGACATGGCTCGTGCAGCCGGCGGCAAGCCATTCGAGACCGGCAGCGTGGCGGCGGCGCGAGCTGCCTACAACGCCTCGTTCCCGACGCTGCAAGGTGAGCATGAGCCGGTCGCGACGACCTTTGAACAGCAGATCGACGGGCCGAACGGCCCCATCACTGTCCGCATCCATCGCGGCATCGACGCACTGCCGAGCGGGGCGCCGGCGCTGCTCTATCTGCATGGCGGCGGCTGGGTCATCGGCAATCTCGATTCACATGACGAGATCTGCCGCCTGATGGCCAATCTCGGCAACGCCGTCATTGTCTGCCCCGACTATCGCCTGGCCCCGGAGCACAAATTTCCCGCCGGGCTCGAGGATTGCCTGGCGACACTTCGCTTCATGGCCGAGAATGCCGTCGACCTGGGCATCGACAAGGTGCGCATTGGTGTTGCCGGCGACAGCGCCGGCGGCAATCTTGCCGCAGTGCTGGCGCTGCTCGCACGCGATGGGCTCGCTCCACCACTTGCGACGCAGATCCTGATCTATCCCAACACCGACGCGCGGCAGACATCGGACAGCTACCGGCGTTTCGGCGACGGCTTCGGCCTTACCGCGACGACCATGGCATGGTTCCGCGACCATTATGTGCGAACGCCCGACGATATCATGGACTGGCGCGTCTCGCCCTTGCTGGCGCCTGATCTTGCCGGCGTCGCGCCAGCATTCGTGGCGCTTGCCGGCTGTGACATCCTGGCCGACGAAGGGGCAGCCTATGCGGCGCGCCTGCAGGCCGCGGGCGTGCCTGTGATCCTGCGGCAATGGCCGGGCCAGATCCATGGCTTCGTCTCGATGGGACGCCATATTCCCGCCGCCCGGCAAGCGGTGGTCGAGGCGGTGACGGCCTGGCGCCACTTCGAGGGATCGACGTCGACCGGTTAGGCCGACTGACGCATCACCAGGGTGGCACCGAGCTTGACGGTGCGCGCCATGCCCTGCTTCGGCGGATCGGCCTCGTCCAGCAGGGCCAGCAGGATCTCGACGCTGCGGCCGGCCATGGCGGTGAAATCCTGCGCCATGGTGGTCAGTGCCGGACAGGTGTAGCGGCTCAGCGGATGGTCGTCGTGGGCGGCAACGCGCAGATCGCAATCGGGCCTGCGGCCGACCTTCAGGCCGCGCGAGTACGCGGCCGCCATTACGCCAAAGGCGAGACGATCGTTGGCGCACAGGATGGTGCGGCCGGGCAAGGTCCCGGCCTCCAGCATTTTTTCCGTCTGCTCGTAGCCGATGCGTTCGAAGTCCCAGGTGTAATCGCGCGCGGCCTCGATGACGGCCGGCTTGAAGCCGGCGGTCTCCATCGCGACGATGTAGCTCTCCTGGCGTTCGCCGGAGTTGTGGTTGACATGCGGAATGTCGAGATAGACCGGCGGTTCGCCCGAGCGACAGAGATAGTCGACGATGGTCGACACGCTCTGCCGGTTGTCGTTGCCGACGAACGGCGTATCGCCCTCGATATAGGTGTCGAAATAGACGATCGGAATGTCCTGCCCGAGCTTGTCGAAGACGCTGCGGTCGGAGGCAAGGCCGAGCGGGGCGATGATCGCGCCGGCCACCTTCAGCGACAGCAGCGTCCTGACCGACTCCGCCTCCAGCTTCGGCGAGCCATGCGAGGAAATGACGATCGGCCAGTAGCCTTCGTCGCGGCAACGAAATTCGATGCGGCTGACCATCTCGGCGTAGAAAGGATCGGTGATCGTCGGCACGACGATGCCGATGTTGCGGGTGCGCTTACGGTTAAGATTGCGGGCGAAAAGGTTCGGCTGATAGTCCGAGGAACGCAGGGCGGCTTCGATGCGCGCCCGCGTCGCCGGCTTCACGCTCGCCGGATCGTCGAAATATTTGGACAGCGTCGGGCGCGACACGCCGCATGCCTGGGCGAAGTCGTCCATCGTGCGGTGCGTCTTCTCCGCCATCGATATATTCCTGATCCCCTGCCAACGATCGGCCCCGCCCACAGTCATGCGGCCGTTGACCGGATGCGACAATGCTTGACGGAACTTATTCAGTCAATTTTCACAGTTCCCAATAGAACGCAAAAATATTCCATGCGTCAAATTATTTGTTAACGCTTCAAAACTGATGGCGTCATGGACTTCATTGTCAGTTCGACGAAGGGCTGCAGAAGCTTGCCGCTCAGCCCTCAGCTACGGGCCTGCTTGCCAAATGTCGCCATGCCGCCCATACACGGCTTGGAAATCACCCTACCCGTTCGCCCCCACCTGCCAGGGATACCGTCCAATGTCCGTGACGCCGTGGTCAAAGCCGTGACGGATCACTCCACGCCATCGCTCGCCAGCCTGGGCTGGACCGAATTTTTCGGCGACCAGCTCGAACCCGGCGAAGCCAATCTTGTCCCGACGCGGATCGCCACCGTCCACCGCGATCGCCTGACCGGCCTGTCCCAGGCAGGGCCGGTCGATCTGACGCTGGCGGCGCAGGCGAACACCGGTGACTACGCCGTCGGCGACTGGGTGCTGGTCGATGGGCATGAACACCTTGTGAAGCGCCGCCTGACCCGCAAGACGGTGCTGGAACGCCGCACCCAGGGCGGTGGCAGGGTGCCGCAGCTTGCCGCGGCCAATGTCGACACGCTGTTCATCGTCACCTCGTGCAATGCCGACTTCAATCCCGCCCGGCTCGAGCGCTATCTGGCGCTGGCCAACGAGGCCGGAACGACGCCGGTGATCCTGCTGACCAAGGCCGATACCGCTGAAGGCGCCGAGACCTACCAGAAGCAAGCTGCGGCGTTGCAGCGTGGATTGCCGGTGGTGATGCTGAACCCCCGCACATCGGATGCGGCAACCGTCCTGGCTGCCTGGTGCGGTGTCGGCCAGACGGTGGCGCTGGTCGGCTCCTCCGGCGTCGGCAAATCGACGCTGGTCAACACGCTGGCCGGATCGGCGCAGCAATCGCCGCAACAGACCGGGGGCATCCGCGAGCACGATTCCAAGGGACGCCACACCACCACGTCGCGATCGCTGCATTCAATCGCCGGCGGTGGCTGGGTGATCGACACGCCGGGCATGCGGACGCTGCAGGTCAGCGATGTCGGCTACGGCATCGACACGCTGTTTGCCGAAATCACCGAGCTTGCACCGCTCTGCAAGTTCCGCGACTGCACGCATGTGCACGAGCCGGGTTGCGCGGTTCAGGCTGCCTTGAAGGCGGGGACGCTCGACCCGGAGCGCCTTGCCCGCTGGCGAAAACTGTCCGACGAGAACCAGAACAACACGCCGGTCCAGAGCGGACCTCGCGGAGCCAAGACTTCCGGCGGTCGCGGAAAGAGGCGCTGAACGGCGAGGACTGAGGACTTCAGAGCTGCGCCGTGCCGAAAACGCGATCCCAGAATGCCGAAGTCACACCGAAATTGGCCGTTTCGTCGATGTGGTGATGCACCGCATGACGGCGCTTGAGCGTGTAGAGATAGCTCGGATGCGCCGGGTGCCAGTGATGGATCATGTGGTGGATGCTGATGTACCACAGATATCCCAGCATCAACCCGCAGCTCACCGCGCTCGCGGTGGCGAAATCTGAGACCACCCAAACGGGCACAAACGCGACCAGCGCATGCACGCCGAGACTGAGCCAGGTTGGCGTGCCCACAGAACTGCGTTCCTCGACATGGTGACGGTCGTGCAGGTCCTTGACGTAAGGAATATGGTGAAGAGCGAACCTGTGCAGCACATACTCGATCAGCGTCCAGAGGCCGAGACAGGCGAGGACAGTGCCGATCCAGCCTGGCGCACTTTCTTCGCCAGCCTCGAGCAGCCCGGCCACTGCCAGCACGGCGATCACCAGCGGATACACCACGAAGTCGCTATAGTAGCCAATAAGACCGAGTTGCATCGTCACCTAGCCTTCGAGCCGCCAAATAAGCGATGGTATCAGATTGCCGGACTCGCGACCGAGGTGCAATGCAGACGCGCCTGACATAGCGTCGCAATCCCCTAGTGCAAGGTTCGCATCAACGATTCAAGGACCATCAGCAGGCTGCCGGCTTCGCAAATGGACGTACAAAAATGGCAAAACGCAGTGCGGGATTGCTGATCTATCGCCGCAGCGATGGCGATCTCAGGGTGTTGCTGGTTCACCCGGGCGGGCCGTTCTGGGCGAAGAAGGACGATGGCGCCTGGTCGATACCGAAGGGTCTCGTCGGCGAGGACGAGGATGAGTTGACGGCAGCGCAACGCGAGACCGAGGAAGAGCTCGGCGTCAGGGTCGACGGCACCTTCGCGCGGCTTGGCGACTACAAACAACCCGGTGGCAAGGTTGTCACGGCCTGGTCCGTCGAGGCGCGCATCGACATCGATGTGGCTGCCATCAAAAGCAACATGTTCACCATGGAATGGCCGCCAAGGTCGGGATCCCTGAAGGAGTTCCCGGAGGTCGACAGAGCGGGCTGGTTCACCTTGCCCGAGGCCGAGGTGAAAATCCTCAAGGGGCAGCGCCCGATGCTTTTGGATTTTGCCAGGCAGCAAGGCGCCGGATGATCCGCAGCCCTCAATAGGGCAGGCCGACATAGTTTTCCGCGAGCGCGGTCGATGCGGCACGCGACTGCACGAGATAGTCGAGCTCGGCCTCCTGGATGCGCTGGCCGAACTCGCCGGTGTCGGGAAAACGATGCAGCATCGTCGTCATCCACCAGGAAAAGCGAACCGCCTTCCAGACCCGTGCCAGCGCCTTGCCGGAATAGGCGTCGATGCCAACAGATGATTTCTCGATGTAGAAGTCGCGAAAACCGGCGAAGAGATAGCGCACGTCGCTGGCGGCGAGGTTGAGGCCCTTGGCGCCGGTCGGCGGCACGATGTGGGCGGCGTCCCCGACCAGGAACAGCCTGCCGAAACGCATCGGCTCGGCGACGAAAGAGCGCAGCGGCGCGATCGACTTTTCAAAGGATGGTCCAGTAACGACGCTTGCCGCGGTCTGCTCCGGCAAGCGGCGGCGCAACTCGTCCCAGAAGCGATCGTCCGGCCAGGCTTCGACGCGATCGTCCTGCGGACACTGCACATAATAGCGGCTGCGATGCGTCGAGCGCATCGAGCACAGGGCAAAACCCCGCTCGTGATTGGCGTAGACCAGTTCGTGATCGGCCGGCGGCACTTCGGCCAGCACGCCGAGCCAGCCGAACGGATACTGCCGCTCGAAGATTTTCAGCGCACGCTCGAGCACCGATTTGCGGCTGACGCCGTGATAGCCGTCACAGCCGGCAATGAAGTCGCAATCGATGCGATGCGTGACCCCGTCCTTGTCATAGGTCGCGAAAGGTGCGGCGCCGTCGAAATCGTGCAACGCGACATTTGCCGCCTCGTAGATCGTGGTCAGTCCGTCCGCATCGCGCTTGTCCATCAAATCGTGCGTCACCTCGGTCTGGCCATAGACGGTGACATGCCTGCCGCCGGTCAGTGCCTCGAGGTCGATGCGGTGCAGGCGTCCGTCGAAGGCGAGCGAGATGCCGGAATGCGGCAGTCCTTCGGCATGCAGCCTTGCCGCCGCGCCAGCCTGTTCCAGCAATTCGACGGTGCCCTGTTCGAGCACCCCTGCCCGCACACGGCCAAGCACGTGCTCGCGGCTCGCGCGTTCCAAAATGACCGTCTCGACGCCGATGCCGGCCAGAAGCTGCCCAAGCAGCAGGCCGGACGGTCCGGACCCGACGATGACGATTTGCGTGCGCATCAGTGGCCGAGACTTTCGACCTGTGCGGCCAGCTCAGCGGCAAGGCGGAGCGACGCGGCCGTCACGATGACCATTTGCGGCAGCAATAGCCATTCCAGCGTCCAGGCAGCGCCCGAGCGCTCCTGCTCATGCACGAGCGCGTGATGCATGCCCGCAAGCTGCGTGGCGTTGAAGCGGGCAAGCGCCACCAGCGCTTCGGCCTTCACCGGGTTCTGCTTGTGCGGCATGGCCGAAGAGCCGCCGCCGCCGGAAAGCTCGATCTCGGTTCCACCTTGCGCCATCAGCGCGATGTCCTGGCCGAATTTGCCGAGGCTGCCTGATAGCAGCGACATCAGGCCGGCGAAATCGGCGAGTGCGTCACGCTGGTTCTGCCAATGCGGTGCGTCGCCAAGGCCGAGCTTTGCGGCTAGTGCTGCGCGCACCGCCGGACCTTTGTCGCCTAGCTTTTCCAGCGTGCCGGCGGCACCGCCGAACTGCATCACCAGCAGACGCCTCGACTGTTCCGACAATCTTTCCTGATGCCGTTGCAGTGGCGCCCGCCACGTCCTGACGCGGTCGGCCGCTTTGATCGGAATGGCTGGCTGCATGCGCGTCATTCCCGTCAGCGCCCTGCCGCCAAACCGCTCTTCGAGCGAGACGAGCCGTATAATGGTCTCGGTCAGGAGCAGGCCGAGATGCTCGACGATGGACTTCAGCCGAAACACCAGGCCGGTATCGATGACATCGTGGCTGGTTGCGCCGAAATGCACTTTGTCGCCATGCGGTTCGCCGACCGCCGCCCTGATCTGGCGTACCAGTTCCGGCACAATGACGCCGTCTTTGGCGACGGCAGCCCGCAGCAAGGCGGTGTCGGGCCGGAATGTGGCAAGTGCGGCCACGATCGCGGCGGCATCATCCTTGGTGATAATCCCGTTTTCAGCTTCCGCTTGCGCCAGCGCCCGCTCGAAGGCAAGCATCGCCTCGATTTCCGCCTCGACGGAAAAATGCCGGTTCGCCTCCTCGTCGCCGAGAAGAGCGGAGAGCAGTGGATGGTCGAAGGGCGATACGGTCATATCCTGCTCCTCCTGACCATCAGCTGTCGAAGAAGACCGTTTCCTTCTCCCCCTGGAGATGGATGTCGAAAACATAAATATCGCCGTTGCGCTCGGCGATCAGCGTCGGCACGCGGACGCGGTGCTCGATGCGCGCCAGGATCGCATCCCCGGCATTGGCCTTTTCCTCATCGGAAAAATACAGGCGTGTGTGCAGGCCGAGATTGATACCGCGCGCGACGATCCAGAGGGTGATGTGCGGGGCCATCAGGCTTCCGTCCCTGAACGGCACGCGGCCCGGCTTGATCGTCTCGAACGTGCACAGACCGGTGTCCATGTCGGTCGGGCAACGGCCCCAGCCGAAAAAGTTCGGATCGGCCGCGCCGCGCAGTTCAGCCGGCGAATTGTAAAGCCCATCCGCATCTGCCTGCCAGATCTCGATCAGCGCATCCTTGAGCGGCGTGCCGGTACCGTCGAGCACCCGGATGCGCAGGCCGATGCGCTCCCCCTTGGTCCTGTCGTTGACCATGGTCGCACCAAGGTCGGTCGCATAGACGCCGCCGATGCCGCAGAAATTGGGCGTCAGCCCGATATGGACATAAGGTCCGGCGGTCTGCGAGGGGCTTTCCCTGAGCCGGTCGAGCGACTGGGCCATCAATTGCCCTCCAGCCTGTTTTCGAACAGCGACGCGCGGCGCCCGCGCAGCACGATGTCGAACTTGTAGGCGCGCGCGTCGAAGGGGATCGTCGCCTGCATGTCGAGCGTGGCGATCAGCGTTTCGACGGCGGCCTTGTCGGGGATGCCGCGCACGATCGGGCAGTGCCAGATCAGCGGATCACCCTCGAAATACATCTGCGTGATCAGCCGCTGCGCAAAGCCGTGGCCGAAGACCGAGAAATGGATGTGCGAGGGCCGCCAGTCGTTCGGCCCGTTCGGCCAGGGATAGGGGCCGGGCTTGACGGTGCGAAAGGCGTAGCCGCCATCCTCGCCTGTTATGGCGCGCCCGCAGCCGCCAAAGTTCGGGTCGAGCGGCGCCAGATAGCCGTCCTTCTTGTGGCGGTAGCGGCCGCCGGCATTGGCCTGCCAGAATTCGAGCAGCGCGCCGGGTACGCCAACGCCGCGTTCATCGAGCACCCGGCCATGGACGATGATGCGCTCGCCGAGCGCGCTCTCGCCGGGCCTGGCGAAATTGTGGATCAGGTCGGCGTCGAGTTTGCCGAGCATGGCGTGACCGAAGACCGGGCCTGCAATCTCCGACAGCGTGTTGTCGAACGGCAGCGGCGCCTTCTGCGGCGAGCGCAGCACGGAGCTCTTGTAATTCGGTGTCAGAACAGGCGGATGCCAGGTCCGGTCGCGCTGGAAGAAGGCGCCGGTCTCGGGCCTTCGGTTCGAGCCGGACTCAGCGGTCATTCTGGCTTCCGTCCATTTCCGAAAACACGTCCTTGGCAATTCTGAAGGCACGGTTGGCGGCCGGCACGCCGGCATAGATGGCGACATGCAGGAACGCCTCGCAGATATCGTCGCGCGAGGCACCGGTGTTGACGGTGGCGCGCACATGCATAGCAACCTCCTCATCATGGCCGAGTGCGGCCAGCAGCGCCAGCGTGACGATCGAACGCTCACGCCTGGTCAAGCCCGGCCGCGCCCACACGGTTCCCCAGGCGGCCTCGGTGATCAACTCCTGGAAAGGCTGGTCGAAATCGGTGGCGGCGACCTCGGCGCGGTCGACATGGCGGTCACCAAGCACCGAGCGCCGCACCGCGAGGCCGGTGCAATATCTGGTTGCGTTGCCGGGGACTTCATCCATGGGTTACTGCTCCAGGGGCAAGCGACGCGATAAAGCCGCGGATCAGGGCGGTGAGCGCTTCAGGCTGTTCGACGCAAGGAATGTGTCCAGCGTCGCGGATCATTTCGAAGCGCGCGCCGGGGATCAGCGCGGCCAGCGAGCGGACGAGATCGGGAGGTGTCGAGCCATCCTGGTCGCCGGCCACGCAGAGCGTCGGCACCGCGATGCGGCGTGCAGCATCGGTGAAATCGGCATCGCGAACGGCCGCGCAAGTCCCGACGTAACCTGCAAGCGCTTGCCTCGTCATCATGTTCCAGTAACCGTCGAGCTCGGCCTGACGCGCCGCGTGGAAGGCGGGGGTGAACCACACTTTGAGCACGCCATCGGCAATCGCCTGGATGCCCTTGCTTTCGACGGTCGCGATGCGTGTGTTCCAGCTGTCTGTCGTGCCGATCTTGTGTGCCGTATCGCAAAGGATCAGGCCTTCGACGATTTCAGGCCGCCTGGCATAGAGCCCCTGCGCGATCATGCCGCCGACCGACAGGCCGCACAGCACGACCTTGCTCAAGCCGAAATGATCGATGAGCGCCGAGAGGTCATCGACGTGATCGTCGATCGACCTGATGTCGCCGATGTCGGACAGTCCGTGGCCGCGCTTGTCATACACCAGCAGCGGCATTTCACCATCGAACGTCGAGACAATTTCGTCCCAGATCCGGAAGTCGGTGCCGAGCGAATTGATGAATATGATTGGGCGCGCATTGCCGGTCGCCTTGATGTGGCGATGGTGCAGCGTGATGCCGCCGATGGTGACGAATGGCACGGTTTCGATCCTCCGCCCTCACATTGCACAAGGCGTTTGGTTCGGTAAAATGATATTTTTTGGCGTTTCATTAACTCAGGGGTTATCAAATCCATGTCCGAGAGCCGTATCCGGTTCCGTCACCTGCAGGCATTCCTTGAAGTTGCGCGGCAGGGAAGCGTGGCGCGGGCGGCCGACTTCCTGCATGTCAGCCCGCCGGCGGTGACCAAGACATTGCGCGAACTGGAAGAGGCGCTGGGGGTGGCGGTCGTCGAACGCGACGGCCGCGGCATCAGACTGACGCGCATCCGCGAAATCTTCCTTCGCCATGCCGGTACGGCGATCACGGCGCTCAAGCAGGGTGTCGATTCCGTCCGGCAGGACGGGGCGGTCAACCGGCACCCGATCCGCATCGGCGCGCTGCCGACGGTGTCGGCGCGGGTGATGCCGCTTGCCATGAGCCTGTTCCTCAAAGAGAGCACCGGTGCGGCGATCAAGATCGTCACCGGCGAGAACGCGGTGCTGCTCGAACAGTTGCGCACCGGCGCGCTCGATCTCGTCGTCGGACGGTTGGCGGCGCCGGAGAACATGACCGGCTTCTTCTTCGAGCATCTCTACTCCGAACAGGTGCTGTTCGTGGTGCGGGCGCGACATCCGCTGCTTGAGCCCGGACAGGACGTGTTCGCGCGGCTCGACGAGTTCCCGGCGCTGATGCCGACACGGGAATCGGTCATCCGCCCTTTCGTCGACCGCCTGTTCATCACCAACGGCATGACGGCGCCGGCAACCGAGATCGAAACCGTCTCGGACTCCTTCGGCCGCGCCTTCCTGCGGCAGAGCGATGCGGTTTGGATCATTTCGGCAGGCGTCGTCGCCAATGAACTCGGCAGTGGCGCCTTCGTCGCCCTGCCGGTCGACACCGAGGAAACCAAAGGACCGGTCGGCCTGACGATGCGGACCGACACGGCGCCCTCGCCGGCCTTCTCCATCCTGCTGCAGACCATCCGCGAAGCGGCGAGGCAAAGCAGTTGATGCGGCTCAGACTGGCGATCAGATCTCCCGCGAAGGCGTGAAGCGAACGCTTGCGGACCTCATGTGCCCGGGCGCCAGTACGATGCAGCCGGTCTCGATGCCCGTGTCAGCCCTGCGGTTGAAGGCATCGGTGATGTTGCTGACCGGTTCGGCGCAAAAGAACGGCTCGCCGGGCGGCGTGTAGAGGACAAGGAAATCGAGTGGCGCCTCGGCCTCGATGTCCAGTTGCCGTCCATGCTCCGGCCAGGAGATCCGGGCGCGGCGCGACCATCCGGTGAAGACCGTGTCGAAGTCCGTCTCCGACACGTCGAAGCCCGTGGTCGGGTTGGCGCCCGGCGGCGGCGGTATGTGGATGGTGGGCAGGATTTCCGCATCGGTTTCCCACATGCCGGACACCCGCGCCTGGACATGTGTCCACGGCGTCGACGGAAAATAGGGATGTAGGCCAAAGCCTGCCGGCATCGGCGTGTCCGAAAGGTTGCGCAGCGAGAGGGCAATCGCCAGCCCGCCATCGATCAGCGAGATGGCCTGCCTTGCCTCATAGCTCCACGGCCAGGAATCGGCAGCATGGCGATAGGATAGGACCGTGCTGCTGGCTTCGTGCCGCACGACTGTCCATGATCGACGCCAGCCATGGCCGTGCTCATAGTGCGGATCGTCCGAGTTGGTCGGCAGTTCGACGGTGCGGCCGGCGAATGCGAAGCGACCGCCCCTTATGCGATTGGAATAGGGAACCAGCGGGAAGCAGGCCATGGCGCCGGCATCGCGGCGGCCGATCGCCGCCGGGTCAGCAGGGCGCAGCCAATCCACGACGGATCCGTTTTGCCGCCAGCGATACGACGCCAGGGCACCGCCGGCAGCAGGGACGATTTCCACGGTCGCAATGCCATCGCTGATCGAGATCAGCTCTTGGTGCTGCTCGGTAACGGCAGCGGAATTCTTTGTCATCGGCACACCCCCATCCCTTGACTCCAATCGCCATGCCTATAAGACATATCATATGAATAGTATGAAGAATAACAAATCTTTCAGTATGGCGCGTACGTCGAGAGTCGCGGTGGCGGTTTCCAGCGGCTCCACCGCTCTGCATGCGACCGTCGTCGAGCAAATCGGATTGCGCATCGTTCAAGGCGATTTCCTGCCCGGCGAGGCACTGCCCAATGCCGACGATTCAAGCGAGATGCTGGGGGTCAGCCGCACGGTGCTGCGCGAGGCGATCAAGGTGTTGGCGGGCAAGGGGCTGGTCGAATCGCGGCCGAAGACCGGCACACGGGTGCGTCCTCGTGCCGACTGGAATTTCCTCGACCCGGACGTCCTGTCATGGCGCTATGCCAGCGGTGTCAGCGCCGACGATGTCCGGGCGCTGTTCGAATTGCGCAGGGCCATCGAGCCGATGTCGGCAGCGCTTGCGGCCCAGCGCGCCACGCCAGCGCAGATCGCCGAGATCAATGCAGCTCTGGTCGAAATGGAGGCGGTGGTCGACGACGGCGACCGCTTCGCCAAGCCTGACCTTTTGTTCCACCAGACCATACTGCGCATGACCGGCAATGAGCTGATCGGCTCGCTGGCGGCACTGGTCGAAACCGCATTGGTGACGAGCTTTCGTCTTTCCAACGACAATCCGGAAGGGCAGCGCCCCTCATTGCCGCTGCACCGGGAAGTCGCCGAAAAGATCGCCGCCGGCGACGCGACCGGCGCACAAAAGGCGCTGCTGGTCCTCATCGACAATGCCGAGGAGGACGTGCGCCGCAGCGTCGAAAACCGCAACAAGCGCCGCCAGGAACGGGAACAGACATCGTGACCGACACCAAACGCAAACTGCGGTCCGAGGCCTGGTTCGGCGGTGAGGGCAAGAACGCCTTCATGCACCGCAGCTGGATGAAGAACCAGGGCATTCCCGCCGACGCTTTCGACGGCCGCCCGGTGATCGGCATCTGCAACACCTGGTCGGAATTGACCCCATGCAACGCGCATCTGCGGGCGCTGGCCGATCACGTCAAGCGCGGCGTCTATGAAGCCGGCGGCCTGCCGCTCGAATTTCCGGTGATGTCGCTGGGCGAGAGCAACATGCGCCCCACCGCCATGCTGTTTCGCAATCTGGTCAGCATGGATGTCGAAGAGTCCATCCGCGGCAATCCGATCGATGGCGTCATCCTGCTGGTCGGTTGCGACAAGACCACACCGGCGCTGCTGATGGGCGCCGCATCGTGCAACCTGCCGACCATCGCCGTTTCCGGCGGGCCGATGCTCAACGGCAAGTTCCGCGGACAGGATATCGGCTCGGGCACCCACGTCTGGAAATTCGCCGAGGAGGTTAAAGCCGGCCGCATGCCGGTTGCCGACTTCCTCGCCGCCGAGCAGGGCCAGAGCCGATCGGCGGGCAGCTGCATGACGATGGGCACGGCCTCGACCATGGCCAGCATGGTCGAAGCGCTCGGCATCGGCATGCCGGACAACGCCGCGATCCCGGCGGTGGATTCGCGCCGTGGCGTGCTCGCCCAGATGGCCGGACGCCAGATCGTCGATCTGGTGCGCAGGGACGTGACGATCGCGGAGATCCTCACCAGGCAAGCGTTCGAGAACGCCATTCGCGTCAACGGCGCGATCGGTGGCTCGACCAATGCGGTGCTGCATCTGATCGCCATCGCCAACCGGATCGGTGTCGATCTCAGCCTCGAAGACTGGGACCGCCTAGGTCGTGACGTTCCAACTATTGTCGATTTGATGCCGTCGGGCCGGTTCCTGATGGAAGATTTCTACTACGCCGGGGGGCTAGCTGCGGTCATGGCGTCGCTTGATGAAGTGGGGCTTCTTCATCGCGACGCCATGACCGTCAGCGCCAAGACCATCGGTGAATTGATCGACGGCGCGCCCAACTACAACAGCGAAGTGATCCGCCCAATGAGCGAGCCGCTGACCAAGGAAGGGGGCATCTCCATCCTGCGCGGCAATCTGGCGCCTGACGGCGCGGTCATCAAGCCGTCCGCGGCAACGCCCGAGCTGATGCAGCATCGCGGCAAGGCGGTGGTGTTCGAAAACATCGAGCATTACTACGCCCGCATCGACGATCCGGAGTTGGACATCGATGCCTCCTCGGTGATGGTGCTGAAGAACTGCGGGCCGCGCGGTTATCCCGGAATGGCCGAGGTCGGCAACATGCCGCTGCCGGCCAAACTGCTCAAGCAAGGCATCTCCGACATGGTGCGCATTTCGGACGCGCGCATGAGCGGCACCGCCTACGGCACCGTGGTTCTGCATGTGGCTCCAGAAGCTGCCGCAGGCGGCGCGCTGGCGCTGGTGCGCGACGGCGATCTTATCGAGCTCGATGTCGCCGGCCGCCGGTTGGAACTTTTGGTGTCGGAAGAGGAGCTCGCCATCCGCCGGCGTGACTGGAAGCCGCCGGCGTCGCCGGAGGGCGGCTACCAGAGCCTTTATGTCGAGCGCGTGCTGCAGGCCGACAAGGGCTGCGATTTCGACTTTCTCGTCGGCCGGCGCGATGCCGGCATTCCTCGGCATTCGCACTAGAGAGGCGCGCGATGACGGATGAAATCGGCTACGCGATCTATCCAAGCCTCAAGGGCCGCAGCGTCTTCATAACAGGCGGCGGCAGCGGCATCGGCGAAAGCCTGGTGCGCCATTTCTGCGCCCAGGGCAGCCGCGTCGCCTTCGTCGACATGGCCGAAGAACCATCCCAACGTCTGGTCGACGCGATTGCGGCCGACGGACATGCCGCGCCGCTGTTCATTCCATGCGACCTGCGCAACGTCGAAGAGTTGCAGGCGGCAACCGTGCAGGCAATGCAGCACAATGGCCCCATCCAGGCGCTGTGCAACAATGCCGGCAATGACGACCGCCACCAGACCAAGGATGTGACGGTTGCCTATTGGGACGACCGCATGGCGGTCAATCTGCGCCACCAGTTTTTCGCGGCGCAGGCAGTGCGTCCGCAGATGAGCGCGCAGGGCGGCGGCTCGATCATCAACTTCGGCTCCATCACCTGGATGGTCGGCGATCCGGATTGCCCAGCCTATGTCACCGCGAAAGCGGCTGTTTACGGCATGACGCGGGCGCTGGCCCGCGAGCTTGGCCCTGAGCGCATCCGCGTCAACTGCATGGTGCCGGGCTGGGTGATGACCGAGCGCCAGATTCGCCTGTGGCTGGACCCGGCCGGCGAACGCCAGATCGCGGAAAGGCAGTGCCTGCCCGACCGGCTGCAACCCTCCGATATCGCGCGCATGGCGCTGTTCCTCGCCGCCGACGACAGCCGCATGTGCACAAGCCAGCAGTTCATCGTCGATGCGGGCTGGGTGTGACCCGTACGGCTTCAAAGGAAGAAGGTTAGTTCATGCGTCTTGTTCAGTTCAGAATGGCCGACGGCAGCAGAGGGGTTGGCCGTGTCTGCGATGACGGCAATCATCTGCACCCTCTCGAGAAGACCAGCAGCGTGCTGGAGCTGGCCGAAGCGGCAATTGCCCAGGGCACGTCGATCGCAGCGCTGGTCGAGAAGCGGACCGGCACAGCGAAAATCGACTACGACCAACTGTTGCGCGATGGGCAGGTGCTCGCTCCGGTCGACCATCCCGAACCGGCGCGCTTCCTGGTCACCGGCACCGGCCTCACCCACACCGGAAGTGCCGCCGCGCGCAACCAGATGCATGTTCTGACCCATGGCGAAGGTGCCGACGAATCCGATTCCTTGAAAATCTTCCGCATGGGACTGGAGGGCGGCAAGCCTGGCGCCGGCAAGATCGGGATTCAGCCAGAGTGGTTCTTCAAGGGCGTCGGCACCTGCATTGTCCCGCCCGGCGCGCCGCTGCCGATGCCGGCATTCGCGAAAGCCGGTGCCGAGGAAGCCGAGATCGTCGGGCTTTATGTCAATGGACCCGATGGCCATCCCTATCGCATCGGCTATGCGCTCGGAAACGAATATTCCGACCACGTGACGGAGGGCGAGAACTACCTTTATCTCGCCCATTCCAAGCTGCGCTCCTGCTCGATCGGTCCGGAACTGCTGATCGGTGACCTGCCCGAAGAAGTGCGCGGCCATTCGCGCATCCTGCGCGACGGCACTGTTATCTGGGAGCAGGAATTCCTGTCGGGTGAAGCGCACATGTCGCACTCGATCGCCAATCTCGAACACTTCCATTTCCGCTACCCGATGCACCGCAGGGCGGGCGACCTGCACGCCTATTTCTTCGGCGCGGCGGTGATGAGCTACGCCTCCGGCGTCAAGACGGCTTCCGGCGACGAGTATGAAATCCAGGCACAGACGTTCGGCAAGCCACTGCGCAACCGGATGGTGTCGGTGCCGGACGAGGGACTGGTCGCTGTTACCCAGCTGTGACGGCGCAGGCCCGAAAATTACGGTCCACCAGAACGATAATGGGAGATTAAAATGGGACTGAGGAAAGCGTTTCTAAGACTAGCGACAATCGGGCTCAGCATCGGCCTGATGACATCGGCGGCGCTCGCCGCGAACCTTCGGGTACTGGCTTGGGACGGCTACGCCGATGCCGACTGGGTCAAGGACTTCACCGCCGCGACCGGCATCGGCGTCGATGTCGTCTTCATCGGCAGCGACGACGAGATCTGGGCCAAGATCAAGGGCAGCGAGGGCCAGGACTTCGACGTCTTTGCTGTCAACACCGCCCAGTTGCAGCGCTACATCAAGGCTGACCTGGTGTCGCCGATCGACGTCACCAAGCTCGCCAACCAGAAAGACGTGCTGCCGCGCTTCCGCGACCTGACGGCGGTCAGCGGCGTGACCAAGGACGGCAAGGTCTACGGCATTCCGTTCTGCTTCGACTCCATCGGCCTGATCTACGACACCGACAAGGTCAAGCCGGCGCCGACCTCGATGTCGGTTCTGTGGGACCCGGCCTACAAGGGCAAGGTGCTGGCGTATGATAATGGCGAGCACAATTTCTCGTTCACCGCACTGACGCTCGGCTACAAGGATCCGTTCAACCTCAACGAAGAGCAGATGGCTGCAGTCAAGGCCAAGCTGGTCGAACTCAAGCGCAACGTGCTCAGCTTCTACACCACCGCCGACGAGGCGCAGCAGATCTACCAGAACAATGATGTGGCCCTGATCTGGGCCAATTACGGCCAGCAGCAGGTCAAGGCGCTGCAGAAGATCGGCGCCCATGTCGCCTACGTCAATCCGAGCGAGGGCGCGCTTGCCTGGCTCGACAACTGGGTCATTTCCAAGGGTGTCCGTGATAATGCGGCAGCCGAGAAATGGATCGACTTCATGCTGAGCAAGAAGGTCGGCGGCGAGCTTTCCGAGCGTACCGGCTTCGGCAACACGGTGACGGAAACCGGCAGCGCCGGCGGCAACGACAAGCTGGTCTGGCTCAACAATGTCGAGGACCCACTCAAGCGTTCGGACATGTGGAACGAGGTCAAGGCAACGCCCTGATCTTTCCGCACCATGCCTTCGAAGGACCCGGCGGTCCGGAGTTCCGGACCGCCGAAGCGTATGCGAGAGTATTTCATGAACCAGAACACCGACCTCTTGACGCTGCGGTCCGTCTCGAAATCCTACGGCACGGTCCCCGTGCTGCACGACATCGACCTGTCGATCAAGGACGGTGAGTTCCTCACCGTTCTTGGACCCTCCGGCTCCGGCAAGACCACGGTGCTGCGGCTGATCGGCGGGCTGGAACCGCTGACGTCGGGCGAGATCCGCCTGGATGGGCAAGACATCAGCCGCATGCCGATCAACCGGCGGCCGTTCAACACCGTGTTTCAGGACTATGCGCTGTTCCCGCACCTGACCGTTTCCGGCAATGTCGGCTACGGGCTTTCGGTTCGCCATGTCCAGCGCAAGGAAATCGCGCGCCGAGTCGCGGAGGCGCTGGAACTGGTCCAGCTCGGGCGTTTCGCCGACCGCTTTCCGGCGCAGCTCTCCGGCGGCCAGCGCCAGCGCGTCGCACTCGCCCGTGCGCTGATCTGCCAGCCGCGCCTGATCCTGCTCGATGAGCCGCTCGCCGCACTCGACCTCGAACTGCGCCGGCAGATGCAGGTGTTCCTAAAGTCCATCCAGCGCGAAATCAGGACCACCTTCCTGTTCGTCACCCATGACCAGGAAGAAGCCATCGGCATGGCCGACCGGATCTGCGTCATGGAGGCCGGCCATATCCGCCAGCTCGGCACGCCGCACGACCTTTACTACAGACCGAATTGCGAATTCGTCGCGCGTTTCTTCGGCGAGAACAATCTGGTGGCCGGGAAACTCGGACCGGTCCAGGGCGAGCTGCGATCGATCGAGACGGCGCTCGGGCGCCTCATCTGTTCGATCAGCGACCAGCCGCATTTGAAAGCCGCAGCGGAAGGCGCCAGCGCTTACGCCGCGTTCCGTCCAGAAGCCTTGCACCTTGCGGATGCAAAGGACACCGACAACCGTTTTTCCGGCACGATCTCCGATCTGGCCTTTGCCGGCTCGTCGACCGTCGCCACCATCATGGCCGGCGCCGACAATGCCGCGCAGCGCTTGCGGCTGCGCGTGCCGAGCCGCGTCGACGGCAGCGCGCTCAAATCCGGCGAGGCTGTATCGCTTTCGTTTGCGCCGCATGAAGGCCATCTGGTGCTGGCATGAGCGAAGCCGGATCGACACTGCCTGCGGAAAGACGGCTGTCACTGCTGGTGACGGTGCTGGCGTTTGCCTTGCCGGTGGTCTTCGTCCTGGTGCCGCTGGCGATCTTCCTCGGCTACAGTTTCTTCAGCGTCGACCAGGGCACGATCGTCTACGGCTTGTCGCTGGGCAACTATGTCAGGTTCTTCACCGATCCGGTCTTTCTGCCGGTGTTCTGGAACACCATCGTGCTGTGCGTGTCGGTGGCCATCATCTGCATCCTGCTTGCCTATCCCGCCGCCTATTTCCTGACGACGCTGAAAGGCCGCTGGCGCTACGCCTTGCTGATGCTGCTGCTGGTGCCACTGTTGATGAGCTACGTCATCAAGATCTATGCGATCCGCAGCATCCTGGGCCTCAACGGCTTCCTCAACAAGGCGCTGGTGGCGCTTGGTATCCTGCAGGAACCGTCGACGCTTTTTGTGTTCAACATGAACGCCATCCTTTTGACGCTGACCCTGCTCCTGATCCCCTTCGCCATCCTGCCGATCTTCCTGTCGCTGGAGCGGATTCCGCAGGTGCTGCTGCGCGCATCCGACGATCTCGGCGCGAGCGGCTTGCAGACCTTCCTGCGCATCACCTTGCCGCTCAGCCTGCCCGGCGTCGCTTCGGCGGCGAGCTTCGTCTTCGTGCTGGCGATCGGCGATTTCCTGACGCCGCAAATGGTCGGCGGCATCAGCGGCTTCACCTTCGGCCGCATCCTCTACAGCCAGTTCGGCACGGCCTATAACTGGCCGTTCGGCGCGGCGCTGTCGGTGGCGCTGGCCGTCGTGGTGATCGCCGCAATCCTCGTCGGCGAACGCTTTGGCCGCAACCCGGGGACTTCGGTATGAGCGCCCTGCCCCGACTGTCCACGATCTTTCTGGCCGCGATCACGACACTGGTTGCGGTGCTGCTCTACAGCCCACTGTTCGTGCCGATCGTGTCGTCGTTCTTCACCATTTCGCATGGCTCCGTCGACTGGTCGTCGCCGACCCTGTCGACCTATGTGGCGCTGGCTGAAAACCACGACATATTGGTCGCTCTGCGCACGACGCTGATCGTCGGCGTCTGCACCGTCATCCTGTCGGTGGTCAGCGGAACGCTGCTGGCGCTCTATTATCATGGGCGCCGTTCCGGACGCTCGCTGCTGCAGTTCATCATCTTCCTGCCGTTCCTGATGCCGCCGATCATCAGCGGCCTGGCGCTGCTGATCTTCTTCCGCGAGATCGGCCTCGAACGCTCGCTGCTGACGGTCGTTATCGGCCATACGGTTTTCGTGTTGGCGATAGTCTACCGCACGGTACTGATGCGGCTGCAGTCGATGAGCCGCACGCTGGTTGAAGCGTCCTACGATCTCGGTGCCACGGGCTGGCAGACCTTCTGGCGCATCATCCTGCCGAACCTGTCGAGCGCCATGGTCGGCGGCGCCATCCTGGCCTTCGCCCTGTCATTCGACGAGACCATGATCACCATCCTGGTCACTGGCACGCAAAGCACGCTGCCGGTCAGGCTGTGGGCGATGATGCGGCTTGGCTTCTCACCCGATATCAATGCGCTGGTGGCGCTGATCCTGATGTTCACCGTGCTGCTCTGCGTGCTCGCCGCCCGCTTTCTCATCCCCAGGCAAGTTGCGACGGAACGGACGTGAGTGCCGGGCAAGAGCGCCGCAATGAGGCAGCCATATTCTTGGCCCGGCATCGATGCTGACATAATCGATGCCGGACCAAACGGAATGATGCTTACTGAAGCTTGGCCTGCAAGGCGTTGACATCGTCGGTGGTCATTTCACCGTCCGTCGCTACCTTGCCGTCGACGATCTTCCACAGCCGGAACGGGCCTGTGATGTCGCCATATTTATCGAAGGCGACCGGGCCGATGACGCCTTCGTAGCGGATCGGCTTGCCGTCCTTGATCAGGCCGAGCGCCTTGGCGAACTCTTCCTTGCCAGCAAAGATCGGCGTGCCGGCCGGATCGACCGCCTTGTACATCGCGTCCTTGATCTTGGCCGGGTCCTCAGAGCCGGCAATGGCGATGGCGAGGCCAACAATCGCGCCGGCGTCATAGGAACGGTCGGCTGCCGGATTGGTCGGTTCGATGCCGGAGAATTCCTTATAGTTCTTGGTGAAATACTCCGTCGAGGCCGTCGGGCTGGTGCCGGACGACGTGCCGTAGGCTTCCTTCAGATAATCGGCGCCGACGGATTCGATGAAGTCCGGGCTGTTCATGCCGTCATTGAGCAGGAATTTCTGCACGCCGCCCTGCGAGATCCAGGTGCGGGCGACCGTGGCGCCGTCGACCGGTGTGCTGACGAGGTAGAGACCGTCCGGTTCACCGGCCATTGCCGCGGTGACTTCGGAGGCATAGCTCGACTGCTTTTCATTGTAAGGCGTGTCGGAGACGATGGTGCCGCCGAGCGCTTTGTAGGCACGCGAGAATTCGGCCACCATGTTGACGCCGAAATCGTTGTTGACGTGGATGATCGACAGCTTCTTGAAACCCTTGTCGATGGCATATTTGGCGGCGGCGACACCCTGCAGCGCATCCGAGGTGATGGTGCGGAAGAAGATGCCGTTGGTCTTGCCGTCGCGGCCGAGCGCGGTCAGCGTCGGCGAGGACGATGCTGGCGAGACCTGGACGATCTTGGCTGGCGCGGTCACCGAGGTCAGGATCGGGATCGACACCGACGAGATGATGCCGCCGATGATGACCGGCACTTTCTTGACCTGCACAAGCTGAGTGGCGGCGTCGACCGCGATGTTGCCCTGGCTCTGGCTGTCGCGCGTGTCGGTGACGAGATCGCAGCCGCGCACCCCGCCGGCTCCGTTGATGTCGCGGAAGGCCATCTCGACCGACTTGGCGCCGGCCTGGCCGTATTCGCCGGCCGGGCCGGTCAGCTCCATGACGAGGCCGACGGTGATCTTGCAATCGGCGGCTTGCGCAGCACCCGCCATCGTGACGAGAGCGAGCGCTGTGGTGAGTTGGAGTATCGTCTTTGTCATTGTTGTTCCCCTTTCGTTACTCGACTGTATTTGAACTCTGGAGCTTGTTCAGCGTTCCGGCACCTGCAGCCAGGTTTCATGCAGATGTCGCCATTCGACGCCGTTGGGCGCCGATGAACTGGTCGTGAAGACGGCGCTCGATTGACGGCTGCTGTGCTTGCCTGCGCGCAGCTGCGCTTCGACATAGAGGACGACGATGGTATCCGCGTCCTGCCAGCCGGGCCGGATGTCCTCGATCGAAATGGCGAAACCATCGTCGCAGGAAGCACGGCTTGCGCGGACATGGTCGACGACCGCTTCGCGATCGAGGATCTGCCCGTCCGGCGCCACCATGCTGAGGTCCTTGCCCATGGCGCGTTCGAAGCGGCCGAAGTCCACCGTGTTGGCTCGCGCGGCGACGAACCAGTCGACGAAGAAGCGGTGCAGGTCGATGATTTCGGCGCTGGCGCGTGAAAACAGGGAGGGTTCGCCGCTCATTTCTTCCCCGCATTGAGGTTGTAATGCATGATCGAACCGTGGCGGCCGCGGCGGTCGCGTTCCAGCGTGTAGACGTCACCTTCGAGGCCGGTGCCTTGCGCGATGACGGCCGCAATCCGCTCCCGGTCCTCGGTGTCGAGCGCAACGTCCATGATTTTCGCATTGGCAATGGCGTGGGCCTGGTTGCGGGCGCCGACGATGACCGCCGCCACTTGCGGCTGCTCCAGCACCCAGGCGCTGGCGATGGTGGCGACGTCAACGCCGTGGCGGTCGCCAACGGCCTTCAACGCCTGCAGCAGGTGCTGGAACAGCTCCCAGCCGCCAAAATCGTCGATGATCAGCTTGTACTTGACCAGCGAGCGGTTTTCGAGCGGCGTGGCGGGCTCGGCCGCACCGAGCCATTTGTTGCTGAGGAAGCCGCCGGCGACTGAGCCATAGCAGAGGAAGCTGACGCCGTTCTGTTTTGCGAGCGCGGCCAGGCTGTTGCCCGGGCGCTGGTCGAGCACGGAATATTGCAGTTGCTGGCTGACCAGTGGGATGCCGGCAGCGAGTATCTCGGCGAGCCTTGGCGTGTCGAAATTGGTGGTGCCGAGATTGCGCACCTTGCCCTCCAACCGAAGCTCGTTGAGCCAGCCCATGGCATCGACATAGCGCGGCTGTTCATAGTCCCACCAATGGAACTGCACGAGATCGAGCCGCTCGGTCTTCAGCCGCCGCAATGACTGGTCGACGATGCCCCTGATGTAGTCGCGGCTGATACTGGCCAGCCGTTCGAGGTCGGGCACCAGCTTGGTGTGCACCTTCATCCTGGCCGCGACGTCGAGGCCGCGCTCGCTGGCCAGCCGCAGGCGCGCGGCACCGATCAGCTCCTCGACGCCGGTATAGATGTCGGCGCAATCATAGGTCCAGATGCCGGCATCGAAAGTGGCGATCAGATCGGCCACCGCCTGGCTGCGGTCAATGGCGCCGTGGCCGCCAGCCAGCTGCCAGCCGCCGCGAATGACGCGCGAGATGGTGTAGCCGGGGCCGAGTTCGAAGGTGTTTGCGGTCATCTCAGGTCATCCTCTTTCGGCAGCGGCACCGCCGTCGTCTCGGCGTGGCTGAACCGCCGCCTGGCCGCCCTGACGATCCGCAGCCGGCTGCCGCAATTGGGATCGGGACAAGCGATCTCGGCGTCCGAGGTCATCCAGTCGTTCGGGTGGGTCGGGCGCTGCTTGGCTGCCAGCAGCGGCAACACGGCGGCGATCGAATAGATCGAAAAACCCTGCCCTGCCGGCATCGACAGCATCTCGCCCTTGAGCTCGAAATAGTCGCCTTCCTTGGCGCCGCAATAGATAGGTTTGTCCTTGGGGATGATCGCCTCGACGCGAAGGTCGAACAGCTCGAAACCGTCGTCGGCCATGTCAGGCCTCCATCAGGCTGAAGGTGACATCGCAGGCGCCGTTGCGGCGGATGACACCGCACGCGGCGGCGAACCGGTCACGCTCTTCGACGCGCACCTGCGCCACCACACTGCCGGCCAGCCAGCCTATCGGGAACAAGAGCCGCGCGCCCTGCCCGTAGTAGAGGCCAATGTCGAAGATCGCATTGGGATTGCCGCCCCACATGCGTGACGGCACGTAGGACAGTACGATGTCGCCCGGCTGCGGGTTCAGCGTCGCGTTCTCGGCCGGCAACGGTTTTGCATAGGCCTGGCCCTCGAGGTCGGTTGATGGAACCGGACAGGAAATCTCAGGCCCCGTCCACATCGCATGGATGCCCGGAACAACGCGTGGCGTGCCGAGGTAGGCCAAGAGGAAGGCAGCGTTTTCCGGCGCCTTCTCGGGCAGCAGCAATGCCGTTACGGAAAGCTGCGAGCGCGGCTCGGTGATCCTGATGGCGGTCATGTCTGGTCTTTCGCGGCGGCGGCCTGCAACTTGCTGCGCAGGAAGGTGAAGGGTCGGCTGATGTCGGCGACCAGCGACTCGCGCGCCGCCTGCGCATCCTGCGTGGACAGCGCCGTGACGATGCGGCGGTGATATTGGGCGGTGTCGACCTCGCCGGCTTCCGAGAAGGCGTAGATGGCGACACGAATGCAGGGACCCGATTGCAGCCACAGGCTCTCGATCATCGGGATCAGCACGGCCGAACCGCAGGAGCGGTAAATCTCGAAATGAAAGCTCTGGTTGAGCGTCACTTCGCGGTCGACGTCCTTCTTGTGTTTCAAAGCCCGCATCTCGTCCCATTCGGCGAGGATGGTTTCGATGGTGGCGATCTGGCGCGGACCCATGCGGGCGGCGGCCAGCGCGATCGCCTCGCCCTCGATCAGGATGCGAGCCCGCAGGAGATCGTCGAGGCGTTCCAGCGTGATCGGCGGCACGCGCACCGAACGGTTGGGCAGCGCCTCCAGCGCCTTTTCCGTAATCAGCCGGCCGAGCGCCTCGCGCACCGGCATGGTCGAAGTGACCAGCGCATCGGCCAGGCCACGGATGGTCAGCACCTGGCTCGGCTCGAACAGACCGCCGATCAGGGCGCGACGCAATTCGGAATAGACGCGGTCCTGCACCGTTTCGCGACCGACCGGCGCAAGCTGGGCAGCGATTGCCTCGTTGTTCTTTTCGATGGCAGCCTTTTGCATGGAATTCCGTTCTTGGCCGGTTTTCGGCTTGCGGAGGAAATTAAAGCCGAATAGCGTGATCAAAGCAAGTGTGATCACAAATCATAATCAGGAGACGGCGACGATCGTCTTCGGCCAGAGGGTTTGATGAGCGAGGCAACCAAACGGCAAGGGGAAACCTGCGCGCCGGTTCTGACGGCAAGGAATGTCGTCAGGCGGTTCGGCGGCCTCATCGCAGTCAACGATGTCTCGTTCGACGTGAAAAAGGGAGAAATCCTCGGCCTGATCGGCCCCAACGGCGCCGGCAAGACGACGATGTTCGACCTGCTTGCCGGCAGCATATTGCCGACCAGCGGCGAGATCCTTCTCAACGGCACGCCTGTCTCGGGCGAAGCCGCACATCTGCGCATCGGTCGTGGCCTTGGCCGCACCTTCCAGATCCCGCGCCCGCTGCCCAATCTGACGTTGATCGAAAACATCATGCTGGCGGCACAGGGTCAGGCCGGCGAGAAGCTGCTCGCCAATTTCGTCACGCCATGGCGGGTGGCGGCGCAGGAAAGAGCGGCCAGGACCAAAGCGCTCGAACTTCTGGAACTCGTCACCCTCACCCACCTCGCGCGGGAGCCGGCGCGCGTGCTTTCCGGCGGCCAGCGCAAGTTGCTCGAACTTGCCCGGGTCATGATGGCCGACCCGGCGATCATCCTCCTCGACGAGCCGGCGGCCGGCGTCAATGCGACATTGCTGGAAGTGATCATCGATCGCATCCGCGACATCAACAGGCGCGGCATCACCTTCCTCTTGATCGAACACAACATCGACATGGTGACGCGGCTTTGCCACCGCGTCCTGGTCATGGCGAGCGGCCAGTTGCTCAGCGAAGGCACGGCTGAAGAAGTCGCCCGCGACCCGCGCGTCATCGAGGCCTATCTCGGAGGCACCGTATGAACGAGGCGGTTCTTGATGTCCGTAGTCTCGAAGCCGGCTACGAGCCCGGCGTGCCGATCGTGCGCGGCGCCTCGATCACGGTCGGCAAGGGCGAGATCGTTGTCGTGCTCGGCCCCAACGGCGCCGGCAAGTCGAGCTTCATCAAAGCGATCGCCGGCCTCGTCCCGATCACCGGCGGCACGGTGTTTCTGGACGGCAAGGACATCACCGCCGCGCCTGCCCACACTATGGTGCGGCTTGGGCTGGCCTTCGTGCCGCAGACCGAAAACATCTTTCCGCTGATGTCGGTCGAGGACAATCTCAAAGTCGCTTGTGGCATCCTCGAACGGCGCGAAATCCCCGGCCGCATCGAGGAGATGTATTCGGCTTTCCCCGATCTCGTCCGCCAGCGCCGCACCCCCGCCGGCAATTTGTCGGGCGGGCAGCGGCAGATGCTGGCCGTCGCGCGAGCGCTGATCGTACACCCCAAGGTGCTGGTGCTCGACGAGCCGTCGGCCGGCCTGTCGCCGAAATTCGTCTCGATGGTGTTCGAGATGCTGGCAAACATCCGCAAGTCCGGCGTCACCATCCTTTTGGTCGAGCAGAATGCCAAGGCGGCACTCGCCATCGGCGACCGCGCCTATGTGCTGGTCGAAGGCAAGGACCGGCACGAGGGCATCGCCTCCGAACTATGGAACGACCCGGTGGTCGCCGAACTCTATCTTGGCCAGCGCCCCCGTAAGGCCGACACAGGAGGTGCGGCATGAGCCTGCAATTTGTCGTCGACGGATTGCTGACGGGTTCGATGATCGGCCTCGGTGCCATCGGCGTGACGCTAACCTATTCGATCCTGCGCTTCTCGAACTTTGCCCATGGCGACTTCATGGCCTGGGGAACCTATGCGACGCTGGCCGTCGTCAGCGCCATCGGCGCGACATTCGGCAAGGTGGCGCCGATCGCACCGCTGTCCTTCGGCTGGCCGCTGATTGTCGCGCTGGTCGTCGGCATGGCGTTCACCGCTTTGCTGGCGCTGCTGCTCGACAGAGTGCTGTTTTCGCGGCTTCGCTCGCAAGGCCAGGCGATCATCGTGGTGATGGCGAGCTTCGGTGCCTCGATGGCGCTGAGAAGCCTGCTCGAATTCACTTTCACCTCGCGGCCGACCTATTTCAGCCGGGCAATCCAGATCGCCATGCCGGTCGGCTTCGGCATCCGCATCACGCCCGACCAGATCGCGCTTTTGCTGCTGACCGCGGTGCTGGTGCTCGGCGTGCATCTGTTGATGACGCGCACGCAGACGGGCCGCTCGATGCAGGCCTTGAGCCAGAACGCGGCACTGGCCCGAATCGTCGGCATCGATGTCGCCAGCGTGGTGCGCGTCACCTGGGTCATCGGCGGGGCGCTGGCCTGTGTCGCCGGCGTGATGATCGGCATTCTGGTGCAGATCCGCCCGTTCATGGGCTTCGACTTGCTGCTGCCGATGTTTGCCGCCGCCATTCTCGGCGGCATCGGCAGCATTCCCGGCGCCGTGCTCGGCGGCCTGATCATCGGGCTCGCCGAAGCCGGTGCCGTGCAGTTGATCGGCGCCGAGTGGCGCGCCGCCGTTTCCTTCATCATCCTGATGGCGGTGTTGTTCGTGCGGCCGATCGGCCTGTTTGGTGTGAGGGAACGCTGATGGACCTGCTCGGCTATGGCGCCTTCTTCCTGACCACCGCGCTGATCTTCTCGCTGGTCGCGCTGGGGCTCAATTTGCAATGGGGCCTGACCGGGCTGTTCAATGTCGGCCTTGCCGGCTTCGTCGCCATCGGCGCCTATACATCCGCGCTGCTGACAACACCGGACGATGCCGCGCGGCTTGGCGGCTTCGGCCTGCCGATCCTCGTCGGCTGGGCGGGCGCCATGGTCGTCGGCGGCATCGCCGCGGCCCTTACCGGCATGGCGACGCTGCGGCTCAGGTCCGACTACCTGGCGATCACCACCTTCGGCGTTGCCGTCGTCGTGCAACTGGTCGCGCTCAACGCGCAGAAACTGACCGGCGGCCCGTTCGGCATCGGCTTCATTCCGCGTCCCTTCGGCAGTCTTGCCGAGACGCCGCTGCTGTTCAACCTGTCAAATCTTGCCGTGGTCTCGGTCGTGACGCTGATCGCCTATCTCGCTTTGGAGCATCTGTCGCGCAGCCCATGGGGCCGCGTGCTGAAGGCGTTGCGGGAGGATGAGCGGGCGGCGGTTTCGCTTGGCAAGAGCGCGCGTTTCTATCGCGTCCAGGCCTTTGCCGTCGGCGGCGCCATCATGGCGCTGGCCGGCGCGCTGCAGGCGCATTTCACCGGCTTCATCGCGCCGGACAACTACCTGCCGATTCTGACCTTCCAGGTCTGGGTAATGCTGATCGTCGGCGGCTCGGGCAGCAATCTCGGCGCCGTCATCGGCAGCATCCTGGTGTGGGCGATATGGGCCGGATCTGGCACGCTGACAAGCATCCTGTTCCCGCCGGAACAGCAAGCGCGCGCCGCCGCGCTGCAGATCGCCGCGATCGGCGTCATGCTCTGCGTCATCCTGCTGATCCGGCCGAACGGCCTTTTCGGCGACAGGCCGCGGCGGCCGTGGTTTGGCAAGCGGGCGAAGGTAGCGACGGCCAAGAGCATCTCCCCGTCATGAATGCCGCGATCCGGCAGGAAGCGCGCGGCGCTACGCTCTGGCATGCCGTCAGCCGTAACCGTCGAGAGCGGCCGGCGCTGCAGAGCGGACTCGATGTCGACCTCGCCATCGTCGGCGGCGGCTTTTCCGGCCTTTCAACCGCGCTGCATGCGGCGGGCAAAGGCCTTTCCGTCGCCGTTCTCGAAGCCGAGTTCATCGCCTGGGGTGCGACCGGCAGGAATGCGGGCTTTGTCGTGCCGAACTTCGCCAAAATGGATCCAGTCGACATACTGGGCCATCTCGGACCGTCGCGCGGCGAAAGGCTGATCGATTTCGCCACCGGCAGCGCCGACCTGGTTTTCCGCCTGATCCGGCAGCATGGCATCGACTGCGACGCCGTGCAGAACGGATGGATCCAGCCGGCGCATTCGCCTGCCGCCTTCGAGAAGGTCAAATCACGTGCCGGGCAATGGGCGCAGCGTGGCCGGCCGGCAGTCACATTGGATCGGCAGGAAATCGAGAGACTGACCGGCGTGCCAGGCTATGTCGGCGGCTGGATGGATCGTTCCGGCGGCGTGCTCAATCCGGTCGTCTATGCGCGCGGGCTCGCCGATGCGGCGGAGAAAGCCGGTGCGAAGATCTTCGAGCAGACGCGCGTCACCTCGGTTGATCGGACAGCTGATGGCTGGATACTGAAAACGCCAGCGGGATCGGTACGCGCCGGCAAGGTGCTGATCGCCACCAACGCCTATGGCTGGTCCCTCAATCCGTCATTGCAGCGAACCTATTTCCCGCTGAAAGTCTTCCAGATCGCGACAGCACCATTGCCTCGTGAAGTACGCAGCCGGTTGCTTCCCGGCGGGCAAGGTGTCGGTGACACCAGACGCAATCTGTTCACCTTCCGCTTCGACGCCGAAAACCGGCTGATCAGCGGCGGCATGCATATCCTTGGCGCCGGTGCGGATACGCGCGTACCGCAGACGATCTGGCGAAGACTCGGCCGGCATCTCGATCTGCCCGATCTGCCGCCGCTTGCCTACAGCTGGTCGGGAATGGCAGCGGTCGAACCGGATTTCCTGCCGCACCTGATCGACCTTGGACCCAACCTGATCGCCGGCCGCGCCTGCAACGGCCGCGGCATCGCGATGATCACGGCGATGGGCAAGGTGCTGGCGGACTGGGCTGCTGGAACCGATGCCCGCGACCTGCCGCTGCCCTTCGCGGCGCCTGCGCCGATCCCGTTCCACGCCGTGCTGCGGCACGCGCCCAACATGCTGCTCGGCTGGAGCATGCTGCGCGACCGGCTGGACGGGACGAGCTAAGCCGACGGCTACCTGGCAGCGTCAAGGTTTGCAGATAGTACGGCGGCCGCCACGGCGATGTCCTCTTCTATGAAAATCCGCACGGTGGGACCGCTGCGCTGCTCCAGTGCGGCGACGATCTTGCGATGCGCGTCGTTGGACTGCGGAATGTAGCGATCGGCCTGCATCAGCAGCTTGAGATAAGGCCCAACCCGCCCCCAGAGGTCGCGGATCATGTTGAGCAGGATCGGTGCGCCGGCGTGTTGGTAGATGGCGAAGTGGAACGCCTCGTTCAACGAGAGATAGGCCCTGGCGTCGCCGGCCTCGATGGCACGCTGCATGCCGGCGAGCGTCGCCTGTATGTCAGCCAGCCCGCTTTCGCTCATCCTGGTCGCCGCCATCTCGCCCGCCAGTCCCTCGACGGCGATGCGGATGCGCGTCAATTCCTCGAAGGCAGGCGCGGACAGCAACGGCACGATGACCGAGCGGTTGTTCTGCATCTCGAGCAGCCGCTCGGCGACAAGCCTCTGCAGCGCCTCGCGGATCGGTGTCGTCGAGATGCCGAACATCTCGGCGAGCTTGCGGATGACCAGCGTCTGGCCCGGGCTGAAGCCGCCGGAAATCAACTCCTGCTTGAGCGCGCCATAGGCGCGGTCATTCAGGGTTTGATGTTCGAGCTTCAGCATGCGTTCGGCCCGCTCACCAGTTCGACAGCGCGCGATCGAGCGTCTCGGCCAGTTGCTCGGCATTGTCCCTGGCAAACGGCAGTGGCGGCCTGATCTTCAGCACATTGCCGCGCGGACCGCAGGACGAGATCAGCACGCCGTCCTCGCGCATGGCTTCGACGACCGCCGATGTCTTGGTGGCGGCCAGCGCCTCGTCGCCGTCCGCCATCAGCTCGACGCCGAAATAGAGGCCGTTGTGCCTGATGTCGGCGACCGCGCCATGCCGGCTCTGCAGGGCGCGCAGCAGCTCAGCCGTATAGGCGCCGACATTGCGCGCATTCTCGATGAGTCCTTCACCTTCGATCACCTCCAGAACGGCGAGGCCGACGGCGGCAGCGACCGGATTGCCGCCAAAAGTGTTGAAATAACCGGTGTTCGAGCCGAAGGAGGCGACAAGCTGCGGCCGCACAAGCACGGCGCCCATCGGATGCCCGTCGCCGATCGGCTTGCCCATCGTGACGATGTCGGGCTCGATGCCATAGTTGGCGAAGCCCCACATGCCCTGGCCGAGCCGGCCGAAGCCGGACTGGACTTCATCGGCAATGACGATGCCGCCGGCCTTTTTCACATGGTCGGCCGCCTCGCGCATCACCACCGCATCCGGAAAGAAGATGCCATCGCTGGAAAAGGCCGAGTCGAGAAGCAATGCGGCCGGCCGGATATTCTTTGCGCCCATGTCCTCGATGGCGGCCGCGACATTTTTGGCGAAATCATGCGCGGCCCGGCCATGGTCGCGGAACGTGTCCGGCGCTGCCACGGTGCGGTGGTGCGCGGGCACGCCCTTAGCCCCGACCGCGGCCGGCGACAGTTGCGCCGTCGCGATCGTGGCGCCGTGATAGGCGAAGTCGGTGATGATCACCCCGGTGCCGCCGCTGGAATGCTGGGCGATGCGGATGGCGAGATCGTTCGCCTCGCTGCCGGTGCAGGTGAACATGGCGTGGCCGAGATGGGCCGGGACGGTGCCGAGTAGTTTCTCCGCGTAGTCGAGGATGATCTCGCTGAGATAGCGCGTGTGGGTGTTGAGCGTGGCGGCCTGCCCCGACAGCGCCTCGACGACGCGCGGATGGCAGTGTCCGACCGACGCGACGTTGTTGTAGCCGTCGAGGAACTTGCGGCCCTGTGCATCGTAGAGCCACACACCGCTGCCACGCACCAGATGGATCGGGTTGCGGTAGAAGGCGCGGTAAGTCGGCCCAAGCAGCCTGGCGCGGCGTTCAAGCAGCGCGCGCTCCGATGCAGCCGCGTCGGCATTTGCAGGGTAAGGCGAGGACTGGGACACGAGCATCTACTCCGGATTGGAATGGTCGAGAAAATAGCGGCGGGCATCGGTGGATGACAGACCATCCAGCTTTTCGAGCGAAGCCCAGACCTCGGTGGCGAGGCGCAGCACATAGTCGCGCTTGGCCGGGAAGCGCTCGGCCTGCCAACTGGCGATGTTGACGATGAGCGCAAGGCGAGCACGGATCAGATCGAAGAGAATGCCGATCTCGTCCTCCTCGAGCGGCTGCACCGATTGATAGCCGGCGACAAAGCGCGCGGCCGGCGCCAGCGGATGACCTTGCGCCGGCCAGCGGTAGACAGCGCCGATGGCGAGGTCGCAGATCAGCGGCGAATGGATCATGTCGCCGAAATCAAGGATGCCGCTGACGATCTCCGGCCGCGACGCGTCCATCACCACATTGTAGGAGTTCATGTCGTTGTGGACGATCTGCGCGCGCAGCCTCGGAATGATCGGCGCAGCATGCTCCTCGAAGGAGTCGATCGCGCGTTCGACCATCGCCCGCCGGCTCGGGTCACTGATGTGCGCCATCATCGGCCGTGTCTTGGCGACCTTGCGGATGTCCCAGAGCAGGTCGCTGCCAGCAGCCGGGTGGAAGAAGCCGCGCAGCGCCCGGCCGAGGCGGGCGAGGAAGATGCCGAGATTGCGATCCTGCGCCTCGGAAGTCGGCGACCGCGAAAGCAACTGGCCCGGCAGATAGGTGACCAGCCGGATGATGCGCGGTGCCGATCCACCAACACTGGCCGCGAATTGCGCTTCGCCCTCAAGGCTTTTGCGCACCTTGGGAACCGGCAAGGTGGGGTCGACTGCAAGGATGTGGTCGAGTGCCTTGTTCTGGAAGTCTGTGAAGCCGGCCTCTTCCGCCGGATGGGAGATTTTCAGGACAAACTCGCCCTCGCCGTCCGTCTGGATGTGGAAATTGTGGTCGCGTTCGCCCGGCAACGGACGCGCGCTGCCGGTCAGCCGGTAGTGCCGGCGCAGGATGGCAAGCGCGTCGGCAGTCGAGACATCCGGCGCGTCCTCGGCGAGCGTTTCGCCGAAAGCATCGGGCACAGCCGCATTCATGGCCGGGCCTCGATGGGTTCGAGCCCGCACCAGTCGGCGATGAACAGCGCGATCGTCTGGGTGACCTTGCGCACCGAGTCGAGATCGACGGCCTCGTCATAGCCATGCGGCATGCGGCAGATCGGGCCGTAGACGATCGCCGGCGTGTCGGCGTAGAGGCCGAAGAAACGCGCATCGGTTGTCGCCGAAGTGACGTGTTCCGTCAGCGGCTCGCCCCACACGGCGGTATGGCTGCGGCGCAGCACCGCTTCCATCTCGTCGGCGCCCTCCAGCACATAGCCCTCGGCCATGAAGCCGTTGTAGGTCATCGTCGGTGGGCGATTGGCCAGGAACGGATCGGCACGCGCTGCGTCGGCAATGCAGGCTTCGAGCTCGGCCCTGGCGTCTTCGAGCCTCTGGCCGGGATAGGTGGCGACGCGCATCTCGAAGACACATCGCGCCGGAACGCTCGATGTCCACTCGCCGCCTTCGATCTTGCCTAGGTTGAAGCGGATCGGATGCGGATGATCATGGAAATGCTTGTCGTCGACCTTGCGCGCGTTCCAGACGATTTCGAGCTGCTTCAGCGCCTGGATGATGATGAAGGCTTTTTCGATGGCATTGGCGCCGGCCGAGAATGCACCCGAGGCATGCTGCGGGTCGCCGTCGACCTCGACCCGGAACCAGATCGGACCGACCTGTGCCCGCATCAATCTCGGCTCCAGCGGTTCGGGAATAAAGGCGGCGTCGGCGCGGTAGCCGCGCTGCAGGCAGGCGAGCGCGCCGTTGCCGGTGCATTCTTCCTCGACCACCGACTGCAGGTAAACGTTCGCGGCCGGCTGATAGCCAAGGCTGCGCAAGGCGGTCAGCGCATAGAGGCAGGCGGACAGGCCGGCCTTCATGTCGCCGGCGCCGCGGCCATGCATCCAGCCGTCCTCGATCACCGGATCGTAGGGATCGCGCACCCAGCGGTCGAGCGGTCCGGTCGGCACGACATCGATATGGCCGTTGAGGATCAGCGAGCGGCCGGTCGCGGTTCTCGGCGTGTGCGTGGCAACGACATTGAAGGCATCATCATAGGAAACCGCCACAGGCGAAAAACCGGGCAAGTCGCGAATCGCATCGACATCGACGCGCCACATGTCGACCGCGTAGCCGACAGCCTCATAGGCAGCCGCCATGAACGATTGTGCGGCATGTTCCTCGCCACGCTGGGATGGAAACCGCACGAGGTCTTGCAGAAACGCGACCTGTCGGGCGAAGCCGTCATCGACCGCGCTCAGAATGGCCTCATCCGCAATCCGCTCAGGCATCATATTTCACTTTCTTCTGGATGGTGTATCATATCTCATATGCCATTCCTGAGAAATGCAAGAGGCATACGCGCCAAACTTTCAGTCCAGGACTTGCCGTTCGATGCTGCCATGGTCTTGGGGAGTTGGCATCGGATGCAGCAAGCCGATACTGCTATCTCTGGAAGACATGACGAGGAATGCGTTGATCACCGAAGACACGATGCCCGCCGAAATCACCGATCTCGCCATTGGCTACCATCGCCTGCCGGTGGGCAAGCTCGCCAATGCGGTGACGTGGATGGAGGCGCGCGCGCCGCAACCCGATCTCGCGCACCCCTTGGCCATGACACGAATCACGACGCCTGACTGCGCTTCCTACCGAGCGATCTTCCTCGAGATCGGCGCGCCCTGGCTGTGGGACCGTGTTTCCGAAATGTCCGATGCCGAAATCACCGAGCATTTCACCGACCCGCGCCAGCATCTCTACTACGGCCATGACGAGACCGGCGCGCATCTCGGCATGGTCGAGTTCTTCGCCGCCGACAGCAGCGAGATCGAGATCACCTATTTCGGCCTGTTCCCCTCCCTGACCGGCCGAGGTTTCGGCAAGCGGCTGATGGCTGGCGCACTGGATCTCGCATGGCGCCTCAACCCGAACCGTATCTGGCTGCATACGAGCAGCTTCGACCATCACAGCGTCATCGGGTTCTACAGTGCCTGCGGGTTCGTGCCCTTCGCTACCGGATTTGAGATCGTCGACGATCCCCGGATCAAGGGGACCTTGCCGCGCAACGCCGCACCGCAGATTCCGCTGATCGAAACGGAGTGGAGCAATGGCAAGGGAGCCGCGCTTTCCCCGGAGAACCGACAGGTTGCGCGGACCTAGATGAGAGCAGCTCCGCAATCCGTCAGCCAAGCGTCGCCGCACCATCGCCGATGGGTTCGCCGCGAGACCATCCTGTCGACGCTGGAGCGCCATATCGACACGCGCATCGTGCTGTTCGCCGCGCCGGCCGGCTTCGGCAAGTCGACGACGATGGCGCAATGGGCCGCGGAAGTCGCGCGCCACGGCCGGCTGACGGCATGGCTGTCCTGCGAGGCGACGGACAATGACGAAGGTGCCTTCCTGTCGCATCTGGTGGGCGCGCTGCGCCATCTCGTCCAGAGCCCGGCGGAACTCGACCTCGCCTTCCAGTCGAGCCCGATCCCCCAGCTCGATGTCGTGCTCGCAGCACTTGTGGCGGGTCTTGCGGCGCGCGAGGCCGACATCACCGTGTTCTTCGACGACTACCACACCATCGAGGCGCCGGCGGTGAAGCGGTTCATGGAGCGCCTGACCCGGCAGGCGCCGGCAAACGTCGCCTTCGTCATCGGCTCGCGCAGCCTGCCCGATCTGCAGCTCGGCAAGCTCCGGGTGCTTGGCGACGTTTTCGAAATCGGCCCTGACGATCTCCGTTTCGCCTCGTCCGAAGCCGAAGCTTTCTTCAACGACAAGCTGGGCCTGAGCGTCAGCAGCGGCACGGTGGAGACCTTGTGCTCGCGCACCGAAGGATGGGCCGCCGGCCTGCAACTGGCCTCTTTGTCACTGAGTGCCGCGCATGCACCGGAAACCGTCATCGGCAATTTTACCGGCGCCAACCGAAACGTCGCCGACTTCCTGATGGGCGAAGTGTTCCTGGAACTGCCGCCGGCGATCGCAAAATTCCTGCTCTACAGCTCGATCTTCGAACGCTTCAGCGCCGAGGCCTGCCGGGCGGTGATGCGCGCGGCCGACGCCGAAGCGGCGATCACCGAGATCGAGACGCGCAACCTGTTCCTGGTGCCGCTCGACGAAGAGCGGCGCTGGTTCCGCTACCATCATCTGTTCCGTGACTTCCTCAGCCGCGAAATGGAACGGCGCGAACCGGAGATGATCGCGCCGCTGCATCTGGCGGCCGCCGAATGGTTCGGCGAACGCAAGATGCTGACCGAAGCGATCGGGCACGCGCTGGCCGCCGGCGACCAGGCACGCGCGGCGGTGTTCGTCGAAAACAACGCGCTCGACCTCATCGCCCAGTGCCAGCTTCTTTACGTACGCCAGTTGCTGGCACTGCTGCCGAGGAAGCTGATCGACCAGCGCATCCGGCTGCAACTGGTGGTGCTGTGGCTGGCGGTGCACAGCAGCCAACCCGAGATTGCCCAGCAGACGCTGAGCAATGCGCGCAAGCTGGTCGAGACCGGACCGACCGACAGCAATGACCCAGGCACCATGACCGGCACGACAATCGAGGCCGAACTGACGGTCCTTGCCGCCGCCGTCCACAGCACGCTGGAGCAGTTCGATCAGGCGCGCGACACAGCCCTTGCGGCCCTGCGCGTCATCGCGCCCGATGCCTGGTTCATGGAGGGTGCTACCGCCAACGTCATCGGCTACAACCTCTATGCGCTGGGCGACCTCGAAGGTGCGCGCGCCGCAATCGATGCGGCGCGGCGGGCACATGAGCGAAGCGGCAGTCTGCTCGGCGTCACCATCGCCAATTGCTACATGGCCGTTGTCGAGCGTTCGGCGGGACGCTTGCCCGCCGCCGAACGGCTGCTGCGCAACGCCATCATCGAGGCCAGGGCGCGGATCGGTGCAAACTCCTATGCCGAGGCCTTGGCCGGAACGCTGCTTGCCGAACTTGCCTACGAGACCAATGCGTCGGGCGAGGCGCTGACCCTGGTCGAGAATCTCGGACCGCAGATCGAAGGCGCGGCGGTCATCGTCTATCCCCTGGCCAGCGTACCGACCTATGCCCGCGTGCTGCAGCTGACCGGTCGCACCGAAGCGGCACTGGAAATGCTGGAGCGCGTCTATCAACGCGTACACGGCACGGTGTATCGCCGCCTGGCATCGATGATCGTGCATGACCGCATACGTGTGCTGCTCGACCAGAACCGTATTGCCGAGGCGCGCGCGCTGCTGACCGAGCATCGCGGCGAAGGGACCGAGGCTTCGATGGCCATCACCACCGCCAACGAGTTCGAGTTCTTCGCCGAAGGCCGCCTGCTGACGGCCGAGAAATCCTATACAGCTGCGGCGCAGGTTTTCGAGGCGCTGCTGGAGCGCACGAAAGACAGCGGGCGCATGCGCCGCCATATATTGGCGCTGATCCTGCACGCCAAAGCGGCCAGCGCTGCCCACGTCCAACGCGAGGCAGACCGCAATCTCCTCGATGCATTGCGCCTCGCCCAACCCTCCGGCTTCATCCGTTCCTTCGTCGACGAGGGGAGGTCCGTCGTCGAAGGGTTGATGCGGCTGCGTGCGGCCCAGGCGAAGACTGATCCCGCGCTGTCAGCCTATGCGACGCGCATCATCGATGCCGCGCAGACAATGCCTGTCGCGACACGCAAGCTGGCCGCACCAGCCGCTGAAAAGGAACAGCTCACCCAGCGCGAGGCCGAACTGCTGCGCTATCTCGCCGAGGGCATGTCCAATCGCGATATCGCCCTTGCGCTGTCGGTAAGCGAAACCACGGTGAAGTGGCATCTGAAGAACATTTTCGGCAAGCTCGCGGTGACCAACCGGGTCCAGGCCGTGCGCGCCGCGCAAGGGTCCGCAGGCGCCCATACCCCTCCGAAAGGAGGGGCATAGATAACAGGCGCGACCCCTCTTTCGGGTCGGGCCACATGATCGTTAGCCTGCTAGCGTCACCTGGTTTTCAGAGGACGCTGCGGATGGCGACAGGCTACGTTTTTCACGAACAGCTGATGTGGCATGACACCGGCTCCAGTGCCGACATGATGCCGCCCGGCCGTTTCGTGGAACCCGGCCGCCATCTGGAATCGCCTGGCTCGAAGCGCCGGCTGAACAATTTGATCCAGGTCAGCGGCCTGTCGCGCCATCTCGTCCCGATCATCCCCGAGCCGGTCTCGGTCGAAGACCTGCTGCGCGTCCATACGCAACGCCATGTCGACGATATCCGCATGCTCAGCGAGCGGGGCTCCGGTTTCGCCGGGCCACAGGCGCCGATCGGTCTCAACAGTTTCGATATCGCCCTGCTGTCGGCCGGCACCACCTATGCCGCCATGCGCGCCGTTCTGACTGGCCGCGTCGACAATGCCTACGCGCTGGCGCGGCCGCCGGGGCACCATGCCGAACCCGACCAGGCGATGGGCAACTGCCTGTTCTCCAACATCGGCGTCTCGGTGCGCCGGCTGCAGCATGAAGGCCTGCTTGGCCGGGCCGCAGTGGTCGACTGGGATGTGCACCATGGCAACGGCACCGAGACGGTGTTCTATTCCGACCCGTCGGTGCTGACCATTTCCCTGCATCAGCACAATCTCTACCCGACCGGGCGCGGTGCGCTGGCCGACAACGGGAAAGATGCCGGCGAAGGCTACAACATAAACATACCGCTGCCGGCCGGCAGCGGGACCGGCGCCTATGAAGCAGCTTTCGACCGTGTCGTCGCGCCGGCGCTGCGTGCCTACAGACCGGACCTCGTCATCGTCGCCTCCGGCTTCGATGCGTCCGGCTTCGATCCGCTCGGCCGCATGATGCTCAACAGCGAATGCTTCCGGCGCCTGGCCGCGCGAATGGTGGCGCTGGCCGCCGAAACGTCGAACGGTCGACTGATCATGACCCATGAAGGCGGCTATTCGGAAGGCTATGTGCCGTTCTGCGGCCACGCCGTCATCGAGACCCTGGCCAATCACCGCACCGAGGTGGTCGACCCGCTGTCGGAGCATATCGACGAATGGGCCGGGCAGGATCTGCAGCCGCACCAGGCCGCGGTGATCGATGCCGCAGAGGGGCTGCTCGCCGACCTGCGCCAACGCCTCGCCAGTGCGGCCTGACGCGATGGATTTTGTCGTCACCACGCTGCTCAATGCACTGACGCTGATCAGTATCCTGATGCTGGTCGGGCTCGGGCTGGCGATCAGCTTCGGGCTGATGAACGTGACCAATTTGGCGCATGGCGAGTTCGTCACCGTCGGCGCCTTTGCGGTCTATTTCGTGCAGAGCATGGGCGGCTCTTTCTGGCTGGGCCTGGCCGCGGCGCCCATCGCCGGCGCGGTGGTCGGCTGTATCCTCGAATTCGCCATCATCCGCCATCTCTATTCCAGACCTGTCTCTACCGTTCTCGCCACCTGGGGCGTCAGCCTGATCCTGCAGCAAGGGCTGGAACTGACCTTCGGCCTCGGCGCCAAGCCGGTGACGCCGCCGATCGAGGGCACGCTCGATCTCGTCTTCACCGTCTATCCGGCCTACCGGCTGATCCTGATCGGCATCGCCATGCTGACCTTGCTCGGCGTCATCCTGCTGATCAGCCGGACGTCCTTCGGCCTCGACATCCGCACCGTCATCCAGAACCGCGAGATGGCCGAGGGCGTCGGCATCAACACGCGGCGTACCTACGCTATCGCCTTCACCTTCGGCGCAGCCATCGCCGGGCTTGCCGGCGGACTGGTCGCGCCACTGGCGATCGTGCTGCCGCAGATGGGGGTGAACTATCTCGCCAACGCCTTCTTCGTCGTCATCGTCGGCGGCGTCGGCTCGATCGGCGGCCTCGTCGCCGGCAGCGTCTTTGTCGGCGGGCTGACCAGCATCCTCAATTATCAGATCTCGCCGTCGCTGGCGCAGGCGATCGTGCTGCTGGCGGCCATCGTCGCTGTCCGGCTGCGACCCAACGGCCTGTTCAACGGAGCGTCGCGATGATCGCCCGCGACCGCAACTGGCTGCTGATCTTCGCCATCTGCGTGGCGCTCGCGGTCGTCTATCCGCTCTTTGCCGGCGGCTATCAGCTGACGGTGATCCGCGACGCGCTGATCTTCGGCCTGTTCGCGGCGAGCCTCGACTTCTTCTGGGGCCGCACCGGAATCCTGTGTTTCGGCCACGCCGCCTTCTTCGGCATCGGCGGCTACATCATGGCGCTGGTTACGCTCAATGATGCCATCCCCTTCGGAAGCCTGCTCGGCATCATCGGTGCGGTGGCGGGTGCGGCCTTCGTCGCCGCTATCATCGGCTACTTCCTGTTCTTCGGCGGCATTCGTGGCAGCTATTTCACCATCGTCACGCTGGCGATGGGCGTCATCTGCCAGCAGGCCGCGGTTTCGTGGAGTTCGGTCACCGGCGGCGACAGCGGCCTGATCGGCATCCCGCCGATCGAGTTCGATCTTGGCGGCCTGCATGTCGATCTGAGCCAGGATCTGCCCTCCTATATCTTCGTCTCGGCCATCGTCGCCGTGACGGTGCTGGCGCTGTGGTCGATCAGCCGCGGCCGCTGGGGCACGGTGCTGACCGCCATTCAAGACAACGAAGTCCGGGCGGCCGCGCTCGGCCACAATGCGCCGTTGCGGCTGCTTGTCACCTTCGTCCTGTCGGCGGCGATCGCCGGCCTTGCCGGCGCGCTCTATGTCTGCATGGCGGGGTTGGTGGCGCCCGACCTGTCCGGACTGCTTCTGTCGACGGAAGTCATCGTCTGGGTGGCGGTCGGCGGGCGCGGCACGCTGCTTGGGCCGGTGCTCGGCGCCATCTTCATCCAACGCGCGCAGCAGACTATCAGCAGCTTCAACCCGAGCCTGTGGCCGCTATTGCTCGGCTGCGTCTTCGTCATCATCGTCTTCGTCCTGCCGGACGGCATCCTGTCAATCTACGCGCGGCTGAAAGCCCTGTTCAAAGGCGGGAGGCGCGCACAATGAGCGACATCCTGCTCCAGGCCGAAAATGTTGGCATCCGCTTTGGCGGGCTGCAGGCGCTGGAGGCCCTGAACCTCACTGTACGCGACAAGGAACTCTGCTGCATCATCGGCCCGAACGGCGCCGGCAAAAGCACCTTCCTCAATGTGCTGACCGGTACGCTGCGCCCGACCAGCGGCAGCGTGCGCTTCCTCGGTCACGACATAGCCGGCCTGCCGCTGCATCGCATCGCCCGGCTCGGCATCGCCCGCAAATTCCAGATTCCCTCGGTCTTCCCGAGCCTCTCGGTGGAGGACAATCTGAAGGTCGCGCGATGGGGCGCGCCTTCGCCTGTGCGCCCGGTTGGCGAACTGTTGGAACTGGTCGCGCTCGGTAACCGTGCCGCCACGCTCGCCGGTGAGCTCGCACACGGCCAGAAGCAATGGCTGGAGATCGGCATGGCGTTGGCGATAGAGCCGCGCCTGCTGTTGCTCGATGAACCCACTGCCGGCATGACGCCGCAAGAGACGCTGGCGACGGCCGACATGCTGCTGCGCCTCAAGGGCGAGTTCTCGATCGTTGCCGTCGAGCACGACATCCGCTTCGTGCGGGCGCTGAACTGCGAGACATTGGTGCTGCATCAGGGACGCCGGCTGCGCAGCGGTCCTTTCCATGACATCGAGACCGACGAGATGGTCCGCGACGTCTATCTGGGGAGGCGCTGACCATGCTGCGGACACTTGCGGTCTCGGCCGGCTACGGCCTGCTCCCGGTGCTGAACGGCATCGACCTCAGTGTCGCGCCCGGCGAAGTCGTCGGCCTGCTCGGCCGCAACGGCGCCGGCAAGACGACGCTGCTGCGCGTCATCGCCGGCGGCTTGCGGGCGAGCGGCGGCGCGGTGGTTCTCGGTGACAAGGACCTCACCAACGCGCCGGCCTTCCGCCGCGCGCGGGCAGGCATTGCGCATGTGCCGCAGGGGCGCGGGATCTTCAACCAGCTGACGGTGCGGCAAAACCTGGAGGTCGGCACCCGCGCTGCCAAGGACCGTGGCGACGGCGGCATTCCGGCCGACATCTTCGGCTATTTTCCAATCCTGCGCGAACGCGAAGCACAGATCGCAGGCACGCTTTCAGGCGGCCAGCAGCAGATGCTGGCGATCGGCCGCGCGCTGTGCGGCTTGCCCTCGGTGCTGCTGCTCGACGAGCCTTCGGAAGGCATACAGCCGAACATCGTGCAGTCGATCGCCGAGCTGGTGCCGCGCATCGCGCGCGAACGCGGCATCGCGATCGTGCTGGTCGAGCAGAATCTCGATCTCGTTCTCAAGTCATCGGACCGCTGCCTGGTGATGGAGAAGGGCAGGATCGTCCATGAAGGCGCGCCGGAGGCGTTCGCCGACGAGACCCTGCTGAAGGATCTGTTGGCCCTATAGGGCGCGCCTGAAGCGCGCCTGGGAGCTTGTTGACTTGTAAGGCGTGCATGGGGCGCGCCTGGGACTGGAAGGGAACACAACAATGATAAGCAGAAGAACTGTCTTGAAATCCGGCGGCGCCGCGGCCGCTTTCGCCATAATCGGTGCGCCGTCGATCCTGCGCGCCGCCGACACCGTCAAGGTCGGCCTGTCGATCCCGATCACCGGGCTGCAGGCGATCCTCGGCGAGACGCTGCTCAATTGCTACAAGCTCGCCGCCGCCGAACTGAACGCCGCCAATGGCATTGGCGGGCGCCAGGTCGAGTTGTTCATCGAGGACAACCAGACCACGACCAAGGGTTCCATCGACAAGGCGCGCAAGCTCATCAACGAAGACAAGGTCGACGTGGTCATGGGCACGATCATTTCGCCGGAGCGAAGTGCTACGCTGTCGGTGACCTCGAAGGCCAAGAAGCTGTTCTTCTACCCGACCAATTTCGAAGGCGGCGAATGCAACCGCTACTTCGTCGCCACCGGCCCGATCCCGATGCAGCAAGTCGACCCGATGATGCCATGGGTGGCCGAGACGCTCGGCAAGACCATCTACGTCATGGCCTCCGACTATGCCTGGCCGCAGAAGATGACCGAGGCGATCACGGCAGCCTATGAGAAGGCCGGCGGCAAGATCATCGGCGCCGACTATTATCCGTTCGGCACAACGGATTTCGGCCCTGCATTCCAGAAGATCAAGTCGCTGAAGCCCGACGTCGTGTGGTCGATGGTGGTCGGCAATGACGCGGTCACGCAGCTCAAGCAGTATCGCTCTTTCGACATCAAGCAGCCGCTGATCGCGCCGCTCGACGAGGTGTTCAACAAGGACGCGCTGCCGCCCGGCGTTGCGGCCGGCACCTACGCACCGCAGCCTTACTGGATGGCGCTCGACAATCCGGTCAACAAGAAGTTCATCGCGAGCTTCCGCGAGAAGTTCGGCCAGGAGAAGATGGTCAACGGCATCGGCGAGGCCGGCTACAACGGCCTGCATCTCTACGCCCTGGCCGCCGAGAAGGCCGGATCGCTGAATGACGATGATGTGCTCAAGGCGCTGCCGACGATCGAGTTCGACGCGCCGCAAGGCAAGATCCGGGTCGATGCCAGCAACAACCACACGCTCTGCCATTCCTATGTCGGCAAGGCGGCCGCAGACGGCATCAGCTATGAGATCGCCAAGGATTTCGGGACGATCGCGCCGGTCACCCCTTACTGCAAGCTGTAGGAGCTCCGGCAACGGCTCCAGGCAATCCTGACGGCGGCTTTGCCGCCGTCAGGGCGTCTGCGGCGCCGGCAGCCGCTCGCGCAGTTCGTCGACGAGCACCCTGGTGTTTTCGGAATAGTCGATGGGCACGACGACGAGGTGCACGCCGCCGCCGGTGAAGGCCTGTTCCAGCGCCGGCCGCAAGTCGGCGATCTCCGTAACCCTGGTCCCCCTGGCGCCATAGGCCTCGGCATATCTGACGAAATCGGGATTGCCGAAGGTCATGCCGAAATCCGGGAATTCGTCGACCGCCTGCTTCCAGCGGATCATGCCATAGGCATGGTCTTCGAGCAGCAGAACGACGAGGTTGAGCTTGAGCCTGACGGCGGTCTCCAGTTCCTGGCTGTTCATCATGAAGCCGCCGTCGCCACAGATGGCCATGACACGGCGCTGCGGATAGAGCAGTGCTGCCATCATCGCCGACGGCAGGCCCGCGCCCATGGTGGCCAGCGCATTGTCGAGCAGGATCGTGTTTGCCATGCGGGTGCGGTAGTTGCGCGCGAACCAGATCTTGTACATGCCATTGTCGAGGGCGAGGATCCCATCCGCCGGCATCACGGCGCGGACATCGTGCACGATGCGCTGCGGTGTGAAGCGATCTTCGGTGGCGCGCGCGGCGATTCGGCTCAGAATGCCTTCCCGCAGCGGCAACAAGGCCTGTGCATTGGGGATCTTGCCCTCGATGCGGTCGGCCAGCAGCGCCAGCGAAGGACCGAGGTCGCCGACGATTTCGGCTTGCGGGAAATAGACCTGCTCGACATCGGCTGAATGATAGCCGACATGAATGACCTTCGGCCCCTTCGCCCCCATGATGAAGGGCGGCTTCTCCACCGTGTCGTGACCGACGGTGATGATCAGATCGGCCTGTTCGATGGCCTCGTGCACATAGTCGCGCTCCGAAAGGGCTGCCGTTCCCATATAGAGCTCCGTGCCGCCAGGCACGGTGCCCTTGCCCATCTGCGTGGTGAAATAGGGAATTTGCGTCCGCAGCACGAACTGGGCGACATCGGGAGTCACGCGCGGTCGCGACGCCGCCGCACCAAACATCAGCAGCGGACGCCTGGCTTCCATGATCATACGGGCGGCGCGATCAAGCGCGCCCGGGCTGGCCAGCGGCAGTTCGACCGGATGCGTTGGCACGAGTGCTACCGGTTCACACTCGGCCGCCGCAATGTCTTCCGGCAATTCAAGATGTACGGGGCCGGGACGCTCTTCCTGGGCGACACGGAAAGCTTCGCGAACCAACGAGGGGATCATCTTCGGCGAGACGATCTGACGCGACAGCTTGGTCAGCGGCTTCATCGCCGCGACGATGTCGACGATCTGGAAGCGCGCCTGCCGGGATGACAGGATGCCTTTCTGGCCGGTGATCATGATCATCGGCATCGCGCCGAGCAGCGCATAGGCCGAACCGGTCGAAAGGTTGAGCGCGCCCGGGCCAAGCGTGGTGATGCACACACCCGGCTTGCCGGTAAGCCTGCCATAGGTGGCGGCCATGAAAGCGGCTGCCTGCTCGTGGCGGGTCAGGATCAGCTGGATCGAGGAGCGGCGGATGGATTCGACGATGTCGAGATTTTCTTCGCCCGGAATGCCGAAAATCCGCTCGACCCCTTCGTTCTCGAGGGCCGCGACGAACAGATCCGAACCTTTGGTCATGACCACCTCTCCCGCAACATTCCGTCGGCCACCTTCATATGGCATCGGAATGCGACGCCTCAAAGAGGCATCTTCGGCTGCGGGTCAGCGGCGCGTGTTGCAGCTCGCCGCTTTCGGCGAGGCGAAAAGTTCCTTCGGTGCAGACCACTGGCTGAGCGGTGCGCCGCGCGTGCCGGTGATCAGCGAACGCAGTTCTGACAGATAGGTCTGCACGAAGAACGAGGTCTGGCTTTCCAGCGGCGTATAGGGACCAGGCCGGTAGGCGCGCGACATGATGCCGTCGGCATTGTCCTCGGTGATCTTCTTGTCCTGCACCGTGGTGACGTCCCACATCCAGCTGATCGCATCGGCGTCGACGTCGTTATCGGCATCCTTGTCGACGAGCCATGTCAGGATGACGTCTGTTTCCATGGCGTTGCGCGGTATCATCTGGAACAGCGTGACATAATCATTGGCAGCACTTGCAAACGACAGGCGTCCGAGGCGGAAGCCGCTTTCGCCACCATCATAGGCGTGACGGCCGCCCATCAGGCATGAGACCCCCTCGCCCGTATTGGACAGCGTGTTGCGGCCAGATCCGATCGGCTTGCGGTGCATGGCAAACGGCATCGTGTCGAGGTCGCCAGCCTGCCACGCGCCCTTGTGGAACTCGGCATCGCCGATGACGCTGTGCCAGGCCTCGATTTCATTCTGCCACTCGACCGCCTTGTCGGCGTCGCGGGTCGCGGTCACTTTGACATGGCCGTTGACGCGGTAATATTCGGGGTGGGCCGGCCGGCAGTGATAGCATTCGAGGAAGTTCTCGAGCACCAGCTTCCAGTTCGCCTTGGTGAGATAGTTCTTGCGCGCGACGATGCGTGCACGGTCCAGGCCGTTTTCGCGCAAGCCGCCGGTCAGCCCGTCCGCGACAGGCTGGATGTCGGGCAGCGAATTGGCATCGAGGCCGCAGAACACGAGGCCGCCGAAATGCTTGCAGGGCACGCGGTGCAGTCCCAGCGCTTCCGGATTGACGCTTTCCGGTAGATCCTGCCGTGACTGCAACTCGCCGGTCAGCCTGAACGACCAGGCATGGTAGGGGCAGACCAGAAGCTTGCCGCGACCATCCTCGGCGCAGAGCCGCGAGCCGCGATGGGTGCAGATATTGTAGTAGGCCGCGATGTCCTCCTCGCCATCGCCGAAGCGCACGACGATGATCTCCTCGTCGAAAAGCTGGCGCACGATGTAGCGGCCCTTTTCTGGGACCTCGCTGGCATGGGCGACAAGCATCCATTGGCGCGGAAACCACAAATCCCGTTCCAGCGCGAAGATGGCAGGGTCCGCGTAGAAGGCCTGTTCCAGCGACCAGTCCGGACGTTGCCGGTCGATCAGCCTGACGGTCTCGCTTCTGTCGATAGGCTGGCTGTTCGATGTGTAGGCCTGCACGGCAAACACCTTTCTGCTCGCTGGCGTTCGAATGACGTTTCGATAGAGTGTGCGATGCGGAAAGGCTTGCAGCAAATACAGAAATGATAGACCTTCATATCGAAAAGGCATGAAAGCAGGTTTGGATCGTGAAAACCCTCAAGACATCGCTTCCCCTGCTGAACGCCATGGTCGTCTTCGAGGCTGCCGTCAGGCATGGCGGGCTGACGCTGGCCGCACAGGAGCTCAACATCGCACAATCGGCGGTCAGCAGGCATGTCGCCAATCTCGAGCGCCAGCTGTCGGTCGAGCTGTTCACGCGCAGAGGCAACCGCGTCGCCGTCACCGGGGCCGGCAACACGCTGGCCGAAGCGATCCGCGAGGGTCTCGGCACCATCAGGCAAGCGGTCGAGGATTTGACCGCGCACGACAGCGATACATTCGTGGTCGGCTGCAGCCACGACTTCGCGCAGGCATGGCTGATGCCGCGCTTCGGCCTCATCACATCGCAGGTTGCCGATGGCCGCGTGCTGCTGCAGACATCCACCGACTACAGGGATTTCGACCAGCCTGAAGTGGCATTGTCGATCCGTTTCGGCGAAGCCGGGCAATGGCCCGAATTCGTGACCGAAAAACTGCTCGAGGGTGAGTGGTTCCCGGTTTGCGCGCCGGCGTTCCTGGCGCGTTATCCGGCGCTCGCCTCGGAGGAGCCTGAGGCTTTCCTGGCAGTGCCGCTGCTGCATCAGGTGACGCCGCCGGGCGCGATCGACAGTTGGCAATCGTGGGTCGGAACCGACCGGAAACTCGACGGACCTCGGTTCACCGGCTACATGTCGATGATACACGAAACCATCGCCGGGCGCGGCGCGGCGCTCGCCTGGGCGGGATTTGCGGACGAGCATCTGCGCCGCGGCCAGCTCGTCCGGCTGACCAAGACCTCGCGGCGCCACGCCGGCTCCTTCCACATCGTCATGAGGAAGAACGCCGGCCCGGTTGTCAGGGCGGTGGCGCAGGCGCTGCTCGGCAGCGTCGGCGACAGCTTGCAGGCAAGCGCCGGGGGCAGCTGACGATCAGGCCTCGCGACCAAACCGCGACGCCTCGTGACGCGCGCCCCAGACCGGCATGGCGGCTTCGATTTCAGCTTCCGACTTGAAAGCATCGGATGCGTAGCGGTCGACACGGAACCGCTCGGCGGAAACGAACGGGGTCTGCCCGAGAACCAGTTCGCAAGAGAGCCGGCCAAGACCCGGCCCATGGGTGACGCCGCTCTCATTGTCGCCACCGACGACCACGATATTGTCGCTGCCGGGGACCTTGCCGACGATAAGGCCGTTGTCGGGCGTGTAGCACGGCACGCCTTGCGCCCAGCTCGCGATCGTCGAACCGCGCAGCGGCGGGAACACCGTCTGCAACTCGGCAAGCTCCTGCTCGGAGGTTTCCTGCATCAGCCCGATATTGTGCGGCTGGCCGGGTTCGATTTCGCTGTCGTTCGTCTTGTAGAGAGGTTTGTAGTGCCGGCCGGTTCCCCACATTATGGCGCCGAATGTCTCGCGCAGCCACAGCCGCAATTCGCGGCACTGGACGGTGGGAATGGTCGATGGCAGCCCACGGTCGTCGGTGACGATGCGCGTTGCAACGACGCGCAGCAGCGGCAACTGCCAGCCAAGGCCTGACAGGACCTGGTTGTTCCAGGCGCCGGCGGCAACAATCACGCCATCAGCCTCAAGACCGCCCTGGTCGGTCTCGATCGTCACCCGGTCGCCGGCATCATGGACGGCAGTCACGCGTGCGTTGCTGCGGAAGACGCCGCCGAGCTCGCTGATCTGGCCGGTCAGCACCCCCATCGCCAGCTTGGTGTCGAGCTGGATGCCATGCGGATTGTAGGCCGCCGAATGGACCCGGGCCGGATCGATGAGACCCTGCATCTTCTGCCCGATCTGCACGGCATCCAGGTCCTGCATTTCCGGCGGCGCATAGGGAGAATCCAGCACCGGGCGGACGAAGCGTTCGCGCCCGTCCTCGGTCAGCGCCATGATCAAGGTGCCGTTCGGCCGATAACCAATCTCGGCGCCGACCTCGTGCAGCCTGCGATAGAAATCGAGGCCATATTGCTGCAGCTGAAAGCCCTCTTCACCGAGCGGGATCATGCCGGCGGACCAATGGGAGACGAAGCCAGCACCGGCGCTTGTGGTTGCGGCACCCGGCTGGCCGGCATCGATGACCGTCACCCGGCGCACGCCGGACCGCAGCAGATGGAAAGCCGCGCTGCAGCCGATGATGCCGCCGCCAATCACCGCGATATGCCTGCTATCGCTGCCGCCATGGCTTCCGTTTGAACTCATCTTTGTTCTCTCTCTTGCCGATGTTCCGGTCGGAGCGACATACAGCGACGGCGACCATACAGGCTCGTCCCGGACTGTCTAGACACATGTGTCTGTGGCCTGATACTTGATGCGCACTGCATCTGGATCACACGTCCGGAACGCCGCTTGATCCGGCTTTCCGTTGTGTTGTGTCGCCGAGAGAGCGAGGAAAAAGTGAGCGTTTCGACAGCCGCCCAGGCCATTTTCGACAGTGAAATCATATGGGACGCGCATTCCGGCTTCATGCCGGACCCGGCGGCGGACCTGAACAATCTGCAGATCTGGCGCGACGCCGGCATCGACTATCTGTCGATCGATGTCGGCTTCGACCTGTTGCCCTGGGAGCAGACCGTGCGGACGCTCGCAAATTTCCGCCACTGGATCCTTGCCAATCCCGAGCACTACACGCTGGTCTCCTCCGTCGCGGAAATCCGCAAGGCCAAGCTTGAAGGCAAACTGGCGATCACCTTCGACATCGAGGGCATGAACGCGCTCGACGGCCGCGTCGAGATGGTCGAGTTCTATCACCATCTGGGCGTCCGCCAGATCCTGTTTGCGTACAACAGGAACAATCTGGCCGGCGGCGGTTGCCACGATGTCGAGACCAGCCTGACGGCGTTCGGCCGCGAGGTCATCGACGAGATGAACCGTCTCGGCATGTTCGTCGACGTCACCCATACCGGCTATCGCACCTCGATGGAGGTGATGGAATACTCCAACCGGCCGGTCATCTTCTCGCACTCCAACGCCAAGGCCTTGTGCGGCCATGGCCGCAATATCACCGACGAGCAGATCAAGGCCTGCGCGCGCACCGGCGGCATCGTCGCGATCGTCGGGCTCAATCGTTTCCTGGGAGAGGGACGCACGGACTCGGACAGGCTGGCTGACCACATCGAATATCTCGTCGACCTGGCTGGCCCAAATCATGTCGGCATCGGACTGGACTACGCCTTTCCGGTTGATGTCAAAGGCATCGACCGCATCATTTCCGACAATCCGCAATTCTGGCCCAAGAGCGAATATCCGGAGGGGGCGACGACCTACGCGGCTCCAGGTCAGATGCGCGAACTGACCGAGGTTCTTCTGCGCCGCGGCCAGTCCGAGCAGACCGTGCGCGATGTCCTGGGCGGCAATTTCATGCGCCTGGCGGCTGAAATCTGGAAGTGAGCGGCGGCCGAGAGGCCTATCTCTGCTACAGCTCTTGATCCAGGCCCCACCGAATGGCGGGCCAGGCCATATCGTCTGCGCGATCACATTCCGCCCGCGACTTGCCCAAGTCGACGCGCCGGCGGCGGTCGGAACAGATGTCGAGATTTTCCGCAAGATCGTCCGTATCCAAGATTCGGACGTGCCGGCAAAATTTTCGCTAGACATAGATGTCTATTATTAGCAGTTTTAGCGGACCGACACATTCGGCCCGGCTTGGAGAATGGCCTGCGGCCTGAAAACAAGACAACGAAAACAGCTGAGGGGTAGAGCATGTCCATTCTAGCCGACACCAGGGTTTCGCGCCGCAGCCTGCTCGCCGGAGCCGGCGCTTTCGGCCTCGCCTCAATGGTCAATCCAAAAGTTTCCTGGTCGAGCGACGGGCCGATCCTCAAGGTGCGCTCCTACGCCGACATCCAGACGCTCGACCCTTGCTTCCGGCTGGCGGCGCCTGAAGGCGACATCACCAGCGTCATCTTCGCCGGCCTCGTCGTCACCACGCCGGGCGACAGCTGGGGCTGGCGGCCGATGGCGGCGGAAACGATCAAGCAGCTCGATCCGCTGACCGTCGCCTTCCAGCTGCGCGACAATATCGGCTTCACCGATGGCTACGGCCAGATGACGGCCGAAGACGTGAAGTTTTCGATCGAACGCATCGCCGACCCAGCCAACAAGAGCCCCTATTCCGGCGACTGGGCAACGCTCAAGGAAGTCGAGGTCAAGGACAAGCTGTCGGGGCTGATCCACCTGAAACAAGCCTTCGCGCCGCTGTGGACGTCGACCTTGCCGACGCCGTCCGGCACCATCCTGTCAAAGCGCGCCATCACCGAGCTCGGTGGCAAGATGGGCGTCAAGCCGGTGGCTCAGTCAGGCCCCTACATCCTGAAGGAATGGCTGCCCAAGCAGCGCACGGTGCTGGTCCGCAATCCCGACTGGAAGTACGAGCAAGGCGCCTTCGCGGAAATCCACATTCATCCGATCGAGGACGAGAAGACCGCCGAACTCGGCTATGAGGCCGGCGACCTCGACTACACCTGGACCGCGGTCTCCTCGATCTCGCGCCTGAAGCAGACGCCGCCGCCGAAGACGACCGTGGTGGAGAAGCCTTCGCTGGCCTTTGTCTGGCTCGGCATGAACCAGGATGTCGCTCCCTTCAACAATCCCAACATGCGCCGCGCGGTTCAGTACGCCGTGGACCGCAAGGCGGTGGTCGATGCTGCCTATTTCGGCGCCGCCGCAACCGCCACCGGCATCATCGCGCCCGGCCTGCCCGGCCATCGCGAGAAGAACCTTTTCGATTTCGACCCGGACCGCGCCCGCGACATGATCACCAAGGAAGGATTGGCCGGCACGACGATCACGCTCGACATCCTCAACAAGACCGAGCGGCTGACCGCGGCGCAGGTCGTGCAGTCGAACCTGCAGGATGTCGGCCTCAATGTGGAGATCAAGCAGAACGACAGCGGCACCTTCTGGACGCTTGGCGCCAAGGAAGGCGACTACTGGAAGAAGCTGCAGATGATCATCAGCCGCTTCTCCATGCAGCCGGATCCGAGCTGGGCGACTGCCTGGTTCACCCGCGACCAGATCGGCGTCTGGAACTGGGAGCGGTTTTCCAGCGAGGAATTCGACAAGCTCAATGCCGAAGGCATGGTCGAGCTCGACCCGGCGAAACGTGATGTCATCTACAAGAAGCTGCAGGACCTGATGGAGGAGAACGGCAACTACGTTTTCCTGACGCATGAGGTCACCGGCATCATGAATCGAGACACGCTTGTGGCCGGCCTGAAGCCGAACGGCGAACCCGTGTTCACCGACTTCAAACCGGCATGATGTCGGCGGGCGGGGCTCGCCCCCACCAAAGACCGTCCGACAGGTACCGAAAATGATCCGCTACGCCCTCAAGCGTCTGTGGCTTGGCGCCATCATCATCAGCGTCGCTATGATGATGATGTTCGCCATGGTCTACCTCATTCCCGGCGACCCGGCCTCCGTCGCGCTGGGGCCACGCGCGACGCCGGAGATGATGGAGGCGCTGCGCGTACGCATGGGCCTCGACCAGCCGGTGTGGCGGCAGTTCCTGCACTTCTACGGATCGGTCCTGCGCGGTGACCTGGGCACCGAGGTTCTGTCGAACCGCCCGGTGCTGGACGTGGTGATCGAGCAGCTTCCGTTCACGCTGGCGCTGGTGGTCGGCGGCATCACCTGGTCGGTGGCGCTTGGCATCCCGCTTGGCTGTATCGCCGCGGTGCGCCGAGGCGGCTTTGTCGATCAGGTGATCGGGGTTCTTTCGGTGGCGATGATCGCCGTGCCGTCCTTCGTCGTCGCCATCTATTCGCTGCTGGTGTTCGCGGTCGCACTGCAATGGCTGCCGGCGATCGGCGCCGGCGAACCGGGCGACCTCGCCAGCCGGCTCCAGCACCTCATCCTGCCGTCGCTGGCGGTCGGACTTGGCTGGATCGGCTACATCTCGCGCATGGTGCGCGCCTCGATGCTGGAGACGCTGGAGGCCAGCCATATCCGCACGGCGCGCGCCTTCGGCCTGACAGAGCACCGGATCGTCTACACCTACGCGCTGCGCATTGCCGTGCTGCCAACGATCACCCTGCTCGGCGTCGGTATCGGCCACATGCTGTCGTCTTCCGTTTTCGCCGAAATCGTCTTCGCCCGCCCCGGCATCGGCAAGCTGGTCTATGAGGCGATCTCGGTGCGCAACTACCCCATCGTCTCCGGAGCCGTGCTGGTCACCACGGTCTTCTTCGTCCTCGTCAACGTAGCGGCCGACATTCTGGTCGGTGTATTGGATCCCCGTGTCAGATCAAGTTTCAACTGAGCTGTCTTCCGGCGGCAGCCGGTTGTCCGGATTGTGGCGCACCGTGCGCGGCATCATGCGCGAGCCGCTCGGCGCCGTCGGCCTGACGCTGGTGACGCTGGTGGTGCTGTCGGCTGTGTTTGCCAGCGCGCTGACCAGCTATGCGCCGAGCAAGATATCGCCGGCCGAACGCTTCGCTTCGCCGAGCCTGCTGCATCTGCTCGGCACCGACCACCTCGGCCGTGATCTTCTGACCCGGGTGCTCTATGGCGGGCGCGTCGCGCTCTTGATCGCGCTGGGCGCGACAGCGGTGTCGCTGGTCGTCGGCGTGGTGCTCGGGCTGATCGCCGGCTATGGGCCGCGCTGGCTCGACAATGTGCTGCTGCTGATCTTCGACGCCGTGAAGAGCTTTCCCACCGTCATGCTGGCGCTGACGCTGGTCACCCTGTTCGGCCCCTCGCTCTATGCGGTGGTGCTGGTGGTGATGCTGGTCAATGTGCCGGGCTATGCCCGCATCATCAGGACGCAGACGCTGGTGCTGAAGTCGGCCGAACATGTCATGGCGGCGCGCTCGATGGGCGCCAGTGCCGGCCGTATCCTGCGCGTCCATATCCTGCCCAACATCATCGGCCCGATCCTGATCCTGATATCGATGGACATTCCCGTGGTGGTGGCGATCGAGGCCGGCATGAGCTTCCTCGGGCTCGGCGTGCGGCCGCCAACGCCGAGCTGGGGCGCGATCCTCAATGACGGCTTTGCCAACATCCGCGATTCCTACTGGATCGTGATTGCCGGCGGCCTGCCCATCGTGCTGACCACACTCGGCTTCACCTTCTTCGGCGAGACGCTGCGCGACCTCTTCGATCCCCGGCTGAAGGGGCGGTCATGACGGTTCTCGCGATCAAGGATCTGAGCGTCGCCTTCCACACCGAGAGTGGGCGACTGGAGGCGCTGAAGCAGGTGAGTTTTTCCGTGGCGGCCAACCGCAGCGTTGGCGTGGTCGGCGAATCCGGCTGCGGGAAGTCGACGCTCATCAACGCCATTCTCGGCCTGCTCGCCGACAATGGCGAGATATTATCGGGCGAGATCATCTTCGAGGGCGACAAAGACCTCGCCCGGCTTGACCCCACGGCGATGCGCGGCTTGCGCGGCCAAAGGATAGCTACCGTTTTCCAGGACCCGATGGGTGCGCTCAACCCGGTGCTGTCGGTGGGGCGGCAGATGCGCGACATCCAGTATCGCTCGGGTCTGTCGAAGCGGGACAAGGATGCGCGCTCGGTCGCCATGCTGCGCAAGGTTCGCATTCCCGATCCGGAAAGCCGGCTGACACAGTTTCCGCACGAATTCTCCGGCGGCATGAAGCAGCGCATCGCCATCGCCATGGCGCTGATGATGGAGCCGGCGCTGCTGATCGCCGACGAGCCGACCACGGCGCTCGATGCGACGCTGGAGGTGGCCACCATCGAACTGCTCAAGGATCTGCAGCGCGACATCGGCTGCTCGGTGCTGTTCATCTCGCATCATCTGGGCGTGATCGCCGAACTCTGCGACGAGATGATCGTGATGTATGCCGGCGAGGTCGTGGAAAGCGGCACGACCCGCGAGATCTTCCACGACGCCCGCCATCCCTACACGCAGAAGCTGCTGGCCTGCGATCCCGCCCGGCTGTCGCAGCGTGTGCCCCGGCTGCCGACGATTGCCGGGACCTTGCCGGACCTGCGCCGCCGACCAAGCGGCTGCGTCTTCCAGCCGCGCTGCGATCGCGCCGACGCCCAATGCCTGACGACGCCTCCCAGCGCCCCTGTCGGCGGATCTCATATCGCCCATTGCTGGCACGCGGACGTTCCACTGGGGGCCATGAGCGCATGAACGAAGACCTGCTCCGTGTCAGCGACCTGCGCGTCTCGTTCCGGGTTGGCGGCCTGTCCGCCAGGCTCGCGGGGCGGGCCACCGAAATCGAAGCGGTCTCCGGCGTCAGCTTCACGCTTCAACGAGGCAGCACCTTCGCGCTGGTCGGCGAATCCGGCTCGGGCAAGACGACGCTGGCGCGCACCCTCAACGGTCTTCAGCCGGTGAAAGCAGGCACGATCGTGTTCGAAGGACAGGAACTGCAAGGCCTGTCCAACGCCGCGATGAAACCGGTGCGGCGGCGCATGCCGATGATGTTCCAGGATCCGGTCGGATCGCTGTCGCCGCGGCTCAGCGTGCGCTCGCTGCTGTCGGAGCCTTTCGTCATCCACGGTTTGTCGGATCGCGATCTCAACGCTGAAGTCACACGGCTTCTTGCGCTGGTCGGGCTGCCGCGCGATTTCGCCGACCGCTACCCGCACCAGCTATCTGGCGGCCAGGCGCGCCGCGTCGGCGTAGCGCGGGCGATTGCGCTGGACCCGGTGCTGGTCGTCGCCGACGAGCCGACCGCCGGCCTCGACGTCTCCGTGCAGGGAGAGGTGCTGAACCTGCTCAACGACCTGCGCGACCGCATGGGCCTGTCGATGCTGATCATCACCCACAATCTGCATGTCGTGCGCCAGATCGCCGACCGCATGGCGGTGATGTATCTCGGGCGCTTCGTCGAGCAGGGCGAAACCGAAGCGATCTTCCGCGCCCCGCATCATCCCTATACGGCGGCCCTTCTCTCCGCCAATCCCGAGCCTGATCCCGACAGGGTGCATCAGCGCATCACGCTGCCGGCTGACGTTCCGTCCTTGCTGGCGCGCCCCTCAGGCTGCGAGTTTCACACACGCTGCCCGCAGGCCGAGGGCCGTTGCGCGCTGGATGTCCCCGTCCCGGCCTCGGTCGGCGACAGCCGTCTGACCTGCCATTTCCCGCTGAACACATAAGGATCGCCACCGGCGCAAGTGTCGGCCGGGGCGTTGAGAGGAGCCGCCATGCAAGATATCCGCGTCGTCACCGATTTCCCGCGCAAAATCCGCGAGATCGAGAATTTGTGGATTCCGATGCCGGATGGCGTCAAGCTGGCGGCGCGTGTCTGGCTGCCGGAAGACGCGGAGAGCGATCCCGTGCCGGCGATCCTCGAATATTTGCCCTATCGCAAGCGTGACGGAACGGTGGAGCGCGATGCGCTGACGCATCCCTATTTCGCCGGTCACGGCTATGCCGGCGTGCGGGTCGACATGCGCGGCTCGGGCGACAGCGAAGGGCTGTGCAAGGGTGAGTATCTGAAGCAGGAGCAGGATGACTGCCTGGTGGTCATCGAATGGCTGGCGAGGCAATCCTGGTGCTCGGGAAGCGTCGGCATGATCGGCATCAGCTGGGGCGGCTTCAACGGGCTGCAGGTCGCGGCCCGCCGGCCGCCGGCGCTGAAAGCCCTCGTTTCGCTGTGCTCGACCGACGACCGCTATAACGACGACGTGCATTATCTCGGCGGCGCGATGATGTGCGACAATCTGATGTGGGGAACCACCGCCTGGGCCATCGCCATGACCCCGCCCGACCCGCTCATTGTCGGCGACCGCTGGCGCGATCTTTGGAAACAACGGCTGAATGGCAATGGCATCTGGATGCAGGACTGGTTTGAACACCAGCGCCGCGACGATTTCTACAAGCACGGTTCGATCTGCGAGGATTATTCCGATGTCGAAATCCCGGTCTACGCCGTGGGCGGCTGGGCCGACGGTTACCCCAATCCGATCTTCCGGATGCTGGAAAAGCTAAGCGGTCCCCGCAAAGGGCTGATTGGACCCTGGGGCCATAAATATCCGCACTTCGCCATGCCAGGACCGCGCATCGGCTTCCTGCAGGAGTGCCTGCGCTGGTGGGATCAATATCTCAAGGGCATAAACACCGGCATTGCCGACGAGCCGATGCTGCGCGCCTGGATTCAAGATCCCGCACGGCCGGCGGCGATCTATGACGAGCGGCCCGGCCGCTGGGTCGCCGAGCCGGCTTGGCCGGGGCCGGGGGTCGGCGAAAAGGTGCTGAACCTTGCGCCGCATGTGCTGAGCGAGGCCAGGGGCGAAGACACGATCCTGGAGATTTCATCGCCGCAGACGGCCGGCCTGTCGTCCGGCGCCTGGTGCGGTTATGGCGTCATGCCTACCTTGCCGGTCGACCAACGCACGGAAGAAGGCAATGCCCTGATCTTCGAGACGGCGCCGTTGACCGAAGCGGTCGAGATCCTCGGTTTTCCCGAATTCGAGGTCAAGCTCTCCTCCGACAAGCCGGTTGCGCTTCTGTCCGCCACGCTGTCGCAAGTGTTCCCGGAAGGTGCTGCCTCGCGCATCAGCTACGGCATCCTCAATCTGAGCCATCGCAACGATGATCTGGACATCGTACCCATGGTGCCGGGCCGGGCGGAGACCGTCCGCATCAAGCTGCGCTGTTGCGGGCAGCGTTTCGAGGCTGGCGAGCGTATCCGGCTGGCACTGGCGACATCGCATTGGCCGATCGTCTTTCCGACCGCCGAGCAGGCGACGCTGTCGATCCATTGCGGGGACAGCCGGCTGATCCTGCCGGTGCGCGCGCCGCAGAAGCTGGACGACACGCTGGGGGCCTTCCTGGCTCCGGAAAGCGCCGCGCCGATGGAGCAGGAGGTTCTGGCCAAGGGCGACGGTTTTCAGCGCTCGGTTTCGACAGACCAGGTCACCAGCGAGACCGTCTACCAAGTCGTCAATGATGGCGGCACGGTGCGGCATCCGCATACGGGAATCGTCCTTTCAGCGAAGCATGTCGACCGGTTCTCCATTCACCCCGACGACCCGACCTCGGCGGTCGGCACCTGCACCTGGGAAAAATCCTATGGCCGCGGCGACTGGCAGGCGCGCCTTTCAGTGACGGCGACGGTGCGCGCGCTGCGCGACGTCTGGCGGATCGAGACCCACATCACTGCCCATGACGGAGACGAGCGGATCGTCGACCGCAGCGAGGTCAAGGAGTATCGGCGCGATCTCAACTGAGCGGCGGCGATTGGCAATCAGGCCATCGATTTCGGCAAGGCGACGGCCAGCGCATCGACGGCCAGCCGCACCTTCAGCGGCAGATGCGGTGTCTGCAGCCAAAGCGCGTGGCAGTCGTAGAGATATCGCGGCTGGTCCGGCAACAGCGCCATCAGCGCGCCGGCCTGAATGCGGTCGCGTACCAGCCACCAGGGCAGCCAGGCCAGCCCCATGCCGTCGGCGGCCGCGTCAGCGATGGCATCGAGATCGTCGAGCCGCAGCCGTCCGGTTGGCGTGATCTCGAGCGTGGGTTGCCCCTCGCGCACAAACAACCACGGCTGAACGACCTGGCCGAGCCGGCGGTAGACAATCGCCTGATGGTCGGCGAGATCCTCGATCCGCTGCGGCTCGCCATGAATTCTGAGATAAGAGGGTGCCGCGCAGACGACCATGCCCTGACGCGCGACGCGACGCGCAATCACCCCCACCTTGTCGTCAAGAGTGCCGGTGCGGATTGCGAGATCGTAGCCGTCCTCGGCAATATCCGCGAAGCGGTCGGTGAGCGACAGGTCGAGTTCCAGCATCGGATATTGACGGGCCAGCTTTAGCAACACGGGGGTCACGCAATGGCGCCCGAAATGCGCCGGCATGGTGACCCGCAGTTTTCCACGTGGCTCCGAAAACTGTTCGGCGGCGAGCGCATCGGCGGCTTCGGCCTCGGCCAGCACCACCCGACAGCGTTCATAGTAAGCGCGGCCGAAGTCGGTCAGGCTCTGCCGTCGCGTGGTCCGGTTGAGCAGCCGCACGCCCAGCCGCTCCTCAAGAAACCGGACATGCTTGCCGACCATCGGTCCGGAGAGATCAAGCGCGACCGCCGCGGCCGCGAACGAGCCGAGATCGACCGCCTTGACGAACACGGCCATGCTCTCAAGCCGATCCATATTCAAAACTCCTGGTTTCTACTGTTCTTCTCTTACAGCCATTTATCCCTGGCAAGACCGGCTGCATAGCTCATTCGGTTCAGATGATTTGGAGTATCCCGAATGACACGCGTAGTTCGCTTTCACCAGCATGGTGGCCCCGAGGTTCTGCGCATCGAGCATGTCGCGCTTTCCCCACCGGGTTCGGGCGAAGTTCAAATCCGGGTCAAGGCACTCGGCCTCAATCGCGCCGAAGCGCTGCTGCGCGCGGGTTCCTATATCGAGACGCCGACGCTCCCCTCGGGGCTTGGCCTTGAGGCAGCGGGCGTCATCGAGGCTATTGGCGACGGTGTGAGGGATTTCGCGCCGGGCGACAGCGTCAGTGTCATCCCGCCGCAATCGATGATCCGCTGGCCGGCCTATGGCGAGTTTGCCACCTACCCCGCCGGACTTGTCGTCAAGCATCCGCCGTCGCTCGACTGGCAGACGGCAGCGGCCGTCTGGATGCAGTATCTCACCGCCTATGGCGCGCTGATCGATATCGCCGGGCTGCACAGCGGAGACCACGTGGTGATCACCGCGGCCTCGAGCAGCGTCGGGCTTGCGGCAATCCAGATCGCCAACAGGGTCGGTGCAACAGCGATTGCGGTGACGCGGACATCGGCGAAGAGGCAGGCCCTGCTCGACGCCGGCGCGGCTGAAGTCGTCACCTTGGCCGAGGAGGATTTGGCGGCACGGCTGAATGAGATCGCAGGGCCTGAAGGCGTGCGCGTCGTGTTCGATGCGGTCGGCGGCCCGATCTTCGAGCCACTCACAGCGGCCATGTCGCGTGGCGGCATCCTCATCGAATATGGCGGTCTCAGCCGCGAGCCGACGCCATTCCCGCTGCCAGCGGTGCTGAGCAAGACGCTGACACTGCGCGGCTACCTCGTCCACGAGATCACCGGCAACCCTGTGAAACTCGAGGCCGCCAAGGCGTTTATCGTCGAAGGTCTGGAGGACGGGACGCTGAGGCCGATCATCGACAGGACCTTCGCGTTCGACCAAATCGTCGAGGCGCACCGCTACCTGGAGTCGAACGAGCAGTTCGGCAAGATCGTGGTGACGATCTGAGATCGTAGTGACGATCTGAGATCGTGGTGACGATTTGAATCGTGGTGACTGCCTGAGCAACGCTGGCGAACAAATCATTCTTGCAGGGCAATATCGGCCTTGAAGCCGCGGCTTTGCATCCCTAACTGTTCGGTGCGGGCCGGGCCCCTCTGACTGTCGCTTTTGGCGATTGTGATGTCGGACCGCTTTAACGGGCCCGTTTCCACTCTTTCGGTCAAGCGGGCTCATTCCTTTCGGTTTGGAGCCCCGTATGACATCTACTTCCCTCCTCGGTATGGTTTGCCCCTCCTGCCGCGTCGCGCTCGTGATGAGCGAACGCCAGGGTATCGAAATCGATTACTGTCCGCAGTGCCGCGGCGTCTGGCTTGATAGAGGAGAACTCGACAAGATCATCGAGCGTTCCGGCAGGGAAGCGGCGCCCGCGCCGCAGCCACAGCCGGCAGCATTCTCCCAGCCACAACATGGCCAGAGCCGCGATGACGATTATTCCCGCTCGCACGGTCACCGCTATCCGAAGCGGAAGAAATCATTCTTCGAAGAGTTGTTCGACTGACCGCATGATGCCCGACATCCAGGCCGGCACTTGCTGAAACTTCCGAAACCACATCGACAAAGGTTCATCTCCGATGATTTCCCGCACCAGCCGATTTGCAGCCCTCTTTGCAGGACTGTTCCTTGCATTCTCCATGGTTGCGATGGACCATGCCGAGGCCCGTCGTGGCGGCAGTTTCGGCAGTCGTGGCATGCGTACGTTCCAATCGGCACCGCCGACCAGGACGGCCCCAGCACCGGCCGCTCCGGTCGAGCGGTCGATGACGCCCAACACCGGTGTGAACAACGCGGCCCGGCAGCCGCAGGCCGGCCTGCAGAGGCCCGGCTTCATGAGCGGTTTCGGTGGAACGATGATGCGCGGCCTGTTGCTCGGCGGCCTGTTCGGCCTGCTTCTGGGTCAGGGCTTCGGCGGCCTGGCCGGCATGTTCGGTTTCCTGCTTCAGGCCTTGCTGATCGGTGGCGCGATCATGCTGGCCATCAGGTTCTTCCGCTCGCAATCCGCGCGCGGCCCCGCGCCGGCGCTCGCCGGTGCCGGCAATGCCCAGGCTTCGCGATTTGAGAACCGCTCAACGGCAGGGCAGCAGACTGCAGGCTCCTTCACAATTCCCGGTTTCGGCGGCGGTTCAGGTGGAGGCTCTCCGGCCGCCGCCTCCGAGGAGATCACGCTGGCCCAGACGGATCTCGACGCATTCCAGCAGCTGCTGACCGATGTCCAGGAAGCATTCGGGCGCGAAGACCATGCCGCTCTGCGCCGGGCGGTTACACCCGAAATGGTATCCTATCTGTCGGAAGAGTTGGCCGACAATGCCCAGAAAGGTCTCAGGAACGAGGTGACTGATATCACCTTGCTGCAGGCCGACATCGCGGAAAGCTGGCGCGAGGATGAGCGCGACTACGCCACGGCCGCCTTGCGCTACGAATCTCGTGACGTGACGCGCGAACGGGCCAGCGGCAAAATCGTCGCGGGCGACGATGGTCATCCGACAGAGACGACCGAGCTGTGGACTTTCGTGCGTGAGAATGGATCGAACTGGAAGCTCTCGGCAATACAACAGGCTTGAGCCTCGGGCGATTTTTCCGAGGTTTCGCAGTTGTGGGCGTTCAGCGCACGATCTTGACGCACATCGGCGTGCCGACCTCGATGGCGCGCCCGGTGTCGGTCAGTATGCCGCTGTCGGCGTCGCGGGCGAAGATCGAAATGCGGTCGCCATTCTGGTTGGCGGAAAACAGATGGCCGCCTGACGGCGTCAGCGCCAGGTTACGCGGGGTCGCGCCGCCGCAAGGGATATAGCTGACGAGGCTGAGCGACCCTGTCTGCTGGTCGACCGCCATGATGACGACGCTGTCATGGCCGCGGTTGGAGCCGTAGACAAAACGGCCATCCGGTGAGATCTGGATATCGGCGCAGTGGTTGCTGTCGCGTGCCTCGGCCGGCACCGCCGGCTTTGCGTCGATGATCGAGAGCTTGCCGGTGGCTTCGTCCAGCGTCATCGACACGATGGTCGAATCCAGTTCGTTCATGACGAAGACGAAGCGTCCGTTCGGATGCAGTGCGAGGTGGCGTGGACCGGCGCCGGATGGCAAAGCGGATTCGGTTAGCTTGGCCAGATTGCCCTCGCGCTCGATCCGGTAAGACACCAGCCGGTCGATGCCGAGGTCGGCGACGATGGCTGTTCCCCCGCCGATGGTTTCGGTGACGCTGTGCGCATGCGAGCGTTCCTGCCGCGCCACATTCGGGCCGCTGCCCTCATGCGAAACGCTGGCAAGCGGCGCCGACAAGGCGCCGTTCTCTTCGAAGCCATAGACAGCCACCGCGCGATCCGGGCCGCCCTCGCCCATGCCGTAATTGGCGACCAGCAGTTTTGTCCCGTCGCGGGTGATGGTGTTGTGGGCGGCTATGCTGCCGAGCGACGGTTGCTTGTTCAGATAAATGAGCGTCCCCGAAGCTCGATCGAAGCTGTAAGCTGAGACGGTGCCCTCGCGCCAGGTGAACACTTCCGAGTTGGCGTAGATCCGCGAGCCGTCCGGTGTCACCGAGAGGAAGGTCGGATTGTCGACGTCGTTGGTCTCGGCCAGTTTTCGTGTTTCCAGCGTCGTCTCGTCAAAGCTGTAGACGCTGAGGCCGACGCCCCGAGCGCCCTGAAAATACGGCGCCTCGCGGTTCAGGCTGCCGACAAAGACCAGACAATTCTCGCGCATGATTTCCTCCCCTACCCGCCTGCGCTTTGGCGCGCGGGAGCAGCCAAAATTTCGCCTGTTCACGCTTGCAACGCAACCCCATATGTGAAAATACTATTTACAAAAGAAGATTGATGGGAGGAGACGTCTTGCATTTCGACGCCTTGATGCGTTTTCCGATAGCTGTGACGTGCCCCATGCAGGTCTGGCGGTGCCGACCATGAACGATTTCGCACCTACCGTCGGTGTCGCCTCGACGCATCCCAAGAACATGCCGGCGGATCACGCCGCGCTGCCGGTGTGGAACGCCGAGAACTGGTTCTACGAGGACTGGCCCGTCGGCCAGAAGATCCGCTCGTTGCGGCGCACAATGGCCGAAGGCGACAGCCATTTGTTCAACACGCTGGTGCTCGACATCCACCCCTATGTGCAGGACCAGATGTTTGCCGAGAACGAAGGCATTTTCGGCAAGCGGCTGATCGCCGGCGCCTTTGTCTTTTCGGCTGGCCTGGGGCTGGTCGCCACCAACTGCGTCAATGCCTTCTCCTATGGCTACGACAAGCTCCGCTTCATAAAACCCGTCTTCATTGACGACACGATCTATTCGATCCGCTCCAACCTCGACAAGAAGCCCCGCTACAAGGAAATGGGGCTGATCCGCGCCAGCTATGAGGTGTTCAAGGGCGAAGGCGAGTTGGTTCTCTATTGCGAGCATCTGCAGACGGTGAAGTACCGCAACCCGGCCGACTTCGTCGGCAAGACGGAGAAATAGCATGCCGGCAGCAGCCGAATTGCCGCTCGCCGGTCTCGTCGTCGTCGACATGAGCCAGTTCCTGTCCGGGCCCTATTGCTCACTCAGGCTGCTCGATCTCGGCGCCCGCGTCATCAAGATCGAGCGTCCGGATGGCGGCGACCTGTCGCGCCGGCTCTATCTCAGCGACACCGAGATCGGCGGCGATTCCACCATCTTCCATGCCATCAACCGGGCCAAGGAAAGTCTTGCCATCGACCTCAAGAACGAGGCCGATCTCGAGGCGTTGCGCGGCCTTCTGGCCAAGGCCGATGTGCTGATCCAGAATTTCCGGCCGGGCGTCATCGAGCGGCTCGGCTTGGACTATGAGGCGGTCCGCAAGATCAATCCGCGGCTGGTCTATGCCTCGATCAGCGGCTATGGCGAAGACGGACCATGGGTCAAGAGACCCGGCCAAGACCTGCTGGCGCAGGCGCGCTCCGGCGTGATGTGGCTGAACGGCGATGAGGACCAAGGGCCGGTGCCGTTCGGTCTTGCCATCGGCGACATGCTGGCCGGTGCCGCCTGCGCGCAGGGCATTCTGGCCGCACTCGTGCGGCGCGGCATCACCGGCCAGGGCAGCCATATCGAAACCAGTCTCCTGGAAGCGCTGGTCGATTTCCAGTTCGAGGTGCTGACGACGCATCTCAATGACGGCCGCCGGCTGCCCAGGCGCTCCAGCTTCCGCAGCGCGCATGCCTATCTGTCGGCGCCTTACGGTGTTTACCCGGCCAAGGACGGATACCTCGCCATCGCCATGACGCCGATTCCCAAGCTGGCCGATCTCCTGTCGCTCAGCGAACTCGCACCCTATCGCGACAAGCCTGCGTCGTGGTTCACCGCGCGTGACGACATCAAGGCGATCATCGCACAGCGGATCGCCACCAAGACGATCGACGAGTGGCTTGATATCCTCGAGCCGGCCGACATCTGGTGCGCCAAAGTGCTGACCTGGCCGGAGATGCTGGCGAGCGAAGGGTTCCATTCCCTCGGCATGCTGCAGACTGTGACGCGCGAGGACGATGTCTCGATCCTCACCACCAGTTCGCCGCTCCGGGTCGATGGCATAAGAGCCAAGGCCGATCGGGCGGCGCCCCGCATCGGCGAGCACAGTGCCGCCATCCGCGCGGAGTTCGGCCTGTGAGTTCGCCCAAGCTCAAAGGCATGACCTGGAGCCATCCGCGTGGCTATGATCCGATGGTCGCCTGCTCGGCGCTGTGGCAGCAGAAGACCGGTATTGCCATCGAATGGGACAAGCGCTCGCTGCAGGACTTCGAATCCTTCCCGGTCGAAGAACTGGCGCGCGCCTATGACCTCATCGTCATCGACCATCCGCATGTCGGCCAGATCACGGCCGAAGGCTGCCTGGAGCCGCTGGATGTCGCCGGACGCGAGGCGGAACGCACGGCCCTTGCCTCGGGCAGCATCGGCCAGTCCTATCCGAGCTACAACTGGCAAGGACGGCAATGGGCTTTCCCGATCGATGCGGCAACGCAGGTCCAGGCATGGCGTCCGGATGCTATCGGTGCGCCACCGGCGCGCTGGAGCGAGCTGCTCGATCTCGCCCGGCAAGGCCGCGTGCTGCTGCCGCTGCGGCCGCCTCACGTGTTGATGGTGTTCTACACGCTTGCCGGGAATCTCGGGCATGCCTGCACGACCGATCCATCCGACGATCTGATCGATGTGGAGATCGGTAGCCAAGTCTTCGAGGCAATGCGCGAGATCGCAGCGCTGGTCGATCCCGCGTGTTTCGAGATGGACCCGATTGCCGTCTCCGAACGTATGGCGGAGGCCGGTTCCAGGTTCGTCTGCGCGCCACTGATCTATGGTTACGTTTCCTATGCGACGGCTGGCTTTCGGGCGAACCGGCTGGCCTTTGCCGATGTTCCGGTCATCGGTTCCGGCGGCCCGGTCGGTTCGGCGCTTGGCGGCACCGGCATAGCCGTATCAGCCTTTTCCAAAGCCAGGGATGCCGCGATCGACTTCGCCTATTGGGTCGCGAGCGGCGATGTCCAGCGAGGCGCCTATGCCGCCGCCGGCGGCCAGCCCGGCCATGCAGCGGCCTGGGAGGACCAGGCTGTCAATGAAGCGACCGGCGACTTCTATCGGGATACGCGCGCGACGCTGGAGGGTGCATGGGTGCGGCCGCGCCACGACGGCTACATGACTTTCCAGCAAGCAGCATCCGAACGCATCCTTTCCGGCATGACCTCCCGGCATCAAGCCCGACAGGTTGTTGCCGATCTCAATCGCCTGTTTCGGGAGAGTTCCCCGGTGCAGGTGTCCGGCGCTGCCGGTGGAGGAGCCTGAACCAAACCGAACGGAGGAGAACGAGATGACAGGAATGATCCGCGGCCTGCTGGCCGCAACCGCGCTTGCCTCGCTTGCAACGACCGCCTTTGCGCAGGATGTGCAAGGCGTCATCGGCGGGCTGCCGACCGAACTCAAGGCGCAATATGACGGCGCGCCGCAGAAGGTGCTGCCTTCGGCCTGGGACAATTTCACAGCGCCGCCGAAACCGTGGAAATGGTGCCACTCGGAATCCTACCAGGGCAATCCGTGGCGGGTCACGGTGACCAAGGAATTGAAGCGTCTCGTCGACGGGCTGATCGCCGACGGAACGGTGTCCAGCTTCGAGGTGTCTGATTCCAACAACGACGCCAGCCAGCAGATCAACCAGATCCGCGCCTTCATCGACAAGAAGTGCTCGATCATCACCTCGATCCCGGGCTCGGCGACGGCACTCGATGATGCGATCGACGCTGCCGCCAAAGCCGGCATTCCGTTCATCACCGCTGCCGGTTCGGTGACCAGCCCGAACGCCATCAATGTCGATTCCAACTATGCGCGCTGGGGCTACGACATGATGGCGGCGATCGGCAAGGCGCAGCCGGACGGCGCCAGCATCCTTCTGGTCGAAGGCATCGCCGGACACCCGATCGTGGTGCAGGAGCGCCAGGGCGCGGACAAGGCGCTGACTGAAAATCCGAAGCTGAAGATCTCGCGCAATGTCAATGGCAACTGGACAGCCAACGTCACCAAGACCGTGGTGCTGCAGGCGATCGCCACCAACCCGGCGCCGATCGATGCAGTGTGGACGACAGGCAGCGAAAGCCGCGTCGTCGCCGAAGCCTTCGCAGAAGCCGGCCGGCCCGCACCATTGATCACCGGCTCGATCACCGGCGATGCGCTGGGCTACTGGAAGGCCAACCCCGACAAGTACCGCTTCGAAGGCCATGCGGTGCTGCCGCACTGGACCGCGCAGACGCTGTTCCGCGTCGGCGAGCGCATGCTCGACGGGCAGAAGCCGAAGCTGAACACGCTGCTGATCCCGATCCCGCCTGTCCACACCGCCGATCTCGGTGCCTGGTACAAGGACTGCATGACGACGGACGCCGTGTCTATCTTCCCGATCCCGCCGAAAGATCCGATGCCGGAGGAATGGCTCGACGCCTATTTCTCGAACCCGGCGCCAACCAAGGGCTGGGACTATTCGAAGGTGCCCGATGCCTGTGCAAAGTGACGCCTGCTAATCTCTCAACAGGCCGGCTCCTTTCGGGGAGCCGGCCTGCCAGCATCGAAATGCGACATGCTTGAAGTCAAAACCATATCCAAACGCTATGGCGAGACGATCGCGCTCGCGGACGCATCGATCGCGTTTCGGGCGGGAACCATCCACACCATCCTGGGCGAGAACGGTTCGGGCAAGAGCACGATGGTCAAGCTGTTGTCCGGCATCGTCCAGCCGGACAGCGGCGCGATCCTCCTGCACGGCAAGCCGTTCTCGGGCGCCAACCCCTCGGCCTTCCAGGCGCAAGGCTTCGCCACGGTGTTCCAGGAGGTGCTGATCGCGCCGGATCGCAGCGTGACCGACAACATCCTGCTCGGCCTCGACGGGCTGGTCCGGCGCGCTGTGCCCCGCAACGAGCGCCGTGACCGGGCGAAAGCTGCGCTTAAGCGCTTCGCGGTCACCGACGTCCCTCTCGACATGCCAGCCGGCCTGCTGCCGCTCGCCGCGCAGCAATTGGTCGTCCTTGCTCGCGCGATCGTGCGCAACCCAAAGATCCTGATCCTCGACGAGGTCACCGCCGCGCTCGACTTCGCCGATCGCGAATCCGTTTTTTCGTTGATGCGTGCGCTTGCCGGCGAGGGCTGCCTGATCCTGTTCATCACCCACCGCATGGACGAGGTGATGTCGCTTTCGGATCGCATCTCGATCCTGCGGGGCGGCAGCGTGGTGCGCACCGAAGAGCGCGGCGCTTCGACGCCGGCTGAGCTTCTCAAGACAATGGCGCCACGTACCGCCGCGGAGCTTGCGCATGGCTGATCGCACCGCTCTCGATTTTGGTGGTCTTGCCGTTCGCGAACTCGTCATCGCGCCCGGCGCCAGCCCGATCACGCAGGCAATCGCTCCGGGTGAGATCGTCGGGCTTGCCGGCCTCGATGGTCATGGCCAGGAGCTGTTTCTCAAGATGCTTGCTGGCCTGGAACCGCCGCATGGCGGCTCGATCGAACTCGGTGCATCGGATGCGTCCCGTAAGATCACCGGGTTTCGCAAGGCTGTCGCCAGCGGCATCGCCTATTTGCCGCGCGACCGACGCGCCAACGGCATTTTCCCGACGCAGTCGGTGCTCGACAACTTCGCCGTTTCGACTCTGTCGCGCGACACACGGCTCGGCCTGATCAGCCCGGCGGCGCGCAAGGCGCGCTACGACATCTACCGCGAAAAACTGTCAATCGCCGCACCCCGGCCCGATGCGCCGATCACCACTTTGTCGGGCGGCAACCAGCAGAAGGTGCTGCTGGCGCGGGCCTTGGCGCTGGAGCCCGCGATCCTGCTCCTCAACGATCCGACGCGTGGCGTCGACGTGGCGACGCGGCATGTTCTCTACGACGTGTTTCGCGGGCTGGCGGCCGACGGCATGGGGCTCGTCATCCTGTCCAGCGAAATCGAGGAGATTCTTCTCCTGTGCCAGCGCGTGCTGGTGTTCCGTGAGAATGAAGTCGCGGCCGAGATCGCCGGCAACGCCCTCACCACCGACGGCGTGATATCAGCCATGTTCGGACGTGCGGCATGAGCCCTGTTGCGCGCCTCCTGTTCCTTGGGCGAAATTTCGGCTTCGCCGTCGTGCTGCTGGTCGTGCTGCTTGCGGTCAATCTCATCCTCAGCCCGGGACGGTTCCAGCCGGGTTCCTGGGGGGCGCTGGTCGGATTGGCGGCGCCCTTGATCGGTGCTGCCATCGCCTCAACGCCTGTCATCCTCGCCGGGCGTGGCGGAATCGACATCTCGGTCGGGCCATTGATGGGCTTTGTCAACGCTTTGACGATCCAGGTGCTGTTCCTCGGCACCGGCATCTCGTCGCCCTTGGTGCTCGTTCCGGCGGCGTTGCTCGTCGGCGCGCTGGTGGGCGCGGCGAACGGCTTCCTGGCGACAATCGTGCGCATTCAGCCGATCGTCGCCACGCTCGGCACCTATCTGATCCTGACCGGCGTGACGCTGACAATCCTGCCGGCGCCGATCGGCCCAGCGCCGGCCTGGCTCAAGGCACTGTCCGGCCCGCTGTCGATGCTGCCGCTGGCGGCGATGCTCGTCGCCTGGTGGCTGGTGCGGCGCACGCCATACTACGACCAGCTTATGGCGGTCGGCAGCGACGACCGCGCCGCCTACACCGCCGGTGTCGATGTCACGCGCGTGCGCTTCATCGCCTATGTCATGACCGGCATCCTCGGCGGATGCGCCGGGCTGATGCTGACCGCGCTGATCGGCTCGGCTGATCCCAATATCGGGCCGACCTACACACTGATCGCCATCGCCGCCGTAGCACTTGGCGGCGTCAGCCTGGCCGGCGGCCGTGGTGGCGTGGCGGGTGCCGCCATCGGTGCCATCGACATCTTCCTGTTGCAGAGCGTGCTGACGACGTTCAACGTCTCGACCTTCGTGCTGCAGATCGCCTACGGCGCGATCCTGGTGCTGGCGGTGATGCTGACAGCGCTGCAGGAACGTCTTGCCATGGGGAGACGCTGACATGGTTTTGCGCCAAAACCTCTTCGCGACAACCAACGCCCGCGTCGTCGGCGCCTTCTGCGTCGCCGCCCTTCTGCACCTTGCCGGCACAATTCTCATTCCCGGCTACTCGGCGCCGTTTGCGATACGTGCCATGCTGGTGCTCGCCTCGCTGCTCGCCGTGGCCTCGATTGGCCAGACGCTGGTCGTCATCATGGGCGGCATTGACCTTTCGATCCCCTTCGTCATCGGCTTTGCCAATGTCGTGGCGGCGCAGCTTTATGGCGATGGCTGGAACTTTTTTCTCGTCTGCGGCCTGGTCGGCGCGCTGGCGCTCGTCATCGGCGGGCTGAACGGGCTGATCTCGCGCAGCCTCGACATCCAGCCGCTCATCGTCACGCTCGGAATCGGCATGGTCGTGCAAGGGCTGGTGCTGCTGTGGACAGCCGGCTTCCCGTCAGGCTCCGCGCCACAAGCGGTTTCCAGCTTCGTCTCGATCGGCGGATCGGCCGGCCCGCTGCCGGTGCCGTGGCTGGTGCCGAGCCTGGTCGTGCTGGCGGCGCTGGTCGTGCTGGTGCTGGAGCGGACGCCCTATGGCCGCCGGCTCTATGCGTTGGGCAGCAATCCGGGAGCGGCGCCGCTGGCGCTGATCGACCCGGTTCGCATGTGGGTCATCACCTATGCAGCAAGCGCCTTCTTCGCCGCTGTCGCGGGCGTGCTGCTGCTCGGCTTCACCGGCTCGGCCTATGGCGATGTCGGCCAGCCCTATCTGTTCCAGACCATCGCAGCGGTCGTCGTCGGCGGCGCAGCACTGGTCGGCGGCCGGGGCAGCTATCTCGGCACGATCGCCGGCGTGCTGGTGCTGACCGAGATCAACACGCTGCTCATCGGCCTCGGCTTCCAGCCCGCGGCAGTGCAGGCCGCGCTCGGCTTCGTCATCGTGCTGCTGGTTTCGCTCTATGGCCGCGAACGGCACGTCTCGGCAACCATCTGAAAGGACCTGTCAGTCGAGCCGCCACAGCTTGCGGGCATTGCCGGACAACAGCCTGTCGCGCTCGGCAATGCTGCAGCCCGAGAGCAATGCATGGGTCGCCGCCACCCAGGTCGACAGGCCGCCGCCTAGCGTGCAGACCGGCCAGTCGCTGCCCCAGACGACGCGGTCCCAGCCGAATGAATTGATGGTGTGCTCGACGTACGGCCGCAACGTCTCGACCGTCCAGCTGCCGGCATCGGCATAGGCGACGACACCGGAAATCTTGGCCATGACATTCGGGCGCCGGGCGATCTCGCTCATATGCTCGCGCCATGGATGTTCCCTGTTGCCCTTGATGTCGGGCACGCCGCAATGGTCGAGGACGAACGTCACATCGGGTGCCAGGTCGGCAAGCACGATAGCCTTGGGAATCTGGTGCGGCAGCACGACGAGATCGAAGGTCAGGCCGGTGCCGCCAAGCCGCTTGATGCTGTCGCGGAACACCGCACCTTCCGAGAGCTCGTCGGGCGCGACATGAAGGACGCGGCGAAAGCCCTTTACGAACGGGTTTGCCCGCTGCCGTTCGAGATAGGCCGCGAAGTCTCCTTCCTCAGGACGGCAGGACGCGATCACCCCGGCCAGCATGCTGCCGGGCTGCCGTGACAGTCCTTCCACACGAGCCGTCTCGGCTTCGATGTCGGCCGGATCGACATCGACCTCCATATGCAGCACGCGCTCGACGCCGACACGCTGCGCCTCCGTCGCGTAGTCTTCATAAGAGAAATCGCGGTTGAGCGCCGGCACGCCGGCGAGCCAGGGATAGCGCAGGGCCGAGCGATCGATGAGGTGAAGATGGGTGTCGATGATCATGGCGAGGCTCCTCCCTCTGGCTTTTCAAATCATCTCACGAGAGAATTCTTCATTCAAATAAGAATTCACACCGATGAGCCGACTGCTGATCCAGCAAGGTGCGACAGCTTTTCACACGTTGCCAGCAACAGTTCGATTGTCCTGGTGATATCGGGTGCGGAAGGCGCGTTGACCACCGTGATGTAGGGAATCGACAGCGCGGCGATCGCCTTGCCGTCGGAACTGCGCACCGGGGCCGACAGGTTGAAGACGCCGGCTGTCTGCATCGAAGCCATCATCTCGTAGCCACGGTCGCGGATCTGGTCGAGACGGGTGAAGAACTCGCTCGATTGCGCCGTCTTGTCGGTGCTGCGGACGTGTTCGGAAATCATCATCTGGCGCTCTTCCGGTGAGCGGAAGGCGAGCAGCACATGTCCCGAGCCGGTATCGAATAGACTGATATGGGAGCCGACCCGGATCGATATGCCCCAGTAGTTCGGTGCTTCCTGCTGACCGATGACGACGGCAGAACCACGATCAAAAACAACGAGTTGGTTGGCCTGCTGCGATGTCTCGGCAAGCTCACGCATCAGCGGCGTCGCATAGGAGACCAGCCGCCGTACCGGCGCGTGCAGCTGTGCCAGGCCGAACAGCTTGAGCGTCAGCGAATAGCGGTCGCCGTCGAGGCGCGTGACGTAGCCACGCCGCACCAGCCGGTCCAGCATGCGATAGAATTCGTTGGGACTGCGGTCGAGTTTCTTGGCGATTTCGGCCTGGGTCAGGCCACCGTCGACGCCCGCCAGCAGTTCAAGGATATCGAGCCCCTTGTCGAGCGCCGGCGCGCGATAGCGCTCGTCTTCGCTGTCGTCCATGGGCTCATCCTCCAGTGAATTTCGCCCTTCATATACGCAGGAACGTGCGCGGCGGAAACAAATTTCGCCTTGACGTGTCTATGAATGTTTTGTTTGTATATGAATGTAGCACTTCTTGTCATCAGACGAGTTGCGGTCGCCGCGAAGGCGGCACCAAGGGAGGATACCAATGAACAGACTGCTTTCCGGCGTGTGCGCCGGCGCATTGTTGCTCGCGTCAGGTGCAGGCGCTGCTCTTGCCGGCGACCTGCCCGGCAAGTTCGAAGGCGTGACCGTCGACGTGAAGCTGATCGGCGGCCAGCAATATGAAAAGCTCTACGAACGCATTCCCGAATGGGAGAAAGCGACTGGCGCCAAGGTCAACATCCTGACCAAGAAGAACGGCTTCGACATCGACAAGGAGCTCAAGTCGGACATCGCCTCGGGCAGCACCAACTGGTGCGTCGGCTGGAACCACTCGTCGTTCGCGCCGCAATATACGGGCCTCTACACCGACCTCAGCAAATTGCTGCCCAAGGAAGAGATCGACGCCTTCGTGCCGTCGACCATCAAGTCGGCTACCATCGACGGCAAGCTGGAGATGCTGCCGCGCGCGCAGTTCGACGTTTCGGCGCTCTACTACCAGAAGAGCCTGTACGAGAACGCCGACAACAAGACCAAGTTCAAGGCGAAATACGGCTATGATCTGGTGCCGCCGGACACCTGGAAGGAAGTCACCGACCAGGCCGAGTTCTTCGCCAACCCGCCCAATTTCTACGGCACCCAGTTCGCCGGCAAGGAAGAGGCGATCAACGGCCGCTTCTACGAGATGGTCGTCGCCGAGGGCGGCGAATATCTCGACAAGGACGGCAAGCCGGTCTTCAACTCCGAGGCCGGCATCCGGGCGCTCGACTGGTTCGTCAACCTCTACAAGGCCAAGGCTGTGCCGGCCGGCACCACCAACTATCTCTGGGACGATCTCGGCCAGGGCTTTGCGTCCGGCACTGTCGCCATCAACCTGGATTGGCCGGGCTGGGCCGGCTTCTTCAACGATCCGAAGTCGTCGAAGGTCGCCGGCAATGTCGGCGTCAAAGTCGCGCCGAAGGGTTCGTCCGGCAAGCGCACCGGCTGGTCCGGCTTCCATGGCTTCTCGGTGACCGAGAACTGCCCGAACAAGGAGGCCGCGGCTTCCCTGGTTTGGTGGCTGACCAACGAGGACAGCCAGAAGCTCGAGGCCGCCGCCGGTCCGCTGCCGACCCGCACCGCGGTCTGGGACTGGGACCTGAAGCAAGCCGAAAACGATCCTTACAAGAAGGAGGTTCTTACCGCTTTCCAGGAAGAGGCCAAGCACGCCTTCGCCGTGCCGCAGACGCCTGAATGGATCGAGATCTCGAACGCCGTCTATCCCGAGCTGCAGGCGGCGATCCTCGGCGACAAGACCTCGAAACAGGCACTGGATGAAGCCGCCGCCAAGGCGACACAAATCCTCCAGGACGCCGGCAAGCTCTAGCAACGGCTCCCAGGGCTGCCTCCCCCATCAGCAATGGGGGAGGCGATCGCGTTGCGCGGGATGCCAGCGGTTTACGCTAACCCTTCGCGCCCAGCCAACGCACCGCCGTCCAAATACAAACACTCAAGGATTCTGATGAAGGGCTTCAAGCCATCCGCGCCATTCCTGCTGCTGCTTCCGGCCATGATCGTGCTGGCGGCGGTGGTGGTGGTGCCGCTGCTTCTGTCGCTCTATTCGAGCTTCACCCCGTTCCGCCTGACGCGGCCCGAAACGTTCTACGTCTTCATCGGCATCCGGAACTATCTTTCGATCCTGTCCAACACCGACTTCTGGTGGGCCTTCGGTCGCACGGTTCTGCTGCTGACCATCGCGCTCAATCTCGAAATGCTGCTCGGGCTCGGCCTCGCCATGCTCGTCGAGAAGGCGACGCGCGGCCAGCGCATCCTGCGCACGCTGATGATGTTTCCGATGATGTTCTCGCCGATCCTGGTCGGCTTCCAATTCAAGTTCATGTTCAACGACAATATCGGCCTGGTGAACAATGCGCTGCAGTCGCTCGGCATCACGCGAGACGCCATACCGTGGCTGATCGAGGGCCATCTCGCCTTCATCGCCATCTCGATCGCCGAGATCTGGTCGTCGACGGCGATCTTCGCCATCCTGATCCTCGCCGGCCTGCTCGCCATGCCCAAGGAGCCGATCGAGGCGGCGCGGGTCGACGGCTGCACGCCGTGGCAGACATTCCGCTATGTGACGTGGCCATTCGTCATGCCCTTCGCCTACATCGCCATGACCATCCGTTCGCTCGACGTGGCGCGCGCCTATGACATCGTCAAGATCATGACCGATGGCGGACCGGCGGGCCGCACCGAACTGCTATGGACCTTGGTGGCCCGCACCGCCTACAGCGACGGGCGCATGGGCATGGCCAACGCCATGGCCTATTTTTCGATCCTGCTGTCGATCGCCTTCACCGTCTACTTCTTCAACAAGCTCGCCGCGGCGCGCACGCAGATCGGTGCGGAGTGGTGAGGATGGATGAGAATTCTTCCGCTCGCCTGAAGCGCCGGCTGCTCGGCATCATCTATCGCATCGGCCTGTTCCTGGCGATGCTGACTATCTGCCTGCCGGGCCTGTGGATCGTGCTGTCGTCGCTGCGGCCGACGGTCGAGATCATGGCAAAGCCGCCAGTCTGGATCCCGCAGGAGATCTCGTTCGACGCTTATGTCGCGATGTTCTCAGGCATCGGCAAGGGCGGCATCCCGGTGATTGAATATTTCCGCAACTCGCTGATCATCTCGGTGACCTCGACGGTGATTGCGGTGGCCATCGGCATGGCCGGCGGCTATGCGTTCGCGCGTTATCGATTTCGCGGCAAATCGAGCGTCTTCCTCGGCCTGATGCTGACGCGCACCGTGCCGGGCATCGCGCTCTCGCTGCCGCTGTTCTTCCTCTATGTGCGGCTCGGCATCATCGACACCCATTTCGGGCTGATCCTCGCCTATGTCGCGCTCAACGTGCCGTTCACCATCTGGCTGATCGACGGCTTCTTCCGCCAGGTGCCCAAGGACCTCGCGGAAGCAGCGCAGATCGATGGCTGCACCCGCTGGCAGGCGTTCTGGCAGGTCGAGTTTCCGCTCGCCGGACCGGGCATTGCGTCGGCCGCGATCTTCGCCTTCCTGACCTGCTGGAACGAGTTCGCGCTGGCCTCGCAGCTGACCCGCTCGGTGAGCGCCAAGACGCTGCCGGTCGGCCTGCTCGACTACACGGCCGAGTTCACCATCGATTGGCGCGGCATGTGCGCGCTGGCCGTGGTGATGATCATCCCGGCGCTCACCCTCACCTACATAGTCCAGAAACACCTTGTCGGCGGCCTGACCTCCGGCGCGGTGAAAGGCTGATCCCATGGCAACCGTTACCCTCACCAAGCTGACCAAGCGCTACGGCACTATTGGGATCGTGCACGGCATCGATCTCGACATTGCCGACCGCGAGTTCATTGCGCTGGTCGGCCCGTCCGGCTGCGGCAAGTCGACGACGCTGCGCATGATCGCCGGGCTGGAGGAAATCAGCGCCGGCTCGATCGAGATCGGCGGACGCATCGTCAACGATTTGCCGCCACGCTCGCGCAACATCTCGATGGTGTTCCAATCCTACGCGCTCTATCCGCACATGACGGTGCGCGAGAATCTCGGCTTCTCCCTGAAGATCGCCGGCGCCGCCAAAGAAGACATGGACCGCCGCGTCGCCGAGGCCTCGGCCATCCTCGGCCTCGACACGTTGCTCGACCGCCGCCCGTCGCAACTGTCCGGCGGTCAGCGCCAGCGCGTCGCGATGGGCCGCGCCATCGTGCGCGACCCCGATGTGTTTCTGTTCGACGAACCGCTTTCCAATCTCGACGCCAAATTGCGCACGCAGATGCGCACCGAGATCAAGAAGCTGCATGCAAAGGTGCAGTCGACGGTGATCTACGTCACCCATGACCAGGTCGAGGCGATGACGCTTGCCGACCGCATCGTCATCATGCGCGACGGCCATATCGAACAGGTCGGCACGCCCGACGAGGTCTTCCGGCGGCCGGCGACGCGCTTCGTCGCCGGCTTCATCGGCTCGCCGCCGATGAACCTGCACGAGGCGACGGTCGACGGTGGCCAGATGGTTTTCGCCAGCGGCGAGAAGCTGCCGCTGCCCGGCCAGTTCAAGGCCAATGTCGCGACCGGCGACAAGGTCGTGTTCGGGCTGCGGCCGGACGACATCTACCCGACCGGCCATGGCATCAGTTCCGGTGGCGCGGCCGATGTCCACCAGATCGAACTGCCGATCACGGTCACCGAGCCGCTCGGCAACGAGACGCTGGTGTTCGTCGAATTCAACGGTACGGACTGGGTGTCGCGCATGCTGAACCCGAGGCCACTGCGGCCGGGCGAGCGGGTCGCCATGAGCCTCGACATGTCGCAGTCGCATCTGTTTGCCACTGAGACCGGAAAGACATTGCGGAGCTGATCGGCATGGCCAGAATCGAGAAAGTCGACCTTTGCATGGTGGACCTTGTGCCCAAGGTCAAGCGCACCGACGCGATCCAGAGCTTCGTCAGCCAGGAAACGCCGATCGTCACGATCACCGATTCCGACGGTGCGGTCGGCACCGGTTACAGCTACACGATCGGCACCGGCGGTTCGTCGGTGATGCGGCTGCTCTCGGACCATCTGGTGCCGCGCCTGATCGGCCGCGATCCCGACACGATCGAGGCGATCTGGCACGATCTCGAATTCGCCACCCATGCCACGACCATCGGGGCGATCACCGCGATCGCCATCGCGGCGATCGATACAGCACTCTGGGATCTGCGGGCCAAGAAGCAAAACCTGCCTTTGTGGAAACTGGCCGGCGGCGCCAAGGATCGTTGTCCGCTTTACACCACCGAAGGCGGTTGGCTGCACATCGAGACGCAGGCGCTGGTCGACGATGCGCTGGCCGCCAAGGCGAAGGGATTTCGCGGCTCGAAAGTCAAGATCGGCAGGCCGCACGGGTCGGAGGATCTTGCCCGCCTGTCGGCGGTGCGCAAGGCGGTCGGCGACGGCTACGAGATCATGACCGACGCCAATCAGAGGTTTTCGGTCGACGAAGCGATCCGGCGCGCTGCGAGGCTGCGTGAGCTCGACCTCGCCTGGATCGAGGAACCGCTGCCGGCAGACGACACCGACGGGCATGTGCGATTGTCGAACTCGACGCCGACGCCGATCGCCATCGGCGAATCGCTCTACTCCCTCCGCCATTTTCGCGAGTACATGCAGAAAGGCGCCTGCTCGATCGTGCAGGTCGATGTCGGCCGTATCGGCGGCATCACGCCCTGGCTCAAGATTGCGCACGCGGCAGAGGCCTTCGACATTCCGGTCTGCCCGCATTTCCTGATGGAACTGCATGTCAGCCTGACCTGCGCTGTTCAGAACGGCCGATATGTCGAGTACATTCCACAGCTCGACCAGTTGACCGGCAAGCGCATGCGCATCGAAGATGGCCAGGCGCTGGCGCCCGACGAACCGGGCATCGGCATCGATTGGGACTGGGACGCGGTCAAGGCCATGAGCATCGCCGAATTCACCACGGCGATCACCAAATAGGGGAACTGATATGCAGCGGATGGGTATGGTTTTGGGGCTGAAGCCGGAAAAGGTCGAGGAGTATGTCCGCCTCCATGCCGCCGTCTGGCCCGGCGTGCTGACCATGATCTCGGCCTGCAACATCAAGAATTATTCGATCTACCTGAAGCGGCCGGAGAACCTGCTGTTTTCCTATTTTGAATACCACGGCACCGACTATGCCGCCGACATGGCCAAGATGGCGGCCGACCCGAAGACGCAGGAATGGTGGGCCGTCTGCATGCCCTGCCAGGAGCCGCTGGCGACCCGCAAGGAGGGCGAGTGGTGGGCCGAGATGGATGAGGTCTTCCATCATGACTGAAGGCGGCTTCGACCCTGCCTTGCTCGTTCAATCCTGGCCAAAACCCTCAAGACCCCGGCCGATCGTCACCTTCGGCGCGGGATCGATCGTCGGCGACGCGCATTTCCCAGCCTACCGGAAGGCCGGCTTTCCGGTTGCCGGGCTTTATGATCCTGATCATGTCAGGGCTGAAAAGCTGGCCAGCCAATGGGGCGTGACGGCCTTTGGCTCGGTCGAAGAAGCGACTGCTGTCGAGGGCGCGATCTTCGACCTTGCCACCCCGCCGTCGCATCATGCCGATGTGCTGAAGTCCTTGCCTGACGGCGCGGTGGCGCTGATCCAGAAGCCGATGGGCAGCAATCTTGCCGAGGCGACCGCGATCCTCGAAATCTGCCGCGCCAGGAGGCTGCACGCGGCGGTGAACTTCCAATTGCGCTTCGCGCCAATGATGCTGGCGCTGAAGGATGCCATCGGCAAGGGCTGGCTCGGCGAGATCGTCGACTTCGACGCCTGGCTGGCGCTGGCGACACCATGGGAGCTTTGGGAATTCCTGCTCAAGGCGCCGCGCGTCGAGATCGCCATGCATTCGATCCACTATCTCGACCTGATCCGGCAGTTGCTCGGCGACCCCAGAGGCGTGCACGCCAAGACGCTCGGCCATCCCAACCAAAAGGTGGCGCAGACGCGCACCAGCGCCATTCTCGACTATGGCGACACCGTGCGTTGCGCGCTGTCGATCAACCACGACCACAAATTCGGTCGCCGGCATCAGGCCTGCGAGTTCCGCATCTGCGGCACAGAGGGTGCCGCCTATCTCAAGCTGGGTCTCAACCTCGATTATCCCACAGGCGAACCGGATGTATTGGAGATCTATCCGAAGGGCGGAACGGGCTGGATCGCCGTGCCTTTGGCCGGCGAGTGGTTTCCCGATGCCTTCGTCGGCCGCATGGCCAATGTCCAGCGCTTTGCGACCGGAGAAGATGATACGCTGATAAGCCCCGTCGAAGATGCCTGGAGCACGATGGCGCTGGTCGAGGCGGCGTATCAGTCGAGCGCGGCACCGGCGACGCCGATTGCGGAAAGACCCTGATGGAACAGATCCAGTATTTCGAGGATTACGAGATTGGCGCGTCGCGCCTAACAAGCGGCCGCACCATCACCGAGACCGACTTCATCGTCCATGCCGGCCACACCGGCGATTTCTTTCCGCACCACATGGACGCCGAGTACATGAAGACGACGCCATTCGGCCAGCGCATCGCGCATGGCACGCTGGTGTTCTCGGTCGGCATCGGGCTGACCGCGAGCGTCGTTAACCCTGTCGCCTTTTCCTACGGCTACGACCGGCTGCGCTTCATCAAGCCGGTGTTCATCGGCGACACAATCCGCACGCGCACCACCATCGCGGTCAAGGAAGACGATCCCAAGCGGCCGGGTTCAGGACGGGTGATCGAGCGGTGCGAAGTGATCAACCAGCGCGGCGACGTGGTGCTGGCGGCAGACCACATCTACATCGTCGAACGCAGGCCGGCGCAGGGCTGAGACTCGGGAAAGTCCTACGAGCCGGTAGCGCGCTTGGTAATGCGCTCCAGCCCGAGCAAGAGAACCAGCGTCGCCACGACCAGGATCATTGTCAGTGCCGCGCCGGCAAAGATGTCGCCGCGATCGGTAAGGCTGAAGATCGAGACCGGCAGCGTCACCCAACCCGGCGGGTAGACCATGACGGTGGCGCCGAGTTCCCCCATCGACAGCGCGAAACTGAGACCGAAGGCGGCGACCAGATAGGGTGCGAGCAAGGGCAGTGTGACGTGCCAAAGCCGGTAGGCCGGGCGAGCGCCGAGGCTCGATGCCACCTGCTCGAAGTCGGGCGACAGCCGCGCCAGTCCAGCCGAGACATTGCCGAAGGTGAAAGCCGAGATCAGCACGAAATGCGCGATCATGACGATCGCGATCGTGCCGTTGAGCAGCAGCGGCGGATGGCTGAAGGCAACCAGCAGGCCAAGGCCGACAGACACCGAAGGGACCGCGCTTGGGATGAAGAACAAAAGGCCGAGCAGCCGCCGCAAGGCATGGCCCTGGAGGCGCAGCGACAGGGCCGCCCAGGTGCCGCTGACCAGCGCCAGCGCGCTGGCCAGGAAGCCGGTGACCAGGCTGGCCTTGACCGCTCTGCCGGCGGCACCGGAAATGACATCAGTGTAGTGCTCCGTCGTCAGGCCGTTGGGCAGCACGCCGTTCCACTGGTCGGCGAGGCTGGACAGGAGGATGACCGCGAGCGGCGCCAGGAACAGCACGCCGAAGATCAGTGCGAAGAGCACCCACAGGACAAGACGACCGGAGCGTGACCAGACCAGCATGGGCTAAGCTCCCAACCGGCCGGCGGCGAAACGGTAGAGGCCGAACAGGCCGAGCGACAGCGCGATGTTGACGACGGCGATGATACAGGCGACCTGATAGGCCGATTCCTGGATCGCCTTGCCGTAGATCAGCAGCGGCAGGGTGATGACGCCCTTGGCGCCGATGAACAGCACGATGCCGAATTCGTTGACAGTCAACAGCAGGCACAGGCTGCCGCCGGCGATGAGTGCGGGGATTGCCGCCGGCAGGATGACCTGGCGAACGATGCGAAACGGCCGCGCGCCGAGCACGCTCGCCGCTTCGATCTGGCCTCGGTCGACCAGCGAAAAGGCGGCGAGCAGCGGCCGCAGGATGAAGGGTGTGTAGACAGTGACCTCGGCCAGGATCACACCCCACGCGGAATAGAGGAAATCGACGGGCGGCAGCGGCAGCGAAAAGGTCTCCATCAGCCCGGCATTGAGCATGCCGGCGGAGCCGTAGAGGAAGGTGAAGGCAAGCGTCACCAGGAATGTCGGCAGCGCGATGAAGGTATCGATCAGCCGGGCGATGAAGCCGCTGCCGGGGAACGGCACGAAGGCCAGAATCAGCGCCAGCACGAGGCCGACGACCAGGCATCCGGCTGTCGCCGCGACCGAGATCGACACCGTGTTGATCAGCGCGTTGAGGAAGAAGCGCGAATGCAGCACGCGGATGACTTCGGCGACATTGGCGACGCCACTGTCGTCGAGGAAGGCCTGGCGGGCAATCAGTGCCAACGGATAGAAGAACAGCAGCGCCAGCAGGGCCGCCGGTGGCACTATCCACAATTTACCCGACGAGAGCTTCATCGCCGGCGCAGGGATGGCGACCGCCTCAGACACCGGCGTCTTCCGGGAGAAGCGAGGTGTCGGCGGGCGCGAAGAACAGCGGCACCTTGGCGCCGGGTTCGGGCAAGGCGATCGGCAGCCTGGTCGCCGAGACACGCACCGGCGTGCCGTCGACGTCGAGCACGAGATGGGTCAGTTCGCCCTGCCAGTGCACTTCCTGGAGCGTGCCCACGATGCGGTTGGTATGGTCGCTGTCGGCGGTCAGGCTGAGATGCTGCGGCCTGATACAGAGCAGGCTCTTGTCGCCGGCCTTCTCGTTGCGGCCGGCGCCGGTCAGCAGCGCGTCACCATGCCTTGCCGTGGCAAAGCCCTTCGGCCCGACGGCCTCGGCAACCGTTACCGGCAAAAGGTTGGCGCGGCCGAGGAACTCGGCCGTAAAACGGTTTGGCGGGCGGCGGTAGAGTTCGGTCGTCGGTCCATGCGAACAGACCCTGCCGTCGCGCATGATGGCGATCTTGTCGGCAAGCGTCAGCGCCTCGGTCTGGTCGTGGGTGACATAGAGGATCGTCAGGCCGGGCAGGCTGCGGTGCAGCCGCGCAATCTCCTCGACCATGTTGCGGCGGATCTGGGCGTCGAGCGCCGAGAGCGGCTCGTCGAGCAGGAGCACACGCGGCCGCACGGCCAAGGCACGCGCAATCGCCACGCGCTGCTGCTGGCCGCCCGAAAGCTCGCGCGGATAGCGCCGGGCATAGGCCGACATGCCGACAGTGCCCAGCGCATCCTTAATCCGCTCGCCGATCAGCGCCTTGTCGGCGCCCTGTGCTCTGAGGCCGAAGGCAACGTTGTCCTCGACCCGCATATGTGGAAACAGCGCGTAGTTCTGCACCACCATGCCGAGGCCGCGCTCGTAGGGCGGCAGATCGGTCACATCGGTGGCGCCGATGCGGATCCGCCCGCTGGCGGGTCGCACGAAGCCGGCCACGGCGCGCAAGGCCGTCGTCTTGCCGGAGCCGGATGGGCCGATCATCGCCAGGATCTCGCCAGGTGCGATATCCAGGGTCAGCGGATGCAGGACGACATGCGCGCCATAGGCAACGCTGACCTTGTCGAAATGGACATTGGAGCCGGCGCCGCGAACCTTCGCGGCGTCGATGTCCATGACACTGGTACCAGTAAAGGCTGCGGCAGACATGGCGTGGTCCTCCGGGTTTCCCTTGCGGATCAACTTCCGGTCGCTTCGTTCCAGCGCTTGACATAATCGGGCAGCTTGCTCAGCGCGTCGTCCCAGTTCGGCGACCAGATGGTCACGCCTTTCATCGCCTCCTGCGCCTTGGCGAAGTTGGCGTCATCCGGCTTGACGTCCTTGCGAGCCGGCATGCCGAGCGCAACGGAACTGATGCTCGACTGGGCTTCCTTGGAGAGCAGGAAGTCGATCAGTTTCTTGCCGTTGTCTGCGTTGGGTGCGCCGGTGACCAGGCCGATTTCATAGGGCAGCGCGAAGGTGGAGCGCACACCGTCAGGTCCAGCCGGCCAGAACACCTTGATATTGGGATTGTCGGCCATCTGCGACATGTTCATCTGCAGATCGCCATTGGCGACATGCAGCTCACCCTTGTTGACCAGCGCGGTCAGCTTGCCGGTCGAAGCGGAGGGGCCGACATTGTTGTCCTGCAGCTTCTTCATGAACTCGAAGCCGGCATCCTCGCTGCCGAAGGCGTGGATGATCTGCAGCATGACGGCGGTGCCGTCACCGGCCTGGCCGGGGGTAGAATACTGGATCTTGCCCTTGAACTTCGGGTCGAGCAGGTCGTTGTAGGCCTTTGGCGCTTCAGGCAGGACGGCACTGTTGTAGATGAAGTTCATATAGTTGTTGACCAGCGGCCGGTACTTGTCTGTGCCGCCATCGATCTGGTCGGCGGCTTCCGGCTTGTAGTCCTGCAGCAGGCCGTCAGCCGCGGCCCGCTGGACGAAGGGCGGCAAGGTCACCAGCACGTCGGCCTGCGGATTCGACTTTTCCTTGGCGACACGCTCGACGACGCCGCCGGAACCTGCCTCGATATACTGCACGGTGATGCCGGTGGCCTTGGTGAAGGCGGCGAATTCGGTCTCGAACCAGCTGCCATTGCCGTCATGCAGGCCGTCGGCGGAATAGATGGTGACGACGCCATCGGCGAGTGCCGGTCCGACAAGAGCCGACGACGCCAACAGCGACGCGGCGAAGGCCATAGCTATGGTTGCCTTTTGCGATTTCATGCTCAGTTCCCCTGTGATTGATGGCACATTCTGCGATGCACTGTGACGATCTCGCCTGTAGGCCGGAGCCCTATGCGGCACCGTTCGATCTCGTCGTTGTGCCGACTTTGGGGACTGACGATCGATAAGTAAAATCTATTTATTTTATGAGAGGCAAATTTTACCTGATAGTTGTCATGGAACTGTCGCAACGCTGGCCTGGCTTCGATTCCGGCCTCGCGGAAGGCCCGCGATTGGCTGCAGAGATGGTGATGGTCAGCCGAATGAAACCCCAGATGTCTGCGCCCGCAGCCGCGGGTCGAACGAACGAACGGTAACCGGCCGGCCTTCGAGAATTTCGAAGCAGCGCGCGAGCGTGTCGTCTTCGAGCCGGCGCATGGCCCCCTGCGTGAAGAAGGTGAGATGCGGAAACAGGATGACGTTGTCGCGGCCGAACAGCGCGCTCATCGGATGGCCCGATTTGGCCAGCGGCTCGACCGAATAGACGTCGAGCCCGGCGCCGCCGATGCGCCCCGAGATGATCGCCTCGACAAGGGCGGCCTCGTCGATCAGCGCGCCGCGCGAGACGTTGACGATGATAGCGGAAGGCTTCAGGCAAGCGAGCTCGGCTTCACCAATCAAGCCGCGCGTCCTGTCGTTCAGCAGGCAGTGGAGGGAAACGAAATCGCAGGCGCGCAGCATGACGTGGAGGTCTTCTACCTTCTCGATGCCGGCGGTGCGCATGGTTGCGACATCGACACCGGGATCGAAGCCGAGAACGCGCGCATGAAATCCTTGGCCTGCCATGCGCGCCATGCTGCGGCCGATCTTGCCGCAGCCGACGAGCCCAAGCGTGGCGCCGGACATGTCGCGCCCCAGCCAGCGTTGCTCGGGCCAGATCCAACCATCACGTGACACCGCCGCGGTGATGGAGGGCAGCCGCTTGGCCAGCGCGATCATCAGCGCGAAGGCGCCTTCGGCGACGGTTTCCTCAGCATAATCCGGCACGTTGACAACGGGAATGCCACGCCGCATCGCGGCGGGGATGTCGATGGCATCGACGCCGACGCCATATTTGACAATGCCGTTCAATCTGGGAGCCGCCTCGATCACCCGTGCGGTGATCGGCGTGTAGCACATCAGCAAAAGATCGGCGTCCGCAACGGCCTGCATGAGATCAGCTTCGGGGATGCCGTCCGGCAGCGTCACCAGTTCGACCCCCCTCGCCCGCAAGCCGGCGTCGATGCCGGGACATTCGAGTTCGCGGTCGGTGCGCACGGCCTTCACGGTCAGGCCGCCAGCACCGTGCGCTCGACAATGTCGAGCGCGCCGTCGAGGTCGGTTTTCGAAATGACCAGCGGCGGCGACAGCGTCAACACGTTGCCTTGGCTGATCTTGAAGCTCAGCCCCTGTTCAAGGCAAGCATAGAAGACGCGCTCGGCGAGATCGCGTGCCGGCTGGCGCGTATCGCGATCCTCGACGAGCTCGACGCCGACCATCAGTCCCCTGCCCCTGACGTCGCCGACATGGGGCGAGCGCGCCATCAGGTGCTGCATGCGCCCTAGCATGTGCCGACCGAGTTCGGCCGCGCGCTCGACCAGCCCTTCCTCCAGGATGATGTCGATCGTCGTCAATGCGGCGCGGGTCGTCACCGGGTTCTTCTCGTGGGTGTAGTGGCCGATCGCGAAGCCACCGGTGACGTCGAGATCGCGGCGCGCGATGATGGCGGCGATCGGCAGGACGCCGCCGCCGAGCGACTTGCCGAGGACGACGATGTCAGGCGTCACATCATCATGCTCGTGCGCGAAGAATTTGCCGGTCTTGCCAAGGCCGGTCGGGATCTCGTCGAAGATCAAGAGCGTGCCGTGCCGGTCGCAGGCCTCGCGCACCCGCTTCCAGAAGCCTGGCGGCGGCGGGTTTGGCGTCGCCCGCATCGGTTCGGCGACGACCGCCGCCACGTCCTGCTCGCGGCCAAGGACGTAGGCAATCATGTTGGCGCAGGCGAGGCCCGATGCTTCCAGGGAATCGTGGCCATAGGGGCAGCGATAGCCGTCCCAAGGCGCGACGTGCTCGGTGCCGGTCATCATCGGGCCTGATATGTGCGAGCGGAAGGTCGCCTCGCCACCAACGCTTGCTGCGCCGAAGCCGGCGCCATGGAACGCGTCCCAGAACGACACCGTCTTGAAGCGGCCGGTCGCGGCGCGGGCGATCTTCAGCGCGACCTCGATGGCGTCCGAGCCGCCGGTGGTGAACAGCACTTTGCCGAGATTGCCGGGCGCCAATGCCGCCAGCTTCTCGGCCAGTTCGACGGCGGGCTCACAGGTGAAGCGGCGCGGCGCAAAGCAGAGCTCATCGAGCTGCTTCTTGATGGCGGCCACAAGCCTCGGGTGGCCATAGCCGAGGTGATGGACGCTGTTGCCGTGGAAATCCATGAAGCGGCGACCGGCGGTGTCCTCGATCCAGATGCCTTGCGCCTTGGCGATCGTCGACAAACAGGGGCTGGACAGGCTCTGGTGCATGAAGGCGGCCGCGTCGCGATCGACCAGGCCGCGGATCCGCGGATCGCCCTGCCCGGCATCCCAGCGACCGCGAGCCGCTGTGGTGTTGGAATCGCCTTCGGTGTGCACAAGTTCAGATATCGCGGCCATCATGGTCTCCGAAATGCGAATGAGGGAGCGGCGAACGCTCCCTCGATTGTTCTATCCGTCAATGCCGTCCGGTCAGGACCAGGGCAGCGAAAATGTCTTCACATTGGTGTAGCTCTTCATCGCTTCGATGACGCCTTCCTTGTAGCCGTTGCCCGAATCCTTGATGCCGCCGAAGGGCGACATCTCGATGCGATAGCCCGGCACTTCCCAGATGTTGACGGTGCCGACCTGAAGGCCGGCGATGTATTTCTGCATGCGCGGAAAAGAGTTGGTGCAGACGCCCGACGACAGGCCGAAGGCGGTCGAGTTGGAGAGCGCAATCAACGCCTCGTCATCGTCCGGCGCACGCACGATCGGGATGATCGGCCCGAAGGTTTCTTCCATGACCAGCTCGGATGTATGCGGCACGCGATCGACGACGATTGGCGGCAGCAACGCGCCCTGGCGGCCCGGATTGTAGAGAATGTCGGCGCCTTGCTCGGCAGCCATGTGGACGCGGGCTTCGAACAGCGCCGCCGCCTTCTCGTGCACAACGGTGCCAAGGTCGGTCGCGCGGTCCATCGGATCGCCGAAGCGGATCTTCTTCGCCCGCTCCAGCACCAGTGGCACGAAGCGGTCGGCGACGCTTTCCTGGACCAGGATGCGCTTGACCGCCGTGCAGCGCTGGCCGGAGTTTTTCGTCGCTCCGGCCACTGCTAGGTCCGCCGCCTTTGCCAGATCCTCGTCCGACAAATCGTTGAGGATGATCAGCGGGTCGTTGCCGCCGAGCTCCAGCACCTGGCGCTTGTAGCCGGCGGTGCGGGCGATCATCTTGCCGACCGGCACGCCGCCGGTGAAGGTGATCAGGTCGATGTTTTCATTGGTGATCATCTCGTTGCCGATATCGGCCGGCCAGCCGGTCACCACCGACAGCATTTCAGGCGGCAAACCGGCTTCATAGAGAATGTCGGCCAAGAGAAGCGCCGTCATCGGCGTCAGTTCGGTCGGCTTGACCACCACGCAATTGTTGGTGGCGATCGCCGGCGCCACCTTGTGCGAGACCATGTTGAGCGGATGATTGAACGGCGTGATCGCCGAGATCGCCTTCAACGGCTCGCGAGTGGTGAAGATCTTGCGCGCCTTCCCGTGCGGGGTGAGGTCGCAGGAGAAGATCTGGCCGTCATCCTGGATGCACATCTGCGCCGACAGCGTGAACACGTCATAGGCACGGCCGACCTCATAGAGCGAGTCCGTCTTGGAGATGCCGAGCTCGAGCGTGATGAGATCGGAGATTTCTTCACGGCGCGAGGCCAATGCCTCGGCGGTGCGGAACAGGATCTGCTGACGCTCGTAGCGGGTCAGCTTCGATTTGTAGCCGGCGGCGATCTCGAACGCCTGGCGGGCGTGATCGGCGCGGCCGGCCGGAACGGTGCCGATGACGGTGTCGTTCCAGGGGTAGCGCACCTCGACGACGCCGTCGGCATCGACTCGTCTGCCGGCGATGCGCATCGGCTCGTTGCGAACTTTAATGGCAGGGTCGATCTTGGTCATGTGCTCTGCTCCGGCAGATTCTTGTTGCGCGGAGGATCGACCCCCACTCCGGCCCTTCGGGCCACCTCTCCCCCGATCGACGGGGGAGAGGAAATCAGGCGAGGTCAGTGCCTCAACGTTTCCAGGCTAAGCCGCGGCTAACCCTGGCGCCTTTCCTCTCCCCCGTCGATCGGTGGAGAGGTGCCGAGCGAAGCTCGGCGGAGTGGGGGTCGACAATCACGCTCGACTCAAGCCAGCGCCGCCGCCATGGTGGCGTAGTAGAAGGCGTCGAAGTTTCTCAACACAGGTTCGTTCGGCAATTCCGGCAGCACACGATTGACGATGAACGGCACCTCCTGCTCGGTCAGCCCGCCATGCGACCGTAGCGGCTCGTTCAGAGCCGCCAGGTCATGGCGATGTTCCGAGGTGCCGATCGTCTTGTTCTCGGTCGAGATCAGCACGATGTCGCCGATGCGATCGGCCGGCAGTTCGAAGCGCTCGCAGGCGGTCGGGCTGTCGACGACCAGCATGATGCCATCGATCTTGGCCAACCGCGCCATGATGCCGGCCTGGTCTGCGCCATCAGGCAGATAGGCGGTGGCGAAGGAACCCAGCGCGCCATGATGCACGACATAGGGGTCGGTGATCGGCAGGATGACGCGGGCGGCGTCCTTGCCCAGCCACTCGTCGAGCAGGTCCTGGACATAGACGACGTCGGGCGAACCGTCGGCCTTGTGCTTGGGCTTCATGCCGTGGTCGGCGGTGACGACGATGGCAGCACCCAGCGCATCGAGCTCGGTCAGGTATTTGTCGAACATCTCGTAGAAGGCGTTGGCCTGCGGCACGCCCGGCGCATATTTGTGCTGCACATAGTCGGTGGTCGTCAGGTACATGATATCCGGGCGGAATTCCTTCAGCAGCTGGACGCCGGCGGCGAAGACGAATTCCGACAGTTCGGCCGAATAGACCTCCGGCACCGGCAGCCCGAAATGCTTCGAGGCATTGTCGATGCCGTGCTCGGCCTTGCTGGTGGTGTCGGATTTTTCAGCCGAGAAGCACAGCGCGCGGCCTTCATCGAAGGCGAGGCCCTTGCCAAGCAAGGCACGCAGCTTGTCCTTGGCGGTGACCACGGCGACCTTGGCGCCGGCATCGTAGAAGGCCTGGAAGATGGTCGGCGCGCGCAGGAAGCGCGGGTCGTTCATCATCACTTCCTTGCCGGTCTCGCGCTCATAGAGATAGTTGCCGCAGATGCCATGCACCGACGGCGGCCGGCCGGTGGCGATCGACAGATTGTTGGGGTTGGTGAAGCTCGGAATGACAGAGTGCGCAAAGCGCACCGTGCCCTTCTCCTTGATCCTGGCCAGAGCCGGCATCAGCCCGGCCTTTATCGCTTCGTCGAGATAGGCGGGCTCGCAGCCATCAAGGCAGATGGCGATGGCCGGCACGCGCGGCCAGGCATAGGTGCGGCCGTTGACCGCGACGTTGATGGGAGACATCTGGTTCATCTGATATCCTCGAAGTCGGCCGCTTCAGGCGGCGAGTTTGGCGCGTTCGGCAAGTGCCGCGGCGGGTGGGGCGGCGGTGTCGACGCCCATTTCATGAAGCGAGAACGCCGCCGCCTCGACGACGCGGCGCATGACATGTTCGTCCATCTGGCCGATGCAGCCGACGCGGAACGAATCCACGGCGGTCAGCTTGCCCGGATAGATGATAAAGCCTTTGTCCTTCATCAGGTCGTAGAAACGGTCGAACGCGAAACTGGCATGAGCCGGGTTGAAGAAGGTGACGATGATCGGCGACAGCCAGCGATCCCGGAGCAGTGTCTCGAAACCGAGGTCGCGCATGCCGGCCACCATAACGTCGCGGTTCCTCGTATAGCGGGCGCCACGGCCGGCGACGCCGCCTTCGGCCTCATGCTGGCGCAGTGCTTCGAGGAAGGCGGCCACGACATGCGTCGGCGGCGTGTAGCGCCACTGGCCGGTCTTGTTCAGGTGCGCCCACTGAGCGTGGACATCGAGCGACAGCGAATGGCTCCTGCCTTTGGCGGCGTCCAGTTCGCTCTTGCGGGCGATGATGAAGCCAAAACCCGGAACGCCCTCGATGCACTTGTTGGCGGACGAGACCATCGCCTCATAGCGGATTTCGTTGACGTCGAGCGCCACGGCGCCGAACGCACTCATGGAATCGACCAGCAGCTTGCGACCCTTGGCATGGACGGCTTCGGCAATTTCAGCGACCGGGTTGAGGATGCCGGAACTGGTCTCGCAATGGATGGCGATGACATGGGTGATATCAGGGTCGGCCGCGAGGGCCGCTGCCACCTCGTCGCCGCGCGGGGGCAGATAGTCGCCCTTGTCGATCAGCGTATAGGCGCGGCCGAGATACTGCATGGTCTGCGCGGCGCGCAGGCCGTAGGCGCCGTTGGCCAGCACAAGAACCTTGCCGTCCCTGGGCACGAACGACCCCAGCATCGCTTCGACGCAGAAAGAACCGCTGCCTTGCATCGGCACGCAGTCGAACTCATCGTTCCTGTCCCCGGTCAGCGCCAGCAGCCGGCGACGCATATCCGATGTCATGGCGCGGAAGTCGCCGTCCCACGATCCCCAGTCGCGCAACATCGCCTGCTTGACCGAATAGGCCGTGGTGAGCGGCCCCGGGGTCAGAAGATACGGCTCGCCCAGCGCCGGGCTGGCCAGCGGCTCCGCGGCAAATTTCGTCTCGGCGAGCATGTTGTCCTCCGCTCGATCTGCGTTCGATGTGGCCTTATTCTTGGCCTGAATGATCTATTTGTAAAATCGTTATTTTGTATCGATGTATCGATTTTAGTAATGACCTGCCGGGCGGGAATCCGTCCTCAGGCCAGTGCAGGAGCCCTCACTTCCGCAACCCCTCTCGCCAGCCGGCTTTCCAGCAGATCACCGCTCTGCGTCAGCAAGGGATAAGCGACCGAGGCCATCAGCGAGTTGATCTCCTTCAGCGCCCGCACGACCTCCAGGTGGATGTCGCTGGTGTCGATGCTCTGCGGCATTCCCGATTGCAGGCGCTTGAGGTGACGGTCGTGGCTCGTGCGTTCCAGTCTGCGCATCCGCTCCTTCTCGACGACGAGTTGCCGCGCCGAATCGAGATCGCTCGACACCAGCACATTGAGTGCAAGCTGCATGTTGGCCATGACACGGTTGTGAAGCCCGGCCAGTTCGCTCCAGCCGTCGCGTGAGAAGCGCAGGTTCTTGTCACGCAGCTCCTGGGTGAGCACGAGCAGGTTCTTGGCGACGATGTCGCCGGCGCGTTCGAGATTGATGGCGAAGTCGGTGAGCTCGATGCCGCGCTGCGCTTCGGCCACGCTCATGCTGCCGCGATTGACTTCGGCAATGTAGAGCTTGATTTCGGTATGGGCGCGGTTGACCTCCTCATCGAGTTTTTGGGCCTGGCGTATCTGGTCGCCGGTGCCGGCGTCGAAGAAATCCATCACTGGGCGCAGCATCACCTCGACGACTTCGCCCATGCGCAGCAGCTCGCGGGTGGCACTGGCTAGCGCAAGACCGGGTGTGCGCATGACGGTGCGGTCGAGCGCGCTGGTGCGGCGCGACATCAGGTCTCCACCCTCTCCGGCCTTTGCCACCGGCCTGTCTGCGATCAACAAGGCGACCAGCCGCTCCATCATGCCGGTGAACGGCAAGCAGCAGATGACCAGCACCAGATTGAAGGCAAGGTGCAGGTTGACCAGCTGGCGGCCTTCGGTTGCGCCGAACAGATGCGCCGGGAAGGTCACGGCCTGAAGCGCGAACAAAGCCGTCAGCGCCGCCGTGCCGCGAAAGATCAGATTGCCGAGCGGGATACGGCGCGCCTCGACGGCTTCGCCGCGCGTCAGCCAAACCGCGATCAGCGCGCCGCCGCAATTGGCGCCGAGGATGAAGAACAGACCGACTTCGACCGGCAAGACGCCTTGCGCGGCAAGCGTGACGAACAGCAGGATCGCCGCGACGCTGGAGTGGATCAGCCATGTGAACAGGGCAGCGGCGGCAAAGGCGGTGAAATAGTCCGCGCGCAGATAGGAAATCACCAGTGGCAGCAAGGTGCTCTGCCGCATCGGTGCGGTCGCCTCGCCGATCATATGCAGCGACAACAGGACGAAGGCGACCCCCATCAGGATTCGCCCGCTATGCCTGATGCCAGCCACTTCGAACTTCAGGGCCATCGCGCCGCCGACCAGGATCAGCGCCGGCACAAGCCAGCTGAGGTCGAACGACAGCACCTGCACGACCAGGGCGGAACCGAGATCGGCGCCCAGCAGGATCGCCAGCCCGGCCGACATCGAAACCATGCCGCTGGCGGCAAACCCGGCCGCCAGGATAGCGACGGCGGTCGAGCTCTGCAGCAGCACGGCAAGCACGGTGCCGACGCCGGCCGATCTGATCCGCTCACCCCGGGCTTGCCTCAGGGCATCACGCAAAGCGGGCCCGCAGGCCCGCTCGACACCCGTGCGCACCATATGCACGGCCCAGAGCAGCAGCATGACCGCACCCGCCAGATGCAGCAGGATGATGGAAAATTGCATGGCGACGCCTCCGGTGCCAACGGCCGGCAGGGATGTCGACCCATGCTCAGGCTGAGGGTCGGCAAAACATAAGTCAAATCGTTCCTTTCGATCTTTTCCTAAGCAATCCTTATGATAAGATGTCGGTGATTTCAGAAGTGTCGGAGGCACGGGAGATGCGCTACGTCCAGTTGCGAGCCTTTCACCAGGTGGCCATCTGCGGTGGCTTTTCTCGCGCCGCCGAGGCGCTCTTCCTGACCCAGCCGGCGATCTCGGACCAGGTGCGCAAGCTCGAGGAAGAGTATGATGTGCTGCTGTTCAACCGGAACAAGAAGCAGGTCACGCTGACCCATTCGGGCCAGAAATTGCTCGAAATAACCCACCGCATGTTCGATACGGAGCAACAGGCGCTCGAACTCCTGACGGAGTCCCGCGCCCTGCGTTCCGGCACGCTGCGCATCGTCGCCGATGCCGCACATCATCTGCTTCATATTCTCGGCAGCTTCCGGGCCCGCTACCCCGGCGTGCAGGTTTCGGTGCGCGCCGGCAACACCGAGACGGTGATCAGCAGCCTCTACAGCTACGATGCCGATATAGGCGTGCTGGGCGAGGTGCCGACGGGGCGCGATTTCGAGGTGCTGAAACTCAACTCGACGCCGATCATCGCGTTTGCATCCGTCGACCACCCGCTGGCCGCGAAAAAGTCGCTCACCCTCAAGCAGCTCGCGCAGGAATCACTGGTCATGCGCGAGCGTGGATCGAAGACGCGTCAGAAACTCGAAGATCTCGCAGCCGCCTCGAAAATCGAATTGAGGCCGGCGATCGAAGCCGAGGGCCGCGAAGCCGTCCGCGAGATCGTCGCCTCGGGCGCCGGCATCGGCTTTGTCTCGGCGGCCGAATTCGGCCAGGATTCGCGGCTGGTGCCGATCACCATCGATGCTCCCGAGACCCTGATGGACGAGGCGTTGATCTGCCTGCGTGAACGCAGCGGCGGCAAACTGGTGCGGGCTTTCCTGGATATGGCGCGCTCGATGTCGGCGGATTAAGCGGCGGCCCTGATCTCCACCGCATCAGCCTTCACCCGCTCCGACTTCGGATCGTAGGGGCTGCGCAGATGTGCTGTCGCGGCATGGCGAACGCCGGCAAGGTCGATCTCGAAACGACCACCGGTGAGAAATGCAGCGTCGACGCCCGCCTCGTTCTCGATCAGGCCGAGCGCCACCGAGCGGCCAAGCGTGTGGCCGTAGGCGGCCGAGCGGACTTCGCCGACCGGCTTGCCGTCGCGCAGGATCAGTTCGCCGCCCCACAGCATCGGCTCGGCATCATCGAGCGTGAACAGCACGATGCGTCTTGCCGGTGCTGCCGATGGCTTCGTCTCAACCAGCGCGTCGCGGCCGATAAAGTCACCTGGCTTGTCCATCGCCACGGCGAAGCCAAGCCCGGCCTGCCAGGGGTCGATATCAGGCGTCAACTCCCTGCCCCAGGCGCGAAAACCCTTTTCGATGCGCAAGGCATCGAGCGCGTAGTAACCGGCGTCCAGCAGACCGAATTCACGGCCCGCCTCATGCAACGCCTCATAGACGCCGACGGCGAATTCTGTCGGCACGATCAGTTCCCAGCCCAGTTCGCCGACATAGGTCATACGGTTGGCATAGGCGGTGGCATAGCCGATATCGATCTCGCGGATGGTGGCGAAGGGAAAGCCGGCGTTGGAAAGATCGGCCGAGGAGAGTTTGCCCAGCAGATCGCGTGATCGCGGTCCCATCAACGCCAGCACCGCGTAGGACGAGGTGACGTCGGTCACGATTGCATGTGCATCGGACGGAATGTTTTTGACGATCCAGTCGGCATCGTGGACAGCTTGTGCGGACCCGGTGACGATGAGGAATTTCTCCGCGCCGAGTCGCATAACGGTGAGATCGCTCTCATAGCCACCGCGTGCATTGAGCACGCCCGTGTAAACAGACGTACTGTCCGGTACGTCGATATTTCCGGCGCAGATCCAGTTGAGCACGGCGCAGGCATCGCGGCCCTGCACGAGGAGGTTGGCGAAAGAGGTCTGGTCGAAGACGGCGACGGCTTCGCGTGTCGCCTTCATTTCGCGCTTGACCGCCTCGTGCCAGTTCTGGCGGCCGAAGGCATAGTCGTTCTCGGTCTTCTCTCCCGGTGCCGCGAACCAGTTGGCGCGCTCCCAGCCCATCTTGGAACCGAAGCAGGCACCTTTGGCGGCGAGCCGGTCGTAGAGCGGCGAGCGGCGGAACGGCCGCGCCGTGTCCAGTTCACGGTTCGGCCACGGCATGGCGTAATGCAAGCCGAGCGTTTCCTTGACACGGTCATGCAGCCAGCGCGGATTGTTGTTGAAGGAGGCGAAACGCCTGATGTCGACCGGCCACAAATCCATGGTCGGCGCGCTGTTGACGATCCATTCCGCCAGCGCCCTGCCCGCGCCGCCGGCGCTGGCGATGCCCATGGAGTTGAAGCCGGCGCCGACATAGAAATTCTTCAGTTCCGGCGCCTCGCCGAGGAGAAAATTGTTGTCCGGCGTGAAGCTTTCGGGACCGTTGTAGAATTTCTTGACCTCGGCCTCGGCCAATTGCGGCACGCGGACCAGCGCGTTTTCCATCAAAATCTCGAACTGATCCCAATCGTCCGGCAACAGCGCGAACTCGAAATTTTCGGGAATGCCATTCATGCCCCACGGCTTGGCGTGCGGCTCAAAGCCACCCATGACCAGGCCGCCGACCTCTTCCTTGAAATAGATGAACCCGTCGGGGTCGCGCATGACCGGCAGGTCCGGATGCACGCCCTCGATCCTGCCGGTAACGATGTACATGTGCTCGGCCGAATGCAGCGGCACCGAGACGCCGCACATCAGCCCGACCTTGCGCGCCCACTGGCCGGCGCAATTGACGACGATCTCGGCGGCAATGTTGCCGCGGTCCGTCTCGATACCGCAGGCGACGCCGTTCTTCACGCTGATGCCGGCGACCTTGACCCGCTCGAAAATTTTCGCGCCGCGATTGCGCGCACCCTTGGCCAGCGATTGCGTGAGATCGGTCGGATTGGCCTTGCCGTCGCCCGGCAGCCAGACGGCGCCGACCAGATCGTCGGTCGCCATGACCGGCCATAGATCGGCCGCCTCCTTCGGCGAAATCACGTCGATCTCGACGCCTTGGGCGCGTGCCGATGCGGCCGTGCGCTTCAGCACCGTCATGCGGTCGGCGGTCCGCGCCACCGACAGCGAGCCACAATTCTTCCAACCGGTGGCGAGCCCGGTCTCGGCCTCCAGCTCGCCATAGAGCTGCGTGGAGTATTTGATCAGGCTGGTCATGTTGGAATGACTGCGCAACTGGCCGACAAGCCCTGCGGCGTGCCAGGTGGTGCCACCGCTGAGTTGCCCCTGTTCGAGCAGCACGACATCGGTCCAACCGAGCTTCGTCAGATGATAGGCGACCGAGCAGCCAATGATACCGCCGCCGACGATGACGACGCGCGCTTGCGTGGGGAATTCGTTTGCCATGGGACATCCTGCCGTTTTGACACCGGTTGGATCATAGCAGCCGAATTCCAAATATCAACACAAAATACCACAAAATATCACATCAAAGAGGCAATCATCAGCTCAGGCCCTTTGCGCGCAAGCGCTTCAGCGATGTCAGCCTGCGGTTTCGCGTCGACGATCACGCCGGCGGCGCGTTGAAAATTCGGAATCCTGAGCGGCGTCAGCTTTGCGAACTTGCTGCTGTCGAGAACGAAGTAGGTTTTGGCGGCAAGCGCGATCATGCGGCTGCGCTGTTCGGCGCCGGCGCGGGTGAAATCGGTCACTTCGCCGTCGGGCGACAGCGCGCCACCACCGAGGAACGCGATGTCGACGCGAAAGCGCGACATGGCTTCGAGCATGTCGATGCCGGAGGCTGCTTCCTCGCCGGGATCGACTTCGCCACCCAGCACATGCACGCGCATGCCTGAGACGTGGCACAGCAGAAGCGCGATCTTCAGGCTCGCCGTGCAGATGGTGAGATCGCGCAGGTCGGCCATGGCTTGTGCGACGGCCAATGTGGTGGTGCCGGAATCGAGGAACACCACCATGCCGTCCTTTACAAGACCGGCGGCCAGCCTGCCGATCGCGGCCTTGCCTCCGGCATTTTCGTGGCTGCGCAAGCTCATTGCCGGTTCGCTCGGCTCGAAGCGGGCGGCGCCGCCATGGACGATGCCGAGCCGTCCCTTATCCGACAGCAGCTTCAAATCACGGCGGATGGTTTCGCGCGAGACATCGAAGAACCCGGCCAGTTCGGCGACACTGACAGACCCCTGGGCGCCCAGCCGCCGCAGGATCTCTTCGTGGCGACGTGGAGCAAGGGCGCGCGCCGGCAGGCTGCTGTCGGGGGACATGATGATCCTCGGATCGAGTAGCGATGTTGCAATATGTGGCAGTGATCGTGCGCAGAGGCAACTCAAGCCATGTCGTCAGGATTTTCGCGACAGGCCATCTTCCCTGATCGCGCTGACCAGCGTCTCGCTTCCCTCGCGAAGATGCTGCCTCAGAATGCCTATGGCCCTGTCGCCGTCGCGCCGCCGGCAGGCGGCCAGCAGATCGCGGTGCTCCGTCTGCGAGCGGCTGCGATAGTCCAGGTTCGACAGCAGGATGCGGACGTAGCGATCGGCGGCATTGTGGTGCGCCTCGATTAAGGCCAGCAATCGATTGTTGCCGCAGGCATCGTAGAGAGCCAGATGAAAGGCACGGTTCAGCGCGCCCCATCGGCCGACATTGCGCTCCGCGTCGATCTGATCGAGAACCTGTTCCGCCTCGTCGAGCCTGTCACCGGCGAGATTGGGAAGCGAAAGCCGCAACGCCTCGCATTCGAGCAATTCGCGCAGTGCATAGATTTCACTGATCTCGGCGCTGTCCATCCGGGCGACCTGCGCGCCTTTTGTCGGATGGATGGAAACAATGCCTTCGGCTTCCAATTGGCGAAGGGCGTCACGAATTGGCATGCGGCTGAAGCCAAACTGCTCGGCCAATTCGTCCTGGCGCAGCGAAGTGCCCGCCTTGATGGTGCCACTGGCAATCGCTTCGCGCAGGACATTGGCGACCTGTTCGGCCACGGTTCGCGGCCCCTGCATCACGCTTTCCGCAAATCCTGGCAATCGATGCTCCCGTTTGACGCGGGGCGCTCAGCCTAACGGAAACCCCTCTGCATGGATATATGTATGCCTGTATATGCACACGTTCGGCATCAATTGCCAGACTTGCCCGAATTCCTGCGCCAAGGCCTGATCTGCGTATTTTACCGGCGCTTCGCTTGCCTGGCGTCAGCCGCCGAAGCGCGGTTCCGCGACGCCCCTAACGCCAAGGCCTGATATGGCGAACAGGCTGCCGCGCAAAACGCCGTCGCCGGGAAAACGCGGCAGCGGCGGCTTGGCCATCGAGGTGACGTAGAGGGTGTCGAGCTTCGGTCCGCCGAACATGACGCTGGTGATCTTCTTGACCGGCATGTCGATGATGCGATCGATGCTGCCATCGGGCGCGTAGCGCACCAGCCTTCCGTCATAGACCAGCGCATTCCAGAGATAGCCCTCGGCATCGACGGTCGAGCCGTCCGCCGCACCGCCTCGGCTGGTGTCGACGCGCACGAAGGTACGCCTGTTGGTGGCGGCACCGGTGGCGATATCGTAGTCGTAGGCCCATATCTCGCCGGTCCAGGTATCGGCGAAATAGAAGGTGCGGTCGTCGGGGCTCCAGCATGGACCGTTGGAGCAGATGATGCCGGAATCGATCCGGGTGACGGAAAAATCCGGATCGAGCCTGTAGAGACCGCCGGACGGCCCCTCTTCCATCGTATCCATGGAGCCGGCGAAGAAACGGCCGCGCCGGTCGACCTTGCCGTCGTTGAGCCGGTTCATCGGCTTGTCCGGCTCGGGATCGTGGATCAGCGTCACCTCGCCGGTGGCGAAATCGAGCAGATGGAAGCCGCGCTGCAGCGAGACGACAGCGCCGCCGCCATCCTTGCGCAGCGCCATTGAGCCGATCTTCATCGGCACGTCCCATGACCGGATCTCGCGCCCGTCGGCGGTCGCCCGAAACACGCGCCCGTCGAAGCTGTCGATCCAGTAGAGTCGTTCCTGTTCGACGTCCCACAGCGGTCCTTCGCCCAGTGTGGTCTTCACGTCCACCACGACTTCGATCTTCATGCCGTCCTCCTCCGTTTTGCGTCTCGCGGCGATTGCTCGGGCCGCCTCAGAAAGCGACCTTGTCCCCGCCTTTCAATGACAGGATTTCGCGTGCCTCGTCGGGCGTCGCCACCTCCATGCCGAGCCCTTCGATGATCTTGCGGGCCAGCAAGACCTGCTCGGCGTTCGATTTGGCAAGCTTTCCCTTGCCCGCCCACAGACTGTCCTCCAGCCCGACGCGGATGTTGCCGCCAAGGGCCGCCGATTGCGCGGCGATGCGCAGTTGGCTGGCGCCGGCGCCCAGCACCGACCACCGGAACTGGTCGCCGAACAGCCGGTCGGCAGTGCGCTTCATATGGGCGACGTCTTCTGGATGCGTGCCGATGCCGCCGAGCAGCCCGAACACCGACTGCACGAAGAAAGGCGGCTTCACCAGCCCACGGTCGGCGAAGTGGGAAAGGTTGTACAGATGGGCGATGTCGTAGCACTCGAACTCGAAGCGCGTGCCGTTGTCGTAGCAGGTCGCCAGAATGTACTCGATGTCCTTGAATGAGTTGCGGAAGACGAGGTCGCGCGTCGCTTCCAGATGCGGCTTTTCCCAATCGAACTTGAAGGTCTCGTATTTGTCGGCCAGGTGATAGAGCCCGAAATTGATCGAGCCCATGTTGAGCGAGGCGACTTCCGGCTTGAACTGGGCGGCCGGGCGCACGCGCTCCTCGACCTTCATGTAGGGACTGCCACCGGTGGTGATGTTGATGGCGGCGTTGGTGCCTTGCTTGACGCGCGGCAGGAAGCGGGCGAAGGCCTCCGGCGTCTGGTCGGGCTTGCCGGTTTCCGGATCGCGGGCATGCAGATGCAGGATCGCGGCACCGGCTTCCGCCGCCGCGATCGCCTCCGAAGCGATCTGGTCGGGCGTGATCGGCAGATAGGGCGACATGGTCGGCGTGTGGATGGCGCCCGTCACCGCGCAGGTGATGATGACCTTGCCCCTGGTCCGTGCAGGTCCCGGCTTGCGACTGGTTTGCGTCATTCTCCAAACTCCTGATCCGATTTTCTCTTGTGGGCGGCGAGCGCCATGAGCCGGCGGTCACGCCACACCTGCCGGTCGCCTAGGCTTTGCTGTGGCAGTCGCTTGCGGCGATCAGCCTCGACCGTGTCGATGACCTTGCCGGCCCAGTCGACGCGCCGCTGCGTCTGGGGAAAGATGTTGGAATAGATGCCCTGATAGCGCTCGACATAGTCGCGCACGCCGCCGGGTGCATTGAGATCGATGGTCTCGAACGGCCCCATGAACGACCAGCGCAGCGCCAGCCCGTCGCGGATGCCGACGTCGACATCCTCGACACTGGCGTAGCCATCGGCGACAAGCCGGAAAGCTTCCTCAAGCAATGCGCCTTGCAGGCGATTCATGATGAAGCCGTCAAGCTCGTGCTGCATGACCAGTGGCGCGTGGCCGGCGTCGACGAGGAAGGCGCGGGTTCTCTCGACCGTCTCGGCCGAGGTCCACGGCGCCGGCACGATTTCGGCCGCCGGAATGAGATAGGGCGGGTTGATCGGATGCACGACCAGGCAGCGCTGCCGCCCTTGCAGATGGTCGGTGAATTTCGACGGCAACAGCGCCGAGGTGGAACTGGCGATGACTGTTCGCGGATCGGCAAGCGTGTCGATCAAGGAGAACACCTTGCGCTTCACCTCGAGATTCTCGGGCGTGTTCTCCTGGATATGCACGGCACCTGCCAACGCCTCTTCAAGCTCGGCGACAACGGAGATACGGTCAAGAACCTCACCGGCTTGCTGTCCCCGCAGAAGATCGTTCGCGGCGAGATCGCCGAGCACGCCGGCAATGTAGTCGCGGGCTCCACCTGTGGCAGTGGGCGACTGGTCCCACATCCGCACGTCATGGCCGGCGCGGGCGAAGCTGATCGCCCAGGCCCGCCCGATGAACCCGCTTCCGACGATCGCGACATTGGCCATGGTTTGTTCCTCAAAGTGTTTCGACGTTGCCGTCGACGCCGAGCGACTGGCCGGAAATGTTGATCCCCGCATCGGAGAGCAGGAAGGCGACCATCGACGCGACATCATAGGGGCTGGTCATGCGACGCAGCGAGATGTTCTGGAGATAGCGCCCGGTCATCTCCTCGTGGCTGATACCGACCTGCTTGGCGCGCGCCGAGATAACACCTTCGATGCGGGGGCCCTCGATGATGCCGGGCAGGATGGCGTTGACCCTGATGGCGTGCGGCCCGAGCTCTTTGGCCAAGCTTTGCGTGAAACCGATGACACCGAACTTGGCCGCCGAATAGGGTGTGCGGAAGGCGTAGCCATGGCGGCCGGCGGCCGACGACATCGAGACGATCGAACCGCCGCCCGCCGCCTTGATCAGCGGCACCGCGCGCCGGGCGCACAGGAACTGGCCGGTCAGGCAGATGTCGATGCAGCGCCGCCAGTCCGCCGGATCGATCTCGTCGACACCGCCGGTCGGCCCGGCAATGCCGGCATTGTTGATCAGCGCATCGAGCCCGCCGAGTTTTTTCTCGACCGCCTCGAACAGACGGTCGACGTCCTCGTCGCGCGAGACGTCGGCCTTGACCGCCGCGACCAGGTCGATCTTGCTGGGAGCAGCGGCCAGCGCCTCGTCGGAAACGTCGCAGACGACGATGCGGGCGCCGAGGCGTGACAGCGTGTCGGCTATGGCAAACCCGATGCCGCCTGCGCCCGCCGTCACCAGCACGCGCTGGCCTTTCAGCCCGGTCAAAAATTCGTCCGCCGATGCCGGCGCCCTTGTGCTCATGGTCCTGTCCTTCTCATTGCAGCCGCCGTTCGCGCAGCGCCATGACGGCGCCCAGAACGACCAGTCCGTAAAGAATTGCCCTCGTGGCATAGGGAAGCGTGGTGCCGGCGAGCAGCATCTGCAGTGCCGTCAGCAACAACACGCCGCCGAGCATGCCGAGATAGTGGCCGCGCCCGCCGGTGATCAGCGCGCCGCCGACCACCACCACGGCGATCGACGGCAATAGATAGTCGTCGCCCATGCCGAGGCTCGCCTGACCCGAAAAGCCGGTCAGCATGACGCCGACAACAGCCGCGCAGACGGCCGAAAGCATGTAGACCAGGATCAGCGTGCGCTCGACGCCGATGCCCGACAAGCGCGCCGCGCGCAGCCCGTTGCCGATGCCGTAGACGCGCCTTCCGAACGGGGTGCGGCCAAGCAGGAGTACCGCTGCGACGACAAAGACGACCATCAGCAGCACGATTGGAGTCAGCAGGCCGGCGAGCTTGGCCGTCATGACCCAGCGCAGCATCGGCGAGGAAAACCCGGCCGGCGTTCCCTGCGAATAGAGCAGCGCACAGCCTTGCAGAATGCCGTTGGTGGCGAGCGTCATGACGATCGGCGAGATGCCGAGATAGACGATGCCGAAACCATTGGCGAAGCCGATGGCGCAGGCCATCACCAAGACGACCGGCAAGGCGTAGACAAGGGCGGCGTCGGAGCCGTTGACCATGCCCGCTAGGATGATGCCGGAGATGCCGATCGTCCACGGCACGGAGAGATCGAGGCCTCCGGTCAGGATGACGGTTCCCTGCCCGAGCGCCAGGACGGCTAGGAAGGACGATAGCACCAGCAGCGAATTCCAGTACCCCGGATTGAGGATGGCGCGGCCGAGCCAGATCTGGGTGACAAGCACGATGAGCAGCAGGCAGACATAGGCCGGCAGCGCATAGCGCAGCGTTTCCGCATTGCGCAGATGGAAGGCAGGGCGCGGCGATGCCGGACTGCGCTGGGCATGGGCTGGCTCGGCGATCTTGAGACGCCGGTCCACGCGCTCGAGTTGCGAGGGCAATATGCCGGCGCGCCAGGCGGCAAACCGGGCACGCGCGGCGCGCAATTGCACGGCAAGCACCGATGCATGCGAGATCGAGCCGGCAAGTGCCGCCAGCACCAGAATGGTGCCTTCGGCAATGGTCGAATAATAGGCCGATACGTTGAGCACCAGCAGGATGTTCACCACGATCATCAGGATGTAGGCGCCGAAGACAGAGCCCACCGGGCCGCCCTGCCCGCCACCGAGGCGCGTGCCGCCGACGACGACCGCCGCGAACATCGACAAGAGCAGCGGATTGCCGACCAGCGGATCGCCGCTGCCGGTCTGGGCGCTGATGAACACGCCGGCAAGGCCATAGCAGCCGCCGGCGATGACATAGACGGCAAAGCGCACCAGAACGACATTGATGCCGACGGAAGCGGCCGACTCCGGATCGCTGCCAAGCGCGTAGAGTGCTGTGCCGAAGCGGGTTCCCTTCAGCCAGAACCAGGCGAGCAGGACGACACCGATCACCACCAGCGGCATCGGCAGCCAGCCGGCGATCGCGTCGCCGAGATAGAAGGTGCCGAGATCGGGCGACACGAAGCCGCCGGGCTTGTCCATCACCAGCAGCGTGACGCCTTGCAGGATGAACATGGTGGACAGCGTCACCACGATCGGCTGCATGCGCAGCACCGCGATGAAGAAGCCGTTGAAGGCGCCCACCGCCATGCCGACGCCGATGCCGATGGCCGTCCACAGGAGGATGCTTGCGCCTGGCGCCATCGGATCCATGCTCGATGCCAGCACGGCATTGACCAGCGATATCACCGCGCCGGCGGACAGGTCGAAGCCGCCCGACAGGATCACGATCGTCTGGCCGATCGCCGCGAGCGCCGAGGTGGCGCCGCCGCTCGACAGGAACGACACATCGAAATAGGTCAGCGGCCCGGCGCTGATCCAGTCGACGACGAAGAGCAGGATCGCCAGGACGGCCGCGGCGATCAGCGCGCCGCGATTGCGCACCAGCGCACGGCGCAGTCCGAAGCCGCCGGGAACAGGGGATGATGAGGCTGCTGCGCTGCTCATGCGGCGGCTTCCCCGGCATGGCCGAGCGCCGGGCGCATGATGGCCGGTTCGGTGATGGCGTCGCCTTCGAGTTCGGCGGCGATGCGCCCGTCATAGAGGACCAGCACCCTGTTGCATTGGTGAACGAGTTCGGGGATCTCCGTCGAGTGCAGCAGGATCGAACCGCCCGAAGCCACGTAGTTTCGCATCATCACATAAAGCTCGTGCTTGGTACCGACGTCGATGCCTCGGGTGGGATCGAACAACAGCAGGATGCGGCTCTGCGCCACCAGCCACTTGGCGATGGCGATCTTCTGCTGGTTGCCGCCGGAAAACGCACCGGCCCGCGTCCACAGCGCGCGGCGGTCGACCTCGACAGTGGCGAATGCCGCCTCGACGGAGCGGGTCTCGGCTTGCGCGTCGACAAGGCCTAGCCGTGTGAAGCGCGATATCACCGGCAGCGTGGCGTTCTGGCTGCCCGACAATTTCAGGAACAGGCCTTCGGATTTGCGGTCTTCCGGCACCAGGCCGATGGCCATGTTGGGGCGCAAGGCATCGGCCGGCGAACCGAGCCAGACCTTGCGGCCGTCGACGAGGATGTGGCCGCGCTCGATCTCGGCCATGCCAAAGCAGGCCAGGAACAGGTCCTGCTGGCCCATGCCTTGCAACCCGGCGACGCCGAGGATTTCGCCCTTGCGCAGATCGAAGCCGGCGCCGTCGAGCTTGCGTCCGACCTTGAGGTCGCGCACGCCCAGAACCGGCGGACCGAAGGCCTGGGCGCTGTCCGGCTTGGGCGGAAAGGTCTGCTCGATGCTGCGGCCGATGATCTTTTCGATGACGTCGGCATCCGAGACATCGGCGACCGGCGCGGTGACGATGTGGCGGCCGTTTCTCAGGATCGTCAGCGTGTCGCACAAAGCGCGGACCTCGCGCATGCGGTGGGTGATGAAGACGATGGTGGTGCCTGCCGCCTTCAGCCTGGCGATGATGTCGCCCAGCCAGTCGACGTCGCGTCCGGCGAGCGTCGAGGTCGGTTCGTCGAGCAAAAGGATGCGCGGCTTGCGGTAGACGGCGCGCGCGATCTCGATCTTCTGGCGCACCGAAAGCTCGAGCTCGCTCACCTCGGCATCGAGATCGACGGAAAAACCGAGATCTTCGATATGGCGGCGGACGGCCTTGCGGGCGGCACCGCGGCGGATCAGGCCGGAGATGCCGACGGGGGCGTAAGGCAGCAGCATGTTGTCGAGCACGGAGAGATCGCGCACCAGGGTCATCTCCTGGAATGCTGTCTGCATGCCGAGCGCATGTGCTGCGCGCGGTGCGCCGTAAGCGATCTCCTTGCCGAAGACACGGACATGGCCTTGGCTCGGCCGGACCAGCCCGGACAGCAGCTTCACCAGTGTCGACTTGCCGGCTCCGTTTTCACCGAGCAGGGCATGGACGCTGCCGGGCGCGATCGCAAACGACACGCCGTCCAGCGCGACGGTCGGGCCGAACGCCTTGCTGATGCCGTCGATCTCGACGGCGGGGAGCTCGGAGTGTTCTGTCATTGTCCTCGATCGCCGGCTTGGCATGGATTGACGACGCACGGACAGTTGTCCGTGCATCGTCACACGGGCCTTGGGAGGCTTAGTTCTCCGGTTGTCCGACGAGGGCAGCATTAAGGCCGACCTCGGGTGTCTGGTCCGAGAAGATCGAGGCAAACCAGCCCGGATTGGAGACCAGCGACGGCTTGAAGGCGTTGCAGCCGGCCTTCATCTCCGCCCATGTGCCTTCGTCGCACAGCTTGATCGTCTCATTGGTAACGACCGGCAGCGGCAGGATGGTGGTCTTCGGCACGTCCTTGCCTTCGATCGCCTCGACGGCAAGCTTCAGCGCCAGCGCACCCGAATAAGGCGGCGAGGCATAGGAAATGCGTTGTGCGCCCGCCGGTGCATAAGGAGGAGCGGCACCTTCGACTTCGGTGCCCTCCGGCAGCATCTGGATGCGGCCGCCATTGGAACCTTCGCCGGCGCAAGGCAGGAGTTCGCTGGTCTTCTTGCCAGCCTCGAGCTGCATCGAGTTGGCGGTGAAGCAGCCGACCTGCATCCACAGTCCGTTGATGTCGTCCCAATTGCGGGTGGCCAGGATTTTCGAAAGTTCGGTGCGGGCGACCGCCTGGCTCCACATGCCGACAGCCTCGCCGACGATCTTGATATCAGGATACTTGGCGAAGACTTCCTTGGCGGCCTTTGTCCGCTGATCGTCAACGGATGTTCCCGGGACGCCCGTGATGGCGATGATGTTGCCCTTGCCATTGAGCTTCTTGACCAGCCATTCGGCGGTCACCCTGCCCGCTTCCAGCTGGTCTATGTGGACGTTGTAGGCGCAAGGCTCGGTGATCTCGGCGTCGTACGCAAAGACCTTCACACCCTTGTCGCAGGCATTCTTGACGACCTGGTTGAGCGCGGTCGGCGAGATCGGATACACGACGATAGCTTCGGCGCCGCTTTGCACCATTGCGTTGATCTGCTGAATCTGGCGTTGCGCGTTGGGGCCAGCGACCTGGACCTGCAGGTCGACCTTGTCGGCCAGGCTCTTATGAGCGGCCATGGCCTTGACCATGTTGGCCGCCTCCGCCTGCCAATCATTGCCGATGTAGCTCATGCTGAGAAAGATCTTGTGCTTCTCGGCGGCCTGCGCGGCGGACAGGCCGAAGGCGCACGCAGCCATGCCGGCCAGCAGCGCGAGCCGCCGGACTTTCGATCCGATACCCATGTGGAACTCCTCCCAAACAGAACGACCGAATGCCTCCCAAGGGCACAAAACGTAAACCCTTGTCATTCGATGCCAGCGACCGTATCATGATTTGATCAAATATCAATGATGAAATCGTTTATATCAAAACCGGCCGTGTCAGCCGCTTGACGTGGCACCACGAACCTTGCATTCCGACACGACCACACAAGCAGGTGTCGCCCTCAGGCGGGAAGGTTGACAGGAGATGGCTGGATCGGCGTTCAGGAAGCCTGGTGTCGAGATCATTCCACTGTCCAAGGAAACTCTGCAGGACCGGGTCTACAATCAGGTCACCGAGTTGATCCTCGACGGCAGCATCGTGCCGGGCGAGATGGTCACGGTTCAGAGCCTCGCCGACGCCTTTGGCGTCAGTCCGATGCCGGTCAGGGAAGCGCTGCGGCGCCTGACGGCAGCCAACGCGCTGACGGTAGTATCCGGGCGCTCCATTGGTATTCCGGCGCTCAGCCGCGAGCGGCTCACCGATTTGCGCAATGTACGTTTTGAGATAGAGGCCATCGCCGCCGGCTGGGCCTCACAGAACCGCAGTGATGCGGATCTTGCGATTTTCGCGCGCGATCTGGACTCACTGGAACGCGCGAATGGCGCGGACGACGTAAAGGCCTATCTCAGGGCGAATTATACCTTCCACTTCGCAATCTACCGAGCAGCGGGATCCGAAACCCTGCTCAAGATCATCAAGGATCTATGGCTGCAGATCAGCCCCTATTTCAATATGCTGCATGGATCCTACTCGACCGCGAACACATACCATCAACAGATGTTTGCGGCCCTGCGCGACCGGGACGAGCAGGCAGTTCAGGCGGCGGTTCGCGGCGATATCGATGCGGCTTTCGACATGCTGGTCGATCTTTTGAAGTAGCGCCCGGCCCGACCTCCGACCCCTATCACATGCCTCCTATTTCTGGGGATGGCAGAGCAGCGCTCATGCGCACTCAGCGGGCAAGCGCGGGCTTCTTCTGGTGATCTAGAGATCATGTCCCGAGCGCGTCATCCATGGTTCTCGTGCTTGAGCTTGCGAGGGCGGCAGCCGATGACGCGGCGAAGCACATGACCCGCATCCTCATTGTCATTATCGGATTGCCAAAATCTGGTAGCGTGATTATACCAGTTGATCAGTTGACGACGGGCGATACCGTCCGCTGAGATCAGGAGTAATGACCCAAATGACAACGATTGCGCTGTTCGGTGCCGGTGGGAAAATGGGCTACCGCCTGTCGACCAATTTTCGCGGGTCGCCCTACACAATACGCCATGTCGAGGTCAGCGATGCCGGCCGCGAACGGCTGAAGACCGGACTGGGTTTCGATACGGTCAGTGCCGACGAGGCGCTCAAGGGCGCCGATGTGGTGATCCTGGCCGTTCCCGACACGCATATCGGCAAGGTGGCGACCAGCATCGAGAGCAAGCTGGCGCCGGGCACCATGGTGGTGGTGCTCGACGCGGCGGCACCCTTCGCCGGCCACCTGCCGAATCGACCGGACCTCACCTATTTCGTCACCCACCCCTGCCATCCGCCGATCTTCAACGACGAAACAGATATGGCGGCAAAGAAGGACTATTTCGGCGGCGTCAAGGCCAAGCAGCATATGGTCAGCGCCTTGATGCAGGGGCCGGAAGAGGATTACGCCAAGGGCGAGGCGATCGCGAAGATCATCTGGGCGCCGGTCATGCGTTCGCACCGCGTCAGCGTCGAACAGATGGCGCTGCTGGAACCCGGGCTTTCGGAGACGGTGTGCGCCTCGCTGCTGGTGGTCATGAAGGAAGCCGTCGACGAGGTCGTGGCACGCGGCGTCGACCAGCAGGCGGCGCTCGACTTCCTGCTCGGCCATATGAACGTGCTGGGCGCCGTCATTTTCGGCGAGACCAAGGGCGTTTTCTCGGATGCCTGCAACAAGGCGATCGAGTTCGGCAAGCCGGTGCTGATGCGGGACGACTGGAAGCGCGTGTTCGAGCCGGAAGAGATCGCCGCCAGCATTCAGCGTATCACCTGAAGAGGAGAGGCGCTGCCGCAGCGCCGCGACGTCGCCGTACCGTTCGACGCTCGGCATCGTAGCTCATCAGGTACATATCACCTGAATTCGTGGTTGACTCATCATACCAGTTGGCTTAGCTGTTCATGGCTCGGATCGACAGGGTTTTCGCAGGAGTACGATGCCTGGGCGAGTGGAGGATGGCTGGGGAGCAACGATCCGTGGAGGGGAAGCCGGCAAACGGCTCTTTAGCCCAAAAGCGATCCGCCGCCCGCGCCGCCTGACGAATTCGGATGCCGACAGATGCTTTGGGTAACCAAGGCAATTTTTCAAACGGGAGGACTTCATGAAACTTACACGCAGAATGACGCTTGCGGCTTTCGCCGGCATGCTGGCGCTTGGCACGACCGTGCCCGCCTACGCGGCGGATCTCATCGCCATCATCACGCCCTCGCACGACAATCCGTTCTTCAAGGCGGAAGCCGTCGGCGCCGAAGCCAAGGCCAAGGAACTCGGCTACGAGGCGCTGGTGCTGGTCCATGACGACGACGCCAACAAGCAGTCCGAGCTGATCGACACCGCGATCGGCCGCGGCGCCAAGGCGATCATCCTCGACAATGCCGGCGCCGACGCCACCGTCGCCGCGGTACAGAAAGCCAAGGACGCAGGCATTCCGTCCTTCCTGATCGACCGCGAGATCAACGCCACCGGCGTCGCCGTCGCGCAGATCGTCTCCAACAACTACCAGGGCGCCCAGCTCGGCGCGCAGGAATTCGTCAAGCTGATGGGCGAGAAGGGCAATTTCGTCGAGCTGGTCGGCAAGGAATCCGACACCAATGCCGGCATTCGTTCCAAGGGTTATCACGACGTCATCGACGACTATCCGGACCTGAAGATGGTCGCCCAGCAGTCGGCCAACTGGAGCCAGACTGAAGCCTATTCCAAGATGGAATCGATCCTGCAGGCCAACCCCGACATCAAGGGCGTGATCTCCGGCAACGATACGATGGCGATGGGCGCCTATGCGGCACTTGCCGCGGCGAACCGCAAGGATGTCATCGTCGTCGGCTTCGACGGATCGAACGATGTTCGCGACTCCATCACCTCGGGCGGCATCAAGGCAACGGTGCTGCAGCCCGCTTTCGCGCAGGCGCAGATGGCGGTCGAGCAGGCCAACGACTTCATCAAGAACAAGAAGTCGCCGGCCAAGGAAAAGCAATTGATGGACTGCGTTCTGGTCAATGGCGACAATGCCGCCAAGCTGGAGACCTTCGCGCTGACGAACTGAGCCAGCGTGATTTGAATAGCGAGGGGCGAACCCAGGATCGCCCCTCGCCGCCATTTTCCCTGGGCCGCCCACGATGCTGAACGACAGGCCGCCATGCTGAACACCAAGCCGAACTGGCCGATCCTTACCGTGATGGTCGGCATCAGCCTGACCGCCTGCAAGATCCTGCCGACGAAATCGGACGACGGCAACAACGCTGCCACCTTCAATCCAGACAAGATGGTCGAAGAGATATGGGCGGCAAAGGTCGTGCCCTATCTCCAGCAGAAAGCCGGACCGTTTGCGCAGGTTCACACACTGGCGACAACCGACCCAGCGGCTGCCGGCGCCAAATACGGCAATCCGAACAAGCAGGCGAATTCGCCTTGGACTTTCGCGGTTCGGCTGGAAGGCAAGATTATCGCGGCCAACACACAGTCGCGTGCGGCAACGGTCGACGTCGATGTCGACGGCGACGGCAAAGCCGATGCACGGGTGCAGATCGGACCGGCGGTGCGCGGTACCGCGCTGCGCGACAGCCTGGACTTCATCCAGTTCAACGACTTCACCAACCAGATCGACTTCGCCCAGTTCGGCAAGGCTTTCAACGCTTATGCCGACAAGACGGTGCTTTCCAAGCTGCCGCGCGAGGCGCTGGAAGGCCGCAGTGCCAAGGTGCTCGGCGCCTATACGCTGGGGAGCGGCCAGGACCTGCCGCTGGTGACGCCGGCGGAGGCAGAGATCGGGCCGAAGCCATGAGCGCGATCGCGGAGCGCGAAATCATTCTGAAGCTCGAGGACGTCTCCAAGGTCTATTCCGGCACCGTTGCGGTCAAGCGCGCCAATTTCGAGGTGCGCAAGGGCGCGGTCAACGTGCTGGTCGGCGAAAACGGCGCCGGCAAGTCGACGCTGATGAAGATCATCGCCGGCGTCGAACGGCCGACCGCCGGCCGCATCCTGCTGGAAGGCGAAGAGGTTTCCTTCTCGTCATCCGGTGATGCGGTGAACCGTGGCATCGGCATGGTGTTCCAGGAGCTGAACCTGTTCGGCAATATGAGCGTCGCCGAGAATATTTTCGCCACCCGAGAAATCACCAACCGCTTCGGCAAAATCGACCACGCGCAACAGGAAAACCGCGCTGCGGAATTTCTGGAACGCCTACAGGCCGGCATCCGGCCCGACATGCTGGTCGAGGATCTGCGCATCGGCCAGCAGCAGCTGGTCGAGATCGCCAAGGCGGTTTCGCTCGATGCACGCATCCTGATCATGGACGAGCCGACCTCGGCGCTGAGTGCAGCGGAAGTCGAGATCCTGTTCAAGGTGATCGCCGACCTCAAGGCGCGCGGCGTGGCCATCGTCTACATTTCGCACCGGCTCGAAGAGCTGATCCGCATCGGCGACTACATCACCGTGCTGCGTGACGGCCGCATCACCGGCCAGGAAGAGATGAAGAACGTCGACACGCAGTGGATCGTTCGCCAGATGATCGGCTCCGACGCCAAGGACTTCGCCAAGGCCGACGGCCATCTTCCGGGCGAAGAGATTTTTCGTGCCGAGGAGATCTGCCTGCCTCGTGCCACCGGCGGACTTGCCGTCGACCATGTCTCGTTGTCGCTGCGTGCCGGCGAGATCCTCGGCATATACGGCTTGATGGGCGCCGGGCGCAGCGAACTGTTCGACTGCATCATGGGCCGCCACGGCCATTCGACCGGCGACATCTTCATTGGCGGTAGAAAGGTCAAGGAGCGCGATACGACGCGGCGCATCCGGCGCGGGCTGGCGCTGATCCCCGAGGATCGCCAGCGCGAAGGGCTTGTCTCGATCCTTTCGGTCGCCAGCAATTTGACGCTGGCCAGCCTGTCGCGCTTTGCCCGCCTGTTCCACATCCGTGGCGCTGACGAAAGGCAGGCGGTGACGCAGGTGGTGCGGGAGTTGGCGATCAGGGTCGCCGACCCGGCGCAAGAGGTGTCGTCGCTGTCGGGCGGCAACCAGCAGAAGGTGGTGATCGGCAAGGCGCTGCTCACCGGGCCCAAGGTGCTGCTGATGGACGAGCCCAGCCGAGGCATCGATGTCGGCGCCAAGGCCGACGTCTTCCGCACCATGCGCAAACTGTCGCGCGATGGATTGGGCATTCTCTTCGCCACCTCGGATCTCGATGAGGTGATGGCGCTGTCAGACCGCATTGCGGTGATGAGCAACGGAAAACTGACGGGCATGTTCGATCGCTCCGAGGCGACGGAGGCAGCCCTTGTCTCCGCCTCGGCACTTGGCCACGGGCCGACCCCGCACACGGAGAAAACCGCCCATGACTGACATCCCGGCCAAGGCGGCTGTCCCCTCCGTCTCGAGCGGCTCGCTGCTGCTGACGCTGATGAAGGCGAGAACCTTCATCGCGCTCATCGCCGTCTTGATCTTCTTTTCGATCGCGGCGCCTAATTTCCTGTCGACCGCCAATCTGATCCTGATGTCGAAGCACGTGGCGCTGAATGCGTTCCTGGCGATGGGCATGACCTTCGTCATCATCACCGGCGGCATCGACCTTTCGGTCGGTTCGATCGTCGGCCTGTGCGGTATGGTGGCCGGGTATCTCGTGCTCAACGGCATCGACCTGCAGATCGGCTACACCATCTATTTCAACGTCTTTGAGATCGCGCTGATCACGCTTGCCGTCGGCATATTGATCGGCGCCGTCAACGGCTTGCTGATCACCAGGCTAAACGTCGCGCCGTTCATCGCCACGCTCGGCGTGCTCTATGTCGCGCGCGGCCTGGCGCTGCTGTCGTCGGATGGCCGCACCTTTCCCAACCTCGTCGGCAAGCCGGAGCTTGGCACCACCGGCTTCGGCTTCCTCGGGGCCGGTCGGCTGCTTGGCCTGCCGGTGGCGATCTGGATCCTCATCGTCGTTGCACTGGGAGCCGCCTATCTCGCCAAGTACACGCCACTCGGTCGCCATATCTTCGCCGTCGGCGGCAATGAACGGGCGTCGCGGATTTCGGGCGTCCGGGTCAACATGGTCAAGATGTTCGTCTATATGTTCTCCGGTTTCTGCGCGGCGATCGTCGGCCTGATCATCTCGTCCGAGCTGATGGCCTCGCATCCGGCGACGGGCGAAAGCTTCGAGCTCAACGCCATTGCGGCGGCAGTGCTCGGCGGCACCTCGATGTCGGGCGGCCGCGGCACGATCGGCGGCACCATCGTCGGCGCCTTCGTCATCGGCATTCTTTCGGACGGGTTGGTGATGATGGGCGTGAGTTCGTTCTGGCAGATGGTGATCAAGGGCCTCGTCATCATCGTCGCCGTCGTCGTCGACCAGGCACAGCGCCGGCTTCAGCAACGTGTCACCTTGATGCAGATGGCAAAGGCAGGCTGAGCATGGCGGAACTGCGGGGAGCGCTGATCGGCTGCGGCTTCTTTGCCGTCAACCAGATGCATGCCTGGCGCGACATAGCGGGCGCCTCGATCATCGCCATCTGCGACCGTGACCCGGAACGGTTGCGGATCGTCGGTGACCAGTTCGGCATTGCGAAGCGCTATACCGATGCGGCGGAACTATTTGCCGGCGAAAGCCTGGACTTCGTCGATATCGCCACCACCGCGCCCAGCCATCGTCCGCTTGTCGAAATGGCGGCCGCCCACCGCGTTCCGGTGATCTGCCAAAAGCCGTTCGCGCCGACGCTTGCCGACGCAAAGGCGATGGTCAAGGCATGCGCGGAAGCCGGCGTTCCGCTGATGGTGCATGAGAATTTTCGCTGGCAGTCACCTATCCAGGCGGTGCGGACCGTGCTCGATAGCGGCGAGATCGGCACGCCCTTCTTCGGGCGTATCTCCTTCCGCTCGGCCTATGACGTGTTTTCCGGTCAGCCCTATCTGGCGACGGGAAAGCGCTTCATCATCGAGGACCTCGGTATCCATATCCTCGATATCGCCCGTTTCCTGCTCGGCGACGTCTCGACCATCACGACACGAATCGCCCGCATCAATCCCGCCATTGCGGGCGAGGATGTGGCGACCATGCTGATGGACCACAAGAGCGGCGCAACCTCCGTGGTCGACTGCAGCTACGCGACCAAGCTCGCCACCGAGCCGTTTCCCGAAACGCTGATCGAGATCGATGGCAGCGACGGCACGATCCGGCTGGCGCAGGGATACCGGCTGACCGTCACCGGCAAGAGCGGCACGGCCGTCACCGACGTCTCGCCGCCGCTGCTGGCCTGGGCGTCGCGGCCCTGGCACAACATCCAGGAAAGCGTCGTAGCCATCCAGCAGCACTGGGTCGACTGCCTGGCAAAGGGGACCGAGCCGGCGACCTCGGGCGCCGACAATCTTAGGACATTCGCGCTGGTCGAGGCCGCCTATGCTGGGGCCGCGAGCCGGCAACCGGTGCAACTCGACGCCTTGCCGAAATGACCGCCGGCACTTTCCTGCTCTACGGCACGCGCGTGGTCGAGGCCGAGCCGGTCAGGCTCAGCGCAGGCTCGCTCAGCGCCGACTTCGTCAACGGCAATCTGCGCACCATCCGCCATGGCGGCACCGAAGTGCTGCGCGCCATCGCCTATATCGTGCGTGACCGCGACTGGGGCACCTATGAGCCAAATTTGACGGACCTGGTGATCGAGCAGGGTGCCGACGCTTTTTCGGTCAGCTATTCGGCAAGCTGCCTGGCCCCCGATGGAAACCGGCTCGGCTTCCGCGCCACCATCAAAGGCTCTGCCGACGGCCGTCTGGTCTTCGACGTCAGCGCCCTTCCCGAAAACGATTTCGAAACCAACCGCTGCGGCTTCTGTATCCTGCACCCGATCGCCGACCTCGCCGGTAGCCCGGTCATGGTCGAGCACACAGACGGCAGCGTGGTGGCGACGAAACTTCCCCAGCTGATCGACCCCTGGCAGCCTTTCAAGGATATCCGCGCCATCTCCCATCAGGTTCGGCCTGGTGTCATCGCTGAGTGCCGGATGGAAGGCGATACTTTCGAAATGGAGGACCAGCGCAACTGGTCGGACGCCTCCTACAAGACCTATGTGCGGCCGCTGGTGCTGCCGTGGCCGTATGTGCTGCCTGCCGGCCAGCCCCTGAGCCAGACGATCAGCCTGCGCATCGCAGGTGAAGGCAAAGCGCCGGCTGCCGCAGTGGCCAGCGAACCGGTCAGGGTCGAACTCGGCGAGGCGGGAGCAAGGCTGCCCGATGTCGGCGTGGTCATCTATCCCGAGGATGTCGAGACGGCGCTGGCGAACCTCTCCACGCTGGCGGCACTCGGCCCACAACAGCTGCTGTTTCACCACGATCCGACGCGCGGCCACGGGCTCGATGCCTTGCGCGCTTTCGCCCGGCTCGCAACTGCCTACGCAGCCGAAACAACCCTCGAATGCGTCGTTGCCTGCGCTGGTGATCTTGACGCCGAGTTGTCCGGCGTCGCCGACCTGGTTCGCCGGGCCGGGCTAAAACTCTCGGCCATTGCCGTGTCGCCGTCGGTCGACCGGCAGTCGACACCGCCGGGCAGCGCGTGGCCGGAATGCCCGCCGCTCGACGACATTTATGCCGCAGCGCGGCGGGCATTCCCCGATATCCGCCTCGGCGGCGGCATGTTCAGCTATTTCACCGAACTCAACCGCAAGCGCGTTCCGGCAGACCAGCTCGATTTCGTCACCCATTGCACCTGCCCGATCGTGCACGCCGCCGACGATCTCAGCGTCATGCAGTCGCTGGAGGCGCTGCCTTTCATCACCCAATCGGCACGGGCTATCTTCGGGGCAAAGCCCTACCGGATCGGACCGTCGACGATTGCCATGCGCCAGAACCCTTATGGCGGAGCGACCAAACCCAATCCCGGGGGACAGCGCATTGCCATGGCCGACAGCGATCCGCGCCATGCCGGCCAGTTCGCGGCGGCTTGGACGGTCGGCTATGCCGCGCGCGTCGCAGCCGCTGGGCTGGAACAGCTCACGCTCTCCAGCTTCACCGGACCGTTCGGCGTGCTGGCGTCATCCGGAGAACCCGTCGCGGAAGGATCGCCCCGGCCGCTCTTCAGAGCCATCAAGGGGCTTTGCGAACTGGCCGGCCTTGCGCATGTGGCCGCAGGGACGAGCGATGAGACCAAGGTGCTGGCGCTGGCTGGACGCTCGGCCTCGGGCGACACTGTCGTGTGGCTGGCGAACCTGACGGCGGACGACGTGCAAGTCGACATTTCAGCTTTTGGCCGAGGCCATCTCGTGATGACGCCTTACGAGATCGTCCGGATCGACTGACGTTATTTTTCGGAGTTCATCACATAGAGCGCGCGCGAGCGTTCGAGATGCTTGATCATCGCCTTCTCGGCGCCATCGGCATCCTTCTTCTCGATGCGGCCGATGATCTCTTCGTGCTCGGTGAGCGTGAACTTTTCCTTGCCGGTCCAGATCAGCATTTCGGTGTGGTATTCCTTCAGCCAGCCGAGCATCGCCTCGCTGACGGCGACATAGATCGGGTTGCCGGAGATCGCGGCGATCTGTGTATGGAACTTCATGTCGGCGGAGATGAAGGCTTCGGAATCGCCGCGAAAGCCGCGCTGTTCGGCAACGGTGGCCCGCAGCCGCAGCACATCCTCGGCGGTGGCCTTTTCGGCGGCTTCCCTGACCATGCCACGCTCGAAGAAGATGCGCGCGGTCTTCAGGTGCTCCAGCGTGTCTTTCGATGACGACAGGATGATCTTGGCGGCGCCGTCGACCTGCTTGATGATCGACTTGGCGGTGAGTTGCAGCACCTTGGCGCGTTCGCCATGCGAGATCGCAACCAGCCCCATATTGCTCAGCGCCTGCATCGCCTCGCGGATCGCGGGGCGGCCGACCTCGAAGCGCTCCATCAGCTCGCGCTCCGAGGGCATGTCGTCGCCTGGCATCAGCTCGCCGCTGGTGATCAGGCGCTTCAGCCGCAAGAAGACCTCATCGGAAAGCTTGCGCCGGACAATCGGTTCCGAACGGTTCATCGCCGCGAATCACTCCCTTGACCCGGCCCTATCTAACACTGCCGCCACAATTCCCGGAATTGCCGTCTGTCGATCCCGCTGCCGGATATGACTTGCAATACTTATGTACTCATTATACCAGATTTGAAACACCAGTGAACCTTTTTCGAACGCCTCGGCTTGAGACAGCGGACCATGATCACCCTCACCTACCGCATCGAAACGCCTGGAAGCATCGAAGCGCTGGCGGCCAAGATCGCCAGCGATCAGTCGACCGGCACCTTCGTAGCGCTGCCCGGCGAGACCGAGGAACTGAAGGCCCGGGTGGCGGCACGTGTGCTGGCGATTCGGCCTCTGCCCGATGCCGAGCGGCCGTCGCTTCCCAATGACGGTAAGGGGCCGTTCAGGCGCGCCGATGTCGACATCGCCTTTCCGTTCGATGCCATCGGCACCGACCTTTCGGCGCTGATGACGATTGCCATCGGCGGCACCTATTCGATCAAGGGCCTTACCGGGATTCGCGTCGTCGACATGAAATTGCCGGAGGAGTATCGCGGGGCACATCCCGGCCCACAGTTCGGTGTCGCCGGCAGCCGCCGGCTGACCAATGTGACTGACCGCCCGATCATCGGCACGATCGTCAAGCCGGCGCTAGGATTGCGGCCGCACGAGACGGCGGCAATGGTGGCGGAACTGATCGCCGCCGGCGTCGACTTCATCAAGGATGACGAGAAGCTGATGAGCCCGGCCTATTCGCCCCTGTCGGAACGGGTGAAGGCAATCATGCCGCTGATCCTCGATCACGAGCAGAAGACCGGCAAGAAGGTGATGTATGCCTTCGGCATTTCGCACGCCGATCCCGACGAGATGATGCGCAACCACGATCTGGTGGCGAAGGCCGGCGGCAATTGTGCTGTTATCAACATCAATTCGATCGGCTTTGGCGGCATGGCATTCCTGAGAAAACGCTCCGGCCTGGTGCTGCATGCTCATCGCAACGGCTGGGACATCCTCACCCGTCACCCCGGCCTCGGCATGGACTTCAAGGTCTGGCAGCAATTCTGGCGACTGCTCGGCGTCGACCAGTTCCAGATCAACGGCATCGCCTCGAAATACTGGGAACCGGATGACTCTTTCGTCGAATCCTTCAAGGCGGTGACGACGCCGATCTTTTCGGCTGGGGACTGCGCATTACCGGTGGCAGGTTCCGGCCAGTGGGGCGGTCAGGCGCCCGAGACATATGCACGAACCGGCCGGACCGTGGATCTTCTCTATCTCTGCGGCGGCGGCATCGTCAGCCATCCGGACGGACCGGGCGCCGGCGTACGTGCCGTGCAGCAAGCCTGGCAATCGGCGGTCGACGGCATTCCGCTGGCCGACTTCGCCTTGAACCATCCCGAACTGGCGCGGTCGATCGAAAAATTCGGCGACGGCAAGGCAGCCTGAGACGATGCAGGACCTGCTTCTCAGCTATTATGGCGACGACCTGACCGGCTCGACCGATGTCATGGAGGCGCTCGAGCTCGGTGGCGTGCCGACCGTGCTGTTCATGCGCCAGCCGGACGCGGCCCTGCTGTCCCGGTTTGGCCATTGCCGGGCGATAGGGCTGGCCGGCACCAGCCGCAGTGAGACGCCGCAATGGATGGACACGCATCTGCGCGATGCCTTCGCCTGGCTGAAGACGCTTAACGCCGAGATTTGCCACTACAAGGTCTGCTCGACCTTCGATTCCAGCCCGACGATCGGCAGCATCGGCCGAGCCATCGAGGTCGGCCGCTCGGTGTTCGCGCAGGATAGCGTGCCGCTGCTGGTCGGCGCGCCGCAGCTCAAGCGCTATACCGCTTTCGGCCATCTGTTCGCGGCCTATCGCGACCAATATTTCCGCATTGATCGCCACCCGGTGATGAGCCGTCACCCGACGACGCCAATGGATGAGTCCGATCTGCTGATCCATCTGTCGCGGCAGACGGCGCTGAGCTCCGGGCTGGTCGATCTTGCGACGCTGCAGTCGGCATCGCGGTCGGCGGCGTTCGATCGCCTGACCGGAAACGGCACCGCCATCGTGCTTGTCGATGTCGACAGTCTGGAGACGCAGGTTTTGGCCGGCAAGGAACTGTGGCGCGTTCGCAAGCCCGGCGGTTCTTTTGTCGTCGGCTCGTCCGGTGTCGAATATGCGCTGCTGGCCGAATGGACGTCGAATGGCGTCGTCAGCGCTGGGCCAGGCTTCACACCGCCGGGCGCTGCCGAGCGGATAGCCGTCGTGTCGGGCAGTTGCTCGCCGACCACCGAACGACAGATCCGGCATGCCCTGACCGACGGTTTCGACGGCATCGAGGTCGATCCGGTCGAACTGGTTTCGGAGGCCTCGCAGCAGGCGATCACGCGCGCAACGGCAAGCGGCCGTGCCAGTCTGCAAGCCGGGCGCAGCGTCATCCTCTACACCGCGCTTGGCCCCACTGCCGACAGGGGCGCCGAAATCGACCGGGAGGAAGGCGCCCGCCACAGGCTTGGCCGCGGCCTCGGAGAAATCCTTCGCAACCTGACGGTGGAACAGAGCCTGCGTCGCGTGGTCATTGCAGGCGGCGACACGTCGAGCCACGCACTCGGCGAGACGGGCGTCGATGCCCTGACAATTCGCATGCCGCTGCCCGCTTCGCCGGGTTCCCCGCTTTGCGTTGCCCACTCGCGCGTCAAGGCGATCGACGGACTGGAGGTCGCGCTCAAGGGCGGCCAGGTCGGGACCGATCGCTATTTCTCAGCCATCCGCGACGGCCTCGGCGGTTGAAACAGCCAGCGCCTGCGTCCAGGTGTTGGCCGTGGGAACATCTCAGCGCGCGAAATACGCCTTGCCGGGTGGAAATCCCGGTAACACCCGGTATTATCTGCGAAAATGCCGAAGTCGGGAGGATGCCGGGTGCAGACCAAGAAGATCATCAACGATGGCAACCGCGCCGTCGACGAGATGCTGGAAGGCATCCTGGCAGCGCATCCCCGCCATCTCAAAAGCGTGGACGGCAGTCCACGCTCCATCGTCGCCCGCGACGGGCCGCGCCAGGGCAAGGTGGGCCTGGTCATCGGCGGCGGCTCGGGCCACGAGCCGAGCTTTCTCGGCTTTGTCGGCAAGGGCTTGGCTGACGCTGCGGCCATCGGCAATGTCTTTGCCTCGCCGCCGCCGGACCCGATCCTCGAATGCGCCAAGGCGGTCAGCGGCGGCGCCGGCGTGCTGTTCATGTACGGCAATTATGCCGGCGACGTGATGAATTTCGACATGGCGGCCGAGATGGCGGCGATGGACGACATCGAGGTGCGCACGGTGCTGAGCACCGACGACGTCGCCTCGGCACCGCGCGACCAGCGGCACAAGAGGCGCGGCGTCGCCGGCAATTTCTTCATCTTCAAGGCGGCCGGCGCCGCCTGCGACCGGATGTTGTCGTTCGACGAATGCGAGCGCATCGCCGGCAAGGCCAACGACCACACCTTCACCATGGGCGTGGCGCTGTCGCCCTGTTCGCTGCCGCAGACCCGCCGGCCAAATTTCGAGATCGGGCCGGACGAGATGGAGATCGGCATGGGCATCCACGGCGAGCCCGGCATCGCACGCGAAAAGTTGAAAACAGCCGATGAGATCACCGACGAGATGCTGGACAGGATCCTCGACGAGATGGCGCCGGCGCGCGGCGACAAGGTCGCGGTGCTCGTCAATTCGCTGGGCTCAACGCCGCTGATGGAACTCTACATCATGAACCTGCGCGTGAAGCAGAGGCTTGATGAGATCGGTGTGTCCATCCACGCAAGCTGGGTCGGCAATTACTGCACCTCGCTCGAAATGGCCGGGGCCTCGATCACGCTGCATCGGCTGGACGGCGAGTTGCAGACGATGCTGGACCACCCCTGCGACTGCGCCATGTTTCGCGCCGGCTAAACCCACTCTGTGGCAAGGACTAAGACATGACGACAATCGATACTGCCCGCCTTGTCACGATGTTCGCGGCGATCGCAAACTCCATGTCAGCAGACAGGGACAGGCTGTGCGCGCTTGACGGGGTTATCGGTGACGCCGACCACGGCATCGCGATGGAGCTTGGATTTTCCGCTGCGCGCGATGCGGTGGCCGGACTGGACACCGCGGCGACCGATCCGACCACCTTGCTGAACACGGCGGCAAAGTCGTTCCTGAATGCGGTCGGCGCCTCCTCCGGTCCGCTCTATGCGACCGCGCTCATGCGCGCCGCGGCAGCCGTCAAGGGCAAGACGGCGCTCGACGACGCGGATGTGGTCGCCCTGTTCCAGGCCATGGCCAAGGGCATTCAGGATCGCGGCAAGGCAGAGCTTGGCGAAAAGACGATGATCGATGCATGGGCGCCGGCGGGGCAAGCGGCGGGCGAAGCGCTGGCCTCAGGCAAGGATCTGGCCGCCAGTCTCAAGGCCGCCGCCCAGGCGGCAGAGACAGGCGCGGAAGCGACCAAAGCGATGGTGGCCACCAAGGGCCGGGCATCACGCCTCGGCGAACGTTCGCTTGGCCATATGGATCCGGGCGCTGCGTCCGCCGTCACCGTGATCGAGGCGATGCGGACCGCCTTGACCGACTGATCATCAGCGGACTTGCCGCGTCTTTCAGCGCTTGGCGTCGAGCTTGTCGACGGCCTGCACGTTCGCGGCAGATGGGCCATTCGGATCAAACTCGGAGGCAAGCCATGCGTCGGCGATCGATTTCGCCAGTTCGGGACCGATGACGCGGGCGCCCATGGTGATGATCTGGGCGTTGTTGGACTTGGCGGCGCGCTCCGCGGAATAGGTATCGTGGGTCAACGCGGCGCGAATGCCCGGCACCTTGTTGGCAGAGATGCTGACGCCGATGCCGGTGCCACAAAACAGGATGGCCCGGTCGTAGTTGCCGTCGAGAATTTCGTGGCCGACCGAGGCGGCGATATCGGCGTAGAAGCCGGCCTGGCTCAGGTCGACGACCTGCAACTCCGGCTTGGTGGCGAGATGCTTGGCGATGACATCGAGCAGCGGCTTGCCGGCGCTGTCGGCTCCGAGTGCGATCTTCATGATGATGAACTCCTTTGCTTTTGTCTCTGTCTCTTTGATTTGACGCAATTCCGGACGGAAAACCGCTTCACACTTTCCCGGAATTGCTCGCGCGGTTAGCGCGCGATGGCGGCCGACGCCTTTCTCAGAATGTCGATATAGCCTTCCGCTTGCCACGCCGAGCGGCCGATGAACAGGCCATCAATATGCGGCTGGCCGATAAGTTCGGCCGCGTTGCCGGGGTTGACGCTGCCGCCGTAAAGCACAGGCGGGGCAGCCGGCAGCCGGTCAGCGGCTACCTGCTTGATCAGCGCTTGCTGCTTGTCGGCATAGTCGGCGCTTGCGGGAATGCCCTTCTCCCCGATCGCCCAGACAGGCTCGTAGGCAAAGAGGATTTCCGCCTTCGGTTGATCGCCGCTCAGCTCCTGCAGCGCGCCGAGAACTTGTGCCGTCAGCACCGCCTCGGCGCGGCCTGATTCACGCTCGTCCAGCGTCTCGCCGACGCAGATCAGTGGCACGAAACCGTGCCTGACAGCAGCTGCCGTTTTCAGTCCGACAGTCGCATCCGTCTCGCCGAAATGCTCCCGGCGCTCGCTATGGCCGAGTTCGATTACATCCAGCCCGCAGTCTTTCAACATCACTGGCGAAATCTCTCCCGTCCACGCGCCGGCATCGGCCCAATGCATGTTCTGGGCACCTACCTTCACGCGGGTGTTGGCTAGTGCCGCCTTGACCTGGCGCGCGGCGGTGAACGGCGGAATGACGAAAGGCTGTATCGCCTGATCGAAACCAGGCACGAAGGCGGCCAACGCATCGGCGAACAGCAACGCCTCGGCAAGCGTCTTGTTCATCTTCCAGCTCGTGCCGACCCAATATGGGGCCATTGTTTTTCTCCTTCGATACTTTTGCGGCCGAAGCCGGCTTCCGGGCGACGTATTCGCTCAAGTCCGAGGCTTGAGACTGTCCCGGCCACTGTCGACGTAAGGCGCCCAGAAATCCACCGACTCGCGGATCATCTCGATAACCTGATGGTCGACTGGTTCCCTCTCCCTGAAGGAAAGTTCAAGGCAAATTTCATTGTCGGTTCCACCACCCTGCCGAACCGCGTCCAGCAACTTCTGCGGCACTATGCGGCCATCCTTGTTGTAGGCGGCCGTGAACGGCCAATGGCCGCCCTTGTTCATGGAAGACTGCTTGATGTGGATGATCGGAGATTGCAATGGAAACGCTTTCGCCCAGGCGTAGGGATCGGTGTCGGCAGGGTTGGGTGAGGTCACGTCGCCATGGTCGATATCGACCATCATCTTCATCGGTATGGGCAGCTTCGCTGCGTCGATGGCGCCTTGCAGCGTGACGCAGCTTTCGATCGTGTGGCCGAACTCGCGGCCGACCGACATCGGCTCCCAGAACAGGTATGTCAGCCCCGCCGCCCTGGCGTGTTCGGCAACCTCGCGCCAGCATTCGAGCGCGATATCGAGAAGTGCTGCCCGCCGTTGCGGATCGTCAAAGTCCTTGTAGGTGAAGATGGCGAACTGCGTGCCCATGCCTGGCGCGCCGAGTTCGGCGGAAATGTCGGCGAAGGTCTTGAACCAGTCGACATAGTAGCGCCGGACGTCGGCGTCCGGGTGGCCGAAATGGTTGAGCCGGCCATAAGGTCCGGTCATGCCGGAGGTGATCCTGACACCGGTCCGCGAAAGCGCGCTGTTGAACAGGCGCAGGAATTTGGCAATCGTGGCCGCCGGCCAGCCCGGATTGACGAATTCATGCGTCAACTGCACGTCGCGAATGCCGATGCCATAAGCAATCGCGTCGATCAAATCGTCTGGATCGGCGAAGCGATTGACCAGAGGATTGGTGTTGAGGGAAAGCGTGAAGGCCATCAGTCCGCCGTCGCCATGATGTTACCGAACCAATCTTCGAACGCTTTCCGCTCGGCCGCATTGATATGCAGGCCATGCTTTGTGCGGCGTTCCAGTATATCGGCTGATGTGCCAGCCCATTCGGTCTCGACCAGGAACTTTGCCTCCCGTTCATACAGATCGGGACCGAAGCGTCGGCCGAGATCAGCCTCGCTTTGCGCGCCGGCGAGCAATTGCCTGGCGCGGGTGCCGTAGCTTCGAGCGTAGTGCTTCACCAACGACGGGCTGAGCCATGAAAATTCGACATGCAGATCGCTCAGAAACTGCTCGAAGTCCGCATTGGGCAGGTCGCCCCCCGGCAAGGGAATTTTGGCCGTCCAGGCTTTCTTCATCGTCGGAAAGAATGGCTGGATCTTTTCCAGCGCGTGTTCCGACAGCTTGCGGAAGGTGGTGATCTTGCCGCCGAACACCGAAAGCAGCGGTGCGTTGCCGTTGGAGGCGTCGAGTTCGAAAATATAGTCGCGCGTCACCGCGCTTGGATTGTCGGCATTGTCGTCATAGAGCGGACGCACACCGGAGAAGCTGTAGACCACGTCCTGTGGCGTCAGCTGCCGCTTGAAATAGCGATTGACCACCTTGATCAGGTAGTCGACTTCGCTGGCCTCGGCGACCACTTCCTCGGGCCTGCCTTCGTAGGGAATGTCGGTCGTGCCGATCAGCGCCAGATCGTTCTCGTACGGGTTGACGAAGATCACCCGCTTGTCGTTGTTCTGGATGAGATAGGCCTGCCGCCCCTCCCAGAATTTGGGCACGACGATATGGCTGCCTTTTACAAGCCGGACATTGCGCGTCGAATTCTGCCCGGCGACGCGGCTGACAATGTCGTTGACCCAGGGACCTGCTGCGTTGATCAGAGCGCGCGCGCGGACTTTCGTGACGGCGCCCGTGCGACCATCCTGCATGTCGATCGACCACAGTCCGCCTTCACGGCGCGCCGCGACACAGGCGGTGCGCGTGAGCACTCTGGCGCCTCGCTGCCTTGCATCGAGCGCATTGAGCAGCACCAGGCGCGCATCGTCGACCCAGCAGTCGGAATATTCGAAACCGCGCTTGAATTCGTCCTTGATCGGCGCGCCTTCAGGCGAGGTCCTCAGGTTCAGCGTTCTTGTCCCAGGCAGCCGTTTGCGGCCGCCAAGGTGGTCGTAGAGAAACAGCCCGAGCCGGACCAGCCATGCCGGCCTATCCTGCGGGCTGTGCGGTAGAACGAAGCGCATCGGCCAGATGATATGCGGCGCCGCCTCGAGCAGCACCTCGCGTTCGATCAGCGCTTCGCGAACCAGCCTGAATTCATAATATTCGAGGTAGCGCAGGCCGCCATGCACCAGCTTGCCGGAACGCGAACTGGTGCCTTGCGCGAGATCGTCTTTTTCGCACAGGATGACGGACAGGCCACGACCTGCAGCATCACGCGCTATGCCGGCTCCATTGACGCCGCCGCCGATCACGAAGAGATCGACGACATCTGTTGTATTGCTCAAGATCTTGCTCCTGTGCGGTGCGCCATGCCCTTCCACACCGGCCGAAGCGCCTGGCGCGCCGCAACGAAGGAAGGGAAGAGCGCATCGTATGTTTGCGAAAGCGCCTCGTCATAGGCATCGCAGTCGCCGAGAAGCGGCGTCACCCATTCGGCGGCGCAGTCTTCCATGGAGCCGTAGACGCCGAGCCCGACCGCGGCCATCATCGCGGCACCCGCCGCGCCGGCTTCCTGGCGGCTGCTGGTGCGCACCTGCGCCCTTGTCGCCGCCGCGATGATGCGACGTAGAGACGGACTGCGCGCTGCGCCGCCCGACAGGCGGATCTCACTCGGCACGGCGCCCATCGCCTGGTAGCAATCGCGAGCGGCGAAGGCCAACCCCTCGAGCACGCCGCGTGCCAGATCGCCAAAGCCATGCTTGACCGAAAGGCCGATGAAGCCGGCGCGTGCGTCAGGGTCGACGAACGGCCCTCTTTCGCCGGCTAGCGATATGTAAGGCTGGTAGATCAGCGATCCCGGCTCCGATGCTTCCATCCAAGCGTCGAGCGCCTTCAGCAACTCGTCATGAGAAGGTTTGCCGCCAGCCGTGGCGAGCACGTCGCGCGCAAGGCCAAGCACCCAGTCTATGTTGAGCGTCGCCGCCATGTTGGATTGCAATTGTGCAAAGGCGCCCGGAATAGGCATGGCGATCGTGTAGCCGGAGCCATCTGCGTTCAGCACGACATCGTCGGGAGTGGCTGCGAAGCGCGTGTGTATGCCGGTCGAGCCGATGACCGTGCAGCCGACATTGCCCGAGGGATCATAGAGGCCGGCTCCGAGCGCCGTCATGACCATGTCGACGTAGCCCAGCACCACCGGCGTGCCTTCGAGCAGGCCGGTCTCCGCCGCCGCCGATCGCGATAGCGGATGATGGTCGGTGGTGCCTTCGAGCATGGGAGGCAACAGGCGGCGATGCGTCGTCAGATCCAGGATGTCGAGGGCTTCGTCGGAATAGGTGCGCGACCGAAAATCGCCGAAGGTGAAGGTTCCCTCGGAGGGATCGGTGGCGCGTTCGCCCGTCATCTTGAAGTAGAGCCAATCCTTGCAATGCAGTGCGGTGGCCGCCCGCTCCAGCATGTCGGGATGGTTCTTTTTCATGAAGGCAAGCTGGGCGCCTTGCTGGCAGGAATTCAGCCCCGTGCCGGTCAGTTCGAACCGCCTGCGATCCCGGGGATCGGCGCGCATCTCGTCCACCAAACGTCCGGCGCGGGCATCGAGCCACAGCCAGGCGCGCGAGACAGGCATGCCGTCGCTATCGATCAGCCAGGTTCCGTCGCCTTGCCCGGTGATGGCCACCGCCGCGATTCGTTGCGCGAGGTCGGGAATCTTGGCCGCGAGATCGCGAACGGTCCGCGCCATGTCGCGCCAGGTCTGGTCGAGGTCCTGCTCGGCGCCGCCGCCTTCCAGCGTGACGAAGCTATTGGGCACCGACGTCATGGCGAGCTGCCGCCCGGACAGATCGAAAGCGATCGATTTGATCACCGACGTTCCCGCGTCGATGCCGATCAGCAGGTCTTTCATGCCGCAAATTCCGATTGGTTGCGAAGGCAGTTCACGAGGGCAGTCATCTCGTAGAAGAGACAGGGGGTGTCCGCAAGGACACCCCCTGTGCAGGTATTACTCAGACAGCACGAAGGGTGCGGTGTACTTGTCGACATTGTCCTTGGTGATGAGAAGGCAATCGAACAGCTGCTTCTCGGTCGCCGCACCGGTGGCACCCGTCTTGATAAACGAGTCCGCCTGCTGCACGGCCTTGGCCGAGAAGATGGCGACCGGCTGCAGCACGGTGTACTGCAGTTCACCGGACTTGATCGCCGCAACCGCGTCCGGGGAGCCGTCGAAGCCACCGACCTTGATGCCGGCGAGCTTGCCAGCTTCCTTCAGCGCCGCAACCGCGCCGAGAGCCATTTCGTCATTGCCGCTGATCACGGCGATGATGTCGGGATTGGCTTGCAGCATGCTCTGCATCTTGTCGTGGCCCTGGGTACGATCCCAGTTGGCGACCTGCGAAGCAGCCTTTTCGAGATCCGGGTACTGGCTCAGCACAGTCGCGTAACCGTTCGAGCGCGTGGCGGCATTGTTGTCCGACGGGGCGCCGAGCAGTTCGACATATTTGCCCTTTTCACCGACGGCCTGCACCCACTGCTGGGCACCGAGAGCAGCGCCCTGCGCGTTGTTGGAAACGAGCTGCCCCTTGGCGAGGCCTTCCTGGTTGATCTCGGCATTGACAAGGAACACCGGGATGTTGGCTGCAATCGCCTTCTTCACCGCACCGACAGAGCCGTCGGCGTTGGCCGGATCGAGAATGATCGCCACCGACTTGTTGGTGATGGCGGTGTCGATCAAATTGCTTTCGGTATTGGTATCGCCCTTGTGGGCGCCGACATTGGCCGTATAGCCAAGCTTCTCGGCCTCGGCCTTGGCGACGTTGCCCTCGGTCAGCCAGTAGGGATTGGCCGGATCGTTGACGATGATCGAGATCAGGCCCGCGGCTGACGCGGCGGCCGTGAACCCAACGACCATCGCGGCCGCGAGCAGACTTTTCAGCATGGTTTTCATGTACATTCCTCCAATGATTACGCGGTGTTGCTGCCAGTTCACCTGGCAGTCTTCCCTTGGGCAGGATTGGCCGGTTCGGCCTTCCCCCGTTTCTGAGAAGTCGGTTGGCCACCTGTCGCGCTTGGGAGCTTGCTGCGGCGGCGATACTGAACGGCATTGAGGAGCACGGCGAGCACGATGACCGCGCCGGTGAACACTGTCTGCCAGTAGGATGAGATGCCGATGATCACCAGACCGTCGGACAGGAAGCCGATGACGAAGGCCCCGAGCAGGGTTCCGCGGATGTTGCCGCGGCCGCCGGTCAGTGCCGCGCCGCCGATGACGACGGCCGCAATGGCCGTCAGTTCGTAGGTGGTGCCGGCGGTCGGTCCCGCCGATGTAAGCTGCGAGGACAGGATCAGGCCGGCAATGGCGGCGCAGATGCCCGACAGCACATAGACGGAAATCTGCACTGTCTTGACCGGAACGCCGGAGAGTTCGGCCGCGCGTTCATTGCCGCCCGAGGCGTAGAGCCAGCGCCCGAAAGCGGTGCGGTTCAGGACGATGCTGCCAATGAGCGCGATGACCACGAGAACCACGACGCCCGTCGGCACGCCGAACAAGCGGTTGAAGCCAAGCGCATCGAAGCCGGTGTTTCCGAGCTCCGGCTTGCCGCCGAGATTGTTGTAGGTCAGGCCGCTGGTCATCAGCAGCGCCAGGCCGCGCGCCATGTACATGACGCCGAGGGTGGCGACGAAAGCTGGAACCTTGAAGCGCGCGATGAGCACGCCGTTGATCAGCCCGACGACGGCGCCCAGCATGCAGGCCAGCACCGCGACCACCCACACCGGCGGATAGAGAACGACGCCCAGCCAACTCAGCGTCACCCCTTGCATCAGGAAGCCGGCAACGACGCCGGCCAAGCCCAGCGTCGACCCCACCGACAGATCGATGCCGCCATTGAGGATGACAAGCAGCATGCCGATCGCGAGGATTCCGAAGATGGCGACATGCGAGGCCATGGTCAGGAAATTCGCCACCGAGAGGTAGTAGGGCGACAGGATCGAAAAGACGACGATGATGACGATCAGGGCAAAGAAAGCGCGGCCCTCGAGCAGCAGCTTGGCGAGATCGAAGCCTTCGCTCGCGCTTGGACTGGACTGTTTTCTGGCCTGGCTGACATCGGTCATGGTGTGGGCTCCGAAATTCCTGGTGATCAGGCGACCACGGCTTCGCCCGAGGCGGCCATGATCTGCTCTTTGGTGGCATTGGCGCCGAATTCGGCTGAAATCCTGCCGCGGCGCATGACGACGATGCGGTGGGCAATGCTGAGGCATTCGTTGACCTCAGAGGTCGAGAAGACGACGGCAAGGCCCTGCGCAGCGCGTTCGCTCAGCAAGCGGAAGACTTCGGCCTTGGCGCCGACATCGATGCCGCGGCTCGGCTCGTCGAGAAGGATAACCTTGGGATTGGTCGTCAGCATCTTGCCGATGACGACCTTCTGCTGATTGCCGCCCGACAGCGATCCGATCATGGCGTTGCCGCCAGCGGTCTTGACGGTCACCTTGCGGATCGAGTCTTCGACCAGCTCTCGCTCTCTGGAACGAGACAGAAACAGGCCCCTGGCGAACGCTTCGATGCTGGCGAGCGAAAGATTACGACCGACGGTCATCGTCTGCACCAGCCCGTCGCGCTGCCGGTCCTCGGGGACCAGCACAAGCCCTCTGGAGATACGCTGGGCAATGCTCAGCCCCGAGACGTCCTCGCCTTCCAGCAGCGCCCGCCCGCCCGCCATCGGCACTCGTCCGGCGACGGCCTCCAGCAATTCCGTGCGCCCGGCACCCATCAGCCCGTAGATGCAGACGATCTCGCCTGCTCGCACGTCCAGCGACAGGTGATCGACGACGGAATAACCTGAGCCCGAAGTGTCGACGACGCTGACATCCTCGATCGATAGGGCGACTTCGCCGAATTCATGGCCGGTCGGCGGCGAGCCGAGATCGAAATTCTCGCCGACCATGTTGCGCACGATCCATTCGAGATCGATATCCCGGGCTTCGGCCGTCGCGGTAATCGCGCCATCGCGCAGGACAACGGCATAGTCGGTGATCTGCAGCGCCTCTTCGAGGTGATGCGATATGTAGACGATGGAGACGCCGCGGCTGGTCAGATCGCGGATCACCTTGAACAGAACTTCCACCTCGGTTGCGCTGAGCGCGGAGGTCGGCTCGTCCATGATGAGGATGCGCGAATCGACCGACAGTGCCCGGGCGATCTCGACGATCTGCTGTTGGCCGAGGCGCAGATCCTCGACCAGGGTCATCGGATCGATGTCCTCCTCGAGATCAGCCATCAGAGCGCGCGCCTGGCGTTGCTCCTCGGCGAAGTCGAGGCCGGTCCTGGTGCGCAGTTCGCGGCCCATGAAGATGTTGTCGCGAACGCTGAGGTTGGGCGCCAGGCTGAGTTCCTGGTGGATGATCGAGATGCCGCGATCGCGCGCGTCCGAGGACGAAGAAAAGCTGACGAGATTGCCGTCGAGCACGATGTCGCCGGATGTCGGCGTGACCACGCCGGAGAGGATCTTCATCAGCGTCGACTTGCCGGCGCCATTCTCTCCGAACAGCGTGGTGACCTTGCCGCGATGGATGTCGAAATTGACGCCCTTGAGCGCATGGACGCCGCCATACGACATGACGATGTTGCGCGCCGAAAGCACGGCGTCGCCAGTCGCGGGTCCGGTGTCGGCAGTCGGTTTCATTTGACGTCCAGCCTCACGGGGGTGACGAGCCAGCTCTTCGGGTTGACCAGCTTGAATGCGCCGACCACCGATATGGTCTTGCCGGTCAAGGTGCTCGTATCGACCTTGGCCAGGACTTCCTTCTTCATCTCATTGTTCAGCGCCGAACCGGCGTCCTGGTACTCAATCTGGTTGGTGAACTGGCCGAATGTGATCTTGCCCGTGGCGTCACGCAGTTCCGTCCCGTTGATTGCCGGTCCCGTCTGCACGCGGATCATCAACGTATCTGGCACGCCGTCGACGGCGACCTTGTAGATGCCAGATTTTCCTTCGCCGACGACGCCGGTGAACTTGACTGAAATGACCGGTCCGACGCCCGCAGGCACACCGTATTCCTTTTCCGCCGTTGCCCTGTCCTTGGCAATCGCCGTCGCCACCGTCACCGCGTCGGCGGCGCGTGCCTCGACATCGGCCTGCACCTTGGGAAATTCCGACTTGCCGTAGTCAGCGGCGGAAAACACGGCGCTGCGAACGTCGCCTGCCGACCCTATCCTGACCACGTTGGTATCGAGCGCCATGGCGCCGAGCAGGACGACAACCGCGGCGCTGGCAAGTGCCCGACGCAGGGCGGGCGAGGCAGGCCTGGTCGATGCAGTGGCGGCTTTCGCGCTCATGACGCAACCGCCAGCAAGGCTGATCCGCGCTTGTCACGCATTTGGCGATCCTCCGTTCATATGGCGCTTCGCGCCATTGGGTTTGTTCTGTTCGACAAGGGCACGAGCGGTGGATTCGTCGGTGATCAGGCCGCTCAGATAGCGGCTTTCGAGCACCGCTTTGATAGCGCGTATTTTCACTTTGCCGCCGGCGACGGCGACGATCCGGCGGCCCTTCAACTGGTCCCGCGGGAGTGCCAGGATTCTTTCCGACAGCGCCGTTTCCACTGGGCGTCCCTGGTCGTCGAAGAAGTGGGCGAGCAGCTCGCCGACGCCGCCATCGCGTTTGACCTCATCGATTTCGGAATGTTCGATCATGCCGGTGGCGACCAGCGAAGCTTCCCGCTCGGCGGTCCCTATGCCGACGAACATCAGGTCGGACCGGCTTGCGAGGTCGAAGACATCGCTGATGCCGCGCTGCCCAAGCAGCACCTCACGGTCCTCCGCGGTGTTGGCGACAAAAGGCACCGGCATCACATAGGCCTGCGCGCCGGTCCGCTCGGCCAGCCGATGCATGACGTCGTGCGGGTTGGCCGCGAACTTGCGCGTCACACCGCCAAGCAGCGAGACGAAACGGATATGGGCGGCGGCGGTGCGCGTCAGATACTCGACGCTTGCGGCAAGGGTACGGCCGTGGCCGACGCCGATCAGCATGTCCTCGCCGCGATCGATCTCCCGCTTCAGAAACTGAGCGCCGGCGATGCCAAGCGCCTTCAGCGGCAGCTCGTCCTGATCGAGATCCGGAACGACCTCGCAGTAATCGAGCCCGTAAGCATTGATCAGCTGCTGCTCGAGGTCGATGCATTCGCCGACGTCGCCGTCGATGATCACCCTGACCAGGCCATCCTGGGTGGCCCGCGTGATGAGCCGATGCGCCTTGAGGCTGGTCAGGCCGAGCCGCTTGGCCACCTGGGCCTGCGTCAGACCCCCGGCATAGTGAAGCCAGGCCGCGCGGGTGGCGAGGCTGGACTCATGATCGCGGTTAGCGGTTCCGCCGGATTTCAAGCCATCTCCTCCCTGAGATGATATTATTATCTTTGTGTGCAAAAATTTTCACATCCCTGCATCGCTGTCAATCCCCCGCCGGGTTGGGCGCATGCACATGCGGGCAATTCACAGGTCTCGCCCTTCCCGAAACGCCGGTCTGCCGGCATTCGGCGGGCAACATCGACCTATTAGGAGGTGAGCATGTTACTCGATCATACAGTTGTGTTAATTTAACGTCAATCTATGTTACCTCACGCCTAAGCCAGCAGAATTGCATGGCCATCGGCTATCCAGATTTTCTTCTAACTAGCTGTTTTTCAGGGATAATATCTAATATCGGCAAAATCCCAATCCGCCTGTGAGTTGGGCGATTTGCGGATGCGGCGCATCCATGGGCAAACCAACCGGATTGCCTTGTGAAGAGCATCGGTGACGGACTGATCAACCCAGCCGCATCAGGTTCCGGTCCTCGAGTTCCACAATTGCGGCCTCGACTTCCCTTGCAAGGCGCCCGGCGCTCCAGCCCAGCGCCTGTCCGGCAATCGCCGCAATCGCCTGCAGGTCGCGGCCTGTCAGGGAGCCTGATATCGCCAAGGTGCTGCGGCGCATGACGATGTCGGCCAGATGTTCGACGAACTCGTTGCGGACGATGTAGTCGATTTCCGATTTGCTGTAGCTTTCTGAATCCGGCAGCCGACCCTCATCGCCCGACCCATGCGTGGCGATCTGCGTGGCTCTGGTGCCGTATCGCGACAGCAGCGCATCGAGACGCCGTTCCTCAGCGCCCGTCTTCGAGCGAGCCAGAGCCAGCCAACTTGCTCGCGCTGCGGCATTGGTCGGGAAATCCCTGCCGCCGCCGATCGGCATGGCTTGCGTCGTCACCTTGCGGCTGTGCTGCAGGCGGCCGAGCACGGTGTCGGCGACTTCCTCGGCAAAGCCGCGAAAGGTCGTCCACTTGCCGCCGACCAGCGAGATGACCGCGAAAGGTCTGTTCCGATCCGGCTCGGCGACCGGCGCGGAGTGGTCACGGCTGATCAGCCCGGGCAGCGATGCATCGGAGGCCGGCAGCGGCCTGATGCCGCTATAGGCGTAGACGATCTGGTCGCGCTCGAACGCCATTCCCGGCAGCAGAGTCCGCACGCTGTCGAGCAGGTACTCGACTTCGTCGGGCTCGCAGCGCACCGCGTCGGGATTGTCGGCCTTGATGTCGGTGGAGCCGACCAGCGCCAGGCCGAGATAATCGTAGATGAGGCAGATGCGGCCGTCATCGGCTTCGAAATAGAGCATGCGCCCGGCCAGGCTTTTGACCAGTTCGTCATGCTTGAGCAGGACGTGCGAGCCCTTGGTGCCGCCGATCATCTTCGACGGCGCGCCAAGCAATTCGTTGACATCGTCGATCCACGGACCGGCGGCGTTGACCACCAGCTTCGGCCGCACCGAAAAGGCCGCGCCGTTTTCCGGCTGGAAGGTCAGTACCCCATCGGCGGACTTGACCAGCGCCGTATAGTTCGCGCTGGCCGAGGCCGCGTTTGCCTGCCGCCCATCGAGGATCAGTTCAAGCACGAGCCTTTCGGGGTGGCTTATCTTGGCGTCGTAGTAGGTGCCGGTGGCGACGATCGAAGGATTGAGCGCCGGCATCCCGCTGAGCGCCTGGCGCCGCCCGACCATGCGGTGGCGCGGCATGACCTGGTTTCGCGAGCCGTAGAAATCATAGATCATCAGGCCGATCTTGATCAGGATGGCGCCGCGGCTGCGCGGTGCGCTGGTCGAGCCGAACAGCGTCCGCAAGGCCGCCAACATGCCCTTGCTCCAGGAAAAGATCGGGATGACGGTCGGCAGCGGGCTGACATAGTGCGGCGCGTTCTTCAAAAGCAGATTGCGTTCAAGTGTCGACTGTGCGACCAGCCCGAACTCGCCGGTTTCGAGATATTTCAGGCCACCGTGAATGAGCCGCGACGGCGCGGCACTGGTGCCCGAGCCGAAATCCGCCTTGTCGACGATCAGACAGCTGACGCCTTGCGCGCACAGGTCGCGAAACAGCCCTGCCCCGTTAATGCCGGCGCCAAGAATGACGACGTCGACCTCGCCGGTTCCGGCCATGGCGGCCAAACGCCCGGCGGGATTTTCCGTAAATGTTGCTTCGCTTGAGCTCATGACGCTCTCGTCTTGACGATGCGCAGCTTCACGCCGGCCCGTTCGAGAGCTTGCGCCCGCGCATCGCCCAGGCCTTCGGTCGCCAGCACGACATCGAAGCTGGTCAGATCGTCGAAGACATGCAGCGCGATCCTGTCGAACTTGGCATGGTCGATCAGAAGGATACGCTTGGCCGATGCGGCCATCATCGCCTGCTTGACCCGCACGACATTGGGATCCTGGATGAAGGCCGTGGTTCCGGTGATGGCCGAAGCCGAACAGATCAGCACATTGGCGCGCAGCTGCGCCACGGCGTTCTCGCAGACGATACCGATATAGGCGTTGTAGGTGCCGTGGTACTGGCCGCCGAGACAGATGAAGTCGAGTTCGTCGACATTGATCAGCAGTGATGCCGTCGCTACGGAGTTGGTGATGACGGTCAGCGGCTTGACGTCGAGCAGCAGTGCCGCGACGGCGTTTGCCGTCGAGGAATCGTCCAGCATCACCACCTGGCCGGCTTCGACATAATCGAGTGCTGCCCGCGCCAGCGCATCCTTCTCGGCCCGGTTGACCGTCACACGGTAGCGGAAGGCGCTTTCGTAGAGGCCGGAAGGCTGAACCGTCACCGCACCGTGCAGCTTGCGCAGCACGCCCTGCTGCGCCAGCCGGTCGATATGCCGGTGGACGGTCATGCGCGACACGCCGAAATGCTCGACCAGATCGTCGATGCGCACCTGGCCGAGCTTGATCACATAGTCGGCGATCTCTTCGCGTCGTTCGTCGGCCTTGATCATGCGGTTCCCCCAGTGTCTGGCCGGCCCAGCTTCTCGATGTCGGGCCAATGCGGTTCGAGCGCACCGGCTATGCGGCCATAGAGGGAAAAGCGCTCGTTGAACACAGCACTCGAGGCTTGGTCAGGCTCGTATTGGCGCGCCGTCATCCCGACCTGCCTGGCGCCCTGTTGCGGCGTCGCGAAGATGCCAACCGCCGCCCCCGCGCAAAGGGCAGCGCCAAAGGCCGCGGCCTCGTCGGTCGAGGTGACGATGACCGGGGCGTTCAGCACGTCGGCAAACATCTGAACGAAGGCCGGATTGCGCGAACCGCCGCCGGTCAGGCGGATCTCGCTGATGGCAAAGCCGTCGCGCAAGGCTTCGACATGGGTGCGGTGATTGAAGGCAATGCCCTCCAGAACCGCCTTCAGCATATCGCCGCGATTGTGCCAGCCGTGCAGGCCGACAAAGCCGCCGCTGGCAACATCGCCATAAGGAGAGCCGAACAGATAGGGATGAAACAGGATGGTCGAGGGCTTCTTCAGCGCCGCGTCGATCTCTGCTGCCAGAAGCTCGTGGATCGAGTCGCCATCGATCGATGCCTTTTCCTGCTCCGAGCGGCAGAACGTGTCGAGAAACCAGTCGTAGTTCGCGGTCGAGGCCGGCGAGATCGCCATGTTGTTCCAGCGGCCTGCGTCGATGGCGTTGCGACAGAGCCAACGCGGGTCGACGCGTGGTTGCGAAGAGACGACTTCGTTGATGGAATAGGTTCCGGCGACGATGGCGAGCACGCCCTCCTCATGGCCGCCCATGCCAAGTGCGGAGGCAGTCACGTCATGCAGTCCGCACGCGACCGGTGTTCCCTTGGCAAGGCCGGTCATTTCGGCTGCCTCGGCGGTGACATGGCCGACGATCGCGGCGGAGTGCGCCATCGGCGGCAGCGCGTCGAAAACATCGTCCAATCCGAAGATTCGCAACGCTTCCGGCGCGAAGGCTTGCGTGCGGAAATCCGTGAATGAGGTGCTGGCCTCGGTACGGTCGGTGCCGATCTTGCCGGTCAGGCAAAAGCGCAGCCAGTCCTTGCAGGCCAGTATATGCCCGATACGCCCATAGCGGGCCGGTTCGTGCTCCCTGATCCAGGCGAGCAGCGCCGACGGCGCCGAGACGTGGGGCGCCTGGCCTGTTCGCGCTAGCGCCTCTTCGAAGACCCGGTCCGCCGACCATCGCTCGACAATCTTGCCGGCGCGGCTATCGAGCGACAGGATTCCAGGCCCCAGCGGCCGACGATCCTTGTCGAGCAAATAGAGACCGTCGCCATGCGCGGTTGCCGCCACCGCCCTGATGTCGTCCGCCGGGCGGCCACATAGCGCGATCGCCTCCTTGATTGCGTCGGCGGTCGCTTGCCAGAGGCCGGCCATGTCGCGCTCCACCCAGCGCGCATGGGGCATCGATTGCGGAACCCGCCGACGCGCCACCGACAACTGCGTGCCATCGGCATCGAAGATCACCGCCTTGGTGACCGTGAGACCGTTATCGATTCCGAGCAAACTGGGCATGGGCGCCGCCGTTTTCAGCAACTGGTGAAGGGCGCTGCAAGGCAATCCTGCAGGTTGGGATAAGGATGACGGACATGACGACAATCAACGAGCAACGGTGATACCAAAGCGCCGCATCCGATGCGGTAAACAGACCATAGTAGCCTGTTAAATTAACGTCAACATGTGATATATTTTGTAGAAATGTCTAACGTAAGCTGAGACATGCATCCGATGCGGGACGAAGCTCCGACCAGTGCCCAACTGGCTGGATGGCCCTCAACCCTGCACGGCGGGCCAGGGGGACGGTGCGACTGACGCTCGAACGCGTTTGACTGGCTTAGCGAATTCCGTGCGCAGCGGCCGGACAGCCGGCACCGTTCAAAGAAAACGCGACGACTCAAGAAGTTCAGCCACGCCGTCCAGTTCCTTGTGCAGGCGATGCCAGCGACGGTCGAGGTAGACCAGCGAATGCGCCTCAGGGGGGATCTCGTCCGGCTGCACCTCGCCGTCAAGGAGTTCGGCCGCCACCAGTGTCGCGCCCTCGATCGGCAGGACGCCGAGCCGGCGGGCGCGGAACCAGGTCGAGACGCCGGTATAGCGCGGTTCGCCCGTGGGCAGCCGAGCCCAGGCGCCTCCCGGCGGGAAGCGTTCCGCGCCGCTCGACGCGCAGAGCTGCGCCAGGTCGATATCGGTGTAGCGCAGCAGGTGGATCACCATGGTCTGCGCCCGCAGCAAGGGTTCGGACGAGGTCGATTTCATCGACAGCGAGAAGGCGACGACCGGTGGCGCAGCACTTACAGAGATCAGCGAGGACACGGTCATCGCCACCGGTCTGTCGCCGGGATCGGCCGTGATCACGGCAACACCGGCCGGATGGTGGCGAAAGGCTTCGCGGAAGGCGTTGGTCATCGGATGCGGGAAGCTCATCGACGTCTCTCTTCTGCAGCATGAAATGGGGCCGGATGGGTCCGCCGTCCGGCCCTTGCGACTACTTCTTCTCGATCAGATCGTAGAACTGCCAGGTGCGATCGCTCCACACCCCGCCGATGTCGCGGCCGGCCGAGGTGACGATCGATGGCGCGATCGTGAAATGGTTGGCCGCCACCATCATCTCGCGGAAGGTGCGCTGGATCACACCGGCGCGCAGCGACGCACCGCCGCCCGCGCGGTAGGCGAAGTTGCAGATGTCGACGCCAACCTCGTGAATCTCGGATTTGGCCAGATGGACAAGGCTGATCTGACGCGTCGACATGCTGTTGCCGGCTTCGACCGTCATCTCGATGTCGCGCCAGACTTCGAAGATGAAGGCGCGGGCAGCGCGATAGCGGGCTTCGGCGCGGCCATAGTCGTGCCAGAATTTCTCGCTCTCGCCGATCAACCCGGCGCGGCCTGACTTGCTGCGGGCGAACTTGGCGATCTCGTCCAGCATCCGCCGCCCGGTGCCGAGTGCCCAGCCGGTATGACCGATGGCGGCGAGGCCGACGACACCGAGACTGAAGAACTCCTTCTGGCGCAGCGGCGGTGCGGTCAGGATCGGGAAGACGAGATCGTCGGCGATGAAGACGTCCTCGGCCGCATAGTCGATGCTGCCGGTGCCTCCGAGGCCCAGAACGTCCCAATTGCCGAGCTGCTTGTGCTGGGAGATCGGCGCATGGGCGCACATGATGATCACATTGCCCCTATCGTCCTTGGCGGGCTTGCCGGTGCCGTCGTCGACGAAGGCGGCACTGTGGCTATAGGTGGCGTGGCTGAAGCCGCTGCCATAGCTCCACTTGCCGTTCAGCCGGTAGCCACCGTCGACCTTCTTCAGCATGCCGAGCGGCGCCCCCTGTCCCGAGAAACGGTTGTCGGAGCCCGGCGCGAACAGCCGCTCGACCGCGCTGTCCGGCAGAAAGGCAGCCGACATCGCGCCGATGCAGCAATGCACCATGGAAACCCAGCCGGCCGCCCCGGAATGCCAGGTGATCGCCGCCAGCAGTTCGAGACCCTCGGTGGGTCGCAACTGCGCACCGCCGAGGCTCTCCGCGGCAAAGATATGCGACATGCGCAGCGGCTTCAGCAGCTCGAACGTGGCCGCAGTCAGTTCGCCATTCTCCTCATCGGCGGTGGCGTTGGCTTCCAGGGCCGGTCCGATCTCCGCGATCTTCCTGAGCAAGTCGCGATAGTCGGTGGTCGTCCCCCACGAGCTGTGCTTGATGGGTTTGTTCATCGTGTTCTCCTCCTCCTTTTCAAATGCGATCAGCCGGCGAAGAAATCGCCGATCTTCCTGAGCGTTTCGGGTTTCTCCTGCATGACGAAATGGCCGGCGTCCTCGACGAGGATCAGGCGTGCGTCGGGCAGCGCCTCGACGAAGAGCGGAGCCTGTCCCGCCGGCAGCATACGGTCCCTGGTGCCCCAGACGACCAGTGTCGGATTGGCGATGCGCGCCAGAAAGCGCCGCAGGTTCGGATGACCCATGCCGAACGGCGCCAGCAGCCGGCCGAGCGTCTCGCCTTCGCGGGCGCGATCGGCGCCGAAGGCCTCGGCAAAGGCGGCGTCGGAACCATCCGGGAAGTAGCGCAGCGCCACCGAGACGTCTTGCGCCAGATAGGCCGGCAACTCCTGCGGCGCGACCGCGCCGAGATCAGTGGCCGGATATGCGGGGTCGTTGAGCCCTGCCGGCGCGATCAGCACCACCTTGTCGAAACGCTCGCGCGCAAGGCCAGCGAGTTCGGTCGCCATCCAGCCGCCCATGGAAAAGCCGATGAGATGAGGCTTCTCCGGCAGACGGAGAACATCGAGCAGATTCAGATAGTGTAAAACCATGTCGGACATCGTAGCGACATGCGGCGCCGGGCCAGAAAAGCCGAAGCCCGGATGGCTCGGGCAGAGCACGCGGAAACGGTCCGCGAGGCCCTCGGCAAAGTCGAAGCCTTCAAGCGTCGAGGCGCCGTGCAGGAACAGCACGGGCTTGCCTCTACCGATGGCCATCACCACCGTTTTCGTGCCATCGATATCGTATTCGAGCGTTTCGAATTGAACGGCCATTTTTCACTCTCCTCAAACAAGGTCCGGCTGGATCAGCACTTTGCATTGCGTGGTGCGGCGGCGAAGGCTCTCGAATATCTGCGGAACCGGCGAGAGGTCGATCCGGTCGGTGACCAGAGTTTGCGGTGCGAAAGGTCCGCCTCGAAGCGCATCGAGGGCGACGCCGAATTCGTTGCGCTGATGGAAGAAGACCGAAAACAGCAGGTTCACTTCCTTCGTCAGCGCAACGAACGGGTCCCACTGGTCTCCACCAATGCAGAGGCCGACCCCGACCACCGTGCCCTGCAGCCGGACCGCCTCGACCGCCGCGCCGATGAGGCCACGCTTGCCAACGCATTCGAAGACGATGTCGGGCGCTCCGCCGCAGAGATCGGTGAGGTTCTCGCTCAGCTTTTCGCCGGAAAGCGCGAAGCCGGTCGCGCCGAGAGCAAGCGCACGCTCGCGCTGATGGCCGTGGATGTCGGCCACCACGACACGCGATGCCCCCATGCGCCGCGCCCAGAAGGCGACGAGCAGTCCGATCGGCCCGGCACCCAGTATGGCGACCCGATCCCCCGGCTTCATGCCCGAACGGACGATGCAATGCAGGGCGACGGACAGTGGCTCGGCCAACGCACCATCCTCGAGTGCTACATCGTCGGACAGGATGTGACATTGGCGTGCGGCCACGGTCGCGTATTGCGCATAGCCGCCGCCGATCAGCTCCATCTCGTGACAGCGCGCCGGATCGCCGCGCTCGCAGGCCTCGCAGTGTCCGCAACCGCGCATCGGCACGACAGCGACCCGGTCACCGATCCGAAGGCCCTTTGCCTCCGATCCGACCGCGACGATGTCACCGGAGAATTCATGGCCGAGCACAAAGCCTGCCTCGATGCCGAAAGGCACCGGATCCTCGGTGATGTGCAGATCGCTGCCGCAGATGCCGCAAGCGGCGACACGCAAGACGACCTCGTCCGGGGCTGGCGTCGGGTCCGGCACCGTGCCGATCCGCAGTGGGACGCCGACCTTATCGAAGATGGCGGCTTTCATGAAATCCTCCTCGTCAGCGGTTCGGGGTCGACGAGCTTGCGTCGGATCGGGAACCATGGTGCATCCCACCGCTTCGAGATCAGGCCCCAGATGCCCGTCCGGGCGTAGAGCGCCACCAGAAGCGTCATCAGGCCGAGGACGACGAAATAGGTTGCGCCATATTCGCCGAACCAGCGGTCCGCGATGAAGAAGATCAGCGATCCGATCAGAACGCCCTCGATGGACCCGATCCCGCCGACCATGACGATGAAGATCGCGACGTTCGCCCACATCGGATCAAAGGCCGAACCCGGGGTGATGCGCAGCTGCGCCATGAAATAGATCGCGCCCGCGAGGCCGCAGCCGACCGCTGACGCGACATAGATCAGGAAGCGTAGCTTCACGACATTCACGCCCTGGCTGGCAGCCGCAACCGGATTGTCGCGTATGGCGATCAGCGCAAGGCCGAAGCGCGAGCGAAGCAGCCAATAGCTGCCGCCCAGCGTGACGAGCAGCATCCCCGCGCAGAGCAGCGACATAGCGACATTCCGCTCGAAGGCCGAATAGTCCTTCATCACGCGAAGCGACATGCCCGCGCCGGAATTGACGAGCGGCAGGTTCGAGGCGGTCAGCCGGAAGACCTCGGCCACCACCCATGTGCCGATCGAAAAATAGGGGCCATCCAGGCGATGCAGCAGCAGGTAGATCGGCACGGCCAGCGCGGCCGGCACCAGGAGCGACAGGAAGACCGCCACAAACGGATTGATGCCGTAGGTCTGCGCCAGCACGAAAAGCGCATAGCCGGCGGCGCCCATGAAGGCGTGCTGGCCTACGGAGACGAGGCCGGCATAGCCGGCGAGCAGGTTCCACATCTGCGCGACGGCGATATAGCAGCACAGCACCAGAACCGACCGGATCGTGCCGGTCGAAGCCCACCACGGCATGACAGCGACAGCGATCATGGCCAGCACCGCCAGCGTCATCGCGATGCGACCGGACCGGGTCTGGCGCTGGACCACGACCTCGGGCACCTCGGTTGTTGCCACATAGGGAATCGCACTCATGACAATGCCTTTCCGAACAGGCCCTGTGGGCGGGTCGCCAGCACGACCAGGAAGACGATATGTCCGGCAAGCACGCCGAAGCCCGGATCGATGCGGAAGCCGATGGCCTGCGAGATGCCGAGCACCATCGAGCCGACGAAGGCGCCCCATACCGTCCCCATGCCGCCGATGATCACCGCTTCGAACGCGTAGATCAGCTGGGCAGGTCCGTCGGCCGGAGCAACAGTCGACCGCAGCGCCTGGAAGACGGCTGCAAAACCGAGAATGCCGACCGCCGCCGCTGTCGCCATCGCATAGACGGCGCGCGGGTTGATGCCGGTCATCGCCGCCGCCTCGACATCGGCCGACGCGGCGCGGAGCGCGCGACCGAAGCGCGTGCGCTTCAGCGTCAGGTCGAGGCCTCCTGTCAGGCCCGTGGCAACGGCCAGCACGATCAGCGGCAGGAGACCGACATAGATGCCGCCGATCTCGATGGACTGGCTCTCGATCCCATGGCCGGGCAGCGATCGGCTGTTCGCGGACCATATCTGGAGCATCAGGTTCTGCAGCGCGATCGACAGTCCGAAGGTCGCGATCAGCGAGGGCAGCGGATCGCTGCCCACCACGCGGTTCAGCACGGCCTTCTGCAGCACCCAGCCCATCAGCACCGCGAGCGGCACCAGCACGATCAGCACCGGCAGCGGTCCCAGACCCCAAGCCGTGGCGATCGAGATGCCGATCAGCGACAAAAGGATCACCAGATCGCCATGGCTGATGTTGACGATCCGCATGACGCCGAACATCAGCGCCATGCCGAGTGCATACTGGGCATACATGCCGCCCAGCAGGACCCCCTGCACCAAGGCGTCAAACCACTCCATGGCCCGCTCCAAAATAGGCTTTGCCGATCTGCTCGCGCGTGATTTCGGCGGACCTGCCGGTCAGGGTCACGCGGCCCTCCAGCATGCAGTAGAGGCGGTCCGTGGCGGTCCGGGCGAGGCCGACATCCTGCTCGACCACGATCATCGCCGTTCCGGTGGCGCGGATTTCGGGCAAGGCGGCATAGATTTCGCGGATCACCTTGGGCGCGAGACCAAGGCTGATCTCATCGCAGAGCAGCACGCGCGGCTGGCAGAGCAGCGCGCGGCCGATCGCCACCATCTGCTGCTGCCCGCCCGAGAGGCTTTGCACCTGGGTGCGAGCCTTCTCCTTGAGGATCGGGAACAGCTGGTGCAGACGCGGCAGCGTCCATCCGCCCTTGGCGCCCATGCGCGCGGCCTGGTCGATGGCGACGCGCAGATTGTCCTCGACCGACATGCCGGTGAAGAGGCGGCGGCCCTCCGGCACGATGGCGACGCCCTTCTGCACCATGCGGTCGGTGGCGGTGCCGCCGACCGGCTCACCGTGCAGCAGCACCATCTCGCGCCCGACCGGAAGCAGGCCCATGATCGAACGCAGGAGGGTGGATTTTCCGGCCCCGTTGGCGCCGATCAAGGCCACGGCCTCACGCTGGTGCAGCTCGATGTCGACGCCGTAGAGCGCCTGGAAGTCGCCATAGCGGGCCAACAGCCCGTGGGTGGAAAGAACGGCCGTCATCCCTCGATCCCCATGTAGACGCGCTGGACCTCAGGCAGCGCGATCACGTCGGCGGGCACGCCTTCCGCGATCTTCTCGCCGAAATTCAGAACCAAGAGCCGGTCGGCTACCGCCAGCAATGCGTGCAGCACATGCTCGATCCACACGATGGTGATGCCGCGGTCGCGGATGCGGCGCACCAGCGCCACCAGCGCCTTCGATTCATCGTCGGTCAGCCCGCCCGCGATCTCGTCCAGCAGCAGCAGCTTCGGATCCGACGCCAGCGCGCGCGCCAGCTCCAGCCGCTTGCGGTCGAGCAGAGTGAGAGCGCCGGCCGAGACATTGGCCTTGTCGGAGAGTTCGCACTCGCGCAGGACCTGGGCGCAGAAAGCATAGCTCTGCTTCTCGGACCGGCCGCCGCCGAAAGCGGCGGCGACCAGCAGGTTTTCGAAGGTGGTCATGCCGGAATAGGGACGCGGGATCTGATAGGTCCGCCCGATCCCCATCTGGCAGCGCCGGAAGGGCGGCTCGCCGCGGAGTGCGGTGTCGCCGAGCTGGATCTCGCCGCCGGACGTCTTCAAGTCGCCGCTGATCATGTTGAACAGCGTCGTTTTGCCCGCCCCATTCGGGCCGAGGATGCCCAGCACCTCGCCCCGATGCACGTCGAAAGTCACGTCATGCAGGACGCGGACAGCGCCGAAGGACTTCGACACCCCGTGCGCTTTCAGCAGGATTTCCCTACCCATGACTCTGCCCGCGTCCCCGCTCATGTCACCAGGCGATCGGCTGAATAGCCTGTTGCGGCGCGAAGAGCTGATTGACCGTGTTGTCGACGATCTTCAGGTCATAAGGCCATTTCTCGCCCTTCACCCACTGGCCGCCGAAGATCGGCGTCTTGCAGATGTTCTTGTGGGGCGAGCCGTCGAACTTGATATGACCGACCAGCGTCTGCAGATCGGTAGCGACCAGGGCGTCTCGGTTGGCTGTGCGATCGAGCGGATTGGAAGAGCGCTTCAGGATGTCGAGCGCGACCTCGAGCAAGGCATGCGAATAGCCCAGCGGCTGCGTCCACTGCCGCTTCGAATCGACTTCCCATTGGCTGGCGATGTCGCTGCTGACCTGCCCGGTCAGCGACGACTTGAACGGGAACGCCGGTGTCCACCAGACCTCCGAGGACATGCCGTTGCCTAGAGGACCCATGGCCTCGACACCCCCCGGGAACAGGAGTGCCGCCGCCACCGTGACCGCCTTCGGCTTGAAGCCCTGCTGGTTGCACTGGGTGACGAAGGTCTTCAGATCGTCCGGATAGGTAATGCCGCCGATGATCTCGCAGCCCTGCTTCTTGAACTCGGCGATCTGTGCGGAAAAATCATTGGTGCGGGGCTGGAAATAGCCGGGCACCACGACCTCGTAGCCGGCCTTGCGGGTCGGCGCTGGCAAGCCATATTCGTCGTTGCCCCAGGTCTCGCCGTCGATGTTCTGCGGAAACAGCATGCCGACCTTCTTGTTGGTCTCCAGATGGCTCCAGAGTCCGACGAAGGTGTTCAGCGCCTCGTCGAGGCCCCAGAAGAAATGATAGGTCCAGCCGAAGGTCTGCTTGCCGCCGCCGCGCGGCATGATCACCGCTTGCCAGGGAGCACCGGAGGAAATGCAGGGGGTCTCATAAAGCTCGGCCTGCTCGGCCGCGGGCAGGATCGTGTCGGTGGTCGAGGCCGGTACGAGCAGATGCACCTCGTCGTTCAGGATGAGGTTGCCGGCGATTTCCGATGCCTTGTTCGGATTGGACTGGCTGTCGCGATCGAGGATCTCGATCTCGTAAGTATTGCCGTCGGCACATTGCAGCTGGCCGCCGAGCAGGGCGCGGATTTTCTGCAAGGTGTAGCCATCCGTTTCACCAAACAGGGCGAGCGGCCCGGTCGTGGGGCTGAGATAGCCGAGCTTGATCTTCCCCGCCGTCGCGGCGCGCAGATAGGTCGGCATGCCCAGCGTGCTGGCGGCAACGCCGGCTCCAATCCCCTTCAGGACGCTTCGGCGGCTGGGCCGCAAGCCCGATTTCACCAGTTTGTTGTAGTAGGTCATTGTCGGTTCCTCCCTGGGTTAAGTTTCTCCGGCCCACGGGACCGGTCTCAGTTCAAAGCTTGTTCAGGTCATCCTCAGCAGCGAGCCGCCATCGATGACGATCAGCGAGCCCGTCACGTAGGACGCGGCCGGCGACGCCAGATAGAGCGCCAGGCCCTTGATCTCTTCAGGGTCACCGATCCGGCCGATGAGCGACTGGGCCTCGAAGGCCTTGCGGTCCGCCGGATTGCGCAGCCGGCCGCCGGCGATGTTGGTGATGAACGGCCCGGGCAGGATTGCGTTGATGCGGATGTTGTAGGCGCCGAGCTCCATCGCCATGTGGCGAACGAGATGGTTCACCGCGGCCTTGGCGGGCATGTAGGGTGTACCCACGATGCTCTCGTTGATCAGCGAGGCGATGGACGACGTGACGATGATCTGGCCGCCGCCATTCGGCTTCATGTGCCGCACGGCATGCTTGATCGTGGTGTAGACCGAGGTCAGGTTTATCTCGATCACCTTGTCCCAGTGCTCGTCGGGCAGGTTCTCGATGGCGCCCTCGGGGTTCCTTTCGCCCGTCGGGGTGTTGAAGCCCGGCCCGGCGTCGATCCCGGCATTGGCGAACACGACGTCGATCGAGCCGGCCTTCTCGGCCACCTTGTCGAAGGCGGCCGCCATGGCCGCACGGTCGCCGACATCGACGACCTGGCCCCAGACATCGCCACCCGCCGCCCTGATCGCCGCCACGGTCTTCTCCAGCCCGGCAGGGTTCAGGTCGAAGATGCAGACCTTCGCCCCGTGCTCGGCCATGATCTCGGAATAGGCCTGCCCGATGCCGCTGGCGCCGCCGGTGACGATCACCGACTTGCCTCTGACATCGAACATCTTCTCAAGTGCGGCCATCAGTTTCCTCCCTTGCGCGACAGCACGAAATCGAACTCCACGTCGTAGAACGGCGCCGCGACCTCGACCCTGGCCGCGGCTTCGGCGTCCTCGACCTTGCGGAATTCGGCGAGCAGGCTTTTCTTCACGCCGAAGACGGCATCTGAATCGATGTACGGATCGTCCGGATCGAAGATGTGCGTGGTCAGCGCGTCGAAGCCCTCGGCCTCGACGATGTAGTGGAGATGCGCCGGACGATTGGGGTGGCGGCCTAGCGCGCCCAGCAGCCTGCCGACCGGACCGTCATCCGGGATCGGGTAGTATTTGGGCTTCACGCCGCGGAACCAGTAACGTCCGTCCGCACCGGTGCGGAACACCCCGCGCAGATTGAAGTCGGGCTGGATGCCCTTCTGCTGCACGTCGTAGAAACCGTCGTCATTGGCCTGCCAGACGTCGATCTTGGCGCCTGCGATCGGGTTACCCTCGGTATTGAGGATGCGGCCATGCACGAACATCGGCTCGCCCTTCTGGTCGAGGCAGATGTTCGATCCCATTGGCAATTCGGGCGCGTCGGCGACGTGGAAAGGCCCCAGCACCGTGGATTCCGAGGCACCCGACGGCTTGCGGTTGTTGATCGCATCGACCAGCATCGAGACGCCGAGAACATCCGACAGCAGGATGTACTCCTGCCGCCATTCGTTGCAGATCTGGCCCGTCTGCGTCAGGAACATGATCGCGCCGAACCATTCCTCCTGCGTCGGCTCGATCTCCTTCACCGCCTCGTGCAGCTTTCGGGTGATGACCTCCATCACCTCTTTGAGCCGCTCGTCTTTGGCGTTCCTGTTGCGCGCCACGACGACCTCGGCCGAGTTCGCCTCGGTGAAATAGCCGGATTCGTGTTCGTCAATCATGCGATCCTCCTCAGCGCGCCAGAACGGATTTGAAGACCCGGCGCAGTTCGGCCGCCGGATCGGCCGCGAGCGTTTCGGAACGCCAGGCGACGTGGTGGTCGGGACGGACGATCAGGCAGCCGGTGTCGCGGATCTCCCGCGCGCCGGCCCAGTCGCCGGCATGATCCTCGATCGTGCGGCGCGGGCCGATCACATGGCTGCGGATCGGCAGACCGAGCTCCGCGCCCACCGTCTCCGCCGCGGCGACCCACGCCTCGCCGCCAATACCGGTCAAAAGCGTGAACTCGCCATGCCCGCAAAGATCGAGCGTCGAGACCTTCCTGCCCGAGCGCTCGAACACCCAGACATGCGGCAAGCGCGCGCCCGGCCACGTCGTTGGCGCATAGTGCAGCTCGCGATCCTTCTCGAATGCCGGCTCGCGCTGGCCGTCGGTCACCACCGCGCCGGACGCATAGCGCTGGTTCATCTCGACGCCATGGGCGTCGAACTCGTACTTCTTGAAGGCGATAGCCTTGCGGAGCGCCTCGCGCTGCGCTTCGGCCGCGGGCGTCGCGTCGGCGCGGGCCTCCATGTTCCTCTGGATCTTGTCGTGATCGACGCCGCCATCCATGCCGAGCGCCTCGAAGATCGGTCCGAATTCGGCAATGGACTGGTTCGCCCGCGTCACGATCTGGCGCGCGATCGGTGCGCGCTCGGCAGAGTAGCTATCCAGAAGCCCGATGCCCGCCTGCCCCTTGACGACCTTGGCAAGCTTCCAGGCGAGATTGAACCCATCCTGGATCGATGTGTTCGAGCCGAGCCCGTTCGAGGGCGGATGCCGGTGCGCGGCGTCGCCCATGATGAACACCCGCCCCTTCTGCATGTGCGTGGCGAAGCAGTTGTTCACCGTCCAGGTGTTGGCGCCCAGGAGCTCGATCTCGAGCGCGGAATCTCCGACCAATTGACGCGCGACCTCGGTGGCCAGTTCCGGCGTTACCTCCGGCGGCGGCTGGTTGATGTCGTAGCCCCAGACGATCAGCCACTCATCCCACGGCCGCACCATGCGAACCAGACCCATGCCGATGCCGCCGACGTCGGCGCCGGGCTGCATGACCCAGTAGAGGACGCTCGGCCGGTGCGCGACGTATTTCGACAGATCGGCCCTGAACAGGATGTTCATCGAGCCGCCGACGCCCATCTTACCGTCGAGCGGCAGGCCCAGATGCTCGGCCACCAGCGAGTTGCCGCCGTCGGCGCCGACGAGGAACTTCGACCGCACGGTGAAATCCTTACCCGACAGCCGATCGCGGCAGGTCGTGGTCACGCCGTCCGCATCCTGGACATGGCTGACATATTCCGTGCTCATGCGTGCCTGCGTCCCGCGGGTGCAGGCCGACTTGAACAGGATCGGCTCCATGAAGGTCTGGGGCAAATCGTTCATGAAACAGGGAGACGACAGCAGATGTTCGGCCTTGGAGAGCGGCGCTGTACCCCAGCTCTTCATGCGGCCGATCTCCTCGCCGGCCAGGCTTTCGCAGAACACGTTCTCGCCCATCAGTTCCTGCGGCGAGGCGTGCATCATGGCCTCTGCCTCGACATCCGGACCGAGGTCGCGCAGCACTTCCATGGTGCGCTGGTTGGTGATGTGGGCACGCGGCGTGTTCGACAACCAGCGATAGCGATTGACGATCATGTTGGCCACGCCGTAGCTCGACAGCAGCGCGGCGGTGGCCGAGCCGGCCGGGCCAGTGCCGACGATCAGCACGTCGGTTTCGATATCCGCCATCAAATTCCTCCCTCGATCTTCGGACCGGTCAGCCTGCGGCGGACCGGAAACAGGTGCAGGCCATTGCGGGACGCGATCAGGCCCCAGAGCCCCTTTGGCGCAAAAAGCATCACGACAACGGCGATGAGGCCGAGCGTCATCAAGTACCAACTGCCGTAGTCGGCCAGCGCCGAGCGCAGCGCAAAGAAGACCAGCACACCGAGGATCGGCCCCTCGATGGTGCCGATGCCGCCGATGACGACAATAAAGATGACGTTGGCGGTCCAGTCGGTGACGGCAAAGGCCGCGCTCGGCGAGATGCGGGCCGTCTGCAGGAAAATCAGCGCGCCGGTCAGCCCGGTGGCAGCCGCGGCGATCAGAAAGACCGCCCATCTGAGCCGGGCGGTATCGACGCCCACCGATTGCGCCGCGTCGACATTGTCGCGCACGGCCGCCAGCGCCAGCCCGAGGCGGCTGCGCAGCAGCCAGTAGATGCCGCCCGTCACGGCCACGACCAGCGCCAAAGCCAGCCAGTAGGCCATGACATCGCGTGCCGCGGCCTCGCGGACGCCGAACAGCGCCCGGACCGCATCGGTGCCCAGGATGCTGCTCGTCGCCTCGCGCGGCAGCGACGTGCCGGTGCCGCCGCCAAGTGCCTTCCACTGCGCAACCAGCAGGCGCGTCACTTCGGCGATCACCCAGGTGCCGATGGCGAAATACGCGCCCTGCAAGCGGAACGCGAAAAAGGCCGTCGGAACCGCCAGCACCAGTGCCGCAAGGGCGCCCAGCGGGATCGCCAGGACCGGATTCCAGCCGAGCAGGATCACGCCGGCGAACATCGCGTAGGCGCCGATGCCGACGAAAGCCTGCTGGCCCACCGAGACCAGGCCGCCATAGCCCGCCAGCAGGTTCCAGATCTGCGCCAGCGTCAGCATGGTGAGGATGAAGAACAGATCCTGTATGACACCACGCGAGGCCACGGCAGGCAGCGCGAGCGCGGCGACGAGGAAGATCGGCACGATGATCGCGGTCACGGTTCCGGCGCGGGTGCGGGTTGTCAGTCGATACATGCCGGCCCTCAATCCACTGCGCGCGGAAAAAGCCCGCGCGGCCTGAGCAGCATCACGGCCAGGAAGGCGATGTGGCCGGCCAGGATCTGCCATTCCGGATTGAGCGCGGCGCCAAACGTTTGCGCCACCCCGATGATGATCCCGCCGGCAAGCGTCCCCCACAGGCTGCCGAGGCCGCCGATGATCACCGCCTCGAAGGCATAGATCAGCCGCGCCGGTCCGATCGAAGGATCGAAGTTCGCGCGCATGCCGAGATAGAGCGCCGCCAGCGTCACCACGACCATGGCGATCCCGGTGGCGATCGCGAAAATCCGCTTCGGCTCTATCCCCATCAGCCCCGCCGTCACGGCGTCGTCCGAGGTGGCGCGGAAGGCACGGCCGAGGGCGGTGTGGTAAAAGAGCGCGTTGAGCGCAATGATCGTCACGATCGCCGAGGCAAAGGTCATCAACGGCATGATCCCAACCGTGACCAGCCCTAGATCGAGCGATGCCCCTTCCAACGCGCCCACCGGAATGCGGCGGCTGTCGGCGGAGAAGGCCTCGAGCAGGCCGTTCTGCAAGGCGACCGACAGGCCGAACGTGACCAGAAGCGGCGGCAGGATGTCCTTGCCCAGCACGCGGTTCAGGACGGCGGCCTGCAGCAGCCAGCCGAGCCCGAACATCACGGGCATGGCAATCAGGGCAGCGATCCAGGGCGACAAGCCGAGCAGCGTGACGCCCATCAAAACCAGATAAGCGGCAAGAATGATGAGGTCGCCATGGGCTAGGTTCACCAGCCGCATGATGCCGAAGACGAGGCTCAACCCTGCTGCAAACAGGGCATAGAGCCCGCCCAGCAGAATCCCTTGCACGAGGGTGTCCAGCCAGATCATCGCCGCGCCACCTCGATCAGGCCACAAGGGTGCTGTGCGAGCAGACGACCGAGCCTTGGTTCCCGCGTCATGCCGCCACTCCGAAATAGGCAGAGTGGATATCTTCGCGCGTGACCTCGGCCGCCCTGGCGGCCAGCGTGACGCGACCCTCCATCATGCAGTAGACGCGGTCGGCCACTGCCAGCGCCTTGCCGATATCCTGCTCCACCAGCACGATCGCGGCGCCGCCTTGGCGGATCCTGGGAAGTGCTGCGTAGATATCGCGGATGACGACGGGCGCGAGGCCGAGGCTGATCTCGTCGCAAAGCAGCAATTCGGGGTTCGACATCAGCGCCCGGCCGATCGCCACCATCTGCTGCTGGCCACCCGAGAGCGCGGTACCGGGGCTCTTGCGCCGCTCGCCCAGGATCGGGAAAAGGTCATAGACCGCGTCGAGGCTCCACGGCCCCTGCACCTTACGCGCCTGCCCGCCGACCAGCAGATTTTCCTCGACGGTGAGCGAAGGGAACAGCCGGCGCCCCTCCGGCACCATGGCGATGCCGCGCTTCATGATCTCGGCCGAAGACAGCGCGCCGATCGGCTCGCCCCTGTGCAGCACCATGCCGGGCGCGTTGCCGATCACGCCGGTGATCGAGCGCATCAGCGTGGATTTGCCGGCGCCGTTGGCGCCGATGATCGCCACGCATTCGCCCGCGGCCACGGTGATATCCACACCGAACAGTGCCCGGAACTGGCCGTAATTCGCGGTGAGGCCGCGCGTTTCCAGCATCAGACCTCGAGCCCCAGATAGATTTCGCGAACCGCCTTCGAGGCCATGATCTCATCAGGCGCGCCGATCCCGATCACGCGCCCGAAATCCAGCACGAGGAGCCGCTCGACCACCGAATTCAGGGCATGCAGCACATGCTCGATCCAGATGATGGTGGTCCCCCTCGCGTGGATGGCTCTGATCGTCGCGACCAGGGCCTTGCATTCGCCCTCCGTCAGACCGCCCGCGATCTCGTCCAGAAGCAGAAGTTCGGGGCCTGTCGCCAAGGCGCGGGCGAGTTCCAGGCGCTTGCGGTCGAGAAGGCTCAACGAGCCGGCCACGAAATTGGCTTTCCTGAGGAGCTCCGTCGCCTCGAGGATACCAGCGCAATTCTCGACCATCTCGGCCTCGCGTCCGCCGCGGCCGAAGGCGGCGGCGGTCAAGAGATTCTCGAACACGGTCAGCCCCTCGAAAGGCTGCGGAATCTGGAAGCTGCGGCCGACGCCCATGCGCACCCGCTCCATGGCCGGAGCGCGGGTCACGTCGCGGCCGAGGAATTCGATGCGGCCCTCATTTGCAAACAAGTTTCCGGTGATCAGGTTGAAGAGCGTCGATTTTCCCGCGCCGTTCGGGCCTATAATGCCCAGCGCTTCGCCGCGCGGCACGCTGACGGTCACGGAATCCGCAACCTTCAGGGCGCCGAAGGACTTCGAAACGTTTTCCAGCCTGAGTATCATCACAGTCATCCTTGGGTCGCGCCGAACGAGGGCGGCGCAGCCGCCCCCGGCAGCGTCAGGCCAGGGCTTCCATCTTGCCAGCGGTGGGAATCTCGGTAGCGCCGGCGTTCTCGACGATCACCAGATCGAAGCCGCCACCGGCCTTCTTCCGCCACTGGCCGCCAACGAGCGGCGTCTTGCAGACGTTCTTCGCGGCGAAAGGCGGCAGTCCCGCACCGCTCCATGCCACTTTCCCCACCACCGTCGTCATGTCGGTGGCGGCTATGGCCGCCGCGATCGCCTCGGCATTGGTCGGATCCGAAACGCGCCCCATGACATTGGCCGCCACCTCGAACAGCGAATGGACAAAACCGATCGGCTGCGTCCAGGGGCGCCCGGTCTTGGCGGTGAAATCCGCCGCGATTTCCGCCGAGCTCTCGCCCGTCACGGACGATTTGAACGGATGCGAGGCCGACCACCAGACCTCGGATGAGAGGTTGTGGCCAGCATCGCCCAGCGTCTCGACCGATTGCGGAAAGAGGATCGCTTTGGCCACCGTTATCGCCTTGGGCTTGAAGCCCTGCTGGCGGGCCTGGTTCCAGAAGGTGGTGAAGTCCGGCGGAATGACCACACCGGTGACGATCTCGGCATTGGCCGCCTTGAAGGCGTTGACCTGCGCGGTGAAATCGTCCGACAGGTTCTGATAGCGGCCGGGATCGGCAAGGCTGAAACCGGCGGCATCGAGGCCCGGCTTCAAGCCGTTCTTCGGATCACCCCAGGCATTGCCGTCGGCATCGTTGGGGAACAGCCCTCCCACCTTGCCGTTGGTGGAAAGCTGCTTCCACATGCCGGTGTAGACGGCGATGATGTCCTCGAGACCCCAGAAATAGTGATAGGCGAAGTTGAAAGGCTTCCACGAGGACGGATCGGCCGGATTGCCCTGCTGGCCGATGAACCAGGGCTGCCACGGCGCCATCGTCGAGATCACCGGCACGCCCTCCGCCTCGCAGGTGGTGGCCACCGGATTGGTGTTCTCGGGCGTCGAGCCGACGAGCATCAGGTTGATCTCGTCATCGACGATCAGGCTCTTGGCTACCTCGGCCGCGCGGTTGGGGTTCGACTGGCTGTCCTTGACGATGACCTCGAAGTTCTTGCCCGCCTCGGAAGCGAGGAAGGCCTTGATGTTGTAGGCGTCGCTTTCCGCGAAGCCGGCGAGCGGCCCCGTCTGCGGCGAAACATAGCCCAGGCGGATCTTGGCGCCTTGCGCGATGGCCGGCGTCGCCAGGCGCGAACCGGCGAGCGCCAGGCCTGTCGCCGCCGAGGCTTTCAGTAGGCTGCGTCTTGTGATCATGTTTGGTTCCTCCCTCTTGTTTTGTTCTCAGTCCCCCGGACGGCGTCCCTCCCACGCCGCCTGAAGGAGTTCCCTTATCGATCCCGGATCAATCGGCCTTGGATTCGCATAGGCATTCTTCACCGCGATTGCCGCCGCGCGGTCGAGATCGGCCTCCTCGATGCCGATCGCCTTCAGGCTCAGCGGAGAGCCGACCGACTGTGCGAAATCCCAGAGCCCGCCGCCCGCCGAACCACCACCGAATGCCTCAGCGATCGGGCGCAGCAGATCGGGCACCGCCGCTTCGTTGAAGGCGGTCGTGTAGGGCAGCAGGATGGCGTGGGTTTCGGCGTGCGGCGTGTCGAACGAGCCGCCGAAGACGTGCGCCAGCTTGTGATGCAGCGCCATCGAGACATAGCCGAGTGCGGTCGAGCAGCACCACGCCGCATAGAGCGCCTGCGTCCGCGCCGCGCGATCCTGCGGATTGCCGATCAACCTTGGAATGCCTTCCCGAAAGGCAACCATGGCATCCCTGCACATCAGCACGATGACCGGATTGCGATCGGGGGCATACAAGGCTTCCATCGCATGAGCGATCGCGTTCATCGCCGAGGTTACGGTGAGATTTACCGGCAAGCTCAGTGTCAGATCGACGTCGTAGATCACCGTCTCTGGGCGAATGTCCGGCGAGCGGCGGGTGGTCTTCTCGCCGGCTGCCGTCTCGCCGAGTATGTCGGTCATTTCCGAGCCGGCATAGGTGGTGGGAATGACCACCTGGTCGGCGCCCGTGCGCACGGCAATGGCCTTGCCGAGCCCAGTGGTCGAGCCGCCGCCGAGGCTGACGACCGCCGAAGCGCCACTGCCGCGGAAGGTATCGATGGCCTTTTCCGTGACCTCGACAGGGGTATGCATGACCGCGCCGGCAAAGATCCCGGCGGCGAGGCCACCAAGGCTTGCGGCCAGCCTTTCCGCATCGCCCTTCTGATGCGGCGTCGAAAGCACCATCACCTTTTCATGGCCGAGCCGCCGGACTTCCTCCTCGACGCGAGCCATGGTGCCGGCACCGAAGACCACCCGTGTCGTCAGGCCCGGAAAGGTGAAGCTGTCCATCATCGCGCCGCCTCCATGCGCGGGCCACGCCCGGCCGCGAGGTCGTCGAGGATAGTGCCCAGCATGGCAATCTCGGCGTCCGAGACCTCATGGCCGCGGCCCGGGAACAGATCGGCCCGCAGGCTCGCGCCAATCCGGCCCAGCGATTGCGCGGCATCGGCAAACGCCGAGACCGGTATCCACGGATCGGCATCACCACCGGAAAGATAAATCGGCATTCCGGCCGGCGCCGCCTCGGATCTTTCGTCCGCCGGAACGCCGACACGGCAGCCCGTGAAGGCCGCCAAAGCGTCCGGCGGCGGCAGCCCCGCACAGAGATATTCGATCGAGAGACACGCCCCTTGCGAGAAGCCCGCGAGAAGCAGCGGCAGTCCGGGCAGTTCGGCACGCGCCGCAACCATTGCGGCCGCAAGGTGGTCGAGCGCGTCAGAGAGCTGCGCGCGGGCGACCGACGTCAACGGGTCGACGGCACGCGCCTCCCACCACATGCCGTGCGGCGCGCGCGGCAGGATGAAGGCCACGGCCGACGCGGAAAGCCGCGACAGCACATGGGACTGCATCTCTTCGGGCGATTGGCCGCGGCCGTGGACGAAGACGCAAATCGCCTTAGCCTCCGGGCCTCTTGGCCCAAGCCGGAGCGGACCGCTGCCTGAACTCACGCGAAATCCGCCTGTTCCAGGCCGGCCTGCAATTCGCTCTCGCGGTCCTTGAACCAAGGCGGGAAGACCAGCGTCTTGCCGATCTGGCCCGGAGGCTCGTCCTTGGCCCAGCCTTCCGGCGTGGTCCAGGCAATTTCGAACAGCGCGCCGCCGGGCGAGCGGACATAACAGGACTTGAAGTAGTTGCGGTCCTTCTGCTCCGATATGTCCGTGAAGCCGAGGCCCTCGATATGAGCGCGCAGCTTCAACTGGTTCTCTTCGTCGCCGGTGTTGAGGGCGAGGTGGTGGATCGTGCCTCCCGCCAGAGTCCAGGTGCCCTGCGGGCTGTCGCGGTCGACAATGACCTCCACGCGCTGTGCGACGCCGGCCGCATCCGGCACGCGGAACACGAGCCCCTCGTGGTCGTCGGCCTCTTTCTCCATCGGCAATGCGATGGTCAGGAAGTCGTCCATGGCGGTGCGGTCCATCACCGCCACCACGGCGCCGTAGATTCCCTTGATGCCGTGGGCCTTGCCGATGCCCTGCGCCTCGTTGGTGATGGGCGCGCGGGGATCCCTGTCGCTTTCCACCAGCTCATGCGGGATACCGCAGGGATGTGCGAAAGCCGCACGGTCGGCGCCAAAACGGGTGATCTTGATGGCCTCGATGCCGCGCGCATTCAACCGGTCGACCCAGAAATCCGCGGCGCCCCTGGGGATCGACTGCATGATGGTGCGCGACTGATTGGACCCGCGGCGGCCATAGACGCCCGGCTTGCGGAACGGGAAGGTGGTGATGATCGTCGACGCATCGCCATTGGGCGAGCCGTAATAGAGGTGGTAGACCGGGATGACGCCGTCGAACAAGACGGTGCGCTTCACCGAATGCAGGCCGAGCGCCTTGGTATAGAAATCAAAATCTTCCTGAGCGCTGTCGGTCGAGAGCGTCAAATGGTGGTAGCCGCTGATACGTGCCATCGGTCATCTCCTCCCAGAGGTTTCGGTATCGCTCCGCCGCTGCGGGCAGAGCACGAGGTTGAGGTCGAGCGCGTGCTTGCGTTTTCCTCCATTGGGCGGCAGCGCGCGGAACTCGGCCATGAGTTCGGGTTTGACCCCGAAGATGGCATCCCGGCCGATCGCAGGGTCCGACCGGTCGAAGATGTGGGTCGTCAGCGTCTCGAAGCCCTCCGCCGAGACGCGAAAATGGATATGGGCCGGCCGCTCGAGGCCAAGGCCGAGCGCTGACATCAATTGACCGACCGGTCCGTCCGACGGCAGCGTATAGCCCTTCGGCTTCACCGTCGTGAAGCGGAACCGTCCCTGCGGATCGGTACGGAAGCGTCCGCGCAGATTGAATTCCGGCTGCCGGTCGGGTTCCTGGTTCTCGTAGAGACCCTCGGCATTGGCCTGCCAGATCTCGACCGTCGCATCGCTGACCCCCGCGCCGTCGAGCGCGACGATGCGGCCCGCGACCTCCAGCGGCTCGCCCTTGTGATCGCGCGAGATGTTCGCGCCGGGTGGCATCTCCGGCACGTCGGCCCGGTAGAAGGGCCCGGCCAGGGTGTTTGGTGTCGCTCCGGCGGGGCGCGGGCTGTTCTGATCCTCGATCAGCGAAGACACGCCCAGGACGTCGGCGAACAGCACCCATTCCTGGCGCCGCGCATCGGCGTAGTGACCAACCTCGGTCAGAAAATCGATCGCCTGGCGGAATTCCTCGCCGGAGGGCCGCAACTCCACGATCAGCGCGTGCAAACCATCCACGGCTGCCTGCGCCGCCGCCGCCAAGCGGGACTGGCCCATTGCCGTCAGGCGCCGCGAGAATTCCTCGGCCTGCGTCGATATCGCCTTGGGGGACTCATCCCGCTTCGGGTCGTGCTGGCCGTGCATTCCGCCGGGGCCTCCCTTCCCCTTGCCAAGCGGGATAGCACGGCCCGACGCGATGCTTGATGAGATGTGACGTCCCTTGTATAGCGTTTTGCTATGAAGCTGAACGAGCGCCACCTCATGCAGCTCGCCGCGGTGCTGGATGCCGGCGGCGTGTCGGAAGGAGCCGCCATGCTGGGCTTGACCCAGCCGGCGGTCAGCCGATCACTGGCCATGCTGGAGGCGCGGGTGGGTGAGCCGCTGTTCCTCAAGGGCCGCCGGCCGCTGCAGGCGACGCCGCTCGGCTTCCAGCTGGCGGCGCAGGGCCGCACGATCATCACCGCGTCGCGCAAGGCGTCGGATGCGGTGCAGGGCTTCATGAAAGGCACCAAAGGTGTCGTCCGTGTCGGCGGCGTGCCGTTCTTCATGGACGCGATGATCAGCCGGATGATCGGAGAATTCCAGAAGCTCGAACCCGAGGTCACCGTTCAGCAGAGCTATATGAACCTGCCCGAGATGGTCGCGGCGCTGGACAGCAACCAGATCGACCTCGGCATCGTGCCGATCGGCGTGCTCGACCTTGGTCCCGGCTTCGAATTCACCGAAATCCTGCCCGGACGCAATGTCGTGGCTTGCCGGCCCGATCATCCCCTGCTGCGAAATCGCCGCCTCAGGGCGCATGACCTGACCAGCTTTCCCTGGGTGGCTCCCCTGCCCGGCTCTCCGCTGATGTCGGACCTGCAGATGATCCTGATGAGCATCGGCATGTCGGACCTGAACATCCGCTATTCGGGAGGCTCGCTGATGAGCGTGATCAACTTCCTTGCCGAAACCGATGCGTTGGCCGTGCTGCCATTCTCCGTAGTCTTCGCGCAGCGCAAGGAGAGCCGGGTTACGGTGCTGCCCTATGAAATCCCGCAGCCCAGCCGCTCACTCGGTATCCTTCGCCGGGTCAGCGGACCACGCTCACCGGCGGCAGAGCGCTTCGCCGGCCACGTCACGACCGCCTTCGAAAACCTGAAGCACATCATCAAACGGCATGAGAATGCCGTTGTCTGGGGACGGTAAACCAGCCTCGCTATTCGAATGATGCGGTAGCGTCACACAACGCGCATGTTTCCTCCAGCCGGAGGCGCTTCATCCCCGCGTCGCCGGTTAGGCTCGACGGCCGCCCGCCCCCAAAAGCCGTCGGGCCGCCAGAAATCCCGATATCCTATTGGTCACGCCCTCCTCCACCTCGCCATCACTGCGTAAACGCTTTGGACATCTGATCCGCAAAGGGTTTCAACAGATAAGACCAGACATTGCGTTCGTCGGTGCGGATATGAACCTCGGCGGGCATACCTGGCCTCAGCACCTTCGCTTCGGTCAGGCAGCTTGATTTGCTTTCAACCTTGATACGCGCCGAAAAATAGGAAAGCTGACGTTGCGGGTCTTTAATCAGATCTGCCGAGATGTGTTTCACTGACCCTTGGCAGACCGGAGTGGTTCCCACGTCGAACGCCGGAAAACGGATTGATACCGGCTGCCCAGGCCGGACATCGTCGACCCGCGACGGAGGGATCAGCGCGTCCACCACAAGATCGTCGGTATCAGGTACGATGGTCATAAGCATCTCGCCAGGCGCGATAACGCCGCCGACGGTATGGACAGCCGATTCCTGTATCGTTCCGGACTGTGGCGCGCGGATCGTTGTCTTGGTCAGTTCATCCTGCGCCACAATCCTCCGTTCGTTGAGTTCGGTCTGCTTGGCTTCCGTCTCGCGGAGTTCGGTCGTCACGTCAGTGCGCCTTTGGTCATCCAGCTGCAGCATCTGCAACCCCGTTTCGCTGATGCGCGCCTGGGCTTCAGCTACTGCTGCAGCGAGGCGACCCGATTCTCCCCTGGCCCGGGTGGCATCCAACTTGATGTTGCTTACCCTCTCCTTGGAGACGAGTTTTTTGGCGTAGAGGGAATCAACGTCGGCGAAATCCTTGCTCAGCAGGGCAACCGATTCATCCACCGCGCTCTGTTGCGCTTTAAGACCGTCGATCTGACGTTCAAGTTGCTGGGATTGGCTTCTCAACTGCGCCTTCTGTCCAGCCAAAGCCGAAGCGCGCGTTTCAAAGAGAGCGCGTTCGCCGTTGACGAGCGCCGCCAGCTCCGGTTGGTTCATTCGCGCCTTCAGGTCGACCGGCAGCTGCATTTCCGCCAAGCCCGTGCGCTCGGCCTCCAGCCGGGCGAGGCGAACGGTCGCGCGATCGAGATCCTCGCTGATGATTTGCAGGTTCGCGCGTGTCAGCGTGTCATCCAGCCTGACCAGCACGTCGCCGGCTCGTACATGATCTCCGTCCTGCGCGAAGATTCCGCCCACTGTGCCTCCGGTTTGATGCTGGACCTTCTTGACGTTGCTTTCTACCACCACGGTGGCCGGTGCAACCACGGCGCCGGCGATCTTGGTCAATCCCAGCCACAGGCCGCCGCCAAGGACCAGCAGACCTGTAATCACCAAGCCGAATATCAGGTTGGCCCGAATACCGTCCGGCAGATCTGGCGAGCTCACGGCAGGCCCTTTGCTGCCACGAAGGGTCCGGGCATAGGACGAGAAGGTGACGAATGTTTCGAGCAGAGCCTCATGCATGCCCGGCAACCCCCGGTATCGGCGCCAAAGAAGATGGCCGAGGTGAAACAGGCGGTGAAGGTCGGAGCACGTTCGCCAAGACCTCCTCGCGCGAGCCAAAGGCATGAACCGTCCCGTTCGACATAACCAGCACCTGATCGATGTTGGCGAGTGCCGAGGGACGATGCGCAACGACAATGACGATGCCCCCGCGCTGACGCACTGCCCGTATGGCGCCGGCCAGGGCAGCGTCCCCATCCACGTCGAGGTTCGAGTTCGGTTCGTCGAGCACGACAAGGAACGGCTCGCCATAAAGTGCTCGGGCGAGACCCACGAGTTGCCTCTGCCCTGCCGACAGGGCTGCTCCCCCCTCCCCGATGCGGGTCTGAAATCCCTGAGGGAGTTGCATGATCATTTTCTCGACGCCGGCGGCTCTTGCCGCCGCAAGGACGCCTTTTGGATCCGTCTTGCCTCGGAACCTCGAAATGTTGTCTGCTACCGTGCCGTCAAACAACTCCACATCCTGCGGCATGTAGCCGATATGGGCGCCGAGATGTTCCGAGTTCCATTGATCGAGAGAGGCGCCGTCCAATCTCACCGAGCCATGGAGCGGCTTCCACACCCCGACCAACGAACGGGCCAGCGTCGTCTTGCCGGAGCCGCTCGGGCCGACGACGGCCATTCCAGCCCCCCTCGACAGGTGGAAACTTACATTTACAACGGTCGGTCTTGTCAGGCCGGGCGGCGCGACTGTCAGTTGCTCGACGGCAAATCGTGCCTGTGGACGAGGCAATTCCATCGGATCGTCCTGACTGCCAAATGCAGCCATGACAGCTGCCAGCTCGCTATAGCTGCGCCGGGTCGATAGAAAACCTCTCCAGTTTGCAATCGCCGCGTCAACTGGGGCCAAGGCCCGGCCGAGCAATATGGAAGATGCGATAATCACCCCAGGAGAAGCTTCACCGCCGATGACCAGGTAGGCACCGAGCCCCAGAACGCCGGATTGCAGACCCATGCGAAGCGCCTTCGAGAAGGAACTGGCGCCACCGACGACATCCGAGAGGCGCTCCTGCTGACCAAGATATGCACGGCTGACGTCGCTCCAGCGTCGAGCCAGTCGACCAGCAAGCCCCATTGCATGAACAACCTCGGCGTTGCGCCGGGCGGAGTCGGCAAGCGCCCGTTGCGACGACAAGCCTTCGGAGGCGCGCGCGGCCGGACCACGGCTAAAGACTTCCGCAACCGCCGTCAGGAGGACCACGGCGATCGCGCCGACGGTTGCCAACAAGCCGAGCAAAGGATGGAGCAAATAAATGATCACCAGATAAAAAGGGATCCACGGAGCGTCGAAGATGACCGTCGGTCCCGTTCCGGAAAGAAAGCCGCGCAGTCGGTCAAGATCGTGCAAAGGCTGCAGACGGCCCGCATCACGTCCTGCCTTGAGCGGCAAGGACAGGGAGATGGAGAACACCTTTTCCTGCAAATTTCTATAGAGAAGACTGCCGATGCGGACCAGCACGCGAAGCCGCACGAAATCCAGGAGCCCGTAGACCGCATACAAGCCCAGCATGCCGATCGTGAACCCCACCAGGGTGGGAACGCTCTGCGACGGCAGAACGCGATCGTAGATCTGCAACATATAAACCGAACCGGTCAGGGCGAGAATGTTTATCACTGCCGAAAACAGCGCCACGCCAAGCAGCCCAGGCATGCAGGCGAGAATGGCGGAACGCAGCTCGGGAGAACCGGCCCCCGATGTTTTCATGACCAGCGGTCGTTCGCGCGACACTGCCGCGCCGTTACTTCCGTAAATTGTGATGGCTCAAACCTTTCTTGGTGCGCATAGCAGCCGCGATCCGTCGCCCCCCTTATTACGCTCTGCTTACATACGTCGACTTTGAGGAAAATGCAGCGGATTCGTGGCGCAGGACCAACGAAACGCGACCCACAGCGTGCACAGGCTGGGGATAACTCCCCCAAAAAATGGCAATTCACGCTAGTAACGCAGTCCAGAATGGAACACGCAAAAGGGGCTTATGTCCTTGCTTCCACACACTTTCAAAGACGCCACGGTCGTTCGCACAAAATACCTGATGCGGAGCAACAACTTAGATCAATCAAACCTTTTGTCGTTCTGTATTCTGTATTTGATCTCGTCCCGATACACCAATCACCCGAGCAGACCATCAGTCTCCCAGACTTTCAGGGGCGGCAAATTGACGACCGTCAGGCCGGCACGCCGGATCGTCATTCAAACGGAGGAGGACGGTGATCGAGCCTGACGTATTGTGGTTTAACGCATGCGCAGGGATGGCGACTGGAGGGCTCGTTCACCTCGGGGCGCTGGCCGACGGGTTCGACCCGCCCCATCTGTGACGGCTGCCAACCTGCCCAAGGAGGCGGATCGCGCCTTCGCCATCGTTGTTATCAGAGCGGACGCCGCGTTAGCCGGTGCGTTATCCGCGTAGTGGGGTGTTGCGTGGAAAAGAAGTATCGGAAATTAAGAAGAGCTGTCTGGGAAACGATATATAGGGTCAGCTTGATAACCCCGAATTTCTACGTTCTGAACTACCCCATAGCAGCAGCGGGATTCTTTAACGGGAACAATAGGTTCCCAAGACGGGTTTCCAGTCAATCGGCTACGATAAATGATTTTATATTTGACAGAATGATACGAAATAGATGGGGATACCTGGAGAAGATTTTCGTTGATAAGCATTATGCTAAGTACATAGCTAGTGGAATCGCAGGCCTTAAAATCCCAAAGACGATCTCTGTATTCAAGATAGATAGAAATACGACGCCAGATGACATTTTACTTTGGATCCAGCCTTTCCTCGGACGTCATTTCGTGATGAAGCCGACCCATTCCTCTGGAAAAATTATATTCCTCGACAAACCGCTCAATAGGAAAACCGTAGAGGAATTCTTAAATTTCTCTAAGAGGTCGTACTTCAATATTGGACGAGAGACACAATATTATAAAATGGAAAAGAAATTAATTGTCGAAGACAACATTTCTACTGGCGGTGAATTAAGTGACTACAAATTCTTTTGCGTTCGCGGCAAGGCAATTTATCTTCAGGTCGACGTCGGTAGATTTGTTGATCATAAAAGGGCTGTCTTTTCTCTTCCGGATTTTAAGCAGATTGATGTCATGTATGGTTATGACCTGCCAGAAAACGTAGAAAGGCCGGAAAATCTCGAAAAAATGATCGAGATCGCGGAAACGATATCTAGGGATGTTGAGTTTGTCAGGGTTGATTTGTACAGCATTAACGGTGACATATATTTTGGAGAGATGACTTTTTCTCCATGCGCTGGGTCGGATCATATTTCAAACGAGAGTTGGGCCATCGATTTTTTAAATAGGATCAAAGCAGAAAGTGCTCCTAAAGCAGCGATAGGTGGCCGCTTCACGCCGCAAGCGGCACGATCTTTCGACCATCAAGTTGGCGGGTGAGCCGCGAGGGCGTCAGCGCAAGCCTCGGTTCATGTGCCGAGGCACCCCAATTGGCTTTCCCCTAGTTGGGGATAACCCGGTCGGGAAAGGCGGATATTTCCCAATCACGCGGCTCAACAATGAGCCGGATGAGAGGGGCTTATGTTGTTGTTGCGGCACTGTTTTAAAAGACTTCGGTTGACCGAAGAGGAACATCTCCTGCTGTGCAGCAATCCTGTCGGCGATCAAAGATTCTATCCAGCGGGTGTCGTATTTGATTTGGGCCTAATATGCGCCGTCAACTAAGCAGACGTGGGGCATAACCGAATCAACCAAAGGATTTTTGGATGACACTCCACTACGCGTCCGGTGGATCAGCCGCCGAGATCGCAACCGCCGGATTCAATCTGGCTGATGTTCAGTACGTTTCGCAAGTCAATGCCTTGCCGGAAGGCATGAAAGGCTTGGTTTATCTCGGTGAGCACGACGGAGTAACTTCGTCTTTCATTGATAAAGTCACTCCCTTCATAGGTAATCCAAATGTGTTCGGGTTTTACCTTAGCGACGAGCCTGATCCGACAGGCAAGTGGGGCAGCTACGCAACCGCTGCAAACCTAAAGGCGGAATCCGACTGGATTCATTCTCATGTTCCCGGCGCCAAGACCTTCATCACGATGATGAACTTGGGCACGGATGGCTCCCCGAGCTACATGAACCCGAACGACCCGGCCCACGCCGCTTACAATCCGGCGAATACGGGCATCGATTTCTACGGTATCGGCTATTACCCCATCAACAACACTTCGGCTCCCGACTACACCCATATCGACAAGATGGTTGCGGCTGCCGGTGAAGCGGGCATCCCGATTGACAAGATCGTCCCGCTTTACCAGGCGTTCGGTGGTGGCAACTGGGAAACCAGCGCTGGCGGCAAGTTTGTCATGCCCACCGCTGCCCAGGAGCAGGCCATGATTGATCGTTGGGCCGCACTGGTTCCGTCGCCGGCCTTTGACTATACCTATAAATGGGGAACGCAGAATGGCGACACCGCGCTTGAAAGCGCCTCGGAACTGAAAGCCTTTTTCCTCCAGCACAATCTCGAGGGCACCCATGCCCCGGTCTCGCCCCCGGTTAGTGATCCTGTCACGCCCCCGGTCAGTGATCCGGTCGGCACACCGACCACACCTCCTACTCACGTCGGCACCCCTGCTCCCACCGCGCCGGCCCCGTCGGGCAGCGATCATGTCTTCCATGGCACGCGCGGCGCAGACGTTTTCCACGCAACCGGGGGCAATGACAAATATCTCGTCAACAATGCTCATGACAAGGTCATGGAAGCGCCAAACGGGGGCTTCGACAAGGTCGCGGCCTCGGTGAGTTACGCTCTTACGGCGGGATCACATGTCGAGCAGCTCTCCACCGCCAATTCGGGTGGCAGGGCGTCCATCAACCTGACCGGCAACGAATTCGGTCAAGCCATCTATGGAAATGGCGGTGCCAACAAGATCAATGGCGGCGGTGGCGCCGACAAGATGACCGGCTATGGCGGCAATGACACCTATTACGTCGACAATGCCCACGACAAGGTGGTGGAGCAGAGAGGAAGCGGCCTCGACAAGGTTCTTGCCTCGGTGAGCTTCGCTCTTTCGGCTGGCTCGCACATCGAGCAACTCGCAACCACCAAGACGTCCGGCAAGGCCGCCATCAATCTGACCGGCAACGAATTCGGACAGACCATTCACGGCAATGCCGGTAACAACAAGATCGACGGTGGCGGCGGGGCCGATACGTTGACCGGGCACGGGGGCAGAGATGCCTTCGTGTTCAGTACCGCCCTTGGTTCTGGAAACGTCGACAGGATCACTGATTTCAACAAAGCCCAGGACAAGATCCACCTCGACCATTCCATCTTTGCCGGTCTCGATCAGGGGGGCCTCTCGTCGGACGCTTTCTTTGCCGGCAAAGCGGCGCATGACAGTTCCGATCACATTATCTACAACAGTTCGACCGGAGCTCTTTCTTTCGACAGCGACGGCGTCGGAGGCGCAAACCAGATCCATTTCGCGAGCCTCTCTCCGCATCTGTCGATTACCGCATCGTCTTTCCTGGTCACCTGACGCTCCAGCGACGAATGCCTTAAAAGGTCGGCGAGGTCTTGGGGCCTCGCCGACAGTCGTTTGGGCCGAGCGTCCGAACTTCGCGCCCATCAGCGAGCCGCGGAGCTCAGGTCCGCCACGCCTTACTCCAGCCACTCATCGTGCCCACTTCAGGCAATGCCGTGGGGGCGTCCCGGTGAGACTGCGTCGGCAAGACAGGAGGGACATTAGCGCTCCCCCACCGCGAGGGAATCTCGCCTCACTGGTCCTACCCCTTTCCAAACATCATGGTGTCATTCAAACGGACGAGGACAGGAACCCGGCCTCCCCATAGCGTGCACTCGGGCGGGATGCGCTCATAGGTGATGAAACCGGGCCGTGGCAGCATCGAGAGCGTCAGTTACTCGATTGCCCGCCGTGTGCGCTGGGGAGAGGCAGATGAACCCACATCTGGTCTGCGTGGGAGGCGAGGATCACGCCTTGAGAGTTCCCTTCCTCATCGCGCTGCGAGAGAAAGGCTTTCGCGTTACGGCGGTCTCGAGCGGTTCTCCCGTACCGTTTTTAAGGCATGACATTTCGCATCACAGGTTCTCCTTCGACCGGTTTGCATCTGGCGGCGGGGAATGGCGTGCTCTCGGAACGATGCGCCGATTGATGCGGGAGCTTCGGCCCGACATCATCCAGAGTTTCGACACCAAGCCAAATCTGTTGACGCCCCTTTCCATGCGGGGAACAGTTCCGGTTATTCGCACCATCAACGGGCTGGGCTGGACGTTCTCATCTCTGGCGCCTCGCGCTTTGGCCCTGCGTCCGGTCTATTGCGCGCTGCAATGGCTCGCGTCTTCGTGGACGGCGGCGACCGTTTTCCAAAATCGTGATGACCAACTGTTCTTCGAGCGCTTTCGGCTGACCGGTCGCGGAAGCTCGCGACTGATACGCAGTTCCGGAATCGATGTCGATGCGTTCGCAACGGTGCGCCACCTCGGGTCCTCGGCAACGAAGATGCGTAGGGAACTCGGCCTCCAGTCCGCCGAAGTGGTGATCTTTGTCGGCCGCTTGACCCGTCAGAAGGGTGTGGGAACCCTCCTCGAGGCGGTTCCTCGCGTCGTGGCCGAAAGACCAGCAGCACGATTTGTGCTTGTCGGCCCGCGAGAATCCGAAGGCTCATTCGCAATCGACAAGTCCGAGATCGACCGGCACGCATCTCATGTGCTGGCCTTGGGTCCACGACGCGATGTCGCTGATCTCCTTGGCATGGCCGATGTATTCGCCTTTCCCACCCAGTATCGCGAAGGAGTACCGCGTGTGTTGCTGGAAGCGGGGCTTTCGGGACTGCCAATCGTGGCTTCCAGGATGCCAGGCTGCAGAGACGTCGTCGAAGACGGGTGGAATGGCTACCTGGTTGCACCGCATGACGCCGATGCCCTTGCCTCGCGAACAATAGACTTGCTGTCCGACCGCGCTGGGGCAAAGGCAATGGGCGCCCGTTCCGCTGAACTTGTGCGGGAGCGATTTGCCCTGCCGTTGGTGGTCGATCAGTACTGCGATCTGTACGAAAACACACTCCGCGCGGGGCTTCCGCGACCGCTCCCTGCTGTCGCACTTGAGGGCAGCCTCGCAGATCACCGGGGCGGAGCACGTCAATGATCCGGGACGCCTTGCTCGCCCTGGGAGTTGCGATGTCCTACGCGACGCAACTGGCCGTTCCGGGATTGTCGCTCGGCTATGGCGAATTGTTCATCGCGATCTGGATCGCTCTGGCGATTGGACGAATATTCGCCGGGGGTCGTCTCCAGGTCACACCCGCTTTTGTCCAACTGGCGAGCTTCTGGCTGATCTTGTCGCTGGCTTTGGGAATCGGCACGATCGTCGGCTACCTGACCACCGTCCTTTACTTGACCGGGCTGGTACATGACGTGATGGCCTACATGCTGCTGGCCGGCTTCACATGCCTGGCGGCCGCGGAGCCCGACGCCGATCGTCACCTTCGCCGCAGTGCCTGGTGGGTGATCGCCATCGCCAATGGAAGCTTCGTAATTCAGCTGGGATTGGCATTTGGGGTGGCCCACCAGCCCGGCGTCGACCCCTGGTTCTGGGACAGATTCCGTGGCTGGTCCGAGAACCCGAACCAACTTGCGCTCTATTGCGCGCTTTTTGGCCCCCTGGCTTTGCACCTTGCCACGACCACCCGCAACCCATGGCGCCGTTTGCTCGCATTCTCCAGCCTGATCCTGACCTTTTATGTCGGCCGGCTGACGAAGAGCGACACCTATCTCTACACCAGTATCCTGAGCTGCCTCGTCTTTCTCGGATTGCGGCTTCGTGCATGGATCGCAACAAGCGGTCGCGCCAGCCTGCCCCGCTTGGCAGCAATTGTGCTGTTGGCGGGTTCCTTGCCTTTAGCGCTGGCGATGACGCCGTACGCGCTCACCGAAGAGGCCAGCGTCGCCCATTTTGCCAAGAGCCTTACCAAGGACCAGGGTGGGGAAGCGACACTCGAAACATTCGAACTCCGGCTCTATCTGTGGCAGGATGCGGTGGAAACGGGGTTGAAATCCGGGTCCCTGGGATTAGGCCCTGGGCCTCACCTCGAGCGCCCGCCCGTCGCCGACCGTCAATTTCTACAGCGCCCTTTCGAGGCCCATAACACCGTTCTTGACCTTTACCTGCAGGGCGGATTGCTTGCGGTGATGGCATTGGTCTGGATCGTGGGAGCCGCAATGTCGGTTGCCTGGCGAGCGGGCTTCGACGCGCTGCTGGTGCTCGGTGCGTCGACGATAATCTTCAGCATGCCTCACCTGATCATCCGCCATCCGATCGTGTGGTTTTCGCTGGCTTTCTGCCTCGTTGCCGGAAATCCGACCGCACTTCGGCCGCAACTTGCCGAGCCCAGGGTGCCCTAAATGTGTGGGATCGCCGGAATTCTATTGGCTTCCGATGCCACAGACATAAAGCCGCTCCAAGCGATCGGGCGGATGACCGCATCGCTGCGTCACCGGGGCCCGGATGGCGAAGGGCTCTGGGCCGATCGCGAGGCTGGAATCGCATTGGGCCACAGGCGATTGGCAATTGTCGACCTGTCAGCCGCCGGGCACCAGCCGATGCATTCTGCCAGCGGCCGGTACGTGATCACCTTCAACGGTGAGATATACAATTTTCGCGATTTGCGTCGCGAACTCGAGAGTGCGGGCCAAACCTTTCAAGGCGCCAGCGACACCGAAGTGATGCTCAGCGCAATCGAGCATTGGGGGCTTGAAACCGCCCTCAAACGCTTTGCCGGAATGTTCGTGTTCGCATTGTGGGATCTGAAGACAAGAAGCCTTTATCTGGCCCGTGACAGGATGGGCAAAAAGCCCCTCTATGTTGCTTCGACCCGAGACGCATTGGTCTTCGCCTCTGAGCTGAAGGCGATCAACACCTTTCCGGGCTTCTCTCCCGACCTTGATCTTGATGCCGCGGCGGCAATGCTTTCAACGGGATGGGTGCCGGACCATCTCTGTATCTGGCGAGGCGTGTTCAAACTGCCGCCTGGTTCCGTCCTTTCCGTCACCGCGGCGAATTATGCCGAAGACCGCAGCGCGGACCGTCTTTCCCAACGCGTTCACCGCTGGTGGTCACTGGCTGACGTTGCAGCCGATGGGCGACGGAACCCCGCTACCGGCACCGACGAAGATCTGGTTGACGAACTGGACAACCGGCTTCGGCTGGCCGTGCGGGAACGCATGATCGCCGACGTCCCTCTGGGCGGCTTCCTGTCGGGCGGGATCGACAGCTCAGCCGTGATCGCCCTGATGCAGGCTCAATCCTGCAAGCCGGTTCGCAGCTTCACGATCTCGTTCGCAGAGGGCGGCTTTGATGAAGCTCCATACGCAGCGGCCGTTGCCCGTCATCTGGGCACCGACCACTCCGAACTTCACCTCTCGCCCAGCGCCGCACGTGACGTCATTCCCGAGTTGCCGCAGGTCTGGGATGAACCCTTCGCCGATGAATCGCAGATACCGACCTTGCTCGTTGCCAGGCTCGCCCGTCAGCACGTCACCGTAGCGCTGTCGGGCGACGGCGGTGACGAATGCTTCGCAGGATACGGCCGCCACTTCATGGCGGAGCGGTTGAAACGACACCTGCGCCTGCCCCGACAACTGCGCCGAACCTTGGCGGCAGGGGCAGGTTTTTTCGCACGCGCCGGACGCGACGATGTCATCGGCAAACTGCCACTCTCTGCGAGCGCGAGGCATTTTATCCGGAGCGACCGGATGGAACGTCTCGCCCGGCTGCTCACGGCATCGAATGAAGACGAATTGTTTCAGCGGCTGGCGCGGCCACAGGCTGAAAACCTGGGACGTCAGCGGCCCACCGAACCAATCTACGGCCACGGCGGTCCGCCGCTTGACGACCTGCTCTCCCGTCTTCTGTACGATGACATGGCGGGGTACTTGCCTGGCGATATCTTGGTGAAGCTGGACCGTGCCACTATGGCCAACAGCCTTGAGGGCCGGTGTCCTCTGCTTGACCACCGCGTTGTCGAATTCTCCTGGCGGCTGCCATCCAACATGAAAGTTCGTGATGGCGCCGGCAAATGGATTCTTCGTCAATTGCTACGCCGCTATCTCCCGCAGCACCTGATCGAGCGTCCGAAACAGGGCTTCGATGTCCCTATCGCAGCATGGCTGCGGGGTCCGCTGCGCAACTGGGCCAGCGATCTTCTCGCCGACATGCGAGCAGAAAGCAGTGACGTATTGGACGCTGCGAAGATCGACGCCTGCTGGCGCGATCACATTGATGGCCAGAACCGCTCGCGCGAATTGTGGTCCGCATTGATGTTCCAGGCCTGGCGGAGCCGAGCCAACCGGCAAGCACAGCAAACCGGCCCAATTCATGAACCCGATCTGGCAGGAGTATAAAATGGTAGGTTCCGCAATCAGCCCGATCCAGCTGCCACGGATCAATCAACCACCAGCACCGGTTCTCGAAGGCAGAGTGCACGTGCGGTCATTGCGCGAATATGTCGAGCCGGCCACCGCGTCGCACCAACTCTTCGTGATTCTGGCAAGGCGAAAATGGTCTATTGTTGCCTTCGCTGTGTTGGGCGGGCTGCTGGCGGGGTTGCTTGGAAGTCTTCGCCCGGTTCTCTACGAAGCAACTACTCAGCTTATCATCGACGCCCCATCGCGCGGTTCACTGCCCGTCGGCGCCCCGTCTTCGCAGGACCTCGTCGATTCAAGCATAGATGACCACATCACGATGCTATCGTCGCAAGACCATCTGCGCCGCGTCATGGCGGCACTGCGCAAGACAGGTGCGGCTGAAACCGGACAGGACAATTCCGCTAGCGGGAATTCCCGGCTTGAGCCGTCTGCCATCCCTCCCCCGAGGACACGCTCGCTTGCCGGTGGTCTACTGGACCGACTGTGGCCAGGAGCGGACAAAACAATCAGCGATTCACAGGCCGAGGATGCCTCCGAATTGAGAGCCTTGCGGCAAGGAATGCGGGTCGGGCAGGAGCTGCGATCGAGAGTAGTCTCCGTCGCTTTCGCCGATGACAGTCCCGCGCGGGCGGCGCTCGTGGCCAACACATTCGCTCAGGTCTATGTCGACAATCTGATAAGGAGAAGGCAGGCATCCGACCAGCAAGAACTCGATGCGATCACCACCAGCCTGCCCAGGCTGCAAAACGATCTGCAGGCAGCGGCCGACCGCCTTGAGAAATATCGGTTGAGCCACGGAGCCATCGACCAAGGCTCGGCGGACAATGCAGCCAGGGAACGGGCCGACCTCAGCCAGCAATTGTCGATGTCAAACGCAGATCTCGCCGCTGTGGAAACTCGGCTGCGACATGTTCAGGAGCTTCGAGCGCAGGGGGCTTCTTTCGTCTCCGTGGCCGAAGCCATTGGCGGGCCTGAACTTGCCGATCTCGCGGCTCGACAGGCTCGCGCGCCTGCGGACCAAGAACTCAGAAACATGACCGAAAGCAAGGTCGAACAAGGCATCGACAAGATTGCTGCGGACGCAAACATTTTCCGTGCCCAGATCGCCACTCTTGAGAGCCGGAAGGCCATTTTGGATGCGGTCATGGCCGACACCGCCAGCCGGCTTTCCGGGTTGCGGGTTCTCGAGCCGCAGGTCAGTTTGCTGACCCAGCGATACAACGAACTTCTTGGCCGGCAACAGGATTTGACGCGGCGTATCGGAGTTCCCTCGGCTGGAATTTCCATCCTATCGGCGGCATGGCCGCCGACCATCCCGCAGACCTTGCCCGCCATCTTCCTTGTTCCGCCCGGGATGATTGTGTTCGCTATACTGGGCGCGATTTTCGTCACGATGCGCAATCACTTCGATCGGACTTTCCGCGGTGAGACCGAGGCGGAAGCGGTGCTCAAGGTTCCATGTATGGGGCAGATTCCCGAAGCAGGCAGGGTGCATGCCAAACGACTGCGAACCCTTGTCCTGGGCGAGCGCAGCTCCGCCTATAGCCGCGCCGTGACGTCGTTGCTGATTGCTGCGGCGCCCAATGCGCTGAGGGCTCGTTCGTCGTACACGGCGCTTGTCACCTCCAGCGTCCCGGAGGATGGGGGGACCGAGCTCGCATGGAGTCTGGCGCTGGCCGGCACGCGGATGGGCGGTCGTGTTCTCTTGATCGATCTTGAACGCAAGGGCGTTCAACTCACGCTCGAGTTCCTGCATCAGTTCAGCGAGCGCAAGAGCCGCCATTCCTTCGCTGACTATGTCTGCAATCGCAGCAACCTGGAAAACGCCGTGGCCAGTCTGCATGAAATCGGCATCGACGTGATGACCGCTGCTCCGTCGGACGATCTGCTGGCGGTGTTGTCCTGCGAGGATGGGGGCAAAGTGATGGCGGATCTGCACTTGACCTATCGCATCGTCATCATAAACCTGCCGTCGGCGCTCGGGCGGCCGGAAGCCAAATTTCTGGCTGGATGGGCTGATGCGGTGCTTTTTGCCGTCCGATGGAGGAAAACGCCACGTACCCTCGCTCGCGGGGTGCTGGAACTCCTTCAGGGCAACGGTTCTCTTGCGGTACCCGTCGGCAGCGTCCTCACGCAAGTGAACTTGAAAAAACATGCCGGATATCGGCTCGAGGATAGCGCCGACCTCTTGCGCGAGCAGATAGCATGACCAAGCACAGGCTCGTCCTTGGGCCGCGGACCATCCGGGGGCGGTTCATCCAGGGAGCGGCCCGGACGATTCAGGGTGCAGCCTGTCCGCAGAGCGCGTCATTCAGGTGAATGATGGCAAGGTTCGGTGTGCATCGTAGGCTGCGGCAATCCCCGATATTTGCCTCCCTCGGAAGCGCGAACCGATGGCACTGAGCGACCTTCTGAGACCCAAGATGGTTCCCGCGGCCGACACAGCCATCATCGCTGTTCGGCCGAGCACGATCGGTTCGATCATTCGTGCAGCTGGTGAAGTGTCGGCGATGGCAATTGTCGGCCAACTCACCCTTCTTGCTGCGATTCCGGTCTTGGCGCGGCTCTATTCGCCTGCGGATTTCGGCATCTTTACGATTTATCTGTCGATTGTGAACATACTCGCCGGGGTCGCAGCATTGCGCTTCGAGGCGTCACTCTATGGGGTTAAGGGGAGCGCCCAGGCCTATGTGACGGTCAAGCTTATCCTTTTGGCTGTGTTCGTGACCACCGTCCTGGCCTTTTCGGCCGGACAGATGCTGTCGAACCTTGCTCCCAACCGCCTCGGCTCGCTTGCCTGGCTCATTCCGATCGGAATGGGAGGCGCAGGTCTGGTCGAAGCCATGAACTGCTGGAGCCTGCGTGCTGGGCTTTTGCGCGACTTTGCCCTTGGGCGGCTGATCCTGCCGGCGAGCATGGCTGCACTGCAATTGGTTTTCGGCATTGCCAACCTTGGCGGCGAAGCGATGATCCATGCCCATATTTTGAGCCAGTTCGTCTTTATCGGGTATATCGGTTATCGGGTGACGAGCTGGGAGGATTTGCGCGGCATCGCCCGGGCACCTTGGCGTGCGGTGTTCGAAAAGGCCCGGCGGGAATACAAATTTCCTCTGTTCGATATCCCCGCAACACTCGCGAGCATAGCGATCAACAATCTTCCGGCAGTTCTTGTCGGTGGGCTGTTCGGCACCGCATTTGCCGGATATTTGGGCGTAGCAACGCGCCTGGTTACCGGTCCAGTGACGCTGATCGCTTCACCGCTCAGCAATGTTTTTGTCGCCGAAGCAAACCAGAACAACAATCGTGGACACCTGCTTGGCGTGGCACGCGGGCTTCTCCTGCTGGCTGCCGGCTTTACCGCGGTGCCGATATTGCTGCTTGGACTCGCCGCGCCCTATGTGGTCGTTCCGCTCCTGGGCGAGCCTTGGATGCCCACCGCGGAAATCATGACCGCACTGGCGCTGATGGGCGCGGCACAAGCGTTGTCGACTCCGCTTAGCGACGTTCCCGCTCTGCTACGTCGGCAAGGAACAAGACTGGTCATCGACCTCGCACGAGCGGTTCTCGTGTTTGGCCCGCTGCTCGCCGGCGCCCAGGCGGGCTGGCAGCCAGTCACCGTCATCTATTTCATGGCCGCCGGCGGCGCGTCGGGTTTCGCTCTGAAAATGGCAGCATCGCTGTATTTGTTGACCCACGACCCTCAACCAGCAGGCGCTGCAACGTGCATCCAACATGAATGTCTCGAGGAAAAAACACCATGAATTCGTCGTCGGTTGACAATCTTCAAGCGGCAGTTGCGGTCACCCAGCATGATCGTGCCAATGTCTCATGGTCACGCCCTTTTATCTCTGTCGGGATACCAACCTTTCGCCGGCCCGATACGATCCGCAGAGCGATCGACAGCGTCCTGGGCCAGGATTACTCCGACTGGGAGTTGGTCGTGAGCGACGACGAGGGAGCGCAGGGCGAGACCTGGGCTATCGTGACCGACTATGCACGAAGCGAACCTCGCATCCGCATCATCGAGAACAGCCGAGGTCGCGGTCAGGTGGAGAACACCAACAACGCTATGCTGGCTTGCTCTGGACGGTGGATCAAGTTGCTGCACGACGATGACTGGCTTGCGCCAGGTGCACTCAGGACATTCGCCGAAGTTGCCAAACAGCACCCGTCGGTCGCCTTCATGACGTCTGCCGCAAACATAATCGAGGACAAGCGAGTGAGATTTCGCCAAGTCCCCAAGGAGCAGGAAGCGATCTCCCTTTATTCCAGCCAGCAGTGCCTGATGGACCTCTATCTGGTGCGCGCGACACGCTGCCTGGGGATCATTCCATCCACATTGCTGATCAACAGCGACGTCATTCGTGCCGGCTGCTTGATGCGCACGCACAAAGAGATTCCGGCCGGAGTGGATCAACTGTTCTTCGTCGATCTAGCCAGCCATGGGGACATGGTGGCGATAAGCGATCCGCTTACCTTTTATGATGCAACGAGCCATCCAAGCATTACCACGTCAAAGAGTTTCCGCGAGGTCGACGAAGTGACCCTCGCCGTCAAGCAGCTTAACTGGAATCTCATCAAAGACCGCAACCATCTCCCGCCTCCCGAGACATTGCTGCGGGCGCTGCGGGTTGCTCGTATTCCCATGCGGTTCCACCAGCAGTCCTGGTTGACCACATTCCTGGATGGGATACAGATCTTCCGGCCTTCGGTCATGAAGGTGGCGGGCTGGCACGTGCTTAATCACGTGTTTGCAATCCGCCCAAGATTGGGACGGGTGCGCACGCGACGGCGGTAAGGTGAGGCTGGCCGACAAGCACATCAGCGACAGATTGCGCGCACAAGCCTGTTGTGCGCGCGCATGGTAAAGGCGTTTGCCTCACGGCAAAACGCATATGCGCCCAAGAAGAGCTACCAGTTCCGCCTGTCGCCGTGTTTCGGTCTTGGCGAACAGCGACGCCAGCTGCGACCTTATCGTGGTCCGGCTCAAGCGCCGCTTGCGGGCTATTTCCAAAGGGGCATCGCCCTGCGCCAAGCGCAGTGCGAGCTGCGTTTCGGCACTCGTCAGACCAAACATTCTTTGCAGCGTCTGGGGATTTGGCCCGGACCTGTTTTCACGATCCAGCAGCGCCACGATGCTTGTCGCGTCAGGCGTTGCTATGCCCTTCTCGTTCAATATCAGGGGCCTGTCGCCCATGCCTCGGATCACCACCCATGAAAGCGTGCCAGGAGAAAAATTGCCCGGCACGTTTGCGATCAGCCGTCTCAGCGCAGCAAATACCTTGCTGGCCGTATCGGCTGCCTCGCCTTCGCGCTCCAAGGTGTTTTGAGCGGCTGAATTCCACTCCATGACCTTCCTGTCGCTGTTCAGGATCAGGTAGCCACAACCGATGCGATCAAGCATTCTCACAACAGATGCAAGGCTGCTCTGCCGTGGCTCGACAGCAACGCTGTCGAACCGTTGTGGTGCTTGATGCCAAGCGGAAGCATGGTCACCTTGCGTTCTCAAGGCGGAGACAGGCTTTCCCCCGAAACTTCCATATTGGCGACCAAGAATTCCATCATCTTGCCTACCAACCAGTGCCATTTTCTTACCTCCCGCAAAACGGCAACGCCTCCCAGTCAAAAGGAGGTGCCTTAAACATGTCAGTCAGGTCGCTTGGAGAGTAGCGGTCCGATCCGCCCCCGACATCGGACAAAATGCGCGCTACAATCCCGGGGAACAATCCTGCGGTCGGACTAGTCTGTACGCTTTTCGGTCTAATCTCGACGGACTAGTCAGAAGGTTATAGTCTGGCACATGCGTTTGCATTCGCTCAGTTTGCATCCGAACAGCTCAGGCAAGTTGCTGACCCGCCTTGCCTCGATGTCGCTCCTGATAGCGACACTTGCAGTCGAGACAGCGCTGCCGACCTCTGTGGCATACGACATCGGCTTTTTTGAGTTTGTTCCCGCCATTATTGCCATCTCATATCTCGAAGATCGCATGATCGCTCTTGCGGCAACATTTGTGATGGTTGCCGTCGGCTTGTTGACGCGGGATGTCCTGCACCATCCAATGCATGTCGGCCTATGGGTTCAAGCCATTCTGCTGCTGGTTGCAGGGGGGATGATCGCCCTGACTTTCCACCGGCAGAGGCAGGACTACCGCACCCTTTTGCAGGTTGCGGAGGCTAGACTCGCGGCCTTGGAAGCAACCGAAAACAGGTATCGCTGGGCATTCGAACGTGCCGCCATTGGCTTTGCCAACATGAATGAGAACGGAGAGTTGCAACGGTCCAACAAGCGTCTTTGTGAGATGACAGGGTATGTCGAGGAGGAGCTTTCAAGTCTGCCGCTCAGCGCACTCGTCCACCCCGACGACAACCACACCTTGGCGGAAGCGTTGACTCGCCTGAAAGACACGACTTCGTTCGGCTCGGAGATCCGTCTCCTGAGAAGAGACGGCACGATTTTGTGGACAAGATTGGCCCTGTCTTTGGCCGTGCCAGCCGATGCTCTCCCTCAAAGCATTTTTGTAGTGGTGGACGACATATCGGGAGAGCGAACCGCCCGCGAGGCACTCCGGGCTCAGAAGGAATGGTTGGACCTGGCGCTATCGTCAAGCCGGTTGGGAACATGGCGCATAGATTTCGAGAGCGGGTCCGTGAAGGGCTCAGCCGCGTTCTGGGAAATGATGGGGCTGGCACCCGCGCCGAGCCGTCCATTGCAGGAATTGACTGCGGTCGTTCACCCGGCCGACTTGCCTAATCTGATGGCCCCGGGAGAGCTTGCATCAGGCGCCGACTATGACGCTGAGATCCGCATCAGGCGAACTGGCGGACATATCCGCTGGATTGCTCTTCGGGGACGGGACGAATTGCGCGACGGTCGTGCACAGCGAATAGGAGTCGCCGCGGATCTCACCGATCGGCGCATAACCATTCTGCTGCGGGCTGCGGCGAAGAAGCGAGAGCGGGCTATGCTTGAACAGCGCCATAGGCTCAACAATCTGTTTCCGGTGATCACGGCGCTTGTGAATATGGTTGGTGCCCCCGACAATGATATCGCCAGCTATAAGCAGACACTGATCGAAAAGATCGGCGCACTCCAGGCGACGCATTTGCTTCTTTCACGCGATGGCAGCCTGTCGGCTTCCCTGCGTGACCTCATCGTTCAGGAGTTGCAGCCCTATATGGGGACGCATGACATTTCGATCAGTGGACCCGAAATAAAAATGGCTGAGGGTTCGGCTGAGAGCTTCGCAATGATCGTTCACGAGCTTACGACCAATTCCGTGAAGCATGGGGCTCTCGGCACTCCGGCAGGACGGATCGAGGTGGTGTGGCAATTCGTGGCCCAGGAGCCCGGCGCCGACATAGTGTTTGAATGGTCGGAATCGGGAGAGCGCCGGGTCTCCACCTCGGCTCGGCGTGGCTTTGGGTCGTTGATTATCGGAGCCGACGGTGAGCCTATCGTGGGCCACTCTTCCAAGCTTGAGATGCTGGATCACGGACTGAAATATTCGGTCCGGCTGCCGCCAAAAGCAATCGGCGCTAGTTGATGTCCCTGGCGGCCCATGTCTTCAGCAAAACCGCGGCTTCCGTCCGATTTCGTGCCCCAAGTTCGCGCAGGACGGCAGCCGCATGAATCTTCGTCGTCGCTTCTGCAATTTCAAGAGAGCGGGCAATCTCTTTGTTCGAGTAACCTTCAGCCATCAACCTGAGGACTTCCTTCTGTCTGGACGTAAGCCTGCCCAGATTGTTGACGCTGATGGTCCTGTGGGGCATTTGCGTGGGAGCCTCGGATGGAAGGCGCACCGACTCCTTGGACCTTTGTGAAAGAAGTGCCGGAACGTAAATGCGGCCAGCCAGGATTTCGTTCACCGCCAGGACCACCTCCTCGTCCGTTTGGGACTTTACGATATAGCCATGAAGTCCAATCGAGAGGGCAGTTAGAATCTCGGCGCGTGAATCGGTCCCTGAGACAATTGCAAACCGTGTGTCGGGATGAGCCGGTAAGACGTCGCGAAGGTCGTCCTGACCGGACAGTCCCGGCATGTTCAGGTCGATGATGGCGAGATCAACAGGCGCCTGATCTTCAAGCAAGCTTATGACGGTATCAAAACACGCCGCTTCGAATATTTCCAAGTCTGGAATGCCGGCCATCAAAGCCAGTCGCAGCCCACGACGATACAAGCCGTGATCATCGGCGATGATAATACGATACATGAACCACCCACCTTTTGGCAGCCCGCATGTGTCCCTAGCTGCCGAAACCTCCCTTTGGATGGACTGTACGGTGACCCAACACAGATCAGCCGCCCGCTGATCCCCCGTATGTCGACGCTCGCCGCCGCCCATCGGCACATTTCAACCTTCTAATATAGCTTACAATCGCACACATTTCAGGGCCAGATGTTGAAGTGTTTTTTTCGTACGAACGGTAGCGATGCCCTTCCGAGAAGGTCGTTGCCGGCGCCGGACATGTGAACAGTTCCCAGCTCTGATCGCCCTGCCGCGCCCATGCGCTGCCAACTGGAATATTGAATCAAAAGGCCGGGAAAGTGCCATTCAAATGCACGACGACGCCTTCACAAGCGCCACTTACCATCGCTGCACTCCGGAGAGGCAAAACCAACACTGGCGTACCTTCCGGCCGGGTGGGTTGGACCCATCACACCGCGACAGTCGTATCAATAGGAGGACGAGATGAAAGCGGTCATTCAGTGCGGTGGAATGGGAACACGCCTTCGGCCTTTCACATCCATATTGCCCAAGCCTCTCATGCCGATCGGTGCTCGACCGGTTCTTGAATTGCTTTTGAAGTGGCTGCGGCGGAACGGCATTCAGGAAGTCTACGTCACGACCGGCTATCTGGGGCACTTGATCCGCACCGTATGCGGGGACGGATCCCAGTGGAATCTAAGGATACGCTACACCCAGGAACTGGAACCTCTCGGCACCATTGGCCCGCTCTCCCTGATCAGGGAGGAACTGGACGAGCCGTTCATTGTTCTCAATGGGGACGTACTTACCGATCTCAGTCTCAGCCGGTTTGTGGCATCACACCGCACACACACGGATCCAGTCACCATAGCCACCGCATCCCGCGTCATCAAGATGGACTTCGGCGTCATCGACGAGGTCGACAATACCGTTCAAGTATTTCGTGAAAAACCGACGCTATCCCATTTGGTAAGCATGGGGATATATTGCATGAATCCAGACGTTTTTCGTTTTATACCTGACGGCATCGCCTTCGGATTCGACGATCTCATGCTGCAGATGATGCAAAACGGCACGAATGTGCACGTCTACAAACATGACGGGCTTTGGCTGGATATCGGACGCGTTGAAGATTTTCAAAACGCACAAACCATTGCCTGGGAAGAGCAGTCCGCATCGATCGAGGTCTCGGCAGCGGCCGCTTGAGGGCTGAACGCTCGACCACGCCAACATGAGGAGGTCGTAATGCTCTTGGTCAGCGCTCCTATTCTTGGCTTTCCGGAAAAGGCGGCCTTGGCCAAAGTTGTCGACAGTGGCTGGCTGACGATGGGGGACCAGGTACGAGCCTTTGAAGAGGCCTTCGCGGCCGTGCATGATGCGGTCGATTGCGTTGCCGTCAGCTCTTGCACCGCCGCCCTGCATCTCATTCTCCATGCACTTGGGATCGGTCCCGGAGACGAAGTTCTGGTTCCCTCGCTGACCTTCGTGGCGACCGCGAATGCAGTGCTCTACGTAGGAGCAACACCGGTATTCGTCGACATAGAGTCGGCCGAAGTGCCACTGATGTCCCTAAGCGACGCGGAAGCCAAGTGCACCGGACGCACCAAGGCCGTCATTCTCGTCCACTTTGCCGGCTACCTCGCCGACCGGGAAGAATGGCAGAGATTTGCCCGTGTGCGAGGACTGCATATCGTCGAGGATGCCGCGCATGCTCCCGGCCTTAAGGAGGTGGGGACTTACGGTGCGGCCGCGGCCTTTAGCTTCTACGGCAACAAGAACATGACCACCGCGGAAGGTGGGGCCGTAATCGCCCGGGATGCACAGCTCCGTGAAGCGATCCGCCAGGCGCGCGGACATGGCATGACCAGCGGCACACATCAGCGGCTGAACAGCCGCACGCCGCAATACGATGTGACGATGCTCGGTTTCAATTACCGCATGGATGAATTGCGCGCCGCTATTGGCTTGGTCCAGCTTCAGAACCTGCAGGAATGGAATGAAATCCGGCGCATATTGGTCGTCCTCTATCGACGTCTGATCGCAGACTATTGCTCGGCTGTGACAGTTCCGTTCTGCAAACCACGGACCTCGGCCTATCACATCATGCCTGTCCTCCTGCCACATGACGTCGACCGGCAAACGGTGATCGACCATCTGCGAACGAAGGGAATACAGACCACAATCCACTATACGCCCGTGCACCAGATGACACTCTATCGCCAAATGTTCACTGAAATCCATCTGCCGAAGACCGAGGATTTCGCGCAGCGGGAGTTGACGATTCCACTACATCCGCAAATTACGGCAAGTGCGATCGAGTCGGTGGTTGTTGCGTTGGCCACCGCGATTGAAAGCAGCGGGCGCGCGGGAGCCGCGGCATGAACGCACTCGACGTGACGATGCATCGGCCCGCCGTAGCTGGCACCAGCCACGGAATTGCCAGGCGCGCGATGGATATCATCCTCGCCGCAGCAGCGGGAATGGCACTCGCTCCGCTGATGCTACTGATTGCTGTCGCACTCTTTGTCGAGGGTGGTTGGCCCGTGCTTTTCGCACAGACGCGCCTGGGTGCCGGCGCAAAACCGTTTCGCATGTACAAGTTCCGCAAATTCAAGACAACAGCCGATCCTTTCGGCCTTGCGCTGACCATGAACGATGACAGCCGGATGACGCGGTTAGGCCGTTTTCTCGCGGCAACGAAACTTGATGAGTTGCCGCAACTGTGGAACGTTTTTACGGGAGACATGGCAATTGTCGGCCCGCGGCCGGAAAGCCTTGCCTTCGCCGATTGTTTCCGCGGCGGCAATGAAGCCGTCCTGCAGTGGAAGCCCGGCCTGCTCGGCCCGACCCAGGTTCTATTCCGTCACGAAGCCTGTTTTTACCCGCCTTCCCTTGATCCGCTCCTGTTTTATCGAGAGGTCCTGTTCCCGGCCAAGGCAACGATCGACCTCGCCTACTATCCGCGGCGCACGATTGCATCGGACCTCGTCTGGATAATGCGAGGCTTCAGGGCGGTTTTCGGCGTGTCCCTGCCTCCCGCGGCGAGTGGGTAGAGTTGGAAGGTGAGGAGAGTTTGGCATGAATGGATTGTTGTTCGTTCGCCAGTTTGACAGCTCACACGATCAAAGGAGTGCACAGTCGTGAGCTATCGCGGCAGGAAGGTCCTGGTCACGGGTGCGGATGGATTTATCGGATCCCACCTCACGGAAGCGCTGGTGCACGAAGGCGCCGATGTCACAGCACTGGCCCTATACAACTCGTTCGACAGCCATGGCTGGCTGGACGATTTACCCGACCACGTTCGAAGCCAGTTGCAATGCATTCGTGGGGATGTTCGTGACAGCGCGTTCATCAACCGGATCGTGCGCGGCCAGGCGGCGGTGTTTCATCTGGCTGCGCTGATTGCGATTCCCTACTCCTACGCGGCTGCCCAATCCTATGTGGAAACCAATGTGCTGGGCACCGTGAATGTCCTCGAAGCGGCACGCCACTGGGAAACCGAACGCATTGTGCATACGTCCACGAGCGAGGTTTATGGCACCGCTCTGACCATGCCGATCGACGAATCCCACCCGCTGCAGGGACAGTCCCCCTACTCTGCATCCAAGATCGGCGCAGACATGATGGCGGCGTCCTATGCCAGGTCCTTCGATGTGCCGGTGGTCATCCTGCGACCGTTCAATACATACGGGCCGCGCCAGAGCGAGCGGGCCATCGTGCCGACCATCATAAGGCAGGCTCTGGACGAGAACTGTCCGGCGATCATGGTCGGCGACACCAGCCCAATCCGCGACCTTACCTTTGTGGAGGACACTGCGGCGGCATTTGTGGCGGCAGGGGCGGCCGAGCTTGAATTTGGCCATGCCTACAATGCAGGCAGCCAGCGCGCCGTCAGTGTCTCGGACGTTTTGGAGTTGGTGCTCGAGTTGAGTAGCACCAGGAAACCAGTTCGTCGAGATGAAAGCCGGATGCGGCCGCAAAACTCCGAGGTTCGCGCGTTGCTCGCCGATTCCTCGAACCTTGAAAGTAAAGTCGGATGGCGGGCACACACGAGCTTGCGTGATGGTCTGGAAAAGACCATCGAGTGGTGGCGCTCGCGCCTCAGCGAAGGCCGCGTCCGACGCGAAATGAGCTACATGACATGACCTTTCCGCGGCTCATACCAGCTTTGCTGTTGATGGCCGCTCTGCTGGCGCTGCACACAGCCGGAAACCGGCCGAGCGGTGCGGCAGGCACGGAGCCGGCAATGGATCTGCCCGCTTATCTGAAACCTGCAACTGATCCGGCGACAGGGATCCGCTTTACTCGGATCACTCAGCCCGGAGCGCTTGGCAGCGGAATTGTCTGCGGCAAAATATATTGCAGTCATCGCTACTCGAGCGCGCAAGCCTGGAATGCGGATCAGAGCCTCCTCGTCCTCATGAACGGCTGCAACGGCATGTGTTTCCTCGACGGGAAAACCTACCTCCCTTTGTTTCATCGCAACAAGTCGGGTGAGTGCGAATGGCGCCCTCGAAACGCGGAGATGATGATCTGTGTCGATGGTCAAAAGATATCGACCTGGGCGCCCCGCACCAATCGTGAGGACATAGTGTATGCCGCAACGAAATATCGGGATCTCGAATTCGGCCCGTCCAAGGGAAATCCTAGTCGTGACGGCAACCGCATTGCCGTACGCGCGACCCGCAATGATGGAGCTGCTGTCGTCTTCGCATACGACATCGACCGGCGTCTGAAATACCCGGACATCGATCTCGCCCAGGTTGCCGGAACGACCAGTTCCTGCACCATTTCTCCGCTCGGAGAGAACATCCTGTGTTTCCAAAATCTGGTCGACGGCACCGAACAGCGAGCCATTTTCGCAGTCGACGGCACCCTGCGCCAAACGTGGAAGGATCATCATCGGCCCGGCCATGGCGATTTGACTCTCGATGCGGATGGCAGCGAAATTTACGTCGGAACCAGCAAATCCGCTCCGGACAAATATCAGGTGATCAAGCGTCGGCTGTCCGATGGAAAGGTCACGTCGCTCACGAAGTACGGTGAGGCCGAGCATACGTCGCTGCGTGCTTTGGACAGGCCCGAATGGGCATTTATAAGTTACGGGGGCAATCCCGATGAGGTTCGGAGCCACCCGGACTGGGCGCCATACACGCGCGAAGTGATCGCGCTGCGTGTCGACGGTCGTCAGGAGGTCCGACGCATCGTGCAGACGCGAAACGCTCCGTTCGACTATTGGAGCGAGACACATGCCTCACCCTCCCCTGATGGGTCGCAAGTGATCTGGTCGAGCAATTGGGGGGTGCCTGGTGGGCCGGTCTACGAATTCGTCGCCCATCTCGATTGGCCGCAGCAGCCGGGCCTGAATTAAAGGGAGATTGCCATCGATGGCCTTCGTTAGCCGAATTCTCTTTGCAGCCCTTGCCGGCTGCCTGGCCCTGGATATCGCAGCCGCGGCTGAAGCGCCGGTGGCCTATAAGCTGTCGCCCGGCGATACGGTGGAGATAGGAATAGCCTCCATAGCGGAGCGAACGCAACGCGCGATCGTCCAGATGGATGGCTCGATCGCGCTGCCCGAGTTCGGGATGATCCCGGTTGGCGGGCTGACGCCGGCCGAATTGCAGACGCGCATGGAGGCGGTGCTGCCAACCAAGATAGTCCATCAGCGCCTGCCTGATGGACGGGAGCAAATGATCGTCATCAAGCCGAGCGACGTCACGGCCGTGATCGCGGAGTACCGTCCGATCTATGTGACTGGCGATGTGCTGACACCAGGGCAGCAGAGTTACCGGCCACTCATGACTGTCCGACAGGCAATTGCCGTCGCCGGCGGTTTTAGTCTCCTGCGGTCTCGGGCAAGCCAAAGCGGACCTGATCCCGTTGATCTGCGACGCGACTACGAGTCGATCTGGGGGGACTACATCAGAGACTACTTTCATGGCGCGCGCATCCGCGCCGAACTTCAGAACCAGGCAGAATTTGACATGCAACCGCCGCAAGGCTCGCCCCTGTCGAATGCATTGATATCGGCGGTCGCGCAGGCGGAAGCGGAGGGCCTCAAGATTTCGCTGAACAATTTTCAGCAGGAGCAAAGCTATCTCGACAAGACCGCCAAGGATGCCGAGGCTCAGGTCGAGGTTCTGCTCAAGCGCGAGCAGACGGAAGCGGCCGCGGTGAAACAGGATGAAGACGATCTTGCGCGGGTCACCAAATCGTTCGAATCGGGCAACCTGACCAACAGCAGGCTCGCCGACGTCAGACGTGCCGTGCTGATGTCGTCGAGCCGGGCGCTCGAGACCTCGGTCGAACTGATGAGAACGCGGCGCCAGCAGGAAGACTCCGTCAGGCAGCAGGAACGCAATGAAAATCAAAGAAGGATCGGCCTTCTGAACGAATTGAGGGACACCGACCTTCGCCTCGCCGAGACCACTGCAAGGCTCCACGCAGCCAGCCAGAAGCTTCAGCCATCAGGGGCGTCCGCGCTTCCACTGCCCGTCGCCGGCGAAACCTTTCAGGCGCGGATCACAATAACCGGCGGGGCCGGCGACGCGTCGAGAGGTCGACCGGTCGACCAGGACACCGAGGTTGCGCCTGGAGACACCATCGAGGTGAGGTTCAGCAGCGAACTGCAGAGCGCGGCGATCCAGTAGTTGCGCGGACGTGAACCGAGCCGGGAACGACGTTGCTGATGGCTCGCCCACGGCATGAAGACCGGGCGCCTGAGAAATCAACATAGGGAATCAAGAAAGCGGGTTTGCCGTGATTGGTGAAATAGATGTCGCCAGCGCCTACAGTACCGGCCGCACCGACTTCATGGGGCTGAAGTTGGTTGTCGCGCCCGGCGTGCTAGTCCCTCGCCCGGAGACGGAACTGCTCGGCAGCACCGCCCTCAATGTCCTTCGCGAACTTAAAAGGCCGGTACCGCGTGTCGTGGACATGTGCTGCGGGGCGGGCAATCTCGCCTGCGCCATTGGATACAAGGTCCCCACCGCGCGCGTCTGGGCGAGCGATCTTACCGACAGCTGCGTCGAAACCACCTGCCGGAACGTTGCCCATCTTGGCCTGGCCGGACGTATTTCGGTGCTACAGGGCGACCTCTTCAATTCCTTCTCGGGTCTGGAGCTCGAAGGTACGATCGATCTGGTCGTCTGCAACCCGCCTTACATCTCGGAGAAGCGGCTCGAAAACGACCGCGCGCATCTGATGGAACTTGAACCCCGTGAGGCGTTCGCTGCCGGGCCTTACGGCCTGAGCATTCATATGCGGGTGATCAAGGAGGCGCAGCACTATCTGCGGCAAGGTGGCATGCTGCTTTTCGAGGTCGGGCTTGGCCAGGACCGGCAGGTCATGAGTTTGGTTGAGCGTTCCAAAGCCTATGAGAGCATTCGCACGGTTGCGAACAAAGCCGGTGAAGCCAGGGTGGTTTGTGCACGGGCCAAAGCGTCAGCGTGAGCCGCGCCATGGGTTTGCGCGCTCGGTTGGGACGACGCCCTCAAGCCGTAGCCCGGCGATCAGTTTTCCTTGCTGACCACGTAACGTGCAATTCCCTGGATGGAATCGAAATTCTCCGGCAGAAGTTCACTGTCCTCGACAGTGATGCCGAATGTCTCCTCGACGAAGCCGATAACTTCAAGCACTCCAGTCGAGTCTATGATGCCCTGGTCGAGCAACGACGTTTCAACTTCCAGCGCACGCGGGTCGGCTACGTAGAAGTTTGACGCCAGAAAGGCGCGGATTTGATCGCTGTAGGTGTCAATTCTGTTGTTCGTGCTCAGCATTGAATTGGCCTCCGATCCAAATAATTTCCGTAAATTGCTTTATGACAGCGCCATTTTCTTGAGCTTGCCCGTGTCCGTCATCGGCAGACTGGACACAATTTGGATGGACTTCGGAATCATGAAGTTTTCCAATCGCTTTTGACATTCCATCCGCAGCTGCTTTTCGCCCATGATCGTTCCTTGCTCCATGACGACAAACGCTTTCACTGCTTGCCCCAGCAGGTCGTCAGGTACTCCGACAACCGCGGCTTCCCGTACTCCCGGGATTTCCATCAGCACGTTTTCGACTTCCCTAGGCGCCACCTTTTCTCCCCGCGACTTTATGATCTCATCGCTGCGGCCGACAAAATAGAGGTAGCCTTCCTCGTCCATTCGGCAGTAGTCGCCGGTGTACAGAACCTGCTCGCCGGGCAAAGGACCTGGTTTGAGCTTCTTCGCGGTAGCCTCCGGCTTACCCCAGTAGCCCTTCATGACCGTTGCCCCGCGGATGACCAACTGACCGACGACATTGGGACCAACCCTTCGGTCATCCTCATCGACAATCCACATTTCGGTGTTCGGGATGGCGATCCCCACGCTCAACGGTTTTCGGGCAAGATCGTCCGGCGGAAGATAGGTGCAGCGTTTGCATTCGGTCAGGCCGTACATCGAATAGATGCGGGCGGCGGCAAACAGTTCCTGGAGCAGGCGAATGTGCTTAAGCGGCAGGGCTGCCGCCGTGTTCGTGACATACCTTATGCTTGCAAAATCATTTGCCTTCAGCGTCCTGAGATCCGACAGCGCGGCAAAGATGGTCGGCACGCCGGGAAAGCCTGTAACTCTCTCCCTTTCGATGATCGCAAGTATCTGTGCGGGGAAGGCAAACGAGCGCTCGAGGACCAACCGCGCCCCGGTACGGAATGCCATTATCATCTGATAGAGGCCGTAGTCGAAGGCCAGGGGCAAGACATTGAGGATCACGTCGTCTTCGCCAAGCTCAAGGTACGAGGCGATAGACGTGCAGGCTGTCATCATGTTCCTGTGTGTCAGCATCACGCCTTTGGGTTCGCCGGTCGAGCCCGACGTGTAGATGATGGCTGCGAGATCGATATCGATGCGGCGGCGGGCCGGCGCTTTGCCGTGGCCGGCAGCCGCCTCATCCCAGCGCACGGCATGCGGCAATCCCCGGAGCTCGGCGTCGTCCACCTGACCGGAGACGATGAGCCGCCGCAGCGACGGACAGTTACGCGCCGGCTCAGCAAAGACCGGCTGCAAATGTTTGTCGGTGATCAATGCTGCCGGAAGGCAATCGTTGAGCAAATACCCCAGCTTGTCGCTCTTGGTGAGCGGATTGACGACGCACACAACGGCGCTCGCCTTGAGAACCGCCCAGAAGCTGACCACGGTCTCGACGGTGTTGTCGGCGAAGATCATAACGCGGTCACCGGGAGCGACCCCGGACGTGACGAGATGACGGGCGACCGCGCTGGAGCGTGTCTCAAGCTCGTCATAGGTGAGCCGGTGCTCGCCGCACACCAGCGCTATCTTGTCGCCGAGCCGTTCGGCCGAATGGCTGAGGTAATCGTCCAGCAGAGGTACGGCGCCATGCATCATACCAGCACCTCTTCCCTGTGCAGGTGATCGACGTCTATCCTGAGGTCGACCGCATGCGCGCTCGATGGGCGGCTTGCGACAAACTGCTGATGGAGGAGCTGCGTCGACAGCACGCCGACCAATGCCATGTTGTCCGAGTTGGACAGATCCCCATCGCCGGTCTTGGCAGCGCATTTGTCCAGCAGGCGCGCGACCGAGTTCGGATCAAAGACATTCGCCGCGCGCAGAGCAGTCTCGGAGAGTGCTTCGCGGACATAGGCGGGTGCGCCATCGCCCGTGAAGCAAAGTGCGTTGGGCGCCCGGTAGGGTTGCTTCTTGCGGGCCACGACTTCCACGGGCACGATCGATTTCGCCACACGCTTCAGCACGTGTTTCTCATCCAGAATGCGCAGCTTGTAGTCGGGCGGGAGCGAATTCGCCAACGCCACGAGCCTGTCGTCCAGGAACGGGAAGCGCCCCTCGACAGAATGGGCCATCAGCATCCTGTCACCCTGCGAGGAGAGCAGGTAGCCCGACATCAGTGTCCTGATCTCAAGGTACTGGTCCTGCGCGAGAGGACCCCATCGTGGAAACTCTTCGGGCAGGCGGCCAAGCAGGTCCGCCACCACGTCGTGACGCGCCGCTTCGGCATGCATGCCGGCCGAGAACAGCCGTTTGATGGCGCTGGTGGTGCGCCAGCGGGTGTCATGCGCGAAGCCGGGCGCGCCAAATGCATGGATATCGTGTCCAAAGAACTGGCGCGCCATCGCCTGCTGCTTGACCGGCGACCGGCTCAGATAGGGGTAGAGGCGTTCCAGCAGTCGCGCGCGTCGGGCGGATGCGGGCTGCCGCCCCCAGAAACGGCGGACCTTGCCTTCACGGAACAGGTCGTAGCCGGCAAACATCTCGTCGGCGCCCTCGCCGGTCAGGACGACCTTGATGCCATGTTCGCGCACCAGTCTCGAGAGAAGGAACAACGGCGCCGGCGCGGTCCTGAGAATCGGACGCTCGGCGTGACGGATCACATCTGGGAAAACCTCGGCAATATCACCGCGCGAAACCATCACCTCGTGGTGCTCGCCGCCGCTCGCACTTGCAACCAGCCGCTGGTAACGGGTTTCATCATATTCGGCGTCAGCAAAACGCAACGAGAAGGTCTGGAATGGCGCGCCGGCGAAGCGCCTCCCGAGCATGGCGACAAGTGAGCTGTCGAGCCCGCCGGAAAGGTAGCAGCCAACCGGCACATCCGCCTTGACCATTCTAAGCGCCGTCGCGGCCTGCAAGGCGCTACGCACTTCGTCCACCGCATCGTCCAGTGAGCCGGTGAAGGTGCCGTGGGCCTGGTCCGCGATCTCGGGATAACAAGGTTTCCAGAAAGCGTGCTCACGAACGCTGCCATTGTCGTAGATGCGTACATGGCCGGGGGTAAGTTCCTTCACTCCCTGAAATACGCCTTGCGGCGGTACGACCGTCCACAGCGTGAAAGTCTGGTCTATCCCCGCCGGATCGAAGGCCCGCGGTATCGCCGGGTCGGCTGCGAAAATGGCCTTCACTTCGCTGGCGAAGTGAAGGCGGCCAGCATGTTCGCACAAATGCAGCGGGCAGATGCCGAACCGGTCGCGCGACAGGACGAGACGGCCTGTCAGCGAATCCCAGATGGCGAGTGCCCACTGCCCGTTTAGCCTCTCGAACGCGGCCACGCCCCAGGCGCGGTAGGCGTGCACGATGACCTCGGTATCGCTGCGGGTGCGGAAACGATGCCCCAGCGCCATGAGTTGTTCACGCAGCTCGACGTAGTTGAAGATCTCGCCGTTGAACACGATCCAGGTGGTATCGCCGGTGTCCGCGAGGGGCTGCTGTCCGGTCGAGAGATCGATGACCGACAGACGGGTATGCGCCAGCCCCGCCCGCCTGTCGCGGTAAACGCCGCTCTCGTCCGGGCCTCGATGGGAGAGCGCGGCTGCCATTCGTAGAAGCGCGGCTCGTGAAGGAGGCTCCGCAGCCGCGTTCAGCGCCACAATTCCGGCGATGCCGCACATGGGTCAATCCCTGTCCATCGCAGCGGACAGCTGCGGCCGTGCGTGAAGGTAGCGGGCGGCGCGGCGTTTGCTGACGATATCCTTATAGACCTTCTCGACCTGCTCGGCCGTCAGGCCGGCGGCGGCGGCAACCACGCCGGCCGAAATTCCGTGATTCATGCCGTAGAGGCACAAATCCATCAGCTGATAGGGCAAGGCGAAGTAGAACTCCTCCTGGGTTTGCGCCATGGAAAACGTGTCCGTGGTCGGCGGCCTCATTCGGACCTCCTCGTCAATCCCGAGATATTCCGCCAGCTGATAAACCTGGGTCTTGTAGAGATGGACGATCGGCATCACGTCGGCGACGCCGTCGCCCTGCTTGACGAAGAAGCCTTGGTCATATTCGAGCCGGTTTGGCGTGCCTGCCACTGCATAGTTGAGGCGGTCCGCATGATAGTATTCAGTCATCTTGCGAACCCGCTGCTTGTAGTTGGTTGCAGCGACGATCTGCAGGTAAGCCGCCGGCGAAAGACGCACGGTGTCGATCTTTCCGTCCGGATCCTCGACGGTGAGGCGCGTGATACTAAGGCCGCTGCTCTCCAGCACCGATGCCATGACCAGCTTGCATTTCCAGCCTTCGCCATATCCAGGGACGGCAGTTCGGATGGCCTCCATCTGTCGGGCGTAGGCACCGATGCCCTCGAGCGCCGGCTGGATATCTTCAAGGATTGTGTCGATGCCAAGCTGCCCGGCGACGCTGCGGCCAAGCCTCAACGAGTCGCCGGATGAATCGCGCTCCGGCATGAACAGGCCCAGTACCTTGTCCCTGCCGAACGCGCGTGCGCAGACCGTTGCGACGACCGAACTGTCGATGCCTCCGGAGAGCCCGACAACCACTCCGCGGCGCCGTTGTGTGCCGAGAACCTGTTCGCGCAAGGTCTCGACGATGCGATCGATCTCCAGCCGGGCATCGAGCGCCAGCACATCGCTGCTGAATTCCCCGATCAGGTCGATGACACTGCCTCCCGTTTCTGTGACTCGATTGAAGAGTAGGTCTCAGTCACAGCGTTTTCGATGAGCGGGCGATTGATGGTCAGATGAGGCTCCACGACCATGTCGATGTGAGTGCCGGCGATCGGAATGACGTCCAGATGGACGAATGCCCGATCCCACCCAAGTGCAAGCGGCATTCCGGGCCGCGCGCAACGGAACAAGGTGCCGGTGATCGGCAGTATCGGCCTGGGTTCTGTGAGCCACTGGAAGAAGGCGCGCGCGCGCAGAACTTCCTGCAGTTCCAGTTTGGTTCTGAAGCTCGTCGGGTTGAACTGACCCTCGGCATAGCGGTCGAGGAAGCTGGCAAGCCGGGATTCGCAGTGCATTTTGACCGCGACCTTGGCAAGCGCGCGGCATGCCACTCGACTAGCCGATATACGATTGGTTCGGATCCGGTGAAATGTCCGGGTAATCGTCTCCCAACGCTTGCTGCGTTCGCCAACCAGGCTGGTATCCAGAATGCCCGTGAACGCTACCGCTCGCCCTTGATCAAGCAGACGCGCGGCAACCTCAAAAGCAACCGCTCCTCCGAGCGAGTGACCAAGCAGGCGAACACAGCCGGTCGGCTGCACGCGGTTGATATGATCGATTGCAGCTTCGACCATTGCGGCGACGGTGTTCTGACCTTGCAGGATCATGCCCAGGGCCGGATATCTGATGGGAGACACCCTGGCGACCTTGCTTATTGCCGATGCGAACGAAGCAAGGCTCGGACCATAGCCGACCGACCCGGGGAAAAGGAAAAGCAGCGGAGGCTCGTGTTTCCAAGCGGGCGCGTGCTCGCCGCCTCCTTGAGCAGAAATGACCGCTGCAACCATCTCATCGAAGCTCATTCCAACCGTGAAGGCTTCCAATCCGAGCTCCTGCCCGATCGCGCTTTCGATCTCCATGACGCAGTGCAGCAGCTTCAGCGAATCTCCCCCCGCTTCATCCCAACAGCCCAGGGCGACCCGCGTCTTGAGGACCTTGGTCCAGGCACGCCGTACGATCTGATGAGCAGGAACTTCATGTCCCGCATGGAGTATTTGCGGTGGGGGCGTGGTTTCCCGAACCGAAAGGTCAATTGCAGCCAGCGTTGTCATGTCGATCTTTCCGCTGGGCAGTCGCGGTATCTCGGCGCTTGCATGGAGTCGCAACGGGCAAAGCGCCGGCGGCAATTTTGTCCTGGCAAGTTGGCGCAGCTCGTCGCAAAAACTGGCTCCCGCTCCGCTGTGCGGTACGGCGAATGCAACCAGTTCATTCGCCGGGGTGACGATAACCACGGCATCCTTCACCGACGGCGCGCCACGCAGAACCCGTTCGAGTTCGGCCGGCTCAACGCGCCGCCCATTGACCTTTATCTGGCGCCCTTTGCGGCCTATGATCCGCAGCAGGCCGTCACTCCCGATTTGCACAAGATCGCCCGTCGCAAAGATGCGAAGCGTCTGGTCGCCGGGGTCTACTTCAAACGGAACAACGGCCCCGTTTTCCCAATGTCCAAGCGCGACATACGGGCTTCTGATCAACAGTTCTCCGATCTTGCCGGGCTGAACCGGGTAACCCTCTTCATCGACCACTGCGAAGCTGATTCCCGGAAGCAGCCAGCCGACGGGAGCCGAAGAATCGAATTCCGGCCAATCGTGCGGCAAGAACCACTGCGATCCCGTCGTTTCCGTCGATGAATAGCCGATCTGCACCAGGCAATTTGGCGGGACAGCCTTGCGCACGAGGCGGATGTCGGCCGAAGACACCTTCTCGCCTCCAATTCGGGCAACTCTGAGCGAACCAAAGGCGTCCGCGGGTTCATCCGCCAAGAGAGCGCGAAGCAATGCCGGCACCAGATAGGTGATCGTCACGCCTTCGGATTGCATGCGGCCGCGAACCGCGCGCAGGCCGACGGCTTCAACCTCCACAAGCTGCAACGTGGCACCCGTGAGCAGAGCGGCAAGAATTTCCCGACAGCCGGCGATGGTTGCCGGGCCGGTCAGAGGCAGGAATACATCCTGTGCATTGATGTGGCACGCATCGACATATTGCTGCACTCGGCACAGCAAGTTCCGCTGGCTGTTGACAATCCCCTTGGGGCGGCCCGTGCTGCCGGAGGTATAAAGCACGATTGCCGGTGCATCGACAGAAACCACACGGTGTGCGGCTGGATGGGGCGTTGCCTGCAATGATTGCGCCATATCGATCCAGGCAACGTGCTGGGGCAGATCAAGGCCGTGGAGGCCTTTGTCGCCAATTATGGCGGAGAGCCTCGCGTCGGCGACGATTTCGTTGATGCGCGAGTCCGGATCTCGCACGTTAAGCGGCACTGACGGCCGACCGGATGCCATGCTGGCCAGCATCGCAACGGTGTACCAGACCGAGTTGGCCTGAAGTATTCCAACGGCATTTCCGTCGGGAACGACGGCTTCAATCCAGCCGGCCAATGCCTCGACCGCCCGAAAAAGCTCGGAATAGGTCAGTCGATTGGTGCCGTCGCTGGCGGCTAGTTTTTCGGAATAACGCCCGGCGATCTCCCTCAGGTGATCAAAGACAGGAACGTCGGCGAAGCCAGTTCCCATCCGTTGATGCAGACGTAGAACAGGCCCGCCATGGTCAAGAGCATGATCGGGAGCTTTTAACCATCGGCAAGGGACCACCGTTTGGTAGTCAGCCTGCACCGTTTGAATCGCCCTCGAAGATTCTAAATGCGCCAGAGACATAAGGGCCCCACGCTAGGATTGTTGCCGCTTATCGCTCCGCGGCATGATCTTTTCATCAATCATTCGGATGATGCGTGAGACGGTCTTAATCGCTTGAATTATTCGAAGATGAAGAGGCCAGCCTGCGCCCGCCCGGGCTGCGGGGCTACCTTACCTTACAGAGGTGTCGGGCTGCGCGCTGCTATCCGCTTTGCCAGTGCTTGAAACGAAGCAGTATGCGAACACTTCCCCTCCAAGCTCATCCGTTACACGAACCCAATTGTTTTCCCAAGTCCGCAGGGTAACCTGGCGTCCCGCTGACATAGTCGCCGCCGTGAACGGGCTGGACGCATTGACGTTACTCGCCGCGACCACGTCATCCCCCTCCATTTGTTCCACCAGGTATGTTTGCATCACTGCTCCTGACTGTGGGGCAAGGCCGGTTCAATCGCGTGTAGCTGGACAACTCCAACCGCAGGGAACGGATTTCGTTCCATGCTACAGGCAACCCTACCGCCGGAAGTCAGCCTTCAGATCGCCTGCCCTCCTGGCAGGACCGTGGCCTAGCCGCTGAACGACTGGTCAGGACTGAGCTATGCTTTGGGGGAGATGGACCTCGCCCTGCGAATCCGCATACTTCTGGAAAAGTGCAATCTTGTCGGGATACGTAATCCGGATTTCGCTGTGACAGCCCTCGCAGCGATATTTGGATGCAACCTGGAACCAGCGCCCGGGTCTCAGCAAAGCCAATCCGCAGCGCGGACATTTGAACGTCATTTCAAGAGGGCATAGATTCTGACACAGCGGCATTTCGCAAAGTCCATAAGGGATACCTAATGTTAGGCAACGACAGCCGGCCGAAATCGTTCCTGGACGCCGTTCTTTTCGTCAGGCCGACGACCAGCCCCGGACGCCGGGAGATTATTGGATTGTCCGCGATGCCAGATTTACTGACGCGGGCCTGAACTCAAGCGCACCCCGATTTCCGGTGGCGTAGCGCCGTTGCAGGCGTTGACTGATGTCAGCAGCTTGCAATCCGAATGAGCAAGCCCGGAGCGAGGTGGCCTCGGGGGGACGACGGGGCCGCACGGTCGACGACACGGCCTTTCCGGATGCTGAAACAACGCGCCAACCCTGTCGAACAGCACCAGTGGAACAGGCAGGAAGAAAAGCGGGCGCAACAGGCGGCAATACTTAAGTGTCTCGCCTATATCGTAGCTCGGGAGCCGCGATCCCGACCGAATTGATGGATATGGAAGCGCTGTTGAAGGGAACCGACGCATCCCTTGGCGAATGCGTCGGTTCCAGAAGTTTATGCGTGGCGGATTTCCGTTCCCAGCACCTTCAGACATTCGCGGATGAACGCAGCAAGCGCCGTCCAACCTTTGGCCGAAACCATTGTCCCGTCCACATAGGCCTCGGTCGGCGACAGGTCGATATAGGTGCCACCCGCCAGTGTCACCTCCGGCTCGCAGGCGCCGAGTGCCGCGACCTTCTTGCCGCGCACCACGCCGTCGACAGCGATCAGGATCTGCACGCCGTGGCAGATGGTGAAGATTGGCTTCTTGGCCTCGTGGAAATGGCGCACGATCGCCTGCACGCGCTTGTCGGTGCGGATGTATTCCGGGCCGCGGCCGCCCGCGCAGTAGACGGCATGATACTGATCGAGCTGCCTCTCGGCTTCCGAGAAAGTCTTGTTGATCAGCGCATAATGGCCGAGCTTTTCGGTATAGGTCTGGTCGCCCTCGAAGTCGTGCAGCGAGGTCTTGATCAGATCTCCGGCGTTCTTGTCCGGGCATACCACGTGGATGGTGTGACCGACGGCTTCCATCGCTTGCTGATAGACAAAGATTTCGTATTCTTCGGTGAACTCACCGGTCAGCATCAGTATCTTTTTGCCTGGCATGGCTCTTCCTCTCAGTGTTTTGAGCTAGGCAAGGCGCAGACTGCGCCTGCCTTTCTGTGAAATCGGATAGGGTCAGAATGGCGAATCCGGAAAGTAATATTCCTTGGCGTTGGCCTGGGTGATCAACGGCGCGTCGAGCTTGACGGTGCCACGGACGGGTGCCTGGCCGATCAGGTTGGCGACTGTCATGTAGATCGCGGTCTTGATCATCGACGGCGGGTATGGCGTCTCGACCGGCGTCATGGCGTCGCCGTCGATCACTTTCTTGACGATGTCCTTCATGCCGTTGCCACCGAGCGCAAGCTTGATGTCGGTCCGCCCCGACTGCTTGACCGCCTCGAGCACGCCAAGCAGCATGTCGTCGTCGTTGGCCCACACCGCATCGATATGCGGGTACTTGGCCAGATAGTCCTGCATCAGCTTGAAGGCTTCGTCGCTGTTCCAATGCGCGTACTGGATGTCGAGGACTTTCAGATCAGTGCCTTTGATCGTGTCCTGGAAGCCCTTGATGCGCTCGTCGTCGATGACGGTCGGAATGCCGCGCAACACAACGACGTCGCCCTTGCCGCCAAGCTTGTCGATCATGAACTTGGCGGTGTTGGTGCCAACCGCGATATTGTCGCCGGCGAGGTAGAGATCCTGGACGGAGGCGTCAGTCAGACCGCGATCTACGACGGTGATGAACGTGCCCATGTCCTTGATAGCCTTGACCGGCTGGGTCAGCTCTTCCGAGCTGTAAGGCAGGATCACCAGAGCATCCAGCTTGCGGCTGGCCGACAGGTCCTCAAGCGCGCTGACCTGCTCCGCCGCGGACGGCGACGTCTTCACGACCACTTCGACGTTCGGGAACGCGGCGTTGATTTCCTTGGCCGCCGCTTGTGCGTGGTAGACGATGCCCGCTGTCCAACCGTGGTCAGCGGCCGGTATCGACACCGCGATGACCTTCTTGTCTTGCGCCATGGCCTGGCCGGCCAGCAGCAGCGCGCCAAGTGTCGCTGCCGCAATCCATTTTCTACTGAACATTGTCTTCTCCCTTGGACCTACAAGAACGTTAATCCGCGTGGTCCGGACGCGGCGCTATTTCGAATTCGAAAACCGCTGGATGAGCATGGCGATGATGATGATGACGCCCTGAACAGCGGCAACGAGGTATTCGGAGACGAAGTCCGAGAGCACCATGAGATTGGCGATGAGTTCCAGGATGACGGCGCCGGCGACTGTCCCCCACACATGGCCCTTGCCGCCGCGCAATGCGGTGCCGCCAATCACCACGGCGGTGATGACCTGCAGTTCCCAAAGCTGTCCGGTTGTCGGCGTTGCGGCGCCCAGGCGCGGCACGTAGCAGATCGCGGCAATCGCCACACAGACACCCTGGACGATATAGGCCACGGTCCGTGTCCTGATCACCGAGATGCCGGAATAACGGGCGACATCCTCATTGGCGCCGACCGCCGCACATTTGCGCCCATATTTCATCTTGTAAAGGATGAAGGATGCGACCGCGGCGACTGCGACGGATATGAGGATTGGAACCGGGATCCCGCCGACCGTGCCGAAATAGACAGGCCGGTAGGCCTCGCGCAACGACCTGTCGATCGGTATCGTGCCGCCATCGGTCAGATAGGTTATCAGCGCCCGGAAAATCCCCATCGTGCCCAGCGTGGCGATAAACGGTTCGATCCTGCCGACCGTGACGATGAGCCCGTTGGCAAGCCCGCACAGCAGGCCGACCAGGATCGCAACCGCCATACCGGCGGGAATAGCCCAGATGCCGGCATGCGGCGCCACCGCGTTCATGAACATGATGGTGATGCCGGTGATGAAGGCGGCCATCGAGCCGACGGAAAGATCGAGCCCCCCCGACGAGATCACAAATGTCGCGCCGACCGCGATAATAGCAATGAAGGCGCTGCGGGTGATGACGTTGGCGAGGTTGGTGGCGGACAGGAAATCGGGGTTGATGAGGTAACCGACCACCAGCAGAGCTGCCAGCGCAAGAAAAGGCCCGATATCGGTCCAACTGATGTTGAGATCGAGGGGGCGACGCCTGGGTGCGGATTCGCTCATGACAGCCATTTTGTGCCTCCCTTGGCTTTTGGCCCTTGCTTGGGGCCACTGGTCGCCAGTACCGCCACATTGCTTTCGGTCATTTCGGCGCCACTGACCTCGCCGCTGATGCGGCCTTCGCGCATCACCAGGATGCGGTCGCAGATGCCGATCAGTTCCTGCATCTCCGAAGAGATGACGATGCAGGCCTTGCCCTTGGCCACAAGCTCCTGGATGAAGGCATAGATCTGCGCCTTGTTGGCGATGTCGATGCCACGCGTGGGCTCGTCGATAATGACCACCGAAGGATCGGTCAGCAGCACCTTCGCCAGCAGCAGCTTCTGCTGATTGCCCCCGGAAAGCTGGGCCGCTTTGGCGCCGAGGCTCTTCAGCCTGATGTCATATGTCTCCACGGCCTGTTCCAGGGCTTGCGCTTCGCGGCGCCGACCCATCGAGAGGCCGGGATGAAACACATCGAGCGCCGACAGCGTCAGGTTAGGCGCCAGGTGCTCTTGCAGCAGCAGTCCCTTGCCCTTGCGATCCTCGGTCAGGTAACCGACGCCGGCGTCGATCGCCGCGCGCGGCGATTGGAAATGGACCGACTTGCCCTCAAGTTCGATCTTAGCAACTGCCGGGCGCAAGCCGATAATGCCCTCGAAGAGTTCGGTTCGGCCTGCGCCAACCATACCGGCGAACCCCAGGATCTCGCCCTTGTGGACCGTGAACGACACGTCCTCCACATAGCCGGGAACAGAGGCGTTCCTCACGCTCAGCATCGGTACATCCGAAGGCGCTGCGGTTCTCTCAGGATAGAGCGCTGCCAGTTCGCGCCCGACCATCAGCCGCGCCATATCCATCTGGCTCAGCGTCTTGCCGGGATAGGTGCCGACCGTCTTGCCGTCGCGCAGAACGGTCACTTTGTCTGCGACCCGCTGCACCTCATCCAACCGGTGGCTGATATAGAGCACGGCGGTGCCGTGAGCCTTCAGTTGCAGGACGATCTCCAGCAGGCGCTCGACCTCGCCACCGGTCAGAACGGCGGTCGGCTCGTCGAAGATAACCACCTTGTGGTCGTCAAGCAGGGCGCGAGCGATCTGCACCATCTGCCGGTCTGCCAGCGAAACGTCGCGCACCAGTGCCCTTGGCGAGACCGCGCAGCCGATCTGCGCCAGTTTCTCGGTTGCCAGCCGGCGCATGGTGCGGTCATCCACGACATGGCCACGCGAAAGCTCTCGCCCGAGAAACAGATTGTCGGTGACCGTGAGCCCCTCGGCGAGCAGTATCTCCTGATGAACCAAAGCGATACCGGCATCCTGTGCTTGGGCAGGCTTGGCAAATTTCACCGCGTGTCCGTTCATCGACAACGTGCCGTGGCTTGGCTCGACATAGCCGGACAGCAGCCGCATCAACGTCGACTTGCCGGCACCGTTCTCGCCAATGATGGCGTGGATCTCTCCCGGCAGGACGTCCAGGGTGACGTCCGACAACACCGTCACTGGGCCGTATTGCTTGGACAATTCCTGGGCGCGCAGCACCGGTTCAAGCGAACCAGGCGCATCGCTGGACAACGTGCTCCCGCCCTCCCCGGCGATATTCGCGGCAATGGACATCCGTTCCGACCTCAATCGAATGCCGGGAGCAGGCGATCGCGCGAGTGCTCGATATGGATGCGCATCGCCTTTTCGGCGGCATCGGGATCGGCCGAGCCGAACGCGGCAAGGATCGCCTCGTGTTCGTCAAGCGCCTCCTCGGTCACGCGTGCATGGAACATCAGGCGGAAGATGTGGAAGTGCGTGTGCTGGTGGCTCAACGTCTCGCGGATGAGTTCGTTTTGAGAAAACTCCATGATCTTGTCGTGGAAGATCGCATCCTGCCTGGCGAAATTCGAATAGCGCACGCGATCATCCTTGCCTTCGCGGCGTGACATCACGCCGGCAGCTTCGAGCAACAGATCGAGCTTGGCGTCGTCCATCGTTGCGGCGGCCTTTGCGGCGCCATGCGGCTCGAGCAGCAGACGCATCTCGTATAATTCGTCGAAACGGCGCCGGGTGATCTGGGGCGCGGCACGATAACCGATCAGATGCGTCTTGAGCACCAGGCCTTCGCCTTCGAGCCGTCCGAGGGCTTCCCGGATCGGCGTGTGCGAGACGTTGAATTCCTTGACCAGGCTGTCGACTGTGATGCGCGAGCCGGGGGGGATCTTCAGCGCCATCAACTGCGCGAAGATGGCTTCATAGACATCTTCGACGAGACTGTTGGCGCGCTGGATGCGACCAGCTCCAATGCTGGCGTCGCTTGGGTCGGGTAAGTTTGCGGTCTGCATATTTTGCCTCTTGACAGTGAGGACTGCTAACACGATGGTTCCGCGGATGCAATCCTATATCCTATACGATTTTAAAGCGGATATCTTTTAAGTGCGAGGGACACACTCTTAAACCGTCCGATCCAGACCGAGTTCAATGCCTCCGTTTCCAGTCAGCAGCCGTCAAAGGACCAATCATGACCCTCTTCGCCGCCCTGCGGTTGCCGCGTGAAATCCTGTTCGGGAAGGGGCAACGCCATGTGCTGCCGACGGTCGCCGCCCGGTTCGGCCGACGCGCGCTGGTCTGCACCGACGAGCGTTTCGCGGGCACAACGGTATTCGCCGACATCATCAAGTCCCTTCAGTCAGCCTCGATCGAGGTCCTGGTGCATGATCGTGTTCTGCCCGACGTGCCACGCGATACGGTCGGCGTCTGCGTCGAGGAAGCGAAGGGGTTCGGGCCGGATATGGTGATCGGCATCGGCGGCGGCAGCTGTCTCGATTTCGCCAAATGCGCCACCCTGCTGCTCAGCCATGGCGGCAAGCTCCAGGACTATTACGGGGAGTTCAAGGTGCCGGGTCAGACACTGCCGCTGATCGCCGTACCCACCACGGCCGGCACCGGCTCCGAGGTGACGCCGGTCGCGGTGATTTCCGACCCGGACCGGACGCTCAAGGTCGGCATATCGAGCCCTCACCTTATGGCCGCGGTCGCTCTGTGCGATCCCGAGCTGACAATGACCTGTCCGCCTGGCCTGACCGCGATCGCCGGCGCCGACGCTTTGACCCATGCGATTGAGGCCTTCACCGCCATGCGGCGCGGTGAAGACCCCAATCTCCCGCAACAGCATGTCTTCATCGGCAAGACTGCGCTGACAGACCATTTCGCGTTGCTCGCGATAAAGCTGCTTGGCCGGAGTCTGGAGAAAGCCTGCAGCGACGGCACGGATGCCGACGCGCGTGCCGATGTCATGATGGGCGCTCTGGCGGCGGGCTGCGCGTTCGGCACCGCCGGCACGGCGGCGGCGCATGCCGTGCAATACCCGGCAGGCGCCCTCACCCACACCGCCCATGGTTTGGGCGTGGCCACAATGATGCCTTACGTGATGACCTATAACAGCCGCGTCGCCGCTCACGAGATGGCAGAGATCGGCGCGGCACTTGGCTTGGAGGCCAAGGCGCGAACCGCCGACGAGATGGCAGCCGCCACGATCGAGGAGATCAGGCGATTGTTCGCGGCGATCGGTATTACGCCGACACTGGCTGATCTAGGCCTCCCTGCCGATAAGCTTGACTGGACCGCCGAGCAAGCGCTCGGCATCGACCGCCTGATCAAGAACAATCCGCGTGCGTTCGATCTCGGCACGATGCGACGTCTCGTCCAGGCCGCCCATGACGGCGACCTCGCCGCCTGCGTTATGTGAGAAACGGAACAAAGCGATGAATTTGAACACTCAGCAACTCGACCAGGATGGCTATGACGTGCGCGGTTTTTCGCACGGACTCTACATCGACGGCACTTGGCGGTCGTCCTCCGACGGTCGGCTCATCGATGTCGTCGATCCCTCCTCCGGGGCGGTGATCGCGGCGGTTCCCGATGCGACGGTCGAGGACGCCACCGCCGCCGTCGAGGCGGCGGCCAAAGCAGCTAGGAGATGGCGGGAAACTGCGCCGCGCAAACGCTCGGAAATCCTCAGGCGCTGTTTCGAACTGATGGTCGAACGCTCCGAAACGCTCGCCATGCTGATCTCGCTGGAGAACGGCAAGGCGCTGCGCGACGCGCGCGGCGAAGTGGCTTATGCCGCCGAGTTCTTCCGCTGGAATGCCGAAGAGGCGGTCCGGATCACCGGTGAATTCGGCACCGCGCCATCCGGCACCAACCGGATCGTGGTCGATTATGAGCCGATCGGAATTTGCGTGCTGATCACACCGTGGAATTTCCCGGCCGCGATGGCGACCCGCAAGATCGCGCCGGCGCTGGCGGCAGGCTGCACTGTCGTCCTAAAGCCGGCCAGCGAAACACCACTGACGGCCTATGCGCTGGCGGCACTCTACAGCGAAGCCGGCGTGCCTGCCGGCGTCGTCAACGTGCTGACCACGACCAGTCCCGGGCCGCTGACTTCGGCCATGCTTGCCGATCCGCGGGTCAGGAAGCTGTCCTTCACGGGGTCGACGGGTGTCGGCCGAACCTTGCTCGGCGAGGCTTCAAAGCATGTCATTTCGTGTTCTATGGAACTCGGCGGCAATGCCCCGTTTGTCGTCTTCGACGATGCCGATCTCGACGCCGCCCTCGATGGCGCGATGATCGCCAAGATGCGCAACGCCGGCGAAGCCTGCACCGCCGCCAATCGCCTCTATGTGCAATCGGGAATCTATGATGCTTTTGCCGACGGGCTCCGCAAGCGCATGGCGGCACTTAAGGTGGGGGCGGGCCCGAATGCCGACACCGAGTGCGGGCCGATGATCACCAGAAAGGCTGTCGACAAGATCGATCGCCTGGTCAAGGACGCGGTGGGCCGGGGAGCCAAGGTGCTTTGCGGCGGGGCGATTTCGGAGGAAGAAGGATTCTTCTATCCGCCAACAGTGCTGTCCGAGGTGCCGCCGGATGCGGAGATGGCGCACGAGGAGATTTTCGGCCCGGTGGCACCTATCACACGCTTCGACACCGAGGCCCAGGCCATCGCCCATGCTAACAACACGGAATATGGCCTGGCCGCTTATATATACACACGCGATGTTGGGCGCGGCATGCGGGTGGCGTCGGGGATCGAGGCCGGCATGATCGGCCTCAACCGGGGACTGATGTCGGATCCGGCCGCACCATTCGGAGGCGTCAAGCAGAGCGGCCTTGGCCGCGAAGGCGGCCAGCACCACGGCATCGCCGAGTTCATGGAGGCTAAATATATTGCCGTCACCTTCTGAACCGGCAGTCATGTCAAAGGACCCTTTCCGCACGCGCGACCATGTGGCCGATTTTGACGATATCGTGGCCGACATAGTGACTCGCAGCGCCGAAACCCGGGCGACCCTGCCGATATCGGCGGGTATCGCCTATGGCGAGGGCGAGGCCGAAAGGTTGGACCTGTTCTTTCCGCCCGGTGTGCGCAGGGATCTTCCCGTGCACACCTTCATCCATGGTGGCTACTGGCGCATGTTCTCCAGGAGCGACTATTCTTATGTAGCGAACACAGTCACCAAAGCTGGGGCGATCGCGGTCATCGTCGACTATGCGCTGATGCCCGAATTCAGGATGGCGGCAATCGTCGACCAGATCCGGCGTGCCAAACAATGGGTGCTGGACAATATAGCCGCCCATGGCGGCGACCCTGCCCGGCTAAGCGTAAGTGGTCATTCGGCGGGTGCGCACCTGGCCACATTCCTGTTCGAAAAGGCGCCAATGCCGTCGCGCATACGTGCGGCGCTGCTGCTAGGCGGCCTTTACGACCTCAAGCCCCTTCAGACCTCCTTCCTCCAGCCGTTAATCGGCATCACCGATGAGGAGGCAGCTGCCTTCACCCCAATGACGCGGTGGCATGACCCGGAGACGGCAGCGACCATTCTCGTCGGAGATCAGGAAACGTCACCTTTTCACCAGCAGGCCGCCGACTTCGGAAAGCGCTTGCGCGCGCAGGGGCACCCTGTCAGCGACCTCCGCCTGAATGACCGAAACCACATGAACAGCGTGCGTGATCTGGGCATCAGCGGCACACAAGCTGGCGATTGCCTGATGGCGATGATCGATGGAAACGGCCTGTAGGACGGAAACCCAGGGAGAGCAGGGCCCGCTTGTGCCTTACTTGACACTCCCGTCACTCAGGAAAGTACCGTCACGGGGATCGCGGCACGCTGCCGGCATCGGGCTGAGCTTTGCGACAGGTGAAATCCGGCAGAGCACACAACCGACGATTCCTCATCCTCTTTTTCCACACTGACGAACTGCACAGCGCATCAGAAAATCGAAATTGCCCCTGCCGCCCTGAGCCGCGATGGTCTTTACGCAAGCAGCCGGCTTAGGGCTGTGGAGGAACGTCGTCGCGGCAAAGCCCCTGGGGCAAGGCCGCTTTGGCACGCCGCTGGTTCAAACCGGCAGCGAGGGAGGAACAGACTTGGCTGGTTCGGGCAAATCCGACACCGCGCGCTTGGGCATCAAGATGTCCCAGGAACTCGTCGTCGGCGCGATCTCGGCCGTCCTCTTCCTGGTGTTCTCGGCGACGCTCAACAATTTCCTGAGCCAGGGCAACATCCTTGCCATTCTCAAGAATGTCTCGATCCTCGGCACGCTGGCCGTCGGCATGGGGTTCATCGTCGTTGGGCGCGGCATCGACCTGACCATGGTGGCGGTGATGGTCGTCGGCGTCGCCTTCAGCATTTGGATCTCCACCTGGGGCGTCGACTTCACGCTGGCCGTCGTCTTCGGCGCCATCCTGGTCGCGGCCATCGGCCTGTTCACCGGCGTCATGGTGGCGGTGGCCGAAATTCCGCCGATCTTCGCCACTCTTGCCATCGCGTCCTCGGTCTACGGCTCTGGCCGCATCGTCTTTGCGTCCGACGTGCTCTATGCCCCCTCCGATATCGGCTGGCTGAAATTCGTCGGCAACGGAACCATCCTCGGCATCCCGATGTCGGTGATCATCTTCGCGGCGGTGGCCGCGCTCATGGGCTTTTTCCTGAGGAAGACCCGCTTCGGCCGGCTGGTCTATGCTACTGGCGACAACCCGAACGCGGCCCGCACGACCGGGCTGCCGACGCGCCCGATCATCGTGACGCAATATGTCATCAGCGCCCTCATTGCCTATATCGCCGGCATCATCATGCTGGGGCTGGTCACCGGCATCGACACGCGCCTCTACAATTCCAGCCTGATCTATGACGTGCTGCTGGTGGTCGTGCTGGGCGGCATCGGCCTCTCCGGTGGCCAGGGCGGCGTACGCAACGTCATCGTCGGCACCATCCTGGTCGGCATCCTGACCAACGGCATGACGATCCTGAACTTCAGCTACACCAGCCAGAACCTGATCAAGAGCGTGATCCTGCTGGGCGCGCTGGCGATCGACGCCATCATCAATCCGCGCGACGAGCAGACCTCGCAAAGCGGCGACATCTGAACAAGAACCGAGACATAAATCTGGGAGGATACCATGAAGTTGTTCAAGAACTGCCTGCTCGCGGGCATGACAGCGCTGGCGCTGCTGGGCGCGGCGAAAATCGCCACGGCGCAGGAAACTGATCAGGTCGGCCGCTCTACCTATCTCGAGGCGCTCAAGGGCAAGAAGGTCATCTTCGTGCCAATCTCGCAGGGCATGGACCTCAACCAGGCATGGGTGGTGGTGTGGCAACGTCACGCGGCACGCTACGGCTTCAGCCTCGAAGTGCGCGATCCCTCCGGCGACACCAATGCCGGCATTCGCGCCATGCAGGGCGCCATCGCCGAGAAGCCGGACCTGATCATCGTGCAGAACCCCGACGTCCAGACCTACGCACGCCTGTTGAAACAGGCGCAGGCGGCCGGCATCAAGGTGCTGCAAGTCAACATGCAGTCGGCCACCCAGACGGACAGTTATGTCGGCAACGACTGGATCGAAATGGGCCGTCTCGAAATGGGCGAACTGGCCAAGCACTGCACCGGGCCCAATGCCGTCTCGCACAAGGTGGTCTGGCTCGCCGGCGTCCAGACGGGTGCCGCCAACATCTACATGCGCACCGGCATCGACGAGGTGCTGAAGGCCAATCCCGAGCTGCAGCTCGTCTCCGACCAGCCGGCCGATTACATGAGCGAAAAGGCCCGCCAGATCACCGAGACGGTCCTCCAGCAGCATCCGGACCTGTGCGGCATCATGGGCATCTGGGATAATGCCGAGGTCGGCGCCGGTGCCGCCGTCGTGGCCGCCGGCAAGCAGGACCAGGTGACGATCGTCACCAATGGCGCGGGCAGCGCCACGGGCTGCGAGAGCATCAAGAACGGGCTGCTCGACGTGATCTTCAACTTTAATGCCCCGATCCAGGCCGAGATCGCAGCACAACAGATTTCCGAGCTGCTGCAGCAGCCCGGCCGGCAGGCGGGTAGCGAGAAGACCATCTTCTTCGGCCCGATCACCCGCGTCGACAAGGCCAATGCGACCGGCAGGAATTGCTGGAAGCTGGACGAGCTCAAGTAACGGACTTCCTTGATGAGCATGGCTGAAAGCCTTGTGCGCTGGCGCTACCGCCTGCTCCCCGACCACGTGGTCGGGGAGATCCTGACCAAGAAGTGGATCGACAGCGTCATCCCCTTCACGGCGCTGGTCATTTTGTGCGCGATCTTCGGCTCGATCGTGCCGGGCTTCTTCGATCTGGCGACGCTGACCAATCTCAGCGGCCAGACCGCCGAGCTTGGCCTTGTGGTGCTCGGCATGACCATCGTCATGGTGTCAGGCGGCATCGATCTGTCTGTCGGGTCGACCTTCGCGCTCGCCGTGCTGGTCACGCTCTATGGGATGAATGTCGAGCAGTGGAGCTTTGGTACCGGCCTGTTGGCGTGCCTGGGCCTCGGCGTCGTCTGCGGCGCCATCAACGGCTTCCTGGTTGGCTTCCTGCGCATGCGGGCGTTTCTCACCACGCTGGTGACGCTCATCATCTACCGCTCGACCTTCGACATCGTCTTCCCGCAGGTCTCGACGCGGATCGTCACCAGCGGTCCGGATTCGCCGGCCTATGATTTCCTTGGTTTCGGCACAATCTGGGGCGTGCCGACATCCTTTGTGGTGTTCGTCGTCATCGCGCTGATCATCCATCTCGTGCTGTCGCGCGCCCGCTATGGCTGGCGGCTGTTCGCGGTCGGCGGCGCGCGCCGCTCTGCCTACAATGCCGGCATCAATGTGCGCTTCATCTTGTTCAGCGCCTATGTCTTGTGCTCGGTACTGGTGGCGCTCTCCGGCTTCTTCTTCTCGGCCCGCATCGGCAGTGCCGCTTCCGACATCGGCACCGGTCTCGAACTGCAGGTGTTGACCGCGACCGTGCTCGGCGGCATCTCGCTAGGCGGCGGGCGCGGCTCGGTCGCCAAGGCGCTGATGGGCACCGTCTTCGTGCTTGTCCTGTCGAACAGTCTGCTTGCGCTGGCCGTGCCCGGCCCGGTCAATTTCCTGATCCTCGGCATCGTGCTGCTTTTGTCGGTGCTTCTCGACGTTCGCTGGGTGAAGAACCGCCACAAGATCCTGCGCAGCGTCTACATCTCGCCAACCTTCGCCAAGATGCCGCAGGCGATCTCGACCGCGCCCGGCGCGCCAATGGCGGTGAATGACCGGTTGAAGGACGTCGGCGTCATCGGCCTCGGCGTTCTCGATGGCGCGGAGGATGTGATCTTCGACCGGCAGGACCGTCTCTACACCGGCAGCCGCCAGGGCGAGATCCTGCGCTTCCAGCCGCCCCATTACACCGATAGCGAAGTGTTCGCACATATTGGCGGCTCGCCGCTCGGCATGGCTTTCGACCGCGACGACAACCTCGTCATCTGCGTCGCCGGCATGGGCCTCTATCAGGTCTCGCCGGCCGGCGACGTAAAGCTGCTGACCGCCGAAACCAACCGCTCACTGACCTCGGTGGTCGACGACTCGACCATGAAGCTCGCCGACGACTGCGACATCCTGCCGGACGGCCGTATCGTCTTCTCGGAAGCGACAGTGCGCTTCGAAATGCATGACTGGTATGCCGACGCGCTGGAAAGCCGCGGCAACGGACGCATCATCGTCCATGATCCCAAATCCGGTTCGACACGCACACTGCTGTCGAACCTCGTCTTCCCCAACGGCATTTGCACGGCCTTCGACGGCCAGTCGGTGCTGTTCGCCGAAAGCTGGGCCTGCCGCATCAGCCGCTATTATTTCGATGGCCCGAAGAAGGGCCAAGTCGAGCGCGTCATCGAGGGCTTGCCCGGCTATCCCGACAACATCAACCGCGCCTCCGACGGTACCTACTGGCTGGCCCTGATGGGCATGCGCACGCCGGCCTTGGATCTCTCGCTTGAAATGCCGAGCTTCCGCCGTCGCATGGCGCGGCGCGTATCGGAAGACGCGTGGCTGATGCCCAATCTCAACACCGGCTGCGTGCTGCGCTTCGACGAGAACGGCCAGATCCTCGAAAGCCTGTGGGACCAGGCCGGCGAGAAGCATCCGATGATCACCTCGATGCGCGAGCACAAGGGCATCCTCTATCTCTGCGGCATCTTCAACAACCGCATGGGCACCTTGCCCTTGAAAGGCGTCGATCCCGACTGGTTCAGCTCGGATTCATACTGGGGCAAAAAGCCATGAGCGGTTTGAGCCAGCTTTTTGACCGCTTTCTCGGCCGTGGCGAGTGGGCAGTGACCGTGCCGACGCTCGACGGGCCGTTGCTGCCCAACCAAGGACTGGAGGAAGCCGAGCCGTTCGCCGGCCTCGCCGAGGCCGACAATCTCGTACGCACCGAAAAGGGCATTCTGGCAAGCAGCGCCAACCGGCTGATGCGCTTTAGCGCCGACGGCCATGCCGAAACCTTGCAGGAATTTCCGGGCGAGATCACCGCACTCGCCCATGCCCGCGGCATGACCGCGATGGCCATCGACGGCAAGGGCGTCGTCGTCCACGGCGGCCTGCATGACGGGCGCGAGGCGACGGGTGAGGAGGCTCGGCGCCTCTCCTGCATCACCGCTCTCACCTTCCTCGACAGCAACACCTTGCTGGTGGCCAACGGTTCGGCCTCAGTGCCGGCGAGCGGTTGGCGTCGCGACCTGATGCAGAAGAGCGTGTCCGGTTCGGTCTGGCGGCTCGATCTAAAAAACGGCCGGCTGGAGCTTATCAGGGACGGCTTGGCCTGGCCGGCCGGCATCGCCACCACCGGCTCCAACCGCATCTACGTTTCGGAGGCCTGGCGCCACCGCGTGCTGGCGATCGACCTTGCCACCAAGGCGACGCTGCCCATGCTGGAGCATCTGCCGGCCTACCCCGCCCGCATCGCCCCGGCCTTCAACGCCGGCTATTGGCTGACCTTCTATTCCGTGCGCAACCAACTGGTGGAGTTCATCCTGCGCGAGGAGACCTACCGCACGCGCATGCTGGCGGAAGTCCCGGAGGCCTACTGGATGGCGCCGTCGCTCGGCTCATGGCGCGACTATCGCGAGCCCATGCAAGGCAGCCAGTTGAAGCAGATGAACGTGCTGAAGCCATACGCGGTGACAAGGTCCTACGGGCTGGTGGTTCTTTGCGACCAGAACATGAAGCCGCTGTCGAGTTTCCATTCGCGCGCAGACGGCAAGGTGCACGGGACGCTGAGCGCCTGCGAGCTGGGCGATGATCTGCTGGTCGCCTCGCGCGGCGGATCGAGGATCGTGCGCGTGGCGAGCGCCGCCAGCGGCAAGCGAGGCTAAGCGATGTCGGACGCCAACATCATTGAACTCAGGGATGCCGCCAAGGCATTCGCGCGCATTCCGGCCTTCAAGAATGTCAATTTCGACCTGCGCAAAGGCGAAATCCACGCGCTGCTCGGGGAAAACGGCGCCGGCAAGTCGACGCTGACCAAGGTCATGGCCGGTGTCTTCAAGCTGACCGAGGGCAAGATGACCTTCGACGGCAAGGATGTGTCCTTCGCCACGCCCGCCGAAGCGCTGCGCGCCGGCATCGCCATGGTGTTCCAGGAAACCAACCTGGTGCCGGCCATGACGGTAGCGCAGAATCTCTATCTCGGCGAAGAGAAGATGTTCAACCGGTTGCGCGGCCTCTACATTCAGGCGCGGCAGTTCCTCGCCGGCATGGGCTTCCAGGTCGACCCGTCCGCGCAGGTCAGCACGCTGGGCGCGGCGCACAAGCAGATGGTGGAGATCGCGCGCGCCGTCCACCACAAGGCCCGCGTCATCATCTTCGACGAGCCGACCGCGACGCTGACGCCAGAAGAGAAGAGCCACTTCTTCAAACTTTTGCAGCGGCTGGTGAAGGAGGGCATCGCCGTCATCTTCATCACCCATGCGCTGGAAGAGGCGCTTGCCGTCGCTGACCGCATCACGGTCATGCGCGATGGCGAGATCGTCGCGTCCGGCGAGGCCAAGGGCTTCACCCGCGCCTCGATCGTGCAGGCCATGGTCGGCCGCACGCTCACCGAAACGCTGCATGGCGAGGTCAAGCGCACGGCGCGCCCCTACGGCGACAAGGTGCTTTCGGTCGAGAATCTGTCCTGCGCCGGCCTGGTGCGCAACTCTTCCTTCTCGGTGTTTTCGGGCCAGGTCACCGGCATGTTCGGCCTTGTCGGCGCCGGCCGCACCGAAATGGCCAAGGTCGTCGCCGGACTGTTGAAGCGCAACATCTTCCACGGCGGCGAGATCCGCCTGCTCGGCAAGTCGGTGCGCTATCGGGTGCCCAGGCCTGCGGTGCGCGACGGCATCGTCTATGTCACCGAGGATCGCAAGGTCGACGGTTTCTTCGAAACCATGACCGCGGGCGAGAACCTGCAAATGGGTGAACTGACCGAGGGCGCCAATCCCGTCTCCATGGTGTCGCTGGCGCGGGCCAGGCAACTTGCCCGCGAATGGAGCGAACGTCTGAGCCTGCGGCAGACCAGCGACCGAGCCCGGATGATCGAGCTCTCCGGCGGTAACCAGCAAAAGGTCGTGATCGCCAAATCGCTGATTCAGAAGCCGAGGCTGGTGATCTTCGACGAGCCGACACGCGGGGTCGACGTCGGCGCCATCGTCGAGATCCACCAGCTCATCAGCGATCTCGCCGAGCAAGGCATGGCCGTCGTTGTCATCTCGTCCTACCTGCCTGAAATTCTCGCCGTTTCGGATCGCATTCTGGTGGTCAAGCGCGGCCGCGTGGTCGAGGAGATGATGCTTTCGGAGGCCACCGAGGAACGCGTCATGTTCGCCGCGGTTCATTGAGCGGCTCGACAAGAGAGACACTTTTGCCGGCCAAGCCAGGACCAATGTCTGGCCTACCCTATTGCCTTGCAATCGGTTCCGCGTCTGAATAGGTCAGGGGTCAGATCACCCTGCCCGAGCGGATATGCCCAGCGTCAACCTCAAACTTCTGCAGACGTTCCTGCTTGCCGCCGAAAACGGCAGCTTCCGACGTGCTGCCGAGGAGAGCAACCGTTCGCCATCGGCGGTCTCGATGCAGATTCGCGACCTTGAGGAGCAGATCGGCATCTCGCTGTTCATCCGCACCGCACAGCGTGCCAGCCTGACGCCGGAAGGCCAGATCCTGTTCGAGGAGATCGCCAACGTGATGTCACAGGTGCAGACCAGCCTCGACCGCCTGACGGAGGTCGCCGCTCGGCGCAAGGGCAAAGTGCAGATCGCCTGTGCCCCGACGCTCGCGGCAAGCCGGCTGGGCGATATCCTGGCGACATTCAAGTTGCGCTATCCACGCAGCATCGTCGAGGTCATCGAGAGCCCGCCGCAGGCCGCGCTTGGCCTTTTGCAACAGCAGGAGGTCGAGTTCTACATCGGCCCGGAACTGCCAAACCTGACGGACTTCCAGTTCGAGTCCATCCTCGACGATCCGCTGATGGCCTGCATCCCCACGGAAATATACGGCGGCGAAAAGAAGCTGCTGCTCTCCGACCTGCTGTGCTATCCGCTCATCCTGCTCAACCGCAAGACCGCCGTGCGCGGCCTTGTCGATCGGCTGACGGCGGCGGAAGGCATCGAGTTCAAGCCGCAATACGAGGTCGAAAGCGCACAGACGGCGGTGGCACTGGTGTGTTCGGGACTTGGCGTCTGCGTGGTGCCCGGCATCGCCATTTCGCGCAATGACGAGCGTATGCGGGTGGTGCCGATCGACCATCGCGACGCCCACCGCTCGGTCGGCATCATCACCGCGCGGGGCTATGTGCACCACTCCTTCTCCGAACAGCTGATGAACCTCATCCGCACCAATTTGCGCGAACTGGCAAACTGAGCGTCGCGCCTTCGGACAGGCATCTTGCACGAGCGCCGAGAATGGTGCGCTGGGAATGCCGCCATTGGCAGCCCGGCCTCACCTGAATATCAGCGCACCCTCAGTCGGTCTGGATCCAGATCGACTTGGTCTCCAGATATTCATGCAGATGTTCGATGCCGCCCTCGCGGCCGTAGCCGGACATCTTCATGCCGCCGAACGGCACCGCCGGGTCGATGGCGTGGTACATGTTGACCCATACCGAGCCGGCCTTGATGCGGCGGGCGAGCTTGTGGGCGGTGCCAAGATGACTGGTGAAAATGCCGGCCGCCAGGCCATAGGGCGTCGCATTGGCCCGCGCCACGGCTTCGTCGAGCGTGTCGAACGGCATCGCCGAAATCACCGGACCAAAGATCTCTTCACGCGCGATGGTCATCTTGTCCGACACCGCACCAAAGACAGTCGGCGCGATGAAATTGCCGCCGTCGTAGGGCCCGCCGGTCAGTCGCGAGCCGCCCGCCATCAGTTCCGCGCCTTCGTCGCGGCCGGCCTTGATATAGCCCACCACCTTGCCGGCCTGCCTGGCATTGATGAGCGGGCCGATTTCGGTTTCCGCCTCGATGCCGTGGCCGATGCGAAGCCTGCCGGCAAACTCGGCGACCCGGCGCACGAATTCGTCATGGATTTCGCGGGCCACGAAAAGCCGCGAACCGGCGATGCAGATCTGGCCCGAATGCACGAACACAGCCATCGCGGCGACCGGAACCGCCTTGTCGATGTCGGCATCGCGGCAGACGATGATCGGCGATTTGCCGCCGAGCTCCAGGGAAACGCGCTTGAGGTTGGTCACGCCCGCCCGCGCGATGGCCTGGCCGGTCAGCGTCGAGCCGGTGAAGACGATCTTGTTGACGTCGGGATGTTCAGCGAGCCGCACCCCGGCCTCTGTCCCGGTGCCGGTGACGACGTTGACGACGCCGTCGGGAACGCCGGCCTCCTGCATCAGCCTGGCGATCAGCAGCGGCGTCAACGAAGCATCCTCCGAGGGCTTCAGCACGATGGTGCAGCCGGTGGCGAGCGCCGGCGCGATCTTCCAGATCGACGCCGCAGTCGGAGCGTTCCAGGGGATGATCGCGCCGACAACGCCTACCGGCTCGCGCCTTGTGAACGAGACGATCTCGCCGGGGATCGAATTGTCTATGGATTCGCCATGCAGCGCGGTCGCCATGCCCGCATAGAAGCGCAGCATGCCGATGACGCGCCGCCGGTTGGCGAGCGTGCGCGTGATCGGCAGTCCCATGTCGAGAGTGTCGGAAACGCTGAGTTCTTCCCAATGGGTCTCGAAGAGATCGGCGATGCGCAGAAGCACGCACTGCCGCTCGTAGGGCGAGAATTTTGACCACGGCCCTTCGAAGGCCGTGCGCGCAGCGGCCACCGCCGCATCGATGTCGGCCGCCGAGCCACGCGGCACGGTGGCCAACACTTCGCCAGTCGCCGGGTTGAGCGCCTGCATCTCCTGGCCGGATTGTGCCGGAACCCACTTGCCGCCGACGAACATCGGCCGGAATTCGCCATGGTAGAGCGCCGTGGCCTTCGCCCGCGGGTCGAAATTCAGCGTCATCTCTTCCTCCTCACAATTCCGTGGCGACTATGACTCCCACGCCGGTCGACCTCAAACAAGGAAAGCTAAAAGGGCGTTCAGATAATCGGACTGTGCAATGCACGCGACTTCCCCGATGGTGCCGGCAACGGAGGAACAGATATGAGACTTGCTGGCAAGGTCGCTATCGTCACGGGCGGCGGTTCGGGATTTGGCGAAGGCATCGTCAGGAAATTCGTCACCGAAGGTGCGCTGGTCGTTTTGATGGACCGTGATGAGGCCGCCGCGGCCCGCGTTGCTGCCGAAGCCGGCGAAAATGTGCGGCCAATCACTGGCGACGTCTCGACACTCGGAAGCTTCGAAGCGGCGGCAGACCTGGCCCGCTCGGCCTTTGGCGGTCTCGACATACTGGTCAACAATGCCGGCGTGGCCCAGCCGCCCTTGGCGCTCGAGACGATGGACGAAGAGATGTTCGACCGGATCGCCAACGTCAACATGCGATCCATCTACAATGGCGCCCGTGCGGTCGTTGCGCATTTCAAATCCATCAAATCGGGCGCCATCCTCAACGTCGCCTCCACCGGCGGCGTCTCGCCGCGCCCGAATTTGACCTGGTACAATGCTTCCAAAGGCTGGGCGATTGCCGCCACCCGGGCCATGGCCGTGGAACTCGCCCCCTTCGGCATCCGCGTCAACGCCATCAATCCGGTTGCCGGCGACACGCCACTTCTGTCCACTTTCATCGGCTCCGGCGAAGAGAACCGCGCCCGCGTCGTCGCCACCATTCCGATCGGCAGGCTGTCTACGCCGGCGGACATGGGCAACGCCGCGGCATTCCTGTGCTCCGACGAGGCCAGCATGATCACCGGCGTCGACCTCAACGTCGATGGCGGCAAGTGCATCTGAGCGTTAGACCATTTGGGAGTTGGCGATGAAGCCTGTCTACGAAATCGCCGTGGTGCATGGCGACGGCATCGGCCCGGAAGTCTGCGCCGCAGCGGTTCAAGTGGTGAAAGCAGCGCTCGGTCCCGGCAGCCCCTTGCACTTCAGCGAATACCCGGCCGGAGCCGAGCATTTCCTGAAGACCGGCCAGAGCTTTCCCGAGCCGACCTTCCAGGCCTGCCGCGAGGCGGACGCCATCCTGCATGGTGCGGGCGGCTTGCCGGGCGTCATCCATCCCGATGGGACCGAAGCAGGCCTGGATTTCACGCTGAGGCTGCGCTTCGAACTCGATCTCTATGCCAATATCCGCCCCGTCAGGCTCTTCGAGGGCGTGCCGAGCCCGTTGAGCGGAGTGAAGGCCGGCGATATCGACTACATCATCTTGCGCGAGAACAGCGAAGGGCTTTACGCCGCGCGGGGATCGGGCGCGCTGTTGCGCGGCGAAGTGGCGGTCGACACGCTGGTGCAGACCCGCTCCGGCATCGAGCGCATCGCACGCAAGGCCTTCGAACTGGCGCGCCAGTCGGGCGGCGCGCCCCGTGACGGCGTGCGCCGAGTGACCTGCTGCGACAAGGCCAACGTGCTGCGCAGCTATGCCTTCTTTCGCTCCGTCTTCGACGAAGTGGCGAAGGACTATCCCGATATCGCGACCGAGCACGCGCTGGTCGACGCCATGGCGATGCATCTCGTGGTGAAACCGGGTCATTTCAACGTCATCGTCAGCGAGAACATGTTCGGCGACATCCTGTCCGACCTCGCCGCCGCGACGGTGGGCGGGATGGGCATGGCGCCTTCAGCCGAGATCGGCGTGGCCAACGGCTTCTTCCAGGCCGCGCACGGCTCGGCACCCGACATTGCCGGCAAGGGTATCGCCAACCCTTATGGGACGATCCTGTCGGCAGCCTCGATGCTCGACTGGCTCGGCCACAAGCATGGCGACGAGAGGCTCAACCAGGCCGCCGCGCGCATCCGTCGCGTGACCGAGGACTGCCTGGCCAATGGGCTTCTGAGCGCCGACCTGAAAGGCAGGGCGTCGACCAGCGAGATAACCCGTTCGGTCTGCGACCGGCTCACGGCCGGGCGCGACTGATATGACCAAGCCAAGGATAAATCTTGTTGGACCTGGCAAGGTCGGCCAGACGCTCATGCGCCGGATATTCATCGCCGGCGGGCACAGGGTCCAGACCTAAGATGGGCGCTCTCGATCGCCATGTTTCGGTCGAGGACTTTCGCACGCTTGCCCGTCGTCGTCTGCCGAAATCCGTCTTCGAATTCATCGATGGCGGGGCGGGGCAAGAACTCACCCTCAAAGCCAATCGAAGCGATTTCGAAAAGATCAGAATTTTGCCGCGCGTGCTTACCGATGTTTCGCATCCGAACGTTTCCACGACGCTCTGGTCCGAGACCTTGCCAACACCGCTGGTGATCAGCCCGATGGGCTCCTGCGCGCTGGTCAGGCCCGGAGCCGACATTGCCATCGCGAGGGCGGCAACCGCTCGCAGCATCCCCTACACGCTCTCCACCATGGCCACGGCCAGCATCGAAGGCATGGCGCGAGCCGTACAGGGGCCGCTGTGGTTCCAGCTTTATGTGCTCAAGGATTTCGACTTCAATCGCCAGTTGGTGAGGCGAGCGGAAGAATTTGGCTATTCGACGCTGGTGGTGACCGTTGATCTGCAAGCCGGTGGCAAGCGCGAAAAGGATATTAGGAACGGCATATCTATCCCACTGCGGCCTTCGGCCCGGCATCTCTGGGAAGGCATGCTTCATCCTCGCTGGTCGCTGCGCCTGCTGCGCGGCGGTCTGCCCCAGTTCGAGAACGTCCGCGGCTATCTCGGTGACAACAGCGCCGGCCTGACGATCGCCGCGCGTGTTGGCGGCAGCCTCCATGCAGGTTTCGACTGGGACGATTTCCGCCAGATCCGCGACTGGTGGAAAGGCCGGCTGCTGGTCAAGGGCGTCCTGCACCCGGGCGATGCGTCGCGACTGGTGGCGGCTGGTGCCGATGGCATCTGGGTGTCCAACCATGGAGGCCGCCAGCTCGACGGTGCTGTATCGAGCATCGATGCCCTGCCCGCTATCCGTCAGGCACTTGGCGCCCAAATCCCGATCCTCATCGATTCCGGTATCCGCACGGGCACGGACATCGTCAAGGCCAAGGCACGCGGCGCCACCGTCGCGGCGATCGGCCGGGCCGCCCTGTTCGGCGCCGTGGCTGGCGAGCCCGGCGTGGCCAAGGCACTGGATATCATCCTGGACGAAATGGTGACTTGCCTCAGGCTCTGCGGGATCCCCCGTTTTCAGGAAGCGGGATCAGAAATGATAGCATAGCGCCAAGACGAGTGCTCACGCTTGGTCAAGAGGTACAGAAAACCCCCGCTCGTCCAATATTCTTCCTCATCATGCCAAGGTTTTGCTATCGCGGTTGTGCAAGCGGCTGCGGGCGGCCGACCAATTGCCGCCCTCACACGCCGCTCCTTCCCAAGCCCAACGGCCGCCTGTCAGAGAGCACTTGTTTGATGCACACCCGCTAGCGGCGGGCGTGATTAAATTCGAAAGGCTGCGCAGTCGGATAGGCAGACTAAGGTCGGCCGCCCGGTGCTGTTTTCGGTTCCATCCACCCGTTCTTCAGAATGTCGCGAAGCACGTTGCGGGTGTCTTCGCCGAACTGGTGAACGAGACCGGTTTCGACGCACTTGATGCCGGCGATCTCGCGAATTCCTGGCGCCAGCAACCGGGCACGCCCGCCTACTGCACGGAACTGACGTTGCCTGATCTTCAGGATGCGCTGTCCACGGCGGAAAAGGCGCGCGCACCCAGAATTCGCGACGCGCTGATCAAGGGCTTCATGGAGGCGACGCCTCCCCTCCGCCACGAGCAGATCGTAGCCCGCAACCGTGAAGTCACCGCCCGCCGATGAGAAACTTCTCCGGTTCCGGTCCGAGGTGACCAATAAGACTGTCCAAGAATTCCTTCTGTTTGTCGGGAGCAACCTGAGGGACGACGATGACGAGGTAATTTGCGACAAAGGTGAAATCCCCCTTGAGGATGCGAGGCATCAGATCCTGAGCGCGGCATGCTCCGCTGCTCAACCAGCGAGCCTGAGCCATAGCGCCTGACTGGCGGCAGGAGATTAGCCGCCGCCGCCCATGGTTACGGACATAAAGGCCCGGAAGGCCGCAGCCGCCGGTTCGATTGATCTGTCACGCGACCAGGCAAGGCCAACGTCCATAGTGGGGATGGGCTCGACAAGCCCGCGCACTTCGATGCGCTGCCCCTCCAAGGACCAGGGGCGGTAAACCATGTCGGACAGGACAGTGACCCCCATGCCGGCAGCCACGAGCGACCGCACGGCCTCGACCGAACTGGTGGTAAGGACGGCGCGGAGCGAAAGGCCCGCGGCATCCCAGTAACGGGCGGCCGTCGTGCGTGCCTCGTCAACCGTCAGCATGACATAATCTTCCGCCGCCACATCGGCGAGGCTGATCTCCTGCCGCGCGAGGAGGTGATGATCAGCCGAAAGCCAGAGCCGGCGGTTCGACCGCATCAAGACCTCCTGCGCCAACTCCTTGGTGTGCTCCAGGTTGGACACCAGCATCACGGCCATGTCGATGTCCCCGCACATCAAGCCGCTTTCGAGAGCGTCTCGGGGCAATTCCAGCACCTCGACCTCGATCTCGGGATAGGTCTTTCGAAACCGCGCGTAGTGGCGCGACATGTAGTAGCCGACGACCGTGTAGGTCATGCCCAGCCGCAGCTTGCCCGCCAGGCCTTTCCTATCGCGCAACGGGCTTCGGACGGCGGCAGCAACGGCCCCGGTGATAACACGCGCATGTTCAAGAAACCGCGCGCCCTCCATCGTCAGTCTTACGCCAGCGTGGTTACGCTCCAAAAGCCGTACGCCCAGGTCAGCCTCAAGCGTCTTTATCGCCGCAGTGACCGCCGATTGCGAGATGTTGAGTTCCACCGCGGCATGACTGACCTGTCCGCTCTCGGCGGTCGCGATAAAATAATCCAGCTGTTTCAAGGTGATGGTCATGGTGCGCCCTGGCCCAGAACCATTATCTGTTTTTTTGATATGACAATCAATAAACTACTATTTCACAAATGCCCTCGCATGCGCAAAAAATGCTGCAACGCCGCAAAGACGGCAGCTTCGAGGGGTAACAATGCGATGGCGGTGACGCTAAACTGCGACATGGGCGAAAGCTTTGGCCTCTACAAGGTTGGCGACGATATGGGCATGATGCCCATCATCGACGTTGCCAATGTCGCCTGTGGTTTTCACGCTTCGGATCCGGATCACATGCACGCCGCCGTCCGCAGCGCCAAGGCGAGTGGCGTAAAGATCGGCGCCCATCCAGGCTTGCCCGACATTCAGGGTTTCGGCCGGCGCGAGATGCGGATGACCCGCGAAGAAGTCAGGAACACCATCATTTACCAGGTGGGAGCGCTTGCCGGCTTCCTCAAGGCCGAGGGTGTGGAACTCCACCACATCAAGCCGCATGGCAGCCTCTACTTCATGGCCATGCAGCAGGAGGCAATAGCCCATGGCGTGTGCGACGCGGCAGAGATTTTCGGCGTACCCCTCTTCGGCATGACGGGCACCCTGCATGAGAAGATCTATCAAGAGCGCGGTATCCCATTTGTCGCTGAGTTCTATGCCGATCTCGACTACGATGCCTCCGGCAAGCTGATCTTGACACGCGTTCATGACGCCAAGGACCCCGCAGAGATGGCCGAGCGGTGCGTACGCGCCATCAGGGAGGGCGAGGGCACGGCAGAGGACGGCAGTTTCTTCCCTGTGCGCTGCGAAACCATCTGCGTGCATTCCGATACGCCGAACGCCATCGAAATAGCCAGGGCCGTGCGCACCGCAATCGCCCCCTGGCACTGAACTCGACCGAACCCACCCGCGCGGGCGGTTCCAGATTAGTCTGTCCGCAGTTTTCCGGAGCTTTTTATGGCCCAGATTCTTTCACCTCTTCCCGGCACTTTTTATCGCAGCGCTTCGCCAGACCAGCCGCCATACAAGGCGGATGGCGACGCGGTGTCCGCCGGAGACGTAATCGGTCTCATCGAAGTGATGAAGTCGTTCCACGAAGTGAGGGCCGAGACGGCCGGTACGAACATCCGCTTCATTGCCGACAATGAGGATCCCATCATGGCCGGCGCACCTATTGCGGATCTCGACTGATGCTGAAAAAGCTTCTGGTTGCCAACCGGGGCGAGATAGCGGTCAGGATCATCCGGGCCGCGCAAGATCTGGGGATCGCCACCGTGGCGGTGCATTCGGCCGCAGACGCCGAGTCGCTCCACGTCCAGCTTGCGGACGAAGCGGTCAACATCGGCCCACCAGCTGCAAAGAAGTCCTATCTCAATGTCGAAGCAATTCTGAAGGCTGCCCGCGACACCGGTTGCGACAGTGTTCATCCAGGCTATGGGTTCCTTGCCGAGAATGCCGCGTTTTCCGACGCAGTCACAGGCGCTGCATTGGTCTTCGTCGGCCCGTCGGGAGATGCGATCCGGATGATGGGAGACAAGGTCTCGGCGCGATCGGCCGCTGCCGCTGCAGGTGTCCCCGTCGTGCCAGGCTCGGCTGGCCGGGTCGAGGGCCTCGAGGCTGGCCACGAGGTGCTGACCGCAACCGGTTTTCCGGTGATGATCAAGGCGGCGGCAGGCGGCGGCGGGCGGGGCATCCGCATCGCGAACTCGTTCGCCGAGTTCGAACAAGCCTTTCCTCAGGCCGAAGCAGAAGCCCTCGCCGCCTTTGGCGATGGTGGTCTCTACATGGAAAAGGTGATCGGCAAGGCCCGCCATATCGAGGTGCAGGTGCTGGCAGACGGAAGCGATGCCATCCACTGCTACGAGCGGGAGTGCTCGCTGCAGCGGCGACGCCAGAAGGTTTGGGAGGAGGCGCCGTCGCGCGCACTTTCAGACAGGCTGCGCGAAGAGCTCTGCGCTTCAGCGGTCGCCTTGGCCAAGGCGGTCAAATACTCTGGTGCCGGCACGGTAGAGTATCTTTACGACGATGAAGCAGACCGCTTTTACTTCATCGAGATGAACACCCGTATCCAGGTCGAGCACCCGGTCACCGAAGCGATCACCGGCATCGACCTCGTTGCGGAGATGCTTCGCATCGCCGGCGGCGAGAAGCTGCGGATCCGGCAAAGCGATGTCTCCGTCAAAGGGCATGCGATCGAAGTCCGGCTCAATGCCGAAGACCCGGCGAAGGAGTTCGCTCCATTCCCCGGGCGGGTGGCCGAGCTTCGCATTCCCGGCGGTCCGGGCGTACGGTTCGATTCGATGCTCTATCAAGGCTATCAGGTGCCGCCCTTTTATGACTCGCTGCTTGCCAAGCTGATCGTGCATGCAGAGACGCGCGAGGCGGCGATAGTGCGCCTGATCCGCGCGCTCAACGAGTTGAAGATCGGCGGGCTCAAGACCACCAAGCCGCTGTTTCTTGCGCTGGCCGCCGATCCGGCGATGCGGGCGGGAGACGTGCATACCCGCTGGCTGGAAGGCTGGCTCATCGAAAACGCCGCAGCATTGGCGGGTTAAGGAGGACCGATGTCGATACGATTCAACTTCGGCGGTGACGAACATATCTTCGGCGAGGTGTCCGAAGAAATGTCGCTCACCTCCTTCTTTACCGGCCTTTCGATGACCAACGCGGTGCGTACGGCGGGCATCCGAGGCGTCACCGAGATCTGCCCAGCCAACGCCAGCTTCCAGATTCGCTTCAACCCCGACATCGTCAAGCCGCAGGATTTGCTCAGCGAACTGAAGTCGATGGAAGAGGCCGCCTCGAAGTCGGACCCGGTGCTGAAGACCCGGATCATCGAACTGCCGGTTTATTTCCAGGATCCATGGACGCGTGAAACCTGCTTGCGCTTCCGCGAGCGCCACCAGGACCCCTCCTCCACCGATCTTGAATATTCGGCACGCATCAACGGCTACGCCACGGTGGAAGAGTTTATCGAGGCCTATTCCGGCCAGCCCTGGTTCGTATCGATGGTCGGCTTCGTCGCCGGACTGCCCTTCCTGTACCAGATGGTTGAGCGCAAGAAACAGATTCAGGCGCCGAAATACTTGCGTCCACGCACCGACACTCCCAAGCTCACCATTGGCCATGGCGGCTGCTTTGCAGCGATCTATTCGGTACGCGGCGCTGGCGGCTACCAGATGTATGGCATAACCCCGGCCCCGATCTACGACCCGACCAGGAAGGTGCGCTACCTCGCCGATGACATGTGCCTGTTCAAGCCAGGCGATATCGTCAAGTTCAAGGCCATTGGCCGCGATGACTACGACGCCACGCTTGAGGAAATCGAAGCCAATCGGTGGCAGCCGACGGTTCGCGAGTGCACCTTCAGCCTGAAGGATTTCAACAGCGACATTTACGGCACCAATGCAAAGCTGATGGAGCTTATCAATGGCCGTTAAGGTAATCTCTCCCGGCCTCTCCACTTCCGTGCAGGACCTTGGCCGACCCGGCCACTATCATGTCGGCATTCCAGAAGGCGGCGGCATGGACCGCTTTGCGACACGCATCGCAAACCTGCTTGTCGGCAACGATCCGGGTGCCGCGGTGCTCGAAGCCACTTTCATGGGTCCCGAACTCGAATTCACCCAATCCGCGGTCGTCGCCGTCACAGGTGGAGAGCTCCCACCCAAACTCAATGGCGAGGAACGGTCGACGTGGGAAAGTTTTCCGGTGAAGACCGGTGACCGGCTTTCCTTCGGCTTCCTCAAGAGCGGCGCGCGCGCTTATCTGGCCGTCTCCGGCGGCATCGACGTACCCGTGGTTCTCGGTTCGCGCTCGACTTACATTCTGGGCGCACTCGGCGGCCATCAGGGCCGCACGCTGAAGGCGGGCGATGAGCTTCCCCTCGGCGAAGGTTCCGGCAAAGCCGGTCTTTCACTGCCTGCAAATCTGCGCCGCGCGCGCAATAGCCCGGCGGAACTCAGAATGCTTCCCGGCATATACTGGCATCGGATCACTGAGGCTGCCGGCAATCGGTTCTTTGAGGAAACCTGGAAGGTCGCGCCCGAAGCCGACCGTATCGGCTATCGCTTCCGCGGCGGGACGCCGCTGGAATTCGTCGAGCGCGAGCAGCCTTTCGGTGCGGGCTCCGACCCCTCGAACATCGTCGATGCCTGCTATCCTTACGGATCCGTCCAGGTGCCGAGTGGCACGGAGCCGATCGTTCTTCACCGGGACGCGGTTTCGGGTGGCGGGTATATGATGCTGGGCGTGGTGATATCGGCCGACATGGACCTTATCGCCCAGCTCCAGCCGCACACCCCGGCGCGCTTCGTTCCGGTGACGCTGGAAGACGCGCTTGCCGCGCGAACCGAACAGCGCGCCGCGCTGGCGCGTGCTGAAGGGCATCTGGCCGGCTGACGTCAGCCGGGAATGCCGGCGGAGGAGCCGGAGGCGAGGAGATCGGCCGGCCAAAACCGACCGCGCGTGGCGGAAGACAAAATCCGGTGCGCGAAACGACAAGACGACGCCGGGCAACGGCGTGAATTTGGCACCCGAGCAGTCCGCTAGAGACCGCCGGAACCGACAGGGGAAGACATTTGCAACGTGGCTGGCCGCAAGGCCGGATGCTTCGCGCCTTTCCGTCGGTAGAAAGAAGGAAAGGGTCATGAGTCATCTGAGCGCGGAGAACGTCTCGGTATCGTTTGCGGGGCTGAAGGCCCTGTCATCGGTAGACCTCCAAATTACGCCCGGCCGCATCAGTGGCCTCATCGGCCCGAATGGCGCTGGCAAGACCACGCTCGTCAACGTGCTGACCGGCTTCCAGGCACCGACGGAAGGCACCATCAAGCTCGACGGGGAAGCACTCACGGGTCTCAAGCCGCATCAGGTCCGGCGGCGCGGCATTGCCCGCACCTTTCAGGGTGGGCGGCTCTTCCGCGACCTGCCTGTGCTGGACAATTTGGAGGTAACGGGCGTTGGCCTGGGAATGAGCCGGCGCGCTGCCATCGCCGAAGCGGAAGCGATGCTCGACTGGATAGGCATCGGTGCGCTGGGTACCCGCATCGCCGGAACGTTGCCATACACGGACGAGCGCCGCGTCGCCATTGGCCGCGCCCTGATGGGACGGCCCGCATACATCCTGCTCGACGAGCCCGCGGCTGGCATGAGCGCACTGGAGGCGCGGGAGCTTTCCGCCCTGATAAGACACATCGCCAGCGATCTCGGCTGTGGTGTCCTGCTCATCGAGCACAATGTCGGGCTGGTGCTCGGCCTTTGCCAGCATATCGTCGTGCTCGATTCCGGAGCGATCATCGAGGAAGGACCGCCTGCCGCGATCCGCGACAGCGAGAAGGTGCGCCACGCCTATATGGGCACGGCCGCGAACACCGACCTGCCTGTGCTGGAGGCGATGGAATGAGCCTGCTCGCCCTTTCCGATATCACCATCCGCTACAGCCGTCTCACGGCGGTCCGCAATGTCTCCTTCTCCATGGACGAGGGAGAAATCCTGTTCATCACCGGCCCGAACGGAGCCGGGAAGTCTTCGCTGCTGCGCGCGATTGCCGGTGTTACGCCGGTGGCGGGCGGCCGGATCGACCTTGCTGGTCATGAGATCACCGGCCAGGCGCCGGAGAACATCGCCCGGCTCGGATTCTCCATGGTGCCGGAGGGGCGCGATGTCTTCGGCTCGCTGACGACCGAAGAGAACCTTCTGGTCGGAACCGGCATGCATGCCCGCGAACGCGGCTGGCGCAGCCGAGCGGCCGACGAACTCGAAGCCGTCTACGCAACCTTCCCGATGCTGAAAGAGAGGCGGCACGGGCAGGCGGGATTGCTGTCCGGCGGGCAGCAGCAAATGCTGGTCATCGGCCGCGCGCTGATGACCAATCCGCGGCTTGTAGCCATCGACGAGCCTTCACTGGGCCTCGCCCCCAACATCAACGACCAAGTCTACGAGCGGCTGATCGCGCTGCGTGCGCAGCGCCAGCTCACGCTCCTGATCGTTGAGCAGAGCTCGGCCCGGGCGATGATGGTGGGCGGGCGGATGATCCTGATGCGTGGCGGACAGATCGTGCTCGATGGCGACGCGCGGACGCTCGGCAATGGCGAGGCGATCCAGGCTGCCTATTTCGGCTACGAGGACAATTGAGATGCTTCAGATCCTGTTCGACGCACTCTCGCTTGGTTCGCTCTACGCGCTCGGGGCGCTCGGCATTGCCCTCATCTTCGGCGTCATGCGGCTCGTGAACTTCGCGCATGGCGACGTCATCGCCTTCTGCGTCTTCGCCCTGTTATGGCCGTCTACGGACGCAATGGCCATCGTCTTCGCCGGCCAATTGCCGTGGTACCTGCTGTTGCCATTCGTGCTCCTCTGCGGGGCCGGGCTGTCGGTGCTGTGCGAAATCGTCGTCTTCAGGCGGTTCCGTCAGGCAAATCCGGCAACCATGATGATCGCCTCCTTCGCGCTCGGTTTCGTCATTCGCTACTTCCTGCTCATGCTTTTCTCCAGTCGGCCGAAATCGATCTCGCTGCTGCCCGAACTGTCCCAGCCGGTGGAGATCCTTGGTGCCAGGCTTCCCCTCCTCCAGCTCATAACGATCGTGGCCACGATGGTCATCCTGATCGGCCTGACACTGTTCCTGCGTCAAACCCGCTTCGGCCTGGAGATGCGGGCGGCGGCCGAGAACTTCTCGATGGCCCGAATGCTGGGTGTGCGTGCGAACCGGGTTATCATGGGCGCGTTCGCCCTCTCTGGCGCGTTGGCCGCCGCCATTGCACTGATCTTTGGCGCCCAGACAGGCACGCTGGACATCCAGATGGGCGCCTCGATCATGTTGATGGCCTTCATCGCCACCGTCATTGGCGGCCTCGGCAGCCTCGGGGGAGCCGTGCTCGCCGGCTTCCTGCTGGGTGCCGCCTCGGTGATCATGCAAGTCATGCTGCCCATCGACGCCCGGCCATTCCGCGATGCCTTTGTCTATGGAGCGGTCATCCTCGTCCTCCTCTTCCGCCCACAGGGTCTTATTGCCGCGCGCGGCACCAAGGAAAGGATCTGATTTCATGGGTGTCGCCGCCTCCCTCACCAACTCTACCGCTGCCGGTGCCCCGGCTGCCGAGCGAAAGCCCGCCCGCTTCGCGCTTGCCCGCCGCACAATCCTGACACCGGTCCTGCTTTCTCTGCTGCTGCTGGCCATCGCGCTGATCACGGTGATGACCGGATCGCGGCCCTTCAACCAGACGGTGATCGACGTGTTCGTCCGTGTCATCCTCGTCGTGGGCCTATACATCTTTATCGGGAATTCGGGCGTTCTCAGCTTCGGGCATATCGGCTTCACCTGCCTTGGCGCCTACGCGGCCGCGTGGCTCACCATCAATCCGATGATGAAACGCGGTTCGCTGCCGGGACTGCCCGAATGGCTGCTGGCGACCCGATTGCCGTACTGGCAATCGGCTATGCTGGCAGCATTGTTCGCCGCCCTCGCCGCTCTCATCTTCGGGCGGGTGCTGATGCGATTATCGGGCATCGCGGCTTCGATCGCGACCTTCGCGATGCTCGCCATGATCAACACAATTTATTCCAACTGGGAGAGCGTGACCGGAGCGACCTCATCGGTCGTCGGCATTCCGATCGTACGCGTGATCTGGCCGTATCTCATCGGCGCCGTGGTCGCGATCTTCATCGCCTGGGCGCACGCGATCTCCCGGTCCGGCCTGGCCCTTCGTGCTGCCCGCGACGAGCCCACCGCCGCCGCGGCTTCCGGTATCGACATTCCCAGGGAAAGATTGGTGGCATTCGTCATATCAGGCGCGGTGATGGGGCTGGGCGGTGCGCTCATGGCTCATTCCATCGGCGTGGTCACACCCGACACATTCTATCTCGGTCTCACCTTCATCACCCTTTCCATGCTCGTCGTCGGCGGCATGGGCAGCCTGTCGGGGGGTGTGGTGGGTGTCGTCCTGCTGTCCGCCCTCATCCAGGCGCTGCGCTGGCTGGAGGCAGGCGTATCGCTCGGCGAGTCCACTTTCGCCCTCCCGAAAGGGGTTCAGGAAATAGCCCTCGGCGTCATCATGATCGTGATCCTCGCGCTTCGCCCATCCGGACTCATGGGTAACCGCGAGATCACCTTACCCCGCAGCAGTCGCAACAAGTGACCGGCGGCACAAGCCCGACCGGAAAACAAAAAGGAGACGTGCATGACATACAAAATGAGAATTGTCGCAACCGCTCTGGCCTCGATGTCCATCGCATACCCGGCCCTAGCCGATGACAAGACCATCGTCATCGGCTTCGCCACTGCGGAGTCGGGCTTCATGGAAGCCTATGACAAGCCTGCGCAGGAGGCGGCCTTGATCCGCATCGACGAGATCAATGCGGCTGGCGGTCTGCTTGGAAAGCAGATCAAGGTCGTCAAGGCCGACACCAAGTCCGACCGGGCCGAAGGCGCCAAGGCGGGCCTCTCCGTGCTCGACCAGGGCGCGGATCTCGTGGTCGTCTCGTGCGACTACGACTTCGGATCGCCGGCTGCGCTCGCGGCCGAGGACGCGGGCCGTATCTCCTTCTTCCTGTGCGCGGAATCGGTCAAGGCCGGTATCCAGGGTGTCGGCCCGCACAGCTTCTCCGCGTCGGTGCTGGCGCCCGTGCAGGGCGCGACCATGGCCGAGTGGGCATTCAAGGAAAAAGGCGCAAAGGACTTCTACCGTCTGCTCGATACCTGGACGGCCTACAACAAGGGCATCTGCGACGGCTTCGACTGGATGATGCCGAAGCTCGAAGCCCAAGGCGCGAAGCTTGTCGGTGAAGACACCTTCAAGAACGAGGACGCCTCCATCGCCGCGCAGATCACCCGCATCAAGTCTCTGCCGAAGGAGCCGGATGCGATCATGCTTTGCACGATGATGCCGGGCGCTGTCTCGGCCATCAAGCAGCTTCGTGCCGCGGGCATCAACTCCATGATCCTGAATGGCTCGGGCGTCGACGGTAGCTATTGGCTATCCGCTGTGCCCGATCTGACGAACTTCTACGTCCCCGTTCAGGGATCGATCTATGGCGACGATCCCAATCCGGAAGTGCTGAAGTTCAATGCCACCTACAAGGCGAAGACAGGCGCCGATCCCTCGAGCCAGTATGTCTTTCCGGGTTACGTCATGGTCGACGTCTGGGCCAAGGCGGTGGAGCGTGCAGGCACGACCGATGCCGACGCCGTCGTCGCGGAACTGGAGAAGATGAAGAACGAGCCGACGCTGTTCGGGCCTCGTACCTTCACGCCGGAACTGCATCACCAGAACCAGACGCGGTACCTGATCGTCGAGACCAAGGCCGGCAAGCCGGGTGTTGTAGGCAACTGGACGATTTCCGAGCCGGTACCGATGGAAGCCTTGCTCAAGTAAGAAGATGGGCCGGGTAAGCCCGGCCCTTTCATCTTTTGAGGATCTTGCCTTTGGACAAAAAACGAGGGCGGCCCGCTTGGACCGCCCTCGTCGCCCGATGAATTCAGATTTTCGCTACCCTCGCGCTTTGCGGTAGGAATCCTTGAGCGCTATGAGCTCCCCCGAGAAAGCGAAGATATCGCAGCCGTCGACTTCGATTTGCTGCCCCGCTGCCGTGGTGCCGACGAAGCGCCATGATGAGAGCCCGGTGTCGCCCGTCACGACGTGCCGTCCCCTGGTCCACGCGGCCTTCGGGAAAGCATCGAACAGCGCTGCATAGGCGGCGCGCACGGCGTCACGCCCCATATGCTTGCGCCCTTCGGCATCGGGTCCAGCCGAGCCGTGGAAAGCGCAATTCTCAGCCATGCAGTCCATCAGCGCGCCCACGTCGCGAGCGTTCCAGGCAGCGAGGAACCGGTCGAGCACGGCGAGCCGCCTGGCTGCGAGGTCGCCGGCCTCAACGACCTCGACCTCCAGGAAGGCCAGCGGCGCATCGCCGGCATTGATGACGTTGTGGGCCACACCCGTCCGCCGCGAATAGGGCACCCCTTGGGTGAGAGCGGCTTGCGCCTGCGCGCCGTCCGGACCTTCGAGACCGAGCTTGCCGTCCGTAAGCGGCACGATGACGTAGTCATGGCCGTGGATGTGCCAGCCGGTCTCGGCCCCGGTGGCAAAGCGCCATTCGGTGACCCGAAAGCGCTCGTCGTCGATATGGACGACCGGTTCGGCTTTCATGCGGGTCATTCAAGTCCCTCCTTGGCAACCGCACCGGTCAGGCGCTCAAGCGTCCGGCCCATGCGCGTCATGATTTCTTTCACATCGTCTTCTGTCGAGATCATCGGCGGGCAGAGCGCGAGCTGATCGCCGATGGCGCGGAAGATGAGGCCTTCCTCGTGGCCGATCCCTGCTGCGATACCCCCTGCGCGCCCAACCTTGGCGAAGGGGCGTTTCGTCGCCTTGTCTGCCACCAGCTCAACGGCGCCGATAAGACCGGTGCCCCGCGCTTCGCCGACAAGCGGGTGATCGGCAAATGAGCGGATGCCGGCCTGGAACGACGTCTCGAGGCGGGCCGCGTTTCCGATCAGGTCCCGCTCCTCGAAGATGGCCAGGTTTTCGAGACCCACTGCCGTCGCGACCGGATGACCTGACGCCGTGAAGCCGTGGCCGAAATTGCCGATCGTGGCGGTGTTGTCGGCGATCGCCTGATAGATCGCATCGGAGAAAATGACGGCGGCAAGCGGCATATAAGACGACGTGATTTGCTTGGAGACCGTCATGATATCAGGCGTGAAGCCGTATTTCTGAGCGCCGAAGGGCGTACCAAGTCGCCCGAAACCACAGATCACCTCGTCTGCTATCAGAATGATATCATTTGCCCTGCAGATTTTCTCCACGCCTTCCCAGTACCCGACCGGCGGTGGCAGAACGCCGCCGGCTGCCATGAGCGGCTCTCCTATGAAGGCTGCGATGGTGTCAGCCCCTTCTTCGGCGATCACCGCTTCCAGCTCGGCGAGCAGGCGCGCCGTGAAGGCGGCTTCGTCTTCGCCTGCCATGCCGAAGCGATAGAAGTGCGGGCAGGTCAGGTGGCGAACGGGAATGGCCGGCAGATCGAAGTCGCGATGGTTGACCGGCAAGCCTGTCAGGCTGCCGGAGGCGACGGTGATGCCGTGATAGCCCTTGGTCCGTGCCAGGAATTTCTTCTTTTTTGGCCGGCCCAGCGCGTTGTTCATGAACCACATCATCTTGACGATGGTGTCGTTGGCTTCCGAGCCCGACGACGTGAAGAAGACACGCGTCAGGTTTTCCGGCGTCATCTCCACGAGTTTCTCCGCGAGCCGGATGGATGGCTCATGCGCCTTGGAGGAGAAGGTGTGGTAGTAGGGCAGCTTCAGCATTTGCTGATAGGCAGCGTCGGCCAACCGCTTTTCCGAAAAGCCGACGCCCACCGACCAGAGCCCGGCCAGCCCTTCGATGTATTCCTTGCCGCGTTCGTCATACACACGGATGCCGTCGCCGCGGCTGATGATCAGCGGCCCGGTTTCTTCGTGCTGACGCAGGTTGGTGTAGGGGTGCATGGTCGTGGCGATGTCGGCGGCGGCGAGAGAGTTGGAAAGCGCATCCATGGAAGTCCTCAGCGGCTTGGAGAAATGGTTCGGGCAGTGAGTTCGAGATAGTCCTCGAGTCCCTTGCGTGGAGCTTTCACGATTCGGAAGAATGAATCATGGCAGGCCGTTGGAATGAGTGTCGATGATCCGCCGCATCAGCGCGGCGACGTCGCGCGCATTCGGCGGATCGGAGTGGATGCAGACGGTGTCGAAGTCGACCGGGCGGATCGTGCCGTCTGTCGTGACGAGTTCGCGTCGGGTAAGCGCCCCCATCATGCGGTGCTCGGCAAGCGTCAGGTCGATGGCCGACTGGACGCGCGGGATGATCAGGCTGCCGCCGGGAGCGTAGGCAAGATCGGGAAAGAACTCGCCCACGAAGGCAACGCCGAGTTCGGCTGCCGCCGTCTCGTGACAGGTTCCCGCCATGCCGAAGAGAGGGACGCCGAACGGCTTGACCGCCGCGGCAATTGCCCGGGCAGTGTCGACGTCGTGCGCGGCCATGCCGTAAATGATGCCATGCGGCTTGACATGGCTGAGTTGCCCGCCCTCGGCGGCCAGCATCCCTGTCAGAGCACCGATTTGGTAGAGGAAGGCAGCTGTCAGTTCCTCCGGCTGAAGTCTCATTTCGCGCCGGCCGAACCCCTCACGATCGGGAAGGGAGGGATGCGCGCCGACCCGCTTGCCATGCGAAAGGGCGAGCCGCACGGTCTTCAGCATCGTCCATGGATCGGAGGCGTGGAAGCCGCAGGCGATGTTGGCGCAATCGATATGAGGCATGATGCCGGCATCGTCACCGAAGCGCCAGTTGCCGTAGCTTTCGCCCATGTCGCAGTTCAGGGTGACCATGGTTTACTTGCCTCAGCCCAGAGTGTTCAACGCCCAGCCGGGGGCGATGTGCGGGAATTCCGGCGGTGGTTCGCGCTCATGCAGCAGTCGAAGCACGCGCGGCGGCGTCAGTGGCAGCTGCCGCACCGGCTTGCCGATGGCGCGTGCCACAGCGCAGCCGATCGCCGCGCCCACCGCCAGGATCGGGACCTCGCCCGCACCCTTGGTGCCTAGAGGCCCCATCGACGGCGCGCCCTCGTAAAGGTCGGCGGCGACCGGAACCACATCCTGCGCCAGCGGCAGGCGATAAGTCTCGAAATCGTCCTGCGCGATGCATCCGTCGGCGGTGAGCGTCACCTCCTCGTGCAACGCATAGCCGAGCCCCTGTACCACGCCGCCCTGTATCTGGCCCAGGATGGCGCGCGGGTTGAGCGCGCGGCCGACATCTTGAACTACGCGATAGGCCAGCACCTCGACATGGCCGGTGTCCGGATCAACCGCCACCTCGGCCTCGTGAACGACGAAGACGGGAATGTCGAGCGCATCGATGAAATGCCCCATCGCGCAGCCGGACATTGCCGGAGTGTTCCTGGCGGCAAAGGCCCCGCTTCCGGTGATCGGGCCAGTGGTTGCCTGTGCATGGGCGACGACAGCGGGGATCGACATGCCGGAACCGGGACGTCCCGTGATCTCGACACGACCGTCCCGCAGCACCAGGTCTTCCGGTCGGGTCTGGAGCATCTCGCCGGCGGTCCGAAGCAGCTTCTCCCGCACCTCCGCGCAGGCGGCGATGCTCGCGGCACCAATGGACACGGTGGTGCGCCCACCGCCAACGCCGACATCGAGACCGGCGGCATCCGTATCGGCTTCGCGCACGATCACCTTGTCGGGAGCAAGCCCGAGCTGCCCAGCCACGATCTGCGGCAGGGATTGCACCATCGTGCCGGATCCGATCTCCACACCCGAGGTGACCAGCGTTGCGCTGCCGTCGGCGTTCAAATTCACCGTCGCCGCCGAAGGCCCGACGAAGACGAACCATGTGCCGACCGTGGTCGCAATTCCATAGAGCCTGCCGTCGGCCTCGGCCTCTGATGTACCGGTGCTGGCGCGCAGTGTCTCCATGCGATCGAGCATCGGACCCAGCACGTCGGCCTCGAAAACCTGGCCCGTGGCACCGAGATCGCCATCTCCCAGGACATTTTTCTTCCGGAACTCCATTGGGTCTAAGCCTAGCGCATCGCAGATTTCGTCGGTGTGTCGCTCCAACGCGAAGGTGTTGTAGACGCCGTTGCAAGCTCGGAAAGCGCCGTTGGGTGGTGTGTTGGTGTATACGGCGCGGCTGACGAGCCGCGTTGCGCCAACCCTGTAGTTGCCGCCCAGCGTGTGCGCCGTCATCGTTGTCAGGAAAACCTGTTCGCCGCCATACGCGCCGCAGTCCATCAGCACGACCGCCTCGCGTCCGGCGATGTATCCTTCGGCAGTGACAGCGGACCGGATGCGGATTTCCGCATTCTCGCGGCAGAGGCAGGTTGCCATCTCTTCCTGCCGGGTGTTTTCCAGGACCACCGTGCGCCCGGTCATCCGCGCCAGAAGTGCCGTGATCGGCTCGATGGACGCATCGAATTTCAGGCCGAACCCGCCTCCGACAGGCGGCACGGTGACCCGCACACGCCCGGGCGCAAGCTGCATGACCCTTCCGGTGACGTTGCGAACTGTCCAAGGCACCTGCGTCGAGGTCTGGATGTGAGCCCGGCCGTCCTCCCAGGAGCCGATGGCAACGCGCGGTTCGAATGGCACATGGCTCTGCCGGCCGACGGTAAAGCTGCTCTCGACTATGCGTATGTCGGGACGGGCGAAGGCCGCATCGACGTCGCCGCGGCTGGATTTTGCCTCCCATGCGATGTTGCCGGCACGTGCGCCGCCCTCGGTGATCACCTCATAGCCGCGCCAGCCCTCGTGGACGAGACGGGCTGCGGGCTGGAGCGCTTCGGCCATGGTGGACACCGGTGCCAGCGGCTCGATCTCAAGGACGATGGCGGCAAGCGCCGCCCGCGCCTGCTTCTCCATTTCGGCGGCAACGACGGCGATTGGCTCGCCATGATAGCGGATGGTGTCGATGGCCAGGAGCGGATGGTCGGCAATGCCGATGCCGTAGAGGCCTGGCGCGTCGGCGCCGGTCGCCACCGCGCGCACGCCAGGACAGCAAAGTGCCGCCGAAACGTCGAGCTTGCGGATACGCCCCGCGGAAACGGTCGACCGCAGCAGCACGGCATGCAACATGTCGGGGCGAACCCGGTCGTTGGTGTATTTCGTCCGCCCGCGCAGCTTGTCCTGCGCATCGCGGCGGGGAAGATTCATCACGGTGGCGGACAGCTCAGACATGGAGGCCTCCCACCGACTGGCCAGCCTTCCGCGCTTGGTCAAGGCAGTCGGCCACGGCGTCGACGATCCGCTCATATCCGGTGCAGCGGCAGATGTTGCCGACCATCGCAGCCTTGATTTCGGGACGGCTCGCATGCGGATTGTCACGCACGAACGCCGAAAGGCTCATAACCATTCCCGGAAAACACATGCCGCATTGCACGGCATCGGCGGCCTCTAGATTGGCCTGGAGCGGATGCAGCGCCTGGTTTCCGGAACTCAATCCCTCGATGGTCGTGACCGCGCATCCCTGGACCAGGCCAATCGGCTTCAGGCAGGACGGCACCGCTTCGTCGTCGACATGCACCGTGCAGGCGCCGCAGAAGCCTTCGCGGCACACGGCTTTGGTCCCCGTCAGGAATCGTTCCCGCCGCAAGATGTCGACGAGCGGCGTCATCGGATCGCCGTGAAAGCTGCAGTCCTCGCCATTCAGCTGGAATGTCACAACCATGCCAGGCCCTCGGTCTTGAGAAGTGCGGCAACACCGCGCTTGACCAGCGGCGGAAGAACCTGGCGCCGGTACCAACCCTCCGCTTCCCTGCCGTCGCGGCCCTGAAAATCATTGTGCTCTAGTGCAAGCCCGGCAGCGCGCTCCGGATCGAGCGCGGAGGCCTGGCTTGCCCTCATCGCCTGTTCGAGCGCCGTCCAGCGCCGCGCTACCGGCTCCACCGAGCCGACGGCGATGCGAAATCGTTTGTCCTTGTCCACCGCAAGCGAGACGACGGCGACCGGATAGTCGCCGGCCTTCCGAAGCGGCAGGCGGATATGCGCGCTTGCGACAAGATCGCGGCGCAGATGAATTCTCGTCACAATCGCCTCTGCCAGCAGCGCATGCCTGTCTTTGAGGAAATCCGAAATGCCGATGAGTTTTGGGCCTTCGAACGTCTCCAGCTCCACCGTCGCCTCACAGACGAGAAGCGCAGGGGCGAGATCGGCGGCGGCAAAGTCGAGGGCACAAATGTTGCCGCCCACAGTGGCGACCCTTCGGATACCGGGATTGGCCGCGTTCTCCGCCGCGGCAACCAGACCTTCGAAGCCCGCTGCCCCATGCAACGCGCGGCCAAGGACTGCGTGGGTAACAGCTGCACCGATCACGACATGGTCCGAGTCGATTTCGACCTTGGACAAGGCCGGTATTCGGTCGAGTGCGACCACCGCGTCGGGAAGGTCGACCCAGCGTTGGGGATCACGCATCACCCAGGTGCCGCCTGCAAGCACCACCGCGCCCTGCCGGCGTGCTGCCATTGCCTCTTCAAGTGTGCTGGCCGCGGTGAACGATCGTCCCACGCCTGGTGCCATCTGTCATATCCCTCGGAGCAGCCAACCTTCGCGGCGCTGCGACATTGTTGCTCCAGCTTTAGGTTCCTGTGAAATAGTAATTCTTTCAATATGGTATCGAAAAAACAGATAACTCTGGCATCCCGCGAGCGCCCGCAAGATTGCGGCGCGCTCGCTGGCGCTCAAACCCAGTGGGTGACGGTCCGTTTCTCAAAACTCTCCCGGAACTGGGCGGTGGTTTTGGGAAGTAGTTCGCCAGTCTCCCAGTCGAGGATCACGGCATAGTGCCGAACCGCATCGAGCGTATCGATCTCGCCGGAGCGATATTTGCGCGCGACCTCCTCGGGATCCATGCGTGCCCAACCCTTCCGTTTCGCCCGGATGTCGGCACGGCAGGCTTCGGTCGCCGTCTCGTCGATTTCGTAATGGCACAGGTCGCGGTCGATTTCGCGGATCACAACACCGTAGTCAGTCCTGGCACGCTCCAGGGAAACGTAGTCGTCGATCACGTCCTCCATCACCTTGCGGGGCTCGCGCTGCAGTGGATCGCCGAAACCACCGCCGCCGGCCGTCGGACGAGCGAACTGGTCGCCTGTGTGGACGGAGTAATCGGAGAATACGGAGCCGAGCCAGATCTCGGTCTCTTCTCCGGCGCGCTTCATGGTCAAGCCGTGGGGCATCGACGGCAGGCCTCCTTCGACACCCCAGACGACAGCACGCTCGCGGTCGCAAATATAGGACATGACGGCATTTTCAGCCTCAAGCAGCAATGAGGTCTTCTGCACGCCGACGCCGCCCCGCCACTTGCCGGGCCCGGCTGAATCCTGCTTGATCTGGAACTCGAGCGTCCGAGTGGGATTGACCCGCTCGTTGCCTTCGTTCGGCTGCGACATCAGCCCGGTTCCGAAGCAGGCGGTGGTGACATCGGCACCATCCTTGCCGTTGCGCCCGCCCCAGCCGCCAGGCAGCCATTCGTAGAACATGAAGATCGGCTTTTCGGGTTTGCGCGCATCCCGTCCCCCGGCCAGCAGATATTCGAGGTTGAAGGCGCAGGCGATAGCGCGTTCGGGCATGATCTTCGACCACATCTCGAAGATCGCGTTCATGATTTTTTCAAACGGCATCAGGAACCCGGTCACCGCCACCGGCCATTCCGCGCTGACGATGCTGTTCTTCGGCGCGGTCACCTCGATCATCCGGTAAAACCCGCTGTTGAGCGGGAGGTCCGGAAAGAAGGTTTTCATGCCGGCGACCACGGCCGAGAAGGTCGCGCCCGGGGCGGAATTGTACATCGAGGCAATGGTCGAATGGCTTCCCGTAAAATCGTAGTGGATCGTGTCGCCCTTGATCGTCATCTTGATGCGGATCGGGATCATGCCTTCGCCGGCACCGAGATCCCGGTCGATGTAGTCGACCGTCTCCCAGGTGCCGTCGGGCAGCTCCGCGAGACGCTTTCGCACGGCACGTTCGACGTAGTCCTGAACCTCCTCCATACCGCGCATGACCTGGCCGCGCCCGTACTTCTTGACCAGCCGCAGCAGTTCGCGCTCGGCCGCCTGCGTCGCCTGCGCCTGGGAATGGATGTCGCCAATGATCGATGCGGGATCGCGCGTGTTGGCCGCGATCATGTTGGCAACATCGGAGCAGAAGCGGCCGCGCTGGAAAAGGCGCAGCGGCGTTATCCGCAGCCCTTCGCGGAACATGTCGCGGGCGGTGACGTCGAAGGAGCCCGGCACCGAGCCGCCGAGATCCGACCAGTGTCCGTTCGACTGGGAGAAGCCGATCAGTTTGTCTTCATCGAAGATCGGCCGGACGAGCCGAACGTCGCTGAAATGCGTACCGCCGGCATAAGGATCGTTGATTGCGTAGACATCGCCGGGTGCCATATCGCCTTCGAAGACCCGGATCACTTCCTTACACGTGTTGTGCAGTGTGCCGACATGGACCGCGATGTCGTAGTTGCCCTGGGCGACGGAGTTGCCATCGGCGTCGTGCAGGGCATTCGAAAAGTCTCGGTTGTAGATGACGAAGGAATAGCAGGTGCGAAGCATCTGTTCGGCCATCTGGTCGACGGTGGTGATGAAGGAGTTCTTCAGCACCTCGAACGTTACCGGATCGAGGCCAGGGCTCGTTTCAATCAGCTTTGTCATGTTTCAGCCTTTCGTCACGATGAGAATGTTCAGGAAGCCATCGACGGTCGCGCTCATTCCCGGCGGAACCACGGTGGTGGAATCGAACTGTTCGACGATGGCGGGTCCCGCAAAGGCAGCGCCGGCGCTGAGTTGGTCGCGTTCATAGACAGCCGCATCATGAGATACGCCGTCGAACCAGACGCCGCGGCGGCCGAGCGGCTCGGGCACATGAGGCAAGACTTCGTGTCGCGGTATCTCGGCTTTCGGGACGATGCCGATCGCCTTGACCGCGATGCGGAAGATCGACACCGGCGCCTCTTCGCGGCGGTAGTTGAACTCGCGTTCGTGTTCGTTGTGGAATGCCTCGATCAGCGGGCAGATGCTCTCGATGCGCGCCGGGGCTGACACCGCGAGCGAGCGCCATTGGCCCTGGTACATCATCTCGACCGTGCGCTGCAGCGCCATGTCTTCCTGCGCCACGCCCTCATGGCCCAGACGCTCAACCGCCTGTTTTTCCATCAGAACAAAGGCTGCCTGCATCTCGGCGGGCGAGACAGTCGAAGCATCGGCCATGAAGCTTTCGGAGAAATCGTGCTGCACGTCGACGAGAAGGCAACCGAGCGCGGAGGTAACGCCGGGATTGGGCGGTACGATCACGGTTGGAATCGAAAGCTCCTTGGCCACAGCCGCTCCGTGCAAAGCGCCAGCACCGCCGAATGCGACCAGCGCAAAGTCGCGCGGGTCGTAGCCTCGGCTGATGGAGAGAAGCCGGACGGCATTGCCCATATTGGCGTTGGCGACGGCGATGATCGCCTCGGCCGCCTGGTGGAGTTCCATGCCGAAGGGTTCCGCCACCGTCTCCTGAACCGCCTCGGCGGCCAGAGCGGGGTCGAGCGTGATCTTGCCGCCCGCAAGGCTGGTGCCGAGACGGCCGAGCACCACATTGGCATCGGTGTTGGTGGCAATGCGGTTGCCATTCTTGTAGCAGGCCGGACCTGGAAAGGCGCCAGCGGACTGCGGTCCGTTGCGCAAGCTGCCGCCCTCGTCCTGCCATGCCAACGACCCGCCGCCCGCACCGATGGTCAATACCTCGATGGAGGGGAAGCGGATCGGATATCCGAATTCGATGTACCAGTCCTTTGTGATGCGCGACTCCCCGTTCCAGGCCAGCGAGACGTCGGTGCTGGTGCCGCCCATGTCGAAGCCGATCGAGTTCGGGTAGCCACAGAGATTTCCGATGAAGCGGCTTGCGATCGCTCCGGCGGCGATGCCGGATCCCGCGAGCCGGGCTGAGAAATCCTTGACGCTCGCGGGCGTCATGACCCCGCCACCGCTGTGCAGCAACAGGAGATCTCGCTTGTATCCGGCGTCGGCAAGCTTTTCTCCGAGACGCGACACGTAGTCGACGACGACCGGGGCGCAGACGGCGTTCGCCATGGTGGTGGAAAAACGTTCGTGCTCGAAGATTTCCGGCATCACCTCCGAGGAGATCGAGACCGGCAGATCCGGCATTGCCTCCTTCAGGATCTCACGCATGCGGCGCTCGTTGGCGCCGTTGACATAGGAGTTCATGAAGCAGACGGCGATGGACTTGACCTGCCGCTTCTTGAGAATCTCCGCGACACGGCGCGCGGCCTCTTCGTCCAACGCTTCCAGGATCGTGCCCTCGGCACTGACCCGTTCCCGGACGGTCAGCCGGTCGCGGCGCGGGATATAGGGCTTGGCGACATCTTTGTAGGTGTCCCAGAGATCTTCCTTGTTGGCGCGACGGATCTCTACAACGTCACGAAAACCCTCGCTGCAGACCATTGCGGTGCGCGGCAGACGGCGGGTGATCAGCGCATTGGTGGCGACCGTCGTACCATGAGAGAACATCGTTACCTCCGAAAGATCGATGCGCCCCTGCTCCACGCCATTCATGATGGCCTGCATGGGATCGTCAGGCGTGGAGGCGGTTTTTTCGATGCGGATCGCTCCGCTGTCTTCGTCCATGATGCAGATGTCGGTGAAAGTCCCTCCGACGTCGACGGCAACTCTGATTCGGCTCATGACAGTTCCTTCGCAAGGTCTTGCGGGCAAAGCCCCGCCTTCGTCGCCCCTTGCCGGGGAGACGTTGCATGAATGGTGGAATTGGCCCGGATTTCGTCGGGACTAGTGGCGCTCTCGCGAGGCCGAAGAGCCGCCCGCCCGGTTCGCTGCTTCGCGACGGGTATCCGTCGGTGCGCAGCCGAACCGCGTCCGGTAGTGCTTGCAGAACTGGGACTGGTCGGCGAAGCCCCAGCGGTAAGCAATCTCGGCTACGCTGCTGATGTTGGTCACCGACATCAGCTCCTCGGCGCAAAGTTCAAGCCGGGCGTCGCGGATGAAGCCGTTGATCGACTGGTTGCTGTCCTGAAAAAGGACCTGCAGGTAACGCAGGGAGATGCCGCAGGCATCAGCCACCGCCTGCGGGCCGAGGTCGGAATTCTTCAGATTGTCGCGAATATACTGCTCGGCACGATGCAAATGGCCGGCCCGGATCGACGAGATGCTGCTGTCCAGCACGCGATCGTCGCTCACGATCGACAGGCACAGCATTTCCAGGATGTGCCTGCCCATCATCTCACGAGCGACTTCAGTGATCTCATCGAGATGGCCGATCGTGGTTCGCACCGTGTCGAGGAAGAGCGCGGCGATGCCTTGGGTCGCGTCGAAACTGAGCGCACTGAGCCGTTCGGCGGATCCGATCCGTGCCCGAACGCTCGATGATGGTACCTTGAGGACCCACAGCGCGTTTGGCTTGCCGTGCCAGAATTCGTAAGGCGCATCTCCCCGCTCGACGAGAAAGCCCCCCGGCCTGCAATTGACGGTTCTCGACCCTTGCGAGAAATTCACCTCCGACATCTCCGGGATCGTGATGAGCAGGCTGGCGTCACGCTCGTTGAGGAAGTGGCGGCGGTGGCGACGATAGCTTACGGCATCGCAGCGCATTTTAGACACGCTGACGAGCCCAAGCGAGAAGGTTTCTAGCGTGCCTGAAAATTCGCGACGGTTCCGATACTCGGTGTCGAGCGGAAAATAGGCTTCGGTAACAGCGGCTTGCCAGGCATCACCGCCTGCGGGACCGCCGATCGTATCGACGACGTATTTCATTCCCCGACCTTTCTGGTTGACCCGGTTGTCCCGGTGTTGTTCCGAAGATTACAGGAATTCACCGGCGCGTATTGGTCAAAAACGAATAAACTTATGTGGTCGGTTGGCCCAGGACCGGAGCTCGCGACGGTTGCAGTTGTCGTCACGATCAGTGTGCAGCTGATCAAACCAGCCTTGGCGCGCAAACCGCCAGCCGACTTGGAACCATGCATTCTTTTCGCACACTCATTCAGGAAAAATTGTCGGCTTCCAGATGTGGGCGGAAATGATGTCCTGCAGTTCCGTGCGTACGGAAGAGTGGCAGCAGCGTGTAGCGGCGGAAAGCGACAATGTCCGCCTCGTCCTCAATCGAGAGCACCGTCGATCTCGGTTCCTTCGGACCAGTCGATAGATCGGCGACCGAAGCTCGCCTCTTCCACTTCGCAACCGTCTTCCGGTTGATCCCGTAGCGCTTGGCCAGCCCCCTCAGGCTCTCTTGACTATGCTGTATCGCTCGACGGACCGCCTCTGTCGTTTTGGCGCTCCCATGCAGAACTTGGCCCATAGCGCATCCTTTCATTCGGGAGACAAGGATGCTCCATAAAGCCCGGGATCAAACATCTAGGATCATCAGATCCAGCACCAAAGAAACAGAGGGGCTGTCGGCAGGGAACATGCAGACCATGAGCGACTGGTTGTCGGCTTGTCTCCGACTGCTCTGCGTCAGAATCACCTCAAAAGCGAAGTCGCTTGGCTAATCCGTCATTTCTGGCGAAAGGCGGAGTGGAACGACACAACCAGCGGGCCCAGAATGTAGTCGAGCGCGGTGCGTTCCTCGGTGACGATCATGACTGACGCTGGCATGCCCGGATAAAGCGCAATCTGTGGGGCTGCTGCCAATTCCACCGGATCGACCGCTACGTCGGCAAGATAGTAGGGAAACCCGGTCTTGCTGTCGGTAATGCGATCCGCCGAAATGCGGGTGACGCGGCCATGAATTATGGGTATTGAGCGCTGCTTGTAGGATGTAAAACGAACTTCGGCAGCCATATCGGGTCGCAGGTTCGATATGTCCTCGACGCGAATCTGGGCCTGGACGATCAGCGAATTTTCGGTCGGCACGATATCGAGGATGGTCTGGCCCGGCGAAACGATCGCGCCTATCGAGAAGACGCTGAGATCCATCACCTGGCCGTCATACGGCGCGCGCACCTCGGCTCGGTCCATGGCAGCCTGGGCGGCAAACATCTTGGGCACGAGGTCGGAAAGGCTCGATTGCGTATCGATCAGCATGGCCGACAGCTTGGCTCGGCGCTCATTTGTCAATTGTGCGATCTGGCTTTCGAGTTCGGCTTTGCTCTGTCGGCTGCCGCCGATCGCGCCGAGGTTCTCATCGATCAGGCCCTGCAGATCCGAGGCGGATCTTTCCAGCTCCAGGATGCGTGGGCGGGTCGTCAATCCGGCCTTGAGCAGCTTCGACAGGCTGGCCTTCTCGTTGATCGTCGATTGCAACTGGGCATGGTAAGATTCGACCCGAGACTGCTTGCCCTGGATCTGCTCCTCGAGTTCGGCAATGCGCCGCTCGAGGATTTGCCTGGCGCCGGCCATCGAGGCGCGTTGGCTTTCCAGATCGGCGATCTGGTTTGCCATTGCATCCCGAAGGTAGTCTTCGTGCTCTTTGAGAATGTCCTTGGGAAAGGCAACAACCTCGCTGCCGTCCAGTTCGGCTCGGATCCTGGCATCGGTTGCGCGCAACAGCGCATATTGCTGGGCATAAAGATTGAACTCGGACCGAATCCTGGTGTCGTCCAGCTTCAGCATGATGTCGCCCTTCCTGACGACGTCGCCATCCTTGACGCGGATCTCCTTCACCGTACCGCCGTCGAAGTGCTGTACGCTTTTGCGATTGCCATCCACCTTGACGATGGCGTCGGCAAGCACGGCGCCGTTCAGCGGGGCAAAGGCCGCCCAGCCGCCAAAGATGCCAAAGAAAGCAACGATGATCAGCAGACCGATATAGGCCGGCACCCGGATCGAATCCGGGGCCAGAATACCGGCGTCGCCAGGCAGGCTCCGGTAGGTAAGCGCGCCGTCGCTCATCGCTCTCTCCAAACACGGTTCATTGCGTTGCCACCGCCATTGGAGCCGCGCGCTGGTTGAGGAGCGCCACGATCTCGTTTCTCATGCCAAAGGCCTCGACGGCGCCATCGCGCAACAGGAGGATCTTGTCGACATTCGCCAGGGTCGAGGGCCGGTGAGAGACGATGATCACCGTACTGCCGCGGCGCTTGAGTTCGATCGCGCAGTCGCTCAGCGCGCGGTCGCCATCGGCATCGAGATTGGAGCTGGGCTCGTCGAGAATGATCAGGTTCGGCGTTCCGAACACTGCGCGGGCAAGAGCAATCCGTTGGCGATATCCTCCTGACAGCACTGCGCCGCCTTCGCCGATCTGCGTCTCATAGCCTTGCGGCAGGCGGATGATCATCTCATGCACGCCGGCGAGCCGCGCGGCCTCGATGACCTCCTGGTCGACATTGGTCTTGAAGCGGCCGATGTTGGCGGCGACCGTATCGGAGAAGAGTTCGATATCCTGCGGCAGGTAGCCGATGTGGTCGCCGAGCGCGTCGTGTCCCCATTGCGACAGGTCGGCCCCGTCCAGCCTGACGGTACCGCGGCTGGGTTGCATGACGCCCGCGAGATGACGCGCCAGCGTCGACTTGCCGGCGCCGGAAGGGCCGACGATTCCCAGCGTCTCGCCTGCTTCCAGCCGGAACGATACGTCTCGGAGAAGCACTTTCTGCTGGCTGGCGATTGCAAAGCTGACCTGCTCGACCGAAATCTTGCCGGTGGGCTTGGGCAGGTTGAACGATCTTTCGCTCTGCGCGCCCCCGTCGACCAGCTTCTCGACCCTTGCCAACGCCGCCCGCCCCAGGATCAGGCTGCGCCAAAGGCCGACGATCTGCTCGACCGGCTGCAGCCCCCGGCCCAGCAAGAGGCTCGCGGCGAACATGGTGCCGCCGGTGATCTGCCGCTCGATCACCAGATAGGCGCCGAGGCCGAGGATCAGCGACTGCATGGTGAGCCGCAGGAAACGGATCAGGCCCGACATCAGTGCGGCGCGATCGCTTGCCTCCGCCTGGCGCCGCAGCGCCAAATTGCGGTCGCGTCCCCAGCGGCGGATGAGGCCGTCGATCATCCCCATGGCGCGAACGACTTCGGCGTTTCTGAGGCTCATCTCGGTGAAATTATAGTTGGTCGTCGCCAGGTCGTTGGCCTGCTTCAGCGGCGAACGCACGATATATTCGTTTAGCACCGCCATGGCGACCAGAAGCAGCGAGCAGCCCAGCGCGAAGAAGCCGAGCCAGGGGTGCAGCAGGAAGATGATGCCGATGTAGATGGGCGACCATGGCAGGTCGAACAAAGCGTGGATGCCGCTGCCGGTGATGACCTGCCTGAACGTGTCGAAGTCTCGGATGGGCTGGCTCGGCGACGAGCCGGGCGATGGGGTCTCGACCGACGCGGCCAGGACTTTTGCCGACAGCAGCCGGTCGAGCCGCGCACTGGCACGCGTCAGGATGGAGGCGCGCACCAGGTCGAGGCCGGCCAGCGAAAGAAAGGCCGCCAGCAACACCAGGGTCAGCATCACCAGCGTGGTTTCGCTGCCGCTGGTGACGACCCTGTCATAGATCTGCAGCATGTAGAGTGGGGACGCGAGATAGAGCAGATTGATGGCCAGGCTGAACGCCGCCGCTACCAGGAAATAGCGGCGGCAGGCCCGAAGCGCATCCTTCACAATTCGAGATTTGCTATCCACGTCCAGAACCCCACTCGATACGCATCAGGCCAGGTGGGCCGCCGCTGGCGGCGGCCTTTTGGTTCACACCACGAAGTCGCTTGAAATTGCTCCATTGCCAACGCCCGTCAGCGTGAATTCCGCCGGATTGTACGAAACGGCGGTATGGCCTTGGCCGTCATCGGCAAGCTTGAAGCCGTTCGCATCGTAGCTGCCGACCAGATGCAGCGCGGTACCGTGGGTGCCGTCCGAAACGGTCAGCGTTCCGCCGCTGCCATCCTGGTTTGCCTGGTAGACGGCCGTCGTTCCCGCGCCGAACAGGATGTCCTCTAGCTCCAGCCTGTCGTCATTGGTGATGCCGCCGATCCGCCCGCTGAAATCGAAGGAATCGTCGAGCTGCAGCGTGCCGGCCGCATCGTGCGCGAAGGTGACATCCGTCGACGAGGCGCTGCCGAACTCAAGCTTCGACAGGTTGCCGATCGTGGCATCGCCGTCGCCGGTGACCTGGCCATGGATGACGATGTCGCCGCCATTGGCCAACAGCATGCCGGAATTCGCCAGCCCGCCGGTGATCGTCAGTCCACCTGAACCGGTCGCCTCCAATGTTCCGGAGTTGGTGACGACGCTGCCCCCCGTATCGATGACAAGCGCATTCGCGCCAGAGGCGATAATGGTGCCCTGATTGTCGAGGCTCAGCATCCCGCCGCCCAGCTGGCCAGCGCCCGATATCGTGTTGTCGACATTGACCAGAGTGACGTCCGGCCCCGTGCCGGAGATCATGTTGGCGGCGCTGTCGGACAGCAGGATCTGCCCGCCACCCTGCAGGGTCACACCATGCTGGATGATTTGCAGCAGCGTATCGCCGCCGGTCGATTCCAGCGAGATAAGGCCGCTATTGTTGATCGTACCGCTCAGCGGCAGCAAGGCGCCGTCGCCGATCGTCATGGTCCCTGGATTGTTGACCACCGGTGTCTGGTCGAAGACGAAATTGCTTGCCGTCAGCGCCCCCGAGTGCACGCCATCCAGCGTGATCGACTGCCCATCGCCGAGCGCGATCACCGCGTTTCCATTGGCATCGTCGGCGATATGCGTCTGGAGATCGGCAAAGTTTGCCAGTCCGTTGTAGCCGATGAGGTCGATCTGGTCAGCCGCGGCGTCGAAATTATGCACCGTGTCGGCACCGATCGGCTGCGAGAAGACGAAGAGATCGTTGCCGCTGGACCCGGTCAGCACGTCGTCGCCCGACCAGGCGAAGATCGGCGAGCCCGGAGCGTAGGCCTCGACATTGTCGGCGATCGACGCGCTGCCCGAGGTGCCGTCGGCGTTGATCCAGGTCATCTGGACGTCGAGCACGGCTGCCCCGGTGAAACTGGCCGATGTGGTGACAGTCAGCCCGCGCAGGTCGCTGGTCTGTGTCGTCCAGCTTCCATCGGCGTTATGCGTCGCGCCGTCGATGGTCCAGCCCGAAGGTACGTCCTTCACCGTGACGGTGATGAGCGCACCTTCATGCGATGGATCGGTGAGAGCGAGATTGATGGGCTCGCCGGAGATGCCTGCGGGCAAGGTGAATATCGGGCTACCTATGCCACCATGGCCGGTAAGGTCTGTCCAAAGCGACGACCCTGTGCCGCTAGCGACTACGCGAATGTTGTGCGGCCCCGACCCGCTGGTCGCGTCCTTAAGCGCTAACGTGTAAATGTCTTGGCCACCAGTGATCCCTACATGAACGATCGGTCCATTGACAGTTGCTCCGACAATCTGGAGGTCGTTGAGATCAAATCCTGTAACCGCTTCGCTAAATGTAAATGTAACTGTGGGTTTAGAGCCGCTGTTGTCTGATGTTATGACCACCGTCGGCGGCGCGTCGGCGGTGTTGACGGTATAATTGGCCGAGTTGGTTATAGCCGCTGGGGCGTTGCCAGCCGGGTCCTGCCACGCGGCACCCACTGTAATGACGTTAATAGTGTCGGTGATCGACGCCAGCGGCGTCAAAGTGGCGGTGAAAACCTTCGTATCGGCCGTAGCTGTAATCGCGCCCAAGGTTGCACTGGTGATGTCATAGGTAACGTCTGCCGCAGAGAAGTTCGACGGTACCTCACTGAAGGTAAAGGTCACCGTCGCGACATCGCCGGTCGTTAACGCGGTGTCATTGATCCCAATGGAGACCGTGGGGGCGACGGTGTCCACCGTCATGCTTAGCTGCGTGGCGGCGGTGTTGTTGTTGCCCGCCGCGTCGGTGAAGGTGCTGCCGGCCAAATTGATGGTGGCGGTGGTGGTGCTGGCAGCGGTGGGCGTGAAGTTGGCGGTGTAGCTGGTGCCGCTGCCGGCAAAGTTGCTCAGCGTGCCACCGGTGACGGCGACATCGCCGCTGGCGAAGGTGGTCGATGGCTCGCTCAAGGTGAAGGTCAGGTGCGCGACATCGCCGATCTTCAGGGCACTGTCATCGGTGGCGATCGACACCGTGGGGTTGGCGGTATCCACCGCCTGCACCGCCTGGGTCGCCGCCACGCTGAGGTTGCCCACGGCGTCATTTGCCGCGCCGGCCGCGATGTCGACCGTGATGTCGGCGGTGGAGCCGTCCGTCGCCGTCACATCGAAGGTGTAGGTCGTGCCGCTGCCGGAGAAGTTCGATACCGTGCCGCCCGCCACCACCAGGTCGGCGGCGGTAAAGCCGGTCACCGCTTCGCTGAAGGTCACGGTGTAGCCGACCACCGGGTCGCTGTCGCTGGCCGTGCCGGGCTGGTCGTCGGCGATCGACACCGTGGGGTTGGCGGTATCCACCGCCTGCACCGCCTGGGTCGCCGCCACGCTGAGGTTGCCCACGGCGTCATTTGCCGCGCCGGCCGCGATGTCGACCGTGATGTCGGCGGTGGAGCCGTCCGTCGCCGTCACATCGAAGGTGTAGGTCGTGCCGCTGCCGGAGAAGTTCGATACCGTGCCGCCCGCCACCACCAGGTCGGCGGCGGTAAAGCCGGTCACCGCTTCGCTGAAGGTCACGGTGTAGCCGACCACCGGGTCGCTGTCGCTGGCCGTGCCGGGCTGGTCGTCGGCGATCGACACCGTGGGGTTGGCGGTATCCACCGCCTGCACCGCCTGGGTCGCCGCCACGCTGAGGTTGCCCACGGCGTCATTTGCCGCGCCGGCCGCGATGTCGACCGTGATGTCGGCGGTGGAGCCGTCCGTCGCCGTCACATCGAAGGTGTAGGTCGTGCCGCTGCCGGAGAAGTTCGATACCGTGCCGCCCGCCACCACCAGGTCGGCGGCGGTAAAGCCGGTCACCGCTTCGCTGAAGGTCACGGTGTAGCCGACCACCGGGTCGCTGTCGCTGGCCGTGCCGGGCTGGTCGTCGGCGATCGACACCGTGGGGTTGGCGGTATCCACCGCCTGCACCGCCTGGGTCGCCGCCACGCTGAGGTTGCCCACGGCGTCATTTGCCGCGCCGGCCGCGATGTCGACCGTGATGTCGGCGGTGGAGCCGTCCGTCGCCGTCACATCGAAGGTGTAGGTCGTGCCGCTGCCGGAGAAGTTCGATACCGTGCCGCCCGCCACCACCAGGTCGGCGGCGGTAAAGCCGGTCACCGCTTCGCTGAAGGTCACGGTGTAGCCGACCACCGGGTCGCTGTCGCTGGCCGTGCCGGGCTGGTCGTCGGCGATCGACACCGTGGGGTTGGCGGTATCCACCGCCTGCACCGCCTGGGTCGCCGCCACGCTGAGGTTGCCCACGGCGTCATTTGCCGCGCCGGCCGCGATGTCGACCGTGATGTCGGCGGTGGAGCCGTCCGTCGCCGTCACATCGAAGGTGTAGGTCGTGCCGCTGCCGGAGAAGTTCGATACCGTGCCGCCCGCCACCACCAGGTCGGCGGCGGTAAAGCCGGTCACCGCTTCGCTGAAGGTCACGGTGTAGCCGACCACCGGGTCGCTGTCGCTGGCCGTGCCGGGCTGGTCGTCGGCGATCGACACCGTGGGGTTGGCGGTATCCACCGCCTGCACCGCCTGGGTCGCCGCCACGCTGAGGTTGCCCACGGCGTCATTTGCCGCGCCGGCCGCGATGTCGACCGTGATGTCGGCGGTGGAGCCGTCCGTCGCCGTCACATCGAAGGTGTAGGTCGTGCCGCTGCCGGAGAAGTTCGATACCGTGCCGCCCGCCACCACCAGGTCGGCGGCGGTAAAGCCGGTCACCGCTTCGCTGAAGGTCACGGTGTAGCCGACCACCGGGTCGCTGTCGCTGGCCGTGCCGGGCTGGTCGTCGGCGATCGACACCGTGGGGTTGGCGGTATCCACCGCCTGCACCGCCTGGGTCGCCGCCACGCTGAGGTTGCCCACGGCGTCATTTGCCGCGCCGGCCGCGATGTCGACCGTGATGTCGGCGGTGGAGCCGTCCGTCGCCGTCACATCGAAGGTGTAGGTCGTGCCGCTGCCGGAGAAGTTCGATACCGTGCCGCCCGCCACCACCAGGTCGGCGGCGGTAAAGCCGGTCACCGCTTCGCTGAAGGTCACGGTGTAGCCGACCACCGGGTCGCTGTCGCTGGCCGTGCCGGGCTGGTCGTCGGCGATCGACACCGTGGGGTTGGCGGTATCCACCGCCTGCACCGCCTGGGTCGCCGCCACGCTGAGGTTGCCCACGGCGTCATTTGCCGCGCCGGCCGCGATGTCGACCGTGATGTCGGCGGTGGAGCCGTCCGTCGCCGTCATATCGAAGGTGTAGGTCGTGCCGCTGCCGGAGAAGTTCGATACCGTGCCGCCCGCCACCACCAGGTCGGCGGCGGTAAAGCCGGTCACCGCTTCGCTGAAGGTCACGGTGTAGCCGACCACCGGGTCGCTGTCGCTGGCCGTGCCGGGCTGGTCGTCGGCGATCGACACCGTGGGGTTGGCGGTATCCACCGCCTGCACCGCCTGGGTCGCCGCCACGCTGAGGTTGCCCACGGCGTCATTTGCCGCGCCGGCCGCGATGTCGACCGTGATGTCGGCGGTGGAGCCGTCCGTCGCCGTCACATCGAAGGTGTAGGTCGTGCCGCTGCCGGAGAAGTTCGATACCGTGCCGCCCGCCACCACCAGGTCGGCGGCGGTAAAGCCGGTCACCGCTTCGCTGAAGGTCACGGTGTAGCCGACCACCGGGTCGCTGTCGCTGGCCGTGCCGGGCTGGTCGTCGGCGATCGACACCGTGGGGTTGGCGGTATCCACCGCCTGCACCGCCTGGGTCGCCGCCACGCTGAGGTTGCCCACGGCGTCATTTGCCGCGCCGGCCGCGATGTCGACCGTGATGTCGGCGGTGGAGCCGTCCGTCGCCGTCACATCGAAGGTGTAGGTCGTGCCGCTGCCGGAGAAGTTCGATACCGTGCCGCCCGCCACCACCAGGTCGGCGGCGGTAAAGCCGGTCACCGCTTCGCTGAAGGTCACGGTGTAGCCGACCACCGGGTCGCTGTCGCTGGCCGTGCCGGGCTGGTCGTCGGCGATCGACACCGTGGGGTTGGCGGTATCCACCGCCTGCACCGCCTGGGTCGCCGCCACGCTGAGGTTGCCCACGGCGTCATTTGCCGCGCCGGCCGCGATGTCGACCGTGATGTCGGCGGTGGAGCCGTCCGTCGCCGTCACATCGAAGGTGTAGGTCGTGCCGCTGCCGGAGAAGTTCGATACCGTGCCGCCCGCCACCACCAGGTCGGCGGCGGTAAAGCCGGTCACCGCTTCGCTGAAGGTCACGGTGTAGCCGACCACCGGGTCGCTGTCGCTGGCCGTGCCGGGCTGGTCGTCGGCGATCGACACCGTGGGGTTGGCGGTATCCACCGCCTGCACCGCCTGGGTCGCCGCCACGCTGAGGTTGCCCACGGCGTCATTTGCCGCGCCGGCCGCGATGTCGACCGTGATGTCGGCGGTGGAGCCGTCCGTCGCCGTCACATCGAAGGTGTAGGTCGTGCCGCTGCCGGAGAAGTTCGATACCGTGCCGCCCGCCACCACCAGGTCGGCGGCGGTAAAGCCGGTCACCGCTTCGCTGAAGGTCACGGTGTAGCCGACCACCGGGTCGCTGTCGCTGGCCGTGCCGGGCTGGTCGTCGGCGATCGACACCGTGGGGTTGGCGGTATCCACCGCCTGCACCGCCTGGGTCGCCGCCACGCTGAGGTTGCCCACGGCGTCATTTGCCGCGCCGGCCGCGATGTCGACCGTGATGTCGGCGGTGGAGCCGTCCGTCGCCGTCACATCGAAGGTGTAGGTCGTGCCGCTGCCGGAGAAGTTCGATACCGTGCCGCCCGCCACCACCAGGTCGGCGGCGGTAAAGCCGGTCACCGCTTCGCTGAAGGTCACGGTGTAGCCGACCACCGGGTCGCTGTCGCTGGCCGTGCCGGGCTGGTCGTCGGCGATCGACACCGTGGGGTTGGCGGTATCCACCGCCTGCACCGCCTGGGTCGCCGCCACGCTGAGGTTGCCCACGGCGTCATTTGCCGCGCCGGCCGCGATGTCGACCGTGATGTCGGCGGTGGAGCCGTCCGTCGCCGTCACATCGAAGGTGTAGGTCGTGCCGCTGCCGGAGAAGTTCGATACCGTGCCGCCCGCCACCACCAGGTCGGCGGCGGTAAAGCCGGTCACCGCTTCGCTGAAGGTCACGGTGTAGCCGACCACCGGGTCGCTGTCGCTGGCCGTGCCGGGCTGGTCGTCGGCGATCGACACCGTGGGGTTGGCGGTATCCACCGCCTGCACCGCCTGGGTCGCCGCCACGCTGAGGTTGCCCACGGCGTCATTTGCCGCGCCGGCCGCGATGTCGACCGTGATGTCGGCGGTGGAGCCGTCCGTCGCCGTCACATCGAAGGTGTAGGTCGTGCCGCTGCCGGAGAAGTTCGATACCGTGCCGCCCGCCACCACCAGGTCGGCGGCGGTAAAGCCGGTCACCGCTTCGCTGAAGGTCACGGTGTAGCCGACCACCGGGTCGCTGTCGCTGGCCGTGCCGGGCTGGTCGTCGGCGATCGACACCGTGGGGTTGGCGGTATCCACCGCCTGCACCGCCTGGGTCGCCGCCACGCTGAGGTTGCCCACGGCGTCATTTGCCGCGCCGGCCGCGATGTCGACCGTGATGTCGGCGGTGGAGCCGTCCGTCGCCGTCACATCGAAGGTGTAGGTCGTGCCGCTGCCGGAGAAGTTCGATACCGTGCCGCCCGCCACCACCAGGTCGGCGGCGGTAAAGCCGGTCACCGCTTCGCTGAAGGTCACGGTGTAGCCGACCACCGGGTCGCTGTCGCTGGCCGTGCCGGGCTGGTCGTCGGCGATCGACACCGTGGGGTTGGCGGTATCCACCGCCTGCACCGCCTGGGTCGCCGCCACGCTGAGGTTGCCCACGGCGTCATTTGCCGCGCCGGCCGCGATGTCGACCGTGATGTCGGCGGTGGAGCCGTCCGTCGCCGTCACATCGAAGGTGTAGGTCGTGCCGCTGCCGGAGAAGTTCGATACCGTGCCGCCCGCCACCACCAGGTCGGCGGCGGTAAAGTTCGGTCACCGCTTCGCTGAAGGTCACGGTGTAGCCGACCACCGGGTCGCTGTCGCTGGCCGTGCCGGGCTGGTCGTCGGCGATCGACACCGTGGGGTTGGCGGTATCCACCGCCTGCACCGCCTGGGTCGCCGCCACGCTGAGGTTGCCCACGGCGTCATTTGCCGCGCCGGCCGCGATGTCGACCGTGATGTCGGCGGTGGAGCCGTCCGTCGCCGTCACATCGAAGGTGTAGGTCGTGCCGCTGCCGGAGAAGTTCGATACCGTGCCGCCCGCCACCACCAGGTCGGCGGCGGTAAAGCCGGTCACCGCTTCGCTGAAGGTCACGGTGTAGCCGACCACCGGGTCGCTGTCGCTGGCCGTGCCGGGCTGGTCGTCGGCGATCGACACCGTGGGGTTGGCGGTATCCACCGCCTGCACCGCCTGGGTCGCCGCCACGCTGAGGTTGCCCACGGCGTCATTTGCCGCGCCGGCCGCGATGTCGACCGTGATGTCGGCGGTGGAGCCGTCCGTCGCCGTCACATCGAAGGTGTAGGTCGTGCCGCTGCCGGAGAAGTTCGATACCGTGCCGCCCGCCACCACCAGGTCGGCGGCGGTAAAGCCGGTCACCGCTTCGCTGAAGGTCACGGTGTAGCCGACCACCGGGTCGCTGTCGCTGGCCGTGCCGGGCTGGTCGTCGGCGATCGACACCGTGGGGTTGGCGGTATCCACCGCCTGCACCGCCTGGGTCGCCGCCACGCTGAGGTTGCCCACGGCGTCATTTGCCGCGCCGGCCGCGATGTCGACCGTGATGTCGGCGGTGGAGCCGTCCGTCGCCGTCACATCGAAGGTGTAGGTCGTGCCGCTGCCGGAGAAGTTCGATACCGTGCCGCCCGCCACCACCAGGTCGGCGGCGGTAAAGCCGGTCACCGCTTCGCTGAAGGTCACGGTGTAGCCGACCACCGGGTCGCTGTCGCTGGCCGTGCCGGGCTGGTCGTCGGCGATCGACACCGTGGGGTTGGCGGTATCCACCGCCTGCACCGCCTGGGTCGCCGCCACGCTGAGGTTGCCCACGGCGTCATTTGCCGCGCCGGCCGCGATGTCGACCGTGATGTCGGCGGTGGAGCCGTCCGTCGCCGTCACATCGAAGGTGTAGGTCGTGCCGCTGCCGGAGAAGTTCGATACCGTGCCGCCCGCCACCACCAGGTCGGCGGCGGTAAAGCCGGTCACCGCTTCGCTGAAGGTCACGGTGTAGCCGACCACCGGGTCGCTGTCGCTGGCCGTGCCGGGCTGGTCGTCGGCGATCGACACCGTGGGGTTGGCGGTATCCACCGCCTGCACCGCCTGGGTCGCCGCCACGCTGAGGTTGCCCACGGCGTCATTTGCCGCGCCGGCCGCGATGTCGACCGTGATGTCGGCGGTGGAGCCGTCCGTCGCCGTCACATCGAAGGTGTAGGTCGTGCCGCTGCCGGAGAAGTTCGATACCGTGCCGCCCGCCACCACCAGGTCGGCGGCGGTAAAGCCGGTCACCGCTTCGCTGAAGGTCACGGTGTAGCCGACCACCGGGTCGCTGTCGCTGGCCGTGCCGGGCTGGTCGTCGGCGATCGACACCGTGGGGTTGGCGGTATCCACCGCCTGCACCGCCTGGGTCGCCGCCACGCTGAGGTTGCCCACGGCGTCATTTGCCGCGCCGGCCGCGATGTCGACCGTGATGTCGGCGGTGGAGCCGTCCGTCGCCGTCACATCGAAGGTGTAGGTCGTGCCGCTGCCGGAGAAGTTCGATACCGTGCCGCCCGCCACCACCAGGTCGGCGGCGGTAAAGCCGGTCACCGCTTCGCTGAAGGTCACGGTGTAGCCGACCACCGGGTCGCTGTCGCTGGCCGTGCCGGGCTGGTCGTCGGCGATCGACACCGTGGGGTTGGCGGTATCCACCGCCTGCACCGCCTGGGTCGCCGCCACGCTGAGGTTGCCCACGGCGTCATTTGCCGCGCCGGCCGCGATGTCGACCGTGATGTCGGCGGTGGAGCCGTCCGTCGCCGTCACATCGAAGGTGTAGGTCGTGCCGCTGCCGGAGAAGTTCGATACCGTGCCGCCCGCCACCACCAGGTCGGCGGCGGTAAAGCCGGTCACCGCTTCGCTGAAGGTCACGGTGTAGCCGACCACCGGGTCGCTGTCGCTGGCCGTGCCGGGCTGGTCGTCGGCGATCGACACCGTGGGGTTGGCGGTATCCACCGCAACCGTGTCGGAGCCGGCAGCGCCAGCATTGCCGGTAGCGTCGGTGTAACCGCCGGCCGTTACCGAAACGGAGCCAAGGCCATCAAAACCGTCTGCCGCCGTGAACTTCGCCGTGTAATGCGAAGCATCGATCGTCACAAAATTAGACAGCGTTCCGTGGGTTGCCATCACATCGTCTAAAGTGAAGCCAGTCACTGGACCAGTGAATGTGAACGTTACAACCGAGTTGTTGTCATTGTCATTCAAGGAAGAATCGACAATATTAACGAATACAGGAACATGTCCGCCGCTATCAAGAACGGTAACCCGCTCGATCGCGGAAACCTTGAGGTTGATCGTGGTGAATGTAAATTCTGCCTGGCCTGCTTGGCCGGTGTTCGAGTTCGAGTTTGCAGCAATGAAGGCACGAAATTGAGCAAGTTCGGCGTTAAACGCTGTCATGAATGACGTGTTGGCTAGTTGATCATTGCTTAGATAGATAGCAAGCGTATCGATCTCGGCAGTGCCTTTCGCAGCATTGCCGTTGCCGCCGTCATAGGTGTCGTAACCGGAAAAGGCTGTTTGTCCTCCGGTTGTCCCTGTGCCGTATACTAGGCTACCAATCCTGTACTGATTTTCCCACGCTCGATAGATAAGCGTATCCGCACCCGACCCACCAAGAAGAGTATCGAAACCGCTTCCGCCGTCTAAGGTGTCGGCGCCGGACCCACCATTAATATAGTCATTGCCCCCACCGGCGACGATGACGTCGGTCCCGCTCCCGCCAATAAGCTTGTCATCCCCATTAGTCACCACGCCGACGTAGCTGCTGCCACTCGCACCCATACTAACCTCCCAAGATCATGGATTGAGACGCGGAAGCGAGGACGACCGTATCCTCGGTGAGATTGAACAGGTCATCCTTCGCCTGCGGTGTATTGGAGAAAGACGTCGTGGTGCCGCCGGCACCGGTGACCTGAGTAGCCATTTTTCAACCCCCCTTTTAAGAACAGACGCCTCATCTGTTTTATCGACAGTACTGAACGACCGGCTGCTTCCAGCCGAAGAAGAACCGCGCGAATCCAGGCAGGCATGAATTTTCGCCCTCATCCAGGCACACCGCCGCGCTTGGAACAGCCGCCTCAAGCTGGCCATTCACGGACGGATATTGACCCGATGCTGCTGGACGCGACGACTGGTCGTCACGCTACGTTCCCTACCCAACCTACATCGTCAAACTCGTGGCTTTCGACCACGAACTTTAGATGCTTCTTATATTAGGAGATTATTAACTCTTATAGAGAGGAAGCGTCAACGCCCAACTTGGCCGAACAGTTAATAGTCGAACATAAGGGGAGCCACAGTCACTAGAATCGAGTTGTGAGATCGAACAGGCGCGCCCGATATGAGCCAGACGGCAGACGTGCGGCTCAGCGTGACCAGAGCCCGCCAGCGCACCACCATACCAACACCGCACCTTGATCGCTGAGTACTTTTCGTGCAGCACGCCAACCCGACAGCCAGCCAGTTCGCTTGAACGGTCGGGGATTCAACTGAGATCACTTAACGCGCCGGACAGCCGGGAAGCTTCATGCCCTTGCTCACGGAGATCTTGAAGCCGGGCAACTCGAACATCTGTCCCACACGCTCCGTAGCACTTCGTGAAACCTCGTCGTTCGGTACGTGCGACCACACCTCCTCGTTCAAGGCCGATTGATCGTCCGAGCGCTGTCGCGATCGGTCTCGTCAGGGATATATTCGCCGGCATTGGCATCGAAGCCGGTCCAGCCGCCAGCCTCGTAAGCCCTGCGGCGTTCGGCAAGATCGACCGATCTGGATTGCCCCAGAATTTCCTCGGCATTTGCAATGAGTTCATCGTCCACCCTGGCCGTGACCAACGTGCCGCCGCGGCGTACGCCCTCCGCATACACGTGGGCATCGTTCTCGGGCACGCCGGACTCCGTCAGAGCGCCGACAATGCCTCCGACCGCACCGCCTGCCACCGCCCCGGCAACGACACCTGTCGCGGTGGCGGCGAGCCAACCCGCCGCGACCACAGGTCCGACGCCCGGGATGGCCATGACCCCCAGCCCTGTCAGCAATCCGCCGGCACCGCCGATCACGGCGCCAATCCCCGCGCCAGCCCCGGCATCCTCGGCAGCCTCCGAACGGTCGCCCTCGTACCAGTCATCCGAGTTGTTGGCGACGATGCTGATGTTCGCATGCGGGACGCCCGTGGCTTCCAGTTCGCGGACCGCGTCGGCCGCGTCGTCATAGTTGTCGAACAGTCCAGTTACCGTTTTCATTGATTTCTCCTGATCCGTGCTCACTTGCTGGCGGCAACGACGTTGCCCTGATAGTCCAGGCCGACGGCGAGGCTTTCGCCTGCCTTGGTGGCATGGCCCGCCAGATGCCCTGGTCGTCCTTGGTAAGCTTCGACACGTTGGTATAGCCTGCACCCTCGATGCGGCTCTTGGCCTGGGCTTCGGTGAAGCTGTTTGCGCCGGGAACGAGAGCGGCGGCATTGGGGGTATTGTCGGTCTTCACCGCCGGTGTTGTCGCTCCCGTGATGGCGTCCTGCCCGGCTGCGATCTTTTCGATCATCTGCTGGTGCGTCTTCAGCGTATCGACCGTTTGCTGGGCGAATGTCTTGAGCCCGGCGTTGTCGCCGCCGCTGGCATAGGTTTCAAACAGCTTGACGGCGTCGGCATGCGCCTTGCGCTGCATGTCGACATAGGCTGGATCGATCGGAGCCTGCGCATTCTTGAGCTTGTCGAGATCGCCCTGGTGCTGGGCATCAAGCGCCGACGGCACTTTCAATTTTTGTTCGCCGGCCACCGTTGCCAGCTTGGCATTGGCCGCGCCGTGATCGCGGATCATCATCTGGGCGAAGTCCTTGATGCTCTGGTCCTGAACCTTGCCCAAGGCAATCTGGCTCGAGTCGACTTCGAACTTGCCGCCGATGGCAGCCTTGTCGACGAAGGCCTGGGCGCTGTCGGCAGCAAAAGCAGGCACGGCGAGAAGAATGGAAGCAGCGGCGAGCGATGCGAAAAATTGTCGTGTTTTCATCGGCTTTGTCCTTGCCTGGGATGCGTCGCCCTAACAGGCCAAGATGCGCTTTGTTCCGATACCCAGACGACATGCCTGCAGGCCCGGCAGCACCACGATCCACGCATGAGGCTGCCGGATTATCTCGCGTGAGATCTGCCACATCGACGGAAAATGTGGAGAAGTGACAGGCGACAGGAACGCCGGCACCATGAACCAGCGTGGCTGCAAAAAAGCCGTGGTCGAGACAAGCAGTTTCCAGGCGCCGCTATTCTACATGCAGCATGGGTTCGAGGAATTCGGCAAAGTCGAATTCGGAATTCCAGGGCACGCACGCATCTTCCTTCGCAAGGACCTGTTGTAAGTCTTGGGACGGGCGCGCACGGATGGCCATCGGCTAGTTGTTTCAAACGCCAGGTGCTCTGGAACAAATCGACGGTTGCGGAGTTAAAGCGCGTCGCGACGCGCAGTCTTGCAGTCGCGTGTCGAATGGAGTGCATCCCGCTGGAGAGGCATGTGCGTACTGGACATTTCAGAAAGCCGATTGTCATTCAACCTGGCCGGATAGACCGCGACAGGGTTGTGGTTTCGGTGTCGGACGCAGCCGAAGTGCTGCTGCGGGACTGGCCAAAGCCGACATCCGAGAGGCGTCTTGCCGCGATCAGAGCGTGCCTTGCCGTCATGCGAGGCGAAAAGCCGACAAGGGCGGCACGACAGGCGTTCATCGTTGCGGCCAAGGACGCCAGGATTCTGCTGAGCGAGCAAATCTGACCCTGGTGGGTCGCCTCAGTGCATGCAAGCTTGGTTCCGCCGGCGCCTGCAAGTGCGATACTGCCGAGATCGGTTCGAAGGGGAGAGATTATGGCTAAGGTCTCAGGTCTCACGCCTGCCGCGGCCAGAGGCGAAGTTCAGGCAGGAGCAACGCACGACAAGACGCCGGGGTTCGATCCCGCCATTGCCCCGCTTGAGACAGACGCAGAGGCCGCGGACACACAAAATCCGGTCGCTGAGACAAGTCCGCCGCGCACTCGTCCAAAATTCGAAAACGATGCCAGCTTTGCCAATGCCATGCGTCCGGTCGAAGGCGAGCCGGAACTGCGGCCTGGCGGCAACTGGCCGGTGTTGGTGATTGCAGCTGTCGTTTTGACAGCAGCCGTGGTCTTCCTCGCGGCAAGCATGCTGCGATGAGACTAATCCCGACGATGCAGCACCCACGACCTATTCCTGGAGGTCTGGCGCGTCCTTCATGCCTGAGAGTTCGGTCATTGGGCACAGCAGCCGCGGTCGCGCGGGATCGGAAATGTCGAGCTTGTCCCAAGGAATGCGGTATAGACCGTCGCGGCGGCGCAATCGGAAAAGATCCAGCACCGCCACGCCTATGGCCGAAGCCGAAAGACGCTCGAAAGCAGCGTAGACCCCGACGTGGAACTCGGTGACGACGAAATCGTCACCATCCCGTTCGGCGCGGATCTCCTCGATATAACCGACATTTTTGCCGCGCTGCGAGAGTACGCGCCGCCCCGCCAGATGCTCCAGATTGACCGTGATCATCATCAAGCTCCCGGAATGCGCCCGATGATATGGTCGCGCAACCAGTCCTGCCAGGCGAAGATCGACGTTTCTCGCACATCGATGTCGAACTCGATATCGATGCCGATATCTTTCACCTTGCGCCAGGCGACCCGATGAGGTTCGCCATGCTGCGTGCCACCCAGCTTGACCGCGAGCCGCGCCATCCAGCGCCCGGGCCGTGCGCCGAGGCGACGCGCCAGGGTGATGGAGCCGAGTTCGATGGCAATGATCCGAGGCGGCTTGCCAGGTCGCAACTGCGCCACCAAACCGTCGACCTTGCCGATCTTGACCTGCTCGCGGTCGACCACCTGCTTGTCCAGGAGATCACGCAGCAACTTCATCATGTGCCTCCGAATATCTGCAGCGGGATGGTCACCACCGCCAGTACGAAGCCAAGCGCGATGATGAAGATGACGGCGGCATTTGACAAAATGCCGTTGCGATGCTCGCCGACATAACGTTTGTCGTTCAGCAGAAACAGGAACGGAACGACGGTCAGCGGAAGGCTGGCAGCCGTCAGCGCCATGGAAAAGATGGTGAGCCTCAGCGGGTCAAGACCAAGCGCGATGGGAATAGCCGCCAACAGCAATGATATCGTGTAGATGGCGCTGAAACCCGGATCGTCGCGCGGCTTGCGATCCTCGCCCCAATTCCAGCCGAACCCTTGGGCCACAAGATAGGCCTGTTGCAACCCGACCTCGAGTGCGGCGCCGAAGCAGGCGATGGCGAGAGAAGCAACAAACAGCACGAAGCCCCAGAAGCCGAATATGGGGATCAGCATCAACGGCAATTGGTGATAGTCGTCCACCTGGGTGACGCCATGCGTGGCGAGCACGAGAGCGGCCACGATCAACACGCCGATCGAGATGGTGCCCCCGAAGGTCATGCCCAACCCCGCTATGGCCCGATTGGCGCCGAGATAGCTTTTGTCCCACCGGTCCTCGATGGCCCCCGAGGAATAGAACATGAACAGGTAGGGCGATATCGAGGCGCCCAGAATGCTGACCGCCATGAACCAGTAATTGGCGGCATCGTGGACCGGCAGCGAAGGCACGGCGCCCCTTGCGACTGCCGTCCAATCAGGTCTCAGCATCACCGCTCCGACGACGAAACACAGCGTCACCAGACCGAGAATCGAAACGCCCTTCTCGATGAAGCCGAACGTGCCTTTCCAGAGCAGCAGCCACGCCAGCAAAGCCACCGGGAGTGCCCACCACTGGAAGCCTATGCCGGTGGCAAGTTCGAGCGCAATGGCAACGCCGCCGATCTCGGCGGACAGCACCAGGAAATTGACCAGCAAGGCGGCAAGCAACGGCCATAGAAAGACGTTGAAACCGAACCTTTCGCGGATGCCGTCGGAGATCGTGTGATGGCTCACGGCCGCGAACCGGCCGGACATTTCGACAAGAAAGATGATGCAGATGGTGCCGAGCACCACCGCCCAGATCAACTGGAAGCCAAACATCGCCCCTGCCTGCGCCGCCGTCGCCATGGACCCAACTTCGAGGAAGCCGCCGACGCTGGTGACGACGCCGAGGGATATTTCCATGAGCTTCTTCATGGCTTCGGCGCGAAGTACTTGGCGTAGGCGGCAGCGAGCGAACGCGACGCCAGCCGTAAATCCTGTTGCGCGTCTTGGACTTCCAGCCGGTCATCTGCCTGCAGTCCGGCCTTGGCACGCGTCACCGCGACCGACAAATCATTGACTGCTTTTGTCAGAGAAGCTTGCTCGGTGGGTTCACTGGTTTCGGCGGACCGGATTTGCGCCCCCGTATCTACGAGCGTCTTGCCGATCGATTGCAGCGTGTCCACCGTGTATGCGGTCGGTGCCGCCCCTGCCGCCCAGGCGTCCAGCGCCATCAACACGGTCTGCGATGCGGACGCCACGGTTCGTGATTGCTGCTCGATCTGATCGGAAGATGAGCATGCCGAGAGCATCAGCAAAAGCAGGCACAGGCAATCGAGCCTGAGATAGCGGCGGCTAACGATCAAATCAGGCGTTTGGTGCGCCACAGAATAGTCTCCCCTAGTGCCGAACGAGCGGTGGTCGGCTTGAATTGACCTAGAGCGTTCAGCGGGCGCGTCAACGAAAGCCTATCCGGCGGGGCGGCTGCAGGGCATGTGGACGCGACAGATCTCAGCCGGCCACCGCAACTCAAGCGGAACAAAGGATCGCGTGCGGAATTAGGAGCACAAGGAGGCGGCGGAGCCGACTTCAATTCCGTCCTGATCATCACGTCGACGTGAATGGACTGCTGGCACGGAGAATCCCGCAATGCCTCGTCTCATATCCTGGATAGTGATCGTGGCAGTCGCGATCGTCGCGGCTTGGCTGTGGTTCGGCGGCCATAGAGCAAGCAACGATGGCGGCAGCCAACCCGCGCCTCACGCGATAGACCAGAACGGGTAGGTCAATCCTGATCGGCCGGGCTGCGAGGGGCCACGATCCTGTATTCGTGGATCAGGCCGAAAACCTGATTTCTCACCGTCTCGCGCGCTTCGGGCTGGATGAAAGGCATTAGCCGGTCGACGCTTTCAACGAGTTCCGGCGGCAGGTCCGCCACCGCATCCGTGAGTTCGCTGGCATGTTCATACATGTTGTCCGTCAGCTTTTTGTCGAGGTCGGAAAGGATGCTCATCATCACGCTCCATGTCTGTCCTCTCCCGTTCTGTTAATGACCAGTCCGGCAGAGATGTTCCGCGCGAGACGGCGCTCAGACCGCCGAGTACTTGTGGTCAAGGGAGCATCGTTTCAGACCGCCCCATCACCGCAACGTCGTGTGGCCCGGGTCGCGTCGCCTGGCTTTCGGCGGGATCAGCCTCCCGGCATTGGCCCGTAAGCCCCTGACGAATTCCTTCACATACGGAAGCAACTCGAAAAGTACGATCACGGCCATCACGCAGACGATATAGATCAGTGGCAACTGCTGCGATTTCCAGACGATATCGAAGCGCGCGGTTTCCGGCCCCGCCCCGAACAACGCAAGAAACTGCGTCCAATGGAGGGAGACGACGCTGACCAGGCCCATCAGCGGGATCATTTCCAGAAAGCTGTGCACATGCTGTTCGATCGGCGTTACCCTGCGCGCCGTGGTTGCATAGCGTACATCCCACATCGCCGTCGCCTCGTGGATGAAGAAGGTGACGATCATGACAGCGATGACCAAGGCATCCACCTCGAGGAACATGGCTGCCAGCAACGGCACGCCTACTTCGGCGAACATCAGAAGATGGATCAAGGATTCCTTGGCGCCCGTGGTCGACTCGATATGTGAGGCGCGGTGGCAAAGCCAGTCTGCAAAGCCAGCGACAAGCCAGACGGGAAGCAGAAAGTACATAAGGATCAGCACGGTGGGACCTGACAGCATAAACGCGTCTGGCCTGGTTCGAGGTCTACTCAGAGACGAGCTGTCGATCACTGCCCAGGCATTTCGGTGTTTTCCTTGGGATTCTTCTGGACGCCCGCGGCTGGTGAGGTATCCGCCGGGGCGTTGCCACCCTGGTTCTGTTCAGGCGCGCGTTTCAGCGGCGAGGTCTGCCAGCCCATATCAATGTAGAAAAAGCCGACGACGAAACCGACAATGATGACTGCGGCTATCACCAGCGAGATTATCGCGTTGCGTCGCTCCATAGGCCTAGCCGCCACTTGGCTTGGGAGATGCAGGCTGGGCTGGCTGCGTACCTTGCTGATCGCCGCCGGTGCTGGTCTGCGGTGTCGGGTTGGTGTCCGTCGTGGGATTCTTGTCGACCGGTTGGCTGTTCGTGGTATCCGTCTTGGACTTGGCTGGATCGGCATTGTCATTACACGCCGCCAAGGCGAGCAATGCGGCCGACATCAAAAGCACTGCCCTCATGCTGATTTCTCCTGGCTGAGTTCGGGCGAAGCCGCCTGCCAATGACCTATCCGGTCGAACCGCACCGACAGCCCTTGTTTGACGGCGCTTCTGGCCAGCAGATGGTCCAGTTCGGCGTCCTCGATCGGGCTTCGTACGACCTGGCGGATGGCCTTACAGGCGAGTTCGGTCGAGACGAAATCATATCTCCTGCTCCTGGCGACAACATATTGTTCGACCAGCATCTTTACGCGCCTGAGCGCGATTTCTTCCGCGAATTGCATTTTGTTCCTCCTGCACGCCGAACTGCTGAACGGGTACGTTGTTCCAAAGATTTAAAACATGGCGGCCTGCCCATAGAAAGCCCGCGCTGCCGCGAGGGCGCGCGGGCTGATCAGGCTGAGGGGACCCGACCGTGCAGCATCAAACAAGGGGAGCGATGACGCTGCACGGCTACCGAACTCGCACAAACTTGAGTTGTTCCACCGCCATCATGAGTTGTTCACAGTCGAATGTGCCCAGAACAAAATCGCTTTTCATGGCCGGCATAAAGCCGCCCATTCAATCCTATCCGTACGGAACAATCAGCCTCGATGGTGGTTCGGCCGAAGCGAAATTCGGAGGACGTTATGACGAATATGACGAATGAAAAGTTGGCCGTGGTGAGGGCAAGGTCGGCACCGATGAGAAGGACAATCCCACCGATGTAGTCATAGCCGGTTACGAGGCGATGATGGCCGGCGAGGAACAAGTCATCAGCAGTTGGAGAACAAGCTGCAGGTCGCCGCGGCGCATGTGATGCCGGCAGGCACGCTGGCTGAACAGCACCGCAAGATGGCCGAGCCGGGTTCCGCATCCAAAGACTGAACAATCGGGCATCACGGCAGCAACTCCCATGTGTTGACCTGTACATCGACGGATTGCTGCAGACGCTCAGACGGTGCCTTTTACACGATTTGCCTTCCAACCTTCTTCCAACAAGGAGCAACCTCATGAAAGCGCTCACATGGCACGGCAAAGGCGACATCCGATGCGACCAGGTGGCTGATCCCGCTATAGAGGATGATCGCGACGTCATCATCAAGGTCACCTGCTGCGCCATATGCGGCTCGGACCTGCATCTGATGAACGGATATATGCCGACCATGGAATCGGGCGACGTGCTTGGACACGAGACCATGGGCGAGGTCGTGGAAGTCGGCCGCGGCCATTCGAAATTCAGGAAGGGTGACCGCATCGTGGTGCCGTTCAACATCTCATGCGGCGAATGCTGGTTTTGCCAGAAGGGGCTGTTCTCGCTTTGCGACAGGTCCAATCCCAATGCCAAACAGGCCGCCGAAGTGATGGGACAATCCCCGGCGGGCCTGTTCGGCTATTCGCATCTGGTCGGCGGCTATTGGGGAGGGCAAGCCGAATATCTGCGAGTCCCTTTCGCCGATGTCGGTCCGATAAAGGTGCCCAAAGGAATGGACGACGAACAGGTGCTGTTCCTCTCAGACATCTTCCCGACCGGCTACATGGCGGCTGAAAATGCCGGCATCGAGCCAGGCGATACCGTCGCTATCTGGGGCTGCGGTCCGGTCGGCCAGTTCGCCATCCAAAGCGCATGGATGCTCGGCGCCGGCCGCGTTATTGCCATAGACAAGGTGCCGGAGCGGCTGGCGATGGCTCGCGAGCACGGCAAGGCCGAGACGCTCGACTTCAGCAACTCCGATATTTACGACGCCTTGATGGCGATGACCGATGGCCGCGGTCCTGATCGCTGCATCGACTGTGTCGGCACCGAGTCGGATCCCGGCGCCAGTGCCGACGCCATGCTCGACAAGGTCAAGGCCGCCGTCTACCTCGGCACCGACAGGCCGCATGTACTGCGCGAAGCAATCTACTCCTGCCGCAAAGGCGGCACCATCTCGGTGCCCGGCGTCTATATCGGTCTCGTCGATCATATTCCGTTCGGCGCCGCCATGAACAAGGGCCTGACCTTCCGGATGGGTCAGACCCATACTCAGCGTTACCTCGAACCGCTCCTGGACATAGTCCAGAAGGGCGACATCGATCCCTCCTTCGTGATCACGCACCGGGCGGATCTCGGAGCCGGGCCGGATCTCTACAAGACGTTCCGTGACAAGCAGGATGGCTGCATCAAGGTGGTGATGCGGCCGCATGGTTGAGGTGTCGGGCTCTCGCACCAGGTCTGCCCTGAGTAAGTCGGCGGCCGTGGATCGCAATGGACCCGTTGGCACCTGGAACCTTCGATCGCGGCGACGGTTTGACCTGCAGACTTCACAGCGGCGGGACTACCGTGCCCCACCCGATGCAAAGAAAGGTGCTGCCATGAGCAATGAGAGTTCCACATCGAAACCCAGCGTCCGGTCTCCGAACGCCGATGGTCTGCCGCACCCGAGACGGGACGCCAGTGACACGGATGCCGGTGGCAAGCCGGAGACGCCGAAAACCGCAGGCACATCCCGGCCGTCGACCGCGCCGCTTGACAATCCGGTTGCCAATCGCAAGGCCGGGCGGCCGCGTCAGGCGAGCACCACGCCTCGGCCGACGGACAAACCCCTGGACTGATCGAAACCGCCTGTTGAAATCACGACGAGTGCGTGTCGGGACGAAGCAATGCCAGGTCGGCCAGGGTGTTGAGAAGGGCAGCGTCGCCTGCCGGCTTTGGCACGAATTTGCAGCTTCGGAAGGGTTGGGGAACATCACGCGGCCCAAATCCGGTCATGAAGGCGAAGGGGACGCCGCGAGCCAGCAATGTTTCGGCTACGGGCAGACTCGTTTCACCGTTCAATTGAATGTCGAGCAGCGCCACGTCGACTTTGCCTGCATCGATAAGTTGACGAGCCGCGGCGACCGACGAGACCGGGCCGATCACGGGATAACCCGCCGCACGCAGGCGAGACGCGACGTCTTCGGCGATCAGCCATTCGTCCTCGACCACCAGAACGCGCGGCCTGTCGTCGCTCACGGCGCCTCCTTGTGGTTTGCTGGAAACGCGATCTGGACGCTGAGGCCGTCCTTGTGGAACGCGGTCTCGACATGGCCGCCGAGCCTGTAACCAATTTCTCCCTGCAGCAGTGTCAGGCCAAAACCATTGTCCAAGGGCGCCTTGACAACAGGGCCGTCCTTTTCGCGCCAGCCAAATGTGAAACTGTCCTCCTCGATCGACCATTGCACACTGACCTTGCCGTCGGTTTTTGACAAAGCGCCGTACTTGGCCGCGTTGGTGGCCAGTTCATGAATGGCCATGCTGAGGGAAAGCCCCTGTTGCGGACCTAGTTTGACATCCTCGCCATCGAGTTCGATCCGCTCGATGCCGAATGGTTCGAGCTCCTGCTGGAGCAGTTCCCTGACCGAGGCTTCCTTCCATCTCTCCCGGGTCAGCAGGCCGTAGGCCCGCGACATGGCATGCAGGCGACCGATCAGCGCATCCGCGAACTCCTCCTTCGTATCAGAACTTTCCCGCGTGCGGCTTGCAATGCTGGCGATCACCGCAAGCATATTCTTGACCCGGTGGTTGAGTTCAGAGATGAGCACCTGCTGATGCTCTTCCGCCTGTGCCAGAGTGGTGACATCGACAAGTGTCACCACCACGCCCTGGATCCTGTTGCCCTTGTCGCGATAGGGATTGATGCGGACCATGTGGAACAGGCCCCTGGCATCGCGTGCCAGATGGTGATTCAGGATCTCGCCTGTCTCGAAAACCTTGTCGATGTGCTGCTTCAGCTCGGGGTAGTCGAGCTGGCTAGACAGATCCGTCAGCGGCCGGCCGACATCGGAGGGACGCAGGCTGAAGAAGGATGACGCCGCCGGCGTGAAGGTACGGACCACAAGGCTGCGGTCGAGGAAAATGGTCGCGATGTCGGTGCTTTCGAACAGGTTGCGCAGATCGCCGTTGGCGTGGTCGAGCTCCTCTATCTTGGCCGTCAACTCGGCGTTGATCGTGTTGAGCTCCTCGTTGAGCGACTGCATCTCCTCCTTCGAGGCTTCGAGTTCCTCGTTGGTGGACTGCGCCTCCTCATTGACGGAGACGAGTTCCTCGTTCGACGATTTGACCTCTTCCAGCGCGGTCTCGTATTCCTCGATCGTCGATTGCAGGCGCTCCCTGGTGTCGCGCAGCTCCCGCTCGAGATCGGCGGTGCTGTCACTGTCACGGCCGCCGCCGTCTTCCTCTGAGCGGGCCTGGGTCGGCCCCGACGGTTCGAACAGGACGAGATAAAGCGGCTCGCCATTGCCACGTTCGGTGAGCGGTTCGATCGTGAGCCTGATCGGCTGGACCCGTTCGTCGTCTTCCTCTACGATGAGGTTTTCCCGCACCACTGTGCGGCGCGTCGTCGTCGCTTCCCGCAACGCCGCGCGGAGGTCCAGCCGCAGCCCACGCCTAGCCATCGTCAGCAACTGCCGGCTGGGAATCCCTTGCGGCGCTTCGAGATATCTGCCGGTCCTGGCCGAATAATAGACGACATCGCCCTCAGCGTTGACCAGGACATGCGGCGGAGCGAAGCGCTCCAGCACCTGCGCCTCGACAGCCTGGCGCAGCGGATAACCGGCGGCTCCCTTCCTTAAGCCGGCGCTTTCAGAGGGAAAGACGCCGGAACGGCTCTCACCGATCAAGGCGGGCAGCCTGATATGCGGCGAGGCATGCTCGCGCGCCTGGAAGAGACGATGTTTCTTGTCGACAGTGGCAAACAGATTGTCGTGCTGCCCAACGCTTTCGGAGGTGCCGAGGAACAGGTAACCGCCGGGTTTCAATGCATAGTGAAAGACAGGGATGACACGGCTCTGGATGCTCGGGCCGAAATAGATCAGCAGATTGCGGCAGGAGACCAGATCCATGCGCGAGAAAGGCGGATCGCGAATGACGCTGTGCGGCGAGAAGATGCACAGTTCCCGTATCTCGTTGCCAATGACATAGCTCTCTCCGTCGCCGTTGAAGAACCGCTGTCGGCGTTCGGGTGAAAGCCCTTGCAGCAAGGCTTCGGGATAGCGTGCCGCCCGGGCCACCGCCAGCGCTGGCTCGTCTATGTCGGTGGCAAATATCTGGACGCGCGGAACGACCGTAAGCTTCTCCATGTGTTCGCGCAGCAGGATGCCGATGGAGAACACCTCCTCGCCGGTGGCGCATCCGGGAACCCAGACCCTGACGGTGTCACTGGCGGTCTTGCCTTCGAACAACTGCGGTATGATCTTTCGCTCGAGCAACTCGAAGGCATCGGGGTCGCGAAAGAAGTTGGTGACATTGATCAGCAGATCGCGAAAAAGGTTCATCACCTCGCGAGCATCTTTCTTCAGCCAGTCTATATAGGCGCTGATGGAATGGACCTGGGCGATCTGCATGCGTCGCTTCACGCGGCGCAGGAACGTCTTGGTCTTGTAGCCCGAGAAGTCGTGGCCGGAGTGGCTGCGCAGAATGGCGTATATCTGTTCTCGCACCTTATCGATGTCGGCCGTATGGTCGCCATCTTCTTCCGCCAGCCCTTTCAGCGTGTCGAAGCCGCGGGCGAAAGCCTCCAGCTTCGCCCCGATCTCCTCGGCGGGCACAGCGACGTCGACGAGCCCGCTGGCAATAGCGCTCTGTGGCATGTCGGGATTGCGCGGCCCGTAGCCGTCGTGCGCTTGCGCGACAGTGAGGCCACCCCGCTCCTTGATCGCCTTGGCGCCCAGCGTTCCATCGGAATCACCGCCCGACAGAATGACGCCCACGGCATATTCGCCCTGGTCTTCAGCGAGCGCACTAAAGAAAATGTCGACGGGTTTGCGCTCTTGGGTAAGCCCGTTGGGCCGCCGCAGGCGCAGCACACCGTTGGCGATCGCCAGAGTGACGTTTTGTGGCATCACGTAGACGTGGTCAGGTACAACAGCTATGCCATCTTCGGCCACAACGACAGGCATCTCGGTGTAGCGGCTGACAACTTCATGCAACAGACTTTCTCGCTTCGGGCTGAGATGCGTGATGATGATGAACGCCATGCCGGGCTGGCTGGTAACGCCTTTGAACAAGCCTTCCATCGCGGGAATGCCACCCGCGGACGCGCCGATGCCAACGATGGGAAATCTAGTCGATCGGGCAGTCACGGCATGTCCCCCTTTCGCCGACCCGACATGAAGTCTCCTCAAGGCCGGATCGAACAGGACACAACCATATAGCGCGCAAGAGGTATGGAACAAGACGTCAGGGATGACGTTGAACCCGATATCAATGGTGGTTCAATGACGAAACGCTCTGCTGACATAAAACTCCGAGCGCCAGTGGTGTCAGGGGCGCCTGGATCGCTAGCAGATTCCGATGCGGGGCCCGTCCCGGATCGCATGCTGATGCTTGCGAAGCGGTTGCAGGCGGCCTTGGATGACAGAATTCGGAAAGCAAATCCTCTGCATTCTAACCTCCGTTGCAAGAAAGGATGACGACGTGCGCGACCTGCGGGGGCTGCATATTCTGATAGTTGAAGACGAATGGACGATGGCGGGAGATCTTGCGCGGTTTTTCAGCAATATGGGCGCCATAATCCTTGGTCCCGCTGCAACCGTCGAACAGGCTTCCAAACACACCGGGACGGCCGAAGCTGCAATCCTCGACGTCAATCTCAATGGCCGACGCGTGTTTCCAATCGCCGATGAGTTGATGCGCCGGGGTGTCCCCTTCGTGTTCTTCAGTGGCGATGACGACATCGCCATTCCCGACCATCTCCGCTACGCCAGCAATCTGCGGAAATCCTCGGGCAGCCAGGCGGTGTTCAACGCACTCTTTCCCCCGCAGGAATCGGGGCGGGCGACCCCCGGACCGGACCCGTCCGACGACGTCTTCGCGCTTTTGCCCAAACTGCGACTTGCGGCGCGCCTTTTGCTGGGAGACGTCGACGCATCGGATCGGCTCGTCGAGAGGACGCTCGAGCAAGCGATCCGGGATGTCGACCGCAGACAGCCTGGTCAATCCACTGAAAACTGGCTCAACGGCATCATGCGAGAGATGGCGAAAACCCGCGGCGCAAACCTGATGCATTAATTTTACCCTCCCTCTCAGGCTGAAGTGCTAAGCCGCGGGGCCGTCATTGTTGACCACATCTCGACAACTGGGCCGTACAGATCAGCCGCTTGGCTTGCGTCATCAGCCCTTCTGATCGCGCTCGACGAATTTGTTGAAACGGCTGGCTTTCCCCTCCCCAGTCTTGGCCTGATACAGAAAGGCCAGATCGTTCTCGTCGAATATCCGGAAGAACTCGTCCCATTCGATGGGCTCGAATGCTTCCTCAGGCTCACCGAAGTCGATCCGCAGGATGCCGCCCTCGCCTTTTGTGCGCACCACTGCCGGCCGGCCGTCCCGCTCCTCGGCCCACTTGCGAATTTCGTCGTGGTCGGTGGTCGTTTGCGACTGAGACATTGAAATCTCCTTTGATCGGCGTTGCCCCATGAGACACGCGGGCTGTCGGGCGTCCTAACAGCACAAGGGCGTCAATGTTCCAGCACCGCGCCGTGATCGCGATGCCGGCCCAACGAAGTCCGCCAAAGGAACTTTGTTGAAGCAAGGGAACAAACCTTTTGCCGAAAAGTTCGGGGCGCCGAGGTTACTTGTCTGAGGAGTCGTCGTGAAACGCATATTGGTTACAGGAGGCTGCGGCTTCATCGGCCGGCATGTCGCACAGGAACTCGTCGAGCAGGATTATTCGGTTCGCATCCTCGATGCGCTGCTGGAGCAGGTGCATGCGGGCGAAGCCGTCGCGCTTCCCGCCGGGACCGAACTGATCAAAGGTGATGTCCGAGACCGGGAGGCGGTCGCCAGTGCGCTGGAAGGTGTTGACGCGGTCATTCATCTGGCGGCGGAAGTCGGCGTCGGACAATCGATGTACGAGATCGCGCGCTATGTCGGCGCCAATGATCTCGGCACCGCAACGCTACTTGAAGCACTGATCAAGCACCCGGTCGAACGGATCGTCGTCGCCTCGTCGATGAGCGTCTATGGCGAAGGGCTCTATGCAACGCCAGACGGCCGGCGCATCGACAATGCCCGGCGCAAGGCGAACGACATCAAAAGCGGGCAATGGAATCCGCTATCGCCAGAGGGAGCCCCCCTCTCGCCGCTGCCGACGGACGAAGAAAAGCCGGTCGATCTCGCCTCAATCTATGCGCTGACAAAATACGTACAAGAACGCGCTGTGCTGATCTTCGGCGAAGCCTATGGCATCGATGCTGTCGCGTTGCGCCTGTTCAATGTCTTCGGCGCCGGCCAGGCATTGTCGAACCCCTATACCGGCGTGCTGGCCAACTTCGCTTCGCGTCTCGCCAACGGCCAACGGCCAATGATCTTCGAGGATGGCGAACAGAAGCGCGATTTCGTCCATGTGCATGACGTCGCCCGCGCCTTTCGCCTTGCACTGCAGCAACGCCAGGCAAAGGGTCATGTCATCAACATCGGCAGCGGCCGAGCCTACGCGATCAGCGAAGTCGCACGATTGCTGGCCGAGGCCATGGGGACACCGAACCGCTCGCCCGAACTGCTCGGCAAAGCGCGCTCCGGCGATATCCGCAACTGCTTCGCCGATATTTCCAAGGCCCGTGAGCTGCTCGGTTTCGAGCCGGTGCGGCAACTGGAGAATTCGCTCGGCGATTTCGTTTCCTGGGTGCGTAACACGTCCGCCGTCGACCGCGGCGCCGACATGAAACGCGAGCTCGAAGAACGCGGGCTGGTGTCATGAACACACGCAATCGACGCGACGCGCCGGTCGCCATCGTCGGCGGCAGCGGCTTCATAGGATCGAACCTCGCCGACAGCCTGTTGTCGGATGGCGAACCGGTGCTGGTGATCGACAATCTCAGCCGTCCGGGCGTCCAGCAGAACCTTGAATGGCTGGCACAAAAACACGCCAGTCGCCTCACGGTGGAGACCATCGACGTGCGGGACGCCAACGCCTTGGCGCCGGCTCTGACGGGTTCAAAGGCAATTTTCCATCTGGCCGCGCAAACCGCCGTCACCACAAGCCTGGTCCAGCCGGGCGAGGATTTCGACATCAACCTTCGCGGAACATTCAACGTACTGGAGGCGGCGCGACTGAGCGGTGAGTGTATTCCTGTTGTCTTCGCCAGCACCAACAAGGTCTATGGCAGCCTGCCCGACGTCGCGGTCCGCGAGGACGGCGACCGCTATGTGCCTTGCGACAGCGTCATCCAGGCGAACGGCATCGATGAGGCTCGGGGCCTGGACTTCTGCACGCCCTACGGTTGCTCCAAGGGCGCGGCGGACCAGTATGTGCTCGACTACGCCAAATCCTACGGCATGCCGACGGCGGTGCTGCGGATGAGCTGCATCTATGGACCGCGCCAGTTCGGAACCGAGGACCAGGGCTGGGTCGCGCACTTCCTGCTCAGCGCGCTGACGGGACGCCGCATCACCATTTACGGTGACGGCAGGCAAGTGCGCGATATCCTGCATGTTTCCGATGCCGTCGCCGCCTACAGGGCCGTACTCGACCACATCGAGACGACCAAAGGCCAGGCATTCAATCTTGGCGGTGGCCCGGAAAATGCGCTCAGCCTGCGCACGCTGTTGAGCGAGATCCGTGGCCTGACCGGCCATGAGCTTTCAATCCGCCATGATGGCGAACGCACCGGCGACCAGCCCTTCTTCGTCGCCGACACCCGCAAGATCAAAACCGCGCTTGGCTGGATGGCCCAGGTTTCATGGCGCGAAGGCGTCCGCGACCTAGCCGACTGGCTGCAGCGCCACCGGCTCGAGCCTCACCCCGAAGCCGTGAGGTACGTCGCATGAAAATCGCTCTGGTAAACCCATTCTGGACCTACGATGACAGCATCTATTTCGGCTGCCGCCAACCACATCTGCCGCTGGAACTCGGCTATTCGAAGGCCCTGCTCGAAGCCGCCGGACATGAGGTGCTGATGCTGGATGGTCAGTTGCAGAAGCTCGACAATTCCGGTCTTTGCGAGCGGGTGGCCGATTTCGCCCCGGCAATGACTGTCGTCAGTACCGCGCCGACCTATCTGTTCTGGCGCTGCGCACCGCCGGAATTGCGCGTGCCGGCCGATTTCCTCAACCTTCTCGCCGGGCGCGGTGGACGCACGGTCGCCGTCGGGCCGCACGGCTCGGCCACGCCGGCGCCAACCTTGCGCAAGCTCGGCGTCGACATCGTCGTGCGCGGCGAATGCGAAGAAGTCGTCGAGCAACTTGCCCGGCGCGACGATTGGAGCGCAGTGCCCTCAACCGCTTATCTGCGGGATGCCAGGGTGGTTTCGAACGGCGGCGTCCACGCCAGCTCGTTTGTCGATCATCCACCCCTCGAATGGCCTGCGGACTGGATCGCAGCCCATTCGCACCACCATCACAGGTTCGATGACAATCAGGTCGGGTTCGGCGCGGAAGTCGAGGCATCGCGCGGCTGTCCCTACAATTGCAGCTTCTGCGCCAAGATCGATTTCCGTGATGCCTATCGCCGTCGAAACCACGAAGCGGTGGTCGCGGAGATCGATCGGCTGATTGCCCAAGGTGTCGGCTACATCTACTTCATCGACGAAATCTTCCTGCCGCAAAAAGCGTTGCTGGAAGCCTTGGTCGATCGCAATGTGAAATTCGGCGTGCAGACCCGCATCGATCTGTGGAAGCCCGAGCTGCTGGAATTGCTGGGCGCCGCAGGCTGCGTCTCCATTGAAGCAGGGCTCGAAAGCCTGACGGTTGAAGGCCGGGCGATGCTGGCCAAGCGCTGCCGGCTGGGCACCGAGGAACTTGCCGCGCTGCTCGTCGATGCTAGACGTCACGTTCCATTCGTTCAAGCCAATCTGATCGGCGTGGTCGAGGATGATCCCGCCCTGGTCGAGCACTGGCGAACCCACCTGATCGACCACGGCGTATGGGCCAATGAACCTGTTCCGCTTTATCCGTATCCGAGTTCGCCCAGCTATCGCGAGCTTTGGGGCGAACCCGACGACCTTGCCTGGGAGCGCGCCCATGACCACTATCTCGCATCCTTCCAGAAATTCAGTGACATCCAGGAGAAGCGGCCCCGGCCGCTGGCGGAACTGGAGGCGACATGTTGCGGACACTGACGCCGCGCTCGCGGCGCATCCTGATGACCGTCGATGCCGTGGGCGGCGTATGGCGCTATGCGCTTGATCTGGCAAGGGAACTTGTGAACGGCGGCGACAGTGTGGTGCTTGCCGGGCTCGGTCCCCAGCCGACGAGGCAGCAGGCTGCGGAGGCAGAGGCTTTCACCACGCTGATCTGGTTGAACACGCCGCCGGATTGGATGACCCACAACGGCGGCGACCTGGATGCGCTACCGCGAGAATTGCTTGCGCCCATGCGCGACCACGCCATCGACCTAGTCCATTTCAACGCGCCGACGCAGGCGGCGGGATTCGATGCGCCGTGCCCAGCCGTGGCGGTCTCCCATTCCTGCGTGACGACATGGTTCCACGCCGTCAGGAAACAGGCAGTGGATGGCGCATGGGCCTGGCAGAAGGAGCGCAACAGGCGTGGCTTCAATCGGGCCGACGCAGTCATCGTGCCGAGCCGCAGCCACGCCGACATGCTTGAGACCTGCTACGGCCCGATCGCGCGTCTGAGTGTGGTGGGAAATAGTGCCAGTCCGGTGCCGAAGGCCGAAAAGCGCCAACCGCTCGTCTTCGCCGCTGCCCGCTGGTGGGACGAGGGGAAGAATGCGGCGGTGATCGACCAGGCCGCGTCGCTGACGCGATGGCCCGTCTTTGCCGCCGGTTCGATGCACGGTCCGAACGGCGGGCGTACCAGCTTCAGCTATGCTGTTCCCCTGGGAGCACTGCCGTCTCACGAGGTGCGCTCCTTGATGGCGCGCGCCGGCATTTTCGTGTCGCCGTCGATCTATGAGCCATTCGGTCTGGCCGCGCTGGAAGCTGCCATGTCGGCGACGCCCCTGGTGCTTTCCGACATCGCAACCTATCGCGAACTATGGGACGGGGCCGCGATGTTCTTTGACGCGCGCAATCCGCACGACCTCGCTGCCGGCCTCAATCGTCTTTCCAGCGATGCCGAACTCAGGCGAGAGCTCGGCCAGGCAGCGATGCGGCGGAGCCGCCGGTTTACACTGGCCAGGCAAGCGGCAGCCATGCGAGGCGTCTACGACAAGGCGGCCCTGGCTATGGCGGGGCGTTGACCATGCGCTTTTTGTTCTACACCCACTCGGTCGTATCCGACTGGAACCACGGCAATGCCCATTTCCTGCGCGGTATCATGCGGGATCTGATCGCGCGCCAGCACCAGGCAGTCGCGCTGGAGCCGTCCGACGGCTGGAGCCGTTCGAACCTGTTGGCCGAGAAGGGATCCTTCGCCATCGAACGCTTCCGCAAGGATTTCCCAGAGTTGATGCCGGTTACCTACGATGCCGGGTTCGATCACGAGGCCTGGATCGCCGAGGCCGACGTTGTGATCGTTCATGAGTGGACGGATCCGGAGCTTGTCGCACGCATCGGCCGGGCCCGGGCCGCTGGCGGCAACTTCATCCTTCTGTTTCATGACACCCATCACCGGGCCGTATCGGCGACCGAGGCAATCTCGGCGCTACGGTTGGAGCACTATGACGGCGTCCTCGCCTTTGGCGAAGCGTTGCGCGAGAGCTATCTGCGCGCCGGCTGGGGCAAGCGCGTCTTCACCTGGCATGAAGCCGCGGACGATCGCCTGTTCAAGCCGCACCCAGGAATCCATCCCATGTCCGATCTGGTCTGGATTGGAAACTGGGGCGACGATGAGCGGACTGCCGAACTCAAGGAATTTCTGATCGAGCCAGTACACGATCTCGGTCTCGAGGCCACTGTTCACGGCGTACGCTATCCCAAGTCCGCACTTGCGGACCTGGCCGCCGCCGGACTGCGCTATGATGGATGGATCGCCAATGCCGATGTGCCGAAGGCGTTCGCCGCGCATCGTGTCACCGTTCACATCCCACGGCGCCCCTATCGTGAGGGATTGCCTGGAATTCCGACGATCCGGATGTTCGAGGCGCTCGCCTGCGGCATTCCGCTGATTTCAGCACCCTGGTCCGATGTCGAGCAGTTGTTCAGGCCCGGCGTCGACTTCCTGTTTGCGGAGAACGGCTCTCAGATGCGGCAACACTTGCGGGCGGTATTGGCCGATGCGGATTTCGCGGCTTCCCTGGTGACTTCGGGCCTCGAGACCATTCGCTCCCGGCATACCTGCCAGCACCGCGTTGACGAGCTGTTCCGCGTGCTCACGGCATTCACGACCGAACATACCATCAACAACACCACCGCAAAGGAAGCCGCCGCATGAAGATGGCATTCTACGGATCGAGTCTTTTGTCGTCCTACTGGAACGGTGCCGCGACTTACTATCGCGGGTTGCTGAAGGCGCTTTCCCAATTGGGCTACGAAATCACCTTCTATGAACCCGACGTCTACGACCGGCAGAAGAATCGCGACATCGAGGCGCCTGACTGGTGCACTGTCGTCGTTTATGAAGCGACCCAGCACGCGCTGATGCAGGTCGCGGCACGTGCCGCCAGCGCCGACATCGTCGTCAAGGCGAGTGGCGTCGGTTTCGAGGACGAGGCGCTGCTGCGCGCCGTTCTCGACCACGCCCGCAGTGACGCCTTGGTGGTATTCTGGGACGTGGACGCTCCGGCAACCCTTGCCCAGTTGCGCGACGAACCGGACCATCCGCTCCATAGCGCCCTGCAAGAAATCGACCTTGTGCTGACCTATGGAGGCGGCGACCCCGTGGTATGGGCCTACCGTGCCATGGGGGCGAACGAATGCGTGCCGATCTACAATGCGCTCGATCCCCAAACGCATTATCCGGTCACCAGCAATGCGCGTTTCGCTTGCGATCTGGCGTTCCTTGGCAACAGGCTGCCGGATCGTGAGGCACGGGTCGAAGCGTTTTTCCTCGATCCCGCATGCCAGCTGCCGAAACAGCGTTTTCTGCTCGGTGGATCGGGCTGGGGGGACAAGCCGCTTCCCGCCAATGTCGGCTGGCTCGGTCACGTCGGCACCCGCGATCACAATGCCTTCAACGTCACACCCAAGGCGGTTCTGAACATCAGCCGCGACAGCATGGCCGTAAACGGTTTTTCACCGGCCACGCGTGTCTTCGAGGCGGCCGGCGCCGGCGCCTGCCTCATCACCGATGCGTGGCTGGGCGTGGAACTGTTCCTGAAACCAGGCGAGGAGATCCTGGTGGCGCGCGACGGCGGCGATGTCGCCGAGATCATGTGCTCGCTGACCTCCAGTCGGGCAAAGGCAATCGGCCAGGCCGCACTTTGCCGCGTGCTGGCCGATCACACCTACGCGTTGCGGGCGGACGTGGCCGATGCAGTCTTCAAACGTCACTTCGAGCAGGGGACCGTGGAGGCAGCGGAATGACCAAGCAATTGGACATCGTCTTTCTTGGCCTGTCGCTGTCCTCATCCTGGGGAAACGGCCACGCCACGACGTTTCGAGGCCTGCTGAAAGGTCTGCACGAACTCGGCCACCGCGTGACCTTTCTGGAGCGCGAGGTGCCGTGGTACGCAAACCACCGCGATCTGCGCGATCCGGATTTCTGCGCCTTGCGCTACTACGAAACCACCGCGGAGTTACAACGCGACTACGCCCGGTGCCTGGAGCAGGCCGACATCGTCGTCATCGGCTCGTTCGTGCCGGAAGGGCGCGTGGTCATCGACATCGTCGCTTCACTTTGCAAAGGGCGCTTCTGCTTTTACGACATCGACACGCCGGTGACCGTGGCGCAGCTTTCAGCCGACGATTGCGATTATCTGAGCTGGCGGCAGATTCCTTACTTCGACGTCTACTTCTCGTTCACCGGCGGGCCGATGCTTGGCCGTCTGGTGGAGGACTTCGGCGCGCGCCGCGCCGAACCGCTCTACTGCTCGGTCGACCCGGAACGGCACCACCGGACCGGCGATCCGATCCGCTGGGATCTCGGCTATCTCGGCACCTACAGTGCCGACCGGCAGGCAACGCTGAACGCGCTGCTGCTCGAGCCCGCACGGCATATGCCGGACCGGCGTTTCGTCGTGGCCGGTTCGCAATACCCATCCGACATCATCTGGCCGGACAATGTCGAACGTATCGAACATCTGCCGCCCGCCGATCATGCCGCGTTCTACAACCGTCAGCGCTACACGCTGAACGTCACACGCAGTTCCATGATCGCCGCGGGATGGTCGCCCAGTGTGCGCCTGTTCGAAGCGGCTGCTTGCGGCACGCCCATCATCAGCGATCGCTGGCCAGGGCTCGACAGCTTCTTTCCCGCTTCCGCGATCCACACCGCCGGGGAAACGGACGATGTCGTCGAGATCCTCTTCGGCGAGCCCGAGCGCACACGCCTCGCCATGGCCCGCCGGGCCCGCGAACGCGTCCTCGCATCCCACACCGGTGCGGCCAGGGCCCGCGAATTCGTGGCGGCGTTGACACAGCCAAGGGCGGCGGCCCTCGATTTCGACATCGGAAGCGCAGCATGACCAGCAGACAGGAGAAAACGGCGATGCGACAAACACGAAACGCGCGAAGGGCAAAGGCAGTGCTTGTTGCCGGCGGTGCGGGATTCCTCGGTTCGCATCTTTGCGAAACATTGCTCCGCAACGGCTGGCGCGTGATCTGCGCCGACAATTTTCTGACTGGGCGCATGGAGAACATCATCTCGATCATGGACCATCCGGGTTTCCGGTTGATCGAGCAGGATATCTGCCGGCCATTGGATCTCGGCGAGCCCGTGGAGCGTATCTTCAACCTGGCATGCGCTGCCTCGCCGCCGCGTTACCAGGCCGACCCTATCCACACCACGCGAACCTGCGTGATTGGAACGCTCAACCTGCTCGAACTCGCTGTCCGATATGACGCGCGGCTGCTACAGGCCTCGACGAGCGAAGTGTATGGCGATCCGGAACAGCATCCCCAGAGGGAGGATTATGTCGGCCACGTGAACTGCACCGGTCCGCGCGCCTGCTACGACGAGGGCAAACGCACCGCCGAAACGCTTTGCTTCGACTATCTGAGAGCCGGCAAAGCCGACGTGCGCGTCGCGCGCATCTTCAACACCTACGGTCCGAGAATGGATCCGGCGGACGGCCGCATCGTCTCGAACCTGATCATGCAGGCGCTCGAGAAACGTCCCCTGACGATCTTCGGCGACGGCTTGCAGACGCGATCCTTCTGCTATGTCTCCGATCAGATCGATGGATTGCGGCGCCTGATGGATATCGATCCCAATCCAGGCAAGCCGGTCAATCTGGGCAATCCCGGAGAATTCACCATCGTGCGACTGGCTGCGTTGGTGAAGGCGATGACGGGTACCAAATCGGATCTGAGATTTCTACCGCTGCCGCAAGACGATCCTCGGCGCAGGCAGCCCGATATTTCGCGTGCAAAAGCGCTGCTCGGCTGGACGCCGAAGGTGCCCCTCAACGAAGGGCTCAAGCTGACGATCGATTATTTCGCAGCTCTCGAAGGCAGCCGCATCGGCGATCAGATGACGGGCTTTGCCAAAAGAGCGAGGCCCGCACCCGGAGGGCTGCAGAACCTTCCGGCGTGATGCGAGATGGTACCGAACCTTTCCCGAGATCGTGCGGAACATCCGCCCAGGCTTGTGGTTTGGCAGGAGGACCCGATACGGAGGATCACCCTCATGCAACCCAAGCGCCCCTCGAGGGATATCGACCAGATGGCCGAACGCGAGACCGCTGCCTATCTGCGGCGCGCCTCGATTACCTATCTCGAGTGCTGCGTCAGCCTGATGATGACGCATCTGCAGCGCGAGGAAGTGGCCACTATTCTCGAGCAGGAAGCAGACATGCTGCGAAGGCTGGACTGATCGGAACGATCATATCCGGCATTCGTCCAGGAACCGTATCAGCGGCATCCTATATCGGTCTGCCATCTCGGCCAGCCTTGTTTTTTCCCCGCCGTTTTCGGATTGCGCAGCCGTGCTCCAGAGCCCGAGTTGGAATGCCAAATAGCATGGTTCGAAAAAGCCGATGTGGTCACGGTCGATGGCAAGTTCCATTCCCTCGACCAAGGTCCTCACATCGCTGTCGGACAGTCCATACTCGACGCGGGCGCCGGCAATGTCCCACTCAATCGGTTGGCAGCCGATCAAATCATGTGCCCGGCAGTGGTCAACAGCATCTGTCTTGAGCACCGTGCCATCTGCACGAACGAGAAACTCCCACGGTTGAAGCTTTCCGTCGATTTCAACGCGCTGCAGCACATGCGCGGAGGTCGGTTTCGAGAGCCAACCGCGCAACGTCGCTGCGCGTTTCTCGCCCATGGCTTCCGAGGCATTGGAAACAGCCATCTCCGCGAGCGCAAGCAATGATGCACCCGGTTCGCAAGTTCGAAGATTGAGCGCACGCCAGGTCAGGTAGTTTGTGAGCTCCGCGATCAGTCTTTCCCTGGGCAGCGGCGCCTGATCCATCGTGCTGCCGTCAATCCACCGTTCAACCAGAAAGCCATGGCAAAGCGCGACAACTTGCGATCCGAAGCCGGCTTCATGCAACATCGCCGCGGCTCGTTTCTTGCGCAGTCCGGTTTCGCCGAGGCCGGCGAATTTGACGAGCCAGCGGTCACGCCCTGCGGACGCCAGGAATTTACGCCGCTCGGTACCGCGTGGGCTCGGCGGCCAGCGTCCTTCGTCGGCATAGTGGGCGGCCCGCCACTCGCCACCAGATAGTTCGGTCAGGTTTAATTCCGGCCTGCCGACCGCCTCGGCCACCCAATCGCGCAGCGTGGGAATTTTCGAGCTTTCGGAGAAGGTGCATTCAAACGCCGTCGCCACATGTTTCGGACAGCGCGACCACGTTTCCCGAGCCTCCGGCGACGCTTCGCTGCCCGGGCCGCCTGAATGGCTGGGAAACAGGTGAATGCGGTCCGTATCGACATCCAGTTCACGCAGCCAAACGACAACGGCATGCATCGAACTGCCGGACAGGCCGGGACCCTCGTCGACAACGGCGAAACGCGCCGATGGATCGTTCTTCCAGGCGGTGATCGACCGCGGATCGGCGTTGATGTGCCTGTGGAAGGGATGGCCGATCGGACGAACGCTGAATGGCGCCGGCGCGCCAATCGAGGCCGCCACCATAGCTGCGAGCCCAAGGCCAATGCTGCGGACACCGATAACGCATGTGTTCGCATCGAGCCCCGACTTCTGCGCCGCGTCCAAATAGCTTTCGGGATAAAGCGCATAATGCGCATAACCCTCAGCGGAGCCGGTCAGAACCTCGGCCTGACAGTCGAGCCCGGCCAGCAGCTTGAGAAGTCCCGGATCGATGCCACCGCCAACGTTGAAACCGCTTCGCCACGACTTCGCTACCTCGGCGGCAAGCCCGACCAGCAGCCTGGCGCCTTGCTGTTGCCGTGGCGAAAAAATGTCGATGCCGCAGGTTTCGAAATCGACGTCGGCAAGCGCCTGAACCAGCTCCGACACGCTGATGAACAGTCCGACCAATGCAGCATGGCGTCGGATGCCATGAGACATCCGATCAAGTCTTACGGCCATTTCGCCTGCTGCTTCGCGAAGCTGTTGTGCGTCCTGCGTCCGCTTGTGGTCGCCGTAGACGATCATCGATCGGTTTCCAATGCTTGCCGTGCGGGAACGCATCGGATGCGGCTTCGATCCATGCTGTCTCGCGCAATTTTTCGATGGGCGGAGGAACATTCCGGCAAGCTGATGGTTCGGCGCCAGGAACTTACCTTTGAACAACATAGGGTGGCGGTTTCGTGGGATCGAAAAAGGTTCGTGTTGGTATCGTTGGGGTCGGCAATTGCGCATCCTCCCTGGTGCAGGGCCTCTCGTTCTATCGTCACGCTAAAAGCAACGAACCAATCCCTGGGCTGATGCATGCCGACCTCGGCGGTTACCATGTCGACGACATCGAGATTGTCTGCGCATTCGATGTCGCCAAGAGCAAGGTTGGCCTCGACGTCGCGGAAGCGATCTACGCCGCCCCCAACAACACGTTCCGCTTTGCCGACGCCATGACAACCGGCGTTCGCGTCGAGCGCGGACCGACGCTGGACGGGATCGGCAAATATTTGCGCGACGAGATTGAAGAAGCTCCCGAGCCGGCTGCCAATGTCACCGAGATCCTGCGTGACAGCAGCGCTGACGTGCTGGTTTCCTACCTGCCGGTGGGTTCCGAGGAGGCGACCTGCTTCTATGCCGAATGCGCACTCGAGGCCGGCTGCGCCTTCGTCAATTGCATACCGGTCTTTATCGCCTCACGTCCGGAATGGCGACGGCGCTTTGAGCAGCGCGGGCTGCCGCTGGTCGGCGACGACATCAAGAGCCAGGTCGGCGCGACCATCGTGCATCGGTTGCTAGCCAATCTCTTCCGTGAACGCGGCGTACGCATCGACCGCACCTATCAACTGAATTTCGGCGGCAACACCGATTTTCTCAACATGCTGGAACGCGAGCGGCTGGAATCGAAGAAAATCTCCAAGACACAGTCCGTGGCCAGCCAGTTCGATGTTCCCCTGGAGCCGGGCAACATCCATGTCGGCCCGAGCGACCATGTGCCTTGGCTCACCGATCGCAAGTGGGCCTATATAAGGGTCGAAGGCACGACCTTCGGCGGCGTGCCGCTCAATGCCGAGCTCAAGCTGGAGGTCTGGGATTCGCCCAACTCGGCCGGCGTGGTGATCGATGCGGTACGCTGCGCCAAGCTGGCGCTCGATCGCGGCATAGCTGGCGCGCTGACCGGTCCCTGCAGCTATTTTATGAAGTCGCCTCCGGAACAGTTCACCGACGCCGAAGCGCGGCAGCGCACGCTCGCTTTTATCGCAGGCAAGGACGAGCCTTTGCTCGATGCCGCAGAATGACGACGACCTTCTTTCTGATCCGCCATGCGGCACACGAAAATGTCGGCTCCTATCTGGCAGGCCGTATGGACGGCGTTTGCCTCGGCGATGCCGGTAAGGCGCAGGCAACGCAGCTTGGCTGCCGCATGGCCCGGGAGCCCATCGTCGCGATCTTGTGCAGCCCGCGCGAGCGTACCCGAGAGACGGCGCTGCCAGTTGCGCTCGCCTGCGGTGTCGGAGAAATCGCGATCTGCGCCGAACTTGACGAGATCGACTTCGGCGACTGGTCGGGAAAGACTTTCGATGAACTGAATGGCGACGCCAGCTGGCGAGCCTGGAATGATCAGCGGCAAGTGGCAAGGACACCGAGTGGCGAGACCATGCACTATGTCCAGCAGCGCGTCGTCGCGGTGATGAATGCTGTCCACGAGAAGCATCAGAATCAGTGTGTCGCCCTGGTCAGCCACGCCGATGTGATCAAGGCCGCCGTCTGCAAGGTCCTTGGCTTGCCGGCCGGCGACTGCTTTCGCTTCGACATTGATCCCGCTTCGATCACGACGATCGTGTCGGGGGACTGGGGGGCGAAGCTGATCCGATTGAACGAAGTTGCCTGACGAGGATTTGCCGGATGCAGATGGTCATTTTCGGTCTTACCGTCACGTCTTCATGGGGCAACGGCCATGCCACCTTATGGAGGGGACTGATCCGAGCCCTCGCCCGGCGCGGCTGGTCCGTTACCTTCTTCGAACGCGACACGCCCTACTATGCCGGAGCGCGCGATCTTGATCGCCTGGACGGCGGCAACGTCGTGCTCTACCCGGACTGGGAGGACATCCGCCGGGTCGCGGAGCAAACAGTCAAACAATCGGATGTCGTTATCGTCACCTCTTATTGTCCCGACGCCGTGGACGCCTCGCGGCTGGCGCAGCAGGCAGGCCGCGGACTGCGTGTGTTCTACGATCTGGACACGCCGGTCACGCTTGCCCGCATCGAACAAGGTGAGCGTCCACCCTATTTCGGCCCTGAGGGTCTTGCCGATTTCGACCTCGTCCTAAGTTACACCGGCGGCTCGGCGGTCGACGCGCTGAAGACGGTTCTGGGTGCGCGCCATGTGCTGCCGCTCTATGGGCACGTCGATCCCGACCAACACCGGCCGGCAGAGAAGCGGGCCGAATTCGCCGGTGATCTGTCCTATCTCGGGACCTACGCGGCGGATCGCCAGGCCGGCGTCGAAAAGCTTCTGGTCCGCACCGCCGCGCGTCTACCGGATCAACGCTTCATCATCGGCGGCGCACAGTATCCGCAGGAATTCCCGTGGGGCGACAACATCTTCTTCGTCAGGCATCTGCCACCGGCCGATCATCCGGCGTTTTTCTCATCCTCCCGACTGACGCTGAATGTCACCCGCGAGGCGATGGTGCAAAAAGGCTGGTGTCCTTCGGGCCGGTTGTTCGAAGCGGCGGCATGCGGGGTGCCGATCATAACCGACACCTGGCCTGGCCTGAGCAGCTTCTTCGAACCCGGCAGCGAGATCCTGCTGGCCCACGACACCGATGACGTGGTCGCGGCGCTCGCCTTGCCGGCAGATGAACTCGATGCCATCAAAACCCGTGCGCGCGAACGGGTTCTGGACGAACACACTTCTGCCCGGCGCGCGGCGGAGCTGGACCACATTCTAAACGACGCCTTTCAAAGATCTCCCCGCGAACCGATGATGGAAGCAGTCTGATGTTGGGCATTGTGCCCGCTGCCGGGCGCGGCAGCCGCATTCAACCGCTCGGCTTCTCGAAAGAGCTGCTGCCGGTAGGCAGTCGGATCGATGGACAGACGGAGCGTCCCTGCGCGGTGAGCGAGTACCTGGTGCGGCGGATGGTGCGCGCCGGCGTCGACAAGATCTGTTTCATCATCGGATCGGGCAAATCCGACATTCTCGAATATTACGCCGCCGGCTATGGTGACGCTGCCGCTCTGTTCGTGGTGCAGCCCAACCCTGTTGGACTTTGCGATGCGATTTTTCGGGCAGCGCCTCTCGTCGCGCCCGACGAGACGGTTTTGATTGGTTTGCCCGATACGATCTGGTTCCCCGAGGACGGCTTCTCCTGCCTGCCGGATAGTTCCCTATCGTTTCTGCTCTTCCCGGTGGACCGCCCGGAATTTTTCGATGCCGTGGTTCTCGACGAGGGAGATCGGGTGAAGGAAATTCAGGTCAAGCGGCAAGACGCTGCCACGAACTGGATCTGGGGGGCGTTCAAGATGCCGGGCCGGATCTTGCACCAGCTCGCTGCACTCTGGCGTGAACGGGACCGGCGTGACGAATATATCGGCACCCTGATCAATGCCTATCTGGCTGCCGGCGGCGAAGCCTACGGTGTCAGGGCCGGAGTCTCCTACGTCGATGTCGGCACCTTCAACGGCTATCGCACGGCTCTTCGGCTGCTCGAAGAGGGCGTCGCATCCGAACAACGCCAAACCGCCATGCTTGTGGGTGGAGCACACCCGCATGTGCCTGTCGTTCCCGGCGAAGGAGCCTGACCATGCTGCATTCCCATGCCGAAATCCGCCGCCGTATCGATGCTCTCGGCCCATGGTTCCACAACATGGAACTGGCCGGTGTCGAAACCGCTCCCAACCATTTTCTCGGCAATTACCCGCTGATCAAATGGCGCAAATTCGCCGAGGCCATTCCCGCGGATCTGACAGGCAAGACGGTGTTGGACATCGGCTGCAATGCCGGCTTCTATTCCATCGAGATGAAACGGCGAGGTGCTGCCCGTGTCCTCGGCATTGATTTCGATGAGGCTTATCTGGCGCAGGCCCGCTTTGCCGCCGAGATCGCCAATTGCGAGATCGAATTCCAGAAACTGTCGGTCTACGACGTCGGCGCCCTGCGCGAAACATTCGATATCGTGCTGTTCATGGGGGTGCTTTATCACTTGCGCCATCCGTTGCTTGCGCTCGACCTTATCCGTGAGCATGTCGCCGGTGATCTGATGATCTTCCAGTCCATGCAGCGCGGCAGCACCGATCTTCCCGAGATGGAAGAGAACTATCATTTCTGGACGCATGACCTGTTCGACCGGCCGGAATTTCCCAAGCTCCATTTCATCGAGCACCGCTATGCCGACGACCCGACCAACTGGTGGATACCCAATCGAGCCTGCACCGAAGCGATGCTGCGCAGCGCCGGTTTCGAGATCGTTCTGCACCCCGAGCAGGAGGTCTATTTCTGCCGGGCCGCAGGCGACCCGGCCAGTGGCGGTCCCGTCTACCCCTCGAAAGGACAGCGCCATGATTGAAGCCGCGATGATCTGGAACGAGCCCAACAACAAATCGCATTGGGATCCCGAGCTCGACCCCGACTGGAGCCGCTTCGCCAGGATGGCAATCCTGGCGGCGGACGCAATCGCATCTGAAAACCCGGCTTTGACCAAAGTGCTCGGTGGCATCTCGCCGATAGACCCGGGATTCATCACCCGCATGAAGGAATTCGGCGTGCTGGATCATGTCGACGCCGTCGCCGTGCACGGCTTTCCGCTCGACTGGAACCTGTGGCAAATCCAGGAATGGCCGCAGAAGATCGGCGAGATCGCGACCGTCACCGACCTTCCCATCTGGGTCAGCGAAGTCGGCGTATCGACCTTCGGCGCCGAGGAAATCCAGGTCTGGGGGCTCAAGCGAACAGCTGAATTGCTGCTCGGCAATGCACCACGCGTCCAGTGGTACAGCCTCTACGATCTTCCGCGTGAATGGGAAGCAACGACGCGTCACCGCGAAGCCGAAGGCTCCTCTTATTACCGTCATTTCCATATGGGGCTGCTGCGCCAGGACGGCACGCCAAAGCCCGCGCTGGAGGAATTCCTGCGCTATACACCCGCAATGGGACTGGTGCAGTGGTTTCATTTCGAAGATCCGCGGCTGGACGACGCCGTCGCCTGGATGAAGCGGCTGGGTGTCACCAATATGCGTACCGGGCTTTCCTGGGCAGACAGTTTTCGGCCGAATGCGCTGGACTGGTTCGACCGGCAGATGGAAGCACTCGCCGATTTCGACGTGACGGTCACCTTCTGCTTCACACCTCAGCATCGCGGAATGATGCCCCACCACACCAGCCCGCCACTTGTGCCGGAGGAGTTCGCGGAATTCTGCTCAACCATGATCCGCCGCTATGCGCCTGGCATGACATCCGCCTCGCTCCCCACGCGGCGGGCCTCGGCCGCGTGAAATCGTCATGCTGCCCATGCATCAGATGCCGGACTGCGCAACACCACTGACAGGTGGGGATGCGGCGCAGGGCACCGGGACGCAACCGGCCGCGACACTCACCGTCCTCAATGTCGCCTACCCTCTCGCGCCCGTCGGACCCGACGCTGTCGGCGGTGCCGAACAGGTTCTGTCGATGCTCGATCGGGCATTGGTTCACGCCGGCCATCGATCTATCGTCATTGCTTGCCGTGGCTCCAGCACGAGCGGCACGCTTGTGGAAATACCGGCCGAAAACGGCATGCTCGACGAGGCGGCGAAGCGCCGCGCGCAAGAGGCCCATCGCAAAGCGATCGCCGCTGCCCGCACCCGATGGCACATCGATGTGGTTCATCTGCACGGCATCGATTTCGACGCTTATCTGCCCGACGATGGTCCTACCTTGGTGACCCTCCACCTGCCGTTGGATTGGTATCCGGCCGCGGCATTGCGCCCGACGCGTGGCGACCTCTGGCTTCATGCGGTCTCGCCCAGCCAGCAGAAAACCGCGCCATCAGGCGCCAGGCTGACGGCACCGATTCCGAACGGCGTCGACATCCAAGCACTGAACCTGCCGCAGCCGAAGCGCGACTTTGCCCTGGTTCTGAGCCGGGTTTGCCCGGAGAAGGGCATTCACCTGGCGCTCGATGCAGCCAAACTGGCAGGCGTTCCGCTGGTCGTCGGCGGTAAGGTCTATCCCTACGAAACACATACGCGGTACTTTCGCGACGAGGTCCAATCTCGCCTCGATGGCCGCCGCCGCTTCCTTGGCCCGCTCGGCTTCACCGCCAAGCGACGCTTTCTCAACGCAGCGCGCTGTCTGGTCATTCCGAGCCTCGCAGCCGAGACCAGCTCGCTTGTGGCCATGGAGGCCCTCGCCTGCGGGACCCCGGTAGTCGCCTTTCCAAATGGTGCGCTTCCCGACGTCATAGAGCACGGCAGAACGGGCTTTCTCGTCGACACGGTCGACGAGATGGCCCAAGCCATTCTTGCGGCGCCCAGCTTGGATACCGAGACATGCAGGGCCGAAGCGCGACGGCGATTTTCGCTGGAACGGATGATCTCGTCTTACATGGATGCCTATCAGGCGCTGGCACAGCTTGGCACTGGTCGCCGGCGCTTGGCTGCGACGCCGTGAGCAAAGCGGTGCTGCGCTGCGAAATCATCGGTGACCCCGCGCAGTTCGACGCCTTGACGCCGCACTGGTGGAAACTGTGGCAGCAGAGTCCCTCGGCGACGCCGTTTCAATCTCCCGCCTGGCTGGTGCCATGGTGGCACGCATTCGCACCCGGTGAACTGGCGACAGTCGCGGTCTGGCGCGGCGGCGATCTGGTCGGGCTGGCGCCGCTCTATCTCGAGCACGGGACGGCCGGTTCGAAGCTGCTTCCGGTCGGCATTTCGCTCAGCGACTATCTGGACATCCTGGCTGTCCCTGGGATCGAAGCCGAGGTTGTCGGCATTATCAGCGAGTCGATCTTCTCGATCGGGTGGGCGCAATGGATCTTGTCGGACTTGCCGCAGGACAGCGTCGCCCTTGCGATGAAGCATCCCGAGATGGATCGGCCGACCGCCCATGCCGCCTGCCCCGTGCTCGCCATCGCCGGCGACGAAACGCTGGCAGGCTGCGTCCCCGCAAGACGCAGACGCCAGTTGCGTCGGGCGCGCCAGGCCGCATCAAGATGCGGCCGGATTGCGCTGTCATCGGCAAGCGGCAGTCCGCAAACCTTCCTCGATCAATTGATCCGCCTGCACAATGTGCGATGGGCCGAACACGGAGGGGGGGTGTTGGCCAACCCCGCCGTCGAGCAATTCCATCGGCTCTCGCTTCCCTTGCTCGATGCTCATGGTCTGGTGCGATGCTGGCTGCTCGCGATCGATGGCAGGACCATCGGTGCCTATTACGGATTTCACCACCGCGGCCGTGCCTACGCTTATCTGGGCGGGTTCGACCCTGCTTATGCCGAGGAGAGCCCGGGCGCGATCCTGATTGGCCACGCAATCGCGGAGTCGATCCGCGAAGATGCGCGCGAGTTCGATTTCCTGCGCGGCCGGGAGGCCTACAAATATGGCTGGGGCGCCGCCGACAGGTGGACGATGCGCAGGGTCTGGACGCGGAGTTGACCCATTGAGTGTAACCGCACCGAAAGGCGCCCAGCGCCGGACATCGGTCAGGCTGGCGGTTGAAGACTGCATGGCCGACGGTATTTGCGCCGAAGGTGTTCTCGTCAGGCTGGCGCTCCACCTGCCGCCCACAATTGGGGCAGCGGAATTGGCGGAGGTCGTGCTGAAAGTCCGTCCGGCGGATACCGGCGACGCGGCAAGATTGCGGAAGGTCGCCGGACTGCTGCGCTGCAAACCAGACGTCTTTGCCATGTTGCGAGCGACGGGCGGCGCCGTTCGCCATGAGCGCAATGAGGACGAGACGAATGCCGCTGTCGTCATGCGGCTGGCGTCCAGCTTCGATGCCGCGGCAGCGATTTCGGGAGCCGCGAGTGTCCAACTGGCATCCCTCGGCGATGAGGAAAGGCTCACAGCCACGACCAACGAAATCGTCGCATGGCTGGAAGCCCGAGAATTCACCGGAAGGGAACGGAGCATTCTCGACATCGGTTGCGGCATCGGCCGTTTCGAGCGTGCGCTGTGCAAATCCTTCAAGCGGATGGTCGGTATCGATATATCGTCGCGAATGATCTCCATCGCCTCAGAGCAATGCGCCGCACTCGGCAATGTCGAGTTACGACAAACCTCCGGTCTCGATCTGGCCGATTTCGACGATGCCAGTTTCGATTGCGTGCTGGCGGTCGACAGCTTTCCCTATCTGGTTCTGGCCGGCATGGCAGAGCGGCATTTCGAAGAAATTGCGCGCGTTCTGAAACGGCCGGGCTGGCTCGCCTTGCTGAACTATTCCTATCGCGGATCGCTTTTCTCAGACCGCGACGATATCGGCCGTCTGGCGCAAGCTCATCAATTGCGGGTCCTCATCGACGGTGAGAAGCCGTTTCGATCATGGGATGGCAACGCTTTTTTGCTCGCTCGGTGAGACGGAACATTACAGCACGATGCCAGTTCGGACGTCGAGCAAAGGGCACCAACGAGTGTCCTCGATTCGAAGGAGGAGCGCGGGCTGGACGGCAATCGGATCAAGTCCGATGGATTACGCCGCTAATCGATTGCCGAAGGACTGAACGCCACCGCGCGGGCCTGTGGTCCGCGGGGCGACGAAGGAGCAAGGAAATAAACCTGTGCAAGGGTCCGCCGGTCAGCTTCTCGGCGGTGGACACAGGCTTGTAATGCCGGGCGCTTATCACCACACTACGATCAAGGGACCGCTATCAAGAGAATGTGATGTCTCGTTCGAGCGACGATACCGCGGATCCGCATGTCGAGATGGCGGTGGATCGGGAGATTGCCTCCCTGCTGGCAGCCATAGAGCAGGAAAAGATTCCGGACCGCCTCACCAAGCTGGCGATCGAATTGCAGAACGCGCTCGTCGAGAAGCGTCGGCGCGACGCGAACAACTGACTATCTGCGGCTGTCGACCTCGACGTCGAGCTGACCGTCCGACAGCTGGTTTCTCCTCTCCATCAATGTCTCCAGCGAACTCTCCCCTAGGAGTTCAAGGATGTTGGCGCGCGCACGGTTCAGGCGGCTTTTGACCGTCCCGACCGCGCAACCGCATATGTCGGCGGTTTCCTCGTAGCTCACTCCCAAAACGCCGATCAGCATCAGCACCTCGCGTTGGTGTTCAGGCAGTCTTTGAATGGCGCCGTGAACTTCCCTGCTCTGAACGGTCCATTCCTGGGTGGCTTCCGAAATTGGTCTCGAAGAGGCGCAGTCGAGCAGGCCTGGCGCCTCCCGGGCAGCGATCTTGACCCGGGTATAATAGGTGTTGCGCATGATGGTGAAGAGCCACGACTTCATTCGCGTACCGGGTTCGAACTTGTCGATGTTGGCGAGACCCTTGGTCAGTGTCTCCTGCACGAGATCGTCAGCATCGTCGGGGACGCGGCAGAAGGTGCGCGCGAATGCCCGCAGGGCGGGTATCAGGTCAACGATGGAAACTTCATTGGTTTCCTGGTCGGCCAAAAGGCAGCCTCCGGATGACAATGGTCCAGCTCCCAGCAGAAAGAGTGTGTGAACGCAGCCTCAGCTAAATGCATGGAAGTTTGGTTCGTTCCTCTTGCTGGAGACAACTCTTCATAATTCTTCGCGGGCGGAGATGTCTGTCATGCGATCGGCGCATACCATCGCCGCAGCAGCGACGCCTCCTTCGACAGTGGTATCTAACAGCGTCCGCTTTTTTACGGGAACAAAGCCGTTCACCGGCAGTTTGATGGCTTGCCACTTCAACCTTCCAGTATCGATCGAGGACCTGTCATGGCCAAATCCGCTCGCCCCTCCGCTCGCCAATCGGCAAGTGGACTGGATCAGAATAGCGCGCGCGGAAATGGCGGCGAGTTGCACCAGATCGCGGGAGACGACACGCCTGTCCTTACCACGGCGCTCGGAACGCCTGTCTCCGACGACCAAAACACATTGCGGATCGGTGAACGCGGACCATCGCTGATCGAAGACTTTCACTTTCGCGAGAAGATTTTCCACTTCGACCACGAACGCATCCCGGAACGGGTCGTCCATGCCCGCGGCTATGGCGCGCATGGTTATTTCGAGACCTACGACTCACTGGCCAAATACACACGTGCCGACATTTTCCAGCGAGCTGGTGAAAAGACGCCGGCATTCGTTCGTTTCTCGACGGTTGCCGGCAACAAGGGCTCGTTCGATCTCGCCCGCGACGTGCGCGGCTTTGCGGTCAAGCTCTACACCAAGGAAGGCAATTGGGATTTGGTCGGCAACAACATTCCGGTCTTCTTCATCCAGGACGCCATCAAGTTTCCCGATCTGATCCACGCCGCCAAACAGGAGCCCGACCGTGCTTTTCCGCAGGCACAGACGGCGCACGACAATTTCTGGGACTTCATCAGCCTGATGCCGGAATCGATGCACATGGTGATGTGGATCATGTCGGATCGCGCCATCCCGCGTTCCTTCCGCTTCATGCAAGGCTTCGGTGTGCATACGTTCCGCCTCGTCAACGCCAAGGACGAATCCACCTTCGTCAAGTTCATCTGGAAACCCAAGCTCGGCATGCAATCGGTGGTCTGGAACGAGGCGGTCAAGATCAACGGCGCCGATCCCGACTTCCATCGCCGCGATCTGTGGGAGGCCATACAGGCCGGCAATTTCGCGGAATGGGAGTTGACGGTGCAACTGTTCGATCAGGCGTTTGCCGACAGTTTTGACTTCGATATCCTGGACGCAACGAAGATCATTCCCGAAGAGGTTCTCGAACCAATTCCGGTCGGTCGGCTGGTGCTCGACCGGATGCCGGATAATTTCTTCGCCGAGACCGAGCAGGTTGCATTCATGACGCAGAATGTGCCGCCCGGAATCGACTTCTCCAACGATCCGCTTCTGCAGGGCCGCAACTTCTCCTATCTCGATACCCAATTGAAACGACTGGGCAGCCCGAACTTTACCCATCTGCCGATCAATGCACCGAAGTGCCCGTTCGCCCATTTTCAACAGGACGGGCACATGGCCATGCGCAATCCGGCCGGGCGCGCCAACTATGAACCGAACTCATGGGGACTGGGACCGCGCGAGGATCCGCAGCGTGGCTTCCGTTCTTTCGCCGATGTCGAACAAGGGCAGAAAGTACGTCTGCGCGCGGAGAGCTTCGCCGATCACTACAGCCAGGCCCGGCAATTCTTCAACAGCCAGACACCACCGGAGCAGCGTCACATCGCAATGGCGCTGACGTTTGAACTGAGCAAGGTCCAGGCCCCGGCGATCCGCGAACGCATGGTTTCGCATTTGTTGAACATCGATGAAACGCTGGCGACCACGGTCGCCGACAAGCTCGGCATCCGTGACATGCCCGAACCTGCCGAAGCCGCCGTTCCACCGCGCGATGACTTGCCGCCGTCGCCGGCGCTCAGCATCATCCAAAACGGGCCCGACAGTTTCGAAGGCCGCAAAGTCGGTGTCATGCTCAGCGATGGAGCCGATGTCGCGCTGTTCGAGGAACTTCGTTCCGCCATCGAAGCGGAAGGCGCGGTGATGGAGGTGGTTGCGCCCAAGGTGGGCGGCGTCGAAGCCGCCGACGGCACCCACATCGAGGCAAGGCACATGATCGACGGCGGTCCATCCGTTTTGTTCGACGCGGTGGTGCTGCTCCTCTCCGAGGCGGGCGCCGAGCTACTGGTCACGGAGGCCGCTGCGAAGGATTTCGTGTCTGATGCGTTTGCGCATTGCAAGTTCATCGGCTTCACCTCCGGGGCCGAGCCGCTCCTGATCAAAGCAGGCGTCGCTCCCGATGCCGATGAGGGGCTGAGGCGGCTGGATTCGGCAGCTTCGGTAGCTGCGTTTGTGCAGTCATGCCGCAAACTGCGGCTCTGGGCGCGGGAGGCGGCTGTCAAGCTTTGATGCGATGGCGTCAGCTGTTTCCGTTGGCGCGTCCGCACTCTTTGGTTTGCCGCCAACCCAGCCGGCACCGCGGTCTACGAGCGATCTTCCTTGCTGGACGCTTGTCGCCGCTGCTTCTCCAGGACCTCGTCGGTCCCGACCAGCTTCTTTGCTCCGCCTGAAATGGTCGTGGACACCACCGAAGGCGGATCGCTCGCCGGAAAGGAATCCTCCAACCCCGCCTGCAGTTGGTCCTCGAGCGTGCGTGGTTCTTCGGACCGGCCGGGCGTTCTGCGCGTGTCGATCTTCTCCAGCGACTGTTTCTTTTTCGGCGAATCGTTGGCGTTCCGGACCAGGGCGTAAAGCTGCTCGATCGCGAGTTCCTTGATCGTTTCGAAATCGGCCCGATCGTCCTTGGCAGCCTCGATTTGATCAACCATGGCTTTCTCGAAGCGGTCGAGGCTGTCGCCTCCGCAGGCATGGGAAAGGCGCAACAGGGCTTCGTTCAGCATCAACGGAGCGAAATGTGCTGAAGCTTCAAGCCTGAGTTGCCTTAAACGGTCCGGAGTTGCGGCCTGCAACTTTGACATGGACAACCTCCTTTCTCCCACAAGCGTCTCAACGGGATTTGACCGCCGATGTTCCACCGTGCCTGAACATCTGTCATGCCATGCGAGCTACAGGAACCAGCTTGCCACCAATCCCGCCGACGCCGCAAAAATCGCCAGGGTCGTCACGCCGCCGAGGATGTTCGTGCTTGTGCTGTTGACCTTGTCGCCCATGATCTTGCGATTGTTGGTCATGATGAGGATGAGAAGCAGCAGCGGCGGCGTTGAAAATCCTTGCACGATGCCAGACCAGACGAGAGCTTTCATCGGGTTGAAGCCGAAGAAATTGAGACCCACCGCCACCAGCGTTATGACCCCGATCGCGATGTAGAATTTGGGAGCCTGCCGGGGTTTGGCATGCAGGCTATTCTTCCATCCCATCGCCTGGGCGAAATCGAAAGCAGCGCCAGCGGTCATGATCGGCACGGCCAGAAAGCCGACACCAATTACACCGGCCGCAAAGAGAATGCCGGCAGCGTCGCCGGCAAGCGGCCGCAGCGCTTCGGCCGCCTGTGCCGCTGTCTCGATCTGCGTGTGTCCGGCCTTGTAGAGCGTCGACCCGGTCGAAAGGATGATAAAATACATGATCAGATTGGAGAACGTCATGCCGATCAGGATATCGCGGCGGGATCGGCGCAGTTCACCCTCGGTGGCGCCTTTGCGCTCTTCGAGGCTCGTTCGACCCTTGGCGATCTCCTCCTCCACCTCCTGATTGGACTGCCACGTGTAAAGGTATGCGGAGAGAGTGGTCCCGACGATGGCGATGAGGATGGACAGGTACTCTCGGCTGAACTCGATTTGTGGCAACAGCGTGCCACGCAGGACGGAAGCGGCATCCGGTTTGGCAAGTACCGCGGAGACCACATAGGCAAGCAGAGCCAGAGCCAGCCACCGGAACACGTTTCGGATCAATTTGTACGATCCGAGCACCTGCAGGGCAAAAATGACGACCGCAACGGCAGTGACGACCAACGGAGCAGGCAGCGGAACGAACAGCACAATAGCCGCCGACATGGCGCCAAGGTCGGCGGCTGCCTCGATCGTGTTGCCAATCAGCACGCCCACCAGCACGGACCACAGCAGCCAACGCGGATAGAAGTCCGATATGACCTGGAAAAGCCCGCGACCCGAAACCTGGCCAAGTTTGGATGAAAGGTAGACGACGAGATACATCATCGGCAGCGTGACAGGTGCCGTCCACAGCAGGTCGGGGCCGAACCGCGCTCCGGCGCTGGCGTAGGTACCGATGGCCGAGCAGTCGTCATCGGCCGCGCCGGTGATCAGGCCAAGCCCAAGAGCCCGAACGACGTCGCCCCCTTTTCGCCTGCTTTCCCTTTGGCCAGCATTCTCAGGCGGCTTGTTCATTGAAGGCGCGTCTTTACCGAGGCCACGCAAGAAATCATGACGAACATTCCAATCGGATGGCGATGAAGCGTTGCAGCTGCATTGAGATCGAGGTTCGAACCTCCGGTCAGGTTTTTTGTTCCTGGACACGGTCCCGGCCCGCGACGGCGGCGGAGCCGAACGTCAAAGCGAATGCTCCGTCCCCCTGAAGAAGACAATGCTTGTGTCGAAGCCAATCCTTCAGGCGACGTGGCAAGCTATTTCTTGAAGTCAGCGGCTCGTACTGCCGCCGATCACCATCCGCACGCCGAGGCCGATGATGAGACAGCCGGCGAGCCGCTGCTGCCAAAGCCCTGCGCGAGGGTGCCGCATGACCCATGCGCCGACCGCGCCCGATGCCAAGGCGTAGGCTCCCAGCACCAGCACACCGGTTATCTTCTGTGTTGCGCCAAGCAGCACCAGTTGCAACGTGACGGAGCCCCTATGCGGGTCGACAAATTGCGGCAGGAACGCAACCATGAACATCAAAGGCCAGGGATTGCTCAGATTGGCGATCATTCCTTCCCGGGCGGCGGCGAGCGGCCGCAGGGCCTTGATGTCACCTGTGGGAATGGTTGCCGAGGCTGAAAGCAGCAGCCGGAAACCCAGCCACATGATATAGGCCGCCCCTGCCCATCGAAGCAGATTGAACGCCACCGGCGAGGCGTGGACAAGCGAAGACAGGCCGAATGCAATCAGCGGAAGCTGCACCAGTCCGGCGCCCAGCGTCATGCCGAGTACCGTGAACAACGCCACGCCGCGCCCGTGTCCGATGCCGCGGGCCATCACCAGCATGCTGTCGGGGCCTGGCGGCACCTGCATCAGAATGACGGTTCCGACAAAAGCTGTCCACAATGAGAGGTCGATGGGCATCTCCTTTCGCGCCGCCGATGACATCAAAGCGGCCAGCCGTCACCGGGTTCCGGCGGCAAATGAAAATGTCCATCGCGAAGGACCTGCCATGAACCCGTCAGATGGAACGCGGTGCTGTCCTGGAAGTTGAAAAGCCGGAGCCGTTCCTGAACCGGTTTTGGAGGCCTGATCCGTGCATGAGCCGATAAACGCCTTCCCGCTCCCGCTGGATACGTCTCCGATGGAGGCCAGGCTTGCCGATGCAATCCCAAGGGATGGGAACCGCTGGCAGTACGAGCCTAAATGGGACGGATTCCGCTGCCTTGCTTTCAAGAGCGGCGACACCGTTGACCTGCGCGCCAAATCCGGCAAGCCGCTCGGCCGCTATTTTCCGGAAATCACGGAGATCCTGCGTGACCTCAAGCGCGGGCATTTCGTCATCGACGGCGAGATTGTCATCGAGGTGGACGGTGAGCTTTCCTTCGAGGCGCTGCAGATGCGTCTTCACCCGGCACAAAGCAGAATCCGCAAACTGAGTTCGCAGACGCCTGCCAGTCTGATCCTCTTCGACATGCTTGCCAGGCCGGGCGGCGAGGTCATCACGGGCAAACCACTTGTCGAAAGGCGGCGAGCGATCGAGGACTTCGTGACCTCCTCGAACAGTCCGGATCTTCGCCTGTCGAAGTGCACTTATGATGCAGCGACGGCGGCTCGATGGCTGAACGGGGCCGGCCATGCATCGACCGACGGCATCGTGGCCAAAGTGCTCGACGAGCATTATCTGTGCGGCGAACGTGCGATGGTGAAGGTAAAGCCGAGGCGCACCGCCGATTGCGTTGTCGGCGGTTTCCGCTATCTCGCGGGTAGCCGTGAGGTCGGCTCACTGCTCCTCGGCCTCTACAATGACGACGGCAAGCTCGATCACGTCGGCTTCACGTCGACCATCGCCAGGACCGACAGAGGAGCGCTCACGCGCCGGCTGGAAGGGCTGCGGTCAGAGCCCGGATTCACCGGCAAGGCGCCCGGCGGCCCGAGCCGCTGGAGCACGGAGCGCAGCGGACAATGGGAGCCTTTGGAACCTGAACTGGTGGTGGAGGTCCGCTTCGACCACGTCACCGGCAATCGGTTTCGCCATGGCACCAAACTGCTGCGCTGGCGCCCCGACAAGGCGCCACGGCAATGCACGTTCGAGCAGATCGAATAGACCGCCCCAGGAAGATCGCCCCAGAAACCTGTCACGATTTATTGCGACGAAGGAACCAACTCGGGATTCACCGGTTCGGACACCATCCACCCGGAGCTACCCTGACATGCCGAATGCAGCAGAAATTCTGATCGACACACTCGTCGCCTGGGACGTGGAGGTGGTGTTCGGCTTGCCGGGAGACGGCATAAACGGGGTCATGGAAGCGTTGCGGACGCGGCGCGACAAAATTGCCTTCGTTCAGGTCCGGCATGAAGAGTCGGCTGCCTTCATGGCATGTGCATATGCCAAGTGGACAGGAAAGCTGGGCGTGTGCCTTGCGACGTCCGGCCCCGGCGGAACACATCTTCTGACCGGCCTCTATGACGCCAAGCTCGACCAGGCTCCGGTGCTGGCGATTACGGGCATGCAGTTCCACGATCTGATCGAGACGTTCACGCAACAGGATGTCGATCTGACGCGCGTGTTCAACGATGTCTCCGTTTATAACGCCCATGTTGCCGATGCCGCGCATATGGAAAACGTCGCCAGCCTTGCCTGCCGAACGGCGCTGGCGCGCAAGGGCGTCGCCCATCTTTCGATTGCCAGCGACATCCAGGAGCAGGAGCGTGATCCGTCGAAGCGCTCCAAGCGCAATCGCCCGGCGCACACGCCGCAGGATATGTTCGCCGGTCATAGCGTACCGCTGGACGTTGAGCTCGACAAAGCCGCCGCCATTCTCAATGACGCTTCGCGGGTTGCGATCCTGGCCGGACGCGGCGCCATCGGCGCGGCCGCCGAACTCGAACACACGGCGCGCCTGCTGCAGGCGCCTGTCGCGAAGGCTTTGCTGGGCAAGGCGGTGCTGCCGGACGACCATCCCTACACCACCGGCGGGATCGGCATTCTTGGAACCCTGGCTTCGCAAGAGGCGATGGAGAACTGTGACGCGGTGCTGATTATCGGTTCGACCTTTCCCTACATCGAATACTACCCGAAGCCCGGACAGGCCCGTGGCGTCCAGATCGACTGCGATGCGCAACGGATCGGCTTGCGCTTTCCGGTCGAGGCCGGCCTTGTCGGCGACGCGGCAGAGACATTGCGCGCGCTCAACCAGCGCCTGACGCAAAAGCCCTCGGATGAATTCCTGCGCCGTTCCCAGGAGACCATGAGAAAATGGCGCGAGATGATGCGGCAGTCGGAAGACATGCAGGCGCAACCATTGAAGCCACAAGCGATTGCCCGGGCTTTCGGACAAAGATTGGCCGACGACACAGTGATGGCCACGGATTCCGGTCAGAATACGGAGCTGGCCGCCCGCCATGTCGATCTTCGCAGCGGCCAGGCATTCGGGGTGTCCGGATCGCTGGCGTCGATGGCTTGCGGTCTGGCCTACGCCATCGCTGCCGGCATAGCGTTTCCCGGTCGACCGATTGCCGCTATCGTCGGCGATGGCGGCTTTGCCATGCAGCTCGGCGAATTCTCGACGGCGGTGCGCTACAAGATCCCGCTCAAGGTTCTGGTGATCAAGAACAACATGCTCAATCAGATCGCCTGGGAGCAGATGATGTTTCTGGGCAACCCGCAATTCGGTTGCGAATTGCAGCCGATCGATTTTGCTAAGGCGGCAGAAGCAATGGGCGCAAAGGGTTTTCGCATCGAGCGGGCCGATCAGATCGAGACGGTTCTCGACCAGGCTTTCGCCACGCAAGGCCCTGTCGTGATCGAAGCGCTGGTAGATGCCTATGAGCCGCTGATGCCGCCCAAAATGCCGGCAGACTACGCCAAGAACTTCCGCCAGGCCCTGCCGCGGACGCCGGGACACGAACGCATAGAAGAAAATATCGCCCGTGAGCCGGCGAAATCGATGATGGATGCCTAGAGGCGGCGCAGGGAGGTGGAACAGCGCACCTCAGTGGCTTCATTCTGAATCTTTCCAGATGAACCCGCGCTCTTCCGGGTGACGGATGCGGATCATGAGCTTCGACGCGCTCTTTTCGACCTCGATTTGCTATGGCAACGGCGCTCCGCAGGCTGGTTGGACTCTGGCGCTACCCATCACATTGCCACTGGCGGCAATCCTTTTGCTGTATGTTGCCGGCGCTGGCCGGCTGTGGCGACGGAGCGGACGTGGACGTCGCTTGCGATCGCGGCAGGCCTTGCTGTTTGCTGCCGGCTGGTCCGTCCTGGCGTTCGCCCTTGTAAGCCCGATCCATGCATTGGGCGAACATGTGTTTGCGGCGCACATGATCGAGCACGAATTGCTGATGGCGGTCGCAGCGCCTCTGCTGGTTGCCTCCCGCCCGACGGCGGCGATGATGTGGGCCCTGCCGGTACAGCTGCGCCAGATATGCGGAGTGGCCGGACATGCAAATGCGCTTCGGGCGGTCTGGGCGTTCATCAGCCGTCCTGTGGTCGCGACCGTCCTGCACGGAGCCGCGATATGGATCTGGCATGTCCCGGCGCTGTTCGAGGCTGCCCTCCAGCAGGGCTTCCTGCACTATGCCCAGCACGCGAGTTTCCTCGGTAGCGGGCTTTTGTTCTGGTGGGTGCTGCTGCCTCGCCTTGGCCGCGAGCAGGCTTGCGGCAATGCCGTGATGCATCTTTTCTTCACCTCCCTCCACACCGGGCTGCTCGGGGTGTTGCTCGTCGTCTCGCCCAGGTTGTGGTATCCGGATAATGCGATCGGCTCGGATTTATGGGGGCTCAACCCGCTCGAGGACCAGCAACTTGCAGGCTTGATCATGTGGATTCCCGCCGGCCTGATCTATGGCGGAGCCGCACTGCTCCTGGTCGCTTTCTGGATTCAAACGAGCAGTCGGCGGCAACAGGCTTTCCAGCAGTTGCGCATCGTCTAACCCGCACCGCTTCGCGTCGGTTTTCAGCCGGGCGGTGTTGCCAAGCATCCTTTTTCAGTCAGCCGCGTTATGGCCTTGGCAACGATGGTGGATCCTTCATGGCGAGGTGCATGAGTCCGTTGGCCAGCTCTCGCAGGCTGACACGACCGCGAATGTCGCTTGCCCCCACATGTCCAAGGCAAATCTTGCCTGGCACCTTTCAGGGAACGGCCGCGCAACGGCGTTTGAGGGCGATCAGCGCAGCGCCGATATTGGCCTTGGCAGGATGCGGCGACAAGCAATCGGCCCTCCATGCACACGGTGCGAATGCCCGGAGAATCCTTGATCTGATCTGGTCTTTCAGCGCAATCGCAGTGGCCACGTGGCTGCTTGTCATGTTGATCCTGGCGGCAGCGCTTTTGCGTCGTCGCCTGTCCGAGACAACGCGCTCGCCGCTCGAGATCGATTCTCGTCAGGAGCGCCGATTTACCCGCGCTGTCGGCAGCGCCATTGCGTTGACCGTTCTGGTGCTCGTCATGATGACGATAGCGAGTTTTTTCGCCGGCAAATCCATTGCTTCACTGAGTGGAACGGAAACGCTTGCCGTGCGCATCACCGGGCACCAATGGTGGTGGGAGGTCCGGTATCCCGGAGATGATCGGTCCCAATCGATCGTCACGGCAAATGAAATCCATGTCCCGGTTGGCGAACCGGTCAAGGTCGAACTCGATTCGCTCGATGTCATTCATAGCTTCTGGGTGCCGAACCTTGCCGGCAAGCGCGATCTCATTCCGGGCCGGCCGAGTGAGCTCACACTCGTCGCCGATAAGCCCGGCATCTATCGTGGCCAGTGTGCCGAATTCTGCGGCTATCAGCACGCCCATATGGCCATCACCGTCATCGCGCAAAGCCGCGAAGCGTTCGAAGCATGGCAATCCAGGCAAAACGCCGTCGCATCCGCGCCTGGCGGCGACGAAGAGCGCCGCGGCCAACAGGCATTTCTGTCCACCGGCTGTGCGCTCTGCCACACGATAAGAGGCACGCCTGCCAGCGGAACGGTGGGACCTGACCTAACTCATCTCGCCAGCCGACGCGCACTGGCCGCGGATACGCTCGCCATGACCCCTGGCGCGCTCGCCGCCTGGATCGCCGATCCACAGTCGATAAAGCCCGGCGCCAAGATGCCACGCATTGCCCTTAGCGCCGACGATCTCAACGCGGTCGTCACCTATCTCGGAAGCCTCGAATGAGTGGCCTTGCGGGAAAGCTGGCCGAGCACACTCAGGAGGCCCTGAAAGGCATCCGTGACACCGGTCTCGAAGAGGTGAGACTGCGCGCCTTTCTGGCGCATGCCTGGCGAACGCCGAAAGGCTTCTACGGCTGGCTGGTCACGGTCGATCACAAGCTGATCGGACGGCGCTATATCGTGACGGCTTTCCTGTTTCTCATCCTTGCGGGTCTGTCAGCGCTCGCCATGCGCTTCCAGCTTGCCCAGCCTGAGGCCGGCCATATCGGTCCCGATCTCTACAACCAGTTGTTCACCATGCACGGCACGACGATGATGTTTCTGTTTGCCGTGCCGGTGATGGAAGCTTTCGCCATTTACCTGGTGCCGCTGATGATCGGCACTCGCAATGTCGCCTTTCCGCGGCTCAATGCATTCAGCTACTGGGTCTATCTTTCCGGCGGGCTGATGATCTGGATCGCCTTCGCCTTCGAAACCGGTGCGGATGCCGGCTGGTTTTCCTATGTGCCGCTCGCCGGACCCGAATATGGCATCGGCAAGCGCCCCGATTTCTGGGCGCAGATGGTGACCTACACCGAAGTGTCCGCCCTCGCGGTAGCGGTCGAGATCATCGCGACAGTTTTCAAACAACGTGCCCCCGGCATGTCGCTCGACCGCATCCCGCTCTATGTCTGGTCCGTCCTCGTTACGGCTTTCGTCATCCTGTTCGCCATGCCGGCCGTGATGGTCTCGAGCACAATGCTGATCCTCGACCGCCTGGTCGGCACAAAATTTTTCGACCCCGCAGCAGGCGGCGATGCACTGCTGTGGCAGCATCTGTTCTGGTTCTTCGGCCATCCCGAGGTTTATATCATCTTCATTCCGGCGACCGGCTTCGTTTCCGCGATCCTGCCGACCTTCGTTCGCCGCCCGGTGTTCGGCTATCTCGGGATCGTGCTGTCGTTGATCGCGATCGGTTTTCTTTCCTTCGGCCTGTGGGTGCACCACATGTTCGCTACCGGCCTGCCGCAACTCGGCGAGAGCTTCTTCACCGCTTCCTCGATGATGATCGCCATTCCGAGCGGCGTTCAGATCTTCTGCTGGATTGCGACGATCTGGGGCGGCCGGCCGATCTTCGCCACGCCCATGCTTTTCGTTCTCGGCTTCATCTTCACCTTTGTGATCGGCGGCCTGACCGGCGTCATGGTCGCCTCGGTGCCGCTCGACCTGCAGGTGCACGACACCTATTTCGTGGTTGCCCATTTCCATTATGTGCTGGTCGGGGGCGCCGTCTTCCCCCTGCTCGGCGCCGTTTATTACTGGTTTCCCAAGATCACCGGACGCATGCTGTCCGAGAGGCTCGGCCGCTGGAATTTCTGGCTGGTCTTCCTCGGGTTCAATCTCACCTTCTTCCCCATGCATATTCTCGGTCTGCAAGGCATGCCGCGCCGCGTTTATACGTATCCGCCGGCGAGCGGCTGGGGAGAGATGAACCTCTTCATCAGCCTCTCTTCGCTGGTGGTGTTCGCGGGCTTCGCGCTTTTCTTCCTGAATCTCTTTCTCAGCCTCCGCAACGGCCGCATTGCAGGAGACAATCCCTGGGGCGCGAGCACGCTCGAATGGGCGACGACGTCGCCGCCGCCCTCCTACGATTTTTCGCGGCTGCCCGTGGTAACTCACCGCGAACCGCTTTGGGCCGAGCCCGATGTGCTCCCAGTGGTCGAAGGTCTGCGTGTCGACGCCCGCGAGGTGCTCGCCGGTACGGTCGCCGATGCGATGCCGCAAGTAAGGGTACCATCGGCTGACAACTCGATCTGGCCGTTGCTGTCGGCCATCGCAGTCGGCGGCGCATTTCTCGGTTCGATATACACGCCGTGGGCGGTGGTCTGGGGAGCGATCCCGGTTTCGATCGGCTTTATCTGCTGGTTCTGGCCGAAAGGCGAACCGGAGGACGAGGAATGAGGCACCGCCCCGTCGCCGACGTCAGTCACCTGCCCACATACGATTTCGGGTCAGCGAGCCCGATGTGGTGGGGAACCCTTGCCTTCATTGCCCTCGAGGCAACCGGTTTTGCCTTGGCGATAGGCACTTACTTCTATCTGGCCGTGCTGGCCCGGCATTGGCCCATTGGGGCCCCTGCGCCAGATCTGCTGCCGGGGACGGCAGTACTGGTTATTCTGGTTGCGAGCGTCGTGCCCAACCACATGATCGAGGTTTGGGCACGTCGCCAGGACCTGGCGAAAGTTCGCCTTGGCATGGTCGTCATGTCGATCGTCGGCATTCTTCCGCTGATCGTTCGCATCTGGGAATTTCCGGCTCTGCGGATTTCCTGGGATCAGAACGCTTACGGATCGATCGTCTGGTTCCTGCTCGGGCTGCATACGACGCATCTCCTTACCGATGTCGGCGACACGATCGTCCTGGCGGTTCTCATGTTCACGCAAAAAGGCAAGGCAGGCCGCCGCTTCAGCGACGTCTCGGACAACGCCTTCTACTGGGACTTCGTCGTCGTCTCATGGGTCGTGCTCTATCTTGTTATCTATTGGGCTCCGAGGATGTGAGATGCAGGCGATCCGTACCGGCGTTTCCTGGGCAGGCCTGGTCAGCGGACCAGTTGCGTGGGCAATAACGCTGCAGCTCGATTATTCGATTGCATCCTGGCAATGCCATGCCGGCTTTCGTCCCACTGCCTTGTTCTCGTTGATAGGCGCCGCGGTCGCCCTGGCAGGCGCGCTGCTGTCGTGGCACGCCGTTCATGACCGCGGACATGGTACGGTTCCGCCCCGGAAGGCGCGCACGCGCGCATTCCTTGCAAGGACTTCCGTGGGCATCGGGGCGCTGTTCACGCTCATCTTGCTGGCGCAGCTGATGGCAGGGCTGATCTTCAGCGGGTGCGAACTGTGACGAGGTCAAAGACCCGGAGATTGGCCGTCCGCCGGTGCCCGCCTTGGCCTGCCGCGGGCATTCCATTCCCGGCCGTCACCTCCCGGGCGGTCGCGCTCGTCTTGGCATCGTTGCCGCTTTGCACTGAGCTGCGGGCGAGCGAAATCCAGAAGGGTGAATACCTTACCCGAGCGGCCGACTGCATCGGCTGCCACACGTCCAATCCGAGCCGCCCGTTCGCTGGAGGCTATCGCGTGCCGACACCCTTCGGCGACGTATACTCGACCAACATCACACCTGATCCTGACACGGGCATTGGACGCTACTCCGCGGACGAGTTCGTGCGGGCCGTGCGGAAAGGTATCAGGCGCGATGGAGCCGATCTCTATCCCGCCATGCCCTATGACAGCTTCGCCGCGATGAGCCGCGAGGACGTGCTTGCGATCCGGACCTACCTCCTGGCGCAGCCGCCGATCTCGCAGCCGCAGCCGCGAAACATCCTGCCTTTTCCATTCAACCAGCGCTGGACAGTTGCGCTGTGGAAGCTCGCGAACCTGCATACCGGCAGTTTCACGCCCGATCGGAACCGGACCGCCGCATGGAACAGGGGAGCCTACCTGGTCGAGGTGCTCGGCCACTGCGGTGCCTGCCACACGCCAAGGAATGCAACGTTCGGCATGGATGAAGACCACAAGCTTGCCGGCGGCACCGCCGGCATCTGGCAGGCCTTCAACATTACCAGCGACAAGATCGCAGGCGTCGGCGACTGGAGCAACGAAGAGCTGTCTCGATTTCTCAAAACCGGCGCCGTTCCCGGGAAGGCTTATGCGGGCGGGCCGATGGCGGAAACGGTCATGAACAGCCTGCAACATCTTTCCGATGACGATATCCAGGCCATCGTCGCTTATCTCAGGGACGTGCCCGCCCAATCGGGAGACGAAAAGCAGCCGCGTTTCTCATGGGGTAACGCGGCCACGGCCGACGGCGATGCTGGAACCGAAGGGATGACGCAAGGCAGCGGGACCGCAGCCGGCGATGATCTCTATCGATCGCTCTGTTCGACATGCCATGGGGCGAACGGAGGCGGATCGTCAGACGGATCCTATCCGTCCTTGACCCGCAACAGCACCCCCGGCGCGGCCACACCCGAGGATGTCGCCATGACCATCCTTGAAGGCGTCAAAGCTGGCGACGTGGCGGGGCGTAAGTCGATGGCGGCCTTCGGCGGCTGGCTGGACGATGGCCAGGTGGCAGCCCTTGCAAATTACGTCACCGCTCGGTTCGGAAATCCCGACGTCAGCGTTACCGCGGCCGATATACGCCAGATGCGGGCCGGCTCGACAACAGGCCAGACAATCATGGTTCTGGCGGCTCAATCACTTGTGGCGTGCGCCGCCGTGTTGATGCTTGGGCTGCTGCTTCTGCTGGCAAGGCGCCTGCGCCGTCGGACCAGTTCAGTGGCGCCTCATGTCCGCGCATAGAGATAGGCGGTGATGTCGCGCGCCTCTTGAGGCGACAGATTTGTATTGGGCATGGCCGTGTTCGGGTCTACGTCCCGCGCTCTGCTGATCCAGCGCATCATCGCATCCGGGCTGGCTCGCGATGCCCCGATATATCCTCTTTCGACGACGCCCCGCAGGGAGGGACCGACGGTACCACGGGCGCCGGGCACCCCCGGGATTTCGTGACATCCGCCACAGCCGTTGCGGATCATGGCCGGGATGGCTCGTTGAGGGTCGCCGCCGATCGCCTGCACAAGCGTGGTTTCTCGCAGACTGTTGCTGCGAACCGATCCGCTGGCGAAGACGGCAAAACCGATGACGACAGCCGCCGATGCTCCTGCCAACCACCAGAATTGGGGCGGCGCTTGCTTGGCGGCCTGCCGGTTCATCTGCGCTTACCGCTCTCAGCGCTCAATGCGCTGCCGAAGCACTGGTCCGGCAACGGATTGAGGAGCCGGGTCATTTATTACAGTTCTGCACATTCGATGTTGTCGTGCCGGTCGCGGTGTTGTTGTCGATGTCGTTGCCTGCCGAATCTTTGCAGCGGTCAGTCATGCCACCTGATTTCGTTGTGGAATTTGTCGAATTTGTAGTGCTCGGATCGGAAGGATTCACGGATGTTCCAGAGCCGGTGCCGCTGTTGCCGCCGGTATTTCCAGACGTAGCCCCGGTGCCGTCGTTCGAGCCCGAACCGCTGTTGGAGCCGGAACTGTTCGACTGTGCCACTGCCGATGTGGCCAATGTGAGCGCGAGCACAGCGGCGGACAGAAGTTTGACGATCATGGTGGATCTCCTGGTTGGGTGTACCGCCACCAAACCAATCCTTTCCTGATATGTTCCCGGCGAAATCGTGTTCAGCAAAATTCTTGTGAAACAGGTTTTTGTGCCGGCACTGCAGACGGGCTAGCCGCGCGACGGCGGTCGATATAGGTGCGCCGCCTTGGCGTCGTCCGGCCGCGGAAGCAGCGCTGGCCGCATGCCCTCGCCTGAAGCATAGTTGCTCACTGGTGGCCGCTGCCCGCGTCCCCGACCAGTGCCCGATCATCCCCGGATCGGAGACAGCTCAATCATCGCCATGAAAGTCATAGCAACGGGCCGAACACGAATATAGCCAGTAGAGCAAGAAAAATCACGGCGATAACTGCGATCGCCCACGTGACAATTCTTCTTGTCCCCCGTTGCTCCTGCTTGCGAGAGATATTTTCAGCCACAGTACGAAATCCTTGCTGCAAAACTCAACCGACGACAAGGCTCAGCGCCCGCATGGTCCTGCCGGACTGTTGGGCCGCGTCCTGGAATGGCCACAGCCGGGGCTCACATGCCTACCAACCCTGCCGCCCGTACCAATCGTCGACATCGCGCCGCACGCGGTCCTTTTCGATGCCGTAACGCTCCTGGATCTTGCCTTCGAGTTGATCGCGCTTGCCGGCGATGCGGTCAAGGTCATCATCGGTGAGTTTGCCCCACTGCTCCTTGACCTTGCCTTTCACCTGTTTCCAGTTTCCTTCCACGCGGTTCCAGTCCATGACACCGTTCTCCCTGTTTTGGAAAGGTCCGGAATAGGAAACGCAATCCAGTCAAGGATGTTCCTGGAAACAGCCAACGCGCTGCCCGATGCCGAATCGGTTGCCAGAAGTTATCGCCCCTTGCGGTCCGCAAAGTACGTTCGAGCCAACTTTCAGCCGAGCCATCGTCGCTCGCTCAAACCCGCGTATTGCACGTCATATGCCAAGGCTCTAAACGGCTCCGACGATGCTTTACATTCGTGCCCGATCACGTTTGAGTGCTGTCAGGCAATCAGCGCTAACTCCAGCGGAGGCGACAACACACCATCGCCGCCTAATCCCCCTACTCCCACTCAATCATCAACTAGACTTATAAGTCTATGATTTCCTTGGTAAATTGTTTTAACTTATTTCACGATACCGCCAAAAATACCGACGGATTCCTACGCTGTTGAAAAGGCTACAACAATGTAGCCGCTCTTGTGGCATGCACACTTTTGACTGCATCATCTATCGCCGATGTTTCGGGTAGCCCAGCCGGCTCTTTGCTAACCTGGTACTAGCAGAGGCGCGGCGACACTGTCGGGTTGCCGGCCAGTGCCCTTCCGCGCCTCAATTCACCTGGCCCTGCTCACAAGTTCGGAACCGGTTGCGCCTGCCCTGATAAAGTGCCAACATTCGCCCCGTCCACTGTTCCGAGGTGTGGACAAATTTCTGCCGGGCTTAGGCAATTAGGTAGTCCGTGACGTGGTCGGCGGGGCAGCCCAGGCTTCGCCCTCCGCCTTAGCACGATCAACGAATGGAAAGCCCGAGTGGGTCGCCCCGACTTTGCGCCGGACTTCAAGCGGATCCAGCCTGCCGAGCTCCTATAGGCATCTACACCTAGGCCCCGACCGCGACACCCGCGTTTGAGGAGCCTCCGAACCAGAGTGCGGAATGGGCTGCTGCACCGGCGGGAAGGTAAGGCCGTTTCCATTGCGGAAGGTACTTGCCCTCGAAGTCGGTCGGCTCACCCGAAAGGAACCGCCGCCAGATGATCAGGAACTCGCCGGTCTGCGCACAGCACTCATCCTAACTCAGCTTGTTTCGACAGCCGGCGTTCGCTGGGATTCGGACAGGTGACGACGTTGAGCAGGCGCGGCCGTGGCAGGTGGGCTCCCGAAGCAGCCCGGCCGCCCCCAAAGCCCTCGCTCTAGCGCCTGGCGAAGGCAAACAGCCCAGGAATTGGCATCCGGCACGGTGGCGAGTTGAGCAGCCGGACCTGGCACCCATTGATCCTCAGAACGCAATCTGCGGCTCATCGTATAGAGACGCGCCCCTTACATTTGACCTGCATATATGAAAGGCGGATGGTGGGCACTCAGAAACCAATAGCATCGTGGCCGGAGAGACGCTTTTCGTAGAAGATCACGGCATATCCGTGCAACGTCCCTTCCCCGCGGCCAATATAGCCAGCCGTCTCATAGAGTTTTTGAGCCCCTACTTGGATTGTGGTCGTCTCGAGCACTATGTATTTGAATCCGAGAGCAACGGCTCGCGATTCCAATTCGCTAAGAATTCTCCTTCCAAGCCCTCGTCGTTGAAAGGCGGGATCGACCCGCATACGTTTGAGCTTTGCGATTTCATCGTCGACAGGCTGCAATCCGCCCATAGCTGCGAGCTGGGTACCAATATGCGCAACCACGAAGTCCCCGCCAGATTCGATATATGCTTCTTCGACATTGCGCAAATCATCCTCCCACACCCCTTCCGGACCATACACACCAACAGCCTCGGATGCACTCCTATGCAGGTGCCATACACTATCAACATCCTCACGTTCAAACCTGCGAAAGACCATGCCGTCTTGAGACATCGACCATCACCTATTGGATGCCGGCGCGGCTGGAGTTGCGCCGGTTTTTACGCAGACAATTGCGCCCGTCAGCTTTGATCCGCCGCCGTTAACAGCCGCTGTGAAAGCACAGCGTCCATGCTTTCCGACGCCTCAACTCCAGCGATGGGGCGACCCGGTTCAATCGTATGCTTAAAGGCTGTCTTCCGATGCATCCGGGTGAACCGATCCAGCGCATCGACACAGGACGCGTACAGCTCTCGGATATGAGTGCCTTTCCGCTCCACGACGGGCGAGACGGTTGCAATTTTAGGAAAGGCTGCTTTCCCTTCAAGCCAGCCTGGCCGGACCCCCGCGCGCCTCTTATCTGGTGATAACCAGCCAAAGACCGCCCCAATGCATCCTCTGGGGTAATATTCTGACAGCCGATAAACATCCCTATAGAATTGCGGTTTTTGGCAGAAGATTTCTTCACCGATTAGCAGTACAGAGACCGCGACAATGCGGGCCGAGAATCGGCCACTTGGGGCCAGCCTATTCTTGTATGGGTTTTTTCCGTAGAACTCGCGAAATTCGCCAAATAGATCGGGCGACATATAATCATGAAAGCGCGTCAGAATGTAATTCGCCAACTCCAGGTGCTCTAGGCACAGCGTAAGGCACTGGCGCGCATCCGGCCCGACCTCGTCACGCAACATAAGCAGGGCGTCGATTGCGAACTGCAAGTCTCTCTCAATGAGTTGGTGACCTAGGCAGAAATCTCGCTCCTCGACACCAGCTGAGTCGAGACAATATACTCGAGGATCGCTCTCTACGGGATTGGTAAGGATCATATCTTCATAGGAAAGAACATCTATGCTAGGCTGCTGCTTGCAACTTAAATCTGCAATACGCCTCAGACGCCCTCCCACCGCTAACTCTGCATCGTCATGGTTAAGTCCCGCAAATGCAGACATCTGATAAGCAATATTGACGAGATATTGGATGTCTGTTTTGGCGACCCCAAACTCGGACTGGGTCAGGTTTAGCAGGTGCGCCTCGTAGTCCTCTCCCGCCAGCATCGTATCAATGCTACGCCCGAGCGCCTTGACCGCTTCAGCACGCCGTTCACTATTTTTGACCTCCGCGATACGGTGCGGGAGTTGGTCGGCGACAAAATCGCTAACCAGCCCAAGCGGGCGTATTCGCAGGCGGCGATTGATGTTGTCAGCTCGGTGAGAGAAGATCCCCCGCGCGGCCCGCTGATCTGGCAAGGCCGCGGCATAACTCGGCACGTTCATTTCTTCAGGGCTCCTTTGGGGGTCTTTCCTGGGAAGTCAAGGCGCAATGAGTTGCGCTCGGCAACATCGCTGTCAGTTTGGTGCACGTGGCGGAGTTCGATGAGCGGCCCCGCTCGGTGGTTTCCAGACGCGGACGAAGGTTAGGGGATGAACATAACGGTGCAGGTCTGTGGCATCGACTGATCGAATCGAGGTCATTTGAACTCCGGCGTACGGACTGCGAGACCCCGTGGTCGTGCCGGTCCTTTGCGGCGACCATGCAACCGGCATGCCAACAAAAGTTTGTTGTGAGGCTGCTCTTGAAAGACGGAAAAACATGGCACGGCTGGCCCGCCGAGGGAATACTCGTGGCCTGAGCGTTGGTTTTGGAACAACCGCGTCTGTAACCGCACACGGCTGAACTGTAAGACAGTTTTCGAACGCGGGAGAATAGACGCCTCGTGCGCGCTACAGGCAGGCCGAGACCTCTCACGACAAAGGCACTCTGTTAGCCTAGCCGCCCGCCGAAACGTCAACCGGTGGGCTGATGCGCCGAGGGCAGCAAGCGCGCCTGCCGCAACGCGGCCAGATCAGCCGAGCCGGTGCAGAAGCAAGCGACGGCCAAATGGCGGATGACGATCTCGAAATGCGCGACAACCGCCTCGGTGGACACCGTCGCCGCCCGCAGCACGCCGGCCGCCTGCCCGGCAATGTCCGCGCCCAAGCCGATGGCCTTGGCCACGTCGACGCCGTCGCGGATCCCGCCCGACGCGATCAGCTTCACCGCTGGCAGCGCCCGACGTACCGCCTGCACGCTGGCCGAGGTCGGAATCCCCCAATTGGCGAACGCCATCGCCCTGCACGATCGGCGGCATCGCGGGCGCGCTCGCCCTCCACGCGGCCCAACTGGTATCGCCGACTCGGAAGGTTTCTCACTCAGATATCGGGAGAGTGTCGGAGTAGGAAGGTAGGTCCAGTCACTTACCTCAGCCCGATTGGGCGCCGGGATTCCGTTGCATACAGCCACGCACCAATCATCAATTTCGCGCTCGATCAGTCCAGTTTCGACGCGCGCCTCATATCGAACACGCCGGCTGGCCCAGCGGCAATCAAGTCCCATCTCTTCTCGAGCCGGCGGTGAGCGGCGGCCAAAGTCGCCTCACTTGATCGGGGATGACCGCAGAACGTGTTAGACCAACAACCCGGCGAGTGATACTTCACTGCCGCTCCGACTGGCGCTGCAGCTCAGTACAACTTAGGAAGGAACACGGTTGGGCTATATGGTTCTAGCTTCGCTGCTCGGGGAACGATTTCCGATCTGGTGCTTTCATCGTTTGAGCATGGCCGAGATGACATGCCGGACAAGGGGAACATGTTGGGCGAATCGAAGCCCCGCATGGCGTGCAAGCCGTGCCACCGGTTGCTCGCTCGAGTAGAGGCCGACGAGTATATTCGTAGCGTGGTACAGAGGCGCCGCGGACAGGCGCAGCCACCTTTCGTATCTGTGCAGCATGGCGGGATCGGCAATGTCACGGCCGTCGCGACTTGCAGTTAAGATTGCATCGGCAAGTTGCTTTTGGCTGCTGAGACCGATGTTGAAGCCATGGGCAGTCACCGGATGCATTCCGATAGCAGCGTCTCCGATGAGTGCCGCGCTCGGAGCTTTAAATTTGTGCGCCCACGTGGTGACCAGCGGATAGGTGTGGCGGTTGCTTGCCAATCCCATCTTCCCGAGACGGCCTCGACACCGGTTCGTCAATTCCAAGAGGAACAAATCGTCATTGAAGGCAAGCAGACTATCGGCCTCGCTTGAGGGCAGAGTGAGCAGCAGCGAGGACACCCCCTCCCCGAGAGGCAACATCGCTATCGTTTGATGATGATCGAACCATTCGGTTGCCACCTGGTGATGGGCGCCCTCATGCCGCACCCGGCAGATCAGCATCGAGTGGCCAAGCCAATTAATGTCGGCGCCAATGCCTAGCAGGTCACGCGTGGGAGACAGGCGCGAATCCGCGGCAACAACAAGCCTGGCGCTCAACTGCATGCCGTCGGAAAGCGTTATCACTGCTCCTTTGTGGCTGGTCGTTGCACGGACAACCGGGTGGCCGCACAGCAGAAGTGGCGCGTCACGCAGCCGAACGACTTTGAACAACGCATCGCGAATGCGGCAGTTCGGGACCAAAATTCCGAGGGGTTCTCCAGACGCTATGGGAGCGTCAAAACGCAGTGCGAAAGCGCTCGAACCGTTGAGCACGCGCGCGCCATAAAGCGGAGATTTCTCCGAAGCTGGGATCGTATCCCAAGCGCCGAGCTGGCGAAGGATTCTGATGGAGGCGGAACTCAGAGCGATTTCGCGGCCATCGAAAGGCGCATTCGCGAGACAGTCGATGGAGTTCTGTTCAACAACTGCCACCTTGAGTTGGCTTTGGGCGAGCGAAGCGGCGAATGAAAGGCCGACCGGCCCGGCTCCCACGACAACAATATCGAAGCTATGGTTAGGGCTGCACATCACCGTACCGCCATGGGTGGATTGTGCAGGGCAGATGCAGGTTACAGCCGGACCGGTGCTGTGCGCCGCCTTCGGGCGGCTGCATCGCCCCAAGGCGCAGGGCAGTAAAACCCGAACTATACCATCGGTTCAATCGCGGACGCGCATGATTGGACCAGTCATAGTCTCCTCGCAGCCAAGCGTAAGGCCAGCCAGCAAGCGAGGTTCTCACAGTGCCGGCTGTTGACGGGCGAAGCGCCGCAATCACGCTGCGCACAGGGTCGGCATCAACCATTGTCGAGCGGGTCACCCCAGACCCGCGGAATGATCTGGCCGCCGCCCGCGCTCCCACATGGCCTAATCTGGCTCTGCTCATTCTTCGTGGCCGTTTTGATCGAAAGCGCGCATAGGTCTTCGGCCGCGGCTCGTCGAAGCAGCAGAGCCGACCCTAGCGTGAAAAAAGCCAAAACCGTCGAGACGGTGACACTGGCGGCCAAACTCCCACTGAGCATTAGTTCTCCCTTGCAGGGCCGATAAAGCACGGCAATGAGGAGATAGTCCTGATCTGGATCAGCCAGACGCATTGGAAGGTAGCGCGGGCTCCCGCTCCACTGGTGATCGCGAACTCGCGCTCGCAACCCGTACGCCGCCAACTCCGCACGTGGACTGGGCAACGCAATCACTGTCTGAGAGGGGCTTTTCACAATCAACGTCAGGTCGGGCCTGGGGATTGCAAGCTGCTGAGCATCCCCACCTTGTTCCAGAACATGGACAGCGGCTTCATTCAGCGTTCCAGATCGTCATCCTGGTCGATGAGGATCCGCTCGGCGGCGCCGTCGAGATCCTGATATTGACCACTCCTCAAGGCCCACACAACGCCAGACAGCCCCAGCGCGCCGAGAAACAGAGCAACCGGAATGAGATAGACAAGTGTCGTCACGACGGCTGCGCCGATGCCTGAATGCCGGAACCAGCGGCTGTCGAAGAAACTCTCGTCATCCTTTTCGGCGCAAAGCCTTGCAAACGCAGCGCATTTCCAATGACGAGCAGCGATGAGGCGGACATCGCGATCGCCGCTATCAATGGTGTCACGTGCCCCAGGACGGCGATCGGTACGGCGACAGTGTTGTAAACGATTGCGATCGCGATGTTCTGGCGGATCAGGTGTCCTGCCTGGCGCGAGACGTCAAGCGCCAGCGGCACAGCCAGAAGGCTTTCGCGCAGAAAAACGAAGTCGGCTGCATTGCGGCCAATGTCGGCGGCAGTGGCGGGCGCGATCGAGACGTGCGCAGCGCTCAGCGCCGGCGTGTCGTTGAGCCCGTCGCCAACCATCAGAACCTTGTGCCCGTCTCTCGCCAGACGCTCGATGCGTTCGACCTTGCCGGACGGCAGCAGGCAGGGAACGAAGTCATCGATACCCAGCACCTTCGCAACCTCGGCGCAGGCCGGTGCGGTATCGCCCGACAGCATTTCCACGGACCCCCCAGCGTTATGCATTTGATCGACGGCCGCTCTGGCGTCGGCGCGTAGCGCATCCTCGAAAAAGAAGGGTGCGACAATCATTCCGTTTTTGGTTAGGACCGTTCCGCCGTGGCCATATTTGCCTTCGCCGCCAGTTCGAGCCTTCCAGCCTGCCCATCCGCGTCGACCCAGCCGCCAGATGTTTCCGGCGTCGGTCGCTTCGATTCCAAAGCCTGGATGTTCTGTCACCGCATCGAATTTGTGCCGCCGGCCAGCAGCGGCAAAGCCGGCTATGGCCTTTGAAAATGGATGACGCGAGTGCGCCGCGAGGTCAGCTGCGACGGCCAGCATGGCGGGATCGATCGACGACGCGTTCACGAGCCGGGGCTGGCCAAGCGTCAGCGTTCCGGTCTTATCGAACACCGCAATGTCCACAGCCGCCAGGCGCTCCATGGCCGAACCGCCCTTGACCATGATGCCGTTCTCGAACAGGCGCCGCGCGGCGACCACCTGAACGATCGGCACGGCGAGGCCGAGCGCGCACGGGCATGTGATGATGAGAACGGCAATGGCGATGGTTATCGCCCGGTGCCAGTCACCGGTCGCCGCCATCCAGCCAAGGAACGTCGCGAAGGCGGTGAGATGAACCACCGGGGCATAGAGCGCTGAAACACGATCGGCTATCCGGCGATAATGCGCGCGGCCGCCCTCTGCAGCCTCCATCAGCCGAACCATTTCCGCCAGGAACGAATCCTTCGCGGCGGCTGTCGCCTCGATCGTCAGCGGGCCGGTGAGATTGAGCACGCCGGCCTGCACAGCTGCGCCCGGCGCCACGTTCTTCGGCGTGCTTTCGCCTGAGGCCAGCGAGCAGTCGAGATCAGACGCTCCGTGGATGATCTTGCCATCCACGGGGATCCTTTCACCGGCCGCGATCAGCAGCTGCATGCCTGGTTCGATCTCGCCAACCGGCAGATAGTCGCGCGCGCCGTCGCCGCGCAGCACCATGGCGCCACGCGCGGCGAGCTGCGACAGGCCTTTCACCGCGGTGCGGGCACGTTCGCGCATCACGTGATCCAGCGTGCGGCCGATCAAAAGGAAGAACAGCAGTGATACCGACGCGTCGAAATAGGCGTGATCGCCATGGTTGATCGTCTCGTAGAGGCTCATCGCGTAAGCGAGCGACACCCCAACCGCGATCGGCACGTCCATGTTCATGCGGCCGTGGCGCAGTGCATTCCAGGCCGAGCGGAAGAAGATGCCGCCGGCGAAGGCAAGTGCCGGGATGGCAATCAGCGCCGAGACCCAGTGAAACAGGTCGCGGGTAGCCCCTTCGGCGCCGGACCAGACCGAGACCGAAAGCAGCATGATGTTGCCTGCGGCAAAGCCGGCGACAGCAACGGCGCGGATCAGCTCGGCAAGCGTCTTGTCATTTTTATCGGTCTCGGCGGCGAACAGATGCGACTCGTAGCCCAGTCGTCCCAGTGAAGCGACGAAAGGCGGCACCTTGTCTCCACGCCATCGGATCGCGACCCGCTTCGTCGACAGGTTGACACGCGCGCCTTCGACATTATCGAGTTTCGCCAGCGCCGTCTCGATCGTCCGGATGCAGGCTGCGCAATGAACCATCGGCACTGAAAGATCGGTCTGACGAAGATCGTCGCCAAGCGAGCGACTCGCGAGCCTGATTTCCTGGCTGGATGGCAGCACCGATGCCGCGCTGCCCAGGTCCAGCGCCATTTCGGCGCCCGGTGCACAACAGCTCATTGTAGCGCTCCATGGGAGATCATGATCCGGCGGACGTCGCGATACGGTTTATCCAGGCCGGCGTCGGCGTCGACTTCCACAATCCAGACGCCGTCCTTCGGCATGTGCTGGGCTGCGAATTCCTGGTCCGAGGCGGGCGCGAGGATGACCGACTTGTCCTCTTTCTCGTAGGCCGGATGACGAAACAGCACCTTGACGCCATGCAAGGGAACCGGCTTGCCGGCGGCGTCGGCGAGGCCATAGCGAACTTCGCCCCATGCGATGGTCAGCTTGCCGGTCCAGCCAAGGGCTGCCTGTGCCCGTCCTTCCGTGGCCTTCTTGTTGAATTGCTGGCTCGCCACATAGGTGTTCTCGACGACAAGGCCGGTCCAACTGGTGTTGGCGAGCGTCGCCATGGTCAGATTGACCGCGATGACCACGCCGAAAAAGGCGAGGATGATGGCCAGCATGTGCCTGCCGGTAAATTCACGAGGCTTTTGTACATTGGCAGTCATCTGGGGGCCTCCGGCGCGTTGAAGGTGGCGGTGTACTCGTTCGACTCGAAGCTGGCTCTGTCCTCGACGCGGAACTTGAAAGTCTGCGCCGGCGCGCGGATCTGGTCCGCCGGCTGGCGCACGAAGACCTTCAGCATTTTAAGGCGGTCGGGTTCGATCGGAACAGCGAAGGAACGGCCTGCGGGAATGTCGTCGCCGACGACGACCATGTCAGCACCTTCCAGGCCCCTCATGGTGACGACGATCGTCCTCGGCTCGGGGATCATGTTGAGCAGTTTGACGGTATAGCCGTTGCGGATGGACCCGTCGGACAGGGTGACGAACTGCGGATTGCGATCATGCAGTACGTTCAGTTCGAGCCGGTCGCGCGTCAGCAGCGAATAGAGCAAGCCAAGGCCGATCAGTGACCACACGCCCATGTAGATGTAGGTGCGCGGCCGAAAGATCTTGCGGAAGTGAAAATGCGCCACCTTGTCGGAGAAAGCGACACCAGCAGTCCTGACCAGTGATGGATTGACTGAGCTGGACCCGCCTGCGGTCGCCAGCACCATGTTGGCGTTATAGTCGGATAGCGTCGCATAGGCGATCAGCCCACGCTCCTTGCCGAGCTTGTCCATGACGCCGTCACAGGCGTCGATGCAAAGCGCGCAGGTGATGCATTCGAGCTGCTGGCCGTCGCGAATGTCGATCCCCGTCGGGCAGACCGCCACGCAGGCATTGCAGTCGACGCAGTCGCCCACGGGCTGTCCCGCGGCAATGACCTTCTTGGCGTGACGCGAGCGCGGTTCGCCGCGCCAGTCATTGTAGGTGACGGTGAGAGAATTTTCGTCGAGCATGGCCGCCTGGATGCGGGGCCACGGGCACATATAGGTGCAGACCTGTTCGCGCATCAGACCGCCGAACGTGTAGGTGGTAGCCGTCAGGACGGCGATGGTGATGTAGGCGACGGGGGCTGCGGTGCCGGTGAAGAGTTCGCCAGCCAGCGTCGGCGCCTCGGCGAAATAGAAAATCCAGGCGCCGCCGGTGGCCGCGCCGATGACGAGCCAGATGGCGTGTTTCGATAGGCGCAGCAAGAGCTTGCGGGCGGTCCAGGGACCAGCGTCAAGTTTCATGCGGGCGTTGCGATCCCCCTCGATCGCACGTTCGACGACAAGGAACAGATCGACCCACACCGTCTGCGGGCACGTATAGCCGCACCAGGCACGGCCGACAGTCGAGGTAATCAGGAAAAGTCCAACGCCGGCCATGACCAGAAGGCCGGCCACGTAGTAGAATTCCTGGGGCCAGATCTCGATGAAGAAGAAGTAGAAGCGCCGATTGGTGAGATCGAGCAGCACGGCCTGGTCCGGGGCAAATGGACCGCGGTCCCATCGCAGCCACGGCGTCATGTGGTAGATGCCAAGGGTGATCGCCATCACCAGCCATTTGAAGCGGCGAAAGCTGCCTGAGGCGCGCTTGGGGAAGATTTTCTTGCGTCTGGCATAATGCGGCCGGCGCGGGTTGGGGGAATTCATGGCCGAGGCTTCGAGCCGTTCTATTCGCGTACTAATGCACACGTGCATCTCCACTCCCAGCCGATGTCAGAAGCGTGCCGCATTGATGATGCGGCGCAGCCGAAATGGTGTCGAGGCCCGGCTCGCGCCGGGCCTCGTCGCTTGGCAGGGGGAGGCCGAGAATAGGGCTTTCCTTCCTATTCTCCGCCGCCAAGCGAATGGACATAGACCGCAAGCTCCTTGACTTTGATCTCGCCGAGACGGCCGAGCCAGGCCGGCATGACTCCCTGTTTCGGTGCACGGACCTGGGCGGCGATGGCTGTCTCGCCGGATCCATAGAGCCAGATCGCATCGGTCAAGTCGGGCGCGCCGAGTTCCCTGTTGCCTTTCGCATTGTCGCCGTGACAGGCGACGCAATTTTCAGCAAAGACCTTGGCGCCGGCCTCGATCAGACTTGCGTCCTGGACCTTGCCGGAAAGGCTGGCGACGTAGGCGCTGACCTGAGCAATCTGGTCAGCGCCTATGATGTCGCCAAAGGCAGGCATTTCCGACAGGCGCGTTTCCGGATCGGACGCGAAGCGGATGCCGTGCGTAATCGTCTGCTGGATCTGCTCGGCCTTGCCGCCCCACAACCAGTCGTCGTCGTTGAGATTGGGAATGCCCTTGGAACCTTGGGCGCCGGAGCCATGACATTGGACGCAATTGATCTTGAAGGCGGCGCTACCGGCGGCAATGGCGAATTCGCGCAGGGCATCATCCGAGACGATTTCCGAGACACTTTTCGACTTCACCGCCGCTAGGTATTTGCTCTTCGCTGCTTCCGCATCCGCCAGTTCGTTCTTGACGTCATTGCGGCTCGAATAGCCGAGAACACCCGTCGTCGCAGAGTGCAGCAGTGGCCATGCGGGATAGGCGATTGTGTAGCCGATCGCCCAGACGATGGTGACGTAGAAGATGGTGATCCACCAACGCGGAAGCGGGTTGTTCAGCTCGCGGATGCCATCCCATTCGTGGCCGGTGGTCGAGACCCCAGAGACTTCATCGATGTGCTCCTCGCTCATGATCACTCGTCCTGAAGCGGAATTCGGGCAGCTTCGTCCGCCAGCTCGCGGCTGCCGGGACGCAGGGCAAAGACACTTGCCCCCGCGAAGAAAAGCGCCATGGCGACCAGACCCCAGCTGTCAGCAAACTCCCGCATAAGATTGTAATTCATGGAAAACTCCTCAGCGGTAGCCGGCGCCTTCGTCGTAGTTCTTGAAATTGACCAACGTGCCGAGCATCTGCAGATACGCAACGAGCGCATCCATTTCGGTGACCTGTTGCGGGTTGACGTCGAAGTCGCCGACCTTGGCTTTGGGATAGCGTTTCTCGAGGCCCGAGGTGTCGGCATTCGGGTCGGCCTGCGCCATCAGATCAGCGTTGGCGTTGGCGACCATGTCATCATTGTAGGGAACGTCGACCCGCCTGTTGGCGACCAGATGCGTCGAGAAATCCTTCACCTCGATCGGCGTGTCTTTGAGGAACGCGTAGCTCGGCATGATCGATTCCGGCACCACGGAACGCGGATCCGAAAGATGCGCAACATGCCAGGCATTCGAGTAGCGGTCACCGACCCGGGCCAGATCCGGCCCCGTCCGCTTCGATCCCCATTGGAAGGGGTGATCGTACATCGACTCGGCGGCCAGGCTGTAGTGACCATAGCGCTCGACCTCGTCGCGGAACGGCCTGATCATCTGGCTATGGCAGAGGTAGCAGCCCTCGCGCACATAGATGTTGCGCCCGACGAGCTCGAGCGGCGAGTAGGGACGCATGCCTTCCACCTTCTCGATCGTGTTGTCGAGGTAGAAGAGCGGCGCGATTTCGACGATGCCGCCGACAGTCACGACAAGAAGGGAGCCCACGAGAAGAAGCGTGGCGTTCTTCTCGATAATGGCATGTTTGTCCATCAAGCCCATTGGTTTGGCTCCCTGGCTGGCTGAAGGACAGGCGCGGCACCCGACATCGGTTTTTCCTCGCGCTGGCGGCCGAGAATCGTCATCGCGATGTTCCAGGCCATGATCAGGGCGCCGGAGAGGTACATGGCGCCGCCGATAGCGCGCATCACATAGTAGGGGCGCATGGCAGCGACGGTTTCGGCGAAGGAGTAGACCAGGAAGCCCTGCTCATCGTATTCGCGCCACATCAGGCCCTGCGTGATGCCGGACACCCACATGGCGGCGGCGTAGACGACGATGCCGAGCGTCGCCAGCCAGAAGTGCCAGGTAACCAGCCGCAGCGAATAGAGCCGGTCGCGGTTCCAGAGCTTCGGCACCATGTAGTAGATCGCGCCGAAAGAAATCATGCCGACCCAGCCGAGCGCGCCGGAGTGCACGTGACCGATGGTCCAGTCGGTATAATGCGACAGCGAGTTGACCGCCTTGATAGCCATCACCGGGCCTTCGAAGGTCGACATGCCGTAGAAGGCGACGGCCATCACCATCATGCGGATAATCGGATCGGTGCGCAGCTTGTCCCAGGCGCCGGACAGCGTCATCAGGCCGTTGATCATGCCGCCCCAGGACGGCATCCACAGCATGATCGAGAACACCATGCCGAGCGTCTGAGCCCAGTCGGGCAGAGCGGTGAAATGCAGGTGGTGCGGCCCGGCCCAGATGTACAGGAAGATCAATGCCCAGAAGTGGATGATCGACAGCCGGTAGGAATAGACCGGGCGGTTCGCCTGCTTCGGCACAAAATAGTACATCATGCCGAGGAAGCCGGCGGTGAGGAAGAAGCCGACGGCGTTGTGACCGTACCACCATTGCGTCAGGGCGTCCTGGACACCGGAAAAGGCTGAGTAACTCTTGGAACCTAGGAGAGAGGCCGGCATCGAAAGGTTGTTGACCACGTGCAGCATCGCGATGGTCACGATGAAGGAGAGGTAAAACCAGTTGGCGACGTAGATATGCGGTTCCTTGCGCTTCAGGATCGTGCCCAGGAACAGGATGAGATAGCAGACCCAGACGATGGTCAGCCAGATGTCCACATACCACTCGGGTTCGGCGTACTCGCGGCTCTCGGTGATACCGAGCAGATAGCCGGTCGCGGCCATGACGATGAAGAGCTGGTAACCCCAGAACACGAACCAGGCGAGATCGCCGCCGAACAGGCGCGCGCGACAGGTGCGTTGCACGACGTACAATGACGTGCAAAGCAATGCGTTGCCGCCGAAAGCGAAAACGACGCCCGACGTATGCAGCGGCCGCAAGCGGCCGAAATTAAACCAAGGTTGAATGTTGAGATCGGGGTAGGCGAGCTGCAGCGCGATAAGCACGCCGACCACCATGCCGACAACACCCCAGAACATGGTGGCGATGGCGCCGTAGCGGATTGGACCATCCATGTAAGCGGATGGATCGATCGGAGCGGCCGGCTTGAATTCCGTGTTGCGCAACAAGATCCCGGTAAAGGCAATAAGGGCAAAAGACAGCACCCCCATATGCTGGCGGAAAGGTCCATCAATGCCGAGGCCGGCAGCCACCAGGGCTGCAAAAGCAAAAAAGCCCACCACGACGATCGCTGTGCCGAATTTCATCGCAAATCCTGATCCCGAATCGGGCGGACGCAAATCCGCTCGGCATCAATTGCGCAGCTGCCCTCTGCCCGCCCTGATCCATGTCAGGTGCCAGGTTTGTTCGGCAGAATCGAGTTCGCGCAAATCAGAGCGGACGTTGCGGCGGCGGGTATGTCGAAGCGCGGCCCTCCGCGACGTTGGAAGTAGCGCTGCTAAGGTCGCTTGGAATGGCTCGGAAAAGACGCAGTGACATCGCCGCCACCCTGCGGGTACGAGGACCTCAAGGATCAATGCTTCACCGGCGAGCTTTCCGGAACTCTTGCCGGCTGCCTCGATATCCGACAAGGGTCGCGGATGCTCTTGGGTCTATGCTACCGGGGCGTCTCGAGGCTACAGCAATCGATTGTGTTCGAACGCAGCATGTCCTGCCGCGGATCGGAGTTGGAGGCGCAGAGCCCGCCGCTTGGGCTTATCCAAACTGCCGCGGCCTTCGGCCGCCGCAACGCTGCTCCAGCCGGCCGACGCTCTCCACCCTCACATGGCGTTTGTTCTCGATCCGGATCACGCCTTCAGCTCGCAATCGAGTCAGCTGGCGGCTCACCGTCTCATTCGTCAGGCCAAGGAAATCAGAGATGTCGGCACGAGTCAGTGGCAGATCGAAGGACGCCGAGATAGCGGCCGGATCAACACTGGAATCCATGTTCAGGGCGAGCATGACGAGAAAACTCGCCACCTTTTCCGATGCCGTCTTGCGCCCGAGCGTCACCATCCATTCGCGTGCTGCGTCAAGTTCGTCCAGCGCCTGCTTAAGCAGGCGATGCTCGAGTTCCGGTGATTCCTTCACCATCCGTTCGAGGGCTGCCTTGGGGAACGAACACAGCGTGACAACGGTTGCCGCTTCCGCACTGATCTCGCTTTCGACCTTGAAGGGTCGCCCCAGAAAATCCGGTGCAAACTGGAGCCCTACGATCTGCTGGCGCCCGTCCGAAAGGCTCTTCGTCAGCTTCACCACGCCTGAAAGCACATTCGAATAGCTGTTGACGGCCTCGCAGTCGCCGACCAGTTCGACTCCTGGCTCGATCTTGTGCCGCGATGAACTCCTGGCAAGCGCAGCCAAACGGTCTGGATCGAGTGCGCCGCAAATACCGCGACGCCTTCCCTCGCAAGAGCGGCAAAGAACGGGAATGCCGGAACTGTGAATGTCCTGCCGTAGTGTCATGCGCTCGCTCTACCCTCTTCCAAGCACCGACAGGGTAGCAATCCAGGGTAGGAAAATCCTTGCGGCAGTTTGTCCGAGCTGCACTTGATCGAAATCAGGGTGCTGGCCGGCCAATCAGTCAAGAGTTCCAGCGGTGCAAACATGGTGACCACGACATGCAGTCGAAAGTAGCTGCTCGGATCGTCGAAAACGTCCCTCGCTATACCAGCTATCCCACCGCACCGCATTTCCACGTGGGCGTCGATGCTGCGGCTTATCGTGGCTGGCTGGAGGCGCTCGGCGAGGACGATGAGATATCGTTCTACGTGCACATCCCTTTCTGCGACAAGCTTTGCTGGTCCTGTGCGTGCCACACCAAGCAGACACGCCACTATGAACCGGTCACCAGATATCTGAGATCGCTGCATGCGGAGATCGCCACCGTCTCACGTCTCGCCGGAGGCAAGGGCCGGGTGCGTGCCGTCCATTTCGGTGGCGGCTCACCGACGATGATCAAACCACAGGACATGGTGGCGCTCGGAGCAGTTCTGCGCAACAGCTTCTCATTTCTTCCCGGCGCCAAGATCAGCGTCGAAATCGAACCCAACGACATGGACGAAGAGCGCCTCGACGCACTCGCCAAAATCGGCATGACGAGGGCCAGCCTCGGGGTCCAGGATTTCGATGCGAAGGTGCAGAAGGCCATCAATCGCGAACAGACCTTCTTGCAGACCAAGACAGTCGTCGACGGCGTTCGGTCACGCGGCGTCGAGTCGGTTAACCTCGACCTGCTCTACGGCTTGCCGGACCAGACCGAGGAGAGCGTTTTGTCCACCGTCAGGCAGGCGCTGACGCTCGAGCCCGACCGGATCGCCCTTTTTGGCTATGCGCACGTGCCTTGGTTCAAGAAACATCAGACCATGATCGACGAGGCGTGGTTGCCAGGCCCGGACGAGCGGTTTGCCCAATCGCAACTGGCAGCACGCGCCATCCTCGACCGCGGATATGGAGCAATCGGTCTCGACCATTTCGCCAAACCGGACGATGCGCTGGCGCTTGCCGCGCATGCCGGAACGTTGCATCGCAACTTCCAAGGCTATACCGAGGATCGCTGCGAAACCTTGATCGGCCTCGGTCCGTCGTCCATCAGCCAATTCCGGCAAGGCTATGTACAGAACATGCCTTCTACCGCCGAGTATCGGCGCATGGTGGATGGCGGTGGGTTGGCTTCGGTCCGCGGCATTGCTTTTTCCAACGACGACCGCGCTCGCGGCTGGATCATCGAGCGGCTGATGTGCGATTTCGGTTTTTCGGCGATCGACCTCGTTGAGCGCTTTGGCAAAGCCGGCCAGAAGCTCCTTCTCCGGTCGAGTACCGTGGCCCTCGACAACCCCGTCCGATTGCTTGAACTCGATGGCGACCGTTTCGTCGTACCGATGGAAAGTCGTCCCTTTGTCAGATGCGTCGCTGCGAAGTTCGACAAATATCTCAAAACGGGAAAGGCCAGGCACTCCGTGGCAGTTTGAGCGAGCGAGTGCGTCGCGGTCCGCGCGAGGGTCCATCATCGGTGACCTATTTGCCATACGACGATGTTGCCCGCGCACACCCTTCTTTGACAGGCACGCAGGCAGATCAACGCGCTGCATCCACGCTGCCGCCGGTGATCGTCTTCCCGGTCGACATCGGCCGGCACATGATGGAGAGATGGAACCTTCGCTTGGCACAGCTCGGCCTCATGGATGGACCGGCCGAGCGTGCGGTGCGCTACAATTGCACTTGACTGACTCTCTGCTTCGGTCATTCGGAATCTGAGGCTTTCAAAGACCGCGATTCGTCTGAGATGCTGGCCGTCGCCAGACCTTCTTTTCTGGCCTTGGCAAACGCTCGGTCGCCGTCCAGAAATCCCGCCAGCATGAACGGGATGAGTTCCGCGACTGTTTCAGACTCGCCGTAGGTCTGACGATAGAGCGCAGCATAGGCCTTGAGTTCTTGGCTCAACTCCGCGCTGACGGTGATGGTAATCTTCAAAGGCGTTCGGTCTGGAAGCTTGCCAAGTTTCAAGTTGACCATAATCACTCCCGTTCAATTTTGTATGGTCGCAGCAAGAGATCCTTGTGCACGATGACGCGCAGTGGCCAGCCTGGTCGGATCGTTATGGTGGGCTGAACGTTGAGATTTTTCTCAGTTATGCGCTGGCCAGCTCGACTGACGTTCTGCTGGGCGGATTCGCGGATCGCCTTGACCAGATCGCTTTCATTGTCTCCAAGGGTCAATTCGGTACCCACGCCAAGCAAGGTCGCAAGCGCAACCCCCTTGATCAGCTGCCAGGTGTGGAAATCCACCTTGTCCTCAAGCCCTGCATATCCGGCGGTGTCTGTCGCCGGCAGATTATCGATTTCGATCGAGGACCCGTCCGGCAGGATTATTCGCTGCCAGACCAGCAATGCGCGCTTTTGCCCAAACGCCACCACGCTGTCATAGGTGCCGATCAGTCGGGAACCTTGTGGAATGAGCAAGATGCTCCCAGTGACTGTGTCTTGCACATTCTCTGTGACCTGCGCGACGACGAGGCCGGGTAGGTCGGAATTGATCCCGGTAATGAGGCTTGCCGCGATTACGCTGCCAGCCATCAGCTGGTAGGGCGAAGCAGATGTCTGCAGCGCATGCGGATTGTAGATTCCGCTTGTGCTCCGCTGACTGACAAAATCCAGCTTGCGCTGTTGGTTGTTCTGATCGCCCTCGGCTGGAGCGACGGAAGCCGACGCGCCTGTCGCTCCCGGTTGCGGAACCGCTTCAGGCCGCTGCTGTACACTCTCCCCGCCGCCGGCGAGATCTGTCGGTCTGGATCGATTGTCGATTCGGAACAACACTTGCGACTCGCGCGCTTCGATCGCCTGCTGGGCAAGGCGTTGATCCTCGGCGGAGACGTCCTGTCCCGGCGCGATGCCGAGTTGGCGCTGCCGCTCGAGGATGGGGCGGCCGAGATCACCGGGTAGCGGCGGTCCGAGCACCGGGGCCTTCGGCTTGACGCCGGAATAGTCCCTGGGCAGGCTGTCGAGCCCCTCGGCGGTGGGCTTGTGGTCAGGATGGTAGAGGTCTTCCGCCAGCTCTTTGAATCGCAATGCCGGTCCCTGAAGCGCAATGATCATGACGCCCAGAATGGCACCACATCCGGCGGCAGAGATCGCGACAATCACACCCCGCCTGAAGCGCACAGCACCGCGGGGTGAGGCGCGCAGCTGCAGCTGGTCGGGATCGAGTTTCGGCGGCGCATGGGAGTGGGACGTATCGGTCATGAGCCTTTCCCTCACCTGCCGAAACCGGCAAAGAGTGGCATCCGACGCGGCAATTGCCGGCCGTCAATCCTTGAGATGCGCACGACCTGCTGCGGCTTGGCGCCGAGGCGCAGTTCGGCCGCGGCGAACAGGCGATCGACGATGTAGTAGTTGCCACGCATGCGGTAGTTGACCAGCTGATTGCCGCCGTCAGTACCGACGATGAAGAGCGGCGGCGCCTCGCCCTGATCGATGCGGCGTGGGAATTCGATATAGACTTTGCTGCCGTCGTCAAAGGCTCGTGTCGGTCTCCAGGGCGGTGTGTCGCCGGCGATTGAATAGCGGAAGCGGATATTTTCGAGCGCAACATTCGATGCGACCGGCGTTGCAGCGTCGGCCTGAACGTTTCGCCGGGAGAGCGCAAGGATCTGGTCTTCGCTGTAAGTCCAAGAGATGGCCGCCATTGCGGTCTTCTCCGTGCTTTGGAGCTGCAAGTGATAGGTGCGTCGATCCGTGGTGATCACCAGATTTGTGGTAAGCTCGGGCGCGAACGGCTTCACCAAAACATGGGTGCGCTGACCGTCACCGGTGCCACTGACGGTGTCGCCTATGACCCAGCGGACCGTGTCCCCGGCGGACACCGCCGTCAGTTTCTCGCCCGGCTGCAGAGCGATATCGGTGACGCGCTCCGGCGCTGCAAAGAGCTGATAAAGCGCCCCATCGGTGAAGGGATAGACCTGGACCGCGTTGACATAGCCATACCTGGTTGGCTGCCGAGTTGCGGCCCTATTGGCATCGGCAACGCGTTCTTCAGGAGAACGCTTGTCTTCGGCGAACTTGACCGGGTCAGGCTGCAACTGGCCTGGAAGCGGTAGCGGCTTTGGCACCTGGACGATTTTAACCGGTTTCTCTGGCGGCTTCTCGATCGACGCTGCTTTGAAGTCGGCAGCGTCATAGGCAATCTCGGGCGGCGGCACCGGCTTGGATGCGCAGGCGGACAGCACCGCTGCTGAGGCCGACAGGATCAGCGCGGCACGGAGCGATGGGGCTTTATTTGTCATTGGCGGGCTCCTTGGGGGAAACGGAGGTCGGCGCGGCACTGTCGAGCTCGCGCGACCAATCGATGGCGTTGATGAAGAGGCCGAGCGGATTCTTGCGCAGTTGGTCTGTATTGCTTGGCGGGCGGATCATGACCGTGAGGATCGCCGTCCAGCGGGTCGTGCTGGCAAGGCTGCCGCGCTCAAAGACCTGCTCGGTCCATTTGACCTGGAACGAGCTGCCGGAAGCCCGCACCACGCTGGTCACCTGGACGGACACGCTTCGCGTTCCGATCTGACCGAAAGGATCGTTCGCCTTGGCATATTCGTTGAGGAAGAGCGCGGCGCGGTCACTGGCAAAGTCATAGGCGGCCAACCAGTTCTGCCGCACCAACACCGGATCGGTGGAAACGGAACGGATATTCTGAATGAAACGGCCAAGATGCCAGGCGATCTGGGCGTCCGTCGGCTCGTAGTCCCGGATTGCCGAGGCTACGGCGCGCGCCTCGCCGAAGCGGTCGACCTCGACGACGTAGGGCACAACCCGGCTCTGCATTGACTGCCAAACGAGCCCGCCGGAGAGCCCGGTTGCCAATGCCAGGCAGCCAAGAGCCATCAGCCGCCAGTTGCGGGCCTGCACCCGCGATGAGCCGATGCGCTCATCCCACAGCTGGCCCGCCTTCTGGTACGGTGTGATGGGCTCGGGTGTCTTGCCGTAGCGTTGAACGGATCGCTTGAAGAGCATCTAGTCGTCCTTGTCGTTGAGAGAGGGATTGGCGCTACCGCCCGGTCTGTCACCATCGCGCACGGCCTGCATGGTGGCGTGGCGGTGGGCTCGCGCAGACTGCTGGGAACGCAGGCGCCTGGCCCAGCTAGGGGCAGCATCGGTGGTCGGACCCGCAGGAGTTTCGGTCATCGAGGCGATGGGAGACCCGCCGGTCGCGGTCCATGCGGCCTGGCGCCCGGCGTCAGCGCTGCGCCCGAAGGTTTCCGCGGCAAATCGTGCCGCTCGCACAGCGGCGCCACTGGCGGCACCTGCCACGCCCTGCATCCCGGCAGCCACACCGGACAGGCCGGAGTCAGGCGAGGTTGCGCGCCCTAGTTGCCAGGCAGAGGAAGCTGCCGAACCGATCGTGGTGCCGGCGCGAATTGCGGCAAGCCCGCCATCAGCTGCCATGCGCACCCCGGCGATCGCAGCGCCTCCGGCAACGAGTGACGCACCGGCGGCGGCGGCGGCCGTACCCAGTGCAGCGCCCGCACCAAGCTGCGGGGCACCCGAGACGAGACCGGACGCTATTCCAGGCCCAAAAATACCTAGTCCAAGCAGCGCCAGCGCGCCCAACACCTGTGACATGGCGGCGGCCAAATCCGGCTCCTTGCCTTGCAGCGCCGAAGCGAACTCGCCGAACAGTGTGGACCCGATGCCGACGACGACGCCAAGCACCATCACTTTGATGCCCGACGAGATCACGTTGCCGAGCACGCGCTCCGCCAGGAACGCCGACCGGTTCCAGACTGCGAAGGGCACCAGAACGAAGCCGGCGAGAGTGGTGAGCTTGAACTCCAGGATGGTGATGAAGAGCTGGATGGAAAGAATGAAGAAGGCAATGATGATCAGGAACCAGGCCACGAGCAGCACGAAAATGGTGAGCGCGTTGCCGAAGATTTCGGGAAAGCCAAGAAGCTGGCTCGCTTGATCCAGCAGCGGCCACGCGCCCTCGAACCCTGTGGCGGCAATACGTCCGGGCCGCAGGAGACTGTCGGGCGACAGATTGGCGGCCGAAGCGTTGATGCCCAGCCCGGCGAAGGAGCGGTATATAATGTCGGCGAGATTCTTGAAATTGTTCAGGATGAAGGCGAAGACGCCGACATAGAGCACCTTGCGGATGAAGCGGCCGAGAATGTTGGGCTCGCCGGCGAATGCCCAAGCGAGCCCGGCTAACGTGATGTCGATGCCGATTAGGGTCGTGGTGAGGAAGGCGACATCGCCCGACAGCAGACCAAACCCGCTGTCAATATAGCGGATGAAAGTCTCCATGAATCGATCGATGACCCCGAGGTCGTTCATTGCGCCTTCCTCGTGACAGAAATGGTGATCAGTTGCCGGGATAGGCCGTGCCGGTGCCGAGGAAACGCTTTGTCGTCTGGCGCGCGGCTTCTTCGGACTGCGCCTTGCGAGCCGCATCCTCCGCCTCAGCGCGAAACTGCGTCGCAAGCAGCGTCTGGATCTGCATCTGCTGCTTGGTTGACAGCGCGATCAGTTGGTTGGTGGCCTGGCTTGCCTCAAGCGCACCGGCAGCACCCTGGCTGCGGTTGACGAGATCAGCAAGCAGGTCGCGATCGCCGCGGACGTTCTCGAGGATCTGCGACTGGACACCCATCGTCTGCCGGAACGCCTGCATGGCGCTCTGCCAGCGCTCGCGCGCTGCGCTTGCCACATCGCTGACCTTGATCGTGGCGTCGTAGCTTTCGGGATATTGATTGCGCCACTGGTCCTGCAGCTTGTCCAGATCAAAACTCAGGCCACTCGCCTGGTCCATGAGCCCGTCGATCCGCTGCAGAGAACCGGTGAGCTGGCCCACCGAAGAAAAATCCAACCTCTGAAGGTTGCGCGCCATGTTCTGTAGCATGGTCGCCTGGTTCTGGAGCGACTGTATCTGGTTGTTGATCTGCTCCAGTGAGCGTGCCGCCGTCAGCACATTCTGGGTGTAGTTCGAGGGATCGAAGACAATGAGCGCGTAGGCTGGCTGGACATAGCCGGCCATCGGTTTGGCCATCAGGGAAAGGGTGATCAGGCCGGAAAGGAAACGGCGCCGCATCATGATTACTCCATGTCTGGTTGAGGGAATTGGCGGAGAAGCTCGGCGGCCCAATCGAGCCCGCGGGCATTCAGGAAATGAAAGGCAAAGCCGTCCTGTCCGTGTTCCGACATGATCCTGTCGATCAGGGTCTGGCTGGCCGGATCGGAGGCGCCGCACAGCGCAAGCGCGATTGGACCCAAGCCCAGCTGAAACAGCCGGTTGCCGCGGCGCGATTGCAGATAATAGTGCCGCTTCGGCGTGGCGCGCGCGACCAGTTCGATCTGCCGCTCGTTCAAGCCGAAACGCTCATAGGCTTCCCGTGCCTGTGGTTCCACGGCACGGTCATTGGGAAGAAAAATGCGCTGTGGGCAGCTCTCGATGATGGCCGGTGCGATTGCAGAACCAGCGATGTCGGCCAGTGACTGCGTGGCGAAAATGACGGAGACGTTCTTCTTGCGCAGCACCTTCAGCCATTCGCGTATACGCCCCGCAAAGAGCGGATTGTCGAGATAGAGCCAGGCCTCGTCGAGCATGAGCAATGTCGGTCGTCCATCGAACCGCGCCTCGAGGCGATGGAAAAGATAGGTGAGCACCGGCAGCACAGCGCCTTGGCTGTGCATCAGCTCTTCGGTCTCGAAGCACTGCACATCCGACAAGGCCAGCCGATCGTGATCCGCGTCCAGCAACCGGCCGAAGGGTCCGTCGAGCGTGTAGGGCATCAAAGCGGACTTCAGCGTGTTGGACTGAAGCAAGACCGACAGGCCGGTGAGTGTGCGTTCCTGCGCCGGCGCCGTTGCAAGACTGGTGAGTGCCGACCAGATTGCCTCTTTCGCCTCCGGGGTGACGGTGACGTTCTCATGGGCGATCAGCCCGGCGATCCATTCGGCTGCCCAGCTGCGGATCGCCGGATCGTCAATCTTGCGCAGCGGCTGGAAGGCAAGCGCACCGTGCGCGCGCAGCGCGTGATGCTCGCCACCCATGGCAAGAATTGCGGCCCGGGCTGAATTGCCTTTGTCGAAGACATAGACCTGCGCGCCGGCATAGCGTCGGAACTGCAGAGCGAAGAGGGCAACGAGGACCGACTTGCCGGCGCCGGTCGGTCCGACGATCAGCATGTGGCCGACATCGTCGACGTGGGTGGAAAGCCGGAACGGTGTCGACCCGCTGGTTGAGGCGAAGAGAAGCGGCGGGGCCTCTGCCTGTGTAACTTTGGCGAGATGCTCGTTCGCCGCCGGGCCGGCCCACACCGAGGAAAGCGGCATCAAGTGGGCTAGGTTCAATGTGTGAACGAGCGGCTGACGGACATTGGCATAGACATGGCCGGGCAACGAGCCGAGCCAGGCCTCGACCGCATTCACGCCTTCATGGATCGTGGCGAAGCCGAGGCCATTGACGACCCGCTCGACCGCGCGGAGTTTCTCCGCGGCCGCCTGATGGTCCTCGTCCCATACCGTCACCGTCGTCGTCAGATAGCCGAACCCGACATGATCGCCGCCTAACGCCTGGAGTGCGGCGTCGGCATCGAGCGCCTTGTTTTCGGCGTCGGTGTCAACGAGCGGGACTGGTTCGCTGGTCACCACCTCGCGCAGGATGGCCGCGATCGATTTGCGCTTGGCAAACCACTGCCGCCGCAACCGCGTCAGCGTCCTGGTGGCCTCGGTCTTGTCCAGCGGAATGAAGCGCGTCATCCAGCGATAGGGGAAATCCTGATGGTTGAGCGCGTCGAGAATTCCGGGCCGTGTGACATTCGGAAAACCGAGAATGGTGAGCGTGCGCAGATGTTGCTCGCCGAGCATCGGCTCCAATCCGCCCGTAAGCGGCGCATCGACCAGGATGCCGTCGAGATAAAGCGGCGTTTCCGGCATGGCCACTGGATGGCGGCTGGTCGAGATCGTGCCGTGGAGGTAAGTCAGCGTCTCGACATCATCGAGTGCGCGTATTTCGGGCATCAAGCCCGACAGGAGATCCAGCACGCGGCCGGTTTCGTCCCGGAACCGCGCCAGTTCCTGGCGCCACTCTCTCTCGCCTTGTGAATGATGCGAGTCGACCAGAGCGCTTTGCGCCCGCGCCTGGCTGTCCGGCGGCGGCATGAACGTCAGCGTCAGGTGATAGCGGCTCTCGTAATGCGCGACCTTGCCTTGAAAGGACGCGCGCCGTTCTTCGTCGACCAACCACGACGCAGCGTCGGGGAAGCGCGAGTCTGGATAGCCCAGCGCCTCGATGCGGTCGGCCTCGAAGAACAATGCCCAGCCAGAGCCGAGGCGTCTGAGCGCATTGTTGGCCCGCGCGCAGATGCCGATGAGTTCGGCTTCTGTTGCGCTCTCGAGATCAGGGCCGCGGAACCCAAAGGTGCGCTGGAAACTGCCGTCCTTGTTGAGCACGATGCCTGGTGCGACCAGTGCGGCCCAAGGCAGATGATCGGCAAGCCGGTCGGCCTTACCCCGATATTCTGAAAGATTCAGCATGCAAGCCACCCCCTCAGGCGAAGGTGGCGGACGAGCACGCTGGCGAAGTCCGGGTCGCGGCGGGCCGCGTAGACAGCCACCGTGTGCCCGCAGATCCACAGCACCAGTCCGGCAATCCACTGCTGCAAGCCAAGCCCGACGGCCGCGGCGACGGTGCCACTGAGGATGGCCACCGCTCGCGGCGCGCCGCCGAGCAGGATTGGTTCGGTCAGTGCGCGGTGAACCGGAACCTCAAAGCCCTCGATATGGTGCTCTCCGGCCAACATCAGACGAGTGCCCCGCCGCCAAAGGAGAAGAAGGAGAGGAAGAAGCTCGATGCGGCAAAGGCGATCGACAGGCCGAAGACGATCTGGATGAGCCGACGGAACCCACCTGCCGTGTCGCCAAAGGCGAGTGTCAGGCCGGTGGTGATGATGATGATGACCGCGATGATCTTGGCGACTGGACCCTGCACCGATTCCAAGATTTGCTGCAGCGGCTGCTCCCAAGGCATGCCGGAGCCGGCGGCGTATGCCGGAAACGTGAGAAGAAAAGCGAACGCGGTGGCCCAGAGAAAGCGAAGCTTCTTGCGCATGAAGTGACCTTTCAGAGTTGCTGGAGTTGCGGAAGCGTGAGCTGGGTGACGGCGTAGTCGCCACTGCCGTCGAGGCCAGTGACCTCGGCGATCGCCTCGATGCGGCGCGAGGATCCGCGGCCGGCGATGAAGACGATCAGATCGATCGCCTCGGCGATGAGCCGGCGGGGAACGGTGACCACGGCTTCCTGTGCGAGCTGCTCGATGCGGTAGAGGGCAGACCGCGCCGAGTTGGCGTGAACCGTGGCTATGCCGCCTGGGTGACCGGTGTTCCATGCCTTCAGCATGTCGAGCGCTTCCGCGCCTCTGATCTCGCCGACGATGATGCGATCGGGGCGGAGGCGCAGTGTGGAACGCACCAGATCAGCGAGCGTGACAGAACCCCGCCTGGTCCTCAGCGCAACGCAGTCTTTTGCTGCGCATTGAAGTTCGCGCGTATCCTCGATCAGGATCACCCGCTCGTCGCAGTCGGCGACCACGGCCAGCAGCGCGTTGGCAAGGGTTGTCTTGCCCGAGGACGTGCCGCCTGCGATCAGGATGTTGCGCCGTTCGCGGACGGCTCCCTTCAACGCATTGGCCTGCAGCGGCAGCATGACGCGGTCGGCGACATAATCGGCCAGGGTGTAGAGTTTTGCGGCAGGCTTACGAATAGCAAAGCATGGCGCCAACACCACGGGTGGCAGCAGGCCTTCGAATCGCTCGCCCGACGGCAGTTCGGCGCTGACGATCGGCTTATCCGCATGCGCTTCGGCGCGCACATGGGAAGCGACGAGGCGGACGATTCGCTCCGCCTCGGTAGGATGGATGTGCACGCCTGTGTCGACCAGGCCTTCTCCGAGCCGATCGAGCCGCAGTGCGCCGTCGGGATTGACCATCACCTCGATGACCAATGGATCGGAGAGCGCTTTGGTGATCGCCGGACCCATGGCGGTGCGCAGCATCGCGCTGCGGCGGTGGTCGGCTTCAGGATGAGAGTTCACCCTTCCCCTCCCACGTTATTGTCTTTGGCAAGCGATCGCTTTCCGGACGCGATCTGCCGACCCACCTGCTCGACAAATTTGTCGAAGCGCTCCTGGCCAATGGCCTGCGTTACCCTGTCCGGAACGGGCGTGTGGGCGTGAAGCGTGATCGAAAAGCGAATGAAGAGCGCCAGGCTCTCCAGCATCATCTCGACGTCGCGCCTGACATAAGCGAGGTCGCGAGAAAGACGGTCGAGCCGTACTCCGTAGCGTTTGTCGAGCTCGTTCTCGGCACGCCGCTCCATGAAGGCTTGTACGGCCTTCGCGACAATCGCCGATTTGGTGGTCGAAGGGTCACGACTGAGTTTGTTCAGCTTCTCGCTCAGCTCAAACTCAAGCAGAAACTGGTGACGAATGCGGCGGGGCTTCATGTGGCTTGTTCCAGCTGCCATGCCGGCGCGCCGGCGACGGCAACAAGCATCCCCCAGATGCCCACGAAAGCTTATCGCCGTTATCTACGCCGAAGTACGCCGTCAGGAAGCGGCGTTCAGAAACCGGGCACGATGTCTTTATCGTCGCCCCTTCCCTCGTTGATGCCGTAGGCGCGGGCAGCCGTCGAAATCCGATCCATGACGCGCTTGTCGGCGACCGGCTCGCTATCATCGTCAACAGACTTGAAGAGCTCGCCCTGGTCAGCTTCTTGAGAAAGCACGACTTGATCTTCCGGCAGAGCTGGATGTCGCTGCTGCTGGACGCCGCCCTCGTCCCCGATCGCCGCGTCGACAATCTCGTCGCCTGCAGCTAGACGGCTGTCAACGCCGCGCACCAGACCAGTCCAATCGTCCGGGCGCGAAGCGGGACAGTCGGCGTAAGAGCCGTCCCGCAGCACCGGGGAAGATAGCACGCGTTCCGTGAAATTCCGATCCTGGTAGTAGCGCAGCTTCTGCGCGCGCAATGGCGGCAGCCCTGAAATCAGCACCAGCTCGTCGGCCTGGGGCAGCTGCATCACCTCGCCAGGAGTCAGCAGCGGTCGGGCCGTTTCCTGACGGCTGACCATGACGTGCGACAGCCAAGGGGCCAGGCGATGGCCGGCATAGTTGCGCATGGATCTCAGTTCCGTTGCCGTGCCAAGCGCGTCCGAGATGCGCTTGGCCGTGCGTTCGTCATTGGAGGAAAAGGCAATGCGCACATGGCAGTTGTCGAGAATGGCGCTGTTCTCGCCGTAGGCCTTGGATATCTGGTTCAAGGATTGCGCGATCAGGTAAGCGCGAATGCCGTAGCCGGCCATGAAGGCGAGCGCGGTCTCGAAGAAATCTAACCGACCGAGCGCCGGGAATTCGTCGAGCATCATGAGGAGCCGATGTTTGCGACCCTTCTTAGGGTCGCCCTCAAGACGCTCCGTCAGGCGTCTGCCGATCTGGTTCAGGATCAGTCGCACCAAGGGCTTGGTGCGCGAGATGTCCGATGGCGGCACCACCAGATAGAGCGACATCGGTCGCTCGCCATCCATAAGATCGACCAGGCGCCAGTCGCAGGCCGATGTTGCCGCCGCAACCGTCGGGTCGCGATAAAGCCCGAGAAACGACATGGCGGTCGATAAAACACCCGAACGTTCGTTTTCCGATTTGTTCAGCACCTCGCGTGCCGCCGAGGCCACGACCGGATGGACCTCAGGCTTGTCGGGCGTGCCCAGGTGGTTGGTGGTCATCATCCGCTGCAGCGTCGCGGAAAAGGAACGTTGCGGGTCCGACAGGAAAGTGGCGACACCGGCAAGCGTCTTTTCCTCTTCGGCATAGAGCACGTGCAAAACGGCACCGACGAGGAGGGAATGACTTGTCTTCTCCCAGTGGTTCCGGCGATCCAGCGCACCTTCCGGATCTACCAGAATGTCGGCGATGTTCTGAACGTCGCGGATCTCTTGCGGACCCTTTCGCACCTCAAGCAGCGGGTTATAACGCGCCGACCTCGGATCTGTCGGATTGAAAAGAAGACAAAAGGAGAATTTCGACCGCCAGCCCGAGGTCAACTGCCAATTCTCGCCTTTGATATCATGAATGACGGCCGAACCCGTCCAGGACAGAAGCGTTGGAACAACCAGTCCGACGCCCTTGCCCGATCGTGTTGGGGCAAAGGCCATGACGTGCTCGGGTCCGTCATGTCGCAGATAGCGATCCTCCAGCTTGCCGAGGAAAACGCCGGCCGGGCGAAACAGGCCTGCCGTCTCGATTTCCTGAATCGTTGCCCACCTTGACGAGCCATAGGTCGTCACCGATCCGAGCTGTCGCGCGCGCCAGAGCGAGCCCGCGATGGCTGCGGCACAGCCCACGAACCCACTGGCGCCGGCGAGCGCACCGGCCTTATCGAAGACCTCGGGCGCATAGGCGTCGAAATGGTACCACCATTCGAACAGGTTCCACGGTTTGTAGATCGGCCAGCCAGCCACGACAAACCACGGCGTGCCGAGTGGCGGCTGATAGCCTAGCATGTGGGCGCACCACTGCGTGGCCGTCCACACTCCGAGCATGACGATCGCGAATACGACGGCGATCTGCCCAATCAGCAACTTCGTGGGCGTCATTGGCTTGCTCCGCTGTTCTAAACATCGGGCAAGCATCGCGCGGCGCGATGTGAACTGAAATGCACACTACGCACGACCAGGTGCGATGGGGAACGGGGATCGCTCAGAGAGCAGCCTTTTACGCGCCCGCCCGCGCGCCAGACTGGGTCAACGGCCATGGCGGCCCTCGGCGATCGCGGCCTATTCTGTGTTTTTGCTTCGTCTGATCAAAACGCGGGCATGCGTTCAGCGCGAGATACGATCCACAGACAGCTGAACGGACCGGCATCTCCTCGACATCCAAGTGGCCGATGACGCGCTTTGCTCCGGCGTATTTCGTCGAAGCAGCGGCCCCTTTCTCATCAGTGAGTGTGGCTAGAACCACAAGCTGGCAGGTGAAGGCCTTGGTGGAGGCGACGCCGATCTCCGGGCCGGCAAGGATCGGGAAGACCGCGTCGGCCTCCCGCGCGATGCTCGATTCCCGGCTGTTGACGACATCGCCGGTCTTCAGCCCACGCGCCTTGCAGTATCTCAGGGATGCGAGCGTGTCGGCGGTTTCACCGGACTGCGAAATGAAAAGAGCCGCCGACCGCGGCGGCAATGGGATCTCCCGGTAGCGGAATTCGGACGCGACGTCGATTTCGACCGGCAGGCGCGCATAGCGCTCGAACCAGTATTTTTTGCGATCAGTCCAGCCAGATAGGCGGTGCCGCAAGCCGAGATCGCCAAGCTCGGGATCCTGGCAAAATCTATGCAAGAAGCCTTATCGACGCGATTTCCTTCGAAGCTGATGTGATGACCGAGCACGGGCGACAACCTCGGGCTGCTCATGAATTTCCTTCTCCATAAATGGCGATACTTGCCCTTATCGGCCAGGTATCCCCGGCAAGGGAAGCTGGCGCGGACGCTCTACGGGATGGCCATCCAAATTGAAGATATCGGCGCCTGTCTTGCTAATAACGGCCCAGTCGCCGTCGACGAGATAGGTGATTGCATTTGTGAAGGGAGCAAGCGCAATGGCGTCGGAGCCTAGGAACATCTCGCCGTCGCCGTGACCGATCGCCAATGGCGGTCCGTTGCGCGCCGCCATGATGGTCGAGGGATCCTCCTCAAAGAAAACAGCAAGCGCATAGGCACCCCTGACGCGCTTCAGCATGGCGTGCATTCCTCACCCCGCCCCATGCCCTCACGGCGATATCGTGCCAAGAGATGAACGACAACCTCGGGGTCGGTATCGATCTGAAACTCGGCGCCCGCCGCCGCCAGTTCGTCCTTCAGCTCGGCGAAATTCTCGATGATGCCGTTGTGAACCACGGCAACACCCTCCGCAATGTGCGGGTGCGCGTTGCGCTCAGTGGGTGGCCCATGGGTCGCCCAACGCGTGTGTGCGACGCCGACGATGCCGCTCAGCGGTTCTTCCTTAAATCTTCTCTCGAGATTGACAAGCTTGCCCTTGGCGCGCCAGCTTCTCTAGTAGAATTCGGCAAAACAGGTAAATCGATTTGCCATCCAGCCAGCGGATAGGCGAGCACGTGTTTGACATCGGCGAGACGGGGCCGTTGATTTCGGCTATCCAGGTCTCCTGACGTTAGCTTCACCCGTCACGGAGAGTGAGAAAGCCGTCAAATTCGCCACCAATTGCCGCGATGCGGCTTTGTTCAGTGCTTTTTCGACCTGCGCGGCCGCGCAGATTGTCCCTGCACGCTGTTCCTCTTGGGGACCGCGTTTCGCGGAGAGGATGGACCGGTGGCCGACTTAGTCGCGGAGTGTTCGGCTGTGCGGAGTTTCGGCCGCTGAAATTCAGCCGTGGCAACGTCGCCGAGTTGCCTACGCTGCCGCCGCAACCGGGCTGTGTCGATCTTAGACAAGGCCGAATGCCACGCTCTGCCGATGGCCCTAAGGATCATTTGCATTGCTAACTTCCTCTGCTGCCCAGCGCATTCCCGTCGTCTGCGTCAGTCGAATTGGGATCGTGCATCAAAGATCGATGCCGATGCGAATCGGGTGGCTATCAGCCCATTTTTGGCTGCCTATGCAAGGAGGCGGACGCATTATGCCATCTTATGCCTCATGGCTCGGATCACCTTGTCGAGCTCTTGCCGGGCCGGTCGAAGGCACACCACCTGCGCATTGCTGCCATGAAAGTCACGAAACGCTGGGTCCACTCCTTTGCCGACCGATGCTCCAAGAGATACCCTCGCGCTGCACCACGCCGGAAACCTCTTTGCCGATATGCCGCTCAAGAACCGGCCGCCAAGGCAGGAGCACGAACTCGCGCGATTTCTCGATGACGGCATATTTGCCGCTGGCGAGCTCAACTGAGCGGCGGAACGTGCCCTCTACGCGGTCTCCGAGTCGCGTTTCAGCATAGGATAGACCAAGCTCTTCCGAGAGCTGACCGGCAACACGGTTCAGCTCTCGCTGGCGGAGGATCGAAATCATGTTGGCGCGATAGACGATCCGATCCTGCTCCTCTTGGGCAAGGCCCTGCGCGATCAGCCACTGCTGCCGGCGGCTCCGCGCCTCCTTCACCTCACGGCCGAAGCCCGAGTTGCGTAACCTCTCTGACGCCTCGGAGACAAGCTGGCTGTCGACCCAGGTCGCGCCGTCAAAGCCAACCTGCCGCTCCAGCGGCATCGAAGAGAGCTTGTCGACCGTGACAGGTTGGGTCCTCGCTTGCTGGCGCTCGTAGGCGGCGACACGATCGAGATGATCCGGCGCGATGATCCAGGTGCCGTCTGGCTGGCGCGCCACGCCGCCGGTACCGCGCCGGATCGCCTCCAGCCGGCGGACATGTGTTTCGGCGAAGCGGTCGGTGGCGGCCGGATCGTGCTTCAGATGAATGTCGATGTTGTAGCGGCCGTCATGTGCAGCCGCGATTTCGGCCACAGTGCGGTCAGCCGGCCTGGGCTCTGTGTTCCTCGGCGCGACACGCACGATGCAGCCGTCGGGCGTCGGCTCTGTCGCCTCGCCTTTGCCGATGTCGATGTATCGGGTTTTGCCGTCCACACCGTCGACGATGAGGTAATGCCGGTCGCTGAGCTCGTCGGCCAACCCGCGTGCGACAACGCGGCCGACGACAGGGTCGGCCGGCTCGCCGGATCGATCGTGGATCACGCAGTCGGCGGCACTGCGGGAGATTCCCCTGCCCGTCAGTTCGCGATGCAAGGTCTTGATGATGTCGCCGCGTTCCCCGATGCGGCGCAGTATCGCTTCAAGCCCGTCATCCAGGCGCCAGCGGCCTAGGCCGACCTCTTCGGCCAGATGCATCCGCTCGAGCTTGCGCAGGCGCCCCTGGTGCAAGGTCTGCCGAAACGCGTCGCGGCTATCCGGTGAAACGAGCCCGCTGTCATCACGCAACTGCAGCAGGCGGCGGTCGATGCTGGTGAAGCGCTCCTGCTCCATTTCCTGGCGCAGGCGGTGCTCGATCTCGTGGTCTGTGCGCGGACCGAGATCGAGGCTGACCAGCTCGGCGGCGCGCTCGCGGATGCCGCTCGAGATGTATTCGCGCGCTATGACGAGATTCTCGCCACGATCGTCCTTGCCACGCACGATGATGTGGGTGTGCGGATGGCCGGTGTTGAAATGATCCACGGCAACCCAGTCGAGCTTCGTGCCGAGATCCTCCTCCATCTGCGCCATGAGGCGCCGCGTCAGCGGCTTGAGGTCGTCAAATTCGATGCCGTCTTCGGGTGCGACGATGAAGCGGAATTGATGGCGATCGCCATCGGCACGATCGAGGAAGTCGTTGCCGGCGACGCGGTCGCTGTCGGCGCCGTAGAGTTCGCCAGGCGCGCCGTCCCGGGTGACGCCGTCGCGCTGGATGTAGCGCAGATGCGCACGCGCCCCGTCCGCGCTCTTGCCGGCCAGCTTGACGACACGCGCCTTGACGACGACCCGGCGCTGGCGGAAGGCTGCATGGCGATCGCGTGATTTCAGCAGCGCGGCCGTCGCCCCGCCCCGGCCTATCCGGCTGCCCGCGAAGCGGCCACCACGCTGGGGCCGGCCACCAGCTCGGTTGATCGCCGCCCTGATCTGGCCGGCAAAGCGTTTGCCGGCCTTCGAACCACGGGAGCCTATTTTCCCGAGCTTCGGTCTGAACTCGTCATCCTGCATGCTTGGCCTCCGCCTGTAACAAGGTCGAATCAGCCATTTGCGCTCCAAAGCTCTCCTGACGCTGGAGGCTGCCTCCTGCAAAAATGATGTGCAGACAAACACTTCGCCGCTTCTTGGAGGCGGTGCCTTTATCTTGCCTTACGCGCCCTACCCCTTCGGACGCGCCCCCGCCCGCCCGATCCCTAGCCATCCGGCTTCTTCGGCCGCGTGCCATTCTTGCCAAGCGGTGCGAACAGATCGGCGCTTCCGGCGCCTGCGCGAACACCATTTTTGAGGAAGAACAGCGAGCGCCCCGAGGGCGCGTTCTGTCTGATTGGAGCGACAGATTTGCCCCTGAATTCCTTCATGTCGATGGAGGAAACACCCGCCGCCCTGAGCTGGTGGAGGTAGTCGATGGTTTCTTTCGGCAGCGGCTTGCCGCGCCTCAAATGCGCCTCATAGCGCTCTGGGCCGGCATTGTAGGCGGCAAACAGGCCAGGAAATCCGAAGCGGTCATACATGGCTTTGAGATAGGCGGTGCCGGCCAGAATGTTGTCGCGCGGGTCGTGCGGATTTGGGCCGAGACCATACGCGATGCGCATCTCCTGATAGGTACCGGGCATCACCTGCATGAGGCCCATGGCGCCGGCGCGCGAGGTGATCAGGCGGTCCTCGAGCATGGTCCTGCCGCTGCTTTCGGCATCAATGACGGCATAGATCCACGGTCGGGGAATATGGAATCGTGTGCTTGCTTCCGTTATGAAGGGGTGCCATTTTTGCAGCCGCGGGTTTAGGGAGATGGCGGCCGGCTCAGCACCGGTCGAGACGGAGCAGGCGCATGGCGCGACAGCGATCATGCCGAACAGCAGAAGGGTCACTCGGTCCATAGCGGCACGAGCCTCCCCACAACATTTGCGGCCGGCACCGGCCCGAAATAGCGGCTGTCGAAAGAGCGATTGCTCTCGCTGCCGAGCAGGAACACCTCGTTGCGGTCAAGCGCTCGGCAGCCGTTCCACCATGGCAAAGGCCGGCCCAGGGTGTCGGTGTTGAGCCGGCGCGCGACGATCTCCCCGCCGATGATGATGGCGTCATTAAAGGCGCAGACGTGCTCGGTCGGCAGCGCGGCAAACCGCTTCACCAGCGGAATGTTGCGCGGCAGATAGCCGCGTTCGGCGGCGAGATACGCCACGTAGTCAGGCGTGCGGACGAGCACGAGCTCGCCACGCGAAGGCGCGCCCGCAGCGACGCGATAAAGACCGATGGGAGCACTCGCCGAGGCATTCCACACCAACCGTGGCGCTGGTTTGAGGTGGCCGGCAAAACCGATCAGAGCAATGCCGATCGCGGCAACGGCGATGGTTTTGCGTGCCCGAAGGCGCCGCAGTCCGGAGCCGATCAGACGGATGGGAGGGCGCGTCCTCATCAGCGGCCTCCCGCATCGGCCGGCGGGGAACCGGCCTCAGAGGTCCTGTCCTGGGGACGGCCTTTGGACCACGCGTCGAGCTCGTCGATGTGATAGCGAACATAGCGGCCGTGCTTGCGGAATTTCGGGCCGCCGCCCTTGAGCCGCATCTTTTCCAGCGTCCGCTGAGAGAGCCCGATGTAGAAGGCAGCTTGCGCGGTGTTAAGAAACGGGCTGCCCTTCTTGGCGCGGGCCGCGCGTTCGTTTTCGTCGTCCATGATGGTCCTCGTTTCGCCGATGGAAGCCTCCTGGAGAGGATCGGCGAAGCAGGTCGCCTTGGGGACGGGCGAAGAGTCGGGGGCGAGTTTTCGCCGCTCTTGTGAGATGACCCCGCGCCTGTCACGGCGCGGGGTTCGAGGTCCGCTCGTCAGTCAGCCGGGTTCCAGATGATGGCGTAGGTGTCATCGTCATCCTGGCCGGCGGCGCGGCCGAGATTGGCGTAGAGCTTGCGGGGTCCGAACTCGGGGGCGGCGATCGACAGGCTCACATAATCCTTGCCGGATGCCTCGCCGATGCGGATCCAGCCGGCGCCCACTTCGACGCCCTGCGTCAGCAACCGGAAGTCGGGGTGATTGTCGGCGCTCTTGGCCTGGTTGGGTACGATGTCGATGTCGGCGCGGACGCTGAGCGTCTTGAGCTGGCCCTTGAAGCCGCCGTTGTCCTGCTTGGTGACGTATCCGATCGCGGTCATTTCTGTGTCTCCTTTTGCTGTCGCCGGGGACCATTCCCCTGCGATGGCGGACCGTGATGGGCGCGTCCGGCCCGCTCGAACCCGACAGGGCCGCAGCGGCAGCGGAGGACCCGAGCGCGCAGGTTTTTTGGAGCGAAGCGGGCGCGAGGAGCCGCCGCAGGCGGCGGGGAAAAAAGCTGCTGGCCGAGGGTTTCGGGCGGGCCGGAACGCCCATAGGTCGACAAGCCAGCCGCAGGGAATGGTGCTCGCACAGGAATGGAGACAGGGTACGCGAGCGCCAGCACGGCCCCAAGCTCCAAATGCAGGCGGCTTCCCGCGCGCAATCCGCATGATCCCGGGTTTGGCATCGTACCCTGTGAGCATGGCGCCAGACCTGGCAAACCCGGCCCGCCCGCGGGGCTGTTGCAACATGAAGAATGTAATATCGGAGTCCGCGCGATCATTGCCGGAAGGCACGGAAATGTGCCTCGCCGACCGCCGAAAAGCCCGACCGCCTGTTCAGCGCACGGGTATAGCCCGACACGGGCGGCGCTGAGCGGCGACAATCGTGTCTGCAAATTGCCATCCGTGTCACGCCATTCTCGGCCGGCGCAGGTCGTCGAGGTGCGGTTTTCGCCAATCAGGTGAGCTGGCACGTTCGTTGCGGTTGAGGGTCGTCATCGCTCAGCGAGACGGACGGAATAAAGATCGACAAGCGCGATGCTTTCGCGTTTGCCAGCTCGCGCTCGTGTCCAAGGCACAAGGGCGCCACTACAAGGGTGAGACGGTTTGTTGGAGTGGCCACTGTGCGGCTCCGAAACGGAGTCTCAAAAACAAAGCGGCGCCTGAAGCGGGTAAAAACGCCGTCGACTGGAGCTGCCGCCATCCCGAGAGGGGCTGCGATGCCCGTGCCGCAGATCCATGCCCAGACTCTTCTCCAGCCGGTTGGGAATGGCACACCGTCAGGAGGAGGAGAATGCCAACTGAAGCTGCCAGACAGAGAGGAAGCCGTTCAAATGACATCCCATGATCTTTGCACCAGAACCTCGGTGCACCGCCGCTCCCTGCCCAGTATTGGCAAGCATCTCCTAACGACCGCATTGACGGCGGCACTGATGGCGGCAACGTCGCTGGCGACCGAGGCGCGAGCTGACATTGCGGTCGACGCCACTGATCCGATCTTCGCAAACGGCATCATCGCGGCCGAACAAAACGTCCAGGCAGATTTGGTTGTCAGGGCCTTGGGCATTTGCAGCTATTCGAAGGAAAAATGCACCGCATTACCCCTCATCCTGATTCAACGGCGGACGTCAAAGGGATTGGAAGAGGTCAACAACACATCGATGACGGATCCTTTCGCCACCGCCCGATCACGTGAGAAAAGGATCACTGCCGATGGCTGCGAATGATTAGCTGGTCTTCGCCACGACGCCCACCAAAGCAATGCCCGAGTGGCGGCACTGGAAGTGCCGCCACTCGGTCATAGTGCTATTGGCCGGCGAAAAGCGTCCGCACCTTGGCCCATTGATCGGCCGTTCGGAAGCCATCACGCGCCGTGTAGCTTTCGACGGGGAATTTCATCCAGCGCGGCAGCCAGCTTTCCACCTTCTCGCGGCCGTTCTCGCCGGCAAGGAAGTCGCGGATGATCTTCTTTTGCGTCTTCACCTTCTCGGCGACATTGCCGTCCGCGACATGCTTGCCGCCGAGCTCGGCGAGCATGGAATTGGCAATTTCCTTGTCGCGCAATAGGTCGAAGAAGGCGTCGTCCGGTTGCCAGCAAGCGGCGAGGTCGACATGCAGATGATGCCCAAGCGCCTCGACGACGGCGTTGCCGGCTTCGAGCGTCTCGGCCATGACGATGGTGAGGACGCGCATGACATCGTCGTCGGATAGCGTCAGCAGACGGGCAAAGACATGTGCCGTGTCATAGCCGTCACCATGGCGGCCGACCACCGTGGCCTCCTCGTCCGGTTGCCCGAGCAGCGCGAGAGCCGCGCGCCGCTTTTCGGCGAATGCGGCCTCGGCCTTGCAGGCTGCAAGGCTGGCGGCGATCGTCTCGTTGGCGGTGCGCTGCGGCTCGCAGCGCACCTGCCATAACCCCGAGCCGGCAATCGCGTGCGCCACCATCAGGCGAAGTGCTGCTGCCGGATGGTCGAGCAGGCGCAAGCGCACGGCGGCATGACGGTGCAGATCGACATAGTTCTGCATCGGGCCGCTGAGTTCGGGGCGGGATGACTTGGCGGGCGCTTCGTCCTGCTCGCTACCCTGGCTTTGATCGCGGGCGCGACGGGCTTCCTTGCGCGACAGCCAGCCTTCGTGACACTCGACCTCGCCGCGATGCGACACGGTGATGACGACCTTGCCGCCCTTCTTGCTGGGCGTCTTCTCATGGTCCCATGAACGGAAATGCTGGCCGGGTTCGAGTACGGTCACGCCGCTCCAGCCGGCCTCGATATAGGCGTCGCGCCTGGCGGAAATCGCCTCGTTCTGCTTCAGCCAGAACAGGTCGGCATCGGCGAAATAGCTCTCCTCGCCGAACAGATCGGAGACGATCAGGCCGGGATAGTCCTCGATGGCGAACAGCGCCACCTTGGTGGAGATCGACTGGCCGCCGAACAGCCATTGCTTCAGCTGGTAGCCGCGCGGCGCGTATTGCTCGGGATCGGCATAAAGCGCCAGCCAGTCCTTCTGCTGCGTTTTCGAAGCCATGGTGAGATAGCGCGCCGTCTCGGCGTCGATCTCCTCGCGGCGATAGGCTTCGCGGATCTTGGGCAACAAGTCACCAAGCGCCAGCGAGCGCTTCACCATCAGTTCGGTGATGCCGAAGGTGGCGGCGATGTCGGCAATCGAGCGACCTTCCCTGATCAGCCGCGAGAACGTCTCCCATTGCGAGACTTCGTCGGGATCGAGGCGAGCGATGTTTTCGATCAGCGAGGCTTCGAGCGCATCGGCGTCGTCGCCGTCTTCCATGATGGCGCAGGGCAAGGGCTCGGCCTCGCCGCGTTCGTCGGCGACGGTCTTCGCGGCGAAATAGCGTCGCCGTCCGGCGACGATCTCGAACGTTTCCGGCGAGCCGTTGGGCCGCACCAGTAGCGGCACAAGGACGCCGCGCGCGCGCACCGACGGCAGGATGTCCGACAGGTCCGGCGCGCGTTTTGCGTGCCGCATGTTGGCGGGGGAAATGTTGAGCCTATCAAGCGGGATGTGGGCAAGCTGCATGGTTGGTCTCCTTCGGTTTGGTTGAGGTTCTCCCGTCGCAAAGGCCACAAGGCCGGCGCGGCGGGACGGTTTTCGCGCCTAGCGGCGCGTCTGTTCCGCCGTATCCGGCGGAAGCTCGGAATCAGATTTGGCAAGTGCTTCTGCCGCCTCGCGCAGCAGCCGCTCATCCTCGGTGATGTGGCAGGACAGCCGAGCGGCTTCGGCATAGACGGAGAGCGGAAACTCGGCCTTGAAATAGCGGTCGCGCTCGATGCCGAGGCCAAGCCGCCCCTTGACACTTTCAAGCTCGGCAAGGCTGACGCTTCCCAGTTCAGGGAATCCGAGGCCGAGGTCGCACAGGCCGAACAGCGTGTCGCCGTCGGCGTCGAGCTCGCTCAAGAGCCAGGTCGCGGGTCCGGTCGGATCGAACAGTTTGACGACCGGGTGATGGTCGGTTTCTGTTTCGGCCGCGCCGTTGGCGAGCAGCCGGGCGCGAAGGTCGTCGGTGATGAGGATCATGGCAAAACTCCTTGTCAGAACAGGTCGAACTGGTTGCGGGCGTTCGGCGGGGGAAAGATTCACTGGATCTTTCTCTGATCCGCCTCACCATCAAACAGGCCGATATCGAGTGGCTTTTGCGCCTTGCGCCGCAAAGGCGCGTCCGTGAGAGGGCAAAGCCGGTCGCGCGTGGTGACAGGCCGGAGACCGGGAATGAGCGTCTGCTCGCCTTCCGGCGTCGCCTCGGTCGGCAGCGCGTGGGGATCGCGCGCGTTCACGCCGCGATCTCCTCACGGTTCGAGATTTCAGCATCCGCGTTAGGGCCGAGCAGGAAATCGGCGGCTTTGGAGGCAAGGCTTGCGGCGCGGAAAATGGCGCGGTTGTCCTCGCGCAGCACGGTCAGCCATGAGCCGATGTAATCGGCATGGCGCACGGTCGGCTCGATGGCGAGAGAGCTGCAGACGAAGGCGGCGCAGATTTCTGCGACCAGTTCCTCGCGCGCATATGTCTTGGTGCCGAAACAGCCGGAGAGGTCGCGCGCAAGCCGCGCCGGGTGGCCGGTCCAGTGGCCAAGCTCGTGAAAGCAGGTGCGGTAGTAGTCGATCTGCTGAAAGAAGGCCGGCTGCGGCGGCACCTGAATGAAGTCGCTGCCCGGCATATAGAAAGCGCGATCGCCGCCGATGCGGACATCCGCGCCGCTTGCACGAATAAGGCTTTCGGCCTGCGGGACGATCTGACGCTGCGGCAGCGGCTCGGCGGCGGCATGGAGATGGTCCGGCAGGTTGTCGCATTGCGCGACATTGAAGACGGTGAAGCGCTTCAAAAAGGGCACGGCCTGCGGTTCGTCGCCATCGGCCTTGGCGCGTTCCTTTTCGTCCTTCGGAACAAAGCGGTCGGCGTGAACGATGGTCGTGCCGCGCTCGCCCTTCCTGACATTGCCGCCAAGGGCCAGCGCCTGCCGGAAGGTCAGCCAGTTCTGGCTGGCATAGCTGCGCTCGATGACCGCGCCCCAAAGGATAAGGATGTTGATGCCGGAATAGCGGCGTGCGGTGGCCGCATTCCTGGGCAGGCCGAGGCCGGCCTTTGCCCTGCCCCAGGGCTTGACCCATGGAACGGTGCCGCGCTCCAGCTCGGCGATGATGCGGTCGGTGATTTCCTGATAGAGGCTGGCGCCCGTGCGCTCGCCTTTGCCTGCGCCAGCCTGCCCGATGGCGGAACGCTTGTTGCTTGCACGCATCGTTTGGTCCTCCGCTCTTCAATTCCGCGCCGTCCCCCGGAAGCAGGGTGGGCGGCGAAAACGACCGGAAAGGCCCGCCGCCGAAGGCAGACCGCATCCGAAGGACCGGAACGAAGAGGAGGACCCTGAGCGGCAGCGAAGGGTTGCGGGATGCCGCGGCGGGCCTAGAAGGGAGAGCCGCCCACCGCGCGCCACCGGGGGATGGCCAACAGACAGACCACGCCGGGCAATCGGCCGGCGACCATCAGCAGCCGCCAGGCTGCCCGAGCCAGGGGGCGAAGCCGAATGGCCGAGACCGCCTGAGGCTTGCCGAAGAAAAGCGGGCTCGGTTCACGAGCACCCGGCGCGCGCCCCTTCAGGCGCGCGGGCACCCCATAATAGCAGCTGGCTGGTTTTCTTGACTGAGGTTGAGCACTAATCCCCGTTGCACGGCGGTCTTATGAGCTCGCACGGATTGACACTGAATGTTGCGTAATGGCCAAGATCGTCAGGCAAACCAAGCCCACCGGTCCGATCTGACGGAAGAGGAGCGGGAACAGATCGCGCCAATATGCCCAAGCCGGGCACTTTCGAGCCGTCCGCGCGAGGTTGATCTCCGCGAGGTGATCAACGTGGTGCGCTACCTTGTTCCATCAGGTTGCGCTGGCGGATGCTGCCGATCCATTCGGCGCCTGAGAGACGGTGTAGGGCTGGTTCTGCAAGTTGGCGGCGTCTGCTGTTCCAGCTGGTGCTGGGCCACGAGCGGGCCATGCAAGGGCCGGTGCACGGCATCATCGAAAACAGTCGGTCACCTCTCCGCAGGAGAAACAAGAGGATGCACGCCGTCAAAATTTGTTCCGCCTTAGTCCCACATGCGATCGATTCAGTTGGACGGCCGCTGGTCGTCAACATCACCTGCGCAAGCGCTCGTCCCGCCGTCCGTAACCTCTTGCCGACCGGGAATGGATGGCCGGGTGCCAGCTCGCCATCTTTGCTTTCAACGGGAACGGTCGCCAGCACCGTTTGCGGATCATGCCCGTCCCGGCATCAAGAGAGCGATCCGCCTCACAATTACCTTGGATTTATCTCGCCTGCGCTAGCCTGACGAAATGCGCTTAAAAGGGGCGCCCGGGAACAGGGCACCCCTTCTCGCCGACGAAATGCCCGGATGGAGGTCCGTAATCAAGCAATGCGCCGGCAACCGACTTGAAGGCTCGCACTCATCCGCTTCGAACGCGGGGTACGAACCGTTCAATTCTTAGAATGAGCGCTGGAACCGAACAACACCGCCAACGCTGTTTTTCTTGTCAGCAGCGGTCCAGTCCAAGGCCGCAGCAGGAGAAGCAGCACCGAACTGGTCGAAGCGGCCTGCATGCAGGTAATCGACTTCGGTCGTGATCGTGAAGCCGGGAACGATAGCGTAAGCGATATTCGCCGCAACACCGAGGTTCTTCCACTCATCGTAGGAAACCTGGGCATTCAATGAGGTCTTCTCGTTGAACTTGTAGGTGCCGCCGCCCCAGACCGCCCAGCTGCCGCCCCACTGTTTGTAAATGCCGCGACCGCGGCCCGGGATCGCGAAGGTCGGATCCGACAGGTTGTCATCCGTGCCATAGCCGCCCATCACGAATAGCGAAACGGCCTCGCTTACATCGACGTCCAGGCGGACCTTGCCTGCGAGTTCTTCATAGTTGCTGTCGTAAGCGATGACGCCGCTGATGGCGCCCCAGCCCTGCGTGTACTTCACGCCGCCGACGACGTGCGGCACATAGCTGTCGATGGTGCCCTTCGCGCCTGAGCCTTCTTCGAGCGAGACCACGGCCGAGAACCCATTGCCGGCGTCGAAGTAGTACTGGACGACGTTGGTGTCGAAGTCGCCGTAGGGAACCAGCGTATCCTGGATGACGTTGCCGGCGTAGCCAATGAACGTATCGAAGGCCGATTCGTCCTTACCGACGCGCAGACCGCCAAGCTGGATCCATGCGAAGTTGAGCGAGACGTCCTTGTTGTGCGCGTCGTTTGAGCCAACAAGAGGATTAACGGTGCTGTTGCCGAAGTTGAAGCGGGTCTCGGTGTAGGTCTTCAACGTGCCGAGCTCCGTTTCCTGACCGGTCCAGGTTTTCAGCGCGAAGCGGGCATCCTTGTACCAGGTTCCCTGGTTTTTGCCGTCCTGCACATCGTTGCTGCGAGCACCGTCGAACGAGCCGACATCGCCAGCGCCGATGTCATAGCGGACGTAGCCGCCGATGCGAAGGCAGGTTTCGGTGCCGGGAATATAGAAGTAGCCCGAGCCGTAAAGGTCGCAGATCTTGACGTGTTCAGCGGTTTCCGGCTCGCCGACGGCGACATCGGCGGCGCGCGCACCGGAAACTGCGATCAGGGCCGCAGCGGAGCCGAGAAGAAGGCTCTTGATGTTCATAGTTGATCTCCTTGAATGATTTGAAAAGAGCGAGGTCGCCGACGGACGAATCGCTCCCTATCGTCACGGTCGAAAAGGATGCGAGTCGCGAAGCATCCTTTCCGGTTCGGAAACTATTCACCGGACGAGATAGCGCAAGGCAGAATTACGTTGATCATCTGCATATAGAATCAAAGTTGTATTTTTATCACTATTTTCGATATTACTTGCACAATTGTACAACTATACATTTGCACAAACGGGACAATTGTACATTGGCCATTTGGAGCCCCTATAGAACACACCCTGTGATCGATGAATCGATTGCGAAGTGACGGCCGCGTTTTGTGCTGATTCAACGTCCACTTCGATGGAGGTTGACGATGGGATAAGGATTGAGCGTGGATCTTCGTCGCGGCTGAAGCCTACCTCGTCTGGCCGACCGAGGAGCGCAAGGACGTCACGCTGAACGAGATGGTGGAGCGGCTCGCCGCCGAGTAGTCGGTGCGCATCAGCCGCAGCGCGTTGAGCGCCTGCCTTCGCCGCCACGGCTGGACGTTCAAAAAAAGTCCGCGCACGCGCTGGAGCAGGATCTCTCCAACATCCTGAAGCGGCGCCGGGACTGGTTCGACGGCCAGCTCGACCTCGATCCGGCCAAGCTCGCGTTCATCGATGAGACGGCCTCTCCACAAAGATGGCCCGCCGGCGTGGAAGAGCGCCGCGCGGCGAGTGCTGCCGGGCCGGCGTGCCGCATGGCCACTGGAAGACCACCACCTTCACCGGAGCTGCGGCTGACGGGCATGACTGCGCCCTTCGTCTACGACAGCGCCAGGAACGGCAACGTGTTCCGGGCCTATGTCGAGCAGGTGTTGGTCCCGACATTGTCGGAGGGCGACGTAGTGGTCATGAACAACCTGCCCGCCACAAGACCGCCGGCATGCGCGACGCTCTCGAGGCCGCAGGCGCGAGCCTGCTTTACCTGCGCCTTACAGTCCCGACTCACCCGATTGAGAACGCCTTCGCCAAACTCAAGGCGCTGCTGCGAGCAAAGGCCGAGAACCATCAGGCTCTCTGTGGGACGCGGCCGACGCGGTCGTCGACCGCTGCACGCCAGCCGAATGTGCAACTACTTCAAAGCCGCAGTTTATCACCGGATTTAACAGGACGCTCTAAGTGTTTGAGGCACGCAAAGAGCCACGCACGTCTGACGACCGTCAGCCAGACCCAATCAGGGAAATAGCATCGGCGGCCGATGCAACAGCTTCCGTGTTCATCCCTGCCCTGAGCAATTCGATAGGGACGCGCCCCTTGAGAAGAGGCGAGGGACTGATCAGCCACAGCCAAGCCAACCTGGGGTCGGAGATCGAGGAAAGGACCTCCCGGATGCCGGGCACAGGCCTGCCGTCGATGAACTGAGCCAGGGGAAATACATGCTTGCGGGAGCCTTTGCGAAAGGCAATCACATCGTTGTGCCGCTGCCACCAATGCAGCGTTGACCGCGGTATTCCAAAATGTCTCTCGAGATAAGTTGAGCCCGCAACCGGACCGGCCCACTCAGCAATCGGCGCCCCTTCTCTTGGAAACTCTTTCAGAACCGGATGCCCGAGCGGATGATCGGCTGGCCGGGGTCGCGAATCGATCTCGAGCGCCTGAGTGTCTAGCCGTTGCGCTGCTTCGGCCTCGAGCCTGCCAAGCACCTCGGTGGCCACGGCGGTGGAGTCGTCGGGAGCAGAACCCAAAGGCGGAACAGCGGCCTTCTGGCGCTGCCTCGCCTCATCGCATTCGGCGAGAATGCGCTGCACCTCCCTCATGATAAAGCTTGAAAGCCTGCTCTGGCGCCGTTCATGCGCAGGATCATCCGCTCCGGACATATATGGTTTCCTAATAGCAGCCCCTCAGCAACCGGCCGAAAAAGCGTTGAACATAAGAGTTTCGAGGGCGGCGATGTGTTGCGTCCTTTCATATGATCGCGCCCTAGCAGGCATCTGGCGGCTTTAGGTTGTGCCGCTTCAACAGGATGGAGAAGAATGTCGATTGACGACCACCTTTGCCCCCCATCAAGTCCGCTGGCTTTGCCGAGCAATTCCGAAGCCAAACCTCGAACGCCGCTTGACCCCAATTTCATGATTCGGGCTTGCAAGGGCACGCTCATCTGATGATCAAGGCAGTGGGTTAATTGACCGGTGGCTGGCGGTAGTTGCTATGCAGCATCATCACAGGTCGGTAAACTTGGTTGTCTGGATGGAACGCATCCATTGCATGGATGCTCGCAAGCTGTCTCTTACGGCGCAACGCAACCTATAAGCCTCCGTCGAAAGTCGGCTGGATGCGAGATTTCGGGAGGTTGTCCTCGGACCTGCGGTGCTGAAGCTTGGTCACTCCGGTGTCCTCGGGCGGGGTCCGAATGGACCGCCTCACAGCCAGGCCATGCACTGAATAGCCTTTCGACCAGCATTCGGCCAAATCGGCGCATCTTTACCGGTGATGCCAGTGATCAACTTTCTCGCTTAAACCTGGGACGGCATTAGCTTGACTTGATTACGACCTGTGACGTTGGACTGTCACGTTCGGCCATATACGTCCTCAAGCCGCACTATGTCATCTTCGCCGAGGTAATCGCCGCTCTGCACCTCAATGATCACGAGGCTGATGCTGCCGGGATTCTCAAGCCGGTGTTTGTGGCCGCAGGGGATGTAGGTCGATTGATTGGTGGTCAGGAACAATTCCTGATCGCCGTTGACGATCTTGGCAAGACCGCTGACCACGACCCAGTGCTCGGAACGGTGGTAGTGCATCTGCAAGCTCAAGCGCCCGCCTGGTTTTACCTCGATGCGCTTGATCTTGAACCGCTCGCTTTCCTCCAGAACCGTGTAGGTACCCCAAGGCCGGTGCACCGTGTTATGGAGCAGATGCGCCTTGTGTCCCGCGGCCTTTAGTCCTTCGAAGAGCTTCTTGACGTCCTGAACGCGATCTCGGGATGCAACAAGCAATGCGTCGGGGCAATCCACAATCACAAGGTCACTGATGCCGACGGTGCCGATGACTCGCTTGTCCGAGCTTATGAAACTGCCGACGGTGTCCACCACGTGAACATCGCCGCGTATCCTGTTGCCGCTCGCATCCGCTGGGATCAGTTCGGCCATGGCACTCCATGATCCAATATCGTTCCACCCCATTTCGCTGGGGACCACAGCGAGATTGTGGGTTTTTTCCATTACGGCATGGTCGAGCGAAATACGTGGCGCCTGGGCGAAATGCTCTGATGAGAGTTCGATGCTGGCAGAGCGCTCGCCGTCAATGATTGCGGCGTTCTCATAGCTGCGGAGAACCGCATCGAGCACCTGCGGGCAATGCAGGGCCATTTCGTCGAGCATGACCTGCGCCTTGAAGCAGAAGATGCCGGCGTTCCAAAAGAAACGTGTGGAGGCGAGATAGGATTTGGCAGTCTCGACGTCCGGTTTCTCGACAAACCGCACGACTTCCCCACCTACGGCCTCGATATAGCCAAACGCCGTTTCCGGCCTGTCGGGCGTTATCCCCAGCGTTGCGATGCGCCCCTGGTGGGCGTGTTCGATGGCCCGGCTCATGACGTTTTGAAATGCCGGAACATCACCAATAATGTGGTCGGCAGGAAAGATGCATAAGATCGCATCGGGACCTTGTGTCGCCTCTGCATGGATGGTTGCCGCTGCGACTGCGGCAGCGGTGTCCCGACCCTCTGGCTCAAGCAGGAAGGTGCGTGGCAAAACGACGGAATCCAGCTCCTCCAAATCGTCTTTCATGAGGAAGATGTGCGCCGAGGACGCCACGGTAATAAACTCAACGACGTCCCGCATCGCGGCAGCTCGCAACACGGTATGCTGGATGAGCGAATGTCCATCCGCCATTTTGAGGAAAGGTTTGGGGTGCGATTGCCTTGAAGCAGGCCATAGCCGAGAGCCAGCCCCGCCGCTTATGATGACCGGTACCACTTTCATCAAACGACCTCTATTTCGTCGGTGAGCGCGAAAGCGTGCGCCCGTTTCAGCGTCAGGGCGACGATCGCTGTGGCCCTTCTTTCATTCCGAGCCTCGGAGTAGCAACGCAGTTCCGGGGCGTTGGCGGAAGGCCGCAGATGCACGATCTCACCGGTAAGCAGCTGGGTTCTCAGGCCGTCGGTTTGGTCCACTTCAGCAACCGTCCCGAAGGGGGCAAGAAAGCGCTGTAACGTGGCCCGGCTCGCCAGGCGATCCATCAATCTGCGCGAACGTTTCGTGGGGAAGTTTTGCAGGCGGCCACTCGCGCACACAGGAAGGTTCCACAACCGGCGCAGTCGCGACAGCTTCATTCTTGTCGACGCCATGGTGCTGAGGACGGCCAGGATCGGGAGGAATGAATCCCGCGTCGGCAGTGCGGCCAATGTCTTTCCGTTCAGTACGCAGTCCGACCCTAGCAGAACACCACCATTGGCCTCAAAACCAACAACGATGCTGCCGGCACGCTGTGCCGCTTGCATGGCTTCAATTACAAACGGAGACCCGACCTTCGTCCTGAGGACCTGCAAACCGAAAGCGTTCGAAATGCCCGAGTTGGAGGTCACTGGCGTCACGACGGTATCTGCTTTCAAAAACAGACCCGTGGCGAGCCCAATCAGGTCGCCCCGAAACAGATCGCCTCTCTCGTCGGCGATAAGAGGCCGATCGGCGTCCGCATCGGTCGACACGATGGCGTCGAGACCGAATTCACGGACCCACTGCTTTAGTTTTGCAGAAGTTGTTGCGTCCACGGCTTCCGTATCGAGAGGTACGAAAGTTTCGGTTTTCCCGACTGCGACCACTCTGGCACCGAGCGACTGAAGAACCTCTACCAACAGCTCCGCCGCGACGGAACTGTGCTGGTAGACACCAAGTCTCATTCCCGCAAGTGAGCCCGGCTCCAGCACGTCCTTGGCGCGATCTCGATAGACGGCGATCGCCTGTTCGTGCCGCATAGGCGATGCCGTTCCCAGAGGAGCCGGTGGCAAGCAATACAGATTTGACCTTTCGGCTACAAAGCGCGTAATCGCGGCCTCATCCGCCTTGGTGATTTCACCATTCGGACCATAGAATTTGATGCCGTTGCGATCGGCTGGAATGTGCGACCCTGTGACCATGAGAGCCGCCGCGCCGTATCTGCGTGCATATAGTGCCAGGGCAGGCGTAGGTATGGTGCCGCAATCGACCGGCCGGAAGCCATTTGCGGCCAATGCCGCCGTGCAATTGTTCACTATCGCCTGACTGCTGTCACGTAGATCGCGGCCTATGAAGACCAAATTATTCCGGTGAACCCGGCTCGAAGCCAAACGCACAGCAAAACCTTCAGTATAAAGTCCGCTGGCTTTGCCGATCAGTTCCGAAGCCAAACCTCGGACGCCGCTTGACCCGAATTTCATGATTTCGTATTGGAAAATGACGCGCTCATCTGATGATCAAGGCAGTGGAGTTGATCGACCGGGTGCCTGCCGGTAGTTCGCTATGCAGCGTCATGAAAGGGCGGTAAAGTTGGTTGTTTGGATGGGACGCATCCATTGCACGGATGCTCTCCAAAAAGCTGGTCCTATCCCGGTACAGCCTTTGGTTTTTTAGGTTTCATCAAAGTCGGCGAGAGAGCTGCTGATAGCGCGTCACCTGTGGCGCTCAGCCCAAGCAGAAACCCTACTTTGATCAGCTTCGACGATCGGACTTGCAAGGAAACTTGCCTCTGGGATTTGCAATCAGAGGCAAGTTCTCCATGGAAGCGCGGCATGATGGCGGGGAACGGCCGATGCAGGGTGAGGCAAAATTCTTGGTCTCATCCCCAAGCTGCGGCAGTCGGAAAAATCACCGAACGGGCGTCGTGATCAGTTTCGCCTGTCCACAGAGATGGCGCGCGGCGAAATCCAAAGCAGCGGATCGTCCTCTGTGCGAGTGACGCCCCGCACTCGGCGAAGCTCTCGGATTAGTGGCCGGTGAGCAACGCCGGGGCCGCAGCGGGCGAAGGCGTCGTCATGAATCAACGGGATGACCCGAAACCCCAGCCGACCGCAGCGTGTCGCGGATGTCCTGGCGCTTGGCCTGGCAAACATGTTGTTCTGAACATTGTGCGACACTCGGACAGGCTTTGCGCAACGCCAGCGCATTCATCGGGCATGCATTTGCAGACGAGCGATGCGGGCGGTAAACTGGCATGTCGCAAGCTTCCGCGCCGGCCAGGTTAACAATGCGCGATCCCGCGCTGGGCCCGGCCAGACGAGAGTCGCTCACTGATACCGTGATCGGCCGAGAACCGGTTTCCACAATACCGGTCCGTTCAGACGTCCCCTCCGGCGGATGCGCAAAAGGCCTGAGAAATCTCCAGATAGCCGGCCACCGCTTCCGTTTTGCCGACGGGCTTCGGTTGCCCGATGCGCGACAACGGCCACGTCGCGAGGCGAAGGATTCGTTCCACGCAGGTATCAGTCACCGTCACTATCCCGGTGAGCTTGCTGGTCAATCCGAACTCGATCATGCCGGCGAAGAGCTCGTAAGTTGCTTGGGCCAGCCCACCCGCCGCTTCGAGCGGATTCAGGGAAGTCCGGCCACTCCTCGCGACCCTCGTCGTCGCGCGACACCGCTGGAGCTTACCAGGCGACAGCCATCCGTTAGGGGGTTTCATGGCTAGCGAGGGCACGATGTCGGGTCTGCAACCAAAAGTCGGAAGTCGGACACAGAAGTCAGTTTACGCAGCTTATCCACGCAGCTTTTGAACACTTTAATCCTTCGGCACGATTAGTGCAGCGGATTGCGCAAAGTTGCAGGGAGCCGTTCCGATGAGAGGGCAGCGTCATCCAGATTTTGCGTTGACCGTCCACTCAATCTTGACCAGTGGCAGCGCGCGGCCGCAGGCGACGCCGCCCAGCCCGATAGCTCATCGATCCAGTGCGGCCGACGACAATAGACAGAAATGGGAGAGACACAGGTATGAACTGCGAAATGGAGATGGTTGCTCGGGTGAGTGCAATCACCTTGCTCTGTACGGCCAGCGCTGCATCGGCGAATGAAGGCATGTGGATGCCGGGCCAGACTGCGGAAGTGGGCGCGGCAATGCGCGCCGATGGCGTCGAGATCGATCCCGCGCAGCTGAGCCGACTGGACGCTGCCCCGCTTAATGCAATTGTATCGCTAGGCGGATGCTCCGCCTCCTTTGTGAGCCCACAAGGGTTGGTCGCGACCAATCATCACTGCGTGTTGCCTTCCATCCAGTACAACAGCAAGAAGGGCCAGGACTATCTAACAAACGGCTTTCTGGCGAAGAGCCTGGTTGACGAATTGCCTGCGACGCCCGCCAGTCGCATTTATGTGGTCGAAAATATAAGGGATGTGACGGCCGACATGCTTAGGGGCGTCTCGGACACGCTGAGCGGCTTTGATCGCCATGAGCAGCTCGACACGAACCGCATGGCGCTAATTGCTCTATGTGAAGAACAGCCCGATCGCCGCTGCGATGTGAGGCCCTATTATGGCGGCGCCTTCTACTACCTCCAGCAGAAGCTAGAAATTCAGGACGTGCGCCTCGTCTACGCGCCCGCGCTCGGCATCGGCAACTTCGGCGGCCAAACGGACAATTGGATGTGGCCGCGCCACACAGGCGATTTCGGGTTCTATCGCGCCTATGTCGCTCCTGATGGTTCCTCCCGGCCCTATGCGCGCGAAAATGTGCCTTACCGACCGAAGAGTTGGCTGCCCATAGCCCGCGAAGGCGTCCAAGAAGGCGATTTCGTGATGGTCGCCGGCTTTCCCGGTGCAACCCAACGGTTCCTCACCGCAGAAGAGGTCCGGTTCAACTTCGCGCAACTCGAACCGCTGTCTCAACGTTTGCTGTCGGATTATTCCGCCCAGATCGACCATGCCGTAACAGGCAATCGCGAAGCGGAGATCCGCTACGCATCGCTGCGCAATGCGATTGAAAACTTCGAGAAGAAGCTGGCTGGCGATCTTGCCAGTGCCGACGCGACCGGCCTTGACGCGCGCAAGGCTGCCGAGGAGAAAGCTTTTCGCGCCTGGGTCGCTGAGTATCCCGTGCGGCAGACGCGCTTTGACGCAGCAATCCGCGAACTGGACGCGATGGTGGGCGAGAATGGCCGGGTCTTGCTGGCGAGGGTGCGCCAGGCGTTGCTCAATCGCGCGCAACTACTGTCATCGGCACGCACTCTCTATCGCTGGACAAAGGAGCACGAGAAGCCGGATGAAGACCGTGAAAGCGGCTTTCAGGATCGTGACCGCAAGCAAATCTCGGATCAGTTGACACAGATTGAACGCGGTTATCTGCCCGACATCGATCGCAAGTTGTTCGAGGCCGCGCTCGATGAATATCGCCGGCTGGACGCAAAGGATCGCGACACTGCTTTCGAAAGCGCTTTGGGCCAAATTGGCCTTGAGCGAGTTTATGCAGACACCAAACTCGCAGACACGGCAACGCGGCTCGGCTGGCTTGACAAGCCCGCTGCTGCGTTGGAGGCGTCGGACGATCCTTTCATCAAGCTGGCGGTGGCGCTCTATCCCGGCGACATATCTGCGGAGCGCGCGGCGAAGGACCGCGCCGGCCGCGCGCAGGCGGCGCGCGCGACCTATATGCAGGGTCTGCTTGCCTATCGGAAGGCAACCGGTCGGCCGATCTATCCCGACGCGAATGGCTCGCTGCGCATCACCTGGGGCAAGGTGGCGGGGCGAACACGCGACGGGCAGATCTGGATGCCTTTCACCACGGCCGAGGGGCTTCTGGTTAAAGAAACCGGCAAGGGTGAGTTCGATGCCCCAGATGCGGCAATCGCCGCGATCCGAGCCAGGGATTATGGACCCTATGTCGCGCCGGCGCTGGGCACGTTGCCGGTCAACTTCCTGTCCACCGCCGATATTACCAGCGGCAACAGCGGCTCGGCCACGCTGAATGGGCGCGGCGAGTTGGTCGGTCTCGCCTTCGATGGCACGCTCGAGGGAGTGACCTCAGATTGGGCATATGCCGCAGACCGCAATCGCAGCATTCATGTCGACAGTCGCTTCATGCTCTGGACCATGGACAAGATCGACGGCGCCGGGCGGCTGCTCAAGGAAATGGGAGTGCGGCCGGCGCGCTCCTAAGCGGGTAGTCCGGCCGTCACAGCAATCGTTCATGCTCCAGATCGACGCGCGATGGTTCACGACACCAGACGTTCAGGTGCGGAGTTCCGGACGGCCTGCGCCGCGCCGGTCGCGTTGCGAAATTAGCCTCTGCGCCGGCAGCGGGCGTGAGTGGAGATTGCGCAAGCCCACCCTCCCCATGAACGTCAGGCAGATCCTGCGCGTGGCGAGTATTGCTACCGACCATCACGAGCCGCCTCAGATGTATCGCTCTCACCAATTTGCCCACCGGTCGATATTTCTGTCTTAGCTGCTGCGTTCCTGGTGGTGTTTGCCAGCTTTGCGATCACTTCCTGCAGCATCTCCACACCCGTCTCGATCTGCCGGATGCTCAATGCGGAATAGCCCATCACAAGCCCCACATGGTGAGACGGCCCCGGGGTTAGGCAATATAGCGGCGAGATCGGGTACAGCCCCAGCCCGGCGCGACGAGCCGTTTCGACCAGCACCGCTTCGACTGATCTCGAGAATTCTTTGAACCAAACGACGAGATGCAGTCCAGCTTCCGCCCCTTCAATGGCGATGTGATCGCCGAAGCGCTGCTTCAGGCAGCTCAGCAGTGCGTGCCGGCGCTCGCCATTGAGCCGGCGCACCCGGCGCACATGGCTTTCGTAGCTGCCGTTCTCAATCAAAGAGGCGAGCGCCTCCTGCTCCGCCACCGGAGAATGCCGATCGGCAAACTGCTTGGCTGTTTCGAAAACCTTCTGTAATTCCCGCGGAACAACGAGATACCCGATTCTTAGCATCGGCGAGAGGGTCTTGGAGATCGTGCCAAGATAGATTACGGACTCATGATCTCCGAGGCTGTGCAGCGGGGGAACAGGACTGATATCGTAGCGATATTCGCTGTCGTAGTCGTCTTCAATGATGTAGGCGCTCTCGTTGCGCGCCCATTGCAGAAGCTGATGCCGGCGCGCGATTGGCATGACACCGCCGAGCGGAAACTGGTGCGAGGGAGTCACGTAAGCCAGCCGTCCAGCCAGGCCGGCCAATCGCTCGGTCCGCATGCCGTGCTCGTCAACCCCGACTGGCACGGGCATGGCACCTGTGCTGGCAAACACCTGGCGCGCCATCCTGTAGCAAGGCTCTTCGATGACGAAGCTGTCGCTCGGGTCGAGCAGCAGGCGGGCACAGAGATCGAGACCTTGTTGTGAGCCATTGACGACGATAATCTGGTCGGGTTCGCAGCGCACCATACGAGCCCGCCACAGATAACTCTGAAGTGCTTGACGCAGCCGACGCGAACCGCGCGGATGCTGATAAGCGAGCCGGGCCGGCCGCTGCGCCATGGCGTTGTTCATCGCGCGTTTCCAAATCGATGTCGGAAAGTCCAAGGGCGCTAAGTCCCCATATCGAAAATCGATCTTCAGCGCGTTCGGCGGATGACCGAGCCACGGCGGTGTGGGCCGCAACCGTTCTCCATAGGCGGACAACCGGACCAAGGTGATTGGCCTTGGACGATTGACGGTTAGCCCATTTGCGATAAGTGAGAATACGACACGAGGTCGCGCACCTTGGCGGACCTCGATGAAACCTTCTGCGGCCAATTGCTCGTAGGCCACGGTAACGGTGGTTCGGGAGACGCCAAGTTCATTAGCGAGACCACGGGACGACGGGAGTTGACTACCAGTGCCGTAAACGCCTGTGAGTATCTGCTCGCGAAGTGCTTCGTAAATCTCGCGGGCGCCCAAGCCATGATGGCGGGCAGAAGACGGACCGGGAGTTGGAGAGTGGGTCATTCGATTTCTGCCAACTGGACATTCCACAAGACAGTTTGCAGCCACCCTTTGCAAAAGCCAAGAGACGTCCGCAGGTTCACGCCAGGATGGCCAGCCGTTCCAATTCTGACAGCCGGCGAGGCCTGCCGACGAGGCCGTTTTCGCCTTCGTCACCAGCGCCGTTCACACGGTCAGATCCGGCTGGCTCCGTTCGCCGACCATCTTGCTGACTCGATCTAACGCTTCGAAAGCGTTTCGATACGTGAGGCCGCCGCCTTGGGCGGGAGAGTCTATGCGCGCCAACCACCGAGATTCTTGGAAAAGGGTGTGGCTAATCTGCAAGGATTCCGAAGCTGGATTGGGTGGTCGCGTCAGAAATAGCGGACAGGCCGTCCCGCGGTTCGGGATTAAGGTCGTTTCGCTCGATGTCCGATCCTGCCAATCTCGACCGCCATCATGGACGGCGCCGCCTACTCTTCTTCACGCCAGTGAGCCCGTTGAGCCGCAATGTCGATATAGCTAAACTCCGAGCGAGCCCACGCGCAGCGCGATGGTGATAGCACCCTCGCCTCGCCCGGTTCGCGTCCGCTCGAACACGGCGCGGGGGTCGTTGTCCAATCGCTGACGGAACTACATCAACGTCGCAGCAATGGTCCCAGGGGGGCATCCTCGGGACTGCAAAAACACCGACACGCGGATCGTACTGTGCTATTGGAGCTGCGTTGGATGCGCGTTTGCCGCCGAGCGACGCGAAACGACATACATCGCTTGGATGCGATGCATTGAAACAATCGATTTCACGACGTTTAGAGGACATGAAAAGAGCACGCGGCAGGCAGCGCTCCCAGGAGCGCGCCTACCGGGCGGCTGCGGCAGCTTGCCGTTCTCTGTTCGACAGTTTCATCCACGGACACAACAAATGAGTTTACCCCGGCGAACGGCATTTATCACAGGCATCACGGGCCAGGATGGCGCGCTTCTTGCCGAGTTGCTGCTGTCGAAAGGCTACATGGTGCATGGCCTGAAGCGGCGAGCCTCGCTGATCGGGAACACTCAACGCATCGATCATCTTTATCAGGATCCTCATGAGGACCATCCCGACATGGTGCTGCATTACGGGGATATGACGGATGGGACCAACCTGATCCGCCTCCTGCAGGAAACCCAGCCCGACGAAATCTACAATCTCGCTGCGCAAAGCCACGTCCAAGTCTCTTTCGAGACGCCCGAATATACGGCCAACGCTGATGGTCTTGGCACGCTGCGGCTGCTGGAAGCTATCAGAATCCTGCGCCTTGCGGACAAGGCGCGGTTTTACCAGGCGTCCTCTTCCGAACTGTTCGGTCTGGTCCAGGATGCCCCGCAGCGGGAGACGACGCCGTTTTACCCGCGCTCGCCCTATGCTGTGGCGAAGCTCTACGCCTACTGGATAACCGTGAACTACCGTGAGGCATACGGGCTATTCGCCAGCAACGGCATCCTGTTCAATCACGAAGGACCGACGCGCGGCGAAACTTTCATCACCCGTAAGGTGACACGTGCGGTGGCTGCAATCTTAGCCGGCAAGCAGGACTGCCTCTACGTTGGAAACCTAGAGGCAAAACGCGATTGGGGCTCGGCGCGCGACTATGTCGAGGGCATGTGGCGTATCCTGCAGCACCATGAGCCTGACGATTTTGTGCTCGCGACCGGCGAGACGCATTCGGTGCGCAGCTTTGTCGAGGCTGCCTTCAAGCGCGTCGAGAAGGAGATCGTCTGGGAAGGTGAAGGCGTGGACGAGGTGGGCCGCGAGCGCAGGAGTAACAAGGCGCTGATTCGTGTGGACCGACGCTATTTCCGCCCGACCGAGGTTGACCTGCTGATCGGCGACGCCTCCAGAGCGGCGACCAAGCTCGGGTGGAAGCCAACGACCAGTTTCGACAAGCTCGTCTCGGAAATGGTAGAGGCCGATTGCCGCGCCTACGGGATCACATTGTCATGATTTCGCTGCAAGGCAAACGCATCTGGATCCCCGGCCATCGCGGCATGGTCGGATCGGCTCTGGTGCGTCGGCTGGACGAAGTGCCCGGTGTAGAGATTCTGACTGCGGACCGGAGAGATCTCGACCTGACCGATCGCGCGGCGACGGCCAGATGGACCCGGGCACAACGTCCCGACCTGGTTTTCATGGCGGCGGCCAAGATCGGGGGAATCCTGGCCAACAATGAACGTCCCGTTGATTTCCTCCAGGACAATCTCGCAATCGAACTCTCTACGATCGCGGCCGCGTTCGAGGCCGACGTCGAAAAGTTCATGATGCTTGGTTCGTCGTGCATCTACCCGAAGTTCGCAGAACAGCCAATCCAAGAAAGCTCACTGTTGAGCGCGCCGCTGGAGCCGACCAACCAGTGGCACGCGATCGCCAAGATCGCCGGAGTGATGCTGTGCGACGCTTACCGTCACCAGTTCGGGCGCAGCTTCATTTCGATCATGGCGACAAACCTGTATGGGGCCAACGACAATTTCGACCCGCTTTCGAGCCATGTGTTGCCTGCGACGGTCCGAAAGATCATAGAGGCGCGGAACGGCGGGTCGAATCGGGTCACCATATGGGGCAGCGGGTCGCCGTTGCGCGAAGTCATGCATGTCGACGATCTTGCTGACGCTCTCGTCTTTCTCATGGAGCGCTACGACCAAGCCGGGCCGATCAATGTCGGCAGCGGGCAGGAGATATCCATACTCGGCTTACACCAGCTGGTGGCGGAATTGGCTGGATGGCGCGGCGAGTTTGACTTCGATAGGTCTAAACCGGACGGCACGCCGCGGAAGCTCATGGACTCTAGCCGCCTGACGGCACTTGGATGGAAACCGAAGATCCAACTCCGCGACGGTCTGCGTCAGATGATCGGCAGCTACGAAAATGCAGTTGCTGTTCAAGCAGTCTCGCCATGATCACGGCCGCACCGCGAATTTGCCAGTCGGCCTCCTTGAGAAGCACACACTCTCTCTAGGCAGGAGGAAATTGTGAGCTGGATGATGAGATCGCCGAGGGCCAGACTCTTTCAAGGTAAAATGGAGCAATGCCGACGACAAAGACAGCGTCGGCGGGATGCTGCGTTTCGAAGGCTCATCTTGATGCCGGCTGCATTCCGGGGCACCGCTCGGGCTAAAACATCCGGTGGTCGCCACTTTCGACGAACGGCGGCTGCCTTGCTCTGGAGATTTACCGGTTTCGTGAGCAAATTCCGCGCATGGCTGTTCATGACGTTCAGATCCCGGCTGTCGCCGACCGTCGGTCTAACCCCTTAAGAGACCGCCTCGGGTCCGTCACACTGATCTGTTTCCGCTGCTCACGTGCCGTGTCATCGAAGCCGGGAGCAGTCATTTCAGGCCGATGGTGAAGGTGCTTGAAAAGGGCCGGAATTCCAGGGACGATCAAACGCCGGATTGCGACGCTAGAGTGCTATTGCAGTCCAAGTTTCCTTTTAAGTTCCAAGTTCTCCTTGCGCAGGCGTTCGGCCAGCAGGTTCTTCAGCCGCCTGTTTTCTTCCTCAAGTTCGACCAGACCCTGCGGATTGTCACCATCTGCTGAAGGATTCGTGACCTTCTTCCAGAGATAGTAGGTCTGCTCCGATATCCCAGCCTGCTTTACAGCGCTTCTCCCAGTGGCGCCGCCGCTGATCAACATCTCGATTTGGGTCAGTTTCTGGGTCCGTTCCTCGTCAGAGTAGATCTTGCGGCCCCTTCGCACTATCGCTGCTGGCACTTTCTCCGGCCGGGGCGCCGCACTGGATCCATTCTCCGGTGTACCCTTCCTGGGCTGCGCCTTTACCTTATTATGCGATTTTGGGCTTTTCTTGTTGGCTGGCGGTTCGGTTCCGGCTTCTGACTTGGCGTGCGACGGTTCTGGCATAAGATGCTCCGCTCGTGGACTGTGCATAGGTTCAGCATCAGGGGGTGACGGAGTGGAGTCAATACACCCAGCCATCGGCCGCTCGGTCTGTTCAATCTCCGTTGTCGTCTCGGCCATAGCTGCGGAGAGATCGACATCGGCCCAGATGGCACCACCTCGTCGCGGATGACTGCGTTTGTGTTTGACCTCCACTATGAACGGTCGAGTCTGCCGCCTCATAATCTCTTCCTTGTTAAATGAATGGGCAAGAGAGCCGCGGCTGATGGATTGAAGCTCTGGCGACTCCTGTGTCGCGCCGAGCTATATGGGATAAGGCAATGCGGGAGCAAGTCGCACCTGGCAATGAGCCCACACCTTTAAAAAAGCACTGGCGCAGTCGCTTGCGCACTGCTTTACGCGGCAGAAGTCGTTGGCCGCGAGGATCTCGCGGCATTCTTCCAAATGATGCATGTCGACCAACCTCGTGTCAGCTTTGTAGACTCCGCGACACGATGATGCAGGGGGCGTGATCTCGTTTGACCGATTCCGAAGGGAGAACAAATGCCGTCACTCTTTTCGCCCGCTTGGCATGAATTTTGAAGCTCTGGTCGCACCGGCGGCAGAACGATCGACCGGCTTAACCTACTGAAGGGGACGGCAATGATAGCCTGTAGGATAATTGATCCAGCGCCTGAGAGTATGTCCAGTGCCGGCGAACTTGCACTATGAACGGGCAATCGCTTACAAGCCAGATTCGCAGGTCGCAGGCTTAGCGGCGTGCCCGAATGCCCCCTCCTCCAGTCTTGACCAAAAATAATCCAAGGCCTATTTGTGCGTCGTTAGCACTCGCCGGAGTAGAGTGCTAACGACGCTCCGGCTACGGAGAACTGTTCAACCATCCACACCAGGGACATCCAAAAATGGCAAAGTCGAACTTCCGACCGCTGCATGACCGCGTGGTCGTTCGCCGGGTCGAATCCGAATCCAAGACCGCTGGCGGGATCATCATCCCGGACACAGCAAAGGAAAAGCCGCAGGAAGGCGAGATCATCGCCGTCGGCTCCGGCGCTCGTGACGAAGCTGGCAAGCTGGTCCCGCTGGACGTCAAGGACGGCGACCGCATCTTGTTCGGCAAGTGGTCGGGCACGGAAGTCAAGCTCAATGGCGAGGACCTTCTGATCATGAAGGAATCCGACATCATGGGCATTATCGGCTGATATCAGGCCTTTTCTCAACTGAATTCCCGGGCTCGATCAAAGCCCCTGCCAGGAGCTAAAAATGGCTGCCAAAGACGTAAAATTCTCCCGTGATGCCCGCGAGCGCATGCTGCGCGGCGTCAATATCCTCGCCGACGCGGTGAAGGTCACGCTCGGTCCCAAGGGCCGCAACGTCGTCATCGACAAGTCGTTCGGCGCCCCGCGCATCACCAAGGACGGCGTCACCGTCGCCAAGGAAATCGAGCTTGAAGACAAGTTCGAGAACATGGGCGCGCAGATGGTCCGTGAAGTTGCTTCGAAGACGAACGACATCGCCGGCGACGGCACCACGACCGCAACCGTTCTGGCACAGTCGATCGTCCAGGAAGGCCACAAGGCCGTTGCCGCCGGCATGAACCCGATGGACCTGAAGCGCGGCATCGATCTGGCCGTCACCGAAGTCGTCGCGGCGCTCGGCGAGGCTGCCAAGAAGATCAAGACCTCCGAGGAAGTCGCCCAGGTCGGCACCATCGCCGGCAATGGGGACGAGTCGGTTGGTGCCATGATCGCCGAAGCGATGCAGAAGGTCGGCAATGAAGGCGTCATCACGGTCGAGGAAGCCAAGACCGCCGAGACCGAACTCGAAGTCGTCGAAGGCATGCAGTTCGACCGCGGCTATCTCTCGCCCTACTTCGTCACCAACGCCGACAAGATGGTTGCCGAGCTCGAGGACGTCTACATCCTCCTGCACGAGAAGAAGCTGTCCAACCTCCAGGCCATGCTGCCGGTTCTCGAAGCCGTCGTGCAGACCTCGAAGCCGCTGCTCATCATCTCGGAAGACGTCGAAGGCGAGGCTCTGGCCACGCTGGTCGTCAACAAGCTGCGTGGCGGCCTGAAGATCGCCGCCGTCAAGGCGCCGGGCTTCGGTGATCGCCGCAAGGCCATGCTGGAAGACATCGCCATCCTCACCGGTGGCCAGGTCATCTCGGAAGACCTCGGCATCAAGCTCGAGAACGTCGGCCTGAACATGCTCGGCCGCGCCAAGAAGGTGTCGATCTCCAAGGAGAACACCACCATCGTCGACGGCGCCGGCAAGAAGGCCGAGATCCAGGGCCGCGTTGCCCAGATCAAGCAGCAGATCGAAGAGACCACTTCGGACTACGACAAGGAGAAGCTGCAGGAACGTCTGGCGAAGCTCGCCGGCGGCGTTGCGGTGATCCGCGTCGGCGGTGCGACGGAAGTCGAAGTCAAGGAAAAGAAGGACCGCGTCGATGACGCCCTCAACGCGACCCGCGCGGCCGTCGAAGAAGGCATCGTTGCTGGTGGTGGCGTCGCGCTGCTGCGCGCTTCGGCCAACATCAAGGCCACCGGCGTCAACGCCGACCAGGCCGCCGGCATCAACATCGTTCGTCGTGCGCTGCAGGCTCCGGCCCGCCAGATCGCGGCCAACGCCGGTGCGGAAGCATCGATCGTTGCCGGCAAGATCCTTGAGAACAAGGGCTTGACCTTCGGCTACAACGCCCAGACCGGCGAATATGGCGACATGATCGCCATGGGTATCGTCGATCCGGTCAAGGTCGTTCGTACCGCTCTCCAGGACGCGGCCTCGGTCGCCGGCCTGCTCGTCACCACCGAAGCCATGATCGCGGAGGCTCCGAAGAAGGAGTCGGCTGGCGGCGGCATGCCTGGCGGCATGGGCGGCGGCGGCATGGGTGGCATGGGTGGCATGGGCGGCATGGATTTCTAAGAAGCCTAAGACCCATTAGCCTTCACAAGTGGAAAGGGCGCCCAAAAGGCGCCCTTTTGCCTTCGAAACGGGTATCCATTACGGCCTACATACAAACTGCACGCAACCGGCTGAGCCATTCATTACGATGGCCGTCGACAACCAGGCAACGGGCCGCGTATGTGAATTGCACAGGGATCGCCCCCAACGCCGCTGAACCGGTGGCTCAAACGAGAAAGGCAGCATCTTTTGTGCCTACAGGTTTCCATGTAACGACTGTCGTGGACGAGCAAGGATCGCTTGGAATCCGTTTCATTCATGACGAAAGGGCGGAATGCTAGACGTTGCGCTAGACTAGTGCGCGTCCATAAACGGCTGTTTTCCCGGAGTTTTCAGCGGTCTTTGGCCTGCTGAAGCGATGTTTTTGGGGACGCGTGATGGTACAAGTGCATGGAGGTTGCGGCCGGGGGTCGATCTGGCGGCAATGGGGTCATAGGGGTATCGGCCGGCGCTCGCCGGCGTGCTCCTGAACGCAGCCCGATGACTGGGGTCAGGTCGATCTGAGGCGGGTGAAGAGGGCGAGATTGTAAGCGACCACCGAGGACCAGACGTAAGCCTTGAAGTGGTTGAGCCCGCGCCAGGTGCAGCGGGCCAAGCCATAGGCGCGCTTCAGGCAGGAGATGCTGGCCTCGATACCAGCGCGGAAGTTGCGCAGCTTGCGATAGACCCAGCGGCTGCTGACCATGTCTTCGATCCTGAGGGCGCTCTTCTTGTGGAACGCCATATCGCGCACGCCCCACGCCTTGGCTTGGCGCAGATTGGCGCGGCTGGCATAGCCGCCGTCGGCCGCCGCCTGACGCGGCGGCTCGCCGTAAAACGCGATGTGGCGCTCCAGCATTAGCAGCAGACGCTCGCTGTCGGCTGGGTTGCCCGCTTCGATGACGAGATCGAGGATCAGTCCGCTGCGACCGGTGGTCAGATTGATCTTGTGACCATAATCGACGTCGCGGCTGCCCTTGACGATGATATCGGCATGCGGCTCGAACAGGCTCACCAGCTTCTCGCCGGCCGGGACCGGCTCGCCTGCCAGGACCCGCCGTTCGGTCTGGGCGATGATCCGCTCGATCAGCGGCCGGTAATGGCGGACTTGGGCCTGCCACAGTTCAATGGCCGGGCTCGCCGTCAGGGTCAGCTGCTCAGCCGCCTGATGGAGATAGCCCAAGGTGGTGCGTGTGATCCTGAGCAGCTCGCGGTAGTGCTTCACCCGTTTCGGGCGGCCGCGGGTATATTCGATCGACCGGGACCGCTTCTTCGCCGCGCGGCAGTGATCGTGCCATGGGATGGCGCTGCCCAGTGCATCCGCGTGCTGCAACAGCCGCACCATCACCCGCACAGCGTCCCATAACAGGCTGCTGTCGCTCGGCTCGTGGACGAGTGCGGCGGTGACGGTGCTGTCCACGCGCACGACCTTGCCGCCTTCCAGCTTCTCTCGCCTGGCGCTTGCCAGCAGTACTTTGTTGATTTCTTCCCAGGTCGGCGCCTGGATCGCGCTGATCGTCTTGTGCAGGACTGATTTCTTTGGGCTCCACCCCCATGGCAGCCGGGCAAAAGCCCGGAACGAGGCGGAATCCTCCAAGTGAAAGGCCAGTTCCTGATAGCTTAGTTGGCGGTGCTGCTTGAGCAGCGCGCAGCGCAGCACAGCCTCCGCCGGCAGGCCCTCGCGGCCGGTCTCCTTGAGATCGTGCCGGCGCAGGTCCCGCGTCACCAGGCTCAGAAGCTCGCGATGCTCGTCCAGCCATTGCGACATGGCTTTCAATTCACAGCCGATCTCGTGTCCGGCGAAAAGATCAAATACACTGGATTGGACGGTGCGTTCTTGGCGCATTGTCGGCCCCGGCGGTGGCAGAAACGCTTTGGAATCAGTGGCTTGATCTCGAAGTGTATCTGAACCCGCCGGGCCTTGCCTACCCAAAATCAGGATTCATTCAATAATATCAGCAGCTTGCCGTTTATGGACGCGCACTAGACTAGTTTCCATCCGTAAACCTGCGTATTTCAGTCCGTTTTAATGAGTTGCGCATGATCGAAGGCGCCTTGAAGGGCGCGGACGGGTCGAAGAGTGCTGTTTGTCGCCAAAATAGTGTCACCGGTGCATGCGGTGGCGGCCGGCATGGGTCGGCGCGGGGCAACCTGCGATCCCGGGGGCAGTTCAGGTCGGATTGAGACAGGTGAAGATGACGAGGTTGTAGGCCACGACCGAGGACCAGACGTAGGTCTTGAAGTGATCGAGGCCGCGCCAAGCAACGCGCCAAACCGTAAGCACGCTTGAGGCATGAAATGCCGGCCCCGATCCCGGCGCGGAAGTTGCGCAGCTTGCGATAGACCCACTTGCTTCTGACCATGTCCTCGATCCTCAGGCCAGCTTTCTTGTGGAAGGCCATGTCGGAAACGCCGCACGCCTTCGCCGTGGCAAGGTTGGCGCGAGTGGCGAAGCCGCCATCGGCGGCCGCATGCCGCGGCGCTTGGCCATAGAATGCGACGTGGCGCGCCAGCATTGGCAGCAAGCGGTCGCTGTCAGCCGGGTTGCCTGCTTCGATCATCAGATCCGCCCATGAATACATCCATTCCGCAAATGTCCCTCATCAAAGCAATCGATTAATCAAATTTTCCGGTGAGGATTATGAAGGCGTCGTGTAGTGGTCGGATGAATCATAGGGAGTATTTGCGATGGCAAACATAATCGAGGGTAGGTTCGCGCGTCCCGAATGGCTCATCGGCACCGATCTCGATGATTGGATGGCGGGTGACCAGGGCAATGACCGGCTTGAAGGTCGTCGCGGAAATGACAAGATCGCCGGTGGCCATGGCGATGATCACGGCATCGGCGGCGAGGGAAATGACCGAATCTGGGGCGGAACGGGGGACGATTATCTTCGCGGCGACAACGGCCGCTTCCAACCGCGCCTGGTCGGTGAGGATAATGACAAGCTCTTCGGCGGTCCCGGCAACGATGTCCTCTACGTGAGTGACGGCAACGACATTTTAAGGGGGGAGGACGGCAATGATACGTTTTTGTTCCAGTTCCACAATCCAATCCAGGGAGTGGTCGAGGGACTGGCGGACATTACCACTATCAGCGATTTCAACGCGAAGGAGGACACTTTCGCCTTCGATGCGGTGGGCGTCGGCGACGACGGTTTTGGCGCGAACTTCGTCAACAACGCCGCCGCAAAGTCTGGCAGCCCGGTGAGCAGCTTCTACAGCGGTCCGTCTGCGGGTGCGAAGGGCGAGCATGTGGTGGTGATCACTGACGGTTCTTTTGAGACTGCCTCTGACGCAGCGCTTAAGATCTCCGGCGAGGCCGTCGGCGACATCATCGTCTACTACTGCCACGAGGATTTTAGTAAAATGGCGAAGCTGGCGTATGTCACCGGCGAGAACCAGGCGCATGACTTCGTCAACATAGGTGGTGTGACGAGCTTTAGCGCCATGGCCGACCTAGGCCTGACCGCGTCGGATTTCACCTACATTTAATCCGGAAAACCCCATATGAACCCGCGCCCCGCCCCCCCCGGCGGGCGCTTTCCTTTCCGCTACTTGCCGCTGGCCGCGGGTTCCGGAGCGGGCGAAGCGTGATTAAACCTGTGGGTCGAGCCCGAACCCCTCCCTGAGGCCGACATAGTCGAGGCGGTAAGGCTGTTCTGGCCTGCTGCCTGCGTCGATAAAGTTACCCCTCCAAAGGTTCAGCCGGAGGCTGTTGTTGACGCGCACCATCATATGCCGGGATCAGACGCGTTCGGCGCGAAACACTGTTGCCCTGGATCAGCGAGCGGATGCGGTCAGTGTCTAGGCTCCTGCGGCGAGCACTATGCGGTGCTGGATCGACAGATCCTCACAATGCTTGTTAACGGAGGGCGCCTTGAGTAACCATCCCTGGAACATTTCAGCTTTGAGACCTTTCCCTCTGACCTCCACTATGTGGGGAATTTTACTAATCAGTGGCGTGGTTAACGTGCTTGCGCTGATCTCGCCGCTGTTCATGCTGCAGGTCTACGACCGCGTTCTGGCAAGTGGCAGCGTACCGACGCTGGTGGGGCTCGTCGTACTTGCTGCGGGGCTCTTTGCGTTCCAATGCCTGCTCGACATTCTTCGCGCCCGCGTACTGCTGCGGATCGGGGAGCGTTTCGATGGACAGTTTTCCGGACGCGTTCACGATGCGATCGTTCGCCTTCCGCTTTCAACGCGTATGCCTGGCGACGGGTTGCAGCCGCTTCGTGATCTCGACAATGTTCGCGCATTCTTAGGTGGAAACGGCCCGACGGCGTTTTTCGATCTGCCGTGGATGCTGTTTTATCTTGGCATTTGCTTTCTCTTTCACTTCTGGATCGGCATGACGGCGCTTATCGGAGCGATGATCCTCATATCTCTGACACTTCTTGCCAACACTCTCTCGCGACGGGCGATAAGCGATACGATTGCCCACAGCATGGTACGCAGTGGTCTACTGGAAGCAGCGCGCCGCAATGCCGAGGTCGTGCAAGCTCTCGGTCTCGGAAAGCGGATCGCTGCCCGATGGCACAAGGCCAATGCCAAGTATCTGGCCGCCAACCGCAAAGCCGGGGACGTGGCAGGTGGGCTGGGTGGCGTTTCAAGATCGCTGCGCATGATGTTGCAATCGGCCATTCTTGCCGTCGGCGCGTACCTTGTCATTGGGCAGGAGGCTACGGCCGGAGTCATGATCGCCAGCTCGATCATGATGGGACGTGCGCTGGCTCCGGTCGATCTGGCCATTTCAAGCTGGAAACCCTTTCTCATGGCGCGCCAGGGTTGGGCGCGGCTGGAGGACCTGCTGGCAAAGGTTCCTGAAACCGCTCCTGTTATGCCAATGCCTGCACCAGAACGCGAACTGCGCGTCAACGGCGTGACAATCGTTCCGCCCGGCGAAAGCAAGCCAACCGTGATCGGCCTTGCGTTCGCCGTTCAGGCGGGAAGCGCACTCGGGGTCATCGGTGCGTCGGGTTCCGGCAAGTCGACACTGTCGCGCGCCATCGTCGGCGCATGGGCGCCGGTCGCCGGAAAGGTTCGTATCGACAGCGCAAGCCTCGATCAATGGGACCGGGAAGCACTAGGCCGTCATATCGGCTACCTGCCGCAAGGCGTTGAACTGTTCGACGGCACCATTGCCGAAAACATCGCTCGATTTGAAGACGATCCCGACCCTAAGGCTATTGTAGCGGCGGCGAAGGCAGCGGGCACGCACGAACTGATCCTCCGATTTGAGCACGGTTACGAAACTCCGATCGGTGATGCCGGATCGGCGCTTTCCGCCGGGCAACGCCAGCGTATCGGTCTTGCCCGTGCTCTGTATCGCGACCCCTTCCTTGTTGTGCTCGATGAACCCAATGCCAATCTCGATGCGGAAGGAGAGGCCGCCGTCGTTAAGGCGATCGCCTCCGTGCGCGAGCGCAAGGGCATTGCGGTTGTCGTCGCCCATCGGCCGAGCGCGATCCGCGTCGTGGACTACGTGTTGGTGATGGAAGGTGGGCGGCAGCGAGCATTCGGTCCGCGTGATGAAGCCCTTTCCAAGGTCCTTAAGGGGGCAGCAGTGGCCCCAGGCGCTGGGGTCAAGGCGATCGAGTGCACACAGGGTAACAAGGGAGAGCGCGCTGAGATGGAGGAGCCCAATGGCCGGCATTCATCAGAATAATGACGTTTCTCGCTCCATTCACCGCCACCTGTTGGCGGGCCTTCTGGCGAGCGTGATCTTTGTCGGAGGAGCCGGAGCTTGGGGGGCGGTCACGACCCTCTCCGGTGCGGTTGTTGCGTCCGGACACTTTGTCGTCGATTCCTACGTGAAGAAGGTGCAGCACCCAACAGGCGGTGTCGTGGGAGAAATCCTGGTGCGCGAAGGCGAAAAGGTAAAGGCCGGCGACATCCTCGTTCGGCTCGATGCCACCCAGACCCGGACCAGTCTCGCCATTGTCATCAAGCGTCTCGATGAGCTGGCCGCCCGGCTGGCGCGACTCGAAGCTGAGCGTGACGATTTGGCCGAGATCGCCTTCCCGGATTGGCTGCTCGCCCACAGGCATGTTCCGGACGCTGCTTCGGCAATCCACAGCGAGATGAGGTTGTTCGAATTTCGCAGACGATCCCGCCAAGGAAAACAGGCCCAGCTAGCGGAGCGCATTACACAATATGAGCACGAGATCGAGGGGCTCAAGGCGCAGGAAGTTGCCTATGAGAAAGGCATCGAGATTATCCAAAAGGAAATTGCCGTGCTCAGTGGGCTGCGCGATCAAGGCATTGTCTCGGACCAACGCTTGAACAGCCTGAAGACGCAGGTTGCCACTTTCGGCGGCGAACGCGGTGAGAAAATTGCTCATCAGGCACAGACGGAAGGTCGCATAACCGAAACGCGCCTGCAAATCCTGCAGATCGATCAGGATCTCAAGACGGAAGTCGGCCAGGAGTTCAGAGACGTTCAGACACAGGTTGGGGAATATATCGAGCGCAAGTCGGCGGCTGAAGACGAACTACGACGGATCGATATTGTCGCACCGCAGTCAGGCACCATTCAACAACTCGCAGTTCACACGGTCGGCGGGGTGATTACGCCCGCCGATCCCATTATGCTAATCGTGCCGGAAGGCGACGATCTCGCGCTGGAATTGCGGATCACCCCGAAGGATATTGACCAGATCCAGCTTGGTCACAAGGCAGTGCTGCGGATGTCAGCCTTCAATCTGAGAACCACGCCGGAATTGAACGGATATGTCAGCCGGATCGCAGCCGATCTGGCGACGGACGAAAAAAACGGCATTTCCTACTACCTGGTGCGCCTATCGGTTTCCCATTCGGAATTGGCAAAGCTCAAGGACCTGACGCTCGTGCCCGGCATGCCGGCCGAAGCGATGATCCAGACGAGCGAGCGGACGGCACTTTCTTATCTTGTGAAGCCGCTGTCCGACCAAATCAGTCGAGCATTCCGGGAGGAATGAAATTGCACCTTTCGCTGCTGAAGCCTTGCTTTGCGGAGCGTTGACTTGCGAAACCTGTTCGTCATTCCGCGTACTTCAGCGCAAAGGAAGGCGTTCTGAAGGCACCGCAGGTCGAAACCTCCAGCGCTTTCATGGCGCCGTAGACGAACACGAGCTTCGCCGGATCGAGATCGAGCTGGCCGTCGAACTAGGCACGGCGGCGCTTCAGGATATCGGGGCGGTCCTGCTCCAGTGCGTGTGCGGACTTTTTCTGAATGTCCACCCGTGGCCGAGAAGCCATGTGCTCAAGGCGCTGCGGCTGATCCATCGACCGCTCGCCTCCCAGCCGCTCCACCATCTGGTTCAACGTGATGTCCTTGCGCTCATTGATCAGCCCGACGATGAAGACTTCTGCGCATCGAGACTGGACGTGCGCGGCGGCCTTGCGGCCGGGGCGCCAGTATTTCCGCCGCTTCGGATATGTACTCGCGTCCTTTCCAACGGAAGACGATGGTCGACACGTTGGTGAACATCTTAATGATGACCACGGCCGCGGCTACGGTGGCTCCCGCTTCTGCCCAGCCAAGTTTGAGTCACTGCCGTAAGGCGATCGATTCCAACCCATAAAAGGCCCACGATGCCGCCGGCCTCGCACCTAGCTGAGCGACAAGGATGACGACATACCAGGTGCCGACAATGGCTTCTAATCTGACACACTCTCGAGATAGGCAATGACGTTCTTGATATCGTCGGGATTCTTGAGGCCAGCAAATCCCATTTTGTTCGCTGGCACTTTCGCTTGGGGATTTCTCAGATATTCCAACAGATTCGGCTGATCCCATACGAGGCCGGCTGTGCCCATATCCTTCATGGCCTTCGAATACGAATACCCAAGGACGGTCCCCGCTGTCCGGCCCACAACCCCTTTCAAGGTTGGCCCGACCTTGTTCGCGCGAGTATCAGCGCTGTGACAAGCGGCGCACTTTTTGAAGACCGACTTGCCTCCCTCAATGTTTTGGGCCCCGACGGCCGGAGGCAGTAGCGCCAAAACCATTGTAGCACCGACGACCATACTTTTCACGAAGGAACTCCCTGATTTGCGGTCGATCTGTTTGAAAGCCATGATGCCATCCTCGGTTGGTGTACGCTGCTCAGGCGGCCGTAAGAGGCCCGTAGGACTCCCACACGGCTAGACTTCGCCTTTGGCCGCAACGCGCAACGGTTTCGGGGGTGAAATGCTCAAGATTTGCTGCCCTCCGGCCCTTACTCTAGACATGCGGCGATTGCGGTTCATTGTTCTTGGAAATGGCTGTGCAACGCTTGTGCCAACCGGAAAGCCCGGACGCGTCGTTGACGATGAGAACTTCGGCGAACTCGCGATGCGCTGCTCCGGCGAGCGATCCGTCGAGTGCACCAGGAACGAAGGACAAACGGGCGCCGCGGTTTTCCGGCGCCAACAAGCGGGCAATTGATGGCCAGACTGAGAGCATCGAGATATTCGAGTCCTCTCAGTCGTTGTTTCCAGAGCCTCGCAGGCCAGCGTGACAGGTCGCCGGCCGACGTGACGATATCGAGCAAGGGTTAGTGGGACAAGTATAGCACTGCTGGCGCATCGATCAGGTCGCGCTTGAACGCTGAATTGCGGCGTAAGAACTCCCAAGCCCATTCGTGCAGCGTCAGGCCAGCAGTGTAACCGTATGATCTTTCATCCCGCCAATCGGCCTGATGTTCGCCAGCCATGACTATCATGACCAGCACCCCCTGCCCGCCCCGACCACCGAGCTTATGCTCGGCACCACCTATGCCAATATCACAGGCCGGGTTCGATCGGTGGGCTGGGCAATATCGGCAAGGTTTGGCTGCTGCCGCCGACGCTGACATTGCAGTACCGCTTTACCGATTCGGCGCCTTTAAACCCTATGTCGGCGCGGGCGTGAATCAAACCGCGCCAGAGCTCATGCTGGCGATCTAAGAAAGTGTGGGTGGGAATGATGGACCGGCAGGTTTTTTGACCGGCTCCGCTGACGCCGTACCCGCATCGCTGCTGACGCGGCGTGCAGGTCACGATGCAACGCCGGATTGCCCGTCCAAAGCACCGGACCTCAACGGCACTGGTCCTAAAGCCTGAAGTGTAGCCGATGAACGGGCGCCGCCTGTCAGTTCGTCCAATCATTCGACGGTGACTGATTTTGCGAGGTTGCGCGGCTGGTCCACATCTGTGTCCATGAAGACGGCTGTGTGATAGGCAAGAAGCTGTATCGGCAGCGAGAAGATTATCGGGGCGATTATCTCGTCGACAGCAGGCAGCACGATTGTGTGCATCGTGGCGAGCTTCGATGCGGCTGCTCCTTTTTCATCCGTGATGAGGATAATTCGCCCGCCACGGGCGGCCACCTCCTCCATATTGGAGACGGTCTTGTTGAAAAAGCGATCATATGGCGCGATGACGATCACCGGCATATTCTCGTCTATCAATGCGATCGGACCATGTTTTAATTCACCCGCCGCATAGCCCTCGGCGTGGATGTAGGAAATCTCCTTGAGCTTCAGCGCACCTTCCATCGCCAGGGGGAAACTGGTGCCACGGCCGAGATACAGGACGTGATGATACTTGGATAATTCGCGCGCCAGGGGCTCGATCTTTGGTTGGATGCTGTTGAGGACCTGGCCCATGATGCGCGGCATTTCGGCAAGGCTCATGACAAGCGCCTGCACCTCGCCTTCGGTTACCGTCCCGCGGGCCCGGGCGGCGTTGATGGCAAGTGCGGCAAGAACGGCAAGCTGGCAGGTGAAGGCCTTGGTGGAGGCGACGCCGATCTCCGGGCCGGCAAGGATCGGGAAGACCGCGTCAGCCTCGCGAGCGATGCTCGATTCGGGGGTATTGACGACAGCGCCAATTTTGAGCCCAAGCGCCTTACAGTACCTCAGTGAAGCCAGCGTGTCGGCGGTTTCGCCAGACTGCGAAATGAAAAGAGCAGCAGACTGGGGCGACAACGGGATCTCGCGGTAGCGGAATTCGGACGCAACATCGATTTCGACCGGCAGGCGAGCATAGCGCTCAAACCAGTATTTTCCGATCAGCCCGGCGAGGTAGGCGGTGCCGCAGGCCGAGATAGCCAGACTCGGAATGCTGGCGAAATCGAAGCTAGGAACCGGATCTGCGCGACTCTCAATCACGCTGATATAATGGGCGAGCACATGGGCGATGGCCCCAGGCTGCTCGTAGATTTCCTTCTCCATGAAGTGGCGATATTTGCCCTTGTCGGCCAGATAGACCGTTGCCATGGAGGTCTGACGCGGACGTTCTACGGGGTAGCCGTCGAAATCGAAGATGTCGGCGCCCTTCTTGCCGATAACGGCCCAGTCACCGTCCATGAGATAGGTGACTTCATTTGTGAAGGGAGCAAGCGCGACCGCGTCGGATCCCAGGAACATCTCGCCGTCGCCGTGGCCGATTGCCAGCGGTGGTCCATTGCGCGCCGCCAATATGCTCGACGGATCATCCTCGAAAAGGATGGCGAGCGCGTACGCGCCCTTGACGCGTTTCAGCATGGCATGCATCGCTTCGCCACGCCCCATGCCCTCCTGGCGGTGTCGGGCCAAGAGATGAGCGACGACCTCGGTGTCGGTGTCGGTCTGGAACTCGGCTCCCGCCGCCACCAATTCCTCCTTCAGCTCGGCGAAATTCTCGATGATGCCGTTATGAACGACGGCCACACCGTCAACAAAGTGCGGGTGCGCATTACGTTCCGTCGGCGCGCCGTGGGTTGCCCAGCGCGTGTGGGCGATGCCGATGGTGCCGTTCAGCGGCTCTGCATTCAGTCTCGTCTCGAGATTGAAGAGCTTGCCCTCAGCGCGCCTGCGCTGCAAGGCGCCCTCGGTGATCGTCGCAATGCCGGCGGAATCGTAGCCGCGATATTCAAGATGGTTTAACGCGTCGACCAACCGCACCGACACGGGCCGTTGTCCAACGATACCAACAATCCCGCACATGCCGTCCGAATTCTTTCCGGTAGCCTCAGTCGAAGCACCAATCACGAAGAGGATACCCAACGCGCTGTAATTCAGGATTCCTAATAGGATCTGATTAGATCGGTAAAATTGATTTTTGGAATAGCACTCATCCACCCGACAGATGGTCAAAAATTTCGCGGACGCCGCTCCGTGGCAAGAGCCCCGCGCCGGCTGCGGCGCGGGGCTCGGGTCGGCCCGATCAGTCGGCCGGGTTCCAGATGATGGCGTAGGTGTCGTCATCGTCCTGGCCGGCGGCGCGGCCCAGATTGGCGTAGAGCTTGCGGGGTCCGAACTCCGGCGCGGCAATCGACAGGCTCACATAATCCTTGCCGGACGTCTCGCCGGTGCGGATCCAGCCGGCGCCAACTTCGACCCCTTGCGTCAGCACCCGGTAGTCGGGATGGTTGTCGGCGCTCTTGACCTGGTTGGGGACGATGTCGATGTCGGCGCGGACGCTGAGGGTCTTGAGCTGGCCCTTGTAAGCGCCGTTTTCCTGCTTGTTGACGTAACCGATCGCGGTCATTTCGAAGTCTCCTTTTGCTGTCGCCGGGGACCATCCCCTGCGATGGCGGACCGTGATGGGCGCGTCCGGAGCGCCTGAACCCGACAGGGCCGCAGCGCCAGCGGAGGACCCGAGCAGGCAGCTTTTTTGCAGCGGAGCGGCGCGAGGAAGCCGCCGTAGGCGGCGGGGAAAAAAGCTGCTGGCGAGGGTTTCGGGCGGCCGGACCCGTCCATAGGTCGACAAGCCAGCCGCAGGGGATGGTCCTGGCACAGAGCATGGAGATCGTGGCAAGCGCGGTCGCTGCAGCCAAGCCAAGAGAGCCGGGATTTGCGGGACTGCGGCTGATGCCGTGGCATGCCGACAAGAGATCGTGCCTACGGGTCAGGCGCCAGAACAGACATCCGACGGTCTGATCGATCCACGCGGGATCAAGGCGGCTTGCAGGGCTGGATTTGTGCCGCGGGGACGCGGGGGCCAAAGGTCTCGAACATCCGGCCAGGGCGCCTGGGTACGATGCCGAACGGCGGCCAACCTGGCAGCCGCCGCCCAGCGTGACGCCTATTGGCAGCCGAACAGGGACCGGACCCGCGCCCATTGATCGGCGGTGCGCAAGCCGCCTCGCTGCGTGTAGCTTTCGACCGGGAATTTCATCCAGCGCGGCAGCCAGCTTTCCACCTTCTCGTGGCCGTTCTCGCCGGAAAGAAGATCGCGGATGATCGTCTTTTGCGTCTTCACCTTCTCGGCGACATTGCCGTCCGCGACATGCTTGCCGCCGAGCTCGGCGAGCATGGAATTGGCAGTTTCCTTGTCGCGCAATAGGTCGAAGAAGGCGTCGTCTCGATGGTGAGGACGCGCAGGACATCGTCGTCGGACAGCGTCAGCAGATGCGCAAACAGGATTGTGTCCGTGATGTCTTGATCAAGGCTGGCGCCTGAGCGCCCGCCCCTGCTTGCCCCAGCCTTTCGGCTGCCGGAACGCTTGTTGTTTGAACGCATGCCCTGGTCCTCCGCTCTTCAATTCCGCGCCCTCCCCCGGAAGCGGGGTGGGCGGCGAAAACGACCGGAAAGGCCCGCCGCCGAAGGCAGACCGCATCCGAAGGACCGGAACGAAGAGGAGGACCCTGAGCGGCAGCGAAGGGTTGCGGGATGCCGCGGCGGGCCTAGAAGGGAGAGCCGCCCACCGCGCGCCACCGGGGGATGGCCAACAGACAGACCACGCCGGGCAATCGGCCGGCGACCATCAGCGGTCGCCAGGCTGCCCGGGGCGAAGCCGGATGGCCGAGACCGCCCGAGCCTGCCGAGGAAAAAGCGGGCTCGGTGCACGAGCACCGGGCGCGCGCCTTCAGACGCGCGCGATTACAGGACTATTAGTCGGCACCGCGACTGATGGTCAAACCATCAGATCCTTGAACCTGGACGTATCACGATATGGTCGATGCCGCAGAGCCGCGAATTTCCACCTCTCGGCGCCCCTTGCTGCGTAAAGGAGAAGGTGTTCAGGAAGCGGTATCGCGACCGCCGCGAATGTCGGTTTCGATAGCTGCACAGCGGGACGCCGGCCACGTTCGCCGTCGCGCCCGCCTGCGTCACGATGCGGTCAAGAAGCCAACCACGAAAAAGGCGCTCAGGAGCACATCAAAACCACCCCGACAAGCGATCCTGCGGCCACGGCATTGCCGACAGTATGTCAAAATGCCGATTTTGCAGCTGTCGAAGATTGTACCTTTGCTTCCGCGCGCGCTTCAGCGATGGCGCGTTGCAGTCTGGCGATGCCGACTTTCCCTGGGAGCACCTCGTCGCCGATCACCAACGCCGGTGTGCCGTCGATATACAGATCTTTGGCGAGTGCGAGATTGCGTGTGATGGCATCTGTGATGGCCGGGTCTTGCATGTCCCGCTTCAGTTGCTCGAGATCGAGGCCCACACGCTCTGCAACGGTCAAGGTGCTGTGCTCGTTGACGAAGCCGGGGAAAGCCATGAGGGCGAGGTGGAACGCCTCGTACTTCCCCTGTTTGTGCGAGGCGAGCGCGGCGCGCGCGGAGAATCTGGAAGCTGGCCCCAGGACTGGGAAGTCCTTGAACACAAGCTTCACATTGGGATCATCCTTGAGGGCTTGCTGGAGATCGAGGGCTGCCGCCTGGCAAAAGCCGCAGTTGTAGTCGAAGAACGAGACCACAGCGATATCGCCAAGCGGATTGCCCGCGACTGGCGAGGCTTGGTCGTTGAGGAGGGCGTCGCGCCGCTGCGGAATGCGTATGCGCAAGTCAGCCGCTATCAGGCGCTGGTCTTCCAGACGTTGCAGGTTCTCGGCCGTATCCAGTTGTTGTTTCAGCGCTCCCAGCACGAACAAAGTGAGGGCCAAGAGAGCGATCACTGTAACAAAGGCGGCATTTAGCTTGGACATGGGTGAGGCTCCCATCAGAAATTAACGGCAGCACGCCGGGTACCGGCACTCCCGGCGCCTTGCCGCGCTTCCCATCGCGGCGCTCCGGTCAAGCGCTGCACCCCCGCCACTGCAAATCGCGAGCCAAGCGGCGGCGCGATGTCGCGCAGGTGCTGCGCTGCGAAAAGCGCCCGCTCGGGCATCGGAGATCGCTGTTTGGCTTGCCCATTGGACTTCGAACACCGTGGGGCGACGCGCGACAGCTATGTCCAGCGCACCATAAAACGGGGGGATCGGTGGCCGTTGTGCGACATAGGGTCGGGAACCATTCAATCTGCGAGGGGATTTGTTGGCGATCCCTGTTTTGGGCACTTTGTCGAAAATGGTTCTGTGCAGTTTCAAAACCGCGCGGCCACAAAGCCCAGGTGATCGCGGGGTCCCTCCGATATGCGCTCGCATTGCAAGCGCATATGCCTCGTTGATCTCCGCCCTGAGCACCCCTGCGGTTGCCCCGGCAGGCGCTGTCACATCCGGTTGAGTTCGTCAGCCGGAAATCCGGTGGATACAGTTCCGCGCCGGCATGCGGGACCTAGACGGCTCTCCTGTTCCCCCAGAGCAGAAGGTGCAGCTGCGGCAACACGCGAGCTTCGAACCACCTGTCTCGCGTCACCTTTTCGATCAGCCACTCCAAGCGTCTCATGATTCCGTCAAGGTCGACAGGTGCGTCTTCATCGCCAGGGCGCGGTGGCGTGTGATTGCCAGGTTGCAGATAGACCGGGAGACGTGGAAATCGCGCGGCGGCGTCTTTGGCGAAGGCGTAGTCGCTCTCGTCGAAAACGACGAGCTTGAGCACGACTTGCGGCTTCTCCCGCGCCGCTTCCATGCACGCCTGCAAGGAGGCCCAGTCGGGCCGCATTTCGCTCGACGGAGGCTTTGGGCTGAGGACCAGCACATCAAGCTCGGCAAACCAGTTCTTGACCACCGAACCCTGGGTTTCCAGCGCAAAACGGTAGCCTTCACCATGGCCTCGCTCGATCAGCCCGCCGAAGGGCTGAATGGCCGGATTGCCGCCCGACAGCGACACCATCACTGGCCGGCCGCCGGAAAGCGCAACCACGCTTTGCCACACCGCATCCACCGGCATCATTTTCCATTCATGGCGGAACTGGTTGTCCACCGCATGGAGGCTGTCGCACCAGGAACAGCGGTAATCACAGCCCCCGGTTCTGATGAAGACGGTCGGCAAACCGATGAGCACGCCCTCGCCCTGGATCGTCGGCCCAAATATCTCGCTCACCCGGATTGCGGCGCGCGTGTCCGTCACGGTCGGTACTCCGCCCAGGTTTTCGGGGTTTCGCTCACCCTCACGGCCGCGGTTTCCGGCAGCCGTGCCTTGCACCATTCATAGAAATGCCTGGCCAAGTATTCCGCCGTGACCTGCTCATGTGCCAACGCGTCGTTGAGATGTCGGTGGTCCAAGCTCTCGTCGATATAGCGTTTGAGCGGCGCCAGATCGTGATAGTCGCGCACGAAGCCGTGCGCGTTCAGCTCCTCGGCCGAGAGCTCCACTTCGACGATGTAGTTATGCCCGTGCAGGCGCGCGCACTGATGTTCGGGTGGCAAGGAGGTGAGCTGATGCGAGGCCGAGAAGTGGAATTCCTTGGTGATGCGGAACATCAGGCGCTGCGCCTCCGCAGTGCCTCAAGCCAGAAACCGGTGTCCTCATACTCGGTCGGATCGGCGTGCTGCGCGAGTTGAAACGCCTCGCGTCGCTCGACGCAGGTCCCGCACCGTCCGCAGTGACGCTCGCCGCCCTTGTAGCAGGACCAGGTCTGCGCAAATGGGGTTCCGTGTCTTGCTCCATCGCGGACGATGTCAGCCTTTGTGAGGTTCACATAAGGCGTATAAAGGCGGATCTGCGCGTCGCCATCGAGCGCTCGGTCCTGCATCGTCTGGAAAGCTTCGATGAAGGCGGGACGGCAGTCTGGATAGATGAAATGGTCCCCGCCATGAGCGGCCATCGCCACCGCTTCGGCCTTGTGCGCGGCGGCGAGACCAAACGCGATAGCCAGCATGATGGCGTTCCGGTTCGGCACCACCGTGACCTTCATGGTGTCTTCAGCGTAGTGGCCGTCCGGCACGTCGACACTGTCGGTCAGCGCCGAGCCGCGAAGGCCGCGGCCGATTTGGCGGATGTCGATGGTCTGATGCGCGACGTTCAGTCGCTCCGCGCACAGAGCGGCGAATCTCAATTCTTTCCTGTGCCGCTGACCGTAGTCGAAGGACAGCAGCCCGGCGAGTTCGTGCTCCGCTGCCACTTTGTGAGCAAGGGAAACGGAGTCCAATCCGCCGGAGCAGATGATGAGAGTCTTCATCGTGATATCCTTGTTTTGACCGGGTAAGGCTGCGACCGGAGATTTCTCTGCGCTCCCCCTACCCCAGCCAGCCAACTTTGTGAACCCTGCGGGGAGTCTGATGCGCTGAACGTGCCGGGGTGCGGCAGGGTCGCGAATGGCGGGACTGAGCATCGTTGCTGGATGTTCTACCCCGGGCGCACGCTCAGGAGCACAAATGCGGCGCGTCCTCGCGACGTGGACGCGAGTGCACAGGTCGAGGTTTAGCGACTGTGGGCGTGCCCCCGCTTCAGCATCAGTCCGACCGGACATCGCGGTCAGCCGGTGGCGGGGCGGCAGAACCGCTAAGGATTGGTCGTCAGCCGACATCTGTGAACAAGCCGTGTGCGTCGTTGTAATCACCCCTCCGTTGCGCGCTATTGCAGCCATGGCCTCGGATGAACTGGATTGGGCGATTTTCCAAATGGCGGTCGAAAGCGTCCGCTCCCTCTCGCTATGCTTCAACGAAAGAGCCGTGGAGATAGCGGCGAGGAGCCAGGGTACCTTGGTTTTCGACGTGCGGGTGTACGGTGACGCGCAGGTGCAGAGGGTCGCAGCCATCCGGTATCAAGGCGAACGGACTGGCGTGGTGGCGTTGGACAGACAAGGCCTCGTTACCCACTATTGCATGGTGAATGGCACTTTCTCAGATCTGATGGTGCCGTTGGAGAAATGGACCAGCATGCCCCTGGCGATGCAAGCTAAGATCGATGTTACTGTCCATGCCGGTCTCTTCCTCGGCGCCTTACGAAATGCCGGTCATATGCTTGGCGGTTAGCGTGACGCAATGGATGCGTGATTTTGCGTCCGCCCGACCGCAGCCTGCCAGCGGCTGTCTACCGAGCTTTCCAGGCGCGGATGGATCACGACGCGACCATTTGCTGCTCGTGTCGTGATATCCTGGCGCACGGACCCGTGGCGCAAACGCCGGATTCCAATATGTTGGGGAACGCAACGCCCGATCAGTTGATTGCTAGGAGACCTGATCCCCGGCAGCCGACGGGCAAACGAATCTTCCGCTGATCAGGCAGCGTCCAATATGTCCGGCTCCGCCTCAAGAATTCCGCTGGGTAGGGACAGAGATTTCGCGATCCGGTCGCGATAACCCTTGCTGTACCTCCGACCGGACTCAATGTTGAGGATTTCCTCAGCGGCAAGCCCGCACGCCACTGCCAGATCATCGACGGAATATCCAAGGTGCTCACGATAAGCGCGGATAATGTGGGTCCCCGCCGACATGGCCGTCAACACCGGCTCGGGAATGCATGGATCTTTCATAAACACCTCGAAGAAGAGCAAAGGCGGCTTGCCTCGGGAGAGCTCCTCTGGACCGGGACTCCCAGCAAGTCAAATAAACGCACGCCAATTCAGCCTGGAAAATCTCGTCACATTGGGCACTTTGGACTGGCGGGCGGAAGCGGTATATGGTGGTGCAACTGCGCCCGATCAAGTCGGAAGACTCTGGCCGCCGCAGGATGGTCTGACCGGCCGTGCCGTACCGATTCCTGCGCCATCCCCGTGGCTGATCATCGCCGAACTTCCTAGCAGGAATTCGGTGCCTGCTAGCCCTGAGATCGGTGGTCGTATCAGCTTCCTTGCCATCTCGGAGCGGCCGCCCCGGGCCTGGTAGGGCTGTCCGGGGAAAGTATCGAGTGAATCGAAATGCCGCAGGAGCAGCGAGACTCAAAAAGGAGCGGAGCCTGCGCTTTAGCCTGGCATTTTCCGACAACTGCTTGAAGCTTCAACCAGCGTAGGTTCAAGAGATCGTCCATCGTCACGACGGTGAGGCCTAAGACAGTCGTTCAGGAGGTGGGACCATCTTGTAGCGCTGATCTTTGCCCAATTCTGTGCCGGCACCAGCCTGCGTGGACTGGAAGCCACCTGGAACGCCAACGGCCAGCATCATTACCATTCGCCCAGCGGTCGGCTGATGCGATCTTACCTGGTCGGATGCCAACATGCGGCGTCCCGTCGCGGTCTTTTCCGAGACGTTCAGCTTGGTAGCGGGCCACTCGACCGCAGACGCGCCGCGAGGGCGCGGCAATGCTGCATTTGAAGGATTTGACTCCGGTCAGCTCGGCAAACTGTGCGATTGGGCCACGTCGAAACGGTCGCATCCACGGCATGAAGATGCATGTCGTCTACGATCCCAATGCCGATCATCCGCGCATCCTCGACATCACCGATGCCAATATCAATAATGCCCAGCCAGGCTTGACCATTCCGCGATCATCTTGCCGACCGATTCGTCGTCATTTGCCGAGATGGTGCCGACTTGGGCAACTTCCTCGGAGGCCTTTCTTGGCAGGAAGACCGCCCAAAAAGAACTCGAAGTCGTCCAAGGCATGCAATTCGACCGCGGCTATCTCTGGCCCTACTACGTGACCAACGCCGACAAGATGGCTGCCGATCTCGAGGGCGCCTACATCCTGCTCGACGAGAAGAAGCTCTCCAACCTGCATGTGATGCTGCCGGTACTCGACGCCCTTGTGCTGACCTCCAAGCCGCTGCTCATCATCTCGGAAGACGTAAGGTGAGGCCGCCAAGGGCACCAAACGAAAACTCGTGATCAGTGACCAACAGTGTTGGAGAAAAGGTTGATCACTACGACGCCGCAAATAATCAGGATGATCCCCAACACTGCAGGCAGATCAAGTGGCGTCCTATAGACCTGAACGCTCACTATAGTTGTCAGCACGATGCCGACGCCGCACCAGATTGCGTATGTGACACCCAGGGGGATCAATTTGAGGGCATGGGAGAGAAAGAACAACGCGACGACGAAGCTGGCGATGGCAGCTGCAGTAGGTCCAAGCTTCGTGAATTGCTGTGTTTCGGGCAACAGCGATGAACCGATGACTTCGGATACAATGCCCAGCACCAGGGCGCTGTAAGCTATGACCAGAGGGTTCATGAAGTCACCTTCCCGAGCAACGCCTGACAAGCCTCTCCAGAAGGGTGCGCAGCCAAGGCGTACGGCATTTTCGCGGCAACAGTGAAGTCCATTCGGTCGACGAGCGCCATGGGAAGCCCATTGTCGTGTCCTAACTACATGTTGCTGTGGTTCCGCCCTGTCGAGGCAGTGGGTACAAGCGCTTTCAGAACGTCCGTCATGTTGAGCGTGCCCACCCGAACTCCGTCCGAGTGCACCGCGAAGAATTTGTCGGCGGCGCCGTGGGATCGCAGGATCGCCCGCTCCAGGGTCTCGTCCCCGTCGAGGATCTCATAGCCATCGTCCTCCGTGATCGTCTTCTCCATTACCGATCGGACTCGCAGGACGCGTGCGCGGTTGATATCGCTGACGAAGTCTTCAATGTAAGGGTCGGCCGGGTTGAGGAGGATGTATTGCGGCTCCCCCTGCTGCACGATCTCGCCGTCCTTCAGGATCACCAGGTGGTCCGCAAGCTTGAGAGCCTCATCGAGGTCATGGGTGATGAATACGACGGTCTTCTGAAGGTCCTTCTGCAGCTCGAGGAGAAGGTCCTGCATGCTCGACCGGATGAGCGGGTCCAGCGCTGAATAGGCTTCGTCCATGAGCATTAGCTCGGAGTTCGACGTCAGAGCCCGGGCGAGGCCAACGCGCTGCTGCATGCCCCCCGAGAGTTGGTGGGGATAGAGCGCCTCGGAGCCCGCGAGCCCGACCCTGCTCAGCCACTTGCGGGCCGTTTCATCAGTTTTGGCCCGTCCGTCGCCTCGCACCGAGCATGGCATGCCGGCGTTTCGCAGCACCGTCTCATGCGGAAGCAACGCAAACTTCTGAAAGACCATCGACATCTGGGTCCGGCGCAGCTGCTGGAGTCTGGCCCGGTCGAGCTTCATGATGTCTGTACCATTAACGATAACCTCACCCGCTGTGGGGTCGACGAGGCGGTTGAGGTGACGGATCAGGGTCGATTTTCCCGAGCCCGAGAGGCCCATGATCACAGTGATTTCGCCTTTTTTGATCTCGACGTTGATGTCGCGCAGCCCGAGCACATGGCCGTGGGTCTGCAGCATGTCCTTCTTATGCATCCCCGACTTCGCGTAAGACACCATGGCTGGCGCATTGTTGCCGAAGATCTTGTAGAGGTTGCGGATTGATACGAAGCTCTCGGTCATGCTCATGTCCGCGGCTGGTGCATCTTGTTGACGCGCTGGAGGGCCGCCCGGCTGACTCGGTCAAGCACAATGGCCAGGAGGACAATGCCGAGGCCTGCGACGAGGCCGACGCCGAGTTCAAGTTTGTTGATACCGCGCAGAACCAGCGTTCCCAAGCCAGGCGCAGACACTAGCGAAGCGATGACGACCATGGATAAAGACAGCATGATGGTCTGGTTGATGCCCGCCATAATGTTCGGCAAAGCGAGCGGCAACTGGACGCGATAGAGCTTTTGCGAGGAGGTCATGCCAAACGCCTCCCCCGCTTCCAGAACGTCCTTGTCCACCAACCGGATGCCCAAATTGGTAAGCCTGATAGATGGGACAATCGCATAGAAAATGATTGCGATGCCGTAGAGCTTCGGCTCCGTGACGCTGAACAGGAAGATCAGTGGGATAAGATAGACGAAGGTGGGCAGCGTCTGTAGCAGGTCGAGAAAAGGCGTCAGCCAACGCTCCAGGCGGTTGCTGCGTGACATCGCTATGCCGATCGGCACGCCTAACAGGACACAGATGAATGTACAGACCATGATGATGGCGAGGGTCTGCATGGCGTAGCCAAAATGATCAATGAACGCCAGGCCTAAAAATGCCGCCAGTACGAAGATCGTCACGCCGATGCGGCGCCCGGCAAAATGGGCGATGGCCACCAGGATTATGATCGCCGCCCACCAGGGAAGAGACTGCATCAGGTCGATGGCGTTGCGCAGCGCCCAACTCAATGGCTGGGTAACCGGGTCCAGAACGACTTTCACGGGGTCTTTCACGTCAAGGAACAGGCGTTCCAACCCGGCTGTCATGTCGCGGGTGCGCGGGATGGCACCGCAGGCCTTGTGAAGGACGTCCAGCGATGGAAACGGGAAAGATTCGGCTTGGTCGGTCCCCGCCGCGCCAGCCTTGGCAAGTAGATCGTCCATCGACATGGGACCGCCGATGGCGCCGGCATCGCACCAGAACCGCAGTCCAAGCGAGTCAAAAGCTCTTTCGTACGCTGCCATGGATCGCCTTATATCGCGGTAATCCGGCAGCCACGCTCATCAGAGCGTGGGCCACCGGAACTGAAGGAGATTTGCTTGTGGACGTGTTTGAGGTGCCGCCAAGCCTTCGCGCCTTGCCAAATTCACTCAACAGGTCGGTCACCTCCGTTGGGTGCGGAGCCCAGGTGAATGACGGATCTCACTTGAGGACTGCCGCGAGCTTTTCCTTGGCTTCGGGGCTGAGCCAGTCCGCCCAAATCGTTTTGTAGGTGGTCAGAAAGTGGACCGCCGATTCGTCGGCCGAAGCCTTCTTGCTATCCTGCCAGGCCAGTGTCTCGCTCATCTGCTCATTTGTGAAGGTCACTTTGGACATGAGCGCTGCAATCTCCGGCTCGCGCTTCTCGAAATCCGTCGTCGCTGCCGTCACCACCTCTGCCGGCGGATAGGCCGACTTGCCGGGTGTCTTGCAGGTTTCTACCGCGTTGCAGGCGTGAATCTCGGGGACGTACGGGCCAATGTCCACCTTGACCATCTTGTACTTGCCGAGGACGGACGTCGGACCCCAATAGTAACCGAACCAAGGCTGCTTATTCTCGTTGGCCGCAGCTATCGCGGCTGCCAGCGTCTCTCCGGAGCCGTGATTAAAAACTTCTATGCCGTGGCCTTTAAGATCGAAAGCCTCAGCCAAATGGTCGTTGGTGATCTTACAACCCCAGCCTTCCGGGCAATTGTGGAATTTGCCGCCCACCCAGTCGGGGTGCGCCAGAATGCCGTCGATCTTCGCAAGTTCCGGATGTTCGTCCACCAGGTATTGCGGAACCCACCATGCATCAATGCCGCCGGGGGTGAGGACATGGCCCAGCGTCTTGACTTTGCCGGCGGTCACCAATCCTGGATAAGCCGGCGCGCCGTTGAGCCAGAGTTCGGTGACGATGTCGGGGCGGCCGGTCTCAGCAACTGAGGTGACTGCCGTAGCCGTGGCCGATGGAACCACCGTGACCTTGCAGCCGTATCCCTGCTCCATCAGGAACTTGGAAACGGCGGTGACGATCGAGCCCGAGGCCCAGTTCATCTCGGTGACCGTGACGTCACCGCATTTTGCCTCGGCCGCAGTCGCCGCGAGCGTTGCGATGAATACAGCGGCGCTGAGTTTCAACGTGCGTGAGAGCATTGTCTTCTCCTGTTGGTTTTCCATTCCAGGCGATGTCCTCGGCAGCCTGCGCTACCGGGCCGGTTCCCCACGTCGTCAATTATAGGATCACCCAGCATTTAACTAACGAATATAATTCGACCCTGACATCGAGTTATTCGATGCTCTGTCTCAATCGATGGCGAAGCGAGTCACGGCGGCCTCGTCGAAGGTGAAACCTGTCCCGGGACGGGTGGGTATCAGGATGTCGCCATCCACGATCTCCATCTCTTCGCGAAAAAGTGGGGCGTACCACGGCATATGTTCGACGGAGATACAATTGGCGGCTGAGCCGGCAATGCAAAGGCTGTGCTCCGTGAAAATATGGGTGGAAATGGGCAGGCAATACGCCTCCGCCAAGGCTGCCACCCGGCGCATTTCGGTGAGCCCGCCAATCCTTTGGAGGTCCGGCATCAGCACATCGGCGGCGCGTGCTTCGATCGTGTTGCGGATGCCGAAGCGGGTCCACTCCGTTTCACCCGAGGCAATCGCAATGTGGAGCGCATTCCGGACCTCGGCCTGGCCGATGAGGTCGTGGACGGATACCGGTTCTTCGAGCCAGCCGACGTCCAGTTCCTCGAGCATCCGGCCCAGGCGGATCGCCTGCTTCGGCCTGAGCGCTTGGTTGGCGTCCGCGAGGAGTTCAATTGAGGGTCCAACCGCCTCGCGGACAGCCCTGACGCGCTCAAAATCCTCTCGAGGGTCTTCTTTGCCGACGCGCACCTTCATCGCCCGGAAACCCTGGTCCAGGAAGGTCGCCGCTTCATCAGCCAGATCGTCAATGCTCTGGGATAGCCAGAGCCCGCCACTGGCATATGTGCGGATGCGGTCCCTGCACGCTCCGAACAGATGGTGCAGCGGCCGGTCCGCGCTTTTGCCGATCAGATCCCAGCAGGCCGTGTCGAGCGCGCAGAGCGCGGAGATCGTGACGCCTGCATAACCGGTCGGATTGATTTCAGACCAGATGGCCGAATTGATCGCCGTCACGTAGTGGGGATCCTGGCCGACAATGCGGTGCGAAAAGCCGCGGACCATCTCGTCGAACGATTTGAGCCGGACTGCATTCAATGTGAAGATATAGCTTTGGCCCACCAGTCCGGTGTCAGTTTCTAAGTATACAAGCAGGCAGCCGACCGACCGCATGTTATGAATGGCGGTCGTGATCGGCTTGGTAAAAGGTACGTCGGTCAGTCGTGTCTTCAACGCTGTGATTTTCATGTCATTCTCCGGCAAGGGACTGGAAATCAGGTGATTGTGTCGCGCAGAGCCTGCACAGCGGTTTCGATAAATTCCGGCGCAATGACGTCAATACGAACGGCGACAAAGACTGTCCGTTGAAAACGTGGTGCTCCCTCGACCACATGCAGGCGTCCAGACTTGACCTGAGACGCCACGGATTCGGCCAGAAAATACCCGGAGCCGTTGTTGGCCAGGATATGATCCATGGCTACTGCGGAACTGCGGATTGTGAGTTTGTGGCTGAAAACGCCCGGAAAATGCATGCTGTGCTGAGCCCGGAACGTCTCGCCCCAATCCACGAACACGTACCCCGGGACAACCCCGCTCTCCACGGGACGCGGCTTCGACGAGACCATCACGAGTTCTTCGCTGATGAGCGGCTCGATCCGTGCTTCCGCGCAATGGCGCGGATCATAAAGGACGGCAATGTCAAGCAGGCCGGCGCGCAGTTTCTCCATGAGAATGTCCGAGCGCTCGCTGATGGCGCTCGCGACGCCGTCGGGCAGCGCCTTTGCCATTCGTTCCAGCCAGCCCGGCACGACGCGTGGCCAATGATTGTCTTCAACACCCAGCGTGACAAAGGCATTCAGGCCCTCCGGCAGCGTCGCAACTTGCTGGCCCCGCTCCCAGGAACGCACGATATTCACTGCGCTTGCGTGGAATTGATGACCGCCCGTCGTGAGCGCAACTCCGTTGCGCTTGCGGTGAAATAGTTGGCGGTTCAGTCGGCGTTCAAGCGCCTTTATCCGGGCGCTGATGGTCGACTGGGTGACATTGAGTTGGTCGGCGGCGTGCTGGAAGCTGCCTGTCGTGGCGACTTCCAAAAAAGCCTTGATGTGCTCGATGTTCATGAAAGGAAACCCTGTTAAATCGAATTCCTCGATATGAGTCGGTAATTATATTCGTTTGCCACGTCAACCAGAGTGAGGAAGAGTGGGTGGGTAGAAAAAGCGCCTGCGCGACGGAGCAAACTCTGGCTGGCCAACGGAGACATTTATGCGGATTGCATTCATTGGGTTGGGCAACATGGGCGGGCCAATGGCCAGCAATCTGGCGCGTGCCGGGTACGAGCTTGCCCTTTTCGACCTGGATTCAAATAAGGTCGAGGCCGTGCGGGCGACTGGCGCAGCCGCCGGCAACCGAGCAGTCTCGTCTGCCCCCACCGCCGCGGAGGCGGCCGCCGGAGCCGACATAGCCTTCACATCGCTGCCAAACCCGAAGATCATCGAGGCCGTGGCGCTGTCCGAACAGGGCATTCTGGCCGGGCTGCCGAAAGCCGCCGTCTGGATCGACCTTTCAACCAACAATCTGGAGTGCGAGCGACGCATCCGCGCCGCTGCCACCGACCGGGAAATTGCCTTTCTCGACGCACCGGTAACTGGCGGGATTGAAGGCGCAGCTGCCGGCACTCTGATGATCATGGTTGGCGGCGACAAGCATGTATTCGCGCGGTGCAAGCCAGTTCTGGAAAAGATTGGCAACCGGATCATGCATCTTGGCCCTCATGGAGCTGGCTACGTGGCCAAGATTTCGCAGGTTGTGCTTTGCTACCTCAACTCGGTCGCGCTGAGTGAAGCCCTGATGCTGGGAGTGATGGGCGGGGTTCCTGCCGCGACGATGCTTGCAATCATTCAAGGCAGCACTGGGGCGAGCTATGTCGCAGACCGATACGGTCCGGCTATTCTTGACGGAAGCTACGATCCTGGCTTTGCGCTCGGTCTGGCACATAAAGATTTGGTCCTGACCCTGGAGCTGGCAAGGACGGTTGGCGCCACGTTGCCCATGTGCGAACAGGTTGAGGCAATCTACAAAAAAGCCGTCGACCAGTACGGGTTTGACCAGAACCACCTCATGGCCGTGAAGCTCTTGGAAGAGCAGAATGGCACATTCCTCCGCTCCATCTGACAATACGATCGAAAGGACAACCAATGGCACATGAGATGAAAGCCGAGGACTTCAGCGTCCAGGGCGGCCATGCGAACATCTCCAAGGAAGAATGGGAAGCGCGCGTCGACCTCGCTGCTCTGTACCGCCTCGCCAACATGTATGGCTATGACGATCTTATCTGGAACCACATCACCATGCGTGTCCCAGGCACCGATCACCAGTTCCTTCTGAACCGCTTCGGTCTACTCTACAACGAGGTCTCCGCGTCCAACCTGATCAAGGTCGACGAGCAGGGAAAGGTCCTTTACGGCCCGCCGGACGTCAACACCGCAGGGTTCGTCATCCATTCAGCAATCCATAACACCCATCACGACATGAAGGTAGTGTTCCATAGCCACGCGCCGGCAGGTCTCGCCATCACGGCGCTACAGGATGGGCTGGAGTTCCTGACGCAGGACGGCTCGATGCTTTGGGGCGACATCGGCTATCACGACTGGGAAGGCCTGTCGCTGACCCTCGAGGAGCGGGATCGTCTCGCCAAGAACATCGAAGGTAAGAAATGCCTGATCATGAAAAACCATGGGTTCCTTGCGGTCGGCGCGAACGCAGGCGAAGCGTTCATGAACCTTTATTACACCGTCCGCGCGTGTCGTGTACTGATCGATGCCTATTCCACCGGCCTGAAGCTCGACAAGAGCAGCGAGGACATCTGGCGGCTGGCACACCGCCAATACGACGATTTCCCGCTCGGCAAATATGAGTGGCCCGCCCTGTTGCGCCAGTGCGACCGGGTCGATCCTTCGTATCGCTATTAATCGAACAGCTTGAACCCGGCGGAGACTGGCCGGGCTTTCCAGCGCCTACTGTCTGCAGAAGCCTTGCGCGGAGGTCGAATGGCCAGCCGTTCCCTCCGTGCGGGCCTATTCTCCTCCAAGGGGGCGCCCAAACCCATGACCATCCTGTTGAACAACCATGGCTACGATAACGAAAGTTGGCGAAAGGAAATCAGCCGCCAGCTTCCTGAATTGCCCGTCAAAGTGTTTGGTGAACCCATCGACCCCAACGAAGTCGTATATGCGATGGTCTGGAACCACCCTGCCGGCGATCTCAATCGCTATCCGAATCTCAAGGCAATCTTCTCGCTCGGCGCCGGTGCCGAGCATTTCGTAGCAGATGCAAGCTTGCCGGACGTCCCGGTAATTCTGCTCGCTGATCCAGCCGTCGCCCGCGACATGGCTGCCCATGCCCTCTACTGGGTACTAACGTTCCACCGGCGGTACGCGGACTACCGATCGCAGCAGCAAGACCGGGTCTGGCATCGTAAGCAGATCGTCCCCACGAGAGAGTTTCGCGCTGGTGTATTCGGCCTGGGCCGCATCGGCACAGAGGTCGCCAGCCGCATTCGTGATTTTGGATACGCCGTGAGCGGTTGGGATCGCAGCGCTCGACAGATCGAGGGTGTAGACTGCTATTCAGGAAAGAACTCGCTTGCTGAGTTCCTGGGCCGCAACGATGTGCTCATTAATGCCCTCCCCTTGTCCCCGAAAACCCGCCACTTCGTCGATGGCAAGACTTTCGCGGCGATGCGGCCAGGTGGTTTTTTGATCAACATCAGCCGGGGAGCGGTTGTCCATGATGAAGCCTTGCTAGATGCCCTTGACCGGGGGCACCTTTCCGGCGCCGCCCTAGATGCATTCGCCCAGGAACCGCTTCCTCCCGAGCATCGCTACTGGTCGCATCCCCAAGTGTACGTTACGCCCCATATGTCCGGTGCAACATTTGCGTCGAGCGCAGTTGCCGTGATAGCCGACAATCTGCGCAGGCTTGAGCGCGGATTTGAAGTCTTTCCGCTGTTCAACCGGAAAGCAGGCTATTGACGCTGTGGCATGCAGCCAAGCTCTTACTTTGTATCACCGCCGCTCCCGATAGGCCCGCAGTCGTGGCACGCTGCTGCGTTGATACGTTCAAGAACCGTCCGGCCGGAAGGTTGCGAGCTTCGTGGGGGGCGATCTGATGCGCGTCTCGAAAACACCTCGAAAAGTGGGACGCCGACACGAAGCCGCAGCATACCGCAATTTCCAGAATCGGCATGGCCGACTGGGCAAGCAGGAGCTTCGCGTGTTCCAATCGCAATTCTCGGAAGTAGCGGCAGGGAGAGCGACCGATATCATTGCGAAACAGACGTTCCACCTGCCGCCGCGACAGCCCCACAGCCGCCGCGAGGTCGGTCATGGTCAGCGGGGCGGCCAGATTCCTCTGCATCAATTCGATCAGTTTCACGACGATCGGGTTGAGCCTGCCATGCTGACGCAGTAGCGGCAGCCGCTGGCGCTCATCGCCCGTGCGGGCACGGCCGGCGACGGCCAACTCCGCAACGCTCACCGCAAGAGGTTCGCCGCAATGATGTTTTACAAGCTCGATCATCATATCAAAGGCTCCCGTGCCGCCTGCGCAGCTCCAGATATCGTTGTCGACCTTGTAGACGGTCGCCTCCGCCTCGACGCGCATGAACCGCTCTTTGAACCCCGGCAGGGCCTCCCAATGGACGGCGCACTTGCGGTCATTGAGCAGACCAGCTTTCGCCAAAGCAGCGACACCACTCCCGAATGCGCCCGTGTCGATGCGGCGCTGCCGGCATTCGCGCAACCACGCGCTCAGCACCTTGGTTTCACGACCTTGATCAGGCTCATCGCCGCAGACGAGAGCCAGTGCGGGTCGTTCAGGCTGCTGCAGATGCCTGCGTTCTTGGGCCAGGTCGGCGTCAGCCGCGACAACAATACCGCAACTGGCCCGCACGGCTTCGCCCAAGTGGGAAACCGTACGCCAACGAAAAGCTTCCCGTCCGGCCGCTTTGTTGGCGAGGCGAAAGACGTCCAGGGCAGACGACAGAGCGAGGAGTTCGAACCCGTGCGCCAAGTAAAGGGTGACGGTAATTGGCTCATTGGCGGAAACGGACGCCCAAGTGTCGCGGGACCAGTGGTGGACCATGTCAGACTCTCCGCCGTGTTCTCTCAGCGACACCGGATAGCCGGCTCGCGCCCTATTTGAGGGACGGGGAGAAAACGCGAAAGGACGTTTGCGTCGGCATGACAGTAGATTTGCGACAAGGCCCCGGTTCATCAGCGAAGCCGGCACAAAAGGTAGGCCGAGCCCTTGCCCCGCTCTCTGTCGGTTTTCTCCTGCTCCATCGGTTTACCCTGGGGGCGTTTGCCAATTTCGTTGACGTGCTGCGTCTGGCCGCCGACGAAGGGGACCGCAGCCGCCCAATCCGCTGTCAATGGCGGATTATCTCGCCTGACATGTCGCCAATCCTGTCCAGTTGCGGCGTTGCCATCTCTCCCCACGAAAGGATCGGAGACCTTCGCCGCTTCGATTACCTAGTGGTTGTCGGCGGGGTGCTTGGAGAGGAAAGCCTCCTGGTCGACAAGCGGTTCGACGACCATCTGCGGCACGCTGCCGAGGCAGGCATACCGCTCGTGGGCCTGTGTACCGGCTCATTTATCTTGCATCGCGCCGGCCTCATGCACGGCTACAAGTGTTGCGTCAGTTGGTTCCACAATTCAGATTTCTTGCGGCTTTGCGAGGGTCTACAGGCCGTGTCAGACCAGATCTTCGTCGTCGATCGAGACCGACTGACCTGTTCGGGGGGAGCCAGCGCCGCACATCTAGCAGCCTTTCTGATCGAGAGGCACCTTGGTAAGGCCCTCGCCGCCAAAAGCTTGCGGATCATGATGTTCAACGAGGTGGCAAAGGGCGAGACCGCCCAGCCAACTGGAAGCCTGCAGGTCGTCGTCCGGGACGAAATTGTGAAACGAGCGGTGCTGGTGATGCAACATCACCTGGAAGTCCCGCTGACTATCGGCTGCTTAGCCGACAAGCTCGGCATAAGCAAACGAATAGTTGAACGCCACTTTCGGTCGGAGCTCCGCAGCTCACCTCGAGCCGTCTACACGCAGATCAGGCTTGATCATTCGCGCCATCTTTTGCTGAGAACGGACAAGTCTGTTTCCGAGATTGCACTTGAGTGCGGATTTTGCGACGGATCGCATCTGAACCGGATTTTCCGGGCCAATTATCTGCGGACTCCTCAAGAATTCCGTTCGCAGGAAGCAGTTCTGGCGGATGGGTGTGAAACAAAGACATCGCACGAGCGTGATATCATCTCCACATGACATAAAGCCTTTTGTTGTGCACTAGAGCAAATCCAGAGATCGATGAAATCGATTGTGTTGTGACACAGGCTCGCTCGGCTGATTCGAAGTAAGCGCCTGGCTTGGCAAACGCGGTTGCCATGACTTCATTCGGCTATTCGCCAGTTGAGCTAGCCAAACGCCGCCACATCGCAAGCCTCGAAATGCCAGCTTCGAAGTAGAGCCTTTGCCACCCGCCCATTTGAAGGCTATGCTTGCCTTATCGGCAGCGATTTGCATCGGATACGGCCGACTGTAAGAGGGTACTCGCTCTTGCCCGTACGGGAGAGCGCCATGCCCCAATACCTTCTTCGCAACCAGCTTTTGAAAGGCCTCTCCTCGGAGGATTTCGCACTTTTGCAGCCATCGCTGCATCAAGTCGAAATGGCCATCAAAAGCCAGTTGGAGGTCGCATATCAGCCGATCGCAAGTGTGTATTTTCCGGAGACGGGTATCGCCTCGGTGGTCGCCACGATGACTGGCGGGCGCAAAAGTGAGGTCGGCCTCGTCGGCTACGACGGCATGACCGGCATTGCGGTTATACTCGGCCAGGACAGGTCTCCCAATGAGACCTATATCCAAGTCGCCGGCCAAGGCTGGATCCTGTCGGTCAAGAGCCTTCGCGCCGCGATCGCCACAAGCCTGACCCTTCGCGAGTCACTGCTTCGCTATGCCCATGCGTTGCTAGTCCAGTCGTCCCGGACGGCACTGGTTAACGGCCACTCGAAAATCGAGGAACGGCTGGCCCGCTGGTTGCTGATGGTCCATGATCGCGGTGACGGAGACAAGATTTACCTGACGCATGATTTTCTAGCGACCATGCTTGGCGCTCGTCGCCCCGGCGTCACGACCGCCCTCCAAATGCTCGAATACCGGGGACTGGTCCGCGCCACGCGGGGTGAAATCACGATTGTCGATCGCGCCGGAATGATAAGGCTCACGCATGGCGCTTATGGCGAGGAGGAGCAACGCCATTTTGGCCTGGTTTCCGCGTGATTGTCCGGAATCAGACAGAGCCTTGCAAGCTGCGGAATTCCGGCCCTAAATCCACTTGGTCAGAGTTTCAGGGAGGAAATCTCGATGACCAACGCTTTTCACTCGGTCACGGTTGAACGAGCAGCCGAAGCCTATGTTCTTTCCAGGGGCAAGGCCCGGTTCCTCTCCATCGCACAGGCAATCCGCGCCATCCGAACACTCATGCCCGCATGCAAGGCGACCGACCGCGAACTGGAGGAGTTGCTGGCGGCGGCATCGATCATTCACGGTGTCCGCGTCGCCTTCGACGCAAGAACGGCGGAAGCCGCAGAACCGCGGCTCCATTCGTAGCGACGATGCCAGCGCCTGCGCAGTCCCACACCTTATCGGACGTTCGCCAAGCGATCGTCGGCCATCTGATCGATAACGTTGGCAGCCCGTGCATTTCGATGTCCGAGGTTCGTCACGCGGTGAGACGAATGTTTCCGCCTTGCGACCTCACGGATTGGGAACTTGACGATCTCATTGCGCGAAGTGCAATCGACGCGGGATTTGCGATCGAATTCGACGCCGCGGCACCGTAAGCCCGAAGGCCAAGTTGCCGGGAAGCCCGTGGGTTGTGCCGAGCCAGATCAGGTATATGTTTGCCGAACGGCTTGAGGACTTCGGTGTGGGAAATCACGGCAGCGTTATTGAAGGATGTTGCGAGGCATATTACCGCAAAGGGCAATTGCACGAATGGTGATTACTGAGGGCAAATATCCGGGAGAGCTCGCCTCCCCGCAGCAGATCCATGAACTGGCGGAAGAGTATCGCAAAGCGGCAGCCCTGCTCGTTCCGCTTGGCCGATCAGGCAAGCCGCTTAGCCGAGCGCCGTTTAGACTGTCCGCCATCCACGCGATCGAACTTTATCTGACCGCGCTTTTGCTCCACCGTGGGCACGAACCCCATCAAATCCGCAAGATGCATCACGACTTGGCAGCTCGGGCGAAGCACACTGTCGAAGCAGGACTGCGTCTTCGCGCAAAAACCGCCAATCATCTTCAGTCCCTCAGCCAGAACCGGGAATATCTGATCACCCGCTATGGCCCGGAACTGGCCGCAACCGCCTCGCAGATCAACCGGCTCACCGCCACCCTCGAAGAGGTGGCGGTGAAGGTTACCCTTTTGATCGCGCCGTCCTCAAGAACGGATCCACAGCCAGCCGCGACCGTAGCTGGCAAGGCCTGACCAGATTACCGACTTGCTTGGTTCAGGGCTGCGGTTCGGCGGCCTCCTTGTCGGCGTCATCTGGTAGGCCAATGACATGATGAACCACGAATACAAGCAGGCAACCTCGTCGCGCCACATCGGCAGCTTGTCGATCAGGTCACTAGCCAGCCTAAGGTCGCTGCACTGCCCTAATCTTAGTGGTGGGTCCGTACTTACTCGGCGGCGATTGCCAAGCTTTCGCTTTCAACCTTTGCCGACGTACGTAGCGCAGCGGGACCCAGCCCTTGCCGTCCAGTTCCGTCTCGGCGTGCAAGCGCCTTCAGGTTCGGAGCGTGTTCTACAGCTTTCGCCGTGGCATCGGCAGCATGACGTCAGCGATGTGGGCTTTCGACAGGCGTGCAACGAAGGCCCCCGGAGTCCACCTGAGGCGCCTGTCCAGCCCCACCGTTTCCGCCAGCAGGTCGGCTGTTGCGATGCCTTCCCTGCCGGTTTCATGGCGGGCGACCACGGCGTCGAGGTTCGCGGCAGTCGCCATCGCCGCCCGCGGGCAGAGGAGTGGTTAGGCCGAGCATCCTCAAGCGCTATGCCGACAGGCCGAGAACCGGCTGCCACAATACAGGTCCGTTCAAACGTCCCCTCCAGCGGACGCGCATGAGGCTGGCGTGGGAAACCTCGAGAGAACCGGCGACCGCCTCCGTGTTGCCGACCGCCTTCGGCTGCCCGATGCGCGCCAACGGCCACGTTGCGAGACGCAGGATCCGCTCCATGCGTGTGTCGGTCACTGTCACAATCCGATCGAGTTCGTTGGCCAAGCCGAATTCGATCATCCCCGCGAAGAGCTCGTAGGTTGCTTGGGCCAGCCCGCCAGCCTTGGGTGTTGATGCAGGCAGGTCCAGTGCAAAACGACTGCTCTCCCAAACGCGGGCACTCGCTGGCGCCGCTGTCTCACCCAGCAGCATCGGAAAGGTGTCGCGCAACATTGTCGGCCCCGTTGTAGGCAAAAAACGGACGCAGCCGCAAATGCGCCAGTCGGATCCTTTGAGAAGGAGATAGACTGGCTTCAGGCCGTCATATGCGTCTGTCTCCATTTCCTCTGCGGTCTGAACATCCCATTCCAGCCTTTCCTTGAAAACCCGATGCCTCAGTCCGAACATTTCTTTGAGCTCGCTTGAAAACTCGTCGTAGAGCTCAGGTGTAATTAGCTGCATCATTTGTCGCCTCCGTGCGGGATGTGTTCCCGCCATCGAAGAGCAAAGCCGACACTGATGCAGCCTGTAGACCTTTACAGGTATCCGAAGAAAGGAATCAGGATCTCGACTGACGGGAAGCAGCCAGCCGTGCTACAGCTTGGTTGATGGTTCTCACACCAAGTTTTGCCTTGGCGTTCTCCAGATGGAAGGTCACGGTGCGTTTGGAGACGCTAAGAATCTGGCTGATATCCCAGGCCGACTTGCCGTCCGCCGCCCATTTCAAGCATTCAAATTCTCGCGGGGTCAGGACTACGCCATCCACCACGCAGTCTTCGGCGAGCCTGCGCCGGGCATATATATGAAAGCTGATCGCCACCAGCTGCAATGCTTTTTCGTAACGTGTCAGTGACCGCAAAAGAGGCGGACGGGACTGGTCGGATGCGAAGGTCAGCGCAGCAAAGCGGCCGCGATGGTCGTGCATCGACATGGTCAATCCGCCACGAATGCCATATCGAGCTGCTTCTTCCAGAATTCGTTGCTGTGACGCCGCGAGATGTTGCCGAGGTCGATCCACACCCCAATCAAAGGTGTCCCAACCTTGAAGCCCGCGCAGGATGACCGGATCATGGCTATGGTAGCGCAATTGCATATAGCGAGATGTCCAGGAGGACGGATAATTTGAAATCACGCGCGGCTTCTGGCAGGAGGCCGACGGGCAACTGAAATAGGCGAAGAGCGGAAAGTCGAATGCGGCCGCGGCAGAGGCCATTGCCTCACACAGATCGACAGCATCGACGCTTTCGGAGAGTTGCTCGAGGAAATCTTCAAACACGCGATGCATCTGCGCTTTGCATAACCTCCGTGCCGTTGCTCGATCGCAGGCGGAGACCTTGGTTTAAATGCTTGGCGATCGAGGCAACGTGTGCGAGTTCGTCAGTTTAATCGCCGGCAGCTTTGCTACTTTGTTTAATGAGGCTGTTTGCGTGGCGACTCAGCGCCGCGAGCGTCTAAAATCGGTGACATCCCTATGTTGTCGATGAGCCGTATGTCGCCGAGCCATGCCGCGACGAGCAAGCGTGCTGGTCGGTCAAGGCTCGTCAGCGGTTGCAGATCCACCTCGCCGCGAAGTTCGAGATATTCGACTTCGCGATAGCCTGCAGCCAGAATTGCAGCGCGCGCTTCGGCTAGAGTGGGCAGGACAGGAGAGCCGCGCGCAAGCCGGTCAGCCACCCCGAGCAAGACCGCTGCCAACTTTGGGGCAATGGCGCGCTGTGCTGGCGTGAGCCGAAGGTTGCGCGAGGATAGTGCAAGACCATCGGCTTCGCGGACGGTCGGACAGGCTAGGACGGTGGTTGGAATGTCGAGATCCCGAACCACGCGCCTGACCAGCTGAAGCTGCTGAAAGTCCTTTTCGCCAAAACAGGCCAAGTCAGCGCCGGACTGCAGGAAGAGCTTGGCAACCACCATCGCCACGCCATCGAAATGGCCCGGCCGGAAGCCGCCGCACAGGCCCTCGCTGAGGCCGGACACCGAAACGGTCGTGGCGAAACCTGGCGGATACATCTCCTCGGCATCCGGCACATAGAGCAAATGCGCGCCCAGCGGCGCGAGCTTTGCAGCATCTTCGTTTTCCGTGCGAGGATAGGCAGCGAGGTCGGCAGCACTGTTGAATTGCTTGGGGTTGACGAACAGCGTCACCACGACCCGATCGGCCTTCTCAAGCGCGGCACGCACGAGACTCAGATGGCCTTCATGAAAGGCCCCCATGGTCGGCACAAGGGCGATACTGGCGCCCGAGCGACGCCATTGCGCGGCAACAGCGCGGAGCTCGGCAACGGTTCGAACGATCGGCACGCTCATATGACGTCTCCGGTCTCCGGGTCGTTGGTGTAGAGATGTTCCGCCGCCGGAAAGCACCGTCTCCTCACGTCAGCGGCATAAGCCGCAATCGCTGCATCGGCCTGTTCGCCCAGTTCGGCGTAGCGCTTGACGAATTTCGGCCGGAAGGAGCTGAAAAGCCCGAGCATATCGTCGCTCACCAGAATCTGGCCGTCGCAGGCGAGTGAGGCGCCGATGCCGATGGTTGGGACGGCGATCTCCGCAGTGATGCGCTTTGCGAGGGGCTCGGGCACTTTCTCCAGCACCACGCAGAAGGCGCCGGCCTCCGTAACCGCACTGGCATCGCGCCTGATGCGCTCGGCATCGTCTCCCCGCCCCTGGACGCGGTAGCCGCCCAAAGTATTGACCGCCTGCGGCGTTAAACCGACATGGGCCATGACAGGGACGCCGCGGGCGGCGAGGAAGCGAATGGTCTCGGCCATTTTCTCACCGCCTTCGAGCTTTACAGCTGCACAACCTGTCTGCGCCATCAGGCGCGCAGCGTTGCGAAAGGCCTGCTCGGGGCTCTCTTCATAGGAACCGAATGGCAGGTCTACGACCATTAAGGATCGCACCAGACCGCGGCGTACCGCCTGACCGTGCATGATCATAATGTCGAGAGTGACGCCCAGCGTCGACGGGAGGCCGTGCAGTACCATGCCGACGCTGTCGCCAACGAGAACGATGTCGCAATGTGGATCAACCAGTCTGGCGATCGGCGTCGTATACGCGGTCAGGCAGACGAGTGGAGTCTGGCCCTTCCGCATTTGAACATCCGGCGGTGTCATCGCCTTTGTCTCACCAGTTGCGCTCACCCGACGCATCCTTCCCTAGCGTTACCCGCTGCGGGTGTCGCGTTTGGCACATTTTTGTGCGAGTGCGAAGAGAAAAAAAGACCTCCAACTGTGCGGTGTTGACCTTCGTGCAGCAACGCTTAAATTCAATCGATTCAATCACCCTGAATTTGGGGCCAAATCATCATCGCGAACATGGACCATCAGGCAAAAGGAACCAGAAAAGGCAGAGCCGCTGTCAAGGCCGACGAAGCAAAAGTGGACCTGATCGCCGTTGTCGTCGCCGTAAACGACAGTGAACCCTGTCTTCTCACCATCGGGAACGCGGACACCCTTCCGTCCGGACCATATGCGCTAGAGCATCGATCGCTGCAATCCGGTCTGAGGGGTTGGGTGGAGCAACAGACCGGCCACCCGCTGGGGTACATCGAGCAGCTCTACACTTTCGCCGATCGGGACCGCATAGGGGCTGAGCGCCAGGAACGCGCCATCTCAATTAGCTATCTGGCACTCACTCGGAAGGACCAGGCAACGGGCTCCGCCAATTGTGGGTGGCGGAGTTGGTACGAGTATTTTCCTTGGGAGGACCATCGCTCCGGCACGCCGGTGGTGCTCGATATTTTACGGCCACGCCTGATCGAGTGGGCCGACGGCGCCGGCGATGCGACCACGCGACGCGAACGCCGGCAGCGCGCCGCGATCGCCTTCGGTTTCGACGACCGCAATTGGAACGAGGAACTCACGCTCCAACGCTATGAGTTGCTCTATGAATCTGCCCTGATCGAAGAGGCTGGTAGCGGACGGGACGTCGCGCCTGCGGTATCTGGCAAGGCAATGATCGCCGACCATCGGCGAATCCTGGCGACCGGCATTGCGCGGCTCCGTTCAAAGATCAAGTACCGGCCGGTGGTGTTTGAGCTCATGAGGCCGTCCTTCACGCTGCTCCAGCTGCAGCGGACCGTGGAGGCGCTCGCCGGGAGGCTCATCAACAAGCCGAACTTCCGAAGACTTGTCGAGCAGCAAGAACTGGTCGAGGAAACTGGCGAGACCTGCCTCGAGACGGGAGGGCGGCCGGCAAAGCTCTATCGGTTCCGCCATGCCGTCCTCGACGAAAGGGCTGTGGCCGGGACAAAATTGCCGCTCGCGCGGGCTTGACATACTTATAGTCAAGGTAGACATATTCCCCTTATTGTCAGATGGAATATAATCGGAGGCGCTGATGACTGGGGCGTTACCTACGGCTGCGTCCCTGTACGAGCGCGTCCGACGGGTGATCCCGCCGGTCGAGTGGCCGGCCTTCACCAACGACATTGAAGCCATCCTCGCGCTGAAGCGTGATCGCAATGCGGTCATCCTTGCGCACAACTACCAAACGCCGGAGATCTTCCACTGCGTGGCCGACATTGTCGGCGACAGCCTGGCACTGGCCCGCAAGGCGGCTACGATCGAGGCGCAAATCATCGTGTTTGCCGGCGTGCATTTCATGGCCGAAACGGCCAAGCTGCTCAATCCGAACAAGATCGTCCTCATCCCGGACCCCGGCGCCGGTTGCTCGCTGGCCGATTCGATCACGGCACAAGACGTGCGGCTGATGCGGCAGCGTTATCCGGGGGTCCCGGTTGTCACCTACGTCAACACTTCGGCGGCTGTAAAAGCGGAGTCGGACATCTGCTGCACCTCGGGCAACGCCAAAGCGGTGGTGGAATCGCTCGGCGTGCCGCGTGTGATCATGGTGCCCGATGAATATCTGGCGAAGAACGTGGCGGCGCAGACGGAGGTCGAGATCATCGCCTGGAAGGGCCACTGCGAAGTGCATGAGCGCTTCACGTCGGCCGACATCCGGGAACTGCGCGATGCGCATCCAGGGGTCATCGTGCTCGCCCATCCCGAATGCCCGCCAGAGATTGTCGCAGAGGCGGAATTCTCCGGCTCGACTGCGGCCATGTTGGAATATGTTGAGCGCGAGAAACCGTCGCGCGTCGTCCTGCTAACGGAATGTTCGATGAGCGACAATGTCGCGGTCGCGCATCCCGAGGTCGAGTTCGTCCGCCCATGCAATCTGTGTCCGCACATGAAGCGCATCACCCTGGCTAACATTCGCCTCGCACTCGAGGAGAACCGGCATGAGGTCCGGATCGATCCCGCGATTGCAGGGCGCGCGCGCCGCTCGGTCGAGCGTATGCTTTCCATATGAGCCTCGACGTCCATGACATCGGCGGGGCGCCGGTCATCATCGGCGCCGGTGTGGCAGGCCTGATGACCGCGCTTCACCTGGCGCCGGAACCGGTTGTGCTTCTGTCCAATGCGGGGCTGGGAACCGGAGCCTGCAGCGAACTCGCCCAAGGCGGTCTTGCGGCAAGTGGCGGCGGCGAGGACAGTCCCGAACTTCATCTTTGTGACACCCTCGCAGCCGGCGACGGCCTCTGCGACGTGACGATGGTGCGGCGAACTGTCCGAGCTGCACCCGAAGCGATCAGGACTCTAGAACGATTCGGTGTGGCATTCGACCGATGCGCTGACGGCGCGTTGCGTCTCGGGCTTGAGGCGGCGCACTCGCAGCGGCGGATCGTGCATGCGGCAGGCGATGCCACGGGACGCGAGCTTGTCCGGGCGCTGATCGCCGCGGCACGGCGCACAGCCTCCATCACTATCCTGGAGAACGTGGAGGCCCGCCGGCTTGTCGTGGAAGACGGGGCGATCATCGCCGTGGTCGCGGCCGGGTGCACGGGTGCAATCGCCTTGCCAACGCGCCGCGCGGTCCTGGCGACCGGCGGCATCGGCGGCTTGTTTAGCGATACGACAAACCCACCTGGCTCATTTGGACAGGGGCTCGCCCTCGCCGCCTGTGCCGGGGCGGAGTTCGCGGACCTGGAATTCGTGCAGTTCCACCCAACCGCCCTCGAGGGTCCGCGGCGGCCGATGCCGCTGGTGAGCGAAGCGGTGCGTGGCGAGGGTGCTGTGCTCGTCGATGAGCAAGGAGAGCGTTTCCTCGCTGAAACCCCAGGGGGCGAGCTTGCGCCTCGCGACGTGGTTGCGCGCGCGGTTTGGCACCAGCTCGCTGCCGGACGCCGTGTGTTCCTGGACGCAAGGCAATGTTTGGGCCTCAGATTTGACAAGCGCTTTCCGGCAATCGCCGATTTGTGCCGCAAGGCCGGCATCGATCCCGCGACCGACCTGATCCCGGTGCGCCCGGCGGCACATTATCACATGGGCGGTGTTGCTGTAGACGCTGCCGGCCGCAGCTCCATCGAGGGACTGTGGGCATGCGGCGAGGTCGCATGCACCGGTCTGCACGGCGCGAACCGACTCGCCAGCAACTCGCTTATCGAAGCGGCGGTCACAGCGGCCTGGGTTGCTGAAAGCGTCGCCGGCGTATCCCACACCCGGCGACCGCGCGTGTGTTCCGCATTCGTGCCTCAACGGCCAGACGCCTCCGGCATCCGCCCAATCGTCTCCGCCGCACTCGGCATCATCCGCGATGGCGAGACGCTACGCGACGGGGTGGCGGCCCTGTTGCCGATTGCAGCTCACGACAGTGCTGCCTCCGACCCCGCCTTGGTCGCGCTGATGATTGCCATTGCGGCCCTGCGGCGAGAAGAGAGCCGCGGCTCGCACTGTCGTTCCGATTTCCCCGGACGCGATCCCCATGCGCGCCAGTCGCGGCTCACACTGCGCAGCGCAATACAGACCGCCATCGGACTCAGCTGGCGGGCACCGATACGGAGCACCCTGACATGAATTCGTTCTCTCCCCTTCCCTCAACCCTGATCGAGCCGATCGTGCGCGGTGCTCTTCTCGAAGACCTGGGCAGATGCGGCGATCTGACCAGCGATGCCGTGATCCCGCGTGATCGCACGGCCACGTTGGTGCTCAAGTCGCGACAGACGGGGATCGTTGCCGGGCTCGATCTGGCAGCCTTCGCCTTCATGCTCGTCGAACCTGCGATCGACATGCAGATCTGGCGCGCTGACGGCAGCGATGTCGCGGGGGGAGAGACTATCGCCATGCTGTGCGGACCGGCGCGAGGCCTGCTCACGGCCGAGCGCACGGCGCTCAATTTTCTGTGCCGTCTGAGCGGCATTGCCACGGCCACGGCGGCGATGGTCGAAGCCGTGCGTGGCCACAAGGCGAGGATCGTGTGCACGCGAAAGACGACGCCCGGCCTGCGAGCTTTGGAGAAATATGCGGTACGCGTCGGCGGCGGCGCCAATCATCGCTTCGGGCTCGACGACGCCGTGCTGATCAAGGACAACCACATCGCAATCGCCGGCGACATTCGCACGGCAATAGAGCGGGCGCGCGCCGCCGCAGGGCACATGGTGAAGATCGAGGTTGAGGTCGAGACGCTTGAGCAGCTCGATACAGCACTCAGGCTGGGCGTCGACGCAGTGCTGCTCGACAATATGTCGGTTGAGGACCTTACCCGCGCCGTAACAATCGTCGGTGGCCGCGCCATCACGGAGGCTTCCGGTCGGGTGACGCCGAAAATGGCTCCCGCGATCGCCGCGACGGGAGTTGACCTTATCTCGGTCGGATGGCTGACACACAGCGCGCCCATTCTCGACATTGGCCTGGACATGCCGTGCCGCGGGAATATCCGCACTCATTTGAACTAAGGGAAACACAATGAGGAGCAACGCGCGCGCGGCTGCATGCGCAGACAAGACGCTGGAAAAGCAAGCTTCATACGGCTCACCTCAATACCCGGTGTCCGGGTACAGCGCTCGCCGACGAGCCCATCGAAAGGGGCTCGCCACTGGACGGTCTCATGTGCGCTCGCTGATCAGCAATAGAGGTTTTTGACGATGACGACGGGAATGAACGAGGAGTGCGACTCGAACTGTGCCACGCAGTCGATGGAGGCAGCACTGCCGCGATGGAATCGCAAAGAGGCCGAGGCTATTTACGGCATGCCGTTCAACGATCTGCTCTTCTTGGCCCAGACCATCCATCGCCAGAACTTCGATCGCAACCGGGTGCAGCTGTCGCGGCTGCTCAGCATCAAGACCGGCGGATGCCCGGAGGATTGCGGCTATTGCAGCCAGTCTGCGCATCACGAAACCGGCCTGAAGGCATCGAAGCTGATGGTGGTCAAACATGTCATCGAGGAGGCGACCAAGGCACGAGATGCTGGCGCAACCCGCTATTGCATGGGCGCTGCCTGGCGCAGTCCGAAGGACCGCGACATGGACGCCGTGCTCGCCATGATCGAAGGCGTGAAGGCGCTTGGCATGGAGACCTGCATGACGCTCGGCATGCTCGACCTCAGCCAGGCGCAGCGCCTGAAAGCGGCCGGTCTCGACTACTACAACCACAACATCGACACGTCCGCGCGCTATTATGGCAAGGTTGTTTCGACCAGGACCTTTGCCGACCGGCTCGAAACGCTCGGGCGGGTACGCGAGGCTGGGATCAAGGTCTGCTGCGGCGGCATTGTTGGCATGGGAGAGGAAAAGGCTGATCGCATCGACATGCTGGTAACGCTGGCGAACCTGCCCGAGCCGCCGGAAAGCGTGCCGATCAACATGCTGGTCCCCATCGCGGGGACGCCGCTTGCCGATGCCGAACCCATCGAGCCGATCGATTTCATCCGCACCATTGCGCTCGCCCGCATCATGATGCCGAAGTCGGATGTAAGGCTCTCCGCCGGCAGAACGGCGATGAGCGACGAGACCCAGGCGCTGTGCTTCTTTGCCGGGGCCAATTCCGTGTTTGTTGGCGACACGCTTCTGACGGCGGACAATCCCGGGGAGGACAAGGATACTCGTTTATTTAGACGTCTCGGCATCGAACCGATGCAATGCGAGGCGAAATGAACGAGCCACCGCTCGCCCGCTATGAAGCCACCTTGCAGGGACTGGCACGCAAGGACCGGCTGCGCACATTGGCGCCGCGGGTCGGTTTGGACTTCTCCTCCAACGACTATCTCGGGTTTGCCGCCTCGAAGAGACTTGGCGATGCAGTTGCGGCCGCAATCGAGCGGGGCACCCCTGTTGGCGCTACCGGATCGCGGCTTCTGCGCGGCAACGCGCCGGAGCATGAGGCATTGGAGGCAGATGCGGCGGTGTTCTTCGGGGCCGAACGGGCGCTGTTCTTCGGCAGCGGCTATGTCGCCAACTTCGCCCTGCTGAGCACCCTGGTGAAAAAGGGCGACCTGCTGGTCCTCGATGAACTGGCGCATGCCAGCATGCATGAAGGGGCGCGCGCTGGACGCGCCGAGTTCAGGCTGGTGGCGCACAATGACATTGATGCTTTTGAGGATGCGATAAGGCGCTGGCGCGCCGAAGGCGGCTTGGGGCGCATCTGGATCGGGGTCGAAAGCCTTTACAGCATGGATGGCGACCGCGCGCCGATGGGGAGCCTGGTCGAGCTTGCCGATCGGCACGGGGCATTCATACTGGTTGACGAGGCACATGCCACCGGGGTCTGGGGATCGGGGGGCCGCGGGCTGGCCGCGGCGTTCGAGGGCCGCGACAACATCATGGCCCTTCATACATGCGGCAAGGCGCTGGGTGCATCCGGCGCGATCGTCACTGGGCCGGGAGTGCTGTGCGACTATATTGTCAATCGCTGCCGGCCGTTTATCTACGCCACCGCGCCATCGCCGCTCATGGCAGCGGCGGCGCGCGAAGCGCTCGCAATGCTGGTCGACGAGCCGATGCGCCGCGTTCAGTTGCACCAGTACGTTGGCTTAGCAAGCAGGCAACTGGCCGAGCGTTGCGGAGCCAAGCCCAGCGGTTCGCAGATCCAGCCATTTGTCATTGGGGAGGTAACGCGCACAATGGCGATCGCGGCGGCTCTGCAGGCCCGCGGCTTCGACATACGCGCCATTCGTCCGCCGACCGTGCCGGAGGGTACCTCGCGGCTGCGCATTTCACTGACGCTCAATGTCGGCAAGGCTGACATTTCGGCCATGGTCGAGACGCTTGCTGAAGTGCTGGCCACGGCATGAGCAAGCGCATCGTCGTCACCGGAACAGATACGGGAATTGGCAAAACGGTTTTTGCCGCGGGGCTGGCGGGCCTGCTCGACGGCTTCTACTGGAAGCCGGTGCAATCGGGTCTCGATGAGGAGACCGACAGTGAGGTGGTCGAACGGCTCGCTGGCCTGCCATCAGGGCGCGTGCTGCCGGAGGCCCACCGCTTGAGGAGCCCGCTGTCGCCGCACCGCTCAGCCGAAATCGACGGTGTCTCGATCGAGGCTGCCGATCTTGCTTTTCCGGTCCTGCCCACACCGCTCGTCATCGAAGGCGCTGGCGGACTGATGGTGCCGATAAACCGACAGATAAGATTCATCGACATCTTCGCTGAATGGCGGCTGCCGGTGATCCTGTGCGCCCGCACCGAGCTCGGCACGATCAACCACACTTTGCTGTCCATCGAAGCCCTGCGGGCTCGCACCATCCCGCTGATCGGTGTTGCCTTTGTCGGTGAAGAGGCGGCCGATACGCAAAGGACAATCACCGAATTGGGCGCGGTGCGTCAGCTCGGCAGACTGCCACACCTGGCTCCGCTCACGCGCGAAACTCTGCGAAAGGCGATGATTGCCGGCTTCGACCTCGCCCAGATTGCCGGAGGCGAGTGATGTCGGGGTCGCGCGTGTGGCATCCATTCACCCAGCATGCGATCGAGCCGCCGATGCCGGCCGTTATCCGCACCGAAGGCGCTTGGCTACAGACGAATGACGGTAGGCGTATCCTCGATGCAATCTCCTCCTGGTGGGTGGTCACTCACGGCCACCGCCATCCACGGATCATGGAAGCGATCCGGATTGCGACCGGGACGCTTGACCAGGTGATCTTCGCCGGCCTAACCCATCAGCCGGCAGAGCAATTGGCCTCCGCGCTGATCGAAATGGTACCGCCAGGCCTCGACTGGGTCTTTTATTCCGACAGCGGCTCTACCTGCGTTGAAGTCGCGCTGAAGATGGCGCTCGGCTATTTCCGCAACATCGGCGCGCCGCGCTCGCGCATCGTCGCGGTGGAACACAGCTATCATGGCGACACGATTGGCACGATGAGCGTCGGCGCTCGGGGCGTGTTCAATGCCGCCTACGAACCGCTTTTGTTCGAGGTCGACATCATTCCTTTTCCGGCCGCGGGGCGCGAGCAGGAAACGCTTGATCGTTTCGAGGTTCTGTCTCGCGACCGCCGCGCCGCCGCGCTGATCATCGAGCCGCTCGTGCTTGGCGCCGGCGGCATGCTGATGTATCCGGCCTGGGTTCTGACCGAATTGAAGAGGATCGCTGAGGCCTCCGGCACGCTCTTGATCGCCGACGAGGTGATGACCGGCTGGGGACGCACTGGAACCATGTTCGCCTTCGAGCAGGCGTCCATCTCTCCGGATATGCTGTGCACCTCGAAGGGTTTGACCGGCGGGGCCGTCCCGCTGGCGGCCACGCTCGCCAGCGATACCATCTTCCAGGCCCACTATTCCGTAGACCGGAAGAAGACCTTTTTCCACTCAAGTTCCTACACCGCCAATCCTATCGCCTGCGCGGCCGCATTAGCCAACGTGGAGGTCTGGCGGAATGAGCCTGTCGCCGAGCGCATTGCGGCCTTGAGCGCGAAACAGGCCACTGGCCTGCAACGCTTCCGAAACAATCCCTTCTTCGCCGACGCCCGAGCGAACGGTACGATCCTCGCTCTCGATCTGCGCACCGGCTCGGCCGGCTATCTGGCGGAGATCGGGCCGAAGCTGCGTGCTTTTTTCCTCGAGCGCGGCCTGCTTGTGCGCCCGCTCGGCAATGTGCTCTATCTGCTGCCGCCCTATTGCATCACCGGAGACGAGCTGGACGGGCTCCATGACGCCATCGAGGAGGCCGGCGAACGTTTCGGCTCGCGGTCATGAGCCGGTCGTCGCGCATACTGGGCTTCGGTCATCATGCGCCTGCGCGCAAGGTCGAGAACGCGGAAGTCGAAGATCGTCTCGGGCTCGAACCCGGCTGGATCGAGCGGCGCACCGGAATCCGCTCGCGCTTCTGGGCAACAGACGAGGACACGCTGTCGGGCCTTGCCGCACATGCCGGCGACATGGCGCTGGCCAATGCCCGCATCGAGCGCAGCGACATCGGTCTGCTGTTGCTCGCGACGTCTACGCCCGACCATCTTCTGCCGCCGAGCGCGCCGCTGGTGGCACACCGGCTGGGACTCGGCCGCGCCGGTGCGGTTGACCTGACAGGCGCCTGCGCCGGCTTCATCTATGCCCTGATGTTCGCGGACGGATTCACCCGCCTCCATGGCAAAGCGAGCCTGGTCATTGCCGCCAACATCCTCAGCCGCCGCATCAATCCGGCCGAGCGCGCCAGCGCGGTGCTGTTTGCCGATGCCGCCGGCGCCGTGGTGATCGGCTTCGGTGACAACCCGGATCGGGGCATCCTCGGCGTTTCGGTGGATTCCGACGGATCGGGCTACGGGCTGATCCAGATTCCCGCCGGCGGAAGCAACACCCCATTCCATGGCGACCTCGACCTCGAGCAGACACGGATGACCATCACGGACGGCCGTGAAGTGTTCAGCAAGGCCGTGGAGATGATGACCGCCTGCTCGCAGGCCGCGCTCACTGCTGCCCGAATGAGGCCGCAAGACATCGATCGTTTCGTGCCGCATCAGGCCAATGCGCGCATTTTCGATGCAGTTGGCAGGAACCTCGGCATTGCCGATGAAGCGATCGTCAAGACGATCGCCGACTACGGCAACTCTTCCGCCGCGACCATCCCGCTTTCGCTTTCGCTTTCGCATCGGGCACAGCCGTTTCGGCCCGGTGAAAAGATTCTTCTTACGGCAGCCGGTGCCGGTCTCAGCGGAGGCGCCCTCATCCTAGGAATTTAGCCGCACGCCGATCATGCACAGGAGTTGTCACGGATGATCCAGCAAACGGGTCTGCCAAAAAAGGTCGCCGCCAAGCTTCACGGGCGCTGGCGCGGTGACGCGAGAGCGATCAAAGTTGCAGGCTATTCTGTCGATCAGCACAATCGGCAATGTTGTCTTGCCGCAAGGGTCGTCGGCGCCTGGGAGAGGACAGAGCTCATGCACAGCTTCCTCGTTCGACGGGTCATCCTGGTCGGGTGGTCGGCCCTTCCGATGCATAGATCAACATTGTAGCGCAGCAGTGCAGCCGAGAATTTGAATAAGCGGCCCTCGAAGGCATCATCATGCAGTCCGAAAAAAATACCCATCTGCCTGCCTCAACAACACTGGCTCCCTTTCGAAATCCGGTGTTTCGCTCGATCTGGACGGCTACACAAATATCCAGCCTCGGCTGGCTCGTGCAAACGGTCGCCATCAGCTGGCTGATGGCCACGATTTCCGCTTCGGATCTGATGGTTGCACTCGTGCAGGCTGCATCCACCTTGCCGGTATTTCTCCTTTCGATCCTGGCAGGAGCCATTGCCGACAACTTCAGCCGCCGATGGGTGATGTTTGCCGGACACTGCCTGATAGCCTTGGCGTCAACGACGCTGATGATTTCTGTGGGTCTCGGATTTGCCGGTCCCTGGCTAATTCTCGGATTGGGTTTCCTGGCCGGCTGCGGCTTTGCCTTGAATGATCCGGCCTGGCACGCTTCTGTTGGCGATATCCTTCACAAAAGGGACATCCCGGCCGCGGTCACCCTCATGTCGGTCGGATACAACATTGTGCGTAGCCTCGGTCCGGCCTTGGGGGGCATGGTCTTGGCGTTCTTTGGACCGCTGGCCGCTTTCGCCTTGGCAGCGTTGAGTGATCTGGCGCCGCTAAGCGCAATATGGCGTACTCGATGGGATGTTCGCACTTCCCCTCTCCCTCGTGAACGCATGACGATGGCAATTCATGACGGAGTGCGCTTCACGGTGATGTCTCTGGAGATCAGGGCAGCAATTGCCCGTGCGACCCTTTTCGGCCTGGCAAGCATCTCCATCCTTGCATTGCTGCCTCTGCTTGTCCGGGACCAGCTGAAAAGCGGACCCATCATCTACGGCATCTTGCTGGCCGGCTTCGGCATGGGTGCTTTCATGGCGGGCATGAGCAATAGCTTTCTGAGGCGGGTCACGTCTCAAAACAGGCTGGTGTCCTTCGCCTCCGTCGCTTGTGCAGCATGTTGCCTTTCGCTTGCACTCACATCGTCGATCCCTGTGGCGGCGATTTCGCTGGCACTTGGCGGCGCGGGTTGGCTCATCACCTGGACTGGCATCGACGTGTCGGTGCAGCTCGCAAGCCCCAGGTGGGTGGTCGGCCGCACATTGTCGATCTACTACGCGTTGAGCGCAGGCGGGATGGCGGCCGGCAGCTGGATCTGGGGTACTGTCGCACAGAACTACTCCTTAGGCTGGGCTTTGGAGGGCGCCGCAGGCGCTCTGTTGCTGGTTGCAGCTGCGGGAATACTGTTTCCAGTCGGTCCATGGGAGGAAACGGACCAGGAAAGTTCGGGTTTTCGGCCGCCGGAGCTGGCACTCGACTTGAAGCCCAGAAGTGGACCCATAGTGGTGAAGGTGGAATATCGTATATCCGAAGAGAATATCGAGACCTTTCTGGGCTACATGCGCGCAAGGCGGCATGTTCAGAGCCGTGCGGGTGCGCGAAACTGGACATTGCAGCGAAATCTTCAAACGCCTTCGATTTGGACAGAGACATTCCGCACGCCAACCTGGATGGATTTTCTTCGCCTGAATCATCGGCTCACGGCAGCGGATAAGGAAGTCGGCCAGCGTCTCCTGGCACTGCATGATGGAGAGCGTCCTCCGGACACAGTGCTTTCGATCGAACGAACGACTGAGGCAGCCCGTGCCTCAACACTCTTTTCTCGTCCTCCCAGGTGACGTGATCACAAAAGGAATCGCATCGGGCATCGGGATCTGCGGCGCCGGTCGAGTTCAAGCAGCGCGAAGCCCGCAGGCAGTACACGAGGTATGCGGCCGGTGCTCTCTCGAGAATTGCCCCGCGGCGTCGAGCTCGGGGAACTCCGCTCAGGGCGATCCGCGAGGCGGCGCGAGACCGCAAAGAAGCGCATGGGTCTTGAGTGCTGGTGGTCGCCCGGCTGCGCCCTTCGGCGGGCGGTTCAGCCTTTGTGCGGCCCGCCCGGATGGCAGGATGGCCGGCAAGAGGATCTGACTCGCTGCAGGCTGGCGCTGGGCCAGCCAGAACCGGGGCTGTTCGAGCCCAAGCGTTTCGAATCGCACTGGCGAAGCGCACGCGTGGCCTTCGAGCTTTCGGCGCCGGAGAGGGCGGCCAGACGGAGCACCAGCCGAGTTGACGCCCTCGAAGGGCGGCCTCCGAGGAACGAGAACGCATTCAGTATCATTGCTGCGCCCTTTGGGCGGCTTGCCTTTCGCGATGTTCGAACGCGTCGGTGAAGCTATAGTTCTTGGTCGGTCACTCCAAGCGCCCGCCCCTCCTCACGCCATGTGGCGACCGCCCTTTCGACTTCTGCGAGGATCGTCTTCGCTCGATCGCTCCTCATCCGGAAATAAGAGATTACCGACATCGGTGCGTCGACAGTCGCTTCGGGTCCAGTTTCCTCGGATATGCAGGTTTTCAGCTCTCGCACGCGCTCAGGGAACGGGTTGATGTCGAATGCAGGCGCCGAGCACCATTGGCCGCGATGCACATGGAGAAAGCCGTGATTGTGGAGGCGGTCTTCGACATTGGTGATAGAGATCGAGAACGCGATACGGCGCCAAATGCGTCGAGAGTTGGTCCGTTTGGCCGAATCGACAAGGCGGTGGCGCTGCAACCAAACACGCTACTCTCGTGAGCATGTATTCATCCGATCCGCAATGGGCGCCAGGTGAGTCGCACAGGGGGGCGAACGATTGCGCCGCGGCAAAACGAAACGGGCGATCCTTGGCACGATCCAGACGTGGCAGCAGCAGGGCTCCCGCCTGACGTACCGAGCGGCGCCGCCGCATGCCGTCTCGACCTGAGCTTTAGCAAACAGGTGCTGTCGGCACCCAACGAAAGTGTCACATATCGAACATAGAGCCGTGTCCCAAACGTCTGCTTGGGTGCTCAGCCTGACCCCAAAAAACCAAAAAGAAAGGAGCGCGACGAAGTTGCGCCGGCCAATTAAGTGTCAGCGCGGAGCTACCTCTTCAGAATGGCACGTCGCTTGCTGCTCCGCATCGAACGCCGACGGCAACCCACATAACGGAGATGAATATTGGTTCAGAAATGCTGAATCCCGATGTATCGCGCATTCCTCAGGTACGAAGGAGGACCGAGGTGCACATGTTTTTGGTCAGGGATAGGCCGCCAGTTCGCCCTTTGACGCTTCCGCCTTTTATTCTTTGAACTGGAGATCCAGAATGAACGTAAGCAGCCTTCTTTTCGGCTCAGTTGCGGCCCTGATCTCCGTTTCCGTCGCTCGCGCTACGGACGAAGTCTCCGCGCCGGGTCCGAACGAATACGTCAAGATCTGCGACGTCTACGGTTCGGGCTACTTCCTTATCCCCGACACCAAGACCTGCGTGCGCATCGGCGGCTACATCCGTTACGACATCGGCCTCAGCGATGTCCGACCGTATGACGGGATAGGAACCTCCGATGTGAGAACTGGCGAGGCTCAGGGCACCTGGCGAAACAACACGCGCTTCACGTTCAAAACTTGGACGCGCCAGGAGACTGAACTCGGCGCACTGAGGGCCTATACTGAAACTCGCGTGAACTTCGGCAATCACAACGCTTATCGGGGTCCGGAAAGCCCTCACAACTATAGCTTCAACAGCGGCGTCACGTTGAATTCCGCCTGGATCCAGCTTGGTGGCCTCCGAGTTGGCAAGGACGAGTCGGCCTTCGACACGTTTGCAGGCTACGCCGGAAACGTGCTCAATAACGTACTCGTTCCGTACGGGGACTTCGATACCAACGTGGCTCAGTATTACTTCGATGCCGATAATGGCTTTTCGGCCCTGTTTTCACTCGAACAAGCGTCGGATGTAGTCGGTACTGTCGCCAGCCACGTTCCGCACGTCGTCTTCGGCATGAAACAGACGCAGGGCTGGGGCGCGATCACCGGCGTAGTCGCTCGTGACAGCGACTACGAAGCTTTGGCCGGCAAGTTCCGAGTCGATGTCAATGTCACAGATGACCTGTCGCTATTTGGAATGTTTGGCTACGGCTCCATTGGCAATCTCAACCATGACCCAACCAACGCGGTCGCGGCTCACGGTCGCGGCTTCTACAAAATTTGGAGCGGCAGCTGGGCTTTCTGGGCGGGCGCCACTTACACGTTAAACGAGAAAATTTCGTTCAACCTTCAGGTCTCGGGTGATCAGCTCAGGAACTCCGGATTGGCTGCAAACGTCGCCTACACGGTCATTCCTAGTTTCACGGTCACAGCCGAAGTCGATTATACCAATTACGCCAAGTTCGCTGCCGTCGACCGTTCCGGAACGAACCCGGCTCACGTCGGCAAAAGGAACAGCCTTGGCGGCGTGCTGCGATTCCAAAGCTCGTTCTAACGGAGCGAATCTGAATGTCGAAGGCCCGACTGGAGGCCTCGGTGTCTAGCTTTACGATGTTCAAAAATGTGGTCCCGGACGATCATGCCCGGCCAGGCAGCCCTTGCTTTTAAAGACGCCGTCCATTTTGCTAACGATCAGCCCGAAGCCAGTCTTGGGCCTCGCGGTTTGTGCCCCGGCTCTTCATGCCAGATGACCTGCCGCGGATCACGCATGTCGACCTTCTGCCCGCAGTAGGGGCAATTGTAAAAATGGTCGCGTTCGTCCACCACAGGGGTGCCGTGCCGCTTGCCGGAGATCGGGGGGCCAGGATCCGATGTCTTTGTCATGGCTACCAAACTTTCAATTCGTCTAAAATGTTCCGGAACTCTTTGACCACGCTAATTGACTTGCCGCCTTGCGAGTCAGTTCATGCGAAGTTCATCCCGCCCTTGATGCCCACCTTGGTGGAGAAGCCTCCAGGAGGGGATGGATGGATTCACGAGATCAAATTCGACGGCTACCGCTCGCAGCTCATCAAACGCGTCCAGGAACACTCCGGTCCACCGCCGAAGGGATGAAGCGGCCAGCGACGCAATGGGTCAAGCCGGGCCTGATCGGCCGCGTTAAGCACTGGCGAGGATGATTTGCGGTACGCTTCGCTGCAAGATTTCCGGGAGGAGAAGAGTGAAGTCTGATCATGGCCATTCGACGAAAAGCTACGGAGGCCGGTGTCTTTGACCCGTCTGAATTGGCCTTGTTGGGACGAGTTTTCGAGCAGCTTAAGGCTACCGGCCAAGCAACGGATGCGAGGGAAGCACTCGCATCCCGGATTATCGCGAATTACATGGCCGGCGTGACTGACGAGGCAGAGCTGGTTTCGCTTTCCAGGCAGCCTTTGGGTCGTTAGAGCATTCGACCCGCGCGGATCATCGCGCGAGCGATGGCAAGTTGCGCTTCCGTGCGTGCGTTTTCTTTCTGGGTCATGTTGTCGTAGGCAATCAGTCGTTTCAATGCTCGCAAGGTCTCGCCTCGGGTCCATCCAACTTCCAGCATGCAATCGAGAATGGTCTGAAAACCCGGGCTCCATGGCCTCCTGGCAGTCGATCGAGCGATCGAGATAGTCGTATTGACGTCTTGGCGGTTGATCATCTTGCCCTATAGCGATCGCCATGCTCTCGGTGCCCGAAACAAAACCAGTGCGGCTCTTGCCCTGGCTTGGCAAAGCCGAACGGAGCACGCACGCCGCACTCAGGAAACTCGCAGACGTGGTTTTCAATCCTCGCCCGCTCACGCGGTATGGCTGTCAAATGGCTTCCGCAAGTCTGCTTGGCTCGTCGCTCATAGGAGTGCAATCGGCTCGATCATTCCTGCATTATCGTTGGGCTGCTTATCGATGACTGTCGCGTTGACCTCCCGGCCGACACGATAGAATTGCAGGCTGCCGTCAATGTCGTGGCTGAGTATGTCCTTCAGGTCGCCAGCCGGCGTCTTGGGGTCAAGCCAGACATCGTAATAGGCTGGATCCAGCATGATCGGCTGGCGGTCGTGGATCTGATTGATGGGTGCCGCAGATGGCTCGGTTATGATCGTGCAGCTGGTCACGTCCAAGTTCGAATTGTAGGCCCAGAGGCCAGCGAACGAGAACGGTGCATCGCCAGGCTGGAAAATGTGCCATGGGTCTTTCTTGCCGTCGGCAGGCGAAATCGTCCACTCGTAATAGCCATCGGCCGGAATGAGGCAGCGTTTCGATCTGAAGGCATCCCGGAATGCCGGCGTTGTGTCGACGCCTTCGATGCGAGCGTTGAACATGGTGGCCCTTGGTATTTCCTTGGCCCAGAAGGGAACCAGCCACCATCGCCCGGTTCGAAGCCTTTGGTTGCCATCGTCGGCAGCCGTTATGAAGGGCACCTCATCTGTAGGCGCGATGTTGTAGCGAGGGACATCGTTCCGGCCAACCTCGGCCGGCGCCGTCAGCCGGTAGAGCCGGTGGATTTCCGACCAGGATAGATATCGGGTGTAGCGTCCGCACATGGTCTTACCCCTAGCTGCGCAGGATCTCGTGAACGCTGAGAGGGCCGAGATCAAGAATCCGCTCGTAGCTGCCGGTGCGGCGCCACACGCCCCGTGCCTTGCCGCTTTCTCGGTCGCGCTTCGGATCGAACACCAAGTGGTCAAGGAATGCCGTGTCTGCGAAACAGTGGAGCCTCCAATTTTCATACTCGCCGCCCGGCCAGATCGCCTGCACTTGGCGCGTCCTGTGGCGCAGCCCCCGTTCATCGCAAAACTTCTTGATCAAAGCGAAGTTCCGGTCGACACCAGATCATCCGGCAAGGCGACCTGAACGGCCATTCGCGGTCGATCCTTGCCGGTGTAGGGCCGCCGCTGCGCGTTACCACGCCGGCTCGGAAAAACTGTCAGCCTGAAGCCGCATGGCCGCCAGCGTCAGAGCAATCGCGGTGTTGGCCGGGGGCTTATCCATGTAAAGGCGGCCGTCGAAGTAACGCCATGCCGCCACGCTCCTGTCGTCATCGTCTTCATCGTGCTCCAGATCAATGATCCGCGCATCGCAGGGCTCTTGGTCGATCTCGATCTTCCAGCCGGTGAGTGATTTCTCGGCAATTGCGGCCACCTCGGCAAGATTGGCGGTGAGGTAGGGCAACCTATTTCGGCAGCCTCTTCCGGCGTTCCGGGCTCATTCACCCAACCCATCACATAGCAGATGTCGATTTCTAGTTGCCGATCAGGTCCGACGGCGGTTTCAAGGCGCTCTATGATCTGAGGATAGAGCTCCTTCCTTTCGGGCCACGTCGCCGGATTGACCGTTTTCACTTTCGGTTCATCCGGTCCGACAGCTGTGGATGTGGAATATGCCGGATTCACGACATCGAGTTCAACCCTGCAAAGTCGGTGAACTGTCAAGCAAAGTCGTGCGCGCTCTTTGTTGTCCTGATGCGTGAGCACAAGTTAGAGCCATACATGCAGTCGCCTGAGGTCTTCGTTAGCAAGATCACACAACACGCGCGCGACCCCCGGCCTCACGAGACATATTGGAAGCAACAGCGGTTGGTGAACCCGCTGGTGGCTCTTTTTGGGTCCACTCGCGACGACGCAGGGTCGCTCAGCCGATCCAGTCACCCTTGGCGTTCTCCCGGTATACTGATTTGCCCTCATAATATTCTAGGCTGACGTTACCATCGGCATCGACATCACCGACGATTTGATCGTCGCGCTTGAACAGTAGCCGCCTGAACTCCACGGCAGCGTCGCTCGAAACAAGCGCCTGAATATCTGCATTTAGCCAAAGAGATTCAATTGAGTCGGCAACGAAGCAGAGTATGAGTCTAGACGAATACACCAAGTTGCTAGAGAGATGGCGGATTGCGTCACGGACCTCTTGGATCTCAAATCGCCCGTATCTGGCGTAGAGCCAGTGCAGCATCATGGTGTCGTCGCCGATCTTTATGAGGTGCCGATACCAATGGTAATCCCGGGGCATCTGGAAGATGCCGCAGAACTCGACGCGCTGGGCGTTCGCTGCGTGAACCCAGCCTTGCACTGCCAAGCCGACAACTTCGAGAAGATGGTTGCGGCGAGCGATTTGCTCAAGGTCGTAGCCGGAAGTCGCCAACCGATTCCGCGTGGGGATGCGCATCTTCCATCCTGCTTCTAACACCGTCACCGCTCCTGGGCTAAACTCCGCCCAATACGCTTCCCGCGTCACCGGGTCGCAAATCACCACCAGCACCGGGAGCGAGAAGTCGGACCAGTATTCTAGATGCTTCAGCTCTCCACGATAAATGAAGGCATCGTCATCTATCCCGCGGAAAAAACTCTCTCCGCACTTGATTTGGACGGCGACAAGCCGACCGGTGCCCCGGCGCTTCTCGTCCTGTTTGTCAACCAACTCGATTTCGCCATCGATGCCTAAGTCACGCCGCTCGCGAGGCCGAAAGATGTAGCGCAGCTCGTCATGGACGATCCCGTCCACTATTCGAACGCCCAGCGCCCCAAGTTCGGATTCATCGGTGACTATCGGTCGTGCCATGGCATCCTCCTGACCGCGATATCAGGTGCCGGAGCCAATCGCGTCAAGTACGATAGCCAGTCCATTTGGTTATCACCGACCGTAAAATCCGGTGCCTTCGACAGCCGCGTCTGCTTGCCCACTTACGCTGAGTGTTGGAAACTGAAGGAAAGGCGGCTTTCGGGATCGCTGACCTTTGTTCGGAGCGACTGTGATGAGGCGCGAAGCGGCCGTTCACAACGTAAAGAGCTTGGGGAGCGTGTTCCCGCGCTCTCAGGGAAGGCGCACGTGCCAGAAGTCGATGCCCTCAAAGCTATCCAAACCCGAATTTAGCGACGCCATTGTCCATAAGAAACCGCAATTCAGGCTGAGTCGCGACCCAGAAAGTTCGAAAAGCTTCCAAGAACCCCAACCAAACCGGATGCTGAGCAAGGCGACTTCGCTCCAAGAACCGCCTTAGTTCTACTGTCGCGAATACTCCTGAAATAACATCAAGGGTTGTCCGAAGACCGTGCGAACTCTGCGTCGCCTCCACTGCAATTCGATAGACCAGGCTTGTGAGGGCGGTTGCGTCGTTGATCATCAACCAATAGAGAGGGGATAAATCAGACAAAAGGACCAACCAATGACCAACCCAACCAGTACCCGCGCTGCCGAACTAGCTGAGTTAACCGCCGACATTGTCTCAGCATATGTCAGCAACAATCCTTTGCCGGTGGCTGGCTTGCCGGAGGTGATAGCATCGGTTCATGCTTCGCTGTCCGGACTTGGCACGCCGATCGCGCCTGTTGTTGAACCGCAAACTCCTGCGGTCAACCCGAAGAAGTCGGTGACGCCAGACTTCATTATCTGCCTCGAAGACGGCAAGAAGTTCAAATCCCTAAAGCGGCATCTTAGCACGGACTTCGGCCTGACACCGGATGCCTATCGCGCCAAATGGAACTTGCCGCACGACTATCCTATGACAGCTCCGAACTACGCCGCTCAGCGCTCGCAATTGGCGAAGTCCATCGGGCTTGGCCGCAAGGCTGAACCCGTCGCACCAGCCAAAAAGGCACCTGCGAAGCGGAAAGCCAAAGCGTAGTCCGCCACCACCTGACGCGACGGAAAGACTCAGCTATGTCTGGAGAGCGGCGGACCTGAAAAGGACCGTCTGGCCGGCGCCATTCGGGCAACCTCCTAGCGAGGGCGCCGGTCTTTTTTCCTAGCGAAGTTCGTCTTGTCAGGATATCTGCACTTAGAACCAGTGGGGAACGGGGCGTGACAATTAGGGCGATGCTGTCTTTTGCCCCGAGAACAATTTTTCCCGAGGTTGGCTGATCGGCGATTGTGGCCTTCGCCCAATAAATGTTCAGGTCGCCACAAGCGACTTGATTGTCAAACGCAGTTATCCGACCAACCGGCTTGCGGTCGAAGATGCGCTCGACAAAGAGAATTTCGGCCATGAGCCGGCCGCTCAGCACGAAGAAGAACTCGACACCCATGACACCGAGGTTGATATCAGAAACGGGGAAGAAGTGGCCGATCAACACCAGTGCGATCGACAGGCCGCGCCATCCATCGAGATAGGTCAGCCTTGTTCTTGACGATGTATCGGCGGCGGACAGGGACACGACAAGCTGCGTCGCCGAGATATCCGTCATGCCGTTGCCTTCGCATTCCAACGATGCGAGGGCTGCAGATGCTCCTAGTCCGTTCGCATTCCTCGAAGCATATTGCAGCGCAATAGAGAGCGAGATGGCAACACTGTGGCGTTTACGGCCGTTATATCCGGGAGCGACGAAAAGGGCCGCGAAGACCCCTTCCCCAGGGTTGCCAACCCCAAGATCGGCAATCGGTATCTCAGTTGGCGGCAGCCACCGCGCGACGATGAGGATGAGACGGCGTCTCACCTTGTATGGGATCCTCCTCGCATTTGGTGCAGGACTCTTTTTCGGGTGTCTCCTTTAGTTGGGTCAAGCGGCTGCCGGCGGTCGGCTCTGTGGGGGTGGATAGGCGCCGCACCGGTACGTTTTGAGGTCAAGGTGACCGGGGCGAACCACGGGCTAAGCCGAGCTCAATCCATGGTCCTATCCGGAGCAATGCCGCCAGCTAGGCGATAGCTGCTTTCGACCGGACCCGAATGCGCTTGACAAATCGGAGCCGGCCCGTTCAACCTGGGGCATTGACCAGGGGAGTCCCGGCAAGGGGCTGAGATACTGCTGGCTTTCGCGGCGCAGTGACCCGTTGAACCTGATCCAGTTCATACTGGCGTAGGGACGGTGCAAGCGCTTTGCGGGAGTTTACGCCCGAGGTCCTGTTTCAGCAGGTCAACAGAAGCGTCTTTTCATCCTTCCGGCACAGAACTGGGTCTCCAATGCATGAGCAAAGGAGCCTCACGATGAATGCCATCACCCCTGCGGTCTCGACGGGACCACTGCCCGCCTCGCGGAAAATCCACAAGCCCGGTGCCATCCATCCCCACATCAGGGTGCCGATGCGAGAAATCTCCCTCCATCCGACGGCGGGCGAACCGCCTGTCACCGTCTACGATCCGTCCGGTCCCTATACCGACCCGACTGTCGAAACCAGCATCGAAAATGGCCTTGCCCGACTTCGCCACGAATGGATTACGGCACGCGGCGATGTCGAGGACTATGACGGCCGCCACGTCCGGCCGGAGGACAACGGATTTGCGGCGGGCGAGCGGCTGACGCCGGAGTTTCCAATTCGGAACCGGCCGCTCAGGGCCAAGCAGGGCAAGGCGGTGACCCAGCTTGCCTATGCGCGCGCCGGCATCATCACGCCCGAAATGGAGTTCGTCGCCGTCCGCGAGAACCTTGGCCGCGACATCTGGCGTGGCAAGCTTGAGCGCGACGGTGAAAGCTTCGGCGCGGCTATTCACGATTTCGTCACACCGGAATTCGTGCGCGACGAGGTGGCGCGCGGGCGCGCGATCATTCCCGCCAACATCAATCATCCCGAGAGCGAGCCGATGATCATCGGCCGCAATTTCCTGGTGAAGATCAACGCCAATATCGGCAATTCGGCGGTCACCTCCTCGATGGCGGAGGAAGTGGAAAAGATGGTCTGGGCGATCCGCTGGGGCGCCGACACGGTGATGGACCTGTCGACCGGCCGCAACATCCACAACATCCGCGAGTGGATCGTTCGCAATGCGCCGGTGCCGATCGGCACGGTGCCGCTCTATCAGGCGCTCGAAAAGGTCAACGGCATCGCCGAGGACCTGACCTGGGAAGTCTACCGCGACACGCTGATCGAGCAGGCCGAGCAAGGCGTCGACTATTTCACCATTCACGCCGGCGTGCGGCTGCACTACATCCCACTGACCGTTGACCGGGTCACCGGCATCGTCTCGCGTGGCGGCTCGATCATGGCCAAATGGTGCCTGCACCATCACCGGGAAAGCTTCCTCTACGAGCATTTCGCGGAAATCTGCGACATCTGCCGCGCCTATGACGTGTCCTTTTCGCTCGGCGACGGGCTCCGTCCGGGCTCGATCGCCGATGCCAATGACGCGGCGCAATTCGCCGAGCTCGAAACGCTCGGCGATCTGACGCAGATCGCCTGGGCCAAGGACTGCCAAGTGATGATCGAGGGTCCCGGCCATGTGCCGATGCACAAAATCAAGCAGAACATGGACAAGCAGCTCGCCGTCTGCGGCGAGGCGCCGTTCTACACGCTGGGACCGCTGACAACCGACATAGCGCCGGGCTACGATCACATCACCTCCGGCATCGGCGCTGCCATGATCGGCTGGTACGGCACCGCCATGCTCTGCTACGTCACGCCGAAGGAACATCTCGGCCTTCCCGATCGCAACGACGTCAAGACCGGCGTGATCACCTACAAGATCGCGGCGCATGCCGCCGACCTCGCGAAGGGGCATCCAGCGGCGAAAGTCAGGGATGATGCCCTTTCCCGCGCGCGCTTCGAGTTCCGCTGGGAAGACCAGTTCAACCTGTCGCTCGATCCAGAAACGGCGCGATCCTTCCACGACCAGACCTTGCCCAAGGAGGCGCACAAGGTGGCGCATTTCTGCTCGATGTGCGGGCCGAAATTCTGCTCCATGCGCATTTCCCACGACATCCGCGCCGAGGCACATAAAGAGGGCATGGCGGCGATGGCGGCGAAGTATCGCGAGGGCGGCGATCTCTATGTGCCGGCGGACGAGACCGACGCACCGCTCATGCCACAGGCGCACGAGCGACCATGAGGGTGCTGGTCAAAGGGGCCGGCGTCGCCGGCCTCACCGCCGCCTTCGAGCTCGCCACACGCGGCGCGGCGGTGACAGTTGCCGAGACAAGGCCTGGGCTTGGCGGCAACGCATCATGGTTCGCCGGCGGCATGCTGGCGCCATGGTGCGAGCGCGAAAGCGCCGAGCAGCCGGTGCTCGATCTCGGACGCGATGCCGCAGACTGGTGGGATGCGGCAACGCCCGGGCAGGTGACGCGGGCCGGAACGCTGGTCGTGGCCGCGCCGCGCGATGCGGGCGAGCTCGACCGGTTCGCCCGCCGCACGTCGGGCCATCGGTGGGTCGATGAAAGTGAAATCGGGTTGATGGAGCCCGACCTCGCCGGCCGCTTCCGTCGTGGATTGCTCTTCTCCGACGAAGCCCATCTCGACCCGCGCCAGGCGATGGCGGCACTTCATGACAGGCTGGCGGTGATGGGCGTCGAATTCCGCTTCGGCACCGACGCCCGGCTTGCCTCCGGTTTCGATCGCCGGATCGACTGCACCGGAATGTCCGCGGTAGATGACCGACTGCGCGGCATTCGCGGCGAGATGCTGATCCTGCGCTCCCCCGATGTCTCGCTGTCGCGCCCGGTCCGACTGCTTCATCCGCGCTTTCCGCTCTACCTGGTACCGCGCACTGACCACCATTTCATGGCCGGCGCGACGATGATCGAGAGCCAGTCCACTGGACGGGTCACGGCGCGTTCCATGATGGAGCTTTTGGGCGCGACCTATTCCCTACATCCGGCCTTTGGCGAGGCCGAGATCGTTGAAACCGGTGTCGGCGTCCGCCCAGCCTTTTCCGACAATCTGCCGCGTGTCGAAGCACGCGAAAGCACTGTGGCGATCAACGGACTTTATCGCCATGGCTTTCTTCTCGCGCCCGCCATGGCGCGCCAGGCGGCCGAACTCGTCTTCAGTCACGACAAACCTTTGGAGCTCGCCAATGAAACTGATCGTCAACGGCCAAGCGCGTGAGATTCACGCCTCCACGCTGGCCGAACTGCTTGCCGCGCTCGACTATGAAGGCGATTGGCTGGCGACGGCTATCAACAGCGACCTCGTGCACAAAGCCAACCGGGCGCAGTTCCAGTTGAGCGACGGCGACCGGATCGAAATCCTCTCACCGATGCAGGGAGGCTAGCGTGTTTGACCTTCTCGGGACGACGCTTCCTTCCCGCCTGCTTCTCGGCACCGCGCAATATCCATCGCCGGCCATCCTTGCCGATGCGGTCCAGGCATCGGGCACGTCGGTGGTAACGGTGTCCCTGCGGCGTGAGATGGCCGGCGGCAGGGACGGCGAAAAGTTCTGGTTGTTGATCCGCTCTCTTGGCGTAAGAATCCTCCCCAACACGTCTGGCTGCCACTCCGTCAAGGAAGCGGTCACGACCGCGAAAATGGCGCGCGAAGTGTTCGGCACGAACTGGATCAAGCTCGAAGTGATCGGCAACCACGACACGCTGCAGCCTGATGTGTTCGGCCTGGTCGAAGCTGCGCGCATCCTGTGCGACGACGGCTTTGCGGTATTTCCCTATACCACCGATGACCTTGTCGTCGCCGAGCGGCTGCTGGAAGCGGGCTGCCAGACCCTCATGCCTTGGTGCGCGCCGATAGGCTCGGCCCTCGGGCCAATCAACCTCACGGCGCTGCGCTCGATGCGCAAACATTTCCCCGACGTTCCCATGATCGTGGATGCCGGGCTCGGACGGCCGTCGCACGCGGCCACCGTCATGGAGATCGGCTTTGACGCCGTGCTCCTGAATACGGCGGTCGCCAAGGCAGTCGATCCAGTCGGCATGGCGCGTGCATTCGGCAAGGCAATCGATGCCGGCCGTGAGGCCTTCCTGTCGGGGATGCTGGAACCGCGCGACGTCGCGGTGCCATCGACGCCGACCATCGGCAGAGCGGTTTTTTCATGAAGCTCGATCCCTTCTACCTGATCGTCGACAGCGCTGCCTGGATCGAACGGTTGGCGCCGCTCGGCGTGAAGCTGGTTCAGCTTCGCATCAAAAGCATGAATGAGACCGGGTTGCGCGCGGAGATCCGCAAGTCGAAGGGCTTGTGTGCCCAACACAAATGCCAGCTCATCGTCAACGATCATTGGCGCCTGGCAATCGAGGAAGGCTGCGATTTCGTGCATCTCGGCCAGGAGGATCTGCAAACCGCCGACCTCTCGAGGATACGGGCAGCCGGCGTCAAGCTTGGATTGAGCACGCATGATCGTGTCGAGCTGGAAACGGCTATGTTTGCCGAGCCCGACTATGTTGCGCTCGGACCGATCTATCCCACCATCCTGAAGAAAATGAAGTGGATGCCGCAAGGGCTAGAGCGGATCAGCGAGTGGAACCGGCGAGTGGCGCCGATCCCATTGATCGCTATTGGCGGCCTCAACCCTGACCGCCTCAACGGCGTCTTTGAGGCCGGCGCTAACAGCGCGGCAGTGGTTACCGACATCACGTTGAGCTCCTATCCCGAAACGCGCACGCGAGAATGGATCGAAAAGACGGACCGATGGCGATGAGACGAGAACCGCATGTGCTTGTCATTGGCGGTTCGGATTCCAGCGGGGGTGCTGGAATAGCACGCGACATCGAGACGATCTCTGCCATTGGCGTGCGCTCCTGTCTCGCCGTCACAGCGCTGACGGTGCAAACGCATAACGCCATAATGGAAATCCATCATTCGCCACCCAGCTTGGTGGCCGATCAGATGTGTGCTGCGCTGCAGGCCAACGAAGTGGCCACGATCAAGATCGGCATGCTCGGAACAGCCGAGATTATCGCTGCGGTTGCCGCCGTACTGCGCGAAAATCGACAGGTGCCGGCACTACTCGACCCTGTGCTGGCCTCCTCTTCAGGCCGCGCACTTCTGGAAGCAGGCGCCATCGCTGCCATGAAGCGCGATCTGATGCCGCTTTGCTGCATTGTCACGCCCAACCTGCCTGAACTGGCGCTCCTTACTGCCTGCGAACTGGCGGTGGATGAGGACGGAGTGCTCCAACAAGGACAAAGATTGCTGGGCGCCGGCACTCAAGCCCTGCTGATCAAGGCTGGGCATGCGTCGGGAGCCCGATCGACCGATATTCTGTTACGATCCAATCAAGAACCCATCCGCTTCGACGCACCGCGCCTTGCCGGATCAATGCGCGGAACAGGTTGCATGCTGGCCAGCGCGATTGCGGCGCATCTGGCGAAGGCGAAGGCGCTCGAAGACAGTGTGAGCGAAGGCAAGCTGTTTGTTTTCGAGAGGCTCAGAAGAAGGCAGTCACGCGAACGCGGCACCTGACGACAACGTGCTCGAGGCATGGCTTTCGGTGTTTCGCCTAAGAGTTCAGATCTACAAGGCCGCCATTTCGAGAAGTCCGTCACCGTGCTTTGCGTTCGTTGGGCAAATCTGACAACGGGCTGGGAGTCTTTGTCCACCTCTGCTTCTCTGAACCCGCGCTCGTCGGCTTCGGTCGAACGCTGCCCGTCCTCGCTCGGCTTTCTTCTGACACGCTGCTCGCTTTCGCGCGGTTTCCGCCTCGCTGCTGCCGTCGAGCCTCTCATACCGGATGCTGCGCTCCATCGCGCTGATTGGCGTCTGGTCGTTCTTAACGATCTCATCTCTATCGTGTGGGCGCGCCTTCTGCCAGCCTGCTGTCCGCGCGGCGCTGCTGCTAGAACTCGCGTCGAAGCGCCACGGGGACGCGCGCGGCGATCTGCCGTAGGACGAGCGGGCGACGAAATTCGCGGGGCATTAACTGCGCGCTGGCCTCGCCTCATCAGCCGAGGTCCACGACGCTACGTGCGAACAACTCGGCCTCGCCGAGATGATCCGAGCAAAGGGGCGTCCTCAGCAGCACCGCAAATTGGGCATGATGCATCCATTTCGTGGATGTTCTTTATCGAAGCAATCGATTTCTCTGATTGCCCGATGATGACTATGAAGCGTCTGTTGGCGTGGTGGGCGCCATCGGAGTAGTTGCATGGAATCGCTTGTCCAGTGCGGCCCGGGTGCCGAGGCGATCTTCGGTGGGGTCGACCATGTGATCTGCAGCCGAACGGCAATCGGCCGTCGTGGAGACAATGAGCATGGATCCGGCCGGGTGGTCTACCTTGTGAAAATAATAGCTGAAACAAACCGCGTGTGGTGGCGAGCAAGGCCACGCGCGGGAGTCGGAATCCACGTCGAGAATCATCGGCTTGCGCCGCGATGGTGACGCACCGAACTGTTCGGCCGCAAATTGGGAAGGCATCGCCCACATCACCGCTGTGCCTGCAGTCCCCATGCCAGCGCTAAATTTGACGTGTTCAGTAGGAGCCAAAGCAATATGCACCGCCGTAGTCTGATTAAGGGATTCGTTGCACTCGGCGCGTGTCCTGTTTGCGCTGAAGCCGCGCGGGCGACCAGCACCGAATGGGGATATGCCGGCCCGGTCGGACCCGAAGAATGGGGGCATCTGGACAAGAAGAACTTGGTCTGCTCGGCGGGCATGCAGCAATCGCCGGTCGATATCAAAGGCGCGGTCAAAGCGGATATTCCCCACATCGCCATAGGTTGGCACAGGGACGGCGGTAGGATGGTGAACAACGGCCACACCATTCAGATCAATCTGCCGCGAGGCAGCACGCTCACTCGGGGGGACCGTGTCTATGAACTGCTACAGTTCCATTTCCATGCGCCAAGCGAGCACCACGTTGCAGGCAAGAGTTTCCCGATGGAAGTGCATTTTGTCCATAAGGACCGCAACAGCGATACTCTCGGTGTGCTGGCCGTGTTTCTGACGCCAGGCCGCACAAATGCGAGCTTTGCCAGGCTTGCTGCAGCACTTCCAGCAACGTCAGGCAAAGAGGCAGCGGTCGACGACGTCGACCCGAATGGGCTTCTGCCGGCTTCGCTTCGCTATTGGACTTATGAAGGGTCTTTGACGACGCCGCCATGCACCGAAAACGTTGACTGGATGGTGGCGACGGAACCGGTTGAGGTCGACCCAGCGGATATCGAGCGATTTACCTCGCACTATCCCCGGAACGCGCGCCCTATCCGTTCACTCAATCGGCGATTCATCCTTGGCCTCAGTTGAGGCCCCTCCCGCCGCGACGGGGCGAAGCACCGCCTGCGCGTCATATTCATCTGCTTCCAAGATCGTGAGGATGAGCTCCGCGTCGCGGAGGCGCCTCTGGGGGCTCGTTCTATGCCTGGAAGCGGGCCAAGACCAAATTCGGCAAACGGTGTTTAAGCCGTCCTTATAAGGGGAGAGGTAGGCGTGGCTTTCCTGTTCCAGCAGCAACCGGCCGCATACCGAACCCATGACGAGCTGGACTTCAGGTTGGGCCTTCGCAAGGCGTGCACCGCGGATCAAACGCCGTTTCCTTGGGAAACACGGCTCAGTTCCGACAAAGCAATTGTAATCGCCCTAGCCGCCACGATTGCGCTCTTGATCGGGACGCAGGGGCAGCCCCCGCAGATCGACGACGCGATCCTAAGCCAGTTGCGAACGATACAGATCAACGATGCATTGCTGCGGCGCGACGTCGCCCGCGCCGGGACGTATATGGTATTGGACTCCCGGTCGGTTGCTTCTGCCGGACAGGCTTTGCAAAGGAATCGTGAGAACTTGCAACGCTCTCCCGAGGCTTCGCCGGATGAGAGCTCCGTGCAATCCAGATTGCGCGCGCAGCTCATAAACTCGATCGAAAACAAGGAGGCTGCCGTCTCAGCCTTGGTCAAGCAAGACCAGCTTGTGCAAAACTGTCTCGCAGATCTTGCTCGCTCGCTTGGTCGCCTTGGGGAGGCACCGTCGCGCAGGGTTGTACTGTCCAAGCTGATCGCATTTTCGGCCGAACCGGGGCTCACGCTCGCATCACAGATGGATCAGCCTCCCTACCGGGTTGCTGCCAGCCAGGCCCGGGCTGCCGCGGATGTTGTGGTCAAGGCCGGCGCTGCCGCGTCTTCTTTATGGAGGTTGGACCAAGCTGCCAATCAGGTCGCATCCCTCGACACGTCATCCAAGGCCGCCGAACTGGAACGAGAGCATCTGAAAGGCTATAGCCTGGCCAGTGCGCAAGCGCAGCGTACGCGACTTTTCTTTGGCTTTTTGTCCATATGGATCTGCTTGTTTGCGATCATTCGATCCTCCAGACAGCATCTGCGGACGAACCGACTGAAAAGGCGGCTGGAGGTTGAAGAGGCGATGAGTGAGATCGAAGCTCGCTTCAACGACAGTAGAGCAAAGAACGACGCAGCGCGCTTTTCCACTGAAGCAGCGCTTAGACTCGTCCAACGCGTTTTCCATGCGGATCAATGCGCACTTGCTCTGGTTGATCCGAGCCTCAGCAGGCACACCGAGTGCTTTTTGGCAAACACGTGCATACCCGTCTGGAACGTCGCACTTGTTGATGAAGTTGTTTCACTTGTCCGCGAAGGACGGCCAGTGTTTCGCGTCGTTCCTGCGGCGGAAGTGGTTCGCACCGCCAAAGGCGCTTCAGGTGTTTGTCAAATTGTTGCTTGCAGGGCCTCCGATCAGCAGGCTGCGGTTTGCATCCTTGTTTTTGAACAAAATCGCTCACTCCCCTCAGCTGACGACCTGCGGGTTCTTGCAAGTGCTATTGCGCGTTTGAGCCACCATCTTGAGATGCAACGTGTAAATGCCGAACGCGACCTTCTGGTGAGTCGATGGGAGCATTTGGAAAGGCTAAGGACAATCGGCACGATTGCAAGCGCCGCCACACATGAATTCAACAATATTTTAGGCGCAATAATCGGCTATTCAGAGATTGCTCAAGGTCTTGTACGTCGCCCCTCCAGAGTTCGGAACCACATCAACCAAATCATCTTAGCTGGACACCGAGCCAAGCTGATCGTTGACCAGATCTTGTCACTCAGCCGAAACCGGAAGCGCGAGGCGGTCCCTATCAGCGTCTCCGAGATTGTTATGGATCTTGCGCCATTGCTGCGGGTGACAGTTCGAGCGGATGTTCAGTTGAACTTCAAAATCGACGAGTGGCAAACGGTGGTCGAGGGCAGCCCAACCGAGATACAGCAGATCCTTATGAATTTGTGCAAGAACGCGTCGGAGGCTGTCTTGAACCAGGGCCGTGTCGAGATTAGCGTTTCTCGCGCCCAGGTTTGCCAAACAAAGCCGCTGGCTCAGGGCACCTTGAGACCTGGACATTACGTTCTCCTGTCCATCAGCGACGATGGCCCAGGAATTGCAAGTTCGATACTTCCGCATATCTTTGAGTCCTTTTTTACCACCCGCTCTCGCTTCGGCGGGACCGGGCTGGGTCTTGCTGCGGTTGACAGGCACGTGAGCGCGCTCGCAGGATGCCTTGACGTCACCTCGGCTGTTGGCCGAGGTACCCGCTTCGATATCTACTTACCGGCCTCTGAGGAGGAGCCCGTCAGCGCTGACATCGCTGTCGGCCCATACGACGGATCACTTGGCAACGGAGAAATTATTGCGGTCGTGGAGTCCGACCGAGCAGAGTTGGAGAACTACAAGAAGAATATCGCCGCGCTGGGTTATAAGCCGGTCGGCTTCGCGACCTTCGAAAGCCTTTGCGGCTGGATCGAGAGCGGGAAAGCAGCCGACCTGCTGATTTTCGGTAAAGCGCCTTTCCTCGAGCGAGGACAGGCAGAATCCGCATGCCCCACCCTCATGAAGGTGCCTGTTATAATTGTCGGTGAAATCGACCCCATGCCGGTCACATCTGCCAATCAGGCCTTCGTCCTTCGGCTAGCGAAGCCGGTCTCGTCCCGGACAATGGAGCATGCGGTTCGTACAATGATGATGGCATGATGCCGCCGACTCGCTCAGCTATCCAAGCACTCCGAGAAGGCCCGTCAAAAAAGACATCGGAGCAGAACAAACTGAGGCGTCACGTTCACCAACTGATCGATCCCCAGACGTTGTTCCAGCCTTAGTGCTTGTTGAGAAGGTCGGCCACTGTCTCTCCCCGTCGCCGGGCATCGGCGGCGAGCCATACCTCTCCCACCTCATACACGTCGCCTTGGGTACGGAACGGTACAATGACGTCAATGGCAGCCGACAGCATGTCAAGAAGCGTGCGGTCTTCCACAGCGGCTCCTTGCGCGCTGCTCTTGACGAGTGAAAAGAGCTTTTTGAAACCTTGGACCGGATCAGCCCCATGGATCGTTGATATTGATCCCGCATGACCGGAGACGACTTCACTAAGGTAGGCCCAAGCGGCATCGTCGCGCATCTCGCCAAGCAAAATTCGATCAGGGCGCATGCGCAAGCTGGCTTGCAACAGTTGCTCGGCCGTCACCCCACCTGCGCCTGCTCGGTCCTTCGGATAGAGTAACCGGACATGATTCTCGTGCGGGATTGCAAGTTCGAGCGTGTCCTCGATACTGATCAACCTCTCATGCGGGGGTATAGCGTTGATCAAAGTCTTGCTCATTGTCGTTTTGCCGCTTCCAGTAGGTCCGCAAAGCAGCAACGTGAGCCGCCCGCAGACGCAGGCTCGCAAAAATTGCTCCAAGTCACCATGGTCGTAGTGCTGAAGAATCGTTTCGTCCTGCCGCTCTTGGCGCTCTTTTCGCGAGCGCCATTGATTCCAACGCGAGTATTCGTAGCGAGATGAAACTTCCTTGAGTTCGGTCACACGACTTGAGGGACGCCGTATCGTCAGGCTTATTGTTCCTGATGGTACAGCGGGCGGCAAACAGATCTGCAGCCGCTCTCCGTTCGGCAACTCAGTCGCACAGAGGGGGCTTTGCGGTCCGACATCTTGCTTGCGCAGCGCTCCAGCGAGGATCGCGATGTCCTCAAGGTCATCATAAGACAGTGGCAGCGGATGTTTCGTGAACACGCCGGCCTGTCGGACAAAGGCTTCCCCAGGCCGGTTGATAGCGACCTCTTCGGTTCTTGGCTCCTCAAGCCATTTTAGAACGGGCTCGAGAAGCAAACGCAATTGAGGATCAGCCTCCGACCGCATTGTTGTCTCTCCTGCGTTCGCGATGTTGGGGGCTTGGCGCCGCGGCAGTCGCTCTAAGATCGTATACATCTGAGAAATCGAGGTCCCGAGCCACAAAGATGGATACAGCATCTCCCTGGTTTTTCTTCAGGGTTGGCGGAACGTTAATCGTCGCTCTCAGTGTCGTCTCGACGGCTTGTCCACCATTGCTCTGGAAGCTGTTGATGCCGCTTCCTCCACCAGAGCCGGCCGCGTATTGACCTGCCGCCTGAAACGCGCCTTGAATGACGCTCATGAGCATTGCGCCGCCAAAGCGTTCCCGGAAATGACTGTCCACCGTGCCAGGCATTCCGGAGCGGCCGAGCTCGTCAGCGCCCGGCGATGCAATCGAAACGAGGGCATGGTCAGGTGTTTCGATGCGCGTCCACAGCACGAAGACACGCGCATCACCCTGCTGGAGACCGCGCTGGATCTCGCCAATCACCGTCGTCCCGCGGTCCAAGAGCACGACATTGTTGGTTGTGCCGCGGACGTCTTGAGGTAAAACGCACTTCACATAGCCGGGTAAATTTGTGTCAATTGCTGTTTGCAAAATGCAGGGAATGATCGCTCCTTGCGTAATCACGAGATCAGGGTGCGGCAAAAGTGTGGCCCGGCTCGGCTCCTGTACATCTGGCTTCAATCGGCCTGACAGATCGCCACCGATTGAAATCTCATCCGGTGTCGTGGGAGCATCCTTATGGTCGTCTTCGCTCCGCTGACCGTCATTGGGCATTTGACTGCTGCTAGTGTAAGCGAAGATTGGTGTTTCCTCCGGCTGCACATCATCTGGCGCCGTTGGGGGCGGCGTGGATGGCGCAGGATCTGCTGCCTGCGCCGCCTGAACGGGTGCTGGAGGTTCGGGAGCAATCTCAATTGGCACGGGGCGGAATGGCTCGGCGTTGGCGACAATTGGCGGTTTTGGCTGAGATAGCTCGTCTTCTGTGCTGGAACGACCTCCGAGCCAGATAAGCGATAGAGATGAGACGAGAACAAGAGCAGCGACGGCCAACTTCTGCGATCCCGAAACATGCCGGCGGGTCGGCTCCGACACGATCGATCCGGATGCATGGACATCATGTCCCGCCTGTGGGCCGGTATCATTCATCGACCCGAGCCTTTCAAAACGCGCCACACGTCGGGTGTCACTGTACCGGTCCCTGGCGCTCGTCCCAAAGGATCATAAGCCCTGTTGAAAATGGACAAGACCGTATTGCCATCTCTCAGACGCCATTCCCGAGCGACTGCGGACACTTCCACATAGTCCCCTTTGACCGTGTAATTGGCAGCGGCTTCCTTGCCGTCGGGATTGATAACGTAGAGGGAGGGTATGCGGGAATTGCTTGCGAAGCCAAATACGGTCGTAAAGCCATTGTCGAAAACTTCCAGCGGCGCCAGCGATCGATCGCCCTTTGCGACGTAATGAAAATTGCTTTCGTCCGGACTTGCATTTGCGGCGGGGCGATTCAACAGATCCTGAACTCTCTCGTCTTGCAGCACTTTTGCCCGGTCCCGGCCAAGAATCGAGCGCCTTTCTACTTCCTTTCTCTGAGCAGCAGCCTCATCTCCTGGATAGGTGAACTGCACACTGTAGTATAAGTCTGGTTGCTTCTCATCGAGTTTTGGCATCGCCTTCGTTGAAATACTGAAGACGTATCTCCGTGTACCCGACTCACTCTCGGCCAGCACGATGACCGGCTGCGGCGAAAGGATCCGGCTAGCCTTAAAAAAGAGATAGTTGGCCCGTGGGAGCGCAGCCAGGTCTTTGCTATTGGAAACGGCTACGGCTGCGACTGTCTCGTTGGCCGCGAATGTGACGACCAGCGTCGCCCCCACTGCGGTCGATAGGCGCACCACTTCGTCGGGACGGTAAGCCAGGTAGCGCATCCGCGCATCATGTTTGCCCGCAAGTGGCGTGTCTTCCGCGCGCGCTTCCATCGCGAAGAGGAGTGAACAGGCCAGCGCGAGAAATGCTCTTTTTGTCATGGCTGCACGTAGCCCAGGTTCGATACGGTATCTTCCGAGGCTTGATAGGACGTGACGAGTAGACCTCCCGGATTGGTGAGCCTGGATTGGCCAGGCAGACCCGTCAAGCGCTCGTAGCGGATGGTAGCTGTCCAGGAGGTCACTGTCGGCATCTGCCCATCGACAACAAGCGTCCGTTTGTATCGGATCTGTTGAACGTCGGGACTGATGTCGTTCGATGAAATATGCCCGATCTCGAGCTTGCCGCGCTTGCCGACCGTGACTTGCGGCGAAGTGGGATTCGGATAGTTGAAGAAATCTTGGTATTGCTGTTGCACAGCCGGTGCGCTGAAACTGGATACGAGGTCATAGGCGTACTGGGCGGTATCTGCCGTGTAGCCCTCGCGCAGGCGTACATATTCCCACAGCGAAGCGTTTATGACGGCTCGGTCTTGGGTTGCGGGCAATCGAGAGATTGACACTTCGCTGTCAACGGTCCCGTCTGGCCGTACCCAGAGGAACACAGGTACTAGCTTGGCCAACGGGAACATGGCGGCGAGGGTAAATGCCTGGGCAACATTTCCTAGGACCGCCGCTGCCGCAAAGGCTATAAGGGCCTTTGACAAGCGCCCCGCAGACTTCGCTCGTGAAGTTTGAAACGCTTCCACCTTCTTGTAGTGAGCGGCTAGCGTTTCTCTCTCCACTAGGAGGGCATGTTCAGGAAATTTCATTTGGGCTCTTCCGCACACTCGACCTGAAGATCCTCAGGGGTGGTTTCCCATTGTCCCGCGTTCAGTTGGAATGGCGTACCCGTGCAGGTCGCAAGCCGATCGGTTGTCTTGCAGGCCGCCAAAGCGAGGATTGACAGAAGTAGATAGCGTTTCATGTTTTTGGCACCGCTCGTTGATTTTAACCGCCCGCCGTTCTGGCAAAGTAGCGATTGAGGTTGTTAAGAGGTCGGCTCGTCCCTGCCCAAGACCCGGCGGCGATGCTGCTGGCGATCGTCGGAAGCGCGACGATCAGAGCATCGCCAGCCAGGAAAAGCATGTCGAGCTCGTAAAGCCCGATGATCTTGGCTGCGGTCGTGCCCGAGTATTTGATCATCAAAAGCATCGCTGCCAGCGAGACTACTTCGGCCGCGATAACTATCGTGGCAACGATATTAAGAAGGAGAAGCAGCAGCCCGTACGAGAGCAGTTGGCCGATCCATCTTGTAGCCATGTCTCGAGTGTGATCAAAAAGGTAACCGACAAGAACCAGGGGGCCGATCGCCAAGAGCACCTTCGTCAAAATCCCAACGGCATCATAGATTTCGAACGCTGTCCACAGCGAGCCGTAGAAAATCCATTGCGCTCCTTCGAAAGCAAGTATGTCTTGGCCGTTCATAGGCCCGATTTCGGAAGCAATCATCTGAAAGGCATACTGAGTTGAAGCAAACATCCAGTCGAGCTTCTGGGGAATATCGGTGAAGGGCAAGTCGCTGCCACTGATCTGGTGAGCAAGCCTTGGAATCGTGTCGTCGAAGACCGTTTCAATGTAATTGTGGTAGTTGGCCTGCCCTAAGACAAGGCCGACTACAATCGACACCATAATTACGCGCGAGATACCTGCACGCGCATCGACTTGACCACGCATAACCAGACAGCCTTGGATTATTATCCAAAGCGTCACACACGCAACCAGAGGCGCGCTGACCGCCTCTTGGATTTTTTCAAGCACGTTGTGCAGCCCTGACGTAAAGGCCACATGAAAGATCGTGTGTATGGCCGTGAATGGCGCGGAAATCTTAAAATCCATGGCGTGAGCCTGATTTGTCCCTGATCAGCCCAGCTGAGCCGGCTTAGCGTCTGTTTACTGGCGCCAAAAAAAAGAGGCCAGCAGTCGTCTCGCGTTCGCGACGTTGCATCGCGGCCTCCTCTGCTGCGTGAAGGCTTGCTTGTGCAGTGGCCATCGTCAGCAGACTCGTGGCCTGGGCATTTTGGATGATCGCATCGTGAATCTGCTTGAGGACCAGACCGTTGGTCACTGTGGCCTGCATAATATTTCGCGAGCGGGAAAGCTGACCAAGAGTGCTGGCGTTCTCCTGAAGGCGCTTGTCCATCATAACCAGATTCTCAGCTGCGAGACCTGCAGCATTGGCAGCACCGGCGACCTGTCCCTGTAACAGTTTCGCTTCCAGATCGGTGCCGTCGACTTTCCGATCTGGGTCCTGCGCAATCGCACGCGCTATATTCGAAGCTGGCGTCTGGCTGTCAAACATCTGCCGCTCTAGCTGATTGCTCGACGGGTACTGATTTTTTTGGTTAAGTGAGCCCAGCAGTCCCATGACACCGAACGACGACGTTAGCATCTCCACCATGGCGATTGTGTTGCTGAGCGTCACGATTGAACTCTCAAGGATCGCCGCAGTGGAAATCGCGGTCGCGGTCGATTGTGCTTCTGTTATAGGGTCGCTGACGATAAATTGCGACCTGGCCTGTCCGTGAAGCAGAAGGGAAGCAGCAAGCGTCGTTGCTGCAAGCTTAGCAAATTGCATGAATATTTCTCCGTCAGTCTTTAACTTCATGGTAATGGGCCATGAACTTGTCGAGCCACCTATCTGGGGCATCTCCGTGCTGGTCGCGAAGCTGGTCGGCAAAGCGCACGGTGTTCGCCCGCCCCGAGAGTACGGCTACATACTCGCGCATCTGCCCAAGATCGAATTCGCAAACAATACTCCCGCTGTCGCGCTTGAGCAAAAACTTGCGGCTGCCGATTGCCATTTCCTGGCGGATTGCCTCGAACTCCGGCACAGTGCATTTCAGGCCATCGACATACGCGGATCGGTCCGCCGTCGGTGACGGGTAGAAAATTTTCGTCATACATTGCGCAACGAGACTAGCTCCAAGAGGCGATTCCAGCACGTGCTCAGGCTGCTGCGTAGCAAGTATCAACATGCCGTTGTTCTTGCGGACGGTGAGCAAGAACTTGTCGATAACAGCCGAGAATTGGGGGTTGAGCAGATAGAAGCGAAATTCGTCGCAGCTCATGACGAACCGACGGCCATCGACAACAGCGCCCACTCGATGCAGAAGATATGCCGCGGCCGGCGCACAGACCTCCTCATATTCCAGGAGTTGCGTCATGTCGAACCCGGTAATGGAGGCATCCAACCTTACTTCGTCGACATCGCCGTCAAAGGCCCATCCAAGCGCGTTGCCTCTACACCACCGCTGTAGCCGCGCTCCAGCGCCCTCGATGGGGCCGTGCAGCAGGAATTCGCGCAGGCCCGCAATTGAGCGCATTACGGGTTCGAACGAAAGTTGACGAACAATGCCACGTTCCAGTCGACGGCTTTCCTCCGGCGAGATCGGACCACGACCGTCACTCTCGATTAGCGCCACCAACCACTCGCGAAGAAAGTCCCGCGAGGCGGAACTGTTGTCCAGTCCACGCAGAGGGGCCAAGCCGCTCGCAGCGCCTCTGCGCAACGCCAGATATGTCCCTCCGGTGGCTCGCACCAGCAGTTCACCACCCCGGTCCTTATCGAAAAAGACGATCGCACCATCGCGATCGACCACGCTTTGCTCAAGCATCGCGAGGATAAAGGTCATCAGCGTCGTCTTGCCTTTGCCGACGGGTCCGAATATCGCCGTCATGCCGACGTCATTCTCATGCGGGATGTAGTCGAAAGAAGTTCCACCGTTCGTGCGAAAGCGCGCAACAGCTTTGCCCCAGTGGCCGGTAGTGGAACCACTTGGGAAGTTCTCAAAAGAGACAAGCCCGGCAAAATTGTGCGAAGTGATCGCCCCGGGGCGCGTGCGCCACTTCTTGTTCCCCGGAAGTTGGGACCAGTACGCGGCCTCCATGCCGATACCCTCTTGGACAATAACGGCGCCCGTGTCGGCCAGCCTTGCGCGGGCATTTGCTGCGCGATCTCCAAGGCTGTTGAGGCTGTCGGCATAGACGCACAGGCTCAAATGATGTGAACCCATGACGAATTCGTTGCTTGCCAGCGCGTCCTCTGCTTCGGCAAGTTCATTAATTTGGGTGAGAGCCTTGTCGCCGGCGCTCGTCATCTGGCTGGACTTAAGACTAAGCTTCGCATGAGCTTGTGGCCGAGTGAGGAAGGAAAAGCTCTGGCTGAGGACAAGCGGAAAGTTGGCGGACAGCAACGGATTTAGCATGCCTGGCCGCGTCGTCGCCGGATACTCACGCAACGAAAACAATGATCCCACGGAGCTATCCCCGGGTCTTCGAATCTCAAGCGCCCGCTTCCCGCATATGACCTGGTCAGTGTAGATCGAGGCGCCAAGTGAGCCGGTAACCATCGGAACCGGGAGAAACCGGCAAGTCATTATCAGCCGAAGCGCCTCGCCGATTTCCGTGAAGAGCACGTCGCCTTTCTCACGAATACCCAGCCGGCGCAGACCGTAACCGCCGAGTGACCCAGCAATGATCTGCCAGAGGTCCTCCAGGATTCGTATTTGTGCGGCCAGATCGCTGTCATTCCGCCTGGGGTATTTGGCAATGCGCCAGCCAATCTTGCCGATTGCGCTTCGTGGGAACACGACGACCGTGAGGAAGTGATCGTTGCGAAAGAGCTTGCCCGACAGCACACGGCTCTCATAGGCCTCGCTAAGACTGCCAGCGAATGCACTTTGAAACTGGCGCGATGCCGGCGCCGGCACATCGTTGTTTCGCACAAGATGGGCGTACAGCGTGACATTGTCGTCGGCGATGTTGCGCAAGAGAGTGTTGAACGCGCGGCAGCGCGCGTTGCGCATCTCAGGGTCTTCCAAATCAAACGGCAGCCCGTTCACATGTGCCATGGCCATGATCGATCCGTCCTCCAGAAGGACAACCTGATCGCTTAGATGACCGACATACGGAAGGTAGATCTCGCCAGATCTCTCGGTCCGGCCACTGGCGCCAAACATTACACCATTCCTCTTCCGCGTTTCGGCACTCTGATCGGATTGGCGCTGACGCTCGCGCCGCCCCACACCTGTCCGTCCACGCTTCTGCCGGCGGTCTGTAAATAGAGGAACGCGACGCTTGCCGCGTTATAGTCGCGCTCAACAATCAACCGTGCTCCGAACCAGAGTGGCACGAGCACGACTTCATAAAGTGGGTTCTTAAGGATAATGATGACGAGCCCACCCAACATCATGAGCGCTCCGGCCAGCGTCAGCGGCACCCCCAGAAAAAGTGCAGGGCGTGTCGCCGCCACATAGAGGGTGCTCACTTCCAACCGGTCGCTCATCAGCCACCGCCTATGAGCGCCTTGCCCAGGAAGCTGGCGCCGAACATGATGACGATCCCTCCAACGACACCCGCAACCAGGCCAAGTGAAGCACGACCGAACATCCAGGAGATACCGATGGCCACGAGTCCGAGCACGGCCAGCGATTGTCCGAAGGGGCCAAGTATGAAGGTGCAGATATTCTGGACCATCTTGGCAGGATCCGTCCCTCCGGTCACCTGGGCCGCGGCTGGCCCGCTGGAGAAGACCGCCCACGCCACGCCTGCAGCAACGGCCGGTACATATTCAGCCGCCATGCGCAGCATGGAAAAAGGCGAAGGAACATGCGTTTTAAGCGCACGAAGCATTTTGAGTGGCTTCATCATTGTATCTCCATGATTCAATCGAATATGAGTTTGTTCGGGTTCGAGGGTTCCCGCTCTCCAGCTGCCTGGCTGCCGGTCGGACCGGAGGGATCGGCCCCGGAGCCGTTTGGCTGATAGGAACCCCAGATGTCCCAGGAATTTTGGTTGGGCTGCTTTCTATTGGCCTGTTGGCTCTGTTGGAGCAGAGGCGGCACGGCTTTCCGACCGGGTGCCTCAAGATCTGGCGCATCTCGGGCGGTCGGCTCCAGCGTTCGCTCAAGGTGACTTGAGATGTCCTTTGCGGCCGACTCGACCTTGCGTACATAACCGTTGGCGAAGCCACGCGTGACGTCGCCCGTGTTATAGGCCGAGATGGCACGGCGAAGGGCCAGTTGCTGCGCCGGAGCAGTCGTGCCCCCGGCATACCGGCTTTCAAGCAAGTGGGCGGCAGCCGAAAGGGAGGCGCAGGGCTCGAAAGCCTTTTCCGGCGTGAGACTGAGCATGGAAAAGTTCTTGCTGTTTATCTGCATCAATCCAACATCGACAGAATGTTGTGCGTCGAGGCGGTCCTTGATGCCCCGCGTGGCTTCCAGGTGGTCTATCCAGCGAAGCTGCTCGCCTGTTGTGTTGTCATGGGCCACCAGCGTTTCAAAGCCACTTTCAATCTTGGCAATCGCGGCGAGCGTGGACGGCGCAACCCAGGGAGCGCATTTGCGCGATAGGCGGTGGAACTCACGGGGCGAAAGTGGCGCGGGCGCGGCCGGGAGTGACATGGATGTCAACAGGACAATGGCCAGCGACCAAACTGCAATAAACATTCCCTATCACCTACCTTTCCAAGCCGCCGGACGGGTTCTGGCCCTGTCCGGCACGCGCTTATCGGGAAGGTTTGTTACTGCGTGATGTTCAGGTTCGGCTTTTCGGTTTCAATTGAAGCAAAGACCGTGTTGGTCAGCGTGGGTGACCAGCTTGCGCATGCGTGGATGGCGCGGGGCGTGATCAAGCCGGCGACATCCAAAGCATCTTGCTACGAGACGCCCTGTGCGGGATTGCCCGTCCGGCGGTCCGTTGCTCCTGGACTGTAAGCCGCGGCTTCGGCGTCATGGATGATGATGGGATCTTCTACGGGCGCTGGTCAAAGGCAAATGGAAGCTCGGCGGGTTATCCAGGCTGCGGGTGCCGTGAGTCGATCGAACGGGAGAACCGACAAAGGCGCCAAGCTGCCCAATGTTGCGTATGCTGTCATTGGCCTATGAGACAGCCATGAGCGGCCCTGCAAGATCAGGTCATCGACACCGCGAGGTCTCCGCGAAGCTGGCTCGAAGGCGCAAATCCGCGGCGCGGGGGTCAACTGGAAGACGTCGCGGCGCAGCCCAGCCTGCTGCGAGCCTGGCTCAGCTGTTCGGCCGGTCGCCAACAGGGGATCATGTACAGTCCATCGGCACAAGAACCGCACGCAATCGGTGGCGTCCGACGGCGCAGTCGGCAAGCAAAGTGACTGGCTCAAAGGGAGGGTGTGCATTCAACTGAGAATATGTTAGCTCGGACGGTAGCCGCGACCGGACCTGCCGGTCGCCCGAACCAGGCGCTGCCGGCCGCTTCGGAAGAACCCGCCGTAGGCAGGAGACATACCACTGGAACAAGGCCGCTGTTGAGAATCCCTTGCGCCGACCGGCCCTGTGGTTAATCAAACGCCGCGCTGCAGCACCGCGTCCGAGCCGGACGCGCGAGCGGGAGGCTTTCGAGATGATCCAGCTCCGCAAGCGCGTGTTGGCAGGCCTGCATATAAGCTCGAAGCGAAAAAGCGAAGGACCCAGGGCGGGGTCATGCCGGCGCTTGGAACCTGTCTGATCGTCACGGGCTGCCTGGATGCAGTCAATTCGCTGTGGATGAAAAGACCAGGACGAGCAACGGCCTCATTGGCCGCAGGCGACGGCGAGTGTAGCAAGGGGCAGCTGTTTTGCGTCGGTGCCACAAGGTTGCTCGGCGCGCTTTAGACAAGGGGATTCAAGATTGAAGGTGAGCCGTTGAAACATGTTCTTGTCATTGACGATGATGCCGCAATGCGGCGCCTCATCGCCGAGTATCTCATGATGCATGCCTTAAAGGTGACCGCAGTCAACGATAGCAAGCACTTTAACTACGTTCTATCGCATGAGCCTGTCGACCTCGTGGTGGTTGACCTCAACCTGGGCCGGGAGGATGGGCTTGCGATCGTCCGCAATCTGGCGACAAAATCGGATTTACCCATCATAGTGATCAGCGGCGACCGGCTTGATGAGGCGGAAAAAGTTGTAGCTCTGGAGCTCGGCGCAACCGATTTCATCCCGAAGCCTTTCGGGCTGCGCGAGTTCCTGGCCCGCATTCGCGTAGCGCTACGCCAGCGCATTGCCAGTCCGTCAACCAAAGATCATCGCTCATTTCGGTTTGGAGCCTGGAAGCTCAGCGTCAAGCAGCGGCGGCTGATCTGTTCAGAGCGTGGCGAGGTCAAGCTTACGGCATGTGAGTTCAATCTCTTGATCGCGTTCTTGGAGAACCCCCGCAACGTGTTATCCAGAGAACGGCTTTTGCTCGCGAGCCGTGTGCGTGGAGAAGAGGTCTACGATCGAAGTATCGACGTCCTGATCTTGCGGTTACGACGAAAGCTGGAGGCTGACGCGGCCAATCCTCGCCTGGTCAAGACGTGCCGTGGTGCGGGGTACTTCTTCAACGCTGACGTAGAGGTTAGCTACGGAGGCACCTTGGCCGCGTGACAGGAGCTATTCTGGATAGCTGATGAGGCTGATCAAGCGTAAGCGTTGTTTTTCCGGCCACGGCCTTTAGCTCTCGGGCGTCCCAGTGTAAGCCCAAGGCGCAGGTCGTCGATTTGGCTGATGGAATGGCTGTTGACGATCCTGGCGAGGCGCCCAAAGGAGTGGCTCTTCCCCGGCGATCGTGCCGGCAGCCGATCACCAGGAATGCGGTGGGACAGGCCTGCGCGAAAGCGCGCGACCGCTCCGGATTGTCCAAGCCGGTCACGCCCCATTCGCTTCGCCACGCCTTCGCCGTCCATCTGCTGGAGGCCGGCGCCGACGTGCGCACCATTCAACTGCTGCTCGGTCACCGCAGCCTCGCGACCACCGCCCATTACCTGCGGATCGCCACCCTTCGAGCTCTTGCCGAGGCCGGCGCCCACCCCGCCGCCGCCCGCCAAGCCGCAGTACTTCTGAGCTCGCGCCGATGGCCTGCTCGGGGCCGGAAGTGGCGGACATCTTCCGCCGCTACGGCGAAGCTTATCGTGCGCATGACGCGCAGCTGTCGATCGCCCAGCGCCGCGTCATGACGGCGTCGAACTGTGCCGGACCGCCGCGCTCGGTGGGCATGTCGAGCAGTGCGATCACTGTGCCACCGGCGCATCGTCTTCAACAGCTGCCGCGACAGGCATTGCCCCCGCTGCCAATCGCTGGCCCGCGCGCAGTGGCTCGAGGATCGTCGCGCCGAGCTGCTCGACACACAGTACTTTCACGTGGTCTTCACACTGCCCGGCGACATTGCCGCCATCGCCTATCAGAACAAGGCGCTCGTCTACGGCCTGCTCTTCCGTGCCGCCGCCGAGACGCTGCGAACCATTGCTGCCGACCCCAAGCACCTGGGTGCCGAGATCGGCTTCTTCGCCGTGCTGCATACTTGGGGCCAGAACCTTCCATCATCCGCACCTGCATTGTGTCGTCGCCGGCGGCGGCCTTTCTGCCGACGGCAAGCGATGGATCGCCTGCAAGCCCGGCTTCTTCTTGCCGGTCCGGGTGCTCTCGCGCCTGTTCCGACGATTGTTTCTGGACCATCTTGGGAAAGCCATTCGACGCCGGCCAGTTGAGGTTCTTCTCTGGCCTGCAGGACCTGAGCGAGCGCGACGTCTTCCGGCGTTATTTGGCGCCGCTACGAAAGGCTGAGTGGGTCGTCTTTGCCAAGCCGCCCTTCGCAGGACCTGCCCAGGTGCTCGACTATGTCGGGTGCTATACGCACCGCGTTGCCATCAACAACCGTCTCATCGACATCGAGGACAACGCCGTTCGTCTCCGCTGGATGGACTATCGGACACGGCAATCGGCAGAAGGTCATGACCGTTACGTCCGACGAGTTCATTCGCCGCTTCTTGTTGCACGTCCTGCCCGAGGGCTTCCATCGCATCCGCTACTACCGCTTTCTCGGCAATCGCTACCGCGCGCAAAAGCTTGCCCACTGCCGCGACCTGCTCGGCATGCCGGTTCCCGAGCCGTCGGATGGCTCATCCGAAAGGGATTACCGCGACCCGCTATGAGGATCTCACCGGTCATTCCCTCAGGCAATGAAACCCGACCGTTCCCGAACGCCGAAAGCTGCCTGCGCCTGATCAGGGCGCTGGCCGTCGAAACCAACGAAAACTGGATGGAGCCAACCGCTACATCAACATGGCTGATCTGCGCGGCACAAGAAGCTCGCCTGCGCCAGCCGCATGACCAGCTTCATGGCCGCCCCCTTTTTTGCAGAACTTGACGCACAAAACCTTGCCAAAAGAGCTGTTCTGCTTCATCCGCAATCGACCTCAACGCCCGGCGTCGGAGCGCTCTCTGCTTCTGGAGGAAGCCATGAGATCTGCTCGGGCTTGATCGGGGTCTTGCCTGATGGACGACGTATTTGCTTCGCTCGCTTGCCGCCCCGTGGCGAGGGTTTGCGGACTGTCAGTCCTCTGCCTTTTCGCCGGTCTCAACAGCGCTGTGTAATGTTCGGTGTTGATGATGACGCCCCCGCTGTTGGCGCGGTTGCTCCTGTCAAGTGGTCTCGTCAGTTCGCCCTGGGCCTCGCGCGACTTGCTCAAGTGCTGGTCAAACGGCGCTGGCGCGACTTGTCGGGCTTGCTGCTCTTGCAACACGGCTTGTTGCGACCCGGCTGCTGCAAAAGCTTCCGCGGGGATTGCGGCAAGCTCGTGCGGCAAGCGGCCCTGCCTCAGTCGGTTTTGCAGCCCCTGCCGGTCGGCAACGAGGTCGGCGAGGTGCAGCGGCCGCTGCCGTTCCGGCCACTCTTGGTTCGCCAATCTCCGAACCAGCGCGCGCGTGCCGCCCACCACGAAGACACCGCAATCAACACCGTTGTTCTGCTGGGCCATGGCGGGTGTCACCACGGTGGTCGCGTCCAGTCTTGTTGCGAGCTCTCGTGCAGGCGCGTCGTTGTATCCCTGTCCATTGTGCTGGATGGAATCGTAGTGATAGGCGACCGCTCTTTCCGGGTCGCGGCGATCTACGAGCAGCAGCGACCAATGTTCGACGCGTCGAGAATCCGGCGCCGGATCCATAGGATCGGCACTGTTCACTGGCAGGAAAACGAATTCGGCTGGGGCGTCGCTTTGATGATAGATGGACAGCAACCTACCTTGCACGTCCCCGTCGTCACGGCGCAGCTGATGGGCGACCAACGCATCCACCAGCCGCGTTCGGGCGGCGAGCGCTGGGTGGGCCTCCTGCAGGTCCTGCTCCAGCAACCGATAATCCCTGTGGATATGGGCGTCGCTCAGCAGGTCGGCGCCGAGTACCGCCCCCTCGGGGAGGATGGACGAGCCTGACGGAAAAGCTCCGATCTGAGCATCGGAGGAGGTGGTCAGATCGACTAACGGAACACCGCGACCGGTGTCTGACAGCCTGGCGGTTGCTGGCGAGGCGAGTTCTGGGGTCCTTGCCGGTACTGCTGCCGCTGCAGCTTCCCTCAGCGGACCGCGATCAACGAGCCAAAAGTCGTTGCGCCCTTCCGGCCTCTCGGCGGTGTAGCCGTGACCTTTAATCTCGTAGTTCCATTCCGGCTTTTCCGCATCCGGCAAGAGGTCATAGTGGCCCAAGGAAGAGAGCATCGCGTCTGGGGCGGGTTGAGTCCCATGGGAGAAGCCTTTGGGGACGGCGAATGAGACGTCTATAGAGTGCTCGATCGCAGCGGGGGGCTCAGACCTTGCGGAGGGCGCGGCCTCCGCATGCAGCCTTCCGATGTATTCGGACCTTGTCCCTTGAACCGATAGCCCTTCCAATGGCAACTGCTGCATGGGAGGCTGCATCGGCACGCGGCCGGCTGAATTGCCGATTTCGCTCAGCGGCTGCTGAATGGCGGCGGCTTGCGGCGTATTCAGGGTCCTCTGCCTCTCCGCTGGCCGCAACGGCGCTGTGTAATGTTCATCGTTGATGATCACCCACTCGGGTGCTGGCGGGTGGTTGCCCGGGTCAAGCGCATCCGGCCAGGGCCGGATCTGCTGTTGGCTGGCAGCTAACGGCGGCGGGGCGGCGATCTCAACTCCGGCGTGCCCAGAGCCGGCCGCCGCGAAAGCGTCCGTCACGCTCCTGTGTGACGCAGACTCCGTATCGCGAACCCGTCCCAACGCCAGGCGGAGCTTGTTGTTGCCTGGAAACGACGTCTCGGCGAATTTGATCCGTGAATCATGATCCAGCCCAGAGATCGTTAGGCCCTGACTCTCCAGCGCCTCAGAAAATCTGCGAAGACTACGACCATAGACAACACGGGTCTCTGAGGCCAAGCTGCTGTCACTGGCCATTTGTTCCAAGATATGCGCGTCTGCCTTTGAGGGCACCGGCACTCGCCACCGGCCAGTCGCTGAATAGCCCGGCTCATGATACGCACGCAGGACGTTCAACGCCGGCCTTATATACCTTATGTCAGTGTTTTTCGGAAAGAAAGTATCGAGGTGATCGACCAGGGATTGGTGATTTTTTAGATCGGTCACTTGCCCGCGAGCGCCGAGATCATTCGCCAATCGGCGAAGCGCAAAGGAGTATATTTCGAGCGTGCTCCCGCGATATTTTTGCTGAGCCGCAGCGTGGGCGATCGCCTTATCAATAACGTCCCGGTGTTCGTCGGACAGATGGGGATGGCGGGCGCCAACAGTCGCTGAATAGCCCGGCTCATGATACGCACGCAGGACGATCAACGCCCTCTTCATATCATCGTCTTTCGGAAAGAAAGCAATGACGTGATCGAACAGGGGCTGGTGATTTTTTAGATCAGTCGCTTGGCCGCGAGCGCCGAGATCATTCGCCAATCGGCGAAGCGCAGACGTGTATTTTCGGACCGTGCTCTCGCTATATTTTTGCTGAGCCGCAACGTGAGTGATCGCCTTATCAATAACGTCCCGGTGTTCGTCGGACAGATGGGGATAGCGGGTAGCACGGGCGCCACTCGCGACAGGTTCGGCTCGGCGCGGCTCGGCCACGTGCTGCTCAAAGCCCACTTGCCGGGCCTGGCTCGCATCCGGCAAGAGGCCATAATGGTCCAAGGAAGAGAGTATCGCGTCTGGGGCGGGTTGAGTCCCATGGGAGAAGCCTTTGGAGACGGCGAATGAGACGTTTATGGAGTTCTCGATGGCAGCGGGGAGTGCCTCAGACCCTGCGAAGGGCGCTGCCTCCGCATGCAGCCTTCCGATGTGTTCGGACCTTGTCCCTTGAACAGGTACCCCTTCCAATGGCAACTGCTGCATGGGAGGCTGCATCGGAACGCGGCCGGCTGAATTGCCGATTTCGCTCAGCGGCTGCTGAATGGCGGCGGCTTGCGGCGTATTCAGGGTCCTCTGCCTCTCCGCTGGCCGCAACGGCGCTGTGTAATGTTCATCGTTGATGATCACCCACTCGGGTGCTGGCGGGTGGTTGCCCGGGTCAAGCGCATCCGGCCAGGGCCGGATCTGCTGTTGGCTGGCAGCTAGCATTGGCGGGGCGGCGGCAACTCCGGCGTGCCCAGAGCCGGCCGCCGCGAAAGCGTCCGTCACGCTCCTGTGTGACGCAGACTCCGTATCGCGAACCCGTCCCAACGCCCAGCGGAGCTTGTTGTTGCCTGGAAACGACGTCTCGGCGAATTTGATCCGTGAATCATGATCCAGCCCAGAGATCGTTAGGCCCTGACTCTCCAGCGCCTCAGAAAATCTGCGAAGACTACGACCATAGACAACACGGGTCTCTGAGGCCAAGCTGCTGTCACTGGCCATTTGTTCCAAGATATGCGCGTCTGCCTTTGAGGGCACCGGCACTCGCCACGGGCCAGTCGCTGAATAGCCCGGCTCATGATACGCACGCAGGACGATCAACGCCCTCTTCATATCATTGTTTTTCGGAAAGAAAGTATCGAGGTGGTCGACCAGGGATTGGTAATTTTTTAGATCGGTCACTTGGCCGCGAGCGCCGAGATCATTCGCCAATCGGCGAAGTGCATAGGTGTATATTCGGAGCGTCGCCGGGCTATGGTGTTGCTGAGGCGCAGCGTGGGCGATCGCCTCATCAATAACGTCCCGGTGTTCGTCGGACAGATGGGGATAGCGAGTAGCAGGGGCGCCAGCAGTCGCTGAATAGCCCGGCTCATGATACGCACGCAGGACGTTCAACGCCCTCTTCACATCATCGTCTTTCGGAAAGAAACCATCGACGTGATCGACCAGGGATTGGTGATTTCTTAGATCAGTCGCTTGGCCACGAGCGCCGAGATCATTCGCCAATCGGCGAAGTGCATACGTGTATTTTCGGGCCGTGCTCTCGCTATATTTTTGCTGAGCCGCAACGTGGGCGATCGCCTTATCAATAACGTCCCGGTGTTCGCCGGACAGATGGGGATAGCGGGTAGCACGGGCGCCACTCGCAACAGGATCGGCTCGGCGCGGCTCGGCCACGTGCTGCTCAAAGCCCACTTGCCGGGCCTGGCCCGCATCCGGCAAGAGGCCATAATGGTCCAAGGAAGAGAATATCGCGTCGCGTTGAATCCCATGGGAGAAACCTTTGGGGAGGGCGAATGAGACGTTTATAGATTTCTCGATCGCAGCGGGGAATGCCTCAGACCTTGCGGAGGCCGCGGCCGCCGCATGCACGCGGCCGCCTGAATTGCCGATTTCAATCAGCGGCTGCTGAATGGCGGCGGCTTGCGGCGTATTCAGGGTCCTCTGCCTCTCCGCTGGCCGCAACGGCGCTGTGTAATGTTCATCGTTGATGATCACCCACTCGGGTGCTGGCGGGTGGTTGCCCGGGTCAAGCGCATCCGGCCAGGGCCGGATCTGCTGTTGGCTGGCAGCTAACGGCGGCGGGGCGGCGATCTCAACTCCGGCGTGCCCAGAGCCGGCCGCCGCGAAAGCGTCCGTCACGATGCTGTTGAGGTCCCCCGGTCCAGCGGGCATCCCTAGGTCGCTGAAAAGAGACGAGGCGGCTTGATCATCGTGCCGTCGCTCAAGCCCTTCGCTCAATTGTTCTAGTCGCAGAACCTCTTCTGGATTGGTTGGCGACTCGTCAGGTTGATCGAACAGCCTCCGGGCCTCGGCAAGGTGCTGCTCATCGCTCACTTGCCTTGCTTGGTCCGATTGCCCGGCTTCCAAACCGGCGTCCTGCACCTGTGACAAAGCTGATGCCCAGGATGGGTTATTATTTCGCGGATTCATACTAGCCTCACATCAAACTATATCGTCAAAGTTCTGCGCCAATCCACGCAGCTCCTGATCGGGGTTGAAATTCTGCCGAGAGCCCCTCGTCTGCTTCCATCAAGGGTGCCGGCTCCGGGAGGGCGCCTGTCTGGCTTTCGAAGATGCGTTTAAGGATGCGGTCCGAAAAATATCGCACCTTCCTCAATTGCAGTGGTGGCAGGCCTTTGATGAGAACAATCTCGTAGTCGTCATCGAGCAGCCGAACCTGTTCGGGACGCAACAGCGGTGCACCTTGATGCGAATTCTGAATGTTCCAATCGAACGTTCGCGCCTGGCTGTAGGAAATCGACTTGGCTTCAAACGTGTATTCACCGATGGCTTTGGAAATGTAGGTTGGAGTCTCGTCATCGGCCGTGGCCATGAACACCTGCAGGCCGGTATTGCTGAGAAAATTCTGCTTGCCAGCCTCGCCATAGGCTCCAGTCAGTGCCGAGAGGCTTTGGATGATGAGCATGAAGCGCCCCTTGTAGCCCGCTATGGTCGTAATTGCGGTCTCGATCGCCTCCAGCTTGCCCAAGTGCTTGAACTCGTTGAGCAGAAACAGGACTTCGTATTTTTCATCCCGGCGAGGCAGCGACCGCTGTAGAATTGAAACGACTTGCTGAAAGAACAGGCGTATCAAAGGCGCGACCACCTCAAGATCGTTCGGACCAACGCAAAGATAGATGCACGTTTGCGGCGGCGAAGATCGTACACCGAAAAATCTGAGCGACTTGTCGCCGCCTTTACAGCGGGATCCGCCCACAAAGTGAGCCCGCCATCGCCGAGACGTCGCAGATATCCGGTGCGTCGCATTTCATCCACTCGCGCCCAGCGCGTTGTCCCGTGATGTTCGAGTTTGCGCCGTAACACGATCTGCTGAATCAGCAAGACGACCGCCGACGTGGCGAGCACGATAGCTACGGACGTGTACGACGTCAGGATTTGTATCGCCCCCGCCATGTCGTCGACGGTGCGTTGTGCCCCTTTGTTCCGGGTCTCCATGGCGACTTGCGCGAAGAGTTTGAACTTCTCCCCCGGCTGGGCGAAGAGGACCCCGATAGAAGACAGGAGTTGCGAGACCAGATAGAACGGCGTCTCGAACCAAAAGGCACCGATGTCAAACGTCATCAAAGCCTCGCCGCTACCCCCAGGCAGAACGTTGCGTACAGACTTGCCGCGCAGAAGCCGAAGGCGAGTGAGCAGGCGATGCTAATGGCTATGTTGGGGGGCGTCGTTTTGGTTGAAGGCATTGTTCCATTGCTGTATTAGCCATAGCTAATACAGCGCTTGCTTCAGACATTGGATCGAGGTCGCGCGATGTTCCCCCTCGACAGATCGATGCCGGAGCGGGTGGTGCGATGCTTGCATTGCACCACCCGCTCCGTGTTTCTGAAAGTTACCCCAAGGCAGATTCATCAACGGCCAGCGCATTTGGAAATGGCAAGACCGTGAACGGAATTCGGGGAGAAGGCGTCACTTACCATGGCCGAGACCTCAACGGCCGGAGCGATCTCTGCTTCTGGAGGCCGCCATTAGATCCTGGCGGGCGAGATTGTAGGCGGGGCTTATGGACTGTCCGACTTGACCACCCCGCCGCAGCTGTTCATAGGAGATTTGCGCACCTGTCGCACGGACTTCAGCCTCAAGACCTGCTATGGGGCCGTCCAGATTCGCATTCCGTTCCGCTGCTGCATACCGCGGCGGAGGGATGTGCGGCAAGATGTCTTGCATGCCGGGAACTGCATGAGCTTGGGCCTGTTGATTTGCGTCGAACTGCCGATACGCCGCCAATTCCGGCGGCTCGACAGGAGGCCGGGGCAGCGAGTCCAGCTGGTTGGCGGCCACCAGAACTGATTCCACTGCGCCTCGGTGCGTGCACGAGGAAGGATCCATTCCGTAGGCTTCCTGAATCATCAGTGATGCGATTTCCCTTTGTCGGTCTTCAGGAATACGGGACAATGCGTTGCGTACACTATCGGCGAACTCGGGTGAGATCACTTGTACTTCTGCATATTTTTCCCACGATACGGGTGCGTTTTGCTTTCGGCGCAAATTGTTGGCAGTCTGTTCATTTGTGTCCGGATGCACGAACGGAATCAACCCCTCAACACGGTTTTTCAGGAATTCGGCGGTGCTTTTGTCCATCGACCAATGACCTTCCTTGGCCGTGTCTCCGCTCCATGCGCAGTCTTTCAACCGAACAGCGGGACCGTTGGCCCAGGCGTCCATGACCACTGTCGACCTCGGGTCGCGGCTTCCGCGCCGCAGTTCGTTCCAAAGGTGACCCGCCTTGACTGGGATCTCTTCACCTCCGTCGGTTATCTCTTTCATTGACACCGAAGCACTTAAGGTCATGCTCCGCTCGTCGGCCGCCATGTGTGGGGCGTGGACGATAGCGGAAAGGGGAGCGGTCTGATTGCAGCACGCCGCTCCCATGACTACGGCCACTGCAACCTTATTGTCGCCGTCTGCTCCCAACATTGCAACCGACGATCCGATGCCGTTGTGGCCGTGAGAGGGAATGTCGTCCACCTTAACGTTTCCCCGGCCATGCTTGAGCAGCAGGCGAACGTCGTGAACTGTTTGCCCCGCTGTCGCGAGTCTTACCGGGCTAGTGACCTCGTCACCAACGACACACGCTCCCATATGGTAGGCGGCCTGCTGGATCTGATGTGGCTCCAGAGGCGCATCTCCGCCCCGTCGCAACCTGTCGGCAGGCGTGCCCAGGGAGACCCTCAGCGGCGCCGTGTATTCTCGCGGCGACTCTTCCGTGTCATATGTGGCATGTCGAGTCGATCCGGAGGGTTTGGAGATGCAAATTCCCATAGCCGTTCACCTGTAGTGGAGTTTCTGATTGCCGAGGGACGGAATACGCGAGACGGGCGCTTAACCGTCAGTGTCATCTGGATGAGCTTCCATCAAGGGTGCCGGCTCCGGGAGGGCGCCTGTCTGGCTTTCGAAGATGCGTTTAAGGATGCGGTCCGAAAAATATCGCACCTTCCTTAATTGCAACGGTGGCAGGCCTTTGATGAGAACAATCTCGTAGTCGTCATCGAGCAGCCGAACCTGTTCGGGACGCAACAGCGGTGCACCTTGATGCGAATTCTGAATGTTCCAATCGAACGTTCGCGCCTGGCTGTAGGAAATCGACTTGGCTTCAAACGTGTATTCACCGATGGCTTTGGAAATGTAGGTTGGAGTCTCGTCATCGGCCGTGGCCATGAACACCTGCAGGCCGGTATTGCTGAGAAAATTCTGCTTGCCAGCCTCGCCATAGGCTCCAGTCAGTGCCGAGAGGCTTTGGATGATGAGCATGAAGCGCCCCTTGTAGCCCGCTATGGTCGTAATTGCGGTCTCGATCGCCTCCAGCTTGCCCAAGTGCTTGAACTCGTCGAGCAGAAACAGGACTTCGTATTTTTCATCCCGGCGAGGCAGCGACCGCTGTAGAATTGAAACGACTTGCTGAAAGAACAGGCGTATCAAAGGCGCGACCACCTCAAGATCGTTCGGACCAACGCAAAGATAGATGCACGTTTTGCGGCGGCGAAGATCGTACACCGAAAAATCTGAACGACTTGTCGCCGCCTTTACAGCGGGATCCGCCCATAAATTGAGCCCTCCATCGCCAAGGACGGACGTGTAGGAGGTTAGGATTTTTGTGTCGTTCCCGGCCATGTCGTCGAAGATGCGTTGTGCCTCTTTGTTCCGGGTCTCCATGGCGAGTCGCGCGAAGAGTTTGAACTTCTCCCCCGGCTGGGCGAAGAGATCATAGACTGCGCCGATTGTTGGCGTGCCCCGCTCGATGCAGGCGAGGATGCCCGCGACAAACAGATCTCGCGCGCCATTGACGAAACCTTCCGCGCCCTCCCCCTTCGCCGTAATTAGGTTTGCCGCCAAGCGGCGGGCCTCGGTGAATTGATGCTGTGGAGACAGCGCTATGAGGTCCAACAGCGGATTATAGCAATTCGTGCGCCGCTCCGAATCCAGCGGCGCAAATTTGAACACCTCGGCGCCGGCGGCTTGGCGCGCTCTCGAGGTAAGCTCAAAGAGCTCCCCCTTGACGTCGAGAGCTATTACCGAGCCTTTGAATGTAAGTAGCGTTGGAATGACGATGCCGACGCCCTTACCAGCACGGGTCGGTGCAACGATAAGGCTGTGAGGCTGCTCGCCATTGGTCAGGTAGTAGCCAGGCCAGAAAGGGCCACTCGTTTTCCCAAATACCGGGCCTGTCACGCCGCGGTATCGTCGTAGATAACCCGGGCGTCGCATTTCATCCACTCGCGCCCAGCGCGCTGTCCCGTGATGTTCGAGTTTGCGCCGTAATACGATCTGCTGAATCAGCAAGACGACCGCGGACGTTGCGAGTACGATAGCTACGCCCCGATAGAAGACGGGGGTTGCGAAACCCCGATAGAAAGGCGTCTCGAACCAAAAGGCACGGACGTCAAACGTCATCAAAGCCTCGCCGCCACCCCCATGGCGGAAGGTTGCGTACAGACTTGCCGCGCAGAAGCCGAAGGCGAGTGAGCAGGCGATGCTAATGGCTATGTTGGGCGGCGTCGTTTTGGTTGAAGGCATTGTTCCATTGCCGGATTAGCTATAGCTAATGCTGCGCTTTTCTCAGACACTGGACCGAGGTCGCGCGATGTTGCCCCTCGACAGATCGTGCCGGAGCGGGTGGTGCGATGCTTGCATCGCACCACCCGGCAGACGTGTTTCTGAAAGTTACCCTAAGGCAGGTACGTCAACGGCCAGCGACTTGGAAACGGCCAGGCCGCGAACGGAATTCGGGGAGAAGGCGTCACTCACCATGGCCGAGACCTCAACGGCCGGAGCGATCTCTGCTTCTGGAGGCAGCCATTAGATCCTCGCGGGCGTGATTGTAGGCGTGGCTTATGGACTGCCCGACTTGACCACCCCGCTGCAGCTGTTCAAAGGAGGTTTGCGGGCCTACTGTATCACGGACTGAAGCCGCAATACTTGCTATGTGGCCGTCCAAATTCGCACTCCGTTCCTCTGCATGCTGCGGCGGAGGCATGTTCTGCAAAAGACCACGCAGGTCGGGAAGTGAGTTAGCTCGCGCTTGTTGATTTGCGTTTAATTGGTGATACGCGGTGACGATAGCATTTTGGGCGGTCATCTTGACCATGTGGTGCTGCTGAGGATCAGCAGCCAATTCAATGGCCTGCTCAAAAATGCGAGATTTATTTTGGTCATTGAACCTACTGAAGTTTTGCGCCATAAACATAACGCCTAGAGCTTGCTCCATTGGGTCCATGTTGCCAATGCGATTCACAAGAGCAGCCTGCTTCTGGGATCCTAGAAAATGGCCTACATTACTGGCCGCTTGGACCTGGAACAATGCTACATCATCCGAATTGAACCCCAATCCGGCCGTCAATCTGTCGGACAGAACGTTGGCTGATCCTCCGAGCTGGTGGTTGCGCCTATCAAATCTGCTGAGGTCAGATTCCTGCCCGGGTGCAATGTCCTGAACTGCACGTCGCGTTTGCCTTCCGGCGGATTTGAAGCTCCCAAGGTCACGTGCTGTATCGCGCGGGTTAGCGGTTACTAACCGTTCTGCAACATCGTTCAGTGGCCCGTCTGGCAGGAGGTGGTTACGGCTTTCCTCGGCCCTCCTCGCGCCGCCGGATGAACTTCCAGCTGCACGTGTCCGTCTGCTATCGCGATCCATTGCTCGGCCTCCAAAGGCGTTTCTCTACCCCATGAGGTTACCACCGAAGCTTGGTCTGCTAAACCAATATGGTGTTACACTTGTAGTCTCGCCGAGGCTTCTCCCAGCTCTCTGGGTCACGCCGAGAGCGCATCCAAAGAAATAGGATGAAGTTGGCCTCAAAGATGTTGCGTGTTTTCGCAGCCGACGGCACGAATGGCACGCCGATGCCGCCTCTTTCGCCTACTGCTTCCGGTCCTTGCAAGAGGCCCGCATTGATATCGCGCAGCACCTTCTCCTTTGAGCGCAGGCTTACATGCTCGAGGTTTCGATGACGAGGATCGCCCGCTCCGGCTGATCAGCGCGGCGAGCTGTCGTGTTGTCTGGCAAAAATCTGTCGAGCTGATCGACAATTTGCGCCACGCCGCGCAATGGCATCGCTGTGCCATGCCCACGACTAAAGGCATTCTTGCTGGAGGCCCGTGGCAATCTGCCGACCCAGCCGGCGCCGCGAGGAGCAAAGGTCCCGAGGAAAATCGCGCGCGGGGGGCCGCACGGTCTCGCAATGCCGCCCCGTCCGCACGCGGCAGTGTGTCGTCTATGAGTGCCGCGGTCGTCAGCACAAGCCGGTGGCGAGCCAACCGCCGCCTGGGCTATCGCGACTTCTTCAATGCCTTTGTGCCCGGGTTTTCTCAACGGGAGTCGCCTGGCGCAGCCACCTCGGAACGGACGGTATACTTCAGCGCCACTGTGACCAATGCAATTGCCGCGCGGCTTTGCGCCCCAACCGCATTGATGCAGGCGCACCATCGACATCACTGCTTTGGCTGCAACACCCCTCGCCTTCCACGCCTCGACGAACCAGGGCTCAAGAAATTTTCAATTCCCCAAAGACGGTCAGTTTCTTCACGCTGCACCTGGGGCCAACTGTGCAGGTCCTACACGACCGGGTGCAAGGGGATGAAGGAGGGTGCAAGTGGTGCCGACGCGCACTGCTTGTCAGACGCGATTGCATGAGTGAGCGAATGCAGCCATCCTGGCCGACACCATGCCTGTTCTGGGCACAGCCCGAATTGAACGCCCCATCAAGACTCAAGGACGTTTCAGCTTACGGTCGCGATCGGGCATTAGCACGCTCTCACCATCCCCATTTCTGCGCAATGCAAGGGCAAAGGATCTACGCGAACTTTCACGCCAGATCTCGAGTGCATCCGACCGCAATGATGTATTCGCCAGGGAGCATGTGCACGGTCCTTGTTGCGTTCTTTTGCCGACGCCCCCGCGCCTCGTCCCGAGGCGGCTCTGGGCTTGGAAGATCCAAGCCTTATGGCCAGCCAGGACGTCAGTGTTGGCTGTGCAACAATGTCGGAAGTCCGACTGACATAGGCGGCCCACAACCGTGTAGTTGAAAGCTTTTTTCTTTTTGCACGCTCAGTGCAGCAGATGATCCTCAAAGATCGCACGGAACCGCGATATACCGAGAGGCAACCCAGGAATTGACATGACAGGCATCATTGCGTCGGTCGCGCTGTCGACTTTGTCCGGCTACCAGAGGTTGGAACAGAGGCACGGAAGCCTGATATCGTTAGAGGCCGATCCTACAAAGCGGCATTTCACCTCCCGGGCGCCCCCGTTGCGCAGAGCAACATAGACGGTCAGCGTGTTTTCACGTGGGGAAGGCTCGGACGTGGCTGTACTCGGTTCCAAAATTCATTCGACCACGATCGGGAACAGGGAGTCGATCTACGGTCAGAGCCAGGCACAGAGACCGAGATCTACCACGATCACTGCAACATCGACGTGATCGTTGGATCATCAGACACAGTTGAGGCCACCAACTATGATCGAAGCACCGACAGCGGCGAGCGGTATGCATAGCCTGCTTAGCGACCAGCATCAGTTTGCTAATTTGAAGGAGTCTCTCACAGAAAAGGCATCGGGGAGCCGGCAAGAGTTGCCTCTCGCCTGAAGCCGAGGCGCGCCTCATACCATTGTTGCTGTACAGGTCTGCCCTGTGCGATTTGGGAAACCGCGCGTCAATGAAGCGGATCAGCTTGCTTCTGCTGAGCGCATTCGGGCTCGGACCTGAGTCCCTCAAGAAGGAAGTGGTTCGATCCGGCACTGACCCTTGGGCGGGGGCTTGGGGTGAGCCGGTGCCGGACCGAACCGTCTCAGGCAACGCCGGCTATGTCGTGGGAAGTTGTGGCAGCTTCGTGGCCAAACCGTGGCGGTAACGTGTCGCAGATTCACCGATTCCAACACGCGCGTTGCAAACGTGACTGGACGTTTCGGAAACCGCGCCGCGCTGCTGGGTTTGGCGGGAGCTCTGCAGGTGGGCGGCCACTCTTGGCTGTGAAAATTAGCCGCCCGATCAGGCGTCGGACGCAGGAAGGGAAAAGCTCGCATGTTGTTTCCGCGGGGGCCGGGCGACCTACCACCACAAGCCAGCCGGCGCGGCTCGCCCGCATCGAATTCGACCATCTCCTTCCGAAGGGCTCACAACAGAGGACACGTCTATCAGGACATGCGGATCCGAAGCAGAGGCATGCCCTCCAATCTTGCGGACTGATGCAAAAGGCCCGGCGATTTTCATGACCGGGCAAGGCCGTTGCATTTGTCGGCGACGCTGGAATGGCGGAACGGCCCCGAGTCGGGACTATGCGGCGGGCCGGCCGGGTGTGGGATCGGGCTATGGGCAGTTGGGGAGACGGCATGAGGGCAGGGTTTCGCCGCGCCAGTTCATCGCAGGGGCGGCTAGCGCGGGGATCGCGGTCAAGATCGGTTTTCTGGGCCGAGCCCCATCGGTTGCACCCATTGCCAATTCGCCCCCCGTTCGCCAAACTGGATCGGATCGGACGGTCGGCCGCGTTTTAGGATGGATACCGTAGCCAAGGTCACCGGGGGGCGTTATCAACTTAACTCGCGTTCAGGGATTTGCGGCATAGACCCGATGTCATGAACACCGCAACAATCAGCTACAAGCGCCATCGTTTCCCGCGGCAGATCATCGCCAATGCGGTCTGGCTGCTACAGGTTCCCCTTGAGCCTGCGTCTGGTCAAGGAAATGCTGCTGGAGCGCGGGATCATGGTTTCGTATGAGACAATCCGCCGGTGGGGCATCAAGTTCGGCCCGCATTACGCTCGCCGCTTGCGCCGCAAGCAGCACAGCCGAAACGATGTCTGGCACCTGGACGAGGTCGTCATCACCATCGCCGGCAGGAAACACTGGTTGTGGCGCGCCGTTGACCAGGATGGCTATGTGCTCGACGAGATCGTCCAGAACCGCCGCAGCACCAAAGCGGCCAAGCGCTTGCTGACGCGGCTGCTGAAGAAGCAAGGCGTCGCGCCGAAGCGCATGATCACCGACAAGCTGCGCTCCTATGGAGCAGCCAGGCGACAGGTGATGCCGGACATCGAGCATTGGTCGCATAAGGGATTGAACAACCGTGCCGAGAATTCGCATGTGCCGCTGCGAAAACGGGAGCGGATTATGCAAGGCTTCCGATCACCAGGAGCACTGCAACGCTTCGTTTCGATCTTCTCGGCTCTGCGCAATCTCTTCGTCCCGCCCCGCTCAAAACGCTCCGCTCTCGCTACACATATTCACCGCCTGCAGGCCATGGCGGAATGGAAAGCCGTGGCCATGGTCAGCTGACATCAGCGGCCTGCAGGTCTCAACGCGTGTATATGCAGACAATGTGACATCCCCGGCTTCCTGAGCAACGTACTTTAAGCGAGGATTGGATCATGGCTTATAAACATATCGACCGCCTGCCGTACCTTCATTCGGGGAATTCCCGCGTGAAATATCTGTTCGTCGGCGCCACAATGGTTTTGGCGTGCTTGCCTCCGGTCGCCCGGGCTCAGGATATCGAGGCCGGAAAGACAGTCTTCAAAAAGTGTGCCGCCTGCCACAGCGCTGATACCGACGCGAATAAAGTCGGGCCAACCTTGAAAGGCGTTGTAGGCCGGACAGCTGGCACCGTCCCGGGCTATTCGTACTCGAAAGCCATGAAGGATGCGGGCGCAGTGGGCCTCGTATGGGATGAGCCGAACCTGATGGCATATTTGGCCAATCCCAAGGTGAAAGTCCCGGCGAACAAAATGGGGTTCCCTGGCCTCACGAATCCCGAGGACCTCAAAAACGTCATCGCCTATCTCAGGAGTGTGTCAGGTTAGAACCTTTGGCCGCTGCGTTTCGGGAACAACGCGAAGGAGGGAGCAATCGTGTTTCACGCCGTGAACCCAGTTTTGAAAGCCGACTGTTCTGTCGGGCAAAATGGCGAAGCTATCCGACGCGGCTGGTCGAGCAGGCCTGTGCTCATGCCGTCAGCAACCGCAGGACGGGAACCCATCCAATACGCTTGCTCTGGCTTCGCCACGACGGTACTCATTAGGCCGCGTCCTATGGCTATGCCCAAAATATAGCCATGCGTCGCCGCGCCCTTAATAGGTCAAAGTTGGTTAAGTTGCTCCCTCTTCCGGCAGCCTGCATTCAGCAAGGGCCGCCGACAATCGACTCATTTCGCTGAGTTTCCGGGGCTGTCGTCCCGTTTCCACGGGATGAGGGGGATGTCACATTGTCTGCATATACACGCGTTGAGACCTGCAGGCCGCTGATGTCAGCTGACCATGGCCACGGCTTTCCATTCCGCCATGGCCTGCAGGCGGTGAATATGTGTAGCGAGAGCGGAGCGTTTTGAGCGGGGCGGGACGAAGAGATTGCGCAGAGCCGAGAAGATCGAAACGAAGCGTTGCAGTGCTCCTGGTGATCGGAAGCCTTGCATAATCCGCTCCCGTTTTCGCAGCGGCACATGCGAATTCTCGGCACGGTTGTACAATCCCTTATGCGACCAATGCTCGATGTCCGGCATCACCTGTCGCCTGGCTGCTCCATAGGAGCGCAGCTTGTCGGTGATCATGCGCTTCGGCGCGACGCCTTGCTCTTCAGCAGCCGCGTCAGCAAGCGCTTGGCCGGTTTGGTGTTGCGGCGGTTCCAGTACCGATGCTACTGCATCCCGCGCCTGTCAGCGCAGGAAATCCCATCCTAACCGGTCGACCATGGATTTTTGCGCCCTAAAGTGCCGATTCCCTGATATCCAAGGCCGAAGTTTTCCCAGCCAGTATTTGATTGCAAATCTCCTCGAGTGTGGATGCAAACATTTAAGAAGCCTTTTCTAAAGAACGCTAAATTTACCGATTCTCAATATCGATAAGCGGAATTCATCGAATCAATAGGGTTACCGCTCAAGAGCTGGCCGCCACTGCTGCGGATAACAGCACATGCGGCATTCAAGCCCGTTTGTACCGCGCCCTCGACCCACCCGCCGGTAAAGGAGCATCCACATCCTGCGAGATACAAGCCCGTGTCTTCTTCCGGTCTTTTTGCGGTAGCGAATTGGAAAAACAACCGTTCTGAATAGATGTCTTCACCAGGATAATTGAGCTTGAAGGCACCTACTGAATATGGATCCATCAGCCAATCGTGCTGCAGGACATGACGTTCATAGTCACCGTTAGCCGGGACTAGATGACGGGAGAAATCAGGGGAAATGGTGGCCAGATCATCGACCAGACGCTGGCACCGTTCCTTTTTGTCCAGAATGGAAAGCATTTTGTTAGCATCATCTTCCCATGTATAACTTAACAGCACCACGCCCTTACCATCCGGATCATCTGGCTGATAGTCTAGGCAGTAAACCCCTCTGGCAAGGCCATCTGACAAGATGGTTGTCGGCGAGCCCTTTTTTAACCAGAACTTGTTTTCCGTCAGCATAAACAGCTTGGAAGAGCCGGTAAGGTGAGTTTCTCTGACCGCTCGCAAAACTTCGTGAGTAAGAAAGGTTCCATCGGCCGTGAGACGATGGGCCAGCTCCATAGCTCGATTGCTGGTAGTGACGATGACGCGGTCAAAAGGCATGACCTGCCCTCCTGCGCATGTCACGAGAATCTGACCGCCCTGTTTGTAAATACGGCTTACATGACCGTAGCGGACACGCTGCCGCAAACTCACACCGTTAAGCTCCTGTTCAGCCAACCGTTTCACCAACAGGGAGATCCCTCCCATAATCAGGCGCTGATCGTCCTCGTACCCGTTAATTACTAGACGCAGTATCTCAGTAAACGCGGCTTGGTACACAGGTAAAAAGCCTCCAGATCCAATCCCCAGCGATCCGAAAAGCTCAAAATCTTCCGGCCTTTTCCAAGGTACGCGTCCTGGTGGCTGCGGTCCGGTAAAGATGGTGACGAGGGCCGAATAGAAGGAGATGTCGCGAAACGAATCTAGCCAGGCCTGCCATGCGTCACGAGCTTGGTCAAAGCGACGCGACCGAAGCAAAGTTGTGATCTTCGCCGGTGCGGGCAGTTGAATCCCTTCGTGCACGTAACCGTCGCTTATCAAAGCCTGCCATCCTTGATGAACGCGTCTGAACAGTGGCGGCGGACACTCGCCGGCCTGCCATAAATGACGCGCACCTCGATAGTGCACCTCGGTATCCACGATGCCCGGATCGGGGAAGGAAGCTGCGGTATCTATCCTCAATTTGTCCAGATAATGGAACAGGCAGGTTGCGCTGGAAGGAAAGCGCATAGCGCCCATCTCGGCAATGAGATGCGGTTCGCGCGTGTCGAAGATTTGTGACCAAGCCCGCCCACCCATACGATCCCGCGCCTCAAATAGCACGATGTCCGTTATTCCGGCGCGCAAAAGTTCAGTCGCCGCCACCAAGCCACTGATGCCGGCGCCCACAATGCCAACCCGCGGGCGCCGGCTGTTTTGAGCAAAGCTCCCAATACCACCTTCAGACTCGCTCAATCGCAAGAACGGTCCATAATCATACAGAAGATCGATACTCGGCAATGAATTTCTTGCGATGGTATTGTTCAGCATACCGCTCTCCGGTGATAGCTATATTTCTTGAGATCTAGTGTGGCCGCCCTCAGAACGCCTCCCCCGTTAAATTGGACGCTGGCCACAGCATAACAATTTCTGATCACCGGAGGCGCAATTAACGTCGCGATCAGAAGATAGCTTTGCCATCTTCTGTAGTTAGTAATAATACTCAACGAGGACGCATCCTGCTAACCGGCGATTGCCGCAATATTCATTTGGATTATACGATTTCTCAGCCGAAACACATAGCGTCCCTCTCATATGGGGAAGTCGCTCTCCTGCCACCGAGCGTGCTCCAAATACTCGCACGCGATATCTTCTAATAGTGCTTGCTAACTATCAATATTATCTATTTCTTTCTATCACTAAATTCCCACTCATTGAATTAATATCACGTTTCATATGTAATATAATCCGCTTCTTCACTGATCAGAACCCATTTGCCGCCTCTCTTGCGCTTGGGGCGTCGCCGGAACAAAGCGTGCCCAATGCCAAGAAGTACGTATTCAACACCCTTGCTAATCAAAGTGAGATTTTGGCCACTTGGGATGATGAACAAGCCGCCGGATGAACGAAGTGCCCTCTTCAATCCAACAATCCTCTCGGTGGGTCTACCATTCTTCATGGGCAGGCCGGGCTGGCTGCGGTCGAGCGCCTGGATCTGGCTCTTCTCGTCGACCGACAGCACGATGGCGTGAGCCGGCGGATCAACGTAGAGGCCGACGACATTGCGCAGTTTGTCGACGAACTGCGCATCATTGATAACTGGCGCCAGCGGTTGGGCTGCAGCCCGTGCGCCCTTCCAGATGCGGCGCACCGCGCTGGCGCTGATGCCGGCTGCGGCCACCATCATGTCGGCGGTCCAGTGCGTCGTCTCGCCAGGCGGGTCCTGCAACGACAGTGCCACCAGCGCTCGGCGACTTCTAAAAACTGGATGAAGCCTGGATCGTGAACTGTCTGCAGGGACCTGGACGTAATCGGCTTCGGCGCTAGAATCCGTTCGAACCCCACATTGCGAAGGCCAGCGATTATTCGTTTCGGCCGTTCTGGCGTGTCGAAGCAGGGCACCATCTGTCCACGCCATAACCCGCCCGCGCTTTCATGAGCATATTGGTCCTCGGAAAGATAATAAGCACGTTACCCTAATCCTCTTCGCCAATTGGGCGTACTCGCATAGAGACGGCACGGCGCTCTGGCATGGATGTAATCAACGCACCGACGATAATGGCCAACGCTGCAAACATTCCTGGACCTGTCAGCCATTCGCCGAAGAGGGCGGCTGCGAAGAGCGCAGAAAAGAACGGCTCGCTCGATTCGATGACCTGCGTCTTGTATGCCTCGATATGCTGAAGAGCTAGAATTGTGCAGTAGAACCCAAAGAAGGAGGGGATAACTCCCAGTGCTAGCAAGCTTGGCAGCGCGTTCATTGACGGGATTGGTGCTCCGCTCCAAGCATAGGGAACAGCGAGCATAACGAGGCCATAAGCCAGGAACCACCAGAAGGTTTCTAGGGATGAGCGCAGCTTAAAGAATTTCCAGGCGAAGATAAAGCTGGCGTAGCCTAGACCCGCGACAAGGGCGAGGCTGACACCGGTAATGCTTCCGGTCATCAGGCCGTCCCCAGCAATCACGAAGTAGCCGCCAAGAAAGACCATGGTCATGGCGAACGCCTTTCGCGTCGTTACCCTTTCCTTCAAGATGAGGATGTCGAGCGCGATTGCACCAAGGCCGCCAGCGAAAACAAGGATGGCGACAAGCGGGATCGGTGCATACGTGAAAGCTTGGGTTTCGAAATGGTAAAGTGTGAAGATGCCAAGCGCGGAGCAGACGGCGATCTTCCACGATCCCGTGAACACTGAGACTAGTCGGGCTAAACCTCCAGACCTTAAAAGGATGATGATCGAGAGCAGCGAAAACGCAATGGCGCAACGCCAAAATGCAACTGCAGTTTGATCGAGGCCTTCCTTGAAAGCGGACCGCGAAAGAACGCCGACGGTTCCATTGGACAGAGCTGCAAGGAGAGCGAAACCGGCCCCAAGGATTGATGAAAGATAAGCATTTCTCATGGCGGTCACTTTGTTTCTATCATATGCGAGCGGCAGGCCTCGCCGAATGCACGAAAGATTTCGACGCTGAGCAGATCCTCAACGTGAAACCATTCAGGATGCCATTGTACGGCGGCAGCAAAAGTTGCCGTGTCCTTTACCGATATGGCTTCAATAACGCCGTCCACGCATCGCGCATCAACCGCAAGGCCATCCGCCAAACGCGCGATCCCCTGCCGATGCAGGGTATTGACCAAGACTGGATTTTTTTGCGAGCGGCGGATGCATCGGGCGATGTGGCCGTGGCCTTCGGCTAGAATTGCATGAAAGGGGGCGTATTGAAGGTCGCGTGGGAGAGAGAGGTCTTCCACATGAGTGATCCGACCTTCACCTTCCGAGATGTTGCTTGAGAGGCTGCCACCAAGTGCGACATTGAGTTCTTGCAGCCCACGGCAGATTCCGAACAGGGGAATGCCCGATGATAATGCAATCTTGATCGCAGCAAAGCTTGTCCTGTCCCGGTCAAGATCAAGCGTCTTTGGACAAGCCTCTGGGCCCCCGTAAAATGAGGGCGAGACGTTCGACTCCGCCCCGGTCAGCAGTACGCCATTGAGGACTGACAAACAGACTCGCAAATCCCCTTCCACCAGTCCGCACGGGATCACTAGCGGTAAGACACCTGCGGTCGTACGCAGGGCTTCAAGATAACGAACGCGTACGGTCTCATACCCGACGCCGTCCTCTGTCCGGCGGTCGGAAATGACACCAACGCGGGGCCGCTGTTTATCAGCGAGGCCATAATCAGGTGCCCTCAAGAGCTTGCCCGATATCGGCGATGATATCCTCAATGTGCTCAAGTCCTACAGAAATCCGGATTGTTCCATCGCGAACTCCGGCAGCAAGGCGCGCCTCGCGCGGGACCGAAGCATGTGTCGTCGAGGCTGGATGCGTGGCGAGTGTTCTCGCGTCGCCAATATTTGAGACGTGATAGGCGAGTCGCAACCGCTCGATAAAACGGCGCCCAGCCTCAATGCCGCCAGCGATCTCGAACACGAGCATCGGCCCACCATGATCACCCATGTTCTGCTCGGTGCGATGCCGTTCAACAATCCCGCCAAAAGTCGGATATGTTACGTCGAGAACGCAGGGATGCGCCATGAGAAACTCGGCTAGCTGGCGGGCATTGGAGCAATGTCGAGGCATTCGCAAAGGTAACGTTTCCAGACCTTGGATACAGAGAAAAGATGCGAATGGCGACGGGCAGGGACCGAAATCGCGCATGAGCGTATTGCGCATCTTGAGCAGAAACGGGCTGGCTCCGTAGGGCCCGGGCAGATTGCGCGCGGCATCGAGCCAAAGAATGTTACCGTGCGAGATGTCAGGACGTGTCATCAACGAAAAGCGTTCGGAATAGGCAGCCCAGTCGAAGGTGCCCCCATCCACAATAATGCCGCCAATCGTCGTGCCGTGGCCGCTGATATATTTGGAAGTGGAGTGCACGGTAATGTGGGCGCCAAGCTCGAGAGGGCGGGAGATAAGAGGGGTCAGCGTGTTGTCGATGATCAGCGGAATTCCGAGTTCCTGCGCGATCGCCCCGACCTCGACGATCGGGAAAGGGCTGAGCTTGGGGTTGGGAAGCGCTTCGCCGAACCAACAGCGCGTTCGGCGATCTGAGGCTTCGCGGAAACGTTCGGGATCGCTTGGATCGACGAAGCGGGTTTCAATCCCGAGCCGTTGAAACGTACTGGCCAGCAAATTGATTGTGCCACCATACAGGTGCGTGGAGCTTACGATATTGTCCCCGGCTACGGTGATGTTTAGGATTGCAAGCATAATTGCGGCTTGCCCCGACGAGGTTGCCAAGGCGGCGACGCCACCATCCAGAGCCGCAACGCGTTGCTCGAAAATATCCGTTGTCGGGTTCATCAACCGCGAATAGGTGCGCCCCTCGCGTCGGAGATCGAAGACGTCCGATGCGTGATCAATTGATTCGAATGCATAAGCATTCGAGAGATAGATCGGTACAGTTGTAGCAAGGGTCGCCGGATCATAGCGATAGCCGCCATGCAACACTGCCGTTTCCGGATGCAGGTGTGGCGTTGGCGCCAATCGTGCTGAAGGGTCATTTTTCTCTGGTTTGGTCAACATTGGATCTCTCCGGGAGTTGGATACTTCTCGGCGCGGCATTCAGACTGGGCGAAGCGCTTCCGGTTCTGGTCGCGGATCAGTTTCAGGATCGAAGGCTCACCATTTGGGCCAGACTGGAATATCCCACCCGTTTCGGAGCAGTGCGCCGCATAGACGCTGTCCCCCATGCGGATGGCATGTGCTTCGGGTAAGCGCCAGAACGGGGTTGTCGGGTCGAGATGATGATCGAGATGGTAGTTGTCGTTATTAATCGCGGTCAGCCACTTCTCGATATTACAGCTGCGGCGGTTCCTAGCCATGTGCAGGTTCACGGTCTGATTTTCGATGGAGCTGCAATGCTCAGACATCTCGATAAACCAGCCGATAATGTGGAATGAGGTGAGGTAGGGGACGACCCAGAGAAGGACGACTTCCGAGAAGTAGCCATAGATCAAAGCGTACACGACGATACAAGCCCAGAACGCGTAGAACCCCCAGCGATCGAACTCGTAACGCCACTTTTCTCCGCGCTTCACCCGCACTGAACTCTCCTTTCCGGAGAGGGAATTGAGGATTATTTGATATCTGTTGCGGACCAGATACTTCAGATAGGCGTAGGTTTTCGATCCAAGCAGGGGCAGGATGATGAGCTTCCAGACGAAGGAACGATCCGTTCGGGGTGTGAAGACACCTTCCGCGATGAAGAACTCCAGGTCAGGATCGGCGTCGGCTCTTCCCAGAAAGGGATGATGGCTGTGGACGTGTGATTCCTTGTAGGCAAAGTGGCGTTGAAAGATGGGCCAAGCCGTTGGCAATGTGCCGAGCAGGAAATTCAGCAGACGGTTCTTTGTCAGCACACCGTGCGCAGAATCGTGCAGAATGGTGGAAATTCCTCGCTGATGGGCTCCGATCATTATCACTGCGAGAGGATAGAACCACCAGCTGACCCCAATGACCAGCCACGCGAAGGCAGCGATCACCGTATAATCCTTCACGATATAAAGCGGGCCATGCCAATTGTCAGTTGTAAGAGCTTTGATGTCACTAGTGATGCATCGATCAAAACGATGGTGAACGTAGCGGCCGGGCGCCTCGATGCCGCTGTAGAGCGGCCGCGCGTGAGCGTTCATGAAGACACCTTTTGCCGAGAATTGCAGCGCCACTCTGCGGTATAGGCACCGACGAAGCGGTCAATGAGATCAGCTTTGACGTTTGGCATAACGATCGCGTGGGCGGAGTTGTCATGGCATGCGAGCTGGTATTCGCTGACGAGCCTCTCGGATGGCTTCGGAAATACAACCGTCAAGGACCATGGATTGAGCAACACCGGGATGCCCGCTGAACGAAATGCTGCTGCGAGGCCTTCCGCACGCTCGATGCAGGTTCGGGCATTATGGCGGAAACCGGCTATGCCAAGCCGCATCACCCGGTTCCAGATCGCGAGAACGGCGTGGCCGTTGCGCGATCCCATCAGAGTCGTATCATCTGAGCGCAAGTAGCTGACGGCGGAAGCCACTCGACTGACATGCTCACGTCGAACTACAAGGATACCGCAGGGCATTGGCGTGCCGATCATCTTATGACCTGAGGTTGACACGCTGTCGATCCCGTGCCGGAAAGAGGGACGGATGCAGTTCGGTAAGCCATCGACAAAGGGAAGGACCATTGCATTCAGGGCGCCATCGACGTGAACAAAGCGTCGGCTCGGATCGATCCCGACGCGGTCCAGAACGCTGACGCAGGACGTGATATCGTCGTGTGCGCCTTTCATCGTCGTTCCAGAGGTCAGTGCGAGAATGATGCTGCGATGACGATTTGCGTGGATAACCTCAGAAAGAGCATCTGGAGAGATGGCACCGGAACAATCGGCCCCGCACGTCAAAGCCTCGATCCGGAGGATTTTTGCAGCCTTTGGAAGCGAGTAGTGCGCCTCTGTGGAGTATATCAGAACAGGATTATCAAGGGTCTCGCGCGCAAGGTATATGGCCCATAGATTGCCTTCAGTTCCGCTCGCGCCCACAGTCCCCCAATATTTTTCTGGATCGGCGCACTCCCATACCCGCATGATCCAGTCGACCACCTCTCGCTCTAAGTCACAGACCTCGGTCGCATAGTGTGAACCGACATATGGATCACCTAAATTATTAATTAAAAACTTGTCGAATTGAGAAATTGGCTCGGGGTCAAAATCGAGATTGTAAGGATATCCCAGATGGTTATCACGCTTGTCGGAAAATTTCTTGCTAAGACTATGCAGCCTCGCATCAATATATCCATGCTTTCTTGAAAGACGGCCATCATCTTGGTTGCATATAAGCTTCACGCATATGATCCACTATTAAATTCTGCTGCATAGGATCTACACGATGAGACACTTATTATGCTATCATTATTATGTCACGTGACACTTTTGGATGCCAGATGCAGTTGAAATCGCCTTGGGAACCACGACTCACCGTAGGTAGTGAGCCGATCTACCAGCGCCTCGCAGCCGCGATCGCGGAGGATCTGAGCAGTGGCAAAATCCCACCTAGCGCCAGGCTCCCAGCGCATAGGGACTTGAGCTATCAACTAGGCGTGGGCTTGGGAACGGTCACCAAGGCCTATGGCCTGCTGGAGCGCCAAGGCCTCGCCTCATCTGTCCATGGTCGCGGCATGTTCGCGACCAAAAAAAATCTCACGATCACCAAGGCTATTGATCTGAGCGTGAACGTGCCTCCGAACATTATGTCGGACCGGTTGCTAAGTGGGACATTGGCTTCGCTAGCGTCGGCGATTGATGCCAAGACATTCGGAGCATATGCGCCTCCGCAGGGAATGTTTCAGCATCGTCTGGCACTCGCAGGATGGCTGCAACGTTACTGCGCCTCCGTCGACGCCGAGCGGATGATCCTCTGTAATGGTGGCCAGCAAGCACTTTCAATTGTGCTCGCAGCGCTGCTCGCGCCAGACCTTTGCATAGCGACAGACGATCTTCCGTTCCCTGGCCTCCAGATGATCGCGGGGCTATTGAGCCTTCAATTATTCGGCATAAAGACTGATTTTGAGGGCATTCTACCGTCTGCATTCGATAAGATTGCACACGAGGTCGCGGCGAAGGGAAAGCGTCTAATATTATTCACGAACCCGACAGCGCAGAATCCAACCGGCAAGACGATGTCGCGATCGCGCCTCAAGGATATTGCGGAAATTTGCAGGCACCGAGATATATTGATCATTGAAGACGACGTATACTCTGCCTTCTCCGCTCGAGATCACCTCTGTTTTCTCGATCTCGTGCCTGAAAGAACATACTATATCAACAGTTTAGCTAAGATTCTAACGCCTGGAATGCGACTCGGTATTCTCATCGCACCGTCTAACCAACTAGGTAATCTCCTGCGCGTGATCCACGCGCAGGGTTCCACTGTTTCTCCGATCGCAAGTCTTGTCATGTACAGATGGGTCGTGGATGGAGTCGCATCCCATATCGCGACGATGACACATTCAGAAGCGGTCGCGAGGAATAAACTAGCGGCTTCAGTCTTTAGCTCCATAACTGATGCCTGGATTGGCAGCGGGTTCCATATGTTCCTCCCGACACGCCGCGCGGCGGCCATCGCTCTTGCCAGCGCCGCCCGCGAAAACGGTATACTGGTCACCGAGCCTGCACTTTCCTTATCAGAGGAAAGCGATGAAAGTGGAATTCGCCTTTGTCTTGGTGGACCGACCTATGACGAGCTCAGCATCGCACTGAGAAAGGTTGCAGCTCTGCATGTGTGTACTTAATTTGAGAATTCGAGGCGACATATTGCACTTAATGCGAGAATCAGGACTCACCACGTTGATCTCCGTGTTGTGAGGCAAATGACCGAACCGTTTCCCGATGAGGTGGAACAGCAGCGCTGGGACGAGGCCTGCCGACGCGCGGACGCTATCCGCGATTTCCTGCGCCAGCAGCCTGATGGCTCAACGATCGGTGATGTCGCGAGGCTCGCGGCAACTCGGGTTGAGGTGTCAGGCCTCCGAGTGACAGACATACACCTTGATGACGCTATTCCGCACATCACGGTCGAATGGCACGACGACCGCCGAATTAAGAATGCAGTCTCACGCCGCAACGTGCCCTTGGTGGGGACGCGCTGGAAGCTGCGAAGGAAAGCCAAAGCTGCGGCAGGCGACGCGGCGATGCTGTTCCCGACCTACGGTAGGCCCAAAGGTGCATCCTCAGCGTCCGCCGCTCTGGGGAAGCATGTGCGGGCCTGCGTAGTCGACCCGAAGGCGACCACCCACTCGCTTCGCCACCCGATGAAGGACCGGCTGCGCTTGGCTGGCGTCAGCAAGTCTGACCAAGATATTGTTCGCGGGCACTCGTCGGGCACTGTTGGGGAGGACGATGGGGGCGATGAGGCGAGGCTTGAGGTAGCTAGAAGAGCACTGCAGCGCGCCAACCGAGCTACCGGCTAAAGAACCCGATGCGGCAGCTTGACGCTGCGCACAGCAATCACCAAATCTCGGGGCAGCCCTCAGAAGAGGGGCAGAAGGGAGAGTTTCCATGTTGGAAGCTTTTTTGGTGCTCCCATTCTCAAGGCTGGTTGTTGCACCTTCTTGAGGCGTCTCTAGGCGGGGGCCGGGTTAAGGTCGAAATGTGCCGAAGGCTTAGCAAGGCTGACGGTCTGCAAATGTGAGGGCACTCCTCCCCAAAGGGCAGGAACAAGCCCGGGGTCATAAAACCCGCAGATTGATGATGGAACGTTAGAGTCGCCTTGAGCTAGCGAACCGGACCCCGTGTCGGTGACATGGGCCACTCCGGTATCCGGAAGTGGTCAAAGAGTCAGAACCACTGTGAAAAGGTACTAGCTGCCGGACGATTCTTCGATGACTCTGGCTTCGCCGGCGGGATGCTCCACCCAGTTGGCAAGCTGGGGCGGGCGTCCTGCGACCTCCTTAATGATGCCCCGTCCAAGCGCGTGAAACGTCGTGACGCGGCACTCCAGCGCGCTTTCCTCGATCTGTAGCTGTCGTGCGATCCTGGTCCTGAGTTCATCTGCTGCGCTCTTATTGAAGGCCAGAAGCAGGATCTCATCGGGCCGGTAGAGCTGCCTTTCCAGGACATAGGCCACGTTGCCGACCATGGTCGCGGATTTACCTGACCCGGCCGAGGCGACGGGGAGATTGTTATCCTCCAGACGGATACAGGCTTCGCGTTGCTGATCGGAAAAGGAGCGCCCGTCGAGATCTTCGAAAAATGGCTGGAATTTGCGCAACTCCGCGGCAACGAATGCTTCATCATAGGCGTGGCGAACGCCCGGGTCGGTCAGCATGGCGAACGAAGCCGGCAGGGACGCCTTGAGTCCGGCCGGCATCAATTGTGGATCCAGAAGCGGGTGAGAAAGCGCGGCAGCGGCGCTGCCGGGCACGCTGGCGATGGCCCGCCCGAGATCGGCCTGCGCGAGATACTGTCTGTTGTCTTCGGTGATCTCCCGAAGCCTGGCATCGACATCGAGCAAATGATCCGTCTCTGTGCTGATGAGGTCGAACAGATGGGTGTTGATGAACGCATAAAGGTCTGCGGCCAGTTGCTCGGACGCGTCCCCCGACAGACTCGGCAGATTGTCCGTTCTGCCGCGTGCGCGGATCTCGACGGTATGCCACAGCAGCGCCTTGCTGGTCGAAAACGACACGATATCGAGGCAGCTGAGATCAACATCGCCACCCTGGCTCAGCCGAATGCGCCCGGACAGCTTGGGGTCCAGGGTCAGCTTTCCATTTTCCGGAAGGAAACATCCGCGCAAGGAAGCCAGGGCGGTATGTGCGCGCAGGGCCAGATAGCAATTTACTCAGTGCCACATTCGATCTGTCCAGTAAATCAGGGCCGAGCAGGTGGGCGCCGGGACCACTTTCGAGGTTTACATCGCTGTTCCGCTGGCGCTGGGGGTGGAACGGGCTCCCGGCCAATGGCCGCCGGCCCCGAGGCAGGGCTCATCGAGATGATCCGACCGCCTTGCAACAAGATGGGGGTAGAGCATGATGAAGCGTTGGCAGCGTGTCTCCATGGACGCGAGCGCCGAGGATGGGATCACGATCATTCGCATCACGCGCGGCCGCAAGGACGACGCCATGGCTACCTTGGAATCGTTGGAGTGGTTTGAGCCGGACGGTCACAAACACCGGCTACGCCGCGGCCCAGGAAACCGGGCGGCGTCCGGCCGTGGAGGTGCTCGCCGACTCTAAAAAGGTGCGGGCAGTCGTTGCGCTTGAGAGCGACGACATTTGGGATCCGGCATGGGGTGACCTGCTGCCAATCGGCCGTTAACTGTGCCCGACATTAGTGTGCACAACATGCTGCTGAAGTGGCCGTCCGGAAGCGCTACCGGAAGTCCTGCGTCTTGACCTTGATATGGTCGATATGGTCATAGGCATCGATGATGTCGCGCCCATTCGGCAAGCCGCGCGGATCGATGCCCGATCCGCCGTGATGAGCCTCGTCCCCGCGGCCGTGCGGCAACGGAAACGGCGTCTCGCGGTTTCCCACGCTGGCCAGCTCGGCCGACAGATCGGTCAGTTCGTGGGCGACGAGGTGCACCACCTCCCCTTCCCGCTGGATGCGTCCGCGGACGCCGAGCATGGCCGACGCAAGAAGCACGCGCCGGAATTTCTCGAAGATCTTGACCCCAGACGACGACGTTTGCCGCGCCCGTCTCATCCTCCATGGTGAGGAACATGAAGCCTTTGGCCGAGCCCGGCCGCTGCCGGACCAGCACCAGGCCGGCGGCCTCGAGCCAGCTTTTGTCTCGCGCCTGCATGGCTTCCTGACAGGTCACGATGCGGCGCCGGTTATGCGGCACGCCGATTTTGGTAACGCTTGCCTGTGAACTGAAAGATTGAAGGTCGGACTTGCGGCACATCGATTACGTTCAAATGAATAAGTTGCTGCCCGGCGAGGTCGTTTCAGTGCACCGGTGGCGACAGCGGTCATGGGGTCGACGTTGGTATCCAATGCGATCCCAAGCTCGAACGCTACGCGCTCCCGAACGCAGGGCATTCTGCTTGGCACACCGATCAGGACGACCTTATCCATATCGATGGGCGAATAGCCATTATTGGACAACAGTGTGCGGCATTCCGCGATGGAGCGTTCCACGTTTTCCGCGATCAGGTTCTCAAGCACTCCACGTCACCTCGACGTCAAGATAGATGTCTGTGCCGTCCTCGTCCTTGGTACCAATCTGGTTCTCATCGGCGGAGACGTGATCTACCTGCTGCGAGGACAACGCGATCTTGCACAGCTCAGCACGGTACGACGCGATCCGGATCAGACGGGAATATCGTGCGTCGGTCTGGAAGTTCTCGGGGAGATTGAAGGTCTCCAGCAACCACGGGCGCACCAGATTGTTCACGATGGCCCGGTCGAAATCGGCGCCACCCAGCATGTTCACACCAGCATGCGCGACAATGGTGATGTTGCCCGAAATGCTCTGCACGATTGCGGCGTCAAACGTGCCGCCACCCAGATCATAGACCAGGAACTGCGCTGACCCGCCGCCGATGCCGGTATTGGCAGCCATCGCTGCCGCAATCGGCTCCTGCAATAGCGATATCTTTGTCAAGCCCCGCCATCTTTGCGGCCCGCATGGTGGCCTCCGACTGCATCTGGTTGAATGCCGCCGGGATGATAACCACTGCACCCTCGATCTCCATTTCCGGAAGATCGCGACGGGCCTGTCCGACCAAGCTCTTGATGACCTCAGCACTGGCTTCCTCGGGCGTAAGCACGCGCTCGGTGCCAGGAAAGTCGACCGTGCTGCCCGTGCCCATCAAGCGCTTAAATTTCTGCTGAACGCTCTGTGGGGAGAACGCACACTGGTCGTAGGCCTTGCGCCCCACAAAGAGGCCACCCCGCCGGTCGATCGTGACTAGCGCTTGGCATGACGTCCATGCCTTCTACGGCCTTGAACAACCGCAGGGTTTCGCCATCGGTGCCGACAATTGCGGAGTTGGATGTGCCGAGATCGATGCCAAGATACATTATGTGCTCCTAAACCTTTTCGGCACGTAGAAAGACGCGGCCGGTCTTGACCGCGGTGGTTCCAACGATAATTGCGGGTTCCCTGTTCGATCACTGCATCAGCGCGCCGCCACGACTCCTTGCTCACAGCCATTGCGATGCTCCGAAGGCTTCATTCGGAGGGACGGCGTGCACCGCCCGAGCGTGTTCCGACCACCCATCTCAGTCCAACCGATCGGAAACTGATCTTTGGGCAGCAGAAGCCTGATCGCCGGCTCTATGAGATCGCCACGCTCGCCGCATTGCGCGAGCGCCTTTGCTCGGCCTCGGCCAGGCAAGTCCAGCGGCTAATGAAGACGTTTCAATCTGAAGGCGCGCCGGCTCTTCGCCACAAGGCGCGTGGCCGTCCCTCCAAGAACCGCAGTCTTGATGGCCCTGTGCCGCAAGGAGGTCCGCACGCTGACGCAGGCTCTGACGCTGCGTTACGATAAGGTCATGTTCATTCTCCACCCGACCGAATTGGCGAAGAAGCTTGCCTGCAAGAAGGTGGTCGTCTGCGACTATGCTGATGGCCGTCTCGAGATCATGCATGAGGGTGTCGCCCTGCCCTACAGAGCCTTCGATGAGCTGCGCTCGGTTCACCGTTCGGCGATCGTCGAGAACAAGCGGCTGGACGCCGCCCTGGAGATGGTTGCCGAGATGCAGGTCGGCCGCGAGTCGCGCGCTCTCGTTGTGGCCGTCCCCACCGCCATGCGACATTCTACTTTGCTGGCGCCGCGACATTCGAACTTTGGTTGCAACATCGCGCACAAAGCATGACATCGCCAGATGCCGGGCCGGTCCGAATTCGTTACGTTGAGGTAAGCACCACGCCGCCAACCGGACGATTGCGAGCGGGCTAGCGATGGAGGCGCGGTGGCCAGCTCTCGATCAGGCTGGTCGCGGCCTTGGTTGCCCATCTCAATGACATCGGATCGTACTTTCCCCTGCGCGCGCGAAATACGCCCCTCCCGTCATCGAGACGAAACGAGATCCTCTTTCACCTTCCTGCAGAAATGACGCCCGCCTGGAGCGCCATCACCAAGCGAATTGCGTTGTCCGCGAGGTCGAACAGCCCGAGCTTGATCACGAGCCCGTCGTGAAGCTTCTCCTGCCAACCGGCGCGCGACTTGGCTCTTGACCGAGTTCGACCGCGAACCCGGAGTCGCCGTCGGTGTTTGCGACCTTGGCATGGGATGGCCGGAGCTCGGCTATGTAGCCCGGTCGGACCTCGACAGCTTGCCCGGGCCGTTCGGCAGGCCATGTCCTCGCTTACCTGCTCGGCAACGAGCCCCGGTCAATTCCGGCAGTTCAGTCAACTTTTCGACGACGCTCAGTCATCGGATCCTTTCGGCAAGGTTGCCACGTCTGTTCGACCTAAAAGCTGGTGCAGGGTGAGCAGCGGCGAGCGCATCGCCTTGGCTAGGCGTAGTGGAAGCGACCGAAATTGCTGAGGCGCCGCTTTCCTATGCCGTGCTGTTCGGCGACGGCGACCGCGTAGGACAGGACGCGTCGGGGCGAACCGGGCTCGCGGAGCCGAATCTTTCGTGCTTCGAGCCATTCGACGACAACCGCCTCAGCCGCTTTGTAGGCGCAATTCAACTGATCCGGCCGTGAAAGGACGATGATGGCTTCCCAGGGTGCAAGTGTCGATGTGAGCGGCGATGCCGCATCGAGCAGCGCCGCTTCATAGGCGTCGGCCGTGTCCTCCCCGCCATTATCGAGACGATCGCACATGCATCGACGAACATTATTCGTCACCACCTGTGAGGTCATGGTCGAGCTCGTGATAGGCCTGCGGTGGAACCGGCTTTCGACCTGGCTGAAAAGACAGGCCGTGCTTAGCCAGAATCTTTTGCGCTGGCTCATACTTCACGGCGGCTTGTTCGTGCCGTTAGGTTCGCGGCTACGCAGCGCGGCCACCATGTTGGCGCGATGGACGATACGATCCCGTTCCTGCTGCGCCAGCCCTTCCGCGATCAACATTGGCGGCGAAACCCCTGAGCCACGCGACCCAAGCCCGGTATCGCGCAACGAACGGCTTCGGGAAGACGGGCAGAGGCTGCGTGCCGCACGCGCCCTCATGGTCTTGGCGCTTCGCGACCGCGCGGGCGGGCCACGCTGTTCTGGCGCCGCGAGGCGCGTGATGCGTGTCCACAACCTGACAGCGGCACACAAAATGCCAAGTTTAAAACAAACATTGGGCGAAATGTCAGGTTCTTACAACCCGCCATCTGGGCACTGTGGAGGTTTTTCAAAGCATATCCATGCGCTTACTGCGCGCTGAGCGCGCTGGCACGGGCTTTGCACATAGAAGTGCGACACTGAATCAGGGTGACTGCACGCGGACCGGCAAGACGAGCATGATCTCTTCCGTTGAACCCGTGTGCCCGTCTTTGAGAGGACGGACTGAAACAGCACCTTCTAACGGATTTGCTGCAGGCCCTGGCGAGCTACAAGGGGTCCAGCCCAGCCTCGCCCGTCATTCGAAAACACGTGCCCGACCAAGGAGAAGACGGATCGACACCTTCCTGGCGCGGCCGAGCATGTTGATGCCGACATTCTTGAGCTTGATGCCGAGGTCTTGGGAGATCACCTGGCCGCCGGTCACGATGCCGGCGGGCCGACGTGCGTTGTCCCACCGGGTGATGCGGGCAAGAGCGAGACGGAAAAATGGGCTCGACTTCCCGGTTGTCAACCTTTCCTTTTTCCCTCGTTCTCAGAAGTAATCTTGAGGAGTAAACGATGCTCAGTGGAATGGCCGACCGTGGCGACGCTCAGATATATTATGAAGTTCGTGGAAGCGGTCCATGTCTTCTGCTGATTTCGGGCGCCGGCGGTGACGCCGGGTATTTCTCAGGTCTGGCTGAGGATCTTGCCAGCGCCTTCACAGTCATAAATTACGACAGGCGGGGCAACTCACGCAGTACGGGCTGCTCTGAGACGCCGATCACGGTCGCGCAGCAGTCGGATGATGCGCGCGCGCTGATCGACCAGCTTGCCGGCGGCAAGGCCCTGGTTTTTGGAAACAGCGCCGGAGCGATCGTCGCGCTTGATATTGCAGCCCGTCACCCCGATGTCCTGCGCGGCGTGATCGCGCATGAGCCGCCCGTCACCGGGATGCTCGCTGACGGGGACCCGTTGCGGGGTTTTTTCGACCGCATCGCCGCGCGCTACCGTGAAGCGGGCGCTCAAGCTACTGTCTTCGAGTTCCTCCAGGCCGTCCGGGGCGAGGGCAGCGAAAGCACATATATCTGGCCGGAAGATCTCCAGGCGAGGTTCCTTGGGAATGCCGACCACCTGTTTGGGAATGAATGGGCGGCTTGGGGACGCTTTGTTCCCGACGAGGCAGCACTGCGCAGCGCCAAATTCCCTATAATTCTCGGCGCGGGTTCAGCTGACCGCGGGCTGTTCTATGCCCGGCCATCCGTCGAAATTGCGCGGCGGATTGGCGTTCCCTGGGTTGAGTTTCCAGGCATCCACCTCGAATTCATGCCTCGTCCCGCTCTTTTTGGCGCGGCAGTCCGTGTGCTGGCATGCCTGATGCACACTGCGGCGGACGCCCTCCCCGAGGCGTGGAATACCGAAGCTGGGGGATGAACGCGCAGCGATCCCCCCACTCGTGATTGACACGATTGTTTCGGGAAGCGATGGGCAGCTTCAAAATGTCCCGTCGACGCGCACCAGAGCTGCCATGCCACTAGGATAAGCATCATGGTTCTATGAGGAACGAAGGGCTGGTTTTCCGCTTTCCTGCACGAGTATAGCGCGATGCGTATCGGCGGGGCGAGGGTCAGTATCTGGCGCCCCGTGGCTCCGTCACGAGCCGCATTGAGCCGTTGCATTCGCATGGCCAGCGGCCCGTCGACGACCACGGAATGAATAGACATGGCGCCCGCCTCAGCCCTCTTTCCCGCGTCGAGCGAATGCAGCCTCGAGATGAGTGACCATGCCTTCGAGGGCGTCGCTCAGCCTTTCAAGGTCGGGCTTGCTTATGGATCGCTCTCGGCCGTCGTGATCGCGGCCGTAGCGGTGGACGCAATCGTGCCGCACCGGCACGAACGCCATAAGCGTTTTCTTGGTCGCCTCATCTGGAAAAATGGTCGAGCCGAGGGCGCTCCGATAGTACAGATCGATCTTCACGAAGTTATGGTACATCAGCTCGCGCAACCGCGTATGTACCCAATCCCGAAAAGCATTCGGATTGGACGCGAGTTCAACGACTTCGATCTTGTCCCCAACCCACTCCTTGTTGCCCTTCACCAAAGCTGACATTGCCTTCGGATCGTCGAGCACCAGTCTGATGAGACGATCGCTGAGATATGCTTCGATGGCGGAAAAGTACTGGACGAGCAGCATGCGGTTCAGCGCGTCACCGAGCCCGCGCCCCTCCATCTCGGCTGCGACGTGACCGATGTCGTAGGTTGCGAATTTGAAGATCTTTGCAGGATCCTCCGGCAGGTTCTCGCGCTGGTAGGCTTCCGCTTCCCATGGGCCGTCAGGCTCGTGGATCGGATCATCGATCACCCTCACATGCGTCTTGTGATCCGCGAGTTCGGCCACGAGGCAGGCGCCGGTGTTTCGGATACTGACAGCGGATTGGTGCTCGCAGCCACTGCAAGTCACCGTCTGTTCGACATAGCCCTGCGCGTCGGACTCCCGGTCCGCCAAGACGTCATAGCTCGGGACTTCCTCAATGGTCTCGCTGCTCGTATCCCCACATCGCGGGCATACAAACTCTAGCGATGGCTCCTGAGGCGACATGTCCTGCCCTCTCGATTGATGCTCGGGTGCTGGGTGCTGACGAACGCTCCCATCACTCCCTACTATGCGAGTTCACCATAGAGCGGCACGGTCGGGGCGTGGGCATCGACCGCCTCCACGACGGTATGCGTGAGGGGAAGGTGGCCCTTCTCGGCCTGCCACGCCAGCCGAAATCGCTGGACGGTTTCGGCGGCGGTGTCGATGACGAGCTTTTCGGGTAGGAGCGCCTTGGCCGCCAGGTGGCGTAGTTCATCGGCATTGAGCTCGGCCATCTTCTTTGTCCGAGAGTAGTTGAGCGCAGCCGTGTCCTCGCCCTTCATATAGGGAATGGTCGACACCAGGTCGTAAGCCGGCGAAAGCGCGGCCGACCGCCGGTCCGGATAGATCAGCGACCAGTTCTTGAGGTGCATGTCGCCATTGCCGATCAACGCGCTAAACACCATCCGCCGGACAAACTCGATGGCCCCGGCGTCTCCCGCTTCCGTGCCGATGACGCGCGCGATGTTTGCGTAGCTCGCTCGCTTGTACTTGTCGTCCGGAAAGACACCGAAGACCTGCGCGAAATCCTCGGTGTGAACGTGGCCGTCGGCGGTGCGGTCGAAACGACTGACCGCAAGCGCTTGCCCCTTCAACTCGCCGATGCCTTCTGGAATACCGGCGATCGCATCGAGATCGATCAGGTTGATGACGGGCACCTCCATACCGATCATATCGGCGATCGTCATCATCGAGAACTCGTTTTCCGGAACGCCGGCGAACTGCTGGGAGGGGAGCTTGACGATCCAGGAGCCCCCGACGCCCTCGAGGGGAATTGTGAGGCCGCCGCCCTTTCCGGCGTTCTCGAACGCGGAGAATTTCAGCTGCACGCCGGCGAGCGAAAAGCGCAAGGCGTTGGGCTTGGCATTCTGCGGCAAGGCATCGTCGGCACCCGGCGGCAGGGCGTCGCCGGCCGCGGGATGGATCGACAGAGCTCCCGGGAGATCGAGGCCCAACACCCAGAGTAGGAAGAATTCCCGCTGCTGGTTCACGCCTGCTCGCTCGGCAAGATAGCGCCGCATGCTTCCCTCGGGCAGCAGGTTCGAGAAAAATGGCGGCACCACTCGCTGGGTGGGTCGAATTTTGGTAATGAGGCCGCCCAGATCGTCCATGAACGAAAGGCTGAGGGTGGGCCGATCCGCGTTCTCGACGTAGGCTTCGTTGAAGGCAAAGATCGTCCGATCTCCCTGCAGATGGGTCAGAGTTCCGATGGGCTCGTTGTAGAGCCGCACCTCGAGAACCGAGACGTCAGGCATCTTCGTCTCCATCCAGCGAATAGGCCGGCCTCGGCTCAGAGATCGCGCGATGGGCGATGGAATTGCGCAACCGCTGCAGGTTCTGCGCGATGTCTCGGGCGATGGGCGCCGCCTGGTCGCTGGCCTGGTAGCGCTCGAGGCGGGCAATCAGTTCGCGCACCAGCTGCATCTCCTGATCCCCGACGCTCGCCCGGCGTAGGAATCGCAGTGTCTCCTCGATGCGATCAAGGTCGGCCGAGCTCCCGTAGAGGTGCTTCATTTTCTTGACCAAGCGCTCCGCGCGGGCAAAGCGCTTGTCGTTTGGCTGACCGGCGTGGATATGCATGTCCGGCGTTGCTTGGGCCTTGACTAAGCTCAGCACCGCCGGCACTAGTCTCTTCGGCACGAGCATGAGCTCGAGATCGAGCGCTCGGGTCATATCGATGAAGCTCGACAGCCCCGGCTCCATTTTGCCGCTCTCGATTTGCGAGATATGGCTCTGCGTGAGCCCGGCCCGCTCGCTGAGCGCACGCTGACTAACGCCGGAGGCCTCGCGGACCTCGCGAGTTTGCGCGATCAGGCTATCGCTCTGATAGGACATGATATAGAATCCCGATCACAAAGCTGCTATGATCAGGATCATATATCTAAGATCTGCGGCTTGTGTCAACCGCCTGATATAGAATGATGATTGAAGGCGCTTCATCGATACAAAATAACGTATCAGGATACCGGGCCACCGGCGCTGCGGATGATAAGGAGTTTGAGGGGGTGCCCAGAAAAGCAAAGCAATATGAAACGCTCGACGAAGCATTGCGTTCGGTCGAGCGATCTTCTGCGCGCAAGAAAAGGGCGCATGCAAAGCGCGCAGCGGAGACCGCCGCTCGCGTGCCAGGAGAGGGCTACGAGCCGTGCATTGTGAGCTTCATCGACGTGATGGGCTTCCGCAATCTCCTCGAAACGCGGCATGCCTATGACATTCGTGATGTGCTGCTGCAACTGCGAGAGTTCACCGCGCCGGTCGAAGAACTCCCGATCCGCCGAGTGAAGGAGGCCCGCCTGCTCAGCCGCGCCTTTGCAGACTCTGTTATCGGACGCGGTCGTGCGGGTCCGGGTCTTCGATACCCAGTACAATGATGGCGCCTTCTTCCACGAATTGCTCGATCTGCTTCATGCCCAAGTCGAGTGCATTGGACACGGGGTGGTGATCCGCGCCGGCGTCGCCGTTGGCAATGCTCATATCGGACTCGACGGCAAAGGACCGGTTTTCGGGCCTGCTATGGTCCGCGCCTATGAAATCGAGACCGATGAGGCGGTTCACCCCCGCATCCTCGTGGATGAGGCCGCATATCAGAGCTTTCTCGACGATGCGCGGCTGCGCCAGCAGGACTACGACCTCGAGGAGGAGCTGCGATATGTGGACCGTCTGCTGCGGGTCGGCGCGGACGGGAAACGCTTCATCGACTATCTTGGGGCAAGCGAGTCCGAGTTTGACGACCCTGCCGGCTATTTCGTTTTCCTCGAACGCCATGCGGAGCTCGTCCGCGGCAAGCTGGCCGCGACGAGCGGCCGGGTACGCGAGAAGTTCGAGTGGCTTGCCGCTTATCACAATTCGATAGTTGACGAGATTATTGCCCAGTTCGATGACGGTCGCCGGTCGGCTGAAGCGTTTATGGCAGAATGCGACCTTGATCCGATGTCGTTTCTGCGAGGGTTAGTCGTCAGTTCATGAAGGCAAATCGGACCGCGCTATTAAAAGGCGCCGCGCGCCAGGTGGTCAGGTGTGATTTTCATCACTGGCCTCCGTCGCTGCGGCTGCGCCGCGCGCTTCCGACAGCAGCGCACTCACCAGTGGCAACAGCTTCGTCCGCTCGGCCGGTGCTATCGGTGCCGGTGGGGTCTTGGCCACGAAGAGATCGAGTTGGCGGTGACAGGATTGACGAGGCTTCATGCTTGTCTCCTCCTTCGCAACGGGAATCGTCGCGAAGCAAGGTTAGACAGGCATCGAGCTGAAGACGAAGTTCGCGCAGATACGTCAGCGGCAGACGGGGACTCTCCGTCACCATCGTCGCCTCCGCACGATCCTGCGTCATCCAGATCGGCAACTGCACCAGGGTGCCGTCAGGCTGGCGGATGATCAGAGCGACCTCGTCACCATGGCGATTGCGCCCGCCAACAATAACCGCTTCCCCCGTAACGGGGATGAAATCGATAGCGGATAATCGCTTCACCCGACTTAGCGGGCATTATGAAGTTGTTGCACCGACACCAGGCACGGTCATCAACCGCCTGCAAACGGTGTCATCCTTCACGATCGACAACAACCTTTCATGCAGTAACGTGAACTGCTCGCGAAGTTTCTCCCGGGCGGCGAGCAACGGCTCCATAATGCCACGTAGCTCCGGAATGTCGTTGGAAAGGTCCTTTTGATGCGAGCTGCAAATTTTGCAGCGCCGACAATGCCAACCTTGAGACCGAAGTTACGCAACAGGCCTCGAATGTCGTTCTCAAAATTGCGATGGCCTTTTCCGGCAGCAACTTGCGAGCTGTCAACAGCGCCCGGCGTTTCTGGCTCATCAGCGTTTTGACGTGCACCGGCCGGAACAAATTGACCCGCATCATCTGCGCGATGCCGCGCGCGTCATTGCGGTCGGTCTTGTTGACCTGCGCCTTGAGAAAGGCCTTCGCATGACTGGGTTTCGATGCAGATTGCAGTAGTCCGGCTCCCGCCAGACCACTGAACAACCATTGTGATAAGGGACCCAGCCTCAAGCCCGATCCGGGCCAAATTCCAGGCGGGGTTCTTCAACGCCTCAACAAGATCGTCCGGATGGCTCGCAACCTTCATCTCTCGGCAAATGCGGCCTCCTTCATCCACGATGCAAACGGTCGTCTCTTTCACGGAGACGTCCAGCCCGGCATAATGCTTCATGCTGCGCTTCCTTTCCTGATGCTTGTGGCTGTTCACGCAGACCACGTTTTATCATCAGTTCAAAGCGCAGCACCTCAAACAGCCGTTCAAGACGTGGGGCAAAGCCGAATACCCCTCTCAACACCTAGCCTGAAAAATTCACGGCGAGTTGGCGGATGTGGTTCAAGCCGTTGAAATGACCTAGGATTTGGTTGCTAAGGCCGATCCGAATCATTTCCGGAGACCACACCCGCCATGAATGATCTTACGCTGCCGCTGAGCGGCTTGTCATCAGTGGGCGGCAAGTCCGTCGTCGCCCGTTTCGACGGCGGCATGCTGTCGTCGGACAGTGGCGTTCTGGCTCTAGCAGAGGTGGAGAAACGACTGCGGGTGGCCGACCGTCTGGCGCGCTGCATCGATGATCCGCGCAGCCCGGACCAGGTCATTCACAACTTTGCAGATATGATCGGCTTCCGCATGAAGATGATCGCCGCCGGCTACGAGGATGGCAACGACGCCAACCGGCTGCGTTCCGACCCGGTCTTCAAGATGGCCCAGGATGCGCCCCCTTCGGGTCGGGATCTGGCGTCGCAAATCGACGATGTGTCGGCTGGAGAACCTACCCGATGTGCGCTCGCTGCTCGCCATGGGCCGGGCGATGGTCGACCTCTACTGCGCCTCCTTCCGGCAGATTCCGAAGCGGATCGTGCTCGACATCGACGACACGTTTGACGCCGTGCACGGCAACCAGCAGCTCCGCCTCTTCAATGCCCATCACGACGAGTACGGCTTCCAGCCGATCGTTGTGTTCGATGGCGACGGCCGGTTCGTGGCTGCTGTCCTGCGACCGGCCAAGCGGCCAAGTGGGACTGAGATCCGCGCTCACCTGCGCCGCCTCGTGCGGGCGATCCGGAGCAACTGGCCAAACATCCGGATCCTGATCCGGGCCGACGGCCACTATTGCAGCCCGCAGATCATCGACTGGTGCCGCGCCAACGATGTCGACTTCATCCTCGGCGTAGCGCCCACCACGATCCTGCGCAAGCATGTCGCGGACCTGGAAGCCCGCACGACGGCGCGCTTTGAAGCGTCACCGAAGACGAACAAGGTCCGCCGCTTCAAGGAGTTCTTTGACGGCGCCGCCAGCTGGAGCCGCGTGGAGCGCATCATCGCCCGGGTCGAGGTCGGTGCCCAAGGTGCTGACACCCGCTTCATCGTCACCAATCTGGCCGGTGGCAAGGCCAAGGCGCTCTACGCGGATCTTTACTGCCGGCGCGGAGCGGCCGAGAACCACATCAAATCGTGGAAGACGCATCTCGCCGCCGGCCGCACATCCTGCACCAGAGCCACAGCCAACCAGTTCCGGCTGTTCCTGCATGCCGGCGCCTACTGGATGATGTGGGGCCTGCGCGCCGCGATGCCGAAGCGCTCGAGCTTTGCCGTCGCCCAATTCGACACGCTGCGTTTGCGCCTCATCAAGATCGCCGCGCGGGTGGTCGAGATGAAGACGCAAATCCGCCTGCACCTGCCGACATCCTGCCCCGACCAGCGCATCCTGCGCATCGTCCTCGATCGCATCCCGCGGCTCGTGACATAGCCGACGGGGCGCAGACGCCCCGAACGAACCCGCCGACCGCAACCCGCAAACCCCACCTGCCATCACGACGGATCACCGCCGGCGCCTGACGCGGCTCGCCGAAAAGCCCCCAACAGCGGCCACATCGCCGCTTCAGGCCGCCAAAACCTCATCGCCGTGCATCAAGGCGGCTAGGTGGTCATCCCCGCTAGAATAGAGAATCGGGTCTGGGCGTGAACCAGCCCCAAGCATCGCCGTGTTTTGTGGTTGCACGAACGTTTCTGAGAAAGTCCGTGACGGCAATATAGCCCCCGGCCTACCCACGATCCTTCAACTCTCGCAAGAGCCGCCGACCGCTAAGGGGCCGGATAGGCAAGACCATGACTATCTCCCCGAGTTTGATCACCGCCATTCCCCTCTCGATCATCGAGAGCAGTATCAGTGATGACGCGTCGCCGGTCCTCCGGGGAGCGCTCCGGAGGACCGGCGGCAACGCCAAACTGGGGAAGATTATGGGGAGTATTGATCGGTATCGACACTCCGCTGCTTGAGTTCACAGGTGTTCTGTGGGTTCGCACAGGAGATCGATCAGGCGCTTACGCTTGCGGTCATTGTTAGATCTTCGACGAAGTCGGACATTAGACACAATGCGTTCAGAGTGATCACATTGTTCTGAAATGTTTTTTCATTTGGCACGACACATGCGGTGCTATCCACAAACGCGCTGCGGCGCCGCGGATTAGGAGAGATCATTCATGATCACGCTTGCCGAATATGCGGTCGCCGCCGAACTTTGCGCTCTCATTCTTCAGGTGTCCCGACATGACCGCATTTGATGTCCGTCCCCCCTACCGTTCGCTTGAAGATGTAGAGGGCGACCGCGCACGTGCCTGGGCCGCCAGCCAGTCGGCAAGGACGTTGGAGCACTTCGGTGGAACGAAGTTCGAGCGCGACCGCGCGGCCCTCACAGCGATCAACATTCCCCTGGTCAGGCGCTGCGGACAGTACCTCTACAATTTCTGGCGAGACGCCCGAAACCTGCGCGGACTGTGCCGCCGAACTAAGGCCTATATGATGGCCGATCCCCGGGGGGAGTTACTGCTCGATCTGGAGGCCAAGGGCGGCACTAATCGGCTCGACCTTGGCACGCTTTTGCTTTCCAGTGGTGATGGCATGGCCACCCGCTGCGGTTACGCGCGCACCGTACAGCTGTGGAAGCTTGGCGCGGATCCGCTCACCGCGCCGGTAATCTTAGAAACCGATTCCGAATCCCTCGGCGTGTCTGGTCATCTAGACCGCACCGCCGAGAGCGAGCGCCTGTGGTTTATCGAACATCCGGCGCTCTTCGAGAAGATCGGCCGAATCGACCACTGATTGTTCTGTCGCAGAGGAAATGACGGGATCGATCAGCGGACTAAGAAATTTTGTGGAGACAAGCGGCATTGCGCCCAAGGAGTAATAGCATGAGGATAATGTCATTCAAACCGGACCATGATGGCACAATTGCAGCGTTGGATGTATCAGCAGGCGAGCTGATTTATTCATATGAGGCTGAGAAGGATAGCTTTCCGAGATATTCGACTATTAACCCGACGACTATCCTCGATGCCGCTGGGCGCCTGGACGCTATTCCGGATGTTATTGCCGTCGGTGGGTGGTGTACGGGATTCGGCCACGATGCGGTAGGCTACTACGGCATAGCTCAGGGATCGGAAATTGTCGGCAAGAGAACCATTTTCGGTCGCAAGGTGCATTTCTATTCCTCGACGCACGAGCGGTCCCATCTCTGGGGCTCCTACAGCATGTCGCCATTCCCCGCCGGGACACCCTGTTACGCGCTGATCTGGGAAGGATGGTGCGGCGATTTCTATGAAATCGATGAATACCTGCAGGTCGTGCATTTGGGGAAAGCGATGGCAAATCCTGGCCACAAATATTCTTTCCTTTATGCGCTCGCCGATCCTAAATTCACTTTGCCCAAAGGAGAACCGCGCCGCGAAGACGCCGGCAAGCTAATGGCGCTTTGCGCCTATGGGAAGGCGGGATCCCCTGACTCGGACGAGCAGGCGCTAATCGATTTCCTGCTTTCAAGCGATGTGTACCCCTTGCCCAAGGAGGATCTGCGGAATTCTCCCTACTACAACATTGGCGTAACCCACCAGAAGTTTACCAACCTCGCTAAGCGCGTTTCAGACGCCATCTTCGATTCGTTCCACACTTTCGCGAAGAAGAACCTGACAAAGGGCTACCCGCTGCTGATTTCCGGTGGGTGCGGGTTAAATTGCGAGTGGAACCGCAGATGGCTCGAAACAAACCTTTTTTCCGATGTTTTCATTCCTCCTTGCGCAAACGATGCAGGCTCGGCGATCGGGACCGCAGTCGACGCGATGCGGCATTTCACCGGCAATGCGAAGATCAAATGGAACGTCTATTCAGGCCAGCCCTTCGCTCTTGACGAAATTGACCGCACCGGGCTCGAGGTCCATCCACTCGACTACGGTCAGGTGGCGTCGGCGTTGCTCGATGACAAGGTGATCGGCTGGGTACAAGGGAATTGCGAAATCGGGCCACGGGCGCTCGGCAACCGGTCAATTCTCGCGGCGCCTTTCTCCAAGGCAACCCATGAGCGCTTAAACCGCATCAAGAACCGGGAGGGTTTCCGCCCGATCGCGCCGGTTTGCCTGGAAGAGGACGTCGCGCTCCACTTCGACTTGGCACGTCCGTCGCCCCACATGCTTCTTTTCCAGAAGGTTCTTGATAGCCGGTTGAAGGCTGTCACGCATGCTGACGGCACGGCCCGGGCGCAGACAGTTTCGTGGAAGCAGAACCCGCAGCTTTTTCAATTGCTTACCACGTTCAAGGCAAAAAGCGGAGTCGGTGTACTTTGCAACACATCGCTGAACTTCAACGGCACCGGCTTCATCAATCGCGCAAGCGATTTGCTGACCTATGCCCGGGCTGCTGGTCTTGACGGATTCGTGATTAACGATGCCTTTTATCTCATCAAGGAGGGGTCCCTCACGGCGTCGAGTGGACAGAAAGAGACCGCATAAGGTAGGAGGCGCATCCCTCCGAGCAATCGCGGAAACGGTTTGAGAAGAGGCAGCGCATCGAGGCGGGTGGTTAAAGCTTGCCAGGACCTCAAGGAGAGCGATACGCCATGGATGAGACTATCAACATTGTTCGCCTTCGTTAGCCCGACGAGATCGGGCGGCACATTGGCGTTGATCTGCTTGAGGAAGTCCAGAAACTTGGTCGCCCTGTGCCGCTTGTAGCATTTGCCGATCACAAAGCCGGACGCCAGAGCGCCGCGAACAGCGAGGTGGCGGCGTTCCGGCATGCCCGGCATCATCGGCAGGACCGGTTGCTCCGATCGAGTGCCTGGATCTGGCTCTTCTCGTCGACGCTCAAAACCGGTGCCCTGTTGGGCGGTGACAGGTAGAGCCCGACGATGTCGCGAACCTTGTCGACGAACAGCGGATCACTCGACAGCTTGAACGTCTCCGAGCGATGCGGCTGCAGCCCGAAGGAGCTGGCAGCTTGCGGCTTCATAGAGCAGTTTGGTCGCCACGTGTCGCCTATTATTGATGCAAACAGTCCAATCTCACCGGACTAGTGGCGCCTGGGAACGAGGCGAAGTAGGCGCCGGTGGCGCACAAATGCCGGAACCCCACGAATCGCTTCGCGGTCGTGCTTCGTGAAAGTGCAGCTAAACCAGCGGGGAATTCCAAGCGAGTCCCGGCAATTTCGCATTTCGTCGAACAAGCCCTCGATTGCCGATCGTATCTCCCCAAAATGTTACGTGACAGATATGAGATTAAATAATAATGCAACAGATAGTTAATGTTCTTTTCATTTTTATTGACGGTAATTTGGTTTTATTCTGCATAAATGCTGATACGTTGAGGTTGTACCAGGAGTACACCCATCCTTGACTTTGCTTGTAAAGGACGTCCCATGTCTGCTGCGGAGGCTCCAAGGGCCATGCGCGCTACCCGTTCCCGCGACGTCGAACGCATCGGATTCATTGGTGCCGGCAGCATGGGACGACCAATGATCGCCAAGCTCCTGCATGCCGGCTATCAGGTGGACGTCTCCGACATCGAGCCTGCCGCCGCGAAAGACGTGGTTGAAAAGGGAGCCCGGTGGCATGACGCACCGCGTGATGCGGCCCGCGATTGCGATATTGTCATCACCTGCTTGCCGCTGCCGGACGACGTCTTTGACACCATGACGGGCGAGCAAGGTGCTTTGGCCGGAATGGCACCGAGGAGCGTGTGGATCGATACGTCCACCACCGACTACCACAACACGATCGAGATCGCCCGCCGAGCCGCAGCAATTGGCGTCGATTCACTAGAAGCGCCCGTGAGCAACTTGTCCCACATGGGCGTCGATTTCGCCAATGTGAGCTTCTTCGTCGGCGGGCCATCGGAGGCCTATGGGCGTTGCGAGGCAGTGTTGCAAACCATGGGAGCCGTCTCCTTCCCTGTCGGCGACATCGGTCAGGGCCAATCAGTCAAATTACTGACGAACCTGCTCTTTTACACTGCAGCCGTTGCGAGCGGCCAAGCGCTCTGCCAAAGCGTGCAAGAAGGCGTTCCAGCCCAGCAGGCGTGGCGCAAGTTTGTCGCCTCCTCCGCGAACTCCGTTGCAGTCGAGCAGTTCGTCCCGTTTCTCCTGGATGGCAGCTACGATCGCTCTTGCACTCTGGAGATCACGGTGAAGGATATGGGCTTGACCGTCCACCTGGCCGACGAACTCGGCGTGGGACTCCCGATCGGGCGCGCGGTCGAAAGGCGTTATAGCGAGGCGGGACGGAAGTTCGACCGATACGACAGCCATCTGCGGGTCGTCGAGCTGGCGGAGGTGGCCTTCGGCGTTCGACTGCAAGTGCCGGGCTATCGCGCGCCATCCAACTACGGTGCCGACCCCGCGCATCCGCCAGACCAAGAATTCCTGACCGATCGCGTCGGACGGGTCAAACCTAAGCGTGGGCATGTGTTTCCGCTCGACGACGTCCCCCTCAGTGACATCCAGATGCGTTTGCTCAACTCGCTGGTCGGCGAGCTCACCCACGTCAATCGCCTGATCCTTGACGAGGCGTTTGATCTTGGGCGCGGCATGGGCTTGAACGATGGCCTGATCCGCGACGTCATCACCTGGAGCGTAGGCGCCTCAGCATGGTCGGATAGCCATGCTCAGCAATACGGCAACGAGCGCCCTATGGATTCAGACACGGCCATTGCGCCAGCGGTGACCACTGTACCGCATCTCATCTGCCCTACACGGAGGAAACTGTCATGACCACCCTCGACCAGGAGACGGCGTTGGAGCGGGCCGCACGAAAGCGCATCAAGGACTCCCATGCTCTCGACGGCGATGTCGATCGCTTGACCCACTTCTATCGCGGATGGGCCAGTTCCTATGAACTGGATGTTGGTCGCGAGGAATACTGCGGGCCGACGGTTGTTGCGGAACTGGCAGGCACCGTGCAGACGGCGTATTTGGCCGATGACCGAGCAGCCATCGCAATCCTGGACGCTGGCTGCGGAACAGGCCTCGTCGGCGTGGAACTGGAACGCCTCGGCTTCCGGTTGATCGACGGGATCGACCTCTCCGAGGAGATGGCCGAACAGGCCAGGCAAACTGGCGTCTACCGTCGTGTCCAAGGCAATGTTGACCTTAACGGGCTGCTCTCCGACTATTCCAGCGCGACTTATGACATTACGGTCTGCTGCGGCGTCTTCACGCTCGGGCACATCCGACCGGACGCACTGCGCGAATTGGCTCGCGTGACGCGCCCCAACGGATTCATCATCGCAAGCACCCGCAAGAGCTATGCGGAGGCCACTTCCTTTGAAGATGAGGTCCGGTCTCTGCAGGATGCCGGCGTGCTCGAGACGACACAGTGCCTAAACGACGGAAAATATATTGCGAAGGAGGGCGCGCATTACTGGTTTTTCAAAGTGCCCGATAGGGCCTGCGCAGAAACGGAGCAGCAGCTATGACCACATTCCCGCAAATCTCACTAGCAAAACTGGCCGCCGATACAACGCGACACCAAGAGCGCGAGCGCCTACGCCTGGCCTGCGAGGAGTACGGATTCTTTTACCTTGAGCACGGCATCCCGAAAGAACAGATCGCAAAAGCGATCCAGGCTTCCCGGCGGTTCTTCGCGTTGCCACAGGCGACAAAGGAACGTTTCGATCACTCCGCCCAAGACGTGTACCCTGCTACCGCCCGTGGATACAGTCCGTTGTACGGCGAGGTGCTACATCCCGAGGCCGGCCCCGATCCGAAGGAAATGTTCGACCTCGGAATCGAGAACGAAGGCGACCGGCGTCCGTTTGCTGGTCGCACACGCCTCCCGGATGACGCGGTGGCTCCTGGTTTCGCTCGAAGCCTCCTTGCTTTGCAAGCTACCGTGGTCAATGACGTTGTGCCGAAGCTCGGGATGGCGCTGGCCGACCTGCTCGAAATGGAAGAGGGCTGGTTCCGACGGCATTTCAGCCCGCCGACGGTTCTGCAGCGCGTGATCCGGTATCCTTCCACTGGCGGCATGGCCGGAAAGCATACCGACAATGGCTTCTTCACGCTGCTGTTGCAGGAGGAACTCCCCACACGCTCCTTGCAGGTGTGGTTCGCCGGGCGCTGGGTGCCTGCGCCGAGCTTGCCCGACAGTCTCGTTGTCAATCTGGGCGACATGCTTCAAACCTTGAGCGATGACCGATTCAAGAGCACGCCCCATCAGGTCGTGCACACCGGTCCGGCCGAACGTATTTCCCTTCCCTTCTTTATCTATCCCGACATCGACGCTCGCCTGACGTCCCGGCAAGGGAAGAAAACCTTAAGCGTCGCGAGTGTGATGTTAGGCAACTTCAGCTCGATCTGGGAAACTGGGAATGGCGCCGGACGAGCACGAGAGTTGCAGTAAGTCGTTCGGCTTTGTCGGCTTGCGTAAACATGGTGACGACGCAATCGCTCCTAAACGCAATGCGCCGCTGGAAGAACTCATCAGAAGGGCCTCGACCGCCGTCCCGTGCGAGAGGCCACGAATGTCCTGACTGTATGAACGAGATCCCTTCACTACGCTCAACTGTAGCACCCCCCGGCCTTCCTCTCGAACCCACAGGGAGTTCCGCGGCAATAGGATTTGCAGTGCGCGCGGCCTTTTTCAGGGTGACCCAGAACGCGCCAGTGAGACTGATAAGCGGCGATTTGCCGCTTTGGCAGATGTTCCCGGTCAGGTCGTTGATCGCAATAGCTCTCCTGACGGGCTTTGCGGTGGCCGATCCAACTCGCCAGGAAATCGGGCACCCAACGTTCGTTCCGGAAAAAGTCCTCGATGTTCCGCCCGCACCTGCAGTGCTGGATGCAATCAATCGAACAATGGGACCGCCACGCGACCAGGAACCTCCTGGCGAGTTGGCCTAGCCATCACCATCCCGGCATGGATACGGTTCCCGGACAGGGCGCCAGACACATTGACGGCTCTCGCATTGGAGTCGCCCAGATATCGGAAGTCTCAGCGAGCCGGTATGTCGCTGTCGACATTCTCGTAGCTTTGAGGAGCAATTATGAACCTGAAGAGATCCATGCGTGCTGTAATCCTCACTGGTCACGGCGGTCTTGACAAGCTTGAGTATCGTGAAGACTGGCCCGTTCCGACGCCGGGCGCTGGAGAAGTGCTCGTTGAGGTCGGCGCATGCGGCCTGAACAACGCGGACATCAATACGCGCACGGCTTGGTATTCCAAGCGTGTCACTGACGGCATTACCCCCGTTACTGGAAGCGCCGGATTTGCCGATGCTGAGTTTGACACAGGCAGTTGGGGAAGCTCCGAGATAAGCTTCCCGCTTATTCAAGGTTCCGACGTGGCGGGCAGGATTGCCGCGGTCGGTGGGGGCGTGAGTTCTACTCGGATCGGCGAAAGGGTCATCGTGGATCCCTGGCTTCTCGGTTCGGGGGACTGGATGAATCCTTCGAGCGCCATCTACTTCGGATCGGAATGCAACGGCGGCTTTTCTGAATTCACGACTATACGCTCCGAAAATGCGCTTCGCGTTGACTGCGATTTGTCCGATGCCCAACTCGCAACGTTCCCTTGCGCCTACGCCACGGCAGAGAATTTGGTGGCGCGCACAGGCCTGAAGCCGGCAGAAATCGTCGTAATCGCCGGCGCTTCTGGGGGCGTGGGAACTGCTGCGATCCAGTTGTGCCGATTGCGCGGAGCTCGGATCATCGCAATTGCATCACGGTCCAAATCGAGCGTTTTGAAGAAGCTTGGCGCCGACGCCGTGGTCGATCGCGAGACGCCGGAAATGTCCGAGGCGATCCGAACAGCGGCCGGCGGCGCCGTCGACGTCGCGCTCGACGTCGTGGGAGGCCGCATCTTCCACCAGCTCGTCCGTGCCTTGCGCCACGGTGGACGCTATTCGAGTTCCGGCGCCATTTCGGGACCAATAGTCGATTTTGACCTCAGGCAACTCATCTACAAGGACCTTCAACTGACCGGTGCGACGATCGTGCCGCCGGGAACAGCAAGGCGATTGGTCGATCTGATTGAACGTGGCTTCCTGAGGCCTCTCCTCGCAGCGGAGTATGCACTGCCGGATCTCGCAAAGGCGCAGCAGGCTTTCATGGAAAAGCGCCACATTGGGAACATCGTCGTTACCGTTGCGCGTGGGACATCCACGTGACCTACTGCGCATCATCAAGAACGCGCAGCACACGATCAAACAATCCAAAACCCTATCGGTATGTTTAGAGAGGATTCCGTTGGGAACGCAGTAATCCGTCCGCTGACATCCGCTGCTGCGGCTGACACGTCCGATCGGAACTCGGCAAACTCATCGCTGGCAATATCGGAGCCCTGACCTAGTACGCGTCGCCAAGGAGACGCAACCAGGCTGCTGGGAAAGCAGCCGGACGACAAATCGTCCCAAATCCTTCTCGCCACTGGAGAGTCATCTATGCAGTATAACAAGGACTTGACCGATGCCCTGGAATTCGTCTGGGGCGAGGGCATTCTTTCGCCGGGCGGTCCGGAGGAGGTCACGCAGATGCTGGAGGGCGTCGACCTTTCGGGCCGCCGTGTGCTCGATATCGGTTCCGGCCTCGGCGGCATCGATGTGCTGCTGGCGGCCCAGCACGGTGCGGCCGCGGTGGTCGGCATCGATGTCGAGCCGCAGCTGATCGAATCGGCCCGCCATCTAGCGGCCAGGAAGGGGCTCGCCGGGCGCGTCACCTTCCAGCTGGTCAAACCGGGGAAGCTCCCGTTTGCGGATGCCAGCTTCGACGTGGTTTTCTCCAAGGATTCGCTGTTACACATCGCCGACAAGCGGCCTCTCTATGCAGAACTCCTGCGCGTGCTGAAGCCTGGTGGCTGGCTCATTGCTGCTGATTGGCTTTGGTCGGAGGGCGCCGCCGAGAGCGCGGTCGTTCTTGCCTGGCTCTCGAAGTTGCAATTGAAATTCGCCTTCACGCAGCCCGCGGACGCCCTTCAGGCGCTCATCGACGCAGGTTTCGCCGAACCAAGGGTCACCGATCGCCGCCACGAACTGCAGGAGGTCAACCGCAACGAGGTAGCGCTACTCGCGGGTCCGGTGCGCCAGAAGCTTGCGGCGATCGTCGGCACGGAGATGGCCGAGAGCCGTCTCTCCAGTGCCAAGGGCCGCCAGGCAGCACTCGATTCCGGCTGCCTCATCCCTTGCTATCTCAGGGGCCGTCGCCCGACCTAAGGCGGTGTCCCCCGTTCGTCTGCGTATTTCGCAAAAACGGGACAGTCGTTCCGCTAAATCGCGGACAGCAGTGGAGTGCACCCCCAGACTGAGACAAGGACAATCGCGGACACCGTCCCGCGTTCAAGCTATGCCGCCTTTTCCATCCGTCGTCCACCTGAATGCTTCTGTTCGTATTCTTCCGGCGTGAGATAATCGAGCGCCGAATGTAGGCGCTGCGTGTTGTAAACGGTATCGATGAAAGCGCCGATGCGCCTTCGGGCATCATCTGCATCCTTATAGGCGAGACCTTGCACCTCCTCCTGTTTCAGGGTTTTCATGAAGCTCTCCGCCTTCGCATTATCGTAAGGATTGCCGACACGGCTCATTCGCCTGGATACCGTGACGGTTCAGAAGTTCGGAGTACGCTCCACACGCGTATTGGGCGGATTCAAGCGGTCGTCGCAACACCAATTGTGTTCACTCACGACAGCAACTCGTCAAGCGCCTCTGCCGGTGTTTTCCAGCCCAGAGTTTTTCTCGGTCGGGCATTGAGGGCCGCGGCCACGGCGGCGATCTCGTCGGCGCTGTGGACGCTCAGGTCGGTGCCTTTCGGGAAGTACTGACGCAGCAGTCCATTGGTGTTCTCGTTGGTGCCACGCTGCCATGGGCTTTGCGGATCGCAGAAGTAGACTTGGACACCCGCGTCGATCTTGAGACGATCATGCTGAGCCATTTCGGCTCCCTGATCCCAGGTCAGCGAACGACGCAACTCTTCGGGCAAGGTGATGATGGTGCGCGTAATCGCGTCACGCACAGCTTCAGCTCCGTGTCCTGCGAGAGCAGGGCCATTCTTCGTGCGCGGAGCTTCGCCATGCCCCGCAAGTCGGGGAAGATGCAGCAACATCGTGAAGCGTGTCGTACGCTCAACCAGCGTGCCGATCGCCGAACTGCCAAGACCAAGGATGAGGTCTCCCTCCCAGTGACCCGGCACCGCGCGATCGACCGCTTCGGCGGGGCGTTGACTGATCATGATCTCCGGTGAGACAAAGCTCTTGCCTCGCCCGCGTACGCGCGCCCTGGGGACCCGCAACACGCGCCCCGTTCTCAAGCAGGCCGACAGTTCGCGGCGTAGCGCTCCCCGGCCCTGGACAAAAAGGGCCTGATAGATGGCTTCGTGGCTGATGCGCATCGTCTCGTCGTCCGGGAAGTCGATCGGCAAGCGTCGGGCAATCTGTTCCGGGCTCCAGGCCCTGGCCCATCGCCAATTCTTTCGCGGGCCATGCCGGCGGCCCTTCCACGAAACGGCGGGACCAGGAACGGGAGCGCCGCTCGGGGTCATGACGACGCCGGCAAGTCTCTGCTCCACATAAGTGCGCAAGGTCGTGTTGAGCGCAAGCTTGGTCGGTTTGGGCCGACGGGCCGATCGCTCGGCATGCCATTGGGCTGTCGATGCACGATACTCCAGGCCACCGCTGCGCGTCGCGGCATTGCGTCGTAGCTCGCGGGAGATGGTCGAGGCGGATCGGCCAAGTTGGCGCCCGATCTCGCGTCTCGAAAGGCCCTGAATGCGAAGTAGTGCGATCTCCTCACGTTCCACAAACGAGAGGTACCGCCCGGACGGCGGCTTGGTCGAAGATCTGAACATCGCTGGTGCCATGCCGCCCGCCTGTCGGAACAATCTGGTACCGACAGGCTGCGACATACCAGCCGCCAATGCAGCATCCTCGCTGGTCATTCCTTGCGCGATCCCCAACCAGAATCGCTGGAGTTCAGATCGTCCCGCTACTGGCGGCCGTCCCGGTGACGGCAGCGGCGCTCGTCCAGAACGGTGTGACCGTCGCTTTTGAATGTCCATCGCAACCTCCTTCGTTTAGGTGTTGCGACGACCGCTTGAATCCGCCTTGAACCCCGCGGTCGGAATGATGCACGAGGCTCCCGGGTTCGGGCCGGCGATCAGCGATGGCCATCTCGAGGGCCTCGATGGCAAGGCTTGCTCTGAGGTGCGTATCCAATGCCCAGCCGACCACCTTGCGGCTATAGGCGTCAAGCACAACGGCAAGGAAAGCAAACTCCTCAGCCAGATGGAGGAAAGTGATATCGGCAACCCATAGCTGGTTGACCCCACTGAGGATCATGCCCCTGGCAAGGTTCGGCACGACTTGCCAACCATGTCTCGAGTTCGTCATTGCGGGAACAAAAGGTCTCGCCCGCAGGCACAGCAGATTGTCTTCACGCATGATCCGTAGAACGCATTTATGATTGACCTGCCACCCCTCCCGCCGCAGCAGGGCTGCGATCCGGCGGTAGCCGTAGTGCGCGTTGCCGAGAGCCAGCTTCTGAATGAGATCGCGCAAACCTGTCTCGGCCCGACGCGGTGCGGAATCCAGCCAGTAACGGTAATAACTCGCGCGGCTGACGCCAGCGAGCCAGCACATTCTATCGATGTTGAATTCGCCTTGCGACAGACCGGTCGTCATTTTTTCGATGACCCTGAAGATCCCGTTTCGCCAGAAGCGTTGCTCCGACGATGATCTCCCTCGAAGTGCCGCAAGGCTTCTCGAAAAAAATCGAGATCGAGTTGCTGTTGCCCGACTTTCTGCTCCAATTCCCTGATCCGGCGCCTGGCCTTGGTGAGTGCCTTTTCCTGAGCCGCCGGCACATCAACTGCGCTCTGCAACTGCGCGATCCCGTCAGCTCCTGCTGTCGATCTGGCCGGCCGGCCGCGCCGGCGTGACTTCAGATTACCGCGGAGTCTGAGTTGATCACGCCACTCGTAAAGTCGTTGGCGACTGATTCCAACCTCATCCGCCAACTTGCTGACAGTTTCGCCCGCCTCCATGCGCTGGAGAAGCTCCAGTTTTTGGTCCTCATCAATAACTCTTTGCCGTCCGGCCATGCCCCAGTTCCTCTCCTTGCGGGGAACTGTCCGCGATTTTCCTTGTCTCAGTCTGGGGGTGCACTCCATCGCTGTCCGCGAATTAGCGGAATGGGTGTCCGCGAATTTCTGAAACACGCAGTTCGTCATCCGCTGTGCTGTAACCTATCGCGGTACGGGTCATGCTCGCATTCGCCGTTCCGACACCACATTCTTTGAAACGAACTCAGAACATGGACCCCTCTACGTCTGGTGGGGTCGCGCCTCAGGGTTCGCCTTCTGCGATGTAACTGCGCGCCTCCTCACGCGGGGCGCAGCGAGCTCAAGTGCTGCCGTCGTCCTCGCCTCAGACGGCGACGACTTCGGGCGTCGTTTGCCTTGGTTGGGGGCGCTGGCACCGCTGCGTCGTCCCGCACTTTGAGCTTCTCGACTCCTCCGTGCCCGGTCAGATGCATGGCTGTCATCGTTTTCAGAGCTATGGACTATGCCCCTCTCTGGCGCATCAGCTGAGCTCGTCGTTCAGTTCAAGAAGTGCCGATGGGAGGATGTGTCGGGATCTTTCCTCCGCGGTACCCTGGCCCTTGCCAACCACGTCTGGCATCTGCGGCAGCCCAAACGGATGGCTTCGGCCAGCGACAGGACCGGTGGGCCGCGGTCGACATCCCGCCGCCCACGGAACCCGACCAGGATTCCTCGGAATGGCCGCCAAGGATCGTCGCAGCCGAGATGTCGGAAAGGAGGTGCCGGATGCCGTCGGCTATGCCCGCCGCATAGTCGCCAATTAGGTTCTGCGGAACGACGGGCTTGTTATGTTCGTCGCGGATGAGAGAACGGGCACCGGAGAACGCCAAATAGTTGATGTCGTGTCCCGCCCTTGCCGCGTGAGGCACGTCACGGCCGTAGCCAGTGATCTCGCAGAGCACCAGCCGAGAATTTGCGGGATTTCAGGACGCCCCAGCCAAGGCCGAGACTCTCGAGCTTGCCGGGCCGCATTTCGCTGATGAAGACGTCCGCGGTGCCGAGGTGCCGAAGCGTTCGAGCAGATCAGCCCGATCCGTCTTCGACTTGAAGTTCAGCAAAAGACGAGATTTTCCCCTGGCCAGGGCGCCGTTGGGACCGCCGCGTCCCGCGAGCATTGGATCGCCATGTCGATCACCTGATGCTGCCGGTCAAAGCGGTCTTCACCCTCGAGCGTCACCAGCGACAATCAGGATCTGGTCACTGATCTTCGAGATCTGATGTGCGAGAACAAATACTTCTCCTAAGCCAATCGCGAAATTGACCAAGTTGGCTTCCAGCCTTTTCCGTCAGATTGTTGGCCTAACTGTTTGATCCCAGGCTTTGATGGGGCATCCTTATCCTCCGAATCGAGGGATGCACTATGGGCCAAGTTCTTCATGGGAGCGCCACGACGACAGAGGCAATCCGTCGAGCGATACAGCATAGTCAAGAGAGCCTGAGGACGCTGGCCAAGCGCTACGGCATCAATCAGAAGACTGTCGCCAAATGGCGGGAGCGGACTTCGGTGACCGATCTGCCGACCGGTCCGAAAGAGCCGAGATCGACGGTTCTATCTGTCGAGGAAGAGGCCGTCATCGTCGCCTTCCGCCGGTACACGCTGCTGCCGCTGGACGATTGCCTCTACGCCTTGCAGCCGACGATCCCGCACCTGACGCGTTCGTCCTTGCATCGCTGCCTGCAACGCCATGGCATCGGCCGGCTGCCGGATGTCGAAGGCGACAAGCCGGCAAGAAAGAAGTTCAAAAGCTACCCGATCGGCTACTTCCACATCGACGTCGCCGAGGTGCGCACCGAACAGGGCAAGCTGCACATGTTCGTCGCCATCGACCGCACCTCCAAGTTCGCTTTCGTCGAGCTGCACGAGAAGGCCACTACCGCTGTCTCTAAAGAGTTTCTGCTCCGGCTGATCGGCGCAGTCCCCTACAAGATACACACTGTACTCACTGACAACGGCATCCAATTCACCACGCCCGGCGCCGGTGGCTCGGCCGTGCCGCTGATCAAGGAAGCAATGGCAAACGGCGAGCTGTTTCGGGCGCACGCCTTCGAATACACGTGCGCCAGGAACGACATCGACCACCGCACGACCAAGGTCAGGCATCCATGGACCAATGGCCAAGTCGAGAGAATGAACCGGACCATCAAGGACGCCACCGTCAAGCGCTTCTACTATGAGAACCACGATCAGCTCCGGCAGCACCTCACCGACTTCGTCGCTGCGTACAACTTCGCCCGCAGGCTCAAGACCCTCAAGGGCCACGCCCTACGAGTTCATTTGCAAGGCATGGGCTGCGCAGCCAGAACGCTTCAAGCTTGATCCGCTCCAGCAAATGCCGGGACTAAACACCTAACCGCTGAAATGTGATCCGCCAGCCCACGTATTGCCCGGCGGTCAGGCTAGCCCGAGGATCGCAACAGGCTCACCCAGGATAGTCTCGTTGACCTCGACGCCAAGCCCCGGACCGCAATCGTCCGGCAGGCGTATCTCGCCATTCACAACAGCAAGCGGGTTCTTCACGAGCGGCAGATTGTCACTGACGTAGTCGTAGAGGCCGAATACCAGATTCCGGGGCAGCGTATGGCCAAGGTGTGTCACGCACGCGAGGAGGATCCCGGAGCCATAATAGTCCTCAATCCGAACCGGGATACCGAGTATGTTGGCAAGCTGCATCGCCTGTCTGGTCGCCTCGATGCCGCCGATGCAGGATGTTTTTAGCGACGCGACATCGAGTAGTTGATCCTCCACACCCTCGAGGAACCGCCGAGGGCTATCGATCACCTCGTCCAACATGATCCGAACTCCGGTGCGCTTGACGACCGTCCGGCACTCCTCGTAGCTTTCGCACGGATTCTCGATCATCGGGGAGAGTTCGCGCAGCGCCTTGATCACTCGGATCGCATCGTCGACGAGCCAACCGCGATTGGGATCGTACCAGAGGCGTTCGTGAGGGAGAGCGAGTTCTTCCACCATCCGGATGGTGGCTATGTCCTCGTGCACTTCTCCGGCTCCGACCTTGACCTGAAAGCGCGAATAGCCCTTCTTTCGCTCGGCTTCGAACGCAGCGATCGTCTGCTCGCGCGTGCCGATGCGGATTACCGAGAGAACGGGGGCGGATTCTGAAACGCGTCCGCCCCACAGGTCGATCAACGGCACGCCATGCGCCTTGGCGGCGAGGTCCCAGAGCGCCATCTCCAAGGCGGTCTTTGCGTTTCCATGACCCCTGAGCGCAGCGGATATGTCCCGTAGGATCGCCGCCACCCGCCGGGGATCGCGGCCCAACACCACGGACGCGACGTGACGGATGCCCTCGCGTGCGCCGGCGGACAGTTCCGGCAGATAGTACGGCGGCGCGGAGGAAACCTCGCCCCAGCCAATCAGCCCGCTGTCCGTCTCGATCTTCACGACGAGCACATCGAGCGCTGGATTGATCGACTGGCTGGCGACGTACCGGGTGAGTTCCATGCCGACGTCAATCGGCACGGAGTAGAGTGTTATCCGTTCGATGCGCATGGGTGTTACCTCTTCTTCACGGCGATACCTTGGCCAGCAACCGCCGGGATTTCGTGTCCGGACTGCGCTTGGAGTATCTGTTCGAGCCGCTCCGCGACCAAAGGCCGCCAGTTCTCCGGCCGCCGCTCCGTCAGGTCGAACCCGAGACACTTCACCTCGTTCGTGGCTGCCAGCTCGTTCGTCTCCGACTTCCAGATGTGGTGGAAGAGGACGAAGCGCTTGTTGTCCACGCCGATGAGCTGCGTGGTGACATGGATCGGCGTGCCCAACGCCAGCTCGTTGATGTAGTGAACGTGGTTTTCGACGATGACGTACTCATGGCCATCGCGCGCTTCCATCGTGCTGTCGGGACCGTTCAGCCAGTTCCAGAAAGCCCAGTTCGCGTGGTCACCTATGGTCAAGTAATGAGCGACATTCACGTGCTGGAAGACGTCGATCCACTCTTCCCGAACGTCCGCCCGGAACAGCGTAAGCGGCGCTTCGATCTTGCCCGTCCAAGGCAACGGGGCATCATAGACTTCCGCCATTGTCAGCGTCCTTTCCAGTTGGGTGCGCGCTTCTCCGATAGAGCCGCCATTCCTTCGGCTGCGTCCTCGCTCCCATAGACGCGTCGGTACACGGGCAGATCGGCCTCGCGCATGATCCGGTAGGCTTCCCGTTCTCCGTGCCCTTCGGTCGCCCGGTCGATCTCCTTGATCGCCTGCAACGACAGAGGCGCCGATGCGGCGATCCGATCGGCAAGCTCGCGCGCGGCCGACAACAGCTGGCCGCCGGGCACGACCTCATTTGCGAGACCCCAGCTCTTCAGCATATGCGCGGTGACTTGCCTCCCGGTGAAAAGCATCTCCATTGCTATGGGCCGTGGAAGTAGGCGCGGAAGACGGATCACGCCGCCAGCATCGGCAATGAGACCAATGGCCGCTTCCGTGAGGCCGAACTTCGCATGCGAGGCCGCGACAATCAGGTCGGCGGCCAGGGCAAGCTCGAACCCGCCGCCGAGTGCCAGCCCGTTCACCGCCGCGATGACGGGCTTCTTCAGACCCCAGTACTCGGTGAGGCCCGCGAACCCGCCAATGCCTTGGTCGGCGTCCGGCGATTCGCCCTCGGCGGCTGCCTTGAGATCCCAGCCCGCGGAAAAGAACCTGTCGCCGCTGCCGGTGATGATAGCGACCGAGAGGCTGACGTCTTCATTGAGGGTGCGGAACGCCTCGCCCAGTTCCTTCGACGTCGCGGCGTTGATGGCGTTCGCCTTCGGCCGGTCGAGAACGATCTCGAGCACGCGGCCACGTCTTTCCGTTCTAACTGAGGAACTCACGCATGCCTCTCCATGATCGGTTTTCCAATAACATCCATGTCGACGTCCACCCCAAGACCCGGACCACAGTCGTCGGAACCTTGACGCGACCGTCCACAAGCCGGAACGGGTTCTTCACCACCGGGACTTCCGGCAGGTGGTAATCGTACAGGCCGAAGCATGCCACCTTGGGCAGGCCCTGAGCGAGATGGGCGACGGCGGTGGGTGCCAGGCCCGTGCCGTAGAAGTCCTCGATGCGCATGGGGATGCCGAGCCATAGACCAAGCTCGGTCAAATGGCGGTGCTGCGGGACACCACCTGTCGAACCCATCATGAGGACGGCAACATTGATGATGCCGTCACGGGCGGCGGCCCGGATGAAGCTCGGCTGGTCCTCGATGGCTTCGTCGGGCATGAACCCCATGCCCGTGTGACGGGCGACCGTCAGGCAGTCCTCGTAGGATTCGCAGGGCTGCTCGAAGAGGGGCGCGATGTCGTGGCATAGCGACATGATGCGAATGGCCTGGTCGATGGTCCACGCGCGGTTGGCGTCGAACCAACAGCGCTCGCCTTCGCGCACGTCGCCCTGGCAAGCCCGGATGCGGGCGATTTCCTCTAAAGGCGAACGGTCGCCGATCTTGATCTGGAAGAGCTTGTAGCTCCGAGCGCGGAAGTCCGCGATCTCGGCAGGCTGCTCCTCCGGCGTACCCGTGCTGACGAGGCACAGGACAGGCATGTCGTCGACGACCCTGCCGCCCCACAGGTCAACTAGCGGCAGACCCCTAGCCCTTCCGACGAGGTCCCAGAGAGCCATGTCGATGACCGACTTCGTCGGCTTATGTCCGCGCATCGCGAAGACCATCTCCTCCATCCGTGCGCGGTGGTTGCGTGGATCAGGGCCGAAAAGGATCGGGGCGATAAGGTCCAGACCCGCGACGTGCGTCTGCGGCGACGTCGGCAGGTAGTAACTAGGCGGGGGCATCGTCTTGCCCCAGCCAACGAGCCCTTCGTCCGTGCGATGCCCAGAACAGTCGTTTCGAGCGGTGATCTTCACTTCTAGTCCTGCACTTTGGGAGGCAGGAGGACGATGCTGCCGACGTGCTTCTTCGCGAAGAACTCCGACTGAGCGGTGTGGATCTGATCCAGCGGCCAGGACTTCGTGCTGAACGGTTTGATCCGGCCGGAGACGACCAGGTCGATAAGCCGCGGGAACGTGTCGCGCAGGTAGACCGTGGAACCGAACAGCGACAGGTTCTTGAGATAGAGCGTCCGCAGGTCGAGATCGACCTTCGGGCCTCCGATGGCCCCTGCTGTCACGTAGCGGCCACCACGGCGCAGCAGCTTCAGGAGATCGGGGAACCGGTCGCCGCCGACCACGTCTGCGACGAGGCTAAGCTTCCTGCCGCCCGTAATCGCCAGCACCGCGGAGACGAGGTCCGGTGTCTCGCGGTCGATCACGTGATCGGCGCCGAGTTCGGAGACGTTCGCTATCTTCGACTTGCCCGCAACCGCAATGGCGGTCACGCCAAGAGCCTTCAGGATCTGCACCAAGAACGTGCCGACACCGCCGGAAGCGCCTGTGACGAGCGCAATATCGCCTGCCTTCGCGCCGGCCATCGAGAGCATGTTCATGGCCGTGCCGCCCGAACAGGGAAGGGTCGCAAGTGCCGCATCCGAGAGCGGAAAGTCCTTCGGGATCGAGACAGCATTGACGGTCGGGACGGTGGTGAACTGGGCGAACGCGCCGTCGTGCTCGGACCCCAGGAAGCCTGCGCTGTCGAATCCTTCGACATCTTCCGGATCGCGGATATAGGGATCGCAGACGACACGGTCCCCGATCCGTCTCACGTCCACGCCCTCGCCGACGGCCACGATGTAGCCGACGGCGTCGGCGCCCTGTATGCGCGGGAATGAGAGCCCGCCCTCCCAGTCACCCATGCCCTTCTCAGCCACCCCGAAACCGCTCTTGCCTCCTTCCGCCGTGGTGCCCGAACTGACCTGCTTGTTGTACCAGCCGGTGCGCGTGTTGATGTCCGTGTTGTTCATGCCAGCGGCAGTCACGTTGACGAGAACCTCGCCGGGACCAGGCTGGCGAACGGCAACGTCGTTGCGAACGACCAGCTTGTCGAGGCCGCCGTGACCGACGAGGTGCACGGCCGTCATCTTGTTCGCTGTCATGTTCACGCTCCTCTCACGCGCATGAGCTGTCGGCTTATGATGTGACGCTGTATCTCGGAGGTTCCCTCCCATATGCGCTCGACGCGAGCGTCACGGTAGATCCGTTCCAGCGGCAGGTCGGCCATTACACCCATGCCGCCGCAGGTCTGGATGGCCTGGTCGGCCACGCGCCCGAGCATCTCAGAGCACCAGACCTTCGCCATGGCGCAGTCCTCGGCGATCGTTGGCGCGCTCTGGTCCACCTTCCACGCCGTGTTCATCAGTAGAAGGTCGCCGATGCGGATGTCGGTCGCCATGTCGGCAAGCGGGAAGCTGATTCCCTGGAACTTGCCGATCGGCTGTCCGAACTGCTTTCGCTGGGCCGCGAAGTCGACAGCGACCTCGAAAGCACGTTCCGCACGGGCAACGCAAACGGCGGCCACCGTCAGGCGGCCTGGCCCGAGCCAGTCACTCACCACCTTGAAACCCTCGCCTTCGCCGCCGACCATCTGCCAGTTTTCGACGCGGACGCTGTCGAAGTTCAGGATGTTGTTGTAGTAGCCGCGGTGACCCATGTGGTCGTAGCCCGTGGCGACTTCGAGACCTGGAGTGTCGAGGTCCACGAGGAAGCACGAGATGCGCTTGCGGGGACCGCTCGACGTCTCTTCCTCTCCAGTAGCCGCGAACAGGATCACGAAATCTGAGTTCTGGGCATTCGAGATGAAGTGCTTCGTCCCGTTGATGATCCAGTCGCTGCCGTCCTCGACGGCACGGGTTTTCATGCCCTTGAGATCGGAGCCTGCGTCCGGCTCCGTCATGGCGATGCATTCCCGCTTCTCCCCCCGCATCACGGGTTCGAGGAAATGGGCGATCTGCTCCCCTTGGCACGCCGCTAGGATGTTGTTTGGCCGACGAACGCACTCGGCCAGGGCCAGGGATGCCCGTGACAGCCCTTTTTCGACAAGCGTGAAGGACACGCAGTCCAGTGCGGCTCCGCCCACGCTTTCTGGCATATTGCAGGCGTGAAGTCCGAGTGCCATCGCCTTGCGGCGGATGTCGAGTTCCAGTTCGCGCGGCAGTTCACTCGTCCGCTCTAGCAACGCCTCGTGGGGGATGAGTTCGGTTTCGCAGAAGTTACGGGCCGTCTTGGAGAGCATCACCTGCTCTTCGGTCAGCGAGAAGTCCATCCGTCCAGCTCTTCGTAACGAGAATTGGCGTGATCGAGGGCAGCCCGGAGTTCCTCCTCAGCAGTCATCCGACTGAACTCCGCATATTCGGGCATAGGCTGTGCGCCCATAATGGCAACCTGCTCAAGGTAGTAGTCGGTCGCCGTCCTGAGCCCCTGCATCTCGTAGCCGCGGTTCAGATACATCTTGTGCATCTGCTGCATCTCGCGCGGCAGGCGTGCCATCAAGGTGGCCTTGCGGCAGGTCGCTTCCGCGAGTTGGTCCGGCTCGACCACCTCCGTGACCAAGCCCATTTCCTTCGTCTGGGCGGCGGCCAGCTCCCGGCCGGTCAGCAGACGGTCCTTAGCGGTCTTCAAGTTCACCACTCAAGGCAGGAACATGCAGTGCCCGAACACGCCATAGCGGACCTCGTTGTAGCCCATTCGGGTGTCGGAGGTGACGATCGAGACGTTCGCAGAACAGAGCTCGAAACGCTTGCCCATGGCGTAGTTGTGGATCGAGACCGGCTTGGTGACGGTCCAAGGAGTGGTGAACTCCTCCAACTGATGGACGTAGTGAGCGCGGTAGTCGTAGATCGACGTGCGGTCCTCCGCGGCATCTTCATCAAGATTGTGTCCGGCGCAAAATCCCCGGCCGTTGCCGCGGATGACGATAAAGGCCTGCCTGTAGTTCGGCGAATCATCGCATTCAGCTTCTCCGGCCTGTTAAGCGTCAGCCAGCAGACGTGCTCGGCGTCCACCTCGTAGACAAGGTGCTTGTAATCAGTGGTTTCAGGAGTGATACCGTGCATGGACTTCCCCTTCGTGTTAGGCGACACACTTCTTGCGGAGTGCAAGCTTCAGGACCGCGTCCACGGCAAGCGCGCCTTCTCGGCCGACCAGGATCGGGTTGATTTCGATTTCCTCCACGCCTTCGGCGATGGCGAAGAGGCCTAGGGCCTCCAGCGTGTCGAGCAGCGCCTCGCGGTCGCCTGCGGGACGGCCCCGCCATCCCTTGAGGCGCTCGGCCAACTTCAGGCGGTCCAAGGCACGCGAGAGTTCTTCCCGTTGGAAAGGCGCAGCGACCAAAGTGCTGTCGTTCCAGAGCTCGGCCTCCACCCCGCCTCCGGCGATCATCATGATGGGACCGACGGACCGATCGTAAGTCACGGAAGTCATGACCTCGGCAACGGTGTTCGCCGCCATCGCCTCTACGAGGATCAGATTCAACGGAATGTTTGGTGCGAGGCGGCCCATGTCCGAACGCATCTTCTCGACCGCGTCCCGCACGTCCTGGGCCGACGACAAGCCGATGCGAACCGCACCGACCTCGGTCTTATGAAGGAGGCGGGAGTCGAGAGCTTTGAGAACGACCGGGAAGCCAATTTCGGCGGCGACTTCGTGGGCCTTCTCGGAACTGGAGACTCTCGACTTGGGAACCCGCACTCCAGCCTCTGCCAGCATCGACTTGGCAGATGCCTCGTCTTGATAGGAGCCGGCTTCAGGAACGCTCGACGGGGCGGCGGTCAGTTGATCCAGTCCTGCGGCATTAAGCTCTTCGCGGCGCTCGCGCCACCAGACACCGTGCGACATCGCGCGCATACACTCCTCCAGGCCCTGCATGGCGGCAAGGCCGAGGCTCTGGGTGTGATCCCGGGCGTGGGACGGGAAGCAGTCGATCATTGGGGCCAACTGCATGGCAGCGACGTCGCGGCCGCCGCAGGCTGCGCCAAGCGCTTCGACCTGCGCGGCGTATTCGTTGATGTCCCACATGCCTTCGCGGGGATAGTTCTGCACCATCAGGGCGGCGTCGTAGCCTTCGTCGAGCAGCGCCGAGTAGATGGCCGTCTGACGGTCCTTGTCGTTCCACGCACCCATGGTGACATCCTGCGGATTGCCAGGCGTTGCCATTACGGGAAGGACTTCCCGCAGACGGGCGACCCGGTCCCCGGTTGGCTGAGGAAGCTCGAAACCTGCGGCGCTGAGGTGGTCGGCGAGCATTACGCCCAGCACGCCGGACACCGCCGTCACGAGAACTCTGCGTCCCTTGGGCACCTGCCGCGAATGGAAGAGCTTCAGGGTCTCGAAGAACTCGGATTCCGAGTTGGTGGAGACGATGCCGAGCCTGTCGAACAGTGCCTCCCAGACAGCCCCTGCCCCGGTCATCGACGCGGTATGAGTAGCTGCCGCCTGCGCGCCCGCAGCGGTCTTGCCAAATTTAATGGCGACGATCGGCTTGCCAAGCGTGAGCGCCTTCGCCGCAGCCTTGCGGAGGATAGAGATATCCCGAAGGCTTTCGAAAGACAGGCCGACGGCGGTGACGCGTGGGTCGTCAAGGAGGTAGTCAACGCAGGCTTCCATGCCGGTAACCGCTTGATTGCCACCACCCACAAGATGCGTAATCGGCAGGCCACGATCGGAGAATACCGCGTCGCACAAAAGGCCACCGCCCTGGCTCACGACAGCGACGCCGTTTTCGACCGACTGCACCCCGAACTGATCCATCATGGCTGCCATCGGATCAACGAAGTTGACCAGTCCGACGGCGTTGGGGCCGAGCATGACCATATCGCCAGCCGCAGCGATGAGTTCCGACTGCAGGTTGCCACCGTCAGTCCCAGTCTCGGCGAATCCGGCGGCGTTGCAAACGATTGCTCTGCAGCCTTTAGCACGGAGCGATCCGACCGCTTCCAGCGCGGCTTCGCGCCGGATTGCGATGAAAGCCAGATCCGGTGCCTGCGGAAGCGCCTCGATCGAGGCGAAGCACGGAAATCCTTGCAGGGTCTCGTATTTAGGATTCACCACCCAAGTGTCCCCGGAGAAGCCGAGATCTCTGTGGTACTTCAATGCGGGATTGAGATTGCTGCCGCCGATGAACGCCACAGACCTGGGGCGAAAGATGGCGTCGAGGGGCTGTGTCATCTGGTTTCCGTAGAGAAGAGGCTTGCCCCCAGCATAGTGTTCTGCTTCCATCCGCGGATGATCCCAGCAAACAAAAAAATGACCTGGTTGCACATGAAGCTGGTGACTATCGTAATCGGCGAAGGATTCCCGCTTCTGTCGCTTTCGCTCATCACGGAACCGCTCCGGCTGGCGAATCGAGAAAGCCTGGGACCGGTCTTCCGCTGGCGCATCCTGAGCATCGACGGAACGACCCCACGCTCCTCTTCAGGGCATGCTCTGGAGATACAGGGCGGGCTGGACGAAGCGCCGACGGATGCGGTGATCTTGCTTGCCTCCTACACACCAGACCGGATGAAGACCGACGTGATGTTGAGCTGGCTCAGGAGGCGCGCGCGATCCGGATGCCTGATGGGCTGCGTCGACACCGGCGCGCTCATCTTCGCCGAGGCGGGGCTTCTCGACAGAAGGCCTGCAGCCGCGCACCACGAAGCGATAGTCGGATTCCGCGAGAGCCGCGGCGAAGCCTTCTTCGCCGATCGCCTGTTCGATCTCGATCATGACCGCTGCTCGAGCGCGGGTGGCGTCGTGACGATCGATATGACGCTCGCCCTCATCTCTCATTTCGAGAACAAGCGGCTATCGCGCCGCATAGCGGAAATCTTGAACTACAGGCCTCTCGATTCAGAGCGGGCGGACGGCTCATTTGGGTTAGACTGGTCGATTCCACGTCTCGATCGGACGCTCGCGAAGGCGATTGAGATGATGCTTGCGAACATGGAATCGCCGCTTCCGATCAAAGAGATTGCCAGCCGCCTGGAGGCCAAGGAATGGAAGCTTCGTCGGCTCTTCCTGCGGCACGTCGGACAATCGCCTCAAACCTACTATGTAGAACTACGCCTGGATCGCGCACGCAATCTTTTGCGAAATTCGCGCGAGCGCGTGGGCAATATCGCGCTCATGTGCGGGTTTCCGGCGAGCGAGAGCTTAAGCCGGGCCTATCGAAAACGGTTCAAGGTGGCTCCCAGCCTCGACAGATCGCTTTATGGGCAACCGGACAAATCTGACGAACCTTTCGCCTGATATGCGGGCAAGAGGATCAAGGCAAGCCGCAATTGACGTCGACACCCGGGGCCTCTTGATGCACGCCCTCGTCCATGCCGCCGACGTTCGGACCGCGCGCAGCGTGATAGTGATAGCGACCCTGTTCGGGTCCTATCCCTTCCTGCTCAAGCTCCGGAGGGGCCGAAAAAGGTCGTCACCCAAGTGAATGTGGAGATCGTCAAGCGGTCAGAACAGGCCAACGGCTTCATCGCGCTGCGCCTCCTGATCAGAAAAGTATCCTTCATGAAGTTCCGGATAGAATCTGAGTACCATGCCGTGTACCTATTGATGTCCGTATGATGCAGGTCGCAAGCCCCAAGCTGCCCAAGAGCAGGTTTTGGGCTCCGTCAATATCGGAACTCGAGTGTACTGAATCCACTATGCCTGGTTCGCACCACGACGCGCATGCTCGTTGGCAAGATCATAGAAGTGTTACTCGAACACTGATACCGGTGCCCCGAGTGCGGCGACGTCCGGCTCCACGCCAAGTCCCGGAGCTGTCGGCGGCGCAGCAAAACCATTGACATTCCTTGCTCCCTGGCCGGGAACAGGGTCGGCCGCTAGGTGATGATGGCAGAGCCAGCAGGCCAACCTGTTGGCGACAGGCGTCGATGATGCGAGATGGACTGCCGCAGTATCTGCCAACGCCGAACCTCCAACATCCTCAATGTGCATCTGCCAACCCACGGAGACACCGAAATCCCGAACCTGCCTCGCCTTGGTCAGACCGCCCACTCGGTTCGGCTTCACCTTGACGCCCTCACAGGCATCTAAGCGCCACGCCTGCAGGTGGTCCTCAAAAGTATGAAGGCACTCATCGAGCATGATCGGCTGTTTTACTCGTCGAGCAACCTGAGCGCATTGCTGCAGCGTCTCGCAAGGCTGCTCGATCCAGCCACGTGGGGACACGTTGTTCAGTACCTGGAGTGCAACCGCCGGGGACCAGGCGCGGTTCACGTCGTAGGTAACCTTCTCGTCCGGTTTCAGCGCCGCTTCAATCGCCTGAATGCGCGCGATATCCGCAGTTGGATCGCTACCGCCTATCTTAGCAGAGTGTGTACGATACCCCTCTGAATATGCATCTCTTATGAGTGAGATCATCTCGTCGCTAGTACCGGTGGAAATCGAAGAGTTAACTGCGACCAGATCTGCGTTAGTTCCACCGAGCAATCGCCATAGCGGCATCCCGGTGACCTTTCCCAAGATGTCCCAGCAGGCCATATCGATGGCCGACTTCACATACAGATGATCGGGGAGCGCCATGTCCATTGTCCGGTTGATCGCTTCAAGCGACCTCGGGTCCTGCCCCAGCAATGATGGCGCTAATGTTGCTATACCCGCCCTGATACCTGGACCATGGGCGGGTAGATAGGTGCTGCCCCAAGGGCAGCCTTCCCCCCAACCAGCCACATTCGCATCAGTATCAACTCTCACAAAGGTGCTGTCGAGTTTTTCGAACTTCAGGCGGCCACCGGAGAGCCAATATGGCTTTTTCAGTGGCAGGTCGAGTTGCCACATCGTAATACCGACGATCTTCATAGGCTATGCTCCTCCAGAACTTTCCTGGTAATCCGGAAGCACTCCAAAACGGTGCCGACGGTTCAGTGGGTTAAGCAGCATGTCCATCACCAGCGCGGCGCCGCGGCCGCTTCGGCGGTGTCGCCAGCAGACCGCGCGGCGCGGCTGCTGCGCGAGCAGCTTCACCCTGCGGTCGCTGAAGGCCGGCGCCACGATCGTGCGTAGCCGGGCATGCTCGCCCCCCTCGTGCGAGACCAGCCACCCCGGCGAACCAAGCATCACCGAATCCGGGGTGAATGCCGCCGGCGGCATTCCTGCGGGCCGGAACGCCGCGTCGGACAGCACCGCCTTGGCCTCGTCGTCGCCTGTCACCCACCAGCCTTCGTGCCCGGACGGGAAGCGTACCCGGTGGATCGGACCGTTGGCGCGTAGCGCCAACATCTCGGGCGAGGGCTCGATGTGATCGACGCGCCACATCGGCAACGTCGGCAAGGGTTGTTGGGACATGGTGGCACTTCACTCACTAAGCGATGGAAGGGCGGAGGGTGACCGGCAGACGCTGCGGGCAGCGAACTTGAGACGGCATGTAGACGACGTCCGCCGCGGCGTAGCCCGACTCGGCCTGCGCCTTCGAGTTCAGGATAAGGCGAGTGTGGTGGGCCTTTGAGTTGCAGCCGGCCATCAAGATTTCCTGCGCAAGGGTCGACAAGGGCGGCGAGCCTGTTGGTAGGGGAGGTTTCGCCAAGGCCCCCTTCTCGTAGAATGCTTTCTGATGCCGATTTGACATTTTGCTTTTCTTTCTTCGTTCCTTCGATCGCGGTGGCATCCACGAAATGAAGGTCGGCAGGGCTCCCGGCGCAACGAAGGAGTTCCAAAACTCGTGCCAATTTGGCCGACCCAGCAGAAGAAAAACATTGTGATTGCTTTTCAGCGGATTAGCATGAGGCTAGACAAGAGCTCGGCGAAATAGGCCGGTGTCGCAGACCCAACAAAGGCAACAGAACAGTGTCGGATTATACGGTCGTCAGACGCCAGACCGGCGACACCTTCTTTATCAGTTGTCCTGTCCTGGAATGATGGCAGGCCACCTGACCGTATTGGCCCATAGGGGGAGGCTGATTTCGATCAGCTTTCCCTGCGAAAGCTTGCGAGCGGTCAACAAGATGCGGATCTCCTTCGAGGCAACTGCTTTACAATGAACCGAACGGTACCAACCCATTCGCAGCACGTGTGCAATCCTCAGGGCATCGCGCCGGTCGGTACGCGTCTGCAGCACACCACATCGAATCCATCTGCAGTCAGACCGGCAAACAGCCACTGTGAGAGCGGACCCGCTTCCAGACCGATCCGGGACACTTCGCTCGAAAAAAGGTCGTCAAGGCATCGGGCTCTGACGCCACCTTCCGCTCTGTGGCCTCGATAGCAGTCTGCATTGGGAACTCATGTGCCCTCTACATATCAGCCAGGCGAGCAGACGCAGTCGCTTGTCCACGATCTCCCATCCGCTTCGAATTTATTTGGAGTTCAGCGAGCACGTCTTTGGTATGCGCGCCACGCGGCGGGACAGAGATCAGTTCGGCCGATGGAGTGACTGAGAAGCGTGGTGCGGGAGCTGTCTGCAGTACGCCGTCTATGGTCTTGTAGATGTTGCGCGCAATATTATGGGGATGTGCTGCCGCCTCTTCGGGTGCAAGGACCGGAGCAAAGCAGGCGTCCGTGCCTTCCAGCAGCCGAGTCCATTCGGCGCGGCTCTTTGTCCTGAATAGTGCCGAAAGCTCCTCTCCAAGCGTGGCCCAAGCCGCCGGATTTCGTTGTTCGTTGACGAAACGCTCGTCTTCGTCGAGCCCGAGGCGCCTAATGAGTTCCGCGTAAAATTTTGGTTCGACAGCTTGTATAACGATCCATTCGCCGTCGGCGCAGAGATAGGGACGATCCCAGTGCATCCCAAGACCCGCGGGCCGCGCCTTCTCGAAGGAGCCTCCATAGTGGTCGGGGAGAAAAGATATCGCAAAATTTAGCAAGTGCGCCGAGCCATCGACCATCGCCGCGTCGACTACTTGCCCTTGGCCGTCCTGCATGGCACGCAGAATGCCCGCGAGGAGGCCGATCGCGAGATACAGCGCGCCCCCGGCGACATCACCTAGCAGTCCGGGTGGAGCATCGGGCTGCTGACCAGACTGTGTCGCCAACCATAGAGCACCAGAAAGAGCCACGTAATTGGCATCATGTCCTGCAACCTGAGATAGTGGTCCATACTGTCCCCATCCGGTCATCCGCCCATAGACCAAAGATGGACGACGTGCGAGGCAAACCTCCGGACCCAGGCCGAGGCGTTCCATTACACCTGGGCGCAGGCCTTCGATCAGTGCGTCCGCCCCGTCAATCAATTCCAGGAAAGTTTCGACAGCTCCAGGCTTCTTGACATCCAGAATGATCGAACGCTTGCCACGACTGCATAGCTCCCACGGCCGGGGACTGCCCGCGTCAGCGGCCGGACGCTCCACTGCAATCACGTCGGCACCGAGATCGGCGAGCAACATCCCGCAAAATGGTCCAGGGCCAAGCCCGACCATCTCGATAATCTTCACCCCTTTGAGAACGCCCATTAGTGAATTTCCTCGGTTGGGATTGCTCAAATCGACTGGATGAATGGCATAAGTCAGCTTTTTGAGCGTTTCCATGGCCTCCGTAGCTGTGCATACTTCGACATGCCCAATCGCCGGAACTCAGGGCCAACATGACAACATCGTTGTCCGCTAGAGAGGCGGCGTGTGCCTGGGGCAGCGACGGCCTGCGCTATTCCGGCCGGCCTTGAGGACCACCACGGGAATCCTTTGCGCGCCGCCTTAAGGTCCGCGGCTGATCGCATCTGGGATACCTTCGAGGCAGAGATTCACGGCGCGGACGCGGTGATCGTCCAAGGGCACATTCATGACATCAGCGGCAGAGGCAATCGCCTGATTACCAAGTCCAACCGAATACGCATGAATACTGATCCCTTGTCTCTGTGATGAATGACTGGCCTTAACCGTGTCTCTTATGAGCGCAGTTAGGAGCGGTTGATGGGTCAGATCACATTGCTCACAGATCCCAAACGTCGGCGCGGTGAAACGACGAGGAAAGGCGTCAGACTTTGGAGGAGGCGTTTTCGCCCGGAGCCTGTGTGACGCAGGTGGCGCGGCGGCATGATGTTCCGCTGGCGGAGTGGAGACCGTGACCGAAATGCTATCTTAAATCGGGTCCAGATACTCAATCCAATTCTTTTTCGGACAACGTGACAGCACCGCATGGCTTCACCTCTTCTTAAGGGCGATGCCTTGGCCGGCAACCACCGGGATTTCCTCTTCCGCTTGCGCTTGGAGAATCTGTTCCAGCCGCTTGGCGACGACGGGCCGCCAGTTTTCCGACCGCCTCTCCGTCAGGTTGAACCCGAGACACTTCACTTCGTTCGTGGCAGCCAGTTCTTTGGTCTCCGACTTCCAGATGCGGTGGAAAAGAACGTAGCGCTTGTCGTCCGCAGCGATGAGCTGCGTAGTGACATGGATCGGAGTGCCCAGGGCCAATTCGTCGATGTAGCGGACGTGGGTCTCGACGATCACGTATTCATGGCCGCCGCGCGCCTCCACGGTCCCGTCGTGGCCGTTCACCCAGTTCCAGAACGCCCAGTTCGCGTGATCGCCGATGGTCACATAGTGGGCGACATTCACGTGTTCAAACACGTCGATCCACTCTTCCCTGACCGCCGTGCGGAACAGGGTCAGCGGCATCTCGATCTTGCCATCCCACGGCATAGGGGCATCATAAACTTCAGCCACTGTCAGCGTCCCTTCCAGTTAGGCGTGCGCTTTTCGGATAGAGCAGCCATTCGCTCGGCGCGCGCCAGCGACCATGATGGTTATGTTCTCGATGAAATTGTACAGACTCTCGGAACATAAAGGCCGCCAAGCGGTTGCTGATCCGGCTTCTGAAAGAAGCAAGGCGGCGCTCCGATGAGGGCTTCCGACCACCTGCAGGTCTCCATCTTTATCTTCTCTGCGCGTAATCTCTTGGTGCCACCAAGCTCCAAACACTCAACGCTAGTCATCCATATCAACCGCCTCAAGGCCATGGCGGAGTGGAAAGCCGGATCCTAGGCTCAGATACGCAATCCGGCTCTTTTGCGAATGACGTGACAGACGCACACCGTCTCGTTCAGCGCAGGCCAGGAGATACGTTTGAGAGCAGATGCATCGGAAGCGCGGATACCCACATGCGTGAAGAACGATTGCGAGCTTGCAGGTCGGTGCCACCTGAGGGACAACCACCTTACTGGCTATGCAAGGAGCGCCTAGCCCCTTACGGCATCTATATGCGTTCGTCCTTACGAGGATTTCTCGTGCGGTTCAAATCGCACTTGCAGAACTGATATCAGTATCGGTGCCGTTCGGCCAAGTGTTATTCGAGTCCTTCGTAACGCGCTTTGCTGCTTTCTAACGCCACTTTCAGACCTTTTTCAATTGTCAGCTTGGTTAGCTCCGCGTACTCAGGAGCCGGTTGGATCCCTAACATCGCAACCAACTCGAGGTAGTAGTCCAACGCACTCCTGAGCCCTTGCATTTCATATACGCGATTGAGGTACATTTTGTGCATCCGCTGCATATCGCGCGGCATGCGTGCCATGAGCGTGGCCTTGCGGCGGGTAACCTCCTGAAGGTCCTCAGGCGCCACAACCTCGGTCACCAAACCTAGTTCCTTGGCTTCCTCGCCGGAAACTTCTCGGCCAGTCAGCAGAAGGTCCTTTGCTGCCTTCATGCTGACTAGCCAGGGCATAAACATGCAATGGCCGGAGATGCCGTGGCGCAGCATGCCGTAGCCCATCCGAATGTCTGAGCTGACGATGGACACATCGCAGAACAGCGAAAGTTCGAACCCCTTGCCGATGGCATACTTATGAACGGATGCTATGACCGGCTTACTAATCACCCACGGCGTTGTGAACTGCTCGAACTGGCGAATATTTTTAAGGCGATATTCGTACAATGACGAGCGATCCTCCGACGTGTCCGCTTCGAGATCATGACCGGCGCAGAATCCGCGGCCAGCACCTCGGATAACAATAACATTCACATTGCCATCATCATCAGCGCGAAGTAGTCCGGCGCTAAGTTCAGCGAGCAGGCGCTCGTTCATAGCGTTGATCTTTTCAGGCCGGTTCAGCGTTAGCCAACAAACGTGCTCGGTGTCCACCTCATAGATGAGGTGATCGTATTCGGTAGTCTCAGGTGGGACACGGTACATCACTTTCTCCCATCAAGTCGGATTGGTGGCCGGGTCGTATTGGACCCGCTATCCGAGACCCCGGCCGATGAAATTCATGGAGAGTGATTTCATGCCGATCCAAAGCTGCGCTCGAATTTCGATGCTAGCGACAACAGGATGAGTTCTCCTCAGTCTGAGCCGCAGCGCGTTTGCGGATGGCGCTGCATGTGTCATGCCAAATGAGAAATGATTTCAGAACAATGGTATCGCGCTGATCGCGCTGTGTGTCGTGTCCAACTTCGTCGAATATCCGACAAAAAGTGCAACCGTAGCCACAACCGCTGTGGTGGTACGGTACGCGTCACAACAACTCGAAGTTTTTGGATCACAGCCGTCAACGATCTTGCGCCAGACCCGGCCAACACTCTTTGAGGTCGCCCTGGCCGAGCTATTAAGGCATCCCGACGCCAAATTGTTGGCCGTTATCCAAGCTGTTCCCGAAGAGGCACTCGATCGAGTGTTCAATGTGCTGTTGAATTTCACGGTCGCAACGGAAAGCTATGTCAAAGAAATTTGGTTGGCTGTTTTGTACGAGGATTGAAGCGCAATGTTAAAGTTTGGGCAGAAAAAGTCATAGACATCGCGGAGGCGTTCAAAGGCTCTGGAGATCGCCGACACCTTCGGCTACAACGAATTACGAACGAGGTAATTGCCTCTCTCGAGGCGAATTTTGAGGTCTGCCGACGTTTTAGCGACCTTCCAGACATAGGAGAAATCGTAGAAAAAGTTCAGCGAGAAAGCGACGACATCTCATCGAAGGCCTTGAGAAGGTTCACTCGATGGTCGCGGAGCTACTTTTCGATGGTCGCCAGAAAGCCGGGCCGAGGCTCTACGGAACATGGGATTGGTGGTCCGGAAACTGGTGGAGTTGAAAGCAACCGATTCAGTGCAGACTGCCGCAAAGGCTGAAAGGGTCAAGGCCGTTGAGCGTTATTGAAACGGTCATAGCCAGCGGAAATACATGACAAAGGCCGGGTCGTTGAGGCCCAGCGACGCGTGGCGGACTACCCGAGAATTGATTCCGCCGCGTCGCGCAGAAGGATCTGCGTACCGGCGAAGACCAGCACGGAGACTGCAAGCAACAGCAGATAGCCCAGCGCAGCGCGCTGGGCTATCAGTTTCAATACAAGTGAGGACATGCGCGCCGGGCGATCAAGCCGTGAGCCAGCACTTCGACAAGGCGTACCCGCCCATCAATTCAAAATTGCCGTCGGCAACCCACCCGCCGACCTTCGGGCCGGTGGCGTCGAGCAAGTCGTTGAAAACCGGGACGATGACGCCCCCTTCATCGCGGACGATCTGGCCCATATCCGCGTAGAGCTTCTTTCGGTTTCCGGCATCGAGCTCAGCACGCGCTTGAAACAGCATCTTGTCGAATTTGTCGTTGAAGAAGCGGGTGTCATTCCATGCCGCCTTGGAGTAATAGGCGGTGGAATACATCTGGTCTTGCGTTGGACGACCGGCCCAGTTTGAAGCTGAGAAAGGCACCTTGTTCCAGATCTCTGACCAATAGCCGTCGCCCGGCTCGCGTTTAATTTGGACGGTAATGCCGGCTTTGGCTGCGCTCTGTTGAAACAGCTGGGCGGCATCAACCGCCCCTGGAAAGGCGACTTCAGAGGTTTGGAATAGTATTGGTCCATCGTGCCCCGACTTTTTGTAGTGGAATTTGGCCTTGTCGGCGTCATATTTTCGCTGCTCTAGCTCCGTAAAGAGTGGATAAGCTTTGTTGATTGGAAAATCATTGCCGACAGTGCCATACCCATTCAAGATCTTTTTGACTATTTCTTCACGATCAAGCGCATGTTTCAGAGCTAGCCGAAGGTCGTTATTGTCGAACGGGGCGGCGTTGCATTGAGCGATGAATACATAGTGGTTCTTGCCTGCCACATTGCGGATTGTGATGCCTGGCAGATGCTTGACGAGCTCCACAACCTTTGGGTCGATGCGGTTAACCATATCGACCTGACTGCTCCGTAGCGCCGACATGCGGGCGGTCCCATCATTGATGACAGAGATTTCGACTTGGTCTGCGAAACCTCGGTCATCGCGCCAGTAATTCGCAAACTTTTCTCCGCCGTAACGAACTCCGGGGTTGTTGACAATGACCTTGTACGGCCCCGTGCCTATGCCTTCACCCGGATTGTCCTTGCCGCCGTTTGGCTGGATCATGAGATGATAGTCATCCATCAGAAACGGCAGGTCTGCATTTGGTTCTTTCAGGGTGAAGACGAGGTTCTGACCGTCGATAACGATCTTGTCGATGCCTTGCATGTTACCTAGCGCACCGGACTTAGAGTTGGCGTCCGAATGGCGTTCCATCGTGGCTAAAACGTCCTGGGGGGTTAGTTCTTTGCCGTTATGAAACTGCACACCTTTGCGGATCTTGAAGGTCCACACCTTGGCATCCTTGGAAGTGTCCCACTCTTCAGCGATCGCCGGCCTGAGTTGACCCTTGGCATCTATCTGGACAAGTTGCTCGCCCCACGTATGTCCAAAATGCACGGGTACGAGGCCTGACCAGGTCGCCGGATCAAGGCTGTCGGTGGCCGCGCCGCCCTCGATACCCGCTTTGAGGACGCCGCCCTTGACCGGTCCTGCGGCCCGGGCCGCCGAAGCCAGCAGGCTATTGGCGAAGGCTGCAGTCGCGCCGAGCGCAGCCGCGCGGCCAAGGAAATCGCGCCGTGAGAGTTTGCAGTTAGCGAAGCGTTCACTCAGAAATCCCAACTCATCATTCATGTCCGTTCCCCTTTTTTCCATGCCGTTACGGCGTAGTGCTTTTTCGTATTCTGCTTGGTCTATGCAGTCCCTACCGGCCAGTGCTCAGGGTCATTCTCACATAAGATGCCGTTCGCGCAGATCGGGACCGCATCATGTATTCAGGGCTGCACACGAACATCGTAGGCATTCGCGCGGAGAAGTTCTTGACGGGAAAGAACTTCTTCTTTACGCGAAATGACATGAGGACAATCGCAGTTGTGATCGGGGAAGGGTTCCCGCTGCTATCCCTTTCGCTGGTGATCGAGCCCTTACGATTAGCCAACCGGGAGAGCATGAAGCCAATATTCAACTGGCGTATCCTGAGCCCTTACGGTGAGTCGCCGCGCTCCTCCTCTGGGCGGGAATTCAAAGTGGATGGGCCTTTGGGCGACGCGCCTGCCGATGCCATTATCCTGCTAGCCGCGTATTATCCCGATAGGATGCTATCCGACCACCTGTTGGGATGGCTTCGACGTCGTGCCAGGTCCGGATGCCTTATGGGATGCGTCGATACCGGCGCGCTGCTGTTCGCAAAGGCGGGATTACTGGACAGGCGACCAGCGGCCGCTCACCACGAAGTCATTGTGGGATTTAAGGAAGCTTATGGTGAGGCCTGTTTCGCTGATAAGTTGTTCGATCTGGACGGCGATCGCTGTTCCAGCGCGGGCGGGGTCGTGACGATCGATATGACGCTGGCCCTTATTTCCCGCTTCGAAGGGGTCCATCTGGCGCGCCGCGTCGCAGAAATCTTGAACTATCGTCCGCTCGAGACCCCGCGCGCAGGTGGGGCGTTCGGCATCGACTGGTCGATCGCACGTCTAGATCGACACTTGGCGCGGGCTGTAGACCTCATGTTGCACAACATTGAAACCCCGGTCCCGTTGAAGGAGATTGCTCGCAGGATAGGAGTGCCCGAATGGAAGTTGCGTCGGCTGTTCATCAAGCATGTCTCGAAGACACCCCAAGACTATTATCTGGAGATGCGCCTCGATCAAGCGCGGAATCTGCTGCGGAACTCACAATTGAGAGTTGGCAAGATCGCTCTCATGTGCGGTTTCGGAGCACCAGCCAGCCTGAGCCGCACATACAGGGCTCGCTACGGCGTCTCGCCCGCCTCCGATCGAAAGCTGTAGCGTATCCTCTGTCCCAAGACCATGTCTCGGTCCGAAGGCACTGAGCGGCCTCATATCCTTACGCGGTACTGGAGAGGTTTAAACCACGTCACCGTCATTCGACGCGAAGAAACTGTGCTTTTTCGACAATACGGACGGATGTAAAGTGCGTACGCTCGCGATGAAATCTGCGTTGTGAGGCTCGCCTAAGCGGACACTCGATGTTTTTCAGGCTGAGAAGCAGTCCATTGGTGGGCGGTGCAAGCCCAGGTACGGCTGAGCGCTCGGTTTGCACCTCGGGTAGCACACTCAAAGGCGGTGTGTCAGTTCCAGTCCAGAATTCGAGCCAAACAGTCCGCGCGGCGTAAGGAGAATCGAATGTCTCTCACCCAACTCTCCGAGCATCTTTGGGAGTTTCGAGATACGTGTAACGTTTTCGTCCTTCAAAGTGGCGACGAAGGCCTGTTAATTGACGCTGGGTCGGCTGCGGTGCTGACGCACCTTCGCTCGATCGGCATCAAACAAGTCAGTTGGGTCCTGCATACACATCATCACCGTGATCAATGCTGGGGAACTCCAACCCTTCAAAAAACCGGGGCAAAAGTTGCCGTTCCGGAATTCGAACGCCACTTATTTGATAATGTTGAAGCCTATTGGCAATCCCGACGCATCTACGACAACTATAATAACAGCAGCGCCTTTTTTTCGTTAGGAGAAAATATTCACGTCGACGCCCTGCTAGAAGACTATGAGATTTTCTCTTGGAAGGAGTACGACTTCCTGGTTCTGCCAGCAAAGGGGCATACCTACGGAATGGTTAGTCTTGTGACCATTGTTGACGGCAAGAAGATTGCGTTTACCGGCGATCTTATGTCCAAAGGCGGCAAGCTATACCAACTTCACGCCATGGAGTACAGTTACGGTGACCTTCTCGGCGTCGAGTTCACAATGCAGTCGATACTTGCATTGAAAAATGCGAGCGTCGAGTTTATCTACCCCTCACACGGGGCGCCGATCACGGACGTAGCTTCTGATATCGAGGCGCTTGAAAGCCATCTTGAGCAGCTTGCTGGCGTCGGAAAGCTCCATACTGCGGGTCGGAACAATCCGTTTGCCGATACGCAGACCATTCGTGAGAGCAAACTTGTTCCCATCAGCGAGCATCTTTTGTGGGCTGGGCCCTACACCAGCTCTAATTTTTATATCGTATTGAGCGGTGCAGGCCATGCCATGCTGATCGACTACGGGTTTGTCTCACTTGGCCACGTCCATTGGGGCCCCGAACACGACACCATGCAAGCCCTCCGTTTCGTCGAGCATCATCTCGATCAACTTCGGGAAACCTTTGGAGTTCGCCATATCGAACTCGTGGTTCCTACCCACATCCATGATGATCACGTCTCGGGAATCCCCTATCTCCAACGGCATTTCGGCACAAAATGCTGGGCTCTCGACTGCGTTGCAGAGGTGATAGTGGACCCCGCAGCTTGGGCGAGTGCGCCTTGCTGTTATCACAAGCCCATCGACGTGGAACGAATTCTGAGCGATGGCGAAACGTTTGAATGGAGAGGGTTCAGTTTCGAGATTTATTACACCCCGGGCCACACCGAGCAGCATGCACTGATCGTGGGGACTATAGATGGAAAGCGCGTAGCTTTCGGCGGAGACAACTTGCTGCTGTTTAATCCCCAGTGTGGGGGAATTGATCGTGAGATCGCCTCTCAAAGCACGGTCTTGCGTAATGGTTTGCAGCTGGACATGTTTCGCCGTTGCGCATCTGTTATTCAGGCAACAAAAGCAGACCTCCTTTGCCCAGGTCACGGAGATCTCGTCACTTTAGATGGGTCCAAGCTGGCTGAGTACACGGATTACCTTGAACGGGCGACGTCAGCCATTACGAACGCAGTAAATGGCCCAGAGGACCAGTCTATAGATCTTTTTTGGATTAGAATGCTGCCTTACCTGTCGTCAACCGCTCCGGGCGGCCAACTGACGTTCACGCTCAAGTTCCGTAACAATTTAGGTCGCAAAGCTGCATTCAGCGCACGCCTGCTACCGGCATTTGGTTGGAACTCAGCGGGCGAAACTGAAACTATATTGCTGCGGCCGGGCGGCCGAGGCGAAATTTCGCTTAAGGCGACTGCCCCGTCCCAGATTGACACGTACCGACGGCTTATCAGCGCCGAAGTCTTGATCGATGGTGTTTCTCAGGGTCCAATCTGCGAGGCCCTGGTGGCGATGTCGACCCCACAGACGTTGTCCAACTGACGTTCCGTTGGCGCGCTTGCCGGGCAGGACAAACACTACCCAAAACGTTCGGTTGGTACGGGCAGTGAGATGTTATGGAATGTCATTTCGAGCCAACAAAAAGTTCGTTCACGACAAAGAATATCTGCCGGCGGTCCGTACTGTAGCTTTGAGATTTTGAGAAAGCCCGTCGGCGATGGCGACCGCGATCCTTGTTGAGGATCGCGATGGTCGCTGGCGTGGGGTGGCTCGGCAAGGATGGAGCGATGTTGAATAGTTTGATTGTCTTAGACAAAACGAGCCCGTCTCGCGGTGCGCGGCTTTCCCGGATGCTGGCGCCGAATAGCGTTGTTTTCTTCGGTGGCTCTAATCTCACCACATCGATCGAATATGCACGGAAGATCGGCTTCTCTGGACGCGTCTATGTGGTCAACCCCTGGCGCGATGTCATCGCGGGAATCAAGTGCCACGCAGCGGTGGCCGACCTGCCGGAAGTCCCAGATCTTGCATTTGTCGCGGTCCCCAAAGAGGCAGTCATAGAGACCGTGAATTCGCTGTCTACATTCGGAGTGTCCGGTGCGGTTTGCAATAGCGCCGGTTTCTCGGAACTACGCGCGGACGGAGAAGAGCGTCAAAATGCATTGATTTCGGCGTCGGGTCCTATGCTTCTGCTTGGACCGAATGGACCCGGCTTTGCTAATTTTTTCGATAAGTCCGCGTTTATGCAGGACTTCTTCGGCGACCATTCCGGCGTTAGCGAAGGCGTCGCCGTCATTTCGAATGGCGGCGCATATCTATCGGATCTGGGCTGCATGAAGCGCTCTTTGCCTGTCGGCTATCTGGTTGGCGTCGGAAATCAAGCGGACCTGACAATCGCCGATGTGATGGAAGCTTTGCTCGATGACCCACGCGTCAAAGCAATCAATCTCTATATCGAAAGCTTCCACGACGTGGCAAAATTGAGTCAAGCCGCGTTGAAGGCCGTGCGCAAGAATGTGCCTGTCATCGTGGTCAAAGGGGGGCGATCCGCTTCTGGAGAACGCGCTGCGCAGACCCATACGGCCTCTCTTTCAGGAGAGGCAGCCGTTGCATCGGCTCTCTTCAGTCGGTTCGGATTTATCGAAGTTAGTAACCAGCTGCAGGCCATCGAAACTCTGAAAATGCTTGTCCTGGCTGGTCGGCCCACCGGCGGCCGTACTGCGCTAGCTACTTCATCAGGCTCCTATGCCGTACTTGGCGCCGACGAGGCAGAGGTCGCAGGCCTTTCATTGCCTGCGATCAGTGAAGAGACTGCCCAACTCCTTCGGCCCCAGCTTCCTCACTTTGTTCTGCCAAACAACCCCCTCGATATATCCGATGGACAGTTTGAGGCGAGTGAGGTTGTTGAGAGTACGTTTCGAACCTTCTTTGCCAACGGCACGTACAATCTGGCCTTGCTCATCATGAGCTTCCCTCCTGCTGGCGGTTGGGATCCCGCCGGTTGGTACACTTGTTCAATCGCATTTGCCCGCGCCGCGCAGGCTAGTGGTTTGCCCTGTGCTTTCATCAACACTGTCCCTGAGGATCTTCCGGCCGATGCCCAGCGGCTAATGATAGAAAATGGGATGGCTCCCCTCATGGGACTCGACCACGGCATGAAGGCTGTGGGGGCTGTTGCCCGATATGTGAATAATCTCCCGGTACTCGCGGCTGCTGCAGACGCCGACATTCTCCTGCCGCAGTCGTCGACCTTCGACATAGCAACAGTGCAGCAATTTGATGAAGCTCAAGCAAAGGAACTGTTGTCCACTTCTGGTGTCTCAGTACCTACCGGGCGCGTGGTAAACAGGGACAACCTGCAGGACTGCGCCACCCTTGTCTTCCCGGTTGCCCTCAAAGCAGTTTCCCCTGAAATATTGCATAAGTCGGAATGTGGTGCAGTCGCTTTGGGCATAGCCAGCCTTTCTGATCTTCGATCCGCCATAGCCGCGATGGAGGTCAGAATGCAGCAGACCGTGCCACATATCGTGCCCAAATCCTTCCTCGTGGAAGAGATGGTCCAGAGTTCAATCGGCGAACTCTTGGTGGGCATAAGACAGGTGCCCGGAATTGGCCTTGCAATGACACTTGCGGTTGGCGGCACCGCAGTTGAGTTGTTGGAGGACGCTGTAACCATCTTTCTTCCGAGCCCCCGTTCAGTAATTAGAGCAGCCGTAAGTTCGTTGAAGCTTTTCCCGCTGCTCAACGGTTGGCGCGGAAAACCGCGCGCTGATATCGAAGGTGCTCTTGATGCCATCGAGGCTTTGGCGGCGTTTGCGTTGGCCCACGCGAGCACCCTGGAGGTGTTGGAAGTCAACCCCTTGATGTTACGAGCCTACGGTCATGGCGCCGTCGCTGCTGATGCCGTGCTCAGAATGGTGGCCAGCCAATGACGATGCCTTTGGAAGGCCTCCTGGTCCTTGATCTGTCAATGAACTCTCCTGGGCCCCTCGCAAGCATGATGCTTTCGGACTTTGGTGCGGCGGTCGTTCATGTCGTTCGACCCGCGACAGGAACATTTGGCCAGACCTACGGCGGCGACATCGCCGACGATCCGTATATAACCTCACGCTTCCAACCACATGATGCTGTTAACCGAAATAAGCGTTCACTAGCTTTAGATCTAAAGACAACTAAAGGACGCAATATATTTCTCGGTTTAGTCCGCAAGGCTGACATTCTGCTCGAAGAGTTCCGCCCAGGCAAACTTGCAGCGCTTGGGCTTGGTTACGACGATCTTAAAGCGATAAATTCACGGCTCATCTACTGCTCGATTACCGGCTACGGACAAAGCGGTCCGATGAGGAACGCAGCCGGGCACGATATCAACTATCTCGCCATGACAGGGGCCCTCGACATGATCCGGGGCCAGGATGACCAGCCGGTCAATCCTCAGAACATTCTTTCTGACAACGGCGGGGCTTCGATGAGTGCTGTGATCGGCGTCTTGTTAGCCCTCGTGCATCGGATGAAAACCGGAGAGGGCCAGTATATCGATGCGAACTGCACCGATTCCGTCATCTATCTCATGGCGGACCTCTTCAGCACGGCACTTGGCGGGCGTCATACCTCTCAAACGTGGCGTGATACCTTTCTCGGCCGCTTGCCGCATTATCGCGCGTATAGGTGCCAGGACGGCAACTGGATCTCCGTCGGGGCGCTGGAGGCGAAATTTACGAAAGACTTTTTCGGCGGACTTGGGCGGCCTGAACTGATGGAGTTGCTGGATGACCGAGCCCGATGGGCAGAGTTGACGACCGTGCTCACGGACATCTTTCTCACCAAGCCGCGCGACGCATGGGTCGAGACCTTCAACGGCACCGACGCCTGCATCACTCCTGTTTTATCCCTGGAGGAGATTGCGGAACATCCGCAGACACGGGAACGAGCGATGATTGTTCACGACTTCGGAATCCCTCAAATCGGAATAGCACCGAAGTTGTCATTGACCCCGGGGACAATACGGAGCGCTCCGTTCTGCCCCGGCAAGAATTCTCAAGACATATTGTCTGAGCTTGGTATCTCAACGGTTGAATACGAAACATTACGTCGCGAAGGCGTTACGGAATAAGGAGTATAAAATGAGCTATGATCACTTGCTTTACGACGTTCGAGATAAGATCTGCACCATCACTCTTAATCGGCCGGAAGTGCTTAATGCGGTCAATTCCAAGCTCTGCACTGAGATTTCAAAGGCCCTTTTCGCTGCCGACAAAGATCCGACGGTAAATGTCATCATCCTCAAAGGTGCCGGGCGTGCTTTTTGTTCCGGCCATGACCTGATGCAAGATGCCGAAGAGCCTAGGGAGATTTATGCCTATTACGAGCACTACAAGGCAGAGTTTGAGGAATTCACGACTATCTGGAAAATCTCTACCCCTGTGATTGTCTCCGCCCACGGCTATTGCATTGGTAAAGGTTTCGAAATGGCGATGATGGCGGACATTACGATCGTATCTGAAGAGGTGAAAATGGGCCTCGGAGAGTCGCGTTATGGGATTCCGGCAATCACGCTAACGATGCCTTGGGTGACTGGCACAAAGTCTGCAAAGGAAATGATGCTGCTTGGCCTTGATGTTCCCGCATCTGAGGCCAAAGAGCGCGGCCTGGTAACTCGCGTTTGCAAACGCGAGGAGCTTGACGCACTAACCATGAAGGTGGCGAAGCGCATGGCTCTTATGCCGCGCGATATGCAAAAAATGCACAAAAGCTATCTCAACCGAGTTTACGAGACTATGGGTTTTTGGAAGGCGAACAAGGATTATCTAGAAGTACTCGCTATGCTTGGAACCCAACCGGTGCCGGAATATCAGCGCTTCAGCGACACAACACAGAAAATGGGTCTCAGGGCGGCATTAGCCGAGGCAAATGCGCCATTCGATGAACTCGAAATAACCTGACCCGGTCTTCCTCCAAATTTTTGGTGAAGTCCGTCGTTACTGTGCTCCGAGACCCAACCTTGGATAGCCTTAGGTTTTCGCCAGCTCCGCCACCGCGCCGCCCCGGCCGGTCAGGGCCAAAAAACCTTCCCGGGGGCCAGAACAAGAACTGCTCGAAATCATACGCGGCCTTTATCAACCAAAGACAGCGATTCGCTGCAGATGATGCATTCTCATGCGATTCTTTGGCGTGATCCGAAGGAGATGAGTAACCGCTGCTTTTAGGCCACGGCCTTGAGTGGCGCAGGGGTGTAGGCCCAGGGCAGCAGGTCGTCGAGCTGGCTTTGTGGATGGCCGGCAACGATGCGGGCGATGACGTCAGCGAGGTAAGCGTACGGGTCGACGCCGTTGAGCTTCGCGGTCTCTATGAGCGAGGCGATGGTCGCCCAGTGCTCGCCACCGCCGTCGGAACCGGCGAAGAGCGCATTCTTTCGATTGAGGGCGATTGGCCTTATCGAACGTTCGACCACGTTGGAGTCGATCTCGACCCGGCCATCGTCGAGGAAGCGACCAAGTCCGGCCCAGCGCGAGAGCGGGTAGCGGATTGCTTCGGCGAGCTTGCTCTTCTGGCTGACCAGCGCGAGTTTCCCGCGCAGCCACGGCTCGAGGGCGTCGATGATGGGTCGGCTTCTCTCCTGGCGCGCGGTGCGCCGCTCTTCGGGCGAGCGGCCTCGTATCTCGCTCTCGATCTTGTAGAGCTCGGCGATGCGCTGGAGCGCCTCTGTCGCGATCGGCGCGGGTCCGGACTGGGCCAGTTCGTAGAAGCGGCGACGGACATGAGCCCAGCAGAAGGCCAGACTGACGGCATTACGCTCGGCCAGCGCCCGGTATCCGGCGTAGCCGTCGACTTGGAGGATTCCGACGAAGCCCTGAAGGTGCCGCAGTGGCTGCTCGGCCTTTCGGTCCGGCGCATAGAGATAGGCGACGCCGGGCGGATCGATCCCGCCCCAGGGGCGATCGTCGCGAGCATAAGCGAACAGCTGGCCCGTCTTGGTGCGGCCGCGCCCGGGATCGAGCACCGGCGCCGTGGTCTCGTCGGCGAAGAGCTTGCCGGACGCCTTCAGCCGCTCGAACAACCGCTCGTGGATGGGGCGGAGCAGGAAAGCCGCCTTGCCGACCCAATCGGCAAGCGTCGAGCGATCCAGGTTCACGCCTTGGCGGGCGTAGATTTGCGCCTGGCGATACAGGGGAAGATGGTCGGCGTACTTGGAGACCAGCACATGGGCGACGGTCGCCTCAGTCGGGATGCCGCCCTCGACAAGCCGTGGCGGAGCCGGCGCCTGCACTACAATCTCCTCGCAGCTCCGACAGGCATACTTCGGCCGGCGCGTGACGATCACGCGGAACTGCGCCGGCACGATGTCGAGGCGCTCGGAGCGATCCTCGCCCATGACGTGCAGCATCCCCTTGCAGCACGGGCAGATATTGTCGGGGATGTCGATGACCTGCTCGATACGCGGCAGGTGCGCGGGCAGTGAACCGCGGTTGGCGCGGCGCTTCCTGGCGCGAGCCTCGCGCTTGGCAGTATCGGCGGTGTCCTCCGCGGCGAAGCCTTCAGCCTCGATCTGCTCGGCCTCTTCCAGGCCCAGCAGCAGCTGGTCGACCGGCAGGCTCTCTGCTCTGCGGCCGAAGCGGTGGCGCTGCAGTTCCTTGATGATCTGGCGCAGCCGCTCGTTCTCGGCGCGCTCCGCCGCGAGCATCGCCTGAAGCGCGATCGGATCGTTGGTCTGAGGCTCGGCCGGGTTGCTCACAAGGCCGATTCAATCATGCATTCCAATGCTTTGCCAGCGCCTCTAGCCTATGGAATCAACTTGCCGCGACCGGCGCGCGCGTCTCGCGGGCGTCATGCACGCGCCGCCAATCCAACCCTTCCAGGAGCGCCTGCAATTGCGCCGCCGACAACCTTACCACGCCATCGGTGATGGCAGGCCAGCAGAACTTCCCGTCTTCCAGACGCTTCGCCAGCAGGCACACGCCGGTGCCGTCGAAGTACACCAGCTTGACCCGGTCGGCGCGCTTGGCCCTGAAGACGTAGACCGCGCCAGAGAACGGTTAGGTGGCGCGCCACCTAACCGTTCTTATGCATCGGGTGAGATTTTGTGGCGGAGCCGTCCTGGCGCCAGCAGGGGTCTGCCAAATCTGGAATCCTCCGCCACATAATATTTCATGCCTCTCTGACGGACGCGGGATCCCCCTGCGCCGCAATGCTGGAGGGGCAATATGCTTGACTTCTATTTTTCGTATCGTGGGGTACTCAAGCGCCTGCGTAGCGGTGCGCTCGGCGGCGAGATGGATCGCTTCGCGGAGCATTTTTTCACGCTCGGTTATAAGCGAGCGTCCGCCAAGATTTACCTGAGCCGGATTGCGCGCTTTAGCCAGTTTGCCGCGACGCGCTGTGGTCGGATGCCGATCCATCAAGATGTCATCGATAGCTATTTGTCCACGTTTATTACGGATACTCCGCGCATTGGTGCAGTATCGGCGCTAGGACACGCACTGCGAGTGGCTCCGGAGCGCTTCATTGCTTCCCCTCCCAAGGTAGATGATGATCCGGATACTCCGCTTCTGACCTCATTTTCCGACTATTTGCGCAAGGTGCGAGGACTTGAGCCGAAGACCCGCGAAGGCGTTCTTCTGGGAGGCCGCCGCTTTCTGGATTGGCTCCGCCATCACCATCCCGGTCAAGACCTCGAGGCGTTGACGGCTGAGCACGTACTCGCTGCTGTCGAGCATCGGCTGTCGCTATCGGCGACCACCGGCACCCGCACGGCAGCGACTTCTCACATCCGAACATTTCTTCAGTTTTTATGTTGGGCTGGCCACCATGATCAGGATCTCGACCGCGTCGTCCCAAGGACGCCTCATTGGCGTTTGGCGCATTTGCCGCCGCGCCTTGCATGGGATGACGTTCGGCGGGCAATCGATGCGATCGGTGCAACGACGCCGGTCGACATCCGCGATCGAGCCGTCCTGCTGCTACTCGCCACCACGGGCATTCGCAACGGTGAGCTACGCGCCATTCAGCTGCAGGATATCGACTGGCGTGCTGGCGAGGTTTGTGTCCGGCGCACCAAGGGCAAGCGGGATCGGGTGGCGCCGCTGCTCGAGGAGACTGGCGCTGCGCTCGCCGACTACGTCCTGCGCGCTCGACCGAAAGTGGATAGTCCGTATCTGTTCCTGTCCTTCACGCCGCCCGTGGCACCGTTCAAATGCGCGTGCGGAAGCGGTTGCGACATGGCGGGCTTGAACTCGGGCAGGTCGAAGGTGCGCATCTCATGCGCCACAGTCTCGCCACCCAGCTCGTCAAGCAGCGAAGGCCAATCAACGAGGTCGCCGATCTTCTTGGCCACCGGAGCATCAACACAACGGCGCTGTACGTGAAGGTTGCGGCCTCGCAACTCGCAGAGGTCGCACTCCACTTTCCGGGAGGCACGGCATGACCGCCTTTACCCGATTCCTCGGCGAGAAGGCCGAGCGTTACATCGAACTGCGCCATTCGCTTGGCTACTCTTTTAGCAAACAAGCTGGCACGTTGCGGGCTTTCGTCCGCTACGTTGAACGCGCTCAGTTCGATGCGCCCGCCACCCGGACGATGGCGCTGGACTTCGTCCTGTCATTCGGCGGCGCCGCCAACAGCCGTACCACTCGTCACGGCGTGCTCCGCCGATTCTACGAGTATCTCGCCGTCTATGATGCCCAAACGGAGACCTTGGAGCGTAGAGTCTTTCCCAGATCCAGGGCGATTCCGCCGCCGCGGATCCTCAGCGAGTCAGAGTTGGCGTCGCTCATCGACGCGTGTGCGCGCATTTCGCCAGGCATCCCTCTCAGGGGGCGGACGATGGCAACGCTGATCGGATTGTTGGCAAGCTCGGGACTACGATCTGGCGAAGTGGTCAGGCTTGATCGTTCCGACGTCGATCTGACCAGCGGGGTTCTTCTGGTTCGGAAGACGAAGTTCCGCAAGGACCGTCTCGTTCCAGTTCACACGACGACCCAGGCTGCCCTTCGCCACTACGCCCGTGAGCGTGACGCCGCTTTTCCCACGCCCAAGGACCAGGGCTTCTTCCTCAGCTCTCGTGGCAACCGTCTCTCAGCGACCGGCCTACAAAACGGTTTTGCCAAGGTCCGCAAGCTCGCCGGCCTTGATGGCGGTAAGGCACCGGTTCGCCGTGACCCGCCTCAGCTTCTGGCATCAACAGCGTGCAGACGTTCAGGCGTTGCTCCCGTTGCTCGCCACATATCTCGGCCACGCCAGCTACAGCGATACAGCTTACTACCTCACTGGTTCGGCGGATCTTCTCGCCATTGCGGCGGACCGCGCTTTCCTCGATGGAGGTGCAGCATGAGCGAACATCTGCTCCTGGAATCCTACTTTCGCCGGCGCTTGACCAAGCAGCGCAACGCCACTCCCGCGACTGTCGCGAGCTATCGCGACGCCTTGCGCATGCTGATCCTCTTTGCCGCTGCCAGGTTGCGGAAGAGGCCGGCGGCGTTGGTGCTCGAAGATCTCGATCGAGACCTCGTTCTCGCCTTTCTCGACGAACTCGAGGAGAAGCGGAACAACACCGTCGCCACGCGCAATGCCCGACTAGCTGCGATACGATCTTTCTTCCACCATGTGGCAGCGGCCGACCCGGCGTCCTTTGGTGTCGCGCAACGCGTGCTGACTATTCCCACAAAACGGGCGCACATTGAGGTGACGCGCCACCTCACCAACGCAGAAGTGGACGCAATCATTGCGGCGCCCGATCAGAGGACGCCCCGTGGTCGGCGCGACCGCGCGTTTCTGCTGTTCCTGGCGCGGACCGGTGCGCGGGTCTCCGAAGCCATCGGTGTCAATGCTGACGACCTTCAGTTGCAACGCCCGCGTTCGCAGGTGCTGTTGCACAGTAAGGGGCGCAGAGATCGCGTCATCCCCGTTCCTCAGGATCTGGCGAGAGCGCTGGCGGCCTTGTTGCGCGGACGCGGAATCGCCAACCACGAACCACGACCGATCTTTGTCGGCGCCCACAAGGAGCGCCTGACGCGCTTCGGGGCGACCCACATCGTACGACGAGCCGCGGCCAAGGCAGTGGCCATAAGGCCGGACTTGGCCGAAAAGCCCATATCGCCACACATCTTCCGGCACTCCCTCGCCATGAAGCTTCTCCAGTCCGGCGTGGATCTTTTGACGATTCAAGCCTGGCTCGGGCACGCACAGGTCGCCACCACCCACCGCTATGCCGCCGCGGATGTCGAGATGATGCGCAACGGACTCGAAAAGGCGGGCATCGAGGGCAATTACGGGGCGCGCTTCTGGCCCACCGATGCCGTTCTGCAACTGCTGAACAGCATCTAAGCTAAAATATTATGTGGCGGAGGATTCCAGATTTGGCAGACCCCGGCTGGCGCCAGGACGGCTCCGCCACAAAATCTCACCCGATGCATAAGAACGGATCGGCGCCCATCGTCTCGCGCACCAGCGCCGCCAGGCCCTCGGCCCCCTTGCGGAAGTCCACCGGCTTCGTCGCGACCATCACCTTGACCACACCCGTCGGCCCGATCACGACGGCGCCTTCAGCGCACGGATCACCGCCGCCACCGTCCTGGGGTCGGCGCCACGACCGACCCGCATGGCGACACCGTCAATCTCCAGCTCGATCACGCCGGCTTCTCGCGCGGCCTTCCGCTTCCGTGTCGATCTCGCGCGCTTCCCGGCCGGGTCGGGTTCCTGTGCCGCGACAACTGCGGGAACAAACAACGGCTCCGGTGCCGGCGCATTCGCCAACGGCACCCGCGCGGACCGGCGCCAGGCGAACAACTGCTGCGGGGACAATGCATGTCGCCGGGCCACTGCGCTCACGGTCTCGCCGGCATCATAGCTTTCCGCCACGATCCGCGCCTTCTCCTCCGGCAACCATTCGCGCCGTCGGCCGGCACCCGTGAACACCTCGAAACGTCGCGCCGGCTCAGAATCCTCGGACTTAAGCGTAAGCTCTGAAATCGTCATGTGTCGAAGCCCTCAAAGGCTCCGAACATCGCTGCTCACGACCACGCGCGAAAGGTGGCGACAGGACAACGCTTACGGAGATGAGAATGCCTGAAACGATGCTTGCAGCGCATTCCAATATTCCCACACCCCACACGATTGCTGTGTACGCTTCGCCGTGGTCGTCACCTCCCACGTCGCAAAACTCACTACCGGGCGGGCGCTACCCGTTGCCCGGGCCGAACTTGCACCGCTGGAACTCGCCAGCTTGGCCTGGCGCACCTCAACTTGATTGTCGCGCTGCACCAGCTCGTTACTCGCGTGCGTTGTGCTTTCGCTTCGAACTTGGCGCTGGGTCTCGAGTAGGGAGGCGGCGTTGCTCTTGTCCAACGGCAAGACTGGCAACGGCCACGCCGATGCAGCACGCACACGTCCACGGCCCTCGTCGACCGTCCCTTGGTTGTGCTCGGAATAAGAAGCGTAACCGCACTAGATGCGACATTCCGTTGCGGCACGCTCACCCACCCGCCCACCCCATTTTCTGAGATGGCTTTCGGTTGTCTCAAGCACGCGAAGACAGCTGAGCGCGTACATTCGAAGTCAGCCAATCTTGTACGGCAGTTCGCTACGTCGGTCGTGGTCGATCGTGATCGTACTCTTAAGCGGCGGGACGGCGCGTTGAATGCAATCCAGGCGCTCGCATATGCGGCATGAAACCCCGATGGGCTCGAACGCAGAGCTGGTCGCAATGTCCAGCCGGTCGGCATAGACGAAATCGCCCGCTTCGGAGATCTCGCATCCGAGCGCGATCGCATAGCGTCGATGAGGAGTTCCAAATCCACCGTCGGCCTTGGTGATTTCTGTGGCAATACTGAGATAACGCACGCCGTCTGGCGTCTCGGCCAGCTGGCAATCCATGCGGCCTGGGGTTTCGAACGCCTGATGGGCGTTCCACAACGGGCAAGCTGCGCCGTAGCGGGCGAACTGCAACTTCGCGGCGCTGTGGCGTTTGGTGATGTTGCCAGCTCGATCGATGCGCGCGAAAAAGACGGGAACGCCCTTCATCCTGGGCCTTTGCAACGTCGAAAGGCGATGCGCCACCTGCTCAAGGCTGGCGCCAAAGCGCATAGCGAGCAGGTGCAGGTCGTGCCGAAGTTCTTTTGCCGCTGCCAGGAACGGACGGTATGGCAACAAAAGCGCGCCGGCAAAATAATTCTGGAGGCCGATCCTGCATATCTCTGCCGCTTCGGCGGTACGTAAGCGCGCGCGCTCGATGATGGCGTCGATCTCCGCCCTATGCTCCAAGGCGCCGATCTGGAATGCCATCTGGAAACTGCGCGTTGATGCAGGCGAATAGGAGTTCAAGTAGAGCACGCGCGAGGAAGCGTCGAACCGCCTGATCACCCGTTCGCCATTGGCAGCACGCGCAATGCGAACGTGATGATGCTGTTCCAGATGATCTGACAACGCCGTACCGACATCTCGATCCGGTATGCCCAGGGCTTTCGCCAGATGCTCGGCCGCCCGGTCGAGCTCATCGATGTAGTTGTCAACAAAATGAAAGAAATCCCGCACTTCCTCATAAGGTGTCGGCTCGGCAAAAGCATTGGTTCGGATCAGCTGGTCGTCGAAGCTGGCAAGCTGCTCGCTATTTCTGCGATACGCCTGATGACACGTGATCAGCGCATGTGCGAAAGACGGTGCGTTTTGGGCAACGAGCTTGAGTTCCTGAAATCCGGCCAAAACACCACCGAATACGGGGTCAGCAAGGGCCTCGCTCAGTGCCGAGAGCAGCCGGTCGGCCTCACTGCCGCCAATTGAGGCGATATCAACCTGGAATTTTTCGGCCAGCGCAAGAAGCACTGCAGCTGACACCGGCCGCTGGTTGTTTTCTATCTGGTTCAGATAGCTGGTCGAGATTCCCAGCCGCTCGCCAAACGCCGCCTGGGTGGCCTTGCTAGCCTCCCGCAGTTCGCGCACCCGCCGCCCAATGAACAGCTTGCCGTTTGCCATTTGCAATTTCGCATGTTGCCGTTCGCAATTTCATACATTCGCAATCGCACACGGTCAAGCCTTTCCCGTGCATTACCGGCGAACTAATGCGGAGCGTAATTCCAGTGGAGGCCCTCATGCCATTGTGCAGCAAAGCAAAGCCGAGTTCGAGGCAAAGCCAGATCACCGCACTGCGATTCCAGACGACCTGGAAGATGCTCGAGCAAACGGCTGGGCGCTGATGCGAGCCGTTCTCGAACAACTCGAAATCCGTCGTGCGCAGGCTCGCATGGGCGGCGGGCAGAAGCGTGTCGACGCTCAACACGCAAAAGGCAAGCTGACCGCCAGGGAGCGCCTCGTGGTGCTTCTCGATGAAGGCTCCTTCGAAGAATACGACATGTATGTCACGCATCGTGCGACGGACTTCGGCATGGCTGAACAGAAGGTCGCCGGCGATGGCGTGGTCACAGGCTGGGGTACGATCAACGGCAGGCTGGTCTATGTCTTCTCACAGGACTTCACGGTGCTCGGCGGGTCGCTGTCGGAAACACACGCTCAGAAGATCTGCAAGATCATGGACATGGCGGTGCGCAACGAGGCGCCGGTGATCGGCCTCAACGATTCCGGCGGCGCGCGCATCCAGGAGGGTGTCGCCTCGCTTGCCGGTTATGCCGACGTTTTCAAGCGCAATGTAGATGCTTCCGGCGTCATTCCACAGATTTCGGTGATCATGGGACCCTGCGCCGGCGGCGCGGTCTATTCCCCGGCCATGACTGATTTCATCTTCATGGTTCGAGATTCCTCCTACATGTTTGTAACCGGTCCGGATGTGGTCAAGACGGTCACAAACGAGATAGTGACCGCGGAGGAACTCGGCGGTTCTGCAACGCATACGCAAAAATCTTCGGTTGCGGACGGGGCTTTCGAAAACGACGTGGAGGCTTTGGAAGAGGTTCGGCGCCTCTTTGACTTCCTGCCCCTGAACAATCGCGAAAAGCCGCCGGTGCGGCCTTTTCATGACGATCCCGAGCGGACCGAGCTGCGCCTGGACACGCTGGTGCCGGAGAGCGCCAACAAATCCTACGACATGAAGGAACTGATCCTCGCCATTGCGGACGAAGGAGACTTCTTCGAGCTTCAGGGAGCCTTCGCCCGCAACATCATTACCGGTTTTCTGCGCATCGAGGGCCGGACCGTCGGCGTTGTCGCTAACCAGCCCATGGTGCTGGCCGGATGCCTCGACATCGATTCCTCCCGCAAGGCGGCGCGTTTCGTTCGCTTCTGCGACGCCTTCGACATCCCGATCCTGACGCTCGTCGACGTGCCGGGTTTCCTGCCGGGCGCCGCCCAGGAATATGGCGGCGTCATTAAGCACGGCGCCAAGCTGCTGTTTGCCTTTTCTCAGGCGACCGTGCCGATGGTGACGTTGATCACGCGCAAGGCTTATGGCGGCGCCTACGACGTGATGGCGTCTAAACATATCGGCGCGGACATCAACTACGCCTGGCCGACCGCCGAAATCGCGGTGATGGGCGCAAAGGGCGCGGCCGAGATCCTCTACCGATCAGAACTCGGCGATCCAGAGAGGCTCGCGGCTCGCACCAGGGAATACGAGCAGCGTTTCGCCAACCCTTTCATTGCCGCCGAGCGCGGCTTCATCGACGAGGTGATTATGCCACATTCCTCACGCAAGCGGATTGCGCGTGCCTTTGCCGCGCTGCGCGGAAAAAGCCTCGAGACGCGGTGGAAGAAGCACGACACCATCCCGCTTTGAGTGGCAAAAATGTTCAAGAAAATCCTGATTGCCAATCGTGGCGAGATCGCGTGTCGAGTGATCAAGACGGCTCAGAGGCTCGGCATTGCCACAGTCGCCGTCTACTCCGACGCTGAACGCGACGCCTTGCATGTCCGGCAGGCGGATGAAGCCGTCCATATCGGCCCCGCCGCCTCGGCCCAGTCGTATCTGAGCATTGCCAACCTCCTGGATGCCGTCACCGCCACGGGCGCTGATGCGGTTCATCCGGGCTACGGGTTCCTGTCCGAGAACTCGAATTTCGCCGAGGCGCTAAAAGCCAAGGGCATCGCCTTCATTGGGCCCTCGCCCGTCGCCATCGAGGCGATGGGCGACAAGATCACCTCGAAAAAGATCGCAGCATCCGCCGGTGTCTCCACGGTGCCCGGCCACATGGCCCTGATCGAGGATGCCGAGGAAGCGATGCGCATCGCCGGAGTGATCGGCTTTCCTGTCATGATCAAGGCATCCGCTGGCGGCGGCGGCAAGGGCATGCGCATTGCCTGGAATGAGATCGAGGCGCGCGAAGGATTTCACTCCTCGCGAAACGAAGCCAAGAACGCCTTCGGCGACGACCGTGTCTTCATCGAGAAATTCGTTACCGAACCACGTCACATCGAAATCCAGGTCCTCGGTGATCAGTACGGCAACATCGTCTACCTTGGCGAGCGGGAATGCTCGATCCAGCGCCGCAACCAGAAGATCATCGAGGAAGCGCCCTCCCCGTTCCTCGACGAAGCAACTCGACATGCAATGGGACAGCAGGCCATCGCTCTTGCCAGGGCGGTCGGCTACCACTCCGCAGGTACCGTTGAATTCATCGTCGACCGCGACCGCAACTTCTACTTCCTCGAGATGAACACCCGGCTTCAGGTCGAGCATCCGGTTACCGAACTTATAACCGGCATCGATCTGGTCGAGGAAATGATCGGCATCGCCGCCGGTCAAAAGCTGGGCTTTGCCCAAGAGGACGTGAAGCTGAACGGCTGGGCGATCGAAAGCCGGCTCTACGCCGAAGACCCGTATCGCAATTTCCTGCCCTCGATCGGTCGTCTGACACGCTACCGCCCGCCCGCCGAAGAGCCGCGTGCGGACTGCTCACTTGTCCGCAATGATACTGGTGTGGTCGAGGGCTCGGACATCTCGATGCATTATGATCCCATGATCGCCAAGCTCTGCACCTGGGCCCCCGATCGGCTGGGCGCAATTGACGCCATGGCTGCCGCGCTGGATGATTTCGAAGTGGAAGGCATCGGCAACAACCTGCCGTTTCTCGCCGCTGTCATGGACCATCCCCGGTTTCGAGAGGGGCGGCTAAGCACGGCCTTCATCGCAGAGGAGTTTCCGCACGGATTCGCAGGTGTGTCCCCAACCGATGCGGACGAGCGCAAGCTCGCCGCGGTTGCCGCACATATCAACTGGAGACTCCAGCAGCGCAATGTCTTGATCTCCGGGGCGATGGACAATCATCGTCGCAAAGTCCCTGGCGATTGGATCGTCACGCTTGGCAACCATGCCTTTGCGGTCGCCGTGCGCGACCAAGACAACGGAACCGCAGTGTCATTCGATGACGGTTCGGTTCTGTGCGTTGCAAGCGACTGGCTGCCGGGACGGCACCTCGCGCACTTTCAAATTGGCGCCGAAAGCACGTCGATCAAGACCTCATGGTCAGGAACCGGCTACCGACTGCGCTGGCGCGGAATGGATGTTGTCGCCCATGTACGCAGCCCACCTGTCGCCGAACTGGCGCGGTTGATGCCGAAGAAGCAGCCGCCGGACACCTCCAGGCTGCTGCTTTGCCCGATGCCCGGTGTGGTCACCGCGATTGCCGTGTCCGAAGGAGAACAGGTCGAGGCTGGACAGGTGCTGGCGACCGTTGAGGCGATGAAGATGGAGAACGTCCTGCGCGCCGAACGGCGCGCCATCGTCAAACGGATCGCCGCCAAGGCGGGCGCAAGCCTTGCCGTTGACGAACCCATTCTGGAGTTCGAATGATGGCGGATCCAAAACTCACCGACTGGCGCGCTCTTGCCGAACGGGAGCTGAAGGCCTCGGCCGATACACTCGTCTGGCGCACACCCGAAGGCATCGACGTCAAGCCGCTTTACACGGGCGACGATTTGGATGGGATTAACCATCTTGCCACGCTGCCCGGCCTGAAGCCATTCGTGAGAGGACCGCGCGCGACCATGTATGCCGGCAGGCCGTGGACAATCCGGCAATATGCCGGCTTCTCGACCGCGGAGGAGTCGAACGCGTTCTACCGCAAGGCGCTCGCCGCCGGCCAGCAGGGCGTGTCAGTAGCGTTCGATCTCGCCACACATCGCGGCTATGACAGCGACCACCCGCGCGTCGTCGGCGATGTCGGCAAGGCTGGCGTGGCAATCGATTCCGTCGAGGACATGAAGGTTCTGTTCGAGCGCATACCGCTCAAGGACATTTCCGTCTCCATGACCATGAACGGTGCGGTCATCCCGATCCTTGCCTGCTTCATCGTCGCCGGCGAGGAACAGGGCTGCTCGCCGGCCGAGCTTTCCGGGACCATCCAGAATGACATCCTGAAGGAGTTCATGGTCCGCAACACCTACATCTACCCGCCCGAACCCTCGATGCAGATCGTCGCCGACATCATCGAGTACACCGCAAAGGAGATGCCGAAGTTCAACTCGATCTCCATCTCCGGCTATCACATGCAGGAGGCGGGCGCGACCCTGGTGCAGGAGCTCGCCTTCACGCTGGCCGATGGGCGTGAGTATGTCCGCGCGGCATTGAAGACGAGCCTCGACATCGACGATTTTGCCGGACGGCTCTCGTTCTTCTTCGCCATCGGAATGAATTTCTTCATGGAGACCGCCAAGCTGCGGGCGGCGCGACTTCTGTGGTCGCGTATCATGGAAGAGTTCCAACCGAAGAAGCCTTCATCGCTGATGCTGCGCACGCACTGCCAGACATCGGGCGTGTCGCTGCAGGAGCAGGACCCCTACAACAACATCGTGCGCACCGCCTACGAGGCGCTCGCCGCGGTTCTTGGCGGCACGCAGTCACTCCACACCAACTCTTTCGATGAAGCGATCGCACTGCCGACTGAGTTTTCGGCGCGGATCGCGCGCAACACGCAACTGATCCTTCAGCACGAGACCGGCGTAACCAAGGTCGTCGATCCGCTGGCCGGCTCCTACTACGTCGAAAGCCTGACCGCCGAACTTGTCGATAAGGCGTGGGCGCTCATCGAGGAAATCGAGGTCATCGGCGGCATGACCAAGGCCGTCATCGAGGGCCTGCCAAAACGCCTGATCGAGATGGCGGCGACCCGCCGCCAGGCGGCGGTCGACCTCGGCGACGAGGTGATCGTTGGCGTCAACAAGTACCGGCTGGAAAACGAGGCCCCGATCGAGGTTCTTGACATAGACAATGCGGCGGTGCGCGAGGCGCAGATCCGTCGTCTCCAACAAACAAAGCGTCAGCGCGACCCCAAGCGCGTCGACGCTGCCCTTGCCGCGCTTGGTAAGACCGCGGCCAGCGGCAAGGGCAATATCCTCCAAGCTGCGGTTGAAGCGGTGCGAGCTCGCGCGACAGTCGGGGAGATCTCCGACGCTATGCGCCGCGCCTTCGGCGATCACGTGGCCGTTCCTGAGGTGACTTCGGAGGTTTACGGCGCCGCCTTCCAGAATGAGCCGGAATACCAAACACTGGCGTCGCGCATAAAGGAGGTTTCCGTCTCGCTCGGCGGCCGGCCGAAGCTGATGGTGGCCAAGCTCGGCCAGGATGGCCATGACCGCGGCGCCAAAGTGATCGCATCTGCGTTCGGGGATCTCGGCTTCGACGTCGTCGCCGGGCCGCTTTTCCAAACTCCGGAAGAAGCCGCAAGCCTGGCGGTGGCCTCTAAGGTTCATGTCGTCGGCGCATCCTCGCTCGCGGCCGGACACAAGACACTCCTGCCGCAACTCGTCGACTCCCTGAGGGCGAGAGGAGCGGAAAACATCATCGTCGTGTGCGGTGGCGTGGTGCCGCGCCAGGATTATCAGTTTCTGTTGGACCGTGGGGTCGCTGCCGTGTTCGGCCCTGGAACCCATGTCCTGGATGCCGCTCGTGCGGTCGTCGATCTCCTCGAAGGTAGGCGCCGCAATCAATGAAGAGTCTCGATCGTCAAGGACTTGGTAATCGAGTCGGGGCGCTCCATGCCTGGATATTGACGCCGTCATGCTCGGTAATGATCCTCGAAATTTTCGAGCGTCCAGGATGGTCGCGCCAGCGACAGGCGATGGACCAAATACTCCCCGGTCAGCTTCAAAATGTAGCCATCAAGCGATCAGCGCAGGGCACCACGAATTCGCAATTCGCTCGCGGCCTCGACTCGAGGACTGGAAGACCGAGCAGAATGCCGTAAGGACAATCTGCTTCGGCATGAGGGAAGGAAACAATGATAATGAGTGGACCGCAGATGAGCTGCGAAAGCGCCCCGCACCTGTGGACGCAAACGGAGGCTCGCGCGCTTCACGACGCGCCATTCAACGAGCTGCTCTTTCGGGCCCAGACGATCCACCGGGAGAATTTCGACCCAAACAAGGTCCAGCTCAGCCGGCTTCTCAGCATCAAGACGGGGGGATGTCCGGAGGATTGCGGCTATTGCAGCCAGTCGGCGCATCACGAAAGCGGGTTGAAGGCGTCGAAGCTGATGGAGGTCAAGCGCGTCATCGCCGAGGCGACCAAGGCGCGTGATGCCGGCGCCACCCGCTATTGCATGGGCGCTGCCTGGCGCAGCCCCAAGCCGCGCGACATGGATGCGGTGGTGGCGATGGTCGAGGGCGTGAAAGCGCTTGGCATGGAAACCTGCATGACGCTTGGCATGCTCGATCTTGAGCAGGCCGCTCGTCTGAAACAGGCCGGTCTCGACTACTATAACCACAACATCGACACCTCCGAGCGCTATTACACGGAGATCATCTCGACCCGCACGTTTGCTGATCGGCTCGATACGCTCGCCAATGTCCGCGACAGCGGCATCAAGGTCTGCTGCGGTGGCATTGTCGGCATGGGCGAAGAACCGGTGGACCGGATCGACATGCTGGTGACGCTGGCCAACCTGCCGGAGCATCCCGAAAGCGTTCCGATCAACATGCTGATCCCGATCGACGGCACCCCGCTTGCCGACGCCAGGCCGATCGAGCCGATCGAGTTCGTGCGCGTGATCGCGCTGGCGCGCATCATGATGCCGAAATCGCATGTCCGTCTTTCCGCAGGCCGCACCGCCATGACCGACGAGATGCAGGCGCTGTGCTTTTTTGCCGGCGCCAACTCGATCTTCGTCGGCGACACGCTGCTGACGGCGGACAATCCCGGCGAGGACAAGGATACTCTGCTGTTCCAGCGTCTCGGCATCGAGCCGATGGAAATCGGCACGCAATGAACGAGGCACTTCTTGCCCGGTATGACGCATCCTTGCGTGGACTGGCGCGAAAGGACCGGCTGCGGACGCTTGCGCCGCGCGCCGGTCTCGACTTCTCGTCGAACGACTATCTCGGGCTTGCCGCCTCCAAAAGACTGGGCGACGCGGTTGCGGCGGCGATCGCGCGCTGTTCTTCGGCAGCGGCTACATCGCCAACTTCGCTCTCCTGACCGCGCTGCCCCAGGACCTGCTGGTCCTCGACGAGCTCGCCCATGCCAGCATGCATGAGGGCGCGCAGGCCGGGCGCGCCGAGTTTGTAGTGGCTAAGCACAACGACGTCGATGCCGTCGATGAGGCAATCACGCGCTGGCGCGCCGAAGGCGGCACGGGGCGCGTCTGGATCGCGGTCGAAAGCCTTTACAGCATGGATGGCGACCGCGCGCCGATGGAGTGTATCGTCGCGCTTGCCGATCAGCACGAGGCATTCTTCGTCGTCGACGAGGCGCATGCCACCGGCGTCTGGGGACCGGACGGCCGCGGGCTGGCCGCCGCTCTCGAGGGCCGCGACAACATCGTCGCGCTCCACACCTGCGGCAAGGCGCTCGGCGCGTCGGGCGCGCTCGTCACCGGACCGCGAACGCTGTGCGACTATCTCGTCAATCGCTGCCGGCCGTTCATCTACGCCACCGCGCCATCGCCGCTGATGGCAGTGGCGGCGCGACAAGCGCTGGCCATGTTGTCCGACGAGCCTATGCGCCGCGTTCAACTGCAGGAACGCGTTGCCTTCGCCGGCCGGCAATTGGCCGAGCGCTGCGGCGTGACGCCCAGCGGCTCGCAGATCCAGCCCTTTGTCATCGGCGATAACAGGCGCACCATGGCGGTGGCGGCGGCACTGCAGGCCCGCGGCTTCGACACACGCTGCATTCGTCCGCCGACGGTGCCCGAGGGCACGTCGCGGCTGCGCATTTCGCTGACGCTCAATGTCGGCGAAGTCGCAATTTCGGCCATGGTCGAGGCGCTCGCCGAAGCGTTGGCCTCGGTATGACCAAGCGCCTCGTCGTCACAGGAACAGATACCGGAATTGGCAAGACAGTATTTTCGGCCGGGCTCGCCGGCCTGCTCGAAGGCTTTTACTGGAAGCCCGTGCAATCGGGCCTCGACGAGGAGACTGACAGCGAGGTCGTTGCCCGGCTATCCGGCCTACCGGCCGGACGCGTGCTGCCGGAGGTTTACCGTCTGAGCATGCCGCTGTCGCCGCATCGATCAGCCGAAATCGACGGTGTCGCGATCGAGGCGAATGACCTCTCTATTCCCGCCGCGCCCGGCCCGCTAGTCATCGAAGGTGCCGGCGGCCTGATGGTGCCGCTCAATCGACACACACGGTTCATCGACATTTTCCAGGAATGGCAACTTCCGGTCATCCTTTGCGCCCGCACCGCGCTCGGCACCATCAATCACACCCTGCTATCGATTGAGGCCCTGCGGGCGCGATCCATTCCGCTCATAGGCATCGCCTTCATCGGCGAAGAGGTCGCCGATACGCAAAGGACAATCGTGGAATTCGGCGGCGTGCCGCAGCTCGGCAGGCTGCCGCGCCTCGATCCGCTCACGGGTGAAACGTTGAGAGATGCAATGGTTGCCGGCTTCGACCTCGCCCTTGTTGCCGGAGGCGCCTGATGCCGCAGTCTCGAGTCTGGCATCCCTTCGCCCAGCACGCGCTTGAGCCCGCGATCCCTGAAATCGTCCTGACGGAAGGCGCCTATCTGCACAAGGCCGACGGCGCGCGCATCCTCGACGCCATTTCCTCTTGGTGGGTCGTTACCCATGGCCACAGGCATCCCCGTATCATGAAGGCCATCGAGACGACCGCATCGAGCCTCGACCAGATCATCTTTGCCGGCTTCACCCACGAGCCGGCCGAACGCCTGGCCGAGGCGCTTGTCGGCCTCGCACCGCCCGGCCTCGACCGGGTGTTCTTTTCCGACAGCGGCTCGACCTGCGTCGAAGTTGCCCTGAAGATGGCGCTCGGCTATTTCCGCAACATCGGCGCGCCACGTTCGCGCATCGTCGTCATGGAGCACAGCTATCATGGCGATACCATTGGCACGATGAGTGTCGGCGCCCGCGGCGTGTTCAACGCCGCCTACGAACCCTTGCTGTTCGAGGTCGACACCATTCCCTTCCCGGCCGCCGGGCGCGAGCAGGAAACGCTGGATCGGTTCGAGGCTGTGAGCCGCGATCGGCGCGCCGCCGCGCTGATCGTCGAGCCGCTGGTGCTTGGCGCTGGCGGCATGCTGATGTATCCAGCCTGGGTTCTGGCCGAATTGAAGAAGATCGCCGAGGCCTCCGGCACACTGCTGATCGCCGACGAGGTGATGACCGGCTGGGGACGAACCGGAACCATGTTCGCCTGCGAGCAGGCGTCTGTCTCGCCGGACATATTGTGCACTTCGAAGGGCTTGACCGGCGGAGCCATCCCACGCTTGCGACCGACGCCATCTTCCAGGCCCATTATACCGAGGACCGGAAGAAGACCTTCTTCCACTCGAGCTCCTACACCGCCAATCCGATTGCCTGCGCGGCCGCACTCGCCAATGTCGAAGTCTGGCGCGACGAGCCGGTGGCCGAGCGGATCGCGGCCTTGAGCGTGAAGCAGGCCGAGGGGCTTCGGTCTCGACCTACGCACCGGCTCTGCCGGCTACCTGGCCGAGATCGGACCGAAGCTGCGCGCTTTTTCCTCGAACGAGGCATGCTCGTGCGCCCGCTCGGCAATGTCGTCTATCTTCTGCCGCCGTATTGCATCACCGGCGACGAACTGGACGGGCTCCATGACGCCATCGAGGAGGCCGGCGAACGTTTCGGCTCGCGACAATGAACCGATCGTCGCGCATCCTCGGCTTTGGCCATCATGGGCCGTCGCGCAAGGTCGAGAATCCGGAAATCGAAGACCGTCTCGGGCTTGAACCCGGCTGGATCGAGCGCCGCACCGGGATACGGTCGCGCTTCTGGGCAACCGACGAAGACACGCTGTCGGGCCTTGCCGCCTCTGCCGGCGACATGGCCCTGGCCAATGCCGGCATCGACCGCAGCGACATTGGTCTGCTGTTGCTCGCCACCTCGACACCTGACCACCTTCTGCCGCCCAGCGCGCCACTGGTCGTGCATCGCCTCGGGCTCAGCCGCGCCGGCGCGATCGATCTGACCGGCGCGTGCGCCGGTTTCATCTATGCGCTGATGTTTGCCGACGGATTCACCCGCCTGCACGGCAAAGCGAGCCTTGTCATTGCCGCCAACATACTCAGCCGACGCATCAATCCCGCCGAGCGTGCCAGTGCCGTGCTGTTTGCCGATGCCGCCGGCGCCGTGGTGATCGGTCCGTGCGAGGATGCCCACCGGGGCATTCTCGGTGCCTCGGTGGATTCGGACGGCTCGCGTACGGGCTGATCCAGATTCCCGCCGGCGGAAGCAACACCCCGTTCCATGGTGACCTCGACCTCGCGCAGACCCGGATGACGATCACCGACGGCCGCGAGGTGTTCACCAAGGCCGTGGAGATGATGACTGACTGCTCGAGAGATGCGCTCACTGCAGCCCAAATGCGGCCGCAGGACATCGATCGTTTCGTGCCGCATCAGGCCAATGCCCGCATTTTCGATGCAGTCGGACGAAACCTCGGCATAGCAGATCACGCAATCGTCAAGACGATCGCCGACTACGGCAACTCTTCCGCCGCGACGATCCCGCTCTCCCTGCCGCTGGCCCATCAGACGGAGCCGTTTCGGCCTGGCGAAAAACTCCTTCTGGCGGCAGCGGGTGCGGGTCTCAGCGGCGGTGCACTGGTTGTCGGGATTTAACCGACCGACCGGTCGCGCTGGGAACTGGTCACGAATGATGGATGGGACAACAGACCAATGCGAAAACTAGTCGCCGGCAAGCTGCACGGCATCCACGTCACCGAAGCGAACCTCAACTATCATGGTTCGATAACGCTGGACCCTGACCACTGCGAGGCAGCAGGGATCCTGCCAATGGAATTCGTGGAGATATGGAACAAGAGTTCCGGTGCGCGGATTTCGACCTACGTCATTCTCGGCGCGCGCGGCTCACGATGCTGCATCCTTAACGGAGCAGCGGCTCGCACTTGCCAGCCAGACGACCAGATCATTGTCTGCAACTCCGTCTACCTGGACGAAGCACATATCACCTCGCTGAAGCCGCGGATCGTCACGTTCGACCAGGACAACCACGTACTCGACCGCCTGAGCTATTCCGTCGATCTCGACGCAGATGGTCGTTACAGTTTCTCGATCCTTGACGAGGCGAATGAGGCTTTGGCCGTTCCTGTCCTGGTCGCCGGGGCCTGATTCTTTCGCCGACGCATGTGCGAGCTCTTCGCCGGTTCGCTTGGCCGCCGATCACCGCGCCGAGACAATACGCTTGAAATTCCACTATGACGTCCAGAATTATATGTCGTTGTCCGGAATTAAGCCGGGCTTAGAACTGTAACGAATCCGCCGAGTAGTACGAGCGCGACTCACTCGATAAGGGTTACCAACGCTGTTCCTGTGGGTTACCAATCAGCGTGTTGGGTGGCCTTAGGTTACCAATCAGCGCCGAAATAAGCACAATGAAGACAGCTCCTTAACGCCACTTCGGAATTAATTGTCGTGGGGGACATTGGTAACCTGTTGACCGAAGGGCATTGGGAACCTCTTCTGGCGAAAGGGTGGAATATGAGCCGCTTAGCAGTCAGGCCGGCCACAGATAATTCTGGGCTCTTCCCCTGATGACGACAGATAATTCCGGACGCCATACCACACTGCCCTTTTATGCGACTTTCGAAGCACAAAAAGCGAACATCTCGTATATGGTTTCGACGTCAACTGTTCTGGCTCAGTCCGGCGATCGGCCGGCGTTGTACCGGGAACTCTCTGTACGCGTCGTCCCAAAGGATAATCCGCTATTTCAGCCAGAGACGTATTACATCAAGGCAAGAAAATCTTGATGTCTGGTCTACCGGCAGGCCACGCGCCGGTCGCTCGAACATCAGGTCTCGAAACGCCATCCCGAAGCCACGATCAGCTCTCGGCTATACCAGAACCTTTTGGAGGTCCAAAGCATCACCGCGAAGGCGGCCCGAAGCCAATGTTCTGTAGTTCCCAGTCGGCAGTTTGCCAGCTTGTAGGTTTCGTTCTGGGCGCTCCCACGCATAGAATGGTCCGGCTTTGAGCTTGGTCTTTCCTCGGCGGCTCCATATTGCAGCTTCGTACTTCGCATTCGCGCGGATAGCAGACTCATTTGATGACAGTGCCAGCGCTTCCAACATTTCGACCGCCAACTCACTTGTGGCCGAGAAATAGGGCCGCCCAAGCTTGCGAGCTTGCACCAACGTGTTAAGGCAGCGCTGATCAAGACTGAGTGAGGTTTTGTCGGCGCTTGCTGCAATCATCCATGCCCACACAACATACCCATCGCTTATCGGGTCATGTTTGTTCCAAGGCCATGGCCCTTCACCCGGCAGCCGAGGGACAACCCCCGCCCTGATATCGGCAAGAGCCCAAGAAAGATCTGTCCACGGATCGGCGTCGAGCTTTCCTCGACGATCCGACTGAAAACCGGAAATTCTTTCCAAGCCGCCTGGATACGATCCGCTCGAACCAGCAAGTACCAACGAAAGGCTGGGATCCGGTGCAACCAAGCGCAACGCGAGCTCTGGACCGAAGCCGGATTTGACTAATGCGATTTCTGCGTTAAGGCCGGTCTCGAACAGCGGCACGTTAACTTGCCAGACTTGGTCGCCTTCTATACCGACGCTCAAACGCAGCCGCTCCTTAGGCCGAAACGCTAGAGAACCAAAATCGATGATGATCTGGTTGCCGTTCTTTCGCGGATGGAGGCCCTCGACTCGCTGAAAAGCGCGCCACCCTCCCCTTCGAGCCGAAGTAACATCGATCGAAAGACCAATTGAGAATCGCTTTTCCAAACGTGAAGTGAGCGGCGTAGTGGCGCTCGAAAATTGCTTCGCGGCATATTCAGTCAAGTTGGGGGAGACCACCGGCACAAGATCTTCGTCGATGTCGACAGGCACCGCAGAGGCCGTTCGGAACGACTCATACGCTTGAATGCGGCTTGGTCGAAAATTAGAGGGTACTGGCGTCCATCGCGGCTTCTCGCCTAGTTCGACGATAAAAGGATTCAAGTCGCCGACAATGTCGATTTTCGTCGTCGTCAAGGCCCCCGTCGTGAGATCTTCCGCGTAGCACAAAAATGTCCCGGCCTGGAGTTGCGTCTCCGCAACTCCGTCTTTGTTGCTCAGAAGATCTGCCCCGCTTAATTCACGTTTCATACCGATTAAGCGGAAGTGGTACGGGACATGCGCTGGCCCTACAATGCGGACATTGTACACGTCAGGATCGCCGATCATTCCACGAGCTCCACGATCTGGGCGGGAGGAGCGGCTGTGAAGACTTGATCTTGATAAGAGGGATTCCCGCCTGGGAATTGCGCGGAGGTTGTGTAGCGCGTGAGATCGGGATCGACACGAAACCTCCACGCCATCTCAGCGTCGTTCTTCGTAAAAATCCGCCCGTTTCCATCATTCGCCGTGACAGACACCGCGGCAATCATGTGGTTTTCAACCGCCGTTCGTACGACGACGGGAATCTGCGGGTGTGGTACCCTCAGCAACTTAACATCCCTGTTGAATTGCGTAAGAGATTCTGTTTGCAGATCGGTATTGTTGAGGGCAGCATTTGCAATACGGCCTAGTGTAAATAGGATTTGCTGTCCGGTCACCACCCAGCCGTCGGGATTGGAGAATTCGACGCTCGCTCCACTTAAGCCTTCTATCAAGGCCTGTGTGAAGAAAGGCGGGGTTCCATCGGTCGGAGCCCAGGCACTGGTGCCGAGCCTGGATCCGGCTAGCGAAACCGAGCTTGTCCGCCGTCTAGTAAGCGCGGTAATATCGGGAGTGATCAGAGCTGGGCTTTGCGCACCATTGATCTGCTGAAATATAGCTGGGATGACTTCCTGGCAGGCGTCCAGAAAGACCCAACAGCCGTCGGCTTGCAAAGTTGGCAACGCCGACGCCAGCTGCGTGATGTTAATCGATTGCGCCCATGGCCTGTGATTGATGGAACGGATATCTTCCAACACGGCAACGGCCGTTGTATCGCTGTCGGTCACGCCGTGCGACGCAATATAAAAAAACATATGATCGCCTGGGCGGCATCGTCCGATCCAGCGATCCCCGGCCGTGTGATAATTGGCTTCGTTGGCTGGTTGAACGACATCGTCACCCCGAGGATCGTGATCCACGATGCCCAGGCTGAGCGTATCCTGGCCGGCGACTTGGGCCGGATCAGACAACAACACTTCGATCGAACCGAGCGGGGCGATCAAGCTGTCCGCCCGATCTAGGAGGAAGCGCACGATAGCGCGTGCACCAGCGGTCGTCGCCACCCTGTCGGCCGACCCATTGGCGCTGAGGCTCGGGAAGCGGCCACATCCGATGATGAATGCGTGGGTCTGAGGCGCGTTGCCTGGCCGAAGGTAGATTGTCGTCACGGCGCAAGCCCTATATTTTTTAGACGAGCGTTCAGCCGGGTGTAGAACATCGTACTGGAAAAATATGCGCCATGAGCGTCCAGCACGCCTGCGATCGTATCGACGGAGAAATCCTCGCTGCCCTCAAAAATCGGGGATGTTACGAAGGAAAGCACGTCCATCTTGTCAAATGCATTCCACCAGTTCTTGACCGCCTCTGGCCTCGGTACCGGTTTGGTTTGTCCCGAGAAATCGGAGGTGCTCGCTTCATAGAGTTTCATTTCTTCGAACAGCGCAACCTGTGAGCCCACGGTCAGAAGGAGATTGATCTCTAATTTCGTACCAATAGCCGCAGAAAGGCTCTCGACAGTTTCGCTCCTCGAGAGCAGGTCATAAAGGATTACGCCGCCCATGCTGTGGCCGATCAACACAAATGGTTCGGCGGGCCTTCTCTGTTTGCCTGCGGCAATGATCGCCTCGGAAATTGTTTCTCGGATCTGAGTGCGAGCGTCGTTTGCTCGAAGGTACCGAAAAACATCACCTATAAAGATCGCGAGGCCCGGCGTGATCTTTTCCCGGCCCGCCCGTGCAAACGGGCTGTTGACGAGATTGGAGGCTCCGCTCTTTATTTTATCGGCTGCGGCTTTCACCTTATCTAGGAATCCTAGCCCTTGAATGGCAGCCCCAGCCTCGGCCTCTTTGCGAAGCCGATCACAAAACTGTGCGTCATCAGTCACGGTCGCCAACCATGCGGGCTTTGGTTGGGCTGCAGCATATCTGGCTGCTCCCATCCAGAAGAGCTCCTGATCCTGAGCGGGCGCCTCGTTTGTGTCCGAGAGTGCCGAGACAGAAAGTGCACCGACCACGGCGGCAAAATCGATCCGGGCAGCCACTAGGATTTCAGAACCATCGCCTTGGGCCAAGGCGGCGCCAATGCCTAGTGCCTGGTACTCGGCATCGAACTTCGGGACCGACGCCAACCTCCACTGAGGGTCAGCACCAAACTCGCCCCAATAAGGATTGCGGATCGTGAAATCCGCTGCGGAAAACGCGAGCTCCTTAAAACGGCGATCACGAATCGCCACGTTTACGTCAAAACCGGCATCTGATTTTCTGTTGGCAACGCCGTGAACAAAAACGACCTGCACCATTCCCGTACCCCCCAATATTTGCACTTAATCTTGAATGCCTGTGGCTAGCAAGCCACAGCGCCTACATGTTCAAAGTCTCCGATTCCTATTTCCCGAATAGTCTGTCACCCTCGTTCATAGGGAGGATTCGGGGATGGACGCTTCTACGATTACGCTGAATGATTACCAGACCGCTGCGAGGACGACAGACAAAACGCACGGCAAGGCGACCGGTTTAGGGTTGCCCATCCTTGGATTGTTCGGAGAAACCGGCAGTCTCTTGAGCGAGGTGAAGAAAAAGCAGAGAGACGCTAACGCATACGACTCGTATGAACGCGGTGTGCTCGAGGAGTTCGGGGATGCGCTTTGGTATCTGGCGATCATCGCGGCGCAAGCGGATATTTCGCTTGAAGAGCTGGCAGCGGACTTCCGCCATTCGCCCGATGGGCCGCTTACTTTCCTGCAACTACAGCCGCAGCCTAGCCTTCGACTCCCATTTCCAACCCCCGAGGTGTCACGAACCCTTCTGAAGCTCGCGAACGCCGTAGGAAATTTGGCCAACGAGCACGGCGAAGCTGTTTCCAAAACGGACAGACCGTTACTTCTCAGCAAGTTGTCGGTCATTTTCCGAAATCTTATTGATGCCGCCACCGAAGCTGGCGTGACATTGGGCGATGCCGCCGTTCGCAATATTCTGAAGGCACGAGACAAATGGCCGCTCGAACGGACGCCGCCAGCTTTGTTCGACATCGACTTCCTCCCGGAGGAGCAGTTGCCGCGCCATCTGGAGATTGAGATCTTCGAGCGGCCGAGCGGCGAGAAAGCCTATGTGTACCAGCGGTGCAACGGCGTCAATATTGGTGACCGGCTTACCGACAATAACATCGTCGAAGATTTCTATCGTTTCCATGATGCGTTCCACTATGCTTACGCAGCCGTCCTGGGGTGGTCGCCGGTGACACGGGCGCTTCTGAAGGTGAAACGGAAAAGCAAAACCAAAGTGGACGACGGCGAGGACGGCCTACGAGCGATCATCGTTGAGGAAGGCGTAGCGGCCTACGTTTTTTCGCGTGCGAAGGAGCACGGCTTCTTTGAAAACCGAGACGAGGTCGATCTAAACTTGCTGAAGACGGTCAAGGGATTTGTTCATGGCTTCGAATCCGAAACTTGTCCTCTGTGGCTTTGGGAACAGGCCATCCTGACGGGCAATTCGGCCTACCGTTATCTCAAGGAACATCGTCGTGGACGGTTGGTTCTCGATCTAGACAAACGGAGCATGACCGTGCAGGAAATTGCGCCATGAAAGCTGCAGCCTTTGTCGAAGAACTTGCCTCGTACAGGTTTGAAAACGCGTTCAATCCATATGTTGACGCTTGCCCAGATTTCGATACCGATGAAGCGCCGGCGATCCGGCGCAGGAACCTCGAAGCGGTTCTGGATGCCGCGTTAGCGCGGGGTGTTCATTCATTCTGGATCGCCCGCGATCTTGGCTATCGAGGTGGTCGTCGCACCGGACTCGCGCTAACTGATGAGTTGCATCTCGATTGGCACGCAGATTTGCTGGGCACAGCGCCGTTGCACAGAGCAACGAAAGGACCTCCGATTGCCGAGAGAACGGCTACAGTCATCTGGCAGATGCTGAGATCGATCGAGCAGCCGATTTTTTTATGGAACGTCTTTCCTTTCCATCCTCATGCAGCCGGGGATCCGATGACCAACCGCTGCCATACAAAAAGCGAGAGGCTTGCCTGCAAGCCCCTGCTTGAAAGTCTGATCGCCGCCCTCAGACCAAAACATCTCGTTGCAATCGGCCGCGACGCGCAGTCCGCCCTCGCCGATCTTGATCTGGCCGCAACAGCGGTACGGCATCCAAGTTATGGCGGACAGAATGAATTCATAGGTGCACTGGAGACATTTTACAGCGTTCGGGGTAGAGCGGTCCCGCAGACACAACTGCATCTTCTCTGATCAGGCTGCTTCTCTCAGGCTTCCCGTCGCTCGAGCCTCATCAAGGAGGTCACTCAGGCTTTCCCTGTCCGACGGGCAGTCGACCACGGCATGGGTCGAAACGATCGTCAGGCTTCCCACGTCGACTTTCACCTCGTCTGCAACGAATTTCATCAAGCGGCCGAGGCCGATGAGATTTCCCAGAAGCCGTTCGATGTAGTAGTGATTACGGTACATCGCCGTCAGCAGAAGCTTGCGTTCGGGCCCATCCGTAAGCTTGAAGCTTAGGAAGCTCAGGCACTGTCTGTTCATCAGAGGACCGGCGTCACGGATGGGATCGTAGATAGTGATCTCGTAGACGTTACGGAAACACCTGCCGGATGCAACTTGATCGCGCATTTTCGTCACCATTTCGTCCAAGGGATTGAGGTATTTTCCCTTTTTCTGCAGCGGAAAGGTGATCATACGATCGAAGTATCGTCCCCAATCGCCCTTTTTGATGCGCGGAAGAACCTTGGTTCGGTAAACGTCATAGAAGGCGGGAGCCTTATGTCTCAAGAATAGAGAGCGCGGAAAGATGGTGTTGGCGACTGTCTCCACAGGATACCTGTCGTATTCCCGGAGGTACTCATCGACAAGGGAGATAACCTCTAGGTCGGCGTCGCTCATGACTGTCGGGTTGGCGACGTCCACGATGACGTTTTGTGCATCGTGGCTGCCACTGGCCGAATTGACGGCAGTGACGGCCGCGAGCCAAGCAGACGCACAGCTAGGCTGCGTTTTGATGGGCAGATACACCGACTTCCTCCTTCAGCACCGCGATCCGGCGCAATCTCTGTGAAACGTAATCCTCGGTAACCCACGCATGGCCATTCAGACCCCAGAACAGTCCCCAGGAATTGCGCACGAGCAGAGCCCGTCGCCCTCCAACGATCCCAGCGCCTACCGCGATAACGGCATGACGGGTGACATCTTTCTCGCCAGGATAGCCTGCGACAATTCCTTGGCCGTCAGGGTTGTAGAACGCCTCGCCGATGTACAGCACTACTACGGTCGGAGATCCTCCCAGCAAATTCGCAAGGATCTCGTCAAAAGACCCCGGACCGCGCTCGAAGTTTCGAAAATACTTAGTCTTGACCACCGGCGGCCCCCAATGGCTCAAGTCCGCAGGTAAGTCTGCAAGATAGGGCCAGCTTGTCTCGGGAGGCTGTCCGTCGTCGCGGATCGCTTCAAGGATGTGCAATAGAAGCGCACCTTGGTTCGGCAGCAGGCCTGCGCGCCTCTGCGCGTGGTAAAAGACAAACTCGGCCGAAAGTGGATCCCACCCGTCGCGAACCGCCGCATGGCAATCGCTCAAAGCAAAAGCCAAGCATGTTGGGCGCACGCCCTGATCACGCACTTCTCCAAACATGCTGCGCAGGTCATGAGCGAGCGACGGCCTCGACATTACGCGGCCTCCAGTCGGAAACGACGTTCCGCACGTGACCAGCCCGCGACTTCAGGGCCATTAAGATCTACGTCGAGCGTATAGTCATTGATAACGCTGCCAGGCTGCCAAGGCCGCGCTTCCGTCATCCGAATCGTGCCTTGCTGCTGCCTCACAGATTGCGCGACGATCCTTCGAACGACAGGCCCCCCTGCGTTCTCCTCCCCGGTCACCTCCCGGACATCTTCCCTGACCGCGAATGCATCCGGCGTCAGCTCGTCAACACGCCATAGATAGCCGGCGCCGGCGTTTTCCTCCAGCCGCATCACAAAAAGATCGTCGGGGCCGCCGTGAAGAACTTCTCCTCTATCTGCCTCGCTCAGCTCCCAGACATCACCATAATATGCTGCCGGCTCCACCTCGCCGAGGATCCCCTTTTTAATCTTCTTGGGCTCTATGTCGGCAAGGCGTTTTGCATCTGAACGGCTGATCAAATTATAACGGGCAAGCGTCCAGCAGGTAGCGGAGTAGCTCGTGCCGGCCCGCAGCGACAGCTGATAGACGATTCGAGGATGGGGAAGATCAGGCTTCGTCCAGCCGTGTCGCTTACAATGAAAGAGTGCCAGCCATTGAGGCAGGAGAAATGACGCGGCGAACGCATCCGCCTCTACCTCTTGAAGATTTGTATTCCTTGAAGCCGCAAAGGGGCTGCGGCGCAGGATCGAATCATCATCAAGGCTTGGCCTGTGCTTGAGATAAAAATGTCCGAGCTCGTGGGCCGCGGTGAACCGTTGCACGCTGAGCGGACGCTTGGTGGTAACAAGCACTCCGGGAACCGGCTCGCTCATGAATGCTCCGAGTAGACCTTCCAAGGGGCGAAAGATGAGCGGCAGGTTGAGATGTGCCATGACGCCAAAAACGTCGATCTGGCCATTCAGAGCGCCGTTGGCGCGTTCGATCCTGTCTCGAATCGCCAGATCGTTCTGTAGCCGACCGGCGGCGGCCATCGCTTTTCGAATGGCGTTTTCGATCGCTGTCATCCTACTCTTCCTCGATCGAAGAGCGGCTCTTCAAAAAGTCTGCGAAGCGGCTCAGTTCCTCAAGGTCGTTTGATGACAGCTTGGATGCAGTGCGGGCCAAATGGCGCACCGGGCCCGAAATGTCCGATGGGTCGGCGTCGTTCGTGAAGTAGCTTACCGGTCTCCGGTAAAGTGTGGCGAGTTTTCGAAGCTCGATGACATCGACCTTGCGTTGGCCGGTTTCAATGTTGGAAAGAGCGCTCCGCGGAATATTAAGGCGGCTGGCGACTTCGTCCTGGCTAAGCCCGATATATTCTCTGGATTGACGCAATTTGTCGGCGATGGCCAAGCGCTCGGCCTCGTCCGGCTTTTCGTGGTTGGCGGGGCCTTTCATGCGACCGCCCCATCAAAATGCTTATTCCAGAGCTTGGCCATGCGGGCTGTTACATCATCGACGGCTTCCTGGATGGATTCATATCCCCCAGGTCGCACAGCTGCCTGCCCAACCTCGAAGCCGACCACCTCGTCAAGAACGCAGAGAATTTCGACCACGGTGTGGGAATCGATATGGATCGCCTTTACGATCAACTCTTTTTGAGATTTTGGAAGAAGAACACCTTCAAATTCCGCCAGATCCTTGACGGACTTGATGAGCTCAGCAAGTAGCGTTTCCTGAACGTGCTCGAGGGGATAGGGGGGAACTTTGACTTTGGTGCTCGGATCGGTTGGCAAGGCGCGGTCCTCCAAGGATGTCACCAACGCCTAACACGGTTCGTCTGTTTTTCCAACAGGCAATGTCTGAAATTCGGACATCATTTCTCCAGCGTCCTCTCGATAAGCGTGACGATCGCCGAAGCTGCTTCTACGGGTGTTCGCATATTTGAGACAATTTCCACTGGATAATGAGAACCTTCCTCAAGCGCGAGACTCCGGTAAGCGTCACGCAGCTTCAACCAACTGCTGATCTCGTCATCCCGATCGATTGGCTGATCCCGATCGAGAAGAATGGCAAGTGCCGGCTGAAATTTATCCCAGACAAGTCGTTCGGCTTCCACGAGTGTTCGGAGGCCGGCTTGATGGACACCAGCGGCCGCGCCATAGATGAGCGTCGACCACCAGAAACGATCGAGGAAGATATGTGTCCCAGATTTCAGCGCTGGCACTATCAGCCGTTCGATAGCATCAAGGTGAGCAGCAACATGAAGCGCCTGCTTCGAGAGCTCGCTCATTGTCGCTATTCTAAATGCCGCCGGATCGTGGTGAATACAGTAAACGACTGCGCCAAGGGTGCCTTCAGCTCTCCCCGGAAAGCTCAAGAATTCAAAGCGGCCAGATCGTTGCACTAAGGCGACCTTCAAGAGATCGATCGTCGTCGTTTTGCCAACTCCGTCCGGACCCTCGATAAAGAATAATTTTCCAGACATTTACGCCCCCATGTACCGGCCAATAGATAAGCAGAATGGCATCTAGTTAAACCGTCAAGCTCAGCAAAACGCCAGCGTCGCAGTCGAGGCTTTCATACTCAGCGGCCATTGATACGGCGAAAGGTTTAACCGCAGTTTAGAAGGAGTCCGAATTTTGGCGCAAGGTCACGCGGTATTCTGAGGCCGCCGAACTCATGCGAATCACGAGGCTTCTAGTGTTCGATACAGGACAATTCGCCCCGTTGGTACGAGTTGGGAAAGGAAGTCGAAGTCCCGAATGTTTCCCGTGAGCACACTCGCACCCAGCTGCCGCGCCTGCAGGCAAACCAGAGCGTCGTTGACGAACTTGCGTTCGTGACCTTCGCCTTTTGGCAAATTGCTCATTCGGAAAAGCAGGCCGGCGAGGATGCCGGATTGCCCCCAGATGGCAGTGTCAGGGGCATGAAGTCGGTGCTCGGGTATATCCGCGACTGTCGCCCGGATTGTTTCCAGTGCGATCTTCGTTGACGTGTGCTTTGGATCCAATCGGCCGAATGCGTATGTCAGCTCGGAAAGGCACACAGCTGAATGATGACATAGCCTGTACGTCAGAAGCCTGTCCACCTCTGCCGGTGATCGGCCTTGAAGGACATCCAGATACACTGTCGTATCCAAAAACAATGGACCGCCAATAATAGGCTCGTCGTCGACCCATGGCAGATCGTCATCGGCCCGGCGCACGAGCGTCCCCAGGCGTTTCTGCGGTTTGAATGATCGAAGGGTATCGGCGAGGTCAAATCCCAAGATCGATATCCGAGGGAATGGTGCCTTTGCGCTTGACGAGGCGAGCCCCGAAGTCATCCTCCAGCGCCAGCCGCGACAGAGCAAGCTCCAACAACTCGGTGTCCGACGTGACGTGGGCCCGCTTCTTGGCCGCGTCGATCAGCTCTGACGGTACGCGCCCCGACAGACGCGTATTCTTAGCGGAGCCAAGGAGACCAACGGCCCTCGCTTGTTCGAGGACGAGCTTGTTGCGGGTCAGCGCGACCGTTGCTTCGCTGTCTGTTGTAGTATGGATCTGAACGCCCATGCCAGCCTCCTGTGTTGAACATAACATAGTGTACGTTCAACACAGATGCAACGGGTAGTCGAGGTCGGTCGCGGGGGTGATCCCGGCCGCCGGTCAATATGAGACCGAGGCTGCCGCGTCACAGACGGCCGCCATGTCAGCGGCAACGGACCTTAAAGCCACGACCGTCTGCTGGAAAGGTCTGCAGCAGTTTTGCAAGACGACGTTGTCGATGACGACATCAATGGGCTGATTACCGCAAGTCATGCGGCGTTTTGCGCTTGGCCTGAATCCTGGCCACCACAATATGGTACTCGACGTCAGATCCCTCCGGCACCTTTCGCTCTACGCTAATCTGCTCGGAAATGTGCGGTTGATGGCCATTCCGATCCGTAAGGTCGAGCACCAGTAGGAAACCGAAACGGACACCAGTCGTCAAGTAGCCTGTTGCCTGACCAGCATATCGCTTTGCAAGGGCGGCGTTGTCGGGCACGTTGTCGTCCTTCTTCACCTCGACGACCGACTTCACGCCACGATACTGGATAGCGATGTCGGCGCGGCCGCCACCGGAATCGCGGGCTTCGGCTCGAAACGATGGCGCGTCCGACGTCGTGAGGAACTTAAGAAAATCCAGTTGAAGGTCGTGTTCGATCGGCAGATCGGCGCCGCGCCGAAATACGTACTCGGCAGACGGATCGGTGCTCTTGCCAACGTTGGCGCGAAAATCGAGAAAACGCACGATGAGCGTACACATGTGTTCCAGCAGCGCTCGGGAATAATCGCGCTGGTAATCGGGACTGTCCGAGAGCTTCTCCATGACGGCGGCCCACAGCTCGGCCACTTGCCGATTGCGATCTATCCCCACGTCGAACTGCGCCGCGGTCATCTCGGCTGTAGCTGCGTCGAGGCCGGCTTTTTTGAGGACATCGACCAGCCAGCCTTCAGTCGATTCGTCAAAAGGGCTGCGATGGATGGCTCCGGCCAGTGACTGCTGCACCGTGTCGCGTAGCTGTCCGACATTCAGCGCCAGATCGCTGTCCGCGTTCTCGGCGAGCCACTGATCCAAGGTTTGCAGGTAGTATCGTCGTTTGCGCAGCGATTGGACGAGCGCCTCCCGTCCGAGAATATCGACGCCATGGCCATCGGACCGGGAGAACACCTTCTCGCTGGCAAAGAAGATCGAGAGCAGTTCGTCTTCGATCACGATGGCCGCTTGCAGCCAGATGCCCTTCGTGAACGTGTGAGCGATCATGGCCAGTTTGGTGGCCATCGACAGCCAGCAGAAACGCTCGCGGGATGACGTACCGAGCCATGATCCCGCAGAGTGACGATCCTTGGCATAGGCCGAGTACTCTATGGCGGCGCGCCGAAGTTTCGGCAGATCGAGTGTGAGTTCGGAATGCAGCCCCCTGGCCTGCACATCGATCAGGACCGACGTGCAGATCTCATAAAGCGCGGCATCCGAACGTCCCTCGCTCATGGCGAGCGAACGGCGAAACCAATCCTGGGCGTCCGCCAACGATGAAGTTAGTGCATCGTGGGTTCTGGCCAGCAACCCTTCCTGCAGCCGATCGAGCCCCATCTCGAGTGCGGCCTCGTCCGATGCCGCGTCGACTTTGACCAACCGAGAGAGAAGGTCCCGGAAATCGGCGTCGGGGTATCGGCGCAGGATGGCGCCTGCAACCTTCGCTACGTGACGCAGATAGGCGCTGTCGTCGTCTACCGTGATGTCCAGGAGGTACGACTGCAGGCGCCTTACCAAGCTGGGATCGTCCTGCGCCACGACCAGGGCGCCACGCAACGCTTGCGATCGCATCCAGCCATGCTCAGACCGGGACTCGAAACGGCTGCGGAATATCTCCCAGGCGCTGCGGCCGAGAGCCTGCGGTATCGCGGGCAGGCCATCGAGGCAGTCGACCATTTCCGCAATGAAGGTGGCGTCGTCCTCTCGCTCGAGTAGCCGCAGCAGCGCGCGCTGAACGGCGGCATCGGGCGCCCAACCGGTCAGCCAGCAGAACACGTCGGCGCGATCGGTTTCGGAAGGCAGGCCTTCGATCGCGGCCAGCAACTCGTTCTGGTGTGCCGTTCCCGGATCTGAGATCGCCCAACCGCTCATCGTCAGAAGCTCAAATTTGTCTTCCGTCGCTCCGCCAGTCAGAAGAGGTACCCATCCCCCTTTGCGTGCAGTCGATGATCGCTAGGCACAACCGCCTCTACCGCCTTGCGCGCGATGGTGCCGATAATGATCTGAACGCCTCCGATGTCCTTCGCAGCTGAGGCAACACTGTCAAGCATCTGTTCGAAGTCCTCGTTCACGACCTCTTCCGACGCCGGCGAGTCAATGATCAGCAGGCCTGGATGCCGGCCATGCCCACGACGCTTGGCCACCTCCACCGCCGCCAGCGAGATGGCGATCTTGATGCGCAGTTTCTCGCCCATCGTCAGATTGCTGAAATAGATATCGGCGCCGCCTTGGTGGACCTTTAATTTCCCACCGGCATCGAGGTGCATGCTGGTGACGTGGGAAACACCAAACTTCTTGGCGAGAGCCATCACCGAATCGGCGATCGCGTTCAGAACGTCCGACTGCATAACGGTCATCAACGTCTTGCTGACTTCGGTAGCGGCGCAGAGAATCTTAAGTTCGCCCTGCGTCTCGGTATCGTCGTTGGCAGGCGATTGCAGGGAGGCCAGTAGTTCCCGAAGCTGCCGGGCTTGGGCTTCCAACTGCACCACGACGAGTTCGGGATCGGCCGGTGACGTGGAGATGACTTCCTGGAGGTCTCGCACCCTGCTGATTACAGCGCGGAGCTGTTCGGTCGCATCCCTCGCTGTCTTCTCGCTGGCTTTGAGTTTTGCCTTGGCGATCTGGAGAGAAGTTGCCAGTTCCTCTACCAAGGTCTGGGCGGCTTGAATGCGATGATTGTCCAAGTCGTCTTCGTGTTTCGCCAGATCGTTCTTGCACAAGGCGCAGGTGTTGCCATCCCCCTGCTGAACCGCCGGCGCGGCCTTCCCGAAGGCCGCCTCGCAGGCGGGGCAGCAAGTCGGGCTGAGTTGACGAAACGAGTATCCTGCCGACCGCTCGTCCTCTAGCTGCTTAAGCCTTCGCCGCGCGTCGTCGTAGCTGGCTGAGACGGATGCGACGGTCGCCGTGTCTGTCTCAAAGGCGACCCGGGCGGTCTCGGCCGCCTTCCTATTGATTGCGGTCCCGTCGTCGAGCTGCGCCAGCTCCAGTCTTTTTGCGCTGCGGTCTCCGGCACCACGAGCTTTCTTCGCCTCGGCGAGCTGGCCCTCAACCTCGAGAAGCCTGGTATTGAGCAAGGCGTTCACGCCGGATTGGTTCGGCCGATTGGTCAGCCCCTGCTCGACCTGCTTCTGCGCAGTTAACGCAGCGCTATAAGTGGAGACCCACGACAACCCGATGAACAGTTGGAGCAGGCGAAGGGGGAGCCCGTCGATGGGCAGGTCGCCGAACAGTGCCTTAGGCTCGTTTGAGCTCGACAGAAAGAACGTCGATGCTATCAGTGGCCAACCATGTGGATGACCGCCCGTAGTCTTGTTGTGGGCGTAAATTAACGGAAAATCGAGCTCCTCCATCATCAGGTGCTCGGTTTGCGACTTCAGCCCGTCCCCGGCGTCGCCTTCGTAGAGCGTGATCCACTGACCGTCGCTGTCGCTCCGGCTCAGCATTGCCCTACCCTCCGCCGCTTTCTCCTCGCCGGCCGCCTTGCGCAATTCCAGGCGATGCAGGACCTCATCGACGCGATACCGGATTTCAATAGTCTCCAGCCACTTCCAGACGTCAGGCTTAACCCGGCCGGGAAAGTCGCCGCGGATTGCGGCTTGGAGCAGGTTCAGGATGGACGACTTTCCGCGCAAATTGCGCTCGGACATCACCGCCCAGATGCCGGTCCCCAGATCCGACCAGGACAGATTGAACGGTCCGTCGCGCTCGGACCCGGCTCGAACGCCCCTTAAATTGATGCTCTCGAAGCGAAGGCTCTTGGCACGGGGCGGCGTGGTCTGCGCGCGAACCCCAAACTTGAGCAGCACGGTACGCACATCCGATTCCGAACTGCCGCTGTCTTCGGCGATGGCCTTGATCCAGCCGGACTCGGTCGGCTCGATGGTCCGTTCCTTTCTCATGATTTTAATCCAATGATCTTGGCCAGGCGTTGTTCGACTTGCTCCCTGATGGTCGGTATCACGTCGCCTTGGATGGTGTTTCCGTATTCCGGGTGCTCATACTGCCATTCCTTCAGCGCAGAACCGCTCTTGCCGGTGGCAACCCGCATGATCAAAGCCAATCGATCACGATACCACTCCAACTCCGGGTGATCCTGAATGCACCTGTCCAGGAACGAGATCGCCTTCGATGATATGAGGTACTCGTACCGACGAATCTTGCCGTCATCACCGGCGAGTTGCATCGGTCTCGTCAGGCCGTAATAGCTCAGCATGGCAAGGGCATCCTCGACATTCTGGTAGGCACCGTGCCGCCAGCGGACCATCCGCACCATTCTGACGGAAGGTTCGTCGTCAAGGAAGATGCGCTGAACCGCTTCCAGCAGCTCGGGCTCGCGGGTTTCCTCGTGGAGATCCAGCAGTGCGTCACCCAAATAGTCGGGATAACGGACAAGGAAATCCATGGCCATCAAACGCTTCTCGGCTCGAAAGACCTTCACGGCCTCCTCTGTGGGTTTGGCGACGTCTTCGCCACCCGCAACCAAGATGAAGAGCAACCTAAGCGCGTCGCGATGCCTGTAGCTCGGCTCGCGCGATGCTCGTGAACGCGGCGAAGTCTCGCCCTCCGGCCCCTCCCCTTCGATCAAAATATCCATATCGGAAGCGCCCCCAACAGGGACGATGATATCTGAAATGATTTGATTTCGCGAATCTAGTGCGACCCTACCTCGGCATATCCCTAAGGTATGTGGGGGTGAAGGAAACGGTGGAAGAAGCCACCTCGACTATCACGCCGGTTCGGCTTCGGTCTTTTCAAACTGCTTCATTTCTGCTTGGTTCTCCCTCCGAGAAGCCTTGTTGGCCAGATACTCCTCTAATTCTGCGGCGTGGTTCTCGCAACCTTTGCCTGCTTTCGAAGAAGCGAGACATGGTTAGAAAGTTCGTGCGTTGTGCAAAGGCCTATTGGAACCAGGGAGCGTTCACCATCGCGAAGCACAGGATACGATTTGACCAAGCGAGTGTGGCCGGGAAAGACCATCTGTGGAGACGCAGGATCGTCGCTCATCCCCACGCGCTTCAACATGCGTGTGACGACACCTACCAGTTCCTTCTTAGCGAACGCTTTATAGAAGTCAGCATGCGGGCCCGCCAGAGGTTTGCTCTCGAAAATATCTGCAACGATTTGGCTTGGTTGTGCAATCTGGCCAGCATCCATCCGCTGCCCAATAAGTTTATGAAGCTCCGACAATAGTGCAGAGTCTTTGGCCATGAACTTCGTCCCATCAACTGTTGAATGGAGAAAGCGGTGCGGCTGGTAGATATTATCCACCCCTCTCAGGGCTCACGGTATTCAACGCAACCTCGCCGAAAGCTGTGACCGGTGATCATCTACCGATTCTAGGAATTGTCAAAGCCATTGTTCTTCCTTTGTTCGAGTATGCGAGTGACTGCCCCAAAAAGTGGCGAGAGCGACAGGCCCGACGAGTGAGACGCAAGACCTTCAGTCGGAATCGCGCTATGTCCGAAATTTGCTGCATATTTCGACAATGACTGAACAAAGTGTCGAGTTCGTCGAACGCCCGCAGCTATTCGCTCGTCTCACCTCCGACTTCCTCTTGGCCGGCGGCAAAGTCGGGCATGATATCCCCCGCCAACAGCTTCTCTTTGCTCAGCAGCCCGGCATCTTCGAGTGCCTCGAAATCCGGCAGGTCGCGCAGCGTGTCGAGGCCGAACTCCAGCAGGAATTCTTTTGTCGTCACGTAGGTGTAGGGCGCGCCCGGCGTCGGGCTACGCGGACCGGAAGCGATCAGGCCGGCGCGGCGCAGATGACCAATAAAATCGCGACTGATCTCCTTGCCGAAGAAAGACGACAGTTCGGCGCGGGTGATCGGCTGGAAGTAGCCGATACACATCAGCACGAGCACCTCTGACTGCGTGAGGTCTGCCGCGCGCTCGTTTCCGCCGACTGCACTGCGGATGGCGTCGGCATAGGCAGGCCGGGTCAGGTGCCGAAAACCGCCGGCGACGGCGACCAGGTCGTAGGGCCGGCCGCGCAGTTCCTCGCGAATGTCGTCGATGAGGAGATCAATGCTGCAGCTTTTTCCGACGATGCGGGCGAGCGTTTCGCGATTGACCGGCTCGCTGGCCGCAAAAATCGTTGCCTCGACGCGGTGCATCCATTCGCGCCAGCGCGCCTCCGGCGGCAGATCATCGAGTTCCCGGTCAAACAACTGGTCAGCTGTTCGACGGTCATCTGACCGGCTCCCCTCTCGCCTGCGCGCCGACTCCACCATGGTCTTCACAGCCCGTAGATGCGGAAGGTGGCGCGGCCGGACAATTCACGCACGGCACCGAGCTCGACCAGCCGGTCGAACAGGCGGCGCAGGCCGCGATCGCTCATGCCGGCGATTTGTTCCGAAGCGACGATCGCGTCGTCAGAGAGCAGCCTTTCCACGACGACGTCCGCCGCCTTGGCCCGGAGTTTCGGCGCAACCGCAAGCAGCCGGTCCGCGCGGCGCTCAAGTTCGGCGAAAAGATCAATGGCGCGCAGCGCAGCGCGCGCCTGTGCGGCCAGCAGGCTTTTAGCCCAATCGGCTTCCGTTTCGGCGCCGGCAGCCAGAGCGGCAGTCCCTGGTCGACGCGCCCGGCCCGTACCCACAACTAAGGTCGCTTCGGCGCCCAACAAAGGGATTGCATGTGTCCAGCCTAGCCGCTGCGCGAGCAAGACATCGGCAAGCCAGGCTCCGAGAACGCGCCGGAAGCCGTAACGCTCCGCGGCCGCGAAGGCCCCGACCAGCGTTTCGACCGTGCCGGTGTTGGCGGCAAGCTGTCGCAGATCGTCCGTCAGATCGCTGACCGCCTCATCGTTGAGTGTGAGACCTAGATCTTCCAGCACCGCCGCGACATTTCTCTCCGTCAGCAGATCGTCCGCTGGCCGAGATGCCAGCCGCCGCCAAGCAAGAAGGAAAAGGCCGGCGGGACCGAAATTGTCGCCCGGTCTTGTAAGCAATACGGCATCGCGCAAGGCCGCTTCGTCCTCGACTCGGCCGGCCTGCTTTGCCGTTGCAGCGGCCGCCGAAAGCGCCAGCCGCTGCCGCCAGGCGCCGGCCCACCGCTCCTGCCGGCGGACCACCGCATCGAGCGCGCCGATGGCGGCGCCGACAACGAGCGCCACCTCCTCTACGTCTTTGCTCGCAAGGCTTTGCGCATCCGGGATGGCCCGGCGCAACCAAGCCGGCACCGTTGCCATCGGCGCCGTCGAAGGAGCACCGGCTAGCGTGGCGTGGCGCGGAGTGGGTTTGGGGCGCAGAATCATCTACCGAGAAGGATGAATCACGGCGGCGCTTTTGGCAATCGAATTGCGTATAAAACGCCGCGCCTGTCGCGCTGCAACAACGAGTGATAATGTTGCCTTATAGCTCGTATTGTTCTCTATCAGAAGTTGGCCGTTTTCTGCATTGAGAAATGGCCATTCCGGCGAGCAGAAGCCCAAAATTCACGCCGAGCAAGCTTCCCGACCGCCCCACAGCACGGGCACCGGGATGACATTTGGCCGCGCAGCCGTCGGCCGAAACCGCCGCGCTTGACGCCGACGATCTCGCTAACATCATCGCCGTCGTCTCGGAGATCGGCGGGATGCCGGGTGAACCGGCGGCCGAAGCCCAGTCCCTCCGCCATGGCTCCGGGCGTTCGTCGCTGGCGACCCGACTACCGGCAGTCGCCAATCCCGTGCCGGCGCGTCACCGGCCAGTGCGAGGCGGTCGGCGCCGACCAGCTTAATGATCAGGAGGTCGCCCGCTTCGTCAAGCGGACCGCGCTTGCCGCCGGCGTGCGCGGCGATCTTGCCAAAGGCGAACCCGCAAAACTTTTCGTTAGCCACTCCTTACGCGCCGGGCTCGCCTCCTCGGCCGAAGTCGATGGGGCGCAATGTGCAAAAGCAACTGGGCCATACCAGCGCCGAGATGACGCGCAAGTACCAGCGCCCCCGCGACCGCGTATCAATCTCACCAAGGCGGCCGGGCTCTGAAAAGCGCCCTCCCCTCCCCAGTTGATCGCTGGTGAGGCGGTCAGGTTCTATGAGGTGATGACAACGCCTCGTCGAGCACAGCGAGCTGCGTCTAGACTGTCGGCGGCCGACGCTTAGGACGGTCCGACATTAAGTGAATCGCGCTGTCCTTCGGTGTGACTCAGGTCGAAGGGATTCCTGAAGGCGCCGAACAGGCGTAGGTCGGTCGGATGATCGACTCGGACGCTAGAGAGCGACCCTGGGCTGGTTGACGAGCTGAAACGCCTGGTCGAGCCGGTCACGCTAGGCGATCCGGAGCGACCGCTGCTGTGGGTGTCGAAGAGCATGGACAAACTCGCCGCCGCGCTGACGGCGACTGGCCATCCGATCAGCGCCGACACGGTCGCCAAGGAGCTGGTGAAGCTCGGTTTCGTCAGCGCAATCGCTCACCGCCCTGCGTCCGCCGCCGGCACGGCGAACCTGCCCCCGAGGTAGCGGCTCAGCGCATGTTCGCAGCGGCCGAGGTGCGTACCGGCTGGGGTGGGCTAGCGGTCGTCTCCAGGATCACCGGGTTGGCCCGCTCGACGATCAACCGCGGCGAGGACATCTGGACGACGGCCGCGCTCATCGAGCTTGCACCCGACCGTCTCCCAGCGATCGCAAGGCCGACGAAGGCTCGCGGCATCCGGACCGCAACGCGCAGTTCGAGCACATCAACGCCAAGGTGATCGCCGCGCAGGCTGCGGGACAGCCGGTCATCTCCGTTGACACCAAGAAGAAGGAGTTGGTCGGCAACTTCAGGAACGCCGGCTCCGACTATCGCCCCGAGGGCAATCCTCGCCGTGTGAACGTGCACGACTTCGAGGACAAGGCGCTTGGCAAGGTCGTGCCATATGGCGTCTACGACGTGACGGCCAACGCCGGCTTCGTCAGCGTCGGCATCACCAGCGACACGGCCGCATTCGCGGTGCAGGCAATCCGCTGCTGGCGCGAGCGCATGGGACGCGAGCGCTATCCAAAAGCAAGCGAGCTGACGATCACCGCAGACTGCGGCGGCTCGAACGGTGCACGCGTGCGGTTGTGGAAGATCGAACTGCAGAGGCTCGCTGACGAGACCGGCCTCACCCTCCACGTCCGCTATCCGCCGGGCACCTCCAAGTGGAACAGGATAGAGCATCGCCTGTTCTGCCACATCACCCAGAACTGGCGCGGTCGGCCGCTGACGGATCGTGTCGCGGTGGTCGAGCTGATCGGCGCGACGACGACCAAATCCGGCCTCAAGGTCGACTGCGCACTCGACACACGCACCTACCCGAAGGGCATCAAGGTCAGCGACGCCGAGATGGCAGTTCTCGACATCACCGGCGACACGTTCCATCCTGAATGGAACTACACAATCAAGCCGCGACGTCGTAGCAATTATTGTGCGCGGTATCCTTAGTACAGGCATGGATCATCAGCTGCGCGATCGCGCGGCATTTATGCCCGCGTCCTGCAGGCACTCGGCCTGGACGGCCTGAGACAGGCCGCCGACATCAGCAACGACAGCGACGGTCAGGCGCTCGCCAGTGCCGACCTGCCCAAGCATGTCCACCTCAAGCGGCCAACCAGATCGTCCCGCGATGGCTGGGGCTTCGAGTCGATATCGGTTCACTCGACAGAGTTCACGCTTGGATGAACAAGTGACTAAAGTAAGATGAGCGTGTGACTGCCGAAACGTATTTGGCCCCGCCGGTACTGTCGCAATATAGGGCTCAGCAGGGAGCCTCCTTGCCGCCGCGCGCAAAAACCTCGATGACGTCCTCCTGATCGGGCTGTCCAACGCCGGTACGCACGGGTCGCAACAGATCCTTCAAAGAAAATCGCGGACTTTTAGCACTCTAAACCTCCCTGAATATGTACTTTGAGCTGCCGGTCGAGACCGTGGCGCTGTGGCCCCGTCGAAAGCAGAGCCGGCAGGAGCATTTGCCTTGTTCGAGGCGATGTATCGGAAACGATCCGCGATGCGGTCGAGCGTATCGACCTCGTCGGACGGCAAGATTGCCTCTGAAAGAGTGGGAGGACGCCAAATGGACGAAGTCAATACAACGAGTGCCGGCAAATGATGACACTGGTCAAGCGCCTAAAGGCCGCGGCTCATCTTGATCGACTTCGAATCCTGGGACTTTGTGCGCATGCGGACCTAACCGTCTGCGAGCTAGCAGAAGTTCTGAGTCTGGCGCGTGAGCACGTAATCGCACACGTCCGCCAGCTCGCCAGAGCTGGCTTTCTTCTCGGCAACGAACAGCGCCCCTGGCCTTCGTACCACCTCGAAGCAGGATGCTCGGACGGCGGCTTGGTTCAATTGTTGGTTGATCTCCTGCCCCACGGCGATGGCCATCACAGACAAGACCTACAGCGCCTGGAAGCGATACAGGGCGCGGTCAAAGGTGGCCGCCTGCTTGTCCCGAAACTTAGTCCCAATGGAGCGCGAAGCTGATATGAACAATTCGACTGGCGGCGCCATCGCGGAGCTTGACACTTGCGAATGGCCTCATCTGGCTGTCGCAGATTCTCGCGTTCACGAGCTGCTTTTAAGACAGGAGCGCCAGGAGCGGACGACCCTCAAACTTATCGCCTCCGAGAACTTCGTGTCCTCCGCGGTGCTGGAAGCGACCGGGTCTATTTTCACCAACAAGTATGCCGAGGGATATCCCGGCGCGCGCTACTACGCCGGAAACGAGATTGTCGATGAGCTTGAGAACCTCGCCATCGAGCGATTGAAGGCGCTATTCGGCTGTGAACACGCCAACGTGCAGCCTTATTCCGGCTCGCCGGCCAATCAGGCTGTCTGTCGAGCGCTGTTGTGTCCGGGAGACAAGATGATGGGCTTGCCCCTCCCCGCCGGCGGGCATCTGACGCACGGTTGGGGCGTGAACTTCTCCGGCACGGACTATGAGCGAGTTCCGTACGGGCTACACGAAAAGACGCAGCAGATTGACCATGACCGCTTGCGCGAGACGGCCAAACGCGAACGACCGAAGCTCATTTGGGTCGGCGGAACTGCTTATCCGCGTATCTTTGACTACAAGGCAATGGCCGAAATTGCTTCGGAGGTGAACTCCTATCTGGTGGCCGACATCGCCCACGTCAGCGGCCTCGTTGTCGCAGGCGTGCATCCGAATCCCGTTGGCCATTGCGATGTGGTCACCAGCACCTCTCACAAATCGATCCGCGGCCCTCGTGGTGGCTTCATCTTGTCAAGGAATGAAGACCGCTATCAGGCGCTATATCATTCCAAGAGCAAACACAATCTGGCCAGACGCATAGACCGTGCCGTGTTCCCTCTCCTCCAGGGCGGACCGCACATGAATACGATTGCCGCGCTGGCTGTCGCTCTGCACGAAGCAGGGAATCCATCCTTCCGTGTGTACGGTCAGCAGATCGTCAGCAACGCCAAGGCTCTGGCCCAGGCGCTTCTGGAGCGAGGTTATGAACTCGTAACGGGGGGCACTGACAATCACATGCTGATCCTTGATCTTCGGGACCGACCGCTGTCTGGGAAAGCCTATGCCGAGCGCTTGTCGGAAGCAGGGATCATTACCAATTTCAACATGGTGCCGGGCGACCGGCGCCATCCCGCGCTCACCAGCGGCATACGGTTAGGCACGCCAGCAGTGACGTCTGTGGGCATGCGCGAAGCCGAGATGGTGCAGATTGCCGCTTTCATCGACCTGGTTTGCCGCCAGCCCGATGATTCGGACGTCCATGCCAGCGTGCGCAGAGACGTTGCCGATTTCTGCGCTGCGTTCGACGTGCCTGGCATCTCCGACAGGTAAGGCGGCAGGATCAACTGTCACGTCCAATTCCAACGTTTGAAGCGAGGACATTTTCATGACCAGACAATTCGTGTTCTCTTCAGAATCCGTCGGCGCGGGACATCCCGACAAGATGGCCGACAATATCTCAGATGGCGTGCTCGATGCGATCCTTCGCAAGGATCCTACGGCTCGCGTTGCTTGTGAAGCGTTGGTGAAGTCAGGGATGGTCGTTCTGGCTGGCGAGATCACCAGCCACGCGCAGATCGACTACAGCCAAGTTGCCCGCGATATCATTTTAGACATTGGATATGACGACGATGCGATCGGCTTTGACGGCCGGCGTTGCGCCGTGATCTTGGCCTTGACCGAGCAGTCGCCCGACATCAGCCAGGGCGTCGACGAGGGACGAGGGCAGGATCTCGAGCAGGGAGCGGGGGATCAGGGCCTCATGTTCGGGTACGCGTGCAACGAGACCGAAACATTGATGCCGTTGCCAATCCAACTTGCTCACGATTTGACAAAAAAACAGGCAGAAGTGCGCCAAACCGGACGCCTTGGCTGGCTTCGCCCGGACGTGAAATCTCAAGTGTCCGTCCGCTACGAGGGTTTGCGCCCGGTAGCGCTTGATACCATAGTTCTGTCGACGCAGCATGACGACGAGGTCTCACAAGCCACGGTCCGCGAAGGCGTCATTGAGGAGATCATAAGGCCGGTCTTGCCTCACGACGACCTGGATACGACCAGGATAAGGTTCCTGGTCAATCCAACAGGCCGGTTCGTGGTCGGTGGGCCGCGCGGCGATTGCGGGCTTACCGGCCGCAAGATCATCGTCGATTCCTACGGCGGCATGGGGCGTCACGGCGGCGGCGCCTTTTCGGGCAAGGACCCGTCCAAGGTCGATCGGTCGGCCGCCTATGCGGCGCGGTACGTCGCAAAAAACGTCGTTGCCAGCGGACTTGCGGAGGTGTGCGAGGTTCAGCTTGCTTATGCGATCGGTGTGGCCGCGCCGGTCTCAGTCCTCGTCAATACATTCGGAACCGCAAAGATTGATGAAAAAAGGATCGAGCGCGCCGTCCTTGAGCTTTTCGATCTCCGGCCGAAAGGCATCATCAAGACGCTTGATCTCTTACGGCCGATTTACCGCAAGACCGCGACATACGGACACTTCGGCCGCGAAGAGCCGGAGTTCACCTGGGAAAAGACGGACAGAGCTGACGAGCTGTTGCGAGAGGCAGGACCGGCAGCTGCGTGATGCACGGGTATTGGATGCGTCGGCCAAAAACAGGCCGGCCCCGGCGTGGCGAGAAGCCGGCTCGGGTTTTTTGGCGGAGATTTTGATGCCGGATTATGACGTGCTTTGCATCGGCAATGCCATTGTCGACATCATCGCCCAGTGCGACGAGGAATTCCTCGAGACCAACGGCATCATCAAGGGCGCGATGAACCTCATCGACACACAACGCGCCGAACTGCTGTACAGCCGCATGGGTCCGGCGATCGAGGCGTCCGGCGGCAGTGCCGGCAACACGGCGGCCGGCGTCGCCAGCTTCGGCGGCCGCGCCGCTTTCTTCGGCAAGGTCTCCAACGATGCGCTGGGCGAAATCTACGCCCACGACATCCATGCGCAGGGCGTCGCCTTCGACACCACGCCGCTCAAGGGCGAGCCGCCGACGGCGCGGTCGATGATCTTCGTCACCCCTGACGGCGAGCGTTCGATGAACACCTATCTCGGCGCCTGCGTCGAGCTTGGGCCGGAGGATGTCGAGGCCGACAAGGCTTCTGGCGCCAAGGTCACCTATTTCGAAGGCTATCTGTGGGACCCGCCGCGCGCCAAGGAGGCAATCCGCCAGACGGCGAAGCTGGCGCACGCGGCAGGCCGCGAAGTGTCGATGACGCTGTCGGATTCGTTCTGCGTCGACCGCTACCGCGACGAATTCCTCGAGCTGATGCGTTCGGGCACGGTCGACATCGTCTTTGCCAACAGCCACGAGATCAAGTCGCTCTACCAGACATCGTCGTTCGACGAGGCGCTGGCCCAGATCCGCAAGGATTGCCGGATCGCCGCCGTGACCCGCTCGGACAAAGGCTCCGTGATCGTGCGCGGCGACGAGACGGTGGTGATCAAGGCGACCGCCATCAAGGAACTGGTCGACACGACGGGCGCCGGCGATCTCTATGCCGCCGGGTTCCTGCATGGCTATACACAAGGCCGCGACCTCAAGACCTGCGGCGATCTCGGCTCGCTGGCGGCCGGATTGGTGATCCAGCAGATCGGCCCAAGGCCGCGCCAGAATTTGCGCCGAGAGGCTGAGCAGGCGAAGTTGTTGTAGGGCAGCATTTCGGCCACATATTGCCCACCTTCCCCCCTGCAGGCCGTCCAGACGAGCGCGTGTAAATCGAACGCGTACCAGTCCGAGAAGGAGGCCGGTTTTCTCTAAATTTCTGATTGTTGAGGCTCAGGAACACTGTCGCACTTCGGGCCAGTACTGCCGTCCGATCATTTGTCCGCGTGTGGTTCTTCGCAAGGCGTTGCCCCAGTGGAGCTAAGAGGGAAGCCGGTAGCAATGCCGGCGCTGCCCCCGCAACTGTAAGCGGCGAGCCAACCCCACCAATGTCACTGGGGCGAACTGCCCCGGGAAGACGGCAGAGGCTGTGACCCGCGAGCCAGGAGACCTGCCACGGTGAACAAAGTCCACGGGCGGGGTGTCTGGTGGCCGCGGCAGCTCGGCGTTGAGGCCGGGCCTGTTAGCGCCTTCCTTGTCCCCGCCCCCAACCATCGGGGTATGGAATGAATGTCTCCCAGCAAGTTCCCACAGCAACGCTTGGCGTGCCGCGTATCGGTCGCCGGCGAGAACTGAAATTCGCGCTCGAAAGCTACTGGTCCGGAAAATCTTCTGCTGCCAACCTTCTGGTCACGGCGAAGGCGCTGCGTGCCGCCAGCTGGAGCGAGCAGCATGACCGCGGCGTGTCGAATCCCGTCGAACGATTTCTCACTGTATGACCATGTGCTCGACACTGCAGCAATGGTCGGCGCCGTGCCAGCTCGTTACGGCTGGACGGGCGGCGAGGTCCCGCTTGACATCTACTTCGCAATGGCGCGCGGCACGCAAAGCGATAGCGCGGGTTGCGGACACGCCAGTCACGGGCATGCAGTTCAGGGGCAGCGCGTGACCGCAATGGAAATGACCAAATGGTTCGACACGAACTACCACTACATCGTGCCGGAACTGGCCGACGATCAGACATTCGCCCTCTCGTTGACCAAACCAGTCGATCACTTTCTGAGGCAAAAGAGCTCGGCATCCATACACGCCCGGTCATCCTTGGACCGGTGAACTTCCTGAAGCTGGCGAAGTCTCCCGACCAGGGCTTTAATCCCATAGCGCTGCTACCGCGCCTGCTGCCGCTCCACGAGCAACTACTGCAGAGGCTGGAGCTCTCGGAGGCCGACTGGGTGCAGATTGATGAGCCGGCGCTTGTGCTCGATCTCAACCCGAACGAACGAGCTGCCTTCGAATTCACCTACGGGCAGCTGTCTAAAGCCGCGCCCAAGTTGAAAATTATGCTGGCTACCTATTTCGGGCCGCTGTCTGGTACATGGCGAGTTCGAACGCAACGACATGGTGCAGCATTTCGGCGAGCAGTTGTCCGGCCTCGCCTTCACCCAGCATGGCTGGGTGCAAAGTTATGGGTCGCGGCTCGTGCGCCCTCCCATCATCTTCGGCGACGTATCGCGGCCCAATCCGATGACGGTCCAATGGTGGCAATTTGCCCAGTCGCTGTCGAAAAAGCCGGTGAAGGGCATGCTCACTGGTCCAGTGACGATTCTTAACTGGTCTTTTGTGCGCGATGACGTACCCCGCGCCGAGGTCTGCCGCCAGATCGCACTCGCGATCCGCGATGAAGTGGCCGACCTCGAAAGAGCTGGCGCCAGGGTGATCCAGATCGATGAGGCCGCGTTTCGCGAAGGTTTGCCCCTTCGGAAGTCCGATTGGAAACATTATCTCGGCTGGGCTGTCGAATGCTTCCGGCTCGCTTCGACGGATGTAGAGGACGCGACCCAAATTCATACCCACATGTGCTATTCGGAGTTCAACGAGATCATCGACTCGATCGCTGAACTGGACGCGGACGTGGTTTCAATCGAGACGTCGGGCTCCAAAATGGAACTGCTGGACGCCTTCACCAAGTCCAAATATTCGAACGAAATCGGTCCCGGCGTCTACGATATTCACTCACCACCTGTCCCGGAGATCGGCGAGATTTTGCATCTCGCCCAACTTGCTCGCGAGCGACTGTCGGACGGCCAGCTGTTGCGAATCCGGACTGCGGCCTCAAAACAAGGAAATGGGAAGAGGTCCGCCCTGCCCTCATCAACATGGTCGCTGCAGCATGCGCGCTGCGGGAGAAAGTGCAGGCGCAGGCCGCTGGGCTTCTGTGACCGGTAGCTTCGGTTGCACAATGGATGTCCCGGTCGCGGCCGACGTACGATCGCAACGAAGCCTCTAACGAACATGCATAAGCGCTGTTTGGGCTTCCTGGACAGTTGGCACGACCTTTGCTGATCTCCTTGTGCGGCGGCACACGCTGCCGCATTACTGCTCCCGTGATTTCAAGCTCTAGGAAAGGAGAAAAAATGAAGACCGATATGCAAGCCTACGGTGTGACCGAGTTAACGCGCGAAGAAGCGTGTGCAACCTCCGGAGGGTGGTTCTTGCTGACGGCAATAGTTTGCGGAATTGTTTCGGTAGGGTTAGCTATAGCAACCGCAGTGATATATTTTAATCGCCATTAAATGAGATCCAGGATATTAGCGGATTCCTGGAGTTGGCCTTGGTCATCTCCAGGCACCTTGCTGGGCTATATCACCCGGCCGATTGCCAGTCTGATCCAGACCAACCGGATCGTTCAGGATGCTTTTATCGCGGCGGATCGCCTGTTCGAGATCTTCGACCTGGAGCCGGAAAGCGGTGGCGGCATCGATGCCGACAAATCCGACATTGGCGACATCCACCTGGAGAAGGTCACGTTCCGCTATGGTAGCCAGCTCGAGCTTTTCGAGGATCTTAGCGTCACCTTCCCCTGGGGGGAAATGACAGCGGTGGTGGGGGAAAGCGGCTCGGGCAAGAGCACCCTTGCGGACGCTGCTGCAGAATGTCTACCCGCTTGAGGGTGGACACATCCGGATCGGCCGTTATGCCCTCCAGGACCTGTCGACCGTATCCCTGCGCAAGCTTGTCGCTGCGGTGCCGCTATCGATCGACGTGTTCTCGGGCTCGGTGATCGAGCGCTGGCCCGATGGCTTCCAGGCCGCAACCCCAGCCAGCTGACGCCCGATCGGGCGCTTAGGTCGTGCCGGGTACGCGCGTCACTGTCGCATTTCTGACTTGCTGCGCCTACGTATGTGTCGCCCAGTTTGTCATCGTTCCATCGAGTATCGTGATGGAGTCGGGCGATGCGCGCCAGTGTGCCGACAGCGAATAGAATCGGATGAGGCTGTCCTCATCGGCGCAGCATCGTAGGCGATCTGGGCAAACGAACCCTACGAGCTGCCAACAAGATCCGCCGACGATTGCGTCTGACTGACCCCTTGTTTTTGCTCCACCTTTCCTAAGCCCGCTGCAGTTGTCGCACCGGCTCTGGTCTTGCCGGCTGAGGCCGTGAATGCGCCTCAGACGCCACCGTCATGAAAGCCTGAAGTGCCGCAGAGAGATACTCGTCGCTCCGCGTCACAAAAACAGTCGGCGCCGACCGCAGGTCGTCAGGTAGCAGGTGTATAATGAGCTGTCCGTCGGCTGCCGCATCCTGAACGACCCCCCGAGGTAGCATGGCGATCCCCACCCCGGCGGCGACGCAGCCGATGATCCCGTCCATTGTCCCAAGTTCCATCCAGCGGACATGCGTTACCCCACACGCCGCCAGGAACATGTCCATGCGCCGGCGGTAGGAACATCCCGATCGAAAGGCGAGAACCTTCAGAGCCGGTGACGCGGCCAAGGCGTTCAGATCCGAAAGCTCGCGAAACCGCGGCGAGGAGATCACAACGAGCTCCTCTTCGACGATCGATAGGCTTTTCAGTTCGGGATGAGCGATGGGGCCGGAGACGAACGCGCCATCCAGTTTGCGTGCAACGACCTCGCTGACGAGCTTTTCCGTCGGGGCAGCCTCCACCAGTACGTCGACCTCAGGATATTCTGCCGCATAGCGGATCAGGATCGGCGGAAGGCGAAGCGCTGCAGTGGTCTCCATCGAGCCGATCCTGAGTAAACCGCACGGCGTACCGCGGTCTGTGACGACGCGCTTGGCTTCGTCCAGAAGCTCTCCGACGCGCTCGGCATAGGGAACGAGCTGAATGCCGGTGGCTGTCAGTGTAACCCCTCGCCTGGAGCGATGAAAAAGCGGAGCACCGATTTCCTCCTCAAGCGATTTTATTCTCGCGGTGACGTTGGATTGCACCGTGTTGAGTACACCGGCAGCCCCTCCGATACTGTTTGCCCTCACAACCGCCTGGAAAAACCTGAGGTCGGCGCTGTTCATCAACCATCTCCTTTTCAGATGGAAAACATCTGTTCTAATCGTTTGTCTTAAGTGAAGAGTCGCAATAGGGTCAAACAAAAATTCGGGAACATTGAAGGAAAGCCAAGCCATGCGCCAAGCAGTACCCCGCTTTGCACTCGACCAAATGGCGACGCCCGGACTCGACGTCAGGGCACTTTTCGCTTTTGCCCGTGACCAGGGCCTGACCGATGTCCGGATCCACAGCCAACAGCACAGCAATGCTGTTGCACGCGGCACGCCGGCGGCGGACGTCCGGTCTGCCGCCGCCGAAGCAGGCGTTGGGATTATTTCCATCAATGCCTTGCAGCGCTTCAACGAGTGGAGTCCCGCGCGCAAGGCCGAAGCGAGCAAGCTCGCCGATTATGCGGCGGCCTGCGGAGCCAAGACGCTCATGCTGATGCCGGTCAACGACGGCTCCTGGCCCGCCAATGGCGAGCGCCGGGGCGATCTCCACGTCGCCTTGAAGGCGCTCAAGCCGATCCTCCAGTCGCGCGGCCTCATCGGTCTCATCGAGCCGCTGGGCTTCCAGACCTGCTCGCTTCGCTCGAAGAACGAAGCGGCCAAGGCCATTGCCGCCATTGATGGCCAGTCCGTCTTCCGCCTCGTGCACGACACGTTTCATCACACGCTCGCCGGGGAGCCATTCTTCTCCTGCGAACTGACTGGTCTCGTGCACATTTCAAGAGTCAACGATCCTATCCACTGGGTTTACCCGGATCGCGTCCTGGTTGGTTCCGACAATGGCAGCCAGATCCGGGCGCTGCTTGACGGCGGTTATGGGGGTCCCTTCTCTTTCGCACCGTTTGTCGACGCAGCCCACCCGCTGGACGATCTGGCAGGCGCACTTGCCGCGAGCATCGATCTAGTCCGACAAGGGCTACTGACGCGAATGGCGGCGTGAGACACGGGAGTAAATTAGGGGTGGCTGAGACGGCTTTTGGAGTCCCGCGGAGAAGTCATTCGAGACGCCTTCTGTAACAATACTTCTCGCATCCAGATGCTTGCGGGATCACTGTTGTGAAGGGCGGGCCATTGGACGGCCTCGGTAAATGCGGGAAGCGGCAGGGAAGTACGATGATCCGCAGCGGGAAGGTTGTCTTGAATGCTCAACCAGCCGGAAGGCGTGGTCGCTATAGGATCAGTGCCTGAGACCATCGGCGGATCATGCTGAAGGCCTGCACGATAACTTCGACACATCTCTTGAGCCCCATGCTCAAAAAAACCGCTCCTCAATGGATAGCTTCAGCTCGGACCTTGAGTAGTGCGATTAACGAACGTCACTTCGCTGGTCGAACGGGTGAACCACTTCTATTGGGTCGTCGCCCGTGGCGCTTCCATTCCCTATGCTGCCTTCATTTCGCCATCCTCGCCAAAGTGTTCAGACAAATCGAAGCCAGCTCTCCCGAGGACAGGCGCCGGCAAGCTGTGCGTGGACTTAGCGAAACACCCGTCCGCGGCGGAATCCCTGTCCAGAGTTTGCGAAACACGCAACCAAAAGATGAAATTCGATGTTCGGGCGCATCGGGTGCGACTGCACCGAGTTACGTCATTTGAAGTTGGGGTCTGAAGTTGGGGTCAGAACAAGAGCTGCGCAGAATCGTGCGTTAAGAACGAACGAAGCGCGAACCGGGTTTGCTTACGCCTCCAGGAAGGCTTGGTGTGGCGGGTTTCGACGCACACCGCCGGCAGGCCGGCCTCGGCTAGGCCGCTGAACAGCCATTGCGACAATGGCCCGGCCTCAAGCCCGATCAAAGCTCGAGACAGCATCCCAGAGCACCCGCACAAGATCCTCGGAATGGGTCAGGCAGATCTTGCCGGTTTCGTCGACGATGCAAACCGGGGTCTCTTCTACCGCGACGTCCAATCAGACATAATGTTTCATGCTGCGCTTCTCCTTCTGATGCTTGTGGCTGCGGGCATTCAGACCACGCTTGACCATCAACTCGAAGCGCAGCACCTTCAACCTATCACCATGAATCATCGCCCGAAGATAAGGCTCAAGCCGAACACCCATCTCGGGCGGGCCGAGCCGACCGCATCACAGGACGACGAGCCGTGGCAGATTATAGGGAAGCACTTGTCGGAATCGATGTTGCGAAGCAGAGGAATGCCGTGGCGATCGCGGAAGCCGGCCGGGAAGGAGAGGTTCGCTACTTCGGTGAGGTCGATGCATCGGACACAAGCATGCGCCGCGTTATCCAACGGATCGCCGCCAAGTTCGATCGGATCCACCTCTGCTACGAGGCGGGCTCACACCTGCGGCCCTATGCCGCCACGCTAACAGCAACACACGGCTGCGCAACTCGACCGGCCCCGGCGATCGCCCGTTGCCCAATCCGCCCTCAGACGCGCAACTCTCAACCAAGGACTCTGGCGTCAGCCGGTGCCAAAGCTGGTCACAGCATTTTGTCCGAGTCCGATTGACGACAATCTGTTTTCATCCAGACATTATAGGGGTTAGGATCAAGCCAGCCAGGCGGCGACTCCTCCGATTTGTGGCCGTGCTCACAACCCTTTTGGTGGCATGCCAATTGCATATTCGTAGCCATGAGACGTGTTCCGACATGGCCCGTCGCGCAGTCTTTAGCCTAGGAGTTCACATGACATTCGTCCGAACGCATCCAGACTGCGCATCCCGTGGAACGCCCCAGCTCCGTTGGAATCTCGCTGCGATCGGCACAGCGTCGCCATCCCGCAGACCGCTTTGAGGGTATCAGCTAGGGCTGCCATAAGGGTTCTCATTCAGGAGAACTTATGACTCGACTACATGAATACAGGCCGCTTCGCAGGCTCTCCCAACGGGACCTACCACTAGATCTTCTTCACATCCGTGATGATCCAAAAGGAAAACGATATGACTACCTCAGAAAAAGACGCTGTGGGGCGCTCGAGACTCCAGAAATTGTGGTCTCACTGTTCACGAACGATACTTGCCGCCACGGCCTTGGCCATTGTAATGACCGTTCCAGCTCCAGCCGTCACCCAACACGCTGACAAGCGCTACTCCGACCAAAGCTTGGTTGTTGAAAGCTGGAGTTGTATACTTTGGGCATTGTGCATTGGCGATCCACCGGTGAAATGATCGCTATCGCAGGGAAAATGGGCAGAGCGGCACATGACGGCCTTCGCGGCGGTCAAATACATAATAATCCCATGTTTTTGGCGCCGATCTGCAGGCGGGCGAGATGGTGGGGCGGCGAGGGACCTCAACTTCAAGACGCTCGATTCGTGCCGATTGGTGGTCAACGTCTACAAGCAAGGCGTCGGAAAATCTCTAGATGACCTGTGACGTTGCCCCAGTTTCTATCCAGTTTTGAGTTCGTTTCCGGCGTGGGTTGTGCCCTGCTGGGCGGGTGACGCGACGGGCGCTGGCGCGGAGCCTTTGGCATAGCGGAGCGCGAGCGACCGTCGCGGATTGAAGATGGTGAGCCTGATCCGTCGCACCGCATGGCGGCCGGCGTCGCGGCCGAACCAAGACGACACAAGCCGATAGCGATGCTTTCGTGCTGCTCGTCGGCCGTCGGGTGCTGGTCTTAAAGGACTGGCTCGAGCGCGCCGCAGTCACTGAAGGCGCGGTGTTTCGCGGCAGACCGTTGGGGCAATCTCGAACACGCGCGCTGACGGGCAGGCGGTCAACCTGATAGCGCCGCCTCGCCGAGGCTGGACTCGATCCGACGCTTTTTTCCGCCCATGGCCTGCGCTCCGGCTATCTCACGGAAACCGCACGCCGCGGCATTCCGCTGCCGGAAGCCATGCAGCAGTCTCAGCACCGGCTCCGTGCAGCAGGCCTCGAATTACTATAACGACGCCGAACGGACGCTCGGTCGAGCGGTCCGGATTCTTGCCTGGCCAGATTGGTAGATGCGTGAGATGCTCTTGGTTCTATGGAATTCACTCGATGTAGATCTGCCGACGGCGCCGAGCAGTCATCGTTCAATCTCGACGACCTCGACGCTTCTCCCGCCAGCGTGCCGGGAGCCCAAATGTTTTGTCTTGAATTCAACGAGATCAGCAATGCCGTCCCTATCGGTTACCAAGACGACACGTTCATGATCTTCGAGTAGGCTGGTGATGGGATCGTGCGGGCTTGTGTGGCCGCGACGAGAGCGTCTAATGTCGTCAGTGATGAGGTCGAGCTGCCCGACACTTTGAATCTCGGAATCGACGAGGGCTACGGCTGCTGGGCGCCCTTCCGCAATCGAGTATAAAAGCCCGGCGAAGTCTGGCGCGTCGATCGCAGCCGACATCGATGCTGATACATCGACCGCGAGCATGAGGAGCGGTCCCGCGCCCGCTTCGCAAAGCCTGCTCCATGCCTCGAAGCTGTCGGGCGCCACACTGGTCATATTTTTCCTCCGAAAAGATGCGCGTCGATGCTAACCGAGAACCCTCACCCTGTCCTTGTTTGATCGGCTTTGCGCCCACAGCGCCGCAATCAGCATCGGCGGTGACGAAATCCGCCAGCTGTTGCTTGTCGGCAGGCACACGCTGATAGCAACAGAAAGCCCCGGCCTCCCCGTTACGCGCCAAACAGCCGCCGGTCCCAGTAGACGGGCTGGTGCAGACTTGTCTCGATCCTTGAAAACTCCGGATGCGCCGGATTGATCAGCACATTGCAATCGAGACGCGCCACGACACTCGGCACCAGCAGGATGACGCTGCGCCGTTCTAAACACCAGGTCTCGCCAAATCCCTTGCTCACCGTCGCCGGCATCGTGTCCCAGCCGGGCAGTGACGGCTGGGAAAAGACCTCGTAGCTCAGTCCACGCGGGATTGTGATTTCGATGTAGTGCTGGTTGGGCGGCAGTCGGCCGCTGCCATGCACCAGCTTTTCCAACAGGGCCGTCGAATAGTGCTCGCTGGTGTAGATGATAGGACTTCCGGGCGTGTTCCATCGCCCTGGCGCGATTGTCGAGCCAGTCGCGTCGAAGATCGGGTAGGTGCCGGCGGGATCACCGATGCAAAAGGATGATAGCGTGCGATCGAGAGTCTGCGCCGTCACGCAGCACTGCCGTATTTCAGACCTGCGAGGATATCGACCACCATTTCGGCGCCGAATTCGCTCAGGATAACGAGGTCGATCGGTCGCTTGTCCTCAATCATCGGGTGCGGCCGGAACAAGAAATCGCGCGCTTCCTCTTCGTTCTGCCAGACATCGACAGCAAGACCCCAGACGCGCGCCACGCGGGCCAATCGTGTGCCCTCGTCCGACGAGAGACGATGTGCCGTCTTGCGTCGCTCATAGGTTGCCTTGGGGATCAGCCGGTATTTGAACTGAGCATCGCCAGGCGCCAGAAGATGCGCAACGCGCTCGAGCGCCCCGATGGGAAGTCCATCCTCGATCCGGGAGATCAGCCCGAAGGGCGACCGCGCCGCCACCTCTTTGACGGGCAGCCCCAACACGTCGGCGACATTTCCGAACGCTGGCATTTCACTCTCCAATCCATTTGAGACAAAATATAGCCTCACATGGTGCGCCATACAAGCCTCCCGCATCAGGGGGGCAGAACAAGAGCTGCTCAGAATCTTGCGCTAAGGTCGAACGGAGAGTGAACGCCCGGATGTTCGCTGTGGATACGCCATTTGCCTCCTGTACCGTTAGGCCGCTTTGGACGAGGCTTTGCCACGACCGTTCTGGAGTGGAGTGGAAAGTGGCCCGACGGGCGCTTCTCAAAGAACACGAGCGAAAGACGCTATTCGACATTCCGGTCGATGAAGACAGTCTGATCCGCCACTATTCTCTTCGCCGGCCGATTTGCTGGTAATCCAGCGACGGCGCCTTGAACACATCAGCTCGGCTTTGCGATCCAACTTTGCTGATGCGCTACCCCGGCCGGCCACTGTTGCCTAACGAGGTTCCACCGAAAGCGATGCTCGATTATGTTGCCGGGCAAATAGGTGCAAGCTCGACCGCATTCAGGTTGTATGCCCGTCGTGAGCAAACCCGCAGCAATCACGTTGCTCACCTCCTGGGTTATCTGCAGAAGCGAAACGCAACAGCCGAAGTTCGGCGTGCCGCATTGCTGTCGGCAATCGAGATGGCCTCAACAACAGACACGGGTGTTTCGATAGCTGGCGCCATTGTAGCGGAGTTCCGCAATCGAAATTCGCTACTCCCGGCAGCCAACATCATTGAGCGGATGGGGATCGCGGCGCGGGCCATTTCCCGGCGACGGGCAGAGAGGGCGCTGATCGAAGCGATACCAGCTGATCGGCTTGCATCACTGGACGGGCTGTTGGAGGTTGACCCGACGATCGGTCAAACGCGCTTTCATTGGTTGAGATCAGCGCCAGAAGCGCCTGGCGTCGAACCTGCTCGGACTGACCGAGCGGATCACGTTTCTGCGGACGCTGGAGATCGACCCCGCACTACAGATCCACATTTCTTCGTGACGTCGGGATCAGATGATCCGCGAAGGCAATGCCACGCCAGCAGGATTTTTTTTGGCACGCATATTGCGGCAGTCCTTCGCAGAAGTGTCACGAACTCGCGCGGAGATATCGAATGTCAGCTAAGCTCACTATGCAGATTCCTGCGTCTAGTCATCATCCGGAGGAATGTACCACAGGCAGCAGAACGCAGCAGAACTAAGAGGCCATCCTCGCCAAGGAATATTCAGTCAAGCTTTCGCAAGGACTGTCGCGAAGGTTGTCTTCGCATGATTGCCAACTCCACGTTCGCTCAAATCCGATGGCTTCCTGGATGTCCCAAAATGGCGCACAGTCACGGCGCTTACGCGTACTCGTTCGAGCATGGCGACGTCGAGCCGAGGGGCAGTCTGACATGCACCCCTGCTCCTCGGCGCGTTGCCTGCGCCGTTGCGGACCAGAGGCCGCGATAGCACCGGCGCAATTAACCAGCGGTATTGCGCCACCCAACTCTTTGTACCACGCCTTGTGACCCGGTCCGGGTTGCACCAGACGGAGTTTCCAATGCGTTTTTCGACTCGGCTCACCCTCGTATCGTAAGCTTCTGTGTCCCTGCACGTTCGGCCACCGCCTCAGCAGCGCGCTTGTGTCCCGCGCCCAATCGTCGACGACAGTGAGGATGTGGAACGTCGGAGACGAAGTCGAGCGATTACCACTGCTTAAGACTCGGCGGCACCAGCATCGGCACGGCGGCGGACGGTCAGCTTCTCGCGATAGAACCGAAGAGCTCTTGTGGCATCTCGTCGCCCATTCCCACACATTCGCGACGAAGGCGGCGAAAGCCGAGATTTGTCTACACGCGAACATGCCCGCTCTCTACTGACAACAGCCAAGCATTGCGAGCCGCGCGGAGCCGTGACGAACGACCCTCCAGTCGGCTTATCTCTCCTCGGAAGTGTCGGCAATGTGGCCGCCGGCCTGCCGCCGCCACAGGCGGGCATAAAGGCCGTCGCTTTTGAGCAGCTCCGAGGGGGAGCCCTCCTCGGCGATGCGCCCTTTGTCGAGCACGACAATCCTGTCCATGCTGGCAATCGTCGACAGGCGGTGGGCAATCGCGATCACCGTCTTGCCCTCCATGAGAAGCTCGAGTTTTCCTTGGACCGCCGCCTCGGCTTCACTGTCCAGGGCGGAAGTCGCCTCGTCCAGAAGGAGGATTGGCGCGTCCTTAAGCAGGACCCGAGCGATGGCGACCCGCTGACGCTGGCCGCCGGAAAGCTTCACCCCGCGGTCGCCGACGAAGGCATCGTAGCCGGTGCGGTTTTCGCTGTCCTTGAGATCTGCCACGAAGCCGTCCGCATCGGCCAGGATTGCGGCGCGTTCGACCTCCTCCGGCGAGGCATCCGGCCGGCCGTAACGGATATTGTCCCCGACAGAGCGATGGAGCAACGAGACATCCTGGGCAACGACCCCGATATTCTCACGCAGGCTTGCCTGCGTTACGGAGCGGATATCCTGGCCGTCGACGACGATTGCGCCATCGTTTACATCGAAGAACCGCAAAAGCAGGCTGATTAGAGTCGACTTGCCAGCCCCCGACATGCCGACGAGCCCGACCTTCTCGCCGGCGCGGACCCTGAGCGATAGATTCTCGATTACCCCTTTTCCTTGACGGTATTCGAACCTGACATTCCTGAACTCGACCGTGCCGCCGACTACGGCCAGCGGCTTGGCTCCGGGGGCGTCGATTACCGTTGGAGGCGTGGTGATGACCGGCATCGCGTCGCGTATCGTGCCCACAGCCTGGAATATCTGCTGCCCTAGCTGGAGAAAGGCCAGGGAGTTGGCGCTGAGCCGCTGAATGATTGCTATTGAAGCAACAAACTGGCCGGTGGTGACAAAACCGCCCACGAGTCCCCACAGACCCACGGCGATGTTGGTGAGCGAAAGAACAACGTTCAGCAAGAAGACGCTGGTGTCGGTTGTTAGGTGAATGCGCCGTTCAAGGTGCTGCGTCTCAATGGCATCTCCCATGATGGTGCGCATTGCGCCCGCCTCGCTGTCTTCGGCCGCAAACAGCTTGACCAGATGGATGTTGCTATAGAAGTCGGTCCGGGCGCCGATGACGAGGCTGTGCGCGCGGGCAGAGTGGCGGGACCGGAGGGAAAAATGAGGCACTGCCGCAACCGCGACAGCGACGTTCGCCACGATCCAAAACAGGACCGGAAGCGCCAGCGGCCAGGACAGCATGGCAAGCAGCGAAAGCGAACCGAGAAACTGCACGAGAAAATACGGTATGCTGTAAGACGCTACGACGATCTGCTGCTGCACCGCGGAGGCGAGTTGCGAAATGCGCGACGCCACCTGGCCGGCGAAGAGATCGTGGAAGAAGGCAAGGTCCTGACGTTCGACCGCCTTGTAGCCCTGCCATTGCATAGCCGCGGGCATGCATACGGACACTGCCTGGGAATCCAACGTTTTGGCGAAGAACCTCAGCAGCGGTTGCACGGGGAACATCAGCAGCCCGAGGCACGTAAGCGTAGGCCAAGCTTCCTCAAGGAAAACCGCCGCACCGTTCGTGCTCACCCCGTCCACAATGATAGACATGCCCCAGATTACCGCGAGGTTGATTCCCTCGACCGCCATCATGAAGACAGCGATGGCCCCCAGCACGCCGCGGAACATGCGTGCGAAATGCAAAAGCAGCGCAAACGGACCTGTTGCCGGCAACGGCGCGTAGGGGATATCCAGTGGGCGGATAAGCGTCTCAAAGTAGCGATAGATGCACTGCAAAGGCGACATGACGGGTCAAACCGGCTGATCGGAGGAATGGTGCGGCGCATCGGAGGAATGCGACCGCGCTCGCGCCACCTGAACGGCCAAGCTGTGGACGCCCACCGGCTTGGCGGAGGAGACGTGATCTACGAGGAAGCGCCGCGGCTTGCTTTAGCGGTCCAGCTCCCGAAGTGTGGCTGGGTTCATCGTCCTGTTCTGGCCGTCTCATTGCGGGCATCGAGCACGCTCCTGGTTGATTACCCGGTCCTCCGCGACGCCCTGGCAGCGTCTCGCTTACGAAGTTCATCAAAGCAATTTGCATGCCGGATTGCGCTCCGTTTGCGATTCACCGCTTGCTCGCCCGCCGGTGCCTGGCTGTGATGGCCTGCCGGTGGGGCTCCGATTCTTGTTCAGTTTCGGACACAAGAAGGTCACCTATAGACACGCTCGGGAAGAGCAAATGGAACTCGCATGTAATCGTCGCACCCGAGCCGAATTCGATCCTCACCGGATCCCGACAAGGGTGATTTCTGAAGAGCGCGCGCTCATGCTTGCTGCGCCAGCCATGGGTTCGCGATAGCCACCGCAATCTCTTTACTTCGGAGATCGACCTGCTGGTTCACGGAAGAACTGATCCCGCGCGTCGCGCGATCGAGCGACCGGTTGCCGATTATCTGCGGGGAAGCGAAATTCACAGACTGATGTTTGCATCGGGCATTTCGGTCGAATCGGCATTACGTCGTCTTCCTTGAAAACTACGATCGGATCAAAAGCATGACTGATCAAGCAATGTCAGAAGGTTTGAGCGTCACGCAGGAGCTCGATAGCGAACTCGAATAGGAGGGACGAGTGCCAAGCTGATTAAGAGAAGCGGCGAAGCGACGGCCGAAACCGCGCGGGACATTACTGGTATTAGCGCGCCGCTAGGTGGCCTCCAATGGTCAGACGCCGCCCCGCCGAAGGTGAGATCCGTGCGCCGGTTCCTCATATTCCTCGAAGATCGACGCGTCCTCTACAATCCGTTCGATGCTGAAGTGGAGCATTCGATCCACCAGATACGCGAGGAATGCACCAAATAACATCCAGGCCCCTGTCAGCCGATGCTCTCGCAGTCCCGCCCATCCGCGCGATCCGAGAGCCTGGACGCCAGTTCCACGATGATCAGCGCGAGCACTACCGGCACTTCGACATAAGGAACATCTTGCTTCCTCCTGAAAGCCTGAGACAACGCAGAGCGCATTTTCTCCCGACGGGGTATACAAAGCCGTTGCGTCCGCCAGGGTAGATGGCCGCCGGCCATCTCCTCACGATCACCTTAGCCGCTGGACGAAATGGTTTTTTCTGGATTTTCCTCCGCAGTTGGCACGAGTCTTGATGTTTTCATTGCACGGCGGCGATCTGCCTTCCGACATTCGACCTTGACTGACCTGCGTGTTCGATGAGGAGAAAACGATGAATACCGATATGTCTGTGTATGGGGTGAGTGAGCTAACTCGGGAAGAGGCATCCTCAACTTCTGGCGGGTGGCTTCTCTGGTTATTCATTGCCTTCATTACTATAGTAGCGACAGTCAGTAGCTAGCGAAGACAGTGCCAGAGCGCCTTACTGATCGCTAGCTGGGCTAGCGAACAATATACTTCCCCTGACCCATCCAGCCACACTGGAGTGAGCATCCTCTCCAGACGATCAGAACGGCCTTTGGTAGGCTGTTGTCGGGTTGTCGGGTTTGTCGAATTCGCGACATGGTGATGTTCGGCCCGGTGTGTGGCCGAGTTCGCAACCAAGCCTCTAACGAACATGCATAAGCGCTGTTTGTGGTTTCCTGGACAGTTGGCACGACCCTTGCTGGTCTCCTTGTGCGGCGGCACACGCTGCCGCATTATTGCTCCCGTGATTTCAAGCTCTAGGAAAGGAGAAAAAATGAAAACCGATTTGCAAGCCTACGGTGTGATCGAGTTAACGCGCGAAGAAGCATGTACAACCTCCGGAGGGTGGTTGTTTCTGACGGCAATAGTTAGCGGAATTGTTTCGTTAGCATTAGCTGTAACGTACGCGGTGATGTATTTCAAGCACCGTTAACGATATCCAGAATATTAGCGAACTCCTGGAGTTGGCCATGGTCATCTCCAGGCAACTGTGGGTTGGCTAGTCACGTTTGACACGTGGTGTTCGATCGACGCACTCTTAGTTGCGTTGGGAATAGAACGCCTTTTTTAGTCTTTTTTTGCGTGGTCGGCATCTCCGCTTAGGTGCGGGGAGTGCTGCCAAGCGGCAGACCATTGTCGACATTCACGATTGAATATTTTTGAAAAAAGGAACGCAGTGAATACCGACAAATCAGTATCCGCCTTGACCGCGTTAACCCGAGAAGTGGGATCATCAACTTCCGGGCTTTCAGCCTCAGTTTCTGCTGTAGGATTGGTCGGTGTATTAGGTACCCGAGACCTGGTGGATGATGGGCAACACCATAGATCAAAATCATTGTAGCCGGCAAGACTGTGGCCAATATCCCGCTGATCCCTGAGCTTTCCAACTGCACGGCAGAAAGCATCCTGTCTCGAGGATCCGAGAGGTCTTTGATTATCTACAAGCTTATTGTTCTCTCCGTGGCTGCGGCCCTGGGATCACTACCTTTCATCACAGTAACAGTGTCTTTCCAAAGTGCCGGTATTATTCGACCCACCATCGAGAAGACGCCCCTTGTCGCACCCGTCTCCGGACGCATCTCCCGCATCCTTGCAGTTGAAAACGATCCGGTTGCTCAGGGGCAAGAGATCCTCGCCCTCGATGATGAGGTTATTCAGGAAAAGCTCAAGGCGCTTACAGGCGATCTTCACGCAAAAAGTGATCTTGCCCATGATCTCGAAACGCTGATCTCCTCCGGCACGCAGGCCGACGACCCGATCCGCCTCTTGACCGCGTCCGCCACAGCCGAGCACGCACATTTCCTCAACCTGCTGCGGGAGAACAGATACGCCCGCAGTAATGCCGCCGCGGAACTCGAGCGTGCGAAGCGACTGCTCTTCGCTGCTGTAGCGCCCTCAAAGGCTGTTGAGGAAAAGGCTTTCGCCCTTCAGGCGCTTGAGGTTCAGGGCGAGAGCCTCGCGCGGCGCAAATCCGCCGAATGGAACCAGCAGCTTTTTGATGTCAATCTACGGCGCAAGGAGCTCACGGCCGACTTGCATCAACTGGAGAACGAACGGGATCTCACACGCATCCGAGCCCCCGTGGCAGGCGCTCTGCAGCAGTTCTCCGGTTTCACTCCCAGCAGCTATGTCCAGGCCGGCCAAATCGTCGCTTGGGTTTCGCCAGATGGCGAACTGGTGGCGGAGATCTACGTTTCGCCCAAGGACGTCGGCTTCGTGCGCCCGGGTCAGTCGGTGCGGGTCCAAGTGGATGCCTTCAACCCCAATCAATGGGGTGTCATTGACGCGACAGCGCTGGACGTGGCGGAGGACTTTACTCTCCACGACGGGAGCCCGGTCTTCAAGGTCCGCTGCGCGCTGTCTCGCCGCCATCTCGCCCTCAAGCACGGAGCGATCGGTCACCTGAAGAAAGGGATGACCGTGCGGGCCCGCTTCCTCCTGGGCGAGCGCACTCTCCTGCAACTCCTCTACAATCACATCGATGATTGGCTCAATCCGCTGCTAGCGGCCAGCCCTTGATTTCCAAACAGCCAGCGAGCCGCCATGTCGAGCAAAGTCATCAAGTTCAAGCAGCGCGACATCACGGACTGCGGGGCCACCAGCCTTGCTTCTGTGGCCGCCTTCTATGGCTACAAGCTGCCATTGTCGCGGGTCCGGCAGTATGCCTCGACCGGCCGCTCCGGTACGACTGTGCTGGGCCTGATGGAAGCTGCCCGGAAGCTGGGCTTTATTGCCAAGGGGGTGAAGGGTAGCTTCGACAGCCTATACAAGATCCCCAAGCCCGCCATCGCGCACTTAATCGTCAACGAGGTCCTGCACCACTTCGTCGTAATCCAGGCGATCAACGCCAGGCGGGTCATTATCATGGACCCAGCCTATGGTGAAATTCGCAAGCTGACGCACGAGGAATTCAAAAAACAATGGACTGGCGCCCTGGTGCTCCTGGTTCCGGCAGACACCTTCAAGCGCCGCGACGAGACCACCTCAACCCTACTTCGATTCGCGCGTCTGCTTACGCCACACAAGGCGGGGATGGCGCAGGCTCTCGCGGGGGCGCTGGTGACGACGATCCTTGGCCTATCGACTGCCATTTATGTCCAGAAGATCGTCGACCATGTGATTACAGCGGGCAACCGCAATCTGCTCAACCTGATGAGCGTCGCCATGCTCTTGATCTTGGTTGTGCAGATCCTAATCGATCTCCTCAGAAACCGGCTCGTCCTGCAAACGGGGCAGAAGATCGACGTCCACCTGATCCTCGGCTACTACAATCACATCCTAAGCCTGCCTCAGAAGTTCTTCGACAGCATGCGCATGGGCGAAATCATTTCCCGCTTGAATGACGCGGTGAAGATCAGGAGCTTCCTGAACGACGTCTCGATCAACATGTTCGTTGACGTGCTGACGATACTGTTCTCGTTAGGGCTGATGTTCATCTACTCGTGGAAGATCGCCTTGGTCATGGCGGCCTCCATCCCCTTGTACCTTTCGGTCTATTGGATCATCAATCGGCTGAATAGGGATCGTCAGCGCGCCGTTATGGAGAACGCTGCCGAATTAGAGACACAACTGGTGGAATCACTCGGAGCTGTCTCCACAATCAAGACCTCCGGCATGGAGAGCTTCGCCAACTTCAAGGTGGAGACCCGCTTCATCAAGATGCTGCACTCCGTCTACAGCTCCGGCCTGATCTCGATCTTCGGACACAGCACCTCGACCTTCCTCGCAACTTTATTCACCATCGTGCTGATGTGGTTCGGAACGACACTTGCCCTCGATCAAACCGTCACGCCTGGCGAATTACTCTCCTGCTATACCTTGCTGGGCTATATCACCCGGCCGATTGCCAGTCTGATCCAGACCAACCGGATCGTTCAGGATGCTTTTATCGCGGCGGATCGCCTGTTCGAGATCTTCGACCTGGAGCCGGAAAGCGGTGGCGGCATCGATGCCGACAAATCCGACATTGGCGACATCCACCTGGAGAAGGTCACGTTCCGCTATGGTAGCCAGCTCGAGCTTTTCGAGGATCTTAGCGTCACCTTCCGCCGGGGGGAAATGACAGCGGTGGTGGGGGAAAGCGGCTCGGGCAAGAGCACCCTTGCGGCGCTGCTGCAGAATGTCTACCCGCTTGAGGGTGGACACATCCGGCTCGGCCGTTATGCCCTCCAGGACCTGTCGACCGTATCCCTGCGCAAGCTTGTCGCTGCGGTGCCGCAATCGATCGACGTGTTCTCGGGCTCGGTGATCGACAACATCGCCCTTGGCGAGTTCGAGCCGGACATCGAAAAGATCCTCCATATCTGCGATCAAATAGGGCTGCGGGAGGTGATCGAGCGCTGGCCCGATGGCTTCCAGGCCTATCTAGGCGAAAACGGCGTACGCCTCTCCGGGGGCGAGAAGCAGCGCCTTTCGTTGGCTCGGGCTCTGTACCGGGATCCGGAGATCCTGATCCTCGACGAAGCAACCTCCTCTCTCGACTCGGTCGCCGAGGCGTTTGTCCTGCGACTGGTTGAGGATCTGCGTCGGGACGGCAAGACCATCGTCATCATCTCTCATCGACTGAGCACCATCCGTTGCGCCGACAAAATAGTGGTCTTGGACAAGGGGCGGGTTGTTGCGGAGGGAAGGCATGCTGATTTGGTGGCTACTGAAGGCGCTTACGCTCGCTTGTGGCGAGTGCAAAACGAAACCAGCTAACAGCTTCAGGTGAGGACATTGCAGAATCCCAAGACCAAGCATGGCTTCGCGCTGGTGGGCTCATCAGAACGCCATAGGAGCATCGGGAGCGTTGAACCGCCCGTCGCTGAGCAGCCAAAGAAGATCGGCTCCCGCTTGGCTGTGTAGGAACGGTGAACCTCCTACCCTGCCGGTAGTTTCACCAGCTGGGAAGGCGCCTGCCAGGTCTGCGGGAGGAAGTGGTCCGCTCACGCTCCCTGCTCACCATGTCGCCTCGCAGCTTCAGCACGAGGTCGAGTTGGCCGGATTTGAGCAGCTCGATGGGCTGCGGTCGCCAGCGTTGCATCCGGGTGGGAAAGGCAGTTGAGCACCGCCCAGGAATTGCTGGTCTGCAGAGACTCTCGAACGCCTTCAATCCGGGCACAACAGTACCGTCGCAGTCGAACTGCAGCGTGGGGTAGCTACCACTTCCGTTGTGCAGGCTATCGGAGGGATCGCGATAAGCGCAATCACCCACGTGTAAGGAGATTCTGATGTCGAACATGATGAAGGCGCTGGTGAAGGCCAAGGCCGAACCGGGCATCTGGATGGAAGAGGTGCCGGTGCCGGAGATCGGCCCCAACGACGTGCTGATCAAGATCAACAAGACGGCGATCTGCGGCACCGACGTCCATATCTACAATTGGGACCTGTGGGCACAGAAGACGGTACCGGTGCAGATGGTCACCGGCCATGAATTCGTCGGCACCGTCGCCGATTTCGGCGCGGCGGTCACCGAATACAAAGTCGGCCAGCGCGTGTCGGGCGAAGGCCACATCGTCTGCGGTCATTGCCGCAACTGCCGTGCCGGGCGAGGACATCTGTGCCGCAACACGCTCGGCGTCGGCGTCAATCGTCCGGGCGCCTTCGGTGAGTATCTGGCGATCCCGCAGCACAATGTCGTGCCGATCCCTGATGATGTGCCGGACGAGATCGCCGCCATCTTCGATCCGCTGGGCAATGCCGTTCACACCGCATTGTCATTTGATCTGGTCGGCGAGGATGTGCTGGTCACCGGCGCCGGGCCGATCGGCATCATGGGCGCGCTCGTCGCGCAGTGCGTCGGCGCGCGCAAAGTGGTCATCACCGACATCAACCCGGTGCGGCTGGCGCTGGCCAAGAAACTCGGCGTCCAGCATGTCGTCGACGCCTCGAAGGAAAAGCTGCGCGACGTCATGCCGGTGCTCGGCATGACCGAGGGGTTCGACGTCGGCCTCGAAATGTCGGGCGCCGCCCCCGCTTTCCGCGACATGATCGACACCATGAACAATGGCGGCAAGATCGCCATTCTGGGCATCGCGCCGACCGGCTTCGAGATCGACTGGAACAAGGTCATCTTCAAGATGCTGCATCTCAAGGGCATCTACGGCCGCGAGATGTTCGAAACCTGGTACAAGATGATCGCGCTTGTGCAGGGCCCGCTGGATGTCTCCGGCCTGATCACCCACCGCATCGGCATCGACGATTTTCAGGCCGGCTTCGATGCGATGAGGAGCGGCAGTTCCGGCAAGGTGGTGATGGACTGGTGAGGCGACTGGACTGCGTAACTCAACGGGACAGCACCCTGGCCTGCAGGCGATCTCCGCGCCAAGGAGCATGGCTGGTGCAAAGCAATGGCTCCTCTCCAACGTGCGCCGCTCAATCGTCCGACGTATCGCGGCCCAATCGGACGACGTAGCAATTCGCCCAGATCGGTCATGGAATGCTCACAGGCACATCGTCTGTTTCCAATGCCTAGGATCGAGGCCGAGGTGTTTTGGGTGTTTCGGGCGGCAAGATGGGATATGTGATCTCCGGTCGCTTTCCGGTCAGCGAATTAAGGTAGGCAACGATCCGATCGATTTCGATATGCGTTAGCTCTTGGCCAAGCTGGGTGGTTCCCATGATAGCGACCGCCTCTCCCAGGTCCCAGACCTTGCCCGAATGAAAGTATGGCGCGGTGACTGCTACATTGCGCAGCGACGGCACGCGGAAGACATAGGAGTCCTCTGGTACATTGGTGACGGCAAATCGTCCCTTGTCGTTTTCCGGCAGAATTTCGGCGGTAGGCTTCTCAACGAGGCCGAATGTATAATAGCCTTCCCCACCAAGATTGACACCGGAATGGCAGGACGAGCAGCCCTTTTCCATAAAAAGGGCCAGGCCCTGTTTCGCTTCGGGGCCAATGGCGGTGTCATCGCCATTGAGGAAGGCGTCGAAGGGGGCCGGCGTGACCAGTGTCGCCTCGTAATCTGCGAGTGCGTTGGCTAGGTTATCGAAGGTGATGGGTTCGGCCTCACCCGGGAAAGCTGAATGGAACCACTCCACATATTGCGGCATCGATTTGAACGTGTCGACCACTTGCTGCGATGTGTTGGCCATCTCGGCACCGGCCTGTATCGGCCCTTTGGCCTGAGCTTTCAGGTCTTCGGCGCGACCGTCCCAAAACTGTGATCTGTTGAAGACAGAGTTAAACACCGTCGGCGCGTTGCGCTGTCCCTTCTGCCAACCATGGCCAATCGAAGTTTCTCGATTGTCGTCGCCTCCGGTGGCCAGGTTATGGCACGAGTTGCAGGAGAAAACGCCTGAGGACGAGAGGCGTGGATCGAAGAACAGGGCCTTGCCGAGGGCAATCTTCTCCGGCGTGCTCGGGCTGTTGGTGACCCCCGGCATAGACGGCAAAGGCTTGAAGATGGCCAGTGCCGTTCCTCTGAGGTCTGGCGGCATGGACTGCTCAGCAAAAGCTGTGGCTGCGACAAGCGCAACAGCTATCGCAGGGGATAGGATTTTCATAGGTGGAGTCCTTAAGATGTGCACGGAATCCATTCTCCACATGCGGCCCGGGAACGCCCTGCGCTAGATCAGCGGATCGAGGGAATCGTGCCTCCGACCAAGCCGATCGAGCGGCGGAACAGTGACTGCAATTCGTCGCCTGACTGCGCGTTCCAATGGTGGGCGCGCGCAATCGCTGTTTGTTCGCCTGAGGGTTTGGTCGGTTCGTGGGCTCTCGCCACATGCTGCCGCAACGACAACCCCTGTGCGCAAGCTGCCCCATCGAGTACACGGCTCATGGTCTACAAGCTTTGTACGTCTTCCCTCTGCGATTCAGACGGACGAGATCGGGACTGAACGGCGGATACGGGCGCATTTATGGAAAGCGATTACCGCGCAGATCAGTGTCACGACTGCGTGAAGTGGGCGCTATAGACCTCACTGTTGGACGAGCAACGAACAATGCTGTCGCGAGATTTGTTGCTTTCATCGGAAATCACCCCTAGAAGCGACCGCTCCGCAGACCAATCCACCGGAGAGTTTCATGCCAGAAGAAGACTTTGAAAACGCCAACAACCTCATCGACCTTACCGCGGATGTTGTGTCAGCCTATGTTTCCAACAATCCGGTTCCGGTGGGCGAACTGTCTGCCCTGATCGGCCAAGTGCACGAAGCTTTGAAACGCACGGCATCCGGTCGCCTCTCGGCACAAGAGCCGACGGTGTTAACGCCGGCTGTCCCGATCAGAAAATCGGTGACGCCGGATTACATTGTCTCCCTTGAGGACGGCAAGAAATTCAAATCGCTGAAGCGCCATCTGTCGACCCACTACGGTCTGACCCCCAATGAATATCGCGCCAAATGGGGCTTGCCGGCCGATTATCCCATGGTCGCGCCGAACTACGCGGCTGCGCGCTCCGCGTTGGCCAAGACAATGGGACTGGGCCGCAAACCTAAAGAGCCTGAGGTCTCGGCGCCCGAGAAGCGGTCTAGAAAGTAGGTGCCAGCGTGACTTCCTCCATCCAGGCCCCTTGCGAGGCTGGCGGCTCGATCATCATGATGTGATCGAAACAGTCGAAAAGGCGGGATCAAATCCCGCCTTTTCCTTGCACGGTGTGATTACACGCGAAGCGAAGCGAAATGCAATTGACATAGCGCAGGGACGCAGGAGACCGCCGCGGTAAAAAGACCCACCTTCAGCTTGGGACAGAAACCGTTGCAGACCTCCATCCTGAAAGAATATCGCGAGGCTCTCCTGCCTTCGCTGGGTTACTCGGCCGACACCTGCAAATCCCTGATCGGTTTCGGGGCGTCCTCTGTCGGGACGGTGAGGGTTACATCCAGAACGAGGTGACACGCGACCTACAGCCTGCGCATAGCAGCTGGCCGCCTGGCAACGTCTAAAGGCTGCCGACTTACAGAAGAAGACCGCGTGCGAGCCGCAATCATCGAGCGGCTCATGTGCGATTTGCAGGCCGAGTTCCGGCAATTTGTGCGGCCCATGGATTTGATCCAACTCGCCTTCTCGATTCGGCTGCTGAACGCCTGACGAAGCTGGCTGAGGATAGTGGACATCGAAAATGGACTCATCCGGGTGCGGCAGGAGCATCGCTACGTAATTCGCGCTGTTGCTGCCTGGACCGGGTTGGCTCGTAAGGACAGCCAAACAGCGTCAAGGAAAGCCAAAGGGATGACCTCTCGTCCCATGTCGTGCTTCGATAAAGCACGGCAAGTGCCGGTGACGGCGTCTTGCGGCTGAGGAAGTGGCTGCATTTCCAAATGGACGAGCGTTGTGGCCTATGAGCGCGTCACAATCGGCGGGATCCATGCCGCCGGCCAAGGATTCCTCTAATTCTGCCCAGGACCATGTATCCTGTTGCATATTTCACTTGGAAAAGCCCTGGCGAACGTCCGCGTTTCTCGATGCCAGCGCGACGCGCAAGCACCGCCCAATCTGTTCTGGCGGTTGCGGCCGATTGGTCCAATAGGGAAGGAGGAGGCCAGTGTGCCCACTGCCCCCTCGACTCGAAGACCAATGAGCCGCGTACGCCACCCCCAGTGGCGCGACAGGTCTTGATTATGGCTCGAACCTAGCAGGGGTGCCAAAGACTAGAGCCAAATCCCAGCTTTTCATTGTAGCCACCGCAGCATCCCAATCTGGTGTGGCCAGAACTCTTGAACCACGGCTGTTGCCCATCAAGAAGTCATCGTCCACCATTCTCGGGAGAGTCTCATTCGGGTCCGACAACTCAGCGCTACCTCGGCCCTCATTTACGACAACGTTAGAAATGCGACACAAACGTTAGAAATGCGACACAGCCGGTTCGATCTGCCTGTATTTAAGCCCCTTTTTTTGGCCCGCATATTGCGTCGGTCATCCGTAAACCCGCCACGAACCAGCGAGGTCGCGCGGAAGATGTCGAAGTGTTGGCACCTTGATTTCGGTGGAGGGACATCCGGCCGTGCTGCCAGAAGGAGACTGCAGATGCAGAAAAGAAAGCGGCCGTGCTCGCCCAGGAGTAGTTCCAGTCAGGACGCCGTTGGCGAGCTTTTCGTTGTGGTTATCAGCGCGTAAGCCAACGTTATAATTCTCACTCGACCAGTTCCTGGACAGTGGCTGCATCGGCGCGCGCTTCCTGCAAAGGAGACGCTCGGCGCCGCTGCAGCGCGATCGAACCAATCCCACAGCAAGTATTCCGAGCCGAAAAGGGTGAACTATATATGCATACGATCGGAGCTTTGACGCTCGCGCTTTTAATTCAGGGCGCATCGGGAGGGCCAATCGGTCAGGCACCGACCAACGGTTCGGATGGTGTACGTCCGCAGCTAGTGCCGGCCGATTTCGAGCGGGCACTAACGATCAACGATCGTTATGGCCAGCTGACTGTCAATGTCCCCGAAGTGCCGTTTTGGCTCAGTGATGCCGACGCGTTCGCCTACCGCCGAACTAGCCACGGCCAGTATCAGTTCATGCTGGTCGATGCTGCCACTGGTGTGAAGCGCCCGGCTTTCGATCATGACTCTCTGGCAGCGGGACTGAGCAGGGCGAGCCACATACAGTATCAGGCCGGCTATCTTCCCTTCGAGCGTTTCGAACTGACCGAGGATGGTCGCAGGCTCGACTTCCTGATTGAGCAGGTCCAGTGGAGCTGCGATCTTGCAAGCTATGAGTGTGACAGCATCACATCGGATGCGTACGACCCGGACAATTGGCAGCTCGGCCACACCTACATGTCGCAGGCGCAGAGCAAACCCGACAAGAGCAGCACGTCGCCCGACGGGAAATGGATGGCTCATATCAAGAACTACAATATCTTCCTGCGCACCAAGGACGGATTGCAGGATGTCCCGCTGAGCAGGGACGGATCCGAAAACAACAGCTACGTCTTTTCCACGCTCAGTTGGTCGCCGGACTCGCGCCACCTCGCTGCTTACCGTGTTCGCCCCGGCTACAAGCGGGAGCTCCACTACCTCGATTCGTCGACGGACCAGTTGCAGCGCAAAGATTCAACACTGGTCTATCCCAAACCGGGTGATGTCCTTCCACTGCCCCAGCCGGTCCTGTTCGAGATCGCCAGCCAGCGCCAAGCCGCGATTGACGACGCCCTGTTCTCGAATCCCTTCGAACTTTCCCCTCTCCTATGGCGGGCGGACAGTCGCAGCTTCACTTTCGAATATAACCAGCGCGGGCATCAGCTCTATCGGCTGATCGAGGTAGAGGCTGCCACGGCCCGTGCGCGCTCGATCATCGACGAGACCAGCAAGACATTTGTCGATTACCATCCTCTGGCGATGGATCAGGAGCATACCGGGAAAACCTTTCGTTACGATGTCGACGACGGGAAGGAGATCATCTGGGCGTCCGAGCGCGATGGGCACGAGCACCTGTATCTGTTCGACGGCCAGACGGGCGCGCTCAAGAACCAAATCACCAGCGGTGAGTGGGTGGTTCGGGCGGTCAACCATGTCGATCCGGTCAAGCGCCAGATCTGGTTCCAGGCGAGCGGGAGGAACCCGGGGGAGGACCCCTATTTCGTCCATGCGTACCGCATCGGCTTCGATGGTGAGGGGCTGACTGAGCTCACGCCCGAGCCGGGCAACCACCATGTCGAGTTCTCCCCGGACGGCCGCTATTATGTCGATCTCTGGTCACGCATCGATGTGCCGCCCCAACTGATACTCTACCGCGCCAGCGACAATGCCAAGCTCACGCAGGTGGAGACCGCCGACGTCTCCGAGCTCGTTGCCGCCGGCTGGCAGCCGCCACTCAGCTTCCATGCCAAGGGGCGCGACGGCAAGACTGATATCTGGGGGGTGATCCACCTGCCCGCCAATTTCGATCCGAAGAAGACCTACCCTGTGGTGGAGAATATCTATGCCGGACCCACCGGCTCCTTCGTCCCAAAATCCTTCTCAGGGCGGACAGAGCCGCTCACGCAGCTGGGCTTCGTCGTTGTGCAGATCGATGGCATGGGTACGAACAACCGCTCGCGCGCCTTTCATGACGTTGCCTGGAAAAATCTGAAGGACGCAGGGTTTCCCGATCGCATCCTATGGCACAAGGCGGCTGCCGCGAGCTATCCGTGGTACGATATCTCCAACGTTGGCATTTTCGGCGGGTCCGCAGGCGGCCAAAACGCGGTGAGCGCTCTGCTCTTTCATCCCGAATTTTACAAGGCTGCGGTCGCCAACAGCGGCGTTTATGACAACCGGATAGGCCAGATCTGGTGGAACGAACTGTGGATGGGGTGGCCGGTCGGCGTTGAATATTCGCAGTCTTCCGCCATCGACAATGCTCATAGGCTGCAGGGCAAGCTTATGATCGTGGTGCCCGAAATGGACGACAATGTCGACCCGTCGGCCTCGTTGCAGCTTGCCGACCGGTTGATAAAGGCGGCAAAAGATTTCGACATGGTCTACGTCCCCGGTGCCAATCATGGCGCGCCGGGCACCTACACCGAACGCAAACTCCTGAACTTTTTCGTTCGCAACATTCTCGGGCAGACCCCGCCCAACTGGAACACCACTCCGACCCAGCTGCAGAAAGAAAAAACTTGACGACGACCGCCGCAGGCCCGGTCACTGCGCCCCTGCGCGGATTGAAGTGTTTGAACCTTCCCGAATGGACGAGCATGCCGCCAATGACGCTTCACCGTCACGACTTGTTTGCAAGATGCCCGGCCGTCACATCTGCGCCTATGAATACTGCCGTTTCGCAGGCAAGAACTGGCGGGGTCGACAAGCTCGTGGGCGCGATGATCTGGTCCATGGCCGCGGCATTATGTGTACGCATCAAGTTCGATGCGGCAGCCCCTAGTTCATCGTGATGAGGATCTACAGTTTTGGAGTTATTGACGGAACTAGCCTGGCCATAGCTAGTAGCGACGTGGGTAGGACCCCAGAATTCTCAGGCCATCAAACTCCGCCAACGCGTCCAACCGCGGGTGAGTCAAAACGTGTCCAGCGACATCGATGACGTATTGATGGGTGTCCAGCTGCTCGCATGTCGGACGCTGATAGACACTTAGAACGGCTAAATCGTCGTTCGAGAACCTGTTCAGGACACAACTGAGATTTTGCTCTGAAACGCGGAGGTGAAGTGTTGTCCGCTCAAATCCTGTCGGCGCAGGGTCCTGCGCCCGAGCATCCACCACCCGTAACGTTATGCAGCCCTTCTTCAATTCCTGTTCGCAATATCTGCAGATTGTCCAGCTTGGCACCAAGCGCAGGACCAATTGCCGCTATGGAGGAAGAATTTTGCTTCGCGACGAAAGCTGTCGCTCCCGTACGGCTCTCTCGCTCGACGTTGGGCATGTTCTCGTCGAGCCACCCGGCCACCTCCTGCAGGGCCACGGGGTGGCCTACCACCTTAGTAATCATCGAGAAACTCGCATCCTTTCTGGCAATAAGGCTGTAGCTCAGGACCTTCGGGTACTCGGCTCTGGTCTTGGGGGACCTCAAGCGCAGGACTTGGTCGAGGCAGGGAGTGTTCCAAACAGAGAGGTCGTGGCTGGGACGCATGCAACGTCGACGCAGCCATTCTCATATGCTTCGAACAATCCGTCGCTTAACTCCAGCGAGGCTTGATGGGTCCAGGTCCCCTCCGGCCCAATGTACCCTGCCCTGTTGATCCCGAAGGTGTCTATGGCTGGAGGCTGGCTGAATAGCTCGTTCATTGCCCAGCCAAGCTCGATCGATAATACGTCAGACCCTCATTCATGAAAATCACACGCACGGGGTTCATGATCGAAACATTTTGGTTACAGATTCGAGGCTCGGCTTTGGCCATTCCCTGGCTTAATCTGTTGGCCAATGCTTTTGCTCCCTTGGTGAGCGTTTGGTTTTGCGGACCCTTTTTTGATCTCGGAGATCTGGGCCTGCTTGCTACATTCGGTCCTGTGCAAGCAACTCGCGATCCCTGCTGTTTTCTTGCTGGCCGGCACGCGTCGACTTCCAGCCTGCCAGATCTCTGATTTTGACACTGGAAGCGCCACTCGCGCCATTGTAGACTGGCTCGCATTCCGTGAAATGCCGAGTCGTTCAGACCTCATCGGCGGAACTATCACCACCGTCGAGGTGGTCGGCTATCTCGTGGTGATGACGAGGTCCATCAGATCGGAACGCTAAGGCTCCGCAAGCCAGCATTTGATCCTGCATAGCGGCTGGACCCGCGAGCAGGTCGCAGCTTTGAAATTCGTTCTGACGCGCGCAGCTGCCAGATACGCATCTGCTGCAGAAAGTAAGAGGGCTGGGACCCGCCCCCTTCACTTGCAAACATCTTGCTTTGGTAGAACTTAGCAGCTTCCCGCAATCCGCGCGGTCAGCGGGAGATCCGTGTTCTTGCCGGCTCCTCGTCGCGGTCAGTGGCACTTCTGCCCGGCTCTTGCCGGGCAAAAGCAGAAAAAGGTCAGCCAGCTTTGCTGAGACTGCCCGCGGAGGACTTGCCGGTACGGCGGTCCTGTTCGACCTCGTAGTTGATCTTCTGTCCCTCATTGAGGGTCGAAAGGCCCGCTCGTTCGACAGCGGAAATGTGGACGAAAACGTCCTGACCTCCGTTGTCAGGCTGGATAAAGCCGAATCCCTTGGTGCTGTTGAACCACTTCACCGTTCCTGTCGCCATGGCGTGTTCCTTTGTAACCATTCAATGTAGGCTGACTATAAGCCAGGTCCGCTTCATATCCGAGATTTCAGGGGCAGCAAAAGCGAAAATAGCAAAAGCCCCGGTCAAATCGCAAATCGGCTCGCAAGCTCCATCGTGACCGCCGTCGCGGCCGCGTCTCTCGCGCTGGCGTTACGATAGTCTGCGACGCATCTTAAATTCCAGAACCGCGCTATCGCTGGTTTGGAGTCCTGTCATGGATCTACAATCGGCCGATGTGAGCAAGAGTACTCTAACGACCAGCAACTACGGGCGTGCTAACGCCACCATGTTCGCCGCTGTCCTGAGGGTATTTTCACGTAGTCACCTGTTTAAGCGGCAAGCGCTCCCCATTCGGCAGTGTCGGATGTCGGACAATGTCGGAGGTACGCAACACGGAGTTCATTGAAACGCATCGTCGAAACGGCTTTCTCATCTGGCACGGTTCCTGCGCGGCCATGCAAATGCGCAGGAGAGACGTCCCATGATCCCCACACAGAAAAATGCCGCCCCAGCTTTCGGCGACCTACTCAAAACTGACATGAGAGCCGGGCTTGGCAGCATCGTGAGGGCTCGTCTGGACCGGTGCTGCTCACCGATACACCGTCTCCCACCGGGGGCGACTGGGGCTCAGCACCTTCAAATTGAGGGACAACTCACTTCCATGCGAACCTTGTCCATCGCCCCGTCACCACAACCGAAGCCACCGTCTGCCTGGCTGCGGGGCGCACTTTTTGCGACCGCGCTGGCATTTCTGACGACCGCGCCGACTCCGGCGGCCGCCAATGACATCAAGGCAGCAAATTTCCTGCTCGACAACGGCATGGAGGTGGTCGTCATACCCGATCACCGCGCGCCCATCGTCACCCATATGGTGTGGTACAAGGCCGGCAGCGCCGATGAGCCTCCGGGCAAATCCGGCATCGCGCATTTCTTCGAGCATTTGATGTTCAAAGGGACGGCCAATCACGGCGCCAGCGAGTTGGACCGCGCGGTGGCTGAGATCGGCGGCTCGCTCAACGCCTTCACCTCTTACGATTACACTGCTTTCTACGAAAGAGTTGCGCCCTCGGCATTGGAGCAGATGATGAGCTTCGAGGCTGATCGCATGCGCAATCTCATCCTCACGGATGACGCTATCAACACCGAGCGGGACGTGGTCCTTGAGGAGCGGCGCTTGAGCGTCGACAACGATCCGGAGCCGGTTCTCGATGAGGAGGTCGTCACGACGCTTTGGCAGAGCCAACCCTACCGAATCCCGGTGATCGGCTGGATGCACGAGATCGAGAAGCTGAACCGCAACGACGCCTTGGCTTTCTATGACAATTACTACCAGCCGAACAACGCAGTGCTGGTGGTGGCAGGGGACGTCGAGCCCGAGGCCGTGAAGGCGCTGGCTGAGAAGACCTATGGCAAGGTCCCGCGTGGACCAGATCTGCCGCCACGCGAACGCCCGTCTGAGCCGGTGCAGAACACCAGGCGCACATTGACGTTAAGCGATGGCCGCGTTTCGGTCCCCATCTTCTCCAGATATTGGGTGGTGCCGTCCTATCGCACCGCCGAGCCCGGCGAAGCCGAGGCTCTGGACCTGCTGGCCCAGATTCTCGCCGGGGGCAACCGCAGCCGGCTGTACCAAGAGCTCGTTGTCAAGCAGGGCATAGCCGCGGCGGCCTCTGCTGATTTCGAGGGCACCATGCTGGATGCTAGCTACTTCAGCATCCGCGGCTCGCCGCGCGGCGACGTCAAGCTCGCGGACATCGAGGCCGCAGTCGACGTTGAGATAGCACGCATCGCCAGGGACGGCGTCACCAGCGACGAACTGGAGAAGACGAAAGACCGCTATATACGCTCGGCCATCTTCGCCCACGACGAGCAGGACTCCGTGGCTAATATGTATGGCGCCACGCTTGCCACGGGCGGCAATGTGAGAGACGTCGAGGAATGGCCGGACCGCATTCGCAAGGTCACCGCCGATCAGGTTAAGGCCGTTGCCGCCCGCTACCTCGTGTCCGACCATTCGACCACCGGCTATCTTCTGCCCAAGGAAAATTGATGTGATGACGAACCCACGCCGCCGCGCCATTTCACAAGTATTGCCCTCTCCTTTTGGAGAAGGGAGGCGCCTCGCCTCTTGGCTGGCTGTCCTTTGCCTTGCTATTTTCTCCCTCCACTTGCTGGCGCTCACCGCGCGTGCTGCCGTGAACATCCAGGAGGTGAAATCTGAAAAGGGGATCACGGCCTGGCTGGTGGAAGATCATACCCGGCCGATGGTCACGCTCGACTTGGTCTTCGACGGCGGCACCAGCCAGGACCCGGGCGGTAAGGAGGGGCTTGCCAATTTGATGACCCGCTTGTTCGACGAGGGCGCCGGCGATTACGACAGCGATACCTTTCAGGTGCAGCTCGATGGAGCCGGAGCTGAGATGAGGTTCTACGCAGAGCGTGACGGAATCCACGCGTCGATGCGCCTGCTTTCCGAGCGCCAGGACGCTGCGTTCGAACTCATCAGGCTCGCTGTGAACAGGCCCCGCTTTGATCAGGAGCCAGTCGAACGCGTCCACGCGCAGCTTCTCTCCGAAATCACGGCCAGGGAGCGCGAACCTCAGACCATCGCCGAGCTCGCATGGCGGCGCAAAATCTACGGCATGCACCCGTATTCGAGGCCGCCCGAGGGTACCAAAGAAAGCCTGGCCCGCATAACGCCCGCCGATCTAAGCGCCTTCCACAAGGCCGCTTTCGCCCGCGACGGGCTGCACGTGGCGGTCGTGGGCGACATAGATACCAAATCCCTGAGTGCAAGACTCGACCAGTTGTTCGGCGATCTGCCCCAGAAACAGGCGCTGGTGCCGGTACCTGATGTCACTCCGAAGCTCGGCCAGTTGAACTTGGTCTCATACGACCTGCCCCAGACTTCGCTCCAGCTGGCTTTTCCGGGCATCGGACGCAGCGACCCGGAACTCTATGCCGCGTTGCTGATGAACGATATACTCGGAGGCTCGCCATTTACCTCACGACTGTGGGGGGCGGTGCGCGAAAAGCGGGGCCTTGCCTACGGTGTGTCCTCTAGCTTGGAAACCTACCAGCATTCCAACACGCTTGTCGTGGCCACGTCGACGCGCGCCGACAAGGCGGGCGAGACGCTCGACTTGATCAGACAAGTAATCAAGGAGCAGGTTAACACGGGGCCAACAGCGGCCGAGCTCGCAAGGAGCAAGAAGTATCTGATCGGCGCCTATGCAATCGACAATCTGGGTTCCTCCAGCTCTATTTCAGCCACCCTTGCCGGAATGCAGCAAGACCAGCTCGGCATAGACTACATCCAGCAGCGCCCTGCCCTCATTGAGGAGGTGACGATCGACCAGGTCAGGGCGGTGGCGAAGAAGCTGCTTTCGGCCGAGCCCGCCATTATGGGTGTTGGCCCGGGGCTTGCCGCTGTCCCGTGACGACGAGCAGTCTCGCGCCCTGCCAAGGTCCGCGCTGATCATCGTCATTTACTGCGCAAATGTGATCGACCAACGTTGGTAAGCATGGATTTCCAACTTTCCCGTAAAACGCGAAAGTTTGGATCTCTGTTCACTTTGGACCCGATCGGCAGATTGAAGAGCGCCTCGCAGGCAAAATAAGGAGCCCGAGGGGCGCAGCGCTTGTGCCGAGGCCAAAGGCCGAGACACGGACCCGGCTGCAAATGGCAGGCAGTCGCCGACGTGCCAGTATAGACCCAGAAGGCGGACACGAGACTCCACGGCCCCGACGAGGAGTGCTGTTTTCCAACTAGAGATCCTCAGCTGCTGGGCCTAAGCGCACCTTGCGGTTGGGTTGAGCCTGCCGGCGTATCCGACATACTCCGCAACCAGCTTTTAAGTATTTTATGGAGTCTTTGATTGGGTAATGCCGCTTGTCTCACCGGTTCAAGGTCATGTGCGGCTGCAGGCAGTGCTCTCCTCGCGCAAGGGTGATGGCGCCAACTTCCGCAAGGAGCAGCGACTTTACTTAGGCTCAAGGACATCACGGCTTTCAACACAAAGCCTCAAACGCGCTGAGAGATGCCCAAAAGAAGCTCGGAAGAAAACCAACTTCTTTGGACAGGACCTTCCGGCCCCAGTTTGTCCAGCGATGTTAAAAATGTCTCACTTATCGTCGCATTCGCGGAGGAGTCCTATCGTGATGCGCAAACCAGGCCGCCTTGGGGAAGCCGATGTCCATTCTTGAGGTTGCAACTGGCGAGAACCGCAATCGCTCGACCAGAACAGTTCAAAATTCTGGCTTCAGGGTGAGCACAATGGTCTACCGACCCTCTGGCCGAGGCCCTATCAGGACCGTCAGGGTGCGCAGTAAACACAAACGCCCTGTCGACCTACATATCAGCCGCATTTTGAGAGGAATACGGTATTGTCCCTGTGCCTGCCGATGATCCGCCACCTGAAATCCCCGGACCTGTTTGGCGCGATCGATAGCCTGCCGGCGCTCGGCACGCCGATTAGCGAGCGGACATTCGAGGTCCTCAATCCGTCGAGCGGTGAAGTCCTGGCGGTGCTTCCCGACATGGGTATGGAGGAGACACGCGCTGCGATCGGCAAGGCCTATGTAGCGCAGCCTGGATGGGCGGGGCTGACCGCCCGAGAACGCAGTGACGTTCTGTGGCGGTGGCATGAGCTGATCATTGAGCACGCCAATGATCTTGCCGCGATACTCACTGCAGAGATGGGCAAGCCGTTTGCCGAAGCCAAGTCGGAGGTTTCGCACGCGGCTGCGTATCTGCAATGGTATGCCGAAGAAGCTAATCGCATCTATGGTGAGACGATCCCCGCACCGTCGACAGACCGTCGCATGCTGGTGATCAAGCAGCCCATTGGTGTGGTCGGCACGATTACGCCTTGGAATTTCCCGGCGTCAATGGTGGCGCGCAAGATCTCGCCGGCTCTGGCGGCGGGCTGCACGATCGTGCTTAAGCCTGCTGAACAGACGCCGCTCGTGGCAGGTGCAATGTTCGCCCTCGCGGACCAAGCCGGCTTTCCCGACGGCGTGGTGAACTTAATTTATGCGTCTGAAGGTGATAGCATTGGACGTGAACTTTGCTCCAACCCGAAGGTCCGAAAGATCAGCTTTACAGGCTCGACTGAGGTTGGCAGGCTGCTCATGCGCCAGTGCTCGGACCAGATCAAGAAGGTCAGCCTCGAGCTCGGCGGCAATGCGCCGTTTATCGTTTTCGACGACGCCGATATCGACGCTGCGGTTGACGGTGCTATCCAGGCGAAGTTCCGCAATGCCGGGCAGACCTGTGTTTCAGCGAACCGTCTTTACGTCCAATCTCACGTTTACGATGAGTTCGTCGAAAAATTCGTGGAGAAAGTCCGGTCCTTGTCGGTTGGCGACGGGTTCGCTCCGGGAGTGGACGTCGGACCGCTCATCGACTTGCATGCTTTGGACAAGATCGAGTCCCACATCGCAGATGCCGTTGCCAAGGGTGGTACAGTTCGATGCGGGGCCGAACGTATCGGCAAGAATGGGACCTTCTTCAGACCCACAGTTCTCACCGAAATTTCCAGCAGCATGGCGGTTGCGCAAGAGGAGACTTTCGGGCCGCTGGCTCCGATCATTCGCTTCCACGATGCGGATCAGGTAGTGCGTGAGGCCAACGACACAATCTACGGCCTCGCCGCCTATTTCTATGCCTCCAATCTGAAGCGTGTCTGGCGCGTTGCCGAGGCATTGGAATACGGCATGGTTGGCATCAACACGGGGCGTATGTCTTCGGAAGCGGCGCCCTTTGGCGGCATCAAGCAGTCCGGCATTGGGCGAGAGGGTTCCCGCCACGGGCTCGAAGACTACCTCGAAATGAAATACCTCTGCATGGGCGGCATCTGATCTCTAGGGGATGGATACCTTAGGCGCAGAATGGACCAAAGGCATGATCGAGCGCTTTGGCGAACCTTCTGGCGGCTTGTTTCCGGGTCGTTCACCGCGACCGTGGGCCTGCGCGCCTTAAGTGAGATCTAGACGCCCAGCTACGTTGAACCGCCTCTACGGCGACGAGGCAAGGCGCCGCTAGCGGATGGTAGGTTACTCATTCTGTCCAGCGCGGCACGTCTCGCGAGGCTAGTGGTTCGCTGTAACTACGCGATTGTCCAGGCGCGCTGACACTGCGAATGTGGTTAAGCGGACGGTCCAGGGCATCCGCACGTGAGCGGGTGCCACCGACACGTTTACGCCGCAGCCTCCTTATTGCCGCACGGCCAACTGAGCGCCCTTCGCGCATCGCTCTCAATCGGTACAGTCGCCGGCATTCTCGCCTGGAGAAGATTCAGTGACACCAGACGTGCCCAGGCCCTGCATGCACGAAGACATTGAGGGTTGAGATCGAATGATTACAGCGCATCTGCTCGACATGGACGGGGTCCTGGTCCGGGGCGGCCAACCGATTGCTGGTTCGGTCGGCTATGTCGCCGGGCTAATCGCCAGGGGTGAGCCGTTTCAGATCTTCACCAATAACTCGCGCTTCACGCCCGAAGATCATGCCGAGCGTCTAAGAGCGGTCGGCTTCGCCGTGCAGCCAGAGCACATCTACACCTCGGCGCTCGCCACGGCGCGGTTCATGGAACTGCAAAAGCAGGGATCATCTGCCTATGTCATCGGCGACCACGGTCTCGTCGAGGCCCTGCGGCAGGCAGGCTGCCGGATAACGGAGGTTGCCCCCGAATTCGTGGTCCTCGGGGACACGATTTCGTACCACTACGAGCAGATCGCAACTGGCGCCGAGTTTGTGGCGAGGGGCGCGCGTTTTCTCGCCACCAATCCGGATGCGACTGGCCCGAACGAGCGGGGCTCCCATCCGGCGTGCGGGGCAGTCGCGGCAATAATCGAGAAGGCCACCGGCCGTCAGCCCTATTTCGTCGGGAAGCCTAACCCGTTCATGATGCGCAACGCGCTCGACCGGCTAGGAGTGCGAGCTGTCGATACCATTATGGTCGGTGACCGCATGGACACCGACGTGCTCGCCGGGCTGGAATCGGGCCTGAAAACAGCCCTTGTGCTTACTGGGGTGACCAAACTGGCTGACATAGAGCGGTTTCCATTCAGACCCGACTACGTGGTCGAGTGCCTTGCCGATCTGGGCCAGATCGTCGGGAACCAATAAGCCGAACGACCCCTACACGAAGACTGAACGCTCCCGCTAGTTTCAGAATGGCGGCCTTTCAACCTCGGCAATTTTCCGGAGGAACAGCTGGCCGCAAAGAAAGTGAAGACAACTTAGTCGAAGTACACCCATGTAGTCCAATGCAGGCCGGTCCTGACCTCTATGAAGCAAGAGTCTTCGGCCGAACACTCTCGTGCGCCGAGTAGGCTGCGTCCAGCGAATGGGTTAGGTTGGATCGAGCCAGATGCGTTCGCTGCGAAACTCACGCCCGACCGTTTCTGTCATGGCTTCGAACAACGAGACGGGTGTCATTCAACCACTCTGGAGTTTTGACTGATTTCGTCGTCGCGTCGCTCCGGAGGCGATCCTACACGTGGAGGCCACGCAGGTTGTTGGTCGTATGCGCATCGCTCTGACAGACGAGTTCGTCGAAGTCGATCTGCTCACCCATTGGCGCATAAATTCCACGGCCCATAAGCCGTGGGGCGCGTTGCACATTAGGGAGGGGTTGCGCCTCGCTTTTTGTGGTGAACAGGAGGACGGGCGACGGCGCGGCCGCTGAACAGCGCAGCCGCCGGCGGACTGGCGAGGAATAGGCGGCTCGGCGGCTGCGGGTAGTGAGCGGCATCAAAGCGCTTCCAACTTGAACGGAGCAATCCGCCTGACGCGGGTATTGGGTTTCAAGCATCGCGCCTTCCAAATACGTGCTCCTTGACCATCCCATGGTGTGACACCGATGCGATGCGCGGAACCTGTCTCTCCACAGGTTCCGCCTGCCGCGCTCACGCTCCGTCGCGTGTGCTGACGAGGATCAGCTATGAGGTGCCAAGACTACGCTGCGAGTGAGCCTTTCCGCATTTACTTCAAAGGCGGATCTCGAGTTGGCAACGGCCGAAATAGTCGTTGCCGTGAACACGGAGCCACAACGACCGCGCTCGAAGTCTGATAATTATTTAGGCCTTGCGCTTCATTCACGTAATCATGTCAGACGCAGCGCCAAGTTCCGCCACCTCAACTTTCGGCACCAAGCCCGCATAGCCGGACGCGAAACATTGCGTCTCTAATTTAAAGTCCTAAACGCAAGCACGGCTGAACCCGCATGCCCGGCAGGAGACTGAGCTCGCTGCCGGGCCGGGTACGCCTTGGGAGGTGGCGTAAGTCCGCGACCTTCGTGGCGGGGGGAACCACTCAGTCCGCGCGTTTTGCTGAGCGTGCATGTACCGTGCCAAGGCAAAAAGCGTTTTAAAACACCCGACGCGATAGCTTTTTTCTCTGTTGCGTACTCGACATTGTCACCTATCGGACAATGTCTAACGTGCCTCTCAGCATCGACCCACGCCTGCACCAGAGCGCACCTGAAAGGCCGTTCCTCTCCAAGTCGACCGGGCGAACTGGCGGTGACCGGTTCTAGCTCCGAACTGTTCGCCGGCTGATGTACCGGTCGGACTGTCCCTTTTCAAAGAAGGAAATCCCTGTACCCTCCATGCATCAGGGCGCGGCCACGAGTGACAGCGCGGCGAATGCGGTCGCGCAGATGATCGCGAGGATCCCTCCAGTCGGCATGGACGCGCCCTTGACCAATCAGCGCTTCAGCGAGCTCGCGATGTGACGCCCCAGCAAGCGATCCGTCGAGCGCACGAAGAACGAAGGTCAAACGGGGACCGCGTTTTTCCGGCGGAAACAACCGGGCGGGCAGGTGTTGACCAAGACTTAGAGCATTGAGGCGCTCGAGCGCCCTCAGACGGGGCTTCGAAAGCATCGCGGGCCAGATCGCCTCGGTGCGGAGGCAAACAGGGCGCAAGATGTCCGCGCCAGAGATGGCGAGTTGGAGCGTATGCTCCGTATCGCGAAGAAGAAGATGCTGGCCCTTGTCGGGCGCCAGCAGGACGGTCGCACGACATGGCAATGCCGAGAGCTCGAACGACGCTGTCGCCGACCAAGCAGACAGCTGTTCTGCAATGACGGGAAGCACATGAGCGCACCATAGCGGAGACCAGAATACGACCGAATTGCGCCCGTAAGACTCGGCGAAACAGGACACCCCACCGTGACAGGTTACCGGTCGACGTGACTACGTCGAGAGAGGGTCCGTAGGACAAAGTATTGGCCTGCTGGCTTGCAGCGATCACGTCACGCTGGAATGCTGGATTGCGACGTAAGAACTCCCAGGCCCACTCGCGCGGCGTCAGACCAGCAGTGTAATCGTATGATCTTTCATCGTGCCAGTCAGCCTCGTCCGCGCCAGTCACGAGAACTGCAGGCATGAGTGTGCTCCCCTGCCCGCCTCCACCGACGTCGAAACGTCACGCCACCTGGCAAAGCGCCGGCGCTGAAGGCACCAGACCTCGACTAGGCCATTTCGTCGAAGCGTGCGCCATTGGCATTGTCGAGGGCGGAAGACGCGCTCAAATAGCAACCAGGTCGTCGAACCCGCGCAGCGGCAAGCAGCGCGGCCTGAGCACGGCAAGGCAATCGAAGTGATAGCGCTGATCAGCTCCTCCATCCTATTCGAGACGTGCCTTGAAGGTGCAGTGGCGTGGCTGTCGATTGCACGCTCAGTGTGGGCAAGTTGTCGTCGTGGCGCGGGCGCTATAGGCTCGGTCATCGGAGGCCTCCTTCGAGGAAATTCCCGCCATTGGAGGCCAAGTTTCACGCTATGGCAGCCTGTATAGGTTTACAGGTTGGGCCGACTGCTCAGCGGACCTCGAAAACTTGGGCATCGCTTTGGGTGGTGTTCACGCTGGGCTTTTTGCGAGCGGAATGGAGGTGGAGCGCAGTGGCCGGGCCTCCCCGTGCCCTGCCACCAATTGATTCCGGATGCGCTCAAGCGCTGTGGCGCGAAGATGTTCCGGTCCAGCCAAGTATGAGGGTCACTGCCGAGTTCTGGACGGCGCCACCGAGCTCGCGCCGGAGGTTGATCCGGTGGGGTCCGCTCGTTGTCGGATTCTCGACGATGTCGGACATGTGACACAGCGCTGCCAGCGCCATCGCATTGTTTCGAAACGCTCTCCCCGGTTGGCACGACAGATGCAGTTCTGAGCGCAAGACCACTGTGACGCCTCGGACTGAGAAGAACCCACCTAATGATCGCGCTTTTCGAACATGCCAGCGCAGCCGCCAACACTTGGGTATTCCCGAGCCGGAAACCATCGCGCCGTCATTCGTCCGGTTGTCGGGACATGACCGAATTCAATTTCCGGCCAACTGTGAATGCACCCGACGATGCCCCCCATCTTTGGCTTGAAGATGTAAAAGGCGAACGGGCACTTGCAAGGAGGGCTGGTCAGTCGGCAAAGACCCTGAAGTGCTTCGGTGGAACGCAGTTCGAGCGCGACCGAGCGGCGCTAACGGCGATTTTCCAGCGCTCCGTTGGGATTCCCCTGGTTACGCGCCGGGGTCAGTACCTCTATAATTTCTGGCGAGATGCCGGAAATCCGCGCGGACTGTGGCGCCGGACCACCCTTGCCGTCTACCTGACGGCGGATTCCCAATGGGAGCTACTGCTCGATCTGGATGCCCTCGCGGCTAACGACGGAGAGGACTGGATCTGGGGCGGGGCGTCCATCGAGCCGGAGAAACGGGAAAGAGCCATTCTGCGGCTCTCGCGCGGCGGCAGCGACGCGGTCGTGCATCGTGAATTCGGCTTAGGGCTGAGCTTTGTCGCTGACGGTTTCAATCTTCCAGAGGCCAAAGGCCACATTCCTTGGCTCGACCCCCGACCCGCTTCTGCTTTCCGGTGCCCTGCGCCATCGGCTGCGGAGAGCGCTCATTGACGACCAGGAACCCGACAAAGCACACGAAAAAACCAGTGACTATAGGTTTTGGCTGCGACAAATATGCAAATGCAAAGCCGCACCTTGACTAAGTGCATGTCGCGATTTTGCGGGTATCAATAAGCATAGTTAATATTCACAACAGTCCACGATTTCTGACAAGAAAAGAGAGAATATTATGGTGACAACGCTAACAAAATTGGGACGCAATGTAATAGCGGCCATCACTACCCTTATCCTGGTCGGACAGCAGGCGGTCGCGGCTGACGTTCCAGAGGTCCCGTGCGACCCCGACGAGGGTGCCTGGGTGCCGGAATGGGCTAACCCTTGGCAGATCCGCCTGCGCGCCTTGGGGGTCATTACTGAGGATTCGGGCTACGTTAGTGCGGTGCCCGGCTCCGGTCTCTCCTATTCGAACACCGTGATTCCGGAACTCGACATCTCGTACTTCTTTACGGACAATATCGCCGCCGAGCTTATCCTCGGTACCACATATGCCAATATCACGGGCCAGGGTTCGATTAGTGGGCTTGGCAACATCGGCAAAGCTTGGCTCCTGCCGCCGACGCTGACATTGCAGTACCATTTTACCGATTTTGGCGCCTTCAAACCCTATGTCGGCGCGGGCGTGAACTATACGATCTTCTATCATCAGCAAGCCGGCAGCGCCGATGATCTCAAGGTTAAGAACACGTTCGGCACCGCACTGCAGGTCGGGTTCGACTACATGGTGGACCAGCATTGGGGCGTCAACTTCGACGTGAAGAAGCTCTTTCTCAAACCAGACTTCGATGTTACGCTGGCCGGCGCCAACCTGACCGGAAAAGCGGCGCTCGATCCATGGCTGATAGGCGCAGGTGTCACCTATCGTTTCTGACGCCTCGCGCGTGCTTTTTACGGTCGTCCCTGCAAGGGAACAAACCGCTGTCGAGAGGGCGGGCACTGTCCTCCGGTGGGCCAAGAACCCTACCCACAGTTAAAGGGGCCTCAACTAGGGTCAGGACTCATTGATCCAGAAGATGAATGTGGCGGCGAAAGCGATAGCGGACAGGAAGGTGTGAGCGCAGCGGTCGTATCGGGTATAAATGCGTCGCCAGTCCTTGAGGCGGGCGAAGGTGTTCTCGATCTTGTGGCGTTGGCGGTAGAGAACCGGATCGTAGTTATGCTTGATGCGGTGCTTTGTATGGGGCGGAATGCACGGAGTGATGCCGCGCTGGACGAGGGCATCGCGGAAGCCGATCGAGCTATAGGCACGGTCGGCGAGCAGATGGCGGGCTGGCGGCAGGTGCTCGAGTAGCGCGGCGGCGGCTTTGTGGTCGTTTGCCTGGCCTTCGGTCAGGTACAGCAGCAGTGGACGACCCTTGCCATCGCAGACCACCTGTAACTTGCTGGTCAGGCCGCCTCGGCTGCGTCCGATACATCGGGGTAGAGCCCCTTTTTGAGCAGGCTGGCGGCGGTGCGATGTGCCTTCAGGTGTGTCGCATCGATCATCAACCGGTCCGGGTCACCGGCCCGAGCCGCCAGTTCGGCCAGGATGCGGTTGAACACGCCCATCCGGCTCCAGCGGATGAATCGGTTGTAGATCGTTTTGTGTGGCCCGTAACCGGCCGGAGCATCCCGCCAGCGCAACCCATTGCGGATGACGAACGGGACTGTCAGGAATTCTGTGCGCGAGGCCATGATGATGGAAAGGAGAGAATCATCACATGGCTATCGAGAAAGAACTGCTGGACCAGCTGCTTGCTGGTCGCGATCCCAATGAGGTGTTTGCCCGAGATGGGCTGCTTGACGATCTGAAGAAGGCGCTTTCGGAGCGCATTTTGAACGCCGAACTCGATGAGCACCTTGAGGACGAGAGCACCGAGGGGAATGCCAATCGCCGTAACGGCCATTCGCGAAAGTCGGTGCTGACGGGCACATCGAAGATGACGCTGACGATCCCGCGTGACCGTGCCGGAACCTTCGATCCGAAGCTGATCGCCAAATATCAGCGCCGCTTCCCAGACTTCGACGACAAGATCATCTCCATGTATGCGCGCGGCATGACGGTGCGCGAGATCCGCGGCCACCTGGAAGAACTCTATGGTATCGACGTATCGCCGGACCTGATCTCGGCTGTCACCGACGCCGTCCTGGAGGAAGTGGCCGAGTGGCAGAACCGGCCGCTGGACGCGGTCTATCCGCTCGTCTTCTTCGATGCCATCCGGGTCAAGATCAGGGACGAGGGCTTCGTCAGGAACAAGGCCGTCTACATCGCGCTCGGCATCCTGCCGGACGGCACGAAGGAGATTCTCGGCATCTGGATCGAGCAGACCGAGGGCGCCAAGTTCTGGCTGCGTGTCATGAACGAGATGAAGAGCCGTGGCGTCGGCGACATCCTCATCGCCGTCGTCGATGGGCTGAAAGGCTTCCCCGAGGCAATCAACGCCGTCTTTCCCCAGACCGTGGTTCAGACCTGCATCGTGCACCTGATCCGTCATTCCCTGGAGTTCGTGTCCTGGAAGGACCGCAAGTCCGTCGTGCCGGCGCTGCGCGCGATCTACCGGGCCAAGGACGCCGAAGCCGGCATGAAGGCCCTTGAGGACTTCGAAGCCAGCTACTGGGGGCAGCGATATCCGGCAATCACGCAAAGCTGGCGGCGCAACTGGCAGCATGTCGTCCCATTCTTTGCTTATCCCGAAAGCGTGCGGCGGATCATCTACACCACGAACGCCATAGAGGCGCTGAACTCGAAACTGCGCCGCGCCGTCCGCACCCGGGGACACTTCCCGAGTGACGATGCGGCCATGAAGCTGTTATACTTGGTCCTGAACCACGCCGCCGAGGAATGGAAACGACCGCCGCGCGAATGGTTCGAGGCCAAGACCCAGTTCGCCGTCGTCTTCGGCGAGAGGTTCGTCAGCCAATGACGAAATCGGCCTCGCGCACAGAATTCCTGACAGTCCCATGACGAACAGGATCCCGCTGAGCACCCGCCGATCATCTACCCGAGGCACGCCGTGCGACAGCGGGAAGTACGGCTCGATCCGCCGCATCTGCTCCGGCGATAACATCAGCAAATCATCCATCGTGGCACCTCCGCCAACAATGAATCAGCCACTCACCATCAACTCAAGCGGATTAATAGGTCCTGACCCTAGCCGCCTGAGATGGAAGTGCTTAGTTGGCGGTCGATCAAGAAAGCTTTTCGTATTGTTGACGAAACGCTGAAGTCAGCCGTTGCCGGCATCGGTCTCCCGAACTTCATGTCTGAGCCTAGGCGCCTGCGCAAGCAAGCACGGACCTCCTCGACACCCACCAGGTGCTTACGTCAGCGAGGTGAGAGCTGCCAGCTCCTTACTGCAGCACCGCTGGCTGGCACCTGGAAAGCATTCTCGGCCGCCTGAGCCACCCTTGCCTTGCCCCGGCACCCACGGAAGGGTGCGAGCTACAGATGGGCAATGATGACGGTCTGTGATCTCCTGGTAGAGCCTAGCGTCAGAGCCCCGCCCTCACCTGTGGCTCCGCTGGCGGTTGGCTCCTGTCTTGCATGCATCATTTTGTCTCAGCTGCTGATCGAGGGGGGCGAGCCGGAAAGGCAGCCGTCCAGACGGAGTGCATCCGAAGAACCGGAACAAAGAGACGGACCCTGAGCGGCGAAGATTGCGGGACGCCTCGGCGGGCCCAGAAGGGGTGCCGCCTGCCTGAAGCCATCGGGAGGCTCAAAAAGAAGAGCTGCGCGCGCCTGCGACCCGCTCCAGGGGGCGGGAGGCGAATACTGGCTGAGACGCCCGGGATTGCGAAGAAAACGGGGGCTGGTAGCCCGGCAACCGGTGGCTCCGGGAGGCGCGTTGGCCCAGCTACGTTCGCAGGCTCAACAGAATCTCGCACGGGTCAGCGTCAAGCACTGCAGTTACGTCGAGAAATTCAATGACATCGAGACGCCGCTCTCCACCCTCGTATTTGGCCACGAAGGATTGGGGACGGCTAAGCTTCTCGGCCAGTTGCTCCTGGGTGAAGCCCTTGGCCTTGCGCAGTGATCTCAGCTGGTCCAGAAACCTCTGGTGGCGGGGAGATCGGAGAGATTTGGGCATCTAGGCGAACCGGACGGATAAAGACCGGCTCAGCCACTAATCCCTGTTCCGGATAATCCCATTTTGGGATATTCTGTCTTGAATCCAGCGATCAACATGCGAGGTTTCGCGGCAGAGATGAATCGATCAACGGGAACGAACGGTACTCAGAGCTCAGCACTGCGCGACGAGGTTCCCTGGTCGGAGAGCCTCACGAGCTATGACCGGGAGCATCTCAACATCTATCTGAGGATTATCGACGCTTGCGCGGACAATGCTAGCATAGAAGAGATGGCAGATCTCATCCTCGGCATCGACCCCGTCCATGAACCGGTACGCGCCCGCAACGCTGTCCGCAGCCATATCGATCGGGCCAACTGGATGGTGACGACCGGCTACAAGGAACTGTTCGCCGCTGGATGAACGAGCTGTGCGCTCCGTCACGCGTCAGGCGAACGTACCAGACCGAGCACGGCTAGATGTTTGATCCCAGGCTTTGATGGGGCATCCTTATCCTCCGAATCGAGGGATGCACTATGGGCCAAGTTCTTCATGGGAGCGCCACGACGACAGAGGCAATCCGTCGAGCGATACAGCATAGTCAAGAGAGCCTGAGGACGCTGGCCAAGCGCTACGGCATCAATCAGAAGACTGTCGCCAAATGGCGGGAGCGGACTTCGGTGACCGATCTGCCGACCGGTCCGAAAGAGCCGAGATCGACGGTTCTATCTGTCGAGGAAGAGGCCGTCATCGTCGCCTTCCGCCGGTACACGCTGCTGCCGCTGGACGATTGCCTCTACGCCTTGCAGCCGACGATCCCGCACCTGACGCGTTCGTCCTTGCATCGCTGCCTGCAACGCCATGGCATCGGCCGGCTGCCGGATGTCGAAGGCGACAAGCCGGCAAGAAAGAAGTTCAAAAGCTACCCGATCGGCTACTTCCACATCGACGTCGCCGAGGTGCGCACCGAACAGGGCAAGCTGCACATGTTCGTCGCCATCGACCGCACCTCCAAGTTCGCTTTCGTCGAGCTGCACGAGAAGGCCACTACCGCTGTCTCTAAAGAGTTTCTGCTCCGGCTGATCGGCGCAGTCCCCTACAAGATACACACTGTACTCACTGACAACGGCATCCAATTCACCACGCCCGGCGCCGGTGGCTCGGCCGTGCCGCTGATCAAGGAAGCAATGGCAAACGGCGAGCTGTTTCGGGCGCACGCCTTCGAATACACGTGCGCCAGGAACGACATCGACCACCGCACGACCAAGGTCAGGCATCCATGGACCAATGGCCAAGTCGAGAGAATGAACCGGACCATCAAGGACGCCACCGTCAAGCGCTTCTACTATGAGAACCACGATCAGCTCCGGCAGCACCTCACCGACTTCGTCGCTGCGTACAACTTCGCCCGCAGGCTCAAGACCCTCAAGGGCCTCACGCCCTACGAGTTCATTTGCAAGGCATGGGCTGCGCAGCCAGAACGCTTCAAGCTTGATCCGCTCCAGCAAATGCCGGGACTAAACATCTAAGCCGGTCGTCAATGGATGCATGTGCCGAGCGCGCCTTCCGTCTGGATGCTGTTGTTTATGACACCAAGCCGCAAAGCTGGTTAAGCGGGGCGACGAGACTGCGAATCCACTTTTGTTCGCTCGTTGGCCAACCAAATAACAGTAGAAGCTTGCCAGAGCGAAGCCGCGCCAGCGGATTCGGGGGCTTTGCAAGGCGTCCGCCTCAATTGCATTCGGCTGGAGACCATCTATCGCCACTGTCGGAAGCACCCGCCCCACCGCCGTGCTTGCCGGTCGTATCGAGAACGGCTTCATCAGTCCCGCTCAAGCTGCCTCAAATCCTCTTCAGTGCAGAGCGACTCATGTTCGCCCCTCTGTGATGAAACCGTGAACTGCCGCTACATAAGTTTATACAAGCTTCATGAGCGCCAATCGCTCGGGGTTATGTGGCCGCAACTCCAGGCCGTCAAAAAGAGGCTGACGCTGCTTGTGCTTGAGCGCCACAGAGCTCTGTCGCTCGTGTATCGCCAAGAAGAGAGTGGAATCATGTCTTTATTGTCACTGCAGCGAGACCCAGTGACAGCGGCGACAAGATCGATCCAATTATTTTCGGCTCAGCGGCTAGTGGTCAAGATTGGCTCGGCACTGCTCGTCGATGAAGTGACCTGCGATAAGCGCATTGGCTGGCTTGAAACGCTGATTGCGGATGTAGTGCGCTTTTTCTCACGTGGGCAGCAGGTGATCATCGTCACGTCCGGTGCAGTCGCGCTTGGATCTGCTCAATTCGACGGTCTGGGCAGACCGCTGCGAATGCAGGAGAAGCAAACGGCCGCCGCGATCGGTCAGGTTCGGCTCATCCTTGCTTACGAACAGAGTTTGAAGCGGCATGGTTTCGCTGTGGGACAGATGTTATTGACCGGCGAAGATATGGAGAACCAGCATCGCCGCCATAACGCATGGTCGACACTTTAACAACTTCTGAAAATTGGCGTTGTACCTGTCATCAACGAGAACGACACCACTGCAACGGCAGAGATCTGCTTTGGCGACAATGACCGGCTGGCGGCACGCGTCGCACAGATGGTAGGCGCCGACCTTCTCGTTCTGCTTTCCAACGTAGATGGCCTGTTCACCGAAGACCCACACGACAATCCGCTGGCTCGTCTGGTTACAGAGGTGCGATGTATTTCCCCCGAGATAGAGGCCATGGCGGGCCATTCCCACACCTGTCATAGTTCGGGTGGCATGGTGACAAAATTGATGGCAGCAAAGATAGCCATGGACGCGGGATGTAGCATGCTCATTGCGAGAGGAAACGAGGCTTACCCACTCGCCGCGATCGAGAACGGTGCGCCATCAACGTCGTTTGTTCCGCTCGCCAGGGCCACACGCGGGGAACATTGATGAAGTCCTCGCCGCTTGAACCATTGCAGCCACTGTCGATCCTTCGATCCGAAGGCAGCTTGCAATCCACCGGACGCAATAAGTTGCATCACAGGCCACAATGACGCCTGGGCTCGGGGCCAGTGTACCAACGCCGAAATGACTTTTGCCCAGCATAGGGCACCCAAGGCAGGTCGGTTTTTAGAGGAAAGATCGTGAGGAGGCCAGCAGCGCCACCGCTTGGTCTTTTGTGCGCACGCCGAGCTTGCTCCTGGCATTTTCCAGATGGAAAGCGACAGTGCGCGACCTGATGCCTAGGATGCAGGCTGTGTCCGAGGCGGACTTGCCGCGGGCCGCCCACTGCAGGCATTCATACTCACGTGGTGTCAGCAGAATGCCGTCCACCATTCGACTGGTCGAGAGCTTGCGTCGGACATGAACGTGAAAGCATGTTGCCATGAATTGGAGCGCCTGCTCATACCGCTCGGCAACGCGCAGCAAACCGGACGGCTCACGCGCGGCAAAGGTCATCGCTGCAGCACGTCCCCTGAGATCAACAATGGGGATCGTCAATCCACAGCAGATGCCGAACTCTGCCGCTTCGACGAAGAGCCTTTGCTGAACCTGCGATATTTCAACGCCACGAAGATCCGAATCCCATAGGAAGGGGCAACCGGCAAGGCGCGCACGCATGATGACGGGATCGACTCGCTGATACTGGTTTCGGAAATAGTGCGCGGTCCAATGGGGCGGATAATTGGAGATCAGCTTGGGCTCGTCGGAAGGTCGCGACGGAAGGGATAAATAAGCGAACGTGAGTAGATCTAGTCCCGAGACAGCGCTGGCCAAGGCTTCCCGGAAATCTGTTTCGTCGACACTTTCCGACAGCTTTTCCAGGAGTGTCTCGAACAACCGCGGTATGCCTTCCGTCATTGTCCTTACTTAAAATTCCAACCTATTACGACCGATAACATCGTGCCGTCTCTTTCTGTCGATCGCGGGCTAGACCACGGAGGCTTCTGCGGCAATAGCGCGGTCGCGGCGTAAGGACAGTAACCTGCGATCATTCGGTCGCTTCCTGCGACATCGCGCGCTCTCCCGCCACGTCAGCCAGCTCTGGCATGCCGTCAGGATGCGCCTCCGCCAATGAAAGAACCGGTGTCACGCAAGCGTCGCTATCCGCGAAGACTTCGCTCCAATCGTCCAGCGTTCGAGCCTTGAAACGCTCGGTCAGGCCTTTTCTTGCCTCCGGCCAGCCTTCCTTCCGCTCCATCAATCCGGTTAGTTCGGGCCAGCCGAGCTTCCGCCCGATCTCCGCAATGAACTTCGGCTCCAGCGCACCGGCCGCGAGCCAGCGGCCGTCAGAGGTAGCATAGGTGTCGTAGGTAGGCATCCCGCCGCTCAAGGATTCACGCCAGGATTCCTCCGGGTGACCGCCGAGCACGGTCGCAGCCGAGATGTCCGACAAAAGATAACGGACGCCGTCCGTCATCGAGAGCCAGATGCGCTGCCCCTGGTCCGTGCGCCCGCGTTCGAGCAATGCGGCCAGGATCGCGCAGACGGTGAGGGTGCCCCCTGCCGCATAATCCCCAATGATGTTCTGGGGGGCGACGGGCTTGCCCTGCCGATCACGGATCATGGAGAGCGCGCCGGCCAACGCTAGATAATTGATGTCGTGGCCTGCCCGCGTCGCATCCGGTGCCTTACTGCCGTAGCCCCTGATTTCGCATAAAATGAGGTGGGGGTTCTCTGAGCCGAGAACGTCCCATCCGAGCCCGAGCGCCTCAAGCTTTCCTGGACGCATCTCGCTGATAAAGACGTCCGCAGTCCGAACGAGTTGCAGGAGGTCGGCACGCCCCTCTTCCGACTTCAGGTCCAGCGGCAGCCGCGGCTTGCCCCTGGCCAACACGTCGTTCGGACCTCCGCGTCCGGCGAGCATCGGGTCGTCGGCGGCTCCCGTATAATCCGGCTTCGTCGCCATCGGGTTCACGACCGCAATGACTTCCGCTCCCATGTCCGCGAGCACCATCGACGCGAACGGTCCAGGCGCGTTGACAGAAATGTCGATAACCTTGATGCCTGTCAGGGCTGTCTTCATCCGCGAGCGTCTCCGGCCCCGATCATGATCTCTTCACCGATCTTGGAGGTGGTGATATGCACGAGGGACACTCGTCCGTGCCGGAGTGGATGACCCGCGGGATCATGGCTATGGCTCCCGCCTCCTTGACACGACGCATTGGCTATTACGTCGCGCCTAGACGGCGATCAGGATGATCGACCTTGTGCACGTGCATGCGATTACCGAGCCATTGGCGGAGTGGACCGGCAGGCCTCCAGTCTATCTTCGGCCGGCTGCTCGCCAAGCCGCTGGAGTGTAGAGCGGCCGGTCGCGATCGCACGCCGGACCTCTGCGGGGCTCCTCGTAGGTCATGAATGGCTCTCGGAATCTGATTGGACAGCTGCTGGATGATCCCTGGCCGAGGCTGTCCCGTCATGCCTGCTGGCTCCCAGAACCACGACGGCATCACCAAGGATCGCCTCGTTAACGCTTTGCCGATCAGTTGATTCAGCTTTCAGCGCGTTCGATCTTCATGTCCCGGTCGATCGGGAAGATCGGCCGCGGCACGTTTCGATAAGGCAACCTCTCTAGATGGGTAGTGCAGAGTGCGCCACTATCGCACAGGATGACCTTGCCGGCGATGGGCGCGAAGGCGGCACGGAAATGCTGCTGGGACTTGAGCGCTACTATGGTTTTGGCGGCGGGGTCGATGCCGAAAGCGCGAAACTGTTGCAAGTCCAGCATCTGTCCGCCCCCGCTCACTACCAGAATCTGGATGCCGCCCACCTGCAGGACCGCGGTTTCGCCAAAGGACATATGCAACCCGCCGATCTGCGGACCGTCGCCGGTGTAAGAGCCGTCGCTGATCAGACGGACCTCTCCTTCGAGTTCCAGCGGTGGGCCGCCAAAGCCCGGATCGGACTTGCCGCCCAGCTTCACTTTCACGAGGTCGCCCGCCTTGTGGCGATGGAGCTGCTTGGCGGTTTCCGGATCGAACATCGGTCCGAAAGCGGCATCAGTGATCCCGGCATCGAGGAGCGCCTTCAGCAGATTAGTTGAGTCGCCATAGGCGCCGGCACCCGGATTGTCGGCGTAATCGGCGATTATAAGAGGACCCTTGTCACTCTTGTAGCCCTTGGCAATCTCGGCCGCCTCCTCGACTGGCATGAAATAATCAATTATGTCGAAGCGTTTTTCCCAAATATCGTCAGCAATTGCCTCGGCGAAGACGCGATGCTTGGCTTCGTTGCCGTCAAAAGTGACGGTGACTGTCGGGCCGACCTCGCGGATATCGGCACAGCCGAATCCAGAATTTATGCTGACGGCAAAGACGCCGGGCTCCTTTTCATAAGCGATGGCTTTGGCTATCCGATCGATCATCGGACCGACATCCGTCCGTCCGCTATTCGCCTCCCGCAGCATCGGCGGATGAACGCGCAAGGTGCGTGGGCGAATCTCGCCCTTCATCGCGCGCTGAAGGATGTCCCCAGCCTGGCGGCCGACTTTGCGCATCTCGACATGAGGGTATGTTTTATCGGATACGACGATAGCGGCGAGTTCGCACATCTTAGGCGTCACGTTGGCGTGAGGATCGAGGGTGATCGCAATAGGAATATCCGGCCCGACTACTGCGCGCAGTCGATCCAAGATCTCACCCTCGCCGTCCTCGCAAAATTCCGTCACCATCGCACCGTGAAGGCCGAGTAGGATTCCATTAAGTTTCGCTTTGTGCTCAGCGGCCGCTGCAACGATGGCCCCGCCCAGGCGATCGAAAGCGTCGCGGGTCACGACGAAACAATTATCGGTAGTAGCGCTGAGCACATGAATTTGTTTCCAGCCGTAGTCGCGCGCGCAATCGCCGAAACCGGCAAGCTCGGTGTTGGCGTGTCCCCGCTCTTTAATAGCATCGTCGCTGAATAAACATTCGAAGGCAGCATAGTCGACGCGATTCTTATTGAATGTGTTAGATTCAGTCGAGAATTCAGCGGTTAAAATAGTGAATGTCATGAGGAAGTGAGTCCTTTTGGCAGGTGAGTACAACGGTTTCTGTCACCGGGAGAAATAGGGTCATCGAAGTAGAGGGCGCGTAGGCTTAGATTTCGCTCAGGCACAGATGACGGCGGAAATCCGGGACATGGAAGGAGTCGCGACGGCTGACATTTCGGTTCGGTTTTACCTTCGAGGAGATTGGCTGGCTGGGCCTCCACGTCTGTGGCCGGGGCGCGCACGTGGCAGGCCACAACGCGCCCATCTGACATCGGCACCAAAGGTGGTACCTCGATGCGGCACCGATTAACCGCGAGTGGACAGCGCGGATGGAACGCGCATCCGCTCGGCGGATTGATAGGGCTTGGCACCTCGCCCTCTACGGACAGCTCCAACCGAACTCGCGTCGGATCCGGCAGCGGAGCTGCCGCAATCAGCGCCTCTGTGTAGGGGTGGACCGGGTTGGCGAACAGCGCCTCGCATTGCGCGAGTTCCACGATCCGCCCCAAATACATGACCGCCACGCGATGACCGATATGCTCGACGACGCCAAGGTCATGTGAGATGAAGACGAAGGCGATGCCCATCTGCTGCTGGAGATCCAGCAGCAGATTCAAGATCTGCGCCTGCACGGAGACGTCGAGGGCCGACACCGCTTCGTCGGCGATGATGAGCGAGGGGTTGAGCGACAGGGCGCGTGCAATGCCGAGCCGCTGGCGCTGACCGCCCGACAATTCAGATGGGAGCCTGTGCATCATCTCCGGCGACATTCCGACCTTTCGGAGGAGGTCTGCGGCGAGTGCCTGGCGCTGCCTTCGGCCGAGGCGCTCAAAGTTCTCGACGGGTTCGGTGATGATCTGGCCGGCGGTGAGGCGCGGGTTCAGCGATGAGTAAGGGTCCTGAAAGACCATCTGCATGCGACGGCGCCAAGCGTGAAGGGCGTCCTTCTTAAGACCTGCGATGTCGGTCCCGTCGATCAGCACGCGACCAGACGTCGGCTCGACGAGTCGCATTAGGAGGCGCGCCACGGTGGACTTGCCGCAGCCCGACTCACCGACGATACAGAGCGTCTCACCCGCCTCGACGGAAAACGACACGTCCTCCACCGCCCGAATCACCGGAATGCTTTTCTTGAAGATTCCCGAGCCAAGCGGATAGTGCTTGGTCAGATTCTCGACTTTCAGCAGAGGAGCGTTCATGCGTTCATCACCTCTTCGGCGCGCCAGCAAGCCGCGGCGTGGCTCGAGCCGACATCACGCAGGGCCGGCGTCTTCTCGCGGCAAATGTCGATCGCGAACGGGCAGCGAGGCGCAAAGCTGCAGCCGACAATGGGCTCGCGCAGACTTGGCACGATACCGGGAATTTCCGGAAGGCGGCGCTGTCGGCCGCGCCGCCGGTCAGGCACCGATCGCATGAGCCCTTGCGTGTAGGGATGCGCCGGACGCGCAAACAGATCGAATACGGTCGCCTGCTCAACGATCCGGCCAGCGTACATCACAATCACGCGTTGGCATGTCTGGGCCACAACACCCAAATCATGCGTGATGAACATCACGGCTGTTCCCGTGCGCTCCTTCAGATCGACGATCAGCCGCAGGATCTGGGCCTGGATGGTGACGTCAAGGGCGGTCGTAGGCTCGTCGGCAATCAATAGCTCTGGCGAGCAGGCCAGGGCCATGGCAATCATGGCGCGCTGGCGCATGCCGCCCGACATTTCGTGGGGATAGTTGTTGACCCGCCGTTCTGGATCCGCGATGCGGACCAGACGCAACATCTCTTCGGCCTTGGACATTGCTTCTGACCGGGAGGCGTTGGCGTGGATCTGCACCGCCTCGGCGATCTGGTGGCCGACCGTATAAACCGGGTTCAGGCTCGTCATCGGGTCCTGGAATATCATGGCAATCCGGTCACCACGGATCTTGCGCATCTCCCGATCGGACAGCTGAAGCAGGTCGCGACCCTGGAAGCGGACCTCGCCGCCAACGGTCCTGGCGCCCGGCTTCGGCAGCAGGCGAAGGATCGACAGCGCCGTTACGCTTTTCCCGCATCCCGATTCGCCGACAACCCCAAGTGTTTCGCCTTTCTTCACTTGGAAGCTAATGCCGTTCAGCGCACGGGTGACGCTGTCTTCGCCAAAGAAATGCGTTTCGAGGTCTCGCACCTCGAGCAGCAAGTGGTTTCCGAGCCTTTGATGCATCTGCATGTCAGCGCCTCTGCCTGGCGCGAGGATCGAACAGGTCGCGCAGGCCATCCCCGAGCAGGTTGACGGCAAGGACGGTGACGGCAAGGCAGATGCCGGGGGCAAAGATCGTCAACGGCGCGATCGCCAGATAGAGCCGCGAGCTGGCGATCATGTTGCCCCAGCTCGGAATCTCGGGCGGCACCCCCACGCCAAGAAAGCTCAGCCCGGCCTCCGTAAGGATCGCACTGGCGCAGACGGTGGCGCCCTGCACCATCAGTGTCGGAACCGTGCTCGGCAGGATATGCCGCCAAAGCACCCTCGGCAGGTGCGCCCCGCCGCACAGCGCGGCCTCGACATAGGGGCGCTCGCGAATCCCCAGCACCACCGAACGGACCAGCCGCGCGACGGCTGGCGTCTCGGGGATCGCGATCGCGACGATCAGGATGCCGAGCCCCGGACCTGTCAAGGATATGAGCGCAATCGCCAGCAGAATCGTCGGGATCGACATCAGCCCGTCCATGACCCGCATGATGACATTGTCGAAGCTGCGGCTGTAACCGGCGATGACACCGATCAGGAGCCCGACCATGGCCGCGCTCGCCGCAGACAGCAGCCCGACCAGGAGCGAGATGCGGGCACCGAAGATCGTTCGCGAAAACACATCCCGCCCCAGATTGTCGCTCCCGAACCACATTTCGGGGGAAGGCGGCTGCAGCCGCTTGAATGGATCCATGTTCCCCGGATCGCCGGCGTAAAGCGGTGCGGCGAGCGCTAGGATGATCAGAAGCCCTAGCAGGCCGCCGCCTGCCATGACCAGCGGGTGACGCCTTGCCAGACGGGGAAGGTCAGAGATTCGCAGGCGCCCCGTCGGGACGTACTCAACTGGTGCGGAGAGGAGCGTCATAATCAGTACCGGATTCGGGGATCGATCAGCGTATAGGCAAGATCGACCGCGAGGTTGATAATGACGTACAGACCCGCAGTCAGGATGAGCACACTCTGGATAATCGGATAGTCGCGCTTACTGATCGCATTGACGACCAGACGACCGACACCGGGTATGTTGAACACCGTTTCCGTGATGACGACACCGCCGATCAGACCTGCGAAACTTAAGCCGATCACGGTGAGGATCGGGACACCCGCATTCTTCAGAGCGTGGTGGAAAAGCATGGCATAGGACGAGGCGCCCTTGGCAGCGGCTGTTCGCATATAGTCTTCCGACAGCACCTCAAGCATGCTCGCCCGCGTAATCCGAGCGATGAATGCAATGTAGCCAAGACTTAACGCCACGGTCGGCAGGATCAGGTGTACCAACCATGGTCCCAGGCCACGGTTGATCGGCACATACCCTTGGATCGGTAGCCAGCGTGCGCTGACAGCGAAGAAGTATATGAAAAAAAAACCGACGACGAATACCGGGACAGAAAAACCAAGTGCCGAGAACGCCGTGAGCGAGCGATCAATAAAACCGCCAGTTCGCCACGCCGCAAGGATACCGAAAGAGATCCCGATCGTGGCCGAAAGGATCATCGTCAAGATCGACAAGGAAATAGTCGGTTCCAGTCGCTGCGAGATGAGTTGGAGGACGGGGGTTCCCGTGAAAACCGAGGTCCCGAAGTCGCCGCTGAGGATGCTGCGAGCCCAATTGACGAACTGAACGGGCAGCGGCTGGTCGAGTCCCAGCTGTTCGCGGATTCCAACGATCATCTCGGGTGTCGCCGCGTCGCCGGCGATTTTAGCCGCTGGGTCTCCGGGCGCCAATCTGAGAAGCAGGAAGATGAAGATGCCGACCATCGCCATGACGGCAATGGCCGAGACCATCCTGCGCAGGATGTAAGCAGCCATTGTCTTCAGGCCTTCTGCATGTTCCACATTGCCAGAAACGAGGGCACGCCGATAAGGCCGGTCAGAGTTTTCCGACGCCCGATTGGATTGACATATTGACCCAAAGGAACTTCGGGGACGTAGTCCCACCAAATCTGTTGCATCTTACGGGCTAATGCCTTGCGCTCTTCGAGCGTATCGACATCCGCCCATTTGAGCCGGAGAGCCTCATATTCATCGTTCTTCGGCCAGCCGAACCACGCACTGTCCCCACTCATTTGCATGCTGAATGAGTTGATAAGATTACCACGGAGGTAGTCACCTGCCGATGATATGAAGATGCTCCAGCCTCCGTCCTCCACGGACCCCTTCTTCGCGCGGCGCGCAACCATCGCGCTCCAGTCGCTCGGCGCAAGTTCGACGTTGACCCCGATCTTGCGCAGCGAGGCCGCGATCAGTTGCGCTCCGTTATTGGACGTCGCCCAGTCCGTAGCTTGGAGAATAACGACCTTTTCGCCGGAATATCCGGCCTCCTTGAATAGTTGCTTGGCTCTTTCCGGGTCGCCGCCCTTCTTGTACCAACCGGTATTGTCGTCATTTGAGGTCGGTGCAGTGTTCCCGAACATCGAAATAACGGGGCGTCCGAATTTCGGATCGGGAGACAAAACTTGGAGGAACGCCTCTTGATCAATCAGATGAAGCATCGCCTGGCGCGCCTTTACGTTGTCGAAAGGCTTCTGCAGGCAATTCATGCGCAGGAACGCGTCCTCGCCCGCACCGTCCAGAACCTGGAGTGCAAGGCTGGAATCGCTCTCAATCGCTGGGAAAAGATCGGCCGGTGGCTGGTAGACAAAATCGATCTCACCCGACTGCAAGGCTGCGAAAGCAGTCTGCTGATCGGACATATTGTCCCAGATGACACGATCGACCTTGACGATCTTCCCGCCGGCCAATAAGTTGGGCAGTTCTTTGCGCGCGACATATTTCTCGTTGCGATCGTAGGTGACGCTCGCACCCGGCTTCGCGAGTGTCTCGTTGAACTTGAACGGTCCCGATCCGATATTCGCGGTAACCTGCTCGGTTGCGGGACGATTTGCGTCCTTCTCGCGCATCATGAATGGGCCTTGGTAAGCCAGAATGTCGAGCAGAACCCCCAAGGGTTCCTTGAGCGTGATCGCAAAAGTCCTATCGTCCGTTTTTGAGATGTCGCTCGCCCGCGCCATGATCAACTTCCCGCCGGGCGCTCCAGGTGCCCAGCGACGGATGGATGCCACACAGTCCGCCGCGGTAACGGAAGTGCCGTCGTGCCATTCCAAGCCATCGCGGAGCTCGAACGTATAGGTCTTCCTGTCCTCGGATAGGCCCCACTTACCCACCATTTGCGGCTGCGGCATAGACTTGGAATCGACCCCGAAAAGCGTGTCGTAGATCGCGAAGCCATGAGACTGGGTGAGGGCATCCGTCGTGACGACCGGATCGAAAACCGTGAGGTCACCCACCACCATTCGGACTGTCTGAGCGTCGGCTGGAGATGTCTGGGCCCTCAAGATCGACGGGATCGATAAAGCCGCTGCACCGGCTATGCCTGCTTTCATGAGGCCACGGCGAGAGATATTGCGTTCAATCGGATTCATTCGAATTCCCCTGTGGTTGCTATTTATCTTCTCACTCCGCCGCTTCGTCGGGGTATCCAACGCCACGTGCCGATTATGCAATACGCATTATTGCATAATGAACCAGAGTGTCAATCGGTTGATGCATACGGTGTCGGTAGAACACGATATGTTCGGTTTAGATCTCGGGGTCCATTGAGGTTTTGAGATGCGTCGGACGGAAGCCCTTCAGGGTGTCGCGTATGATCAAGTTTGTGAGCATTTTGAGCCGCTACGAAGCGGCGGAGTTGAACCAGCTGGAAGCAGCGGAGATACTTGGGGTTGGCGAACGGACGTTCCGACGCATGCCAGCGCTTTTAGGATGACGGATAGCGGGCCTTTTGGATCGCCGACTGGGCAAGGCTTCGGGCAAGCGGGTTCCGGTTGACCGGGCGGACGAGGTCGAAGCGCTCTACCGCACGCGTTACGCCGGCTTCACGGCGAAGCATTTTCACGAATCTGGTGAAGGACCATCAGTTCCACTGGAGCTACACGTGGACTAAGAAATTCCTACACTCGAAGGGTTTGCTGGTGAAGGCCAAGCGGCGCGGCGCGCATCGCCGCAAGCGGGTGCGCCGCCCTCTGCCAGGAATGATGCTGCACCAGAACGGCTCCCGGCACGAATGGCTTGCCGGCCAGCCGGCGCTCGACCTGATCGTCACGCTCGACGATGCGACGGGGTCGCTCTATTCGGCCTTTCTGGTCGAGGAGGGAGGCACGGATTCAACCTTCGGGCACTTGGGGAAGTGTTTGGCCGCCACGGCCTTCCGCTGAGCCTCTACATGGATCGCGGCAGCCATTATTTTCACACGCCGCAGTCGGGCGCAAAGGTGGATCGAAGCAACCTGACGCAGGCCGGTCGGGCGCTCGCTCATCTGAGCATCGAACATATCGCGGCCTATTCGCAGCAGGCGCGCGGGCGCTCAGAACGGGCTTTTCGCACGCTCCAGGACCGGCCGGTCAAGGAACTGGCGCTGGTGGAGATATCGACGGGTCGCGGCCGCCGACGTCTTCATCCGTGATGTCTATATTCCCGCTTACATCGCCCAATTCGCCGTCAAGCCGGAACAGGAAGGCTCGGCTTTCGTGCCTTCGGGCCGCGGCTGGTTGGGTCCGCAGTTTTGCCCATCTCCAATTCCACGGCAGCAAATCATCGATCCGCTGGGCCGGATAGGCGGGCAGTCGAGCGAGGACGTCGGCGAGCAGGCCTGCGGGTCGATTCTGTTCATCTTGGTTATGCCGACACGCCGATCTCCAGGCTGGAGCAATTGCTCCCGTGGAATTGGGTGGCACCGTCAGTACAAGCCGTTGCTGCGTAGGATCAACTGACCGCTCACAAAACCGACAGAGATCAGTCTGACCAAAAACCGAGCTCTTGTCCGCGATATGTTGCTTCGCGATTGGGATCCGATCAGCGTATCTGGCATTCCCGAAGCTAGGACGAATATGACGACTATGCCGACGTCGTGCTCGGGATGGTGGTCAACGAAAACCCGACGGCGGAAGACATCGCCGGCGATCTCTTCAAAATCGCCACCGAGGATATGGCGCTGTCCGATCGCGAGATGGCGAACTCCCATGAACACCTCACGATTGTCACGCTTGAATTTGATGATCATCCCATTCCACGCATTCCCGCGCTTGACGTTTTCGAGATCCTCATCTCCGCGACGACAGCGGATATCCTCAACTGGCCATGCCGTTCTTGCTGGCTGGCGGCACTCATTGTGTTTGGGTGCCACATCATACGACGATCAGCGCGGGAGCTTCATACCAACGTTGATTGCTAAGGCTTTCAGGTAGAATTCGCTGGCAACCACGAGATCAGCCAGAGCGAAGCCAGGGTACAAAAAAAGTATTCGGTCGGTCGCTCCCCGGCGACCCATGACAGTTCCACTCGCAAGTTCCGACAAATCCGCATCGAAGGGTCCAGAATAAGCAAGCGTTATGCGATTGTCAGAATCCTCAGCTTGCGACCGGTCATCTGTCGCATAGTAGTCAAATGATCCAAGACTTTCAGGCAGCCACGAGCGGCCCATATCCACAGCGATAACCAAGCTCCCTGGTCGGAGCTTTCGAGCATCCAGAAACGGACCCATTCCTTTGATGCTGGGGACGGTCGAGATTACGATGTCGCAATTGAGGACTTCGTCGACGTTTTCAGTCGCACGACCTTGGATTCCCATAGTGCCTGCGTGCTTTGCCAGCCTTTCTGATGATTCCGCTCGGCGGTCGAGACACACAACATTGGTAATCTTTGGAAGGACATTATGAAGGGCTGCAACATGTCCAACGGCCTGAGCACCGCAACCGACGAATCCGAGGGAGGCGGAGTTGTGAGCGGCAAGATATTCGGCCCCCAACGCTGACATAGCCGCCGTTCTAAGAATCGTGAGGCGGTTACCGTCTATCACGGCCAGCGGCCTTCCCGTTTCGAACTCACTTAGGATCACGAGGCCGTTGACATTCGTCAACCCTCGTTGGGAGTTAGCACCGTTGAGACCGACCCATTTCACGGCCGCAAACGCCGGTCCCGTGGAGACAGCTGCCATCGCCTGGAAGTAGTGATCCGGCGTGACTTTCAACGTTTGCTTAGGCGGAAGTTTGATATCACTTGAACCATAGTTTCTAAAGCCATCTCGGATCGCGTTCCGGATGATAGAGGGAGCGAGGGTGACTTTGTCTAGGTCAGCGCCGCTCAAGTACAAGATGGGATCGTCCATGGTTTCCTCCTCGTCCTTGCCGCTTCGTTCTCTACTCACGCGCTTGAGGAGAGCGCTTTTGATCGGTCGAAAGCCGCGTTCGTTGTGCGTCGAATGAGAGACAGGAGTTGGTCCTCGGCAGTAAGCTGCGCGAGCGCTGCTTCTGTCGTACCTCTTGGGCTGGTAACCTGTCGTCGAAGGTCCGCCGGCTCGTCATCGGTTTGCATGGCTAGGGCGCCGGCGCCATGAACCGTCTCCTTAACGAGTATCCCGGCGAGTTCCGTCGGCAGACCGAGTTCGTGAGCGGCCGCGGTGAGGCACTCCATAACATAAAAGATATAGGCGGGGCCGGAGCCGCTGATCGCCGTCGCGGCGTCCACTAAAACCTCATTGTCCACCTTGTGTACCCGAGCCTCCCGCAGCAAACAAGAATATCACCTTGTTTAGCGTCACCTCCGGAATACGGTCGCCCGGAAAAACAATCGTTGAGCCCTTACCAGTCGCGGCAGGAGTGTTAGGGATCGCCCGAATCACGCGCGCCCCCTCGAGCAGTGCAACCAACCTGTTGATTGTTACACCGGCTGCAATACTGACGAAAATCGCGTGTTCTGAGAAACGACGATAAACCGGAAGCACTGTTGCCAGTGCCTGGGGCTTTAGAGCGAGAACGACCAGATCGGCCTGATCGGGCAGACTGCCCGGACTCTCATGTGTTGTGACCCCTAATTGTGCCGCCCGGATGCGAAGGCCGACAGCCGGCTCAACCACATGCACGTTCTTCGGATCAACGGCGTTTGCGTCCAGCCAGCCCCTTATCAGCGCATATCCCATATTGCCGCAGCCGACGAGGATCAAACGATCGGTTATTCCGCTGATGCCGTCCCAACCATCTGTCTCTCCTTTCACATGTCACTCTCATCTCGGACGCTGGGTTCTGCGGCACTTTTTCGGATCATGCCGAGGCTGCCCTGTGAAGCTGGGCGAGCCTACACCCGAGCCCGTTCTTGGGCTGCCCATCGATCCCAGCAATCGTCCAAGTCCCTTGGAAGCAGATGCTTCTTGATCCTATGGCTTGGCGTGCGCTCGAAGTCGCTAACAACCGCGATATACCGAGGGTTTTGATAGGACGCGAGACGTTCGGCGAGCCACCAGGACAAATGTACAGGATCAATTGACTTACCGCTCTTTGCCTTCACGAACAGCTTGATGTCCTGCTCGCCAACATCTGCAGCCACTCCGATCATCGCGCAGTCCTCGACCGCAGGATGAGCGGCCGCTACACGCTCAACCTCCCAAGCCGAAACGTTCTCGCCTCTGCATCTAACACTGTCAGTCATGCGCCCGTGGAACCAGAGATTTCCATCCGGATCTAGAGTGCCGGCGTCACCGGTGCGAAGAGCTCCGTCAACAAGAGCCTTGTCGGTTGCCTCCTGATTATTGAGGTATCCTTTGAACAGCGCCCCATCCAATGATGAGCGAACAACAATCTCTCCCCTGTTGCCAGGAGCCACGGGATTGCCGTACTCGTCTTCAACATCAACAGTGTACCAAGGCGTCGGTTTCCCGACTGACCCGACCAGGCCTTCAGTGTTGCAGGTAGTGATGCTCGAGGCTTCGGTCATGCCATAGCACTCTCGGATTTCCACGCCGAAGCGGTCGCGAAATTTTTGCCAAATGTCCTCGGGGCACCCGCCCCCCCACGCAATGCGGACAGCGTGTTGCCGGTCAAGAGGGTTTCGAGGCTGCTTGAGCAGGATTTGCAAAATTCCGCCCAGATAGTGAATGTGTGTGGCACGGAAGCTTCGCACCTGATCCCAAAAGTGGCGCGCACTGAATCGAACGACCAGCGCCAGTTTGACATCTTCGATGATCGGCAAAATCAACAGCTGAGCGCCGCCGATATGAAAGAACGGCTCCCATACAAAAAAAACGTCACCTGGCGCCATAGCCGTCAGTGTGCGCACAGCTTCCCCTGCAAGCCGCAACATCCCATGTGTGACCAGAACGCCCTTCGGTCTTCCGGTGGTCCCGGATGTATACATTATTGCGAACAGGTCATGCACTTCGAGCGGCGAGTCAGTGAAGGTTAATTCCTTCTGCAGAACAGTCTCGAACGAGCGTTGATCAAGCGGCTCACCGATCGTGATCACCGCGCCCAATGAAATCTCCGCACCGCAATCGGCGACTGTCGGGAGAAAATCCCGATCGCAGACAACGAGTTTCGGCTTACTGTGGTCTAGGATGTAGCGTAGCCCCTCGCCTTTCTGTTGAGCATTTATAGGCACCCAAACGGCGCCCGCTCGGGCGATTCCGAAAAGCACGGGCAGAGACAGCCGTGAATTGCGCATCATCACTGCCACACGGTCGCCTGCCTGCAGCCCCCTAAGCCGCAATTCTGCTGCGAATGTCGCCGATTGTTTCTTCAACGTGGCAAAGGTAATTGCTTCGGCGTTGAAGTGAGCAAAAATCTGGGTTGGGTTATGGTCGGATTTCGCAAGGAAGTCCGCAATAAAACCCTTCAGGGTATAAACCATTGCAATGTCACGCCTTTCTGGAGGCGCGCTCTGTCAGGAATTTTTCCATCATCTGAGCTGTCTCACCTGACGCGTAAGCTTCTCGATGGATCGGCACCGCAGCGTCGAGGCACTCCCGGAACCCGATTTCGGTCATCTCGCGAAGCCACTGCTTATCCAGACGCATGGCCACGGGCGGCTTCGCTGCGAGTTCGCGCGCCAACGAGAGAGCGGCCTCTAGTACACCTTCCGCTGGAACAATCTTGTTGATTACTCCGATTGCGTGGCACTCGGTCGCGTCCATTAGACGGCCGCTGAGCGTCAAATCGGTTGTGCGGGCAAGCCCAAGGATTTCCCGCATGATCCACGGTCCAGTAACGCTTGCGATTCCTGAATTGATTTCAGGCTGACCCATCCGAACTCCTGGATGGCCGATCCGGAAGTCGCAAAGGAGCGCAACTTGAAATGCCGAACCGGCGGCAACACCATTTAAGGCCGCAATAAGCGGCTTGGTGAGCGATCGTATCGCGGTATACAGACGCTCCCACTCAGCAATCCATTTGGATCCAGTGTCACCGTCAAACGTCTTCGCTTCGTTTAGATCTTGACCGGCACAGAATGCGCGGTTTCCCGCTCCCGTCAGCACGATCGCCCGGACTGCTTGATCCCCTTCAAGTTCCAAACAGGCATCAACCAGTTGGCTGCGCATTGGCGCGTGCCAAGCATTCAGGATTTCCGGCCTGTGCAGTGTTATGACAGCGACCTCATCTTGCCTGTCGATGAGAATGTAGCGATCCATGGCGCGCCTCCGATACAGATATTGAAATACAATATCTAATATCGCATAATGTGCTGACGTCGCTGACGTAAGTCAACCCCCTTCCGCTCGTTGCAGACGAATCCGGGTCGGCCGACGTGGACGGAGGTCATTGATGATCGACTTCCCACGCGCCGACCCTCAGGAAACCGAGGATGACTACTTGCTTACATACTCGCCTTGGCGCTGCGAGCTCCTGACCTGGATGGCTTCGACAGTACGCTTCCGAATGGAAGTGCCACTTCGGATGCGGTAAACTTAAATTTCAGGCTATGGTCGCCTATACTGCGAAGCGACTTTAGTCATTTGCCGCGCAATCTCAACAGTTATGGGGCTGAGCTCAGCTTCCACCTTCTCAACCGTCCATTTTGCAGCAGAAGCTGCAATGTTAACAGCGGCTACCACTTCGTTGTCATACCCAAAGACTGGCGCAGCCGTTGAAATATCTCCCAGCATCGCCTCCTGATTGGCTATGGCGAATCCCTTTTCGCGTACTTTTTCCAATTCTTCGACAAGCTGTTGTCGATCGGTCACAGTATGCGGAGTGATTGCCGAAAACCTCGATATTTTTAAGATCTGGTCTATCGCTGTGGCGTTGAGGTTCGCTAAGATTGCACGCCCTGGAGCAGTCGCGAATGCTGGAAGACGCGTGCCGATTGTCACGTATGAGCTCATTACGCTCCTGCTAGGCACACGCGAGATGAATATGATATCAGCACCATCAAGTTCCGTGAGATTTACTGTTTCCTGCGATCGCTTGTTCGCCTCTAACAGATACGGATAGGTTGCCTCGACGATCGGATTGCTGCGCAGATAAGCATTCCCAATGTCCATAGCCCGCACCGATAGCGAATATTGCCGCGTCGTTTCGCTATGAGACAGATATCGTAGCGCCCGTAGCGTATATAGGACTCGTTGAGTTGCACTCTTGTTTAGCCCGGATGCTGCCGAGACCTCGGCAAGTGTCATCGGTCGAGGATTGGCACAGAAGGTATCTAGGACAAGCAATCCCTTTTCGATCGTTCCCAAATAGAGCCGCTCGTCAATTGTGGGCTTGTTGAATGACACTGGAGAGTTAACTCCAGTCCTGCTCTTGCCGCTGTTCTCGAGCATCGAGCCCCTCAATTTTCGCCAGGTATGCGGTTCTGCATATTGCTATTCAATGCGCCTGTAAAGCCGCTTTCCGCGGCAGAGCCCATCCTGCATGGCGGAATACGGGTCCTAGTGCACTGGTTCTGGGCTCAGTGTTGACCGCGATGTGGAGCTAGAGCGAACATCCTGTTGGACGCTTGACGCCTGGCAATGCCGGCACTCGGGCTGGCTTTGCGATCGAGCGTCAGGGCGAAGACCGTGGAAATAGCATCAGCCGTACAAGGCGCCGGAACCAAGTGTAGACTGCGTGCCAGTCATCGGAGCATAGCCATGATCACAATTCGATGTTACGTCGAAGGGAGCCTGTTATGGCTCCGAGGGAAGGTCAACGATAATCCAGGAACGCAACCGACGCACATGATCGTGGCTTCTACACGCAATGGGCGGCAACTGGATCTCGTGGCCGGCAGCACTTGACCAGTTCGTGCAAAATGGCGAGGAGAACGTCAGTTCCTCGGTCATCGGCGAAGCTGCGCGCCCTGCGGCTTTTTTACTTATCGCATGCGAAATGGCCCGGCGTACGCATTCAGATTTCCGCCTTAAGCTGGCGGACTTGGTCCGTAGGCAAGCAGCAGTGACCTCCAGACTATGCGAGCACCTTTGCAGTTGACCCGTATTATTTTCCAATGTATGATATTGGATATCGATTTTTGGTATATCGGATGGCGGCGACTCCGATGCAGCTAGCACGGGAAAACGGAGAGAAGGGCGCGGATGAAAGTTGTTGTGCTTGGTGCCGGCGTCGTTGGTAGCGCAACTGCCTATATGCTTGCGAAGGACGGTCACGACGTCACAGTGATTGACCGTTGCGATCGACCAGGAATGGAGACGAGCTTCGCAAATGGTGGTCTAATGAATCCTAGCGATGCCAGCCCTTGGAATTCGCCTGGCACATTCAAGCGCCTTGGGAAAATGCTTTTTTATAGCGACTCGCCTCTGACAATTAAACCGTCGGCGATACCTTCTATTATGGGTTGGGGCCTCAAATTTCTGGCTAACTCAACTCGTGAGCGCCACAAAAGCAACATGATCTCAAATATCAGGCTTGCGAGCCTTAGCTTGGACACACTGCGCAAAATTCGCGCAACAGGTAGGCTCAACTACGATGAGACGACAAGGGGAACAATGCGAGTGTTTCCTCGCGGTGGCCGGATGCCGGAGTTTGTGCAAATGTGCCGCGAAATGCAGGAGTGGGGCGTCCAGTTCGAAATACTCGATCAAATGCAAATTCTCGAGAAAGAACCCTGTCTTACTCCCGTTATCGACCGATACATTGGAGCTGTGTTCTTCCCCGAGGACGAGAGCGGCGACGCTCATAAGTTCACGAATGAAATAGCTCGTCTTGCGACCGAGTTGGGTGCCAAGTTTTTGATGAACACCAGTGTATTGGGAATAACCAAAGCCTCTTCGACACAGATTTCCCATATTGTGACTTCACGCGGAGAGGAACGAGCGGACGCGTTTGTTCTTTCATTTGGTAGTTACAGCCCACTCCTCGCACGTGGTCTTGGTATCAAACTACCGATCGTTCCCGTCAAAGGGTATTCTGTTACCGTATCACTAAATGGCTGGCGAGAGGGTCCCACTCGCCCCGTCATGGACGACGGTTATCACGCAATGATGGTGCCTATGGGAGATCGTCTACGCATGGGCGGGCGAGCCGAATTCGCGGGCTACAACACGCACATAGACGTCAAAGAAGGACGGCGCGTTTTGAACGATATCCTGAAAATCTTACCGGCCTTGAGTTCCCACACCGACCCAAGCGCGGCATTGCATTGGTCTGGCTTGCGCCCGATGACCCCTGGCGGTCCTCCTCTCGTTGGACCCACCCCTTACACTAACCTCTTTCTGAACACCGGACATGGCCCCCTGGGTTGGACGATGGCATGCGGCTCCGCAAAATTAATTACCGATTTCATCACGCGCGGCCGCGGGTCGTGCAATTCGGTCGATCCAGCAAACTATGCACTTTAGCTGCTGATACTTGCTCTGTCCGGCTTGGGCGTGGGCAGAAGTTGCCGCAAAACTCCCCTCAACATCCGGAGTCACAACTCACAGGCTTTATAGCGCGTCGATGTCACCAATTGTGCCGAGTTATCGAGGATCACCAGAGCACGGTAATTCGGTTTGGTCGTAGTGCTTCTAATTTCCAACTTCCGTTTCTTTATAATCCATAACATGTAAATTCTCGATTTTTACAGCTGTCTCTGGAGTAACTTCAAAAATCATCCTCCTCAGGTTACCATAAAATCGGTCCTCGACATAGAAAAACCCGATCTTCTGATTTTTTCGAAGCGAACGCGTGTTTGTTGGGCGGATGACTACGGTCACTTTCTCCAGCTTTAAACGCTCGAAAGCAAATTGGAGTACTGCCCTGCCGGCCTCGACTGCGACCCCCTTTCCCGAGGCCGCAAGGTGGAGGCGGGTTGCCATTTCCACGTAATTTGGACCTTCGGGCAGGTATAGCCCGCTGCACTTCAATCCACAATAGCCAGCGAATTGTCTGGCTTGCTCTACGTTTTTGACGAACACCATCCATAAGCCAAAACGATTGTGCTGCCAATGATTGATGAACTGAAGCAGTGCAGCTTTCGACTGCTCTATCGTCGGGTAGACTCCATCCCCGATGGCATTCACGACGAATGGATCGCTATCAAGTCCATGTAGAAGAGGCTCGTCGCTGTGCGACGGCGGCCTTAGGATCAGGCGCGGCGTTTCCAGGATGTGCATGACCTTCCCTCTAAGCGGCATTTTATAATTGAGCGGAGACTATCACATCACAGAGTGCGCATTCCTTGGGTTAAATTTTTACCAAATTTCCAATAACCCTGTTTCCGGATGCTGAGGTATGAATTTGCTGAGAGGCGCGGGCGTTTCATGCTGACAATGTTACTGAAGTCCCCAAAGGGGGGTTGCATACCTCGCCTGGGCGCTAGAGGATCATGACGCCCATCGTCCAGGTCCACAGGCAAGCAGAATTCTCCCACGGGAGTTGACGGGCAACGCGGTTCAGTCGCTCTGGCGCAAGTTTGCCAGCATGTTGGCGCGGAGATTCATCCACAAGAAGCGCCTGAACATGGGCCACCTTCGCCGGGTCTATGCACGGCGCTGAACGTTTTGGGTGGCCTGAGGTGGTCGCCGTTTTGGTTCATTTAACAAGCTGGTTGGGCGCCGGCGGTGATCCGTCGTGATGGAAAGCGCCGGGGACTGCAGTAGAGGAGGATGCGCTGGTCGGGACAGGATGTCGGCAGGTGCAGGCTGAATTGGGTTTTCATCTCAGCACGACGCGGCGATCTTGATGAGGCGCAGTTGCCGTCGATCTCGCCCTGGTCGGCCACGGGCGCGTCAGGCGCTCAAGCGCCTGCGGCATGCGCACCCGACCAAGCTCTTCCTGATCTGTCGATCGTGGATGGGTGCTTGGTTATCGCGGGCTCCCGCGTCGGCCAGCAAGGCGACGACCTGTGGCCAACTCAAGCTTGCCACACGCTACACCACGGATGAAATAGATAGGCGTGCGGGGCATGGCTCGCCCGAGCTTGCTGATGCGCAAATGCCGGGCGGTACCGAGTCTGACCGACACACAGGCGGGTTGAGGCCGAAACAGCTGACCAGCTGCCGTGGGGATCGGCGGATCCGCTCTTCGAGGCGCGAGAGATCGGCGTATCTGGCGCAAAGGGACGCTGTATTCTAGGCAGCGGACCCGCTTCTGATGTGTCTTCTTTGTCGGGTCCGCGACACAGCCCTATTTACGGATGAAATAGATAGGCGTGCGGGGCATGGCTCGCCCGAGCTTGCTGATGCGCAAATGCCGGGCGGTACCGAGTCTGACCGACACACAGGCGGGTTGAGGCCGAAACAGCTGACCAGCTGCCGTGGGGATTTGAACCGGGCGATATCACGGCGGATCCGCTCTTCGAGGCGCGAGAGATCGGCGTATCTGGCGCAAAGGGACGCTGTATTCTAGGCAGCGGACCCGCTTCTGATGTGTCTTCTTTGTCGGGTCCGCGACACAGCCCTATTTAGCCAATCTGTTGTTTTGGCTGGGACTAAATAGTTGAGACGCAAACAGAAGGGTCTCTTCTTCGGTTGGACCAGCGAAGTTGGCACAAGTTTTGGGAGCCTTCGTTGGAGGGCGGGACTGCCCACCCGGCATCCGTGTCGCGCGTGCATCGCGATTCGATGGGACGAAGGAAGGAAGGCTGCATGCCGCGTCTGCGTCAGATCGCCATCGATGGGAAGGGAGGCATCGGCAAATCCGCCCTCTCCCCGGATTGGCTCGCCGCCCCTGGCTTCAGGCGCAACACCTTTGTCGTTGCCCGCGACCCCCAGGCTGACCCCACCCGCCTGAATCCGACAGGAAGGGGCAGATTACCGTCCTGCCTCTCGCCGCGCGGAATAGCACGGAACGGTCGCTTTCGGTCAATTCATGGTCGCAGCGCCACAACTGCTACATCGACGTGCGCCAGTTGGGCCTCGAAATGCTTCGGAAGCCGCCGAGTCTGGCACGAAACTGGTCTACGACGCGCTCGCAGCCGTCGCCGCTTATTGGATGTGCCGCTGCCCTGTTGGAACAGGTTTTCCAGAAACGGAACATGTCAACCCCCTGAAGAACTTCGAAAGACGGCCCGCAAGCTCAGTCGCGTGCTGGGGTTGCGAAGGCGAAATTGCATAACCTTGCCGAGGACATCCCGGCCGGCCGGACCGAGATCAATGCGGTGGCCGAGAGAACATTTGATGCTCTTGCCAAGCTGGACGCGGCAAAGCGAGAACTCGCAAGTTTGGAAAACGCTCGATGACGATCCCTCTTTCCACCCACGACGGCTCCAGGTGAGTGCAGGAACATCTGACCGATATCAACGGCCCCACGTTGCGGACAGGGCAGCGTCCCATCTTGTTGTCATCGACGATTGTCGCAGCAGCCCGGAAAATGCAGCCCCACCGAGAGATGGCTATTCGCAATGATTACCTCCATCGCGGAATTCAGGTGTGTTTGGTGGCCGTCTGCTACGGCGTCAACAAGTGTTCCCCGGGGTTTGCTGCTCAACGACTCGAGATCGATGTCCGCGGCGACAATGTCTGGTATATCTTCATCTGGTATATCTCCATCGAGGGCATTGCTCGGTTCGAAAGTATCACAAGAAAAAGCACTGCAAGCCATCCAGTCGATCGTATTCTGCTCAGGCGCGGCACCCTATCTCCATGTTGACGATCAGTATCGCTGACATGGGCAGACTTTCTTCTCAAAATGGGAAGCATCCTGTTATTTCCTACTGGCATCGTGTTGCAAACTGCGACGCTTCATCCTTTCGCGAGCGCCCGCTGACTTTAATAAGCCTTGTGAGTCGAGGAGGTCCTGAGATTTCTTCCTGGCCGATCGGGCGTCGCAATCCCAAATAACTGCCCGCAGAAAAATAGTTGAATCGGAGACCTGGTACGATGACCACAACAGCCGCAGTAGACACACGAACCAGCGACTGGGATGACTGGCGTTGGCAACTTGCTAACAGCGTGACCACATTCGAAGCGCTGAAGGACTGGATAAACATAACACCCGATGAAGAAGAAGCTTTCCACAAGGTGGGTGAGCGGTATGTTTTCCGGGTAACGCCGTACTATCTCTCGCTAATGGATAAGAACGATCCGAACGATCCGGTTCGCTTGCAGGCTATTCCTAACATCAAGGAGCTAGATGACGTCTTCCATATTGATCAGCTTCCCTCATTCCACCAATCAGGCGTTGATTCCGAAAACCCTCTCTGGAAGGAGGGAAAGACCGACGTGAGTTGCATCGTCCACAGATATCCGGATCGCGCACTTTTCCATATCACTAATCTGTGTGCGAACTATTGCAGACACTGCTCACGCAAAGTTCACACGGGCCAGGGCTCAATTGTCAGCGATCGAGATCTGATCGACAAGGGCATAGCGTATATTGCCGAGCGACCGGAGATTCGGGACGTACTGTTAAGCGGAGGTGATCCGCTGACGATGGGCGACAACAAGATTGAGTACGTACTGTCACGCCTCCGGCAACTTCAGCACGTTCAAATCATTCGGATCGGCACGCGAACGCCTGTGACCATGCCACAGCGGATCACACCCGAATTCTGCCTAATGATAAGAAAGTATCATCCCATCTGGATCAATACTCACTTTAATCATCCCAATGAGATCACGCCTGCAGCGAAAATTGCTATCGAGCGGTTGCTTGAAGCAGGTGTTCCGGTGGGCAATCAGTCCGTGCTGTTGAAAAACATCAACGACTCGGTCGAGGTTATGAAAGACTTGGTCCGCAAACTCGTTATGGCACGTGTACGACCGTATTATTTGTATCACGCCGATTTGGTGCGAGGCGCTGAGCACTTCAGAACGTCAATTGATACTGGGATGCACATTATGGAGAATTTGCGTGGCCACACCACCGGCTTTGCCGTGCCTCAATATGTAATCTGCACGCCGCTCGGCAAAACACCACTCAATCCGAACTACCTGATAGGATCTGGCCCAGGGTATATTGTCATACGAAACTACGAGTGGAGAATTTGGAAAGACCCAAATATATCTTCCTAATAAGTATCTGAAATATATCTTCACAGCTGCTTTGTCACCTGATATAAACCCGTGCAATTCATATCGAATTTGCAATAGTAAATTTCGTCTGTTCTAGCATGTTAGTTATTCCATTTTCGAATATGGTCTCCGTTGCGCAACATTCATCTTCACTACAAGCTCGCTACGCGCGCGGGCGAAAAGAGAAAGATCGAGAGATTTTATGACACCCACCGAGCCCAGCCTGACAGAGCTCCTGCGCCAGAAGGCCGCCAGTGACCCTTGCGGCCTCTTCGCCATTTTCAACGGAGCGCCGATCACCTTTGCAACCCTTGAGGACCGGGCCAACTCGATGGCCGCCGAGCTTGTGTCACGAGGTCTCAAGAACGGCAAGCGCGTTGCGGTCATGATGCGGAACAGCCCGGAGTTTATGGCTGTCGTGTTCGGCCTCGCCAAAGCCGGCGTTGTTTGGGTGCCCATTAACGCGAAGCAGCGCCGTCAAGGTCTCCGCTACATTCTTGAACACGCATGCCCTTCCCTTGTGATAGCGGATGACGACCTTGCAGACCTCATTTTGGAATCAGGCGCCTCAATTCGGACTGGTCAGGTCGTGGTACATGGCGAGCGTCATTCCTATGCACGCCTTTCCGATTTGCTGAGCACTCGAAGGGGTTTCTGCGGGCAGGCTCCCGCCCCTGAGGCGCCATTCGCGATTATGTACACATCCGGTACGACTGGCTGGCCAAAGGGTGTCATCGTCTCCCATGGCATGATGCGGTTGGCAGGGGAGGGGGTTGGCTTCGTTTCCGCAGCTGGACGGGGCGACATTATGCTGGTCTGGGAGCCTCTCTACCACATCGGAGGCGCACAGCTGTTAGCTTTGCCGATGACGCTTGGAGTCACCCTTGCTATTGTGGATGGCTTCAGCGCGAGCCGCTTCTGGGATCAGGCCCGCGAATACCGAGCAACACACATACACTACCTTGGTGGAATACTGCAGATGCTTCTGAAGCAGCCCACTTCGACCCGTGATCGCGAGCATTGTGTCCGCATCGCCTGGGGCGGGGGTTGCCCAGCCGAGATCTGGACCGAGTTCCAGGAGCGATTCGGCGTCGAGATCAGGGAATGCTACGGCATGACCGAAGCGTCGAGCATAACCACCTTCAATGATAGCGGCGTAGCGGGCTCAGTCGGCAAGCCGGTGCCATGGCAGGCGGTTGAATTGTTAGATCAGGATGGCGCACCGGTTCCGCAAGGTGATCGTGGTGAGATCGTCGTACGGACAAAGATGCCTAACGGAATTTTCCGGGGCTATTTGGATGATCCTGAGACCACGGTCAAGGCTCTGCGCCAAGGGGCATTGCATACGGGCGACCTCGGCTCCTTTGATACTATGGGTAACCTCTTCTTCCACGGGCGCATGACCGACAGCGTACGCTGCCGCGGCGAAAACGTCTCTGCCTGGGAGGTGGAGCATGTCGTCGCCCACCATCCTACAATTGAGGAATGCGCAATGATCGGAGTTGCGGCCGACATCGGTGAGCAGGACATAAAGCTATTCGTAAAGCCACGGAACCGCAATCAGATCGATGTCGCCGACTTGTCGAACTGGCTCACCAGTCGACTGGCCCCATATCAGAGACCCCGCTACATCGTCATTGTCGACGATTTCGAGCGGACGCCAAGCCAGCGCATCATGAAACACAAACTTTCGCGCGCCCTCGATGACTGCTGGGATCGTCTCGCTGAGTGAAATGCTAAACTCTGGTGCGGATTCCGACGAAGCCGGCCATGCACTCGAATCTGAAGCGGACACTTTATGGTCTGCTATTCGGTGGTTTTCGACCGTGTATTGGGTTCAGACGAAGATAAAGTATGCGAAGAACCCGGTGGTGGCATGGAGCGCGTTGTAGCCTCTCCCTGACCTGATTTGTAGACGGCTTCCGCTCCCGGCATCGCAATCTGCCAAAGTGTGGCTGTCGAAAGTCACATGAGGGAGAACCGTCGCTTAAAGAAGATTGCCACAATTGGTCTGGATACGACAAGCCACGGGGGTCAATAACGCTGATGCTGTCGTTGTCCGTCGCAAGCTTCGCCGCGATGACGTCGCCGGTCCAAATCATTGCCGCCGTTCCCAGTTGGAATCGCGACGGGGCACCACTGGGCTTGGGTTACTACGCGAACTCTTGTCAGCCGGGTCGGCAAGCTAGAGCTGCGGGTTCCGCAAGACCGGGCGGCCGCTTCTCTACCGAGCTGTTCGAGCGCTGCCAGCGTTCGGAGCGAACCCGGGTCGTATGCTTGCGAGATCTATGTGCAAGGGGTCTTGACCCGGAAGGTCAAGACGATCACCGAAGAGCGTGCGGCCATGCCTTCTCGGCCTCGTCGATCTCGGTCATCAACAAGCGCCTGGACGAGAGCCTGAAGGCGCTTGGCGAACGCGCGCAGGAAGAACCGTTGCCTAACTCACCCTCCCGTCACGAGAAGGTGCGCGAAGCCGGAACTGCCGTTGAGCCAGGCGGTGCTGATCGCGGTCGGCATCAACTTGGACGGAAGGCGCCAGATCCTGGCCGTGGGGATGGCCAATCGTGAGAGCCGCTTGGCCTGGAACGACCTTCTCGTCGCCTTGAAACGACGCGGCCTCAGGGGTATCGAACTGGTCGTGTCCGAAGACCATGCCGGCCTCGTGGCGGCGATTGGGTGATCCCGAAGGCGGCCTGCTATGTGCATTTGCTCAGGAACGCGCTCGACCACCTGCCGAGAAAGCATGACGACGATTGCCTGCAGTAACTGCGCTGGCTCTATGACCGGCGCGATCTAGCCGAGGCCAAGGCCGATCTCGCCGCATGGCTTTCCAATTGGTCCGCCCGCCAACCGCGGCTGACGATCTGGGCAGGAGATGCCATCGGCAGCACGCTGACCTTCTTGCGCCTGCCACGCCAGCACCGCAAGCACCTGAAGTCCACGGATGACATCGACAAGCGTGATTTCGGCTCTCCTGTGCGTTTCTTTGTTCGGCTTCAGGTGAGCTGTTTTTTCGCCCCCGCCTACAGGATTTCCCGTGCGAGCGTGTCGAGACGCAGTCAAGGCTGGCCGGTGCGATTGGCGGCCGGCTGCGAGGTCTCCAGGCCACGCCTTGACGGATGACATCGACAAGCGTGATTTCGGCTCTCCTGTGCGTTTCTTTGTTCGGCTTCAGGTGAGCTGTTTTTTCGCCCCCGCCTGCCCGCACTTGGCGTGCTCCCGGTGCCCCTGTCCCGGATGGTCGCACCATACGCCGAAAATCGATCATCTCCAGCGGGGATCGGATGGCACCGTCATGATCATACCGGTTACCAACATGCTGGAGCGGCTCCACGAGGAAATCCGCCGCCACACCTGTGTTGTGCGCCACTTCCCAAATTCCCAGAGCTGCCTTCGCCTCGTCCGGGCGCTCGCCGTCGAGACCAATGAAAACTGGATGGAGGCAAACCGCTACATCAAAATGGACGATCTACGAGAGCACAAGAAACTCGCTTTGCGCCAAGCCGCACGACCGACCACCATGGCCGCCCTTTTTTGCAGAACTTGACGCACACAACCGCGGCGGGCCGCTTTCGGCCGGGGTGAGCAGTCGAGAGGATGCCGGTGTGATGACGGGCGGTCAAGGCGGGACAAACCCGCTCAGTGGGTGTCGCGTAAAGCGCGTAGATCTCTCTGGGATTCGGGGCGAGCGCCTGTTCGGTATCAGCAAACGCGGCGATCGCTACCTGCGCACATTGATGATCCATGGCGCTCGCGCTGCGCTTGGTAAAGCAGCCGGCAAGCAAGATCCCCGAAGTCTCTGGCTCGGTAAGCTGCGGCAAAGGCGGCATCCCAATGTCGCGGCTGTCGCGCTCGCCAACAAGAATGCGAGGATCGTGTGGGCCATGCTCTCGGGCAGCACATTCTACGAGCCCGCACCCTCGGTAGAAGCAGCTTGAGGCGAAGCGGCAAACGAAGGAATAACAGAAGGAGGTCTCACCCTGGCAATTGCAGCAAAATGGTAGGAGATGGTGAAACGGTCATTCCGTCGCTTCCCGAACCTGGTGTGTGGACCGGCTTGGCTTCGGCCAATGTCTAGCTAGTGCGCGTCCATAAACGGCTGTTTTCCCGGAGTTTTCAGCGGTCTTTGGCCTGCTGAAGCGATGTTTTTGGGGACGCGTGATGGTACAAGTGCATGGAGGTTGCGGCCGGGGGTCGATCTGGCGGCAATGGGGTCATAGGGGTATCGGCCGGCGCTCGCCGGCGTGCTCCTGAACGCAGCCCGATGACTGGGGTCAGGTCGATCTGAGGCGGGTGAAGAGGGCGAGATTGTAAGCGACCACCGAGGACCAGACGTAAGCCTTGAAGTGGTTGAGCCCGCGCCAGGTGCAGCGGGCCAAGCCATAGGCGCGCTTCAGGCAGGAGATGCTGGCCTCGATACCAGCGCGGAAGTTGCGCAGCTTGCGATAGACCCAGCGGCTGCTGACCATGTCTTCGATCCTGAGGGCGCTCTTCTTGTGGAACGCCATATCGCGCACGCCCCACGCCTTGGCTTGGCGCAGATTGGCGCGGCTGGCATAGCCGCCGTCGGCCGCCGCCTGACGCGGCGGCTCGCCGTAAAACGCGATGTGGCGCTCCAGCATTAGCAGCAGACGCTCGCTGTCGGCTGGGTTGCCCGCTTCGATGACGAGATCGAGGATCAGTCCGCTGCGACCGGTGGTCAGATTGATCTTGTGACCATAATCGACGTCGCGGCTGCCCTTGACGATGATATCGGCATGCGGCTCGAACAGGCTCACCAGCTTCTCGCCGGCCGGGACCGGCTCGCCTGCCAGGACCCGCCGTTCGGTCTGGGCGATGATCCGCTCGATCAGCGGCCGGTAATGGCGGACTTGGGCCTGCCACAGTTCAATGGCCGGGCTCGCCGTCAGGGTCAGCTGCTCAGCCGCCTGATGGAGATAGCCCAAGGTGGTGCGTGTGATCCTGAGCAGCTCGCGGTAGTGCTTCACCCGTTTCGGGCGGCCGCGGGTATATTCGATCGACCGGGACCGCTTCTTCGCCGCGCGGCAGTGATCGTGCCATGGGATGGCGCTGCCCAGTGCATCCGCGTGCTGCAACAGCCGCACCATCACCCGCACAGCGTCCCATAACAGGCTGCTGTCGCTCGGCTCGTGGACGAGTGCGGCGGTGACGGTGCTGTCCACGCGCACGACCTTGCCGCCTTCCAGCTTCTCTCGCCTGGCGCTTGCCAGCAGTACTTTGTTGATTTCTTCCCAGGTCGGCGCCTGGATCGCGCTGATCGTCTTGTGCAGGACTGATTTCTTTGGGCTCCACCCCCATGGCAGCCGGGCAAAAGCCCGGAACGAGGCGGAATCCTCCAAGTGAAAGGCCAGTTCCTGATAGCTTAGTTGGCGGTGCTGCTTGAGCAGCGCGCAGCGCAGCACAGCCTCCGCCGGCAGGCCCTCGCGGCCGGTCTCCTTGAGATCGTGCCGGCGCAGGTCCCGCGTCACCAGGCTCAGAAGCTCGCGATGCTCGTCCAGCCATTGCGACATGGCTTTCAATTCACAGCCGATCTCGTGTCCGGCGAAAAGATCAAATACACTGGATTGGACGGTGCGTTCTTGGCGCATTGTCGGCCCCGGCGGTGGCAGAAACGCTTTGGAATCAGTGGCTTGATCTCGAAGTGTATCTGAACCCGCCGGGCCTTGCCTACCCAAAATCAGGATTCATTCAATAATATCAGCAGCTTGCCGTTTATGGACGCGCACTAGCTAGGGGCCGATGAGGTGGAAGCGCGCGAAAATCCATCGGGGCTCGCGGCGAAGACGTTGTCCAGCCGCATTAGGAAGCCGGATATACGTCAGCAGTTGTGACCAACGATCCTGATCCAGCCGACCTGTTGCAATCGGGCGGGGCCATATACGTCCACACATGCGACTGAACTTCATCCAGTGGCGATTAGACTCAGCCGTTTCTGCTCCGATACTTTCTTTGGACCGCTGGAAGGTAGGGTTCCCGGGCGTTCACGATAAGCGGGCTGGCTTGAGCAACAGATCGGGAACTTGTGCCCGATGGCACAATGCCGGCGCACATCGTTCTCCTTCAGCAGGCAAGCATTGCCAGCTCGGACTGCACGACCTCCAAACGAATGGTCCCACCAGCTTGTCGGGCGATTCCATCTACGCTGTTCTCGATCAGTTCGACGAGGGTATCGAGAACACCACAGGGTTTTCGCCTCTCCCGGCCGCGGTCAAATTTCCCCAGCAGCAGCAAGGCGCAATTTTTGTCGGGTCGGACGCAGAAAACCAAAGCGCCGCCGTCCTCGACTCCCTGGACCAGGAATGCGTCGTTGGAGGCGATGCCGGAAAGCAACTCATACCGCTCGATCAGTCTTGTTCGAATTGTCACATACTCCTCAGGAGTTTCCATGACGCCAGCAAGGGACAGATACGGCAACTTTGTCGAGCTCTGCAGCCACACCTCAGTTCCGTCCGCTTTAAGAAACATCGTGATCTCTATTTAAGGAGTCATGCCGGCGATATGCCTTGACCGCTGTCAGATCTTCTTGCGGCCACCGATCGAGAGGGGATCTTTGCTGTCACAAGGCTCCAGTGGAACCTCTGTTCGCGATCCAATGGAATTCGTGCCGGCGGCTTTCCGGAACCCGAGTTCGACGTGCTCAGCCTAGGTGAGCCCGATGCCGAAGTACCGCGTGTGAGCGACGTCGAGGATACGATTGACCAAGCTCGCGTAGCTGTGTCCGGCAGTCATCGCGGCTCGCACATACGACGAGCTCATTTTGAGCCCCGGATTGGAATTGATCTCCAGGACAAAGGGCTGGCCGGCACGGTCGATCCGGAGGTCGACGCGGGCATAGTCCCGGCACCGGCAGGCACGGAAGGTCGCAACTGAAATATCCCTCAGCACCGTCGCCAGGCTGCTCCCAATTTGCGCCGGGCAAATCTGCGGCGGCATCTCCGCCGCCACATACTTCGCTTCCCAAGTCATAAGACGCGTGTCGCGGTCGCCGAAGTCGTGCTCCACGGGCGGAAACACCTCTAACTCTCCGTTTCCCAGGAGCGCGACGGCGACTTCTCGCCCGTCGATGTATTCTTCCACTAGCGCATCCTGCGCATATTGCGTGACGATCTCTTCCACGGCCTGCCTCAACTGAGCGGGTTCATGTACCAGCTGCAATCCGAAACTACTGTGTTCCCGACAGGGCTTCACCACCACTGGGAATCGCAGGTCGCCGATGTTTTCGGTGCCGCGACACAGCACGCGAAAGTTGGGCGTCGGCACCTGATCGCGCATGAGGGCCTTGGCGACGACCTTGTCGATTGACAGCCCATACCCGAGTGCGCTCGCTCCAGTATACGGTACGCCTGCCATCTCCAGCATGGCAGGAACGTGAATGAAAGGGCACTCGCCCTGAATTCCGTTCGCCCGGTTGAAGACCATTCCGGAAGGGCGGGCTTGTGCGTCTGGGGGCATGAATTGCTCTAGCTTAGCGAGAAGTCCTTTATCGCCTTCATACAGCAGCGTCTCGTGGCCGCTCTCTTGCAATGCCGCCAGCACGCTCTCGGTCTCCTCACGATTGCTGAACTCCTGACTGCGCTGACCAAACCGGTTGATCACGCCCGTATGGTCATGATTCCAGACGACTGCTACCCGCATGAGCTACTCCTTGGAATTTGCCCGTTGTCAGTTCATAGGCTCGGAATCAATCGACTGGTTCATGGGAGCGGACGGGCTAGACCGCGCCTGCACCGTGTCCAATGCAATCGGCGTGCCGCCGAAGAGGTTGTGGAGCAAGAGGAGAAAAACGGTGTTTTCGCACGGCGCAACGGGATACTTGTGCCTCAGCGTGTCGGGTTCCAGACGTAAAGACGTCAACCAGACAAGGCTGAACACGGCCACATGGAGACTGAATGACGACGGCGCCTCTCGTGCCAACTCGAATGTTCGCTCGAGAATCATTCCTAAGCGCATAGGTCGCCTGAATAGTTCTTGGATGTTGAGCCATTGCTTCATCTGATTGCTACCGCCGTGAACGCCAGGAGCAAATCAGACTGAGGGCAAGCCGCGATGCGCCTTACGAAAGGACCGCAGGCGGGCCGTCGGCCGCGGCCGGAGTGGCGCTGTATCACGTTGCGTCGGTGATGCGCTGACGGAACTGTGGGGGGTCTCGCACCGGATGTGCGGGACACGGCTGAAAGCGTTGGCGCGCGGATTTTCCACGAGCCTGCGCAGGTTCATCCGTAGGTCATCGTTGGTCCTTTTGAAATGAGGGCGTCAACAACCAAATCCGACCGGAAAGAGCGCCGATGACCACCGTCGCGCCGCTCACTCGCTACAGCGCTGCTAACGGCGCGCTCGCGCGCGGCTTCGTTTGCCGACCAGCTACACCACCCAATGGGACACGACCCAAGCTGATGACGGCCAGGTAGTTTTCCGCCAGTTTGCCGTAGCCTGTAGATGCGACGGACGTGTTTGACCTAGCTGAAGAATCGCTCTACCAGATTACGCGCCTTGTAGAGGTGTTGGCCGAAGCAGGTCGATCGGTCCTTGCGGGTGGTCAGATCCGCCAGGGCCGCCAATTCTGCAGTTCGACATGACGACCTATCACTACAAGTCCCCGCCCGGAATCACAGCTCGGATCAAGGGAATCCGCGCGGCGCGGCTGCGCTACATGGCAAGCGCCGGGTGCACTTGTGCTCACGCGCGAAGATCCCAACATGAGGCGAATCTGTTAATTTAAAGCTTGGACCTGCAGCTCAGGAACAAGACGCCGAAACAACGCATTAGGGCGAAGCTGCCCCGCTCAAGCCCATTCGGATATCCTCGCGACTATCCAGAGTTTCGTTGGAGATAGGGCGCATAGAATCCCGCCAAGAGCAGTGGATGATCGGGAGGCAGCGTGGAAAACCCTCCGGCTGCTTGTCGGCAATTTACCGCTGCACAAAGACAAACTGGGACCGCTATGCTCTCGAACTCGGAGGTGGCATAGTCCCACGTCAGCTCGGCGCCAGGAGAGATTTCCTGAACAGCGATAAAGTCGTACGCTCGGAACCGGTTCGGCACGATCGCTAGATTGGGATCACAGGAATGGTTTACAAAAATAGCCGGCTCCTCAAATAGAGCATGAACATTCCAATCCATCTGGATCGAGTATATCGTCCGAGCCTTTTCCAAGCGATCAACAAGTCCGATCATCACAACCTCGCCGGGCAGGAAATCCCGAGCGGCGAAAATCCCCCGCCCTTTATCGCCAGCCGTATCGTAGACAGTAACGTTGCGAGCATTGATCCGTCTTGCGCAGCCGACATCGTTATCTAAGATAGAGGCGCCATTCTCTAGTGGATTTAGCACGGTCATTTCCTTCCATGACTAGGGTCCGGAACTTAGTTAGCAAGTTATATTCTATGCACCTTTCATCGTATTCTGAAATTTTTCTTCTGGGCTGACGATCGCATCCCCTGAAAGATACCGCGTAGGCAATTATCCAAACTGGACCGGCGTTCCCTGATCATGGATGATTTTGATCCATCTTTCCCCGTTGAATGAATGCCCTCAAGATTCGTGCCAACTTAGGATTAATTCCAGGCTTGGTGCCCGCGTTTGAATGCTGCTATACATCGGGGTGTGCTTCCAGGCAATTTGCCGCAGTTGGACGGCCTACGGCTCCGAGGCGAATCCCATCCTCGGCACTTTCTTTATCACCATCGAGCGGCTATCCCCATCCGTGGAGCACAAGTCCGGTCCAAGGCCGCATCAGACCTCTCAAGGAAACGGACGGGCGTAACCGCTGTTCTCAGGCCACCGCCTTGAGCGGCATGGGTCTGTAGGCCCAAGGGCAGCGGATCGTCGATCTGGCTTTGTGGATGGCCGGCGACGATCCGGGCGATCACGTCAGCGAGGTAGGTGTGAGGCTCGACGCCGTTGAGCTTGCATGTTTATGCCGACTGCCGAACTATGCCGAGCGCCTCTTCCGATCATGGCGGTATGAAGCGCTTTGCCCGCCATTTCGACCAAGAACTGGTCGTTGACACTCGGCATAGTTCTCATGCTCAAAGCGCGTTCAGGAACTCAAGAAGCCGGTCGTTTGGTCGAAATTTTCGGCCTTTGCGCGTTCGTATGGCTTCAGCTTGGCAAGTGCGGATTCCTTCAGCTCAAGATGTGCGTGAAGATAGGTCAGCGTCGTTTGAGCCAGCCGCGAAGGGAATGTCGGCCAAAGCCGCCGAACTGTTCGAGGAGATCGAGCGGGCTGCCTTGAAGCCGCTGCCGGCAGCACCGTTCGAATACGCCGAGTGGAAGTCGGCGAAGGTGCATCCTGACTACCATTTCGAAGTTGACAAGACCTTCTACTCGGTGCCGCACCGGCTGATCGGGCGCACCGTCGAGGTGCGGCTTACTCATCGAGTGGTCGAGATCTTCCACGATCACCAGCGTGTCGCCAGCCATGTGCGTCGCTCACAGCGTTCCGGCCATATCACCGTCAACGAACACATGCCCAAGGCGCACCAGCGCTACGCCAACACCACGCCGGCCAGCCTGATCAGCCGGGCGGCCGGGATCGGTGCCGCCATTCTGGTCGAGCGCATGATGCGCGACCGGCCGCATCCGGAACCGGGATATCGCTCGGCCATGGGCATCCTGTCGCTGGCGCCGCGCTATGGGCCCGAGCGTCTCAATGCCGCCTGCGAGCGGGCGCTGCTGATCAACGCGATCGCCTACTCCTCCGTCACCGCCATCCTCAAAGCCGGCCTCGACCGAGCCAGCTCCGCAGAACCGGCAAAGCCGACATCCCAGCACGCCAACATCCGCGGCTCCACCTATTACCAGTGAAGGAAAGGAAGAAAGAATGCTGACGAACCCTACCCTCGACCAGATGCAGGACCTCGGTCTGGCCGGCATGGCTGCCGCCTGGCGCGAACTGGCCGAACGGAACAACGCCAACGAGCTCAGCCGTGACGAGTGGCTCGGCCTGATGCTCGACCGTGAGGTCGCCATACGGGCCGACAAGCGCGTCCGGAACCGGCTCGCCTCAGCCAGGCTGCGCTTTCCCGAAGCCTGCATCGAGGACATCGACTTTGCCGCGCCGCGCGGGCTCGGCCGGCGCAGCACCATGGCGCTCGCCCAGGGCGAATGGCTGAAGGCGCCAGTGTCGGCGGCGTGGTCAGCGGAAGCCGCAGCCGCACCTTGCCGGCGACCTCCAGCTCGATCACCGCTGGAGATGCCGCCGGTCGCGAAACGGCGACAGGCTCGTCGAGAGCCACGACAACTTCGGCAAAGCCCGTGTCGCGGGCTCTCACCGTGCGGCGCCACTTGTAGATCAGGCTGGTCGCGACATCGTACTGACGCGCCACCGCCGCCACTGTGGCACCGGGCGCGAATGCCCCGGCCAGTATCCGGCACTGATCCTCTTCACTCCAACGCCGCCGCCGCTCCGGCCCGGTCAATAACGTCACATGGCTCATGCTGTGCTGCTAACTTCGCTCGTAAGGACGACCTTAAGAGCGCAGCCTCGCTACCGTGCCATCTTCTCGCAAGGCGGCCTTCGCCGGAGGGTAACCTCACGCCGCCGACCCGAACCTGTGAAGATCTCAAGCCGACGGACCGGCTCCTCGTCCTTGGACTTAAGCGTAAACTCTGAAATCGTCATATGTCGAAGCCCTCAAAGGCCTCGAACATCGACCCTTACATCCACGCGCGAAAGGTGCCGCCGGGACAGCACTTACGGACGGGCCCGGGTATCTCGCGTCTGATGCCCTCGGCCATAGCATGCCGGTTACACTGGTGACCCATTCATTGAGCGCGGCCTATTCTGTTACATTTGAAATACTGATTTTGCAATAGCAAATTTTACCAGACTATTATTGTTTGCTTTTGTCAGCAAACGTTTTGGTTTGGCGACAATGTTACAGGACAGTGTCAAGCAGTCGAGCACGCAGATGATCAACAGCCTCGGCCGCGAGAGGATCGTCAGCTGCTACTCGAGTGAACCGTCGTCGTTGGTTGGCCACGAGCGTGGCAGCCGAGACGAACTGGACGCTATGCTTCTTGGATCGCCTCGTGCCACAAGCTCATTCCTTCCTAACCGTTCACCCGCTCTTTCCGAGGCGCGCAGCACTTCGATCATCCTGGAGCGCGGTCTGATGTGCGGGATAGTCGAACAACTGCTCCTGCAGCCAAGGCAGGTAGCGCATGGTCCAACTCTTCGTGCGCGCCTAGCTACAACGTACGCCTCCGGCGAAGGCCGCCTTGCGGGAACATGGCACGGTAGCGAAGCTGCGCTCTTAAGGTCGCCCTTACGAGCGTAGTTAGCAGCACAGCATGAGCCATGTGACGTTATTGACCGGACCGGAGCGTCGTCGTCGTTGGCGTGAAGAGGATCAGTACCGGATACTGGCCGCGGCATTCGCGCCCGGGGCCACGGTGACGGCGGTGGCGCGTCAGTACGATGTCGCGACCAGCCTGATCTATAAGTGGCGCCGCACGCTGAGAGCCCGCGAGACGGGCTTTGCCGAAGTTGTCGTGGTTCCCGATGCGCCTGTGGCCGCTTCGGTGCCGGCGGCGCCATCAGCGGTGATCGAGCTGGAGATCGCCGGCAAGGTGCGGCTGCGGATTCCGCTGACCACGCCGCCGACACTGGCGGCGGCGATGGTGAAGGCGCTGGGCGTTTCATGATCCCGGTTCCGAGCCAGGTGCGGATCTGGTTGGCGGTCGGCCGGACCGATATGCGTCGCGGAATGCAAGGCCTCGCTCTGCAGGTTCAGGAGACGTTGGGCCGGGATCCGCATTTATGTGTCGGGCGAGATTATGTGGCGGAGCCGCCCTGACCCCTTTCGGGCCGGCCAAACCCAGCTTGCCTCCGCCACATAATATTCAGATGGAGTTCAGCAGTTGCAGAACGGCATCGGTGGGCCGGAAGCGCGCCCCGTAATTGCCCTCGATGCCCGCCTTCTCGAGTCCATTGCGCATCATCTCGACATCCGCTGTGGCATAGCGGTGGGTCGTGGCGACCTGTGCGTGCCCGAGCCAGGCTTGGATCGTCAAAAGGTCCACGCCGGACTGAAGAAGCTTCATGGCGAGGGAGTGCCGGAAGATGTGCGGCGATATGGGCTTGTCGGCCAAGGCCGGCTTGGTAGGCACGGCCTCGGTGGCCGCACGCCGCACGATATGGGTCGCTCCGAAACGAGTCAGACGCTCGTTGCGGGCGCCGACGAATATCGGTCGCGGCTCGTGATGGGCGATCCCGCGCTCGCTCAACAAGGATGTCAGCGCCCGCGCCAGGTCCTTAGCAATGGGGACGACGCGGTCTCTGCGCCCCTTGCCGCGCAGCAGCACTTGTGGGTGCGGCCGCTCCAACTGAAGGTCGTTTGCGTTGACGCCGGTGGCTTCGGAGACCCGGGCGCCGGTCCGTGCCAAGAAGAGCAGAAAGGCTCGGTCGCGCCGACCACGGGGCGTCTTTGGATCGGGCGCCGCGATGAGGGTGTCCACTTCGGCCTTGGTGAGGTGGTACGTCACCTCAATGTGCGTCCGTTTAATGGGAATCGTCAGCACGCGTTGGGCGACGCCGAAGGACGCCGGGTCGGCGGCAGCGACGTGGTGGAAGAAAGATCGGATCGCGGCCAAGCGGGCGTTGCGCGTGGTGACGGAATTGTTCCGCTTCTCCTCGAGTTCGTCGAGAAAAGCGAGAACGAGGTCTCGATCAAGCTCTTCGAGCGCCAAGGCGGCGGGCTTCTTCCGCAATCGGGCGGCGGCAAAGAGGATCAGCATGCGCAAGGCGTCCCGATAGCTGGCCACGGTCGCGGGAGTCGCGTTCCGCTGCTTGGTCAGGCGCCGGCGGAAATACGACTCCAGGAGCGGCGCTAGGAGCAGGTCTTCGCTCATGCTGCGCCTCCATCGAGGGCGGCACGCTCAGCCGCGATGGCGAGGAGTTCCGCCGAGCCCGTGACGTAGTAGGCCGTGTCGCTGTAACTGGCGTGGCCGAGATATGTGGCGAGCAAAGGCAATAGCGCCTGAACGTCTAAGCGCTGTTGGTGCCAGAGGCTGAGGCGGGTCACGGCAAATCGGTGCCTGAGATCGTGCGGCCTTAACGGCTTACCGCGATCAAAGTCGGCGAGTTTACGGACCTCGGCAAAGCCGTTTTGCAGGCCGGTCGCCGAGAGGCGATTGCCCCGGGAACTGAGGAAGAAGCCCTGATCCTTGGGTATGGGGAAAGCGGCGTCGCGCTCACGGGCATAGCAACCAAGGGCAGCCTGGGTTGTCGTGTGAACTGGAACGAGACGATCCTTGCGGAACTTTGTCTTCCGAACGAGGAGAACCCCGTTGGTGAGATCAACGTCGGATCGATCAAGCCCGACTACTTCGCCCGATCGCAGCCCCGAACTCGCCAACAATCCGATCAGCGTCGCCATCGTCCGCCCTCGCAGAGGAATGCTAGGCGAAATGCGGGCGCATGCGTCGATGAGTGATGCCAACTCGGCCTCGCTGAGAATACGCGGAGGCGGAATCGCTCTGGATCTGGGGAAAGCCCTGCGCTCCAAGACTTCGGTTCGCGCGTCGTAGACGGCGAGATACTCGTAAAACCGGCGGAGCACGCCGTGACGAGTGACGCGGCTGTTGGCGGCACCGCTGAACGACAGCGCGAAATCCAGCGCCAACGTTCGAGTGGCGGGCCCATCGAACTGAGCGCGCTCAACGTACCTCACGAAGGCCCGCAACGTGCCGGCTTGCTTGCTGAAGGCATAGCCGAGGGAGTGGCGTAGCTCGATGTAACACTCGGCCTTCTCGCGGAGGAATCGGGCAAAGGCGGTCATGCCACGCCTCCCGGAAAGGGGAGTGCGACCTCGGCAAGTTGCGAGGTCGCGACCTTTACGTACAGCGCCGTTGTATTGATGCTGCGGTGTCCCAGGAGATCGGCGACCTCGTTGATCGGCCTTCGCTGCTTGACGAGCTGGGTGGCGAGACTGTGGCGCAGGAGATGCGCACCTGCGACCTGCCCGAGTTCAACCCCGCCATGTCGCAACCGCTTCCGCACGATCCTCGAAACAGGCGACGCGCATTTGAACGGTGCCACGGGCGGCGTGAAGGACAGGAACAGATACGGACTATCCACTTTCGGTCGAGCGCGCAGGACGTAGTCGGCGAGCGCAGCGCCAGTCTCCTCGAGCAGCGGCGCCACCCGATCCCGCTTGCCCTTGGTGCGCCGGACAGAAACCTCGCCAGCACGCCAGTCGATATCCTGCAGCTGAATGGCGCGTAGCTCACCGTTGCGAATGCCCGTGGTGGCGAGTAGCAGCAGGACGGCTCGATCGCGGATGTCGACCGGCGTCGTTGCACCGATCGCATCGATTGCCCGCCGAACGTCATCCCATGCAAGGCGCGGCGGCAAATGCGCCAAACGCCAATGAGGCGTCCTTGGGACGACGCGGTCGAGATCCTGATCATGGTGGCCAGCCCAACATAAAAACTGAAGAAATGTTCGGATGTGAGAAGTCGCTGCCGTGCGGGTGCCGGTGGTCGCCGATAGCGACAGCCGATGCTCGACAGCAGCGAGTACGTGCTCAGCCGTCAACGCCTCGAGGTCTTGACCGGGATGGTGATGGCGGAACCAATCCAGAAAGCGGCGGCCTCCCAGAAGAACGCCTTCGCGGGTCTTCAGCTCAAGTCCTCGCACCTTGCGCAAATAGTCGGAAAATGAGGTCAGAAGCGGAGTATCCGGATCATCATCTACCTTGGGAGGGGAAGAAATGAAGCGCTCCGGAGCCACTCGCCGTGCATGTCCCAGCGCCGATGCTGCCCCAATGCGTGGAGAATCCGTAGTAAACGTGCATAAATAGCTGTCGACGACATCTTGATGGATCGGCATCCGACCACAGCGCGTTGCGGCAAACTGGCTAAAGCGCGCAATCCGGCTCAGGTAAATCTTGGCGGACGCTCGCTTATAACCGAGGGTGAAAAAATGCTCCGCGAGGCGATCCATCTCGCCACCGAGTGCACCGCTACGCAGGCGCTTGAGCACCCCACAATAGGAAAAATAGAACTCGAGCATTCTGCCCCTCCGGCGTTGTGGCACAGGGGAATCCCGCGCCATGAGAGAGGCATGAAATATTATGTGGCGGAGGCAAGCTGGGTTTGGCCGGCCCGAAAGGGGTCAGGGCGGCTCCGCCACATAATCTCGCCCGACACATAAGAACGGTTATGTGGCGCGCCACATAACCGTTCGCCGGCGATCTTTATGTCTTCCGCGGCCGCAGCGGCAATCTGATCAAGATTATCTGGCATGATGGACTCGGCATGTCGCTGTATGCAAAACGGCTCGAGAAGGGCCGGTTTCTATGGCCGTCGCCGGCGGACGGCACGGTTTCCATAGCACCGGCGCAGCTCGCCTACATGCTCGACGGGATCGATTGGCGCAACCCGCGCCACACGTTCCGCCCGCAGCGCGCGGGCTGAGTTTTTCTTTGAGTTTGCGCCATTTTCCGCGAGTCAGCGGAGGCGTTTTATGATTCACTCCAGGGCATGGTTGCCACCGCCCAGGATGCTGTTCCGGACGATATCGGCGCGCTGAGAGCAGCGCTGAGCGCGGCGCTGGCCAGAGCCGAAGACGAGGCCGCGCGCGCTGCGCTGGTCGAGGCCGAACTGGCGGTCGCCAGGGCCAAGGCATCGGATGATGCGGCGCTGATCGCACATCAGGATCTGACGATCCGGAAGCTGCAGCGGGCGCTGCATGGTCAGCGTTCTGAACGCTCAGCCCGCCTGCACGACCAGATGGAGCTCACCTTCGAGGAACTCGAGAGCACGGCAACGGAAGACGAGATCGCCGCCGAACAGGCCGCGGCCCGGACCACCGAGGTGGCGCCTTATGTGCGCAAACGACCGGCGCGCCAGCCATTTCCCGAGCATCTGCCGCGCGAACGCGTGGTCGAGCCAGCGCCGACCGCTTGCCACTGCTGCGGCGGTCATCGGCTGCGCAAGCTGGCTGAGGATATCACCGAGACGCTGGAGGTGGTGCCGCGGCAATGGAAGGTGATCCAGCACGTGCGGGAGAAGTTCACCTGCCGCGACTGCGAGGCGATCAGCCAGGCTCCGGCGCCGTTCCACGCCACCCCGCGCGGCTGGGCCGGTCCCGGCCTGCTGGCGATGATCCTGTTCGAGAAGTTCGGACAGCATCAGCCGCTCAACCGCCAGGCTGAACGCTATGCCCGCGAAGGCGTGCCGCTCAGCCTGTCGACGCTCGCCGACCAGGTCGGCGCCGGCGCCGCGGCGCTGATGCCGCTGTTCAAGCGCCTCGAAGCCCATGTGCTGGCCGCTTCACGTCTGCACGGCGACGACACGACGGTGCCGGTCCTGGCCAAGGGCAAGACCGATACCGGCCGATTATGGACCTATGTGCGCGATGACCGACCGTTCGGCGGCGCCGATCCGCCGGCGGCAGTGTTCTACTATTCCCGCGATCGTCGAGGCGAACATCCCGCGGCGCATCTCGCCGGCTGGAGCGGCATTCTGCAGGCCGATGCCTTTGGCGGTTATGGCGATCTCTATGCGGCGGGTCGTCAGCCGGCGCCTGTTCTGGAAGCCAGCTGCTGGGCCCACAGCCGGCGCAAAGTGTTCGAGCTGGCCGATATCGAAGCGGCGGCGCGCAAGAAGGCGCGCGGCGACAAGCCCAACCTGGTCTATCCGCTAGCGGTTGAAGCCGTGAAGCGCATCGATGCCCTGTTCGATATCGAGCGCGCGATCAACGGCCTGTCGCCAGAACAACGCCTCGCCGTGCGCCAGGAGCGGAGCGCGCCGCTGATCACCGAGCTCGAGCGCTGGATGATTGAGACGCGCGACAAGCTCTCGCGCGGGCACGATTTGAGCAAGGCCTTCAACTACATGCTGCGCCGCTGGTCATCCTTCACCCGGTTCCTCGACGATGGGCGCATTTGCCTATCGAACAATGCCGCCGAGCGAGCCCTGCGCGGCATCGCTCTCGGCAGAAAGTCCTGGCTGTTCTGCGGTTCCGATCGCGGCGGACAGCGCGCTGCCGTTCTCTACAGCCTGATCGTCAGCGCCAAGATGAACGATATCGACCCGCAGGCCTGGCTCGCCGACGTCTTCGCCCGACTGCCCGCCTATCCGGCCCATCGGATCGATGATTTGCTGCCGTGGAATTGGATATCCGCAAAACTGCGGACCCAACCGGCGGCGGCCTGATCATGCAGCGCAATAAGGTGCATCACGTCTACACCGTCGAACGTGTCGCCACGGACCTCGGCGTCAGCGAAGCGCTCATCCAGGAACTGACCCTCGGTCTCGAGCCCGAGGACGGCGTCATCTGGGTGTACGGCGCCAACGATGACGACGGGATCTTGGCCTTCACCGATGAAGGCATCGAGGAGGTCAAACTCCTGCTCGAAGAATATCATCGCGTCTCCCCATCAAAATCTTGACCCCAGCACCACGGTGCTCAGGTGCTCATGGCCACCGGATAGGCCAGTCTGCGGTCTTCACCGGATGCGTACGCTACAACCATGACTGAGCATTAATACGAGGGCTTCGCAGACAGGTCCCTGCGATACACCGTCGATCAAAATTTCGGCGGTGATGAGCCTTCGCCGAGGATCAACATGATCGGGAGCGGCAGCCACAAGCATTACGTCGCCTAGCTCCCCAGGTTGCAGCGTAATGCTTTCAGCCTCTCCGTCTGAGGCCCAACCAAATGCCGGATGGAGACGCGCACTGTACACAGCAGATCGCTCCAAGTTATTGCGGACCTTCACAGTGTATACAAGTTTGCTGTTCGGCATAACGTGCGAAAGATAAGGAAGCATTCGCGCCCAGAATAGATCAATGAACTGATCGGCCGGCTCATCTACTATATCACGGAAGGCTGCTTCCTTGCGCTCGATATAATCCGTGTACTCGGTGACCCTCGACGGATGCATCTCAATCAGCTCGCCATGCCCAGGGCACACAAGATGGGGGTTAAGCGCCCGCATTACACTCGCGCAGCGACGATGCATCTCCAACTGAAAGCTGTTGCGAAAGACCGTGCTCTGGACCGCAATCTCCCGGTCAATCCCTCCAGCGCCTGGATTGAAAAGAAAAAGATTGTCGCCGCCAAAAACGACCCGTTTGCCATCGATTTTACTAAGAATCATCGCGTGATACTCGGTTTGACCAGGGGCGTAATGCACCTCGAAATGATATCCTCGCCAACGGAAAGCCTCCCCATCAATCAATTTCCGTTGCACCTCGATTGGTTTGTGGAAGCAGCACGGGGTGCTTGCCCAAGCGGCTGGGTTGGCAATGACCTCTGCAATACAATCTAGTGCCCAGCACTGTGTGCCGAAATGTCGCTGGAGGTATGGGATGCCACAGACGTGGTCATCGTGAATGTGCGTTGGCACGACGAGTTCGATATGCCGGACCCCATGATCATCGCGAAGCTGGTCTATATGATGCTCTACAAAACGCAATGCTTGCAGCCCATCGGAGTCGGCGCCAGAATGGCAATGCCCATATGAAGCTAGCCCGTAGTCAATAAACATCGCGTGGCCGCTTCCACTCAGCACTATGTAGAAGTTTGAGCAGGTGTAAGGCCCGGCCCACAGCAGATGTTCGCTGATCGACTCTAACCTACTCTCTCGGACAACATGTCTTTCGTTGAAATTATTGTCACGGCCCGACGTAAAAAGCCTGCCGATAGTAGAGAGTGTTTCGAGCCTCGACTCGAGCCTTTCGATATCCGCCTTAACCTCGTTGATTGGCGCCCCGTGAGATGGAAAGGCCCTCTCAACCCTTTCCTTTTTTAAGGCGAGGATCGACTGCATAGTAAATTCCACCCCGAGCATATCGCCGTAACCATACTCCATCGCGTGCAATTGGTAGAGCTTCCCGCCGACGGTCATCAAATCGCCTGTAAAGGCCACCTTTTTGCCATCAACATCTACAATTAAACTAATCATTCCGTAAGTGTGACCCTTCGCCGGAAGTACTCTGAATTGGTAATCCTTCCAAACAAAGGTCCCGTAATCTTCAAGAACCGCATCGACTGACATATTCTCGCCCAGCGAGAAGAAGGTATTACTATCATTATAGTTGTCATAGATGCGGCGCGCTTGCCAGTAGGCCTCGACATTGTCGAACAGGTGACGTTCGTATTCCGGCACGGCGATTTTCGCCCCTGCCATTTGAACGACAGGCGTCCCCCAGCACTGATCTCTATGGTGGTGGGTATGTAGAACCCAGTTGACTTGTTCGATCCCTATTGTGTGCAGATGCCGCAAAACAGCACCCGATCCTGCATCTATCAGCAGGCACTCCGAGCCGCTTTTCAGAACGTAGACGGTACACGTATCTTGATAAGCCCAAAGGTGTTCAGAGAGCTGGATGAGAGACATTTGTAATTCCTTCTCAGAGCGCCCACATGCTTGTGCCGAAGACGTTCTTGGTCGCAAGCTGCCCGGCACACACGGCCTTAGTGTTTGCCATCACCTTGGATCCTGCAAGCGCTTCGGCGCCCAGCCCGCCGCCAATGCAAAGTGTTGAAGACGCAGTAACCCGAACCACCTATCGACGGAACGTCGTAGGCGTCTGAATAACCTTAAACGCATTCGTGGCGGACATAGCTCTTAGCCCGGAATGGATACCATAAATACTGCTGGCCTAATGTTGGTAACAGCTTAAGCTCGAAGCTCTTCTGGACTGATGATTCGTACCAAGAATGTTCTCAGGGCATTGACAGTCTGTCCGCCCCGCTCACCATCCGTTGCGAGGTTGCGAAGCCCCTTTGTGGGGCTCTCCGCTCGCTTAGTATTCGGTGGCAATCGTTTGTCCGTCTATGGCGATCGACTGGCCGGAAATGATACGGGCATGAGGACTGCAGAGATACAGGATCATACTTGCGATCTCTTCGACATCCACAAGCCTACGCATCGAGTAGAGTTTAAGCTCACGCTCTTTGATTTCTTCGATAGACACGCCACGCGACTGCGCGGCCATGGCTTGGACCCGCTCCATCCTAGGTGAGTCGACAGACCCAGGGCAAATAGCATTCACATTAATGTTGTGCGGCCCCAACTCCACCGCCATGACCGCAGAAAGGCCTATCACGGCATATTTGGCCGCACAATAAGGCGAGCGGAGCGAATACGGCAGCAAGCCGGCCGTCGACGACATGTTGACAATCGTTCCTCCCCCGGCCGCTTTAATAAGGGGCACAGCCGCTCTGGCACAATAAAACGCGCCGTCTAAATTCACGCCGAGAGTGCTTCTCCAATCTTCATCGCTCACGGCTTCAACCGGCTTCGAAGGCCCAGAGATACCAGCGTTGTTCACAAGGATATCAAGCCCACCGAGACGGACCCCAATCTCCGCAAAGAGCTTGACCACCGCCTCTGACCTCGAAACATCTGCGGCTACTGCACCTATGCCTGTGCCTGGCTGGACACTTTGAAGAGCCCTGGGGTCGACGTCACAGACGAGCACTTTTGCTCCCTCGGCCGCAAAACGCTCCGCTACCGCCCTTCCGATACCGGCAGCGCCCGCTGTCACCAGAACACGTTTGTTCTCTAGCCCCAAATCCATGTCAATCTTCCTTTACATCATGAATCTTGTTCGCAGCCACTCTTCGCGAGTCAATATGTGAATGTACGCGCCCGACGTATCGTAGGCGGCGGGATAGAGCGCCTCGATCAGGTTTCGCATTTTCGAGCAGTGCGGACGTGGAGGGGTCATATATCCGCTGGCAATAGAATTCGTTTGGCATCTGACGGGTCCGCTCTCTTGTTGCCGCTAGCCGGTTTTGAGTCCGGCGAAGGACGCGACGTTATGCTGATGAGTTCCCCAGCTGATGAACATTAAATCCAGTACCTAATCGAAGCGCTTTTGTTCTCCTCAAGTGTGCAATGCCTGTCTCGATTTGACCGAGGCCCAGAGTGTCCCAATAGTCGGCGAATGAGCGTCACTCTACCGCCGCATCCGAACGTCTTAATCATCGTAAAAACCGTGGCTACGCTCCGTTCTGGCATCCCATTGGAATTTGCAATAACCGGATCGTTTCTGCAGTTGAGGATTAAGCCTTGAACCGGAAGCAGCACCGCGAGAACGAACGCGATCGGCCCTTGCGGGGCGAAAGGTAATCAAGGGCCGGATCTAACGGCCCTTCACCTTTGTTATTAAGCCTGCAACCAACACTCGATTAGCGCGCGACCATTGCTCAGTTCCTGCGCCGGGTTGTCGACCCAGCCCTGGACGCCCTTGCCCGTCGCATCGACGAACTGATTGAAGAACGGCACGATCAGCCCGCCTTCGTCGCGCATAATCTCGCCCATGTCGCGGTAGATCTTCTTGCGCTTGACTTGGTCGAGTTCTCCGCGCGCTGCAATTACCATCTTGTCGAAATCAGGCCGCTTAAACCGGGTATCGTTCCAGTCCGCTGTAGAGAGGTAGGCGGTCGAGTACATCTGGTCCTGCGTCGGTCGGCCAGCCCAGAAGGAGAGTGAGAAGGGCTGCTTATTCCAGACTTCAGCCCAGTAGCCGTCGCCGGGTTCGCGCTTGATCTCGATTTTGATGCCGGCCTTCGCGCAGCTCTGCTGATAGAGCTGGGCGGCGTCCACGGCGCCAGGGAAGGCCACATCGGAGGTCCGCAGCAGGATCGAGCCACTATGGCCAGACTTCTTGTAAAACACTGCCGCCCTTTCCGGATCGAACTTGCGCTGCTCGAAATCGCCTGCGAACAGCGGGTATGCCTTGTTGACCGGCATGTCGTTGCCGACCTCGCCGTAGCCCCGCAGGATTTTGGTCAGCATCTCCTCACGGTCCATGGCGAGCTTCAACGCCATTCGTAGATCGTTGTTGTCGAAGGGCGCGGTGTCGCAGAACATGTTGAACGGATAGAAGCCACGGCCCGATGCGGCGCGGATGGTTACGCCGGGCAGCCGCTTGATCAGCTCGACGATCTTCGGCTCGACGCGGTTGATCATGCTGACCTGGCCGCCTTGCAATGCCGCCATCCGTGCCGTGGGGTCATTGATGACAACGATCTCGATCTGGTCGGCATGGCCGTATTTGTCGGGCTGCCAGTAATTCGCGAAACGTTCGCCCCCATGGCGAACACCTGGCTCGTTGTCCAACACCTTGTACGGTCCAGTACCGATTCCGGCGTCAGGCTCGTCCATGCCGCCATTTGGCTGGATAACAAGGTGGTAGTCCGCCATCAGGTAAGGCAGGTCGGCGTTGGGGTCTTTGAGTGTCACAACGACGCTGCCGCCGTCGACCTTCATCGTCTCGATGCCTTTCAGAACGCCGAGCGCTCCAGACTTCGACTTTTCGTCGCTGTGGCGCTTCAACGTGGCAACGACGTCGTCCGGCGTCACTTCCCTGCCGTTGTGAAACTGAATGCCCTGGCGGATTTTCATCGTCCACGTCTTGGCATCCTTGGAGCTGCCGATCTCCTCGGCAATCAGATATTCGATGCCGCCGCCCGGCGCGAGGTCTACGAGCGTCTCACCCCAGCACTTGGAAAACACAAACGGCACTTGGCTAAGCATGATCGCCGGGTCGAGGCTGTTGGTTGACTCCCCTCCCTGAATGCCGGCCTTGAGTATGCCGCCTCGGACCGGACCGGCAGCACTCACAGCGCTTGAAAGTAGCGAGTCGGCAATTATAGCTGTGACACCGAGGGTGGCAGCGCGGCCAAAAAAATCGCGGCGGCTCAGTTTGCCTGAGGCAACGTTGTGGCTAAGGAAATCAAGTTCGTTTTGCACGTAGATTTCTCCCTCGGATGGTTCGATTTGCCCTATCGATTTTCCTACTCACGGCATGAGGGCTTAAGGCTCCTCCCTTTGCCTCATTCGGACAAATACGACTGACCGTCACTCACCGGCCGGCGCTGACCACTAGTTGTACGTCCGTGTCAATAACAATTTGCTGCCTGCCGGCGAGACCTTTTTTTGTTAAACAAGATTGCGCCGTGACAGTGTCGTCGGCAATGCAGTCCGTGGTAGAAGATTAATCGGTGAATCCGATTAGGCCTATAGCCATTAGGCTGGCTAGCCGTTTTGGAGGTCGTATGCAAATCGAGTTGCTCGATACATTCCTCGATCTGGTCGAGACCCGAAATTTCAATAGGTCCGCGGATCGGCTGGGCGTTACTCAGTCCACTGTTTCGAGCCGCATCCGAAGCTTGGAAAGTGCGCTAGGAAAACAACTTTTCATCCGCAACAAAAGTGGCACCGAGCCAACTGTGGCAGGGTTTCGATTTGTGGAACATGCGCGAGCCGTACGGCTAAGTTGGTTGGATGCACAACGTGAAATTCAGGGTGTCGGCAAGTTCGAAAGTCACATCCGGGTTGGCATTCACCCGGACTTGTATCAGCGTGTTCTGCAGGGATGGTTAGAATGGGTGAGAGCGACCATGCCCAAATTGGCGATCTATATTGAAGTCGACTACTCGAACCAGATGATCCAGGACCTCACGACCGGGAGCCTTGACCTCGCGGTACTGTTCTCGCCCCAACATTTCCCCGACATGCATTACCAGCAGATCGCGGAGGAGAGTTTCGTGATGGTCTCGACACGTCGGGTGAGTTTGAAAGGCATTACGCCGACGGACTACATCCGCGCCCATTACTCTGCCTTCTTCGATCAGGCCCACAAACAGATGCTCCCCGAGCTGGAAAATAGTCCCGTCTCAACAGGACATGGCGGCGCGGTGGTCTACCTTCTGAAAAACCAAGGCGGGACAGCATTCGTCACCGAAGCGGTCGCCACGGAGTTGCGCCACGAGGGCGTGGCGGAAACCGTCCCTGACGCCCCAAGAATCTCGCATCCGATTTATTCGGCTGTGCATGTTCGATATAAGCACTCCCATACCCACGCTCGGCTGCTCAAAGGGCTCAAACTTATGACCGAATAATTCCGTCTCGAGCTTAAACTGGCATGAGCCACATCCAGCGCTCCCATTCATTGGACGAGGGCTTGACGATCGGCGCTTTGCCTCATCAGGCAAAATACCTAATCGACCATCGCTGAGATCCGCCCCCCTCCGACGCCTGGTGCGGGCGATCCGGAGCAACTGGCCGAACACACGGATCCCGATCCGGGCCACGGGGCAGCCGACCGGTCATCAATGGTGCCGCGCCAACGATCGACTCCATCCCTCGGGCTAACGCTCGCCACGATGCGGCGCAAGCAGGTCGCGGATCTGGAAGCCAGCTCGCCGGAGCGTTTTGAGGCATCCGCGAAAATGAACAAGATCGGCCGCTTCAAGGAGTTTTTTTGCGGCGGGGCCAGTTGGAGCCTTGCGAACCCAATCAGTCCAGGTTGAGGTTGGTGCCCAAGGGTACTGACACCGCTTCGTCGTCACCGATCTGGCCGGTGGCAAGGTGCTCTACGCGGACCTTTATCGCTGGTGCGGGGCCGAGAACCGCATCAAATCTTGGAAAACGCATGTCGCCGCCGGCGCACATCCTGGACCAGAGCCACAGCCAACCAGTTCCGGCTCTTCCGCATGCCAGCGCCATCTAGCAGGCTTCTCTGATTGGGGTCGTTGAGGTCAAGCTCCTGCTGATATTTTTCCGGACCATGTCGCCCCGCGGGTCACTCGCTTCTCTTCGCGGTCGACGTTAGGCCGCCGCATGATGGGGTCAGTAGAGCGAGGCGGCTCATTCGCTGCTCGTGCTCAGCAAGAAATGGTCGAGCCTCAGAGCGTGGGGCATGAACGTCGCCAAACGGCGCGGTATGGCTCGAGCCCGAGTTGCTGTTGCCCGCAAGCTCGCTGTCATCCTGCATCGCATGTGGAGTGATGCAACAGAATTCCGCTTCGGCAAGGCACCCGGCCGCGTATCGGCATGAAATACGGGATAACGGACCAACCAAGGAGGAGTTGATTCCGCCCGAAAGGGCGTGATCCGGATCGTTCCCGTGGGGACGATGGGCAAGGTGATCTCGTTAGCAGGCACGATCCTGGGCCGAACACAAGGTCGTTCAACAGATTGAGACGTCTCGCTCTACTGACCCCATCATGCGGCGGCCTAACGTCGACCGCGAAGAGAAGCGAGTGACCCGCGGGGCGACATGGTCCGGAAAAATATCAGCAGGAGCTTGACCTCAACGACCCCAATCAGAGAAGCCTGCTAGTGGATGATCTGGTGCCGCGCGCCGCAATGCCGAAGCGCTCGAGCTTTGCGGTCGCCCAGTTCGACACGCTTAGTCTGCGCATCGCAGATCGCCGCGCGTTTAGTCGAGATGAAGACGCAAATCAACCTAAACTGCCGACATCCTGCCCCAACCAGCGCATCCTGCGCATAGCCCTCGATCGATCGCATGCCGTGGCCAGTGACATAGCCGACGCGGCGCCGGCGCCCCGAAAAAACCGCCACCGCATCCGCAAACCCCCGCCTTTCATCACAACGGCTCACAGCCGGAGCCCGAGGTCGGTTAAAAGCACTGCGCGTGCACGATCTTGAGCCCGATCACTACGGGCCGTCCTACTGGTCACCGATAAGGTGGACGAAGCCCTGACGCGAGCGCCGCAGCCTGGTGCGAACACAGACGCGCATGGACGAGAGGAGATGCGATCGGCACAGAACCTCGTCGAGATTCACGACAGGCCTTTCATCCGGCGCTGCTGTGGGGTGCGATCCGCCATAAGCCAATTCCAGCGGGACACGGCCCTCTGATGAAGGAGGCGAAATGCCGCCGGACGCAGCCGAAGCAAAAGCGACCTCGGCGGAGGGTCCGCTGGGCCGAATTTGCTCCCGTTCGCCCTTCGCGCTTAAGACAGTGTGCGATTCGCGACCCAATTGGATTCTTTTTGTAAAAAGCCTGACAAAAAATTGGGCCGTGACGGCCAGGTCCGAAACAGAAAATAACGGCTTTAGTCAAGATTACATCGCTTTCTGCTTGGCATGGCTCTTGCTGATAAACGGTGACGTTTCACAAGGAGCAGGACCGTTCGATGTCCGTACCCATGATTTGCTTTAGAGCCTCACTAGCACGATGTTGGTCGAGCCGTTGTAAGTGGCGGCCATATCCGGGACCCGCGGGTGTTCAATCTGCGGCCTGTCGGCAACACCGGACGACGCGCATTTTGGCTTATGTTTCTACGGCGATGTCCTCAAACTACGCCGTATCCGCTTCCAGCGTTGGGCAGGGGCGCGAGCGGGGGGACAGTCTTCGTTCCGGCCCGTCCTTGCATAACGGCCCTCTTGGCGCGATGGCCTTGCCGCCAAAGAAACAGAATCCCCGCCATCGGCCCGCTCTGGGAGCAAGGCAACTCCCATGATGTGTCTAGGTGTGCATTCCGAGGTCGCCCGTCTGCGAGAAGTACTGGTGCACCGCCCAGGCCTTAGCCTACGCCGCCTCACGCCGCGAAACTGCAAGGGCCTTCTTTTCGACGACGTGCTTTGGGTGGACCGCGCCGGACGGGAGCACGATATGTTCGTGAAGGCCCTGCGTGATCGTGGCGTGTTGGTACACTGGTTGGACAAATTGCTTGCTACAACGGTGGCCTTGCCCGAAGCGCGTCGTTGGCTCCTCGACCGTCGTGTTCATCCTTCCGCTGTGGGGCAAGATATGGTCGATGAACTTCGGGGCTGGCTTGAGGAGATTCCTTCTGGTCAGCTCGCGACCTATCTGATTGGCGGGATTTTGGTTGCGGAAATGCCATTCAAACCGCGCGGCCTGACGGGGCAGACGCTCGCGCCGGAAGATTTCATACTGCCGCCATTGCCAAACCAGCTTTTTACACGTGACAGTTCCTGTTGGATCTATGGGGGCGTCTCGATCAGCGCCATGTATTGGCCCGCAAGACAGCCGGAAGCTGCGAATATCGAGGCGATCTACCGCTTCCATCCGCGGTTTCGCGAGGCCAGCTTTACTTACCTGTCGCCCGATGGGATAGACCCCATTTCCAGTCTCGAGGGCGGAGATGTGATGCCGATTGGCGGCGGCGTTGTGCTGATTGGAATGGGCGAACGAACCACACCGCAGGCAGTCGAGGCTCTGGCACGCCGCCTGTTCAGGACAAAGGATGTGATCAGAGTCATCGCAGGGCTGATGCCGCGCAAACGCAGCTATGTGCATCTTGACACAATCTTCACCTTTTGCGACCGGGACCTCGTGACGGTCTACCCGCCGGCGGTTGAGCTGTTGAAGACGTTTTCGCTGCGACCGCGCAACGCTGACGGTGAGCTCGAAATCACTAAGGAGATTCGACCCTTCTTGTCGGTGGTGGCCGACGCGTTGGGGTTGAAGGCTATCCGCACTGTCGCTACCGGTGGCGATAATTTCGGGGCCGAGCGGGAGCAGTGGGGTGCCGCTAATAATGTGATCGCCGTCGAGCCCGGCGTTGTGATCGGTTACGAACGAAACGTATACACGAACACGCTGTTGAGGCGCGCCGGAGTGGAAGTGATGACCGTCGACGGTGCAGAACTCAGCCGTGCGCGTGGCGGCGCGCACTGCATGACTTGCCCCTTGGTGCGCGATCCAATCTGAGCAGAGGGCATAGCGACTTGACCGCAAGGCAAAGCAACAAGATTGTTCACAATCTTCATGATTTCCGCACCGTCGTCTCCTATAGGTCTACGGAGGGGTCGTGAACCGTACATATCCGCTCCTGCACCTGCCAACCAGACAGCATAGACTCCCAGCGCCATGACTGCACAGCACCAGGCCAGCGCGACGCGGTACTCCCCCTGTTCGACAGCTTCGAAACCAAGACATTTAGGCGTACCTAATAAAAGCGGCTTTCCGGAAAGGAGCTGTTAGCATCTGCGCATTGATCGATGAAGCCACATGAGCGGCCCTTGCGGCGTGCACATTACGCTCACTACCCGTTGGAGTCTTTCCCGTGATAGCATGTTCAGAATTCTCGGTTCAGGCCCCTTCCGCGGTCATTATGGTCCGGCCGCATCATTTTAGGGTCAACAAAGAGACGGCGGCCGATAATCGCTTTCAAACCTGTGACAATGACGCCGGTGATCTTTCGCCACTTGCCTACTTGGAAATCACACGCGCCGCTGCGCTGCTTAGAGAGCAGGGTATAACGGTGCATTTGTTCGAGAGCGAGAGCGGCGACACTCCTGATGCAGTGTTTCCGAACAACTGGTTTTCGACCCACGCAGATGGTTATGTGGCGGTTTTCCCGATGAAAGCCCTGAGCCGTCGGCGCGAGCGTCGGCGCGATATTATTGACATGCTGAAGAGCCGATACAGGGTGCATGAAGTGATCGACTATTCTGGCCTTGAGTTGGACGGGCTTTTCTTGGAAGGTACGGGGTCGATGGTACTGGATCATATCGATCGGGTCGCCTATGCTGTCAGATCTGAGCGTACTGACTCAAGTGTGCTTGCAAGGTTCTGTCGCCAATCAAATTTTGAGCCGATGGTCTTCTCGGCGAAGGACCCAAGCGGGTTCGACATCTATCATACAAACGTGCTGATGTGTGTCGCTACCGATTTCGCAATGATCGGGCTCGACATGATCACCGAGTCCGGGAGACGGCGCGAAATTGTCCATCGGTTCGAACGCACCGGTCGCCGGGTAATCGGGCTCACCAACGCACAGATTGAGAAGTTTGCAGGCAATGCAATTGAGCTCCTGGGCGGCAACGGGCGGATCTTGGCCCTGTCTACGACCGCACTATTGGCATTGAGCAAGGAACAGATTGACATCATCGCCGAGAGCGCTCGGCTGCTGCCGATAGCAATTCCTACAGTTGAGCGGGCCGGCGGTTCCGTGCGATGCACGATGGCTGGCGTGCACCTCACGCCGCGGGATTAGAAGCGGTTCCTGTGCTATGAACATCATTCACGAATCCGGGCTACGCTGCGAAGTTGATCGAGACCGCCTCAGTAGCTAGCTCGGTAGCTCCGCACTTTCAAGCTACAGCAGGATCGTCGCACCGGAAGAGCAAGACGGCAAGGAACAGCAGCGCGTCGCCTTGAACGGTCCAGGGGCTGGCGGCATGTCAAACAACTCTTTGACTCGACCCTATTTACTGAGCGCCGCATGGTCAGAGTTCTGAACCCTCAGCCCGCCTGCACGACCAGGGGAAAAATTTGACAATGTTGCAACAGCCTGCGAAGGCCCGGCGCGTGGAATTGATCGGTGGCAGATTATTCTCGATGGCCGGCGCCCAGTGCCTTCACCATCGCCGCCGCCAGTGTCGACGGCGTGGCCAGCGGAACCCGCAGCAGCACCTTGCCGGGGTTCGCCAGCTCGATCACCTCTGTTGGCGCCCGAAGCGGCCATAGGCTCATCGGAACACGAAAACTTCGGCAAAACCTGTCTCGCGGGCTCTCAGCGTGCGGCGCCACTTATAGATCAGGCGACATCGTACAGACGCGCCACAGTGGACCCGGGCGCGAATGCCACGGCCAGTATGCGACACTGATCGTCTTCACGCCAACGACGACGCTTCGGCCCGGTCAATAACGTCACTCGTTGAGCATGGGTTCGAGGCTTCGGACTGACACTAGCCGGGCGATGGTCGATTCGAACGGTTCAGCACGCTGCTCCTTTCTATCCACTCACTCCATGAGGGGGCCGCCTTTGAGGAGATAATAGGCATCGTTGATCACGAATCCGTCAAGACCAGCGACCCGTGCATACGTCAACAAATCGCTTGCGCGATTGATGAAGCCGGTGCCATTGAAGTTCAGCGATGTATTGCAAAGAACGCCGACTCCGCTTTTCGCCTTGAACGAGGTAAGCAATTGAAAGAGACGCGGGTTCTGCTTTCGCGAAACTGTTTGGGCACGCGCAGTGCCGTCAGCGTGCGTGACAGCCTTCAACCGACTATCGAGAACCTTTTGGAAAAGAAGCATGTGGGGTGACGGTCGTCCCAAGTCAAAGTGGAGTGCAACCTCTTCTTCCAGGCAGACCGGCGCGATCGGGCGGAAACCCTCCCGGTTTTTGATGCGGTTTAGCCGCTTATGGGTTGCGTTTGAAAATGGCGCCGCGAGAATTGACCGGTTGCCCAGCGCCCGCGGCCCGATTTCGCAATTCCCCTGTACCCAGCCGATCACCTTGTCATCGAGCAACGCCGAAGCTACCTGACCGTAGTCGAGTGGATGGATCTCGAGCCCGGTGCGGTCAATTTCGTCATATGTGAAGGGCTGGCCTGAATAGACGTTCCATTTGATTTTTGCGTTGCCTGTGAAATGTCGCATCGCGTCGACTGCGGTCCCGATTGCGGAGCCTGTGTCGTTTGCGCATGGAGGAATGAAAATATCCGAAAAAAGGTTTGTTTCGAGCCATCTGCGGTTCCACTCACAATTTAACCCACACCCACCGGAAATGAGTAACGGGTAGCCCTTTGCCAGATTCTTCTTCGCGAAAGCGTGGAACGAGTCGAAAATGGCATCTGAAACTCTCCTAGCGAGGTTGGTGAATTTCTGATGGGTTACGCCAATGTTGTAGTAAGGCGAGTCCCGCGAATCCTCCTTGCTCAGAGGATACACATCGCTCGGGAGCAGACGATCGATTAGCGCCTGCTCGTCCCTGTCGGGCGATCCGGTCTGCCCATAGGCGCAAAGCGCCATCAGCTTGCCAGCGTCTACCAGACGCGTTGGTCCTGCGCCCGGATCGGCTAGCGCATAAAGGAAAGCATATTTGTGCCCGGGATTGGCCATCACTTTACCCAAATGCGTGATCTGGAGGTACTCATCTATTTCATAAAAATCGCCGCACCATCCTTCCCAGATCAGAGCGTAACAGGGCGTCCCGGCGGGGAACGGCGACATGCCGTAACACCCCCACAGATGGGAGCGCTCGTGCGTCGAGGAATAGAAATGCACCTTGCGGCCAAAGACGGTCCTCTCGCCGACAACATCCGATCCCTGAGTTATGCCATAGTATCCTACCGGGTCGTGGTTGAATCCTGTGTCCCACCCACCGACAGCAAACACATCCGGAATGGCATCCAAGCGCCCAGCGGCTTCTAGGATAGTCATCGGATTAATACTCGAATATCTAGGAAAGCTATCCTTCTCAGCCTCGTAGGAATAAATCAGCTCGGCTGCTGACGCATCCAGCGCTGCGATTGCTCCATCATGGCCAGGTTTCATCGAAATTATATTCACAACAGTACTCCTTCGTATCCACGTTGATTCTATACCTTTGTAACTATACTATATCAAAGTACAACTACTATTCTGTTATTGCAGCGGCGCGACACCTCTACCCGATAGCGCGCGAACTTCGGTCGCCCTTCAGGCGACCGCGGCCGCGATCCTGGCGAAGGCGCTCGCTGAGCTATCCCACAATCTCGACGGGACCCGCGCGGCAATCAAAGCCCACGCACGTTGAGGGTCCGTCGCGAGCGATTGCTTTTGCTAGGCCCCGAGTAATGCGGTGCTTGATCATAGAGAGACGTCCGCTGCTGCGTTCGGGAGGATCCCTGCATCGATCGTGCCAGAGCAGAAGATTTGCAACGCCACGGGTAACAGATTGCGATCCTGTCGGGTATCCGACATTGGGGCCGAAACCTTGCAGGGGCGCCGATTTTGGACGTAGTTGTACTTTTCTGCTTCATAGCGTTGCAGGCGCACTCGGTGCTTCCGCGACGCCCCGCGCCAACAAACTGCCCGTGCGACGTGCAAAGGCCCAGGCCGTCGATGACACGCAGCTGCCAGTTCGTCCACGCTGGCATCAGCATCCAGCCCTCGAGCTGCAGCTCCAGCTATTCAAAAAGCCGGGGCTTTCTGCGAGCGCATTTGGCGGCCGTCGTTGACCAGATCGGGCCGACTCATCAACAAGGCGAGCCCGCGTTTGCCTACACGACTTCTGAGACGACGCACCCGTCGAGCCGCTCGGTGGCGAGATCAAGTCGCGGACATCATCGACCCTCTGCCTGGCTATGGATCGATAATCCCCAGTTGTAGGGCCTTTATAGCAGCCACCGTTCTGCTGGTCGTATCTAACTTACGCTTGACGTTTTTCAAGTGGAAATCTACGGTATTCACTGATCGTCCTAGGATCGTTCCTATCTCCCACGACGATTTCCCTCGTGCAGCCCACAAAATGCATTCGATCTCTTTAGAGGAAAGGTTATGAGCTTGCCTCGAAGCCACGTCACTAGTGAGTTTCGCAACCCTCAGGTGAAACTGGACAGCGGAAATTTGCAGATAAGTGATCGCTCTATCTTGAAATTCGCTGTCCGGTGGTTGGGCAAAACTCATAATAGTAAAGCAGTTACCCGGGCCATGTAATGGCAGGCCGACCCCTGACCTCAAGCCGAACGTCGCCGCTTCGTCTAGAACGCGGCGTTCGTCTTCAGTCGTGCTTTCATCAGAATACGCCTCACTCCACCGAAAGGCCCGCGCCTTCTTTCTACCTTTCTTGACGATTGGGTCTATTCTGGCATAATCCATTTTCGAATAACGCTCCTGCCATTCATCGGGGTAATTCCACATGACCGCTGTGTCCGCTCGGGCCGGTCTCAAAACCATTTGGTCTGGGGCAAGGACGGCATAGGCGGTCCACGGGCAATCGAAGATTTGCGCAAACTCAGACATCAGTTCGAACAGCTGTTCGGATTCGACGACATCAGCGGTCGTTTCGAGGAACAGGCCTAACTCTATAGCAACCCGCGGGAGTTCCATGATCTCTCCTTCAGTTGCGTCATCGGGCGCACTTGCTCAGGCCAGGCGAATCCGAGTCAGCTCCTGCAGGCACCTGAAGGTGGAGCTTCAAGAGTTGTGCCAGCTTGGCAGCAAAGATTTTATTCGATTGTTAAATCGAATAGAATGCCCGAGAGACGAACCAAGGGCAGCGTGTCGCAGAGCGTACAATTCGAGAGTATGAGGTCTATGCTGGTACTAGAAGTATGAAATCAGGACCTAAGACCAGACACTGGCGTTGTACTTGACCGTTGCCTGAGCTCCGATCTGACTGCCCAGCGGTTCTGCGCGTGGGGAGTGAGCGCTTGCAGACCAGCGCTGGTCGCGCCGACGGGATCGGCCGAACTGTCCGCCGGGCGGCGCGCCGAGGGAGGTCGGCTCGTCGGGTCCCAATTTCGCCTCGTAAGGCGATCTCGCGAACGTCTGCGGGCTGTCGGCGGCCATTTGGGGTAGGAAAGGAGCGGGCTCATGCAGCATCGATGTCGCGAAATTGCCCGCCGCCTTTCCGGTACAACGCTGACCCACGTTATGGACCTGTCCGGTACCGTAGGACGTTGAAACGGTAATCTGCCGAGCCATGATTGCCGATCCCGTGGGTGCTCTACGCGCATCTCGGTGGCGCGCCCCGCGATCAAATATGGCCATACTTTTCGCAACGGTTGACTGCCTTCAAGCGGCGCCCACAGACGGATCGCTCTCTTGGTTTCCTCGAATGGAATGCTATAACGCGGAAACGTGTAGTCCTCGAGTAACACTACGTCATCTTCGAGGCTTCCCTTTCGGGCTCGACGAGCATCGCTGTATGTTGGGCAATGCTAAGCACCTGCGTCTTTGTTTTGGCGGGAGTCGCAGAGGCATCTACACCGATCACCTTGCGCTGTCGACCGTCCGCGGCGAACCCGACGATCATGCCGGCATGCGTTGAACCGGTAACCGTGCAAACGACAATGTAGTCGAAGGCAAACCCAAGCTGTTTCCCCTAGATGTTTAGTCCCGGCATTTGCTGGAGCGGATTGAGAGTAAAGCGTTCGGATTGGGAAGCCCAAGTCTTGCAGATGAACTCGTAGGGCGTGAGGCCTTTGAGGGTCTTCAGCCTGCGGCCGAAGTTGTAGGCCGAGACGAAGTCGGCAAGGTGCTGGCGGAGTTGGTCGTGGCTCTCATAGTAGAAGCGCCGGACGGTCGCATCCTTGATGGTCCGGTTCATTCTCTCGACCTGGCCGTTGGTCCACGGATGCCTTGCCTTGGTCGTCCGGTGCTCGATGTCGTTCCTAGCGCAAGCGTACTCGAAGGCATGGGCGCGGAAGAGTTCGCCGTTTGCGATGGCCTCCTTGATCAGTGGCACGGCCGAACCGCCGGCGCCGGGGGTGGTGAACTGGATACCGTAGCACCTACGGAAAGAATGATGAGAGGCAACCGAGACATCGGTGCGCGCAGCTTTTCGCTGCAGGCGCGCACCGATCGAGGTGGCCATAGCCAGTCGAAGGATCTCTAGAATGTGAATGTTCACAACCCATTCCGGAGAGACCGACCATGACCAGCCCAAATGTTATACCCGCCGATGCGGTGTTGGTAGCGATCGATATCGCCAAGGTGCGCAATGAAGTCTTGATTGAAACCCCCGGCCATAAGCGCTGCCGCCGGCTGCCGGTTCTCAACACTCGCGCAGAGCATGACCGGCTGATCGAGATTCTGCAGGCGTATGACCAACCGGTGGTCTGCGGCTTCGAAGCGACCGGGAACTATCACCGGCCGGTAGCATGGCGCCTGGCTGAAGCGGGTTTTGAGGTGCGGCTAGTGTCGTCGCTGGCGCTTGCCCGAACCCGCGAGGCCTTGCACAACAGCTGGGACAAGAACGATCCAAAGGATGCCCAGGTGATCCTGCACATGCTCAGGATCCAGGCGACGCAGGTCTACCATGATCCGCTGCGGGCCGGCATCAACGACGTGCAGGAACTGTCGAAGACACATGAAGCGATCGCCAGGGCCAAGACCGAGATCCAGCACCGCATCCTGACACACTACCTGCCGCTGTATTTTCCCGAGATCGATCGCTTCCGGGGAAACAGCCGCAGCGATTGGTTCTTTGCCTTCCTCCATGCCTTTCCGACCCCAGCAAGCATCACGGCGCTGACGAAGGAGGAGTTTGTGGCGGCAGCTTGGGATGTCGTCGGCCGCAAGGTCAGCAAGACACAGATTCTGATGGATATTTTCGAGACGGCGCGCTCATCGATCGGATTGCCGCTGCCACTCGATGCGCCTGCCATTTGCATGTTCCGGATGGTCATTGACGAAGTACGCAGCCTGATCCGGCAACGCAATGAGATCGAAGCACAGGCCGACGATCTGCTGCGGCACAGCCAGGATTACCAGCTCCTGCGGCAAGTCCCGGGCATCGGACCGATCAACGCATTGACCATCATTGCCGAAGCCGGCGATCTTCGCCGTTTCGGTCATCATCGCCAGTTTCTAAAGTTCTGCTGGCTGGACCTCTCGACACAGAAGTCCGGCCAATATCGAGGCCAGACCCGCCTTTCCAAATTCGGCAATGCTCGTTTGCGCCGCACTCTGTGGATCGCCGGGCAAGTCGCCATCCGACAGCGTGAGAACGGATTCCGGCACAAGTTCGAACGCTACATCGCGAGAGATCGCGACAATCCAGATCTGCGCCGCAAGGCGATGACCGCAATTACCGCCAAGATGGCACGCGTCGTACACGCCGTCGTTAAGAGCGGTTCCGTCTACCGGCCCTTCGTTGAAGGGCGGGTGCCAGGTGGAAGAACCTCTGTCAGCTAGGGCCGTAAGGGCATCGCTTTCGATGACCCTGTAGATAATGCTTGGGTCTTCCACCTGGATCAGAAGCTCGTGTTGAGGACGGTGAGGGCCGCCATCGTGCGTACCCTGTGTTTGCTATGGACGAGACCTTTTCCTTTGCCAGTGGAAGCCGCCTGGTTCGACTATGCAACTTGACGAGCGTCATGCGGCGAGAGCATGCTGACGAACAGAGAGACTTTGACTGTCGCCTCCATTTCCTTCCGCTCTTAGGACGTTGTCGGTGAGCACGGTGTGGATCTTGTAGGGAACAGCCGCGATCAGGCGCAGCAGGAAGTCTCTCGAGACGGCTGTGGTGGCCTTCGATCGATGGCAACGAACATGTGCAGCTTGCCCTGCTCGGTGTGTCATCAGACGCTGGCCTCCGTCCAGCCAGCATCTTGAATCACAAACCGCCTCTTTGGGAATCCTACGATTCTCTCAAGACATGAAACGCTCTAAGCGCGCACCTCCTCGGCTAACCCGACATAGCCGAGGCCGCCGTATTTGTGGACAGAAGCCCCGGCTGGTATCGCATGCCGCCCCTTGCGTTGACATCAGAGAGAGCTTTTTCCCAACTTTGGCGGATGCCGATGTCAAAGCCCTCGTCGACCAGGCGAACCTCTGCCCCCATGATGCGGCTCAAGAGAATATTGCCGACCCGGTCGTAGACGGCATCGTCATGTGGAACCCAGCTCCCCTGAACCAGGAGGCATTTCATGCCGATTTTGGCGGCGACCGCTGCTACCATCCGGGTGTGATTGGACTGCACGCCGCCGACGGTGACGAGCGTGTCGGCATCTGACGCGATCGCATCGGGGATGATGTATTCAAGCTTACGCAGCTTGTTTCCGCCGAATGCGAGACCAGAGTTGCAGTCCTCGCGCTTGGCGTAGATTTCCACCCTGCCGCCCAGATGCTTGCCGAGCCGGTCGAGCTTCTCGACGGGGGTGGGTCCGAAGCTGAGCGGGTAGCGTGCGAACCTTTTCAGCATGTTTTCTCCGGTGGTAAAGTGATCGCGCTGAAACTAGCGGTGCACGAACGCTTCTAAGAGGGCCAGCTGCGTTTCCAAAAGAGCGCCACTTTTGATGCTTTTCGGCGCTTCGTTAGCCGTCGAGACGAACCACCCGGGAGCTGGTGCCCGCGAAAGAATGGGCGAAACTGCGTTCGATGGCAGTGTGACCACCAGAACGCGTCGCATCCGATTGTCTCACGCAATGATCAACTCAATAGGGTGCGCCGAATTTGCAGGAAGCTGTGCTTTATATTGCCACGGCGCATCAAGGGAGGAGCAGCGCTATGCCGAGCATTTGATTGCGCTGGCGCAGATCTGAACGTTCATTCCTAACCTCATCATTATCTGGCGACGGGAATCGAGCTTTCTGGGAGCCACGGAAAAGCTCAGCCGTTTGCTCGCCGCGAACGCCGCTGGACCGCCAGATTAGAATTAGAACGCTCGTGAAATAGGCCACCTGGAGAACCAGCCAAAGGGCCAGCGTCGTGAAGCCGGCCAGACGGATGGAATCCGACGCAAAGTACACCGTCACAGCGTTGCCGCACAGGACCATCCCCAGGAGCCGACAAAAGATGATTAAGCGCAATGCCGTTCTCCTGATTTCTCGCGTCAATCGTGCAGCTCAGGCCGAGATCTGGTCGGCCGCGACATGAGTCTGGCAGTTCTTTGGGCAGACACGGCCGCAGGCTCCGCACCCAATGCATCGGCCAGCATGGTCCACCACCATGATCATGCGATTGAGCTCACCATCGAAATCATCGTCACCGCCGTCGCAGGCGCCGAGGATTTCACCCGTGTCATCTACGCCGTAAAGGTGCATGACCTCCCGCGAGCAGACCTTGAAACAGCGCCCACAGCCGATACAGATCTGGCCATCTATGGTCGTCAGATATTCCGGCATCCATTTGGAGCCGTCGCGGGTGATGAATGCGCTCCTCATTGCGAAGTCTTCATTTTCGCGAGCTCTCTCCTGGCACCGTGCAACTCCGCATAAACGGCGTGCGCCTTCTCGGCCACTTCCTCTATCTCAGTCCATTTCACCGGAAGACCCTCGGCAAGGTCGCGCAGGTTCGTCTTAGCAATTGCTGCGCGCAGTTGAAGCTTTCGGACCTTCTTCACCATCTCATCCAAGCTTGACATGATCCTTCCTTGAAAATCGGTCTTTTCACGCCCGCGCGACATCGCAATAGCTGCAGTCGCATCATCGACCAGTTTGGTTCCGTCCGCGACTTCCCTGGAGCCTCGAAGCCCAGCCGCCGGACGCCTCGACAGAACGAACAACTGCCGTCCGCAAAAAGCACGAGCCAGAGGCCCAGAAACTTTCAATTCTATTGTGGCGTTTCATCACGCCTGGGCTCACCTCGATCGCTATCTCCGCCGGGGTGAAAACATAGTGCCTCCACATCCGGATCCGGATCGCGAATGATCGGATCTTCCGGCGCAGTTCCTTGGACGATGAAGCCGGCCAGCAGCTCGGTCCCCGATTTCCCTTGCATGAGCCCTGGGAGTCCTGAGCATCGGATAGCCGCAGGAGCCATTGGTTAAACACGGGCAAGTCGCTCCTTTTTGACGGCAGACCAGGCGCCGTGAGAAATTTCGTTTCCTCAAATTCCGGTCCTCGTCCGCAACGGAGGATTTCTGCTTTCGGGTACGCCGAGCTCGGGCACACCTGCGCAACCGGCGGCTCGCGTGGGGCACCCCATTCAGGGTAATTGAGGTCTTCATGGCCGATCTCGAACACGTCCTGGACTGAGATGCCTTCAAGGACAAAAACGGCTCGAACTTCTCCTCCACGCCGTGTCCGCTTGTTGGTCACTAATGTCTGAGCCTTTATTTGCAGCAAACGATCCCGCCTCTAATGCTTGGGGCATACTTCCTGCCGGCGCCGCCGCAGAAAATCGACCAGGTTCAATTCCACGTATTCCTTTGTGATCTTTGCTCATCAGGCGGCTGCGGTTTGAGTTTCCGGAGCCTTAGTTTGTGGAACCACGCAGAGATCCGCGTAAGAGGCGTTCTCACCCGTGTAGTTGGCCAAGGCTTGGAGCAAGGGGGTAAGGTAGTACTGTTTGATGTGGTCCGGCATTGGCTCCGGAAGGTCGAGCGATTTCAGCGCAACCTCGATCAGCTCGATCGCGCGAACCTTGTTGCCACACTTATAATGGTACTCAGCGACTGGAACGTACCAAACGAATTTAAGGGGGCCGTCGTTTTCTGGAGGACTCAGGGCCAAGATTTGTTCAGACAGCTCTTTGCCCATCGCGAAGCGCTCAGCAGGGGGAAGATGGGAGTTGTTCGTCGAGGGATCAAAGAGTTGCTTCAGGGCCATTACCATCCAGGACACGGCCTCAAACTTCTTGTCGATAGCGTCTCCGACTAGTTGGCGCATAACTGGCAACCCGGTCTCCATGTCGCGCATCTTGTGAAGCAGAAGATCCACATGAGTATGCCGGAACCCGTAATTGTCTGGCATCAAAGCGAGGCCTTCTTCGACGGCCGAGAGTGCCGCCTTCCATTCCTGCGCCTGCATCGCCGGCTGGAGTTTGGCGTATATCGGTTCGGTCAGCGCCAGTTCGCGCGCTGTGCGCTGGTTCCCATCGATCCGCCCTTTGTCAGCGGCTTTCGCTTCGTCGCTGCTGCGCCAGCTTCCTCCTATAACTCTGGGTAAAATGTCATCGAGTTCCGATAGGTGGCCGATGAATGCGATACGGCCGTCGCGGTCCACCAGGAACGAGGCAGGGATCCCGAGAGAAGAACTCGCCTTCATCCAAAGTCTGTTCATTTCGCCTGTGTAATCGAAGGCAATCCGATAATTTAAATTGGGGAATCTCTGAACCAGCCAAGCATCCAAGTTCGTCCGCGTCTCCTCCGCGGTCGGGCCATCTTCGCTAGCTGCGACTCCGACCACCTCAAATCCGCTGTCCTGATATTTCTCTTGCAGCTGCATCAGATGGGGCATCGCCGCCACACAAGGTCCGCATCCAGTCGCCCAAAACTCAACAAGGTACACCTTGCCGGGTTGAAAGTTCGCGAGGGGCTTGCCACGGAGCCAGTTGCTGACCTTGATCGGAGGAGCCGGGGACTCGATACGCAACACCATCTTGTTCTCCAAAAGCTTCTCGGACCTCGTTGGCGTCCGTAAGCGATCTGGCTCTACCCTCAGGAACGGAACACACGGGAGGCCATCACACCTGTGGCGTGGTCTCATGCGGGTCAACCCACCATCGCCGCCCCTCAACGAGCAAAGGCCGTGCCAGCGCGCCTGGCACGCTGCAAACGCTTTATTGGCTTCGATAAGTCAAACAGAGCCAAGAGGAAGGTTGTTTCCATCCCGACATGTTTTCTGCCGGCTGTCAGGTTTTGGACACGCATCTCTGGTGCGTAAATCGCTTAGAACAGCGAACAGCGCCGGGTCGATGAGGCCGGGCATATCGGGTGCGAGCTGCCGGATAGTGCGTATGCTGTTTCGCTAGACGGCGGATGCCGCATGCACCTTCCATTATTTTCATGACAGAGGTTCGGCAGCGTTGCAGATTCCAGTGCCTCGACCCATGCGTATTTGACCGGCGCTCGGACGGCAATCCCCGCATGCCGGAGCGGTTGCTTAGCGCAGAGCCCACACCGGCATTTGCAGCAGTAAGGACTGGAAGGTCGGCGTCAACGATTCGCTGGTTGAGTTGGCCAATCTGGTCTCAAGAGTTTGGTAGCGGCCTTCGGGCGCCAGCGGCAGCGAGTAAAGACATTGGTCTTTATCGGCTTTGATTGACGCGCACCGCCGGTCGAGGTTCGGGTAGCTCATATGCTCGCTGTTCATTTAGGATTTTCTGACTTGGCATAGAACGCTAGCACGGGTCCGAGATCAAAGATCGTCCCTGGCGCAAGTCGCCGCACGGACGTGGGCCATGTTTCGGTTGAGACGCCATCGATGCATCGCGCTAGCGTTCTGGCAAATCGGGGCATCAGCGGTGCGAGCGTATGCGCAAGGATAGCAGCGGCTGTTGTCTGAAGCGCGAGGGAAGTCCGGGTGCGGGCGGGATAGAGACGTCGCGCCACTGCATAGTCTTGCGCCTGACGATAGATTACGCAATCGCGCACGAAATCGCAGGCCTGCACAGCCGCGCGACGGACCGAGAAGCCATCGTCCGAATAGGCGCGTTCCATCCCCGCGCAATGCATCTCTATCCGAGCAAAGAAAGCGCGATCTGTGGGAGCCCAGTCGCCTGCGTCGGGCACACAGCCGCCAAAGTCTTCCTTGATTTCCCGGTGCAGCATGGCAAGCCAATTCAGCCAGATCCCCTGAAACACCTCATTCTCGGTGCGACGTAGCGCGTCCAGCGTGAAGTTCGTCTGCTCACCTTCCGGGCGTGTCAGGCCCAAATGAAGACGCACGACGTCGACTGTCTTTGGTCCCAGAACCTCCCTGCCCCAGACCGCATGGCGACGGCTGGTCGAGAACTTCTGGCCATCGAGCAGGTAGAACTCATTCACGTGATACCGGACCCGCGGCGTCCAGTGGGAGAACACCTCGGCATAAACAGCGGGGTAGAGTAGCGCGTGGTAGAAGGAATTGTCGAAACCGAAGAAATGGACAATCTGCCAGTCGTTGCTGGGCATCGACGCATTCCAGTCGCGCCCAAGCATGCGAGCTAGAGCCTGGATGTTGTAAAGAAATCCGAAAGCCATCTCCGGCCAAGCCCAGATCACCTGCCCAGGGAGCCCTTCGGCCGGCAGGCCCCAGTTCGAGGGGTGGGTAATAGGCACGGAAAGGTCGGCGCGTTGGCGTAGACGCGCGAACAGGTCCAGGATCCGAACGGGGGCGCCCGAGGCCCTTAAATGCCGGTCTATATTGACGTAGCACCGTTCCAGAGCAAGTTCGGGGCGGCGCACGAAGCCGACCAGCGGCGCCTCGGCCGAGAGCCGCGACCGGACTGCACCCAGGTCGTGGCATAGGTTCGGCGCACCGCATTCCTCGCAGACGTTGCCACCGGCGGAGGCGCCGCAATCGGGACAGAGGCCGCTAACATCCGGTTCGTAAAGGTAATCGCCTGTCACGGCGTCAAACAGCGCAGGGCTCTCGCTCGAATCTACGGCCGTGCTGCTCAGAAGACCACGGAAACACGCGGCTTGAAATTCGCCATAAGCGGCATCACCCATCGTGTGTAGGAAGCTGTGGATCTCGCAGTCAAGAAGACCAAGCGTGATGCGAATCTCGTGCGCGTAGTGGCGAGCCACCCTTGCGGGCGTCGATTGATCGGCATCGGCGCGCGTCGCAACGTAGCTCTGGTAATCGTCGCTCCCAGTCAGGTGGTAGGCTTCGGCCCCTTTCATGCGCAGGAAACGCGTGTAGACATCGGCACCAAAATAAGGACCAGAAAGATGCCCCAGATGCAGATCGCCATTAGGCGTCGGCGGCGCGGAGAAGACGAAGATCGGCCGGCGGGGAGCCGCGACCTGTGCAGCGGCATCGAGGGCGGCCTTGCCGTCACGCCAGTAGACATCGACGAATTCTAGATCTTCGTCCCCATCGTTGCACAGTACATGCGCTTCGAAGGGGTGAAACAGAACGACATCGCCGGCTTTGATCGAGATTTCCCCCAGGTCGGTCCTGACCTTGCCCGCGCCAGACAGGACCACGAAAGCCTCGATTTCGTCGTGCCGATGGGGCTCGGATGTGACGCCCGGTGCCACCTTGCCAAATGAAAATCCGGTGCCCGCGCTTCCCGTTCCAAGGGTGGCCACGTCAATACCGAACGCCCGCGACAGTTCCGTTCGAGAAAACGTGGATTTGCGCACAACGAACCTCAGCTATTCAAGCAGTGGTACCTTCGGCCGCCAACGCAAAGCCTCTGCCGAAAGTCGCGAAGAGAGGCGGCAGCCCGGACCCGTTGGCGCTCCCGCCAGAACAATCCAACTCTAGCCCTAGGCGGGCCGAGACGGGCACGCCAGTACGGCTTTAGACGTCACGGAAGACCGCCCGGCGACCACCCCACAAATCGTCGTGCCAAAGCCTCGTGTGACGGCTGCGGCGCTGCTCCAGCAGCCCACAATCGAAAACGCAATGCTCTCCGCATTTTGAGCAGCCGATCAGTTTCCTGTGCATGCCTCGCCTAGCTGCTTGAGTTCAATCGCGATAGAAAATGCCGTTCGGCGGCTTGAGATTGTCTAGATCGGCCACTTTGCCCTCTGGCGGATTAACGGCGCGCTTAAGCACATTATATTCGGCGCGAGTCGGTCCACCGGTTGAAGCACGCTGGAAGACCAAATAGAGCGTCCGCCGCGAACGGTTGCTTTTGTTCGGTTGCGAGTAATGCGGTGCGTAGTCGTCGAAGATGAAGATGTCGCCAGCCTTCCATATTACGGGTTCCCAGGAGAACGTTTCGGCGACCTCAGGATCAATCACCCCACCGGCATCCATGGGAAATATCCCCCTCTTGTGGTTGCCGGGGCTGAAGAAAAGCCCGCCGTTGCCCGGGTCGGAGTCGTCGATGCCTATCGCAACGACCGCATGCACCATCCGGTCGGGCAGTCCGTGTGGAATGTGATAGATGTCCTGATGCGGGCGATAGCCGCCGCTGTCGGGATAGTGGAAAATCAGCAACTCCTTGAGCCTGCGCGACCGTTCATCGAGCAGTTCCTCGACCGCAGACTCTATGCGCTGATCGTCGAGGAGTAGATGACGCAATGGATCATGGAACTCGAGAATATTCTCGGCTTTAGAGGTGATCTTTCGATTATCCGTCGTCTTCTCGAACCACATGAGCCATTTATCATCGCTGACCTCCCAGCATGATACGTCTTCAACAAAGCTGGAAATGCGTTCCACAGCCGTTGGATCGAAGAACCCTTCGAGCCTGACATAGCCGTCCTTCTGCCACTTTTCTCTTTGTGCATCAGTCAACATGCGGAAAGCCTCCTGTTGGTAGGACGGGGGTCTAACATCCCGGTTGTGGCAGTCGGGCGGGCGAGTCAGGCTGTGCATCGACGCAGACGGTACTCCACGGCATCTGGGACTGCGGTGCTAAGCAACGTTCCGCTCCCGATATGTTGCGGGGGCTTATTGTCCCTCCTCACTGGAGATCGTCGAGGCTTGTAAACGTCCGCGAGCGGTACGTCTGAACGGTAGACAGCCGACCATGCTATTGATGACGCGGCTGTTCGGTAGGCGACCTTTCGGGTGGTCTGACCCAGCGCAAGCCGTGCCCCGCACGAATTTCTGCGACTCGGTCCCATTGAGGCTGGGCAATCAGGGCCGGCACATCCGCGACATGAGCTCCACCGATGAGCCATGACACGCTCGACTACGGGTCGGAACCCTCCGCTGAGCGTCGACCCAGCAATGGCCACCAGGGCCACTGCGCAGTTTCGAGTAAGCGACCTAGAGTGTTTGCGGCCGAAGGGGAAATGCTCGCCCGCGGAGTAATGTGATGGGCCGCTGAGTCCAACCATTTCAGGGATTTCGGAGAAGGCTCCGGCTTTCGCTACGGCGAAGGCCGACATCGTTCCTTGGATGCCACCGCTGATGACCCGCAGTCGGCGGGTCATATCCCGCCGCCCATTTCTGCAACGGGGTCGAACCAGCTGTCGACGGAGGTAGGACTGATGAAGCCGGGATGCTCACATGCGGCGCGCGGCGCGCGCCCCAGAAGGCTGTCGAGGATGCGACGCGCTCGCCAGGCCAGTAGGCTTAGATTCGGATCGGCCAGCCCGCGCTGCCCGAGGCTCGCGTTTTGTACGAAGATGCGTCTGTCAGACGGTCCGTCCCAGTTCACCGAAAAATCGTCGCCAATGGCCAGTTCATTGTCGATCTTTTCCAGCCGGTCCGCCATCGGTTCCAGGAATGCTGGTACCGCGTTCTCGTAACCGGTGGCCAGGATGACGATGTCGGCCGTGACTTCTTCGACATCGCCCAAACCGCGCTGTAGGGTCAGCCTGTGGCCCGCGCCGGCGTTATTGCAGCGCGAAACGTTGCACCCGGGGCGCAAGGCGATGTTACACAGGTCTAGCTCGAGAAATTCGTGGCGATACAGCGCCTGATAGACGGCGCGTACAGTGCGGTCGGAAATGCCGTCGGAGGCAAGCACGAAACGCTGAAGGAACAGCTTGCGCTGCGTCTCGCTCATTGCCGCGAAACGATCCGAAAAGCAGGGCATGAACAACTCGTTTGTGAACGGGCTGTTGTCGATGGGCAGGTAATTCTCTCGCTGCGAAACCCAGGTGATCGAGACGGGCCGCCGTTCTCTCGGGGCACTAAGAAGGTGCAACAGCACCTCGGCTCCCGACTGACCTCCACCCACGACGCATACGTGCTTTTGCTGCACCTCGGGATGGATGTGCAGCAAATCGGATGAATGGAACAGGTTTCGTCCGATCCAACCCTGAAATTGAGATGGAATGTGCGCCTGCTTGCCGATGCCGATTACCAGGTCTTTGCCACTGAAATCAGCGTTGTCTGTCCGCACTCGAAATTCGCCATCATAGCTTATTTCACGCACGGTCTCATCGCCGCGGACGAGTGGGTTCCTGCGGAACGCCCAGTTGAAATAGTGTTCGAACTCAGCCCTGAGCACAGAGTCGAACTGTGCATTCAGGAAGTGATAGAGACGTCCGTTCTCGTGCAGATAGTTTATGAACGTGTAGGCGGACCGTGGATCCACCAGCGTGACCAGATCCTTGAAGTGGCTTACCTGGAGTTCCGAGGACTCGAATGCGCTGCCTGGGTGCCAGCGGAAGTCGACTTGCCGATCCAGGAATAGTGCCCCGTGCCCGATTTGCTCGTGTATCTGACACGCCAGGCTCAGATTGGACGGGCCGGCACCGATGCCAATGCAGGAGAGCTCCAGTGGTCCTGCTCCTAGTGAGGTTTCCTGATCGGACGCTGCGCGCCGCGAACATCGCCCATGGCCGTTGGTCTTATCCGTCCCGCAGGGTTGGTCGGCGCCGCCCGATCTGCAACAGTTTGTCCGCCCGTTTGTGTTGTCAGGTGTGTTCCACGCTGACCGCGGCTCTGCGGTGAAGTCGGCACTCATGCCGGCGCCATGTGGCGCGTAGCTGGCGTGGAGGATCCACCCGCCTCGACGACCCCGGTGTGGCTAGCGAGGCACTTTCGTGGCCTATCCCTCTTGCAATTGGGGGCGGTGGCCCGCCTGGTTCGGTGAGCCGCCCTTCGATCGGCCTGACGACCTGCGAGGGGGCGGCCATGAATTGGGCGACAGCATTTTTCGGTGGATGTCATCATTGAAAGATCCGCTGCTGTGTTTGGGGGGTCCCCCGCATCGAACGTGCCAGAGCAAACAGCAGCAATGCACCGGGCAGCAGCTTTGCGGCCTGTCGGGCATTCGACACTTTGTCCGAAACGTTGCACCGGATTTTGCACGTGGTCGTACTTATACCTCATCGAGTCGCAGCCGGGTGCTTCCAAGATGGATTGTGCTGGTCGAGGAATTGTCGAGGCTGCCTTCAGGCGCATCGAAAGGAGATCGTCTGGGAGGGCGAAGGCGTGGACGAGGTGGACAGTGAACGGATGAGCAGCCAAGCGCTGATCCGCCTCGATAAAAGCTATTTCCAACCGAGGTTGACCTGCTGAGTGGGGTCTTCCAAGGCAGCCGACAAGCTCGGCTGGAAGCCGAAGACCACTTTCAACGAGCTTGTTTCGGAAATGGTCGTGGTCCGCGCCTACGGGATCATGCTTTCGTGACGTGAAATGCGGATGACTTCGCGGGGCATGTCCATCTCGCAACATGCGACCCGCACTCGCAGGCACGCCCTTTCAGGCGATCGGCCGGCCCGATCAGGCGCGGTCGATTGGATCGGCAAACTCACACCTCCTGCAAACCAGAAAGCCATCGACTCATTCATGCGGTCAACGATTTCGCGAAAAGCCGGCTTTTCAAACAGGTCGGCGTAGCCATCGCGTAGAAGGTTGCCCAGGACGTGGCGGCGATCAAAATCCACGGAGCACATGGTAATGTCGCCGTTTGGCAGAGAACTCCGATATTGTCGTTGATCCACGCAGGTCAGCGCTTCAACCACCGGCCGGCGTAGTGCACGCTGTCAGGGTCCACGCTTCCACCCTGCTGCTCGCGGGCCGCGCGTGAATGAGCCTTTCGGCAGCGATGCTGTCAGCCACATCCGGGTGCGGCTCGCCCAAGATCACGAACAGGAGCGAAGGACGTCCGCGTAAGCAAACCGCGATGCTGCGACAAGGCGGCTGTTCCACCATTTCGGTGCAGTCCGAGTTGAGCCAAGGCTCGGAACAAACCGCAAAACCAATGTCGACCGACGTCGGGACGCGCGCCAGACACCGTTTGAAGTCTCAATGCTGAGATGCATGGCATGAGATACTTGTCTTTGCCGATCCGCAAACTTGTCCTGCGGACAATAGGAATATCCAACGTGTATTCGTGGTCGTCGCTATCCTCGAATATCCTGCCGGCAGGGAGTGCTGAGCGACGTTCCCGCGAAGTCATGACTCCGCCCTTTCTTTCCTCCTGCAAGCGGCGGCGTGGTGTGCTTTGGCTCTCTTGACACCACATGTCGGACCCCGCTGGCCATCTACCTTGGTGCCTAAGCAGTCGGGCGCCGCCAATTTCCGAGCCGTCGCTTCACAAAGCGAGCGCATGCCGCAAGGGCGCATCGCTCTGTCTTGCATCAGCCATCTCGAAACATGCAGCCATAGGCATTGATCGCCGGGGCGCCGCCGAGATGCGCGTACAGCACCCTTGATCCGGCCGGAAAGAAGCCTCTCTGGATGAGGTCGATCATGCCTTGCATCGATTTGCCCTCATAGACGGGATCGGTGATCATGCCTTCAAGCCGCGCACACAGGCGGATCGCCTCTTTGGTTTCATCGGATGGAATGCCATAACAGGGGCCGGCGTAGTCCTCGAGCAAAACGACGTCATCCTCGACGATTTCCGTTCCGAGCTCGACGAGCATCGCTGTATGCTGCGCAATGCCAAGCACCTGCGCCTTTGTCTTGGCGGGAGTGGCGGAGGCATCGATACCTATCACGTTGCGCTGTCGACCGTCCGCGGCGAACCCGACGAGCATGCCGGCATGCGTTGAACCGGTAACCGTGCAAATGACAATGTAGTCGAAGGCAAACCCAAGCTGTTTCTCCTGGGCGCGCACCTCCTCGGCGAACCCGACATAGCCGAGGCCGCCGTATTTGTGGACAGAAGCCCCGGCTGGTATCGCATAAGGTCTGCCGCCCCTTGCCTTGAGATCAGAGAGAGCTTTTTCCCAACTTTGGCGGATGCCGATGTCAAAGCCCTCGTCGACCAGGCGAACCTCTGCCCCCATGATGCGGCTCAAGAGAATATTGCCGACCCGGTCGTAGACGGCATCGTCATGTGGGACCCAGCTCCCCTGAACCAGGAGGCATTTCATGCCGATTTTGGCGGCGACCGCTGCTACCATCCGGGTGTGGTTGGACTGCACGCCGCCGACGGTGACGAGCGTATCGGCATCTGACGCGATCGCATCGGGGATGATGTATTCAAGCTTACGCAGCTTGTTTCCGCCGCATGCGAGACCAGAGTTGCAGTCCTCGCGCTTGGCGTAGATTTCCACCCTGCCGCCCAGATGCTGGCCGAGCCGGTCGAGCTTCTCGACGGGGGTGGGTCCGAAGGTGAGCGGGCAACGCTCGAATTTTTCCAGCATACTCTCTCCCGCGATGTCTTTCAGCTGAGTTGGCCACGCAATACTAGTTCCATAAGCGCTGCTTAATTGGTCGGCCGCGCTCTCCGACCACCTGTCAGAGCCTTGGGGATTTCCAGCGCTTTCCTTGCGATTGAGACGAAGCGATCCACCTGTCGGCATGCTGCGATGAGGCGACCATCGCCTCGGAAACGTACGACGGCACCCGATCGACATCTGCGTTTTGCCGGCTTGCGATTGGACCGCGTGGTTTCTGGGGCGAATTCTGTGAAGCGATTTTGTGGCTCTGACGCCTCACAGAAAGTTTAGCTGCTCAATCGCATGCACGTCTACCTGATCGAAACGGGTGCCAGTGCCCTCGAAAGACTAGCCTCCCCGTGACCATAAGTCAGCGCATCGTAGTTGACGAGCGTATCGGTCCTGGCTGTATCCAGCAGCTGATTGGTAATCTGCGTCGGCGTTGCGGACGTGAACTTGCTGCCAAGGATAGCGGCATAGCCTGCAACCACAGATGCCGCGACAGACGTTCCGGATAGGCGAGTCTTGTCCCTCTCGACCCCCACCGTCAGGAAGTGGTTCTGCACCTCCGAATCTGAACCGGCGTAATTCGAATAGGAGGCGAGCTTTGCCTTGTTTTCGGGAGTGCCATTGCGCTCTAGCGCACCCACAAAGATTGCCGATTGCTTCCCAATCAGGTCGAGAGCAAGGAAATCTATATCCCCATCGGCAAGGGTATCTACCGCTACGGAGCCGTTGCCGGCTGCCTTTGTGAAGACCGCAGCACCCGCCCGAGCCGCATCGACAATCGACTGCTCAAGCCGGTACCCGCTCACTGGTTCGTCAAGGCCATAGCTCAGATTAATGACATTGAGGCCCTGCTTCAGCGTGAGCGGAACTTGTTGCGAATAGTCAAGCTTGGTTATGTTTGCGCCAGGCGCGACCATGCCGGCTGCCTGAGCGACCCACTGCCCATGTCGCCGCCATTGGGAGCCATGGCCGAGATCCCCCACCTGTCCCATGTCACCTGTGAAGTCATCTATGATAGTTACCGACACGCCAGACCCATTATAGCCCGAGGCCCATGCTGTGCCGACATCCGGGCTCATCCAGCAAAAGGTGCCATCGGCATTTTGTGGGCAACGCGAGCTGCTGCCCTCCATGGCTGGCCTTGCAGCCGCTCCGTCGCCGGCGAGCCTGGATTGGAGGTCATCGGCGAAACCGGGTGGTGCCGACGTCCATAGGACAAGACTGGCAAGGTACGCCACCGGCAATAATCGCTTTATCTGCATTCAACTCTCCTGTTTGAACTGTTCTTCATCAACAAGACGAAGCATTTCACCCTGGCTAGAACGACCTCTGAACCAGAGACCGATGTTCAGCGGATTCAGATGAGCTTTTGCCAGGTATTTCAACGTGTCCGCCAGCCGGAGCAGCGACGCCACAGACGGCAATTCAAAGCCTGGGCGCCGCGATCCACCCACGCTCGGACGCATGAGGGTAGGATGGCAGTCTAGTGAATCGAAACGGGTGCCAGCGCCCTCGAAAGGCTGGCTTCGCCGCGGCCGGAAGTCGCCGGATTGTAGTTGACGAGCGTATCGGTCCTGGCTGTATCCAGCAGCTGATTGGTAATCTGTGTCGGCGTTGCGGACGTGAACTTGCTGCCCAGGATGGCGGCATAGCCTGCAACCACAGGTGCCGCATGAGACGTGCCGTATAGGCCAGTCTTGTCACCCTCGACACCCACGGTCAGGAACTGGTTCCGCACCTCGAGGTTTGAGCCGGGATAATTCGAGTATCGGGCCAGCCGCGTCTCGTTCCCGGGAGCGCCATTATGGTCGAGCGCACCCACGAAGATTGCCGATGGCGCCCCGATCAGCCCGAAGGTTAGCTCATCGAAATCCCCTTCGTGCGGCAAACCAACCTCTTTGCTGCGGTTGTCGGCACTCTTTGTGACGATGGCAGTGCCCGCCCAGGCGGCATTGACAATCGCCTGCTCGCGCGGATGCTGGCTCAGTGGCTCAATGATGCGGTAGCTCGCATTGATGATATTGAGGCCGTCCTGCAGCCTGATCGAAGACCCCTCGAGATAGTCATACTTGAATATGTTTGCGCCAGGGGCGACCATGCCGGCAATTTCAGCGACCCAGTCTCCATGTCGCTGCCTCTGCGTACCGCGACCGAGGTCTGCATCAAATGGCTGTTCCTTGAAGTCATCTATGACATTTATCGATACGCCGGAACCGATAAAGCCTGATGTCCATGCTTCACCAATATCCCCGCTCATCCAGCAGAATGTGCCGTCGGCATTTTGTGGACAGCCCGAGCTACTGCTTTCCGCGGCTGGAGTACCGGTGGTTCCTTTGCCGTTGACACCGACATCGACATCATCCGCGAAACCGGGTGCAGCCAACAGGCACGCTATAAGACCGACAACGAAACCTGCCGGGAACAATTGTGTTTTGTGCATAATCAACTTCCTGTCTGATTGTTCTTCATCAACGAAAACGGCCTTGCCTTTCACCATCGCTAAAATTCACCCCTGAACCGAAGGTCGAGTTTCCATCGGCTTGGCTCGAGGTGTATCATGTGTTTCAACGTGTCCGAGGGCCGCAGTTGCGAGGCGGCCAGACGGCAATTCACTGCGTGAAAGCCGCCGACGGCGCCATAGTCAGCCGTGCAAGGCCGTTCCGTCAGGTTCCCGCCCAAAATCGAGCTGACGGTGAAAGAAAGCGTCGTGAACGGCGTCGGTCGCTTTTGCAGAATGAAGCCGAGTTTAACACTTGGGTCGATTCGGACCTTTTCGGCGCGTTGACCAGTGCTCGCGCCCCACAGGAGACCGAAATCCTCCGACAGCTGCGTCAACATTACAAATCGCATGTCGATCCATTTGCTGTGGTACCACTTGTCGAAAGACACTTTGGCACCACCCGACAGCACGTATCCGCCTTGTCCCAGATGGTTGGCGGCCGCGGTTAGCTCCGAACCCTGGTAAATGCCAACAAGGCTGGTCTCCTGTCCGTTCGCTGTCATAGCGCTGACGAAGAATGTCATCACGAACAGGACGTAGCTCGCAAACCGTATGCACATCTGCAGCGCCCGTTGTTGGTCCCGCCAGCAAATCATGCAATCGACACGCGCCTTGCAGCCCCACGCCGCATCTTCAAACCGCACGGAGGCTCTAGCCGCAGACGCAGGGCCGCCAGCGGGCAACGTATTCATTCGCAACAAATCTGTGATCCCCCGTCCTTCAATTTTGTCGAGCCCTCTCTTCGCTCTTCGCTGGCAAGCTGCTCCCGCCCCATCTGCGGAATCAAGCAAAATTCATGCCAATCTAGATATCGGCGCAGGAGAAGACAATTGTACTTTGGTTTCAATGGCTTATATAAAAGCGTCCAAGATGCCGGCCAACCAAGGCTATGTCCTCAAACCGACAAAGCCGACACAATTTGACGGATGTCGACGAACACGCTGAGCGTGAACCCACCCGCACGGGCACAGGAACACTCCCTTCGCGCTCCGGCCATTACATCGGAGAGCCCACGAAACGGCCTCCATTCCTCAACGCAATCCTCTTCAGCCGGGCATTGCGCCGCCCATTTTGAAGTTCTGAACGCGAGTCGCCTGAAAAAACATGCCCGGCAGAGACGGAGCTCCTTATGCGCGGCGAGGAGCGCTCGCCGGGCGGAGCTGGTCGGGTTGCGTAGCCCCGGCGTGCGGATTGTTTGTCGGCGGTCGCCGGGGCCGCGTTCCGGCCCTGGCGCTTGCCGAGCAGCTTGCATTTGTCGGCGAAGGTCATCAGCGCGGCGTGCCCAGGAGCAGCGCATGAAGGGCTGGGTGGCGCTCGGCGGCGAAGCCGCCAGCCGATATCCTTCTGGACATGGGCAGGCAGATCGTTGAGCGCGCGGATCGCATTGTTCCTGGTATGAGCCTGCCTGATGGTGACACCGAAGCGCTGAGATTATCGAACATCCTTGAAGCGCAGCGACCGAGGACCATCCCCAAAAACCGCAAATTGGGCGACATGCATGGCTTCGGCGCCGTGCGAAGTCCGCTAAATGCGTCACGTATGTATCGGCGATTTCACGAAAACAGCGTTTCGGTATCCGGATAGATCACGCCAATTCGGAAACATTGCATAGAGACGAATTGAGAGGGCCGGCGTGCTGGCTTTTATTCGGACGGCCGTCATCAGGGGTAGACAGCTGGCCGGCTGCATTGTATTTGCTGCAATGCAGCGTGGGGGCGTGTGCACCGCAGCATAATGCGGTACGGGTCAGGGTTCGTGACGAGCATCCACAGCATCCAATATCTGCGGGGCCTCGCCGCATGCGCGGTGGTTTGCTTTCACGTCAGCGAGCAGTTCGGCGGCCCGTTCGACGTCGGAGCAGTCGGCGTAGACATCTTTTTTGTCATCAGCGGCTTCCTCATGTGGGTGACGACGGCCGGCAGGTCGGCCGATCCGTGGCGCTTCATGGGGCGCCGCATCACCCGCATCGTGCCTCTGTACTGGATCGTCACGTCGCTGACCGCGGCGGGCATCTTGATCAAGCCGCAGTTCTTCTATGGCCATTTCTTCAGTGTCCCGAATTTCGTGGGCTCACTGTTCTTCCTGCCGGTCCTGCAGGAGAACGCGCTGCACCCGATCGTCATACAGGGTTGGACGCTTTGCTATGAAATGATGTTCTATCTGGTTTTCACCCTGGTCCTGTTCCTCGGCGAACGCTGGCGGTTCGGCGTGCTCACCGGCGCCCTCGTGGCCATCGTCGCGCTGCATTTCGTCTTCCCCGCAGGATACGCACGTGCCTTCACCGATCCTGTCGTGCTCGAATTCGCTGCCGGTGTGGTTGTGGCGCGCTTGTGGCTCCAGGGTGCCAGGCTCCCGCTCGCAACAGCGCTGGCGACAATTGGCGCCGGATTTCTTCTCCTCGCGGCCAGCCAGCTGTTCAATGCCGACCTGCCTCGCCCTTTGCGCTGGGGGCTTCCGGCCACACTGATCGTGGCGGGCGCGGTTTTTGCCGAACGGACCCGTCCGTTCAAGCCGGCTGCCTTGCCCAGCTTTCTCGGCGATGCGTCCTATTCGATATATCTATGGCATCTCGTGGCCGGCGTCCTCACGACCGGCGTCGTCTTGAGGATCGGAATCCCGACGGCGTTGCAGCCGGCAACGATCGTTGTCATTTCGCTTGCGTTCTCGGCATTGCTCTATCTGGCCATCGAAAAGCCGTTGATCCGGCTGCTGCACCCGCAGCGCTCCAAGGGCGTCGCGAAGGCCAGAGGTGCCGCGACGGCAGGCGCCGCGGAATGAGGTCGAAAACCTAGAATTGCTCTAGAATGGCTTCGAAGGCGGGGATGCGGGTCGCCAGCGCCGGCCAGATCATCTCTCCAACAGCGGCCAGTCGGGCCCGACATCATGGGGGAATGGAACGGCGGGGCGGTCGCCCTCTTCCTGTTCGGCGCCGCCGGTGATGTGGAGCGAGCATTCCGGTCTGATGTAGATGCCGTCGGATCGACCAGCAGCGGCATGTCGTCATGTCTCTCGCGCGCCTCAAAGATGAAGAGATTGCGCTTGCGCAGTTGCGTCGGCAGCAGCGTTTTTTTGCGTTTTAGAGCACGATCCCGAAAGCCAGTTTTCGCAAAGTTCGTGCTCCAATTCAAACAACCGGCAGAATGATCTCGAAGCACGTAACGCGCTTCCAGGAGGCCAGCACGATGCCGAGGCAGGCATGCCCGTGTCGCGGAAATCACGACATGTGGTGAAGAATGGCTCGAGAATGCCGGCGCCTCGTCATTCACCGGAACAATGCATTGCCGTCCCGTTGCCGCTGTGATTGAAACCAGCGTGGCGCCATGCCTCGCCGAATTGTCCATGAGATTGGCGAGCACGATCGCCGCATTCTCGGCTGGCTGCGTAGGCCGATCCCTCCGCCTGCCTCGACGCGAAGTGCCAGCCTGCCCTGGGGCCGCGCAGTGCCATGCGCACTGCTCGGCGGAAAGGCGAAATGCACCTGGGAACATTCATCGTGCAAATGATGAGCATGACGACAATCTATCACAGCGATGACCCGACTAGCAATATAGGGAGATGTTTCGTCGCGTGGTGGGGGAGAATTGAGATCAAAAAACTCATCCTACAGCTGAAACGGTTTCTCAGCGGTCAACCAGCTTCCGAAACCTTCGGGAACGAGCGTCACGATGTTAGCCTGGATTCTAGTGGCATCGATCGGATCGCCGATTGCGGAGGCGACGACCAATCTTTGACCCTGAAAAGCGATCACGGATCCTACGGCGAAAAGGCATGGGACGAATTCTCCGGTAACAATGGCGGCGACGAACCGCGCATTGTCGGGAGGGACAATGACAAGCTCTGCGGATCCGGCGCAGATGTTCTCTACCTTCGAAGCAGCAAGGATTATTCCACCGCGGGCGTTGACTCACGGCTCCAGGTTCGGATGGGCGGCTTCGACCCGAGGTTCGGGTGGAAGTCGCACGTCATCGCTCTCGTCGATGTCGAACGAGATACCTTCATCTTTCATGAGGTGGGATACTACAGAGACGGTTTGGGCCCGAACTACGGCAAGCCACGTACGGCCTTTGCCTCGGGCGCGCCGGACAGCGGCGCACCACTGCGCACTCCAACCATGCCGGCCGTGGCCGGAGACCAGACGGATTTACCTCCAGCGCTACCTTGCCCCTTTAAACGAGCGTGATTCCGAAGAGTGACAATCGGTGTCGACCATTAGACGAGCTCATCAAAAGTCGTCTTGGGCTTCCCGTGCTTGGTGGTCGCCTTAGCAGCCTCGCCAATCGGCAGGTCCACCTCGGCCTGGGCCGAAATAGCCGCTTCTATCCGGATCAGCGCTGTTTTACTCCTGCGTTCGCAGCCTACCTCGTCAATGTTCCCCTGCCAGACGATCTCCCTCCCAATACCCCTGAAGCCAGCCTCGACAAAGGTGCGGATCGGATGCGTACCGCGGTCGCGAGCACAATCGTCAGCCGTGGTGCTGCAGGATGCGCCAGGAAAGCGAGCGGTTAAATTGAGAGTGTACCCTGGGCATCACAATTTGGAGGACTCCCTTCCACTTTCCGGCTTCTGCATTACTGGAGAGATTTCCTGCGGGCGTCGCCTCCCGAGCAATGCTTTTCATGTTCCATGATTGTTTCGATGGAGCGCATCTACGGTATGTATGCAGGCATCACGGTAGGGCTTCGAACAAATCCGTGCGCTTCGAAACCGTCATCGAGCTAAAAACAGCGGCAATGTCGGCTTTTCAAAAATCCATCGCGTCACGCCGCCAAAGAGCCGCTCACGCAATCCACGGCTGCCATAAGCGCCCATGACGATCATTTCGGCAGACGTGTCGATTGCGTGCTGCGCAAGCACCGTGGCAGCCGATTTGCCGGCACTTGGCAATACGTCAACGGACACCCGAACACCATGTCGAGTGAGATAGGCAGCGATGTCGGCTCCAGGCTCAGCGCCCGTCCCGTTGTAGTTCGCCGGATCAACCAGGGCGACACGAACGTCCTCAGCAACGCAGAGGAGACCCAGCGCTTCCCGAACCGCACGAGAAGCCTCGAGGCGCGAATCCCAACCGACCAGGACACACCGTGGCCACAGGGTCGCCTCAGCCCCCTTCGGCACAACGAGCACAGGCTTTCCCGTATCGAACAAGCAGCCGTTGACTACAGGAGGTCCGAGAGTCTCGTCGTTGAGAAGCCCCGGTCCGATGATCGTGAGGTCGGAACAGCGCGCCCGTTGTCGTACCAATTCACCCAGGCTAGCCGGATCGCAGCAGTCGGTGTCGAGGTCAAATGAGAGCGACATGGATCCCAGCAGCTTCTGGAGATCTTTGGAGCGTCTTTCCAGTCTCGCCATGTCGTGACTAAATCGGTCGATTTCCCGAAAACGATCGTTCAATCGGGCAATTGCCAGTCCACGTCCCACAGGCCACTCGGGGACACCATCTCCGATCGACGGATAATACGACATGAGGAGCATCGGAGGCGGCAGGATTAGCACGGAAAGGTGCGCACCGACTTCGGCACACAAGCCGGCGGCAGTTCTGACGTCCTGATCGGAACCGTCTGCGCCGGTCACACAGAGTAAGCTTTTGAAACCCATTTGCCTGCTTCTTCCCGAGTATTCGTTGAGGGGTGTTCAAGCCGCGAACCGACTCACAGCGAGGAAAGGGCTGTGGGACCAGACCTGGCAGGTGATTTAGCCGTCCGGATTATCGAGCGAGTAGCCGGCCGACCTGACGGTTCGAATGACGCTGCCGGGCGAAGCCGCTTGAAGGGCTTTTCTGATCCGGCTGATATGGACATCGACGGTGCGTGCACCGACATGGATGTTGGGCGGCCAGGCCGCCCGGATAAGTTCGTCCCTGCTGAAGACCTTCCCGGGGGCTTTGATTAAGAGCCGCAGCACGTTGAACTCGATGGGTCCGAGATGAATGTCGTGGCCGTTGCCGCGAACCCGGTGGGCATCGAGCTTCATCTCGAGGCCGCCACAGGAGAGCCAGCCGCCGTTTTCAAGACCATTTTCGCCCCGTAACGGCAGCGCCAGCTTCGCCCGCAGACAGTCCAGCAGCTTGGCCGGCGCGATCGGCCGCACAAAGCTCTCGTCGATGCCGGCCTTGAGGAGGCTGAGGTGCTGGTTCTCGGCGCCGGGCGCGATCAGGGCGATGACGGGCAGCCCGCCGGTCCGGGGTTGCTGTTTGAGCCGGGAGCAGATTGGGGAGCCGGATATGCTCGCTGGCCCGCAGTCCAGCACCACGGCCTGAAATTCCCGTTCGTCCGCCAGTGCAAGCGCTTCCTTTGCGCCGCCTGCCGGCTCACTGTCGAAGCCGTCCGCCTCCAGTATGTGGCTAAGGAACATATAGAGCTCGGCATCTTGCGAACAGATCAGGACGAGTGGCTTCATCGTCGCTGCCTCAAGAGCCCATCGGCCAGGACCGTATCGGCTGAGTAGAGGCCTTCGCGCCGCTCAAGACCTGTCATGAGCTCTTTGCTCAAAACCCGTCTCCATTACGCACGCGCCACCTCGGGATAGGTGTCGATGGCTGCGATTGCCTCGTCGACCAGTTTCGTACCGGCCGCGGCGAGTTTGCAAAACGTCTCGGAGCCGAACCGATGGACGTCACGCAGGGTCTTGGACAGAACGACCAGCCGCCCGGCGGTGAAAAGCACGCGCCCGAAGCCCTCATGGCTCATTTCGATCATAGGCGATGCCATCAGGCCGCAGCGCTCCTCGATTGCAAGGGCGACGGCAGTGTAGAACTTGTCGAGTCTCCACAGCACGTCGGGATCGGGATCGCCGATGATTGGAATCGTACGGCGCTGCTCCTTGCTGACGATGAAGTCGGCCAGCAACTCAGCGTCCGCTTTGCCGTCCCATGACCCGTGGGAATCCTGAGCACGGATTAGCCGCACGAGGCATTTGAGAAATGGGCTGGCAAGCGCCACCTCGTCGCCGGCGACAGCAGGGGTAACCGAAGGGTCGGACATTTCGCCTCCTTATTTCAGTCGTCTTCCTCAAAGGACGGTTTCCGTTTCGCGACGCCGGCTTCAGCCAGGACCTTGCGCAGCCAAGGTGGAGGGCAGGTCCTGAGCATGGTCTGCGTCCGAAACAGCACCTCTTGAATGCTTTGAGGCTGCCGAACCTTGATCGGATGGATTTTTGCCGAAACAAGTTTGGCTGCCGAAGGTCCGCCGATCGCTAGGCAAAACAGGAGGTGGCAACCCTTCAGCGCCTCTACCTTCGGTTTGATGCGGTCGTCCCTCTCGGCCCGATGTCTCCCTTTTTCGTCGGATACGTCGTCGAACTCGATGACTTCCACGAGCTCCCACTCCTCGCGCGTCATATCGTAGATGACAAAGCGCTTGGCCGACCCGAAATGGGCATTGAGGTGCTTGAGGTCCTGAGTAGCGATTGCCACCCGCAAGGCGCCTGCTTGTCGTTCACCCATCGGACCGTGAACCTCGTCGGTGACGAGTGAGAGGCGACGAATCGGGCGCACCTGGCGTTTCCCGCTTGCGGAATGGACCAAGCTCCTCAGGCGTCGGCGCGTGCTGGTCGGCTTGGAAAATGTTGGCGACCTCGAAAACCAGATCACGCGTCCCTTGATAGAGGATCGAGAGTTTGTGCTGGCTGCCGAGCCGGTCGAAGACGGGGAAGCCGATGCGCATGAGCGGAATGCCAAGGCGTTGCGATGCCTGGCGTCCATGCGAATGGGTGACCAGAAGATCAGCGCCGCCAGCATGCGCTTCCAGATCACCGAGATCGCCGACCTGAATCGACTCCGCCGGTACCTTTTCCAGAATTTGCGACATATCGGTCGTCGTGATCGCCGCCGTGATATCGGAGCCCAGGTCGACGAAGAAGGTTGCCAATTGGTAGAGTTGGTCTGGTTCAGCAGCGATCGCAATTTTCTTGCCTCCAAAATGGAAATGTCCGTCGAGCAACGCATCCTGCAATTGCGCCCGCCGGCGGCGGACACTTGCCGGCGCAGGCTGGCCAGAAATAGCAGACAGCAGAGAAACGAGCTGATCGGCGCCCTTCAATCCGGTCAGCGACTGAAACAGCACGTAAGGCACGCCGGTCGCCCTATACAGAACCTCGGCCGGGCGGCGCATATGCTCGCCGATGGCGATGCAGTGCCCAGCCGTGCCGAGCTCGCGGATATCCTCGATGCTCGTACCGCCATAGGTGGTGGAGACCCAGTGGTCTGGCACGGTACCGTCGAGCGAGCTTGAGAGGTCTGGCAAAATCACCGGCCGCAGCCCAAAGCTTTCGATCATCTCGCGCAAATGCTCGATGTCAGCCACAGTGAGGTTCCAGCCGGGCAGGATTGCGATCTTCTTTGACTGGCGCGCCCGTTCGCCAGGTCGCGTAATGCCTTCCATCATCGCGCCAACAGCCTTGGCCCAGCCCTCTTCGAGGGCGCCGGCGAGATCCGGCGTGTTGGCCAGGACGATCTCCGTACCCGCGAGTTCTCCCGCCCGTTTCAGCCGGATGTCGGCGAGGTCGCCTGCGCAATCTTCGCCACGGGTTTCCACCAGGGCCGTGGTGCAGACCCCGATCAGCTTTGGCTTCGTGCGGGTCTTGAGATTGAGGATCGCCTCTTCCAGATTGTCCGAGCCGCCGAGGATGGTTGTTACTTCATCCAGCGCGGTGGTCTGTAGAGGGATCGTTTCCTTGAAATGCCGCACAAGCAGCACGAGGGCGAAGCTGGTGCAGCCCTGGGCGCCGTGGAACAGCGGCACTGCGCCGTCTATGCCGAGAAAGGCCAAGGCTGCACCCAGCGGCTGTGACGATTTCAGCGGGTTGACCGCGGCTGATTTGGTCTGGGGAAGGATACGGGTCATCGCATCTCCTCAACGTCCACCCAATTCGGAGGCGCCTTGCCGGCGGATTCCCGGACGGCGTGCAGGCTCTCGGTTTCGTTGCTTGTGCCCGGCGGTTCGTCCTTCACGTAGGGTGGGCAATCCCACGGAGCGGGCTCGCGCACCTGCGGCCAGATCGGGTTGTGGATTGCGAGGTCGATCTGCCGTACGAGCTCCACCATGCCGTCATAACCGGCATAGGGGTGCTGGCGCTCCTGGTTGATGTCGAGCCAGGGCATCTTGGCCTTGAGCGCGACGAACTGCGTGCGTCCGCCCGACAGCATGATATCGGCCTTGCCTGCAGAGAGCATGGCGTAAAGGTCGCGCGCTGGCATCTGCTCGAATGTGTGCTTGTCGTCCTTGAGGACCTGCTTGATCCGCTCCTTGTCTTCGACGGTCGATTTCTTGACCGAGGTGCCGACGATCTCGATTCCGATCTCCACCAGCGCGTGGACGACCGACCAGGACTTGACACCACCCGTGTTGAGCAGCACGCGCTTGCCTTGAAGGCGGGCTCGGTAGGTCTTGAGCTTCTTCCATGCAATCGCCTCCTGCTCGGCAATCAGCGTCTCTGTGCGGTCCAGGATCTCCGGATCGGCCCCCTTCCTCACCAGCAGCTCAGCGATTTTGCGGAGTGCTTCCGAAGTGTCCGAAATCCCGTAGAAGGAGCCTTCGAAGAAAGGGATGTCCCAGCGCTCGTCCATCTTGCGGGCTAGATTGATGAGGGCCGTCGAACACACCACCATAGCCGCGCGAGCGCAGTGCGCGGAAGCGATGTCGAGATAGCGCGCGTCGCCCGGAATGCAGGCGCGAACCCGGATTCCGAGCCGATCGAGGAGCGGCTTTATCAGCCAGAATTCGCCGGAGAGGTTGAATTCGCCAAGGACGTTGATGTCATACGGCCCGGCGTCATCGGGTTCCACCGTGCCGATGACATGGTCGAGCAGCGCCTCGGCGGCGAGCTTGTTGCCAAGGTTCTTGGAGCCGGCCAGGCCCGGCGCATTGATCGGAACCACGGCCAAGCCGAATCTTTCTGCGGCGCGTTTGCAGACAGCTTCGATATCGTCGCCGATGATTGCCGTCACGCAGGTCGAATAGACAAAGACTGCCGGTGGCGCATACGCTTCCTTGATTTCGCGGATCGCCTTGAAGAGCTTCCGCTCGCCCTGCCCCATCACCACCTCGAGTTCGGTAAGGTCGGTCGTGAAGCTGGTGCGCCACAAGCTTGGCCCGGACGAAGCTGCACCGCGGTTGTCCCAGGAATTGCCCTCGCAGGCGAGCGGCGCATGGACCAAATGCGCAACGTCGGTGATCGGCTGCAGGACGATCTTGGCCCCATCAAAGGCGCAGCCGCCCGCTGCCGCTCCTGGCGTCAGCGGCCTTGTGCAGCCCTGCTTGCGCGCCTTGGCATCCTTGCCACCGTTCTTGTCACAGGCGGGCTCGTCGAAAACGTCCTGGATCTTGGCACTGAGCGAGCTCATCACGTCAGTCCCCAAGCCAATTCAGTAATGAACCGCCTGGGGCGAAAAGCCGGTCGGTGTCTTCTAGCGCGTGAGGTCATAGGAATAGTCCGTCACGCCCGTCTGGCTCGTCTCGCGATCGAGCTTGTCGAAGATCTTGTCGAGGATCGTGGTCAGAACGCGTAATCCGCCCTGATAGCCCATGAGCGCAAAGCGATGGTGGTGGTGCCGGTCGAAGATCGGAAACGCCAGCCGGATCAGCGGCGTGCCGGTGTCGCGCTCCAGATACTTGCCATAGGAATTGCCGATCAGCAGGTCGACCGGCTCGGTGAAGAGCAGCGACCGCATCGCCCAAAGGTCCTTGCCCGCCCAGACCTGAGCATCCTTGCCGAAGGGCGAGGATGCAAGCAGTTCCTGCAACTCCGCTTGCCAGGCCGAGGAGCCGTTGGTGGCCAGGCAATGGGTCGGCTCGCCGCCCGTTTCCATGACGAAGCGGGCCATGGCGTACACGAAGTCCGGATCGCCATAGATCGCGTATTTCTTGCCGTGCAGCCAAGACTGGCTGTCCGCCATGGCATCAACCAGTCGGCCGCGCTCCAGCCGGATTGCCTCGGGGATTTCCTTGCCAGAAAGCGCCGAGACCTTCATCAGCAATTCGTCAGTCGCCTGGACGCCGAGCGGATAATGGAAGGAAGCCGTGGCCTGCCCAACCTGCCCGCAATAGTCCAGCGTTTTTCGGGTGTTGTAGTGTTGCAGCGAAAGCGTCGCCTCGGCGTCGAGTGCCCCCCTCACCTCTTCGATCTTCGTGCCGCCGTCGTACATGCGGTATTCCCCGTCCGACGGCGTGTCGAACTGGTCAGACGCGTCCTGGATGAAGGTGTAGGACACACCCATCACATCGAGCAGACGTTTGAGCTCCCGGTTGTTGCCAACGCAGAAACCGTCGAAGCCCGGAATGACGTTGATGCTCCCCCTGGCCTCCGTTCGCTGCTGGCCCTTCCAGAAGTGCTCCAGAATACCTTTGAGCATGCCGTCATAGCCATCGACATGGCTACCGACGAAGGCTGGCGTGTGGGCAAAGGGCACGTCAAAGTCGGGCGGGACCGAGTTTTCGTCTTTGGCGTTCTGGATGAAGCTGTGCAGGTCGTCGCCTATGACCTCGGCCATACATGTCGTCGACACTGCGATCATCTTCGGGTCGTAAAGCTGGTATGTGTTGGCAAGCCCATCGACCAGGTTCTTCAGGCCGCCGAACACTGCCGCGTCCTCGGTCATCGAGGAGGAAACCGCCGAAGCAGGTTCCTTGAAATGGCGGGACAGGTGCGAGCGGTAATAGGCCACGCAGCCCTGGCTGCCGTGGACGAAGGACATGGTCCGCTCGAAGCCCGCGGCCGCGAACACGGCACCAAGCGGCTGGCAGGCCTTGGCGGGATTGATCACGAGCGCTTCCCGGGCGAGGTTCTTGTCGCGGTATTCCCAGGTCTTGGTAAATTCGCCTTGATCGGTAACGATCTGATCCGGGTGCGGACATTCGAAATTCAGCTTCTTCTCGGCGAGCATTTGCCTGTATTCCGGCTCGCGGAACAGGGGAGCGTGGTCGAGAATCTTTTCGGCCGACTGCGGCATTGGTATTCCTCTTTTTAATCTGGCCCCGGCATTCGGCAGCTCAGATAGTCGAAACGTTTCCAATCCCGAGGCTCATAAGCTCGCGGGGTTCACGGTCTCTCTGGGGAGACCAGGCCAAGGACTGAGCGTCTATTCGGCAGCTATCGCCTGCCCACTACGCGGGCGTTCTTTCCAAGGCGCGTGGTAGAGGTCCCAGACCGGATTGTTGATGGCAAGATCCACGTCACGTGCGAAAATGGCAAAGCCGTCATAGCCGTGATATGGTCCCGAATAGTCCCAGGAGTGCATCTGACGGAACGGAATGCCCATCTTCTGCACCGGGTATTTTTCCTTGATGCCAGAGCCCACGAGGTTGGGGCGAACTCCCTCGATGAACTTCTCCAACTCGTAGCCGGTAACGTCGTCATAGATCAGCGTGCCGTTCTTTACGTAATGACCGGTGCGCTGGTAATCATCGTTGTGGCCGAACTCGTAGCCGGTGCCGACGATGACCATGCCGAGGTCCTCGTAGGCTGTGATTACGTGGCGGGGGCGCAGGCCACCGACGTAGAGCATGACGGTATTGCCTTCGAGGCGCGGCCGGTACTTGGAGAGGACGGCGTCGACAAGCGGTCTGTACTTGGCGATCACCTTCTCGGTTTTCTCCTCGATTTCCGGCCCGAAATGCTTGGCTATGTTGCGCAGGGAGGTTTCGATCTGGGACGGTCCGAAGAAATTGTACTCCATCCAGGCAACGCCATACCTTTCCTCCATATGCCGGCAGATGTAGTTCATCGAGCGGTAGCAGTGGATGAGATTGAGCTTGGCCTTTGGCGCGCGTTCGATCTCGGCCAGTGTTGCGTCGCCCGACCAGTTGCCGACCACGCGCAATCCTATCTCCTCAAGCAAGATGCGCGAGGCCCAGGCGTCTCCGCCAATATTGTAGTCGCCGATCACGTTGACATCATAAGCACCGGCCTCGAAGTCGATGTCCTTCTTGTCGAAGACCCAGTCGCGGATCGCGTCATTGGCGATGTGGTGTCCGAGTGATTGCGAAACGCCGCGGAAGCCCTCGCAGCGGACCGGCACGATGGTCTTTTCGTGCTCCTTGGCCTTCTTGCGAGAAACTGCCTCGGTGTCATCACCAATGAGACCGATCGGGCATTCGGATTGCACGGTGATGCCGTTGTTCAACGGAAACAGCACCTCGATCTCGTCGATGATCTGTTCAAGTTTCTTGTCACCGCCGAAGACAATGTCTTTCTCCTGGAAATCGGAGGTGAACTGCATCGTCCCGAACGTGTCGATGCCCGTTGTGCCCACATAGTAATTGCGGCGCTGTGACCAGGAATATTGGCCACAGCCGACGGGTCCGTGCGAGATATGAACCATATCCTTGACTGGACCCCAGACCACGCCCTTTGAGCCGGCATAGGCGCAGCCACGGATTGTCATCACCCCGGGGATGGACTTGATGTTCGATTTGACGTCGCATTCGGAAAGGATCTCACTTTCCCCGCTAGCCTCATCCCCGCTCTTTGCGATGTTCAGGTGTTTTTTGCGGCGCTTCGCCGCTTTATCGGGATATTGCGATAGCACCTCCTCGATGAGCTTTGCATGGAGAGCACCATCATTCTCGTATTCCAGGCTCATGGGACCCCTTTCAAGGTGTCTGATAACGCCTCACCGACGAGGCGCCGTTCTTGACAGGACGCCCCAACTCGAGAGGCGACCAACCGGTCGTTACTGGGCGGCCGTTTTGGCCGCTTCCTTGGCCTGAAGCTCGGCAAGCATCTGCTCGTCGGTTTTCATGATGCCGAAGTCGAGCAGCATGTCCTCGAGCTCCTCCATGGTGATCGGCGTCGGGATGGTGCCCTGGCCAGAATTGGCATGGATCTTCTCGGCCAGCGCGCGGTACTCCCCGGCCTGCTTGGAATCTGGCGCATACTGGATAACTGACATCTTCCTGAGCTCGGCGTGCTGAACGATGTTGTCGCGCGGCACGAAATGGATGAGCTTGGAATTGAGCCTGGAAGCCAGGGCTTCAGCGAGGTCGAGCTCACGGTCGGTCTGACGTTCGTTGCAGATCAGGCCTCCGAGCCGCACGCCCCCCGAATGGGCGTATTTCAGAATGCCCTTGGCGATGTTGTTGGCGGCATAGAGCGCCATCATCTCCCCGGACATGACGATGTAGATTTCCTGCGCCTTGCCCTCGCGGATTGGCATCGCGAAACCGCCGCAAACCACATCTCCGAGCACGTCGTAGGAGACATAGTCGACATCGTCATAGGCGCCGTTCTCCTCGAGAAAGTTGATTGATGTGATGACGCCTCGGCCGGCGCAGCCAACACCCGGCTCCGGGCCGCCGGACTCCACGCACTTGATGCCTCTGTAGCCAATCTTGAGCACGTCCTGCAGCTCGAGATCTTCCACCGAGCCTTCCTGTGCCGCCAGATGCAGGACAGTATCCTGAGCCTTCGAGTTCAGGATCAGGCGGGTGGAGTCGGCTTTGGGGTCGCAGCCGACGATGAGGATTCTCTGGCCGAGGTCGACCAGGGCGGCGAGCGTGTTTTGGGAGGTGGTGGACTTGCCGATGCCGCCCTTTCCGTAAAAGGCGATCTGACGCAGACCTGACATTATAGATTTCCTTCCTTTTTCATCCGTCGCGGCTGCCCGCAATATGAATACCGATGGGCAGCTTTTGCAGCCTCACACCGAAAGGGTCTCAAGACTCGTGCCAAGTAGACTGGGTTATAACCAACAGGGATTTTTCTTTTGTGCCTCGCGATTTAGCCTGATCTCCAACAAGTGTTTGCTGCCAAGCAAGTTGATTGTCGGAACGAGCCATGTAGCGGACCCGACAATGCCCGACACAAGACGTCACCTTCGAGACCACTCGCGGAAATAGGCTGGGTCTTCGAGCTAAGACCCGAGTTTTGGCACGCCTACAGGCGGCGGCAAAGCGACCGGCTTTCCGTGCCGCCCGTCGCGGGACATCCGACGTGCGTGCAGGTCGCTGGTTGCGCATGGCTGGTTCGAGACTGACCCGCGAAGTCGGCAGGGAACCTGCGTGATGCGGCGCCTTCCAACGATCGCATCCTCGTCCGGCTCGGAGAACCGGCACTGATATTGCAGGCGGCGCTGTCACAACATGTCGGGCAGCGATGAACATTCCCTTCGTGCGACGCCCCGGCAACGGCGTGCTTCTGGCATGAATGGGTCAATGCAGCCAACCCTTGTTGCAGTTGCACGCAAGCTGGCGAGCTTATTCATGACCCAATCCGCGACAGGCTTCATGGAGACTTTTCTGCCCGGCCCAGAAAAGCCGGATCGACGGTCTCGTCCCGCGTGGGGCGCGGTCATATCGCTTGGCCTGGGCACCTTCGGGCTTGTGGCGGCAGAGCTTTTGCCTGCCAGCGTGCTGACGCCGCTCGCGCATGATCTGTATATCACAGAGGGTGCGGCTGGACAGACGATGACAGCGACGGCGATTGCCGCGGCGATTTCGGCGCCGACCATCGCTTTCATAACAAAGCGTCTGGACCGCAGAGTCGTCTTGTGGGCGATGATGCTGCTTCAGATCCTGTCTAACGTTCTGGCGGGGGTGGCCTGGTCGCTGCCGGTTTTCCTGGCGGCACGCGTCGTGCTCGGCATTGCGCTTGGAGGCTTCTGGTCAATTTCGGCGTCGCTGGCGATGCGGCTGGTTCCAAATCACCTTCTGTCGCGGGCGCTATCCATTATCCTCACCGGCGTTTCGGTCGCGATCGTTTGCGCGCCTCCGATCGGCGCCTATGTCGGCGATATCTGGGGATGGCGAGCCACCTTCATGATCGCCGCAGCCGTCAATGCCGTTACGTTGCTGGTGCAACTCGTAGCCATTCCGACGTTGCCGCCTGTCGGAATGGCTGGATTCCGCGGTCTGCTGAATGTGGTCAAGAAGCCAACCATCAAGGTCGCGCTTTTGGTGGTGCTGCTGGTCGCTTCTGGGCACTTCGCCAGCTTCACCTATGTCCGGGCTTATCTCGAGAAGATTCCTGCGCTCGATATCGAGACGATCTCGCTGCTGTTGCTCGTTTCGGGGGTATGCGGATTCTTCGGCAATTTAGCCGGCGCATACCTGGCCAAACACAGCCTCAAGGCAGTCGCGGCGCTGCCGCCGCTGCTCATGGCGATAGCCGCTGTCTCGTTGCTGATGCCTGGAGCATCGGCCTCCGCCTCGGCCATTGCGGTTGCTGTATGGAGCTTTGGCTTCGGTGCGGTGCCGGTGGGGGTACAGACTTGGATGGTGCTGCGCGCCGTTCCCGAGCAGGCCGAAAGCGCCGGTGTGCTGATGACCTCAACGTTCCAAATTGCCATCGCGGCCGGCGCGATCTTCGGCGGAGTGCTTGTGAATAATGCTGGCGTCGCCAGTGTGTTCGCCTACAGCGCGGTTGCCACTTTCCTCGCTGCCCTCACAGTGTTCCTATTCGGCCCGAAACGCGCAACCTAGCCTCTGACGGGCGAGACCTTCAGCCGCGCTTGCGATGCAGCCGCACCAGCCGCGCGGCGCGATCCCGCCCACGACCAGTTGTCGGTCAGGCCTGGTCTCGCCAAGGAAATCCGCCGCAGGAAACGCCGGGCCGGCCCGTAGCTCAACTGTTGCGCCCCGCTTCATCGTGCGCAACAATCGCTGAGAGGGCGGCATTCCCGACAGCACGCCTGCTGATCCGAAAGTCGATTCCAACCCACGATGGGCTGCGCGAGTGCCGAAGGCCAAAGAGAAAGACGCACGCAGGATGCGCGTCGCTCGCCGAAACGAACTTGCAGGGCGTCAACTCACTGTCGGCTCGTTGCACCACCTCTCTTTGAGAGCGACCTGACAAGCCTGCCGTCGAAGGCAAGCGGATGCGATGTACGGTCCATCGGTGGCCCGTCAGCAAGCTTTACCACGCCAGCGGTATGGTCGACCGAGGGCGACAGCTTTGGCAAGCACTTGCGCGCATGGCGTACCTGATCGCAAATGCGAGTTCGTCCTCAGCGTCGGAACGGCGCCTATTCGCTGGTTCAACAAGCTCCGTGGAAATCGACAGGGCTCCTTCGGTCCGAAATTGCGGACTTTGCGCAGATGCATCAAACGCATCGCGCACAAGCGCCAGCATACTCGAATTTCGTCTCGTCAAAGCCTCGCCCAGGGCAATGGTTGCAGGGCTCGGCGTTGCCCCACGATGTACCGAGCAGGCGCGATATTTTAGTTGTCAGCTATGTCGACCCATCGATCAGGTTCGTTTTGTTTGGCGAGCGCATCACAGTCGATCCGAAAGTCGGGGCGATGTGATGTTAGCGGACGTCGCGTTGCCGATCTGCGATCCAACCCATCAGCGCTTCCACCGGTCCTCGCTGGAAGAAGCGCAGCCAAAGCACCGCGAAAACGCTTACAACCACGATAAAGCCAAACAGCGCGGACAGCGAGTGAGGTTCACCAAGCATATATATTCCCTGAATGTGCAGAAGATAGGCCGTCAAAGGCATCGAGCCCACCGATATTATTGGCGAGACCAGGTTTCGCACAAGCGGAAGCGCATCCATGGCAAGCGAGCAAGCTGCCACGACGATCATTGCGCAACCGGCGCTGCCAAAAATCCAGAACGTCGTCTCGGTATGAGGTGAGGCAAGCCATAGCCAATTCGCTGTGAGATCCAAATCCAGCGACCACCAGAACTCGGGAGTTAGGTTAGCCAACTCGGCGCTTACGCCTGGCATCAAATTCAGCGCGAGCGAGGATCCCCCGAAGCCCAACACGGCCAGCCCGACGCCGGCTATACCAAGGCACAAATGCATTGCGCGCGTGCGGAGTTCAAAGCGCGCAATGGCCATGCCTGCGATCAAAAAAGGAACCCAGGTCAAGGCGGGATAAGTACCGCTGACCAGGAGGTTGAACACCTCCGAGTTCGAGCTCTGGGAGCCAAACATTTTGAGAAGGAGGAAACGCACCTGCGGGAGAACCAATGCTGTCCCCGCCGCGAGCAAACCGAGCCGCTGTGCGCTGAGCCCATATAGCGGCAGGACCAACAGGAAGCAGACCCCGTAGTATGCCAGGATGACGTCGACCGGCGCCTGGACATAGGTCAGGATTTCGCCAAGGGCGAGCAGGATAAGGGCGCGAATTGCTACCTTGGCAATGGCTTGTCTACTGGATAGCGCCGATCTCGGCGGGTTGCGGCCGGCAATCAGGATGAGCGAAAAACCCGTTAATAGGGCAAACAAAACGGACGAGCGCCCAAAGGAGAAATCCATCACATGCCCAACCAGGCCTTCGCTGTCGAGGGGACCGACATGGACGGCATACATGCCGAAGACAGCTAAGCCGCGAGCAAGGTCGATGCCGATCAGCCGAGCCGCAGGCCACCGATCTCCTGACCCGCTCTCCAAGATGCGGTGCGGCAGTGCCATGGTGGGTTCCTTCGTTGGTTGTGTCCATCGCGGGACCCGCGGTGTGAAGGGCCTGTCGGCTGCTGCCGCCCTCTCGCCCCGGGCGCAAAGCTCGTGCCAATGGCGGATCAAGCCTATAGCCCGCCCGCAAATCACGGACTTGGGTCCGCCTAGCCTGTGGCGGGGACTCGACAACCGGCACAAGTGTCACGGAGCCGACGTTTTGCACGGATGAGCGGTCCGAGAGATCACTGAAGACGGATTATCCGGCCAGCACGCTGCCGGGCCTCAGTGATCGCGGCCAGCTTCAGCCGTTTGATGAACCGCTGGCCCGACCCACGGTCGCCAGACGACCTTCAAGATTCGCCGAACAGCAGCGGATCGGGTTTCGGCGCCTCCTGGACCTGGGAAGCCGGCGGCGGAAGCGCTTGCGCCTGGTGCGACCGAGGCAAGCACAGCTGGCCGCAATTGAGCCCATCGGCTCACCGGGCCGGTCCCACCTCAGTTGGCATGGGCTACGCCTAGATGGAAGCGTGGTGCTCGACAAGGGATTGCGAGGGAGACTTGCCGGAGGACGCCTGAAGGGCCGCACCTATATCGATGTCCTGATGTTGCAAGGTGTCAGCGCAAGGGATTCACCGTCGCAATTGCCATCGCCGACAGCTTCACAGCATCGAACTCGTCCCACGGGAGGAGCCGACGAGCTTAGGAGATAGGGCGTCTTCTGCTCTTCAATGATCGTTTGAAAGTCAGGAAGCGTACGTGCACACAGTTCGGCGCGAGCCGGCGAGACCGCCAATCATCGGCAAATGCCGAGTCATGGGCTCAGCCGAGGCTCTCGCTCGAATTGCGGACGTCCCACCGACATATCCGCGACCGCAATTTGCGTGCCCAGTTGGCAACCCGTTTGCGTTCCGCGCCTCCCCCTAACCAGCGGCGGCTTGGCGACCTGTCAGTCGGCCTTGTGACAATTCCGGTCCGCTTTGCGACACAGAAGGTTTGAGGGGCGCGCGCGGCGAGATCGTTGGGACGCCAAGCATGTCATCATCGTTGCCGAGCCGAATTCGATTTCATCAACTCTGACCATGGCGGTTGCCGACGTGTGGCCGCCATGGATTGCTGCCAGGCGTGCGTTCGCGTCAGTCATGCCTCTGCGCACACAAAAACACCCTGGGGGCGCACACTTTGCCCTCGCTGCGGTGCCCGAGCCTGCGCCCTCGGCATGGGCTTGCGCTGTGTGCTGCGTCGTTTGCAAGCCAGCGCGGAGCGTAAATATCCGGGCGTTACACGTGACGACTATGGCACGCATCGGCTTGGTGAGCGACGTCGTCCTGAGAGCGAAGCGTTGGTGCGGAGCAGCTTCATTGCAATGGCATGCCGCTTGCTCCTCATGGTCAGAGCCCATCGAACACGATGAAAACGGACAACGAACCATGGCTGGCACGCGAAGCTCTAAACGATCGGCACAGGCGGCCTTGGTTGTCCTCGCTGAAGACCGCGCATCGCCCGGTTTGGAGATCCGAGGATCTGGATCCGGGCCGTTTCCCATACACCCGACGGGGGAAAGAGTGGGAAGCCGCGTAGGCATCGTCTCGCACCCTGGCAGCACCCCAGCGCGGCAATCCACCAGCCTCAGTAAAATCCAGTGCGCCAGTTTCTTCAAAAGGAGCAAGTTGATGACCGGTCGGAAGAAGGTCCCCTTCGTCACGTTTCTCACGCGCGTTCGCGATGATTCCATCCAGGGGCCAAATCCGTACCGTTGGGAAGAAAAAACGTCCGACGACTACTTTGCCGGCAAGCGTGTCATCCTGTTCTCGCTGCCTGGCGCTTTCACCCCGACCTGCTCGACATACCAACTGCCCCATTTCGAGGATCTCTACGAGGATTTCAAGAAACAAGGGGTCGACGCGGTCTACTGCCTCTCGGTCAACGATGCCTTTGTCATGAATGCATGGGGAAAGTCCTTGGGGCTTCAGAAGGTCGAGCTGATCCCGGATGGGTCTGGCGAGTTCACGCGCAAAATGGGCATGCTGGTTGCCAAGGACAATCTGGGTTTCGGAATGCGCTCCTGGCGCTACGCGGCACTGCTCAACAATGGCGTGGTGGAGCAGTGGTTTGAGGAGGAGGGTTTCTCCGACAACTGCGAGACCGACCCCTATGGCGTCTCATCCCCGCAGAACGTCCTTCAATCGTTGAAGGATGCTGCGTGAGCTGGTTCAGATCGACCATCCGCAACTGCCTTTGGACGACGCAAAGGGCGAACCTCTGACGTAGGCCCCGTGAGGTCGTTCAAACGCCAGGCGGCTTAGAAGCGTCGAGCTGCGAGAGACCCATCAGACGGCCAAGAGAGCTTCTTCGACAGGAATACCGGACAGACCATGACATCGTCCTTCAGCCTCCTTCAGAAACAATCCCTTGCGGCATCGCCTCAACTCATCGAGTCGATTCGTCTGCTGCAATTGACGCATGCCGAACTGCATCAGTTCGTGGACCAGGAGCTCGAGAAAAATCCGCTGCTGGAGCATGCGCCAAAAGACGAAAGGCTGACCGGCGAGGTTGAAGGACCAACCTGGGCAGGGTCCACGGACCTGCCCAGGCAAGGGAAATCCCAGCCGAACGCGACAAACGCCACGCCGGGCGAACGTCCTGCCTACGAGGAGTTTGTCGCCCTAGCCGAAACGTTGCACGACCATGTCGCTGGTCTGATCTCCCTAACCGCCTTCACACCGCACGAGCGGATGATTGCTCATCAGCTCGCCGGTCATCTGGATGACACTGGCTATCTTCGGGTGAGCCCTTCGGATCTGGCTGTGACCCTAAACGTCAGGCTGGCTGAAGTGGAACGGGTGCTGGGCGTCTTGCAGGGCCTCGATCCTCCGGGAATCTTCGCACGATCGCTCAGCGAATGTCTCGAGATACAGTTGCGCGAGAAAAACCGCTTCGACCCGGCGATGGCGGTTTTGGTTGCCAACCTTGAGCTGCTTGCGCGACGCGATTTTCAGACATTGAAGCAGCGCTGCGGCGTCGATGAAGAAGATCTTCTCGACATGCTGCAGGAAATCCGCGCGCTTGACCCCAAGCCTGGAAACACATTCCAGTCTGGAACGCCGGAATGCGTCATACCGGACGTATGGGTCCTGCGCGCGCCCGGAGGTGGATGGCTGATCGAACTTGATCCGAACACGCTGCCCAAGGTGCTGATCAACCAAAGCTATGTCGCGGAGGTCTCCTGCCGAGCCGCCAAAAAATCGAAGGACATGACATTTCTCAATGAATGCTTGCAAAACGCGAACTGGTTGATCCGCAGCCTCGATCAGCGCGCCAAGACGATCCTTAAGGTCGCCACCGAAATCGTGCGCCAGCAGGATGCTTTTCTGGAATATGGCGTCGCCCACCTGCGGCCGCTCAACCTCAGGACGGTCGCTGAGGCGATCAACATGCACGAGTCGACTGTCAGCCGAGTGACTTCGAACAAGTACATGGTTACCCCACGCGGTGTGTTCGAGCTCAAATATTTCTTCACTGTCGCGATCGCCTCCTGCGAAGGCGGTGACGCGCACTCCGCTGAAGCTGTCCGCCATCGGATCAGAGCGATGGTCGCCGAAGAATCGCTTGATAACATGCTCTCTGACGACGACATCGCTGACCGGCTCAAGGAATGCGGCATAGATCTCGCTCGCCGCACGGTCGCCAAATATCGCGAGGCGATGAACATCCCCTCCTCCATACAGCGGCGCCGGGAAAAGCGCTTGTGGCGCGACGGCGATCAAGGCCTCAAGGCCTCGTGACCAAGAGTGGCCCCTAAATCAAATGTGATGCGCTCTTCGCGTTCGTCCTCCTCAGGGCCGAAGCAACTGTCGAAATCGCGGCATTCCCGGCAATTGGGCGCAGTACATAGCGAGAGCCCTTCGGCCTCACAGAGTTTGCGGTAAAAGTACTTCTTCCATTTCATGTTTCGGGTGTTGCCGGCCGCGAGCATCGGAAAATGCGTGGCAAGCAGGCGGTTGAGCTCGGCCCGATTGAGAAGTCCAAGATCCTGCCACAGATGGTTATCGTGCATGGCACGCCGGGCGACGATCTTGGCAAAGCGCGCGCTCGCCGGGTCGCTCGACCGGGCGTGCGCCAGCAGCAGGTCGCGCAGAAGTTCTTCCTCCATGCCCGGCTCAGGATCGCTGACCTCTTCCAAGGCCAAGGCTGCCATAGGGGTTGCGGACAAACCCCCGTGCAGGACCTGGCGCAGCTCGGCGAGGGACAGGCCTGTCGACTCCGTCGCAGTCGCTTCCCCAGCCTCGACCTCCTTGAGCGCACCCGAGAGAACGCAGGCAAGAACATGCTCGTCGAACCCCCTCTCCGGCTCGATGGTGGGGCATTGGACGGCGCCAACACATGCGTCTTTCTGGGCGGACATGGTCCCGTTCTCCTGGTTTGTTTTCGCGATGCAGCGGCCCTGCCGAGAGCACATGGGATACCGGGCACACGTCGGCGCGGGCTCAACCCCAATACAGCGGGTTTTGGGTCGACCGCATGACCAGGCCTCGAGCTGCCCTTCGAAATCACCGCGCTAGACCATGACCCATAGCGTTGTTGATGGGGGGATAATCCGGTCTCCCCCGGTTCGGTCTGGCAGCATTGTCCCTTTTCGAAATCTCTCAACTGGGTCCGTAAAGCGATTGGGCCGGTACAGGATCGATGAGGGGCTCTGCCGAGCTCCAGCAAATGCCACGGCGTCCTCGGTGCGCTCACGGTTCCACACCAGAGCGTTGCCGCTCTCACGCCGGGGTTCCTGCCGGCCCATCTTTCCCTTGCAGATGTCGCGGTGGCGTTGGAAGTTTCACAGTCCGCAGTCATACTGATCCGGTTCCGAGACGCTTCCCGAGCGCATAGACCGGATCGTCAGGATACGGTGCTCCAATCGGCTGTCGCGTGCCGAAGCGTTCTGCCTCCAGGACCAAGGATGGGATCTGCTCCTCCAGCCAGTCATAGACAACGGTCCGTTCGGCAATCCGCCACTCCCCTTCTCGCTTTTGAAACAGATCGCAGTAGCGCCCGCATAGAAACATCTGACGCACTTCTCCGTCTTTGTCCGGTCCGCGTTGCAGCGCGGTGAAATAGCTTTCGACTTTGGCCTCCGCCGCGTCGATGAATTCGATCAGGATGTTCGTGATCTGATGGATGTTGCGGGGTCGGGTCTTGAAGACATCGAGCGCAAACCGGATGAAGCCCTCGGCCGGACCCCGATACTGTCCGTGGCTGTCATGGGCGTCCGGCCAGTACGCGCTGCGCAGCACCGCCTCATCGGCACGGTCTGTCCCGCGGCAATACCGATAGAGGCAGTCGCGGATCGCCTCACGGTCGAGCAGTTCGACGATTCTTGCGTGGCCCGACGGGTCTGTCGCAGATTCGGCGGTTCCGACGTGTTCCGGGACCTCTGTCTTCGGTTTGAGGGTAGCCTCCGAAGCGGTTCGCGCAGCGGATTGATCGTCGATTTCCAGCGCAAGTTCGGGGCAGGATCGCACCCCATGCGACGCAAGCAGTTGCTCCGCGTCCGCAACTTCAATGTCACCGGGCAGGATGTAACCCGCCTCGTCCAGCTTGAAGACTGCCGGCGCTCGCGCCGCGCATTGCGCATGACCCTGACATCTGGCTTGGTGAACGATGATGCGCAAGGCGACCTCCAACGTCTGTGCCCCGTCTCAGGCCGGGCTATGTTTAGCCCCACTCCAGGATCAGATTTTCAATCCCGAACAGTTGGCCGCCATGGGTGATGGGTGCTGTTCCCTCCTTGATCCGAAAGGGCGGCAGGCGCGCCAGCCACTCCTCCAGGCCAATGACAATCTCGCGGCGGGCAAGATGTGAGCCAAGGCAACGGTGGGGACCATAGCCAAAGGCGGCGTGGCGGATGCCTTCTCGGGTCAGATCAATCGTGTTGGGAGATTCGAATTCCGCCGGGTCACGATTAGCAATCATGGTGGCACAGGAAACAAAGTCCCCCTTGCGGATCGGCGCGCCTTCGAAGTCGATATCTCTTCGTGCCACACGGATTAGATGGACGGTCGGAAAGGCGCGCAGCAGTTCTTCGGCTGCGCGCACGATCCGGTCCGGTTCTTTTCGGAGCAATTCCTGATCTTCCACATTTCGCGCGAGATAGGCCAAGTCAAAGCCTATGGCTGTAGCGACCGTGTCGAGCCCGGCCACCAAAACCAGCACGCCAATGCCACGCACCTCCTGGTCTGTCAGCCTGCGGCCCTCGACCTGCGCCTGCACAATGAAGCTCATGAAATCGTCCACGGGCTTTTTGCGGCGCATCGCCGCCAGCTCGTCTATGAACGCTACAATCGTCCGAGCCGCCGCCGGCCTTCTCACATTATCGCCGTGGAGCAGATCTCTCGCCCAGGCAACAAACGTCTCAAGACGGTGCTCCGGCAGTCCGACGAAGCGAAGGAAGATGCTGACCGCGAAAGGAAAGGCGAAATCCTTCATGACATCGCAGCTTGTGCCCGACGAGGCGATCCTCGTGATGAGCGCTATCGCTCGGTCGCGGATGGCGGGCTCCAGTTCCGTTACACGCTTAGGCGAAAAGAGCGGATTGAGCAAAGAGCGAAAGACTGCATGCGAAGGGGGATCGAGTTCGAGCGGGATCGTCGGCCAATCTTCGCCCAGTGCGGATGCGAAGACGTTGCGATGACTGGAAAAGTTTTCGGTCTCCTGCAGTACCCGGCGCTGATCTGCGGCGCGAGTGATGACCCAAGCACCGTGCCCGGTACGCGTGTTCCAGGGCGAATAAAAGATTCGCGGTCCGGCATGCACGCAAGCGATTGCTGCGTGCGGGTCGCCGTTGGGCGCCGGAGACATGCCTGGCGAGGAGAAGAGGCTGAAGTCGCCTACCATTTCTGGCGGGACATGATCTGGAACTGGGTTGGTCGCCATTTGGTTCTCCTGAGTTCAGGCGTTTACGCTCGGTTGAGATCGCAAGGCTGTTCGCCATCGCTGGGCTCCGCGACGCACCGCCCGACACGCCTCCGATGACAAAATCGAGCAAGTTGCGTGCCGAGCAGGCGCACCATCGGCACCCCACTCATTCTGCGTTGCGGCGGTCCTATGAGGCTACCATTTGGCGGGCATCAGACATTCTTGTCCGTTCCAGACACGACAGGATGGCGCATGAAGATCGACGGGGAGCCTAGTGACCGGGCCGAGTATCGATCGAGGTCACCTGCCACTCCGGACGCAGCTCGGCGGCAGAAAAGCCGCTCGCCGCGCGCCCCCCACAAGCGCCGTAGCGAGCGAGCGGCTTTGCGTCGTCGTCGACACTTGCTCGATAACTCGGATTGCTGAGACCAATCCGAGGGAGGCTCGAGGACCGACCTCGAGACGCACATTGCTGGCTGAGGTCAAATTAATAGGGCAACCCGTCAGGCTCGCGACGCTATTTCCCAGCTACTGCGGTCAGCCGCGCGGCCTAACGAAAAGCAAGCCGTCTGATTTTTATACCCCATTCTAACGCCGCAGACGCGGGACATCTGCACCGAACTCGGCATTAATTTTCTGGATTTCGAGGGAAATTGCCACCTGACGGGATCTTTGTCGAAGGCATCGTGCCAACAAACCCCAATTTGGTGAAATGCCGTCTACAGAATTTCATTATAATGCCGGCTTTCGGCATTTGCTGAAAACACGTACAGCAGTGAAATACTAGGCGGAGGGGCGCAGTTTGGATGAGGAACTGCCTGCCCGCCGGAGGCGATGATCTCCATCGCGAACTCGTCAGGCACGAGTTCCGCGTGAAATGCGCCCGCAAGCTCCGATAACCAGTCTCTGACAAAAACGGTTTACCCAATTCAACGGCATTGGCGCTGAAATTCATCCACCAGCTGTAACGCGCACCGGTTCCGAACATGCCGTCCATATCGATGCGAACGCGCATCTAACCGGGGGGTAATGCGAACGACCCAGACGCTCATAGCAAGTACCATGTGGAACACCTCGTGTGTGTGTGGCACTCGGGCCGGCCTAAGCCCAATTTGCTTGGCCAGAGGCGGAAGAAGACCTATGCCGGGCCGCGCATAAGCATCCGGACGCTAGACTAAGACTAGCTGTTCGAGCTCGGCATCAGCCGCCGGGATCCCTGCTGCTGATGGAAAATTCGAGGATGCCTTTGTGGAGGCCGTCCTCTGGAAATTTGACCCAGCCGCCAATCGACTTCACCTGGATCAATTCCTGCCGCCGCTGCCGTACATGACGGGCACCCGAAAAATTGACTGACACATACCCGCCGGCGGCCAGCGGACACGTTTGCCTGCATTGAGCAGGTTTACCGCGGGGTTCGGGTTGGGGCTCACCGCAATGGCAGCGATGGCGGCGATTCTCGCCAAACGCGGAAACGTCGTGGGAATGGAGCCTGTGCCTCGAGGCGATCCGCGGCGGACCCCAATCGCAGCTGTGCCCTGGTTGGCGTTCGAGGCACAGCGATGGCAGCAAAGTTAGCGGCCCGCACACCGCGGGAGAACGGAAATCAAGACGCATCGGTGTTGCCTCAAGCAGCGGTCGAACGGGGAATGCGCGGGAGGTTCTCGGCTAGTAATCTCCAGTCATCGCGCTCGGGTGCGCCTTCCTCGCGCATCCCAAAGAACTGGATGATCATCTTGCCGTCAGCGCCATAGGCTTCAAGTGACGTGAGGTGGCCATCCCGGGTCGGCTTGCGCACGGCCCAAACCTCGCGGATGTGGTGGGTCCTGAGATGCAGGCGGAAGGTCTTGTCGAGCACATTGATCCACGACCCGATCTGCTTGATCGTCTTGATTGGGCCGGAATGGATCTGGATGCAGCCACGATTGCCGACGAAGCACATGATGGGCATCTCGTCTTCGGCCGCACGATGGAACATGGAGCCAAGCGCAGCATGGTCGAGCAGCCAGGCGTAGTCCTCGCCGACCATGCGCACCGCCTGGCGGCGGCTGAGATTGAGCGCCTTCAGCATGCCAAAGAACTGGTGCACGTCGGTCAGCTGACTCCAGTGCTCGCGCAGATCCTCGACCGTAGCGGCTGGGTTCGGAATCTTTGCGTCGTTGTCGGCCGACCTCGTTTCAACCGAGATGATCGGCTCCTGGTTGGAGGATTGGAGCTCGTCTATCAGTTTTCGATAGGCATGGAGGTTTGAGGACGGTCTCAGATATACCTTGTGCACTGCCTCGCCTGCCGCGTCGAAGAACAGCAGCCCGCGGCGGACTTCCTCGGCTTCGCGTGTCTCCACGGCAAAGCTATGCGTCCACACCTTCGGGAAGATGCGCAAATCAATGTCATTGCCGAGCACCATGGCGCGATGGTTGCCGGTGAACACCTTGTCGTAGATGCCTATCTTCTCATGCATGGCACTGTCATTGCGAGTCAGCGCCATCACCTCGCCGACGGCCTCGAGACCGGTAAGCACATCATTGACGCGCGGCTCGATACGCAGCGCGCCGAAACCGCAATGTGCCGCGTAGAGCTCCGCTTCCGAAATGCCCAGTTTGCCGGCGAGATCGCGGCCGCGGATGGTGGGACAGTCTTTGCGTGCACGCCGGATTGTCTCCGGCGAAGGTTTCTGGCGCTGGTGCATGTTTTAACCCCTGCGTTGCGCATAGTGTCGGTGTTGAGAGACTTCTCAAAAGGCGTACCAATTCCTGGAATCATCCCGGAAACCTCGCCTGCATGCAGTTCGACGAGGAACTCGGGTCCATGCAGGTGTGGCGGAACCGACAAATCCGACAATACGCGTCGATGCTCGACGTATATGCGGCAATTCCGAAAGCGGACTCCTGGGGGTGTTGGGGATGTCCGCTGTTCGAAAACGGCTTTTCCCATTGGCACGGTCCATGCACGGTAATCCGCAATTCGTCCGCATCGAGGAGAAACGAGCCATGATCACGCTCACCGACAAGGCCGTTGCCGCCGTCAAGACCGCTCTGTCCGCCGCTAGTGAGCCCGCAGACGGCTTTCGCATCATGGTTGAGGCCGGCGGCTGCTCCGGCTTCAAATATTCATTGGGCCTTGAGAGCGTCCCGCGCGAGGGCGACGCCATTGTCGAGACAGATGGGATCAAGGTGTTTGTTGACGCCGACTCCCAACCGCATGTCGCTGGCATGGCCGTCGACTTCATCACGGGTCTCGAATCCTCCGGCTTTGTTTTCGACAATCCTAACGCTCGGGAAAAGTGCTCCTGCGGCAAGTCATTCGGCTGATCGTCGAAGAAGGAGAGAGGGCGCCTTCGGTGAGCTTGGCGGTGGCCCTGGTCCCGGGCCTGCGTTCAATCTGTGGAGACTTGCGCAGACTCTGGATCGCACTCTCAACGGCGCAGGCTCGATGCGATCAGGCCGCGTTTAACGGCATTCCGCTCGATGGGAGACCCCCGATGACAGTTGTCTATCTCGACAACAACGCAACGACCCGGGTCGATCCCGCGGTCGTTGAAGCGATGTTGCCGTTCCTTACCGATCAATTCGGCAACCCTTCGTCGGCGCACCGTTTTGGGGCATTTGCCGGCGCTGCGTTGGCAAAGGCGCGCCGTCAGTTGCAGGCGCTGATCGGCGCGCAGTTCGATGATGAGATCACCTTCACCTCGGGTGGAACGGAAAGCGACAATGCGGCCATTCTTTCGGCGCTCGAGGTGATGCCGGACCGAACGGAGATCGTGACTTCCGCTGTCGAACATCCGGCTGTGCTGACCCTGTGCGCTCATCTTGAGGAGACGCGGCGCGCTAAGGTGCACAGGATCCCGGTGGACCGCCATGGCCGGCTGAACGTCGACGCTTACCGGGCCGCGCTTACCCCAAACGTGGCGGTCGTCTCGATCATGTGGGCCAACAACGAGAGTGGTACGATCTTCCCCGTCGCCAAGTTCGCCGAATTGGCCAAGGAAGTCGGCGCCCTTTTCCACACTGATGCAGTGCAGGCAGTCGGCAAGCTCCCGATCGACCTGAAGTCAACCGCTATCGACATGCTGTCGCTCTCCGGCCACAAATTTCATGGGCCAAAAGGGATAGGCGCACTTTTCGTCAAGCGCGGCGTGCCGTTCCACGCTCTGATCAAGGGCGGTCACCAAGAGAGCGACCGGCGTGCGGGCACCGAAAACACGCCCGGCATAGTCGGGCTCGGCATGGCCGCCGAACTTGCCTTGAAATTCATGGATGACGAGACCCCGCGGATAAAATGCCTCCGCGACCGACTGGAGACCGGGCTTATCCAGCGTGTCCCAAACAGCTTCGTCAACGGCGATCCCCTGGAGCGTTTGCCGAACACCGCAAACATCGCCTTCGAACGTATTGAAGGGCAGGGAATCCTGCATCTCCTAGACCGCGAGGGTATCATCTGTTCCTCGGGGTCCGCCTGCACATCGGGCTGTGCGGAGCCCAGCCATGTCCTGGGGGCAATGGAAATGCCACATGGGGCGGTCCGCTTCTCTTTCGCGCGTGAGAACGGACAAGAAGACGTGGACCGGGTGCTCGAGGTCTTGCCTTCGATCGTGGAGAAGCTGCGCCACGCCCACAGTTCCGGGTCGAATAGAAGCCGCGCATAGGCTCTCCAATGCGTTCCAGGTCTCAGCGGCAGAAGCACCGGCGTCCATTCGTGAGCAGCCGGGTGTTCTCGAGGATGCCACCCTGCGCGGGGTCGAGCAGGCACCGCGTTGCCTCGAGGTTGGCGGAAAGCTTGCGACCGCCCTGCTTGCGGCAGCCGGCTTGCCTGGATGGAGATCGGCACGCGATCATGGGGACTGACAGGTTCGAAGCAATTTGCGCCGTGGTCGCACGGAGTGTCTCGGTGCGGCCCAGGGCATCGTGCCAGATGACCTCGCATGATCTCCATGTGTCCGTTCGAGAGCGGCGTCTGCGGCTTTCAATTTATCGTCCATCGGAAATGTGGAGCTGCCACCAAGCTGGCTTGGGGGAAGCAGCGCTACAGCTCATCGAGCATGTCGGGCGCGCGGCCGCCAGCGGCTCAAGGGTCCGGCCTCTCCTGTCACTGGTGCTCGCGCCAGACCTCGGTCGAGCCGAGCGCCAGGCGCCGGATAGACAGTCGAGTCGACGAGGCGATTGCCAGCGCGTTCGTCATCAAACTGCGGATACGGGGCTTTCTTCGGGGCCTCATGTCCAATGTGCGACGAACGCACCAGAACCACCGTTTCCGACAAGGGAGAATGCAATGAATTGTTACGCTGACAACAGTCCCATCGACGTCACCAACATCCTCGAGCGCCTGAAAGGCTTGTCATCCGCCGAGGAGTTCTTCGCTGTCCTTGGCGTCACGTATGATCCGAAGGTGCTCAATGTCTCACGGCTGCATATCCTCAAGCGTGTGGGCCAATACCTTGCCGATGAAGACTTCTCCGGCCTGCCCGACCAGGTGATTGCCGCGCGCGTGCGCGCCATGCTGCAACGCGCCTACGAGGAGTTCGCGGCTTCCTCGCCGCTCGCGCAGCGGGTTTTCAAGGTGCTCAAAGACCATGATCCGGACAAACCTCACACGCCAGGCCGCACATTCGTTCCGTTCGACTTGGTCCTGAAGCGGTTTGGCGAATAAGCCACATAGTTGCGACGCGACAATGTCGACAATCCGACAATTCGGACGTCAAAACCGGAGGCTTCAGAAATGATCAATGGAATTACAAGGCACGGGCGCCCGCAAAACGCCTGGCACGAATGATGCAAACAAGAACGCGCACCGCCAGCCCGCATCGGGATAACGCAGAGAACGCCAATGCATATCGTCGTCAGCATCAAGCAGGTGCCGGACTCAGCACAGATACGGGTCCATCCGGTGACGAACACCATCATGCGCCAGGGTGTGCCGACCATCATCAACCCTTACGATCTGTTCGCCCTCGAAGAAGCACTCAGGCTACGCGACGCCTATGGTGGGGAGGTCACCGTGCTGACCATGGGTCCACCTATGGCCGAGGACTCCCTGCGCAAGGCGCTCGGCTACGGCGCCGATCGCGCGGTGCTTTTGACCGACCGCTACTTTGCCGGTTCCGACACGCTGGCCACCTCTTTTGCTCTTTCCCAGGCAATCGCGAAGATCGGGGAGACGTTCGGCACGCCGGACGTGGTCTTCACGGGCAAACAGACGATCGACGGCGACACCGCCCAGGTGGGGCCCGGCATCGCCAAGCGTCTCGATCTGCTCCAACTCACCTATGTCGCGAAAATCGGCTCCATTGATCTTGCTGCAGGCGAGATCACGGTCGAGCGCCGCTGCGAGGGCGGCACCCAGAAGCTGAAGAGCAGGCTGCCGTGCCTCATCACCATGCTGGAAGGCACAAACGAGATGCGCCGGGGCTCGATCGAAGACGCGCTTTGCGCCGCGCGCAGCCAGATTGTGAAATGGAGCGCGGCCGAGGCCGGCATTGAAGATCTCACCAAATGCGGCTTGCGTGGCTCGCCGACGGTCGTCAAACGCGTTTTTGCCCCTAGCGCCCGGTCGGAAAAGGCCGCGCAAATTGAGACCGCGGAGAAGACGCTGCGCAATGTCGCCGACGAACTGATCGGTGCAATCTTCACCCGCCAGCCGGCGCTGGAACCGGAACTCGCCTTCGAGGGCGCGTGACGGCAAGGAGCAGACCATATGTCGAGCACGAACTCAGACGCCCCTCGCCAGCCCCCCGGCCGTGCCGGGATGAAGAAAGAGCTTCCCGAGCGCTTCAGGGACTATCGGCATGTCTGGGTTTTCATCGAGCTCGAACGCGGCCATGTCCACCCGGTATCCTTCGAGCTGCTGGGCGAGGGCCGCAAGCTGGCGGACGAACTTGGCGTCCAGCTCGCGGGTGCTGTGCTCGGACCCCCGGGAGATGCCACCCAGAACGCAGTCGCCGAGGCCTTCGCCTATGGCGCCGATCTCGTCTACCTCGTTGAGGCGCCGCTGCTCGCCGACTATCGCAATGAGCCTTTCACCAAGGCGATGACGGATCTGGTTGATACTTACAAACCCGAGATCCTGCTTCTGGGCGCAACCACGCTCGGCAGGGACCTCGCCGGGTCCGTCGCAACCACCTTGCTGACAGGACTAACCGCCGACTGCACCGAACTCGACGTGGATGCTGACGGTTCGCTCGCCGCGACCCGCCCGACTTTTGGCGGTTCCTTGCTATGCACGATCTACACGCTCAACTACAGGCCGCAGATGGCGACGGTGCGACCGAGGGTCATGCCCATGCCGCAGCGGACCGACAGAGCGATCGGGCGTGTCATCCCGCACAAGCTGTCGCTCGCCGAGGACGACATCGTCACCAAGGTGCTGGGATTCCTTCCGGATAGCCAGTCGGGCATCGCCAATCTCGCCTATGCGGACGTGGTGGTTGCGGGAGGGCTTGGTCTCGGCGGAGCGGAGAACCTGCAGCTTATAAAGAGTCTCGCGCGCGTGATAGGCGCCGAATTCGGCTGTTCGCGGCCGCTGGTTCAAAAGGGCTGGATGTCGGCCGATCGGCAGATCGGCCAAACAGGCAAGACAATCCGGCCAAAGCTTTACATAGCGGCCGGCATTTCCGGCGCCATCCAGCACCGTGTTGGAGTTGAGGGAGCCGATCTTATCGTGGCCATCAACACCGACCCGAACGCGCCGATTTTCGATTTCGCTCACCTCGGGATCGTCACCGACGCGGTGCGCTTCCTGCCGGCTTTGATCGAGGCCTTCACCCGGCGGCTGTCACCGCACAGTCGCGACAAGCTTGCGAGCTAAGGCAGATGCAGATGATCAAGGAAGAGTTCGACGCCATTGTCATCGGCGCCGGAATGGCCGGGAACGCAGCCGCCTACACTATGGCAAGCGACGGCTTGAATGTGCTCCAGTTGGAGCGAGGTGAATATCCGGGTTCTAAGAATGTCCAGGGTGCTATCATGTACGCGAACATGTTGGAGAAGATCATTCCGGATTTCCGCGATGATGCACCTCTCGAGCGGCACCTGGTTGAACAGCGGCTATGGGTTATGGACGACACCTCCCACACCGGAATTCACTACCGGTCTGACGATTTTAACGAGGTGAAGCCCAATCGCTATACGATCATCCGTGCCCAGTTTGATAAATGGTTTTCGCGCAGGGTGCGGGAGGCCGGTGCGACCGTTTTGTGCGAGACCACGGTGACGGACCTCGTGCGTGACAGCAAGGGCAAGGTGATCGGCGTCCGCACGGATCGGGCTGGCGGAGTGATCTACGCGGACGTGGTTGTTCTTGCAGAGGGTGTCTGCGGACTGCTTGGGACACGGGGCGGCCTGCGCAAGATGCTGAAGCCGCAATCCGTTGCGCTCGCAGTCAAGGAAATGCATTTCCTGCCCGAAGAGGTCATTGAGCAGCGGTTCGGCGTGAAAGGGGGTGAAGGCTGTGTGATTGAGGCAGTCGGCACGATATCCCACGGCATGGCCGGGCTCGGGTTCCTCTATACCAACAAGGAATCGATCTCACTGGGCATCGGCTGCCTCGTCTCGGATTTCGCCGCCAAGAGGGAGAGCCCGTACGACCTTCTCGACGCATTCAAAAACCATCCTTCGGTCCGGCCGCTGATTGCCGGTTCGGAGGTGAAAGAATATGCGGCGCATCTCATTCCTGAAGGCGGCTACAAGGCTATTCCGCAGCTCTTTGGCGACGGCTGGGTGGTTGTCGGCGATGCCGCGCAATTGAACAACGCCGTTCACCGCGAGGGCTCCAACCTTGCCATGACCTCGGGCCGCATGGCGGCGGAGGCTATCATCCAGGTCAAGAGACGCAACGATCCTATGACCAAGCGCAACCTCGCCCTTTACAAGGCAATGCTGGACAAATCATTCGTGATCAAAGACCTGCGGAAATACAAAGACATGCCGGCTTTGCTCCACACGAACGCCTCCAATTTCTTCACGACATACCCTGGGTTGATGTCGCAAGCTGCGCAGAATTTCATGCGTGTCGACGGCACGCCAAAGATCGAGAAGGAAAAGGCGACCACGGCAGCTTTCATCAAGGCGCGCTCGCGCTGGGGGCTGATCAGCGACGCGGTTCGCTTGGCATTGGCGTGGCGGTGAGGCACTGACGACATGACGAACCCGGTGACGAAATTACGTGTCGAAGACAAGCTTTACCAGAACCGTTATTTAGTGGACCCCGGCCGTGCGCATATAAAGGTGCGGCCGCACGAGCAACCGAGCGCAAGTCTGCTCGCACTGACCCACGTCTGTCCCGCGAAATGCTATGAGCTGAACGACAAAGGTCAGGTCGAAATAACCGCCGATGGCTGCATGGAGTGCGGCACCTGCCGCGTTTTGTGCGAGGCCAGCGGCGAGATCGAATGGAACTATCCGCGTGGTGGCTTTGGCGTGCTCTTCAAGTTCGGATGATCGGCCTTGGCACCGGTTCAGGGCAGCTGTGCACTCCCAAAGTTATGACAAAGCGCAATCTTGCCGGCACCATCGCGCCAAGTGCGGAGGGAGTGAACGTCCTGAACTGATGAAAAGGCGCTTGGGAGGAGCACCCCTGACCACAACCGCTGAGGTCTTTCCATGGCTCACATATCCCCGGATCGGGTCAACGAAGCAGGACGTCGAGACACATTCCGCAAACCCGCCAGTGAGAGGAACGAAGCAGATGACTGGCACAGGGGAATCTATGAGGTCTCGAAGGCGCTGATGGCTCCCGCTCGGCTGGAGGTTACGCTCACCAACGTCGTGAGCACTCTCCCGTCCTTCCTCCAACTGCGTTATGGAGCAATCTTTGTCCTCGGCTCTGAAGGTGAGCCGGAGATCGCTGCGAGTGCAGGCAGCGCAGGCACTCACCCCATCATACCAAAGGCCGCAATAAATCAAATCCTCGCAACGGGCACGCGGCTCGTCATCGCGGACCTCAGGACGTCCGAGTTTTTTCAGAGCGACCTTCAAACTCGTCCTGGCGTCAATCCCCTCCCGATGGCCTTTATCGGCGTCCCGGTTAAGGCCGAGGACAGGGTCCTTGGGACGTTGTCGATCGTAAGAGACAACGACTACGGGTCCCGCTACGATGAGGACATCTGCTTCCTGACGATGGTTGCCGACCTCGTCGGCCGGGCTATTCGCCTGCATCGCGCCTTGACTGCCGATCGTGAGCGGCGCGTCGATGAGCACTGGCCTGCGGAGAATTCGTCCAACGAGGACCGGACCGGCCCCGTCGCGCACGCGCCTGTCAAGATGGATGGGATCATCGGGGAGAGCCCCGCACTCAAGCAGGTGCTCAAAACCGTCTCCATTGTAGCAAGGACGAATTCCACCGTGCTTCTGAGGGGCGAAAGCGGCACGGGCAAGGAGTTTTTTGCGCAAGCCATTCACAAGCTCTCGCGCCGGCGGACGAAGTCTTTCGTCAAGTTGAACTGCGCCGCACTGTCGGAAAGCGTTCTGGAGTCGGAGCTTTTCGGACATGAAAAAGGTGCCTTCACAGGGGCAATTTCCCAGCGCGCCGGCCGTTTTGAACTGGCAAACGGGGGAACGCTGCTGCTGGACGAAATCGGCGAGATCTCGCCTGCCTTCCAAGCCAAGCTGTTGCGCGTCTTGCAGGAAGGCGAACTGGAGCGTGTCGGCGGTAGCAAGACGCTGCAGGTCGACGTGCGACTCATATGCGCCACCAACAGGGATCTCGAGTCGGCTGTCGTAAACGGGGATTTCAGGGCCGACCTCTATTTTCGCATCAATGTGGTGCCAATCATCCTGCCTCCGCTCAGGGAGCGGCCGGGGGACATTCCTCGCCTTGCGAACGCCTTCCTCAAACGATTCAACAAGGAGAACCATCTCGAACTCGCCTTCTCGCCGTCGGCGCTCGAGTTTATCTCGCAATGCTACTTCCCTGGTAACGTCCGCGAATTGGAGAACTGCGTACAAAGGACGGCCACTTTAGCGCCCTCGAGGACAATCACTGCATCGGATTTTGCCTGCAACAATAACCAATGCCTGTCTTGGCTCCTTTGGAAAAGAGCTGATCATTTGCACAGCGGCAATCCCGGCAACCAGCGCTTTCGAAGCACTATGATGCCCGGCGGATTGGCGATGCCGGGCGGGCGTTTCGGCGCCCCGCAGGACAACGTGCGACCCCATACTGCCGACCCTGCAAAGGAGGATTCCGCTCTCCCCCCAATAGGCCCGCGCCTGACGGAACGCGACCGGCTGATCGATGTGATGGAGAAGGTCGGCTGGGTTCAGGCCAAGGCCGCCCGTGTCCTCGGCGTCACGCCGCGACAAGTCGGATACGCTTTGCGCCGACACGGCATCGAGGTGAAGAAATTTTAGCATTCTCATGACGTGAAGAACGAGAACCCAGCGACAGCTGCGCGAACTGTGTCGGAGCCCAGGCCGAAGTTGCGCGAGCGTGTGATGCTGTCACACCCCCTTCATACATCTGCGTCTTGCCGATCGCAGAAAGGAGTTCCCCACCCTCCTGAATCGGAACCCTTCAGACCCAGTTGAGCAGTGCCAACTTCACCACGGACGAATGCGCCTGGCCGAGGGCCGGCTGAGCGGTCGACGCGCGTGATCGCCCTCGGCACAGCTGCCGACGGTCTTCCGACGAGGATGTTGTCTTTCTTGAACTGATTGTCCGGCCGCAGTCGTCTTCCTCACGTTCTAAGTGTGCCCCTGTAAGAAGTCCGACAAGCTATGTCGGAGCAACTCCATGATATCCGACGGCGAAGCCAATTGGGTGAGCTAGCGCCACCTTTTCAGTTGGCATCGCTCTTGCGCTTCGAACGGCGACATTAACCCGTAACGGAGCCGTTCAATGGCCGCACCGGCTACTTCAGTTGAGAGCCTGACCGGCGCGAGGGTCTCGGACCAGTTGCTGGTGAGCGCCAAGTCGGATGGCTGCGCATCTTCCCCCTGCGGAGCGTCGACAGGGCTGGACGATGTGGATCCGGCCATCTGGGGCAAGATCAAGGACCACCCGTGCTTTTCAGAAGAGGCGCACCACTATTTCGCGCGTATGCACGTCGCTGTCGCTCCGGCCTGCAATGTCCAGTGTAACTACTGCAATCGCAAATATGACTGCGCCAACGAAAGCCGGCCCGGGGTTGTCTCGGAAAGACTGACGCCCGATCAGGCAGTCCGCAAGGTGATCGCGGTCGCCAATGAGGTGCCGCAGCTTTCGGTGCTTGGCATCGCCGGGCCGGGTGATGCCTGCTACGACTGGGAGAAGACGAAGGCCACGTTCGAACGCGTAGTCAGGGAAATCCCCGACCTCAGGCTTTGCGTCTCCACGAACGGGCTCGCGCTGCCGGAACATGTCGACGAGCTTGCCGACATGAATGTCGATCACGTGACGATCACAATCAACATGGTCGATCCGGAAATCGGTGCGAAAATCTATCCCTGGATCTTTTACGGTCACCGCCGCTATTGCGGCGTCGAAGGCGCCAGTATCCTGCACGAGCGGCAGATGCTCGGGTTGGAGATGCTCAGCGCACGCGGCATCCTCACCAAAATCAATTCGGTCATGATACCCGGAGTGAATGACCAGCACCTGATTGAGGTGAACAAGTGGGTCAAGCAGCGCGGCGCGTTCCTCCATAACGTCATGCCTCTGATCTCGGACCCGGCGCACGGCACCCACTATGGATTGACTGGGCAGCGTGGCCCAAATGCAATGGAGATGAAGGCTCTTCAGGATCGTCTCGAAGGCGGCGCCAAGTTGATGCGCCACTGCCGGCAGTGCCGGGCAGATGCCGTCGGCCTGCTGGGTGAGGATCGTGGCCAGGAATTCACGCTCGACCACATCCCCGGTGAGCTCACCTACGATGCCAGCAAACGCGAAGCCTACCGTGGGTTGGTCGCGGACGAGCGCCGCGATCACCTGGCGGCCAGGAGCGAAGCGATCGGAGTGGTGAAGACATCGAGTTCCGGAAAGTCCCTTCTCATCGGGGTGGCGACTAAAGGCGGCGGTCGCGTCAACGAACACTTCGGCCATGCCAAGGAATTCCAGATGTATGAAGCCTCGGCGCGGGGGATCAACTTTGTCGGTCACCGCAAGGTTGAGCAGTATTGCCTCGGGGGTTGGGGCGAGAACGCCACTCTCGACGGGGTCATCGCCGCGCTGGAAGGCGTAGACTTCGTGCTTTGCGTCAAAATCGGAGATTGCCCCAAGGATCAGCTCGCGGCCGCCGGTATCCGAGCAACCGACGCTTACGGCCATGACTACATCGAAACGGCAATCGGCGTGATTTACGCCGCCGAGTTCGGCGTCCCGGCACGCGCGGCAACGGCCTGACCTATCTCACTACTCGAATCAGGAGTCAAAATGGCTTTCAAGATCATCGCATCCCAATGCACACAATGCGGCGCCTGCGAATTCGAGTGTCCCTCGGGTGCGATCAAGTTCAAAGGCGAGAGCTACGTGGTCGAGCTGCAGAAGTGCACCGAATGCGAGGGAACTTTCGAAACGCAGCAATGTGCTTCGGTGTGTCCTGTGCCGAAGACCTGCGTTCCTGCCTGAGTCCACTGGTTACCCGCACAACTGGCTGCTCCGGGGGAATGCCTGCGCGCCTCATCAATGACAGTGGCCAAAGAGAACCAAGGATCCGCCATGTGGCTTGCACGCGAACAGGAGGTGGAAGTCCGCAGACCTCCTCAATTTCAGCCGGGAGAGCGGGTTCGTGCGACTCGTCACGTTAGGAATGACGGCACCTATCCTGGCAGGGAGATCGGCGAAAATCTCGTGCGCAAGGGCGAAGACGGTTATGTGCGCGACGTCGGCACTTTTCTCCAGCAGTTCTTCATCTACGCAGTCGAATGGATCGACCGCGGGACGGTCGTGGGCATGCGAGCGCGTGAATTGATGAGCCTCGACAAACCCGACCCTCTCTTCAACGCCGAAGAAAACGCCAAACAAGGAACGGCCGGATGAAAGTAATGATCCGCAGGATCGATTCGGGGCTGTCGGCGTATGTCCCCAAAAAGGACCTCGAAGAGCCGATCATCAAATTCGAGAACCAAGGCCTCTGGGGCGGGGTCGTAACGCTCAGGAACGGGTGGCGGCTCCTCCTACCCGATCTTCCGCCACATACGCGCCTGCCAATCACCGTCGAGGCAAGGAAGCTTCCCAGCGAGGACTGATGCTACCCCTCGATGAGAGGATCAAGAGGAAAAGAGCATGAACACGATCCCGACCTCCGGCCACCTCGTCGTCGTGCGGGACAGTTTCGCCCGAAAGCTGCTTGAGCTGGCTAGACAAGCGCTTGTCTCGGATCAGGTGATCCCATATCTCGGTCCGGGTCTCCTCCGGCTAAGCTCAGGGGAGTCGCCTGTACCGTGTACCCCGGAGGCCGTCGCCGCCGCACTCAATACGCGGGCGCCGGCCCCCTCGAAGATCCGCACCAACATGTGGTCCGTCGCGCAATTCATCGAGCAGCGCCGGCATCGCCGCACACTTCAAACCTGGATGACAGATATATTCGCGGGGCCGACGACGCCGACCCTCCTCCACAACTGGCTCGCAAAGCTCCCGCTCTCGCTCATCATCGACAGCTGGTACGAAGGCGCCATGAGGGCGGCGCTGGCTGAGGCCGGGCGAACCGACGTCGCCGAGATACAAGGCGTCACGCGGGCGAACGAAGTTCGCGACATCTGGACCAGAACCTACGACTTGTTCGGAAGGGAGCTTGAGGCCGGAGCAGCGACAGAGACGGTTCTCTATGCGCCTCACGGCAGTATCAGGCCGGCCGGAAATTTCCTCATCGCCGATTCCGATTATGTCGAAGCCCTGACTGAGATCGATATCCAGACGCCCATTCCTCACGTGGTCAAGGAACGACGTGTCCACCGAGGGTTTTTCTTCGTTGGCTGCCGCTTCAACGATCAAATGCTGCGCACTTACGCCAGGCAGATCATGAAGCGCTCGGGAGGCCCCCGTTACGCGATCATGGATGGTCAAACGCTGACAAGAAACGAAGCCCGTTTCCTGGCGGCAAGCGGAATCACGGTGATCGACATGCCAGCGAGCGAAGCCGTCGCACAACTCGCCGGATCAGCGTCTTGAGCCGATGGCGGCCCGGATCACCTTGGAGGGCGTCTTTGGTGTGAGTCGACCGGCTCGGTTCCGAAGGCACAAAATTCAGTCGGGGACATTCTGTGGGCAGTGATGCTGTTGGCACTACCCTTCTCAAATCTTCCGCGCATTTGAAAGCGGCCGGGTGGGGTCGGGGCTTAAACATACTACTGCGCATTACGCGCATCAATTTGAGGCACCCGTGGCAGGTCGCACTTGCTATCGGTTCGACCATCATAGCCGTGGTCCTGCAGTTGCTAATTCCGTGGCTTCTCGGCTGGGCTGTCGACCAGACCCAGGTGGCAATCGGGAGGGATCTCACGGGGAAAGCTGCAGAACAAAAGCTCTGGATTCTGGCTCTCCTGCTGCTGGTAGCGAGTTTGCTGCGCGGCCTCTTCACCATGGCGCAAAACTATTTTGCCGAAGCCGTCGGGCATCACGCCGCGTACGAACTGCGACTGGCTTGTTATGAGAAAGTCCAGCGCCTGAGCTTTTCCTTTCACGACCGGGTGCATTCAGCCGACCTGATCACTCTCGGCATTCTCGATCTCGACGGCGTGCGCATGTATTTTTCCACCGCTCTGGTTCGGTTGCTTATGCTCATCATGCTGATTGGGATCGGCGCCTGCATGATGATTTCTACCGACCCGGTGCTCGGTCTCATCGCCCTGAGCTTCATGCCTTTCGTGGCCTGGCGGTCGTCGGTCACACAGCTCAAGCTACGTGCCATCTGGCTGGATCTGCAGGAGCGGCTTTCCGTCTTGGGTCGCGTGATGGAGGAAAATCTCGCAGGCATCCGCGTTGTCCGGGCGTTTTCGGCGCAAGCCTATGAAATGGTAAAGTTCGACCGCGCCTCGAAAAATGCGCTCAAACTCGCCCACGAGCAGGTTAACGTTTACGTGACCAATACGTCGGCAATGACCCTGGCCTTCTTTTTCGCCATGGGGTTGGTCCTCTGGATCGGTTGCAACAAGCTCATCGCCGGCCAGATCAGCGTTGGCACTCTCACGATGTTCCTGACGTTCATGACCATACTGCAAATGCCCGTCCGCCAGATCGGGCTGATGGTGAACGGCTTCGCCCGCGCTTACACTTGCGGTTCGCGCGTCTTCGGTCTGCTCGACCAGGACACCACGATAAGGGATGCTTCCGGTGCAAGACCACTCGAAATCGGCGAAGGCACCCTGCGGTTCGACAATGTCTCGTTTGCATATCCCGGCGCCGAAAACCGCGTTATTCTGAAGAACATCACGTTTAGCGCCCATAGGGGCGAGACGATCGCGATCGTGGGTCCGCCGGGTTCGGGAAAATCGACAATCGCTCACTTAATTCCTCGCTTTTATGACGTCACTGGCGGCACCATCATGCTTGACGGGCAGGACGTCCGCGGGGTGACCTTGGCTACGCTTCGCAAGGCGGTCGCCATCGTACAGCAGGATGCATACCTGTTCACCACCACGATCGAGAACAACATCGCTTATGGCGACCCCTGGGCGAAGGAACAGCGGATTGAACACGCCAGCGAAGCCGCCCAGTTGCACAATTACATCCTTGGCCTGCCCGCGGGCTACAAGACGGTCGTTGGCGAACGTGGTGGATCTCTCTCTGGTGGGCAGCGTCAGCGTCTCACCATAGCTCGCACGATGATGTTGCGCCCCTCAATCGTCGTTTTCGACGACTCAACGGCCGCGATCGACGCCGCCACAGAGCAGCGCATCCGCGCGGCGATAGGGCATTTCGCCAAAGATAGGGTGACAATCATTATCGCGCACCGGCTGAGTTCCCTCAAGCACGCCAGCCAGATCCTGTTTGTCGACAACGGCGAGATCGTGGAACGCGGCACTCATCAAGAGCTTTTGGCCAAGCGAGGACGCTATAAGGCCCTTTATGATCTTCAGTTGCGCCCTGGACATGACTTTGCGGCCACGTTTGGAGGTGCGCCCTGATGGCCAAGCAGCACGCCGACGAGCTCAAAATCGAACCGAATGATAGCGGTAGGCGTCCTCCGCGCGCGGTCGTCGGGTCCCCTCGCATCGAGGAGGAGATCTTTGGCCGAGCTTTCGACAAGAACATCATTCGCCGCATATGGGCCTTCGTTCATCCCTACCGAACCATGGCGGGCGTCTCACTTGCCGCATTGCTAATTTTCACTGGCACGCAGCTTCTCATCCCGCTGATCATCCGCTACGCCATCGACCACGCCATAACCCCGGCAGGCGCTGATGCCTCCGCCCTGCTTGAGGCCGCAGTCGCGTTTGCGCTTGCCATTCTGGTTTATTTCGGCGCGGCGTACGCGCTGGAAACCGTGGTAGGGAAAATGGCCGAGAACGTCCTTTTCGACATCCGCCGCGCCATGTTTGCCCATCTGCAGAAGGTATCGCTCTCCTTCATGGACAGGACCGAGGTAGGACGCCTGATGTCTCGCCTTCAGGGCGACGTCAACTCTATCCACGAATTTCTCGAAAACTCGATCTACTCCGTAGGCGACATTGCGCTTCTCTTCGGCATCATTTTCGTAATGCTGTCGGTCAACTTCAGCCTCGGCTTTCTGACGCTTTCGGTCTTACCGGCCCTGTTGATTATTCGAATCGTGTGGCTGCCGCGTGCTCGCGAAGCCTTCATGGCTGCGCAGGAGACCAATTCAGTCGTCAACGGCGCATTGGCCGAAGCGATTCAGGGCGTGCGCACCGTCCAGTCCATGGACCGCCAGTGCGTAAACTTCGTATTGTATGACGAAAAGGCACGTGCCGATCTCAGGACTCACCTGACTGCTGCCAGGTATGCACAGGTCATGGTCCCGATCGTCGATGGCCTCACCGGTCTCGCCATGGCGGTCGTTATTGTGGTCGGCGGCTCCATGATTATGAATGGCCGCATCGGTGTAGGCGTATTGGTGGCATACATATTCTATATTCAACGCTTCTTTGATCCAATTCGCTCCCTTACCCTGCAGTATTCGGTCATGCAGCGCGCGATGGCCTCCGGCAAGCGCCTGATCGATGTGCTCGACGTCAAGGTCGAAGTCCAGGACAAGCCAGATGCGAGGGTCCTTTCGCCGGAAGTTGACTGCTCGGTCGAGTTCAGGAACGTTACGTTCGGCTACGAGCCCAACCATCCGGTGCTGAAAAACGTCTCCTTCCGGGTCAATCCCGGCGAGACGGTCGCATTAGTCGGACCGACCGGCTCTGGCAAATCGAGCGCGATGGCCCTCGTCCACCGTTTCTATGAAGCTCAGCAAGGCCAAGTGATGGTCGGCGGACATGATGTGCGCGATCTCACACAGGACTCCCTCGGCAACCAGATCGCCATGGTGCTGCAGGAGCCGTTTCTGTTTACCGGGACGATCTTCGAGAACATCCGCTACCACAAGACGGAAGCTACACGGGACAAAGTGATCGGGGCGGCCAAGGTAGTCGGAGCCCACGATTTCATCATGAGCCTTCCCGGCAGGTATGAAACTCAACTCGGCGAACGCGGCGGCAATCTTTCTCTCGGCCAGCGCCAGCTTGTCAGTTTCGCCCGCGCTCTCGTCGCCGACGCCAAGATCCTTGTTCTAGACGAGGCCACCGCCAGCATCGACAGCTACACGGAAATGGTGATCCAAAAGGCTCTCCGAAAGCTCCTCGAAGGCCGGACTGCACTTGTCATCGCCCACCGTCTCGCCACAATCCGTGGTGCCGATCGCATTATCGTGCTTCAGAATGGCCAGCTTCTTGAGAGCGGCAACCATGGCAAGCTGATGGCGAGGGGCGGGCTCTATTCCAAACTCTACGATCTGAACTACTCGTCGTTCGACGACATTCCCGAAGAGGATGTCGATCCTACCGGACACACCGCCTCTAGTACCTGATGCTCCTTGCGAGCCATATCCAGCCGTCCACTCGTCTGAGGGGCACCTAGCCGCGGACGAACCGTTCAACAAGCATCTCGGGTGATTACGAGCAGGATGGCCCCGTATTTCGGTCAGCCAGCCTCTGTACCTCAAGCGAGACCGAAGCATTTCTCACCAGGCGACGTCATTGCTTCGATGCCTGCATCAGAGACTTTTTTGGCTCATCCCGTCACGGTGTTTCCAGTAATTCGCGGACAGCCTTTGCGCTTTAGCCGAACGGCGCATGAAACCTGACCATCACTGGCCAGACCGGAACGGGCTGGCCTCGCCTCGGCCAACCGGCCCGGTTCGAGAAAACTTGGGAAGTAGCTTCCCCTCCTGGTCGCGATAGCCGTTGCCCTGGGCCGTGTGCAACAGGTTCTGGTCCCAGGAGTCCTCCGTCTCCTGGAGGCCCTCGTCAACCCGTTCATCGATCGCGGACCCCTCGCTAAGCGAATATAGATATGGCGCACTTTGTTGACCGCACTCGTAGGTACTCTTCGACATGCACTCATCAGACGAGCAAGAACGTCTCGAATTCTTCCATTTCATGCCGGGGGGTGCCAATGCTTTTTACGCTTGTACCCGATGCGAGTCGACGGGAAGAAAGCCTCATGATGGCTCGGCCAGCTCCCATCAATCTCGCAGGCTGACAAGTCGACCAAAGACGCCCATTCGACGTGATCTGGATCAGCGACACGAGGACCAGAAACAGCCCAGATCGACGTGCAATGGTTCACGACACCAGACGTTCAGGTGCGGAGCTCCGGACGGCCTTGCGCCGCGCCGGGTGGCGGTGCGAAATAGAGCCCCTGCACCGGCAGCGGGCGTGAGCGGAGATAGCGCAAGACCACCCTCCCCATGAACCTCAGAAAAGCCCCGCGCGAGGCGCGTATTGCTACCGACCATGAGCCGCCTCATGATTATTTCGCCTGAGCATCCGGCAGATCGACAAGGGTGTGGAGATGATGCTGCACGAAGTCATCGCCAAAGCTGGCAAACATCACCAGGAACGCGCAGCAGCTAAGACAGAAACATCGACTTGTGTCGCTCTCGCGAGTTGCCCACTCCCATGACAAGCCCGGTATTGGTTAGGCGCGTCTGCCCGCGAGGTTAGGCAATATAGCGGCGAGATCGGATGCACGCCCAGCCCGGCGTGACGAGCCGTTTCAGCCAGCACCGCTTCGCCTGATCTCGACAATTCGTTGAACCAAATGACGAGATGCAGTCCAGCTTCCCCTTTCAATGGTGATGCGATCGCCGAAACGCCGCTGCAACGAGCTCAGCAATGCCTGCCGGCGGCCGACCTCCTCCAGGGCACGCGCGAGATCACAGGCAGGACATATGGATCAATCTCATCTTGCTTCACCGCCAAGTCGCCAAGGGCACATTGGTGATGGCGACCTGCGTTCTCCTGCTCAGCTTGCACTCAATCATCCAATCACATCGGGCCATCTCCGACGCAACGAGCTCACTCGTAGTTATAGTGCTCTGAGGGCTTCTCTAGGCTTGACATCCACCGAGACGGCCTCCTGAACCGGCTTTCTCGCGGATACATATGGCGGCCGTTCTCTCCATTGATGAAGGCTAGAATCGGTTTTCATGCTGTTTTTTTCCTCACAGCCATCCAGTTCCAGGGTGATTGAGAATTCATTGGAGGACGCCCCTTGCAACGGAAGCTGCCGCGCCGGACCGTTATTTGCGCCCCGCTGGGGGTTTAACTCAGGGAAACGCGCCCTTGAACGCAAACCCTCGCAAAGCCCCTCGGCGAGCTTGGTAACGAAGCCTGGAGTCGGGGCGGTGGTCGGCGAAACAGGTTTGGCATCGCCGGCCTCGGCTGGCAGCGCTGTGGTGAGCAGTACGCACAGCACCGGCGCGAGCGACGAGCGAAGATAAAAATCAGGAAGCATCGGTGTTACCTCATGCGGCTGTGGGGATTGGGATACGCGGCAGGCTCTCGGTTAAAAACGCCGGTCGCTGCGCTCGCCTCAGCCTGCACGGCGAGCACTGAATAGCTGGATGATAATGCTTCGTCGGGGCCATACGCTTCAAACGACGTCCACATGGCCGTCCGATTTTGGTTTGCGCACGGCCCAGAGCTCGCGGTCGTGTTGTCTTGAGATGCAGATGGAAATTCGGGTCAAGCACATTGGTTCGAGGCGCGATGCGCTTGGGGGTTCAAAATCTTCAACACGTCGAAAAATGGATGCGGATCGCGCAGCCGAATCCGATGCTCGCGCAGGTTCTCGACCGTGGCCGCTTGGACGGCACTCCTTGCCTCACTCTCCTTGTCGCTCTGCTTGAGCCAAACCTTGGGGAAAATCCGCAATTCGATGCCGTCGCCGAGCATCATGGCACGCTGGTTGCCTGTCGCTACCCTGTCGTAAACGCCGACTTTCCAGTGCACTGCATTGCCATTATGGGTTTGCGCCATGGCCTCGCCTACCGCTTCGAGGCGGTCAACAAACGTGGACACGCGGCTAGAGATCCCGGTATTCGCCATTCTGTTTTGATGATGGAAAACGATTGGCTAGGACTTCGCATGTTGGTTTGCTCCCCCGGGGCATCGATTTGGACAGGGTGTCAGGCAGCTGTTTTTCCTGCCTAAGGTACGCAACAAAAGTCGTGCCAGACGAGTTCAAGCAATCGCAAAGAGCATCTTGAGCAGGCTATTCAAGGTCTGCAGCGGCAAAGTAAGCACTCGCCCAAAACGCCTTGCGTCGCTCATCTGACAAATCTAACAGGACGTGTCGGTAACACGACGTTCTTCCAACGGCTACCAGGTCAGAGCGATTGCGAGATGCCACACTGTACATGGATGGAAGACGATTTCGCCGGTCTGCCCGATCCGGCGATCACCTAGCGGATGCGTACTACGCTGGAACGCGCATACGGAGACTTCGTTATGTCCTCGCCCCTGACGCGACGGTGTTTAAGGTGCTCAGGGGAAACCCGATGTGCTGGGCCGCGCCAAATCTTTCAGACGCATGAGCCTTAACCAAGCAGAGTTGCCTCGCTGTACGGGCAAGAAACGGTCCGATGAGAGTGTGATCCATAGGACGGGTGCCGGTTCTTCGGCATATAGCCCAGTAAGGTTTTTGAAGAGCCGGTTGTCAAACTCGACAATTAAGATTCGTGGGGTGGGGACAAGGACGGCTCTGCGCGCCCGAGGCTAAGTAGATCCGGGGATCACGTCTCGGGGCGAGCCCTAGCCTCAGAGGAGCGAGCCGCTTTTCGGCGAAACTGTCCTGAGCGACCATCAGGTGGTTCATGCTCGTTCACCCTCCGCGAGCCTTGTCACGCAACCACGGTTTTCCTGTAGGTGCAGCTGCGGCCTGCTCATCTCACAGACCGGCAAAGCGGATGCTGGCCTGTGCTAAAATGTCGTGGCTTTGATGGTGAGCTGTAGCTAGCGCATTCTTGGCCTGAGACCATACCGATGAGCAGCAATGCTGTTGGGGTCGGCTGGCTTTCCTTACAGGCCGGAATCCGGTGCCGCGGCACTCAACGAGCGAGCGCATTGTGGAAGGGAAATGGGCTGGCTGATGGAAGTCTATGAGTTCATATGTTCTCCGGCAGGTGGATGTCAAACGGCAGGATTGTCTGTCCGGGTGTATTCGAAGCTCCAGTCTCGATCGCCCTGGCCATCAACGTCACCAGCTCCTCACAAAGCCGGCGCAGTGGTGTACCAACCGCCATCGTTATGATGTTGTCTTTGAGCGCCGCCCTTGATTCATGTGTGATTTCATTAACAATGGCCACGAGGTTCTGGTCTGTGCCCTGCTCGCGGAGCGCCAAGATGGCGCCTTCCATACCACCGCCGGCTACATACAAGCCAACGAGCTCAGGTTGCCGCTGCACTAGGTTCAGCGTCTTCTCGTATGTGATCTCCCGCTTGTCGAGATTTACAAGTGTTTCGAGCACCTCGAACCCGGGAGCATTCTCACGAAAATAGGAGCGAAAGCCGAGTTCGCGGCGCTTCTGCCCCAGGAACCGGTGGCTGCCGACCATTACCGCCACTTTGCCAGGTCGCTTTGCGGCCCTGGAGAATATCCAAGCAGCCGTTCGCCCGACCTTGCGATTGTTGAGGCCGACGTAGCCCTCGCGCACGCCGGCCGCAAAGTCGGAAAGTAGCGAGAAAACCGGGATGCCCCTCGCCTTGAGCTCCTCGACCGCCGCTGTTATTTTCGGGTGGTCCGGCGCAACCATGGCGAGAGCATGGCAGCGTCCGCCAAAGTCCTTCAAGAGACTGACGGTTTCTTCTGGCATGTTTGACGAGGTATATTCGATGCGTGCAACGCCATGGAAGGACTGGGCCAAACTGACCGCCGATTCGACTTCGCGCGCGAAATCTTGATAGAAGAGGTGGTTGGGTTTTCTCAAAACGAACCCCAGCCGATATTGCGGCAGATGATGTTGGAGGCGTTGTTTGATCAGACCGGTGCCATGATACCCGATGGCGAGGGCGGCGTCGTAAACGCGACGCGCAGTTTCCTCCCGGACCGGCTGGCGAGCATTGAGAACCCGATCGACTGTAGTCACACTCACCCTGGCTTCTCGGGCGAGATCGGCAATTGTGGGACGCTTTTCCATGTTCCAATTCTATCTTCACAGAGTAGATGCTTGCCCAGCGCTGCAGGGCCTGCGCTGCACGAGAGCGAATACGCGAACAGCGCGCCTGCTGCGTTTCACCCCGAGAAGTTAGGCCTCTGATTCTCAGGCTGCGGAATGTTCTTTGGAGCTTGAATGTTGAGATGTTCCGATGAAAATTTCCCGTTTAATTAGCCGGCGCACAGCGGATCTGCTTGGCGCCGGCTCTATGTTTTAATGGACGAGCCAGGGCTGTCGGAGCACATCCCCAACACCAGTAGCAGCTCTCGCGTGAGTAGCGGAGGAAGAAAATAGAGAATCCGTTAATGGCCCGACTGCTCCAACAATGGATGTTCACAACTCGGTTTTCAAGCTCAATGCCATTCTGATGAAAGCCGCACCGATCCTCCAAGTGGACGGAGGCGTCGGCGATCTGGTCAAAAGCCCATGTGTAAGAGCGGCAGGTCAGCCGGCTGTGCGAATAGATCGACGGCGGGCTTACAAGGTTGCTTGGAGGCCCAATTGAGGGCTACCGGCAATATCTGTGGACCGACCGATCGGCCGCGGGCGCGGCGTCGGGATGGTTCGTCGCTGTCGGCGTGAACGCGGACGGACCGGTGCGAGGCGCTGGTATGGGATTGGCACGTCCGAGGCCGAGCTGATCTGGACGGAGCTCCTGGGCAACACGTCGCGGCCTGCGTGACGTCAAGCTGTGTCTCCGCTACCCATGAAGGCATTAACGCACAGATGCCCTCCAGATGTGCAGGGGTGTGGCACCACCTGCGTCTTAACAGCATGTAGGATCTGGTGTTCCGGGATCGAACATTCCGGAGCTCGGTCGCGCAGCTGGCCGAAATTGCCAGGTCGGATGATTTCAGGTTGAACGATGGCCAATTTTTCGAAATAGTTGGCGAACCGGTTGCGGTGACGGTGCCGAGGTTCACCTCTTCGCTGTCAGAAATATCAGCGGTTCGCGGCGCGGCCCCCGAGATGAACTCTTTGTTACGCTGCCATTACAAAGCAGCTGGCACCGATAGCCGAGCCGGCGCCGTGGGAAAAGGCGGCACCCTCACATGTTGAAAACGCTCGCCTTAGATAGCGCACCTCAATATGCCATGTCGGATCAGATCGAGGCTGGCGGCAAATGGACCTGCGAAGTCATCAAGCGCATGGACTTCTTCGACAAGCTCAACTGAGAAGGGTCCTGAATAGCCGCCGTCAAGCAGGGCCTGGATTTGACTGCCATTATCAAAACCTCCTAGGAGGCGATCCGGGTAGATCCAGAACGTCGGATCGTTTACCGCTGATATGTGCACCAGACCTGTCAGGTCGGAGAAGAAGAATGTCTCCCCGGCCAGCGTGTGGTGAAACGTGTTGTGCACGATGCGGAAAACGGACCGGGAATCAACAGCGGTAATGGCCTTGGCCGCTTCTTGCTTCGATCGAAGCGAGGAAGTCTGGAAGCCCAGCGGTTCGATGAGTCCGATCAGACCCCGCGCCTCAAGGATCGGCTTGAGCGCCTTCAAGGCGGCGCGAAGATTGTCCTGGCGCTTATCGTTGGCAGGGCACGAGCCATCGTTGACAGGCATTAGCATGAGCGCCTTGGCTCCACAGGCCGCCGCATAATCGGCCAGTTTGCACGCCTCGGCCTTGCGGGCGGGAGTCCAGTCATTGAAGCGCTGTAAGGCATTGACGGAGATAATCGTAACCCCCGCTTCAATGGCGGCAGAGCTGATCTCGGCTGTCGACATGCCGCGAGCACTTGCGTTGGTGCAGAGATCACGCCGGATTTGAACCTCGGTCAAACCGAGCTCGCGGGCGAGCGCGAAGAACGACATGACGCCCAATCCGGGCGCCGCCATTTGGTCGAGTGCAAAGCTGAGTGGTGCCTGGCGCATGGCGTCGCTTTCCTTCTATGAAGTCCGGCCGTCGTTCCGACTGACAGGCTTGTTCTGTGGGTTCATTTATGAGCCGAAATGATCGGCATGCCGGGGCAAGTCAATTGAACTTGCCCCGGTTCTGTTCACACTATTTTTCGTTCATTTATCAGAAGCTTAGGCTAACGGGGCCGCGGCGCCGGCTGAAACATGATAGCACCGGCGCAGGGCTTAACGCTGCCAGTTTCCCACAGATAAACGGGCCTCGATGGGAGCTGCCCACGGGCCGATCATTATGTAGCAGGGCGCTAGGATAGGGCGAGGCCCACGCCGAGCGCGACCGCGCCGCCGAATATTAGGAACTCCTTGCGCTGCAAGTCACATACTGGCGGTCTGGCTTGCTGCAAACAGCCAGTTTAGAGCGATTTATGTGGTCCAGCATTGAAAAAAGGACATGATCCCCGGACATCACGACTGAAGAGCACATCCACAAGGGAGCCGGGACGGGCCTGGGCTGCCCAGCTGAGTGGGGGTCCTGCCATGTAGCCAGCTCACCGCCGGAGCAGCTGAGCCCCCCGCAACGCCGCCCCGCAGTAGCCCAAATTGCTCGATACTCCAGCTATGCTGATGCCCTTCAGTCTGTTGAGTCGACCACTCTCAGATCCCGCATAAATCTTGCGGGCCGGCGGTAGAGCAACCATCCGGTTTACGCATTCCAGGGGCGGCCCGTGACGGCGGGTTTACGGTGGCTGACTCCGATGAGCCCAATAGGATGATCGGACCACAGTGGCTGCTTTACATCCCGCAGAAGTGAACGGCACGCGCTCGCCAAGGACGAGTGAGGCAGCCGACCGCTCCCTAGGTGAACCGACTGTCTCGTGACTATATCTGCCCGAATGCCAGAACTGCGTTCGTGCCTCCCATTGCGAAGGCGTTGCTCAGAGCTGTGCGCACCTTGCGCTCGCGTGCTACATTGGGGGTGATGTCGAGATCGCAATCAGGATCGTGCTCGCGGTAATTCGCCGTCGGCGGCACGACATTCTCGCAGATCGCCATCACACAGGCGATCATTTCAATCGCGCTCGCTGCGCCGAGGCAATGCCCATGCATGGACTTGGTCGAGGAAATGGAGAGTGTACGTGCATGCTCGCCGAAGACGCGCTTAATCGCCGCCGTCTCGACGAGGTCGTTTGCATTGGTCCCAGTGCCATGCGCGTTGAGGTAGTCGACGTCCTCGGCGTTCAGTTTGGCATCGGCAAGGCAGGCGCGCATCGCCATCTCAGGTCCTTCTACAGCTGGCGCAGCGATGTGGAAGGCGTCGGCGGAAAGGCCGATACCGACGATCTCGGCGAGTATGGTCGCACCGCGCGCCCTCGCGTGCTCATAGCGTTCCAGAACGGCTATGCCCGCACCCTCACCTAGTACCAGACCTTTCCTGTCGGCGGAGAAGGGCCGACAGGTGTCCGACGCAAGCACGCGCAGCGCCTCCCAAGCCTTCACGACGCCCCAGATCAAGGGCGCTTCCGCGCCGCCGGCAAGCATCACGTCGGCGCGACCGAGCTTGATTTGATCCACTGCGGAGGCGATCGCATGATTTGCGGAAGCACAAGCTGAGGTGACGCCAAAGACCGGCCCTTTCAGGCCGAGGCTCATGCTGACATGGGCGGCAGCTGCGCTTGGCATCACCTTTACCGCAGTTAATGTTTCAGCACGGAACGCATTGCCCAGAAAGAAGGCGCGGTAGTTTTCCTCGATCGCATCCCATCCGCATACGCCGACTCCCACTGCCGCCCCGAAGCGAAGGGCATTTCCTGCCTCGCAGGAAAGTCCGGCCTGTTTCATGGCTTCGCGCGCTGCTAGCACAGCCAGGAGGCTGAAGCGGTCCATGGATATGAGCTGCCTAGGGTTGATGTCGTGTTCCGGCAGCGCTTTTATTTCGGCGCCTATAACCCCCTTCAGTTCATGAAGCTCGGATTTTAGGACCGGGCCGATGGCGGAGCGACCTTCACGCATTCCCGTCCAAATGGAGGCAACGTCGGATCCCAGTCCGCACAGTCCGCCCATTCCGGTGATGACGACACGGCCGTCCATTCAAGCCTCCCCCGGCAGCAAGCCGCGGACAGCTTTCACCACGTCTCCTACACTCTGTAGATCTGCCCAGGCATCGGCCGTGTTCATTTCGATTTTGATACCGTAGGCTTGCTCTAAGTCCCAGAGCATGTCAGCCATTGCCAGTGAATCAAGGCCAAGCGAAGTCAGCAACGTGGCACTCGTCATCTCCTTGCCCCCTGGCGCGGGCGTGATCCCCTCCGATGCGGCCCGTTTTTTGATCATCGCGATGATTTCGGCTGTGAGTTGATCTGTCATTTTGTTCCTTTCCAGCTTGCATTCGACGTAGCGGGTGGCCAGTACCTCTCGCCTTGCAACCACACGATGATAGATACGGATGAATCGCCGCCGGTCAGCCGAGTGGGCACAGCCCTACAGCAGCCGACGCGGACCAGCAGATCGAGAATTTGCGAAGTGTAAAAAGGCTTGGGACGTCAAATAGACCTCGGACTGCCTGTCCCATAACCGTAGGGTGCCTGCAGTTCGCTAACGTGGTCGAGATATTTCATAGCTCCGGGCCATTCCGGTCTATCAGGGTTCCGGATGGCCACTCGCTGATGGGCCGTGAGATCGGCATGACCACGACGAGGACGTCCTCAACGCGCGTGGGCGGCAGGTCGAGATATACTTCAGGCTGGGTCGAACGTACGTGAACCCCTGGCATTATGGTCGCAAGGCCGCCTCGGCAGAGCCTGTCAAAATGGTTCCGCATCGCGTGCCGAACCGTGCCGAACGCGAATGGAACGTCAAGTTGGCGCAGTACTGGGTGCATGGCCCGCAATGAAAAGCTGATACCGAGTCCCTCAAGATCCGGGCGCACGCCGTACAGTCCGAGTTCGCCGACCAGGAGATCAGCTTCACCAATCCTGATGAAGCGGCGCAACAATCCGATGTGGGCCGCTACCCCTTGGGAGTCGTAGCCGATTGCCCGCAGTTCGGGCCTTGCCCGAGCCCAACTACGAGCGCCTTGGAATAGCTTTCCGTTCGAGGCCCCGGTCGGTTGATACGTGTTTCGGAAAAATTCAGCGAGTTCGACATGGTCGGCCAGCTCCAACTCATTTTCCCAACATAACCTCCAGCGCAATTGAGAGATTTCCTTCTTCGAGCTCTTATTAAGGCACTCTTCACGCAGTGGAAGCGATCTGTGCACGTCAGACTCGTCCATTGCGAGATTCTGGGAAATCGGTAAAATTGATTTCTTGCATGTAGCGCATTCACTCTATGGATATTAGAAAATATGCGTTTCAGAGGGCTTGATCTAAACCTTCTCGTCGTGCTTGACGCACTGTTGAGCGAGCGCAACCTCACGGCAGCGGCAGACCGCATTAATCTGAGTCAGCCGGCCATGAGTGCGGCCGTCGCCCGATTGCGCCATTATTTCCACGATGAACTGTTTACGATGAGGGGCCGCGAACGTGCTCTAACGCCGCGAGCGGAAGCACTCGCCCCCGCAGTCCGCGAGGCTCTCTTGCACATCGAGTGCTCGATCATTTCTTCGGATCCGTTCAACCCAGCTCAATCCGAGCGCCGATTCAGGATTTTTCTTTCCGATTACGTCACGCTCGTGTTTCTGGAAAAGGTCGTGGAGCGTGTTTCACGCGAAGCACCCGCCGTTAGCTTTGAATTGCTGCCTCTTGACGATGCCCCCGATGAGCTTCTCCGGCGCGGTGATATCGATTTTCTAATCATTCCGGAATCGTTAATGTCGAGTGCCCACCCAAAAGTGGCGCTGTTCGACGACACGCTCGTGTGCGTGGGCTGCCCTACGAACAAGCAGCTGCCGGCCCAGCTTTCATTCGAACGATATCTGTCGATGAAGCACGTCGCGGCCAGGGTCGGGCGGACGCTGAGGCCCTCCCTCGAGGAGTGGTTTTTGCTTGAGCATGGTCTCAAGCGACGTGTGGAGGTCTTCGTACAGGCCTATGGCATGATCCCGCCAATGGTATCAGGCACAGCTCGCATAGCGACGATGCCCTTCCGGCTGGTCAAGCATTTCGAAACACGGTTCCCTCTGCAGATCGTCGAACTTCCGCTGCCACTTCCCGCATTCACTGAGGTCGTCCAGTGGCCGGCCGTTCACAACGGCGATCCAGCGAGTACCTGGATGCGGGACATAATGTTGCAGGAAGCCTCTCTCATGGCCACTCCGCGCAAACCGGGCGGTCGACGCTCCTAGCAAGCTGTTGAAAGCGCCCGCCAGACGAGGTGACCATTGGCGTACGGTCGAAATGGTATCTGAGACATGGATTCCTGGACTTCGTTGAAGAAGCGCATCTGACGTTCAAAGGCGTGGCGGACGGCGAGATCAACTTCTCCGCTACGGCGCGCGAGACGGCTCCTAGGCCGAGTTCTCGTGGGGAAGGTCACGACGAAAGCGATTCCGCGGGGGGACGGGCGATGATCGGCACCGCGGATCGCCTCTCTGGCCAGTTCTGCATCCACAATGCCGACGACTCACGTTCATCTACGAACGCGCTGACATCTGTGGCCCGACAATCTATTGCGCCGTCGAGTGCCTGCGATTGAGACCGCCCATGACAGAAATGTGCTCCAGGCGGTCAGAAAGAATAAGACCTCCCGGCAAAGGTGTGGTGGAATGGCTCGTGCACGAGGCGGAACACAGAGTGGTTCCCATCCCGGGATCACGGTCGTGTGTTCTGCAAAGCCACAAAGCGCGATCATGACCGGTTGGTGATGCTCAATGTCACGTGATCGCGCCCAAGACAGAAGATAAATTCGCCGCCGCCAAAAGATGTGCTGCAAAGCCCGACCGGTAGCGCGAATTCGTCCGAATGGATGCGGGATGTCCGCGAGGCGGAGATTGACGAAGCGCGCAGGGGTGGGAAATTTTGTCTGGCGCTGGACTACAGTTCAGGGCTTCCACCAGGTGGTAGTCCCTTGGAAGATTAGGGTTCTGTATGTGCGCGCGAAGCCTCTTAGCAGAGGCGCTTATTGGTCCAGGCGCATCGACTGATTCCATGTGGGAAAGCCTGCTCGATTCTTCGAGGTCGGATGGGTAAGGCGCCGAGTACCCTGTCGCGGCGGGTCAATTGGGACATGTTGGTCTGGATAGTCTTAACGGTCCGGATTTGCATCGGGCGCCATAGGCTATAACCCTTTGGAAAAATCGCTGCGTACGATGCCGTGCCGCTGCAGCTTGTCGTAGAAGGTCTTGCGCGGGATACCGAGTGCCTCGATCGTGCGCCGGACATCGCCATCTTGCGGCCAAGTGTCTCGCGGATCACACGGCCTCATAGCGCTCCAGCCGTTCCGGCAGCGAACCGGCGTCTTCCATTTCCGCCGATGCGGAAGGTGGCACCTGACCAACTTCCTCCAGTGACTCACTGGCTCACCTACGAGCAGTCTATGAGCGCCTGAGACGTCCTGAGGGGTCACAGGGAGATATCCGGGAGGCCTCTTCTAACAATGTCTGTCTCATCCAGATACTTGCCGGATCACTATTGTGAAGTGACGGCCATTGAACGGCCTCGGTGAATACGGGCAGCGGCAGCGGGAGCTCTACGATGCGCAAGGGGAAGTTTTTTTTGAAATGGTCAACCAGCCGAAAGGGTATTGTCCCTATTCTAGGGGTGCCCGAGACCATCGGCGGAATCATGCTAAACCCCTGCACAGCCACCTCGACACGTCTCTTTAGGCCATGCTCAACGAGAAACCGTTCTTCAATCGAGGGTTTGAATGTCCGGCCAAACGTGACCGCAACGTGTCTCATTGACATGTATCTCTCGAATGTAAGCTGCCTCGGCAGTTTCTTGTTGGTCGGGCAGCCCACGCACACGAGTGTGTCCTCGAACAAGGCTGCTCTTGGATGAGCCTCCGACATGAACAATTCCGGAATGATAAGAAAGTCGACGTCACCACGGCGGAGTAGCTCGTTAGGGTCATCGTCCAGTGGGGATACCTCGAAGCTGATGGCGGGTGCCTCACGTGCAACACGCTCCACTACCTTTTCCAAAAACACGAGCGTAACGAAATCGGAAAGAAGAATCCTGAAGCGGCGATCGGATTGAGCGGGGGTGAACGGATCCCAAGAAATGATTGAGCACTGGATGTGCAGAAGTGCATCCCGAACGGCAGGGGCGAGTGTTTCCGCGCGTGGCGTCAGTACCCGTTCGCGGCCGCTCATCGCAAACAGTTCATCATTAAAGAAATGGCGAAGCCGGGCGACTGCCGCGCTCATAGCCGGCTGACTCAGATTAATGCGGGTCGCCGCCGCCGTGAGGTTTCGCTCAGTCAGCAGTGCGTCGAGCACGACGAGAAGGTTCAGATCAAGGCCCTTGAAACGCATCGGTCATACATATCCGCAACCTGAATGCCTGTCATTGAAACAATCGATTTCACAGACTTTGCGAAACGTCGCATAGGGAGGAGGTCCAGATGCAGCGGTGGGGCACAGTCCATGTATGGCTTTGACCGAGAGGCAATTTCTGTCGCTCGCGGCCGGTTGCCTGGAACAAGCGATCAGCATATCGCTTGCAGTCATGGGGTCCGTCGATGCGGGGAGCGAACGCACGGGTTTGAAAGCGCAAATTGCGCCTTTAGCCTAGGAAAGATTTAGAAGATGAGGTTCATGCCTTTTAGAGTGGACATTGTGCGGACACCACTCGCAAAAAGCTAAGCCTTTTCGGCCCTCCCAGATGCCCCAATCGGACAGGTTCAAGCTAAGGCCGCAGGCTTTTTCCAGCGCTTGTTCTGCTCCTTGGGAAGGTGACCGCTCGGTACGTGACGAAGGCGAACGCCGCTAAATGCCGCAAACACGTAAGGCGAACCTTGAATATGGCTGGACAATCTCGGCTACGCTTGGTGGGGAACGCCAAACTCGTTGAGTGGAGTGCAGGGACCCGTGAGTTCTTTCTCCGCAGCGGGAAACCCGTAGGTAGATACTGAACGGCGCACTCTGGTATCCGTGCGCCTTGACTGTGCTGAATTTGCATGTGGCGCGGCACTGCAGTCGCGTTTCATGCAAATTTTGCGCTGAATGAGTCGTTGCAATGGTCTTACCTTCGGCGAAGCCTGCAAAGGCGGGGCACATATACAGCAGCACGTCGGAATGCATCCCGTGGAACTGCGCCGCTCGACGAATATTTGGAGTTCTGATTTGCACCTTAGAGAAGCCGAACCAGCTCAACGTCTACCGCGCCATGTAAGCGCCAGGGATCAGCGCCTCGATTTCGCAAAGTCTGTGTTAATGGTGCTGGTTATTGTGGGTCACCTTCTGCAAAGCGTCGTATATAGAAGCGATGCCTACTTCTGGTACTCCCCATATTTCAAAGCTATATATATGTTTCACATGCCGCTATTCATGGCCATAAGTGGATATTTAGCCTCTGGCTCAATATTACGGAAGACTTTTTTCGGGAGCGTTGTCAGCCGTGCAATGCAATTGTTGCCGCCGATGGTATTTTGGTGCGGCGTAGTGGCACTAATTCGGCTCGTCGCAAATCATAATTCGCGCAGTGCGGCTGGTGGTCTAGTTGTCTTTTTGTCGGAAGAAATCATTGGGACCTACTGGTTCATATGGGCCACATTTATTTCCTTTGCCCTCGTCAAGGCCTTAATGTCATTCGGCCGTCTTTCGCCGTGGCTCGTTGTAGGGTCCGCCTTTATATTTGCGTTGTTGCCAATCACATCCTCCATAGCCCCCCTGGTGAGATACACTTATCCGTTCTTCTGCGTGGGATTTCTGTTCGCGTGGAAAGGTGATTCGGTGCGCCATGTCGTGACGGAACGGTACTACATCTGGACACTCCTAACTGGCATTGTCACGGTGTTGTGCTTTATCGCCTGGGATCGGGAGACTTACGCATACATTAATGCAGTTTCGATTCATGACTTGGCTTCAGCAAAAAAAGTTCTTGTCATGTTTTCCGGATCAGCGGCAGCTTCCGCACTGGCGCTGGCGGCAATCTTGGAGATATGGAGGCGTACTGGCTCATCTCGAATTGCTCGGTTTTTAGCCGTTGAAATTGGTCAGGGCACGCTTCTGCTTTACCTGGTGCAGGGTGCCGTTTTCCGCATCATGGACTGGGTAGTATTAGGGCAGCTTTGGGGTATCACGAACAGAATCGCGGTCGCGGGCATGCTCGGCGCGGTCACGGTTATGACAGCCATTGTGGTTAGGAGCGCAGTGAACGACCTTGGGTCCGTGGCGCGGACTATTGTTGGAGCGGCGCCACGAGCAGATCAGTCGCTCGTTACAGCGAGTCCCGGACGACGCCGCTGATCATGGACAGCCTGCGAGCTTCACAGAAATGTCCTGACGTGAATGCGGTACACTTGTGCGATCGTCCGAGTTTAATACTCCGCGATCAGACGACTCATTGGTTCCGCATCGCTGTCCTGTCGGAGCGGCCTCGTGAGCTAGTGGTCCCAGAGGTGAATGCGCCGCTAGGGTAAGGGCCGGCGGGCGGCCGGCTCCTCCTTGCCAACTGGATCGCGTCATTGCTTCAAGCTTGGCAGCCTGACGCAAGGAGTTTACAATATACGCCCGGCCGCCGTCCAAGGCGAGGCAAGGATGTCCTTGCCCTAATCTGCGCGATGCGGTTGACAAACTTCGTCCCCACCGACGAAGCGCTAACTTCAGAACTCCGATGATCGGCTCTCGCAACGGCTTCGTTTGTCTTGGTCCTCTGATGGGCGGAACGAACTTCAAGCCGGATTACATCGCAGGGTCGGCGCCGGCCCCGGAGAAGGCGGCATTGCTGACCCGGAGTCATCCGGCCCAGAAAAATGGTGGAATGCCATCTGCGGTGCCGAGTTTCCTTTCATAGATGGAAGGTTGCCTCGATTGACTATCCCCCCTCGCTCCGGAATGTTCCCGACGTGCCATGCGCTTGGGCAGAGGACTGAAAACAGCTGGTCGGTTGAGGAGGAAGCCAAGACATTCGTCAAGCAGCCCGATTGGCATTTGACCATGCGCCGCTCCAACTTCACGTCAGAGGGTTTTCGCGCTTCTCTGCGACGCCGCAGGTGCACCCTGCCAGGTTTTAATTAGGCGCGGCATCGAGGATGACATGCACCACAACATCGGCAAGTTGGGACAAAGCACCAAGCAGACGAAACCATACCAAGCATTACTTGGAGTTGCGAACGGAAATGTCATTAAGTCCGAGACGGAAGGCGCGGTCTCTGCTGTTCCGCCTTACGAAAGCGCGCTTACCGGGATTTTAGAGATATCCAAAGTTGTCACCGCCTCTTATCGCCTAGAAGTCGCATTCACTAAAATAGTCGCTCAACTACGCTCATTTTTGCCAATGCGGCACTGCATCATCTCGGTCTTCCGTGCTGACGGCGCACTTGACATCGCCATAGGCAGCGACTGGGACGAGAGCAGCGGCGAGTCCGACCGAAAACGCCTGCCGCGGCATGCAATCGACCAGATCGTGGCGACCGGCACCCCGATCGTAGCCGAAAACGCAGCCGTAGATTCGGCGTTCAGTGCCGCCGACTTGGACATTCTCGGAGCTTCTGACTCCGCAGGAGTGTCGTTCATCGGCATTCCCATTCGCGTCGATGCGAACGTGGTGGGGACGTTGACCCTCGACCGTATGCTCGACCCTATGTCAAAGTGTGCCCTCGATTTCGATGTCCAAGTACTCACTCTAGTTGCCATCTTGGTGGCAAAAATAGTCAAGTCACATCGTTTGCCGGCCGGCGACGACAAGCCACCGATGTGGGAGAGGGAGCGGCTGCAAAGGCGGGCTGCGCGGGAACCTTGCAGGGTGGCCGTCAAGGGGATGGTCGGCGAGAGTCCGGCCTTCCACTCCCTCCTTAAAAAGATCGCCGTTGTAGCCCAGACGAAGACGACGGTTCTGCTGCGGGGCGAATCGGGTACTGGGAAGGAGCTTGTTGCCAAGGCGCTTCACGAGCTGTCGTCTCGCGCCAAGCGGCCTTTCGTCAAACTCAATTGCGCTGCGCTGCCCGAAACAGTTCTAGAATCCGAATTGTTCGGACATGAGAAAGGTGCCTTCACCAGCGCGTTCAACTCACGCAAGGGACGCTTCGAGCTCGCCGACAAGGGAACGTTGTTTTTGGACGAGATCGGCGAGATCTCGGCCTCGTTTCAGGCAAAGCTGCTGCGGGTTCTGCAGGAGCAGGAATTCGAGCGCGTCGGCAGTAACCAAACACTCAAGGTCGATGTGCGCGTGATTGCCGCCACCAACAAGAACTTGGAAGAGGCGGTTGTAAGAAACGAATTCCGAGCTGACCTTTATTATCGCCTTAGCGTGGTCCCGTTGCTGGTCCCGGCGTTACGCGAAAGGCGCAGTGATATTCCACTGCTCGCCGATCAGTTTCTCAGGAATTTCAATGAAGAGAACGGTCGCACGTTGACGTTCGATCCGGGCGCCATTGACGCCATGATGAACTGTGATTTTCCGGGCAACATCAGAGAGCTCGAAAATTGCGTTCAGCGGGCGGCCGTCTTGGCGGCGGGTCCATCAATCGCCAGGTGTGACCTTGCCTGCTATGGGAATGAGGGCTGTGCCGCCGCACTGTGGAAGAGTGGATCAGGTAAGATCGCGCAGCCGCCTGGGCTAACCCCTACGGCAAGCACGTCGGCCGCTGCACTTCCGTCTGGTCTCGGCGAGCAGGCGCCGTTGTTTCCTACTGGCGCACCTTACGTCAATGGCGCTAGACTGACCGATGCCGACCGTGTCATTGAAGCCATGGAAAGATCTGGCTGGGTGCAGGCAAAGGCAGCGCGTCTGCTCGGATTGACACCGCGGCAGATTGGCTACGTTCTCAGGAAATACAACATCCAGATCAAGCGTCTGTGAAAGGACGACTGAGGCGAATATCTAAATACAACAGCGTTGTTGATGACCGCCCCTTGGCCGGACGCCTTCACGCGCACCCGGCGTCGGCGTTCAGTTTGATCGAGGAGGAGAGCTTCTCAAACCTCTGACAGTCGGCGCTCCTAAGGTAATCGAAGCCTAACACAGATATGGCCTAATCGTCGTCTCGGCTTACGATCGTGTATGGGCTCAATGCAAATGTCCGCCCGGCCATGAAAAGCCGAATGATCTTTTGGATCGTTCTGCCGAATAGCAACCTGCTGCGGCGACCAAATGTCAGTACCTCGGCACGGCGACAACATCAGCCTGAGGCAAGCGGCCCTCAGAGAGCCGACGCGTTTCGCCAAGGATTACATGATTGCCGGAAGAGACTCTACCGGACCTCCCCTGCCCCGGGGCGATCGTGTGCCGATGATGCTTTGTGGCGAGTATGTAGAGCGCACTCTGATAATTGCTGCACAATCGCGTAACCTGGGGGCCACCAAATTGAGTTTGTAGCGACTGGCGGAGTTTTCCAGCCGGCCCCGCCCGCGAATGGCGGCGAGCCGTTCAGCTTGCCAGCGCCCCTCGTTCAGCCAGTCAGCCCACGCATACCGTATCCAGCGGTTGTCCTTGAGCTTTCCGAATTGGACAGCGCCTGAAGCTCGGCATTTGCGTGGAGGTTCTGTTTTGTAAGCGTGCAGCGGCAGCTGCAAAGCCAGTAAGATCGAGTGGATCAACGTCACCATGGGTGTATTCGCGCCTAGGACGCTGGACCAGCATCGCGACAAGCCCACGCACACTTTATTGCTTTCGGCGGCAACCAGCATCATGAAGCGATCCTTCGCCGACTTTGTGTCAGGGCGTCCGGAGATTTCTTTTGATAGAAGAAGCCAACATTAACATCGACGACCTCATTGAGCTCACCGCCAAGGTCGTCTCCGCCTGTCTCCAACAATCCAGTTCCCGCGGGGGATCGCTCTACCCTGATAAGTCAGGTGCATACGGCCCTTAAAGGCACCGCCGGAAGCACCGCCGTAGAGGAATCTGTCGCCACAAAACTTGCCGTTCCGATCAGGAAGTCGGTGATACCGGACTACATCGTCTCCCTTGAGGACGGAAAGAAGTTCAAATCGCTAAAACGCCATCTGTGGACTCATTATGGGCTGACTCCGGACGAATACCGATCCAAGTGGGGTCTGCCGGCGGATTATCCTAGGTCGCGCACCGAACTAAGCAGCGGCGCGATCAGCCTTGGCCAAGATGATGGGGCTCGGCTGCAAACCGACAGAGCCCGCAACACGGGCGCCGGCGAAGCGATCCTGCAAGAAGGCCCACCCTTGAGTTCATTAGACACGTCTGCAGCTGCCATTGGCGGAGTTCACGCAGAGTAAGAAAGGTGGGACAGGCCCTAATACCCTTCACTTACTCAGACCCAAGCCGGAACTGGTAGGCCCTACCGGACAGGATGGAGATTCGTTTCCATCCTGTTCGTGTTTTTGACATGCCAGATCGCATGGGACATACAGCCGATTTGTCGGGCCTTTCGGGTGCAATTGATTCCGAATGCAGGTGGTGGCACGTTGATCTGGTGCTGCCCGATGAGATCAACCCGATATTGGCAAGAGTGCCTTGACGTAGGCCCGGCAGCGCTGAATTTAGGCTAGGCCTGCTGCCCCGCAACAATAAATTGGTTCCACTGGGGCAGGCCGCAGGCTCCCTGCGGGTTTGTGCCGGCTCATTCGGAACGTCGCTGGAACCTCAGCCGAAGCCTAGGATGAAGCGACGATTGGGCGAACGTATGGGCCTGGCGTTCAACGGATAGAGCTCGGTAAAACGCTGTATATCTGCTGGGTCGACCTCGACCGGCTCCATGGCCACCATCCAGTCAACGTTTTCCGTGCAGGGCGGGGTTGTCAAAGATCCTTCATAGCTCCAGTACGCAAGCGAGGGAGGCAGTAGTCCATTGGGATCGACGTCCTCCACGCCCGTCTCCTCGCCTGGGCGCCCGGGAAAGGCTGCGGCAAAGCCAGCAAAGCTAGCATTTGTCGCGCCTGGCGCCAGAAAGACACCGAGCACAGCCAACGTCTCGCCTCCTGCGTCTTTATGGACGAAATGCACTTCCATGGGAAACTTCTTGCCCGCCACATGGTGTTCGCTCGGCGCATGAAAATGAAACTGTATCAGTTCGTACACACGATCCCCGCGGGTCAACGTGCTGCCTTGTGGCATATTGACTTGAATGGTGTGGCCGTTGTTCACCATCCTGCCGCCACCCCTGTGCCAAGCGATGCCAATCTGCGGAATGTCCGCCCTGATCGGACTCTTGATATCGACCGGTGATTGCTGCGTGCCGGCGGAACAGACGAAATTTTTCTTATCCTGTTCACCCCAGTGCTCCGGTCCTTTCGGACCCGCGTATCCCCAATGAATGCTTGCCGCACGCGCGGCTTGAGCGCAGATCGGGCATGTGCCGAGGGTGACTAGCCCTTTCATCAGATTCCGACGGTCCATATTGATTTGACTCCTTAATGCGAGGTGCGGGTATGCGAAATTCCCGAGCTTGTTCCATGCCCTGTGCGCCCAAACCAGCCGCGAGCGATTGGTCGAGCGCGGCTCGAAGCCGCGGGCTGCCGCGGCAGAAGGCGGGTCCCTTTCAAAACGTATGCAAGTGGTGGCCCGATAGGCCGCCCTTCATGTAGGCTTTTCAGCGATCGGCGCGGCCGCACGCGTTTCGCTTGAGCCACATTCGAAATTATGAGGACTCTGGCAGCAACCAATCTGCCTCTTCCGGCATGTTCTCCCCTGCCAGAGCGAATTTTGCTGGCCGAACTGATGCGGCGTGACGCAGACGATGTCGCTCCGAAATGTGCTCGCCCGTTCTGCGTTGATTGTCTCTTGATAAATCGCGGATTTTTTAGCTTATCATGCCGAGACTTCAACAGAGTTCCATCTGCCAACGTCTACGAATTAGAGCAAAGCAGATCCGCAGCAGCCTTACTGCTGTTCGGGTCGGGCGTTGTCCTAGAGGCGTGGCCACTGCTATCCCAATTTACGCCCCGGAAGATGCAGCTTGTTCTAATCTGCTTTTGGAACTTCAGAATGAGCCGCATCATCTGGTCCAGCACGTCATCGGTTAGAAAGTGAGGTTTCAGACCCAATTCGACCAAACCAGTATGTGCAGGATTATAGTAATGCTCCTCCAACTCCATCCTCGGATTTGGCAGATTATCTATCTGTACTTCGAAACCCATGCGGCTGCCTGACTTTTGCACCATACTGGCAAGCTGATTCACCGAGAATGTTTCGACGAACTGGTTAAAGATACGGAGTTCACCCGCGCAGGCTGGATTTTCAATAGAAAGACGCACGCATTGCAAGGTGTCTTTGATGTTTAGATATCCGCGTGTTTGCCCGCCTTTCCCATAGACGGTCAGTGGGCAACCGGCCACAGCCTGAACCATAAACCGATTGATCACCGTGCCCCACAGTTCGTCGTAGCTAAGGAACGGATACAGTTCCTCGCATCCGGCGTTCTCGTCGGTCTCCAGGCCGTAGACAGGACCTTGCATGAGATCGGTAACCCGCAGTCCCCAGGCTCTAACGTAAAACCAAAGAAGATCGGTATCCAGGACTTTGGTCGTATGGTAGAGACTCCCGCCAGCCCGAGGGAATAGGAATTTTTGTTTGCGAGCTTTATGTTCTACTTCTAGCCAACCCTCTTCAATGTCTATATTTGGCGTACCATATTCCCCCATTGTTCCAAGCTTGACAATATGGCACTCGGGGGTGAATTCATGAACTGCTTGAATGACATTAAATGTTGTTGTGAGATTGTTCTTGAATGTTATAGTGGCTGACTTACGATTTTTCATTGAATAGGGCGCTGACGGCTGCTCAGCAAAGTGGATCACCGCTTGCGGCTGATGCACGCAAAACAGCTCGGCGACGAAATCCCACTCGCAAAGGTCCCCTATGGCAACCCTGATGTCTCTGCCACTCTTTGCCTTCCAAAGCTGCGTTCGCCGATCGAGATTCGGTACTTCAAACAGTGGCTCCGAATCCTCTTGGCGACTCAACTGGCGCCTCAAATAGTTGTCCGCAACTGTCACTTCATGGCCATGCTCAGATAGGTGCATTGCCGTTGGCCACCCGAGGTAACCGTCTCCGCCTAGAACGAGAATTCTCATGCCGCCTCGCTCTGCGAACGTCGGACCCTGGGGAGCACCATGGCTCGCACTTCACTCGGCAAAACACCATCGAGCAGAAGGAAGTCGACGATTTCAGCCTTGGACAATTTGGGCTCGGTGTGGCTGTTGTAGACACGGACCGACCGCTTCAATTTCAACGCCTCGTATGTGCCTTCAACACCGGCCCCTGCAATCTTATCAGCTGGCAGAACACACAAGTAGCGACCTCCTTCCAGGAGCCGACGACTTTCTTCGTCTGTACTTAACTCCTCCCAAAGCTTTTCACCCGGCCGCGCGCCGACCATTTTGATGTCGATTTCATCTGACACATAACCGAATACCGGACCCAACATATCGACGAGAACTTCAGCCAGGTCAGCAATTCGCAAGGCCGGCATCTTTGTTATGAACGTGTCTCCGCCTTGCGCGTGAACCATGCTTTCGACCAACAGTTCGGCGGCTTCTTTCAAGCTCATGAAGAACCGAGTCATCCGCTCATCGGTCAGAGTAAGCGGACCTCCGCACTGCAACTGGGTGCAAAAAAGAGGAACTACGGAGCCCCTGGTGCCCGCCACGTTACCAAAACGTGTATTGGCAAACACTGTGCCATTGTTGGGACCAACAGCCATATGATTGGCAGCACCGACGAGGCGTTCACCCAACAATTTGGATGCACCCATCACGTTTGTGGGGCTTACGGCTTTGTCAGATGACGCAAAGAGCACTTTTTTTACGTGGTTGCTTTGTGACGATCGAATCACGGACTTGATACCGTTGATATTGGTGTCAATCGCGCTAAAGGGATTTCTTTCGCAAGAGGGGACATGCTTAAGTGCCGCAAGATGAAATACATAGTCTACTCCCGAAAAAACCCTGAGGGTTTCCCATTCGTTCGTAATGTCACCTTGGAAGGCCTTGAACCGCGGTTCTTTTGCGTACTTTTGTTCGGCTTCAAACAGCGCTGACTCATTATGGTCTAGCACTCTTACTTCGGCGACATCCATCTCCAACAGTTGAGCCACGAGTTCGGTACCAACACTTCCGACCCCCCCCGTGACTGCGACCACTGAGTTATTATAAAATTTGCTGACCATGTTTCGACTTGCGACGCTATCGTTTCGGCCTAGATCGGACAGTTTGAAGCTCATAAGCGCTACCTTCACAGGCTCCATGCCGATAGGCACAGAGGGACCCTCTCGAGCGATCTCTTTCACGCCATTCATTCATCGTAAAATCGATTGTTCTGATGCCCCGCATCCAGACGATGGATACTCCGACTATATGTCGACACCAGGGTAGCTCCGGATATCGGCCGAAACCGGGCTTCAATTGTGTGCAGGGACGATAAGGAGGGACCGGCCGCGCTCTAGTCAACGCGGCTTTCTGTTGGGATTGTGCTCTCCGCAGGATTACGCAGGCAAGGGATGTTGAGCATCACAGCTGTGGAATTCTCCGGCAAGCCCCTCCGGCACAGGGGAGCACTGGCAGGATTAAGTAACGTTTGCCCTAAAGCGGAAATCCACGGTGTCACAATCGAGCGCCTCGTTTAACGAGCGCAAGCGGACGAGCTTTGCGCGAGTTCAGGAGCCGGCCTCCAGTCCCGGCCGAGGCGCCACTCACAACCATCTATATCGCAGCTGCGCGACTGATTGCCGGCTAGTTGAGCGGAGCCGTGCTTGGTGTTGCTCCCACAGGAGGCTTATAGATGTCCAAAATCAGCCCTTTCCTGCAAATTCTATCGAAATGGCGGCAATCGTGATGGCAAGCCCACTTGCGACCGCAAATCTGGTCGTGGCGCAGAATTCCTCAAAGCTGTCTCAAATGTGGTGCGAAAGACGGTATCCGCGACCCTGGCGGACAGCGAACTCCTCTGGCCGAGCCCTTAGACCCGACAGCAACCGCTCGCTCCACATATTAGCACATGGTCTGGCGCGTTTTATCAATCAAGATTAAACGCGCCGGATCGTTCAATTTGAACTCGATTACGCGTGGCACGAAGAGCCGGGCATAGCGCGAGAAGGCGCTAGTGGGCGGGAAACGGATCACGGTGTCACATCGTCCAAGCAGATACATTTCGACCAAAGCAGAAAAACCACCCTCAATCCCAAGTGCTGCACTATGTAAGGCGCCGCCCCGATCCGGCAGTAGGCGCTTTGGAATCGTGAACAGGTCGGGAAACCGGCCTGACAGATATTCAACCACTTGCGCATTGTCGGTACACAGCAACACCCGCACTGGTTTCGAATACGATAGTACTTTGGCCTTCTCAATCGCTGCACATACCTGTCCCAGCGCCAGTTCCGTGTCAGCCCAATAGGGCGTGTGCTCCATAATATCTTCACCGTTGCCGTGCCGGACGTGTACCCCGATTATGCTGTGCTCCTTGAAGTACTCCTGGTACAAAGCTTCAATCCGTGCCTGAACCTCAGGCCTCGGCTTGATAGTCTGAAAGACCTGCCGTTCGGCATCCTCCCCGCAGCGCCACATCATGCACGCATCGCACACCACGGTGTTAGCGTCACTGTCATTTTGCCCTTCGAAGAGTTCCTGGAGCTCCTCCCGCTCCCGTAGAATCTGTTCATCTGGGCGGTAAACGCAGTCCATCGCTGGCCTATTCCACCACGGGGGGAAGAAAGGCGAAGGAAATGAGAGCTCGTTTAGCTGATCGTCGCAGATGACTCGTACGCCAGCGATCTCCTGAATTGGCTCGAAGAAAACCGGAAAAGCATTCTTTAGAGGTTCATCAAGGTAGCAGGAGCCGCGCCAATCTATTGCGAGTGTCCGATCAGTCCGCTGCGCGTAGGACCAAGCAGCCGCCAAAGACCACAGGCAATCACCGAAGCCGGTGCGCCGTCGAGACACGACGAATCGGTCCATTATTGAGTCACCCAAAAGCATGTTGCATCTCGTCCGAATAATAAGGGAGCAGCAGATGCGAACATCGACGGCTTAGCTTGATCCAATCGTGAGAGGTCGCGATTCTGGCCAATGCACCGAGACAACTCTTAGGAAGACCGGATGGAACGGAAATAGTCATTTACGGACCGGTTATGCTTCGTCACGAGATTTATCGAGATCGTGACGGTCGCGAGCAGCTTGTGAGGGATGCAAGCGAACACAGCGCTGTTCCCATAATTGCCTCAGCTCCTTGACGAGGCCTTCATGCTTAATCCGATCCGACGTGGATGAATTGAGGAGATCCTCAAGCAAGGCTTCGCCCTCGATGAGCATCAGCAGGTCGAACAGGTCCTCCGAGACACGCATACCCTCACTAGCGGACTGGGTCATACGGATCTCGCAGATTGTCTCCTGGCGATCTCGCGCCGTGTAAGTACGGGCCTGATGGAGGGATACATAGGGCGGCAATGAAACCGCCAGCGCGGTCCAATCTTCCAACGTTGCAGCCCGTTTCTTGACTAGGAACGGTCCGACAACAAGCCCGTCCAACTCGGTCGTGAGAAATGCGGCAACCGAATCCGCAACGGAATCCACAATCGGCTCGGCGTTGTTGTTAAAGGACGTATTAAGCAACATCGGGACACCCGTACGCTCTTTGAAGGCGTTGATGACGTCCCAGTAAGCCGGATTAACCTTGCGCGATACTGTTTGAAGCCGAGCTGTACCATCGACGTGCGTAATGGCACCCAGCAAATCACGCTTGCAGTCGCGCACGCGAACCACAAAATTCATGAAAGGATATTCGCACGAGCTATTCGGGAGCTCGAAAAACTCGTGGGCATCCTCCTCCAGCACCGATGGCGCGAACGGTCGATAGCCTTCACGCTTTTTAACCATTGCATTGATCCGGTCCTTGTTCGTGGCGGGTCTAGGGTCGGCAAGAATGCTGCGGTTGCCAAGCGCACGTGGCCCAAACTCCGAACGACCTTGCACCCATCCGATCACCGCGCCGCTAGCCATCCAGTCGGCTGCATCGCTTGCCACGTCATCACTGCGCTTGACGTCGAGATGCCCGGCCCATGCATCCAGTTCCTGCTGCACGATTCGGTCGCTCCCGAGATCAGGACCCCAATAGACTTCCTGCAATCGCTTGCGCGGCGCGGGGCAGCCCAGTTCATTAGATACGATCAGTGCTGCGCCCAATGCGCACCCAGCGTCATGCGCCGCAGGTTGTACGAAGATGTCTTCGAAAAGCCCTGAATACAGTAGTTTGCCATTCATGGAACAGTTGTGGGCTACCCCTCCAGCCAGGCACAGCCGCTGCATGCCGGTGGCCTCACGATGATGCTGCAGAACGTGAAACACAATCCGCTCCAGCGCTTCCTGCAGCGAGGCACTCACATCTCGATGCTGCTGTGTAAACGGCATTCCCTTTCGCCTAACCTGGATGTGGTGGAGCAACGTTGGACCGATGCGGTCCAGGTGGAGGCGGTAGCCACCGTTCGGGCAGAGCTCGTAGAACTGCTCAAACAGCTCGCGATAGGGAACCGGGTCACCGTAGGGGGAAAGCCCCATCACCTTGTATTCATCGAACAAGCCGTAGCCAAGGTACCGGATCGTCTCGATATAGAACCGCCCGAGAGAATTATCCTCTGAGAACGTCGCCAGTTGCGAAATGTCGGTGCCAGATCCTACCGCCAAGAGGCCTGAGAGGAAATCACCAGAGCCATCAATAGCGAAGATCAGGCTTTGTTCGAAGCCCGACATTGCGAATGCGCTCACGGCATGCGCCTGATGGTGACTTACGAAGGAGATGCGCGAACCGTCGAGTTCGGTACCGAACTCCTGCCCTATCAGCTTCTGCACCAGCAATTTAGCATCCAGCGGAATGGCAGCATCTGGCTGGTCAACAAGCATGTTTTTGAGCATGGCGTTGCAATAGTCTTCAGTAGCATAGAAGGCTATATGATCGATGTCTTTGAGCTGAACCCCAGCGGCTGAAAGGCAGTATTGAACCGCCCCGATTGGGAGTTTGTTAGAGTGTTTGATCCGATTGAGGCGCTCCTCTTCAACGGCCGCTATTACTTGTCCGTCTCGGACGAGCACCGCAGCGCCATCGTGCATAAATGTGTCCGGAACCGCGAATCGGTTTTCATAAACTTTGTCTAATCCGCCGCTCACTCCTAGGCACAACATCTCGTTCTCCTTTTTGATTATGACAGGAAGAGGAATAGGGCCTGGCTCGAGGCCGCTCCAACTAACAGGGTGCGTTATTGTTCGCTGCTGCGAACCCGATCAGAAATCGTAATCTCAAAGAAACTCTCATAGGTCGGCCGTCATCAGCATGAGATCCGTCGATCAAGGGCCGGTGTTTCGTCACTTGCAGAGAGATCGCCCTACCGAACGGCCATCATTGGCATGCTGACTTCCATGCTGGCGATCTCGCTTTTCGCTTGCACCCTGAAGTACCGCCTCCGAAGGTGCTTGCTCTGACCGATCGGCTGCTTGCGATAGCGCACATGTCGCATCCTTCGTTACTGCAGGACGTCGCATCAGCGCATGAGGCGCCGCCCGAACAGCGCCATCGAGACAAAGAATGGCAACACCGCGTAAAGGCAAAGCGTACCGATATGAATCGCGATGCCGCCGACCGGGCGGTCAAGCATCGCCGGACGAATGAGGTCGATCGAATGTGCCAGCGGCAAAAAGTGCGACACCTGCTGAAAAGCGCTGGGCAATTGGGTGACCGGGAAAACCGCGCCGGATAGGAACAGCATGGGTGTGAGGAAGAGCGTCTGATAGAACACAAAATAGTCGTAGCTGGGCGCGAGCGCCGCGACGATCATCGCTAGGCTCGCAAATGCCAACCCAGTAAGAGCGATCACTGGCAGTGCGTACAGCGCCGAGGGCCAGATCGCGTAGCCAAGCACGGTGGCGACAATCGTGATTGCCGTACCAGCCAGAAAGGCCCTGGTGGCGGCCCAAGCCAACTCACCGAGAATGATGTCGCCTAGGGTAAGTTGTGTGAACAAAATTGCTTCCCAAGTGCGCTGATCGCGCATGCGAGCGAAAGCCGCATAAATGGTTTCGAAGGTCGCCGCCGTCATTGCGCTTGTCGCGACCATCCCGGCTGCCAAAAAGGCAATGTACGAGGTACCATCAACGCGACCTAACATTATACCGAGCCCAGAGCCGAGCCCAAAAAGGTAGATCATCGGATCGGCGAGGTTACCGAGAATTGACGCAAGTGCGACCTTCTTCCATGCCAGATAGTTGCGGCGCCATACCGCAGCCCAGTTCCACGCGTTGGCGGGTAGAGCCGCTGCAAAACCTTCACCCATCGTTCACTTCTCCATCTCGCGCCCGGTCAGCCGCAAGAAAACGTCCTCCAGATTAGGTGGACGCTGCAGAATGCGCAGACCCGCGTACTCGCGTAGCCGCACGTGCACCTGCTCCGGGTCAGGTGCATAGCAAAAGAGCGTCTCGCCGCTCACCTCGACGTGCTGAACGTATGGGCTGATCAGCGAACGCAACTCATGTGGGTTGCCGCCGAAGATCTCAATCACGTGGCACCCGATATACTTCTCAATCAGAGCGTGAGGGCTGCCTTCGGCGATATTGCGTCCATGCTCAAGTACGCACAGCCGATGGCACAGCCGCTCAGCCTCTTCCATAAAGTGGGTTGTCAAAATGATGGTCATGCCACGCGCCAGCAGGAGACGCAGACGCTCCCAGATTAGGTGGCGGGCGTGCGGGTCGAGGCCGGTGGTCGGTTCGTCCATCACGAGTAGCTGCGGGTCGTTGATCAGGGCACGCGCCAATGTCAGGCGCCGCTTCATGCCGCCAGATAATTCGGCAACCCGTGCATTCGCCTTGCTCTCAAGGCGGGCGAACTGGAGGAGCGATGGGATGACGGCTTCAAGCTTGCGGGCGCTCATGCCAAAATAGCGTCCGAAGACCATCAGATTTTCGCGCGCTGTGAACTCGAGATCAAGGTTGTCGAATTGCGGGACTACGCCGACGCGCGTTCGGGCCACGCGAGCACGTGACGGGACGGGTTCACCAAGAACCGAAATCTTGCCCGCGTCAGGAGACACCATGCCGAGCATCATGCGTGTGATTGTGCTTTTGCCCGCGCCATTCGGCCCCAGGATGCCGAAGCACTCTCCTGGCGCAACGGTGAACGACAGCCCGTCGACAACGATTTTGTCGCCGTAGGACTTTTTTACTGCGGTAAGTTCGATTGCGACTGCAGACATGGGCTTTCGTCAGCCTTAAGTTAGCGGCCGACCTATCTCCGTTGCGAGGTTGTGTAACGCTAAGTTATCGGGCGCGTATCCCCGTCGTCGGTGTGATTGCAGCAGGAATGCCGAACAGGGCATCAGTCTTCGGCGGAAACCGCATCAGACGTCACCAGCCTCGCTGAAGCCCGTGGAAGATCCGTTCTGTGGATTGGTCCGGTAATTGGCGAGCCTGCAGTAGTATTTGTATCTTCCACGAGGCTTGGAAAACCGAATTTGTTGCTCTCCCCGTCAGATTTCGCAGGAATCTTTCGTGACAGCCAATCACTGTTGCTCAAGGTAAACAGCGCGTAAACCTTCACTGGAATTATCAGGAAAATATGTAGAAATGTGTGCAGTGCAAAACCCAGGAACCGAGGCTCACGAGCACGAAGCGCAGCGACGCTGCAGCGGATCAAGGTCATTGATGCAATGATCAAAAATGTCCACCATGGGAAAGTGCCCGTGAATGCGAGCTGCGCCATCCCAGTTAGTACCGAAAGGGCGAGCAATAGCGGACCGAAATTCTGTCCGACTACGTCCAACGTGAGGTAGCGATCGAGACTGGGCAGTAGGTGCAGCCCTAGCAAGGTATCCCGAAACGTGCTGCGCGCCCACCGGAGCTGTTGCCGCAGATAAGGCACTAGCCTATCCGGAACTACTGTCGCGGCGATGGCGTCCGCAACATATTCGGTTTGAAAGCCTGCCTTCAGCATGAGGATCGTAAGGTGACGATCCTCACCGAAGTCACTTGGCTGCCCCCGAAACAGTTGCGTCTCGTACTGATCAAGCAGCGAAACGAGCGCGGTACGACGGTACATCGCACAGGGCCCGCAACAGCACATAACCGCGCCGAAACGTGCCTGGGCCGCCCGTTCCTCATTGCAAGCGAGCCAGTACTCCATGTCGATCAACCGGGTTAACCAGGTGTCTCTCCGGTTGCTGGCGGTTAACTGCCCCATCGAGGCGCCGATCGCTGGATTTCGCATCTTGGATGCAAGTTTGCTGATGACGTCGGATGCAATTGTCGTGTCGGAGTCGATGTTAAGCACCAAATCTCCGGATGAGCGGCGTATCGCAGTGATCTGCGCTTTGCGTTTCCCGACGTTTTTTGGAAGAACAATGAAGCTGAATCTCGGATCTCCAGCAAAAGCGTTATGTACGGGGAGGACAGCTTCGCGATTGCCAGAACCGTCGTCAATTACATACACTCGCAGTTTTCCAACGTATTGTTGACTTGCTATGGAAGCAAGGCACGCCGAGAGCGTGTGCGGGTCCTCATTATAACAGGGGACGATGACATCTACGCTCGGCCAAGGCTCAGAGCCGATCAGTTGGTCCGATGCCGACGAAACGTTCGATTGCAGGGCATAAACCGCCTGCAGGCCTTTATAGGCTGCGGAAAACAGCGCATAGGCGGAGACGACAAAGGTACTGGCTGGGGTAAGCAGATCCATGGGTTCTCGTATGCTTTCAGTGATATTGTGGAAGGGGGCGAAATTCGTATCCGGAAGCATGTAACGCCGGGATCAGGTAGGACAGCGCCGTGGCCGTCTGGTCGCGCCTACCGGCGAGGTCTCCCCGTCTAAAGACTTCGGGAGGACACCCGTCGTGCAAGAGCACGATTGCGCCCGGCCGGACAGAGGTGAGCACTTCATCGACTATCGCGCCCACGCCAGGGCGAGACCAGTCTCGCGGGTCTACCGACCAATGAACTGCCGCCAGTCCAGCGATTTCTGAGGCGGTGAACACTTCTTCGCTCCACGCCCCATACGGCGCGCGAATGTGGCGTACCGAGGCTTGGGGGCACGCCGCCATGATGGCGCCGTTCGCCTCAAATATCTCTCGCTGCACTTCGTCGAGGCTGCATTCGGACAGATCCGGATGAGTCATCGTGTGGTTGCCCACCTCGTGGCCTTCCGCGATCAGACGCCGGACGAGTTCCGGCTGCTCTACAGCACAGGCACCGACGACGAAGAATGTCGCCGGCACCCGATGTTGGGCCAGCACATCCAGAATTTGCGGTGTGTAAATAGGGTTGGGACCGTCATCAAACGTCAGATAAATGCTGCGACTGCCGGCGCCGTGCCCCCACTCTGTTTGCAGTTCGCATATGTGATCGAGATATTTCATAGCTCCGGGCCATTCCTGTCTATCAGAGTGCCGGATGGCCACTCGCTGATGGGCCGCGAAATCGGCATGACCACGAGGAGGACGTCCTGAATGAGCGTGGGCGGTAGGTCGAGATATACTTCAGCCTGGGTTGAACGTACGCGAACCCCTGGCATTATGGCCCCTAAGCCGCCTCGGCAGAGCCTGTCAAAATGGCTCCGCAGCGCGTGCCGAACCGTGCCGAACGCGAATGGGACGTCAAGTTGGTGCAGAACTGAACGCATAGGTCGCAATGAAAAGCTGATACCGAGTCCTTCAAGATCCTGACGCACGCCGTACAGTCCGAGTTCGCCGACCAGGAGATCGACTTCGCCAATCCTGATGAAGCGGCGCAACAAACCCACATGGGCCGCTATCCCCTGGGAGTCGTAGGCGATTGCGCGCAGTTCTGGTCTTGCCCGAGCCCAACTACGAGCGGATGGGAACAGCTTTCCGTTAGCGGCGCCGGTCGGTTCGTACGTGTTTCGGAAAAAGTCAGCGAGTTCGACATGGTCGGCCAACTCCAACTCATTTTCCCAACATAACCTCCACTGCACTTGAGAGCGCATGGGCGGACCTCACCTTTGTTGTTGTTGTTTGAGGCCTACGCGATCTGGAGCTTGTCGATGCAGCTTGCGCAGATCACCTGCGGATCTTGACCGTGAACATGCGACCGCTCATCTTCGGCGCAAACCAGTCGGACGTCCCTCGGAGCCAACGCAAACATCAAATTTCCCTTACCGGCTGCATTCAGAAGGTGTTCCTATGCAAGGTTCCAAAATCGGTAAAATCGTTTGTTTCAATGAAACGCATCCACGCCATGGATTAGTCGAAGACGCGCGTTTCAAGGGCTGGCTTTGATCTGAATCTTCGTACTCGACGCACTGGCGTGCCGAGCGCAACCTCATGACGGCGGCAACCCGCATCAATCTGAGTCAGCCGGCCATGAATGCGGCCGTCTCCCGATTGCGCCAGCATTTCGACGATGAACTGTTAACGACGAGCGGCCGCGAACGTGTTTTAACACCGCGTGCGGAAGCACTCGCTCCGGCAGTTCGCGAGGCTCTCCTGCACATCCGTTAATCCGGCTCAATCCGATCGCCGCCTCAGGATCATCATATTCCGATTTCAACACACTCAGGGTTTTGGAAAACGTCGTGGAGCGTGTTGCCTGCGAAGCCCCCTCAGTCAGCTTCGAGGCGCTGTCCGCTGTGCTGTCTGGCTTCCTGAGGCCCTGAGAAGCGGCCGTATGAGGATCTCGACGGCGCGGCCGGCGATTCTCATCGACCGGGATCCAATGTGGCTCTGTCGAGGAAGATGCAGATCAGGCGCGGGCGGCGTACGACCCCGATAACCCCTATCGATGTTGACCTGCGCCTCTCGCATGAGCCGGCGGTCATGCACAATTCCAATCAGAAACCGGCGAGCATCAGTCGGACCCGCAACCTCAGATCAATACCAGGGCGGCCATTCTCAGTGCAGTAAGGGCTCGCCACCTCGTCACCCAGCCAGGACAGATCAGCACACGAACGACCCGCGCGAGGATATGATGATTAGGAACAAGCTGTCACAATGAGCCAGCCATGAATAGCTGGAGCTGATCGCGCTCCTTGGGTCCCCCATCGCGAGCCCCCTCCCGAGAATCAACTACATCCTAATTGAATCAGTGGGAGGAGACTTCTTCAACCCTTCGCTCGACACTACCGAGGAGGCACGGCGACGACTGGCTCCAGGAGGTACGTCGACCCTAGACCGGCGCGATCTTGCCGAGGCCAAGTTCGATCTCGCCGCATGGCTTGCCAAATTGGGCGGGCCGCCTATCCGCGGCTGACGACCGTGGTTGGGGGAGACCATCAAGTACACGCTGACCTTCTCCGCCTGCCGCGTCAGCACCATAGGGGGCGTCATTGCCGTGGCTTCAGGTTCTTCCTTGCAAACGGCTGGCATCCACACAAGGACTTGATGCACACAACCTTAGTAGCCAAGCCGCCCCAAGTGACCACTGCATTCACTAGGCCAAGTTCGACGGCTGCCGCTCGCAGATCGACGTCAAACTCAATCCCTTAGGGTCAGCTGGAGCGGTAGCGCGAATCGAAGCCGCGCGTTCAGCTTGGGAAGCTGACAGTACCCGCGCAGCGGCCCCGAACCACGCAGGCCGGCGTCCGGGCAATGGTTAAGCGTGCACTCGTGCCTTGCCGGCCTCCGGCCGTTATTTCGTCGTGGCAACGGCCTTGTCTGTGCCAAAAGCCGGCCAGTATTTCGAAACCGCCAGAATGGCCCCGATTGAGGAGAAATGGCCATAGTCGAAATAAAGGAACTGGCCTGCGTCGGCGTAGGAGCAGCGTCCTGCACTACAGAGGAAATTGAGCGGATCGATAAAGGTGGCGCCTTTGGTAAATGCGCGCACACGGTTGTTGATGTCGGGATCCATGGCCATTGGCCAGGACGTATCATCGAGATTTTCGCGCTTTGCGAAGAACGCGATTTTCCGAACGTCGGTTATGAACTGTGGAGACTGGCCGATGACAAACACGCGCACACCCAGACCACGAAGCGTATCGATCGTTTGCTGGAGACCGTCGAAACGTCTGGCCTCGTAGTCGGTCCACCGACCGCTGAGTACAACCGTCTTGATGCCGGCGTCCTGGACGATCTTCACGGCATGCTGATTGAACCGCATGCAATCCGGGCGTGCATAGGAGAAGTAAGAGAGGATCGGGGGACAGCCTGCGTAGGTGTACTCCACGATGTTGGCCTGGAGCTGATTTATGTTGGCGTCCAAGCCTGAAACATAGTGGGCGGCGAACGAGTCGCCCCACAATAAAACGGTTGTAGGGAAGCCGCGAGTGCGCGTGCAATCCTCGATATTCCAGCTTTCGATCCGGCTGGAGCCCTCGTTGAAACAGGTGCCATTGCCCCAGTCCCCGACAGGAATCCGCTGTAGGGAATAGTCCGGAAACCTTTGCGGAAAGCCGTTGCCGAGCGCCCCGGCCGCCCCGGCAACGCAAAGAAGAGCGATCGCGCCCGCTGAAAAGGCGAAGATGGGCACCGGGGCGGTGAAGCTCCTTTTCTGCCGAAACGGCTGCTCGATGTACTTCCACGAAAATGCAGCCAATGCGAAGCTTGCAACCGTCATCGCAACGGTCATCGACGGGTCGAGTTTTTGTAACGAAAGATAGTGCGCGAACGCATTGATCGGCCAGTGAACAAGATACAGCGAATAGGAGATGAGGCCGATCCAGACCAGCGGCCGAACTTCGAGTATACGGCTGGCGATCGTCGAGGGGCTGTTTTGGCCGACATAGATAAGGAGGGCCGTTCCGAGGCACGGATACAAAGCGTTGTAGCCTGGGAAGGGATCGCTCTCCGAGATCGCAAAGAACCCGATGGCGAGAAGGCTAAATCCGGCCAGCCCGACCAGTTCCATGAGGAACCGGTTGCTCAACGGCGGGGGCCGTTTCAGCATGAGCACCGCGCCTAGCATGAGTTCCCAGACTCGTGTCGGCAGCAGATAGAATCCTGCGGTTGGCGCCAGCGATGTCGCCATGACCGCCAGCGCGAAGCTGCCAAGAATGATCGGCAGGAGTATCGTCAGCCAGCGCCCGCCAAAATAACGATAGATCAGGAACATCAGGATTGGGGCAAAGATATAGTACTGCTCCTCGACCGAAAGCGACCATGTATGCAACAGCGGTCGGAGCGCGGCGTCGATTGAGAAGTAATTTGACGTTTTCCAAAAATAGATGTTCGACCAGAAGGTCGAGGCCGCAATGACGCTAAGGCTGAATTCGTGCAAGTCTGACGGCAGAAGAATGAACAATGCCGCAATGCACGTGAGAAGCATGACAAAGATCAGAGCCGGCAGAATGCGCCGGGCACGGCGCCAGTAGAAGCTGACGATCGAAAACCTACCGCGTTCAAGGTCGTCCAGAAGGCTTCCACTGATCAGGTAGCCGGAAATGACGAAGAAGATGTCGACGCCGGTAAAGCCGCCGGGAATTGCCGAGATTCCGAAATGGAAGAGTACGACCGGCAGTACCGCAATGGCGCGAAGGCCATCGATATCGCGCCTGTATTTCATTCAATAAGTCCTGTGTCCGCAGGTCACGGTGAGACGAAGCAGTCCGTCCATAGCTGGGCGATACGCGTGAGTCTGGCAGATCGATATCAACTGGGCACCCACAAAACGAGGCCGTCCCCTCTATGACCGAACAATGTTTGCAAGGCCATGAATATCGATGTCTGGGGTCGGGCACGCAGCCAGATTAGGTGCTACATTGGAGCCGTGGACAAAGCTGGCGTCATCCGACAGGAGAAAGATGACGGGTCCAACAGCTTCGTCGCACAGGTCGATGGGCCTGATAAAACGGCCCACCTCCCGCTCAACTGGTTCTCGGCCGCGCCTTGTGAAGAGATCCCCGAGTATGTGCAAGTCAGGTTCAGGCGCCACCGTGTTCATGCGGACGCCCCGCCGCATGTAAAGGTCGAAGCTCGCGCTGGCCGACCATACGATCAATGCCTCCTTGAAATACTGGTAGCAGGTTTCCTGTGGCACTGGATGCGCGGCGAGCCAAGTTAGTCCATCTCCAAAACTCTGAACGTTGGCGAGATCCTTATGCAGATGAAGGCGGTTGGGCCACTCGGTTTCAGAGAGGGAGGCGAAATTCACGATCGAAGCGCCCTTGGGCATGCGGCAAAGAAGTGCATGTGACAAATGGCGTATCCCGAGATAATTCACACGTGCAACAATGTCACGATCCAGCATGGCGGGGACGCTGGCGGCGTTCACAAGTCCGTCTATGCGTCCAGGAAATTGGGTAAGCGCTGCGTTAATGTCTTCGGGCGCACTCAGGTCGATCTGAATGAAGCCGTCCAGCGTGGCCATAGCGTAACCTTCATCGACGCCGATGACCAGCGCGCCTTCGAGCCGGGCGAGACGGGCGACTTCGCTGCCTACGCGGGAGGAGACACCGGTTACGACAATGGTTTTACCTGTAAGTTTCATGGGACTTTCCAAGTTGACGGCCGAGCACGGCGCTCTCGTCGAGTAGACGTCCCAAACCAGTTGGGCTGTTAAGGCGTCGCGTTCCCTAACCCAAGCCGCCGCCTCGCCGATGAAGTCCTAACTGGCCTCCACGCCCGCCCCGCGCGTGCCAAGTTAGGCAAGCGCGATCGAAGCCGCGGCAATCGACGCATGTTAGGCGCTTTCGTTTATGAAGCGTCGGGCGAGATTGACATAATTGATTGTTTCTATGGCGACCATCCGTGTTATGGATGCATGCGTAAAGCCGCTTTAACTTCAATCTCCGTCAAAGACAGCCTCTGAGCCGTCCGGTGCCATTGCCGAGATGTGCAGGCCTCAAAATCCCGATGGAAGAGACCCATGTCTGCCAATGATAAGTGAGCAGTCGTTTACAAAGGAGTAGACTCGATCCACCCGAGGCGATTGTCGCCTCCCTCGCAAGGTGCGCCCCTTGGCCGCGAATCGTTTTGGAACCGGCCGTTGACGCCGACGATGGACCGGCAGTCCCTTGCCTGGCGGTCGTCTGCATCGACAGAGGGGATGTCTCAGGTCCTGAAGGGGCATTTGCTCCCGCACCGATCTCTTCAAGCCGGCACTGAAATGAACTGCGGCGTGTGCCGTTCACGCGCTGTGCCTCAGGAAGCTGGTCGTGCAACGGATCATGCTCGATAATCAGGTCCGCGGTCTTGTCGTATTGTTCGGTGTCCGCCTGCCGCGGAGGCAGCGCTCTAGCGGGGGGTAGCCGGAGTGTCCTTCAGACATGGCCTATGGGACGGCCGACTGCGATTCAAGCGAAGCGCTCCACACGAGCTTTACTCACCAAGTGCAAAGTGAGCACGGCAACACGGTATACGGCGCCCCCCGGAACGGTAGGCAATTTAATGGAGTTCCGCACTCGGCCAGAGCTGTTGCTATGCGGACGTGGCTGCCAAGCATATCTTTGACCCATTCAATTGGAGCATCTTCCACATTTGACGGCAGCCCGTACAGATCCGAACGAACAGCGACGTCCCGCTATAGTGGCTGATCTGGTCGCGACACAGCAGAAGACTGCCGCCATGAGAAGCGAACAGATATGCACATGTAGCCGATCCGTAAGAATGACCTTGCCACGGTCAAATCTGCCGAATGCCGCGTAGGAAGCGGTTATTGGCCGCAGCATCCAGTTTACGCAACCGCACTTCGGAGGGGCTGAGATGCAGCAATGCAGATGCCGCACCAAGCGCCTTTACAACGCGCACCTTCGAGTGGTGCTCGGTAATCCAGTCCTACTTGGGATATCGGAATAGGCAGAGAAATCGATCGTTCCGACCTGCTCTTTGTCCTGGCGAAGCATCGCTAGCACGGGAAATTGCGGCGCATCAGGCTTCACGCTGCCTATACAGAAAAGCCATGTCCGGGCAGAGATACACCTGGCAATCAAACTTTTCCGGGGCGAACTGACGAGATTCCTCGTCGCGCACCAGCAGCACGAAGTTCTTATGTTTGCTGATGGCGCGTCTGCTTTGCTCAAGCGGTGCCGGAGACTTGTAATGGATCGATTGCGGAAACTGTACAATCTGCCGGTCGGGAGACAGCCCCATTATGTGTTCCCGGAAATCCTGGTGAGACACCCACACGTCGCCGAAATTGCCGCCCCCGCAAATGAATATAGGACCACTTGGTAGCACCCCCTTGAGTTCATCAGGCGAAAAATCGTCGATAGTGCAAACATATGAAGGCCTCTTTGCGTAACGGTCCTTCGATTAGGAAATCTCTCCCATCTATATTGCCGAGTCCCCACAGTGTCTTGATATCAGGAAAGTCCAAGATTGCTATCGGCTCATCGGGCCTGACGAACTTTTTAAGCAATCGTGAGTTACTTCCTGCAGCGTAGCGATAAGTTCTAGTTCCTGAGAACTCGGCATCGTACCTCTCTTTTGAGATTGAAAACGAGCTAGCGATCACGCATGGCTGACTTTGGACAGCACCTTGAAAGCGAGCTTTCTCACTTCGGTCTCAGGGCCATCTGGACGACCCATGATGATCCAGAGAAAGAGACTAAAGCCGCAATAGAGAAGTCCGCCGAGGCAGATGAGGAGGGCGAGTTGTAGAACCAGTCCGGCCTGCGTGGTCTCAACGCCAAAGTAATGATCGGCGAGCGTGACACCCGTGGCCAGAACGGCCGAGCTGGCGAGTGCCCTGAAATTTGCCAACAACTGAGCCCTGACCGAGACATTGATGAGGCGCTCCACCAAGACCATGTTGACGACAGCGCTGAAGAGACCGGTGAGCACGCGGCTGAATATCAGCCCCGGAAGTCCCCAGAATACCAAACCGATCGTAATCACCGGAATTCGGACGACAAGCATCTGCGTGTCGCGCATGAAGAGGGTCCGGGTCTGCCCCAGCGCCATGCCGAGAGGCTGATTGAGAGAGCCCAATGTCTGTAGCGCGTAAACTGACGCGAGCGCCTGGATGATGAAAATAACGGGAGTCCATTTTTCGCCGAGCACCAGTCTCACGAGGGGATCTGCGATGACAGCCATTCCTATGCCGGCGGGCAATGCAGCCGCCGTCAGCAACGCCTGCGTTCGCGAATAGGCTGCCGCCAGACGCTGAGAATCATGCCGCACATTGGCGAAGGCGGGATAGATGGTTGCGGTCAGTGGCGCAGTTGCTTCACGGGTGGCCATCATCGCGAGCTGTCCACCAAGCGAATAATATCCAAGGGCAGAGCCATCTAGCAGCTTTCCTATAAGCAGATAATCGAAACGCCAATTGAGCGTGTTCACGATCTGCCCGGCAGTAATCCAAAGCGAAAACGAAAAGAATTCCCGCACATGGGAGAAGGTCACGCGGGGACGAAATGGCATGACAAGGTACGACGTCACAACATTTGTCGCCTGCATCACCAAAGTGCCGACCACAAGCGCCCAATAACTTTGGTAGACGACCACCACGCCGATGGTAGCTACGAATCCGGCCACTTTCTGAGCGACATTCAATACGAACTCTTGCCAGAAAATCAGCTCGCGCTGGAGAATGATTTTTCGCGGGTTAACGAGTCCGCCGATAGCGAGGCTAAGGCTCAAAGCGAGTAGAACGCCCAACAGGCGCGGCTCATTGTAAATGAGGGAAGCGGGATAGGCGAACGCCGCGAATAAAAAGCATAGTATCAGGCCCCGCGTCGCACCCAACGTCCATGCCGCGCTGAAATGCGATTCTCCCGGTGCTTCATGACGGATGAGCGCTTCATTCAGGGAAAGATCGGTAATCGACGTCACGACCGCCAGCATTGTCGTCGCTAGTGCCACCACGCCAAAGTCCGAAGGCAAAAGATACCAGGCCAGGATAATCGTACTGATCGTTGAGAGCCCGTTGACGATTATTCTTGAAAGAGTGACCCAGAGACTTCCCGCTACCAGCCGGTCAGCGATGCTCATGGCTGACCTCCGCGCAAGTGCTCGGATAATTGCTGTCGCCAGTGACGCGCTTCCAGAGCATCCAGGCACCAACCGGCAACGGATAGTGGCCGCAAAATATCCAGAAACTCAGGCTTCCGCTGCCCGCCAATTTCCGGCCCACCTTCGTCCGGATCAGCAGTCAGCATTGGTCTCCGGTGCACGAGAAAGGCCAGAAGCGGCGACAGGAGGATGCAAACGAGCAAGTCGCGTAGGAAATGGAGGGGGACATTAACTGGCAAGCCCTCCAGCGCAAGCGCCTGTCGCAGCAACTCCCGTGGCGAAGCAGACCACAGATCTGGGAAATCACGAACACCAATGCTCAGGCCCTGAAGCAGCAGCCCAGCTGGGGACAAACTCAGATTCCAGAGGAGGAAAGATGCCAACAGGGTCATGAAGTTGGAGCGCAAAGTTCGTTGATAGTTGAAATCCCGACGACCGCGCTGGAACAGGAGATAGCGCTCAGGCAGGGAACGCACATTAGGAACAGGCTACCCCCGAGGAATATCCTCAGCCAATCAAACCAAATGAACTCGCCGCCAAAGGGACTGGTCTGGTGGTGTAATGGCACGTGAACAAACACGATCCCAGATATCAGGAAGATACGTGTCAGGTTGATGCGGGAGGATAAGTTCTGATCGACTGCCAACAGAGTCTACCCTATTTTCGGCCGAGCCTGTCTCGCTGCCATAACGTCAAAGCTACGTCGCACTAAAAGGTCGTCAGGTCCTTGGGCGGATGTCCCGCCCAAGGCACCTTTTCGCCAAGCCTCAGCAACAATTGGAGTTCCAGGAATTTCTGCCCGGTTCACTACAATCGCTGAGTTTCTATCACGGCGGGTCTGTTCAATCGCGCGACCTCGTTTTGGGGAGCAACATGCCCGGCACAGTTTCAGTACCTGCTGGAGGGTCGCGTCGTTTAAAGGTAGTCTTTGCGGATATCGTTCAGAACCTCCTGGAAGCGACTTTTTAACCCATCAAGGGAGCCATCGGGACTAAGTTGCGGTTCCCGGCGGCTCGCTTGCAACAGACCAGCGGCGGATGGTATAGCCAGAAATTTCTTGATCTTCGATCGAACTGCGGTCTGGGATGTCACCGGGAGTGCCGGACCCTCCGTTGGGACCGGGCCGATCATCATTGATTGCGAGCGGTCGCCAGTGAATTTGAGACCCCAAAAGCGCTTCCCTTTCGCAGCGGCTTCCGCCCGCGAGGACACGGGTATGAAGTGGGGCATGTAAGTCGCGCCGACACTAATCGCCCAGTCGTTCCACTTGAAGTCATTGATGGAGGCCGATGTGGCCACCGCGACCCAAGGAACTCGAAAGGCATCGGCGATAATCGCGCCGTGCATCGATTCCGCGACGATTAGCTCCGATTGCGCGATATGGCGGATGACCACCTTCGCGTCACCGCGCGGATCCAGATAGGTCAGTCCAGCCAGCTCGCAGGCGGCTCGCCACATGCCGGATTCGGCGGATTCCCAGTGCGGAACGAAGGTCCTCTTGTACCGCTTCGGCAGCTTGTGGAATTCCGGCATCTCAGCAATCATGACGGCTGGATCCACGATACCCTTGTTGCTAGCAAGACCAAGCCGCTCCGCTGTTTTCGGCCCTCGCACGCAACGAATGTCCCATTCCAGGCTGTCGCTGATATCGGGCGGTATGCCGTACCCATACCCGCTTCCGACAACCAGCTTGTGCACACCGCGCGGCAGAAGGGCGGGATTCAGGACAGTGCCGACGCCCACGAGCATGGTGCCTTGGTGTACCTCCCGAAATCCCGGCAGCAGAAAGTCCCAGAGCCAGAGATTGAGGTCATCGCCAAAATTGCCGTGGTGAGATTCCCAGTGATATGGCTTCATTCCGACTCCGCAGGACGCACGAGAACAGGCGAATTTGGCACTATTTCCCGCCCGCAAACTTAGCTGTCCCGAGTTCTCTCAGTGTGCATAGCAACTCGGGGTCACGCCACGCCCAACGCGCGAGTAGGCCGAGGTTTGGCACTTTGCCGCTGCGAAGAAGTCCGACCTGGCCCCACAGCGCCTGGCGACGCGCTCTGCCCTTATAGGCGGCGATTGACGCGATTTCGTGTGGCCTTCGGGCAAAACAAGTTTGGAGCGCGTCGAGCGCTACCCAGACGTTGAATTGCTGCTGCAGGAATTGGCGCGATTTACTGTCGATGCTGTGGAAGATATTAAGGCCCAATCCGCGTACGACACCCGGATCATCGCAGAGGAGGCTGCGCCGAGAGGCCAGGATGCAATCGCAGAAAAAAAGCACGTCCTCTGCGGCGCGGCGAAGAGTGGCGTCGAAACGGATTTTTTGGAAGATGGTGCGGCTGATGATCATTCCGGAAAGATGGAGAAAGCTCCAGTCCTTCAACATTGCGCTTGCAAGATCAGGTACTTCGATAACAAGTGGCTGTTCCGACAGTCGAATGGCCCCGTCCGTCTCGAGGAGTTTAGATATGGGGGCGTGGTAATGGAATTCTTCGCTCGCCTGAATCGAAGCCCAATAACAGTCTCCTCCAAAGCGCAACATGCTCTCAAGCGCGTTGTGCAGATGATTTGGAAGCCACATGTCGTCTGAATCGAGAAAAGCGACAAAACGGGTCGAAGAAGAAACGTTCTCCAGTCCAGTGTTGCGAGCGCCACCCGGTCCGGCGTTAGCCTGCCTTATCACGGTGATCCGCGATCTCTGATCGCTCTCAAGCGACTCCAGCTCGACATCGGCTGAAAGCGGGGACCCATCGTCAATGACCACGACGTCGAAGTCCTTGTGTGTTTGGCTAAACACGGACTGAAGCGCCCGACGCAGAATGCCCGCTTCTCTCTGGTAAAATGGGATTACTACTGTGAACTTAGCCAATTCTCACCGTCTTTTGAAAATTTGGGTTGCTCATTCAAACCCCGATTAGCGCATTCCGTGCGGATTAGCCCAAGTGATTGTTTGGATGGAGACCCATTTACGGTATGGATGCCTTAAGGGTCTGGGTAAAACCGTCGAACTGACGCATTTGAAGGAGTTAAAGGTCGAAACCGGCGACGGGGAGTTCGTCAGCAGCCGGAGCTGTCTAGGCACTGGCCGTTTGTCGTTTGCTTCGGAATTGATAATCTTCACAATGACATTTGACCGGATTCTCGTTGACGGGCAGCTCAAGATAAACGCCGTCATCCACCGCGACGGAGCGACCTGACGAGTGCCGATGAAGCGCAGATGGGGTTTGATCGTTTCAAGACTGATGGCACGTTCCATTTGGTGACATCAGGTTGCGACGTGGAGCATAAGCGCGCAGCCGTAGCCGCATCGAGGGGAGTTGAACTATGGCGAGAAAGTTCTCGGCCAACTTGTCGGATCGAGTGGCGATGCGGCGGAAGTGCTTCGACTTGGAAAAGAAGCGATCGACAAGGTTGCGCTAACGGTAGAGCCATGGGGTTCGAAGCGACTTGGCCCGCTCACCCTCCTCGAGTTGGGAAAGACCTTTTTCTTAGTGTCTGCAATTTCCGACGATCCAGTCAGGCTCTTGGTGAGATGCTGGTGGACTTGAGCCGGAGGCAGCGGACCGATCGCGCGATCCAGTGCCCGCCGCATCGCCTCAAAACACTGGGAGGGAGATCCGCATGAATCGGGAACCGAAGAGGTAGTCCCATGAAACAGGGCATCGGCTGAACGAACTTGGCCTTGGGTCCGCTCACCTGCGCAGACAGCCACCCAAGCAGCGGGTTTCTCATGCCGGCCATTCAGCTTTCCAGCAGCCACACCTGCATCGCGCCTTTCGCCCGATTGTTCCAGAGGTAATATGGCAGGGCGGTTAGCCGGCAGTCCGAGGCGATGGGGGGCGCATTCCGGTACAGGCTATCTCCCCAGCCTTGGTCTTCGACGCGCTGCGCGGAAGCGGTTAGCGTGACCACGCCATCGAAAAGATCGCCCGTTCCACCATTTCGATCTTAGCCTCTCGCGGCAACTTGATCTGCTGCACGCGCGCCCCGGGATTGTCGACCTCTTCAACGCAATAAACCAACGGCCCGCGCTTGAGCGACACGCGGCCGATATCCTGCTTGAGCGAGGGATGAGCATAGATGCGCTCAGGAGGCATCGGTAGCTCGAGGGCGATCATGTCTCCTGGAGTCCATAGCCGCCAGATCGAAAGGTAGCCATTTCTGGTGCATGCTGCCACGTCGACCACATGTCCACCGACCGAGGCTTTGGCTTCATGCGCCCAGGCAGGAATGCGCAGTTTGACGGTAAACTCGGCCGGCGCCTCAGGGCTGACCTCTATCCTGATCGAGCCGTATAGTGGATAGGCGCTGGTTTCCCGCAGGAACACATTTGACGCCGCGAGTTGGATGTTCGTCGAAATGCCGCCGTAGAGATGGAAGGCGATTGCGTCTTCGCTAGCCGAGACGAAATAGCCTCCGACCGAAGCAATGAGACGAGACAAATTCATCGTGCAGCATGGGCATGTATGCCAGGCCCATCGGCTGTGTCGCCCATCGCTGTCCAGCGGATTGGTATAAAAATAGTGCTGGCCATCGCGCGACAGGCCGGTCAGCGCCGTTGAACAACGCCTGTTCCATAACGTCGGCGTAGCGGCCGTCGAGATCGAAATGCAGCATGCGATGCGCCCAGAAGATCAGCGCTATCGAAGCGCAGGTCTCCGCTTAGGCGGTATCGTTGGGCAGGTCGTAGTCCTCGGTAAAGCCTTCAATCCCGCCAGCCGAACCCAACCCGGAGGTGAGATAGATCTTCGAGGACGTGGCGTCGGCCCAGAGCACCTCGCATGCTTTCTTGAGGCTGTCGTCATTCAGTTCCGCCGCGAGGTCGGCCATGGCAGAAAACATGTACATCGCGCGGACGGCATGTCCGACCACAATGGTCTGCTCGCGCACCGGCCTGTGCGATTGGCTGTACTCAAATCTCTCCGCCCAGAAATCCTGGGGGCTCTCCCCGCGCGCGACCGCTTCCTGATCGAAGTAGTGCGGCTGGCGCCCCCGCTCGTTGATGAAATAGGCTGCGAGGTCGAGATGCTTTCTCTCTCCCGTCAAGCGATAGAGCTTAACAAGAGCCAGCTCGATCTCCTGATGGCCGCAATAGCCGCGCTTCTGGCCGGGGTTCGGGCCGAAGGTCTTGCTCACATGGTCGACATAGCGCTCGAGGATACCAAGGAGCCGGCGCCGGCCTGTCGCGACGAAGTAGGCGATGCCGCCCTCAAGCAGATGTCCAAGATTGTAGAGTTCGTGATTGTCGCGCAGGTTGGTCCAGCGCTTGTCTGGCTCGCGCTGCAAGTACCAGCAGTTCAGATAACCGTCGGGAGCCTGCGCCTTTTCGAGATCGTCGACGTTCTTTTCGATGCCGGCCATGATGTCGGCGTCGCTCCTATGCGACAGCGCATAGGATGCCGCTTCGATCCACTTGCCAACGGTTCGGCAGGGTCAGGGATTGCAAAATACCGTGCTTGCCAAGCTGGGCGTGCTGGCTGGGGATGGTCCTTGTCAGCACCGTCTCCAGCCGCTCGCGCCAAAATTGCCCCTCCAGCGCCACATCGACGAACCGAACTGGCTTGAACTCGTTCATTCGAATGCATCCTTTCCTGCAACGAAGTGCACTGGCGTGCTCATGGCTACGACGATGCCCGCCAGGACCAGCGAACACGGCCAGCGGGTGACACCGCTCAGCAAGCCCACGCATGTACTAGCGGGCAATCAAGCGCAGCGGGTCGGACGCCCCGGACGATCTGATCGTTGCCGCAGAGGATCGCGGTCAGGGTTTGCTCCCAAGAATTCGGCCGGCGCTCGCGCACCCGCGCCTCGGCTCACCTTTGGCTTTGGCCGTTCTTCGTGTGGGCATTGATGCAGACCGACCGCCGATTTGGATCGGCGGGCGATTCATCGACGCAGGCTTCCCCTTGAAAAACTGGCCGATGAAACCACACCGATGAGGAGATAACCGTGATCTGGGTCAACTGGCGCGACGAATCCGGCGAAGATTGTGTGCGTCAAGTTCTTGTGTGGATGCCAGCCGTTTTACAAGGAAGAACCTGAAGCACATGTGATTAGTGCTGTCATGTGTCAGGAGGGGTTTGTCGTTGGAGAACCAGCCGACTTGGTTAGCGCCCACTGCACAAACAATTGGGCGGCGAGCGTCGAGACGGCGAGATAAAAGCCGCGCAGCCGCAGACTCGGCAAGCCGAACAGGATGCCGATGCCGGCGGCCGAAATCCCGGCCAGGATCATGATCGCCACCAGCGGGAGTCCTTCGACCCGCAGGGCGAAATTGTAGGCGGCGAAAGCGCCAACCGCCATGAAGGCGGAGGAGCCAAGGGCAAGCTGGCCGCAGTAGCCAGTCAAGAGGTTGAAGCCAACCGCCGCCAGGCTGAGCGCCAGGAACGGCAGCAGGATTGCCTCGACCAGATAGCTCGACGCATAGGCGGGATCAGGCCGTACGCGACGGCGATCAGCACGGCCGGCACCGTCAAAGCCTTCAGCACTATCAACGACAGCGAGAACTGGACGCCGAGGCGCGCCCCTCAGCAGCCCCTCAGCAGCCCCGCGACCAGCGCCACGAACCCCGCGGCCGGCCACACCGCTGCCCATATCCGGCCATTGCCCGGAAGCCAATGCAGCAGGGTTCAGGCGTTGGGCGGAGCGGGCCTACCAAAAAACTCCTGCTTTGTAGTCTCGCCGACCAGCCGGAGCTTGGCCAGACTGCGAAGCATGCGTCTTGGCCGCTTGAGCGCCTGCCAGCTCAGGAAATACGTGACCAGGAGGCTGGGAGCCTTGCTGTGCGACCCTCTGTGGGCGACGCGGTAGACGGCGCCGCGAAATGGCAGCGGCGTCAGCGGCGCGCCACGCTCGGCGAGGATATTGGCGATGCGGACATGACTGCCGAGCATCGACTTAATCCAATCGAGGGACGCGTCCTCGAAGCGCTCCGGCAGGCCATAAAGATCCGATCGGATGATCAATGATGTTCCGCAGAGATGGTCGAAATCGTCATACCCCAGCAAGAGATTGCCGCTGTCGTCCCATATATACCCGCGATTAATCGCCCATCCGTTCGCATCGGGATTTTCCGACACGTATTGGACGATCCTGGCGCTTACGAAATCATCGTCGTCGACGATCATGAAAAAGCGGCTGTCGCGGGCGCTGAGCATTCCCTTCAGCACGCGGCGTCCCTTGTCGGCGCGGAAGGCGTCGTAGACGTCCTCGATGCTGCCTGACTTGCCGATCTCGTGCCTGTCGTTTGGGGGAAAGGCGACGCGCTCGACGCTGAAGCGTTCGGGCAGGTCTGGGAGATCGGCGCCCTCGTTCGCCACGATGATGCCTCGCCAGTGGTCGTTCGTCTGGTTCGAGATCGAGGCGATGGTTTGGGTCAGATTTGCCCTGAGAAGGTTCCAGTCGCGGGCATTGTCCTGATGGCGGACGGGAATGATGAAGGTGACGAGCGTCATCGAATCCCGCCTCCGCGAACGCCTGTTTGCATTGGCAGCCGCCTCATGCGGCGGCTCCCATGCTGGCCTGATGGCGCGCCCAGGCGATCCCGTCGTCGAGCGACGCCGCTTTGTAGGACAGGTCGGTTCCGCCGGAAAACGCGGCCATGAATCGCCGCACCTTGCCGTAGCTGTTGTCGAGCACGGCGTGCGGCCGTCCGAGCAGCAGCGCACAGATGTGGACGTGCAGGCGGTCGGTCACGATCGCGCGCCCGCGCGAAATCTGCCTTATGCCTCGCCGGAAGCGGTTGTGCGCCGCAGCATCGAGCTTGGCGCTCCTGATCCGCTCGGGATTGAGCGAAACGGCCACCTTCGCCGCGCCGAGCGCCTTGGCGATGCGGACGGCAGTACGGGATTCGCTGATCCAGTCCTCCGCCGGTACGTCGGGATAGGCGGAGAAATCATAGTGCGAGGCCTTTTCCTGATCCGCCCGCAGCATGGCCAGCACCGGAAATTGCGAGGCCGCCAATGGTTGGCTCGGGCCGATGCAGAACGCCATGTCCGGACAGAGATGCACCCGGCAATCGAAGTGCTTTTCAGCGAATTCCTTCGATTCCTCGTCGCGCACGAGCAGGACGAAGTTCTTGTGGCGCGCGATCGCCCGCGCCATCCGGTCGGCGTGTACTTGCGACTTGTAATGGATAGACTGCGGCAGTTGTACCACCAGACGGCCGGGCCAGCGCTCCAGAATGCTCTCGCGAAGCTCCTGGTGTCCTGGCCAGATGTCCCCGAACGTTCCTCCCCCGGTTATGAGGATCGGCCCGTACGACATCGCCTCGTCGAGCTTGTCGTGCGAATGGTCCTGCAACGACGAGATGTATGACGGGTCCTTTTTGAACCGGGATGAAAGGTAGGCTATCTGGCCTAGCCAGATAGCGGAATCGCCGACATTTTTGTAGTCTGGGAAATCGACCATCGCCACCGGCTCGTCGCCGGAGACATAGTCTTTCAGGCAGTCGTGTATGACGGTCTGCAATCTGGCGATCACATCCAAATTTGATTCTGCAGGCATTTTTCTCTTCTCCATCTGGCTGGTAGCGCGGGTCCGCGGCGGCAGGAATTGCCCTTTAGTCGTGAAGCTGTGCGAACTTTGGACAGGATTTGCCCAATATCTTCTGGATCTCCGTTTCGGGTCCGGCCGGGCGCCTCACCATATCCAGAGCAGCAAAGTCGACCCCCAATAGAGGACGGCGCCCAGCGCAACCAGGATCGTCAGTTGCTCCGCCAGCATGATTTTCTCGGTGGTATGGGGCAGACAGCGGGACGCGAGCGACACGCCTGCCGCCATTACCGCGATGCTCGTCAGCGCCCGCATATTGGCCGAGAGTTTCTTCAATACTGTGACGCCGATGAATCGCCGCACAAGGATCATTTTGACCAACGCGCTGAACAGCCCGGTGACCACACGGCCGATGATCGTTGCGAATGCTGGAGAAGCCGGGATAGATCGTCTGCACAAGCGGCGCGGTCGCCTCGCGCGTCGGCATCATGGCGAGGTTGGAGCCGACCGAATAATAGCCGAGCGGCGTGCCGCCGAGCATCTTGCCGACCAGCAGAAAATCGAAACGCCAGTTGAGCGTGTGATCTGGCCGGCCGTCAGCCATGCGGAGAAGGAAAAGAACTCTCGTACGTGCTGGAAGGTGAGCCTGGGCCGGAACGGCAGCACGAGATAGGAGATGATGACGGTTGTGGCTTGGGTCACCAGCGTTCCGAGCACCAGCGCCCAATAGCTCTGATAGATTATCGCGATCGCCACCGCGGATGAGGCCGGTCAGCTTCTGAGAGATGCTGAGCACGAACTCCTGCGAGAAGATCAACTCGCGCTGAGGCATGATCAGGCGCGGCTTGATTAGGCCGCCCAGCGGCATGCTGATGCCCGGTGCAACCAGCTTCGGCTCCTCGAACAGCCTGGACGCCGGATAGGCGCAGGCCGCAAAGAGAAGGCAAAGGAGCAGTCCGCGTGTGGCGTTGAGCGTCCAGGCGGCGCTGAAATGCGATTCCGTGGGCGCCTCGTGACGGATCAGCGCCTGGGTGAGCGAGAGCTCGGTGCTGACGATCAGCAGCATGGACGTGCCAGCGCGACGACGCCGAAATCGGCGGGCGCCAGATACCACGCCAGCACGATCGTGCTCAGCGTCGCCAGCCCGTTCACAATGGCGGGGACAGGCTTAGCCAAATGCTTTCCCTTGATTAGCCGGCCGCTGATGCTGGTCATACGAAGGGGATGGCCTTGTTGCTGATCACACCGACAGCAGCGCGGACCACCGAGAGAACGGCTTTAGTCCTTAAGTCGACATTCATGAGAGGGATGTCCGCTGCGCCAAATCGTACTCCAATCGGAACGTGATCCGACGGCAATCCGCACGCCCGGAATTCCTGCACTCCCCTGATAGCGCCTACCGACCACGCCGCTGACCGAAGCTGCCGCGAACTTAATTGCGCCTATGCTGCACTGCAATAGGAATGAGATCACGGTTCGTTTCAGGTGTTTTCGATAGCTCTAATATCGATTGCGACCGTGACCTTGAGCGATGGACAGCGACTGCTCGCCGACATTGGCCAAGCCGGTGGTGGCCTGCCGAACGGCGAACTGATGCGCCGAACCGATGCTTACCTTGCGCGGCATCTCGAAGAACTTTGGTGACGTCGAAGCTCTAAGCGAGTCGACGTCACTATACGCTGAAGCGGTTGCAGCGGGACCGCGCCATCACCATGGTTCTCGTCTCCCACGATCTCGGTGTAATCCGGACATGGCCGATCGCGTCATGGTTATGCGTCGCGGCAAGGTCGTGGCGCATCAGATCTTCCAGGACCCCCGGCACGCTTACACCCAGCAGCTCGTCCACGCCAAGCTTTGAGAGTGTCAGACATGATTATCGAGGTTTCTATCCCCAAGAGGCCGGCGCCAGTGTTGCGCGTCGAGGGCATTACCAAGCAGTTTGAAATGCACCACCTCAAGCGCACGCTGTTTGCCTTGGGCAATATTGATTTTGAACTTCGTGGGGGCGAGTTCATTCTGCTTAGGGTGAGAACGGCGCCGGCAAGTCAACGCTGCTGCGGCCCCTCAATGCTATAGGAGTAAAATCGAAAGACGCTCTCTGCGCCATGCCAGGCAAAGACGAAAGGTCAAGTTTGAAAACGGTCGATTGAAAGCAATATTCCCACGGGGTAGCGGCGGTGCACCTTCGACTCGATCCCGGCGCTATATGCGTGATCGAGGAAACCGATCTGGTCCTTGGCTACGGTTAATGAGAAGAGCGATCAGGTTCTGAGTGGGGATGCGGGTGCATTTCATTTGCAATGGTCGGGAACCGAACCAATCCACAGAAATATTCTGTTGGTATTTCTGTTGATTGGCCTGTCGGTGCGCGAGTTCCAAGCATTTGAAAACAAAAACAGATTTTTTTGATTTGGATTCCGCCTCTGGGCACCATCCCCTCCTGGTCCGTTCTGGGCACCCCCGTCGCGTCGCCGCCTGCATCGCCAAGTGGAATCACTTTGCGCACATTAGCCCGCCGGCGGATTTAATTTGCTTGGCCACCCCTCAACCCTAGGGCAAACTGCCCGTTGGGGCTGCAGGAGGTGAAATGAGAGCACGCGCAGCAACGCTTGGGGATCTGGAGGATGTCTTTCGCGGTCTGTCCAAGCGGATGTCGGACGAATACGTCGCTGCCGGCAAGGACAGCAAGATCGCCTACGACAACCTTATGATGAATTTGAAGGAGGGCCGCGCGCACGCGCTTGTCGAGGGCGACAAGGCCGTGGCGATCATCGCCTGGCATGAGAACAGCGACGCCGCCGACACGCTGTTCGCCGCACGGGAGGACTTCTTCCGGGCCACGACCGTCCGTTTCTGCAAGCGGCATATCAGGCATATCCAGGCGCTCGCCGGCAACCTCGCCATCCATTCGCGCAGTTGGCTCCAGGGGCCGGATGTCGCAAGATGGTTCGGCGTCATCGGCTATGTCGAGCGCGGCCGGGAGAACGGCGCCACTTTGTTCGAGCTGCCGCCGGCTCGCATCGGCTAGGAAACCCTGGGCTGGTCAAGATCCCTTGCCGCAAACACCGCCACCCTCTCGCGATCGCCCGCACAGGTTCGTCGATGCGGGTCACCGTCTTCGGCTCCGGGATCCCTTGCTCGGCGGCCTTCTGAACTGCCTTAGCAAGCGGCTTGCGCCGGGCGCCGATTGGCGGGATGTTATGGGAGGGCAACCGGGGGCAAACCGGCACGCCGAGACAGATATGGCTGCTGGAAATGTCACGAGCTTGCTTCGCCTTTCTTGCCTTTGTTGCCTTGGTGAGGCCGGTAGGGGCAGGCGAGTGGACGTCTCATCTGCTTGACCGCCCAAGCCTGGCAACCGCCTATTTTCGCCAAGCCGATCTTGTGACTGCATACGCGACCGCAATGGCGCGCTTCCGTCTGCAGCTCGCAGGGCGTGCCGGCGAAAACAACCTTGCGGTCCCTCTCGAACCACTGCTTTTGCGGGCGGAATTCCGTGCGCGGACATGGCGCTCGGCGGACGGCAGCCTGTTGCAAGGCTTCGCCGGCAAGGGCGGCTTCCGGCTGACTATCGGCAACTGCCTGGCGCGCATCTGCGCTGCCAGCGAATGCAGCGATGCCGGTTGGCCGGTTTACGCCTGCAGCGACGGAGGCAAGCGCAAGATGTCCGTCACGGATTTTGTGACGGCAAACTTCGGCGGCGTCTCCTACCGCCGATTGAGCGCCTCCCCTTCACAGGAATGACAGCGCCGACCGTCTTGCTGCGGCGTTCAGCAAAGGGCGGTGTCCCTCCTCACCGCAAACGCCGCCTGCACCGCGCGATTGACGGTGACCGGCAGGATCGACATGTGGTTCTCGCCGGCATGCAGTTCGAAACTGGCGCGCACGCCCGGGAGCGCGTCAAGACGCTGCGCCATTGCCCGCGCGAATGCGTCGGTGCGTGTCACCTTTTTCTGCTTCAGGCGCTTTTCCTCGTCCTCGGCGCCAATCTGGAACGGCGCCAGCTTCTCGGTCTCGTACTCGCCGGCCGACAGGATCATGGTCGCCGCCAGACCATCGGGAATGGCGGCCTCGAAGGCTTCGAGAAAGCGGTCGATGGCACGGTCTTCCCAATAGATGGCGGGGCTCGCCGCGATCCAGGTCTGAAAGGAAGAAGGCCGCGTGAACAGGGCGTAGAGCGCAAACAGGCCACCGAAAGAATGGCCGTAAAGCGCCTGGCGGCTGGCATCGACCGTGACCCGGCTGGCGACCCACGGCTTCAGCTCATCCTCGATGAAAGCAAGGAATTTCCCTGCCCCACCGGTCCGGACTTCGGACGTGCCTTCGTGGAAGGGCGGGTAGGTCTTGCCTGGCGGCGGGCCGAGATCCCATGAGCGGCGCAGCGGATCATAGGCGCCGTCGACGGGATAGCCGATGGCGACGATGACGCCCCAGCCGACATTGGTGCCCGTGGGATAGAAGGCCTGCGCGCGCATGGCGTCGACCGCCGTGCCGATGACGGCGTTGCCGTCGGTCATGTAGAGGACCGGCCAGCCGGCCTCGGGCACCGGCCCGGACGGCACATGCAGGAATATCCGCCAGGGCGCGCCGCCCTGCGCCGGAACAAGATCGTGGACCGCCGTGTTGGCGATCAGGGCTGGCGTCGCGTTGGACATGGATATCTTGGACATGGATATCTCCAGGCAAAACGGTCAGCGGCGGCGCAGCAGCCACATCAGCACCGGGCCGCCGATCAACGTGGCGACGAGACCGGCCGGGATCTGGCGCGGGAAGATGGCGATCCGGCCCACCCAGTCGGCGGCGACCATGATCAGCGCGCCGGCGAGCACCGCGCCAATGGCCTGCGGCAGCGCACGGGAAAGGCCAAGGCGACGAGCAAGATGCGGCGCCATAAGGCCGATGAAGGTCAGCGGACCGACGATCAACGTCGAAGCCGCGGTGAGTGCCGCGACGGCCAGCAGCACGAGAAGCCGCGCCCTCTTCAGGTTGATGCCAAGGCCCTGAACGGCGGCGGAGCCGAGCGGCAGGATGTTTAGCCAGCGCACGAAGAAAGGCGCGAGCGCGAAGAGGCAGACCGCGATACCACCGGTCAGCAGGGCGTCACCGACATCGACGCCATAGGTCGAACCGGTCAGCCAGTTGAGCAGCAGCATGGCGCGAGGATCGCCGGTCGCGGTGAGCACCAGGATCAGCGCGTCGAACAAGGCCGTCAGGGCAACGCCGGCAAGCAGCAGCCGCTCCGGCGCATAGGCGGCACGACGGCCGATCGCCAGCGTCACCAGCAAAGCGGCGAAGGCGCCGATCGTTGCCGCCGCCGTCTGAACCGGGCGCCCGGCATCGACGAGCGCAAACAGCGCCACCATCATGCCAAGGGCGGCACCGGCACTGATGCCCAGCACTTCGGGGCTGGCCATCGGATTGCCGGTCAGCCGCTGCATCATCAGCCCGGCAAGCGCCAGCATCGCCCCGGCACTCAGCGCGGCAAGCACGCGGGGCCACCGCCACGACAGCAAAGGCTGCAGCTCGTCGCCGAAGGCGAAGGTCCAGCCATGCGGACCCGGTCCATAGAGCAGGGCCAGCCCGAGCAGCAGAAGCAGAGCCAGGCCGAGTGCCATCAGAACAAGGCCGGGCCGGCTTGCGCGCGGCAGGCGCACGGCCATCAAGGTCGGGGCTTCCGAGCCAAGCGCAAGGCGCGGCAGCAGCCAGAGCAGCAGCGGCGCACCGAGAAGTGCTGTGATCGCTCCGGTCGGCAGCAGGTCGCCTTGCGGCCCGGTGGCGATCTGCACGCCTTGATCGGCGGCCCACAGCAACGCGCCGCCGATCAGCGGCGCCATCACCAGCTGTTGGCCAAGCCGCCGGCCACCGCCGATGCGCGCGAGCGTCGCCGCGGCCAGGCCGACGAAGCCGATGACGCCGACAGCGGCAACGACAAAGGCGATCAGCGCGACGGCGGCCGCCAGTCCGGCGAAGCGATAGGCGCCGAGCGGCACGCCAAGGCTGCGCGCGCCTTCATCGTCGAGGCCAAGCAGGGTCAGGGGCCGCACCATGAAGAAGATCGCCAGCGCCGCTGCGCCGATGCGGGGCAAAAGCCACAGCGTCGTCGACCAGTCCTGCTGGCCGAGCGAACCGGCGCCCCAGATGAACAGGCTGGCCAGCCATTCGTGCCGCAGCACGATGAGAGCGGCACCGATGGCGCCGGCATAGAGGCTGACCACAAGCCCGGCCAGCACCACCGAAAGCGGCGACAGGCCCTTGTGCCAGGACAGAGCGATGACGGCGGCAAGGGCCATAAATGCGCCGGCCAGCGCCACCCATTCGCGGCCGAAGGCAAGCAGGGACGGTGACAGAAGCGTCGCCAGTGCCAGCGCCAGATAGGCACCGGCCGAGACGCCGACGGTTTCAGGCGAGGCGAGCGGGTTGCGCAGAACCTGCTGCAGGACAGTTCCGGCAAGCCCGAGCGCCGCACCGCACAAAAGGCTGATCGCAAGACGGGGCAGGAAGGCATAGTGGACGAGCACCTGCCGCATGTCAGCGATGTCGGGAGCGGCGAGCGATTGGAGCCAGAGCGCCGATGGCAGTTGCACGGTGAGGTTCGAGACGGTTGCCGCTGCCGCAGCCGCGAGCAGCACCGCGCAAAGCAGGATCGCGCCTACCGGCTGATTGCTGGAAAAGCTCCACACGGGAGCCCGGCCGGCCGACGCAGGCTTCCCCCTTTGGGCAATGGCAGCATCCTCAGCCATGGGCGGCCTCCGCGGTCATCGCCGATGCCAGGACCCGGGCAAAACGGCTCGCGGATGGAAGCGCGCCAAACATCAGGACGGCAGGAAGGCGCATGATCGAGCGGTTGCGCACGAAGGGCATGGCATTCCAGACCGGACTTTCGGTCAGCGTGCCGCCGGCGCCCTCAGGCAAGGGTTCGAGATAGGCGAGGCGCGCATCGCTGGATGTCGCCAGCCCGTCGATGCCGACGGTCGAAAACCCCCAATAGTTGGTCTCGGCCGTCCACGCGTTGCTGAGCCCGATGCGGTCGAACACCTCCTGAAACAGGCTCTTTGCGCCGTAGACGCGCACATTGCGCGGGTCCAGGAAGCTGACGACATAGATCGGCCGTGCCGAAAGCGGCGCCAACTGCTGGCGAACCTCCAAAAAATACGCGTCTGTCGCCGCGATCAGCGCCTCGCCTTCGCTTTCCTTGCCGACAAGCCCGGCGAGCTGGCGCGTCGCCTCGAGCGCGCGCCGATAGGGCTGCCCGGCCTCGGTATAGAGCCCGATCGTCGTCACTGGAGCCACCCGTTCGAGCAGCGGCTTGATGCCCTCGAGATACGGCATGGACAGGATGATGTCGGGCCTGAGCTGCTGCAGGAATTCGAGATTGGGCTCGAGCAGCGTGCCGAGATCGGCGACGTCGGGCGGCAGCCGCGGCTCGACCACCCATTTCTCCCAGACCTCCCGATCGGCAATGGCGACCGGGCTGACACCGAGCATGAGCAAGGTCTCGGTCAACCCGTCATCCAGGCAGACGATGCGCAACGGACGGGCTTCAGCCGTGGAGGACCCCATGCCGGCGAACGGCAGCGAAAAAAGCCCGAGCGCCTGGCGCCGGGTCATTCGGCTGCGCAAATGATCGGGCGCGGCTCTCGACTGGGGCTCTTGGTCTCTCTGCAATGCGGCCGGCCCTGCTTTTCGGGGGTTGGTCTCCAGTGACCACTGCCCGGTGACTATGAAACATGAGTATACTAGTCAACATTTAAGATGCCTGCCCAGTCAACTTTCACGCAACCGCATGCCAAGCGCAGACGCCCACTGGCCGCAAGGCGATTCGCCCGTACAACAACCCTGTGCGACGTCACCGTCCGAATCACGGTTTGCGAAGCCCAATCCGCGCCCCGCATCATTTTTCCTCCACGAATGCATTCCATGATAGAGGGAGCTACGGTCGCCTTTGGGCAGCCGTTTCCTGGATTGCCTGAGAGACCAAAGACGGCCAAGAACCAAAAGCCGGCAGCAAGCCGCCACCTGAAGACGTCAAGGACCGGTCGAACGCATCAAGGCAGCGTGATCGGGTTGCACTCGGCAAGGCTTGATGATTTGTTGCCGCTATACGGAGAACGAATGATGCGAGAGCCTGCCGGTCAAGACGAATACGGGTCGACGAACCCTTTCGATCCGGACGACCTGCCAACCTTGAACGCAATCGGCCCGAGCATGGGAAGCGGCAATGATTTCGAGAGATATGCCGTTGCCGTGATCATCGTGTTCGGTGCGCTGATCATCGGCGGGCTGATGGCCGCATCGATGGTCTTCGGGCACCGCAACGGCTTCCTCTTCGCGCTTGGCGGCGCCACATCCGCCTGGATCTCCGGAAATGCGCTGCTGCTCGACCGGCCGCGCATCTATGCGCTGTTCGTCGGCATTGCCGCCTTGATGCTGGTTGCGTCCACCCTCACGCTCGTCTTGTGACGGTCAAGTCGGTGTGAGCCGATCCACTTGAGCAGCGGGCGATCAACCCGAATCGCCACGCTGCTCCAAGCTGTCAGTATCCGAGCGCCTCGCCAGAGGCCGCGCGGCTGTCGATGGCGCCGTTGTAGCGCGCGCCGCCGCCTTTCTCGATTTCCGCCAGGCTCTTGCCGCCGACCAGGATGCCGGCGGCCTGACCCCAGGTCTGGTCGGCGAGATCGAGGTGATATCCCATGCCGGCCAGCAGCTTTTCTGTGTCCGGCGACAGGCCGAACGGCTCGACATACACCTTGTCGGGCAGCCATTGATGGTGGATGCGCGGCGCGTCGATCGCCTCCTGGATGTTCATGCCGTGGTCGATGACATTGACGATCGCTTCCAGCGTGATGGTGATGATGCGCGAACCACCGGGGCTGCCGATGACCATGAACGGCTTGCCGTCCTTGGCGACCACGGTCGGGCTCATCGACGACAGCGGCGTCTTCTTCGGCTGGATGGTGTTGGCCTCCCCCTGGACCAGGCCATAGAGGTTGGGCACGCCGGGTTTCTGGGTGAAATCGTCCATTTCGTTGTTGAGCAGGATGCCGGTGCCGTCGGCGACGACGCCGGCTCCAAAGGAACCGTTCAACGTGTAGGTGACCGCGACCGCATTGCCCGCATCGTCGATGATCGAATAATGCGTCGTCTCCTTGCTCTCGCCAAAGCCCTTCGGCATCAAATCCTGCGACACGCCGGCCCGGAACGGGTCGATCTTGTCGCGGATATCCTTAGCATAGGCCTTATCAAGCAGTTTCGAGACCGGGTTGTCGACGAAATCGGGATCGCCGAGCGCTGAATTGCGGTCGACATAGGCGTAGCGCATCGCCCCGACCATGACGTGGACCGTCTCGGCGGAACCTGCGCCGAGATAGGACAGCGGATAGCCCTCCAGCACGTTGAGGATTTCGCAGATGATGATGCCGCCGGAGCTGGGCGGCGGCGAGGAGGTGATCTCGTAGCCGCGATAGGTACAGGTCACGGGCTTGAGCTCACGCACCGCATATTGCTCGAAATCCGGCTTGGCGAGAATGCCGCCCTTGGCGCCGCTCGCCTTGATGATGGCGTCAGCGATGGCGCCTTTATAGAAGGCATCCGTACCCTTTTCGGAAATGGCGGCGAGCGAGGCGGCGAGGTCGGGCTGGACCAGCCGCTCGCCGATGCCATAGGGCTTGCCGTCGGGTTTCAGGAATATGGCGGCGGCCGCGGGGTCCTTCGCCAGCCTGTCGGCACTGCCGGCAAACGAGGCAGCGTCGCCCTGGTTGAGGATGAACCCGTTCTTGGCGTAGCCGATTGCCGGCGCCATCAGATCCTGGCGGGACAATTTGCCGTATTTTTCACGGGCCATCTCGAAGCCAGCCACAGAGCCCGGTACGCCGACGGCGAGATAGCCGTCGAGGCTGGCGCCCTTCACCGGGTTGCCGTCCTTGTCGAGATACATGGTTTTTGTCGCCGCCAGCGGCGCCCGCTCGCGGAAATCGAGAAAGGTCGATTTGCCGTCCTTGAAGCGGATGGTCATGAAGCCGCCGCCGCCGATATTGCCGGCATTGGGGTAGACGACGGCGAGCGCATAGCCGACGGCAACCGCCGCGTCGACAGCATTGCCGCCCTTCTTCAACACCTCGATGCCGACTTCGGACGCCAGATGCTGGGCCGTCACCACCATGCCGTGCTCGCCCTTGGCCGGCGCCGGCGAGGCGGCGAAGACACTCGTCAACGGCGCCAGGACAAAGGTGATGGAAAGACTGGCGGCGATCAGTGTCCGACGGTTGAGAGGCATGGCGGTTCTCCGGGCGGGGGGATGCCTAGAAGACCGTGTTGGACGGATCGAGTCCACTAACAATTAAGGGAGCACGAGAAAGAGCCCCCTCACCCGGATTGCCAACCGAATTGCGAAGGGCAATTCGGGGCAATCCGACCTCTCCCCGAGGGGAGAGGAGGTGTCAGCGCTGACGCCAGTCTCTTCTCCCCTGCGGGGGTGAGGCGTGGTCCGCGCAGCGGGCGAAAAGCCAACTGCTTGGCTTTTCGAACAACGAACGCCCGGAGGGCGGTGGCCCGCAAAGCGGCCGGATGAGGGGGCCGGCTCGGCCTCAGACAATCCCGCCCGAACCGCCAGCGACTGCAGGGCGTTCCGCTGCAACCTTGGCGCGGTAACCCGCCGCTCGATAGGCGGCGACCGGGTCGATGGCGCCGCCGGTCTTCAGCCGCGCCATGGCGAGGATCGGCTCGACATCGGTGCGGTAGGCCGCTTTCAGCGTCTGCGTCGCCATCAGCGCGTCATTGCTATCCTGAAAAACTTCCAACGCCTTGCGATCGACCAGCAGCGCCTGCGCATAGGCGCGCTGCACCTCGACTGCCGACAGCATCAGGCTTTCGATCGGATCGGTGACGTTGTGGCTCTGGTCGAGCATGTGGGCCGGGTCGAACCCCTCGGCGCCGGAAAGTTCGGCATCGACCAGTTCGTTGAAGACGAGAAACAGCCGGTAAGGATCGATCGAACCGGCGTCGAGATCGTCGTCGCCATATTTCGAATCGTTGAAGTGGAAGCCGCCGAGTTTTTTGAACTGGATCAGCCGCGACACGATCATCTCGATGTTGACGTTTGGGGCATGGTGGCCGAGGTCGACGAGACAGAACGCCTTGTCGCCCAGCTCCTGCGCGATCATGTAGTTGGTGCCCCAGTCCTGCACGACGGTGGAATAGAAGGCCGGCTCGTACATCTTGTGCTCGCTGAACAGCTTCCAGTCGGCGGGCAGTCCGGCGTAGAGCTCTTTCATGGCGTCGAGATAGCGCTCGAATGCCTTGGCGAAATTGACCTGGCCGGGAAAGTTCGAACCGTCGCCGATCCACACCGTCAGCGCCTTGGAGCCGAGCGTCTTGCCGATCTCGATGCATTCGAGATTGTGCTCGACCGCTTGCCGGCGCGTGCCGGCGTCGGCATGCGACAGCGAGCCGAATTTGTAGGAGAGCTTCTGGTCCTTGGCGTCGGAAAAGGTGTTGGAGTTCATGGCGTCGAAGCCGAGGCCAAAGCGCGAGGCCGCTTGCTTCAGCCGGTTCGGATCGGCCTTATCCCACGGAATGTGCAGGGAAACGGTCGGCGTCGCCTGCGTCAATTGCTGGATGACGGCGCAATCCTCGATCTTGTCGAAGATATCGCGTGGCTCGCCGGCACCGGGAAAGCGGGCAAAGCGCGTGCCGCCGGTGCCGACGCCCCAGGACGGGATCGCCACCGCGAATTTCTCGACCTTGTCTCTGATAGCGTCGATGGCGATGCCGCGACGGTCGAGCCGCTCGCCGAGCGAGGCGTAGTCGCGCTCGAGGTTTGCCTTGCGCGCGGCGTTGTCCTTGTCGACGAGGCCGGCGGAGATGATGTGTTCCATCGTCCCCTCCGCTCAGCGCGTGAACGACTGGGCGTTGCCCGCGTCGACATTGATGATGTTGCCGGTCGACTTGGCCGACATGTCGGACGCCAGGAAATAGATCGCCTCTGCGATGTCTTCCGGGAAGACCGAGCGCTTCAGCATCGAACGCGAGCGATAGTGCTCCTCCAGATCGTCGGTCGACATCTTGTAGGCGGCGGCGCGCTGTTCCTTCCACTCGCCGGTCCAGATCTTCGAGCCGCGCAACACCGCGTCCGGGTTGACGACATTGACCCTGATCTGCGCCTCCGCGCCCTCCAGCGCCAGGCAGCGGGCGAGATGGATCTCGGCAGCCTTGGCGGTGCAATAGGCGGCGGCGTTCGGCGATGCGGCAAGGCCGTTCTTGGAGGCGACGAAGACGACGTTGCCGCCAATCTTCTGCGCGCGGAACAGCCGGAACGCTTCCCGCGAGACCAGGAAATAACCGGTCGACAGGATGTCCATGTTCTTGTTCCACAGCGCCAGCGTCGTCTCCTCGATCGGCGCCGAGGAGGCCAGCCCTGCATTCGATACCAGAATGTCGATGCCGCCGAACTCGGCCGCTGTCTCGGCAAAGCCCGAAATGACCTGCTCCTCCGAGGTGACATTGATCAGCACCGGCCGCACGAAGTCCCTGCCGTAGACTTTCGCCAGTTCGTCATTGGCGCTGGCCAGTGCTGTCTCGTCGATGTCGGCCAGCACCACGCAGGCGCCTTCGCGCAGCAGGCGGTTGGCCGTGGCGCGGCCGATGCCGCCGGCGCCACCCGTGACCAGGGCGATCTGGCCGGCAAGCGACTTCGGCTTCGGCATACGCTGCAGCTTCAGGTCTTCGAGCAGCCAGTACTCGATGTCGAAGGCTTCCTGTGCAGGCAGGCCGACATAAGACGACACGGTGGAGGCGCCGCGCATGACGTTGATGGCGTTGACATAGAATTCGCCCGAGATGCGCGCCGTCGCCTTGTCGCCGGCGAAGGTGAACATGCCGACGCCGGGCATCAGGTAGACGACGGCATTGGGATCGCGGATGGCGGGCGAGTCCGGATGCTTGCAGCTGTCGTAATAGGCCTGGTAGCCAACGCGATATTCGGCGATGTCGTCGGCAAGACGCGCGATGACGGCATCGACATCGGGCTTTGCCGGATCGAATTCGATGACCAGCGGGCGGATCTTGGTGCGCAGGAAATGGTCGGGGCATGAGGTGCCGAGTGCCGCCAGCGGGCGCAGATCCCTGGAGTTGACGAATTCGAGCACAGCAGTGGAATCGTCGAAATGGCCTGTTTTGTGGCTCCTTTCCGAGATCAGGCCGCGAATCCTCGGCATCAGTTTGGCCGCGATGGCACGGCGCTCAGTGGCGTCGAGCGACTTGACCGCTTCACCGCCGAAGATAGCGACACCCTCGGAGCGGCGCTCGAACCATTCGATCGCCTGGTTGATCACCGAGATCGTCGTCTCGTAGCATTCCCTGGGGGTGTCGCCCCAGGTGAACAGGCCGTGGCTTTCCAGGATGACGCCCTTGGCGGCCGGGTGTTCGAGGCAGAATTTCTCCAGCCACAGGCCAAGTTCGAAGCCAGGGCGCTTCCACGGCAGCCAGCCGATGGCCTCGCCGAAGATTTCTTTGGTCAGCGCCTTCGAATCCTTCGCCGCGGCAATGGCGATGATGGCATCGGGATGCATGTGGTCGACAAAGGGCTTCGGCACGTAGGCATGCAGCGGCGTGTCGATAGAGGCCGCGCGCGGATTGAGGTTGAAGGTGCAGTGCGGCAGGAAGCCGACCATCTCGTCTTCGTGCTCGACGCCGCGATAGAGGCCTTTGAGCGCGCGCAGCTTGTCCATGTAGAGCGTGGCAAAGCCGTCCAGCTTGATCGAGGCGCTGTCGCCGCCCGATCCCTTGACCCACAGCACTTCGACATCCTCGCCGGTGAGCGGGTCTTTCTGCCAGATCTTCGACGACGTGTTGCCGCCGCCATAGTTGGTGACCCGCTTGTCGGAACCAAGTGTGTTCGAACGGTAGACCAGAAGTTCCGGCCCGCTCATGGCGTGAGCCTTGGCCTCGTCCCACAGATTGGCGAGGCGCGCGCCGGTGCGCTTGTCGAGCATAAGAAATCCTCCCGAAGGCACGCAAAAGGCGCGGCCATTTGGCCCCGAATTTCCACGGAAGCGGTCGGCTTGTCAATCACAAACGATCAATATCGATCATATTGCACTGCACAATGAAATTATATGATCGGAAATGATTGACACTGCGCGTTTTGGGTGCCTAGATGCCCGGGCAGGGAGGAACCATGCACGAAAAAGAGCGCCACAGGATCATTCTGTCCGCCGTCCAGGAAAAGCCTGTGGTGACGGTGCAGGAGATGGTCGACCTGACGGAGTCCTCCGAGGCGACGATCCGGCGCGATATCGCGGCTCTCCACGTCCAGAAGCGCCTGCGCCGCGTGCGCGGCGGCGCCGAGGCAATCTCGCCGCCGCAGTTCATCGGGCTGGCCGGCCGGCCCTTTTCCGTCAACGAAACCATCAACGCCTCGCAGAAGCGGGCGATTGCGCGTGAAGCGGTCGAGCTGTGCAACGACGGCGAACCGATCATCATCAATGGCGGCACCACCACCTTCCAGATGGTGCATTTCCTGACCGGCCGCCGCATGCCGATCTTCACCAATTCGTTCCCCATCGCCGAGCACCTGCTCAAGCACTCCAAGAATACGGTGATGCTGTCGGGCGGCACCATTTATCGCGAGCAGAACATCATCCTGTCGCCCTTCGACAACGACGTGACGCGCAATTTCTATGCGCGCCGCATGTTCATGGGTGCGCAGGGTCTGGGGCCGCTCGGCCTGATGGAGGGCGATCCGCTCTTGATCCAGGCGGAGCAGAAACTGATCGACCAGGCCGACGAGTTGGTGGTGCTGGTCGATTCCTCGAAATTCCGCAAACGCTCCAGCCTCATCCTGTGCGGCCTGTCGCGCATCGCCACCGTCATCACCGATGACGGCATCGAGGATCGTGAAGCCAAGATGCTGGAGACCGCCGGCGTGACGCTGATCGTCGCCCGCACATCCGCAACCAACAAGGAAGAATCTTCACTGCAGGCCTGAGGCCAACTCGCGCTCGCAGCGGCGATGGAATGCAACGCTCAAGGGAGGAAATTCGATGAGCTTCTTGAAGAAATTGATGGTGACGGCTGCATTCTCAGCCGCCATGTTCGTGAATGCCGCCTATGCCGAAAACGTCAAGATCGCGCTGGTGGTGAAGTCGCTCGGCAACGGCTTCTTCGATGCCGCCAACAAGGGCGCCGAAGAGGCGGCCAAGGAACTCGGCGATGTCGACATCATATACACCGGCCCGACCAAGGCGACCGCCGAAGCGCAGATCGAAGTGGTCAATTCGCTGATCGCGCAGAAGGTCAACGCCATCGCCATTTCGGCCAATGACGCCGACGCTCTGGTGCCGGTGCTGAAGAAGGCCATGGAACGCGGCATCACCGTCATCTCGTGGGATTCGGGCGTCGCCAAGGAAGGTCGCCAGCTTCACCTCAACCCGTCCGACACCGGCCTGATCGGCGAGACCATCATCAAGCTCGCCGCCGACCACCTGCCGGAAGGCGGCGAGGTCGCCATCCTGTCGGCCTCCTCGACCGCGACCAACCAGAACGCCTGGATCGACGCGGCCAAGAAGATCCTGCCGGAGAAGTTCCCCAAGATCAAACTCGTCGCCACCGTCTACGGCGATGACGATTCGGCCAAGAGCACCGACGAAGCCAAGGGCCTGTTGAAGTCCTATCCGAACCTGAAGGCGATCATCGCGCCGACCACCGTCGGCGTCGTTGCCGCCGCCCAGGTCGTCACTGACGAGAACCTGATCGGCAAGGTCAATGTCACCGGTCTCGCACTGCCGTCCGAGTTCAAGAAGTTCATCGACAACGGTTCCAGCCAGGCGGTTGCGCTGTGGAACCCGATCGACCTCGGCTACTCGGCCGTCTACCTCGCCCATGATCTGGCGGTGAAGAAGGAAGAGGCCAAGCCCGGCGCCACGCTGTCGATCGGCCGCGTCGGCAAGGTCACGCTCGACGACACCAACTCGGCTGCAATGGCTCCGCCCTTCCAGTTCGACAAGTCGAACATCGAAAAGTTCTCCAAGATCTATTGATCTGGAGTTCTCTAGAGCTGACGCGGCGGGGCTCACGTCCCGCCGCGGCTTTAAACGAACCTTGTTTCAGGGCTTGATACGACTATGGACACGACAGCCCAACACGGCGCGGTGAAGGAGCGGCCTCCGGCCCCGGCTCCACGCCTGACGCTGTCCGGCATCTCCAAGAGCTTTCCCGGCGTGCGCGCGTTGCACAATGTCAGCCTGTCGCTCTATCCGGGCCAGGTGACGGCGCTGATCGGCGAGAACGGCGCCGGCAAGTCGACGCTGGTCAAGATCATGACCGGCATCTACCAGCCCGACGGGGGCACGATCAGCATAGACGGCCACGCCGTCACCCTGCCCAGCGCGCATGCCGCCTTCGGCCATGGCGTCACCGCCATCCACCAGGAAACCGTGCTGTTCGACGATCTGAGCGTCGCCGAAAACATCTTTCTCGGCCACGCGCCACGCACGCGTTTCGGCACCATCGACTGGCGCACGATGCGCAAGAACGCGCGCGAAGTGCTGGACACCATGCATGCCGGCCATATCGACGCCGACGCGCGGCTGAAGGACCTCGGCATCGCCAACAAGCATCTGGTCGCGGTTGCGCGTGCCATGTCGATCGACGCGCAGATCGTCATCATGGATGAGCCGACCGCCGCGCTTTCCATGAAGGAGATCGAGGAGCTCTTTTTGCTGATCGAGTTCCTCAAGAGCGACGGCAAGGCGATCCTGTTCATCAGCCACAAGTTCGACGAGATCTACCGCATCGCCGACCGCTACACGGTATTCCGCGATGGCGAGATGGTCGGCGAAGGCCTGATCAAGGATGCCGGCCAGAGCCAGATCGTGCGCCTCATGGTCGGCCGCGCGGTCGATCACATCTTCCCGCAGCGCAAGGCCGAGATCGGCGCACCGGTGCTCTCCGTTTCCGGCCTGTCGCATCCGACCGAATTCAACGATATCGGCTTCGAACTGCACAAGGGCGAGATCCTCGGCTTTTACGGCCTTGTCGGCGCCGGCCGCAGCGAGGTGATGCAGGCGATATCGGGCATCACCCGCACCTCAGCCGGCACGATCACGCTGGAAGGCAAGACGATCGCGCCGAAATCGGCTGCGGATTCGATCGATGCCGGCATCGTCTACGTACCGGAAGAACGCGGCAAGCAAGGCGTGGTGATCGGCCTGCCGATCTTCCAGAACGTCTCGCTGCCTTCGCTCAAGCGCACGTCGAAGTCCGGCCTGCTGCGGCTGTCGGAGGAGTTCGATCTGGCCCGCTCCTACACCGAGCGACTCGACCTCAGGGCCTCTTCGCTCAGCCAGGATGTCGGCACGCTGTCGGGCGGCAACCAGCAGAAGATCGTCATCGCCAAATGGCTGGCGACGTCGCCCAAGGTGATCATCCTGGACGAGCCGACCAAGGGCATCGACATCGGCTCGAAGGCCGCCGTGCACGGCTTCATGGCCGAGTTGGTGGCGCAAGGCCTGTCGGTGATCATGGTGTCGTCCGAGCTGCCCGAAATCCTCGGCATGTCCGACCGTGTCGTGGTCATGCGCGAGGGGCTTGTCGCGGCGGTCTACGACAACAAGGAGCTGGACGCCGAGACGCTGGTTCGGACGGCAGCAGGGATCGCGGCATGAAGGCTTTCCTCAAATACCGCGAAATCTGGCTGGCTGCTGCCATCATCGTCTTGATCGGGCTGATCTCGACGCGTTTTCCGGCCTTCGCCGATCCGGCCAATCTGCGTCAGGTGTTCAACGACACCTCGATCCTGGTGATCCTGGCGCTCGGCCAGATGGTGGTCATCCTGACCCGGTCGATCGATCTGTCGATGGCGTCCAACCTCTGCTTCACCGGCATGGTGGTGGCGATGCTGAACGCAGCACATCCGGCGATCCCGATCCCGCTGCTGATCGTCGTCGCACTGCTGGTCGGCCTTGTGCTCGGCGCCATCAACGGCCTTTTGGTCTGGCGGCTGAACATTCCCTCGATCGTGGTGACGTTGGGCACGCTGACCATCTATCGCGGCGCGACCTTCGTCCTGTCCGGTGGCGCCTGGGTCAATGCCGACAAGATGAGCCCGGACTTCATCGGCTTCCAGCGCGCGGCCTTCCTCGGCATTCCGGTGCTGTCGTGGATCGCCATCCTGGTCATTGCGCTGTTCTTCGTTGTGATGACACGCACCGCGCTCGGCCGCTCGATCTACGCAATCGGCGTCAACCCGACGGCGTCGGTCTATGCCGGCATCGATGTCGGCCGGACGAAATTCATCGTCTTCTGCATCTCCGGCATGATTGGCGGCCTGTCGGGCTATCTCTGGATCTCGCGCTACGTGATCGCCTCGGTCGAGGTCGCCAATGGCTATGAGCTCAACATCATCGCCGCCTGCGTCATCGGCGGCATCTCGATCGCCGGCGGCATCGGCTCGGTCGGCGGCGCGGTATTAGGGGCGCTGTTCCTCGGCATCATCTCCAACGCGCTGCCGGTCATCAACATCTCACCCTTCTGGCAGATGGCGATTTCGGGCAGCGCAATCATTCTGGCCGTCGTGCTCAATGCGCGCGGCGAGCGCCAGCAAGGCCGCATCATCCTCAGAAAGGTGGAGGCGTGACCGACATCCCTGCCCCGCGCCACATTCCCGACCGGCTCGACAAGCCGCTGCGTTCGGCGATCTTTTCCTGGGAAGCGCTGCTGGTCGTGGTGGCCGTCGCCATCTTCGCCATCAACAGCTTCGCCTCGCCCTATTTCCTCGATCCGTACTCGCTGTCCGATCTGACCTTCAATTTCACCGAGAAGGGCCTGATCGCCTTCGCCATGGCGCTGCTGATCATCTCGGGCGAGATCGATCTGTCGGTGGCCGCCATCATCGCGCTGGCGTCGACCATGATGGGCATGGCGGTGCAGGCCGGCGCCGGCACGCCCGTGCTGGTGCTGATCGGCATCGTTGTCGGGCTCGGCTGCGGCGCCTTCAACGGTCTGCTGGTGACAAGGCTCGGCCTGCCCTCGATCGTCGTCACCATCGGCACGATGAGCCTGTTTCGCGGCATCGCCTTCATCATCCTCGGCGACCAGGCCTACAAAGGCTATCCCTCAAGCTTCGCCTTCTTCGGCCAGGGCTATGTCTGGTGGGTGGTGTCGTTCGAGCTGGTGCTGTTCCTGATCGCGGCTGTCGTCTACTGGTTCCTCTTGCACCGCACGAGTTTCGGCCGACGCGTCTTCGCCATCGGCAACAATCCGGTCGCTGCGCAATTTTCCGGCGTGCGCGTCGGCCGCACCAAGTTCATCCTGTTTTGCCTGACCGGGCTGATGTCGGGCATCGCCTCGGTGCTGATCACCTCGCGCCTCGGTTCGACGCGGCCCTCAATCGCGCAGGGTTATGAACTCGAAGTCATCACCATGGTGGTGCTCGGCGGCGTCAGTATCCTCGGTGGCGCCGGCAGCATTCTGGGCGTCGTGCTCGCCGCCTTCATCATGGGGCTGGTGACCTTCGGGCTCGGCCTGCTCAATGTGCCGGGCATCGTCATGTCGATCTTCATCGGCCTGCTGCTGATCATCGTCATTGCCTTGCCGATCGTCTGGCGGCGGCTGCGCGGAGGGCGTTGATGGCCGAGAAATACGCGTTCAAGATGAAGCTGAAGCCCGGCATGAAGGCAGAGTACAAGAAGCGCCATGACGAGATCGGGCCGTCGCTGGTCGCGCTGCTGAAGCAGGCCGGCGTCTCCGATTATTCCATCCATCTCGACGAGGAGACCAATATCCTGTTCGGTGTGCTGTGGCGGCAAGACGACCACCGCATGGACGAATTGCCCGGGCATTCGGTGATGCAGCGCTGGTGGGCCCACATGGCCGACATCATGGAGACCAGGCCGGACAACGAGCCGGTGGCCGTGAAGCTGGAAACAATGTTCCACATGGCATGAGTGCGATGCGCCACATCGCCGTCATCGACATCGGCAAGACCAACGCCAAGGTGGCGCTGGTCGACCTCGCTGCGTTGAGCGAGGTGGCGCTGCGCCGCATGGCGAATGCGCCGGTGCGGCAGGCGCCTTACCCACATCACGATGTCGAGGCACTGTGGGCATTCATCCTCGAAAGCCTTGCCGGCCTCGACCGCGAACAGCGCATCGACGCCATTTCGATCACCACCCATGGCGCGACCGGCGTGCTGGTCGACGCGGCGGGTGAACTGGTGCTGCCGGTGCTCGACTATGAGTTCGACGGCCCCGACGGGATGGCCGAGGATTACGACGCGATCCGCCCGCCTTTTGCCGAGACCGGCACGCCGCGCCTGCCGCTCGGCCTCAATCTCGGTGCTCAATTCTTCTGGCAGCAGAAGAGCTTTCCGGCGGAATTCGCCAGGGCCGCGGCGCTGCTGATGTACCCGCAATACTGGGCCTTGCGCCTGACCGGCATCGCCGCCAACGAGGTCACTTCGCTCGGCTGCCACACCGATCTGTGGAACCCGTGGACGGCGGATTTTTCATCCCTGGTCGACAGGCTGGAGTGGCGGAGCCTGATGGCGCCGGTGCGGCCGGCCAGCGATCGCCTCGGCCCGATCCTGCCCACCGTTGCTGTGCGAACCGGACTGGATCCGCACACGCCGGTGTTCTGCGGCCTGCATGATTCCAACGCCTCGCTGCTGCCGCATTTTCTCTCCGACAAGCCGCCTTTCTCCGTCGTCTCGACCGGCACCTGGGTGGTATCGATGGCGGTCGGCGGCAAACAGATTGCGCTGGATGCCGCGCGCGACACGCTGGTCAATGTCAACGCGCTCGGCGATCCCGTTCCCTCTGCGCGCTTCATGGGTGGCCGCGAGTTTTCGGTGCTGACAAAGGATCAGCCGGAGCCGTGGACCGAAGCCGATGTCGGCGCCGTGCTGGCGCGAAAGATGCTGCTGCTGCCGTCGACCCAGCAAGGTTCGGGGCCGTTCCCGCACCATGCCGCGGCATGGCTCAACGCCGACGGCATCAACAAAGGCCAGCGCTTTGCCGCCATCTCATTCTATCTGGCCCTGATGACGGCGACCTGCCTCGACTTGATCGGTGCCGACGGCCCGACCACGGTCGAAGGCCCCTTTGCCCGCAACCGGCTCTTTGCCGGCATGCTGGCGGCAGCCACGGCGCGCGCCGTGGTTGCGTCCGAGGCCGCCACCGGCACCAGCATCGGCGCGGCGCTGCTGGCATGCGATCGGCCGGCGACGCACGGCAAGGGCGAAAGAATAGAACGGCCTATAGACCCAGCCTGGGTCGACTACGTCAGCGCATGGCGGGCGGCAGTGGAAGTGCAGGGCTGATCAGAGAATCCGTTTGCCGAAGGCAGACATGACGAAGTTGACCGCGTCGGTGCCGATCCGCGGCTCCAGATCCGCCGTCAGGCCCGAAACATCCATCGACAGCAAGCCGCCGGAGAGCGCGATCGCCTCCATCGCCTGATGTGTTTCGCGCACGGTCAGCCCACCGGAGCCCGCAGCCCAGCCGGCGAATTCGGTCGCGGTCGGCGAATAGCTGACATGAAAGCCTTGCGTGCCTGATGTGGCGATACGGATCGCTTCATGCATCAGGTCGCGCATGCCCATGGCGTCGATGTCGGTCATGGTGAAGGCGGAGACGCGCGAATCCTTCAGCACCCGCGCCTCGGCCGGATCGGCGTGGCGCAGGCCGACGATGACGACATTCTCCGGCGACAGCTGCGGCTGCAGCGCGCCCGCCTTGTGATCGAGGCCGAGGGTGCGCGCCAGGACCGAGCCTTCCGGCAGGTCGATGCCGTCCTCGTCCTCCGGCATCAGGGCGGCGATGGAATCGATCCAGATCAGGCCGAAGGAATGCGTGGCTCGCGCCGTCGCGGTCAGCGCCTTGTGCGCGACGCAACGATCGGCGCCGGCGGTCAGCCGGACCAGTCCCGATGGCGGCCGCTCGATATCGGCCAATTCGACGACGTCGAAATTCATCGCCTCCAGCCGCGCGCCGGTGCCTTCCCGGGCCAGGATGCCGGCGGCTCCAGGTTCGGCCGTGATCTGCACCATCTTGCGGCCGGAAAAATCCTCGACGTCGTGCATCGGGGCCTTCTCGACATATTCCGAGGTCATTGCCAAAAGCATGGCGCCATAGCTCATGCGGAAGGCGACGCGGTCGCCGACGGCCAGCGGCGGGTCGGCATCGGCGACGTCCAAAAGCAGATGGTCGCTGGAGGCGCCCAGCACCCGGATCCCCCTGGCGATCGGCGTCAGCCCCTCGACCAGCACGTCCTCGCGGCCGATATTGGCGATGGCGCGCAGCCTGTCGCCTTCGTCGGGGAAGACCGGCTGGTTGCCGAAGGCGTCGTAGCCCGATTGGCCGATCGGCCGTGACGGCTTGAGCTTGACCTCGATAATGTCGCTGGTCAGCCGGCAGGCATCGGGTTCGAGCTCGGCCCACGGCGCATCGCGGAAGGTCTCGACGCCACCTTGCAGGATCGCCTCGCCGACGCGCAGATTGTTGATGCCGGCCGGCAGCCTGCCTTCGAGCAGCAGCGGCAGCGACGACGAGGCGCCGCCGGAAATCACGTCGAGGCTTTTGCCGGACAGGCGCTCGGTCTTGTAGGCATGGGCGACGAGCTGCCCAAGGTTTTCCGGCGTCGGCATGATGGCGCCGAAGCAGCCGAGATTGGTGCCGATGCCGGCGATGCGCACGCCCTTGAACTGCAGGATCTGCTCAACCGTGGGGATCAGGTCGTTCGGCCAGATGCCTTCGCGGAGATCGCCGAGATCGATCATCAGCATGATGTCGTGGACGCGGCCCATGCGCTCGGCGATGCGCGAAATTTCGCGGATGGTGGCGAGTTCCGATTGCAGGCTGATGTCGACGGTGCGCACCACCTCCTCGACCCGCGCCATCGGCGGGCTGCGCAGCAGCATGATCGGTGCGTTGATGCCGCTGTCGCGCAGCCGGCGGATGTTCTCGAAACGCGATTCGGCGATGCCGGCGACGCCGCCGCGCAGCATGGCGCGTGCCACTTGCGGCATGCCGCAAGTGCCCTTGGTGACGCCGAACACTTTTATGCCCGACAGCGCGCAGCGCTCGACGATGGTGCGCGCGTTGCGCTCGATGCGGCCAAGGTCGATGGCGACTTGCGGTCCCGACATCCTAGCCCCCGTAGACCAGCCCCTGCGGGTCGATCTCCGGCTTGCGGCCCGAAACGAGGTCGGCGAGGAATTTTCCCGAACCGCAGGCCATGGTCCAGCCGACATGGCCGTGGCCGGTGTCGAGATAGAGATTCTTGTAGCGCGCCTGGCCGATGACCGGCACCGAGTTCGGCATCATCGGGCGCAGACCCGCCCAGAACACAGCCTTCTTCTCGTCGAAGGCACCCGGGAAAAGATCCTTGCCGGTGCTGATGATCGTCTTGAAATCGGCGGGCTTGAAAGTGCGGTCGAAGCCGGTGAATTCGGCCGTCGAGGACATCCGCAAGCGGTTGCCCAGCCTGGAATAGCCGATCAGCCGGTCCTCGTCGGCGCCGCCCATGGTCGGTCCCTTGCTTTCGTCCTCCAGGGGAATCGTCGCGGTATAGCCTTTTACCGGATAGACAGGCAGGTCGATGCCGTAACGGCGCCCGAGCAGGCCGCTTTCCGGCCCCATCGAGATGACAACCGCATCGCCGGCGACCGGGCCGGCCGAAGTCATCACCGCGCGCACCCGGTCGCCCTCGATGTCGAGGCCTTCGACTGTCGTGCCGAACAGGAATTTGACGCCGAGCTTCTCGGCCGCATAGGCGGCCAGCCTGTCGACAAACTGCTTGGAATCTCCGGTCTGGTCGGTTGGCGAATAGACGCCGCCGGCAATCTTGTCCTTGACGCCGGCAAGGCCCGGTTCCAGCTCGACCAGCCGGTCGCGGCCGACGATTTCGATCGGCAGGCCGTGCTTGGCAAGATAACGGTAATTGTCGGTGCCGGTGTCGAGGCTCTTTTGCGAGCGGAAGAAATAGAGAATGCCCTTCTTGCGCTCGTCGTAATGGATGCCGGTCGCTTCCGAAAGCGCATTGATGCAGTCGCGCGAATAGAGCGCGAGCCTGAGCTTGATGTCGGTGTTGGCGCGCAGGCGCGCCACCGTGCACTGGCGCAGGAAACGCAGGCTCCAGGCGAGGAAATAGGGATCAAGGCGCAGCCTGACCTTGATGCCGAGATCATGGTTGTAGAGCCCGCGCAGGAAGGTCTTCAAAGCCGCCGGCGAGGCCCAGGCTGTGGCGTCACCCGGTGACACCAGGCCGGCATTGGACTGGCTGGTGCCTTGTGCCGCCGCCGGATGGCGCTCGATCACCGTCACCTCATGGCCGTCGCTGGCCAGATAATAGGCGGCCGCCGTACCGACGACACCGGCCCCGAGCACCGTTATTTTCATGCCATTCCCCCAAGATCTCCTCGCGGCGCCGCGCCTCCGCGCCTTGCCGCGAACGCCTTCAATAGCGCTTCGCTGCCCGCCTTGCGAGCCCTTGGGAGAACCCGGCTCAGCCGCGCGCGGAGTTCTTGCCGGTCAGGATGCGCTCCCAGGCGAGCGCGTCGGCGACGATCTGGTCGAGATCGTCGCGTTGCGGGGTCCAGCCGAGCTCGGCGCGGGCGAGATCCGAATTGGCGACCACCGCCGCGGCATCGCCAGGGCGGCGATCACCCATCTTCACCTCGAAATCATGGCCAAAGGCGCGGCGCACGCTGTCGATGACCTCCAGCACCGAATAGCCATGGCTGTAGCCGCAATTGGCGACGAGGCTCTGTCCCCCGGCGCGCAGCCGCTGCAAAGCCAGGCGATGCGCCGCCGCCAGGTCGCTGACATGGATGTAGTCGCGCATGCAGGTGCCGTCCGGCGTCGGATAATCGGTGCCGAACACCTGCATGAACGACCGCTTGCCGAGTGCCGTCTCGCAGGCGACCTTGATCAGATGGGTTGCGCCCGGTGTCGACTGGCCGGTGCGGCCCTTCGGGTCGGCGCCGGCGACGTTGAAGTAGCGCAGCGCGGTATAGCGCAGGCCATGCGCGATCGATGCGTCGCGCAGCATCCACTCACTCATCAGCTTGGACAGGCCATAGGGCGATTCCGGCGCCAGGCGGGCGTCCTCGCGCACCGGCTCCAGCCCGGCGCCGCCATAGACGGCAGCGGTCGAGGAAAAGATGAAATTGGGCACGCCTTCGCGCACCGCGGTTTCGATCAGCGTGCGCGTCTTCGAGGTGTTGTTCTCATAATAGCTGAGCGGGTCGGCGACCGATTCCGGAACCACGATCGAGCCGGCGAAATGAATGATCGCGTCGACCTTGTTCTCCCTGATGACCGCGCCGACCAATTCCTTGTCGGCGACATCGCCGACGACCAGCTTGGCCTCCGGCGCCACCGCCCATTCGAAACCGGTGGAAAGACGGTCGAGAACGACCACGCTTTCGCCGGCATCCAGCAGCTCCCAGACCATATGGCTGCCGATGTAACCGGCGCCGCCTGTCACCAAAACTGTCATCCGCGTCCTCGCTTATCCAAGATTTATCGGAAACTGTCTCAACCCCGCTCTACTGGAAAGCCCGCCGCATGGCCATTGGACCCCTGGTAACCGGCATTGCCGGCCAGTGGCATTGTCCTGAAACAAAGTTCATCCACATCAAGGGAATAGGCCACGATCCGCGGTCGTTAGGAACAGGTCCGGGGCGTGGCATTTTGACCAAAAAGGCCAGGTGGACGACCAACAGGCCAATGATTATGATCCCGCGCAAAAATTGGGAAGTCGACATGAACTATCAGCGGTTCTTCGAGGAAGCGATCGACCAGCTCCATGCCGAGCGTCGCTACCGCGTTTTCGCCGACCTCGAGCGGATCGCGGGCAAGTTCCCGCGCGCCATCTGGCGTTCCAATGGCCGTGCCGAGGAAATCACCGTCTGGTGCTCCAACGACTATCTCGGCATGGGCCAGCATCCCGACGTCATCGCCGCGTTCCAGAATACCGCTGGCAAGATGGGTTCGGGCGCCGGCGGCACCCGCAACATTTCCGGCACCTCGAACCCGCTGGTAGAGCTCGAGGTGGAGCTTGCCGATCTGCACGACAAGGAAGCGGCACTGGTCTTCACCTCCGGTTTCGTCTCCAACGAAGCCTCGATCTCGACCATCGCGAAGCTTTTGCCCAACTGCCTGATCATCTCGGACGAATTGAACCACGCCTCGATGATCGAAGGCGTGCGGCGTTCCGGCGCCGAGAAGAAGATCTTCCGCCACAATGACGTGGCGCATCTGGAAAGCCTTTTGCAGGCGGCGGGGCGCGAACGCGCCAAGCTGATCGTCTTCGAAAGCGTCTATTCGATGGATGGCGACATCGCGCCGATCAAAGAGATCGTCGAACTCGCCGAGCGCTACAACGCCATGACCTATATCGACGAGGTCCATGCCGTTGGTATGTACGGGCCGCGCGGCGGCGGCATCACCGAGCGCGAAGGCCTGGCCGACCGCATCGACATCATCGAAGGCACGCTGGCCAAGGCATTCGGCACGCTGGGCGGCTACATCACCGGCACCAGCGCTGTGATCGACGCCGTGCGCTCCTATGCGCCGGGCTTCATCTTCACCACGGCACTGCCGCCGGCGATCGCTGCCGCCGCGACCGCGTCGATCCGCCATCTCAAGCGCTCGCAGGCCGAGCGCGACGCCCAGCAGCAGCAGGCCGCGAGAACCAAACACATCCTGTCGGCCGCCGGCCTGCCGGTGATGGATTCGCCGACGCACATCGTGCCGCTGCTGGTCGGCGATCCCGAGGCCTGCAAGATGGCCAGCGACCGCCTGCTCGGCGTGCACGGCATCTACATCCAGCCGATCAACTACCCGACCGTGCCGCGCGGCACCGAGCGGCTGCGCATCACGCCAACGCCGTTCCATTCCGATGCGCTGATCGCCGAATTGCAGGATGCGCTGGTCGAGACCTGGGATGCGCTCGGCATCCCCTATGGTTCGGCAGGTCGGCCTTCGGTGGCCAAGAGCGACCGCATCATTCCCCTGCTGGTGCCCAAGTCAGGCGGCTGATGCCGTTTGGAACTCTACTCCGGCCGCCATCTGGCTCGCCGGAGCGATTTCAATTCGGGCTTCGTCAGCGGCTCAGGCGTTCTTCATCCACTTCGCCAGCCGGTGTGCCGCTTCCTCGATCTGGTCGAGACGGCGGTGGAAGCACAGCCGCAAAAACGCCTCGCCGCCGGGGCCGAAAGCGGTGCCTGGCGCCAGGCCGACATTGGCCTTGTCAACGATGTCGAAGGCAGCGGTGCGTGAATCGGTGATGCCCTCGACGGTGAAAAACAGATAGAACGCGCCCTGCGGCACCGTAAACCCAGCGCGGCCGGTGGCGCCGAGGATGCCGCAGACAAGGTCGCGCGCCTTGCGCGCCCGCTCCACCTGTTCGGCAACGAAGGCGTCGCCCTCGTCAAGGGCGGCGACCGCACCGCGCTGCATGAACTGGGCGACGCCGGAGCTCGAATACTGGATCAGGTTCTCGAACACCTGCTGCAAGCTCGGATGCGTCTTGATCCAGCCGACGCGCCAGCCGGTCATCGCCCAGTTCTTGGAAAAGGAGTTGACGTACAGGATACGGTCTTCCGCCGACGCTATGTCGAGGAAGGACGGCGCGCGGCCGTGGCCATAGTGGAACAGTGAATAGATCTCGTCGGCGATGATCCAGAGGTTCTTCGCGCGCGCCAGAGCGAGGATCGCCTGCAAGGTCTCGTGATCGGCGGTCCAGCCGGTCGGATTCGACGGCGTGTTGATGAACAGCGCCTTTGTGCGCGGCGTGATCGAAGCGGCGATCTTCTCGACGTCGCAGGACCAGCCATTGCCGGAATGATCGAGCGTGACCGCGACTGGAACGGCTCCCGCTATCCCTGCTGCGGCATCGAAATTCGGCCAGGCCGGCGACAGGTAGACCACCTCGTCGCCGGCGCCGGCGAGCGCGTCGAGCGCCAGCTGGATGGCATGCATGCCGGAGCCGGTGACGATGAATTCTTCCTCCGGGAAATTCTTGCCGAAATGCCTGGCATAGTAACGGGAGAGTGCCTGCCTGAGATCGGGGATGCCCCTTTGCCAGGTGTAGAATGTCTCGCCGCCGGCCAGCGCCTTCGACGCGGCATCGGTGATGAAGGCTGGCGTCGGCAGGTCGCCTTCGCCGGCCCAGAGCGGAATCATGCCTTCGCGCAGGCGGCCGTAATTGACGACGGCGACAATGCCACTTTCGGGTGCTGCACGGGCCTCGGTGCGCAAGCTGTCGATCAGGGTCATGGGCGGATCCGTTTTTGGTCTGCGGTTTTCGTCAGCGGTCCTTACCAGATGCGAAAACAGAAAACCCCGGCCGCCAACGACCGGGGTTTTGGTCCAGCAAATGCTGCCCGTGGTCAGCGCCTGGCGAGCAGATCGCGAATTTCGGTGAGCAGCGCGACGTCGGCGGGCGGCGGAGCCGCCGGTGCAGCGGGCTTCTCGCGCTCAAGCCGCTTGCGCATGTTGTTCACCGCCTTGACCATCAGGAAAATGATGAAAGCGAGGATGAGGAAGTTCAACGCGACAGTGATGAAGCTGCCGTAGGCAAAGACCGCGCCTTGCTTCTTGGCGTCGGCCAGCGAGGTGGCGTTGACGGCCGAGGAGAGGCCAAGGAAATAATTGTTGAAGTCCAAGCCGCCGAAAATCGCGCCGACGATCGGCATGATGATATCGTTAACAAGGGAATCGACGATCTTGCCGAAGGCCGCGCCGATGATGACGCCGACCGCAAGGTCCATCACATTGCCCTTGGAAATAAATTCCTGGAATTCTTTCAGCATTCGACCCTCCTTGTCGTGACTGGCCGAGCTGCCGTTTCCGTCCTTGCGGCATCGACCTGAGGCAACATAACAAAAACCTCCTGACGCAACATGGGTAAAAGGGAGAAAACAACCGCTTTCTCCTTACCTTACGGCACTTTGGGCGGCAGCTCTGCCGAATTTGACGCGTTGCGTACAAGGGCGTGAAATTTCATATCCCCGCGATGCAAATCGACACAGATGCCGCCGAATCACTGCAAAACGACCACGCTGGACCAGATTGCCGCCGAGCACGGCATGGGCCCCTGGTTGTTGACGCGAGCGATCAATCGCTCTTTGCAAGGTTTCCCGCATTGACGGCACGGCAAAGCCAGCATTGAATTTCTGGAAATTATAGGCGTTTTCGCCTATAATGTTCTCATGAACATGCTCGAAACCATCAGCATTGATGTTTATCCGTGGGCGGCTCCAACAAAGGAGCAGCGCGCTTGGTTTGACGCGCTTTCGCCCGACGAGAAGCGGAAAGCGATTCAGGCGGCGATCAACGAAGGTTTTGAGAGCCCGGTCAGCGAAAAGTCGATCGACGACATTATTCGGAAAGCGCGTGCCGAACTCCCGCATGCGCCATAGGATAACGCATCGCGCCGAACGCGATCTGAAAGACATTTACCGACACACCTTCGAAAACTTCGGCCACACTCAGGCCGAAAAGTAACTGCGCGAACTCGACGCGGTGTTTGAGTTGCTCGGCGACTATCCGAGTATGGGCCGGCTCTATGAAGGCAGGACCCATCAGTTCGTCCACGGCAAGCACATCATCCTCTATCGCATGGGTTTGGAGGAGGTCGTCATTGGCCGTATTTTCCACGGCGCTCAGCGGCGATCTTCACCATAACGACACCGACGCGCCGCCCTGATAGCCGTCCTGCACAGCTCTGCAATGGACTCGGACGCCAAGCTGTGGTTGCGTCCGGGCAAGCCGGATAGAAAGACGGCAGAGGAGGAAAGTCCAATCGTGCAGGGCTTGTTCATCGTCATCATCGCGGTCGCCTATGTGACGCTGCTGTTTGCCATCGCCAGCCTCGGCGACCGCCGCTCGGCCATCTCCGAGCCGAGCCGGGGGCGGCCTTTCATCTATGCGCTCAGCCTCGCGATCTACTGCACATCCTGGACTTTCTTCGGCTCGGTCGGTCTCTCTTCCGAACGCGGCCTCGAATTCCTCGGCATCTATACGGGCCCGGTGCTCGTCTTCGTCTTCGGCTTCCCGCTGCTCAACCGTATCGTGCGGCTGGCCAAGACCGAGAAGATCACCTCGATCGCGGATTTCCTCGGCGCACGCTACGGCAAGAGTTTCACCGTCGCGGCGATCGCCACGCTTATCGCCACCATCGGCGCGGTGCCCTATATCGCGCTGCAGTTGAAGGCGATATCCGGTTCGGTCAGCCTGATGGTCGAGCACTATACGGGATCGCCGCCTTCGTTCGATCCCTTCGTCAGCGACATCTCGCTGGTCGTCGCCATGCTGTTGGCGCTGTTCGCGGTGCTGTTTGGAACCCGTCACGCCGACGCCACCGAACACCAGGACGGGCTGGTGCTGGCGGTGGCGGTCGAAACCGTCGTCAAGCTCGCCGCCTTCCTGGCGATCGGCCTGATGGTCACCTTCCTGATCTTCGGCGGCCCGGGCGACATGTTCGACAAGCTCGCCGAGAACGCGCAGGTCCGGCAGGCGATGAGCTACAACACCTCGCTCGCCACCTGGCTGGTGCTGACGTGCCTCAGCGGCTTTGCCATCATCATGCTGCCGCGGCAGTTCTACGTCACCATCGTCGAAAACCGCGGCGAGGCCGAACTGCGCACCGCGACATGGGTGTTCCCGCTCTACCTCGTGGCGATCAACCTGTTCGTGCTGCCGATCGCCTTCGCCGGCCTGTCGCTGGTCGGCACCGGAACCAGCAGCGATCTCTATGTGCTGTCGCTGCCCCTGTTCAGCGGCCATGATGTGCTGGCGATGGCGGCTTTCATCGGCGGCCTGTCGGCGGCGACGGCGATGGTGATCGTCGAAAGCGTGGCGCTGTCGATCATGATCTCCAACGATCTCGTCATTCCGCTGTTCGTGCGCCGCCTGCTCAAGACCTCGACCTCCGAGACCGAGGATTGGTCGACGCTGATCCTCAATGTGCGGCGCGGGGCGATCTTCATCCTGTTGTTCATCGCCTTCCTCTACTACCGCGAGAGCACCAACAGCGCGCGCCTGTCGTCGATCGGCCTGATGTCGTTCGCGGCCATCGCCCAGTTCGCCCCCGCCCTGATCGGCGGGCTGATCTGGCGCGGCGCCAACGGCCGGGGTGCGGCACTCGGCATGGTCGCCGGCATCCTCGTCTGGGGCTACACACTGCTCCTGCCGTCGCTTGCCGCGGCCGATACCGGCATCATCGTGCACGGGCTGTTCGGCTTCGAGGCGCTGCGGCCGCAGGCCCTGTTCGGCACCGTCGCCGAACCGCTGAACCACGGCGTGTTGTGGAGCCTGTCGATCAATGCGGTGTTTTTCGTGCTTGGCTCGCTGTCGCGCGCGTCGGTGCCGCTGGAACGCATCCAGGCGTCGATCTTCGTGCCGCGCGATGCCGGCCCGATGCCCAGCCTGCGCCGTTTCCGCACCGCCATCACCGTCAACGACCTGAAGGACACGATCGGGCGCTATCTCGGCGTCGAGCGCACCGAGCGCTCTTTCCAGTCGTTCGAAAAGACCAACGGAACCTCGCTGCACGGCAACGAACAGGCGAGCATGGACGTCATCCGCTTTTCCGAGCAGCTGCTGGCCAGCGCCGTCGGCTCCTCCTCGGCACGGCTGATCCTGTCGCTGCTGTTTCGGCGCCACGACCGCGAATCCCGAGATGCCTTCCGCTTGCTCGACGACGCCACCGAGGCGCTGCAGCACAACCGCGACCTCTTGCAGATCGCGCTCGACCAGATGGAACAGGGCATCACCGTCTTCGATCGCGATTTCCGCCTGATCTGCTGGAACCGCCAGTACCGGGCGCTGTTCGACCTGCCCGACGAGATGGGCCAGGTCGGCGTCTCGCTCGACCGCATCCTGCGCCATCTCGCCGAGCGCGGCGACATCCCTGCCGATCAGCGTGTGGCCATGCTCAACCGGCTGACCAGCTTCGTCAGTCCGTGGCAGATGGAGCTGAAAACCTCGGGCCGCATCCTGGAACTGCGTTCCAACCCGATGCCGGACGGCGGCATCGTCGCCACCTATGCCGACATTTCCGGGCGCGTCGAGCAGGACCTGGCACTGAAGCGTGCCAATGAATCGCTGGAGCAGCGCGTCAAGACGCGCACCATCGAGCTGACCCGGGTCAATGAGGAACTGGCGCAGGCACAGATGCTGGCCGAGGAGGCCAATCTCGGCAAGACGCGCTTCCTCGCCGCCGCCGGCCACGACATCCTGCAGCCGCTGAACGCCGCCCGGCTCTATTGCTCCTCGCTGATCGAGAAGGCCGGCAAGGGACCTGCCGGCAAGGCGGCCGTGAACATCGAATCCTCGCTGGAATCGGTCGAGACGATTCTCGGCGCCGTGCTCGACATCTCCCGCCTCGATGCCGGCGCGATGAAGCCGGATGACACCGCCTTCAACCTCGACGGATTGCTGCGCCAGATCGGCAACGACTTCCGCCCGCTCGCCGCCGAAAAGAAGCTCGAGCTGACCATCATGCCGTCATCGCTGACGGTGACGACGGACCGCAATTTGCTGCGCCGCCTGATCCAGAATCTCGTCTCCAACGCCATCAAATACACGCGCCGCGGCCGCGTGCTGGTTGGCGTCAGGCGGCGCGGCGATTTGGCCGAGATCCAGGTGATCGACACCGGCATCGGCATCGCCGGCGACAAGCTGAACACCGTCTTTCGCGAATTCACCCGGCTCGACGAGGGCGCGCGCGAGGCCGAGGGCCTCGGTCTCGGCCTCTCCATCGTCGACCGCATCGCCCGGGTGTTGCGCCTGGAGATCCGCATCTTTTCCAGTCCGGGCAAGGGCACGCGATTCTCCGTTATCCTGCCCGTCGCGGCCGTGCAGGCACGACGCGAGATCGAAGCCAGGGCTCCCGCCCGCGCGACGGCCTCGCTGGCCGGTCTGCACGTGCTGTGCATCGACAACGACGCCCGCATCCTCGAAGGCATGCGGCTCCTGCTCGAAGGCTGGGGTTGCAACGTCGACACCGCGTCCGGTTCAAAGGATCTGGAGACCGCGAAGATACACCGCCCGGACATCGTCCTTGCCGACTACCATCTCGACGGCGAAACCGGCCTCGAACTCGTCGTCAGGCTGCGTGCGATCCATGGCGACACTCTGCCGGCCGTGCTGGTCACCGCCGACCGCTCCAACGAGGTGCGCACGGCCGCCGGCGGGCTCGAGATTGCGGTGATCAACAAACCGCTCAAACCAGCGGTACTGCGCTCGATGATGGCCAGGGTCAGGCCGCTGGCGCCGGCGGCGGAATAGGGGTCTAACCCGCCGGCTGCAGCGGGTCGCTGCCGATCTTGGACAGCAGGATCACCGCCTGGGTGCGGCTGTCGACGCCGAGCTTCTGCAGGATGGCGGAGACATGCGCCTTGATGGTGGCCTCGGAGACGCCGAGTTCATAGGCGATCTGCTTGTTGAGCAGGCCCTCGGCCAGCATGCCGAGCACCCGGGTCTGCTGCGGCGTCAACGCCTGCAGCCGCTTGATCAGGTCGGATATTTCAGGGTCGCGCTCGATGCCGAGATCGACGCCGACGGGTGCTGCAATATCGCCGGCAAGCACCGATTGCACGGCGCTGCGGATTTCTTCCATGCTGGCCGATTTGGAGATGAAGCCGGAAGCGCCGAGGTCGAGCGCCCGCCTGATGGTCGCCGGATCGTCATGCGCCGACACCACGACCAGCGGCACCGCCGGATGGATGCCACGCAGCGAGATCAGGCCGGAGAGGCCGCTGGCGCCCGGCATCGACAGGTCGAGCAGCACCAGATCGACGTCCTCGTTGGCCACGACCAGCGCCTTGGCGCTCTCGAAATCGCCGGCTTCATGGATGGCGGCGACATTGCCGATGCCGGCGAGCGCTTCGCGCAGCGCACCGCGAAACAGCGGGTGATCGTCGGCGATGACGAAAGAATAGCCTGCCGGCAAATGTCCCTCCCCGAATCCCCGATGATTTTTGGCTTTTCGGGTTCAACTGGACGATTATGAGCGGCTGCGCGCTGTTTTCAAGCGGCAAAGCCAGTGCGCCGCCTCCCGTGGTTGAAACGCTCAGGTCTTCTGCGAATTGGGCTGGGCGCCGTTGTCCTTGTCCATATCCCTGACGATGCCCATGAAGCCGCGCAGGAAGCGCTCCATGTAGCCCATCGTCTTGTTGAAATCCTCTTCGCTCGGCAGTTTCGATTCGAGGCGGGCGGAGAGCGAATTCTCGAGCTTGGTGACGCGCTCGTCCATCGCCTTCATCGAGGTCTGCAAGCGGTCGACCTCGTCCTGGAAAGCGGCGCGTTCGTCGGCCGCCATCTTGCAGACGAGCTGGCCGGAGCGTTCGTCGCAGATCGACATGGCGCCGGTCTGGGTGTCCATGCGGATATAGCCGGTGGCCGACTTTTCCAGCCGGTAGCGGTCGGTTTCTTCCGAATAAGCTGAAGCCGCGACCAGCGAAACGAGCGCGGCGGGGATCAAGATGTGCTGCAGACGCATGTTGTCCTCCATGGCAAAGGCCTCAGATATCGCATGTTTGCGCCGGAAATGGGGAAGACCCTTGGCGTGGCCTTTCCCGAATGGCTGGTTCGGAATCTTTTGAAGCAATTCCCAAGGGAAAGCGCTATGCGCTTTTCCCAGGAAAACCGTTTCACACTTTTCCTGGAACTGCTCTATAGCGCAACCATGTCTCAGATTGTCTACAAGATAACCCCGCAGGCGCTTTGGCGCGAGGCCGAAACGCATGGCCGCTTCACCGGCGCGCCGATTGATGTCGCAGACGGCTTCATCCACTTCTCCACGGCGGCGCAGGTCAAGGAAACGGCGGCAAAGCACTTTGCCGGCCAGACCGACCTTCTGCTGGTCGCCATCGACGGCGCCAGCCTGGGTGCTGCGCTGAGATACGAGGTCTCGCGCGGTGGTGCGCTGTTTCCGCATCTTTATGGTCCGCTCGGCCTCAAGGCTGTGCTGTGGGTCCAGCCACTGCCGCTTGGCTCCGATGGTGTGCACCAGTTCCCGGCACTGGAGGGGCAATGAGCGTGCTCGACCGGCTCGGCCAGAAGCTGCTGTTCGCCTTCGATCCGGAAACCGCGCATGGCCTGTCGATCGCGGCCTTGCGATGCGGCGTTCCGGTTGGTGCACCAGCGATCCGCGACCACAGGCTGACGGTCAGCATCTGCGGCCTCGATTTCCCCAATCCGCTCGGCATGGCGGCCGGCTATGACAAGAACGCCGAAGTGCCCGACGCGCTGCTTGGCCTGGGCTTCGGCTTTGCCGAGGTCGGCACGATCACGCCGCTGGCGCAGGCCGGCAATCCGAAGCCGCGCATTTTCCGGCTGACGGCCGACGATGCGGTGATCAACCGATTGGGCTTCAACAATGAAGGCCATGCGGCGGCCGAAAAGCGCCTTGCCGCGCGCAAGGGGCGTGGCGGCATCGTCGGCGTCAACATCGGCGCCAACAAGGACAGCAGCGACCGCATCGGCGACTATGAGCGCGGCGTCGCCCGGTTTGCGCAATACGCCAGCTATCTGACCGTCAACATCTCCTCGCCCAACACGCCGGGCCTGCGCAACATGCAGGCGCGTGAGCAGCTTGGCGAGCTCTTGTCGCGGATCATGGCCGCGCGCGCCACGGCAACCGCCCAGCCGCCGGTGTTCCTGAAGATCGCGCCGGATCTGGTCGAGGCAGAGCTGGAGGACATCGCCGCCGAAGTCACGGAAAAGCGGGTGGACGGCGTCATCGTCTCCAACACCACCATCTCCCGACCGCCACTGCGCAGCGGCGACACCGCGCGCGAGAGCGGGGGGCTCTCCGGCAAGCCGCTGTTCGAGCGTTCGACCATCGTGCTGGCGAAGATGCGCAAACTGCTCGGGCCGGAGCTTGCCATCGTCGGCGTCGGCGGCGTCGATTCCGCCGATACGGCGCTGGACAAGATCCGTGCGGGTGCCGATCTGGTGCAGCTCTACACCGGCATGATCTATGCCGGGCCTTCGCTGCCAGGCCGTATTCTTTCCGGAATGGCCCGTTTCGTCGAAAAAGAACGGCTGAAGTCGATTTGCGAGTTGCGCGACAGCCGCCTCGACTTCTGGGCGTCCAGGCAACTCTGAACTGCTCTCAGGAGCGCAGGTCGCGGCTGACGGCCCGCTCGCAGATGGTGCAACGAACTCGGGTCGACGGGTTCCTTCGGAGCTTTCGCCGGGCGTTGGCTGACGGCGCATCAAACAAAAAAACCGCCAGTGCGGCGGGTCATTGGCGCAAATCAGCACCATGGGCAAAAATGTACCATAGCTGAGATCACCGAGTCAAGAAAAAATTCCTATCGCGAGAGCTGGCGTTCGGTGTCCTGAACGGCGCAGGGCCTTCCGGGGGCACGTCTAAAACGCCGTCCGTACCCTGAGCCGCAGGATCGTCAGCAGGCTGAAGCCTCGCACCAGCAGGAAGACGTGCAGCGCCGCCCACAGTCCATTGTTGCCGAAGGCGGGCGCAAGGGTCAGCAGCGCGGCCGCGAAAACCAGGAACGACAGCAGCATCATGTTGCGCATGTCGCGGGACCAGGTCGCACCGATGAAGACGCCATCCATCTGGAACGCCAGCACACCGCTCAGCGCCGTGAATGCCGCCCATGGCAGGTAGATGTCGGCCACCGAACGAACGTCCTCCGATGTCGTCACGAGGGCGACCAGATTGGCGCCACCAAACAGCATTACCAGCGTCGCGGCTCCCGCCAGCCCGAAACCCCAGAACAGCGTCAGCCGCACGGCCTGACGGAACGGTGCGGCGGCACGTGCGCCGACGGCACGGCCCGCCAGCTGTTCGGCGGCGGTGGCAAAGCCATCGAGGAAATAGCCGGCGACGAGGAAGAAATTCATCAGCACGGCGTTGGCGGCCAGCGTCACCGTGCCGAACTGCGCGCCCTGGCGGGTGAACAATGCAAAGGCGGCGAGCAGCGAGAACGAACGGATCATGATGTCGCGGTTGAGCGACAGCATGCGCAGGAAGGCGGTCATGTCGAGCAGGCGATGGCGCGGCAAGGGCGGGGCCGCGCGAAACCGGCGGATCACGATGGCCAGGCCGAGCAGCATGGCCAGGAACTCACCGGTGACGGTCGCCCAGGCAACGCCGGCGACGCCCCAGCCAAGTTCCAGCCCAAGCAGGAAGCACAGCGCGATGTTGATGCCGTTCAGCACCAATTGCAGCACCAGTCCAAGCCCGCCCTCGCCGCGCCCCAGCACGTAGCCGAGGATGGCGTAGTTGATCAGCGAAAAGGGGGCTGCAAGCAGCCTGATCCTGATGTAGACGCCCATCGCCTCGCTGACGCGCGGTTCGGCGCCCATGAATTTTTGCCCGGCGATGGCGACCAGCGGCGCAAGGGCAGCGAGCACGATGCCGGCGATAACCGCGATCAGCACGGCGCGCCAGAACACCGCCTGTTCCTCCAGGGCATCGCCACGCCCGAACGCCTGTGCGACAAGGCCGGTGGTGCCCGAGCGCAGGAAATTGAAAGAGGTGAAGACGACGTCGAAGATCAGTGCGCCGGCAGCCAGGCCGCCGAGCAAGGCGGCATCGCCGAACTGGCCGACGACAGCCGTGTCGACCAGGCCGAGCATCGGCGTCGTCAGATAGGCTAGCGTCATCGGCACCGCGATGGCGAGCACGGAGCGGTTGGTGACGACAAATGATCCGGAGTGAAGCGGCGATCCCGAGAGGATCGGGGATCCGGCGTCGGCTGGGGTTGCACCTTTGTCCAAGGATTGCTGCCTTGCTGATTGCGGCTTGATGGAACCGTCGATGTGCCCCATTTTCCGGCCACCGCGCAATCACCTATCCCATGACGGCCAACCGAAATCCCGGTCTGGCGTGAGCCAGCCGGATACGAGTTCATGCCTCTGCAGATCGTCCATCATCCCGACTACGACGCCGGCTTCGCCGTCAACCATCGCTTTCCGATGAGCAAATATCCCCTGCTGATGGAGGCGCTGCGGACACGCGGCCTCGCCGGCCCCGAGGCGCTCAGCACCGCCGAACCGGCGCCGGCTTCATGGCTGGAGCTTGCCCATGCGGCGGACTATGTCGACCAGGTCGTCAACTGCCGCGTGCCCGAAAAGATCGAACGCGAGATCGGTTTTCCGATCGGCCCCCGCGTCTCGCTGCGCGCGCAGCTTGCCACCGGCGGCACGGTGCTGGCGGCGCGGCTGGCCTTGCGCCACGGTATCGCCTGCAACACCGCCGGCGGCAGCCACCATGCGCGGCGCGCGCAAGGCGCGGGCTTCTGCACCTTCAACGATGTCGCCGTCGCCGCGTTGGTGCTGCTGGCCGAAGGCGCGGCACGAAACATCCTGGTCGTCGATCTCGACGTGCACCAGGGCGACGGCACGGCGGATATTCTCGCCGATGACCCGCGCGTGTTCACCTTTTCCATGCATGGCGACCGCAACTACCCAGTGCGCAAGATCGCCTCCGACCTCGATGTCGCGCTGCCCGACGGCACGGGTGACGCTGCCTATCTCGAGAGGCTCGCCGCCATCCTGCCGGAGCTGTCCGCCCAGGCGCATTGGGACATCGTGTTCTACAATGCCGGCGTCGACGTCCATGCAGATGACCGGCTTGGCAGGCTGTCGCTGTCGGATGACGGCCTGCGCGCCCGTGACGACATGGTCATCAGCCATTTTCGCGCGCAGGGCGTTCCGGTCTGCGGCGTCATCGGCGGTGGCTATTCCACCGATGTGCCCGCTCTTGCCGCGCGCCACGCCATCCTGTTCGAGGTCGCCGCGGGCCACGCCCGGTAGTTCTTCAAGCATGATCTCGGGACAAACGGTTTCCGTTTGTCCGAGAAAACCGGTTCCCAAGTTTCGCTGACGCGGACCTGCGGTTCGGGATCATGCTCTACTTCCGGTAGTTGGCAAGCCTGAGCAGGATGAACGCCGGCACGACGATAGCCGCGCCCAGCAGGATATAACCGAGGAAACGGTCGATGGCATGAAAGCCGAGATTCCACAGGTCCATGAAGAACTTCCGGATGCCGTAGAGCACATCCATCGGCGACCAGCCGAAGGCATTCATGACCAGGCCGACGAGGAAAGACACCACCAGCAGTTTCAGGATCACCTTGAGCGGCGAGTCGCCAAGAAAGCGCGTCAGTGCGGACAAGGCTCGTCTCCCGATTGAGGCACCCAGGCTCGAGGGCGTCGGCCAGACATACGCACTTGGCTTGTCCGCTTCAAGCCGGGAGTTTTGCGGGATGCCAACGGCCTGCACCGCGCGATTGCATGGCAGGCTTGTGCTGCCAAACGGACTAAACCCGCGCCAGACTGTTAAATTTGCGTAAACAACATCGCTTTAATTTATTGAAAACAAAGCGAAAAACCTTCATTTTTCGATTTCCCGCAATGTGCGTGCAATTTTCGCCTGCGAGACGGTCGGCGTCTTTCAGGCGATTGGCCGCGCGGGCGCTCTGACCCCCTACCACAACTGGCGAAAGCCAGTCCCAGGACCGCGCAACCATCCCTGAAAGACACCAAATCGGAGCCCGACCGCCTCAACGGTCGAGTTCTTCGGGAAACCTGCGCATCGATTGCCGGATGCGCGCGCGTGTTGGAGTAATGCAGTGTTCTCTCAAGCAAAGATCATCCTGACGGCAAGTGCCCTTGCCATGTGCCTCCTGGGGCCGGCGATGGCCGCCGACCTTTCGCCCGCCTACAATGATCCCCCCGCGTTCCAGTGGAGCGGCGCCTATGTCGGCGTGCATGGCGGCACGGCGTTCACCGGGATGCCGAACCCGTTTGCCGGCAGGAATGGTCTCAGCGGCGGCTTTCAGGCCGGCTACAACCAGCAGATGGGTCCAGCGGTTCTCGGTGCCGAGATCGAGGGCTCCTATCTGGGCGGCGCCGAGCACGACGTCCGGGGCGGCAAGATCAAGGAAAAATGGCGCGGTGCCGCCAAGGCCAAGGCCGGCTTGAGCTTCGACCAGACGCTGCTGTTTGGAACCGGCGGCGTCGCCATGACCAAATTCGACAAGGGCGACAAGGTGAATAATATCGACGGATGGAAACTCGGCTATCTGGTCGGTGGCGGCATCGAGCAGGGTTTTGCCGGCGGCCTCTCGGCCAAGGTCGAATATGACTATGTGCGCACCCCAGGCGTCGAAACGACGTCCGTCCTGGGCAAATCCAAGGCGACGATCGGCAGCCATGAACTGAAGGCCGGCATCAACTACCGGTTCTAGGGCAGGCCATGGGTTCCGTTGAACCTGTTCTGTATTCTGCTTGAACGACCTTGCGCGGCGCCCGGATGCAACGGGGCCGCGCAATTGCTTTGCCTCCATCCGCACCGTCATCGACGCGTGTCGGCAGACCGCATTTGTGTGCCAGGTCCTGCGTAATGCCGATGCAATCTTCACGTCCTAAAGCGCGTCGCATCGAAACGGATCATGCGGCCCGCTTCAGGTTTTGTTTTGTGCATGTCGTTGTCCCAAAACCGAGACCGCTTTTGGGCGACATGCATTCGGTGCCGCGGATGACCTTGATGACGGGAATCGGATATGTCCAAACGCAGCGCAAACCATCTGGTGTGGATCTCCAAGGCGTTCTTCATCGCGATCGTGCTGGTGCTGACGGGATGCGCCTCCGACATCATGAAGAACTACATCGGGCAACCGGTCGAATCGGTCATTCTGGACTACGGGCCGCCGACCGCCGTCGTTGATCTCGGCCGGGGCGAGCGGGCCTATCAATGGCGGAAAATATCCACCAATGCGGTTTCCGGAAGCTCCAGCGGCGAAGTTCGCCATACAAAACACGGAACCGTCTACGAAGAAACCGAAACGCCTGGCTATATCGAGCGCCAGGAATGCTTCTATACGTTCTATGCCCGCGCCTCGGGCGGCCGATGGTTCATCACCAATTTTCGTCAACCGAAGCTGGAATGCGAATGAATTGCCACAGCGTGCCGGCTGCCTGTGACGGAGAGTGCGCATGCGCATCCTGCTGATCGAGGACGAGCCGGAAATGGCCTCGGTGCTGAAGACCGCGCTCGAGCGCCAGGACATCATCGTCGACCATGCCGCGACACTGGCGGATGCCGAAGCCGTGGCGCGGCTCGGCCACCATGACGCGGTGGTGCTGGACCGCCGGCTGCCGGATGGCGATGGCCTCAGCCTGATCCCGCGCCTGCGGGCCTTGCATCTGGACGTGCCGGTGATCGCGTTGACGGCGCTCAGCGGGCTCGACGATCGCGTGGCGGGGCTCGACGCCGGCGCCGACGACTACATGGTCAAGCCGTTCGCCACGGTGGAACTGGTCGCCAGGCTCAATGCCTTGCACCGGCGTTCGTTCACCACGCGTGCCAATCAGGTGATGGTCGGCCGCCTCACCTATGACTTCCGCCATCGCGAGGCGCTTGTCGAGGATCAGGCGCTGGAACTGCCGCGGCGCGAGCGGCTGGTGCTCGAAACGCTCATCCGCAGGCCGGGGCGGACGATCATGCGCGGGGCGCTGGAAGAAGCCGTCTATGCTCTCGACGACGAGATCGGCTCCAACGCATTGGATGCGCACATTTCGCGGCTGCGTCGCAAGCTCGACGACGTCGCTGCCGGCATCGAGATCAGGGCGATCCGCAACCTCGGTTATCTCTTGCGGGCCGCCTCGTGAAGAAGCCGCGCACGCGATCGCTGCAATGGGTGCTGGTGCGCCGGATGATCCTGTTGCAGGCGGCGACGCTTCTTGTCTTCATCGTGCTGTGCGCGGCCGCGCTGTGGATCGCCGATCCACGGCTTCTTGTCGACAACGAGGCTGCCGTCGCCACCCTCAAGGATGCCGTCGATCGTGACGGCAACGGCAAATTGATCGTCCATGAGACCGATGGATTGCGTTCGTTTCGTAAGGGGTTCCCCAATGTCTGGTACATCATCCGCGACAACAACGGCCAGAGCATCCGCTTCGGCAGCGTACCTGACGTCTACACCAGGAATTTTGGCGATCTGCTGGGCCAGGTCGATCACGCCACCGTCGGTTTTTCCGAAGATGATTTGAGGCCGGAGGCCTATCTCGAAAGGGTTTCGACCAAGGCTGGCACGGTTCAGATCATTGCCGCGACGCGATCGTCGCGGGAAGAGACCGACGGCCTCGAAGTCACCATTTCGGCCACCATCGACGTCGCCAAGAACCCGGACGGCAGCAGGAACTGGGAGAAGGCGCTTCCCACTCTCGCGGCCATCATCGTCATCCTGCTGCTGCCGATCGTCCTCGTCATGGGAGCCACGACCCTGGTGACGACGCCAGCCGTCGTGCGCCGGTCGTTTGCCGGCCTCGTCGACACCGTCCAGCAGGCCGCGCGCATCGACATCGGCACCCGTGCGATGCAGCTGCCGGTCAAGAATGTGCCGCAGGAGATCGCGCCGCTGGTGCATGCCTTCAACCAGACGCTGGCCCGCCTCGCCCAGGGCTATGACCGGCACAACCGCTTCCTCACCGACGCCGCGCACGAACTGCGCACGCCGATCGCCATCCTGCGCACGCGCGCCGAATTGCTGAAGCAGGAACCGCAAAGCGCGCGCCTGCTGCATGACATCGAGCGCCTGTCGCATCTTGCGCAACAGCTGCTCGACCACCAGCTGCTCGACCGCCCGGCGGACCAGCGCCAGATCATAGACCTCTGCGATCTTGTCAGCCGGGTCGCCGCCGACTTCGCCCCGCTCGCCATCGAAGCAGGCTACGATCTTGCCTTCGAGCCGCCAGCCAACAAGGTCCATGTCGAGATCAACGTGCTGCAGATCGAGCGGGCGCTGGCAAATCTCGTGCGCAATGCCATCGATCATGGCGGCGGTTCCGGCACGATCACCATAGCGATCGATGAAAACGGCGGCGTCGAAATCCGTGACGAAGGCCCAGGCATTCCAGCCGATGAGCACGAGAACGTTTTCGAGCCCTTCTACCGACTGCGGCCGCAATCGCGCGGCGCGGGCCTGGGATTGAACCTTGCCCGGCAGATCGCACTGCTGCACGATGGCTCCATCCGGATATTGGCCGGCTCCTGGCAAGGCGCCCGCATCCGCATGGAGTTGCCGGTTCGGGCGGTGGCCGCGTGCGGCAGAAATGATGGCCGGCCCACGGTTGCGGCCGATCCCGCTGGCTTATCTGTTTTCTAACCAATTGCCGCTATTCCCAATCGGATAGCGGGAGCAAGGCTTTGGTGGAGACGGAGAGAAACACCGCGCGACGCGGCGTCATGCTGTCGGTGGTCATCCCATGCTACAATGAGCTGGATGGCGTGGCCGAACTGCATCGGCGGGTAACGGCCGCATGCCTTGGGCAAGGCCCTTCCTACGAGATCGTCCTTGTCGTCGATGGCGCGACCGACGGTACGCGCGAGGCCATTCTGCAGCTGGCTGAAAAGGACGACCATATCGTCGCCATCGACCTTGCCCGCAATTACGGCCACCAGATCGCGTTGAGCGCCGGGCTCGAATTCTGTCGCGGCCAGCGCATTCTCATTCTCGATGCCGACCTGCAGGATCCGCCTGAACTGCTCGGCGCGATGATGACGAAGATGAACGAAGGCTTCGATGTGGTCTACGGCCAGAGGCTGACGCGCGATGGCGAAAGCTGGTTCAAGCTCGCCTCCGCATCCATGTTCTATCGCTTGCTGCGCCGGATGGTCGACGTCGACATAGCCCCGAATACCGGTGATTTCCGACTGATGAACCGGCGCGCGCTCGACCATCTGAACGCGATGCCAGAACGTTACAGGTTCATTCGCGGCATGGTGAGCTGGATCGGGCTGAGACAGGTGGCTTTCCCCTATGAGCGGCACCGCCGCTTTGCCGGCACCACCCACTATCCGCTGAAGAAAATGCTTCTTCTGGCGGTCGACGCCATGACCAGCTTCTCCATCGTGCCCTTGCGGTTCGCCTCGCTGCTCGGAATGATGTTCGGGCTTCTGGGGCTGGTCGTGCTCGGCTACACGCTGCTCGAATGGTCGGTCGGAAACGTGTTGCCCGGCTGGACCAGCCTCGCCGCGATCGTGCTGATCCTCGGCAGCGTCCAGCTTATGGTGCTTGGAATCTTCGGCGAGTATCTCGGGCGCATGTACATGGAGACAAAGCGGCGGCCGCTCTACTTCGTCAACGAGATCGTTTCGCGCAGCCAGGCGGTGGAGGACGGCGAATTGCCGGTCCATCGCCTGCAGGAGATGGCAAAGAGGGCCGCACGTGCTTGAGGCGGAATTCGACCAGTTTGCGCGGGAATATCAGGAGCAGCATGCCGCAAGCATAAGGCTGAGCGGCGAAAACCCGGATTTCTTCGCCAGGTACAAGATCGACGACGTCGCCGCGACGCTGCGGCGGGCCGGTGTCAAACCGCGACGAATACTGGATTTCGGCGCCGGCGTCGGCAATTCGCTCGGCCATATGCGCAACGCGTTTCCCGACGCGGAGATCACCTTGCTCGATCCTTCGCGGGAATCGCTCGACATCGCCAGCAAGCGCTTTCCCGGCCAGGCCGCCTTCACGCATTTCGACGGCAAGACAATTCCCTTTGCCGACGGCAGCTTCGACCTGGCCTTCGCGGCCTGCGTCTTCCACCATATCCCCGAGAACCTGCAGATCGGACTGTTCGCCGAGATCGGCAGGGTGCTGGCCTATGGCGGCAGCTTCTTCGTCTTCGAACACAATCCTTGGAACCCGCTGACCACGCACGCGGTGAGGAACTGTGCCTTCGACGAAAACGCGGTTTTGATAAATTCGCGCGAGATGCGCGGGCGCATGGCCGAGGCGGGCCTTGCCAATACGAGGATCGTCTACCGGATTTTCTTTCCTCGGATGCTTGCGAGACTGAGGCCGTTCGAGCGCTTCCTCACCAAGGTACCTGTCGGAGCCCAATATTTTGCGCATGTGGTCAAGCCTGCCGTTTGACTTCCCGAGGATGCTGCGATTTGGCGCCGTCGGTCTGTTGAACACGGCGCTGGGATACGCGGTCATTCTGGCCGGGCTTGCGCTGGGTCTGGGCGACATCCTTGCCAACGCCACGGGCTATGCCGCCGGCCTTGTCCTCGGCTTCTTCCTCAACCGCCAATGGACCTTCAGCAGAGCCGATGGCTTCAAGCCCGGGACCGCGCTGCGCTATGGGGGTGTCTTTCTGGTCGCCTACAGCATCAATCTGGCCGTCGTAATCGCCGCCCGTTCAGCAGGCATCGTCGAAAACCCGCTGGTCCACCTCGCGGGAATCTGCGTCTATTCGGTTGTTTTCTATCTTGGCTCGGCTCGCTTCGTGTTTGTGGGGCGTGGGGACGACAGCACCGACCGCACAGTTCGGGTGGCCGACAAGCCTCGGCGGCAGCCCGCCAATCCAACACCTTGAACACCCAACTGTCACCGGAACCGATTAGAGGCGGCGCAGCATGAACGACGCTCAGGCCAGTGCGGCGGCCGCGACATACAACGAGCGGAGCAGGCTGATCTTCTGCCTGCTCGCGGCCTTGGCGATGGCGGGTGCGTTGGGTGCCCAGGCAGGCGCCACCCTGCAGGATCCCGACAGCTGGTGGCAAGTGAAGGTCGGTCTGGATTTCCTGACTAACCGGACATTTCCGGCCGTCGATCCCTATTCCTACACGTTTGCAGGCCAGCCCTGGATTGCCAAGGAATGGCTGGGGCAGGTCCTGCTGGCTCTTGCCTACCGGGCGGGCGGCTGGAACGGGGTCGTCACCGCGATCATCGCCTCGATCTCCCTGACGGTTTTCCTGATGGGGTGGTTTCTCAGCGCATGGCTGAAACCGATCCTGGCGATTACACTGGCGTTCGCGGCGGTGTTCCTGATCAACCCGATCTTCACGGCGCGTCCGCATGTCTTCACCTTCCCGATCATCGTCATCTGGACAGCGGTCCTCTTCGGTGCGGCAAGGGAAGAACGGGCGCCGCCCTGGTGGCTGCTTGTGCTGGTCGTATTATGGGCGAACCTGCACGCCACCTTCACCTTGAGCTTCGTCATCGCGGCTTTCGCCGGTCTCGATCTGCTGGCGCGCACGGGCCTGTCGAAACCGTCCCTGCTGGCGAAGTGGATCGCGTTCGGCCTGCTTTGCCCGCTGGTAAGCCTGATCCACCCCTACGGCGTCCAGGCCATCCTCGCGACGCTCGCCGTGGCCTACGGCAATGAGGCGGTGTCGCTGATCATGGAATGGAAACCGTTCAGTCAGCCGGACAGTCCTGTCCAGGAAGCGGCGATGCTGCTCGGACTTTTCGGGCTTCTGGTGTCCCGGTTGCGAATTGGCTGGGCCAAGGCGTTGTTCGTCGTCTTCACCTTGCATGTCTATCTCGCCCATGTGCGCTTCATGTATCTGTTCTTCCTGCTGATTCCGCTGGTGATGGCGGCCGAGGTCGCACAGCAATATCCCTCGCTTTCAGCCACCGCATGGCTGGCCGAAAAGCGCGACGGGCTGGAGAGATTCTTCGCCAGGCGGTTCTACGCCATCTGCGGCACGGCAGCCGTTCTGCTGATCGGCGGGGTCGCCGTGCTCGGCAGCGCCTATCAGGTCGCGCCGAGCCCGAAGACATCGGCCAGCGGGGCGCTGGCCTTCGCGCAAAGCCATCATCTGTCCGGCAATGTGTTGAATTCCTACAATTTCGGCGGCACGCTGATTTTCCATGGGTTCAAGACCTATATCGACGGACGGACGGACCAGCTGTTCCTGGGCGGCTTCACAAAGAGCGACAACGACACCGGACGCGGAGACGGCAAGCCGCTCCTCGAAGCCCGCCTGAAGAAATACGCAATAGATTGGGCGCTGCTGTCGGCCGACGACAGCCGGATTCCCTTCTTCGACCAGTTGGGCTGGAAACGGGCCTACTCGGACGATTACGCGGTAATCTATCTGCCCAGCGCCTGATCCTGTGCGTTCCTGGCGGATTTCGCGACAGCCAATATATGCCTTGACACCCATGTTGCAGCGCAGCAAAATTGCTGCCTGAGGGTAAGCCTGTGAGACCGACGAGCCGGGATTTTCAGCACGACCGAAGGCATCGCCGCATGAGCGTGTCGGGTGCGGCCGCACGGATCATGGTGGTCGCGCGCGAGCCGGCCGGATGAACTACCGGCGCGACATCGACGGCCTGCGGGCCGTTGCGGTGCTGCCCGTCGTGCTCTTCCATTTCGGCGTGTCCGCCATTCCTGGCGGCTTCACCGGTGTCGACATCTTCTTCGTCATATCGGGCTATCTGATCAGCGGCAGCCTGCTCGATGATCTTGAGCGGGGCCAGTTCTCGATCGGCCGCTTCTACTGGCGCCGCGCCCGGCGCATCCTGCCGGCGCTGACCTTCGTCATCCTGCTCGCGAGCATTGCCGCCTGGTTCATCCTTCTGCCTTCGGATCTCCACGAATTCAGCCTTAGCGTGATCGCCGCCGCGACCTTCTGGTCGAATATCTATTTCTGGAGAACGATGAACTATTTCTCCATCGACGCAGAACTGCGGCCGCTCCTGCACACATGGTCGCTTTCGGTGGAAGAGCAGTATTATATCTTCGCGCCGATCCTGCTTTATCTGATCCACCGATACGTCTCGAAGCGCTGGCTGACGGTACTTCTGCCGATGGCCGTCGGCAGCTTTGCCCTGGCAGTCATAGCAACCTCGCTGGCACCGACGGCAGGCTTCTATCTCTTGCCGACGCGCATATGGGAGCTGGCGCTGGGCGCCATGCTGATGTTGCGGAAGCCTCCGGTCCCAGCCGGTCGGCTGGCGGTGGAACTGATCGGCCTCGCCGGCTTTGCCCTGATTGCGTTTGGCTTTGTGATGATTTCGGACAGCGATCCGTTTCCCGGCTACAATGCCCTATTCCCCTGCATCGGAACAGCACTGCTGATCTATGCTGGCCAGGATAACGCCGACAGGCCGGCACCTGTCGCCACTCGCGTGCTTCGGTTGGCGCCGCTGGTCTGGGTCGGCCTCATTTCCTATTCGCTTTACCTCGTCCACTGGCCGATCAACTCGTTCGTCCATTATCTCTCGCTGAAGACCGTCGGTGTGCCAACGATTGTCGCGATGACGGTGGCCAGTTTCGCCTTGGCGGCATTCTCCTGGAAATATGTCGAGCAGCCCTTCCGCCAGAAACGAGCCTATACCGCACCGCTGCCTATCTTCGCTTTTTCGGCGACGGCCATCGCGCTGCTGTGCGCCGGTGGTTTGGCCGGTGCACTGGGCAACGGTTTCCCGCAACGGTTCCCGGACTTCTCGACCGAACATATCCGGGTCGGCGACTGGCGCAACGGCATCTGCTTCAACGAAAACGGGACCCGCATCGAAGACTGGAATCTCGCCGACTGCACCCGTACAACGGGCTTTGCCACCGATGTGCTGCTGTGGGGCGATTCTTTCGCTGCCCATTATGTATCGGGACTTGAGCCCAACGCCCAGAAAATCCAGGCCAATGTCATCCAATACACCTATGCCGGCTGTCCGCCCGACCTGACCTATTTTTCCTATGCTCGGCCCGCCTGCACCCGCTTCAACGAACGGGCCTTGTCGATCATTCGCGACGCAAACATCCAGGCGGTGATCCTGAGCGGCCGATGGACCGACTACCAGGCCAGGGGCTTCGACGGCCTGCAGAAGACGATCGACCGGCTTCGCGAGATGGGGGTCAAGGTCTATACCGTCGGCCAGTCTCCGTGAAGCGGGAGCATGCCGGAACCACATCCTGGCCTATGGCTATGGATCCGGGCATCAACGCACGGGTTCTGCCGTTCACCAAAGGGGCCGATTTCATAGATCCGCTGACGTATCTGTGCGACTCGGCCGGTTGTTCATACGCCGACGCCAAGACCAATGAATTTCTCTACTTCGACTATGGCCACTTCTCTTCCGCCGGCGCGACGCTGGCCATCTCGAAATACTGGCCAAGTTTCGCCACCAGCGACAAGGCCGCGAAGGCAAACCGGCAATTCACGGCCGCAGGCGCGCCGTGATCCGCAGCACGACGGCGTCGTGCCGAAACGGACCGCTTTGCGATTGCCCGAAGGCCAACCCTCATGCTAACGAGGGCGCACGCGGGTATGATGTAATGGTAGCTTGTCAGCTTCCCAAGCTGAACGCGCGGGTTCGATTCCCGCTACCCGCTCCAGCCTAAGGCGTCAGAACCATTTCAGCGCCTGCCTGTTCGTCGAACACAACCGAGCAGCCTCTCGCCAGCGCCACCGTTGCGAGGGCGTTTGCCGCCGCGTCATCCGATGAAACGAAATCGCCGGTCAACACCCGCAATTCTTCCACGCCTTCAGCCATGGACACGAAATTGCCGACCGATCGATCGTGCTTGCAGGCCTCGATCACGCAAAGCAGGTCGATGATTTCGAAGCTGCGCATGTTCAGCCTCCAGAAGAAATCGTCCCTTGCAAGATCATGAACGCATCGGCGGGAAATAATGTTCCCAGTTCGCTTTCGCTGGCCTCGGCCTGGCGGCGCTTTCGCCGGAGAAGCTTACCTGATCCAGCCATCATCCCACTTCCCTCAGAATGAAGTCGTGCAGCATCTTGGCGGCCGGCGACAGCGCGCGATTCCTCACCGTGATCAGGCTGTAGGGCCTGACCTCGATGTCGAATTCGGTCTGGACGACGTCGATGGCGCCGGCCAGCCCGTCAGGGTTCTGGATGAATTTCGCCACCTGGACAGAGACCGGTGCGATGGCATCGGATTGCGCGACCATGACCAGGGTCAGGAGCAGCGAACTGGTGTTCAGGATACGGTCCGGCAAAGCGATGTTGCGGTTGAGGAAGTTGCTCTCCATCGCCTGGCGCAAGGGCGAGCCGCCAGACTGGAAGACCCAGTCATAGGCGGCGGTGTCTTCCAGCCGCACCACGCTGCCCCTGGTGAGCGGGTGGCCACGGCGCACGATCAGGCAGGCCTTCTCGACGCCGATGACGCGCGACTCGAACAGCCGCGGATTAAGGTCGTCGGGGATGCGCGCGATGATGAAGTCATGGCGCGTGGCGATCAGCTCGCGTGCCAGCACATTGGAGGTCTCGACCTGCATGGTGATCTCGATGCGCGGATAGATGCGGCGGATTTCACGAATTGCCGGCACCGCCAGCTCGATTGCCGGCGCGGTCACGGCACCCAGGAAAACCGAACCACCCTTGCCCGCCTTGAGCTCGGAAATCTCGCGGTCGACCTCGCGCATCTCCAGCAGGATCGAGCGCGCCCGCCTGGCCAAAGCCTTGCCGTATGGCGTCAAGGTGATGCCGCGCGGCAGCCTCTCGCACAGCTTGACCTCCAGCACCGCCTCCATCTCCGCGATCATGCGCGAGGCCGCCGGCTGCGAAATGTTCAGAACCTGGGCTGCCGCGCTGACCCGGCCATGGTCGTCGAGCGCGACGATCATGCGCATATGACGCAGACTGAGACCGCTGCGCAGCAGGGTTTCGCCATCGCCCGGTGCTTCTCTGTAACCATTTGAAGCTGTTGTCGGATTTCCTGGCCGCGCCATCGATTTCCCTGCCTTCTGCTTGTGTACGACCGACATCGGGGTCAACCCGTCACGTCGCAATACCTATACCAACGATGATATAGCAACCATCAAAGATCGCATTTGACAGTTATGGCAAAGACCCACACCCTCCGCGCGTTCCAAGACGTGACGGTCGCCGACGAGAAAAATCGTATCGATTGAATCAGCGTCTCGGGGCCATGGGAGGATACCGGAGATCGATATGACGGCAGCGGTGCCTTGGCGCTTCTGCACGATTGCGCGGCCCGCGACCCCCGGGGTGCCGCGTCCATCAAACAGGGAGAGTTAAAGTGAAAATCATCAAGACACTGGCCGCCGTCGCGGCCCTTGGCATCGCTGCCATGACCTACTCGGCGCACGCAGCCGACAAGGGTCTCGTCGGCGTGCTGATGCCGACCAAGACCTCGCAGCGCTGGATCAATGACGGCGATGCCGTCAAGTCCCAGCTCGAGGCTCTCGGCTACACCGTCGACCTGCAATACGCGCAGGACGACATCCCCAACCAGCTCAGCCAGCTGGAAAACGAAATCACCAAAGGCCCGAAGGCGCTGATCATCGCTTCGATCGACGGCACCACCCTGTCGGATGCTCTGCAGAAGGCCGCTGACGCGGGCGTCGTCGTCGTCGCCTATGACCGCCTGATCAAGAAGACCGCCAATGTCGACTACTACACCACCTTCGACAATTTCGGCGTCGGCGTGATCCAGGCGAATTCGCTGGTCAAGGGCCTCAAGGAACGCTTCCCGAACACCAAGCCGTGGAACGTCGAACTGTTCGGCGGCTCGCCCGACGACAACAACGCCTTCTTCTTCTACAATGGCGCCATCTCCGTCCTGCAGCCGCTGATCGACGACGGCTCGATCAAGATCAAGTCCGGCCAGACCGGCATGGACAAGGTCGGCACGCTGCGTTGGCTCGCCGCCACCGCCCAGGCGCGCATGGACAATCTGCTGTCGGCCAACTATTCGGACGGCAGCCGCGTCGATGGCGTTCTGTCGCCCTATGACGGCCTGTCGCGCGGCATCACCGCCTCGCTGCGCGCCGTCGGCTACGGCACCGAAGCTCAGCCTTGGCCAATCGTGACCGGTCAGGACGCCGAGACCGCTTCGGTCAAGCTGATCATCTCGGGCGAGCAGTACTCGACCGTGTTCAAGGACACCCGCGAACTGGCCAAGGCCACCGTCCAGCTCGTCGACAAGGTGCTCTCGGGCGGCAAGCCGGACGGCCTCGATGAAAAGACCTACAACAACGACGTCAAGGTCGTTCCCTCGATCCTGTTGACGCCGCATGAAGTCGACAAGTCGAACTACCAGGCGCTGGTCGTCGACTCCGGCTACATCAAGGCCGACGAACTGAAGTAATCCCGGTTACAAAGTCAGGGGGTCCTGCGCAACGCAGGGCCCCTTTTCGTTCACCAGCGAGCCCGGTATTGTCACCGACCTCGCCGGCAATGTTTGCCGAGCTCTCAAGGAGCGGTAGTCCCCATGGCCCCGACGATTTTGGAGATGCGCGACATCACCAAGACGTTTCCCGGCGTGAAGGCGCTGTCGAACGTCAACCTCAGCGTCGAGGAAGGCGAGATCCACGCCGTGGTCGGCGAAAACGGCGCCGGCAAGTCGACGCTGATGAAGGTGCTGTCGGGCGTCTATCCCTCCGGCACCTATGACGGCCAGATCATCTTCCAAGGCCAGGAATGCCAGTTCAAGGGCATCCAGGACAGCGAACACAAGGGTATCGTCATCATCCACCAGGAGCTAGCGCTGGTGCCGATGCTGTCGATCGCCGAAAACATCTTCCTCGGCAACGAGCACGCGAAATTCGGCGTCATCGACTGGGATGCCAACGAGGCGCGCACCGCCGCCCTGTTGAAGAAGGTGGGCCTCAAGGAGGACCCCAAGACACTGATCACCAATATCGGCGTCGGCAAGCAGCAATTGGTCGAAATCGCCAAGGCGCTGAGCAAGGACGTCAAGCTTTTGATCCTCGATGAGCCGACAGCGTCGCTCAGCGAGAAGGACAGCCAGGCGCTGCTCGACCTGCTGCTCGAATTCAAGCGGCAAGGCATGACCTCGATCCTGATCTCGCACAAGCTCAACGAGATCAACCGGGTCGCCGACAAGGTCACCGTCATCCGTGACGGACGCACCATCGAGACGCTGGCCAAGAAAGATATCTCGGAAGACCGCATCATCACCTCGATGGTCGGCCGTTCGCTCGACGACCGCTATCCGCCGCGTGAGCCCAAGATCGGCGAGATCGTGTTCGAGGTGAAGAACTGGTCGGTCTATCACCCGCTCCATGCCGAGCGGCAGGTGATCAAGGGCATCGACATCAATGTGCGCAAGGGCGAGGTGGTCGGCATTGCCGGGCTGATGGGCGCCGGGCGCACCGAATTCGCCATGAGCCTGTTCGGCCGCTCCTACGGCCGCCGCATCACAGGCGAGGTGCTGCTCAAGGGCAAGCCGATCGATGTGTCCTCGGTAAGCAAGGCGGTCCAACACGGCATCGCCTACGTCACCGAGGATCGCAAGACCTACGGGCTCAACCTCATCGACCATATCAAGCACAACATCACGCTGGCCAATCTCGGCGGCGTGGCCCGCCACAGCGTGATCGACGACATGCGCGAGCTCGCCGTCGCCAACGACTATCGCAAGAAGACCAATATCCGTGCGTCCAGCGTCTATCAGATGACCGGCAATCTTTCCGGCGGCAACCAGCAGAAGGTGGTGCTGTCGAAATGGCTGTTTGCCGACCCTGACGTGCTGATCCTGGACGAGCCGACACGCGGCATCGATGTCGGCGCCAAGTATGAAATCTACACGATCATCGCGCGCCTTGCCTCGGAGGGTAAGGCGATCGTGGTCATCTCGTCGGAAATGCCGGAATTGCTCGGCATTACCGACCGCATCTACGTCATGAACGAAGGGCGCATGGTGGGCGAAATGCCGGCGGCGGAAGCAAGCCAGGAAAAAATAATGCGCGCCATCGTCCGGGGAGAAGGAAAAGCAGCATGAGCACCGAAACCGCCCCCGCCCCGCACGGCAATGTCGCCGAGGAACAGCGCCCGCGCATCGCCGTCTCGGCGCTGGCGACGAACCTGCGCGAATACGGTCTGATTATCGCGCTGATCGTCATCATGCTGTTCTTCCAGTTCACCACGTCGGGAACGCTGTTCAAACCGGTCAACCTCAGCAATCTGGTGCAGCAGAACTCCTTCATTATCGTGATGGCGCTGGGCATGCTGCTGGTGATCGTATCGGGCTATATCGACCTCAGCGTCGGGTCGGTCGCCGGCTTCATCGGCGCGCTGGCGGCAAACATGATGGTCATCTGGCAGCTGGGACCGCTCAGCAATCCGCTGGTGGTTTCGATCGTCTGCCTGGTTGCGGGTGGCTTGATCGGCGCCGCGCAAGGCTATTGGATCGCCTATCACCGGATACCGAGCTTCATTGTGACGCTGGCTGGCATGCTGATCTTCCGCGGCATCTGCCAGGCGCTGCTCGGCGGCGGCTCTTCGGTCGGCCCGCTTCCGGACGACTTCAAAATGCTCAGCTCCGGCTTCATCCCTGATGTGATCGGCCCGCTGACGCTCGTCCCGCCGGTGGTGAACGCGGCCGGCAAGACCATCCTGGGCAGCGGCGTGACCCTGCACATGACGACAGTCGTGCTCGGCCTGATCGCCGTGCTGGCCTATGCCTATTTCGGGGTGAGGACGCGTCGCAAGCGCGAACGCCATGGCTATGAGGCCGAGCCCTTTGCCCTGTTCGTCGTCAAGACGCTGGTCGCCAGCGCCCTGGCGCTGTTCCTGGTCTATGAGTTCGCCAGCTACAGAGGCCTGCCGGTCGTGCTGCTCGTCATGGGCGTGCTGATCTCGCTGTTCGTCTTCGTCACCAAGCGCATGACCATCGGCCGCCGTATCTACGCCATGGGCGGCAATGCCAAGGCCGCGCAGCTGTCAGGCATCAACACCGAGCGGCTGACGCTGATGGTGTTCATCAATATGGGCGTGCTGTCGGCGCTCGGCGGCCTGATCATCGCGGCGCGACTGGGACAGGCGGTGCCGGCCGCGGGCCTCGGCAGCGAGCTCGACGTCATCGCCGCCGTCTTCATCGGCGGCGCCTCGGCGATGGGCGGCGTCGGTCAGGTCATCGGCGCGGTGGTCGGCGGCTTCATCATGGGCGTGATGAACAACGGCATGTCGATCATGGGCGTCAATGTCGACTGGCAGCAGGTGGTCAAAGGCCTGGTGCTGCTCGGCGCCGTGATCTTCGACGTCTACAACAAGAACAAGGCTTGAACGGACTTAAGAGCAATTCCAGGAAAAGTGTGAAACGGTTTTCCGCCCGGAATTGCGCCAAGACAATGAGTTAGAGCGGTTCGCCGTTTCCGTGAAACGGTGAACTGCTCTGGTCGAGGAAAGCAGGAGGCATACGATCGCGACGCTGCCGGCAACCCGCCGGTAACAGAAGTCCCTGAGGGACCAGGCCCGCGAGCGCAATCCGAACTGAGAATTTAAACCGTGGCATGGACGAGGTCCCGGCCGCGCTGAGCAAGGTTTGCCGTTTTGGCAGCCCTGCCAAGGCAAATGAGAGAGGATTCATCATGCTGATCTCCCAGATCCTTGACGACGCCGAGACCATCCGCGTCGTCGCCCGCAATGGCAGCAAGACCCGGATCATCAATGGCGCCCGCAGCGTCTATTCGCTGGCGATGGAGGCCGCCCGCACCGGCGTCGGCCTCGTCGCGCTGATCGAACGCAAGGGGCTTGGCGAGACGGTCGATCTCGAGGCCGCTTACAAGAAGGGGCGGCTGCTGTCGCCGATCAATCACCCCGATCCGGCGCATCTGCACCTGACCGGCACCGGACTGACGCATCTCGGCTCCGCCGCGACGCGCGATTCCATGCACAAGAAACTGAGCGCCGACGGCGAGGAGCAGCTCACCGATTCCATGAAGATGTTCCGCATGGGGCTGGAGGGCGGCAAGCCGGCGAAAGGCCAGATCGGCGTGCAGCCGGAATGGTTCTACAAAGGCAACGGCACGATGGCGGTGGCGCCAGGCGCCGCACTCCTGTCACCGGCCTTTGCCAAGGACGCCGGCGAAGAGCCCGAAGTCGCCGGCATCTATGTCATCGGCGATGACGGCGCACCATTCCGCGTCGGCTTCACGCTGTCGAACGAGTTTTCCGACCACGTCACCGAGCGCGTGAACTATCTGTTCCTCGCGCATTCCAAGCTGCGCAACGCCTCGTTCGGGCCGGAGATCCTGATCGGCGACCTGCCGTCCGACATCCGCGGCACCTCGCGCATCGTGCGCGACAGCGAGGTGCTGTGGGAAAAGCCGTTCCTGTCCGGCGAAGCGAACATGTCGCACACCATCGCCAATCTCGAACATCATCATTTCAAATACGCGGCTTTTCGCCAGCCGGGTGACGTGCATGTGCACATGTTCGGCACGGCGACGCTGTCCTTCGCCGACGGCATCACGACCGAGGCCGGCGATGTCTTCGAGATCGAGGCCGGGGATTTCGGCCTGCCGCTGCGCAACCCGCTCGAGATCGAGCAGCCGGTGAAGGTGGCTGTGAAGGCGCTTTGAGAGCGCGCCTTTTCCTTCTCCCCAAGTGGGAGGTGGATCGGCGCGTTAGCGCCGAGACGGATGAGGGGTGTTCCAGCGGAGTGAAACGTTGGCGTTCCCTGGAACACCCCTCATCCGTCGCCTCCGGCGACACCTTCTCCCACAAGGGGAGAAGGAAAAAGGCGCCTCTGCCTCAATAAATATCGAAGTCGAAATACTTGGCCTGGATCTTCTTGTAGGTGCCGTCGGCAACGATCGCGTCGATGGCCGCGTTGAGCTTGTCGCGCAGGGCCGTGTCGTCCAGGCGCACGGCGATGCCGGCCTGGGTCTCGGTACCCTTGACGTCGCCGACCAGCTTGCAGCAGCCGTCGCTTGCCTTCTTCAGCCAGTCCATCAGCACGAACTTGTCCGAGATCACGGCGTCAAGACGACCGTTGGTCAGGTCGGTGATCGCCTCTTCCTGGGTGGGATAGAGTTTGGCCTCCGCGCCCGCCTTGCCATATTCATTCTGGGCATAGTCGGCTTGCGTGGTCGAAGCCTGGGCACCGACCGTCTTGCCGGCAAGGGCCGCCGGTTCGGTCGAGGTGAGATCGGTGTCCTTCGGCGCCACCAGAGCCAGCGGTGTCGTATAATATTTGTTGGTGAAGGCGACCTGCTTCTTGCGCTCCTCGGTGATGCTCATCGAGGCGATGATGGCGTCGAATTTCTTGGCCTGCAAAGCGGGAATGATGCCGTCCCAGTCCTGGGTAACGATCTCGCATTCGACCTTCATCTGCGCGCACAGCGCATTGGCGATGTCGATGTCGAAGCCTTCGACCTTGCCGTCGGCGGTAATGGTGTTGAACGGCGGATAGGCGCCCTCGGTGCCGATCTTGATTTTCTCCGCCGCCTGCACCGACAGAGAGCCGGCCAGTGTTGCCAGCATGGCAGCGCCCGTCGCCGATATGACCCATTTCGAAAATCGCATTTTCTTGGTTCCCCTTGAACGCCGCCAGCTTGACGGGCGGCAAGGCAGCCAAGCATGGCGAGCCGGCACAGGCAAGTATTTTGCCTTGGGGCAATGAGGGTCAGCGCGCGGCGCGGAAATGCTTGGACAGCTTTAGGCCCTGCGCCTGGTAGTTGGAGCCGAGATCGGTGCCGTAGAGCGCCTGCGGCCGCTTCAGCATATGCTCGTAGACCAGCCGGCCGACGATCTGGCCGTGGTCGAGGATGAACGGCACTTCATGGCTGCGCACTTCCAGCACCGCCCGGCTGCCGGTGCCGCCGGATGCGGAATGGCCGAAGCCCGGATCGAAGAAGCCGGCATAATGGACGCGGAATTCGCCGACCAGCGGATCGAAGGGCGTCATCTCGGCGGCGTAGAGCGGCGGCACATGCACCGCCTCCTGGCTGACGAGGATGTAGAATTCATCGGGGTCGAGCACCAGTTCGCCGGCGCCGCTCTTGTGGATCGGTTCCCAGAAGTCGACGACTTCCTGGGCCGCGCGCTTGTCGACATCGACGAGGCCGGTGTGATGCTTGCCGCGATAGCCGACCAAGCCGCTTTGATCGCCGTTGAGGTCGATCGACAGCGCGATGCCGCCGCCGGAAATGTTCGGCGGCTCGGTGGCGACCAGCATCTGCGTGCGATGCAGGTCGTGCAACTCGGCTTCGGAGAGCAGCGCATTGCCGGTGCGGAAACGGATCTGCGACAGGCGCGACCCGGTGCGGACGACGATCGGGAAGGTGCGCGGGCTGACTTCCAGAAAGAGCGGGCCATGATAGCCGGCGGCGATCTTGTCGAACTCGTGGCCGCGATCGGTCATGACGCGGGTGAAGATGTCGAGCCGCCCGGTCGAACTCTTCGGATTGGCCGAGGCTGAAATGTCCGCCGGCAGCGCCAGGCTTTCAAGCAGGGGCACGATGTAGACGCAGCCGGTCTCCAGCACCGCGCCCTCGGCCAGATTGATCTCGTGCAGTTGCAGCCGGTCGAGCTTTTCCGAGACCTTGTGATTGGGGCCGGGCAGGAAGGAGGCGCGCACCCGCCAGGCCTTGTCGCCGAGCCTGAGATCGAGGCTGGCCGGCTGGATCTGGTCGGTGTCGAGCGCACGCGCCGACTTCAGCGCGCCGGACTGGAACAGCGCCGATATGTCCTGGTCGGGAAGAATGCCTGTCTGCCGCAAGGCTCCACTCCTGCTTGGTACAAACCTCTTAATGAAGCCGGCAATTGACGCAAGCGCGGTGCGGGTCTAAAGGGTCGTTATCCCGTGGTGATTTGGCCGGTCGGCTTGCAGCCACGTTAAACAAGTCGCTAAAGGACCGTCGGGCCGCAAGGCCGTATGGACCGGTTGCGACTTTCGCGGCCGGTTTTTTTGTGTCTGGAAGAAAAGCGATGAGCACCAAGAAGCGCAACTGGAAGCCTCAGACGGCACTCGTGCACAGCGGAACGCTGCGTTCCGGTTTCGGCGAAACGTCAGAAGCGATCTATCTCACCCAAGGCTATGTCTACGAAACGGCGCAAGCCGCCGAAGCCCGTTTCAAGGGCGAAGAGCCGGGTTTCATCTATTCGCGCTACGCCAATCCGACCGTCGACATGTTCGAGAAGCGCATGTGCGCGCTGGAAGGTGCGGAAGACGCGCGCGCCACCGCGTCGGGCATGGCCGCGGTGACGGCCGCCCTTCTGTGCAGCGCCAAGGCCGGCGACCATATCGTGGCGGCGCGTGCGCTGTTCGGCTCCTGCCGCTGGGTGGTCGAGACGCTGGCGCCGAGATACGGCATCGAGGCGACGCTGGTCGACGGCACCGACATCGCCAACTGGGAAAAGGCGGTCAAGCCGAACACCAAGCTGTTCTTCCTGGAAAGCCCGACCAATCCGACGCTGGAAGTGGTCGATATCGCCGCTGTCGCTTCGCTTGCCAATTCGATCGGCGCCAGGCTGATCGTCGACAATGTCTTCGCCACGCCCCTGCAGCAGAAGCCCTTGCAGCTCGGCGCCCATATCGTCGTCTATTCGGCGACCAAGCACATAGACGGCCAGGGGCGCTGCCTCGGCGGCGTCATCCTGTCGGACAAGAAGTGGATCGACGAGAGCCTGCACGACTATTTCCGCCATACCGGCCCAAGCCTTTCGCCTTTCAACGCCTGGACGCTGCTGAAGGGCCTGGAAACGCTGCCGCTGCGCGTACGCCAGCAGACGGAAAGTGCCGGCCGGATCGCCGATTTTCTGGCCGAACGGCCGGAAATCGCGCGCGTCATCTATCCCGGCCGCGCCGACCATCCGCAGGCCGACATCGTCAAGAAGCAGATGTCGGGCGGCTCGACGCTGATCTGCCTGGACGTCAAGGGCGGCAAGCAGGCGGCCTTCGCCTTGCAGAACGCGCTCGACATCGTCCTGATCTCCAACAATCTCGGTGACGCCAAGAGCCTGATCACCCACCCGGCGACTACGACGCACAAAAATCTCAGCGACGAGGCGCGCGCCGAGCTCGGCATCGGGCCGGGCACGCTCAGGCTGTCGGTTGGCCTGGAGGATACCGACGATCTGCTCGAGGACATCGCGCAGGCGCTGAAGGCCAGGTAGGAGGCCTTCAGGCGCCGGACGGCGTCTCTTCCAGCTCGGCCGTCTTGGTGCCGATGGTCATCGCATTGCCGCGCCAGTCGACGGCGCCGCCGAGCCAGCCGCGCCCCCACATCGCCGGCAGGATCAGGTCGCGCGCCATGATCGCGGCGACCATGCGTGGCGACAGGTACCAGCCCTTGGACCAGGCCAGGGCGCACTCCGGAAGATAGAAGGCCGCCAGCACGGCAAGGGCGATTGCCCAGAGGCTGAAGCCGGCGCTTGCCGCTGCAATCAGCGCAAGCACCAGCGGCACCACGGCGCCGGTCAGGATTTCGGGTGCGAAGAACAGCGGGAAAGTGACGCGGCGCAGGCGCGCCCAACGGGCCTGACGCGACCAGATCTCGTCAAAGGAGCGCCGGCCAAGCGGCTGCTCGAAGGGGGCGGCGACGAGATTGACGCGCAGGCCGAGACTGTTCACCAGCTTGGTCGCAGCGGCATCCTCGGCGATCTCGGCGGCCAGCGCGCGGATGCCGCCATTGGCATCGAGCATCGGCTTGTTCCAGAGCATGCTCTTGCCCTGGGCAAAGCCGAGGCCGAGCGCCTCGCCGGCATATTGCCAGCGCGCCTGCAGCGTGTTGAGGAAAGCGCATTCGACCTCGGCCCAGAAGCCGGCCGGCCGCGAACCGATCGGCGTCGAGCAGACAAGGCCGGTGCCGGGCCGCCAGGCAGCCATCAGGTGCTGGATGTAGTCCCTCGGCATCAGCACGTTGGAATCGGCCAGGACGACCCAGTCGTGCCGCGCCGCTTCCCAGCCCTTGACGCAATTGTTGAGTTTCGGATTGGCGCTGATGCGGTCGTCGCCGACAAGCAGCCGGGCCGGCACTTTCGGAAACCGGACGATCGTCCTGTTTATCAATTTGACCACCGGATCGTCGGCATGGGCGACGCAGAAAATCAGCTCATAGCGCGGCCAGTCGAGCGAGAAGGCGCGCTCCAGCGTCTCCTGCGTGAACGGCTCGACGCCGCGCGACGGCACGACGATCGACACCGGCCGCGGCTTGCCGGCCGGCGGCGCAATGGTGCGACGCCGTCTCAGACGCGACGCGGCGAGCACGATGCTGGCGAGATTCGAGAGGATGAGGACGGTTGAAAGCGTGGCGGCTATGAGAGTGAGTTGCATCGAGATCCGGTCACTCCAGGAAAACCGGTCCGCAAGATGGCCGGTTTCAACAGTTCAGCAGAGCGCCCGAGTCGCGCGTCACCAGTCCGCGCACACCATCATTGTCATATGTCACTTAAATGACATTCTTTGTCGGCACCTGCCCGCGAGGTCGGCCAGAGGAGGCTTCGATCGGTTGACCTAACCGCACGGAGCGCCGAAAGTTCCGCTGGAACCGTTTTTTGGAGCCGCTTATGTATAGCGCCGTCACGCGCAACATCGAAGTGCAGGTCAGGCCGTTCTATCTGGAGGACCGTTCGGATCCCTCTGAGAACCGCTATGTCTGGGGCTATCAGATAACGATCGACAATCAGTCGGACGATTTCGTGCAGCTTCTGTCGCGCTATTGGCACATCACCGACGGCACCGGCCGGGTCGAGGAAGTGCGCGGCCCCGGCGTGGTCGGCGACCAGCCCGAACTCAATCCCGGCGACAGTTACCAGTACACGTCCGGTTGCCCGCTCTCGACACCGTCCGGCATCATGGTCGGGCATTACACGATGCGCAACAAGCGGGGCGAGACGTTCGACATCGCCATTCCGGCGTTTTCGCTGGACTTGCCGGGGACGCGGCGGACGGTGAATTGATTTCGCCTCACCGGCCGCGGAGGGACCGGTGAGGCGTGGTTTCTACTCTACTGGGCCGCGAATTCCGCCGGGTCGAAATCATATTGCTTCGAACAGAATTCGCAGGCGACGTGGATGCCGCCGTCTTCGGTGCTGTCCTTGATCTCCTGGGCGGAAAAACCCTCGAGGATGCCGCGGATCTTGTCCCTGGAGCACGAGCACTGGTCGGCGACCGGAACGCCGCCGAAGACGCGCACGCCATGCTCGTGGAACAGCCTGTAGAGCAGCCGCTCGGCGCCGATCGTCGGGTCGATCAGTTCGGTCGGCTCGATGGTGCCGAGCAGCGCCAGCAACTCCTGCCAGGAATTGTCGACCGGATCGTGGATCTCCTCACGCGGATCGCCATCGCCGCCCGGCAGGTCCGGGACGCGCATGCGCTCGGGCGACTGCGGCAGGAACTGCGCCAGGATACCGCCGGCGCGCCATTGCTCGCGGGCGCCGCCGGGACCGGGCGTCAAAAGCTTGGCCACCGACAGCCTGATATCCGTCGGGATCTGCTCCGACTGACGGAAATAGGTGCGTGCCGCGTCTTCCAGGGTCTCGCCATCGAGCTGGACGATACCCTGATAGCGCTGCGTATGTGCGCCCTGGTCGATGGTCAGCGCCAGCACGCCACTGCCGAGCAGCGTCTGCTGGGAGGTTTCGCCCGCCGCGACCAGCGCTTCCAGCCGGTCGGCATCGAAACGCGCATAGGCGCGCAGCGCCGAGGGCGTGGAAAAATCCGCAACCAGCATGTCGACGGGTCCGTCGGTGCGGGTCTGCAGGATGAACTTGCCCTCGAACTTCAGCGAAGTGCCGAGCAGCACGGTCAGCACACAGGCCTCCGCCAGCAGGCGGGCGACCGGCTCGGGATAATCGTGGCGGCTGAGGATGGCGTCCAGCATCGGCCCGAGTTGGACCGTGCGGCCGCGCACGTCGAGAGGGCCGACCTCGAACGGCACGACGTGATCGTCGCCGGCATAGCCGAATTCGCCGAGTTTGGGGTGATGTTCAGTCACTTGATAGGTTTCCAACATGACAAAGCTCCAGGGCGCGGCCATGCCGCCCTCCGGGGCGCATGCGTCGAAACGCGCTTGATTTGCGTGATGCGGCGCAAATAGGCATCACACGCCCGCAGATCAAGCTCCCAGGGATCAAGCGCCCAGACACTTCAAGCGCCTAGACACCAGGCAAGCACGGCCTTCTGGGCATGGAGCCGGTTCTCGGCTTCGTCGAAGACCACCGAATGCGGTCCGTCGATAACCTCGTCTGTCACTTCCTCGCCGCGATGCGCCGGCAGGCAGTGCATGAACAGCGCGTCCGGCTTGGCTCTCGCCATCAGCTTGGCATTGACCTGGTAGGGCGAGAACACATTGTGGCCGCGGGCGCGATGCTCCTGGCCCATCGACACCCAGCAATCGGTGACGATGCAGTCGGCCTGGTCGACGGCTTCCTCGGGCGAGCGGGTGAAGTGCAGCTTGCCGCCATGCGCCTGCGACCAGTCGATATGCTTCTGCGCCGGCTCGCTGCCTTCGGGAACGGCGACGTTGAGGTTGAAGCGGAACCGGGCCGAGGCCTCGAGCAGGGAATGCAGCACATTGTTGCCGTCGCCGGTCCAGGCGATGGTCTTGCCGGCTACCGGACCGCGATGTTCCTCGAAGGTCATGATATCGGCCATCAGCTGGCAGGGATGGGTATCGTCGGTCAGTCCGTTGATCACCGGCACGGTGGCGTTCTCGGTCAATTCCAGCAGCCGCTCATGCGAGGTGGTGCGGATCATGATCGCATCGACATAGCGCGACAGCACCTTGGCGGTGTCGGCGATGGTCTCGGAACGGCCGAGCTGCATCTCGGTGCCGGTCAGCATGATGGTCTCGCCGCCGAGCTGCCGCATGCCGACGTCGAAGGAGACGCGCGTGCGCGTCGACGGCTTGTCGAAGATCATCGCCAGCACCTTGCCTTCGAGCGGTTTGGTGCGCTCGCCGGCCTTGAGCCGCGCCTTTCGCACCACCGCGTCGTCCAGCATCAAGCGCAGGTCGCCTTCGGAAACGGTGGAAAGATCGGTGAAATGGCGAACTGACATCAGCAATGATTCCGGGATTACTTCGCCGCGGCGGAAGCGATCGCCTCCGCCAGGCCCTTGGCGCCGGCGCGGATGCGGTTGAGCGCGTCATGGATCTCGGCGTCGGTGACGGTGAGCGGCGGCAACAGGCGAATGACGTTGTCGCCGGCCGGAACCGTCAACAGGTGCTGGTCGCGCAAGGCCATGTTCACCTTGGTGTTGGGCATGGCGCATTTGAGGCCGAGCATCAGCCCGGCACCCCTGATGTCCTCGATGATTTCGGGAAACTCGTCGGCGACCGACGCCAGACCCTGCTTCATCAGCAGCGCCTTGCGCTGGACATCTTCGAGGAAGCCGTCTTCCAGCACGACATCGAGCACGGCGTTGCCGACCGCCATGGCAAGCGGGTTGCCGCCGAACGTGGTGCCATGCACGCCGGCGGTCATGCCGACCGCCGCTTCATCCGTGGCAAGGCAGGCGCCCATCGGGAAGCCGCCGCCGATACCCTTGGCAATCGCCATGATGTCGGGCGTTACACCCGACCATTCATGTGCGAACAGCTTGCCGGTGCGGCCGATGCCGCACTGGACCTCGTCGTAGATCAACAGCAGGCCGTGCTGCTCGCACAATTGCCTGAGCCGCTTCAGCGACTGCGTCGGCACCGGGCGGATACCGCCCTCGCCCTGCACCGGCTCGATCAGGATCGCGGCCGTCTCCGGCGTGATCGCCTTTTCGGCGGCGTCAATGTCGTCGAAGCCAACCTGGTCGAAACCTTCGACCTTGGGGCCGAAGCCCTCGAGATACTTGTACTGGCCGCCAGCCGCGATGGTCGCCAGCGTGCGGCCATGGAAGGCGCCTTCGAAGGTGATGATGCGGAAGCGCTCGGGATGGCCTTTGACGAAATGGTAGCGCCGCGCCGTCTTGATCGCGCATTCCAGCGCCTCGGCGCCGGAATTGGTGAAGAACACCTTGTCGGCGAAGGTGGCGTCGGCCAGCCGTTCGCCAAGCCGGCTCTGCCCGGGGATCTCGTAGAGGTTGGAGACATGCCACAGCCTGGCTGCCTGCTCGGTGAGTGCGGCGACCAGGTGCGGATGGCTGTGGCCCAGCGAATTGACGGCGATGCCGCCGGCGAAATCGAGATATCGCTCGCCCTTGTCGGTAATCAGCCATGTGCCTTCCCCGTGGTCGAAGGCCAGGGGTGCGCGAGCAAAGGTCTCGTAAAGCGCCGAACCGCTCATTATATGCGTCTCCGGTACCGGAAAATCAAAAAAGCCGCCAAAGCGGCGGCCTGTGCGGCTTATCCTGTTTTTCGGCCATGAAGTCAACGAAAACGTCGCGTAGTGGCGCGCGGCAAGCCCCCCGACGGGACGCCGGCTCATAAGCGACCGGGCAAGTTGGGGAAAACCGAAAAAACCGATTCGTGTTGCACTTGGGACTCTTGTCACCGAGTCAGCGCATAGAGTAGTTGTAGTCGAGAAATAACTAGATTTCGTGCGGCGGACCTAATCACCAGATATATGTGGTGTCTGCCCTGGCAAATGTTGCCGGGTCGGGAGAAGGATTCCGATTGCCGCACGCTTAGAGGAGCGCGGTCTCATGAACTGGACTGACGAGCGGGTAGAACTCTTGAGAAAACTGTGGTCGGAGGGTCTGAGCGCAAGCCAGATTGCTGCGCAGCTTGGAGGGGTCAGCCGCAATGCGGTCATCGGGAAGGTGCATCGGCTGAAACTGTCGGGCCGCGGTCGCTCGACCGCCACGCCGGCACGCCAGAAGAAGGCAGCGCAAGGATCGACCGTCCAGAAATCGGTATCACGCGCCGCAACCACGGCACGCCATGTCACGACATCGGTCGGCGCCACTGCTTTGCAGACGCAGTTCGACGCCGAACCCGTGGCACGCCATTACATCCGCCCGGTCGAAAATGTCGTGCTGCCGATCTCGCGGCATCTGCAGCTGGTCGAGCTGACCGAGCGGACCTGCAAATGGCCGAACGGCGATCCGCTTTCAGAGGACTTCCATTTCTGCGGCAACGATGCCGCCGAAACCGGTCCCTACTGCAAGTACCACGCCCGCGTGGCATTCCAGCCGGCATCGGAGCGGCGGCGGAGCAGGTAGATAAGGGAATAGGGGAGTAAGGCAGTAGGGCAGTATGTGCGCGGAAAGTCGCGCTCACGAAATGCCACCCTACTGCCCTACTGCCCTACTGCCCTACTGCCCTACTTCACAACCAGCCATTCTTCCTGAACCGCCAATACAGAAACGCGCAGATCAGCGCGATCGTGGCCAGTACCACCGGGTAGCCGTATTCCATCTTCAGTTCCGGCATGTCGCTGAAGTTCATGCCGTAAATGCCGGCGAGCGCCGTCGGCACCGCCAGGATTGCGGCCCAGGAGGCGAGCTTCTTGGTGTTGGCCGTTTCCTGACTCTGGCCGACCAGCAAGCTCGCCTCGAAAGCAAATGCCAGCACCTCGCGCAGGCTGTCGATCTTCTCCTGAACGGTGCGGATGTGATCGGTGACGTCGCGGAACAGCGGATGCATGGCGGTGTGGATCTGCGGCAGCTCGGCGCTGGTCAGCCTTCGGCAGACTTCGACCAGCGGAAGCGCGGCATTGCGCAGGCGCAGGAGATCGCGGCGCAGCATATAGAGCCGCTCTATGTCGGGAGCGGTCATCGGCTTCAGCAGAACCTTGTCCTCGATCGCCTCGACCTCGTCCTCGATCTGCTCGAGCACCGGCATGTAATTGTCGACGATGAAATCGAGGATGGCATAGAGGACGAAATCCTCGCCCTTGGCCAGCGAGTGCGGGCAGCTTTCCCAGTGCTGACGAACGGCGGCATAGGACGTCGAGGGACCGTGCCTGACGCTGACTATGTAGCCTGAGCCGACGAACAAATGGGTCTCGCCGAAGGTGACCCGGCCCTCGATCAGCTGCGCGGTGCGGGCGACGATGAACAAGGCGTCGCCATATTGCTCGATCTTCGGCCGCTGGTGCGGGTGCTCGGCATCCTCGATCGCCAGCTCATGCAGGTGAAACTGCGCCTGGACGCGCAGCAACAGGTTACGGTCGGGCTCCAACAGGCCGATCCAGACGACGTGACCGGATTTTTTTGCCCATTCGCCGGCTTCCTCGATGGGAATGTCGGCGATGCGGCGCCCCGCCGTGTAAACGCCGCAAGCGATAATGCCGGATATCGGCGCAGGCGCCGGGGTCAGGTTCCGAACATTTTCCATCACGACCTCCCGGAGCAAATCCACGGACGAGGATAGAGGCAAAGCCCGGAAAGCTTATCGTAAATCGGGTGACGGTTCGAGAGGCGGCGTTCACTTCACCGGCTGCGTCTCGGAAAGGCTGATTTTGTCGGTCTTGTCGCCCTTGGGCCGCTCAGCCGGCAACTGATCGCCGGTGACGATGTAATAGATGGTCTCGGCTATGTTGGTGGCGTGATCACCGATACGCTCGATGTTCTTGGCGCAAAACAGCAGATGCGTGCAGGGGGTGATGTTACGCGGGTCTTCCATCATGTAGGTCAGCAATTCGCGAAACAGCGATGTGTACATGGCGTCGATCTGGTCGTCACGATCGCGCACGAAGCCGATTTTCTCCACCGAACGGGACGCGTAGACGTCGAGCACTTCCTTGAGCTGGGTCAACGCCAGGTTGGAGAGGGCCTCAAGGCCGCGGAACAGGCTGGTCGGCTGGCGTCCGTCGGTGACGGCGACCACCCGCTTGGCAACATTCTTGGCGAGATCGCCAACCCGTTCGAGGTCGGCGGAGATGCGGATGGTCCCGACGATCTCGCGCAAATCCGCCGCCATCGGCTGACGCTTTGCAATGATGATGATCGCCTTGTCGTCGATTTCGCGCTGGCCCTCGTCCAGTACGGTATCGTCGCGGATGACCTTCTGGGCAAGGCCCGGGTCGGCATTGACGAGAGCGGTGACCGCCTGTTCGACCATGCGCTCGGCATGGCCACCCATCGCGGCGATGCGCTTCGACAGATATTTCAACTCCTCGTCATAAGCGCTGACGATGTGCACGGACTGCATGGCAAAATGCCTTCCCACGGGGTGTTTTGATTTTGAGTCGTTTCCTCGAATCCCCGCTGATACGCTAGCCGGATGACAGAAAAAAGAAACAGTCCCCTTGAATTAGGGCGGTATCAGTGCGCCGGCAAATGAACCGAGAATGCCGCGCCGTTGCCGACTTCGGACTTGATCGAAAGCCGGGCGTTGTGGCGCGTCAGGATATGCTTGACGATCGACAGGCCGAGGCCGGTGCCTTTCTGGGTCCGGCTGGTCTCGACATCGACGCGGTAGAAGCGCTCGGTAATGCGCGGAATGTGCTCCTCGGGAATGCCAGGGCCAAAGTCCCTGATCGTGACGTCGATGCCCGGCTCTGGTCCGGCATCGCTATGCGCTATGGATACAACCACGCGCCCACCCGACTGCCCGTATTTGCAGGCGTTTTCCAGGAGGTTCTCGAAAACCTGGAAAAGCTCATCGCGATCGCCAGGCACATGAAGCGGTCCATCGGCGTAGCGCCGCTCGATGGCAACGGCGTTTTCGCTGGCCAGCGGTCCGAGCGAATCGATGACGCTGTCGACGGTCTGGCGCAGGTCCACCTCGGTTCCCGGCTTCAGATAGGGTTTCATCTCGAGCCGCGACAGCGACAACAAATCGTCGATCAGACGCGCCATGCGGCCGGTCTGGCTCTGCATGATCTGCAGAAACTGGTCGCGCGCCGCCGCGTCGTTGCGGGCTGGCCCGCGCAGCGTTTCGATAAAGCCGGCGATGGAGGCAAGCGGGGTGCGCAGTTCATGGCTGGCATTGGCGATGAAGTCGGCGCGCATGCGGTCGATCCTGCGTGCTTCGCTCTGGTCCTTGAACACCAGCACATAGAGATCGGTGGCATGACCGACCGAGGACACGCTCACCCGGTAAGCCCGTTCGACCGGCAGCTTCTCCATGTAGTCGACGACATCGGAGGCGACGTCGCCCGATAGCACGCCATCCAGCAGAGCCTGCATTTCCGGCGCCCGGAATTTCAGCGACAGCGACATGCCTGGCGCGATGCCGCCGAAAGCGGCGAAGGCGGCGGCGTTGGCATGGACGATGGTGGCAGCCCGGTCGAAGATGATCAGCGGATCGGCGACGGCGGCGGCCAGATATTCACCCGAGAGCCGCTGCAGGCCGATGGCCTCGATGGCAGCGCCGCTGCCGGTGGATTGGCGCGCGCCGGCGGCCGGCAGTATTGCCGCTGCAAATAGCAACAGCAGCGCCGCGAGGACGACATAGGCTGAAATCCCGGCCAAGGCATAAACGGCGACGACCGCGACAACGCCGGCCGCAAGCAGCCAGCGGCTGTTCCACAGCCGTGCGGCCATGGTTTGCGCGATGCCTCTCTGCTCTGTGTCCAGGTCAGCCATCTGCCCGCGGGCCCGCACCCCATGCCTTCGCACCCGGTCCACGGTGGCGGAAAAACTTCCACTAGACCGTTCCGGAGGCTCCCCATAGCATGAGTCCCGAAGCTGGAAAGGGTTCGTCTCGATGAAAAAAGCCAAGGAAAGTCCCGCCGCGCCAACTTCGGGGCCGCTGAAGATCAGGATCGGCGGCAAGGAGCGGGAGTTCGATATCGAAAACCCCGTGCTTCCCGACTGGGTCGAGGACAACAAGCTGACTGCCGGCGGCTATCCCTACGACAAGAAGATGAAAAGCGATGAGTATGACGAAACGCTCGAGAAGCTGCAGATCGAGTTGGTCAAGGCGCAGGCCTGGCTGCAGTCGACCGGCAAACGGGTGATGGCGCTGTTCGAGGGCCGCGACGCCGCCGGCAAGGGCGGCACGATCTTCGTGGTGCGCCAGTACCTCAATCCGCGCACCGCACGCAACGTGGCGCTGACCAAACCGACCCCGACCGAACTGGGGCAATGGTACTACCAGCGCTATGTCGACCATTTCCCGACTTCAGGCGAATTCGTCACCTTCGACCGCTCCTGGTACAATCGCGCCGGCGTCGAGCCGGTGATGGGTTTCTGCACGCCGCAGCAGCACGAGCAGTTTCTCGACGAGACGCCGCATTTCGAGCGGATGATCTCCAACGAGGGGATCCACTTCTTCAAATTCTGGCTGAACATCGGCCGGGAAACGCAGCTCGAGCGCTTCCACGACCGCCGCTACAGCCCGCTGAAGAGCTGGAAGTTTTCGCCCATCGACGTTGCGGGCATCACCAAGTGGGACGACTACACCAAGGTGCGCGACACAATGTTCGAGCGCACCCACAAGGAATTCGCGCCGTGGATCATCGTACGGGCCAATGACAAACGGCGCGCGCGGCTGGCGGTCATGCGGCGCATCCTGTTGTCTCTGCCCTATGAGGGGCGCGATCTCGAAATCATCGGCAAGGAAGACAAGAAGATCGTCGGCGAAGGGCCGTCATTCCTGGGAAAACAGGATTGACGCTTTTTTGCGTCGCGCGGCAGGAACCGCGCGACGCAATCATGATGCTTAAGCCGCCAGCCTGGCGATACGCTGCAATCGCCGCAGCGTCGTATCATCCTGCAGCGCCTGCTGGAAAAGCGAGATCTCCTGATCGATGCGGTCGCAGAGGGCCTCCGTGTTCCCCTTCAGCAGGCCGCGCGTCTGCAGCAGGGCGGCGACCGGCTTCTTGACGAGCTGTCTTGCCCGACCAAGGGCCGCCTCCTCGACGGTGCCTCCCGGCACGATCTCCGCGACCAGGCCGAGCGCCCTGGCATCCTCGGCGCGAAGCGTGTCGCCGAGGCAGAAGAAGCGGAAGGCACCGGCGTAGCCGAGCTTCTGCGGCGCCAGGATGCTGGTCGCCGCATCCGGCACCAGGCCGAAATCGACGAACGGTACCCTGAACGTGCTCTCATCGGACGCGATCACCATGTCGCAATGGAACAGGATGGTGCAGCCGACACCGACGGCATCGCCATCGACGCAGGCAAGGATGGGCTTTGGAAACGTCGCCAGCGTGCGGAACAGGTCGGTGACGGCGGCGATCAGTTTCTGGTGCTTGGTGGCGTCGAGGAATTCGGAGAAGTCGCCGCCCAGACAGAAACAGCCTGCCAGGCCGCGCAAGACGACGACGCGAACCTCCTCATTGTCGGCTGCTTCATGGAAGGTCCTTGCCAGGCTTTCATAGGCCCTCCTGTCCAGCACCGGCCGGCCGTCACTCGACGACACGGTGACCACCAGCGTGTGGTTGCGAAGTTCAGGTTGCGGATGTGTGCTCATGACTGTCTCCGATCTCATGACGCACGCCTTTGCCCGAGCATGTCGGGATATCCCCTGGCCAGCACGGGAGCAAAATGATTGCGGCGCGACCGCACCACATCGAGTGTGTGCTCGTTGAAGGTCAGTAAGGTGGCGACCACCTGCTGGTTGCCATAGGTGCGCTGATAGCCAAGCGGGGTCGCCAGGAAATGCAGTTGCAAGGCGCGCAGCACCCACATCGGCTCGAACTCGATGATCACCTTGTCGACGCCGCGCTTCAGCCCCCACTCGACGAAACCGGCAATCAGTTCGGTGCCGACGGTCGAAACGCCGCGACGGCCATCGCGAAAACCGGGAGCCACCGCGTAGCGGGTCAATTCCCAGATGTTTGGACCCGATGGCGGCGTTCCTTCGGAAAGATCGGTCAAGACCTCGGTCAGCAGATGTGGCCGCGTCGTCGGCAACATCCTCTGATAACCCGCCACTTCACCGCCCCTGATGACGATCTGATGGACCGCCTCGTCGTGATCGAACTGGTCGAGTTCGAGCCCGTCGGGGCGTCTGAGGTCATCCCACCCCATCTCCTCGACGAATATCTTGTAGCGCAAACGATGGACGGCCTCCCAAAGGTCGGGACGTTCCATCAATTCCTGGGTTGTAAGGGAAAAAAGCATTCCGCCGTCTCCTGCGTTCAGAGGAAGATACGGCCGTGCTTTGATGAGAAAATTGCGTGATCGCGTAGGCAAGGATTTCAGGTCGGCACGGCCGACCTAACTAATGTAGCCGCGCCGTATCGCTTCCGCGACGGCCTGCACCCTGTTGACGGCACCTAGTTTGCTTTTGGCGTTAAGAAGATGTTTCTCCGAGGTGTGTTCGGAAATGCCGAGGATTTGCGAAATCTCCCATTCGGACTTGCCGACGGCGGCCCATTGCAGGCATTCGCGCTCGCGCGGCGTCAGCACGATATGATCGATGGTCCTGTTCGCCATGGTGTGGAGTTGCATGGCGCGGCCAACCGCGTAGGTCGAGACCAGCGACACCTGGCCGAATTCGGCGGCGGACAATTCCACGGCCTCGCCGCCCAGCGACACCATGACGATCTGGCCGTCGAGCGTGATCAGCGGAAAGGCCAACCCATCGCGCAGTTTGAAGGCGCCGGCATCGCCCATCACCTCGCCGCTGCTCTTGTCTATGCGGATGCCTTGGGACGCTTCGTGCCACTGGAAGGGCGCCTGCAACTGTTTCATATGGCTGACGACCGGGTCATGATCGACATAGTTGCGCGCGACATAGCGCTCCAGCCACTCGCCAGGCCAATCGCAGAGAAGCACATGCTGCTTTTGCTGGCCGGCCGGCGTGCCTGGCTGCGGGACGGTTCCCGCCATCAGTGCGGTGAGACCGAAATCCGATGTTATGCCCAGCAGCCTTTCGCAGACCGCCGCCGCCGTTGCGGCGTGCTGCAGTTGGTCTATGTATTCCAGCGTGCGATCGAACTGACCCATCGCAACATCAACCCCATGTTGCCTTGTGCATTGCGGCCAATGATGCGTGCCTGATTTACACTTCGCCACCGACCACGGATTGCAAATCGCATACTTATTTTGTGGCTCCCTCTCATCGAGGCGACCGAAGCTGATTTGCAAACCGGCTAAATCATATCCTGAAATCGGCGGGTTGAAATCAAAAACCATTGTGCCTGTACCATTTTCGTACCAAAACCGGTGCGAGCACGACTGTGGCGGAGTTTTATCTTGGCGTTCCGGTGGAGGTCCTTCGCCTTTGCGATGCTGATCGGGTTGCTGTCGTTCGCCGACGGTGCGCGCGCCGCGGCGCCTCAGGTTCCGGTGCTGTGGGATGCCAAGGAGCGGCTGCCCAAGCCGGACCTTTCGACGCTGCCCCGGCTGAGGTTCCTCACCACCACGGACTTCCCGCCTTTCAACTTCCTCGACGGTGCGGGAAAGCTGTCCGGCTTCCACATCGATCTGGCACGCGCCATCTGCGCCGAGCTTGGCATTGTCGAAAAATGCCAGATCCAGGCCCTGCCCTGGGCCGAGCTGGAAGGCGCACTGCAGAAAGGTGAAGGCGAGGCGATCATCGCCGGCATCGCCGCCACACCGGAATCGCGCGCGACCTACGCCTTCTCACGCTCCTATCTGCAGTTTCCGGCGCGCTTCGTCATGCCGAAGGGCAAGGCGCTGACCGAGCCCGTCTTTGACAAATTGCACGGCAAGCGTGTCGGCGTGATATCAGGCTCGGCGCATGAGCGCATGCTGCGCGACTATTTCAACACGGTCCAGGTCGTCCCTTTCGACAGGCCGGAAGAACTGTATGCCGATCTCAAGGCCGGCAAGGTCGACGCCGCCTTCGGCGACGGCATGCGCCTGGCTTTCTGGCTGGGCGGCTCGGACGCGGCGGGCTGCTGCCGCTTTGCCGGCGGGCCCTATCTGGCGCCCGAATATCTGGGCACTGGCATGGCCATCGCCACCAAGGCGGACAATCCGGCGCTGGCTGCAGCGATCGACTACGCGCTGCAGGAAATTTCGATGAAAGGCACGTTCGCCGAATTTTATCTGCGCTATTTCCCCGTCAGTTTTTTCTAAAGCCAAGGACTTTCAGGTCAGGGTACGCAGCCGCGCCTTGGCCGCGCGGCCGATGGCAGCAACCGTCAGCGTGTCGAGATCGAGCTGACGCCGGATCAGCTGCAGCACCCGCACCTCTTCCATGCGCATTTCGAGGTCGATGGCGGCAACCTCGAAGGCGGCGGCATAGGCGGTGTCGCGCAGCCGCTCGGGCAAGACCTCGGCGACTTCAGCCAGCACGCCCTCCAGCCCATCCTTTTCGTGCAGGCGCTTCTGGCAGTCCTGGGCAACGCCGACCAGCCTGTCGTGGTTGAAGTCCTCGAACACCGGCCAGGAGCGGACGACCTCGCCGATCCGCGCCAGTTCAACATCGGTCATGTCGCGGTCGGAGGCCGAGGTGATGACCATCAGATAGATCAGGGCTTCATGAGGTGTCGGCAATTTTTTCTCCTTGAACCGGGCCTCGAAGTTAGGAACGCCCATTCTGCACCGCAAGGAAAAAGCGCCGCACGCGTTGACGCTCCGACGCTGCACGCCTAGAGACCGGTTGAAAAACCCTTGCTGCGGCCCGCCTTCGGGCCGGCAGATGATTTGGAAAACTGTGACATGGCGGGATCAAACATCATCGATCTCAACCCCGAGCTGCTGGCGGCCGCGACCGAAAGCAAGGCGTGGCCGTTCGAGGAAGCCAAAAAGATCATCGAGCGCTACAAAGGCGCCGACTTTCCGCAAACAGTCCTGTTCGAGACCGGCTACGGGCCGTCCGGCCTGCCGCATATCGGCACGTTCGGCGAGGTGGCGCGCACCTCGATGGTGCGCCATGCCTTCCGTGTCCTGACGCAGGACAAGGTCGCGACCAAGCTGCTGTGCTTTTCCGACGATATGGACGGCATGCGCAAGATACCCGACAGCGTGCCGGACCGCGCCGCACTCGAGCCGCATCTGCACAAGCCGCTATCGTCGGTCCCCAACCCCTTCGGCGGCGACTATGCGAGCTTCGCCGACCACAACAATGCGATGCTCTGCCGCTTCCTCGACACGTTCGGCTTCGACTACGAGTTCGCCAGCGCGACGCAATACTACAAGGCCGGCCGTTTCGACGCGATGCTCAAGCGCGCCGCCGAGCGCTATGAGCAGATCATGGCGGTGATGCTGCCGACGCTCGGGCCCGAGCGGCAGGCGACCTACAGCCCGTTCCTGCCGATCTCGCCGAAGAGCGGCCGCGTGCTTTACGTGCCGATGAAGCATGTCGACGCCAAAGCCGGCACCATCACCTTCGACGACGAGGGCACCGAGACCACGCTTTCGATCACCGGCGGCCGCGTGAAGCTGCAGTGGAAGCCGGATTTCGGCATGCGCTGGGCAGCGCTTGGCGTCGATTTCGAAATGTTCGGCAAGGACCACCAGACCAATGCAGTGGTCTACGACCGTATCTGCAACATTCTGGGCGGACGGGCGCCGGAGCATTTCGTCTACGAACTGTTCCTCGACGAGAACGGCCAGAAGATCTCGAAGTCGAAGGGCAACGGGCTGACCATCGACGAGTGGCTGACCTATGCGCCGACCGAAAGCCTCGGGCTCTACATGTACCAACGGCCGCGGCAGGCCAAGAAGCTGTATTTCGACGTCATCCCGCGGGCCGTGGATGAATACTACACGTTCCTCGCCGCCTATCCCCGCCAGGACTGGAAGGAGCGGCTGGGCAACCCGGTCTGGCATATGCATGACGGCAACCCGCCCGCGATCGACATGCCGGTGCCGTTCTCTCTGCTGCTCAATCTGGTCAGCGCTTCCAACGCGCAGAACAAGGATGTGCTGTGGGGGTTCATTTCACGTCATACGCAAGGCGTGACGCCGGCGACGCATCCAGAGCTCGACCGGCTGGTCGGCCATGCGATCCGCTATTTCGACGATTTCGTGAAGCCGACGAAAACCTTCCGGCCCGCCGACGAGGTCGAGCGCGAAGCGCTGGCAGCCCTCGACGAAGCACTTGGCGCGCTGCCCGCCGACGCCAGCGGCGAAGCGATCCAGAACGCCTCGCTCAACGTCGCACGCAGGATCGAGCGCTATCAGGATCATTCCAAGCAGAGCCCGGAAGGCGGCCCCGGCGTATCGGGCGCCTTCTTCCAGATGATCTACCAGGTGCTGATCGGCCAGGAGCGCGGCCCGCGCTTCGGCTCGTTCGCAGCACTCTATGGCGTTGCCGAGACGCGTGCGCTCATTGAGCGGGCGCTGGCTGGTCAGCTGGCTTGAGCACGCCGTCGACCTCTTCCAGGATCGAACCCGGCGCCTGAGGTGCCGGGCCTGGCGCGGCCGGCATCGCCGGCATGCCCGACAGATCGGGCGCCGATCCGAAAATGCCCTTCCTGCCCGTGCGCGCCTTGTCGCCGGCCTCGACATAGGGGCCGCCCTTGGCGGCGCGCGCCCAGCCATTTTCGACCAGCCACTGACCGACATCCTGCTTGCCGATCCGGCACTCGGCTGCGATCAGGTCGCGGCCGCCCTGCGGCGGCACCGTGCAGACCACCGCGCGGCCGCGCAGGAAGGCGCGGAACGCTGTCCTCGCCCGGACGCCGCACGGCCAGGACTTGCCGTCCTCGCTGCAAATCTCGTCCTGCCTGACGATGTCGATGCCGGAAACCGCGACCGAGTAGCCCTTCGCCTCGATCAAGCCGGCGGCCGGCGCAACCGGCTGGAACAGCTTTGTGCCGTTCCAGTCGTCAGGCATTTTCGGCTTGGGCGGCACGGCCAGCGCGAGTTTGCTCAACGGCTCGCGCGGCTCGATCCGTTCAAGCCCGTCGGCGGGCAGTTCCGGCGGCGCGACGATTTCGGGATCGATCGCCCTCGAATGCGTCGCCGGCTTCGGCGGCTGCGGAGCTGCAATGGCCGATGTAGCCGGCTCCTCGGGCAGCGTCCCGGCAGCCTGCTGCGCCATCGCATCGGCGCCCGGCTCAAGCTGGTCCACGGTGATGACGCTTTCACTACCTTTCAGAGTGCGACCGCCAGTGACGACGATGGCTGCCATCACAGGGACCATCAGAACCGCCAGCGCGTGATGGAGAAGCCGCACCAGCTTAACCTATTGGCTTGCCCAGACAATCCGCGCCACCCATTCGACATCGCGCATGGGAATATCGCGGTCGGGATGATCGGGATTGAGCGAGACCAGCGCAATCGACCTGACGGTCTGGCGCTCGAGCACCTTGGCCATCACTTCGCCTGATGTGGTCTTGACGACGACGCGATCGCCCTTGCGGGTAACGGCGCCCGGTTCGACGATGAGGACGTCGCCATTGCGGTAGAGCGGCAGCATGGAATCGCCCTGCACCTGCAAAGCATAGGAACTCTCGGTCGATTGCGTCGGCAGTTCGATCAGATCCCAGCCCTGCCCGGCTGGAAAGCCGGCATCGTCGAAGAAGCCGCCGGCGCCGGCCTGGGCAAAGCCGAGCAGCGGCACGGAGTTTCGGCGGGCGACCGAAGCCGCATGGCTGGCCCCGGCCCGACCTTCAATCAAACCGGTGAATTCGTCGAGGGAAGCGCCCGTTGCCTCCATGATCTTTGCCAGTGATTCGGTCGAGGGCCAGCGCGGCCGGCCGTCCGACGACAGGCGCTTCGACTTGTTGAAGGCGGTGGAATCGAGCCCCGCACGCTTGGCCAGCCCCGAGGCCGAAAGCGAATAGCGCTCGGCAAGAGCATCAATGGCAGCCCAGACACGGTCATGCGAGAGCATGTGTCGCTCTCCTTTGAACAGGAAAAAATACCTTCCCTGTTCTAACCCCGGACCGCCATCTTGTCCACAGTGCAAGGCTTACTCACGCCGCTTTCCTGGTCTCGCCTTTCGCATAGGGATCGAAGCGCTGATAGAAGCTCTCACCCTTCTCGGCCATGTCGAGCAGCAGCTTGGGCGCCTTGAACTCGGCGCCGTATTTCTTCTGCAGGTTTCTGGCGATCTTGACGAACGCCTTGGCGCCGATGCCGTCGATGTAGGACAGCGCACCGCCGGTATAGGGAGCGAAGCCGAAGGCGAGGATCGAGCCGACATCGGCCTCGCGCGGGTCGGTGACGATGCCTTCTTCCATCACCCGGGCCGCTTCGAGCGCGATGGTGACCAGCAGCCGCTGCTGCAGTTCCTCATAATCGACCTTCTCGGGTGCAAGCTGCGGATAGAGATCCCTGAGGCCCGGCCACAGCTTCTTCTTGGCGGGCTTGGCCGGATAATCGTAAAAACCCTTGCCGTTCTTGCGGCCGAAGCGGCCGTGATCGTCGACCATGGTGTTGATCAGCGCCATCTGCTTGGGATCGACCGCCTTGTCGCCCAAATCCCTGATGGTCTGCTTCATGATCTTCTGGGCAAGGTCGATGGCCGTTTCGTCGGTCAGTGCCAGGGGGCCGACCGGCATGCCGGCTGCCTTCGCCGCGTTCTCGATCATCGGCGCGGGCACACCTTCGATCAGCATCTTGTAGGCTTCCGACATGTAGCGCAGCACGCAGCGGTTGACGTAGAAGCCGCGCGTGTCGTTGACGACGATCGGCGTCTTCTTGATGGCGCGAACGAAGTCGATCGCGGTGGCCTGCGCCTTGTCGCCGGTCTTCTTGCCCAAAATGATCTCCACCAGCATCATCTTGTCGACCGGCGAGAAGAAATGGATGCCGATGAAATTCTTCGGCCGCGCCGAATTCTTGGCCAGCGACGAGATCGGGATGGTGGAGGTGTTCGACGCGAAGATCGCCGATGGCTTCAACACGGCTTCCGCCTGTTCGGTGGCGCTCTTCTTGACGCCCGAATCCTCGAACACCGCCTCGACCACCAGATCGCAGCCGGCAAGGTCGGCGTAGTCCGCCGTCGGCGTGATCAGCGACAGCAGTTTGTCCTTGTCCTCCGGCTTGGCGCGGCCCTTCTTGACCTGATCCGAGACCAGGCTGTCGGAATGCGCCTTGCCCTTGGCGGCCGACTCCAGATCACGGTCGAGCAGCACCACCGGGATGCCGGCCTTGGCGGTGACATAGGCGATGCCGGCGCCCATGAAGCCAGCGCCGAGAATGCCGATCTTCTTGAACTTGGTTTCGGGCACGCCGGCCGGGCGGCGGGCGCCCTTGTTCAGTTCCTGCAGCGACACAAACAACGAGCGGATCATCGCCGCCGCTTCCCTGGTCTGCATGATCTCGGTGAAATAGCGCTGCTCGATGCGCAAGGCGGTGTCGAACGGCACCAGCAGGCCTTCATAGACGCATTTGAGGATCGCGGCGGCGGCCGGATAGTTGCCATAGGTCTCGCGACGCAGGATGGCGATCGCCGGCGGCCACAGATTGAAACCGGCCGGCGAATAGATCTGGCCGCCTGGCAGCTTGAAACCTTTCTCGTCCCATGGCGCCACCGGCTTCAGCCCATTCCTGATCATCGCCTTGGCGGTCTCGACCAACCTGGCCGGCTCGGCGATCTCATGGATCAGGCCCATCGACTTGGCTTTCTGCCGCGACAGCGTCTGGCCGGAGGTCAGCATCTGCAACGCCTGCTGCTGATCGGTCAGCCGCGGCACGCGCTGGGTGCCGCCGGCGCCCGGGAAGATGCCGATCTTCACCTCGGGAAGCGCCATCTTCACCTTGTCGCTATCGGCGGCGACACGGCCGTGGCAGGCGAGCGACAATTCGAAGGCGCCGCCCATGCAGGTGCCGTTGATCGCCGACACCCACGGCTTTCCGCAAGTTTCCAGCTTGCGGAACAGGCCGGTCATCATGCCGGCATTGTCGAACAGCGCCTTGGTCGCCTTTTCGGCGTCCTTGCCCTTTTCCGCGGCGAAGGTCGTCAGCATCTTCTGCAGCAAAGAGATATCGGCACCGCCGGAGAAGGTATCCTTGCCGGAGGTGATCACGGCGCCCTTGATGGCGGCGTCACCAGCCACCTTGTCGACAATGGCGTTCAATTCCCGCATCGCCTCTTCGGTGAAGACGTTCATCGAACGGCCGGGCATGTCCCAGGTGACCAGCGCAATGCCGTCGGCGTCGGTGTCGAGGGTGAAATTGGTGTAGCTCATCGTTTCTCTCCCCGTCAGACGCGTTCGATGATGGTTGCGGTGCCCATGCCGGCGCCGATGCACAGTGTCACCAGAGCGGTGTTGAGATCGCGCCGCTCGAGTTCGTCCAGCACCGTGCCGAAGATCATCGCGCCGGTGGCGCCGAGCGGATGACCCATGGCGATGGCACCGCCATTGACGTTGATCTTGTCATGCGGAATGTCGAAAGCCTGCATGTAGCGCAGCACCACCGAAGCGAAGGCTTCGTTGAGCTCGAACAGGTCGATGTCCGAGAGCTTCATCTTGGCGCGCTTCAACAGCTTCTCGGTGACGTCGACCGGACCGGTCAGCATCAGCACCGGCTCGGAGCCGATGTTGGCGAAGGTGCGGATACGCGCGCGGGGCTTCAGCCCCATCGCCTTGCCGGCCTTCTTCGAACCGAGCAGCACGGCCGCCGCACCATCGACGATGCCGGACGAATTGCCGGCATGATGGACGTGGTTGACCTCTTCCACTTCGGGATGCTTCTGCACCGCGACCGCATCGAAGCCGCCCATTTCGCCGGGCATGACGAAGGACGGGTTGAGCGAGGCCAGCGACTGCATGTCGGTCGACGGGCGCATATGCTCGTCATGGTCGAGGATGGTCAGGCCGTTCTGGTCCTTGATCGGGATGACGGATTTCTTGAAGCGGCCATCCGCCCAGGATTTGGCGGCGCGCTTCTGGCTCTCGACCGCATAGGCGTCGACGTCGTCTCTGCTGAAGCCGTATTTGGTGGCGATCAGGTCGGCCGAGATGCCTTGCGGCACGAACCAGCCGGGCAGGCCGACCGAAGGATCCATGAACCAGGCACCGCCCGAGGCGCCCATGCCGACGCGCGACATCGATTCGACACCGCCGGCAATGACGATCTCGTCCGCTCCCTGCGCGATCTTGGCGGCACCGAAATTGATGGCGTCGAGCCCGGAAGCGCAGAAGCGTGAGATCTGCATGCCGGGCGCCTTGGTGTCGTAGCCGGCCTCGAAGGCGGCGGCGCGCGGAATGACCGAACCCGCCTCGCCGACCGGATCGACGCAGCCGAAGATGATGTCGTCGACGTTTGCAGTGTCCATCCCATTGCGGTCGCGCAGCGCCTCGAGCGTCTTGGCGGCAAGCCGCACCGCCGGCACCTCGTGCAGCGATCCGTCTTTCTTGCCCTTGCCGCGCGGTGTGCGCACGGCGTCATAGACATAAGCTTCAGCCATTTGCTTGCTCCTTGGGTTTGCCTGATGTCGCCTTCAGAGAGAGCGTCCGATCAGCAATTTCATGATCTCGTTGGTGCCGCCGTAGATGCGCTGGACGCGGGCGTCGCGGAACATGCGGGCGATCGGGTATTCATTCATGTAGCCATAGCCGCCATGCAGTTGAAGGCATTCGTCGACGACTTTTCCCTGCAGGTCGCTGAGCCAGTACTTGGCCATCGACGCTGTCACGGGATCGAGGCCACCCGCGATGTGGCGGGTGACGCAATCATTGTAGAAGACGCGGCCGATGGTGGCCTCGGTCTTGAGTTCGGCCAGCTTGAACTGGGTGTTCTGGAAATCGATGATCGCCTTGCCGAACGCCTTGCGCTCCTTGACGTAGTCGATGGTCAGCGCCAGCGCCCGCTCGATCATGGCGATGGCGCCCGTGCCGATCTGCAGCCGCTCCTGCGGCAGTTGCTGCATCAACTGGACGAAGCCCTGCCCTTCCTCGTGGCCGAGCAAATTGGAGGTCGGCACGCGCATGTCGTTGAAGAACAGCTCCGACGTGTCGTTGGCCTTGAGCCCGATCTTGTCGAGGTTACGGCCGCGCTGGAAACCTTCGACCTCGTCGGTCTCGACGACGATCAGCGAGGTGCCCTTGGCGCCCTTCTCCGGATCGGTCTTGGTGACGACGATGATGAAGTTCGCAAGCTGGCCGTTGGTGATGAAGGTCTTGGAGCCATTGATCTTGTAGTGGTTGCCATCCTTCTGCGCTCGCGTCTTGACGCCCTGCAGATCGGAGCCGGCGCCGGGCTCGGTCATGGCGATGGCGCCGATCAGCTCGCCGGTCGCCAGCTTCGGCAGCCATTTCTTTTTCTGCTCCTCGGAGCCGTAGTGGAGGATATAAGGCGCGACGATCGAATTGTGCAGGCCGATGCCGAACCCGTCGACACCGACATGGCCAATGGCCTCGATGATGGCGCTCTCATGCGCGAAGGTGCCGCCGGAGCCGCCATATTCCTCCGGCATAGAAGCGCAGAGCAGGCCGGCGGAACCTGCCTTCAGCCAGCTTTCGCGATCGACCATCTCGTTCTTCTCGAACTCGTCGTAGCGCGGCGCGATCTCCTCCGACATGAAGCGATGCGCCATGTCGTAGAGCATGCCGACTTCGTCCGCCGCCCAGGCGGGCTTCGGCAAAGAGAGCACTTCGGCGGGATTTGTCGCCACGATTTCCTCCGCGTATCGACAGACAGAAAGGCCAGTGAGGTCGAGCTTAGAACGCTTCCGCCGGCAGTGCCATCAATGTGTCGGCGCCGCTCGAAATGCGGGCGAGATGAGCCGATGTCTCCGGCATGATCCGCTCCATGAAGAAGCGCCCCGTCACGATCTTGTTGTCGTAGAAAGATTGCGCGCCATTGGCGTCCGTCTTGCCAAGTGCCACCTTGGCCATCTGCGCCCACATATAGCCCAGAGCGACCAGGCCGAAGAGATGCATGTAGTCGGTCGAGGCGGCACCCGCATTGTCGGGCTTGGCCATGCCGTTCTGCACCAGCCACATGGTCGCCGCCTGCAAATCGTTGAGACCTTTCTTCAACGCCTTGGTGAACGGCGCCATCTTCTCGTTAGCGCGGTTCTCCTCGCAGAATTCGCCGACCTCCTTGAAGAAGGCCTGCACGGCGCGGCCGCCATGCAAACCAAGCTTGCGGCCGACGAGGTCGAGCGCCTGGATGCCATTGGCGCCTTCATAGATCATGGCGATGCGGGCATCGCGCACGAACTGGCTCATGCCGTGCTCTTCGATATAACCGTGACCGCCGAACACCTGCTGCGCCATGACGGCGTGGTCGAACCCTTTGTCGGTGAGCACGCCCTTGACCACCGGCGTCATCAGGCCGGTGTAGTCGTCGGCGGCCTGGCGATCCTTGTCGTCGCCGGAGCGGTGGGCGATGTCGGACTTGATCGCCGTCCACAGCGCCAGCGCGCGGCCGGCCTCGTTGAAGGCTTTCATGGTCATCAGGCTGCGGCGGATGTCGGGATGGACGATGATCGGATCGGCCTTCTTGTCCGGCGCCTTCGGCCCAGACAATGAGCGGCCCTGCAAACGGTCCTTGGCGTAGCCGACAGCGTTCTGATAGGCGATCTCCGACAGCGACAACCCCTGCAGGCCGACACCGAGGCGCGCCTCGTTCATCATCGTGAACATCGCCTTCAGGCCGCCATTGGGCTCGCCGAGCAGCGTGCCCTCAGCCTCGTCATAGTTCATGACGCAGGTCGAATTGCCGTGGATGCCCATCTTCTCCTCGATCGAGCCGCAGGAGACGGTGTTCCTGTTGCCCGGATTGCCCGACGGGTCGAGCTTGAGCTTCGGCACGATGAACAGCGAGATGCCCTTGACGCCTTCCGGCGCACCCTCGATGCGGGCCAGCACCAGATGGACGATGTTGTCCGACATGTCGTGTTCGCCGGCCGAGATGAAGATCTTCTGGCCTGAAATCTTATAGGTGCCATCGCCGTTCGGCACCGCTTTGGTCCGCAACAGGCCGAGATCCGTGCCGCAATGCGGCTCGGTCAGGTTCATGGTGCCGGTCCAGGCACCCTCGATCATCCTCGGCAACCATGTCGCCTTCTGCTCGTCGGTGCCGTGGGTGATGATTGCCGCGATCGCGCCCTGCGTCAGGCCCGGATACATCATCAAGGACATATTGGCCGAGACCATGTATTCGGCGACGGCGGTGTGCACGGCATAGGGCAGGCCCTGGCCGCCGAACTCGACGGGTGCGGCCAATCCCATCCAGCCGCCCTCGCGGTACTGGTCGAAGGCCTCCCTGAAGCCTTTCGGCGTGGTCACCGAGCCATCGTCGTGACGCACACAGCCTTCCATGTCGCCGACACGGTTCAGCGGATGCATGACGTTTTCGGCGAGCTTGGCGCCTTCGGCGAGGATCGCCTCGAGCACATCGGGCGTGGCGTCGGCAAATCCGGGAAGGTTCGAATAACGCTGATAACCCAGAACCTCGTTGAGCACGAACAGCGTATCCTGGACCGGAGCCCTGTATGTCGGCATGCTTTTTCTCCACCCTGCAAACCCGGTCCGAATGCCCCGAAGACAAGCCAGGGCGGCATGCGGACCCATATTGGGAGCGGGATAGCAAAAATTGACGTTTGCGTAAACGTCAATTTTCTCGATGCGACAAGATTCCCCGCCCCCTGGAGCAATGAGCGTAGCGGCGCGACGTTGCGCAAGCCAGCGCCGAAAGGCCATAAGAGTGGGCCAGGACAACGAAAAGCCGCGTGGCAGGCCATGCGGCTAGACAGAACTCGGACAATCAGCAGACGACTTGGTGTCTGGCGCAATTCCTGACGGAATTGCTTCAGCTGGCGGCGCTCGCCTGCGGCGCCGAACGCTCGCTCAGCATCTGGCGCACCGCCGACATCGAGCCGCTGAGTTCGTTGATGGCGTCGTCGATCAGCGCCCGTTGCTTCTGCAGGCGGGCAAGCTGCTTTTCCGACTTATCCAGCGCAAGCTTGAGCTGCTTGGTGTTTGAACCGGTCGGATCGTAGAGATCCATCATCTGCTTGACGTCGCGCAGCGAGAATCCGACCTTGCGGCCAAGCAGGATCAGCTTGAGGCGGGCCTTGTCGCGGCGCGTGTAGAGACGGGTCGAACCGTCGCGCTGCGGGTTGAGCAGGCCCTTGTCTTCGTAGAAACGCAGCGTGCGCAGCGTCACTCCATATTTCTTCGCCATCTCGCCGATGCGGACGAGGTCCTCGCCAGCTTCGGCAGACATATTGGTATTGGCCGCGGTCTCGCCGGCCGAGATAAGCTTCATGGTCACTGGCTTTCCCCGTCTGGTGGCGTCGCGGTCCTGGACCATGCGTCGCCTGACTGGAAGCGGGGGCCTGCTTCCAGTCGTGGTTTCAACAAACAAATCGCAAACATGCGCTCAATGCGCCTTTTACGTTTACGTCAATTCTATACCGATTGCCGCAGGATGACGCAAGGGCGTTCTGCGCCCCGCCCTTTATGCCGCACCGTCAGGCCGGCAGCCAACATCCTTTCGATTTCTTAAGTTTGGTTAACGCGTTGTTTACCACGTTGGGGGAAATGTGGGCGCGTCGGCTACCCGTGTTTATCCTGTATCGAATTTTTCACGGTTTTTCGGAGCGCGGGCGAGAGCCCGGGAAGCTCGTCTTCCGCCGCGGCATCGCCGCCGGTCGCCTTCGTTCCGATAGGGACCTGGGGGAACTGGCCGCGAGCCAGCCATTCTGAAAGACGGACGCACCGATGAACAGCAAGCGGTCCTATCTCGATACACTCAATGCCGGCAGGCAGCGCAGGCCGCAGACCACGCTCGATCAGTTGAACCAGTCGCTGGAGACACTGGAGCAGCGGCTGGAGCGGACGCGCGAGGATCCGATGGCACGTCCCGAACTCCGCCAACCCGATCCCCGCCAATATGGTGCCGATGCGCGCTACCCCGCCGCCCGGCCCTCTGGCCAGCAGCGCTGGTATGAGGACCCGCAGCCCGCGTCGCGTCCGAAGAGCCCGATGCAGGGAGCCGCCGCTTTCGAGCAGAATTACCAGGCCATTGCCCGCGATATCGATCGCGTGCGCGGCCAGGAGGATGGCGTTGCCATGGTCGGCAAGATCGCCGGCGAATTGCGCGGCATGCGCGAGGAATTGCGCCACCAGATGACCGCAGGCCTGCAGCGGGAATTCGAAGCGCTGCGCAAGGACATCGAGCGGGCCTTCCAGTCAGGCGCAAGGCCCGGTGCTTCGGCCAAGGGCAGTGCTGAACTCGGCCTTGAGTTCGAGCGTCTTTCGGGCGCCATCCAGACCCTGGCCGAGAAGAGCGACGACAGAAGCGTCAACATGCTGCGCCTCGAGCTCGAACAGGTCAAAGCCGCACTCGAAACGCTGGCACGCGAAGAGAGCGTGCAGAAGGTCGACCGCCGCTGGGACGATTTCGATCGCCGCTGGACGGCGTTCGAAGACCGCGTCGACGCCGACCAGCGCAAGCGCTCGGACGACCCGGGCCTGTCTGCTCTCACCGCCCGGCTCGAGCAGATCAGCAATGCCGTCAACAATTTGCCGGAATCGTTGTCGCTGCGCTCGCTGGAGGAGAAGGTGCGCACGCTTGCCGGCGCTGTCGACCATTTCGCCAGCCAGCAAGACAATCGCGGCAGCGACACGCTTGGCATGATCGACGAGCGGCTGGACGAGATTTCCCGCGCCATCGTGGCATCGACGGTCGCCGCGCAAGCCAATTCATTCGACCACGAGGCTTTCGAGCGCATAGAGAGACGGATCGACTCGCTTGCCGGCCAGATCGAGGAAGTGGCGCAGGATCGTCCCGGCAACGCGGTCATGGACCGGTTGAGCACGCTGTCGGGCCGGGTCGACGAACTCGCCGGCCGCGCCAATCTGCCGGAGCAGGCGATGGAGCGCCTGGCCAAGCAGATCGCATTCATCGCCGACAAGATCGACCAGGCACCCGCCATGCCTGACGCCGACTACATCTTCCATGGGCTGGAGCAACGCTTCGACGTGCTGTCGAGCATGATGGAACGCCGCCAGGGTGACGCCATCGAGCAGGGCAACATGCTGTTCCGCGATCTCGAGCGCAGGCTGGACGAGGTTGCTGACAGGCTCGACCAGCGCATGCCGCAGGTCGACAGCGTCGGCATCATGGAAGCCATCGATGCCCGCTTTACGGCGCTCGCCAAGCGCCTTGAAACGCGTGTGCCCGATCCCGCGGGCGAAGCGGCGATCCGCGGACTGGAGAGCCGGCTCGAAGACATTTCAAGCCGGCTGGACGCGTCGGCCGCACAGGTCGCCGGCATCGATCCGGCGCTGATCCGCAGCCTGGAAGCACAGGTTGCCGGCCTGTCGGCTCATCTTTCCAAGCCCAGCACCCCGCTGCCGGAATTCGAGGACATCAGCCCGCGTCTCAACGAAATTGAAAAGTCGCTCGCAGGAACCCGCGATTCCATCCTTGGCGCGGCGCGCGAAGCGGCCGAGAACGCAGTGCAATCGCTGGCCGGTTCGAGCGCCAATGCGACCGCGGTTTCCGGCCTCGCCCAGGATTTGAAGACGCTTGAAACACTGACGCGGCGCTCCGACGAACGCAATTCGAGAACGTTCGAGGCCATCCACGATACGTTGCTCAAGATCGTCGACCGGCTGGGTTCGCTCGAACCCGGCGAGCCGGTCGAGGCGATGAGCGAATTGCTGGATGCGGCACCGGCCGAGCCGAGCAACTGGCGCGGCGTGCGCCGACCCAAAATGGCCGTCGACGCGCCGTCGATGGATATCGATCAGCCCCTGCCATTGACTGGGGACATGGCAGATCTCGATGGCCGTGCCGCCGCCATCCTGCGCAATGAGCCGGGTGCACGCGGCGACCTGGGTATGCGTAGCGACCTGGGTATTGGCATTGGCACGCGCACGCCGGCCGAGGCTGCCGCGGCGGCGGCCATGGCCGCGCTCGGTTCGGACACGATCGCCGAGAAAGGCGGACAGGCCGGCGGCCGCAAATCGTTGTTCGGCGGGCTGGCCCGCGCCTTCAAGGGCAAGAAGGAGGCGGATATCCCGCCACTGGCCGGCTCAGCGCCGAGTGCCCCAATACCGAGCGTCGATCTCGACGAGCCGCTCGATCCGAAAATGGCCAACCGGCCGCTGGAGCCCGGCTCCGGCGCACCTGACCTCAATGCCATCATGAAGCGCGTGCGTGACGAGCGCGGCCAGCCGGCCAAGCCCAGCGACACCGATGCCGCGAAATCGGATTTCATCGCCGCTGCCCGGCGCGCGGCGCAGGCCGCGGCCGCCGAGGCCGATGCGCTGAAGCGCCAGTCGACGGTGACCGGACCGGTGAAGGCACTGCGGATCGGCGACCTGCTCAAGGCACGGCGCAAGCCGATCCTGATGGGGACAACCGCGATCCTGCTGGCGCTGGGCGCCCTGCAACTGGGCAAGGCCTTCTTCGCCGATCCGGCCCAGGTGGCGAGCAACGATGTCGTGCCGATCGTCGCCTCGCAGCCGATGCAAACCGCCTCGCTCGATGCCGCGAGCCGGCCAAAGACGGACGCGCAGCCCGCGGCAGTGGAAAGCGCGCCGGACCATGCCGTCAGACAGGCCGAGCCATCCGCACCGGCAACCAAGGACGACATGGTCGCGCAAAGCATGATTGCCACGCCGCCAGGCGCCGAGCCGTCGATGGGTGCCGCGCCGATCGCAGAACCGGTTCCCGCCCCCGTCGCCTTGGCTACATCGGCCGATGCGAACCCAGCGGTGTCCGAGACGACGACAGCCTCGCCTGCGCCGGCCTCGACCGTTCCGGTCGCCGCCGAACCTGCCGATACCGATACCGACACCGGCATCCACCCTGTGGCGACAGAGCCGACCACCGCCAAGGACACCACGGGCGCGGTTCCGCCGGTGGACGCTTCGCCGGCGACGACGGCAAAATTCGACATTCCCGCTGACGCCGGCCCGGCCGCCTTGCGTGACGCCGCTGCCAGCGGCGACGCCAAGGCGCTGTTCGAAATCGGTTCGCGCTATGCCGAGTCGCGCGGCGTCAAGGAAGACATGGCGGCAGCGGCCAAATGGTACGAGAAATCGGCGGAACTCGGCTTCGCGCCGGCCGAATACCGTATCGGAAATTTCTACGAAAAGGGCATCGGCGTCGCGCGCGACATCAAGAAGGCGAAGACCTGGTACCAGCTTTCCGCGGCACAGGGCAACGCCAGCGGCATGCACAATCTGGCCGTGCTGTTTGCCATGGCGGCTGACGGCGTGACCGACAATGAATCGGCCGCGCACTGGTTCCAGGCGGCGGCCGACGTCGGCGTCAAGGACAGCCAGTTCAATCTCGGCATCCTCGCCGCCAAGGGCGTCGGCATGAAGCAGAACCTCGAGGAGTCCTACAAATGGTTCGCGCTCGTCGCCAAGACCGGCGACAAGGATGCGGCGGCCAAGCGTGACGAGATCGCCAATGCGCTGCGGCCCGAGCAGCTCGAGCGCGCCCGCGCCGCGACCGAGCTGTGGAAGGCCAAGCCGCTGGATGCGGCAGCCAACTCGGCCGACATTCCCGAGTCCTGGCAGGACGGCGCGCCGCAGACGACCGCCAGCATCGACATGAAGAAGGCCGTCCAGAACATCCAGCGCATTCTCAACAAGAACGGCTACGACGCCGGCGGCGCCGACGGCAAGATGGGCCAGAAAACGAAGACCGCGATCATGGCTTTCCAGACCGACAACAAGATGGCGGCGACCGGCGAAGTCGACGAAAACCTGGTGAAGGCACTGCTGGCGCGCAAATAACGGCAGAGGCGTCGCTTCCACGACGCCCTTGCCACACATTCGCCTGTTAACAGATTGAGATGTTTTTTGTTTCGGCGGCGTAGCGCGGTTTGACTTCGCAGCACCTCCGGCGCAAGAACGAATTGGCTTGTCGGTCCAAGATGCCCGCAACGGTTGCATTCGCCGACAGGCAGAACTGATCGAGACTGACGGGTGGGCATCTATCTCCCGATCGCGGAAATTTCCGTCAATATCTTCGTCCTGCTGGCGATGGGCGCGGCGGTGGGTTTCCTGTCGGGCATGTTCGGCGTCGGCGGCGGCTTCCTCATCACGCCGCTGTTGATCTTCTACAACATCCCTCCGGCGATCGCTGTCGCCACTGGCGCCAACCAGGTCATCGCCTCCTCCGTCTCCGGCGTCCTTTCGCACATGAAGCGCGGTACGCTCGACCTCAAGCTCGGCGGGGTGTTGCTGGCCGGCGGCATTGTCGGTTCCACCGGCGGCATCTACGTCTTCGCCTTCCTGCGCAGGCTCGGCCAGCTCGACCTGTTCATCTCGCTGCTCTACGTCGTGCTGCTCGGCACCGTCGGCGGGCTGATGCTGGTCGAAAGCGTCAATGCGCTGCGCGCGACGCGCAGCGGTGCGGCGCCGGTGCTGAAGAAATCCGGCCAGCACAACTGGATCCACCGCTTGCCGCTGAAGATGCGCTTCAGGGCGTCAAAACTGTTCGTCAGCGTCATCCCCGTCCTTGGGCTTGGCGCCGGCATCGGCTTCCTGTCGTCGATCATGGGCGTCGGCGGCGGCTTCATCATGGTGCCGGCACTGATCTATCTGCTGAAAGTGCCGACCAATGTCGTCATCGGCACCTCGCTGTTCCAGATCATCTTCACCTCCGCCTATACGACGCTGGTCCACGCCACCACCAACCAGACAGTCGATGTCGTGCTGGCCTTCCTGCTGATGGCGGGCGGCGTCGCCGGCGCGCAGTACGGCGCCAAGGCCGGCCAGAGGCTGCGCGGCGAGCAGCTCAGGGCCTTGCTGGCACTGCTGGTGCTGGCGGTGGCGATACGATTGGCGATCGATCTTTTCGTCACCCCGCCCAACCTCTATTCGCTGTCTGCCGCGGGCCTCAACTGATGAAGGCTCGCAGCACATTCGCAACCGCCATTGTCCTGTCGCTGGTTGCGGCCGCCGTGCCGGCGAAGGCACAGGTCCCGCTGACCGAAGGCATCCAGATCGGTCTCTCCACCGACAACGTCTCGATCACCGCCGGTTTTTCCGGGGCCGATCTGACCATCTTCGGTTCGCTGGAGAACCCGGATCCACTCGTCGCGCGCCAGGGCCGCTACGACGTCATCGTCGTGCTCGAAGGTCCGCCCAAACCGGTGGTGGTGCGCCGCAAGGACAGGGTGCTCGGCGTCTGGGTCAATCTGGACTCTGAGACCTTCGAAAACGTGCCGGTCTCCTATTCGGTGGCGACGACGCGGCCGCTGCAGGACATCACCGAACCCAACAGCTACAAGCAGCTGTCGCTCGGCGCCTCCAACCTCTACATGCAGCCCGCCGATGCCGGCGACAGCCCGGCGACGATCGAGGAGTTTACGGCGGCACTGCGGGAGCGCAAGTCGGCGACCGGGCTCTACAGCGAGAATGTCGGCGGCGTGCAATTCCTGTCGCAGAACCTTTTCCGCGCCACAGTGAGGCTGGCGCCAAATGTGCCGGTTGGAACCCACAAAGCCCGCGCGTTCCTGTTCAAGAGCGGTCTGTTCATCAAGGAAAGCTCGGCCCAGCTCGAAATCCGCAAATCCGGTTTCGAGCAGTCGATCTTCCGTGTCGCGCACAATTATTCCTTCCTCTACGGCGTCTTCGCGATATCGCTGGCCATGCTGACCGGCTGGCTCGGAAGGCTGATCTTCCGGCGAGATTAGCATTTTCCCCGAAAAGTGGTTTCCCTTTGCCGAGGCATGCGGTAGACCGCGCTCCCCAGCCAAATGGCAGACACAAACAATTCGGTTCGGCAGAGCAGCCCGTCCCCGGACAGCGCGCGATTTCTCATGGCGCCTGTCGGCTCGCCGACGACAAATGCAGGAACTTGTCATGCGACCAGCCTTCGGCGGCATCGACTTCGGCACTTCGAACTCCACCGTGGGCGTGGTCCGCAATGGGCAGCCGCGCCTCGTCGCGCTGGAGAACGGCCAGGTCACGCTGCCCAGTGCCGTGTTCTTCAACTTCGAGGACAACCGCACCTGCTTTGGCCGCCAGGCCATCGCCAATTACACCGACAGCATCGAAGGCCGGCTGATGCGTTCGCTGAAGAGCGTGCTCGGCAGTTCGCTGGCTCAGGAAAAGACCCGCATCAAATCGCGGTCGATCGGCTTCATGGAGATCGTCGGCATGTTCCTTGGCCATCTCAAGAAGAGGCTGGAAGCCGATGCCGGCGATACGGTCGAGACCGTCGTTCTTGGCCGGCCGGTGCAATTCGTCGATGACGATGCCGAGGCCGACGCGAAGGCGCAAAGCGAACTCGAGAACGCCGCGCGTGCCCAGGGCTTCAAGCACATCGCTTTCCAGTTCGAGCCGATCGCGGCGGCGCTCGACTACGAGCAGAAGGTGACACGCGAGGAACTGGCGCTGATCATCGATATGGGCGGCGGCACGTCGGACTTCTCGATCGTGCGGGTCTCGCCGCAGCGCTCCCGTTCGCCGGACCGCAAGGACGACATCCTGGCCAGCCGGGGCGTCCATATCGGCGGCACGGATTTCGATCGGCTGCTGAGCATCGCCCATGTCATGCCGCGGCTCGGCTATTTGACGCCGACCAAAGACGGCAAGCGCAACCTGCCGGCAAGCTATTTCATCGACCTCGCCACATGGCAGCGCATCAACCTGGTCTACACCGCCAAGGCGATGACGCATCTGCGCCAGATCCGCTACGAGGCCGAGCGCGCCGACCTGGTCGACCGTTTCATCCACGTCGTCGAACACCGCTACGGACACGCGCTGGCCGCACGTGTCGAGAAGGCCAAGATAGAGCTGACCGACAGGTCATCCGCAGAGGTCGCTGTGAAGCTGCCGGGTGCGGAGTTCACCGCCGAAATCACGCGCAGCGGGCTCGACGCGACGATTGCCAGGGACATCGAGCGGGTCACCGCAACGGTCGGGCAGACTATCAGGGACGCTGAGGTGAAGCCGTCCGACATCACCGCGGTGTTCCTGACCGGCGGATCGACCGCGATCCCGCTGGCCAAACGAGAGATCCTGTCGCTGGTGCCGCAGGCATCCGTCATCGAAGGCGACACGTTCGGCTCGGTCGGACTTGGCCTGGCGCTGGATGCGCAACGCAAGTTCGGCTGAGGCTTTCTTCGAGCGGTCCAGCTTTTCAGAGATTACTGATCCGCCTTAGGCCAGGTCGTGTACCCATAACCTTCGGCGTGATGCGATGAAGATCACGTCCGCTTTGCGCCGATAGCGACCAAGCTCGTGCGCCAGCGCGATATGTCGCAATTGGCCAGAAGCTGCCGTGGGGCCGCCGTGACAGATGCCTACCCGCGTGTCGTCAAAGTCGAGAGCTGGTCAGTATCGTAGCGGTTCCGCAGCTCAGCGAGGGCTTTTGGGTCCGGCGCACCCTGCGCCGCGAGTCTGGCAAGTTCTTCGAAGTAGCGTTCGTGGCCAGGCGGAGAGACGGTCATCAGCACGCGGGCGGGTCTCTCACTGACATTCGTGATGTCGTGCGGCACTCCCGGTGGAATGAACAGATAGGTTCCGGGCGTTGCGCGAACCGTCTTGTCGCCGACATGCCACGCACACTCGCCTTCGAGCAGGTAGAACGTCTCTTCCTGCACACGGTGAACATGCCGTCCGGTGGCGAATCCCGCTGGGATCGTCCAGTCGAACATGCTCGTGTGCTTGGTGTTTTCGCCGGTGACGAGGAAGACCATAGGTTGACCACGCAGCATGATCCCCTTCTTCTCGTCGGGCATGCGAATAATGGCATTGGCGCTCATAGGATCCTCCTTTGACTGGGCGCTTACTTCCGGCAAGCACCTGTGCGACATTGGCCGTCGATGCCGGGAAAGTCGTGAATTCGTTCCCAAAAATTTGCTAAAAGCGTTGGATGACAATCGGAGGCGACCTTTATCAGTTTGGCCCGTTCCGTCTCGATCAGGTGGCGGGCATTTTGTACCACGGCGCCGAGCCGACCATGCTTGGGCAACGCGCCGTTTCGCTTCTGCGTTTGCTGCTCCAAAACGCGGGCGTACCGGTATCCAAAGACGCGCTGGTCGAAGCCGGCTGGGGCAAATTGGCGGTTGCCGACAACAACCTGACGGTCCAGATCGCGGCCTTGCGCCGGGTATTGGCCGACGCAGCGGATGCTGAGAGCTGGATCGAAACACTGCCGCGCCGAGGCTATCGCTATGTAGGACCGGCTGTTGCGACGAATGTCCCCGATCGTTTTGCAGCCGCCCGCACCGCGTCGGCGCCGACCTTGCCTGAGAAGCCTTCCGTCGCGGTCCTGCCGTTCTCGAATTTGAGCGGAGATCCGCAACAGGAGTACTTCGCCGATGGAATGGTCGATGACATCATCACCGGCCTGGCACGCATAAAATGGCTTTTCGTTATCGCGCGAAACTCGACCTTCGCTTACAAAGGCCGCGCCGTGGACGTGAAGCAGGTCGGCAGCGAGCTTGGCGTACGATATGTCCTCGAAGGCAGCGTGCGCAAAGCTGGCGGTAGTGTGCGCGTAACCGCTCAGATGATCGATGCATCGACCGGCGCGCACGTGTGGGCCGAGCGCTACGACCGGAGTTCGGAGGACATTTTCGCGCTTCAGGACGAAATCGCGCTATCAGCGGTGGGCGCGATTGCTCCAAGCTTGCGAAAAGCGGAAATTGAACGTGTCAGGCGGAAGCGCCCAGAGAGTCTCGACGCATACGATCTCGTGCTTCAAGCCCAGCCTGATGTCGATACAGGTATGCCGGAACAAGTTACGAGAGCACTGGCGCTTCTTGAGCGTGCCATCGCACTCGAGCCTGCCTATGCCCTTGCGCATGGCAATGCAGCAATGTGTCATCATTGTTTGTTCCTTCGTGCCGGGCTGCAGGAATTCAACCGTGCGGCTTCGATCCGGCACGCCCGATTGGCCATTGTCCATGGACAAGACGATGCACTCGCTCTGACATGGGCAGGGTTTTCGATCGGCATGGACGCGCATGATCGCGCCGCTGCATTCACGGCGTTAGACGCAGCCCTCGCCATTAGCCCGTCATCGGCGCTGACTTACATTCTTGGCAGCGTCGTTCTCGGATGGGCCGGCGAAGCAGAGCGCGCGATAGAATGGAGCGAGAAGGGTATCCGGCTAAGCCCGTTCGATTCGTGGGCTTGGGCCGCGTTTGACGCCCAAGCAATGAGCCATTTGCTGCGCGGGCGTTACGAAGAAGCTTGTCGCGCAGCCTACAAGTCCGTTCAAGCCAATCCGGCACACAGCATCACCTACGTGCAACTGACCGCTGCGCTCGCCAAACTCGGCCGGCTGGACGAAGCGAGGGCCGCCGCCGCGCGCGTGCGCGAGCTTCAGCCGGGCTTCCGCTACAGCCGCCAATTTGCTGGCGTGCGCTGTGCGCCAGCGCTCGCGGAGACTCTGGGAAGCGCGCTGCGGGACGCCGGATTGCCAGAGTGACGGCTGGGCGTCGAGGCGGACAGCGCTAGCGCGCCCATCTGGGGAGGAAGGTCGTGGTGAGGCGTTTCAATCAGCCACTCGATACAAAGTACCAAGACCTCCGAGCCAACGGCAAAGCCGCAAACTCTGATACTCTAGCCCGCCGACGGGGCATCCGCCTTGCCGTCGAGATGCGCCTTAAGCGCCATCTGGGCCAGGCTTGCCTGGCGATCGCGATGGGTGATCATGGCGAAGTCGCGTTTCGGCAGTTCGAGCGGCACCGATCTCAGACTGCCTTCGGCCACGGCGCGAGCCGCGACAAGCTCGGAGATGATGGTGGCGCCGGCCCCCGCCTCGACCGCCTGGCGAATGGCTTCATTGCTCGGCAGCACCAGGAATATCTGGAGGTCGGCGAGCGAAATGCCTTCGTGGCGTGCCAGATCCTCCAGCACCTCGCGCGTACCCGAACCACCCTCGCGGATGATCCAGCGCAGGCCCTTGATGTCAGGGCGGCCGGGCGCGACTTCGGGGATCTCCGGATGCGCGCTGGCAACCACCAGCATCAGCTTGTCGACGTCGACCTTGGTGCGGCGCAGGATATCGGACTCGGTGCGGCCTTCGACCAGGCCCAGATCCGCCGCGCCATCGAGGACATTGGCCTCGACCTGCCTGGTGTTGCCGATGGAGACGCTCAGCCTGACGGCCGGATAGGCTTCGTGGAAGGAAGCCAGCCGGCGCGGCAGCCAGTAGCTGGCGATGGTCTGGCTGGCGGCGATCGAGAGGCTGCCGGTGACGGTCTGCGAGACATGCTCCAGCACATTGCGGGCAGCGGCGGCCCGTTCGAGCACGGCCTTGGCCTCGGGCAGGAACCGATGGCCGGTCTGGGCAAGCTCGATGTTGCGGCCGACGCGGTTGAACAGGTGGACGCCGTGCTGTTCTTCAAGCGCCCGGATGGCCGCCGATGCCGCCGACTGCGAAATGCCCAGCAGTTCCGCCGCCTTGGTCATGTGGCCGCGCTCGGCGACGGCGACGAAAATCCGCAACTGGTCCAGGGTCATGTCCGCATTAAGAACCAATATCGATCGAATTTACAAGAACAACTGATTAGACAGATCGATAGCTTTATTCTAAGTTTTCCGGCGAAGTTAGAAAAAATTCGCCGAAAGATCGCAGAGAGCAGAATGATCGGGCGGTTCAGATCCCTGCTTGCGCATTGGACCCGCGGCTTAAGGCGGCGGCTGGCCGGCGATCGCTATCACCCGGAAGAGCACTACATGCGCGGCCCCGGACCGAAGACGCGGGCCAAATCCATGCGCCGTACAGGCGCCACCGGATCATGATGCAGGGACCGCCGCGCGGCGCGAATTCGGCACCATCGCAACGCCCGCTTGCCGACACGCGAGCGCCTGACGAAGGCGACGGCGTCGACACCTCGCCTGCCGTTTCCGACAGCATCGCCAAGACGACCTGCTACATGTGCGCCTGCCGCTGCGGAATCGATGTACACATCAAGGATGGCAAGGTCCGCTACATCAACGGCAACAAGGACCATCCGGTCAATCGCGGCGTGATCTGCGGCAAGGGCAGCTCCGGCATCATGCAGCACTACAGTCCGGCAAGGCTGAAGAAGCCCCTGCTGCGCAGCGGGCCGCGAGGCTCGGGCGAGTTCCGCGAGATCGAGTGGGAGGAGGCGTTTTCGATCGCTACGGAACGGCTGTCGAACATCCGCCGGACCGACCCCAGGAAACTCGCCTTCTTCACCGGCCGCGATCAATCCCAATCCTTGACCGGCTGGTGGGCGAGCCAGTTCGGTACGCCGAACTTCGCCGCCCATGGCGGCTTCTGTTCGGTCAACATGGCGGCCGGCGGCCTCTATACGATCGGCGGTTCGTTCTGGGAGTTCGGCGAGCCCGACTGGGACAACTCCCGGTATTTCATGCTGTTCGGGGTTGCCGAGGATCACGATTCCAACCCGATCAAGATCGGCCTCGGCAAACTCAAGGCGCGCAGCGCCAGGGTCGTCTCGATCAATCCGTGCCGCACCGGCTACAATGCCATTGCCGACGACTGGATCGGCATCCGGCCCGGCACCGACGGCCTGTTCGTGTTCGCCCTCATCCACGAATTGCTCAAGGCGGGTCGCGTCGATCTCGAGTATCTGCTGCGCTACACCAATGCCCATTCGCTCGTCATCCAGGAGCCGGGTGCTGCCGATGACGGACTGTTCGTGCGCGATGCCGACGGCAATCCGCTGGCTTGGGACAGGGCGGCGAAGACACCGGTCAGCGCCGCCGATGCCGGTGCGAAACCGGCGCTGACCGGCAGCTTCACGATCGGCGGGCGCCGCTGCGTCCCGGTGTTCCAGTTGATCGCCGACCGCTACCTCGATGAGAGTTACGCACCGGACTCGGTCGCCGAGCGCTGCGGCATTGCCGCCGACACGATCCGCAGGATCGCCGCCGAACTCGCCCATGTCGCCTTCGAACAGACGATCGAATTGCCGATCGCCTGGACCGACTGGGCCGGGCGCCGCCACGAGACGATCAAGGGGCGGCCTGTCTCGATGCACGCCATGCGCGGCATCTCTGCCCATTCGAACGGTTTTCACACCTGCCGCGCCATCCATCTCCTTCAGGTGCTGTTGGGCACGGTGGATGTCCCCGGCGGCTTCCGCTTCAAGCCGCCCTACCCTCGATCCGCGCCGCCCGGACCGAAGCCGGCGGGCAAGACCGTCAAGCCGATGACGCCGCTCGACGGCATGCCGCTCGGCTTCGTCTGCGGGCCGGACGATTTGCTGGTCGGCGAGGCCGGCACGCCGCTTCGCATCGACAAGGCCTATTCGTGGGACGCGCCGCTGGCCGCGCACGGCCTGATGCACACCGTCATCCGCAACGCCTGGGCAGGCGATCCCTACAAGATCGACACGCTGATGATGTACATGTCGAACATGGCGTGGAATTCCTCGATGAACACCGTCGAGACCATGGCGATGCTGACCGACAGCGACGAAGCGGGCAACTACAAGATCCCTTTTATCATCTATTCCGACGCCTATTATTCCGAGACCGTGCCGTTCGCCGATCTGGTGCTGCCGGACACGACCTATCTTGAGCGCCACGACTGCATCAGCCTGCTCGACCGGCCGATCAGTCATGCCGACGGACCGGGCGACGCCATCCGCCATCCCGTCATCGAGCCCGACCGCGACGTCCGGCCGTTCCAGTCGGTGCTGATCGAACTCGGCGCCCGGCTCGGCCTGCCTGGTTTCGTCGATGAGGACGGCTCGCCCAGATACCGCGACTATGCCGACTACATCGTCAACCATGAGCGCACGCCCGGCATCGGCCCGCTCGCCGGCTGGCGCGGCAAGGATGGGACCTCGACCGGCAGGGGTGAGGCCAACCCGGACCAGTTGCAGCGCTACATCGACAATGGCGGCTTCTGGCATCATGATTTCGCGGACGACCAGCGCTATTATAAGATGGCCAACCGCTCCTATCTCGACTTCGCGGTGCAGATGGGTTTTATCCCGAAAGCCGAACCGATCGTTTTCCAGCTCTACTCGGAGCCTATGCAGCGCTTCAGGCTCGCCGCGCGTGGCCATGGCCGTGTGGTGCCGCCGAAAGGCGATCGCCGGCGCATCGAGACCTACATGGACCCGCTGCCCTTCTGGCACATGCCCTTCGAGGAAGCGGTCGTCGACCTCGAAAAATATCCGCTGCATGCGCTGACGCAGCGGCCGATGCACATGTACCATTCCTGGGGTTCGCAGAATGCGTGGCTGCGGCAGATCACCAGCCAGAACCGGCTGTTCGTGCATCACCGGACGGCAGCCGGTCTCGGCCTTGTCGATGACGACTGGGTGTGGATCGAAAGCATCAACGGCAGAGTGAAGGGGCAGATCAAGCTGATCGACGGGGTGAACGAAAGCACGGTCTGGACCTGGAACGCCATCGGCAAAAGGCGCGGCAGCTGGGGGCTGAAGGACGACGCGGCCGAGAGCAATCGCGGCTTCCTGCTCAACCATATCATCGGCGACCAGACCTCGGCTGACGCTCAGGGCAAACGCTATTCGAATTCCGATCCGGTGACCGGCCAGGCTGCGTGGTTCGACCTTCGCGTGCGCATCGTCAAATGCGCGGCTGAAGACGCCGGCTTTACCGAGCCGCAATTCGAGCGTTTCCAGCAGCCGCCGCATTTCGAACCCTCGCCCGACAGACTGACTTTCGGCGCCGAATTCCGCCGGGCGAGAGAGGCGACCAAATGACCTGTCTGCCAAGTCAAAGCGACAAGAAACTCGGCCTTGTGATCGACCTCGATACCTGCGTCGGCTGCCAGGCCTGTGTCACCGCCTGCAAGGAATGGAACACCGGCGGCCACATGGCGCCGCTGACCGACATCGATCCCTATGGCGGCCATGTCGACGGCGTCTGGTTCAACCGCGTGCACAGCTATGAGCACACCACCGAGATGGGCGGACGGACGGTGAACTTCCCGCGCTCCTGCCTGCATTGCGAGACGCCGGCCTGCGTCACCGTCTGCCCGACTGGCGCCTCCTACAAGCGGGCTTCGGACGGCATCGTGCTGATCGACGAGGACAAGTGCATCGGCTGCAAATTGTGCAGTTGGGCCTGTCCTTATGGAGCACGCGAATTCGACACCGATGTCGGGGTGATGAAGAAATGCACGCTGTGTGTCGACCGCATCTACAATGACAATCTGGCCGAAGAAGACCGCGTGCCGGCCTGCGTCGCCGCCTGCCCGACCAGTGCCCGGCATTTCGGCGATCTCGGCGATCCCCTGTCGGCTGTTTCGCAACTGGTGGCGGAGCGTGGCGGCGTCGACCTGATGCCTGAGCTCGGCTATCGCCCGACCAACAAATATTTGCCGCCGCGCGCCCACACCGCGCGCGCCGCATCGGTGGCCGCGCCGGCATTGGAACCGGTGCGGGCCGACGGCGGTTTCCTCGGCTGGGTCGACCGCATGCTTTCGAACTGACCCATGCATCCAGCCTTCTCCGTCGTCTTCTTCACCACTGCCACCGGCGCGGGCTACGGCCTGCTCGCGCTGCTGGGCACGCTCGGAGGCTTCCAGATCATCCCACCCGATTTCTGGCTGGGCTTCATCGGCATGGGCCTGGCGCTCGGCCTGATCGTGGCCGGCCTGTTGTCATCGACCGGCCACCTCGGCAGACCCGAACGCGCCTGGCGGGCGTTCTCACAATGGCGCAGTTCATGGCTGTCGCGCGAAGGTGTTGCCTCGGTCATCACCTTCATTCCGGCGGGACTGTTCGGCATCGGTTGGATATTCTTCGGCAAGACCGATGGCTGGGTCGGCATCGCCGGATCTCTGGCCGCCATCGGCGCAATCATCACCGTCTGCACCACCGGCATGATCTATGCGTCGCTGAAACCGATCGCCCAATGGCATAGCCGCTTCACCCTGCCCGGCTATGTCATCTTCTCGGCAATGACCGGCAGCGTGCTGCTGAACGCGCTGCTGCAGGGCTTTGCGCTTGGTTCGAAGGTGCAGCTGGCTGCTTGCCTGCTGCTGACCTTGACCGGCTGGGGCTGGAAGCTGGCGACCTGGCGCTACAATGACCGGCTGGAGATCCCGACCACCGCCAACACCGCGACCGGGTTGGCCGGCGGTACAGTGCGGTCGCTGGAATGGCCGCATACCGAAGAGAATTACCTGCTCAAGGAAATGGGTTTCCGCATCGCGCGCAAGCATGGCGCGCGGCTGCGCCAGATCACGCAGCTTCTGGCTTTCGCGTTGCCCTTGGGGCTGCTCGCCATTGTGTTCGCCCTGCCCTGGCCGCCGGCAGCGTTGCTGTCGGTACTCGCTGCTGTAATCCAGTTCGCCGGCATGCTGGTCGAGCGCTGGCTGTTCTTTGCAGAGGCGAAGCACACGGTTACGCTCTATTACGGCAGGTAGGGCTGTTTAGCCCGGCCGCAGCATCGAGCCGGAAATGGCAAAGATGCGTTGGGCGCCCAGCATATAAGCCATCAGCGTGTCCAGCCGGAACAGCCCGGCATAGGCGCGGTCGAGCACGTTGAGCGAGCCTGTATAGGCGCCGAAGGCCGGCATGATCATGCGGCCTCCGTCGCCGGCAAAGCAGCGCCGCCGCACCGAGCGGCCCTGCTGGACGATGCGGGCGCAGGGATGCAGATGGCCCGCTATTTCGCCTTCGACACGCTGCTTCGACGGCTCATGCCGGAACAGCAGCGAGCCTATAGCAAGTTCACGCACCGTCTCGCCAGGCAGGTCGGCGGGTGCTTCCGGGTCATGATTGCCGGCGACCCAGAACCATTGCCGGCCTGATATCAACGCCTCCAGCCGCTCGCGGAAGCTTGCATGCATGCGCTGGGCGCCACCGCCATCGTGAAAGCTGTCGCCCAGGCTGATGACGATAGACGGCTGGTAGTCAGCGATGACGGCCTGCAATCGCAGCAAGGTCGCGCCGGTGTCGTAGGGCGGGATCAGCGTGCCGCGGCGTGCCAGCGACGAACCCTTTTCCAGATGCAGATCGGACACGGCCAGAAGCCGCAGATCCGGAAAATAAAGCACGCCGCGCGGGTCGCAGACGGCGCGTTCGCCTGATATGCCGACAAGATCGGCCTCGGCGATCAGCGATGTGCGCGCCAGCGAAAAATTCATTCCTCGACCATCTCCGGCCCCATGGCCTCTGCGACCAGCGTCGCCGCATCCATCAGCAATGTCTCATCGGCTTCGCCGTTCACCGGCATCTTGCCGATCTCGAGCATGATCGGCACGGCGAGCGGCGATATCTGTTCGAGTGCCTTATGCACGATTCGACCCTGGATGCGCGAGAGCATGTCGGCAAGTCTGCTGACATCGAGCAGGCCGGCCGCCGCATCGGCGCGCGTGGCCTGCAGCAGGATGTGGTCCGGTTCATGGCTGCGCAGCACATCATAGATCAGGTCGGTCGAGACCGTGACCTGGCGGCCGCTCTTCTCCTGGCCAGGGTGGCGTTTCTCGATCAATCCGGAAATCAGCGCGCAGTTGCGGAAGGTGCGCTTGAGAAGCCAGCTGTCGGCCAGCCAGGCTTCGAGGTCGTCGCCCAGCATGTCCTGGTCGAAAAGTGCGCTCAGCGAAGGCTTCCTGGCTTTGAACATCGCGCCCATGTCGCCCAGTGACCATATCGCTAAGGCATAGTCGGTGGCGACGAAGCCGAGCGGCCTGGCTCCTGCCCTGTCGAGGCGGCGGGTGAGCAGCATGCCGAGCGTCTGGTGCGCCAGCCTGCCCTCGAACGGGTAAGCCACCAGATAATGGCGATTGCCGCGTGGAAAGGTCTCGATCAGCAGGTCGTCGCGCTTGGGCAGCACCGATTTGTCGGCCTGGAAGCGCAGCCAGTCGGCGACCTGCTCGGGCAGCTTTTTCCATCGCTGCGGGTCATCGAGCATGATGCGGACCTGTTCGGCGAGATAGGTCGAAAGCGGAAACTTGCCGCCTCCATAATAGGGCACCTTGGCATCGCTGCCCGGCGCGTTCGACACGAAGCATTCATTCTCGCGGATGCCCTCGAAGCGCAGCACCTTGCCGGCGAACATGAACGTGTCGCCATGCGTCAACGTTTCGAGGAAGGCCTCCTCGATTTTGCCGAGGACCCGGCCGCCACGCGAAGCCGCGCCTTTGCTGCCGGCCTGCACATATCGAACATTCAGCGCCGGCACCTCGATGATGGTGCCGACATTCAGCCTGTATTGCTGGGCGACGCGCGGATTGGACACCCGCCACAACCCGTCCTTGTTCAAACGGATGCGGGCGTAGCGTTCGTAATTCTTGAGCGCATAGCCGCCGGTGGCAACGAAATCGATGACGCGGTCGAATGTCGGCCGGTCGAGGCTGACATAGGGTGCTGCCGTTCGCACCTCCTCGTACAGGTCATCGGCACGGAACGGCGCGCCGCAGGCGCAGCCGAGCACATGCTGGGCCAGCACATCGAGCCCGCCATTGATCAACGGAGGCGTGTCCTGCGCGCCTAGATAGTTGGCGTCGAGGGCGGCCCGGCATTCCAGCACCTCAAAGCGGTTGGCGGGGATGAGGATCGCCTTGGACGGCTCGTCCATGCGGTGGTTGGCACGGCCGATGCGCTGTGCCAGCCGGCTCGCCCCCTTTGGCGCGCCGACATGCACGACCAGATCGACATCGCCCCAGTCGATGCCGAGATCGAGCGTCGAGGTGGCGACGATGGCGCGCAGCGCGTTTTCGCCCATCGCCTTCTCGACGCGCCGGCGCTGGGCGACGTCGAGCGAGCCGTGATGCAGCGCGATCGGCAGGGTGTCCTCGTTGACCCGCCACAACTCCTGGAAAAGCAGTTCCGCCTGGCTGCGGGTGTTGACGAACAGCAGTGTCGTCTTGTGGCGTTTGATCTCGCGATAGATTTCCGGCGTGGCGTAGCGCGCAGAATGTCCTGCCCATGGCACGCGCTCTTCGGAGTCGAGGATGGAAATCTCCGGTTTCGCACCCCCGGTGACGACGATCAGTTCGGCCATGTCATGGCCTGTCGAACCCTTGGGTGGATTCTGGCTGACCAGCCAGCGCCGCAACTCGTCCGGTTCGGCCACCGTCGCCGATAGCCCGATGGTTTGCAGACCAGGGACAAAGCTGCGCAACCGTGCCAGGCCGAGCGCCAGCAGATGCCCGCGTTTCGATGTCACCAGCGAATGCAGTTCGTCGAGCACGACGTAGCGCAGATCTTCGAAGAAGCGTCTGGCATCGCCGGCCGCAATCAGCAGCGCCAGTTGTTCGGGCGTGGTCAGCAGGATATCGGGCGGCACCAGTTTCTGGCGCTGGCGCTTGTGCGCCGGCGTGTCGCCGGTGCGCGTCTCGATGGTGACGGGCAGCCCGATCTCTTCCACCGGTTTGCCGAGATTACGCTCGATATCGACGGCAAGCGCCTTCAACGGCGAGATGTAGAGCGTGTGGATACCGCGCTGCGCCTGGCCCGGCTTTCTCTTTGACCGGTTGGCCAGTTCGGTCAGCGAAGGCAGGAAGCCGGCCAGCGTCTTGCCGGCACCGGTCGGCGCGATCAGCAGTACCGACTGACCGGCCTGGGCCTTCGCCAGAAGTTCGATCTGATGGGCGCGCGGCGACCAGCCTTTCTCGCCAAACCATCTGAGGAATGGTTCGGGCAGGGCCACGGCGGCATTCTGTTCGGCAAGGCGCGGCTCAACTGTCACCCGCCAGAGGTAGCGCGACGGCGCGCGAACGCCAAGGAAAATCGGAACAAAAGGTGATCGAGGTGAGCTTTCCTCGCCCCGTCTACGGGGAGAGGATGCCGGCAGGCAGGTGGGGGGCGGCGCGAACCTCTCAATGCTGGCGCTGTCCCTCATCCGCCCTCGGGCACCTTCTCCCCGTGAACGGGGCGAAGGAAGAAGGGCTACGGCCTCCTGAACCCTGTCGGGCCACCATAGAGATAACCGATGCGGTCAACCGCATCCTTCAGGCCTTCGCTCGACACCAGCATGGTGTGACCGTTGGCGTGGATCATCGTGTCGGCATCGGTCATGACGGCGACATGGCCCTTCCAGAACACCAGATCGCCGCGTCGCAAGCCGGAGAAATCAGGTCCCGGTTCCAGCGGCTCGCCAAGGGCCGCAGCCTGCATGTCGGAATCGCGCAGCACGTCTCTGCCGGCCATGCGCATCGCCAGTTGCACCAGCCCCGAACAGTCGATGCCGAAACCGGAAGTACCGCCCCAGAGATAAGGTGTTCCTAGAAACGCCTCGGCAACCGCGACATAGTCGGAGGCAGCTTCACTGAGCGGCCGCAGGTGACCTGCGATCAGCGCCTCGCCAGACGGCAGGACCGCATAGTGCGTACCGCGCGTCTCGGCCGCCTCCGTCACTGTCACCGTCGATCCCATCGACAATTGTCCGGCGATCGGAAAGCGCAGATCCGGCGCGGGATAGAGGAAGGTGCGCGGCACGCAGACGATGTGCGTCGGCATATGGTCCCGTTTGCCCAGCATCGTGTCGGCGACATAGCCGACATAGCCGTCGCGTTCGGCCTGGACCCAGGCCCAGCCTTCAGCGACATCGAAGACCAGGACATCGTCGCCGAACAGGGCTTGCGTGTTGACGCCGGCATCCGGCCGCGGCGCCTTGCGCATATCGGCTACTGACGCGATGATCCGCGCCGGCCGGCCGGCGACGAAGCGGTCAGCGGCGACCTCACCCTTCAGCCGTGCATCGGCAAGGTCGGAGCGAAAAGCGTGAAGGCGGGCATCCCTGGCAGTCAAATCGAGCACTCTGTTGAAAGGTAAATTCGCTCACATCGGCAGTTCGAGCGCCTTGGCGATGATACCATCGCCGAAGCGCTCGACAAAGAGCGCGCCCTCGACCGTGCGCCTGATCAGAACATTGCGCTTGTCGAGCTCGTCGCGATGGCGCGAGACGAGTTTCAAAGCGCCCATCGTGTCAAGGGCGCGGGTGATCACCGGCTTGGTCACATTGAGCCGGGCGGCGAGCCCGCGCACGGTGTGCGGCGGCGGATCGAGATAGATGGTGAACAGGATCGCCGTCTGGCGCATGGTCAGATCGGGCGCGTCGTCGCGCACCTGCGACAGCATCACCTGCTGCCACAGTCGCAAGGCCTGGCTCGGGCGCATCGCAATCGACATCGCGCCAGCATGACGGCAAATTGTTTCGGTTCCGTTTCAGTCAAAGCGATTGCCGTCTTTCGCCTGCGACTGTCAGCCATAGCGTTTCGCGATGATCCGCTCCAGCGCGCGGATGCCCTGTGCCTCGCCGCCGGCGGGGCCATGCGGACGATCAGCCGGATTCCAGGCGAAGATGTCGAAATGCGCCCAGCCCGCGGTTTTTTCGACAAAGCGCTTCAGGAACAACGCCGCTGTGATCGAGCCGGCGAAACCGTCCGTGGTGACATTGTTGATGTCGGCGATCTTCGACGACAGTTTTGCATCGTAGGGCCGCCACAGCGGCATGCGCCACAGCGGATCCTCCGTCGCGACGGAAGCCTCCGCCAGATCGGATGCCAGCGTTTCGTCGCCGGTGTAGAACGGTGGCAGATCGGGGCCGAGCGCGACACGGGCAGCCCCGGTCAGCGTCGCCATGTCAACCAGAAGCTGCGGCTCCTCCTCGTCGGCCAGCGCCAGCGCGTCGGCCAGCACCAGCCGTCCCTCGGCATCCGTGTTGCCGATCTCGACAGTGATGCCCTTGCGGCTCATCAGCACGTCGCCAGGCCGGAAGGCGTTGCCGGCAATCGAATTTTCCACCGCGGGAATGAGCACGCGCAGCCGCGCATTCAGCCCGGCAGCCATGATCATCGAGGCGAGGCCAAGGACATTGGCGGCACCGCCCATGTCCTTCTTCATCAGCAGCATGCCGGACGATGGCTTGATGTCGAGGCCGCCCGTGTCGAAGCAGACGCCCTTGCCGACCAGCGTCACCTTCGGTGCGTCTTGCTGCCCCCATCGCATGTCGATCAAGCGCGGTGCGCTGGTCGACGCACGGCCGACCGCATGGATCATCGGGAAGTTCCGGTCGAGGAGATCGTCACCCTTGATCACCGAGACTTCGGCCTTGTGCCTGGCGGCCAGGGTCCGCACCGCCTGCTCCAAATCTTCCGGACCCATATCGCTGGTCGGCGTGTTGACCAGATCGCGTGTCAGGAAGACGCCATCGACAATGCGGCGAACGCGCCCGGCATCGACGTCGGCCGGCAGGCCGAAGCGCAGCGCCCTGCCTGGCTTCTTGCCGTAGCGGGTAAAGACATAACCGCCGAGCAGCAGCGCGATCGCCGCGAGTTCGGCCTCGGCCGGCGCCAAGGCGAAATGCCAGTCGCCTTCCGGCAAGGCTTTCGACAATGCGCCGAGGGCAAGCGCGCCTTCGCCATCGCCGATACCGAACAAGGCGCCGCCGAGCGCCCCGTTTTCGCCGGGCACGACCAGTGTCCTGCCTGCCTCGCCGGAAAAGCCGTTGGCCCTGGCCCAGGCGATGGCGGCCGGCGCAAGACCGGCCGCGTCCAGACCGTCCCTGGCGACCAGATGGACCGGCAACGCGCCCGGCAATGTCTTCCCGACGAGTTCGACAGGCATGCGATGTTCTCCGTGTGAGTCGCCGTTCTTAACCGTCCGTTAGGGTTAACAGAATATTTCTGCGAGAGGGAAGACGGCCACGCAATGGCCGCGCATGAATGGAGGCTTAGGGTGCCATGCCGACCAACCGCAGGATCAATATCAGGGGAAAACGGCTCATCACCATGGCTCTTGTGCTGGCGCTGACGGCGGGCGTCGCCGGTTGCGGAACCGACAAGCTCTCCACCGGCTCTATCGCACGCACCAGCGGCAAACCGCTTGAAAGCATGTCGGCCGGCGAACTGCACAATGCCACCGGTGCACTTGGCCAATCCTACGCGAAGAACCCCAACGACAAGCGGATAGCGACGAACTATGCGGCGGCGCTACAGATGGATGGCGACGCCGACCAGTCGCTGGCCGTGATGCGCAAACTCGCCATCGCTTTGCCCAAGGATCGTGACGTGCTTGCCTCCTATGGCAAGGCGCTGGCCGCCAATGGCCAGTTCGAGGCGGCGCTCGACGCCGTGCGTCGCGCTCAGACACCGGAATATCCCGACTGGAGGCTGGTGTCGGCGGAAGCGGCCATTCTCGACCAGACCGGCCAGAAGGACGATGCGCGCCAGCTTTACCGCAAGGCGCTCGACCTCAAGCCGAACGAGCCTTCCGTGCTCTCCAATCTTGGCATGTCGTATGTGCTGGAAGGTGATCTGCGCACCGCCGAAACCTATATGCGCTCGGCCGCGCAACAGCCGAATGCGGACAGCCGGGTCCGCCAGAACCTGGCGCTGGTCGTCGGCCTGCAAGGCCGGTTCGACGAGGCCGAGAAGATCGCCTCGCAGGAACTGTCGCCCGAACAGGCGCAGGCAAATGTCGCCTATCTCAGGCAGATGCTGGCCCAACAGAACGCCTGGAGCCAGCTCAAGGACCAGGATAAGCCGAAATCCGCAACCAACTGAGACCACAATTCCGATGCCCCAACGAAGAGGCCGCGCTGCATGCAGCGCGGCCTCTTCGTTTGAAGTGTACTGCAGGAATTTGCCTTGCCGCTACTGGGCGTTTGTTGCCGGCGCCGCATGATCGCCGAAGATACCGCGTTGGCTGACCTGAATGCCGGCGGGACCCAGGATGATGGCGAAAAGCACCGGCAGGAAAAACAGGATCATCGGCACGGTGAGTTTTGGCGGCAGGGCGGCCGCCTTCTTCTCGGCCGCATTCATGCGCATGTCGCGGCTTTCGGCGGCAAGCACGCGCAGTGCATGCGCCACCGGCGTGCCGTAACGCTCGGCCTGGACGAGCGCCTGCGACACCGACTTGACCGAATCCAGGCCGGTGCGGCTTGCCAGGTTCTCGTAGGCCTGCTTGCGCTCCGGCAGATAGGAAAGCTCGGCATTGGTGAGGATGAACTCTTCCGCCAGCGCCACCGATTGCGCGCCGATCTCGTCGGCGACCTTGCGCAATGCTGCTTCCACCGACATGCCCGATTCGACGCAGATCAGCATCAGATCGAGCCCATCCGGCCATGCCATCTGGATCGACTGCTTGCGCTTGGTGGCGCGGTTGTTGACGTAGATGACCGGCGCGTAGAAGCCGCCGTAAGCAACGAGGATGCAGACGAACAGCCTGATGACCAATGGCTTGTCGGGCAGTCCTCCGAGCACGAAGATGTAGATTGCGGCCAGCGCGAAACCGACAAAAGGAAGCACGAGACGGAAGAAAAGAAACCGCGTCAGCGGATTCTGTCCACGAAAACCGGCCACCTTGAGTTTCTGCAAGGTGCCTTCATCGGCGAGCGCGCGTCTCAGATCCAGCCGGTCGACGATGTTGCGCATGCCGATCGACTGTTCCTCACGCAAGCCCTTGCGACGGCGGTCGGCCTCGACCGCAAGCCGGGCGCGCTGTTGCGCACGCAGTTCGTCGCGCTCCAGCGCAACGGATTTCATGCGTGACTTGAGCTGGTTTCCGCCAAACGCCGGCAGCAAGGTGAAGACGGTCGCAAACACCGCTATCGCGACCAGCATCGCGATCAGGAAGCTCGGATCCGTCAGGGTCTTGATGACTTGCTCGGTCATGCCAGCATCCTAGACTTCGAAGTTCATCATCTTGCGCATCACCAGGATGCCGATCGACATCCAGACCGCAGAGCAACCAAGGATCAGGTTTCCGACGCTGGTGTTGAACAGCGGCATCAGGTAGGCCGGGCTCGACAGGTAGACGAGAAAGGCGACGATGAAGGGCAGCGCACCGATGATCGCGGCGGATGCCTTCGCTTCCATCGACAGCGCCGCGACCTTGGCTTTCATCTTCTTGCGATCGCGAAGCACGCGCGAAAGATTGCCCAGCGCCTCGGAGAGATTGCCGCCGGCTTGCGATTGAATCTGGATAACGATGCCGAAGAAGCTTGCCTCGGTGCAAGGCATGGTTTCGGGCATGCGCAAGGTCGCGTCGGGGATAGAGAGGCCCATCTGCTGTGAATCGACGATGCGGCGAAACTCGGTCTTTACGGGTTCGGGCGATTCGTTGGCGATCAGGCGCACGGCATCGTTCAGCGGCAGGCCGGATTTGACCGCGCGCACGATGATGTCGAGCGCGTTTGGAAATTCGTTGAGGAATGCCTTGACCCGGCGGGCGCGGCGAAACGTGACGAACCAGCGCGGCAGGCCCAGCCCCCCGGCCAGCAGCACGCCCGGCAAGGCGATCAGCGGGGCTCCGGCCACGAAAGCGGCCATCGTCAAAACGATGCCGCATATTGCGGAATATATATAGAAACGCTCGATGGTGGTCTTGAGGCCGGCCTGACGAAGCTGGGCTTTCAGCGGCGGCTTCTTGACGCGGCTGTCCTTGGTTTTCTGCTTGGCGTCGAGTTCGTTGAGAGAATCCTGAACCGATTTGCGCCGCTTGGCGGCTTCCGCCACGCGGTCGCGCGAGGCCTTGACGACGGAGCGATCCGTCTCGGCGGTCCTGATTGTTTCGAGCCGCTTGCCGACCTGTTTCTCGTTGCTGATCCGGGTGAACAGAAATGCATAAGCGACGGCGCCGGCGCTGAAGCCGGCGAGCACGACAAACGCCAGTACTGTGCCGTCAATTCCAAACATTGGCCCGAACCCTTACACCCCAGCAGACGTCAGTCAGCGCGTTTCTCCATCGCCTCGAGCGCAATGGCGAGACGCTGCTCCTCGCCGTAATAGCGTGCACGCTCCCAGAAATGCGGACGGCCGATGCCGGTCGATACGTGCTCACCCAACAGCCGGCCGTTGGCGTCCTCACCCTTGATGTTGTAGAGGACGATATCCTGCGTGATGATAACGTCGCCTTCCATCCCGATCACCTCGGTGATGTGGGTGATGCGGCGCGATCCGTCGCGCAGGCGCGCTGCCTGGATGATCACGTCGATGGAGCCGACGACGATTTCGCGCACTGTCTTCTGCGGCAGCGAATAACCGCCCATGGCAATCATGGATTCTATGCGGTTCAGGCATTCGCGCGGGCTGTTCGAGTGGATCGTGCCCATCGAGCCGTCATGGCCGGTGTTCATCGCCTGCAGAAGATCGAACACTTCGGGTCCGCGCACTTCGCCGACGATGATGCGCTCGGGCCGCATGCGCAGGCAGTTCTTGACCAGGTCGCGCATCGTCACCTCACCCTCACCCTCCAGATTGGGCGGGCGGGTTTCGAGGCGCACCACATGCGGCTGCTGCAATTGCAGCTCGGCCGAGTCTTCGCAGGTGATGACGCGCTCCTCGCGGTCGATATAGTTGGTCAGGCAATTGAGCAGCGTGGTCTTGCCCGAACCGGTACCGCCCGAGATCACGATGTTGCAGCGAACACGGCTGATGATCTTGAGAACTTCGGCGCCCTGCGGCGAGATGGCGCCGAACTTGACCAGTTGGTCGAGCGTCAGCTTGTCCTTCTTGAATTTGCGGATGGTGAGCGTGGCGCCATCGATGGAGAGCGGCGGCGCGATGACGTTGACGCGGGAGCCATCGGGGAGGCGCGCGTCGCAGATCGGGCTGGATTCGTCGACGCGGCGGCCAACCTGGCTGACGATGCGCTGGCAGATGTTGAGGAGCTGCTGGTTGTCACGAAAGCGGATGCCGGTCTGTTCGACCTTGCCGTTGACCTCGATGTAGACGTTCCTGGAGCCGTTGACCATGATGTCGGCGATGTCGTCGCGGGCGAGCAGCGGCTCGAGCGGCCCATAGCCGAGCACGTCATTGCAGATGTCCTCGAGCAGCTCTTCCTGCTCGGCGATCGTCATTGCGAAGTTCTTGATCGCGATGATGTCGTTGACGATATCGCGGATTTCCTCGCGCGCACTTTCAGGATCAAGCTTGGAAAGCTGCGACAGATCTATGGTGTCGATGAGTGCGGAGAAGACCTGGCTCTTGGTATCGTAATAGGTTTCGCTTTTTTCGCGCTGTGCCCGCTTCGGCTCAGGCGCCAATGGCGGTGCCTCGACCGCACGGCGCGCCGGCGGCGCGACAGGCGCGCTTGGCGCCGCAGGCCGTGTCAGAACCGCCGTGTCCACGGAACCTGCAGCCGGTGGCGCAACAGGCGCCGGTGCTGGCTGGCGAAATTCCGGCGTGAACCGGTTGCCGTCGTCGCTGCCTCTTTTACCAAACATGATCGACTACCGATTCCACTGCTGAAGCGTCACTTCTTGTTGCGCGAGAGCTTGCCGAGCAGGCTGCCGAGCCCGGCCTTCTTCCTGATCTTGATTTCGCTGCGCCCGGTCAGCACATGCGCCATTTCGTTGATCATTGCGACGACCGGGTTCTTGGCATCCATTTCGCCAAGCATACGTCCGTTGTTGGCGGCATTGCCGAACAGCAAGGGATCAAAAGCAATGACCGACATTGGCGACAGACCGAGCGGCTCGGCGAAATCGGCCGGCGAAATCTCCGGGCGTTTCGGGACGCCGGCCTGGTTGATGATCAGCTTGGGCGGCGGATCATTGGGACGAAGCCGCTTGAGCATATCGATGAGGTTCTTGGTGTTGCGCAGATTGGCAAGTTCCGGTGTCGCGGTGATGACGATCTCGTCGGCCTTGACCAAGGTGTTCTTGGTCCAGCCCGTCCAGGCATGGGGGACGTCGAGCACCAGAAGCGGCACGCTGCGCTGGGCGGTGTCGATGAGCTGAACGAAGGCCTCTGGATCGAAATCATAGACCCGTTCGAGCGTCGAAGGCGCCGCCAGCAGCGACAGATGCGCGGCGCACTGGGTCAGCAGCCGGTCGAGATAGACTTCATCGATGCGTTCCGGTGAAAACACCGCCTCGGCAATGCCTTGCGCCGGATCCTGGTCGAAATTGATGTTGGCGGTGCCGAAAGCCAGATCGAGATCAGCGACGACCACTTCGGATTTGAACAGGGAGGACATCGCCCAAGCCACATTGTGGGCGATCGTCGAGGAGCCGACACCGCCCTTGGCGCCGACGAAGGCGATCGAGCGGCCGAGCGGCTCGGCTTCCGGATCGATGAAAATCGACGACACCACGCTGACGATGTCGGCCATCGAGACCGGAGCGATCACATATTCGGAAATGCCGTTGCGGATGAGTTCCCGGTAGAGGCCGACATCATTGTAGTGGCCGATCACCACCACCTTCGACGTCGGATCGCAATATTCCGAAAGCTGGGCGAGTTGTTCCAGCAATTGCTTGGGCTCGCTGCGCGATTCCAGCAGGATCAGATTGGGCGTCGGCGCCGATTGGTAGAATTCGATGGCAGTGGGAACACCGCCCATGTGGACCTTGAGATGCGCCTTCGTCATGCGACGGTCCTCGCCGGCGCGCTCGACCGGGTTGGCAACACCCTCGGTCTCGCAGAATGCCTGGATCGAGATGCGCGGGATCGGCCGCAACGCCTGCATCGCGGCGATGTCCTGCTGCGAGGTATCGCTGCCGTCCACAGGAGTGTCATAGGCCAGATTGTTCATGTCCATGTGCTCCGGAACTGCGCTTTAGTAGCTAACTTCGCCTTCTGCTTGCCAATCAAAGAACGGTTGATTTCGGTACCCGTCGATGACTTTTCCACGCTGCTCGGCGTCGATAGGCGCCTGCTTGCGTGGTCCAAGCAGATCGGCCGGATTGGCCATCTGGGCAGCAAGATTGTTCTGATAGGAGCAGCCGAAATCGGCATAGTGCTTGTTTTCCGATGTCTCCACGAGATCTTCGGGCCAGCGCCCGCATTTATCGGTCTGGGCTTTCACCGAGATATAGGCAACGCGAATGGGGGCCGAGGCTTCGGCGGAAGCGGACTGATAGGAGGTCATGACGATCCGGTTGCGCTTGATGCCGCTGGCAACCGCCAGCCGGGCGAAATCACGCCCGGCAGCGGCCGCCGCGACCTCGTTGGCCGAGCCTGCCGGGATTGCAATCGTCAGCGTCGGGGCGGCGCTCCTGTCGTAGCCGTCGAGGAAGCCCGAAAGCGTGTCACGCTGGGAGCCCGTCATGCCACGGTCACCGGCGCCCACCGGCAGATCTATCTTCTGGTTCTTCTCGGCGATCACGATCGGATGGTTGGTGCGATAATCGTCCGGGATGGAGCCGACCGTGATGCTGTCGCGCTGGGCGCAGCCGGCCAGCAGTGCCGCCATCGCAATCGCCAGAACCGGAACGGACCGCCGGCAGACCCGCGAGCGGCCAAAGCGCATCGTTGCGGCGATGGTGCTTGCCTTCAATGCTGACTGAGACATGTCCGCTTCTCCGCTCACTTGTAGATGAAGCCGACGACGCCGTGGTAGCGGCCGTTGGGCTTGTCGGTCTGCATGGTGCCGTAGACACGATTGACGCGGCCAAGGAACATGGCGGCGCCATCGCTGGCGGCGTTGAAATTGTCGTCCGGCTTGGCAAGGTCGTTGCGTGCCACCGGCTTCACCAGATAGGGGGTGATGATGACGACGAGCTCGGTCTCGTTGCGGACGAAATCCCTGCTGCGGAAGAGCGCGCCAAGCACTGGAATCTTTGTCAGTCCGGGCAGTCCGTTGACGGCTTGCCTGACATCGTCGCGAACCAGGCCGGCGATCATCATGGAGCCGCCCGAGGGCAGTTCAACGGTCGTATCGGCAAGACGCTTACGCAGCGAAAGGGCGTTCATGCCGGAACTCGTCACGCCTTCGGACAACGACACGGATCCCTCGGTTGTCGGCTCGGAAACCGAGGTTCGGACTTTCAGGCTTATGCGGCCGGGAGACAACACCACCGGCTGGAATTCCAGGCCGATGCCGTACTCGATCTTTTCGACACTGTAGGTCTTCAACCCAGTCCGGTTGTCGTCGGATACCTTCTGGTCGACATTTGTGACCATGTTGTATTCACCACCGACCTTGAAGGTCGCCTTCTCGCCGGATACGGCGGTCAAGGTCGGCTCCGCCAAAGTCTTCATGACTCCGGACTGCTCCATGGCGTTGACATAGGCCTGCAGCCCCGACGCGCCGACCTGGAGGCCCGAGTTCGATAGCTGCTTGCCGAGACCCATGAAATTGTCGCTGACCGCGCCGTAGCTAATGCCGTTGCTGCCCCCGCTGCCGACCATGTTGACGCCGAGCTGCTTCATCACCGAGCGGCTGACTTCGGCGACCGTGACCTTCAGCGTGACCTGGTCGTCGCCAATGATCTGCAAAAGGTTGACGATCTTGCTGGTGCGGCGCTCCTGGTCCGGATTGTTGATGTCGACACCGCTCTGGGCCGAACCGCCGGCAGCGGTCTGCGAATATTGTCCGGTCGTCGCTTCACCACCGGAAACGAAGATCGTCGCCAGGTCGACCGCGCGTTTTGCGTCCAGCGGCGTGTCGACCGTTCCGGTCAGGACGACGTTGTCGTTCAGCAGTTCCACCTTGATGGCCGACGTCGGCAGGAAGCGCCTGATATAATCCTCAAGGCCGGCAACGTCGCGCTCGACGGCCAGGTCCAGACTGACGATCTGCTCGCCATTGGGGCCGAAGACAAAGATGTTCGTCTCGCCGACCGCCTTGCCGAACAGATAGATGCGCCTTGCGGTGCGGGTCACCGCATCGGCAACCGCCGGGTTGGCGACGAGAATGTCATAGGCATCGCTCGGCAGGTCGATGACCACCGACTTGTTGAGGCCGAGCTTGACGCGCTGGGTGGCCGTCGATGCCGTGACCTGCGCGTTCTTTGCCTCGACGACGCTGCCTTGCACATTCGTTCCGACGAGCAGCAGGCCGAATGCCGCGGCTACGATTGCCGGCAGTTTGCCACCTAGCTTCATTTCCTTGCTCCCACTTCGGAAACTTCGCCCGACTTGATCAGCCTCACCGTTCCCCTGCGGCCATTGCCGGAAACGAGATAGTCGGCCTCACCCACATTCTTTTCCTGCGTGTCCGCGACCGCCCGCAGCGCCAGGGTCAGGCGATCCGCCATCTGCTGGGCGACGGTGATAATCTCCGCCTGCTTGGGCGTCAGTTCCAGCGTGGCGGTCTGGCCCACCCTGGTCTTCTTGCCTTCCTCGTCCTCCTGAATGGTCTGGTCGATGGCCAGGACGCGGATGTTCTTGAGGATGGTTTCGGTGTTGAAGCCGGCGGCACCGCTGGCGGCATCGGCCCTGCGGGTCATGATGACGTCGACGAAATCGTTGGGAAGAATGAAGCCGCCGGCCGACGTGTCGGCCGAGATGGCCGTGGCGACCGCCCGCATGCCGGAAGGCAGGATCGACGACATGAAGCTCTGCCCCTCCCCGATCAGCTTGGAACGCCGCAGCGGCTCTCCGGCATACATCGCCACACGGGCAATGGAACCCTTCAGCTTGTCCAGCGCCTCGGGCTCGGCGGTGCGGGTGATGAAATTCGCGTTGACGCCGTCGGCGGGCCAGGATTGCCAGGCGATGTTGTTTTGGATCGGGCTGCCCATCGGAACGTCGCCTGAAAGCACAAGCACATCCTGGAGTGCCACTGCCGGGGCCTGGGGAGCGGAATCAACGACGACCTGGGGCGGCGGTGCCACCATGTTCTTCGCGACATAGCCAGCGCCACCCGCCGCGGCCACCGCCACGCTCAGAATTATCAATCGCGATGCTGGCATCTGTCCGAACCCTTGCCCTGGCAAACCACGTAGCCAAGCCGGACTTTGCAGCGGCAATCGTCAAAACAAGGTTAATGTAATGCTTACGATCGTGATTAATTTAACGTTTACATAAATTAGCCGGACTATAGCCGGACCGGCCAAAACAGCCGGGCCGACCCCGTTGAGAACGGGGTCTCGGCAATGCTGACAGACAATAAAATAATATCGTGGTCAGGCCGCCAGCCTGGCCAGCGCCCATATCATCAAAGGCGAGTCCGGATAGGTCAGCAACCCGCCAAGGCCGAGCGCGACGCCATAGGGAACGCCTTTTGCCTCGTCGGCGAAATGGCGCAGAAACGGATTTTGGCCGGTAACGGCCGCAAGCATCGACTTCCGGTAGAGGATGATCGCGAGCGTCAGCAGGCCGCCGATGATTGTCGAGGCGACAAGATACTCCACGAGATTGACATTGAGGCCCATCCACATCGCGGTTGCGGCCAGAAGCTTGGCGTCGCCGCCGCCCATGCCGCCTATTGCAAACAGGCCGAACGTCACGGCCAGGACCAGGGCGCCGGCGGCGAAATGTCCGCCATAGGCCGCCCAGTCCATGCCTGTAAGGGGCGCGACCAGCGCGAAAACGACGACGAGCAGCACCGGCACGCGGTTGGCGATCGTCATCGACAGCATGTCGGAGATCGCGGCAAACAGCATGCAGAACGGAAAGACGACGAAGATCAGGGCTTCAAGCATCGGCGCCATGCCTATTGTCCGATTTCACGGGCTCAATCTAAGTATGTTCGATTAACGATTGATGAGGCCAAGAACGAAAAGACGACCTATATTGGCAGCGGCATAGAAAAAGGGCCGCCACGCGGCGGCCCTTTTCCAGAAATGTAATGCAAGTGCTCGGCGATAAGCCGATCAGCTGCCGCTCGGCGTGCCGTTCAGGGTGCTGCCAATGTTGGTGAACTTGGCATTCAGCGCATTGCCGAGCGTGCCGGCGCCAGTGATGATGGCGAGCGCGATGAGAGCGGCGATCAGACCATATTCGATAGCGGTCGCGCCGGATTCGTCCTTCACAAAACGTGCGATGAGATTAGACATTCGAGAGCTCCTACTCCACGTGTTACAGCACTTCCGTCAACTTCTGTGATGGTTGATCGGATGCTGCCAATCTAGGGAGAAGCTCTTTCGATCGGCTTAAGAAACAGCCTTACCGATTCCTTTCCCGGTTCGAACATATTGCGTGGTTAACTTCGGGCTAAAGTATCGCCGCGCCTTCCAGTCCCAGGTTTGGCAGGCTTGCGCCCCGACTGGACCGCGCCTCGCGGGGCGCCCTTATCGGCCATTGCAGGATTGGCAACATCGCAGGCTTAACCGTTGGTTCACCAATCTCGTTCATGTTCCGTTGATCAGTCCGCCTGCGTGGAGCGCCTCAATGGCCCAGCCGAGATCGTCAATCCTGATTGCCGCGCTTCTTGCCGTCTCGAGCTTCGTCGCGCCCGCCATGGCCGGCGCCGGCATCGAGGTCACGATGAACCAGGCCAAGATCGTCAAACTGTCGCGTCCCGCAGACACCATCGTGGTCGGCAACCCGGCAATCGCCGACGCTTCCGTGCAGGACGCTTCGACGATCGTGCTCACCGGCAAAGGTTTCGGCGTCACCAATCTGGTCGTGCTCGATACCGACGGCAGTCCCATCGTCGATGAGCAGGTAACCGTCGTGCGGCAGGCCGCTTCGTCGGTGCGCATCTATCGGCGTGCCGAAATCCAGACGATGTCCTGCACGCCCTATTGCGAAAGCTCCTACAAGAGCGAAGCGGAGAAGTCTTCCGAGGCGGAGATGAGCGTCAGCCGATAGGTGGCGTGACCGGCTGCCGGTGCGGTTATTGGCCGGTTAAGAGGCCTGCGCCGACTTTAACGATCATCCAAACCGGACCTCAATCGGTTTGCGTTAATGGTCCTTCCGAGACCGCATAGAGATCGGCAGGATCGGACATGAGCAACGGATACGGCCGCGCAGGCGACCACAAAGTGAGATGCCCAAGGTTTTTCGCCCGCTTTCTTCGTGACCGGCGCGGCGCCACGGCAATCGAATTCGCGATCCTTTCAGTCCCCTTCGCGCTGCTTGTCTTCGCCATTCTGGAAAGCTGCATCTCGTTTGCCGCGCAGGAAGTGATGGCCAACATCACCGACGATGTCGCGCGCAAGCTTCGCACCGGCCAGTTGAGGGCGGTTGACGTCGCCGGAACCAACTTGCGGGACATGATCTGCACAAAACTACAGATCATCGTTTCCCAGGATTGTCCCAATCAACTGCTGGTGGATCTTCGCCAATATACATCGTTCGCCGATGCGGCCACGGCCGGCTTCAAGATCCAGAACGGCGATGTCGTATTGACGAAAGGCACCGCAACCCAGTCGTTTTCAGTGACAGCGGGTGCGGCGGAGTCGAGGAACATGCTGCGGGTCTTTTACAAATGGCCGATCATGACCGACCTGCTGGCCAAATCGATGGGCGGCAACAAGACGCTGCACTTCGCATCGGTGACCTGGCAGAACGAACCGTTCGACAACTGAGCGGAATGCACGAGCAGTATAAGAAAAGGGCAATGGGCATGATGCGTGCGGGGGCACATCTTATGATTACGGGAGTTTGGCGGAAAGCAAGTCTGTTCTGGTCCGATCGTCGTGGCATCGCGGCGGTCGAATTCGCGTTGATCATGCCAATTCTGCTGATCATGTATTTCCTCACAATGGAAGCGTCGCAAGCCATCGAGACCAGCAAGAAGGTCAGCCGTATCGGCAGCATGGTGGCCGATCTCGTCACCCAGCAGACAAGCGTCCTCAAGGCGGATGTCGACGCCATCATGCAGATCGGCAGCGTCACCCTTCAGCCCTACAACCGCTCAAATCCGACCATCACCGTCACGGCAATCCAGGTCTCGGCCGATGCGACGAGGGCACTGGTGGTGTGGTCACGCAAATTGGTAGCCGGCGTTGCCAGCCCTGGCGCCGCCGCCACCACCGAGACAACGATCCCGGCGTCGCTCAGAGTCGCCAACACTTTTCTCATCCGCGTCGAAAGCAACCTCGGCTATACGCCGGTCATCGCGTGGAGCGCGAGCAGTCAACAGAAGCTTGGGCTGACCTCGGCTTTCAGCAACATAACCATGGGCGAAACCTATTTTCTGCGCCCCCGCAGAAGCGTGACGATCCCTTGCAGCGACTGTTGAACAGAGGCAGCCAGGCGTGCGCAGGCCGCTCCAGCTACTGCTGCGGCCCACGGTCCGAAACGAAGCGCACGATAGCAGCGGCCATCTCGTAGTCTTTTGGCGCCACGGTGGCGAAGCCGCCGGAATGTTTCGATTCCAGGAGATCGTAGATATCGGGCGTCGTCGACTTGAGGTTGGTGAGGAACACGGCAAGCCGGCGCTTGGCTTCGGGGTCGAGATCGCTGCGGACCGCATGGGGGCCGTATCTCAACAGGCCCGACGTCCATACGATCCGAAGCGCCGTCACCGAGAGCCCTGCCGCCTCCAACCTCGCCTGCGTGCCCGGTGCTCCCGGCCGGCTGTCGGCAGCGGCCGTCACCCAGCCGAACAGGCCAGCGGCTTTGCCGTCGACCAGCATCGTCTCGGCCGCCGCGGCCGAATCGGCATGGACCAGAAACGGTGCATCTTCCGCGATCTTGCGGCCTTCCGCCGCCAACGCCGCCAATGGCAAGAGAGAACCGCCGACGCTGTCAGGAGGCGCCATGGCGATACGATGGCTGTCCATCGCCGCAAGGTCGGGCAGCTTGCCGTCCCGCGTCAGCAGAATCGAGCGGATGCCGATCGCGCCGTCTGAATCGACCGGAGCCACAAGCGGTTCGATACATAAGCAGCGCTGCGAGGCCGTCGCATATGCGGTGGCCGAATAGATCGCATATTCGATGCGGGCATTGGCCTGCGCCTCGATCAGCGCGGCATAGTTGCGGGCAACGACAAACTCGACCTTCATGCCCAAGGCCTTGGTGTAGGCGTCGGTCAACAGTGCCAGCCCCGGAACGGAGTTGCCGGCGCCTGGCTCGGCAACGATGCCGATGCGAAACGTGCCGATATCGTCGCGCCAGTCGGCATGCGCCGGATTGGACCAGAGCGCGACCTGCGCCAGCATGAGAGCGGCATAAGTCTTCAGCGCAACCCTCATGACAGGAACCACGGTCTGTTGTCCTCGATTCATGCCCATGCCCGGAGCATTTGTGCATGTCGCAGCCCAAAACCGCTGCGCACTTTTGGGCGACATGCATCTCTGTTTGTGCATGTCGTTATCCCAAAACCGCTGCGCACTTTTGGGCGACATGCATCTCTGTTTGTGCATGTCGTTATCCCAAAATCGCTGCGCACTTTTGGGCGACATGCACCAGACTATCACGCCAAGCCGTTGCCGTTTGGTTTCCGAATTGCCAATGAAGTCGCGGAACCCTATGTCTGGTCGGTCAAACTGGCAACAACTCGATGGCACGCGCTTTCCTCTTCGTTCTGGACTCCTTCGGCATCGGTGGAGCGGCCGACGCCGACCGCTACGGCGACGCCGGCGCCAACACATTCGCGCACATCGCAGAAGCCTGTGCAGAGGGCCGCGCGGATCGCGAAGGGCTTCGCAGTGGACCGCTGTTTGTCCCCCAGATGGCCTCGCTCGGGCTTGGCAAGGCTGCCGAAACCGCAACGGGGCTGGGCTTTGCCAGCAGCGGGACGGATCTGCTCCCAACTGCCTTTCACGGCGCCGCACAGGAGGTTTCGAGCGGCAAGGACACGCCGTCGGGCCATTGGGAGATCGCCGGCCTGCCGGTGCGCCTCGACTGGGGCTATTTCCCGGATACGGTTCCCGCCTTTCCGGCCGAACTGACCGAGGCGATGATCCGCGAAGGCAAGGTGCCGGGCATTCTCGGCAATTGCCATGCGCCGGGCACCGAAATCATCGAGCGCTTCGGCGAGGAACACATCCGGACCGGCAAGCCGATCTGCTACACGTCGGTCGACTCGGTCCTGCAAATCGCCGCGCATGAAGTCCATTTCGGCCTCGATCGGCTTTATGAATTCTGCCAGGTGGTGCGCAGGCTGGTTGACCCGCTCAGGATCGGACGGGTGATCGCGCGGCCGTTCGTCGGCGAAACCACCGCCACTTTCGAGCGGACATACAACCGTCATGACTACGCCGTGCCCCCGCCGGAACCGACCCTGCTCGACCGGCTGACGGCGCGTGGCAGCCGTGTCATCGCCGTCGGCAAGATCGGCGACATCTTCGCCCATCGCGGAATTTCGCAAGTGCGCAAGGCGGCAGGCAACATGGCGATGTTCGACGAAGCGCTGGGTGCGATGGATGATGCCGGCGACGGTGACCTCGTCTTCGCCAATTTCGTCGACTTCGACACCGAATTCGGTCACCGCCGCGATGTCGCGGGCTATGCTGCAGCGCTCGAGGCCTTCGACCTGCGGCTGCCGGAGGCATTTGCGAGGCTGCGGCAGGGCGATCTTCTCATCCTGACGGCCGACCACGGCAACGACCCTACCTGGGCCGGGACCGATCACACGCGCGAGCGGGTTCCGGTGATCGGCACTGGACCGGGTCTCAAGAGCGGCGACATCGGACTGAGAACGACATTCGCCGACATCGGCGAAACCGTGGCCGAGCATCTCGGGCTGGCGCCCGGACGCTACGGCAGTTCTTTCTATGCGGCGATCGGCGGTCATGCCTGAGTTACCGGAGGTCGAAACCGTCCGGCGCGGACTTCAGCCGGTTCTGGAAGGCGCCACCATCGCCCGCGTCGAGGCGCGCCGACCGGATCTGCGCTTTCCATTTCCCGAGAAATTCGCGCAGCGACTGGCCGGCAAGACGATCACGGCACTCGGCCGCCGGGCCAAGTATCTGACGATGGACCTGGAAGGCGGCCCCGCGCTGATCTGCCATCTCGGCATGTCGGGCTCATTCCGCATCGAGACGGCCGATGGCAGCGACATGCCCGGCATCTTTCGGCACGACCGCTCGAAGAGCTCCAATCACGACCACGTCGTCTTTCATGTCGTGTCTCCGGCCGGTACCCGATCGCGCGTGATCTTCAATGATCCGCGCCGCTTCGGCTTCATGTTGTTTGCGGAAGGACTGCCGGACGTTCATCCGATGCTGGCTGGACTTGGCGTCGAGCCTACGGGCAACACATTGGACGGTGCGCTGCTTTCCTCATTGATGAAGGGGCGGAGATCACCGCTGAAGGCAGCGCTTCTCGACCAGAGGCTGATCGCCGGGCTCGGCAATATCTATGTGTCGGAGGCGTTGTGGCGTGCGGGCCTGTCGCCGCTGCGCGAGGCGGGCACGATCGCCAGGCCCGGAAAGAAAGCCCAGGCCCAAAGCGAACACCTCGCGCAAGCCATTCGTTCGGTGATATCGGATGCGATCGCAGCCGGCGGTTCCTCACTGCGGGACTATATGCAGACCGATGGGTCGCTGGGCTATTTCCAACACGCCTTCGCCGTCTACGACCGCGAAGGCGAGGCCTGCTCCAAGCCCAGTTGCGGCGGCCACATCGAGCGTGTCGTGCAGAGCGGCCGATCGACCTTTTATTGCCGGACATGTCAGCGATGAGTCAGAGCAATTCCAGCAAAAGCGAGGGCGGTTTTCCGTCCGAAATTGCGTCAAGACAAGGAGATGGAGCGGTTCTGCGTTTCCGTGAAACGATGAACCGCTCTAGACGAGCGTAAGCAAGGAGAAGCAGCCATGACCTATGAGACGATCATCACCGAGACGCACGGCAAGGTCGGGCTGATCACGCTGAACAGGCCGCAGGCGCTCAACGCGCTGAACTCCCAGATCCTGACCGAGGTGGTGGCAGCCGTGAACGGGTTCAGCGCCGATCCCGGTATCGGCGCCATGGTCATCACCGGTTCCGAAAAGGCTTTCGCGGCGGGCGCCGATATCAAGGAGATGCAGTCCATCTCCTATGCGGACGCCTACGCCCAAGACTTCTTCGTCGGCTGGGAGGAACTGACGCGGGCGCGAAAGCCTATTATCGCGGCGGTGGCGGGCTATGCACTCGGCGGCGGTTGCGAGCTGGCGATGATGTGCGATTTCATCATCGCCGCCGACACGGCCAAGTTCGGCCAGCCCGAGATCACGCTCGGCGTCATTCCAGGCATGGGCGGGTCACAAAGGCTGACCCGCTTTGTCGGCAAGTCGAAGGCGATGGACATGTGCCTGACCGGGCGGATGATGGATGCCGCCGAGGCCGAGCGTTCTGGCCTGGTGTCGCGGGTCGTGCCTGCCGGCGAACTTGTCGAGGAGGCGCTGAAGGCCGCGGCCAAGATCGCCGCTTTCTCGCTGCCATCGGTGATGATGGCAAAGGAAGCTGTCAACCGCGCCTTCGAGACGACGCTTGCCGAGGGATTGCGGTTCGAGCGCCGGCTGTTTCACTCGCTGTTTGCACTGGACGATCAGAAGGAAGGCATGGCGGCCTTTGCCGAGAAGCGGAAGCCGAATTTCACCAACCGCTGACGCCAATCCCTTGGCTTCGAAGAAGATGGCTGTTGGCCGCCAAAAAGAAGGCCAGGCAGCGTTGACGCGCCGGAAAAGCTGAACTATAAGCCGCACCAACCGAGGCGGCCCCGTGGCAGCCCGTTTGTTTTTTGCGCCCTGCGGCATCCCGCATGCGCCGACCAGATCAGAAGAGAGGCATCATGGCCAATACATCCTCGGCCAAAAAGGCAACGCGCAAGATCGTCCGCCGCGCAGCGATCAATAAGAACCGTCGCTCGCGCGTCCGCACCTATATCCGCCAGGTCGAAGAGGCGCTTGCCTCCGGTGACAAGGCTGCCGCACAGGCTGCCTTCAAGATCGCGGAGCCGGAATTGATGCGCGCCGCAACCAAGGGCGTGATTCACAAGAACACGGCGTCCCGCAAGGTGTCGCGACTGGCTCAGCGGGTCAAGGTACTGTCGGCCTGACATTACTTGCCTAGACTGACGTTCTTCGGACCCGGCCGTTTGTGCCGGGTTTTTTCGTTTGCCGGCAAGCACTTAAAAAGAATGTCCGGAAACGGCGTCTTATGCGGATTTCACAACAGGGAATAGTTTGCCGGCATATGCATGCCTGCTGTTGATCGGCACGCTTGAAAAGCGCCGGCCTAATGATTCTTGGCTGTCAAAAATAGCTTATATTTTTCAAACGCTTACAGATGGTGATCCACAGCTTGTCCACACCGGACTGGCCCGATCGGGGAGAAGTCGCTGTCAAGCGAATTATTTCAGAATATTTCTGTCAGCGCCCGGTTTTTCATATTCGCCGGAAAAGGGTTTGAATCACAATGGCTTTGTTAAAATGTGCCGTCGCGGCATGCCACTCGAACCCGCCTCCACTAACCAGATTCCTTAAAAATCCGTTAGACGTGGCCTTGCCCTATCCACAGCGATTTCGGTAGTGTCGATCTATCGAAAGGGACGGGCTCTGGCTCTTAACCCAAGCCTGAATCGGCCAGCTTAAATTGGCGGGATTTGCAACGCGGATCAAGTCCGCGGACGGCTTTGGTTTGTCTTTTTCGATACGGTAGGGGACTGGCGTAACTAGACATGGCAGGTAGACGGCGCGCCGGCGCTCTTTTCGCCGGACGGTGTTGTATTGCCCTGACATACCCAACGCGGACTGGCTTCCATGGGCCGGCACCGGTTCCCACGGATAATGGGCGACGTTCACCTGCCGGCGGCGGCAGCGGACATCGTAGCAAAGACTTAGGTCGCCGGAACCGGATGCAGGAGGCGCATCCCCGGCGGAAAACAGGTACGGAAGGACAAGGAAAAGATC
>NZ_JBVVWZ010000002.1:0-524510 GCF_055901535.1 Mesorhizobium sp. WSM1343
ATGAATATCGCCATGCGGCTACCGAGCTTCGAGTTCGATGAGAAAATCCTCGAGCAGGGTGCTGAGATATCACGGCGCCTTAACCAGCTTCGGATGGAGAAATTTCCCCCCGATGCGGCGAAGACGCTGCGTTCGTTTTCGATGGCAGAAGTCGCTCACTATCTTGGTGTCTCGCAGAACAATCTGAAGCGCCTTCATCTGGAGGGCAAGGGCCCCCTGCCCGAGCAGATCCCATCGGGACGCCGGTCCTACACTGCCCAGCAGATGCTTGAGCTGCGCCATTTCCTGGACCAGCATGGCAGGACCGAAGTCAAGAAGTATGTCCCGCACCGCAAGTCCGGCGACAAGCTCCAGGTCGTTGCTGTCGTCAACTTCAAGGGGGGCAGTGGCAAGACAACGACTGCCGCCCACCTCGCCCAGCATCTGGCCTTGACCGGCCACCGTGTTCTTGCAATCGATCTCGATCCTCAAGCCTCACTGTCGGCCCTGCATGGCTTCCAGCCGGAACTTGATAACAACCTCTCGCTCTATGAGGCGATTCGTTACGATGACGAACGCCGCTCGATTGCGGACGTAATCCTTCCGACGAATTTTCCAGGTCTCGATATCATCCCCGCCAATCTCGAATTGCAGGAATACGAATACGACACGCCCCTCGCCATGCAGGATAAGACGTCAAATGCCGGGCGCCAGTTCTTCACGCGCATGGCGAAGGCGTTAACGGAGGTCGACGATCGCTATGACGTTGTCGTGGTTGATTGCCCGCCCCAGCTTGGCTACCTGACGTTGACGGCCATGTCGGCGGCGACGTCGGTTCTCATTACAGTTCATCCGCAGATGCTCGACCTGATGTCTATGAGCCAGTTCCTGCTCATGCTCGGCGGCATATTGAAAACCATCAAGGCCGCCGGTGCGGCAATCGAGCTCGATTGGTTTCGATATCTGATCACACGCTACGAGCCGACGGATATCCCGCAGGCGCAGATGGTAGGCTTCATGCAGTCCATGCTTGCCGGCCAGATCCTGGAGAATCCGATGTTGAAGTCGACGGCGATTTCGGACGCGGGTCTCACCAAGCAGACGCTCTACGAGGTGGAGAAGTCGGCCTTTACCCGTTCCACCTACGACCGTGCACTGGAATCCCTCGATGCGGTCAATGCTGAAATCGCGACGCTGATCCATCGTGCGTGGGGACGGTCATGACGGCGAAGTTTACGGCAGTAAAAACTGGAAATTTTGTCTTTGAAATCAAATCGCTAACCGCGATTGGAGGCGGTTAAATGGCACGCAGGGACATTTTCGGCAGTGTGTTGGGCCCTGCGACGGCAGTGGCTGATGCGAAGGACGTATCCGGGTATGCCGTTCGCGGGGCGTCGCGATCCATCATGCAATCCTTCGAGGAGCTCTCCAAGAGCTCGGTCGTGGATCTCGATCCGGCATTTGTCGACACCTCCTTCGTTTCGGATCGCCTGGACGAAGACGATGAGGCATATCAGGAGTTGCTTGCGGCCATTCGGGAAAGAGGCCAAGATTCTCCGATCCTGGTCAGGCCTCATCCTGAGCTCTCCGGTCGCTTTCAGACCGTCTTCGGGCATCGGCGCGTCAAGGTTGCCCGCCAGCTGGGACGGCCAGTACGCGCGGTCGTCAAGAAGATGGGCGATGAGGATCATGTTATTGCCCAGGGCCAAGAGAACGCCGCAAGGGCCAATTTGTCCTTCATCGAAAGGACCCTGTTTGCCGATCGCATTCTCAAGCGCGGCCACACGCCCGACACGGTGAAGTCGGCTTTGGCGCTCGATGACACGACCTTCTCGAAGATGCGTTCTGTTACCAGCAACATTCCAGAGCCAGTCATTGTGGCCATTGGCGCCGCCAAGACTGTTGGTCGGGACAGGTGGTGGCAGCTCGCCAAGCTCATGGAGCATCCGGATAGCGCGGGCAGGGCGGCCGACTATGTGGCAAGTCCAGAGTTCGCCACGTCAGGCAGTGACGCACGATTTGCGCGTCTGTTCGACTTCATGAGCGCGCCGGCAAAACGCGCGCCAGCAGCATCGAAGACACAGGAAAAGGCTTGGGCACCGCACGACAGATCCGTGCGAGCCAAGATCACCGACACAGGAAAAGTGTTTACGCTTGCCCTGAAGGCCAAGGAAGCCTCGCCGTTCGGAGCGTTCATAACCGATCGGCTGGACGAGCTTTTCGAGGCTTTTCGGCAATCGGAAACAGCCAAGAAAACAGGAGATTGAAACCGCAAAAGAAAAAGGCCCCCGAACGTCGCCGTCGCGGAAGCCCTTCTCGTCTGTAGCAAGCTGAGAATCGCACTTCCCCGAATCACTGTCAAGAGTCGTGGCGCCATTTCGGCGAGCAGATTTCTTTTGCCTGATTGAAAGGTGAGGGAAATGGAGAGTGGGTTTGCGACGACGCCCTTCGGGCGGCGGCCGATGACGCTTGCGTTGGTGAAAGCCAACACGGCGTCAAGGCAGATACCTCAGGGGTCTGTCGTCGAGAAATGGCAGGTTTATCGGTGGCTGTGCGAGGGCAAGTCGATTGTCGGCGTCGGCGATCGCGCCCTGGCGGTGCTCAGCGGGCTTTTGACGTTTTATCCAGACGACCAGATCAGCGAGGAAAACGGGTTGATGGTCTTTCCGTCCAACGCTCAGCTATCGCTGCGGGCGCACGGCATGGCCGATTCCACGCTGCGCAGGAACCTGGCGGAACTGGTAAGTTGCGGCCTCATCATCCGCAGGGACAGCGCCAACGGCAAAAGATTTGCCCGCAAAGGGCCGGGCGGGGCTGTGGTGGAGGCCTTCGGCTTCTCCCTGGCCCCGTTGATCACCAGGGCAGCGGAGTTTCAGCAGGCGGCCGACCAGGTTCGAGCCGACGGTCGGGCGCTCAGACTGATGCGGGAGCGCATCACGCTGCACCGCCGCGACATCCATAAGCTGATCGAGGCGGCTGTCGAGGAGGATGTGCCCGGGGACTGGGGAACGCTGTGGAAGCGGTTCCGGGCCATTGTGGACGCAATTCCACGCCGGGCAGGCCTGTCGGAGCTGGAAGGGGTCGTCGCCGAGCTGGTAGAGCTGCACGAAGCGGTCAACAAGATGCTGGAAAGCTTCACAAATGCCAAGAATCCTAGCGGCAATGAGTCCCATAATGAGCGGCAGCAATCTGATTCAAACACAGACTCCGCTTTTGTATTTGAACCGGCTTTCGAAAAAAGCAGGGCGGAGGCCGAGCCAACATCCCACCCCCCCGAGAAGCCGAAAGGCTACCCGATTGGACTGGTGCTGCGGGCCTGTCCCGATATTGCCGACTATGCCGTCAACGGGATCGGAAGCTGGCGCGACTTGATGATGACCGCCGCCCAGGTGCGAGGATACCTTGGCGTGTCGCCTTCAGCCTATGAGGAGGCTTGCCATGTGATGGGCCAGGAAGTTGCCGCGATCGTGATCGCCTGCATTCTGCAAAGAGCGCAGCATATCAACTCGGCTGGCGGTTATCTGCGCGTGCTGACCGAAAAGGCAAAAGCGGGTGAGTTTTCTGTTGGACCTATGCTCATGGCGGCGCTGAAAGCCAATGGCGCGTCAGCACGGATGACCGGATGAGCGGCAAGATATCGCGGGGCAGCGGCGTAAGGATGTGACCGGTGCTGTTGAGGTGGCCTGGCACATTCCCACCTGTCGGCGGGGTTTGCGGCGCGGCCACTGAACGGGTTCGTTCTTGAAAACAGTCTACAACTGCCATATCTTCTGCACACGAAATATGACTCCCGATATGGTAGGATGAACACCATGGGCCAGGCACTCAAGATAGCCGAGCAGAATGGACCTCTCATCTTGTCCTACATGGACCGGAATGGGAAGATTGCGATTGGGCAGGTCGCGGACGGTTTTGGCATGTCCAAAGGCCAGTTGGCCCAGACTGCAGGTCTTGCACGCGAGACGCTTTATCGGTCAGAGCGTAGCGCCACGGTAAAGACCCAGGGGCGTCTGCGAGAAATGCTCGAGATCATCAGCCGAGTGACGGAATGGGCGGGTGGCAAGGAGCAGGCGATGGCCTGGTATCGGGCTCAGCCGCTTCCGGCATTTGGGGGACGCACCGCTGAGGCGCTGGTGAAGGACGGCAAGGCAGCAGCGGTCCGTGATTATCTCGATCACATGGCCGTTGGCGGGTTTGCGTGAGGTTCGTCGGAACCTGCTACCGCGCACATGATCCACGTTGGGCATTCAAGCCGACTTCCGGCGAAGGAGCGGCGATCCGAGGGGCTCGATTCAATCCCAAAGGCGTGCCGGCGCTCTATCTGGCGCTGACCATCATGACAGCGATCAAGGAAGCCAACCAGGGCTTCGCACAGCGGATCGATCCCTGCGTGCTTTGCTCCTATGAGATCGATTGTGACGACATCGCGGATCTGACAACGGAAGAGCGGAGAGGAGAGTTTTCTGTGACGCTCGAAGAGATGGCCTGTGCCTGGGCGACGGCTCTCAGCAACGGAGAACGTCCAGCGTCCTGGTCCATCTATGAGCGGTTGCAACCCCGAAATGTTGCCGGCATCGTGGTTCCGAGCTTCGCGCCGGGGGCCGAGATGGAGGATCGCAATCTGGTCCTTTGGAACTGGGACCCCGATCTCCCGCACAAGGTGGCTGTATTCGATCCCAGTGGTCGGCTGCCGAGGGATCAGCTGTCTTGGCGATAGACCGATCCGCCAGGGGAGGGGGCCTACAGTCCACTGGCCCTGGTGAGATTGACGCGAAACTGGTCCCTGCGCCGCTGGTACCGGCGGGTCATTTCGGCCGACGTATGGCCAAGCTGCTTTTGAACGTAACGCTCGTCGACCTCAGCCGATGAGGCAAGACCGGCGCGCAAGGAATGACCGGAAAATTTCTCTGCACGATCGCCTTCGGACAGGTCGCCACGAACCCCGGCTGCGAGGGCGCTGCGTTTGACCAGCCGCGCCACTTCCTGGTCGTTGAGCCGCTCGGCTGCAACTGCTTTGCCGTTTCCGGTGACGCGTCGAAACAACGGCCCATGGCCGACCCTCGCCAGTTTCAGCCAGGTTTGCACCGCCACAACCGGGCATGTGGCATCGGACGAGCCACGGCCGATCTCGACCTCGCGCCAGCCGGTCTTTCCGCGCAATGCGACGAGAACGCCTTTGTCCAAAACCTCGATCCAGCCGCGGCCGTCCTGGGTTTGGTCCCTGGCAACGTCCAGGCCAACGATTTCAGAACGCCGCAGGCCGCCGGCGAAACCCAACAGGAGCATGGCGCGGTCGCGCAGGCCGCGCAACGTTCCACGGTCAAGGGTCTCGAGCATGGCAATCAGGTCTTCAGTCAGAATGGCTTCCTTTTGCCGGGGAGGGGAGGCGTGAGTGTTGCGAATGCCGGCCAGCACAGTGGCGATATGCCGGTCCTTCCTGTCCAATGGCTGGCCACGCTGAGAAAAATTCCAAGTGATCGAGGAGAGACGTCGCTCGATGGTCGAGACGGCGTTCGGCTTCTTGTCGCCCGTCACCTTACCGGACGCGCAGGCCGTGATGTAAAGGCCAACGACCTGCGGGTCGGGCGGCAACACATCGAGATGCTGGCGGCGCGCCCAGGCGCAAAAATGCTTCCAATCGGCGGCGTAGGCGCGGCGGGTGTTCGCCGAGCTTGCTGCCTCGACGTAATCGCGCGCGCGCTCGGCGAGCCCTTCCAGGTGCGCCGGCAGGGGAGGGGCGTTTTGCGGCTCGCAGGGTGCCTGCGCCATTTCCATGACGATATCGACAATATCAGGCAAGTCGTCAGCTGGAGGCGAGGGAGGGGAGGTGCTGGCGATCGCGGTCGTGCTGTGGGACGGCGCTTTGCTCTCCTCAGGACGATTTTCGCGGCTCAGGTCGACGATAGGGGCCATTCTGCTAGCATGGCTTGTAACGAACGATAATGCAACATTATCGTTCGTTTTGTGCTTTCGACAGCCTGTGCGTTTTGGGTCGAAATTGATGGCGCAAAGCGCACGGGCGCTTTACGCTCCAATCATGATTCGCCTCGATCCCGCGACCGCCAGCCTCGCCGCGCCGCCGACCGTACCGGCCTGGGCGCTCGCGTCCGGTCGTGACGCCAGCGAGATCGACGCCGCCTTCCAGGCCGGCGCCGCCCTGGGTGCCCTCGACACGCTTGCCCGCGCGCAAGCCAGTTGGGCCGGGACCTGGCGGCAGCGGCTGGCGCTTCGCTGTGCCGCCGCCAGCATGCGGTTGGCTGGGCGCGCCGAAGACGAGGCCGCCCTGCGCGACGCCTGGCACCTGCGCCCGGCCGGCGCCGATCCCGGCCCCGCCGGCGCCATCCTTGGCGCCTGGCGGCAGTTGGCCGGGCAGCCGCCCGGTGCCAGCGCCGATCGACTCGAAAACATCGTCGGCCAGCTCGGCCTCCATTGGGAAGGCGCCGCGCTTGCCGACCTGGGCACGGAGATCGAACAAGTGGTGAGGTCGCAGCGGCCGGCGCCGTTCGCCGCGGCGGCGATCGCCGCTCACGTCGTCGCCGTACGCCCCGACTGCGAGCTTTTGGCTTGGTGGCTGGCCGACCTGGTGCTGGCGCACGGCCTGCGCTGGCCGCGGCCGGTGCCGCTGCTGATGGCGCAAGCCTTTGGGCCGACTTTTCGCGGCGAGGCCGGCGGCAAGCGCATCCGACCCGCGGACAAGAATTTTGAGCGCGCGGTCTGCGTCGCGCTGGTTCACGCGGCGGCGGACGCGTGCCGGCTGGCGGCCGAGCTGTCGCGTCGCGCGGAGCGGCTCATCGCCGTCGCACCGAAGCTCAGGGCGAAGGGGGCGGGCGATGTGATCCAAAGACTGCTCGACGACGACGCCGTCTCCGGATCGCTGACGACCAAAAGCCTGTCGCGCTTTGCGGCGCGACGCCTGTTCGAGCGGCTGCAACAGCTCGATGCCGTGCGCGAGCTTTCCGGCCGCACTACTTTTCGGCTGTTTGGGCTGTAGCGATGAGCGAAGCGTCCGCCCGCCGCAAGCCGAACGAACAGCCTGTGCTGCTCGACACCGAACTCGCCCACCTGCCGCCGGAGCTGCGCTGGCGCGAATGGATGGGCCGCGTCGAAGCGGTCATTTTTGCGGCCAGCGAACCGGTGACACGCGGTGTCCTCGCGCGGGTGGTGGGAAAAAACTGCAATCTCGAGCTGATCATCGACGACATTCGCGCCGAGCTCGCCGGCCGCCCCTACGAGCTGGTCGCGGTCGCCGGCGGCTGGCAGCACCGGACCAGACAGATCTTTGGCGACGCCATCCGCGCCGCATTCGGCACGGCAGCGGGCGAGCGGGCAAAAGAACTGTCGCAGGCGGAGGCGCTGGTTTTGATGTGCATCGCCTATTTCCAGCCGATCACGCGTGGCGAGCTGTCTTCCTTCTTCGGCAAGGAGGTGTCGCGCGACCTGATCGGTGTGCTGCGGGGGCAGGATCTCATCGCCTCGGGGCCGCGCAGTCCGCAGCCGGGCGCGCCCTATACCTATGTGACGACCAAAAATTTTCTGTCGCAATTCGGGCTCGACACGCTGCGCCAGCTGCCGGATTTCGAGGCGCTCGAGGACGCCGGGCTGCTGTCGAAGGAGAAGCTGCTGGCCGGGGATATACCGACCGGTCTTGTCCGGGGGGAGGGCGACTTCGAAGAGGGCGACCCAACGACTGGCGTCGTTGAGGATGAGGCGCTCTGAACTGATCGGAAATCGGGTTGCTTACGACAGCTAGCAACTCAGGGCCATGATGACTGATCGGTCGGTAGCCGGTGATCGGGATCGTGAACCGCGACCTTATCACCGTCGACAAGATTGGCCGGAAAGATCACCAGATTGGTGCCGCCGGCGTGACGCAGCGACGGAAACAGAATACCGCGAAGCCCGGTCGTAACGACCAGGTCCGCAAGCTTCCACGATGACGGTATCTTGCTGTCGACGCGAGCGATCTGGCGCCAGGCACAATCCCATTCCTTCCAGGCACTATCCCAAACATTCGGGTCGAACCCCTGAGAAAGATCGGCGATCTCGGAAAGCGTGATCTTGTAGGCGGCAAGGGTGGCGGGCGGGGTGATGCTGGCACCCTGCTTGTATTCCTCCAACGCTGTCTGAGGCGCGCGGGACAGGTAAACGGCTTCGACGCCGGGCCGATTGAAGCGCCCGCCATCGATCGCCGCGCCCCCACCACTGGTGGGCAGGAAGGCCCATTTGGGTGTCAGATAGCGATGGAAGATCTCGTCCGGCCCGACGCGGGTGACCTTCACCCGCGCGCCCCGTTCTCGAGATCCCGGATGAAGGCCAGCACTGCTTCGACCTGGCCGCCCGCGACGAGTTCGGCCGCCGTGCGATGGCCATAGTCGGCGATCGGCTCATTGCGATACCAGTAGATCGCCTTGTCGACGTCGCCGGTGAGTTCCGTTGCGGCCGAAATCACCTTCACCATCTCGCGCATCCGACCCTGCAGTCGCTCCGACGACGGGTTACGGAGCGTGTTGCGGTGGACGCCGGTCAACTGCGCCAAGTTGGCCACCTTCACGCCCAGCGCCTGCGACAGGCGCTTCGGCGAGATATAAGGCGTGCGCGGCTCCTGCAGGCTGTCGACAAAACCTGAGACCACTTTCGATTGTGCGAGCTGTGCGTGGGTCATGACAAATCTCCGACCTCTCTCTTACGCACAATATATGCACATTCCTAGGCATAGCAAGTGAACAGAGCCCGACGCCATTTCCAGCGCACTGCTTGTGCTTCCCCATCCTCGTAGCGGATGATAGCTAGCTGTGAGCTAGCGGCAGCAATGCGCCTCATTACCGCCGTACAAGCCAACATCGATATAGACCGAAAGCGGACGTGGGAAATCAGCAGCTCTCAAGGCGCACCGGCGCGCTGCTTGATGGTCGATTCGAGCCCGGCGTCATCCTTTTGAAAGCGGCAAGGTTGGAAGCCCAAGCTCGCGCAAGAATGTGTTGTGCTTCGCTGTCGCTGCGCGAAACTGCTTCTCGATGTCGACCAAGTCTTCATTGGCGGCTATTAGATCGATTTCGAGCTCATCCTCAGCCGTTCTGATGTAGCGGGAAATATTGAGGTTGTGACCCTCGTCGGCGATACGATCGATGCTGACGCGCTTGGAATAGGTCCTCCTCCCTACGGAACTTGTAGGTTTCGATGATCTTGCCGATATGGTCCGTTGTCCCGTTCTTGCCATCCCCTAATTTGTTCTGACGCTTGTCCTTCAAAAAGTGCTCGGCTGCGTTGATGAAGAGAACATCGTCGGGCTTCTTACACTTCTTCAGAACAAGGATGCAGACCGGGATACCCGTCGAATAGAACAGGTTGGCGGGCAGTCCGATGACGGCGTCGATGTGACCGTCCTTCAGCAGCTTGGTTCGAATGCGCTCTTCCGCCCCACCTCTGAACAGCACCCCGTGGGGGAGGATGATGGCCATTACGCCTTCATTCTTCAGGTAGTGGAAACCGTGCAACAGGAAGGCAAAGTCCGCGGCCGACTTGGGCGCCAGCCCATAGTTCTTGAACCGCACATCGTCGCCCATCGCCTCAGTCGGATCCCAGCGCAAACTGAAGGGCGGGTTGGCCACAAATGGCATCGAAGGAAGGCTTCTTTGCAGGATTCAATTCGCGCAGGATGTCCCAGTCATTGGAAAGCGTATCGCCGTGGTAGATCTCGAATTCAGTGTCCTTCACGCCATGCAGCAGCATGTTCATGCGCGCGAGGTTGTAGGTGGTGATGTTCTTTTCCTGCCCGTAGATTCTGCCGATGCCGTGCGGCCCCATGCGCTTGCGCACGTTCAGCAGCAGCGAGCCGGAGCCGCACGCGAAGTCGAGGCGCAGATCACCCGGTCTCTCTGGAGCGAATATTCGCCAAACCGGAAGCCGCCGGCAGAGCCGGCTCGTGGCGTTGTTGAAAGGTGCGTAGGCATTGTGCGGACAGAGCTCTGACGGGTGGCGTCAGCTCTGCCTGCCACTATTTTCACCTTGGTCGATAATTAGCACAACAGAATATGTGGCCAGCCGGCAACAAGCCGGCCAGCAATCTATTGCTTACCCACAAACCGACGAACAGTCGTCATATGACGACTGTTCGGTCCACGGCCTTGGCCGCAGTCTCCGCCGCATTCGAGAATTCGACGGGAACTGAGCGTGATGGCAAGAATGATCGGGCACAGGCAGGCTGTTCTTTCGCCTTCGATTCCGGGAAAGGCTTCCACGAATTCGGCTTTGCGGTGGAAGCTGCGTTCTCAAGTGAGCCGGCTTGCACTGCGATCCGCTGTTGGCGTTGCCGCAGCTGCGGGCGCGACCCTGCTGGCACCGGGACAGGCCTGGTCGGCTTGCTTCGTTGTTGGCGCCACGATCCAATGCGACAATACCACCACCATCGACACGACGTATCCTGATAACCCGCCCAATGACCGAGCTTACTCTGGTGCCATCGCAACACCGATCATCCTCAACATCGATGCAGGAACGACGGTAAGCGGCAATGGCCTCGCAGTTTCCAACACTGGCGCCGGTGGTCTCAACGTCACCAACAATGGCACGATCAGCATTGATGCCGGCAACATGCCAACAGCTGGCGGCACCGCGGCGCTCTCGCTCTCGGCAGCCGGCGGCGTGATCACCTACACGGGTGGGAGCATCATCAACAACGGCACCGGCAATGCCTTCGATGCGGCGCAGACGGGAGGTGCCGGTTCGGTCGACATCAACATCGCCGCAAGTGTCTCTGCGGCAACAGGCGAAGGCATCACCGTCCGCGACGTAGCGACCAGCACCGGCGTTTCGGTCAAGACCAACAATGTCAGCGCGCTGGCGTTTGGCAAGGACGCGATCGATGCGCAGAGCCAGTCGCTGACCGGCAACATCGCGGTGACCGCCAATGGAGACCTTCAGGCGGGTAACGCCGGTTTGGTGGCGGTGATCGTTCCAGGTGCGGCAACCGGCAATATCGAGGTGACCACCAATGGGTCGATTGACGCCCGGTTCGGCATCGACGCCGAGAATCTCGGCACGGGCAGGACGACGGTGGTCGCAGGGGGTCCAATTGCCGCGACCACCGGCAACGGCATCTTTGCCGCATCGGTCGGCAGCCATGTAATAGTGGCAGCGCGCGATGTCACCGCCACCGGCAACACGGCGATCGTAGCCTGGCACGCCGGAGCTGGCGCGGGCGCGGTTGACATGAGCGCGAACAATGTCTCCGGCACGACGGGCATCGTGGCCACCAACAATGGCACGGGCACGGTTGGCGTCACTGCCACCGGCACGATCACCGGCACCCTCGCCGAGGGTATTGTGGCGACCGGTAACAATGCAGTGAGCGTAAGCGTCCTCGAGGCAGTGACCGGGGCGACCAACGGCCTGACCCTGATCGGCGGGACCGGCGGCGGCGGCGACATCTCGGTGACCGGCGTCGGCGGCTTCGTTGGCGGGACCGGCGACGCGGCGAACATCCTCAACAACGGCGCCGGCACCCTCACGGTCGACATTGCGGGCGCGAGCAACTCCGCCGGTGGCCATGGCATTTACGTTCGCGATACAGCGCTTGGCGGCGACATTGGCGTCACCACGGGTGCTGTGACCGCACTGGCGCTCGGCAAAGATGCGATCGATGCGCAGAGCCAGTCGCTGACCGGCAACATCGCGGTGACCGCCAATGGCGACCTTCAGGCGGGTAACGCCGGTTTGGTGGCGGTGATCGTTCCAGGTGCGGCAACCGGCAATATCGAGGTGACCACCAACGGGTCGATTGACGCCCGGTTCGGCATCGACGCCGAGAATCTCGGCACGGGCAGGACGACGGTGGTCGCAGGGGGTCCAATTGCCGCGACCACCGGCAACGGCATCTTTGCCGCATCGGTCGGCAGCCATGTAATAGTGGCAGCGCGCGATGTCACCGCCACCGGCAACACGGCGATCGTAGCCTGGCACGCCGGAGCTGGCGCGGGCGCGGTTGACATGAGCGCGAACAATGTCTCCGGCACGACGGGCATCGTGGCCACCAACAATGGCACGGGCACGGTTGGCGTCACTGCCACCGGCACGATCACCGGCACCCTCGCCGAGGGTATTGTGGCGACCGGTAACAATGCAGTGAGCGTAAGCGTCCTCGAGGCAGTGACCGGGGCGACCAACGGCCTGACCCTGATCGGCGGGACCGGCGGCGGCGGCGACATCTCGGTGACCGGCGTCGGCGGCTTCGTCGGCGGGACCGGCGACGCGGCGAACATCCTCAACAACGGCGCCGGCACCCTCACGGTCGACATTGCGGGCGCGAGCAACTCCACCGGCGGCCATGGCATCTACGTTCGCGATACAGCCCTTGGCGGCGACATTGGCGTCACCACAGGTGCCGTGAGCGCGCTGGCCGGAACCGCAATCGACGTGCAGACCCGGTCGGAGACCAGCAATCTCGACGTGACTGCCAACGGCGCAATCGATGGCCGCAGCGGGATTTCCGCCGTAAACTTGGGCGGGGGCACGCTCACGGTGACGGCGGCTGGTCCGGTCACCGCGACTGGCGGCGGCAGTGGCGGCATCTTTGCGCAGGGCAGTGGCGGCAATATCAAGGTGACTGCGGGCGACGTCACCGCCACCGGGTTTGCAGGCATCACCGCCCAAATGGTCTTCGCAGCCACTGCGGCCACGGTCGATGTGACCACAGGCAATGTCTCTGGCACGAGGGGCATCGCCGCGACCACTGGCGGCACGGGCGCGATCACCGTCACCACGGCCGGCATGATCACCGGCACCCTCTCCGAGGGCATTCTGGCGGCCGGCGGCGGCGCAGTGACAGTGAATGCCGCCAACACGGTGACCGGCGCGACCGATGGCCTGGAGCTGATCGCCGGCACCGGCGGCGCTGGCGATATCTTGGTCACCGGCGCCGGCGGTTTCGCCGGCGGCAGCGGCGATGCAGCAAACATCCTCAACAATGGTTCCGGCACGGTCAGCGTCAACATCTCAGGCGCCAGCAGCTCGATGGCAGGCAAAGGCATTGTGGTGCGCGATACCGCCGCAGGCGGCGCCATCACTGTCACCACCGGCGCGGTAACGGCGCTGGCCGGCAGCAAGGACGCCATCGATATCCAGGCGCAGTCGACGACCGGCAATGTCACGGCGCTGGCGAACGGCGACATTAAGTCGGGCAATGCCGGCATCGTCACCGCGATCTTCCCAGCTGCCGCAACTGGCAACATCAACGTGACGGCCAATGGTGCCATCGGCGCACGATTCGGCGTCGACGCGGAGAACTTAGGCTCCGGCTCGACGACGGTGAAGACGGTCGGTCCGGTAACCGCGACGTCGGGCAATGGTGTCTACGCGCGCACCACCGGCGGCAGTGTGTTGGTGAACGCCGGCGCGGTGTCCTCAACGGGCAATACGGCGATCATCGCGCGTCAGACCAACGCGGCGGGCGCCGGCACAGTTGGTGTGACGACCACCGGCGCGGTGTCGGGCCTGACCGGCATCGAAGCGACCAATAGCGGCACCGGCACGGTCACGGTGACTGCCAACAGCGCGGTCACCGGCACTGCCGCCGAAGGCATCAAGGCAACCGGCGCCGGCGTGGTGAACGTCAATGTTGCCGGCACGGCCAGCGGCGTAGCGCGCGGTGTGACGGTGACGGGTTCCAGCGGCACCATCACCAATACGTCGGTTGGTACGATCCGCAACAGCTCCGGGCTGCTGACCGACTCAGCGCTCGTGGCCACCGGCGGGCCGTTCGTCCTTGCCAACGCAGGTTTCATCACCGGTACGGTGACCTTTGGCGCTGCTGCTGACACATTCAACAACAACGGCACTTGGCGCACGGCGGGCGGCACCAGCGATTTCGGCGGCGGCGGCGACACGATGACCAATGGTCCCGGGAGCATCGTCGATGCTGCCGGAGTGGGCGGTATCGCGATAACCAACTTCACCAACCTGGCGATGTTCGTGAATCAAGGCCGCACGACGGTGGTCAACGGCTTCGCGGGCGATGTGCTCAACACGAGCGGCAATGCGCAGTTCGGTGGTAGCTCGGTCTATGCGGTCGATATCGGTGGCGTCAATCAATCGGACAAGTTTGTCTCGACCGGCACGACGACGCTGGCTGCCGGTTCTACTCTTGAAGTCCATATGGTGGGCAACCTGCAAGTCGGCGCGCACTACAAGGTGCTCACCGCCGACGGCGGCTTAACCGGCGAATTCGGTTCGGTGACCGGCGTCACCAATACCGCCTTCCTGACGGTCAACCATAACTACGACGCCTATAATGCTTATCTGGACGTGGCGCAGGTCCGTGACTTCGCCGATGCCGGGCTGACGCCCAACCAGATCGCCACCGGCGAGGGGCTGGACAGCCTGACCGGTGGGGCTGTGTTCAACGCCGTCGCCGGCCTGGCCACCGACGCCGAGGCACGCACTGTCTTCGACCAGCTGTCTGGCGAAATCCATGCCTCGGCCAAGGGCATGCTGGTCGAGGACAGCCGCTTCGTCCGCGATGCCGCGACCAGCCGTGTCCGCGCCGCCTTCGGCGATGTTGGCACCGCAGCACTTCCCGTCATGGCCTATGGCGAGGGTGGCCCCGAGATGGTCGCCGCCGACACCGATCGCTTTGCCGTCTGGGGCCAGGCTTTCGGGTCCTGGGGCAACACCGACAGCGACGGCAACGCCGCCGCTTTCGATCGTTCGACGGGGGGCCTGCTGGCGGGCGCCGACACGCTGGTGGGCGGCTGGCGTGTCGGTCTGCTTGGCGGTTACAGCCATGCGAACTTCGATGCCGATGATCGCAGCTCCAGGGGCGACGCCGACAACTACCATCTCGGTCTCTATGGCGGCACCAACTGGGGCGCCATCGCTTTCCGAACCGGTGGGGCCTACAGCTGGAGCAGCCTGTCGACAAAACGCTCGGTCGCCTTCAACGGATTTGCCGATCAACTTTCGGCCGACTATGACGCCGGCACCGCGCAGATCTTCGGCGAACTTGCCTACAAGGTCGGTAGCAGCGGGCCCGATGCCGAGGGCTTCAAGTTCGAGCCCTTCGTCAATCTCGCATATGTCAGCGTGCACACCGACGGCTTTACCGAAAAGGGCGGCGCGGCAGCGTTGACCAGCGCGGGTTCCACCACCGACGCCACCTTCACCACGCTCGGCCTGCGCGGCTCGACCGGTTTTGCGCTCGGCAACATCAATGCGACAGCGCGCGGCATGCTCGGCTGGCGGCACGCTTTCGGCGATACCACGCCGCTGTCGACGGTCGCCTTTGCCGGCAGCGATGCCTTCACCATCGCCGGCGTGCCGATCGCCACGGACAGCGCCGTGATCGAGGCCGGCATCGACCTCAAAATGTCGGCCAATGCGACGCTCGCCCTGTCCTATTCCGGACAGTTCGGCGGTGGCGCTGTCGACAATGGCGCTAAGCTCGATCTCGCGGTGAAATTCTGACGGCGAGAGGTGGCGATCATCAGGAAGCGCCGTCACCTTGGTTGCAAGATTAGCCAGAGACTGATGGAGGCAGCATGGTCAAGTTGATGGGCGATTTCCACACGAAGCATGAAAGCGGCTTTACGCCAACAGAGGGGTGTAAACTGCCGTTCGACGCGGACATTCTGGAAGGTGAGGCCAAGGCGCGAAAGCAATTGCTTGGCCATCAGAACGCTTTCCTTTCCAAGCCCAAACGGTCCGCCAAAGACGTCGACCATCTGATCGAACAGATGGTCGCGTTCGACAAGATCCTGTCCGGGCACTATTGGCGAGAATATCGAACGGATCTGATCGCGCGGAACGTGCGTTCGGCGGTTGGCAAAGCAGGATCCATGCTTGATCTGGGCAAGTTGTCGCCACGACTGGCGACCAGCACAGTCATGATACCGCGCCTCAAATTGCCGGACTTCGACCCCGTTCCTTTTGGTCCGGTCGAACGGGGGGAGCGACAGATCATCGACCTGAGCTCGGTGGCTCGAGGAACCTACTTCGACAAGTGGTTCAACTACAATGGGCGCTGGACGCTCACCCAACTCTTCGATCACGCCGTGACTGATCCGGTACCCCTGTCAATGGATTTCGTCAGCGCCAACAATTTGGACCCATACGATGCGGATGGCCTGTGGGCTGCGAGCGAAACCGGCGTCTGGTTCACCTATGTGCCTGATATCGACGGCTACGTAACGCTTTTCTGGCTATCGGACCCACTTACCTATCGCCTGTTCACACAATACTCTCCGCGCGACGCGGACGGTTGGGCGAATGGTTGGCTCTCGGTGGAAGGGGTTGTCGGCATCTGGACACAAAATTCATTCGCAGGGCGCGACTATGTCGAGATAGCGAGCAGCAACGGCAATGCGCATGACACGCTGCAGGCAACCGGCGTCCTTTTCATTCACAACAGCACATACCCCGTCCAAGCCGGGAAACCGGTCAATGTGCTGATCGGAACGCGGTCGAACATATTTGGTGTCTGCGACGGAACTGGGATTAATTTCGGAGCGGGCGTTGTCGCGCGGATTGACCAGCCCATCTCCGTCTTCACACGAGCGGACCGGGAGCCATATTCGCCGTTCTATTAAACCGCGCAGGCGAGCCGATCTTCGGGGACTGGAGATCGTCGGGAGTGCGTCGCTAATCGCCGATGGCGCGAGTGCGGCCCGGTCGTCGCTTGCCGTCCTAGCAAATTGCAGTGAGCGCGACCCTGTCCAGTCCACCTGCAGCACCGATCGTCAGACGTACCGCCCCAACGGTGAACGCCCGAGAGCTGAAATCGCGAATGCCGACGATTGGACTGTCACGTCCTAGTCCAGTCCAGACACCGCTACATGTTTTAGCCCTTCAAAGACCCAAGCGCGGCGAAGCCGAGCGCCACCAGGGCACCTCCCAGGACGATATCCGCATGCTTTCGGAAACGTCTGTAGAACCGCTGTGTTACAGGTTGGGAAATGCAAAGGCCAAGAAGACCAAACCAGGCGATCGCAATGGCAAACACCAATGCGACCACGGTTAGGTAAGTCGCCCCGCGGAGATTTAAGTTCAGCCTTGAAGAGGCGAAAAATATTGCAGTTGCGGGATTTGCCACCGCAGTGACAAAACCCAGCCGGAAGTGCCGAACGTTTGCGACCGGTTTCGGCTCATCCGGTCCCGTCTTGATCGACCAAGCTCGCCGCATCGAGTTCCATCCAATGAGGACCAGCAGTGCGCCGTAGAGGCTGGCGGCTATCTGATGCGCGATGCCCTCGTGCGGCAATGAACCGACCCCCGTCGCGACGACGGCCGCCAGCGAACTTGCGCCAAGGGCGATACCGGCGGCAGCGGAAAGCGCCGTAGCACGCGACGCGGTCAGCCCGGCCTGCGCAACGACGGCAAAATTGGCACCCGGCAGCATTGCCACGAGCGTATAGGAAACGGCAAACGGAAATAATCCGGCCGCGACAACGTATCCGGTTTCCATCATTGATTGGCCCCGCATCATCAACGACCTGCCCTACTTCATGGCTGGCCACTGCAAACCTAGCCAAAATCTGGCCGAAAGACGCGGCCCCGAACAATCGGCAAATGCCGACTGTTAGATTTTTTGTTCGGGAATTACCGGCCACGGCCGCTGAGCGGCTCGGTACTTTTGAGCAGCGCGACCAGTTCGCTCTGCTGCCGGGTCCGGGTCTTGGAGAAAATCCGTTCGAGATAGGTGCGGCAGGTCTTCACGGTAATGTGGGAAAGGGCCGCGGCTTCCTTTAAAGACCGCCCCGATGCCAATGCCGTTGCAAGCCTCGCTTCGGCGGGTGTCAGGTCAAACAGGCTGCGAACATGTAGCTCGAAGCCATCGGGAGTGCGCCGGGCGACCTCCGTCACCATGATCACCGCGCAGCGCTCCGACGCCAGGCCATAGGCGCGGGCATCGACGAACGGTGCGACTGACAACACCAGCCGCGTCAGATCAGATCGCTTGTGATCCGATGGCACGATCAGCGTTCCTCCGGTGCCTGGCATGGCGCCGTTCCGCAACGAGCAGGCATCGGCAACCAGCCGTTGAAGCTCCTGCGCATCTCCGGCATTGGAGGCGACTACCACACCGTGCTTCAGCGCCAGCGGACTGTCGGGCCGCGCCAGCATCGCCTCGGCGGCCTCGTTCATCTGCACGATCCGCTGATGGCCGTTGATCAGAAACACGCCGAAGGGCAGATGCGAAAAAGCCGATGCCAGCGCTGACGTATTCTCCAGCCGCCGGCCGATCTGCCCGGCGCGCAGCATGTGCGGCACGATCTTTTGCAACAGCTGGACGTCGTCGCCACCGAACGCTTCCTGCCTCAAACCGCGATGAATATCAAAAAACCAATAGGAGCCGTTGGCGGCCAGAAGATTACAGGCAAGCCCGTGATACATGTCACGCGGCCTGTACCAGTCTTGCCAGAGTTCACGGCGGCGGAAGCCGGCGCCCCCTTCCGTTACCAGCGTGCGGTCATAGACTTTGCCCACAGGCAGGGCGGCCGCGACTACGCTGATGGGATCGCGCATGTGCGCAGCGGTTACTTCGGACGAAACGAACTCGGGATCATAAACTGTTGAAACTGCGTTGCTCGTCGTTGGATCGAGCCGCACAATGCAGGAGCGCGAGCCGCCAAGGAGATCGCGCAGACCAGTCACTGCTTCGAGCCAGCGTTCCTGATCGTAGGCAGCCTCGTAGATCTGGCCGACCACGGCGGACACCGCTTCCAGGTTTGCGTCAGCCATTGGCCTCGAAATCCTTAGCACGCTCGCTGTGCATGAGCCGGCTACCCGCCGCGCCCGCTAAGCGGTTCGGTGCTCTTGAGCAGCGCAACCAGTTCGCTCTGCTGCCGGGTGCGGGTCTTGGAGAAGATACGTTCGAGATAGGTGCGGCAGGTCTTCACGGTGATGCTCGAGCTTGCCGCGGCTTCCTTCAGCGTCCGCCCGGATGCCAATGTCGCTGCGAGCCGGGCTTCGGCCGGCGTCAGGTCGAACAGGCTGCGGACATGCGTCTCGAAGCCATCGGGGATGCGCCGGGCGACCTCGGTGACCATGATCACCGCGCACCGTTCCGAGGCCAAACCGTAGGCGCGGGCGTCGACGAAGGGCGCAACCGACAGCACCAGCGGCGTCAGGTCGGAGCGCTTGTGATCCGACGGCACCATCAGCGTTCCGCCGGGTCCGGGCATGGCTCCGTCCGGCAGCGAGCAGGCATCCGCGACCAATTGTTGAAGCTCCTGCGCATCCCGGGGATTGGAGGCGACGATCGTGCCGCCATTCAGCCTCAGCGGGCTGTCAGGCCGCGCCAGCATTGCCTCGGCGGCCTCGTTCATCTGAACGATCCGCTGGTGGCCGTTGACCAGGAACACGCCGAAGGGCAGGTGGGAGAAAGCCGATGCCAACGCCGAGGTGTTCTCCAGCCGCCGGCCGATCTGCCCGGCGCGCAACATATGCGGCACGATCTTCTGCAACAGGTCGATGTCGTCGGCACCGAACGCGTCCTGCCTGGAGCCGCGGTGAATATCGAAAAACCAATAGGAGCCGTTGGATGCGAGAAGATTCGAGGCGAGCCCATGATGCATGTCGCGCGGCCTCATCCAGTCCTGCCAAAGCTCACGGCGGCGGAAGTCGGCGCCTTCTTCCGCTATCCGTGCACGGTCATAGATGTTGCCAACCGGCAGCGCAGCCACGACGGTGCTGATGGGATCCCGCATGTGTGCTGCCGCCGCCTCGGGAGTACACAGTCCCGGATCATCGACAGTCCCCACCGCGTTGAACGCCCGCTGATCAAGCCGCGCGATACAGCTTCGCGATGCCTTGAACAGGTCGCGCAGGCCGGTTACCGCACCGAGCCAGCGTTCCTGGTCGTAGGCCGCCTCATAAATCTGGCCGACCACGGCGGAGACCGCTTCGATGGTGACGTCAGCCATGGGAACTTTCCGATCCTTGGGACGATCAGGTTTCGTGAAGAAGCCTAACACACGGAAGCTCTCGCGCAAGTTGCATTGTCGCTGAAGGCGATGATGTCGCCACCGGGTCTCCTCATCGATAATTAGCAAAAATGAATATGTGACCATGCGGCAACAACCCGACCCAACAAGGAGGTAGCGGCCTCACAAAGCGAGGAACAGTCGGCATATGACGACTGTTCGCTTCATCGCCTTGTCTGCACTCTCCCGCCACATCGGCAATTTGATCGGGGGTTTTTGGGCGTGGTGGCAAGAATGATCAAGCAGGCGGGCGCGCCGCGCCAACTAGAGACAGCCGCACCGTCGGATGGGAGGCGGTTCCGTCTCGCATCGAGAGACGCGAAAGCGACTGAGCAAGACAGCTCGCGCGGCGGTCCGGTCCTCGTCACCGCTTTGGCCGGCGCGATGGTTTTGGCCATCTCGGTATTTCCAGGGCATGCGTTGGCAGGTGAGTGCGCTGGCGGCCACGACACTGGCCATTCCAACAGCCTCGCCTGCGGCAATGATACCAGTATCCCTATAGGACAGGCACAGACATCTGCTGCCTTCGCCACAGCCGTCGGTCCGCACGCGTATGTGGGAGAACTCGAAGGCTCGGCCGTGGGTTATAATGCGGAGGCAGGGGCGCAGGGCACTGCCCTGGGCGCCTATTCAAAAGCGGGACTTGATATCGGCTTTCTGAGCAGCGGTGGCACGGCCATCGGCATGGGCGCCGAGGCGGGCGTAGCGGCTGATGGGCAGAACGAAGCCACTGCATTGGGTCACAACTCAACCGCCAATGCCTTGAACGCCACCGCGCTGGGCGCGGGGGCAACTGCCAATTTCTTGGCTTCCACCGCGATCGGCCAAGGCACATCGACAACACGCGATAACCAGGTCGCCATCGGCACCGGCGGGAACACCTACACGCTGGCCGGCGTCAGTTCGCAGGCGAGCAAGGACGCGCAAGGCGCCACGACCTATCTGATGACGACGGACGGCGACGGCAATCTGGCGGCTTCAACATTCGATATAGCGACTCTCGAAACCTTGCCGGCACAGGTCGCCCAGAACAGCACCGACATCACCAATCTGAGCACCACGGTAAACAGTCACACGACGCAGATCGCCGCCAACACCACCGAGCTCGCCGATCATGAGACGCGTATCACCAGCAACACGACGCAGATCGCGGCCAACACCAGCGAACTCGCCGATCACGAGACGCGCATCACCAGCAACACCAACACGCTCACCACGCACACCACGCAGATCGCGGATCTCGACACCAGGGTAACGACCAATGCCACCAATATTGCTGCGCTCGACGGCCGCGTTGGCGCGCTTGAATCCGGCTTCCAGGATCTCGGCGAGCAGATCGGCGAAAGCCGCACGGAAGCCCGTGGCGGTACGGCGCTAGCCCTGGCGACGGCGGGACTGCGTTACGATGACAGGCCTGAGAAACTGTCGATCGCTGGCGGCTTTGGTCATTTCAAGGGGCAATCGGGCCTCGCGCTTGGCCTCGGCTACAACACCAGTGAGGATTTCCGCCTCAACGCCGCCGTGTCGGCCACCACCAGCCGTGGCGATGTCGGCGTCAGCGTGGGAGCCTCATGGACATTGAACTGACGCGGCCGGCATGAACGGGGTTTTGGGGCTTCAGCATGTCGTGTCTTTTCAGTGGCGGGCGCCCGGTTGGCGGACCCCGGGCGCCCGCGGTTTTTTCGCTGCGTTGGCCGTCGCGCTGATGGTCGTCTCGGTGCCTGTGCAGCCCGCGCATGCGCAAAGCAGAGACAAGCGGGTGATGCAAAAGGCAGCCCATCCCGCCAGCATCGACCGCAACGGCGTGCTGATCCTCACCAGGACAACGCTGCTGGCGCTCGACCAAGCCAACAAGACCGGCAACTACACCGTGCTGCGCGATCTCGGCTCACCGAATTTTCAGGCCAACAGTGCCGCAGGGCTCGGTGACATCTTTGCCAGTCAGCGCAAGCAGGCGCTCGATTTCAGCGCCGTCGCGGTACTCGAACCGCAGCTGACGCTGCTGCCACAGATCGAACCGAACGGTATGCTGCACATAGCGGGGTTTTTCCCATCGGTACCGCTGCAGGTCAATTTCGAGCTGCTGTTCGAACCGGTGAACCGGCAGTGGAAAGTCTACGGTGTGTCGGTCAACCTCACGTCCGGTGGGCCGCAGGCGCCCGACACACCCGCCGCCGAGCCGCCGAAGAGGGCCGTTACAGGCCCGCCGCCGGATGGGCCCTCAATCGCCGTGCAAGCGAAGAAGGGAACCAAAGCGGTCAAGCCGTAGGAACGTGGATGCAGGCGGAGCGCTGTTCATCAATGGAGGCGCAACCGTTACCATCAGCAATGTCGACCTTTCCGGCAACGAGGCCAGGGGCGGCGTGGCCAGCAACATCCATCTTTCGTTTGGCGGCGGGTCCGGCGGCGCAGGCATGCTTCGGGTGGCAATGACTCGGCAAGCCAGGGCGGCATTGGCGGCTCGCCCAATGGCGGCAACGGCGGGACGATGCTCGCAACGGTCGTCATAACCAATAACGGCTCGATCGGCGGTGGCTTCCGCCTTATTGTACTGGAGGTGGGGCACACCCAGCAGATGCCTTCCCAGATTTGCCGTGCGCAAATCGTCAGTGTCGGCAAGGACTAGGGGACCACCTGCTGTAACTGCCCCGGACTGCGCGAGTTGGTGAGCTAGAAGTCCGCCGATCTTTATGCGGCCGATAAGAAGTATGGCTTTGCCACAAAATTGCCGCGCGATCCCGTGTTTCGACAATAGATGTACCCACGGGGCAAATGTCCCCACCCCTGTGTCTCACAGGCGTGCCGATTTTCGTCAAGGGCTGGTGGGGCAGGGGACGGGTTTTGGCGAACAAGGCTGTTCACGTGAAAACGATGGATGGCGACTGTCTGCCAAAATTGGCGGAACGCGGACTTCACTGCCCTAACCGGACCATCGGCTTTGCGCCTCATGTCGGCCATAGATGCAGCAGCAATCAAGGTGGCCCCACCGAGCTGCCCTGATCGCGGGGTCGACCGCACCGCCGACCGGGCTGTAGCTTCTTTAGACCTCGGATAGGTTTTGGCGCTATCTATCGGAAAAAAGGAGCCGAAGTCATGATCGAGATCTGGCAGTCACTCCTCGCCAATCTTGCACTGGTCTCCATCCTCGTGGTCGCCTGGGACCTTGTGGCGGACTTCACCGGGCGCCTTTCGAAGCGGATGCAGTCGCTGCTTCTTGGCGTGGTCATGTGCGTGGGCGCGATCATTTCGATGGCGACGGCGTTGTCCGTCTCCGGCTTCGTCGTCGATCTGCGCGCCGCCTTCATTGCTGCGGCCGCGTTCTTCGGCGGATGGCCGGCAATGCTGATCGCCACGGTCGGCTCCATTGCCTATCGCGTCCATCTCGGCGGGCAGGGCGCCAGCGCCGGGGTCATGGGTATCCTCATCACCGCAATCGTCGGTATCGCGTGGCATCACATCGTCGCGGCCCGTTCGCGCACCATGTACGACATATTCGGTCTGGGCGTAACGGTCGCTCTCGCCGGGCTGATCACGCTTCTGGTCATCCCCGCGCAAGCCGTCGCCGGCCTGGTGCAGCAGAGCACGTTCCCGTCGCTCGTGTTCCGCTTCCTCAGCACAATCATCATCGGCGTCCTGCTCGATCGGCAGCAGCGCCGGCGGGAGCTCTTGATGTCCAACATGACCTACCGGGCCATGGTTCGCGAACTGCCCGATTGCCTGAACATAAAGGATGTCGACGGCCGCTTCATCGCCGCCAATCCGGCGACCGCCGAAATGGTTGGCGCCGCTTCAGTCGACGATCTGATCGGCAAGACGGATTTCGATTTCTATCCGAAAGAAGTCGCGGAACGGTTCCGGCAGGATGAGATGGGCGCGCTGGAGGCCGGGCAGACGTTGCGGATCGATCAGCCGGCGCTTTTACCGGATGGCCGGCAAGGCTGGCTCTACACCCTCAAGGCACCGTTCCGCGACGAGTCCGGCAAGATCGTCGGTGTCATCACCTACAATCGCGACATCACCGAGCAGAAACGCACCGCCCAGCTCAAGAACGATTTCATTTCCACGGTCAGCCATGAGTTGCGCACACCGTTGACCTCTATCCGGGGTTCGCTCGGCCTGATCGCGGCCGGCGTGGCCGGCGAACTGCCGCCCAAGGCCGCCAATCTCGTCAACATCGCCCACACCAATAGCGAAAGGCTGGTTCTTCTCATCAACGACATTCTGGACATGGAGAAGATCGAATCGGGCGTGATCACCTTCAAGATCAAGCAGATGCCTGTCCGCCAGGTCCTGGAGCAGGCCATTGCCGCCAGCTCCAACTACATGGCCGACAGTCGGATCAGGATCGTTCTGGTCGACGATGCCCCGCGCGCCGAGGCCAACATCGATCCGGATCGCCTGCACCAGGTGATGGCGAACCTCCTGTCGAATGCGATCAAGTTCTCGCAAACCGATGGGACCGTCACTGTGAAATTCCAGCGTCGTGACCGCGACATGCTGCGCATTTCCGTGGTGGACCAGGGCGCCGGCATCCCGGAGGCTTTCCGCAGCCGTATATTTGGAAAGTTCGAGCAGGCGGACGCCTCCAGCACCCGTAAAATTGGCGGCACCGGCCTGGGCTTGAGCATCGTCAAGTCCATCACCGAAAAGCTCGGGGGCGCCGTTTCCTTCGAAACCGAGGAAGGCCAGGGAACCTCGTTTCACGTCGACCTTCCCGAGGCGCACAGGCAGGCCGACAAGCCGGTTTTGGTCGAGCGCCGGGCGCGCAAGCGCGATGGCCGCCTGCGTGTCCTCATCTGCGAGGACGAGCCCGACATCGCTGCGGTGATCGCGGCACTTCTTGATGCGGAAGGCTTTTCCAGCGACGTCGCGCCCGATATCGACACCGCCAAGGCGCTCCTGAGCTCCCGCGACTACGTAGCGCTGACGCTCGACATCAAGCTGGCGGGGGAATCCGGCATCAAGCTCTTTCACGACTTAAGGGCATCACCGGTGAATTCCGACATTGCGGTCATCGTCATCTCCGCCGTCGCCGACGAGGCCAGGCGCTCGCTGAACGGCAGCGCCGTCGGCATCATCGATTGGCTGGAGAAGCCGGTGGACTCGAAACGGCTTCACGCCGCTCTCGCCAAGATCGTCGGCCGCAGGGTCGAGCCGAGGCCACAGGTCCTGCATGTCGAAGACGACGAGGGCGTGCTCGCGGTTATGTCGGAGGGGCTGGGCTCGGGCGTCTCGATCACATCCGCAAAGACGCTGCAGGAAGCTCGGCAGGCGGTCGCGAAGCATCGCTTCGATCTGATCATCCTGGACATTGCACTCCCCGACGGATCTGGCCTGGATCTCCTCGTCGATCTGCCGCTGGAGACCGGCGTCATCGTGTTTTCGGCGGCGGAGCTCGACCAGAAACTCGGCGATCGCGTGCAGGCGATCATGACCAAGACCAAGGCGTCGGAGATCGATGTGGCAAAGCTGGTCAGGAGCATGTTGGTTACGTCCCGAATCCGGCTTGCCGCGAACGCCAAGGAGTGATGCTGATGCGCGCAAGGATCCTCTATGTGGATGACGAGGACGATATCCGCGAAATCGCCCAGATGTCGCTGGAGCTCGAGCCGGAATTCGAGGTGCGGTCCTGTTCTTCGGGCATGCAGGCACTGGCCGATGCCGCCGAATGGCAACCCGACCTCATTCTGCTCGACGTGATGATGCCGGACATGGATGGGCCGGAGACGCTGAGGCGTCTGGCCGAGGCTGGCGCGACGGCCTCGATACCCGTGGTGTTCATCACCGCGCGCACCCAGACGCATGAGGTCGAACGCTATCTGGCAATGGGCGCGGTAGGGGTGATCGCCAAACCGTTCGACCCGCTTGCGCTTGCCCGTGAAGTCAAAAGATTGCTTCTGTCGCGCGCCTGAGTCGACGATTGACTGGCCACCGAGCGCGTTCTGGCAGCAGACTGTGCGATGCCGTTCAGGGCTCCTATACCATGTCGCCTTATTCATCTACTGATTGTGCCGAGGGTGCAGGCGCAGCGAATCAGGTTGTCTATAATCGCGGTGGCATCGGCGGACGTCGATGAGAGAGCTGAGAAGAATATTTCTGTCTGCATGAACCGCATTGGCGGATGTCGGTTCATGGGTTGATCACTCCGGGGGGCGACGGAACCGGAGCAAGGCTGGTGAACGGATCGAAGGCAAGAGTTCTGATTTGCGACGACGATCCCTTGTTGATCGAGCTGATGGAATTCAGGCTCAGGGCAAAGGGATATGAGGTCATCAAGGCAGTAGACGGCGCGGAAGCGCTATTGAAGGCGGAGCATGAGGCGCCGGACATCATCGTGCTCGACGCGATGATGCCCAAGGCCGACGGCCTGGAGGTGCTTGCCCGCATCAAAAACGATCCGGCTTTGTCCGATACTCCGGTCGTCATGCTGACCGCCCGCAAGGGCGAAAGGGATATCGTCTCGGCCCTGGAGAAGGGAGCGGACGACTATCTTGTGAAACCATTCATTCCCGAGGAGCTGCTGGCCCGGCTTGCGCGTCTGCTCGCGCGAAAGAGCGGGAAGCGCTGATGCGTCGCGGCCGGCGCGCAGCCCTTGCCGCATGGCTGGTCCTGGCGATCGCTGCGCCCCAGGGCGCGGCGTTGGCGCAGACGGTGGATGAACTTTACGAGTTCGGCGTCAAGGCCAGGCAAGCGCAGCATTTCGAGGAGGCGGCGGATCTTTTCCGGCGAGCCCTGGCGCTCAGGCCCGACAATGCCGACGCCCTGGTGCAACTCGGTTTCGCCGAGCTTGGACGCAACAATCTGCCGGCGGCGCGCGAATCCTTTTCCAAGGCACTGTCCCTTGCCCCGACATATCGGGACGCCAGCTTCGGCATGGCCGAGGTCGAGTTCCGCTCGGGCAATCCGGACGCCGCCCTGCCGCTCGCCGAAGAGGTGTCGCGTGCGGAGCCCGGCAATGCCGATGCAAGTACCCTTGTTGCCAACATCCGCAAAGCCCAGCGGGCCGGCAGCAGCAAGGCGAAGCCTGCGACCGCGAGGAAGATACCGCGCCCGCCGCGGCCGGATCCCGTCGCCGGCCTGATGGAGGAGGGCCGACGATCGCGGGCTGCGGGACAATTGCCGGAGGCGGAGAATGCGTATCGCCGCGCCCTCCGGCTGGCGCCGAAAAACACTGATATCCTGGTCGCCATCGGTTTGGTGGCTGGCTCCCAGCAGAAATTCGACCATGCCGGGCAGTTCTTCGACCAGGCGCTGGCCATTAGGCCCCGCCTTCTCGGTGCCCGCCTCGGCAAGGTGCGCCTGGCGATCTGGCAGGGCGACGTGCCGCGCGCTCGCGCGATGATCGATGATGTGCTTGGCACCGCGCCTGACAATGTCGAGGCGATGGCTCTCGACGCGCGAATTTCCCTGCTCGAGCAGGATTACACGCGGGCCGAGCAGTCTTTTCAGCGGGTGCTGGCGGTAGATTCGCACAATGCCGAGGCGCTGGTGGGGATCGGCGACCTGCGCCGGGCGCGTGGCGACGACTTCGCCGCGCGGGAAGCCTACCGCCAAGCGCTCGCCATCGAGCCGGGCTCTGCCGATATCGTGCAAAGGCTGGCTGCGCCGCCGCCGCGCAAATGGCGACTCGATCTGGGCAGCGAAGTCAGCGATCTCACCGAGGGGCTTGGCGACTGGACCGACAGTTCGGTTGGCCTTGCCTATCAACTCACCCCGCAGACAACCATTTCAAGCCACACCCGGATGGCGACCCGCTACGGTCGCACCGATGTTCAGATCGACGGCCGCATCGACCAGGCCTTTTCGCCGACGGTTTCGGCCTATGTGCTGGCAGCGGCGACGCCGGATGCCGATTTCCTGGCCCGATATTCGATCGGCGCCGGCGCTTCGTGGCAGATCATGGCGCCCGCGAAAGCGCTCGGTCCGTTCTCGCTCAACATCGATGCTCGCTATGACAATTTCGTCACCGCCGAGGTCACCACAATCTCGCCCTGGGTGCAGGCCTATGTCCTGGACGGCCGGCTGGGGCTTTCGGCCCGTTGGGTTCACGCAGCCGACGATATCGGCACACGCGCCGATGGCTATGTGCTGCGGGCCGATCTTGCAGTCACCCCGGCCGTCAACGTTTTTGGTGGTTATGCAGATGCCCCCGAGATCTCCGACGGCACGCTGGTGCCGACGCGTACCGTCTTTGGCGGCATCTCCTGGGACGCCACCGATCCGCTGACGCTGCGCGGCAGCCTCGCCCATGAGCAGCGCCCGACATTCGACCGAACCATATTCGGGCTCGGCCTAACCACGCGGTTCTGATCATGTTGTACATCTGGCACTTATCCATCCTGCTCAGTGCCCTTTCCCTGGCGATCATGCTTCTACTGATCGTGCGTCGGGTATTGCAGGAGCGCCGGGGGACGACGGGCGCCGATCAGCGGCGCCTTCTTCTGACGGCGCTGATCGCCTTCACCGAAAATCGCGATCGCGAGGCATTGAAGACGGCGCTGCTTGCGGTGCCGGCGAGGGTGGCGGTCGATGCCGGTTTCGAGTTTATTTCGCTGTTGCGCGGCGAGGAGCACGACGAGCTCCTCTCAGCCTTCAACGAATGTGGCCTGCCGGCGCTTGTCAGTACCCAACTGGAAAAAGGCAACGCCGCCGAACGCATCCACGCGACCGAGATGCTGGCGGCGCTGCGTTCGGAAAACGCAGTGGCAAGCCTGCTTTCGGCACTCGACCGCGACGGATCACGCGAGGTCAGGATCGCCGTCGCGATCGCGCTCTGCGATCTCGGCGCCTTGCCGCCGCTCGTCATAACGCTGCGCAAGATCGGCGTGGCGGGACAGCGCTCGCGACGCCTGATCGAGCTTTTCAGGCGCTTTCCGCCGAAGCGGCTCGACGAACTTGAGGATTACGCCAGACTTCAGGGCGCGGTGCCTTTCATTAGAGCGGCCGCAATCGATGCACTTGCCCGCAACGGCGGGTTCCGGTTTGGCGACTTCTTTGCCCGCGCGGCCCGCGATCCGTCATCGGAGGTTGCCGCAGCCGCATTGCGGGCACTCGGGCTGACCGGACATCCCAATGCGACGGCCATCCTGACCAAGGCGATGGAAATTGGCGGCTGGAATGTGCGTGCAGACGCTGCCAATGCGGCGGGCCGCCTCGGCCTGTCTGAACTCGCCGCGCCCCTCGCGCAGCTTATGGACGACGAGGCATGGACTGTGCGCTATGCCGCCGCCAACGCGCTCCGCTCGTTCGGCCAGAAGGGAGAGCAGGTGCTGCGCGAGATCGCCACAAGCGAGGTCTCGCGCCGCCAGCGCACCGCCTCGCTGATCCTTGCCGAGGGGCCGGCCGCCTGATGTTCGACTGGAGCCAAGAGATCGTCCTGGGTGCCTCCATCCTGTCCTGGTTCATCATTGGGGCAGGGCTGGCGCAGACGGCGGTATACCTGCTGCAGCTTATTATTGCCGCCTACGCGCTGTCCAAGCGCCCGCCAGTCGCGCGTTCGGCGCTGCTGTGGCGCCGTTATGGGGACGTCGCGCCGCCAATCGCGCTCCTGGTACCCGCCTACAATGAGGAAGTGAACGTAGTCGAGAGCGTGCACTCGATGCTGGCGCTTGAATATCCGAATTTCGAGGTGATCGTCATAAACGACGGCTCGAAGGACCAGACTCTGCAGCGCCTTATCGAAGGCTTCAAGCTTGTGAAATTCCATCGGCCCTATGAGGAGGCCCTGACGCACAAGCCGATCCGCGGTCTCTATTCCTCGCCGATGACCGAACGGCTGTTTGTGGTTGATAAGGAAAATGGCGGCAAGGCCGATGCCCAGAATGCCGGCGTCAACGTCTGCCGCGCGCCGCTGTTTTGCGTGATCGACGGCGATTCCATCCTCGAGCCCGATGCGCTAATGCGTGCCGCGCAGCCCTTCATCGACGATCCAGAGCGCACCATCGCTGTGGGCGGCACGATCCGGATCGCCAACGGGTCCAGGATCGAAGGTGGCAGGGTGCGTGAGGTCCGGCTGCCGAACCGGCTGCTGCCCCTGTTTCAGGTGGTCGAATATCTGCGGGCCTTTCTCATGGCGCGGCTTGCCTGGAGCCGCATCAACACGCTGATGCTGGTGTCCGGCGCCTTCGGCATGTTCCGCCGCGCCGAAGTGGTAGCGGTTGGCGGCTTCACCGGTGGGTCGATGGGTGAGGACCTCGATCTTGTGATCAAGCTGCATCGTCACATGATGGACACCAAACGCAAATACCGCATCCAGTTCATTCCTGAGCCGGTGTGCTGGACCGAAGCGCCCGAGTCACTCCGCGTTCTTGCCAGACAACGCACGCGCTGGCAGCGCGGTGCGCTCGAATGCTTCTTCCGTTACCGCTCCATGCTCTTCAACCCCCGTTATGGGCGTGTTGGCTTCCTCGGCTTTGGTCACATACTGGTTGTTGATGTGCTGGGGCCGATTTCGGAAGTCCTAGGCTATGTGCTCATTCCGACCTTTTGGCTGCTCGGCATTCTTTCGACCGAGTATCTCTTGGCGTTCACATCGCTGGTTTTCACCTACGGCGTTTGCGTGAGCGTGTGTTCGCTGGTCCTCGAAGAAGCCGAGCTTCAGCGTTTTCCGCGCGCGCGGGACCTCGCCGTGCTCACGGCCGTGGCAGTGATCGAGAACTTCGGCTACCGCCAGCTCAACAATTTATGGCGCGTGAAGGGCTGGTGGCAGTATCTACGCGCCGACCAGAGCTGGGGCGAGATGACCAGGACCGGCCTGACTGGACCTAAGAAGTGAGCCCTTTCGGTTAAGTCACTTCAACGTATGCTCGAGCTGTTCGATAAGCCCGTCGAGTGCGGCATGCACGGCCCCGTCATTCGGCTGCTCGATCAGCAGTGTTTCCAGCGCCGATGCCTGTACGCTGATCTCCGCAAACCCGAACGTTCCCGCGGCTCCGGCGAGCGAGTGCGCGGTCGCAATCAGTGAGGCGTTGGAACCCTTCAAAAGGACTGTGTGCCGCGCCGCCTTCAACTCCGCCAGTTGAGCGGCGCACCTGGCCAGGAAACGTTGCCGTAGGGGGGCGAAGGGATCGTTCAAAGTGGGAGGCGCTCTGCGACCAGGTTTCAGAGACATTCAAGCATAGAATTCGGTGGAGTGAAACGAAGGCTCTCTCTTGTCTGCCCTTGCCGGCGAAGAACTCCGCACTCTCAGCGAACGTTCTTGCTTGGGGCAGGCGGCCCGCAAAATAGTCCCCTCCCATCCGAAAGGCCTCCACGGGGCCTGTAGGAACTGGAATAGTGACCGGCTCCCCGTCGAGCTCGTAGAGACGATTCCCTCACGGCGGATGTCGACAAAGAAGTACTGACCTTCCCTGAGTGCAGTGTTCACCTCCCGGCGGGAGTGGACGGTGACGCTGACGGGTGTCTTCATTCACGCATCAGGCGGTCGGCCGCAGACTGCCAATAGCCGGCGAAATCGGTCAGCTTGCGATTGTTCACCATCACCAGCCTTCAGCGCGTCGTCGAACTCCTCAAGCAGCACCTCCACCGTTCTTGTCAGCTCGCGCTGCTTTGGCGGCGGGAGATGGTCGATGCTGGATTTCATAAACGAGGATCTGTCGTCCATCGGGTATGCTTAGCCGAGACTACGCCTCGAATCCACAGACTGCCTCCCCGGGCAGACGCAATTGAAGTATGTGGAGCTTGCTGGCTCATTCGTTCGCCGCTCAGCAGACCGAGGTTGCCGTCGGTTGCAGCGGTACTCAACCGCATGCTGGCGTGCGCACGCCCGGAGTCTGTCCGACATCAAGTCCGGCAGCTACAATCGGCAACTTCAAAGACCGAAATGCGTTCGATTTCATATCCGCGCACCAACGCCGCATCTATATGGCCGAGTTGGTGCGCTGCGCAGTATCGGCGGCGATATCTTTAGCAGCCGTTTACCGGAGCGCGATAGGTCCTGTGTATGCAATACTGTCGGATGACGTAAGGAACCGCCGTGCCGCACAGAGCAGCAGCCCTAGCCGGCCGTTCTACGCCCCGCCTGCATCGTTTCATGAGCGTGATGCTCGAACTGGCTCCGGGCGTTCTCGTGCCGCGTCAGGAAACGGAGTTGCTCGGACAGAGGGCGCTTGCGATTCTTGGCGATCGCGCGCCCGGCCCGATGGTGATCGACATGTGCTGCGGCTCCGGCAACCTTGCTCTGGCGATCGCCGCGGAAGTTCCGTCGGCCCGCGTCTGGGGGGTGGACGTGACTGACAGCACGGTCGCGCTCGCCCGGAGCAATGCCGAACGCTTGGCCCTTCAGGACCGGGTCACCATCCGGAAAGGGGATCTGTTCGGTGCGCTGGAGGGCGATGGGCTTATCGGCGCAGCGGACATGATTGTCTGCAATCCGCCCTATATCTCGACCGCGCGCCTCGAAGGCGAGAGCGCGCATCTGCTTGAGGGCGAGCCGCGCGAGGCCTTCGACGGGGGGCCTTACGGCATCTCGATCCAACAGCGGCTGATCCGGGACGCAACCGATTTCCTCAAGCCTGATGGCTGGCTGCTGTTCGAGTTCGGGCAGGGGCAGGACCGCCAGGTGGCTGCCCTGATAGCCAGAGCCAAGGTCTATGAACCCGTGACATTCGCCAAGGATGAGGTCGGAATGCCGCGTGTCGCACTCCTCCGCAAGCTTGGGAACGGTTCGCCCGCGATCTCATCCTCCGCGAGTTTGGCATGAGCCAGATTCGTCCCCTGCAGGCTGCGGATATTCCGGCCGTCGCCGGGCTCTTTCAAAGAACCTTCCGGGACGGTGGCAAGCCGCCGCCTCCGGCGCTCGAGACTTATCTGCGCTGGCACTATCTCGAAGGCCCGGTCTGCGATCCGGAGATCGCGTCTCTCGTCCATATTGCGAGCGAAGGCGACATTTCAGGCTTTGTCGGCGTAAATGTGCTGCCGATGAGGCATGGCCAGTGCAAGCTGCGCGCCGCCATCTGTGGTTCGCTCATGGTCGAACCGCGGGCGAACGACCCGATGGCCGGCGCAAGGCTGCTCAGGACATTCCTGGCCGGGCCGCAGGACATCTCCTTCAGCGAAACCGCAAATGCCCTCTCGACGCAGATGTGGACGAAACTGCGCGGGGTCGCCCTGCCGCAATACAGCCTGGACTGGATCCGGGTCATCCGGCCTTCGGCCTTCCTGCTCGATCTAGCCTCGCGGCGAGCCGGCGCCGTGCGCTTGCTTGACCCGCTCGCGCGCGGACTCGATCGCTATCTTCGCGGACGGATGCAGGAGAATGAGATGCGCTGGTCCGGGGTCCCGGAACTCTGGAATGGCAAGGGCGGCCTCAAGGTAGCCGAAATCGATCAAGCCGGTTTTGCGGCTCTTTTGGACCCGTTGACGCGGCAGTTCCCGCTCCGTCCCGACTGGAGCGCCGAGCAGCTTGCGCATATCCTCGCGGAGGCTTCCCAGAAGCCGGACTATGGTGATGCCGTGTTCGCGTCCGTCTCCTCCCCCAGCGGGGCGCTGGTCGGCGCCTTCCTCTATCACACCCGCCCGGGCAGGATGGCGCGCGTGCTGCAGGTTCTGGCCCTGCCGGGGCAAGCTGGTTCCGTCGTCGACTGCTTGATTGGCGATGCGGCGCGGCGCGGCGCCGCCGGCCTGCGCGGCCGGACGCAACCCGCTCTGCTCGCAGCGATGCTGGGCCGGCGGGTCGCCTTCACTCAACCGGCCTCGACCGTGGTGCATTCGCGCGACGAGGAGCTGGTGAACGCGTTTCTGAGCTCGCAAGGCTTCTTCAACGGGCTGGCCGGCGAGCGCTGGAATCGCTTGGCCGGGGAGCAGTTCGAATAGGCCGTCATTTGCCCGCGCGGCGACGTAATCCCGATGGTCGCGCCGATCTCAACTGGCGATTTCCTCGACGGGGCGGACGAGCTGCGGGCCAAGGTGCAGATGGCGCGTCGCCCGGCGCTTGGCGGCGATATCGGCCCAGACGCGTTCGACCTCGACCGCAGTCAGCTTCGCGGCGGCGCCGACCTCCGCGGCTGAAAGGCCGTTATTCAGGCCGAAGAGGCAAATATCCATGCGGTCATAGGGCAGGGAGAAGTAGAACTCTTCCTGCGTCTGCTCGAGGGAATAGGTGTCGGTCGTCGGCGCCCTGCGGCAGATTTCCTCGGGAATGCCGAGATGGGCGGCAAGCGCATAGACTTGGCTCTTGTAGAGATGGGCGATCGGTTTGACGTCAGCCGCGCCGTCGCCATTCTTCACGAAGAAGCCTTGGTCGTATTCGAGCCGGTTCGGCGTGCCGAGCACGGCGAAATTCAGCCGGTCGGCGTGATAGTACTCGATCTGTTTGCGCGTGCGCTGCTTCATGTTGGTGGCGGCGACGATGCCGAGATAGACCGTCGCCGACATGCGCAGCTTCGTCTGCCGGCCTTCGGGGTCCTGCACCACCAGCGAGGAGATGTTGTAGCCCTCGCCGGCGAGCGAATTGGCGATGACGATCTTTGAGGCCCAGCCCGGCCCGTATTCCGGCACCAGCTCGCGGATGAAGGTATCCCGCCGCTGATAACAACCCATCGCGTGCAGCGTCGGGCCGATATCCTCCACGATCGCTTCGACGCCGAAGGTTTCGGCGGCCAGCCGGCCGAGGCGGAGGCTGTCGGGATCGGAGTCGCTTTCCGGCATGAACAGGCAGAAGACGTTCTTAGCGCCGACGGCGCGGGCGGCGAGCGCGACCGAGACGCTGGAATCGATGCCGCCAGAGAGGCCGAGCACGAGCCCGCGCTTGCGCATGCCGCGTAGCTGCTCGCGCAACCCGGCGACGATGCGGTCGGTTTCCGCAGCGCTGTCGAGCGCCAGCGCGTCGGTCGAGAAGGCGGGATGGCTCGGGGCGAGGGAGAGGTTCATTGTGCAGTCCCCAACGTTTCGGCCGCCAGCCTTCGGCTGACCTTTCCGGTATCGGTCTTCGGCAACTCGCGGCGGAACTCGATGAGCTTCGGCACCATGAAATCCTCGAGATGAACGGCGCAGTAGCGAATGATGTCCCGCTCGCTCAGGGTCTCGTCCGAGAGAACGACGAGGGCGGCAATGGCGTGGCCGAGCACCGGATCCGGCACGCCGGTCACCACGGCTTCCACGATGCCTGGATGGGCGTGCAGCACAGTTTCGACTTCCTTCGGGGCGACCTTTTCGCCGCGCGTCTTGATGATGTCGTCCTTGCGGCCAACGAAATAAAGGAAGCCGTCCTCGTCCGTCCGGAACAGGTCACCGGTGTGGAGCCGCTTTTCCCAGGGATGCGGCCCGGGACGCAGCATCTGCTCCGTGGCCACGTCGTTGCGCCAATAGCCCTGCATGACATGCGGGCCGCGGATGACCAACTCGCCCGCCACGCCCGGTGGCACGCGGTTGCCCACATCGTCGACCACGATCGCTTCCGTGTTGGGAATAGCGATGCCGACGGAGCCCGGCCGGCGGTCCAGCTCCTCCGGGGGCAGGTAGGTGCAGCGCTTGCATTCCGTCAGACCGTACATGGAAAAGAGCCGTACGCCGGGGAACAGCTCGCGCAGCCGGGCGATATGCACCGGCGGCAGGGCGGCGGCGGTGTTCGAGATATAGCGAAGGCTCGGCAGGAAACCCGGCGCCAAATCGCGCATCTGCAGGATCAGCGCCGCCATCGTCGGCACCAGCGGGAAACCGGTGACCTTCTCGGCGCGGATGCGCTCGAAAATGGCCTGCGGAAAGGCGAATGATTTTTCGAGGACGAGGGTCGCGCCGAGCTTCGTCGCCATCAGCAGTTGATAGAGGCCGTAGTCGAAAGCCAGGGGCAGGACATTGAGGATGATGTCGTCACGGGTGTTGCGCAGATAGGTCGTGATGGATTCGGCCGCGGCATCGATATTGCGATGCGTCATCATCACGCCCTTGGGGCGGCCGGTGGAGCCCGAGGTGTAGATCAGCATGGCGAGGTCGATATCGATCCCGCCATGGCGAATGGGCACGGGCGCGACCTTGAGACAATCCTCGAAGGAGGCAGCGCCATCCGGCGTATGGCTGGATGGCGCTTGCGTCGACGCGACGAAGAACGGCCGGTCCGACAGCGCACGCGCCTGGATCACGACAGGCATCAGCTTGGCCTGAGTCAGGATCGCCGCAGCCTCGCAATCGTCGATGACATAAGCGAGCTTGTCGGCCTTGGTGGAGGCGTTGATCGGGCTGAAGGTCGCGCCCGCCTTGAGAACCGCGAAGATCGAGACGGCGGCTTCCCAGCAATTGTCCATGAAGACGAGAACGCGGTCGCCGCGCTGCACGCCATTCTCGGCGAGAGCGGTCGCAAGCCGGTTCGACAGATCGTCGAGCTCGTCATAGCGCAACCGCTCCCGGTCGGTGACAAGCGCCGTCTTCGCGCCATGCGCGGCCGCGTTCGTGATGAGGAATTGCTCGACCCGCATGAGCTCGGGCCTTCCGCTGCCAGCCGTCACGCCGCGACGAGCGATGCGGTCTTCGCTGTGATGAAGGCCGTGATGCGCGCCAGTGAATCGAGGTTGGCCGGCACGATGTCGGCGTCCGCAACTGTGATTCCGCAATGGTCCTCGATAAAGGCCACCAGTTCCAGAACGCCGGTCGAATCGATGATGCCGTTCTCGATCAGCGAGTCCGTATCGGCGAGGGCGTGGGTGGTGTCGCCGAACAGGAAGTTCTCGATGACAAAGGCCTTCACTGCGTCTTGGATCGTATCGGTCATGTCGTTCGCTTTCCTTGGTGGTGTCAGGCGGCCTTTGCGTTGCAAATGCCTGTGCCGGTGAAAGTCGTCAGCCACAGCTGCGTCGACAGGATGCCGACAAAGGCCGCGTTGTCGCGAAAGCCGGAGGCTGGCTGGCGGCTGCATTTCTCATGTAGTTTTGCCACTGCCTTCGGATTGAAGAGCCCGCCGGCGCTGACTGCGGCGTCGCCCAGGGCCGACTGGACATAGTCCCTCGTGCCCGGCCCAACGAAGGACTGGCTATCCGGTGCGCGATAGGGCTGCTTGGTCCGCCGGCCGATGGCGGCCGGCAGCAGGTCTTTGGTCGCCTCCCGCAGAATATGCTTCTCCACGAGCCCCTTCAGCTTCATCTCGGGAGGAAGGCCGGCGGCAAACTCGACCAGATGATGGTCGAGGAAGGGAAAGCGGCCCTCGATGCCGTGGGCCATCGCCATGCGGTCGCCCTGGCTGGACAGGATGTAGCCAGGGAGAAGGAAGCGGGCTTCCAGATATTGCGCCTGATGCAAGGGATGCCAGCGGGCGAACGCCTCGGGCAGCCGCGCGGCGAGCTCCTCGGCGGCGTCATATCCGGACAATGTGGCACGCAGATCGCCCGAGTAGAACAGCTTCGTCGCCGCCGTGCCGTCGAACCTCGGCCGATGGGAGAACAGCGGATCGTCAAGCGTCGCGCCGCTAGCCCCGAAGAAGGAGAACAGGTACTCGGCCGATTGCTGCCTCAGGCCCGGAAGATAGGGGTAGAGCTTGCGGAACAGATGCGGCCGGATGCGGGAGCCGGACTGTCTCCCGCAAAAGCGCCGAACCCTGGCCTCCTTGAAAATATCGTAGCCGGCAAAGACTTCGTCGGCGCCTTCGCCCGTCAGCACCACTTTCAAACCGGCCTCTCGCACGAGGCTCGAGAGCTTGTAGAGCGGGGCAGGGGCAGTGCGCAGGATCGGCCGCTCCGTGAAACGGATTACGTCGGGGAAGACGGCGGCGATATCGCCTTCCCCGCAGGCGACGGCGCTGTGATGCGTGCCGAGCGCGCGGGCCATCTCGAGCTGGAAGGGGCTCTCGTCATGTTCGGCGCTATCGAAGGTGACCGAGAAGGTCCTGAAACCACCCGGCGCCATGCCCGCCGCCAGCGCCGATGTGATGGAGGAATCGAGGCCGCCCGAGAGATAGGCGCCGACTGGCACATCGGCGCGCATGCGGATGCGGGTCGCCTCCGTCAGGAGGGCGCGCAGTTCCTCGGCCGCGGCACGCTCGTCCCCGTGCCGGGGCGGCGCGTCCCGGTCGGGATACTCCAGACTCCAGTAGGGCCGGGTCGAGACGCTGCCCTCTTGCACGATCATCAGGCTTGCGGGTTCGATCTCGTAGATGTTGCGGAAGGGCGTGCGCGGCGCGATCGGGGCCCAGAGCGTGAAGATCTGGTCGAGTGCGACCGGATCAATCTCGGCCGCGACGCCCGGGGCCTGGAGGAGCGCCTTGACCTCCGAGGCGAAGTAAAGCCGTTCGCCCTGCCTTGTATAGAAGAGCGGCCGGACCCCCATGCGGTCGCGCGTCAGAACCATGCGGCGGCGGCGGCCGTCCCAGAGCGCAAAGGCGAAATCGCCATTGAGCGCGGAGACGCAATCCTCCCCCATCTCGTCATAGAGATGCAGGATCACTTCGGTGTCGCTGGTTGTCCGGAAATGGCGGCCTTTCGCGCGAAGCTGCTCGCGCAATTCCACATAGTTGAAGATCTCGCCGTTGAAGGCGATCGTCAGATCGCCCGTCGCATCGGACATCGGCTGCTGGCCGTCCCCGAGACCGACGATGGACAGCCGCGCATGGCCGAGGCCGGCCGCCTTTGTGGTGAAGAACCCCTGCTCATCGGGGCCGCGATGCGCAATGGCAGCCGTCATCCTTTCAAGGAGCGCCCTCCCATCCCGGACAGTGCCGAAATAGCCGCTAAAACCGCACATGCCGAGATATTTCCAAGTCCACCAGCGCGGCCCGGACTATAGCCGCCAAGATATCGGTAGGTGTTAAATATTTGGGACTATTCATGAGAATGGTAAATTTTGAGCGGCCGCCGACGGCTGATTCCTTGCGTGAGCATTGGATCTGCCGCGAGATGAGGGCAATGAAGCTTTTGGCGTCGTGTTCGCATGATGTTCACGGGGTCTGAGGGGCAGGCCCTCATCGCCTTCTGTCGAGGGCTAGGTCTGGGACTTCTCAAGGTCTGTCGTTGTCGGGGAAAGTGGTCCGCGCGGCAGAATGAAATCTACGACGGTGCCATTGCCGGAATTGAGGCAGGCGTGGCCGCATGCCGCCTTGGCGTAACGGCAAGCGATCTGTACAAGGCAGTCCTCGATGTTCTTGACGGCCGCGGAATTTTTTGCGGCTACCCAATCTATGGCCATTCCTTCGGACTGGGCTGGGGCGGACCATGGTTAGTGCCAGATAACAGCTTCAAGGTTGGAGCCGGGATGGCCATCGCCGTCGAGTGCATGGCGGGCCGCGAAGACGTCGGCTATGTCAAGTTCGAGCACAATTGTCCATCCTGATCGCACCGAGCTCATTTCCACCTGTCCGGCGAGGCTCTGAAGACTTGCCCTCAAACGCATGCCCAAAACACAGCTGGTATTGGTAGCAATCCGAGCGGACCAGGCGAGGCTGCCTCACTGCCGGGTAGCGAGAGAACCCACTTGGTGAACTCACGCGTGCGCCTGACATTCCGGGCACCGTGGACACGCGTCAAGCCGAGAGGATACTGCGCGAGCGATATCGAGTCCATGTCAAGTACCGCAATGTAGAGAACGTCGCGACTGCGCGTTTCTTTCCAGTTTTACATGCACGAGGACGAACCAGATATTGTTGCCGAAGGTCGAAACCAGCCGTCGCTGACACTCATGGGAGTATGGCGGTCCCGAACAGGATGCCGTGACGCCCGACCGTGGTGATCGGGTCCGGCAGCTTCCACATGGCGGGTCTTTCTTCTCGATGCGAGCGACCTGGCGCCAGGCACAATCCCATTGTCCTTCCTCACCCTCGCAGCGGTTGCCGGCTGGCGGCAGCAATGCGCCTGATCTCGGAGTTCGGCAAACTTTACCTTCGCCCGAAAGCGGACGGTCTGCCAAAGGTAACATGACTGCGTTGCTGGACGACGGGCCTGATCCAGCAATGACCCCGTATGTCAGGTTCCAACAGTATGGGAGGTTGTCCTGTCGATTATCATTGCCGTCGTCCTTCTTACTGCTCACATGCACGCAACTGCGGCGATGAGTTGTCGGACCGGCTGGATCCTATAAAAAGCCGGCCTTTCTGAAGCCGGAGAGGAAGTGTTCGAAGGAAGATGGGTCTGCGAAGGGAAGGTGGGCAAGGTAGCCAAGCGAGAGGTCCGGTTGCAGCCTCAGTGTGGCTTCGACTGCGACATGCGCCTTTTCCATCTCGCCTAGATGGGCGTAGGCCGCCGCGAGAAAGGCATGGATGAAGAACTGGTCGCCGGCCTTCCGATAAGCGTCGATGGCGTCGGCGTATCGGCCGAGCAGGAAGAGCGCGCTTCCCTTCACCTCCCAGAACCAGACCGGGGGCAACGGGTCGAGCAGTATGGCCCTTTCGAGGACCGCCAAGGACTGCTGAGGCTGGCCGCCGTAGTTGAGCCAGCTTGCATAGTCTCCGGCAATGTTGACGTCGTGCGGATTGAGCGTACGGGCCTGCTGGAAATGCAGTCCGGCATCCCCATGCTGGCGCATATGTACAAGCACGAGACCCATGCTCTGGTTGCAGATGCCGTCATTCCGGTCGAGCAGGAGCGCTGTGCGCGCAGACCGCAAGGCACTTTGCAGCGTACGAGGATCGCGGTCGTACCAGAATCGCGCAACCAGGCACTGCGCTAGATAGGCATGACCTTGAGCAAAAGTCGGATCGAGTTCGGCGCTCCGGGTAAACATGGATTCGCCCTTGTCCATTTCATACTGATGGTAGTGCGCGCGACCCTGCAAGTAGTAGTCGTAGGCGGCCCAATCGGCCGGCGGCGTTCGCCGCGAGCGGCTAGTCGCATCTGCCTCGGCGGCGCCTTGGACGGTTGAAGCCACGAGGGCCGCCACCTCCTCCTGAACCGAAAAGATGTCCTCAAGCGCCCTGTCGTAGCGTTGAGCCCACAAATGGAAGCCGCTGGCGCCGTCGATCAGCTGCGCCGTGATCCGGATACGGCTCCCGAGCCGTCGCACGCTGCCCTCGACGAGGTAGCGCGCGCCGAGTTGCCGGTGGACTTCCGCGGCCTCCGGCGCTGGCCCACGAAACTGAAAAGATGAATTACGCGCGATCACCACGAGCGACCGGTAACGCGCCAGTTCAGTGATGATATCTTCGGTGATGCCGTCGCTCAGATAATGCTGGTCCTGATCGCCGCTCAAATTGGCGAAGGGCAGCACGGCAATGGTGGGTTTGCCGGACGGCGCGATTGGTCGCTGCACTGAACCTTCCACGCGCTCGACAGGCGCGGTGAAGCGGTAGCCGACGCGAGGCACGGTGGCGATCCAGTCGCCACCTTGGTCGGTGGGGCCGAGCGCCTTCCTCAGCGTCGCAATCTGGACGGTGAGATTGCTTTCCTCGACCGCTAGGCCCGGCCAGGCAGCTTCCATCAGCTCGGCCTTGGTCAGGATGTCGCCGGGCCGGGCCGCAAGCGTGGCGAGCAGCGTGATGCCGCGATGCCCGATGGAGATCGGTATTTCATGTCGCAGGAGCGTCCCCTTCTCAGGGTCGAGCACGAACGGACCAAAGGTGAGGTGAACCCGTTGCATCCCGCCATATTAAACGTTTCGGAATTTTTCGGAACAGTTTCGGCCGCGCTTTAGTACGCAGGTCCGCTCATCCGCCAAAGTAGCGTTATCGATTTTAGCAGCACCAAGAAAGGACGAGCCAAATGAGCACGCAGCTTTCTCTTACCTCAAGACTCTACCAGTCTCTCTGGAGCGAACAGCCGACGTGGACGACTGAACCGGTATCGGTCTGGGCGAGACTCTTCGCCCTGCGCGGCCTGGTCGCGGTCTGGCGCGAGCGCAAGTACTATCGCGAGGAACTGAAGCGACTGGCGGAAGATGGGCCTCAGCGGATCGACGACGTCGGTCTCACCCTGGCTGCCGTCGAGGCGGAACTTCAAAAGCCGTTCTGGAAGGCGTGATTTGCATCCATAGCTGTGAACGATTGTCTGCACAGGGCCAGCAAACTCCGCAAGTACTGTCTCATCGCCGCCGCAAAGACACGACCGGTATGTTCTATCAGTAGCCGATCAAGGACCTGCCTGTAGGCCGTGGTAGGTGCAGCAATGCTCCGCTCATCCTGGCCTGCCGGCCGGACCTCGGCGGCCAATTCTGCCGCCAGAATTGTAATCATTCTTGGTCCGGCATTTGAGGGAAGGACCAACCTGTAACCGCGCGTCGGCACTGTCTGCACGACGGCCTGGCGACTGTCGTGAGCGCCGCACGGATCTCGTGAATGCATTGGACCAGGCTGTCATCGGTGACGGCTAGCCCGTTCCAGACCGCCGTCATCAACTCGTCCTTGGTGATGACGCGATCAGCGTTCTCCAGAAGGTGGCGAAATACCGCGAAGGTCTGGTGGCGAACTGCGATTGTCCTGTTGAATTGGTCGCGCAAGGTCTCCCTACTCACGTCGGCGGTTACGCCGTTGAGTACGAACGTTGTAGGCGGCGAGCTATTCAAGCCGGTTCCCCTCAAGCACGAAGCCGCAGTCCAATACTAGCACGGTTTCGCGCTGCGAAGACTGATCATCATCCAGCGCGTGCGGGGAGCTCGGATTTCGGCGAATGATCGTAAGCCGTTCGTGACTTGGCAAATGCCCAGGCGAGAGTCGCTACCGTACGCCGACTTGAATTGTGCGTTAGTGCATTGGCAGGATGTTCTGGTTGAGGCGGAACAGATTGTCCGGATCGTATCTGTGCTTGATCTTGGCGAGCCTCCCATAGGCTTCGGCTCCCAAGGCGTCGCGTACGAGGTCCGCTCCTTCGCCATGGCCGGGGAAGTTCAGATAGAGGCGCCCGGTCGAGTAGCGCTGCACGTCCTGCCAGAAGCTGCGAACCCAGCTGATGTTCGCGTCGTCCTCATCAGCGCCTGGCCAGATGGCATCGAGGCTGAGCATGAAGGGCATGGACCGGTCACCGAAGGCAGTGGCATCGGCTGCAACGCGCTGGACGAAACCGCCGAACTTCCAGATCGAGGCGAAGGTCATTTCGGAGGGCCGCTTCGCCATCCGCGCGGTGATCTCCCCGATGACCTCGTCGTCGAGGCGCGAGAGGTAGGTGGATTTCCAGTAGCAACGGTCGCGGCCTTTCGGGAACAGGCCGTCATAGAGCGACTGGATGGTGCGATACGGCATGCGGCCGCTGAAATCGACAAGCGGTGCTCCAAAACTGCGTAAGGGCGCCACGACCCGCTCGCCCTCGTCGGCCAGTCCGTCATAGACATGCGCAAGCGCCAGGACGCGCCGGCCCCTTGCACGCTCGGGAATCGAGGGATCGTTCGGCAGCGTGGAGAATTCCGCTAGGCCGCTCAGGCGATCGGGTGCGGTCTGCATGAAGTCGCGCCAGAGTGGAATGATCTCGTTGGCGCGCTCTTCGGGATAGGCCGGACCGCATAACATCAGCTCCGGCTCGATCGGATGCAGCTTGAACTCGAAGCTCGTCACCACGCCGAAATTGCCGCCGCCGCCGCGCAGCGCCCAGAAGAGATCCGGGTTCTGGGTCGCGTCGGCATGGATGAGGCGGCCATCGGCGGTCACCAGATCGGCCGCCAGCAGATTGTCGACGCTGAGGCCGTGGCTGCCGCGCAGCCAGCCGATGCCGCCGGAAAGAGTCAGGCCGGCAACGCCCGTCGCCGAAATCAGGCCGCCCGGCGTGGCGCGACCAAGCGGGGTGGTGGCCGCATCGACATCGGCCCAAATAGCGCCGCCCTCGACGAAGACACGATCGAGGCCGGGCGCGACCCGCACGCCATTCATCAGCGACATGTCGATCATCAGGCCGCCGTCGCAGACGGCGTAGCCTGCAACATTGTGGCCTCCGGAGCGGATCGCGATCGCCAGCCGCTCTTCGCGCGCGAAATTCACCGACGCCTCGACATCGGCAAAACTCCGGCAGCGCGCGATGAGAGCGGGACGTCGGTCGATCATGCCGTTCCAGACGATCCGCGTCGTGTCATAGGATGGGCTCGACGGCTCCAGCACCTCGCCGCGCATGATGGAACGGAAGCTTTCGATGCTCGATGCTGCAAGGGTAGCGGTGGCGGCCATGTGGCGGTCTCCTCGTTTCACACACGCTAGCGCGGCGCGGGCAGGGCCGCTAAAGTCGAAAATGCTGAAAGGCGGTCATTTCTGCCATGGTTGAACAGATCGGCCCATTGAATGTGGCGATCCTTGCCGTTCCGGAGGCTACCGCCTCCACGATCTACGGCATGTTCGACCTGTTTTCCTCGCCCGGCAGGGATTTCCTGTTCATAACCAGCGGTGCGGCGGGCACGCCGCGCATGCGGCCCTATGTGGTTGCTGGGGACGGCAGCCCGTTTCGCGCTGCAAACGGCATCTGGATGCGCCCAGATCACAGCCTTGCCGATTGCCCGCCACCCGACATCGTCTGTATTCCAGATTTCTTCGTCAATCCGGGAGAAAGCGTCGCCGGGCAGTATGACGCCGAAGCCGCATGGCTGAAGCGAGCGCATGACGACGGCGCCATGCTGGCCAGCGCTTGTTCGGGCGCGGTGCTGCTCGGCGAGGCCGGGCTACTCGACAATCGCGATGCCACCATTCACTGGGGCTATGTCGAGACGCTCACGAACAACTATCCCGGCGTTAAGGTGAAGCCGGGCCAGTCACTCGTGCTGACCGGCGAGGCCCACCGCATCGTCATGGCCGGGGGCGGCTCGAGCTGGGAGGATCTCGCCCTCTATCTGATCGCGCGCTTCGTCAGCCTCAAGGAGGCGATGCAGGTCGCCAAGGTCTACATGCTGCAGTGGCACGACATGGGCCAACAGCCCTTCGCCGCGCTGATGCGCTTTCGCCAGACCGACGACGCGGTGATCAACCGCTGCCAGAAATGGGCCGAAGGCAACTACCGGACGCCCTCGCCCGTCGCCGCCATGACCAAGTTGTCAGGCCTGTCCGAGCGCTCCTTCGTGCGCCGCTTCGCCAAGGCCACGGAAATGAAGGCAATCGACTACATCCACGCGCTCAGGCTCGAGCAAGCCAAGCAGATGCTGGAGACCGGCGATCTCCCGGTCGAAGCGGTGGCGAGTGAAGTCGGCTATGAGGATGCGAGTTTTTTCGGGCGTCTCTTCCGCCGCAAGGTCGGGGTGACGCCGGCGCAATATCGCATTCGCTTCGGTGCTCTCCGGCGAGCATTGAGCCGCGATTGAATCTCAACCATCGCGGCGCGATGCCGATATTCCGCTTTGTGCCTCAAGTCAGCCGTTGAGCTGGCCCCAGCGGAATCCCAAAAGCAGAAATTCGAGCGATCAGGCGAACCGGCACGTTCCCACCCAGAACCGGACGCCCAGCGGTCATTAACGATGGGTTCGAGCTCCAGCCGCAAAGTAAGCGAGCTGGTCGGCATAGAGCTTCTTGAAGGCCGGGCGAGCCCAGGCGCGTTCAACGTACGCTCAGAAAGTTCCATCTTAGCCTGAGAAGTACGTTGAGCTTGTCTAGCTGCGGGACATATGAACCGCGACACGATTTCGTCCTCCCGATTTGGCACGAAATAGGGCCAAATCGGCAGCATTGACGAAATCATTTGGCGTCTCGTCCGCGGTGGGCACCGCTGTTGCAACGCCGACGCTGATGGTCACACGATCCGGGCCGTGGGGTATGTTCAACTCCCGCACGCCCTGGACGAGCCGCTCTGCGATCGCACTGGATTGTTCCAGTAAAGTGTCGACCAGCACGACCACGAACTCTTCGCCTCCGTACCGCGCAGCTAGGTCGGTGGAGCGTCCGGAACCGCTCTGGATCACGCGGGCGATTTGCTTGAGCACCTCATCGCCGGCCATATGGCCATAGGTATCGTTGTATCGTTTGAAGTTGTCGGCATCGATCATCAACAGCGACAATGGGGACTGTGCGCGAAAAGCGCGCTTCCATTCGGCCGCCAGATATTCATCAAAATAGCGCCTGTTGCCGAGGCCCGTCAGGCCATCGATCCGCGTCAGACGTTCAAGCTCGAGATTTGCACTGATCAGCTGTCGCTGGCTTTCCCTTAGCGCTCGGTATGCCGCGTCTCGCTGGACGTGATCCAGATAAGCCCGAGTGTGATATCGAATACGTGCAATCAGCTCAATACGATCCGGCAGTTTGACGAGATAGTCGTTCGCTCCCGCAGCAAAGGCTTCGCCCTTGGTGGCTGGATCTTCCTTGCTCGACAGCACAATGACTGGGACCGCGCGTGTCGACGCATGCTTCCTGTATTCTCGCACCAGATGCAGCCCATCGACGCCGGGCATGACGAGATCCTGCAGGATAACGGTTGGCTTTACCTCATCCGCGACTGTCATTGCTCTCAACGGGTCGGTGCAGAAGTGTAGGGAAATATCGGGTTCGTTGGCTAGAGCGCGCCTGACCGCCTCGCAAACCATGATCTGATCATCGATGAGCAGAACCATGGATGAATAGTTGTCTGTGAGTGGCGGGACCAGCTCTGGTTCTTGCGTCATCGGACGAGCCCTTTCACGTGGAGCGCTCGCAGGCTTCGATTATACGTGAGCCGATCGCACTCAAAGGAAGAATATCAACAGCCGCGCCGATTTCGGCGGCGGCCTTCGGCATGCCATAGACTGCACTGGTTGCTCGATCCTGGGCGATCGTGAGATGCCCTTTGTCGCGGAGCTGTCTTAGCCCGCGCGCGCCATCCCTGCCCATGCCTGTGAGCAGGACACCAATCACAGAGCCAGGCCACCATTGCGCCGCACTTCCGAAGAACACATCAACGGACGGCCGATAAAAATTGTCCTTGGGGCTGGGCGTATAGCCAAGTTGTTGAGCTGACTTGAAAACCAGATGATCCGCAGAACTGGCTACGAGAACAGTGCCCGCTTGAGGACTATCCTTTTCCCGCGCCGGACGGATCGGGAGAGGCGTATGCTGTCCCAGCCAATCAGTAAGCCCCGGCACGAACTGAGCATCGAGATGCTGGACGAGCACGATCGCGCCGTCAAAATCAACGGGAAACGCACTCAGGACTGCGGCAACGGCGGCCGGCCCGCCCGCGGAGGCGCCGATTGCAATTAAGCGTCGAGGTGTCGGCTCAGCGTCACGTGACATCCGCCTTTTTGTCTTGGCCGGCGCATCACCGATCAGCTTGCCGATCGTCGCAATCTTGTTCGTTAGAAGCCGTGCGGATTGCGAGGACGCATTACCTTCGATGCCTACTGACGGAATATCGACCGCGTCGAGCGCGCCATGGCCCATTGCTTCGTAGACACCGGCGAGGTTGGCTTCGATACTGGCGGTCACCAGCAGGATTGAGCACGGGGTTTCCGCCATGATTCTGCGCGTCGCTTCCACGCCGTCCATCTCTGGCATCGCTAGATCCATGAGTATCAGATCCGGCAGATCACGTCTGCAGACCTCGACCGCCTCACGCCCATTGGTCGCGATCCATGCGACCTGATGTTCGCCGATCGACAAGACCAGCCGGCGCAGAAGCTCAACCGCCATCGGCATGTCGTTGACTACGCCGATTCTCATTCGTTGGCTTCCAATTTCGATCTCATTCAGTCGCCTCGCCAATCATGTCCACGACCGCATGGATCAGCGCCTCGTCCTGAAAGGTACTCTTGGTCAGATAATAGTCCGCACCGGCGTCAAGCCCGCGCGAGCGATCTTCTTCCCGATCCTTGTATGAAACGATCATTATGGGTGTGTTCTTGAGATGGGCGTCCTTTCTGATCAAGCTCACCAACTCGATGCCATCCATGCGCGGCATATCTATGTCAGTGACGACGAGATCGAAAGGACCAGACCGGACGGCATTCCACCCGTCCATACCGTCGACCGCCACTTCGACATCATAACCGTGATTGCCCAACATCTTGCGCTGGAGTTCGCGGACCGTGAGTGAATCGTCAATCACGAGCACGCGCTTGCGCCTGCTCGGCTCGGGACCGCCCGCGGCGCGCCGAAGAGCTCGAAATCCGCTGGACGACGCAAGCTTCTCCACCGATCGGATCAGATCATCAACGTCGAAGATCAGAACAGGCGAACCGTCTTCCATCAGGGCCGCTGCGCTGATGTCCTTGATCTTGGCAAATCGTTGATCGAGAGGTCTGATCACCAACTCGCGTTCCCCGAGAAAACGGTCAACGATCAGGCCGTACGCATCGCCCCGACCCGTATCCACGACGACGACCGAGAGTTCGTCCGGTTCGGATCCGGGCTCACCTCGATCCAGCACCTCGCGCGCGGTGACCAGCCCGATCTGTCGATCGTTCAAGCGAAAATGCGGTCGGCCCTGCAGGAGATTGATCTGCATCCGCTGCAATTTGATTGTCTTGGAGATGGCGGCGAGTGGAAACGCATAGGGCTCGCCATCGACTTCGACGAGTAGTGTGCGCAGGACTGACAACGTCAGCGGCAGCTGCAATTGAAACCGGGTTCCACGACCAAATTCCGAGGAGACGCTCGTGATTCCGCGGACCTCCTTCGTCATGGCCTGCACTGCATCGAGCCCCACACCACGGCCGGACACGTCGGTGAGGCCCGCTTTCATCGAAAAGCTTGGCAGAAACAGGAATGCGAGCAATTCGGTTTCGCTGAGTGTGTCAGCACTTTCCCTGGTCGCAAGCTGCCGGGCGATGACAGTCTCGCGCAGCTTCGAGAGCTCGATCCCCTTGCCGTCGTCCACCACGGCTATCTGCAGTAGCCCGGCACTATGCCTCGCTTCGAGCCTGATGAGCCCCTCTTCGGGTTTCCCCATCGCGAGGCGCTCCTCAGGCGATTCAAGCCCATGGTCTACAGCGTTGCGCAAGAGATGGCCCAAAGGGGCATCGAGCCGCTCGAGGATATCGCGGTCGATGCCGGTCGAGCCGCCTACGATCTCCAGTCGCACCCGCTTGCCAAGGGTATGACCGAGGTCTCGGACCGTTCTCGCATAATGTCGCACGCCGTCCTCGAAAGGCCGCATCCGGCTCGCCAACGTTTCATCGTACAATCTGTTGGCAAGATCGGTCGCTTTCCGATCCACTGAATCCAATTCATCGAGACGCTCCGCCAGGAACGCTTGGCTCAACCGAAGCTTTCGCTGGGCTGAAGCCAGCGCCTCCACCGCTGCCCCATCGTTTGAACCCGGCGGCAGCAGTGCATGAAGATTGTCGAACGCACTTGCGAGGTCCGATTGAAGGCGCTTCAGCCGCAGCAGCCCGTCGGCGAATGGCCTGAGCCGCCGAGCTTCCATCAGCGACTCGCCAGCCAACCCGAGCAATCGGTTCAGGCTTTCTGCCGTCACCCGAACCATTCTATCAGAGCCGACGATGGCGTGGGCTTGCGGCACCGTCCCAACGAGGAGGTTCGCTGAAGAAGTCGTCGCCAGCTGCTCCAGGGCATCATCTGAAGTTGCGAAATCAGCTGCTGAATCTTGGGGCCTGGGCTTTGCCTCGGGGAGGGATAATTCCTCGAACTTCGCCAGAAAGGTTTCAACTTCTGAGTTGGCGGGCTCGCTCGATGATCCCGATGCGATCAATTTCAAAAGGTCACAGCCTTGCAGGAGCGCATCTATATGCTCTCGTCCCACTCTCACATTCCCACGTTGCGCGGCCACCAGGCAATCTTCCATCGCATTTGCGACTTTGACCGCGGGCATCAGGTCGATGATGCGGGCAGCTCCCTTTAGGGAATGCGCGGCACGCATGCATGCTTCCAGGGCATCGGCGGCAACGGGATTGCGTTCCAGTGCCAGAAGCCCAGCCGTTAGCGCTTGTGACTGCGTCTCCAGTTCGGCCTGGAAGAGGCTGAGCATCGAAACCTGGCTAAAGTCCTCATCTGTCATGCCATGCTCCGATCTAGCATCGTGAGCAGTTGTCCTGGGTCAAGACAGCCAACTGCCCGTCCCTGCCAGGGCAGAACGGCAACAGTAGCGGCCGACAGCGCCTTTCCGATCGTGTCTGGCACAGCGAGAGTGTCGCGCGCCCGATAGCGATGTAAGCCGTGGATCTCATCAACCGTAAAGGCAACCCGCTTGTCGCGCTCGCCCACAACAACCAGGCGGCGAAATACCTTGGTTCGCGTGCTTTGCTCCCCCTCCTTGCGCTCGTCTATCCCGAGCAATTCAGCCAGGGACAGGCAAACGAGCAATTCACCACGGACATTCGCAATACCGAGCAGTGCACGGTTTCTGCGATGTGGAAGTGAATGAACGCGGCGAGATTCAGCCACTTCATGAAAAATACCGACCGGAAGTGCCAGCCATTCTTCCCCCAAACGGAAGAGAACAGCCGTCTGCAGCGCCTCGCCGTTGGCCGGATCGATCCCCGCTCGACCAGCGTTACCAGGCCATTCGTCGCGATATACCGAGGGAGCCGCACGGTCGAGGAGGTGTCGTGCAATCTTCTTATAGGTCGGGCAATTCCGGCAGTGGAGATGCTGCTCCAGCAGCGGACATGACTTGTCACCCCGTACGCCTATTTGCCGCCAGCAGTCGTCGATTTCAATCTGCTCCAACGGCTGAGCGATCCCTGTCGAAGCCGCCATCAGCTGCCGCTCCTTTTCTGGACCCGGCCTAGCCGGCCAGCCAGGGCCTCGGCGCCGTTATGGTCGCCTTGCTTGCGAAGCAGCAAAGCCAGATGGATGAGAGCTTCTCGATGATTTGGCGCGAGATAGAGCGCCTTGCGATAGCTTTGCGCGGCTTGGGGTGCTGCGCCATCCGCATCCTGGACGAGGCCCAGCAAGTAGAAGATTTGCGCGGAAGGACCGAATTCCTTGAGATGCGCCAGGGCGACCTCCTGTGCCTCCTTTACCCGTCCTGCATTGGCGATCCGTTCAACCGCGATGAGGCTTTCCGAGGCCTGTGCAAGCGGCTTGGCCGGCGCCTGGCCACGGGCTTCATTGCCAATTGTCGGTCGGGGCCGAAGAAGAGGCTTGCTCTTGTTGACCTTCGGGGTTGGCGTCGGCACCGGGATGGCGGCCGAAACTGTCGGCGCCGTGGTCTTGACGGGCTCCGATTTCAGGAAGGCAAAGGCCAATGGCCATTCAGCGGAAATAAAGCCATGCAACCTTGGAAGAGCTGCTTCCGCCGGACCGACCAGGAGGAGTCCGTCTTTGGCCAGTAGGTCCTTCAGGCAGATCAACGCGCGATCCTGCAGCTCTCGATTGAAATAGATCAGCAGATTGCGGAAAAGCACGATGTCATAGACTTCTTGCCCGAAAGACGCGCGAGAGCCGAACAGGTTTCCTACCCTGAACCGAACCTGTTTCAGCACCGCAGCTGTAGGACGCAACCCGCTCTCGGCCGCTTCGAAATAGCGATCCTTGAATTCGAGATGGCTGCCGCGAAACGAATTGCGCCCATAGATCGCGCGTTCAGCCGTCGCGATATTGCGGCTGCTGACGTCCACACCATCGATCTTGAACTCGTGCGCCTCAAAGCTGGCATCGAACATGGCCATGGCGACCGAATAGGCCTCTTCGCCGGTTGAACATGGCAGGCTCAGGACTTTAATCGGCTGAGCACGCTTGTGCACGCGCGCATGCCGCGCCAGCATGGTGAACGCTTCTCGGTCGCGAAAGAACCAGGTCTCCGGGATCACCACCGCATTGATCAACTCCTGCAACTCCTGCGAGGAACCGGTCAAGTGTTCCTTATAGGTCTGAGGGTTGGTTATCCGGCATGCTGCCATCCGATCTCTGACCGCCTGACGGACCACTGTCGGACCAACGCTGGCACTGTCCAGTCCGATGGTTTCCGTCAGGAGCTTTTCAATTGCGCCGGTCATTGATCACCGGTCGCGGCCTGGCGGAGCAATGCGGTACGTATCTCTTCCGAAAGCAGCGATGCCACTTTGACCCACTGAATGATCTCCGAACCATCGGAAGCCACCGGCCCAAGATAGGGCGGGGTTCCTGGTTCAAGTCCGAACGGCGCGAAGTCGGCAGCGTCTCGCTCAAGCGTATCCGTCACCCGTTCCGCGATCAGTCCCAGCAGGCGCTGCTCGCCATCCTGCGCGTGATAGCGCGTCACAACGATCCGGGTGCTCAATAGGCGCTCCGACGGCCGGCCAAGCGCAAGAAGAGTAACATCGATCAGCGGGATGGGTATTCCGTTGTAGCTGACCAGACCCATCACACCGGTTGGCGCACCCGGCAGGACCTTCACATCGAGACGAGGCAGCACCTCTTCAATTTGGTGGACATCGATCAAGTAGCGATCCAGACCCATGCTGAAGGCGAGAAATAGCATTGTCACCCCCTACTGCCGGCTCGCTACGCTCTCAGCTTGAACCTCGAAATGCTACTTCGCATGCCGCCTGAGACTTGATTGAGCTCGTCGATCGCGAGCGTCGATTGCTGAAGGGATTCGACTGTTTGCTGGGCTGCCTCACTCAGCTGCGTTAGCGTGTCGCTGATCTGCCCCGCGCCGGTCGCCTGCGCTTGCATGCCTTCATTGGCGACTTCGAAACGTGGCACCAGCCCCTGAACCTGCTGAATGATCTCGAAGAGTTGCCCGCCGACCTGCTGGATTTCCTGCATACCCCGGCGGACCTGTTCGGAAAACTTGTCCATGCCCATCACCCCGGCCGCGACTGCCGACTGGATGTCCTTGACCATCTGTTCGATATCGTATGTGGAGACAGCCGTCTGGTCCGCGAGCCTTCGGATTTCCGTCGCCACCACTGCAAAGCCCCGGCCATATTGGCCGGCCTTCTCAGCCTCTATGGAAGCGTTGAGCGACAAAAGGTTCGTCTGATCGGCCACTTTGGTGATGGTCGTCACCACCTGATTGATGCTGCCGGCTTTCTCGCTCAGGATCGCGAGTTTGGAATTGATCGCGCCGGCCGCTTCCATGACCTGCTGCATTGTTTCTTCCATACGGGTTAGCCCCGCTTGCCCCCCGCCGGCGACGGCAGCAGTTTGCTCGGCAACTGTCGAGACCTCGTTCATCGTGCGGACGAGCTCGTTTGACGTGGCGGAGATCTCCTTGGCTGTCGCGCGGATTTCTGTTGTGGTCGCTGCGATTTCAGTCGCAGTTGCCTGCTGTTGCTTGGAGGTGGCGGCGATCTCAGTTATCGATGTGCCGACCTGTATGCTGGACCTTTGAACCTGACCAATGAGGGTTGTGAGATCGTCCGCCATTGCGTTGAAGCCGTCGGCAAGAACGCTGAATTCGTCTCGGCGCCTCAGATCGAGGCGTTCGCTGAAGTCGCCTTGCCGCATCAATTGAACCGCGTTGACCAAACGAGTGAGCGGACCTGTAATGGCGCGAAACAGCTGGTAACCCAAAAGAAGGGCTAGTCCGAGGGCTATCAACAAGCCAACGCTCAAACCGACTTCGGCCGTTCTAACGATCGAGCTGATCCGCTGCGTCGCGCTGTTTGCCTCGCCTCTGTGATCCTCAACCATGGCCTGCAGAGCGGACTGCAACTTTACAAAGATCGGCTCTACGGTGTTCTTGATGGCCAGGCTTTCATTGGGAGTTTCACCTTTCGACAAGGCAGCCCGGCTTGTGTCCAGCACAGCAGTTTCAGCCAGACGAAATTGGTTGGCGAGTTCTTTGACGACTGCATAATTCTGCTTGTCGATGTCGGAGACGATTGTTGCTTCATAGTCGCCCATCGACCGCTGCACTTGGTCGCGATTGGTCGTGATCGCGCTTTCAAGCGTGCTTCTATCCGATGGGTTGTCCTGAAGGGCATATTCCTGAAGCAGACTATGGGCCGTCATCTGGCCCACCATGATTGCGGTGCTGTGATAGAGGTCTGGAAGGATGCCCTTCTCGACCTCAGTCGCCTCCTGCCCCGCCTGAAGAAACCAGGCGTACGCGATGACGGCGATCACGGACATGACCACCAGAACGGCAGCGAAACTGACGAGGATGCGGTGGCGTATTGTCAGACTCTTCATGGATCCGATTCACCAATGGGGGCATCGTGGGCTGCGCGACAAGCGCTCGTTCCGACGTGTTCGAAAAAGGTGCGTCGAAAAGCGGTAGTCTGACGCTGAATGGTTTCTTTTCCGTTCCATCACTAATGATGGCGATGCCGCTCGCCAGAAGTGACGGTCGAGGACACGTGTTCCGTCGGCGCACATCAGCCCGACATCCGCTGGGCGGCACGCCCGCGTCAAGGTGGGTGGATGACTGATTGTTACCGTCTCGTTGGACGTCGATGAGAAAGGTATTCGCTGACGATGAAGCTCTCACCTCACGTCCAAGGCCCTGTCAGCGTTGGGCCTTTGAAGCAAACAACCTGGACAGCCCATAGGCAACAAGGCCTATGAACCTTGAAGGGGCACAAATATACGCTGGCCGCTGGTCGATCCAGGAAGTCCGGTGCACCGCCATCAGACTCGCCCAGCGTCGCATAACCCCGCCTACGTCATCGCATGGTCATGCTGGAGGCGCCCATCGGTCGCCGTCCGCCTATTCTGGAAGCCCGATGAACGGATTCTGATGCCGAATGCCGAGCGGCCTGAAATCTTTCTCGTTGTCCGTGAGCACGATCAGATCGTGTTGCATGCCTGTTGCAGCAATAGCGATGTCCTCGAAACCAGGTGAGATGCCAGCGGCCCGAGCGACTGTCATGAGTTGCCCAGTTATTGTTGCCGTTTCGAGGTCAAGAGGGAGGATGCGGCTACTGTAGTAGTGACGGATTTCTCCCCACCATTCAGCGAGCGCGCCCGCCTTCTTGGTGGCACCGGTTCGCTTGGCGTTCGCGATGCCGTCCTCGATCTCGGCCAAGGTGATTACGGAGAGCCAAAGGTCGGACGATCGCTCGACTATCCAGGCCGCTAGTTTCTCATCGGAGGGCGTCCTGCGTTTTGAAGGGGCAAGCAAGCTGACGACATTCGTGTCCAAAAGGTACAATGTCAGAACGCCGGATCGCGCAGAGCCCGTGCGGGCTTTCGGCTTCGCGCTGGCAGGTCAGCTTCCTCCAGGGGCGAGTTTGTGAGCAGCCAACCCAGCGACGGCACACGGGAAAGGCGTTCGTACTCCGAATAGCTGATTACGACAGCCTCTCTTTTGCCGTGACGGGTGACGACCGTCGGTGTGCCCGCAACCGCTTCGTCGACCACATGTGAGAACGTAGCCTTGACGTCTTTGAGCTGAATCTCTTTCATCATGATTGCTCCCGTGACTAAAGTGGTCATATAAATTATGGAGCGAGTTTTGGCAAGCAGTCAGGACGGATCGGTGCGCCTACGGCGCTCGATCTGCCGCCAGTTGGCAGGCTGACATCTCACATCAGGTCTAATCCGGAAAACCGCGTCTTCCCCGTTGATCTGGAAAGTACGGCGATCGACCCCGACACAATCGCGATTAGCCAGCAACACGCAGCAGCCGACACCGCCGACGGCAGATAGAGCCTGTCAAGACTGGACTGGGCGGCAGCGAGCAGCGGCTCGACCTTCTGCCCGGCGACGCTCAATTCGATGTCGGTTAGCCGCCGGGGTGATTTCCGGCCTGCAGGAACCAGCCTGTGCAACGAGGCCGAGCGCCGCCACGAATCGACCAGCGCCGATTTTTCAGCGGCATCCGACGTGATCGATGCTTGAACACGGTCTGCACGCAATGTGGCCATGTGCCGGTCCATGCCTTCCTCCCGAAGCCTGAACGCCGATAGACTTGCCGCTGTTTCCTCAATCTTCCAGCGGCATAACAGATGTCCTCCGCGCTGCTATCTTGCTCTTGTTGCCCCGCTGTCAAATGGTCTGAAGTGCTTGTACCATCCAGGAGTCGGAGCGCAGCTCACTCGCTCATCGCATGAAGCGCATCATGCCTGATGATTTCGATGCTGCGCAGGCTGAGCAGGCGGATGACGCCCTTGTCCTTCAGCCGGGTGAAGATCCGCGATACCGTCTCGATGGTGAGGCCAAGATAATCGCCGATATCCATGCGCGACATCGGAAGTTCGACCTGCCGCAATCCGCCCTGGCGCTCCGACAGGTCGACCAGGAACGCGGCGACGCGTTCGATGGCGCTCTGGCGACCGAGGACCAGCAGGTGTTCCTGCGCTCTGGTCAACCCCTTCAGCGCCAGAGGCAGCAACTGATGGGACATATCCGCTCCAGCTGTGAGGCGGAAGACGCGGACACCGGTGGAATTGACCGCTTCAGCAAAGAAATGGTGCGTCGTGTCGGCTTCGAAGCCGAATGTCTCTCCGGCGAGATGAAAGGCACTGATCTGCCGGCGGCCGTCAGCAAGCAGGCGGTAGACGCGGACGGCGCCGAACTCCACCTGGTAGAAGCCTCCGGCCTTCTCGCCCTGGGCGTAGATTTCCGCGCCTGCGGGATAGAAGCTGAGTGGTTGCAGCAGTGCGGGCTCAAAAGCCTCCGGCAGGTTGGGCTGGGCAGACCGTGACGGCAGCGAAATTCTGGAGGAGGTGTAGGCGTGCATGGCTGTTTTCCCGGTTTATCCGTGACACAGCAATCGCGCGAATCCGCGGGTCGCGAAATTCGGTTATGTCCCTACGGGAAACTACCTAGAGCCGCTCCTCCTGAATCGGTCCAGCGCTGGTCGCCGCAGTGAAGAAAGCTATTCACTTGCTTAGCGGCCCGACACCTGCTGGATCAAGATACGGAAGAAAACGTGGGGTGCACTGTCCGACACCGCAGGCATGAGTGGCTTGAGGGCGCCGGGCTCCCACCAAGCGGCATGCTTGCTCAACATCGCCCATGCATGGTCACGCTCGAGCTTGTGGCCAATCCGGTCCGGCAGTTCCTCATAACGGCCATCGACGACGACGCTTCTCCAGCCTCGGCCCTGGCCGCGTTCACCCACCTGGACGGACACCAGGGGATTGGCACGCATCCAGTCGATCTTCTTGCCGGGCATGGAAAACGCGTAGAGATGATTGTCGGCGTGCGCATAGTGCACCGGCACCACGTAGGGCTGCCCACCCTTCGCGCATGCCAGATGACCGACACGGTTGGCGGTCAGCAATTTCGTGCATTCCAGGGCGGATAATGTGCGGATCAGCATGTGTGATCTCCTGAGTCTATTGGTCGTCCAACAGACTGTTGGCCCAGCCGCCGGAGCTGTCATTGATCGCAATCAAGGCAGCTTGCCGCTCGTCCGCAGCGGCATAGGCGGCAATTTCGTAAATGATTTAAATCAAGGCGCTGCTTGCCGCTTCCCCAGATCATGGGGAGATGTGGAAGCCGATCATGAGCGCTCCGTTTGGTCGCGAACTCGAACTCGCCGTCTTCGACGAGGAGGGCGAACATGCGCTCGTATTTCCCTGTATAAAAGGCCGGCAGGGTTGGAAGCACGCCGGGACTGGCGTGCGCGTCGATATCCGCCCGACCCATTGGCGCTACTGGCAGCCGAAGGCAATGCCGACAGACGGCGGCAAGTCTCTCGGGGACGCTTGCTAGTGTTTGGATTCCACGATCAACGCCATGCGCACGAGATGCGACAGGCTGCCCGCGGCCATCTTGCTCATCACATTGGCACGATGAATCTCGACAGTGCGCGGACTGATACCCAGATCATAGGCGATCGTCTTGTTCGGCAGACCCGACACGAGCCCGTCCAGAACCTGCCGCTCCCGCTCCGAAAGTGTGGCCAGGCGGCCGTGGATTTCGGAGGATTGCGGATGCGTTGCATTCGCCTGGTTGCGGTTGGCCAACGTGGAGCGGATCGCGTCGATCAGCATCTCGTCATCAAACGGCTTTTCAATGAAATCGGAAGCGCCTTCCTTCATTGCCTGAACGGCGAGCGCCACATCGGCATGGCCCGTCATGACAATAACTGGAATTGTATGCCCGCCGGATCTCAGTTGGCGCAGGAATTCGATGCCGTCTATGCCCGGCATGCGCACGTCGGTGACGATGCAGCCGTCGAGGTCGCCCTTTGCCGTCGAGAGAAAAGCCGTGGCCGATTCGTGCAGGCGTACTGCAAAATCTGCAGTCGCCAGAAGAAAACCGAGCGACTTGCGCACGTCCATGTCGTCGTCAACCACGTGCACCAGATCACTGCCGGCCATTTGTGACCTCTTCCTTCTCCACAATGCGCAAGGTGAATCGGAAGGCGGTCCCGCCAGTCGGCATCGCCTCGGCCCATATGTGACCACCGTGCGATTCCACGATGGTGCGGCAAATGGAGAGACCGACACCCATGCCTTGCTTCTTGGTGGTTACAAACGGCTGGAAGAGTTGAGCCGAGACTTCCGGCGCGAGACCCGGGCCAGTATCGATCACGCTTACCTCGGCCATCCCATCATCCCGGGCAATTGTTGTGACTTTCAATTCGCGGCGCGGCGAGTCCTGCATAGCCTCAACCGCATTGCGCATCAGGTTGAGCAAAACCTGCTGAATCTGGATGCGGTCGGTTAAGACCAGTTCGGCGACTGGATCAAGCTTGTAGCTGACGAGGAGATTTATCTCTCTTGCACCAACCAAGGCTAGGGAGGCGGCTTCCTCGATCAGCATTGGCAGTCGTTCGACCTGGCGCTCGCTTTCGCCCCTGGCTACAAAATCCCTCAGGTGACGGATGACGTCGCCCGCCCGCAAGGCCTGCTCAGCTGCCTTTTCCACGGCATCCCGAAGCATGGGCGCATTCTCGTCCCGGCTCTTCTCAAGCAGCCGACGACTGCCTTTGAGGTAGTTCGTGATGGCGGTGAGCGGCTGGTTGATCTCATGAGCAAGCGTTGAGGCCATCTCGCCGAGTGCGGTGAACCGCGCCATGTGCAGCAGTTCCTGCTGCTGCTCCTGGATTCTTGCTTCTGCCCGGTGGCGTTCGGTCAAGTCGCGGCAGAAGCCGGTAAAGAAACGTCCCGTCCCCGGATGCATCTCGCCAACGGAAAGCTCCATCGGGAAAGTCGTGCCATCCTTGCGTGCCCCGGTCACGGTGCGGCCGAGCCCGATGATCCGGCGCTCTCCCGTCGTCAGGTAGCGAAGCAGATAGGCGTCATGCTCGTCGCGGTAGGGCGAGGGCATCAGCATTTTCACGTTTTGACCGATGACTTCGCCTGACTGGTAGCCGAACAGCGTTTCGGCAGCGGTGCTGAAGGATTGAATCCCACCCTGCTCGTCGATGACGACCATCGCGTCCGGCACTGTTGCCAGGATCGACCGCAAATGGTCCTCACGCAGCCGAAGTGCTGCATTTGCAAAGGAGAGTTCGCTGACATCAGTACCTTCAATGAAGATCGCGGTGATCCGGCCATCGTCAGCCTTGACTGGCTGATAAACAAAATCAAGGATGCGCTCTTCGACCGGGCCGTCGGCTATGTTGCGAAGGCCGACCTTCACCCCGTGGCCAATGTAGGGCTCGCCGGTCATGTACACATGGTCCAGATGTTCGAAAAACCCATTCCCTTCGAGCTCGGGAAAGGCGTCCCGCACTGACTTTCCAATCACTTGCCTGTGGCCAGTCAATCGCTGGTAGGCGGCATTGGTCAGCTCGAAAATGTGACCTGGCTCGCGCAGCAGCGCTATAAAGCCTGGTGCCTGATCGAACATTTGAGACAACAATGATTTCAGTGTCGTCCCGCCGGGTGACAAACTGAGTGCTTCGTCTTTGATCACCTGAAGTTCCTGGGTTCGACGGTGCTACCGGGGCTAACTATCACTTCTCGCCGCACACGCAAAACGGATCGAGCCGAGGTTTTCGAACGCAGATGCAGTTGCCGGCCTTTGATGCGCATCAAGGCATTGGACGCTGTCGAATGCAATTCATCCCGCATTCCATCGTTCAGCGAAAGGCGCCCGCAATGTCTTACAAGTCGATCATCGTCAACCTCGCCATCGATGCGCCTCCCGCACCTATTGTAAAGCTGGGGATCGAGCTCGCGGAACGGTTTGGCGCCCGTCTCATCGGTCTGGCGGCTGCGGATGTTCCGCCCTTGGTCGCGACCGGCGACGGTATGGTCTACGAAGGCGAGGTCATGCAGATCCAGCACACCGAAATCGAAAAGCGGCTTGCCGAATTACGCGCCGAGTTCGAGAGGCTGCTTCCTGCATCGATCTTTAGCGAATGGGGCCAAGCTGTTTGCAGCCCAACCCGTTTCCTGAGCATTTCGGCTCGATCCGCCGATCTTATTGTCACCGGCAGCGAGAAGGGGGGAAATGTCTTCCGTGCAGTGGACGTCGGCAGTCTGGTACTTGGTATTGGGCGGCCAGTCCTGGTTGCCGCGAGCAATGTCGAGCCTGTCATGGCAAAAACCGTTCTTGTTGCCTGGAAGGACACCAGGGAAGCGCGGCGGGCGATAGCAGATGCGTTGCCCCTTCTGGCCACGGCCAACGAAGTCGTTATTGCCACAATGGATACCGACCGCGACAAGAGTATCCGCGACAGCCTTGCCGACGTCGCGGTCTTTCTCGAACATCACGGCATCATGGCAGGAACTGAGCTGATCGCCGGCGACCCAGACGGCGACAGGTTGCTGACATTTGCGCGGTCGATCCATGCGGACCTGATCGTCTCGGGTGCCTATGGGCACAGCCGTCTGCGGGAATGGGCGTTCGGCGGGATAACCCGCTCGCTGATTGAGGAAAGCGGCATCAACCGCTTCATGTCGTATTGATGGGTGGACGCCCCAGCAGCCGAGTACGCGGTGGGGTCCAGGAACTTCACTCTACCCCTTTCGCCGCCTTGGCCCGGCGACGGCTCCGTCGGTTGATCGAGATCAAGTCGTCGGCTGCCTGCATGGCTATGAGTCTCATAAGGCAGGAGTGACCAAGATGAGCTTTCTCGACTACCTGATTTCAGTCGACGCCAGGGTCGCGTTGATGGGTCGCATGATGCGCAAGCTGGGTGTCGACAGGCAGTTGAAAGTGGTGGCGGACCATGCAGCCGTCACCGATCGTGCGGTCAACCGCTGCCGATCCTGCGGCCATCAGGACGAATGCTCGACTTGGCTCGACCAAAACGAGCAAGCCGATGCTCCGCCAGACTATTGCCGCAACCGCGACCTGATCGCACGGCTACAACATGTGGCCGGACAGCGTTAGAACGTCGGGCGGCCAAGCACACATTTCGCCCCGGGAAATGGTGGTGCTAGCCCTTGGCTACGAGACCAGGATGACGGACAACGGCTCGGCGCAAAACAGATTGTCCTCAACGCCTTTAACGCCGGCTGCATTTTCGGCCGCGACGATTGCTGCCCGGCGCTCGCGCTCGTCGAAGATGGCGCCGTTCAGTTTTACGATCCCTTTGTCGACAGTGACATTGATCAGCTCATTTCGAGCCCATTTCTGCGCTGCAAGCTCCGCGACGATGCTCTGGCGTATCTGTTCGTTGTCAATGGCCATCGGGGTTGAGGCTGGCTGCATGTCAAGTAACGCACGAAGAAGATCGGAACGGGCAATCATTCCGACAACTTTATCGCCGTCGACGATCGGGACGCGTTTGATGCGGTGATGCGTCATCAACTCGACGACCTCGGCAAGCGATGCATTGGGGGATGCCGTGACGACGCTGTCGGTCATCACCTCTTCGATCCGTCGTCCGTTGGCGAGGACATATTCTTCGGCAACTCGTCCCGGGCTGACAAGAAACTCCAGCCAGCGTGGGCGCTTGCGCTGAGTGCCCAGCTCTTCACGGCGCAGGAGATCACCCTCGCTGATAATGCCCACCAGCGCGCCGTCACGGCGAATGACGGGAAGCCCGCTGATCTTGCTGGAGAGCATCAATCCGGCTGCATCGGCGATCGACGCAGACGGATCAATTGCAACGACCGGTGTGGTCATTATGGTTTTGGCTTGCATGCCAACCTCCTCAGATACTTTATCCCATTGCTTATCGAGGTCGCGCGCGCCGTGTCTTGATCTGAATCATTTTCAGATTGCGAAAGCGCAACGAGAGCGGTCCGAACGCGATTTATGAAGAGGCTTCGCAAATCGCGGAGACTTCATCGTGAAGCAACCCAGTTCGATTGACCCCGACATGGTCGTTGACGAAATCATGAGGAAATGGCCGGCAACGGTGGCTGTGGTGCTGAGATACAAGATGCTGTGCGTCGGCTGCCCGATCGGCACATTCCATACCGTGGCTGAAGCGTGCCTTGAACACCACGTCGATGAAAGCCGTTTCATCGCCGACCTGGAAGCGACTGTCCGCCGCAGAGAATGAGATCAGCGCTTGTCCCGGTTCTCGGCCAGAACTACAAGGCGGTGCGCATCCTTCACGGTGACCTTCTGGCGTCCGCTGACGATTATCCCATTGTCTTCCCACTTGCTGAGCAAGCGGCTGACGGTGTGCAGCGTCGTTCCCGTCATCTCGGCAATGTCCTGCCTGGAAATCGGGAAATCGATTTCGATGCCGCTGTCGGTCTTTCGGCCGGTCTGGTTTGCCAGTCGCAGAAGCGCATGCGCAACCCGCTGCTCCACCTGCTCGGTGGACATCTCCACGACCCGCGTCTGCGTCTCCTGCAGCCTGGTTCCAACCGTCCTGTATGTGGCCGCCCCAAACACTGGGAAGCATCCCGCCAGGTCCGGCCACAGAGCGTTTGGCCAGGCGAGCACCACGCAGTCCACCGCCGCAATTGCGCTGGCTGGGTAGGTCGTTCGGCCAAGTGCCGCGGCGACGCCAAAAATCTCGCCTTCGCTGATGTATCTGGCGATGACCTGTTGTCCGTCCGGTGTGGTGCGAACGACACGGATATGCCCGGCGATCAGCACGAAGAAGGAATGAGCCTCGGCTTCCTGCTCGAAGATCGCAGTCTCCTTGGCATAGCGAGACGACCGCGCATCCCGCAGGATCTCGCTCTGCTCGTCGGGCGTCAGACCCTGGAAGAGCGGCAGTCGCGAAATCAGCGATCGGTCCAGCGCAGCCAAGCGATTCCTCACGGCCCTACGGTTCCGCATCAGTCGTGCGGAAGACCTTTCTTATCCTGAGTTTGCGCCAGCGCAAATTGTTCCCAGCCGCGTCAGGCTAAATGGCATGGAACGGCGCAATGCCGCGAAGACGAAACAAAGGACAAATCGATGAAACTCTCCATCCTCGCCGCCGCAGTCTCTATCCTGGCGCTCGCCGGCGGCGCAAGCGCCGAAGAGCATATGGTGCAGATGCTCAACAAGGGCGAAAAGGGCGCCATGGTTTTCCAGCCGGCCTTCGTCAAGGCAGCCCCTGGCGACACCGTCAAGTTCGTGCCGACCGACAAGAGCCATGATGCCGAGTCAATCAAAGGCATGCTTCCAGACGGCGCCGAGCCCTTCAAGGGAAAGCCCAGCGAGGAAATCACCGTTACGCTGACAAAGGAGGGCGTTTACGGCGTCAAATGCGCGCCTCACTACGGCATGGGCATGGTCGCCCTGATCGTTGTCGGAAAGCCGGTCAATCTCGATGCCGCCAAGGCGGTCAAGCATCCCGGGAAGGCAAAGACGGTGTTCGCCGACCTGTTCACCCAGGTTCCGGTCAACTGATCGGCAATCGATACAGCCATGCCTGCCGCATGAGGGCAGGCGAGGGCCGGACGGACCGAGGGCGGCGGTTCATCCGGCCCTGTTCATTTGGAGACGCAAATCATGGGGATTCCACGCCTGCGGGCCTACACAGGACCCGCATTTCTTTCCTACGGATTCAGGCCCTTCTTCTTCCTCGGGTCGCTGTATGCCGCGCTCTCCATTCTGCTTTGGCTGCCGATATATGCCGGCGAAGTCGATGCCCACAGTGCGTTCGTTGCCGTCGACTGGCACATTCACGAGATGCTGTTCGGCTATCTGCCGGCGATCGTTACCGGGTTCCTGCTGACCGCCATCCCCAATTGGACTGGCCGGCTGCCCGTACAAGGCTTGCCACTGCTGGCGCTGGTCGTCCTGTGGCTTGCCGGGCGCGCCGCTGTCTACTTCTCGACCGACATCGGCTGGCAAGCAGCCGCGGTGATCGATGGCTCATTTCTGTTTGTGGTGGCTGCCGCCGCCGCCCGCGAAATCATCGCCGGACGCAACTGGCGCAACCTCAAGGTGCTGCTGCCGCTTGTCGTGATGGCGTGCGCCAACGGCATGTTCCATATCGAGGCGCACCTTCAAGGCACATCCGACATCAGCCGCAGGCTCGGTATGGCTGCGGGGATCGTACTCATCTCGCTGATCGGTGGGCGTATCATTCCGAGCTTCACACGCAACTGGCTCGCCCGGGAAAATCCTGGCAAGCTGCCTGCACCGTTCGGCCGTTTTGACATCGCATCGATAGCCATCTCAGCTATCGCGCTGGGAGCGTGGACGTTCGCCCCCCACAACCGCGTCTCAGGAATGCTTATGGCCGTCGCTGCAATCTGCCAGGTGTGGCGTCTGTCGCGCTGGGCTGGCGAACGCACATTGCGGGATCCGCTCGTGCTCATCCTCCACCTTGCATATGCTTTCGTGCCCGTCGGTTTTGCGTTGGTTTCGGCGTCGATCCTTTTGCCCGCAATCGTACCGGTCGCTGCCGGGCTGCATGCGTTCGGCGTCGGCGCCGTCGGGTCAATGACGGTCGCAGTGATGGCCCGCGCCACGCTTGGCCATACCGGCCGGCAACTACGGGCCGGACTGCAAACCATTGTTGTCTTCGCGGCGATCCTGATCGCTGCCTTGTCACGAATCCTTGCGGTTTTTCTCCCTAAGGACGCGATCGTCAATGTCGCCGGCGTTGCATGGGTTCTGGCCTTTGCTGGCTTTCTCCTAGCCTACGGCGTGGCCTTGACGACGCCGAAGGCCAAGTAGCGATCTGAGGGGATGATGTGACGCTGCCCCACAAGCTCAGACAACTGTGAGGCTAAAACTATAATCCGGACGAGGGACGTGGCCGGTGCCTCCACGGCGAGGGCCGCGGACGGCTGTTCGACGTCCCCATCGCCTTACAAATGCGTAAGGTTGCAGCCACAATTCCGGGAGGATTCGAGCCAAATTATGTCGATGTTCCCTGGCTATTCAGTATCGCGATCACGCAGCTGTTAAACGTCAGGAAAAATCAAATGACGGAAACCAGAATTGGCTACTCAACTTCCCAGATTGCGCTTCATTGGATCATAGCTGCGCTGGTGTTATTCCAACTGTTCTTTGGCGAGAGCATGACAACCGTGGTCGATGCTGCCGAAGATGGAGCCGCCGTCTCGTCAGCCGATCAGGCATTGGGCTCTGCCCATTACTGGATAGGAATTTCGACCCTGGCACTCGTGCTGATCCGGTTGCTAATGCGTGTAGTTTCCGGTGCGCCTGAGCCTGCAGAAAGCGGACCTGGCTGGATGCGGATCGCCGCACGTGGTTCACACGGCCTTTTCTATCTGCTCTTGCTTTTAACGCCCATTGTGGGACTGCTCGCTTTCTACATTGGCGACCCATGGGGCGACATCCATTCCCTCAACAAGCCAGTGTTTGTCGTCCTGATTTCGGTCCATGCCGTGGCGGCACTGTTCCACCAGTACTGGCTTCGCGATGGCACACTGAAGCGGATGCTGTCGCCCGGTCGATAAGCGGGTCCGTCACGTTTGTAGCCGCCGCCGATACTAAGATCCGACGGCGCTGACGGTCAGATTATTCTCAGGTGAGAGAGCAGATCGCTCGCCCAGCCAGAGCGGTCTCGCACCAGCCTGAATCCCAGATTGTCGGGAGGCGTACCGACGGCACAGCCTCCGCTTTTTCCGTCACTGACGAAGTTCGACATGTAGGCTCTGTGAAGCCCTTCAAGGACGTGGACACCGCAATTGTCGACCGAACTCGCAACACCGCTTCCATCCGCAGCCAACGTGGTGCGGACATAGCAGGTCGAAGTCCACTCCCAGACGTTGCCAGAAAAGTCGGCAAGGCCCAGGGAATTGAAACCAAACGAGCCACGGCTCTTGGGCATCGGGTCCGGTTTGCGATTGAGGTCCACCTCGGCCTTGTAGCTGGTGAGCCATCGTCTGGCGGGGTTGGTGGCGTCGTTTTCGACACCCTCGAATTCGCCTGCGAACCGCTCAGCAGCGGCAAAGGCCCACTCTTCGTCGGATGGCAGTCGCCATTGGTCGCCGGTCACTTCCGAATACCACCGGGCGTAGGCATTCGCATCGAGATAGCTTACTCCGGTGACGGGAGCATTGCTTGGGATCGCGCGCGTCTCCTGAGCTGGCTGACAGCCGCCAGCCGACACGCAGTCCGCATAGTCGGCCGCGCCGACCTGGTAGGCCATGATTTCGAGAGGTCTGTCGAGTTGCCGCTCGAGGCGGGGGTTGCCTTGCGGGCGTCCCTCTTTCAGGAACTCGCCCGGAGTCGGATAGATGATCGAACCGGAAAGCAAGACAACCGTCATAGCGATGGGGTGGGATTGTCGATCTCCAAAGACCGCCTCTAGCGAGAGCCCTACCGGAACAGCAGCGGCGGCCAGGGCGACCGGCAGGACCTTCAGGATGAAAAGAGACATGGCTTTTGTCCTTGCCCGGACAGCGGCGCCGTCCGGGCATTTTCGAGTGCCGTCAGTTGGTGGCTATGGGTTTGGGCGCCTCGACCTGCGTCATCAGGTCGGCATCCCACTCGCCTTCGACCATGAAGTGAGCGGTCGCTCCGAGTTCCACGGCCTCAATCAGATTGTGATTCACGTAGGCGTAGACACCTGGCTGCAGGAACGTATACAGCGCCGAGCCCGCCGAGCCGCCACGGATGAACCAGGTTTCCAGGTCCTTGGCCGGCGGGTTGGCGAATTTGCCCTGTTCCCAGACATAGTCGCCGTGACCGCCTATCAGATGCGGCCGGGTATCGCGGTTGGCCTGTGAATGGACGATCAACACGGTCTCGCCGACTTTCGCCTTCATGGCGTTGTCGCCGGTCAGGGAACCTACCTTGCCGTTGAACAAGACATGCGTCGGGATCAGCCCGCGCATGACCTTGACGATGTCATCGTAACCGTCGCCGGCAGATTCGTAGCTCTTGAAATTGCCCTTCTCGTCGCGCGGAATATAGAAGTCGTTCTCGCCGATGTAGAAGATCTTGTCGTATCTGGCCGGCTCGCCCTTGTCGTTCCTGAGCCCATCGCGCGGCAACACCATGATTGCGCCGCTCATGCCGGAGACGACATGCCAAGGGATCATCGCGCCACCAGGTGCGCAGTGGTAGACGAACGTTCCCGTCCGCGTCGCCTTGAAGCGCAAGGTCACCTGTTCGCCGGGATTGATCAGCGTGAGACCGCCACCACCCAGAGCGCCAGTCGCGGCGTGGAAGTCGATGTTGTGGGCGAGTGAGTTGGTGTCGGGATTGATGAGCGTCAGCTCGAGATAGTCGTCCTGATGAACGACCATCAGCGGGCCGGGGATCGAGCCGTTGTAGGTCATCGCATTGAGCGTCGTGCCGTCGGCGTCGATGACAAGAGGCTTTTCCTCGATCGTGATGGTGAACTCGACGATCTTGGGTCCACCCTTGGCGACCTGATCGTGCGGATGGACGAACGGCGGTGCCACGAGCTTGATCTTTTCGCGGGCGAGCCCTCGAATGTCCGCCTTTGTCACAGGTGCCGAAAATGCAGGTAGTGCTGCCACGGCGGCAGCGCCGATCGCTGCCCCGAACAGAGCTTCACGTCGCGTGATCATGTCAGTCTCCTATCTCTCAACCGTTGCGGATGAGCAGAACCTAGCTGACCTGACGCAGCGTTTCTTTGCGCTGGCGCAAATTGGTGGAGTTCATTTTGGAGACCTAAGATTCTCGGACACCGATCTGGCGCGTCATAGTCAAGGTGGAGACGGTCGTGGTCCGGTTATTTTGCCAGCACTTCGCTATCTGCCGATCTTGTCTTCCCGATCGATAAGGATCCGCTCGGCGGCGCCGTCGAGATCTTCGTACTGGCCACTCTTCAAAGCCCACAGGAACCCCCCCAGGCCAAGCGCGCCAAGAAAGAGGGCCACAGGTATGAGGTAGGCAAGGGTTGTCATGAGGATTGGGCCAATTTGGTGATATCGGAACGCCTGTCGCGCCGAACATTTTTCACCGGCGAACTTGGCCTGGAACTCTGCAGACGCAGCGCATTTCCGATCACGAGCAGCGATGAAGCGGACATGGCGATCGCTGCGATAAGAGGCGTGACGTGGCCCAGGATGGCGATCGGCACGGCGACGGCATTGTAGACGATCGCAATCGCGATGTTCTGGCGGATCAGGTGTCCCGCCTTGCGCGAGACATCCAGCGCGAGAGGCACAGCCAGAAGGCTTTCGCGCAGGAATACGAAGTCGGCCGCATTGCGGCCAATGTCGGCGGCGGTGGCCGGTGCGATCGAGACATGCGCCGCGCTCAGTGCAGGCGTGTCGTTGAGGCCGTCACCAACCATCAGAACCTTGTGTCCGTCTTTCGCCAGGGTCTCGATGCGCTCGACCTTGCCGGATGGCAACAGGCACGGAACGAAGTCCTCGATACCCAGCATCTCGGCGGCTTCACCGCAGGCACCCGCAGTATCGCCCGACAGCATCTGCACCGACACCCCGGCGTCGCTCAATAGCTTGATCGCCAAGCCGGCGTCGGCGCGCAGCGCATCCTCGAAATTGAAGGTCGCGACAATGAGCCCGTCTTTTGTCAGCACCGTTCCGCCATAGCCATGTTTGCCTTCACCACCGGTCCGGGCCTTCCATCCAGCCCATCCGCGTCGACCTAGCCGCCAAGTGCTTCCGGCGTCGGTGGCTTCGATGCCAAACCCTGGATGCTCGGTCACGGTATCGAATTTGTGCCGCGCGCCAGGAGCGGCAAAGCCGGCTATGGCCCTTGAAAACGGATGGCGGGAATGCGCGGCCATGTCTCCCGCGACTGCCAGCATGCCCGGATCCATCGAGCCCGCATTGACCAGCCGGGGCTGGCCGAGCGTGAGGGTCCCGGTCTTGTCGAACACTGCTGTATCAATCGTCGCCAGGCGCTCCATGGCCGAACCGTCCTTGACCATGATGCCGTTCTCGAACAGGCGCCGCGCGGCGACCACCTGCACGATCGGCACGGCGAGGCCGAGCGCGCACGGGCAGGTGATGATCAGAACGGCAATGGCGATGGTTGTCGCCCGGTGCCAGTCGCCCGTCGCCGCCATCCAGCCAAGGAAAGTCACGAAGGCGGTGAGATGAACCACCGGAGCATAGAGCGCTGAAACGCGATCGGCGATCCGGCGATAATGCGCGCGACCGCCCTCAGCGGCTTCCATGAGCCGAACCATTTCCGCCAGAAACGAATCTTTCGCGGCGGCTGTCGCCTCAATCGTCAGCGGGCCGGTCAGGTTGAGGACTCCAGCCTGTACGGCTTCGCCTGGCGCTACGCTTCGGGGCGTGCTCTCGCCCGAGACAAGCGAACAGTCCAGGTCCGACGTCCCTCGAGAGACCTTGCCGTCGACGGGTATCCTTTCACCGGCTGCGATCAACAGCAGCATGCCGGGTTCGATCTCGCCAACCGGCAGATAGTCGCGTGCGCCGTCGCCGCGCAGCACCATGGCGCCACGTACGGCCAACTGGGACAGGCCTTTCACGGCGGTCCGGGCACGTTCGCGCATCACGTGATCCAACGTGCGGCCGATCAACAGGAAGAACAGCAGCGACACCGACGCATCGAAATAGGCGTGGTCGCCATGGTTGATCGTCTCGTAGAGGCTCATGGCGTAGGCGAGGGACACCCCGACCGCGATCGGCACGTCCATGTTCATGCGGCCGTGACGCAGCGCGTTCCAGGCCGAGCGGAAGAAGATGCCGCCCGCGAAGGCAAGTGCCGGGATCGCGATCAGCGCCGAGAGCCAATGAAACAGGTCCCGCGTTGCGCCTTCGGCGCCAGACCAGACCGACACTGAAAGCAGCATGATGTTGCCCGCCGCAAAGCCGGCGACAGCAACGGCGCGGATCAGCTCCGAAAGCGTTTTGTCCTTGTTGTCGACCTCGGGGTCGAACAGATGCGCCTCGTAGCCTAGCCGTCCCAGCGCGGCGACGAACGGTGGCACCTGGTTTCCACGCCAGCGGACCGCGACCCGCTTCGTCGACAGGTTGACCCGAGTGCTCTCCACTTGATCGAGCATTCCCAATGCCGTCTCGATCGCCTCGATGCAGGCCGCGCAATGAACCGTGGGGACTGAAAGATCGGTCTGGCGGAGATCATCGCCGAGCGATCGGCTCGCCAGCCTGATCTCCTGGCTGGACGGCAGGACCGATCCGGTGTTGACCAGATCAAGCGCCATTTCGGCGCCCGGTGCACAACAACTCATTGCAGCGCTCCATTGGAAATCATGATCCTGCGGACGTCGCGATACGGCTTTTCCAGACCGGCGTCGGCGTCGAATTCCACAATCCAGACGCCGTCCTTCGGCATGTGCTGGGCTGCGAATTCCTGGTCCGAGGCGGGCGCGAGGATGACCGACTTGTCCTCTTTCTCGTAGGCGGGATGGCGAAACAGCACCTTGACGCCATGCAAGGGAACCGGCTTGCCGGCGGCGTCGGTGAGGCCATAGCGAACTTCGCCCCATGCGATGGTCAGCCTGCCGGTCCAGCCAAGGGCTGCTTGCGCGCGACCCTCCTCGGCCTTCTTGTTGAATTGCTGGCTCGCCACATAGGTGTTCTCGACGACAAGGCCGGTCCAACTGGTGTTGGCGAGCGTGGCCATCGTCAGATTGACCGCGATGACCACGCCGAAGAAGGCAAGGATGGTGAACAGCATGTGCCTGCCGGTGAATTCGCGGGTTTTTTCAGCGTTAGCGGTCATCTGGCGATCTCCGGCGCGTTGAAGGTGGCGGTGTATTCGTCCGCCTCGAAGCTCGACTTGTCCTCGACACGGAACGTGAAGGTTTGCGCTGCGCCACGGATTTGGTCGGCCGGCTGGCGCACGAAGACCTTCAGCATTTTCAGGCGATCGGGCTCGACCGGGATGGCAAAGGAGCGGCCCGCCTTGATGTCGTCTCCGACCACGCTCATTTCGCCTCCTTGCAAGCCCTGCATGGTGACAACAATGATCCGCGGCTCGGGGATCATGTTGAGCAGTTTGACGGTGTAGCCGTTGCGGATGGAGCCGTCGGACAACGTTACGAATTGCGGATTGCGGTCGTGCAGCACATTGACTTGGAGCCTGTCGCGCGTCAGCAGCGAATAGAGCAGACCCAGGCCGATCAGCGACCACAGACCCATGTAGACGTAGGTGCGTGGCCGGAAGATCTTGCTGACATGGAAATGCGCCACCTTGTCGGAGAACAGGCCATCAGCGGTCCTGACCAGCGACGGGTTGACTGAACTGGAGCCGCCCGCGGTCGCCAGCATCATGTTGGCGTTGTAATCGGAGAGCGTTGCATAGGAAATCAGTCCGCGTTCCCTGCCGAGCTTGCCCATGACGCCGTCGCAGGCGTCGATGCAAAGCGCGCAGGTGATGCATTCGAGCTGCTGGCCGTCGCGAATGTCGATCCCCATCGGGCAGACCGCGACACAGGCATTGCAGTCGACGCAGTCGCCGACCGACTGTCCCGCGGCTTGCACCTTCTTGGCATGACGCGAACGCGGTTCGCCGCGCCAGTCATTGTAGGTGACGGTGAGCGAACTTTCGTCGAGCATGGCCGCCTGGATGCGTGGCCATGGACACATGTAGGTGCAGACCTGTTCGCGCATCAGCCCGCCGAACGTATAGGTCGTGGCCGTCAGCACGGCGACGGTGATGTAGGCAACGGGTGCCGCGGTGCCGGTGAAGAGTTCGCCAACCAGCGTCGGCGCATCGGCAAAATAGAAGATCCAGGCGCCGCCCGTCGCCGCCCCTATGCCCAGCCAGATGGCGTGTTTCGATGCCCGCAGCGCAAGCTTGCGGGCGGTCCATGGGCCGGCATCGAGTTTCATGCGTGCGTTGCGATCACCCTCGATGGCGCGCTCGACGACCAGAAACAGATCGACCCATACAGTCTGCGGACATGTATAGCCGCACCAGGCGCGACCGATAGTCGACGTGATCAGGAAAAGACCGACGCCGGCCATGATCAGAAGGCCGGCCACATAGTAGAATTCCTGCGGCCAAATCTCGATGAAGAAGAAGTAGAAGCGCCGGTTGGCGAGATCGAGCAGCACGGCCTGGTCCGGGGCGAACGGGCCGCGGTCCCATCGCAACCACGGTGTCAGGTAGTAGATACCGAGTGTGATCGCCATCACCAGCCACTTGAACCGACGAAAGTTCCCTGTTGCCCGTTTCGGGAATATCTTCTTGCGCGCGGCATACATCGGCTGGCGCACCTTGGCGGAATTGACCGCTTCGGCTTCGAGCCGCTCTACCTGCGTATTGTCCAGCACATGCATCTCCACTCGCGCAGGCGACAATCTGCCCATGCCCAGGCTGCCAGCGTAGGCAAGTCTTGGCGCGGGGCGGGGGCAGGCGCGTTGATGCAAGTCAATTGCCGGTGCCGAATACAGGTCGAGGCCCGGCATGGCCGGGCCTCGTCGCTTGGCTGGCGAAGGGCCGGGAACAGGTCCCCGCTTCCTATTCCCCACCACCAAGCGAATGGATGTAGACGGCGAGCTCCTTGACCTTGGTCTCGCCCAGGCGTGCGCCCCAGGCTGGCATGACGCCCTGTTTTGGCGCACGGACCTGGGTGGCGATGGCTGTCTCACCGGATCCATAGAGCCAGATCGCATCGGTCAGATCGGGGGCGCCCAGCTCCTTGTTGCCCTTTGCATTGTCGCCATGACAGGCCACGCAATTTTCAGCAAAGACCTTGGCGCCGGGCTCGACGAGGCCGGCATGCTGGACCTTTCCCGACAGGCTGGCGACATAGGTGCCGACCTGAGCGATCTGGTCAGCGGTTATGATGTCGCCAAAGGCAGGCATTTCCGACAGGCGCGTGTCCGGATCGGACGCGAAGCGGATGCCGTGCGTAATCGTCTGCTGGATCTGCTCGGCCTTGCCGCCCCACAGCCAGTCGTCGTCGTTGAGATTGGGAAAGCCCTTGGAACCTTGGGCGCCGGAGCCATGGCATTGTACGCAATTGACCTTGAAGGCGGCACCACCGGCCGCGATTGCGAATTCGCGCAGGCCATCGTCCGCGGCGATCTCCGAGACGCTCTTGGACGCCACCGCCGAGATGTATTTGCCCTTGGCGGCTTCAGCCGCAGTCAGCTCGTTCCTGACTTCGTTGCGGCTGGAATAGCCGAGCAAACCCTTCGTCGCCGAGTGCAGCAGGGGCCATGCCGGATAGGCGATGGTGTAGCCGATGGCCCAGACAATGGTGATGTAAAACGTGATGACCCACCATCTGGGAAGCGGGTTATTCAGTTCCCGGATGCCATCCCATTCGTGGCCGGTGGTCGAGACGCCGGAGATTTCATCGATATGCTCGTCGCTCATGATCACTCGTCCTCAAGGGGAATCCGGGCAGCTTCGTCGGCCAGCTTGCGGCTGCCGGGGCGGAGCGCGAAGGCAGTCGCGCCGACAAAGAAAAGCGCCATGGCGACCAGGCCCCAGCTGTCGGCAAACTCTCGCATCAAATTGTAATCCATGGGTAGAACTCCCTCAGCGATAGCCCGCGGCTTCGTCGTAGTTCTTGAAATCGACCAGCGTGCCGAGCATCTGGAGATAAGCGACAAGGGCATCCATTTCGGTGACCTGTTGCGGGTTGCCGTCGAAGTCGCCGATCTTGGCTTTGGGGTAGCGGGCTTCGAGGCCGGACGTGTCGGCGTTGGGATCGGCTTGCGCCATCAGGTCGGCATTGGCGCGGGCGATCATGTCATCGCTGTAGGGGACACCGACACGCCTGTTGGCAACCAGATGCGTCGAGAAGTCCTCCACCTCGATCGGCGTGTCTTTGAGGAACGCGTAGCTCGGCATGATCGATTCCGGCACCACCGAACGCGGATCCGTGAGATGCTCGACATGCCACAGATTCGAGTAGCGGTCGCCAACTCTGGCGAGGTCCGGCCCGGTACGCTTCGATCCCCACTGGAAAGGATGATCGTACATCGACTCGGCAGCCAGGCTGTAGTGACCGTAGCGCTCGACTTCGTCGCGGAACGGCCTGATCATCTGGCTGTGGCAGAGGTAGCAGCCCTCGCGCACATAGATGTTGCGCCCGACAAGTTCGAGCGGCGAATAGGGGCGCATGCCTTCCACCTTCTCGATCGTGTTGTCGAGATAGAAGAGCGGTGCGATCTCGACGATGCCGCCGACGGTCACCACAAGAAGAGAGCCAACGAGAAGAAGCGTGGCGTTCTTCTCGATGAGTGCGTGTCTGTCCATCAAGCCCATTGTCTGGCTCCTTATTCGGCAGGCTGAAGGGCGGGAACAGAGCCGGGCATCGGCTCCTCCTCGCGCTGGTATCCGAGGATGGTCATGGCGATGTTCCAGGCCATGATCAGGGCGCCGGAGAGATACATTGCCCCGCCAATGGCGCGCATGAGATAGTAGGGATGCATGGCGGCCACGGTTTCGGCGAAGGAATAGACCAGGAAACCCTGCTCGTCGTATTCACGCCACATCAGGCCCTGCATGACGCCGGAAACCCACATGACGGCGGCGTAGACGACGATCCCCAGGGTCGCCAGCCAGAAGTGCCAGGTGACGAGCCTCAGCGAGTAGAGCCGCTCACGGTTCCAGAGCTTCGGCACCATGAAGTAGATTGCGCCGAACGAGATCATGCCGACCCAGCCGAGCGCACCGGAGTGCACGTGGCCAATGGTCCAGTCGGTGTAATGCGACAGCGAGTTGACCGTCTTGATCGACATCATCGGACCTTCGAAGGTCGACATGCCGTAGAAGGCGATGGCCATCACCATCATACGGATGATGGGGTCCGTGCGCAGCTTGTCCCAGGCGCCGGACAGCGTCATCAGGCCGTTGATCATGCCACCCCATGACGGCATCCACAGCATGATCGAGAACACCATGCCGAGCGTCTGCGCCCAATCGGGCAGGGCGGTGTAGTGCAGGTGATGCGGCCCGGCCCAGATGTAGAGAAAGATGATCGCCCAGAAATGGATGATCGACAGCCGATAGGAATAGACCGGCCGGTTCGCCTGCTTGGGCACGAAGTAATACATCATGCCGAGGAAGCCGGCAGTGAGGAAGAAGCCGACGGCGTTGTGGCCATACCACCATTGCGTCAGGGCGTCCTGGACCCCGGAAAAGGCGGAGTAACTCTTTGAGCCCAGGAACGAGGCCGGCATCGACAGGTTGTTGATCACATGCAGCATCGCGATGGTCACGATGAAGGAGAGGTAAAACCAGTTGGCGACGTAGATGTGCGGTTCCTTGCGCTTGAAGATCGTGCCGAGGAACAAGATGAGATAGGCGACCCAGACGATGGTCAGCCAGATGTCCACGTACCATTCGGGTTCGGCGTATTCCCGGCTCTCGGTGATGCCGAGCAGATAGCCGGTCGCGGCCATGACAATGAAAAGCTGGTAACCCCAGAACACGAACCAGGCGAGATCGCCGCCGAACAGGCGCGCGCGACAGGTGCGTTGCACGACGTACAATGACGTGCAAAGCAATGCGTTGCCGCCGAATGCGAAGACCACTCCGGACGTATGCAGCGGCCGCAAACGGCCGAAGTTGAACCAGGGCTGGATGTTGAGATCGGGGTAGGCAAGCTGCAGCGCGATGACCACGCCGACAAGCATGCCGACGACACCCCAGAACATGGTGGCGATGGCGCCGTAGCGGATTGGACCATCCATGTAAGCGGATGGGTCAATCGGAGCGGCCACCTCGAAATTCGTGTTGCGGATGAGGATGGCGACAAAACCAAGCAACACAAAAAACAGCACCCACATATGCTGTCGAAAGGGCTGGTCCACGCCGAAGCCCGCGGCCACCAGGGCTGCAAATGTGAAAAGGCTCAAAACGAAGATTTGCGTGCCGAACTTCATGAGCTATCCCCGACCTCGGATTCCGATGCGCGGACGCCAATCCGCATAGACACCAATTCAGCAGTCGCGTTGTCGCCGCCTTGATCCATGTCAAAGCCCAGCCCCTTCTGAGTGGGCAGCGTGGTCTTGCACTCGGAGGCCGCCCTTGAGCCGGAAGAAGGGGCTGGGATCGTCGCTGTTCGAAGCAGGCGATGAAAATCCCGCACCGACTGATCGATCCAGCAGGGAAGTGGTCCAGCCGCGGTGATGAAGCGCGCGCACAGGGAAAAGCTGCAGCTCTGCGACGCCCTGGAAAGAATGGCGGGCGCCTTGCCCGGCGTCGATCGCCTGGAGTGTCTCGGCGCGGCCAACGCGATCGTTCCGCTGCTGCGCAACATTGATCAATACGAAGAGACGGTCATCTTTCCCGCCTACGAGGATGCCGTGGTCAGCAGCAATGCGAACCTTGCCTCAACCCGGCGATTGCGGGCCGAACATATGGAAGACGAATGCGTTGGCGGTGAGGTGACCGAAATTCTGCTGGCCATCGGTCATGGCGAGGCGGTCGAAAACCCCGAAGCCCTCGGGTTCATGTTGCGCGGCCTGTTCGAGAATCTGCGCCGGCACATCGTGTTTGAACGCGAGCATGTCCTGCCGATGATCGGGATCGTCGATCGAGACTAGAGTTGACGCAATTCCGGACGGAAAACTGTTTCAGCCTTTTCCTGGAATTACTCTAGGCTCCGGAGCGGCTCGCCAACCGGGCAAGGCTGTCCACAGTCACATGGCGGTTGTTGTCGATCCGGATCACGCCGTCTGTCCGCAGCCGGGTCAACTGGCGGCTCACCGTCTCGATTGTCAGGCCGAGGAAATCGGCGATGTCGGCACGTGTGAGAGGCAGTTCGAAGCTCGTCGGATTGGTGTTTGGATCGAGCGTGGGATCGATGTTTCTGGCAATCATCAGCAGAAAGCTCGCCACTTTTTCCGCAGCGGTCTTGCGTCCCAGCGTGACCATCCAGTCGCGTGCATCGTCGAGTTCGTTCAGCGTCTGCTTGAGCAGGCGGTGCTCGAGATCCGGCGACTCCCTCATCATCCTTTCGACGGAAGCCCTTGGAAACGAACACAGGGAGACGGCCGTTGCCGCTTCCGCGTTGATCACGCTTTCCACCTAAACGGCCGTCCCAGAAAATCGGGGGCAAACTGAAGCGCGACAATCTGCTGGCGCCCGTCCGAAAGGCTCTTCGTCAGCTTCACGACGCCGGAAAGCACGTTGGAATAGCTGTCGACGGTTTCGGCGTCGCCCATCAGTTCTGACCCCGGTTCAACGGTGTGCTTTGACGAGGTCTTGGCGAGCCCGACCAATTGATCGGGATCAAGGGCACCGCAAATGCCGCGATGCCTTGCCTCGCAGGATTGGCAAAGCACGGGAATACCGGCACTATGAACATCCTGACGCACTGTCATCACGATCGTCCGAGGATCCAGGGTATCGGCAAGATAAGCATCGGCCATTGAAAAAGCCTTGTGGCAGTTTGTCCGGTGCAAAGGCTTTGACCGAAATCAAGGTATCGGCGTGCCGTTGCGGTCATTTTCCGGGCCATGCAACCACAGGAATGGCGAGATGCGACCGGAACTAGCTGCCAGACTTGGCGAGAACGTGCCGCGCTACACGAGCTATCCGACCGCGCCGCATTTCCATCCGGGGGTCGATGCCACTATCTGTCGAGGCTGGCTGGAGGCGCTGGAGAACGGCGACGAGATTTCACTCTATCTGCATATTCCCTACTGCGACAGACTCTGCTGGTTCTGTGCCTGCCACACCAAGCAAACACGTCACTATGAGCCGGTAACTGCCTATCTCCGCTCGTTGCACGCCGAGATCGCCACCGTTGCCCGTATTGTCGGCGGCAAGGCTGGCGTGCGCGCCGTCCACTTCGGTGGCGGCTCTCCGACGATGCTGAAGTCCGAGGACATGGTGGTGCTGGGGAAAGCATTGCGGTCCAGCTTCGATTTCCTTCCGGACGCCAAGATCAGCGTCGAAATCGATCCCAATGATATGGACGACGCCCGTCTTGATGCGCTGGCCGAGATCGGCATGACCCGGGCGAGCCTCGGCGTCCAGGACTTTGACCTGAAGGTACAAAAGGCAATTAACCGCGAGCAAAGCTTTTTGCAGACCAAAGCGGTCATCGATGGCGTTCGTTCGCGCGGCGTCGAATCGGTCAATCTGGACCTGCTCTACGGCTTGCCGCACCAGACCAGGGAGAGCGTCTCCTCAACCGTCGCGCAGGCACTGACCCTGGAACCGGATCGGATGGCGTTGTTTGGCTACGCGCATGTACCCTGGTTCAAGAAGCATCAGACGATGATCGACGAGGCATGGTTGCCTGGTCCGGCACAGCGCCTTGCTCAATCACAACTGGCCGCGTGTCTTATGCTGAACGCGGGGTATGAGCCCGTCGGCTTCGACCATTTCGCCAAGCCCAACGATGCGTTGGCTGTAGCGGCCCGAACCGGCTGCTTGCGCCGGAATTTCCAAGGCTATACCGAGGATCGCTGCGAAACCTTGATCGGCCTCGGCCCATCGTCCATCAGTCAATTTCGCCAAGGCTATGTGCAGAATATGCCATCGAACACGGAGTATGGACGCATGGTCTCAGACGGTGGGCTGGCGGCTGTCCGCGGCATCGCGCTTTCCGACGACGACCGCGTCCGCGGCTGGATCATCGAGAGGCTGATGTGTGATTTCGCCTTCTCAGCCATCGAGCTGGTGGAGCGTTTTGGCAAAGCCGGCCAGAGGCTTCTGCTGAAGGCAAGTTCCACGGCCCTTCATGATCCGGCGCGGTTGCTTGAACTTGATGGTGACCGCTTCGTCGTGCCGGCGGAAAGCCGGCCCTTTGTCAGAAGCATCGCAGCGAAGTTCGACAAATATCTTGAAACCGGCAAAGCCAGGCACTCGGTGGCGGTCTGAGCCGCTCAGAAATGCTCCCACGTCTGAATTGTAGACCGGTTCGCGCGTTCCCATGACGGTTCGATGGGCCCGTTGTTTGTTTTCATGCTGGCGCCCATCATCACCGCCATCGGCTTCTCGGTCGACTATACCAGGGCGGTCCAGACCCGGTCCAACGAGCAGCAGGCGCTGGATGCCGCGGTCCTATCGATCACCGGTATGGACACAACCTCAACGTTGCCGCAGCGCCAGACTATGCTGCAGGATACCTTCATCGCCAACCATGGCCTGGGTACCCCGACACTGAACAGCTTTGTGGTTTCCGCCAATGGCACCGCCACCGCGCAGGCCATGGCAAGTTACTCCATGCCCACCGTGTTCATGCAGATCGCCAGGATCAACACGGTGCCGGTCGCCGTTGGGTCGGCGGCGAGCAAGACGCCGGCCCTGGTGCAGACTACCTTCAAGGTTTCCAAGGTGTCGGGCTGGTGGAACAAGACGATGACGCTCTACGGCACGACATTTGGAGCGACGGTGGCCAAGCCGCTGATGTCGATCGAGTATACCTATAACGGCTTCGGTGATCCGAAGGGCTACGGCACAACGAATGTGTACACAATCACCAACAACGGCGGGGCCGACATCAAGACGCTTGTCCAGTCGCAAGTTTGCACCACCGCCGGCGTGAGCACCTTCACGGGTCTGACCGCAGACGCGATACTCCAGACCAGCGGCACCAAGAAATATTCAACCACTTGCCTCAACACCATGTACCCAGCCAACAGCGCCGGCGCGTCGATCGACGTCAACCAGATGGCTGGCCTCTCGCTGCAGATGTACGTACCATCGGGCAACCCGAAGTACCTAAAGTCGGATGATCCGACCACCTCCAACCGACTCTACAGCGGCGTGGACGCGAACAACCTGACCGAGACCCCGACTGGGCAGAAGGTCGACATCTTCACCATCGTGCCTTGTGGTGTAACCAGCTATCAAGCCTGGGAGGACGGCGGCACAACCGTGCCGACGCCGTCTTCAAATGCCGACTTCTTCTACAGCGTCACCGGCAAGTGCGACTTCAACAAGCGCCCCTCGATAACGGCCCTGACACAGTAGGAGGTGCATCTCTGTGCCCTTTCATTGTCCCTTCCTCCCTGTGAAAAAGCGGCCGAGCGAGGCTCGGTCAGATGGGAGGTGATCCAGCCGCTCTGAGGGCTGCTCGTACATTACCGGTTTCAGCCAAAACTGGCGGCCCGCAGCACTCGCGCGCAGGGCGACAAAAAACACCGGAGGTTTCGCCTGATGGCCTTCCTGTTGCTGTTTTGGGGAAACACCCCTTTGCCGGCCGCTACGCGGGAACCGGCGACATGCCGATTTCTAAGGCGATGGAGGAGTACCGCTTTCCGTACGGGGCGAACGCCGCCGCGGCAGTTTGCGATTGTTCACCACCACCAGCCGATCGAAATCCGAACGATAGCCCTTCCTGGTATGCGGCTCGTCGACCCAGTCGCCACGCGCATAGGACCCAAAAGTATGATCTTGAGGATGCGCCCACGCCTTTTGAAGTCGGCCGTCCCGCCCTTGAGGGCATCCTCAAACTCCTCGAGAAGGAGTTTGACCGTCTTTCTCAGCTCGCGCTGTTTTGGTGGCGGGAGGTTGTCGATGCTGGATTTCATAAACAAAGGTCGGTCGACCATTGCGTACATAGCCGAGACAAGCCTCGAATCTACAGACTGACGCGTTTGCCCGCGTGAAGCAACGTGGTCAGTTCCCACGCATTCGATGCTGTCGTTCCCAAGTACCTGCTCGTGCGGATCGTATGGAGATCCAAACACAATATTCCGCTCGGTGGCAAAAGTAATGCGCGACGCCACGTGGTCCGAAGAATGACTACAAATGTCGGACAAAGGGGGCGAAGTCTGGAGCAGCCAGCACCGTCTGAATCGGACGGCATTTCAAGTCTCAACTCGGGCTATCAAGTTCTATCCATGCAGGCGCATGATCGCTCGGCTTCTCCCATCCTCGCGTCTCTGCATCCACCCCCGCATTGCGAAGCCGGGACGACAACGAGGGACTGACCAGCAGATGGTCCATTCGCAGGCCAGAACTCCTGTCGTAACCGCCCCCATAGGAGTGATTCCAATAAGTGTAGACACCCTTGTCCGGATGGATGCGCCTGAGCGCATCGGTCCAGCCGTCCTCAAGCATATCGGCATAGGATTGGCGACTCTCGGGAAAGTAAACCGCATCGCCAATCCATCGTCGCGGCACCACGGCATCAATCGGAGTTGGGACGACATTATAGTCGCCGCACAGCACGGTCGGCGCGCCCTCTTGGAGAAGAGCTCGGCCGTAGCGCATCAGACGGTCGAACCAGCGCAGCTTGTAGTCAAACTTGTGACCAGGCGCGGGATTTCCGTTTGGCAGGTAAAGACAGCCGACAACTAGCCCGCCGATCTCCGCCTCGATATAGCGGCTATGGCTGTCGTCAGGGTCGCCGGGAAGCCCGCGTCGGCGCTCGATCGGGTCTACTCCGCGAGCCAGGATAGCGACGCCGTTGTAGGATTTCTGGCCGTGCCAGATCGCGCGGTATCCCGTCTCGCGGATCGCCCCAATTGGAAACTTCTCGTCAGACGTTTTCAGTTCCTGCAGGCAGACGATGTCGTAATTCGTAGTCGTCAGCCACCTAAGGAGCACGGGCAGCCGGCCATTAACGCCGTTCACATTGAAGGTGGCTAAGCGGATCATTTGCGCACGCGAACGGTGGTCTATTCTTTCAGCTTGTCCTCAATCTTCTTGCGGCTGTTGCCCACCGATTTCACGTCAGCCTTCCTCGCGCCGGTCTTGCCCGCCTCGTATTTCACTTCATTATCCTGCCCGCCAGCAACCTTCGCGCGGTCCTCATTGTGTCCACGGGTTGTTCCAGTACTGGCCATTTCGTCCTCCAAAGGATTGCCATTCCAGACCCGATAACGCCGCCAGACTCTTCCGGTTCAATCTGTCGACTACCGCTTTGAACCGAATTCCACGCACACGATTGAATCGAGCCATGAATTCGAGTTCGACAAGTTGATGGGTATCGCGCTCAGGTCGCGATTCCGGCCCATGTTGCATGTCGCGCGGCCTGACCAGTCCTGCCAGAGCTCACGATGGCGGACTCGGCGCCGAAAAGCGCCGCGAGCCGAGATGCCATATCATAACGCCAATGTGCGTGTGAGCCCGCGAGCAAGGAAACGACCGACATGTCTTTGACCGGACACGGTCATCGAGCGCAGGCTAAGCCGGTCCGTCGCCTACCGGCCTAAGCGCTCTTCACTTGGCCCGCTGTTGAACGTGCAGCAGATCACGCAGGCGGATCGGCAATCTGGGCGAAGCGCGCAATTCGACACAACTCGCCTCCCAGTGTCCGAGGTACTCGGCGATCGGCATGCTGGTGCGGCCAGGCCAGCGGTTGAGTGCCCCCAAAGCCTCTACGCAGTCCGGCGCGCGGCCGTATTCGGCGAGGATGGTCAGCGACATTGCCTGGGCGAACGGATTAAGAGCGGGCATTTCGATCTCGCCGCGGTGGTCGGCGAACCACGCAGCGGCGTCGCGCGTGAGCCCCTGGCTTTCAGCGAGCGCTGCATAACGATCGATGATGTCCTGGCGGTACCGGGCGATGGCATCGCCGAAGGCATTGTCGCCGGCGAAGGGCGGCGCCTCCTTCCAGCTTTTCGCCAGACGTGCGAGCCCACGCAGCGAGTGGGCCTCCACCATGGTCTCCTCGATCCATTGGCAAGGCGGCGCCGGCCTGGCGTCCGGTTGCCAGCTGTTGCAGAGCACATGGCCGAGTTCGTGCCCGAACTGGTAGGCGAGCTTCGACCAGTCACGCTCGCCGATATCGACGATGATCCAGGCCATACTGCTGCCGTCCGGATGCAGCCAGATTGCCGGCGTGCCGGAAGTGTGCTCGTCGACACGCAGGCGCGTCGGCTGGCGGTCGGACAGCAGGCGGACGCCGTCGAGGCATGCATGCCGCATGCGTTCGACGACCTGATCAGCGGCTCCCTCAAGCATGTGGCCCCAGTCGCCGGCAAGCTCGATGGGGGCGGTTAGGAGGTTTGGTTGCGAGCTAGCTGAGGAAGGTGGGGAAGACATGACCCCGTAGCCTGTGCTCCAACCGCCCGAGGGTGTCAACGCCACTGGTGTGAGGCTGCCGGCCACTGAACCTGCAAGCAAATTTAGGAGATCTCGTCGCAGCAACTTCGAAACTCGACCATGTTGCCCTGCAAGGAGAAAAATAGGAAGTCCAGCTTGTTCTGCCATCGGCCGAGGTCTAAGCGTAGACCCCTTGAGGGTTGAACTACTCGGAAGCGGCTAGGGGACTCGAGGGTGGGCGAGGCGATCTTTTCCAAAACGTATGTTGGCGATGCTTTATCAAGCTGGCAGGTCGTCCACGAAATGTCGAGTCATATCGTTGGCGGAGCTTTGGTCGTTCGCGACAGTGACCGCCGTGACTGGCATCTTCTAGGACTTCACGATTCAGCTTTTCTGTTTCGAATGGTTCGGATGAGGTGCGTCCTCAGATTCTTCCCCACGACCACCACAAACTTCTATATCCATCACTATGGTTCTTTGGATGTTGCCGAAATTGCACTCGACGGCACCATAATAAACAGGGGTATCAGTCACACCATTTCGATCAACGCTCATCCAGATGACACGATCGAGATCGATGTGAGCTTTTTGAGTTGCCACGGGTCTCTCTCAATAGGCTGCTCCGACAATGGTCGTCCCGTCTACGCCGGCACTGGACTCGAACAGTTTGCACTCTTGAGCGTTCTGGTTGAAACGTTTGATGCATACCCGGAGTTGTCTCGCACGCCGGCAGAGGAGCGGATCACCCTCGTCGATGTTGGCGGCCAAGGAGGGCTACAGCTCAAGTGGATGCTGCGAGCCGATCATATTACGCCCGTCGTGTTCGAACCCTTGTCGTCGGAAGCGACGGTGATACGACAAACCCTCGATCGAATTCCGGGCGCGCAAGTGGTGGAAAAGGCGCTGGCAAACACTTCTGGCCCCCAAAAGCTGTATATTACTGCCGGATCATACTGCTCGTCTTTGCGAGAGCCAAACTTTGAGATCCTGCAGAACTACTCAGTAGCCCGTGTCTTCAACGTTGTCAGCATGCAAGAGGTCGAATGTGTTCGATATGACGAATTGTTCCGCGCAAGCGCGGTTCCGTCACCGGATGTTATAAAAATAGACGTCCAAGGTCTTGAATACGAAGTTCTGCTTGGTTTCGGCCACCTTCTGGAATCCTGTTTGGCTATCGAGCTGGAAACGCATGTTGTTCCGATATATCGAGGACAAAAGCTGATTGGTGACATAGTCAACATTCTGGGCGATTTCGGTTTCGCCCTACGCCAGCTTAATCAAGTACCGCACTTCGATGGCGATGCAGTCGAGTTTGATGCCCTTTTTACGAAGAGGCGCGACAAGGTTGCAACTCTTTCTGATCTAGAAAAGCGAAAATTTGCTGTAATCATTCAGGCGTTAGGAATTCTTCCGTACCCGTGAGGCCATGAATAGAACGACCGTTCGCCAGCGATCGAGGTAGAGTCCTTCAAAGCTCACCCCTGATCCGTCGCCACTCGATCTGAAGGTTGCTCATCGTCTAGAATAACGAGTGGCGGCATGCAAAGAAAAGCTTGCATCGAGCCGTATGCCGCACACATCGCGCAGTCAATGCCCGTGTCGTCAAGGACGACGCCAGTTCCAGGAAACGGGATAAGTCTGCTGCGGAGCGGCAGACACTTTTCCAGAAGTATCCGCGCACCCCTTGGTGTGATTGTGTATGCCTGAAGCCCAAACGAATGCTCTACCTTGATAAGGAATCTGGAGGAGAATTTATCGGACTGGAACAAGGCAGTTCTATTAGTATATTGACGATCGTAGAATTCCATTTTGGCTTTTGAGAAACCAAGGTCCAGCCAGAGAAAGGATGGGTCAAAAATATAGCCCCACTGTATGATATCCCAATCTGCCCGTGCTTGAGATATAATACTGGTGGATTCCTCCGTGAATCGAAACGATGACCGAATATCGTCTTCGAAAATAGTTATTGTCTTGTTTTCTGAAGCCGACAGCTGCCACAAGCTGATATGGGATAGAGCGCACCCCAACGTGCCCGGGGGATACGGACAATCACTGGTAATCAGACCTTCCTTGATGAGCGCCTCCCTGTCGAGAGAAGTGCCGTCAACGGCTGATACGCGAACGGTATTGTGCAATAAATGCCAGTTGTTACTTTGGTACCTGCTCCAGCGCTCGACGCTGCGGTCTAGGTTTATCAGGTGAATTTTCGGGGAACCCGTCGGCTCGACAGGCCGGGCTGGCATCGTCCCGGAGACAGAGGGTGTGGCGGCAGTGAATGCGGAGGTATCGCCCGCACCATGCAACAGCGCTCGAGCCCGCTCGATGCCATCACTCACATGGTATTGGCCATCGCCAAAGGTGATGTAGCCATAGACTTGTCGGTTATCCATATACTGGACGATTCCGGCCTTCCTGGCGCTGGCAGCAAAGACAACGTACTCGTACCGCGATGTGCCGTCCTCGTATGTCAGTTCGGTCAGCACGTCAGCCCGGACAAGATATGTGCAATGCACGAGCGGCACCTCGATGGCGCCGCGCACGTGGCGGTTGAGCACCCAACCATACTGATCGCACTGCAAATAATACCCGTTGGCATCGATCTCGGCATGAAAGTTCGAATAATATTGGCCCGGCGAGATAGAGCGAAGCAGAGGCGCGACGATTGGCAAATCAAGCGCGACAAGTTCTCGCAGCGTGGCCGATCGCACGAAATTGTCGACGTCGGCCACGAAATAGAAATCGCAGCCGTGCTCGAGCGTTTTCCGCAGACTTATGTTGCGGATTCGGCCAAGCACCCTGAAGCGCGTCTCATTCCATTCGTGCTCGCCAAACTGCTCAACACGATCGACGACGTCCGAGGCGTCGATTTCGACCGCCGCATAGAGGTGACCCACGCGCTCTACCCATTCGCGCAGTATATGCTCGGTCCTGTCGGTATTGTTGTTTGTCCTGATGTATAGGACGATCGATGCCTTCGGGTAGTCGAGCGCCTCGATGCACTCGAGGTAAAGCGGCAGTGCCGGTTCCTTCTGCTTTGCCAGGATTGCAATCAGGATGCGCGGTGAACCCTTCAGGCGCGACCGCAGCGAACGCTGCCGGATAAGCTTGTGCTGATCGATCAAGCTCTCTGTCCCGAACGCCCCGAGATTCGACGGTTCATGCACCGGAAGCTTGTCAGTGGCGAAACGCGCGTTGGCCACCACGCGCTTCGCCATTTCCGCCGGCAATTTTTCGCTGGCGAGCAATTTCAGACAGGCGTCGAGTGAATCCCGGTAAGCGCCTGTCCAGTAGGCATTGACGGCAAATTCGTCGAGCAATCCGTAATCGTAGACCCAAGGCTGTATGAAAAGTCCGGGGGGTTGCGCAAGGTCGAGCCCTCGACGCGCAAATTCCGCTCCCTCCGCGTTCCGGCCCTGGGTGCGGCAATAGAGGCTCGCGGCGTGAAGAGCTTCAGCGCGGGCGGGAACGGCCTGCGTCGCACGCTCAAAGATTGCAACGACCTCGTCGAATGGCCGTCCCAGCGCTGCCATGAGATTGCCCGCTTCGAGCAGGCTGACATAGATTTCCTCGTCCCAGAAGCCCAGCTCGGCGCGCTTCAGATAGTTTGCCAGCGATTTTTCACGTTCTCCGGAATCCCTATAGCTCTGCGCCAGATAAAAGGTGTATCGCGAAATAAGGAACGGGTCGGTCTCCGTAGCAAGCGCGCTTTCAAGAACCGTCGCGTCGTCCTGGTACTTTCGCGGGTTTTGACTGCGTGCTCCGCCACGCCCCGTCGCCACGCGAAAACCCTTGGCGGTCTCGCGTGTGAGATGGCCGGGAGGGGCCTCGAGATATTCGTGCAGCACGCCCTTGAAGGAGAAGGGAAGCCGGTTGCGGCAAATCTGCGGGCGATAAAACGAAATGCCCCCATGGGACACCTCGACGTCGTAGAGATCGTGTTCCATGTTCGACTTGAACGCGATCGGATCGAAGTCAGCGTCTTGGACCACGACGTCGTCGGCGTCGATGATCATGGCGTAGTCGACCGTCTCGACTTCACGCAGGCGGTCAAGGGCAAAGGTACGGTTGTACGCAAAGTCCCGCCAAGGCTCGTCGATGACTGTGCCTTTGACATTGTGAAGGGTCAGGAAGGTACGGATGACGTCCTGCGTGCCGTCCTCGGAACCCGTGTCGATGACGAGCACGTAGTCAACGAGAGGAAGGGCGCTGGCGAGGCATTGCAAGATGACCTTTGCCTCGTTCTTGACGATCATGCACAGGCCGATGGTGCTCATGCTAATCCCTTGGCGGAGCGACGTTCGTTACACGCTGCTGGAAATTGTTGAAGGGAATTCCTGCGCCTTTGTCCGGCTTTATATCTCATGCATCACCCCGCCGCCTTGGCCATTTGCATGACCTTTGTTGCAAAGAACGATTGCCCCTTCACAGCCAAGTGCTGCCTCAACCCGTCCATTGTTTAGCCAGCGCTTTCCGTCGCAGCAAGGGTCTTGCGGTCGCTCGGGACCAGAGGGTTAAGAACAGAATTTCCCGTCGACCCAATCGCTGAGGCGCAAATTCCGCCGCGACATCGAGGGTTCGACGCGAACCAGAGGGCACCCTTAAGCCTCGGATTTTTCGATGCGTTCGGCCCATGCGCGCCATTTGATGTCGACCGAAAGTAGTTACTCATGGTCCACAATTAATAAATTGTTAACTTGGTTATTTACAAGTTGCTAATTTTAGATTTTACTAATGTCTTGTGTTGAGAGGGTTCCCGCGAACCGGGCAGAGGGCCTGTTGGGCTGCGTCTGCGAAGCCAGGAGAGTGTCTGGAGCAAGTCACTTCGTGCGTGAGGGCGTGGCAAGTGTGTGGTGACGTGCAAGAGAAGACGTTGTACGGCCTTGAACTCAAGGCCGGCGTTTTCCCAAATCTGATGTTCCCCCCGCAAGCAGTTGGTTCCCTCGTTAGTCGTCGTCGAGAAATCGGCGACACGCGTGACGGGAGTGACCATGGTTGGGGTGATACCGTGTACGAGTCGATGGGGCCGTGACGCAGGCTTAGGCGTAGAACAACGCCTGAATTACCCGCAGTTGGCCAACAGCACGGATTACCCAGCGATTGATGGGTATTCCTCGGTGTCCTTTGGACGCCTCACTCACCTGGGCGAAGACAACTGGGGCGCCATCCGATCGAGCGGCACGAAGAGGCTGCCAAGCCTTGCGCACCCGTCTCTTAGACCTGCCCGCAATGCGGCAATGCGCGCGACCGGCCTCACCGGGCGCCCGCGCTCTGCAGCCATTGAACCAGCGATTGAAATCTAAGGTACGACCAAGAGAAGCTGCGGCCCGGCCGCCGGCGACCAAGGAGAAGATGATGAGCTTCACGGCAGGATTTGCGGCTATGGAAGTCACCGTTCGAGGCATTTTGCCGATCGGCGACACGATTGAAAATGTAAATTATTTCATTCTGGACACGGCCAAGAGCGCTATTGTCGGTCAGGTCGTTCTTCCCAGAGCCGCCAAGCGAAGCCTCGCTGTCGCCCTCACCGTCAAAGTCCCAAGCACCGCCGGCTCGCTTGCCATTGGGACGTTTGATGAAGGCGGGAACTTCCAGGTCGCCAACTTCCTCCGCGTGGAGACGCCAGTCGTGGAACGTCCCCACGGCGCCGTCGGGCCGTCCGGGAGGTAAATCTCTTTGGTCGCAGCACTTGCCGGCTAGGCCAGTGAGTGGCTGCCGGTGAATTGAGTTCGAAGCCAACAGGAGCCAGTCATGGCCCGTGCCTCTGAAGTTCTTTTTGTCGATCCTTCAGTTTCCGACCTCCAGGCGATTCTCGGCAGCGTGCGACCCGAGGTTCAAGCGATTGTGCTCAACGGCCGCCGACCGGCGGCGCGGCAGATCGCTGCCGCGCTCGCAGGGCACGCAGGGCTCGATGCGGTGCACGTTATCGCACATGGTGGGTCTGGGCGTGTCGGCTTCACAGCAGGGGAGTGGTCATCAACTACATTGCAGGAAGAGGCCGAGGATCTTGCCGCAATCGGCCGTGCGCTTGCCAAGGACGGCGAGCTGCGGCTGTGGAGCTGCGAAACGGCATCGGGGGATACGGGCGAAGCCTTCATAGAGGCGCTGGAAGAGGCAGTAGGCGCGGACGTTCTCGCGTCCGGGTCGCTGATTGGCGCGGCCGCCCTGGGCGGCTCCTGGGAGATATCCTCACGCGTAGGCTCGTCCACGCCCTTGCCTCCAATGACTTCGGCTGGCGTGGCCAGCTACTCGGGGGTGCTTGCGGCTGATCTCACACTCAGTGGGGACATAACTGCCGGCGGCAGCTCTTCGGCTGTTAACACGTATTATGTAGTGGATACTCACGTGGCTCCGCCGACTAATCCGGCGCTTAATCGTGCGGATGATACAGTCGTTGGTAGCTTTCAGCTACCATCTGCAAACCAGGGCGGTTTAATAAATGACTTTTCTGCGACCATAACGATCCCCAACACTACTGATATTTATTTCGTTTATGACAGCAATTTCAAATTATACGGCACGCTTTCCCCGGTTGTAGGAGGTTATAGTTTTACACCCGTGCTTGCTAATAATGGCGATAATGGCAATTTCTTTGATACCGCTTCTTTTATCGCCACCACAGGTCAAGTAGGCGCGACCGGACCCGCCGGAGCGACCGGCGCGACCGGCGCCACGGGTGCGGGCTCGACAGGTGCCACGGGCGCGACCGGTGCCACCGGCTCTACTGGAGCAACCGGCTCGACTGGCTCGACTGGAGCAACAGGCTCTACTGGTGCGACCGGATCGACCGGAGCAACCGGCTCGACCGGCGCCACAGGAGCAACCGGTGATACCGGTGCAACAGGCTCTACAGGTTCGACCGGAGCAACCGGCTCGACCGGCGCCACAGGTGCAACCGGTGATACCGGAGCAACTGGCTCGACCGGATCGACAGGTTCGACCGGCTCTACTGGGGCAACAGGTTCGACCGGATCGACTGGAGCAACAGGCTCTACTGGAGCAACCGGCTCGACCGGTGATACCGGAGCAACAGGCTCGACTGGCTCGACTGGAGCAACAGGTTCGACAGGTTCGACCGGAGCAACCGGCTCGACGGGCGCCACAGGTGCAACCGGTGATACCGGAGCAACAGGCTCGACTGGCTCGACTGGAGCAACAGGCTCTACAGGTTCGACAGGTTCGACCGGCGCCACAGGTGCAACCGGTAATACCGGAGCAACTGGCTCGACCGGATCGACTGGAGCAACCGGCTCTACTGGAGCAACCGGCTCGACCGGTGATACCGGAGCAACTGGCTCGACAGGTTCGACCGGAGCAACCGGCTCGACCGGCGCCACAGGTGCAACCGGTGATACCGGAGCAACTGGCTCGACAGGTTCGACCGGAGCAACCGGCTCGACCGGCGCCACAGGTGCAACCGGTGATACCGGAGCAACTGGCTCGACAGGTTCGACCGGCTCTACTGGGGCAACAGGTTCGACCGGATCGACTGGAGCAACCGGCTCTACTGGAGCAACCGGCTCGACCGGTGATACCGGAGCAACTGGCTCGACAGGTTCGACTGGAGCAACAGGTTCGACTGGAGCGACCGGTTCGACCGGCGCCACAGGTGCAACCGGTAATACCGGAGCAACTGGCTCGACCGGATCGACTGGAGCAACCGGCTCTACTGGAGCAACCGGCTCGACCGGTGATACCGGAGCAACTGGCTCGACAGGTTCGACTGGAGCAACTGGCTCTACTGGAGCAACCGGCTCGACCGGCGATACCGGAGCAACTGGCTCGACAGGTTCGACTGGAGCAACAGGTTCGACTGGAGCGACCGGAGCAACCGGCGCCACAGGTTCAACCGGTAATACCGGAGCAACTGGCTCGACCGGATCGACAGGTTCGACCGGCTCTACTGGGGCAACAGGTTCGACCGGATCGACTGGAGCAACAGGCTCTACTGGAGCAACCGGCTCGACCGGTGATACCGGAGCAACTGGCTCGACAGGTTCGACTGGAGCAACAGGTTCGACTGGGGCGACCGGTTCGACCGGCGCCACAGGTGCAACCGGTGATACCGGAGCAACTGGCTCGACCGGATCGACAGGTTCGACCGGCTCTACTGGGGCAACAGGTTCGACCGGATCGGCCGGAGCAACTGGCTCGACCGGATCGACAGGTTCGACCGGCTCTACTGGGGCAACAGGTTCGACCGGATCGACTGGAGCAACAGGCTCTACTGGAGCAACCGGCTCGACCGGTGATACCGGAGCAACTGGCTCGACAGGTTCGACTGGAGCAACAGGTTCGACTGGGGCGACCGGTTCGACCGGCGCCACAGGTGCAACCGGTGATACCGGAGCAACTGGCTCGACCGGATCGACAGGTTCGACCGGCTCTACTGGGGCAACAGGTTCGACCGGATCGACTGGAGCAACAGGCTCTACTGGAGCAACCGGCTCGACCGGTGATACCGGAGCAACTGGTTCGACTGGAGCAACAGGTTCGACCGGCGCCACAGGAGCAACCGGTGATACCGGAGCAACTGGCTCGACCGGATCGACAGGTTCGACCGGCTCTACTGGGGCAACAGGTTCGACCGGATCGACCGGAGCAACTGGCTCGACCGGATCGACAGGTTCGACCGGCTCTACTGGGGCAACAGGTTCGACCGGATCGACCGGAGCAACCGGCTCGACCGGCGCCACAGGTGCAACCGGTAATACCGGAGCAACTGGCTCGACCGGATCGACAGGTTCGACCGGCTCTACTGGGGCAACAGGTTCGACCGGATCGACTGGAGCAACAGGCTCTACTGGAGCAACCGGCTCGACCGGTGATACCGGAGCAACTGGTTCGACTGGAGCAACAGGTTCGACTGGCGCAACCGGCTCTACCGGCGCCACAGGTGCAACCGGTAATACCGGAGCAACTGGCTCGACCGGATCGACAGGTTCGACCGGCTCTACTGGGGCAACAGGTTCGACCGGATCGACCGGAGCAACCGGCTCGACCGGCGCCACAGGAGCAACCGGTGATACCGGAGCAACTGGCTCGACCGGATCGACAGGTTCGACCGGCTCTACTGGGGCAACAGGTTCGACCGGATCGACCGGAGCAACCGGCTCGACCGGCGCCACAGGAGCAGCCGGTGATACCGGAGCAACTGGCTCGACCGGATCGACAGGTTCGACCGGCTCTACTGGGGCAACAGGTTCGACCGGATCGACCGGAGCAACCGGCTCGACCGGCGCCACAGGAGCAACCGGTGATACTGGAGCAACAGGCTCTACTGGTTCGACCGGCTCTACTGGGGCAACAGGTTCGACCGGATCGACCGGAGCAACCGGCTCGACCGGCGCCACAGGTGCAACCGGTGATACCGGAGCAACTGGCTCGACCGGATCGACAGGTTCGACCGGCTCTACAGGTTCGACCGGTTCGACTGGAGCAACAGGCTCTACAGGTTCGACTGGCTCAACCGGAGCCACCGGTTCGACAGGTCCGACAGGTGCGACTGGCTCGGGCGGCGGGACCGGTGACCGCGACCATGGCAACAACGGTGGCGGCAACGATCCTGATGGAAGCGACAGCAGCAACCCAGGCAAGGGGCATGGCAATGACGGGTCCGACAACGATGGTTCGCCAGGTAACGGCAACCACGCCAAGGTCTCGGCCGATACGATCGGACTCAAGGACTCCAAGCAGTTCTTGCAATCGGGCCCGGCCACCAGCAGCGACACCGATAGCCAAGCCTCGTTCCGGCAGCTCGTTGGCCTGGCTGGGGGTTCGGTGACGAGCGATCTCTTGAACGTTCTCAATACGATCAAGGGCCTTAGTCCGAACCAGAACAAGACATCCGGTGCAACGTCCGACTTGACTTCTGACAAGGGCAAGCAAGGCGCCGGATACACTAACACCGACGACACGCTGAAGAAGGCAATGAAGGATATTCTGAAACCTAATGACTGAGTCCAGGTTGAAGAAAGAACGCGCGGCCCTTGCGGGAACGCAAGTGCCGCGCGTTCACCATTTCCAGGCGGGCAAAGGGCCCGTGCGGCTGGCCTATTTGGAATATAGTGGGTTTTGTCAGCAGTCCCGGCTGGGACGGCTTGCCCGGAGCATCCTTGAACCCTCGCTTGTGGGCCGGAGGGGAAGTGCATGGTGAGCATACCTCTGAACGCCGATGCACGGCCAACCTCGATCCGCGTGGACGCGGAGGCGACTGGCAAGGTTGGCAGCCAGAGCGAGGCGGGGAGGGCACCCGGCGGACCCGCCGAGTTCGACCGGATTGCCCCGCGCCTCAAGGCGGTGCTACGCGTCGCCCGCTATCATGGCGTCGAACTCGACCCGAACGAGTTCAGGGTGGCGAGCGCAAGCCCGGTTCCAAACGCGACCGATCTCTCGCAATGGGCCCAGAACGGCGGCATGTGGTCGCGTGCGCTTCGCATCCGCTGGTCGCATCTTCTGCGCTTCGAGCACACGGGACCGGTCGTCCTGCTGTTCAATGACGGTGGCGCAGGTCTCCTCACCGGGGCCAGTCCAGAGCGGAATGTCGTCTTCCTCAAAAGTGCGGACGCGCCCGAGGATGCCGAAGCCATCGCCATCGACGAGTTGCGGCTGTCGCAGGTGTGGGCGGGTGAGGCCGTGCTGTTGCGTCCAGCGCGATCCTATATCGCGGCCGATGCGCCTTTCACCCTCGGTTGGTTGATCGACCTGGTACGGTTCGAAAGCCGTTCTATGCGTGACATCGGTATCGCCTCGTTCACGCTCAGCCTCCTTACCGTTCTGCCGCCTCTCATGGTCATGACGCTGGTCAACAAGGTGCTGCAGTTCAACAGCGTTTCAACCCTCGTGCTCCTGTCGGCCACAATTGCCGTCCTGTTCGTTTACGAGACGCTCCTCGGTCACGCCCGACGGCTGATCATCAACGTCGTCGGCGCCCGCCTGGATACCAAACTGAACTTGCATGTTTTCAGCAGGCTCCTGCGTCTGCCACTTGATTATTTCGAGCGTCATCCGGCCGGCGAGACGATGTACCATCTCGCGCAGATCTATCGCATCCGCGAATTCCTGACCGGAAAACTCCTCAGCACGTTCCTGGATCTGATCACGCTCTGCGTGCTGATCCCGGTGATGTTCTATATCAACGCCACGCTGGGCTGGATGGTGCTTGCCTGCGCGGGCGTGATTATGTTGATCATCTTCGCCTTTCTCGCGCCGTTGCGCCGCCGCTACCAGCAAGTGGTCGATGCCGAGACCTGGAAGGCGGCGGCGCTCGGCGAAACCGTCGTCGGCATCAAGACGGTGAAGGCGCTCGGTCTCGAACCGCAACGCAGGGCGCTTTGGGACGAGCGGGTGGCGGAAGCGGGCAGGGCGCGCCTTGCCTTCGGGCAGCTTGCCAACTGGCCGCAAACGCTTGTCACGCCAATCGAGCGTGCGATGGTCCTCGGCACCATGCTGATCGGAGCTTATCTGGCGATGAGCGACACGTCTGGCTACATGGTCGGCAGCTTGTTCGCATTCATGATGATCGCCCAACGCGTCGCACAGCCTCTCGTCGGTCTTGCTCGACTGGTCGAGGACTTCGAGGAGGTAGGGGCGGCAATCAGCGAGGCAGGATCCGTCCTCAACCGACCCCTGGAAAGCAGTTCGAATTCCACAGGCCTGAGGCCGAAGCTCGTTGGCGAGATCAGTTTCCGTGATCTGACCTTCACCTACATCGGCACCAACACGCCAGCGCTTGACCGGGTCAACTTCGACATTCCAGCAGGGACGATGTTCGGCATCGTCGGGCGCAGCGGTTCAGGGAAATCGACAATTGCGCGGCTTCTGCAGGGGATCAATCGCGATTACAGCGGTTTTCTCAAGCTGGATGGCGTCGACCTCAAGGAAATCAACCTGCGTCACCTTCGCCAGGGGCTCGGCGTGGTCCTCCAGGACAATTTCCTTTTCCGCGGGTCCATTCGAGACAACATCATCGCCGGGCGCCCCGGCCTGACCCTTTCCGACGCCATGCGAGCCGCTCACCTTGCCGGCGCCGAAGAATTCATCGAACGCATGCCCAACGGCTATGACACCTATATTGAGGAAGGTTCGCCCAACCTGTCGGGTGGTCAAAAGCAGCGGCTGGCGATTGCGCGCGCGCTCATCCACGATCCGACCGTCATGATCCTTGACGAGGCGACCAGCGCGCTTGACCCGGAGAGCGAGGCGGTGGTCAGCGCCAATCTCATGCGCATCGCCAGGGGCCGCACGATGATTATTGTTTCGCACCGGCTTTCCTCGCTGACCGAATGCGACCAGATCCTGGTCATGGATCAGGGCCAGGTCCTCGATGTCGCGCCGCATGCGACCCTGCTCGAACGATGTGCGCTCTACCGCCAGCTTTGGATGCAGCAGAACCGGCATCTTGACAATCGCCAAGCTCGTCTGGCCGCTGTGCCGCCGAGACTTGTGTGAGCATCGGCTTCGGGGCGCCCATGAGCAGCATCACCCATTCCAGTCTTCCCGTCCGGCGCCGGACAGAGCCGAGCGATCCGACGATGCCCGTTATCCTGGAATTCCAATGGCCGTCGACGGCCATCGCCAATGCGCCCGTCCCACGGATGGCGCGCGGCATGGTCTGGATCATCTCAAGCATGGTCGTTGCCCTGCTAACGCTCTCAGGGCTCATACCGGTCGATCAGGTCGTCTCCACCAGAGGGCTCGTGGTGTCGCAATCGCCAAATATTCTGGTGCAGCCGCTCGAGACGGCGATCGTCCGCTCGATCGAGGTGCGCGAAGGACAGCGCGTGCGAGCCGGTCAAACGCTTGCTCGCCTCGACGCGACCTTCGCCTCCGCTGACCTTGCTGCGCTGACGACACAGGTCTCGACACTTGAAGCCGAAGTGGCCCGTTTGAAAGCGGAAGCCGACGGAAAGCCCTTCAGCTATGACGGTCTGGACCCGAGTTGGACCCTGCAGGCATCGATCTTCGATCGTCGAAAAGCTGTCTACGACGCCAAGCTGTCGAGTTTTGACCGGCAGAGCGATGAACTCAGTTCCGTGATCTCGCGTTCCCGGTCCGATGCTGACGGCTACCGCCAGCGACTGGCCGTCGCGGCTTCGATCGAACGGATGCGCAAGCAACTGGAAGCAAGACAGGTGGGCAGCCGCCTCAATACGCTTCTGGCCGAGGACAACTGGGCAGAGATGTCCCGGGCGCTCGGCAACGCCGAGCAGACATCGGAAGCTGCCAAGCGACAACAGGCGACGGTGGCCGCCGACCGCGATGGCTACATCCAGAGCTGGCGCGCGGAAGTCTCGCAAGGCCTGTCGGAGGCGGGCTCGCGTATGTCCGATGCCCGTGAGCTTCTCAACAAGGCAAAGCTGCGTAAACAGTTGGTTGAGCTGAAAAGCGATGCAAACGCCATCGTTCAGTCAGTGGCGAAGGTTTCCGTCGGGTCGATCCTGCAATCGGGTGACCGGCTGATGACCCTGGTGCCGGACGACGCGGTGCTTGAAATCGAAACGAACATTGTCGGCCGTAGCAGTGGGTTCGTCCACGTCGGTGACCCCGTGGCCATCAAGTTCGACACCTTTCCATATTCGCAATATGGCCTCGCGCATGGCACTGTGCGCACGGTGAGCCCGGATTCCTTCTCGGCCCGGGAACAGGCGCGCGACCCGAACAGTTCGTTGGCCATGCTGCCCCCGGACGCTGACCTGTTTTACCGCACGCAGATTTCCATCGACGAGGTCGCCCTCCATGGCGTGCCCGCAAGTTTCACGATCGTCCCTGGCATGCCGGTAACCGCTGACGTCAAGGTCGGCCGCCGTACCGTGCTCAAGTATATTCTCGGCGCCATACTCCCCCTAGGCCAAGAAGCGATGAGGGAGCCATAGGCTCGGGCGCCGTGCGCGACAAACGGAGGTATGCGTTCTCGCATCGATGGCAATCCTTGACCGCCTGACTGCTTACGGTCCACCAGCGCTGGTATTGCGCCGGGCGATCCAGCTTTCTGACAGCGGCAAGCCTTTAGAAGCCTTTCCGCTGCTGGCAATTGCGGCACGCGCCGGGATTGTCGAGGCCGAATACCGCGTCGCTCGTTGCTATCTCGAAGGTTTGGGTGTGCCGCCAAGCCGGTCGGAAGGCGCGCGTTGGCTGCGGCGAGCGGCCGATCACGGCAGCCCCGATGCCCAGTCGCTCCTCGCCGCGCTTTACGTGGCTGGACTGGCGGCGCAGGAGCCCGACGGCAATGGCTTGGAATCGCAAAGCTTGTTCGAACGGGATTCCTCGCGGGAGCCGGAATTCGCGGCAGCGTTCGGGCTCGCGAAAAAGGCAGCCGAAGCTGGCTCCGCAACCGGGCAGGCAATTCTCGCCTATATCCTTAGCAGAGGCCCCGAAGCGATGCGGGACCTGGATGCGGCGCATGGCTGGTATGAGAAGTCTGCGGCAGCCGGCTGCCCTGAGGGATGCCTGGGCCTTGCTCTTTCCCTCGCCCGGCGCGGGCAGCCTGCGCAGACGGCCAAAGTTGCCGCCGAGGTTCGACGCGCTGCCGACGCCGGTCTGCCAACCGCAATCTACCTTCTTGGGGTCCTGACTGAGCATGGACGCGGCATGCCAGCTGATCGACCGGCAGCCGCGCGACTGTATCAGCTTGCCGCGGAGAAAGGCTTGCCCTCAGCCCAATTCCGGTTGGGATCGGCGCTCATCGAGGGTGGCCTTGCAGGTCAAGATATCGCCGCCGGCGAGGCGTGGATGCGGCGGGCCGCATTGGCAGGAAATATTGAGGCAGCCTATCGTCTGGGCGATCGGCATGTGAAGAGTTCGCCGCCAGACTATGCGGACGCCGCAACATGGTACCGACGGGCGGCAAATGCCGGCCATCAGGCTGCTGCCCGTGCGTTGGCATCGCTTTATCTTTCCGGAAACGGAGTCGCACGGGACGTCGAAGAGGGAGCGCGCTGGCTGCGTACGTCCGCAAATGCGGGAAATCAGCAAGCGCAGGTCGACTTTGCCAATCTGGTTATCGAAGGAGCAGGCGAGCCTGGCGACCGCGCCAGCATCGCTGGATGGTTCGAGGCGACCGCCTCATCGGGCGATCTGATTGCAGCGTTCAACCTCGGCCTCTGCTTTGCCGAGGGCGTCGGCGTGCGAAAGGACGAGGAGCAAGCTGCCCGATGGGTGAGGCGGGCAGCCGAAGGCGTGGCCGATGCGCAATATGCCTACGCGCGAATGCTTCAGGATGGGCGCGGCGTGGCTGCCGATCTGAAACAAGCCCGTTGCTGGTTTGAGCGGGCGGCCAATGCTGGCATGGTCGACGCGCAGGTGGCGTTTGCCGAAATGCTTCTCAACGGACGTGGCGGCGCCTGTTTGCCTCAGGCTGCCGCGCAGTGGTTCAAGCGGGCAGCCGCAACCGGGCACGCCGGGGCTATGTTTGCGATCGGTGCCCAGTACGCGAATGGCCAAGGTCTGTCCTTCGACCCGGTCGCAGCGCAGAAATGGTTCGCCGCCGCCGCCGAGCGGGGACATGGCTATGCCCAGCTCATGCTCGGGGGCTATCTCTGCAATGGTCGTGCCGGGGAACACAACCCGGTAGCAGGCCGCCTTTGGCTCGAGCGAGCATTTGCGCAGGGTGTTCAGGAAGCGGCGAATGAACTCTCATAGTTTGCCTCGAAGGCTGGCTCTGCGGGGGCCATAGGTCTGGTGGAAGAGCTACGCTCTGTTTAGGATCCGAGCAGCGAGCACCAATTATCGCTCCTGATTGTGGTCCTCAAATTGGGCCGAGCGGACTCGCCGCTGCAGCGGAACGCCAAGGACGGTGTCGCTTAGGCAACCGCGAAGAGATCGCGCCAAGAAACCGAGATTGAATTGGCCGGCGCCTGGCCAGCGGACGCCAGTCGGGATAGGGAGCGGGCCACACGGAACAGATCCGCCGCCGGAAAGTGGATGCTGCCCGGGAAAGCCCGTCCTCGATCTTGCCCGATGGCCGCTACCGGGGAACAAGATTGCTTGCCATCGCATGCCGGGACGTCTCAACCGTCGACATATTCCTGCTCGAATCCAGCAAACTTAGTCAGGCCCTGCTGATCGAGCACACGAACGTGGCCCTGCCGAAATTCGAGAAACTTGCGCTCGCGCAGTTCCCGCAGCATCCGGTTGACATGAATGGGAGTGAGTCCCAGTGCGTCCGCCAGATCGTACTGGGTGAGAGGGCATTCATAGCTGTTGCGCGTGACAGAGCCGATTCGTTCCAGACGCGTCATCAGTTCGAGGAAGAGATGCGCCGTCCGCGCCAAGGCGCTGCGTCGTCCCACATTGGTGAGATGTTGAGCGACAACCGCTGCATTGTGCACGAGGGTTTCGAGAACAAGGGAGAACAGATGAGGCGACTGCATGGCCGCAACGGCAAATGTCTTGGTCGAAGCCACCAGAACTGAAATTTCGGTTTGAGCCACAAACGTTTCAAGAGCCCTGCCCGAGTAGGACTGAGGTAGGACGATGTCGCCTTTCAGTGCAAAATCTAGAATCTGTCGCTGCCCGCCGGCAAGTTCATGAGAAATGCACCCCCAGCCCGACTCGACAATGAACATGCGATCGCAATCCTCGCCCTGATTGACGATGACCGTCTCCGCCAGATAGCGCTTCGGCGTGAATCCCAGCCTTTTGATCAGCGCCGTATCGTCCTCATACGACAGGCGTTTTTCATTCCCGCGCAAAAATGGATGTGGCGTCATTCAGAAGCAACCCCGCCCAACTACTGCCCGAACTACCTCCCTCGCATACACCGTACATTAAAATTGATGTGAAGAATATGCTCCAATGCACTATCGATGACGTGGCAACGGCAGTTTTGGTTGAAGATAACAAGTTTTTCCCGGTCGGCCGATGGCGACAAGGTTAAGTCTTATTTCTCTTGAAATTTTCCCGCATGGAATCGACTATTTCGCTGGCGACGAGGCAGCTGCGATTGTCCGCTTGCTCGGCGGCATTTCGTAACGTCATCGACGCGTCCTTAAGTAGCCCTCTAATCTCTGCTGCTGACAAAAGCTCGGACGCTTCGAGTTCCAGCAGCACGGATTCACTCACGTGCAGCGCAGCAAGCGCCACCGCTCTAGGCCTTGTGGCAAGCAGTTTCAGAAGGTCACTGCTGGGTCTCGCACGGACTTTTTTTTTGGCCATCGTTGCGTCTCAACCGTTCGGACAAGATGGTTCACGTCTCAAAGTTACAACGCCTTGACGAATTAACCGCATTTCCATGATCGGGAGAGGTCGTTCAATGTGGCGTCAGGCATCTTCCCAAAGCATACTATCCCGCTTTGAGGCAGCGACACAGAGGCAAGTGCTACCGAATTTGCCGTAGCTACGACGTCGCTATCACCTTGCGGTACCTTGCTGATAAGCGGCGCAGGAAGCATGCCTACGACCGAACCGGGGAGGGCATGATGGCAGGAATATGCATGCGGGGGGTGTGTGCGGGCAATTTGCTTCGGTGGCGAGCCGGCCTGGCTACTCCCTAAGGGTGTATGGAGATTGGCACATCCTCAGGTGATACTGCGACGATGAACCGGACGTTCTACGCCAAGCTCTATCACATTGACGGGCTCGCGCGCGCCATCGGCTGGAGGAAACTGGTCTCAGTACTCCTTCGCCGCGCACTCGGGATCGGCTCGGCGATGAAAGTTCGCTGTGGCGATCATGAATTGCTGATCAGGCCTACCGACAGCGACTTGTTTGTCATGTCACAAATTTTTGGGCACGGCGAATATGAAATTGGAAAGGGTGGACAGAGCGCGCTCAACCGGCTCGCGGCAGGATGGAGACGGAGGGGGATCATACCCGTTATCGTGGATGCCGGCGCTAACGTTGGCTACTCGTCGATTTTCCTCAGAGACCAGTATCCTGATGCTGTGGTGATGGCCATCGAACCGGATCGCCAAACGCATGAAGTCTTACTCTCGAACTGCGCCGGTCTAGAGCGGATCATGTCTGTCTACGGCGCACTCTGGTGCCACGAGGGCGAAGTTGCACTTGTCAACAGCGAGCGCCCATCGTGGGCACGGGGCGTGGCAGACGGAGAAGGCGTGCCGTCGGTCACCTTACGGGGCCTTCTTGCCAGACTGCCCAAGGCGAAATTGCTGATGCTTAAGATGGACATTGAAGGCGCGGAGCTGGAGGCAACACGAGACTGCGGCAAGGTCCTCAAGCATGTGCCGTGCATCATCGTGGAACCACACGACTTTATGTTTCCCGGCCGAGGCTGCCTCACTTTCGTCTACTCGCTTTTGAGCGGAAGGAAGATCGACAGCCTCGTCAACGGCGAGAACCTCATATTCATTGCCTCGGAACTCCTGGCAGCACCGGCAGCCTCACGGCGGCCGACGACCGGGGAAAGCGAGCGTTGCCGGTGCGCGCGGCCAAGGCTGTGCCTTAGCGGCCACGCCAGGAGCCGATATCTGCGGTCTTCAAGGTTCGGTGCAGACGACCTTCGCCAACCACGGTTCGGCACGAACACCGTATCTCAGGATCGTCGCATCAGGAGCGACCCAGTACCTGCCTCAAACCCGTCTTGCTCACGTCCGAAGCAGGAAGCGGGAAAGGTTCGACTTGGCCTGCGGTCTTGTCCAGATACTGCATCAATGCCGTCACCAGATGGTAGAAGATGCTCGCCGGCACCTCCGTTGCCAGTGACCTTCCGCGCTCGTCAATCCTGTCGATCCACAATCCAAGCGGCGCGGGATCGATGTGCCATCTGAACAGGCGCGCGACACGGGCTTCGATCTCAGCTTTCAGGTCAGGCCCGCCAATGCCATCCAAGGCTACGGCTGCCTTGACGGCTTCGCATTGCGGCCAGCTGCGGGAGAGCCGGTCGAGAGGGATTCCCTGCCGCGATACGGCAGCAAAAGCCAGACCTGTTGTCCGGTTCAATCCACTGGCGACCGCCGATGAATAGAGCTTCCTTGCGTAGGCGACCAAGTCTTTCTGGCCGCTCGCTCTTGCGAAATCGACAAGGAGCGAAGCCCATTCGAAGTGATGCCCCGGTTCGGTCCACTGTCCTTCATCTCCCTGCAACGGCAACCAATCGGCGTCGAAACGTTCCCCAACCGTCCAGCTTTCCTGGTCGAAGAAATGGCTCCGGAAGAGATCGATGATGCGTGCTGCCCGACGCAGATATTCACGGTCGCCCGTGGCGCCATACCAGGCAAGAAATGATTCCAGCATGTGCATGTGTGGGTTCGAAGACCGCGCACCGTTCCAGCCGGGGCTCTCGAGGAACCCGGTCAGACTGTCGTGCTCGAGGTGGGCGTCGATGAAACGAAACGTCTGTTGTGCCAGTGCCAGGGCATCGTGGTGTCCGCATCGGTGAGCTTGAGCCAGCGCCAGGAGCACGCAGGCATGGTCGTAGGCGTCCTCGGTCGGGTCGGCCACGCTGCCGTTGGCATTGAGAGTTCGCACCCACCCGCCGCGGTTCGTGCGGCCGAATCTTGCGATGAAGTCGATACCGTGTTTGATGAGTTTGTCCGCCGGACCAGTCCAGCCACGTTCCTTGGCGACTGCGAAAGCGTAAATCTGGCGAGCCGCAGTGCGCATGCGCTTGGGTTTGCCCAATGGCCTCGCATCGAAGCCCAGGGCCTCATGGAAGCCGCCGTAAACATCGTCGACGCCAGCGGTGGACCACAGCGGCAGGGTTTCTTCGAAGAGCCAGTGCTCCACGCGCTTGCGCCATGAGCCACTGATGATGATCCGGTCTTCGGAGGCAGTAAATTTCGTTTCGAGGCGCCCGCTCTTCTCCAGCTGTTCGACGATTTTTTTCACGTTCTGGCTGTGGCTGACGGGTGCGACGAATACCGCATCTGGCGTCGCCACGATCGCAACATCCTTCATCCCGACCACGGTCAGCAGTCTGCCCTGGCTTCTGAAGTAAGAGTCCTGGCAATCGATGGCGACGATATCGCCCATTGTGACATTGCCGTTGCTGTCCGTGGGGCTGGCCTCCATTAGGGATTGCCATGAGCCAAGGTCGGTCCAGTGGAACGAGGCCCTAACCATTGCGATGTCGCGCGCATGCTCCATGATTGCGTAGTCGATCGAGGTCGAGGGGACGGCCAAGTAGAAGCCTTGTGTCAAATAAAGGCCCGAGACGTCGGTCCGCGCTCCCTTGTAAGCCCGTTCCGCGGCGTCCCAGATGTCGGGCTGGAACTCGAGAAAAGCCTCCCGCATGGTGTCGGCTCGAAAGAGGAAAATGCCGGCGTTCCAGTAGAATTGTCCCGAAGACATGTATTTGCGAGCCGACTTGGCGTTCGGCTTTTCGACAAAGCGCGAAACCGAGGCTACTGCGTCAGCATCTGCCGTGGTCTCGATGTAACCATATCCGGTTTCGGGATGCGTCGGCTTGATCCCGAACACGATGATCTTTCCTGAATCGGCGGCAGGCACGCCGGCCTTGACGGTTTCCCAGAATTGCGTTGTCGTCGATATCTGATGGTCGGAGGGGACCACGAGCACAAGGGCGTCGGCTCCATATTCGGAGATCGTTTGCAGGGTGGCTATGGCGACGGCGGCCGCGGTATTGCGGCCGACCGGCTCGAAGATCGGTCTGCCGCCGTTCAGGCCGAGCGGTACTAGGTCCGAGATAACGCGCTCGGCATGCCGTTCGGAGGCTATCAGGTAGATCGGCGTCTCTCCGTCCGGCCGCGCCTTAAGGCGACGAACAGTCTTGGCAAGCATAGAGCCATCCCCCGAAAGATCGTGGAATTGCTTGGGGTTGTCTTCGCGCGAGAGCGGCCACAGCCGTGAGCCGACCCCCCCGCTCATGACAAAACTTACGATCCGGTCAGACATGGTCCAATTCCTCTCAGAATGTCTGGTTGTAGGCTCCGACCTCTGGATTGCCGCCCAGCACGCCATCGAGAGCCTCGTGTATCTCTCGGCGCCGCTCTGGCGACACAGGCTTTCCACAACCAGGACGATCTCCGCTTTGTTCGACGACGCCCAGGCCCCAGGTGCCGTCCTGAAAGCCCGTGGCTTTGATCGGGGCACTGGTTTTGAAGGCGAATGTGTTTGGACTCGCGTGTCCGACTATGTTCACGGTCACGATTTCCGCTCCGCAGTTTAGCGCCAACAGTCGTAACACGCGCCGCACGTGGCCGCCTTCATGAATTCGAGTAGCCCTATCGCCCTAGCTGCCACCCCTCATCCAATATGAGCATGCCCGCCGATGACCGAAAGGATGTCTCGTGCAAGCATGAGAGTCTTGTATTCTGCAAGGTGCGTCCCCTCTCGGGTGCAACGAGAAAGATGGCTGCAACATGCCGCTGACCGCATTCAGGTTCCCATTCGGCCAGAATGTCGACCAACGGCGGTTCGGTCGCCTGACCCGTCTTCTGGAGGTCATTCAGATGGACATCGAGAAGGAAATCGCGGCACTGCGCCCTTGCGTGGAAAGGGTCACGGACTGTGCTGCGTTCGCCCTGGAAGCGATGGAAAATGGCGAGAGTCCCGAACGCATGTCCGCGCAGATCGGTACTCTCGAGCAGAACCTGGCGATCATCCGCGGACGGCAGGCCTTGCTGGAACAGCAAACGTCATTTGTCGACGCCGCGAGAGCAGCGCTGCCGCGCGTTCTACCGCCCCACGGGTCCTAAGTTTCGCATACGCCAATTGGCGGCATTTACCTTCCGGATCACGGGAGTAATCTTCCGCAGCAGTCTGGGATCGCGGGGCCTCGGCTTTCAATGCAAAGACCGGCCGCATGCAACGGCCGCCTGCATGGAGCGGGCTGCTCTGGGTGTCTGCGTATGCCTGCAGGAGAAGCTGAATGAATCGCATGTTCACCAATCAATGGCCCTCGATGACGGACCAGCAGGCTTCCGCCGGCCAAGAGTTCATTGGGCTCTCCGACATTACCGAATTTCTGCGCCGCTACGCTGGAACTATCATTGCCTGCCTTGCCATGGCTCTCTTGTTGGCGGGGTTTTACAATTCGAGCACCGACCCAACTTTCATCGCCAGCGCGCAGATTCTGATCGAGCCGAAATTGCCGCAACACCTGCAGGAGGGCGGCGAAGTGGATCTGTCACTGGATACTGCCCAGGTGGAAAGCCAGATCGCTGTAATGCAGTCGGAAAAAATCGCAGCGATGGTGCTCGACCAGTTGAAACTCGTCGACGATGCGCAGTTCAATCGTTCCCAGTCTCCGACTTTGCGGGACAGATTGACGAAGACCGGAGCTGTCCTGCTTGACGCCTTGGGGCTGCGGAAAAGCGCCTGGCTGCAGCATTTCGCTCTTAGCGAGCCTGCCGCACCCCCCATGCTGACCGATTTTCAGAAGTTCCGTCGGAGCATGTTGGTTTTCCGCAACGGCCTCGACGTCCGCCGAGTCGGCGTTTCCTACGCGATTGACATATCCTTCACCTCTCCTGATCCCGAGGGCGCAGCCAGGATTGCGAACGCCACGGCCGATGCCTTCGTACGTGAGCAGATCGAAACCAAGACTGACGCAGCCAAGGAAGGAGGCGCGTGGCTGGAAATGCGGCTTCAGCAGCTGCGAGCTCAAATGAATGAGGCCATGGCAAAAGCGCAGCAGTTCCGGTCACGGCACGACTACAGCGTCGGCATTGAAGCCAAAGCAGACGGGACGAGTGCTGAGCCGACGCTCGAAGAACTTGAGGTGACGGCTGAAACCTACCAGAAGATGTACGAGAGCTTCTTGCAGGCCTACACCAACTCGGTAAGCCAACAGTCGTATCCGGTTGCCGATGCAAGGGTCATCACAGCTGCGACGGCGCCGCTCAATCCGAGCGCTCCAAGGCCGAAGTTGATGCTGGCCTTCGCGGTGGTTGCCGGTCTCATTTTCGGTATTGGACTTGCGTTTGTAAGGCACGCGTTTGACTGGACCATAAGGTCGCCACGACAGATCCGCGACAATCTGGGCGTCGAATGCCTCGGAGAACTGCCGCCGATCGGCAGAAGATCGGGCCTTGTCGACCAAGTGGCAAGATCTCCGCAATCCCGATACAGCCATAGCCTGAGAAAAGTGCGAACCGAGATAAGCCTTGCGGAAACCAGCCGCCCGATCAGGTTTCTTGGGTTGACTGCCGTATCCAACGACGGTTCGAAGAGTTCGGTGGCCAGCAATCTCGCTACGCTCTACTCGATGTCGGGCCTGAAGACGCTGGTGATTGACGCCGACATCCGGCGCCCGACCATGACCCCCTCGCGGCTTCTGAGCCAGTCGGGAGCCCTCGACCTACCGTGCCAGGACCCTGTCCGTCTCAACATCGTTCGTGCTGCGGGGCGGCCGTTCGACATCCTTTCCAGTTCGACCGTGGACGCCAGACACCTCCTGGCGCCTAGCAAGATGGAGGCGTTCCTCTCGGAGCTAGCCGCTAGTGACCTTGCCGCCAACGGACTTCCTGCCTACGACATTGTCATACTCGACCTGCCGACGCTTGCCTCGGGTGCCGACGAACTGATTGTCGGATCTGTCCTGGACGGCGTGGTGATCGTTGCCGAGTGGGGCAAGACACAGGTCCAGACGCTGCAGGAACTTGTCAAGACGTTGCAGGCCTGCAGGACCCCGATACTAGGCGTACTCTTGGCCAGGGTCCGCGCGCCCAAGCGCCGTAAAGCATGAAACCGTAGCGAGACATTCTCCTTCGGAAGTTGCAAAAAGTCTAGGAGGATCATTCCTTGGGATTAGGGGGATAGCCCCTGAGCGTCACGCTACCTCCTTTGCCCTTCTTGTCGACAACCTCCGACCTTGGAAGAGTGCAACAACAAGTCGAAACAGCGATTGTTCCATGACAACGAACGCCTTCGAGTCACATCAGGCAGCCCCGATCTGGGTTCAGCCATCTCTGCCTATCCCGTCCGACAGCCGAACGGCAGTCCTGCACGTCCTTCCCGCATCCGACAACAACGGTGCCGGGGCAGTGTTGACGGACCTTTCGCCTGCGCTCAGGTTGGGAACGACGAACCCTCCTGTGGGCGGTCTCCTGAAGCGCATCATGGATCTGGTAGTAGCATTCACGGCGCTTATGGTTGCCGCGCCGGTAATGATTGTCGTTGCTCTGCTGATCAGGATGACGGCAGGAGGCCCGGCAGTGTTCTCGCATAGCCGCATCGGCTTTGGCGGAAAGCCATTCGATTGCTACAAGTTCCGCTCGATGGTCACCAATTCGGACGAAGTTCTGAAGTCATTTCTCGACAGCAACCCTCAAGTCAGGTTGGAATGGGAGGAGACCCGCAAGATCAGGAACGACCCCCGCGTCACGGTGCTTGGGTGGATGCTGCGTAAGTCGAGCCTCGACGAACTCCCGCAATTGTTCAACATCATCCGCGGCGACATGAGTTGTGTGGGTCCAAGGCCCATCGTCAAGGACGAACTAAAATGCTACGGCGACCACTTAGGGGAATACCTTCGGGCAAAGCCCGGGCTCACCGGTCTGTGGCAGGTGAACGGAAGAAGCAGCATGGACTACGCCAACCGCGTGAAGCTGGACTGCCAGTATGTGCGGAACTGGTCGGTTTGGCTCGATATCGTGATCCTGTTCAGGACGGTTTTCGCAGTCATACGTTTCGACCGGGCTTCCTGAAGTCCCGCCGTGTCACCTTTCCTTGCGCTTCCGGTGGACGGACAGGGACAGACCGATGATATAGGCGCCAGCCAAGACGAATGACAGTATCAGGAACTTAGTGACGGTCACGTAGCCCGGCAACCCGAGCCCATTCCAGGCAAAGCTTCCGACCACAAGCAGCGCAGTCGCCGCGATCAGCGCAGGAGCCTTGAAGCGCAGTCCCATCAGAACGCCTGCCGCCGATATAGCGATTACACTCATGAGCACCGACATCTCCAGTGATACCCGCAGGAACTGATCGCCTCACTGCGGCAGGGAAGGCATCGTCAGCGTGCCCACTGATATGCGGCCTCAAAGTGCAAGGCAAGTGCCGCCGGAAATTGCTAGCATGGTCGGCCAGATCATTGAACTTGAAGCGAACCAGTTCAAAGAAAGGTGCGCGGCGGTTTTCCGTGTGGAACAGCAGAAAAACAAGCACCTGCAGCGAGCTGGCAGCTCCGCCCACTCTGAACCGCTCTGGCCATGACGCCGGCGCGTTCTTTACCCGTCCAGGCGGCCACCAACGGTCTCGGGTTCGGAGGTCATGTCGAAGGCGTTGCGAGCCGGCACCCGCGCCAATCATGAAGCCTGTCAATTGGTACCTTGAACAGAAACCGTCCCTGCCTGGACGTCGTCCTCTACAGGTAGAGCAGCCAAGCCGGACGGCGGGGCGGGGATATCGATCTTCACGGTATCGCCTGGCTCGATCGGCGTCGTTTCCTCAGCCGTGAGTTCTTGCGAGCCGCTGTCCGTCGTCCTCACGATCTTGAAGATCGGCTTGGCCCTTTCGGCGCGCTCTCTAAGGGCGAGCAGAGCAGGGGCCGTGACCTCGGTATCGTGCAACAACTGCACCGCGGTGTTGGCCTTGCTGGTCACTTCATTGAGCTGCAGTTGCGTCTCGCGCAAGGCAGCAGCGACTTCGCTGGCTTGGCTATTGCCGAGGTTGAGGATCTCGATGTCGGTCTTGCTTATCTCCTGCCTGACTCGCAAGAGCGAGGTCTCGGCAACCAACCTGTCGCTCTGCATCTGTGCGACCGTTCCCTGTAGAGAGAGTTCCCGCGGTGCAACCGCCAGCCCCTTCTGGACAAGGGCCGAAACACCCGCGAGTTCCTTCTGGATAAGTTCGATCTGTTGGTCGTGGAAGGCCATCTGCTGGCCGAGCGAGGTCAGTTCCTTTTCGAGGAAATCCTTGAGTTCGCGCAGGGCACGGAGTTGCGTCGCCATGGCGTCCTTGCGGACGGCGAAGATCTTGCGCTCCTGCTCCATCGCCACCGCGACCGTCTCGTTCGAAGCTCTGTCCTTCAGTTGCGCAGGGAAGGCGATGTCGTCGCTGCCAGCTAGTTCTGATTCCAGCCGTGCTTTGCGAGCGAGCAGACTGACGTTGCTCAGCGCCAACAAACCCACATCGCCCTGACCCACGATGACTTCACGCTCGAGCCTCGACATGTCTTCCTCGCGTGTTCGCAGGCCGCCGGCGATTCCCAGCGCCTGCAGCACCGTCAGCCCGGGCCTGTAGGGGAACTCGCCTGGCTGCGTGACGTAGCCGACAATGTAGAACGGCCTGTACTGGACAATCTCGACAGCGACATCCGGCTGGCGGCCGAGGCCCATGTGCTGCATCAGGCGGTCGCCGATCGCGCGGGCGAGGTCGCCGGGGGCGGTGCCCTGCGCGCGTATCTGGCCGACAAATGGAAGGAAGAGCGTGCCGTCGGCACCGACGACGAAACTGTCGTTGAGAGCCGTCCATTCGAAAATCACGTCGCGTGATGCGCGCCATTCGTAGACCTTGAGCCTGACCTTGTCCTGAGGTCCGAGGAGGTACTCGGCAGCCACCGTCGGCAAGGGGCAGGCAGCCGCCGCCAATGAAGCCGCCGCCACTGTCACAAGCCATTTCCGCATTGTCTTCCCACCTTCAGATTTTCAGGATGTATTCGGGTTCGATTCGTCCCATGGCGATGTGCCGGATCGCCAGCATGTTACCCCTGAGCCTGCCCCTGCGATCGATATACGGCTCAGGCCGCAGGCTCTTTGCGAGATTCGCGGCGATATTCCTGAACATCAGCGGAAGAGCGAAAGAGGCCGGAACGGAGCCCTTCCTGATCAGATAGATCGCATTCGCAACCTGGGAGTAGCCGAACCGCTCGCCGCTGACCCGCCCTGTCTTGATACCGAGATGGACGCCCGTGATCGCGGTCACGCAGACCACGCGGCCTTTGGATCTCATTTGGCTGGTGAAGTCGATGTCTTCCTGCCAGCCGTACAAGACGAGGCGCTCGTCGAAGCGCAAATCGCCCACAAGCGAGGAACGCAAGGACATGTTGCATCCGTATGCTCCGACATGGTCGACCACCGGCGGTCCATCATGTTTTTTGCCCTCGTTTTCCCGCAAGGCGGCTTCGGCATTTTCCCAGGTGAGGCCAGCATTCGTGGCACCGTCCCTGACGACCGTGCCCATCACCACCGCCCATCCATCATTTTCCACGAAAGCTTTCTCGACCTGCTGCAGATATTCGGCGGACGGAACGAAATCATCGTCGAAGAATGTGATGATGTCGAAGCGCCCCAGGGAAGGTACGAGAGCCCTGTTCCGCTGGGCAGCCAGTCCTTTCGGTCCGAAAACGAGTGACACCTGGAAAGGACAGCTTTCCGGCAGGCCGACATGCGAGGCGTCGGGCGCCGACACTATGACCTCATCAGGAAGCCTCGTCTGGCCGCCCAAATATCCAAGCAAACGCCCGACCTGTCCGCTGCGGCCAAGCGTCGGGATGATCACTATGAGTCTCATGCTCGATCCAGCTTCGGTTCCGCCGAAACCTAGACCGACGAGTGGACCGACACAGCCTGCATAAAAGGAGACGGGAGGAGCCTGGCCTACCGCCGGACACAGGCTTTCGGAGTATCCCGGTGACGGACCACATCCGCAAGTATTAGATGGCCATGCGCCCGTAGCGGTGTGTAGCCGATCGGACAGCTTGCCGGAGCAACGACATGGAATGGAGACTGCCAGCCTTATGAGGCTAGGGGGAACCATGCTCCACGAACGCTCTTCCGATTTGGCCGTCGCTGCCAAGATCGATGTATCCATCGAAGAATTGCCGGCCGCGCCGGGGCCCGGCTTCGACAGCAATGCCAGGATAGCGATCGTTCATGACTGGTGCCCGAATTTCCGGGGAGGGGAAAGGGTTCTTGCGCAAATCTGCAAGCAGTTCCCCAACGCCGAGGTCTTCACGCTTTTCGATTTCCTGCCACAAGAGGTGAAGGAGCAATATTTCCACGACGTGGAATTCCATACGTCTGCGGCCAACCGGATACCGATGGTCCATAAATTCTATCGATCCCTCTTCTTTTTCTGTCCCTTTCTGATCGAGCAATTCGACGTGACGGGCTACGACGCGGTGATCTCGTCGTCGGCCGCCTTCTCGCGCGGCGTCATCACCAGGCCGGACCAGCCGCATCTGTGTTATGTGCACAGTCCCGTCCGCTACGCCTGGGATGAACAATTTTCCTATCTTCAGCAGGGACGGCTTGGTTTCGGCCCCAAGGGAATGCTCTATCGCTACATGCTCCATCGCCTGAGGACATGGGATACGAGAACCGCGCACGGTCCGGACCTGATGCTGGCGAACTCGAATTATGTCCGCTCCCGTATCCAGCACATTTACGGGCGCCAGGCGCGCGTCGTTTTCCCCCCGGTCACACTGGGCGAATTGCCTTGTGTGGAGGATAAGGACGATTACTACGTTTCAGCGTCCTTCCTCGCCCCCTACAAGCGCACCGACCTTGTCATCCGGGCCTTCAACGAAATGCCTTCGCGGCGACTGGTCATCGTTGGCGAAGGGCAGCAATCAGCCTGCTTGCGGGCGCTTGCCGGTCCCAACGTCACCTTCTCGGGCTACCTGCCCCGGAAAGACTATGTGGACACCCTGGCGCGGGCGAAGGCGATGGTGTTTGCGGGCTGCGAGGATTTCGGCATAGCGCTGGCCGAGGCACAGGCCTGCGGGACGCCGCTGGTCGCCTTCGGTCGCGGCGGCGCCGTCGACATCGTACAGCGGCTAGGATCATCCTCCGAGCCGACAGGAGTGCTGTTCAAGGCTCAAACGGTCGATCACCTCAAGCAGGCAGTGGAACGGTTCGAAGAGAATAGCCATGCCATTGCGCCGCGCGCTTGCGCCAGAAATGCAGGACGTTTTTCAGAAGAGAACTTCGACCGCGCGATCCTGGAATCGCTAGACGCCGTCCAGGCACTTCACGAGATCATGTGAATTCGGGAGCCCTGACGATCTTCGTTTCCGTATCGACGCCGTCTGCGGCCGCCATCGCCTGGAGATAACGCAGGCCCGTCGCCCTCCAGCTGTATTCCGCGGCTCTCGCCTTTCCCTTGCCCATCATCTGAGCGCGCAGGGCCTGAGAAGTGCGAAGCTGCACGAAACTGTCGAACCATGCGTCCTGGTCGTCTGGGGATGCAAACAGCGCTGCATTGCCGCAGACTTCAGGCAGGCTGGCGCGGTCTGAAACCACGACAGGACAGCCGACGGCCATCGCCTCGAGGGCTGGGAGACCGAAGCCCTCCGTGAGCGAGGGGAAAGCCAGGCATAGCGAGTCCCCGAGGAGGGCCGCCAACTCGCCATCCGAAATGCGGCCGAGCCAGTGGATGTTTCGCGCTTCGGTCCTGGCGGATCCTGACCTAAAGACGCGCGAATCCGACATGCCGACAATCGCGATTCTGAGTCCGGCTTCGCCAAGACGATCAGCCATGTTCAGGAGGAGATCCAGATTCTTGTGAGGTGCGGCACTGCCGATCAGGACAACGGTTTCCCGCGAGGCCGCCAGCCGCGTCTGTGCTGAGTGTTCAGGCTCCCACCGCAAGGCATGCTCATGGCCGTTCGGCGCCACGAAAGCCCGCTCTGCCGGGATGACGTCGCGGCGAACCAGTTCATCCAAGGAGTAGTTGGAAACGGTCGAAATACCGCACGCCGTCTTGCCGAGGGCGGGCAACAGATTCCTGTAAAGAAGTCTAAAGGCAAATGAATAGCTCTGCGGGGCATTCCAGACGTTTGCATCATGGACGCAGACGATATGCTTGCGGGAAAGCAGCGGCCCTGTGTTGCAGAGGCTGAGCAGTCCGCTGCCATCCAGGGATGAGGGGAGCTGCACCTGTTCCCAGGCATGCCCGTTCATGCCGCCGATCTCTCGACGCTCGATGCAAGCCAGGGGGAAGTCTCCGGACCCTGGAGGGTGGAGCAGTGCAAGCTCGAGGCCGCGGGTCAGCGGGTTCTGCTCGGCCAACAAGGTGTCGAGAGCGCGCACGACCTCGCGCGCGTAACGCTGAACGCCTGTTGTCGGCTGCGAAAGAAACCGCCCATTGATCGTCCAACGTCGCGCCATGTCGTCCACCCCTTGGAACTTTCAGTGTGGAACCGTCAAGACGCCAGGTCACCATGGCCATCGGGTCATTCGGCTAAGTGGCAATCATCCGGATTGGCGACGTCGGACAGCGTACCTACCTCGAACGTTTAAGGGCCTTGGTGTTCCTGGGAATGCTAGTCTGCCTAGGGTGCCGGAAGGTCGGGGAAGCTGGACATGGCCAAGCTCGGGTTCGATACGAGGGAGTCGCCGCAACCAAGATCGGCCTGGCCGGCGAACAGACACCGTGCCGACACGCCCTTGGCCAGATCCGCTGTCGCCGGCGCCGACTTCCTGATCGGCCATCCCGCTGCGGTGTGCGCGGACCGGGAAGCGCCGAGACGGCGCTGGACGATAAATGGAGACTTCACGACGCTTCGGCCAACCGGTGTGGCCCGTTACGCCCGCGAGGTCACCTTGGCTCTCGACGCCCTCATTTCAGAAGGGCATCCGCTCGGTCGCGACCTGGAGATTGATCTCGTGGTGCCGCGTCCGCTTTCGGAACCTTTGCGCCTCGATGCCATCCCCGTCCGGGTCGTTCCTGAATTCAGCAGGCCGCGACTGCCGCAATTTTGGGTGCAGGCGCAGTTGCCCTGGCATGTGCCTGGAGGATTGCTGAGCTTCTGCAATCTCGCTCCCGTCGCGCTGAGGCGCCAGATCGCGTGTATCCATGACATGCACACAAGGCTCATGCCGTCGAGCTACGCGCGAGGATTCCGCTGGGCGCACCGCTTGATCCTGCCGGCACTTGGCAGGCAGGCCGCCCGCATCACGACCGTCTCGCAACTCTCACGCAGCCATCTGATCAAGTTCGGAATCGCGCCAGAAGAAAACATCGTCGTCACCTACAACGGCAGCGACCATGCGAACCGGTGGGATGCGGCGAGATCAACTCTGGCCGTCGACCGGAGCAGGCCGTATGTCCTCTGCTTGGGGAGGCGGGACCAGGAATATAAGAACATGGGGCTTCTCGCCAGGCTGGCCCCACACCTCGACGCGATGGGTCTTGACCTGTGGATGCCAGGCGATGTCGACGAGGCCACGCTCCTGAGGTACATCCCGCAAATGCCCGGAAACATCGTCCTTCCTGGCCGCATAGGGGACGACGACTTCAAGAAGGCGCTCGAAGGCGCCCTGTGCTTCCTGTTCCCGTCACGGATCGAGGGCTTCGGGCTGCCGGCGGTCGAGGCGATGGCTTCGGGCTGCCCGGTCGTGGCCTCGACCTCGCCATGTCTTCCCGAAATCTGCGGGGATTCGGCCCTTTATGCCGATCCCGACGACGTCCAGTCATGGGCCGAAGCCATCCGCCTGTTGATGCTAGCCCCAGACTTGCGGCAGCGTTTGGTTACCAAGGGGAACGCCAGGGCGAGCAGTTATTCCTGGCGGTGGATAGCGTGGAAATACCTCGAACTCATGATTCAGGTCGACGCCGATTTCGGGGAGTTCGGCGATTGACCGGCGGCCAGTCTTCGGATTGACCTCCAGGAGAGCACGATGGACGAGAACGACTTGCGAGCATTGGTGGCAGCCGCTCATCGCGCGCGCCGGCCTCGCCGTGTAACCACCGATCCTGGCCGCAGACCGAAACCCGTGCCGACCATTTCGATCTGCATCCCGACTTACAACCGCTCGTCCATGCTGGCGGAATTGTTAGACAGCATCATCGCCCAAGCTTTGGAGGACGCGATCGAGGTCGTGGTCAGCGATGATGCTTCACCGGACAATACGGTCGCCGTGGCCGAAGGCTATAAGGGTCGCATCAAGCACTACACCTTGCTTTCCCAGCCGAAGAACTTGGGAGTGGACGGCAATTTCCTGGCGGTCGTGGAGGCGGCGAAGGGCGATTACATCTGGCTGATGGGCGACGACGACCATCTGGAACCGGGCGGGCTAGCACGGGTGCTGGAAGCGATCCGGCGTTGGCCCGGCGTAACCGGTCTAACGCTAGGCGTGATCGACTATGACGTGACGATGACGCGCCGGACCGGCATCCGTCGGATCCCGCCTACACAACTGATCGCCGATGCCGGTACGCTGTTCGCGACGATGGGTGATCTGCTGGGCTTCATGTCCGCCCTGGTGATAGACCGTGCCAAATGGAATGAGATCGCATCCGAGCCTAATGTCTCGGAATTCAAGAATTACTACGTCCAAGTTTATATCATCGGCCGTGTTGTCGAACGGTTTGGAAAATGGGGCGTGGTCCAAGAACCTTGTGTCGGCTATCGGTCGGGCAACGACCAGTTCAATATCAAGTTCGGATGGCTGGATCGCCTGAAGATCGACGTTGCCGCCTATGATCAGATTGCTTTCGCGTTGTTCGCGGACACACCCGCTGTGTGCGAAGCGTTTCGCCGCCGGATATTTGATACGCACGTGATGGCGCGGTTGAACAACGCTAAAACTGCGGGGGGACGGACCATCGCGGTGAGCGCAGCGATCAGGTACCTGTACGGCCGTTACCATGGAATGCCGCACTATTGGACCCGCGCAGTGCCGACGCTCCTTGCGCCGCAATGGATCCTGCGGAACGCACGGTCCGCATACAAGCGGCTGTCGCCCAACTCGGGCGCGTTCCGAGCGCGTGAAATGTCCAACTGATAGATAGCGGCAGCGGGGGGTGCTACCAGATTGAGGATCGCGTCAATGGGCGCAAAGGATGAAGATCGTGCAGAAGAACGGACAGGCCACCGCGAGGCCGACCTCGTAACAGAACGGTTGAGGGCTGATCGCCGATGCATTGGACCATATGACTCAAGGGGATGCTGGGGTCCCTGGGGTGGGGCGATCTTCTCAACAATAGGCACGGTCAGCTTCGGACTGATAACCCGGGTGAACGCGGAATACCATCCGGCCGCCCGGACTGCTGGGGCAAGGAGGTTCTGGCACAATCCTCAGCTTTTGAGGCTCATATCCGCCTACGCCATCGGCTACATCCACATGTCCGGAGTGGTGAGCGCCGCCCATATTGAGCCGGGTGTCTTGGACATTTTCCGTTTCGGGACGGATCTGTTCATGGTTCTGGCCGGTTTTCTTACCGCGCATGTGCTTGGGAACAATGGCAGGTCGGCCGGCGCCTATTTGCGAACGAGGCTCATTCGAATCGTGCCCTTGTATTGGGGCGTCACGATTCTCGCATTTCTTGTCGAGAACTACGCGATGAAAAGCCATCAGAGGACCTTGTCCGAGCTTTTCATGTCGCTCGCCTTCGTCCCCTTCGGACCCTACCCCATCTTGTATCCGACGTGGACCTTGCTGGTAATCGTCGAATTCAGCCTGATCATCGCAGCTTTCCAACTCGTCAGCGTGAAATATGGGATCCTCTATTCCGCCGCCTTCGCGGTTCTTCTTGCGGTCGCGGGCGAGACATCAGGCATTGAGAACCCCATTTTCGTATTTTACACCAATCCGATCCTGATCGATTTCGCTTTCGGCATCGTCATCTTCAAGCTTTCCAACTCCGGGCTGTTCCCTTTCAAACTGCCGTGGAGCGGGGCCGTTACCCTCGCGGCGGCGGCAGTCGCCTTCGGAGCCTTAGCAGCAGTCTTGCGTCCTTTCTGTTGGCCGGCGCTGCCCCGTCTCCTCGCGCTCGGCATGCCGATGTCGGTCCTGTTGCTGGGGGTTGTCGCTCTGGAGCAGCTCGGTGTCTTCAGCGACTCCAAGCTCTTGAACTTTCTCGCCAAATGCACTTATGCGATCTACTTGACCCACTGGTTCGTGGCTATCGTATCCGAGAAGCTCGTTGCCGAAAGCGGAGATTCGGCGCGGCTCGCCTCGGTGCTGTTGTTCGTGACGCCCATGGCCGTCACCTGCGTTTCGGTGCTGGTTTATCTTTTTGCTGAAGTGCCGCTGACCCGATATCTCTCCGGCCGCTTCACAGGCAGCTGAATGAGACGGAGAGGCTGGCGATGAGGTTGCACCTGCCCCTACGCCTTTGGTCGATTGTCATCCCCTAGCCTTTTAGACGGCATGACCTTCCAGCCGATTTGTTGGAGGATGGGCCTGGAAACCAAGTCTTTGTCCTCGATCGTGGCGTGGTGCCTGTGCTGGCCCACATCAGGTCGCTCCGATAACCGAGGCGACCAATCAGGTAAGGGGAGCCTGTGCTGATGCCCAGCATCAATGTAGTCATACCCTGCTACAACGCTGATCGGTTCCTCGCGCAATGTATACGCAGTGTGCTTTCGCAAGGCATCGACGATCTCCGGATTGTTGTTATCGATAACGCGTCAACAGACGACAGCGTGGAAGTGGCACGCCGACTTGCCGCCCAAGACAGCCGGGTTGAAGTCGTGTGCCACGCCAGGAATGTAGGGCCAATTGCGTCCTTCAACGAAGGCGTCGAGCTTGCGCGAGGAGACTACTTCATCCTTTTGTGCGCCGACGATCTCCTGACAGACGGCTCGCTCCAACGCGCCGTTGATGTCCTCGAAAGCAATCCTGGGGCTGCTTTCGCCATAGGGTCTGATCTCAGCATGATCGAGGGGAAGGATTTTGCCGAACCAAGTCAACCAGATGGATGGCGCGTAACGGCGGGTGCCCGGTTCATTGAAGACTGTTGTCGTCATCTGGGCCATCTGGGAGTGTCCCTGGCCTTGGGAGCGGTGCTGGTCAGGATGACTGCGCAAAAGGCGGTGGGTCACTACCGTGCGTCACTCGCGCACGCGCCCGATTTGGAGATGGTGCTTCGCCTCGCGCGGTTGGGTTCAATCGTGGAATTCGAGGGCGCGCTCGGTATCCGACGCGTGCATGCAGCACAAATAACGGTGGTCCACTTTTCGGACAAATTAACGCAATTGAAAGAACGAGAGGCGGTATTCGCCAGCTTCTTCTCGTGCGAAGGCGCTGCCATGCCGGCGGCATCGGGGCTTCGTCGCATGGCAATGCGCCGGGTTGCCGATGCCGCTTATTGGTCGGCAGTCTCTCATATTGTCCGAGGAAGGACCGCTTGTGGCGTCGAATTGCTTAGATATAGCTTTTCGCTGTCTCCGATATTGAGGCTGTTTCCGCCGCTGGGCCATCTTTATCGAACGAAGGGCGCCGTCAGACGGGCCTTGGCAGTGGTTTCCGGTCGGTCGGGCTCGTCCACCCGCCAAGTGGAGCATGCGGATACAGCATAGTGCTGATCAAATCCTGTCGAGTGCCACTTTAGAGAGGCGCCCGCCTCCCTACACCATTTGTGATGACAAGCTGCTATCAGCCACCTGGCCTGCCTTGCGGAGCCAAGACAGGAACGGGCCATAGCACACATCGCAGGAAAAGAGGCTGGCGAATACATGCGCGGTACCCTCGGATTTCTGACGCCGAAGTTCCGCATTGCTCAACAGCGCGATGACCGCCTGTGCAAAGTCTGCACCACCATTGGCCACGATCGCTCCCTCATCAAGTTGGTGGGGGTCACCTGCGTCCACACCTATCGAGGTCGTCACGAGGGGGCGGCCGTAAGACATGGCCTCGGCCACCTTTATCTTGACGCCGGCGCTGCCGGAAACGAGCGGGGCCACGACAAGCTGGGCGCGCCTATATTCGGGAGCGAGGTCCGGGAGCGCTCCCACACACTCCAGGCCGGCCGCCGGCGTAACCTCACATGTGAAGGCGGCGGTTCCGACGATGCGAACCCTTGCCGTGGGGCATGAGGTTCGAACAGTTGGCCAGACCTCCTTCAGGAACCACGACAGTGCGGCACGATTTGGCTCTGTGGCATTCCCGACGAAGAGAACGATGGGCTCATTGCTGTCGGGTTGCTTTTCGTGATTGTCGAAGCCCATGCCAAGAGAGATCACGCGTGTCACCCCGAGATGGTTGCGGGCGTAGGAGGCGTCATCCTTGCTGTTGAAACCGACACACTCTGCCGCCTTCAGCGAGTTTGACAATCTCTTTTCCTCAGTCCAATTCTTGTCCGGGCCGGGGGTTGCGCCGGCCTCCCAGCGCGCTGCCCCGTTGCGGTGCTGAAGATGGCCAACAAGTGAGAAAACCCTGTGACCGTTGCAGGAGAGGCAAGGAGCGAAATGCACGGCATCGTGGAACAGTATGACGGCGTCCGGCCGTCCAGCTTCGATACGGTCAAGCACCCACTGAGTCTCTCCCTTGGAAAAGTTCTGGTCCGTCATTGGGGAAACAGGTGCGGTCTTCCGTCCAAGGAACGATCCGGCCAGATGCCCGGACCGAAGCAACTCCGTGGATAGAAATGTTCTCTGGCCCAATCTGATACTTCGACGAACCTGCCACGAAGAAAACTGCTCTATTTCATATACACTCCTACAGACTGGACTCCTTCGGCCGCGCGCTATGTTGGATACATACCCGTGTACCTCGTGGCCGGACTTCAGGAGATATCGCCCGAACGCCTGGATATAGGCGCCGTCTCCGCCGAAGAACGCGTCGTACGGATAGCTATGGACGATTGCTATACTGGCCATTTGCCCTCCAAATAGCTTCTCTCTCGGGCCTTCGCCGGTCGAAGTCGCGGGCTGCGTCAAGCGCCGGCCCGCGCCTCGCCTCGAAAGCCCAGCAGCACATCCTGAAACAGCTTGAGCTGCCCCAAGACGAACAGCAAGACGAATGCATAGATACTGATCAGAACCAGCCCGCCAGCCGCGAGCCGCAGAAGCGAAGGAACCTCCGGGCCGAGATAGCGCTGCACTGCCAGCGCACCCACCGAGGCCACGATGCCGGCCATCCATGGCCTCATGATCGTCCGCAACAGATCCCCGACTGAAACCGGCGTTCCGTGCAGGCTCCACACCAGGTGTGGATAGAGCCAGAGCACCAGCGCCGTCGAGTAGCTCAGTGCAACGCCCTCGGGGCCGAAGGAGATTCCTGCGCAGTAGGAAGTGATGACGAGAGGGGCGATGGCGAAAGCCAGATACAGGCTGCGCTTCTGCTTGCCGGTCGAGATGAGCAGCCAATATGTAGGGTTGATGATCCCGAACACCAAGATGGTAGGCGTGAGCAGCCGGAAGATGGTCGCCGCCCCCGTCCATTGCGAGCCCAGCACCACGGTGATGATCTCATGTGCGAACAGGAACGAGAACATTGTGATGGGAACCGTCACCGCGATGACGATCGAATATCCCTTGAGGTAGAAGTTCCGCAACCGCGCGGGATCATGCTGCATTCGTGACAACGCCGAGAACAGTACCGCACCGACGGCGCTGTTGATGGTCGCCGTAGGGATGCCAATCAGCTGGAAGGCCCGGGTATACAATCCGAGCGACGCAGCGCCCCAGAGCCGCCCGAGAAGGACTTTCTCCACATTGTAGCCAATATAGACAACGAGGTTGTTCAGCGTGACGATTCCACCGAAATGCAAGAGCGAGCGAATATTGGCGCCGCGTCGAGGCCATCCAGGAATCCACCCGGTGGCGATCCAGCAGCCCAGGCTGTTGATTGCCGGCGAGATAAGTGTCGGGGCGATCAGTGCCCAGTAGCCGTAGCCACGCAACGCGAGCAGCACACCGGACAGGATGCCCACGCACAGGGCACCCGTTTCGATCGCGCTGAGTGTGACATAACGCAAGTCGCGCTCGATCAGAGCGGCATGTTGCACGCCGGCCGCGTTAAGCAGGAAAGCTGGAGCGACCGCGATGGCGATCCTGAGTAGACGCGGCTCATGGTAGAAGGCTGATATCGTGTAGGCACTCGCGGCGCAGAGCAGCGCGAGAAAGACCCCTACCAGTATGTTGATCCAGAACAGTGCCGAAACCTGGTCAAACGAAATCTCATGCTTTTGGATGGTAGCGGAGGAAAGCCCGGCGGTGGTGAAGACGTCGAAAATGCCTGTGAGTGCCACCACCATCGCGACCAGGCCGAAATCGTCAGGGCTGAGCAGGCGTGCCAGGATGGCAATATAGCCCACCCTGAGAATCAGGTTCACCCCCTGGCTCACCATCCTGGCGACGCCACTTTGAATGGCTTCCCTTTTAAGGTTGCGGGGTTCGCCTTTGGCACTGAGGGCCTTGTGGGTCATGTATCACTGGCTGCATACGCGCTTGTTTCCGTTTGAGCTGCCGTAGCATGCCCCATGTGAGCGATTGCCTCGCCAGGCACCCGTTCCAGCCAAATTTCTCGCCACCAGGGATAGACGGCTCTTGGGCACTGCATCCGGCAATCGCTATATCTCGAATTGCACCAGACTTTTTCCAGGATGACCGCCGGTCCCCTGAGCCGGTTGAGAAGTCCGGTCTTTTCATTGACAAACGCTGTTACTCGCGACCGGACCCTGAAAGTATGGTCGCAATAGGGGACCATCTCGGCGTCGAAATACAGGCCACGGTTCTTATTATCCGTGTCTAGGGTCTTGAGGATTTCTTCATAGGACTTAACCCTGATCAGCTCCCCCGGTTGGAGATCAAGCTTGATGGTTGGAACCGGCTGGCCGGCAGGTATCGATCCCCGATATCGTGGGAATGAAACGCCACCGTAAATGTGCTGCACCTTGTCATACAGCCAGCTGACAATCACGGACAGCCTCCCGAGATGCAGACGGCCCATGTAGTGATAGATACTGAATACTGCTGCATAGATGAATCCGACCAGGAGACGCTTTTTGCTGGCATTTCCCGATGCATAGTCTTCCACATACTGCCGGGCATCCCACCAAGAAAGTGGGGTGGTCGCATCCAGAAGTTCTGTGGCTTGGCATGAGTATCTCGGACCACCTGAAAGTGGCTGGCTCTTGGCGCGCGTACCAGCCAGCACGTCGCTTTCCGTGCAACCTTTTCCATTCGCCGCGTTGGTTCGCGGCGCGATTGCCTCGTCCGAGGACGCCACAGGCCTGAGCCATGCCTCTTTCCAGAAGACCAGGCACGCTGCCTGACAACCTCCAAACGCGTTGCCGTCGCACCTCAGGTTTTCAAGATGGATGCCTCCGGATAACTTGCGTCCGCCAGCAAAATTGATCGTGTCACATGTCTTGTGCGCGCGCTTGTAAACACGAAAGCGGTGACCACAATATTGAAACATCTGTGGCATGAAAGGAAGCTCCTCAAGTCGACCATTTCTGTCGAGCGTAAGAAGGATTTCTTCCTTGGACCGAATCTCTACCCAGTCGCCGACCCTCAGTGACATGCAGCACTCCCGTCCACAGCGCGCTCCGCAACCAATGTCATTTGCCTAGTGCCGTACCATAGCATCCCTGGAATCCGACAGCCGTCCCCGAATTAGCGGTAGCTACCTTCCACTTTTGACGGAGTGGAGCCATGGCTGTCACATCACTACGATCCTTCTCTCGGACCCGAACGGTCTCCGAGGCATTTGGGCGGGCTGGTAAGGGTTAGGTGCGGTCGGGTGGAGGCCAGTCCAAATAGGCTGTGCCATGACCACCGTCTAAAGGGGTAACGAGAGCCCGCGCTCAACCGTATGGGCAAATTGCGCGAAGTGTGTGCAGTCCCCACTATCCCGGATCTCGAAATCGGGCAGGGAGGCTTGTTGCCGTGTCGTTTCGTCTCGCAATCGTTGCAGCCTGCCTGCTGGCAACAGCCGCGCCTGCATCAGCCGATTTCCTCTGGGGCATCAATGGCCATCCAATAGTCTCCTATCCGGGCATTCCGGTGGAAAGGCAACTCGACTTCATCAAGGATCTCGGCCTGAAATCGTACCGCGTCAACGTTTCAGGCGTGGACAACGCGGATATGCTCTCCAACCTCGTCGACGCCGGGAAGGCGAGAGGGATCGAGATCCTGCCCGTCATCACGCCTGCGGTCGCCGATCTGGACAAGGATAGTCCGGAAGAGCTCTACGCGAGCACCCGGAAACTGGCGGTCACCCTTGCTACCAGGTTCAAGAACGACATCCGTGTTTGGGAACTCGGCAACGAGATGGAAAACTATGCCATCATCAAGCCCTGTGAGAAACGCGACGATGGTTCGCAATATCCATGTGCATGGGGACCTGCGGGCGGAACAGGACCGCTCGATTACTACGGCCCGCGATGGGTAAAGGTGAGCGCTGTCTTGAAGGGCCTGTCCGACGGCATGACAGAGGTCGATCCGAGCATAAGGAAGGCGATGGGCACCGCCGGTTGGGGCCACACCGGAGCGTTCGTGCGGATGAAGCAGGACGGGATCGCCTGGGATATTTCTGTGTGGCACATGTACGGCGATGACCCGGAATGGGCGTTCCGTGAAATCTCGAGATACGGCAAGCCGATCTGGGTCACCGAATTCAACAATCCTTATGGAAGTCAGCGCAGCGAGCGCCAGCAGGCTGACGGCATCAAGCAGACGATGACGCGGCTTAGCGAACTCAAGGACAAATATAAGGTGGAGGCCGCGCACATCTACGAACTGCTCGATGAGGCCTACTGGGCCCCCGGCTTCGAAGCCAATATGGGATTGGTGAGGCTCGTGGCTCTCTCAGATGGCAAATGGCGGACCGGCGAGCCTAAGCCTGCCTACAAAACGGTACGGGACTTCACCCGCGGCCCCCTGCCGATACCCAAGCCCCATCGGGACTGCGACCCCGAGGCCGCGGCTGCGGACCAGTCCCTACCGGCGCGGCAGGCAAGTTTCGTCTACTGCCTCATTCTTGGCCGCAAGGGCGACACGGCCAGCGTCAATCAGTGGTCGGCGGCACTTGAAGACGGAGCGACCAAACTCCCCGACATGATCATGGAAATGATGCGCTCGCACGAATTCGAAACCAGATATGCCACGATCGGCCTGACAGACCGCGCCTATGTCGGGTTTCTATATCTGTTGCTTCTGAACCGGTCCGCGGACGGCAACGGGCTTGAAACCTATACCTATCAACTGCGTCAAGGCTCAATGACGCGTGAGGCCGTGGCCTTCGGAATCGCCACGTCGGCGGAGTTCAACACCGGACACGCCGCGATGCGCGAAACATCCGCGGTCGCGGGGCCTGGCTGAAATCGAACCAACAAGCGCTAATTGAGTCTCGGATCGGGAATGCTGATGACGAGGCCGATGGAAGCATCAGCGACGGTGATCAGAAGAAAATCCTCCGAAAGGATTAGGCTCGGACCACCCGAAAGGTGCACTGGCGGCAAAGGCTTCGTCCAACAGGGCATCCTGATCGCCTATTGGCGTTCTCCCTCACTGTTTTCAGCCCAAGTAGCCTTCTGGCGATCACTATCGGCTTGAGAGGTGCGCGATGAAAGTCATGGTAACCGGCCATCAAGGCTATATCGGCTCGGTGATGGTGCCGATGCTGTTGCGTGCAGGGCACTCAGTGACGGGCTATGACAGCGATCTCTACCGGCGCTGCACCTTTACAGCAGGGGGCCAGCGGGCTTCAATTGCTTCAATCCAAAAAGACGTCAGGGACGTAGATGCGCGCGACCTCGAAGGGGTCGATGCCGTCATCCACCTGGCGGCTCTTTCCAATGATCCGCTGTCCGACCTTGATCCGGACATCACTTACGAAATCAACCACAAGGGCAGCGTCCGCTTCGCGAAGGCGGCCAAGGACGCCGGCGTGTCGCGCTTCCTGTTCGCCTCATCATGCAGCAATTACGGACAGGCCGGCGACGGGATGGTGGACGAAACGGGCGAACTGAAGCCGGTCACGCCCTACGGCTGGTCCAAGGTGCTTTCGGAACGGGACATTTCTGAACTGGCCGACAGCAGCTTCTCTCCCACCTATTTCCGTCCCGCCACGGCCTATGGCCTCTCTCCCCGGCTCCGCTTCGACATCGTGCTGAACAATCTCGTGGCCTGGGCGGTCACCAAGGGCGTCATCCTGCTGAAATCCGATGGAACGCCGTGGCGGCCGATCGTCCATATCGAGGACATTTCCAGGGCGTTCATTGCCGGGCTGGAAGCGCCCCGCGAGACCATTCACAACGAGGCCTTCAATGTGGGGCAGACGGACCACAACTACAGGATCCGCGACATCGCCGAGATTGTCGCCGAGGTCGTGCCGGGCTGCCGGCTTGAGTTCGCGTCCGATGCCGGACCCGACAAGCGCTCCTATCGCGTTAACTTCGACAAGATCGCGCTTGCCCTTCCTGCCTTCAAGCCGCAATGGGATGCGCGCAAAGGGGCCGAGCAGCTCTATCATGCCTACCGAAAGTCGAATGTCACTCTCGACGAATTCGAGGGGCCGCGCTTCCAGCGTATCGGCCACATCCGGTATCTTTTGGCCAACGGACTTCTGGACGGTCGGATGCGGGTGGCCGAAGCCTCGAAAAGACTGGAGGTAGCGGCGGGATAAGCGGTGTGGAACAGGTGAATCCCGGCGGACTCGGCTCGCCGCCAGCGTCCGTCAGCCTCGGCCATGAAATCTATGCCTTGGCCGAACGTCTGTTTCCGATCTGCAGGAGCATCACCGGAGATGGTGTGCGACAAACGCTGGACGTCTTGTCGGGGCACATCGATTTGGAACGGCATGAAGTGCCGACCGGGACGCAGGTTTTCGATTGGACCATTCCCAAGGAATGGAACATCCGCTCGGCAAGCATCACAGGCCCGGACGGACAAACGGTCGTGGATTTCGCTGACTCCAACCTGCACATCGTCAACTACAGCTTACCCTTCAAGGGGATACTGCCGCTCGAAGAATTGAGGCCGCATATCCATACGCTGCCGGAACAACCGAAGGTGATTCCCTACCGCACTTCCTATTACACCCCGACATGGGGCTTCTGCGCAGCCCATGACCGTGTGGCCAACATGCCCGACGGTCTCTATCGGGTGGAGATCGATGCCGAATTCAAAGACGGCAGCCTCGCCTACGGAGAATACCTGCACCGCGGGCAAACAGAACGGGAATTCCTGCTTTCGGCGCACATTTGCCATCCCTCACTCGCCAACGACAACTGTTCGGGCCTGGCCCTGCTGGCAGCGCTCGCAAGAAGCCTGAAGGCAAGGGAAACACGATACAGCTATCGCTTCCTGTTCGCCCCGGGCACCATCGGCGCGCTCGCGTGGCTGTCGCGCAACGAGGACCGGACATGTCTCATCGACCATGGTCTGGTGCTGTCATGCGTTGGTGACGCAGGAAGCCCGGCATACAAGCGCAGCCGCCGCGGTGACGCGCTCGTCGATCGCGCCATGGCACACGTGCTCGGGCGTCTAGCTGGGGCAAAGATGCTGGATTTCTCCCCTTACGGTTATGACGAGAGGCAATATTGCTCGCCGGGCTTCGATCTTCCGGTCGGCATGTTCCAGCGGAGCGTCCACGGCACATTCCCCGAATACCACACGTCGGCCGACAATCTTGACTTCATCAGGCCGGAGCATCTCGAGGATTCCTTCCGCATCCTGACGGACGTAATCGACATCATCGAAGAGGACTGGACGCCGTTGAACCTCTTGCCTAAAGGCGAACCGCAACTCGGCAAGCGCGGCCTCTATGCAGCCCTGGGAGGGCAGAAGTCGTCGGGCGCAACGTCGATGTCGCTGCTTTGGGTGCTAAACCTTGCCGACGGGCAGCATTCGCTTCTGAGCATGGCGGAGCGTTCGAACCTGCCGTTCAAGGAACTCGCCGCCGCCGCCAGACTGTTATCGGAACATGGTCTTTTGGCAGCAGCCTCATGAGGCCGACGCGCCGGTTCGCCGTCTGACAAGGGGCCAGGACTTGTCCCTTTCCGACATTGCTGTCGGCATCAATGGCCAACGGATCGAAAAGGCCGGGTCATTGTAGAGGACGCCCGTCGACGCGTGGGGCGCATAGAACTGCGATATGAGATAAGAGACCTCGGTGCCGTCCGTAAGGGTCTGCAGGCCGTGCGCGAATCCGGCGGGGATATAGACCTGCTTCATGTTCTCGGATGTCAGCTCGAAGCCAAGCCACTTGTAGCGTGTCGGTGAATTCGGGCGCAGGTCCACGACGACATCAAAAATAGCGCCGCGGACACAGGAGACCAGCTTGACCTCGGCGTAAGGCTCCTCTTGGTAGTGTAGCCCCCTGAGAGTTCCCTTTTGGACCGAACAGGACCGGCTGTGCTGGACAAATCGGGTCGCCAGACCGCAATCCGCCATCTCCTTTTCGCAGAAAAGACGGGTGAAAAAACCACGGTCGTCAACCATCAGTGTAGGCTCGATCAGCCAGACACCTTGAAGCTCCGTTTCGGTAAACAGCATGCACTTGGATCCCCCGTGCCGAGCAAGACCGGCGCGGCAATTGTCAGCGTCGCCAGCCGACGCTGGAAGGGCTACCTAAGCCTTAGGTGGCCTCTTCGATAGGGGTATATCCGGATGACGGCTTTACCCGTTCGGCGGGCCTCGCGCCGGCATTGCCGCCGCCCGCTCGCTATTAGGATTAAGGCACCCGACGGATTGGCAAATCGAACCAGGGGGGGCTGTATCCTAACCTGTGGCCATCTGCCTGCGGAGGCGCGGCAGGCATCGGTTCTGCGTAGCGCGCCGCGTCTCCGTTTTCAAACCAGCAGACAGGAGCAGGGGGAATGAACATTCAGGCAGTCGAAATCGTCCGCGATCATAGTGCGGCAAGCCGGAATGTCGGCTGCAGGCTCTGCGGGTCGCGCCTGCGCCACACCCTGGTCGATCTTGGCATGTCGCCGCCGTGCGAGAGGTTCCTGCAGCCCGACCAGCTCGACCAGATGGAACCTTACTACCCGCTCAACGTGCTTGTCTGCGACACGTGCTATCTGGTGCAGCTCAAGGAGTATATGAGCCCAGAGACCATCTTCAGCGAATACGCCTACTTCTCTTCGTTCTCGACCAGCTGGGTGGCTCATTCGAAACTTTATTGCGAGACGATCACAGGACGCCTTGGGCTTGGCCCTGACAGCCTTGCGGTGGAACTCGCAAGTAATGACGGTTACTTGCTGCAGCATTTTCTGCCACTCGGCGTTCCTGTGTTGGGCGTCGAGCCGGCAGCCAATGTCGCGCGCGCCGCGATCGAGAAGGGGGTGGCCACCTGGGTCGACTTCTTCGGCGTCCGGCTGGCAAATCAAATGGTGGGCGAAGGACTTCGCGCGGACCTCATCATTGGCAACAACGTCCTGGCGCAGGTGCCAGACCTCAATGACTTCGTCGCCGGGGTGGCGATCCTGCTCAAACCGGAGGGCATGGTCACTCTCGAATTCCCACACATCGAGCGGCTGATGGCGGAGAACCAGTTCGACACCATCTACCACGAGCATTTTTCGTATTTCTCACTGTTGACGGTCGACCTGATGGCGGCCCGTCACGGGCTGCGGCTGATCGATGTCGAGGAACTTCCCACCCACGGTGGGTCGCTGCGGGTCTATCTCTGCCACGAAGGCAGTGCCTGGCCGAGGAAGGACAGCATCGCCCAATTGCTCGAGCGCGAAACCAGGCATGGGCTTGGAGAGATGTCGACCTACGCCTCTTTCGGCTACAAGGCGCAGCGCGCGAAGCGTGATCTCTTGGCATTCCTGATTTCGGCCAAGGAAGAGGGCAAGACGATTTGCGGTTACGGCGCGCCTGGCAAGGGAAACACGCTGCTGAACTACTGCGCCATCGGCACCGACTTCCTGGATTTCACAGTGGACCGCAACCCGTACAAGCACGGGCGTTATACACCTGGAATGCACATCCCGATCAAGCCCGTCGACGCAATCGACGAGGCTAAGCCAGACTACATCCTCATCCTTCCGTGGAATCTGAAGGACGAGATCATTCAGCAGATGCGCCATGTCGCCGCTTGGAACGCGAAATTCGTAGTGCCGATTCCTTTCGTGACCGTAATCGATCCGTCGGAGTACGAGAAATGAAAGTCATTCTTTTCTGTGGCGGTCGCGGGACCCGCATTCGCGACTATTCCGAAAGCATCCCAAAGCCGATGATACCGCTCGGCCACCAGCCGATCCTGCGCCATGTCATGCAATGGTATAGTGACTATGGGCATGACGAGTTCGTGTTGTGTCTGGGCTACAAGGCCAACGTGATCAAAGACTTTTTCTTGAACACCCGGCCGCAAACGTTTTCCGATTGCGTGGTTACGCGAGGAGGCCAGGACGTCAAGCTCCTCGGCGACACAATCAAGGACTGGAGCATCACTCTGCTCGATACCGGTATTTGGCGCAGCATTGGAGAGCGCCTGTGGGCTGCGCAGGATCACGTCAGGAACGAGAAGATCTTCCTGGCCAACTATTCCGACGGCCTGACCGATGTCGACTTGGACGACATGATCGGAAAATTCGAGGCCAGCGGCAAGATCGGGTGCTTTCTGGCAGTGCACGCGCCGCTGACTTACCATTTGGCCGACATCGCGGAAGATGGCCGCGTGCGCGAGTTTCGTGCGGCCGAGACATCGGAGATCTGGATCAATGGCGGCTACTTTATATTCCGTCCGGAAATTTTCAACTACATGCGCGACGGCGAGGAACTCGTTGTCGAGCCGTTCAAGCGTCTGATCGATGACAACATGCTGATGGCGTACAAGCACGAGGGTTTCTGGCGTTCAATGGACACGCTGCGCGATTGGCAATCCCTCGAAGACATGGTCGAAAAGGGCGACATGCCCTGGAGTATGATAGCCACCGCCGAGAAGAATAGGCGTAGTATGGGGTTGGCCGCATCATGAAGGGGCTTGGTCTCGCGCGTGGCGGCGAGGAACTCTCGATTCTGTGCGTCGGGGCCCATTCCGACGACATTGAGATCGGCGCGGGAGGCACAATCCTCAGTCTGATCGCGTCGGAGGTCAAACTTCACGTCTACTGGTGCGTCTTAAGCGCCGGCGGCCAGCGGTCGGCCGAAGCCAGGGCTTCGGCCGAAGCCTTCCTCGAAGGATCCCATTCGTCCACGATCGACGTTGCGGATTTTGAAGACGGCTATTTCCCAGTTCACAGCCGATCGATAAAGCATTGGCTGATGGACGTAAGATCAAGGGTTCATCCCGACGTGATATTAACCCATGCCAGGTTCGACGCCCATCAGGACCATAGGGAGGTCAACCAACTGACCTGGAACGTTTTCCGCGATCACCTTGTGCTCGAATACGAGATTCCGAAATGGGACGGCGATCTTTGCCAACCCAATGCGTATGTGCCGATTGCAGCCCACGTGCTGGAACGCAAGATCCAACTCCTTCACGAGCACTTCGGGACACAGCGCTCAAAGGACTGGTTCGATCGGGAGACATTCGCCGGGCTTGCGCGGTTGCGTGGAATGGAATGCCGGGCACCCGAGCACTTTGCGGAGGCCTTCACGCTTAGGAAGGTCAAAATATTGTAGCGATAGCCCTCCGGGGTCGCTGTCGCAAGGATTGGTCCCCCAGGACGGCACGACCAGTTCCACGAGAGAGCAGCAACCTGGTCCTCGCCATTGACGAAGTGTCACTTCCGGCTGGTTGCTGGACAGTGAGGCAGGCGTGCTTTGGACGCCTCGCAATGGTTAGTCTTTAGGAACAGGACATATGGGAGCTGGCTATATGCGGGGCGCCCACCACGGGTGTCCAGCGGGACGGAGGTCCCTCAATTGTGCAGCAATCATCCCCCAGATCAGACGCTACGCGAGAGCAAAACGGTCCGCACGATTTAACCAAAGTTAGCGTCTCATTTGCTTCGTCACTCCACAGCCAGAGATCCTTCAGCGAAGAGATCGTTGACCTTGTAAGCGACTTCCGTCCGGTTGGTCGCCTTAAGCTTTTTCATGATGTTGCGGATGTGCACCTTCACGGTGCTTTCTCTCAGGTTCAGCTCATAGGCGATGATCTTGTTCGCCTTGCCGCGTCGGAGCGCCTGGGCGACCTCAGCCTGTCTGAGCGTGAACATGCCTGTCAAAGGTGTTTCAAGGCTGCCTGAATCTATCAGGTGCCGCATGGACAGGACACTACTTGCAGGAACGAAAATGCCTCCTGCCACCGCAAGATTGATCGCCTCGACACAGACGTCGATCCCGACAGAGGTCGGAATGTAGCCACGTGCGCCACATTCGAGAGCCGCCAGTATCTGTGCAAGGTCTTCTGTGTCGGCCAAGATCACCACAGGCACCGACCTGAACTCGGACGAAATGCGCCTGATCTGATCCGCTATGCCATGGTCGGTGACTTTCCGGCCGCCCAGGTTGAAAAGAATGGCTGCAAGGATCATCCCCTCTTTCACGCGCCATTCGTCTATCGAACCCTTGGCCTCGACGGCCATGCCGAGTTCGTGGTCTTCCAAGGCCGATGCCAGACATTCGCGATCTAGCGCCCTTCCGTCCAAGATGAGGAGGCATTCTCTGCCTACTTGTTCATGGACCGTTGCTTTTCCGCCGGACGGAATTCCTGCCGGCTCTACCGAAGTGTATTTATGCAGTTCTACTGTGGAACTCATACTCTTACCCACCCTTTTCCCAACAAAATCCGCCCTAAGGCGGCAATTAGCCCCTCACTCGTCAGTTTCTTCAGAAAGTATAGTAATGCCCACCCGTTCTGAGAGCCTGGCTGGAATTGTCCAACCTGGTGCACCCGCTGTTCCTCATTCCCAGCCAGAACAGCGTGAGTAGCTTATGGGCTATTCACAAGCGGGCGCTAACATAAGTTAATTTTCGGTAAATTTTTGAGCCACGAAATCCCGACGCCTACCGGGAAACGCGAAGCCAGGGCGGCCGCGCCGCGCTTGTGCCGACACAGATACGCGTTGCGAAGGCTCGGGCTGAGGTGGCCACCTGAGGACCATCCTCCGTCAGCAAACACATATCCAGAACGGATCCGGCATTCTGGATCTCGGCTTCCAGCGCGTCGATCAGTCTTTCGACGGCTTTGCTGGCAATATGGCTGTCAGGGTACTTGGCTTTCACAGTGGCGCACTCGTAGATTTCCTTGAATTGCCTGACCCTGCTTGGGTCCGAACATGCGATATACATCGCGGGTGTCATATCGCCTCTCCTCCTTATGGTGGATTCTAGACAACCCGCCCGTTGCCAGCCTTCGGTCCATCACGCGCATTTCTTAGTGCCGACATAGATGCGGCCATTCAGCCCAGGATCGCATTTTGCGCCGGCCACTGCCTTCACCATCAAGGGCAAGGGCGATGGAGACGAGCGCGTCCGCTACCTCCCTTCGCGGGTGAAGGCTACCCCCTTTGACTCTCTTGCGGGGGATACTCACCTGCCGAAAGATTGGCCATCGGACAGCTTGCTGTATCCGCTCACCGGGAACTCGATCGGCATGCAGGTGTCTTTGCCGGGACTGCTAGTATGCGCGGCTATTTTGCTTGTTGCGTACTATTCAAGGGGAATGCTGATCATAGGCTTGATCGCTTCCCAGGCTTTCGGTGCGACGGCCGTGATGACCCTGAGCTTTCTGGGTGGCTCATCCCCCTTGATCTACACCTTATTCGCGGGCCTGCTCGTCACGGCCGTCGCCGCGAGACGGCGTATCTGGTTTGATCTTGGATTCGTGTTCGGAAGCATCGGGTCGATCTGGGTCCTTACAAGCCTTATGCTTTACGCAATCATCGGATCATGGCTGTTTCCGAGGTTCTTTGCGGGACAGACGACCGTATTCGTGCAGTCCAAGAACCGTGGAACAGTCGTAGAAGATTCATTGGCGCCCGTTTCAGCCAACATTTCGCAGACGGGCTACTTTATTCTTGGTGGCCTCGCCGCGATAGCACTTTGCGCCCTGCTGCTGCACTCCAACCGGATCGATCAAATCAGGCGCGGCTTCTTTTTGTGGTGCGGCCTGCACGCGGGAATGGGGCTGATCGATTTCATTGGCAAGACCGCGGGGGCGGGAGACTTTCTGGCCCCGATCAGAACCGCCAACTACGCGATTATATCGAACGCGGTCGAGGCAGGCTTTGTGCGGATCACCGGGCCTTTTTCGGAGGCCTCTTCGTTCGCCAGCGTTTCTCTCGCCTGCCTGGCATTCTGCTACAGCTACTGGAGAAAGACCAAATCACCGCTTGCGAAATGGCTGGCCGGAATCCTGCTCTTCTTGTCCATTCTGTCGACTTCATCGACGGCTTACGTCGGGCTGACACTGCTATGCATCCCCGTTGCGTTGTCCATGCTACAGTCGGTCATCAGGGGAAAAGTTGCGCGCGAAGAGATACTGATAATAGCTCTCATGGTGGTGGGCGGGACCGCCGTACTGGGCATTAGTCTTTACAAAGCCGAGGCGTTGGACCCGTTCGTCAGACTGATCAACAGCACCATCATTAACAAAGCGGATTCCGGGTCAGGCCATGAGCGCACTTATTGGAATGTAAAGAGCCTGCAGTCGTTTCTCGATACGAGCGGACTGGGCGTTGGTTTCGGCAGTTCAAGGGCATCGAGTTGGCCGATCGCTGTCCTGTCGCAGTTGGGTCTGTTTGGATCGCTGATGATAGTGGCCCTGCTCTATGTCGTGACCAGAGGCCTGGGCGCGGTTCGGGAACGGGTGGATGCAGAGACAGATGCAATCGTGACGAGCGTCAGGAATGCTGCCCTTGCAAGCATAATTGCAATGTCGGTGTCGGGTGGCAGCGCTGATCCAGGCATCCTCTTCTTCATCGCACTTGCAGTTGTTTGCGCCACGAGAGCCCGTGCTCGGCGCGGCGTAGCCGCCTTGGAACGAAGCGTTCCGGCGCCGGGCCACGCCACCGTCAACGTCCTGTAATCCAGTTCCGCCGAATTGGCTTCGCGGTGGCAAAGGTTCCTGGCGATGTGCCAGGCCCCCGTCCTGTGCAATATCGGCAGCGAAGTCGAATAAGGGACGGTCGTCGCGATCGAGCGTGCGACAGTACCGCGGCGGTCGCTTGCGAACGAGTAGAAGGGCTGCCGGCAATGTGCATTCGAAGCTTGCGTGGCTGTATCGAGGAGGTGCAGCAGCATCGTGCGGCCTTCTCCGCTTACGTGGTCTCGGGGTATAAAAGTGATCAGAAGCCGCTGCCGTAAGTCAAGTGCGGCCAGGACAGCTGCACAAAGCTTGCTGCATCCCGACGGAGCCAACTAGGTCCAGGGCTATCGGGAATTTGTCAAAAGACTTTTATGCTGCAATCGATATTTGCTTCCATAACGGGCCGACGACTTTCGTCAGAAACAGTCACCGAAAGGTTGCTTTGTAACCCGCCCTGAACTTCGTCCTGTGCCATGGCGACCAGCATTTTAACCGCATCTACCCGGGCCTCGAGCGCACCAACGTAGTGGGTGCCCTCTGTATCGGGAGAATGGGATTTGCCGTCCCGGATATCAAAAAAAAACAGCGGCATTTTTGCGCCCGTGCTTAAAGCTGTGCGTTCGTCAGAGCAGAAGACTTGCTTCTTGCTCACGGCTGCTTAAGGCATTCCCCTGGGGGATTCTAGCAACCGCAGATGGTCAATGGGACGCGGCTGTGGAGAACTCGAATGGCGGCGATCACAAAATATTACAAGGTTTATTAACGCCAGGAAACGCTCCTTATGGGTGGTCCTAGAGGTCGCAATCCAGCCTACGTTGGAACGCGGCACGGTCGTCGATCAGATCGCGGCATCACGACATTCAGCGGTATTCGGATCTTTGCGGGCATCAGGGCTTGCAGGGCACCGCGGAAATAGCCCGACAACGATGCTCGCCGGCTTTCCATGTCGTGAAAGGGATCAACCAAACTGATAGATAGGCCGGAAGAACGGTTCCGGTAAGCTACCGCCTCGACAACCGCATTTGTGTCGTTCGGAGTGTCCTGTCTTGTCGCTGAATTTCGTTGACGAAGCCCGGCCCAACACGTTCGAGTTTGAAACCTCGGCGCTGATAAAGGCGTCCGGGTTTAGGGAATATGATGCGCGCTGGTGGTTTGGCCAGGTCGCGCCCGAACTTAACCTGATCGGCGTCCAGGCGCTCGGAATGGGGCTTGGCACGCTGATCCGCCGTGTCGGTGCCGGTCCCGATATCGTCACCGGGCATGATTTCCGCTCCTATTCGCTTGGCATCAAGCTGGCGCTGGTGTCCGGTTTGATGGCTGCAGGCGCTCGGGTGAGGGACATCGGACTGGCGTTGTCGCCGATGGCCTATTTCGCCCAGTTCGCACTGGACGTGCCTTCGGTCGCTATGGTCACCGCCTCGCATAACGAGAATGGCTGGACCGGGGTCAAGATGGGCGCGGCGCGGCCGCTGACTTTCGGGCCGGAAGAGATGAGCGCGCTGAAGCAGATTGTAATGGCCGGCGATTTCGACCTTGTCGGCGGCGGGTCTTATGATTTCGTTCCCAATTTTCGCGAAACGTATCTCGACGATCTGACCCGGGGCAAGCGCATCTCGAAAAAGCTCAAGGTCGTGGCCGCTTGCGGCAATGGCACCGCCGGCGCCTTTGCGCCTGAAGCGCTGGAACGGATCGGCTGTGAAGTGATCCCGCTCGATGTCGAACTCGACCACACCTTTCCGCGCTACAATCCCAATCCCGAGGATATGCAGATGCTGCATGCCATCAGGGACAAGGTGCTTGAGACTGGAGCCGATGTCGGCCTTGGCTTCGACGGTGACGGCGACCGCTGCGGCGTCGTCGACAATGAGGGCAATGAGATTTTTGCCGACAAGGTCGGTGTGATGCTGGCGCGCGATATCTCCAGCCAGCATCCGGGCTCGACCTTCGTCGTCGACGTCAAGTCGACCGGCCTGTTCAACACAGACAGCGTGCTGCGCGCCAACAGCGCCATCACCGACTACTGGAAGACCGGCCACTCCTACATCAAGCGCCGCGTCGCCGAGCTTGGCGCCGTCGCCGGTTTCGAAAAGTCGGGCCATTTCTTCTTCAATCCGCCGATCGGGCGCGGATATGACGATGGGCTGGTCACCGCCATCGCCATCTGCCAGATGCTGGATCGCAGCTCCGGCAGCTCGATGGCCGATCTCTACCGCGCGCTGCCGCTGACCTTTGGCACGCCGACCATGTCGCCGCACTGCGCGGACGATGTGAAGTATGGCGTCGTCGCGCGGGTGGTTGCCGACTTTCAGTCCATGAAGCGGGATGGAACGGTTTTTGCGGGCCAGAAGATCGCCGACCTCATCACCGTCAACGGCGTGCGCGTTGTCGCCGAAGACGGCACCTGGGGACTGGTGCGCGCCTCTTCGAACAAGCCGGAACTGGTCGTGGTCGTCGAAAGCCCGGTGTCGTCGCAGCGTCGACGGGAGATGTTCGAGGCTGTCGACACCGTGCTGCGCCGCAGCCCCGAGGTGGGCGCCTACAACCAGACATTCTGAGTATCCTTAGGCCGCCGGCTGACAGCCGCACGTCTGCCTGATCGATCACACCCCAACGCGCGCGCTGTTGGAGCTCGCGGCGTCAAAAGTACCGTTGTGGGTCACCTGCGCTTCGCCCAGTAATTGCAGGACCCATCCCGGCGTCCGAGTGAACCTTGGTGGCCGCTGGGATACGCATCATGATCGGAGACGCGCCGCTCGGCTGCAACAGGTGCAAACTTCCCCTGTCGGTGATGAGACCCAAGGATCAGTCGCTTGACCTGTCCTGGTTGTGGCGCGCTCTTCTCGTCAACAGGCGGATGCCATCTTCATCCATGATGAGCTGAGTGCGATACCCGTCGAATTTGATCTCGTGAATCCAGTCGCCCCGCTCGGGCGGGTGTCGACAAGCTCCGGCTCAATAGGTGGGATGAACTTCAAACGCATGAACTGCCTCGCAAGACTGCGATTCAATATAGCGTGCGCTAAAAAATGGTTCCGGACCATTTTAGACGAATTGAATGTTTGATAGCCATGGCGAATCCGACCTTGGACCACCAATCCCCGGCAAGCTGCACGGTGGCCAGCCAGCCCACGAGACGACAATTTCCATACCTGCCCGATTTGCGGTCAGCAGGTCGACATGCGCGACCTGCGCCGTCATTTGGCACGAACGGCCGAGGCACAGACCGCTGCTGCTGTTGGTTGATCAGGCGAGAATGCCGCTCGAACGGGGCGGCGTTTCGTTGCCCCGGACCCCTCCGACTGCCTCTTCTCAAAAGCTGTTCCATTGCGCGGAGCAAAGTCACGATTCAGAAGGGAGTCTCGCGTGGCATCGGTCGTGCGGCAACGCGAAATCCATCGACCTTCATTCAAATGTTCTGTTGACAAAAAACACGACCCGCCAGCACTAAACCAGGACGGGCCGTCTTGTTGATGCGATCACTCTTGGCCCAGAGGTCCTTCCGCGAAGAGATCGTTCACCTTGTAGGCGACCTCCGTGCGGTTGGTCGCCTTCAATTTCTTCATGATGTTTCGGATGTGAACCTTCACAGTGCTTTCGCGAAGGTTCAGTTCGTGGGCGATGATCTTGTTCGCCTTGCCGCGTCGCAGTGCCTGGGCGACCTCTGCCTGCCTGAGCGTGAACATGCCCGTCAAGGGCCGGGCGTCGCAGTTGCCTGATTTTATCAGGTGCCGCATGGAAAGGACACTACTGGCCGGAACGAAGATGCCTCCGGCTGCAGCCAAGTTGATCGCCTCGACACACACATCGATCCCGACCGAAGTCGGAATGTAGCCGCGTGCGCCGCATTCGAGAGCCGTCAGCACCTGTGCAAGATCTTCGGTGTCGGCCAGGATGACCACCGGAACGGTCTTGAACTCGGACGAAATATGCCTGATTTCTTCTGCAATGCCGTGATCGGTGACGTTCCGGCCCCCGAGGTTGAAGAGTATGGTTGAAAGGGGAGAAGCCGAACCCTTCCTTATGCGCCACTCCTCGATCGAACCCATGGCGACGACCACCATGCCCAATTCATGATCCTCAAGCGCCGAAGCGAGACACTCGCGGTCCAAGGCCCTCCCGTCCAGCATGAGAAGGTATTGCTTACCTGCTTCTTGGTGGAGATTTTCTGTGCCGCTGGACGGAACTCTTGATCGATTTGACGAACCGTAACTGTGCAGTCCTGCTGTAGAAACCATACCGATACTCACCCTTCCCCAACGAAGGTACCTGTGGCGCCCGATAAGTGCCCTTTCTTAGAATTGGAAGTTTTGGTACCCGACCCCTTTTCCACGCTCAAGGCTGATTGCGAACCTCAAGCAACGTGGCTGCTGACATCTAAAGCAGCCTCGGGAGTGTAGGAGCTATTTATTAGCATTCTCTAACATAAGTTAATTTTTTCGGTAAATTTTTACGTTGAGAAGACGGGACTCCAAACCGGTTTGACCCGCGCGAGCGGCCCGAACTAAGGCGCATGCCCGTGCCGCACCAGGCTATAGATATCCTCGGTTACCGCGCACTGTGTTGGTTGCACGCGCTCTTGCGATTAATTCGGCGGGTCTCATACGATAGGCGGTGGTTGGGTTTGCTCGCACCTCCTGACAACGCTGCATCATACCTCCAAAAGCTTCGTTGACGATGTATACACCACGCTGAACACTGGATTGCCGGCGTCTGCTCGAGCTTACGCTGCCTGTCTGCGAACAAATGCGGAGACAGGATAGGGGAGCCACCGCCGCCCAACACCCCATGGCTCCCCTATCGCTCCGCATGGCGACCCACTTCCGAAATTTGATTTTGAACGGCAAGCACGATCCGCCTGCAGGGCATGGCTGACGTCGGCAGATGAAGCGGTTCATCGTGAGCCTTCGCCAGACAACGTCCGGGTCTCAGGCGGTCCCCAGGGGGTTTGCTTCGCATAGCTGCTGAAAATCGAGAACCGTCCCGTCAGTCTGGATCTCGGCTTCGAATGCCTCGATCAGCCGTTTGGCGGCTTTGCTGGCAATGTGCGAATCGGGGTAAGTTGCCTCCACAACGCGCGCGCGCTCGTAGACTTCCCTGAATTGCCTGACCTGCTTGGGACCGAATACGCGATGTACAACCTGAGTGGTCATACCGCTTCTCCTCCTGGTGGCGGAACTTGAATTAACCTGCCCGTTGTCAAGCGCGCGCATGATTTCATCATCGGCACAGGATTACAACTGAAAGCCCAACAAGCCTGCGCCGGTATTGTAAGATACCAATTTCCTTGGTCGAGGCGTTCTTTAGTAGCGTTCGCTCGATTGCGAGTTAGCCGTTTGCAGGAGGCAAGGTCGCATGGTGAAGATTGCCAGAACCGCTGACCAGCCTTCGTGACGCCTTGCTCGAAACAAAAAAGCCAGGAGGCTTTTGCCTACTCATCCCGATGCCGCCCAGGGACTACGCGAAGCTGGCGTCGTCATTGGCCATTCGGTGCTGATCGTGGTTGACATCGACCGGGAAGGAGATCTCAGCGGTTACGGCATCGCTCGCCCCCCTGTCGCAAGCAATCCTCATAATGATGGTGGTTGCTGGGCTACAGAGGGGGCCCGTATCCTTCAGAAAAGAGGGGCGAGCAACGATTTCGGGTCGGGGGCGCCGGTCACCCGTAGCACGAGGCCCATGGTTGCTACTCGATGCTCAGGCCTGCCACACGATTCATTTATGATCTTTCAAGGGGAACCAAGAGTGCTTGGGCAGAGCGATATCCAATCGGCTGGGGGCTCAACGAAGACCGGACGAAGCGACTGGCACTGTAGGTCGCGGATTTACGATTTTGGTAATCAATGGAGGCCATCAGAGGGAAGGGGAGGCGGTGTTGGTCATCGAACGACACTACATCGCACCGGGCAAGTCGATGTGTTGAAAGCTTCGGCCCGCCTGCGTCGGCGCCGAACAACGGAGGCTCGGTCGAAATGGGAAATAACCCATCCGCGCATCCCGTTGATACGCAATGCAATCATACCGTCAAAAGGGCTAACTCCGAAATGCGGTGGGGAGAACCCGCCACCTTAATCATAATGGAGGAGCCGACACTATCGACATGGCTGTGGTATTTTGTCTGCCGGGTCACGTAAAGGAGCGGTGAGTGGAACAGGTCACGACTTGCTGGGCCAGTCAGCTGGCGGAAGGACGCCTCAATGGTTTCGTGCCAATCCAACAACAGCGCTCAACGATGGCTGGACTTGAATCCGAGCGCGCCGAGAGGCATGCCAAGGCTTGTGGGTTGAGACGGCTTCGGTCCTACGCCCAGTGGCTCGTGCCAGATGATCTGGCCGTGTTCATTGAAGAGATCGATTGTTCCGCAGTCTTCGGGCGTGACGGCAAGTTGCTGGGGAAGAGGCATCTATGGTCTCGGACGGACTAAGGGCTAACGCCGCACGAGCGGCCGAATTTCTGGAGGTGCTGGGCAATGCGCGGCGGCTGCACATTTTGAGCTTGCTGCTCGACTATGAATTGCCGGATCGCAAAATTCGCGAACGGCTTAATATTAGCCGGACAGCCTCGTGGCACCACATAGCCAAGCTCCGGGAAGTTGGGCTCGTAAAAATCCGCCGGGACGGCCGGAATGTATATTTTTCCTCTGAAAATCGAGCGGTACGCGATCTGCTTTGCAAATGGAATGTTATGGTTGCTGTCCAGCAGTCTGGGCAAGCGGTTCCGCTCGGTGGCGGTGCCTTGGCGGTGACATGCCAGGATCTTGTGCACTCGGCCCCCGGTCTGGAAAACCGAGTTTGTCAAAGCGTCAGCGATTCCCGGAGGGACGAGTGATCATCCCCAGGAATCTCGATTAGACACCGTTGGATCGAGAAGATCACCCGCGCGATTGTTGCCACCCGCCGGTTTTCTCTGCGGCGTCAGCCCCCGGATCGCGAAACGGCTGACGCATACCCTGTGGATCGGCGAATGCCGCCGACTATGGTCGCGCTGACGACGCGCCCGATTGGACGTACTCCGACTTGCGCTATAAACACTCGGTATCCTGCTACTGCCTCAAGGCCGGCATAGAAATAAATCCTGCGGTCAGTCAGTTGCCAGCGGGTAGGTCAGGTGCGGTGCCACCCCTTAAAATATAGACAGGTTTCTTCGCGTGGAGCCCCATCCATGATCTTTGGGCCGTTGCACGTTGTAAAGTTCCTCAATAGAGACAAAGCCGATCAAATGGGAAACTCGAAATATGCAGAATGACGCTGAAGCACCGCAGGTCCAGTTGTTGCAGCTCACCGCCGACATAGTGGCGGCATATGTCCAGAAGAACGCCATTCCGGCGGCCGGTCTTCCCGAATTGATCGCCAGCGTCAATTCTGCCTTGTCGGGATTGGGTCGGCCGGTGGAAGCGACGCCGCCCGCGTTTGTTCCGGCAGTCAATCCAAAAAAGTCCGTGTTTCCCGATTACATCATCAGCCTGGAGGACGGACGCAAGTTCAAGTCTATGAAGCGCCACCTTGGGTTGCTGGGAATGACACCCGACGAGTACAGAGCCAGGTGGGGGCTCGCCAAGGACTATCCCATGGTTGCACCGAGCTACGCGGCCCAGCGGTCAGCCCTCGCGAAATCCAGCGGACTCGGCCGCAAGCCAACTGCAAAAACGCCGTTGAGGAAAACACCAGCGAATCGGAAAGCTAAGGCCTAACAACAAGTGGCTATCAAAGGCGGCGGGGCAAACTGGATCACTAGGCAAGCATCACAATATCGCTCGGCTCTAAAAATCGGCTGGATAACAACATACCGTCCTCTGTTGAAAGTGACCGTGAGCCATCAGCAGCTCTGACGAATGCCTGGCAACCGATGGATGGTGAGACCACCGGACACTCATTGGGAGACCCCAGGGCGCAGCGTCCAATCTCATATGGTGCGGGGATGGCGGTAGGCTGCGGCGGCTGATCGGCCTCGCACCTGTTCAGAGACAGGAAACTGCTCCATCCTTTTACCAGTTGCTCCGTTACGGCCGCAGCAATCTAGTGCGTGGTGCCTCCGCGCTCGGCATGTAGACAAGTTCTTCACCTGGAGACGCATTATGATCGGCGGGCGTGTTGCCGTCTCTCTTGGTACTTTCGATTTGTGCAAACAATCCATAATTACGATAAGACGTTTCACTATCTCCGTTTCGAGGTCCAATGTCTGAAGTGGACTGGCTGAGCCATCTCCTGCAAATCATCACCGTGACCGGCCAGCTCGAGGTCCGCTGCGCCTATGGTGCACCGTGGCGCGTTGCCTGGAACAAGGCTGCCGCGAACGAAATTCCCTACCACGTCATAGTCAAGGGCCGGGCCATTCTCGAGGATCCGAAGACGAGAGCGGCGCGGGAGCTGCTGAGCGGAGATATTGTGCTGCTGCCTCACGGCGCGGCGCATGTACTGCACGACGGTAGCGGGCAAACACCAATCCCTACCCAGCAACGCTGGGGGGCAGCCGGATGGATGCTGAGCGAGAATGATGGCCAGGGCGAGCAACTGGATCTGCTGTGTGGGCGATTTTTTATCGCGCCGCCCCATGATCGACTGATCCGCAACTACCTGCCCGCTAATCTGGTGACACGCGCTGTGGACAGCCATGGAGAAGAGGGCATGGGGTCCGCATCCAACCAACTTGCCGGTCTTGTCGGGCTGATGCGGATGGAGTCCGCCGGTGACAGGGCGGGAGGGCGCGCCATTCTCAACGCGCTTTCTTCGGCCCTGTTCACACTGGTACTGCGCGCGGCGAGCCAATCCGGGAAAGCCCCCGAAGGCTTGTTGGCCCTGGCTGGCCATCCGCGGCTGGCACCAGCCATTTCTGCGATGTTCGCCGATGCGGCACGGCCTTGGAAACTGCCTGATCTGGCCGATCTGTGCGGCATGTCGCGCGCTACGTTCATGCGCCAGTTTCAGGACAAGCTGGGTCGCTCCGCCCTCGATTTTTTGACTGATCTGCGCATGAGCCTGGCCGCCAACGAGTTGAAGAAGCCAGCGATCAGCACCGAGGCCGTGGCCGAGACGGTCGGGTATCAATCCGTTTCGGCATTCCGGCATGTCTTCGCTGAAAGGATGGGGATGACGCCGGGGGAGTGGCGGCGACTGGCGCACAAGGGCGAGTAAAACGCGCGGATCCGGAATGCGTAGTTTGATCCTTTGGCGCATCATACTGCGCCAATTCAGTCTCGAAATTGTCACTCGTCCTCGTAAATTGGGCTCCGTAATCACTTGATAAGGGAGCCATCCAATGAACTGCATCAGCCTCGCCACCACCGGACCAGCAACCCGCGTAACCGCCGAAATCTTCGGGGAGTCCGGGAAGAGCGAAAACGCTTTCGCGACGAACGCCGTCATCGAAACGATCCTGAGCCGCAGTGCGGCCAAGTACTACGACCCTGCTGCCACCCTGAGCGACGACCAGATCCGCGACCTGGTGCGTATCGGCACGTCCGCGCCAACCTCCTTCCACCTGCAGAACTGGCGTTTCATCGCCGTACGCTCGCCGGAAGCCAAGGCACGGCTGCGTCCGATCGCCTGGAATCAGCCCGCGATCACCGACGCGGCCGTGACCTTCATCATCATCGGCAGGCTGGCCGATGCCAGCACCGTCCCCGACCGCCTGGCGCCCGTGGTGGAAGCCGGCATCATGCCGGCGCATCTGGTGCCGGAATGGGAAATCCCCGCTCGCGGTCTCTATGACGATCAGCCGCAGCGCCAGCGCGACGAAGCAGTGCGCTCCGCGACCTTTGGCGCCGCGGCGATCATCTACGCGGCCCGGTCGCTGGGCCTGGGTTCGACACCGATGATCGGTTTCGGCTCCGAGGCGGTGCACCGCGAGTTCAGCCTGGCCGAAGACGAAGTGCCGGTCATGTTGCTCACCGTCGGGCCGGAGCGAGCTGGCAACTGGCCGCAGAAGCCCCGCATGCCGGTGGCTGATGTCCTGGACTTCGCATAACGAAAATCCTGGAATCGCGGGCGCGCGAGAGCTCCGAGGAACCCAGGCAGGGACCTCAAGGTCGTCGTGGAGGACGCGAAGCCGACGCGTGAAAGCTCGAAAGAGCTGCCACGCCCGCTAATTACCCCAACACAAATGTCTGAGGAGACAATTCCCATGAAAGCGATCGTAGTGACGGACCAGGCTGCAGGAGAGGCCGGGATGAAGCTGGTACAGCGGCCCGAGCCGCGGGCGGCAATAAACGATGTTGTTGTGGAGGTTCATGCGGCGGGATTCGTCAACACCGAACTGGAGTGGCCTTCGACCTGGGCCGATCGAGCCTTCCGTGACCGGACGCCATCGATCCTCGGCCATGAGCTCGCAGGTGTGGTCACTGCGCTCGGCTACGGCACCACGGGACTGTCAATCGGTCAGCGCGTATTCGGCCTCGCCGACTGGCATCGCGACGGGACCCTCGCTGAGTATGTCGCCATGGAGGCACGCAATCTCGCGCCGCTGCCCGGCGACGTTGACTTCACGGTGGGTGCGAGCCTGCCGATCTCCGGCCTGACCGCGTGGCAGGGGCTGTTCCAGCATGGCCGCCTTCAGGCGGGGCAAAGCGTGCTCGCGCACGGCGCGGCCGGTGCCGTCGGTTCGATGGTGACGCAGCTTGCAAGGGAGGCCGGGGCCTATGTCATCGGCAGCGGACGCGCCGCCGACCGCCAGAAGGCGCTCGACTTCGGCGCGAATGAGTTCGTCGATCTCGACAACGACAAACTGGAGGAGGTTGGCGGCGTCGACCTGGTGTTCGACGTCATCGGCGGCGATATCCAGAAGCGGTCCGCGGCCCTGATCCGGGCCGGAGGAACGCTTGTGACAGTCGTTGGACCGACGGATATTCGACCTGCAGATGGCCTGGCGATTGACTTCGTCGTCGAGGCTGATCGCGGCCAGCTTTGGGAGATCGTTCAGCGGATCCGGGACGGACGACTGCGGACGAATATCGGCAAGGTCTCCAGCCTTGAAGATGCCGTCGCCACCTTCAATTCGACCGAGCGGCGTGCGGGAAAGACGGTCATCCGCGTTCGGCCGTGAGGACTCGGGGGAGAGAGGGCAGTTCCTCTCCTTGAAAGCCTAAGGTCCGCGGCAAATGCCGCAGCGTCAGATGTGATTGCATCTTGGGAGTTCGAGTTCGCTAGCCTCTGCCTGCAGCAATCCCGGTAGCTGGCGAGATTTTGATCCAATACTGCGTTGTTTGTTGAATCTGAAGCCTGGAGGCAAAGACCCAGGCTTGGCGGCGAGAGACGATTAAACATTGATCGATAGCTTTAGACCTTGCTTTGCCGTCGCGTGGTATATGCGCGTAGGCTAATGTCCGTCGGGAGTAGAAACATGCTGAGAATTGTTGGGCGGTTCGCGCGTTCCCATGACGGTTCGATGGCCCCGTTGTTTGTTTTCATGCTGGCGCCCATCATCACCGCCATCGGGTTCTCGGTCGACTATACCAGGGCGGTCCAGACCCGGTCCAACGAGCAGCAGGCGCTGGATGCCGCGGTCCTATCGATCACCGGTATGGACACAACCTCAACGTTGGCGCAGCGCCAGACTATGCTGCAGGATACCTTCATCGCCAACCATGGCCTGGGTACCCCGACACTGAACAGCTTTGTGGTTTCCGCCAATGGCACCGCCACCGCGCAGGCCATGGCAAGTTACTCCATGCCCACCGTGTTCATGCAGATCGCCAGGATCAACACGGTGCCGGTCGCCGTTGGGTCGGCGGCGAGCAAGACGCCGGCCCTGGTGCAGACTACCTTCAAGGTTTCCAAGGTGTCGGGCTGGTGGAACAAGACGATGACGCTCTACGGCACGACATTTGGAGCGACGGTGGCCAAGCCGCTGATGTCGATCGAGTATACCTATAACGGCTTCGGTGATCCGAAAGGCTACGGCACAACGAATGTGTACACAATCACCAACAACGGCGGGGCCGACATCAAGACGCTTGTCCAGTCGCAAGTTTGCACCACCGCCAGCGTGAGCACCTTCACGGGTCTGACTGCAGACGCGATACTCCAGACCAGCGGCACCAAGAAATATTCAACCACTTGCCTCAACACCATGTACCCAGCCAACAGCGCCGGCGCGTCGATCGACGTCAGCCAGATGGCTGGCCTCTCCCTGCAGATGTACGTGCCATCGGGCAACCCGAAGTACCTAAAGTCGGATGATCCGACCACCTCCAACCGACTCTACAGCGGCGTGGACGCGAACAACCTGACCGAGACCCCGACTGGGCAGAAGGTCGACATCTTCACCATCGTGCCTTGTGGTGTAACCAGCTATCAAGCCTGGGAGGACGGCGGCACAACCGTGCCGACGCCGTCTTCAAATGCCGACTTCTTCTACAGCGTCACCGGCAAGTGCGACTTCAACAAGCGCCCCTCGATAACGGCCCTGACACAGTAGGAGGTGCATCTCTTGCCTTTGGAAAGCGGCACGTGCTGCGCGTGTGACAAGACTTGATACCGGGATCACGCTCATCGGGCAAAGTCTGCCGCGTCCGATAATCCTGGCCCGATAGCATATCAGCGGCTGGTGCATCCGGAAGGCGAGGTGGCGGCGGCGCGCGGCTCCGGAGTGGCGCAAGCGGTGTTCACTTTGGGTACCACGGCGACGGCAGCGATCGAGGATGGCGTGGCGGTGAGCTAGTCTCCAGTCTGGTTCCTGCTCTATCGGCAAAGCAATCGCGGTTTTAATGGCACGGCACTTGGCCAAGCGATCTGTGTAGCGGTCGACATGCCGAAGCCAGGCGATCGCCGTAGGCAGTTCCGGGCAGGATTCAAAATTCCCGACGGCCTCGCAACGCCATACTTCAAGGACCGGAACACCGGCGTGCTCAAAGTTGGCACTGCGCAGCGTCGGCCATGCCGACCTGGGCGGATATTGCCTGGCTGCGTTCGCTTCAACCCTGCCGCTTATCCTGAAGAGCATCCTCGATCCTGAGGATGCTGAGCAGGCGATCGGAACGGGTGTCGATGCCATCGCGGTCTCGAACCACGGTGCGCGTAACCTCGACACCCTCCCGGCAACCATCGACTCCCTGCCCGCCATCGCGGACCGGTGGCCGGACGGATTCCCATCATCCTTGCTGGAAGCGTGAGCCGTCGCGCCGACGTTGAAGATGCTTGCCCTGGTGCAACCGCAGTCATGATTGGCCGCCCCTATGTCTACGCCCTGGCAACCGATGGTGCCGAGGGCGCAACCTGCTTCGCCGAGACTTGGAGATGGCAATGGCGCTGACAGGCCGGGCGCGCATCGGCGAGATCGACCGGCTGGTAATCTGGTCAAGCCCGAAACTATTTTTCAGCAAGTTCAGCATTGCACTTTTCGCTTCACCTCCGTCGCGCCCTTTGTCCGGCCGAGCGCCGACTACCTGGATGTCCGATTAGATTTACAGCTGGCGGTCTGCTGTCGGCCACAATCGTGCCTTCGCATTTTGACTACTGGCGTCGAACTTGCCGTGAGGATGACTCGGACGGAGGACAGGAGCGCGATGCAACTGACTGCCTTTACCGGCTTCGTAGCCGTTTACCGGCCGTTATAGCACAATCGATGCCGGACCGAAGTGCACGGACAATGGCACCGTCGTGTACAATGTCGCACAATGGTATAGAAAGGCGGTGGTTCGCGAGCCGAACGAAACTGCGAACCATGGTGTTGCCGGTCGCTACTTCTGGTGCTGAGTTGCGCCAACTTCCCGCCGCCAAGGCGGGTTTTTTGTTTCTGCCCTTCGTTACGATCAAGGCTCCGATCAGGCAGGCTTCGAGACGATGATGGCCAGCGATGCCAATCTGCCTTCGCTCAGGCTACGGATGTAGTTCTTGCGTCGCTGCACGAATTCGGTGCCGAGCACGATTTCATTGACCTGACGTTGCACAGGCGAAGGAATGATGCCGGAACTGGCCCTTTGCATCGCCAGTTCGACATGTTCGCCGGTCTCGTCGATGACTTCGTCAATATGGAAGCCCGCGTCGGCGAACAGGGTCTTCAGGGTATCCCGGTCAACAAGGTGGCTGGTTTCCGGCGCAACCGCCCAGGGCAAGGGATAATTCGGCTCGCCGGCAGCCAGCACGGCTTCGGTCCAGATCAGTTTGCCGCCCGGCTTCAGAACGCGAAAAGCCTGCCCGATGACGGCGGCCTTGTCGGCGATGTTCATCCCGACATAGAAGCAGATTGCCGCGTTGAATGTGTTGTCGGCGAAGGGCAGTTTCGCCGCGTCGGCTTCGTGGAAGCGAACCTTGTCGCCAAGGCCGCTGAGCATGGTCAGTCGGCCGGATGCCTCGACAAAGACTGGTGTGAGGTCGACACCGTCGACCTGGCAGCCATAGGTGGCGGCCAGGAAGCGCGCCGGGCCGCCAATGCCGCTGCCGACATCAAGGATCCGGTCGGTGGGCGAGGGGGCAAGACGACCTCCATGGTCTCGCGTGGCGATGAGCTCGCGGCCGTGAAGCTGGTCGAACGGATAGAGCTGCGCGGCATTGATTTTATCGGGCTTCGCATCGGAAATCGCGGCCAATATACGCTCGACGATGCCGTCGCTGCCGTAATGCGTGGTGACGTTGCTCATTGCTGTCCTCCTCGAACAGCCAGCTTCCCATCAATAGGTTGTCTCCGCAACGCGCGCTGATTCAGGAGTGTGATTCATGACCCGCTACGCCACCGTCATCACCGATGCTGACGGCCGGGAAATCGTCAGCGCCATCGGCGAATTCGCAGGCACTGCGCCGCACCCACACCTGGGGCGTGGCGAGCAGGTCGCATCCGGCGTAGAAATCGGCATGGTGCAGGATGGGGCCGGGCCGATAGCAAGTTGCGCGGCTACAATCTCGTCGAGCTCAAAATCGGTAACCTGGTTTTAGGGCTGGAACCCCAGACTAGCTTATAGCGCAAGGTCGGCACTCTGTCAGGCGGCGCCGGACTCCTGGCCGCGCTCAGAGCGGGCAAAGTCGCGGGCTGCGGCAGTGCCTGCGGGAAAGCCGCTGCGATCGCTGTAGTCGCGCGGCTTGGTCCCCCTGCGAGAGTGGCGCGCGGTGACGCCTTTCGCACCGATGATGTCGAGCAAAGCGATTCCGGCGACCACGGCAAGCGCAATGCCCACGTTGTCGCGCTTTGGATTGTCATGCCGATAAGCTGACAGCAACGTCGCGATGTCCAGGCCGTCGCCAGCCACCCGGCTCCAAAGCCCAGCCTGCTTGTCCACGGAAAGCGAGAGTATGCCGCTGCTTATCTCCCGCGCCCCATAGGCTCGGATGAGATCTTGCTTGCCGCTCATGCCGAGCGCACCGGCAATCCGCTCGGCACCAACCAGTTCGACGACGCCCAGCGCGATGCTGAACCAGCCGAGCTTGCGGGCAAGGCCATCGAAGGCACCGGCCACACTCGGCCCGGCCTGCAGCACTTTGGGATCGCCAGGCGATCGGGTGATGTTGGTGAGTTTAGCGACCACGTTCATGACGATTCCCTACGGTTTCAAAACTACCTTGATGCAGCTGTCCTGCTTGTCGCGGAACACCTTGTACATCTCGGGTCCCTGCTCGAGCCCGACGGTGTGGGTGATGACGAAGGAAGGGTCGATCTGGCCGTCCACGATGCGGCGCAGCAGATCCTCGGTCCAACGGGTGACATGGGTCTGCCCCATGCGGAAGGTGAGGCCCTTGTTCATCGCCTGTCCCATCGGAATCTTGTCGACCAGCCCGCTGTAGACGCCGGGGATCGAGATCACGCCGGCCGGCCGGCAGACATAGATCATCTCGCGCAACACATGCGGTCGATCATTTTCCATCAGCATCAACTGCTTTGCGCGATCGTAGACGGTGTCGGGCTGGGCCAGCGAGACATGGCTTTCCATGCCGACGCAATCGATGCACTTCTCCGGGCCATTTGCGCCGGTGAGTTCCTGCAGCCGTTCGACGACACTTTCCTCGGCGAAATTAATGGTGATGGCACCGCCGGCCGCCCCCATGGAAAGCCGTTCCGGCAGGCAATCGATCGCCACCACCTGTTTGGCGCCGAGCAGCAGGGCGCTGCGTATTGCCATCTGCCCGACTGGGCCGCAGCCCCACACCGCAACCGTATCCGTAGGCTCTATGTCGCACTGTGCCGCGGCCTGCCATCCGGTGGGAAAAATATCGCCGAGGAAGAGAACCTGCTCGTCGGTAAGGTTGTCAGGCACCTTTACGTGCGTGGCGTCGGCGAACGGCACCCGCAGGTATTCCGCCTGTCCCCCGGGATAGCCGCCCGTCAAATGGGTGTAGCCAAACAGACCAGCGGTGGTGTGCCCGAACACCTTGTCGCCGAGGTTCTTCTTGCGGTTCGTACGTTCGCAAACCGAAAAGTTCTGTCTCTTGCACTGGTCGCACTCACCGCAGATTATGGTGAACGGTACGACAATGCGGTCTCCCTTCTTCAGAGCGCCGTTGACGCCCCTGCCGACCTCCACGACCTCTCCCATCATCTCGTGGCCCATAATGTCGCCTGGCAGCATGGCTGGCACGTAGTTGTGGTAAAGGTGAAGGTCGGAGCCGCAGATGGCACAACTCGTCACCTTGATAATCGCGTCCCGTTCATCCTCAATTTCTGGATCGGAGACCTGATCGCAGCGTATGTCTTCCTTACCGTGCCAGACCAACGCACGCATAGCCCGCTCCTCTGTTGGCAAGGTCGATCGGGACCCGCGCTTGGCAAGCGGGCCATGCTATTCATCGACCGTGCCCGCCGCCTGTCGAACCGCAATGGCCGATCTATGTTCCGGGAGCTTGAGAGAATATTTTGGGCCATTCCAAACGGCGCCTTCGCCTGACCGCGACTCGCTTGCCGCTCCGTCTGAAGTCGGCTCCTCAGTCTTGATGCAGCTACGGCATGTCTTCGTTGTTTGTGCCATGCACGTTGGAGCCGTGCAGGAGGGACTGGATTTCGTCTAGATCGATGTTGCCGTCACCATTCTCGTCGATGCTATTGAACATCCTGCCGACCGCGCTTTGAACCTCAATGACCTGTCCCCATCCGTGTCCAACAGGCCAAACATAAGTCGCATGCCGGCACCGCGCATCATTTGGTGCCCCCGGTGTCGAGCCATTCTGTGTCCTCTGCCCCAGTCACCACGATTTCGCCAATGGTCGCCATGACGGCTAGCTTCATCGGGACGGTCAGCATGCCCGTTGCGGTCGCCCTGGTCGTTGCGGCTATCTTCGTCACGGAAAGCTTCTTCAGAACCGCGATCCTGGTGCATTCTCTCCCGGACAGCTTGCTCAACCATCTCATGGCATGCCTCCATCGAACCATCGGCCGTGTTTGTTTGGGTCAAACTGGGGCTCGGTCAGATTGTTCCCTCAAGGGGATGAGGTCACGGCGAAGTTACAGGCCATGTGCCCGTGGGCGCAGGGCGACCACAACCAGAATGGTGGAGATGGTGTTTGCATTCATGTCGTCGTAGCCGCCTTCTGGAATGGCGGAACGTGCCAAGGTGTTGCAGCGCTGTGGTGAAGCTTGCTTCGCTGCCGCGGCCTGCAGGGCGAGAGATCGCGCATCTCGATCTGCATCCACACGACTGGAAGCCAGAACAGGCCGGTAATGAGGTAAAGCAGGATCGAAAAGCGCAATCCACCTCTCGGTCGGCGAATAGGCGGAATGCCAGGCGAGGGCATGAGCCACCACCGCGGTTGCAGTGAACACGAATTCAGCGATCACGGCGATGCGTGCGACCGCTACGATGGTCGCGGAATTTGCGGTCTGATGGGCGAGCAGCATGAAGAAGGCGATGCCGGCCGGACGGCGAGTTGTTCGCAGACCGCCTCGGACGGTTCAGTGCAAGGATCAATCCCCCTGCGCCGCTCATGGACGCAGCGCCAGCTCAGGGACCTGATCGGCGGGATCCGCGATGGTCATGGACCCGATTCCCGGCGGAAGTGCGGCATGTGGGCTGGATCGTTTGACAAGCGATCGGAATGTCAGGAAATCAGAGCGAGGCGGCGCGGCACAACCGGCGGCCAGCGCCTTGGCGAAGGTGACGCATGTCGACCTGCTGACCGCACGTCGGACAGATGTAGGAATATCCTTTTTGGGCTCGCCGCTGTAGAGCTTGCCGGGAATTGATCCACCAAGATCAGATAGCTCGTCATATCCATCGACTTGTCTCAAATGTTACCGAACTGTTCTGCGCATATTCCCGTCCGCTCGGTCAAAGTCTAACGATCAGGGAAGCACATTGGAAAGCACATGCGGTAACGGTTGATTCAACCATTGCTGGTATGTTGGTGTGGGTGGCGACTCCGACAGTTGGGCGGGCGCTTCAGTGCCGGAGCCGCCTGCGCAGTCCGGTTGGGGTTTGACCGCGCCGTCCTATAATGGGACAGCGCGGTCAACGATTCGTTAAAATGCTCCGGAGCTAATTAAACGTGTGCTAAATTGAATCGCAGTGTTGCGAGTCAGCTCATGCGTTTGAAGGTCATCAGGCTATCGCGCAGGAAGGACGAGGCGGTGTTAGCCGTCAGTCATTCCATCTCACGCGCTGACGACCTCTGGCGCCTTCCAAGTCATCACTTGTGACATCAGCCGTTGAATCGAAGCCGGTCCAACCGCCTGCTTCGTATTCGTTTCGCCGGAACCACCGATAGCTTCGCCCGTTGCTAAGCTGCCCCGTGACACACGGAATCATCGATCACTGCTTGATGTATGGCTAGCGACGGTGACTCACCAGAGACATGAACTCAGAAAAGAACCAACGAAGCTGGACCGCGTTTAACGTGTTGACTGGGCAGCCAGCAGACCCGTGGGCGCTACGGCTAAGCTATGCCCGGACTCTTGTTCGCCTTTTGAACGCTGTCGAGTTGAAGCGAAAGGTCACATGCGGCGAAAGATTGAATAAAGAAGCCGGGGTACCGCTTCAGCGGTGCCGACGGGAACCGTCATTATCCAAAGCAGTCCCAGTGCAGCCGCCCATGGCGCGCTCCAGTAGACCGCGAAAAGCCACATCGACGGAAGAAAGATCGGCAGCCATTCGATCGAGTTTGAATTAGCGCGGATTGTCCGCTCAAGCAGCGGATCCCCAGTCATGGTCGGGGCGAGAACGCCCGTCCTCTTGTGGGTTCTGGCGACTGTCAGCGCTATGCCAAAAATCATTAGGCTGCAAAGCAGCGTCACAATAGCCACCGAGAAATACCGTTCCATGCCTGCCTCCTCTCGTCGCGGAACAGGCAGGCAAGCAAAGGTTGTCGCCAGTGGCAAGCTGCATGTGCGTCATCCTGACAACCAATCGCCAGGATTTTGCGGCCGGCTTGAGCCGCGAGCTCTTGTCTCCCCTATGGCGACAGGGTCTTTGCCGAAGGACGCTTAGAGCCGCTTATGCTAAGCTGCTTTCACTGCTATATCTGAAATGCAGGCAGGACGTCCGCAACCCCGGAAAGCCAAGGGATGGATTGGGATCGAGAACGCGACGATCGCGATCACCGTCGAAGGCATTGATCGCGCCGATTCCAATGTGCGCCCTGTCGGACTTCCGGCTTTTAGACCATGCGACAGCTCCCTGACTCGAGAGGCGAACCCACTACGGCCGCACTAGACGCGGAAAGGGAGAATGCTGGTTCAGTGGGGGCCTTTGGGCCCAACGGACCGCACCGGCCACTACGGAAGAGATTTGGACAGCCCGCGGTGCTCAAGCCATAGTTCGATGTGTTCATGGCGCGAGGGGGCGCCTGCTATCTTGACAAGTACGCGGTCACAGTGTGGACCTCCTGAATGGCGAGGACCCGAAACATGGATGGCCAGGCAATTCGCTCGTGTAGCAACGCGTCCGGGGCAACCGAGCCACAGTTGTTCTTAAGCATTTTAATAAAATATCAGCATTGTCCTATATCCGCAGGACACTATACCGCCGGATCATACCGGCTATTGTGCAACTCGGTGGCGCCTTAGCGCGTACTAATATGAGCGGCAGGCGAAGCTTGCTGCACATCGTAAGGCAACCACAGGAGAGTGTCATGGCTAGTATCTTCGCGAGAACTGCCAAAACATTGGCGAGTGGCGTGATCATTTCAGTTTTGTGCATGCCGGCAAATGCCGCCGGAATTGGCGCCGGTGCGGGCGCATCCGTTGGGGGTAGCGGCGGCATCAATGCCGGTGCTGGTGCCTCTATCGGCGGCTCGGGCGGCGTGGACGCCGGAGCGGGTGCGTCTATCGGGGGTTCGAGCGGCGGCAATGCTGGCGCAGGCGCCTCAGTCGGTGGCTCCAGCGGCGTCAATGCCGGTCTGGGCGCCTCCGTCGGCGGCTCTAGTGGCATCAATGCTGGGGCAGGTGCGACGGTTGGTGGCACTAACGGCGTGACGGCAGGTGTTGGCGCAACTTTGGGCGGCACGAGCGGCATTGGTGTTGGTGCTGGACTGGGCGTTGGCAATGGTGTCAATGCCGGTGTTGGCGTTGAAACAAGCCCCTCCAACCCTTCCAATCCGAGCAATCCTTCTAATCCCAGCAATCGTAGACTGGTCAACGTCGTAGCTGACCTGTCGGATACGCAACTCGCACGGATGAAGAAACGTTGTGTGGACGTGCTCGGCAGTCAGGGGACCTACGATCGCGACTTACGCCAGCTTTGCCTGCTGATCTCCCGCCGCTAAAAAGAACAGCCGGGACGGAAGTGCGAACCAGCCGCAAGGCGGTGTGACACTCTCCTGCCTTTGGCCAGTCAGAAAGCCCGTTTCCGCAAGTGACGGGCTTTTTGCCGCCATTAGTTTAAATTGACGCTGCATCATTTCTTCCAATTATTTGGCGCCATGTGAAGAAAACGCGAACGACGTGCTAATATCGAGTGTGCTCCAAATTATTTGATTTGCCGTGAGCGCTGGAGAAATACCATTCCAATGGCGTCAAAAACATTGGAAAGTGACCGACATATCATTGGCGCTAATGTGGAGATTTAAACTAAACTTTAAGACGAAAACCCGACTTCGATTTCTGTCGGGATATCTTACCATGTGAATTGAAGATTAGTATATTTCCAGGAATGTATAATACCTGTGATGATTGGATCGTCATTTCCGGCAATACTTCCTAACTGAATTGCGGATACCATTAGCAACAGCAAATATCCCTTTACGCGTTGAGCTCAGCGGTCTCTGAGATGTTAGTTGAATCTTAACGCAATTTGTGCCAAATGCATTTTGGGTCGGGAGCTTTCGACGGTTATCGCCATTGGCGAGCAGCCGAAAGATAAGGAGCACACTGAATGCGTGCCTGCCTCGCGGCCTTTTTGGCTCTCATTTCCGCGGCATCCCTGACCGACCCAGCCCTTGCGGCGGTCGCGACAGGCAACATGACGGTTCGCATTACCATTACCGCCGAATGCAAGGTTCAGACCGCCAGCGATCTGGATTTCGGCTCAAAAGGCGTAATCGACGCCAATGCCGATCAAACCAGTACCATCGGCGTGCAGTGCACTTCCGGTCAGACCTACAATGTGGGTCTGAGCGCAGGCGCGGGTGCTGGTGCGACCGTAGCAGTTCGCAAAATGACCGGCCCTGGTGCCGCTACGGTTAACTACATGCTGTACAGGGACACTGGGCGCACCCAGCCGTGGGGGATCACAGTCGGCACCGATACGGTTGCAGGAACCGGAAACGGCAACGTGCAAAACCTGACTGTCTATGGGCGAGTCCCGCCGCAAACAACGCCGGCCGCAGGCGTCTACACGGATACCGTCGCGATCACCGTGACATATTGAACTTCCCAAACGGAGGATACGACATGCGACCCATGCAGTCATGCATAGGGGCGGCAGCGCTCCTTTTGCTGTGCGTCAGCCTTTCGGCAGCCGCTTCCCTTAGAGTGGCCCCAACCAGCCTGGAGTTGATTGCGCCCGACAGCGCGGCAGTTTTGAATCTGCACAATGATGCCAAGCGGCCGATAAACGTGCAGATACGCGTATTCCGTTGGCGCCAGGCTGACGGCGTAGAGCAGTTGGAGCCGACCACCGACGTGGTTGCCAGCCCGCCATCGACCCAGGTCGGGCCGAATGCCGACTATTCCGTTCGCGTGCTCCGCGTCAGCAAGGCGCGAGTGAAGACCGAGGAAAGCTATCGCCTGCTTGTAGACGAGCTGCCCGACCCATCGCGCAGGAAGGCTGGGACCGTGACGCTGGTGCTGCGCTATTCCGTGCCGGTCTTTTTTCGCAATCCCGACTCCAAGGCACCTGACGTGTCCTTCAGCATGTCGCGGAAGGGCCGCAGCCTTGTTCTGACGGCGCGTAACAATGGTGAAAGCCGGCTGAGGTTATCCAACATCGATCTGACGCAAGGCGGCAAGAAGGTCGCCAGTCGCAGCGGACTTGTCGGCTACATTCTTGGCGGAGCCACCATGCAATGGCCGATCGGCAGCAGCAAATCGCTGGCCGCAAGCTCTGTGGTGCTGAAGGCACAGAGCGATTTTGGACCATTTGATGCTCCGGTTGCGATCAAAGGGCGGTAGAATCGCGGTCGTCGCTGCAGGCACCTTTCTAACTTTCCTGCCGGCGAACGCGCAGGCTCCGCAGACTCAAATTGCGGAACCCGCCCCGGACCAAACAGGACGTCGCGACCTTTATCTCGAGGTGTTCATCAATGACGTTTCGACGGAGCTGATAGGGACCTTCACGCAGTTCCCCGACGGGCGCCTGGCGGCGACGCCGGACGAATTGAAGCAGGTCGGCCTGAAGCCCGTAGATAGCGCAAACGCGGACGGGCTGGTCAGGCTGGACCAACTGCCCGATGTTGCCTTTCGTATTGATGAGCCGACGCAGCGCCTCTTTGTCACGACCACGAACGAGGGGCGCGCCGCCCGCGTCGTCGATGTTCAGGCCGCTGAGAAGGGAGATCGTATTCAGGCGCAGTCGGGTTATGGCGGCGTATTCAACTACTCTCTCTTCGCAAGTTCCAACTCCCTGGTTGAGAACAGGGTTGACCTGTTTCAGGGAATTTCAGGAGCCTTTGATGCGCGCGTGTTCAGCCCCTACGGCACGCTCAACCAATCCTTCATTGCCGGCTATTCCGATGGCGAGTTCGGTGGCTTCACACGGCTTAATACGACGTGGAGCTATTCAGACCCTGAACGGATGATGACCTACAGGGCGGGGGACTTCATTTCCGGCGGGCTGGCCTGGACGCGGCCGGTCTATCTCGGTGGCATCCAAGCACAGCGCAACTTCGCGCTCCGGTCGGACCTGGTCACGCTGCCGCTGCCGTCCTTCGGCGGAACCGCTGCGGTTCCTTCCACCCTCGAAGTCTATGCCCAGAACGTCCGCACCTATACCGGAGAGATTCCCGCCGGGCCTTTTCAGGTCACCAATTTGCCAGTCTTTGCCGGAGCCGGTGAAGCGCAGGTCGTGTTGAGGGATAGCCTCGGTCGCGAGACCACAACGAGGCTCCCCTTCTATACCTCCAGCGACATGCTGGGACAGGGCTTGCTCGATTTCTCGGCGGAGATCGGGTTTCCACGGCGTAACTTCGGCACCGAGTCCAACGATTACGCCAACGGGGTGTTTGGGGTCGCCACCGCACGCTACGGTCTCACCAATTGGCTGACGCTTGAGGGCCATGCCGAGGGCGGCGAAGGATTGATCAACGGTGGTGTAGGCGCCGCCTTTCCGCTTGGACCATATGGCGCAGTCTCAGTCGCCGTCGCCGGCAGCCATCAGGACGGTCGCACGGGTTCGCTTGTCAACGCGTCTCTGGAAATGAGCTACGAAGGGTGGTCGATCTACGGTCGCATCCAACGCGCCTTCGGCGACTATGATGACATCGCCGCGGTGACGGCAGAGCCGACGTTGTCAGAGCCCGGTGACGTGCCGATCTTCAGCACGGGCGTGCCTCGCGCAATAGACCAGCTCACGCTCAGCATCCCGGCGCCGATAGATTTTTCCAGCCTCAATCTCTCCTATACGCATCTTGAAAGTGACGAAGGCCAGAAGAGCCAGATCGTTGGCCTTTCCTACAGCCAAGAGATATTCAAGCGAAGCAGCCTCTATGCCACTGCCTTTACCGACCTTGAGGATAGCGGCGGCTTTGGAGTCTTCGCCGGCCTATCGGTTCCGTTCGGTGACGATATCACCGCTTCCACGGGAATAGAGCAGGGACCGGACGGCCTGAATGTCGTCGCCGACATCGCCAAGTCGCAGCGGTTGGAAGACGGCAGCATTGGCTGGCGAGCACGAACCTCGGAAGGCGACACGCCCAACCGGTCGGCCGCAGCAAGCTATCGCGCGCGCTTCGCCCGCTTCGAGGCTGGCGTCCAACAATACGGGAAGGACGTGCGGGCAACTGCGCAAATGGATGGCGCGATTGCCGTGGCAGGCGGCGGGGTCTTTGCCACAAATCGCATAGACGATGCTTTCGCCGTGGTCGAAGTCGGCGCTCCTGATGTCGACGTCCAGTTCCAGAACAGGCCGGTGGGAAAGACCAATCGGCAAGGGCGCATCCTGGTCCCCGGGCTTAACTCCTACGAACCGAACACGGTCTCCATCGATCCAAAGAATCTGCCAGTGAATGCGGACGTTCCGGCAACCAAGGAAGTCGTGATGCCAGCCGATCGCAGCGGGGTCGTGGTGACGTTCGGCGTTTCGGAAGCGCCCGAAGCAGCGGTCGTCACTCTGGTCGACAGCACAGGGACCCCTTTGGAAGCCGGCCTGAAGGGGCGCATGGAGGCTGGCTCCGAAGAGTTTGTCATCGGCTACGATGGTGAGGCGTACATTCGAGGCTTAAGCGCACAGAACACGGTCGTGATCGATCGTCTGGATGGCACCTCCTGCAAGGCCGATTTTTTCTACACGCCCGCACCCGGTCAGCAAGTCGCAATCAAGGACGTGGCATGCAGGTAAACATGGGAGAACGAATGCTCCGTCTTGTCATCTTCATGGCCTTTGCCATGTTTCCGTTGTCCGCTTTGGCGCAAAGCTGCAGCTTCAGCGTCTCGAACATGAATTTCGGGTTGGTTGACACCCTCTCGGGCAGTCAGACCAACACGACCGCGACCATCAACATGAATTGCAGCGGCATTGTCGGTCAGCGCATCCTGATCTGTGCGCATCTTGCGGCCGGCACAGGCGGCGCGTCGTCGGCGACGGCCCGCCAGATGTTTAGCGGAGCCAACGCACTCAACTATCAGCTCTATTCCGACTCGGCACGCAGCGTGGTTTGGGGTTCTTATGCCTGGGCCTACGCTTCCCGCCCTCCGGCACTGGCATTGACCCCAAATGTATTGGGCTCAGCCACTGGAACGGCGACTATCTATGGCGCCGTGGCCGGAGGGCAGGGAACCGTTCCACCTGGAACCTACCTTTCGACATTCTCCGGTGCGCAGGTCGAATTTCGCTATCGCTATACCTCCGGCAGCAGTTGCAGTACCGCCTCCGGTACGGTGGCGGCTGATCCGACTTTCACCATCAATGCGACGGTCGCCGCCAACTGCCTTGTATCGACGCAGAACATCGATTTTGGATCAAAGGGGGTACTTGACGGCAATGTTGATGCCACCGGCCAGGTGTCAGTCACCTGCACACCAGCAGCGGCCTACACGGTCTCGCTGAATGGCGGCACGACAGGATCGCCGCCGACAACTCGCAAGATGTCGAAAGGCGTGGAAACAGTGACCTATGGCCTCTACAAGAATGCTGATCGAACTCAGCCTTGGGGCGACGCTTCCGTGCCCGGCAGCACAGTGCCGGGAACTGGAACTGGGGTCCCGCAAGTCTTCACGGTTTATGGTCGCGTCCCGCCGCAGGCCACTCCTTCCGCAGGCGTATACACCGACACGGTTGTCGTCACTGTGACCTATTGAGCGATGAAGGCCTTTCCGACAAGACCTTGGTCCGAATTGACATTTAGCTGACCCGCTCGAATGATCCGGCCAATGCAGGGGCAGGGATCATGCTGGTAACAAGCATCGCGAACGGCACCTTCGAGCCGGAGGAACTGTCTCTTCTCCAGGGGCTGTTCGATATGCTTTGTGAGCTGCGCGGCATTAACCGCGAAAGCCCCGAAGCTACGACGGCTGCCGAAAGCCTGATTGCACGTTACAAAGCCGGCCTTCGCGGCGATGAACTTTTTCTATCGGTCGCGCCGGAGTAGCTGCAGCTCCAACTCTCTTCAGGCAATCCATCGGGAACCATTAAGGTCACAAAGGGGTTGGGCTCGGTCTAACCGTGCGGGCCAACCATGCAAGAGCTTTCTCCCGAGCAACAGCAGGCTACATCGCGTCTCATTCGGTCGTGGATTACTTCAGAGACGCTGCGCCATCAAATCCGCCAACTGCTGGGAGGTCCAGCAGATTGGGATGTGACCGAGCAGCATCGGTCCATGCTTGACGAGCTGGATCGGAAGCTGAACGAATGACCCATGGCACAGCAGCGGTACGACTTAAGGCAGGAGCCAGGTAGAAGCTGGACGGTGTTCGACGTGTTCACCGGCCTGACGGCTGATGCGTGGGGCGCGCCGGCTGAAGGTCTGGACATGGGACATGCCGACGATCTGGTTGGCCTGCGAACGGCATTGACCTGAAGCGTAGGGTCGCCCGAGGTGACTTCTAACCGTTGCTTCAATCTTCCCGCCGACCGCATCGACAGATGGTGATTTGGCAGGCTCGCCTATCGTGCTCTCTACCCGCTGCAGGATCGTATCGAGGGGCTCCGCGACCAGGATCTCGGCGAGCGGTCGATAGACGAATCCCAGGGACTCGGCGCGAGCAGACAGCTGAAGGCCCTTGCGATCCTCGGATTTGACTTCGCCGCGTCGGGAGTAACCCGTCCTTTCAGCGTGCGCAGCCCAATGGTAACTCCTGGGCGTCTTGCTCCCAGCGCTACAGCTCGAACCGCAGTTGACGTTGATCCGGCGGCAACACATCGCCTAGCGACGAAGCGTGACGCCATTCGGATGAGTTTCATGCCGCCCGTTCGCCAGTCGCTTCAATTGCCAAAGGGGGTGCGGTTCTATGTCAAAAGGGTAGGTCGGCACGATCAGTTTACCAAGCAAGGGTGACGGTGACCGTGCCGACCGGCACTGGTCATAAGGAGGGACCCAAACAACCAGATCTACAAACTACGCGCAAAACGGTAATCCCGCAACTAAGCCCCATGGCCTAGGCTGCCCGTCAGGGCCATTGCGCGATAGCACCATAGGCACCAGAGTTGGGTATATATTAGCTTGTGCTTGCGGCGGCCCACCCCCGCCCGCCCGGCCGGCGCCTAACGTCCCAACAAACCCGCCACAGGCGCCGGCCACCCCTCCAATCGCTTACCGAGATGTGGATTGTGGGGGATGCGCACCATGTGTCGAGCGATGACCAGTCGATGCCCGTCCGCGTGAACGTCTGCGCCCGCCGTCCTCTGGAGTCAACCTGGGGAGAATTCGACCATGGAACACAGTTTGGCTGAAATAGCGGCGCGGCTCTCCCGCGATCGCCTGGGTCGCGGCGGCCCTTGCATGATATGGACCGTCTAGCTCCGATAGTTGGGCTTCGCCATTTGCTCGGCTACAGTTAGAACCACTATGGCTCAAAGCCCCTCCAGCATCATCGGTTCGCCGGCTCAAGGATCAGGTAAGTTCCGGCTCCACCTCAGTGATCATCCCTGACGCCAAGGGAAGCCCGCTTTGAACTGCACATTTTACGTCGCGGACCCCATGTCGGTCTGGTCGCCATGTTAGCCGACGCTAAATCAGAGCGATGCGACACTTCTTGCTGGGCCTTACAGTCTGTCTCTATTGCACCACATTGCTTCGGGCCGAAGCATGGCAGCCCTTTGGCGTCCGGCAGCTTGGCTTTACATTCGATATTCCTCCAGGTTTCGTCCTCACCCAGCACTCGGATCAAGGCGCGGCTTTTCAGGGGCCGAGAGAAGCGTCCCTAGTCATTTGGGGCGCACGATTGGGCAAAGCCAGTTTTCGCGCCGAGATCGAGCACCGCATGATAGAGGACAAAAAGTCCGGTTGGCGACTGACCTATCGGCGCATAACATCCAGATGGGCAAGCTACTCGGGTGTCAAGAATGGCGAGATCCGCTATGTCCGCGCAATCACGGTCTGCGGCGACCGCGCCGCGCTTTTCACAATTGATTACAGGAAATCGGAAAAGAAGCCATATGAGCCTGTTGTCGTGCGCATGGTCCGGTCCCTGAAGGCACAGGGCTGCTAAACTGGGGGTGGGTGGGCAACGCAGATTGCTGCGCCCTGAATTGCTGCCCGGGAAGACGACGCGGACAGCATCATCCCGACCGCTTCCTGCAACGGAGGGGCGATCATTTCCATTACTATCGCCGTGTGCCCAGAGAGGTCAGGGACCTCGACGAGCGCTGCGTGCTCGTGCGCCGCGCCCTCGACAACACAGACCGGATAAAGGCGCGCACCGCCCGAGATCTCCATGAGGCTGCTGACAATGCTTTGTGGGCTTCGTTGATGCTGGTGAAAATCCACATCAAGCGCGTCGAGTCCCTGGGATTCGTCTATCGACCTCTCGCAGAGATATTGGTCGCCGAGCTCCTCGGCACGATCCTGCGGACTAGCCGAGAGCACGATAGGCGAGCCTGCCAAATCATCATCTGTTGACGCGGTCGGCGGCCGCCGAGAACAATACACACTGTCTATTCACTGCGCCGCTCGTTCGAAGACCGCATGAAGAACGGTAGGCTCGGCGAGGAGCTTCGGCGCATGTTGATGGGCTACCCGATCTACCGGCCGAAATATGGCGAGGACGGCGACATGAAGATGTGGCAACAGGAACTATGAAGATCGTGTGGCCGCTCGATCCTGGGATCGTATGACCCGCTGACCCACTGCGGCAAGACGTTCTTCCTTCGCCCGGTTGTCCTGCAAGGCGCGTTCCAAGTGGTCGTATAACGGGAGCCATGCCTCACCATGCTCACCTCGTGCCACAATGATTTCGGCGACGCGGTCGAGTACTCGCTCAATCCGCTGTGCCGTGACTGGTCGAGGCGTGGGCGAGTATCGCCTCACGGCTTCGCCCGTCCGCAAGGCCATGAATGCACCATGCCTTATGTGTAGCGGACTTTTTGGTGCAGTGAAGGCCTGTGTTCGGCTTGGGCTGCAATCGGCGGCTGCGGCTTGCAAATGTGAAAGGCTCTTTGCTCATCGGGGTTGGCAGCGGGAGGGCGATCGTCCGGACCCCCCGAATACGATAGCGCGAGTTGCCGGCGCAGCCCGTCCGTCATCTGGTCAACCGAGCCTCTCCTCCTCGTGAGCGCGTGGCAGATTGTTTGCTGCGGCGGCGTGATTGCCGCCGCAGAGAGTTTTAACGGTTAGTTCGTGTGCACTGCCAATCTTCGGCCCTGTCATCCAAGACGGCGCCAAGGGAACGTCTTCGATCACACCCACCCTGCGTGCCCAGGTCGCAAACGCCTTGTGCGCGGCCTCGACCGACTTGCGACCATCATACGCCGAGTAGCATGTATCACAGGCCGCTCCGTGGAGAAGGCCGCGCCTTTCGACCGGCCATTCTTCCAGAAATTCTATGGCATCCATGACGCAACCGATCTTTTTGAGAACGAAACTGTCATCTCGCACGAAAATCGGCTGTTTGAACGTAGCGCTCTCCATCTTGACCTCCCTTCAAGCCCTAAAGCGGCGCTTGTGTCTCTTCGGGTGACGCAGGATGATTCCTCGGCAAACATGCCGGTCTGCGTGACGCCTTCGGCACAGAGAGGATATTGGAAATGCCTCTTTTCAGTTCAAGAGAGAATTGGCCGGCCGAGCCCAGCAGCCTCTTGGCAATTGGCACCTCATCCCGCTGCCAGCGCGTCTGTCCGCGAGGCCCTCGGCCCCCCAACCTGCACGTCGGCGATCTTGCCGTCGCGTAGCAAGGCCTCTAACCGGCTATTTGGATTTGCGTCACGAGCTGCGTAGCTGGAAGAGCATCAGCGCAGCGAAGGCGGCGTTGTGTTTTCCTTTACTCATGTCCATTGCGGCCACTCCACACAGCGCGCGATATAGGTCGTCAAACGGAGCGCATCAATTCTGGCACGTCAACGCCTTTCATCGCCGCCGGCATCGTCTCGCGAAAAAAAGAGCGGGCCCGGAAGAGTCGGACCCGCCAGCGGCTATGATCAGGCTGCAGAGAGCGGTCGGTCATTCGCGAGCCAAAGGCTGGCTGCTGCCAGGGCAGCAACCACAGCGCCAGCGATGGCGTGCGACCACATTGCTGCCGCCAGGCCGGCAAAGCCAAGCACCCAAGGTGCGGCCACAATCCACAGGCCGACGACAAGGTTCGCCCATTCCTCATATTTGTGGAAGCCACCAACGCGCGCGCTGCGATCAGAACGGTGATTACGCCCGCGATGAAGGCGTGCCAGACGGCAACAGCATCGGCAGCATAGCCAAGGAGCCAAGGCGAGAGCGCCAGCGCGATGCCGGCAAGGATGTTTACGACATCGAGCGCCGGCCTGCTGCTGTCGGTCTTCAACATCGTCATTCTCCTTTCCTGCGTTTCAGTACGTCAATGTACCGCCCTTGAGTCGAGGGCGGGTGCGGCAGCGGGCCTGTTCGGCCCGATGCCGCAAAGCTTCTTGGGTCCGGATTTGAAACGGACGCAGTCCTTCGGCGAGATCGGCTCAGTCAGGAGGAAGGGTTCGATCTCCCGAGGTTCGAACGCATTGCCGGCGATCTCACTCAATGCGAGATGCGGCCGGCTCTTCGGCCTGGCCGCCAGCCGGGGCGCTGCGCCGCGCGCCAGTGCGCGCGCCCGCCCTGCTGCCGCGACCGCAAGCGCGAAGGGGTTCGGGATGGTCCGTTGGGCGTCGAAGACGATCAGTGGGTCCATTCTTGCCTCCATCATGCGGCTATCCGGGATCGTACCGGGCTGAGCCGAGTCTGGAATCTCTGGGTACTGCCTTCCAAGGCCAGCAGAGCGAGCTCAACCTCGTCCAATCGCGTGGGACGTGCATTTTCCGGCATGCCTTCAGCGGTGGCCAGGTCGATCAGGTACTCGTTCCAGGCCCAGTTCTTGAGCACGGCACGTTTCTCGTCGGGTGCGAGTACCGGGTCATCCACCACCTCCATCGGAGAGGCATAGAATGTCTCGGGCTCGGAAAGCGCCGTCTGTATGTGCGCTGCCTGTGCACCAGCGCCATAGTTGTGGCTTGCCTGGAGCCATGCCAATTGTAGCCGTTGCCAAACCACGTCGGAAAAGGCGTGCCTCTCCTCCGATGCTTGCCTGTTGCTGACCTTGGCCTGAGAGCCAGAAGATGGAGCCTGCACCACGTAGCTGAGGCCTTGGCGCTCCGCATAACGGATCGCCGCCTCCAGCGTCGGAAAATCCAGTTGAACCTGGGTCAGGGTGTCCCGGCCGCCCGTATAGCCCATCAGCGGCTCGATGAACGGGGCTGTGCGAGGTTCGAAGATCAATCGCCAGTCCTTGCGGGGCTTTGCCGAGGTCATGGCCGAGCGGCATGGCTGGTAGATCCGTGCCGTCACGCCGTCCGGAAACACTGACCGCCCCATTGACAAAGCCGGCTCGTCGACACGAGGCCGATTGTCATTGTCCGGCCGGCCGGAGGTCGTGGTTGGGCTTCTGATGTCGCTGCTTTGAGCTGTCTCCATTGTCTGTCCCTCCCATCATGAAGGGTGGTACGAGCAGCGGCCGTGACGGCCGCTGCTCATACTGCCGTGCGTCAGTTCTTGCCGTTGATTGCGATCCGCTTGGCCTTCGCCTGCGCCCGCTCGGTCTTGGGCAAGGTCACGGTCAGCACCCCGTTCTTGAAGGCGGCGTTGACCTTGTCTTCCTCGACCTCGTAGCCGAGCGGAATGAGGCGCTCGAAGCGACCGTAGAAGCGCTCGGAGAACTGCCGGTCTTTGTCCTCGGTCTCGGAACGCTTCTCGCCTTTAAGCTTGAGCGCCCCGTTGTCCAGCAGGACTTCTATGTCGCTCTCGTCCAGGCCGGGTATTTCCGCCGTGACGCGGACTTCCTTGTCCGTGTCGGAAATTTCGACGCTGGGCCAAGTGGCGGCAAAAGAGGGACTGAAGGCCGGCAGTCTGGCGCCGAAGCTGCGGAAGGCGTCATCGAACAGCCGGTTTACCTCCCGGTGGAGGGAGACGAAGGGGTCTCGATCTCCATCAGGGAAGAGACTGGGCGCCGAGTTTCCGTTGCCCCGGCCCCATGGGATCAAGTCACGTACGCTCATTGTCTTTCTCCTTTCGTAGGTCTGTGAGCCGGGCCGGACGCCCGGCTCAAGCGATGCCTTCATCGTGGATTGCTCAGGCCGCCAGCTTCTCGGTCTCGACCTTGGGGGCTTCGATCTTCGGCATGGGAGCCCCGCTGGAGATCTCGACCTTGCGCGGTTTCATCTCCTCGGGAACCTCGCGCTTGAGATCGATGCTCAGCAGCCCGTTCTCAAGGCTGGCGCCAGCAACTTTGACATGATCGGCCAGTTCGAACCGACGCTCGAAAGCGCGCCCGTTGATGCCGCGGTAGAGATACTGGCCGTTCTCATCGCCGGATTGCGACCCGCTCACGACCAGCATGTTGGGCTGGTGAGTGATGGTCAGCTGGTCCTGCGAGAAACCGGCGACCGCCATCGTGATGCGATAGTCATCATCATCAACCTTGGCGATATCGTAGGGCGGCCAGTTGTCGAACGAGGCCACACGGCTCGCATTTTCAAGCATGTCGACCATGCGGTCGAAGCCGATGCTGGACCGGTACAGGGGGGTAAAATCGAGGTTCATAACCACATCCTCCGTTTGAGCAACATGGATCATAGGAGGCGCCAAGAGCCTTGCCGCCTCCTGGTCTTGCCGGCCCCATCAGGCGACCGGCGACCATCAATTTAGAATCGCGACTTGCACCTTCAAGAGGTATTAGGAAAATTTTCAGCGGCAATCCGGGCGAAACGCACCCATGCCACCCCCCGCCGGCGGGGTCACTCGCCGACGGGTCAATGGTTCACGAACAATCAGGTCGCGCTTAAATCCGATCGATGAATGGCACGAACCCGGCCACCATCGCGCTGTCACTGCCATCAGGACCGGCAAGCTCGTCCGATTGATCCAATTGTTGCAATGCATCCATGATCGCATCGAAGCTGACTGGTTCACCCGCCCTCGGCAGCATGCGAAGCGCTGGCACGGATTCTACCGCGCAGGCATCCGACGCCCATGACGAAAGGATGGCGCGCTTCTCCTGACCGTCCAGGGCAACGTCGGCCAAAACGTCGTGGGGATGTTTGAAATGCCGTGCCGGATGCAGCAATCGGTCCAGAAAAACATCGGGGGCCACGGGTTCAATCGAGGCAAAATGGGTCGAAATGGCTGCTTCCATTGATGGTCCTCCGCTTCAGACAATCTCCTGCGTGTTTGAGTTTGGCGGCTCTCGCGATTCCCGCCAGAGGAAATTTTGGGACGTCTCAAGCAAGTTTCAATGGCTTGGCACGGGTCACATTTCCCGTGGTCAACGCCTTAGAACCATTTTATCCAGCCCGTGAAACAATCGGCGAGAATCTCAGTTCTGACGTCGGGCGAAAATCAAGGACCCGAATCCGGCAGGAGAACCAGTCATGTCTTACCTCTCTAGGAACTTGTGCATTGGCTTGATCACAGGAGCCCTGATGCTCTCGACTGGCGGCCTTGCTCCGGCCACCGCACAGGAAATTCCGAACGACTTCAGCGCAATCGTGCGTCAGAAGCTGCCCGCGGTTGTCGCCATCACGACCAGGCAGATCATCCAGGATCAAACGACGCTCAACGACTTTCTCAATCCCTTCGACGGAGGAGGGCGTATCCAGCCCCAGGTGCGGGAAGCACTCGGCTCCGGCTTTGTGATCAGTCCCGAAGGCTACATCGTCACCAATAACCATGTCGTCGCCGACGCAACTGAGATTCACGTCGTGTTCTCCGACAAGGAGACGGCGCCCGCCCGGGTGGTGGGCCGCGATCCGGCAACCGACATCGCGGTATTGAAAGTCGATCCTCGGCCCAACATGACGGCGACGGCCTGGGGGGATTCGGACGCGATGCAACCAGGGGCCTGGACCATCGCCATCGGCAGTCCCTTCGGCCTCGGGGGCACGGTCACTGTCGGCGTCCTTTCTGCCCGCTCTCGCGATATCCAGGCCGGTCCTTACGACGATTTCCTGCAGACTGACGCCTCGATCAACAGAGGTAACTCGGGAGGTCCTTTGTTCAACGCGCGCGGCGAAGTCATCGGAGTCAACACGGCAATCGTGTCGCCGTCAGGCGGTAGCATAGGCATTGGGTTCGCGGTGCCCTCGCGCACAGCTCGGACTATCGTCGACCAACTGATCAGCACTGGCCGCATCGAGCGCGGCTTCATCGGCGTGCGTCTTCAGGAGATCACGCCCTCCATCGCCGAGGCGCTCGGAATGCCGGGCGCCAAGGGCGCGCTGGTTGCCTCGGTCGAGGCTGGCAGCCCGGCGCAGAAAGCGGGAATCCAGGCCGGCGACGTGATAACCCGGTTCAACGACAAGGACATCCAAGGCGTCCATGACCTGACGCTGGCGGCAGCAAGCCAGAAGCCGGGATCGAAAGTGACCGTAACAACGAACCGGGGCGGCACAAACCAGGAATTGTCGCTGACTGTCGATCGACGCAGGGACCAGGAGGAACAGACCGGTGCCATTCCAAGCCTGGGTACTGAGGACCAGCGCCTTGGTATGTCGCTGAGCGCCATTCCGGACGAAGCGCGCCAGCAACTCGGCCTACAGGCCGACACCACGGGCGTGTTCGTCCAGGATGTCGCTCCCAACAGTCTTGCGGCCGAAAGCGGCATCCGGCCCGGCGACGTCATCGTGTCGGCCAACAACCGAAACATGACCCAGCCGTCTGACGTCCGCGAGGAATGGGCGAAATCCCGTCAGCAGAAAAAGCCAGTGCTGTTCCGTATCGACCGGCAGGGACAATCGCTTTTCGTTGCTGTGGCAAACTCCTGACTGACAGGCCAGAGACGGCGTCGCGATCTGTGCTGCTGGGCTGGCCCCCTACCGGAGCGCACCAGAGTTGTGAAGCCGATGAGCGGTATGTTTGAAGTGGCGGTCCGGCTCAACATGCGGTTGCGGGAACTGCTCTGCGGCTTTGCGCGCACGGTCGGCGACTCCGGTCGGCGAGGCGAAAGTCCTTACGTTTCGGCGCATCCGGCGACCACACAGGTGGACAACAAAAGCCTGCGATCCGCTTCTGAGCGCGTGTGCTTTTATCGATGTAAGGAACTTCGCGCCGCAGGTTTAGACTAGCGATCTCTGGCGTGTGAACGCAAGAGAAGTCGGCGATCTCCGAAATCGGTTGAGTGATCAATGCTGTAGCGTTGTCCAGTGGCCGGCTGAGCCGCACGAGGCCTGTGATGCCTGCTACTCGGCTACGATGGTCGGGAGTCTGGAGCCCACGCGCAAGACCGACTGAACTGAAACGGGCACAAAGGTCGGTTTCATCAAGGATGTGTCTGCAACGCTGCCGTGGATGACAGGGCCAAATTGCACATTCGATGGGTTTGCTGATTTATTCCAGACGGGTGCCCGGTTCAGCCGGGTCGTCTTCGTCGGGCTTAAGCAGGTCGATAAGCGCGGCCGCTCGTGTTCCCGGAAGCGGGCGCCCCTGTCCCATTAACGCCTCGTCAGCAAAAGCCCATGCCCATGCCTCTCTCAATTCCTCGATCGACGCACCCGTTGCGATGATCTCCGCAACCGTAATATCGTCGGCTGACCCAATGACGGAGAGAACTTCTTGCCGTGTCATCGTTTGACCGCGTTCTGACTACAACTGAACTAGATGGAGATTTCATGGAGCACTTGCAACCGACCTAATGAGGGCTGTCGCAGGATTCCCTTGCGCAAGATCAGGGGCTGCGCAATGGGCGCCATTCACCTAGCCAAACGCGCGCCACATAGGGCGCAGGGCGCAGAAATCGACGGAGCCCATGCGCTCGGCATTTGCGAAGACCCGGCAAGTCATCCAGATGATCGCCCATCACTGAGGCCATTTGGTGGAACTCCCCCTGGACCATCCACGCAGCCGGAATCGGCCATGGGTGTTCTGAACAACCCGGAAACTCGTTTCAGGGGATTATTCTCGAAATCGTAGTCTGCCGGGCGCGATGTGGAGATTACAGGGGAACCCTTCGTCTCGGTGGTCCAAAGTCCCTGAACTAACCTGTTATCGTCGACGCACGGGAAACCCCGTGATTCAGAAGAGCAGATCTCGGGCCGGCACGGCCTATGCCCCGAGGCTGCCCGGCCGAATGTGTTTGCGCGCGGATAACTCCGGTCTGTGAAGCAGCACCCTGTTGCGGCCCGTCTGCTTGGCAAGGTAAAGTGCGGCATCCGCTCGCTGCTGTAACTGCTCCGGCGAGATCGCCTCAGAGGTCTGAACGGCAACTCCAATGCTCAGGGTGACCCAGCGCGACACACGGGATCCAGGGTTGGGCAAAGCGGCAGCCTCGACGCTCTTACGCATTCGTTCAGCCACAGCGGCGGCCTCTTCCTCGTTCACCCCGGGCAGGAGCACGAGGAATTCTTCGCCGCCATAACGGGCAACGTGATCGCGATCACGTCTCACGTTTTCCTTCAAGATAGTTGCGACCTTTACCAAACACCGATCTCCCTCCGCATGGCCGAGGTGGTCGTTTAGCTTCTTGAAGTTGTCAATGTCGCACATCAGCATCGCGGCACCGGCAAGGCAACGTTTGTCACTTCCCCATAGGCGCTCGAGTGTTTCCGTCATCCAGCGACGGTTGGAGATGCCGGTGAGTGGATCGGTCCTCGCCAGGAGTACCAGTCGATCATTCGCTTTCGCCAGTTCGGCGACCCTGCGTCGGTCGCGAAGCTCAAACAGGAAAGTCTTTTGAGCAAGAATTGTCATGATGCGCCGCGCGGCCACCGTTGCAAAGATACCGCTGGCGAAGAACAGCGTTCCAGCCACTGCACTCCCATGCGCGATGGCCGGGTTCTGCAGTTGAAGCATGAGATAGAGTCCGAGCGCCAGCGCAGCGATCGTCATCGTCCACGCCAGGGGGATCCCGAAGATTATGATGGCTGTGATGGCCACGAACAACATGACGTTCAATTGCCGTTCGTAGAACTCGCCACCAGCGCTTGCTCCGACCAATGCGACTGACAACAAGATCAGGAACATGCCTGCGATCAGCGAAGCTCCTTGGAGCCAAGGCGCCTGCGGTTTACGCCAGGCTAGGACCACGGCCAACGCGACGGGCGGGATGATGGCGCCGGGCAGGAGCATGGACTGCGCTACGCCCCATGGAAGCAACGCCGCGTTCAGTGCCAACGTCAGCACATCCAAAAATGCCACCCAGATCATCCACGCGCGGATGATTTTCGCCGTTTGCGACCAGACACGTGCTCGAAATAGGCGTTCGATCTCGCCACGCAGGCTGATTTCGCGCGTACGGCGCGCCAGAAGCCGGTCGACCTCAGCGGCTAGGGCAGGATCATCCTGCACATCGGGGGGCATCAGATCTGACAAGTCGATAGGCCCTACGCTGCTTTCTCCTGAACATCTATCCAAGCCATAGGCGGTCGGCGGTGGGCAAGCATGTCAACTTACCCTGAAGATTTGATTTATAGCTGCGATTTGCGAACAATCAGTCCCAAACCATCCGATGCTCGATGCGTAGCCGAATTAACCTTTGTAATTGCGGTGGCGCTGCACCGCTGTTATCCACGCCCCGCCGCTGGGCTCGGCGAAATGTTCCGAGAGCTTCTGAAGTTGACCGCGTGAAGGAACGGGTGATGCCGATTCTTGTCATGTCGACCTTTCGAGTATTGCCTGCAGACCAACAGGATGGATTTGGCCATGAAAGGAAGCCGACCGGTTATTTCGTTGTTGGATTTCGACATACTCTCCCGGGCTCTTACATCAGCCATCAGGGAGAGCCCGGAATCCGATTCGACGGTCCAGGCCCGCGAGCTTGTGTGCCTATACACCGGGAAAAAGTCAGCCGACCAAAATTTGATCGCGGCCTTGCTTCACGCCAGTCGCGCCCAGCTGGACGTGGAAGCATCCAAGGCCAATCGCCCGGCCAGAATTGACTGAGTGCCTGCATCTGCTCGACGTGACCTCTCACCGGGTTGTCTCCTCGACGGAGCTACGTCCGAGACGAAGCCCAAAGGCGCGACCGACTGAGACGCAGAGCAGAATTCCCGCAGGCGACAGGACGAATATCCTGACCGCGACACGATAGCCAGCAGGTCACCGAATGGACCTTTGGAAGTCATGGCAGCGGGTTGGACTTCGATCGAGATAGCCGAGGCCATCGAGCATCCGGCCGTGGCCGACCGTCGTGGGCGCGAGGAAAACGCTGCTCTAGATCCTGCTGCGACGAAGCCCAAAGGCGCGACCGACTGAGACGCAGAGCAGAATTCCCGCAGGCGACAGGACGAATATCCTGACCGCGACAGGATAGCCAGCAGGTCACTGAATGGACGTTTGGAAGTCATGGCAGCGGGTTGGACTTCGATCGAGATAGCCGAGGCCATCGAGCATCCGGCCGTGGCCGACCGTCGTGGGCGCGAGGAAAGCGCCGCTCTAGATCCCTGCTGCTCGCACGAGCATTTTTACCCCAGGGCCGTAAATTTTGCACTGACCTGAGGAACACGCATCTGCAGTCGAAGGTCGGGATGTGCTTGGTGAGGACGACTCCCTCCTTGAAAGGACCAAGCTCTGGTGCGAGGCCCGCCTCCGGTTCCGAGACCCGGTTGCGGGCGTATGCAATGCAAGCAAGCGTTAAGTTTTTCTGCAGGCCTGGAACCTCTTTCTGAAATCGAAATTAGGTCTGCAGCTTGGCTCCCGGGCCAGGTCTCAAAGCAGGGCCCGCCGCTGTTTGTGTCCTCAGTGGCGGGCCCACTTCGTTTCCGCTCAACGCTACATTGCGATTGACTAAAGCAACGAACATCCAATGAACGCAATCTCACATGCATCGATCCATGGCCAGGTCGGCACGATCATTTTTTGGGTGACGGTGACCACGCCGACCAGTTGGTCACAAGGAGAACCAAACGACGAGACCTATAGCTACGGGCACAACGGCAATTCGGCCCTCCGCGATTTGTCGCGTCGGGTGTTCTTTCCTCCCGATTGCCGCAGCGTCGCAGTGCGACGAGCCGGTGAGATTGGCCGAAGGCCTGACGCCGGAAACGCGCGAGCGCGCCAAAACTACTGGATGATGCGCGGTGATGGTGGGATTGCTATCTTTAACTATGCCGATTTGCGGCTCTTGGCCTTTGGCCGGTCTTGGCCGATGCCTTCCTTGGCGAGGCTCTTTCGCAAAACCGAGGCCAGGTCGACCACGTTCTCCTGAGGCTTTGGCGCTGGTTTCGGCGGTTTTTTGCCCTTGCGCTTGGCGTCGATCATGGCAATCAACGCATCTTCATAGGTGTCCTCGAATTTCGAGGGATCAAACTTCGTCACCTTCTTGTCGATAAGGAGGCCCGCGATTTCGAGCAAATCCGAATCGTATTTTGGGCTTTTCACGTCATTAAAGACGGTGTCTTCCGATGTCATCTCATTGTGGGTGCGCAACTCGGTCAGCAGCATTCCTTTTTCAAGCGGCTGTATTAACACTTCGCGCCCGCGCTGATAGAGTACGACGCAGGATCGCGCCGCAACGCGCTTCTTGGCCATCGCATCGCGCAAAATGGCAAAGGCCTCCAGGGAAGCTCCGTCTGCCGGGATCAAGTAGTAGGGCTTTTCGAGATAGCGCGTGTCGATCTCGGCAACGGGAACAAAGGAATCGACGTCGAGTGTATGCTGCGACGTCAGTTTCAGTTTTTTGATCTCGTCCGGCTCGACTTGTATGAACTCGCCCTTGTCCGCCTCGTAGCCTTTGATCTGATCCGCGACTTCGACAACATCGCCGGTCCCTTCGTCGACATAGGCGCTCTTGACGGGCAAGCCGTTCTTGCGGTTCAGAATCTTGAAGTGGATCTTGGATGCCTCGCTTGTAGCACCAACTATCTTCACCCCGCACGACACGGAACCGACCCTCAGAAAACCCTTCCAGACCGCGCGCGGCGCCACCATGCCGTTTCTCCTAGACGTGCCGATGTCGGCACAACGTCAGCCACACGGTTCTGTTCCGCAATGTGGGCAGCACTCCTTGCCAGTAGCCCAAGAATTATTCCTCCCGGTAATCCAGCAGCTTCGCATGGCGAAGCTTCTCCTCGCCTTTCAGGAACCGCACGCGACCGACCAGACCAGGCTTGAGCCATTCGGCCTTTTCTTTCTTGAGACCGATCGGCACTGGTCCCCCGACCTTCCCTTGCACGCGATCCCAAAGTCGCTGGCGCTTGTCAGCTTTAAACGCAACGAAAGCGCCGCCGGCATATCGGCCTTTGTCGGCCATGAGCACCATTGCGGGCTTTCCGGCCTCGCGCTGCACGCCAATAATGTCCATTTCCTTTTCGGCATAGCACTTGATCTTGCGCCAGTTCATCGTCGGTCCGCTGCGATAGACGCTGTCCTTGCGCTTCGAGACCATGCCCTCCAACCCTGCCCTGTCGACCAGGTGATAAACCGCGTCACCGGTGCCGGGCATGGCTTTGCTGACCTGAATGCGGCCGACGGCTGGAATCAGTTCCTGCAGGATCTCGCGGCGGTCTTCCACCGGCATGTTGCGCAAATCATGCCCGTTCAGGTGCAGGAGGTCGAATGCCACCAAATACAGATCGCGCGACGGCTCACGACGGGTGACGGCTGACTGCAGGGCCTGGAAGTCGGACAGGCCGGCCTCGTTGACCGTGATTGTCTCGCCATCGATGATGAAACTTTCCGCCTCGATCGCCTCCGCCTCTCCGGCAAGTTCGATATAGCGGCCTGTCCAGTCGTATCCGTTCTTGGTGAACAGCCGGATCCCGTTTTCATCCTTCATGATTTGGGTCCGATACCCGTCGAATTTGATCTCATGGAGCCATTCGTCGCCCTGCGGTGGCGTTTCGACCAGCTCGGGCTCCATGGGCTTGATGAACTTCAGACGCATGCGCTGACTCGCATAGTGCGATTCAATTAGCGCGCGCTAAAATGGTTCCGGAACATTTTAGACGAATTGAATGTTTGATGGTTATGACGAAGCTATCCGACCTTGGACCGCCGATTCCCGGCACGCAGCACGGCGGCGAGCCTGCCGACGAGCGCGACAATTTCATGACCTGTCCGGTCTGCGGCCAGCCGTTCGACATGCGCGATTTCCGCCAGGTCGCTTGGCACAATCTGCCTCAGCATGAACCGCTGGAATCGGAGCTTGCCACGGGCCGGAACGCGAACTGGTTGCGGATCCGACCATTGAAATAGCGGCCCTTGGCAAAGGCAGATTTGAAATCGGCGACGATCTCCGGCGGTACATCCAGAAAGTCGTACTGCCTGCCACTCGCTACAAACCACACTGAGAGAACCCTGGTTTCCGGGTCGTATTCGAACTTGCGTATTGAGGTCGACGGCATGGTGCACCAGGTCATTGCCAGTGAGCGACCCGCGAGATGGCCCGCCCTGTGAGGAAGCAGAGAGCGGGCCGACCACGGCTGTACGTCCATGGCCATCATCGCCTCCACGGAAGGACGGTGACAGCATTCCAACTCCCATTGGATTTCGGTGTTCCACACATAAACAAAAAGGCCCGCCACCTCTCGGCAGCGGGCAGTGTAGGTCGCTAGGATCACCCAGCGGTACCTAAAGTACACCCCGCCTCGCCAAAAGGGAAATGTTAGGTATCTCTAATGGATGATTCGGACCCTGGGGCTGACCGTGGGGTATCAAATCCGAGAATATCCTGCGGGCCAGGTCGATAGCGGAATACCGAGCTGGGGCCCCGACATCCTATTGGGCCGCCGCACAGGCAACGAAAATGCCCGTGACGCTACACCGATCCGGAAACTACTTTCTTGAGGTGACCGATGCGAGCACGGGAGGGTGTTCGCCTACCAATACACCGATTTGCTCTACTGAGTGGCTTTGAGCAGCGGCTGCTGCTTCACCTCCGGGCCAAACCGGCCGCTCCATTCATAGCCGCAGCGGGCTGTCCTAGGGGATAGTTGGACTGGACGGTGTGTTGATTCACCCCTGCTGGATGGCTGAGGTGCAAAACCATGCAAACCACAATGCCCCGATACGCGACAGAAAAGCGGTTGCATCGTCGACTTTATTCAAGCCGGAATTCAACCGCATGCTTGTCGGACTCACGAATGAGGCCACTGTCCATGGCGGCTTCGAACGCCTTGGTGAAATACTGATCATCGGAGGCCTCGTGATCCTGCTGCGCAAGATCGATCGGCAGGGCTCCGATCACGCGGCCCGTTGTCTTCTCGATAACCGTGACGGTCCTCTGCATCATGGTTTGTTGACCGTGTCGTCGACTGCGTTGGCCGTTGCCTTGACGTCCCGGCCGACGCCTCGGACGGTGTTGGCGCAGGCCGCAAGGGCAAAGGCACAGGCAAGAATGACAATCGGTGTGATGCGTAGCAGTTTCATGGACGGGTTCTCCTATTTGTGATTATCAAGTCCGCTTTGCCGTATCGCACCTGTAACCGCCATCACCTTGTTGTGGGCGGCCGCTTCATCTGCGGTGTCAAAGGGCGTTGCGATGGTCGTCCCATCCAGAGCCAGTATCACAGCCAGGAACGGAAGGCCGATCAGCGGTGGTGCGTAGACAACGTACGCTGGGCGGGCATTCTTCATCGCCCATGTAGCACCATTTGTCGGTCAGGACCTAATCCACCTTAAAATGCCGAAGCGCCTCTATTCTTCACATCGCCGACTTCCTGCACCACCGTGGCAAGCGATTCCTTCTATAGGAAACAGCCATGATTTTTCCTTCCGGGTAGTGATTGGGGTATGGTCGTGGAGAAATCTGCTGACAGCAAGTCGGCGACCTGGCCCCAAGTCCTATGCGTGCGAGGATGGCCATGGATCAGAAGCAGAGGCGGCCCAGATCCGCCATGCCGAAGCCTTATCGGCCCGCCCTCGGTTTCCAACATTTCAAGCACGAAGTTGTCGAACATCTGCCATCCTCAAAAATGGGCGGTTGTCGGCTTGAAGAACTCCATGAGCATGGATTGGTTCGGGACGTGCCAATCGCGACTGCAGATCGTTTCGGCTCCCGGTTAGCTTTCGCTCAGGGCTCATTCTGGACGCGAATGGCTAGACGGATTTAACGGAGCAGGCCCTCGTCGTCGAACGCGTTCCAGCCCTTCAACTTGGGCCGGGGAGCGTCATCTCTGGGGTTATTCCCGGCACCGCGACCCTTCTCGCTACCCTTTCCCGCCCGCGTCAGGGCAGCCTTGCCGGCGCCACGTCGCCTGTTCTCTGTAACTTGCTGCGCGTCCTCTTCACGCCAAAGGCTTGGCAGATCACGATCAAGGATGTCTTCGATGTGCTTGGGATCGAACACGTGGAAGGTGACGGCCTTGGATCGACCGCGCATCTTCACGGTGCGGGTGCCAATGCTTTGCAGCCGTCCGTTTTTCAGCCACTTGTGACGCTCACGCGAAGAGATCGCAAGGATGTCTTCGGCCTCGCGCGGCAGGACCGGGAGTACTGCGATGGTTTCCAGTGCCTTGGCGATCTTGTTCGAGGCGGCCTCGAACTCTTCGGCATCGTCTTCGCGCATCCGCAATGTCATGCGACCAGTCTCGGCTTTGACGTACTTCCTCACCGCCCAAGGCAGGCGGGCACGTATTTCACGCTCGATACCTTTCGTGCGCACCGACGAGCCAAGCGTCGCTGATGGCGGAAGGGGCCACTCGGTAATCAGTGACAACGAGGTGCTGACGCTTTGGCGAGAGCCGCGATCTCGAGGGGCCACAATTGCCGCAGCCAAGCCGCCAAGAATCTTTCGTGTTTGCGCAAAACGCACCGGCATCTGAGCTAGTCGCTTCCTTGTCGCACGGTTTCTACCGCCAGCGACCCGGCCGGCAGGGCCTTCAACAGCTCCACCTCGGGTTTCGTGAGGTGGATCCATGCCGCCCAATCATCCGGGCGCAGAACCACAATCTGGCGATTGTGGATGGGCGCCACGTCCAGGCCGGGTTCCGTCGTCAGCATTGCGAATGTCGGGGGCTTGTTGCCTTCGCCATCGCGCCACAGGCCGGCGATCGCCATGAACGAGGCGCCGTTGAGCGTGAAGCGATGCTTAGCCTTTGGAGACTTCTTTCCCGTGAATTCGAAGAAAGCCGACGCCGGAATAAGGCAGCGCTTGCTGTTGGCGAAGTTCCGTCCTTCCGAGCGGAAGTTGAAGATCGGCCCGCCTTTGGGCCCGGAGGGCGGAAAGGCAAAGGTCATGCGCGTGAGTTCGATCGTGTCGCCGGCGGCGCGCATGATCGGGGCGGGATCACTGATGCGGATGTCATCCGCCTGCGGCAGATCCAGTTCGGTTTGATAAGTGGGAATGTCGAGCGCCAGCAATTGCCTCATCCTGCAATATTCGGCCCAGGCGATATGCTGCTCATAGTCGTTGCACATAGCTGCCCACGCTTTCAGTCAGTTGATGACTTATAACAGATAACGCGGCTTGGCTGCGGCGCCACCATCCGGAGATTTTCCGCTATGCCCGAAATCTCGCGATCTGCTTGAGCATCGCGCAGTTTGTCCGTGATGACATCGCCGTGGCTCACAATGATGCGCTCAAGGTCCGGTTCATCAGACCATCTGCGGAAAGCCGCGCCCAGCGCCTACCGCCGCCAGGCCAGCGGGCAGTTCTCATGGGGAAAGCACTGAATGGGAACAGTGCAACGGCCGAAGTTTGACAGCGCGATTTTGTTCCACCGTCCGTGATCAGCTTCGCGCCATTTTGGAAAACCGTACAGCAACCCTTTCTGGTCTGTTCGACTTCATGTGGTATGGCTCGCTATGTCTTGGACCTTTCCGACACCGCAGTGCTGACCGAGATTCTGGCAGAGTTCGCCCGTTCTGGTGCTGGCTCCCGTCTCGATCTGATATGCAAGGTCTGCGATGCCAAGGGCAACGAATCCAGCAATTCAGGGTAGCGTTACGGGTCCTGAGAACCGCGACGTGATGCTTCACCGGCCAACCTGCCATTGAAAAACCCGCCACTGAGGGAGCAGTAACGGGCCTCCGGTGTATGCTCGGCCAGGGAAACCGAGCGCAATCCAAACTTCATTTTCGGAGCCATGTTGCAGTGGGTCCGCCCCTGCTGGCGGGCAGAGGCGGACCCGGCCAAGGCTTGGGACCTAGGCCCGGCAGCGGGGGACGCTGCCGCCGTTTCCAACCTGCGTCGACATATCAGGTTCCACTAATGCACAAAAAGCCCGCCACCTTTGAGCAGCGGGCGTTCCAAAGCTGCAATTCTCTTGATTAATCGATAATCCCGGAGAGCCCGGATGAGTTGGGCGAAGCCGTGAAGGCACGGGTCACGCCGGCGATGGATCCGCAGCAGAGATCGCCGAACGAAACGACTGCGGGAAACGCGGTCGCTGATTTGCTCAGGCCTGCCGGTAGATGTGGCCTTCGTCGACGGTGGTCAAACGGCGCGTATCTCGACTGCGGCCGGACGGCGACCTCGCCGAACCGCTCGGCAACACGATCGAGGCCCCGCGGCATGCGGGAGCGCCGTGCTCGGTGACGACAAGCTCGGCTGCAATGCCGCAAGTTGCCACCGAAGTCGCCGACGATGCATTTCGAAGCCGTGCACGGGCGACGTGGATAGACGTGTCGTCGGCAATCAAAGTCCCGTCAGCCTCCCGCCACAGAGGTGCTCGGGCGATGGCCGGGAACCTGTGCAACCATAGCCACCCGGTATGTAGGAACGGAACGAGGCAGTCTGCGGCTGGCTCCATCGCCGCCCATTTGTTAGGCGCAACGATGTTGCAGACCGTGACGAGGGAGACGAAGTCCGGTGCTACAAGGCGAACCAGTCGATCGAAGGTCGCGAAATCATCAGCCAGAAGATGGCGAGCACTGCCGCGAAGGCAGGAAAGCCAAAGGCGAACCAGAGCCGAAACAAGGTGTCATAGCGCTGTGGTGGAGGTTGCTTCTCTGCCGTGGCCTGCATAGCGAGATTCCGCATCTCGATCTGCATCCACACGACTGGAAGCCAGAACAGGCCGGTGATGAGGTAGAGCAGGATCGAAAGCACAATCCACCCCTCGGTCAGCGGATAGCCGGAATGCCAGGCGAGGAATGCACCGGTGACAGGTTGGGCGACGACGGCGGTTGCAGTGAAGATGAAATCGGCGATCACGACGATGCGTGCGACCGCCGCGATGGTCGCGGAATTTCCGGTCCGGTGAGCGAGCAGCATGAAGAAGGCGATGCCGGCGCCGGTGCCCAGCAGCACGGCCGCGCCGACGACATGCAGGAACTTGAGCATGAAGTAGGTCATCAGCGTTCCTCCAGGACCGCCAGCGCGACAAAATGCAGAACCAGGATCGGCAGGATCTTCAGGAATGGGCCGAGCGGCTCGTTCCACAGTTCTGGTCGCAGCATGGTCCCCACGATCGCATAGAAAAGAGCCACCGCAATCGCCCCGAACAGCCCCAGCCGACTGGTCGGTCGCCAGGCGATCAACGCGCCGACCGCCATGTCGGCCAGCGCTCCGGCGATGACTGCCGGTTCCGCCAGCGGACCGATGGCCGTGCCGACCAGCAAGTCGACCCCGCGGCGCCAGCCGGTGGTCAGGGAAATGATGCCGGTCATGATCCAGAAGAAGGGCAGGACAGTAAAGATCGCCGGCTTGACGAAATAGAGACGGGCGAACCATCGCTCCTGCACCGTCGCGGGATTGAGCTTTAGCGCCGCTTCGAGGCTGGATGGTTGGATCCCTGTCGCTGTGATCCACGCCTGCGGGTCGCCGACAGCGCCCCGCACGATTTCCTTGGCCGCATTGCTGCGCATCGGCGGGCGCCAGCCGAGCAGAGCCGCCGCATCGCCGACCCGGTACAGGCCGGCCGCGACGCTACCGGGCAGAGTGAACTCTCCAGCCGGTCTCGACCCGAGCCAGCGGCGGTAGAGGCCGACCACCTTCCTCATCGGCAGCGCTTCATGTCCGGCAAGGTCAAGCGCAAGGTGCGATGCGCTATCGGGCCGGAGAAAATGCAGGACAGTGGCGATCACGTCATCCAACTGTACGACCTGAAGCCGACCCGTGCTGGGCATCACCGGCAACAGTGGCAATGCGGCCAGTCCGCGAAACAGCGCACTGGCGCCGAACGCCGGCCGGCCCAGCACGACCGACGGGCGCAGGATGACCCAGTCCAAATCGCGCGCCATCAACGCCTGGTCGCCAGCCAGCTTGGTGGCCGAGAAGGCGGACGGCTGCAGCCGATCGACCCCGATTGCCGAGAAGTGAATGACCTTTCTCACGCCCGCCTGCTCACAGGCGGCAAAGAGTGCCGATGCGCCACCCGCATGCACACCGCCAGTGCTTTCTTGCGCGCTGTCCTGCAGCACGCCGGCGCAGTTGACGACCGCGTCGATGCCTATCAGATGCGGGCTCCAGTCCTGCGTCTGCAGCGCCTTTGCCATGTCGAGCAAGACAGGCGGCAAGCCTCTGAAGGGAGCGGCGCCGGCACGATGCAGTACGCGAACGATTTCATATCCATCGGCGGCCAGGCGCGCACAAAGAGAAGCTCCGATCAGACCCGACGCGCCGGTGACGAGGACCCTCACCTGGCACCTGAAAACTGCAGTGACAGTCGCGCCTCATCCTGTCTGCACGCGGAGCCGGACGAAACAGCGGTGTCGCTGCGATCGGGCCGCACGATCGAGCGATTCCGCGCGCCTCGCCGAGGGCAGATGGAAGCGAGCGTCGCGGCGCTGCTGGCGCGTCCGGCCAGAGCTCCGACAGTTTCGAGCAACGATATCGAGCGGAAGCTCGGGTTGATTGTTCCTTTGGTTTCTACCATGGGCGCTGATCCCAAGCTGCCACGGATGTTCCTGCAACCATTCATGGGCAAGGCGAGTTGTTCGCGCAGGAATGACCGCCTCGGACGGTTCAGTGCAACGACCGTATCCACTATTTTGCTCATGCACGCAGCGCCAGCCAACCTGATCGACGGTGTCGATGGACTCGATCTCCCTCCCGCCCAACGCGTTCAGCTAGATCTAGGCGGCATCTTGCAGCGCCCTTTCATTTACGCTGGTTTCTCCAAGCTGCGTCAACGCCTCGTCCGTTGCCTTCTCTTCGTCGAGCGTCTGCTGCAGCAGCGGAACCGCGTCATTCAAGCCGAGCAGCCTTGCCCAGGTTACCAATGTCCCATAACGGGCGACCTCATAATGCTCGACGGCCTGGGCAGCGGCAACAAGCCCGGCGTCGAGGGCCGGCGCCGCCTGGAACTCCTCCAGTATCTCCCCGCCCTCCTCAATGATGCCGTCGATCGCGGGACAGGTCTTGCCCTGCGCGCGCTTGCCGAAAATCACGAACACCTGCTGCAGCCGCTCAACCTGACCCTCAGTCTCGTCGCGGTGCTTCTCGAACGCGGCGGTCAACTCTTGCGATTCGGCACCCCTGGCCATTTTCTTGAGGGCACTTAAGATCTTGCGCTCCGCGTAGTATATGTCCTTCAAGGCTTCGTAAAATAGATCTTCCAGGCCCTTTGTGCTGCTCTGGGCGCTTTTCTTCGTCGCCATCTCCATGTCCCACTTCGAGTTCAATGCTTCGCGGCATATGCAGCTCTAACAACCAAGGCCATCGGTTGTTCCTCGCCCTCAAAGACATGGTGGGAACACGAGCAAGGACCGTGATCTCGCTCCGTTCTGGTCGGCACAACCGGCGCCATGTCGCCTCTGCGCCTGGCCAGCCTCGCGGCCGCTTGTCAAGCCGCCTGCCGCGCCTTAACCGGCGTTCTCGCCTATCGAAGTCGATTGCTGGTCACGCTTTCGCCGATCAATGTTGATAAGACGGCGGTCGGGGGCCGCGGCGCCGGAACGACCTCTTCAGCGTTTTGTGGGCAAGCTGCTGTGAGACCAGATCGCGCGCTTTTCGGCACATATTGCAAGCCACAATGGTCGCTCGGCTGCCTCTGCCGGTCTAAACGGGACCCGGCCCGCGGCATGCCCGGATGGTTGAAGCGGATTGTTGAAAAGGTGTGTCGGGGTGAACTAGATCATCCGCCGCCATCGGTTGCGACGATCGAGCGACGATTGCTCCTACCGGCCGCCCGACCGCCGTTTCGCTTCTTCATCGATCCTGCGACCTGAGAATCTTGAGTGCCTCGTCCTTGGTGAGGCCGCACTTTCGGGCAAAGTAGTTCGCTTCGATGGCCCTTTCGCGATCCGTCCGAGACGCGGTGTTCTGCTTGGCCTTCTTGCCCATCGATGCTATCGCCTCGATTATATCGCCTGCTGGTCATCAAGCGCCTACGCCGTGGGAGGGCTCACGCGGGGATCGGGTCACCAATCTTGCAGCTCCGCTGCCTGGCTCGAACTGTGGTTTGGCGCGATTGTTCTGCGATTGCAAAACTTCGCAAGAGATGCCTGGCGCCGGACTTTGCTGTGGCCATTCGGGATCTGTCATCCCATCGCTGTGACCTGCAGACGAATGCAGAGCCTCAGCAGTTTTTCGCCGCTTTCATCGTGGGTTAGTCCCGACAACATGTTCGTTCCAGTACCCGGAGGAAAAAACGTGCGCGACCAGTCTTTTTCCCATCTGGAGGCGCTCATTGATGTGCGTCCCGACACGAATTTAACCCCTAGCGCGCCATGGCCTCGCGGATCGGCCACTGCGTCACTCGATGCAATATGGAACAATCCTCGCAGGCGGATGTTGGGCAACCCAACCCCCTGGAGGATTGCCAATGTTCATGCACAACAAGCGCCTGCAATACACCGTCCGCGTTTCGGAGCCTAATCCCCGCCTGGCCTGCATGATCATGGAACAATTCGGTGGCGCCGATGGTGAGCTTGCCGCGGCGATGCGCTATTTCACGCAAGGCCTCGGCGAGGATGATCTTGGCCGTCGCGACATGTTGCTCGACATAGCCACTGAAGAACTCAGCCACCTTGAGGTGGTGGGATCGATCGTCACCATGCTGAACAAGGGGCTCAAGGCACAACTTGCCGAAGGCCAGATGAAAGAAGCGGACCTTTATATGATGATCGGCGCCAGCGGTACGACAGCCAAGGAATCCATCCTGTTTGGCGGTGCTCCCGCGCTGTGCGACTCAGCCGGCGTTCCCTGGACCGCGGCCTATGTCGACTCACGCGGTGAACCTACCGTGGATTTGCGGTCGAACATCGCCGCTGAAGCGCGCGCCAAGATCGTTTACGAACGCCTCATCAACATCACCGATGATCCGGGCATCAAGGACGCGCTCGGCTTCCTGATGACACGCGAGATCGCTCATCAAAAGTCGTTTGAGAAAGCACTCTACGCCATCGAAAACAATTTCCCGTCAGGCAAGCTCCCGGGCATCGAGAGGTACGCCAGCATGTACGTCAACACCTCTCAAGGTGACGGCGATACCAATGGTCCATGGAATTCCGGCGAAGAGTGGGATCGGATCGATGACCTTGAAGAGGTGATGCCCGTCGACGGCGGAGACGGCTTGGCAACCGTCAAAATGGGCGCCAGAGACATGAAGGTGGTGGCCAAGATGGCCGACCGTACTCTTTCTGATCCGGCGTCCGATCCGATCACGGGCGCTGATCTAGGTGCCGGTCCGGGAGCTGGCCGAACCAAGAACGCGGATTTTGGCGGCGCGGCAAGCATTCAGGAGGCCCCGGCCGTGGCCGAGGCTGCTGTCAAACGCGCACGTAAGCGTTAGTTTGGACTGACCTCATTGCGGGCAACTATGTTCGGGTCAGGAAGCTAACGACGAAAGCAGGGGCATCCGACTGGCAGCAGCGGACTGGCCGGAGTGCTCGCTATTTGCTGAGTGGGTGAAGCACATATGGCCACCGCCGCACCACGATCAGAGTCGGAACATGCGGGGCAGTCGGAGAAGGTCCGTGCCTACGGTTGCGAGAACCGGTGCATTGTCGCAATCGGAGCCTCGGCGGGGGGCCTCGACGCGCTGAAGAGACTTGTCCGGGATATTTCGCCGGACATTCCGGCGGCCCTCCTCATCGTACAGCACGTCGGTCTCACGAGTTACCTCGGCGACATTCTCGGTCGCGCTGCCAACATGCCCGTAGCGAATGCCGCCAGCGGCACGAAGGTTAAAAACGGGCATATCTTCGTTGCACCGCCCGGAGCTCACCTGCTTTTACATGATGATCACATGCTGCTGCGGCGCGGGCCGCGGGAGAATTTGGCGCGCCCTGCCATCGATCCCCTTTTTCGATCAGCGGCCTGCAGCTTTGGCGGCAGCGTGATTGGTGTCGTGCTCACGGGCAGCCTCTCCGACGGGACCGCCGGCTTGCGCGCCATCAAGATTTGCGGAGGGGTCAGCGTGGTTCAAGATCCCGACGACGCTGCAGTACCCGATATGCCGCTGAGCGCCTTGCAGAATGTGGAAGTCGACCATTGCGTCGCCCTGTCCGAAATGGCTGGCCTGTTGCGCAGGCTTGCGTCCGAACTCGCAGGGCCGACACCAGAAATCCCGCCTGTCATCCGCCTTGAGGCTGCGATTGCTGCTCAGGAGCACAGCACAATGGAACAGACAGAACGCCAGCTTGGCATCCCCTCGCCATTTGTCTGCCCCGAATGTCACGGACCGCTTTGGGAGATCGAAGACGGGCCGATTACCCGTTACCGTTGTCACACTGGACATGCATTCGGAGCGGACGTTTTGATGCAGGCCCAGGCGGACGATGCGGAACAGGCCCTTTGGAGCCTTCTAAGAGCGCACCAGCAGCGGGCCGAGTTGGCGAAACGGACGGCGCAACGAGAAGCCGCTCGGGAAAGACATAGCTTGGCCAGCCAAATGGCTACGCGGGCCGCGGAACACGAAGCCGACGCGAAACTTATTGAAGAAATTATCCATCGTCGAAGGCCGTGACAAAACACACGCCCCGACAACCATGACCTTATTTCGGTCCGGGGCTCACGGTTACCGGGTTGGCGGCGTCACTTGCCGGAGACCATGATCCCACAGAGACAGCAAGGGTGTCGGCAAAGAACGATATTAGGTCACATCAGCGTCAGGCGGACGTCGCGCAGGGCATTCAACAGAAATTCCGAACCATCTCCACCCCGCTCCAAAACGCCAACTTCAGCAGAAATGCTGGGAATTGCCAAGCCTCGGCTATCCGGAACAAAATACCCGACAGCAGCTTTGGCCACGAGCTAACGCTCGTGTCGCGGGTTCACCAATTGAAGTATGGCGCCGCCGACGAATGCGGCCTCGGCCGCCTGAGAAACCCGATGTTTACAGATAAGATTGCTGCAAGAGGTCTGCAATGCTGGTCGAGCAATATGTCGAATCCAGAAAAAGGCGACATGACGTCATTTCTACCTCGACGGCAGAAGCCGCCATTCGGGAGGGTGCTCCCGAATTGGCAGATTTCCGGAAGAGCCTTTCAGATAATTGCGGGAAACCGTGTGCAAAAATCGCACACGAAAGTTTCTTTTTTCGTTCCCACGACACTGCAGCCGACAGTCATTCGGACATTGCCGACGACATTGGCCGCTTTTTCGCCGACGTTCGCTGCGTTATCCGTGGGGCCGCAATGTCGCCGCCAATTCCCCTGGGGTTCCTGGAAGCTTTTCGAACTTTCTGGGTCGCGCGGCAGCCCAAATTGCGGGTGCTCATGGACAAAGTAGGATTGATTCGGCTTTCCATGGCTTTGAAGGATCAACCCCTTGGCACGTCGCGCCCGATAGCGCAACGCCATTACTTCCACCCGCTCGCGCTCGACGCCGCCCGCTCGCCGCTCCGTCTGAAGTAAGTCCTCACCTCTAAACAGCTACGGCATGTCTTCGCTGTTTCGGCCATGCATGTTGGAGCCGTGCATGAAGGACTGGATTTCGTCCAGATCGATCTTGCCATCACCATTCTCGTCGATGTTGCTGAAGATCCTGCCGACCCCGCCTTCAACCTCGTTCTGGGACAATGAACCGTCGCCATCCGTGTCCAACAGTCCAAACACCAGTCGCATGCCGGCACCGCGCATCATTTGGTGACCACGGTGTCGAGCCATTCTGTGTCCTCTGCCCCAGTCGCCACGATTTAGCCAATGGTCGCCATGACGGCTAGATTCATCGGGGCGGTCAGCATCCTTGATGTGGCCGTCCTGGTTCATGTAGCGATCTTCCTCATCGCGGAAACCTTCCTCAGAACCGCGATCCTGCTTCATTCTCTCCCGGACCGCTTGCTCAACCATCTGGCGGATCATTTCGCGTGTTGGTCCGTCCGCTTGTCGGTTGATATCCGGCAACTGCCCGCCGACCGGCTGTTCGGTGGCCGGAGGGGGTGCGGGTGTCGAGGGGGCCGGTGTTCCGCTTGTCTGGGCCAACGCGGGGAAGGTCAGAGCTATGAAAGCGGCCGCGGCCGTCGTGACGTGTGAATGTCTCATGGCGTGCTCCATCTATCGCACCTGCTTGCTTGGAAGGCCAAACTGGAGCTCGATCTGTTTGTTCCCTGAGGGGACCAGGTTGCGGCGAAGGCAAGCTGCTCGTGAGCCCTTGGGCCAAGCCTCGAATGCCTGTGATTAATGAAGCGGCTAGTTCGGCTTCCGCAATGCGTCAAACGATTGCCCCGGCCATCGCCGCGATTGGGCGGTCAAGGGAATTCAGCACCGGGGCCCCAAAGCAGATGATCCCGTCCGCAACCTGCTGGTCGTCGCAGCTGAAGCCATTCGTGCGGATATCGCGCATTTCAGCAATGAGGTCGTCAATAGTTTGCACGCTTTCTGTGTTCGAGGCTCGGGAAGACCATCGGCATAGAGCCGCCGTACTTCGAAATCGCTCATCTGGCTGAGAAAGGCTTTGCCGGTGGCCGTAAAGGCTGCGGGCAAACGCATTCCTGGACGGAACTGGATCAGCGAATGGCTAACGCTCGAATTGCGTGCGGCGAGATAGAAGACCTCTCTCCCTTCGAGGACCGAAAGGATAATTGTTGCCCCCGGGCAACTCCGTCTCGCCAACTCCGTCGCCACGTCGGATTGCTGGGCAAAGGCGTTCGACCATCGCATGACGGGGGGCCTAACTGGAAGGTCTGGTCGCCGCGGCGTATCAAGAGCTCCAAGTGTACGCCGAGCGTCGAACATAGCGCATGCGCGGAAGAACGCGCGATTCCATGCTCGCGAGCCAGATCCGATAGCGTTGGGAGTTCGTGATCTCGCGACGATGTCCAAGATACGCACCCCACGGTTCAGGGCAGGGGGAAGGGCCGCTTTCGCGCCTCGTTTTGATTGATCTCGGTGTCAGCCATGGCTCCTCCCAAGCGCGTCAGGCCTAAACCTTGAGGTGACAGGGCCGCAGAGATAGCGAGCCATCGGGCAAAAATCGAAAGGTCGGAAGGGTTGCCGTACGGGTTTACCAAGGCAACGACGCTAGGTCTGTTCGCGGACGGTGGAACAAAAACCGCGCTGTCGAGATTCGGTCGTTGCACTGTTCCCATTGGGTGCTTTCCCCATGAGAACTGCCCACTGGCCTGACGGCTGGCGGGCTTTTTTGTATCAGCGGAACCTTATTACTCATGTTCAGTTCTTGGCGGCAGCGCCCCGCACGCTGCTGGCCAAGGAAAGGCAACCCTTGGCCGGGCCCGCATCGGTCCTCACCCAAGCGGTGCGGGCCCACTGTCGATGCTGCCGAGCCCGTCTTCACACCCTTGGGCGTATCTTTCGAACAGTTCCACCTTTTCTGGATAAGGAAGGCGGTGTAAACGCTGGCAACCTTCGCACCGATAGTGGGCGGCAACGATGAACCAACGCCCTGGCTCAACCGAAGATAGTTTCTGGGAGAGCGGCATCAGGTCGCGTAACTCAAACTGCCGACGCCAGAATCAGCGTTATCCCCACCACCGTCGACCTTGTCGGACGTGTGAAGACCTTGAAGCGAGAGGACAAGCTAGGCCACGCGACTTTGCGGGCGATCCGTGAGGCGAAATCGTGATGTTAAATGAAGTAAGCCCGCCGCTGAGCACACAACAACAGCGACGGGCCTTGCTCGCCTACGCTTGGTGGGGATTGATAACCAAGCTGAACTTAACTTGGATTTCAGAAACAGGTTCCAGCGCTACCAAAAGATTTGATCGCAGGTGGCCCGGCACCGGGTCTCGAAATCGGTGGCGGGGCTTTGCTCGGCTTTTTCAAGGAGATTTCCTTACCAATCGCGTCCCGAACTTCCATTTCAGAGACATGTTCCCTGGTCGTGGGACAGACACTTCAGCCTTTACAGGACGGCTTGATTTGGGGGGCCTTGGGCGTCGCTAGTGCTTGAAGCGAAGCTTCTGCAAAGTCCGACCGTAGATGGTAGCGAACAGCAGAGGCGTCTCTGACTTCCATGCGGACGCAAGCAAGCTCGTCAAGCAAGACACGCCCGCTGGCGCATAAGGTGGGCACGGATCGCACGCGAAAGCTCGATGTCGCTGAGGCGTTGGGAATGGGAAAAGTCAGCCCGATGTAGCACGTTCGTTTATTGATCACCTAATTGCCCACTGCTGCGGGCGTAGGCGGAGATCGATCAGGTCCCCGCAGATCTGACAATGCCCGCTATGCGGATAGCGACGGCATCAAGTCCGCCCTGGCAATCTCGTCAGGACGTGTGCCGCCGCTTCGGCCGTGTGGGCAGTGCACCCGAGAAGGTCGCCACCGCCTAACCTTGCCGGGTATTGGCGACGCCGGCCTATTGGCGACGCAATCCCAAACTCTCCACGATCCGTCGCTCAATATGACAGTTGAATCTGTGCTGGTGATTTTCCATGCCACCTCGAGGGGAGAGATGGTTCTGCTTGGAATGGGAAGCGTGGTGGGCTGGGTGGCGTAAGGCCAAGGTATAGTATGCCAACGACGTTGATCTCCCTGAAGGATGTCGATCTGAAGCGCCGGATTGCGAGATGATCTCTAATGGCAACCGGTTGTGCTCACCAATGATCTAAGTCAGGTCTGGAGACGAGCGGATGTCTCCAAGCAGCCTCACGTAGTCTGCCTCCGGCTGACCGTAGGTGCCATTTGCAGATGCCAGAAGGCCGCTGCGGTCCCGGATACGCACTTCGCCACGTCGGGAATAGATGAACCCGCGTCCTTCCAGCACCTGAAGCCCAACGGTAACTCCCGGACGCCTCGAGCCCAGCATGATGGCTAGAAACTCATGGGTGATCACAACGCGTCCACCGTGGACCCGATCATCACACATTAGAAGCCATCGCGCCAAACGCTCTTCAAGGTTTGCGCGCGCGTTGATCAGCGCCGTATAGCTGGTCTGGATGTGGAGACACTGGACATAGCGCAAGAGTAAGAGGCGCAGCGTCGGGCTGTTCGCGAGTGCCGCCTTGAATGGCTCAGCTCCGATCCTAAAAGCGTTGCCGGGCAGCTGGACAAAACATTCATGCGCGGCATAGTCAGCCCCCGTCACGAGCGCCGCACCAGTCATTCCCTCAAAACCGATGAGCGCAACCTCGGCTTCCTTCCCCGAGGTCCGCGCAACAACAGAACCGATGCCGTCCTCCAGGAAGTACACCGCATTGATCTCCGCAGCGGCTTGCTCCAGATTCATTCTCAAATTGAGGGCACATGGCTCAAGATGTGGTTGCAAAAGCGCTAGGTCATCGGGGTTGAGCCGACGCAGCAATCCGTTTTTATAGGAATCATTCACTGGATTGGTCATGGCTCAATCCCGCCTGGGGCAAGAGCTTTCCAATCTCGTTGCCGTCCGCGCCCGTAAAAACGTGCAGACGATCTTGTGAGGCTACGCCTCTTGGCGCGACAATCATAGGAGAATGCGAATCGATGCACGGCGAGCCCCCGCCACCGTGATTACAAAAGACTTGGAAGAAATGTCAGAGTTGGAAACGTACCGAGCTCGGGTTTGTACTAAACCGACATTCTGACGCCCCGGCCTGCCCGTCTTCATTTTGCCTGACCAGCGGAAGCGGCAACGGCCTAGTCTTGGCTTCTGACAGCAACGATGCGAGGCATGGCCGAGCCTCGCTTCGACTCCCGTGCCCGTCTCGCCATCTTGTACCTTCGTCGCGACCTGACTGCTTCCTCCGCCTGCTCGCGCGACATCTCCCCCGCGCGGCCAAACGGCTTCTTTTCTGGCATTCGATTGTCGTTGGCACGTTGGGTCACTGCCATGTCCGTCTCCGTTCGGAGCCGAACTTCGATTTGCCGGAACTATTCCATGCAGCACCCGCTGGTGCTGAGCGTGTTTTGAGCTGAGGTGAGGCGTTGTGAGGTCAAATTCCGTCGCGCTGCATTTCTAGCCTTGCATTAGAAACGCCATCCAGAATCCGGTGATAAAGCACGTCGAGCAAGTGGAGGTATTCAATCAATCTTGCCGGGCCGACCGGCCTTGGATTCCTCCAAGTCCAACTGGGCGCGACTGGCATGAACCAATGCTGCGATCAAATTTTCGTCGGCTGACTTTTTGCCGGTGTAGAGGCGCACAAGCTCGCGCGCCTGGACCTTCCAATTGGAGTCCGGGCTATCCCGGACGGCTGACGTAAGAGCCCGGGAGAGTATGTCGAAATCCAACAACGAAATACTCGGTCGGCTTCCTTTCACGATCAAATCCATCCTGTTGATCTGCGGCGTTCGCGACACTCGAAAGGTGGACAATGACCAGCATCGGCATCACCCAAAATAGGTCCATTCCTTCACGTGCTCAAGTTTCGGAAGCTCTCGCTGACCGATCATAGGACGCAGCGGCGCAGCGTAAATACCGCAGGGCAGCACCACTGCAATAACAAAGGTTAAGCGGTAGGCACAAAGCCGACTAGCTGCGGTTTTCTTGTCCAGCTTGCCTCTTCGGCAGCCCTGCCGATGACCGAACGCGTCAAAGATAAGCGGAACCTAATCTCCCGGCGTAGCTTGTCTCGATATGAGCGATCATGCCGAGAAACTAGTACCTCGCCCTCCACCAAGGTGGCAGAACCCGAAAGGAATTCTGATCTCGGCCGCTGTCGCTGTGCTTGCGTTCTGTGCTCTTCGCGGCTGGTGGAACTTTAGATGAGCACACGCGGCATCAACTTTCTGCACAAGTGGATTGCCAACGACATCCCAGAGACGGCGCCTCCCTATGAGGATGTGGATAGCCTTTACCGCATTTTCGTCGAAGCCATCGCTCACTTCGACGCCGGAATTCCAGAGTAGGTCCGCGGAGCTACGGTCTCATTCAAAAAGCGGATGCATCCGCTGGTGGGATTTTTATCAGATGGCGATGCCGTTCGAACAACACCAGCTTGTCTGGGTAGCCGAGACGAATCTTGGCATTGCAGGCCTCGCAACGAAACATGGATATTACCTTGAACCATGATCCTCGCCTTACAATAGGATGGCAGCATTTGGGGCAGTCGAAAACGAGCTCCGCATCTCCCAACTCGTCAGGTATGGGCATTGAAAGTCCTTTGTGGGGAGTTTGATCCATCCGGCAAACTGCGGTCAGGGTAAGCCCCGTGACGGTTGTAGAAGATTGGGTAGTCATAGGTCCATCCCACGCTACAATCCCTTTCAAGGCTAGGGTTCGCCCCCCGTGCGAACCGACGACCGCGGGGAGGGACGTAGCTGTGGCTGCCCACGCAACATCGATCTCCCGAGACAGTTCCTTACCGGAAGCCAAGCTCGGACCAATGCGTTTTGGCGGCGGGACTTAGGTCCGGCCCGTGAACTCCGCCACGTTTGTATCTGGCTTGGTCTTCAGCGAGCTACCCATCCGGTAATGCTGCCCGCAGGTGTCGACGGGGTGGCGGGCTAGTCAGTCTTTTCATGAGCAGCTCGGAACTGCCCCTCCTCGAAGCACCTCCGCGCCTCTTGAGCCGTCGCCTCACCGGCCATAGCGGCCATGCAGGCGCGGACAGCTTGGTTCCACTTAGGGCCACGCTTCGTCCATTTCACCAGATATTCGGAAGCGGCCTCCACGCTGTTGACGTTGTAGGTCATGCCGGGTCGCCCCCCGATGACGGGAACCGGGGGTGAACCAGTGGGTTGCCATCATACGACCCTCCCTCGCGACAATCGACGCTTGAGGTCTTCGGCATTCAGTATGCCTACCAGATCTTCGGCGTATTCCTGATCCAAATATTCCGCCGGTGCCCCCCATGCATCGGCTGGATGGCCGGTAAACACGTCGAATACCGTCCAGCTCTCGTCCGAGTCTTGCCTTAAGCGGTATCGCAGTTGCACCACGAGGCTAATTTAGGAGATCGGAATGTCTGATGCAAATGTCTGAGCGAGGGAATCGTGTGACTGGGGGGCACGTCAGCCAGGAGCTGCCAGCCCTGCTTGTGAATTGAGAAGGTTTGCGAGGCCCGTGATGATCTGGGGCATAACGAACGGCTTGGTTATCATGAGGCTGTTTGGCACTCCAAGTGACGGCCAGTCCTCCGCACCATCGCCACTCATGTAAATGACTGGCAAACTGGGATTGACGGTCCGCATGTGACGGGCGACGTCCCAGCCAGTGGGGCCTTCTCCGATCCTTATATCGGTCAGGAGGGCTGCGACACCATCCGGGTTACGATCAAAGGTCGCGATGGCATTGTCCCCTTTATAGACGGCAATCACCTCGAACCCGGCTTCACGCAGCGAGTGTTCGATATCCAGGAGGATAAGGCTCTCATCCTCCACGACCAGGACGGCACCTGAGTTCATTCGACGCCAGCTTCGCTCGTTGGTATCCGGGCATGCAACGGTGGCCGGCTGCGAATGTTCCTCGACGCCCCTAACATTGCTAATCGGGCAGCAGCATTTCCTCCTCCTCAGCCGCATCCTCGAAGAGTACACGGAAGTCGTTGGTCGGCATCTTGCCATCCATCGCCGTCAGGCAGGCCTCCGCCGCCAGTCGCCATTTGGGGCCACGGTTGGACCACTTCAGTAGTTCCTCGGCGGCAGTGTCGATACGGCTGATCCCAAGGCGGAATCCCGGTCTGTCGGTCTTGACGTAGACAGGCGGGTTGAACCAACGAAGGGGCATCAGGATTCGCGCACGTCGAACGCAACGAAAAGCTCCCGTTTCGTGGCACAATCGACGATCATCGCGACCAACTGGCAGTCCGTCTCATGGAGATAAAGGCCGCGCTCGCGCACTGCTGTAATGGTTGCTTTCACGGAAATGATGGCGCCCGGTTGAGGGCCCAAAAGGCTCTCTCGAACCAGCTCCTTGGCCGTCGTCTGCGCAGGCCGGACAGGTGTTTGAATGTCCATCCCATCCTCCCAGAGAGACAGAACCTCAATCGTCTATTCTGTGGCGCACTTTCTGAAAAAGACAAGTACCAGAAGCGTACAAAGCGGGTAGTAACGGGCGCGACCTTCTTGGGTCTGTGCGCTGTCATCAGACCATCCATGGGCGCTCATGGTCATCCAAACACAGCGCGGAAGGTCGGCCACCCCGAAGGAAGAATGTGCCTGTTCGGACATACATCGTCCGGAAGATGGTGGGATTACGGTCGCAGGAGCGCGCCGCCAAACTGCGCCCATAAGCGTTCGCACTCTCTCGCCCTTAGGCTCGGCGTCGCCGGTTCGCCGTAGAAGACCATGGCTCGGCGAACGTCGTATCCAGCACCGATGCGTTCGCCACGAATTGAATGGCCATTCCCAAGGTGATGGGAGCGATTTTGGCACCCGCTTTGGTCGTGAGGTCAACCACACCGAACACTTCCGCACTGGCACGCCTGCCAGCCAAAACGGCCCTCGAGATGGCACTCTTCACGGCGAGGAGCATTTCGGTCAGTCGTCCGCTGAAACGGCTCTACAAACTCTCAAAAGCAAGGTTTGTTCCCGGTCACGCGGCATCTCCCCAAGTGCCGGCTGCAAAAACCAAACTGGATCACGCGGCCTTTCTCATACCTGTGTAGTTGATATCAATCTGCTCGACCGGAAGGTCAGGCCGCCTAGCCCAGTTCCTCTCAGCGTCAAGCAGTTCATTCGGCCCAGTCAAGCCGTTCATGAACAGCCTGAGCACGTGCGCAGCTATGCGCTCTCCTCTCTCCGAAGCGAGAGGTACGCCGCGCTCGTTGCAGACCGTGTGACAAACGTGGGCCAGCATCTCAACATCGCTCGGCTCCAAAAATCGGCCCGGATACAACATACCATTTCCTTGTTAGACGATTGCGATGGATGTCCCTTACGCAAGGTCAGCGGCAGCCACAATCAACTATGATAGTGACGTCTCGACGCTGGCAAGAAAGCAGGTCGGTCGCGCTGGCTGGCCACGGGCCGTCTGCTCTGGGCAGCGCGGCGGAACATTAGCGCCCGCTGTAAGTTGGGCGCCAACCCCAACAGGTTCTTCATGGCGCAGGTTCCTTCCTCGAACATTTTGATCCGCAAGCTCCAGACCATCTCGGAACTCGCAGAACCAGATATTGCAATTTTGGGAAATGCCCGGATTGAGGAGAAGCAATATCAGGCCAACGCAGACATTCTGCGCGATGGCGACCAGCCGACGCTTTCGTTTGTTGTTCTTGACGGCATGATAGGCTCGACCAAAATGACAGGCGACGGCAAACGCCAAATCACCTCCTTTTTTGTTCCCGGCGACATTCCCGACCTTCATGGACTGCATCTGTCGGTCATGGATTGCACCTTTACGGCTCTAATGCCCTCTCGGGTGGGCTTCATGCGGCACGACGCTCTTCGCTCTATTTGCGACCAGCACCCTTCGATAACCACAGTGTTTTGGCGCTCGACGCTTGTCGATGCGGCGATCTATCGAGAGTGGGTCACCAACGTCGGAAGACGCGACGCCTATACTCGCATGGCTCATATTTTGTGCGAACTTATTGTCCGCCTCCGCGCAGTCGGCCGCATAGAAGATCATGTGGCCCGCCTTCCGATAACGCAGGCTGCGCTCGGTGATGCGCTCGGCCTTTCCACCGTACACGTGAACCGAGTTCTTCAGGATCTTAGACGCGACGGCCTGATATCCACCGTGGGCTCGCATTTTCATGCAACCGACTGGTCAGGGCTCGTTCGCGCCGGGGATTTTGATGGGATGTATCTGCACCAAAGGGCCGCTGACGTGTTGCGCCAATAGAGGTGTTCCATGGCGAGATATTTCTTTGACAGCAGTGTCCGCGACGAGCTCATAAAAGACGATGAGGGGATCGAATGTGATGGGATCGAGGAAGCATGCCGAGAGGGCATGGACGGGCTCAGAGATTTGGCGCTTGAATTCTTCAAGGACCCCGATGGGCAGCAATTGGCGATCTATGTCAGGGACGAGGCTGGTGAAAGGCTGCTGAGCTTGAGCATCACCCTTCAGGGAAGCTGAGTGGCTTTGAGCTTACCCGGTTTCGCTGTGTAGCCGCGCAGGGGCTCCAGCGTGCGAACCCGCCGTACGCATCGGCGGGGCCTTACGACAGACCGCCGGGACCGTTGTGCCGCAACCAATGAGCCGGTCGGTTTGCGAACGTCAATAGCGCCGAGGAAGGCTAATCGGCGGGTCGCGCGGGACTCATGGTGGTGCGCGGTCTCAGCGCCCAGAAGACCTCGATCACGAGTAGACGCGCGTCTTGCATGGGCCTGGCCTGCGCGAGGCTGTTCTTTGGGCAAGAAAGTGTTAAGACCGGAACATCCGTGCGCGCCCAGGGTTGGATTGCAATCGGGTCGCATCGCGGCTTCCGCAGCCGTTTCGTGTCACCGGCAATGTGGGCGGGACGGGCTGTATTGCTGGCGCGAGGCGCAGGTGCTTGGATCACTGCGGTCTACGTCCGGCATGCTTGGAGCGCTATAATCGAACTTAGAGCGCTATAATCGAACTAGCCGAACGTAATCGGCTTCTGGCTTGCCGTAGGTGCCGTTTGCGCAGGCCGCAAGTCCGCTGCGGTCCCTGATGTGCACTTCGCCACGTCGAGAATAGATGAAACCACGTCCTTCCAGCACTTGCAGCCCAACGGTAACGCCTGGGCGTCTTGCTCCAAGCATGACGGCAAGAAACTCATGGGTGATCGCAAGGCGCTCGCCGTGGACCCGATCGTCACACATTAGGAGCCAGCGCGCCAACCGCTCTTCAAGGTTTGATTTTGCGTTGATCAGGGCCGTATAGCTGGTCTGGATGTGGAAGTAGTGGACATAGCCCAACAGGATACGCCCTCTGGCGCGCGATTGACAGTGAAATGCAACCTGATGCACGGCGGCCCCTCGGCCGCCCAATTACAAATCAGGGGTGTACAAAGTTAAAGGGTTGGAATCGTACAGACTCTGCTCCGTACGAATCTGACTATTTCCTGATCGAGGCAAAAGCGGGCATGATGTGCATCTTGCAAGGATGTCGACATTATCCGGTGGAATAAGGAACCAGCTCTCCCCTTAGGGCTGGATAGCGCCTGCCTTCTCGACTAGCCGCTGTAGCAGCTAGTGGGACTCAGCAATAATGCGGCGCGTTGACGTGATGTTCGGAAAGGATGATGTCAGCCTCAGCGACCGCATGCCGCTGGCGTTGGTGCGCAGCCATAATGAATAGCTAGGGCCGCGTCTTCATCTATCGGGCGGCTCACGCACCAAGTCGACCGTGACCTTCACGGTGAATAGGAGCTTGCTGGTGTGATCGCGGACATGGATGGCAACCTCTCTGAAAGTGCCGTCCGGCATCCGGTCTTTGGCCATTTCAAGCAACGCTCTTGCTGCCTCATCTTCAGCGGCTTCCCGGCTCGCAATTTCGGTTCCTTCAGGATCGGGAAAGACTTCGCCATCGTCGGTTAAATCAAAGAAGAAGCGGGCCATGCGACCCTAATTCCGAATCCCCAAAAAGGTTTCCTTGTAGCGCTACTTGCTGGTGATCCAATCCACCAGGCCAGTTTCCATCTGCTCGCACCCGGTGAATTCATGTACCAGGCTCGTGGCCAGATCACGCCATTGATACTCAGGCACACCCGTTTGCCTGACCAACTCTCGGAATGCCGAGCGGAGAATGTCGGCGTCAAAGGCGGAGACGGCGACGCTTGCCACGCCCGGATCTTCCCACCCTCGCGCCATGTCATCGTGGTGACGTTGGCGAAGGCGTTTGAGCAGTTCGCGCGATGTCTCGATTGCGCGCCTTGAACGATCCACGTCTTGGCGAAACTTGGCAGTTCCGATCATGGAATTATGCCGAACAAGATAGCCGGTTGCGATTACGGCTTGTGCAACTTCTAAATGCGTTCGAACCATCGCGGCCTCCCTTCCAGCGAAAGGAATTGTTTACCCTGTTGTCCAGCATAACCCCAACGGATTCGCTGTACGTTTTCAACCAATCGGCTATTCGGCGATTGTCGGCCAATTGCTGGGTTTTAGCTCCGGTGAGCGGCATTTCACCTCAAAGTGCCGTGGCGGCCGGCGCAGAGGTGCGCGAACCTTGGCGCCGACCAACAGAATCTGAGCGGTCATGCCTCGCGCTGGTGGAGTATATCGGCCCTTCGGGAACCACAGTGACGCCAAACGCAAGACCCGGAGAAGTCGGTGCGCACAGTTCACCATTCATTTACAATATTAGCGCAGGCTGAAAATCGGACATGCAGGGTAGCTCGTACATGGCCCTTAACCCCGGTGAAGACCCAGCGCCAGCGCTTTTCTGTTTCGCTGCTGGGTAGGCCTGTCCGCACTCCTGCTTGACTGCGCGACTGCGCGCCTCGCGGTTCCCAATCCTTGCAAACAGTTAGATCCGGGAGCTAAGTGCGGCATAGGCTGGTAGGGCAGGCGACCAGAGCGATCTTTCGAAGAACGAAGTCGTCCTCTCGCACGATTCGGCTGCTTGAACGTACACTTTCCATAGAAAACTCCCTTCTGACCGCCGAGCAGGTTGCCGCTTCGCAAGTACACTCAGAGAGAAATATTGGAGGGTCTTGTCCCAGCTTGACGCATCAAGGAACTCAGAGGGGGTGGTCTCTAAGGCGACCCTACGCGACATTAGCGGCTGCTATTGCGTTCGCCAATTCTTCTTCAGTAAACGGCTTGCTGAGAATTTTGGTGTCGCGAGTCCCCGGGAGTTCGGCGTAGCCCGTTGCTATAATGACGGGTACGTTCGGCCACTGGCCTTTGATCGTATTCGATAGCTGCAGGCCCGTCATTTTCGGCATAGCATGATCCGTTATGACGAGGTCGAACGGCTGCTCCTCCAGCAACCTGAGGGCTGCCGCCGCAGAATGCGCCTCCGCGACAGTATGGCCGAGATCCTCGAGCATTGCCGCGGTATTCAAAAGGACCAGCGCATCGTCATCCACTGCCAGAATCCGCAGCGACGCCGTCTCAATGGCTTCCTCGGCAAGAACATCCGGCCCGCGCGCGACTTCCGAGCTCGCGATGGCCACCGGCAGCCACAGTTCCGCCGTCGTTCCTGCTCCCTTGCGGCTCCTAAGCGTCAGGCGCCCGCCCATTTGTTCTGTCATCCCATGGACCATAGACAGACCGAGACCCGTACCTTTGCCAACGCCTTTTGTGGTGAAAAACGGTTCCGTCGCCCGAGCCAGCGTTTCTTCGTCCATTCCTTCGCCAGCGTCTGCTACCGAGAGGCAGACGTAGGGGCCCGGGGCCAAGCCAGCCTCTTTGCTTTCGCCGACCTGTTCCATCCGAGTGGAGATGACGATCGTTCCGCCGCCAGGCATCGCGTCCCTGGCATTGACGCACAGATTGAGCAATGCGAGTTCGATTTGACTTTCATCAACCATCACACGATCAAGCGAGAGCGGAAATTTCGTCTCTATGATCGCCCTTGAGCCCAGCGATCGTTCCAAGAGATCCTTCATTCCGTGTATGAGCCCTATCAAATCGACAGGCTTTGGATCGAGTTGCTGCCGCCGGGCAAAGGCCAGCATGCGCTGCGTCAAGGACGCTCCCCGTCGCGCGCCGAGCACCGCGTTGTCGAGAAGACGCAGCAATTGTGGATCGTCGGGAAGCCGTTTGCGGAGCAGCTCAAGACTACCCAGAATCGCCATCAGCAAATTGTTGAAATCGTGAGCGACGCCGCCCGTCAGTTTGCCGATCGCATCCATTTTTTGGGAGTGGAAAAGGGCCTCACGTGCCTGATCCAAAGACTCCTGCGCCTTCTTCCGCTCCGTAATGTCGCGTGTGATCTTCGCGAACCCCAGGAGTTCGCCATCCTCGTGCCGAATGGCGTCGATGACCACGTGGGACCAGAACGCAGTGCCGTCTTTGCGTATACGCCAGCCTTCGCGCTCAACTCGCCCTTCACGGGCGGCGATCTCCAGGGCACTTTGCGGACTGCCTCGCTCGCGATCCTCGGGCGTGTAGAATTGAGAAAAGTGCTTGCCGATTATTTCGTCGGCCGAGTAACCTTTGATGCGTTCTGCACCCGAGTTCCAGCTCGTGATTACGCCTTCAGGATCAAGCATGTAGATCGCGTAGTCCGTCACGCCCTGAACCAGACGCTGGAACTGCTCCTGATTTTTCCGGATTTCCTCCTCCGCTTTCTTGCGCTCGGTAAGATCACGGGTGACTTTGGCGAAGCCGGTTAGTTGGCCGCTTGGATCGAGTATAGGATCCACCACAACGTGAGCCCAGAAAGGAGTCCCGTCGCGACGAACCCTCCAGCCCTCGGTCACAAATTTGCCATCGCGGACTGCTGTCTCCAGAGTCCGCGATGGAAGACCAGCTTCGCGATCCTCCTCCGTGTAGAAGCACGAGAAATGCTGACCGATGATCTCGCTGGCGGAATAGCCTTTGAACCGCTCGGCCCCCGCGTTCCAACTCGTCACGGTTCCCGAACGGTCCAACATATAGATCGCATAATCAGTAACGGCCTCGACGAGAACGCGGTAGCGATCCTCATCGGCTTTATCGACGGTTCCTTGAATCATACCCCATCCGTTCATTTGTTAACTCTGTGAAACTGCTGGCGTCTTGGATGGTTCCACAGACGATGGGAAGGCGTGCGCGCTGTGGCACAGGCCGTGACTGCCGTGGCCTGCAACGAGCTACTTGCCTGACGGGGGCGCGGCCATTACAGAAATTGGAATTTCAGATACCGGGCCGGGCCGCCGATCGCTCCACCCAGTTCTACTTCGAACCTGTGATACTGGCGGCTTGCGATTCCTGTTTGGAGACGATGGCGGAATGACCGAGCGAAAGAAGCAGCCCGTTGTAAGTTCCGGCATTGCCGGCTTGGACGAAATTCTTCGCGGTGGATTGCCCGCTTCAAATTTCTATATCGTGCAAGGCGATCCAGGCGCAGGCAAGACGACGGCGGCGTTGCAATTCCTGCGCGCTGGTGTGGCAGCCGGTGAACGCTGCATCTATGTCAGCCTTTCGCAAACCGCCGCCGAACTGCAAGCGATTGCGTCCTCACACGGCTGGACGCTTGATGGCATCCGCGTTGAGGAATTGTCCGCTTCGGAGACCCTGAGCGGAGCGGCCGATCAGACGATTTTCCAGACTGCGGACCTTCGATTGGATGAGACGCGCAAGGCGATTGAACGCGCGATTGAAGAACACAAGCCACACAGGCTTGTTTATGACTCGCTGCTCGAGATCCGGCTGATTACCGGCGACACACCGAGGTTCCGGCGCGAGCTGATTGGTTTCAAGGCCTTCCTGGCCAAGCGGGGCATTGTGGCGGTGTTGCTCGACACCCAGACCAGCGGAGGCGATCACAATGGCGAGGAAATCGAGGGCATTGCCCACGGCGTGATCCGGCTTGATAAATCTCTCGAGGATTACGGCGGCGTGCGCCGGCGTGTTGAAGTCAGCAAAATGCGCGGCGTGCCGTTTGCAGACGGTTATCACGATATGGCTATTCGCGAGGGTGAAGGCGTTGTGGTGTTTCCGAGGATTGTGCCCGGGTCGCCTGCCGAAGTGACCAAGCCGCAACTGATCAAATCAGGGGTAGCCGCTCTCGACGAGATGTTCGGCGGCGGCCAGGAATCGGGAACCATAACGCTCGTGATTGGTCAGTCGGGGACAGGCAAGTCGACGATGTCGTCGCTTTACGCCACTGCCGCGCTTCAACGGAGCGAGAGCGTGGCCCTGTTCCTGTTTGAGGAGCGGCTGGAGACTTTCTTTCGCCGGTCCGAAGGCCTTGGGATGGATCTTCGGCAGTTCTACAAGGACGGCCAACTCGTCATCTACGATTTTAGTCCAAACGAAATCTCGCCCGGAGAGTTCGGCCAGATTGTGCAGCAAGTCGTCAGTCGCAACAATACCCGGGTAGTCGTGATTGACAGCTTCACCGGCTATCTGAATTCTCTTCCCCACCGGGAAAAGGCGGTGCTGGACATCCAGTCTCTCCTGAAACATCTCGCTCGCGCTGACGTGCTAACCATGCTCATTGTCGCCCAGCATGGTTTGCTCGGGCAGAATGTTGGGATCGACGTGGACGTCAGTTTTCTCGGCGACACCGTGCTTCTGCTGCGCATGTCCGAGCATGAAGGCCGCCTTAGGCGCAATATCACGGTCGTCAAGAAACGCCACGGTCCCCACGATCTCGATGTCCGGGAACTGTTCATCGCGAGTTCCGGCGTTTCCGTGGTTGCCTACAATCCTCTGCCCGAGACGTGAGCGACGTCGAGCGAAACGGGCTGGGAACACTGGATTGGGTGCTCATTTTGGCGCCTTACCGCAAGGATGCTGGTTACACCGCCTCCCTGCTTCAGGAACGTGGTTTACGGGCTCGAGCGGCGAGCCCCGAGGACTTAGAGGGATTGCTTGCACTGTCCCCTGGAGTGCTGGTTGTCACCCACGAAGCCTTGAATCCTCAGGCGATCGCAACAGTTGAAGGTTTCCTTCAGGCGCAGCCCAATTGGTCGGAAATTCCAATCGTTGTTTTGTTGGACCGTGGGGCACAGCAGTCACGCATCCAAGCGGCGCTGAGTGCTGCCTGGCCACGTTCGCGCCAGATATACTATCAGCGTCCAGTGGCTGCGCTCGAACTGATAAGCGGAATCCAGTCGGCACTCCTCACCAGAATTCGCCAGCGCGACGTGCGTGACTATCTTGAGCGGGAGACGGAACTCCGCCTTGAGCTAAATCATCGAGTGAAAAACATCCTGGCGACCGTCATATCCATCTTCGATATGACCAGGCGCGGTGCGATCTCGGCAGAAGGGCTTGCAGAAGACTTCAAAGGGCGATTGAGAGCCTTGTCGGATGTTCATTCTGCAGTTTTTGCTGCCGGTGGCGAGACCGTGGCCTTAACGGATGTCGCAAAATCGGTCCTCGCGCCATACCTTTCCAAGCAACAAACTGCCATCACGATCGACGGACCCGAGGTGCTGCTTTCGCGCGATGCCGGTACAACTCTCGCCCTCTCGCTTCATGAACTAGCAACAAACGCCATTAAATATGGCGGCTTGTCCCGCCCCGAAGGCAGGATACGATTGGAATGGAATATAACGGCGAGTTCGGAACCAGTGCTGACGCTGAGATGGATCGAATCAGGAGGACCGTCGGTAGTTCAACCCTCGCGAGTAGGGTATGGAACACGCTATATGCGCGCCGCATTGACCAGCCTATTTGGAGAGGCTCCAGATCTTGTTTTCGCGTCGGATGGCCTGCGTTTCTCTATTCGCGGCCTACTGTCCCGCCTTGCACCCGATGAACGGCTAGGCTGATCGCGGCAGCGCTACAATTTGGGCAGCGGAAATTCTAAGGTCGGTTGAGACCGGTGACCACTCCCTTGGCATTCAACGACCGCGCAATCTGAAGCTCGGTCCGACCAGCCTTCGCGTATTCATGGTAGATCCAGCGCACCGTCGCAATTTCATCAGGTGGTCCAGGCACGAGGATGCCCCGATCCGTCTGGAGGCCCTTGTACTCTTTGAGAGCGAGCATGGTCTTTGTGCGCCCAAGCTGGTCGATGAACCGGCGCCTCAGGCCCAGGCCGGCCGACCCTCCCTGCCGGTGTCACCATTCGAACGAGCCTGCACTGGCCGGCAAACACCTTGACCGACAACACCCGGCTGTGCTCGGCACGCTATCGTGCGCTTTATCGCCTTGAGCAGGTCTGATCCGATGCTGCCATCGTTTGCGAACTGTTCGCCAAAATATTCAATTCAACGCCGGCAACACGACACCGATACTCGTACGACGCACTCTCATCGGGGTTCGGGAATCGCCCCCAGCGGCTCACATCGTAGACGATGACGATTCGAAATCCGCGTTCTTCGTTTCGACATCCGCCAACAGCCTTTGCTTCGAGGTTCAAGCGCTGCGACCGGCGTCCTCGTATGTGGCCACGGTGTCGTAGTTCATCGCATCCGCGAATTCACGGATTGCATCCTTCTGATTGTCGATCGAATAGCTCTGGTGGTCGGTGGACATTCGCAGGTATTGAGCTGCGCGCACGCGCTGTGCGTTCTCAGCAGGTCGACGGACCGTGTGCGCCTGTTCCATCATTTAGCGCCTGGAAGGCAGATTGAACGTCCGCTTGAACCGGACGATCCTAGCGGTATGAGGCTTCAATCTCGTTACACAATGATCGACACTTTGTACCGAATGGGACTTGTCGCCATAAAACGAGAAGCGCGGAAAATAGCAGGCAGGCTTCTATCAACACCCGAGAAACCATGTCTTTTATCGTGACGGCTCGTGCCCCCGTTCCGCCGCATTGCAGCCGCAGGTGGCAAGCCATAGGGATATCAGGCCTTCAAGGGAGACCTTACATGAACGTTCACAAAGTCATAGCCGCCGTGCTGATGACCGCGGCACTGGCCGGGTGCGCGCAGACCGAAGGCCAGCAGCGGGCCGGAACTGGCGCTCTGATCGGCGGCGCTGGCGGCGCCCTCGTCGGTCAGGCCATCGGCGGCAACACCGAAAGCACGCTCATCGGCGCTGCCGGCGGCGCCCTGCTCGGCGCCGTCGTCGGCTCGGCCACTACGCCGCAGCGTCGCGGCGAACAGATGTGCCGCTACCAGGACCGCCGCGGCCGCATCTACACGGCGCCGTGCGACGACAGGTACTACAACGGCGATTATTAAGCAGGGTTAGTCTGCTCATCCGTTGTCTGAGTGGGAAATGGGAACGGAAGCTCCACTGTGGGGCGGTGGCCCTGCTGGTACATTGTTTCTGATCGCGCCGCCGGCGGCGGCGCTGCGTTGTCATCTTTTGCCCATAACATAGTGCTACCAGCAAGGACGGCGGGTCTCTGGAGGTCGTGATGACTGAGAGCCTTGCCGGCACCCTGAAGAGCCGTGGCAAACAGGCAGCCAAGCGGCTGCTTGGCTATGATTCCCGCAACTGGCTGCGTATCCGCCAGATCGAGGCTTTCAGCCTCTTTCTCGAAGCCAGCAACCGTAAATCCTCCGACGTGATCGAGATCTCGCCCGGCTGGAACCGCTATTGGCGCACGATGTGCTCCAACTACCGCTCTGTCGACTTCCCCGCCTTCGACATCTGCAACGACCGCACCGATGAGCAGTATTCGATCGTCATCGCCGACCAGGTGCTGGAACACGTGCAGCGTCCGCAGGCGGCGGTGCGGAACATCCACGCCATGACCCGACCCGGCGGTTGGGCGATGGTGGCAACGCCCTTCCTGTTTCGCGTGCACGCCAGACCGCACGACTACAACAGATGGACGCCCGCCGGACTCAAGCAGCTGATGGTGGACGGCGGCTTCCCCGAAGCCAACGTCAAGGTCCACGGCTGGGGCAACAAGGCCTGCGCCAGGGCCCATATCGGTGGCCCTGTTCGCGCCTACGGCCTGTGGCGGGATCTCAGTAACGACGAGGAATACCCGCTGATGGTCTGGGCGTTCGCTAAGAAGGGGTGAGTGGCGGAAGCCGCGCTCCATCCCGGTCATAGCCAGGGTGTCTGGCTGGACACTTGACCGGATCCGCCGCCAGTGACCTACTTCGAAATCCGAGGAGCCGTTCGCGAATGGACATTCGAGCCACATTGACGGAGCTTTGCGAGGCCTTCAATGCGCACGATCTGGACCGCATCATGGCGTTCTTTGCCGACGACTGCGTTCTGGAGATGCCAAGGGGGGCCGAGCCTTGGGGAACGCGCTGCGAGGGCAAGCGCAGCGTACGAGACGCGCTAGCGACACGCTTTGAGGGTTTGCCCGATGTGCATTACGGCAGTGGACAGCACTTTGCGGACGAGGCTGCCAACACCGGCATGTCGAAATGGACCCTCACCGGCACCACCCGCGAGGGCGTCAAAAAGGAAGTTCGAGGTTGCGATTTCTACACATTTCGTGACGGAAAGGTGATCCGCAAGGACTCATACTGGAAGATCGTGGAGTAGGGGGTTGGCATTCCTGTCGGATCTTTTCGTTGTCCCGCATTCCAAAACAGGTGGATTACGCGATGCGCGTTTGCATCGCTGCACTCGCCGACGAAATGCCAACCTCAGAATTCCGGAACGCATTCAAAGTAGCTGCCAAGGATGAAACCACGTCCAGCTATTCCATGTCCGGCACGTCGCCACCCGCAAACAGAGTCGTCGGCTCGCCATAAGCCACCGAAGGGTTACCCTCGCGCGACCACGCAATGAGGCCAGCATGCTTGCCGGTTTGCAGGTCGCCGGTCTCATGACGGTGGAAGGCCGTGACCACGATCAGCCTGGTGCTTTCTGTTGGGAGAGTGAACTATTCAACCTGGAGGGTGTTTTTCCGCTGGACCAACAGACGGTTGAAGTTGAGCGGCGCGGGTGGAAGCATCTCTGTCATCTCGAAAAGAGGCACAGGGCCTTCCGGCTCCGGTGCTTTCTGCTTGGCCTTCAGGTCCGTGATCTCCTCGTCGCGCCTCGCAATCCGGCTTTCCAGATTGGCAATGCGCTCCGCAAGGAAATAGCGCCCCACGGCAAATCCGCTGCCGCCGAACAACACGGCAGACGTAGCAAAGGCCAGCGGGTTAGCCGCCACCAGCGCAGAGTTGCTTTGAATGAAAGCGACGAGTTCATGCATGGCTAAAAAGCTCTCCTGTCACGCCGGGAACGATTCAACCTGCCGAGGTCGCGCGAGGGGTCGCAATACCAAGTCTCCTCCGATCAGTTTATGGGCAACTTCGTTTCCCGGCCTCGCCCTGCCGTGCGGAGCGCCGCGAGTGCGTCAGCACAAGCTGCCTCGGAGGTCGTTCCGTTCATCCGCGCTATCCTAGCCGTAGGGCGGGACTTCGCAATGTCCACGCCGGTCATCCTACAACAGGGGGCGTATCGTCGTAGCCAATGGAACCTATCCCCGGATGCCTGGGCTATGGCGAGTATCTGAGTCTCTGGCTCGCGGTTGTAGGCCATCAGCGCCTTCACGGTCTCAAGCGGGCTTTCGTAGCGGGCGACAAGCTTCACGGCTTCAGAGTGCAACTCGGCTTTGACCTCGGCATCGAAGTACATCGTTCCCATCGCGGTTCCTCCTAGCGTGTCGCACGCGTGATGGAGGGAGCACATCAAGTCGCTCCTAAGTTCGCCGTTGAGCAGGTTCATCCCTTTGAGCGCCTTACGTGATGATCGGCATGAGCATGGCAGTTGGCCTTTCCGGCAGGCTCGGGAAGTGAACAGAACGGGAACATAAATGTCAAGCAAGAATTGACTCGGGCGAGGGGTCAATTCCTATTTTTGGCCATGCCGGACGCGGCAGAACTCGGTCGGCTATGTCCTGGCATGCTGCAGCCACCCTCAAGGCGCGGCTCCACTCGGTCCTTAACCCCTAGGCCGGTTGAGCATTGAAGCCAACGTGCCCGCGTTCGACGTCCCCATGCCTTTTACCTCGGAGGCGGCCAGTGGATCGAGGCCAGCAGGGAGTCGTCGAGGATCAATAAACCGAAAGCAGCATTCTGCCAATTTCCCAGCCGATGAATGCTCGCGGCGGGAAGCGGCCGGTCGCTGCAGCCCAGGCGCGCTTCACTCCTCCCGGAATGCTCGCTGAATCTGATCGGCCAGGGGCTTGACGAGATAGGACAGCATCGTGCGGCTGCTGGTCGTGAAGAACACCTCGACCGGCATGCCGGGCGCCAGGGTCAGTCTTTTGAGTCTGGCAAGTTCCGTGCGCGGCAAAACGATATGCACGGTGTAATAACCGGCGCCGGTGCGCTCGTCGGTGCTGAGATCGGCGGAGATCTTGCTGACGCTTCCGTTGAGTTCAGGCGTGGTCCGCTGATTGAAGGCCGAAAGCCGCAGCGTCGCCTCCTGCCCCTGTTTCAGCTGATCGATGTCCTGTGGAGCGACACGGGCTTCGACGGTCAGTCGGTCCGCGACCGGCACGATGAGCATGACCGGTTCGCCCGCAGTGATGACACCCCCAATCGTATGTACGGCAAGCTGAAGGACGACGCCGGCCTGCGGGCTTCGAATGTCGATGCGCTTGAGCTGGTCCTCGGCCGATACCTTGCGTTCGACTAGCTCCGAGAGTTTTGCCTGGACCTCACGCAGCTCCGTGGCGACTTCGCTGCGCAGATCCTGATCGATCTGGATGATCTGCAGGCGGATTTCCGACGTGTGACCTTTCGACTGCGCTATCGCCGCGATCAACTGCCCGTGTTCAGCCTCCAGCCGCACGGCCTCGCGCTCGAGCGCGGTGATGCGATCGATCGAGACCAGCTTGCGCTCCCATAATGTGCGCATGCCCGCGAGCTCGGTTCCGATCAGCTTGATTTCCTGGCTCTTGGCGTCCTTTTGCTCGGTCAGGCCGGAGACTTCTTCGGCGAGCTGGGAGATACGTTCCGCCAACTGCGCCTTCTGGCCAGCGCGTGCCTGCCGGCGGAACTCGAAGAGCGACTGCTCTCCGGCCATTGTTCCGCTGACATCCGGATCGTCCCGCCGAGACATCAGCGACGGCGGAAAACCGATGGCGTCCGCACCATCGCGCTCGGCCTTGAGACGTGCCAGGCGGGCATCGAGTTCATCCGCGCTCTTGGTGACAATGGCCAGATTGGCGCGGGTGACGGTTTCATCCAGATGAATCAGAACCTGTCCCGCTTGCACGGCATCGCCTTCGCGCACGAAGATTTGGCCGACCACGCCGCCCGTCGGATGCTGCACCTTTTTGACGCTGGAATCGACAACCAGCTTTCCCGATCCAATGACCGCGCCAGAGAGGTCGATCACGGCGGCAAGGCTGCCCGCTCCACCGACCAGTAGGATGGAGGTCGCAATGCCGCCAAGCAGATAACGTCGAATGGCCCGGTCGATCACCGATGTCGCCCTCTCCGGCATCAGAGCGCCGCCTCTTCAGGACTTGGGACAACTTTCAACGGAACGCTGATGGGACGGGTCACATTGGTCATGATCTCATTCTTCGGGCCAAAGGCCTGAATGCTGCCGTTCGTCATGACAAGGATCTGGTCAAGACTTTGCAATGCACTCGGGCGATGCGCCACCACGATGGCCATGCCGCCTCTGTCGCGCACGCCTTGGATCGCCGCCGTCAAGGCGGCTTCGCCATCGGCATCGAGATTGGAATTCGGCTCGTCGAGTATGACAAGAAACGGATCGCCATAGAGAGCACGCGCCAAAGCGACCCTCTGTCGCTGGCCCGCCGAAAGCGCCGACCCGGCCTCGCCAATGCGCGTTTCATAACCTTCAGGCAGGTGAACCACCAGATCATGAACACCGGCGGCGCGCGCAGCGGTCAGTATTTTGTCCGAGGGGGGCCGGGGTTCGAAGCGAGCTATGTTCTCGGCAATGGTGCCGTCGAACAGCTCGACATCCTGCGGCAGATAACCGACATGCTTGCCTAGGTCTTCCGACGACCACTGGTCGAGCGTCGCACCGTCGAGCCTGACGGTACCGCGCACTGGCAGCCAGACGCCGGCGATGGCTCTGACGAGCGAGGATTTTCCCGAAGCGCTCGGACCGATGATGCCGAGGCCGGCGCCCTTCTCCAGCACGAAGCCCGCATCCTGGACGACAAGGCGGCGCTCGCCCGGCGGCGCCACACTGATGCGCTCTACCGAGAGGCGAAACGACGGCGGCGGCAGCGAGACAGTTGTTGCAGCCTCGGGCAGCAGCCCCAGAAGGTGGGTGAGGCGGGCCCCGGCCTGGCGGGCGCTGACGAAGCTCTTCCAATGCACGATCGCGAGTTCAATCGGTGCCAGCGCCCGGCTCATTATGATCGAGCTGGCAATCATGATGCCTCCTGTTGCCTCCTGATGGATGACGAGCCAGGCGCCGATCGCCAGGATGCCGGATTGAAGCATCATGCGCACGACTTTCGAAATCGTTCCGAGCGTCCCCGCCAAATCGCTCGCCTTGGCATTCGTCTTGAGATAGTCGTCGTTGACGGCAGACCAGCGATCGGCAATGCGTGGGCCAAAACCCATTGCCTGAAGCACCTCGACGTTGCGGCGTGTCGCTTCCGCCAGCGTGTTGCGCGAAGCGGCCTGGCTGTTAGCACGTTTCGCCGTCTCCCTCGTGCGTAGTTCCGCCAGTAAGGTCAGGGCAAACAGAATGATGGCGCCCAAGAGCGCGGTCATGCCGATCCAGAAATGGAACAGGAAACAGATTGCGAGATAAAGCGGCATCCAGGGCAGGTCGAACAGCGCGGTCGGCCCAGCGCTCGACAGGAACGATCGGACCTGATCGAGGTCCCGCAATGACTGCAAGCCATCGCCGGGAAGCTTCGTGCGCAACGGCAGACGCATCAGTGCGGTGTAGACCTGCCCGCTGAGCCGCGCATCGAGCGCCATGCCGATACGCACCAGCAGCCGCGATCGGATCAGCTCAAGAACGCCCTGGAAGAGGAACAGCGTGCCCGCAAACAAGCAAAGGCCGACAAGCGTCGGCACGCTGCGGCCGGGGATGACGCGATCGTAGACCTGCAGCATGAAGAACGAGCCGGTCAGCGCCAGGACATTGACGACCCCGCTCATCAAGGCGATGCCGGCGAATGCCCGCCGAAAGGAAGCCAATACGGCCGTGAGCGTTGTTCGCGGCGGCTCAGAAGGGCGGGAGTGAGACATCGTCCTTCACCTCGGGCCTAGTGCGGCGGCAAGCGGCAATGAACGCGTTCGAGACCAGTTGGTGAAGGATGTCGGTTTCACTCCATCTTCCAGCATGGCACCTAGATGAACCATTCATTCAGCGCGTAGGCATGAACATAGTCGACGTGCATTTCAGAAGGGGTGGCAAGCCCGTCGGCGGGCGCTCCCGCCATGCCGCCGACAGCCTGGTCGACCAGCATATACATTGGCTTGTGCATGTCGGCAGGCGTTGGTGCGCGGGCAACTTCGACATCGTCGAAATACCAGACCAGTTCGCTTGGGGTCCAAAGCACCCCATATTTGTGGAACCCTGCGGTATCCGCTGCATATACGGTCGAGGTCACTTTTGTATGCGACCCCGTGGCATTCGAGTGGCTGGTCAGGGTGAGCTTGTTGGGATCCTGGCCGATCATCTCCACTGCGTCCAGTTCCGGCGGCCAGGAGCCATCCGCCGGAAGAAGCCAGAAGGCCGGCCATGCACCCTGCTTTTCGGGCATGTCGGCTCGAATTTCGAAATAGCCGTAGGTCTGTGCGAAGGAATGGTAGGTCGTCAGCAGACCTGACGTGTAATCATAGTTGTTTATGTAGGGCTTGATCGCATCGGGAGCCCGGGCGGCCGTAATGGTGAGAACACCGTCCTGTACGCTGAACGGGTTGACCGAACTCGTGGGGGCGTAGCTGGTGTCGATATACCACTGAAGCTCGCTGTTGGTGGTGAGCGAGCTGCCGTTCGGAGCACCCCACCAGAAGTTCGTATCCCAGGTCCCGCTAGAACCGCTGTGCAGGTTCAACGTATTGAACTCGTCCGAGAAGGTGAGCGTCAGATGCGACTTGTCCAGGGCGAGATCGAACTGGTTGGCGCTGAACTGGTCGATGGTCTTGTTCTCGAAGACGAGAAACTCGGTTGGCGACAGGGTAAGTCGGACGTTCGATCCCGACTGCACCATGGCGGCGTGCACCTGGTCGAAAGAGAGGAAGCCGTAGCCTCCGACGCGCACGGTGTCGTCGGCGCCGAAGTCGAGAATAAGGTCGCTGCCATTGCCTGGTTTGACGACGAAAATGTCAGCGCCGGAGCCACCCTTGAGAACGTCGTCGCCCTTCAAGCCGTCGAGCGTCTGCTGGCCGGAACCGCCGACGACGATATTGTTCAATGCGTTTCCGAAGGCATATTGTTTATCGCCGGTGACCGTCAGATTCTCAAAATTCGCCGGCAGCCTGTAGCTCATCCAGGTCGAGATCGTATCGATGCCCTCGTTGGGCAGCTCCGCCGCTTTGTTTTTCGCGGAGTACAGGTAGTAGATATCGTCGCCCTGGCCGCCATACATCGTAACGCTGACGCTGCCGTCGCCATACAGCGAATCGTTGTAGATGCTGCCGTAGAGGGCCGGGCCCGAATTCGTCGCCGAGTACCACCTTGCGGAGGACCCACTATAGGGGAGCGGAACGCCCTTGGCATTGGTTACGGCGGCCATTTTGCTTGCAGCTCCGTTGGTTTGTTCCAAGCCCTAACACGATGCAAGGCAAAAGGAGCCGATAGGTTTTGTCTTCAAACTCAGGAGGGTTATCAAAACGTAAATGCCCGAGGGGCAGGACGCGTCCGTCAGGCGAAGCTGGCTTGAGCGTGAAGTGGGGCGACTGGGGCCGGTTGGGCGAAGAGCGCGCACCAACGAGAATGCTGCCGAAACGTGGCAGGCTTCTGAGCGGAACCTTGGACCCGAATCGCAAGTTTGGCGGGACACCCGCGAGAGCCCTGCCCATCGGGCGCGGATGCGGGACCTTCCCCCTAGCCGCCGAACGCTTGCGGCCATTCCTCGCAGATCAGAGGCCGAGGGTCTGACCCGTTTCCATCTGAAGGAAATCTGCCGACGAATTCCGCAACACCGAGTTCTGGAACGCGTCAAGGGCAGAGCCGTGGGTGATATCGACCAGCACGGCCGCTGCGGCTTCAACCTTATCGGCCGCTTCGTCTACCTTGTCGAAACGCATCAGCATTCGATCGTGGAGCATCGACAACCGCGTGGCGTGGTAAAGCACGCTGCGCTTATGGTAATCCGAGTCCAGCGGCTCAAACAGTATTGTCATGACGGCAACTCCTCGCCATTTCATGTCCATTCGGGGGTGATTTGGAGGCCGCCCGCGTATAGATATTGGTCTGGCGCTCCCGAGGCCTCCGTCACGCGCTGTTGAGCTGCCCGGACCCTGCAGCACAGGGCGATATTCACCACGCCATTTTTCCTGTCCGTTTCTTCCTTTGCGCGCCTCAACGATTTCTCAGCACGTTTGAAGCGCAACCTTGAACTGCCAAGTTTCAAGAATTTCAGCCATCGTTCCGCTTCCTATGCGGTTGCTTCCCTCGGCTGATAATTACGGCTGTTCTGTTTGGTTCCGGCCAATCGCGACCGGCTCCCAGATTTTACAGAGCCAGGCCGATCTGGCGCTGCCGATTTAAATCTCTCCGGCAATGGGCTTGAGCGCATCTTCTGTCTCAGGCTCCAGCGGGACGCCGGCGACGTTCCGGAGCATCAAAGCGGCGCGCTGAAGGACGGACTGCAAATCCGCCCCGGATATATCCGCGATGCGATCGACCGCGCTTCAACCTCTTCCGCGATAAATAGGCGCGCCGATGATCATTCCTTCGACCATGTCCTCTCCGAGGAGGTTTCAGCTTGTTTGGGAATGGCATGTGCTGGCCAAGTGGTCTATCTCACGCACCACCAGAACCTGTGCGAAATTGCCAGGACGGTTGTGCACGGCGTGACGGCCACGAACTCGGATAGCGATCCAGGGGCCGCTGGAGGTCAAAAAATTGCGCCGTTCGCAACCGCGGTGGAGGTAGGTCCGGAGAGCCAAAAACGTCGGCTGCGGTCGAATGAACAGCCGCCTTGTGTGCATGCGTTATGAACCATCGGATCGATCTTTGAATGAGCAAACTGGCCAAAAGGCGCGCATTGCTGCTCCTCAATCCAAAGGCGCGGCGCGGCCAGGAGCTGATCGCCCCGATTGTGGAGCGGCTGGAGCGCGGCCGGCTTTCTGTCACTGTCGAAAAGTTCGAGGCGTTGCCGGAGATCGCTCGTGACATCGTTCGCTTGCGCCAAACGGCGGACCTTGTGGTCGTGTGCGGTGGCGATGGTTCGTTGTCGGCGGCGGCGATGGCTGTAGTGGAAAGCCGCCTGCCGATGGGCATTATTCCTATGGGAACGGCTAATGACCTCGCTCGCACACTCGACATCCCTATGGACCTTCTGCAGGCCGCTGACGTGATCGTGCGGGGCCGACTCCGGCAGATCGATATCGGCACGGTCAATGGCAATGCCTTCTTCAACGTTGCGAGTATCGGACTCAGCACTGAATTGGCGAAGGGTCTGGATCCCACTTTGAAGAAGCGTTTCGGCAGGCTCGGCTATGCGCTGGCGGCGGTGAAAGTGTTGACGCGGGCCACGCGATTCCACGCGAAGATTATTGAGAAAGGCGCGTCGACCGACGTCGAAACCTACCAGATTGCGGTGGGAAACGGTCGCCATTACGGCGGCGGCAACGTGGTGGAAGAGACGGCCGAGATCGATGACGGACATCTCGATCTTTATAGCTTGGAAATGACGAACCTCTGGAAGCTGGCGCTGATGCTCCGCTCCTTCCGGTCTGGAAGGCATGGCGCCTGGCGAGAGGTGCGCACGGCTAGGTGCGTCGAGTTCGACATCGAGACGGAGAAGCCGATGCCGGTCAACACCGATGGTGAGATCGTCACCTCGACACCAGCCCATTTCAAGGTCCATCCAAAGGCGATCTCGGTCTTCGCGCCTCCGCCCGTCGACGACGCTGACCTCCACTAGGCAAGCAATTTGGCCCCACGATCGTCCCGAGGTCATCAAAACGGCGACAACGACCGGTCCATACGAGAAGCGGCGAGCTCGACAAATTATGATTTCCTTGGTCTGTTGCTAGCAGGTCGACATGCGCGACTTGGGGCCGTGGCCGCTTGGCACGACCGGCCTGAAAAGAGTCCTTGGCCGGAGCTTTGCGTCATGAGCCGGAATGCAAACGGTTGCTGCGGCTCGTTACAACGCGCCTTGGCAAAGGTGCCGAACGCGGCCCTTAGGCGTTCCCGAAGGCTGGTTCAAAATGAACTGATATGTGATGCAGGCAAAGGATTGTTGCCCTTTGCCGTTCGAATATTAGCAACCTCTTGACGACCGCCGGCCGCGCTCCAGAATCTCTCACATGGCGCAGAGACAGACTGGCATCGACTTTGGGCTCGAGGTGACGGCAGGCGGCGTCACTCATCTGGAACTGCGCGACGACCGTCGGGCAAGCAACGCGCCGGAGAAGGCAAAGGCGCCGGGCCACGCCACGCCGGTCGACTATGAAGCTGGCAAGGCCACGGTCGGCGGTTTGGTCACAGTCGAAGCGGGCTCCCATCAGGGGATGGAAACGCGCCGCGCCGGTGCTTCGCGATGAGAAAATCCGGGACTGACAATCTCGTCCCGGCCATCAAGAGCCCCGGCGATGCGCCGTCGATGAAGGGCGCAGAGCAGTTCGAGATTTTCCCCGACTACGGCCCGAGGATCAACAGGCGCCACATGGTAGCGGCAGCGGTGGTGGCAGTCCCGCTCCTGTTCGGTTTCACTGGCCTTGCCATCCGTTATGCCGCTGTTGCTTCAACATTGGCAGAGCCAGGCTTCGAGGCTTATGCTCGTGCGCTCTGCCGATGGGATTGCCACTGGTATGTGGATATTTCCGAACGCGGCTACGAGCGCTTTCCCATCCCGAACCAAAGCAATGTCGGACGATGGGGCTTCTTTCCATTCTACCCGTTGCTGGTAGCGGTGATCCGAGCGATTTTTCCTTTCCCCACGATAGTGGTCGCAACCGTCGCTTCACTTGCATGCAGCTACGCCGCATGTCTGGTGGCATGGCCGCTGCTGAAGAAGAACATGCAGGCCTATGTGCTGTACTGCGCTTTTTTGCTTAGTGGCCCGTTCTCCTTCCACTTCACCACTTTCCTTTCCGAACCTCTTTTCGTGCTCCTGACCTCGAGCGTTTTCCTGGCACTCAAACGCTCCAGCTATCCCGCCGCTGGCATCTCGTCAGCGCTCCTCTCGGCAACGCGGCTTGTTGGGGTCCTTGTCGTCTTTGCGACCGTCATTGAAATGTTCCAACAGCATCGGAAAGGGGGCGGCTCACCACTCTCCTTTCCTCGTTGGGTGCTCGGTCGGCCGGATCTGCTCGTCGCTATCTTGATCTCGCCTGCCGGCTTGTTCGCTTACATCCTGTTTTTGTATGTCACTGTCGGCGACGGCTTTGCGTTCCTGCACGTCCAACGCGCCTTTGGACGAGTGGCTGGGAACCCGATCCTGTTTCTGTGGGACGGCCTCTCAGCGTTTCCCAAGACCGGGTGGCTGCCCACGGCGCCGCAATGGAGTGCGCTCGCGGCAATCGCCGGGCTGGCGCTATCAGTCGTGCTGATGGCTCGCAAGCAATATGGCGCTGGTATCTTTTGCGCGATCAGCATTGTCGTGCCATTGATTACGAATCTGGCCTCCATGGTCAGATACGTCATTGGGCTTGCGCCTCTGATACTGTTGATGGCGTTCTTGCTGTCGGCATCGAAACTGACCTGGATAGCCGCTTTGTTTCTCTTTCTGGTCGCCTGCTATTTCATGACAGTGGCATGGATTGGGGGCTACCTTGCTTTGGTCTGACGTCGGCAACCCCTACGCACGCGCGATCTCGCTTGGGTGTTACGCGCTCGCCGCGGCTTTGGCCGTGTCAGAAATCCTCATCCTTGCGCTGGCTCTCCATCCGAATGTCCACCCCGACTATCGGGCCTATTACATCGACCGCACGACAACCTGCCTCAACCGCGATACCGTTGGCATCTACTCACTCGGCCAGACAGTGTCCTTCCGGTCCGACGGCGCCAAACGGGCTTCCGGCATGAAAGTTTGTGGCTGGTCGGGGCCAGCAGCCGACGGCACGCATTCGCTGGGTGAAACCTCGCGGCTCCGCCTGCAGATACCGCCGCTTCGCGACGGCCTAAAGGCAACGCTACAAATGGCCGCTGTCGTTCGTCCGCCACAGATGACCCAGAGGGTGATTATCTCAGTCCATGGCGTATCCGTGCATAAGGTTACGCTGTCGGGCAAGCAACCCATGACCGTCTCGTTCTTCATTCCGCACGCAGCTTTTTCGAACGCCAGCACGTTCGAGATGACGTTTGACTATCTCGACGGGATCCCGCCCAGCAAGGCCGCCAGCAGCATTTACAAACGCTCCATCAAATTGGTGTCGTTTCGACTGGACGCCGTTTAAGTATTATCGCCGCTGGCGGGAGCGGTTGCCCTGCCGACCGGGACAGCGATCGGCAAAAACCCACCGGTCAAGGACGAAGAAATTGATGGTGGGAACGAGCAGGCACGTAATCAGGACGGGAACGACGAGCGGCAAGCCCAGCTTCACCGTCATAAGTGCCGGCGCGCCATAGGCAATGGCAAAGCCTGTTGCCGCCAGCAGGAGAAAACGTGGCGCTGCGGTTCGATGCGACCGGCCCGACACGAACGTCAGGTATTTGTGCGCGAGATACGAAAACAAGGTGGCTGCGGCATATGCCCCAAGCGAAGCCTGGATGGGCGTGAAACCGAGCAGTTGCGATTTGGAAAAAGCGGCAACCAAAGCGGCATACAGAATTGTGGCAGAGATGCCGACCATGCCGAAGCGTGCCAGCAGCGTGAGCGCGTCGTCGCCGGGAGACAGGTGCTCAGGCACGCGCACTAGACACATACTGTGCTCCCAACGGCAGGCGGGCGAGCATGCGCTCGACGTTTCGGGCAAACGGTCTGCCTGACGGCAGCAGCAGGAAGTGCTCGGACCGGATGTTCGTGAAGCCTGTCATCTGCAAGAGTGACGCTGTTTTGGCTGCGCTGAGCAGCACGGCATCTCGGTCGAAGGGACACCGGAACACAGCCAGACGCGTCAGCGGGTTATAGGGATTATGCTCGATGATGCAGGCGACACCGCCCGGGCGAAGGACGCGCCGCATCTCGCGTACGAACTCAAGCCAGGAAGCTGGCGGTACATGATGGACGACGCAGCTGGCGAAGGCCAGATCGAAGACGCCGTTGTCGTATGGCAGGGTCAGGCTGGAGCAGACCTTGTACATGACGCCAGGATTTTCCTCCCTGGCACGCAGGATGGAGTCCGGCGAGATGTCGCAGCCGTCCAGGGACGCGAAGGCGCCTTTGAGAAATGGATGGAGAACGCCTACGCCGCAGCCGACATCAAGCGCCCGCACACCCGAGCCATCAGGGCCCAGCCCTCGTTCAACCATAACGCGTCGCAGAAACTCGGCCTTGGCCTTAAGAAAGAAGTCGTGCTTAAGCCCCGAAAATCGGATCGATCCCTGGACTGTCTCGTCATAGATCGATCTATAACTGTCGAAGAGTTCGGACATTGGCCGGCACTCCAATCCGGGATTTTCGAGACGATCGTCGGTTCTTGACGGGAACGGCAGGCATCGCCCGGTCGAAGCCGGTGAGGCGATCGATCACGTAAAGTGGGCGCCGTTTCACTTCAGCGTGGATGCTTCCGACATACATCCCGACTACGCCGGTCATGAAAAGGTTGATGCCGCACAGGAGCGATACAATCATCACGGTCGAGGTCCAGCCGGCAACAACGCCGGTTTCAAAAGCCCAGGCATAAATTGCAAACGCACCAAAGGCGACGGCCAGCGCAGAAATGGCCAAGCCACCCCAGAGCGCCAGGCGCAGCGGCCGTTCCGAGAAGCTGACGATGGCGTGAGCAGCAAGATGCACCATCTTCCAGAATGGATATTTGGTCTGGCCAAGGGCTCGTGCTGGACGTTCGAACGGCACCGCCGCCTGCTTGAATCCCATCCAGCCAAACATGCCCCTGACGAAGCGATCCTGTTCGGGCATCTGTCTGAAAGTTCTCAGCGCTTTGGGGCCGACCAACCGGAAATCTCCAACGTCGCGCGGAATGTCGACGGTCGTCATCTTTTCCAGTAAGCGATAAAAGAGACTTGCCGTGAAGCGCTTGAACAAAGATTCGCCTTCGCGTTTAACGCGCCGGGCATAGACAATCTCGAAACCTTCCTTCCACTTCGCCACCAGATCGAGGACCACCTCGGGTGGGTCTTGGAGGTCGGCATCCATGACGATGACAGCATCCCCCTGGGCGGCGTCCATACCGGCTGTAATTGCTATCTGATGCCCAAAATTGCGCGAAAGTTCGATCAGCCGAAAACGAGGCTCGGCGGCAACCACGCACCGAAGGTATCTGACGCTGCCGTCGCGGCTTCCGTCATCAACGAAAATAGCCTCGGTCTCACCGTCCAGCTGGTGGATTAGCAACCTGATGCGCTCGACCAGGCGAGGCAGCACTTGTTCTTCGTTGTATATCGGCAGAACCAGTGAGTAGCGCAGCGACACGTTCGCTCCGGTCCCAGTACCTTGGATCACAGTGGCCTCCATGCCGATGAAATGAAACGCCAGCCCCAAAGTTCCATAAGACGTTACTAATTTAATGGTTGTCGTAGGCGGGTGGCGAACTGTACGTTCTGAACGTCTTCGGTCTGATTAGGAGTGAGATATCGTTTCGCGCACCGGCGGAGCAATGCGCTGTTTTCGTCATTTCGCAATCCATTGTCGGGTAAGGCCGCCTTGCCAGCTCTTGTCAGCGCGTCGGCGCGCGATAATTTTTGTGGGGAAGGGACTTCGATCAAAAGGAGCCGACGATGGAACACAAAACTCTCAGCCAACTGCAGACAATTGCAGATGTAGAACCCCTGTCGACATACCCGATCATGACCCGCCAACAGCGCATCGAGCGCTGGGCAGAGTTGCTGGAACAAAGTCCCGAGCGACGCCTGAGAGCGCTTACTGGCACTGAGTATTTGAAGCGCGAAGCTCGCGACGCGGCGCGCGGTGAGGGCTCGCCGATTACAGTGGCCTTCGAGGACCCGCTACTGCGTGCGTTAGGCCTGAAGGATGACACCTATGGGGAAGCAAAGCGCTTCTTCGAACTGTCCGACGGGGAATTGCATGACATCGTCTGCAGTTGCCATGTCGGAACCACGTTCAGAGGGCAGTGGGCTGCCGCTCGAGTCCGCCGGTCAATCGGAGGGAACAGGCTTCTCAAGTGGCTCAGAGAAAGAATGTGGCATTGAGGTCGCCAAGGACGGCGATTGAAGCTCGTTCAGAGCGAGGTGGATGAACGATTGGCGCGCCAGCGCTCCGCCGTGGTGACGAGGGGGTTCGGCACCCAAAGGTTGTCACGCAGACGGGTGGGCGCTCTACTTGCGGTGCTTCCAGGCAAGGCTGCATTCCCAGGGGCAGGATTCTGGGCTTCTCTTTGCGGCTAGCATCACGACGTGAAGACGTCGATCGCTCGGCCCTCTGTTGCGCTAACCTCGGCGGCGCCTGGCCTGAATGGCAGCAAAAGTCACTGGGCGAAAATCCCAGGCGTCAACGCCGACATCGTGCTGGCGCGTCATTGGCTTCAGCCGGCCATGAGAATGGCCGTGCAGGTTTATTGATTTCTTGCCGATCTGGTTCCAGGTGCGGAACGGGTAGTGGCAAAGAACCAGGAAACTGCCCTCGACAGTTAGCTCCTTGTAGTGTTGGACGCTTGCCCAAGCCGAAGCGCCGAGCGTTACCACGCCGTCGTTGTTGCCGATGATCAGGTGCTTCGTGCCGTGGAGGCAGGACAGCAGCGAAGACACTGTCTCGGCAGATCCCTTGGCGAAGTCGCCGAGGTGCCAGACCTCGTCGCTTGGAGCAACAGTCTCGTTCCAAAGTTCAATCAGTGCTTGGTCATGCCCCGCCAATGAACTGAAGGGGCGGGGGCCGAGCCGCAGAATGCGGGGATCGTTGAAATGCGTGTCGGAGGTGAAGAAGATCATGCCGCCGCTGGCTGTGACGAGCGATCGACGATCGCTTCTAAGTTCGGTTGCCGGAGCTTTTTTTGGGTCCACCATCGATCCTGATTTGGGCTTCCCTGAGCATCTTGAGTGCCTCCTCCTTGGTGAGGCCGCACTTGCGCGCAAAGTAAAGCGCTTCGATCACCCTTTCACGATCCGCCGTGGCTTCTGAGGGCTGTTTGGGCTTCTTACCCATCGTTCCCAATCACCTTTTGATGCCACCGAACCATCACCGTGCCGGGTTTGTTCCCCCCTCGGATCTGCTAACCTGCCGAGCGTCGCCGCCTGATACGCCGATGAAACAACATCCGAGCCCTGCAACCGGCATCATCTCCAACAACGAGCGAGCAGGTCGGCCCTTAGGTGTATAAATTCCACGCCGGCGTGGGGAGGGACCGGCGGTGCGCTTTATGGGTGAGCCAGTCTACAGGCGCTTCTAAGCGCCACGCGACCAAGCCGGCGGGCGAAGCATTGTCGTTGGTTCAAAGATCCGTTCTGGTCCGCCCTCGCTCAAAAACCGGAACGTCTTCATCATCTCCTTCGCTTCGTCCGGTAGGGATGTCTTCAGCGAAGCTGCGGGTCATCTCTTCGGTGTCGCTCAACCCGTCGACCGTTTCATTTGCGCCGGCTCCCTCGTCGTGACGGCCCGTGATCTCGCTTCGAGGCTGCGCGCCGATCGGCTGCTCGATGTCGGACCCCAAAACGCCCGGTTCCGCACCGTGTCTATCCTCGTGGCCTGCGATGCTCTCCAGTACGGCCGCATCCTCCTCGGGGATGGGCTTGTCATTGGCAAAGTCGCTCTTTTGCTTCCGGGTTGTTATCGGCATGTTGTGAACTCCTACGCAGTGAATCGCACAACGTACGACTACGGCCGAAGTTGCGAGGCGGCTGCTTTGATTTTAAGGAACCCCGACTTCGGGCAAGCGGTCGCAAAAATCGAGACAGTGGCGCACGTGCTGAAATGGAACAATCAAGCGCGCAAGTTGGCACGATGGCGGGATTTTGAACGAAGCACTCCTCTCCTCGCTATCGACTCCAGTCGGGTAAGGCCCGCTCCGAGCCACGGTTCTTGCACGCCCTTTGCAAAAGGCGCCAATCGAGGCCGAACGAACTGCGCTCGGAATTGCTTTACAGCCGCCAACAGGCTGCGCGGTCGCGTCGTTTTTCGTCGCTTAATGGCACAGCGATGGCGAAGGTGGCGGACGAGCCTTAAGCACCAGCTTACGAGTATGCGTGCCTCGCTGGCGAGCTTGCCCACATTCGCGCGAACTAGAGACGCTGGCGATACGTGCGGACAGCAGATAGACTGACACACAGCAAGGGGCCTCCGAATGTGATGAAGCAGCCCACGCTAGGCGCGAGTTGGGCGCAGTCACTCAGCAGCTGCCGGTGTGATCATCACCGACGAAGCCTGTCGGCGAGACGGAGCCCAAGGGCCAAGATCGTCAAGGTGGGATTCGCCTGGCTGGATGTTGCCAGAACCGAGCCGCCCGCGATGTGCAGGTTCATCAGTCCATGAACTCGGCATTCAGCATCAACAACCCCGTCGGTCGGGCTCGCAGACATTCGCGTGGTACCGAGATGATGACCGTCCATGGCGCCTGATTTGCCTGCCATTTCGACCACATGGCCAGGTTCAAATCCTGAAATGGTAGCTCCGATCTTCTCCAGCTTCCAACCGAGCAGTCGATAGGCGCGCGCGACGCTTTGGAGATCGTTGTTCGTGGTTTTCCAATCGACGCGCAGCTTCGGCATACCCAATCGGTCGCGTTCGCTCACCAACGTCAGTCTGCTTGCGGGGGTTCGGCTCCTGTTCCGAATGAAACTCAAGATTGACCACATTGGCGCGCGGCCCCAATACGATGGAGGGCAGCTTTCGCCGTGCGAAAGTTCTGTTCGCCATCCAGCGCAAACCGAAGCGCCCGAGGCGCACTGGCGAGGATACGACGTTCTGAACGTGCGCGAGCTTTTCGTCCAGCGTCATTGAATGTTGCAGCCGACCTCTGAGGTGTTTCGGGAGAAATGTCCTTTTCACGAGATACATCGCCGAGAGGATCGGGTCGTTGTGGCTGGGATCGGCTGGATCTGGGAGATGGGTGCGGAAGATCTGGTTGAGCAAGCAATGCTCCCGCTGCGCTCGCTCCGTGAGCGACAGCCGCCTTCGGCAGTAGATGCCGGCCGCGTCCCGCTCGTAGCCAAAAGCAACCGCCTGCTGGGCGTTCGGCAACTTTAGTGCTCCGACTGTGCCTCCCAGATGGGCCATATAGAAACGACCGAGCTGATCTCGGGCGTTGCCGATACCAGCTGGCATCACATCATTCGAGGCAAGTAGCAATCGGGTGGTCTCAAAGCCGCCGGCGGCTACAATGTAATGGCAAGCCGTGACCTCACGCTTTGTGCCCTTCAAGTCAACACAGTCGATGTGGTGGACGCAACGCCCGTTCGGCGCCAGGCGAATTCCCGTCGCCGCAGCGTTTAACCAGATGTGGATATGACGCGAAGTCCGCAGCAACCCGGAAAGCCGTTTCCACACGTTGGTTGGTCGACTAAACCGCTCCAGGCGGGTCCTGAACAAATCGCCGTCGACGCCCTCGAATAGTTCAACGCGAGAACCAGGCAACGCGCTTGTTGGATCGTAGTCGTAAGACCCGACCTCGATCACCTCGTGCGCCCGACGGTAGTAGGGCAGCAGGGTTTCATAGGTGATCGGCCAGCCCGAATTGCACACCCATTCGCGCTTCTGGAAGTCGATGCTATCGAACGGCACGCAGCGGCCACCCCATGCTCGGCTCGATCCTCCCAGCGCTCGTATCCGGAAATTCTGGACAGGCGGGTGGACGAGGGGATCTGCGACAATGCCGTGGTAGAGCTCCTGCAATCTCTTGGTCTGCCACCTGCCGCCCGCTTCCAGAACGCAGACGCGTAGCTTTGCATTTTCGAGCGCCGCGGCAATGGCCAGGCCGACAGTGCCACCTCCGACAATGCAGATGTCGTAGGCAAGTCCGTCGCCCGCTGCGGTGAATTGAGCGATCAACGTTCACTCCGGATTTGTTCGATCCCCGAAGGCACGCTCCCACCCTTCGCGCCCGGCTTGGGCGAAGCAGGTAGCGCGCGAGGAGCAGTTGGCAACCACCCGATTGCTCGCATTTGAAGCGCCGGCCCAAAAGAGGTGGCTTTGGTGGCGAGGTCCGTGACGACTTCAAGGGGCCCGAACCGGAAGAGTTTTTGTTGCGACCACCCTCAAAGGGCATGGTTATGGTGAACGCACTTCTCAGCCTGAGTTCGGTGGTGGTATTCCGGTTCCATTCGCGAGATTTCCCGCCCATGGCTCGCCGACAGACACGCTGTTGGCTCCGGCTGAAGCCTTGCCTCTGCTTGCGAGGTTGCCATGGCGATCCGGAACCTCGAGGCATGTGGAGAGTTGTCCAGCAGCCCAGCGGAGATCCAAGCCATGGCGCTACCAGATGCCAGTTCCGGCGCCGCCGCGCAGCCGAAACGCTCTAGCAAGCCGGCAATCCCATCGCCGCACGCCACAAGGCTTCCGGAGCAGGATTATCGATAGACGGGCGCCCAACGATATGAAGGACAATGGCCCATGAACGTCGCCAACCTGCAATTGGAAGGTTTGCTTATGGCGGTCGCTGCCATCAATAACGCCTTGGTCCGGAGGGGCCTTCTTTCGGTTGATGATATCGATATGGCTTTGAAAACCGCGGAGGCCTCGTTCACGGCTGATGAGCGCCTCTTCGAGGACATGTCGCCCGCCAACCGGGACGCAGTCTGTTTTCCTTTGCGGCTTTTGCGGTTGGCTAACACCAAACAGTTCGAAGCGGGTGTGCCACCGTTTGCCGAGCTGGCCAGGCAAGTCGGGATTACCAAGCAGCCCTACAACGATCAGATGTGAAGGGAGGAAGACAGGCAGGTGCAGGAAATCGTCGTGGTCAACAAGGTGGTCGAATTCCGGGGAGAGGCGGTGACCGCATACCGTGACGGTCACGCACACTGCAATGCCACCGCTTTCGGCGAGGCGGGCCGCGACCCTGGACGCGAGACCATTCCCGCATTGAACCCGTAGCTCTGGCGAAGGCACCACATGGAATATTTTCGAGCACAAGGAACATGTCAGCCCACGGGTGTTTAGGCCGCAATGACAATCATCGCCGTCACGACAATGAACTACCCTCTCGCCGTCTTCCCTGGCCCGAAGCGACGCAGGCTCTCAGCAATTGCGCGACTGGAACGAAGCCGCGGCAAGTGGCTGGCGGAGAACCGGATCCACATGACCGGTAAGCAGAAACAGGAGCCGGTCGCGGGCAGCGAACCACAATGCGGCTGCCATGAGCCGTGCGGTTCCAGATGGTTGGCTGCATTCCAAGATCGACAGCAACCGAAACAACAAGCGCCTTTAGGGTCTGCCTGCGCGCGTGGCCTCGAAAGCCTTGGCCATGAACGATGACCCTGTAGATTCGCTCGCCAACGCAATTCACCACCGCAGCGCAATTCTGTTTGTTGGGGCAGGGGTGTCGATCAGTGTTGGACTCCCTTCTTGGGAGAAGCTGATAGAGCGAATGGCAAAGGAGCTCGGTGTCGACGACGAATTCTCCATGCGACGCGATCGTTTTCAAACCCTGGCCGAGTACTATCGGATCAAGCATGGCAGCATCGGGCCACTTCGCAGTTGGATGGACCGAAATTGGTCTGTCCCCAAGGACCGGATCGAGAAATCCGAGTTGCATCGTCTCATCGTGAAGCTCGATTTCCCTGTCATCTACACAACCAATTATGACCGTAACCTGGAACTGGCTTATGAAATATACGGTCGGGACTACGTGAAAGTGGCCAATGCACGCGATGTAGCGCAGGCCCGCCAAGGCGTTACCCACATCGTCAAATTCCATGGTGATTTCGACGAGGATTCTTCCCTCGTCCTCACCGAAACGGACTACCTTGATCGTCTCTCCTTCAATTCTCCGCTGGACGTGCGTTTTCGCTCGGATGCACTCGGCAGCACGATCCTCTTCATTGGCTATAGCCTTTCCGACCCAAACATTCGGTTGTTGCTGCACCGTCTCTGGCAGACGTGGCATCGGTCCGGCTATGAGAAAGATCGCCCGCCGTCGTTCATCTTCATGACCAGCCGAAACCCTGTGGAGGAGGCCGTGCTTGGACGTTGGGGCATTTCGGTCGTCGTCGGCGAAATCGACGAGCCGCAAGCTGCTTTGGTGGACTTCCTCAGCCGGCTGGCGGAGATGGTTGGGGACGGAGCCGAGCCTGGAGAGACGACCCATGAGGGAACCGTCGTCAGACAAAGAGCGATTGAAACAGTCAGATCAAGGGGCAGCTAGGCGGGCTCTCAAGGAACGCCGTACGGCAGAGAACGTCGTTCCAGAGGCGATCATAGCCAGTTTGTGTGGCCAGTTTGAAAATCGCATCCCATAGAGCATGCGATCTCCCATGTGAGCTTTCAACTATTCTGGCGGACGCGCTGGAACATTCTCGCATCAACGAGCTTCGAAGGGGGCACTGTTCCCGTTCAGTGTGTTTTCCCCCTGTGAGACTGCCCGCCGCCGAAAGGTGGCGGGCTTTTTTGTTGGGACGCAACCTTGGACATTATAGCGACTTTGGCCGGACACGCGCAGCGTCGCTTCCCATCATCGGTGCCCGAAGTTGGCGACAGCTTCGAAGTCCTCCCGATGCGATCGCAATTTTTGGGATAGATGTTCGTGTGGTGCCTGTCGGCGACCTGGACGCTGCCTACCAGAACCGGCCTCCTCCGGTCCGAACCACGGCGCTGGAACCCTTGTGAAAAGATCGATGTTCGGCATGCAGCTTGGCCTGCACAGCCAAGCGGTCTGGTGCGGCCCGTCGCCGCCTGGTCCGTTCAGCGGCGGGCCTTTGTGTGGTGATGACGCCACCGGCATTATTTGGCCAAGCTGGGAACCTGTGTCGCGAATCAAAGTTTGGGTGGCAGCTTGGCTTACAACCCCGGGCCAAGTGGTCTCAAAGCAAGACCCGTCATTGCTGATCAATGACGGGTCTTCGCTGTGCATCGATCGATTGACCAACATCCCGAAGCTCAGCGCCGCGCCCCGTCCTTCGCACAGAGCGTTGGCGTCACACGCCTGTCATGGGACGAGCTTATTCGCTGAAGAACCGGCCTGCGGCCAGCGACCTGCGTTTTTAGGATGGCTCGACGCCGAGGTCGGTCCGCTCCTGCCTACCTGGCTGCCGTTGCCGGTCGGAGGGCGGGAGAGGAATGACCTCCTGCTCACTGCGCCCGGCAGCTTCGCCGAGTTTGTATGCCGCATATAAGGCGCCGATTCTGACTAGCCAACGGATCATCGCGATCTCCTTTGGCGCCAGAACACAGCGGCTTTCGATATGTTCCACATGCTGGAAGCGCCACCCTCCGCATCGTGCAGAATGGCGAGTGCTACAGACCATCGCGGCATGCCGACGTTTGGCATGTCTATCAGTGTCGATGCTCTCATCAACGCCTCGGCAATCTTTATCATTTCATCTCGGCCATCGTAATCTGTGCGCCGCGGCAAGGTGCTTGCAGCGGATGAAGGCCGCTCGATCATGTGGCGGCCGCTACGGGACGCCGTCCTAAACGTGAAGCCAGGCTCAAACGAACCTCCTCGGTTTTATGAACCAAAGCTCTGCCGTCGTCGCTGTCATGCAACGAGATGGTCAGAAAACGAGTGATCGAACCAAGCATCAGCCGGACGTGCTGGCAGGCGAACACTCTTCCGCTGCCTCGTCGGTTACCCTTCCCGTCCCGGTGGAGCGTCACTGGCCTTGTCGTTGCCTTGTAAGCTGGGGCACTCGCGCGGCCTCGTTGTCCCTCGCTGCGAGACTGTCGTCAGACGCTTGGTATATCTGTCGAACAATTCCACCTTTTCTGGATAGGTAAGGCGGTGTAAACGCTGGCAACCTTCGCACCGATAGTGGGCGGCAGCGATGAACCAACGCCCCGGTTTGATGAAAGCCGTTCCGCATGCCGGACATTCGAGCGTCATCTCAATCGAAGACAGTGTCTGGGGGAGCGGCATCAGGTCCCGTGGCTCAAACCGCCGCCGCCAGAAGCAGCGTTATACCCACGACCGTCGACCCACAGATCGTCGCTAGAAGCACAATCGGCCGCGGATACTCGGTGGGTGCTGCGAGGCTGGTGAGGTCGGAACCTCGAAATCTCACGGCGCTGGGCGACTGGACGTGGGCAGCGGTAGACTTGTCATTGCACGCTAGCACAGAAAGACGCTGGGCGATATCGGCGGCGATGAGAGGATCGTCCGCCACCAACTTCGACCAGTCCGAAACAGTGCCGATTTCGTGATGCAACATCGTTCCCTCCCAGGTGATCGCACAACTGCGAGATCTGACCTTTGTTCCTTTGATTTTTGCGAGGGGGGAAGTCGCGCCCGCTGCCTCGATGGACGGCGGGTCACATGCGACTGATCGCTATTTCCGGGGCTCCGGGAACTTGATTATCGTCGCGCTGTCTTCCGGCTCCAGCGGCTCGTGGCCAGGCCGTTCGTGCCACATGACTTGCCGCAAATCGGTCTGATCGACTTTCTGGCCGCAAGATGGACACGCGTAGAAGCGGTCCTTTTCGCGAATGCAATTACCCCCGTTGCGGGGGATGCGAGGTCCAAGGTCAGACAGTTTTGTCATGGCGACGAAAATCACCGCCGGAGGAAAAAGTTCCCGCCATTTCAGCAAAAACCAACGGAACACTCTTTGGCGCCCGAGGTTCGATGAGCTGAAAGCATCGTGACTGCATGGACGCTTCCGCCAGCCCATCGACAGCCTCTATGGCACGATCCACGATGCCATCTCCACTACGATCCTGGTTTGACCGGATGATGCTCGCGGCCGCAGGTTCCTCGACGATTGGATCGCGAGCCATCTGCCGTTTCCAGAACCGGCTCCCCCCATGGCTGCCAGCGACCTTGCGGACCAGCCGCCGGTGATGCCGGTACCAAGCCTGACGAGGTCAATGAAGAAGTCAGGAGCGTATCCGAAGTAATGTTCAAACGATGCATACAGCAACGACGCCTCACCGGCTTGACCGGTTTCTTGGCTCGCCCCTTTAGGTGGGCCGTGGGTCAAGTGGATTGCTAATACGAGGCTCAAGGACCTTTATCGTTATGCTTGTCTCTGCCGGCTGCGCCACATTCTATTGGTGGTGGAGAGACTGCTATGCCCTTCAGGGCGGGCTAGCGATGGAGCGCCTTCGAAGGTGAAAGCAATTCCCGCGTCCTCAAACGCCTGACGCATGGCCGCGATCTTGTGGGGACGCGGATTTCGAATACCGTTCTCAAAATCTCTGATCGTCATTTCGCTAACGCTCGCTTTTGCGGCAAGCCGTACTCGCGGCCAGTTCAGCAGGGCGCGTGCTGCTCTCGATTGAGCTGGTGAAAGTTGGGTTCGGTTGTCCATAGGATTTGAACATTCGATACGTCTAAAATGTTCCTTCGATCTATGCGACGATCGAAGGATCGAGCAATTCCCGTCGCGGGGGACGTCACGAGCGATGTCTCAGCAATGCATGCGACAGGCAATAGGCGGGCACCGGGACGGGGGGCAAGCAGTGGGCGCCTGAAGCGAGCGCTGCGGGTTGGCGGGCGTCCGCCGCTATCGCAACCAACCCTGTTGCGGCTCGTTGACCTATGCTGGTTGGTCCCAGCACACTCCAGAACCTGCCCGCCACTTCGCGGTGGCGGGCTTTTTGTGAATCAGCGGAACCTGATATGTCGCGGCAGGTTGGAAAAGCGGCAGCGTCCCCCGCTGCCGGTCGAGGTCCCCAAGCCTCGTCCGGGTCCGCCTCTACCCGCAAGTGGGGCGGACCCACTAAATATGTTGCGGATCAAGGCGACCTGGTTTCCGAAAGCCGTTATTGCTGGTCGTTGACGGGCGTTCAAGCTGGCGCTGCTACACACCTCCTGGCAAGCACTCTATCTTGTCTGGGCCCGACCAAAGCCCGACATGGAATCGCAAAGGTCTGACCTGTGAAACAAGGAAGCCTTTTCCACATTTGGAAATGTGACCGTCGATCATCGTCCCTTCATCGTCGGTTGGTTGATACCCGCCACGGCTCGCTTGGCGTGGCGGGTACTCATTCATGGAGAGCGTATGCAGCCTGGTGAGATCATCGCGAATGTGTTTGCAGCGGGGTTGGTAAGCGTCCTGGTAGCAGTCGTTTTCCTGATTTTCGGGAACCCGCTCTGGCCTGAACGACACGTCCGGATGGTCATCATCCCGCCTGTCCATAGAATGACAACCACCGCTATCAAAAATGCCTGGCCAGACCTGCCGGACAAAATTGATTTGAACGTTTCGCGCCCGAGGCCGGCCACCGATGAGCGGATCTGAAGCGTCCTTCGAAGCGCACTGACCTGGAGCGCTATGGCGCGCGCCCTGTGCTAGGGTGGCCGGTCAGCTTTCCGGTCTAGACTGAAGTGCATTGTGGATATGTGTTGCTGCGGTGGCGGCATGGCCAAACGCAACGGCAATTTGATTGAGGCCCTCAGCCACGTCTCCAATGGCATAGAGACCCGCAGTCGACGTTTCGAGGTGTCGGCTGACCAGAACATATCCTTGCGCGTCACACTCTGCACCGAGTGCGACGGCAAGTTCAGAGCGCACATCAGACCCCATTGCGGGGTACACCACATCCAATTCCCGCATTGGCGCACCGTCGGCCATGACAACGCCGAACCCGGTTGCTCGAGCAACAAGATCCTCGACGGTGTCCCAGATTTCGATGCCGCCTGCCGAGGCCATGCCGCGGGCGGCATCGGAAATATCCTCCGGATAGTTGGCAAGCAAGGTAACCTGACCGCTGTACTCCTTCAAAAACAGGGCTTCCTTGAGCGCCAGATGCTCTGGGCCGACGACGCCGATGCGCTTGCCCACGGCCTCATAGGCGTCGCAGACCGGACACAGTCGGACGGTGCCGGCCGCGACGGCCTCCTCCAGCCCTTCTATTGCCGGGGCCTTGTCCACGATCCCGGTTGCAAGAACCACGCGCCTTGCTCGGATGGTCCCGAAGGTGGTCGTCAGCACAAAGGTCCCGTCGCGCTTCTTGGCGCCCGCTACACGACCGTCCACTACGCCTGCACCGTATCTCTGTGCCTGGGCTTTGAGACGGCCGAGCAACTCTGACCCGCCTACGCCGTCCGGGAAGCCAGGACAGTTATGCGATTTTGGAATGAGCTTGGCTCGTGCGTCGCCAGCGTCGACCACGATCACCGAATGCAGGAATCTGGCCAGATACATGCCTGCCGCAAGTCCTGCGGGGCCGCCGCCGACAATAGCCACGTCGAATTCATGACCGGGGGAAGAAATTGGCATTTCGCCCAACATTGCAAACAGGATCTTGTTCCCTGCTTTGGCAGAGGGGATGAGCGACGGTCAGGCCTCCAAACGTGATTTACGCGGCAACTCGTCGAGGTCCCTTTCACCGGGCGATGGCGCGCGCCTCAATCTGATTTGCGCAGTCTTCGCCATCAAGCGATTCCAGCTTCTGCAAATCAGGCTTCAATTCGAGGTGCCCGAAAATGCCGACATGGCATTTCACAGGCCAACTTGTTAGACCTGCGACCGTGCGCATTTCCCAAGCCGACGCGATTCGAATCGGATCGACCTGCCGGGAAAACCCACCTGATAGCCCCGTCCTTCCGATCCGGAGGGCGCAATGCCGATCGTCTGAAGGGCCGCTCAAATTTACTGACCCAGTCGAGGTGCAGACTATCATAGTTGATTGTTGCTGCCGGTGACCTCGCATAATCAAAGGCTCACGAGGCTTTCCAACAGAGGACGGTATGTTGTATCCAGGTCGATTTTTGGAACCGAGCGATATTGTGATGCTTGCCCGTGTTTGTGCGACGGTCTGCGAACAGCGCGGCGTACCTGTTGCTTCGTGGGCCGGAGAACGGACAGCTGCGCACGTACTCAGGCTGTTTCTGAACGGCTTGACTGGGGAGAATGAGCTGATCGATGCTGAGAAGAACTGGGCTCGCGGGAGTGATCTGGCTTTCGAGGGGGCTCCTGTCAGCTACGAAAACAAAAGAGAGGCCGCGTGATTCAAGCTTCCTGAGAATCGAATGTAGCCAAGAAAACTGCTCGCCCACGGGTCAGGCACCAGAGGCACCTCCCTGCATATCGGGGGTGTTGCTGTGGCACTTCAGGTGAGAAAAAGATCTCCGCACGCCGCCCGATCCGTGGTGTCCGGGCGATTTTCCAGGTGGACTCGACATGAGGCAAGCGCATCCTTTTTGATCCCGGCTCGGCCTTCCTGGTTTGGGGCTGAAGCGTCGGATTGGTCAGAGCACATCGATGTCTGTCAAAGTCCGAAGACCGCTTCGTAAAATCCGTTTCTAAATGCTGCCGATCCGCTCCTGGCCCAACGCCGCCGGACCGCTTTGGCCCAGCAATGAGCGAAGCAACAAAAGGGGCGGTTTGGCCGTTCTCATTAGTCGCACTGGCGGGCCGGGGCATTCGAAGACATGACTACGCCGCAAATTTTGTCATTTGCCGTAACCTTCGTGATGATGGCAGCGTTCGTGTGGGGTCGCTATCGATATGATCTGGTCGCGGCTGTGGCACTGTTGCTTGCTGTCGCGGTTGGCATTGTGCCTTTTGACGAAGCCTTCAGCGGGTTCAGCGACGATATCGTGATTATTGTCGGCAGTGCTCTGCTGGTGAGCGCAGGGATAGCACGCTCGGGTATCATGGAGGCAGCGATCAAGCGCTTTGCTCCGAAATTATCGGGAGTTCGGTCGCAACTGGCGCTGCTGGTGATCGTGGTCACGATCCTCTCTGCCTTTGTAAAGAATATCGGGGCGCTCGCTATCATGATTCCGATCGCCTTCCAGTTCGCGCGCCGGTCTAACATTTCACCCTCGATATTCCTGATGCCCATGGCATTCGGGTCACTGCTCGGCGGACTAATGACGCAGGTGGGAACATCACCCAACATCGTAGTGTCCCGAGTGCGACAGGAGCTGATCGGAACCGCCTTCACAATGTTCGACTTCACACCTGTTGGAGCTGCCATAGCCGCTGCCGGAACGATCTTCCTGCTGTTTTTCTATTGGTTGTTGCCGGTGCGCGAAAAGCATGGCGGGTCACTGAATGAAGCCCTCGACATCAAGAATTACCTTACAGAGGCTCGAATTGTCGCCGACTCCACGGTGCTCGGGAAAACCGTCGCAGACCTCATGAAGCTCGCCGGGGGCGATGCAATCGTGACGTCGATCCTGCGCAATCGCACGATGCGGATGACGCCACTGCCCGACGTGGTCCTCAAGGTGGATGACATCCTGTTGCTCGAGGGCGACCCAGAAGCGCTGGATCGCCTTGTCTCCCAGGGCAGGCTCAGCGTGACCGGGGATAGGGGCGGTGGTGACGACACCACCAACGAGATGGTCGCTATCGAAGCCGTAATCGGTGAAAGCTCCTCTTTGATCGGCTGGACCGCCCAGCGCCTTGCCCTTTACGATCGCTTCAACGTCAACCTCCTGGCCGTCAGCCGTCGTGGGGAGCGCCTCGACCGCAGGCTGGCCGCAGTCGAGCTGAGGCTCGGGGACGTTGTCGTCTTGCGGGGCAGTGCAGCGAGGATGCCCGAGATACTTCGTGAACTCGGCTGCTTACCGCTGGCAGAAAGGGCTATCCTTCTTGGTAGCGTCCGCAAGGGTATCGTGCCGGTAGTGGTCCTTGCTCTCGCCATGGTGGCGACGGCGTTTGGGCTGCTGCCAGTGTCCGTCGCTTTTTTCGCGGCCGCGGTCGCGATTGTGCTTTTCAAGGTCATTCCGCTCCGCGATGTTTACCAATCGCTCGATGGGCCTATCCTCGTCATGCTCGCCGTTCTCATTCCAGTGAGCGATTCACTACGCAGTACAGGAGCTACGGGAGTAGTTGCCGGCGAGCTTGCTAGACTGGGGACCCTCCTTCCGGCGTCCGGCGCACTGACGCTCATCCTTGTCGCCGCCATGGCCGTTACGCCATTCCTCAACAATGCCGCCACCGTCCTTGTCATGGCGCCTATCGCCGCCGAATTTGCTAGTGATCTGGGCTACAGGCCCGAACCGTTTTTGATGGCTGTCGCCATTGGCGCCGGCTGTGATTTTCTCACCCCGATCGGACACCAGTGCAACACGCTTGTCATGGGGCCGGGTGGCTACCGCTTCAGCGACTATCCGCGTCTGGGACTTCCCCTGTCTTTCCTCGTAGTCATTGTTGCTGTGCCGATGCTTATGATCGTCTGGCCAATGAACTGACATCCGAAATTCGGATGCCTTCTTGGAAATCCCACACGACACCACAATCGTGAATGAGGTCGCCGCGCAAGCCTGACGCGGGCTGGCCAACCTGCGGTCAGTGTCGCCAGCAGTTCCCCTCTCGTCCCGCCCGCGGCAACAGAAACTGTGTTCCGGCCGCTCTATCGGGGCAAAGGGAAATCCAGCAAACAAACCTTAGGCCATGGACTATACACCGCAGCGAGATTGTCAGGGGCTTGGCGGAGTATTGACGTCGTTTCTCACCTAGGAAAAGCCGGTTCACCTTCGTGATGACGACAGGCCGATAACTCTTTCTTCGAGAATACGAGGCCCTTTCGGGCTGCGATCAGCATCACAAGTCGTGTGTTGCTCAGCGGCAGGGCCCTGGTGAACTGCAAGTCGTCGCGACGACCATTCGACCTTGGTGCTACCTGAGATACCAGCGTTGCACATCGCGCAGGAAGGACGAGGGCGGCTGTTAGCCGCCCAGTCATTTCATCTCACACGTTGCGACGACCTCTGGCGCTTTCCAGGTCATCACCTGTGTAGACTTCATCCGTTGGATCGAAGCCGGTCCAACCGCCTGCTTCGTATTCGGTTCGCCGATGGGCTATGTCGACGGAATTATATTGCTTCAGTATCTGTTCCGCGTCGGGGACAAGGTCGTCTTCGACCCTGGCTATAACCATTGTTCCCCCGCGCCGAACGCCTTCGGCATAAACATGTGCGTCGCTTTCCGGCACACCGGACTCTGTCATCGCGCCGATGATGCCGCCAGCTGCGCCACCGACCACGGCACCGCCGACAGCGCCGACCGCAGTCGCTGCCAGCCAGCCCGCGGCAACCACGGGGCCGAGACCAGGTATGGCCATCAGGCCAAGGCCGGTGAGCAGACCGCCGGCCCCGCCGACTACGGCGCCGACACCAGCCCCTGCTGCCGCATCCTCGCCAGCCTCCGACGCTTCGCCCGTAAGCCGGCCGCCCGAATTACCCGCCACGATGCTAATATCGTCGTGCGGAACGCCCGTGGCTTCAAGCTCGCCCACAGCGTCGCTTGCTTGATCATAATTGTCGAAGAGGCCTGTTACGGTTTTCATTTGATTTGTCCTTGGTTGGAGATCAATTCTTGCCGGCAACGACGTTGCCTTGAAAGTCGAGGGCGATGGGTGCTGCTTTGCCGTCCTTGCTCGCCGTTCCACGCCAGATGCCCTTGTCATCCTTCGTCAGGGCGGAGACGTCCGAGTAGCCCGCCTTCTCGATGGCGTTCTTGGCCTGGTCCTCGGTGAAGCTGTTGGCGCCAGGCACCGGGGCCACAGAATTTGTGGCGGCCGCATCGGACGCGGCTGGCGCGGAACTGTCGGGGGCAGGAGCGGCAGCCGCGACCTTGCCAACCATCTCCTGATGCATCTTGAGTGTCGGCAACGTCTCGCTTGCAAACGACTTGAGAGCGGAATTGTCGCCGTCCCTGGCGTAGCTTTCAAACATGCTTACAGCATCGGCATGCGCCGTCTTCTGCATGTCGGCATAGGTTGCATCGACTGGCGCCGCAGCTGACTGCAACTTGTCGACGTCGCTCTTGTGGGCAGCGTCGAGGTCGGCGGGCACCTGCAATTTCTGTTCGCCGGCAATACTCTCGAGTTTGGCGTTCGCAGCACCGTGGTCGGAGATCATCTTCTGCGCGAAATCCTTAAGGGTCGGATCCTGGAGCTTGCTTTGAGCGACCTTGCTGGACTGCACTTCGAACATCCCGCCGATCGCGGCCTTCGTGACGAAGTCCTGGGCCGTCTCTGCTGACAAGGCAGGCAGTACAGCGGTCATTGCGGTCGCGATCGACAGCGATGCCATGCGTAGTTTGGTTCTCATGCTTAGGTTCCTTGGTTGAGGAGGACGATGAACTCCAATCTCCCGGCGCCATCTTTGTTCCGGGCCTTGATAAATGTCGGATATTTTCGGGGCGCCATTCCCGCCGTCACGAGCTGGGCGGAGTGACACCGATCCCAGATTGTCCAGGAACCCCAGACCGATCGAAGAGTTGCCATTGCTCGCAGAGGGGACCTGATGGCGGAAAACCAACGGTGAGTTTGGTATGCTTGCCGGCAAAGAGCCTGAAGCAGACGGGACGGCCGACCAGAAGATCACCACACGGCGGAAAGATGTCAGTAGCGCAACAGATTGCGCTTACCCAGGCATCCCGGCGGCGTCAGCAGGTCGACATGCGTGACCTTCGCCAAGTAAAATGCCGGCCAAGGCTCGTTTCTGAGGGTTAGCTTATGAAAGCCCGCCGCCCCATTTGCGAAGCGGCGGGCTTCATCCGCCCCAACTTGTCAAAGCAACTTTGATGCCAAACCTTTTTGGCTCTTTATAGGACAATGGCCCCTCCGACAGCGATCAAACAGACATCCAAAATGCCAGCAGCAGGGCGCATAAGGACGAGACGAGGGCAGCGGTGGCAAAAAACACGCCCTGCCAATCTGGCGGTGGCTCGGATATCAACTTGTCGGGGGGCGGCTGATTGTCATTCATGAAAGCAATTTGCGACGCCAAGTGTAGTTCCCCCTGATCCTTCAGGTTGTCGGCGGAAATGCTCGTCGCCTACCGAAGGCCAAAAAAACTCAAAATCGCCAAGACGACGACCACCGCACCAACGAGCCAAATGAGATTGTTCATGATCTCTCTCCTGTTGCTTTCGAAAGTTCGCGCCTGGCAGCCCCGATCGTTTGGGACGCTTCTTCTTCGAGTTTTACAAGCTTCTCCCTGATCTCGTCCGGCTCGGCATGCTCCAATCCGACAACGTCGTTCCTGGTTTCCTTCAGTGAAACGATGATCTCGTCGAGTTTTGCGTGAATGGCGGCGGTATCGCGATAGCCTTGTAAAAGGACAACACCGGTGATCACGATGGCGGCAACCGACAGGGCATAGGTGACCGCATTTGTCAGTCCAAAAGGCACCAGGGCGGTGCACAAAACCATTGCCATGAGCATGACATAGAAGCCTGGCGGCCGAGATAGGAAGTCGGAGGCCGCGAAAAGGAACCGATTCATATGCTGGCCAAGGTCATCAAGGCGACCAGTGCGGTAATCGCCACACAAACAGGCACCGCCGCCAACAGGCCTGCCTCTAAGATCCGACTCTCCTTGTCGCGCAACATCAGGTCACCTACTGCAGGTTAAAGATACGGGTTCGGCGTCGGAAGGGACGTTTGCCCGCCGATCCACCACATGACAGCCAAGAACGAGTGCCATCACGAGAAAGGGAACAGCCGCGAATAACCAGCGTGCTTGGTCCACACTTTATCCATCTGCATTCTTCCAAATTCGAGAGACAACAGCCGCGGAAGCCAAGCGTTCCAGCCGCTGCCGCTGACAGGACCAATGCGGTTTCCAGAACCAGACTTAGGTCCCAAGGGGACTAGACCTAAGTACCTAGGGCGGAACGTTTAGGGCGGCTCCATGTTCAACTTGCCGGGCGGCGCGGGACGATGATCGTGTTGCGCCCGTCCCTACAGGAGTGCAGATATGAACATGCTTCTAAAGAACACCGCAGCAGCGATGTTGCTATTGGCTGGGATCGGCTCAGCCGCCGCGGACGACATCATCATCCAGCCGGAACAGGACACCGTCATCCGCGAATATGTGAAGAAGCAGCCCCTGGCGTCGGTCAAGCTCCCCGGCGTGGAACTGAATGTCGGGACAGCCCTGCCGGAAACGGTTGAGATCCATGAGGTCCCCAACGTCAAATATCGCTACGTTGTGGTCGACAACCGCACGGTGCTGGTGGACCCGGGCACCCGAAAAATCATCAAGGTTTACGACTGAACGAACCATCCAACCCCGCCGCCATCGCCTGGCGGCGGGGTCGAAGCTTACAAATCTCCACAATCCGGTGACGAGCCTTGAGTCCCGACATCGCAACCTTCCAAAGGTCCGGCTTTATGGATGATGGTCGCCGCCAGGCAGAGTTTTCCGCTCAACAAGCCAGTCCAGGAGCTCAAGGACTTTCAGGGCAAGATCTGTGCACGAGTAATACGCTTTATGGCGCTCCTGCCTCCGGGTGACCAGACCAGATTCTCGCATCATGCCGAGATGCTGGGAGAGTGCTGAGTTGCTAAGCCCCAATCGCGGCGCCAGATCAGAAACGGACATTTCTCCGTCAGCAAGAATCATTAGAGCGAGAAGGCGCTTTTCATTAGCCATGGCAGCGAGCAGCTCGGCGGATGGCGCATAAATGCTGGGCTTTTCGGGATTCATGATGTTCCCCTCGCTCACGCGTCGAGCGCGCCTTGCGCCGGCCTCCTTGACGGCAGCGGCGGGCGCCCCAATGAGGATGTGCCGGGATCGTCGCGTGCCCGGCGCGCTAGAACTATTAGCGTGGTGTATGTTCCATCAGAAGGGCGTCGCTGTCTCACGGCCAGCCTCGGCGGCTAAGCGCCTTAGCTCCTGGATCGGCCTTTCTTCGAAGCCTGGGGACCCTTGGCTTCGGCAGCAAGGCGTTGTTCTCGAAGTCGCGCAGTTTTCAAATAACGCGCCTCTCTCTCGGCCGCGTTAGCAACTTTTGCCTCGCGGTCTGCGCGCTCCAATCGGTCTTTGTCGACGCTTCGCTGGGACACTTTTGCCTCCTACCAGAAGACCGTTGAATTTACTGTTCGCTAAATTGTTCCCGTCAATCGGCGACTGCCTTCCTGACGCATGCCGACCCAGCCGCCGTCCGCAGCACCGATGGCCACGACGATCTCGTCGGCAGCCGGGCCGTCTGCGATCTGAAAATTGGCGGTGATGAAGTGTGAGCGGCGACCGTTCTCACTCTTGTGCATCATCGGAAGCGACAGCAGCGCGCCAGGCGCGCTGCGTGTGTTGCAGAATTCGAGATAGGTCGTGCCGCCCACGAGGTGAAGGAAATTGCTTCTCGCCTCGCGGATAATGGCGTCATTAACATGGGCTAATGCGAGAGACCCTCCGAGAGGGTATTGGAGAGCTTAGCGAAAGGGCTGAACGATGACGATAGTCGAACTGGCTTTCGATTTGCTTGCGAAGAAGCTCGCCGCCCGCACCGGCATTTCCAGCGAAGAAGCTAGTGACCTCGTCGCCACTATGGGAGCTGATTGGTCGTCACTCGTGCGAGCAGCAAGGGTAATGAAAAAATACTCCGGTGTTGCCTGACCCGCTCGGCCTGGAAGGACTTCCTCCTCGCATGAGGGCACAAACGACCAGCTTGATGGGACGAATCGTCAGGCCATAACGGAGGCCGCGTGGCACGCGCATTTCCCAGAACGCACTCGATCACCTGCCAAGAAAACATGGCGGTGCGGGTCGCCCCAAACTCCCGAGACAACGCCCGACCGCTGCCGAATGTTTCGTGGCCCGGCCCGACGGAGGTTCTCACTTCAGTGGCCTAACGATGCTTCTTGCGACTTGCGTCTTGACGCAAGATGCCGCTCTCTCAGTTCCTGTTTTCAATCGGAATGACGCTCCACGCCCGCATGAGGAACTGCCGTCATCAGACCAGGTCGTTTTGTCGTTGCCGCCCAAACAGGACGGTCACCCCCAAGACCGATACGAATATTACCTGGTCAAGGTAGTTGCTATGTGGGCCCGCGCCACGGCGGTCAGCGTGGGCCCGTACGCTGCGCTGACCGGCGCTCACTATCGCCTGCGAGCCACGATCGTAGATCAGCGCTTGGCGTTGTCACTCTCCGAGTCGGCCCGCGCGAGGAACTGCTCGGCTGTCGCTGGAATATGGCTTTTCAACCAGTCCGCCATCGCAACTTCCTCACGCAGATTCTCTTCGCAGAGCTGGGCGACCTCTGCTTCGCCTAGCGATTTGGCGGCGGCGATCAGGATTGTGTAGGAGGCGATTTCCATGTGCTCGAACGTGTAGCTTGCAAGCGATCCCTTCATCACTTCGTCCCCGGCGAACACCCCACTGAGCGACTGCGCCATTGCCGTCAGCTTGCCGCCGGCATCCTTCAGTGTGGAAGATCCTTGTCCGATGCGGTCAAGACAGGTTTCCAGCCGAGCAGCCTGCTGTCTGGTCTCCTGGATGTGCTGGCGAATCCGCTCGCTGAGCTCAGGATAGTTCTCTATCCGGTTCAGTTGCCCATTCAACATGGTTTCGGCCTGCTCCTCCATGGCGTGAGCATCCCTGAGCCATTGGACAAGCCATTCGCGTGATTCTGACATTTCATACCTCCTTCATGGGTCGGCCAGAACTTTCAAAGGGAGATATTGTTCCTCATCGGTTGAGCTGCCGAGTCAGCCTGTATTGCAGGCTCCTGGAGGTAGGCGCTGCAAGCGGGCGCTTGGCACCAGGAGAGAGTGGCGGGCGACGGGCATGGTCGCGGTGTCCGCGTTGGCAAAACGCATTCCTGCAGAAATGACGAAGCTGCTGCCTGCCGCGGGTTCCGTGATGGATGATCTCAATGAAGCGTTTCGCGTCGGCTCGCATTCCAATACCCGCACCGCGACGTGTCAGGCTGTGTCTTGCCCGAGCGCCTTGGCCGTTGCTATTCGTCTTGCGAAATCAGCCCGTTGCCGGTGCGCCCCAGCGAGGCAGGTTCAACAACGGAGATCATATCACGATGGAACGTCACGGCCTTTCGCAGGTTGGTATTGGGGTTTTCGCGCTAGGGAAAGAGCCATGACTTCTTCAGACAAGTCTTCAACTGACATATCACACCGCCCCGAGAAATCGAGCGGCAGGACCCCGTCAAAGTCGGCGACACCTTCACCGGCCCCAGAGAAAATATCCGGAGCAGGCCCTGCGGTCGCCGAGCATTCGAAAGACGCCAAGGCGCCCAGAGGCGGGCGTCAACCTGGGGCCTATGTCAAGGATTAGATGGCCGAGCTGGGTGCGTTTGTCTGGCCAACAGGAAGCGACGAGGAGGTTTTTATGCAGATGATGGGAGTTGTCGTCAGCCGAGACCAGGCTCCGGTCGTGGAATTTCGGGGCGAGGGAGGCGAGTGTATTACAGTTACCCTGCAGGCCGGGCATACTCTTCCCGACGATGAACTCATTGCAAAGGCCAGGGCTATGATGGTTCAGGTCGCTCAGTTCGGGACGGACCAGATCAACAATGCGGCGATGTCTGACGGGTCGTCGGCCGATGGGGTGATACAATCCGGAATGTCGGGATAGATAGCTTCGCTCGGTGCGGGCTACAAGGCCACGAGTCGGTAGCGGACGTGCACTCATCAGCCAGAAGATGGCGAGAGCGGCACGCAGGCAAGGCACGCAGATCGCACCCTCCAAAGCAGCGACACCGGCGATCATCGAAAGCCGAGCGTGAGCGTTGGGGCTATCAAAGCTATGGAACAAAGCTGGCGCGCACTGGTTGGGGCCAAATTCAACGCTGTGGGGAGGGGATATGTCGCGCATCTTCAATCTTGGTTTGCCGGTCCTGCTTGGCGCTGCAACGTTCACGCTCAATGTTGCTTCGGACCCGCTGCCGCCGGATCTGACGTATCGACCATTGCCAAGCTTGCCTTTTTCTGCGGTCAAGGAAACTGACGAGGCGCAAAAGCCGGCTGTGACACAACGGCAACGCGGCCTGCTCGAGAGCCGTTACGATCTGGCCGACCGGCCGATGCCCGGCGTCATGATGTCGGGCGGGCGCAAGGCTGTACAAGAAGGCTCGCGAGTGAAACTGCCGGCAGGCGAAACCTGGAGCAGCCTGGCAGCGAAAACCCCTCAGGAAATTCGTGATCGTGGTCTGTTGCCGCAAGGCTTCCTACCGTTGCCGCACGTCAAGCAGGCCGCCGGAGGTCAGGTCTTTCCTGAAAGTGAGATTAGAGAGATCGGCGCTGATGAAGGACGCGATCTGCGCCGCTTCGACGTCGATTTCGATCTACCGGATCACCTTACCCCGGAGTTTCCACCTCCAATATTTCTGACCACGCACCCGGAGCTTGGAGATGTGTCGCGAGGGGATCTGCTGACGATACGCAACTTCTACGAATACATGAACGGCATCATCACGCCCGTGCAGATGGAAGGACTTCGTCTGCTGCTGACGCCATTTCCGCAGGAGGAATTCAACCAGACCGAGGACAGGAAGGTAGCGATGCAAAGCACGGGTGTCGCTTGCCTCGATTGCCATTCCAATTTCCACACCAACGGGGCGTTTCACCTCACCCCGGACGTGCGGCCGCAAGCCGAGCGCTTCCGGCTCGACACAACCAGCCTGCGCGGCTTGTTCAACCAGCAGATCCACGGATCCAAGCGCTCGCTGCGTTCCGTGGAAGACTTTACGGAGTTCGAACAGCGCACCGCCTATTTCAACGGCGATCACGTGAGCGCCACCCGCAAGGGCGTGAACCTGCCGGATCGGCCCAACCAGGTCGCGATGATGGCGCAGATGCAGAACATCATCGATTTTCCTCCGGCACCCAAGCTCGATCCCTTTGGACGACTTGACCCGGCTACCGCCAGTGCGCTGGAGATCAAGGGCGAGCAGGTGTTCATGGGAAAGGGCCGCTGCGGCGAATGTCATGTTCCAGCCCAGTCCTTCATGGACAACAATATGCACGACCTGAAGCTCGAGCGATTCTACAAAGTTGGTCAGACGTTCAACGACCAGGTTGCCATTCCAGATGGACCCATCAAGACCTTCACGTTGCGCGGGATCAAGGATTCTCCGCCCTATCTTCATGACGGCCGTCTGATGACGCTGGGCGATACCGTTGAGTTCTTCAACCTGGTGCTCGGAACGAAGCTCGACCAATCGGAAAAGGAAGCATTGGTGGCCTATTTGCTCACGCTCTAGACATCACCCGGGAAAAACCGTGGCCGACAATTAACTAGGTATTGAATGGAGGACAGTTCATGCGTGCCGCCATAATGACAGTAGTCCTGGCAGTGTCGCCCTGCTGTGCGCTGGCGCAAATCGGCAATCCAGCCGGTCTTGCCCCCGATACCAGTATGGAGAAGCCTGGAGTTCCAGCACCGCACCAGACGAATTATCAGGATCGGCTTTTCGTACAGCTAATTACGGCAGGCGGCAGGGCCGAGATAGAGTTCGGGCGACTCGCGGCTGGAAAGACAAGCCACGAAGACCTCCGTGAATTTGCAAATCGGATGGTCGATGATCACAACAAGGCCAATGAGCAGCTGAAATCCGTGGCCGATAAAAGCAAGATTCCACTTCCCGAAGGGCTCGATCCAGATCACAAGAAAATCCGTTCCGATCTCGAAAAGCTCGACGGCGCCGCGTTTGAGCTGGCGTACCTGAGGGCGCAGATCGTCGATCACCAAAGGACGGCGCAGCTCCTGGCTTGGGAGATAGGCTCGGGCGAGGATGCAGCGCTTCAGCGCTTCGCCTCCGAAAAGCTGCCGACGGTGCTTGAACATCTTGACCTGGCCCGCACGTTGCACGCGAAGCTGGCAGGCCAAGCCCTGTTCGCGCCGGATACGCAAAAGGCCAAATGAAGCGGCGGTCATGTGGCACCTGAAAGTTCAGCTGCCTTCCGTGAATGTCAGCGCACGCGCTTCTGTTCGTCTGATTGAGAAAGTGACGCCATGGCGGAACTTCGGATCGCCGCCGCGCTTAATCCGGTGGAGGAGTTATCCGATGAACGCGACCAAAGAGTTTTTTGAAAGCTGGTTGCAGGAGAATGTCGGCACTCTTGCCGGCCAAGAGGAAGTGAGCTTCGCCGTGCTGGCTCAGCAATTCGAGCAGGATGCCGAAGCGGCCGGTTATGGTCGCGAGGTGCGTGAGGACGAGCTCGGAAACATTGAAGATGCGATCGAGCAAGCGCTCAAGAAAGCGCGAACTGGCGTGCATGGTGACGCCGCTGGCGAACCCAGCGATGTGGCAGCCCTCATGGATGCGCTGGAGGTCGAAGATGCCAAAAGCGGGCCGTAGGCCATACCAGATCAGCTCTTTTCGTTTGTCGAAGTTGCCGGGGTAGCCCCATGGAGCAGTTTCGCAAGGACATGGCCGCCTTGGCAGAGCCGGCTTTCTGGGTGACGATAGGTTTGCTTCTGGTCCCTTATGCGCTTGGAACGGTGCTGCTCGTTTGGACCTGCGGCTGCCTGTAAGGTGCTACTGACACACCCCGGTGGTGGTTCAACGGCCCTAACGCCATACAATACCCAGCTAATGCGCTCGCGGGGGAATCCTGCGCTGCAGCAATGTCCGAACGATCTCGTCGCCAGGAAGTTCATCGTCGACACCAAGCTCCTTTGCTGCCGGTAATCGCACCGCCGCGGCTGACAGCTTTTGGGAGAGGGCCGCCGTGTGCAGGCGCCGACGCTATCTGCGCTCTCAAAGTTCCAGCTACGGCCCCCTGTCACGGTTCCCCGATCACGCGCCTGAAGCGCGTTTCCTTGCCTCGAAAATAGCCCAGCAGCTTGCGCGTTGCCTTGGAACACTTGTGTCATATCGAAGTTCGGCCCGCATAGGAGAACCGAGATGGCCATCCCACAAGCGGACAACGACAACCACCTGCGCATGAAGCCGGCTCATCGAGGCAAAATCTCGCCCAAGGGGGCGATACACCAGGTTAGAGCACGACCCAGGTACAAAATGGCTCTGCGGGCGACAAGAATTAAGGCGAGGCGCTGAGATGCCGCGGACCAATAATGACGCTCGCAACGAGAAGACCACATCAGCTGCAGCAATCATTGTCGACAAGGAACGTGCTGAGCGCGCCGCCAAGACGGCGCGGTTAAAGGAAGCGCGCCTCGCACAGGCCATCACGCCGTCTCCCATAGAACGCAAGCAGCGTGTCACCAAAAAGGTTCGCAGGATTTTTGTTGCTGGCTAGGAGGTGTCCGTGACGCGCAATCATGACAAGGAAAGATACGACCGCGCCAAACGCATCAGCCAAGAGACGCTGGACGCTGAACGCGCACAACGCGCCGAGAAGACGGCGCGGCTGAGACAAGCAAGGCTTGCACAGCGTCCGGTGGAGTCGTCGCCGGCGCAGCCGCAAACTCGCCGCAAACCCATCCAGGCTCTCAAAAAGAGAAGCCGTAAGGTGATCGAAGTCTTTTAGGCTCTCCACATCCGTGCGGAACACTGGGAGAGTCCAGCGGCGAGCGCGGCTGGGAGGGAGGGCTTCCGCGACCTGATCCAGCAAGGCTGCGAAATACCTGGCGAGCAATCGCGGGGACTTTGGATCTCCGCCTCCTCGCCATTATCAGAGCTGGGAGCGAAACCTGCTCGCAAAGTAGTCGGTGACCTTTTCGCTTAGCGGACGCGCTTGCCATTCTTCCAGACTGACCTGCCTTGATCGCTTCAGGTCCTCGTTGAAAACGTCTATTTGCGTCCGCGCGAATTCCAAGCCGTAGACGTTCAGACTGGCCTCATCGTTGAGGCGCAAGGATCGCTCATCCAGATTAGCCGAGCCAAAGCTCACCCAGGCATCGTCGACGATCAAAAGCTTGGGATGGTACATTGTGGGTTGAAACTCAAAGATGCGCACACCGGCCTTGAGCAATTCGCCCCAGAAAAAGCGCGAGCCCTTTCGCACCACAGGCACATCCGTGAGCCAATTGGGAACGATGACATCGACCGAGACGCCTCGCTTCCTTGCATCAAGAATCTGCTGCAGCGCGATGTCGTCCGGCACGAAGTAGGCCATGCCGATGCGCAGATGATCCTTGGCCGCGGCTATTGCCGCCAACATCATCAACTCCATGTTCTCCGAGCCGTTTGGCTGCGAAGAAAGTATCAACTGCGCATCGAGACCGCCAGCGGCCGCAACTGCAGGGTAGAACTTCCCGCCCTGCAATGTCTCGCCGGTCGTCTCAAGCCAGTTTTCGGCGAACGCCGCCTGGAATGCGGGCACGGCTGGTCCTTCGATCCGGTAATGCGTGTCGCGCCATTCATTTGAGTTGCGTGCGTTCCCGCGCCAATCATCGGCAATGCCGACCCCGCCAGTGAAAGCGATCCGGCCATCAACGATCAGCAGCTTGCGATGAGTTCGGTTGTTTACACGGTCCAACGTATACCAGCGTAGCGGCCGATAGCGTTCGAACCGCACACCTGCCGTCGTCATGATGCGGATCAGGTCCTCGTCGAAGGGAAGGCTGCCAACCCAGTCGACGTTCACGCGGACTTCCACGCCTTCGCGGGCCTTCGTCGCCAATGCGATCGCGAACTCGTAGCCGATGGCTCCTGACCAATAAATATACGTTTCCATGTTGACGCTGGATCGAGCCGCCCCGATTGCTTGCAGCATTGAGGGAAATATTTCGTCTCCGTTGACGAGAGTTTGGACCGCGTTGGAACCGAACATCTGCCCTTGCGAATAGCTGCTCATCGTCTTGGGAAATTGGGGATCCGTAGCGTCGAACCGGTGGGGGACGATAGATCGTAGAACGCGCGGCTGTGGAGTGAGGTTTATGATCAACACCGTGAGCAGGCTGCCGATGGCGGCAATGGCCAGATAGATGAGCACCTTTCGCCAAGGCGCAATGCGGGAGGTCTTCTTGCGGGCGCCTGACGCAACGGAACCGAAAGGCTGCACGTCAATCGCCCTGTTGCTGGCGATGGCGATGTTTTTCGATCTCCTCAGGCTCTTCATCGTCGATCCGGGTGATGTTTGAAGCCGCGTGATCTGACCGCAGGATCTCGTCCAGCTTGGCGTGGCTCGCTTGAGTGTCGCGGTGCTCCGCGCGCTGGATGAACAGCGTCATCGCCCACGTGAACAATGTTGCGGCTCCATGCCAATCCAAGCTCTGTCGCTCGAAAATCATCCAAAGAATTGCGTAGGCCAACAAGACCAGGAACGCAGCGGGACGGGAAGTCAGTGTGCCGATTGTGGTAAGGGCGCTGGTGATCGGATGATTTGCCATTCCAGAGAACTCGCGGCAGTCCCCCCTGGTTCCGGCGAGACATCATACCGCCCCGCCGTGCCTGCAGTGGATTTGGGTCGGCCGCTTGAGTACATCGCCTCTGGCCGATCGTTACTTTCGATCGAGCACCTTTCGGACCTTCTCGGCCAGCTCGTCGATCGTGTAGGGTTTGGTCAAAAGCTCCGTTCCAAAATCGAGCGTGCCATTGTGAACAATCGCGTTTCGCGTGTAGCCGGTGGTGTAGAGCACCTTTAGTGACGGGTGCGATGTCCTGACCTTGTCCACCAGTTCGCGGCCTGACATTTCCGGCATGACCACATCGGTGAACAGAAGCGAAGGCACATGCCCGCTCTCCACGGCGGCAAGTGCATCTCGTGGCCCCGACATTTCCAGGACGGAATAGCCCAGTTCTCGCAGCGCTTCTGCGGCCATCAGGCGTACACGATCTTCATCCTCGACGATCATGATGACCTCGTCTGAATGTCCCGGATGCTCGCCCGCCAAGGCGGCGGCCGGGCTGTCGGGAATGCCGCCATGCGACCGCGGTAGATAGATCTTCAAGGTGGTTCCGACACCGAGTTCGGAATAGATCTTGACGCTGCCGCCGGACTGACGAACAAACCCATACACTTGGCTAAGTCCCAATCCGGTACCCTTGCCGACTCCCTTTGTGGTGAAGAACGGATCGAAGGCTCTTGCCAGCACGTCCGCAGTCATGCCCGTTCCGGAATCGGTGACCGCTATCATCACATACTGGCCCGAGGAGATCGCGTTTTCTCTCGCATACCGATCGTCAATATGGGCGTTAGACGTTTCAATCGTGAGCTTTCCGCCGCCGGGCATGGCATCGCGTGCGTTGACGCAAAGGTTGAGCAATGCGCTTTCCAATTGCCCTGCATCGGCCTCCACATGCCACAGCCCAGCGGCGAGCACCGTCTCGATTGCTATGGTCTCTCCAAGCGTTCGGCTCAGCAGTTCGCTCATGCCGGAGACGAGTCGATTAGGATTCAGGCGCGTCGGTGCCAAGGGCTGCTGGCGAGAGAAGGCAAGCAGCCGCTTGGTAAGTTCCGCAGCGCGTTGTGCCCCATCGATTGCACCGGTGACGAAGTGGTTCACGTTCGTGTCGCCGTTTCGGAGCTTGCGCTGCACGAGATTCAAACCGCCAATGATGACAGCCAGCATATTGTTGAAGTCGTGGGCGATGCCACCGGTAAGCTGTCCCACGGCCTCCATCTTCTGCGCCTGGCGCAGGTGCTCTTCTGCTCGGACGCGTTCGGCAACTTCCTCAGCCACACGCTGCTCAAGAGTGGCGTTGAGCGTCTGCAGCGCTTTGAACAGTCGGGAGTTGTCGATTGCCGTGGCGGCATGACCGGCCAGCCCCAGCAAGGCTGTCTCATGCTCTGCGGCAAAGACACCGCAACCGGAATGTCCGAAGAACAGCCCACCCAGCACTTCGCCCGATCGCGAAATGACCGGCACGGCAAGATAGGATCGCACGGGAAGATGGCCTTCCGGCATTCCCTTCCTCGGCGAATTTTTTCCATAGCGCACATCCATGAGGATATCATCGGAACGCACCACGCCCGTCCCGCGAAAAGTAGGCTCGAACACGGCCGTGTTGCGTGGCATGGGAAAATTTTCGAAAGCAGAGCGTGGCGCTCCCGACAGGGCGTAGAGCACATAGCTGTCCCCCGTGTCATCGAGGACATTGTAGAAAAAAGCTCCGAATTGCGCGCCTGACAGCGCGACGCCAGCGTCGGTGACAATCTGGACAATGCGCTCCACGTCCAGCTCGGCTGCCACGGCGGCGGCAGTCGCATTCATCATCTGAAGCTGGTTCTCCACCCGCTTTCGCGCGGTAATATCCATGACGGTGCCGATGAAACGCACCGCGCGTCCGGACCGGAAAAGAGATTCGCCCGTTGCAGCTATCCAACGCTCCTTTCCGTCGCGCAGCCCGATCGTCCGATATTCGATGTCGTAGCGGGAAGACTCGCCCGGCGCGAGCGCCCGGCGTACGGCCTCATCCGCCCGTTCACGGTCTTCTGGATGGAGACCGGCCAGGAACGCGCTCTCATATGTCACCTCCGCCTCAGGTGGCAGACCGAAGAGAGCTTTGCATCGGTCGTCCCAACGCAGCACCCTTGTGATGGGATCATAGTCCCACGTTCCGATAGCGGCTGCATCGGTCGCTAGCCTTAGCCGCTCCTCGCTCGCTCGGGCAGCCTGTTCCGAGCGGACGCGCTCGATGTGAGCCCATGACCGCTCTGTCACCTCCGCCAGCAAGGACAGTTCGCGCTGCGACCAGACGCGGCGCTGCGTGTCGTGAACGGCCATTAGCGCAGCCAGCCGGCCTTGCTTGACCAAGGGCATGCAGATCGTTGCCGTTATGCCGATATCCTGAAAGGTCTTTGCTTCCTCGGGCGCAATTTCCTCGAGATTGTCGTTGATGACGAGCGGCCGATTGGCGGTCAGATTGCCAACAGCGAGGCGACCGAAATCGGCAAGACTGTAGTATCCCCTGATGCTAGGCGAGCCAGGAGCGCTCCAGTCGCCGCGAATGGTGAAGTGGTCCTGGTCCGGCTCCATGTCAGCGTAGGCGCAAATCGAAACGCCTAGATGTTCGCCAAGTAGACGGGTGGTGACCTCCATGACAGCGTCGGCATCTGTCGCCGGGGATATCTCTCTGCCGAGGCGATCCAGAAAGGCCAGGCGCTCGGCATTTTCACGCAGGGCCTTCTCCGCACGAAGCCGTTCAATTGCGGTGCGCGTCCGGTCAGCCACTTCCGAAACCAGAGCAACCTCGGCCGGCGTCCAGTGTCTTGGCTCGGAGTGATTGAGGTACAATAACGCAACCAACCCGCCGCGCTCCGTAACCGGCATGTTGATGACGGATTGGGCGCTGATTGCTTTGAGAGCCTCGGCATGGTCGTGGGTTCGCGGGTCTGTCTCGGCATTCTCGAAGACGACCGTCTCGCCTCGTTTCAAATCATCGACATAGGAGCCGTAGTCCCTGAAGTTCAGAGTTCCGGCCAGACTTCGGATTCCCGGCGCGTTCCAGTCTCTGTCGATGACTATCGTTTCTTTCTCGAGATCGATCGTGCCATATCCGGCTCGACTGATGCCAAAATGCTTCCCAAGCAATTCCGCTGCCGCAAATGCCAGTTCGGCAGGATCATCGATCTCCCGAATCCTGTCACCCAACCCCGCCAGAAGCTGGAAGCGCTGCACTTCAGACGAACGTTCGCGTGACGTGACTCCCATTTCGCCCCCGGTTGGTCGGACTAGATAATGCCGTCAGTCGCGAAGAGTTCCAGGCGCCGGACAACAGGTCGGGGCTAGGCCGCCGACGCATTGCGAAGAAACTTGCGTCACGACAGCCAAGGACAACTCCATATGCGCCCTCAACGGGCGAACGACGCGCCGTGCATCATAGTTTAATGACACCTGCTGGGCTGTGCCGCATAAAGCCATTGTCAGCGGCTGTGTAACGGGCGCCGCTGCTTGGGAGCAATCCCACTGTAGCCGAATAGGAGCGCCTGATGCTTAGCCGACCAACCCGCACGAATACGGAAGCTCTCTACCCCAGTGACCTGAACATCCTTCGCGACGCGTTCGACGCGCTGTGCCAGGAATTTGCTATCTTGCCCGACACGGCGGCGGCCAACGCCGTAGCGAGAGAGCTGATCAGGTTGTTTGAAACAGGAATGACGGAAGCGGCCACACTGATGATCGCCGTGCGCGCACGTTGGCAAGGCGACTGGGAGATGGGAGGCAGCAATGCTGCCTGAGGTTTGATGATCAAGCGCAATCAACCCGCTGCATCCTTTTCGACACCGCCGCGTTGAGCGTCAAACCTGCCAGAAATGTCCGATGCGCTGGCACAATGACTGGAGCGACCGATGCCGAAATTCCGCTTCGAGTTTATCGAAGGCATGGCCCAGCCTGCAATCTTTGCCGATATGGCTGATCGAGATGAGGCTGTCAGAGAGGCGAAGCGTGCAGCCAAGGAGGCCATGCTCGACGGAATTGTCGATGGCGTGGACCCGACCAGTTGGGTGACGAAGGTTTACGACGAAGCAGGCTATCTCGTCGCCACTCTCGGATTCCAGGATCTGGTCGCCGCGCCCAGGGATACGGAAGAGTTCAAGGAAACAGAGGAGCCAGGCGTCTTGCGATCGGGTTGAAGCCGGTTTCTCCGCTGTCGCCCTCGAGCCAGATGTTGCGGCCGCCGGGCAGATCACGCCGTGAACCCGAAAAAGACCGTTTCTGGCTGGTGCGGACAGCCTTTTTGTTTAATCTCCGAAAGACGCGCAGAGGCTGCAACACGGCTTCAGCCCACCTCGACGCTCTCGAGACGGGCGCGCGGGAGTTGAGATGCGATGCATAGAGACGCCTTCACCCCATCAGAACTTGCCCTGCTCAGTCGCGTCTTCGCACGCAGCAAAATCAAAAACGAAACCGCAACCGAGAAGGAGCGGCGCGCATCACGTATTCTGGCTTACTACCAGGCTGGGGTCACGGATGAGGATGAGCTAGAACTGCTTTCTCGCCAACCGCTCGGAAGGTGACGATTAGTCTTCCTTCTTCAGAGCTTCCGCCTCGTCTTTGAGCTTCGGCCAATCGGAGCCATGCCTGCGAAGCAGCGTTCGTGCCTGCTTGGGGTCAATTTCCGTGAGCTCGACCAGATGTTCGACCTCAAGGTCCTGGCCTTTCGCAACCCGGCTTGCCTCGTTCGCTTTTCGTTGCATCTCGACGACCCTCTGCTGAGACAACATGAACGAGCGCTGAGAGTGCGCGTTCCAGAACTTCATACAAAAATCGCGACATCGATTAAATCAGTCGGATTGCGCCACTGAGGCGGGCATGCCCTTCTGCTGCGGCTTTCCGATTTGTCCAATGTGGAGAACCCGAGCTGGTCGCAAATGGCGGCGGCATCTTCGTGCGTCAGTCCGGCCACGCGGCATTCGGTTTCGTCGCCGCTCCGTTTGGTGTGCCGGCGTTCGGCAGCATTCTGTCGCAGCAAGTCCTATCGCACGTTATCTCATCAGCTTGATCTGAAGCGAGATGCTCAGCCTCAGAATCCTGTCGCCATTTTCGTTCCGCACTTCAACAAATACTTGCTGCCCGTCCACCTCGGTCAGTGCATCTCTCGTAAGGTCGATAAGGCCTTCGAAGCCTACGCGGCGCACCTCCTCCAGACCGGCACATTCGATGCCGATTTCGTCCTGGATGACCACATCGTGATCGCCACTATCAAAGAAAAATCGTGCCATCCGAAAGCTTCCGTCACCACTAAGCTGCGGGGTTCCTTTGGTGCAGGTAGGTCGTTTCGAAATCACCTGCACGAGTGAGGCCGGGCCAATCAAGAGCCTGCACCCTTGGGCCTGTGGTGGCGATGAGGCCTCTACGTCGAAGTTCCTGAAGCATTCGGTTGACGTGGACTGTAGACAAGCCCAATGCATCGCCAAGTGCTGCCTGGGTAATGGGAAGATCCGCGACGTGATCCTGGATGCGTCCAACCGAGCGCAAGCGAAAGATCAGTTCGCACAAGATGTGAGCCATGCGCGTATAGGCCTCTCGTCGTCCCACATTCGTTACCCATTCCCTGTAAATCGCTGCATCGATCAGCGTCGAGCGCCAAAAAGCCGTCGCGATTCGGGGATGCTGTTCGCAAATGGCTCGAAGAGCGTCATGTCGCATGAAGCCCAGTCTGGCTGCTGTCAGGGTCGTGAAATTGCAATCCATGACCGACAGATGCAGTCCATGCAGATCGGGAATGTCCCCAGCCACAAAGAAGGATGTAATCTGCCGTTTGCCATCGCCGGTAAGTTTGGTGGAACCGAGCAGGCCATCCAAAACCACGAACGAATTGACAGGGCGGTCACCCTCACGCACCAGGTCGTAATTGGCAAGAAAATCCTTCTCCTGAATTTGGATGTCTTTCAAAACATCAATATCGCCCTCTCGGAGATCCGAGATGCTCTGGAGCTTGCGGATAAGTACATCCGAGGATGAAGTGGGTGACAAAGTGGCTACCTAGCTGATGTTGGTTATCGAACTTGCATCCGCGTCAAAAGTTCCGGATAGCCGTAACGAGGCGCCGGACTGCTGGTCGGGAACTGGGAATTCAGGATGCCGAGGCAGGTCCTTGGCCGGGACTTCATTGCACGGGGCACAGGAGTGCTGCACACCCATAATCGAGCCCCTCGAGCAGCGCATTAACCTATGACATAGGCTGCGCTCGCAATGGTCGCTGCGACATCACATGAGGTGGTTGATCCGCCAAGGCCTGACGCTGCAACCTCACCTATGAGGGCCAGATGGCTCCGGCCAGGCATCAGGCAAAAGGCGTCTCACCTGAAGCGAGAAATCCGGCCTTGCAAATGGGCATCTCAACGAGCCCGCTTGAGGTGCGGCCGCGCAATGTCGCTACACGGTTGACGAGCGGCTATCTATTGGGGTCACTCATGGTTCATCAGGCGTCTCCAAAATCCGGCCTGGTGGGGAATGGAACTTTCTGCCGATCAGTGGGCTTTCGGATATGTCCTTCGGAAACGATGTGGAGAAATTGATGCGGAACCTTATACTGGCCTTCGCAGCACTTGCCCTACCCGCGTGCCAATCGGCTCCTGAACCGCTGCAATCCGCCGCTATCGAACCTGCTGCCATTCCCTCCCAATCCGCCTTGGATCCTGCCGTTGTTCCCCCCGGCCCGGCAATAATGGATCAATCCGTGGCAATCATTCCTCCTTCAAAGGGCGTTCCAACAAAGTACGCCGCTTTTTCGGGCAATTGGGTCGGGCGATTGGAAGGCACATATGAAGGTAAACTGTCTGTTCAATCTGTTTCTTCAAACGGAAAGGTGACCGTAACCTACGCATGGGGAATTCTGAGCGATGACAATCCGGGTGAGGCCGCGGGCGAAGGAAAAATTGTAGGGAATACGTTGAAGCTGGGGCGCCTCCCGAATGGCGCGGACGTCAGTTTTAGGATGATGCCCGACGGCACGCTGTCCGCAACCCATACGCTCGCCGGCCAGACCTATACGGGCATGTTCATCAGGCAGTGATCAAAGAAGATACGGCCGCGTTCCCGCGGTTTTTGATCCGAGCATCCCGCGCCCTTGGACCATCTCCCATAGCGGCCCTTGAAATACCAGTCCCTGGCGTCATAGTCGCTACGTTCGAGGACCGTGGCGGCCCCGGACCGAAGCATTTCCTCAACATGGGGGTCAGGAGACCCCCCTGACCGCCCACGTCCCAAAACACACCACCGATGCCAATCCCCATTAATTCTGAGGGGCTGCGGGGCGTTTCGGCGCGGCTTGCATGGGTTTCGCGCAGGTTCTGTTGGGACCGGTTTGCGTACGTTATCGAAGGTGTGTGGTGTTGGATCGCCCCAGGTGGACCTGCTTTGCACCGCCTGCGACAGTCCCTAGCGAATGGCGCTATCCTCGCTGCCGCGAATCGGACGCGGGCTTTTTTCTTGTTTCGTGAAACGAAAGGTCGTGAGCCTTGACCGTGGATTCATCTGCAGTGACTGGCAAAGGTAAGATCATCCGAGCCGGCGCCGTATCCCTCCATACAGCTTGCGGCTTGCTCAACTGCGACTGATTTATGCCGATCGTCGGCGCGTTGCGATGGCACCTCGCAGGAAGGGTCTGCCCGGATAACCGGCTCCAGATCGTGGGGGAAGTTCGGCGCATGGACAGGCAGTGCTTCGGCCGAATTGTCGCCCGTTTGAGCCATCGCTGGAAGGATTTCAGCGATCTCGACCAGGATTTCCTTGAGCAGATGTCTCATCTGCGCGCCCGCCCTGCGGCCCCTTGCTATGGCGATCAAACTTGCTGACGTAGCCAATGTTCCCGCTTGAGCTGAATGGCGCGCGCTCTGCCGGCAAAGATCGACGGAGCGGCTTGACGCGACGGGCCTCGTCCCTCTCGCCTGCATGATCGATATTGGAAAGTCGAAATTTGAACGGACTGTTGCCTGCCTTCGCCGGAGCGTTGGATGATCCGATCACGGCATGTGCCTGACCCCCGACTTGCCTCGCGCAGCTTCTTCCCTGGCTGCTGTCTGCCTCTGACGGGGTCGACGGGAACAAAGGCTCGATCATCCGGTTTGGAACCATCCCGTTAAGCACAGGACGAAAGTGCAGCCTGGCGGATGAGATACGGCAGCCGGATTGCTCATGGCTGCTTCGATCTGCATTCGGCAGCCGAGACTGAGCCCAAATGCCTGCAGGAGACTTCGTATGAGCGAAGCACGACACAGCGAAGGCAATGAGGTGACTTCGATTGCGGGCACGTCGCCCTTCGCCAGTTTTTTCATGGCTGGTTTTGAGTGCTCGTCGCACCGGCGCAAGGACGGCGTCCGCCTCGATCTTATCCGTGCGACCTCGCATTATTTGCACGCCCTGGGCGACTACCGCGGTTGCGCCGAACTCGGTCTTCGTACCGTCCGCGACGGGTTGCGCTGGCACCTGATCGAAACCGCTCCTGGAAACTATGACTGGTCAAGCTGGACGCCGATGGTCGAAGCAGCGCAATCGGCAGGTGTCCAGGTCATCTGGGACATCTTCCACTACGGATGTCCAGACCACGTTGATCAAGGGTCGATGCATTTCATCGATGCCTATGCCTCGTTCGCTGCAGAAGCTGTGAGGGTTCATCGTTCAATCGCCGGTACAGCGCCATTGTTGTGCCCGATCAACGAAATCTCGTTTTTCGCCTGGGCTGTTGAGGTTGGCTATTTCCCGCGCGTTGGCCCGAAGAAGCGGGGATGGTTCAAGAGGCACCTCGTGAGAGCTGCAATAGCTGGCGTTCGCGCGATGCGCGAGGTCGATCCCGCTTGCAGATTTGTCTGGGCCGAGCCGCTTATCCACATTGCCCCTCGCGACCGGACGCGGACCGAACGGCGTCGGGCCGAAAATGCCCGTCTCGGACAGTTCGAAGCTTACGACATGCTGCTGGGCCGGGCAGAGCCTGAGTTGGGGGGCAGCGACGATGTTGTCGATGTCGTTGGCCTGAATTTCTACCCGCACAATCAGTGGTACCTCAACGGGCCGACGATTCCCATGGGGCACCACGAGTACCGTGCCCTATCCGAGATGCTGATCGAGGTCGCGCATCGATATGGCAAGTCGATGTTCATCGCCGAGACCGGCTCCGAGGGATCAGGCGGGGCGGCGTGGCTCCATTATGTCTGCGACGAGGTGCGTGCCGCAATTGACCTCGAAGCGCCGATCGAAGGTATTTGCCTATACCCGATAACCGCCTATCCGGGCTGGGACAATTCGCGGCATGCGGAGGTGGGATTGTTTTCGGTCGTCCAGGCGGACGGCAGTCGGCACGTCCGCAAGCCCATCGCGGAGGAATTGGCCCGCCAGCGAGCTTTGTTCGCGGCGAACCTGACGCGTTAATACATGAGCGGCACGAGGGATGTTGCGAGCGCCTGTCGGCGCCGCCTTGCCACGCTCGATGCTCCCAGGTACGTCCGGGTGGGCGAGCTACAGCGCCCCTTCGGCCAACGACGCCTTCCCCGCGCTCGCCCATTCCGGGACGCTCTTCTGGATGCGGGCGAAGGTTGCCAGGGCCTGCCCGACCACCTGATCCATGTTGTAGTAGCGGTAGGTTGCCAGTCGACCGACAAACCACACGTCGGGACAGGTTGCGCCAAGCGCTTCGTAGCGCTTGAAGAGCTCTTCGTTTTCGGCCCGCGGCACCGGATAGTACGGGTCCCCGATATCGGTGGGATATTCGTAGGTCAGACTGGTCCGCGCGTTCTGCTGGCCGGTCAGATGTTTGTACTCGGTGATGCGGGTGTAATCTTCCGTCTGGGGATAGTTGACGACGGCAACCGGCTGAAACTGCTCTTGGTCGAGGGTGACGTGCTCGAAGCGGAGCGAACGATAAGGAAGACGCCCCAGCTGCCAGCCGAAGTACTCGTCGATCGGGCCGGTATAGATTAGGCGGTTGAACGGTATCTCGTCACGAATTTCGCGGAAGTCGGTCTGCAGCATGATCTTGATGTTCGGATGGTCGAGCATGCGCTCGAACATCCTCGTGTATCCGCCGGCAGGCATCTTCTGGAAGCTGTCGCTGAAATATCGGTCATCGCGGTTGGTCCTGGTCGGCACTCGTGCCGTCACCGATTTGCTCAGCTGGTTCGGATCCACGCCCCATTGCTTTCTGGTGTAGCCACGGAAGAATTTTTCGTAGAGTTCGCGTCCCACGGTGCTGACGACAACATCCTCGGCCGTTCGCACGTCCTCTACCGTTTCGCGTCGCGACGCGAAGAACTCCTCCAACTGTGCAGAATTCAGTTCGAGGCCATAAAGGCGGTTTATCGTGTCCAGATTGATCGGGATGGGGAGCAGTATCCCATCCACCGCCGCCAGAACCCTATGCTCGTATGTGCGCCATTGGGTGAACTGCGAGAGGTAGTCCACGATCGACTGGCTGTTGGTGTGAAAAATATGTGGCCCATAGCGGTGGATGAGGATGCCGGCTTCATTATAGCAATCATAGGCGTTGCCGCCGACATGGCTGCGGCGATCGACCAAGAGAACGCTTTCATGACGCTGCGACGCTATTCTTTCGGCAAGCACGCTGCCGGCAAACCCCGCGCCGACGATCAGCCAATCGAACATGGCTATGCGCTCCTGCGCAACGGGACGACCTTCTTGCGTCGGTAGGCGCCCTCAATGTGAGCGGCCATGGCCGTCCATGTTCTTTCCCACGACATGTCAGCCAGATAGGCATCGACTTGCGGCAGCAGCATCTCACGCGGTCGCAAAAGCATGGAGCGCAGCTTGCTCTCCAAGTCGTCACTGTCGGCGATTTCCACCAGTCCAGCAGCGCCGTAGCTGCGCACGACGTCAACGATCGCCGTCGAGATTACGGGCAGGCCCGCAGCCAGGAACTCTGGCGTCTTGGTTGGGCTGATGAACCGGGTCGCTTCGTTGAGTGCAAACGGCATCCAGCCGGCATCCCAATGGCGCAGATAATCGGGCAGGTCGCAGTAGGCCTTGGCACCCAACCAATGCAGGTTGTCGGCCTTCGGCAGGATTGCAGGATCGATTTTGACCACGGGGCCAATCATGACGAAATGCACGTCCGGCATCGTCCGCGCCGCTAGCGCCACGAGTCCGGCGTCCAGCCGCTCGTCGATGACGCCGAAATACCCCACCCTCGGGTGAGGAATGCCGGCCTGATCGACTGGGTCCTTTCCTGGCAGCCTTGCCTTGTGAAAGTGCTTCACGTCGATGCTGCTCGGAAAGGGGTAAATAGCCTGATGCAGGCGGCGCTTGGTCTCGAACAGGCTCAGACCACCGGTGAAAACGAGATCGGCACGGCGCAGAAGTGCCTTTTCCATCTGCGCCAGTTCGGGCGGCGCATTCTTGAAAGCGGAGAGTTCGTCCATGCAGTCGTAGACGCATATGTCTGGGTCAAGGAACTCCGTGAAGCGGAGAGCCATCGGCGTGTAATACCAGGCGATCAGCCGGCTGTGCGGCATAGAAGCTATGATCTGCTGAACAAATCTCCGCTGCACGGCATCTGATTTCGCGGCCGACGCGCCGAGCGGCAGCACTGGTGTCACGATTAGAATGTTTGGCGACGCCTCGCTCGTCCGCATCTGCGGCTGTGGCAGTTCTTCGAAAACAGGCTCCTCAAAGTAGACCACTCTCTGCTGCTCGGATGCGAGGGTGAGGATATGCTGCGGCCGTTGATGAACGAAGTTCCATCGCAAGTGGGAGAAGCAAACCAGTAGATTTTCCCTGCCAATGTGTTTACTGGCGGATACCCTGCCCAAGGCTGCTTCCATTGAGATGTTCCTTCTCGTAATCTTTAGTTTATGTTATGACTAACATTTGTTAAGCGCGGATCGAGGAGAAATAGACTTCGATGCCAGCTCCTAACTTTCCAGCGCGTGAGTTGTTCCAAGGTGAAGTGAAGAGCTCTCAGTCACCGCTCGGATCACGGATGCGACCATATTTCCGCGAAGCTGAGAACGCCCGCCACGCATCGCCGGGCTTTGAATGCGTGAGCGACGGGGGAATGTCGGTGGAGAACGGACCTGCCGTATTTGCGTTGAAGTCGCTGGCTATAAAATGCGCAGGACATCAAGTTGATTCGCCCGCATCGCTGGCGAGTCCGTGCCAGGCGAATTCCGGGGCTGATATGAAGATCGACTTTGCGACCAACGTTTTTCCGCTGTTTCATCCGCAAAGCGTGGATGATCTCAAGGACCCTTGCCCCGTCTTTGATGGCAGCCTGTGGCACGTCTTCGGCTCGAGCGGCACGGTGACCACCGAGACGTGGACGATACTGCACGCCACGGCGCCGGACCTTTATGGGCCGTGGACCGAGCATCAGTCGATCGAGCTTCCAATCAATGGGAGTGGTGTTGCGGCTCCGGGGGTCATCCACGAAAGCGGCGTCTTTCACATGTTCATCCAGACCGAGTTCATGAAGTCTGGCGGCCGCTGCGAGCATGCGGTTTCCAATGACGGGTTCCAGTGGGTGGTTCTTAGCCCCGCAATCCTCGCCATCCCGGACACCGAGGAAGATGGCATTTACGATCCGCATCCCGCACTTATTGGCGGCAAGCGCTACCTCGTCTATTCCGCCATGCCGAAATTCACCAGGGTGCCGCAGCCCGACATCTATCTCGCACGCAGCCAATCCGACTCATGGTTCGGTCCCTGGAAGCGGATCGGCAAGATCCTCGACCACAATGATGTGCCTCACCACAACACGAGAGAGGATCCCGACTATGAATGGGGCATTGAGGGCGCACAACTGGTCGAATTGCCGGACGGTCGCGTGCTTCTCAATGCCACTTGCTTTCTGCCCAATGGCCTTCGCGGGAACCGGCAACGCGTGTTTTTTGCCATCGCGGATAACGTTGCTGGACCTTACGTCTCGATCGGCCCGGTGCTGGAACCAGGCCAGCCGGGAGAGAACGGCCACTCGACAGTGATGATCGAAGGCAGCCAGCTTTCACTGTTTTATCAGAGCCGGGTCGCCACGACTGATCATCGGTGGCGCTACGGCTTGGCCAGATGTGACGTCGCTCTGCTTTCCAGGGTCGCGTGATCCGGTCGGCGCCACTCGCACCGACTGCATCAACGAACTGGACGGCTCGCATTGCGAATAAGCGTCCGTGGCTCGAGACATTCCCGCGGAAAGCCTGCCGGAATTAAGTGTTCCTCGCACGGAACAATGCATCAGAGCTGAGGTTCGGCTGACTTCCAACCAGGAGTCAGCCATGTATTACACCGACAAGAAATTGCAGTACCCGGTTCGTGTGGAAACGCCCAATCCAGTCTTTGCCCGTGCCTTGCAGCAGGCCATCGGCGGAGTAGAAGGCGAAATCCGCGTGGCCTTGCAGTATTTCTTCCAGGCATGGGGATGCCGCGGGCCGGCCAAATACCGCGACCTGTTGTTGAACACGGCGACCGAGGAGCTCGGCCATATCGAAATGCTGGCGACTGCGGTCGCCCTCAATCTTGAGGGTGCACCACTTTCGCTGCAGGAGGACATCTCGTCGGACACGGTCGGCGGCTCGGTCCTCAACGGGATGAACTTCCGCCATATCTTGTCGACCGGCCTGGCCGCACTGCCTGAAAACGCCAACGGCGTTCCCTTCAATGCTTCGCATGTCTATGCCAGCGGCAATCTTGCCGCGGATATGGTCGCAAACGTCACCGCGGAAGGAAGCGGCCGCGTGCTTGCGACCCGCCTGTACAACATGACCAGCGATCCCGGCATGAAGGACATGCTGTCCTTCCTTATTGCGCGCGACACCATGCACCAACAGCAGTGGCTCGCGGCAATCGAAGATATGGGCGGACTGAACGCGTCTCTGCCGGTCCCCAACTCCTTCCCGCAGGAAAAGGAGCATCAGGACGTATCCTATGCCTTCATCAATTGCTTCGTCGAAGGTGTCGAACCAGCGCAGGGACGTTGGAGCGAAGGACCGTCGATGGACGGCAAGGGCGAGTTCTCCCTGGTCGCCGGTTCGCCAATGGGCGAGGAGCCCATCCTGTCGCCGCCTCGGCCAAGTTCCGGCGCCCAGAGCGAGCAGATGATCGACAGGCGGGCAGCCGAATAGGCAAAGATAGCAATGCCGGAGGCAGCCGGCACTCGGCTGTCTCCTGCTAGCGGCTCCTGCGGAGTAGGGCGCACCCATTGGTGACTGGTGCGTGCCTGACGAAGCTCTCCATTTCCGCTTCGACATAAATGCTTCACCTAGGGAACATCGCCGGCTCCGCGAAGTTGGACAGCCACGGAGGACGTGCACATGAACAGTGTCATCTATCTTATCGGCGTTATCGTTGTCGTGCTGGCGGTCCTCTCCTTCCTCGGTCTTCACTAGGTGGCCCCATGCAGCATGAAAACGATCAGGGCGGACAGCCCGCCGATTTCGACAAGGCGAAAAGCGACGTTTCCGAAAGGCTTCGCCAGGAAAATGAGCGTGCCAGCGAGTTGCTTCACGACGCGCGTGACACGGTCACCCGCAAGGCTGGCGACTATGCATCTGAAGCCAGGGAGGTCATCTCCGACAAGGCGCAGGAAGCGCAGCGCGACATCGGATCGACTCTGGCGGCGCTGGGCGGCGCACTGCGCGCGGCCAGTGATCACCTGGCCAACAACGATGAAAGGAACGCATCGAAGTTCGCATTGGATGCTGCCGGTGGCTTGGAGCGGCTTTCATCGTCATTGAAACAGAAGCCGTTCGGCCAGGTCCTGGAGGACGTGCAGTCCTTTGGCCGGCAAAATCCCGGTGTCCTGCTTGCCGGATCGGTATTGGCCGGATTGGCTCTCGGGCGGTTCATCAAGGCCTCGCCGCCGGCGGGTCCAGAATTTCAGGATGCGCCGGGAGACCTCAAATCCCACACCGATCAGGCACAGGGTTGGTCCGCTGATCGGTCGCAGGATTCTGGCGTCGTCGGCGATGATGGGGCCATGCAGAGCACGGAGCAGGACAGATGAACACCCAGGACAACCCAAGCCTTGCCGGGCTGATCACCGACTTGGCCCAGAATGTCACCACTTTGGTGCAAACCGAGGCCAGGCTGTTTCGGGCCGAGCTTTCTGAAAAGCTTGCCAAGGCCGGAGCAGGTGCCGCGGAAGTGCTGGGCGGCGCGATCTGCCTGCTCGCCGCGCTAATGGTGTTGCTGCAGGCACTCGTTATTGCACTGACGCGGGCAGGACTTGGCGCGGGGTGGTCTTCCCTGCTGGTCGGCGTGGTCGTGGCGGCCCTCGGCATTATCCTGCTGCGGACCGGGACGGCCAGCATGGCGCCTTCGGAACTTACCCCCGACCGCACCCAGGAACAGCTCAAGCGCGACGCGAGCGTGATCAAGGAACAAGTGAGATGACTGAGAAATCCGCAGCCGAACTTGAACGCGAGGCCGAGGCAGCCCGTGCGCGGGTGATGGAGACCGCCGAATCCATTCGAGGCAGGATGTCGCCGGGACAATTGCTGGATGAGTTCACCGGGCTGTTCTCGGGAGGGGAGAGTTCGGCCATGCTCGCCAACCTCAGAACGCAGGTCCGAGACAATCCTTTGCCGGTCACCATGGTGGGAGCGGGTCTGGCTTGGCTGATGTTCGGCAGTGGTATCGCAGACACCGCCCGCGGTTCGGCTGGCTACTCAATGCCCTCGGCGCCGGGACGACATGATGAACGGGAACGTGGAGGCCTGGGCAGCACGCTTTCCGATGCCGCCGCATCTCTGTCATCAGCTGCCACCAGCGTCGGCGATACCGTTTCCAGCGCGGCAAGCAGCGCCGCGGAGGGTTTGACGGGCAGCACGGCCACTGCAAGATCGGTGACCGGCGACATGGCGGCGAAAGCCACCCGCTCCGCGCAAGATCTGTTGGAGAACCAGCCCTTGGCCATAGCGGCCGCGGGTCTCGCCATCGGCGCCGCCATAGGTGCAATGCTGCCCCATACCGCAACGGAGGATGAGCAGCTAGGCGCCTATGGCGACAAGCTTCGCGATACCGCCGAAACCATGCTCGACAGGGGTCTCGACGAGGCCAAGCAGGTCGCCGCCGAAGCCTATGGAACCATCAAGCAGGAAGCTGGCCGGCAACATATGGAAGCAGACACGATCGCCGATCAGCTCGGCGAGATCGTGAAGTCCACAGCAGACAAGACCGAGCACGCCGTGCGTGAACGGATTTCCGATCCATCTCAGCGTCAAACCTAGCTTGAATGGATCAACGATAGTCGGTCTCGTCAGAAGGGCCGGCGTTGTTGTTCAGACGATGAACCGCTCAATCATTTCAGAGCGTAGAGGTAGGCCGCGATATCGCGCGCCTGCTGCTCCGAAATTCGGGTCGATGGCATGGCCGTGCGCGGATTGATTTCCCTGGCAGATCGTATCCAGCGGATCAGGTTCTCTGGATTGTTGGCCAGCCCGCCGCCGATAAAGGTGCGGTCAGCAAGACTGGCGTCGAGGCGTGGACCGACCTGCCCTTGCGCGCCCGGCACGCCCGAAATCGTATGGCAGCCGGAACAACCATTCGCAGTCATGATCGGCATGGCGCGCGCAATGTCACCTCCCGTGGCCGCCTCCGCCTCGTGGCGGATGCGCGCCGCCTGATCGGACCACCAGGTCATTCCGGCCACGCCCGCAACGAGCAGCACCAGCGCGACGCTGGCGCCGGCAAGCAGCTTAGACAAGCTCGTAGGCATGCGCAGCCTCCCCCCTTCCGCTCGCCTTGATCCACAGCGCGGCCAGCAGCAGCGCTGCGCCGCCATAGATCAGTCCAGCGGGAACCCACATCACCAGCCCGGCAAGTTGCTGGTCTTCCAGGGGGCTCAAATTCCATAGTGCCGCACCCACCGCGTTCTGCGGGTACCAGAGCCGCGGCGAGAGCAGCAGGAGCACGCCAAGCAGGCCAGTGTGCAGCGAGGTGACGACAAGATGCATCACTGCGGTCCCATAGGCATGCTGGCGGCCGGGACGCGGCAAGAGTACCCACCAGAACAGCAGCCCTGTTCCGAAGAAGCTCGCGTGCTGTGCATAGTGCATCACGCCGCGTTCGAGCGCGGCCTCGAACAACGCCGGAAGGTGCCAGATCCATATGGCCAGGCCGTGGGCAATGGTCGCGCTGAGCGGTCGAGTTACGAAAGACCAAACCGCATTCAGCCATCTGCCGTGCGCGGCCATTCCAAGAATGCGCCGGACCCCGGCGGGAAATCCCCACATCAAGGCCGCAGCCGGGCTGGCGGAGACCAGCAGCGGCGCCGCCACGGCCATCAGCAGTTCATGCTCGATCATATGCGCCGCAAAGATCTGCTCACCGAGTGCATGAATCGGGCTGACCAACGCGGCCGTCAACACGCCCCATCCGGCCGTGAACAGCAGAGCCTGGCGCAGCCGCAGAGTCCTGCCGCGGCTGCTGCGCCGCCAAAGCCGGCCAGCTCCAACGACATATATCAGGGCAAGCACCGCAAGTGGCAGGGTGATGGGCAGCGCGAGCGTCCACCCGGCCTCGGGTGCGCCGGCGCCGTAGCAGATGGAAGTAGAGAACAGCCCGTCCAGATTCATCGCAGGCACTCATCCAGGATCAGCGCCGCGCTGCCTTGCATGAGGATCACAAGCGCAAACAGCAACGCCGACAGCATGCCGAGATTGGCGACGAAGCGCTCTGTGGCGCGCGTACGCTCCGGCTTGAATGCGGCACCGCCTCGCCGCTTCGCCCGCCACGACAGCGCCCCGCCGAGCAGCGACAACAAGACGAGCAGCAGCGCCACGGGAAGCACGACCGGCACCTGGCGATTGCATTGCCAGGGCACCAGCGCATAGTTCAGCTGTGTCGAGACCGCCCACGCCAGCGGCCCTGACAGAAGACCACCCCAAGACGTTCCCAGGCGTAATGCACGCATCTCAGCCTAGCCTCGGCACCCAGTAGATGAGCAGATAGATCGGAATCCAGGTCAGGACCACGAAGTCCCAGTAGAAGACATTGTCGCCGACATCGCCGAAGCGACGGCCGCTATAGCCGTGGCGCGTGAACATCAGCACAGTCAGCACGATGGTGTCGCCGACATCGGTGATGAGATGGGTGGTGTGCAGCCCGAGCAGCACCCAGAGCATCGATCCATAGGCATTGGTGTCCCAATAGATGTTGAGGGCCGGGAATTCGAACCAGCGCACGACGAGCGGAGCGATGCCGAGCAGCGACATGACCATCAGCCCGATCCGCACCGGCACCATCGAACATTGCTTGGCATAGCGGTGGAGGATGTGGTTAGGCACAAGGCTGACGATGAACAAAATGGTGACGATCGTTCCGGGCCAATGGTTCGGGCGCGGTGCGCTGAGGGGCCAGTCTGGCCATGACTGCGCAAGGTAGAGATAAGCGCCGGCCGCCAGCGCGAAGCCCGTGCCTTCCAGCGCCATGAAACCCAGCGTGCCCCACCAGGTCGGGCTGCGCGGACCGTGCCCGAAGGTGGGCAGGCCAGAAAGATCGGCGGCGGCGCGCTGCTTCATTCCTCGTCCTCCGGATCGCCCTTGGGCCAGAACCATCCGATCAACGTGATGGCGATTGGCGCGGCGCCCCAGACGATCGCCCAGGGCGTGAAGATTGAAAAGAGAAACGTGCCGCCGACGGCCAGCGCCGCTAAAAGCGGCCAGATTGAAGGGGCGGCCGATTTCTCGCGAATGTCGGGTTGAGCTTCGGCCACGGTCGAGATGAGGAGTTCGCGCGCGTCGACGCGGAGCCCGGTCGCTACAGGGAGCGCCTCGCGCTCGGCCCAGAGCGGCTCGATATGAGTCACGATGGGAATGCGCGCGAAATTATAGCTCGGCGGCGGCGAGGATGTTGCCCACTCCAAGGTTCCTGCGTCCCACGGATTGTTGCCGGCCGAGGTGCCTTTCAACGCGCCATGCACAAGGTTGAAGGTGAACAGGACAAAGCTCAGGAAGAAGAGTAACGCCCCAGCCGAGATGAAAAGGTTGATGTTGCCCCAGCCAAGCTCGGCCGGATAGGTGTAGACACGTCGTGGCATGCCCCACAGGCCGACCAGATGCATCGGGAAAAAGGCTGCATTGAACCCGATGAAGGCCAGCCAGAAATGCCACCGCCCGAGGCGTTCGCTCATCATGCGGCCGGTGACCTTCGGGAACCAGAAATAAGCCGCGCCAAGCAGCGGGAACACCGAGCCGCCGATCAGCACGTAATGGAAATGGGCGACGATGAAATAGGTGTCGTGGACCTGAAGATCCAACGGCACTGAGGCGAGCATCACGCCCGTCAGCCCGCCGATGACGAAGATGAAGAAAAAGCCGAAGACGAACAGCAACGGAGTTCGGATCACCGGTCTGCCGTCCCATAATGTTGCCAGCCAGCAGAAGATCTGTACGCCGTTCGGGATGGCGATCATCATGCTGGATGCGGTGAAGAAGCTGGCGCCAAGCTTTGGCAGGCCGGTGGCGAACATGTGATGGACCCAAAGCCCGAACGAAAGGAAGCCGACCGCGATCAGCGACAGGACCAGCCCGAGATGACCGAATGTCGGTCGCCTGGCGAAAACAGGAATGATCGAGGACACCATGCCCGTCGCCGGCAGGAAGATGATGTAAACTTCCGGATGGCCGAAGAACCAGAAGAGGTGTTGGAACAGCAGAGCATCCCCACCTTCGGCCGGGTTGAAGATGTGCGTGCCAACCAGCCGGTCAAGGATCAGGAAAGTCGAGGTGATCATCACCGCCGGCATCGCGAAGACGACGACGAAGGAAGTGACCAGCATCGCCCAGACATAGAGCGGGATCTTGTCCAGCGACATGCCGGGGGCTCGCTGCTTGAAGACCGTGACGATGGTCGCCACCGCGACGGCCAGTGACGACACTTCGGTATAGGTGATCATCTGCGCCCAGACGTCAGCCCGCTTGCCCGGTGCGAATTCGGGGCCGGACAGCGGCACGTAGGCGAACCAGCCCACATCAGGGGCCATGTTGAGGGCGAAGGACACCCAGGCGAAAGCGCCGCCCGAGACGTAGACCCAATAGCTGAACGCGTTCAGGCGCGGAAACGCGATGTTGCGGGTGCCGACCATCAGCGGCACCAGGTAGATCCCGGTCGCCTGCACGATGGGCACGGCGAACAGAAACATCATCGTAACGCCATGCATGGTGAACAGCTGATTGTAGAGGTCGGGCCCGATCAGCCCGCGTTGCGGTCCAGAAAGCTGGATGCGCATGACGACAGCGTTGAGGCCGCCAAGACCAAGGAACACGAAAGCGGTGATCAAATAGCGTCGTGCGATCACCTTGTGATCGACGCTCGACAAGGCTCCGACGATGCCGGATGGCGTCCGCCAGGTGCGCTCGAGCCAGCGATGCAGGCCGGCATCATCCATGCCGGTGTCGCGCGGTCCGTCATGCTCGGGCGCGATGTCGCCTTTTGCAGATACCTTGCGCTCCGGCGGCAGGTCGCGTTGGCTTGTGAGATCCGCGCTGCTCATTTCAGACCCTCGAGATAGGCGACCACGGCATTGAGCTCATCGCCGCTGAGCTCCACCACCGGCATGTGGGAGCCGGGCTTGATGCCTTGCGGGTCGGCTATCCAGGCGGCGAGATTGCCGCGGCTCATCGTCAAGGTCCCGGCAGCGAGCGTCTGCCGGCTGGCTATGTGGGTGAGATCGGGAGCCACCGTTCCGCCGGCCGGCGTCCCCCCGATCCTGTGACACATCACGCAGGGGCGTTTGAGGAACAGGTCCGCACCGACCTTGGCTTCGCCGCTCGCCGGCGCGCCGGCCGGCTGCAACTGGTCGTTCAGCCAGGCATCGAATTTCGGGCGCGGCTCGGCGATGATGAAGGTGCCCATGTTGGCGTGCTGCGCACCGCAGAATTCAGCGCATTGACCACGGTAGACGCCTGGCTTGTCCGCCTTGATATCCAGCACGTTCATGTGGCCCGGGATAAGGTCGAGCTTGCCGGCCAAGCTTGGGATCCAGAAGGAATGGATCACATCGGTCGAGGTCAAAAGCAGCCGCACCGGCTCGCCGGCAGGGATATGAATCTCGTTTGCCGTCGTCAGGATGCGGCTCGGCGTAGCATCCTCGTAGCGCACCTCCCACCACCACTGGTGCCCGGTCACCCTGATTGTCAGCGCAGCCTCCGAGCCGATCGCAGCCAGCGTCCTGTTGGCGAAAAAGCTTAGCAGCGTCAGTCCGATCAAGATGATGGTGGTCACTCCGACGGCGGACACGACCACGCGCATCTTGCCGCGTTCGGCCGCTTCGTCGAGTAGGAGGGGTTCATCGCCGGAACGCGATCGCATGACCAGCGGTGCTGCGAGAGCGATCATCACCAGCGCCCAAACAACCGCGCAAAGCGCGGTAAAGAACCAGATGAGCCAGGCCAGCTCGCCGGCTGCGGGGCCCTTCGGGTCAAGCGCCGACTGCCAGCCTGCGCATCCCTGCAGAAACAGGACACAGAAGGCGAAGGCCATCGAGGCCGGGCGCTTCACGGTGATTTGCCCAGTGTCGCGGCATCCGGCAGGCGGTTTTCCGAGGGATGCACCATCATGTCGTCATTGCGTTGCGGCGCGGCGGAAGACGGCGCGTTGCCGCCCAGTGCGCGCACGAAGGCCGCCAGCTCCCATATCTGGTCGTCGGGTATCTTCTGGCCGAAGCTTGGCATCCCGTTGGGCCTGCCGTCGCGGATCGTGGCGTGGATGCTTTCCATCGAGCTGCCATAGATCCACTTCTCGTCCATGAGCGCCGGACCCATGCCGCCACCGCCATTGGCATGGCAGCCCGAGCAGTTGAACCAGCCGAACAGGCGTTTGCCCTCGCTCATGTGGAAGGCGTTGGCCTCGAAGCTCGCCGCCTTGTTGTCGGTGGGGGAGGGTCGCTGTCCGCCCGGCTCCAACGTGGTCACAGGCGTCGGCTGCTCACCTGAGCCGAGCGCCGATTGCGGTCGCGTGTCGCGCTCCTCGCGCTGGCAGGCGACCAGGGCCAGTGTCAAGGGCAGCAACATCGCCAGAGCGCGCCTCATCGGGCCGGTCTCCCGGCCATGTCCAGACGCGGTACGCCGTATCGCGCCAGAACCGCGTCGATCTCGGCCTTGTGTCGGGCAAGTGCGCTATTCACATCGCCACGCAGCGCATCGTCCTCGCGTCGAACACCCATTGAGATGTCGTACATCAGCGGCAGTTGCGGTCCATCGATGCGAGGCGTGACCGGCGTGATCCGGAGCGGCACCTTTTGCCTCTGCGCGAAATAGCCGGCGAGCGGACCCCAGACCACGGCAAGGTCGATCTCGCCGTTCGCGACAGCTTCGACGATGCGCGCCGGCGGGTTGGGAGCAGAGTAGTCGCCATAGACGGGGTAGCCGATGAGGTGCCCGACAATGCCGCGGCGGCCAAGCGCCTGGACAGGCGGCGAGTTGGCGCCATCGTCGCCGATGAGCTGAACACCGATGCGCAATTCTTGCAACCGCGGGTCGTTGAAGGACGTCACGTCCGGGCCGTCCTGGCGGGTCACGAAGACATAGGACGAACGGTAGTAAGGCGTGGTGGTGCGCAGCATTTCGAGATTGGCAGGCGTGCCGGGCACGAGATCGCAAAGGCCTCCCTTCAGCGTGTTGCGGATGAAGCCACGGCGCTGCGCCCACCAGGTATACGTCAGCTTGGCGCCAAGATCAGTGGCGACAATTTCCGCGATCCTGTTCTCGAAGCCTTGACCGGCCGCATTGGAAAACGGCATGTTGTTCGGGTCGGCGCACACTCTCAATTCACGTGCGTTGGCAACAGCCGGAAAGAGCAACAAGGCGAGCCCGGCCATGCCGATCGCCACCCGTTGGAACGCCTTTCGCGCCGGACGTACGGTCAAGTTCAATCCATCAAGGCAGCCGGAACACATAAAGCGTGCCTCCCGCCGTGGTAGCGTTCTTCAGATCCTTCATCGCGTTGACGAAGCCCAGTGCCGCGGTGGCATCGCGTGGGTCTAAGTCGCCCGAAACGATGGCGCCGGCCCAGCCACCGACGCCTGACAGAATTGCGACATACTGGTGCCCATCGGGGCCGCGATAGGTTATTGGCTGGCCGATGATGCCGGACGACGTCTTGAACTGCCAAAGCAGATCGCCAGTCCTGGCGCTGACCGCCTTGAACCAGCCTTCCATGGTCCCGTAAAAGACGACATCGCCGGCAGTGACGACGGTGCCGCTCCATACCGGAAAGTTCTCCTTCAGGACCCAGGCCGGCTTGGCGGCGGAAACATCCCAGGCGGTAAAAGCACCACGATTGCCGCCCGGCCCGGGGATCATGCGTACGTTCATGCCGACATAGGGCGTGCCTGCGATGTAGTTTACCTCGACGCCTTCTTCATCCATGCAGAGATTGTTGTGGGGGATATAGAGCAGGCCGGTCCTCGGCGAAAACGCCGATGGCTGCCAGTCCTTGAGGCCGGATGCCGTCGGACAAATGTCTCGGACCACCTTGCCGGTGCCGGTTCTCTTGTCAGGGTTTGCAATCAGGCGGCCGGTCTTCAGATCGACGCCTTTGCTGGAATTGACCGGGCCATAGGCTGTGGCCGATAGCACCTCTCCAGTGGTCCGATCGAGGATATAGAGGTAGCCGTTGCGTTCCGGTCGGACAAGGACCTTGCGCGGCTTGCCTTGCCAGGTCATGTCCAGAAGGATCTGCTCGTTGATGCCGTCATAGTCATGGAGGTCATGCGGGCTCCACTGATAGAACCACTTCGCCGCTCCGGTATCGGCGTCACGCGCGAAAATACCGGACGTCCATTTGTTGTCGCCTGGCCGCAAATCCGGATTCCACGGTCCTGGATTGCCCGTGCCGTGGAAGATCAGGTTCAACTCCGGATCGTAGGAGATCCAGCCCCACATATTGCCGCCGCCGATCTTCCAGGCTTCCGGTGGCCATGTCGTCACGCCAAGGTCTGTGCCCCTGTCCATGTCGTAGTGGGGCTTGAAGTCCGGGCCGATCAGCACATCCTTGTCGGGTCCAGTGCCATAAGCCGTCCAGACAACATGCCCGTCTCCGGCATCCAGCGCCTTGACCCAGCCGCGGACGCCCATTTCGCCGCCGGAATTGCCGACCAGAACTTTGCCCTTCACCACCAGCGGCGCCATGGTGATGGTCTCGCCGATGTTGATGTTGCCGATATGAGTGTTCCAGATCGGCTTGCCCGTATTGGCATCGAGCGCGATCGTGTGGCCGTCCAGCGTGTTGAAGAAGATGCGTCCGTTGGCGAAGGCCGCTCCGCGGTTGACGACATCGCAGCAGGCCACTCCTTGTGCCGCCGGCTCGGGGTTGGGCTCGTACTTCCACTTCATCGGCGCGCCCGGCCTGGAAAGGTCGAGCGCGTAGACGATGTTGGGAAAGGGCGTGACGATGTACATGTTGTTGCCGACGACCAGCGGCGCTGCTTCCTGGCCCTTGTTTACGCCGGTCGAGAAGGTGAAGGCGACCTGCAGGTTCTTGACGTTGCCTTCGTTGATCTCGCTGAGTTCGCTGAAGCGGGTCGACGCGTAGTTCTTGGCCGGCATTGTCCATTGCCCGTCATCGGGTGGCGCCGCGGCGGCGGGCGGCGCGATAGCCGCCGCCGATGCGGGCTCCGAGGCACCGCTCAGAAACAGGCCGCATGCCAGCAGCATCACCGAGAGTATGCCCGTGCGAAAGGAATTCTCGGTCGCCAATGCGCGGGCGCCGTGTCCTGCGTCAACGCGCGCTGGTGCCGGGTGCAGCATGCCTTTCATTTGTGGATCGAGCCTCCCACGCCGGCGCCGAGCTCCGCCGCGATGTCAGCCTCGGTGCCGGCACAAAGCGGATGGCCCCAGCCCGAGGCGCTTTTGCCGCCGGGATCGACATCGTAGACGATGGCGTCCTTGCGATTGGGATTGACCCCGGCGGGAACCTTGTCGAGGCCAAGCGCCGCGCGAACACGCCAGGCGACATTGTGATCGGCGCATGAGGAATCTCCTGAGACCCCGAGGCCTCCGACGATGCTCTTGCCGTCATAGAGGGCAAGCCCGCCGCCAAACACGACGACGCCTCCGATTGGCTTGCCGACGAGAGGATCGCTGGCACTTCCAAACGTTTTGGGATCGCCCGCATAGGCTGCGGCCTGGTTGACCGGGTTGGTCTCCTGCAAGCCGAAAAGCGGCCCGCCCGGCTGCGTCCCCGCGTAGAGATTGGCCGTCGATAGGGCCATTTGCGCCAGGCTGAGCCCATTGGCTGTATTGGCCTTCTCCGCCGCGACGAGGCGACTGCCTGGCCATTGCGAATCGGCGGTGGGACCGCTGAAAGCGATCGCGCACACCGCGCCGTCGCGAGCAACGACAGCGGCCCATTCGTTGGTCTCAAAGCCTCCGTTGGCAGGTCCGCCGCTTGCTTTCACATTGGCCTTGAGTGCGGCGAGCAGCTTATCGTGGTCGGCCGGGCAGGGCGCCTGTGCCATGGCTGGGCCCTGTGGGAACAGGCCACTCGTCAACAACACCAGAGCAAAGGCTGATAGCAAACGCCGACAGCGATACATTGTCCTGCCCATTCGTTCGAGCATCAAAGAACCCCGGAGCATTCTGGCAGCCTGGAAAATGCGAAAATGAGTCCGTGGTCCAATGCCGTCGCTATTTAACTTGGGCGATGCAGCTATGTTCCTGCTTTTGCAAAAAATTGCGCAGCCGCGTGCGCCGATGCAAGGTTGCCGTCTGTCCGTGTCGCTGGCGCAATATCCGCGGCCGAGATCGTGTTACCATTGTGCCGGCACCTATGAACGCTGCGCCAGCATCGCCAAGGCACCTGCAGGCCTGTAGGCCTCTGGCAATGGGAGAAAACCTGCATGTCTTGAGGACTCGGGCACGCCTTTGCTTGGTCGAGGCTCGCCTACATCCAACCAGACGCCTCCAACTGCGGCGGTGTCACGGGCTGGCTGCGGGTGGCAGCACTTTCACGCAAGGCCAGGATTCCCATCTGGAGTCACGGAATGCAGGAACTTCCTGTCAGCCTGGTTCACATTTGCGCCTTTGCCCGCAGCGTCAGCCGATGGAACATGATGCCGGTCGCCGCCGTTGGAAAAGCTTGGAGGCGGCCGCATGCACCTTGTCCAGATCCTGCTTCCTCGTTCCGACAACGCGGGTGAGCCCTTCGCCAAGGAAGACTTCGATCGTGTGAAGGACGAACTCGCCAATACGTTCAAAGGTGTCACCGCGTATTTTCGGACGCCCGCGGAAGGGGTATGGAGGGAGGGAAAAGAGTCCGACATGGACGAGATTGTCATCTTCGAGGTGATGACGGAAGAAGTCGATCTGCCCGATTGGCGAAGGCGCCGAGCGGAGTTGGAGCGCCGTTTCCGGCAGGACGAGATCATCATCCGCTACCTACCGATAGCATTGGTCTAAAGGTCCAGGCGCCTCCGGGATTGGGTTTTGCCACCCTCCTTCCCGAGCTGAACTGCATTCGAAATCTGGAATGGCCTATTAGAGGTTTAATTACGATCCTTTGGACCTGCGTAATTCATTCAGTGGGTCTTCTGTAGGGCATAATATTGCGCATCGGTCGAATTAGAGAGGAAGGAAATATAACATACGTTCCATCAACCATTTAGACCGTTTGTCGATGTTTGTACTGATGACACTGTTATTTTACTGGTTGCAAGCCTTGCGAGTCGACCTGACGGGGTCAGTCTGGACAGGACCGAACCGCCTGCTTCAAAGGGTTGACCGGAAATGGGCGCATTGTTGGCTGTCCAGTGACTACGCTCCTACGGCGTCGGTCATTTTTCTTTTGCTGCCGCCGATCGGTTCTGGCCGGTCGGCGCCGTTGTCTTCGCGTCTTTCGAATGCGCTGCTATTGCAGGACCCGCGCCAGTCGACTTGCGCATATCGCCGTTGCCAGCGGGGCCGGGCTTCTTGCCGAGTAGTCTTGAAACGAGCGTACCTAGATATCCCATTGATACCTCCCGTGAGATTCGCGTAGCGACGGGCCAGTCTTCGCCTGGTGGGGCTACTACACGTTTTCGGCAGCCATGTTGACAGCCGGTTCAGCGAGTTGTGTCAGCGCCTCGTCGGTCGCCTTTTCCTCTCCAAGGGTTAAATTGAGGAGCGAAACAGCTTCATCCAGCCCCAGTTCGGAGGCCCAGGTCTTCAGTGTGCCATAGCGTGAGATTTCGTAGTGCTCCACAGCCTGGGCCGCAGCCAGCAGGCCAGCGTCCAGGGCAGGTGTGCCCTTATATTCCTCCATGATCTCGGCACCTTCATCGGTGATGCCCACAATAGCCGCACACGTCTTTCCCTGCGGCTTCTTGCCGATCACTTCGAAAACCTGTTCGAGCCGGGCAACGTGTTCTTTCGTTTCCTCGCGGTGCTTTTCGAACGCCGCCTTCAAATCTGGGCTTTGAGCGGCCTTTGCCATTTTCGGCAGCGTCGCAACGATCTTCTTTTCGGCGAAATAGATGTCCTTCAACGTGTCGTGGAAAAGTTCGTTCAGGCCCTTCGGTGATGCCTTCTTAGTGGGTGCCATCCTGTGTTCTCCCGTTCGCGCTCAAAAGCGAGGCGGAATAGCAACTCGATGCGGGGCAACTGGTTCCGGAGGGTGTTCTCTGATTGCAGTGAAATTGAACGCGACCAATTTATTGCGGAGCCTTGACGCTCAAGATCTGTCTCCCAGCACCCGCCGCCCGACGCTCAGGTAGTCCTAGCTGCAACGGTGGAAGCATCGGCACGGGTGATCGACAAGCTTCCGTGAGTCCATAATCGTCATAGATCAGACGCTTCCGACTACTCACGACGGTAGCTTGCGAAGGGTCTTCCGCATTTGCACATGTTAACCGGCCATCATTCAATGTCTCATGTGCCGCAGAATGTCTGTAGGACGCGTTCATCCGGGCGTGGCGGGTCAGCATAGCGTTCCATGTCCGGCTGCTCATCGAAGGGCCGGCTGATGACCCTCAAAATCTCCTCGAAAGGTGTGAAGTCCCCGCCCAGCGCCGCCTGGATCATAGCCTCGATGCGATGGTTGCGAGGGATGAATTTGGGATTGACGGCATGCATGACCGCCCGGCGCGCGGCCGTGTCGGCAGCATCGCTTGCGATGCGCTCGCGCCAGCGCGCCGACCAAACATCGAATGCGCCTGGATCCTCAAACAACTGCCGCGCCCCGCCCTGATCGTCCGGGGCGGCGAGGTCGTCGCCCAGACGCCGGAAGGCGAGCGTAAAGTCGGCTTCGCCGCGAGCTAATACATCCAGAAAATCAGCCGCGAGCTGCAAGTCGCCTTCCGCCTCGGTCAGCAATCCGAGTTTTCTGCGGAAGCCGCGCTGCAACACAGTCTCATATGAGGACTGGAAAGACCCAAGCACCTCTTCGGCTTCAGAGACGGCTTCACTCTCGTCCGTGCTCATGAGCGGCAGCAGAGTCTCGGCAAAGCGTGCAAGATTCCATGTCGCCACATGAGGCTGGTTGGCATAGGCATAGCGGCCGACACGGTCGATCGAACTGAACACCGCGCTCGGGTCATAGGCGTCCATGAAGGCGCATGGGCCATAGTCGATCGTCTCGCCCGAGATCGTCATGTTGTCGGTGTTCATGACGCCATGGATGAAGCCGACCAGCATCCAGCGCGCCACCAGATCGGCCTGTGCAGCGACAACGGCCTCAAGCAAAGCGCGGTACGGCCGCGCTTGCCCGACCAGCTGCGGGAAATGGCGTTCAATGGCATAGTCGGCGAGGATCTTGAGGCCTCCGGTATCGTGGCGCGCAGCGAAATATTGGAAGGTGCCTATCCGGATATGGCTGGCCGCCACTCTTGTAAGGACAGCGCCGGGCAGCCGGACCTCGCGATATACCGGGTCCCCGGTGAGCACAGCCGCCAAGGCTCGAGTCGTCGGAATGCCCAGCGCGGCCATTGCTTCGCTGACGACATACTCGCGCAGAACCGGGCCGACGGCTGCGCGGCCGTCGCCATTGCGCGAGAACCGCGTCGGTCCCGATCCCTTCAACTGGATGTCACGGCGAATGTCGTTAACGTCCACCACCTCGCCAAGCAGCAGAGCGCGCCCGTCGCCGAGCTGAGGCACGAAGTTTCCGAACTGGTGACCTGCATAGGCCAGGGCGATTGCCTGCAAGCCTTCCGGAAATCTATGGCCAGAGAGCATATCCAATCCATCCGGGCTGGTAAGCTGGTCGGCATCGAGCCCGAGTTCCTCCGCAAGTGGCCGGTTGAATCGGATCAGCCGGGGTTCGGACACCGGCTTCGGATCCGTGTGCGCGAAGAAGCGCTCGGGCAATTGCGCATAGCTGTTGTTGAGGGCGAGAAGCCGCATCTGAATGCCCTGGGTTTATTCGGCGGTCGCATAACAGCTCCCGTCTCGAGGAGACTGTCTTCACTTGTCATATAGGACACAATCTCGCTGGTACCATTCGGATCCATCAGGCCGGCACCGGATAAGCTTTGAACTACCCGCCTACGTCGCGTTCGGGACTACCGTGCGACGAAAGGCGACAGGCAAGCTGACCCCTTCTGCTGTCTCGACCACCGATAGGCCTTGTGGATCCATTCCGCCCTTTGTCCATGACGCCGATCTTGTCGGTCACCCTCATGGCCGTACTAGGCCGCAGGCGAAGGAAAAACTGTCGAGACTACGTTGCAGCTGGGGCGCCTCCCGAATGGCGCGGACGTCAGTTTTATGATGATGCCCGACGGTACGGTGGCCGCAACCCATACGCTCGCTGGGCGGATCCGTACGGGCATGTCATCAGGCGAGATCAAAGAAGATACGGTCGCGTTCCCGCGTTTTTGATCCAAGCGATCGCGCGCCATTGGACACAATCACCCTAAGGGGGTCCTTCAAATGCCATCCTTGGCGTCATAGCCGCTACTTTCGAGGAGAGCATGGCGGCCCCTAACCGAAGCCTTCCTTGGTGGAAGGCCCTCCGGGCCCACCATCGGCTTTCGCCGCCGTTGATTTAATTGGGTTTTTTGTACTTTTTTGTCCCGCTCTCGTCCACCCCCTCCAAAAGTGGGACATTTTCGTTCTCGTTTCGATCGGATACCAATAGCGTCCGGGCAGACTGCGCCACTACCCGGCGGCGTGCCTTGCGGATGTAATGATCGGGCTGCTGATACGTCGTCCAGCCGTAAATCGCCTTCAGCTGTTCATGCGTGGCACCGTTTTCTGCGGCAACGGTGGCGCCTGCCTTGCGGACCCCGTGGGCGCTGCAGCCCGGGAGCCCCGCTTCGTCGCACCATTGGCGCATCTTGTTGCCAAGGCCGTTTTCCGAGAAAGGCCGACCATACTCGGTGACGAGGAATGTCAAGTTGCCGGCCGGGGCGAAGGAAAGCTCATCCTCGAGTTCTGGGAGCAGAGGCAGTTCGACGACAATCGCTTCCTTGCGCACCTTGCTCTTGTCGGTCTTGCCAGGCTTGATCCTGATCCACTTCTCCCAGGTCCCGGTATCCTTGTTGCGAACCTGGGTAATGTGTTGTCTGCCAAAGATTGCTGCATCGGACAGTCGCAAACCTGTGAACATGAAAATCGCCAGCGCCATACGAGCCATGGTGCCGCGCGCATGCCGTTTCTCATACTGGACGATCTCCGACACTTCCCAGGTGTGGAAACCTTCGCCATTGCCCGAAGTCAGGCGCTTTATTCCGTTTGCCGGATTGACCTCGACCAGCTCGGCATCCTTGGCCCAGGCGAACATTGCGCTAATGGCTTTTGTAATATTGTTGGCTGCCCCCGGAGCGTCTGACCGGGTATCACGAAGCTCCTTGACGTGAGCCCGCTTCATGGCCGCGAATGGTAATGAACCCTTCGTCGAAAAGTCCGGATTGACCGGCCCGCTCAGCGGGTGAGGCAGTTTGCACACGCCTTCGAGTATCGTTCGTCGTCGAAGCATCGTGCCTTCGCCGACCTCTGCGCCACCGCGCCGGAAATACTCCTGGCAAAGCCACATCAGACTGCCCGGCGGGGCCACTGGCCTCACTACAGGCCTGACCACATTCTGAGCCGAAGCATAAGGAACGCCATCGCGCGCGCAGCGCACTTCTTCGTGGAACTCGGCTGAACCTGGCTTTTCTCGCAGACGGATCTTTTTTCTACCCGGTGCGCGGAAGTACAGCCGGATATTCCCGTGCCGATCCCTGTCTTCGACAACGCCTTTCAGATTGAATTTCACCATGGTGCTCGCCACGTCCATCATCTGCGATCCCAAGGATTATCGCTGGAGGACACGCCGTCAAGTTTGCTGTTGCGGTGTGGTAGCCGCCGGAATGCCTCTGCCAGTTCCTCCACGTCCCAGACATAGCGCTCTTTGCTGGGCATCCGCGGTTGTGGCATACGGCCATCCGCGACCATCTGGTCGAACGTCGTTGGACTGACGCCGATAGCTACCGCTGCCTGTTCTCGATTAATGCCGAACAGCAGGAGCCCGCCAAGTGCGCGTTTCATTGCTTTTCTCGCTGCACATCGCCTCGCGGGCTGAGTTCCGCGACGGTGGAGCATTCACCTAAGAAGCAATCACGCTACCCTTTCCTTGCAATGCCTGGAATGGATCTGTCCGGCCAATGCGGCAAACGGCGGTAGCGGCGTGAAAATAGGATAGCAGACCGCGGCTGCGGCGGTCCGAGTCGGGAGAACGCCACATCGCACCACCCACTATAGAAGAGACGTTCTTCTGCTATCGGATGCACGCGGCTTAGCAAACTTTCCAATTTGGGGGCAGAGGCTAGCTGATGCCCTCCGAAGGCAGGTCACAGGTTCGAATCCTGTCGGGTGCGCCATTTTTACCATAAACATCAGACAGTTAGCTGAACGCGATTTTGGCAAGCATCCTCGCTCTTTTTGCGCGGAAGCACCACGGAAGCAGGAGAGATCGTAGCAATTTCGCCGCAAACCTCTTGTGGAAAAAATTGCATCGACGTCGGCTCGATGATGACGCGGTGACCGAAGGCCGCCCCATTCGGGGCGACTAGAATGCATCGGCTCATGAGATTGGTGGCCGTGATGGATCTGGCTCGGTGCTGCAAAGACGTGAACGGAACGCCTGACTAGAAGCCGACGTTCGCCCCCACGACGAAGGACAGCTCTGCGCCTCATCCCGGCCATTCTGGCAGACTGCTCTTTGGCCGGAAGCTGCCTTCGCCGCTGATCATCGATGATGGTCGATCAGAGGTCGAAAACGGACTGCCGGTTTCGGTTGCTCGGTGTCGAAAGCCCGTCAGAGCCAAGGCGATTGGGTCTGCCTCATGATTCTTGCGCCATAAAGCTTATCCTGAAGGGTTTCGCTCCTGCTCTTGATGGCTTGGTTCAGTACGGTCAGGTTCGTGTCCCAGTGTCGCCCTACGGGAGTCGTGAGCAGCTCAATATCCTTACTCTTGATCCAAAGGTTGCCTCGCCCGTCGATCGTCTTCGCGAGAACTTCGTGGGCGGCAAATGCGGTCGCATGATCTGCGGCGTGTAGGTAGCGTCGATACCACTCGCGCGCCCATCTGTTTCGACGATAGTGATCACTGCCAGTCGCGTAAACCTCGGCCAGCCAGCCTGTTCGTGGCTTCCTCGCCTCGAATTCGGTCCACATCTTTTCGAATGCGGGTGTCAGATCGCAGAAACCCAGGAGCGTATAAGCCCGCGCGATCCGGGCCGCATCGCCACTGGCCTCGTCATCTCGAATGGTGGCGTCAAGCCAGCTCGATTGGCCGTGCTGGATGGCGGCCCTCGCCATGTCAAGCAACACATTGTCAGTCGTGCAGAGGTCAAGAGCCTCTCGGCGTCCTTCATCTCCGGCAGCGCATGCTGGCGCCTCAATTGGCAACAGGGTTATCCGGGGGTTCTTTATGATGCCTCGGTCCCTTGCGTCATTCAACTTCCGCCACAACGGGATGCCAGCCGCGGGCAAGGATCGAATGAGTCCCTCACACAGGGCAATGAGAGGAAATTCATCGAGCGTATCAACGTTCGAAATGTGGTTACGCTCGTCGAGCCAAGCGTCCAACCAGGCCACGAGGCTCGCCCCTTGCTTCGCAATCAAGATGGTCATCGGCAGGTCGTGGTTTGCCCAATATCTCGGGTAGGACCAGGAGCCTCCCTTTTGATCCAGCCTATCGAAGGCACCGCGAACGAAGTCATGATATTTTTGCAGCGCGACCTGATCTTCAGGATTTCGTTGAAGCATGACGGCCCAGATTTCGGGATCCGCCTCTTCCATCAGTTCCGGGCGTTGCAGAATCTCGCTTGCAGCCAGCAACGCCAATGATCCCCGGCAGCGGTCTTTGAGGTTCTTCGCTTCCGCAGCTTTCCATCCGCTATCGGCGATCGCCTGCAGCACCTGAGTGTCGCGTGTCTCTGGTGCCAGTTCGAAGGCGGCGCCGCGTATTTCTGCGTCCACGCTGCTGACAAGTGGCGCCAAATCTGACCAACCATCCAGAGCCTCTTCATCAGCTATGGCGCCCAGGAGCAGAAGCCCGCCGAGCACGTCATCGCGAGGACCGGTTAGCGGGAATCTGGAAAGGCGCGATCGTATGGCTGATTGTCCACAACGCAGCAGCACCTTCTCGATCCTGGCGAGGATCGGCAGCTTCAGACAATCGTCGAGCACTCTATCCAGCAGTTGTTCCGATTCGAGGTCCCAAAGACGCAATTCCAGCTCGCGTGCTCGCCACCAAGGAAGATCATCGTCCTTGGCGATGGCCGAGGCGTCGATCAAATCCTTGATGGCATCGGCGATTAGAAGTCTCTCCTCCTGTCTATACAGTAGCGAAAGTCGGTTGGCCTCGGCCACAAGACGTTGCAATTCGAGTTCGTTTCGCCCTGGGGCGCTCAGGGCGGCCAAGCGAACGATTTGTTGCAGGAGATTTGGGTCTGTGCGGGCCAACATAGCTTTTAGGCGCTCAAAACGATTGTCGTCATCACTCGACTGGCGCCCGAGCAGCCAAAGCTGGTCGCCTGCGAACTTGGCATCATGGTTCGCTACGCATGCGTTCGGATCAAGCGGACTTTGGGTATCCGCGCGGTCTGCAAAGACTGTAGGTGATTTGTCCTTTACTAACGCAGCCAAGTGCGTCCCGGCGACAGCGTCTCCAAGAGCCTCCAGAAGCCATTGCCCGCCAGTTAGCGTAATGTCATCATCTGTTGCGGTCAGTTCGTCCACAGCTTTCAGCAGCGCAGCATGAAAATCGCCAGATTTGCCGCTGCCCAGGCGCAAGACCCAGGCCAGCTCATCGAAATGATTGGCGGTGGCCATGATTGCGCGGCCGATTGCCCAGGCCAGGAACGCGTCAGTGAATGCCTGCAGCGGCAGGAACGAAAGAATTCCGAACACCCGGTGAGCGAGCCAACTCACGTCGCCCGTGGCCACGAGCTCAACGGTCGGGCAGGTCGACGATATCGGCGAGTCATTCCATCGTTTCAGGTTGTCATGAGTTCGCTTGCGATTTGTGACCGATCGCTCGGAGTTCGGATCAATCTCACCAAGGAAGCGTCCGTCGTCTGGGTCTGCCCAGAGCCATCCCAACCAGATCGTCACCTGCCTGACGAGGCGTGGCGCGATCTCTGCGAAGGAATAGGCTCGTGCCAGTCCCTTGATCAGGATTTCATCCATCGATCTGTTGCCGGACCGGGCGAGCCAGGTCTCCTCAGCAATCTGGCAAAAAAGCTCAAAATCCAGGCCGATCAAACGCCAGAAAGCGTCATAGTCCACCTGAGAGAAGTTTTGTTCGGCTACCCACCGATGAACGATGGCACGCCGAGCAGGCCGGCCGACAAGCCCGTCCAGGAGCGCGATTGTTGCTGTCGCTCGCAGGATCGAAACGCCGAGCCGTTGCCCCTTGTAGGGATCTACGAACGTGGCGATGATGGCAGCGGCCTCGCCTTCATCGCCCAGGCCTCTCAGTTCAGCCGCCAACAGTAGGCCGAGCACGAAAGGCGTAAGCTCCTTGCGGAGTTTAAACCGATGAGGGCCGTCACCTGCTTCCAGCCAACGCCCGGCGATCAGCTCCGCCACGGTTTCGCGAAGGTCGTCCTGGCCCTTGCCGCTCTCCCGGCCCAGTTTCGCAACCAGATCAGCGCGGGTGAACATTGCGTCATCGAGCGAAACCTTTACGCCGCTGCCGAGATCGCGGATGAAATCTCGGAATTCCTCATCGGAAATCGCCAGCGCTGCTCCGCGCCGACCTACCCTGTGCTTCCAATCTTCGTATGCGAGCCGCTCGGGCGTTATATCGCCTGTTGGCGCGAGGGCCTCACGCCGTTCGATAGCCAACTGGGAGAGACGCGGCACCTTCATAAGATCCAGCATCCGATCACCAAACGCCTCACCCTCCACCGCGTGCACCTTCAACAGCGCTTTCAGCTCGTCGTTGCTGAAGGGACCAACACGAATTTCATCCGGACGGGGAGCCAACGGCGCCAGCCTGTGCAGATCGGCCCAATGGTCTGGCCAGCAGCTGGCCAGAACGGCAAAGCGACCTTTCCAGCGCTCGTCGTAGAGCGGTTGCAGGAAATCCGACCAATCGCGTTTTCGCCAATTCTGGTTCAGTCCATCGAGAACCAGAATGAACTGCTGACCGGCGAACTCGGCGCGCTGCCAGAGCCCAACTCTGCGTAGCCAGAACGTCGCATCGCCATGACCGAGCCGTCTGGCTAGAACCTTGGCCAGCAGCTCCTCGGCGTTGTCGTCCCGGACGTCATTGGCCGAGACGAAAACCGACAGAGGCAGATTACGGCCGTCTGCGGAATTCGCTGCCCACCAGGACAAGAAGGACCAGGTTTTCCCCATGCCTTCATCGCCGAGCAGAACCGCAGGTCGACCGCTGATGAGCCATCTGTCGAGCTGTTCGTTCAGCGATGGCCGTAAGACTTTCCTCACGGCAGGGTCATGCAGATTGTTAAAGCTCCCGCCAAGACGTGATGCCGCGTTCATGGGATTGGACAAACCAACCTCAATCCAGGTCTTCATGGCGCTCACAGCTGCCGCATATCCGATATCGGCGTCCTGCAGCCTTTGGCGGACCCTCTCGCGAGACTTTGCGAAATCCGGGTGGGATCCAATTGCTCTGACCACGTCCCGCAGAGATCGGTCGTTCCCCAAGTGGCGCGCCATGGTGACTGGCGCTTCAAGGCAAAGGACCGCCAGGTCGGGAAGCGAGTCTTTGTGGCTTGGCCAATCGAGGACCAGCACAGCTACTCCAAGGCGGTTTCCAATGTCTCGGAGCGCTTCGATATCGGTGACCGGGATCTCCCGCGAGGCAGCCAGTATCCATAGATCGACAGGGTCGCTTTGAAGAGCGGAGTCGACGACCTTTGCCTTCATCTGATCAAGGCTAAGCCGTGTTTTCGCGCCATATCTTTTGGCCTCCAGACCGACGCGAAATGTATTGTGCTCGATAGCCCGGACATCGGATCCTGCCTGCGGGCCAGATTTGGCCAACCTGAACAGCTGACCTGTGGTTTCTGACAGGACGTCTCGCATGAGACCTTCAAACCCACGCGTGCCGGTCGCATCGAGTTTGCGAAGTCGAGCCGCCAACAAAGTTTTCGCGCGAGCAAAGTCCACCAAGCTTGGTTTTTGGCCGGCGGAAGTGGTCATAAATCCCCCATGGGTTTCAGTCATTGATCGTTGTACTCGCGCAGACGACGTGATCTGCGGAACCTGAATGCGAATGCTGAGATTCGAGGTCGAATTCATGAGTAAGCTGACGGAGGCGTTGAGCCAGGACAAGCTCAGTGTTTGCCTTAAATTGGAGGCCTCCGAGGTCAAGCGCGTCTATAGGACCACTGAACTCCTTCCCGACTTCGATTTCATCCCGTACGACGGGGGAACCGATAAGGACTACCCAGTCTGGCACGAGTTCGATCTCTCGGACGAAGCGATTTTCATCCATAGTTTGATACTGGACGACTATGGGTACTTCGTTGACGATGACCCGCACGATGATCCCGAATACGAGCTACCGAAAGCAACTTCTGAAAGCACAGGGAAGCTTGCCTTGGAACTCCAGATGGCAGACCGCTTTGGGTGCCGAGCACTGGTCAGGGGAAGCTTATCTGGTACTTCCATGGAAATGAACATGGGTGTGCGCTTCAATTTCATCGTGGGCTCCTACTCCGGAGAAAGCAGTCGTATCGGATATGCTGCGGAAGCGATTGCCGAAGGTTTCGCGTTCGAGGAAGAGGGAAAGCTCAAGCAGGCATTTTTCTCATATTTTTCGGCATTCGACAGCTTCGTTGAATCGGAGCGTGAGAAACTCAACAAGGGGCAATCCGATGATCAGCGGATCAAACCTGACATCCGACTGATGCAGAAACTGCAGGCGATCATAAAGGCGAACATGCCACCGTCTGTCGGCGGCCTCGATAAAGTGAAGATATGGGGAGACGTTAAGAACGGTTTCGACAAGTGCGAAAAGCTCAGAAATGCTATCGCTCACAACACGAAAACAGAGCCGATTGCTAAGGCCGACGTTGATCTGTGCTTTGCCGTCGTCGCCATCATCGTGGCGATGGTCAATGATGATCTCTACGAAGAAAAAGAGATTAGGAAGCACTACGTTGTAGAAAGCGACTGAGTCGGCGCTACGAAATTAAGGCGGATCTGGCAGCTTGCGGCATCCACTGGCTGCTCAAATTCGATGGCTAGTGCCGGCTCGCGGTCGACATCCCACCGGGCCATCCGCCGTGCAGGCTTACCAGGAAAGCCGAGGCACAAAGTCCGCTAAGGGCTAAAAGCAGTCCTCCCTGAGCGAAGCAGGAGCGGCGGCAATGGGTTCGTTCACCGGCCCCTTTGCGGTCATTCCATAATTCGTGTCTGAATTGCTGCCGTAATCAAAAGCCGAGGGAGTCCACGGAGGCGCAGGCGCGGACCGCCTAAGTGGTGCGTCTCAAGCTGCTTTCGAAAAACGGATTGTCCGTCGTCGGACTCGCTACTGTCTTTGAATATTCCGACCCGCAAATGGCGCGCTACGGATGTTTATGTAAGCTTATTACGCTTTGACTGCCCCAAGACCTCAGCGGGGAGTTCGCACAAATGCCGGTGGTATGTAAGAATCGTATTGACCACCTGAGCCATCCTGCAGACGCAACGCTGATTTCTCCGGCACTCTCATCTTTAGTGCTCTGGGGCCTGTGTCTGCGATGCCGGCTACCCAGACTGCCTAGATGAACTTTGGACGATGCCTCTCTTCCGGGGCTACCCAGCTTTCTATGAAATCCAGCGGATCGACGGTGCCCATCATTGCCCTCGCGAGTGTCAGACGCTCCTCCAGACGGTGTCGGCGAACTTCGTCGTTCGTATTCTTCAATCGGTTTTCGGCATCCGCGAAAAAGCGCTCGACCGTGATCGCCTTTCCCCACCTCTCGATAATTTCCGCAAGCTGCTGCTGGCTATCGGCAAGAGCTTGAGCTGTCTTGCGGGCATCCTCTTGCCTTAGGTAGCGCTCCCACTCCTCCTCTCGCTCCTTTTTCCTCTTCGCCGCCGCCACATCCTCGGCGTCCATAAGGCGTTGCACATTGTCCCTAGCCGCTTTCAAGGTCTCGACGATTTTTGGGATCAGCGTGCCAAGCGCCTCCTGCTCGGTCTCCTGCCAACTGACAGACCAGTCGACGCCCTTTTTCGGGGAATAGGCAATCACCCGAAAACGTCCGCAGGGCATATCCTGCTCTGTTGTCCACGAGTGCGTCAGTTGCCAAGGCTTGGCTGATCGTATGAACCTGCTGTCCTCGCGATGGTAGTCACCATTGAGGTATCGCATCGTCACTCTTTCGGTCATCTCGGTGAGAGCGAGCCCTATTGGCACCGTATCAATGAAGAAGACGGTCGGTCGGTCCGGAGCCCAAATGCTCCCGGAGTGATAGCGTCCGTATTTGCGATCCTTTCGCTCCACCTCCTGTTCTTTAACGTGGATCCGATGAATGTCACCGGCAGCCTGAGCGATGTGAACGCGGTACCCCTGTCCGTCCAGCGCGAGGTAGAGGTCATTGGCGATCGCCAGTGCGCGATGCAGTGCAGTTTCCGATGAAATTAGATCTGGCAGGATCCTCTTGTAGGGCCTGAGGAACTCGCCGTCTTTTACGTCCCGTGTTTTTCGCAAATGTTCTTCGACACCAAACAGTAGCGGATGACGTGCCGGACGATGGGGTTTCGCTGCGCGCCTGATCTTCCGAGCGGAGCCTTCTTCCGGCGCCCTTTTTGGTCTTGGCTTCTGGGTCGACGGCGTGATCTCAATGGTCTCATCAGATGCCTCTGGAAGCGCTGGTAGCTCCGCCGGGAGCCCGAGAGAGATGCAAGTCCAGTACCCCGATCCGGGATAGGGTACCTGATATCGTTTGCAGATGGCGGCCAGCGCCGTGCCGGAAATTCCGAGCTCCGGGGCGACTTTACTGAGCGGCCTGTCGCATACCCGTTGATAGAGATCAAAACGTGTCAGTTGCATTGGCGAAAAGGTCTCAATTCAATTGCGGCCGATATCGCACTGCCGGGATACACCAGGCAATATGTCTCTCCGGTGGTCACTGATTTGTCGGCGGTTTGGATAATTTTTAACGCAACGGCGCGGGCAATATCCTTCAGGGCCGCCAGCTCAATGTTCTCTCTCTTCGCATCAAAGAGTCGCGCAAAGGCCTCCGTGGGGAGATGCCTATCGACAACGGCAACTTTAGAACCCTTCATCACGAAAGCCGACGGTCATCTGCGGAGCGGCGCATTGAGGATGTGGAGAGCGAGCGACGTGCCCAACTGATAGAACGTCTCGCACTGGCGAGAGCCATGATAGGTACGACGGATCCCTCGATTAGCTTGAAGGTTGGCCCTCGAGGAAGCGCGGCCCTCTTGTCCCGCAATCCGTGACCGCGTCAGCACCGCCCGGCCGACCGCTGATGAGCCCGAAGCGAAGGCGCTCTACGGCAGTGATGGCAGCGACGCGCGGGGACAGGGGAAGACCGGCTCTTCGAGGTGAATGACTGGTTGCGGGCAGGCCACGAGCCCCGAATGAGACATGCTGAACCAGCAGATGACGTGAAGTCGGCTCTCTATTCTGTTGTACCTTCTATGTAGTTGGGGATAAGTCTCGACAGCAGAACTGGCAGACAGATCTCGGGGGGAACGTGAATATTCAATCGGGCATCGACGACCCTAACGGCGTCATCGCGCAAGTCGCGTATTTCACTACTAAGGAATTTGACAGGTCACTGAGCAGAGCCTTTCTCGGAGGTGGACAGCAACAGAAGAAGGCCATCAAGGTCAAAGCGATCCTCGGCAGCCTGCGCGACCCAAATCCTTTTGTTGGCGTTCCAGTTACCAATCATGGTGAAACCCGCGTCCAGAATGCCGTTAAGTACGATCTTGGCGATGGCTGGCGCCTGATCACCCAGCAAACGGACAAGACGTGCCTTTTCCTGTTTGTCGGAGATCATGAAGACGCCGACAAATGGCTGGACGGGCAGAAGGGGATGAAGCCTGCTGTCCGGGACCTCAGGGCTGTTCTTGTGCCTGGTTCAGGCCAGCAGGTCGTTCACGCCAACTCATTTCGCGCCGACCATCACGACAAGCCCCTTGTCGAGCGACTGGACGCCGGCGCGATGGACCACGTACTGGACGGGCTCCCGCGCAGTGTGGCGAGGAAGCTCGAGGCGCTGGATGCACGTTCAAGCACCAGTGATCTTGATGGGGTGGTCGCCGGCATTCTAGATGCAGGAAAAGCAGAACTCGTTCATGCCGTTTTCAATCTGCTGCTTTCTGGCAATTATGAGGGTGCACAGGCTCATGTCGATCTGAGTATGGGTCGCATCGGGCTGCTGGACGACGTGGACGAAGCCGATATGCTCGAGGTGGCCGACGGCGAGGATATTCGCCGTCTGCGCATTGGATCGCCAGAATATGAGGCTTGGCTAGCATCCTTCGAGAAGCGCTCCAGTTGGTACGAATGGTTCTTGTATCTCCATCCCGAGCAGGAGAATGTCGTGATGGCCGAATATGCCGGCGTCTCTCAGCTCTCCGGAGTTTCAGGGTCGGGAAAGACCTGTGTCGCCGTTCGCCGTGCACTCCGTCTGGCGGAAGCAGCGGATTCGAAAGTTCTTCTTCTTACCCTTAACCGTAGCCTAGCCGGTCTCCTGCGCCAGCTTGTTGACGCTGCCTGCAGCAATGACGCCGCCCGGGGCCGTATTGAGGTCACGTCATTCTTCGAACTCGCCCAGCGTCTTCTCCATCAGTTCGAGCCGGACAATGATCGTCATTATGTGGATGTGACCTGGAAATCCAATGAGCATGTCGATCTGGTTTTCCGCGAATACTATCGCCAATGGCTGAACAATGATTCAGCGAAGGTGCTTCTGCCCCTGCATAAGTCGATGACCGCTCGGGGCGTTGGCGGTGAAGCCTATCTTCGTGACGAGTTTGACTGGATTCGTAGCGCCGTCACTCCGCATTCTCGCTCGTCATACCTCAGTCTCGAACGCAAGGGACGCAAGTTCCCGATTGCGGCTGATCGTCGTTCGGATATCCTTAAAGGTCTGGACGGGTGGGAACAGAAGATGCGCGATGTCGGTGTCGTCGACTATCTGGGCCTTACCTCGGCTCTTGCGAGGCATCTGGATGCCTTACAGCCGCTTTATACCAATGTCCTTGTCGACGAAGCCCAGGATTTCGGTAGTACCGAGCTTCAGATTATCAGAAAGCTCGTCGAAAAAGGGCCGAACGACATCTTTCTTTGCGGCGATATCGCACAAACCATACTGCCGAAGCATCGTTCCCTTCCGGACTTGGGCCTGGTCGGCATCACGCGCGAGCGAATTAAAAAGAATTATCGCAACAGCCGGGAAATTCTGAAAGCGGCTTACGAGGTACTGAGCAATAATCTTAACGATGAGATGCTGGACAGCGATGACCTAGAGATACTTGACCCTCAGTTCGCAAATTTCAGCGGCCCCGTGCCAATGGCTCTCGCGGCAGATACGCTGGAGCACGAGGTCGCGTATGCGCGTGCATATGCCGCCACTGCTCTGCAGAACTATGCCAAAACGGTTTGCATTGCATTTGCTGGATTATCGAGTCGAGACGTCAAGGGCTTTGCCGAGAAGTGCAATGTCACTTCGCTCGATGGCGCCTATGACCCTAGTTCTGATCGTCTGGTGTTTTGTGATCTTGAGCAGACCAAGGGCTACGAGTTCGATTCGCTCATCATTCTGAACTGCAGAAGGGGCGTCCTGCCGCCACATGATGTTCCGGAAGAGGAAGCCTATCGTGCTTCCTGCAAACTCTACGTCGCCATGACACGCGCAAGGCGGGAGCTGATCCTGTCGTTCAATGGGGAGGCGAGCCCATGGATCGCGGAAGTGAGGGACACTATTGGAACAGCTCTCTGGAGCGAGTTCGAGATTTTGGATTCGAGTCTCTTGCAAGGCGTCCCTGAACTTCTTCCCGAGATAGAGCCGGACAAGGAAATTGATGATGTCGGAAAGCTAACGGGGCTGCAGTTCATTTATACGGCCAAGGGGCTCGGACTATCGCCAGAGGCGCAGGACAAACTTATCGACCTTGTAGATGGTCGTGGCTTGCGTGCCGCAGGCGGCGTTCGACGGTTGAGATGGCAGAACATGCGATCAATGATCACAGATCTGAATGAAAGCCGGCTTCATGATTTGCAGTTTGGCCCGAATGTGGCAGCCGAGCTCCGACAACTCGGAAGCCTCCTACCTTGAGCGTAAGTCTGAAGGCCCTCTCTCCCGCGACACTTAACGCCGGGCGGAATGAGATGGGTGTCGACGCCTTCCCGCTTATCGCGCGTGGTCAGTATTCGGGTTTGGATGACGACCCCGTCAGGCGATCCAACGCGTCCAATTCTAAAGCCATTGCTTGCCAAACCGTTCCTCGAGTGCCGCCAATTTGGTCGGAAGATGGTCATCTCCGGTGGTCAGACCGAGATACATCGCGGCGCGAGTCGCTCCTACATAAAGGTACTTTTCGAACAGATCGGGTTGGCGCTGCGCGAGCCGGTCGATCCCGAGGAAAAAGACCGCCTCAAATTCCAAACCCTTGATGTGACGCACGTCGAACACGCGCACGTCGTTCTCCTGCCCGGCCATTTCACCGAATGGACAAGGAACAGCGCGAATGTTGCTCGATGCAAGCGCATCGTTCAGCGCCACAGCCATCGGGATAACCTCCTCTTCATCGCTGACCAGGATTGCGATGCTCGGCACTTGGCCGCTCAGGCGTTCAAGCTCGACTATTCGGTCCCTCAGCCAAGACGCGCAGGCGAGGCGATCCCCCAGTCTGACACCGAGAACAGGATCGAATCCGTCATTGTTGACGCGCTGCGGCAACTGCGCCTCAGGGACTTCGGGCGATGAAAGCTGCGCAATGGCCCGCGCCAACTCATTCAACTGCCGGCTGTGGCGATAAGTGATGTTGACGGAGCGGACCTCGAAATCTGGGAAGACCCACTTCAGGTCGTCATCCGAACGGCTTCCCCATTCCGTGATGCGCTGATTGAAATCGCCGCAGGCGACAAAGGAACGGGCCGCCGGATCGCACAACGCCGCCATGCAGGCAAGTTGCACCGGCGAGAAATCTGTCGCTTCATCCACAAGGATTTGCGTGCGGTTCAGCGACAGTACGGGCGCCAACGCGGCATGGCGGCCCTGGGCGTGTCCGCGTGCAATCCGCCGATCCGCAAGCAATGTGCGGGCGGATTTGAGGATGGCGAGCAAAATTAGATCGACCTCCAGCGGGTGCAGGTCGGTCGTCGCAATCGGATCACGGCGATACCAGCGGCCTTCTGCCTGACGTTCGCGACGAAAGCGTCGATACCGTGCGCCTACCCCTTCAACAAGACGCCGTTCGGCATTCAGGAAACGCCGCGCTGCCGTTTGCAGAAGGAGATCGGTCCCGATTGTGCGCAAAGCGTCCTGCGTCAGGCTACGGTCGCCAAACCAATCGGCAAGTCGGCCGTTTCGCGATTGCTTTCCGAGCGATCGTCCACTGGCCGCTGCGCGCGCTTTGGAACGCAGGGCGCGGTACAATGCTTCCACAGCAGCTTCGCGGCCAAGCTTGATCTGCCGGGTCTCTTCTTCATCCTCCTCGTCGGGATCTTCGTTATCATCGCTTTCGGACAGCGTTCCGACGAACGCGACAAGCGCATCAAGAAAACCAGCGTCTGCCTTAAGCGCCTGCCTCGCCGCCGCGTTTAGCGCCTCGTCGGTTTTCCTCTTCAACCCGCCGATCAGCGCCTGAAGCTCATCCGCCATAGCCGCCATGGAAATCAAGGCACCGGGATGGGGGCCAGAAACAGACGACGGAAGTGCTTCTCGGAGACGAGCGCCAAGACGCTTTACATCTGCCGAGCTATCGGCGGCCAGAATGTCGGCGTTCGTTTTCAGTTCCCTCCAAAACAGGCCGAGCTGCCAAGCCTCAAAATCCTCGAACCACGCTCGCTGCGCCGCTACCGCCTCCGGCAACAGCGATGGCAACGCATCCTTCATCACGAACGAGCCGCCCCCGGCAGCGGAACGCAGGACACCGAAGCGGTTCCGGGCAAGCTCGCGCCGGTAGTCGTCCCAAGTCTGAATACGCTCATCAGGTGCCGGGATAAGCTCCTTCGCGAAGGCTTCCTTCACATACCGCCGCAACAACGTCGTCGGGGTGAACATCAGCCAGCTCGTCTCGTGTTGGGCTTCCCCAGACGTTGTCGCATCGATCACATCCCGCTCATCCTCAGGAAGGCTTTCCAAGTCGATCTTCTGTCCAAGACGCTTGATAAGCGTGGTCGTTTTCCCAGTGCCGGGCGGCCCAAGGATCACAAGGCGCGTATCTATGGGGAGACGGAATATCTCATCCTGATACTCGTCTAGAACCTTAAGGTCACGGAGCGCCATCCTGGTAATGGCATCGCGTTTGCGACCCTCAAAAACGACGGCCGCAGCCCTGTCGCTCGCCAATGCGGCCTCAAGGATATCAAGCTCGTCTTCGGCGACACCCAGGCCCCGCAGCAACTCGCGAAGGGAGACGACCGTAAACCCCGCAAAATCCTCGCCTTCCACAAAGGTGTTGAACGAGTCCCAGATACCGCCCACCTCCTTGGCGTACAGCGTTGACTTCTCGAGCACCGTGAACGTTTGAGATCCGGGACCCAGGATGCTTCCTCCGATGGGAAGCGCAGCGATTCGACCAAAAGGGAGATGGTAGCCGACAGCAATGCTTCCGTCCGAAGGCGTCCGGTGCGGGATCGCCCGGGAAACAAAGACGAACCTGCGCGCGCCATCTTCGTCCTGCGCCACCACACGGGAAAAAGCTGGCTCTGCCAACAACGCAATAAGCGCGCGCCGCAATTGATCAGAGTTCTGGCTCACGCGGCGAACCGCAGGGCCGTCTGTAAAGGCGTTTAGTGAAGCCAAGGCGTTGGCGGGAGACGGACTGCCCTCAGCAAGTTTCTCCCGAACCCGGTCTGCTGTTTCCTCGAAATGCCGCAGCGTGTGCTCTGCAATCGGTACAGCGCGCTCCCACTGGGTGGGCGCCATTACCGCTGAAACTGTCTTCTTCTTGTTCAAGATCTTGCGTCCCTCCTCCGGTCCGTCTTCCTTCACGGACGTAAAGCATCTTAGACAAATATTCCCTCTTCCATGAAAGAAATTTGAAGGTATTTTTATTGTGCGGGCCTTGGCGGGCGTATCGGGTTTGCCGACCAGGCTGTCGTGAATCGAGGCCGCTTCGTGGTTTCCCTGCGTAGGCAACCAGTCGCTTCTTTGCGGCCCAAAAAATCGGCCTCAATAGCTAAGTGTGAGGGAAAGCGGGAGTGTGGATTTCAGCAGGCCGGCCTTTTCAGCCTGCGGCTCAGGTTGTGGGGCTTGTGTATTTCACGTTTAAGTCTGCCAAAGGGGATTAATACGATTTGATGCTGCAAACCCGCGCCTCATCCCGCTCAACAGCGCGTCCTGAAACTCCGGCGGACGCAGTCTCATTAGGACTTCGACTTGATTTCGTGAGATGAAGAAGAATGGCGGATCCGGATTTCAATGACGATGGCTATGACACCAAGACCGACATGGTCCCGGAGTTCTTCAATTTCATCCGAAGCCTGCGCGCAGATGATCTTGTAGCCGAGCTCTTGCAGAACGAGATCGACGCGGGCAGCACGCATACGATCCTAGACTTCGGCGCCGACCGGCTCATATGCAGCGGCAATGGCGCGCCGGTCGATGCGGACGGCTGGAAGCGCCTCACGTATCTCCGCGGCGCGGGCGATGAGGTGCCGCAGAAAAAGGGGCTCATCGGCATCAAGAATCACGGCCTCAAAGCGTGCTTCACGATCGGCGATTCGATCCACATCCGCTCGGGCAAGCTTAGGACCCATCAGACGCTCTACAGATATGGGGAGAACAAACCGCCCAAACCCGGTGCGCGCCGCGTGCCAATAGCGGATCCCGACGGGCCGGACGTAGGTTGCGCCATCGAGATTCCATACCGGCGCCGGCAACTGGTTTCGAAATCGGGCGAGCGGACAATCCTCGAAGTGCCGAGCGAGGCGGGTATCGACGCCTTGTACACTGACGCGGCTTTGTCCCTGGCACGGCGGTTCATCGGCACCTTGCGCCCGGACATCCGGCCGCACCATGTCATCGAGCTCAGGCATCACCTGCTCGGCACCAAGCGCTTCTTCTTCTCGACCACCAGGGCGCTCGACAAGGGCAAGTTCCAGGTCTTTTCCCGTAGCTGCGAGATAAGCGGAGCTGATGGCGATAGCGTCCTTCGAGAGCGGGTCGCCACACGCACGATCGGACGCCCCCAAGGGGCCCAGCATGACGTTCCGGCCTTTTATGCCCGCAAGGCGCGCCTCGCCATCGAGGTGGCCTGGGCGGAGACCCTGCGGGGGCGGATTGTTGCCGGCCGGGGCGAGCTCAGATATCCGATCGGATATGTGCTGGGCGGCCCCTCCTCCTCAAGCGGCTTTGCGGCCCACTATTCCGCGCCGTTCGCCTCCGATACGGAGCGGCATGGCCTCGCCGACCAGTCGAAGGTCTGGAATACACATCTCGTCAATGGCTGCGACGCGCTTCTCGTCGAGGCCATTTCGTGGCTGCTCAGCCGTGCGGATTTGCTGCCACTCGATCTCCTGGGCGCCGACTTCGCGCCGGACGAGCGCCTCGCCCCGCTGGTCGTGGCGCTCGCGCAAAGCCGTGCGCTCCCGAGCATCGCGCCGCACGCAAGACAGGGCGCGGCCGCGAACAAGACGCGCCGCAGCTGGACGCGGATATTGATCCCGAGCACACAGACGCGTCCCGGCGTCCATTCAGACGCCCTGGCGGATGTGGCGCCTCCCGAAGAATGGCTGCTGGCGGCCGCGACGCCGGAGCGGATCCGTTCGCTCCTGCTCGACCGGAATCTCGCCGGCTGGCTAGAGAACCGGATCAGCTTCGACGAGACCGACGTTGCCGAGCGATTGAGGCCGCTTGATGCGGAACGCGAAGGCTATTTTCCTTGGGCGAGCGACGCCGAGCGCCGTCGGGGTTTGTCGAACCTCCCTCTGGTGCGCCGCCATCTCGACGCCTTGCTCGAAGGTGATCCGATCCCCTCGCCGGCCCACGGCCTCGAGCTCCCCAACACAAATGGCACCGCGACGCCAATGGCGCGGATGAGCCTGGCCTCTGAACTTCCTACCGATCTGCCGGGCGTCAGCCTGCCGCCCATCGTTCATACCGACCTTTCCGCGCATCCGATCTTTAGGTCGCACGATTGGCTGCGGCCGCATTTCGGATTTCCGGAACTGGTCGAGACCCTGGCCGCCGCTCCGATCGGCGCGACGGTCGCCAAAGGGCTTTTCGCCTGGCTGTTTCACAACCCCGCGGGATTCCCGAAAAAGGCTTGGCCCGCGATCAAGAAGCTGCCGATTTGGCCGGATGCCAGTGGCATGCCGGGACCGCTCGGCAGATTGTGCGAGCCCAAGAGCGGCGGGCCTGCCCGGGTCGTCGCGAGCGCGCTAACGCGCCCGCATGCTGACATCGCGAAGCTTCGGACCGCGCTGGCGCACAGACGGCTGAGCCTTACCGTTCGCAACGAGCCCAGCGAGGCGGAAGTCTCGAACTGGCTGGCCGCCACCCTCACTGATTTGCCAGGGGGACGGATGCTCGATGCTGAGGAAATGTTGCGGTTTCGCAAGCTCGAGCGCGACCTGGAAACCATCGCCAAATCAACAAGCGCGCGGCTTCTGGCCGCGAGCGACGCACCGCCGGCCTTGGCGCTCGATGGTACGCTTAGAGCACGATCGGACCTGGTCCCACCGACGCCGGCGATGGGGCGGTTGTCCCTAGTGGGCGAGCATGTCGCCGCTAGCCGCTCCGAGGCACTCGCGAAGATCTGGCCGATGCGCGCCGCCCCGAACGCGGCAATGTTGTGTGCGGCGCTTAGCGCGGACCTGGCCAACCAGCCTGCTTTGCTGGGCCGGCTCAAGGCGCTCGCCGACGTTGCCGAAGGCTATGATCTCGGGATCGGCCAACTTGCGTGCATTCCGTTGGGCGGCGACTTTGCCGCGCCTGTGGCGCTCGCCTTCAAGGGCAACAGGGGCGACTATTGGGGCGATTACCGGCGCCAGATCAGCGGCAAGAATCTCGCGCCGAACGACCAGGCCCTTTATCGCCGCGCCGGCGTGTTGCCGGCAGAACCCAATACGGAGAGCTCACGCGCGTTCTTCGCCTGGCTGCGCGAGGACGAGCGACAAATCGAACCGCACTTGCCGCAGATCGTGCGCCATTTCGCGCATGAGCGTGGGCCGACGAGCTGGTGGGGCATTTATGAGAACGAGCCCTGCCTTCCCGTCGACAGCGCGAACGGTCTCGAGCTTGTCAGCTACCGTACAGCTACGAGGGGCCGCTCGGTTTTCGTGAAGGATTTCCCAGCGCTTGCGCGGACCATACTAGACGATCCAGGATCGCTCATGCTCGCGATCGACAAGCATGAGCAGGTGATTTCCTCGATCACTCAAGTCCTGCTGGGCCAGGGTGTGCGATCACTTCGACATGTCGCGGGCGAGCCCACCAAGGTGACGGGGACCGATTCCGTGCCGGCACCGACTTGGGTTCAGGAGATCGTCACGACGCTTAAATCCAGGCGTATCGCCAGGACGCTCGAAAAGCGGCTCGACCATTATCAGGTCGACAGGAAGTATATTCATGCGCACTGGCCCAGCCGTCTTTCCGGCATCGCGAGCGTCATGTGCGCGAGGAGGGTTCTTGCGACCTACAAGATCGGTCAGCGCGAAATCGCGACCGAGATCGACCATGCATTCGACGAGGCTGGGGGCATACTATGGCTCAAGCTTGAGCCTGACGACCGACGCAGCAGCGTCGAGAGGGCCCTGTTTATGGCGATCGCTGAACGAATTTTCGTGCAAAGCGCTCCTCTTTGGTGCGGCCCAACCCTGGCCGCGGCGCTCAACACCGACATCGTCGAGGCCAGGGCCGCAGCCGAGCAAAAGCTCGACTTCGAGGAGCCGCTGGAAGCGGGCGAAAAACCGCTGGATGAGGACGAGCCGATCGGTGAGGTCGAGCCGGATGAAGCGCCGATCGGCCATTATAATTGGACGCCGGACCCGGCCCGGAACGTTCCTCATCCCGCTCCCCTGGCGGAAAATCACGGCAAGTCCGGACCTGAAAAGCCCGCAGAGCGCGACAAGAACAGGAAGCGCGAACGCGCGGCGGTGCCGGGGGAGGAAGACCAAATCAGGGATTTGAAGCAGAACCATTATGCGTTTCATTGCCAAATCTCGCTGGCATCGCACGCGCCGGCCAGGCTGGCGCCTGCCGGAAGTTATGTGGAGCTGGCTGAGAACCGCGCCAAGATGATCGACGCGCACCATGCCGATTATGCCGGGGCGTCTGGCGCACGACATGCCGGCAATCTACTCATCCTGTCCCACGTCGAGCATCACAAGGTTGGACGACAGCTGAGCCGTGAGCAAGTACGCGCCGCGCTAAGGGATGCACGGCCTCGTCAGGTGGTCTTCGGCAAAGGCAGGCAGCGCAAAACGGTCGAGGGCGTCGTGGCCGATGTTCTTGTCGCTGCGACTGGGGAGATCATCTCGATCTTCTTCACTTTGGACCACAGGGACTATTGGCTTCGATAGTGCCCACCGAACAATGTCAGCGCCAAATCGGTGGGAGCCGAGCCCAAGCGCTACCTATTCGGGCAGGAGCACGGCGACGTCGCCGCGCTGCTCGAGAATGACGCGATCTCCGTTGAGCGGCTGCTCGGCGCCTTCTTCCGCGCATCGGCCTCCGGCCCGCGTATGACCCCCGCGAACGATGGAAGGCAATAAACCCGGCGCCGTCGGCAAAAGACGGCGATATCAGCCGAATTTGCAGGGCCGTCTCCAATCTGCGTAGACTTTGTTTATGCTAAGAATCGGCTCCGAATTACAGTTGAGCGCCTCCGACCTGGTCGGCTACTTGAACTGCGGCCACCTTACGGCGCTAGACCTTCAGGTGGCGGACGGCGCGCTTGACAAGCCGAAGATCTGGGACCCGCTGCTCGAGATCCTGCAGCAGCGCGGCGCCGCGCACGAGGCGGCCTATGTCGATCACCTACGCGTGTCCGGCCTTACGGTCGCGGTCATCGAGGGCAAGCGCATCGATGACGGCTCAGTGGCCGCCACGATCGAGGCGATGCACGCCGGTACGCAGATCATCGTGCAAGCCGCTCTGCGCGCACCGCCCTTCACGGGCCGGGCCGACATTCTGCGGCGCCTCGATACGCCAAGCGATCTCGGCGCCTGGTCCTATGAAGTCGTAGACACCAAGCTCGCTCGCGAAACCAAGGGCGGGACGGTGCTGCAGCTCTGCCTCTATTCTGACCTCGTCGGGCAGGTGCAGGGCCTCGTGCCAGAACATGCCTACGTTGTCGCGCCCCTTACCGGCTTTGAGCCGGAGGTCTTTCGGGTCAGCGACTATGCCGCCTACTACCGCAATGTCCGGGAACGCTTCGTCGCGTCCTTGAACGGAAACGGCGGCACCTATCCGGAGCCGGTCGCTCATTGCGGTATCTGCCGCTGGCGCGGCCGATGCGACGACCAGCGCCACCAGGATGATCACCTCTCCCTTGTGGCCGGGATCACGGCCGTGCAGCGCGGTGAGCTCGCCGGCCACGACGTGGCCACCATGACTTCGCTGGCCGAGCTCCCCTTGCCGCTGCCGTGGAAGCCGGAGCGTGGCGCCGCTTCGTCCTACAATCGCATTCGGGAGCAGGCCCGGATCCAGGTCGCGGGGCTCGCGGCCGGGCAGGTGCTCCATGAAGCGCTGCCGATAGAACCGGGCTTTGGCCTGTGCCGCCTGCCGGTGCCGGACGACGGCGACATTTTCTTCGATCTCGAGGGCGACCCCTTCGTCGGCGAAGGCGGCCTCGAATATCTCTTCGGCTATGCCTTCAAGGACGCGGAGGGGGCGCTCACCTACGTCGCTGACTGGTGTCTCACGCAGGCCGATGAAAAAACAGCCTTTGAGCGCTTCGTCGATTTCGTCATCGAGCGGCGAGCAGACCATCCCGACATGCACATTTATCACTATGCGGCCTATGAGGTGGGCGCGCTCAAACGCCTGATGGGGCGCTACGCCACGCGCGAGGAAGAGATCGACACGCTGCTGCGCGGGCAGGTCCTGGTCGATCTCTACGCGGTGGTCCGCCACGCCATCCGCGCCAGCGTCGAGAGCTATTCCATCAAGAAGCTGGAGCCGCTCTACGCATTCGTACGCGCGGTGTCGCTGCCCGATGCCAACTACTCCTTGAGCAGGGTCCAGGCCTGCCTGGAGCTCGGGGATGCAGGCGGCATCAATGCCGACGATCGGGCCGTCGTGGCGGGCTACAACCAAGATGACTGTGTCTCGACGAAGCGGCTTAGGGACTGGCTCGAGGGCCTGCGGACTGACGCGGTCGCCTCAGGCTTGGAGATACCCCGGCCGGCTCCGCCTGGAGAGGACGCTCCCCCGGATATTACAGCCTGGCAGGCGCGGATCGATGCTGTAGTGGCCGTGCTGACTAATGGCATTCCGGTGGACTCCGCGGAGCGTAGCGCCGAGCAGCAGGCGCTCTACGTGCTGGCGAACGTGCTCGACTGGCATCGCCGGGAAGAGAAGGCGATCTGGTGGGAATATTTCCGGCTGGCGGCGCTGTCCGCGGACGAGCTGGAAGACGAGCGGGCAGGCATCGCCGGTCTCGAGTTCGTGGATACCGTTGGCGGAACCGTCAAGGCTCCTATCCACCGCTATCGATTTCCCCCGCAGGACGCGGAGTTTCGCGGCGGGGAGGATTTGCGCAGCGTCGGCGGCAATCGGTTCGGCAAAGTCGAGGCCGTCGACCTGGAACATCGCTTCATCGACATCAAGAAGCGTGGTGACACCGCCGGTTTTCACCCCGAAGCTATCTTCGCCCATACCTACATCGACACGGCGGTTCTGGCCGAGTCCCTGGTGCAGATCGGCGAGTACGTGGCCGCTCACGCCATTGCCGGTCCGGGTACCTATAAGGCGGCGCGCGATCTTCTGCTGCGGCTGCCGCCCGATGCCGGCGGCGCGGCGCTACGCCAGCCGGGCGAGAGCGCGGTCGATGCGGCCTGCCGCCTCGTCCCGGCCTTACACGGCGTGCTCGCCATCCAAGGACCGCCGGGCGCGGGCAAGACCCATACCGGCGCCCACGCGATCCTTGCGCTGGTCAGGGCCGGCCTTCGCGTCGGGGTAACCGCCAACAGCCACAAGGTCATTCGCAATCTGCTCGAAAAGGCCGCCGAAGAAGCGGAGAAGGAAGCCTTCGACCTCCAGTGCTTGCACAAGGTCACTGATGCGGAAGACAATATCCCGCACCTCACTTTCACCACCAAGAACGCCGAAGCCCTCGGCGCCTTTGCAACCGGCTACCATGTTCTTGGCGGCACGGGGTTCCTGTGGGCCCGACCCGATGTGGCTGGCCTCGTCGACGTGCTGTTCGTGGATGAGGCCGCGCAGATGTCGCTCGCCAACGTGCTTGCCATATCGCCGGGCGCAGCCAGCCTTGTCCTGCTTGGCGATCCGCAGCAGCTTGAGCAGCCGATGCAGGGCTCGCACCCCGAAGGTACTGAGGTCTCGGCCCTCGATCACCTTCTCGGCGGACGGCAGACCATTGCCGAGGACGAGGGCCTGTTCCTCGACCAGACCTGGCGCCTCCACCCCGACATCTGCCGTTTCACCTCCGAACTGTTCTACGAAAGCCGACTTCTTCCCCGTCCCGGTCTCGAGAACCAGGCTATCCTGATGGACGGCCCGCTTGGCGGGAGCGGTCTGCGCTATGTTGCGGTTCAGCACAGCGGCAACCAGAATTCCTGCCCGGAGGAGGCCGACCGTATCCGCAATATTGTGCTGGGGATCCTTGCCTCAGGTGCAGGTTGGCGCGACCGCGAGGGCAACGAGGCGCCACTCACCCTGAACGACATTCTGATCATCGCGCCCTACAACGCGCAGGTCTTTGAAATCCAGGCGCACCTCCCCGGCGCGAGGGTAGGGACGGTTGACAAGTTCCAGGGACAGGAAGCACCAATCGTGATCTATTCCGTCACGACCTCCAGCCATGCCGATGCCCCGCGTGGGATGGAGTTCCTCTACAGCGCGAACCGCCTCAATGTGGCCACCTCCCGCGCCAAGGCTCTGTGCATTCTCGTGGCCAATCCGGAAGTATTCGAGCCGGAATGTCGGACGCCGCGCCAGATGCAGCTCGCCAATGGCTTCTGCCGCTACCTGGAAATGGCCGATGTGATCGATCCATAGCCGTTTCGCTCCGGCACATCCGTGGCCGTTGAAACGTGGTGACGAGGAAGGGTGTCCGTGCGCTCGACGCCGCACATATCAAGGCCGCCAAGATGGCAATCATGGCCGAGACGCTGCAGCCCACCTCTGCTATCGTCGAGACAGATAGAATGAGGGCGGGGCCGGCGCGCTAGGCTGTCGTGGCTCCCATGCCCCAGCTCCGCACAGGCCAGGAACCCTCGCTTTCCTCCTCCACGACGAAATAAAAGTCCTTGAACCGCCGGGCTTCGATGCGTGGCAGCATGTCCGAAAACTGCGCCCTGGTGACTTGGAGGGAGAGGCTCAGCGACGGCAGGCGATCGGCCTGGAAGAGCGTGCCCGCGTCAGGGAACTGCGTCTTCAAGGGCGTGGGCGCCATGATCATGACAATGCCCGGCCACCGGAACGCCGCGTCCGGCATGATGAGGGTGGCGGGGAGAATGATGTAGGTGAACTCGACCGACTGGCGGGGCGGGCCTGGCTGGACCACCTGGCCGAAGTTGACGCTGGCTGATGCTACGATCTCGCCGCGCCACTCGCCCGCCACGATCGGCGGCAGCCGGAGACGGTCGCCCTTCTTGCGGCCGGTCATCCGGTAGGCGTGGCGCCGGGGAGCGTGGCAATATCGATATCCGCTTCCTCCAGCCTGCGCATGGCCGCCGCGACGACCTCCGCACTAAACTGCGGCGCGTGCCGCAGGACGATCGCTTCGCCGGTCAGCTCCGGCATGTTCCGCTCCAGCAGCATGTCAAAGCCGTCGGTGCTCTTGGCGCTCATGGCCCAGTCCTGAAGCGTCTGGACCACTCCCGCCCTTGCGACTTTCTGCCTTGTGCGCGCGAGCCGGGTCGTCTTTCCCCGCTCGTCGGACAGGACATGCTCGAAGGCATGTATCGTCTGCCAGAAATCATGCTCCACGGTCCCCGGCTTCTCCTTGGGCAGGACCGAAACCAGCTTGCGGAAAGCAGCGTCGGCGACGCCCGGCTCACCCTTGTCCCGGGCGTTCCTGATCCACGATCTCAGCTTTTCGGGATCGTTGCAGTTCTCGATCAGTCCCAGAACCTTCGCCACGTCGCTCATTTGGTCCTCCCTTTGGCCCCTGGCCCGCAGCCCCTTCTTGCCCACCACAGTGAGACGGACATTCTGATTGAACGGGGCCCCTTGGGTTGACCGCCGCTTCCCATGGCACCTCCGTTTGCTCTAGAATTAACGGAGGTTGCCCACGTCCGGAGCCTACCATGTGCAACGACTACGAGCAGCATGTCCTCTGGGCTGAATATTGCCGGATGATGGCATCGCTGTCGCTGAATATCCCGAGCCACCAGACCGAACTTGATTTGCCCCAGGCGGATGACGTCCACATCAATGATCCGGCGCCGATAATGCGTGCCGCTGATGACACGATCGAACTGGCGTCGATGACGTTTGGATTTCCGCCGGCGGGACCAAAGGGAGGGCCAGTGTTCAACTTCCGCTCCGAAGGCCGGCAGTTCGGAAACAGCAAACGCTGCCTCGTTCCTGCGTCCGCATTCTTCGAATTCACAGGCACGAAATATCCGAAGGCCAAACATCGTTTCACACTCAACGGCTCTCCCTTCATGGTCATCGCCGGGCTTTGGCGTGAAGCTGTCGGCAACAAGCCTCCCACCTTCACCATGCTGACGACCGAACCCGGGCCGGACGTCGCGCCATATCACAATCGTCAGGTGGTGGTCCTTCAGCCCGAGAATTGGGCGGCCTGGATCAATTTGACAAAGCCTGAGGCTGAGCTGCTGCGTCCGCTTCCCGCTGGATCCCTCTCGGTGGAGACAGTTCGCCCCGAAAGCTCGTGACTTAGCTGCGCAAGATGTCTGGTACGCTGAGCTGACCGAGATCGAGAACCGGCGTGTATTCGCCCGTGCGGCGCCAGACGCCGCGCACCTTTCCATTCTCCCGATCCCGCCTCGGATCGAACATCAGCCCCTCGAAATGATCAAGGAACACCTCTGCTGATGCGGCATCGCTGAAGCAATGGAGCCGATAGGTTTCATATTTGCCATTCGGCCATATCGCCTGCACATGCCGTGTCTGGTGCTTAAGCCCTCGTTCCTGGCAGAACTTCGCGATCATGGTGAAGTTCCGGTCGGTGCAAAGGTCATCTGGCAGCGCAACCTGGTGAGGCCAGTCGCGGTCGATGACCGATGGCGTTGGTGAAACCCGACTGCGTTTGACCACTATTCGAAATGCATCGACTGGCCACGCATCATGGCCAGCGTCAGCGCGATTGCAGTATTTGCCGGTGGCTTCTCCATGTGCAGGGAGCCGTCGAAATCACGCCATGCCGCCATGCGCAATTCATCATCGTCATCACTGGCCGCCGGGTCGAAAACGTGGGCATCGCAGGGATCCCTGTCGATCTCGATTGTCCAGTCCCTGAGCGCCTTGCGGGCCATCTCTTCGACCTGGGCAAGATCGCTGGTGAAGAAGGGGATACGGTCTCCCTCTTCGGAAAGCGGCTCAACCCGATCCAGCGTCGGCCGCTCGGGCACCCAACCCAGAACGAAGGCAATGTCGAAATCGATCTGGCGGTCTGGGCCAGCTGTAACCTCCAGCCGTTTGACGACGTCAGGATAGAGCTGCTTACGCGCCGGCCACGTGTCCGGAAGAGCCTCGGCCTGCAACTTCTTGCGGGGAACGTTGATCAGTTCCATGACCTGATGGCGCGGAATTTTGTCCTCCGGCCAGCCCGCACAACAAGCAGTCGTCGCAGCCTCGTCGGCCTCCAGCCAGACTGTGGCGGCCTGGTTCTCGTCTTCAGTAGGCTTGTCGTCTTCTGGAAAGCCTTTGATATCCCACCCTTCCAACGCAAACAGTCCTTCCGCGCCCTGCAAAGCCGTAATGCCGGCGCGTGCAAACACGGCTTCGGCTGCGGCGATGCCGCGTGCGAGCTCTTCTGGTGTTGCGTTCTCGATGTTCAAGCGAAGTTCCATGGTTCGCCTCCTATGGCCTATCTCTGTCAAGGAGAACAAAAAGAGAACGATGAGTCAAGTATGCCTTGACGAGAGAGGAATATGTTCCTTATTTCAGCGTGATCTTGAGCAGCAAAGGACCGTGGCTCGGCGTCAATCGCGCTGGCCGGCGAAGCTATGGCGAAAACAGCGGAAGACAATTTTCGGATCGAGGTCTGGGATCGCGAGGAGCAGGCTTTGTCAGAAACCATCTCGCGTTCTCCCGATTCAACGGTCAGTCAGGCAGCCTGGCAGGCCGCCATCCGGCGCCGGCCGGGCATGTTGCTCATCCACTACAACAGTCGGCATGTGATGGAGAAAATCCTGACACCCGGCGAGGTGACGATCCCGCCACAGACCATTGTCGACGGCAGCGTTCATGCCGGCCTCGATGTTGCGCTCGGAGATCTTCGCGAGTGGCATCTGCTGCGGGCCTGGTGCAGATCCTGTTCGCATCATGCAACGGTAAAGCCTGCTGGCCTCATCAAACGCTATGGGAAAGGCGCTCTGTTCAGTTCAGTCGAGCGCGCGCTTTTTTGCACGAGTTGTGACAGGGGCGGGCCTGTCAGGCTGGAAATTCACAAGCTGCCACGCAATTGAGGAGAGCCGAAGGGCGCAGGACCTCCTCGATTTCTTCTAGGCGAACTCGGCGCTGACGCTGGCAAGCCAGTAGCATCGTTGCCGATCAGCGGCTTGGCTCCCGAGGACCGGAACTGCGTGCGATCATGGCTGATCTGCTTCCATCGTGACGCCAAGTCATGCGGACCGCCGGGGACGGGGACAGTCGGTCCCGCGTCCCGTCCTGCGGCCGGCGCTATGCTGACGCTCCTACGGCTGTCCCGTTCACCGCCCGCGGCGGGGGCGAATTTCCTCCGTCCTACCCGCGACAGTCGTCCGCTGTTCCGGACGCGTGCAGGACTACGGTTTATACGCCGTTCTTCCTTAGAGCGCCGACAGTCGCCAACGGGAGATCAACGAGGCAGCAGCGCGTCTTTTGGAAAGACGAATGAGGACAGCGTCATCGCACCTATGCGATCCCGTCCGTTTCGCTCTCCTCGTCGATGGTACGCACCGGGAGATAGGCGTTCGTCTCCAGCCATTCGCGCAATACAATCTGTATGAGGTCCGATCGGCCCACCTTCATCTCAGCGGCTATAGCGTTGAGTGCATCCTCAGTCGCCGGCTCCAGGGGCACGCCGGCAACATTCCTGAGCATCAACGCCGCGCGACGAAGGATGATCTGCAAATCCGGCCGCGACAGGTCCGCTATGCGATCCGCAGCGCTTTCGAGCTCTTCAGCAAAGGACATCCGGGTCATGGTCGGCTACGGCGCCGTTCCCGGCGCCCTTTTGCCTTTTCCAATTCGGCCGCGATGTAGGCAGCAGCGTGTTCGGTCGCCCGCCTCGTGTTCTCACGCCGCCGTGCCAGGTCCTCTGGCGGGTAGTACACCTCGAGGACAGTCATGCTGTCTATAGCGGCCGTCGAAAGCGGTTTCCATTCCTCCGCACCGGCGGAAGTCTTTTGAGCCAACCGCACTTTTGCCCGCGCAAGCACAATACGAAGAGGCGAACGTCGCATCATGTCAGAATTGCGGAAACCTTACACAAGCGCAAGCGGTGCTGGGTGACGCCGCACCTTCTCAAACTGGACAAACGCATCGAATGTGTTTTGGCCAAGTGACCCTTAGGCCTGTCGGAACTAACACCTACTTGCAGGCTCTCACGGAGCAGGGCTGTTGCGTCAGGAGGGAGCCATGTCAGGAGCATGTGCCACAGCTCGCTACGTGAGGATGAAGATAAAAAATGACGCCACGGGAAGCGATGGTTCTCGCGCAGAAAGTTGGCCAATTGACTGAATCAACGGACAAAATTCAGAAACCCTCAAACAACCTTGGGCGGCAGTTGAACGCTCTCATCAGCCGCGTCGTGCCCCAGTAGCTCGCGATATTCTTTCACGAGTTGATTTCCGGCCGGTAGCCCCACCATGTACTTCAAAATGTCACGCGCGACGCGCTTCCCGCGGGCCACAATGATGCGCTTTGTAGGCTCCCAAATAACTCCGACATAAGGAGCGCCTGCAAGGTCGATCGGCAATCCTCTTATGATGGTGAACGCTTCCTCGAACGTTATTTTCTTTTTCGTTACGAGGTCGATTGCGACCCTGGTCATCATTTCGAGCCCGATCGGCCGAAATAGCAGATGACCGCCATGGCTACCGCGTTGCTTCTTGGTGACTGCTTCTGGATCGGCCGTATCGAAAAGGGATTTCACCGCGGGAAAGGCGGTTGCAAGCTGATTGAAGAACTCCATTGCGTAAGCGTAGTGTTTATCGAGCCGTTCGTCGGACGGCCTATTAAACCGGAGCCGCTCGTCCGACGACTTGCCGACCTCAAGCTGGAATATTAAACGAAGGACGTCATAGAGATTGGCTATCGTGGTTAGCGCCTCGAAATTGGTTGGCGGTATGTTGGCGCTTGAGATCACCGCAATCTTGGGATTCTTGAAGCGCGGATCGGTCTCGACCATCCTGCGAGCCACGATTGCCATAACGTCGTCCTCGTCGAGGGCGATGATCTCGTTTTTCAAGACCGGGACCGCAGTCTTGTTCAACGTAGTAAATAGACGGCGAGTTCGAACCATCCCTTCCTTGCCGGGCTTGTGACCGACCATTAATACCGACAGTTGCTGATCAGTAAGATCAACCTTCTCTTCGAGGGCTTTCTTGATTCCCGCCAGCCGATGCTGTCCATCCACGGCAAAGATTTTCTCCGCTCCCGTCAAACTCAGGAAACCTACATTATCCATGGCACTTTGGTTTACGTTCTTGGCCAACTCGGGGTAGGTCTCGGACTTGAAGTCGCCGAGCTCCAACCATGTTGGCTTGCCCCCATAAGTAGCCAGAACCAACGAGTTGAAGAAACGTTCGTCGTTATTGGCTAAGTACGCCGCAATATGTTTCGCTCTGGTGCCTTGGAGAGTGCGTTGAATGAGGTCTGACAAAGCCTTGTTTTTGTGAATTTCTGTCGCAAACCTAACGCGCGCGGCGATCTCTGGAACTGGAATGAGGCAAGAATAGTAGATCCAGTCGCCGAAGTAGCCTCTCAGTGCGGGGAGAATGAGGGGTTTGGTCGCCATCAGAATGCCGCCGCCTTTGCGTTCGTGATCGTAGCACCGAGATCGCGCTTGTTCATAGGAGGATTGACCGCGTCCAGAAAGGCATTCTCCAATTTCAACAGATCCACCGCCTTGTTGGGAAAGGTGGCGAAGTTGAAAAAGAGGTCATCTTCCCAATTCGTTAGCATATAGGAAATAGCGGGGCGCCCCCTTTGGGTGTTGTGTTGTCGGAGATACTGAGCGTAACGGCTCCTCAACGTCGCATTTGAGACGTCACCAGTGATCCCCATATATAGGATATAGCCATGTGAAGGCAGCTTTCCGGGAGAGAGTTCGGCAGTAAACACGTAGATTCCACGCTCGTTGGGGATGCTTGGTCGAGTAGCCTCGCCGAACCGCTCCTTCTTCCATTCAAGTTTGTAACGCGTGCTGAACCTCCTCCACCGCCGAAAGTCGAGGAAAAAATGCTGCATTTCGCCCTTAAGCCATTTCGTTTGGCTAACAAGATCAACAGGGCCTTTAGCCACTACCCCTCCCGCACCGAAGCCATTGTCTGGTCCGAATATTTCAAGGTCTGCTAATTGTCGAGCAGGTCTATCAGAGCGTCGCAGAGGCCAAAGGCCTCGTCGTCGAGATGCTCTTCAAGGATTTCAATTAGGTGGGGCATGCCGGCAAATGCAAGGCTGTTTGCGATCCGCATCATGGCCCTACCATCCGTCACGATCGTCGGGTCGCCAGTCTCTCCAATGGCGATCAGCTTCAGGGCGTGTATCCGCCATTCAGGCGACGAAATTGCTGCGCCTTCAGCGGCCTTGTAAGTGGCCATACCCGTCAGATCGACTGGCTTCAGTTTCTTCTTCACCGCCACGCCGATGGCGAGGAACCAGAAGTCAACCATACGAGGAAAGGGCTTACGGTCCAGCTCATCAACTGAGCTTGCACCCGTCGATTGCGAGTACCTCTGAAAGAACTCCTGAAACTCATTCGGTGCGTTGATTTCCGTATTCAAAAATGGGTTGCTTATGGCGCTCATGATCAAGCGGGTTCCATTTCTGAGGTTTCGGCGGCTATGTCCATTCGACGGGCGCAGATTTCGCACTCCTCGTCGTACGAGCAATCACACTTCACGATCTGTCTTGTGTTCGACACCGGCGGATGCATGAGCATGGTGGGGTAGTGAGCAGGGTTGGTGAGCGTCACCACTGCGCCCGCGTACTGCTTAAGGATGGATTCGGTTCCAGCGATTTCGGATCGCGTGAGGAAAAGGACCAACTGCGCACTATGTTGGATCGCAGCTCGCAACACGGAAGCCTTCACGTAGCCGCTCATCATGCCCAACGGGGTATCGATGATGTTCGGTGCCTCGACCTCACTTACCTTTGTCAGGGCAAGGATGAAGGCCAAGGTCAGTGCGCGTCTCGAGGCACCATTGAGGTCTCGGTCGGGGTTTAGCGCTCGATCATCTGGCCCCAGCACAATAATGTCGAATGCGGGGCTGATGGCCGCTTGGCGGATAATGGCACCCTGATCTGGGTCCGCACCGATCATCTCCAGAAAGATGTCGTTCATCAGGCCGCTAACCCGCTGCAGCTCGTCAGATTTGAGCCGTGCTAACGCACGATCGAAAACGGTCCAGAGATCTTGTGAGACGATGAGCTCCCCGCGGAGCCGATCGCCCTTTTGCCCCTCTTTCAAACCCTTGTCCCGATCCTCCTCGGCATCGCTCTTCTCGACCTTGGCCCGCTCGAGCTTAACGCGAGCGCGGGAGGCAATGTCGCCTTGCTCATCGGCAGCACGGCGAGCGGTTTTGCGATCAGTCTGAAGCGATTGGACATCGACGTCAGGGATGGAGGCCATCTTAGCTTCGATTTGCGCCTCGCGGCCATTCAATTGAGCCATGCTGGCCGCCACGCCCTTCCGATTGTCAAAGTGAGCGATGTAGCGCGACTTCCAACCGTTTGTGGGCAGGGGCTCCATCAGAGTCTTCGCGCCAAAGTAGAGTTCCGTGATGAGCATTTTCGCCGCATCGGCGCTCCTACTGTGCTCGACAAGGTCTTCGATATGCTTGCGACGGCGTTCCGCGTCATTGTCATGCGACGAAAGTGGCTCGCCGCATATGCAAGTGCCTTCCTTGAGTCGTTCCAGGAGGACCGGTATGGCTTGATTCGGGATGTCGCCCTGTTCCCGCAATTTATCGAGCTGCACTGTCGCCTTCTCGATGTGTCCGGCGAGGAGTTGTCGCGCGAGGAGTTGGTCCTTGATCAATTCGCCGAGATCCCGTGCCAGCGACAATTCCTGCTGTTTCTCGCGCTTCAGCTGTATCTGCACGTTGTGCAGTTCCTCGACCAGCTCCGACCTATTTCCAGCGCGAAGAGCGTTCTCGATCTGCCGAGTTAACTTCTCGAAATACTCCTCGGCTCGCCCCTGCTCATCAGTAGCTTTAGCAATGGTCGCGTCGTAGCCCGTGATCTCTTCATCGAGCTCCTCGATGCGCTTGGAAGCCTTTCGGACACGTTCGCTGGCATTAGTTTCCTTCACCTGTTTATTGATGTCGGCACCAGCGGCCTTCACGTGCCTGCCGGCTTCCTCCACAACCGACAGCCCCAGTAGGGCCTTGATGGCGTTCTCGACACGCTTTCTCTTGATAGTCATGCTGTCGGCTTCGATGAAGCTCAACGCGCGATCTCCGTCAGTGAAGAAAATCTCTCGAAGCTCAGGTGGCAATTCGGTCCTAAGCCTGTTGTCAGGGTGGTTTTCCTTCTTGGTCCCGCCTGCGCCGGTAAGCTCATACATTTCCAACTCGGAGTCGCCGCGCGTCCATTTGGTTTGGTCGAGAGTTTCAACGGCACGTCGAATTACACGATAGCGGCGCTGCTCCGGAGTGAAGCCTGCACGTTTGGTGATCGTGACCTCGAAGTCGACATGGACTTCGATGGAGCAGTTGCGTGCGGACCAGTCGATCGGCCCCAGCCGATAACTCTTGGCGTCCCCTGGAAGGGCCTCGTCGCCAAAGAATGCCCATTGCATCGCCGTCAAAATCGTTGTCTTACCGGTCTCGTTTTCGGCACGGATTACTGTCAGGTTCTTGTCGGGCCGAGTTGAGAACTCAAGCTCTAGGTCTCTGAGTAGCCGAAAATTCTCGAAACGCGCACGAAGAAGCTTCATTTGGCTTCTCCTGGCTGTTGTGCCAATTTTTCGGCGAGTTCATTGCCCAGATTGTTAATCTGCTCGGCGATGTCCTTGCGGACGTTTCGATGCACGAAACGGTGCTTCCGTTCGATGCTGACGATCTCGGCCACCAATGTTCGCAGTTCTTCTCGGTATCCCGAGAATCGCTCTTCGACGTTCATCGCCTCTTCTAAAATAATATCAATTACCCGCTTCGAATCCAAAGTTCCCCCCTAAGATAAGTCGAACGCATATTCCTGTAGTTGCTCCAGCGCTGCAATTGGACCATCGGCGGCTCCAAAGTTCCTGGCCAATCGCGCAAACTCCTGCACCCGTTTCAATTCTCCCCGTGCCAGCTGCTTGGCATCGTCATCGCCCAATAGGTCTGCGGGTGGCATCGCAACGAAATCGTGAATGATACCGTGACTTTTGCCGATGGCATCACATTTCCGTAGAATTCTACCGCGGCGTTGGACCCACTGTCGTTCGACAGTATTGCTGGCCAAAATATAGGCGCGCTTTATCTGAGGAACATTTACACCCTCGTCCAGGACGCGCTTTGCAGTCAAGACCTGCAAACCACCGGACTGGAAGTCGGCAAGTATCTTGGCTGTGCGCTTGCGGTCGCGCGTTTCCTCAGAGGTCAGTTGATGAAATAGCACCCCCCGATCGCGTAGGATGCGGTTGACATCTTCGAGTTGCCTGGGGGCCTTATCGGTGGCGTAAATTAGCTCGTAGCTCAGATCACCCGGACGGCCCCGATCCAGAAGTTCCTCTAGTTCGGCTAATTTATTCGATGCAACCTCCACAATCAGCCGCCGTTTTCGGATGAGATTGTCGAGCTGCGGATCACTGATTCCGGCGCTGAGCTTCCACGCCAGCCTTCGTATCTGATCCGAAAGGACCGCGAAATCGTTCATTTCGTTATCTGTCAACGAGACGCGGTGAACGTAATAGTCGTATGGGACGAGGCAAACACCAATTGCCTGCTCCAACGTGAATTCGAAGCAGGGTGGCCCGAAGTAGTCGAAGAGCTTGTCTGTTCCGTCAGGATCGTATTGGCGGATTGGAGTTGCCGAGAGGCCAAGACGATAGTCAAAGAATGTGGGTTGGTGAGCAAGGAAGCCCGCGCTACCAAGGTTATGCACTTCGTCGGCGATGAGCACTTTGCCGACGGGTATACGGGCGATCTGCGACTGGAACTCAGGATCAGTCAGAATGTCGTGACTGACAACCAAGACCTCTACCTGCGAGAGCTTGAGCTTTAGGCTACGGCCCGCTTCGCCAATTTGCCGTCGTCGCTCGGCGGGGCCGCTTCCGTCTGAAAGATTGCGCGGGGTTACGCCAAAAAGTGCCACCTCGTCGCACCACTGCTGTACGAGAGGAACGTACGGAGCCGCGATGACGATGAGTAGCTGGCCGGCGACGTCGTGCAGTTTGTGACACGCTATGAGCGAGGTCAGCGTCTTGCCCGAACCCGTGGCCATTGCAAGAATCCCGCGGTTGTCCGCACCTCTCCACGCGTTCACGGCCCCACCTTGGTGCTTGAAAGCACCGGTTTCGTATTCCAGCCAATCCGGGATGTGGAATCCAACCTTCTGTGCCACAGTAATCTGTCCGTTCGGCGGAACGGAAAGGTCGATCACTCGCTTGGCCTTGGCCCAAAGGCGTTCTGCATCTTCCTCCGTCGGCTGCAAACCTTTGCCGTAATCAGACAACAACTTCTCCTCAATGGCGGCCGGCAACCGAACCACAAGACAATCGGGGTCATCACCGCGCCAAACGGTTTCGAATTCGCGCCTGACGCGCTGTTCGGTCTTGTCTTGGCTATCATCCATCCAAGCGCGAGCGAGAGCTACTTGCTCACGATTTCGTCGTAGCGCGGCGCCTGTCAGATTGCTCGATCCGTGAAATACGATCCGCAATTGGTCGACACCGAGCAACCAAACCTTGGGATGGAACAACCCGTCCCTTTGGATGGCCACCCTGAAGTCCAGACGTTTCTGTCGGATCAACCAAGCGAGACAGGCAAGCGTATGGCGAGCAAGGTCGTCTGCTTCTGGGATACCGTCGTGGAATAACCGCTCGGCCACGCTCTCAGCGGACAGCAAACCCTCCCGCAACGCCTGTTGGTCGCGTTCGGAAACGAATGGGCTAACAACAAGCCTCATCGGCTTGTCGGAATTGCGGAGAAAGGACGCGAGGCCAGGACCTATCTCGGCGAGGGATGAACTCGCAAAGAACCCCATCATACAGTCGAAATAGTCACTTTGAGCGATGGTGGGTACCAAGACCTCTAGGAGGTCATCACCCGGAAGGAAATAGATCGGATCTGCCTTTTCGAGCCTCCTGATTATGGATGATACATCTATCTCGTTCACGTACTAAGGTTCCTTGTCGCCGGTCGAAATTGCGGCTCACTTTTCCAGCCCGCTTTTTGGACAACGTACAATGGTGCAACAATCGCTGTCGTCAATTCGTCGTTCCAGAACAATCAAATCGACAAGTATGAAGAAATCGGCCTACCACCGACTGCAGGTCGCCTTGAGCGACGGGCATACGCGATCGGCTGACTTACTTATGACAGATCACGCAGCCCGCTGACGCCTCATCAATTCCGTACACTTCGTCAATTGAGGGAGACTGATCGCCGGCCAAAGGATTGGCGCGACGCCGAGACAATAGCCGGATACGTCGGACCTCGAACTCCCTTTCGATCTGGTCGATCCTCTCAGGCTGACTGAGTTCGTCCAATGCTTCGCCCTGACTCCACGTAAAAGGTGAGCCGTGGTCCCGCGCGGTCTTTTCATATCCCTTGGCATCTTCGAATGCCTCTGGGTGCTCGCGCATCAGTCGGACCCACTCGATCTTCTGCTGAAAAAAGCAAAATGTGCAGCCTGAGCGCGTCCGCCACCGATAATATTCAGGTTCACCCAATCCTGCACTTTCTAAGGTCTCGATCACCCCGGCGCGGTTGATGCCATCTTCGCGTAGCGGAAAGTGGACTTGCATGTTGCCATGGGTTGCTTGGTATCCTTCACGACTAGGCTCGTCTGCGCGGATGGCGACGTACGAATGGATGGTGACGCCCTCATCGAGATCTTTGCGCAACCATTGTTCTAGTGGCCGCAACTTCAACTGACGAGTGCACCATCGCGTCTTGGGGGAAGGCAGGAAGTGATTGTATTCCTTGAGCCAGAAATCGAAATCACGATCGGGATTGAGCCGTGTGATAGGCTTGCCCAGAAAACCCTCTAGCTTGTCGAGGAACGAATAAACTTCCGCCAGCTCCTTTCCTGTATCGGTGAAGAAGTATTCCAAGTCGATGTCGGGGCGGGTCTGGCGCATGTGCACCGCAAGGGCCGCGCTGTCGCGACCGCCCGAAATTCCAAGAATGTGACGCTCGCGAACTGCGGTCATATCTGCTCCAACTCCTGTCCTGCCGACAGCCGCTCGACGATTCGCGCCAGCGCGGTGAGTGACACTGCAGATCGCAGCTCCTTCCTTTTCAGTTGCTCGTACAGTTCACCCGCTACGTCGTCGGCCTGAGCAAACTCTTCCTCGGATACGTGGAAGGCGTGGAAGAGGGGCTTCTCAGCTGGATCCAAACCGATCATTACCGAAATGGCCTTGGCGGTGGGGGCCCGACCTTTGATGCGGGCATACGCTTCAGCATCCCGAAAGCGACGAGCCAGTTTCGCCATCTCAAACATGGCCTGTTCCTGTTCTCGATCCGACCAGTTACGCGGCGGTTTGTGCACGAGCAGACTTGCAAGGCCCTCGATGTCGCCATCACCGCCCTCGAAACCACCAGCCCGCATGATGAACGCCTCAAGCCGCAGATCGCCTGAGATACCGGCCGCGGTTGAAGCTCGAAAGCCGATGCCTTCGAAGGTCGTAGGATCTACACTCAGATGCTCGGCGAGCCGGCGCCTTATCTCGTGTAGCATCGCCGGATAGGCTGTCTCGGCCTTAAACAACGATGCAGTAACGGCGACTGCGGGATCCGTTTCACCCTGCAGGGCCGAACTGAGGTCCGAGAACAGCAGGACTTCCGGATCACTGGCCTTGAGAACGACATCGCGAACTTTACGGACCTTCCCATCGAGGTGAGCGGTACGCTGCGACCAGAGTGGCAAGGCGTGGAAGCGCTGGAATAGCGTGGACGCCACGGGGAGAGCTCTCGCTTCGACGACCTTTTCATCGGTGGACAGCAATACCGCCAACTGACGGATGAATTGCTCATCGCGCTTCGAGCGGGAGATACGGCGGAACTCGACAGCCGATGCGTCCTGCAACAAACGATCAGCAACCACATCATCAATCACGGCCTGATAACGGCCGTCGACATAGACAGCTACGAGACTACGGTTTGCCAAAAGGTAGGCTAAAGCCAGCATCGGCATGACGCCGCGTTTGATGCCGAACGGCCGAGCGGCCCACAGGTCGAACAGCTCGCCGAGGTTGACCTTCTCTTCTTTCAACAGCCTCCAGGCAGGCTGCAGACTCTTCCCCGCGCCTTCCTCATCAGGCTCTGTGAACCGCCAAACGCCTTTGTCATCCTGACGATGCAGTCCTAGTGGGGCCAGGACCGTCAGATAATGGCCGCGTTCGACCGGGTAGTTCTCGATACCAAGATCTTCGACATTGGACTTGGCCACCATGGCATGAATGACCGCACGAAGCCCCGCCATCGCACTCGATGATGGTTTGTCGCGATAAAGCAATTCGGACTGAATCACCGGTGCGCTATGATAGGCGCTCGCACAGAGCGCCGAAGCAACCACAGTCAGACCCTTCCCATCGAGCTTGTGTTCCCGCTTGTCGAATGCCCACCAGCGCGAGGAGAAAAACGCCTCCAGCAGCTCGCTGCGGACGGCGTCAGTGATCTGCGCGCGCCGACCAGTCAATTCGCGACGAGCGATGCGATCGCCTTCGAGCCGAGGATGCGATGCCTCGATCTGATCGATCGCATAGAGATCGGTCGCGTAATCGCGCAGCAAATAGATGCGGTCTGTTGCCGCCACAGCACCGAGCACACCGGCGTCTTTCAACTCGCGGCTCAAGATCTTGGCTGTTACCTCCAGCTTTGCGTCAAACGATCTCGCGTCCGGCATCAGCAAGACAAGAATGCCTGAAGAGCTACGCTTACGTTTCGCCAGCACCGCAGCCGTTTTTTTGGCCCATGCTGCAGGATTGACGGGCACTTCGTCGGCGAATTGCAAAATAACGTCGAATACCCGGAGGGCACCAGTCGCGAAGTAGTGGCTTTTCGCGGCAATCGGACCAACACCTAGGCGGGGCGGTAGATCGGCCAGAACTTCGGCATCGAGCTTAAGTCCAACCTTAGACATGGCATCATCAAGGTCGAAGTCGCTGCCGGCGAATAGCGCGTAACCGCCGAGACGTGGCTGGCGGATCAAGATTGCTCGGTTGACCAGGTCATCGAGCGTCTTGGTGATTTGGCTGACGCTGACGGCTGGGGCGCAAAGTGCAAGAATGTCGTCGGCAACAGCCAAGCCCGATCCGTTTCGGAAAAGCTCGATGATCGCCGCCGACTTAGTCAGTCGCGCAGCCAGCGAGCCTTGCAGCGTAGCGCGCTCTACCGCTTCGATGGCCAAGCTCATCCGGTTGCCATCAGGTCCGACGGACAGTGCCGTGCCGAAGTTGGCAACGAGATAGTCCCACAGTTGGTCGGGACCATAGAGGGATGCGTCTCCGACATCGGTCTGTGCCAAGTGAGCTTGGAAACCATGCGGCTCCGCCGATGACAGAAATCCGAAGACACTGCGCTCGTTCTGTGCGAAACGCTGACGCGACACTGGTCCAAGTAGCAGCGCCGACACTGGATGTAGCGGCCATGCATCCGCCAGCACGGTGGTCAGTAAGGCGATATCGACAGGCCTTCGTTTCGATATTGCCAGCGCAGTTTTCGACGCAAGGCCGCGCGCCCCTGCGGGAGTTTCATCGGCGTGGATGGCGCGAGCGAGCAGTGCCGCCACTTCGTCTGCTTGAGCTACGAACGGCACATTTTGAAAACGTCCCTGGACCTTGGCCCACTCATCGCGAGCACTACGGTTCAGACGGCCGGCATACTGCTCAAATGATTGATGTAAGATGCCGACGACCACGAGCCGACCTTCAGACCGAGCGGCGCGCTCGGCAAGATCCTGCAGAATGTGGACGTCGCCTTCATCGCCCATAGCGTGCTCAAGGAATTTTCCAAGTTCGTCGATGACGATCAGGAGCCCGCCCTTCGAGCGCGCGCGGCTTTCGAGTTTGTCGATCAGGATTCTATCGTCGGCAACCGCAGCCGCCTTGATTTCTTCTGACCAGTCGAAGGTTTCAGCGGCCGCATCGGCTAGGGCGTTCGAAAGGCTGGTGCGACGGCCGGTCAGGGCCAGAATGCCCCAAGACTTTCCGCGACCAACGAAGGCCCCAGAAAATTCGGCAGCTAATTCCTCGCCGACAATTCCTTCCGCCAGCGCTCGCTGCTTTTTGTTGCCAGCGACCAGGTTGGCAACAAGCAAGGCAGCGCAGGATTTCCCGCCGCCATAGGGACCGGTCCACGTGAATGCGTACTGCGAGCCCTCGGCTATTCCGCCCAGCATAGCCTCAAGCGATTTGCGCACGCTTGACTGCAGGACGTAGCCAGTCAGAGGCGGAGTACCGTTGAGATCCGTGTCAAGCCGTGCCGACAACGCGAACCGACGCTCGACCGTGACGATTTCAGAGAGTTTGCTCATGCAGCCCTTCGTCGATCGTAACTCGAGGTGATCAGCTCAGTTTCATTGATTGTGCCGAAATCCCCGCTAAGCGCGACCTGCCGAAGGCCGGCGGTGTCAGTCCAGACCATCTTGCCACCTGTAACATCACCTATCCGCATGAGCCGGACGACCAGACTATCTTCATCGAGTTTGAAGATGCGGCCAGGCGAGCCGGGCCCGTACTGAGCTTGCTCCACGGATAGCGTCGGCGATAGCGCGTGATTGCGCTCCCAATATCGCTTGAGGATGAGTGCGAAAACGCCGTCGGACAGCGTGTTCTTCGGTCCGCGAACAAATTCCAGCTGACCACTCGATTTGAGCTCGCGCACTAGCCCGAGTTCGACGAGGAGCGGCTCGGATGCATCCTCGCCGCTGTCATTGTTGCGAGCGGCATAGCTACGAACAAAGACCTCGACGTCGCGCTTCAGCGTTTCAGCCGTTGCACGGGCACCGCGGGCGTTGACGATCGAAGCCATTGCCTGAACAAGGTCATCACGGGTGAAAGCGATCTGGTTAATGCGGTTGAAAGCATAAAAAAACGTCGTCGCCACGTCGGGCGCCGAGACGAGCTGCGAATGAATTAGCCACAGCGTTGAGTGCTGCTCAAGGTAGGGATCAAGCCCGCCATCCTCAAAGATTAGCCGACCGAAATCCGTCGCTGTTAGGTGGGTTTCACCATCCGTAATGATGGCGGCGGCGAGCGCCCAATGGCGCATGGCCAAAGCCATATTTTTACCCACACCGAAGCGAGCGATTGCGCTTTGTTCGTGAAATGTTCTACGGTCAACGCCGTTGGGTCCCGACGCGACATCGAACGCCTTCTTGAGCCAAAGAAGGCGTAAGGGGAATGTCTCGTGCCCGGAGACACGAATCGGAGTGGCAGGATCAAGCAGGTCGTTCGTCATAGCGGGATGCTACTGGAGACCCCCGCCAGTAGCAACCTTAATCGCGGATACTTTCAGACAGGATTCTGGCGGCTTCAATCACTTCGTTCCGCGTATTGAACCGTGAGCAGTAGATTCTGACAGTTTCGGAGGCCTCTTTGGTTGTATACCCCATTGCTAATAGCACATGGGACTCGTTGATCTGGCCACTATTGCAAGCAGACCCTTCAGAAATAGCTAACCGATCACTAACCCTTCCAATAATTGACATGGCGTCTTGTCCCGGGAACCTTATGCTGATGCTGCCCGGAACCCGGATCGTTTCGGGTACATTCTCAAGAAACTTCGTCTGTCGGAACCGAAGTTCGTCTAGGAGTGAGATCGCAAGACCGGCCGCGTGCGCAGAATCCGCGTTGAGACGTTCCCTGGCGACTCTTGCCGCCACACCGAACCCCACTACCAAAGGGGTCGGAACGGTCCCTGGTCGAACACCGCTTTCTTGGCTGCCGCCGAATTGCACGGGCAGGGGCCGCAGCGATGATGCCGACGATACGAACAGCGCCCCGATACCCATTGGGCCGTAGACCTTATGCGACGAAATGCTTGCTAGGTCGAAATCGGTAAGGTCGAGCGGCAGCTTGCCGACGGCTTGGGCCGCGTCGACGTGGACGAGCGCGCCGACGGCGCGGGCGAGTTCAACTACGCGAGCAGTCGGCTGGATCGAGCCGACCTCATTGTTAACCGCCATGACCGAAACCATAAGCGTCTGATCGTCAATCAGGGTAGCAAGCTGCTCTAAATCAACCAGGCCGTCTCGCGTAACTGGCGCCTCAATCACTTGGAAGCCGAGGCCGTTGAGCGACGCAGCCGACGCCAGCACGCTCTTGTGCTCGATTGCCGACACGATGATCCGTCGCCGGTCGAGCCCACTTTCAAGCGCGGCAAAAGCGATGCCGCGGATGGCAATGTTGTTGGCCTCGGTTGCGCCAGAGGTGAAGACGAGTTCCTGCGAATCGGCGGATACCAACGCAGCGAGTTCAGCCCGGGCTGACTCCACTGCTTGCGATGCCAGCATTCCGCGAAGATGAGGCGAATGCGGATTGCCAGTCTGCGCATGCCACCACGGCGTCATCGCCTCTAGTGCCTCTGGCGCCAGCGGCGTGGTGGAGTGACCGTCAAGGTAGATTTGATTCACAGGCCCAGCTCAGTTTCAGAATAGTGGACAACGATAGCCCGAATTGGTTTGGATTCGAAGCCAAGAGGGATCCTGCTGTCGTCGACAATAGTCAGCTCGAGCAGCAGTGCAGGTTATATAATAAGATACCTCCGCCAATCGGTGAAAAAACGGCTCCAAATAATTTGTAAGGCAAGGACGCAGCCATCACTTGCGATCCTAGGCGAGTCGAGCGAACCTTCTGGCTTAACGAACAATGTCGATGCAAGGTCCATGAACGAGCAAGGCGAACCAGTACCCCGAGTCGCAGAGGGTAGTGTAAAGCTGTCCGACATTTATCGGGAACAATACGCACATTTCCGGTCGATGAACGACATCCTCTATAAAATTCCGCCGCTTTTCACCGTGGCGCTCGGTGGATTGTGGTATTTCGCCACTTCGCAAATGCGAGCTGACAAAGCGATCGCCATTTGCGTCTTTGTCTTCAGCGCAATTCTAAGCCTGGCATTTATCAATATCATGGGACGGTTTGGTCGCGCCTTCAATGGATACCTCGATAACTTAAACAAACTTGATGGACATTACAAAGTCACTATCAAGCCGTCGAAATTCCCATCCACTGTAAAGACAATCCAGTACCTTCTCTGGGTAGGCGCCGCGGTATCGCTAGTCGGCGCTGGTTATGCTGCAGCTTCGAGCTCTACGATTCCGCAAGCGCCAGCAATTCTAACTATCCCTGCTATGGCCCCGGCCGGTCCGCCGTGAGACTGTCGCCGCCGCGTCGTTTGGTCGTCCAGGCCTAGGCAACTCGCTTGGGCATCCACTTCGAAGGCTTAGGATCTGGCCGTACGGCAACCGGCCTATAGAACACACACTCTCTTCGCGGGGGAGAGATGGTCTTAGCCATCTCTCCCCCGCGAATGCCGCCTGCGTCAGAGCGGGGCCGCCCGCTCGCAAGGCTGTACATATCGATAATCCCTGAACTTATCCGATCCGCCCCGCTCAACGCGCAGCCCAGCTCCGCTCGCCGGCATTCGCCCCCCACTCTGCCGCGCGCTCACGCGCCCCCGGAAGGCATGCCGACGGGCATGCCTTCGGCATGTAAAGGGAAAGGATTAGAACCATGACGATCAACATGACAAATGCGAAGACCACAGCTGCCGGCGAGAGCGGCACAGAGGTTTTCATTCCACTGAACAAACTGAAAAAGTCACCCCGCAATGCTCGCAAAACCCCGCACAGCGGGGCGATCATCGAAGCCTATGCCGCGAGCATCGCCGCGAAAGGCATCCTGCAAAACCTAGTGGTGGAGCCGGAGCTTGACGGTGAGGGAGCAGAAACCGGCTTCTATTTTGTCAGTATCGGCGAAGGCCGCAGGCTGGCGCAATTGCTACGCGTGAAGCGCAAGCAGATCAAGAAGACCGAGCCGATCCGCTGCGTCGTTGACATCGTGAACGATGCGCACGAGATCAGCCTGGACGAGAACATCACCCGCGAGGATATGCACCCCGCAGATCAGTTCGAGGCGTTCCGCGAGCTTCACGAGGAACGCGGATGGGGTGCTGAGGAAATTGCCGCACGCTTCGGCATTACCGCGCATGTCGTGCGGCAACGCCTGCGGCTTGGAGCTGTAAGCCCCAAGCTGATGCAGGTCTACCGCGACGGCGATCTGACGCTCGATCAGTTGATGGCCTTCGCCATCACCGACGATCACGCGCGGCAGGAGCAGGTTCTCGAAAACCTCACCTACAATCGCGATCCCTACATCATCCGCCGCGAACTGACGCGGACACATGTTGCGGCGACCGACCGCCGCGCCGTCTTCATTGGCGCTGAGGCCTACATGGAAGCGGGCGGCGCCATCTTGCGTGATCTGTTCACCGAGGATCGCGGCGGCTTCTATGGGGATGCCGCTCTGCTCGACCGCCTGGTCATCGAGAAGCTGCAAGGCATCGCCGAAACCGTCAGGCAGGACGAAGGCTGGAAATGGGCCGATGTTCATATCGACTATCCGCACGCACATGGCTTGCGCCGCACCTATCCGCAGCTAGTGGACTTGTCGGAGGAAGACAAAGCTGCCTACGTAACGGCATCCGACGAGTTCAACCGGCTCACGGAAGAATGGGATAGCGCCCAGGAACTGCCGGACGATGTCGATCAGCGTTTCGGCAAGCTTGAAGCCGAGATCGAGCGTATCGACGCACTGCGTCACGCCTACGATCCCGATGTCGTTTCGCGCGGCGGTGTGTTCGTCGTGCTTTCCCATGACGGTACGGCGCGCATCGAACGTGGCTTCATCCGCGCCGAGGACGAGCAACCCGAAACCGGAGCGGAAACGCGGCCAGACGACGGGGACTACGCCGAAAATGACGATGGCGAGATCATCGAAGACGGCAGCAGTTCGGATGCCGATGGTGGCAATGATGTGGAGGACGATGGCAAGCCGTTGTCGGACCTTCTCATTCGCGACTTGACCGCTCATCGGACGCTTGGGCTTCGCCTTGCGCTTGGCGAACAGCCGGACATCGCACTTGTCGCGGTGACCCATACCCTTGCCGCGCAGACCTTCTATCAGGGTGCTGAGGCCCACTGCCTCGAAATCCGCCCAACCAGTGTCTATCTCGCCGGTCACGCGGACGAAATCGAGGATACGGCGGCAGGCAAGGCACTGGCGGATCGACATGCGGGATGGGCTGCGGACATGCCGCGCGATGTGGCTGACCTGTGGGGCTTCATCGCCTCGCTCGACCATGCCAGCGTCACGGCGTTGTTCGCTCATTGCGCCTCGCTTACCGTCAATGCCGTAAAGCAGCCTTGGGAGCGCAAGCCTCGCGCGCACGAGACTGCGGACAGGCTGGCGACAGCGGTCAACCTCGACATGACGGCACATTGGACGCCGACCGTCCGGACGTATCTCGGGCGCATCACCAAGGCACATATCCTCGACGCCGTGCGCGAGGCTGCCAGCGAAGAGGCGGCAGAGAGGCTGTCGGACCTGAAAAAGCAGCCAATGGCGGAAGCCGCCGAGCAGTTGCTCGTCGGGACCGGATGGCTACCTGCGGTCCTGCGCACCGAGCAACCTGTGGTGTTCGCTGAACGGCTGGACGAGGCAGCAGCAGATGCCACATCGGCGGACGTTACCGAACTGGACACGAAACCCGCTCAGTCTGACACGATCGAAGGCGCCGAGGCCTTCAACGTTGCCGCCGAGTGACCCGCAGCATGCCGGAGCCGCGTGGCGGCTCCGGCATGCCTTTCAAGAATTTTCCGGCCGCGCCATTGGCGCGGCCGGATACATCGACAGCTCGAAGTTTTGCAAGCGATGGAACCCAGAATGTTCCTGACACGAATGTCTCCCGGCGTGCCATCGCCCAGCCATGTGCCGCGATCCCCTGCACGAGGTGCCTGAGCGGATGCGTCCCATTCCCGGCAATGCCTCGCCGTGCGCAGAAGTCAGCGTAGTCGGATCATTCCGCGATCCGGCGCAGGATCTGGCGTGATGAGATGAAATGTTTCTAGCCATCGATCTCAACCGGGCTCGCATCCGGTCGACTTGAGACGTGAAGTCGTCGCGGGATTGCCGGCGTGAAAACCTGTGCCCCCAGCAATCAATCGGTCGCCTTCGGAGCCGCCCCGAACGCGATGGCGGTTCAGCCCAAAGATCAGGGAAATCGGGTGTCCCTTCGTCACCTGTTGGAGTAGTGACCGACACTGTCCTGGCACTGAGGTGACGTTTTTTGACCGAAGCGTAGAAGCGTTTCGGGGCGGACGACTATGGGCCAAGCCATCCTGGCGTTTCCTCTCGTCGGTTGGTTCTAAGCCACGCCCACGGCGTCCTCGAATGGATTCGGTCTGACCGAAGACCGTCTTCGCTTCGCTCAGGCTCGATCGTCTTCCCGCAACGACGGCGCTGCGTTTTCTTCCCCTGTCCGCTGCGCGTCCATTCCTCGCGGTCCAAGAAAGCCTCGCGTCGCCGTCTTCCACTTCGTTTCAGTCCCTTCGGGGTGCGGACCGATCGTCTCCGGTCTCACGACCACCATCGAGGCCGCGATGGGCGCGGCCCGACAAAAAACAGAAGGAACCACCACAATGGCTACGATCGGCACTTTCTCCCGCACCGCGAATGGCTTCTCCGGCTCGGTCAAGACCCTCAATCTCAACGTCAAGACGGTGACGTTCTCTCCGGCGGATGGCGAAAATGAAAAGGGTCCCGACTTCCGCATCTTCGCCGGCGCCACCGAGTTCGGGGCGGCATGGAAGAAGACCTCGCGCGAGGGACGCGACTACCACTCCGTCAAGCTCGATGATCCCAGCTTCCCCGCTCCGATCTATGCGAGTCTGGTCGAGACCGACACCGAGGGCGACTTCTCGCTCATCTGGTCCCGCCGCGCCGCAGAGTGATCCGGCCCACGAAACGAAGCCCCGCCGCAAGGCGGGGCTTCGCCATGTTTAGGTTCGCCACTGCCTGACCTTCGTCAGACGCGGCAGGCTAGGCTTTGGCCGGCGCCTTGCGCGCCTTCTTCACCGGCGAGTTGATTGCAGCCACAGTCGTTCTCGCTGCCGCCGCACGCACGACCGGTTTCCGTTTTTCTGCCGCGGCAGATGTGGGCGCTGGGGCCTTGCGCCCGAGCCCTATTGATTTCGCCAGGGCCGAGCGCGTGGCCGCGTAATTCGGCGCCACCATCGGGTAATCGGCCGGCAGGTTCCATTTCTGCCGATATTGGTCGGGGGTCAGGTTAAAGTGCTGAAGATGCCGCTTGAGCGATTTGAATTTCTTTCCGTCTTCCAGACAGATGATGAAGTCCGGCGTCACCGATTTCTTGATCGATACTGCCGGCTCCTGCTTGACCACCGGTTCTACCGCTGGCGTTCCAATGCCGTTCAGAGCGGCATGGATATCGCCGATCAACTTCGGCAACTCGCCAACCGGTACTGGATTGTTCGATACATAGGCGGCGACAATGTCAGCCGTTATCGACACGGTGTCCAGTTGGTTGCCTTGTTCGAGAGCAGTGCTCATATAATTTCCCTTTTTCTATCGGATGAATTGAGCGACGTTTGATTTCGCCCGCCACCAACGAGGCAAGTAGTACGTTTCTTTGTAAAATCCACGTCTTTTCCGCAACATTATAAGAGTAAGCTTCGCTTTCATCGTTCTGATCGACTGCGGATACCCTTGTCGGTCCGTTGGGAAGCGAGGAACTTCCCCTCGCTTCCCCGCCATTGCCGCCTGTGCAGAGCAGGGCCGCCGGCTCGCAAAGCTGCCAACTGCAGCAATAGTCGCGATCACTTTCCATCAGCTCCGCTCGACCGCGCAGCCCGGCTCCGCGCGCCGGCATTGGCCCCCAACACTCCCGCGCGCTCACGCGCCCCCGGAAGGCATGCCGGGGGACATGCCTTCGGCATTGACGAAACAAGGAGTGAGCACAATGAACATGACCACCATCATCAACGGCGAGAGCAACAGCCAGCAACAGGCGGCTTCCAGTGGCTTTCGCGTGGATATCTCGCGCGGCGAGAGGATCGGACGAGTTTCCTCCGAATGGTTTTCGCGTCCCGATGACGAGCGCTATCTGAGCCTTACCGAGCTTTATGATGCAGTGAAGCAGCGCGCGGACCGAGCGACCGCCCGTACCGTTGAGAGCCGCGCAGTGCGCGTGGAAGCCACCCGCGACAATGCAGAGCGACTTTCGCTCATTGTTCCCGGACAGGAGCAGCCGATAGCGCCTACGCATTGGAGCTTCGGCCAGCTTTGCAGCCTTGTCAGCGCACCGGCCAACTACATGCGCCAGCTACCCGCGCCGCTTGCAGGCATCAATTTGCAGCATGGCCTTTTGTGCCATCGAGCGGAATTGATGAAGACGCTCGAGACAGAGGACGGACGCATTGAGCTTCGCGCCGTGACCGGCCCGGACTATGGCCGCATCTGGGATCACGAGCTTGTCGCCGCCGTCATGAAGATCGCGGGCAACGGCACTGGTGACACCATGTGGAAGGTGCCCGGTGTTCTCGATTGGGCGACAATGACGCACAATCCATTTGTGGACATCAGCAAGGACACCACCACGCTCTACGCCAGCGACCGCGACGTGTTCCTCTTTCTAGTGGACGACACGCATCCAATCGAAGCCGGACGCCTGCCGAATGGCGAGCCGGATTTGTATTTCCGTGGGTTCTATTGCTGGAACTCGGAAGTCGGTTCGAAGACGCTGGGCATTGCGAGTTTCTACCTCCGCGCTGTGTGCATGAACCGCAACCTGTGGGGCGTCGAAGGTTTTGAGGAAATCACGATCCGCCATTCAAAATTTGCTGCGCAGCGTTTTGCCCATCAGGCAGCGCCCGCTTTGACGAGCTTTGCGAACTCAAGCCCCGCGCCGTTCATCGCCGGCATCAAGGCTGCTCGCGAAAAGATCGTCGTCCGCAGCGACGAGGATCGTGAAGGCTTCCTGCGCAAGCGCGGGTTCTCCAAAGGCGAAACGGGCAGGATCATCGAAGCTGTGTTGCAGGAAGAGGGCCGCCCGCCGGAAAGCATCTTCGATTTCGTACAAGGCATGACCGCGCATGCCCGCACCAAGGCGCATCAGGATAGCCGACTGGAGCTTGAAGGTAGGGCGAGGGTCCTGCTGGAACGGGCGGCATGAGCAAACGAAAGGCCGCGCAGCAAACGTCTCGCCGCGCGGCCTTTCAGGTCCGCCGTATCGACGAGACCCTCATAGCATAAGAACATCGAGCGACCAGATCATCGGGTCGGTTCGTGCGGCCGTTTTTTCAAGGACGGCGGCCGCTCGCCGGGCTCTGCCCGGCTCGCGAAAAACACACACAGACGGTTTTCAAACGACGAATACCTAGTATATTGGGTGGCAGTATATTAGGTAGCCGGTGACTCCTCCCGAATGATCTTGCGGGAGAGAGTTGCGAAGAATCTACGCCGGCTGAGACATGCCACTGGCTTGTCGCAGGAGGAGCTTGCGGATCGTGCCGACGTCAATCGCAACTACGTCGGTATGCTTGAGCGCGAGGAGCACGCTGCTACAATCGACATGCTCGAAAAGCTCGCCGCAGTTCTGGATGTCGATCCTATCGAGTTCTTCCACCAAAACGGTTGATCAGCCCGGAGGCGCGTCGAAGCGACTCAATCAAGGTGGCCATCCGCTTTCCAACCAGCAAAGGAATCTCGACGGAGCACCTCGATTTGGTGTCGTAGCGGAGCATGGGCACCTTGCTTAAACCGCTGCTCGATCCCGATGTTGCCGACGTTGCGCCGGATGCGCCGATCCTAACCGGCTATGACGAGGAGCGACTGCTCACCTACATCCGCCTTCTTGATGCGGCGGCCGAAGATGCGGACTGGCGCGAGGTGGCCAGGATCGTCCTGCACATCGATCCTGAGCATGAGCCGGAGCGAGCGTTCAAGTCCTGGGAGACCCATCTTGCCCGGGCGCAGTGGATGACGACGAGTGGTTATCGGTATCTTCTGGCGGGCGGTGCGCCCCACTAGGTGCAGCCTGCCATGCGCCACGCTTTGCTGAATCAGCACAGCGGTTTGCTGACTCTCCAACTACCCAGCCCGCGTATCGACCCCGATGCTGATTCCGAAGCTCGCAGCCGAGTGCTGGCATCGGGAGAGGACCAGGCAAATTGCAAGGCGATTGGACCAATCCAGCGGCCTATGTGCACATGCGCGACTACGAAGCGTCGGAGTTCGCTGCCGAATATCTGATCCGGAACGACGCCTTCATCGTCGAGTGCAGTCAGCTTGCGTCGCTAGGCGCAAATACCGAAGACCTGCTGGGACAATCTGACTTCGCCGCACGGTGGGGCGCGCGATTTCACAGTCACCGGTGACGGACTTCCATCTGCCGAGAACATCGTCTGGACGGAACAGGCCTCGCCGCGCGTTCTCCGGGCCACGCGGATGCCCGCTTCGATCGACTCTTCGCATCAGAGCGTGCTTCTTCGCGAGCGCAGCAACGCCAGCGTTTGGGAGCAGGGCGAAGACCTTGAGGCTCTTTGGTCGGCATCGACCGCAACGCATCGCCTGATTGCCGAGCGGCGCGACGGCTCACTCGGCATTGATGCCATCGTTCTCCCGCTCGACGACGCCTTCGAAACAAGACTGGACGCCGCGCGCCGATTCTGGCGGGCACTGAACGGTCGACCATCCTGCCCAGTCTACGGCGTGCTGCCGCAGCAGACGAAGATCAGGCATATCCTCAATCTGCGCGCTCACGACGCCCGCCGCGCAGCGGCCTCCTATCGCATGATCGCGGAGGTGCTGCTGTCACGAGATCCAATCCTGCCACGGGATTGGCGCGACCATCACCTAAGGCACAAGGTACGGGCGATCCTGCGAAGAGCGGATCGCCTGGTCGCCGGCGGCTATCGCGATCTTCTCTTTTATCCCCACAGCCGCAGCCAGAAATCCGGGCGCTAAAGCCCCTTTTCGCGGGGTAGCAAAAACGCACTCCCCGATCTTTGCCCTTCCTCGCTTTTCCTCAATTCGACCATCGTCCGTTTCGCGCGTCCCGGCAGGCCAGGATGACAGCAAAACCGGATGGAGATCGAGCAATGTCGAAGGGTCCCGCGGACGCGCCCCAAAAATACCTGCGAACCAAGGAGGCCGCACCGATCGTCGGTCTTTGCGCTCGCACCCTGGAGAAACATCGAACCTACGGCACCGGCCCAAAGTATCGGAAAGTCGGTGGGCGGGTGCTGTACGACATTGACGATCTTCACGCCTGGATCGAACTTGGCGCGCGTACCTCTACCAGTGATGCGAACGCGACCTTTGTTCCGCCAGCCAAGCCTCATGCCGCCCGCGCGCCAGCCTATGCCGGCAGACGCGATCGCGCCTCCTGACAGCACGGGTGGCGTCAGTGCAGTACCGCTCCGAAGGCCAGCTCGATCTGTTTCACGCTCGCGCCAGTGTCATTACGCCACGCGACGCGCAGGATCTCATGTCGTGGCCGTTCTTCTCGCTCGCCAAATCCCGCCGCGTAACGCCGATCGATTTTCGCATGGGCGAAGTATCGATTCGTGTCGAGGCGACGGCCGAACATGGCATGGCGACCATCTGGGACGCCGACATTCTGATCTGGGCGGCCAGCCAGATCGTCGACGCACGAGACAACGGCCTTCGCACGTCGCGTCTCATGGCGACTACACCCTATGAGATCCTTGCCTTCATCGGCCGCGGCGATTCCGCCCATAGCTATCATAGGCTGAAGGCCGCGCTTGACCGGCTGCAGTCGACCACGGTTGCCACGTCGATCCGACAGCCAGCCGAACGGCGGCGGCATCGTTTCTCCTGGATCAACGAGTGGAAGGAGCGAATGGACGCCAGCGGGCGCCCGCTCGGCATCGAGCTTATCCTGCCCGATTGGTTCTATGCCGGCGTCCTCGACGATGCCCTGATCCTCACCATTGACCGAGAGTACTTTGGGCTGACGGGGGGCCTGGAGCGATGGCTCTACCGTCTGGTGCGAAAACACGGCGGCCGACAGACCTATGGCTGGAGCTTTGACCTTCAGCATCTCCATCTGAAGTCAGGCGGCCTTTCGCCGTTCAAGCGCTTCACATTCGATCTGCGCGAGATCGTCCGTCGCCAACCGCTGCCTGGCTATTGGCTGGGGCTCACCATCGATCCTGATGGTCGATCGCGCCTGACGTTTCAACCCAATCCGCCGGAACCGTACGCGGCGCAACGCGCGCCACGCGCCAGAACGACCAGGGGTGTGAAATGACTGTGGACAGGCCCGTGCTATCAGGAACCGCAACTCCCGTGCCATCGGGAACCGGATTCCCGTGCTATCAGGAACCGGATTCGATCCTAAGCCATTGTGGCGATTGCCGAACCGGCTCCTCTAACGTTTCTAACCGAGAATCCTTCGGATTCTTTCTAACGCAAAGCGCAGCTCGGCGAGGCTGTGGACGACAGCCGAGCCCTGATCTTTCGGCCATAACAAGAACGATCGACGTCCACCGTTCCCATCGAAGCAGGGCTAATTTTTGCGCCCCTCACGTCGCGATGCTTATTCGTGGCCTCCTGTCATGGAGGTCGGCATGAGCGATCTCACCACCGTCGAACTGGTGTGGCTGAAGAAGCGGATCGAGAACTACATCCGCTTCGGCAAGGTTGCTTCGAACAGGAACATCGACCGCGCTCGTCGTGCCGTCACCTTCACGCCTGGCAGCGTCTTCGCTTTCGTCCGGTGGATGGGCAATGACTTCGGCACCGTCGCGTCCCGCATCGACATACTGCGTGCAGTCGCCGCCGGTCGGCGCTGTTCGACCGTCGCCTATGTGCGCCCCGGCGCCGAGATCCTGCTCACGGCTACCGGATGGCGGAACGTCGAAACGGTGCTGACGATCATCGACGCCATCGAGGCGATTGGCATCGACCCTGCCGATGTGCCGCCGGACTACTGGCGCCATGTCCACAGCCGGTTTGCCGCGCGCGAGACGCCCAGGCCCTACACACGCCAGCGCCATGAGGCTTGGCTCCTGCGCCGCAGGATTGAGCCATGAGCATGCGCCTTGCGATCATCGCCGGCATGCTTGGCGGCGCGGTTCTCGCTGTCGCACCGGCATGGATCGCCCATCGCCCGCGCTTCATCTGGAACGCATCTGCAAGCGTCCCCATCGGGTTGTATCGTGTCGAGCTGGCAAGCAGGATCGACGTCACCGACATCGCCGTCGTCATGCCGCCCCAACCGCTCGCCAGCTTCCTGGGTGAGCGTCAATATCTGCCGAACGGTGTACCGCTTCTGAAGCGCGTGTTCGCACTCAAAGGCACGACGGTCTGCCGACAAGGCGCCGCTATCATCACCCATGGCGCGACCGTTGGACTTGCGCGCGAGCGCGATAGTCGCGGCCGACCGTTGCCCGTCTGGCAGGGCTGCCGCGTGATCTCCGACGGCGAAGTCTTTCTCATGAACCGGGACGCCGGCGACAGTTTCGACGGCCGGTATTTCGGGCCACTGCCGCTCACTTCGATCATCGGTCGTGCCGTTCCCGTCTTGGTGACGGGCCGCACCTCTCCGACGCCGAAAGTTTCAAGCGGTCACGGTCCAGGCGAGCCGTGAAGGCCCGCGCCAATCATCCCCAAACGCTCATGAAAGGAGCACCGCTATGGCCCAAATCGGCACCTTCACCCGCAACGATGACGGCTTCTTTGGCAACGTCTCAACGCTGACACTCGACGCGAAGCTCGCCATCCTGCCTGCCGAGAAATCGGATGTCGAGAATGCACCGGACCATCGCATCTTCTGCGAAGGCATGGAGATCGGCGCGGCGTGGGAACGTACCGGCGAGAAGGCTGGCAACTATCTCTCCGTCGCCATCGACGACCCATCCTTCACGCAGCCGATCCGCGCCAATTTGTTCCAGTTCGATGCTGAGAAAAGTGTTTGGGCTCTGCACTGGAGTCGGCAGTCGAAGCGCGACGAGCGAGGCTGATCGGATGCTCCGATTGCGCCCAGGGGGACTTTCTGTGTCAAACCCTATGATCGATCGGGCGCCGGTCAAACCCTTCGACCCGATCGCCTGTCAGGCGGCCGCCGCGCGCAGCGAAGGTCAAGGGCGGCCGGACGCTTGCCAATCGCTGCCGACGCTCATCGCGCCGCAATTGGTGGCAAGCAGGTCCGGCCGGCGAAGCCTTGCCCTTGACGGAAGCGAGCACGGTGGCAGGACTTTCGCGTGTCGGGATAGCGGTGCATGCGCTGTCATCCGGCGAAGCGTGACGATGCTGTGTGTATGCGTCATGCTCCTCCCTTCTGCATCAGCTGCTTACGCAGGACCTCTTTCTCATGGCGAGGGGCCGGCTCTCTCCAACGCCAAGACTTCGTCCGCTGATCCCTGGTCGGCTCATATCCGGGAAGCCGCGAAACGCTTTGCCCTTTCCGAGCGATTGCTTCGCGCAGTCATGCATGTCGAGAGCGTCGGTGATGTTCATGCGGTGTCGAGCAAGGGCGCGATGGGTCTGATGCAGATCATGCCTGCGACGTGGGAAGAACTGCGGATCAGGTATCATCTCGGCGATGATCCTTATCGACCGCACGACAACATTCTTGCCGGTGCAGCTTACCTCCGCGAGATGCTCGACCGCTTCGATCGGAGCGGCTTTCTCGCTGCCTACAATGCCGGTCCCGGGCGCTACCAGGAACATCTTGCGACGGGCCGTCCGCTGCCGCGAGAGACAGTCGACTATGTCAGGAAACTCGCCCCGCTTATCAATGGTTCGGTTCCTATTCCTTTGCGCCCGCGACGAGGAGCGGGCAGAGCGAGTGCACTGGGTTCAGCGATTTTCGCGCACGTCGTAGACACACCGAATGGCTTAGCTTCGCGAGACGAAAGCGAAGCCGAAGGTCCCGTTGAGACTGTGTTCACCGCGATCCGCTCCCCCAGTTTGCGACCACCGGTGGGTAAAGCGATCACCGATCTTACAGCGCTCGCACCGCAACCGGACGGCTCACTTCGTGAAGGTGCGTCAGATCCGAATCCCTCTATTCGTCGCCCGTTCGTGCAAGATTCCTTCGCGACATCACAATGATTGGCGCATTCCTGGGCAGTTGCATTCGGGCCTGTTCCGTCGTGGAAATTGCCCTGGGTAGGTTGGCCGTGAGAGAGATCGTAAGCGTCCAGCCACTGCACGTCAGGTCAGGCTTGACATGATTCCTCGATTTGCAGGCTCGAAGAAGCAGCACGCCGACGCGGCCTCTTATTCTCTGGAAGCCTCCAATTTCGCGATCACTGCTTCGGCACGTTCTATCGCGGCACGAAGCTCATCGCTCTGCCATGAATCGGCGGAATGTCCATCGTCGAAGGATCGATCGTGGGTCTCTCTGGCGCGCGATGTCAGCTCCCGAAGCGCGGCAATGGCCTCGGCAAGCAGTCTTGCATCTGTTCCATTTGCTGAAGACTGTGTCACCTGCTTATCCCCTTCACATTGCAATTATGAACCATCAACCGGGGTCGCCACAACATACGACCATCGCCATCGTGAGTTGCCCAATTCAGCGAGAAGCTGGTCTTGCTCAGGCAGCGGCTAGGCCTTTGGGAACACGACGGTTCTTGGTCCATTTGCTCAGAGTTCTTCCGGGCCATCACAATGAACACTGCTTTTCCGGTCAATCGCATTCCGGCCTGTTCCGTTGCGGAAATTGCGGTGGGAGAGCTGGCCGTGAGAGAGGTCGAAGAGGGATGGCAGGATAAAGGGCCGCGATGTGCGGCTCGGTCGGGGTGTTGGATCTCAAGGGTTTGCGCACTGGTTCTGCGATGTGCGCGAGAAATCCGCGATGTGCGCGATCAGCAATTTCTCAAAGTTTTCAACAGAGGCCGCACCTTGCGGGAAGAATGCTCATGAGCACGGATAACGAATTCCGCGTCCGGCCTGGCCGCATTCGTTCCCGGGCCAGTCAGCGTGCACGCCCCTTCATCTTCCAGGCACTGGCCGCTGCACAAAGGGCAGGGGGACATATCTCGCGCAAGGGAAACGTCATCTCCTCACGCGCCTCGACGTTCGGTCGTGGCAGGTCGGCGAGCATCCGCGCCAATCGGCTCATTACCGGCCGCTCACGCGGCGCCGTCGTAAAGGCACGGGTTGTCCGGCAGTTCAGGGGATCGACGCCGCTCGCCGCCCATCTCAAATATCTTGGTCGCGAGGGTGTGGCCCGCGATGGCGAGAAAGCAAAAATGTTCGGGCCGGACGGGGACGGGGCTGATCATGATGCCTTCTCAGAACGCTGCAAGGATGATCGGCACCATTTCCGCTTCATCGTCTCTCCTGATGACGCCCAAGAGTTGGGCGACCTCAAGAGTTTTGCTCGCGGCCTCATGGTCGATATGGAGCGCGACCTCGGCACCAAACTCGACTGGATCGGCATCGATCACTGGAACACCGAACATCCTCACGTCCACATTCTTGTGCGCGGCGTGGCCGATGATGGCGAGAACCTCGTCATCTCGCGCGACTACATCCGCCACGGAATGCGAGATCGAGCGGGCGATATCCTCACCCAGACGCTGGGACCTCGGACCGATAAGGACATCCGCCGAACAGTCGAACGACAGATCGACACCGAGCGCTGGACACAGCTCGACCGCCAGCTTGTTCGCGATGCCGATCGCCTTGGCATCATCGATCTCGCGCCGCCTCGCAGCCACCAGCCCGACGAGTTCCTCACGCTTAAGATCGGCCGGCTGCGCAAGTTGGAACGACTTGGCCTCGCCGGCGAGATTCGTCCAGGCCAGTGGACCATTGCCGAGGAGGCTGAGACGACGTTGCTTGCGCTAGGCGAGCGTGGCGACATCATCAAACGCATGCATCGCAGCCTATCCGGCCATGGCGTCGAAAGAGGCGCGGCCGACTATGTCCTTGCAACTGAGCAGACAGCCAAACCTGTCATCGGTCGGCTGTTGGAGCGGGGCCTCGACGACGAGCTGCGGGGCTCGGCATACGCCGTGGTCGATGGTGTCGACGGACGGGTCCATCACATCCGGTTTCAAGATCTTGATGCAAGCGGAGATTCAGCACCTGGCTCCATAGTTGAGCTCCGCAACTACAAGGATGCGAAGGGCCATGGTCGTGTCGCGCTCGCCATCCGTTCAGACTTCTCCATCGAGGAGCAGATCAGCGGCGGCGGCGCGACTTGGCTCGACCGTCAGCTTGTCGCGAGCAAACCCGTCGAACTCGGGGAGGGCGGCTTTGGCCGGGAAGTGAAACAGGCGCTAGAGGATCGCGCCGATCATCTTGTCAAGGAAGGCCTCGCACGGCACGAAGGTCAGCGCGTCATCTTCTCTCGCAACCTGATCGACACGCTACGCGATCGCGAGGTGAATCTGCTCGGCGCTCGGCTGGCTGACGAGACCGGACTGCCATTCACGAAGGCTTCGGGAGGAGGCCAAGTAGCTGGAATCTACCGGCAGCGTTTCTCACTCGCGTCTGGCCGATTCATCATGATCGATGAAGGACTTGGCTTCCAGCTCGTGCCTTGGTCGCCATCTGTCGAACGGCAGCTCGGAAAACATGTGTCCGGCTTCGCCAGTCCAGGGGGCGGAGTCGATTGGATCTCTGGAAAAAAGCGAGCATTGGGGTTGTGAATTGTGATGTCTTTCGTGCTGAATCTCGTATTCGGCAACGGACACTCTGCGATCGCCATCGACGGCAGCTTTGCGCCTCACGCCGGACCTAGAGGCCAACTTTGCCTGTTCCGAAAGCCGACGTTGCAGGCGACCGCTCTGGAGGTCGCCGTCGGGTCGCCCGCGGTTATTCAACCTTGCATGGATGGCTACTTTGGCCGGTTTAACGGACGTAGCCGTGCGCCTGTCGGCCTCGACGGGCGTTGTACGCTAAATGCAATGCAATGGCGGTTGTACAAAAGGTGACACCGGCGCTGATAAAGAAGACAACGCTCAACCCTGCTCTATCGGCAGCCCATCCCAGCGCCGGGCTTCCTAGAGCCATCGCGACATCCAGAAAGGCCGTGTAGATGCCCATCGCCAACCCGCGGTTTTGCGGCGACGTGCCACCAACCGCCTCCACGCCAAGCCCGGGGTAGACCAGGGAGTAACCCAGGCCCGCCAGCGCGGCTCCTAAGGAAGCAAGCACACTGCTTCGTGCCAACCCGATGAGCAGAAGCCCGGCTGACTGCACCAGCACGAACAGCAGGGCGATCTTTGCACCGCCGTACCTGTCAGGCAAATGACCGTAGACCACACGCGCTGCGATCAGCGCAGCTCCAAAGGCGGTAAATCCAACCCAGACGGGCCGCCAATGATTGCTGGCATAGAGAAGGGAGCTGAAGGTAAGGATTGAGCAGTAGCCGACACTGGCGAGTGCCGCACCAACGCCTGGCAGCCATACCGCGCCAAAAACCCCTCTCAAATCGGATTTTCTCTGCCGCAACTGTATCCAAGGGTTCGGCGCTCGCATGAGTGATCCCAGGACGAGCAACGGCAATAGTGTGGTCAGCAGCCCTATCGCCGCAAAGCCGTAGGCTGTGAACAACATGGTTCCCAATGGTCCGCTGAAGGCCAATGCCGCGAACATCGCAGTGCCGACCCATGCAATGACTTTCCCCGAATGCCCGGCATCCACGAGCGCCAGGCCCCAGGCCACGCCACCTGTGATGATAAAGCTCTCGGCACCGCCCAGCACCGCGCGTCCGACGACGAGGATCGAGACGGAGAGAACGGGCGAACGCGCGACGGCAACGGACAGGAGATAGAGCAGCCCGGCAGCCGCTGCCGTAACCAGGCCCACGAGAACGGCTCGTTTCCCTCCGTTCCCGTCCGCAAAGGAACCCGACCACACGCGTGAGACCAGGGATGCCGCGAACTGCGTTCCCGCAACTAGGCCGACAACGACACTACCGAATCCCAGATTGTGGCTGACGTGCAGCGGAAGCACAGGCAATGCTGCGCCGATGACAACAAACCCGGCCAACACCGCCGCCATGGCTGGCAGCAAGGTAACCGCGACCGAAGGCGATGGTGTTGGCGATGATGTCGGCAGGTGTGTCATTCGTCAGAAGCAATCTGATGATGTTGTTTGCGGGGCCTCGGTTCGGATCACCAGGGTTGGTTGGCGGGTCCGACCGTGAACTCGTTGATCGTGGTGTCTTCCGGTGCGTCGATGGCGAACGCAACCACGTCAGCGATCCGGTCCGGCGAGATTCCGAATTTGTCATAGGTATTCTGCATCGCGGCGGCCGTGCCTTCGTCGCTGATCGTTTCAAGCAGTTCCGTGTTGATCGCGGCCGGATAGATGGTCGCGGTGCGGATGTTAGTCCCTTCCATGGCGGACTCCATGCGCAGCACTTCCATGAAGTCGCGCACGAACCATTTCGTGCCTCCATAGACCGCGCCGTTCGGGTAGGCCTTGAGCCCGGCGACCGAAGAGGTCGCGATGACGTGTCCGGATTTCCGTGCGAGGAACTCCGGCAGCACCGCGGCGACGCCGTTCAGGACGCCCTTGACGTTCACGTCGACCATCTGGTGCCAGTCCTTTGTCTTCATTGCCGATAGTGGCGAGATCGGCATGAGGCCGGCGTTGAGGAACATGACATCGACGCGGCCGAACGCCTTCCTGGCCAGCTCGACGATCGCGTCGTTGTCGGACTGCTTCGTAACATCCAGTTCCATGTAGGTCGCCTGACCGCCGTCCTTAGCGATCTCGTCGGCGATCTGCTTCAGCCTATCGGCGCGCCGCGCGCCAAGGACGACCTTGGCGCCTTTGCTCGCGAGCAGCTTCGCGGTTGCCTCGCCGATGCCTGACGATGCTCCGGTGATGATTACGACCTTGTCCTTGATCATGGCAGTTCTCCAAAGTTGAGGGTTGGTTTCTCAGGCGCCGTATTGTGCGTCCGTCACATGCTCCATCCAGTCGACGACCCTGCCGTCCTTAACCTCTTGGAGCGCGATATGGCTCATAGCTGTCTCGGGCGCCGCCCCATGCCAGTGCTTCTCTCCCGGCGCGAACCAGACGACGTCGCCGGGCCTAATCTCCTCGACCGGGCCTCCCTCGCGCTGCGCGCGGCCTCGGCCGGAGGCGACGATCAGCGTCTGCCCCAGCGGATGCGTGTGCCAGGCCGTGCGGGCGCCCGGCTCGAAGGTCACCTGAGCGCCTTGGACTCGCGCGGCGTCGAAGGGGTTGAAGAGCGGATCGATCCGCACCGTGCCGGTGAACCAGTCCTCCGGGCCTTTGCCGGAAGGCCTCGTGCCTGCGCGAAGAATGTCCATAACTGATCTCCCTTGTGTCCTCAGATGCGTTCGATGTGGAGCGAGAACTCGCCGCGCACATGCAGGGCCTGCTCGCCCCCGTCGAAGCGGCCGAGCCTGATCAGCCCTGGATGGCGGTAGTCCTCGTAGAACATCGCCAGGTTGCCCCAGGGCATGAAATAGCAGAGGTCATAGGGCTGCTCGTTGGCGAACGGACCGCTTCCCTCCTCGGTTAGCTTGCGCGGCAGATAGGCGATCTTCTCGTTATGCGCATAGTCCTCAATGTTGAGGTCCAGCGGCAGCATGGAGAAGAAGTCGCGCGCCGACGGATTGTCGTAGAGCGTGGCGGTCATCGTGCGGCCGTTGAAAATCATCCTGATCTTCATGTCGGTGGGCTCCTGGCTGGCTGGGTCCTTGCCCCCTTGGCTGGCGGCTGCGCGCGGCAAGGCCGCCACGGCGAGCGCGGCGCCGAGCAATGTCCGGCGGCTGAGCGTCGCACGCTCGATGGTCATGGCAAGGACCTCTGGGCCACATGCGACGCGGCAAAGGCGGCAAGCGCTGATCCGCCGAGCATCACCGCGCCGAAGGTGAAAGCTCCCCACCAGCCGACCGTATCGAAGAGCGTGCCGCCGATGGCGGCGCCGCCGGTGATGGCGAGCTGGATGACCGCGACCTGCAGCCCGCCGCCGGCCTCGGCGTCGTCAGGTAACGTGCGGCTGAGCCACGTGCCCCAACCAACGGGCGCGGCCGTGCCGAAGAAGCCCCAGCCAACGAGCAGAAGCGCTGTAGGGACCGGCGAGGCACCGAGGGCGACGAGCGCAACTGCTAGCGCGGCCATGACCAGGGGGATGACTATGAGAATGCCGAACAGGCGCGTCCGCAAAAGCCGGCCGACGCACCAGGTACCGAGGACCCCCGCCAGCCCCATCGCCAGCAGGATCGCCGAAAGCGCGGCGATATCAAGCCGGGTGACGCTCTCGAGGAAGGGGCGCAGATAGGTGAAAAGCCCGAACTGGCCCATGAACAGCATCATGATCGACGCCATGCCGATGGCGACTGGAAGACGGCCCAGCAGCGCCAGCGGATTGCCTGGACGTTTCCTTTGGCGCGGGGGCAGGGCTGGAAGGCTGATCCACTGCCAGACCAGCGCCAGCAGGCCGAGCGGCACGACGAGAAAGAAAGCGCCGCGCCAGCCGATATAGGCTCCAAGAAAGCTACCCACTGGTGCGGCAATCGTGGCGGCAATGGCATTGCCAGCGTTCAGCATGGCGAGGCCTTTTGGAACCATGTCTTGCGGCATCAGGCGCATGACGATCGCGGTCGACATCGACCAAAAGCCGCCGATCGCGATGCCGAGCAGTGCGCGGCCAACCATGAGGAGCGCGTAATTCGGCGCAAAGGTGACGGCGAACCCGGAGACAATGAGGAGAGCCGTAAAGCCGGTGACGACCAGCCGGCGGTCAATTCGCCGGGTGAGGCCGGCGACAAGCAGGCTGGTCACGACGGCGAAAGCACCCGAAATCGAAATTGCCTGTCCGGCGTGCCCGGCGGTGATACCGAGATCGGCCGCGATCGGGGACAGCAGGCTGACCGGCATGAATTCCGAAGCAATAAGCACGAAGACGCACAACGACATCGAGAGCACCGCTCCCCATGCGGAGCGGTCTTCGAGGGACGTTGTGTCGTAGGTCGTTTCCATAATTGGCATCCTTGCAAGGCGACCGGGAGCGGATCAGCCGCGATCCCCGTCGCCATGCCCGGAATATATCGACGCGGAACCCATTCTATTAGACTGAGGAATTCGCATGGACTTATCTGCTTGTGATATGAATGCAGGCCAGGAGGTGACCTATGCAGCGCGATGGCATGAAGGATCTGCTCTGGTTTGTGGCTGTCGCCCGGGAGCGCAGCTTCACCAAGGCGGCAGCCAAGCTCGGAACCTCGCAGTCGACCCTGAGCTCGACGATCAAGGAGCTGGAAGCTCGTCTTGGCGTCCGCCTGCTGACGCGCACGACACGGAGCGTCGCCCCGACGGAGGCCGGCGAGCGGCTTTTCCAATCTCTTGGCTCGCGCTTCGACGAAATCGAGGCCGACCTTGCAAGCCTGGTGGCCTTTCGCGACAAACCCTCCGGAACGGTCCGCATCACGCTGTCCGACCATGCGCTCCAGACGACTGTCTGGCCGAAGCTGCAGCCCGTGCTTGGCGACTATCCCGACCTGCGCGTCGAGCTCTACAGCGACAACGCTATGAAGAACATTGTGGAGGAGCGCTTTGACGCAGGCGTGCGGCTCGGCGAGAGCATCGACAGGGATATGATTGCAGTGCGGATCGGTCCAGATTGGAGGCTCGTGGCCGTGGCTTCGCCGGAGTACTTTGCCCTCCATCCGGTGCCAACCACCCCCCAGGACCTGGTCGATCACGACTGCATAAACATGCGGCAGGCGACGTTCGGCGGATTGTATGCCTGGGAATTCGCCAGGGATGGCCGCGACCTTCGCGTGCGGGTGGAAGGACAACTTACCTTCAATTCGTCCCTACCCATGATCGAGGCTGCGATACGCGGTTGCGGGATCGCCTATGTCCCGGAAAATCTCGTAAGCCACCACATCGCCAGCCGACGGCTCAGGCTGGTGCTTGACGATTGGAGTCCGCCATTTGCGGGCTATCACCTCTATTACCCGAGCAGGCGGCAGCTCTCGCCTGCGATGTCGGTGATCGTCGAGGCGCTCCGCCATCGCATCTGAACAGCCAAGCCCACTCCTTGCCCTGGGTTGTGAGGGGACGATGCGGGTGGCTATGTTCAACCGCACATGGCCGAGGTCTTCAGCGTTCCAATCTTGCAACAGCAACGATCAGCCAACTCTGAGCTTGTTTGCGATGGCTGCTCCAAGAAGTTTTGCCCTGACACCGGACGGTCCGCTCCCGGCCCATCTGCAGTCATTTCGAAACTCCCATCATGGCGAACTCCGATATCAAGCGGCACAGCCGTGTCTGCTCAGCCAGTCCTCGATCAGCAGAAACAGCACTGCAACGAACAAGTCCGTGTAGGTCGGACTACCCGGCGGTTCCGTAAACTGTCTTGTGTTCTTGCGTATGCGGACATTCGATATTTCTGTGGGCGCCCCAAGCCTCAGCCAAAGAGACGATGCATGCCGGCGACCAAGATATTGTGGGGGCAACTCGTTGCCGTGCTTCTGATCGTGCTGGTCACTACTTGGGGCGCGACGCAGTGGACCGCATGGCGGCTTGGATTCCAGCCGCAGCTCGGGGATCCATGGCTCGAGCTTGCCGGCCATTCCATCTATCCGCCGCCGGCCTTTTTCTGGTGGTGGTTTTTCTACGATGCGTATGCGCCAGACATTTTTCTGGAGGGCGCGCTGATCGCAGCGAGCGGCAGCTTTATCGCGATCGCAGTGGCCATCGGTATGTCGGTGTGGCGGGCACGGGAGGCGAAGAACGCCGCCACATATGGTTCTGCACGCTGGGCGACCGGTAAGGAGATCCAGGCCGCCGGGATGATCGGACCGGACGGGGTGGTGCTGGGGAAGCTGGAGGGCGATTATCTCCGCCACGACGGCCCAGAACACGTTCTGTGCTTCGCGCCCACACGAAGCGGCAAGGGTGTCGGCCTTGTCGTGCCCTCGCTCCTGACGTGGCCAGGCTCGGCGATCGTTCACGACATCAAAGGTGAGAACTGGGAGCTGACGGCCGGATGGCGAGCGTGTTTTGGCCGTATCCTGCTCTTCGATCCAACCAATGCGTCCTCTGCTGCTTACAACCCTTTGCTGGAAGTGAGACGCGGCGAATGGGAGGTCCGCGACGTGCAGAACGTTGCCGATGTCCTGGTCGATCCCGAAGGCTCGCTGGAACGCAGAAACCATTGGGAGAAGACCAGCCACGCGCTCCTGGTCGGTGCCATCCTGCACGTTCTCTATGCCGAGAATGACAAGACGCTTGCCGGAGTTGCGAATTTCCTTTCCGATCCGCAAAGGCCGATCGAGATGACACTTCGCACAATGATGCTGACGAAGCATTTGGGCGAGGGCGGGCCACATCCGGTGGTGGCATCGGCGGCACGGGAACTGCTGAACAAGTCGGAGAATGAACGCTCCGGCGTGCTCTCGACAGCAATGAGCTTTCTGGGTCTCTACCGCGATCCGGTGGTGGCGAACGTGACATCCCGCTGCGACTGGCGTATCGCCGATCTAGTCGAGGACGAGCGGCCAGCGACACTCTATCTTGTCGTGCCACCCTCCGACATCAGCCGTACCAAGCCGCTCATCCGGCTCGTGCTGAACCAAATCGGGCGAAGGCTGACGGAAGAGCTTCATGCGAAGGATCGACGGCATCGTCTGCTAATGGTGCTCGACGAGTTTCCTGCGCTCGGCCGGCTCGATTTCTTCGAGTCGGCCCTCGCGTTCATGGCGGGCTACGGCATCAAGTCTTTCCTGATCGCCCAGTCGCTCAACCAGATCGAAAAAGCGTACGGTCCGAACAACTCCATCCTCGACAACTGCCATGTGCGGGTGAGCTTTGCCACCAACGACGAGCGCACGGCCAAACGCGTCTCCGACTCGCTGGGAACGGGAACCGAGATGCGGGCCATGAAAAACTATGCCGGGCATAGGTTGTCGCCCTGGCTCGGGCATCTGATGGTCTCACGGCAGGAAACAGCGCGTGCGCTGATGACGCCCGGCGAGATCATGCAACTACCACCGACCGATGCCATCGTCATGGTTTCGGGCCTGTTCCCGATCCGGGCCAAGAAAGCACGGTATTTTGCCGATCCACGTCTCGCAGGGCGTGTCCTGCCGCCACCGAACCCTGAAACGGCCTCAGGACCACTGCGCCCGGATGACTGGACCGGCGCAACAGTCCCTGCGGTGCCGGAAGGCAATCCTCTGCAATCCGGGCTCTCTGCGGATACGCAGGACGAGGATCCGGCAAACGGTGGCATCCGCCGCCAGCCGGAGCTCCCGGAACACGAGGATGTCGCGCCGGAACGGGCAGTGCTGCGCGGCGACGAGTTCGATCTGGACCGGGACGAATCCGATGATGATGCGGTCCGTCGGCGGGTGGTCGATCAGGCCATGCGGCGCGCTGCACGGCAGGCGAGCCTTGATCCGAATGACGGCATCGAGCTCTGACCGGTGAAGAACGCGAAGAAGAAACGGCTCTCCGCCTACCTTGATCCTAACGTCATGGATGCGCTTGCTGACTATTCGGCGAGGCGCGACGTATCCCTGTCGCTGATAGCCGAGGCCGCGATCGCCTCGTTTCTGTCACCGGATGCCGAGGAGCGCAAGGAGGCGGCGATCACCCGTCGTCTCGACCAGATTGACCGGCGCGTGCAGCGTGTCGAGCGCGATGTCGGCATCGCGATCGAGACACTGGCGCTGTTCGTCCGCTTCTGGCTCAACTCGACCCCGGCGTTGCCCGAATCCGCGCAGGCCGAAGCGCGCGCGAAAGGTCTGCAGCGGTATGACGCGTTCGTTGACGCGCTTGGCCGCAGGCTGAGCAAGGGACCGAAGCTCAGACAGGAAATCGCTGATGAAGTCCCGCCGGCGCCGCCAGCCGGCGCGGATGATTCCCCGTCGCGGTAGATGGCAGCGACAGGCCGGCGAGATCGCCGCACCGCATTCAGCAAGTCTCTGCACGCCGCGTTGCACTCACCGGTTTTGCCTGTTGCAAGGCCGGTATTCATGCCTCTTCTAATCATCCCCGACCGCGGCACGAACAGGCTCGCCGCAGCGAACGGGGACTATCGTGGCAGGCAATCATCATTCTGGCAGGGAAGCGGTGTCGCGCGGCGCGCGCATGCTGCGCACGGCGCTTGGACCGGCCATCGCCCGCTTCCTCGAGGATCCTGAGATCGTCGAGGTGATGCTGAACCCGGATGGACGCCTTTGGGTCGACCGGCTGGGAGAAGGGCTCTGCGCCTCCGATGAACTGCTGGTCCCGGCCGACGGCGAGCGCATCATCCGCGTGGTCGCCCACCATGTCGGTGCGGAAGTTCATGCGGGTGCGCCGCGCGTGTCGGCCGAACTTCCGGAGACAGGCGAACGTTTCGAGGGCCTGCTGCCACCGGTCGTCATGGCACCGACCTTCGCCATCAGGAAGCCGGCGGTCGCAGTATTTGCCCTCGGTGATTACGTCACTGCGGGGGTCATGACCGTGGGCCAGGCCGACGTGCTGCGGCTTGCCGTCGAAAGGAGGAAAAATGTTCTGGTCGCCGGTGGTACGTCGACGGGCAAAACGACGCTGGTCAATGCGCTGCTGGCCGAGGTTGCCAGAACCACCGACCGCGTCGTGCTGATCGAGGATACGCGCGAACTGCAATGTGCCGCGCCCAACCTGGTGGCGCTGCGTACCAGGGATGGTGTTGCCTCGCTGTCCGATCTGGTCAAGTCCTCGCTGCGGCTTCGGCCCGACCGTATCCCGATCGGTGAGGTTCGCGGCGCGGAAGCGCTCGATCTGCTGAAGGCCTGGGGCACCGGCCATCCAGGCGGCATCGGCACCATTCACGCTGGTTCTGCTACTGGCGCACTGCTGCGGCTCGAGCAGCTTGTGCAGGAGGCCGTGGTCACGGTCCCGCGCGCCCTCATTGCCGAGACCATCGACCTCATTGCTGTCCTCGCTGGCCGGGGTGCTGCGCGCCGTCTCGTAGAGATCGCGTGGGTCGAAGGTCTTGATCCCGCCACCGGTGACTATCGCACGCTCAACGCCAGGCTCGAGAGTGCCACAGCCACATATCCCCAGTCACCATTGGAGCTTCAGAATGAACCCGATCCGCTTCACTTCATCGTCTATCCCTAAGCCTGGTGTGCTGGTTGCGCGTGCCGCAGTGGCGGCTGCCATCATGGCCATGAGGATTGTGCCTGCCCACGCCGCAGGCTCGTCCATGCCGTGGGAACAACCCCTTCAGCAGATCCTCGAATCTGTCGAGGGGCCAGTCGCCAAGATCGTGGCGGTGATCATCATCATTGTCACCGGCCTGTCGCTCGCCTTCGGCGACACGTCCGGAGGCTTCAGGCGCCTGATCCAGATCGTGTTCGGCCTGTCGATAGCTTTCGCGGCGAGTTCATTCTTCCTTTCGTTCTTCTCGTTCGGCGGCGGAGCACTGGTCTGATGGACGAGGAAGTCCGAGGCTTTTTCGCACCCGTGCATCGTGCGCTGACCGAACCGATCCTGCTCGGCGGCGCGCCGCGTGCGGTCGCCATCGCCAACGGCACGCTCGCCGGTGCGGTCGGGCTTGGTCTGCGTCTCTGGATTGCTGGTCTCATCATCTGGGCGATCGGACATTTCGCCGCCGTCTGGGCGACCAGGCGCGACGCGCAGTTCGTCGACGTCGTTCGCCGGCACCTTCGCTATCCCTCCCATTTCGGCTGCTGAGAGATGATGAACCTCGCCGAATACCGCAGACGCCCGTCCAGCCTTGCCGACTATCTGCCCTGGGCGGCACTGGTTGCGCCGGGCGTGGTGCTCAACAAGGATGGCAGTTTCCAGAGAACCGCCCGTTTCCGCGGTCCCGATCTGGATTCCGCCACGCCGGCGGAACTCGTCGGCACGACCGCCCGGCTGAACGGCGCGCTCCGCCGTCTCGGCTCGGGCTGGGCGATCTTCGTCGAAGCGCAGCGTAATCCCGCTGCCAGCTATCCTGACAGCCGGTTCCCGGATTCCGCATCCGCGCTTCTCGACATCGAACGGCGCGAGCAGTTCGAAAGTGGGAGCGGCCGGGGATCGTTGCAGTGGAGTCGTCAACCAGACGGAGAGCTGTTCGAGAGCAGCTATTTTCTCACCTTCGTCTGGCTGCCGCCGGCAGAAGACGTCTCGCGGATGGAGAACTGGCTTTACGAAGGCCGGGAAAGGAGCGGTGTCGATCCCCGGGAACTGCTGAAGAGCTTCGTCGACCGTACCGACCGTGTGCTGGATCTGGTCGAAGGCTTTGTTCCAGAAGCTGCCTGGCTCGATGACGGCGAGACACTGACCTACCTGCACTCGACGGTCTCGACCAGGCATCATCGTGTCCGTGTTCCGGAAACACCGATGCATCTCGACGCACTTCTGGTCGACCAGCCGCTTGCCGGGGGACTGGAGCCGCGACTGGGCGACATCCATCTGCGCACGCTGACCATCATCGGGTTCCCCACCACCACCTTTCCGGGGATCCTCGACGATCTCAATGCGCTTGCCTTCCCCTATCGCTGGTCGACGCGGGCGATCCTGCTCGACAAGACCGATGCGACCAGGCTGCTGACGAAGATCCGCCGCCAGTGGTTTGCAAAGCGGAAGTCCGTCGCCGCGATCCTCAAGGAGGTGATGACCAACGAGGCATCCGTGCTCTTCGACACAGACGCGGCCAACAAGGCAGCCGATGCGGACGCGGCCCTGCAGGATCTCGGCTCCGACCACATCGGCCAGGCCTACGTCACGGCCACACTGACGGTGTGGGATGCCGATCCGTCGATCGCAGACGAGAAACTCCGGCTGGTCGAGAAAGTGATCCAGGGAAGGGATTTCACGTGCATCGCCGAGAGAGTCAACGCCATCGAAGCCTGGCTCGGCAGCATTCCCGGTCACGTCTATGCCAACGTCCGCCAGCCGCCGCTATCTACCTTGAATCTCGCTCACATGATCCCGCTCTCGGCAGTCTGGGCGGGACCCGTCGAGGATGACCATTTTCGTGCGCCACCGCTGTTCTTCGCCAGGACAGAGGGCGCGACGCCCTTCCGCTTCAGCCTCCATGTCGGCGATGTCGGTCACACGCTTGTCGTGGGTCCGACCGGAGCTGGCAAGTCGGTCCTGCTGGCGATGATGGCGCTGCAGTTCAGGCGCTATAGGAACAACCAGATCTTTGCCTTCGACTTTGGTGGCTCGATCCGCGCTGCAATGCTCGCCATGGGCGGCGACTGGCACAATCTCGGCAGCAGCGCGTCGAGTGGCCGCGGAGCGGAAGATCCTCTTGCTCTTTTGACCTTGGCGGATCTGTCGGACGACATCGATGCCGTTTCGCTTCAGCCGCTTGGCCGTATTCACCACGTTCCGGAGCGTGCCTGGGCAGCCGACTGGCTCGTCGACATTCTTCTGCGCGAAGGCGTCCCGATCACACCGGACGTTAAGGAACATCTCTGGTCAGCACTGACATCACTGGCCAGCGCACCGGTTCAGGAGCGGACGCTCACTGGCCTGACCGTGCTCCTCCAGTCCTCGTCGCTGAAGCAGGCGTTGCGGCCCTATTGCATCGGCGGTCCCTATGGCCGGCTGCTCGATGCCGAACATGAACGTCTTGGTGACAGATCCGTACAGGCGTTCGAGACCGAAGGCCTGATCGGCACCGGTGCGGCTCTGGCCGTGCTTGCCTATCTCTTCCATCGCATCGAACAGAGAATGGATGGCCGGCCGACACTGCTGATCATCGACGAGGGCTGGTTGGCGCTCGACGATGGCGGGTTCGCCGATCAGTTGCGTGAATGGTTGAAGACGCTGAGGAAGAAGAATGCTTCCGTCATCTTTGCCACGCAATCACTCTCCGACATTGACGGCAGCAGGATCGCGCCAGCCATCGTCGAAAGCTGCCCGACGCGGCTGTTCCTGCCGAACGAGCGCGCCATCGAGCCGCAGATCACCCCGATCTATCGGCGCTTCGGTCTCAACGATCGCCAGATCGAGATCGTCGCACGCGCGACGCCGAAGCGCGACTACTACTGCCAGTCCCGACGCGGCAACAGGCTGTTCGAGCTGAGCCTCGGTCCGATTGCACTGGCGCTCTGCGCTGCATCCTCGAAGTCGGACCAGGCGGTGATCGACCGGATCATTGCCGAGGGAGGTACAGATCAGTTCCTCAGGGGCTGGCTTGCCGATCGCGGCCTCTCGTGGGCGGCCGACCTCATCCCTGATCTCACCAATGTCATCGACCAATCCGCAAGGGAGGTTTCCTCATGATGTCTGTTCCTGCACGTCGCCGCTTTCGGCGCATGGCCGCCGCCGGCGCATTTGTTGCCGCTGTTGCACTGTCATCGGCACCGGCATTCGCATTCATCGTGTTCGATCCCAGGAACTACGCCGAAAACCTGCTTTCGGCCTCGCGGGCCCTTGAGCAAATTCAAAACCAGGTCACCTCGCTTCAGAACGAGGCGCAGATGCTGATCAACCAGGCGAAGAACCTCACCTCGCTGCCAACCTCGCTGCTTGGCCAGATCGAAGGCAATTTCTCGCAGATGAAAACCCTCCTCGGCGAGGCTGACAGGCTCGCCTACAGCGTCCAGGACATCGACAGCCAGTTCACCTCGACCTATGAGCAGTTCGGTTCCGGTCTCTCCAGCCAGCAGCTTGTCGACGGTGCCCGTGAGCGCTGGCGGACATCGGTGTCGGCTTTCGAGCATTCATTGAAGGCCGGTGCCGTTGCCGTGGACAATATCGACGGGACGCAGCAGCAGACCAGCGCGCTCGTCGGCGCCAGCCAGTCGGCGGTCGGCGTGCTGCAGGCAACGCAAGCCGGCAACCAGCTTCTCGCCGTGCAGGCCAGACAGGTCGCCGACCTCACCGCAATGCTGGCGGCGCAGGGCAGGGCTGCTGCGCTGGAGCAGGCGAGGACGGCCGCTGCACAGGAGCAGGCGCGAGAACAGTTCAGCCGCTTCATGACGGGCAGCAGGTACACCGCGTCATCCGTCAAAATGTTCCACGACTGAGGCGCGTCATGGATCTCAAGATCGCCGCCCGGATAGTAGCCGTTATTGCCCTTGGCGCCGCCATGACCGCCGCCTTCATGGCGTTGCGCGGCAACGGCTCGCAGGACGCGTCCTCCCCGCGTTCTGCGTATCCGGGCGGCGAGCCGGCCAGCGTTGAACTCGAGCGATGCCGGGCAGTTGGCATGGTTGCAATTGCAGACGAGGCCTGCAGGAAGGCCTGGGCCGAGAACCGCCGGCGTTTCCTGCGACCGTCCCGACGCGTGGCACCATACGCCGCTCCACCAATCGAGAAGGATCAGAGCCGCCTGCTGCCGCTGAGCCCTTCGACCCGGGCCGATACCAAAGACCCCCGTTCGAACACGGTGGGGCCATGAACGACACGGGCGTAATCGACCGCTTCCTCGAAACCTTTACCCGCTACATCGATTCCGGATTCGGCCTGCTCGGCGGCGAAGTGGCATTTCTCACCTCCACGCTGATCGTCATCGACATCACGCTTGCCGGCCTTTTCTGGGCATGGGGCGCTGACGAGGACATGCTGCATCGGCTGGTGAAGAAGACGCTCTATATCGGATTCTTCGCATTCATCATCGGCAACTTCAATCGTCTCGCCGGCATCGTCTTCGAGAGTTTCTCGGGGCTTGGTCTGAAAGCGGGAGGATCGGCACTTTCGGGCTCCGCTCTCCTGCAGCCGGGCCGTGTCGCACAGGTCGGTATCGACGCCAGCAATCCGATCCTCGACGCCGCCAGCCAGCTGATGGGCTACGTCTCGTTCTTCGAGAATTTTGTCCAGATCGCAGTGCTGATGACCGCCTGGGCGATCGTGCTGATCGCGTTCTTCATTCTGGCCGTCCAGATCTTCGTCACGCTCATCGAGTTCAAGCTGACGACACTGGCAGGCTTCGTGCTGATCCCGTTTGCGCTGTTCAGCCGGACAGCCTTCCTCGCCGAGAAAGTGCTCGGCAACATCGTCGCGTCCGGCGTGAAGATCCTCGTCCTCGCTGTCATCGTCGGCATCGGCTCGGGTCTCTTCGGCGAGTTCACTCGCGGTTTAGGTGCCGAACAGCCAACAATCACGGATGCGCTGTCGCTGGTGCTGGGCGCACTGTCTCTGATGGGGCTGTCGATCTTCGGCCCCGGCATTGCAACGGGCCTTGTTTCCGGAGCCCCGCAGCTTGGTGCGGGTGCCGCTGTGGGGACGAGCCTCGCCGCCGCGGGTCTTGGCGTCGCCGGCGCAATGGGTGCCCGTGCCGGATTCGGCAGCGCAGCGGGTGCGGTCAGTGCTGGGGGGCGGATGTCGGCTGTCGCTGCCCGTGGCGGCGCGCATCTTTCCGGCAGTACTTCGACGGCTTTTGGCCTCGCCGCCGCAACATCGGGACAGAACGGCGCGGGCTCGATCGCCGCCGGTCTTGCTGGGGTCGCCAGGGCCGGTGCTGGTGCCGCTGCCCAGCCCGTGAAGCAGGCGATGTCGCGCGCGGCGTCAGCCCTGTCTTCCAGCCAGCAGGCTGGCCGCTCGGCGGCATGGAGTGCAACCGGTGGAGAGCAGCCATCGGGAGCTGCTTCAGGGCTTGGTTCAGGCGGAGAAGCCAGTGCGGGATCTCCGCCGGAATGGGCCAACCGCATGAAGCTCTCCCAGACCATAGGCCATGGCGCCGGCATGGCCGCGCATTCCGTCCGCTCCGGCGACCATGGCGGCGGCTCGATGAATGTTTCCCTCAGTCAGGATGACCGCCGATGAACCTCTTCAGACGTCCTTCCGTCCGTTATGGCAAGGCACCGCAGCCAGAAACGCCCTACCAGCGTGCTGCGCAGGTCTGGGACGATCGCATCGGCTCGGCGCGCGTGCAGGCGAAAAACTGGCGGCTGATGGCCTCCGGCTCTCTCGTCCTGGCGGCGGGTTTCGCCACGGCACTGGTCTGGCAATCCACACGCGGAACTGTGGTTCCCTGGATCGTTCAGGTCGATAAACTTGGCGAGGCCCAGGCGGTCGCTCCGGCTTTTGCCGACTATCGGCCGACCGATCCGCAGATCGCATGGCATCTCGCTCGCTTCATCGAGCAAGTGAGAAGCATTGCGGACGATCCTGTTATTGTTCGGCAAAACTGGCTTCGCGCCTACGATTACACGACCGACCGTGGCGCCGTCTCGTTGAACGACTACGCACGTCTCAACGACCCTTTTGCCAAGGTAGGCAAAATTCAGATCTCGATCGAGGTCTCGAGCGTCATCCGTGCTTCACCAGACTCGTTCCGTGTCGCCTGGACCGAGCGCCATTACGAGAACGGCAGTCTTGCCAGCACCGAACGCTGGACCGCCATCCTCACAATCATCATCCAGCCACCCCGCGATGCCGACCGGCTGAAGGCCAATCCGCTCGGCGTCTACATCAATGCCATCAACTGGTCGAAGGAGCTTTCATGATGGGTGCGGCACGAACCCGCGATACGACTAGGCAGACTGCCCGCAACATCCCGAAGGCGCACCTTCTGGCCGTGGCACTGCTATCTGCGACAGCGCTCGCCGGCTGCGCCTCGAAAAAATACATTCCGCCGCAGATCCAATATGACGATGCAATACCTGCCGTGCAGAAGCTCGATCCCCCAAGTCCGGTGAAGGTCGTCGAACTGCCGAAACCACTTCCGCTTCCCGGCCAGTTGAAGCCAGTCGAGACCAGGAAGGCCAAGGCAGAGCCGACAGACCCCAAGCAGCGGATCAGTCAGGCCAATGAGGCGGCACGAATGCAGCCCGTCCGCAACGGCTTTATCAACGCCATCCAGCTCTATCCCTGGAGCGAAGGCGCGCTCTATCAGATCTATGCCGCACCCGGACAGGTCACCGACATCGCCCTGCAGCCGGGAGAGCAGCTGGTCGGCTCGGGCCCCGTTGCCGCCGGCGACACCGTGCGCTGGATTATTGGCGATACCCAGAGTGGGGCAGGGGAACGGCAACAGGTCCATATTCTCATCAAGCCGACGCGCCCCGACCTCCAGACCAACCTTGTCATCAACAGCGACCGTCGCACCTATCATCTCGAGCTGCGATCGACCGAAAAGACCTATATGGCCTCGGTATCATGGCAGTATCCGCAGGATGAGTTGATCGCGCTGCGGCGCCAGAACGCACAGGCGTCCGCAGCACAGCCAGTCGCTGCCGGCGTCGACATCCAGAAACTCAATTTCCGCTATCGCATCGAGGGTGACGCCGCACCCTGGAGGCCGCTGCGCGCCTTCGACGATGGCGCGAAGGTCTACATCGAGTTTCCGTCTGGCATTGGCCAGGGCGAGATGCCGCCGCTCTTCGTCATCGGCCCGTCAGGGGGCTCCGAGCTGGTCAACTACCGCGCCCGGCAGAATTACTACGTCGTCGACCGCCTCTTTGCCGCTGCCGAACTGAGACTCGGCGGCAAGACGAGCGAGAGGCGCGTCCGCATCGTGCGCACCGATGGGAGCCGGCCCCGGCATAGCGCAGGATTGTTCAGATGAGCGACCCAACGAATGGGTTGAACCGGGACATCCGCGCTGAACTGCGTCTGCGCCCCGAGCCCGCCAGGGTGACGCGACTGTCGCGCAAGGTGCTGATCGGTCTGGGCGGGATCGCCAGTGTTGCCATCCTTGGCACATTGATATGGGCCCTCGACAGCAGGCGGCGCGGCATGGAACCAACATCCGAACTCTTCACCACGGAAAACCGCTCGACCGCCGACGGGCTGCAGACGCTGCCGAAGGACTATGCTGGCGTTCCAAAACTCGGGCCCGCGCTGCCTGGCGATCTCGGCCGACCGATCCTTCGGGCGCAGGAGCAGGGCCGGCCCGTCATTGCGCCCTACATCAGCACGCCTCGCGTCGATCCGGAAGAACAGCGCCGCCTGGCCGAGATCGAGGCCGCGCGCGTCGCAAAGCTCTTCACGGAAACCAGCGCGCGGACAGCTCCGTCGCGACAGGGTACCGGCGCTGGAACCTCAATCGCGGACACTATGTCCGGATTGACGCCGCCGGCCGAACCGACGGAGCCTGATGCAGGCTCCACTCAAAATACGCAGGACCGCAAACTCGACTTCGTCAACGCCAAACCGGACCGCCGTACGGTTAATCCCGATCGGCTGGCGGCGAAGGCCTCGCCCTATGTCGTCCAAGGCGGCACGGTCATACCCGCCGCCCTCATTACCGGCATCCGTTCCGACCTTCCCGGCCAGATCACCGCTCAGGTCACTGAGAATGTCTACGACAGCCCATCGGGGGTGTATCTCCTGATCCCCCAGGGCACAAAACTGATTGGTCAATATGACAGCCAGGTCGCCTTCGGTCAGTCTCGCGTACTCCTGGTCTGGAACCGGCTCATCATGCCGGACGGCACCTCGATCGTGCTGGAACGCCAGCCGGGCGCGGATGCGCAAGGGTTCTCCGGGCTGGAGGACGAGATCGACCATCACTGGGGCCAGTTGTTCAAGGCCGCCGCACTCTCGACCCTGCTCGGTGTTGGGACGTCGCTTGGTTCCAGCGACGACGAGGGTGACATCGCCAAGGCGATCCGCGAGAGTGCGCAGGATTCGGCCTCCAATGTCGGTCAGCAGATTGTGCGCAATCAGCTCAATGTCCAGCCGACACTCACCGTCCGGCCCGGGTTCCCGGTCCGTGTCATCGTCAATCGCGACCTTGTCCTGGCGCCTTACGGCGTGCCGAAGGAACCGTCATGAGCAAGCTGAAACTCTCTGCAATTCCGGATGATCGGCCAGTCAAGATTACGGTCGAGTTGCCTGCCGCCGTTCATCGAGATCTTGTCGCCTACGCCGAAGTGCTGGGCCGCGAGACGGGACAGACGGTCGCCGATCCCGTAAGGCTGATTGCGCCGATGCTGGTGCGATTCATGGCGACGGACCGCGCGTTCAGCCGGGCCCAACGCGACACGAAATCAGGATAGGCGGACCGTGGCGCGCTTCGTTTCCACGAAACGCAGGGCGACGTCGGGCCTGCTGCGAATGAAGTCGGCAACCGCATCGAGAAGCTCGGTAGCATGCACCGCCATTTCAAAGCCGCCCGGCAGGATGCCGGCCTGTTCTCTTCGGTCCGTTTCCTCCATGGCGAGTGTGCCGTCGAGATCAGTCAGAACGCGGCGAAGATTGCGCAGGAGTCGTGCGCCGGCCAGGGTCGGTCGGACTCCGCCTGCGTGGCGTTCGAAAAGAATTGTTCCCACCGCGTGCTCAAGGCTACGGATGCGCCGGCTCAGTGCGGAATGGTGGATGCCCATGCGTCGGGAGGCGCCGAGGAAGCTGCCCTCCTCGAACACGATGAGGGCGCATTCGAGCGTGATGAGTTGGACGCGTCGCCGCATGGCGCTTCCTCCACCTGGAAGTGATTGTGGCCCGCGCCCACCACGCGAACTGTCCAGTCGCCCGCCTATCTGCCCCATGAAGTACCTGGTCAAAGCCCCCCGGTTTGGGGGCGAGCGCCTCAGTTACCAATCGCACCAGTCGGCGGGCTCGCCTTCCGCGTTTCATGCAATCTGGCGAGTGTGCGTTCATCGAAGCTCGCCGTCACCGCCACTGTCTCTTCACCGCCTAAGATCTTCGGCAGCCCCAGCGGCGTCACCCTGAAATGCAGTTGGACCAGGCGCAGCAGCCAGAGAGGGTTCATCTCGATGATGATCGTATCGATGCTTCTGTCCAGGCCCCACTCGACGATGCCTGACAACAGCGCATTCGCCACCGGGCTCAGCATTCTTCCCCGTTCTCGGTACTGCGGCTCGACGCAGTAGCGCGTCCATTCCCAGATGTTTTCGCCCACTGGGCGTTGGCCTTCGCAAAGGTCCGACAGGACCTCCGAGAGCAAGTGGGGGCGCGTCGAAGGCAGCATTCGTTGGTAGCCGACCACGCGGTCCTCGACGGAAAAGAGCATATGGACAGCATGCTCATCATCGAAGCGATCGATCTCACGGCCATCTTCGCGCCGCAGGTCAATCCAGCCCTTTTCTTCGACAAAGACCTTGTGCCGCAGTCGGAAAGCCTGCTCCAACTCCGCCTGATGTTGTTCTGAGTTCTGCGCTGAAACTATAAGAAGCATCTCTGTGGTCCTCCAGTTTGGAGGCCAATCAATGGTCGCTTCGGGAAGCAGAAGGCATCACGCGATTGCGTGAGCTAGGCGATCAAACCCTGGCGAAAGGCTTCAGCGACGGCATGCACTGTGCTTGCTACTCCGAGCCTCTCGCGCGCCAGTCGCAGATGCGTATCCGCCGTATTGCGACTGACAGCGAGACGGTCAGCGATTTCATCGACAGTCAAGCCTTCAGCTGCCCAGCGCAGAACGTCCCTTTGTCTCGGAGATAAACGTGCCGGCCGGATACTGCGTTTTGCATCAGCGATAACAGCCGCGCAGCCGAAAGCGTAAGCTGCAACCAACTGAAAGGCGAGACGGTCGTGGGGATCCGGATCCAGCTTTTCTCCCGCGACGGAAAACCCGACCGGCTGCCCGTCCAATGTGGCAAACGGGACTGTCAAACCCTCGCATAATCTGAAGTCGGTTGCCTCGTCCATGATCCGACGGCCGAAAGGACAGACCTTGCATAGGCTATCGATCTCGCGCCAGAGGAAGGGCGTGCTGCCCCGCTTCACAAGCTGAATGGTTGGATCGCGATATAGGTAGCCCTTTGAAAAATATCGCTCGGACCATTGTTCTGGCCAGGCATGGAGAATGACATGCGAAGCTTGATCATGTTTCAGAGCTTGGGGTGGGGGAATTAGTCCTGCCAGAAGATTGGTCGCGCCAATGCGTCCGGCGTAGCCAAGGATGTGTCGGCATATTTCCTCTTGAGTTGAGCTCTTACCGACATTGTTCAGAAGCTCGTACGTATCGTCGATGCGTTTAAACCATGCCATATGTACTCCTGCGTCCAGTACTAGGCCGGGACGCGCGCTGCGCCCGTAATCTGGTTATCTATCCGTGGTCTGCTCGCCAGCGTCCTTATCCCTGTTTCGGCCAGGTTTGGCCTGCGACTCCAGTCCCAGGATCAGGGTTTCGATCAGGAAGTCGTAACCATCCTCAAGCGGGGCGACGTTCCCGCTTTTCCAGCGCATCACGAACGACCGGTTGTACATTCGCGGCAGGTATCGCGTAACCAACGGAAACCGCGCTGGGTCAAGCGCATCAAGGCCTGCGTTGAATGTTTCGACCCATTCCGAGTCTTCGGTAGCGCCGTCTGCGGCGAGTTCCATCGTGATATAGCCTTCCAGGGCGCCAACCACTGAATTGAAGGCATTGATCAGAGCCTGATCCTCGAACCCGGCTTGGGTGAGCGCAGTCAGAATGATCTCGACCCAAGGTGCATTCGGCGCGCCGTTGGAGCGGATATGCGGACCGAGCAGGGGTGCGGCCCTGGGGTGCTCGTGGACGCGCGCGCGAAACCGCCGGAATAGAAGCCGGATCGTGTCGCGCCAATCGTCCGGCAGATCCGAGGGTGTCATCAGGCTTGCAATCAGCGCGCCCGAAATTTCGGCAAGCAGATCCGACTTGGCGCCGCCCGCATGCCAGTACAGGGCGGCCGGATAGACGTTGAGCCGGCGGGCGAGAGCGCGGACAGAGAATCCGGCTATTCCCTCGTCGTCGATCAGGGCAATGGCGGCCTCCACGACGCGCTCCCGCGTCAAGCCGATAGCGCCTGCTCTACCGACCGAGCGCTTCTTGGTGGAAGACTGTGTGTTCAAGGCAGCTTTCCGTCACCACTATGCGAGGCCGAGGATGTGCCCGAGTTCTGTCGCAAATCGTTCATTGTCCCCTGTTGTCCCGATGCTCACCCGCAGAAAGTGACGATAGCCGGCCTCCATCCATGGCTTGACGACTATGCCTTTTTTGATCAGGGCGCTAGCCACAGGGGCAGCTTGGGTCGCCAAGTCGAGGAACAGGAAGTTGGTCTGGGACGGGACAACGCGGACACCCAATCCGGCCAGGCGATCGGCGAGGATGTTTCGGTCGTGCCGTATCTTGGCCGTGGTCTGCAGCATCCATGCTTCGTCCTGGAGCGCGGCAATGGCGGCAGCCTGCGCGGCCGCGTTGACGTTGAACGGGGTCATGCATGAACGCATCACCCTGGCAATGCCTTCATCCGAGGCGATGCCGTAGCCCGCACGCAAGCCAGCGAGACCATAGGCCTTGGAGAAGGTGCGTAGCACAACCCAGGAAAGATCCGAGCGACCGCTCAGCACCTGCAGGCCATCCGGATAGCTGGAGTCGATCATCTCGAAATAGGCTTCATCCAACACGAACAATGTCGTGGGATGCACCGCGTCAAGCAGCCGGTCGAGTGCCCTGCGCGACAAGGCCCGCCCCACCGGATTGGAAGGCGATGAGACGAAAACGATCTTTGGTCTGCGTGTGAGCTCATCCGCCAACCCGTCCACGTCATAATCGAGTGCTGGTGTCATCGACACCTTGAGCACTTGTGCACCGGCCGCCATGGGCTCGATCTCGTGCAAGCCGAAGCACGGTGAGACGGTCAAGACCGAATCACCCTTTTGCAGATACGCGCGGCAAAGTGCTGCAATCAACTCCTCCGACCCATTGCCGCAGACGATCTGATCAGAGGAGGTGCCGAGCTTTTCCGAAAGCACGTGCCGCAGCGCAGCCGACGCCGGGTCGCTGTAGCGCGATGGGACAAGTGATGCCAGGGCGGCGGACACTGCCGGCGATGAACCGTAAGGATTCTCGTTGCTTGCCAATGCCGCAATGTCCTGCAGGCCACTGACCCGCCGCGCGGCAACTGCCGATATTCCAGCGTTGTAAACGGGAAGAGAGGCGATTTCCTGCCGAGGGCAGATGGCGTCGTTCGGAAATGACTGCATGATCCTACCTTCTCCTTTTGCTCGCTATTCGCGTCGGTTGCCGCCCGCCAGGGAGGAGGCCAATCCGGGCAAAAAATGTCGTTGACACGACAAAGGTATATACATAATGTTTTTATTGTCCACTGAACAATAAATGCCAAAGCGGCGGACACTGAGACACTGCACGGCGATTGGCGCAGCCGACCATCGGAGATGGCTTCGATGGGCACATGCAGTGTGGGAAAGGGATGGAATAATTCGCACCGGGCGACTTGGTCGCCAGAGTGCCGGCGGATGGCGTGCAACCTGGTTCGTATCACCGAAGGCCTCGTGCGCAGGCCGCAAGTCCAAAAATATCCAGGAAGGGAAATCCATTATGATCTCGACCCGACGTTCGTTGCTCAAGATGGGTTTGGCGGGGCTGCTTGTTCCCCAGGGGCGCGTTGCATCCGCAGACGAGAAGAAGGGGCAGTCGTTCGAAGCCTGGCGACACGATTTCGAAGCCTCCCTTCCAGCACGCATGGCGGCCGCCAAGGTATCAGGAGCCGCCGTCGCCATCGCCTCCAGAGACAGCGCGACGCGCTACACCGCGGCCTTCGGGTTTGCCGATCTGGCGCAAAACCGCAAATTGACCGCGGACACGCCAATGCATTTGGCTTCGGTCAGCAAACTGGTCACCGCCACGGCCCTGGTCCAGTTGTTTGAGCGGAAGGGCTACGATTTGCACGATGACATCAACAAGTTCATCGACTTTCGGATCAAGAACCCTCGCCACCCGAGCTTGCCGATCACGCCGCATCAGCTGATCACGCACACATCCAGTATCTCGGATAAAGGCTACGACGATCTGGACGTGGCCACCGACGGAGATCCGACGCAAAGCCTGAAGGGCTTTCTAAAGGACTATCTTGTTGAGGGTGGCGCATACTATTCGCCTACCACGTCGTTTTTCCCAGCCAAGCCAGGCAATCGATGGAGCTACTGCAATGTCGGGGTGGCGTTGGCAGGTTATGCGGTCCAGTGCATCAGCAAGCAGAGCTTTTCCGCGTATACCCAGAAGAACATATTCGAACCGCTGGGCGTTCGAAATGCGCATTGGTATCTGAAAGAGTTTGCACCAAACGTTCTCGCCAAGCCTTATGAATATGTGAAAGGCGCGTTCAACGAGCTGCCGCAGGAGGGATATCCTGATGTCCCGTCTGGAATGCTTCGTTGCTCGGGAGCCGACCTCACAAAAATCCTGCGTGGCATGCTTGGCGGAATAACCGGCCAGTGCGCGATTTTGTCGCCACGCGCAGTAGCCGCCATGTTGCACGACCAGGTCGATCCGGAACTGGTTTCGTACCAGGGGCTGGGCTGGGTTTCTGAGCCGATCAACGGGCACGATTTCGTCGGGCATTCCGGCAGCGACGTGGGCGCCTCCAACATGGTGGTCCTGACGCGGGATCAAACCCATGCGGTCGCCGTGCTGATGAACATCGAGGGAACCAAGAAGACCGGCGATTTCAGGGCCTCGGTGATCGAAGACCTCGTCCTAGGTGCGAAGCTTGCGAGATGGTGAGGCAGCTAACCACTCAGGAATGCCGTCACAAAAACTAAAAAAGGGGAGAGAATATGAACAGACGCGAGTTTCTGATTTCGGCATCTGGTCTGTCGCTGGCCGCAGGGGTTGGAGTGCTGTCTCCTCCTGCGCATGCCTCGCAGGACGAGCTTGTGCTGGTGCTTGGCAGCAGCAGCAATGGCTGCCCCAACTATGACCCGATCCGCGGCACCTATCTCAATCTTGGAGCCTATTTGATCTACGACAGGCTGATCGAGATGGATGCCGATCAGTCCTACCATCCGCATCTCGCGCAATCTTGGGAAAATTCCCCGGACGGGATGAGCTGGAGCTTCACATTGCGTCAGGGCGTCAAGTTCCACGATGGCGAGCCCTTCAACGCGCACACGATCCCGTGGTGGATCTCGAAATACGCGGGCACCGAGAATCAGTTCATGGTCGACGCCATCGACCACGTCGAGATCATCGATGACCATGCGTTCCGGTTCATCATGAAGCGGCCAGAGCCAAATCTCATCTATTATTTGGCGAACGTGTTCATGGGAATCCCGAGCCCGAAGTCCTATGACGCAGTGAGTGACGGCTACGGCGTGACGGAAGCTGTGGGAACCGGGCCTTTCAAGCTTGAGAGCTTCGTCATCAGCCAGGAAACCGTGCTGGTCAGCAATGACGACTATGCCTGGCCCAATCCGCTCTCCGAAAATAAGGGGCCGCCAAGCATCAAGCGTCTGACACTGCGCGAGATTCCGGATGCTTCGACAGCCTTCCTGGAACTGAAGACCGGCGGGGTTGGCATGCTGCTTGGCCTGCCTACCGAATTTCTCCCTCAGTTGCAGGCTGAAAAGAGCATCAAGTTCCGGACCCTGCCCGGCATCGGCGTCACCACAATCAAGTTCAACGTTCGCAAGGAGCCGTTCACCGACATCAAGATTCGTCAGGCGACAGCCCTGGCTGTTGATCAAGCTGCCATCCTCAAAGGCGTCTACAACGGCATCGGAACAGAGTCGCACCAATTTCTTATCGCCTCGCTCGCGGAATCGCGGGTCGGCAAGGATTTTGAGATCCACTACGATGCGGAAAAAGCCAACCATCTGCTCGACGAGGCCGGATGGGTTCGCGGCGACGATGGCGTCCGTCACAAGGCCGGGGCGCCGCTGGCGGTCAGCCTCTGGACGAGAGGCGAGACCGAATACAAGCGGATTGCCGAAATTGTGCAGGCTCAGCTCAAGGCGGTTGGCATGGCGGTCGATATTGCTGTGTTCGATAAAGCCTCGCTGGATGATCAACTCAAAAAGGGCGAACACCAGTTTGTCGTCAATCACTACGATTGGAACAATGCGGACGAACTCGATTGGGAGTTCAGCGCAAAACGCATTCCCTTCCCAAACGTATCGATGTGGGACGATCCGCGCTCAGAGGAGCTCAACGAAATCGCAATGCACAAGTCCAAGACCTGGGACGAGCGTGTCGCTAATTTCAAAAAACTGCATGAATATATCCTTAGCCAGTTCGTCTTCATACCCATCCACGAGGCCGCGCAGAATATAGCCTACAACAGCGACATGCTGTCGGTTCCCGAAGCCATCCGTGGGGCGGAGATCATGCAGCAGACGGTTCTCGACCTGAAAGCGGTCGGGTAGGCGACCTGGTCCATGGCCGCATATCTCCTGAAGCGGATGCTGTTGCTCCTGCCCATTTTTGTGGTTGTCTCGGCTCTTGTCTTTATGGTCGTCCACTTCGTCCCGGGCGATCCCATCAACAATCTGGTGCGGGCCGGCTCTTCGCCGGCTCAGCGCGCGCAACTGGTTGTCAAATACGGCTTGGATCGCAGCCTGATCGAGCAATATCTGCTGTGGATGTTCCACCTTCTGCAAGGTGATCTTGGCACCTCGATCCTTCAAGCTCGGCCGGTGCGCGATCTCATCTTGCAAAACCTGCCATACAGCCTCCAGCTCGGCGTGGCGGCGCTTGTCCTTTCTTCATTGGTCGGGATTGTCGCCGGTGCGCTCGCTGCCAGCTATCAAGGCACGCGGATCGACGAGGCGATAGGCGCATTGAGCTTGCTTGGTGCGACCCTGCCAAGTTTTCTGCTTGGCCTGCTCCTGATCCTTGTCTTCGCTGTCTGGCTTGGCTGGGTTCCCGTTTCCGGCGTGCGGTCCTGGACTTCGTTGATCCTGCCGGTCCTTGCCACCAGCCTTGGTGGCATTGCCCTGGTGGCGCGCATCACCAGGATCGCGATGGTCGAGACGGCCAGCCAGGACTTCGTAACCCTGCTGTACGCCAAAGGGCTGTCTCCGTGGCGTATCCAGATCCGGCATGTTCTGCGCCATGCCATGCTGCCTGTCGTGACCATTCTGGGGCTGCGTATTGGCTGGATCATCGGCGGCGCCGTGACGACCGAATATGTATTCGCTCGCCCCGGTTTGGGCAGCCTGCTGATCCGCGCGCTGAACCAGCGTGACTATCCGCTGGTTCAAGGCTGTCTGCTGATGCTTGCGATGGCTGTCATCCTGGGCACCCTCATGGGCGACGTCGCTCAAGCCTTCATTGACCCTCGCCAGCGGAGATCCCAGTCGTGACCCGCAAACGATACACCGCGTTTGTGTCCGCATTTGCCACGCCAAAAGGGTGTGTCGCGGGCGTTTATCTGCTGCTTTTGATTAGCGCGGCGCTTCTCGCCCCATGGTTGGCGCCCTATGGCGATTCCCAGCAGAACCTCTCCATCATGAACCAGCAGCCATCGACGAGCCATCTGCTGGGGACCGATGAGTTGGGCCGCGACGTGCTGTCGCGTGTGATCTTCGGCGCTCGTACTTCGCTCACCGTCAGTTCCACGGCGATTGGCCTGTCGCTGCTCCTGGGATTATTCCTCGGTGCCGCGTGTGGATATTTCGGTGGAGCCCTGGACCGGATCGTGATGGTGGCAGTCGATCTTACCTGGTCGTTTCCGGAGATACTGATAGCCTTGATGCTGGTCGCCGTCGTCGGGCCGGGACTCGGCGGCGTCGTCTGCGCGGTGGCGATTGCCTACCTTGCACAATTCACCCGGCTGACGCGCACCCAGGTGATCTCGCTCACCGGCGAAACCTATATCGAAGCCACCCGAAATCTCGGCGCCACGCACTTTCGTATCCTGTTTTCCCACCTTCTGCCCAATGTGCTTGCTCCCGTGCTGGTCGCCGCCATCCTTGCCACGGGCGATGCCATCATCCTCGAAGCCACTTTCGGCTTCTTTGGCCTGGGCGCGCAGCCGCCAACGCCGAGTTGGGGCGCCATGATGAGTTCCGGGACGGCGCAGCTCTTCATCGCGCCATGGGTGATTCTGTTTCCGGGATTTGCCGTGGCCATGACGGTCATCTTCCTGAACCTGTTTGGCGACGCTCTGATTGGGGCGCTCAATGTCCGATCCAAACCAAAGGGCGCATGAAAATGCTTCTTGCTGTGGAACGACTGCAGATCGGTTTCGGCGCCTTCTCGCCTGTCGATGATGTCACCTTCGGTATCGATCGTGGCGAGATTCTCGGCGTGGTCGGCGAGTCGGGGTCTGGCAAGTCGCTGTCGGCGACAGCGATCATGGGCCTGTTGCCACGCATCGGTGCGAGGATCAGCTCAGGTCGCATGGCGTTTGACGGCATCGATCTGGTGGGCCTGCCGGAAAAGCGCATGCGCCGGCTGCGTGGCGGAAAGATTGCGTTGATAACGCAGAACCCGATGACGTCGCTCGATCCGATGATACGGGTCGGCCCCCAGATCGACCAGTCATCGCGCCTTCATCTTAAGGTCGACCGTAAGGCCGCCCGCGCACGAAGTCTGGCTCTCATGACGGACATGCAGATACCCAATCCCGCTGTCGTCTACGATCTCTATCCCTTTCAGCTCTCCGGCGGCATGAAGCAGCGCATTGTCATCGCAATGGCGCTAGCCGGCGAGCCGCAGCTTCTGATTGCGGATGAACCGACCACCGCGCTCGACGTCACCGTGCAGGCGCAAATCATCAAGATCCTCGTGGATCTCGTAAAGCAGCGCGGACTGGCGCTGATCCTCATAACGCACGACATGGGCATCGTGGCACACGCTTGCGATCGGGTGGCTGTCATGTATTGCGGGCGGATAGTTGAGTCCGGTGCGGTGGAGCGGATCTTTGAAAATCCTCGCCATCCCTACACAAAAGCCCTGATCCGCTGCATTCCTCGCCTCGGCATGGTGCGAGGTAGCCTTAGCGCCATCCCAGGAACGGTACCGAACGCCGCGGCTTATCCGACTGGCTGCCGTTTTCGTCCGCGTTGTCCGTTTGCTGTCGTCCGCTGCCGGACCGAAATTCCCAAACTGCACGGTGATTGCGAAGGCCATGGTACCGCCTGCCATCTGGTGACAGCAGCATGAGCAAGCTTCTATCCGTGAAGGACCTCAGCTGCCGGTTTACGAACACGGCCCTGTTTCGAAAGCCGCGCGTCTTCCGCGCCGTCAGCGATGTCTCCTTCGAAATTCAACGCGGCGAGATCGTCGGGGTCGTCGGTGAATCGGGATGTGGCAAATCCACCTTGGCCCGCCTGGTGCTTCGGCTGATCGAGGCCAGCGCGGGAGAGGTCCGTCTCGACGGGCAAGACATCGCCCAGCTGTCGGCGGGGAATTTGCGGCGGTTGCGCCGTCACATGCAACTGGTGTTCCAGGATCCATATTCGGCGATCGATCCTCGTTTTTCGATAAGAGATGCGTTGCTTGAGCCTTTCCGCATCCAGGGCGTGAAGCCAGATTCGGCGGAGGCAACCGTGACCTCGCTGCTGGATATGGTTGGCCTCAGTGGTGCTGTCGCCAACAGCTATCCCCACCAGTTGTCAGGCGGACAGAAACAGCGGGTCGGCATTGCCCGTGCTCTCGCGCTCAAGCCGTCCCTTGTTGTGCTTGATGAGCCGACAGCGTCTCTGGACGTCTCGGTACAGGCGCAGATCATCGCGCTGTTGGACCAACTGCGTGGCGAGTTGAACCTTACCTATCTCTTCATTTCCCACGACCTCGGACTGGTCAGCTATTTCTGCCATCGCGTCCTTGTCATGTATCTGGGCCGTGTGGTCGAGGTGATGGCGAGCAACGCCAAACCTTGCCACCCCTACACGCAGGCCCTGTTCGACAGCACATACGAGCCCGACCCCAAGCAACGACGCAAGGTCGCCCGGCTTTCGGGTGAAGTCCCCAGTGGCTATGATATCCCGCCCGGCTGTTCATTCGCAGCACGCTGTCCACGCGCCACCGACCTGTGCCGCCAATTATTGCCGCCCCTGATGACTATCGCCAGCGGACAGCAAGCCGCCTGTCACCATCCCTTGATCTAGAATTGCGAGGAGCAAAATTACATGAACACGCAGGACGCCTGCTATGCTGCCCTTGAGCGGCATTTCCTGACATACACGGAACTGGCCGCAGTGCCGGTGGAGGACAATGACGAGCCCCTGATTGCGATCGGCCCCGAGTTCTCAGGCAAAGTCCTCGCCGTAGACAGAACGATGAAAGTACACACGGGAGACCAGATCTTCGTCCGGTCGCGTGTGGTTCCGATGCTGGATGTGGCGCAACGCGCGCTCCGCGAAATCGCACAGGATTACGACCTGGAGGTTGTCTGTGGCTATCGGCATCTCGATGTGCAGCGCCAGCAATTCCAGGATCAGATCCAGCACGTGCAGCAAAGAACTCCCTCCCTGTCTGGTGAAGCGCTGAAGGAGGCGGCTCACCGTTTCTCGGCCGTACCGGAGGTAGCAGGGCACCCGACCGGCGGCGCGGTCGACGTCCGGATCATTCAATCGAACGGTCAGGCGCTCGCTATGGGCACTGAACTGGGCGAGGATTGCCCGGACACCTACGTCTTTTCGCCATTCATCAAAAGAGAGCACTGGCGCAATCGACAGACGCTCAGGTTCTGCATGCTTCGCGCCGGCTTTGCGCCATTTGACGGCGAATGGTGGCATTTCTCATTCGGGGACCGCGAATGGGCGCGCTATTTCGACAAGGACAGAGCGATCTACAGCCAGCTCAGTTTCTCCATGGATAAGGGCGCGGAGACGACCTCTCGTTGATTGCCGCTGGAACTGGAAGCCTGCTCGCCTCGGAGCGGGCTCCATCCTGTATTAACGTCCTGCGACGGCAGAACCTGTTTGCTCGCTAGCGAACCCAAAAGAGCGCCGCCGCGCCGATCCTTCCAAGGACCTGTCATGACCGCTTCCACACTGCCGTTCTCAAACCTTCGCCGTGCCGGCGATACAGTCTACCTCTCGGGCGAACTCGGCTTCGATGACACTGGAAAAATCTCCGGCGACATTGTGCAGCAAACCCAAAACGTTCTGCGGCGGATCGAGGCCACCCTTGGCACTAGTGGATTATCGCGACGCGATATCCTCTCCTGTACCTGCTACCTGGTGCGCAAGGACGATTTCTCCGCCTTCAACCAGGTGTATCGCGCTTTCTTCAGTCACCATCCGCTGCCGGTCCGTGTCACTGTGGTTAGCGAGTTGGTCATCGACGCGCTGATTGAAATAGCTGTCATCGCTCAGGACTGTAGCGTTTGACTTGCCGATGAGTGAGTTTGCGATCCTCGGCGCCGGCATCGTCGGTGTGACGACAGCACTTGCCCTGCAAGAAGGCGGGCATGAGGTCATCATCATTGACCGTCGGCAACCGGGCAGGGAGGCAAGCTACGGAAACGCCGGGATTGTCCAGCTCGAAGTGATGGAGCCCTATGCATTTCCGCGGGCCGCGCTTGATGTACTGCGTCTGGCACTCGGGTTGGGCAACGACGTCAGGTACCAGCTGGCGGCTCTGCCCTCCGCGGCACTGCCACTCGCGCTCTACTATCTCAACTCTGCCCCGATAAGATATCGGACAATTTCCCAAATCTATAGGCAGTTGATTGGCCACTGCGCCGCGGACCACGACAAGCTGATTGCCGGAGCCGGCGCAGAACACTTGTTCGTCAGACGCGGCTACATCCAGATGCATCGCGAGGCCCGTGAGCTCGATACGGACGCCGCGCAGGCGGAACGCTACAGAAAGGACTTTGGTGTTCAGTCGCGCATCTTGACCAATCAGGCGTTGAGAGGTGAGGAGCCCTGCCTGAAGAGGGATTTCGCGGGTGCCGTGCATTGGCAACAAAGCAGAAGTTGTGTTGATCCGGGCGGGCTCGTCGCGACGTATGCAGCGCTTTTTCGCCGCCGCGGCGGCACCCTGCTGGAAGAAGAAGTGCGGTCACTGACGCAGCCTGCTTCCGGCTGGCACGTCCACTTGCGGAACGGGCGGCGCCTGGCCACTGAAAACATCGTCATTGCGCTCGGTGCCTGGTCGCCATCCCTCCTCAGGCCGTTGGGCGTTTCCATGCCCATGATACGCAAGCGGGGCTACCACAGGCACTACAAAGCCGATCGCCTTCCAGGCAGGCCGTTGTTCGATGTTGCCGCTGCGGCCCTCTATTGCCCCATGAGTCAAGGGCTTCGACTGACCACGGGCGCCGAGATTGCCCGCTTCGCGTCGACCAAGACGCCTTGGCAACTGGCCCGAGCCGAACGTATGGCGCGCGAGGTGATCGATTTCGGTGAAGCCGTCGAGCCTGAGCCCTGGGCAGGTTGGCGGCCATGCATGCCAGACATGCTTCCGGTAGTTGGCGCCGTTCCCAAAATCCCCGGTCTCTGGTGCAATTTTGGTCACGGCCATCAGGGATTTACCCTTGGACCCACAAGCGCCCGGCTATTCTCGGAACTGGCGGGCGGCAGGGCCGAAGATCAGGTGACTCAGGCTGCCCCTGTGCGATATCTCTGAACAACGGGGTAGCGGTTGCGCCGGATACCGCTTAGATCGAGCCCGCTTCGCATTGGAATGCGAATTCTCAAACCTCACCTCCTTCCAGATTCCGCCGGTATCACCGCGGAGCCCAGATGTGCTCCTGGGCCTCCGACCGGTCGTGTTGTCGGGGACTTCAACGAGTCACGTCCCAGTGCGATTACTTCGCCGATGCCTGCATCGCACTGAACAGATCGACCACGCTTTGCGGTGCGGTGTCGTCAAAAAACCGCTTTAGGTTCTGCTCGGCTTCTTGGGCCACCTTGCCGCTTCGTGGGAAGAGTCTCTTTTCGTAGACAGTGAGTGCGGCTTCGATCTCATCAGGATAGGCAAGGAGCGCCTGGGCAAGCTCCGCGCCATCAAGCATGGCGAGGTTCGCGCCTTCGCCAGAGAATGGGGACATCAGATGCGCGGCATCGCCGAGTAAAGTTGCGCCTCGCACCCGGCTCCAGCGATGACTAACCGGGAGCGCATAGATCGGTCGAAGCACTGGATCGGTGTCGCAGTCCGTGATGAGGGCAGTCAGCTGCGGAGCCCATCCTTCGAATTGCCCGGCGATATGAGCCAACCCAGCTTCAGCGTCACTGAAACCGATCGAAGCGATCCAGTCTTCCGGTTTGTTCAAGGCGACGTAGACATGCAGACTTCCGTCGGCATTGCGATGCGCCAGGATACCTTTGCCGGGCGCAACGGCCATCAGCGTGCCGCTGCCGATCGCCTCTGCGCTCGCCTTGTGGCGCGTGTCGCCATCGAAAAGGAATGTCTCGACGAAACACGTTCCTGTGTAGGCCGGCTTTGAATCAGAAAGCAGTGGACGGACCTTCGACCACGCGCCATCAGCCCCAATGATAAGGTCGCAGGTCACCTTTGAGCCGTCCATGAAGGTGATCTCATGGCGATTGTCGTCGGTAGCTGCCACGGACGTGACCTTATGGTCCCAATGGATCATATCGGCCGGGATCGAATCGATCAGCATCTTGCGAAGCTCGCCCCGGTCCACTTCAGGACGCTCGCCGCTGTGGCTGCCCGGCCTGTCGAACAAGATATGACAGTCCTTGTCGACAATCCGTTTTGCATCTTCGCCAGGACGGACGAGCTGAAGAAACGAGTCAAACAGACCTGCGGATTTGAGGGCGAGCTGACCGTTATATGCGTGAATGTCGAGAAGTCCCCCCTGCGCTCTCGAGGCAGAGGAGGCGTCGGCTTCATAGAGCGTGGCTGAAACGCCATGGACATGAAGAACGCGGGCAAGCGTGAGGCCACCAAGGCCCGCACCAATGATTGCAATACGATTTCGCATTTTTAGCGCTCCAATGCATCCGTCGGAATGACGGTTGCCATGAGCCCGACTTCTCGTCGGGCGGTTACTCTCGGAGACGCTAGCCGAACCGTGCTGTGCACAGTTGACGTGTACTCGACTGCCTGACGAAGGTGACAATGGTCAGGCAGTTGTTTTTCGCGACGGAGCCTAGGATAGGTCGGCTCCTTGCACGAAACAAGGTCCCGCTTCCCAGAAGCCACCCCGGTTTGTAGAAGGCCTTTCGCAGCCAATGTCCCGCAATGGCGCGCTTGAAAGACAGGACAAAGGCTGGTCGGTCTACGACCTGACACGACTCCGATTATCAGGAGGAGCCGTTTTCCGCGTCCATTTCCGCCATATCCTGGAACCTGTCGGCAATCCTGGCGTGAACGCGTCCGCCGTTGGCTGCACCAATGGCAACCAGCACTTCATCGGCACCCGGTGCATCGGCGATCTGGAAGTTCGCGGTGATGAAATGCGAGCGCCTCCCGTTCTCGCTCTTGTGCATCATTGGCAGTGACAACAACGCCCCCGCGGCATTTCTAGTGTTGCAGAATTCGAGATAGGTGGTGCCGCCGACGGCATCGCGGAACAGATTGCCAAAGCGCAGCGTGTGGATCAGTGCCGAGGCATGTTCGATCTCGCCATTGAGGCCGACAGCCGCAGCCTTGCCGTAGGATTCGATCTCCGCCGTCGGCATCAGTGCAATCAGCCGTCGGGTCAGTTCGGCGCCGAGCCTGGGGGCGATGTCGATGATCTCGGGGCGAAGGTTTTCGACGAAGCCCCGTCCCATCCACGGGTTCTTCAACACGGCGGCGACGACGATCGATGTGACCGGTTTGCCAGCGACCTTGCCGCCCTCGATCAGAACCTCGTCGATGAAGGTGCAGACTTTCCTGATTTCCATTCGCGCCAACGGTCCTTCCTGCCCAAACTCGAAAGGGCCAGGCTAGGAAGGCGCGCACCACGCGTCTTCCTCTGCTTCAGAGGAAAAACCGGATGTCTCGCTCTCGGAAGACGTGTAGCTTCACTCGGCCGCGAATTGCTTATATCGGCGCTCGCAGTGCCAACAGGAACAGATCGGTCAGCCGGAACAGTCGCACCAGTGAACCATCAGTCGCAAATCCTGTCGTTACGCGACGCCGCCAGCCTGATCAACTCAGGCGGCGATCTCAGCACGGTGTTGCGTGATCTGGTGCTGGCCGCCTGCCGGCATGCCGGATGGACGATGGGGTCGATCATGAGCATCGACGCACCGCATGGCCATGCTTACGTGATCGTTCGCCATGACCCGACCTTGATCCAGCGGTCGCTCCCCGACCGCTGGGAACTCGCCACCAGTCCGTCGATCGTCGCCCTGCAACGCAACGAGGCCGTCTATATCAGGGATGCCCGGGTCTCGGAGGAGTTTCCTGGCTATCGCATAGAGGCTTTCGAACGCGACTACCGCAGCGTTCTGGTAATGCCGATGAGTTGCGTCGACGAGGCCGGAAGGCCGATGGTGCTCAGCGTCATCTCGCGAGAGATCATGGACGTCAGCGCCGACGATCTCGCCTTCATCGGGATGATCGTCCATCTCGGTGAAATCGCTGTCGAGAAACAGCACAAGCTGCGCGAGGAGAAGCGTGCATCGGAACGGCTCCAGCAGGCGCTCCAGGCACACACGTCGCTGCTGCAGCAGGCCTTGGCCGAAAGCTCGATGCCTTCGCTTGCAGGCAGGATCGCAGCACTTGTGCCCAACCCCGTCGTCGTGGTCGATTTCACCGCCAACCTGATCGTCGCCAGCCGCTCACCGAGCGAGAAGCATTTCGACGACGCGGCCTGGCAGCTTGCCGCCAGCACCAGCCTGCACCGGCAGATCATGAAGGTCGCGCGGTCGGCGGTGGATCAGCCGCACAGCGAGGCTCATACATTCTTCCTCGACGACGGCATGCGCCGTCTGCGTCTCACCGCGAAGATCGAACCGTTGAGCGTTGATGCCGAGGCTGTCGGGGCAATGGTCATCTTCACCATGCAGGAGCCCTTCAGCCAGCTCGACCTGCTCCTGCTCGACAGCGCCAAATTCGCGCTCAGCGTCCAGATGATGCGCAGCTTCATCCGCTTCCGATTCGAGACACGCACGCTGACGGAGTTGTTCATGGAGGTGGTCGAGCATCGCTGGCACGACCCCGCCGATGTAATGCAGCGGGCGCAGCGGCTTGGCGTAGGGCTGGCATCACCAAAGCAGATGATCCTCATCGATCTGCCTGAAGCCGCCCAAAGCAGCGCCGGACGTCTGGTCGATCCGCATCATGCGGTGATCCGGTTGCTGCAGCAGAACTCGGTCGCGGCTGACATCATCGTCGTCGACAATGGCCTCGTCTGCCTGATCCCGGCTGAGCTGGGCGAAGACAGGAACCGTATCGCCAAGCTGCTGCGCAAGGTTGCCGAGGAACTGGGGCGCCAATTCGGCCAGGAACCGTTCGTCGTTCTTTCCGGTCTCTGCACCAAACTTGCGGACTATCCCCCGGCATGGGATCGCTGCCGGCGCATGATCCGTATCGGACGCTCGTTCGGCCGGACCGGCGTCTTTGCCAGCCAGGATTTCGGCCCGCTGCCGATGCTGATCGCGGCCGCCGAGGTGGAGGATGTGCGGAGCTTCGTGCAGGACAGTGTCGGCGCCATCGCCGATCACGATCGCCAGCACGGCACCCCCTATATGGAGACGTTGTTCTCTTATCTGCGCGAAGGCTGCCGCAGCCAGGCCTGCGCTGATGCGATGGGGCTGCACGTGACCACCTTGCGGTACCGGCTGGCGCGCATCCAGGAACTGTTCGGTGTCGATCTCGATACCCCTGAGCGGCGCTTTGCTTTCGAGCTCGCCATCCGCTTGCGCGAGGTCATCGACAACCGCGATTCGGTCGAAAGATAGCATCGTTCCAGCCTCCGCCGTGCGGACTGTTTCCAGCTTGGGTATCTTCCCTGCCGTTTGCGTTGTTGTCCGCGATCCTTGCTCGCAAACACAGCAGCCTCTCTGCCTACTGTTCCTATCAACAGAAGGAAGAACGGCTGCAGGTCAGCGGCTAACGTCTCGCGCAATACGAAGAGGGAACACGAGGCCAGATGCTGACGACTCCACAGCCAACGATCGATCCGATTGCACTGAGAAGGGCATTCGGAACCTTCGTGACCGGCGTCACAGTCATCACCACCCGCGACGCCGATGGCACGCCGCGCGGCATGACGGCCAACTCCTTTACGTCGGTCTCGCTTGATCCGCCGCTGCTTCTGGTTTGCGTCGGCAAGGCCGCTGCCAGCTATGCCGCGTTCAACGCGTCCGACTCCTTCGCGGTCAATCTTTTGCATGAGGGGCAGACTGACGTCTCGGCGGTCTTCGCCTCGAAGGCGCACGACAAGTTCGGCTCGATCAGCCATGACCGTGTCCACACCGGGGCGCCGATCCTCAACGAATGCCTGACCTGGTTCGACTGCACCGTGCACAACCGCGTCGATGCCGGCGACCATGTCGTTCTCATTGGCGCCGTGCAGGCGTTTGGCACCAGTCCGTCGGCACCGCTCGGCTTTTGCCGCGGACGCTATGCCGCGGTGAAGGATCCACTGCCACCGGGCTGGCTTGCTTCCCACTCGATGATCGTCGGCTATTTGATCGAAGCCGAAGGCAACATCCTGTTGCGCGCCGACGGCAAGGGCGGCTGGGTGCTGCCCAGCGCCAAGAGCCGCAAGGCGGAAAACGAACTCAAGCTCGAAGGCGGCGACGCACTGACGCTGCTTCCGGATGAGACGTTTCTTTATTCCGTCTTCGATGTCGCCGACAGCGATCCCGGCTACCTCATCTATCGCGCCCGGCTCTCCGGCGCTTCCGCCGCCCTCACATTGCCCGCGGGATTCAAGTTCTTTCCGCTGGCGGACCTTCCCTACGAAGACATTCCGGCGCGCGAAATCCGCGCGCTGCTGCGCCGCTACAGCCGTGAGCGGCACGACGAGCGCTTCAGCATCTACATGGATTCGGGCGATGGCGGGCGTCTCGCCAGCATTGATGGCGGTTCGAAGCCATGGATGCAAAGCCCCAAGGACGCCGAACAGGAACAGCCATGAAGACGTCAGTCAAATCGATCGAGAATTCCCGCCAGCAGCTGTTCATTGGCGGCGGTTTCGTCGCACCGAAAGGCGGGCAATATATTCCAAGCTACGATCCAACGACCGCCAGGTCCTGGTATGAACTGGCCGAGGCCGACGCATCCGATGTCGATGCCGCTGTGGCCTCTGCGCGAGCAGCCTTTGCCGATCCGGCTTGGCGCCGCATGACCCAGACCGACCGCGGGAAGCTCGTCTATCGCCTGGCGGAACTGGTGTTCGAACATGCCGACGAGCTGGCGCTGATCGAGACACGCGACAATGGCAAGCTGCTCAAGGAGATGCGGGCGCAGATGCGCGCCATGCCGGACTCCTACAGCTATTTCGCCGGGATGGCCGACAAGCTGCTGGGCGACACGATCCCCGTCAACAAGCTCGACATGCTCAATTTCAATATGCGCGAACCGCTCGGCGTCGTCGGCATGATCACGCCATGGAATTCACCGCTGATGCTGCTCACCGGCACGCTGGCGCCGTGCCTTGCCATCGGTAACACCGTTGTCATCAAGCCGTCCGAACACGCCACCGCCTCGACGCTGGCGCTGGCCGAACTGATCATGGAAGCCGGCTTCCCCGCCGGCGTCGTCAATGTCGTGACCGGCACGGGCACCAGCGCCGGCGACGCGCTGACGCGTCATCCCGACATCGCCAAGATCGTCTTCACCGGCAGCACGGCCACCGGCCGGCGGATCGCCACCAACGCGGCCGCAAACCTGGTTTCGTGCCAGATGGAGCTTGGCGGGAAATCACCTCAGGTCGTCTTTGCCGACGTCGACTTGGACCATGCCGTCAACGGCGTCGTCTCCGGCATCTTCGCGGCCGCCGGCCAGAGCTGCGTTGCCGGATCGCGCTGCTTCGTCGAGGCCAGTATCTATGACCGTTTCGTCGACGCGCTGGTCGAGCGCGCCAAGCGGGTCAGGGTGGGCCACCCCCTGAATGACGATACCGACATGGGTCCGCTGGCGCTGTCGGCACAACTTGCCAAAGTTGAAAGCTACGTCGCCTCGGGCGTCCATCAGGGGGCGAAGATCGCGGCCGGTGGCCGCAGACCGCAATCGGCCGAGCTCGCGGAAGGCTGGTATTTCGAGCCAACCGTCATGGTCGACGCCCGCAACGACATGGACTTCATGCAGGAGGAAATCTTCGGTCCGGTCGTCGGCGTCATCCCCTTCTCGTCGGAAGAGGAGATGACCGCGCTCGCCAACGACACGCGCTACGGGCTGTCCTCCGGCATCTGGACCAAGGACATCGACCGCGCGCTGCGCTTTGCCCGCAATGTCGATGCCGGAACCGTCTGGATCAACACCTATCGCGCCTCGTCCTTCATGTCGGCCAATGGCGGCTTCAAGGAAAGCGGCTATGGCCGCAGGGGAGGCTTCGACGTGATGGAGGAGTTCTCGCGGCTGAAGAACATCATGATCGATTATTCCGGGGTCATGCAGGACCCATTTGTCATCCGCCTGCGCTGAGCATCACCCACACCGACCACAAAGGACGGGACAACAGAAATGAAATTTGCAGTGTCGCTGACCATGGAGCGCTTCTCGCCCGACATGCCGATGTCGAAGGTGAAGAGCAATCTGCTCGAGCTGGCGCAGATGGCCGACGCGGGCGGCTTCGAGACGCTGTGGACGGCAGAGCATCATACGATCGAGTGCACCATCTCGCCCAATCCGTTGATGACCCTGACCTGGCTGGCGCAGCACACGCAGCAGATCCGGCTTGGCACCTCGACGCTGGTGGCGCCGTACTGGAGCCCGATCCGCCTGGCTGGCGAAGCCGCCCTTTGCGATCACCTGACCGGCGGCAGGCTGGAGTTCGGCATAGCCCGTGGGTCCTATCAATACGAGTTCGACCGCATGGCCGGCGGCATGCCACAGCAGGAGGGCGTCGCCTACCTCAAGGAACTGGTGCCGGCGGTGAAGAAACTGTGGGCCCATGACTATGCGCATGACGGCCACTACTGGAAGTTTCCGCTGGCCGCGGGCGTGCCCAAGCCATTGCAGACGCCGCATCCGCCGATCTGGGTGGCGGCACGTGACCCCGGCACATTCGACTGGGCCGTAGGCATCGGTGCCAACATCCTGTCGACGCCGCTTTCAGCGCCCGCGGCCGAGATTGCCGTGCTCGGCGAAAAATTTCGCAAGGCGGTCGCCGACCATCCGGAAGTGCCCCGCCCACGCCTGATGATGCAACGCCGCACCTGCATCTACGATCGCCCGGAGGACTGGGAAGTCGCAGTCCGCCACGCCATCGACTACGGGCGCTCCTTCGAGAACCTCTTCCAGAACATCGGCACGGTAAAGAACGGTTTCCCCGAGGCTGTGCCTTATGAAAGCGTCAAGGGCAAGGACAACTACAATCCGGAGAGCATCCGCAAGAACCTGATGTTTGGCACCCCAGGCGAGATCATCGAGAAGCTCGAGGATTATGAGGCCGCGGGCGTCGACCAGTACTGCCTGGGACTCACCTTCAACCTGCCGTTCGAGCTGCAGAAAAAGACGATCAGGCTGTTCGTCGATGAGGTCATGCCGCACTTCGCCACGCGGGATCGCACCAGGGTTGTCGCGGTGGGGCACTGATGGCGATGGCGACCGGTTCCTTCGTTCACGGCGATGTGGCGCTCAACTATCGTGTCGACGGGAACGGGCCACAGAAGCTGGTCTGCATCCATGGCGTCGGCTCCTATCTGGAAGCGTGGAGCGGCGTCGTCGCTCGCCTGCCGGATCAGTTCACCGTGCTCACATTTGATCTACGTGGCCATGGCGGGTCGGCGCGCATCAAGGGACGCTACGAAATTGATGACTTCGTCGGCGATACGCTGGCGCTGGCCGATCATGCTGGCTTTGCGCGCTTTCATCTTGCCGGCTTCTCGCTGGGCGGCCTTATAGCCCAACGCCTGGCACTGACCCATCCCGATCGGCTTCAAAAGCTGGTGCTGCTGGCGACCGTCGCCGGGCGCTTGCCGGAAGAACGGCAGGCGGTTCTGCGTCGTCTCGCCGCTTTGACCGCCAGCCAGCCGAGTGCGCACCATGCCGCGTCGCTCTCGCGGTGGCTTACCGAGGAGTTTCAGGAGCGCAACCCGGATGTGATCGCCGAGCTGCATCGGCGCGACGCCGAGAACGATCCTGCGTGCTACGCCGCCGCTTACCGGGTTCTGGCCGAGACGGATTTCGGCGGCATCCTCGACCAGATCAGGTCGCCGACACTGATCGTGACGGGGGAGGACGACCAGGGATCCAACACGCGCATGGCGCGTCATATGCACGACCAGATCCGCGGCTCGCGGCTCGAGATCCTGCCGGGGTTGCGGCATTCGATCCTGATCGAAGCGCCCGGGCCGGTCGCTGGCCTGATAGCGGACTTCCTGGATGACCACTCACGACGGGAAGGGGCGACCAGCCATGGATAGCAAATTGCAGAAAGCCGGCGAGGCAGTCCGCCGCAAAGTACTGGGCGACGACTATGTCGACCGCGCAATCGGCAATGCCGACGACTTCTCCAGGCCCCTCCAGGAGGTGCTCAACGAGTATTGCTGGGGCACATGCTGGACTGACGCCGCGCTCGATCTCAAGCAGCGCAGCCTGCTCAATCTCGGCATGCTTGCGGCACTGGGGCGCATGCATGAATTCGGCGTGCATTTTCGAGGTGCGATGCGCAACGGGCTTGGCGACGACGAGCTGCGGGCGGCCCTGATCCAGATCGCGGTCTATTGCGGCGTTCCGGCAGGTGTCGAGGCCTTCCGTGTCGCGCGTGCGGTGCGCGACGAAGCAAAGGCCGACACGCCATGACAAGCGTTTCGCGACCGTCGGCTTACCTTCGTTCCGAGCAATCGGCGCGGCAAACCTCCTCTGCCTCGCCGGAAGACGGCGACGGCAGTCTCATTTCTAAATTAGCAACAACAACAAGGGGAACGGTACACATGAAAACATCTCTGAAATTGGCTACATTGGCGGCTTCGCTTGCCCTGACACTGACGACGCTTCCGGCTCAGGCCGGCGCGGTGCTGGACCGTGTCGTGGCGGCCGGGACTCTCAAGGTCGCAACTGACGCCAACTGGGCGCCGCAGTCCTTCCTCAACGCCAGCAACGAGCTGGACGGCTTCGACATCGATGTCGCCAAGGAGATCGGCAAGCGCATCGGCGTCAAGGTCGAGTTCGTGACGCCGGGCTGGGACATCATCACCGCCGGAAACTGGGTCGGCCGCTGGGACATGCATGTAGGCTCGATGACGCCGACCAAGAAGCGCGCCGAAATCTTCGATTTTCCCGCTGTGTACTACTACACGCCAGCAGCGGTTGCGGTTCACAAGGACAGCAAGGCCAAATCGTTGAGCGATCTGGATGGCAAGGTTGTCGGCGCGACGACGACATCGACCTTCGAAGCCTATGCCAAGAAGGATCTGACGCTCGACGCGGCCGGCGCGCCGCCCTTCGAATACAAGCTCAACCCGAAGGAAGTGCACTCCTACGAGAACTCCACCACCGCTTTCGACGATCTGCGGATCGGTGACGGCGTTCGGCTCGATGCCGTCGTCTCCTCGCAGCCGAGCATCGTCGATGCCGTGAAAGCCGGTTATCCGATCAAGCAGATCGGCGATCCGGTGTTTTACGAGCCCCTGGCTGTCGCGATCGAACACGGTGACCCGGAATTCTCGGCCAGGATCGCCGATGCCGTGAAGGCCATGAAAGGCGACGGCACGCTGAGCACGCTCTCCAGGAAGTGGTACGGGGTCGACTACTCGGTTGTAAAATAGTCCCAACTTTCGCTGGCGGCTCGCCTGTGCGGGCCGCCGACCATCTGAAGGGACAGGCTATGCTCTACCCCGATACCGTCGAAGCTGAAGTCCTCGTGCACAAGCCGTGGTTTGTGGCGACGATGTTCGGCGTCGTCTTCGCGATCTTCCTCGCTTTCAACCTGACGTCGACGAGCTTCGGCGAATTGATGCGCCCGGTCATCGGCGAACCCGCACATAGCGGCCTCTACGGCAGGTTCGCCATCGCATTCACGATCGCGCTGCTGTTCGTTTTCAATGTCGTCCTGATCGGCTTCGCCTCGCTGCGCGTCCAGATCGCCATCGTCTGGCTGGAACTGCTGCTGCTCTTCCTTGCCTTCTTCGAAACCTTCCATCTCAGCCTGCCTTTCATCTGGGAGAAGCTGCCATTCCTGATTTCACAGGGCGTCGTCACCACCCTTTATGTCTCTGCGGTCTCCATCATCATCGCCTCCCTGATCGCCATACTGGGTGCCGTAGCCAAGCTGTCCACCAACGGCTTCGCCTATGCCATCGCAAGCTTCTACACCTCGTTCTTTCGCGGCCTGCCGCTCCTGATGCAGGTTTATCTGATCTATCTCGGCCTGCCGCAACTGGGCTTCGTGGTCGGTGCGGTTCCCGCCGGCATCCTGGCGCTCTCGCTGTGCTACGGCGCCTACATGACCGAAATTTTCCGATCGGGAATCCAGAGCATCGACCGCGGTCAATGGGAAGCATCGCGCTCGATGGGTTTTGGCTTTTCGCTGACCATGCGCCGGATCATACTGCCGCAGGCGCTTCCGGTCATCATTCCGCCGACCGGCAACCAGTTCATTTCCATGCTCAAGGACAGTTCGCTGGTCTCGGTCATCGGCGTCTGGGAACTGATGTTCCTTGCCCGCACGCTGGGTCAGAAGACCTTCCAGCACATGGAGATGCTGATTTCGGCGTCTCTCATCTACTGGATGCTGTCGATCTGCCTCGAGCTGATCCAGTCCCGCATCGAACGACACTATGCCAGGAGCAAGGTGCGATGAGCGCTGAACCCATCATTGAAGCCAGGGCCGTCTCCAAATGGTACGGCCAGTTCCATGCCCTGAAGGACATCAATCTGACGGTCCACAAAGGCGAACGCATCGTCATCTGTGGTCCGTCCGGCTCCGGAAAGTCGACACTGATCCGCTGCTTCAATCGCCTCGAATCGCATCAGGAGGGCGACATCGCCGTCAACGGCATCCATCTTCACCCAAAGATGAAGAACGTCGCCGACGTGCGCAGCAATGTCGGCATGGTGTTCCAGCACTTCAACCTGTTTCCGCATCTGACCGTGCTGATGAACTGCATGGCCGGGCCGATGTGGGTCAAGGGCGTTTCCGCCGCCGAGGCACGCAAGACCGCGCTGCAGTTCCTGGAGCGCGTGCGCATTCCCGAACAGGCGAACAAATTCCCGGTCCAGCTGTCGGGCGGCCAGCAGCAGCGCGTCGCCATTGCGCGAAGCCTGTGCATGAAGCCGGCGGTAATGCTGTTCGATGAGCCGACATCGGCACTCGACCCGGAAATGGTGTCGGAAGTGCTCGATACGATGACCGGGCTAGCGCGCGACGGCATGACTATGGTTTGCGTCACTCATGAAATGGGCTTTGCACGGGCGGTGGCCGACCGCGTCATCTTCATGGATGCCGGCCAGATAGTCGAGGAAGGCAAGCCGGACAGCTTCTTCGGCAATCCTCAGCACGATCGCACCAAGCTGTTTCTCAGCCAGATACTGAAGCACTGATACGCACATTTTGCCAAGCCAATGGCGGTGAGGGTAGTGGGTCAGTTATTCAGCGATAATGCGGACGGTCTCTGCTATGGTGGAGCGCAAGTCTCCACCCGTGCCGCCGCTCGCATCTGAAAGCGTCGGGCGCTTTCAACAGCAAGATGGTTAGGCTCCCACTCGCTGATCGGGATAAGGCTCGTTGCGGATTAGCTCGAACGTCGCTTTTACCACAAACAGCGGCGCGGTTGTACCGGCATGAACTTGCAATGCGACTTGGCGGAATGTGCCGTTCGGCATCTGGTCCTTGGCTATTTCGAGCAACGCCCTTGCTGCCTCATCTTCGGCAGAAGCTAGGGTTGGAAGGTCTGTGCCTTCCGTGTCCGGGTATGAGGTTCCATTGTCGACTAGATGGAAGAAGAAGCGGGCCATTTAGCCCTAATCGCGAACCCTCAGAAATGTTTCATTGCTACTACATCTCAATCAGGGCGTAGGCCACGCCGAAGATTGCAAGCGTTGCAGCCGCAAAAAACGCCCAGCCTTTTAAGGCGGCGCGCACATCCTCTGGCTTCGCGCCCTTCTGATTATCGTATTCGTCCATAGTAAAGACCCTGGTTCATCGGTCTGTCTTGATACCAACATCAATCGGCAGTGGGCAACCCTTCGGTGGGGTCTGTCAGGCGAACGCGCGCTTCTTATAGGAGCCGCGCACCGCCGGCTTCTCGGATTCCTTCGCTTCGATCAGGGCCACGATATCGCCAAACTCCCAAAGTTTGCCAGTCACGCCAGCGGCCATTGCCGGGGTCAGCCGCAAGGTCGCATGGATACGGCCAAAATTGTAGTACATGAAGTGAAGCGCCACGGCGTTGGCGTGAGCCTCCACCTTTTTGGAACTGGCGCCGGTGACGAGAAATGTGGCGCTGAGCCTGACTCCTGCTCGGCCTATCGCCGTGTCAGGCGGCCCTGCTTGCTGCGCCGTCGTTCGAATAGGCGGGGAAGTCCGTGTACCCCACTTCACCGTTGCGGGTGTAATAGACGGACCGGTCCGCCACAGCCAATGGCCAGCTGGCGCGGCCTGGGCATGCTCGACGTCATTGAAGCCGCCGCACCATATGAACGCGCCGGGGAACAACGCTCGCGCCTTGGCGAGCATGTCATGGTCGAGATGGCGCGCCTCGAACGTGACCGATTCCATGTTGCCGTCGGGCAGCAGCTCATAGAGCAGATGGACATAGGCCACGCCGCGGCGCCCGAGCTGCTCGACGATGTACAGGAACGTTTCCTCGACGAGCGGATCAGCGGGCATCGAACCATATACTTGCCGAACGGTGAAAGGCGAACCCCCACGCGTCCCGGGCCGAATTCCGCCACGACCGCGTCGACGACTTCCATCAGGAAGCGCGTACGATCTTCCATGCTGCCGCCGCCATAGCAGTCTGTGCGGGTGTTGAGCACCGAGTTCATGAACTGCTCGATCAGATAGCCATTGGCGGCATGGATCTCGATTCCGTCAAACCCGACCTCCCAGGCATTGGCGGCGGCTTTGGCGAAGGTTCCCACCATGGCCGTCACTTCCTCGGTGCTGAGCGGCCTCGGCATCTCTGCCGCCATGAAGCGCAACCGGCCGTCCGGTGCCGCCCTGACGATGAACCTCTTCGGTCACCGGGCGCCGGCCTGCTTTTGGGCTTCGGAGTGAATCCCGGGAATCCGCGCGTAGCCGTGGCTGGACGTGATCCACGTCGTTGACTTCGGAGATGATCAGGCCGGCGCTACCGCGCTGACCGTTATATTTGACGGTCAGTTCGTTCGGGAGGTCGCCATCTGACGGAAGGGCGCCCTCGGAGGTAGAGCCGGTTGTCGTCGTCTGCAGGGATTACCGGTCCCGCCAGCCCTCCCGCAAATCCTTTGGACGAACCCGAATAGATTGCCAACGCGACCGAGAATGCTTAACCAATAGGCTTCCATGTTGTCTCCGCTCACCGGAACCGCAATGGACTCAAACTGTGCTTGCGAGCGACGTTCTCAAATCGCGGCACGGCGTCAGGGCGCCCGACCGGTGAAAAGATCGTGGAACCGCTGCAGGTACAGCGGCCAGCCTTGATCGCTATCGACCCCACCGCGCACGCTCTCCCAGCCTTCGCCGTGGCACTCGAAATTCCTGTGCTCGATCTCAACCCTGGTCCGGTTCTCCGTCTCCGCCGTGAACCGGACTTCCCATTCGCTGGTCTTGTTCAGGTCGGACTCAATCTGCCACCGCGGGTTGATATCCCAACTCAGAACCAGCCGGCTCGGCGGATCGTAAGTCAATACACGAGCCCAGCGACACTCGCTGCCGTCGACGCCGCGATCGTAAACGTGCCCCCCAACCCAGGCTTCAAAGATCGTCTCAGCAATGGGCACTGCGAGAAGATTGTGCTCGCGAGGTTTGAACCTGCCGAAATCCTCGGTGAAGACCTTGAAGGCACGCGCCATAGATGCCTCGACGACGACGGAGTGCCTTACAGGCTCGGTAGCAGGATGCTTGCTCATACCTGGTCCTTCTTTGGAGGCTCGACGACTAGTTTGTAGCCCGCCAGGGTCTTGCTCCAGAACTGATCGACTTCCGCGCGCAGACTTGCCAGGCCGCCGGGATCGATACGATATATGCTTTCCTTGCCCGAGCGCGTGTCGGCAACAAGCCCGGCCTCCTTGAGTACCTTCAGGTGCTGAGAGACCGCTGGTCTGGTTACAGGCAGCGCACGAGCAAGTCCGCTGACCGAACAAGGCTGTTCGAGCAACAGTTCGAAGATCGTTCGTCTCGTCGAATCTCCGAGCGCAGTCCAGTAGTTCGCGTTAGTGGCCACTAACGCGAACTTAAATCGACGGGCCTTCCATGTCAACCTTGGAGTAGTCGACGGGCGGCCCGTTGACTCTGATTAAGCCGCCTTGGCGGCCCCGTCTCGTCGCGCCTCCCGGGCGAGCCGCGGCGCATGCAAAAGCGCGAGCCGATGAGAGCGTTGCAGGACGATCTTGCCAAGGACCCGGACAGCCGATGCCGAGGTCATTACTGCAACCGGCTCCGATCCTGAGCCGATGGGAGGATCAGCGCGTCGCCGCCGGGAGAAGGTGAATTGACGGATGCATTCCCCTGTTGTCTCACCGCCTCTATCAACTCATGTGTTGCTTGAGCGACCTTGGCAACGGGCAATCGGTGCACGCAGTAGACGCCGCCCGGGTTGTTGGGTTTGCACAAATGGGGAGCAACACACTGGCAAGGCAATGGCGGCTCAACCGTGCGGTAAGGCACGCCAACTGGCCCCCAGACATCTGGGGGAGTGAGCCCGTAGAGGCCCACAACTGGAGTTCCGACCGATGCGGCCAAGTGCATTGGGCCGCTCTCGTTTCCCAGGAAGATAAACGCGTCCGCAAGCAATGCTGTTAGTGTCTCAAGCGAGGCTTTGCCAACAACGCTTGCCAACGGGGAGACCGCCACATTCAGGATACGTTGCGCGATTGCGCTCTCGTCAGGTCCGCCAATCAGCAGTGACCGCAGGCCCGTCGTTTCATAAACTTCATCGATCACTGCGGCGAACCGTTCAGGTTGCCAGCACCGCCCTTCGAACCTTGCTCCGGCGTGCACCGCGACGAAAGCTTTTGCATTCAGATTGCTCTGAGCCAGAATCTGGGTCGAAGCGCCTCGTCCGATGGATGTGGGCTCAAGCCTCGGTGTCACTTCACTCAACGTTATCCCGAGCGCTCTCAGCGGCGAAAGATATCGGTACAGGTAATGCGCGCCTCCCTGGCCGAAGGTTTCAGCAAATATATTGGCAGGCTGACTTTCCCAAGATTTTAGAGGCACTTCGGGGGGATCGTATCCGACGCGCATTGGGGCGCCGATCAGCTTGTGTAGCATCCTCGATGTCTTCGAGTCGGTCAGATCGATGGTGAGATCGAATTTTCGGCGGCGGAGCTCAGCGACCAAGCTTGAATATTCCTTCAAGCGCCTGGTTAGGCTTCTACCACCACCTCGAGGGTCGAATCCGATGGCTATGTCTGCGATACCCTGGCTGACCACCAAGTCTCGCAGGCCAGGAGCGCAAAGCATGGCCATGATGGCGTGTGGGTAGGCGACGCGCAGATTTCGCATAAGCGCAGAGGTCAGAATGACGTCCCCGATGTACTTCGCCTGGATAACCAGAATGGATTTGACAGCCAGCCGATCAGCCATCGAGATATTCAGCACGTCAAAACGATGGGGCAGGATGTTGGTCATTGGGCGCGCACAAACGTCCAAGAGAGCTCATGTGCCGCTTGTGGTGATCGATGGATCGGCAGCCTTGGAACCTCCGACCCATGCACCTCTCGTTTGTTCCACAAACAAAAAGGCAATCCCACGCAGCGCTCGCTGCCTGGGAGGAGCGGAACCGGGGCCTGTCGGTCTGCGGATGGCGTGGTCATGGCGTCTGTCCCTGCCAAAGCGGCAATCCGCTTTCTCTGGCGAAGTCTCTATCTTCCGCGTAGATGGGCTCGCCTCTTCTCGCCACCCGCCGAAGCAAATCCGCATCTTCGTCGGCATGATATCGGAAGGCGTTTCGGCTATCGTATCCATGCCCGGCCTGAGACAGGGAAAACCCGCTGACCACAACCGGAGCGAAGCCGGCGAAACGCGCAAGCATGACAGCGAAAGCCCCCGTGGAGATGTTCCGGTGCCAGCCGCGGGATACGTGAAATTTGCCGCTAAGCCGCCAGACGATGTTGGCAAGCTGCCACCTGGTAAGCGCCTGCAAGGTCTCGTAACGATAATCGAAGGTGCGACAGCCGGCTTTCAGCTTGTCCTCCACGTCCGGCCAAATCGGGACGATCAGATGCTTTGCCTGCCGCCCTTTTAGCAAGTCACGCTTGTAGAAGTCCTGCTCACCTTGGCCAACCAGAATGCCGCGACGCATCAGCGCCATATCAGGAGCGGCGAGGCCAAAGGTTTCCGCCAAAATCTGGGAAGCGTTGACGGTTATAAGCGCCCAACCGGCATCATGTCCGTACGGGAGGCGAAAATTCGGCGCCGATCCCATGACCAAGGCGGGACCCGTGAGCCTGGGCAAGCGGAGGATGGGCTTTGAGAGCACGGGCAAGAGATCCGAAAGCGGAGGTTTCATGCGGGGATCTGAACCGCATTTTCCTCAAACGCACGCAGAATGCTTTCTTCTCGGCTCCACAATTCGTCCCATTGTGTGGCGCCCGACCAACCGGCAAACCAGGGACCGCCGAGCGTGTAGTGCGCCAGCGACACCTCGGCGGGGTCGAGTTCGGAAGCCGACGCCCCTACGAGGTAGTTCCATGCCAGAGGCAACTCCCCGATCTCATGATCCTCGAGCCATTTGAAGGCGTGGAGGTCACGTCCGGGCCACGTATTAAGCATTTCGTTCGTCAGTCGTTTGTTGGCGGGATGATCTAGATTCCACAAAACGACCGACGACCAGTTCTTGCGCCGATAGAACGTCTGCGTTTGTCCGTCCATCTTGACGGCTTCAGACTCGCGTTGCCGGTGCTTAACCGCCATGATCGCGTAGGAAGGATCGACCAGGTCGAGCAGCTTGACGGGATCCTGCAGAAAAAGAACGTCACAATCGCAGAACATGGCCCAGCCGCCTTGCCGCATAAACGGAACGGCAAAGCGCGATATGGCAAACTCGGTCGCCATCGGTGCCTCGGAGATCGGGCACCAGAGCCTACCGTCACGTACCTCCATCGGTCGCTTCATGATTCCTTGGGCTTCAAGGTCTTTGAGCACCAGTGGGTGGATCTGCAACGGCGTGCTTGTCCGGCGGAAGGCGCTCCATCGCGCCACCTCGAGGACTCGGGCTTCGCGTGGGTCGTACCCGATGTAGATTGGCATCATAGTGTAACTCTGCAGTTGGAAGTGAGTTTGCCCGCATTATGCAAGGTTGCGCGGCTGGCGGTAGACCCCAGGTAAATGGATCAACCCGCCGCGATGGCGATCGTGCAAGGCCAGAGCGCCACAGTCGGGATATTGTTGCAGTCAGGCCGGAGTCAAGCAACCGTGAGCGACGGTATTTCGTTTGGCTCGACGGAACATTGGCCGGGCCGGCGGCCCAAATAAAGCGAACAGATGTTATCGCGCTCGCTAGCTCCCTTTCCGTGAATGGCTTGCTGAGAATTTTGATGTCGCGAGTCCCCGGGAGTTCGGCGTAGCCCGTTGCTATAATGACGGGTACGTTCGCCACTGGCCTTTGATCGTATTCGATAGCTGCAGGCCCGTCATCTTCGGCATAGCATGATCCGTTATGACGAGGTCGAACGGCTGCTCCTCCAGCAACCTGAGGGCTGCCGCCGCAGAATGCGCCTCCGCGACAGTATGGCCGAGATCCTCGAGCATTGCCGCGGTATTCAAAAGGACCAGCGCATCGTCATCCACTGCCAGAATCCGCAGCGACGCCGTCTCAATGGCTTCCTCGGCAAGAACATCCGGCCCGCGCGCGACTTCCGAGCTCGCGGTTGCGATCGGCAGCCATAGTTCCGCTGTGGTTCCGGTTCCCCTGGAGCTCTTGAGCACTAGGCACCCGCCCATTTGCTCTGTCATCCCATGCACCATGGACAGACCGAGACCCGTACCTTTGCCAGCGCCTTTTGTGGTGAAAACGGTTCCGTCGCCCTTCGTCCATTCCTTCGCCACTGTCGGCTGCCGAGAGGCAGACATAATGGCCGGGAGCCAAGCCAGCACCATTGCTTTCGCCGACCTGTTCCATCCGGGCGGAAATGATGATCGGCCCACCATCAGGCATGGCGTCACTGGCGTTGACACACAGGTTGAGCAAGGCAAGTTCGATCTGACTTTCATCGATCATTACATGATCGAGCGAGAGCGGAAATTTCGTTTCTATGATCGCCCTTGAGCCAAGCGACCGCTCCAGCAATTCTCTCATTCCCTGGATTTAGGCCAATTAGGTCGACAGGCTTTGGATCGAGTTGCTGCCGCCAGGCAAAAGCCAGCATGCGCTGCGTCAAGGACGCTCCCCGTCGCGCCCCGAGCACCGCGTTGTCGAGAAGACGCAGCAATTGTGGATCGTCGGGAAGTCGTTTGCGGAGCAGCTCGAGACTTCCCGAAATCGCCATCAGCAAATTGTTGAAATCGTGGGCGACGCCGCCCGTTAGCTTGCCGATCGCATCCATTTTCTCCTGCGCCTTCTTCCGCTCCGTAATGTCGCGTGTGATCTTCGCGAACCCCAGGAGTTCGCCATCCTCGTGCCGAATGGGCGTCGATGACCACGTGGGACCAGAACGCAGTGCCGTCTTGCGTATACGCCAGCCTTCGCGCTCAACTCGCCCTTCACGGGCGGCGATCTCCAGGGCACTTTGCGGACTGCCCCGCTCACGGTCCTTGAGAGTATAGAATTGCGAAAAGTGCTTGCCGATTAATTCATCTGCCGAATAACCCTTGATGCGTTCCGCACCCGCATAATGCGCTGACCCTTGGCGTTGAACAGATGCAACTGGGTGAGGTCCGGCGCCAGGAAAACCTTCTGGCCCGGCATCACGGAAATCCGCTCGCGCAGCAACGCGCTCAGCGTGTTGTTGCCGGCTTTGGCCATGACAAGGGTTTCCGCGCCGGTCGGCTCGACCACTTCGACCACCGCCGGCACGCCGCTGTCTGAGAGCTTGAGATGTTCGGGCCGGATGCCCCAGGCAAGCGCACTTTCGCCCTGTCCCAACGCAGGCAGCGGAAATACCGTGCCGTCGCTGGCGACAAAACCGTCCGTAGTGGTGCGGCCGTCCAGGATGTTCATCGACGGCGAGCCGATGAACTGGGCAACGAACAGATTGGCCGGCCGGTCGTAGAGATCGAGCGGGGCGCCGACCTGTTCGACGATGCCGCCATTCATGACGACGATCTTGTCGGCCATAGTCATGGCTTCGACCTGGTCGTGGGTGACGTAGACGATGGTGGTTCCCAGGCGCTGGTGCAGCGCCTTGATTTCGGCGCGCATCTGCACGCGCAGCTTGGCGTCGAGGTTGGAGAGTGGCTCGTCGAACAGAAAGACCTTCGGGTCGCGCACGATAGCGCGGCCCATGGCGACACGCTGGCGCTGCCCGCCGGAAAGCTGGCGCGGATAACGATCCAGCAAGTCCTGCAGTCCGAGGATCGTCGCGGCACGCGCAATCTTGGCGTCGATCTCGCTTTTATCGATCTTCTTCAGCGTCAGTGCGAAGGCCATGTTCTCACGCACCGTCATGTGCGGGTAGAGCGCATAGTTCTGGAAGACCATGGCGATATCGCGCGATTTCGGCGCGACATCGTTGATGATCTTGCCTTCGAGCGCGATCTCGCCGGCGCTGATGTCTTCCAGGCCGGCGATCATCCTGAGCAAGGTCGACTTGCCGCAACCGGACGGGCCAACCAGGATGACGAATTCGCCCGACGCGATGTCGACGGACACGCCGTGGATGACCTTCGCCTTGCCATAGGCCTTATCGACACCTGATATGGTGAGCGCACTCATTGGTATTTTCCTTAGAAAGAGACCTTGTCGCCGCCCTTGAGCTGCAAGATCTGCCGTGCCTCGTCAGGGGTGGCGACCGAAGCGCCAAGCCCTTCGATGATCTGGCGTACCTTGCGCACCTGCTCGGCATTGGATTTCGCCAGTTGGCCCTTGCCGATCCAGAGCGAGTCCTCCAGCCCGACGCGCACATTGCCGCCGAGCGCAATGGCCTGGGTGGCGATCGGCAGCTGGCTGCGGCCGGCGCCCAGCACCGACCAGTGGTAGTCCTGTCCAAACAGCCGGTCGGCGGTGCGCCTCATATGCGCGACATCTTCCGGATGGGTGCCGATGCCGCCCAATATGCCGAACACGCTCTGGACGAAGAACGGCGCCTTGACCAGGCCGCGCTCAACGAAATGGGCGAGCGTGTAGAGGTGGCCGATGTCGTAGCACTCGATCTCGAAACGCGTGCCGTTTTGCGCGCAGGTGCGCAGGATGTGCTCGATGTCGCCAAAGGTGTTGCGGAAGATGCGGTCGCGCGAGCCTTCGAGATAGGGGCGTTCCCAGTCATGCTCGAAGGTCTTGAAGCGCTCCAGCATTGGGTAGAGGCCGAAATTCATCGAGCCCATGTTGAGCGATGCAACTTCCGGCGCAAAGGTCGCCGCCGGCTTGACCCGTTCCTCGACGCTCATTGTGGCGGCACCGCCTGTGGTGATGTTGATGACGCAGTCCGAGCGTTGCTTGATCACCTTCAGGAAGGGCGCAAACGCCTCGGTCGACTGGTCGGGCCGGCCGTCGGCGGGGTTGCGCGCATGCAGATGGACGATGGCCGCACCGGCCTCGGCCGCGCCGATCGCGGCGTCGGCGATCTCTTGCGCGCTCACCGGCAGATGCGGCGACATCGACGGCGTGTGGATCGAGCCGGTAATCGCGCAGGTGATGATGATCTTGTTCTGGTTCGCCACTTGAAAGAAACCTCGTCAGTTTGAGCGGGCTATTTGACCGCGCCTTATTTCACTGCGCCTTGGGTGATGCCGGAGATGAACTGCTTCGACAGCACGATGTAGAGCAGGGTGATCGGGAGCGCTGCCAGTGTCAGTCCGGTGAACAGCACGCCCCAGTCGGTGGTGAACTCGCCGACGAAGACGGTGAGGCCCTGCGGCAGCGTCTTGAGATTGTCCGACGTGATCAGCACCAGCGGGAAGAAGAAGTCGTTCCAGATCGGAACGGCGTTCTGGATGGCGACGATGACCAGCGCCGGCCGCGCCAGCGGCAGCATGATCGAGCGCATGATGCGAAATTCGCTGGCGCCGTCCATGCGTGCGGACTCTTCCAGTTCGCGCGGCAAGGTCCGGAGGAAGCCGGTCATGATGAACACCGCCGAAGGAATGCCCATGGCGACATAGACCAGCACCAGGCCGGCATAGCTGTCGACCAGCCCAAGCGACTCCAGCTGGATGAACAGCGGAATGATCGCCAGTTTCAGCGGCACCGTCATGCCGCTGAGGAAAAACATCAGCACCAGCGCGCTCAGCCTGAACTGGTAGCGGGCAATCGCATAGGCGGCCATGGTGCTGAACAGGAGGATCAGCGCCACTGCGGCCATGGTGATGCCGACGGAATTGGCGAGGTAGCGGACGAAATTGGTTTCGCTCCACACCCGCTCGGCATTGGCCAGCGAAAAGTGCGCCGGCAGGGCGAAGGGCGAGCTGAAGATTTCGGCGTTGGTCTTGAACGACGACATCACCATGACGAACAGCGGATAGATCATGATGACGGCGTTGATCGCCAGCATCAGCTGGATGGCGCCATTCTTCAGCAACTCGGCGGGTTGCCCGGTGCGGGCTGTCGCGCTCACAGCTCGATCTCGCGACGGCGCAGGTAGCGAAGCGCGATTGCAGTGACGCCTGCAACGATGATGAACATCATCACGGCCAGCGCGCTGCCCTGGCCGAAATCCTGGATCCCGGTCGTCGTCGAACCGAAGGCGGTGCGGTAGAAATAGAGGCCGAGCACATCTGTCGCGCCGCCGGGCGAACCGGTGAGGCCAGCCATGACATAGGGGATTTCGAACCAGTTGAAGCTGCCGATGAAGGTCAGGATGGTGACGATGGTGACGCTCGGCGCAATCAGCGGCCAGATAATCCTGGTCATCAGCACATAGTCGCCGGCGCCGTCGAGACGGGCAGCCTCGATGACTTCCTTGCTGACGCGCTGCATGCCGGCCAGCAGCACCAGGGTGGGGAAGCCGAGCCAGTGCCAGACGTTGGCGAACAGGACGCTGCCGAGTGCGGTGTGTTCGTTGCCGAGCCACGGTATGGCGCCGATGCCGACCAGCGCCAGCGTCTGGTTCACCAGGCCGAACAGCGGATGCAGGAACAGTTTCCACAGGAAGCCGACGATGACCGCCGACAGCACGACCGGAAGAAAGACGATGACCTGGTGGATACGGTGGCCGGGCAGCGCCTTCAGCAAGGCATAGGCGAGCAGGAAAGCGGTGCCGTTCTCGAACACCATCAGCGCCACGAAGGCGATGATGTTGTGCTTCAGCGCATTCCAGGTCCAGTCGCTGTAAGGCTGTTCAAACAGCACCTTGCGGAAGTTTTCGAAGCCGATGAATCCGGTCGGCTGCAAGCCGTTGAACTCATAGAAGGCAAGGCGGAAGGCTGAGAGCAGCGGCCAGAGCACGAACAGCACCATGACCACCAAGGCCGGTGTCAGCAGGGACGCGATCCAGAGTGACCGGCGCCACGGAAAGGCTTTTGTGGTGTGGCGCCGGCCGCTGTTCATGTCACTTGCCCTGGAAAGGCTTGTACCATTTGGCGAGGCCGTTGGTCAGGTCGGCGGCCAGCTGGTCCGGGGTGATCGAACCCGACATCATCTTGGTGATGTCGCCCTGCAGCAGCTCCGATCCCGTCGGTTTCTCGAAACGGAAGTAGACGACATTGATATGCGGCATGGCGGTTTCGTTCAACTTGGCGACATGGGCGAGAAGCTCGTCCTTGATGACGACGCCCTTGATCGGCGAGATGTTGCCGAGCAGAGCGGAGAACTTGTCGCCGAACTCCTTTGTGCCCATCCAGTTGACCAGCTTGAGCGCGGCCTCCTTGTTGGCCGACTTGGCGTTGACCGCATAGCCGCCGTCGAAAAACTTGGTCACCTGCGGCGTATCGCCGGCCTTGGCCACTGGCGGGGCGACGAAGTCCATGTTGATGGCCGGGTTCTGGGTGCGATAGCTGGCGATGTCGAAGCTGCCGCCGGCAAGCATCGCCGCTTTGCCGCTGATGAACAGCTGGCCGGCGGTGTCATAGTCGATGCCTTCGAAGCCGGGCGGCATGTAGTCGCGCAATTCGAGCAGCTTGCCGAGTGCGGCGACATAGCGCGGGTCCTTGAAGGTGGTCTTGCCCAACGTCAGGTCGCTGACGAAATCCTGGCCGAGGAACGGGTTGGTGAAGATGGCGACGAACATCTCGTTGAACCAGCTTGTGCCCATGCCGTTGGCGAGGGGATAAATACCCTTGTCCTTCAGCGCCTTGCTGACGGTTATGAACTCATCCCATGTGGTCGGCGGGGTCAACCCGGTCTTGGCGAAGACGTCCTTGTTGATGAACAGGCCGAGCGTCTGCGAAGCGAAGGGCAGCGAATAGACCTTCTTGTCGGCGCGATAGGTGCCGGCCACCAGCGCATCGGCGGGCTGGTTGGCGAGCGAAGGCACCGTGGTCAGATCCTGTGGTTCAAAATAGCCGGCCTTCACGAACTGCTCGAGCCAGCCATAGGCGTGGGTGTGGATGACGTCGCCACCCTTGCCCGCGGCCAGGGCCGTCGAGACGATGGTCGGATAGTTCTCGTCCGGGAAGGACTCGAACTTCACATGGATGTCCGGGTTGGCCTTGGTGAAATCGGCGAAAAGTTCGTTGTAGGCGGCCTTGTCTTCCTGGCGCCAGGTCCAGAACGAGATGTCGGTGGCATGCGCCACGCTGGCTGCCAATCCCCATGCGAAAGACGCGGCCGCGAGGGCCAGCCCAATCCTTCTCCTGCTCATGTTGCAATCTCCCAATCGCGCTTGATGCGCTTTTTACGACGATTATCAAATCATAGTTCTTGCCGTCTGGAAAGATAGTTTGTAAAGTTTCCTAACTAATGTGGATTGGACGCGGCAGCCCGGCTTGCGCGGTGGATATGGTGACCCAGAAAATCATTGCAGGCGTGGATATAGGCGGCACCAAGACGCGCATCATGGCGTGCCAGGGCGAGCGCATCGCCGACGAGGTGCTGGTGACGGAGAGCTGGCGCATTCGCCAGATGGAGACTGATGCCGAGACACTGGCTGGGATCGTCGCGGGATTGTGCGGCGGGGTCGCGCCCGCTGTGCTGGCCGTTGGCGCGCATGGCTGCGACACGGGTGAACAATGCCTTCACTTCCAGGCGCTGCTGGCAAGCAGGACCGGTGGTGCGGTGCAGGTGGTCAACGATGCCGAGCTGATGGTTCCTGCCGCTGGCTATATCGACGGCATCGGCGTCGTCTCCGGCACAGGCTCGATCGCGGTGGCACGCACGGCCGATGGCAAGATGCTGGCAGCCGGTGGCTGGGGCTGGATCCTTGGCGACGAGGGCAGCGCGCCGGCATTGGTGCGCGAGGCGGCGAAAGCAATCCGGCACAGCCTCGACCGGGGCCAGGATGGTGACCCGCTGATTGCCGGGCTGATGCGCGAACTGGGTACAGACGACCAGACCAAGCTTGGCATCCTGCTCAACGAAACGCGTGGTGCCGCGGTCTGGGGCCGCTATGCCAATGCCGTATTCGACGCGGCGATCGCCGGCTCGGCTCTGGCTATCCGTGTTATCAGCGAAGGCGGGGCAGGGTTGGCCGCATTGGTCGAACTCTTGATCGAACGCGGCGCCAATCCCGCCCTTGTCGTGGCTGGCGGCGGGGTCATCTCGGAGCAGCCGATGTTGATGACGGCATTCGTCGAGGCCATGGCAAAGGTCTCGCCGTCGAGCCAGGTGCTGCTGCTGCGCGACCCGCCGGTGCTGGGTGCGGTCGCCTTGGCGAGACGACTGCTGGTCGGTCAGGGCCAATCTTCGGGAATTGGAGCGGTTTGAATGATGAAGCGTATCGGCTATCGCCCGGCGGTGGCGCGCCAGACGGAAAGTCTCGAAATCGGCCGGCGTTCGGTGGCCTCGTCGCTTGACGACCTCGATCTCGGCGCTTTTGCCGGCAAGACGATCGGGCTTGCCGGCATCGGCGCCAGCTATCAGGCGGCGCTGGCCGGTGCGCTTTATCTGCGCGCCTCCGGTATCAAGGCTTTTGCCTATACGCCGACCGATCTCTATGGCCGGACGGATGCAGCCGCCGATGCGTTCATCGCGCTGTCGGCCTCCGGGCAGAGCCGCGAAATCTACGACGTCATGCGCGAGGCGTCGGGCGCGCCGCGCCTGGCGGTCTGCCGTGGCAGCGGCAATCCGCTGGCTGATCTGACTGGTGCTGTGCTTGCCACGGATTCTGGCGCCGACAATGGCGCAAGCTCCACCGGCTATACCGGGACCTTGCTGGCGCTCGGCATGCTGATCGACAGGCTCGCCGGCAACAGATTCGACTGGACGACTTTGTCACCTGCAGCCGCCACCGTCCTTTCCGGTGCGCAAAGCGCTGCCGGGCAGGCGGCCCGGCTGCTGCAGGGCAGAACATCCATCGACATCGTCGGCGCCGGTGTCGGCTTCGCCAATGCCGGCGAGGCGGCGATGCTGATACGCGAGGCGGTGCGGGTGCCGGCATCGGGATGGGACACGCTGAACTATCTGCACGGGCCGATGGAATCGCAGGATGCGGCGACCGGACTGATCGCCATCGGCGACGGTCGCGAGGTGAAGATCGCGCAGGATCTTGCGGCGCTGGGCTGCCCCTCGGTGCTGGTGACGCGGCGCAGCGATGTCGCTCCAGCCGACAGGCTGGTGGTGATCTCGATTCCCGCGCTCGGCAACGCCATCGCTGATGCCATACTGGAGATCATCGCCATCCAGCTCATTGTCGGCGACATGCAGGACGCGGCCGGCCTCACCGACATCGTGTTCCGCTACCGCCAGACCGATACCAAGCTGAAGCCGTGGTCGCCGACCGAAGTCTGACGTCCTTGTCCGGACATCGCGGAAATTGCCAAACCGGTCAGCAATGAGGCATTGAGGACAGGATATGGCTTTCGAGTCGGGGCAGCGAATGCGCTTTCGCCGACCGGAGACAGGATTTCAGGCAAAGGTCGAACGGCTGAGATGGCGGCTGCGGAAATCCCCAATCTGACCGACAGCGCCCGGGCGGTGCTGCGCCTGCTTGCCTCGCACGGGCCGGTGACGCGGCCAAAGCTCGGCGCCATGCTCGACCTGTCGAAGCCTACCATGTCGGCGGCGGTGTCGGAGCTGAGCGCGCTCGGCCTCGTCGCCTCGCGTGGGATTGAGCGCGGCGCCATTGGCCGCACGGCGACGATCTACGGCATCGGTCCAGGTGCCGGCTACGCGATCGGCATCGATGTCGGCGCCGCCCAGGTGCGCGCCGTCGCCTATTCGATGGATGCGCAGAAGCTGGCGTCGGTGGAAGAACCGATCCCGGAAACGATAGCCGGCGATGCCGACGCGGTCGGCGCCGTCGTGCTGTCGGTCGCTCGTGCCACAATGGCCAAGGTGGCCAAGAGTTTTCGCGCGCTGCGCGCCATTGCGGTGGCGGTGCCGCGCATCGTCTCCAATGATCGTTTCGACCGGCCCGGGGGGCCGTCCGCCGTGCTTGGCCTGCTGCGGCGCAGCATCGAGGTGCCGATCGTCCTGGAAAACAACGTCAACTGCGCGGCCATTGGCGAGATGCATTTTGGTGCCGCGCAAGGCCACCAGACCTTCGCCTTTCTGCAGGTCGGCGTGCGGGTTGGCCTCGGCTTCATCACCGAGGGGCGTTTGTTTCGCGGCGCCGGTGGTGCGGCCGGCGAAATCGGCCGCATGCCGTTTCCATGGTCGGCCAGCGAGACGCCCTATCGTGAAGGGCTCGAACATTATCTCGGCTCTCGGGCGCTAATAGAGCGCTGCCGTGTCGACTGGCCCGCTGGGGAAGGCGCGCCGCCCGACTCGGCCAAGGATCTGTTCGCGCGTGCTCTGGAGGGCTCAGCACCGGCGGTGGCGGCTGTCGCGCGTCATGCCGCCGATATCGGCAGGCTGGCCGCTGGCTGTATCGGCATACTCGACCCTGGCCTGATCGTGCTTGGCGGCGGTGTCGGCAGAAACCCGCTGATGACGGAAAACGTCGAGCGTGTCGCGGCAGAGCTTGCGTGGCCGACACGGATCGCCGTCAGTTCCCTGGGGGACGACGGGACCGCGCTGGGTGCCGTGAAGCTGGCGGTTGATTACACTCTCGGGCTGATGCTGCGCGAAGGGCGCCACCCGGCTGTGGTGCTGCCCCCAACGTCAAACGTGGAGCCTTAGAGGTGGTGTATCGTGGAGGACAATACCTCGTCGTCACTGAGCATTGCTGGCGCTCATCGCGCCAAAGAAGCGCCTGACGGACGAGAGAGACTGGGCCATATGGATTTCGTTTCTTGCGGTGTTCGGGAACGTGCTTTCGCTCGGCCCTGCGCTCGTTTGGCGCGCCCACGTACTGCGACGAGACTTTTTCCTTCGCCTGAAGATCCTGCATCGCTCGTTCTAGGTGGTCGTATAAAGGAAGCCATTCCTCGCCTTGGTCACTAGGCGCGACGATGATCTCCGCAACGCGGTCGAGCGCTCGCTCGATGCGCTCCTCCTCATGAGAAATTATGCTATTTAAACGATCGAGTGGGCATCCAGTTCCAGGCTCGAAGGCGGACGGCAGCTTTGCGCCCCATCTCAGTCGTAAAGTTGCATTTTTCAATTGCCCGGAAGCAGACACTTTCTTCAAGGCCCTTCGACGGGTTGGATAGGCTGAACTCACCGGGATCTAGACCAGGCGAAGTTTATCTCGAGCGATCTGCCAAGCCGATTCGACATGTCGCCGTGCCGCCGCTTCCGCCTCATCGGGCTTGCGCGACCTTATCGCGTCCATGATCTCGTTCATCTCGCTGATCGCAGGCTCGCGGCGGTTCTCCGAAAGAATGGTCATCGAACGAAGCTGATTGATTCGGACATTCAGCCCGCTGACGATTTCCCAGGCGACACGCTTGTCGGCGGCCTCGAACAGCGCCTCGTAGAATTTCGTCGTCGCCCGCATCACTGCCGGCGGCGTCGCCGACGCCCATGCCCCGAACAAGTCCGCCAGCGCGCGTTCGAGCGTTGCCAGTTGCTCGCCGGTGGCCGACAGGGCGCAGGCGCGTGCCGCAATGCCTTCAAGCAGTGCCCTCAACTCATAGATCTCGTCGGTGCGGCCGAGATCCGGCCTGGCTACGGCCGGCCCGTGCCCAGGGATCATCTGCACGAGCCCCTCGGCCTCCAGTTGCCGCAGCACCTCGCGCACGACGGAACGGCTGACGCCAAGCTGGTCGCAAAGCGGCCGCTCGACCAACCTTTCGCCAGGCTGGAAGTGGAAATCCATGATGGCTTCGCGCATGCGCTCCAGCGCCAGCGTTCTCAAGGTCTTGGCGCTGCGGTCGATGCGAAGGGTGTCGTCTGGCATGTCTTGGCTCCTGCACCGCCACGAAAACAGATTCCATGCCCGGTTGACAAGGTACTTGGTGCTCCATAGCATGGTATACCATAAGATGATACAGAGATCGGACGGTCCCTGGCATCGCCGACCCGAGGATTCCATGCAGCCTGCCATCCGCAAGATCGTGACTTATACCGAGAACACGCTGATCGAAGGCGGCAAGGCTGCACCGCGGCCGCTGCGCCTGATCGGCGTCGCCGCGGTGCTGACGAACCCTTGGGCGGGACGCGGCTTCACCGACGATCTGTCGCCCGAGATCCGCGACTGTGCGCCTGTGCTCGGAGAGACCCTATCCCGCGAGATCATTGCCATCGCCGGTTCCGGCGACGCGATCGAGGGTTATGGCAAGGCAGCCATTTGCGGCACGTCTGGCGAGATCGAGCATGCCTCGGCGCTGATCCACACGCTGCATTTTGGCAATCATTATCGCCGCGCCGTCGGCGCCAAGACCTATCTTGCCTTCACCAACCTGCGCGGCGGGCCGAACACGCCGATCATGATCCCACTGATGGACAAGAATGACGAAGGACGGCGCTCGCATTACCTGACCGTGCATTTCCAGATCGGCGATGCGCCGGCGCCGGACGAACTGGTGGTGGCGCTTGGTGCGTCGATCGGCGGTCGCCCGCATCATCGTATCGGCGATCGCTATCAGGACCTCAAGGAGCTTGGGGACGTGCATGGCTGACGCTTCCACCTGGGCGCGACAGGGCACAACGTTCGATGGCACCTGCTTCATCCGTGCCGGCGCTGGCACGCCGGTGCTGTTCATCCACGGCGTCGGCATGAACGCCGCGATCTGGCAGCCGCAGTTCGAACGCATGGCCGACAGCTTCGACGTCATCGCGATCGACATGCTCGGCCACGGCCAGTCGCCACTGCCGCCGCAGCACCCGGAACTGGCCGACTACGCCGACCAGGCCATTCGCCTGCTCGACCATCTTGGCCTCGACCGGGTGTCCGTCGTCGGCCATTCGATGGGTGCGCTCGTTGCCCAGGAGTTGGCCCTGCGCGCACCGGAGCGCGTCCGCCGCATCGTTTCCCTGAATGCCGTGTTCCGGCGGCCACCTGAACTGGCCGAAGCCGTTCGCCAGCGCGCGGTGGCGCTCAACGGGCGCAGCGATACGGCCGGCACGGCACAGACCATTGCGCGCTGGTTCGGCGATCCGGTGCCGACCGAGCTGGAGGCGGCAGCGCGGAACACGGCATCCGCACTGAGCGCGGTCGACCCGGAAGGCTATGCCCGCACCTACCGCCTGTTCGCTCGTGCCGACGGCGATCATGCCGAACGCCTGCCGACGCTGGCCGTACCGGCCCTGTTCATGACCGGCTCCGAGGACAGGAACTCTTCGCCGGCAATGTCGGCCGCGATGGCACGGCTGGCGCCGCATGGCCGCTGCACGGTGCTGCCGGGCGAGAAGCACATGATGGCGGTCGCGGCGCCGGACCTCACCACGCGCCATATCGTTGACTTCCTCGCGGAGGACGAAGCGATCGAGCGAAGCGGCACTGCTGAGGCGAATACCGGGTTCGACAGCGGCGAGTTCCGCCGTGCGCTGGGATCCTTCCTCACCGGCGTCACCATCGTCACCACCATCGGGCCAGAAGGCGAGCCGCGCGGCTTCACCGCCAACTCGTTCACCTCAGTGTCGCTCGATCCGCCCCTGGTGCTGGTCTGCATCGCCCACAAGGCCTTAGGCCATCCTGTCTTCGCGACATCGAAAAGCTTCGCCATCAACATCCTCAACGAGGGCCAGAAGGCAGCGTCCGGCATCTTCGCCTCGAAAGCCGCCGACAAGTTCGCCGCCGTAGCATGGCGGCCGGGAAGGACCGGCAGTCCCGTTTTGGACGGCTCCGTCGCGTCCTTTGACTGCGACATGGAGCGGCTGGTCGAGGCCGGTGATCATTCGATCCTCATCGGCCGCGTCCGCGATTTCGAGCACAATTCCGCGCAGCCGCTCGGCTATTGCCGCGGCGCCTATGTTGCACCCGGCCTCAGCCAGGACGCGCTGGCCGCCACCCAGCCCGGCACCGATGTCGGCGCCATCCTCGAAAATGGTGGCCGGATCCTGTTCGTGGAAACGACGGACGGTTTTGAACTGCCGCGCGGCCGAGGGTTGGGTTCGGCAGGCGATGGCAATAGTCTGCGTGGACTGCTTGCGGCAAAGGCCATCGAGGCCCAGCTCGGTTTCCTGTTCGCCGTCTGGGACGACGCCGGACCTGTTTCGCGCACGCATGTCTACTATCGCGGCACGTTCGACGTGCCCGCTTCCAGCGATCGCGGCATTCGGCTCATCGAGATCGACGCGATCGAAGGATTGAAGATCGCCGATCCGGCGATCCGCTCGATGCTCACGCGCTATATCAGGGAATGCTCGGTAGATGCATTCGGCGTCTATGTCGGCAACGATGTCGAAGGGGAGGTCCGGCCGCTCGCCAGACCCAGCGCTTCCACCGTCAATACAGGTGCCCACGGATGAAATTCTCGCTCTTCGTGCATATGGAACGGTCGGATCTGGCCAAGCCGCATTCCGAGCTTGTGACCGAGCTCGAAGAACTGGTCCTGATGGCCGAACAGGCATGCTTCGAGACCGCCTGGATCGGCGAGCATCACGGCATGGAATTCACCATCTCGCCCAATCCCTTCATCAACATCGCCTATCTCGCCGCCAAGACCAGCCGTATCCGCCTCGGCACCGGAACCGTGATTGCGCCCTTCTGGCACCCGATCAAGCTTGCCGGCGAAGCGGCGATGGCTGACGTCATCAGCGGTGGCCGGCTGGACATCGGCATCGCGCGCGGCGCCTACAGCTATGAATATCAGCGCATCTTCCCAGGTCTTGACGCCTGGGGCGCCGGCCAGCGCATGCGCGAGATCATACCGGCGATCCGCGGCCTATGGGACGGCGACTTCGAACTCTCCGGCGAGTTCTGGCAATTCCCCGCCACCACCTCCTCGCCCAAGCCGCTGCAGAAACCCTACCCGCCGATCTGGGTGGCGGCCCGCGACCCGAACTCGCACGATTTCGCCGTCGCCAACGGATGCAAGGTCCAGGTAACGCCGCTGGCTTCCGGCGATGACGAGGTGACGAGCCTGATGCAGCGCTTCAACGCCGCCTGCGCCGCGCATCCCGAGATCGAACGACCGGAAATCATGCTTTTGATGCACACCTTCGTTGCCGACGACGCGGCTGACGCCGATCGCCTGACGCAGGACCTGTCGACTTTCTATTGCCAGTTCGGCGCCTGGTTCCAGAACAAGAAACCAGTGCATCAAGGCATATTGGAGCCGCTGACGCCGGACGAGATCGCGGCCATGCCGCAATACGCGCCCGACAAGATCAGGCAGAACCTGGTGATCGGCGAGGCCGATGAGGTCATCGCCCGGCTGAAGACCTATGAGGCACTCGGCTACGACCAGTATTCGATCTGGATCGACAGCGGGCTTTCGCACGAGCACAAGAAAAAATCGCTGCAACTGTTCATCGACCGGGTGATGCCGGCCTTCCTTTGATCGCGAGCCCATGACCGACGCCCCCTTCAGGAACTTCATCGACGGCCGCTTCGACGAACCGTCCGCTACTTTCGACAGCGTCGACCCGTCGACCGGGGCGGCCTGGGCCAGGATGCCGGCGGCGAGCGAAGCCGATGTCGACCGCGCCGTCGAGGCGGCGCACCGCGCCCTGCGTTCCGGCCCATGGCGTAGGATGACCGCGACGGCGCGTGGAAAGCTGCTGGTCAAGCTGGGCGACCTCGTCGCCGCCAATGCTGGGCGACTTGCCGAGCTCGAGACCCGCGATACAGGCAAGATCATCCGCGAGACCCGCGCCCAGATCGCCTATGTCGGCGACTACTACCGCTATTATGGCGGGCTTGCCGACAAGCACGAAGGCGCGCATGTGCCGATCGACAAGCCGGATCTCGACGTCACCATCCGCCGCGAACCGATCGGTGTCGTTGCCGCGGTGGTTCCGTGGAATTCGCAGCTCTTCCTCTCGGCCGTCAAGCTCGGTCCGGCGCTCGCCGCCGGCTGCAGCATCGTGCTCAAGGCCTCCGAGGATGGCCCGGGGCCGCTGCTCGCTTTTGCCGAACTGGTTCATGAGGCTGGCTTTCCCCCAGGCGTCGTCAACATCCTCACCGGTTGGGGCCATGATTGCGGCCGGCGCCTGACCAGCCATCCGCTGGTTTCGCGAGTCGCCTTCACCGGCGGTCCCTCGACGGCGCGCGCCATCGTCAGGAACACGGCGGAGAACCTTGCGTACACCACTCTGGAACTCGGCGGCAAAAGCCCGGTCGTCGTCTTTGCCGACGCCGATCTCGACAGCGCCGCCAATGCGGTGGTCGCCGGCATTTTTGCCGCGACCGGCCAGAGCTGCGTCGCCGGCTCGCGGCTGCTGGTCGAGCGTTCGGTCAAGGATGAATTCCTCGCCCGCCTGAAGCGCAAGGCCGAGGCGATCCGCATCGGCGATCCGCAGGATCCGGCGACCGAAATGGGTCCGCTCGCCACGCTGCGTCAGCGCGACTGGATCGAGAAAGTTGTCGCGGAAAGCGTCGCCGGGGGCGGCACGCTGGTCACCGGCGGCACAAGGCCAGCCGGCAGCGGCTTCTACTATGCGCCGACCATCATCGATGCCGGCGCCAGCGACCTGCCTTGCGTGCGCGAGGAACTGTTCGGGCCAGTGCTCAGCGTGCTTGCCTTCGACACCGAAGCGCAGGCGCTGGCGCTCGCCAACGACACGCCCTTCGGCCTCGCTTCAGGCGTGTTCACCAGCAATCTCGCTAGGGCGCACCGCATGGCGCGCGACATCCGTGCCGGCGTCGTCTGGGTCAACACCTATCGCGTCGTATCGCCGCTCGTTCCCTTCGGCGGCTACGGCCTGTCGGGGCTCGGCCGGGAGGGTGGGCTCGACACCATCAGAGATTACACACGCTCGAAATCCGTCTGGATCAACACCTCGGACGAGCCGATCCCCGATCCCTTCGTCATGCGCTGAGAACCGCGGGACGCAGGTGCACTGAGAAAAACAAGAACAGACCAACAGAGGAGAATGACATGAAACTGATTTTGACCGGCCTGCTGGCCGGGCTACTCACGGCAACCGCCGCCAAGGCCGATGAGATGGCGTTCACCAGCTGGGGCGGCACCACGCAGGAAGCGCAGACCAAATCCTGGGCAGCCCCCTTCGAAGCCAGCTCCGGCATCAAGGTGCTGCAGGACGGACCGACCGACTATGGCAAGCTCAAGGCCATGGTCGACGCCGGCAATGTCACCTGGGATGTCGTCGACGTGGAAATGGATTTCGCCATAAAGGCCGCCAAGGACGGGCTGCTGGAGCCGATCGACTATGCGGTCGTGCCCAAGGCCGATCTTGACCCGCGTTTCAGCAATGAGCATGCCGTCGGCAGCTTCTACTACTCCTTCGTGCTCGCCTGGAACAAGGGCGCCGTCTCGGGCGAACCGACCGGCTGGGCCGACATGTTCGACACCAAGAAGTTTCCCGGAAAGCGGACCTTCTACAAATGGTCGGCGCCGGGCGTCATCGAGATCGCTTTGCTGGCCGACGGCGTGCCGGCGGACAAGCTTTATCCGCTTGATCTCGATCGTGCCTTCAAGAAACTCGACACCATCAAATCCGATATCGTCTGGTGGGGCGGCGGCGCTGAATCACAGCAGCTGATTGCCTCCGGCGAGGCTGCCTTCGGTCAGTTGTGGAACGGGCGTGTCTTCGCCCTCCAGCAGGATGGCACCGACGTCGGCGTCGCCTGGAAGCAGAACCTCACCGCCGCCGACGTGCTCGTCGTGCCGAAGGGCGCCAAGAACAAGGACAGCGCGATGAAGTTCCTCGCCGCCGCCACCAGCCCGACCGGCCAGGCGAAATTCGCCGAGGCAAGCGGCTATGCGCCCATCAACACCAAGGCCAAGGCGGAGATGCCCGCCGATGCCGTCAAGGCCCTGCCTGATGCCCATGTCGACGGCCAGATCAACCTCGACATGAACTACTGGGCCGAGCATCGCGACGAGATCGCCGCGCGCTGGTATGCCTGGCAGACCAAGTAACACCGTTGCAGACCGACGGGGCGCAGCTTGCGCGCCCCGTTTTGAGACAGGACCGCTCGATGCAGGGAAGTTCTTTCAGACGCGGCTCGGTTGCCGGCCTGCCAGCCGGCAGCGGCAGCGCCTTGCCGGCCCTGCTTCTGGTTGGCCTGTTCTTCATCGTGCCGGTGGTTGCCCTGCTGCTGCGCAGCGTCACCGATCCCGAACCCGGCTTGCAGAACTACGCGGCGCTGTTCGGCAGCGACACCTATGTGCGGGTGTTCCTCAACACCTTCCTGGTCGCATCGGTCGTCACAGCCGTCACCATCCTGGTGGCTTTCCCTGTTGCCTGGATGCTGGCGATCATGCCGCCGGCCCCGGGCTCGATCGTCTTCGGCATCATCATTCTGTCGATGTGGACGAACCTTCTCACCCGCACCTATGCGTGGATGGTGCTGCTGCAACGCACCGGCGTCATCAACAGGGCGCTGATGGGGTTGGGCATCATCCATGAGCCGCTGCCGCTCATCAACAACCTCGCCGGGGTCACCATCGGCATGGTGTACATCATGCTGCCCTTCATGATCCTGCCGCTGGTCGGCACTTTACGCGCCATCGACCCTATGACGCTGCGCGCGGCCGCCCTTTGCGGCGCAAGCCCGTCCGAGGCCTTCCGCCGCATCCTTTTGCCGCTGTCGCTTCCCGGCATCGCCGCCGGAGGGCTGATGGTCTTCGTCATGTCGCTTGGCTACTTCGTCACGCCTGCCCTGCTTGGCGGCACATCGAACATGATGCTGGCCGAGATGATCGCCCAGACGGTGCAGTCGCTGCTCAACTGGGGGCTTGGAAGTGCGGCCGCCTTCGTCCTGCTTGTCGTCACCATGGCGCTCTACGCGATCCAGCTTCGCCTGGTCGGCGCCAGGCGCGCCGGCGGAGGGCTCTGACATGCTGCTCGACTATGACCGGCTCGGATGGCTGCGCGTGGCACTTGTCGGCTTCACAGCGGCAGTGGCGGCTTTCCTGTTGCTGCCGGTGGTCTTCATCGTGCTCCTGTCGTTCGGCTCGTCGCGCTGGCTCGCCTTCCCGCCGCCGGGCTGGACGCTGAAATGGTACCAGCAGTTGCTGGCTGATCCGACCTGGATCGATGCCGCGCTGACCAGTGTCCGGATTGCCGCCATGGCCGCCATCCTCGCCGTCGTCATCGGCCTGTTCGCCTCCTTCAGCCTGGTCAGGGGTGAGTTTCGCGGACGCCAGGTCCTGCGCGGCTTGCTGTTGATGCCGATGGTGCTGCCGGTCGTCGTGTTCGCCATCGCCATCTACGCCTTCTTCCTGCGCATCGGCCTTGCCGGCACCACGGTCGGCTTCGTCATCGCCCACACCATCCTGGCGCTGCCTTTCGCCATTATCCCGATCACTGCGGCGCTAGAGGGTTTCGACAAATCCATCGAGGACGCGGCCATAGTCTGCGGCGCCAGCCCGCTGCAGGCACGGTTGAGGATCACCTTGCCGTCGATCAGGATCGGCATCTTCTCCGCGGCGATCTTCTCTTTCCTGGCCTCATGGGACGAGGTCGTGGTGGCGATCTTCATGGCAAGCCCGACCTTGCAGACCTTGCCGGTCAAGATCTGGGGCAGCCTGCGCGCCGACCTCAGCCCGGTCGTCGCCGCCGCCTCCAGCCTGCTTGTCGGCCTGACCTTGTGCCTGATGATCGTGACCGCACTCCTTCGCAGGAAAATGTCAAGATGACCCGGCCATTCCTGTCCATACGCGCGGTGAGAAAGACGTTCGGCGCCTTCGTCGCCGTCCATGACGTCACCATCGATGTGCCCAAGGGGGAGTTCCTGACGTTCCTTGGCCCGTCGGGTTCCGGTAAGTCGACGACACTCTACGCCATCGCCGGTTTCCAGGATCCGAGCTCGGGCGATGTGCTCCTGGAGGACAGGTCGCTGCTTTCGGTGCCGTCGCACAAGCGCAACATCGGCATGGTCTTCCAGCGCTACACGCTATTTCCGCATCTGAGTGTCGCCGAGAATGTCGCCTTTCCGCTGCGCGTGCGCCGCCGACCGGATGGCGAGATCAAGCGCAAGGTCGCCGACATGCTGGCGCTGGTGCGCCTCGAAAACTTCGCCGACCGCCATCCGGGCGCGCTGTCGGGCGGCCAGCAGCAGCGCGTGGCGCTTGCCCGCGCGCTCGCCTACGACCCGCCGATCCTGCTGATGGACGAGCCGCTGTCGGCGCTCGACAAGAAGCTGCGCCAGGAAATCCAGGCCGAGATCCGCCGCATCCACCGCGAGACCGGCGTCACCATCCTCTATGTCACGCACGACCAGGAGGAGGCGCTGCATCTTTCGGATCGCATCGCTCTGTTCAGGGAAGGCCGCATCGAACAGATCGGTACTGGCGAGGATCTTTACCTCCGGCCGGCGAGCGAGTTCGTCGCCGGCTTCATCGGCAACTCGAATTTCCTGCCGGCTGAGCATTTGCAAACCGCAGATGGCGCATCGACGATCCGCCTGGCCGGCGGCTCGATCGTGACCGGCGTCAAGGCGACAACGTCGTTCGGCCAAGGCCAGAACGTCCGGCTGATGGTGCGCCCGGAAGCCTTCCGCTTGACGCCTACGCCGACAAGCGTGGCACTCGCCGTCGAGATCGTCGATACCGCCTTCTTCGGCGACCGACGGCGGGTCGTGGCACGCACGGCCGGCGGAGATGAGATCGACGTCAGGCCAACCTCTGACGCAGAGGTGGGCGATGGCACCGCCAGATCAGGTCAGCGCATCTTTTTCGATCCCGCTTCGGCGTTCCTGTTCCCGGCCTGATGGCCGGGATTGCGCATGTCAAAGCGATTCCGTTGCGGAAAGAAAGTCCACTTGTGAAAATGCGCGCTTAGAAGCTGTCAGTCCGCTTCAGGCCCCTTATCTGCCAAACAAAGTTGCTTACGGCTTAGCGAGAGGGTCAGACGCCTCTGGCTGGAAAGCTGTGCGGTTGCCATCGCACGCCTGCTGGTCTGCAGTCCCTTAACACCCGCCGACCAGTGTCCCTGGCCTGCGCGTTATGCATGCGGCACCTCTACCCCGAGCGCGTGCGGTGGCCGCTCTTGCTGCGATCGGCCGAGGCGTTTATGCAGGTGGAGGATCGCCGCGAACAGCTGGACGTCGTGAGACGCCGCGACTGCATCGTCGCTCAGCTCGCGCATTTGCTCAAGGACCAGGGCGCACGCGCGACCTCGGAGCTGAGCAGCGTCAACCTACATCTGGTCGAGGATGACATTGGCGTCTTGCATACCTGAATATAATCAGGTTACGGAACATTGTGTGCAAAAAACGCACAAGAAAGTTCTGCTTCTCTTCTTTTTTCGTTCCTACGAGGGAGCCGCCGGTAGCCCTTTCGGACGCTCTTCTGCCGACGATATTGACCGCCCCAATGCGAATGTTCGCCGGTGTATTCGTAAACCTCATTGTCCGCAGCGCCGTTCAGTCTGCTTGGGTTTCCTAGAAGCTTTTCGAACTTTCTCTCTTGCGGCTCCCGTCGAGATGCGGGCCCTCTGGAGGAGGTCGGGGTGTTTTGGATCCGCTGTGGTGCAACCTTGATCCAAGCATTTATGCGGGTTCGAGTCGGTAGAGGGCTACCGCCAATTCACCGCTGCTACCGAGTTCGTCTGTTAAATGTACTCGCAAGCAGGGACGACAGAATCACATCCTGTCCCCTGGCTGTGGTGGCCGGCTGATTTGAACTGTCATCAGAGGCCCGCAAAGTTCCCGTAAACCAGACATGCAAACGATAACACTTGAGGCCGCGGTTGCGCCAGGTTCGGCGAATCTTCCTGTGCCGCACGCCACCTTGGCTCCCGGCCTTCATTGTCGTACCCTCGCGTCGCAAAGTCAGCGTGTGCAGAGGAGGCGCGTTCGAATGCGGGTTCCAATTTGGCTCCTTTCGACCTTTGTGCTGTTGTTGGCAACATTTCCATCCGGGGTGCACGCTGCCAGCGACAATCCGAAGCTCACGCCACTCGTTGCGGAGATCATCGCTCCCCCGCATGTGATTCCAGGCTCGGACGGCAGGCGTCACATCGTCTACGAACTGGCAGTGACGAATATCACTGGCGGCGATGTCCGTTTCGAGAAGCTCAAGGTCGTCGATGCCGACAGCGGAGCACCGCTTGCAGAACTCGGCCCGGATGAATTGCGCACGCGCGTCACGCCGGGCGCAAGCCGCGGCAACGAAAACCGCGAGTTGGCCGCCTATCAGTTCGCCGTCATCTTTCTGCATGTCGTGCTTGCGGACGGGGCGGCGGTTCCGGCTCGCATTACCCACGAGATCACGGCGTTTTTCGCGGTCATCGGCGCCGACATGACGGTGACGATTGGCGAGGGTGCCGTCGTTGCGAAGGCACCGGTGGCTCTTGGGCCGCCTTTGCGCGGCAAGGGTTATGTCGCGGCTGACGGCTGCTGCGATTCCATCCGCCATGTCCGCGCCCTGCTGTCGCTCGACGGCAAGTTCTACCTTGCCCAACGTTTCGCTATCGACTGGGAGCAAATCGACGACAACAACACGCTGGTCGTGGGCGACCTTAAGGTTCCTGCGAACTACCACATCTATGGCAAGCCTATCCTTGCCGTTGCCGACGGCACCGTGGTCGGGACGCGCGACGACTTGCAGGACCAAGTGCCCGGTGCGCTGCCCGCCAACTTGCCGATTGACGAGGCCGACGGAAACTTCGTCGTGCTCGACATCGGCTCGGGCTTGTTCGTCAACTACGCCCACATGCGGCCGGGGAGCATTAAGGTGAAGCTCGGAGACAAGGTGCAGCGCGGCGATCAGATTGGCGAAGTCGGCAATACCGGGAACAGTCAAGCGCCGCATTTGCACCTGCATGTCATGGACAGCGCTTCTCCGTTGGCCTCGGACGGCCTCCCCTACGTGTTCGACAGCTTTACCATCACCGCCGTCGGCGAGGCCACCGAGGATTTTGACATGGCGGAAGCGACCGGATCGCCGATGACGCTTACGCCGCGCGTCCCGCCCCAGAAACTGGAAGACGTGCTGCCGCTTGACCTCTCTGTTGTTGACTGGCCACAGTGATCGCCTTGTAAAAGGCAGTGGACAGTCCGCCCTGATTTCCGAAATGGTGAGCTCGAAGCCGATGACCGCCACCCGCACAATACCCTTACGTCTTTTCCTTGCCGCTGCCGTCCTTACCTGCGCAAGTCCTGCAAACGCCGATCGGCTGCTGGACGAAGCGGTCGAATTCACCGGTACATTCGCTTTTGTGAGTTCAGGCGCGCCGGGCCTGGTGATCGCCGGCGTTCGCAACGGCGAGACGGCGTTTGCCGGTTTCGGCGAAACGGTCCGCGGATCCGGCATAGAGCCGAATGCCGACACAATGATGCGAGTGGCATCCATTTCGAAGGCATTTTGCGGAGACGCTCTCGCCAGTTTGTTGGTAAAAGGAGAGATCGGCCTGACTGACCCTGTTCAGACGCACCTGCCTGACGGTTTCGTGGTGCCGGAGAAGGATGGGCGGACCCTAAGGATCATCGACCTCGCGACACAGACATCCGGCCTGCCGCGCGAGATGGCCCAGGCAGGTGGAACACCCAACGATCCCTACGCCGGCCACACAAAGGAAGCGATGATCGCAGCCATGCACGGGGAGCCGTTTCTGTTTCCTCCCGGAACTGGCGCGCTCTATTCGAACCTGGGCTTCGACCTCCTGGGACTGGCGATCAGCGGAGCGGCTGGCAAGCCGTACGCTACCGTCTTGGAGGAGCGCGTGTTGCGGCCACGCGGCATGGTGGACACGGTCTTCAATCCGCGACCTGGTGACGAGGGCCGGCTGATGCAGGGCCACAATTTCGACGGCACGCCGCTTCCCTTCGTGCCGACACCGATGACGATGGAATGCGCCTCGGGGCTTTATACGACGCCCAACGATATGCTGAAGTGGATCGCCTGGCACTTGGCTCAAGGCGGCTCCGAGGACGATGCACGCCGCATTATCGACCACGCCAGCCTAGTCAGGAGGGATGGGCTCTCTCCGGCGCTGGGCCTCGACGACGGTGGCGCGCCGATGGATGCGATGGCACTCGGTTGGGTTGTGGTAGAGGCTGACGGCAACCGTCCGCTGGTGCTTCACAAATCCGGAGGGCGACAAGGCATGTTTACATATGTTGCCATCGCGCCGACGCGCGGCGTCGGCGTCTTCGCGGCGATCAACCAGTTCAACGCCGGGGGCTTTGAAGCAATGGTGCACGCAGTAAACGAACTGATCTATCAGCTCGCGCCCCGCTGACTGCGCTCTCGTCTCACAATCAGATTTCTCGTCGAGGACATTCCAATGACCGGTTCAGGCCACAGGCGCTTGCTCATCCTCTGCTTCACGGCAGCCTGCGTCCTTGCGGCTCCTCACGTCGCCGCCGCCAAAGATCGTCTGCTTGAGGAAGCCGTGGGATTTGCCGGCGGCATCGCCTTCCTGGGCTCGGGCGCTCCTGGCCTCGTGATCGCCGCGGTTCGCAACGGCGAGACGGCCTTCGCTGGCTTCGGCGAAATCCGCAAGGGCTCGGGGCAGGTGCCCGACGAACATACGCTGATGCGGATAGCCTCGATCTCCAAGACCTTCTGCGGCGATCTGATGGGCTCGATGATTGTGGATGGCGTCATCGGCGCGACCGATCCCCTTGCCAAACACCTCGGGAAGGACTGGACCGTGCCTGGGCTCGAAGGACGAACGCCGAGGCTCATCGATCTGGTGACGCAGGCATCCGGCCTGCCGCGCGAGGTACCGAACCAGACAGGCGGCACGCCGGACGACCCGTTCGCCGGCAATACCTTCGACCTCAGCCGCGCTGAGCTTGCGAAGCCAGAACCCTATCTTTTCCCTCCCGGCACGGGTGCCTTTTACTCGAACTGGGGTTACGATCTGCTCGGCCTCGCGCTGGCCAATGCCGGTGGCAAGTCCTATGGCGATCTGCTGGCCGAGCGGGTGCTCACGCCCCGCCAACTGGCCGACACCAAGCTCAACCTGGCGGAAGGCGATGCGGCGCGGACCATGCAGGGCCATTTCTTCGACGGCACACCGTTGCCCCTCGTTCCTTCGCCGGAAACGATCGGATGCGCGGGCGGGCTCTACACCTCCGCCGCCGACATGATGAAGTTCATGGCCTGGCACCTTCGCAAGGATGCGGCCGGCGATGCGGAGCGTACCGTCGACCATGCGGGCTGGCTCTGGCGCGACGGTCTCTCGCCGGTAATCGGCATCGACGATGCGGGGGCGATGGGAATGATGACGCTTGGCTGGGTCGGAGTTCTGGCCGACAAGGACAAGCCCATGATGCTCAACAAGACCGGCGGATTGCAGGGGCAGTTCAGTTATGTGGTGTTGGCGCCAACGCGCGGTGTCGGTGTCTTCGCCTCGATCAATCAGTTCAGTGTCGGCGGGTTCAAGGCGATGGTCGCAGCAACGAATGATCTCGTCGCGCAACTTGCGCCAAGATAAGGGCAGTTCAGGCGGGAGCTCCGCCACCTAATACGAGCTGATTAGCTGGAACAAAAAACGCGTGCCGGTATCAGTCAGACCTCGGTTATCTCTGAACGGTACCGCAACAAGCGCCCTTGCATTGAGGTGTTGCCCAAATGCAGCCTTTGCACCTATTCCGGCCGAGCCGAGTTCCGCCTCAATGTAATCCACGCCCGTATCGTGGTTCCAGACCGCACCGTAATCGACATAAGCAAACACGTTCAGATTTGGGATCGGCAAAGCCTCCGGGAGTTCGATGTTGCGTCCCAATTCCAGCGAGGCCGCTATCCCGCTATCGCCTGAAGCGGCCGAGCCATCGAAAGCCAGGCCATAGGGATCGCCGCCGAGCACCAACTGGACCGACGATGGCACCGCCGTCGGCGCATATTGCGCAGCCACTCTGAGGTGGGCGACGGCCAGCGAAGCGATCTCCTTGGTAAGGTCGAGGTCGCCCCGAAAATACCTGTAGTCATCAGGAACGCCTGGACGCGGTGCAAGCGGATCGGTGCTGCTGCTCGCGCCAAAGCCGTCGAGGCCTTGGCCGAAAGTACCTGTCAGCGTGATGGCGCCGTTTTCCAACTCACCGGTATACTTAAGGGAGGCCGCCAGCCATCGGAGGTCCTCATCCGTCTGCGTTTCGCCGCCCAACGCCAGCGAGTTGTCCTTGAAGTTCAATTCAAGGCGGCTAAACAGGCTGTGGTCAATTGTCCGCAGCAGTGGGTAGTTGGCATACGCGCTGCCGAACCTAGAGGCTATGTCGAGATCGAGAGGCTTGAGGTCGGCGCCCGGCTGGGAAGAGACATAACCGATGCTATAGCCTACATGCAGTCCGTCATACCCGATCGGGACATCGTGCGAAGCCAGCACGAACTTCAACTCCTCGGGACTGTCCGGAATGGTCACCAGGGCGATGTTCGCCACATCGAACAGCCTAAGCGCATCGTTGAAGGTGCCGGTGCCGGTCAGCTGAAATGGGCCGACGGCATTGCTGCCGAGATTGTCGACTAGTGCGTTTGCGCCGGCCCGCTTGAAGCCAATGTTGAGTTTCAGATCACCGCCGGCCGAGGGCGTTTCGGGCCGAATGAAAGTGCCTTCGATGGTCAGGCCGCCAAGATCGCTCATCAGCAACAGCACGCGCTCGGCCTCCTTGATCCGGATTGGCCGCATGGCGACGATGCGATCGATGTAAGGTTTCAAACGCCGCTCAATATCAGGGATGGCGCTGTTGATGGTGACCCGGCGCACATAGGATTCGTAGAGAACGATGACGACGTTGCCGGATGAAAAGTCCTGCTCGGGAACGACGGCCCACGAGAAATATCCGGCCTTCTGGTAGATCTCGTCGATCCGCTCGGCGATCGCGTAAAGGTCGGCGGCGCTTATCTTTTTGTTCCGCTGCGCGGCCCACGCTTGCTCCAGCGTAGCGCTGGGCACCGTCACCGCGCCTCGAACGGTTATCGACCTCAAGGTAAACATTGTTTTTTCGGCTTGTTCCGAGCTCGTTGCCTTGCGTGCATCCGGAACTGACAGGTCAATCGTGCCGGGCTTCCTCGGAGCGGAATAGCGTCGGATGATCTCGTTCTGATCCGAAACCACCGAATCGATCCGCTCGGGGATCGTCTGGCTAAGGCTCGGTCCGACCATGAAGGCACTGGTTGCAAGACTGATGGACACGCGACGTACTGCGTCGAACCAGTGGGACAGCGCCTTGCGAAGAGGCATCAATCAAACTCGCTGACATGTCGTGGCAGGGAAAATCAACGGTTATTCGAAACTTGGTTTAGCAAATTAGCAAATATGTCGGGGTCCGTCATCCCGCGATGCACACCCGTCAGTGCCCCAACAAAGCGCAGACCGCCTGAGCCTGAACCTCCCGCAAGCGGTCGAGCAACGCGCCAGCCGGCTCAGCGATGTTCAGCGTGGTGGTGACCGAGCGCGTCCCGTCGGCGGTTGACGCCGCCCACTGCGTGTAGCCCGGGAAACTGCCGGTGTGGCCATAAACGACACCGCACGGCGTGGTGTAGCGGAACAGTCCGAGACCGGCCTCGTTCGTCCCGGGTCCGGGCGGACTGGAATTGCCGGCCACGAACTTCATCTGTTCAATCTGCTCGGCAGCGCCGAAGAACTTCAGTCCGAGATCTGCCCGTATGAACATCGACAAATCATCAGGCGTCGACACGATCGCGCCCGACGCCCACGCACCGCTCGGGCTGACGAAGGTCGTGACATCTTTCGGCTCGGATCCGGGCGCGACGACATAGCCGTGGATGGCGGGCCCAGGCAGCGCGATGTCGCGCGTGGGGAAACTCGTCCGGGCGAGGGCGGCAGGACCAAACGCGATGTTCTTCAGCAGCGTCCCGTAGGGCATTCCTGTGACCGCCTCGGCGATCAGCCCGACGACGACGTTGTCCGTGTTGGAGTAGGTATACTGGGTGCCGGGCGTAAACTCGAGCGGGTCGTTGCGGACCCAGCCGATGATCTCAATGGGCTGCACGTAACCTTGAGGATTTGTCGCGACCTGCTCGGCCAAGCCCTTGGACTGCAAGTAGTCGGGCAGGCCGCTGGTGTGGTTCAGCATCTGGCGGACCGTGACGGCCGACCATGCCGCCGGCAGATCAGGCAGGTGCTGGCCGATGGAGTCGTCGAGGCCGAGCCGGCCCTTCTGGACGAGGTGCAGGGCAATGGCCCCGTTGAATGCTTTTGAGATGCTGGCGATGCGCATATATTGGTCGACCCCCAGCGCCTCACCCGATATGTCATCGGCGCGCCCCGCTGTGAGTACGGTCATGCGACCGTCGCGGTAGAGCGTGGCGATCGCGCCGGGAGGTCCATCCTCTGCATCGAGGAGTTCCTGTAGGCCGGCCTGGACCTTTGCATCGGCCGTTCTCAACTGAGCCGCGGTTAAGCCGGTCGAGCGTGCCGGGCCTTCGCTATCAGGATGTTTTACATAGAGATCCGGATTCATCTCTTCAGAAGACACGATGACCTCGTCATTGACGCCCGAGTCAATATAATCATCGGTAATTGAAAAGCCTGCCAGAAGCTGTTTGTCCGTGAGAGGATACCAGGAGCCGAGTTCGTGCGAGTAGGCGGCAATGGCTAGCATCGCGAGTTCGCGATTGCTATACAGGTCGACTTCATAATCTTCGACCAATTTGCCATCCGAATATTTTTTATATCCATCAATGTAAGGATCGCGGGAATTGTCGCCTCTATACTTATCCACAATGTCGCCGACGGTGACCTTAGACTTGTTTCCGTGGAAATAGATCTTGCGGAGGAGAAAACCCCAAGCAGCTACACCATACTCTGGGGTTTCATAAATGGCAGTTTGGTTGCCGTACCGGTCTGGCAGAGTGCAACCCACATATCCTCTCATGCTGTCTCGCTGCCATTTCGAGATGTTTATGGCGCCGGGATTGTTTGTTCGAAGGGCCCTCCGAGTAAGCGCATTTGAGGAACTATAGTCAGCGTCCGGCAGGCTGCTAAAGAAATTGCCGATCCCGACCAGACTTCTGAAGTTGAATTCAGTACCTTCAGGATATTTCGCATTGTCGCGAAATGGCGGGGCTAGACTGCGCGCCTTGTTCGCTTCCCAAAACGGCAGCCCGAGTGCACTACCGGTCTGCATCCCCACTGTGCCGTCAACGGGCATTCCATATGTGCTCTGGAAGGACTTCACAGCGCTTGCTGTCTGCGAACCAAACACTCCATCAATCGCTGAGGCGTAAACAAATTTGTCCGTGAGTACGCTCTGTAGAAGCGCAACCCTACGATCAAGAACGTTGCTTCGTGTTTGCTGAAAGACCGGACCGACGGGTTGACGCTTGTCGCTGATGCTGAAGTTGCTGACCCATTCGCTCGACCCGGAATAATCGTCAGGTGCTCCGCATTTCAGGGGATTCGCTGCGCTAACTTCATCCGGGCTTTCAAAAGCGAAGGCCGGACCGGAAGGCAAGAGGGCCAGGAGCGCAATGCCAAGCCAACCGCCCATCCCCGGCCTGAAACAACCGTCTATCATTTGGCGACTTCACCGCATGCGTCGACTGCATCGGTCTTCGACATGCATCCTCCGATCTTCGGCGAATGTCAGTTCGCCTCCTTAACCGACATTCTCGTCTCCCGAGCACCTTTTCCATATCATCCAAAGAGTGGATGACGGAAGGTGAACTCGATTCTGATCTGGCGAATCTTTGTCAGAAACGCCGCTATCGCCGCGGCAGCCTGCAACTTCAGCGCCGAGAGCTTCCGCTTGTCCGACGTGAACTCGGAGCGAGCCATGTTTACGAGCTCGTATCGGCGAGAAACAGTCCTTTCCGGCGAATGGTTGAGCCGTGCGGTCTCCGATTGGAGCAGACCCTGACATGCGGAATTCCGATCCCCTATCAAGGGGTGCGCTTACGCACCTTCGGCGACCAGCGCGCATTTGCAGCCAAGTGGAGTCACTTGGCGTCGCGAAAGTGCGGCTGTGTTGAACGATGCCGGCCTGTCTGACTTCGCCGAGCTGCGCAAGGCGATCACACGACGGCAGCACGACCTCTACTTTGTCGCCTTCGACCTGCTGCACCTCAACGGTCATGACCTGCGCGACATGGCACTGGAGAAACGGCGTGAGATCCTTGAAAGCGTGATCCCCGCCAACATCCGCATTCAATTCAGCCAGGCGCTGCCCAGCGAGGCCAATCCATCACCTGATCGATGAAGCCGGTCTGGAGGGGCTGGCATCAAAGCCACGCCTGATCGGCGCCAAAAGGCATGAAGCGTGAAGCATGTGCGTGGCGAGGCAGACTCTTGCCATGCATGGCTGCAGGACTTTCGGGAAGAATGAGCAAGCGGGGAAGCGATTTTCTCTCCCATTGGATATCGGATGGTGATCGATATGGCTGTGGACGCAAAACGGGCAGCGCGAGCCAGGGCATTCCGGGCCAAGAGATCGATGAAGAGATCGGCCCGATCTTCGAAGACATCATGCAGGGTTGCGGGCGCCACGCTTCGCCGCTGCGAGGAGGACTAATGCTCGGCAGCCGAGGGTTCGACAAGGTGTTGCTAATATGCAGCAGCGGCGGCATCTCTGACGGCCACCGCCTGGAACCGCTTCTCACGGCTGGCTGTAGACGTCAAAATGAGAACGAAAATCGGGAGGTGACGAAGATGGATAAGCGAGAAAACAGGATCATTGAGACGTGTTGCCTTATAGCCGTTCCGGTATCGATGGCTCTCACTATGGTACTTGCTCAACTGATCCTTGGCTGAACCCAAGGCACCGACCAGGCAAGACATGAGCCGTATTAGGCGACCGCTAAACCGGCAGGCGATCTGGCAACGCTAGCTATCGTTGCTCAGGTGGTTTCAGGATTACCTGAACATCGCGGGCAAAATCTACTATGAAACCCACTTGCTCCGCTGATGCGGATGCAAGCATTTTTCAGCGAGGTCGCGCTGGACCTGGTCTGCGCGGATGAATCGACCCTTCCTGTCCTCGTCAACGCCCGCGGAGCGGCGAGGCGAATCGGGCAATCTGCGGTTCATCCGCATCACCGTCTTCAATGCGTCCGACCGCCGCCGCTATGAACGAGAGCTTCTGGAAGCGCGCCGCACTGCAGAGCGGGCCAACGCCGAACTACTTAAACTCCCATACACTCGAACGTCGCGTGGCCGAGGCGGCCGAGGTCGCCTGAAGAGCGAGCGGGCACTTCACCAGGCGCACAAAATGGAGGCGGTTGGCCAACTGACCGCCGGCATCGCCCATGATTTTAGTAACATGCTCTCAGTCATTGTGTCGTCGCTCGGGCTACTCGAGAGGCGGCTTGCAAACGGCGAGGACGTTTCCCGGTTTGTTTCCTCCGCAACGGTTTGTTTCCTCCGCAAACTTAGACTAGCGCTGGGCCTCTGAGTTCGCCTCACCGAGCGCGCAATTCAATCTATAGGTTCACGGACGCAACGGCTTGTTCTTGTGCATCGCAGCAACGATATTGCTGCATGTGCGTTGTGCAGGACCGTGCCATTCCGGCGCACAAGGACACCGACTTGCGAAATATATCCGATACGATCGCTCGCCTGAACGCGATGCACGCGCGGCCAGCAGCTGGATCCGGAGAACGGAACGACGCTCACTTGTCCGAAATTACAGGGTTCGGGTCCAATCCCGGAGCCTTGCGCGCGAGGCTTTATCTTCCGAAGAACCTGCCCCGGCAGGCGGCGCTGGTCGTCGTGCTGCATGGCTGCACCCAGAACGCGGCCAGCTATGATCATGGCTCCGGCTGGAGCGAGCTCGCCGCCGAGCATGGTTTTGCGGTGCTGTTCCCCGAGCAGCAGCGCGCCAACAACCCCAATCTTTGCTTCAACTGGTTTGTACCAGGCGATATCAGGCGCGACAGCGGCGAGGCACTGTCCATTCGCCAGATGATCGAGGCGGCAGTGGTTACGCATGGCCTCGATCGCAAGAGGATCTTTCTCACCGGTCTGTCCGCCGGCGGCGCTATGGCGGCGGTGATGCTGGCGGACTATCCCGAACTGTTTGCCGGCGGCGCGATCATTGCCGGGCTCGCCTATGGAAGTGCCTCGACGATCTCCGCAGCCTTCGACCGCATGCGCGGCCATGGCGGTCCGTCCCAAGCCCACCTCCAGCGGCTGTTGCGGGCGGCCTCGCCGCACAAGGGTCCGTGGCCGCGTATTTCGATATGGCAGGGCTCGGCCGACACGACTGTTGTGCCTGCCAACGCGGATGCAGTCCTGGCGCAGTGGCAAAGCGTGCACAATCTCGGCGAAAAGCCAACACGCATAGAGAAGGTCGACGGCCAGACGCGGAAGGTCTGGAGCGACAGCAACGGGCGCGAGGTAGTCGAGACGTTCACCATTGCCGGCATGGGCCATGGAACGCCACTGCAAACTGGCGGCGGCGATGGTCTCGGCAACGCAGGGCCTTTCATGCTGGATGTTGGGATTTCCTCGACACGCCATATCGCCCGCTTCTGGGAATTGACGAAGCCGGACGTGCGACGCAAAGCCAAAGCCGAGGTCGCTTCAGGCGCCGCATTGCAGTCCTTTGCACCCACGGAAAAACCGCGGGCAGTCCGAATCGATCCTACTCCGGAGCGAGCCAATGCGCGCGGTCCGGCAAGTGGGATTTCCAAGGTCATCGAAAATGCTCTGCGCGCGGCGGGGTTGATGCGCTGAATTGTTGTGGCGGAGGAGCTCTTTGTCTGGACCCTGCTGAACCAAGAGCCCACCATCGATAAGGCAGTGAACCCCTGCTTACCCAAGACAGCGGCGTCGTTTGGGCCAAGGCTATTTACCATCGGCCCTGGAAAGCGCTCTTGAAACAGGCCGGCCTGTCGGATGTGACGCTGCATGAGCTGCGGCATACCTACGCCAGCACGATGGTTCGAAATGGCGCTCCGTTGATCATCGTGGCGCAGGCCCTTGGTCGCAGCGACACCCGAACGGTGGAGAAGCACTATGCTCACCTCGCCCCGTCCTATGTAGCGGACATCATTCGCCGACTAGCACCCGACATTTAGAGGACAATCCAAATGGCTGAGGTCGCAATTGCCTGCTCACTTGCTGTGATCGCGTGCTTCTGCGCGTTGTGCATAATCGCGTTTTTCATGCTGGCGAAGTCCGCTACCCATCCTTCTTACCTTGAACAGAAAGATGACGCCGCTCGGCGCTTTGCCGAGCCATTAGGTCCAACCGTGCGAGAAGCTGTGGCCACGGCGATGGCAAAGGCACGGCGCTCCGAAACCTATTAAGCTCAACTCGACCTACGCCATTGCCGTGAGGCGCTTGCCCGCGCGCTCGTGCACGAAGGTGGCCATGTGAATAATAGGACCGGACCGCCCCACCTTCCGTGGCGTTACAGCTATTCAGAGCGATCGACAGGTCCACGCATTTGCGATGCCGCTTGGGCTTCGAAAAAGCTGACCGGCTTATCCGACGTCGCCCAGACGCAAATTCCGTAGGCAATCCCGAAGGAGATCAACAGGGCGGGCAAGATGGGTAAGCGGTGCATGGATCGGCTGGGCCTCTTTGTTGCAGACCCGCCCACAACCTCCTGCAACCCGATCGGTTCGAGATAAAATATTTACCGTCTTGGCATGGTTTACGGATGGTTTCGCAGGCCATCGCGGATGCTTGCCACTGTGTCTGCTGGCGAAGACAAAAAAAGCCCGCTGCCGGGAGGAGGTGGCAGCGGGCTCGATTTTCGAATGTGGCGCGGGAGGAGGTGCGCCTCATTCAGCGCCGGCATCGCATCTGGGAGGAGTAGATGGCCGACAATCAAAATCTACCCGCTGCCCAGCGATTTCTGCAATCGTGGATCGTGCATAGCTGCTGTGCAGATTTGCTTGTGCCGACACACGTGTAGCATCAGGCCTCCGAATTGGGCAATTTTGTAAGCTCAGCAATCGAGGGAAGGCCGGTCCCGATCCTTGGAGGCGACACCAAGGCCATTCGCGACGCAGAGGAAGAGGACGTGTTCGACAAGATCGCCGCCCGGCCCCGGCAAAAGTTTGCCAGCGGGTCGGAACCTACTACTGCTGCTCCGGCATTTCAGTATTTTCCTGAGGGTCTTTTTTCACGCCCGGGCTGGGTGACGTATCCACTGGCGCATTACCGCCCTGGTTTTGCACAGGAGCACGCTTGAACGGTGCCGTCTGCCAAGAGCCGTTCGATAAGGGCGTGAGTACAAAGAATGCCATTAGGCCTAGGAAAATGACGGCAATAACCGCCACGCCCCAGGCCATGAGTCTTCGCGTGCCGCGTTGTTCTTCCCTGCGAGATAGATTGTCCACCATTGCTCCGGCCTCTCGTGAAGTGGCGCCTGTTGCGAAAGCATCTCCCTCCTCGAACTTCGCTATTGCATCAAAGTTCCGGCCCCGGTGCAGCATCCGCGAAAGAGCATTTTTAAGCTTAGCGCTCTAACGGCGTCGCCGGCGCATTGGGGGAATAGGCTTCGGGTTTAGCCTTAGCCACTGACCGGCGGCGAAGTTCCTCGCGAATTCCTCGGTCTCGAAAAGATGCTGGGTGATTTCGCCATTCTCGACGAGTTCTACCGCCCACTGGCCGTCGATGTGTTCGATACGAACACCAGCCCTTTGGTCATCGTCCACGGCCCGCACTCCCACACACGACGAAGGCACCAACAAATCATAGCGCCCAAAGCGCTTCAACGTTCGAAATGTACAAAGCGAAGGAGAAGTCCTGTGACCGGCGTGGTGCGCACACTTCTGGAACGCTGGCAACCGAAGGGTCGATCACGAAGACGGTCATAGGCGAAAATGCGACTTACGCGGCATCCCTGGATTGCTCGGTCGCGCTCGGTAGGCTCGGCCTGGAGGTCACTGTTACCGGCGTTGCAGCAAATCCTACGGCTGGAATGCCGTCGTGCGGATGCTAGAGGTTTAGTTGTATCCGAGCATGTGACGCAATCCGACAATCGGTAGATAGACGGTCCAAATCATACCGATGGCGGCGGCAACACCAAGGCCAATCGCGGGAGCCCACGCCCTCCATTGCATCTGGAGCCGCGCTGCCAATTCAGTCAAACTGTCTTCCATGGACGAATACTTCCCAAGTCGATTCGAGGGGCGAAAATGCCAATGAACCCCAAGACTGCCGCGCTTGCAATCGCTGCTAGTATTTGCATCGCTGGTTTCGCCTACTCCAGCGGTCACAAGGCCGGTCGTGTTTCTCAACTAAAAGACACCGTCACGGCCTACAACCGCCGCATCGGGATTGACGACAAGGCCAACAGCCTCGGCCGCGTCGATCTCTGCCTGGAGCTTGGTGGCCTACTTGATGAGTGCCAGCGGCTAGACCGCTGATTTGCTTAACCGGCTGATTTCAGCCGTCCACCTCCATTGCCAATTCAACAACTGCCCATCAGGGCGGAAAGGTACTAGCCATGGACCGCAACTTCGCGCGGGCGCTTGCGCTCGTTCTGAAATCTGAAGGCCTCTGGGTGGACAACCCGGCCGATCCCGGCGGCGCCAACCATGAAAGGCGTCACGCTCACCAACTTCCGCCGCTATGTGAAGGCCGATGCGACGAAGGCCGATCTGCGCAAAATCACTGACGCCCAGGTCGCGACGGTCTACCGCCGTTTCTACTGGGATGCGACGGCCGGCGCCCAGCTTCCCAGCGGGGTCGACTACGCTGTTTTTGGTTTCGCAGTGAATAGCGGTCCCGGTCGTGCGGCCAAATATCTTCAGGCCGTTGTGGGGATCAAGCAGGATGGGCGCATTGGCCCGGCCACCATTGCAGCCGTAAAGGCTAAGCCGGCCGGCGTTGTCATCGACGCGCTGTGCGACAATCGCCTAGGCTTCCTGAAGCGTCTCCCGACATGGAAGACCTTCGGCAAGGGCTGGTCCGACCGCGTCAAGTCGGTGCTCGCCGAAACGCTGAAGCTGTCAGCTTTGCCCGACACTCCGCCGCCGGTCACTGTCGAGGTGAAGGTGCCGGTCGACAAACCCGTTGTTCCTGAAAAGGTCGAACAGAAGGTCAAGGAGAAATCCGGCTTTCTGTCTTGGCTGACCGGCCTCTTCGGTTCCGGCGCTATCGGGCTTGGCTGGCTTGCGGGCACGGACTGGCAAGCTGTCCTGGCTGGCGGTGTGGTCCTGCTGGTGCTCCTGCTGGTCCTGCTCCTGTTTCGCTCACAGATCGTCTCTGCGGTGCGCCAGATCAAGGCGGAGGTCGCGGAGTGATGTCCGCCTTCCTCGCTGCTCTCGTCGCTCAGTTGTGGCCGTACCTCCTTGCCGGCGCGGCCGGGCTCGTCGCGCTCTGGCGAGCCTATGCCATGGGCAAAGCGAAGAACCAGGCCAAGCAGGACGCGGCCGACGCCGCAGCGCGCATCGGAGGCCAGAAGATCGATGATGCCGTGGCCGACCGCGCTCTTGGCGACAACCGGGGGAGGTTGGGCGAATGGTCAAAATCCTGACGATGATCTTTGCACTTTTTGCAATGATCTCCTGCACTACGGTCAGAGGCAGCTTTTGCGCCGTGGAGCATCCTATCCGTCTCACGAAGGCGGAAGTCGCCACGCTCTCGGATGGGTCGGTTGCGGCGATCCTGGCGCACAATGAAACGGGCGCCAAGCTCTGCGGTTGGAAAGCCTGACATGGCAACTTCGGCAAACAAGAGCCTGGAAATGATAATCGGCGGGCTCTTGGAGGCCACGCAGAACATGCAGCGCGACATCACGGAGATCCGACGCGACATCAAGGACAGCGATTCCCGTGCTGCCTTGAGCTACGAGCAGTCCGAACAGCGCGCTGCCGCCAGCCGGTCCAAGATGTATGCGAAAACCGACGAGCTGGTTGACCGTGTGGCGGCAACCGAAGCCGCTGTCAGCAAGCTCAACGACGATATGACGGGAGTGAAGGCGGTCACTGCCGAGGTGACCCGGTGGAAGCTCATGGGGCTTGGTGCGCTGGGCGTCACAGGAATGGCGGCTGCGGCCCTGGCTTCGCTGATCACCGCATATTGGTGCGACAAGGAAGTGTCGATGGAGAAGAAATTTGCCGAGATGAGTTGGCACCCGGCGCCTAGGTTCTTTGGCGGTGGAGAGGCCACGCCTGTAGCCCAAGTCGCTGTTGCGGAGGGGACGTCATCGCTCGTGCTCTACGATGACCGCATTCGCATTACGCCGATGTGGACCTAGAAGGAGCGAAGGAGCTAATGCGCAAACTACAAAAGCGCATCGATTTGCTCGAAGAGGAAAAGGGGCCGAACTAGCCCCTTTTGTCCAGGGCTTTCCGCCGCCTTATTGGCGATCTCAGCGCGCGCATTATGGTCTCGGCGCGCTTCTGCCACCCCCTGGCGCCCAATGCCTTTGCTACGGGGCAGCGTTCATTCGTTTTTTCAATTCGATTGCGTTGGTTATTCGTCCAACAGCTTCCTCCATCTCGGCCAGTTCGAGCGCCGTGAACCTAGGCCCAATCTTGCCGATCATACGAGCGCATTCTCTTGCCGCGGAAATCGTCCCTCTGGCTATCGTCGCTCCATCGGCATCCTCGTCGATCAAGCTCATTCTCCTCTGCTTCGGCTAAGTCCAAGCATATAGGCGCTGGCGCCTTTGAGGGCAAACCGGATCCTGGGGGCTTTATATTTCAATTTTCGAAGCGAAACATCGCCAGAGAACGGCTAAAGCACCAACCCCGCCGCCGCATGTTGACCTATGCTGGGCGATCCCAGCTACTCCAGACCCCCGCCGCCGCTGTCCCACCCCGTTGATCGGTGGAACCAACACTCAATCGCGCCGTTGTGGCGGCCGGGAGGGTGGTTCATGAGCGAAAGCGCTATTCTGGTCGTCGAAGACGAGCTCTTGATCCTGCTCGACCTTGAAACAGCTTTGCAGGACGCGGGCTTTCTCGTCGTAGGAGTGCCGAGTGCCGAAGCCGCCGTAAAGGCGTTTGATGAGGATCCAAACAAGTTCGCCGGCCTCCTTACGGACATCCGTCTCGGCTCGGGAGAAACTGGGTGGGAAGTAGCCAGGCATGTAAGGCGAAGCAATCCAACCCTACCTGTGGTCTACATCAGCGGCGATGGTGCTATTTCCTGGGGCTCTGAAGGCGTCCCAGACAGCGTGATGATCGTCAAGCCGTTCTTCCCTCCCCAGATCATTACGGCGTTGTCCACACTGCTCAATCAGCAACACCCAACGGCGTCGAACGGCGGCGAACCCTCTCCGTAGAGCGGGCATTTTTTGGTTTATGAGCGGAACCTAAAATCCATCAGCAAGTTCAATAACGTTTTCAGCGCACGCTGTTGAGGGGAGCAAGCATGGTCGGCGCCATTCGCATCGCTGTTGTCGAAGATCATCCACTCTTTCGCGAAGGCGTGATGCGCAGCCTGTCAGAGATCGGAGGCTTCGAGATGGTTGGCGCGGGCGCCACGGCGCAGGATGCCGAACGCCTCGCCTCTACGGTGCGACCCGACATATTGCTGCTCGACATCTCTTTGCCGGGCGGCGGCCTCGCGGCGGTTGAGAGCATCCTCGCCAGCTACCCCACCCAGAAGATTGTCATGTTGACCGTATCGGAGGCCAATGCCGATGTAACTAAGGCTCTGAATGCAGGGGTGCGCGGCTATGTCCTCAAAGGCGTAGGGTCGCGCGGGCTCGCTGACATCCTGCGCAACGTAGCGGCCGGCGAGAGCTACCTCACGCCAACTCTTTCGGCACGGCTGCTCTCGGATCTCCAGTCCCCTCCTAACAGCACAGCAGACCGGCTGCGGCAGATGACCGAAAGGCAAACGGAAATCCTGCGGCTAGTGGCGGAGGGGCTGAGCAACAAGGAGGTCGCACGGCGCCTGAACCTCCACGAGAAGACAATCAAGCACCACATGACCAGGGTTATGTCAAAACTAAGTGTGCGAAACCGCACCGAGGCGGCTCTCGCGATGAGTGATTATCGTGACCGCTCTCCACAACCAAATCTTTGAGCTGAAGGACTTGACCACGACACGGCATCCCTTCACTGCTTCCCTCAGCGGCGGGCCTTTTCCACCATCAGCGGCGGCTCTTTGTCCATCAAGTGCCCGGAACTTAGCCGGGCTGCGAACGTTTCAACTACGGTGCAACCAAGGAGGCCAAGGCCATGGATTGGAACCGCGTTGAAGGTAATTGGAAGCAGGTCAAGGGCAAGGTTAAGGAACAGTGGGGCAAGCTGACTGACGACGATTTGGACCGCATTGCCGGCAAGCGCGATCAGCTCGAAGGAAAAATTCAGGAAAGATACGGCCTTGAGAAGGACCGGGTTCGGAGAGACGTTGACGACTGGTACTCGATGCAGGGTTGGTAGGGGACTATTCGAGATTTTGAGGGCCGCCTAACGGGCGCCCTTTCAATTTGGTGGCAAGAGCAGCCCCCCCACGAGCGCGCCGGGCCGCGTAAGCACTCGACGAAAGTCCAATGCCGAAGCGCAAAGGTCTGACCCGTGAAACATTGGCGTTTTGTGCACGTTTGCAGTGACGTCGACGATCAATAGTCCCCTCATCGTCGGTTGGTTGATTGCCCGCCACGGCTCGCTTGGCGTGGCGGGCACTCATCACGGAGAGCGCATGCAGCCTGGTGAGATCATTGCAACGCGTTCCCCACCGGGTTGGCCGCCGTCCCGGTGCCAGCGTCAGGAATTAGCGGAACCTAATTTGATGCCTCCCATGAATGATAATCAGCCGCCCGCCAAGCTGTTATACGAGCCGGCGCCAGATTGGCAGAGCGCAGGAGTCCTTCTTGCAGCCGCTGCTCTGGTCTCATCCTTATGCGCCCTGCTAGTGGCATCTTGGATGTCAGGTTGACCGCTCTTGCAGTCTCCGTTCCGGCCAAAACGTAAAAAGTCTACTCCACCGAAACGAGCAGAGGCCGGTGTTTTGGCCGTTCGTGCCAAATGACTTGGCGTAGGTCGCGCATGTCGACCTGCTGACCGCAGATCGGGCAGGTGTAGAAATTGTCGTCCTCGTCGGCAGGCTCGCCGCCGTGCTCCTTGCCGGGAATGGGTGGTCCAAGGTCAGATAGCTTCGCCATGGCCATCAAACATTCAATTCGTCTAAAATGTTCCGGAACCATCTTAGCGCGTGCTAAATTGAATCGCGGTTTTGCGGGTCAGTTCATGCGTCTGAAGTTGATCCGTCCAATGTTTCCCACGCTTGTCGAGGTGCCGCCGACAGGGGACAACTGGATTCACGGAATCAAGTACGATGGCTATCGGACGCAAATCATAATCGAGAACGGCACGGCCCGAGCGATCACGCGAAGGGGCTACGACTGGTCATAGACGTACAAGACGATTGTCGAGGCGGCGGCAACCCTTTCCCCCAAGTCGGCAATCATCGACGGCGAGGCAATCGTCCTTAACAAGAAGGGTGTGTCGGCTTCCATTCGCTGCGGTCGGCGATGCGATGGGCGCCGGATCGGATCATCTTCGTCGCCTTCGATCTGCTGCACCACGATGGCATCAACCTGCGCCCCGCACCTTTGCTGGAACGTCGCGAAAAGCTGCTCGAACTCGTCGGGCCTGCCAGGGGCGTTATCCAGTACAGCCACCATGTACATGGCGGCGGGGCTGACTTCTACGCTGCGGTTGATCGCATGGGCCTGGAGGGCATGGTGTCGAAGCGGCCGGACAGCGTGTATCGGTCAGGCGACACCGAAGCGTGGCTGAAAACCAAATGCTACGAGGAAGTCGACTTTGAGGTTGCAGGCGTGCAGCTAAAACCCGGTTCAGCTCCCCTCGCATTGATGGCGACCCGCGATGCGGAACGCCGCTACGTCGGATCAGCAAACATCGCCCTGACCAAAGCCATGCGCGAACGCCTATGGGCCAAGGTGCAAGAGGGGAAAGGCACGCCGAAGGGAGCGGACAAGCCCGACGCCGAATGGATCAAACCTGGCCTTGTCGGACGCGTGAAGACCTTGAAGCGCGAGGACAAGCTGCGCCATGCGACTTTGCGAGCGATCCGCGAGGCGAAATTATGACACCGCAGCCGTATCGCCCCCTGTGGCAATCGAACTCACTGGCGAACGCGCAGCCTTGAAGCCCGTCCGAATGGCCATCGAGCAGGTCTGCCCTCCCGGCGTGCTGCCATCCGAGGAATGGTTGACGGGGCTACTATGGCCCAGAGCCGATCTATGAAGGCGAGGCATTGGCCAAGGCGATCATTGAGACCGTGGAGCGCCTGACGAAGTAAGCCCGCCGCTGAGGACACAATTACAGCGGCGGGCCTTGCACTTGCACCAGAGCTTGGATTTGAGGAGGGGAATCTCAACCAAGCACATTTCCAACTTAGATTTCAGAAACAGGTTCCAGCCTACGAAAAGATTTGATTGCGGGTGGCCCGCCACCGGGTCTCGGAGCCAGTGGCGGGCCTTGCTCGGCTGTTTCAAGGAGATTTCCTTGCCAAGCGCATTCCGAACTTCGACTGCGGACGCATGTTCCTCCAGGTCGGCGCAAGAGTTTATGCACCCGGTGGGCTTTAATGACCCTTAGCGCGGTCCTGATATTCGTCCTGTCGCTTCGGCGGGTTGATCATGCGCTGTGTTCTCAGTTGGCCGGGCGTTTTGGCTTTGTCACGGAGGTAGATCCGTCGAGGAGATCGAGAAATGAGTGCAACGCCTTCACCATCATCCGTGCCCCGTTTTCGTTCAATGTGAAGGATCGCTTTCCCTCGTCAGTCAACAGCCCGACCAGGCAGACCCTAGGATTGTCACGGTCATCGATATCGATTGTGACGCCCGATACTCCTGGCAGCATTACGTCCTTTGGCTTCTTCGGCATCACAACAACCTTGACTCGTTCTCACTCCGTTCCCATTTTGGGCGGGCCTCGATCCTTGTCAATGAGACGACCGTAAATGTGTGGACGCGTTTTTGTAAAATCGACCATCCCGGACATGGTACGGCGCTTCGAGTTCGCGCACCCTGGCGACGTTGAGCGTTTGGGCAACGGGTTCCCGGTCTGGAATGGCGCGCCCAGCCTGACTTATCCAATCATTGTACGTGAAGAGCTTTCCACGAGCATGGCCGGTTTCGTTTCTGCGAAGTGGGGGCTGGTTCCCGGCTGGGCGCGCGATGGCGGCGGGCGGCCACCGCCTGTCAATGCGCGGTGCGAGACGATTGCCAGCAACGGCATGTTCCGAAAAGCATACGCCGCGCGCCGTTGCCTGGTGCCCGTCGACGGCTATTTCGAATGGCAAAAGCTCGATGTTTCGGGCAAGAAAAAGCAGCCTTACGCTATCGCCATGAAGGATGACGAGCCTTTTGCCATGGCTGGAGTATGGGAAGAATATGCCGACAAGGCCACCGGCGAGTTGATCCGGACCTTCGCTGTCGTCACCTGCGAGCCTAATACGTTGATGGCGACGATCCATGATCGCATGCCGGTTATTCTGGCGCCTGCCGATTACATGCGCTGGCTCGGACCGGAACTGGATCCACGCAACCTCATGAAGCCATATCCTTCGGAGCTGATGAAGATGTGGCCGATTGACAGGAAGGTCGGAAGCCCGCGAAACAACACGCCGGACCTCATTGACGAAATTGGCGTGGGACCAAACGACCTTTTCGACGTTTGAGCCTTTACAGTGAACGCTCGCGGTAGGAATATTGTCCTCAGGTGGGGCGACTCTCAAAAGGTGTCGCAATGGCTAGGTCAAAACCCTCAAAGCAGTTATCACAGGCTGAAATCGAGCGCTTCCTGGTGGCAGCGGAAGCGCTGCACCTAAGCATCATCAAGCCGTTCATATCACCACATTGCGACCACTACAGGCAGACGCGCGTCTTGCACGAGGTGCTGTTGAATACGGTGCGGCAAGTCACCGGGAAGGAAGTTGAGTTCATCCGGTGGAACACCACTGGACCGGTGCTGCCCCCCTAAGGCTGGGTAAGCGCCTGGCTGCCGGGGATCGATCAGGCCGAACCCGCAGAACTGACAATGCCAGCGATGCGGATAGCGACGGCATCAAGTCCGCCGTCGTAAATTCTCGTGAGGACGTGTTCCGCAGCTTCAGCCCGTTGGGCAGTGCAACCGCGAAGGTCGCCACCGCCCAACCTTGCCGGCCTGTTGGCGACGCAATCCCAAACTCCCCACAATCCGTCGCGCTCAATATGACAATAGAATCTGTGCTTGTGATTTTCCATGCAAGGTAAACTCCCCGCATCCCCATTGGGGTCCGATCTATCCAGGAAGGTGGTTAATGGGCCCGCGTTTGCCGATCGCACTTTAGGCTGGCCGCAGTGGTCCGTCGCCGCACGGTGGACTGCTCACTGCACCGGCCATTCTCCACGACACCAGCGCGCGTCAGACGGCTGCCGATGCGGAATCGGCGAGATGGGGGAACAGAGTTCAGACGCCGACGTTTTTTCCCCAGGTCACGCGATTTGCGCGTGTAGAACTAACGGAGGAAAAAATGAGCATCAAAATGCTTACGATGGGCGCGATGGCGCTCGCAGTGATGACGGGCTCAGCGCTGGCTGGCAGCAGCACCACTTCCGCGCTCGATGATCCTGCAAAGATGTCACCTTTCTTCACGGATGCCGGCATGAAAACCTTGAGGTCGGAAGCGGATTTCAAGACCGCATGGATGTCCATGAAACCGGATGAACAAAAGGCGGTGCTGAAAGACTGCGGCGACACCACGCTCAACAAGTCGCACGCGGATTTCTGTGCCATGGCAAAGAAGATGGGCGGCTGAGAATAACCGCTCTATAGGCGTAGTTCCCAAAATTTGGCCCGGCCGTCAGGCACGGGCCTGTTTCTGCGGGCCATTTCCTTGCGAGCCATGTTGCTATCGTCAATCATCGGGACTGGCAGATATGCATTCGTTTCTAGCCACTCCCTCAGCACGATCTGAATGATACCGGCCGATGTTCATCTCGGCGGCGAGGGAGTTCAATGCGTCCTGTGTTGCTGGCTCTGGCGGGAGGCCGGCGACGTTCCGGAGCATCAACGCAGCGCGCCGAAGGATGATCTGAAGATTCGCCCGAAACATGTCGGCTATGCCATCGGCTGCAATCTCAAGTTCTTTGACAAAGGCCCATTCCGAAGCGACCTCGCCGAGCAGTACACAGCAATTCAATTAGACAACGGGGTATCGAGGAACGCGGGAAAATCATCTTGGCTGGATCCGCACTAGGGGGCCACGGTTCTCGCGGGCGGGCTTCAATGGACGAAAGACATGAGATGCACCTTGCTGAACTTTCGAAATACGCTGTCCAGGGGACCGCGAAGCCGTGGACCTCAACTCTGTCATTGAACGCGTAACTGCGAGGGTTATCCACAGGTCGCCAAGATTGGTAAAACGCTCCGAGCTTCGTTAAGGTCTCGTTAACACTCTGAGAGCATCGTTTGCGTGGGTTCGGTTCGTCTGAACCCCTAATCGCCTACGAAGCCCGCTGCCTAACCCCAAGCCCCCCGCCCAGGCAGCGGGCTTACTTTTCCAAAGAGAGCCACGTTAGCAGACAGCGCTCACCGGCGGAGCCGTTCGCCAAAGGCTTGGCGGAACTGCAAGAGCTTAGCAGCCGGCATCGCTGCCCAATCATGTGCGCGGAAGCCGTCTGGTGGCGGTGCCACCGCCGCATTATTTCCGACTACCTGCTCGGAGAAGGCGAACGCGTCATGCATACTCTTGGGGCCGGTCATGCCGAGGAGGCCAGCCTGACGCCAGGCGCTGTGTGCGCGATGATGGAACGATCGTTTATCCCGGGAGCATCTCCTCGGGACGCAAGCATGGATCATTGCAAGATCGCGGCCATGGCGATCGCCAGGCGTTGAAAAGCCTTCCACGCCAGGCACAGGGGCTGGCGGAACAAGCTGTGACCTCGAAGGTTGGGTCACGCAGACAGCTTCTAAGGCACGCGCATGGCGTTGGACAGAGACGGGGCGAAACTAGCGGCCGGATTGTCCGTCGCTGCATTAGCGGCACTAGCGGGATACAACGCCATCCGCGCCAAACGTGCGATCGCCAGCCTGACATGCGGACGTATGATGGCAATTGATGGTCTGCGCCTGCATTTTATCGAAGCCGGAACCGGCATGCCGCTGCTTCTCCTGCATGGCAATGGATCCATGGCGGAGGATTTCAAGTCGAGCGGCGTCTTCGATGAGGCGGCAAAGACCTACCGGGTGCTCGCATTTGACCGTCCCGGCTTTGGGCGAAGCTCACGTTCGCGCACCCGGCGCTGGTCCGCTTGCGACCAAGCCGACCTCATACATGCCGCCGCCGGCAGATTGGGTATTAAGAAATATCTCGTCCTTGGACATTCCTGGGGAGCCTGGATCGCCCTCGAGTTGGCGCGCAGGCATTCTTCATCGGTCGCCGGCATTGTGCTTGTCTCAGGCTATTACTATCCGCCACCGCGGCTGGATCTTGCACTGGCCGCACTCCCGGCATTGCCGGTGATCGGAACGGGGTTTCGCCACACCTTGTTGCCGCTGCTTGTGAGGCTTGCCTGGCCTTGGGCAATGGAAAAGATATTTCGACCCGCTATGATCGCCAGCGACTTCGCCGCATCCGCCAAGGATGCCGCCAGCCGCCCTTCCCAACTGCGGGCGGTTTGTTCGGAGTCAGCATCTATGCTGGCCGCGGCCCTGTCGAAGAAGGCCAGCTATAAGGACATTTCCGTACCGACCGGCATCCTGGCGGGATCTGGAGACCGGTTGTTCGATGCGGAACGGGATGCACGGCGCCTGCATGCCGAAGTTGGTGGGTCTCTCCTCGAGGTGATTCCGGGCGCTGGCCATATGGTTCATCAGAGCGCCCCGCAGGCAGTAGTCGGTATGGTGCACACGATTTCAGCACGGCACGCCCTTTCCCAATCGGGCCGTCGGCAGCGACGTAAGCTGCGTGCCGACGAGTTCAAGCTAGGTCCGGCTCCGCAAATGTTCCAGGCGGGCGACAAGTGACGCCGCTTGCACGAGATCGTCGTTCAAACGAGCTTTTCAAATGAGCGACCAACGTCCAGCCAACATGCAGTCGGTGCTCCACCAGAACATAGAGGCACTGGTCGAGCACAGGCGACAACAGGAGGAGCACCAAAGCGTTCAGGTGCGGATTGCCGGGGCTATTTCGCGCTTCGCGGGGAGCATGACTTTCGTCTATCTGCATCTCGCAATCCTCGTCGCCTGGATCCTTGCAAACCTAGGCGCGATACCAGCCATCCCAGCTTGGGACCCAACTTTCGTGATCCTGGCCATGGTCGCTTCCGTCGAGGCAATCTTCCTGTCTACCTTCGTGCTGATCAATCAGAACAGAATGGCCGAACACAGCGAGCGCCGAGCGGAACTGGATTTGCAGATCAGCCTCCTTAACGAACATGAAACCACGCGGCTGATCGAGATGGTGGCTGCCTTGGCGGTGCGTCTGAATGTCTCCACCCCGGCCGACAAAGAGCTGCGGCAACTGGCAGAGAATGTCGATCCCCGAAAGGTGATGACCCAAATCCAGCAGGCTTCTGAAGATCAGCAGGAAGCTTGATCAAAGCGACCGCGCCGGCAAGCCGCCGCAGCGTACCAACCCAACACGAGCTTACAGCGAGAACCCATTCGCGCGGCTGCCGTAGGCCTGCAATCGTCCTCATCGTCTGGCACTTGGCTGTCGAAGCACCAAGCCCGTCTTGGCGTTGTCCAAGGCGACCTCAGGACGTCAATCGATCGCGGCAGCGTATCAGCGGCGATAGCGAGGTACACTGGGGAGCCGAAGGTGTTCCCAACAGCATAATATGATCACCAAGCCCTTCTTTCTGCCGCAGATCATAACGGCCGTACCTCAACTCTTAAATGCTCAGCAAGGTCCAGAAACTCACATCCAGGATTCGGATCTTGGCCCGAGCTGCTGACTGGATCGCACGCCGGCAAGTCTTACATGCCGTATCCTGCGCCGTGCTTCTGGCTCTTGGCCAATTATTTTCGCCTCACCAAAACTCCCGGAACATTCTGTCCATCCTGCGTTGGGCCGCGCCGGACAATCCCTCTTGCACAATCGCCTGTTGCCCGGCATCGGAAGCTGGATCCCCACAGCTTCAGCCCGCCTCGGCTCCCCACCCGAGGCGGGCGGCGCGGAGTTGATGCAAGCATAGAGCGCCTTCACCCCATCAGAGCTGGCCGTACTGAGCCGCGTTTTGGCGCGCAGCAACCCCAAAAAACGAGACCGAGACCAAGAGAGAACGGAGTGCATCGCGCATCCTGGCTTACTACCAAGCTGGGATAACGGACGAGGACGAACTCGAACAGCTTTCTCGACAATCCCTCGCGTGGTTATCGTCATTTCGGCAATTCAGCATGTGCACATACTAACTCCGGCGGACGGGCCACCGCGCGGGATGGCCCGACGCACAGAGAGCGTTCTGCCGGCGTCGAGCGTGATTCAAGGTGACAGAATCACAGCCGCCAGTTCTTAGGGCAGCTAGGAAGCAATGCATCAACGCCGCACCGGCTGCCCCGTCCTGGAACACTTTAATGCGCGCCGCCAGGAACGGGGTCGCTGTGCTGACGTTCTTCTGGGGACAAGGTGAGATTTCAGTGTACAGGCATATTTCGCGGACGGATGTCGAACAAATCGATCACACGGATGACAGCGGGTTTACGATAGAGCACGGCGTCCCGCCATCTTCAGCAATCGCGGCAGCGCTGGCCGGTGGGCTGGAGGCCAGCCGGCACAAGCACATTATCCATATAACTGCCTCGGAACGCAGCGCCGACGAGATCGTCGGGGCTTTGCGTCAGTTCCTGCCGCACGCGGAGATCATCTTGCTGCCGTCCTGGGATTGCCTGCCTTACGACAGGGTGTGGCCCACACGCGCCAATATGGGGCGGAGGCTTCGTGCGTTGTGTCACATTGCAACGAAGCCCGATCGTGCGCGCATCGCTGTAATGTCGATCGAAGCCAGTCTGCAGCGGGTGCCGCCCGCCCAGGTCATTGCTGGCGGTTTCGCAATTCTGGAGGTGGGGCAAAAGTTCGACCGGGATGATTTCAGAACAAGGTCCGAAGCTTTTGGCTATGTCGTCGACGAGAGGGTCGACGAACCGGGTGAAATAGCTTTTCGGGGCGATCTCATGGACATCTTCCCCGCTGGCGCGGAGGACCCCGTTCGCGTCGTCCTTGGCCCAGACAGCTGCATTCGAGAGCTCAAGACCTACGATCCGATCAGTCAACTCAGCGACCAGGTTCGAGACTCGATTGCTGTCGGACCGGCATCCGAGCTGATGTTTAAAGCTGGTGATCATCCTGAGCTGACAGCGATGCGCGCGACGTCGATGGAAGAGCGCCTGGTCGCATTATATGGCGCGATGCCATCTGTCTTCGACACTGCGTCGAGCGCCTCGATCTCCTTCCTTGAAGGTATCGACGGGCAGCCGCTCGATAAAATTCTGGACCTGATCGAGGATGCACGCCGTGCCAGGCAGGAGGCTGCCGGGCGCGAGAAACCTTTGCCGGAACAATTTTACCTGTCGCGTGAAGAGTGGGATGCTTCCGTGCGCAACCGCTCCACGAGACTTGCCGTTTCTGCCGAGCGAGTTCCCAAATTCTTTCGCCTGGCCCGGCCCGGGTACGAATTCGCTGAATTCGTGACAAGGCAAACAAGCGCCGGGGCCAGGGTGGTGTTGACCGGCGATGCCTCTGAACTGCAGCGAGCAGATCGCCTGCTCAATAGAAAGCTAGGCCGGCGGGCTGAGGAAGCGGTCGACTCACCGCAAATACTTTCGGCCGCGAGAGGCTCTCTTCTCAAGGCTGGCTTCGTCCTCGATGAAGGGTTTGTCGACGCGCAATCCGGTATCGCGATGGTCGCCGCAGCCGACCTGTTTGGCCCTGCGCTGAAGGCGGATGCCGGCATGGCCGCAAGCATACTCGAACCCGAGTTGCGCATCGGCGACGTCGTCGTCCATGAAGACCATGGCCTGGGCGTGCTCGCGGCGGTCGAACAGGTCGACTTGGCTGGTCAGCACCAGGATGTTGTCAGGCTGGAATATCATGGCGGGGCTTCCTTGCTGGTTCCGGTCGACGACTTTGGGAAAATATGGCGCTACGGCTCGGAACCGGAGGCCGTGTCGCTCGATCGCCTCAACGGCGAGAGCTGGCCCAAGCGACGCGAGGCTGCGTTGCGCGAGATCGACAGGCTGGCCAAGCGCCTGGTGGGCCTTGCCGAGATGAGGTCCAGCCAGCCCGCCGAGATCATCAAGCCCTCCCGCGCGGACTTGGCCCGTTTTGCGGCGAAATTTCCCTATACCGAGACTCCTGACCAGGCCGCCGCCATCCGCGCTGTGCTCGACGACCTTTCCTCGGGGAGAACAATGAACCGGCTCGTCTGCGGTGATGTTGGCTTCGGCAAGACAGAGGTGGCTTTGCGTGCTTGCGCCGCCGCCGCCCTCTGCGGGAAACAGGTTGCGGTCATAGCGCCGACAACCGTGTTGGCACGACAGCACTATGAGACGTTCAGCCGCCGTTTCGCAGGAACGGGCCTGCAGGTCGCCCACCTGTCAAGGATGGTCGGGGCAGCAAAGGCAAAAGCGGCAAAGGAGGGCCTGCGGAGCGGCCAGGTTACGATCGTCGTGGGTACTCAGGCCTTGTCGTCCAGGAGCGTCACTTTCGCCAATCTTGGACTGCTGGTGATTGACGAGGAGCACCGGTTCGGCGTCAAGTTGAAGCTGGCCCTGCGGAACATGGCGCCCTGCCTTCACACGCTGAGCATGAGCGCCACGCCGATACCGCGGACGCTGCAATCGGCGCTGTCGGGCATCCAGGATGTCAGCGTTCTAAACTCTCCGCCCGCCAAAAGACGTCCCGTCCGCACGATCCTGGCAGCGTTCGATCCAGCATCGGTGCGCGCGGCCCTCTTGCGTGAATTTCACAGGGGTGGACAGAGTTTCTTCGTGGTTCCTCGCATCGAGGACATTGGCCCGGTCTCTGACCAGCTGAACAGGCTGGTGCCGGAACTCGGCATCATGACGGCGCACGGTGAAATGAAAGGGAGGCAGCTGGACGAAGTCATGGTCGGATTCGCTGACGGTGATGGCGACATTTTGTTGAGCACCGACATCATCGAGAGTGGGCTCGATGTGCCTCGAGCCAACACCATCATTGTCTGGCGCCCGGACCGGTTCGGTCTGGCGCAGTTGCACCAGCTACGGGGTCGGGTCGGTAGAGGAGCGATGCAAGCGGCTGCGTTTCTTCTGACGGAACCTGGCGTTGAGCTGGCCGACGGCACCAGGGCCCGGCTTTCGACAATGCTTGCGCTCGATCGGCTTGGCTCCGGCCTGGCAATCAGTCAAAGGGACCTCGACCTGCGCGGCGCCGGCGATCTGTTCGGCGAAGATCAGGCTGGGCATATGAAACTGATCGGAGTGGGCCTCTACGAGCACTTGCTGGAGCGGGCGGTCTCGGCGGCTGGAGAAGGGGCCGACCCCAACAGGCAACTTGCCAACATCAACGTGCCTGCAAAAGGGGCTTTTCCCGAAAGCTATGTAAACGAGCCTACTGTCCGTGTTGGCCTCTATGCGCGGCTCTCTCGTATTCGTTCTGACTTGGACCTTGATGCATTCAGCGAGGAGCTCGAGGACCGCTTTGGTGACATGCCTGGCGAAGTGACCGTTCTGCTGGAACTTACCAGGTTGCGGATAGCAGCGTCGGAACTGGGTGTCGGCAAAGTTGATGTTGGGCCCGAAGCCGTCGCGATCACCTTGCGCAACAAGCCTCTGGCGTCACGATGGCGGGACAGGAAGGTGTTGGGCCTGGAGTACCGAAACGGCCGCGTGATTTTCAGGCGGATCGAGCCCCGCGTCTCAGGCATCGATGCCGTTCGCTTGGCGCTAGATGCCATACGTGCAGTTCAGCCAAAGCACGAGGTCTGACGAGCCTTTTATCTCCACCCCGGCGGTACAATGTACCAGCTTCATATCACCTCAGCCAAGACTAGCAGGGCGAGGTTTAAGGCATCGTTCCGGCTTGATGGGCCGTCATGGCGGCCATGTTCTCGTTCAGGTGGGCCATGATCCAAACCGAGCCCAGGACCACCAGCGCAACGATCAGCACGCCGAAGGCCAAGGCCAGGATGTTGTTGGTGTTGTCCGGCCCGGTGGTCAGGTGCAGAAAAAAGACTAGATGCACACCCATCTGCGCAACAGCGAGCACCACCAGGGCCGAAATCACCGCCGGCTGGTAAATCAGATCGGTTTGAGCCGCCAGGAATGACGCGATCGTGAGCAGGATGGCCAGGCCGTAGCCGATCACATAGCCCAACAGCCCTCCAGCCACTTCGTGCTCGGTTATACGTTCCTCGCCCGGTGCGGAATCGCGGCGGTCCTGCATCTCGCCGGGCCTGCTCTCGGTGTCGGTCATGGCGATGCTCCCAACAGATAGACCAGGGTGAAGATGGCGACCCAGATGATGTCGAGTGCGTGCCAGAAAAGCCCGAAGCAGTGGAGCCGCCGCAAAATATCCGACCGAAAACCCTTGACCCATAGCTGCGCCATCATTGTGCCCAGCCAGAGCAGCCCCAGCCCGACATGGGTGCCGTGGCAGCCAACGAGCGCAAAGAAGGCTGATAGAAATGCGCTGCGCGAAGGCCCCGCCTGCTCGCCAATCATCGCCGCGAATTCCTGTACCTCCAGAAACAGGAAGGCTGCCCCGAGCAATCCGGTGACGAGCAGCCAGGCCTGCGTGGCAGCCATCGATCTGCGATGGGTCGCGAGTGTCGCCAGGCCACCGGTGAAGCTCGACGTGAGCAGAAGGCCCGTCTGCACCGCAACGCGGGTGGGCTCGAACAAATCCTTGCCGGTCGGTCCGCCGGCGGTCGCCTTGGCAAGCACGGCATACGCCGCGAAGAAGGCCGAGAATATGATGATGTCGGACAGCAGAAAGATCCAGAAGCCATATGCCACGGTGACGAATTTCGAGGCCGGGCCGCCTTCACCGTGGCCGGTCGCGGAGCGCACGCCGTGTCGGCCGCCCTGACCAAGCCGATAGGGGTCTCGGGCCTGGGTGCCCGCGCCGAAGTCGCCGGGTAGCGCGTGATCGCTCATGCCGGCCGCTCCCAGCGCCGCAGCCGGGCTGACTGTGCGGCCTTGTGGTCATCGTCGATGCGCGCGACCTCTTCGGCGGGAATCTCATAATCCCCATGATCGCGCCAGGCGAAGACGACGAAGGTCGCGTAGGCGCCGATGAAGCCGACGATCGCCAGCCACCATATGTGCCAGATCAGCGCGAACCCGATCAGCGTGCTGAAGAAGGCGGTGACGAAGCCTGTCGGGCTGTTGCGCGGCATCTCGATAGGCTCGTATCCTTCCTCCGCACCGGGCCTCTTCTCCTCCCTTGCCCGTTGCTTGATGCGCCAGTAGGGCTCTTCATCCTCGACGTAAGGCAGCCGCGCGTAGTTGAAAACGGGGGGAGGGGAAGACGTCGACCATTCCAGTGAACGCCCGTCCCATGGGTCGCCTGTCTCATCGCGAAGCTTGTCGCGATGTCGGATCGAAACGGCGAGTTGCATGATCTGCAGTGCGGCGCCGGCGATCATCACCAGCACGCCGAACACGGCCACCACCAGCCATGGCGCCCAAAGATCCATGTCGATATGCTGCAGGCGCCGCGTCATGCCGAGCAGACCGACGATATAGAGCGGCACGAAGACCAGAATGTAGCCGGCCAAGGTGACCCAGAATGCGGCCTTGCCCCAGCCTTCGTGCAAGCGGAATCCGAACGCCTTGGGAAACCAGTAGGTGAAGCCGGCGAACGCGCCGAACAGCACGCCCGAAATGATGACGTTGTGGAAATGCGCGACGAGGAAAAGGGAGTTGTGCAGCACGAAGTCGGCCGGTGGAACGGCAAGCAGAACGCCGGTCATGCCGCCGACGGTGAAGGTGGTCACGAAGCCCAGCGCCCAAAGCATCGGCGTGTCGAAGCGGATGCGCCCGCCATACATGGTGAAGAGCCAGTTGTAGATCTTCACCCCGGTGCCGACGGCGATGACCGACGTGGCGATGCCGAAGGCGGCGTTGACGTCTGCTCCGGCGCCCATGGTGAAGAAATGATGCAGCCAGACCATGAACGAGACGATGCAGATGAACATCGTGGCCGCGACCATCGAACGGTATCCGAACAGCGGCTTTGACGAGAATGTCGAGAAGACCTCGGAGAAGATGCCGAAGGCGGGAAGCACCAGAATGTAGACCTCGGGATGGCCCCAGGCCCAGATCAGGTTGACGAACATCATCTGATTTCCGCCGGCTTCGTTGGTGAAGAAATGGAAGCCGAGATAGCGGTCCAGCGTCAGCATCGCCAGCGTGGCGGTGAGGATCGGGAAGGCTGCGACGATGAGCAGGTTGGACGCGAGCGAGGTCCAGCAGAACATCGGCATTCGCAGGTAGCCCATACCAGGCGCACGCATCTTGAGGATGGTCGTCACCAGGTTGACGCCGGTAAGCAGCGTGCCGACGCCGGAGATCTGGATCGACCACAGATAGTAATCGACACCGACGCCCGGCGAGTAGGTGGTCTCCGACAAGGGGGCATAGGGCAGCCAGCCGGTGCGCGCGAACTCACCGATGACAAGCGAGATGTTGACCAGCAGGGCTCCGGAAGCCGCCAGCCAGAAGCTGACGGAATTGAGTGTCGGAAAGGCTACATCGCGTATGCCAAGCTGCAGCGGTACGGCGAAATTCATCAGGCCGATCATGAAAGGCATCGCCGCGAAGAAGATCATAATCGTGCCGTGCGCGGAGAAGATCTGGTCGTAATGCTCCGGCGGCAGGTAGCCCGGCCCGTGGATCGCCAGCACCTGTTGCGTGCGCATCATGATGGCATCGATGAAGCCACGCAGAAGCATGAGCATCGCCAGCACAATGTACATCACGCCGATGCGCTTGTGGTCGACCGAGCTTATCCACTCGTTCCACAGATAGGGCCAGTAGCCCTTCACCGTTATCCATCCAAGCACGGCGACCGCTGCCAGAAAGACGCCGAGAGCCGCGACGAGCGGGATGGGTTGATCGAAGGGAATGGCCGACGAGTCGAGCTTGCCCAGCATCGTCATTCCGCCCCTTCTGCCTGTGGATGATGCCCCGTCGGCGGCGCCGCCGCGGGCAATGCCTTTGGGCTCACCTGTGGCTCGCCGCCGGCGGCACTTTCGGCCGGCCCCGGACCCGGGGGCAATATCTGCTGAGCGACGGCATCGAACAGCCCGGGCTGAACATGGCCGAACGTGGACGGCGGCACGTTGGTGCTTTGCCGGGCGAGCTCGCGATAGGCATTCGCGTTGAGCACGCCACCGCCGCCACGCAGCGACGACGTCCAGCGGGTGAAGGCATCGGCTGAAACCGCGCTCACGCTGAAGTTCATGTCCGAGAAGCCGTCGCCGCTGAAGTGCGCCGACTGGCCGAAAAAGCTGCCCTCGCGGTCGGCCTGCAGATGCAACTCGGTCTGCATGCCGTTCATGACGTAGACCATGCTGCCAAGCTGGGGCACGAAGAACGTGTTCATCACGCTGGCCGAGGTCAGCTTGAAATGAACTGGAACGCCGGCGGGGATGACCAATTGATTGACAGCGCCCACGCCCTGCTCGGGATAGAGGAACAGCCATTTCCAGTCGAGCGCCACCACCTGGATGTCGAGCGGCGGCTGCGCGGAAGGGATCGGTTTGCGCGGATCGAGCTGGTACGATCCGTAATAGATCAGCCCGCCAAGGAAAAGGATGGTGAGCGTGGGGATCGACCAGACGATCAACTCGATGCGCCCCGAATAGGTGAACTCCGGGTCATAGCGCGCGTCGCTGTTCGAGGCGCGGAATTTCCATGCGAAGGCCAAGAGCGCAACAAGCGTCGGAACAACGATCACCAGCATCACCGCCAGTGAGTTCAAGAGGATCGTGCGGTTGCCCGAGCCAATGGGTCCTTGCGGGTCGAGCACACCCCCCGCGCAACCGGGCAAGAATGCGATTGCCGGGATCCAGAGCAGTTGCCGCCCCGGCTTGGGGCTGGATGGCAACAACACTTGCTCGGCCACCAATCCTGGAGAGGACGCGTTCTTGGGGCACGCGCTCTTGGCACTTCTCATCTGAAGCCTTCCTCTGAACCAACTTCAAGGCGCGTGGCCGGGGTGCCGCCCTCCGCCGGACGAAGGACCTAACTGGCGCTTCCTAGGTTTGTTCCTCCTCGCTGGCTCGTGCACAGACTCCATTCGGCGGCACGGCGATGGAGCACAGCTAAGTCGATCACCCCATCAAGCTGGTGGAGCCGGGACGGGGCTGGCCGCAAGTCGCCCAAGCGTGCGACGCCTAACTGGCACCTCCCGGGATTGTTCCGCTTGTCAGTGTTTGGGCGACATGGGCGCGACCCGAGGGGGAACTCTACCTGCTCGAGAGATGGAGTTGTCCAACGTGACCATATTCACAACGACGGCGGCTCGGTTACCTCAGCTATTTGCAGCCATCGCTGGCTCGCGTACGAATTTTGATTTCGGCGGGACGGCGAACACCGTGAAGCGCTCAGCCAGACTGTCAAGAGCTTTACGCATGCCCACTCCAGCGGCAGCCGCACCGTGTCCAGTGATGACCATCTGAGGGTTCAGGGCAGCCAGACGCTTCACAGATCTTTCCGCCGCATCCCAGTCCGGCGTGAAGTAGCGCGGCGGACCGTGCATCTCGAGATCCTGGACGGCGACCTCATAGACCGACTCCTGACCGGTGGTGATGAAAGCGTCCCCTACGATCAGCGAGCGGTCTTCCTCGCGCCAGAGCGAAATGTGACCAGGGGCGTGCCCGGGTGTGTGCAGCCATTGCCATCCGGGCATTCCGGGGACCGATCCGTCGGCGGGCAAGAGTTCCAATCGGTTGCCAAGATCGATCGGCCCGCGTGGAAAGAGCGGCGAAAGCAGCGCCATCAGTCCGCCCCCGACCCAGGGATCCGGTGCCGGATAACATTCAGTTCCGTCCAAATAGGGCCGCTCGAGTCGATGCGCGAAGACGGGCACCTCCCACCTATTCGCGAGGTCCAGAACCGTTCCCACATGGTCAAAATGGCCGTGTGTCAGGATAACCGCGGCAGGCCGTGCGTTGGTGCCAAACCGCTTTTCCGCGACCGCAAGAATACTGCTTCTCGACGTCGGCAACCCCGTATCTATTAGCACCCAGTTCCGATCTCCGCTGCGCGGTGCGCCGAAGAACACGACATTGACGATTGCCAGCCGCAAATAACCCAGGTCCGGTGCGATGCTCCAGGCACCGTCGCCATGATCTTCGCGCCTGGCGTGGTCGATCTCGGAAAGTCGAATCTGAACGGTCATGATCCCGTGCCTCGGTTGTTGCTGCGCAGCCGCTCGAGTTCATCGGCGGCGGTGGTACATGCCCCGAACTTGGGCACGGCCCCCTTGTTCCTTCCTTGATCCTCGTTCGCCACCCGGATTGCAGACAGCGCGACTAACCCGACGTTATTTATTAACTGGTTACGAGGCGGTTCGCCCAAATTGAGTCAAGAAGCTAGGCCACCCATTCGCTGGCTGCATTTATCTTACACCCCTTGGCAGCTTTGCTGCCCAATCTTGGTCATTGAGAGATTAGCAGCCGCTTCCAAAAAGCATACATCACAGGGACTGCGTCGTAGCTCTGATGTGCCTCAGAGCGCTTCTTTTAAGCAAACAGAAGCTGCTGTTCGTGAGCTAATACCGAGATCTCCTGGGTCGCCAGCTTTCTTAGCGGCGAAACGGTAAAATGGTTAGCTCCGTTTGTCGGGCTGGCCAGCCCGATTGAAGCGGAGCACGATCATGCCCTTCAAAGCACGTGGAAGGATGCCAGGGGCCTAGGTGGACGGGGTCCCCCTGTCAGACTTTCCGGCTGGCCAGCAGCCTTGTAAGCCAGTCCGGATCCATTTCCGGTACGGACGACAAAAGCCGTTCGGTGTAAGCGGCATGGGGAGGTGTGAGAACTTGGCTCTTCAGTCCCTGTTCAACGACTTTGCCCTGGTGCATGACAACGATTTGGTCGGCTATCGCCCTTACGGTAGCAATGTCGTGGGTAATGAAGATGTAGCTCATTTCGAGTTCACGCTGCAGGCGCATGAGAAGCTTGAGGATTTCCTCTTGGACGATCTGGTCGAGCGCGGACGTGATCTCGTCACAGATGATAAGCTCTGGATCGGCTGCCAACGCCCGGGCAATGCAGACGCGTTGCTTTTGGCCGCCCGATAGCTCGCCAGGCAGGCGTTCCAGAAAATCCTCGCTCATCTCGACCATGTGCATAAGTTCGCAGATCCGGCGATCCTTCTGCGCGCCCTTTAGGCCGAGGTAGAATTCGAGCGGCCGAGCTATGATTTCTTCGACCGTCTGGCGCGGATTCAGGGCGTTGTCGGGCATTTGGTAAATCATCTGCATGCGGCGCAGGACCTCCTTCGGCCGCGTCTTCAGGCTCGTGGAAAGGGGCTGCCCGGCAAAAGAAATCAAACCTGAAATTGGCGGCAAGAGACCGGTGACGACTCGCGCGAGCGTCGATTTGCCCGAACCGGATTCGCCGACCACAGCCACGGTTCTTCCGCGCGGAACCTTGATGGAGACATCCTGGAGCACCTTGACCTTTCCTGCATAGGCCGCGGTAACGTTGTCTATCGTCAGCAGATAGTCATCGGCTGGAACTTCGGGCTTGTCGAGCTTGCGTACGGCCCAGAGCGTTTTGGTATATTCTTGGCTGGGCGAGGCCAGCATCTGGCGTGTATCAGCCTCCTCCACGGTGCGTCCGTGGCGCAGAACCATGATACGATCCGCCATTTGCGCCACCACCGCCAGGTCATGCGTCACGTAGATTGCAGCGGTGCTGAATTCCTCCACGATGTTGCGAATGGAAGCTAGAACTTCAACCTGCGTGGTCACGTCGAGCGCGGTTGTTGGCTCGTCGAATATTATGAGGTCCGGACGACAAGCCATTGCCATCGCTGTCATTGCCCGTTGCAACTGCCCGCCGGAGACCTGATGAGGATAGCGAAAGCCTATGGTCTCCGGTTCTGGGAGTTGAAGGCGTCGATAAAGATCGACGGCGCTCCGGTTCGCCTCTTCCCGGCCGGCAATTCCATGCGCCACCGCTGTTTCGACGGTTTGTTCCAAGAGCCGATGTGCCGGATTGAAAGAGGCAGCCGCGCTTTGTGCGACATAGGCAATGCGGGAGCCCCTGAGGCGACGGCGCCCTTTTTCATTGACTGCCAGAAGATCAATCCCGTCGAACAGGACCGAGCCTTGCATGATCCGGCAGCCCGGCTTGGCATAACCCATTGCGGCAAGGCCAATGGTGGACTTGCCGGCGCCTGATTCGCCGATCAGGCCAAGAACCTCGCCCCGCTTCAGCGTCAGATCGATCCCGCGGACAATCGGATGCCAGCGCTCGTCCGAGAACCCCTCCACATGCAGATTGCGGATTTGAAGTAGATCCTTGCCTTTTTCGCGTGAGCCTGGACCGCTACTTTTCATCCCGCAACCCGCTTGTTGCGTGCAGGAACCAGTCCACAACGAAATTCACGGACACGGTAAGGAGAGCAATCGCGCCGGCCGGAAGTAGCGGGGTGACGTCGCCGTAGGTGATCAGGGTCGCGTTCTCGCGCACCATTGATCCCCAATCGGCCGTCGGCGGCTGAATACCGACGCCGAGAAACGACAGCGCCGCGACTGTCAGGAACACGAAGCAGAATCGCAAGCCGAACTCGGCGACCAGTGGCGGCATGACATTGGGAAGGATTTCCTTGGCGATGATCCATTTTGGTCCCTCGCCGCGTAATCTTGCCACCTCGACATATTCCATCACCGCCACGTTAAGCCCGACGGCGCGAGAAAGCCGAAAGACCCGGGTGGAATCGAGAAGCGCAATGATGACAATCAGGCTCGTGATCGAAGAGCCGAAGATCGTCAGCAGCACCAGCGCGAAGATCAGACTCGGGATTGACATCAGCACGTCCACCGCACGTGACAAGATCTGGTCGAGCCACCCCCTGTACAATGCGGCAAGAAGGCCGAGCGAGACGCCGACCGCGAAGGACAGCAACGTGGTCGCGACCGATATAGCGATGGTGTTGCGCGCACCGTAGATCAAGCGGGTGAGCATGTCGCGGCCGAGCTGATCGGTTCCCAGTTTGAACTCCTGGCTCCACGGCGCGAAGGCTTCGCTGAAAACCTGCGTCTCGCCATATGGGGCTATCCAGTGCGCGAAGACCGCAACAAAGACGTAGCCGAGGATCACGACGATGCCGAACCACGCGCTGAACGGTGCCTTCTTCAGCGCAGTTTTCGCCCGGGTGGCACGCGAGCGCCTCAGCCTCTGAAGCTCCGCGACAGATTCGGATCTGGTCATCGTGGGTGCAAGAGCCTGGGATTGGTGGCGATGGAAATAATGTCGGCTAGCAGGTTGAGAAGGATGTAAGTCGCGGCGAAAATCAGGGCGCAGGCCTGGACAACCGGAACATCCCTGGATTTTACCGCGTCAACCATCAGCTGGCCGATGCCGGGGTAAACGAACACGACCTCGACCACGACCACTCCGACGATGAGATACGCCAGATTGAACGCGACCACAGTGACGATCGGAGCCCAGGCATTGGGCAGGGCATGCCTCAGCACGATCACCATCGAGGACATTCCCTTGAGGCGCGCCATATCGATGTAGGGGCTTGACAGCATGTTGATGATGGCCGCTCGGGTCATGCGCATCATGTGGGCCACGATTACAAGCGTAAGGGTGATTGCCGGCAGGGCGACTTTCCAGAGATGCTCCCAAAATGGCGTCTGATCGTTCACATTCGACAATGTCGGAAATTTGGGAACCGCATTGAGCGCCCAGTTCAGCGAGACAGTGAGCCAATGAGGCAGCGTTTGAGCGAAATCGGATCCGATGAACGTGTCGCGCGAGATCACCAGGTAGGCGAGCATATAAGCGACGAAAAATTCCGGGAATGAAATGGTTGTCAGTGTCGCGACATTCACCAGCCGGTCGAACCAGCCGTTGCGGTACAGCGCAGCCAGAATGCCAAGCCCCAAGGCCAGGGGAACGGCTATCAGCGCCGTCACTGCTGCAAGGAACATCGTGTTGTAGAGGCGGGGTGCGATGATCTCGGCCACGGTACGCCGATATCCGGTGCGGCTCGCAAACGAAGAGCCGAAATCGCCATGGAGCATCTGGGCGACCCAAGCGAAGTAGCGCTCGACAGGCGGACGATCGATGCCGATCTCCCGCTGGAACGCGGCGACCGTTTCGGGCGTCGCCGACTGCCCGAGCGTGGCCTTGGCGAAGTCGCCTGGGAGCATCGCGATCGCAGAGAAGATGATGATGGACACGATAAACAAAGTGACCAGACCGAGGCCAAGGCGCTGCAGGACCGTTCTTGCGACGGGGTTCATGTGCGTGGCGTTTCCCTTTGGGCGGCAACCCTGCACTCGGAGCCAGCTGACCGGAGCCTCAAAACCATCGCGGCTCCGGCCCGCCATCTCATGCCGTGGCGATCCACCAGCGTTCGGCCATTTTCAGTCCATCGTTCTCCCAGTTGGGCGCCACATCACCGTGTGCGAGCTTTTTGGATTGGGCGCTGACGAAATTGTTGAAGACCAGCACGATGCTGCCGCCGTCATCGTGGGTTAGTTGCTGCATCTCGGCATACATCGCCGCTCGTTTGGCTTCGTCCGTCTCGGCGCGTGCCTGGACAAGCAATTCGTTGAAGTGGGGATTTTTCCAGAACGTTTCGTTCCAGCTGGAGTCCGCGGCAAAGGCTTGCGTGAACATCCAGTCGGCGGTTGCCCGACCGCTCCAATAGGAAGCGCACCAGGGTTTCTTCAGCCAGACATTGTCCCAATAAGCGTCCTCGGCCTCACGCACGACATTGACGTCGATGCCGCATTGGGCTGCCGTTTCGCGAATGAGCGAAGCCGCATCCACCGCCCCCGCAAAGGCGGCATCGGCCACCGAGAGGTCCACCTTCAGGTTCTCCATTCCGGCCTTTTTCAGGTAGTGCTTGGCTTTTTCCGGATCGAAGCTGTGTTGCGGTTGCGGATCCTTGGCGAATTTGATGGCCGGCGCGATCGGGTTGTCGTTGGCCACAGTGGCGTGGCCAAGAAAGATCTTGTCGACGATTTCTTGGCGATTGATCGCCCATTTCAATGCCATTCGCACGTCCGGATTATCAAACGGCGGCATCGTGACATTCATCGGCAAGGTATAGTGCCCGTAGCCAGTGACCTCGACGATTTCCACCTTGGGATTGCGTTTCAACATGCCGAGCGTCTTGAGGTCGGCGCGGCCGATATAGTCCACCTCCCCCGTGGATAGCGCCGCCATGCGAGCGGCGAGATCTGTGATGGCGATGAACTCCACCTCGTCGAGATAGGGCTTGCCATTCTTGAAGTAGTTTGGATTGCGCTTGAGCTTGGCCGACACGCCGGGCTGGAAATTCTCGAGGACGAAAGCACCGGTGCGAACGCCTGAAGCCCAATCCGCCTTGCCGTCCTTGGCCGGCATGATGACCAGATGGTAGTCACTCATGATGTAAGGGAAATCGGCGTTGCCGCTCTTGAGCGAGAAGACCACCGTTTCCGGGCCGTCCGCCTTGACATCGGCGACGGAGTCCAACAGCGACTTCGCCGCCGATTTGGTGTCCTTGCCCATGTGATATTGCAAGGAGGTCACGACGTCATCCGCCGTCACGGTCTTGCCGTTGTGAAAGGTTGCGCCTTTGCGCAGCTTGAAGGCCCAGGTTTTGGCTCCATCCGAAGTTTCAAAGCTCTCGGCGAGGTCCGGTTGGACATTGCCTTTGGCGTCGACCTCAGTGAGGCTGTTGGACAGCGAGCCCGAAAATGCGGTTTGTGTGAACGTGTCGGGGTAGCCGGCCGGATCGATCGAGTCCGTCGTCGCGCCATGAGCCATGCCGAGCTTGGCGAAGCCGCCCTGCATCGGTTCGGCCCGCGCCGTGCTCACGAACAGCCGGTCGGCGGCGGCAACGGTCAGGCCCGCGGCCAGCCCAAGATGAATGAAGTCGCGGCGGGAAACCTTGCCGCCTCCGATCAGGCTTTGCGCGATACCAAGCTTGTATTCAGATTCTGACATTTGACTCTCCCATTGCGGAGTTCCCCGCGTTATTTCTCGTCAAGCACCGGCTAACAAATCTGCTTATTGGCTCCGCCACCTTTCCTTCGAATTTTTCCAATCCCAATCGGCTTGCGCCAATCAGGCCGTCACGTAAATGCCGCCGGCTTCGACGGTGACTGGAAATGTGCGCGCGCGAACGGAGGGATCGACCAAGGCCGCGCCTGACTTGATGTCGAACTCCCACCCGTGCCAGGCGCATCGAACGATCTCGTTTTCGCGATGATAGATGAATTGCGCCTGTTCAACGGGCGCGGTTGTGCCGCATTGCGGCCCCTCGCAAAGCGGAGCGCCGCGGTGCGGACAGACATTCAGCAGCGCGTGGAATGAATCTCCGATGCGGAAAATCCCGACCGAAAGGCTGCGGATCTTGGCGATGAACGGAGACCCTGTTTCGATCTCGTCGACGCGGCAGATATATGTCTTCTCGGGCATCGTATGCTTCCTCAGGCGGCATTCGCGGCTTGCGCGCGGGGGATGCGTTTGTAGACTTCCAGCGCGTTCAGTCCCATGATCTTGCTCTTCCATGCAGGAGGGATTTGCAGCGTGTTGGCATCGTCGTAATCCCAGTGCGGATAGTCTGATGCAAACATCAGCGTGTTTTCGCCGTCCATCGCTTCGAGCGTGGACCAGAGATGTTGGATGTTTGCAGGCTGCTCCAGCGGCTGCGTGGAAAAGCGGATGTTGCGCCGGCAATATTCAGACGGCAGCATCTTCAGCCATGGCGTCTCCTTGCGCAGCGCTTTGTAGTCGGCGTCCAGGCGCCAAAGGACCGATGGAACCCAGGCGACGCCGCACTCGATGATCACGAAGTAGAGGTCCGGCCATTTCTCGAAGACGCCATGGGCGATCATGCTTGCCACGTGCGACATCGCCGACATGTGCAGAATGGCATGCGTTTCCCAGAAGAATGTCGTCGGAGCAGGAGCAATGGCAGTTGAATTCACGCCGCCATGCCCGCCCAGATGAATGGCGAATGGCAACCCCACTTCCGCGCAGGCTTCGTAGATCGGATGGTAAAACGGGTCGCCATACGGCTTGACGGACCCCTGGGAGGCGAGAACCTGGACCATGCGCGGATGGCTGCCAAGACGGCGTATCTCGGCGGCAGCGAGCTTCGGATCCTGTGGCGCGATGATGATCGAGCCCATGAACCGATCGTCTTTCGGCAACCACTGATCGATCTGATAATCGTTGTAAGCGCTGACCAGAGCGCTGGCATAGTAAGGGTTAGCCAGGGTCGACGCCTCGATAGGCTCATCGCCGGTCAGGATCGCCACGTCGACTTTGTATTTGTCGAGGTGCTTCTCTTTCATGATGAGATAGTTGTCGGCTTCCGTTTTCGGACGGATGTCCTTGCGGGAAAAGTCCTGCGGGTGGAACCAGGGCCGATGACCATGCGGAAAGGCCCCAACGGGCCCTGTTTTCTCGCCCTCGATGAACATGTCTTTCCACAAGCCGGAGAGATAGGGCTCCAACACAGTAGCGCTTGACCAGTAATTATGACAGTCGCAGTCGACTATGAACACTTCTTCCGCTCCGTATCCGTATCTCGTCCCGGCGGCGCTGCCGGCCGCTGATCTGCTACAGCTTCCGCCTTGAGTATTGTTTGATCAAGCTTATGATACGTGGAATATGATCGAGTTTTTCGATTGGAGATTTCATGCAACTTGATCACATCGAGACCTTTCTGGACATCATCGAATCGAGAAACTTCAATCGCACCGCGGATCGGCTAGGATTGACCCAGTCGACGATCAGCACCCGCATCAAGAACCTCGGGAGCGCAATCGGGTCCGAACTGTTCCAGCGCGGACGCGCTGGGGCGGAACCGACCGCCGCAGGACGCCGGTTCGAAGCTTACGCAAGATCCCTGCTGTCCACATGGTCGCAGGCTCGCCACGATGTCCGGGCGTTCAATCGTTTCGAAGGCACCTTGCGCGTCGCCGCGCAGGTCGGGATGACCCGCTCGGTTTTGCCGGGTTGGGTGGAGACGCTGTGTCAGGCTCTTCCCAAATCGTCGATCCATGTCGAGTCGGATTATTCGAACCAGATGGTCAGCGACCTAAGCATGGGAAATCTCGACATCGCAGTGCTTTACGCCCCGCGATACCTACCCGAAATCTCCTATGAACATTTGATGGTTGAGGAATATGTGATGGTTTCCACGGTAGCCAGAACCCTCTCCGAGGTCGAACCTGAAACCTATATTCGTCCTGGCTATACGGTCCTGCTGGAGAAGGCCCATGCCGAACTGCTTGGCGAGTTGGCGATCTGTCGCCTTTCCATGGGATCAGAAACCTTGGCGGAGATGATGCTACGGCGCGCGGGCGGGACCTGCTATATGCGAAGTGACGATGCGCGCAGGTTTGCCCTCGAACGCCCATCGTTCATCGTCGAAGGCGCTCCGACCCTGCATCAGCCGGTACACACGGCCATCCTGGCGCGCCGCAAGCACGAACCGATCATCCGCAAGGGAATCCGCGCCCTTCACGTTGCCGTGATGTCACTGGATATGTAATCGAAATAATCGATCATAACTCGCGAGGGAGGCTCCTGTTATGGCGGGCCTGGAAATGGCATCTTGGCTCTACTTCAAACCGAGATGAATGATGAACGCACACGTTGGGACCCCCGGCCTCCTCCCGATGATGCGTCATCGGCAATGGGCACAAACCACATCGCAGCTCGTACTCTGCCGTCGTGTAATCGAGGAGACGCCCGATGTGAAAACTTTCGTTTTCACATCCCCGACGGATCGGATGTTCTGCTTCAGCGCGGGCCAGTATGTGCTCGTGCACCTCAAGATCGAGGGTGCCGCGGTGACGCGCTCCTACTCTGTTTCCTCACCACCGACGCGACCGCTCGACCTGCAGATCACGGTGAAGCGAACACCGGGCGGCCTGGTTTCGAATTGGCTCCACGACAATTTGGGGGCGGGCGACGAGATCGAAATCGAAGGGCCGCTCGGCTCATTCAATCTCGATGACCTGCCATATGAAACGCCGCTCTTCCTTTCGGGCGGCAGCGGGATAACGCCCGTGATGTCGATGTTGCGTGCGCTTACCGACCGCGCAACCGACCAGGATATCTCCTTCATTCATAGCGCCAGAACGCCAGGTGATATAATCTTTCGACGGGAATTGGACGCACTTGCCTCTCGCTTCCCCAACTTGCGGGTAACGTGCGTTTGCAGCCAGGAAGATCGCACCTGGAGGGGGCCAACTGGCCGAATAGACAGTCAGATGCTGCTGACCCTCGTTCCCAATCTCCATAGGCGCACCGTTTTTGCCTGTGGACCCGAAGGGTACATGAAGACGGCACGGGCCTGCCTTCACGCAATAGGCTTCCCGCCGGCGCAGTATCACGAGGAGAGTTTCGGAGGCAGCAATGGTTCGCGGTCGGAATTGGCTTCAGCGATTTCGTCTTCGGTCCGTTTCGCCCGCTCGGGCGTGGAGCATCACTGCGCGCCCGGAGAGACCCTGCTTGAAGCGGCACGGAACTGTGGCATCTACATCCCAACCGCCTGCCAGCAGGGCGTTTGCGGAACGTGCCGAATAGCCAAACTATCCGGCGAAGTTGCCATGGACGATCTAGGCGGGCTGAATGCTGAAGATAAATCGGCCGGCTATGTCCTGGCATGTTGCAGCCGCCCGCAAGGAACGGTTTTGCTCGACGTTTAACTCGGCGTTGTTGACCTTTGAAAAGGCCGCCTTGCGCGCGCTTGGCCTCGAGGGTCTGGTCTCAAAATGTTGCCGCCGCCGTCGAAATGGGAGCAGAGCCGCAACCCTTCCTCCTGGTTTTCGGGTCTACCACCCGCGCACCCGTGGCACCGTTCGACTTATTCCAACCCTTACTGAGCTACAGACGCGAATGTCAGCTTTAGGGCTCGAAACGTGGCAGCGCATTGGCCGGCCGCCAGGCAACTACGATCGGTTGCTGGACTTCAGCCGCGCGGTCACCGGCACATTGTTCTTCGTGCCGGCGACGACATTTCTGGAGAACGTTGCGACCCGGGAAGCAGTCACCTCGACCGCTGGTCCGGCCCTGTCGGACGGATCTATTCGGAGTCATCGTAAGTAGGTCCGCCAGACCATACAGTACGAGGAAACGGCTTTGCGACTACAGAGAACGCTGACCTTCAGCGACTAGCACATCGTTATCTGTCAACTGGTTACGAGGTGGTTCGCCCAAATTCAAGAAGCTAGGCCAGCCATTCGCTGACCGCATTTATCTTACACCCATCGGCAGCTTTGCGCCTCATCTAGGACATAGCGGTGAACCTAGGTGCTCCTCGAAAGCGGACATCGCGGTCACCGACTACTTCCGGTCCGACTATTCGCCAAGGTCGAACTCACCTTTGAATAAGACTGTCGCGACCGGTCCAAGCGGATTGGCAATTCGGCTCTCCAGGACTTCGACGAGTTTGCGTCCGACACCCGCTATGTCCACGAAATGAACACCGATCTTCGCAGGCAGGAAACGTGACAGCCGCGTGCTGTCCCGAGTGACAATGTGGATGTCGCTCCCTGGCGCGAGACCTCTTCTGCCAAGAGCGTGTAGTGCCCCCAGAAGGCCCAGTTCGTTGGCGCATGCAAAGCCCGTCGGCGGATCTGGCCAGTCCAGCATGCGATTGAACCAAGCTGCGCTCGATTCCATGGTGAACATGCCGTGACCGATCAGCGACTGGTCGATCGGAATGCCAGCCTCGGCCATTGCGCGTGCGTACCCAGAAAGACGCATGGCGCTGGCCTGGTCCCCCGGAACGAGAAGTTGCAGCGCAATGCGTCGGCAGCCCTTGTCCATGAGCCATCGGGTCGCCTCGTAGGCAATCTGTTCATTGTCGATGTCGACATAAGGATACGCTGTATCCAAGTCAGTTCTTCCAAACGCGACGAATGGCATGCGTCGGTCCAGCAATAGCTTGACGCGCGGATCACCCGAGACCATGCGCGTGATAATCAGTCCGTCTGTGCTGCCCGCCCGAAGCTGTCGCTCCACACTCTCGATGGGATCATCATCCGGCGTGGTGGAATAGATGGACAGACTATAACCTGCTTGCCGCGCCGCCAGCGTCATGCCTTCGATTAACGGAAGCTTCAACAGATCGGACAGATGATCTTGTGTTTCCATCGGGTATATTGCTGTCATCGTAAGCGTGCGGCCAGTTTTGAGCGCGAAGCCATGATGATTTGGCACATAGCCCACCCGCGTCGCCACTTCCTTGACGCGAGCGATGGTGGCGGGATGAACCTCCGGCCCATCCTTCAGCGCGCGGGATACCGTGGTCACCGATAAGGAAAGTTCCGCCGCGATCTGTTTCAGGTTGGTCATGTCGCCCGACCTCATTTGCGAAAGCGCCGGCTGATTTGCTGACCTCCACTACGTGACCGAATTCCACCTCACCGTCAATCCAAGCTCTCGCCAAAGCAGCTTGACTCTCCCGCACTTGGATGCAATCGTAACGTTACGATTACCGGGAAAAGGCCATTTCGAGCGCATCTCAACAAATTCTAGGGAGGAAACCTATGTCCTTGCTACGCATTTCCTTGACGGCATTCGCATTCTCGGCGGCCGTGCCGGTCTATGCCCAATCAGTCACCATCACGACCGCGGGCGGCGATTATGGCAACGCCATGAAGGAAGCCATGTGGGCCCCCGCTGCAAAAGAGCTTGGCTATGATGTCCGCGAGGAGACGCTAAGCGACGGCTTGGCCGCCCTGAAGATGCAGGTCACCTCGGGCGCGGTCACAACCGACGTCATTCACCTGGGCTCACCGGAGGGCGCGCAGGCCGCCGCACAGTCGCTGCTGGAGCCGCTCGACTACAAGATCATCGACCCAAAGGCCGTGCCGGATGGCGCAAAGTCCGACTACTGCTATCCGTTCGACTCCTATGGCACCGTCATGTCCTGGAACACCAAGACCTATGGCGAGAACCCGCCAAAGACATGGGCGGAGTTCTGGGATGTTGCCAAATTTCCGGGCCGTCGTGCTCTCCGCGCCAATGCACAGGACTCGATCGAGATCGCGCTGCTCTCGGACGGCGTAGCACCGGCCGACGTCTATTCCGTGCTCAGCACGCCGGAAGGTCTGGATCGCGCGATCAAGCGGCTTGAAGCGATCAAACCAAATGTCGCGGTGTGGTGGACGTCGGGAGCTCAGTCCGCGCAGTTGCTGAAAGATGGCGAGGCGGATCTGGTCGTTACCTGGAACGGGCGGGCCCAAACCGTGAAGGCGGATGGCGGCGCGGTTGATTACACGTTCAAGGGTTCCGTCATCGGCACGGATTGCCTCGGGGTACCGAAGGGAGCGCCGAACAAGGAAGCGGCCATGAAACTCATCGCGGCGATGACACAGCCCGCGCGCGTCGCGAAGCTGACCGATTTCATCGCTTATGGCCCGGTCAATCCTGCTGGCTACGAGGGTGGCCTTATTCCCGAGGACCGTCTGAAGACCCTTGCGACCGCGCCTGAAAATGCCGGCACTTCGGTGTTTTCGAATGCGGACTGGTGGGTCAAGAATGGCGAGGCTGCCCAAAAAGCCTTCGACGAGATGATGGCCCGCTGAGTCTCAGCTTTAAGGCTGAAGCACATGATGAAGTCGCTCCCGATCACCATCGACAGCGTGCGCAAGACCTACGGATCTTACGTCGCGCTGGACGATGTCTCGCTCGACATTCAGGCTGGCGAATTCCTCACGCTGCTGGGGCCATCCGGGTCGGGCAAGACCACGCTGCTCATGGCTCTGGCCGGTTTTGTCCGGCCCGATCGCGGTAAACTCTTGTTGGGGGATCGCGACATCACTCGCCTGGCCCCCAACAAGCGGGACATCGGCATAGTCTTTCAGAACTATGCCCTATTTCCACACATGAATGTCCTTGCGAACGTCGAGTATCCGTTGGCACTGCGCAAGACACCGAAAGCGGAGGCGCGTCGGCGGGCGCTTGACGCCTTGGCCCGCGTAAAGCTGGACGGTCTGGAGGAGCGCGACATTGCCGCATTGTCCGGCGGACAGCGCCAGCGGGTAGCGTTAGCGCGGGCGATCGTCTTCGAACCACGCGTGATGCTGATGGACGAGCCGCTGTCGGCGCTCGACAAGAACCTGCGCGAAACCATGCAGTACGAGATCCGGCGTCTGCACGATGATCTGGGGATCACCACGATCTATGTGACGCATGACCAGCGCGAAGCACTGATCATGTCAGATCGTATCGCGGTGATGAATTCCGGCCGCATCCAGCAGATCGATACGCCACAGCGGATCTATGATCGTCCATCGACCCGCTTCGTCGCGGAGTTCATGGGCGAGGCCAACATTGTGGCCCCGGGCTCGGTGCGCAGAATAGACCGCGCCAATGCGTCAGGCGAAGCTCTGATGATCCGCGCGGAAAGCTTCCATCTTGATGCGAAGCTCGTCGGGCGAGACGGGATGGCGCTTGAGGGAACGCTGCGCGCCAAGGCGTTTCGCGGCGAGAACTGGCTTTTGAGGCTGGCGCTTGACGGCGGGCAAGAGATTCTTGTCTGCATTCCGGCGGCGCTGGCCAGCGGCTGCGCCGAACTTGCCGCCGGTCAGCGGGTGACGGCCTATGCACCAGCAGCGAAAGTTCACGCAATACCGGGAGCAGTAGCGTGACCGTGCTTGCCGATCCTACACTCGCGGCAGACGCGCGACGCGAGCGGCGGTTCTTCCTCTCGCTTTCACTGCCTGCGCTTTTCATCGTGGGACTGGCGGCGATACTGCCTATCCTATGGATCATCCGGCGATCTTTCCTGACCGCGGGGGGCGAGTACACCGCCGGCAACTACGAGAAGGTGCTTTCGAGCGGGCTGACATGGTCGGCACTGGTCACAACCCTTGAACTGTCCCTGGGCACGCTGGCGATCTGCATTCTTCTCGGTACCCCCCTGGCGCTCGCCCTGGCCAGCGCCAGACCAAGGATGGCCAATTTGCTGATGGCCTTCGTCATGCTGCCGTTGTGGACCTCCATACTGGTGCGCACCTATGGCTGGCTCGTGCTGTTGCGGCGCGATGGCCTGATCAACGCGGCTTTGACCGGCTCAGGCCTGACAGCCGAGCCATTGCCGCTGGTCTACAACTTCACCGGAACGCTCATCGGCATGGTTCACTACATGCTGCCGCTCTTTCTGCTGCCCGTTTATGCGGCGATGCGCGATATCGATGCAAACCTCGTCCGCGCGTCGGCGAGCATGGGCGCCACTCTCGGGCAAACGATCCGCACGGTCATTCTGCCGCTTTCGACCGGCGGCATCTTCTCGGGTTCGATCATTGTCTTCATTTACACCATAGGGTTCTTCATCACGCCGGCGGTGCTTGGCGGCGGCAAGGTAAATCCGCTTTCCACCCGGATCGAGCGCACGCTATCGACCTTCCAGGATTGGGGCTCGGCGAGCGTTCTGGGCATTCTGCTCCTCGTTCTTATGGCGTTGGTGGGGGCGATGTTTCTGGCCGCGCGGCGGCTGATTGACGGACGCAGCATCGGCACAGCCCATGCTTGAAGCCTATCCAGATAGCAGGCTGGCCCGCATCGTCCTGTGGAGCTTTTGCGCGCTCGTTATGGCGTTCCTGATGCTGCCCACGCTGGTTGTCGTGCCGCTCTCTTTTTCGGCGTCCAATCTTCTCGAGTTCCCGCCTCGCATATACTCGTTGCGCTGGTACGAGGCTTTCTTCGGTTCGGCGACATGGATGGCCGCACTCCGGACGAGCCTGATCCTCGGCACATTGACAGCGCTTATCGCAGTCCCCCTGGGGCTGCTGGCCTGCATCTCGATAAATCGGCTCGGCGGAAAGACCGCCGTAATCATTCAGGGCGTTCTGCTCACCCCGTCCATTGTGCCGGGCATCCTGCTTGCGATCGGTCTCTTCTTTGTGCTGGCGGCGCAACGTCTGGTCGGAACGCTGTTCGGTGTCCTGGTCGGACATGTGGTGCTGGCCATTCCAGTCGCCTGCATTGTGTTGTTGCCCGCCCTGGCCCGCTTTGACTGGAACCAGGTTCAGGCGGCGCGCAGCCTTGGCGCAAACTGGGCGAGAGCCATTGGCGGAATAATTGTCCCGCAACTCCAGATCAGTCTGTTGTCAGCCACGCTGATGGCCTTCCTCACTTCACTCGACGAATCCGTCATTTCTATCTTCGTCGCCAGCGGTCAAAACAGCACGCTGCCGAAGCTTATGTTCCTGTCGCTGCGCGATCAGATCGACCCGACCATTGCGGCGATTTCGACCTTGTGGACCGTCATCGTCGTGGTCGTTGTCCTGGTCGTGACCCTTCGCCAAAAATCCTGAGCGAGACTGAAAACATGCCTAACAATCATCATGCAGCCAACGATCTGGCCGACCAATCAACGGACATACCCCAGGTGGGGTTGGCGATTATCACCGGATCGGCGAATTGGGGTCTCGCCTTTCCGGAAGATGTCGAAGTCGATGGCGTCCGCACTTTGCGGCGAGACATGAGTTTTGAAACGCCTTTCGGTCCCAGTGACAATTGGAAGCTTCTCGAATTCGATGCGTCCATTACCGTCGAGGGCAAAACGAAACGTGCCCTGTGCATGTATTCGCACGGCAACCCCCGAGACCATATCGACCATTCCTGTCATCGCCGCGCGTTCTGGGTCTTGATGAAAGCGGGTGTAAGGCAAGTGCTGGCCTGTTCGACCGTTGGCGCCGTCAACAAGGCGATCCAGCCCGGTGACATGGTCATAAACGCCGATATCATCGAACTGTCGCAGACCCCGTTCTCACTGCTGCCCGGCCGCCAGAGCTTCGACTGCTCGGGCAAGCAGATCGTATGTCCAAGATCTGCGGCATTTTTGGCCGAGACCGCCCGCCGCCATTGGCCAGCCGAATGCCGCGTCCATGGCATCGAACAGCAGTTGGTCGCTGCCCACTGCTACGGGCCGCGACTGACGACTCCCGCCGAAGCTTTGGCGTACCGAAGCATGGGAGCGGACGTGCTCAACCACTCGATCGCCCCTGAGGCCACCTTGTCGCGCGAGATCGGCGCGTGTTTCGTGCCCCTGGCGTTCGTCACGGCCGGTTTCAACGACTATATGGACCGCGATCGCCAGAAATTGCTGCAGGAGGACGTGTTGCCGAGCCTCTCTATGACGGCCTCGCGGGTTGCTCTGGAGACCGCGGCACGTCTTCCGGCTAATCCTGCATGCTCTTGCCAGGGGTTGAAGTCGCGCCAACCGGCAGAACGTTCTATCCGGTTCTGAAAAGCAGCGACAGAGTCTGCATCGTTCACGCGCGAGATGCTCGCGCCGTTGAGTGTCCGCTTTTGAAGGTCCCATGCCCGAAACGTCCGGCCGCCGCTTGCGGCCCCAATCGAGACGCTCCTTGCTCGTACCGCGACTTTCCAATGAGGGACCGAAACTCCGTCACGATCCTTCTTCGCGAGGTAGGGCGAGCGAGTCGTTCATCGGGCGAAATTCAGCGTTGTAGATGGGACAAGAACATCGAAAAACATTGGAGCAGACTTGAATGCTTTGCTGTTCCACTAGTTCCTAACTGCTTGATGTAGCTACATTGCCAAACATCCGCCTGACCGCCCACGGTCCTAAAACACACCACCGATGCCTATCCCCCCACTAATGTCCGGTGGGGGGGCTATGGGGCGTTGCGGGACGGCCTGCGCGCGTTTCGCCGCCTTGCGGCTGGGACCGGTTTGCGAAGGGCCGTTGTCCGACGCGACTTTAGCCGGCTTGGCCTTGACGATGACCGGCTGCTTGCAGATTCTGCCGGAACGCAAAAAGAGATCGCCGAGCAATCCGACGGTCGGCTCGGTCGTGGGTGCGATCTGTTTGGTATTTTTGTAGTAGTCGGTGAGGGCACGGATGGAGCCTGTGCCCCAATCGCCATCAACTTGCATCCGGTAGCACCCCAGGCGACGAAGTTCGGTCTGAATGCTGCGCGCAAGATCGCCTGCCTTGTCCTTTTCCGCTTCGCCCGCCGAGGCGCCGACAATGAGAGTTTCGAGGCCGGAGACGACGCTCTGGCGAGCGACTGCAACGCTTTCGGTTGAAGACAGATTGGCGACCCGAGTGCCGACCGGCTCCGCTGAACCGCCTGACGGTGCCGGAATCTCGACGGACCGCAGCGTCTGTCCGACGATGAGCACGGCAGTCTGCAGGTCGTTGGAGGCGAGCTCTATCTGCAGCTTCTTCTTGGCGTCTGGATCGGACAGGATGCGCGACAGGCTCGCGCTCAACTGCGCCGGATCGAGCATCTGCTGTTCGGTGAAATAGAATTGTTCACGCAGGTTCGACTGATCCCACGGCACCTGGCGGCCGACGGTGAGCGCCTCGGTCTCATTGCGGACGCGGATCATCATGTCCGAAATGCTCAAGCCAGGAATTTCGACGTTTTTTAGAAGCGCAGTGGTGAACGGGCTGTTTTCGTCTGTCCCGTCGACGGTGACGTTCCCGGGCTGGGTGGCGAAGGCGACAAACGTGTTTTCGCCGACCTCGACCTGCGCCAGACCGTTGGAGATGTTGGCGCCGCTGCCCAGCGGATTGTTGCGGCAGGCATCAAGGAAGATGAAGGTCTGACGGCCGCGACTGGCGAATTTGGCGATCACATCATTCAGCTTGACGGCGTGCGCCGTCAGCTTGTCCAGGTTTTCCGGATCGGGCGTATCGATCGGTAGCAGGTAGTTTTCGCCCTGCACCTGCATGCCGTGGCCGGCGTAGAAGATCAGCACGGCGCTGCTTTCGGGCAGCTTCGCCTCGGCGTCATGGAAAAGCTTGACGAAGCCATCGGCGGTAAGATCGGTTCCAGTCAGAACCTCAAAGTTCAGCCGCTTCAGGCTGTCGGACAGTTTCGTCGCATCGTTGACCGCGTTGGCGAGGTGCTCGAGACGCTTGCTCTGGTAGTTCGTGTTGCCGATGACGATCGCCAGCCGGTTGCGCGGCTGTAATGAGGCGTTCTGTTCGACCGCGGCGCGAACGTCGATCGTGCTCAAAATCGCGAAAAGCATGAGCAGCGGGATGCGCAAGTATCCGTGGCGGTGGGTCATATCGGCATGCTCGTTCCAGCCTGCGTCAATCTTGATCCGGCGGCCTTCGAACGCACCAGACGCAAACGCAATCTGCCCGAGCGTTTGGACCCCGTGCCGCCAAAGGCCCGCAAATTTTTATACCAAGTATCCTGTCAAAGATAGGAAAAAGGGATTTGTATGCAGTCACTGGACCGTGGAGGGCTCGATGCCGACCAAGATCAACCTCGCGCTGCCGGTTTACGGAGCAGCCTACAAAAGCGTATTCGTTCGCAGCCTTTTTGCGGCCCTGACTCACGAAAGCCTTTCCAGCTACGCGTTCACGCTGTCGGAAATCGAGTACACGGATATACCGTTTTCCCGGAACTATCTGCTCACGAATTTCTACTACAAGAAGCTGGACTGCAGTCACATCCTGATGATCGACAGCGACATGGGCTTTTCGCCCGATCTCATTGCCGCGATGCTGGCGCTCGACAAGCCTGTAGTCGGAACTTTGTATCCGCGGCGTCTGGTCGACCTTCGCAAACTTCACTCGCTGTCGAAACTGCCGTTCGACAAGGCCTTTGCGCAAAGCCTGGAGTTCCTCGGAACCATCATCGAACCGCGGCAGGAGATGGGCGGCTTTGTGCGGGTATCGCTATGTGGCACGGGTATCTTCTTGGTTTCGCGCGACTGCGTCGCCAGGATAATTGAGAAACTGCCCGAAACGGTGAACCGGTCGCGCTACAGAAAAAACAAATACGCCGCACAGTTCGAGAGCTTTCTGACGCCATTTTCGAAGATCGTGACGCCGGACGTGGACTTGCCTACCGATTTTTCTTTTTGTCATCGCTGGGCCCAGCAGTGCGGCGGGGAAATATGGGCAAGTTACGACCGCAAGGTTGCCCACGCGGGAAGCCTGACCGTTTCGGCAGCCTATTCTGACCTCTAGATGTTCGCGTCCTTGTACCGCGTCGTACTGCATCTGAGCGGTTCAATCTGAGTTCGATAGTGACCTTGTCGCCACACATGACCTTATAGTGGCCTGAGAGCGAACGCCTAACCATTGCCGACGAGCAGCGCGCTGCGTACACTGCCTGTCAATCAAGTCAACGAGCCCCATTGAAGGGCCGGTGATTTATTGTAATTGCCTTAACTGTGACGGTATCGATTCTCGTAAGGTGGGATCGAATGAGAGTGCCGCGCGAGGCCTATCAATTGGCGGGTGTTTCGTTGCTTGCGTTAGCGGCGGCATCCACGTTGCAGATATCTGGCGCGGAAGCGTGCTCGGCTATCGCAAGCGGTGCTGGTACAACAGTCGGCTCAGGCATCTCGGCCGAAACGACGTTCGAAACGACATCGGTCACGGTCGAGTGCAGCACAACTGGAAACGTCCAGGATGTCGGCGGCGTATTCACGACGGGGTTCGCGGGATACAAGGGGCAAGCCAACGACTCGTCAACAGTCATCGTCAACGATTATGACGGAAACGGCGATGACATTGTTAGCATCTTTGGCGGTATCCTGGACAACAGCACGCCTACCCCCGTCATAAGTGGCCTGCCGCCGGTAACGTCATCGGCAACGACATCCTTGCAGTCGGCAGAGGGGACCCTCGAACTCTTTGGCGGCAACGACCGGTTCGAGATGTCCTATGGGGATTTGTCGGGCGATCCGTTCGCCCCAAATGTCGACGCCAATCTCGACGCCGGGGCGGGCGATGACACTGTTATCATCCAGGCCGGCAGCATCCACGACATCGATCTTGGAGATGGTGTCGACAGTGTCGTGATATCCGGCAGCGGCACACAGGTCGGCAATGTGACCGGTGGCATCGGTGACGACCTGATATCGGTCGGTATCCTCGAGGTCGAGGAAGGCGTTTTTTTCAGCGAGCCAATCGTCGGTATCATCTCTGGGGGTGAGGGCGGTGATACCATTACCATAGGGGGAGGCAACGTCGAGGCCGTGGATGCCGGGGCCGGCGACGACCAGGTCAGCATCGGCGGCAATACCGCAATCGAATTGGATATCGATGGAGAGGCCGGCAACGACACAATAACGGTCAGTGGCAACGCCACCATAGGCGGCAGCATTTTCGGCAACGATGGCAACGACACCGTCAACATCGACGGTGGAACCGTCGGCACAACCATATCGCCGGGCATCGTTGATCTTGCGGGCGGCGCCGACATTTTCAACATGACCGCGGGCCATGTGACCGGCTCGGTGTTCGGCGAAGGCGGCGGCAACACCTATACCGTCAGCGGCGGCACGGTCGACGGCTCGATCTATGCCGGCAGCCAGGACGACAGCGTATCGATCTCGGGCAACGCCAGTGTCGGCATCGACCCAGGTGAGGGTGGGGAGGGCACGGATTCTGTCGGGCTGGAGGATGGTGACGACACCTTCGACATGACCGGCGGCACTCTTGCGGGTGCGGTAAGCGGTGGTGCCGGCAATGATGTTATTACGCTGCGCGGCGGCACCATAAACAGTTTTCTGGAAGGCAACGACGGCAACGATCAGATATTGGTCTCCGGCGGCGTGCTTGCGGGAGAGGTCACCGGCGATGTCGGTGACGATCTGATTGTCATCAGCGGCGGCGCCATCGGATCCAGCGTTTCCGGCGGCGCCGGCTTCGACAATGTCTCGGTCACCGGCGGCACCATCACGGGCGGCATAGACGCCGAGCATGTCCATCTGTCGGGCGGCACGATCGGCGGTAACATTACCGGTCTTGGTCCCGACACGCTCGTGATCGACGGCATCGGTGCGGTTGACCCACTCAATTTGAGCGATGGCGTTCTGTTCAGCGGCACGGGCGCCAACGGCACCATCACCGGCACCGATCTCGCTGCCGGCGGCAAGAGCCAGAACTTTACCGGCTTCGACAATTTTTCCTCCGACAATTCCACGCTGCGCTTCAACGGCGGCATACAAGGCATCAACCACCTCAACCTGGGCAGTGGCTCGACGCTGTTCATCAACGGCAACGTCACCATGCCGGGTTCGATCATCGCGACGAATTCGCTGATCGACATGACGAACGGTGTCGCTGACGATGTGTTGACGCTAGGCGGCCTCACCCTCAACGGTGCCAGCATCGGCCTCGACATCAACCAGCAGACATCTCAGTCGGATCAGCTCATTGCCGATGCGTTTTCGGCAACCGGCGCCAATACCATCATCGTCAACCTGCTCGGCACGCCGCAATTTGCCGAGCCGACCGACATACCGCTCATTGTTTCGACCAACGGCCCGGTCACCGGGACGTTCAGCGTCGCAGGCGTGCCCGGCACACCGGGTTCGCTTTTCACCTATGCGATCGTCACAGGCCCGAATGGCAGCGTGTTCCTGCGTGCCACGCCAGTCAATTTTGGCATTGCGGCGGCGCCGACCAGTGCCACCAACGCCGGCGCGGTCGCGGTGGCAATCGAGGCTCTCTACGGCATAAACCGCGACGCGCTCGATGCTGACCTGCATCTCTCGCCCGCATCCGGTTCTGGAATGGTGCCGGTTTCGGAAAGTTTCGGGGTCTTTGCTTCAGGCCAGTTCGCCCATACCGAGCATGACGGCTACAACATCAGCGGCGGCGGCTTGAACGGCTCCGGCCCGAGCTTCGATGCCAATGATTTTTCGGCTGCCATCAGCCTGGATTTCAATGCCGCCAAACACTTCCAGTTCGACAATGAGTACGGCCTGAACATCGGCGTTTTCGCCGGCTACGCCTCGACCGACGTCAACCTCGGCGCGTTTCGGGGATTTGATGCCATCGGCGAAGGTACCAACAAGGCCGGCCTGTTCGGCGGCTACGCGCTGTTTCGCAAGGACTACAATTACGCGCTCGTCTCGGCCTCCGGCTTCATCGGTGGAAGCGACGTGACGAACGGCGTGCTCGGCACCACCGGCAGCTATGATACCAAGGGCTATGCAGTGACGGCATCGGTCGGCCATATCTTCAAGCTGGGCGAGCGCACCCGCTTCGATCTGCGTGGCGGCCTGCTTGGCGTTTCCTTCCGTGGCGATCCCTATAAAGACAGCGGCGGCAACGAGTTCGGCAAGAGCAAGCTTTCTTTTGGCGCGATCAAGCTCGAGCCCGGCATCTATGGCGACTACACGCTAAGCAACGGAATGGTGATCAGCCCCTATGCGCGAGGCGAATTGCAGCAGCGTTTCGGCTACAAGAACACCACCGAAATCGACACCAGGGAGATCGACTTCAACGATGCCGATTTTTCCGCCGCGCTGTCGACCGGCTTCAACCTGAAGATGTCGGCCGCGACCACCGTCAACGGCGAAGTTCGCGGCAAGGTGTCATCGGACAGTTCCACCATCGGCGCCAAGCTCGGACTGAAGATCGCCTTCTAACCAAGACGATGAACCCGAGATTTGCATCGCTCGGGAGTGGTGCACCGCACCACGCGAGATGCTCGCCAAGCGACAGCAAGTGTTCTATGCTCCTCGCTGAGAAATCGTGAACTGCTCTAGGCAGGGGGTTCCATGTTCGAAGTCGTGGGAGTCTGGTGGAAAACACGGGCAAGAGGCTGGCTCGTTATAAACGCGCTTGGCTTGGTCGTTGCGTTGTTGGTGTTGATTTGGCCCGGACTGGGAACTGCGAAGGCAGAGACGAACTGGACGCTGGACTCGACCGCTTCGGTCCTGACCTACCAATCGGTCAAGAAGAACACGATCGTCGAAACCAACAAGATCAGGAATATTTCCGGTAGCCTCACCTCGGCGGGTGATGCGAAAGTCACCTTCGACCTCAATTCGGTCGATACAGGGGTTGACCTTCGCAACGTCCGCATGCGGTTCCTTTTCTTCGAGACATTCAAGTTTCCCTCCGCCGAACTGACCGCGAAGGTAGATCCCGCCGCATTTGCCGACCTGGCGACCAAGCGACGTGTGAAGGCGGTTCTTCCGTTCCGTCTCAGCCTGCACGGGGTCGACAAGGATCTTCAAGCCAACATCGTGGTCACCATGATCAGCGACACCATGGTGTCGGTCGCTTCGGAGGCTCCTGTCGCCGTGCATGTGGAAGACTTCGGATTGCTGCCGAACGTGGATAAACTCCAGCAGGCGGCCAACGTGACCAATATTGTTCCCACGGCATCGGTTTCATTCGATTTCGTTTTCGTCGCTGACGGCAGCAAGCCGGCTGTTGTCCAACCGGTTGCGGCGAGCACTGCCGATGTCGGGCCTGTCACCACCGATGCGGCGAAGACCAGCTTCAGCGACGAGGAGTGCCTCAACAGGTTCGCGGTGCTGTCGCGCACCGGAGCCATCTACTTTAGAACGGCGAGCGCGCGGCTCGATAGCCAAAGCCGGCCGCTGCTTGCTGAGGTCGTCGGCGTCGTGGGCAAGTGCCCGGGCCTGAAGGTCGAGGTTTCTGGACACACCGATTCCGACGGGTCGCCCATCGAGAACAAGCGCCTGTCGGAGCGAAGGGCCCAGGCGGTTGCCGACGCCATAGTTGCCGCTGGCATTCCGCGCACCCAGATCGCGGCGACTGGCTATGGCGAGGAGCGCCCGGTTGCCGACAACGACACGCCGAAGAACAAGGCGCTCAATCGGCGGATCGAGTTTTCCGCCACTAAGCTCGTCAACTGAGGGACGCCCTGTTGTCCCGGGTGGGTTTTGATCGTATCGGCCATTGCGGTGGACTTGTGGGCGCCATTGCGCTTGTAGCGCTGGCACTGCTTTTGACTTTGTCGGCCGCCAGTGCTGAACGCCGTGTTGCGTTGGTCCTTGGCAACTCCCAATATGAGCATGCGCCGGCGCTGACCAATCCGGTACGCGACGCCCACGCCATGGCCGAACGCCTCGAGAATCTGGACTTTGAAGTCGTTTCCGGCTTCGATCTGACCAAATTGCAGACCCAGACGACGATTGCGCAATTCGCAAAGCAGGTGCGCGGCGCCGATATCGCCCTTTTTTTCTACGCCGGCCACGGGTTGCAGGTTTCAGGCAGCAACTACCTTCTTCCGGTCGACGCAGCACTCGAGGACGAGACTTCGCTCGATTTCGAGGCGGTGCCCGTGGACTTCGTCCTGCGGCAAATGTCGCGCGAGACCAGCATAAGGTTGATTTTTCTCGACGCTTGCCGTGACAATCCGCTTGCCGAAGTGCTGGCAAAGACCGCCGGCGTGAAGGGAGCAAGAAGCGGCCTTGCCGAAATTCCCATCGAGAATGGTGGCGCCGGCACGCTTGTCGCGTTCGCCACCAGTCCCAATCAGGTCGCCTTTGACGGGTCGGGCCAACATTCGCCGTTCGCTTCGGCGCTGCTGGCGCATATGGGCGAAACAAACGTTTCCATCACCGAAGCCATGAACCGCGTTACCGCCGATGTCTTCAAGGTAACCGCCGGCAAACAGCGCCCCTGGAGCAATGTCTCGCTGACCACTGAGGTCGTCCTGCACAAGATCGACCTCAACGCACCGCTGATCGTCGGCGAGGCGACCACTCAGAAATCGGAAGCCGGTTCGGATGGGCGAAACGTTGCGGCAAACCCGTCGGGCGCCGACGACGCCCAACTTTCGCTCGATATGCTTCGTCAGAAAATCCCAAGGCTTGCCTCCGACGAGCCTATCTTTTTTGACCATCCTGTCGATTTCGGCGATCCGGAAATCGACGGCAAGAGCATTGCGGAGCTGATCAAGGGCAAGCCACGCTTCAGTCCTGTGGAGGGGCTCGACAAGTCGGTATGGGAAGGAAAGCACTGCGACGGTTGCCATGAATGGAACGAGGCCCGGCTGTGTGAACAGTCGAAAAATTTCGCCGCCAACGACGTGTCTGTCTTACGGCTTCAACATCCGCTTGGAACGCGCTTCAAGGTGGCGCTCGCAAAATGGGCGCAAGGTGGCTGTAAGTAAGCCAGGATGATGACGGCATCCATCGGTTTCTGCCGGGCGAATGCTCTAATCCGCATCCGCTGCTTGGCTCAGGGCCTCGATCTCAGCCATCTGGATGCCCATTTCGACAAATGCCGAAAGAACGGTGAACCGGTCAGCCAGTGCGACACGCGCCAGTCCGGCCAGAATCCCGGCATTGATTGCGTGGGCGGCTGGAAACGGCAGCAACGCCGGTGCCATCGTCGCGGCCCTGGCCGAACCATTGTCACGCCATCCCGCGGCCAGAGCAATCCAGCCGACCGGCGTTGTTGGCGGCGTCGCGCCGGCTGTGCTGAGCGCCGCCTGGTGGCGGAGACTGTCCGGTTCGCCCACCCAGTTGTGGACCAGCGGGAGCAACTGATGATCGGTCTCATCCAACAGGTCGGCCAGGTGGCTCAGGCATTCATGGGCCCACCAGACCGCGGCTCGCTCGGGAAGCAGGTAGGCACAAAATGTAACCGCTTCCTCGGGAACGCGCCCTGCGAGAAGGTCGCGGCAAAACTCGATCGAGCGCTGGTCGGTTGGAAGGCTCCTCATGTCCCGCGCAATAGCAGGACACGCCGCGAAAAGATCCCTTGCCGTTTTGAACCGGAGCCCATTGGCCATGACCGCCACGCTTTCATCGAGAAGCTTGGCCACTCAAGCCTTAGGCGCGGCGCGGGTCAAGTCTCAACCGGTGACGCGGCAACAACTGTCACGCCCCCGGCGATTGCAGACAGACAATTGCCTGCGAATTTGCTATGATCCCAACATCGAAAATCGGAATACTCAACCAGGAGGAGCCGCTATGCAGTGGAGCAGTTCAGCTTTTGTGTTGGCGGTCGTGCTTTTCTCGACCCACGCTTCCGCCGACCCCGTTCAGAAATCGGAAGACATCGTGAAGTTTTTTGCTGGTGCGGCCGATCTCGGCAAGTCCCGCGGGATTTGTGTTGGCTCCGCGGAGGAGTGCAAAAGCAAGTCCAATGACGCGTCGGCAGTGAAAACCGGCCTCGACATGCTGATCAATTTCGGCTTGGATTCGGCCGAACTTGACGCCACCGCGCGCGCTGAACTCGACGAGTTCGCCAAAGCCCTGAAGGACAACCGGCTGAGCACGTTCAGCTTCGTCGTCGAAGGCTATACCGATGCCACCGGCACGGTGCACCACAACGAAGGCCTGTCGCAACGACGAGCGAAATCGGTAGCCGCCTTCCTCACGGCCAGCGGCATCGAGCCTGATCGCATCAACGCGGTCGGCATGGGTGAAAAGAACCCGCGCAGTTCCAACCCATACGATCCGCTCAATCGCCGCGTGGAAATGCGGATAAAGACACAATAGCCACGCAAAGCTGCGCCGCAGCTTGGGATGGGGCGAAGATTGTTCTACCCGATGGAATTTGGACAGGGGTGAGCATCTGATAGAGCAGCGCGAGCGTGGTTCAAGGCGTATTCTGAATTGAGCTTATGACGGCGGTGACGGCCTGCTTGTATTTTTCAAACTCCGGTGACGTCTGGCGGACCTCCGTGGTCGTTGTCTGCTGGGCGGCGCCAGTGGCCATGCGGCCCAGCTTCTGGCCCATTTTCCTTTCGGCCCAGTCCACGACGTAGCTGGCGGTCTTGCCGGTGAGAAACGGGTTGGCCTGGATGACGGCCGACCCCAGCACGGCGCTCAGTTGCGCCGAACCTGTGGCCGACAGCACCTGGTGCGCGCCTTCCATTCCCAGGAAATGACAGAGATAGAGTCTGCCCGCCGTAATCTGGTGACCACGCTCCCGAAGATAGGCCTCGCCTTCGCGAGCCAGGTTGCGAACCATCTCACGCGAGATCGTGGCGTCGTAGCGCAGTGCGAGCAGGTCGGCTGTCGACAGCGTGCGCGCAAGTTCCGGGCGGTAGGTGTTCATCATCCTGATCCAGGTCTTGCTTATGAATTGCCCTGCACCGGTTGCTGAGGAATTTGGGTTCTTGGCGCGAGCGCTGCCGCCGCTTTCGACATGAACGATACGGTCGGTGAGCGTCTCGACCGCGGAATCGTCGGAAGCGACCGCGGTGACCGTGCCGAGTGGGTCGATCGCTGCGCCATTCTGGTAGAGTTCGAAATGCAGGTGGGGCCCGGTCGAAAGGCCGGTGGTGCCGATATAGCCGATCACATCGCCGGCTTTCACCCTGGTTCCGACACCGGTCCCGATTGCAAATCTCAGCATATGCGCATAGCGCGTCTCGCGCCCGTTTGGGTGCGAGATCTTCACCAGATTGCCATAGCTGCCGCCATCGCCCTGGAAGGTGATGTCACCATCGAAGGCGGCTGCGATCGGCGTGCCAACGGGAGCCGCCCAGTCGACGCCCTTGTGGATGCGAACGGTGCCGAGAATTGGATGCTTGCGTGGCCCGAAGGTGGATGTCATCACCCCGTTGACGGGCGTGACCATGCCGTTGGTGACCGTCAGCGAGCGGACCTGATCGTCACCGGTAACGCACGCAAACTGGCCCTCGCTCAGCTGGAAGACGAAACAGTCGAGGCTCTTTTCGGTGCCCTGCACGCCGACATACAGCACACGCCCGTCAGTCTCGCCCTTGCCGCGCGGCGTTTGCGAGTAGATCAGCACAAGGCGCTGGTCCTCGCTGGCGAAGGCGTCCAGATCCTGCCCTCGCGATAGGTACATGATCGCTTCGCCGATCACGCCGGTTGGAACACTGTTGCGAGCCGCCGTCGAGTAGATCGCGTCGAGCAGGCGATACTGCCGCTTGTGCGTGCCTTCCCCCTGTGCGCCCGAATAGTTGAACAGATCTTCACGGACCCAGGGATCGACACCCGATACGAATGCGCCCGCCGCATTGCGTGTCAGCGTGCCGACAAAGACGTTCTTGGCGTAGATGGACACCTGCATCAGCGACATGGTCGTCGTCTCGCGCCTCGGCCTGAAACCACGCATGGCGATGACATAGCCCGGTTCCAGGCCGTCGCGGTTGAAAAGCGCCTTCAGCGCTTGCCCTGCCAGCTTGGCGTCCTCTGCGGAGAAATGCGCATCGAGCGCGACGCTGTCCAAAGAGCGGTCGTTGAGGATTTTCACGAACGTGTCTTCGGTCGCCTCGAACCGCTGATACTCATTCGAGACGGTTGCGACACTCGTGTTGTTTTCGATCTGCGTCTTCTGGAATGCGGGAAGGGCTGCATCGCCCGCATCGATGGTCTCGCCCCAGCCGGCTTCGGGATCATCGGCGTCCGCCCTTTGGTCGGGCGCTGCGGCTGGTTCCCCCTCTATCGGCGATGGCTCAAGATCATTCTGCAGATCACCGGATGGTGGGGCAGCAGTCTTTCGTTGCGCCTGGAAGAATGCAAAATCCTCTTGCGTCGACGGTATCGTTGTCATGAATTTTTCGCTCGCGCTAAGCATGACGTCAGACAGGATTTCGATCTGTGGAGAAACGCCGGCCTGGTTGAGTTCCGCCGGGCGCGGCATTGTCCGGCCTTTGGTTGCGGCGCTGGCATCGGGCGCCAGCGTGATCCACATCGGGTCCCCCGCCAGATCGATAATGGCTGGCACATACACGGATGCGTCCGCCGGCATATCGTCCGCCCCTTCGACCGCATGCAACTCCTCGTCTTCGTCTCCGAACGACCAATACTCGGCGGTGAGGTAGAAACCGGCGGCGATAGAGAGCAGCACAGCCACCGCGAGACCGGCAACAAGCCTGTGCCGAAGCGTGCGCCTGCGAAGGGCCGCGCGCGCCTGCTTTTTCTGCCTGAAGCTCGTGTCGATACCGTGCGTCACGGATTGCTTCCCGTAAGGAAGAAAGTCCACCGCGCCTGTTCGAGGGTATCGACTTCAAGAAATTGTGCCGCGATATGGCCGCGCTGCCAGCACTCGTCGATGCCGCGTATCGAAAAACGTCGCCGCTCAAGGCACATTTCGGTCGATCCTGTGAGGATCGCATGACCAAACACGTCCGTTGCGTAGATGTAGATGTAGCGGTTCGTCAGTTCCTCACGAATGACGTTTACGCATTGATTGGCGCCGATGGTCCACCAGCCATCGGTCTGGTCCGCATTGTCGACCTTCTGGCCGACGGCGAGATTGACGACATCCAGAGTCTGATTGCAGACCGTGAACTCGGCGCGCGCTTCGCTGGATGACAGCACGGCCAACAGGGCCGCCCCCCCCATGACCGCAAGCCTCATGCTGCCACGCAGGGCAGGGGCCCGAACCGGATCAAACTGCCTTATCGGCGGGTCAGAGCGGCTGAGTTGCATCGGGCGCCCATGCTATCCGCCGAGCCGGAAATACTGGGCGGTGGCCGAGAATTGAGACCCGTCGGTCTCGATTTCTTCGAGAATCTCGGGGAGCAGCACCGAGGCTGGCATGGGCGTGGAGAACGCGGCTGCCTGGATGTCCTGAGGGCCCGTGATCACCATTATGATCTGCGGCACCGCCTTTCCGGCGGCTTTGTCGGCGGCCCCGAGACCAATCGGGATGCTGAAAGTAGCCTTGCCGGGTTCTACGACGATGCGGTCGTCGAGATTGAACACCATGCCTTTATGGTCGATCAACAGCACGCTGGACCTGAGCCCGCCACGCGTCACCAGCGTTCCGCTGATCGGCGTACCGTTTGGCACCGATGTCCGATCGAGAACAAGCTGCGGCTTGTCTGATGCGGTCTGCCCGATAAAGCGCAGAAAATTGGTGACTTCGCATTGGCTTGGTTCAATGAGCCGGACGCTGATGTCCGGCTCGACATGGAATTTGGCCTGGAACTCGGCCAGCATGCCTTCGAATGGCTGGACCGATGTTCCAAAGCCTTCGATCGCGGCAGCCTTGTCGGTTGCTGAGGTCATCGTCGCATAGAAACAGTCGCCGCCGCCGAAGTCGCGAACCCATGACACCCGTTGGGCGATGTCGTCGACGGCCGGGGGAATCTCCGGTTTGGGCACGTTCAACGCGACAGCAGGTTGGTCCGGCTGGTTGCTTGTCGGCAAGGCAGGGCTCTCGGCGTTCGCGACAGCCGGCGGGGCCGCAGTGGGATTGGGCTCCCGCGTTGCGGGTGCCGCCGGCTTGCTGGCCTGCGGTTCGGGCTTTTGGCTCTCGCCAACCTTGGGCTCAGCGGGCGGCAGCGTCGAGGCTTTCTCTACCGGCGGCGTCGGGGCGGTTGTCTCACTGGAAGCGGCCAACGTTTGACTGTCGCTGGTCATCGTATCCGGCTGGATTGGCGGCGATGCCTTTTCGGGTGGCGGCCTGGCGTCCGTTGCGGGTGACTTCGCGACGACGTCGTTCTGCGAGGGGACTTCGGCGGGCTTGGTAGGCTCCGGCTTTTGAACCCCCAACGTATCTGCCGGATTTTCAGCCGCCTGTCCGCTGGCCTGCACGGGCGAAACTGCCTTTGCCGGCTCAGGGGCGGCAGAGTCCGCCAGGGGCGGCTTTGACAGGCCGGGCGGGAGCTTGGACGGCTCCGGTGCCAAAAGCGATGTCTTGCCGGCAGTCGGTGTGGCAGGCGTCATGAAGCCGCCCAGGTAAAGGCCCGCGCCGGAGGCCACAGCCAGCATCGCCAAGGCAGCGATCGCCAGGGTTCGGGTCCTTGTGGACCTTCCAGGCAAACGCGCCGTGGCCTCGCGCGGCATCGGCGCCGCAGGCGGCCGTTCGAACAAATGCGCGGGCCGCACGTGCTCTACGAAGGGCTGTCCGCCTGGGCCCGCTGCGGCTGCGTCGTCGTGCCTTTCAACATTGTGTGATCGTGCCTGGGTTTTGCTGCCGGATGCAAAGGTTCGCGGCAAAGCCGACCGATCGCGGGGTGTGATGGACGCCGGCGGGGTTGTCTCCTCGTTTTCGTCACGCGTCATCCTGGCGATTTCCGCCATGCTAACCGGTCGGTCCTGCGGATCCGGTTGCAGCATGGGTTCAACGATGTCACGAAAATCATCGTCGATGTCGGTGAGATCAGGCACGGTCCGGCGCTTTTCGATGACCTCGAATTGCGATCCGCTCATATCGATTGGCTTGCCGCGCAAGGCGGCAACCAGCACCAGCCCCAGGCTGTAGATATCGGATTGCTCACTGACATCGCCGCTGTAGAGCCCGAGCTGTTCGGGTGAAACATAGTTGTATTTTCCCGCAAACTTTCCGCCGATCAGGGTCTCACCGCCGACACTCGCCGACCGGGCGATACCGAAATCTATGATCTTCGCGCGGTCGACCCGGCCTCCCGGCAAGATGATGTTATCGGGCGAGAGGTCGCGGTGTATTGCTCCCGCCTGGTGCACGGCGCTCAGGCCGGAGGCGAGGCGGTGGCAGAGCTTGCGCACATCAGCCGCCGGCATCGCGCCACGCCGCATGATGTCGAACAGCGACTCACCGTCGACGAATTCCATGGCAAGGTAGGGACGGCCGATCCCGGGATCGATCGTGAAGACGTGGTAGCGCACGACCGCGTCATGCGACAGGTGATTGAGGATCAATGCCTCCTTGCGAAACAGCGACAAGATCGTCTGGTCACGGGCGAACTCGGGCAAGACGATCTTGATCGCGACATGGTCACCGGTCTGGATATTATGACCACGGTAAACCTCGCCCATGCCACCGAATGCGATGCGTTCGTCGAGCTCGTAGATGCCGCTGAGTTGCGTGCCTACGACGGTGTTGGCCATGCCCCCCGATATGCGCGTCTTGTCGTCGGAGCCCATCAACCTCAGGCCTTCGCTCTATGCAGATATGGAGGAGGCAATTGGCCATCGCGCTCGTGTCCTATCTTTACGAGGACGATCGTGACGTTATCCGTTGCGCCGCGCGCCAGCACCATGTCGAGCAGGTTCTCGCAGGCTGCCTGAGGTGTCGCCGACACCGTCGCCGCCTCGATCTCGGCGTCGGTGACATGCGCCGTCAGACCATCCGTGCTCAACACAAAAATATCCCCCGGCATGATTTCTCCCTGCTGGAAATCGATGACAATCTCGTCGCTGACGCCGATCGCTTGCGTGATGACATTGCGGCGCGGCCACGTGCGTGCTTCGGCTGCGCTGATGATACCGCGGTCGATGAGCTCCTGAACTTCGGTGTGGTCTCTCGAGATCTGCGAGATCGAGGCGTTGCGGACAAGATAGACGCGGCTGTCACCCGCCCACAGGCAGGCAAACCGCCCGTCCATCGCCAGCAGGGCGGCAACGGTGGAACCGATGGTTATGCCGCGGGATTCAGATATGCCTCGGATCTCGGCATTGGCCCGGCCCAGCCTGTCCTCGAAGCGGGCGCGAAGATCGGGAGCTGAGCTCGCAATGCCGATTGTTGACAGATGATCGACGATACTGGCGGAAGCGACCTCTCCGGCGTCATGTCCACCCATTCCGTCGGCTACCACCCAGACGCCAGTTTGTGGCTCGACCAGATAGCTGTCTTCATTGAGCTCACGGACACAGCCTTTGTGGCTCACGCCGAAGCTCTCAACGGAAAGGGCGACAGTATTCAATTTGCCACCAAGCGCTTTTCAAGCGTCCTTCTGCGGCGCACCTTTGGACGCTCGCTGGCGCCACTTTGCCACAGGCTCGAACATTAAAGTATCGAAAACTAAGGAAAACCAGGCTTTGAACGCCGTGGTCAGCGGACCGACGCCATGTTCAGCAGATGAACCCTGTTCAAAACGCCTTGGGACAGCTGAATCCGGACAGGGCCGGGAGGAAGAAGGGGTTGGAGCCTGAGCCTGTCTGGAGAGCATAAGTAACGTCGCGTCCGCCGATCACGAAGCGCGCTTGCATGTTGCTGCCGTCGCCGGTGACGGCAGCCTTGTCCAGAAGTCGTTTCAGCGCCCAGGGCCCTTCGAACTTGATGGCGGATTCGCGGCCTGGCATCTCCGGCGTCAAGCTTAGGCTGGCGGACGCGGAAGCTGCCTCGCCCGGCCAGGTGACCGCGCTCGGCGCGTTGCCCGTCTGATTGCTCCAGACGATCTGGCCTTCGGCATCGAGTATCGCCGTATCGACATCGCCATTCAGTGAGAACGGTGTGAAAGTGATGCTGACCGAAGGCAACGAACCGCCCGATGGGAAGAAGGCGCTGCGGATTTCCGCCGCAAGCTGGAAGTCTTTCAGGGTCGATTTCGACAGGTCGCGTCCAAATCGCGCATCCTGTTTCCAAGTCCAGTCCTGGCTGGTCATGTCGATCAGCGATGCTAGATTTTGTGCGAAGAACCGGTCCAGCAAGCCGCCAGGGGCGAACAATTTGGCGAAATCTGCCATCGCAACATCCTCGGTGGCGTCGCGGGCGAAGGGATAACGGCCGCTGATTGCGGCTTCACAAGGGGCTGTGACCGTCTGGTCAAGTATCTGATTCAAGTTGGTCACCGAGGTTTCGGCAACGTTGCCTTCGAACTCATCCGCCGTCGCGTTGACCATCCGGCCGAGTTGCTTGGGCAGGCGCGAGACATTGGCGCGAAGCGTGGCTATCTGCAGCTGCAGGTTCGAATTGACGCGTTCCGTCTGCGAAGGAACTTCGGCCGCCAGTTGCAGGCTCTGATAGATATCGCTGAAGTTTTGGGTCAGAGCATCGATCGGGCGATGTCCGGCAGGGCCGTTCACCAGGGCCTGGAATGGTCTGAATTGCGCTTCGATGTTTGCTCCTGGACTGAAGTTCCGTGCGTCGGCGGCCCCGGTGCCGGCGCGGCTTTGCGATTTGCCGCTGGCGATTGTTATGCCGATGCGGGCCAGGCCCTTGGCCAGATCCGCGGGGTTGCGCGGCGGGTTCTGGGCCGTGCCTTCGATCTCGGTGCCGGGATCGGGGCCGTCACCTGAGTCCCGCGTCAGAGCTGTTTCATCGGCGATTGCCGCAAAGAGCTGATTCATCGGTGAGCTTGGGGAGGCAGCGGCCGAAAGTGCGATGTAGTGCGGCTTGTCCGTCAGCATCGCCTTGAATTTCAACTGGCCGAGAACGCCGTTCCACGCGGCCGCGAACTCCTTGCCGTAGCGATCAAGAAGTTCGGGGCCGAGCTTGAGCAATTGCTGGTTGATATCGCCTTGTTCGCCGCCGCCCCCGAGAACCCACTGCTCGTCGACAAGCATCTGCGCAATGCGCGACAGTTGCCGGAGATAGAAGGTGTTGAAGCCGGAATGAGTATAGATGCCGGGAATACGAAGCCCTGACAGATCGCCGCCATCGATGCGCTCGAACAGCAGCTGCGCTTCCGGCCCGCCTTTCTGAGACAGTGAAAAATCGTCCAGCACCGCTGCGTATGTAGCCGACTTGATCAAGGCCGAAGCGCGATCGGCAAGGCTCATACGCCCGAGTGAACGTTGAGCGGCTTCGACAAGCGGCTGGTTGAGTTCGAAGACCGGATCATAGGCGTCGTCCAATGCCAGCATGGCGCGCAGGTGCTTTTCGAGCTGCTCGCGTCCTTCGCGATTGTTTTCGCCCGGATATCGGTTCTGCTCCCAGTCCCGCTTCATCCACGAAACGATCAAAGCGTCATCGACCTTCGGTGCCTTGCCGCCAAGCATCAGATAGATTTTCAACGGTTCGTAGAGGGCGACGGGATCGGCCATCTTGGCCTGGATCGTCCGCTCGGCCTGGATCAACAGGCGCGATCGGAGCAGTCGCTCCAGCGCCTGCCGATAGGCTGTTTTGGATGCCGAAAGAAGTCTCTCCCTCTGGCTGAGGCCGAACGTCTCCTCTAACGGTGTCGGCAAGTCACCGGTTTCATACCCGGCCGGCAGATCGCGCAACTGGTCAAGCGGGCCGATGACGTTTTCAAGGTCGACATCGGTGACCGTGCTGGCCTTGAGCAACGGGGCCGCCGTCTCGCGATACTGGCCCATGGCCAGCGTTGTGGAGGCGATCAGCGACCGGTTGGAAGCAAAGCTCAGGGCGAGCGTACCCAGTGCGGCGGCGGCGATCAGCGTTATGGCACCCAGGCCACCAAATCTGACGATCGCCGCACGCCTTGCAGCCGATTTGTCATACGAAACCCAGCCCGATTCGGCAAAAATGACGTCCGTCAGCAGATCATGCAAAAAGAAGCTTTTGCCGGTTCCAGAAAGGTGAGGGCGGGAATTGCCACCGAAATTGCGGCCGATCGCGCCCAGCACCTGATCGATAGGCGTGCCCTCTTGCGTGCCGGACGAAAAATACAATCCACGCAGGCTGACATTCACCTGGCTGCGTCCGGGATTGATCAGAGCGGCGACAAAGCTGGTAACTCGGCCCTTTAGTGCGCCGAACTGTGCCGGAAAACCGAAGATGGAGATGCGCGTGACGGGATCAGTCTCTTCCTGGAGGCGGTCGGCCATCTCGTCGGCCAGTCGTTTTGCCAGCGCATCGAATTCGGCAGGGGCTCCAGCGGCCATGTTCCTGTCGCGCTCCGCGGTCTGGAATGTCGCGCCCCACACCTTGCGCCTTCGTGACTCGTCGAAACCGCCGAAGTAGTCCATGAAACCGGAGACAAGATCGGCCTTGGTGAAAATCAGATAGACTGGAAACTGAACTTTCAGCGTCTCGTGGATTTCCCTCAGCCGGTTGCGTATCTCGGCGACGTGGGTATCTAGCTGCCGGTCGTCGAAGCTCATCAGATCGGCAAGGCTGATGGCCAGGATGACGCCGTTTATCGGTTGCCGGGCGCGGTGCTTCTTGAGCAGTGACAGGAAGGAGAGCCAGCTCTTCTTGTCGCTCTCAGCATTGGAATCCTGCGTCGTGTAGCGACCTGCGGTGTCGATCAACACGGCCTGGTCGGTAAACCACCAGTCGCAGGCACGTGTTCCGCCAATGCCGGCCACCGGTTGGGCGTCTCCTGAACCGGCAAGCGGAAAATTCAGCCCCGAATTGACCAGTGCCGTTGTCTTGCCGGCACCCGGCGGGCCTATGACGACGTACCAGGGGACGTCGTAGAGGAAGTTGCGCTTGCCGCTCGACCCTTTGAGCGCCGCCAAGGCCTCATTCATGCGGGCTTCGAGCAGCCGCCCATCGTCATCATCGCGGTCATCATTGTGCGCAACGACGGTTTCGAGCGCTTTTTGCGCCTTCCTCCCCTGCCAGAAACGCAGCCCGTGAACAAGCGCCAGCGTCGCCACGATTACACCGATGATCGTTGCACGCAGCCAGGCAGGCCCGAGCGGCCGGCTATCGGCAAAGCGGATCAAGGGGCCGGCAAACCATATGGCCGTCGCGAAGCCGATCAGCGCGGTCATGCTGAATATCCGCAGCAGCCAACGCGTCATGGATGCTTCCAGCAGGTCGTCACAATGTCTCCTCCCTGGGGATCATCACATCGACACGGCGGTTCCTGGCGCGGCCTTCCGGCGTCGCGTTTTCGGCGATCGGTTCGTCCTCGCCCTTGCCGTCCACCGTCAGTCGCGAGGGATCGCTGAATTTCGCGGCCATCAGCGCTTCGACGGCTTTGGCCCGGGCCAGCGAAAGGTCGAAGTTGGATTTGAAGGCGCTCGACCGACGCGGTTTGACATTATCCGTGTGGCCGACGATCCGGATCGGTCCAGGCTCGTGCTCAAGAGCCGCGGCGATGTCGGCGGCGATGGGCTGAAATTCCGGCTTCGTCTCGGCCCTGCCGGACTGGAACAGCAGCAGATTGTTGATTTCCACGACGATGAAGTCGCCCTTGGTGCCAATGGCCAGTCCGCCGCCTTCGACGTCCTTGGCCAGCGCCGAACGAATACGATCGATCTGAGCGTTGGCCGCCGGTGGGGCGACTTTGGCTGGCTCGACCAGCGGCGCCACGCTGGCGCGCTCGATAGCGACGGGTATTGATGGGTTGAGTGCCAGCAATTCACCTGCGGCGGCGTCGCCTTCATTGGAGATGAAGACCCGCAATGCGAAGAACGCTGCCGCCAGCAGCGCCGACGCTGACGCGGCAACCACCCAAAGCGGCAGGCGGGCCGAGGACTGCGCCATCGTCTCGGCCAAGCCCTGCCAGCGCGGCGAGATGTCTTCACCCGCACGCGTCCTGAAGTAGCGAAGCGTCTCGTAGACGTCGCGTCGAACGCGCTCGAGATTGTTGTCTTCGCGCCTCACGCCGCGATACTGGCCCTCGAACCCCAGCGACAGACAGACATGCATCAGTTCGAGCAGATCGTAATGTGTCTCGGGATGGGCCAGGATCTTGTTCAGTGCTTCGTAGAAGCCTGTGCCGGAGGACTGGGTATGAAAGAACTGCCACGACATGCTGCGTTGCGACCAGTCGTCTTTCCCAGGCCAAGGCAGGTTGCCGATGAGATCGTCGGCTGTTTCGCACAGAACATAACGCGCAATCCGCGCATCCTCTTCGGCAACGTCCGATTTCTCCACCGTCCGGTCGAATTTTTCGATGGCCTCAGCGACATGTTGCGCCAGTGGCTCCGCCTGTCTTTCGACAGGCATCAGCCTGAGTTGCCCAAACAGCATCAGCAAAGGAGCGGCCGCAGCGAGAATAGTGTTTGCCGCGCAGTATCTGACCACCTCGGCGGCGCCGAGCAGCATGCGCTGCTCGATGGGCGGCTTTGATGCGGCGGCCGAAGAGCTGGTACCTGCTGGGGCACCCAGGGCCGGGCCTTGATAGATGACGGTTCCTGATACCCAGCCCGGTGGCCGCACGACGCCAGGATCGAACACGGTTGAATCCTCGATCCTGGAGGTGTCCGCGATGGATTGCTCCGGAACCGGCGGCGGTTTTTGCGTGCGCCGTGGATTTGCGCGAATGACGGTCTTGCCCGCCGGACCGAAGGGGTCGTCCTTCGAGCTCATCGCCGATCACCCGTGCAGGCGGGACACCCGCGATTGGGCGAGACAGGCGCAAGACGGTTTCTGGTCGGGTAAAGGGGCAGCTCCGGTCGGCCGCGGCAGTGTCCGCAGAAGGATTGGCCAGAAAATCCTGTCCCGCCGTAGCATGACATTGCCGCAGACCCCCAGGTCAATGAGTCTTACCCGCTTGGCGAACTGTCGTACGCGATTGTAATCTCAGAAATTGTTTATTGGAACCGGATGCCGGGCGTCGGAGGACTTTTCTGATTGCCCTGCCAGGCGTTTCCTGGATCGCCTATTTTTGCTTGTCGGCTTTGGCGTAGGCCTCGCTGAAATACGCCAGGAAGATGTCCAGCATGCCGTTTTCATGTGCCTCCTCCATGGTCCGCCATGTCGCGACATAGGCGTCCCAGGCCTGCCCCTTCTTCGATGTGAACGACGTAGGCGGGAGTTTCCTGCCGATCGCCTCGGGCGACAGGTCGTCAAGCAGTCGGGAGAGCGCAGCTTGCATGGCGGCATAGGTGGCGAATTCGTGCGTCTTCAGATCGCGGAATGCGTCCTCGATACTGCGCCTGGCATCAAGATAGCCGGCCCTGCGACGGGCGAACATGATTTCGAGGATTTCGTCGGTTCCTGGAACGAACTTCAGCGGATTGTTGTCGGCGGCGCTGATCATCGTTCGTTGTGTGCTCTTGGCCAGCATTTTCGCGGCCGCACGTGCTTTCAGCAGCAACGTCAGTTCCTCGACCACCGCCCGCAGGACCGCGCCGATTTCGGCGGCAACTTCATGCGGGTCGCGTAATTGAAGCAATTCCGGCGAAATGCCGGCTCCGATCGCGATCTCCCGCAAGACCTCGTCTCTGGTCGAAGGCAGGGGTGGGGAGTGCGGCGGAATGCGCTGCCCGGGCCGTTGCTGCGCGGGATCGAAGAAAGGTGCATCTTTGAATTCCAGCGGTCGGCCTGTCGCGGGCGGCATGTCTCGCTGCTCGGATTTGTAGCTGGGGTAGCCCGCCGTGGCGCGCTCTTCGTCGATCGATACCAAGATGACATAACGGCCGATCAGTATCCGGTCGCCATGGCCAAGCCGGTGTGGCCCGGTCATGCGCTGGCTCGATCCGTTGATGAAAGTCCCATTGCGCGAGATGTCGTGCAGCCAGAACGCGCCCGCCTCGTAGCGAACCTCGCAGTGGCGGCCCGAGATGAACTTGTCGGGATCCGGCAAGGTCCAGTCGCAAGCATCGCGTCCGATTTCGAAGCCGCGATCACGCGCCGCGTAGCAGGTCGAGGTACCAGCGGGCAAGGCGTCGACATTGTTGATTTCCAGACTGATGTGCATCCGAGATCGCCGTCGATCGTTGATCGGTACTCCGCCATTCTAGCAGCTTGCGGGTAAAACAGGACAGAAGCGTTTCAAGCCGATGAACCGGCTGGTTAATGCATGTCGCCCAAAAGTGCCCTCCGTTTGAGAAAACGACATTGCATGAAACAAGACCTGAAGGTGCAGCGCGTGAATCCGACCAACCGCGACACGGTTTAGGTTTCTGTCGCCCCATGTCCTCTTTGGCCAGCAGGAAAACATGTGGTAGGCTCAACATGGCCTGGCGTGGCGGATTTAAGAAGTTCCTGAACGGAATGCTGTTAATATAGCGGGAACTTCAAATCCATCACATTGGCGGCCGCGTCCAGGAGGGGGCTCGACCCATGCCCAATGAACGTGCCACCGTTGTCCGGACACCGGTTGGCTCCGAGCTGTTGACCTTCACGCATCTTGTCGGACGCGATGAGATCAGCCGTTGTTTTGCCTATACGGTCGGATTCGTGAGCACCGACTCCGATATCGATCCGTTGAAGATGCTGGGCGGGCCGCTCTCGATCGAAGCTGAATCTGATCCGAAACGCTGGTTCAGCGGCATCGTCTCCGAGTTCCGGCTCACCCGGCTGGAAGATCGGCTGGCCTACTATGAGGCGGTCATCAGGCCGTGGCTCTGGTTTCTCGGCAACACCACCGATTGCCGTATTTTCCAGAACAAGAGCGTCCTCGACATCGTCAAGGACATCTTCAAGAAATACGGTATCGCGGAATTCGATCTGCGCCTGCAAGGGTCCTATCCCCCGCGCGAATATTGCGTGCAGTACGACGAACCCGATCTGGATTTCGTGCAGCGGCTGCTGGAGCATGAAGGCATCCTGTATTTCTTCGAGCATGATGACGGCAAGCACACGCTTGTCCTGGCCGATGCGATGAGCAAGCTGAAGCCTGCGCCGGGCTACGAGAAAGTGCTCTATAACTTTGAAGGTCAGGGTTCGCGGCGCGATGTCGAATACATCACTGAATGGATACCGGGCAGTTCGGTGCGCCCAGGCGCCTATGCCCACACTGACTATGATTTCACGAAGCCGGGCGCCGATCTCATGGCCAAGTCGGCCCAGCCGTTCAGCCACAAAGAGGCAGCGGGTGAGAACTACCGCCAGCCCGGCGCGCATCTCGAAACGGGCCGGGGAGACAGCCTGGCCGCGATCCGGCGTGAGGAAATCCAGGCCGTCCACCAGCGCATCGCCGCTGTCGGCACCGTGCGCGGCCTCTATTCGGGCTGCACGTTCAAGCTGGATAGCTTTCCGCGTGAGGACCAGAACCAGGAGTATCTGGTGGTCAGCGCCGAATACAGACTGTTTGATCCAGGTTACAGAGCCCATGCTGACGTCAACAGCGAGAATTTCAAGGTGATCCTCGGCTTGGCGCCGACAGCCTTGCCCTATCGTCCGCCGCGGATCACGCCACGGCCGATCATGCGTGGCCCCCAGACGGCGACGGTGGTCGGCCCGTCCGGCGAGGAAATATTTACCGACAAATATGCGCGGGTGAAGGTGCAGTTTCATTGGGACCGTCTGGGCAAGAAGGACCAGAACAGCTCCTGTTTCGTGCGGGTGTCGCAGACCTGGGCCGGCAGCGGCTGGGGCTTCATCCAGATCCCGCGCATCGGCCAGGAGGTGATCGTCGACTTCATCGAAGGCGACCCGGACCTGCCGATCATTACCGGCAGGGTCTACAACGCCTCGCAGATGCCGCCCTACGGGCTGCCGGGCAGCGCCACGCAATCGGGCTGGAAGTCCGACTCCTCCAAAGGCGGTGGCGGCTATAACGAGCTGATGTTCGAGGACAAGGCCGGCTCCGAACTGGTCAATTTCCAGGCCCAGAAGGACCATAACCTTCTGATCAAGCACGACCGCACCAAGCTGGTGCAGCACGACCAGTCCGACCGCATCGACCACGACGCCAAGCACTCCGTCGGCCACAACCTCGACGAGGACGTCGGAAACAACAAGACCGTCAAGGTCGGCGTGGACCAGACCACCAACATCGGCTCGAACGACACCGAGACAGTGGGCGCCAACCGTTCGCTGACGGTCATGGCCAACGAGACCATCCATGTCGTGTCGAACTCGACGGAGAATATAGACGCAAATCATTCTCAGACTGTGGGGATAGGTCAGACGATTACCGTCGGTGCGGCGCGCGTCGACAGCGTCGGAGCGGCGGAACAGCGCACCGTCGGCGGGCTGCAGAGCAACACGGTCGGCGCGACGCGCAGCGTGAGCGTCGGTTTGAGTCAGAGCCATAGCGTCGGCACGAGTGATAGTTGGGAGATAGGAACTGCGCAGAATGTGAAGATAGGTTCTGATCAGAGTTTCAAGATCGGCGGTGCACTGACTTCCGAGATAGGAAAAGAGCGAAGCGCGAAGGTCGGCGCGGATGACGTGACGGAAATCGGAGGCTCGCGAGCGCTCAAGATCGCCAAGGGAAGCTTGGTAGAGGTCGGGGAAGACGGTTTGATCAAGATCGGCCAGGATCTCGTCATCGAGGCCGGAGATTCGATTATCATCAAGTGCGGCTCCGCAGCGATAGGGCTGAAAAAGGATGGCACGATCTCGATCGACGGCAAGAACATTTCCATCAATGGTTCAGGCAAAATCACCGTGAAGGCATCCAGCGACATCACGATGAAGGGCTCAAAGATCAACCAGAACTGAGGCATCGGATGGCGAAGACCAAACAGCGCATCGAAGGGGTTGTCATCGGTGCATTCCTCGGTTTCGGTGAGGACGCTCCCCTGGTCGTCTTTCCCGGCAATCCGAATGAAACGGCAGTTCCCGCGCGCAGCCTGACCGAACTAACGTCGGACATGATCGGCGCAGAAGTGGCGCTGCTGTTTCAGGATGGCGATCCTGGGCGACCGCTCATCGTCGGTCGCATTGTAGATGCTGCCCGCAAGTCAAATGTCCCGCAGATTGTTCAGGACGGTGAGCTGATGCGAATTACGGCGAAAGAGCGGCTCGAGCTACGTTGCGGCAAAGCAACGATCATCATGGAAAAGGACGGCCGTATCACCATCCGCGGCACCTATTTGACAAGTCACGCCAGCGCGACCAACCGCATCCGTGGCGGCTCGGTCAACCTGAACTGATGGCTGCGATGGTCCTACGCGAGATTGTTCGCCAACACGCGGAGATGGCAGCATTCCTATGGACGGTCTATGACCGCCATTTGCTTCATCCCGACGAGAACCTCGATCTGGATGAGGTCCGCCTAGGCCGCCTTGTCGAGCGGCTGGAAGCCCATCTAGATGGCTTGCGCACAGCCGGTCCTGCCGGCCTGGAAATCGCCGAAGAGCTTTATGCCCAGTATCCGGAAGCGGGCGAACTTTTCGTCACCCGGATGCTGCGGCCGCAAGCAGCCAGCATGCACATACGCGACCTGAATTTGGATCAGGTGCGGTCCTATCTTGCGACGCAAGGACGATAATCCGTCTCAAATCTTTCGCATTCAATCGAACTTTATCCCCGCCCATGTCTCGCCATTGAAGCGGATGGCGATCTTGTCGCCGAAACTAACCATGTGGTGCTCATCGGCGACCAAACCGTAGCTGACGACGGTTGGTTTGACGGATTGCAAACCCGTTTTCTCGTCGTATTTCAGAACTCCGTCTCGGCTGCCGGCAATGTAGATCCCGCCTTTGAACAGGCATATCCCATGCAGGTTGGTTTCGGTCAGCCGCAGTTCTTCCCAATCATCGCCGCGGCCACGGAAGAGCGCTCCTCCTTCGCCACACACCCATACGGTCGAGTCCGGCGTGGCAAACGTTGCTGTCAGGCGCCGGTTGGTAGGCAATTCGATGCGCTGCCAACGCGAGTCGGTCCTTCGCCAGAAGTGACCGGCTTGACCACAGACGTAGAGCGATCCGTCGGCTGCCTTTGATGCACCGTAGAGACGGTCGCCGAGCGGATCGGAGATCGCCGTCCAGGTTTTGCCGTTCCAGAGAAAGACTACGCCTGCATCGCCGACAGCGTAGACTTCTTGGTCCGAAAGGCCCCAGACAAAGGTGATGGCCCGTCCCTCCGACACGATCCGCGAAGTCAACCCGGATTCGGCGGACTCGTGCACCTCGCCCGAATCGTCGGCGATGTAGAGAATGCCCTTGTCGCTCCTCCAGAAATGAGTAAGCCAGGTGTGCAACTCCAGAATCTTCGCCCTGTTGGGCGTGGTCCCAGCACCGAGAAGATTGGTTACCCGAAAGATCTTCGACCAATAGTCCTCAGAATCGGTCTGCACGACCAGCGCGAGCAGCGATTCCTGATATTCCGGCGATGCGCAGTCACAGCTTGCGAAAAATTCGGTCATTGTCGTCCTCTTAACTGATGCCTGCAGCGCCGGGATCGGCAGGCGCGGCGTAGGATTTATGCGGAATTTTCACTGGGGTATCGTCATCCATCCCCAGTTCATCCTTGAAATATTTGTCGCACTCGACGCGCAAGCAACCCACGGCAGGATGCTCCTCGCCATTTGGACCGTCGTCGATTCGTGGTTTGAGGGCATCCTTCATCGCATCGAGATTGTCCTCCCGTGCATCTTTGTAGGTAGGATTCCAATTCGCGTCCGCTTTCCGCTTGGCAACCCAGTCACGCTTGGATTGCCGCTGCGATGCCGATTTTTCGCCGTGTTCAGTGCTCCGTCGACTTGCATCTTTCAGACATACGCAGGGCGCCTTGTTGATGTCGTAGGCTTTGTTCGGCCCTGCGGTCGGGATAGCCTCACCGAGGCGACCATCAGTGAAGCAGGCCGTCTGGATGATGTGGTCGGACTGCTCGAATGTAGCCTTGTTCGATCCTCCGGCACGATCTTCAGCCTCGCAGGGGCTGTCTTCATGCTTGTGAAACTTGAGCCCGAGAGCGGCCAGTATCTCGGCGCACGACGCTGTTGCCGGATTGACGCCGGCAATATGTGGCCAAGGCGGCGCGTTCGGCGGATCGGAAGCGTGGTTGTTGGTGGCGAGATCCGTCATGCGAATGACTGGTTCGCCGTCGAATTTTACGTTCGGCGACCATGACTTGAAGAACTCCTTACCAGTGTTCTTCGAAGTGATTACTCCCTTCTTGGCGGCGCAGCCGGCTTCCGTGCCGCTGGTTTTCGACAAATCCGACTTGTTCTTGATGTTGACCGTCTTGCCGCCGATTTTGACCGTTCCAGTACCATCTTCCGTATCGGAAGCCATGCCGAAACTGGGATAGGGAATCGGAACGCCGGGCGGCGTTGCGGGGTTTTCAGGCGGCGTGAAGCAAACGTCGGGAAAAGCCGCGATCGTCTTTGCGTCGACCGACTTTCCTGAAATCTCAAGGCCGTTTGCAAATACATCCGACATCAGGCCGCTCTTGCCAGGAAGACTGCGGCCCCGCAGGCACCAGAATCATTGGATGCGTCTATCAGTACCGGATTGCCGGCCGCATAGCCCTTGCGGGCTGCGGTATGTGCCATTCCCAACATGATCGGAACGACTGCCGCCCCCACATTGCCCAAGGATTCCCCCGGTGACCAAAGGTCCTGGAATTCGTTGCGGACGCGCTGCACACGTTGTGCTGCAAAGGCGTTTTGCTTGAACCAATACTGCTCGCCAATCAGGTCCGATATGCGGTATCCGATCAGACCCAGATCGATCCCTGTCTCTTTCAAGGCAATCCTATAGGCTTCAGCGAGGCCATCGCCCCGCAACGGCAAATCTTCTCGATTGTAGATGAAAGCCTTCTCGCGGGCCAATCCCAAACCCCTAAGTCGAAAGCCGCCTTTGTTGCCGCGCGCACACAACACGGCTGCTGCTGCTTCGCCTGGTATGAAGCCATTCGGATTGTCCGGGCTAAGCAGACGCGACTGGCCACCATAATGCGAAATGGCATCTGTGCTAAGATAGCTGTCAACGCCGACGATCATGACATAGGGCAACTCGTCCGACGCGAGAAATTTCCGTGTATGTTCAAGCGCGACGTGTCCGGACGGACGGCCATGCGCTATCACGCGCGAGCGGGAATGAGGGGCGACTTCGACCATCTCGGCGATTCTCCTCAACAGCCGTAGAGGATCGCGGATCGGGCGGCCTGGGCGATTGTCTTCGGCTAGGCATAAGATTAATGCCGTTTGACCTCGCGCCTCGGGTCTACTTTCAAAGGCTTCGCAAATAGCGCCGGCTGCAAGGTGCGCCATGCGCTTTTCGCCGATCCAGTTGCGCGGCAGCAGAACAGGTGCGCCTATCTGCGGCGCCCCGCCCCGCCCTATGAAACCGGTTTCCTGGAAACCGTCGAGTCGCGCGCGCATCGCAGCGCAGGCAGACGGCGCGTCGAGTCCTACCGCGGTCACCATGCCGACCGAGATGATATCGATCGCGGCGCTCATGCGTCCTCGGCCTCTTCTTTCGGCGCTGTGCCGGTGGCCCGGACATAGCTGCGGCCGGTGGCGCGCGCCCGCAGCATGGATTCCGTCGGCGGGCCGACCCAGCACTCGGTGAAATCAAGGATGGTTCGGTGGATGCGTTGCGACACGCGCCAGAGCAACGAGAAGCGGCGGTTCTCGGGATCGAACAGTACAGTGTCGGGCAGAAGCTGGCCCTCGAACGCTTTCTTCTGGCCCTTGAAAAAGGTCACCGGCAGCGCCGCCGGCGGTAATCGGAAGCTCTCGCGGCCGGCCGGCGTCAGGTTTATCAACTGCACGTCCTCTCCGCCCCTTGGGTGGTCGGTCTGCTGGTCCGGCGGCGCCATCTGGAAATAGCGCTCGTCGAAATCGGGCGGCAGGAACGGAAAAATATTGTCGATCCAATTCTGGTCGTAAGTGCCGCCGTATTCGATGCGTCCCGGCCAGCCACGGCCCATTGGCCCGAAACTCATCGGCTTGTAGTCGCCGAACGGCGTGCGGATATCCTCGCCGACAGCTTGCGTATTCGGCAGTCGCAAGCCGGGAATGAGCCGTTGGTTTCTGGTCCGCGACCAGCCGGTTCCGACCGGGTTGTATTTGTAGCTGGCGGGGTCCTCGGGGTCCAGCTTGTCGACGCCGCCCCAGGCGACGTCATAGGAGATCGGCAGTTTGAGGAAGGGTTGCGGCGACGTGGCGGCAAAGAGCGGGCCGATGGAGCGCCATTCGCGGTGACCGACGACCTCGAAGAGTTTCGACCAATTGCCCACCTTGATGCCGACCGGTACGCGCTCGGCGGGACGCCCACCCGGTGCGTAGGCAAAGCCATTGGCGATCACATCGCAGCGCGGCTTGCGGAAGGCGAAGTCTGTTTCCCACAGCGTCGCCGAATAGCCGGGCACACCGGTCTGGGTGTCGGCCATGACCAGCGGCACCTGCTCGGTCGACTTGCGCACAGGCCCGCCCGGCTCCGTAGGGAAATCGTAAGTACCCTTGACGACAACGACGATGTACTCACGAGCTTCCTTGTCCATGCCCATGGTGAATTCATGCGCAAAGCCGGTCTGGTTCCAGATCTGCATCAGCTAGTCTCCCAACTGGCGGCAAAGATCTGTTCCAGCGTCGCCTGCGGCGATTGCGGGTCGATGTCGAAAATATCCGAACGGGTGGTCCAAATCACCATGCCGCTGATGGCCTCGTCGCCCGGCTCGACAGTCGGCACGGGCAGGGCGCCCAGCGCGGCATCCAATCCGTCGGGCGTCAGATCGCCGCGCTGAGCGGCGAAGGCGGTCTCTTCGATGCTGGAAAACCACGCCTCGGCCTCAGTCAGCCGAACAGGGGCTTCAGCAAGCTGCGCAACAATGGTCAAAGGAAACTGCCTGCCAACTCTGTCGGCACTCTGCAAAATGATGCCGGCCGATGCGCCGAAGGAAGCCGGGCCTGCCAGGAAGCGGAGCGCGGTTGTGCTTGGCCAAAATTCCGAGCCCATCAGCGGGACAAGATGTTGCGCAAGCCAGCGGTCCCAGACGCGGACAAAATCCCCCGTCAGCCGCCGCGTCACGAAATCGCCGGTGGCAGGCATTTTGCCGTAAAAGCCGGGCAAGGTCATATCTGCGGCGGACATGTGAACTTCTTGAACATTTCGAGGTTGTACGGATTTTCGACGCTGGCGGCCTTGAGCTCGAAGTCGGCGTACATGCCTTTCGTGCCCAGACGCAGGCTGTAGACGTCGGTCAGCGAAGTGCTGGCGAAACGGCCACTGCGGAGCATCCTCAGCCACGCCCAACTGCCGGTTTCGTTGAGCATTATTTCAGGCGATCCGTCGATCGGCTGGAAGGCGAGCGAGATGACGCCCGTGCCGTCCTTGCCGGGCCATGTCATGGGTTGCGGCCGCGTTGCGTTGTTGTAGTAGACGAGGCTCTGGCCATCGAGATTGAGCGTGACGCGCGTGACGTTGGGAGACAGGTCCTTCGGTTCAAGCGTGAAGCTCATCACGGGTCCGCTGCCGCCCGCAAACAGATCGTCGCGGATATGCCTGGCCTGCTCGAATGCCGCCAAGGCCGAACCGTCAAGGCCGAAATCGGCGCGCCACTTCCACGGCTGGCTGGTCATGTCGACATAGTTGATCAGGTGGTCGTTGATGAAACCGTCGATCAGCCCGGCCGGTCCGAACAGCCTTGCGAAATCCCGCACGTTGACGTCCACCGCGCTCTCGGCGCTGAACGGATAGCGGTCGTTCAGCGCCGCCTGGCAGAAAGGCAGGATATCGGCCCGCCAGATGGCGTTGAGCTCCGAAGTGACCGCCTTCTGAGTCAAATTGCTGGTGTCGCCGGCAATCCCGCCCAGCCAACTGCTGATAGGGTCGGGCAGGATCTGTGCCTGCCGGGCGACCGCTCCCGTCAGTTCGGCAAGGCCGCCCTGCTTCTTGATGGCATCCTGCGGATTGGGGTTCGCGGTGACCGTCTGCAGCACGTTGGAAAGTGCGGTCAGCGCGACGACCGCAGCATCCAGTGCCGGCGGCTGGCCATCGACCTCGGCAATGGTGCTCTTGAGTGGTTTGAAATGCTCGGCCACAAGATTGCCGGTCAGGTCCACCTCGCTGGCCGAACCCGCCCGTGGCAACAGTTTTGCCCCTGTTTTCACTATCTTGCCAAGCTTGCCCAGTTTGCCGAGCAGTTTCGAGCCGCCTTTGGCTGCCGCCTTGTCATCTCCGGCGGGCGCGTCATCCGAACGGGTGAGCTCCGTCTCTTGCACCACTGCCGTCAGCAGGCGTTTCAGCGCGGAATCGGCGCTCGAAAGATCCTTGAGGTTCTCACTGGCGACGATGAGATCGGTCAATGGCGCGAGCCTCATGTCGCGCAGGAAGCTGTCCCATTGCGCGATATAGTCGTCATAGTAGAGCTTCAGAATATCCTCGGACAGCGCCGAGACCGAGGTTTCGGAGTTCTCTGAGCAGCCGCCAGCGAAAACGGCACGATCGAGCGCGGCCTGTGCGGCGACATCGTCGATGCGATCGAGAATGACGTCGTGGAAGCCGGCATAGGTGAAGGCGCCGGAAATGCCGACGCGAAGCGTCTTGGCGGAACGCCGCGCAAACACCTTGCCGCCGTTTGGGCCGGCGAAATTCGCCGGGACCCACTCCTTGAGCCCGGCCACTGCCGGATCGGCCAGCAACTGTTTGTAGGCGCGCGCCGGCAACGAAATGGTGCACACCGTTTTCAGCGCTTCGGCAACCAGGGCCTGGTCGGGCGCGACATAGCTCTCGTCGACCGTCATCCGGCGGATGGCGGCAAGCTGATGCTCTTCGGCATCGGCGGTCGGAAATGGTGCCGCGGCCGCGAATTCGGGCAAGCTGTTCGCCCACCAGTCTTGGGCGTAATCGGGATCCATCTGAGACAGGCCCGTCATCATGCGATAGGTTTTCAGCGCTCCGAGCATGAAATCCGGGTCGCGGATTTGCCGCCACATCGTCGCCTCGAGCAAGGCGATCATGCGTGGCTCAAGAACATTGCGCAGGGCATGATCGTACGTGTCGGTCTGCGCCCGCACCATTTCCGCGGAGGCCGATGGTCCCAGCAGATCCTGTGCGGCGCCAGGCGGTGCTGTCCGGGCGGTTGCGACCGCGTCCATCGCACCGAGCGCGCCGTCCATGGCGGGCTGCTCCACCGATGCCGGCGTTGCAGCGACGGAGGTCAGCGGCGTCTGCAGCGCTTCGAACTGGCCTGCCTGGGCCGTTATCGCGTTGCGGTTGTCAAAATAGGACCAGGTGAACAACCCGCCGGCCAACAATGCCGCCGCCGCGCAAGCGGCTGCCGCACCCCGCCAGATCCAGGCGCGGCGCCGTTGCGCCAGCGGATCGAACGTGCCGAGGCCCGCTTCCTTGAAGATGACTTCGGTCAGCAGGTTCTTCAGGAAGAAGCTGCGTTTTTCGACCCTTGGTGCGGGCAGCGCCCGTCGCGGCGGCAGGCCGAAGGACGAAGACAGCGCCGCGGTCAGCCGGTCGATGGGCGCTCCTTCCTGCGTCGCCGATGTCAGATAGAGCCCGCGCAGCCAGGCGACCTCTTCATACCGGCTTTCGCCGAACATTGCCTCGACCAGCACCTGTATCGGTTCGGACAGGCTTGCCAGTTGGGCGGGAAAGCGGAAAATCTCGGCACGGGCGGCGAGTTTGTCCTCATCTTCCAGCCGCGGCACCAGCCTCCGCTCAAGTTCCGTCGCCAGCGCGGAAATTTCCCGTTCAATGGTCTTGGCATCGACACGCGCTTCCAGCGCGAAGGTGGTCCCCCATACCTGCTCGCGCGAAGCCGTGGACAAGCCGCCGAAGAAAGCCTCGAAGCCCTTGATCAGATCGGCCTTGGTCAGCATCAGATAGACCGGAAGGCGGATTTCGAGCCGGTCGTTGAGTTCGGCCAACCGGCGGCGGATCTTGCGGCCGTGCGCCTTGATGGCTTCATCGCCCTCCCAAAGCACGTCGATCGAAAGCGCGACGATTACGCCATTCAGCGCGCGGCGTCCGCGGTGCTTTTTCAACAGGTCGAGGAAGCCCAGCCATTCAACCGCGTCCACATCGGGCTGGCTCTCCTGCTGGACATAACGGCCGGCCGTGTCGATCAGAACCGCATGTTCTGAAAAGAACCAGTCGCAGTTGCGCGTGCCGCCGACCCCCTGCAGGTCGTCGGTGAGGTCGATCGGAAAATTCAGCCCGGACTGCCGCAAGGCCGTAGTCTTGCCGGTGGCCGGCGGCCCGACGATCACATACCATGGCATTTCGCGCAGAAACTTTCGTCCGCCCAGCTTGCGGCGCTTCAGTTCGGCCATCACCTCGGCGAACTTGGCACCGACGGCCGCGACATTCTCTTCGCCGGGTCTGAGCGGCTTTTCCACCACCGGCGCGGCAATCTCGGCGACGAACATACGGTTGGCGCGGATCGCCCGGCGCTGGGCGACGATCAGCCAGATCAGCCAGAAGATGACCAGCAGCGCAATGATGACGATGCGCACGTTATCAGAGGCGAACGGTTCATAGGGACCGACCCTGACGATCGGACCGAACACCCAGATGACCAGGGAAAGCAGCGTGAGGCCGATCAGCGTCCATAGCCAGCGTGATGTCAGGACAGCCCAAAGGAAGCGCAGGATGAACATCTCACAGCCTCTTTTCGACAAGCACCTCGACGCGGCGGTTCAAGGCCCGCCCCTCGCGCGTGCTGTCGGTGGCGACTGGATCGGTGGCCGCGCGGCCCTCGGAATGGACGCGATCCCGCGGCACTCCGTTCTGGACCAGCATGTCGGCAATCGTCTGGGCGCGAGCCTCCGACAGTCGCTGGTTGGTCGACAGCGGATTGGTCTTTTGCAGGGGAACGCTGTCGGTATGACCGACGACGGTGATGTTTCCGATCAGCTCCTGGTTGGCGAGGATCACCTTGGCGAGCGACCCGATCAGGGGCTCGAAGCCTTCGGTCAGTTGTGGCCGTGACGACTGGAACAGTTCGGGATTGGAGGCCTGGATCGTCAGCTTGGCCAGCGAAACGCTTTCGGTGCCGCTGAGGGCGGATTTGAAGTCGGCGGGCGCCCCGGCCTGAAATTCCGGCAACAGCGCAAAATCCACCTTCTCCGGCGGCGGGGCATCGACTTTGGGCGACGTGCGGGTGATGTCGCCGCGCGCGGGCGGCGGCAGCGCGCGAACAAGTGCGGAGAGCTCGACCGCTTGGCTGCTCAGTGCCATCGAGAGCCCGACATGGATTGTCATGGCTGCAACCGCCGCACCGAGCGCCATGACCCAGATCGGAACGATGAAGCGCTGCGGCTCGTCAGATGCGATCACGCCTTTCCAGTTTGGCGACAGTGGCGCGCCTTCGGCGTCGGCATCGCGTAGGAAGCGTGCCGCCGCCACGCGAACGGCATTGAGCGAGCGGTCGCCGGATCGGGCCGACACGCGATATTTGCCACGAAAGCCAAGCGCCATGCATTGATACTGCAGTTCCAGCAATTCGCGATCACGGTTGGGATGGCGCTCGAGTTCGTCGAGACGGGTGAAGAACTGCGTGCCGGCATCGACATCGCCGCGCAGCATGACCACAAGCGGCTGCCGCGGCCAGGCGCTGGCACCGCCCCATGGCGTGTTCAGGGCCAGATCGTCGAGCAACGCCGCCACCACCCAGGCCGCCTGGTCGGCGCGCTCCATTGAGGATCCGACCGACATAGCCGTGTCGCGTGCCCGGACCAGTTCTTCGAGCAATCGGGTACGCAATGCTTCCGGATTGTCCGGCGGCAGCGCACTTTCAAGCTCGGGAGCGAATTCGAGCAAGGGCGCAAATGCGTTGACGAGTGCGTTCGGATGGGTGCGGGAGCGCTTTACCGACGCGCTCGGCAAAGGTGGCGCCATCGGCCGCGGCATCGGCGCGCCGGTCAATCGAATGCGGGTGCGTTCGCGATCCTCCGACAGTCCGAACGGATCATCGCGGCTCATGATCTCACCTGTTCACCGAATAGCAGTCCACCTGCGGCTCGCTTGGCAACACGCCCGAAACGCCGATGACGAAGCCGGGAGCGTCGAGCAGCGACGCCCAGTGCTCACTTTTCTGGTCCAGTTCCAGACATAACCGATCGCCATCGTAAGGAATCTCGCGCGGCTGGGAATGAAGCGGTTTCAGCGGAATGCCGGGCAAGCGCGATTTCCACAGGCCCTCGAACTGGTCGGCCGAGCCGACGGTTGCCTGATTGACGAATATCTTGCGCAGCGCGTCTTCCGACAACTCCGAACCGACCCGGATGACGATCCGGCTGGCCACCAGCAGCTTCGGATTGTCGATACGGATCTTCCAGACATTGGTCGAATGCCGCATGACAGGCAGCGCACGCGATTTGGGCTCGATGTAACGCAGGCTGAGGATGAGCGAGCGCAGCGCATCCGCCAGCGCCGAATAGGCGGGGCCAGGCGCCATGTGATCGTAGGCGGGCAACTCGCCCAGCCGCCGCGCGCTCGATCCGTAGGTCGCCATCGAACCGGCGAGACCGGCAAGTTCCAGGTAAAGCTCGGCTGGATGGAACACATCCTGAGCCAGCATGTGGGCCAGCCGCGGACGTGCCGCATTGGCGAGATTGAGCATCAGCAAATCTTCGACGCTGCGCCCAGGTCCGCCCATGACCATCTTGCCATGCGCCTCGGCGATCTGGTCGAGGCCGGTGACAACTTCCAGCAGCAATTGCCGGTACCAGGCCACGGCGCCCGTAACCAAGGTCGGTGGCAGGAAGGTCTCGTCCAGGGAGACGCCGCCATCGGCTCGAATCCCCTTGAGGTCGGCTATCGGCAAGGCCGTGTAGCCACCGACCGACTTGCCGGGTGCGAGCAGCAGCGCCTGCGGCCGGGCAATTTCGATTTCTTCAGGGTCTGAACCGCCCTGGACGGCGTCACGCACCGAAACGATCCGCCCATGATATCGCGCACCCGAGGCGGCAGCGTGTGCCGGATCGAAGCCGACACCGCCCGGAGGCTCCAGCGGCAAGGCGATCAGCACCGGTCCGGCGCCCGTGTCAGGGGTGACCGGCAGCGGTCGCGGCGCGTCCATCATGTCCGGGATGGAAAAAGGTGTCCCATCCGGAAAGATGCCCCGCGCGGACAGGATCGAGATCTGGCCGGCTTCCAGCAACGCCTGGTCCAGTGTCAGCTGTTGGAAACCGAACGTATGCAATTGCCCGGCCTGCAACGCGCCGCGCACCGTCGCCTCGAAAAAGCGATCCTGCTGCTGGAAATGCTGGGTCCGCAGGAAAAGCCCTTCGGACCATAGCACCCTGTTTGCATTGCTCATGCCGCTACTCTCTGCATCGAGCTCCCCTTGCCCTTTGCCGCTAGGCGGAAATGCCGCCGCTGCCAAGCGTGACGTTGATCGTGAATTTCGATCCCGACGACACCGACTTGGTTGTCCGCCAGTTCCGGCCGCCGGGCTCGCGGATCAGAGCAACAAAGCCCAGCGCCGTAGCGTCCGGCTCGACCGTGATGGTTTTGGATGCGGATTTTCCCGGCCCGACGGAAATCTGGTCGGATCCGATGAGATCGCCCGCCAGCGCCGTGCCGGCATCCCCCTGCAGCGCGAAATAGTCGGCGGAATTGAATTTGCCGGTGCTTTTCAGCCGCATCACCAGGATCGTTACCGGCCGGTCGCCGCCGCCTGGTCCCGGGTTCATGCCAGCACCGCCGTTTACGTTGACGGTGATCACCGATGGTTTCGGCGGACCACTCTGGCAAGCCGCAAGCAACCCTGTCGCGCCCAAGGCAACAACAAATTCACGTCGATCAATCATCTCTCACTCCTCCTCATATGCATCTCGAAAATCAGCGCCGATTTCGCCAAGGAAGCTCTTTTCAGCACTCTCGGCGATTTCACGATGGCGCTTCTGGTAAAGTTCCCACAGCTTGGCGCCCCGCCCCCCAGAGAGAAGGGTTCCGATCGCGGAATTCGTTTTCAGCTCTTCCTCGATCACTACCGGGTCAAAACGGTCGATCATCCGCCGCATGGCGGTCTGTATGCCTCGCCAGGCGCGTACGTGATGTTGCGCGAGATCGCGCACCGCATCGGTGATTGCCGCTTCACCGCCGAGAAATCCTGGGCTGCGCTCAGCGATAAGCGTTATGATGGCGTCGTCGACGGTCGGCAGGAACTTGAGCGGATTGACTTCGGAGGCCCCGACCATGGTCTGCGCGACGCGCGCGTTTCCCTTTTCCTCGGCCCGCTTGCGCAGAAGCTGCATCAGGCCTTCCATCATCATCCGGTATTCGCGACCGAACTTCTCCATTTCCGCGATGCTGTCGCGTCCGGGGAAATCGGCTTCCTCGACACCCATGCCATGCAGGAATGCGGCGCGAAGCGCCATCTCCTCCGGCCGCGCCGCACCCAGCGCCGGGGCGGCTTTGGGAGCAGCACCCACACGTGGTGAAGCAGGAGTAGCTGCGGGCTGCACCGGCAAATCCCAGGGATTGGCTGATTGGGATCGCTGGGCGATGCGCTCGCGCTGTTCGATCGAACTGGCGCCGTTCGCCGAACTGAGCGTGGCGGCTGGTCCGAAAGCAAAGTCATCATGGGTTCCGGACGGCTTGTCACGGGCGGCTTGGGCTGCGCGGTCGGGGGACGGTACCGCGTCGAGGCTGAACGGGTCCGCTTGGCTCGCCGCGCCGCCCGGTTCGCGATAAGGGGCGGGATTTTTCGACACCGGCGTCGAAACCGGATCGAGGCTGAACGGGTCATCGAAAGCGGCCGAGTGGCGCTGGTCGGAGTTGGCACGTTCGAATGCACCCGCAACCGGCTGCTCGAAAGGGTTCGGCAGATCGGCCGGACGTGGCCGTCGCGGCTCTTCTTCGACCTTGGCGGAAAAGAAGTCATCGCGACCGATGCTCACCGGGGCCCGGGATGCTGGCGGCGCGCGTTCCGAAACCGGCTGGCCGGCCGCTGGTGCTTGAGTGGCTGGCGTTTGCAGGTCGACATGGACGACGTAGTCGCCCAATCTCAGCCGCATGCCACTTTGAAGGCGCGTCGACTTGCCGGCACCGAGCGGGCTGTCGGAGTCGTTTATGAACAATCCGCTGCTCGACGTGTCGGTGACGAAATATCCATCTCGCCCGCCAGAGATCTTGCAATGTGCCCTTGAAACGAACATGTCGGGATCGTTGATCTGCCAACCCGCGTCCGCGCTGCGGCCGATCACCAGCTCACCCTCGTCAAGCCGGGCCTGCCGCACCGCCTGGGTGCGGGGCCCTTGCTCCAGTGTCAGCAGCAGGCTCATGCCGCGACCCCCGTCATTTCCGGCCGCCATCCGACGATTGTCCGCAGCCGCATGTCGTCAGCATCGCCCCTTTCGATGGGTCGCGCAAGCCAGGCGGTCCGCCCGAGCCGAACCGCTCCGATTTGGGGCGGCGGTACGGCTTCACGCGCAAGCACGATGCGCAGATCGACGTCGAGCGACTCCCCGACCATGTCGCGAACGGCCTGCTTGAACAGCTTGAGCCGCTCCCCGCCAGGCAGGAACGCCTTGAACTCCTCATACCCCAGCGGGCCGACACGCAGTTCGATCCTGCTTTGGCGGCTGAAAACGCGTGGGCCGATCGTCGCGCCCTTGCCGAGCCCTGCAAAGGCCTTTGCAAGACGGGTCTGGAGACCGGTTGGTACTGTTATCCAGGCGGAGATGAACTCCTTGATCTGTACCGGCGCCTTGAACGCTTCCGCCAGGAACAGCGTCAGCCGTTCCGGGCCGTCGACCTGATTGGCCAGCGAAGCCGCCTGCCGAAGCTTCACCGTATCGAGATTGGGGTCCTGCGTGCCGGGAAGTCCGATCCCGGCCATGGCTTCAAGCATGGCGCGAACGCGCCCGCCGACCGCGCGTTCGGCCTGCACGGCCGGGTGCGCATCCGCCCACGCCCGATAGTAGAGGGCGATCATACGGTGCTGCAGAATGTTGACGAAGTCGACGAACGTCGTGTCGCTGGTCAGTTGTGCCTCGGCGCCGGCGAACCAGCGTTGCGAGAGCCGGTCGAGCACCCAGCGCGTCAGATGCAGCGGCATTGGACCCTCGGGTCCCAGCAGACCGAAATTTGCCACCGTGACCCGGGCCGGTGCCGCATCGCGGGCTTCGCGGAACACAACCAGGTCCCGTGCGGAAAAGGCGAGGCGTACATGCTGGCCGAGCCGTGCCGGCTCACGGTCGGGACGGCCGGAATGGCCGAACAGACCGTTCCGTTGTTCGAGGCGGCGCAGCAGTTCGAAAAAGTCGAACGTCTCGGACAGACCTTCGGCCCTGTTCGGGCCGGGCGTGTCTAGATCAGGTAGCGATTGCCGGGCGTCATCGGCCATGGCACATCCTCCTGCTTCTGCAGCAGCCGCGTGCGAGTTCGCACGAAGCCGTTTATCCCGGCGTGACGAGCAAACAACCGCGCCAGCAAGGCCGAAAGCAGCAAGGTACTTTGGCCGGCCAGGACCGATTGATCAACATGCAACGTGACTTCGGTACCGCGTCCAAAGCACATCGGTCCATCGATTTGCAGACGTTCGATGACCGGCTGCGAGTCGATACGCACGATCGAATGCACATTTCGGGCAAGGCTTGGATCGCCGCGATCGGCATAAAGGTCGAGTAGCGCATGCAGGGGATCGATGCCGCGGCCTTCTTTGGCAAGACTGAGAAAGTTGAGCGCGAGCTGCGCCACCAGCCGCCAGGCGAGATCATCGGCCCGCGATTCCCCGTCGGCCCCAGCAGGCAGTGCCGCAGGAATAGCTGGCTGCGGCGCACGCAAGGCGCCAAGAAGCCTCACGGTTTCGACCGGGTCGCCGGCCTCTAACGTCAACGTCGGATTGTCATCGAGGATCGGCAGATCACGATTGGTGCAAAGCGCCATCACGTCGAGCCGCTTCAGCGGCCGGGTCGCCGGCCTTACGAGCGGCCGGGACACGGCCAGGAAAACGTCATCCCCGGTATAGGACGTTCGCGTCAGGCCTTCGCGGCGCTCCTCCTCCATCGCGCGGCGAGGGCGCCTTTCGGTCGAATAGACCCAACCACTACCGCCGTTCTGACCCAGGCTGAAGAGCTCGGGGATTTCAGCGTCGTTACCTTCCGTGTCGGCGTCCTCGACGCGGATGACCCGGTAGATTTCGAAGTCACGCGCCCGCGTCCGGTCCGCATGCAACACCTGGCGCGTCTTGCGTTCATCGACTTCGACGACGTTGCACTCGCGTTCGAACAGATTGATGATCGGTGTCGCGAAAAGTTCGAAGTCCGCCGGCGTCAGATCGGCCAGCTCGGGAACCGTGCGTTTGAACAGGAAAATGATCTCGAGTCCGGCCGCGCATTGGCGCACGACAGGCTGCAATCCCAAAACCCGTGCATAGTGAAAACGCTCGGGCATCATGAAGTATTCGCGCAGCAACCGGTATCCTTCGAATGTCGGGCGGGTGCGCGGCATCAAGGCCTCGTCGTCGCTGATGCCGATCATCTCGGGTGCCGGCAACGGCGACAGCGGGTTGGTCTTGCCTTCCGGTCGCGCTGCTGTGGCCGCGCAGGCGCCGAAAATCGCATCGAACAGTAGCGGCGCCTTGGTGCGTCCGGCAAAATAGAGGTCAAGCCGGTCGAGAGCCAGTTCGTCGAGCTTGCCTTTTCCGGTCCTGGCCAGCGTGAGGCGGAGCGCCGACTCGCCGCTGACACCGCCGATCGGTCCTATGCCAGCCATCGCCATCGCACTGCGGTCCTGAAAAAAGCTGACCGAAGTGACCGCGATCGGCCATAGAGTCATTTCCTGGGCGGTTGAGAAAATGCAGCGCGTTGACAGGCCTGGCTGCAGGCTGGAAACCAGCCGTGTGTTGCGCTTGACGACGTGGCCGGCCAGCATGGTCTGGACCTGCTGGCCGGGTTTCAGCACCGCCATCGCCGTTGCCGGCGCCGGCGTGACCAGATCGGGATAGAGAACGTCGAGCACACTGCGGGAAAATCGCGAGCGCTCGGCATCGACCTTTAGCCGGGTGCGCGCGGCCAGGAAGGCTACGCCATCGAGCAGGCGCTCGACATATGGGTCCGGACACGGCACCGTATCGAGGGAAAGGTTGCGCGCCACCGCCGGATGCATGTCTGCGAATTCCGATGCAAGAGCGCGGATATGGCTCAGTTCCTCCTCGTAATATTCGACGAAGACCCGATCCATCTCAGGCCTCCCCAATTTCGGTCCGCGCCAAACCGTTGTCGAGATTGATCGTGGTGCGCAGGCGCATGCGTTCGGGAGTCGGGGTCATGATCAGAACGGCGTCTATCTCGATCTTCAGGCCGACGGTGTTGTCGCCAAGCGTGACCGTTACCTTTGTTGCGCTTTCCTTCAGGCGGGGCTCGAAGGTCGCGAGCACCATGCGGATCTCACGTGCCAACACCTCGCGATCGAAGTCGCGCGACGAGCGGCCCGAGAAGGAGGGCACGCCGTAATTGACCACGCTGCGGCGGACCTCCGGGAAATCGGCAAGCGAAGGGGGATTGTCCGCAACCTGTTCATTTTCCAGGTCGGAAAGAAGCGGCGTCGCCTCGAAGCGCTCTGTGTTGAAGAGCGCCTCGATGTCACGCCGTACCGCTTCCCTGAGCACGCGCGCCGATACCACCACGCCACGGCTTTCGATTTCGACGCGGTGCTGGGTCTGAACGGCCAACCGATGCAGACGGCGTTTCTGATCCGGTGTCAGTACCACATCGGCGTCGATGGCACGCGTGCTGCCGGCAACGAGTGTGTCGAGACGGTCCGCGCCAAGCTCGTCGAGCAGGACATGGCGCAGCCCGTCTATTTCCGAGGTCAGGCCCGGCAGATCATTGACGAGACGATCCCAAAGCGACGGCTGGACGGCTTCGCTTTTCGCCCGCAAGCTGCCAGTGGTCTGCTGCATGCCCGCGCCGGGTCGCCGAACCTCACTTGCCGACATAGACATCCATTTCGGCTTCATCATTGCCGTCATAGACGAATTTGATCTTCTTGTAGGCGAAGCTGACCTCTTCCTGGATCAGGTCTTCCTCATCCTCGGCCTGCGACATGTCGTATTCCATGATCGAGGCGTCGGTGAGGGTAACGACCAGGTAATCCTTGGTCTCGCCATCGATGGTCCGGCGGGCCGAGAACACCACCTCATCAAGGGCCTTGTTTTCGAACAAAGCCTTTTTCAGATAGGGCGATGATTTGTCGTAGTGCTTGGTGAATTTGATCATCCCCATGGAGACGCGGCCACGGCGTGACAGCGAATTGGGATCATAAGGTGCGACCATCTTGTAGTCGACGCCATGGATTTCAATCTCGTCATCGTGGCCGTCGCGGGTGCTGGGGCCTTTGATATCGGGAACCTTCAGGAAGCCATCAATCTTCGTAGTCGGCATTGTGTTTCTCCACCGCTTTCAAAAAACCAGGTTGTCGTTGCTGCGATCAAGTCTTAACGGACGGTAGTTCCGAGACCAGTCGGAGCGACGCATTGATGCCCTCCAGCTGGTAATGCGGGCGCAGATAGAAGCGGGCATTATAATAGCCCGGCCGCCCCTCCACGCTGTCCACCTGGACCTCGGCGGCGGCAAGCGGGCGCTTGGCGCGCGCCTTGTCGTCGGCAAAGGCCGGGTTGGCCAGCACGTATCGATTGATCCACTCGGTCAACCAGATCTGCATGTCGGCGCGCTCCTTGAACGAGCCGACCTTGTCGCGCGCGATCGCCTTGAGGTAGTGCGCAAAGCGCGAGACCGGGAACAGGTAGGGCAGGTTGGCGCTCAGCCGCTCGTTCGACTGTGCATCGGGGTCGACCAGCCGCCCCGCCCGCGTTTCGTCGTCCTGCAGCGAGTGTGCTCCGATGAAGGCCGCGAGATCGGTATTCTTCCGGTGCAGGATGGGCATCAAGCCAAGCTTGGCCAGTTCCGCCTCGCGCCGGTCGTCGATGGCGACTTCCGTGGGACATTTCATCGCGATCGAGCCATCATCGGTCGGGAAGCTATGCACCGGCAGGTTGAGCACCGTGCCACCATTCTCCACGCCGCGGATCTGCGTGCCCCAGCCGAAAAGCTTGTGACTGCGGTTGATGTTGACGCCCATCGGGAAGGCGGCGTTCATCCAGACATATTTGTTGTGATCGCCCTCCACCTCTTCCTCGAAGGTGAAACCCTTCACCGGAACGGTATCGGTGCCGTAGGGCAGCCGCGCCAGGACGCGGGGCATGGTCAGGCCGATGTAGCGAGCGTCCTCACTCTCGCGCAACGACTGCCACGAGGCATAGGCGGGGTTGGAGACGATCTGCTGCAGGTCTTGCGGGTTCGGCAGTTCCTGCCAGCTGTCCATGCGAAATAGGCGCGGCGAAGCGGCCGCGATAAACGGCGTATGCGCGGAAGCGCAGATGCCGGAGATGTTGCGCAGCAGGCCGACGTCACGTGGGTGATTGGAGAACTCGTAGGCGCCGATCACGCAGCCGATTGGTTCGCCGCCAAGCATCGAATACTCGTCTGTGTAGACTTTCTTGAAGATCGGGCTCTGGTCCCACATCTGACCTTCATAGTCTTCAAGCGTATCGGCCAGTTGCTCTTTGGAGATGTTCATCACCCGGATCTTCAGCTTCTGATCCGTCTCGGTGTTGTTGACGAGATACCACAGCCCGCGCCATGTGCCTTCCATCTCACGCACTTCCGGCGCGTGCAGGATTTCGTTGACCTGTGTCGTCAGCATCTTGTCAATGCCGGCGATCAGCGACTTGATCGATTTGATGGCATTGGACGAGATGGTCGTGGTGTCGGAACGGGACTGCGCCGCGAGCGCGAGATTGCGCACGAGCTGTTGCAGCTTCTCGCTGTCGTCCTTCTTGACCTTGAAATCTTTTTCGAGGAGTCCGCTGAATTCATCGAGGTTTATGGCTTCGGCCTCCGCGGCGACTGAGGCGGTCTTTTGCTGTTCGGCCATGATCATTCCCCAACCTTGTCGTCGTCGGCCAGCGCCTGGCTGGCAATCTTGCCAAGTAGCGGTTCGTTGTTCAGAAGCTGCGCGATGCGCTTTTCAGCATCGACACGGCCATCCATGAAGCCGAGCAATTCCTCGAGTTGGCGACGCATCTTGAGGATCTCGGCCAGTTGCGGAACTTGCTCGGCAATCTTGTCGGGGGCGAAATCACCCATCTTGGAAAATGTAAGATCGAGAGCCAGTTCCTCGTCACGCTCCTGGCCCTCGGCCTGCGGCAGCGTGTTCTTCACCCGCGCTTTGACGCGGGGGCCGAGCGCCTCCATGAATTTTGGGAAGCGGTTCGCGTCGGTCTCGACAAAGGAGCGGTCCAGCACCGACTTTGACGCTTCCTTGGTTTGCGAAGCACCGGCAAGGTCGGCCATCACGCCCATGACAAACGGCAGTTCGATCGTCGTCGGGCTGCCGTAGGTTTCCACATCGTAGGCGATCTGCACCCGCGGCGCGCGATTTCGTTCGATGACCTTGGCTTTGCTTTCGGCTGGCATGTGTTGTTACCTTTCATCCTTCTGAGCCGTCTTCTTGGCATCGGGAACGCCGGCCAGCAGCCTGAACTCCTTCAGCCCCGAAGGGGCGAGATCTTCCATCAGTTCAACGAAATCCATGTGCACCATCCGACGGACCCGCCGAGCCAGGTGCGGAATTGGGCTCGACGGTTCGGTACGGTCATAGAAGGCGACGACCAGGTCGAGGCATTTCACCACGTCGTCGCGCGAGGAGATCCGGTCGGGGAGTCCCGTGCTCGAGTCCGCATAGCTTGCCATACTTGCCATAGCATCGGCTCCATGACCGTTTCGAGCAGGCGTTGCCAGTTCCGTCGGCACCGCCTGCGTGGCTGCGCCATTCGTCACCGCGCCGGCCGCTGAATTCCGTTCAAGTGTCGTCAGCAAACGCTGCAGGAACCGTTTTAAGTCCGGAACGGGAGTGCCGCTGCCCTCGAGACGAGCGTTGAGCGCAGTCTCGAGCGCATCCAGTGCCGTGATCGTCGCCCGGGCGTCGGCGATGAGCTGGACCATCTCCGCATTGGCCTGATCGATCTGTGCCGCACATGCGGCACGCACCCGATTCAAGAGTTGTCCGTGCGCACTGACCAGCTGCGCTTTTTCCGCCGCATTCAGCCCCGAGGCGGCTTCCTGGAGCATGACGCGATCGTCGAGCGCACCCTTCTCCAGGTCCTTGCCCTGAACCGGGCCGATTGCGCGCGGCGCGAAGAACGTCATTTGCCGCAGATTCGCCAACAACCCGTCCTGACCATTCTGCAGGTCGATCAGCGCGTTGATACGGCGCAAGGCGGCATCGCGCGGCGAAGCGTTGGGCCGCATAGCCGGATGCATGGTGTCCCAATGCTGATCGAAGGTCTGCGCGATCAGCGTCAGACCTTGCGCCAATCCGGCCAGCCCGTCTTCATTGGCCAGCGCGCGCGTGACGATGACAAGCAGGCGCAAGTCCCTGCCATGCGCGCGCAATTCCTCCGCCTTTGCGAGCACAGCGGGCCAGTCGACTGGAATCGTGCTTTGCGAGCCGGCCTTATTGTTGCCGTCGTGGACGACCTTGAGTTGGGCTTCGGTCAGGCGCTCCAACTCATGGAAAGCCGGGTCGTTGCGCAAATCTTCCCCGGACGGGTTCTCACCGTCTAGCGAAGAAAGCCAGAGTGCGAGATCAATCACACCAACCCCCAGCGAAGGCCCTCAAACCTTATGTGACCTTACGTTATCACACCGGTGCACTTTACCACAATTCAACGAGTGCTCCAAAATTAACAGAAGCTGAACACCGCCATGAGTACCGAACTCCGTGGCGCAATTGTCAATCCGTATGAGAAATGCATCGCGCAGGGCGCGCAATTCCGCTGTTGTTTGCAGCCGGTGGTGCAAGACTTCCACAATACGAGGAAGCTGGCTGAACCAGGCATTGAGGCCTCGTCCACAACGCACTTTGTCAAGTGGCGGCATCTGTGGCAGTTTATCGGCTGGCAGATTGCAGGAGCACGTTCGATGGAACAGCGCCGGTCGTCGCAGAGCTTCAAGCGTAAGGAACTGGTCGGCAAGCTTAATCCTGTCGGGGTGCGCGCCTTCAAGGCCGCGGCCGATAGCGCCAAGCTGCGCGGCAATCCTTACGTCGAACTCGTTCACTTCATCGAGCAGCTGGTGCTTTCCGACCGCTCCGACGTGCAAATGATAATCGCCGATGCGGGACTGGATGCCAGCCGGCTCACGGCAGATATGACCCGTGCCGTCGACAAGTTGCCCTATGGCGCAACCTCGATCGAGGAATTCTCCGATCATATCTTCCATGCAATCCAGGAAGCCTGGAACCTCGCGACGCTGGAGTTCGGCGTCGAGGAAGTCCGCAGCGCCCATATTCTGCTTTCCTGCCTGAAAACCCCGGTTCTGGAAGGCCTGCTGTCGAAGATCAGCGGCGAGTTCGACAAGATCGACGCCGACGCGGTTGTCGCGCGGTTCGCCGATGTCGTGGAAGGTTCGCTCGAAGGCGGCGCAGCCATCGCGGTTCCCGCGGCCGAAACGCCGAAGCGGACCATGGGCGGAGATTCGGCCTTGGCGAAATTCGCCACGGATCTGACCCAACGCGCCCGCGAGGGCAAGATCGATCCGGTCGTCGGCCGCGATCCGGAGATCCGGCAGATAGTCGACATCCTGATGCGGCGTCGGCAAAACAACCCGATCCTGACCGGCGAGGCCGGGGTCGGCAAGACGGCGGTCGTTGAGGGCTTTGCCTTGCGTATCGCTCAGGGCGATGTGCCGCCCACGCTGCAAGGCGTCAGCGTGCGCATGCTCGATGTCGGATTGATGCAGGCGGGCGCCAGCGTGAAGGGCGAATTCGAAAAACGGCTGAAGGCTGTGATCGACGAGGTTCAATCGTCCGAAACGCCGGTCATCCTGTTCATCGACGAGGCCCACACCTTGATTGGCGCCGGCGGTGCTGCCGGAACCGGTGATGCCGCCAATCTCTTGAAGCCGGCGCTGGCACGGGGCGAACTTCGCACCATCGCCGCAACGACCTGGGCCGAATATAAGCAGCACATCGAGAAAGACCCGGCGCTGACCCGCCGTTTCCAGGTGGTCAAGATCGACGAGCCGTCGGAGGCGGTGGCCGTTCTGATGTTGCGCGGGGTGGCAGGGGTTCTGGAGCAACACCACAAGGTGCAGATACTCGACGAGGCGATCGAGGCAGCAGTCGGCCTGTCGCATCGCTACATCCCGGCACGGCAACTGCCTGACAAGGCGGTGAGCCTCCTCGACACCGCCTGCGCCCGTGTCGCCATATCGCAGCATGCTACGCCAGCCGAGGTCGAGGACATCATGCGCCGCCGCCAGGCTCTGGAGGTCGAGCGCGGCATCATCGGGCGCGAGGCCGCGATCGGCATCGAGGTGGCTGAACGGCAGGCGCGCGTCGACACCGGGCTTGCCGAGAGCGAGATCACCCTGGCTGCGGCGCAGCAGCGTTGGGATCGTGAAAAGGTGCTCGTCGCCGAGATACTCGAACTGCGCGCCAGGCTGCGCGGCGAGGGTGTGGCGCTCGATGCGGCCACCGTTGGGGCCGATGCCGAACCGGCAGCGGCGAACGCAGAAAAGACCAAGGTAGCGGAGTCGTCAGAGACTGAGCCGCCCAAGGCCGCCCAGACGGACGCGGAGACACAGGCCGCTGCCGATCCTGCCGCCGATCTCGCCCGATTGCGCGCACTGATGGCCGAATTGGCAGCGGCACAAGGCGAGACACCGCTGATTCTGCCCTCGGTTGACCGCAATGCAGTGGCCGCCGTGGTCCAGGACTGGACCGGGATCCCGACCGGACGGATGCTGTCCAGCCAGACCGAAAAGGCGCTCAAGCTCGCCGCCACGCTTTCGGAACGGGTCGTCGGCCAGGATCACGCCATGGAGATGATCGCCAAACGCGTGCAGACCAGCCGCGCCGGGCTTGGCGCGCCTGAAAAGCCGGTCGGGGTCTTCCTGCTTTGCGGCCCCTCGGGCGTCGGCAAGACCGAAACGGCATTGGCGCTGGCCGAAACGCTTTACGGTGGCGAGCAGAACCTGATCTCCATCAACATGTCCGAGTTCCAGGAGGCGCACACCGTCTCGACACTGAAGGGCGCACCGCCCGGCTATGTCGGCTACGGCAAGGGCGGCATCCTGACCGAAGCGGTGCGCAGAAAACCCTATTCGGTGATCCTGCTCGACGAGGTCGAGAAGGCGCATCCCGACGTCCACGAAATCTTCTTCCAGGTCTTCGACAAGGGCATGATGGACGACAGCGAGGGCCGCCGGATCGATTTCAAGAACACCCTGATCCTGCTCACCTCGAATGTCGGCTCCGAAGTTATCATGGACCGCACAAGGAATGGCACGCTGCGGACCGGGCTCGACGATCTGGATACCGCCTTGCGCAGCCCATTGCTGAAGGTCTTCCCGGCTGCCTTCCTTGGCCGGGTGGTGACCATTCCTTACTATCCGCTCTCTGATTCGATGATCGAAGCGATCACTGGCCACCAGTTCGCCAAGATCGCTCGCCGGTTGCGGGCAACCAACGATGCGGAACTGGTGATCGGCGACGGTGTCATGGATCTGGTCAAGGCCCGCTGCACCGAGATCGAATCCGGCGGGCGGATGATCGATGCCATCCTGACCAACACGCTGCTGCCGGAACTGAGCCGCGGCGTGCTTAACCGGTCGCTCGAGGGCGAAAAGATGACCAAAGTCACCGTCGGCGCCTCCAAGGAAGGTTTCACTTATTCCTTCGAGTAGGTTCTGATCGTGTAGAACCTCGTCGCCCTCGGCTGCCGGCCCGCTATTCGCGATCCCCCGTGGCGCCGCAATTCGAGAGGTGGCGGTCTTGCCCGTGCGCGAGAACGACGTGCGCAGCCGGTAGCGGATCGTCCCCGACAGCACCGGCCCGCCGGTAGCATCGCGCCTGGGCTTGAAAGAAGCTCACTGGCTTATCCGATGTCGCCTAGACGCAAATTCCGCAGGCAATCCCGAAGGAGATCAACAGGGCGGGCGAGATGGGTAAGCGGTGCAGGGATTGGCTGGGCCTCTTTGTTGCAGACCCGCCCAAAACCTCCTGCAACCCGATCGGTTCGACATAAAATATTTACCGTGTTGGCATGGTTTACGAATGGTTTCGCGGGCCATCCACCTCATGGCCGCTTTGGCTTTGGCCGGACCGGTTAAGGTTGAGCCGGATGATTTGACCGGCTGCGAAACTCCTCGCAAATTCCTCGTTGTCGAAAAGCTGTTGGGTGGTCACGCCATCCTCGATGATCTGCACCGCCCATTGGCCGTCTATGTGTTCTACCCGAACACCGTCCTTCTGATCGTCGCCCACGCCCGCACTCCCACACAACGATGTGGGAAAAAAACCATGTGATCGGCAATCCAGCAAGTCACAAAACCGTACGAATCCGGCCGCTGGTTAACTTTGTAAAAGCGTCGAAATTTTCGCAAATGCCCGCACCCGCAGGAAACCAATTTTGGAAGGCCCGTAGCTCACACGGCCGCAGCCCGATCATCATCGATCCAGAGAAGCTGTGGACGGCATGTTGCGAGTACTTCGAATGGGTCGACGCGCACCCGCTCTATGAGGCCAAGCCCTTTGCGTATCAGGGCGAGGTGAAGATAGAGAACGTGGCGAAGATGCGCGCCATGACGATTTCACCAGCCAGGTCGAGGAAATCATCCGCACCCAGAAGTTCGAATCGGAACTCACCGGCAAAGACGGCGAACCGTTGCCGCTGGTCCCCGTGGTCAATGTCACAGTCCGCAGTTCTTGACCTGGAGCTGCATCCCAAGCAGGGGATAGCATTCAACACCGAAGCGACCGAAACGCTGTATGGTGGCGCGGCCGGCGGCGGCGGCTCCTCATCATGGCGCCGATTGCTCGGTCGGCCGCGCTCCTTCGACACCAGCCCGCCGGCGCCGTCCTGGTCATAGGCTTGCAACAGCCGGTGAACCTGACTGCGGCTGAGATGAAGAAGCTCCGCCGCCTGGACGCTCAGCCGCCGGTCGCGGATCTTCTGGATGGCTTCAAGACGATGCAGCTCTTTTTTGCGACAAGGTGATCAAAGGCATGCCGGCTCCGCCCGGTCTCACGCCAGGCAGTGTGAAGTCGTCAGCCTTCCTTTCCAGCTTCGAGTTGGCCAGAGCATGAGCTGTGAAAGTCGGGGACTGTCGCATCTCTAAATTGCTCAAGTGTCGCATCTCTATATAACTGCTACATCCAGTGTGGCGGCGATGTAGAAATGTCGCCGGCTATGCAAAGTAGAAATGTCGCATCCTACGTTCGCGGGGGGCAGGGTCCAGCAAGTTAGAAATGCGACAGCGACGCACTTCCTGGCGCCGACGTGAGTGCCCGATCGGGCGTCAGCTGGTCGGGGTTGCGCAGCCCGATCGGGTGCGTTCCAGCTTGGCTCCCTGGCTTTAGCTTTGAAAGCCGCCTCACTCGGCAGCGGCCACCCTTGTCAGTGCCTGTTCTCGCCGGGCGATGACGGCAGGGTCGTTGATGAAATCTGTCCTGCGGCCCGGCTTCGACCCGCGCTTCTTGTAAGCGATCTGTTCGCTGTTGGTCTTGATCTTCGGCGGAGGCCGCGCCTCGTCCTGCTGAGCCTTGATCCAGGTCAGCACTTCGCCGAGCCGCTTGTTCTCGGTGACACGCCCTCCATCGAACGTCCAGCCGACCGTCGGCGAACTCGTAGATATCGACGTATTTGCCGACCAGCCCGCACGAAAGGTCGTTCTTCTCAAGCATGATTTGCCTGCGTTCGTAGGAGAACGACAATTGCTGGCCGACATAACGCTGCTCCCGCTTGCACAGCACGTCACGCAGCCGATCCGGCGCAACATTCAATGCGCGATGCAGATTGTCCGGTCGGGCAGGGACCTTGGCGAACCTCTCGTTGAAGTCGGCAACGAACCCCGGCAGGAAAGCGTTGGCCGCCTCGATGTTCGATATGCCGGCGAGGCGCAGTTCCTTCACGAGACGATCCTGGAGGGTCCGGTTGACCCTCTCGACCCGGCCTTTGGCCTGACTCGAATTGGCGCACAGGATCTCGATGTTGAGTTCGGAAAGCGCCCGCCCGAATTGCGTCATGCCCCGGCCGGCGCGGGCCTCGGCCTTCGCAACCCGAAACACCGTATGCTTGTCGGAATAGAACGCTACCGGGCAACCGTGTGCCTTCAGATAGAGCTCGAGCGCCTCGAAGTAGCTGAAGGTGCTCTCCGACTTTACAAAGCGAAGCTGCTGGAGCTTGCTCGTGGCGTCGTCGATGAAGACGAGCAGGGTACACGGATCGCCCCGCTCCTCGAACCAATGGTGATCGCTGCCGTCTATCTGCACCAGCTCGCCATACGACTCCCGACGTAATCTGGGCTGATGGAACGTCCTGCGCTGCTTTCGCGACAGCCAGATTCCAGCCTCCGCCATCCATTTGCGCAACGTCTCTCGCGACACGACCAGGCCGTGGTTCGCCGCCAACTTCTCGGCCGCCAAGGTCGGCCCGAAGTCGAGATAGTGTTCCCGAACCAACTGAACCGCCAGTTTGCCGATGCCGGCGACATATCGATGGTTCGACGGTCGTCCTCGAGCCTTGTGCCGAAGTGCTGCAGCGCCTTCGGCTCTGAACACCTTCAGCAGACGCTGGACCTGACGCGTCGTCATATCCAGCACATGCGCCGCCGAGACAACCGTCATGCGCCGCTCCAAAACCTTCGACAGCACCTCAATGCGTTGCAGCTCGCGCTCGCTCATTAAGATCAGTCCCAAGCCGCCATCTCCCTCGCTCATGGACGAGCAGGGCGACATTCCTACTTTGCAGAATCAAGACATTTCTACTCTGCGGCAATATCCAGAAGTCGCATAATATACATTATGGAACATGAAATTATGATTTGAAATCAATGTGTTGGCAAAATTTATCGGCTGTTAGCCACCCGCTCCATCATGCTTTCGCCGCACAAGAAAAGCAAAATGCGTTTCATCGTTGGGCCACCGGGCCCCTTTTGTTGCGAATAGCTGCTTTGTGCCGCGAGGACCTTGGGAAGCTATTTCCTTTCGAAAAAACAGATTTTTCCTTTCGGGTAGAGGTTGGGATATGATTGCGCGACAGGAGTGCGATCTATGCAGAGTTTCACCGTCGAGCTGATACGCGACGGCAAAGCTGTGGAACGTGCCGAGGTTCAGGCCGAAAATGTTGTTGAAGCTGCGAAGACGTGGGGACCAGTAACCATCCCGTACGCCGAAGAGCCTGACATCGGCGAATGGATCAGGGTAACGCACCCTTGCGGCAGCACGACAAGTTGGTTCGAGCCGGATCGTTAAGCGCGGCCAATTTAGAGCTCACTGGCCAGGATGCGTCAGGGCTGTGGGTAAGAGCCGTGACGAACGTCACGGCGTCGGGATCATAGCAGAAGATGGACGGATGACCCGGTGCGAACCAGCGAGCATGTAGTAGGCTAATCCATCTTCCTGATGTCGATCTCGCCCCTCCCCTCTCCCAGGCTGTCCGTCTCGCTTTCCCTACCCTTCTTCCGCCCGAGCAGGACGACCCTGCTGTTCGGCGCAGCAGGACTGGCCGGCACAGGCCCAACGGTACTACGCGCAGCGCCCAAGCGCAGCCTTTCGAAACTTGGTGGCACAGACCAGAAGCTTTTATGCAGATTGGAAGTCCAAATTTAAACAGTTCATCCTACGTTGGCCGATGGGCTTTTTGTCAAGGAAACGCAATTGAGCCGGTCGGGCAGAACGGATTTTGACTTTGATGGTGCAAGAAAGGCGGTTTTTTCGACCGCCAACTTGCCGGCGGCAATTGCGTTGGCCGTGCTTGTGATCTGCGCGGTCCTTGCGGACTTGCAGAACACGAAAGTGTCCGATCAACTCGCGCGCGCCGAAGTCCAGGCCAAGGTCAACATCATAAGGGCCAAGCTCGAAGGCAATGTAAACGGTAATCTCCAGCTTGTTCAGGGCCTCGTCTCGGCCATAGTTACAGAGCCGTACATGGGACAGCAGAGATTTGCGTCCCTGGCAAGCAACCTGTTCCGACAGAGATCGCAACTGCGCAACATCGCCGGTGCGCCCGATCTCGTCATCTCGCTGATGTACCCGATGGAAGGCAACCAGAAGGCGATCGGGCTCGATTACCGCAAGAGCGAGGCGCAACGGACGGCGGCGCTTCGCGCGCGAGACCTCGGCGTTCTTGTGTTGGCAGGCCCCGTCGACCTGGCCCAGGGAGGGCGGGGCTTTGTCGGGCGCATTCCCGTCTTTGTGCCGACGGCGGGCGGCGGCAGCCGATTCTGGGGCATCCTCTCCGCTGTCATCGATGTCGATCAGCTTTACGCGGCGAGCGGCTTGAATGACCCCGGGATTGATATTGATGTCGCCCTGACGGGGACCGACGCGCTTGGCGGTGGCGGCAAAAAATTCTTCGGGGGAGACAATGTCCTCGCCGGCAAGCCGGTGTCGGCCGATGTGCAACTGCCTTCGGGCTCCTGGCTGATTTCGGCTATACCGAAGGGAGGCTGGCCGGCCATTCCGAACAATGCGTGGATGTTGCGGGGGCTCATAGCCTTTGCCGGCGCGCTGGTGGTGCTGCCGATCCTGGTGGCCGGGCGACTGTTCGGCGAACGACAGAAAAACTATGCCGAGCTCAGACGTCTGTCTGGCCGCCTTGAGTTGGCCCTGGAAGCTTCTGGAATTGGCGTGTGGGAGCACGACCTGGCCACAAAAGAACTGCTATGGGACGACCGCGTCAACCAGATCTACGGCAAGCCAGCCGATGGCAAACCGCGCGGTTATGAAGACTGGGCGATGGCCATTCATCCCGAAGATTTTGACAGGGCGCGCCAGGAGTTCGACGCGGCCGCCGAGAGGGAGGGACCGTATTCCTCGCAATATCGAGTCCTGCTAGCGGACGGTACCACGCGCCACGTGCGCACGCGCGCAGCCTTCTTCCAGGACATCGGCGGCACGCCGAAGATGATCGGCGCCGAGTGGGACGTCACCAGCGACGTGCTGCTCAATGAGACGCTCATTCGAGAGCGCCAGCTGTCGGAATCGAAAAATGCCGAACTCAAGGTCGCAAAGGCGCATGTAGAGCATGTTGCGCTGCACGACCCGCTGACCGGCCTGCCCAACCGCCGCTATCTCGATGAGTTGCTTGCCGAAAAAAGCGTAACGGGGACCCGCACAGCGCTGCTGCATCTGGACCTCGACCGCTTCAAGCAGATCAACGATACACTCGGCCACGCAGCCGGTGACGCCATGCTGGTGCACGCCTCCAAGGTCATCAAGGTCAACACGGGTCCCGGTGATTTTGTTGCACGCATCGGCGGTGACGAGTTCGTCGTGGTGAGCCATGGACGTGATGACAAGCAACTTTCCGCGCTCGGCGACCGCATCATCACGCAGATGCGCCGACCGGTCGATTTTCAGGGCAACCCGTGCCGGTTCGGGGTGAGCATCGGAATTGCCGCCGGAACCGACGCCAAGCAACTGCTCGTCAACGCCGACCTCGCTCTTTACCGGGCGAAAGGAAGCGGTCGCAACCGACACGAATTCTTTGACGAAGAGCTGCAAAGCGAGATCGTGCGGACCAAGCAAATTGCCGACGAAATCCTGGGCGGGTTGGAGCGCGCCGAATTCACAACATACTATCAGCCGCAGTTCGACGCCAGGACACTTGAGATCGTCGGGGTCGAGGCGTTGTCGCGTTGGAAGCATCCCGAACGCGGCATCCTGGCCCCACAAAGCTATCTCAAAGTGGCCGAAGAACTCAACGTCGTGGCAATCATCGATCGCGCTGTCCTGGAACAGGCGCTTGAGAATTTCGACCAATGGTCGAACAGCGGTCTCAAGATCCCGCACGTCTCGGTCAATGTCTCCGCCAAGCGGTTGGAGGACAAGGATCTGATCGATGGCTTGCGCAAGCTTGCCATCAGGAAGGGCACGGTGTCGTTTGAGCTGGTTGAGTCCATCTTCCTCGATGAGAATGACGACCTGGTCACCTGGAACCTGGAGCACATTAAGGAACTCGGCATCGACATCGAAATCGATGACTTCGGCACCGGCCATGCCTCGATCGTGTCCCTGCTCAAGCTGCAGCCGCGCCGGCTCAAGATCGACCGCCAACTGATCACGCCCGTCACCCAGTCGATCCCGCAGCGTCAGCTGGTCTCGTCGATCATTGAGATCGGCAAATCGCTCGGCATCGAAGTCATTGCCGAGGGTGTCGAGACGAATGATCACGTGCGCATCCTGAAGGAGCTTGGTTGCGATATTCTGCAGGGCTATGTTTTTGGCCGCCCAATGGACGCCAAGGCCTTCACGGCCTTTGCCCAATCGCGCAAATGGTTGGCCGTGGGGTAGGTCATGCCTCGCGCGGTAAGGCAGGCAGGCCGAGCGGTTCAACCGGCGCCCAGTCGCGAATTGGCTCGAGCACACTGCACTTGCATCGGCAAACCCACCGCCACCCTTGTCCCCAAAGTGCCCGACCGGCTCTGCGTGCCGGTGAAGTGACCGAAAGCAAATTTCTCGTCAGGTCTCTCAGATCTCATGATCCGACGGTCCGGTGGCGCGGCATGGGCTGTTAGCTCCAGACAGCTGAAGATAGCCAAAAGCGTCCGGCGTTATGGGCGAAGGAGCGCGGCACCAAATTGCGCCCACAATCGATCGCAGTCATTTGCCCTGAGGCTTGGCGTTCCCGGTTCGCCGTAGAAGACCATCGCCGAACGGACATCGTAACCGAGCACCGAGGCATTGGCCACGAACTGAATTGCCATTCCCAAATTCATCGCGTTGATCCTTACCTCGGCTTTAGTGCTGAGATCGACCACGCCGAAAATTTCCGCACCCCCACTTCTGCCGGCCATAACCGTCGTCGAGAGCGCGTTCCCCAAAGCGAGTAGCATTCGTGTTCAGTCCCCGCAAAGGCCGCTCTCGAACGCGCGCGCGGCGAATTTGTTCCTTGGCAGTTCAACGCCGGGCTATCGAACTGGCCTTTTCAAACGTGCAGCTTGCCTGATGCCGCGCCTTTAACGGTCCAGCAGTTTTCTTAGCGTAAAGCAGCCTCATGACGCTGCTCCGGCATTTCGGCGAACCAACACGTCGCCTTTTTTTCAAGCGAACGGCTTTGCCCATCATTGTCGTGACGCTGCTTGTTGCGACCCTCACCACAGGCCTTTTGCTATGGTCGGCGACCCAGTCCGATGGTGTTGCCGTGTCGCGGCAGAAAAGCTTGGTCGCCTTGATCATATCCAAGCTGGAGAGCGGAATAGCCCACGATCAGGAGAGCGTCACCGTCTGGGACGACGCGGTCAGCGCCCTGCGGAGCCAGGATGCCAAATGGGTCGACACCAATCTCGGCACCTGGATGCACACGTATTTCGGCCACGATGAGGTCTACATTCTCGATCCGAAGGACGCGCCAGTCTACGCATTCGCCGATGGATCGGCGGTGGATCCGGCGAGCTATCAATCCATACGCCCGACCACTGCGCCTCTCGTGGAGAACCTCAGGGCGAGGCTGAAACAGGGGGACACCGACGGCGTCACCGAGCAGGTGCTCACGATAGGTGCTTCCGACATGGTCGTCATCTCCGGCCATCCTGCCATTGTCAGCATCAAGCCAGTCGTTTCCGACAGCGGCCACATTGCACAAGTACCAGGTCAGGAATTCCTACACGTTGCCGTTCGCTATCTGGACGGCAGTCTGCTTGCCTCCTTGCGCCAAGACTATCTCCTCGACGACGCACACTTCTCCTGGTCAAACATGCTTAGCTCTGAAGAGGCGTCCTATCCCCTCGTCGGTCGCTCTGGTTCGACTGTCGGCTTCTTTGTGTGGCAGCCATATCGGCCCGGGGCGTTTGTCCTTTTTCAACTGGTGCCAACACTCGTGGCGGTGTTCGGACTGGTACTTGGCGGAATTATTGTAGCTCTGGCCGCTTTGCGCCGGCGGACTTTGAGGCTGATTGAGACCGAGAATCACATCTATCACCTGGCCCACTACGACCTGCTTACAGGGCTGCACAGTCGCGGCCATTTCAACAGTCGTTTGGCTGATGCGCTGACACTGCTGCCCGCGACGGGCGAGCAGCTCGCGATCCTCTATCTTGACCTCGACCGGTTCAAGCAGGTCAATGACAGCTTTGGCCACCCTGCCGGTGACGAGTTGCTCAGGGAGTTCGCAGACCGGCTGAGGCGGCTGACCCTGGAGGTGGACACGGTGGCGCGCCTGGGCGGTGACGAATTCATTATCATCCAGCGCGCGGTCGCAGGCGAGAATGAGGTCAAAACATTGTGCGAGCACTTGATCGAGTCCGCGCGCCGGCCGTTCGAGGTCGCCGGAGTTCAGGTTTTTGTCGGGGTGAGCGTCGGCGTAGCTCTTGCTCCCAGGGACGGGGTGGACCAGGTCGAGTTGGTGCGGAAAGCCGACCTCGCCCTGTATCACGCCAAAGCCGGCGGTCGCAGCGGCTATGCTCTGTTTGAACCCGAGATGGACCAGACGCTGGCAAAGCGTAAGGGTCTCGAACAGGACCTGCGCAAGGCGCTGCAAACGCCCGGCCACATCCGGGTGCATTATCAGCCGCTTTACACCGCCGACACCAACAGGATGACGGGCGTCGAAGCCCTCGCGCGCTGGTCGCACGCAGAGCGTGGTTGGGTCGCCCCTGACTTGTTCGTACCATTGGCAGAGGAAACGGGGCTCATTGAAGTTCTAGGCGAGCTGGTTCTGCGCCAGGCCTGCCTTGACGCGGTGCATTGGCCGATCGAGACCCTGGCAGTGAACGTATCGGGGTTGCAGCTGAACAATCCGAGCTTTGCCATGAAAGTGACGAGCATCTTGTTGGAAACGCAAATGGATCCACGGCGGCTCGAGCTGGAGGTTACGGAAAGCACGCTCTCCGAGCGCCCCACCGAATGCCAGCAGAACATGGCAGCGTTGCGCAGTGTCGGGGTGCGCTTTGCGCTTGACGATTTCGGTACGGGATTTTCCTCATTGGGCCGACTGCAGAGCCTGGAAGTGGACAGGATCAAGATCGACCGAAGCTTCGTGCAGGGCTTTGGCGGCTCGAACGGTGACGAGGCCATCGTTCAGGCGATTATCGACCTGGCTCGCGCGACTGGCCTCAGCACCACAGCGGAAGGGGTCGAGACCGAGAGCCAGTGCAATTATCTGCGCAAGCTCGGCTGCGACCAGCTACAAGGCTTTTTGCTTTCAAGACCGGTGCCAAAAGAGGACCTTCAGGAACTCCTCGACGGCGGATCAAGGCGGGCGACCGCATGAGAATGCGTCTATGTGATTCCCGACGGTCGACGATGCCGCACGCGGATGCAAGCAGCGAATCTTGGCGGCCTGGGACAAGGTGCGTCGACACTCCCCTGGCCAGTGACGCCTGACGATCTGTGTCACCCGCTTCGGGCCAGAGCGATTGATGCGGCTGCGCATGACGTTGGGCTCAACTCTCAACTTCAGCGCACATCGGGCTCTAGGTCGAAAATGGTAGGTCGAGATCAACTCGCGCGACGGCGTAAGCGTCAAGCGAGATGAATTGGTCATCCAGCGGTCTTGCGGTACTTTCCATGAAGTTGGGATCGGTTGCCGCCCGTTCGAACTGCTCGGCGCCAAGAAGAGCTATACGGGCACTGCTCGGCGCATCCGGAAGTTTCACAGATTGCGCCTTGGAGGTGAGGTTGGCGACCCACAGTGTCACGCGCCAATCTTTTTCAGCTGCGATCGTCGCAATGGCGTCAGCGCCGGAAGTTCCTACGGACAGCAGGGTGGCTCCGCCGAGCCTTGAGAGACCCGCCATGACATGGAAAGCGGGATAGACCGTTCGGCCGTCCTGCTGGTCATACCATGGCTGGACGAAATCAGCCTTCCTGTGGATATGGCCAAAGGGGCCGGTGAAGTCCCCTACCGCGACGGCCTCGACCCCTCCGCGAGCGCAGGCCGCGAAATAGCCGAGCGTCCATGCCGCATTGAACAGCCCGCGCTGCCGTGGATCGATGCGGCTCAGACATATGCGGGCGTTCGCTTTGTTCGGCGCGGTGCCCTTTCCGTAGGGGTTCTCGCGGCAGCCGAGCTGACTGGGACCTATGCGCAGCGGCACGCGGTCGCCCGTGAAAGCATGTGCCGAGCGTATCTGATGAGGGATAGCCTGAAGCGTTTCCATCACCGAAATATCATCCGCCGCGTGCACGCTTGGACAGGTGGTGAAGGTCACGTAGTCGAGCGCTTCGGCTGGCGGACGCTTGCGATTGAGTTCGGTGAAGTAAGCGGCCATGCCTCCGCCCAGCCCGATCCCCGGGAAAGCCCGGCGAGCGGCGGAGTAGCATTCGTGGAAGCTGGGCATGACCGGCCGCGGTGCTCCCGGCTGAACGGATTTCATGTCCTGCGCCGGAAAGACGGAGACAGCTTCCAGTTTGAGGCCGATTGTATGGACCGCATCAGCGACGGGCGCCAATTCGCCGAATGGGTCGAGCGTGCCCTTGGTGATGATCTCGAGGACCACGCCTGCGCCGGTCAGCCGTGCAAGCGCGGCGTAGCTTTCGAGTTCATCATGGCCGTGTCCGAATCGGAGATCGACTTGGCAGACCATCCACTGCGGAGCCATTCGTCGTAGAAGCTCGGGGGATTCAAGCGCGTGCCTTGCCTCGTCGCCAGCGACGCCGACGCCAACGCGAGGCACTTGGCCGACGGGTCTGCCGATCGTCAGGTTGATGAGTGGATTGCGGTTTTCAGACGCCCCGGCACGAAGCGTTCCTGACACGTGTAGCCGGACGACCTGGGTGAATTTCTGGCCCTTGGGCAGTCGGTAAGGCCACGGGCGACGCAGAGGGCGGACATAGGTTTTATAGGAAGCGTCAGACCAATTGCGTTGATCCTCCATCTCGAAGGCATCACCGTCCATGGTGCATGTGGCCCAGATCCCAGGCGCGATCTCATGCGACAACGCCCGGATATCGGTGAACGGACATTTAGGGTCGATGTGGTCCGGAAAGAGCGATAGCTCATCATGACCATCCTCATGCAGCACCTTTACCGGCTTGCCCGCCAAGGCTTCGATCGGATGAAGGACGATGAAGCCGGTCCGATTCGTCAAAAGGTCAGTCTCGGGCTCTGCCTCGGCCGCAAAAGCCAGCGCACCATCACTACTGCCCGAGATCCGTACCTGATAAACCAGGCGACCGGATGTTGCGGAACATGTTGCACGGTATGCGACGCTGAACACATCCAGCCTTTCATCGATGTGGAGATCATCGAGAACGGCTGTAGCGGTTCCCCAATTTTCGTCCCGCACAAGGAACGAGATTCCGCGCAGAATCTCAATTCCGTCAAGGCGGATGTAGCGTAACGCCCCATTGTCGAAGTCGACCGACAACGATCCCGCGCGAAGTGTGCGCAAGGGTGGCTCGACCTGTTCGGTTCCACACAAGCGGATGGCTCGAGATGCTGCCAAGGTCAAATTGCTTGCTCCGTCGCAGCGTCAAAAATCGACGCCCGGTTCATGTTGATGTCGATCGGCAGTCTCTCGCCGGGACGGCTGACGTCGTGCGCCTGAAGCTCCGCCACCACTGGCGCGCCGGCAAGGCGGAAGGTCGCATAGCTGCGCGAGCCAGTCGGCTGCAGCAGGTCGATGGTTGCATCATAGCGCAGCGTGCCCGGCTCGGGGGTAGCAGCGTGTGCGCGTGTCAGATGTTCCGGGCGCAGCCCGAGCAGCACCGACTGCCCATCTATAGCGCCATTTAGAGTCCGCCCGGGGGCGATCGGCAGCAGACCATCGGCCAGCCGGATGGCGGCGGCGCTCCCGTCCAAAGCCAGCGTGCCCGGCAGGAAGCTCATGCGTGGGGAACCGAGAAAGCCCGCGACGAAGATCGAGGCGGGGCGCTCGAACAGTTCGAGTGGCGCGCCCTGCTGCTCGATCAACCCGTCGCGCATCAGCACGATGCGGTCAGCCAGTGTCATCGCCTCGATCTGGTCATGGGTGACGTAGATCATCGTCGTGGCGATGTCCTGGTGAAGGCGCTTGATCTCGCCGCGCATTTCGTCGCGAAGCTGGGCATCCAGATTGGACAGCGGCTCGTCGAACAGAAAGATGCGGGGGTTGCGGACTATGGCGCGGCCGATGGCGACGCGCTGACGCTGCCCACCGGATAACTGGCGTGGAAATCGCCCGAGCAAGGGGATGATGCCGAGCATACGCGCTGCCTCGGCAACGCGCGCCTCTACCTCGGGCTTCGGCATCTTGCGCGCCTTGAGACCGAAGCCGATGTTCTTCGCCACGCTCATATGTGGATAGAGCGCATAGTCTTGAAACACCATCGCCACGTCACGATCGCGCGGCCGCAAGTCATTGACCACCTCGCCGCCAATCTCGATCGTGCCTTGCGAACTCTCCTCCAGTCCTGCAATCGTCCTCAAAAGGGTACTCTTGCCGCATCCGGAGGGGCCGACCAGAACGGTGAACTCACCGTCGCGAATGTGGAGGTCAATGCCGCGCACCGCATGGAAGGCGCCGTAGCGCTTGTGCAAGCCGGTGATCCTGACTTCAGCCATGCCTGCCTCTTTCTATCCGCGAACGGCGCCGAGCGTCAGCCCGCGCACGAGATGTCGTTGAGCAAGGACTCCCAGAGCGATGGATGGCACGAGGGAAACAATGGCCAGGGCCGCCGCTTCACCATATTGCGCGCCCTGGAAGCCGATGAAGGAGCGGAATACGGTTGGCAGCGTGAACGCAGTTCGACTGGTCAAAATGAGCGCGAAGAAGAACTCCGTCCAGCAAGCGATGAAAGCGAAGACGGCCGCCGCGACGATGCCCGGGGCGGCAAGCGGCACGGCAACACGCCAGAACGCCTCCCAACGCGTGCAGCCATCGACCAGGGCCGCCTCCTCCATCGACTTCGGCATGCCGCGGAAATACGCGAACATCATCCACACCGACACCGGCAGCGTGAAGACCGTGTAGGCGATGATCAGACCAATATGGGTGTCGTACAGCCCGACGCCACGATAGATAAGGAATACCGGCAGGACGATGCCGATCGGTGGCAGGAAGCGCTGTGACAGCACCCAGAAAGACAGGTGCTGGCCGCCCGTGTTGTAGCGCGCCAGACTATAAGCCATCAGCGTGCCCAACAACGCTGAAAGCACGGTGGCCGACAGCGAAATGATCAGACTGTTGATGAGCCCGTCGAGGCCGCGATAAGCGAACAGCGCAGCTTTGTAGTGTACAAGGGTCGGCTCGGCAGGGAACCAGACGGGCGGCACGGTGAGGTAGTCGTCGCTCGGCTTGATCGAGGTGTTGAACATCCAGTAGAGGGGCCACAGCACGAACACGAGGAAGAAGCCGAGCAGCAGCATGCGACCGATCGGCACCGACCGGCGTTTCCTGCGGCGGGCGGGCGCGACGGCGGCCATCAGACCGGCTCCACCTTCAAGAGCCGCCGCACCAGCAGCGTCACTACCAGCGCGGTGAAAATCAGGAATAGCCAGCTTCCGGCCGTCGCCTGCGACAGATGAAACTGGGTGAAGCCGACCGTGTAGAGATAGTAGGAAGCCGTGTAGGTTTGCGTACCCGGGCCGCCGCCGGTCATGATAAAAATGGTATCGAACATTCGGATGGCGTCAAGCAGGCGGAAGGTCAACGCCAGCAGCATCATAGACCCGAGATGCGGCAGCGTGATCGCCCAGAAGGCCTGCCAGGCATTGACGCCGTCGAGTTCCGCCGCCTCGTAGAGGTTCGGAGGGATTGCGGTAAGCCCGGCGAGCAGGACGACAAACATGAACGGAGTCCACTGCCAGACATCAGCGATGATCAGCGAGACATAAAGCCATGGGCGCTCGGTCATCCAGCCGATCGTCACCTCCTGCCCCAACAGTTGCGTCAGGATGTAGTTGGTTGGCCCGAAAGGCCGCTGAAGCAGCAGCGTCCACGCTTGGCCGACTATCACCGGGCTGATGAAAAGCGGCACGATCAGGATCGACATGACGACACCGCGCCCCGGAAAGCTGCGCACCATGGTGAGCGCCACCAGAAGGCCCAGCACGAATTCGATGGCGACGCTGATGCTCGACAGGCAGGCCGTCAGCAAGAGCGACCACCGTGCCACGGGATCGAACACCACCCGCTCGAAGTTTTTCAAGCCGACAAAGGCGTGGCCCGGCACCTGGAAGTCGTAGTTGATGAAGGACACGACCAGTGAGAACAGCAGCGGATAGATCGACAGCGCCAGTATCAACAGCACCGCGGGCGCGACCAGAATCCATTTGAAGTGGCGGTCCGCCCACTGTGCGAGGGTCGAAAGCCGAGGCGGGGCGCCGGTGGTCGTCATGCGACTGATCGTGGTGGTGTGCGGCATCGATTTATTCCAAAGATCGCCACGCGGTTGAGCCAGGGTGTTGCGAGCAAAGCGCCCGCAACACCGGTCTGGTGCTAGAAACCCGGCTCCCCTCCAGGCGAGTCTCAGAGGGTGACTGCCATGCCAAGCTTCTCCACTGTGTTGTCAGCGGTGGCGCCGGGCAGTTTCAGGAACTCGGTGTAGAAAGCCTTTTGCGACTCCATCCCGAGCCGATCGGTCGTCTCGTTCCACTCGGCGGCCGCCGTTTCCAGCGATGCTTTCGGATCCGCACCAGCCCACACTGCGGTGCACATGCGGTCGATGCTCAAGAAATAGTCCTGCGCACCTGGCATGATCGGGTCGAGCAGGCCGACATTCGCCGAGTTGTTGAGGTTGGCCAGGTACTCCTTGGCGCTAGGGAACAGTGCTCCATAGAGCTCCGACTTGAAATGCGAAATGCGGTATGGGTCGCGCAGCGCATAGGGCAACATGCAGCGCGCCAGTGAGACGGGAGGCGAGCAGGCCCACTGCATGAACAGATACGCCGCCTCCGGATTGGGCGAATCCGCCGACAGCGCCTTGTTGTAGCCGGTGGCATGTTCCGGATTGCCCGGCACGACGGCATAGCCAACCTTGCCAGCGATCTGCGACTGGGGAATGAAGTTGATCGCCGTGGCGGATTGCGAATAGTTCGCCGCCATCCGGCCGCTTGGAGGCCAGGAATAGATCATCGCAACCTTCCCCGTCAGGAATGCCGCCCAAAGGGAGACGGCGTCGAGCTCGTTGTTACCGGGGATCGAGGCCTTGTTGGCCGCGAGCATGTTCGTCAGCGTCTTGACGCCCGCATCCGACACCAAGCCGGCCTTCATGTCGTCGCCGAACAGTTTCCCGCCGTTGGCACGGTACTGCTGCAGAAAGTCGAACTGATTGCCCGGGCTGCCCGCCTTGCGGAAGTGGCCTGCACCATAAACCTTCGGTGCCATCTGGTCGGTGATGAATTGGGCGATCTGAGCATATTCCTCCCAGGTCTTCGGTGGTCCGAGCTTCGCGTTGAACTTGGTCTGGTAGGCCTCCATCATCTTCGGATCCTCGAAGATGTCCTTGCGGTAGTAGAGAGCGAACATGTCGCCGTCGTCGAAGAAGCCCCAGATCTTTCCCTTGTAGGTCGGCAGCGCCTTGTAGAGAGGATGATAGTCCTCGAGGTCTGCAGGGTTCATATATTTGGCGATATAGTCGTCGAGAGGTGCGATGACGCCGCCATCGGCGAGCGACGGTGTCCAGGCTGGCGAGATGTCGAGCACGTCATAGGCGCCTGAGCCGGCAATGTGCTCGGCGACCGCCTTGGAGTATTGATCGGGATTCGACAGTTCGACCACATTCGACTTCATGCCCGTAAGCTGCTCCCACATCGGCCCACTGAAATTGCGTGGATCGAGCGCCTGCAGGCCTGCCTCGTAGGTCATGTTGATCGTGACGCCCGCATGCGCCTTGGCCGCCTCGACCGCGCGGAAGGCGGAGCCCTCCGCCGGTCCTTCCTTAGATGCTTTCAGCGCAGCGGCCTGCGCCTGTCCCAGCGGCGACGTGGCGTCGGCCAGTTCGAGCTTCTGCTGCGCCAGCGCCCAATCGGTCATCATACCCAAAATGGGTGCAGACGCTGCCAACATACCGGTCATCTGGCCGAAGCGGGTTATGAAATTCCGGCGGGTCGTTTCGCCACGCATGAAGGCGTCGACCTCTGCTTCGAGACCGGCCTGAAAGTCACGTTTTTCACGATCGTTCATAGTGCTTGGTCCTCCCGTTTCTCATTTGCTCACTCGTCCGCAGGCGCGGCGGTCGAGCATTCCTCCCGTAAGGCCCCCGCAATGGCCGCGGCGGCGCGCCAAATTCTCGCACTCCTAGCTTCCGAAGCGGCCCGCGAAAACGGCCAGCCTATCCTTCCACCGCTCGCTCGAAAGCACCTCGCGATTGACCACACCGCGCGGCTCGCGACCATGTTGAACCTCGATTACCGCTTTGACGTCTGCAGCGCCGTTGCCGGCAAAGCACTGGTCGGTCCAGCACAATGCGTGCGGCGCAAGGATGACGTTGTCGAGTTTGAGGATTGCATCGTCAGCATCCGGCGGCTCCTGCTCCAGCACGTCGAGACCGGCGCCGGCGATACGACGCTCCCGCAGGGCTTGTGCCAATGCCTTCTGGTCGACGATCGGGCCGCGCGCTGTATTGATCAGGTATGCAGTAGGCTTCATCAGGGCGAGCCGCTCGGCATTGACGAGATGGCGCGTGTCAGGCGTCAGCGGGCAACTTACCGACAGCACGTCGGCGCGACGAAACAGATCTTCCAGTCCGACCAGCTCCACGCCTAGTTCGGCAGCGACCTTCTTGTCTGCAAATGGGTCATGGGCGATGAACCTCATATCGAAGGGCTTTGCCAGGCGAAAAACTTCGGCGCCTATGTTGCCGATGCCGAGCGACCCCAGCGTACGCCCCACGAGCCCGACACCCATATGTTGGGAGCGCTCCTGGAAGCCATGAGGTCCCTTACGGGTGAGGGCGTCCTTCGTGAACAGCTTGCCGGTGAGTGCCAACATAAAGGTGATGACGGATACGGCGACCGGCCGTCTTACCCCATCGGGCGTGATGACCAGAGCGATGCCGGCGGCAGTGCAGGCCTCGACGTCGACAGTATCGTAGCCGACGCCGAAGCGGGCAACGACGGCCAGCCGACCGCTCTTGGGGACACTCGTGGAAACGAAGCGATGAGTGAGAAGGATCAGCGCATCGAAGTCCTCAAGCTGGTCGGCGCGAAGCGGGTTATTCGATTCCAGGAATGTCATCTCGAGGCCTGGCGCCTTGCGCAGAGGCTCCAGGTCAAAGTCGGGATAGGTCAGCGAGCCGTCCGGCATGCGGAAATCACCGGAAAGCGCCACCTTGAACTTTAGGTCGCCCATTCTCTCCTCCGTTCTTACTGGCACCCGGCCCGGATTTTGGAGACCGCGTCGGCGATCGCGTCGTGCAGTATCCAGACGTCGCCCGAATAACAAATGAAGTCGAAGCCTTGTGCGTAGAACTCGTGGCCCTGCTGGACGTTGGGCACCAGGCGCCCGAGCGACTTGTTGTGCCTTTTGGCGGCGGAAACGATTTTGGCCATCGCGGCGATGAAGGTCGGGTGCGCGAAGTCGCCGGGAATGCCGAGCGAGACCGACAGATCAAAGTGACCGACCCACAGACAATCGACGCCGTCCAATCCCGCAATGCCGTCGATGTTCTTGACGCCGTCGGCGGTCTCGATCAGGCAGATGAACACCGAGCGCTGGTTGGCCGCCTCGAACTTATCTGCAACCGAGCCCGGACGGTAACGGTCATGCGCGATCTGCAGCGCCACGCCGCGAGCGCCAGCCGGATGGTATTTCATGGAATTGATGATGTGCTGCGCCTGCTCGACGGTACTCACCATCGGCGCGATTAATCCTTCGGCCCCCATATCCATGGCGCGGGCGAGGAAATGGTAGTCCTGCGATGGCACACGCACCATAACCGGCAGGTCGGCCGCCTCGAAATAGCGGATCGCGCTCTTGACCGTTTCCAGGCTGAAGCCCGAATGCTCCATATCGAAAAAGGCGAAGTCACAGCCAGCGGACTTCAGGATGTGGCCTATCCCCGGCGTCGCGAACTCGGCGACAAGGGTCCCGAGCTTGACGCGTCTGTGAGACGCTAGCGCCTTGAGACTTGGCTCCGACATGAACTTCCCTCCCGTTCGCCCACAAGGGGCGCATTGCGCCTACGCGTTCTTCAAGACGAAGCTTCGACAACAAGGTCGCAGATCGTCACCAGCTTGGTGTCGACGAGCGGCGCGCTCTGCGAATTGAATTCCTCGAAATGGGCTGTCCGGCAGTGGAGCATGAATGCCGCCTCGCTGTCGTAAATCTCGTAGAGCAGGACCCGGTCGGGCTCGCCGCGCGCCTGCGTCACATCAAAGCGGCGGCAGCCGGCTTCGCTGCGAACCGACGCGGTCGCGTTGGCGTCCACGAGCTCTCGGAATCTGCCCCGGGCACCCGGCTTGAGGCGGAAATCGACCCAGACTACGAAGCCGCTCATCCCTTGCCACCCGCAATTTCAAGATAGCGTCTGGAGACATATTCCAGATGCCTGCGCATAGCCGCTTCGGAGGCGTCTGGATCGCGCGCGGCGACGGCATCAAAGATTTCGCGATGAGCCTCGTAGGCCTTTCGGTCTTCACCTTTGGCCAAAGTTGTGCGCCGCTGTTCCAGCAGCCATTCGGCCAACGCCGCGTGAATGGCTGTGAAGATACGATTGCGGGTGATCACAGCCAGCACGTAGTGGAAGTCCACATCAGTGCGCTCGAAGCGCGTCAGGTCCCCGATCGACTGCCGGTTGATTTCGAGCGCCTCCTTGAGGCCCTCAATATCCTCTGACGTGGCATTGATGGCGGCGTTGCGGGCAAGCCCGACTTCGAAAAACAAACGCGCGCTCTGGAAGTCATGAACCCCGCCAGGGGCCGAAATCATGTGGCGCGCCGGCCCCGAGAGGGCGTCGATCACGAATTGGGGGGTTGGCCGAGTGACGCGGGCGCGCTCGCCGGATTTCACCTCGACAAGCCCCATCTTGCTCAGATGCAGCAGGGCCTCGCGGATTGAAGGGCGCCCGACCCCGAACTGCCGCATGAGTTCCCGCTCGGATGGGAGCCGGTCGGCTTCGGCCAGCTCTCCCCTGCGGATCATCCGCTCGAGGTGCGCTGCAACCTCCTCCGAAAGCTTCCGCGGTTTGATCAGAACGCCGATCATGTGGCATACCTGTTATACCAGTCAGATACGCTAGGCTCCCAGAGCGCCTCTGTCAACGATCACTTGGGCTGGATAGAGACCGAACAGAGATGCCCAGGCTCGCGCGGCCCGCCTCTTGGATGGCAAGGACGACGATGGGCTGCTCGTAGCAGATCAGCGGCGCAACCTTCACGCCCTCGACCTCGACCACGGGAGTGGCACAGACATGTGCCCTCGCCCCGCTGCGCTGCCTGACCCAGGCAACCCAGGGCTGCCAAAGGGCGAGCGGATTTCCGCTCCAGCCGATCGCGCCAGCGGCCACACCGCCGGTGATGAAACCAAGCGAATGCAGCGCTTCAAGCATGAAAGTGAGGATAGGCCTTGCAAGGCCGAGAATGCCGTCGACCTGAACCCGTCCAGCGTGAGTCATATGAACCTGGGAATCTGGAGTGAAGGAAGCCATCGCCCGGAGGAACCACACCGCCGACGAAGGCTGTGATGATCCTACCCTCGGAATAGATTGTGCGAAGTTCGGAATTCCCAAAGCGGACCGGTTCCGCGGGCGCACAGACCTCGCGGGAGATAGCCGCGCACAACCGCAAGGTCGGAGGCCTGCGACCGGGGCGGACAGATAAGGCGATGTCACCGACTCTGGGCTCGTGCTGAATTGCTTCGATTCGGCGAAGGCCAAGCGGATAGCTCGGTGTCATGTTCAGCCGACACCCACTCCATGCGACGTCGTCGAACCACTGCTGCGCGGCGTGACGCAATGGGTTCCGGAACCAAAACTGCGACCCGATTGCAGGATTGCGACTCGTCGCCAGGCGCATTTGTCCGCGAAAACGTCGCCCGCTTCATCAACATGACACCGGAGACATTCTATGGGGCCGCATCCAGGGAAACGCACTGGCTGTCCTACGAGAGCTACGCCGCGCCCGTCTCGGGCAGAAGTTTGCGACCGACGAGGTTGCAGCGGGCAAAATCGACATCTTCATCAACGTCGACTCAACACACTCGAGAACCATCCGGACCTCGCCCGGGTCAGCATTGGCTCACTGATGAATGCCATCTACAATCGCAATGAAGCAGGCCAGTTCGGATCTTGTCGATGAGCTGATTTCCATGAAATTCGTTCAGGAGATGAAATCCACCCAACGGCGCGTTGGCAAGCCTCCGACCCCGCTTGAAGATGGGCCCCCCTCCCCTTCCCGAGATCAGCTGTTTAACGGTGTCCGCGGCAGCCTACGGCGACAGCGACCTCAAGGGCCAAGAGTGACACCATAGAGCCGGGAATGATGGTCTTGGCATCGTTGTTCCCGAGCCGACAAATTCGGTTTCTACCTCAGGCCGGATTTCATCACCAAGCGTCTGCTATCAACGCTCGGGTGGCACCCTCGTCGGTTGCGAACGCTCCCTTGGCGAGCAGATAAAGGAAGTTTCGGGCGCTCGCCCGCACCGCTCAAAACGATGGTGCGCGAACTGCGGTCTCCAGCGATCGGCTTTCAGTCGGGTAACGGTTGACCTCCGCATGCAAACGCACCTGCAGGAGGCACGCTGACCTACCCTATGTCAGCGAATATCGTTTGAGGCCGCTAGAGACGAATTGGGGTCGGTCCGAGCTTTGGACGTTTGCGTCTCGTCATGATGGAGGAGGTCGGCCATTGCTTTTGATGCCTTCGACCAAGCCTCAGCCGGCAAAGCGAGCCCGCCTACCGCCTTGAGCGGGTGGAAGCGCCCTCCCCTCCCCTAAGCCGCTCCGCTGATGGGGCGGTTTTTACTGCCGTAAAGACTGCTCTTTGTGTCAGAAAAACCAGGCGTTTAGCCAGATGAGCGGGAGAGTTCCAGTCGAACGACAACCCGCCATTATCCGACGACAGCAGGAATCGGCCGCAAGGAAGCCCGCTAGTGCTGTTCACCTTCTGTTAACCTAAAACTTCTTGCCGGGCTTTCCGAATCGGAGCTTAATGGCGCTTGTTGAATAATTTCATCGCAAAAAGCGCCAATTCAGGTTTTCGACGAGA